>CAWHTN010000001.1:0-361532 GCA_963832265.1 uncultured Acidobacteriota bacterium
ATTCAATCAACGATTGGTTCAACAAACACCAAGACCTGGCTAAAGAAATCAAGAAAGATTGCTTGCAAGTCACAGGATGCGAAGCCAGCAAATTGGTGCGACACAACAGAGGGTCGCGTTTGTAGTGCGGCTATCTCGTCAACAATGATCGGAAACGAACCAATTCGAGACCGACGACAAGAAGTATTGAGGTGAGTCCATGAGCGGCGGGCGCGGTCGGAAACAGCGGGTCTCGATAGTATTAAGGCATGTGATTTTAATTCGCTGTTGTGCTTTTGAAAAACGACTGCTGTCGCGCATGCTCAAGGGTCCTAGTTCCGTAAACGGCCCATCGAGCATTCTCGGACGAGTATAAAGGTCTCCAAAACGCTTGGATAACGAAGCTATTGGGTGCGGCGCAACGCCTCTTCTTTTTGCTTGCTGGCATCGAAGTAGCTTGGAGCTTCACTCTTCTAGCAATCGAAAAAGCAGATTTTCAGGCCCTCACCGCGACCATAGTTCGCAAGATCATGTGGATCGGAATTTTCTACGCCATTCTCCTTTATGGCGTCACTCCCGGGGGAGGGGGGTGGATTCCCGCCATCATTGACAGCTTTCATATCCTCGGCCAAAACGCATCGTCCGTAGGCCCCCTCGGACCAAGCGCCATCGTAGGCTTCGGTGTGAACATGTGCGTCGATCTTCTTTATTCCCTAAGGGCGCTGACTTTTTGACAAGTTTTGCCAGCAGCCTGGCACTCGTTTTCTGCGCCGTCATCATTTTCGTTGCGTATCTCGCTATTGCTATCCAATTCGTCGTTGCGATGGTGGAAAGCTATCTCGTCATCGGTGCGGGAGTGATTTTTCTTGGATTCGGTGGGTCGCGGTGGACCGCGGCGTATGTGGAGCGATACATCGCCTACGCCGTATCGGTCGGCATGAAAATCCTCGTTCTTTATCTGCTGGTGGGTGCGGGGATGACCGTCTCTCAGGGATGGATTCAAGTCGCACAAAATGCGGCTACGTCGACCGACCCCGCCCGAACTGGATTTGATCTAGCCGCCGCCGCCGTGATGTTCCTCTGTGTCTGCTGGATGTCCCCCAAAATCTCCTCCGCAATGCTGGGTGGAGTTGCCTCAATGAGTGGCGGCGACCTGGCAGGCGTTGGCATGGGCGTGGGTCTCGCCGCTGTGGGCGCAGGTGTGGTCGCGACGCAATATGCAACGCGAGGGTCCGATTCCTTGTCGAAAGTGAAGGAAGCGGCATCCGCGGGATCACGCGGACCAGGTGGTGGGGGAAGCGGAGCCAGCGGCGCGACACCACGACCAGGTGGGGGCGGCAATGAAAATGGACCTAGCTCTGCGAGTGGGGGAGGTTCCTCCGCTGCAACCCAAAATGGCATGCCCGGTGGCACAAGTCAGCCTTCGCCACCTTCGCGCCCTCCTGTAGCGCAAAGCGTGGGTCAGCAGCCTGGTCCTCCGCGAACAACGGCTGCAAGTGCGAGTGGTTCCCTCCTCACCGCGCTCGAACGGACGACAGCCCGGGCGCACTATGCGCTGAATAGCATTCGCATTCCGCATGACGGAACGTCTCACGCGCCACCGTCGAGTTCGACCGGACACGGTGACAGTTAATGATGAGAGGTGAAGCGGTGGCTAAGTCAATTGCACTCACGCAGCAGTCAACTCTGAAAGAAGACTCTTTTAGTAGCCCCTATTTGGTCGCGCGCCGAGAGTGGGACGAACGCTACGGCGGTTTCATCAAGCGCGCGCAACAGTGGCGGACGACTGCGATATTGGCGCTCCTCGTGGCTCTCGCTGAGGCCATAGTCATTATGGGTGTGGCGACACGCCCAAGAATTGCGCCCTATGTAGTAGCTGTCGATTCCCTTGGCCGTGTGGCCGCCGCAGGTGCCGCTGATCGAAATTCTCCCGTTGACGAGCGAATGAAGCAGGCGGCAATCACACAATGGGTACAGGACATGCGCGGTGTCACTAGCGATGGTTTGGCCGAGCGCGCTGCCATTGATCATGTTTACGCGATGATTGGGAGTCAGAGTGCAGCGCAAACAATCGTCACCGACTATTTCCGCGCAAATCAGCCCTTTGAGAGGGGTTCCCGCGAGACAGCACAAGTCGAAGTGAACGCAATCCTTCCAAATTCACCGCACAGCTATGAAGTCGATTGGACGGAAACGCAGCGCACTCTCGATGGCAAACCCATTTCCTCGGACAGGTGGAAAGGCATTTTTACCGTAGCGATCAATCCGTCAACGGATGAGGCAGTTCTCAGAGTGAATCCATTCGGAATCTACATTATGGATATCTCGTGGTCGAAAATTCTGTGAGGGACACTATGAAAACGAACTTTGCAGTAGCAGCAATCCTGGCAGTTGCTTTGGGTGGAAGTGCAGTGGTGCGAGCGCAGCAGACAACGAGTAGTTCGTCAACTCCGAGTGCGACGCCGGCGCAACCGCCCCCGGTAGTGGTAAAGAAAGAGCCGGTGCCGTCTCTGGAAAAGTATCCGCTGACGGAAGCTGTGCGGGCGCTGGAATCAGGTGATGCGACAAAGAACACTCCGGACAAACACGCGCCAGCCGTTCCGGCGCTATCTCGGAGCGCCGCACCTCCCCCGGCATCGTCAGAAGTTCCGCGTTCGTTTGACCCAAAGGGGGATGTGGCGCTGAACGCCACGGGTACGGAGGCCATACTACTGAGCCGCGAATGGGCGGAGAGCCGAAATGTTCCTGTGCCCGGTAAGGATGGCCGCGTCGTTTACCCGTACGGCGGCGGACTCCCCGTTGTGGTGTGCGCGCCGCTACATGTCTGCATTTTGGAACTGGAGCCCGGTGAGAAGATTGCTGGCGAGCCACATATTGGCGACAGCATTCGATGGGAGATTTCACCGTCCGCGTCAGGAAGCGGCCCGGACGCAACACCTCTTATCATTATTAAGCCGAGGATTGCAGGGCTGGACACGACGATGGTCGTGCCTACGGACCGGAGGGCATATTACGTTCGCCTTGAATCCAAACCAAATGAATATATCGCTCGCGTGGCTTTTTCCTACCCGGAAGACAGCCAACAAAAGTGGCAGGAATATCTTGCGAAACAACGCGAGGCTGAACAGCAGGAAAAGGCGGCGGATCGCGTTGCCGAATTGCCGAACACAGCGCTCGACAATATGTTTTGGAGTTATGAAATCAAGGGCGGGGACGCATCGACGCGGCCGACGCACGTCATGGATGACGGCGCGAAGACCTACATCCAGATGCCAATCGAGACAATTCACCGCGAACTGCCGGTACTTGTGGTGAAAGGGCCGAACGGTTCGGAGATGGTCAATTATCGGGTCAAAGACAACATGTACATTGTGGACCGTCTCTTTGACCGAGCCGCCTTGCTGCTGGGGTCCGGAAAACATCAAGTGAAAGTTGAGTTGATTCGCCAGGCCGTAGTTGGCGGCGGGAAGACATCCGGACCAATCCCGCAAGCTGAGGCGGAGTCAAGCGGTGCGGAATCTGGAGCAAAGCCATGAACGAGTCGAAACAACCAATGGAATCGCCTTCGGGTTTGGATCTGCATCCTGATCCGCCGGCGACGGCGCGTGTCAGCAAGAAAGTGGGCGTGGCGGTACTCGGAGTCGTGATCTTTGTCGGCGTTCTGGTGGTTTATGGACTCTATGCGCGCCAGGAGCAGCAACAGATTACGCAAGCAATGAATGAGGAGAAGCATCCCGAGTCCGCGCAGCACATCGGCGATCAATTGGTTAAGGAGTTGGCTCCGCCCTCCGTTGCAAATCCAGCTCCGGCATTTTCGGGGCGCGACACGGGCGATCCCCTACAAGTAAATGGTGGAACGCAGGCACCGAACTCAGATGGTTTGCAACCTCCTCGCCTCGTCTATCGCGACGAGGGGGAGGAGGGTCGGCCAGAAGCCGATGGAGCAGATGGCAGAAATCATTCCTCAACTGGCGGACCCTCGGAACTATCCGCGGAGGATAAACTGCGTTTGGCCGCTTTCCGACAGGAACAGGAAGCGTTTGCCGCCCCCACTGCCGCGCACGGAAGCAATTCATTCTCAGGAGCACCCGCAGCGGCGCCGCCAAACGACACGTTGCAACAAATCGGGTCGCTCGCGTCACTTTTAGGAGTTGGCAAGGCATCGGGGAACACGGATAGTTCTGCAAACAGTCTCGTTCCTGCGGGCATGCGGACCCAAGCGGGCAGTGGCAATGACTTGCAGAATGAACAATCCCGCAAACAAGCTTTCATCGAAGAAACTCGCGGACGCGCCGTGAATAATTATCTAAAATCCACACGCACTCCGCCAATTGGGAAATACGAAGTGAAAATGGGCTGGGATATCCCGGCTATTCTTGAACAAGGAATCAATTCCGATCTGCCCGGCGAGGTAAAGGCTCTGGTTCGCTCAAACGTTTACGACACGGCGACAGGCAAATATCTACTGATTCCCCAAGGATCGCGGATGGTTGGAGTTTACGACTACCAGATTGCTTACGGACAAAATCGCTTGCAGGTCATCTGGACGCGGGTCATTTACCCAGATGGCAGCTCGATCAACCTTGATGGAATGATGGGCCAGGACATACAAGGAACGGCAGGGTTTCACGACAAGGTTGATAATCACTACAAACGGCTGATAGGTTCTGCCCTACTAACGAGCGCCTTCGCGGCGGGGATCGAGCTGTCGCAGAGACAGAACACGTCTATCCTCACGACTCCCACGGCTGGCCAAACGGCATCCGCCGCGGTCGGCCAGCAGCTCGGGGAGCTCGGGTCAGAAATCACGCGCAAGAATTTGAACATTCAGCCAACCATCAAGGTTCCTGTCGGCTACAGGTTCAACGTCCGAGTGAATCGGGACATCCTTTTCGACGCACCCTACACTCCTGCTGAGCAGTAGGTCGGGCTTGCTTAACGCGTAAGGGTCATGTATATATCTCACGTAAAGCTCGCAACCCCCCGTTGCGTTGCGGGAACCCCAGTCCGAAGACGGTAGGAATCGTGGCGAAACGACGAAGCGCTAATTTCGCAGTTTACAATGTCAGGCTCTTAAGTTCGCTCGACAAACTGCTGCGGGATAAACCCAGGTTTATGGGAGAACTTTCCACTGCGATCAACGATGCGCTTCTGGCGATCGACCTGAATACTGTCGAGCTTGTGAATCTTCAATCCAGGCAGAAACAAACTGGGAGAGAAACGCAAGTCGTTATCTTGCGGCGTCTTCGCAAACGGATTCATCAAGTCGCTCAAAAGCGGAAGTGTTCGATGAATCAGCTCGTGAACAGCGCTCTCCTGGCTTATTACTCAAAGACTGGAGAAGACAAGCTCAAAAGACCGACCAAAGGACTGGGGGTAGCCATGCGAACGTATGACACGATGTCTGACCCGGAGCGCCGAGAGCTTGATCAGCTGCTCTCGGGGCTCGCAGCGATGCAAGCAGTTTCCTCGGATGTGGATGAGCCCGATGGGACGTATTACGAATACGATCGGAATCTGAAAGCGACGGTGAAAGTCACGCCTGACGGCGAGCGAACCCCCGTTGCGCAACTAGAAGCTCAGTTTTCCCAGCCGCCGCAGAAGGGTTCGCACAAAACCGTACACGAAGGGATGACACCCTGAGCCAGCCTAAACCTTCATTAATCATTGTCGCGGGACCATTGGGCGCCGGTAAGACAACTTTCTATGAAGCCTATTTGAAAGGCGCGTTCCCCACCCTGGTTCCCCCAGTTAGACACCAGCAACAACCGTTTCTCAATGACCGCCGTTCTTTTGCCGTCGAAGATATTCGCGTGGACACGCAATTGCTGGACGAAGCCAAGGCGGCGGGCTACTCGACAAAGGTGCTTTTTATCTCTACGGAAGATGCGAATTTGAATGTCGGGCGGGTCTTGGTGCGCATGAGTCGGGGCGGACAAGCCGTACCCATATCAAGTGTGATTGATTCCTACAGGGAGTCGCCAAAGAATCTTCCCGAAGTCCGTAAGCACACGGATGATTTAATCGTCTACGACAACACCGCGCATCGCCGTGGCTACCGCGTAGTCGCGCAGTTCATCGGCGGCGAGTTGAGTAAAACCGCGCAGACGATACCGGACTGGGCTGCTAAGGTGTTTGGCAAGGATTTGCACACGACAAAGCACAAAGAGAAGCCAGGCCGTGGGCGCTAACTTCTCCTCGGTTCAATTCGCTGTTAGATGTTGTCCATTGTCGAGGACATTATTCAGGACAGCGACTCGCAATCTAGCGAAATATCGGAAAACGCTACCGCGATAGCGGGAATCTTCCTTCCGAAGACCCAGCGTATCCCACATTTCCGACGCAGGGACCTCGGCCTTGGAAAAACTTCGGTTCCGCCTTTAGTCAGGAGTTGGCGCTAGAGCGTGACACCACAAGATTGTGTTCTGGGTTAGACCCAGCTGAAAATGTCATATGCGCAGGTTCCAAAAACCATGTCCAACACATATGGCATTTCTGAGCAAGATGAGCGAGAGATTCGAGCACGGGACAGAACCTGCGTATATTGCGGTATTTTGATGAAGCAATACCCGCATGCGATGGGCGCCTCCGGAGCAACTATAGAGCACTTCAATAATGACGGACCGTTAGAGAAAAAACAAAACGTGGCCATTTGCTGCCGACGCTGCAATTCCAGCAAAGGAATCATGAAACTGTCCGCTTGGTTCAAGACGTCTTACTGTCGCAAGATGAAAATAAACGAAGAAACGGTTTCAAACCCAGTCAAGGAATATATGCAATTGCAAAAGTCGTCTTAATTGTGAGTTCATTAGAGGCGTCAGTACTATATGCCATTTGTCCGGTACAGGCCACGATGCCAGCGCTACTGTTTCATCGTCGTTTGTTCCTTCTTATCCAAAACAGCCAGTATCTTGTAAGTTTCCGATTCCATCTTTTTGCCGTCTAGACTGACAGGCCAAACCAATTTGGCATTGTCTTTGTTGAACTCAGTTTGAAAATGATCCACTAGTGGAATGCGGCAGTTTCGATGATTACCGGCGGCACCGGCAAAATGTTCCGCGAACTTAATGTCGCAGTTTACAACAGCGATGCGGCCATCGGGCAATAAGAGAGAAAGCGTCGAACCACGAACCGAGAATGTGCCGGCCATCGCGGGGGTGCTGTAACCGTTGGTCGTCGTTGTCCCGCCACAATTTACATTGACGTTTGTATTTGAACCGTAGGTCTCAGCATTGCCGTTGCAATTGGTGTTTGTCGAAGAACTGGAAGACGAATAACCGGGCACAACGTAAGAATAACCCGACGTGTGATCTTGACGGTCAATAACCTTGACATCTAATCTCTGCGCGGCGGCGGGGATCGCGAACAACACAATTCCACCGGCAAGTGAAAGCATTCTCTTCATTGTAATCTCCTCTCGGAATCTACCTCCTATTTTGAACCATCTGCATCGGGTCGGCGCGGACAAGCGCAGTATCCATACCTTAAGAGTTAATGTCACTTCAGAGGAATGTCGGTATTTGGACGTACTTGTCCCTTCGAGCATGAAGGAATGAGACCGCGTTATCTTCGACAAATTAGAAGCATGCAGCGAGACTGAGCACATGTCAGACCCGGACGAACCTGCACTGCTTGAATTCGCCCGAAACCGGGTCGTGGGCGACCTGACCGATTTCGGCCGAATACTGGTCAAGACCACGCGGAGCCAATCGCGCATGGGGACATGTGGATCGATTCTTCATACGTATCGTATCCCTTTTGGGCGCATTGTCGCCTATACGGAGGTTATCCTGGAACAGTGGTCGGCAAAATCGAAACATAGAGCGGGGCTGTCCCTCGGAAGGACTGCCCCGCACCGCGTGTCCATCATGTTACTTGCGGACGCGTTTCGACGTGATTGCTGAGTTCGGTTTGCCTGGCGTCTTTTGAGCTTTCTTCTGTGCTTTTTGCTTCGCCTCTTCGGCGACGCTGGCGCGGAGTGTCTTCGTGTCGATTTTGAAGACAGCGGCAGCGATGCTCAGTGGATCGTCATCCTTACTGTCGGTTGTTCTCTCGGCGGACCCTAAGAGCATTGCTTCGAAGATGAGCACTGCCAATCCAGCGGCATCCGCCTTCTTGTAAAGTGTCCTGGCCTTCTCGACCATCTGATAATCGCGGGGGGCTTTCGGATTTTGCAAACCATGCCGCTTTGCAAGGCGGCATACCAGTTCGTGTGGTAGGGAACTCAACGCGAAGCACGCCACCATCCGCATTTCTTCGGTTCCAAACTGCGGCTTCACATGTTTGAGGACATCGGCCATAAGCCGGTGGCGGAATGAAATGATTTGCTTCATCTTTCGGTTTGCGGCTATCTTTTCGGCCTTAAATTGAAGCCGCTGTTTATCCTCCTGCTGTTGCTCGCGGAAATGGACTTTGCACGTCCGATCTGCGCATACCTTCACTAGTCGGCCTTTCTCCATTCCGTCTGCATAAATCGCTGGCTGGAGATGGTCGCACAGGCGCTGTTCGGCTCGTGCTTCCTTTCCCTTCTTGGCTTTCCGAGTAACGACTTCGACGTAATTACGGCGCGGAATAATTGGGGTCTCACCCGCAATGCTGTACTTTTCCGAAATGAGCACGAGATTCGGCATCTTCTCTACGCGTTGACTGATGTGAGCGTCCAGTTTGCGATTGAAGCACCCGGCGTCAGAGCATGAATCGTCCTTGACCTCGGAGAAAAGGAGTGTGTTAAATCCGGTACGCTTCGGGCAGTTGGCGCAACTTCCGGCTTCCGGCAAAAGTGACTCATCCTCTTTCGAAAACGGCACTGACTTGAGGGTGAGATAAACGTTTTGCTCAATCCACACCTGCAATCTGCTGGCGGGCACGAGGCTTCGCTCCGAGTCGTTCGCGGCAAAATAGCCGTCAAAGCAATGGGCAAGCGCCTTCTCCTGCATGTCGGGCGCAAGCTTCGCAATCAGTAAGGCGTGCTCGACACCGATGTGTCCAGCGGCGAAAGCATCGGCGGCGGCTTGTGTGAGGTCCAAGAGCTTGAGGCGTTTAGCGATGAACGATGCGACCTTTCCCGTTTTCGCCGCTATCTTCTCAATGGTGTAGTCGCCTCCTTCTCTGTCCAGCAAAGCGCGAAACCCTTGCGCTTCCTCGAATGGATGCACGTCGGCCCTTTGAATATTCTCGATGATTTGAATTTCAAGAGCCTCCGCATCGGTGAACGTGCCAACGCGGACGGGGATTTCTTCCAAACCCGCCCGCTGTGCCGCGCGGTAGCGCCGCGCTCCTGTGACGATTTCAAAGTGTCCATTGATTCGCCGCACTAGAAGCGGGGAGAGGACGCCTTTGCTGCGAATGCTCCCGGCCAGTTCGTCGAGCGCCGCTTCATCAAACGACTTGCGAGGATTGGTACTCGATTCGACTAACTCCTTCATCGGTATTTCCACGTATTCTTTCAAACTAGTTGCTGCGTTCATGACATTCTCCTTTTTCTCAAATAGATTTTTAGTACTCGCTTGGCAAAAGCAAAGTTGTTACGGAACGGTCTGCTTCGGTGATGACCCACAGTTTTTCTCCTGCCCCGGTTCTGTAAGCGCTCAGGAGACGGAATCCGTGCTCAAGACTTCGGGCGTTTTCTTCGCGGTCCTCCTCTTCCAAGTCGCCCCAATCGCCGGAATGGTGGCGGGCGAGAAACTCGCCTGGGCTTTGCCCAGCCTTCTCCAATGCGAGCAATGCGCCCGGTGTTGCAACGATTTGCCCCAATCCAAAGAGAGATAACGTGTTGACTTTGCTCATGATTCAGGTCCTTTCCTGTTTGGTTTTTTGCTTCTTTTGCGGCGTGGTGTGCCGCAAGAAAAAGCAAATGCTCTTCCTAGACGCGCCTCTGCGCATGGCCGTCCGCGCTGTCAAGGGCGGCGGGGTGAGCCGTTCATCGGAGCGCAGCGGAGACCCTTGACAGAACAAGCGGGCGGAACAGGCGCATGCTTTGCGTCGGAAGAGCAATTGAATTTCGTGAAAATGTTTTTACCGATTGGAAGGTGTCGAACTTACGAAGGCACACTCTGCCGTGATGGATGGCAGAGTGTCTTGGACTTCCAAGGCAGGAGAATTCGTACAGTGAAATTGTGGGTAAAAAAGGTAGACGATTGTTACTCAGTCAATTTGGAAAACCAATCTCGGGTCACTTCAGGATTGCGAGCTCCCGGGAGTTGACAGTCTCGCCGACCTGCTTCACTGTCAGGCTATCAATTAGCCTATGAATGCGTTCACAATGCGAGAGGATGAAAAGATTCGGAACAGCATTCTGGGTTGCCGGCATTGTCCTCCTGTTCGGGTGCGGTCGCCAGCAATCCCGACCAACTCCAGTAGCCACTGAAAGTGACAGCCAAACGCCGTTCCGTTGGCTAGATAGTGGCCAGGATTCTGCGTTGTGGAACCGCGTCCAAACAGCATTTGCTCAAGAACTGGAGCCAGATGACCCACGACAGGTTCCTGAGCATTATTTGCCTACTCAATACAAATACGTTCAGAAGGTCGGGGTTTTCAGAACTGCGGCTCTGGTAATCCTAGGGTATAGAGATACGAAAGAGAGCCCTGGCGATCCCTACTTTAATGCCTATTCATACGATTTACGGGACGGTTCAAAAAGGACGATTTCCATCGAACCACCCAGACCGTCAAATGTGTGGCCACACTCCGACGTGCTAATGCTTTTCGACGTGATTAAGTTGGCGCAGTTCGAACATTCGCCCGTACCTGATGTTGTGTTCAAATATGACGGTTGCTCGGAATGTGAGGCGGACCATTTTCTGGCTTCATTTAAGTACGATTCCAACAAAGGTTGGACTGCGAGGCAGTGGGACAAAGACAAGAGCCTGCTTCTCATGTATGACCCTGAGCCTGATGAAAATGCACTGTCCTCTGACTATCTATTCAAAATCAAAGACTGGAATGGCGACGGATTTGACGAGGTGGCCGTCAGACGCAGAAAAGTTACTCAGGACATAGGGCGCAAAGAAGTGGTTGACGATTCAACGATGCTTTATAAGGCCGAAGATGGCACACTCATCGGCCACTACGTGTACTCAAACGAACGTGTGGCGATAAACGCTGAATTGTGCCGCGACTCTACTGTCGACTTTTGCCGACAACAGAAGTGACGGCAGTCCCAAGTGACGAGAAGTCCGCTTGTAGCAAGTAATCTCCGCGCTTGGCATCGCCTCTGGACCGATTACGAGGCCCCTAGAAAGGGACCTCGTCGCCGTTGGTCGGCAGCTCAGGCGGCGCCGCACTCTCGTCGCGCTTTTCGGCACGATCAAGCTTGCCGATCTTGCCGAGGTGGATCTCCGCGAGACGAACCTTCACCTTCTTGTGCTTCTTGTCGTTGAACTCGCGGTAGCGCAGCTCGCCTTCGGCCGAGATATGCGTGCCCTTTTTCAGTGTGGCGGCGAACGTCGAGAGATTGGCCCACGCGATCATCCGGTGCCACTCAGCGCGGTTCACGTACTCGCCCGATTTCTTGTCCTTCCAAGACGCTTGCGTGGCGAGTGACAAAACGGTGTATTCGTTGCCTCTCTTGGTGGTCTTCACTTCGGCGTCTTTGCCCAAAAATCCAATCAGTCTTACGGTGTTGTTTATGTGGAATAGGGCTGGTTCTCCGACCAGACGTATGGTTGGTCTCGCCCCCTTCGGGGGCCGGACCCAAAAAGGAGGAACCAATGGCCCTGGAGTTTTCGATCTGCGAGCTTCGATGGGAGCGATATCAGCGAGTTTCTGAAAATCCGCACGCGAGGGAGTGGTTACAGTTTCAGGCAGCGCGAGGCCTGACAGCGAATACGCTTGATGCCTACGGGCGTGACCTCGACGCTTATTTGAGATTTCTGGCGTCCGAAGGAATTTCGCTCGGCTCGGTTGTCCGAAGCACGTTGGGTGCATACATTCGAAGCATCACGGTACTCGCTGCTCCCAGAGTTCTGAAAGACGGACGAGAGACGAGAACCACGCTGTCGAATGCCACGTTACAACAACACCTGACTGTTGTTCGACTTTTCCACGATTTCCTGGTGGAAGAGAATATCTGCACGCGAAACCCGCTTCGCCCGGCTGTAGGCGGGCGAAGCTTGATTCAACGACACTACCGGCTTCCATGGATTCCGAGCGAGGAGCAATGGCAGGGCATTCTGCAAGTATGCAAGCGCGAATCGCTGCGAAACAGAGTGATGCTGGCAATGTCTTATGACGCCGCACTTCGTCGTGAGGAAATTTGTTCTCTCGAAACAACTGACATCGATCCTGCGCATCGTCTCTTACGCATTCGGTTGGAGGCGACGAAGGGCCGGCGTGAGCGAATCGTTCCGTACTCAGTGGCAACGAGCGAACTCTTCAGCCGATACCTGGGTGAGCGCCGGAAACTGAGCCGGGAACGCGGTCCGGTGTTCCTGTCCGAGTCGAATCGGAATCAGGGGAAACCGATTTCGATCTGGACGTGGTCCAAGGCAATCGCACGTGTATCCCGCGAATGCAAGTTGCCACAGTTTACTCCCCATACGCTGCGACACCTGTGTCTGACCGATCTAGCGCGAGCGAACTGGGACATCCACGAGATCGCGACTTTTGCTGGGCATCGAAATATCCAAACCACCACGCTCTACATTCATCTGAGTGGCCGTGACCTTGCAATGAAACTTGCTCGCGGAATGACAGAGATTCACGCCGTTCGAGTGGCATCGTTGAAGGAGGTGTTGGGATGAACGGAGCACCTTCACCGCTAAATCGTTGGGTCTGGCCAGTGAACATCGAGCGCTACGACCGCACGCCTGAACTTAAGCGACAAGAAGTGGAAGCCCTGGAACGAAACTTGCCGCGTCTGGAACAGGGAGTTTTGCCATTTAACGTGATGCGGGAAGCCAAAGTGGATCGGCTTCTGGACCCGTTGGAAGCTGTTTTTGATCACGTTGGTTTTCGACGAATTCGCAGACCGGGTCTCAAGATACTGCTGCTGACGGAGATGCTGAGGAGGGGCAGGAGTCAATGGGGATGGACTGAGGACGAGTGGCTCGAAACGATCGAGAAGAGTGGCCGCCAGCGTCATTCTGTCTCAGCTGCTGCTTACCTTCTGTGTCAATTTGACGGGCTGCACAGGCTGGGCCGGAGAAATTTCGTCTTCTGCTGCTTAGCGCACCGAATCTTTGGCCGCGAGCAACTTCGGGCACTGTTCTCTGAAGTTAGAGAAATGCTTGTCGGTTGGGGTTACCGAGAGAGGCTGGCAGGAATCTATGTTCCTCGCGTGTTGTGCGAGCTGCTGATCACCAATCGCAGTCCGCGACTGGAGGACCTCACACTGGAGTTGATCGGGACCGTGACCCAACGGCGCGTCACACCGATGGGCACATGGTGTTTGTCAGCGATTTCGAAGGTGTTGGCCGGTAAAGGAATCATCCCCGCACCTATCATGAGGATGGACAAACCTAAACGTGCGAATCCCGAACTGACGGTGGGCGTGCCGGAGAAATGGGCTGAGGCAGCGAAGTACTGGTATGAGAACGGCACCCGCTGCTCCCGGCTGCGACGGGCGGACTACTATTTCATGCTGGCGGTGGGTCGATGGCTCGCCGTAGAACACCCAACAATAACGGCACCTGAACAGTGGGACCGGCATTTGGCAGTGCAGTGCCTGGCGATGATCACCAATATGCGATGTGGTGACTGGAGAGCACCGGGTACAGGTCGATGGTCCTTGCGGACGCACTATGGTCGGCCGCTAAAGCCAGCCACAAAGATGCAGAACTATACGGCAGTGCGTACTTTCTTCGCGGATTTGCAGGAATGGGGTGTTATCCCGCCAAGGTTCGACCCTTACCGCAGCTTCTCTCCGCCGCGTTCGGTCAAAGCTCTCATTGGTTCCTCTCCGCGTGTGATCGCCGACGATGTATGGGCAAAACTTCTGTGGGCTGGACTCAACCTCACGCCGGAAGACTTTGCACGAAAACCAAACGGGAGCTCAAAAGGCAGAATTCACACCTTCTACCCAATGGAGATGATCCGTGCTCTAACACTAGTGTGGTTGTTCGCTGGTCTCCGCGGCGACGAAATCCGCCGCCTGCGTGTCGGATGTGTCCGCTGGCAGCAAGACGATGCATCATCAGTGTGCTTCCTGGATGTGCCGGTCAACAAGACAGGAACGGCTTTTACAAAACCCGTGGACAAAATAGTTGGCCAGGCGATCAACACTTGGGAGAAGATTCGTCCGGTTCAATCAAAACTGTGCGACCCAAAGACAGGCGAGATGGTCGACTTCTTGTTCCTGAATCGAATGAGAGGGGTCGGCCCGACTTGTCTGAACGCTTATCTTATCCCCAAGCTCTGCCGGAAGGCGGGCGTGCCACAAAGTGACATTCGCGGAAGGATCACAAGTCACCGGGCGCGTTCTACTATCGCAACGCAGCTGTTCAACGCCAAGGAGCCGATGAGCCTGTTCGAGCTGCAAGAATGGCTCGGACATCGTCTGCCATCCTCGACACAACGTTATGCGAAGATTACGCCGACGAAATTGATGAAGTCGTATTCCGATGCGGGATATTTCAGTCGCAATCTGCGGGCGATCGAAGTGCTCATCGACCAGGAAAAGGTTCGGACCGGTGTCGGTGCGGGGGAAGCGTGGAAGTTCTACGATCTCGGACACGGCTACTGCACGTACGACTTCTTCGATCAATGTCCACACCGGATGGCGTGTGCAAAATGTTCGTTCTATCTCCCCAAGGAATCCACAGCGGCAGCTTTGCTGGAAGGCAAGGGCAACTTGCTGCGGATGCGCCAAGAGATCCCCTTGAGCGAGAACGAGCTGGCCGCACTTGATGACGGTGTTTCCGCGTTAGAGTCGTTGTTAAACCGTCTTGCTAACGTTCCAACCCCCGCTGGCCAAACGCCCATCCAGCTTCGTGGGGAATCTCTCATACAGATCGATGTGGCGCAAGCGGCAGACTGATGCCTAAACGTACAAAAGGGCCCTCCGACGATGTCGGAGGGCCCAATGTATCGCAGAAGCTAGTAATGAATTTCCTCGGATGATTTGGGAGCTTGTTCCGAAGTACCCGAGGCAGAGACGACCGCCTCTGGCTGGGGTTCGCCGCGATCGAGCTTGCGCACGATGTCAGCGCGGATGGACCAAGACGTGATCTTGGTGGTCGTCGACTTCTTGTTCTTGCCGTTCGGGCGCTCGTAGGTGCAACTGACGAGTTCACCCTCGACGAGGACATGCGTGCCTTTCTTGATCGTCGTTGCGACATGCTCTGCTAGTCGCGGACGAAAGATGCAGACGCGATGCCACTCGGTCTTAAAGGCCCATTCGTCCTCGGCCGTTTTCCAGGAGCGCTGCGTAGCGATGGAAAGAACGGTGAACTTCGAACCGTTGCCTTTCGCTTGACGTTGCTCCGGGTCAGCACCAACGAACCCGACGAGAGTTACTGAGTTTAGGTAAGACATTTTTTGAATCTCCTTTTTCTTGCCCCATTTTCCTGGGGCGACCGATAGCGAGGGAGACCACTCCCAAGGCAAGCGAGGGCTTTGTTGGAGGGACCCGAACAATGTTCGGTGGGATTGCGGAAATTGTCGGGCGGAACCGAGAAAGCAGACCGAGCGAAGCTGCCGGGCGTGGGAATTCTCCTGAAGCCAAGCCCAGGAAAATGAACGGCAGAAAAAGAGTGGCTTACTGGACTCAGTAACGACCGTTCGAGAACCAGAGCTAAGTCAAAGGATAGTGCCGTTCGAAGTAGCATGCCTTTGGGGGGCGCAATTGCCAGATGCGTTGGCGCCTGACGAGAGTCATCGCTGGGAATCGCCTGGTTCTTGGTTGGATCAATTCCGCATTGTCGACAATTCGCGAGTTATCCCGGTGGCGGACCAAAATTAGTCGGCGGTGCGGCAATTGCCGTGTGAAGAGAGGGCGCTTATTTATTCCCCGTCGGCGAGAGCTGATCGGGTTCGTCAGACCAATTGAGAATCACGTTGAGCTGATGCGGAACTGAACCTTCGTCGCGCCGGATCATCAGGAAGCGCTTGCCATCGTGCGAGACATCGTAGCCATACTTTAAGTAATAGTTCGACCGGTCAAACAACTTTTGGGGAGCGCCGAAGGTCCTGTCTGAGCGAACCGCCACCGCCACCACTGCATCCCCAGTTACGTAAAAAAGTTCCTTCCCGTCCGCTGACCACCTGGGCGTAGCCCCGCCTCCGTCAGAGACAGCGATTCTGTTAGTTCCGCCAGGGTAGGACTGCACGTATACCTCGTTTCGCCCCGACTCGTCGGACGTATAGGCCACCCAACGCGGCCCGCTCGTTGGACCCGGCGAGAATTGGCCTTCCTGTTCGTTGAAGGGCGTTACCCGCAAAGGCGTTGTTTTTCCATCCGGCGATAGTGTCCAGAGGTCCCTACCCGTCTTGGGGTGGAGTTCCAGGTAAAGCAGCGTGCCGTCGGGCAAAATCGAGAGTGGCCACTGGTCATAGGGCCGTTTGAGCAGTACTTCCGCCGGCCGCGACCCGTCGGCGGGTTGTGAGTAGATGTCCCAATCGCCTCCGCGATTGGAGCCGAAGATGATCCGCGTGCCGTCACGGCTCCACAGCGGACGAAAATTGGCGGCGTTCCCCGACGTCAGTGGACTGCGAGTCCCGCGTTGCAAATCATGCAACCACAAGTTTCCGCCGACTCTGACAACCGCATTCTTCCCGTCCGGCGAAATGCGCACGTCCCGGTATAGATCCTGGTCCTTGCCCAGCGACTCGGCCTTTCCCTCTCGATCGACCCACACCAGCGATGTCTTGGCCGGGTTGCCGGACGCATAGACAGCGGTGTGGTTGTTCGAGATGGCCAGCCAGCCTCGGGACTCGGTTTCCACGTCGTAATACACGTCAGAAAGGACCGTAGTGTCAGCGCTAGTGCGCGTGGGGTGCGCGGCGTCAAATGGCGCTGCCTTTATAGTGCTGCTCCGATCGATGAGTAGAAGCCGTCCTGTCGAGCCGTTGGTCGCGTCGAAAAACGCAAACTGAAACGACGCCTCGGGCAACACCATTTCCCACCGGTGTGAATCGAGCGAGAGCACGGCGTTTCCAGCCGTTTGCCCCCAGATCGTGAACAGAACACTTCGTCCACCAGGCAGCGCTTGCGGAAAAACGTGGGCGTATCCATTTGCCGCGCCGTCAGGATTGGTCAAAGATTCGGGCGTTCCGCCACTGGCGGGAATCCGCAAGAGTCCGGATCCGAGCGACGCCGCGTAGATGATGGTGTTGTCTTCGTTCCACGTTCCACCGACACCAAAGAGCGCTTCGGCCATCCGGATGGGAGCGCCGCCGGTGACTTCCGCTTTCTGAAGCTGCCCCTGCGCGAAGAACGCCACCCACTTCCCGTCGGGCGAAAAGAACGGTTGATAAGCGCCGCTCGAACCAGCCACCAAGCGAGCCTCAAACGAATTCAGATCGCGCAAGTAAAGTTGCGGCGCATCCAATCCTTGCTGCGTGACGTAGGCCACTGTTCGGCCATCACGCGTAATGGCCGGATACGTTGTGATTTCCTGACCGGGCGGAAGCGGGATCGTTAGGCGGGCAAAAGTCTTCGGGACATCAGCGGGCCGGTTCCGCAGCGCGAATACCAATGATGCAATCGCAATCAAGGCAAGTGCTGCGGCCACTGCCAACACCAACCTGAACTTACGCCTCAAAGCAGGAGCAGCCTGCGTGACATCGGAATCTTTCGGTGCCGCAATCGCATCCTCAATTTCGATGCGTGCATCACCCGCGTCTCGAAACCGTTGAGTCTTGTCCTTTTGCAAACAGCGCCGAAGCAAATCACGAACTTTCACAGGAGTCGCGGCGGGCAATCCTTGCCAGTCAGGCTCAGCTCTGACCACTGCTGCAAGAATGTCGGTTACGTCTTCGCCCTGGAACGTCTGCTTCCCGGTGAGTAGTTCGTAGAGCACACACCCAAACGCCCAAATGTCAGTGCGCTTGTCCACAGCCTTGCCCCGCGCTTGCTCGGGACTCATGTACGCTGCCGTGCCGAGAATCACTCCCTGCATCGTCGCTGCCATGCTCAGCGTCGGTGAATTGCTCATGTCTTCCGTGGATGTCTCACCCGCAAACGCCTTCGCCAAGCCAAAATCCAGCACTTTGACTTTTCCCTCAGGTGTCAATTTCACATTGGCGGGTTTCAGATCGCGGTGAATGATTCCTTTTTCATGTGCGGCTTCGAGGGCTTCAGCGATCTGCTTCGCTATCGTAAAAGATTCTTCAACCGGAACCGCGCCTTCTCGCTTCACCCGCTGCGCCAGCGTTTCGCCGGGAACCAGCTCCATCACTAGGTAGCTTGTGCCCTTGGAATCTTCAAGGCCGTGAATCGTAGCGATGTTGGTGTGATTCAGTGATGCGAGTAGTTGTGCTTCCCGTCGAAAACGGGCGAGCCGTTCGGGATCACGCGCGAACGCTTCGGGCAAAACTTTGATGGCTACGTCGCGCCTCAGATTGCTGTCGTGCGCTCGGTAGACTTCGCCCATTCCGCCAGCGCCGATGGCAGAGAGCACTTCGTATGTGCCGAGTTTCGTGCCGGCGGATAGTGGCATAGCAGCGAGTCGGCTGAGTTTACTCGATCAAAGACCCGATGAATACTGAATAACGGGCAATTCGGATTGCGACCTGAAAGCTGTTGGAATGATTGTCTGACAAGGAGGAGATCGATCAGACCGTGCGTCCCATCGCACGTAGCCTACGAGGTTGGAGCGGCGAGGCAACAGACCGTTCGAAGCCCTCGGACAATGGACCCACATTCGCAAGAGTGGCACCGAAACCGTGAGGCCACGGTGTATCTGCCAGCATAAGGTGGAGAGGGGCTAGGCTCGATAGTAGGGTCAGAATACACAAATGTTTGTAAGCGCCGTTAGCCCGAGAGAGCCTAACATGCTGAGCGGCTCTTTTTGCAATGAGTACAGAGACTTTCGGTTTCTCTGTCATGGGTAAACAACACTGCCGGCGTATAGAACAGACCTAACCTATCGTGTCATTCCCACGGAACAGGGTAAATCCACATCGCTCCCCGCAAGGGGAAAGTGCATCGCAAGATGCACCGATGGCGGTGCGGACAACAGATGAGGGAGAAAGCAAATGCCACTCTGTAATGGAGCGGATATCGGTTGCGTCAGCATCATCGACAACATCACCGGACGCAAAAGCGGGCTGACTTCCCTTTATGGTGCTTCACACGAGAGAACTTGACTAATCGGCTCATGAGGCAAAGCAGATGACGACAGCGCAAGCTGTTGGTGCGGTCTCACGCGAAGCGGCGCAATGGTACGCCATCAATTGGCAGGCCATCAACCGCAACGTTCGCCGACTCCAAGTGCGTATCGTGCAGGCGACGAAGGAAGGCAGATGGGGCAAGGTGCGAGCCTTGCAGCACCTGCTGACCCACTCCTATAGCGGCAAAGTCCTCGCCGTTCGACGAGTGACGGAAAACAATGGCAAGAAAACCCCTGGTGTGGACCAAGAAATTTGGGACACACCAGAGAAGAAGACACAGGCAGTACATGCACTAAAGCGTAGGGGTTATCAGTCTCAGCCCCTGCGACGTGTTTACATCCCCAAGTCGGACGGCCACACGATGCGTCCGCTCGGAATTCCCACGATGAAGGATCGAGCGCAGCAAGCGCTGTACCTGCTTGCACTCAGCCCCGTTGTGGAAACCACTGCCGATAAAAACTCCTATGGGTTTCGTCAGCAGCGGTCCTGCGCCGATGCGATGGTCCAGTGTTTTCTCGCACTGAAAAGCGCCAACACGCAGTGGATTCTGGAAGGCGACATCAAGTCCTGTTTCGACAAGATTTCACACGATTGGCTTTTGGCTCATGTCCCGATGGACCGAGTCATTCTCCAAAAGTGGTTGAAATCCGGGTACATGGAAAAACACGTCCTTCACGATACGGCGGACGGGACCCCACAAGGTGGAATTATCTCTCCCGCGCTCGCTAACTGCGCGCTGGACGGACTGGAACGACTCCTGCAGGAAAAATTCCCCGCAGGTAAACGTCTCAAGTCCCTTGGAGGTGAAACACCGTGTGTCAATCTCGTCCGTTACGCGGATGACTTCGTCATCACCAGTAAATCGAAAGAATTACTGGAAGGAGAAATCAAACCCCTGGTCGAGCAGTTCCTGCAAGAACGAGGGCTTGAACTCTCTCCTACGAAGACCGTCATTACGCATGTGGAGCACGGCTTTGATTTCCTCGGACAAAATGTGCGCAGATATCCCTGCGGGAAACTGCTCATCAAGCCTTCCAAGAAGAATGTTGGAACCTTCCTGAAGGGCATCCGACGAACCATCAAAGCTGCACAGGGCGTGTCTGCCGCCGATTTGATCGATCAACTCAACCCGAAAATTCGCGGTTGGGCGAACTATCATCGGCACATGGTGAGCAAACGCACGTTTGGAGGCGTGGATCGCACCATCTTCTCTAGTCTGTGGCAATGGGCACGACGAAGACACCCGAACAAGTCCCCGCGCTGGTTCAAACCAAAATACTTTGAACGGCGCAAGGACCGCGATTGGACCTTCTTCGGTGAAACCTGCGATGACGAAGGACGGCCGACTAAAGTCTGGCTGTACTACGCCAAGAGCACTCCCATCAAACGACACGTCAAGGTTAAAGGCGAAGCGAACCCGTACGATCCAACCTATGAAACCTACTTCGAAGAACGCGAAGCGGCTCATATGCTGGAAACGTTTCGGGGTACTCGCACTCTTCGCTATCTCTGGTATGAACAACGTGGACTCTGCACGCAGTGCAATACAAAAATCACTCGGATCACAGGCTGGCGCCTGCACTACTGCGTCCCCCGTGTGCTGGGCGGTTCCACTGGTGCCACGAACTGCGTTTTACTTCATCCCGAGTGCCATGACCGGGTTCATTGTCAGCGTCTTACCGTTTCGAAACCGCGTCTCCTCTAAAGAGGCGTTCGAAGGGCTTGAGCTGGGTGAAGGGAAACTTTCACGCCCAGTTCTGAGAGGGCCGGGCGGCCGCAAGGCCGCCTGGCTACTCGGTAGTATCCGAATTACGTCATATTTGCCGACCCTCCAGAAATTGAGCCGGTCAGAAGCGTGGAACCCTTTCGCAGTTTGTGGCGAGCGCCAGCAGAGGATTCAAATTCTCGACGATCGGCTTACTCTTCCGAGGAATTCTACAACCTGTTCAATGCGATCTTCGCGCCGCATTGCCCGTTACAGTTATTTTCAACCCATCTCATCAAAGCACCTATCGAACTTGGAAAATAAGTAGTCTCTCGCATTAACGGATGTTAGGCTGCTGTCGCTGCTGAGGAACTTTTTCCTATGAACACTCCTATCACCCATGCAACTGATATTTCGGTTCTCATCGTTGGAGCTGGTCCGACCGGGCTTATTCTCGCCTGCGACCTGGCTCGCCGGGGTGTGGAGTTCAGGATCGTCGAAAAAGCAACTGAGTATTCTGCCGGGTCGCGAGGAAAAGGCATGCAACCACGAAGCTTGGAAGTCCTCGATGATCTTGGCGTCATTGACCGGATTCTCATTCATGGCCAGTTTCATCTGCCCATCCGTTCCTACGACGGTTTGACCGTCCTCGGTGACAAAGATATGCATGAAGGCCGCCATCGCACACCGCATGTACCCTACGAGAGTACGCTGATCATTCCGCAGTGGCGTACTGAGGAGACGCTTCGCTTTCGCCTGGCAGAGTTGGGTGCGAAGGTGGAATTGGCGACGGAGTTGGTCGGTATCGAACAGAACGAAGGATACGTGACTGCGACCCTGCAAAAGGGTGGTACCCGAGAACAGGTGCGCAGCAAATATCTGATTGCGGCGGACGGCGGACACAGCTTTGTACGCAAGGCCATTGACGTGGGTTTTGAAGGGGAGACATGGAAAGAAGAGCGGCTCATGACAGGTGACGTTCGCGTAGACGGGCTGGATCGAGAGCATTGGCACATGTGGCAGAAACATAAGGACGGTTTCGTTGCTCTCTGTCCTCTTCGGTCCTCGGAGTTGTTCCAGTTTCAAGCACAGGTTCTGACCCAGGAAGAGGGAGAGCCATCGCTGGAAACCTTTCAACGGATCATCAACGAGCGTACCGGACGCACTGATTTGAAACTTTACGGTGCGACTTGGCTTTCGCTCTATCGAGCGAACGTAAGAATGGTGAACCGATACCGCGTCGAGCGAGTTTTTCTGTCAGGCGATGCAGCTCACGTTCACTCGCCGGCTGGGGCAATGGGCATGAACACTGGTATACAGGATGCATATAATCTCGGATGGAAACTTGACGCCGTCTTGAATGGCGCGAAGGTGTCGTTACTGGATACCTACGAGGAGGAGAGGTTGCCTATCGCGGCGTCCTTGCTGGGGATTTCCACAAGACTGCACCAACAGACAATGAAAGATAGAGAGTACCAGCGAGGTGAGGAAGTTCTGCAACTTGGACTGAACTATCGCGGAAGTTCTCTCAGTCGGCAGGAGAATCCGCCGTCAACTCCACTGCAAGCGGGAGACCGCGCTCCTGACGCTCCGATGCATGATCATGACGGAAACCTGGTCCGCCTCTTCGACATATTCCGTGGGCCCCGGTTTACCTTGCTGAGCCTTGGAAGCCAGGATCTCCAAGGATTGAATCGAGTCGGCGAAAGATTCAAACAACACCTTCAGGTGTACACAATCGATCGCGGTCCTTCCGGAACAGCCGCTCGCAGCAATCGACTGATCGATGATCAGGGGCACGTTCTTCATGCTTATGGCGGTGAAAATGGTGTGCTCTTTCTGATCAGACCTGATGGATACATCGGGTTCATCGGTGGCGGCAAGTCAATCGACTCCGTCGAGTCTTATCTTGAGCCACTCTACGATGAGAAATGATGCGCCAATATGAGCGGATGGCTCCTATGTCGCTGCAAACGCCGTACAAGTCCAAGTGGACATCTGGTAGAAAGAGCATTAGGATGCGCGAGCCTAGATGTCCAAGTCGGAAGTTTCGACCAAGTGCAATGGTGCAACCGGAGGGAGTTCTACTATGAACAGGCGAGAAGCTTCCAGGACAATCGGCCTTGGCATTCTTGGCGCCGCCGTCACCGGCATGCAGTCAAATGCCGCCACTGCCGGGACCGCCACTCGGCAGGGTGGCGGAGCGGTTAGCGCGAGCGACAGGAAGAAATGGTCGCTCCAGAATTTCAAGGGCATGGAATCCTTTATCATGCCTTCCTTCACGCCCGGTCTCGAGGAGCTGGACGAGGAAGGCATCCGCAACGATGTCCGCCACGGAATCCGGCAGGGATTCGGTGCACTCCTTTCGACACCGCTCGGGTTGAGTCCCGCAGAAAGCCGCCGCCTGCTCGAGATCGTTGCGGACGAAGCGCGCGGTAAGGTTATCGTTGGCGGCACTAGCGAGGTCTTGGCAGTGGATCAGAGTGTGGCGGCGCTCAAACATGCCGAGTCAATAGGCGTATCGGAGACGCTTCTTAGCTTCGACCCAAAGTTGCAGACTGAAGACGAAATCTACAACACGATGAAGTCGATAATTACATCGACAAATCTCGGGATTGTCCTCTACGGTGCGCCGAATAAGGCGTTTCGGAAGTTTCATCCGGTCGGCCTTCCGATGAATGCCCTCAACCGGCTTGTCGACCTGCCCAATGTGATTGCCGTAAAATTGACGCAAGAAATCAATTTTGTCGCCGCCTATCAGATTGCGGAATTGGTCAGCAATCGAGTGATAGTCGGGGCGGTCAATCTGGAGATAGTGCCGCTATTTGCAAACAAATATCCTGTTCAGTGGAGCGGGGAATGGGGCGTGGATGCCGTACAATCGCCCGAAAAACAATACGCTGTCCAATTTATGGACTCGGTCTCCAAAGGCCGTTTGGGGGAGGCGGCCAAGACTTATTGGGCGATGCAGCCTGCGCTCGACGCCTTTTTCAAACTGCAAGGCCCAACCATGGTCGCAGGGGGACATCCGTGGGTTCATATTAAGTATTACAAATGGCTGACCGGTGGAAACGGCGGGATACTGCGCGACTTCAAACTCCCGCCGGCTCAGGTGCCCACATTGGATGCGGAAGCGCGACGAACCTGCAGAGACGCATTCCAGAGCGTCGGCATCAAGTGCGCGGATCTGCCCGAAGAGGCTTTCGTGGTTGGAAACTCAGCCTATGCGAGAGGTGCGCGGATGAAGGATATAGCCAGTACACCTCAGTACATTACTTAGCTGAAGGGGCAACCAACTCGGAATGAGCGCGCCCCAATGAAACCCAATGAAAATTGGAAGGCGCAGTTCTGCTCGCTGGCAAGGTGAGCGCACCCAGCCTGATTAGAAAACTCCTCTGATTCCTCAGAACCGCTATCACTTGTTTTTCAGGAAATCCTTCGGTCCCATATGAGCGGATGGCTCCTGTATCACGGGCAATCCGCAAGTTGGACTCGGCTACCACTTCGGGATTGAGATTCGGGGATAACTTCCTGTTTGCCGACGATACGCACACTATCCGGTCAAACCACGTCAAAGGCTCATTTTTATTGGATAGTTGCAGGATTAAGCGCGATTGAATTTATTTGCCTACTGGGACCTTGCGTCGCAGTTCGTGCAGACTTCGAAGGAGCCGAGTTTTGTGCCAGCCGCGATGGTCATTTCTTCAAACCCGCGGCCCAATTGAGGACCAACGTGATGGGCGCCGCTTGCATCCCCTCACCCCCCGACTGGACGTTTACCAAGAATCGCTCCCCATTCGCTGTCGGCAGATACGGACTGGTCGCGGTAGGATTCGCGGTGAAAGGCTCGATCCGAAATAGCGGCATCGGTGCTCCGGGTTCAAAAGCGCCCGAGGAACCGCTTCCTGTTTTGACAGGCACTGCCATCAGCTGTTGATCCGCGGCTATGTAATAAAGCTCCTTTCCATCGCGCCTCCATTTGGGGAAATCGCCGCCCGCACTTGAGATTTGCCATTTCGGCCCGGTTGCCGGAACTGTCTGCACATACACCTCGAACCGTCCGGATTCATCCGAGGAATATGCCATCCAATGCCCGTCTGGCGAAAACTGCGCGCGAAGCTCATTAAACGGGGTTTGCAGGTATGGAATCGGCTTGCGGTCGCCTTCAAGTGGAAGTAGCCACAAGTCGTACTTGGTCTTATCCTGGTAGTCTGAATACAAGATGAACTTACCGTCCGGCGACCAGTCCAAAGTACTTGTGTTCACATCTGTGTGCAGAACAAGCAGGGCTTTGCCGTTGCCTGTTACGGCTCGCTGATAAATTTCATATTCCGCCGCACCACCGGCGTCGCGATGTGTGAAGGCCACGCTGTTGCCGTCCGGGGACCAAACGGGAGAAAAGGTGGCCCCTGTCTCGAACGTGAACCGAGAAATCACTTTTCGGTCCATGTCCTGCAGCCAAAGGTCTACGAGGTCGCCCGCATCATCCCCAATGACGAAGACAAACCGTTTTTCGTCCCGCGATAGCGCTCCCGACCTGGTCAAGGCCGGCTTGGTGACCGTGCCGAGCCGTTTGCCCGCGCGATCCGTCCATGTGAATTCGCGAGTCCCGACTGAGCCGCCACTCCTATACGCGAGCACACCATTCTCAGAAGCGGAAAAGGCCCCCATGCCAACGTTCTCTGTGATGCCCACCTGCTCGGCTACAGGAAATATCTCGCCGACGAGTCGCATCTGGCCGGGGTCGAAGGGCTGAGCCATTAAGGAGCCCTCTCTTCGGAAGAGCAGATAGCCGTTTGTTCGCGGAGATGTTGGCGGAACATAAACGGCGCTCGACTGGTCGGGCAGGAGGCGGATTGCCGGGCTCCCATCCAACGACCCGGCGTAAATTCCTGCTGCTTCCCTTCGGTCGTCCATGTATAAGAAGTGGCGACCGTCCGGCAGGAATTCAGGGTAACGCTGCGTGTCCGTGCGGCCAGTGGCAGTGGCTGTGAAATTAGTCGCCGGCTCGGGAACGCCGCCAACCGCTGAGACCTTGTACAGCGCACCGGTAAGATTTGGCGCGAAGAGAACCACTCCTGATGAACTCCAAGTGCCTCCGCGGCCCTGGGGGGCATCGCAGAGGGTCTGCGGCGGTCCGCCCGTAACCGCGATCTTCTTCAGCTTTCCTTGGGCGAAAAATCCAATGTACATGCTATCTGGGGACCAGAACGGATACCTCGCATCATCGGTGCCTTGCAAGACCTGTGCTTGAAGCGAATCGAGGGGGCGAATCCACAACTGGTTTCGTCCCTCTGAAAGGGCGGCGATTGCGACATATCGGCCGTCGGGAGAAAGCGTGAACATCGAAATAACCGATTGCTCCGGCGGCGGAATCTGAAAACGCGCGCTCGGTTGCGGCACGGGTGCCTCGCGGAAGTGCACAAACGACAACGCAATCAGTGAGAGGAGGAGCACTGCTGTGGCCGCCATCCATGCGAAAGTAGTCTGAGGTTGAGGCGGGGCCGAATCGTTCTCGGATGGCGCAGTCTGAGCCTCTTGGATCTCAATGCGCGCGTCGCCCGCGTCTCGAAGGCGTAGAGTCTTGTCTTTTTGCAGACATCGCCGCAACAGATCGCGAATTTTTACAGGAGTGCCAGGTGGCAATGCTTGCCAGTCCGGTTCTGCCCTGACCACGGCAGCCAAAATGTCAGTTACGTCCTCGCCGTGAAACGCCTGCTTTCCTGTGAGCAACTCATACACCACGCATCCATAGGCCCAAATGTCGGTGCGTTTGTCCACCGCTTTGCCCTTGGCCTGCTCGGGACTCATATAAGCTGCCGTCCCGAGGATCACTCCCTGCAAGGTCGCGGCGCGGCTAAGCGTTGGCGAATTCGACATGTCTTCGTTCGCCGGGTCACCCTCGAATGCTTTCGCCAAGCCGAAATCAAGAACTTTGACTTTTACTTCGGGCGTCACCTTCACATTGGCGGGTTTCAAATCGCGGTGAATAATTTGTTTCTCGTGAGCGGCTTCGAGCGCTTCAGCAATTTGTGCAGCGATCTTCAGCGCTTCCTCGATGGGGAGCGGGCCCGCCTTCACGCGCTCGGCCAGCGTCTCGCCGGGAACGAGTTCCATCACGAGGCAGGTCACGCTTCCGGATTGCTCAAGGCCGAAGATTGTTGCAATGTTCGGGTGGTTCAACGCCGCCAGCATGCGCGCTTCGCGCTGAAAGCGGGACAGACGTTCCGGATCGTTAACAAAATTAGCGGGAAGGACTTTGATGGCCACATCGCGCGCGAGTTTGGTGTCATGCGCGCGATACACCTCGCCCATGCCGCCCGCGCCAATTTGCGCGACAACTTCATACGTGCCGAGTTTTGTGCCTGAGGATAGAGGCATAGGATCGAATCGGCTGAGTTTACTAGATCAGGGACAGGAAAGTAACGAAATATGGGCCAACTCCCGTATCACGAAGAACCCGGAAGTAATCCCAGCACCTACGCGAAAAGGGCCCAAAGAAACATTACTTACGAGTTGCCGACATTACGTACTCTATCCGGCCAAACCACGTCAAAAGGCTCATTTTTATTGGAAATTTGCAAGATTAAGCGCGATTGCAGTTATTTGCCGACTGGAACCTTGCGTCGCACTTCGTCGAAGAAGTTCATTAGGAAGGTCACGTGGCTCTGCGCCTTCTGGGCTTCCGCTGTCTCGACTGGCATTAACGCAATGATGCGCTTGCCGTCGGGCGCGAGATCAACGTTCTTATTGCCGAGGACGCCGCCGATCTGCTTCTCCGACCACGCTCGCGGTTTGTCGGCCACGAAGGAATCACCCTTCTCCGTATATGCTGCCACCATGATGTGGATATCCAAAGCCTCGAAAAGTAGCTCGTGCCCAGTGCGCGACCACATCGGGAACTGGCCACCGTTGTTCGAAATTTGCCACTTCCCGCCCTTGTCCGGAAACGCCCGAACGTAAACTTGGAAGGTCCCCGACTCATTGGAAACATAGGCCATCCACCGTCCGTCAGGAGAGAGCGCCGGATCTTCCTCGTTGCGCGGCGTCTGCAGGAACACTTCCGGCTTTCCACCACGCAGTCCCCCGCTATCGCTCTCCAGCGGCACGGTCCACAAATCGCGTGCGGTTTTGGAATCCTGCTCGGAGAACGCCAGCCGCTTGCCGTCGGGCGTGAAGGACCACGGATACTGGGGGTTCTTGCTCTGGGTCAATGGCTCTGGTTTGCCCGAACCGTCGGAACGGATCACAAACATGCCTTCTCCCAGCACTCGGAACGCGATGTACCGACCATCCGGACTCCACAAGGGAAGATTGGCATTCCCGGTGAAGGTCAAGCGCGTCATTGTGTCTCGTTGCCAGTCGTAGACCCAGATGTCCGTGCCCGATCCTTCCGTCACCTCCAAAGCCAGTCGCTGCCCGTCAGGCGAAATGCTAGGACGCCCGTAGTTGCCCGGCTTGGCTAACAGCGGCTGTACTTTTCCCGCACCGTCCAGCCACGCAACAGTGAGGAGTCCGCCACCCGCTCCGCCGCTGCGGTAAATCAAAGTTCCAGTTTGGGAGAAATCGAATTGCGCCGAACCCTGTCCGGCGTTGTAGCCGACTTGGTCGAGTACCGGGGTAGGCGTCCCGTGAACTTCCAATCGGTCCACGTCGAACGGTACGGCAAACAGTGTGCCTCGGTTCACGTAAACGAGATGGCCGCTGGGCAAATAGCGACCAAATGTGCCGCCTCGAACGAGGGTTTTCGTGCGGTGATCCGCCAAAGACATCACTTCGATGTTGGCCGTGTCGAACGCCGTCGCATTTGCGCTAGCCGTGAACAAAACGGTCTTACCTCCGGGCAGGATTTGCGGCCAGCGGTGGGCGAGTTCTCCGCTCTGCAAATCGGTCGCTGGCGTTGGTGGCCCCCCGGCGGAAGGAATCCGCGACAAGCCGCCAGTGGGGCCGAGCGCAGCGATGATGTTGTCATCCTCGCTCCAACTGCCGCCACGGCCTTGGGTTGCATCACACATGGTGATTGCCGAGCCGCCCTCCACGGAAATCTTTTGCAGCTTTCCTGTAGTAAAGAAAGCAACCCACTGCCCGTCGGGGGAGAAGAAAGGAGCAAATGCGCCTTGCGTTCCTGCAAGCTCAGTGGCGTTGGGCTGATCGAGCCGCCGGGTAAAGAGCCGCCCTTGCGACACGTACCCCATCCGAGTGCCGTCAGGCGAAACGATCGTGTCAGTCCCAAGGGGCGAGCCAAGCGAAACGTCGGGGCCGAGGTCAACGTCCAGCCGCACGAGTGGCCGAAGTGCTTGCTCAATAGGCCGCGTCGCCCGCCAAGCCACCCACGACGTGACGACCGCGATGATTGCAAGTGCTGCAGCCACCGCCAACAGCAACTTGCTCGCGGAAGCTGGAGCAGCCTGCGTTGCACCGGAATCTTTCGGTGCCGCAATCGCATCTTCAATCTCGATTCGGATCGTCGCCGCATCCGGGGTTCGCTGGCGCTTGTCTTTCCGCAGGCAGCGTTGCAGCAGAACGCGAATGGATGGAGAAATATTCGCGGGCAGCGCGTCGAACGCAGGTTCCGTCTTTACCACTGATGCCAGAATGTCCCCGACATCTTCACCGTGAAATGCGGCCTTACCTGTCAGCAGTTCGTACAGCACAGCGCCGAAGGCCCAAATGTCGGTGCGCTTGTCTACTTGTTTTCCCTTGGCCTGCTCGGGACTCATGTAAGCCGCAGTACCGAGAATGACTCCCTGCATCGTCGCGGCCATGCTCAGCGTCGGCGAATTACCTATGTCTTCCGTTGCTGTGTCACCCGCGAACGCTTTCGCCAGACCGAAATCAAGAACTTTGACTTTTCCTTCGGGCGTCAACTTCACGTTGGCAGGTTTCAGATCGCGGTGGATCACGCCGTGCTCATGCGCATATTCCAGCGCCTCGGCGATCTGCTTTGCGATGGTGAGAGATTCTTCAATTGGAACCGCGCCATCTCGCTTGATGCGCTCTGCCAGATTCTCGCCTGGCACCAACTCCATGACGAGATAGCTTGTTCCGTTTGAATCTTCGAGGCCGTGAATCGTTGCGATGTTCGGGTGATTCAGCGATGCGAGTAGTTTTGCTTCTCGTTGGAATCGAGATAGTTTTTCGGGATCGTGGGCAAACGCTTCCGGGAGGACTTTGATGGCCACATCGCGCCCGAGCTTCGTGTCGTGTGCCTGATACACCTCGCCCATGCCCCCAGCACCTATGGCAGAGCGCACTTCGTATGTGCCGAGTTTGGTGCCTGCGGAAAGAGGCATAGGACCGAGTCGGCTGAGTTTACTCGATCAAAGACCGGAAAGGTAACGGAATACGGGCAACCCGCAAGTTGGCCTCTGCTACCACTTCGGGATTGAGATTTGGGGGTAACTTACTGTTTGCCGACGATCCATAAACTATCCGCCCAAACCACGTCAAAAGGGTTGTTCTATTGGAGATTTGCAAGGTTGAGCGCGATTGCAGTTACTTGTCGATTGGAACCTTGCGTCGCACTTCGTCGAAGAAGTTTTCGAGGAAGATCACGTGGTTCTGCGCCTTCTGCGCTTCCCCTGTCTGGACTGGCATCAACGCAACGATACGCTTGCCGTCGGGCGCGAGATCGTAGTTGCTTATTCCGACAGACCCGAGGTTCGCCAGCTGTTTGTCGGACCATACGCGCGGCTTATCCGGGACAAACGAATCCGCCTTTGCGGCGTACGTGGCCACCATAATCCGGTTGTCCTCGCCTCGAAAGAACAGTTCATGTCCGTTGCTTGACCACTTCGGGTACGCGCCTCCCGCGTTCGAGATCTGCCACTTTCCTCCCTTGTCCGGGAACGCCCGCACGTACACCTGATACGTTCCTGACTCGTTGGAAACATAGGCCAGCCATCGGCCGTCGGGAGAAAAGGCCGGTTGGCGTTCGTCCGCCGGAGTTTGCAGGAAACTCTCGGGTTTTCCGGCCCGCAGCCCAGCGCCGTCACTTTCGATGGTCACCGTCCAGATGTCATACGAGGTGACCGGATTCACTTCGTCGTAAACCAGTCGCTTTCCATCTGGCGTGAAAGAGAACGGAACCAGTAAATTCTTACCCTGGATCAGCGGTTGGGGTTTGCCCGCTCCGTCGGAGCGGGCAAACCAGATGCCTGTAGGCCCAACGAATGCGATGTAACGGCCGTCGGGGCTCCATACGGGAACGATGTTGCTGCCGCCGCCGAACGTGAGACGCGTCATGGTATCGCGCCGGGCTTCGTACACCCAGATGTCCGACCCGTCGTCCAACGCCAGCCGCTGGCCATCGGGCGACACGCGCGGCCGCTGATAGCCGCCTGGTTTCGCCAGCAGCGGCTGCGTCTTGCCGGCGGCATCCAGCCACTGCACGATGACCAGATTGCCTTCCGTCGCTCCGCCGCTGCGGTATACCAAGGTTCCGTTTCGCGAAAAATCGAACTGTGCGGAGCCGCTTAAGGTGCTGTAGGCAACCTCCTGCAGCACCGGCGATGGCGTGCCGCGCACTTCCAGCTTTTCGGCGTCGAACGGCACGGCAAACAGCGTTCCTTTGTTGATGTAAACCAGGTGGCCAGTCCCATTTGACCCAGGCAGATACCTGCCAAAAGTGCCTCCGCGTTGCAGCGTTCTCCGCTGGTGATCGGCCAAAAACATGACTTCGATGTTGGCCCCATCGAATGCAGCACCTATGTTGGAGGTAAACAGCACCGCCTTGCCACCTGGCAGAATCTGCGGCCAGCGATGCGTGACTTCTCCTTGAGCCAGTTGCGTCACGGGCATGGGTGCGCCTCCAGCGGCCGGAATACGCGAGAGAACGCTGCCGGTACTAGAAAGCGCCGCGATAATGTTGCCATCCTCGCCCCAACTGCCGCCCTCAGCAGTGCTCACGTCACACAACGTGATTGCCGAACCGCCGTCCACCGAAATTTTTTGCAGCTTTCCATTCGCGAAGAAAGCGACCCACTGCCCGTCCGGCGAGAAAAATGGAGAATATGCCCCCTGCGTTCCCGCAAGCTCAGTACCGTTGGGCTGATCGAGCCGCCGTGTAAAGAGACGCCCTTGCGACACGTACACGAGCCGCGAGCCGTCAGGCGAAAGGATTGCGTCGGTTCCCCGCGGGGAGCCAAGCGATACGTCGGCGCCAAGGTCAACATCCAGCCACACCAGTGATCGCTCGGCAGGCCGTGTCGCCCGCCACCAGCCAAACAGCGCAGCGACCGCGATGATTGTCACCGCTGCGGCCACCGCCCACGACAGTTTGCTCGTGGAAGCTGGAGCAGCCTGCGTTGCGTGGGAATCTTTCGGTGCCGCAATCGCATCTTCAATCTCGATCCGAATAGTCGCGGCATCCGGGGTTCGCTGACGCCGATCTTTCCGCAGGCAGCGTTGCAACAGTACGCGAATGGATGGAGAAATATTTGTGGGCAGCGCATCGAACGACGGTTCCGTCTTTACCACCGATGCGAGAATATCCCCGACATCCTCGCCATGAAATGCGGGCTTCCCAGTCAGCAACTCGTACAGCACAGCGCCGAATGCCCAAATATCTGTACGCTTGTCTACGGCTTTGCCCTTGGCCTGCTCGGGACTCATGTAAGCCGCAGTTCCGAGAATCACTCCCTGCATTGTCGCTGCCATGCTCAGTGTCGGTGAGTTGCCCATGTCCTCAGTCGAAGTGTCTCCCGCGAATGCTTTAGCCAGGCCGAAGTCCAACACTTTTACTTTTCCCTCGTGCGTCAACTTCACATTGGCGGGTTTCAGGTCGCGGTGAATGATTCCTTTTTCATGCGCGGCTTCGAGTGCTTCGGCAATCTGTCTTGCGATGATGAGTGCTTCTTCAACCGGAACAGCGCCGTCTCGTCTGACTCTCTCAGCTAGATTCTCGCCCGACACCAATTCCATGACGAGGTAACTTGTGCCGTTTGAATCTTCGAGGCCGTGAATCGTGGCGATGTTGGGATGATTCAGCGATGCGAGCAGTTTTGCTTCACGCTGGAACCGAGAAAGTTTTTCGGGATCGTGCGCGAACGCTTCAGGCAATACTTTGATAGCCACGTCGCGCCCGAGTTTGGTGTCGTGCGCTTGATACACCTCGCCCATCCCGCCTGCACCTATGGCAGAGCGCACTTCGTATGTGCCGAGTTTGGTGCCAGCGGGTAGTGGCATGGGACCGGGTCGGCTGAGTTTACTCGATCACGGACCGGTTAGGTAACGGAATACGGGAATCCTTAAGTTATCCCAAAACCGATCCCCAAACAGCCCGACGCCAGGATAACGTGCGGTTTGCCGACAACACATACTCTATCCGCCCAACCCACATGAAAATCAGTCTTTTATTGGAGATTTGCAGGGTTAAACGCGATTGCAGTTACTTGCCGATTGGCACCTTGCGTCGCAGTTCGTCGAAGAAGTTTCTCCCGCGCCGATTTGCACGAGGACTTTGTCGGAGCCGAGTTTTATGCCAGCGGCGAGCATCATTTTTTCAATCTTGCGGCCCAGTTCAAAACGACGGTCATGGGCTCGACCTCTGTCTGCTTGACTTCCGTGTTGATCAGGAATCGCTGGCCGTCCCGGCTCACGTCATAGAAAAGTTGTTCCGACGTTCCGACAGGCTCCCGCGGATTTGCCTGGAAGAGCGGAACTGGAGCGCCCACGTCGAAATTCGCACCTTCCGTCACCGGCACGGACATGACCTTGCCATCGGAAGAAAGATAAAACAACTCCTTGCCGTCACCCCGCCATCGCGGCTGCTCTCCACCTCCGCTTGAGACTTGCCATTTCCCTTGCGCCGCCGGAAAGGAGGTCACGTAAACCTCCCATTTCCCACTTTCATTGGAGGCATATGCCACCCATTTTCCGTCTGGGGAATAATGCGCATTCTTAAGGGTGGAAGGCGTTTTCAGGAATGCAGCGCTTTTCATCTCGGGGAGGGTCAGGGACCACAGCTCCGGGCCTCGATTGTAGAGGATAAATTTTCCGTCTCTCGACCAGTCGCTCGGGTATTCGTCAGCGTTAACATGCTGGATGGGCTTTTCTTCTTGCGCGCCATCGGCACCTTTCAAATAGAGGTTGAAAAAGTTCTGGCGGCTGGAGGAGAACGCCAACCGCGAGCCATCCGGGCTCCAGACCGGCATGGCGTCAATGGCGGGGTCGAAAGTCATCCGTTTGCTGCCATCGCGTTGCAGGTCGTAAATCCACACATCGATGTTCTGGTTCGCTGTGTCCGTCTTGTCGACCGCCGCCGATTTCCCGTCGGGTGCTAAGGACACGTTGGCATACAATTCGGGCTTGCCCACCACGCCCAGCTGGTTCCCTTTTCTATCGAACCAAATTAATTGCGAAAAGGAGACTGCGCCGCTGTTCTGCGCCACCAGCAGGCCGCTATCGGTCGCTGAAAAACCGACCCGCCCGACTCGGGCTTGATACTCGACCTCCGTGAGAATCGGCGCGGGTTCTCCTTTGAGTTCGAATTTGCCGGAATCAAAGAGCTGTGCGAAGAGGGTCTTATCACGGTAATACAACAGGTAGCCGGGCGCGGCGTAGGCCGCATTCGCTATCGCTCTGGTTACGAATCTTCTTTCTTTGGATTCCAGCGAACCCACGAAGATAGCGTTGGAGTCGCTCAGCATCGAGACATTGAAAGCCATATACAAGAAATGCTTACCATCGGGAAGGAACATGGGCCAACGCTGGCTGCTTTCCCCATTGCTTGTTTCCGGGGAACTGACTTGTTTGGGTGCACCGCCCGAGGCCGCAATTTGATACAAGCCGCCGCCCAATTGTCCACTCGGAGTGAAAAGGATCACGCCGTCCTTGTTCCAAGTTCCTCCCCGTCCCGACGGAGCATCACATAACGTCTGCACCGGTCCGCCCTCCAGGTCCAGTTTCTTTAGTTTTCCTTCCGCAAAGAATCCGAGAGACTTTCCATCTGCCGACCAGAATGGAAAACTCGCGCCCTCCGTATCCGCAAGGGGTTTAGCATCTTGCGAACCGAGTTCGTAAATCCAAATCACACTTTTGCGCGCCGATTCCTTGTACCCAGTCGCCGCGATCGTGTGGCCGTTAGGAGACACGGCCATGTCACGGGCCGAAAACGACATCGGGCCGCGAAAATACATGGTCGCTTCGGACGGCCTGGAGTTTCGCCACCAAATCGCCCCCAGCGCCGCGATGACAACGAATGCACTGAGAAGGAGCAACAACAACCAAGGTCTGGTCTCTCTTCTCATCGCCACTGATGCGACTTTGTCCCTTTGTTCGCTACTTTCGGAGGCCCACCTCAACTCGCGCGATAGATCGCGGGCTGATTGCCATCTGTCATCGGGATCTTTTGCCAAGCAGGTCTTAACGACACGTTCCAGCGCGGGCGGCGTCATCGGTTGGAGCGAGGAAATCGGCGGCGGGTCCGCCTCCAGAATTTTGGCGATCAAGCTGGCCTGGCTCTTGCCTTCGAAGGGCTTCTTGCCCGTCGCCATCTCGTAGACCACCGCGCCGAACGCGAAGATATCGGTGCGCGCGTCGATCTCGTCCGTCTTTCCCTCCACTTGTTCCGGGGCCATGTACTGCAGAGTGCCGAGGATCATGCCTTGGGCCGTGACCGCCTCGGCAACGGTAGGAAGCTGGGAAAGCGGAGTGGCGGGTGCGGCCTCTTGCCGCAGCTTGGCCAGGCCGAAGTCCAGCAGCTTGGAGCCGGATTTCGTGAGCATGATGTTGCCGGGTTTCAGGTCGCGGTGGGTGATGCCCGTGCGATGCGCCTTGTCCAGCGCATCAGAAATCTCGATCGCGTATTGCAATAACTGTTGGATCGGCAGCGAACCTTTCTGCAATCGCTGCGCGAGCGTCTCGCCTTCGAGATACTCCATCACAAGATAATCAATGCCGTCTTGCTGTCCAGTGTCGTAGAGCGTGCAGATGTGGGGATGATTCAGGCTGGCAATCGTCTTTGCTTCGCGCTCAAAACGCTCGCGCAATTCAGAACGATCCGCAAGATGCGTGGGAAGAACTTTTATGGCGACAGTTCGATTGAGGCGCGCATCACGGGCTTTATAAACCTCGCCCATTCCACCCGCACCGATAGCGGAGAGGACTTCGTACGGGCCGAGTTTTGTGCCTGCGGGTAGTGGCATGGGGGCGAGTCGGCTGAGTTTACTCGATCAAAGGCCCGATGAGTAATGAATTACGGGCAATTCGGATTGCGACCTGAAAGCTGTTGGAATGATTGTCTGACAAGGAGGAGATCGATCAGACCGTGCGTCCCATCGCACGTAGCCTACGAGGTTGGAGCGGCGAGGCAACAGACCGTTCGAAGCCCTCGGACAATGGACCCACATTCGCAAGAGTGGCACCGAAACCGTGAGGCCACGGTGTATCTGCCAGCATAAGGTGGAGAGGGGCTAGGCTCGATAGTAGGGTCAGAATACACAAATGTTTGTAAGCGCCGTTAGCCCGAGAGAGCCTAACATGCTGAGCGGCTCTTTTTGCAATGAGTACAGAGACTTTCGGTTTCTCTGTCATGGGTAAACAACACTGCCGGCGTATAGAACAGACCTAACCTATCGTGTCATTCCCACGGAACAGGGTAAATCCACATCGCTCCCCGCAAGGGGAAAGTGCATCGCAAGATGCACCGATGGCGGTGCGGACAACAGATGAGGGAGAAAGCAAATGCCACTCTGTAATGGAGCGGATATCGGTTGCGTCAGCATCATCGACAACATCACCGGACGCAAAAGCGGGCTGACTTCCCTTTATGGTGCTTCACACGAGAGAACTTGACTAATCGGCTCATGAGGCAAAGCAGATGACGACAGCGCAAGCTGTTGGTGCGGTCTCACGCGAAGCGGCGCAATGGTACGCCATCAATTGGCAGGCCATCAACCGCAACGTTCGCCGACTCCAAGTGCGTATCGTGCAGGCGACGAAGGAAGGCAGATGGGGCAAGGTGCGAGCCTTGCAGCACCTGCTGACCCACTCCTATAGCGGCAAAGTCCTCGCCGTTCGACGAGTGACGGAAAACAATGGCAAGAAAACCCCTGGTGTGGACCAAGAAATTTGGGACACACCAGAGAAGAAGACACAGGCAGTACATGCACTAAAGCGTAGGGGTTATCAGTCTCAGCCCCTGCGACGTGTTTACATCCCCAAGTCGGACGGCCACACGATGCGTCCGCTCGGAATTCCCACGATGAAGGATCGAGCGCAGCAAGCGCTGTACCTGCTTGCACTCAGCCCCGTTGTGGAAACCACTGCCGATAAAAACTCCTATGGGTTTCGTCAGCAGCGGTCCTGCGCCGATGCGATGGTCCAGTGTTTTCTCGCACTGAAAAGCGCCAACACGCAGTGGATTCTGGAAGGCGACATCAAGTCCTGTTTCGACAAGATTTCACACGATTGGCTTTTGGCTCATGTCCCGATGGACCGAGTCATTCTCCAAAAGTGGTTGAAATCCGGGTACATGGAAAAACACGTCCTTCACGATACGGCGGACGGGACCCCACAAGGTGGAATTATCTCTCCCGCGCTCGCTAACTGCGCGCTGGACGGACTGGAACGACTCCTGCAGGAAAAATTCCCCGCAGGTAAACGTCTCAAGTCCCTTGGAGGTGAAACACCGTGTGTCAATCTCGTCCGTTACGCGGATGACTTCGTCATCACCAGTAAATCGAAAGAATTACTGGAAGGAGAAATCAAACCCCTGGTCGAGCAGTTCCTGCAAGAACGAGGGCTTGAACTCTCTCCTACGAAGACCGTCATTACGCATGTGGAGCACGGCTTTGATTTCCTCGGACAAAATGTGCGCAGATATCCCTGCGGGAAACTGCTCATCAAGCCTTCCAAGAAGAATGTTGGAACCTTCCTGAAGGGCATCCGACGAACCATCAAAGCTGCACAGGGCGTGTCTGCCGCCGATTTGATCGATCAACTCAACCCGAAAATTCGCGGTTGGGCGAACTATCATCGGCACATGGTGAGCAAACGCACGTTTGGAGGCGTGGATCGCACCATCTTCTCTAGTCTGTGGCAATGGGCACGACGAAGACACCCGAACAAGTCCCCGCGCTGGTTCAAACCAAAATACTTTGAACGGCGCAAGGACCGCGATTGGACCTTCTTCGGTGAAACCTGCGATGACGAAGGACGGCCGACTAAAGTCTGGCTGTACTACGCCAAGAGCACTCCCATCAAACGACACGTCAAGGTTAAAGGCGAAGCGAACCCGTACGATCCAACCTATGAAACCTACTTCGAAGAACGCGAAGCGGCTCATATGCTGGAAACGTTTCGGGGTACTCGCACTCTTCGCTATCTCTGGTATGAACAACGTGGACTCTGCACGCAGTGCAATACAAAAATCACTCGGATCACAGGCTGGCGCCTGCACTACTGCGTCCCCCGTGTGCTGGGCGGTTCCACTGGTGCCACGAACTGCGTTTTACTTCATCCCGAGTGCCATGACCGGGTTCATTGTCAGCGTCTTACCGTTTCGAAACCGCGTCTCCTCTAAAGAGGCGTTCGAAGGGCTTGAGCTGGGTGAAGGGAAACTTTCACGCCCAGTTCTGAGAGGGCCGGGCGGCCGCAAGGCCGCCTGGCTACTCGGTAGTAATCCCACCACCGACCCCCAAAAAAACCTACGCAAGGATTACTTCAGGGTAGCCGACAACACATGAACCATCCGGCCAAACCACCTCAAAATGCTCTGTTTTATTGGAGATTTGCGAGGCTACAGGCGGCCGCAGGCCGAATGGAATTTTGCGTCGCACTTCGTCGGAGAAGCTTTCGAGGAGGATGCCGGGGCTTTGCGACTCCGGTACAAAACAGCTTGAAGAATTTTGGATCGCTACTGCTTTTCAGGGCTGCAGATTCATGCGGCGGAGCAGAGCGGCCCAGCGCGGGTCCGAGCGCAGCGGATCGTAAGCGGGCTGCACCTTAATCATTGAAAACGGACCTCCGGCAGTTATGGAGTGGTCCTCATAGGCTTTTTGCAGCCAATCGAACGCCTGGTCCTTCTCGCCCAGGGCTGCGTAAATCACGGCTCTGGACTCGGCCGCAACGTATCTCTGTTTCGACATTTCGCTTAGTCGATCAAGCACCTTCTGAGCATCGGCCTTTTTGCCTGCTACAGCGTATGCATATCCGAGCACGGACAGGGCATCCATGCTGTTTGGCGAGATTGCCAGGGCCTTATCGATTTGTTTTATGGAATCCTGATACTTCGATTCCTCGAGGTTGGCAAGACTTAGAAGGACGTCCCCGGGAATGAAATTGGGGTCCAACTCAAGAATCCTAAGCCCTTGCGCTATTGCCTGGTCATATTTCCTTGCTACGTAGAAATTCAACCCCAAAGCCAAATTATATTCGAGGGACAGCGGATCAAGGTCCCGAGCTCGTTTCGTTTCAGTCGTAGCCTCATCGAGCCGGCCGGTGTTCCACAATATATTTCCATACTCTCGGTGAGCAATTGCCAGATTTGGATCGAGCACAAGGGCTCGCTGGGACTCCGACTCCGCGGCAGACCAGTCCCAGTCGTATAATCCCTTGATGTATGCAAGCGTGACGTGCGCCTCTGCGAGCGAGTCATCAAGTTCCAGCGCCTTCTGCGCAGCTTCCTTGGCTTTCGGGAATCCTTCCTGTGGAGGAACAAGAAGATAGAGCGTGAGGTTTACGTGACAATCAGCCAAACCGGCATAAGCTAGAGCGTAGGCGGGGTCCTGCGCGATGGCCTGCTGAAAGTATTCGATTCCTTTCCTGAAGCCCTCCTCGTTTGCCTTATTGGCCCAGTAACGGCCGGTCAGATAAAGCTGGTAGGCTTCGGGACTCGCGGTATAACTCTTTGTCAGGCGTTTTTCATCTTCGCCGGTCAGGCGTGTCCGCAGCGCGGTAGTGATCTCCTTGGCGAGATCTCCTTGCAGCGTAAAAATACCCGAAGCCTTCCTGCTGTATTGTTCTCCCCAGATGTGATCGTTGTTTCGGGCGTCAATCAGCTCGGCACTGATGGAAAGGTTGTCGCCCACCTGAGTGATTCGGCCTTTGAAGACCGCACGCACACCCAACTCACGCCCGACGGTCTCAGCATCAGGGTCCTTCCCTTTGTAGTGAAATGCGGAATCGCGCGATTTCACTTCCAGCTTCGGCAAGTGCGACAGGCTGTTGATGAGGCTCTCGGTGATCCCGTCGCTCAAGTATTCCGCGTTGGGATCGCCGCTCCCATTTACGAACGGCAGCACTGCCAGCGACTCAATCGCCTCGCCGCCAGCCGTGCGCAACCGATAGAACCAGCCTCCACCAGCCAGCACCGCCACCAAGGCCGCTGCCCCAATTACCATGGCGGCTCTGCCGCGCCACCAAGATCGCGGAGTAATAGCCGTATTCTGCGAACCGGAGGCTGTCCCCGTTGGAGAGGAAATTGTGCTTACGGTTGGCATTGCTGATGCTGGCCCCAATTCTGAAGTCTTGCCGGAGCGGACGACTGCACTCTTGCTGGAATCGATCTCGCGTTTCAGTCGCTTCAGGTCGGCTCGGAGCTCAGCCGCACTTTGGCAGCGCAACTCGCGCTCCTTCTCCAACGTCTTGTGAATAATTTCTTCCAGCTTAGGAGGCAGTTCTGGATTTAAGCTAGTTGGTGCGGCGGGAGCTGCGTGGAGGATTGCACCAAAGATGACTGCAGAGGTGTTCCCATGAAACGGCAACCTGCCTGTCGCCATCTCATAAAGGACCACGCCAAACGAGAACAGGTCCGTCCGGGCATCTAGTTCTTCGCCTCGGGTCTGTTCCGGCGACATATACGCCACTGTCCCCAGTGTCGTGCCCGGACTCGTCAGTTGTTCCTCGGCAACTTCTGTCGTTCCCGTAGACATGGATTGACCAATTGCCGGCGGACCAGACTTCGGCTGAGACGTGAGCTTCGCCAGCCCAAAATCCAGAATCTTGGCGTGGCCGCGATCGGTAACAAAGATGTTCGCGGGCTTGATGTCCCGGTGCACAATCCCCTTGGCGTGTGCGGCGTCCAGCGCATCGACAATCTCGGCTCCCAGCTCCAGCAACTGTTCGGTGGCGAACGGCTTGCTGCCGATTCGGTGCTTGAGCGTTTGTCCTTGCAGCAACTCCATGGCGATGAAGTGTTGGCCGTTCGCTTCGTCAATCTCATGAATAGTGCAGATGTTCGGATGATTGAGCGCCGAGGCGGCAAACGCTTCTCGCTGAAAGCGTTCACGAGCAGCGGGATCATTCTCCATATCGGGAGGCAGGAACTTCAGCGCGACATGGCGATGCAGCTTGAGGTCTTCGGCTTCGTACACCACACCCATCCCGCCGCCACCGAGCTGCGTGAGAATGCGATAGTGCGAGATTGTCTTGCCAATCATTTGGGTTGCGTCGCGAAGCGGCAACGGACTTCATAGGTGCCGAGATTGGTGCCTGCGCGAGTCGGCTGAGTTTACTCGATTAAAGACCGAAAAGTAACGAAATGCGGGCCAACTCCCGAATGACGGACAATCCTGAAGTAATCCCTCAACCCACCCCAAAACAGCCCCACGCCAGGATTACTTTCGTGTAGCCGACAATCCATACTCTATCCGCCCAACCCACATGAAAATCAGTCTTTTATTGGAGACTTGCAGGATTAAGCGCAATTGCAGTTATTTGCCGATTGGAACCTTGAGTCGCAGTTCGTCGAAGAAGTTTCTCCCGCACCGATTTGCGCGTGGACTTCGGAGGAGTCGAGACGTGTGCCGGGGGCGATGCTCATTTCTTCAACCCCGCGGTCCAGTTCAGGACCACCGTGATGGGCGCCGCCGTCGCTTGCTCCGGGATTGTGTTGATCAGAAAGCGCTGGCCGTCGGCAGACACGTCGAACGGATAGCCTGCTACGAACGAAGTGTGTGTCGTATAGAGAGTTTTGACGGCTCCCACATCAAAACCCGCGCTCTTGCCGTTCACCGAGGCCGCCATCAACTTGCCGTCCACCGTCAGAAAGAAAATCTCAGAACCATCATGGCGCCATCGCGGAAAGAATCCGCCAGAGCTCGAAATCTGCCACTTCCCGCCAGGTCCTGGAAAGGGGGCGACATAAATTTCGTTTCTCCCGGACTCGCTCGAACGGTAGGCGACCCACCGGCCGTCCGGGGAAATTTGTCCCATGTCGTTCCCCCCGAATTGCGATCCTAGGATTTGGAACGGCTTACGATCCCCAGTCAGCGGCAAGACAAACAAATCGCTGGTTCTGGAAGGCCCGGAGCTTTCGTAGAGAACAAACTTGCCGTCCGGAGACCAGCTGTCGGGATATTTGTTGAGATTGTCCTGAAGCAGCGGTTCTTCCATGCCGGCCCCGCTGGAGGCTTTCACATATAGGTCTGATGAACCCTTTCGGCGCGAGTCGAAAACGATGCGGCTGCCATCGGGTGACCAATTCGAGTTATAAGTGTTTGCCGGGCCAAACGTAAAGCGCGTTCGCAGGCCGCGCGCCACGTCGTAAATCCAAATATCCGATCCTTTGCCGGCATCATCAGGAATGATGACGGAAGCCCGCTTGCCGTCGGGAGAAAGTTCCAAGGCGCTGTAGGCAGCCGGATCGCCAAGCGTACCGATCTGCTTGCCAGAGCGGTCAAACCAAAGAAGCTGGGAGTTGGCCGTTTCCGTTCCCGTTTGATATGCCAAGGCCCCATTCTCAGACGCGGTGAAGTATCCATACGGCTGCGAGGAGTTACTGGTGCGGATCTGTTCGGCAATCGGAAATGCATCGCCCGTCAACACCAGGCGCCGCGCGTCGAAGGGCTGCGCAACGAGAGTGGTCTCGCGCAAGAAGAGAAGATGGCCCTGACTGTAATCGGCATTGGCCGAAGTGGCGTTGAACAGCAACTTCCGTTCGGGCGAGTCGAGGGATCCCAGGTAAATCGGTCCGCCCGAACCCGGGCGCGGCGCGATCGTGCTGTACAGAAAGTGCCGTCCGTCTGGCAGGAAGCTCGGTCGGATATGGCCAAGCTCTCCTTGACCGAGGACAGTCGCGGGCGTGGGCGCACCACCCGACGCCGACACCTTCTGCAGCGCCGAAGTATTGGTCGGAGCAAAGACAATCAATCCATCTTGATTCCAAGTTCCACCGCGATTGTCCGGCGCGTCGCACAGCGTAGTCAGAAGACCGCCTGACAGGTCCATCTTTTTGAGCTTGCCGCCCGCGAAGAACGCAAGGGAGCGGCCGTCGGGCGACCAGAAAGGCGCCGAAGCGCCCTCCGTCCCGGTAAGCGACTGCGCGGTGAGTGTGTCAACTGAGCGAACCCAGAGAAGAGTTTTGCCTTCCGCGCTCACGGCGACGAATGCGACTTGCTGGCCACCGGGAGAAATCCTCACGGAAGCCGTCGCCCCCGATGTCACCGTGCCGTTTCCGGCAAGGCTCCATTTGTCGGGCGGGGAAAGAGTAAAGCGAACAGCTCGCGTCTGTTCCGGAGGGCGCTTGAAATAGGCCAAGTAGCCAAGGGCCAGCACCGCCACGAAGAAAGCAGCCGCGGCGAACCAGGCGAGGCGGGCATCGCGTAGAGGGCTCTTGTTGGTGGCTGCGATGGGCGCGGGCATTCCGGCCTGCGAGCCGGACTCGGCGATCCATTTCAATTCCACTTCCATGTCGCGCGCCGTTTGCCAGCGGTCGTCCGGGTCTTTCGCAAGGCACCTCTTGACGACGCGGTCCAAAGCGGGCGGCGTCATCGGCGTGAGCGATGACATCGCCGGCGGCTCATCTTTCAAAATTGCCGCCATCACGCTAGCAGAAGTCTTGCCCTCAAATGCTTTCTTGCCCGTGGCCATTTCATAGACCACTGCGCCGAACGCAAAGATGTCCGTGCGGGCGTCTATTTCTCCTTGCTTGCCCTCGACCTGCTCCGGCGCCATATACTGCAACGTGCCCAGGATTGTTCCTTCGGCTGTAACCGCGCTCTTCATCGTCGGAAGCTGCGAATCCGGAGTAGCCGGGGCCGCTTCCTGCTTCAGCTTCGCCAGGCCGAAGTCGAGCAGCTTCGTCCCGGACTTGGTGAGCATAATATTGCCGGGCTTTAGATCGCGGTGAGTGATGCCCTTGCGATGTGCCTTGTCCAGCGCGTCTGCAGTTTCGATCGCGTACTGCAACACTTGCTGGATCGGCAGTGCGCCTCGCTGCAATCGCTGGGCGAGCGTCTCGCCCTCGATATATTCCATTACCAGAAAATCAACGTCGTCCTGATGGCCAGTGTCGTAGAGCGTGCAGATGTGGGGATGATTCAGGCTGGCGATGGTCTTGGCTTCGCGCTCGAAGCGCTCGCGCAATTCAGCGCGGTCGGCGAGATGAGTCGGAAGAACTTTGATCGCGACGGTTCGATCGAGGCGCGTATCGCGGGCTTTGTACACTTCGCCCATTCCGCCTGCACCGATGGCGGAGAGAATTTCATAAGGCCCCAGACGTCTGCCTGGGAGGATCGTCATAGGCTCCACCTGTTTGGAGTGGGCAGAGTATAACCCTGTCAGATGTTTGGACATCAGGAATTCTTGAAGCGGCAGAGACACTTATATCAATCGCGCTGCTGTGACCTGGTTGCCTTGGACACCCCCCGAGGCCGCATGTCTACCCGATCAAAAAAACCGATAGATAATGAAATACGGGCAATCCGAATTGCGACCTGAAAGCTGTTGGAATGATTGTCTGACAAGGAGGAGATCGATCAGACCGTGCGTCCCATCGCACGTAGCCTACGAGGTTGGAGCGGCGAGGCAACAGACCGTTCGAAGCCCTCGGACAATGGACCCACATTCGCAAGAGTGGCACCGAAACCGTGAGGCCACGGTGTATCTGCCAGCATAAGGTGGAGAGGGGCTAGGCTCGATAGTAGGGTCAGAATACACAAATGTTTGTAAGCGCCGTTAGCCCGAGAGAGCCTAACATGCTGAGCGGCTCTTTTTGCAATGAGTACAGAGACTTTCGGTTTCTCTGTCATGGGTAAACAACACTGCCGGCGTATAGAACAGACCTAACCTATCGTGTCATTCCCACGGAACAGGGTAAATCCACATCGCTCCCCGCAAGGGGAAAGTGCATCGCAAGATGCACCGATGGCGGTGCGGACAACAGATGAGGGAGAAAGCAAATGCCACTCTGTAATGGAGCGGATATCGGTTGCGTCAGCATCATCGACAACATCACCGGACGCAAAAGCGGGCTGACTTCCCTTTATGGTGCTTCACACGAGAGAACTTGACTAATCGGCTCATGAGGCAAAGCAGATGACGACAGCGCAAGCTGTTGGTGCGGTCTCACGCGAAGCGGCGCAATGGTACGCCATCAATTGGCAGGCCATCAACCGCAACGTTCGCCGACTCCAAGTGCGTATCGTGCAGGCGACGAAGGAAGGCAGATGGGGCAAGGTGCGAGCCTTGCAGCACCTGCTGACCCACTCCTATAGCGGCAAAGTCCTCGCCGTTCGACGAGTGACGGAAAACAATGGCAAGAAAACCCCTGGTGTGGACCAAGAAATTTGGGACACACCAGAGAAGAAGACACAGGCAGTACATGCACTAAAGCGTAGGGGTTATCAGTCTCAGCCCCTGCGACGTGTTTACATCCCCAAGTCGGACGGCCACACGATGCGTCCGCTCGGAATTCCCACGATGAAGGATCGAGCGCAGCAAGCGCTGTACCTGCTTGCACTCAGCCCCGTTGTGGAAACCACTGCCGATAAAAACTCCTATGGGTTTCGTCAGCAGCGGTCCTGCGCCGATGCGATGGTCCAGTGTTTTCTCGCACTGAAAAGCGCCAACACGCAGTGGATTCTGGAAGGCGACATCAAGTCCTGTTTCGACAAGATTTCACACGATTGGCTTTTGGCTCATGTCCCGATGGACCGAGTCATTCTCCAAAAGTGGTTGAAATCCGGGTACATGGAAAAACACGTCCTTCACGATACGGCGGACGGGACCCCACAAGGTGGAATTATCTCTCCCGCGCTCGCTAACTGCGCGCTGGACGGACTGGAACGACTCCTGCAGGAAAAATTCCCCGCAGGTAAACGTCTCAAGTCCCTTGGAGGTGAAACACCGTGTGTCAATCTCGTCCGTTACGCGGATGACTTCGTCATCACCAGTAAATCGAAAGAATTACTGGAAGGAGAAATCAAACCCCTGGTCGAGCAGTTCCTGCAAGAACGAGGGCTTGAACTCTCTCCTACGAAGACCGTCATTACGCATGTGGAGCACGGCTTTGATTTCCTCGGACAAAATGTGCGCAGATATCCCTGCGGGAAACTGCTCATCAAGCCTTCCAAGAAGAATGTTGGAACCTTCCTGAAGGGCATCCGACGAACCATCAAAGCTGCACAGGGCGTGTCTGCCGCCGATTTGATCGATCAACTCAACCCGAAAATTCGCGGTTGGGCGAACTATCATCGGCACATGGTGAGCAAACGCACGTTTGGAGGCGTGGATCGCACCATCTTCTCTAGTCTGTGGCAATGGGCACGACGAAGACACCCGAACAAGTCCCCGCGCTGGTTCAAACCAAAATACTTTGAACGGCGCAAGGACCGCGATTGGACCTTCTTCGGTGAAACCTGCGATGACGAAGGACGGCCGACTAAAGTCTGGCTGTACTACGCCAAGAGCACTCCCATCAAACGACACGTCAAGGTTAAAGGCGAAGCGAACCCGTACGATCCAACCTATGAAACCTACTTCGAAGAACGCGAAGCGGCTCATATGCTGGAAACGTTTCGGGGTACTCGCACTCTTCGCTATCTCTGGTATGAACAACGTGGACTCTGCACGCAGTGCAATACAAAAATCACTCGGATCACAGGCTGGCGCCTGCACTACTGCGTCCCCCGTGTGCTGGGCGGTTCCACTGGTGCCACGAACTGCGTTTTACTTCATCCCGAGTGCCATGACCGGGTTCATTGTCAGCGTCTTACCGTTTCGAAACCGCGTCTCCTCTAAAGAGGCGTTCGAAGGGCTTGAGCTGGGTGAAGGGAAACTTTCACGCCCAGTTCTGAGAGGGCCGGGCGGCCGCAAGGCCGCCTGGCTACTCGGTAGTAATGCAAATGCCGTATTCGCAAGTTGCCCGCTCGGACGAGATTCGCCCAATAATCCGTCGCTGGCCACTCCCTCCGCTACGACCTAAGCGCGCCGCCTCCGGCGTCGCAGGTCTGCGCTACGGGAGTGGCCAGCGCAAGACAAACCATGCTCTAATGTCGGAAACGTCGGCGGGCAAACATCAGCCCAAAGCTATTCCACTTAACATATACATACATCGGAAAGCTCCTTTGATGCCCTGAGTCTCTCAAGGCACACTACCCGGAGGGCGCGAGCGTGAGACAGCTCCCAAGTGCCAAGGTCTGCTTTCTTGGAGGGGCCTGCGAAGCGGGAGGAACCAAGACCCCGTGGGGGCGCTCCTGCGAAGCAGAAGACCGCCGTGCCGCCGGGCGCTGACTTGTTTGCGCTCGCGGTGCTTGAGAGTGAGAGCGGCTCAAAAGGAGTCTCAAACGATAACACCGTTGACGGCTGATTTTTGAGTCACTGCCGAAGTTGAGGCCACGCGGCTCGCACTGTTTAAGTCGCGGCTATGCTGGCTTGGAAGACTGAGGCATCGCACCGTGGCGATTGCGATTTGCGTGGGCCGCTCGATGGTGAATATTGCCGCACATAGGGCACGTAACCTCGAAATCGGCCTTACGCAGCGCTACGGAAACGACAAGGGAAGGCGAATTGTTGCGGAGGCCACTGGTAAGACGGCAACTGCGCCCAGTCGATGACGAATGTGTGAGCCAAGGGCAAATTGCCAAACTACCGATTGGCCATTTTCTGTGCCATGTATAGGAGAAGCTTGCGATCTGATTCCTCAGTCCTTCCCAACAGACGGCGAAACTTGTTGAGATAACGTGCTTCCTTGCCAGTGCTGCCCCAAACGATCTCGTCGGACGACTTTCGCTTTAGGAGGTTTGGCAGTTTGGGCGGCTCTTCGCCCTCATAGAAGAGATGATAGAGCGGGCATTCGAGTGCGCGAGCCATCTTTTCCAGCGTTTCGATGGCCGGGACAGTATGACCATTTTCTACGCGGGATATATAACAACGAAGCAAGCCCGTACGCTTTTCGATGTCGCCCTGGGAGAGTTTCTTTTCCTCGCGCATTTCGCGGAGGCGGTCGCCAATAATCATGGCGCATTATTACATTCGGGTACCTGCTGAGCAACAAGGAGCGCGCAAACGGAATCGGGCTCGAGAAGTCCTCTAGCTTTTATTGACGACCTCAATATCATGGCCGTCAGGATCAAGCACCCAGGTCGCATAATAGCCAGGGTAGTATTCGAGACGAGCTCGAGGTGATTCCTTACTCTTTCCTCCGGCTGCTAAAGCGGCCTTGTAGAATGCATCTACTTCGGAATGGTCTTTCGCTACAAATCCAACGTGAACGGCCTGAGGATCGGGCTTCCCTTCTTTGAGCCAGAAAAAATGGCTTTTGCCAATACCAAATCCTTTCAGGTATGGGTGCCCGTCTTTGCCTTCGTAGTCGGGAAGCGCTGTGATCCCAAGTGGCTTCAGAGCCTTGGCATAGAAAGCGACTGAACGCTTGAAGTCACTGACCGTGAGAATAACGTGGTCTATCATATTTTCCTTCCTTTCTTCGTTGGCATCGACCTGAACGATCGATGGTCGTGCCATTCCCCAGCGAGCCGTACGACTCCCTGGATGTTTCCGTGAATGCGAATTTGTTAACTAAGAGACAGTAGGTTAGATGAAAGATCCACTGAATCCGTCGCCAATTACGTTGTCCAAAGCTTCTTGAATAGCTCGACCGTCGCCGGCCTAAAGCCCGCGTAGTGGTTGTTTGCGAACGCCAGGATTTGTATGCGGCGCTTGTGGACTTTCTTTAGTAGCTCTACGGGACGCATAGCGGAACGCAAATGGCCAGGTAGGTGCAAAGGGAGCCTGATCAAGATTCCGTGAAACATCATGTGCAAACTCCACTTGCCTAAGAGTTCCTCGCAATGGTCTACTTTGGCGCTGAAGACTTGCTGGCAAAAGATGACCAAACCGCAATACAAGCCCATTACTAACGAACCGGATGATTTGAGTCCTCTTGTCGACCGCTATTTTCTTTATATCGACATTTTGGGATTTGCGGATTTGGTATTGAATGCTCCTGATCGCGTTGCTGATCTCTACGAAATTATCTGTTCCTTAAATGTTCATCGGCATGAGTCATTTGGAACGATTGTCTTTTCTGACACAATCTTAGTCTATCCGAAGTTCGAAAGGGGCGTGGGGAGACAGGCGGACACATATTTCATTATGTTTCTATGCGAATTTGCACAGGATTTAATGCGTCGATTAAGAAACAAAGACATCTACTTCCGTGCGATTCTGACGCAAGGCAAATTTACGCATTATTTTCTAAACAGCATTGCTTGTTTCTACGGGCCCGCACTGGTTGAGGCCTACAAATCAGAAAAACAGGTCAAAGCAGTGGGATTATTTATGGATCGCCGCTGCACGTCGCGGAGTGAAGTGTTTCACACGGGATCATTCAACGACAGATACGACTTCGTCTACCTGTGGCAATCTCTGGAGCAATTCGAGCCTCACGGCACCAATCCGTTTCCATTTCCAGATGCGTCGCTCTTTAGTGATTTAGACATTCAGTGGAAGATTGCTGAGGAAGTTTTGATACTCTCGAATATCGCTCGCAATCGGAACAACTCTGACACGACCATCAGCGTAAAACACACGAACACCTGGGAGGTGCTCCGCGCTAGATATCCTAAGATCCTCAATCAGCTTGAAGGGGCGGATTTTCACCCCCGCGTGTTTTGTCCGAAGTTCGATTGGACTGAAAGCGTAAATCGGGCAAGGGAAATAGACTAGCACGATCCTCAGTACCCAATATTTCGCCCCGATGAAACGTCGATTCTTCGAGACTCCCGAGCCGGAGCCCTCCTTCACTTCACGTGATTGCTTTCCAGACGGCGGTGGCGGTTTTTCGGTGCAATTGGGAAGATGGATGAAAGTGGATTTCAGTTTGACCGGATGGCCACTGCCTGGTTCGTTGACGCACCAAGAAAACAACTTCCGCCTCAATCGTTTCTACATCGAGCAATGAAGAACCGGCGTCTTCGTGTGCCGCCCACACGAACAGGCTTGCTTGCGTATGGTTGTGCGGCCAGGCATAACCGTGGTATCCGTGCTTACCTGTGGCGGTGAAGCCGCCGCGCAACCGACTGCTCATGGTCTGCCGGGTAATGCCGATATAAACGACTCGCCCTTTAGCAATCACAACATACAGTTTGGGAATTTTCATGACGGCAAGTCCCGAGAATTTTCGATCCACTTTGTATTTGGAGGGCGTTAAAGTGAGTTCGTATTTATCAGGCCCAGTGAGCATAAGAGTTTGCGTCCGCACAAGCTGCATCATAGCTGGAAAAACTCCGTTTTGAGTGGCTCCCACAATGGTCCGCCCACATCCTTCAACTTACATGTCGGAACGCGATTTGACTCAATAGGTAAGCGATAGCATGATACGGAATGAACATCTCTGGGTGAAGCGGAAATTATACGGCGTCAGATTGGAAGTGAGATAATCCCTGCCGGAACGTATGCTCCCATCCCTCCAACTTGAGATACGGATTCTACGATACGTCCGAGTAGGTGGACAAGACGGATGGCGGCCGATGACACTCCCCGAACTTGCAAACATTGTTGGGGGCCAAAATTGGAATGAAGTTCTCGATGCGTTAAGACGGATGCACGAGGAGAAGACTATTGGCATTCGAAAGTGGACCGAGGTCAACGGTTTTGTACTCTATGACTCGGACTCAAGCACTGAATTCTTTGCTCGGGGCAGTTTTCAAGTCAAAATTACACCTAGAGGTCGCATTTATGAGGAGGCGCTCGAAGAACAGGAGCGATCAAAGCAAGCCATTGAAAACGGTTCTCAAACAATCGCGGAGAATATCATTAAGCCTCGTGACTTTCTGCCTGGGGCCCTATTCTCTGCGGAGGCCACGGCAAACCTTTCCAAATTTGGCATGCTAACAGAAGAAGCCTTCAGCAAAAGTGTGGTGTTTCGAGAATCTTTCCAAGACGCCATTGTTGCACTAGGCCCCGGCGGTGTGTCGAGCCAATTTCTGGAAGGCTTGTCAAATATCGCGATTGACCTTAAGCCAGTAATGGATTCATACACAAATATAAGTGCTCACCTCGCTAAACAGCTCGACTTGCAGAACATAGTGTTCGCGACCGAACTGATTACCGCACAATGGGCGGAACCTCTTATGCTAATTGCCGGACAGGCTAAGGCAATCGCAGAGGCGACCATTTCCTTGCCCGCGGTTGCTGCAATGACATGGCCAACTGATATTTTAAGTGCGCGGATCGGTTTGATTGAGGATTCCCTCAAGAATGTTGATGTCTGGCAAAAACTGAGGGGAGAACTCATACATCTACCTGAATTTATCTCGCAACCTTTATTCGCTTCCGAAATCCTGAATGTGGCGGGACAGTTTGTTGTTGATTATGGCGAATTTGTTCGTCAACTTCCCCCTCAATTACCTCTTCCCCAGGAATCGCACGACGAGGATGAGGACCTTCAGATTAGAGACCAGGAAGTCGGCACACGCCTTGAGGCAATACTACTACGCCTTGACAAGAACCTACGTATGCTCCGCCGACGGGCCTGGGAAAACCTCGCTAAAGGCGATCCTGCGTCAGCGCGTCTTGCTGCTCACGGCATTCGCGAGATTTATGGTGACGTATTGCGTCGACTCGCACCTGACAATTTGGTGATGAAGACGGAAATGTGGGAACAGAGAGCCGACCAGACCCTGACGAGGCCCACACGCCGGATGCGCATTGAATTTGTCGTCGGGACAAAGGCTGCCAAGTTCGACGCTCTTACTCAATTTGATGAAAGCATTTCCGAAGCGAATAAATTTGCACATACATTCGCGGACAACACGGAGATTGTCCGAGTTTATATGGCCCAGCTCGAAAATTGTCTATATTTGATTCTTACTCATGCAAATTCAAATTAATGATTGCGAACCTTGCTCAATTGTTTCCCCGTTGCCAACACCATCAAACGCGTCTGTAAAGCTTCACATGTATCTGGAGCTAGTCTTCACTAGTAGAACTAGAGCGTCGGATACGTACGTTCTTCCATCTTTTTTGAAGTTCCTTCTTTCTCCGCATCCGCTGGGCTGAGCGCATTTTCTCAAGAGTTTTTTCTGTGCGGACAAGACCACTAGCATACTGATTGCCTTTCATCGCTTCCCATCTTTCTTCGATACCCGCACCCGGACTTGCCGAGTATCGCCAATCCAAAGCGAAAAGCCGCCGTCAATAAATATTGACTGTGAGTGTGGTTTCGACTTGACGAGCGCGGTGCCGTCTGGTACATCTGTGATCGGCGAGGAGGCGAGAGCCTTCCGAACCTGAAAAAGGAGTTAGAACAGACGGCGACTTGAAGACAATTCGGATCTCTGCCGATTGGTGCCAATTCTCCCTGGCAGCGGTTAGTCGCGCATCTGAGGTAGTGCGGCAACCTTTGGGACTCTGGCATTAATTGTCGCCGCGAACATGCGGCGTTAGGACACGGCATACGGGTGGTTCTACTTACCTCTTCGTATGCAAGTGTACTCTCCATCCTAGGATGAGCTTTATATGGGCTGTCGGGCTCTGCCTTGGTTGGCGTGGGCGTCTAGCTGGGTGTTGTGGGCGCTCCGCGAGTGTAGCCGGTCACTTTTTCTAAATGACTGACCGCACTGAATCTAACTCCAAAGGAGGTCCGAATGAGTAACAAGAAAAAAAGAAAAAAAGCCGCCGTACGTATGCTGGAACGGGTCGTGAATGAATTCTCACGTCTTGAGACTGGCATTTCAATGGTGGCGGCCGGTAGGGAAGCAGTAAGTTTGCAGCACCGTCTTAGGAATTTGGAGCGGCTTGTAGAAGATGACCCGGACAATATTTTTTGGGACAGGCTTCAGAAGACCGTAATCAAGATTCTGGGATACGTGGTGGTAAAGCGATGCTGACCTACCGGCTACACTCTGCTTTCAATTAGAGCAGGCATACAAACAATGACCCTAGGAAACGCAATCAAGACTGTAAGGACTGCAAGCAAAGTCAAACAACGCGAATTGGCAAGACGCGCCGGGGTGACCGCGAACTATGTTTCACTGGTAGAGGGAGATAAACGCGAGCCAAGCGTGACTCTCTTAAAGAAGATTGCGGACTCATTAGAGGTTCCAGTTTCTTTTTTCTTTTTGTGGCAGGAATATGACGGCGAGCGCGCTGATTCAAGGCGTATGGAGAAAATACGCGATCTCTTGCTCAGACTTGAAGCTAGCTACCTGTTTAGTAAACGCGCCGGGGCAGTGACCAAGCGCGAACGAAGGAAGTAGATGATATTCAACGTGCCCGATGTGGCGACGCTTTCACACCTCCTTGAAATTTCCTCCCGGGAGCTTTTTCATCTAGCAACCCGACCTGACGAATATTACAGGAACGCGACCATCGCGAAAAAGGATGGAACACCTCGGCAATTGCGCGTGCCGATGGGACCTCTGAAACTGGCCCAACAGAAAATTAAAGAGCGGATCTTGGATCAAGTTTCAATTCCCGCGTGGGTACACGGAGGAGTACGGCGAAGGTCTCCCAAGACCAACGCAGTAGTTCACGTTGGGAAGCCTCTTCTATATACGATTGATATCGAATCGTTTTTTCCTTCTGTCACTCCGTTACAAATCAGGACCGTATTCCGCCAGTTAGGTTTCGGTGAGCAACCGTCGCGCCTGCTGGCGCGATTAACGACCTCGCAATGGCAGTTGCCGCAAGGCACCCACACGAGCACGGCGTTGGCAAATCTTGTGCTGCTCCATGCAGACTGGCGAATCATGAATTTGGGTCGAAGCCATGGATTCGAGCTTAGCCGGTTTGTCGATGATGTAAGTGCATCTGGCACGCGAAGGCTTTACAAGTTCCGCAAATTAATTGATCGAATCATTGAAAGTGAAGGCTTCAGTATAAAGAGTAAAAAGAGATTTACGATGCCCGCTGGAACGCAACAAGTCGTAACTGGGCTCAACGTAAACGAAAAGGTCAATCTTACCCGCGAAAATCGCCAAAAGATTCGAAGCGCAGTCCTAAGGGAAGCGCGTGCGCGGAAGGGCAACCTAACGCTGTCCATGACCTGCCCCCGAACTCCGCACACGTCATAATACGACATCGGAACCGTTAGCCTGCTCGGCGGTGGATAGACCGTCGTCGCCGGGGCTGTGGGAAAGTGGGAATCCCGCGCCTTTTGCGGGATTTCCAAGCGGAGTGGAAAAGTTGTTTTTACTTTTCCACGCAGCGCCTTTTCCACAGCCCTTTTCCCCGCCCACTTCCCGCGCGAATTCCTGCGGCGTCCGGTATCCCAGGCTGCTGTGGGGCCGCTCTTCGTTATACTCCCGCCGCCACATTGCGATCCTCTCCCGCGCCTGGAACAGATTCTCGAACCAACTCACGTTCAAGCACTCCTCCCGCATCCGCCCATTAAAACTTTCCACGCGCCCGTTCTGCATCGGGCGGCCTGGTTGAATGTGTACCAGTTCGATTTTTCGATCGATGCACCAGGCCAGAAAATGCCGGCTCGTCAGCTCCGGCCCGTTATCGCAGCGAATCGCCTGCGGCACGCCTCGTTCCGCCACAATCCTCTCCAACACCCGCGTCACTCGTCGACTCGCGAAGCTGGTGTCCACTTCCAACGCTAGGCACTCCCGTGTATATGCGTCCACCACGCTCAGCACCCGGATCGCCCGCCCGCTTTCCACCGCGTCGTGCACGAAGTCCAGCGCCCATTCCTGATTGGCCACGGTGCAGGCCCGCAGCGGCTGTCCGGTCCGCACACACTGCTTGCGCTTCTTGCGCCGAATGCTCAATCCCGCTTCCCGGTACACCCGATGCACGCGCTTGTGATTCACATCTTCTCCGCTGCGTCGCAGCAACACATGCAAGCGCCGATAGCCGAACCGCGGCTTTTCCCGCGCCAGTTCCACCAACCGCTCACGCAACCCTTCATCGCTGCGCTTGGTCTGATAGCGGTAACTCGATACCGACATCGTCAGCAGTCGGCAGGCTCGCCGCTGGCTGAAGGCATACTCCTGGCGCACTTGTCCCACAGCCGCCTTCATGACTGCGAGCTCCATCCGTTTTTTCGAATCACCGATTGCAGCGCGTCCTTGTCCAAGCTCAGATCCGCCACCAACTTCTTGAGCCGCCCATTCTCTTCCCGCAACTGCTTCACTTCTTGCGCCTCGTTTACGTCCATCCCGCCATACTTCGCTTTCCAAGCGTAGATCGTGTGCTTGGACACCCCCACTTCTCGCGCCACGTCCTCCGCCTTCCGCCCCGCCTCCACCTGCTTCAGCACTGCGATGATCTCCACTTCGGTGTGCCTCGTTCTGGACATGCTTCTCCCCCTTTCTAAACGCGAAATCATACTCAGTTTTGTGCGGATTTAGGGGAGCAGGTCATCCACTAGAGGGCGATTGGGATGGCTTGCGTACATTAATCCCGATGCCGGCGCGAAGCTATTGGCACGCGTCGTTTCCGAGGGGCGAAAACAATGAGCAGTATCACACTTGATTGGGAGAATGGATGTACCTAATTTTCGACACTGAAACGACAGGAGTCCCGCGTTTGTATGATGCGCCAGTATCAGATACTGAGAACTGGCCGCGAGTGGTGCAAATTGCTTGGAGAAACTGTGACGCTCATGGCCGAAAGAAAGTCTCGAAATCCTACATCATCCGTCCGGAGGGTTTCACGATTCCCAAAGAAGCAAAGCGGATTCATGGCATCTCAACATCACAAGCGAAGCGAGTTGGCATCCCAATTGATGAGGTGCTCAACGAATTCGCTGAGGCCCTGAGTGAATCTTCGGTGGTGGTAGCTCACAACCTTCAATTCGATCTCAATATTATCAGTGCCGAGTTTTACCGGATTGGCGTTCGGCGCCCGTTTCACAAGCAGACCCAAGTTTGCACGATGAAGGACTCGACTGAGCATTGCGAGCTTCCAGGTAGGTTTGGCAGTTACAAATGGCCGAAACTGCCTGAACTCTACTTCAAGTTATTCGGGAAGAGTGTATTGGAAACGCACGATGCCGGTGCAGACGTGAAAACGTGCGCAAAGTGTTTCTTCGAACTCAAGCGTTTGAGAGTCATTCGCATCAAGACACGGCACTAACTTTTTGGAACTCATCGACATTAGTTGGTAATGCTCTAACTTTGCGCTAGGAAGCTTTCCAGTAAATGAATTCCTGACAAATCATAGAATTCGGCGATGCCAACGAAGTCTAAAGCCACACGACTTCCCTCTACGTCTGGAGAGAAGGTGCAACGCATGAAGACTTCGAGCAACTTGCCAAAGATATTGAAGAGCGGACGCAACTTCCTTGGGCAATAGAGTCTGTCTACCGATACGTTGTCTTCCTTCCATCGAAGCAGAATCAGGATGTTCCAGTCCTGAATCGCTTCTTCGCGGTCGGGGAGGACGGTGAGGTCAAAGTCAGGGGACTAGAATGCCGTCGCCACGACACGCCTCCCTTGTTAAACCAAATGCAGCGAGAGGTTCTTTTGATATTGGCGGAAGCCTACGACCATGAGTTCTATCTTCAGAAACTAGAAATCGCACGCATCGTCTTGGCTCGCTATGAAGAACGGCTAGCCAGCGGAGATGTCAAAATCAAGGACCTTGTCGTCAGTAAGCGCATCACAAAAGTGCCGCGCGACTATCAAAAGGCTGGTGTCACTGCGATTGCCGCACAGCAGCTTTTTGGAAGTGGCGTGAAATTGCGTCCCGGCCAGACTATCGAATACATCATTACGGATAGCGAATCCGATGTTCCAAATGATCGAGTCCGCGCCTTTGCATTGTGGGAGGGTTGGCACAGCTTCGACCGAAAGAAATACACAGCCATGTTGCGAGAAGCGTTTCAGCCTTTCGAGCTGTTGCCCCCTGAACCCACACCAGATCCTCCTCCCCGTGTCTTTCGTGCCGGGGAAGACTGGGCAGACACCCCGCTTTTCTTCACCTGAGAACGCCGCAGCACCGCATCTAGCTTGTAATTGTCAAAGGCCTTCTGAATTCGCGCCGCGGTCTCTCATCCACGTTTCAGTCCTTCCGGATGTGCTTTGAGCAATCTCCCGCATTCTCTAGTTCCAAAAATTGGGTTGCTATGGTGCTATACGTATAGTATAATCCCTAAAGAGGTGGTCGCCCGAGGTGTTTCGTAAGTCAAAAGCCCAGATATTCTAAAGTGTGATCCAATGAACCAAACTGAAATGTCAGCCGATTCCTCGCACGTCGCAATCGCGAAAATCGAGCAACCTCTCACGGTCAAAGATGCTGCCAAATTTCTAGGTGTCAGCCCCCAAACTGTGTATCTTTGGGTTGAGCGAAAGCAGATTCCCCATCTCCGCGTGATGGGTCGAAACATCCGGTTTCTCAAATCGGATCTCGAGCCCTTCCGCGCATCTTTTAAACAGGAGATGGAGAATGCCTAGAGCAAGAAAGTACGACGGAGTGGTCTATCGGCGGGCTGGGACCGAAATCTGGTGGATTCGCTATCGGGATCGCAAAGGCTTTGCCCGGAGAGAGTCAAGCCAGACCGCTGATTGGCAAGAAGCAAATAAACGACTGAGAGACAGACTTCAGGCGAGAGATGAGAATATCCTTGAAGTCGTACGAAAGGGCGAGACCTTGGCTTTCGGGCAATGGGCGGATTTCTACTTGGAGAACTATTCCAAGCCGCCCGTGCGCGCTGAGAAAACGCACGAAGCGAACGAGCGGTGCATCAAACATCTCAAGCCTGCGTTTGGTACAAGCAGATTGGTGGACATCACCGCGGATTCGATCGATCTTTATCTTCGCGAACGTCTTCGACAGCGTGTCCGCATTAGGGCCAAGCTCGGTTACAAGCTGCTGGGAGCAATCAAGGCCACCACGATACATCAGGAGTTCAGAGTTCTCCGACGCATGCTCAACGTGGCTGTTCGCAAGAAACTCCTAGCGACGAATCCGTGTTCAGGTGCTGAGTTCCCGGTTGCCGTAAAGGGATTGTTTAGACCTCACTACGTCACATGGTCTGAGCAGCAACGAATCGAGTCCCACGGTCCGCAGTATTTGCGGAACGTCATTCAAATCATCACGGAGACCGGGTTGCGAATCTACAAGGAACTGACTTCGATGAGGAAGAACCAAGTGGATCTGCAAAATGCAGTGGTCTGGATACCGGATTCGAAGACTGCAAACGGTATCGCCGAGGTTCCCCTCACTTCGCTCGCCATTGAAGCGTTCAAAAGTCAGATGGCGATTTCGGGTGAAGGGCTGTTTCTGTTTCCGAGCGATCGGAATCCGAACGGGCATCAGGTGGGGCTCAAGACTGTTTGGAGAAAAACTCTTCGACGAGCAAATGTTCCCTACTTTCGGATTTATGACCTCCGCTCCACGTACGCCACAAGGCTGAGTGCCGGAGGAGTAGCCGATGAGTGGGTAACCCAGATGCTTCGCCAGGGCGATGCGCAAGTCTTCAAAAAGTATTCCCAAATGAAGTTGCAGATGAAGCGCGAAGCTTTGGAAAAGCTAAACCGTCGAGCCAACGAAGTAGCACCGGCTGCCGCTGGCGTGTTGGTGGCGGCTCCATTGTGCACAGTCGCAGTTCAGTAACTGCATTCGTGCACAGTTCGTGCACAGTAGGGACCAAAACTAAGAGATTGGGGCAGAGATGAATCTCGGAAATCCTTTGCAATCAGAGAAGAAGTTGGTGGACGTGACAGGGTTCGAACCTGCGACCCCCTGCTTGCAAAGCAGGTGCTCTCCCAGCTGAGCTACACGCCCACCGCAGCTGCTGCTCTCAATTCTAAAGCATCTGCTGTCGTTCGAGAAACCCGAAACACAACTACTTGTCCTTTTAGTTTGGATCCTGCGATTGAATGCGCCGGACTAAAAACCGCCGGAACGGGCGGCGTGCGAACGAAGATCTTGAAAGGGCGCAACCTCTTGGACTTCGTTCGTCACGACGGTGAATTTGACTAGCTCGGCCATGCCGAAGGAAGTTGTCATGGCCACATCGGCGGCGTCGCGTCCCGTGGCGATTAAGATGCGGCCTACGCGGGGCTCGTTGTGGCGGGCGTCGAATGTCCACCATCTTCCGTCCAAGAAAACTTCAAACCACGCGCTGAAATCCATGGGAGCGGGCGACGGCGGGACGCCGATGTCGCCGAGATAGCCTGTGGCGTAGCGGGCGGGGATATGCATGCAGCGGCAGAATGCAATGGCCAGATGCTGGAAGTCGCGGCAGACGCCGACTCGTTCCGTGTAGACATCCAGGGCGGTCCTGGTTGCGCGAGCGTACTGATATCCGAATTGCACACTGCCGTGAATCCAATTCACAATCGCCTGCACGCGTCCCCATCCCGGCGCGGTATTGCCAAACAGTTCCGTGGCAATGTTTGACAGCCGGTCCACTTCGCAGTAGCGGCTATTCATCAAGTAGGTGAGGTTGTCCACCGGCAGCTCTTCCACCGGGTGCTGCCGCGCTTGATAATTTACGGGGTCTTTCTCGGCCGAGTCCTGGATGAGCGTGGAATTCCAGAGGCGGAGCTTGCCTTGGGAAGCCAGAAACCGGGTGCAGCGGTTCCCAAATAGATCAAGATACCGATTCGTTCTCACCGCGGGTTCGATGTGCAATTCGTCCGGTTCACGCAGGTCGCCCTCCCGGGAGGGATGCACGTTGAGAAGCGCCACAACCGCGACGGGCTGTGGAATGTTGAATTCAATGTCGTAACCTAGGCGGATCAGCATGGTTTCCTGGGGCGGCTCTCATCGCGGATTTAGCCGGATCGATGACTCCGGCCTTAAGCATATCACTGTGCTCTCCAGTTTCCGCGTTGCATCCGAAATTCCAACCCTTTACCCGCGGCAGTCTCTTTTTCCTCAAATCGCCTGGCTAGAACCCGATCATGCAACGGCCTTACCTTCCGCTAAGTTCAGGGACGAAGCGCCTTGATATTCTTTTGCCGCTCTGCTTCCAGATCCACCGCTGCCTGTTTCACGCGCGCGGCTTCCACCTGCGGCGCCTCTTGCCGTTCCAGTTTTACGGATTCGGCGATGGCGACCGCGGCTTGCGCATCCAATCGTTTGGCAAACATGACGACGGCGAATGTATCGGACATGGAGGCGCGAAAGAGGTTTAATGAATATTGCGGGTCTTCCCAGCGAGCGATCACCTTTTCCGTTGCCCTGTAGGCGTCGTTCGTCGGGAAATTCACCTCGGCAGCCGGCTTGGCAGCGGTTCCGTACTTGGCGGAGAGCATTCGTATCATGTCTTCGCTGGTGAGTCCCCTTACGGCATCGCTGTCGTACGTCACGAGCATTCTGTAAAGTTCGCCATTGTAAAAGGAGAAAAGAACCTTCTGGACGGGTTCCGCCGGGCGGACGGATTCAAAAGGCAGCGGCGGATACCACGTGAGCTGCTGAATCAATGCCGGGCGTTCGTGAATTACAATTACGTCGGCCGGCCTTTCCTCGGCAAGCTTTGAAACGCTGGCCGCGCTCATCCCGAACGAAAAGTTCCGGTACTTTGAAAGATCTTGCGCATGAATCAACGGATCACAGAGCACAACCATGACTAACGCGATTGCAGCTCGGTTTATCATTTTCATCTGAGTGTCTCCATCAGCGGCTTTTCAGGCGGCGACAAATCGCGCGTGTTTCCACGGCTGAACCGTTTCGTCCCCGAGCAGTTGCATGCTTTCCTGTATATTCCGCAAATGGAAAGACACGCACGTGTAGGGCACACCGAGGAAGGTCTTAAGCGCCACGCGTGTGATCTCGAAGGAATTGCTTTTCTCGAGCTTCAGGCCAGCCTGGATTCGCTCGACAGCTTTGCGCATCGTTTTCTCGCCTTCGCGGCCTGACACCGTGACTTTGTTTTCGCCGGCGAAGTAGAAGAAATGCCACCCTGCGTTTTGTATTTTTCGGTCCAATCCAAACCCGTCAAGCCCTTTGACCGATCTCCAGCCAGGCGAATACGAATCGCTCTCGCATTGGAATGCTTCCGGGAAAATTGTGCCGTCCCTGAATAAGACCGTGCCTGCATTGATCGTTTCCTGCATTGGGACTCTCCTGGCCAATCGCGGTGATCGCTGAGGCAGGACCTCGCCAGGATGCGGCGAAGGTCCTGCTTCAACTTTCCTTCCGGGGAAAGACGGGACGGCGATCGTGGCTACTTGTTTGAATTCCTTGCCGATTCGTTGTGTGGCGCGTTCTTCTGCAACACTCGGACGAGATGCTGTCCGGATTCTGGGATCGAAGCCTTGCCGCCCAGCACGATTTCCCTGGCTGTGATCTTGCGGCCATAGACATCGGCGCTGGCGTCATTGTCGGGACGCAGCGAGGAACCTTCGAGGGAGATGCCGGCAAACAGACCGCGCGAGCGGGAATAGCTCAGGATCTCCGCGCGCAGGTAGGCATCGGTATCCGCGGAAGCGTCGCGGCCCTTGGGGCCGGCCGCTGCGGAAAGATCGGCGCCGAGTTTAACTTTGCTGTCCAAAATCGAGGACGCGCCCCTCTCGTTCATGACGAGGAGGACGAGATCGGTCGCTTCGCCGCCGAGTTGAAATCCAATACTGCCGCCTTCGAGTGCATACATCGCCGGGGAACCCCAGGGGCCTTTGAAATGTTCCCCTGTCCGGCAAACCATTGCGCCGCGGCCGTAGCTGCCGCCGATAACGAATGCAGCTTTTAGAACCGACGGAAAAACAATAATGCATTCCGCTTTTTCGAGCAGCTCTTGCGGGATGTTGTCGGGTACGTCCATCACTTCCTGCATGACGGTTCCGGAATTTTCCAAACGTTCTTGTTCCTTGTTCGCAGCGAACGCCGAGCTCGCAACAAACAAAATGCAGACACCAAGAGTCAATTTACGAAACATCGCAACCTCCACTATCATCTTTCTAGTTGATGAACTTCGATTAGTACCAAAATGTTCCTGAAGCGCTTTCGATCGTGCTTTTGGCTGGGCAAAAGGCGCTCTAGAATCTTTTCTGAAACAACGTCGGCCGGCTAAGTTACGCCCTTTGTTTCGCGCCGATGACGAGCAGTGTAGCTCCACCAAGCAAAGCCAATCCGCCGACGATTGGCGGAAGAGGGACGCGCTGCGTATCATCCCGGGTGGCGTGAATCGGACCCACATCGAGAACCTTTTCCTGGCGCGTATAGCTGAATCCCTGGTAGACGAGGGCAAAAACCCCCAGCACCGCAAGTAGAATTCCCAGCACAGTGATTGATTTCATTTGTTATTCTCCGCAATCCAGCGAGCGTCCTTCGGCTCTGGATTACACTTTCATTCCCCGATTGCGATCCTAGAGGATGCGGACTCTCCCGTCTGTTCACTTGTGCACAGTCGCCTATCCTGCTGGGAGATGTCTTCGCGGCTCAAGGCTTTGCGTAAGCGGCAATCAGACGGCGGGAATACGCGATCACGTTCCGCGAGGCGGGCGTGGCCCAGACGGCCACCTGCACGCTGGCGCTCCAGACAAGAAGCGCACCAAGTCCCACCAGAGCCAGAAAGAAGAAAGCCACACTAAATATAGTCAGCGCGGCCAGAAGTTCGCGGACGTAGTAGGAGTACAGACCAAGCCCTGCGATGGTCACGATCAGTCCATATGAGAAGTCACTAATTTTGATTTCACGCAACGGATCCCCTTAACTTTTTCGACCTGTACTTAAGGATATATTCCAAACGCGAGGAGCGGGCCGATCCCAGGCCCCGTCCGCGGCGTCCCAGACGAGGCCTCATCCTCACTCGTACTAAATCACGTGCCGAATGGATGCCTTCGCTAGTCGCGGTCTGGATGGGCATGGCGCCAATTCCAGTATTCTGACCGCTCTCTCCTGTGCGCCCTAGCATATTCATGAGCATGTCTGTGGTTGTCGGTCAGGAACACTCCCCAGGCATGATTTTCGCGGTCATCCCAGTTGTGATAGTCCCTGTGGTCGCGGTCATAGACCCGGACCTGGACCCCGGCATCATTAGGTGCTGGGGCGGCCACCATTGCCACCGGTGCCGCAAGGGCGGCAGCCAGGAAAAGCGAACCGATGTAAAGATGTGTAGAGCGCATAAAATGATCCTCCAAGAGTACTCTGCGATTTCGGCGTTGGAACGGCGAGAAGTGAAGGTGAACTTCTTGATCCTGCCTTCAGTAATGGTTCCTGTCTTCCCTAACTATCCGTTTGTAAGAGCATCATGAAGGTCAGGAATACAAGCGTCTGTGCTCTTTTGAACGTATTCTCAATATTGCGGTTTTTTTCGTGCGATGAGGAACAGAAGGAAGATAGGCGCCAGACTGCATGCGCATTGCGGAGAGAGCCAGCGCTACGGAGGATCTTCCTGTCCCGGAGCGCTTCCGTCAAGGACAGGTTGCGCCTGCAACCTGTCCCCGATGGAACGAAATTAAATGCGGCGAAGTTAGACGACGATGCGAGATGGCGGTTCCTATTTTCCGCCGTCTCGCACTGTTGCGTTCCCCAATTTTACTGACGAGGGGAAAGCGGCAATTCTTGCATTGCGGCTGGACCGGCCCCAATTGTATTTCCAATCACGTCTCCGGATACGATGAGTTCGACGCGGCGATTCTGCTGCCGCCCTCCCGCCGTGTCATTGGAAGCGACTGGCTGTGACTTGCCAAATCCGTGCGCTGTCATAGACGCCGAGGGAATGCCTTGCTGGCCGAGGTAATCTCGCACCGAACCAGCACGATTTTCCGACAGTGTCTGATTGTAAGCGTCGCCGCCCACGCTATCTGTGTTGCCCTCAATGGCAAGCGCCAGTGTGGGGTAGGCGAGGACGATGCCGGAAATCTTGGCTAGCTTCTCGCGCGCGGCTGGGCGAAGCGTGAATTTGGCGGAATCGAAAAGGACGTCCGACATGTTGACGACAAGGCCGCGAGCGGTGTCTCGCGTCTCTAGGATCGCGTTGAATTGGATCAGCAGGCGGGCGCGAAGTTCTTCACGGTCACGCACGGCTTGCTGAAGCTGTTGATCCGAATTCGCGGCGGCGAGGCGGCTTCTTGCCGAATCGGTCTCCGCGTCTCTTTGATGCTGTTGTGCATCCGCGGTAGCTAGATTGGCGTCGGTAGCGGCGAGGCGGCTTCTTGCCGAATCGGTCTCCGCGTCTCTTTGATGCTGTTGTGCATCCGCGGTAGCTAGATTGGCATCGGTAGCGGCGAGGCGGCTTCTTGCTGAATCGGTCTCCGCGTCTCTTTGGTGTTGTTGCGCGTCCGCGGTGGCCTGGTTGGCATCAGCAGCGGAGGCGCGATTCCGGTCGGAATCCGCTTGGGCATCCAGTTTTTGTCGCTGTGCGGCGGCGTTGTCCCGTTCGGCTTGCGCTTGGCCGGCTGCGGCGTAGCGAGCTGAATCCTGGGCATCGCGAGTCTTGCCTTCGGCGTTGTCCCGCGCGCGAACTGCATCGGCGGTATCTGCTTCCGCGTTGCGCCTTCCAGCCATCGCTGAAGCTACGCGATTTGCATCCGCGGTGCGGGCTGCTTCCGCGCGATCCTCATCGATTCGTTTTACGGAGATCTCACGGGCATCTTCCGCTGTCTGCACGACAAGACGGGAAGTGGAACTCAGCCGCTTCTTATCGACGCCACGGCGAATGGCCATGTCATCGGCCTGCTTCATCTGGTCGGCTGCATTGGCATAACTGGATGTCGCATAGTTTTCGGCGCCCGCGGACTGAGCGATACGCAGAGCATTGCGCGCCTCGAAAAACTCGAGCGGCAACTTGGTATTCAAAACCACGGGATCAAATTTATAGCCGGTGGGAATATAACCGCCGCGATCGACCAGTTCATATTTGGCGTCCACTACCTCGGTAGTGCCGACGGTGTCCGGGCGAATCTCATTTTCCATCACGACTACGTTGCTGGGACGCCGCACCGCATAATAAGGTTCCGCGGTTACGATCATGGCGAACGCTTGAAGGTCCGTCGTGACGTCGAGCTTGCTTCGGTCGTTTCCGCCGATCAGGACTTCACCCAGGTTTACGGGGCGGCCTTCGGGCGAAATCGCCCACAAGACGTAGGTCAGATACTCCCCTCCAAACGTCGTGGGTTTTTGCATATTCGAAAACTCAACTTTGATTTCCATGGCTCCGCGATGGCTGTCTACTTTGGCTTCGCCCCTGGCGCCGGCCATTAGATCGGTGCCTTCGAAATCGATCTTGGTGGACCCGCTGCGGTGAGCATATTTCACGGCCTTCACCGTTCGGTCCACGAGAATCATCTGATACATGGATGTCTGATCCGCTCGGATTGCCGCGGCCTGTGAGACTTGTGGAACTCCGCCGGAACGGGCAGACGGGGCCAAAATGGCGGCGGAAGCAATCAATGCTCCCCAAACGATACTTCGCTTGCCTAAGTTCTTTTTCATAAGAGATCTCCTATAACGAAAAGCAATGCTGTGTGCGCTGAAGAGTGATTTCAGACTTTCTTCCGCCCTTCATTTCGCGACATATTTCCTAAGTGGCATTTCCTTTTAAGCCTGAATGAACCTGAGTGGGTGTGCTCCGCTTGGCGCGCGCACCTGTTCCCATTTCGCCGGCCGCGTAATGTCTTTGCGGAGCCTTCCAGTTCGCGGAATAACTCGAGTAGCACAGTCACCCGGCGCAGCGGATTTCTGTGCTACCAGAACCTGCTTTGAATGGACTCCTGCCGCAACCGGTTTAGTCCGGATGAGAATGGCGCCAATTCCAGTAATTGGACTGCTCTTTCTTGTTTGACTTCGAGAATTCGTGGGATTTTTTGTGATTGTCGCTCAGGTAAACTCCCCAAGCCTTGTTCTCATTATCATCCCAGTTGTGATAGTCCTTGTGGCCGGAATCATAGACCCGGACCTGAACGCCATCGTCTTTCGGTCCCGGGGCGGCCATCATTGCTACCGGTGTGGCAATGGCTGCAGCCAAGATCATCGTGCTGATGAAGCGGCTTGAAAAACACATATTCGTTTCCTCCCAGCTTGCTTTTGCGATTTCAATGTTGGTTCGGCAGAAGTGCAGGCAACTTCATGGGGCCCTCAGTAATAGTTTCTGTCGTCCACAAACTTGATATCGATGAGAGCATCATGGGGGCGTGGAAGGCGGGAGTCTGTGCTCTTTTGCACGTATTCCTAAGATTTACGATTGTGATTTGCCGTGCGCTCGGGTGCGAAATGAAAAAGACGAGCCAGACCCGTGGTTCACATCAATACAACGGTACAGAAGCAGGCCTGGAAAGGGTCTCTCGGAATGAAACTAGGTGATGTCGATCATGCCTGGCGTGTGTTTCGGGGCTATTTGCCTTTGCCGTTGGGACGAGTTCCGCTCGAGGGTTCAGGCTTCAATACGTTCCAGACGTACAGGAAGTCATCGTCCGTGGCTGTGGCAACATTGCGGCCGGATTTTCGGGTCGCGCGGTTCAGCGCGGAACGCACGTTCTCCTTGGTATCTCCGAGATCGGCCAGCGGGACCTTGAAAGCGACGCCTTCGCCAAGGTCGTCGAGGTCGCGCAAAATCGCGGAAACGATCTTCTTGTGCTTCCCGCTTCGCGATCGAGGGACGTCCACCATGGCCATGGTCTTGAAATGAGGGATCGCTGGGTTGGTCTTCATAGGAACCTTCTGTGCCAAACGTATAACTAAACTCGCGCAATCATACGCATTCTAAGCGTAAAGTACAATAAAATTCGAAACGCTAAGCCAGCCCTGCGCAATTCGATCCGATAACGGGGTCCCCGCATTGGTCACGCCGCGTGCCACCGAAATACCGTTGAATGACCAGCTGTCGGCAGCCACGGTATTCCAAAAGATTTTCCCCGTATCGCTTGGAGGTTGCTACGGTGTTTGCAGGGAGAACGACCGATGCGAAAAACATACCGTCATTTCGAGCGAGTTCCCGTCGCGGTGGTTGAGAAAATTCTCGAACAGCGGGAATCCTTGGCCAAACGCAACGGCAATCGCAAGCTTGTGGTCAGGAAATCAAAGAGAGCTGCAAGGGGGCCGAGCACGTTGCCCAAGAAAGTGGAGGTTTTAATACTATGAACGCAATGAAGAAATCGAAGAGCCCGCCGTCCGGCAATTTCAATGTCCAGGCCTTTCTCGATTCCGCTGGCATAGCCAAGACGATTGTGGAGTTCCAGACGAAGGACACCGTGTTCTCCCAGGGAGATATCGGCAAGGACGTGTTGTACATCCAAAAAGGGTCGGTAAAGCTTTCGGTCGTCTCCAAGACCGGCAAGGAAGCCGTGGTCGCAATATTGAAACCCGGCGACTTCGTCGGCGAAGGAGCCCTGGCAGGGCAGCCGCTGCGCATCGCGACGGCTACCGCGATTACACGCGTCACGCTGCTCGCGATCGGCCTGAAAGAAATGATCCGCGTGCTCCATGCGGAACACGCGTTCTCGGATCGCTTCATCTCCTACATGGTGGGGCGCAATATCCGGATTGAAGAAGACTTGATCGATCAACTTTTCAATTCCAGCGAGAAACGGCTGGCGCGAACCCTCTTATTGCTGGCGCGATACGGCAATCACGAAAAACCGCAGTTCGTGCTTCCCAAGGTATCGCAAGAGACGCTGGCGGAAATGATCGGCACGACGCGGTCGCGCGTCAATTTTTTCATGAACAAATTCAAGAAGTTGGGATTTATCAATTACGATGGCGGGCTGCATGTGAACGACTCATTGCTCAGTGTGGTCCTGCACGACTAGGGGACTGGTCCCTTCCGAAGAAACGTTCGCCAAACGTGCAAGTCCTTTCTCGTGCTCGTTGCCTTGCCAAAAGTAGAAAACCGCGGTCGCAGTGGTCATCAGCGCCAAAATGATTGCCACCGCGGCGGGGTGTCCGTGTTCCGCGATGAAGGCGATGATTTGGCGTCCGTAACGCGCGGCCAAATAAGCCAGGATCATGTATCTGGAGATTCGGCCGAGCGTGAGCGCTGCCAGGAATTTCCTTGGAGGATATTGCATGGCGCCCGCCGCAAGCAAAAACGGAACCATGGGCACAGGGGGCGGAAGTAAGGCAGGGATGGCAATGGCGGCGAATCCCCACCGCCCGAAGATCTTGCAAACTTTGTCCACTTTTCTGCGCGAAAATCTGCGGTCCAGCGCTTCTTTCCCGCCCCTGCGAGCGAGCCGGTAGGTGACAAAGCCGCCGGCCACTGAACCTGCCGCCGCCATCAACCCGTAATAAAGCCAAAACTGTTCCTGCCGCGAGGACAAGACAATCGCCGCCACGTCCAGGATTCCCGGAAGCGGAATGAGGGAGCTATCCAGAAGGCCGAGGGGAATAAGCCCTATGCCGCCGAGTTGAAAAAGCCACCGCCGCATACTTCTCGCCGCCATCGGCAGCAACGCCGCGATTATGTGACCGGTGATCATCTCTTTTCTCTTGTGTTCAAAACCGGCGCGCGGTTTCGCTTGCAGCTCTGGCGAAGCCTTCCGTGCTAGATCCCGAGGACTTTCTCCACCTGACCGATTTTCTTTTGAACCTTTCCACCAAACTTTTCGCCCTGGCCTTCCGCTTCCAGGCTGGGATTGTTGGTCGCCCTTCCAACTTTTGCCCTGACTTTACCCTTCACTTCGTGAAACTTGCCTTTGGCTTTGTCCTTCGTGCTACGCCTCATAAATGTTCCCCCTTTTCGCGCAATCTGATCTATGCGCCACGGCAATCAGCCGTCCGGCGCCGCTGTATTTACATACCCCATCGGGTCCAGTGCGCTGCGGGCGAGGTCAATGCAACCCGCCGACCAGATACACGACCAACACGATGAGCAGGACGGTTCCGACGACTCCCATCCCCCCGCCTCTCCCCCATCTGGAATAGCCGTAATAACCGCCGCCCCCGCCGAACAACAACACCAGAAGAATAATGAGCAGTATCATTGCAAGTCTCCTTTCAATTCGTAAAAATCAAGCGCGGAGCGCGCCAAGAAATTGTCAACGTTTGCCGGCGCTTTTTTTCACATCTATCTCCAGTTGTCCGACACACAGGCGCGCAGTTGGCGGAACGATTGAGGCCCTGGGTGGCCGCTTCAATTCACGCGGTCTTCCGCGGCGATAACCACTTCTTCGACGGCTAGGATCAAATCTTTTCGGACATCCATCTCCCATCCAGGCTGTATGCGGACACGTACGTCGGCCGCGGATTCGCCAACAATGCGGCAAGGCATTGGGACATGACATTGGCGGATAACGACGAGGATAACTACCGGTTTACCGAACCAGGAAGAATATACGGGCGAAAAGCCCTCCGTTCTATTAGCGATCACGTTGAACATCCTCCTCTCTTGGGGTTGACTCCACAGGATGCACAATTACTTTTAGCGCGGCCGCAATCGAAAATCTGTCCAAATTTGAACAGATCGCGCAGGTCCATCCGGAATAGCGACCTACGTTGTATGAGGAGGGCTAAAGCCTCGGGACTACGCCGCGGTATTGCGTTTTCGGTTTCAGCACGCTTTCTTCAGCACCTTCATCTCGTACAGCGCGCGATCCGCTGCCTGAAACAAGGTATCGATGGTTGCGCCATCTTCCGGATAAACCGCCATGCCGACGCTCACGGAAAGCAGAGGCTCCTCGCGATCGTTGTTCAATCGCTCGCAGATCCGTTTCCTGACGAGCGCGGCATCTTTTGCGCCGGTTTCCGGGAGGACAATCGCAAACTCGTCGCCTCCATACCGCGCGGCCGTATCGATCGAGCGGCAGGAAAAACGGAAGATATCAGCCAGGCGGCACAGCGCCCGATTGCCGGCCAGATGGCCATAGCGGTCATTGATCTGTTTCATACCGTCCAAATCAAACATGAGCACAGCAAAGGCCCGCCCGGTGCGATCCGAGCGCTTGATCTCAGTATCGAGTTCCTCGCTGAGCCTGCGGTAGTTTGCCAGGCCGGTCAGGGCGTCGGTGGCCGCCAGATGGCGGAGATGATCTTCCGAAGCGCGTTGTGCGGTGATGTCCTCGGCGATGATTTCGCAGCCCTCCGGCGATCCTTCCCCAGTGCCTACTTGCCGGCCGCTGAGCCGGACTTTCATGGGCGTCCCGTCCTTTCGCTTCCATTCGACTTCGACCAGGTCGATGTGGCCCGATTGCCGGTAGGGCTCAAACAGTTGCGCGCGCTCGACTGGATCGCGGATGATGTCGGTGGCCAGGTTGGCAGCCTTTAAATCCTCTTTCGAACCATAGCCGAGCATTGTCACCAGCGCCTCATTCACCTCGAGAAACTTCCCGTCCACGTCAAACCGGCAGATGCCGTACGTGGGATTTTCGAGGAGAGCGAGATAGTGTGCTTCCGAGTGCCGCAACGCCTTCTCCACCCGGTCTTGTTCCCCGCGCTGAGTCGTTCGTTCTACCGCGACAGCCACGGCAAGCGGCAGGCGTACCAGGCGAGTCTTGTCCACACAATCGGACGCGCCTTTCCTCATGAATTCGTCCACAACGTCTGTTTCCAGAGGCTTGGTGACCAGAATGAATGGAATTTCCTGTTCCTGTTCTTGCAAGAGGGCAAGCGCCTGCAACCCCGTCCATTCCGCACCTGCAGTATCCGCCAGGACAACGTCGTAGCGTTCCATCCGCAGCCTCTCGATGAAATCTGCCCGTGTTTTGACCACATCCGCCGAAATTGCAAATTGCGCTCTCTTGAGCTCCTGCAGGCAAAGTTCCACGTCGGCTAAATCATCGTCCACAATCAGGGCGCGAATCATCCGCCGGCGGTGGGTCGGAAGGCTTCGTTGAGCAGGCCCCCGATGATCTTGCAGTGTTTCCTTCTGGGCTAGTTGATGCATTTGAATACTCCCGTATAATCCCTGTGCATCAGCCAAGTGTTTTTCCGCCCAGCGAAAGGAATCCTTGGCGATGATCTACTGTGGACTTTAGTTCGCCAAGAAATCGGCCACTGTCCAAAATGGAACAATTAATGACAATGTGTCGATTCAGACAACAGAAAGGAATGGACTGGGCGGGCGATGTGAAGTGAAAATTAGAACATTGATTACGGCGTTGAACCGTTCGATTTTTCTGGTGGCAGGTCCGCCCGTATCAGAGCTTCCGCCTGTTTCCACACATTGGGATCGCATTCGATTTGCGTGTGGGGTTTCACCAAGATGCGGTCATACCAGGGATACTCGTTGCAGGCATACGGGCTGGCTTTGTATTCGAATCGAAAATTCCCAATGATCTTTGTGCGTGCTGGATCGGCGGCGCGAATGGCGGCCTGGCCGTGGACAAATCCATCGGGCTGGTAGAAATTGGCGGCCTGAGCCACGTTCGCGGGGATGACCGCATCGTCCTGGTGAAACTTGGAGATGCTATCCACTTGAATGGTGAGGAGCACGGGGATGCCATCGTTTTTCAGCTCGCGGGCAACGTCGATGGCTTCCGATGCGCCCCAGCTATGCCCGTATAGAATGATGCGCGCATTCTGTTTTTCGGCGGCTGTCAGAGTTCCATCGTGATTTGTGTCCAGCAGGCTCAGGATTTTCTTTCGGGCACTTTCCCCGTGGTAGCTCTCAAAAGTTTCCACGTCCACGCCAGAGGGGTACGCTTTGCGCAGTCGCGCCGCGAGCTGCACTTCGCTATGGACGGGATCATCGTGCCTGATGAAGCCGCCGACGAAGCCGATAACGATCACGGGCGGTATCGCGCTTGCGGCTGTTGCGGCGTCGGAAGGATTGGGGGCGCCAAGCGGAGGCCGAGCCCCTTGTGCCGGGACAGCCTGGCTAAGCACAAGAATGGCTACGAGCGAAAAGATAGAGGCGCAAATTAAATTGTGAATTCGACGAAAAGAAATCACGTTCCTCATAGGACGCGGGTATCCCCGTAAAGGATTGTCACCGCTCCAGTATCTCACCCAGCCCGGGAATGGGAGTAGTGAAAGGTGTGTTCGCTTGGCGTACCGCTCCTCGCCGTAGGTAGATTTAGGCAGTGTTGTGCGGGGACGTCCGCAACATTCTTGCCCTGAGCTGCCGGCTGCAATTGATCCGGCGATGTCAGAGGCGACCCAGAAGGAGGAGAATGACGACGATCACCAACGCGAGCCCCACTCCCCCTGTGGGTCCATAACCCCACGCCCTGCTATGCGACCATCGCGGTAGCGCACCTAAGAGCGCAAGAATCAAAACCACAATCAATATTGTCCCAAGCATGGTTCACTCCTTCGTTCCAGCATGCAGCGAGTAGAACTCCGGCACTCGCTGTCTTGCCGCTTCCTCAATTCATTCCTGTTGGCTTACGACCCAACGCGAATATTGGAGAAGGAATGGAAAAGTCCGAAAACATTCAGGAGCCATAAGACTACGCCGATCACCACGATGGCATTCAGAATCGACTTGATCGTCGATTGCATCGGGATGAAGTTATTGACCAGCCATAGCAAAACACCCACTACGATCAGAACCATCAGCAATTGAAGTAAAGGCATCGAGTGTTACCTCCTTAAGTTTCTAGGCCGCAATTCAGCCTGATCCGAGGAGTTGCGCGAACTTCTGGGTTATCCGAGAACTGTTATCGCCGGCTGGTGTGCAATGGAATCCGCTATGTCCGGTGTTGTTTCGGTTGAAGTGTGTGGGGCATTTTGCGCCTCGGTCGTCTTGCTTCCCCCACGCAAGCACATCCTAGAACCATAGAAGACGTATGTCTGTTCACTTGTGAACACCGTCGCATTTCGGTTCGCCCCGGGGACGCCATTCTGCGATTGCAATTAATTTCCAAATTGTTCAATAGGGGACAGCGAACACGCCCTGATGAGTTCAAGCTGGGAACGAGGAATTACTTATGAAACGAGTTCAAGTGATCGGGACAACAGTTCTATTATTACTTTTCGGAACCAGCACTCTCGGGTACGCAAAGCAGGAACAAAAAGAAGAAAAGCAGGACAGGCCGGCAAAACAAGCCGAGCCCGCGCAGCAGAGAGGCCAGCAGCAGGAGCAGAAACCGGCCCCTCAACAGCGCGCCCAACAGCAACAAGAGAAACCGGCTCCTCAGCAGCATGCGCAGCAGCAACAGCAGAAGCCAGCCCCTCAACAGCATGCCCAACAGCAACAACAGAAGCCGACCCCCCAGCAGCACGCCCAGCAGCAACAGGAGAAACCGGCCCCTCAGCAGCGTGCACAGCAACAACAGCAAAAGCCGAACGGGCAACAACATGCCCAGCAGCAACAGGAGAAACCGGCCCCTCAGCAGCGTGCGCAGCAACAACAGCAAAAGCCGAACGGGCAACAACATGCCCAACAGCAACAAGAGAAGCCGGCGCCTCAACAGCACGCTCAGCAGCAACAGCAAGACAGGAACAACCAGCAAATTACTCAGCGGCAGTCCAATCAACCTGTCCAGCAACAACGCACGCAGCAACAGCAGATTGCGCAGCAAGGCGAACAGCGAGGCGATTGGCAACAGCGCCGTGCCCACAGTTTTGATACCGAACACCGCACTTGGCAGCAGCGCGGCGGCTATAACGGCTACCGTATTCCTGACGCCTATTTCAGCAGCTACTATGGCTCGGGTCACTCGTTCCGCGTCTACGGCCTCCCCTTTATGGATGTTGGCGGGTTTCCGCGTTTCCAGTACGGCGGCTATTGGTTCAGTGTGGTTGATCCGTACCCGGAATTCTGGGGAGACGACTGGTACCAAACCGACGACGTTTACGTTGTGTACACCGATAACGGATATTACTTGTACGACAGCAGGTATCCCGGCCGCCCCGGGGTTGCCATCAGCATTTCGCTTTAAGCATTCTTTAAAGCGATACGGTCGTCCCCAAAAGAAGCGCCCAGCTCCATGGAACAGGGAAGTGTCTGTGGAGCTTGGCGCGCTCCTTTCTCCGAACTCTCGGCGTCAGTGCTTAGAGATGACCGCCCCCCTCTTTTCATGAATTCTTTCTACATGAGCGAGAAATATTGTTCGCGGGCTTCCCGCCTAGCATTCGATAAGAGCAAGGAATTGTTCTCCCGGCAATGGAATATCCGCCCTTTGGCCTCATCCATGTGCTGTATTGAACAGACCAATAATTATCAAAACGCTATAAACATCACAGCTCCTCCTGCCAGCCAGAATCTGGTCAAAGGCGGATCTCCCTAAAGCGGAACAATGAGTTGGTCCAAAACTAACGACGGCCACGTTGCCGAAGCGCCCCGATTTCTGTGTGGCGATCAAATTCGTAGAACCGAAAAAAGAGACGTGTGATGAATCGATTTACTAGAGGGAGTTCAAAGATGAAACCATTCAAAGTTGTTGCACTACTGTGTTCTTTCGCCCTGGTCGCCCTGGCATTCGCAGCGAATGTCAAGGCTGACACATTTGACAAGAAAACGGTGATCACGTTCAGCGCCCCTTTTGAAGTTCCGGGCGTGGATGCCCAGATCCTTCCGGCCGGCACGTATGTGTTCAAGGTGTTTGAATCCTTTGGCGACCGGAACATCGTCCAAATTTTCAACGCCGACGAAACGCATCTCTTCACAACGATTCTTGCCATCAACAACTTTCGCTTGAAACCGACGGAAAAGACGGTCATGACGTTCAAGGAACGAGGCGAAGGCCAGCCGGAAGCGATTAAGGCCTGGTTCTATCCCGACAACGCCTTCGGACAGGAATTCGTTTACTCGAAGAAGCGCGCGTTGGAACTGGCAAAGATCGTCAACGAACCCGTCCTCGCGATGCCGATCGAAACGAATACGGTACCGCCTGCCGAAGTTTTGAAAAGCATAAAACTCGAAGCGATACAACCCACTGGTGAAGAGGTTCCCGTAACTGCAGTCGTCCAGGCTCCGCCGCAGCAGGCCGCGGCCGCGGCGCCCGTGGCGGCAGCACCGGTATCGGCGCCCGCCGAGAAGACGGAAATCGCCCAGGCCTTGCCCCACACGGCTAACTCCTTGCCGCTCGCTGGACTGATTGGGCTGCTTTCGCTGTGCGCAGGCTTTGCACTTGTGGTCTTCACGAAGTTCGTCGCGTAAACTGGAAAGTGCAAGTGCATGGATTGCAGGGGTAGGTGAGATTGGCCTACCCTCTTGGGCGGTAGGGCCCGAATTCCGGGCTACCGCTCAGAATCCACAAAACACCCGCATAATAGAGGGGCTGCTGACAAATACCGGTAAAGCTCATGAGACGCCATTTCGCTCAAAGGTATCATTTGTTCCCGATCTTTCTCCTGATCGTTCTCCCTTGCGTTGCCATGTCTCAACAAAACTCGCAGGCTGCGCCTCCCCATGGGGACGGATACACGATTCGGACCAGTGTGGATTTAGTTGTCTTGCGCGCGACCGTGCGGGACCGCAAAGGCGCCCCGGTCGCGGGACTCGGCAAGGAAGACTTCCAGGTCTTCGAGGATAAGATCCCTCAACAGATCGAATCCTTCAGCCATGAAGATGTGCCGGTCACGGTCGGCTTGGTGATCGACAACAGCAGCAGCATGGGTTCCAAACGCTCCGACGTAATTAACGCGGCCCTGGCATTCGCGCGCTCCAGCAATCCGGAAGATCAGGTGTTCGTGGTCAATTTCAACGAGCATGTTTTGATGGGTCTTCCAGGCAATGTGCCGTTCACCAGCAACCAGCAGCAATTGGAGACGGCCTTGTCCAAAAACAAGGCGGACGGCTTGACGGCGCTTTACGACGCAATCGCCGTTGCCCTCGAGCAATTGAAAAAAGGCAAATGGGATAAGAAGGTGTTGATCGTGATTAGCGATGGCGGCGACAACGCCAGCAAACACACAATCCCTGAAATCATCTCGATGGTGAATCAGTCGAGCGCAATTCTCTACTCCATGGGGATCTTTGATGCGAACGATGACGACCGGAACCCGCGCGTTCTGAAGCAACTGGCCAGGATCTCCGGGGGAGAGTCATTCTTTCCAGAGTCGCTTGAGGAAATTCTGCCAATTTGCCAGCAAATCGCTCACGACATTCGCAACCAGTACACGATCTCCTACGCGCCGGCGAACAGAAAATCCGACGGAACTTACCGCGCGATCGAAGTGAAGGCGCGGAAAACGGCGAGTCGCGGGCGGTTAAGCGTCAGCACCCGCGCCGGCTACTCCGCGCCCTTGAGACCGTCTCCGGCGAGCGACGCCCTGAGCAGCCAGCCATGAGGTTCAAACTCAACCGGAGAATCTCTCCCTCGACGCGAGCCCATGCCATCCTGCGATGGAGCAGAAACGTTTTCGTAATCGTTGGTGTGCTGATTTTGGGTTACTGCGGATTTGTCCTGCTCGACGCAAGAGTCTACCAGGCCGACGAAACCCGCCAATTTCAACAGCAGATAAAAGATTTCAAGCCGGTCATCACAATCAAGGGTCGCGTTCATGACGTGTCCTTTCATGCGTTAACTGGAAAACCCCTGGGGGAAATCGAACTAACACGAATCGGCGTTACGGCGATGATCCTCGAAGGCACGGATGACCGGACCTTGCAGCGGGCGGTGGGGCACATTCCTGGCACTCCTCTGCCGGGACAGCCAGGAAATGTCGCCATCGCGGGGCACCGGGACACATTTTTCCGGGCCTTGCGCAATGTCCGCCAGGATGACGAGATCACTTTAATGACCCTCGAGGGTTCCTACCGGTATCGCGTGGACTCTATAAAAGTGGTTGGGCCGAAAGATACTCAGGTGCTGGATAATTCGGGCGCCGATATCCTGACCCTGGTGACCTGCTATCCATTCTATTTCGTGGGGCCCGCACCAAGAAGATTCATTGTTCGCGCGCAAAGAATTTCCCAATGAAACGGGACAGCAAGAAGCCACCTATGCCTACCTCACCCGAGGTGCCCCAAATTGAACCCTCAGGAGCCCACACGTTCTACATTGGGGCAAACAAATTCCCTGAATGATAGAAGTAAGCTAAGATCAAAACGAGGGCGCTGTCGGCAAAATGGGACGTCGCAATGCATTGTCTGTGAAAGTTTTCGCCATGATCGTGGCGCTGGCCTTGCCTTTGGGATGGCCGAGCGAAGCCGCGGCCTACGCCGTCCTGGCGCATGAAGCGATCATTGACAGCGCCTGGGACGCCAACATACGCCCGCTTTTGTTGAAGCGTTTTCCCGATGCAACGCCTGAGCAACTCAAGGAAGCGCATGGCTACGCCTACGGCGGAGCCATTATCCAGGACATGGGTTACTACCCGCACGGGAGCTTTTTCTTCAGCGACTTGACGCATTACGTTCGGAGCGGGGACTTTGTCCTGGCTCTCCTTCGCGATTCCAAGGACCTCGACGGCTACGCGTTTGCGCTCGGCTCGCTCGCTCACTACGCCGCGGACAATGACGGCCATTCCATTGGGACGAATCGCGCTGTCCCTTTGCTGTATCCCAAGCTGAAAAAGAAATACGGCGACACGGTCACGTATGAAGAAGACAAGCTGGCGCACGTAAAAACGGAATTTGGATTTGATGTTCTGGAAATAGCGCAGGGTCGTTACGCCCCGGATAACTATCATGACTTCATCGGCTTTGGAGTTTCGGTTCCTCTCCTGGAGCAAGCCTTTCAGGAAACCTACGGCTTGGAACTGAAGAACGTTCTCTCCAACGAAGACAAGGTGCTCGGTTCGTACCGTCACGATGTCAGCCAGCTTCTTCCCAAAGCGACGCGCATTGCCTGGAGCCTGAAGAAAAACGACATCCTGAGGGATCAGCCTGGCATCACGAAAAGGAAATTCCTTTACAATCTTTCTCGCGCGAGTTACCAAAAAAATTGGGGAAAGCAGTATCAACCGCCCACCTTTGGCGAGAGATTTCTGGCCTTCCTGGTCCGGATTCTCCCAAAGGTTGGTCCACTGAAAGTGCTGGAGCTCAAAACACCTACGCCGGCGGCGGAAAAGCTATTCGAAGCCAGCTTCAACGCAACTCTGGATCGCTACAAGCAACTCCTGAGCCAGGCAGGCGCCGGACAATTGGACTTGCCCAACGACAATTTCGACACCGGCGCAATCACGGGACCCGGAAAATATAAACTTGGCGATGAGACGCAGGCAAAATTGCTCGATGGCCTGGCAAAACAACAATTCAATGGCGCCTCTCCGGAAATTCGGGCTGAACTTCTTGAGTTTTTTGGACATCCGGATGCTCCCTATGCGATGAAACGCAAGCCAAAAGACTGGGCGAAAGTTCAGGCGGAGCTGGAACAATTGAAGAACGCTCCTCCGCCGGCCGCGGCGGCGAGCGCGAATGACCCAATTTTATCCGACCCTTCATCCGAGTGAGACGCCATTGTCGCGCCTGCCTTCAGGTGGGCACTTTGGACTTTGGAGCGCCAGTGATCAGAAGGACGAAGGAATGACGAGCTTTCTGTCCCGCCTATGGGACGAACCCGAGTGTGGCGCATTCAACAAAGATACGGAACGCCTCTTTGCCTACCATCAGGCCACCAAACACACCTATCATTCCGTCCGCGCCCATCCGCGCTATCTTGATTGGCACAATCAGCCTGACCCATTCCGCACGTATGAAGGCGTTCCCACTATCCTTCTTCCGCCTGAAGCTGGCTTCCCGAGCACTGGAACATTTGCCGCCATTGCGGCGCTCGCGGAAAAGACAGAACTGACTGCTGGGGATGCGTCTGAACGCCGCGAAGCAATTCAACTGGACTTGAACTGGCTCAGCCGTTTTCTGTGGCACTCGATGGCGGTCAGCGCCTGGAAGAAAGTTCCGGGCTCAGGCGCTCGCTACAGCCTGCGCGTGAATCCATCCTCCGGGAATCTTCACCCGACGGAAACCTACGTTGCGCTGCGCGCATTTACGGGAATCGAGGACGGTTTATACCACTACCGCGCGGACCGGCACGCCCTCGAACTTCGTAGCCGCGGTTCCTGGACGCAGCAACTTGCACGTGCTCTCGAGATTCCATGGGCGGCGGAGTCAGCGCTGATCGTCGGACTCACTTCGATCTTTTGGCGAGAATCCTGGAAGTACGGGGAACGCGCTTATCGTTACTGCTGCCACGATTTGGGTCACGCAATCATTAGCGCACTTCTAGCTGCGCGAGCATTGGGACTGCCCGGCGGAGCGGTGGCTCATTTCAGCGACATTCGCCTGGCTAGCGCGATGGGTCTGGCCGAAAGCGACGAAGCTCCCATGGCGTTCCTTGTCTTTCCTGCGCAGAACGCTTCGACTGGAGTTCCGGTCCCTCCCGTTGAAAAAATCTCGGGAATTCCGAATGAATTGTCCGCGGAAGAAGTTCGCTATGAGTTGCTTCTCGGGATGCACGCCTCGACCGTCCTTCCTGATCCTGCGGGTCCGTTACCGCGCGTTTCCACTGCAATTCAAGGCATTGTCGGCAGACCTGCGCCTTTGCCAGACCCGTCTCACGACGCTCCACTCGGAGTAACAGTGCGCCGGCGCCGCTCGGCGCTTGATTTTGATGCGCGCACGCCGCCGATGGAACGCCACGAACTGGAACAGCTTCTGGATTTTGCGACGAGGGATTGGCGCGCGGATTGGCGCGGGAATTTTGGCGGCAAGACAACTCTGGTCGAAACAGGCGCCGATCTCGTCGCGCTCTATCTCTACGTTCATCGCGTGCGCGATAGCGAGCCCGGCGTCTATCGCTGGGATCAGGTAAACCGAAAGCTCGAACAGTTGCACGCCGGCAATGTGCAGCGCGTCGCGGCTTTTCTCAGCCTCGAGCAATCCCTTGCGGGAAACTCATGCTTCACAATTTCCATGATTGCGGATTTGAGCGAAGCGGCGAGAGTGTTCGGCAACCGCGGCTACCGCTACGTATATTTTGAAGCGGGCGCAATCGGGCAACGCCTCTATGTCGGGGTGGAAGCGCTGGGCTGGAACGCCACCGGCATCGGCGCATTCTACGACGACGATGTTCACCGTTATTTGGGCTTCCTCGAAGAGGGAGCGGATTCCGTGGGCGGTTCGGTTCGCGAAGCGGAAAAAGCGGCGCTGGTCATGCTGGGTTCACCGGCTTCCCGTGCCGCTGCGCAGAATCAAAACCCGGGAGAGTTCGCTCCCGTAATTTCCGAATCCGGTGAAGAGCATCCTGCAAATCAAGAAGATCTCCCGGAGGAAAAAAACGGTGCGCTGCCTCACAAGGATGCGAGCAAACTTCCGCGCCAAGTCATCTATCACTTCGCCGTGGGCCGCGCCATTCCCGATCCGCGGCTCGAGGCCTGAACCCGCATGATCGGGATCCTGGTGTGCGGGGACAACCACTTCATTGTCAGCGGCCCGCCGCCGGATCGAGCGACTGCACTGGCGCTGGCGCATCATTGGTCCATCATACAAATCGGGCAAGAGACGCCACACTCCTTACGGAGTTGGAGCATTGTCACGCGCGCGTTCCGGGAAGACCTGGAATGGGCGGTGGTCGTGCCGGGCGATGGCGAGGTCACTCCCGCCGTGGCGCAGCTACTCAAACAATTGTCTGCGAGAGGGATCGCGATCCGCGTGAGTTGAAGCCCGGAGTGCGTCACTACTTGATCCTTACGTATTTCCTCAACCGGTGCGGACCGACGTCCGCCGCGTAGATCGTACCTTTGTCATCCGCCACAATTCCTGACGCACCGGAAATGCGGTTCACGTCCGCTTGGGCCAAGTCAGGGTCAGGAATGAAGGCTGCGAGCGAGCCGTCCTTGGCGCTTCCGACGGTGATGCCCCGCAAATAGCCCGGGTTGACCATCGAATTCGATTGCGAGTCGCTCACGTAAAGAGTGTCGTCTTTCGCGATATACACGGCGCTCGGACGGCCAAATTGTTTCCACGCGACGATGAATTTTCCGTCCTGATCGAAGACCTGGACGCGGCTGTTACTGCGGTCGGCAACGTACACATAGTCGTGGGAACCGCCGATGGAAATGTCGTGAGGCTGGTCAAACTCGCCGGGCCCCGATCCGTGATGTCCCCAATTCTTGATGAACTTTCCGTCCTTTGAAAACTTCACCACGCGGTCATTCTTGCCGTGGCCGTCGGTCACAAAAATATCGCCATTGGGGGCAATAGCAATGCCTGACGGCTGATCGAATGTATCCGGACCATCTCCCTTGACGCCTTCCTTGCCGATGGTCATGAGTACCTTGCCGCTGGGGCTAAGCTTGAAGACCTGGTGCCCGCGCACCACGCCGTTCGCGTCTTTCGCGGACATGCCGAGTACCGTCTCGCTTGCGTTCGCGTCGCTCGCCCAAATGTTTCCCTGGCGATCGACCGTAAACCCATGTGGAAACGCAAACATCCCGTTGCCAAAGCTTGTCAGAAGTTTTCCCGACGGATCGAATTCCAAAATCGGCGGGTCCGTGCGCCCAACGCACGTGGCGGCGCCGGCGGGTTCCGTGTTGAAGCACCGATGAAAAACCCAAATGTTCCCCTTGGGATCGATGTCGGCCCGTATCAATTCGCCCCAGTGGCCTCCATTCATGCTCGCAGGAAGAGTCGGCCAGCCCTCCACCAGGCGATAGGGATTGAGGAGGTCGGCTTGCTTCGGGTACTGAGTTTGTTGTGCGCGCACGGAGGGCGCCAGCGCTGCGGAGGCCGCAAGAACGGCTATCAGCGTGAAACTCATTCGTCGGAAAAATAGCATCGCATCACCTTTCGGACGTCGTTCAATGACGGAATCGACGGTCCATTTCACCATGGATGTGCCCGTCCCGTCCCGAAATTCACGGGAGGGAACGGCCACTACAAAACCGTCTCGCAATCTTGGTAGTGGGTTTTGAAGAGGCCGCCCGGATTTTGGGCGGGCAGCCGTTTGTTTCTGTTTTTGCGTTGCTATTCCTGTATTTGCGTGTCTCATTTGGGCATGAGCTGCCGGATGAGGTCCGGAGAATCGATTTTCCAATCGTCCGCGAGGACATAGGCTGTTCGCAAAATCGTTTCGGTGCGGTAGTCGAGGTCGATTGGGATCGCGGCGAAATCGAGAGCAACCGCATCCAGAATCTTGCGCGGAATTTTCAGCATGCGGAATGTGGATTCGGCCACCAGCATCGCCCCGCCCCATGCGAACTCAATACGATAGGTTCCCAACTGCCCTCGCACTTCGAGCCAGGGCTTGTGGATTTTGCAGCGGTCGTGGATCGGGGTGTGCGGCAAGACGAGCGAGAGCATCTCGCGTCGCAGGTCGATGAGGCCGATTAGTTCCTGGACGTTGAACCCCTCGCTGAAAATTCCTATGCCCCTGTCTCCCTGGTCGGCCCAGGTCTCGTCGCCTCCCACGGCGGAGACCGACGTGAACAGATCGACGTCCCGCATCACTTCGGAATACAAAATCGCCGGAACTTCGTCGATGGCAACTTCACGGCCGTCGCGGTAGAAACGCACCTGGTCGGATCCGATGAAGAGGTTGATGCCCGCTCCCGATTGTTCCCCCAGCGCCGACTCGAGGAGCGAAGGATCGCGATCCGGCGGCAGGTCGACATAAAACTCCACGCGCATGTTCCAGGGATCGAGTTTTTTCGTGGGGACATTGGCGCCGTCGAAATTTGTGGCCATGAGCCTGTAGTCCCAGCCGCGGGCGCGGCACAAGCTGGCGAACTGGTGCTGGCGCATCAGGATTTTGGCGAATCGATTGGAATACATTTTGGTCTGGCGTTCGTCACCTGTGACCTCGTAGAACTCGCGAAATGCCTGGCGAAATGGCTGGCGGATTTTCGCCGCGAAGATGCGTTCGCGCCATCGCTGAACTTCCGCCGCATCGGAGGCCAGCGGATGCCAGAGCCGGACTGTCTGCGCGGCGCTGAGATCGACCGCGTTTCCGGACGCGTCAACCACTTCCCGCCCCGACCAAATCCCCGAGCGCTCCCAGCCTTGGTCGTTCCGGAAAACCCAGATCAGCCTGCGGCCAAGGAACCCGAGCAAGGGATGCTCGACGAAATATTTCCGCCAATGGGCCAGCGGCATGCCTCTCGGCAGCACAAATGAGGATTCCAGGCGCGTCCGCTGGGCGAGATAAATCTGTTCGAGTTCCTTGGCCAGCGAAGCAACGGAGCGGACTTCTTTGGGAAACGCTTTCTTGACGTGCGACGGGGCAGCCTTCACCAGTTTTCCATCCGCGCTGTGCCAAGTGACTGCAACTTTTCCGTCGTGACCAAGATGAACGATTGCACCTGCATCCCCAATGTCAATTGCCGCCTCGCCCTGCGCGTCAAGCCCGTAGTGAGCTACCGAAATGTCTTCGAGTTCATTTACCGTCAAACCGCTCCGCTCCGCCGCTTGATGCAGCGACTTTTCAATCAGGCGGCGGGCCACGCTGTACTTCACCTTCACGCGCAGCCGCGTCAGTTGTGAGACGGCCTCGCTGCAATCCATCGCACCCAGCGCCTGCGCGCACGCGAACCCGACTTTTTGCGAAACGGCGCCAAGCAAGGGAATCTTGCGAAGGCAGGCAATTCCAAAATCGGCGATAGCCTGCGCAGCCTCGCGATCCTCGCGCTGCCCCAGGCACCAGACGACTCCTTTCTGGTACGACGAGTCTTCGATGGGAGATCTCGCTTCGGACGGCTGGCCCGGCGTGGGGCCGAGCGCCAGCCACCGCAGCATCGCAGGGAAAACTTCAGCCTCTCCCAGGACGGTAATCAGCTCGCGCGACCTCTTCTTCCATTTCGCTCCCGGGACGGTTTGCTCCAGACTGCGGCAGTGTTCGAGCAGGCCTTCCCAGCCCGCGCGGGCGATCTCCTCCTTCGTTTTGATTTCGTCGAACACGATCTGCGACCACGGGCCGCGCCCTGGATCGAGCTGCCTCTCTCCCTCCACGCGGATCAGCTCCGCGATTACCTCTCTGAATTCCTGGTTTCGCGGTTCAATTTTGCCGGTCGGACTCGGCGCCAGGCGCAAATGGATTTTCCGCAACTGCGCGCGGATTTCGTCCGTTACCTGATCGCGCGCGATCGACGAGATGAGTTGCCGGATCGGAAAAAACATGTGTGCCATCTCGCCCATGGACCCGGAATACTCTCCGAACAGGTGCAACACAAGTTCCGTCGGCAGCGGCTTCGGCGCCCGCGATAGTGCAATTTGAATCCCGTCCGACAAGGTATTGCAGGCGTTGTAGTTTTTCGCCAGGTGCGCCTCGGCCCGCAACCAATCGAAGGATTGGGCGAGAAAGGCGTGGAGAACCGGAGGCTCGGCGCGGCCGAGTTCCACAAGCGCCGGATTATTCTCTTTCCAGGCGGCTGTTTCGCGCCGCATTTGCTCTGCGGTCTTGAAAGCCACAGGCCGCGTGTTGCTTGTAGCCCCGATCATTTCGTAGATGGCCAGCGCTTGCTTTTCGGCTTCCGTCATCTAAAGCGCTCCGAGGCGCGCTGCGCGTGCAACAGGTTAAGGTCTTCAATTCACTTCAATCCCATGCATTCTAAGCAGTTACTTCTTCCACGACGAGGAATTAATTCGGATCGAACCAGTCGTTTATAAAACCTTGACTATCCTGCGTGAAATGGGATATGTGGGAGTTATAAAAGGGCTGGTTTCATACCTATCGTCCCAGGTCAGCCCCAACCGATACACATAGATAGTGAGTGGGTATTTCGATCCATTTATTTGCCTCCTCATAAGAAATGAGGCTTTATGAACCGCCCTTTTACCCGGCAAGGAACTGCCGTTCCTCCGCCGCCTTCGATGCCATTTCCACTTCGTCCCGCCGCGCCGGCTCAGACACAGGCTGAATTCGGAAGCTGGTGGGATCACTTGATGGTGCGGCTGATCTTTTCTGTTGCATGCGTCGCGGCCGGATACCATTTTCATCCGTTCGGCTTGTCAAATTATGTTGCGGCAGGCGTGGGCCTGGCATTTGCTATTTCCGTTTTTCTGTTCGAGATTCGGTTGCAGCGCGCCAGCCTGCGCCGCCTGATCGGGGCGGCGATTGGCTCGATTCTGGGCATTCTGGGCTCGTATCTGATGGGCCTGGTGCTGGCTCGCACCTCGATCCCGGAGGGCTCGCGGTCCTTTCTGGACGTCGGTCTGCTCCTGGTGATGACGTACATCGGCCTGGTGATTGGGGCGAACAAGGGAGACATGCTCAACCTCGCCGCTCTCGGCGGCCTGTTCGGCAGCGAACGCAGCACACGGCGAATGCCCAAGGTGCTGGACACCAGCGTCATCATCGACGGGCGCATCGCGGACATTTGCGAGGCCCATTTTCTGGACGGTGTCATGCTGATTCCGCAATTCGTGCTGCGCGAGTTGCAATTCGTGGCCGATTCCGCCGATTCCCTGAAACGCCAGCGCGGCCGGCGTGGTCTTGAAGTGCTGCAGCGCATCCAGAAGATGCCGCACCTCGAAGTCGAAATCGCGGACGACGATTTCCCCAACATCGCGGACGTGGACCTGAAACTTATCGAGCTGGCCAAGCGCTACGACGGAAAAATCATCACGAACGATTACAATCTGAACAAGGTTGCCTCGCTCCAGGGCATCGAAATCCTGAACGTCAATCAGCTGGCCAACGCGCTGAAGCCGGTCGTGCTGCCCGGAGAAACCATGCGCGTTTTCATCCTACGCGAGGGCAAGGAATACAATCAGGGCGTGGCCTATCTCGATGATGGGACCATGGTCGTGGTCGATGGCGCGCGCCGCATGATCAATAAGACGATCGACATCACGGTGACTTCGGTCCACCAAACTACTGCAGGAAAGATGATTTTCGGGCGGATCGACGAGCGCACCGAATTGCAGGGCGCGCGCGTTTCGCAGCCGCACGCCGTCAACGATCTGCCGCGCCAAGTCGAGAACGGCGGCCGTCACAGCGAAACCGTGCCCAGCGGCGAGCGCTTGCCGCGCCCCGTGGTTCCGGACCCTACCCGCGAGACGGAATGATGCCCGATTTCGCCGCCGCATGGAATGCGGGCGCGCGCGAAGAAGGCTCATTGCTTGCCTGGCGAATCTGACTGCGCTACCCTCGCAGTTTCAAAATCCCACTTGTTCCAATGCAGGAAAGGATCGTTGAATCGTGACTCCTTCTAAAAACATTTCAGATCGCCGCGCTTTTTTGAGTTTCCTGGCGGCAAGCCCAGTCATGGCGTATGCGGGACTTAATACGAGTTGGATTGAGGAAGTCCTGGCGGCGCCCGAGCCGCAGCAGAATGAAGTCGTCATCAAATCGGTGAAGGAAGCGCTGAACGTATTTGATTTTGACGCCGCCGCGCGCGTAAAACTCACGCCCGCTCATTACGAATTCATTACTGACGGCTCCTTTAACAACGAGACGCTGCGCGCCAATCGCGATGGGTTTTTGAAATACGAAGTCCGCCTGCGCCGCCTCACCGGCATCACCAAGGTCGATCAATCCGTCAAAATTTTCGGCAAGACCTGGGAATCGCCGATCTTCTTCGCTCCCGTCGGCAGAATGAACGCGTACTATCCCGATGGCGCCGTGGTCGTGGCCCAGGCGGCGAAAGCGACGCGCACGCTGCAAGTGCTGGCGGGATCGGCGGCGGTCATCATTGATCCCCGTGGAGTGGAACGAGTGGTCGAGGCGCGCGGCGAGCCGATGTGGATCGCGGGACTTGGAAGCAGCATGGACGAAAAAATGCTCCGCCGCTTCGAGGCGACCGGGTGTCCCGTGCTGGTCTGGACGATCGACGACGGCGGAGCCAATACGATCGGCGCGAAATCGGTGCAACGCGCCCGCGTCCGCGACCTCGACCGCGAAGCCGACGACCGCTGCGTCGGCTGCCACTCCAACCTTCCTCAAATCACGCGGATCACGAAGGACACGCCCATGGATGTGCTCGGCGCGATCGGAGCTCTCCAGGGAGAAACCAGCGTGAAGCTCAACTGGGACGATGTGAAGCGCGTCCGCGATCTGACGAAAATGAAAATCGTGCTCAAGGGCGTCGTGGCGGGCGAGGATGCGGCGCTGGCCGTGAAGCACGGTGTCGACGGCATCATCGTCTCCAATCACGGCGGCCACGAAGACGCCAGCGCCCGCGGAACGATTGAATGCCTGCCGGAAGTTCTGTCGGGCACCTCGGGGAAAATTCCGGTGCTCATCGACAGCGGATTTCGCGGCGGCGCGGACGTCTTCAAAGCGCTGGCGCTCGGCGCCACCGCCGTCGGGATCGGGCGTCCGCATATTTGGGCGCTTTCTTCGTTCGGGCAGGAAGGCGTCGAAACGGTGGTCGCGATTTTGCGCCGCGAATTGCAAGCCATCATGGCGCAGACCGGCGCGGCCTCGATCGCACAGATTCGGCGCGACTCGCTCGTTCCGCGAGGTTGAGTAGCACTGCCACTCTTGGCTATGCGGTTTTTGCGGAACTCAACAAAGGCACACAGCCAAGAGTGGCTGTGCTACTCGATCCGCGACAATTTTGCGAATTGGTTTTGCAGAGGAGCGTAAGAGCATGAGCAAGAGTGACCCCAAGAATGCGGCTTTGCCGCGCAGAGGATTTATTCAGAAGGCGGCCGCGGGCCTCGGCGCGGCCGCGCTTGGTAGCGTTGGCGCAAGAGAGGCGGAAGCCGCAAAGCTCGAACGGCATTGGGACCTCGCCGCCGACGTCGTCGTGGTCGGCTCCGGTGCCGCCGGACTTCCTGCGTCGATTTCCGCCGCCGAGGCGGGAGCTTCCGTCATTGTGGTCGAGCAGAACTACGACATTGGCGGACACGGGATTGAGAGCGGCGGCAACATCGCTCTGGGCGGCGGCACGAGCTTGCAGAAAAAATACGGCATTGAAGATTCACCCGACCGCATGTTCGAGGACCTGGTGAATTGGCACGATTACCGCTTCAGCGACAGGGAAATCGTGCGCGCCTTCTGCGACGAAAGCGTGGCGACTTTTGATTTTTTGCTGGCGCACGGCGTTCAATTCCCCGACAGGTCTCCCGGCGGAGCCGACGGCGGCCCCCAAGACGTGAAGCGCGCGCAAACCGTGACCTGGACGGGAGAGGTGAGCGCTTATTCTCCGACCGGAGGGAACGGCACGGCGCTCATGCGTCCGCTCGAAGCCAGCGCAAAGAAACTCGGCGTGCAAATTCTTTTGCGGCACAGCATGACCGTCCTCGTGCGGGAAGAGCAATTCTCCGGAAGAGTTCTGGGAATCACCGCGACGCACGAAGGCAAGACGTTGAATATTCAGGCGAAAAGGGGCGTGGTCCTCAGCACGGGCGGCCACACCAGCAACGTGAACTTCCGCAGAATGTTCGATCCGCGCCTCACCGAGGAATATCAAGTGGTCGGCGAGCCCTATTCGCGGCAATCCGGCGATGGAGAAATTGCCGCAATGCAGGTCGGCGCGTCGCTCTGGGGAGCGGGCTGCCAAACGGTCGAGACGCAGGCACGCTCGCATATTTTTGAGAAGCCTTACGTGATCGGCAACCAGTTCGGCTACCCGCAGGGTGGTGGAAAACGGAATGAGAATATAAAAAATAGTCCCGTCAAGAGCATCGCGCGCGCCATCGGCTTGCAGGTGGCGGACTATCAAAATCTTATCCAAGTCAATCAAGTGGGCCGCAGGTTCGTGAATGAGTTTGCGACGGGATTTGACTGGTGGAATCCATGCCTCGAAATGAATGGCGCGAAAGGCGAGGGAGGCGGTCCGATCTGGGCCATTTTTGACGCGGACGGAGCGAAGCGCGAGGGCTGGACTTTAGCGCCGCCTTTTGTGGATCCCGACGGTTGGTTTTTTACCGCAACCACGCTTCGCGAACTCGCCGCAAAAATTGTCAGCAAATATCAGAAGGAGCCCATGCCCGCCGCCGCGCTTGAGGCCACGGTCGCCCGGTACAATACTTTCGTGGACAAGGGAAAAGACGAAGATTTCGGAAAGCCCGTGCCGATGCACAAAATTCAAGCGGCGCCCTTTTATGCCGCGTGGTCCACGCCTTGCATTCACGATTGTCTTTCCGGCTTGCGCATCAATGCGAAGGCTCAGGTCATCGATTTGTGGGGGAAGGTAGTCCCAGGTCTCTACTGCGCGGGAGAAACGTCGGGCGGATTTAACCAGCACGGCCTGGCGAAATCGCTAACCTTTGGACGCATCGCGGGCCGGGAAGCGGCGAAATCCGCTGCGCATTCGTAGGACAGGCTTCAGCCTGTCGGGGTTGGGTTTAAGGTTAGGATTTTTCTATGCTCTCTCGCGGGCTTCAGCGTTGCCGGTTTTTACGAACCCCGACAGGCTGAAGCCTGTCCTACTTTGTTACTGCCAATTCTTGATCGGCAATTCCGGAATGGCTGCGCCGTCTTTGCGCGGATCGGACGCTCCGTAATTCACGCCGGTTGCGTAATCGCGCATCACTGCCTGCCCGCCGCCGAACGCATCCGAAAAACCGTTGTGCATCGTGAGCTTGTGGCCTTTGGCTTCCAGTTCGGCTTTCACATTGCCGGGCACGCGGTTCTCGAGCAGCACATCGCACCCTGTAAAAGTGGGCTTCGTGAATCGCGCCGTTTCGAGAGCCGCCTGAATGTTCTGGTTGAAATCCACGACGTGCGAAACGAATTGCGCCTGCGCCTGCGCCTGGTTCCATCCGGCCATGATGCCGAACGCGATCCGTATCTGGTCCTTCTCCATGAACGCCGGAATAATCGTGTGCAGCGGCCGCTTGTGTCCCGCAATCGCGTTTGGCGACGCGGGGTCCAGGTTGAAGAGCGCCCCGCGATCGTGCAGAACAAATCCGGTCCCGTCGGCAACGAGTCCCGAGCCGAACTCCGCGTAGTTGGATTCGATGAACGAAACCATGTTGCCTTCGCGATCGACAACGCTCAGATAAATCGTATCGCCCCCGCTGGGAACCGGCGTACCCGGCCCCGCCTCGCAATTCGCGTGGTCCATGTCGATCAACTTCGCTCGCTCGGCGGCGTATGGTTTGGAAAGCATTCCACTCACCGGAGGCTTCGACGCTTTGGGGTCGCCGATGTAGCGGAGCAAATCGGCGTAGGCCAGCTTCTTCGCCTCGATCTGAACGTGCAATGCGCGCGTGGAATTGAGCCCGTAAGAATGCAGGTCAAACTGCTCCATGAGATTAAGCATTTCGAGCGCGGCGATGCCCTGCGAGTTGGGCGGCATTTCGTACACCGTCCAGCCGCGGTACGTGGTCGAGATCGGCTCGACCCATTCGCTCGAGTAATCGGAGAAATCTTTCGCAGCGAGCGCGCCGCCGTGCCGCGCCGATAGCGCCAGAATGCGCTTGGTAATTTCTCCGCGATAAAATGCGTCGCGCCCGCCCTGCGCAATCTGCTGCAGCGACCACGCGAGATCGGGATTGCGAAAGACCTCGCCCATGCGCGGCGCGCGATCCGAAATCAGATACGTGTGAGCCGCGGCCTCGCTGTCGCGCAGCAGATCGACATTCGAGGCGAAATGCAGCGCGATCCACTCCGTCACGGGAAAACCGTCCTGCGCGATTTGAATGGCCGGGGCCAGCACTTCATTCAATTTCTTCTTGCCGAACCGGTCGAGCAGCTTTTGCCATCCATCGACGGCGCCGGGAACGGTGACGGGCTCGATCCCGCGCACTGGCATATCGCGCAGGCCCTTCTCGCGCAGCCGCTCGATCGACTGCGCGGCGGGCGCCCAGCCGCTGGCGTTCAATCCATAATATTTTCCGCTCTTCGCGTCGTATACGATCGCGAATAAATCTCCGCCGATGCCGTTCCACATCGGCGCCACCACGGTCATGACGGCGTGCGCCGCAATCGCCGCGTCCACCGCGTTGCCGCCGCGCTCCAGGATCGCGGCGCCCGCTTTCGATGCCAGCGGAGATTCCGTGGCCACAATCCCGGTCTGCGAGATCACCATCGAGCGTCCCTGACCGCGATCTTGCGCCATGGCGTTCTCCCGATTCATCCCCAATGCGAGAAATCCCGCAATCAGGGCCAGCATGAAGTGTATTTGGTGTTTTCGCATGGGTAAAAGGTAGGACAGGCTTCAGCCTGTCTGCATTTTTGCGCGCCGGAGAAAATCAAAACCAGACAGGCTGAACCCTGTCCTACGAAAATCTACGACGCCGGCACAACCATCGCCAGCAGCCTCTTCGGCCCTTCGCCGACTTTCACGGTCGCGGCCACCTGCTGCGTTTTTGTGTCAATGATGGACGTGCTGTTGCTCCCGCTATTGCTCACCGTCGCATACCTGCCGTCGGGAGAGAACGCGATCCAGTTCGGGCACGTGCCCGTGGAAATTTCCTTGGAAAACTTTTTCGTGGCGATGTCATACACGTAGACGCCGCCGTCGGAGAGGCTCGTGACCCACAGTTCTTTTCCATTGGGAGTGAGCGCCAGCCCGTGCGTCTCCGTGTGGGGCTCGAGCTCGCAATCCGCGGGCGGCGCGGGCGGCAGATCCACGCGCGCGATTTCCTTTTTGTCGGGGATGTTCACGATCTCGAAGCCGTGAAAATCGGAGAGCGCGACGTACAATGTTTTTTCATCCTTGGACACGGCGTAAGGCCGCGGAATCCCGCCGACTGGAATTTTATCCGTGTATTCCATCTTCTTGAGGTCGATGCGGTTGATCTCGTTTTCGCCCATGGATGAAATGTACAGGACGTCGTTGCGTCCCGTGTTGTAGGCGTTGTGCGGCTTCTTCACCGGCAGCTCTTTCACGACTTTCCCCAATCGGAATGTCAACAATGACGACGGTGTCCCCGCTGCGATTCGGCACGGCCACATAGTGGCCGTCGGGCGTCGAGGCGCATTGGTTCGGCACGCCGGGCAGGGGAATCGTCGCGGTCACTTCGTTGGTCGCCGTGTCGATCACCTTGAGTGTTCTTTCCGACTCAATCGTGGTAAAGAGTTTCTGCCCGTCCGCCTGCGCGCACACGCCGTGCACGCGCTTGCCGACTTTGATTACCCGGTCGCCTTGAGCGTGCCGAGGTCAATCACGGTAATGTTGTCGCCCAGGCTATTCGTAACGTAAGCCTTCATAGTCCCCATTTTTGCCGGAACCACTTTGCTCAGTCCGAACGCCGACAACGCCAGAACCGCCATCACCAGCCATCGTGTGCGTGCTTGCATCGCGTGTCTCCTGTTCTTCCTGTATTAAGGTTGCGGATAGCGCCGATTATACTGCCAGATTACGCGCCGTTACTATCCCGTATTTGTCGCAACCAGTTTTTGCAAGTAGCGCCGGCATCTTGCCGGCAATTTTTGATTTTGCATAGAAACGACGAAGCCGGCGGCTGACAGCCGGACGCTACTGCGAGGCCATCACATAGGCGCAATATAGAGGGTGGCGTGACACATGGACCTTCACGATTGGAACAAACGCTACCGCCTGCGCGAACGCCCCGCGGAAGATTTGGACGCTGCGCCCACGCCTCTCCTCGTGGAAACCGCGTCAGCGCTCGCGCCCGGCAAGGCGCCCCGCAAAGCTCTGGACCTCGCCTGCGGGGCGGGCCGAAATGCTCTCTGGCTTGCGGAACACGGCTGGGAAGTCACGGCTGTGGACGGCGCGCGAGCAGCCATCGAAATTCTGCGAACGCGCGCCACGGAGCGCGGCCTGAAGATCAACGCAGTTGTCGCCGATCTCGAAAAAGGCGAATTCGAGATCGAACCTTCCCGCTGGGACCTCGTCGCGATGTGCTACTACCTGCAGCGAAACCTTTTCGAGCCGGCCAAGCGCGGCGTCGCGCCCGGCGGCATCCTGATTTCCATCGTGCACATCAACGAGCCCGGCGAAGAGGACGGCCCGCACCGTTTGCGTCCCGGCCAGTTGGAGCAATATTTCGCAGGATGGGAAATTCTTCATCGCCACGAAGGAAAAGCAAACGACTCGGCTCATCACCGCGCCGTCGCCGAAATTGTCGCCCGCCGCCCGCTGGGTTTGTAGATGAAAAACGTGTAGCTGGACGAAGATGGGCGGATAACAGGGAACTTTAGTGTCGTTCTCAGCGACTACTATTTGAAGCATACTTTCCGCGATTCTCCAATTGCGCACAGATGAACGAACCCAAACTCTCGACTACAAGGTCGTCGGCGAACCGCTGATTAGATTACTGATCATAGGAATCATGCGGATTGTGTCGGAGTATTGTTTTCCCGAGTCATCATTACCACAGTGCCTCCGATCTATTTCAGGGCGGGCAGGTATGTTTCATCCTTACCTTCAGGACACATCAAGACAAGCAGTAGAACTCCCTTTGGACTGTCGATGTATAGCGAATATTCTGGACCGCCGTACGACGGAAGGATATGGCCTACTCTGAGAAGACTCCGAGGAAACTGGCCATCCTGTCTAATTTCATTCTCTAACGGGGTCAGACGCTCGAACTTGGCAGTGGGAACTGTTTCGAGAACCACTCGCTCGTGACGATCAGCGATGGCCTCCATCGTTGGATCCCTGTCGCTCTTGAGCAGGATGTTCCCGTATAAGAACAAGCCTTTTCTCATTGCGGACTCGCGAGTCCACAGCACTGGGTACATCGAGAACTGATAGTCGGTGTTGGGCTCGTTATCAGTTATCCATCCTTCGGGGAGCCCGACCATAGCGGAGACTGGCCCTTTCCATAGCCATGGCTCGCCAGTGTGCGTGGGCCGCACTTTAAAAAGTGATTTCGGATCAAGCGGGAAGCGTCTAATATCGTCGGTCTTAAGGGTCACTTTCCAGAAGTAACTGACCTCTGACCCGCTTGTTGTTCGCTCTATCGCCAGCTCTTTAACATATGCTAGCCCAAGATCGGCGCCGCTCGACACCGGGCAGTCTGCAATTACTTCGAGGTAGAACCTCAGGAAATCACACCACCATTTCTCGGTGACTTCAGGTAACCTTGTCTCCCGCAAAAGCCAGTTAAATTCAAGGTGAAATCCAAAAAGAAGAAAGAACCTACAAGCATTGGCGGCCCTGCCGTTTTCGAGAAGCGCCGGCAACCAATCATCAAAATGGTGCAGCACTCGCCTTGCGCCTGTCCGGTCCACGCGGACATGAAACGCCCAGTCACTGAAGAACTGAAGATAAAAAAATTTTGTTTGGGTCCCTCGATGGGCGAGCAGCTTTCGAATAAGCGCCAGAATGTAGACGACCTGATTCTCCGATAGTTCCACACTAAGGGCGCCGCGCAACTTGCTGATGACTTCAAGTTCCATCGAAGATCGATTATAAAGCGGGTGGCACAACCTTAGCCTGTGCGAAGTTTTTGAGGGTACCCCATCTGCTGCGTCGCGCGACAGGTGGGGCTTTTGATTTTGAATCTTCCATCAGATGCCAGGTGGGGCGCCCCCAGCATTGTCCGTTTTCGTTCAGAATCATTTGCCCAGCGTGTCAGCAATCGCTTTCCTCACAATTTCCGTGGTGGCTTTGCCGCCGACATCGGGTCTGAGGTACTCAGGCTTCGTGAGGACTTCCTCGATCCCGCGCTCGATGGCGCCCGCAGCTTCGGTTTCGCCGAAGTGGGCAAGCGTCATGGCGGTGGACCAGATTTGTCCGATCGGATTGGCGATCCCTTTTCCGGCGATGTCCGGAGCGGAGCCGTGCACCGGCTCAAACATGGAGGGATACTTTTTCGGCGGATTCAAATTCGCGGAATGAGCCTCAGAGCGACCAGCCGATCAACTCCTCCAGAATTTCATTCGTTCCGGCGTAGATGCGTTGGACGCGGCTGTCCATCCACATCCGCGCGATCGGATATTCCGTCATGTAGCCGTATCCGCCGTGCAATTGAACGCACTCGTCCACGACGCGGCACTGGCTCTCCGTCAGCCAGTATTTCGCCATCGCCGCCGTCACCGCGTCCAGCTGACCTGCGATAAATCGCACGACGCAGTTGTCGATGAACACTCGCCCGATCTGTGCTTCCGTCTTGCACTGCGCCAGCTTGAACCGCGCGTTCTGAAATTCGATCAGCGCCTGCCCGAACGCCTTCCGCTCCTTCGCGTATTGGATCGTGATGGCCAGGGCCCGCTCCGTCGTGGCTACCGCGCCCACGCCGATCATCAGCCGCTCGTACCGCAATTGCTCCATCATCTGCGAAAAGCCCGACCCTTCCGCCGTTCCCAGCAGGTTCGCGGCGGGGACGCGCACATCGTCGAAGAAAAGTTCGCACGTGTCGATCTCATGCATGCCCACTTTTTCAAGCGACTTGCCCACCCGGTACCCCTTCAGATCTTTCGTCTCCACCACAATCATCGAGATGCCACGAAAGCCCGCCACTTTCGGGTCCGTCTTCGCCGCCACGCAGACGAGGCCAGCGTGCCAGCCGTTGGTGATGAACGTCTTGGAACCGCTGAGAATGTATTCATTTCCCGCGCGGCGCGCCGTCGTCTTGATGGCTTGCAAGTCCGAGCCGGCCGAGGGTTCAGTCATGGCGATCGCTCCGACCAGTTCCCCCTGCGCCATCGCCGGCAGCCACTTCTTCTTTTGCGCATCGCTTCCGTAATTCAGAATGTAGTGCGACACGATGCTCTGCACGCCGCAACCGAAGTTGATTCCCGCTTGCGCCAGCTCTTCCGCCACCACCGCCTGGTGCGCGAACGTGCCTCCCCCGCCGCCGTATTCCTCGGGCACATCCGGAAGCAAGATGCCAGTCTGGCCCGCCTTCTTCCACGCTTCCGCGTCGGGCCGGTGCTGCTCGCGCCACTTGGCCTGGCAGGGCAGGAATTCCGCTTGCAAAAATTCGCGGACGGTCTTGCGATACAACTTCAGTTCGTCGTTCATCCAGGGTGATTCGTAAGTAGCCATGGGGAGCTAGAATGTTATCCCAGTAAATAGGAGATCGCCAGCGCTGCGCCCTGGAATCGAAGACCCATGTTTCCTTACAAGCATGGGTCCGGTAGGATGCGATACCGGACGCGCCCACGGTCGCCTTCAGGCGGCGCTACAGGAATGAAAAGCGAGTTCTCAACCTCACCCGAAGGTGCGCAATCTTCACTAACGGAAAACGTCGCCTGTCCATATCCGGCTGAGCCACCAGAAAAGTGGCACTTTCATTTCCACTTGTTGGCTAACAATTTCCGTTCGGAAGCCTTTTTACCAAACTAAATAGCTGTATCTACAGCAGTTAGGTGGCATCTGGCGTTGGTAGCTGAATTGCGAACCCACCACTGCCATAGGCCTGTAAGGCCTCGGTGTATTCATTAGTGGCTCCCAGGACACAATGTCCTACTGAATGAACGACAAATCGTTGATGTTCCGCAAGTCGGGTCAAGTATTCAAATGAGTTTACCGGCTGCCAGTGACAAATTGATGAGTGTGTACAGCTCTCGCGGCGGCGATGACTTCATGACAGAGAATCCGATCGCTTGCATGCGGATTGACACTCGGGTGGAGCAGATCCAAGCCGGCGCGAACGAAATCATGATGGAGATGACAGGATCATCGCGATGAACATACAGGAAGAAGTTCTGCACGAGCAGATTTCGTACTGGAAAGAGGAACTGGCGGGCGCTCCAACCAAGTTGGAATTGCCCACCGACAAGCCGCGCCCTGCCGTCCAGAGTTTCCGCGTCGCAACGGAAACCTTCGAGCTGCCCAAGGAACTGCTGAAACAATTAAACGAGATCGGCCACCAGGAGCAAGCCACCCTTTTCATGACCCTGGGGGCCGGTTTCATGGCCCTGCTGCACCGCTATACAGGCCAGGACGATATCCTGGTGGGAACCCCGATTCTCGGTCCGGCGCACGCCGAAATCGAGAGCCCGCTCAATCGCTTCCACAACACCGTCGTTTTGCGCTCACGGTTCGCTGAGGATTTGAATTTCCGCTCCCTGCTGCAACAAGTCAGGGAACGGACCTTGGGCGCTTTCGCCCATTCGGATCTTCCCTTCGAGCAGCTCGTGGCCGAATTGGCGGCGGAGCGGGATCCGAGCCATGCTCCCGTGTTTCAAGTGATGTTCGTCCTCCACGACGCCAAGGAAGTCTCGCAGGTATCGAAGAGCAACGGCAATGGGTCGCCGAAGGCCGCAACCTCGGGATATGATCTGACGCTCGTCATCTCCGAAACCGAAAATGGCCTCAAGGGGAAGGTTCAGTACTGCACCGATATCTTCGAAGCGGCTACGATCCAGCGGCTGTGCGGACATTACGAAACACTTCTGAAGACGATCGCGCGCGATCCAGAAGAGAGCATTGCTAAGTTGCCGATGCTCACCGAGCGCGAACGAACCCAACTCTTGTACGAGTGGAATGACACACGCACGGAATGCCCTCAGGTTTGCGTACACGAATTGTTCGAACAACAGGCGTCCCTCCACCCTGACTCCATTGCTCTTGTTTTCGAAGATCGGCAACTGACCTACCGAGAACTGAACGAGCGCGCGAACCAGGTCGCAAACTATCTTCGAAAGCGCGGCGTTGGACCCGAGGTGCTGGCAGGCGTGTGTTTGGAGCGCTGCCCGGAGATGCTGATCGCGCTTTTGGGCATCTGGAAGGCAGGCGGCGCCTACGTACCCCTGGATCCCGCCTACCCGATGGATCGGCTGTCGTTCATGGTGAAGGACGCAGCGGTAAAAGTTTTGCTGACGGACAACAAGCATCGGCAGTTGTTTGCTTCCACCAACGACCAGACAATTTGCATGGACGCCGACTGGCCAGTCGTCGCGCAGGAAAGCACCGGTAATCTCGAGCCGGCGGCGACACTCTCGAATCTGGCCTACGTCATGTACACCTCGGGATCGACAGGGATGCCCAAGGGAGTGATGGTTCTTCACGGCGGTTTGGTGAATTATCTTTCCTGGGCCGTCAAGACGTATTCGGTTCAGGCCGGGGGCTCGGTTCCGGTGCACACGTCTATTTCCTTTGATCTAACTGTTACTGGTATGTACACCCCGTTGCTGGCCGGGGGACGAGTCGAGATTTTATCCGAGGATGTGGCAGGGCAAAGTTTGCTGAAAGCGTTGCGGAAAGGGAAAGACCGCAGCCTGGTCAAGATCACTCCGGCTCACCTGGAGTTGCTGAGTCAGCAAATCAGTCCCGAAGAGGCGGCAGGCACGACGAAGGTATTCGTCATCGGCGGCGAGAACCTGTTGGCGGAGAGTCTTCTGCTCTGGAGAAAGTTCGCTCCAGCGATGCGTTTGATCAACGAGTACGGGCCTACGGAAACGGTGGTGGGCTGCTGCACGTATGAGGTTAAAGCGGACGATCCGGCGAGCGGCTCCGTTCCTATCGGCCGGCCGATTGCCAATACGCAGCTGTACATTCTAGACCGCTATATGAACCCTGTACCCATCGGTGTAATCGGCGAGTTGTACATCGGCGGGGCCGGCGTGGCGCGCGGATATCTGAACAGACCGGAACTCAACAAGGAACGGTTTCTCAATGATCCGTTTTCCAACCAGGCGGGAGCGCGCCTATACAAGACCGGAGATGTGGCCCGCTACCGGAATGATGGGATCCTGGAATATCTGGGCCGCGTAGACAACCAGGTGAAAGTGCGCGGGTACCGTATCGAATTGGGAGAGATCGAGGCGACACTGGCGAGCGATCCGAGAGTAAAATCCTGCGCGGTTTTGGTGCGGGAAGATGAGCCCGGAAATAAACAATTGGTCGGTTATGTGGTCCCGCGGGAAGGCAGATCGCCGACGGCCGAAGACCTGCGGCAATTCGTGAAGCAAAAGCTGCCCGAATATATGGCGCCGGCTCATTTTGTCTTTCTCGATTCCATCCCTCTCACTACGAATGGCAAGGTGGATCGAAAGGCTCTGCCCGCTCCGTCTTACGAAGGTGTTTCGTCCGCCAGGGAATACGTCGCTCCGCGAACGGAAACCGAGAAAGCGCTCGCGGACATCTGGGCCAAATTGTTGAAGGTGGAGCGAATCGGGATCCACGACGATTTTTTCGACATGGGCGGGCACTCGCTGATGGCGATGAGGGCGGTATCGCAGATCGGTGAGATGTACGAAGTGAATCTGCCGCTCGCGGTGTTACTCGAAGCCCCAACGATTGCGGAGCTGGCCAAGAAACTTCACAAGGAGGACACGAACAAGGATACGGATGAGCGCAAGACTCCTTCCTGGTCCTCGCTGGTTCCGATCCGGGCGAGCGGCTCAAAAAAGCCGCTGTTCCTGGTGCACGGCGCCGAGGGAAACATACTGCTCTATCGAGAAGTGACACAGCACCTTGGACCGGATCAGCCGGTTTATGGCCTGCAATCGCAAGGTCTGAATGGCGACGGACGTTTTCTCACAACCGTTGAGGAGATGGCTTCCCATTACCTGAAGGAAATATTGGAAGCACAGCCGCACGGACCCTATTTTCTAGGGGGGTATTGTCTTGGAGGAACTGTCGCCTTGGAAATGGCGCAGCAACTGACCGCATTGGGAGAGAAAGTCGAAGTTGTGCTCATGCTTGACACTTGCAACTTCGCGTCGGTTTCCCCCGCAAAAGTTTCCCGGCTGGAGCCTCTGCACTTTTTGCAGAACTTGTGGTTTCACGCCGCCAACTTTTTTTCTCTTGGAACCAATGACCGCAAAAAGTTCTTGAAACAGAAAGTGGATGTCGAATCAACGAGAATCGGGATCAGGCTCCGTGCTGCCTATCATGCCTTGGCGAATCTGGGTAGCGCGGGAAAGCGGACCAGCTATCCCCATTTGGTCGTAGGGAAGATCAATCATGGCGCTATGCATCGGTATGACCCCCGCCCTTATCACGGACGCGTGGCCGTCATTCGGCCAAAAGGGAATTTCCTGGGGCTCACCAGCCGAAGCTTGGGATGGAGCGAAGTGGTGGTTGGCGGCGGTCTGGAAATTCATGAACTCCCGGTTTACCCCAAAGGCATATTGGTTGAGCCTTTCTGCCGGTTGTTGGCGGAAGCTTTGAAGCTGTGCTTGCAGTAGAGCCCGTTCCGGCTTCGCCCGATGCGCCTATCCGGGCACTCGCTCGGCTAATGTGAACTTCCGGCAAATCTCAGTCCGCTAAAGTTGCGCGAAACCAGGCCGGCCGCACGACACCTGCCGATGAGCTGCACTCGATCCGAACCGCTTGCCTAAGAATTTCACAATTCCTCTTGAAATGTTTGGAGATCGAGACGCGAGGTATTTGCTATCGCGACGCTATACAGGTGGCGCGATGGATGTCCTCGCGTATCTCCTCCCCTCGGGCAGTCGCGAGCGGAGCATAGCGCCACAGACGCCGTCATCTGCTTTTGTAGACCTTCTCCAGACCTGGTCATAAGCGTACCGGGACCCGGGTCCTTCACAAAATGTGTCTATCCACCCATTGAGCCAGGTGGCGTTCGTCGCGAACATGCAACGTAGGACGGTGCAAGGCGATCATTGGGGAAGACCAAGTAACCTGAATAGGAGGAAGAGCCAAATCATGCAAGTTCCAAAGCTTGACAAAAAATCTGAAACTAAGCCAACAGGCGCGCCCGTTCAGGGATCAAGACCAATATCCAAATTCGACGATGCCGAATATGAACGCTGGTCAGAGCTGCTCCGAAGGCTCCGCCTCTCCAAGGATAAATGATGGGAATAGGAAGGTGCGAATTCGAGTACCTACAGTTCCTTAAGACCGCACCGGCACTGGCAAAGCGGACCAAGAACGGATTGCTGACTAGCTTGCAGCAGCAGCTTGTGAAAACAGGCCGATGTGTGATTCGGAGTGCTCGATATTACCGGCGTCATTACAATGCCATGTCCCGCCGGCCTCGGTAAAAATGGTGGCAGCAGCCGTCCAACGATCGAAAAGCCGCAACCGGAGAGAGAAGGTTGGGCCGGGCAGAGTTTCGCGCGAAAGATTTCACGCGCGGTTGAATTGATCGGATATTGAATTCGTTTTCAACTAAATCGAAATGGCGCTCGTCGGAGTGAAAGCAAAAGTGCGCCCAAAAGGCGATTCGCAGAGCACGCCATTCTCTAGATGCGGCTGCTGGCCGGGACGCGAATGATTTGCAGATGTTTTGACTGAAAGCCGCAATGGTTTTCACATTCGGTTGGGAAGCGACGGCGCGAATCGCTTTCCTGTCAATAGGATGAAATTGGGCATCGGTATTACGAAATGAAAAGTCGTCGATGTGTAAATCCACAGATCTGGTTATTCCATAGAGGAGATCAATCACCGGTATGAAACGCATCCAAATTTCAAGTGACCAGAGCGTTGATAGGATTCCTTTGCGCCTTGTCCGTGCTATCCCTTCCATGCCTCGCTCAAACTCAGCATTATAATTTCACGTATCCCGACCGCACCAGTTTCCTGGTCGCGGGATGGGATTTTTTGGCGGTATCGTCCGCGGTCGTTACCCGCAACACCGAGCAGACCACTGGCGCAGTCGTCACTTACGACGTGGCCCCGGGTGTCCTGCAGATTCCGGTTGATTCCGGAGATCTCTGGAGTACGCAAAATGACAGCCGCAATACTGTTTTTCGCAGCTTACCGACGGACTGGACGAGCATGAGGTTGAGCCTGTCGTTCGCGCCGCCGACCAGCTATCAACAACTGGGGCTGGTGGCTTACCGGGACGACGACAACTATGTGAACATCACGCGGATCTTCAACGGCGCGAATCAGGCGAGCTTCGCGGTGGAGCTTGCCGCAAATCCGTCCGTGGTGAACTCAGCCACCGTGACAGCGACGACCTTTTATCTGCGGTTGGATCGCGACCTGACGACGAATACGATAACGGGTTCCTATTCGCTGGACGGGGTGACCTGGGTGCAGGTGAGTTCGACGGTGATGGCGCTGAACGATCCGCAGTTGGCCATCTTTGCGAGAGGATCGCCGAGCGGCTTACCAAACGCCAAAATCACCTGGGCGCAGGTAATAACAGCTTCATGGGCATCGAGTGTGACCCTGGGGTTGAATCCGACAAGCGTGACTAGCGGAGCCGGCTCGACCGGGACGGCAGTCGTACAGCAAGCCGAAGGGTTCGTTGTGGACACACGTAGACCCAGCCGCCAACACGCAGCCCCCGAATTGGTATCTTACGCCCTGCACGGACTGGAAGGGTGCTGCGGACCAATGCCTGAAGGGCTTTGGTCGGTTCGGCCAGGCCTACAACGGCCAGGTGACGCCGTCTTATCTCGCTTCCGCTTACTCAGGCACGAACTACATTATGGAGGCCAGACTCTATCCGATCGACAGCGATGACGCCCTGGTCGCGGCTCGGATTGCCGGGACGAGCTCGCCCGGTCAAGCGTTTAACGTGATGCTCAATAATTCTTCAAACTCACTAGCTCAAGACGCTACTCCAGGATTGAATCAAATCTCGACTGTCAATGTGGGAGCCGTCGCTTTGGATACGTGGTATCACATCGTCACGACGGTTCAAGGGACGACGATGACGACCAGCTTCAACGACGGGGCGTCCACAACCACCGGCACGTCGAGCGCTGATACTTCCGGCTCTGCCGGACCCGGTCTCGACATGCAGCCCACGAGCATGTTCGACAACATTTTCGTCCATCCATACGCAGCCACCGTGCCGACCAATTCGGTTGGTTCCGAACAATCTGGAAGCTTCTAAGTACTTGATACAAAGGCTTTTGTAGTTCCTTCTTTCGCAATTCAACACGAGTGGGTGGCCCCCGCTCGATTGCGGGTACGGGGAACGCACCGCAACCGAGCGCGGGCCGCCCTCGTGAACCGGTAGACAGCCAGATGAAGGTCCTCGGGTACCCGGGCACTCTCCCGACCCATGTGCATCTCCGACAAATCCAGTCCATTCAAGGATTGAACAGGACTGAGGGTTGTGCTTAGACTGGGATGTATGAGAACAGCTATCATTTGCTATGCCTTCTATGACGGCAACTTCCGTATCCAGCGGTACGGCGAAGCGCTTGCCGCTCGAGGGGATACGGTGGATGTCATCGCCTTGAACCCCGGCGATCTTCCCGCTTTTGAGACGGTTAAGGGAATTAATATTTATCGTGTCCAGGGCCGCGAGATGATCAAGGAGAGCCGGGCCGGCTACTTGATGCGAGTGGCGCGCTTCATGTTGCGAGCCTTCTTTCTCATAACAAGAAAACACCTCCAGAAACGCTATGATTTGATTCACGTTCACTCCGTTCCGGATTTCCTCGTCTTCACTTGTATAATTCCGAAGTTGTCGGGTACGAAGATCATTCTTGATATCCACGACATCCTCCCCGAATTTTATTCCACGAGATACGGCAAGGCCCGAGGGTCCTTCTTTGTCAAGATTCTGATTTTCCTCGAAAGAGTGTCCAATAAGTTTTCCGACTATGTCATCATTGCGAATCCCATTTGGCACGAACGGCTCATTAGTCGCGGCTTGAACCCGGACAAACTGGTCACCATTCCCAACTATCCGAACCCCGAGGTTTTCTACCCCCGATCCAAGAAAAGCTCCAATGGAAAGTTTGTTGCGACTTATCCCGGCACTCTGAATTGGCATCAGGGATTGGACATCGCTGTCCAGGCGTACGCGAGGGTCATCCAAGAATTTCCGGAAGCCGAATTTCACATCTACGGGGCGGGGCCCGAGAAAGACAAATTAGTTCAACTGGTGGGCGAGCTCAAGGTCGAAAAAAACGTGCTCTTCCGCGACTTCTTGCCGATCGATGAGATCGTGACGGTCATGGCGAATTCGGACCTGGCGATCGTTCCCAAAAGGTCGAAGTCCACGTTCGGAACCGAGGCGGCCAGCACCAAGATTCTGGAATTCATGTCCGTCGGTGTGCCGATCGTTGTTTCCAGAACAAAGATCGATTCACATTACCACACGGATGCCACCGTCAAGTTCTACGATTCCGACGATCCCAATCAATTGGCGGACGCGATCCTGGAGATGATGAGAGACCCATCGCTCCGGAACCGCTTGTCGGCAAACGCCCTCGCCTATGCCCAGGAGCAATCTTGGGACCGCAGAAAAATAGACTATTTGGCGATTGTCGATAACCTCGTTGCACATAAATGAATGAGTTCTATCTTCAGAATTGAAGCTATCGCGAGATCGAAAGCAAAGCGTTTCCCTACCTTGTTAGGAATAGCCCAAAAGACCAGGCAATAACGAGTTTACCAACACTTCCATCGGGATTGGATTTGGCGTTTCTAGTGGCGCAGGCTTCAGTGGCTGCGGAAAAACTCGCAACGAGTCATTCCGAAGGGCTGGGTTTGCCCGAGGAATCTGCTTTTTCTTGGTTTTGGCGAAGAAAAGCAGATCCATCGCTTCGCTCGGGATGACAACGAAGCACTTTTTCGGCAGCCTGTTCAGCCTGTGGGGATTGGTAAGAGCACAATCGTCCCTGCTGCAACTAAAATCCACAGGCTGAAGCCTGTGCCACTTAACCCAAATTGTCGGCGATGGCCTTCCCAACGACTTGTGTGGTGGCCTTACCGCCGAGGTCCGGTGTCAGGTATTCGGGCTTGGTGAGCACAGCTTCGATCGCCCGCTCGATGGCGCCCGCGGCTTCGGTTTCGCCGAAGTGGGCCAGCATCATGGCGCCGGACCAGATTTGTCCGATCGGATTGGCGATGCCTTTTCCGGCGATGTCCGGGGCGGAGCCGTGTACCGGCTCGAACATGGAGGGATACTTTTTCGGCGGATTCAAGTTCGCGCCGGCGGCAATGCCGATCGAACCCACGACCGCGGGGCCCAGGTCGGAAAGAATGTCGCCGAACAGGTTCGATCCCACGACCACGTCAAACATTTGCGGGCGGCGCACGAAATGGGCGGTGAGGATGTCGATGTGAAATTGGTCGGTGCGGACGTCGGGAAACTCGGCAGAAATGGCAGCGAAGCGCTCGTCCCAGTACGGCATGGTATGGATGATGCCGTTTGATTTTGTGGCGCTCGTCACGTGCGATTTGCGTTTCCGCGCCAGCTCGAACGCGTAGCGCATGATGCGGTCCACACCGCGGCGCGTGAAGATGTTCGTCTGCATGGCCATTTCTTCGTCGGTGCCGTCAAAAATCCGCCCGCCGATATTGGAATATTCGCCTTCGACGTTTTCGCGCACCACGCAGAAATCGATCTCGCCCGGCTTGGCGTTCTTCAGCGGCGAATCGACGCCCTTCAGCATGCGCACCGGGCGCAGGTTGACGTACTGCTCGAAGGTGCGCCGGATCGGAATGAGCAGTCCCCACAGCGAAATATGATCCGGGACGCCCGGATAGCCGACCGCCCCGAGAAAAATTGCGTCGAAGGGGCGAAGCTGCGCGAGGCCGTCATGGGGCATCATCTTTCCCGTCTTGACGTAGGTTTCGCAGCTCCAGTCAAAATGCGTGAACGAATAGTTGATGCCGAAGCGCCGGCCCGCGGCTTCGAGCACGCGCAATCCTTCGGGCACGACTTCCTTGCCAATGCCATCGCCGGGTATGACTGCAATCTTGTAGGTTTTCATCTGGATGATGCCTGCTCTCCATTTTTTATTTAATCTGCCACAATCTGTTTCTCGAATGATCCTCGTGGGTCGCGGCCTCAGCCGCGACATTGAATCGGCTAGAAGTTCAGGCTCTTGTAGCGCCAACCTTCAGGTTGGCATTTCAGAATTAGGCGGATGCCCGCCTGAAGGCGGGCGCTACATAAACCAAAACCGAGCTACTCGATCTTTCCGACTTGCGACTTCCACAATTCCCACGGCCGCCCCACCGTCGCTTCCACGATGGCCTGGGCCTTCTCCGCTTCCCCGGGTGTCAGATACTTGATGGTGCCAAGCTTCATCCCTTCCGCTTGAACGCGCGCGTTCATCTGCGTGTAAATCGCGCGGTACACCACAATCGGAGTCGAATCCCCGACGGCGACAAAACCGTGGCCGCGGATGAGCGCGACGCCGCTATTGCCGAGCACCTTGGCCAGACCGTCGCCCAGCTTGTTGTCGCGGATCAGCATGTCCGTATCGCCAAAACCGTCGTGCGAATCGAAGATCGGCGCGCCCAGCCTGAGAAACGCGCTCACGTGATAGACGGGACGCAGAATCGTGCCCGTCACGCTGTAGGGAATAATATCCGGCGAGTGGCTGTGCACGACGGCCTTCACCTCGGGCCGCACGCGGTAGATCGCCGCGTGGATGTACCGCTCGACGTAGGAGTTGCGGCCGCGCGCATCCACCGGTTCGCCGTCCTTGTCATACTCCATGATGTCCTTCGACGTGACGAGCGCCGGCGCCATGCTGCGCGACATCAGGAAATGGCTCGGGTCCTTGTCGCTGCGCACGCTCACATGGCCGAAGCCGTCCAGCACCTCCTGTTGATACAGGATGCGGTTGGCGTAGACGAGATCTTCAATCAGCTTGGGATCGTTCGCCAGCGGCGCCGGCGCTTGTGGAGCCGGCTGCGGGGCCGGGCGCGCCGCGGGAAGAACAATCGCAAGAGAAAATGCCGCGCAGACTGCGGCGAAGACGCCGATTCTCAATCCCGACATATCGCTCCCTCCACAAGGCAACGCGTTTCCGTATTTCTCGCCAATTTCTCGACGGGCACAAGATGTTATACGGTTTCGAGGATTGTACCAAGTGCGCGGCGATGAATTGAATGTATTCCGAAGTGGCACAGGCTTCAGCCTGTGGGGGTTAGTCCTTGCAAGAATAAAACCCCACAGGCTGAACAGGCTGCGGAAAAAAGGCCTTGTTCTGTCATTCTGAGCGAAGCGAAGAATCTCTCTTCGATTTAAGTATAGGAAAAGAAACAAGGAGAGATTCTTCGCTTCGCTCAGAATGACAGAGTTTTTAGTTTTTCCGCAGCCTGTGAAGCCTGTTCCACCACACCATTCAACAAATCTATGAATTTCTTTGGAGAAATACAAACCAATGGCAATCCTCCCACACACCGCCCGCAACTTCGAGTTATACTCTCGCAGGAAATTACTCGGAGGATTGCCCATGTTCACGAGGCGCGAGGTTATTCTTGGTGCGGTTGCAGCAGGGACAGCTTCGCTTGCATGGAAGCCCAACGCGGTTCTAGCCAGCGCCTCGCAGCCATCGACTCCCGTGAATTTCGCGGTGCCCGAAGGGGCCTGCGACTGCCACGTGCACACCTTCGATCCGCAGCATTTTCCTTATTCGCCTTCGCGTCCATATACCCCGGAGCCGGTTTCCGTCGACGAACTGCGCTCCCTGCACAAGGCGCTGCACATCGGCCGCGTGATCGTGGTGCAAACAACAGTGTATGCCGCGGACAACGCCGGAGTCCTGGACGCCATGAAAAAACTTGGCGCCCGCGCTCGCGGCGTCGCGGTAATTGATGAGAAAACTCCGGATTCCGCGCTCGACGAAATGGATCGCGCCGGAATTCGCGGCATGAGGCTGAATCTCGAGACCGCCGGCCAGACCGATCCCGAAATCGGCCGCCGTCGTTTTCAAGCGGCCGTGGAAAGAATCAAAAACAGGAAATGGCACATTCAGATTTACGCGCGGCTCTCGGTGATCGAAGGGATCAAGGATCAGGTCGCGGCGGCCCCGATGCCGGTGGTCTTCGATCACTTCGGAGGCATGCAAGCGGCGCTCGGCCCTGACCAGCCGGGCTTCTCATCTTTGATGACCCTGCTCCGGACGGGCAAGGCCTACGTGAAAATTTCCGCGCCGTATCGCAGCTCCACACTCGCGCCGGATTATCCGGATGTTGCGCCGCTCGCCCGCGCGCTCGTCGCCTCGAACCCGCAGCGAATTCTGTGGGGCAGCGACTGGCCGCACCCGGGAATTCCCGTGCCCGGCCGCAGCAACGCCGAAATCACGCCGTTCTTTCAAATCGACGACGGCCGCGTGCTGAATTTACTCCCCACGTGGGTTCCAGACGCGGCTACGCGCAAAACGATCCTGGTGGATAATCCCGCCAAGCTCTACGGATTTTGAGTCCTTCAGTAGCACAGACTTCAGTCTGTGGGGTTCCATCAGATCTTGGCTGGCGCGCTCGGCCCGGGCACGCGAACGAACCCCCGCAGGCTGAAGCCCGCGCCACTAGTTCTGCGGCGGTGGCGGGTTTCCTCCCGAATTGTCCCCGCCCGGGCCACCCGGTCCGCCGCCTCGGCGATTTTGCGGCCTATCCTGGCGTTCCTGCTCCTGCTTGTCGAACTTTTCCTTTTGCTTGTCGTCGAGCAGCGCGCGAACTTGATCGTTCGTTTCCTGGCGGATTTGCATCATTTTCTGGCGCATGGCTGGCCGGTCGCCGCTGGAATCGTTTCGCACGTCTTCCATTTTTTTCTGAGCGTCCACGAGAATCGGTTTGATTTTCGCCTGCTGGTCAGCCGTCAAGTCGAAGTCCTTAGTCATTCGCTTCAGTTGGTCATCCGGAGACATCGGCCCTCGGCGGCCGCCTCCTCCCTGGCCTCCCCCATATCCGCCTCCCTGATATGGCGCGGACGGAGCGCCAGCAGCCAGCATCGGCACCGCCAGCAGGAATGTCAAAATCCATAGATATTTGCGTTTTGAGTTCATCTTAAGAATCCTCCCTTGCAAATAGCGTCATCCCACTTATCAAAGCTCCCGATGCTCTTACACCCCTTTGTATTCCCGTCCCGTGGCGGGCAGGTTCCACAATCCGGGCGCAAACATGACATTAGAGGGACGCGCTTTGCGAGAATGTGGTTGTCTCAAACCACTTGCGCCGAGAAGGAAACCATCAATTGAAGTTGGTATGATGGGTAAGTCCAATGATTTCCATACGAACCGCAAAAGAGAGCGATGCCGGCGCAATCGCTCGCCTGGTCAACACTGCATTCCTCGTCGAACAATTCTTCATCGAGCGGGACCGCACCAATCCCGCAACAGTCCGCAGCCTCATGAAGAAAGGAAAATTCCTTCTCGCGGAAGACGCGCCGAACCTCGTCGGTTGTATTTATATGGAGTTGCGCGGTGAGCGCGGGTACTTCGGAATGTTGTCGATCGATCCGTCACGTCAGGGAATGGGCGTGGGCCACCAGCTTGTCAACGCCGTGGAAAAATATTTTCGGGACGCGGGCTGCAAATTCAGCGACATGAAGATCGTCAACGTGCGCACGGAACTGCACACCCTCTACCACCGATGGGGATACATCGATACGGGCACAGGTATTTACGATGATCCGACGCCCACAAAAATACCCGTGCACTTCATCACCATGTCCAAGCCGCTTTTATGATTTTCCGCGGGACGATCTGCCAGCCTCGCTGAGCGCCATTTCCCCATTTGTATGCGCTTTGGATTTGCTCAGGATAAATTCGTAATTCACCACCTGGAACGGCTCCGCTGAATTTTCTCCCGTTGGAGTTTTACCAGCGGGATGCTTCTCGAATTCCACGATCAGTTTGTCCTTCACGCCGAACACGACATCGGAGTCGATGTACTTCGCGCCTTTCTTGAACAGATGCGTGATGAGCGTCTCGTATCCCGGCGCGGAAATGTAAAAGTGAATGTGCGCGGGCCGGAAATGCGAAATGTCGGTTTGCCTCAGCAGGTCGCCGACGGTGCCGTCCATGGGAATGGAATAGCCCGGCGGCGCGATCGTGCGGATTACATACTTGCCGTCCGCCCCGGTGTGAAATACGGCGCGCAGCGTCGGCTCGTCCACGCCGAGTTGCGATTCGTACAAGCCGTCGGCGTCCGCCTGCCAGATATCGAGCTTCGCTCCCTCGATGGGTTTTCCGTTCATGTCTCGCACGGTCCCGACCAGAAAACAAGTTTCTCCGGCAAGTCCTTCCGCCACATTGGCGCCCATCGGCAATTCGGGCGAATCGTCAATGTGGAACGGGCCAATGACGGTCGAAGGCGTCGCGCCCTCGGGGAACCGGTGATTGATCGCGTCGACGAGCATGCTGATGCCCAGCACATCGGAAAGCAGAATAAATTCCTGGCGCTTTTCCGAGGAAAGTTTCCCCGTCCTGGCGAGCCAGTCCACGGCCATCAACCATTCGTCCTGCTTCAGATCCACATCGCGCGCAAACCCGTGAAGGTGCTTGACCAGAGACTGCATGATTTCCCGCAGCCTCGGAGAGTGGCAAGCCTCCCACTGCTTCAGCGCAAGATCGGTCAGATTTTCCTCAGTCGCGTAAGCCATTGGAATTCCCCTCTCTGATTGTGCTTATATTTATGATTTTCTCGCCGAAAAGCCCGCTCTGTCCATCGCTTTCTAGTAGGACAGGCTTCAGCCGGTCGGCTTTCCACTCGAAGTCGCGAACACGGAGAAGCATAAGCCTCCCCCACAATAATCCGGATGAAACATCGGCCAGAAAAACGGTCGGGCCGCCCGATCCTGTTGAGGTAGACTCGAAATTCCATGCGGCTGATCCGATCGTCCCGCGCAATGTTCCACTCGGTTTCTGCGCGAAAATTCAATTGAGAGAGGATACATGGCGATCCTTGTCACAGGCGGCACAGGCTACATCGGCAGCGTAACCGTTGAACGCCTGCTCGCAAAAGGAGAGCAGGTTGTGGTGCTGGCCGATCTGGCGCGGGGCCACCGGGCCGCTCTGCCCGCGGATGTTCCATTTTATCCGGGAAAGATTGGCGATCGAGAACTCGTGGCCAGAATCGCCCGCGAGCACAATCTGGAATCCTGCATTCATTTCGCGGCCCTGATTGAAGTCGGGGAATCGGTCATCGATCCAGCCAAGTATTTCGAGAACAACGTCGGACACGGAATCGCGTTGATTAGCGAACTCGCTCAGGCGGGCGTGCGGCGTATCGTGTTTTCCTCCACCGCCGCCGTCTACGGCGATCCTGAGCAAATCCCCATCCCGGAACAAAGCCGGAAATGGCCGAAGAATCCCTACGGTTGGTCCAAACTATTCATGGAACGTCTCTTGGATGCCTATGACACCGCCTATGGAATGAAATTCGTGGCGCTTCGCTACTTCAATGCCGCAGGCGCCAGTGAAAAATGCGGGGAAGACCACAGGCCGGAGTCACATCTGATTCCCAATGTTCTTGCCGCGGCCCTGGGACAGCAGCAAGCCATACGGGTATTCGGCAACGAATATCCGACTCCGGATGGCACGCCCATCAGGGACTACATTCACGTGGTGGACCTGGCGGACGCGCACATTCGCGCTCTTGAATATCTCCGATCGGGCGGCCAGTCCGATTTCTTGAATTTGGGAACGGGTAGCGGCTACTCAGTTCTGCAAGTCATCGAATGCGTGCGCGAAGTCACGGGACGCGACATCCCCGTGCGGATCGAGCCCCCACGCGCCGGTGATCCGGCCAGATTGATCGCTGATCCTTCCAGGGCGAAAGCCTTGCTGGGTTGGGAGCCTGCCGAGTCCGATTTGCGTTCGATTGTTCGCTCCGCATGGGAATGGCGCCTCCGGCATCCGAACGGCTACGCGGAAAAGTAGTCCTTTCCAGAAATCCTTCCGCCGGGATAACCATTGCCATCTTTCGGCAATGTCCAGAACCTAACAAGAACGCTGGCATGCGGAAAGCCAATAGCAAAACACAGCATTAGTTTTCACTCTTTGAGCCTCCTTCGGGACACACCCCGTGTGAAAGTTCGTTCATGTGATCCCGCGCACAGCAATAAGTCACTTATTATCAATGGGTTGAAAAAGGTTCAAGATAGGGTTGCCGAGGGAAGGCTGCCCTCACTCTGGCAGACTGATTGCGAACGCAATGGTGAATCTTGATTTTCACTAGGCTATTGGAGTGCCCGCAGCATTCCTCGGTCACCTAGAACGGGACTGTACGCAGCAGTTCCCTGTTAAGTGTTTGCAAATAAGAGCTTTACTTGGATTCCGATTTTCTGATCTGCGCACCAACTGAGTTTGCGCAACGGTTTTGGCATCTAGCCCGATGTGCCTGAGGGCCGAGGGGGTAAACCCCCCGGTAATGTGGGTCTTGCAGGAGTAAAAATGGGCAATACAAATTCGAGGATTTCGCTTCCAGGCCAGCGAGACCCTCACTTAAAAGTTTCCGAGCCGAATTACTCTCGCCATTCCGACGGTGCGGAGCCGGAAGGACTTCTGGCGGAGAACGTCTTCCATTCCATGCTGACGATGGAGCGGCGGCGAGCGGAGCGTTCTCGCAAACCGTTTGTCCTGATGCTCCTGGATGCCAATTTAGAAAATGGCACCGCGGAACAAATTCTTAGACAAGCAGTCGACATCGTTGTCTCGTCCAAGCGTGAGACCGATCTGGTTGGTTGGTATAAGCAAGGCGCCATTCTGGGTGTCATCTTCACGGAGGTGAACCTGGAAGGAGAGCTCTCGATCACGGAGACGCTCCGTACCAAGGTCGAGACGGTGTTCGTCAAGCATTTGGGCCGGGACCGCGCGGCCAAGATCGCAATTTCCCTGCATATCTTCCCTGAAAACTGGGATAAGAACAGCTCGGACTGGGTGGCGGATTCCAAGCTCTACCCTGATCTCAAGAGGAAGGGAACTCGAAAGCGGCTGCCTCTTGTTATCAAGCGCGCGATCGATATCGCCGGAAGCGGGGCGCTGCTACTTGTGTTGTCGCCGTTCCTTGCCGCGATTGTGGCGCTGATCAAGCTGACCTCCAAGGGTCCGGTGATCTATAAACAGGAGCGCCTGGGCCAACTCGGTGCGCGCTTCCAGTGCTTGAAGTTCCGCACCATGTACACAAACAACGATCCGAAAATCCATCAGGATTACGTTCAGCAATTTATCGCCGGCAAGGATGGATTGGATAACTCCGAGGGTTCGGCTAAACCCGTTTACAAGCTCGTCAAGGATCCTCGAGTGACCTTCATCGGAGGATTTTTGCGGAAGACCAGCATGGACGAACTTCCCCAATTCTGGAATGTCCTGCGCGGCGATATGTCGCTCGTCGGACCTCGCCCGCCCGTTCCTTACGAATTCGAAGTGTACGATGTCTGGCACCGCCGGAGAGTTCTGGAAGTGAGGCCCGGCGTCACCGGCCTATGGCAAGTGAGCGGACGCAACCGGACGCGGTTCGACGAAATGGTTCGGCTGGATTTGCGCTACTCTCGGACCTGGTCGTTATGGCTCGACCTGAAGATTCTTTTTGCCACTCCCTGGGCGGTATTTAATGGGGGCGGAGCTTGCTAGGTTTGCAGATTTTTCATGGATTTCTTCATCATCAGGTCAGGTGCCAGTTCGTCTTAACACTCCTATTTTCAGCTAGATAACCGAAGGGCCAATGAATTTCCAATTAGTGGAACTTTGGACTACCATAACCTTACTCCACGGAATCAAAACCAAGAGAAGAGGCCTCATATCTACCTGAAAAATAATATACTTAAGCCATTTTTGGGTCTCGGCCATAGAATTGCACTATTGTTCCATGAGGATCATTGTCCTCGGTCCATTAGCCGCAAGGACCTGGTAATTCAGGCTTTCCAACGCTGCTGCGAAGTACCCATAGGAGAAAGATAGATGGTTCATCAGGAAATCGGCGCGAAAGATATCGTCGCAATTGTCCGGCGGCGATTCATGCTTATCTTTCTGCTCGCCGTGATTGGCGGCGGCTTGGGGTTCGGTGCAGCACGGGTTTTGCCTAAACGGTATACCTCAAAGACGCTGGTCCTTGTCCAGCAACCCGAGGCTCAGCCTATTACCCCGGTTGCCACGGACAACGTCAACCAGCGATTGGCGACCATGCAGCAGCAAATCCTGAGCACGGCGCGCCTGGAACCCGTGATTCGAGACCTGAATCTGTATCAACACGATATCGGCCGCTTGTCCACGGAAGAGGTCGTCGACAACTTGCGGAAAGCGATCACGATCACTCCGGTCGCGCCCATGGCCGAGACCAGGGCGCAGAATTTACCCGGGTTTACGATCAGTGTTGTTTTCGACTCTCCTCAAATTGCCCAAAAGATTTGCGCCATGATTACGTCCATGTTTGTTCTGGAAAACATGGAGGTCACCACCACAAACGACTTAGGTACCACAAAATTCCTGAACAATCAGCTCGATCAGGCCAAAGCAAAACTGGATGAGCAGGACGCGAAGCTCGCCGCGTTTCAACGCCGCAACGCCGGAATGCTCCCCGAAGACAGCACAACAAACCTGAATCTTTTGAATGGGCAGACTTCGCAGTTGGATGCCGCCACGCAGGCGGTCAACCGCGCGCAGCAGGATAAGAGTTTCGCCGAATCCATCTTGTCGCAGCAGTTATCGGCCTGGCAGGCAACGCAGTCCGGACAGAATCCGGAAACCTTCGATCAACAGTTGGAGGCCCTGCAGGCGCAGCTGACCGCCTTGCAATCCAAGTACACCGCCGACCATCCGGACGTCATCAAGGTGAAGAGCGATATCGCCGTCCTGAAACAAAAAATCGCGGAAAGCGATCAGCGAAAGAGCGCGGCCGCTCCGGACAAAAACGTGCATCCAGTGTCCGAACCCACGCAAATCCTGCAACTGCGCGCGCAGATTCATCAGTACGACCAGGTGATCAAGGAACGAACCGCGCAGCAGGAAGAAATCAAGAAACAAATGGCGATCTACCAGGCCCGCGTGGCGGCCAGTCCCGGCGTCGAGCAGGAGTACAAACTGATCACTCGCGATCATCAATCCGTGCTCGATTCCTACAACGAGCTGCTAAAAAAGCGGGATGCCTCCGCGATGGTGCAGCAATTCGATCAAACCAAGCAAACGGACCGATTCCACGTGCTGGACCCCGCCAATTTTCCAAGTGAGCCTTCCTTCCCGAAGTTGCCGATTTTTGCCGGGGGAGGATTGGGCGCCGGGCTGGCACTTGGGCTTGGCCTCTCGCTCCTTTTGGAAATGCAAGACACTTCGATGCGGTCCGAGCACGATGTTGAGGTTGTTCTCCGCCTCCCCGTTCTCGCGATGATCCCGTTGATCGCACCGAATGCGGGCAAAGTTCGACCGAAGTCTTCACCTGCGGCATCGCACAAGGCGAGGGTACCCGCAAAGGCATAGCCGGACGGGAACCGGGCCGGATCATTTAGAATCGAAAGGGAATCATGAGCAGGATTCACGAAGCACTAAAAAGGGCGGAGCAGGAGCGAGCGGCCAGCCAGTCTGCTCCGAACGGCGAGCGGCAGGCGGAGCACGTTGTCGCGGGCAGCGCGGTCACCACCGCGCCTTCACCCTCCAATATTTTGCCTCAGGCCGTATTGCCTCACCTCCATGCCGCGCCGGTCGAGGCGGAACCAATCCTGGACCCATTGAAGTACGACGAATTGTGGGCGAACTCTTCGCGCACCGCATGGAATCCCGATCCAAATCTGATCGTCTTCGAAAATGCAGACCCGTTCTTTCCGGGAGCCGAGCAATTCCGGACGCTGCGTTCGCGTCTATACCGGATGCGCGAAAGCCAGCCTTTGCAAACCATTCTGATTTCCAGCGCGATTCCGGCGGAAGGCAAGACCCTGGTCTCCACGAATTTGGCCTATTCCTTTGTCCGGCAGCGGGGATGCCGCGTATTACTGATCGATGCGGATCTTCGGGCCCCTCGAGTTCACACCCTGCTGGGAGCTCCCGCGGCTCCGGGACTGGCCGACTATTTGCAAGGTACCGCGACGGAATTCCAAGTCATGCAGCGCAACAGTGAGGAAGGGCTGTGCGTCATTGCCGCGGGCAATCACGTCACGCACCCATCCGAATTGATTTCCAGCGATAAATTGAAGCAGTTTCTGGATCGCGCCAGGGCTGCTTTTGATTGGATCATCATCGATTCGCCGCCGGCCCTTCCGGTTGCCGATGCCAGCGTGCTGGGTGGGATGGCGGATGGAGTGCTCCTCGTCGTTCGCGCGAATTCGACTCCTTCCGAAGCGTCTCAAAAAGCCTGCAAGGAGCTGCGGGACGCCCATATTCTCGGCGTTGTCCTCAACACCGCGGAAGAATCCGCGGGATACAATTCCTACTATTCAGGCAACGCGTACGGAACGCCTCCGAACGGAGCGAAAAAGTAAAAACTCCAGAAGGTTCCCGCCTATTTTCATTTCGATCGTTTGTATTTCAATTCCGTAATCCCGGACTTTATCCGTAATTTCACGCAGTGATCCTTGTCGTTGGACCACAATTTGTAAGATTCACCACGAGGGCGCTGCAAGCGTGAAGGCGCCCGTTCCGTCCCGAAATTCACGGGACGGAACGGCCACTACAAAGGCGTCCCGCAATGTTGTTGGCGGATTCTGTAGAGGCCGCCCGCCTTTGGGGCGGGCACACGTTTGCCCCGTCTAGAATCACACTGAGTCACTGCCGCATTTTTAGAGTGTCTTAACAGGCGGGTTCGCGAAAACTGAATGCAACTGTTTTCGCCAGTCCGGCAATTGAAGGGAAAAGGCGCGGTTCAAGCGGGCATTCGAGAGGACAGAATAAGCGGGGCGACGAGCCGGTGTGGGATATTCGTCGGTGCTGATGGGGATGACGCGGCGAGTGATAAACGGCAGGCCGCTCGTAGCCGCTGCAAACCATGGAGCGGCCTCGGGGGTCTTCGCGGCTTCTTCAAGAATGGCATTCGTGAAATCGTACCAAGTCGTCTCCCCGCCGGCGGTCATATGATAAATGCCGCCCACATCCGGCAAAGCGCGCAGGCCGCCCTCCGTGCCGGAGATCCGCGCGAGAATGCTTGTGGTGGCGCGGGCGATTTCGCTGTTTAGCGTAGGCGCGCCGATCTGGTCGCGAACGATTTTGATTTCTTCGCGCTGTGTGGCCAGACGCAGGATGGTGAGGAGAAAATTCCGGCCCTCGGTCGCATACACCCAGGCGGTGCGAAAAATCAGATGCCCGGCGCCGGACGCCTGGATCGCGCGCTCCCCTTCGAGCTTCGTTCTTCCATACACATTCTTTGGATTTGGCGGATCGTCTTCGCTGTATGGCGCGGTTTTCGAGCCGTCGAACACGTAATCCGTCGAATAGTGGATGAGAGCAGCGCCGATTTTCCTGGCCTCCTCCGCCATCACGCCGGGGGCTTCGGCGTTAATGGCTCGAGCGACGGTCTCTTCCGATTCGGCTTTGTCCACCGCAGTGTACGCCGCGGCATTGACAATGATGGAAGGGTGGAAAGTGCGGATGGCGCGGCGAATCTCTTCCGGCTGCGTGAGATCGAGTCGTTGCCGGTCCAGGGCCGTTACCTCGCCTATGCGCGGCAACATGTTGTTCAATTCCCGCCCGACTTGCCCGTTGGTCCCGATCAGCAGGATGGAAGGTTTCATTTCTTCGAATATTGCGGCAGGAATTCCCGGGGCATCGCCGCCAGGGTGGAATACTTCGCGTCTTTTTCGGAAACCAAAGGATTCGCCACGCCCCAGGAGATGGCCAGGTCAGGATCATTCCAAATGATCCCGTACTCGCTGCCCGGATCGTAGAAGTCGCTGCACTTATATAGAAATTGAGCGGAATCGGATAAAACCACAAAGCCGTGGGCAAATCCCTGGGGAATAAAGATGAGGTTCTGGCGCTCGGCGGAGAGCAACACGCTGGTCCATTTTCCGAAAGTCGGCGAGCCGATTCGGATGTCGACTGCGACGTCCAACACTTCCCCTTCCACCACGCGGCAGAGCTTGGCCTGCGCGTGCCGCAGTTGGTAATGGAGACCACGCAGCGTACCTTTTGCGGAGCGCGATTGGTTGTCCTGGACGAAACTATCGTGGATACCGAGGCCGGCAAACTTCTGTTGGTGGTACGTCTCGAGGAAAAAGCCTCGCGCATCGCGGATGACTTTCGGCTGAAGCTCAAAGACTCCCGGAACTGAAGTGTTCAATTTTTCCAAATGAGTCCATCCCTAACCAGTTGCTTTGCCGGACGGCCGCGATCCGGTACTAGCGGCGAGGTTTCGGCCCGGTGGATGAAAGAGCGTGCAGTGAGGAGTCGCGATTCTCGTAATACTTTTCATAGTAAGAAAGATATTCCCCGTCACGAACGCCCGCCATCCATTTCACGTTGGTCTTGTACCAGTCGATGGTCTGCCTTAAACCTTCTTCCAGGGGAACCGCCGGTTTCCAGCCCAGGTCCTTTTCCATCCTGTCGCAGTGCAGGGCATACCGCCGGTCGTGTCCGGGGCGATCCTTGACATAGGAGAGCAGAGTTTCCGGTTTGCCGGTCAAGCGAAGCAGCGTGCGCGCGATCGTCAGATTCTCTTCGATGTCCAGCCCGCCGATGTTGTAAACCGCTCCGAGGCGGCCGCGCTCGAGAACCGCCAACACTCCGCGGCAGTTATCCTCCACATGCAGCCAGTCGCGCTGCTGCTTTCCGTCGCCGTAGATGGGCAGCGGCTTGTCATTCTGGGCATTGGTGATCATCAGGGGAAGAAATTTTTCGGGAAATTGATACGGCCCGTAATTGTTGGACGACCGTGTAATCAGTCCCGGAAATCCGTAGGTGCGCACATAGGAAAGAACCAGCAGGTCGGAGCCGGCCTTCGAGGCCGAATAGGGGCTGCTGGGCTGCAGCGGCGAATTCTCATCCGCGAAAGCGCCAGGGGCCATGTCCCCATACACTTCGTCGGTCGAGATATGAACGAACCGTTCGATGTGCAGCTTCCGCGCCACTTGCAACATGAAGAATGTTCCCGTCAGGTTCGTCTCAATGACGGGCGCGGGTTCGTAAATACTCCGGTCCACGTGCGACTCGGCGGCAAAATGCACCACGGCGTCCGAGCCGCGCATCGCTTCTTCGACGGCATTCGCGTCGCAGATGCTTCCTCGAACGAATGAGTAATCCGGGTGATCCGCAACCGATTCCAGATTCGCCAGGTTACCGGCGTAGGTCAATTTATCGAAGTTGACGATCTTGTGTCCCTTGTTGAGGGAGAGGATATGCCGGATGAAATTGGAACCGATAAATCCGGCGCCTCCGGTAACGAAGATTTTCATCGGCCATTTTCCTTCGGCGCCACTAATTGCGCCTCGCGATGGTGCGACAATTTGTTCGCGCCCGTTTCGGCCACCAGATTGTTGGCGCGCAGAAGGGATTCGAACGTTCCGGCGTCGGTCCACCAGCCATCCAGCACCTCATAGGTGAGCGTGCCTTCCTCGATATAGAAATTGTTCACGTCCGTGATTTCGAGCTCACCGCGCCCGGAAGGTTTCAGGCGGTGAATCTTTTCAAAAACGGTGGCATCGTAGAAATAGATTCCGATCACCGCCAGGTCCGATTTCGGTTTCTTGGGCTTTTCTTCGATGCCGGCAATGCGGTCACCCTTGATCTCCGCGACGCCGAAGCGATCCGCATCCGTGACCTGCTTGAGGATGATCTTCGCGCCTTTGGCCTGCTTGCGGAAGTCATCCGCGGCGCGGCAGATGTTGGTCTCGATGATGTTGTCTCCGAGGACAACGCAAATGGGCTTGCCATCCGCAAAAAACTCGGCCAGCCCGAGAGCCTGGGCAATTCCTCCCTCACCTTCCTGGTAAGTGTAATTCACGTGCTTAAGACCAAAATCCTTGCCGTTGCCCAATAGCCGCAAGAATTCGCCGGCGTTTTTCCCGCCTGTCACGACCAGGATGTCCTGGATGCCCGCATTCACAAGGGTCTGAATGGGGTAATAGATCATGGGCTTGTCAAAAATGGGGAGCAGGTGCTTGTTCGTCACCTTGGTGAGCGGATTCAAGCGACTGCCCAAGCCCCCTGCGAGAACGATACCCTTCATAAGTGTCTCCTGCGGCCTTGGGTTATTCCTGATGGTAGCAAACGCGCGGGGATTGTTCGCGAACTTAATTGCCCGCGTGTGCCCACTCCGGAACTAACTTTGGCAATGATTGTAACCGTGACAGAGTAGGATTGGAGAAAGTAGGGTCAACCCTATCTAACTGACTGGACAGAACTTATATGGATTGCGAGGCGAGGTTTTCCGTGAGTGAAGATTCCGCCAAAGGGGCGGGAATTATCATGGCATGACAATCTTCGTTCGACGCCTGCTTCTGGATCCCGCATTCAAATGGTGGCTATAAGACCGGGGCGGGATCAAAGGCGCTTTGTCTCGAAGGAGATTCCTGCTTTCCTAAAAATTCCCGGTGCCAGAGCTCCAGGACGGCGAGTGAAAAAAGTTCCTTGGAGTAAGAACCGCCGAGGGCCGTGTTCTGCGAAATGAGGTGCTCGATGCAATTCCTATTAAAATAACCGCGCTGGAGGGTCTCGCGATCCAGAAGAAGATCCCGGATCCAATCTTTCAAGTCGGTCCTCAGCCAGGCATTGTAAGGCACTGGAAATCCGACCTTTTTGCGATTCAGAATTTCTTGTGGAACCCGGTTGTTGAGAACCCTCTTGAGAATGTATTTCGTTGTGAATCCATGGACTTTTTATTTTTCCGGGAGGGAGGTCGCGAACTCCTCTGAATAAAGCGAGTCCAGATTTTGATTGAAAAAATTCAACGGGTAGGAGGTCCCGCTGCGATAATAGGATTCAAACGGCATATTTAAGAGAGGCGCATATCGGGCGATCTGACTCGATTTAAGGCGGGGATTCAACCGCAAAAGACCTTTGGAGAGACTCCCGTTCATGGGCTTCAAAAGGCTCTTGAGGCGCTCCAACCATAAGAGATTTCTATAAATTTGATAGCCGCCAAATCCCTCGTCGCCGCCGGGAAATTAGGTTGTACCGATCCCGACGCAAGTACTCGGCGCGGACTGTCTGGAAGAGATCAAAGGGCAAGTATATCCGTTCCGCTTCAAAAAATTGGACCAATGGAGAGAAATTGGGGGGATAGGGATGGGCTGGGAGAGCGTACCGGCAGCGGATTGACCAACTGAGAGCAGTCACCGAAACAAAAAACGTCAGATCACTTGTGACCGGACAATACTCTTCCATTGTGACTGACCGGCGGGTTGTCACCAGGAACCTCGTCAGAACAGACCGGCACAGTGTGGCTCGAAAAGGCCTTCGGCAAGGTCTCTTTCCGCGGAGTCAGATGAAAAAGCTTTCGGAGTGCATTTTTTTGCTCGCCTCTTAGAAACCGGATGAAATCGGGAGAAACTGGCCGTTCTTCCCGAAGCCAGTAACCCCATAGGAATCCGCTCAGCCTAACAAATGAGCTCAACACATATGGCCGGAGGCGAAACCGGCGAGCTAATTTGAACACCTCGAAAAGCGGATAGGAGCCAACGGAGTAATCCATCCGCCCCTCGCGAAAGAGATTCCGGATGCGCCGATCCGCGCCTCCCGTCGGGCGGTGATGACACACAGGAAGGTCACGGAATGCTTTGATGCGCCAACCGCGCATCTGTGCGTTAACCAGTGCCTGCCAATCCTGGCCGCCATAAGGCATGGCGACCCAACCGCCAATCGAATCGTAACACTCTCGCCTCACCATTTGTACCGCATGACCAATAGAGTACTCGCTATTCATCAAGCGGCTCCGAAATACGCCGTCGTCCCCCTGTTCATAGATAAAACCGCCAGCAAGTCCGAGCTTCGGGTCCTCATCGAACTTCTGCAGCAGCTTGTGGTAGTAGATTGGCTCGAAAGACAAATCCGCATCCAAATTGGCAATGAATCCATAGTCAACATCTCGCAGTTGCTCGAGGCCACGATTAATCGCCATAACCTGGGCGCCAAAATTGCGGGCATGCTTCTCTTGAATCCGGACCAAACGAATGAAAGGATATTTCGCCGCGTAACTTTGGACAATTTCATTTGTGCGGTCCGTGGAGCCGTCATCGACGATCACCCATCGTTGGGGTAACAGCGTCTGGCCGGCAACGGACTCGATGGTCCTGCCGATGTAAGCCTCCTCGTTATAAGCTGCCGTAAGGAGGACGTACTTCTTCCCGGCGGCGTTCATCTGACCTGTTCTCCCCGCTTGTCCTCGACTCCCATTGCCCAGCGCATGCACGCCAGACTTCGTTTCACTTTGAAGGCGATGTCGGACTGTTTCGATTTTGCCGCCAGCCACAGCAGCGAATATCCGCCTAAACGGATAGCCTGATGTGACCAGATAATTACCAGATACACGAATTGAGACGTAAGACCGTGGTACTTTTGCCAATATTGAAAATTAGCCCTCTGCATTTCGACCGAGAATTTAATGGGCGCCCTGGCGCTACTCGCGCCGCCATAGTGCAATGATTCCACCTCGGGGAAATAAACCACCTTCCAACCCGCATTATGGAAGCGCTGGGACCAGTCGAGATCGTCTCCATACATGAAAAGCGTGTCGTCCAACAGCCCCACTTCGTTGAGCGCGTCGCGTCGCGTCACCCAGAACCAACCGTTCAGCACGTCCACCTCGGCGACATGATCCATCTTGAAATAGGGCATCATAAATCCGCCGAAAAACTTTGAGTTTGGGAACATGTCATCGAGCGCGAGAGCTCGGCAAAAGCAGCGCCAGAGGGTGGGTGCCCCCATGTAGGATCGGTACGCCTTCCCGTCAGCGCCCATCATCTTGGGGCCCAGCAGGCCAATCCGCGGGTTCTGTTCCATATAATCCACCAATCGCTCAATGCAGCCGTCGTGAACGCGAACATCGGAATTGATCAGGCAGACATGTTCCCCCGTGCTCCTCTGAATTCCCACGTTATTTCCCTTTGCAAATCCCAGGTTCTTCTCATTTCGGATCAGGATGACACCGGGATACGAATCCCGCACTAGTTCCGGAGTGCCATCGGTCGAGGCGTTATCCACAACTATAACTTCGACACTCGGATCGTTGATGTAGGCTTGCAACGAATCCAGACACTCCGCCGCATACCTCTTTCCGTTCCAGGTCACGATTACAATGGAGATTCGAATCATTATTTATTCAGCTTTCCGGCGTAGGAAGACCTGGGTTTAAATGGCTGGGCCGACTTGTATAAAAAAACGTCCGACGCTTGCTTATCCGGAGATGGGAATGCAGGGGCCGATTGCGAGTTAACCAGGTCTCCGTCGGTTTGCGGTTCGGCAAGGACCTTTCCTCCCAGAATCTGGAAAGTCGTCGCGGAAATCATAGCCAGCATCCCATACCAGGCGAATTGAGTCTGGTCATAGTAATCCACCCCCAAAAAGGCGACGCAAGTGGAAAACAGAGAAGCTCCGAGCAGCCAAAGGAACCACTGCTTATTGCGATCCCCCTCGCTGGCCATTCGCGCCTTGGCAAGGTTTCTGAAGCTAAGAACAATCAAGGCCAGGAAACAAACGAAGGCCACCAGGCCACCCCGCTCGCCCTCGGCGACATACTGGTTCGCTGTATCCCACATGTCCCAGCCCCAATTCGCATTTTGGTTGGTTCCGATCAGCCACCAATCACCGAAATGCTTCACGAATAGATCGATCAGCTGTGCACGATGATAGCTGGTGGATCCACCCACCACGTCGATCCTAGCAATCAGAAACCACACCGGTGCATTCATCACTAGATTCAAGGCGACCAGCGCAATAACAATTCCATATCGCAGGAATCGCAGGTACCTGCGCAATGGCCACATGCAGATGGCACCCACTCCGGCGACAAAAGCCAAGATCGGCGTACCCCGCATAGGAAGATCTGGGCTTAAATGGCTGAGTGTGCTTGTATGGAAAGACGTCCGACGTTTGTTGACCCGAAGATGGGAATGCCGGCGTAAGTTGTGAGTCAAGGAAACCCCCGTCGATTTGCTGTTCGGCGAGGGGCTTTCTTCCCAAAATCGAAGAAGTCGCTAAAGAGATTATGGCCAGCAGCGCATACCACATGAACTTTGTCTGATCGAAGTAGCTGATCCCAAAAAAGCCGACGAGGTGGGCGAAAAGCGCTACTCCCAGGAACCAGAGAAACCATTCTTTTTTGCGGTCTCCCTCCGCCTCTACCAGCTTTCTGGCCTTTCCGAGCCACCCGAAGCTATACGAGATCATCATAATGAAGCAGACGAATGCTGCCAGCCCTCCACTCTCGCCCTCGCTAACGAACTGGTTGGAGGTATCCCACATGTCCCATCCCCAAGTTTTGGCGTCATTGGTTCCCACCAGCCACCAATCCCAGAAGTGCCGGATGAAGACGTCGATGAGCATGGCGCGGTGATAGGAGGAATTGCCAGGCACGAGGTCCACGTGGTTGATCACGAACCAAACGGGCGCCTTCATGAAGATCTGCAACAGGATGAGCACTACCACGAGGCCCCAGCGAAACGCTCGCATGTGCTTGCGGAAAACCCAGAAGCAGCATCCCAGGACGACCCCCATATAAGCCATCAGGGACGTGCTCGATGTCGACGCGAGGACCATAGCCGTGGAGCCGATCAGGCCGACAAAAGCGACGAACCGGGAAATCTTGCTGTGCCACAGCCACAGGAATAATGGCACGAGCGTCGCGCCGAAGACCCCGGCCAGGATTTCGTGCTCAAACGGCCCGCGAGCGCGGATGGAACCTTCCCGGATATCCGGTATGAGCGAAGAGCTGCCCAGATATCCGAAGACGTTCAGATTGCGAAATTTCTCATACGACATGGTCACGGCCACCACGGCGACGAAAAATGCAAACGTTTTGATAACGGTAACGACGCTCTTCTCATCCTCAATCAGGAATCGAAGCAGAAAGAATCCGCCGAGGGCGGTCCAGAGAAATCCAATTTGATAGACGATCGCGCCGGGATCCAGCCTGTTCAGAAGAATGGAGGCCAAAGCCCGAAAAATGGCCCAGTAAAAAAAGGCTTTATCAATGGAGGTGAAACCCCCTACAAACAGTTCGCCCTTGGACGAGAGCTTCGCCTGCGCCATTCGGGCCAGGCCGGCCAAAACGAGGATGGAAGGAACATAGAGGTGAACGCCGCCGAGAAGCAGTTGCTGTCCAGGGGGACTCAATAACACTACAAGCAGAAAGGCCGCCGCCGCATTTTTGCGCGGCAAAATAAATATTAGAATGACCGCAATGACCACCGCTGCAGCCACAAGAGGGTGCAAGACGGTGTGACCTGCTCCCCCGCCGTACGCTACAACTCCCGGATCATAGATGGATTGCTGCATGATTCCGCGCCTGTAAGCTCCGAACCGCTTCCGGCCCCCATGGAAATGTGCGGGACCTTTTCACTTCTCGTTTGCCCGCCGGATCCTGGAATCTAGGCCAATTCCTTGGACACGGGTAGATTCCCGAACATTCTTTGTTGAAACTTCGAGATGACAGAGCGCAATTGTTTGTCAAAGAGAACCAGGAGCGTCAATCCGACGATTCCACCAAGTACGATCTCGAGGGCCAGTACAATCGAAGGTTTGGCATTTGCCGGCCATCCGTACAACTGGAAGAGCAAGATGGCGATGACCAACCCTACCGATGCTGCCGCCGACGGAGCCACGGAAGCCGCCAGATCACGGAATGAGATTCCCGCAAGGCGCATGAGTAGGTATAAGAAGATGGGCATGATCACAAAGACGCCTGGGACGAAACGCGCAAGCGCCAAACCCATGATCTGCGCCCTCAGCCCTCCGCCACGAACCAGATAACCGACCACGGCCAGAAACGCAATTCCGACGCCTGAGCGAGCCCATTCCAGAATAGCGAGATGGTGCGGTTTGTTCAGAGCCTGGAGCAATGGCCCCGTGAAATAGGCAAACACGGCTGACATTCCCAGAACAGACAAGACCTTGAGCACATCGGTTGCCGGGAGCCATTTGGATCCGAGCGTGGCCATCAGGGGGCCGCTCACCGCCGCGAGTCCCGCCAGGGCCGGTATCGTCATGGCCGAACTCAACCGGACGCAGGACAAAGCGCTCTTTCGCAATTCGGCGGGGTTATCCTGGTGGCGCGAGAATTCCGGCAAGGAGACGCTCTGGATCGACGCCGTGGCCATGGTCACGACGGAGCCGACCAGGCGCTCTGCGATCCGGTAGAGGCCGACAGCCACGGGACCGAAGAATATTCCCAGTAGAATGGAGCCGGTTTGTCCGTCCGCGAAGATTGCGAATTGCCCGATGAAGTTCGAAATCGAAAAATGCATCAGGTCCTTGAGGTGCTTCCAGGAGAACCGGAGCCGGGGACGCCATGGACTTAGCTTCCACAGCAGCACAAGGGCTGTGAAATCCCTCAGAATTTGCTGCGTCACAAGGGCCCAAACGCCAAATCCCGTGAACGCCATCCCGATCCCAACGACTCCGCTGATGAGCACGGATACGTTGGAACGAATGGACATGGCCTTGAAGTCCATGTCCTTCGACAAGAGAGACTTCTGGACGATGGCGAATGCTTCGATCGGGATGCACAACGACAATACCGAAATAATGGGTGCGAGTTCCGGGGCGTGATTCGCCCTGCCCCACCACCGGCTCAGAGAAATGCTCAGGCCCACCAAAACAAAACTCAGCGCCATATCCATCCAAAACACGGCGTCGGAATGCTCGGGATCCAGATTTTTCTTTTGAATCAAGGCCGCCACAAGGCCCTGATCCAGGAACATCTGCAGGAAGCCGATATAAATCAACGCAATCGAAACGATGCCGAAGTCCCGCGGCCCAAGCACAGCGGCAAGAATGAACGTAAAAAGGGCGGAGAAGGACCGCTCGCCCCAATTGGCGACGTAGGCCCACTTAACCGCATGCAGAAACGATCGCTGCTGAGTCGCCATCAATTACGCTCTTTCTTACGCAAGTTGCGCGCGATTCCAGAATTCAACTGGCGCGCTTAACGGCTCGCGTCATTTCCGCAGAGGTCGCCAAGTGGGCTTGGGTACGTCTTCTCCTCGCCACCACGAGAAGGTCTTCCGCCAACCAGGAATCCATCAGGCCAAATGTCATTTGGCGGATCGCTCCGGCGCGAACCGGGAGGAAATTCAAAACCGTTTCGACCCGGAAGCCGGCGCGCTTGAACCATTTGTGCAGAACGCGAGGTGAGGTGTAGTGGACGCCAGTCTCTCGATAACCCTTCAGCAAACCGCTTATTCCACGGTCATCCCGAATCCTTTTTCTAAGTCCCGGAAGTTGCGAAAGATTCGGGACCAGGGCGATCACGGTGCAATCTTCCGAGAGAAGGCCGGCAAAGGAAGAAATGACTGCAACCGGATCCGCAACGAGATGAAGGGCGTTCGATAGCAACAGGCAATCAAACCGCTGGCCCTCTAGTTTCCCGCGCACGGTCTTGAAATCTCCGTTCACGGTTTCGAGTCCCCTTGCTTCCGCGCAGGAGGAAATCACCGAATCCAGAGGCACTGCCACAACGCGCAGCCCCTTATTGGCAAGCCACTCTTCTGTTGCTCCCCATCCACATCCCAGGGAAAGGACGCTTCGGGCCCTGGAGGGAACCAGGGAAACGACGTCCGACCTTAAGCGCTCGTAATAGTCCTTGGAATATCGGGCGCGTTTCAGCTTCGTTTCCGTCGGAAACAGGGAAGAGGTGGCGGCGCGTTTTTTCCCCATGTCCAGGAGAGCATCAATCAGGATCTGGAATTCCGGCCTTTCAATGCCCACTTTCTTGACATATTTGTTGGACATGTGATGGACGAGGAATTCGTCTATGTGAGAGATGCAAATCAATTTCTTGAAGCCGCACTGCGTGTACGGATCGGTCGCCGCGGATTCGCAGATCCCGTACTTGCCCAGGTGCGGAGCGACCACGTACCCGCCGGAATTTATGGCGCGCCTGAGTTGCTCGCGAGTCAGCAGGTAGCAGGCGGCCTGCTCGTTCGTAAAATAAGCGAGGGTGTATTGGTCCCTGATCACAACCGACCGGCCATCCCAATGAAAGCTTGCGTGCACGTCGGGAAAGTTCGTTTCCCCATCGGGGCCAACCTCGAATCGCATGAAACCTGTAATTTCGTCGTCGTGCAGGACGGCTGACAATTTGAGAAAAGCCCGAATGTGGCTCTCGGTAATCAGAATATCGTTCTCGGTGTGAATGAAGAGGTCGTAATCCTCCAGCCGCTTGGCGAAAAGCGACTTGTGCGCATAAACAAGAGACCAGGGGTCTTTTTCGTCCGGCAGACCGACGATTACCTCCACGCCTGGCGCTACTTCCTTGTTTATGTTGGAGAGCACCACAATATCCAAGTCAAACGGCATCGAGCGGTATTCTTCAATCATCTGCAGGAGATACTGATCCTGCGATGTCCCGAAGCTCGAAATTGCAACCAGTATTCTCATCTTAGCTGTCACTCCCGCCGGAATGCGGATAGAACCAACCGAAATTATTGCAGCGCCGTCTCACGATCGGGGACCAGTCCAAGCACCGTCCGGTCAATGAACTCTTGCGCGACGCCGTCCGGGCGAAACTTCCTGGCGAAGAGCGCGCCAGAGGCCAGGATCTTCGGCACATCGGACACATCGAGCCACTTCGGATGCGGATCGACAATGGACCAATCCGCATACCGCTTGGTGTCCTTGCAGATTTGCAAGTCGGAACGATTGCAGAGCACGGTATGAAAGAGCGCTTCGTCCGGCGCCTCTCTTGCTTGAAAGTATCGGATCAGCTTCTCCACGGAAGGATCCAGTAAGCGGTCGATCGCCCTGTGATTGGCCTGAAACGCAAAATCCCCTCCGAAGATTCGCGAAGGACGATTGGATTGAAACCAACGGGTGATCCGAGGATTCCGAAACAAAACGACGCGCCTCCTGTTAAACGGGATCCTGCGGGAGAGCAGTTTCTCTTTTGAGAAGACCGGCCACCAGTTGAAACGGCAGGAGCAGTACCTGTCGTAGGCAAGAGGGACCCAACTGGGCCTGTCGAATCCGCCATCCTGATCCTTTTCAGCGGGAGGGACCTCGCTGTATAAAATTTCGCGGTAGTCCAAATATGCATCGAACTTGGTGCCGGACAATTCGGCTTCAATTTCGTCCGCCGGCCGCACCGGATAGTCGCTTCCGCTCAATGGAACGTACCAGTCGGGTTGGTCACGCTCTCTTAAAAGACGGAAGGCTTTCAACAAGGCCAGTGGCACGCTGATATGGCCCCGTACGGTGACCATGTGGGGATGAACAAATCGCACATTCGACGGGAAGGTCGCTTCGTCGAGGGAGCCCTTGCTGAAGTCGTGATGGCAAACGATCGGAGGGTCTCCGAACATTGCGTTCAGGGTCTTCACGAGCCGGAGAAGTTGCCCCGGCTTGTGGTAGGAGAGGATGGCAAATCCAATTTTGACGGACATATATATATTGCGTTCGCTTTTCGATCGTGGCAGTTAGCGCAGAGTTATTTCAGAAATACACGGATGCATGTACGAGGTCTTTCGTGGTTGAAAAGCTCCCTTGCGTGCGTCCCGAATATGATAAGCCGCGGCGTGCCGTTCCAAAGATACTGGAGACTTTTCTTGTCACTGAACAAGCGCTCCCCGCGGTTCACGGGCCGCGGAATTACTGTGCAACTGCCTTTACATTCGTGGGCGGCGCGGGTTGAGATAGCGCAGCGAACTGGTAGGCCCCGGCATCCCACGGTGAACTGCCGCTGGGGCGCGGGCTTCCCATCTTGTCCGCATCCAGAGTCGTAATGCCGAGAGCCGTCAGATTCGCTCCAACGCCGATGACGGCAGAGCCCGCATTGGGCATTCCTGTCGTTGTGTTGATGTTAATCTTTGACAGAGTTCCAAAGGAACTATTCGCGTCGCAGCCGCAACTGCTTTTCCACTGGGTGAACGAGGAAAACTGAGAGTTGCCCCAAGCGAATGTGTTCCCGCTGCCGCCCAGGTTATGATCGGTATCGATATCCTCGTACACGTTGTTATTCACGCCTCCGGCGGCAAGGCTCGTATTGGAAGATACACCCGTCATGTTTTGGCAGCCGATCAAAACGTTGTTCTTCATCGTGAAATTTGTATTGGCCTGCGCCATCATGCAAGTCCCGCTGCCGCCCACAAAGGCCCCAAGAACGGTGTTGTTGTAGAAGGAATTGTTGCTTCCCGTAAAGCCGTTCCCGTTGTAGTCGAAGACTCCGTTGCCGGACTGGCGTCCAGGAGCCATGTAGCCCACGTTGTTGTAAAACTTGATGTTTTGAATCTGGCCCTCTCCAAAGAACCAGGCGGTTTCGTTGAAGCCGATGTCTCCGTCGAAGAGGTTATTGTAAATGTTCGCTCCATTGATGATCGCGCCCGTTACGCCAAACAGATGAATGCCGTCATGGTGAAAGGAATTGTCCGTCGTGTCCCAAGTGGTGAAGTCGTGGAAATGGTTGCCGTAGATATTGATGTTGGTGTTCGAGTTTCCTATGCCGACTCCGTGATCGACGTTGTAGATCTCGTTGTTGTACATGTTGAGATTGGTGGAGGGCCCGCCGCCGCCATTGAGGCACCACCCGGCATCGTGCATCGTGTTGTTGTGGATGCTGACATTATTCGCGCCATTGAACTGCACGCAAAGAGGACCCGGAGGGCTTTGGGACAGGTCGCTTGTCGAAGTATGCAGATAGAGCGGGCCGATCTGGAGGTTGCGAATTTCTATATTATTCGCGGAGTCGGCCTCTACTCCGATCGAAGCGACCTGATTCGCCAAACCAGTCCCATTTGCCGTGCTCTGGATTTTCCCATTGTTGCATGTCACGTTCGACCCGCTCACATACCCGCACGAAACTGTCGAACCCCCGTCCACAATGATGAAACTCTGATTCGAGAGCACAATGGCGCCGCCGTTAGAGATCGCCGGAGCCGTGAAATTCGCCCCCGGCTCAAACAGGACGGTGATGGGGGAGCTGCTGGTTCCGTTGCCCTGCGCAGTCAGCGACGAAGTGATTGTCCCGCAAAGGTGAATAGTGTTCCCGGCCGTCCAATCGCTAGATCCCAGCGAATTGATCGTCCGTGCATCGGCGCAATCCGCGCCATTGTTGCCGCCCGCTGAATTTTGCGCGACGTAGATGCTGTTGGCGCTCGCCGCGGAGGCGCTCAACAAGACTCCCAGCGCAATCAAAATAGGGAGCCCGAATCGCGTCCCGATCGTCCGCAGCGTTCGAGTCATTTTCGCTTGAAACCCCTCGCTCATTTCCTTCATGGAACCTCTCCCTCGCCCAGTCTCAAGTGCGCCATCTTCCACGCACTCGCAAGATTAGCGATGGGTCCTCTTCCGCCACTACTGGCCCTTCGACTAGCAAGCGGACAGGTCGTTGGTACTGTACCTGCCAAGGGTCTGGCCGATTCGATCACCCCGCATTCACTTCTTATGGGTGATCTCTATTCCCCATGCCGGAAATCAAGAAACTTGGTGGCGTGTCTGCCTGGATCTCAGTTCGTAGGCTTCTCTGGACTAACAGGCCCGGTGGGCATGAACGGAACTCATTTTTATCTTGAACGCCCCGCGGATACAGAACTGTGATTGGCCTTCTCCGATTCGGTGCTGCTCGAGGACTGCATCAGGCATGCATTCTGATGGAGGAATTTGCGGCACAACTGGGGCCAGTGCAGCCAGTCATAACCGCCTTCCAGCTTCGCCCGGAGCAGGGAGGGATCGTCCCAGGAGTTCACAGGCAGGCGCGGCAGGCAGAAACAATTATTGCCCGCTTTGGCCCGGCCGATGATCGTTGAGACCCCGTTCTCGAAACCATGATTCTTCAGGGAGTCAACGAGATAACGCGTGAAGTCGCGATCTTCTTCCGGAAATGCATACGGATAGGAGAAAGATCTAATCGAGACGCCGAGTTTCTGTTCAATGATTTCTTTTGAATACCCCAACTCGTAATCGATTTGCTCAGGCCCGAGCGAGCGCAGGTCCGGATGAGTCACCGTGTGCGAACCGAAGCGAATCCCCTCGGCATACAACTCGCGCACCTCGCGCCAGGTCAAATAATCCGCGCCTTCGACCCGCACGGAGGTGTCCTGGATGCGGTCGGTCGCCAGGAAGATCGTGGCCGTGAAACCGCACTGCTTCATCACCGGCAATCCATCGGTATAAAAATCCTGATATCCGTCGTCAAAGGTGATCACGACCGTCTTGGAAAGATCTTGTCCGGTTTCCATTGCCGCCCACATCTCCGGCAAGTCCATGGTTCTGTAACCGTTGTGGCGCAGCCATCTCATTTGCTGCGAAAAGACATTCGGCGAAGTATTGATTTGATAATATGGGTGAGGCTTTGCAAAAAGATTATCCGAAATGCTGTGATACATCAGGATCGGCACGCGCGCTCCCGAATTCAGACCCAGCAGACGCGCAACCGGATGGCACAGGTAGAGCGTGGCCACCCGATCGATGCGAGGCATTTGGAATTTATTGTGAGTCATTGAGGTGATGGAATGTCTCGAACCGTGCGCTCTAATGAAAAGGGATCGCGATGTGGAGGCCGATGCCGTTCCCTCGCCACCGATTCGGTTATGGGGAAGTCGCCCGATTTGCACCGGAGGTATTTCAGCGCCTTTTGCAGGAGCAAGAGGATCGGATAGGCTACCGCCACAAAACTCCCCATCCATGACCTGCCCGCGTATAAAACCTGCAATTCCTCTGCCAGGGCCGAGGACCACTCCCGATTCGTAGTCCTCGAAGGTATTTCAAGTAAGTCCTGCATTGTCTATTGATTGCAGGCTTACAGAGAGAGGACTATGCTGGCCAATTTGCTTCGATTTATAGATGTATCCGTAAATAAGAGAAAAGAATTGTCCTATTATTGTAAAAGGCCTCCAGCGGGGACGGTAGCCCTATTTCCCTTGCACTGGAACTATTCCGCCCAAACCGACGTAAGCCGTGCGATTGCGCGCCCGTTTAAGCGAACTACTTTTGTGAATTTACTGGAAGTGGCAGGTCGTAGCTCAGCCGTCCATTCTCGATCTGCGCGAAGGCGACACGCGCCCGCTCTGAACCAGGGCCCGCCACTCTCCAGGAGCCGGAGGAACCTTCGATCCGCATCCGGCTTCGTTCGCGCCACCAGCGCGCCGCATCCCGCGGCAACGGCTGCCAGAGTTTTTTCCGGCTGCAATATTCCGAGAGATACTGCAGCAGATTTTCATACACGTCGCGCGCGCGTCGCTCGATCACATAGTCCGGATGCGCAATGAACGTGGCCAGCCCGTTGCTCGAAGCGATGAAGTCCAATTCTTCTTTCCAAAGGTCGATCGAATACTGGCCGAGAATATGAAATAGAGAATAGTCTTGCGTGGTCGTCAGAGGAAGCTCGACAAGGTCTTCCGCAAAATACGGCATGATCGTGCAGCATCCGCCCCTTTTCGGTTCGAGGTGCGCCGCGCTCGGGAAAGACATGTCGTAGCCGAACTGCAACGCCTCGGTCCATTCGGCATTCCGGTACATTCCGCCCGCGCGAAAGCCATCCGCGCGCCATTTCCTTGCATACTCGTTAATTTTGTTCGCCCTTTTCAGGAACAGTTCGCGGCTATCGAACAAATGCCCGTCGTGGTTCAAGTCATGAACATTCACTTCAAAGCCGCGCGCGCGCATGCTCTCCAGAAAGGTATCCGAAACGGCGTAGCGTTCCTCGGGAACCACCTGGAACGAGCTCCGGATCCCGTGGCGATCGTCCAAATCCATCAGGTCGCCGCAAAACGCTCTGCCTGGCTCATGTTCGATGTCGTGGGTCATGAGCACGCAACCCTGGTACTCCTCGGGCCAGAACCACACGAACGGGATTCGCTGGTTTCCCTTCGCTTTGACGGATAAAGTCATCAGCTCCGCGAACAAATTATCCACCGTCTTATCGATGGGCCAGCGGGGGAACTGAATCTCTTTCCAGTCCCGCAAATGTAATCGCTGTAAATGCTTGCGGACGCCCACGGAAAGAAGCGGCCGAGCCAGGTAATACCCCTTTCGGATCAGATTTTTCGCGAAAGAGGGGGCAGCTTCCGGAGCGATATATCGTTCCTTCCGAAGGTTCTCCACGATTTCGTCCGCGTCAAACGGCAGCATGATTTCTTGCCCGCTGGATCGCACAAGAGGGAGGACATCGGAAAGGCCGCCATCCGCCGTTTGTGCCACCGTCCCGGCACTGCGCCCGAAGCAGGTAATTTGCTCCCCAAAACGGAAAAAGCCCGGCGCCTGCCCAAGTGCCTGGGCAACGCCGAACTTCTCAAATTCTTCTGGACACCGGAAATAATCTAGGAATGAAGAGGTCATGGAAATAGGTCGTGCAAATTCTCCCGATTATGGTTGGTTTCCTTGCCGACGTTCGGAATCTGTAAGGATAAGCGCGGGCATGCCGTGCGAAAACGCGTCCGGCACGTCCCCACCCCTAGCCGATATGCTTGTACAGGACTCTGCCCACCGCGGACAGGACGCCGTCGGGGAACATACAAAGCATCCGGCGCATCAACCGGGAATTCTCATGGAGATACACCTGTTTTTCTTTTTTTCCAGGATAGCGAAAATAAGTCAGCGTCCGCTTGGTCGTGCCGAACTTGTCCTTGAAGGCGACCAAGCCTTCGTTGTCCATTTCGGAGCGGCCGAAATCGATGCGCTCCGCTCCCGAATCCTTGCTCTCCTCAATGACCTTCCAGAAGAGAAACGGCATGCCCCCGAGTTGGTGAAAAGCTCCGTCCGAGCAGCCGTATTTGTAAATGACGGTGGAGCGGTGCCATAGCGTCCAGATCGCCGCAATCGCAGAGCCGTTTTTTCGGGCCACCCGGATTTGGATGGCCTCGCCCATGTGCTTCGCCAGATTTTGGAACCAGCTTTTCGGTTGCGGCGGCAAGTGATGCCGCCTCCTCGTGACCAGCTGGAGGTCGTAGAACTCTTTAATGAGTTCCTCGGTGCGGCCGGCTTCGTAAGAAAGCTGTTCCTTCTCCGCACGCCGGATTTTTCTTTGGATGGAATCCTTGTGCAGAGCCTTGAAAAGTTGCCCGAGGCCAGGGGTTAGATCGAGCTCGTGAAAGTAAAAGGATTCAAAAGGCTGGAATTGATTTCGCAGACTCGCGCATGCCCGTAATGGCCGAAATTCCAGGTACTTATACTTTTGCCCGGTCCAATCCTCGACCAGGCGATCGAATGACAGCACTTCCTCACCGGATTCGCCGAACAACGGGTCACAATGGTCCGCAAATGGCAAGGAAACCAGCCGCGTTCCGGTCAGCCAACTCGAGACGCGGCAGGCCACGATTCCGTCCGTCAATGGTTCCCCAGCGGACGCGGAGGTCAGCACCAGTGGCTCATAGCCGTATGTGTGCTTCAAAGCTTCGAGCCAGCCTCGCCGATGGAACGCCGTAGCCCTCGGATGGCGGGCAACGAGATCGTCCCAGCGCGTATCGGTAAGCGGATCGATCATCTTCAATGATTGTGAAAGACCTATCTCAGAAAATGAACCTCCAGGATTTTCAGATCGGGGCGCGTCATCGGGCCGGGGTTCAACCTGCTGGAATGGAGGGTGGATCATCTCTGCTTGCCTGCGGCGGATTTTCCCATTGCAGAGGGCGCCGCGGCGACGGCTTGTTCGACTGCATCGCAAAGCGCATGCCCCACCAGGATGTGGCATTCCTGAATGCGCGGCGTTTCGTTCGATGGCGCGGCGATCAGCACATCGACGAGTCCGCGCATGCGCCCTCCAGCAGCCCCGGTAAGCCCGATGGTATAGACACCCATCCCGCGGGCGACCGTGATGGCTTCCACAACGCTCTGAGAATTTCCTGAAGTGCTGATGCCGACGGCTATGTCGCCGGCGACTGCGAGAGCCTGGAGCTGTCGCGAGAACACATGTTCATAGCCGTAATCGTTGGCGATGGCCGTCACGGCGGAAGTGTTGGCATGGAGCGCCAGAGCCGGCAGCGGGCGGCGTTCGCGCAAATAGCGTCCGAGGAATTCGGCGGCGAGATGCTGCGCGTCCGCGGCGCTGCCGCCATTTCCGAAGAAGAGGGCCTTGCGGCCGTTGCGGTAGGCCGCGATGAGCGCGCCGGCCGCGACGGTCATGGCAGGCAAGCACGCTTCCAGCAGGCGGCTGTGAACCTCGATGCTGCTCTCGATGTTCTTCCGAAGAATGTCGTCCGTCATGGCCGCCTCCCGTTTCGACAAGGCCTGCTAGGCTGAGTATAGCGCCGCCGCAGGTGGAAGTTGGAGATCGACATCATTCGTTGGACCGTTTGCCGCTTTCATGAAAAGGGGGCCGTCAGCAAGCGCCGATCGGCCCCGTTATGGCATTCGCTGGTGCGCTTCGAGGGGCTGGTCTGCTCTCTACCGCACCACTTCCACACGCAGGCAGCGCAGAATTTCACGGACGACGCGGGCCTGCTGTTCCGATTGCAGAGTCGGGTACATCGGCAGCGATACGATCTCCGCCGCCACTTTTTCCGAGACCGGGAAATCGCCTTGCCGGTAGTTCAAATAGTCGTAGGCTTTTTGCATGTGCAGCGGAATCGGGTAGTGGATTCCCGTGGCGATGCCCGCTTCTTTCAGGTGTTTGATCATTCCGTCGCGATCCTGCGTGCGGATGACGTACAGGTGGTACACCGCGCGGGACCAGGACGGCTCAAACGGGCGAATGACGCTGCCTTCCGCGCCTTCGAGCAACTGATTGTATTCCGCGGCACGCTCGCGCCGCGCGGCATTCCAATTCGCCAAGTGAGCCAGCTTCACGTGCAGGAACCCGGCCTGCATGGCGTCGAGCCTGCCGTTGTAGCCTTCCATGTCATGGTAGTACTTCTTGGCCTGGCCATGATCCCGCAGGACCTTCACTTTATCGGCCAGTTTGGAGTCGTTCGTCGTGACCGCGCCGGCTTCGCCGCACGCTCCCAGATTTTTTCCCGGATAGAAGCTGAACGCGGCGGCGCATCCCATCGACCCGGCTTTCATCCAGCGATTGTTCTGCTTTGAAAAATACTCGGCGCCGTGGCCCTGGCAGGCGTCCTCAATCACGACGAGGCCGTACTGCTCGGCAAGGGCGAGGATCGCGTCCATGTCCGCCATTTGCCCGTACAGGTGCACGGGAATGATGCCGCCCACGCGGCGTCCGCTGCGGCGGCTGATGAGCTTTCCGGTGGTGTCCTTGGTGCACTGCTTTTCCAGATATTCGCGAAGCCGCTCGGCGCTCATGTTGTACGTGCGCTCGTCCACGTCGACGAACTCCGGATGCGCGCCCGCTTGGGAAATCGCTTCACTCGTGGCGATGAAAGTGTGCGGCACGGTGACGATGACGTCCCCCGGCTGGATGCCCGCGCCCATTATGGCGAATCGTAACGCGTCGGTCCCGCTGCTGACGGCCACGGAGTGGCTCGTGCTGCAGAATTCGGCGAACACTTTTTCAAAATCCTCCACCATCGGCCCGCCGATGAATCCGGCGGTGTGCAATACCTGCTGGAACACCTTCGTCAGTTCCTGTTCCAGCTCGACATGGGGAGTTACCAAATCCAGAAACGGAATACCATTCGCATTGCCATTTCCATTTGCTGTGCTCACTTTAAGGCCTCCACGGCGGATTCGATCTTGCGCAACACTTTCGCGGGATTTCCCGCGACGATGCAATTCGCGGGAACGTTCTTTGTGACCACGCTGCCCGCGCCGACGATCGCATTCTCTCCGATGGTGACATTGGCGAGGATCGTGGCGCCCGTGCCGATCGACGCTCCGTTCTTGATGACCGTCCGCTCGACCTTCCAATCGGCTTCGGTCTGCAATTGACCGTTTGCGGTGGCGCGAGGATAGATGTCATTGATGAACATCACGCCGTGCCCGATGAAAACGTTGTCCTCGATGGTCACGCCCTCGCAGACGAACGTGTGGCTGGAAATCTTGCACTGGCGGCCCACCGAGGCGTTCTTCTGAATTTCCACGAACGCTCCGATTTTTGTGTCGTCGCCGATTTCGCAGCCGTACATGTTGATGAACTTGGAGAGCTTCACTCCCTTGCCGAGCTTTACGTCCGGGGCAATGCTGCAGTGTTCGTTCACAGGCGCACCAATTCTCCTCTCTGCTTGATGGATTGCTCGGCCGCTTCGAGCATGCGCACCACGCGCAGGCCGGCCTGGCCGTCGTTGAAAGGCGTTTTGTTCTGAAGAATGCAGTCGGCGAAGTAATCCAGCTCCACGCGCAGCGCTTCCAGCTGTTCGATCTGGGGCGCCCACATGTCGCCGGACCGGTAATTCACCAGCATCTCGCGCACTTTGTCGCCGGAAGTGATGTTGACGCCTTTGTCGTACACGCGGATCTTTTCGTCGGCGACCAGATCGTTCCAGACCAGCATTTTCTTCTGCCCGCCGATCATCGTCATGCGGATCTTGACGGGAGAGAGCCAGTTCACGTTGATGTGCGCAATGACGTTGTTCGGGAAATAGATGGTCATGAAGGCCACGTCTTCAACGCCGTTCAGGTGGCATTCGCCGCTGGCCACGATGGCTTCGGGGTCGCCCTTGATCAGGTGGTCCATGATCGAGAGGTCGTGCGGCGCCAGGTCCCAGATCACGCTGACGTCATGCTGGAACAGGCCCAGGTTCACGCGCAGCGAATCGTAGTAATACAAGTCTCCGAGCGCGCCGCTTTCGGTCAGCTCGCGGATCTTGCGGACCGCCCCGGTAAACAAGAAGGTGTGGTCCACCATGATTTTCAAGTTTTTGCGCTCCGCCAGGTTGACCAGTTCCTCGGCCTGCTCGGAGCTGGAAGTGAATGGCTTTTCGACGAACACATGCTTGCCGTTTTCGAGGGCGGCTTTGGCGAGCTTGTAGTGCGTCCATACCGGAGTGACGATGGCGACAGCGTCAATCTTGGGCGATTTGAGGATTTCGTCGGGGTCGGTCGTCACTTCGAGACTGGGATAGTTCTTCTTGGCTCGCGCCAGGGCGCTCGGATTCATGTCGCAAAGCATTTCGACGCTCGTGTGGTCCACTCCAAAAAAGTTCCGGACTACGTTCGGACCCCAGTACCCGTAACCGATCACGCCGACCCGTATCATCTGCGATTTTGCACCGTTGGAATTGCCGTTGGAATGACCGTTGGAATTGCCGTTTTGGCTCATATATTCTCCCGACCGTTCCGGAGAGCCGGTTTCCGGCTCCGCCGTGGATGGAATACGTGCTGCGATCCATTCCCGCTCTGCGGTCGGGGGGATCTAGAAACTGCTCAACGAGTGCCTGTGGCGTGCGCTTGCCTGGCTTTGGTTCGGTAAATCGTGGAAGCTGTCAATGATTTCCAACGTGTGTTGGAGAATTGCGGCATCAACCCTCAGCTCTTTTCCTAACCGGACGATCACCCAATGGAAAGTCGAAACTAGAACCCTGGACTGGTTTCAAACACCGACAATCTCAAGCTCGGTTATTCCTCCGGCCACTTTGGCAGGAGCTGTTCGAGGAGATCCCAGCGGAGAGATCCGCGAACGGTCAATTTCAAGCGCCACCGACCGGCGGAGCAACGTCACGGAAATGACGACGCGGTCGCTTCCTCTAAAATTCGTCAAGATTCCTTCCATCCCGTCCAGTACATCGTCTTTCACGCGAACTCGTTCGCCGATCTCCAAGTACGGCCATGGCTCCATCTGGATGCCGGAACCAATCGCCGCCTGGATCGAGAGAATCTCCTTATCGTCTACCGCGATGGGAGTCTTGCCCCTTCCTACAACTGAAATGACTCCGGGCGTGATTAACACAGGAAGACGATTGTGGATATCAAAGCGGCAGAAAACGTATCCGGGAAACAGGGGCGCTTCGACCACCTTGAAGCGATCGGACCATTTGCGCCTGGTTGTGTAAGTAGGAAGCAGAGTTTCCAGCCCCTTGCCTCGCAGCAACCCCGTCGTGGTCCCTTCCCACCGAGATCGGACCTGAAGTGCAAACCAGCAAAAGTTGTTCATGGATTTGGCGCTCATGGCTGAGTCGATTCGCTCTGCTTCCGCTTACTTCCTTCTGGAGTGAGTGCGCAAGCTACCGCCATAAAGTCCCCATCGCAGCCCTCAAGACTCACTGGAGGAATTGCAATCAGGCTTCCAAAGTGGAGTGAGACCTGGTGAGAGGTTCTTGAACCGTGATCCGATTAACCTGCTAAAACTAAATGACATATGTCCGAGAAATTTATCTCTGGTCCATTTGATCCCGATTCTCAAGCCCCCAAAAGGAAGCATCCGAGAAAAGCCTTTCCACAATGTACCCAAAGGATTCCAGAGATGCCAAAATTCAGCCCATCTCAGGCCTACTTTTCCCAAATGAGACAGCTTTAGAACAACGCACTTGCAATGAGCGACTTGCAGTGAACCTGAGGCGTTTGCATGCCATTTTGAGAATTTCGATCGAAACCTCAAAATCAACTGGACGGCGTCACGCATGTTTCAAATTTCTGAACGCATGGCCCGGATGGTTGCAAGAAGCGCAGCGGTCCATTCGCCGATAGCAATCTTGGCCAGGGCCATGCCCGCCCGTCCCTGGCCCGAAAAACTAGGGAGTGGGGATGGTGGCCGAGGTCTGGGCAGAATCCGCGCTCTGCACGCCGGCGGACGTTACTGAAGTAACAACATAGTAATACGTTAGTCCAGCCTGGACGGTGGAATCGGTATAGGAATCCGCCGCCACCATGCTGGAGTCCAATTTTGAGTACGGTCCGCCGGAAACTTCGGAGCGGTATACATCGTACCCCGCCACGGCCGACGGGCTGGCAGTCCAGGTCAGCGACACGGAATGGGAAACCGCCTGGGAGGACGTTGCCGTGCCGTCCCCCGCGAGTGAGAGGGTTGCCGGCGAATTTGTGGCGTTGCTCGCCACGGTGACAGTTCCGGGTAAGCTACCGGAGGCCACGGGCGAGAACGTCGCGTCCAGTGTCGCCGATTGTCCGGGCGACAGAATCAAGCCGGCGGAAACACCGCTCACGGAATAGCGGGTGTTGGAAACGCTGACCTTCGATACGGTGACATTGGAATTTCCAGCATTCGTCAGGACAACGCTCAAAGCGCTGCTTTTCCCGACGGCTATGTTTCCGAAATTCAAACTGGGGGCGCTCGACGTGAGGAGAGCCGTGGCCGCCATTCCAACTCCGCTCAAGGACACCGTGCTTGGCGAACTGGAAAGATCACTCATGACGGAAACATTGCCCGAAAGGGCTCCGGGCGTTTTCGGCGAAAAAACGATGTCAAATGTGGACTGTTTCCCCGGACCAATCACCAGAGGGAGCGAAATACCCGTCACCGCGAGTCCAGCCGTCGTGGCGCTCGCCTGCGTAACAGTAAGGTCCGAACCGCCGTTATTCGATATGGTGACCGATTGAGAAGCCGTGCCACCAATGGGTACGGAACCAAACTTGATTGACGCGGGAGCTAACGAAATCGCCGCGGCTCCGGGTGTACTTTGCTGGCTTGAGCTTGACGCGGGTTTGGCCGCACCCGTAAGACCGATACAGCCCGAGGTGGAGAGGATAGCGGAGAGCAGGAGGGCGAGTGCGGCAACAGGAATCGCCTTCTTGCCCGTGGAATTCGCTTGCGCCACGCGTTTCCCCGCGCAGCCGAACCGTTTATTCATGTTTGAATTTTTCATCGCAGCGATTGTGGTTCGGGCAATGCGATGGGACCTACTGTCCCAATGGACATTTAAAGGACAGGGGAGTGAACCTGCACCTTGCAGACAGGTGCGGAGGGAAGCGGCGGGCCGCGTGACGACCATACTGCGCGGCCCGCCGAAATTGATTTGCCTAGATCCCGTCCAATCTATGGGACGGTTACTGATACTTCCGTCGAGTTGGCGCTTTCCACGTTGCTGGAATCCACCGAAGTGACAACGTAGAAGTACGTGGTGCTCGCCTGGACCGTTGAGTCCGTATACGTGGTTGCCGCGATCAGACTGGAATTCAACTTCGTGTACGGGCCGCCGCTCACCGTGGAACGGTACACGTTGTAGCCGGACACCGCGGATGTGCTCGCGGTCCACGTCAGCGTGACCGAGTGCGATACCGGCTGGACGCCGGTCCCGGACAATGTAAGGGACGCCGGAGAGTTGGTGGCGTTGCTGGTTACCTTCGCGCTGCCAGGGAGAGATCCCGTCGCGGAGGGCGTGAAAGTAACATTCAGCGTTGCAGTTTGTCCGGATTTCACAATCTGGCCTGACGAAACGCCGCTGGCTGTGTACCCGGCGCCGGTTATGGTGACGTTCGAGATCGTGACGTCGGAGTTGCCGCCATTGGTAAAGACCACGGGCAGGATGCTGTTGCTGCCGATATTGACGCTGGAAAAGTTCAGGCTTGTCTGGCTGGCATTGAGTATCAATGTAGCGGCGGCGGTCACTGTCAGCGTTGCCGTGTTGCTGGTGGTGTTGCCCACGCTGTTGGTGACCGTGACGGTAAATTGCGTGCCGCTGTCTCCTGATGTCGTTGCGGGAGTCGTGTACGAGGACGAAGTCGCGCCGCCGATTGCCGTCCCGCCCTTTTTCCATTGATATGCCAGAGTCCCCGCACCCGTTGCAGTCACGCTAAACGTAGCCGTCTGCCCGACAACAACCGACTTGTTGGCCGGCTGTGTGGTGATGGATGGCGGAGCCGGCGGAGCATTGACGGTCAGCGTAGCCGCGTTGCTGGTCACGCTACCGGAAGTGCCTGTTACGGTGACAGTGAAGGACGCGCCGTTGTCGGAAGCGACTGTGGCCGGGGTCGTGTAAGAAGCCGCGGTCGCGCCGCCGATTGCGGCGCTGTTCTTCTTCCATTGATAGCTCAGGGTTCCTGTTCCTGTCGCTGCCACGCTAAAGGCTGCAGTCTGTCCGGCATTGACTGTGCGGCTCGCAGGCTGCGTGGTGATGGACGGCGGGACATCCACGGTCAACGTGGCGGCGTTGCTGGTCGCATTGGAAACGCTGTTGGTGACGGTTACGGTGAATTGCGCATTGTTATCTGAAGCGGCCGTGGCCGGGGTCGTATAGGAAGCCGAATTGGCCCCGCCGATGGCTGTACCGTTCTTCTTCCATTGATAGGTAAGAGGCGCCGTGCCTGTCGCCGTCACACTGAACGTCGCTGTTTGTCCGGCCGTGACGGTTTCATTTGCAGGCTGTGACGTAATCGATGGCGCGACGGCGGACGAAGTCACCGTGAGCGTCGCGGGATTGCTGGTCACACTCCCTGTGCTGTCGGTCACGACAACCGTAAATTGCGTGCCGCTCTCCCCGCTCGTCGTCGCCGGCGTCGTATAGGACGCTGCCGTCGCGCCGCCGATGGACGTTCCACCCTTCTTCCACTGATAAGTAAGAGTGCCTGATCCCGAGGCCACGACCGAAAAGCTTGCGGTTTGACCGGCGATAACACTCTGGTTCGCCGGCTGGGTCGTGATGGCGAGCCCCGCCATCCCCGTTCCGCTGAGGGAAACAGCAAGCGGGGAATTCGTCGCGTCGCTGACGATGGAGACACTGCCGGAAACGCTTCCGGGGGTCTTTGGAGCAAATTGGAACTGGAAGGCTTGATTTTGCCCGGCGGCGATGGAAATCGAGGACATTCCACTCATGACGCTGAAACCCGCACCGGTGACGGTTGCCTGCGAAATTGTGACCGCTGCCGTGCCTGTGTTGGTCAGGGTCAAGGTCTGGGGGTTGCTCGATCCCGCCGCAACATTTCCAAAATTCAGAGTCGTGGCGTTGGCCGCGAGCGTACCCGAAGAGGAAGTGTTGGAATTCGAACTGGACTTCGCCGCGGGTGTTCCGGCGCCCGTCAAGCCCACGCAGCCGGAAAGCGACAGGACCGCGAGGGATGCAAAAAGCAGAGCGAATAGGCCGAGCGGCGCTCGGCGGTTGGAATTTGTATGCGAGTGGGAACGAAAATTTGTGTGTGCGTTCATGGCGAGTCCAGATTAGGAGTCGCGCCAGAAAGCCCACTACTGGTCCTCGGATCAAACCTGGGACAGGCCCCGCCGCTGTACTCGCGAACACGGAAGCGAAGTTCACATCACCTTGGTACAGTTGCCCCTGGAACAAGACGAAGCTAGTCAGAACGCTCTTGAAAATGAATCGCGCGCTGTCAACAGAAGAGGAAATGCGCGAATCCAGTCTTCGGAGGAGTGTTGCGGCGCTGTGCTAGACTCAATTGTGTCAGGGTTACGGGATTCGATATTGGAATCATGAACATTCAGGATCTTCCTCGCCGACAAGCCTGCGCTGAGTGGTCGAATCGAATCCTCATTCTTTCGCTTCTGGGGATTGCCTACCTGACTCTATTTCCATTTAAGTTCGATTTTACGGCTACCTACATCTTTCACAGATCCCCTTTTCTATTGGAGACGTCCGCTAAACGGGTAATGTATTTAGATTTTTTTCTGAATGTTCTCTTGTTTGTTCCGTTCGGATTTGGAGTTTCCGCCCAGGCGTGCAAGCGGGGCCGGAGCCGGTGGATCTCACTTCTCCTGGCGCTGCTGGCCGGCGCGGGCGTCTCCTACACGGTGGAGGTCCTGCAGTTCTACATTCCCGCCCGCGATTCGGGGTGGGAGGATGTGATTTCCAATTCGATGGGCTCGGTGGCGGGATTCTTTCTGTTCCAGCTTTGCGGCGGCGCTATCTTGGAAAAGTTGTCGAAGTGGGAAGATTCATTTGGAGGCTGGCTCTCGCAGCGCCGGGCCGCCTTGCTGCTGGCGGCCTATTTCGTAGCCTGCTTTGGCATTTCCGCCATCCTGCAGAACAAAACGCGGCTCAGCGACTGGGACACTCAATGCACTCTCTTCGTGGGGAATGACGCTTCCGGTCAGCACCCTTGGGAAGGACAAATCACTCTCTTGCAAATCTGGAACCGAGCGCTTCCGGATAAGGCAATTCGCCAGTTCATCGGGCGGCAATCGGCGGAAGATGAGAGTACGGGCTTGCTCGGATCCTATGACTTCACGGGCTCGCCGCCGTATCGCGACCGGACAAATTTTTTGCCGGAACTCGGCTGGACTCCGGAACAGCCGCAATTCACGAACGCCCGCGCACTCCAATTGGACGCCATGGCGTGGCTGAGCACAAAATTCCCGGTTGAAAATCTCACCCAAGAAATCAGGAAATCCAGCCGATTCACGGTCCATATCGTCTGCACGCCTGCGGCAACACAAGGCGCGAACGGCCGCATCGTTTCCCTCTCACAAGCCGCCGATAACGTGAATTTTCACCTGCGGCAGGAAGGGCCGGCGCTCGTGTTCTATTTTCGCAATCCACTGTCAGCGACGCACTCCATGCTTGTCTGGTACGTTCGCGGCGTTTTCCAGGCCGGGCAAACTCGGGACATCGTTGCGATCTATGACGGGTCAGACGCGTTCATCTACCTGGACGGAAATCGTGTGCCGCAAACGTATCGCCTGAGTCCTGGAGCGAGCCTCATGCACAGTTTCTATTTCATCAGGACTTTGGATCTGGATGGATGCGTGATTGTGTATGAGACGCTCCTCTTTTTGCCCGCGGGATTATTGATCGGAGCAGCTACTGGGAAATGGTCCCGTCAGAAAATCTTCTGCCAATGGATGCTGGCCCTCGGATGGGTCCTTCCGGCGGTGCTGCTTGAATTTTTCCTGGCCGGGGTGAGTGGCCGAAGAATCTGGGTTGGGAATATCGTGCTTTCCCTTGTTTTCGGACTGGCGGGAATACTGATGATCAACGCCGACCGGCATTTTAAGAATCCACCTGGCGGCGCTTGATATCCCGGGTTCAGCTGGAAGCTGTGGCGGCCATTCCCCATTTGTGGCGGACGGAAGCGTCTAACTTGCGGAATACGATGCCGTCAACGATGTAACCCAGCAAGGCGATCAGGACCATGACCGCAACGACCAGATTGATGTCGTTCAAATCGCGGCCGGTCATTAGAAGCTGGCCGAGGCCCAGCGAAATGTAAATCATTTCTCCGGTGATCAGCGAGCGCCACGCAAAGGCCCATCCCTGCCTCAATCCGTCGAGCAGGTACGGCAGGCTGGCCGGCAGCAGCACGTGCCAGAACATCTGCGGCCCTTTCGCGCCCAGATTGCGGCCGGCCATGGACAGGATGCGCGGCACATTGTCGAAGCCCGCCTTGGTGGATTGCGTTACGGCCAGCAGGGAGCCGGTGATGGTCACGAAAATAATCGCCGTTTCGCTCAACCCAAACCAGAGCAGGGCGATGGGCACCCAGCAAGCGCTGGGGAGGCTTTGCAGGCTGAGGATCACGCGCCCCAGCGTGTCCTCCAGAAATTTATTGGAGGCCAGGACCATTCCCAGAAAAATTCCGAGAATCACGGAAATGACGTAACCAATCACAACTCGCCGCAAGCTCACGCCGATGCCGATCCAGAGACTGTGATCCTTGAATCCCTCGTACAATGACTGCGCGACCCCTTGCGGCGTGGGAAACAGATACGGCGGCCAAATTTTTGCGAGCGCCAGCGCTTCCCAAACCGCGAGCACGCCGGCGGCAAAAATCAATTGGTTAACGCTTTTCTTCACGCGAATACTCCGCATTGAAGGAACGGTCAATCTCTTCCCGCAACTGTCCGAGAATTTCCTTGGACAGGTACGCCACGTCGGAATCCTCGACGTGCCTTGGACGCTTTAGGTTGATCTGAAACTGCGTCTTGATGCGCCCGGGCCGGAAACTCATCAGCAGCACGCGGTCGCCGAGGCGCACGGCTTCGCGGACGTTGTGCGTGACGAAGACGATGGTCGGCGAAGTTTCCTTCCAGATGCGTTCGAGCTCATCGTGCAGCATGTCGCGCGTCTGCGCGTCGAGCGCGGCGAAGGGCTCGTCCATCAAGAGAATTTTCGGACGCAGCGTAAGCGAGCGCGCCAGGGCCACGCGCTGCTTCATGCCCCCGGAAAGCTGATGAATGTAGTGATCCTCAAAATGGGAGAGGTGAACCATGCGCAGGAAAACCCGCGCCTGATCTCTCCTTTCCGTTTTCGATACGCCGGCCATCTTCATGCCGAACTCCACGTTTTGACGAACCGTCAGCCAAGGAAACAGGCCCAGCTCCTGGAAGAGCAAAATTCGATCCGTGCCGGGACCTTTTACTGGACTGCCGTCCACGGTGATTTCTCCCGTCGTGGGACGGTCCAATCCGGCGAGCAAATGAAGCAGCGTGGATTTTCCGCAGCCCGACGGCCCGACGATGCAGACGAATTCTCCTTGCTCGATGTCCAGATCGATGTTTTGCAGGGCGGGAGTGAAGGAACCCCGCGAATTGGCATAGCTCCGAAAAACGCCGCTCAGCGAAATACTTTCTTTTCGCGCGGGTTGGGCCGGTTGCCGCTGGCCGGCATCCATGGAGGCCTTCATGCCGTTTTTCGGCGGTCCCGGCAGATCATCGTTTTCAAGTGGCACTCGGCCCCCGCCAATCGAACGGTTGAACAAGTCGATCACGTAGTTTGTCATTGCACGGGTCTCGCCTTCTTTTCGCGCAGGACTTCATTCAACAGCGTCAGGTCATAGAGTCCGGAAAGATCCGGCTGCGTTCTTCCGAGGAAACCTTCTTCAAAGGCCTGCTGGGTGGACGTGAGCATTGACGAGCGAAGCGGATCGTACGTCACGGCCATCCGGGAAAACGCGTCGTCGAGCACCTCGGGCGCAAGGGGTTTTCCAGTTTCTTTTTGCAATTGCTGGTTCAAAATCTTTTTGGCCTGCGCCGCATTCTTGTTGATCCAATCCGTAAGTTCCACGTGAGCGCGGAGAAAATTCTTCACCACGTCGGGATGCTCCTGAAGGAATTTGGGACGAATGATGAGGTTTGTGATTACGAACTCGTGATTTGGCCAGAGGTCGCGCTCATCGAGAAAAATCCGGCCGCCCGCTTCATGAACCAGGCGCGCCGCCCACGGCTCGGGAGCCCAGGCCGCGTCGAGTTGTCCCTTCAAAAAGAGCGTGTACTGGTCCGCGTTCGTGATCGGAAGAACCTGAACGTCGCCGCCCTTTTCCCGCGGTTTGAGGCCGTTGGCGCGCAGCCAGGCTCGCAGCGCCACGTCCTGCGAGTTGCCCTGCTGCGGCGTTGCGACTTTTTTGCCGTGGAAATCCGAAGCCTTCTGAATCCCCGCGCCTTGCCGCACGACTAGTGAAGCGCCGCCGCTCGCGGCTCCGGCAATCACGCGAACCGCGTCGCCCTGCGATCGAACGTAACCGGTCACGGTGGGATTCGGGCCGACATACGTCAGATCGATCGCGTTGGCAAACAGCGCTTCGATCGCGGACGGCCCGGCGTTGAACGCTTTCCATTCAATCTGCACGCCGGGTCCGACTGCCTTCTCAAACTGGCCCCCCGCGCGTCCCACCAAAGCTTGGGCATGCGTGATATTCGGGAAATATCCCACTCGGAGAATAAGGGGTTTTTGCTGGGCGCCGGATGCCGAGGCGGCGAGGAAAAGGATTGCTAACAGAATGCTCGGAGGCCACATTCCTCTGAGCCCTTTGCCCGTAAACCGCCGAATTTTGGATATCTTTCCCATTTTAATTTGCGCGCACTTTGCGTTCCAAAATAAAAATCCCACCGCCAGTTTTGTTCTGGCGGTGGGATTCTAGAATTGCTCGCTATGATTCTAGAGGATTTAGCTCCCGGCGCCAGAAGACGGACACATACAGCAGGTACAACAGAGGCAAGCCTGCTTGGTCTTCTGGACGTAGGAAATCACGGGATAAGGGTACTGAAACCGGGTTCCAAAGTCAATGCGGTAATTACTTGGAAGTAAAAATGAAGAGTCACTGTGCCTTCCAAACCGCGTTCTGGTCCTTGTCGAACGGGGCGAGTCATGCGGTGAAGCATTGCGCGCTGAGCCGGTTAGTTATAAGTTATCGCTCGGCCGGATGTTCCAACGGAAATTCCGGCTGGAATCCAATAGTGGGTTCTTGCGTGTCGGTTTCCGTCGGGGGAGTGGATGCGTTTTCTGGTGACTGGAGGGGCGGGATTCATCGGCTCGAATACGGTGGATGAATTGGTGCGCCGCGGCCACGACGTGGTCGTGCTGGATGATTTGTCCGCCGGCAAGGCCGAAAACCTGGCCCAGGTAAAATCAAAGATCAAGTTAATCCAAGACAGCATCACGAATCTGGACGCCCTGCGCGAGGCGTGCCGCGGGGTGGACTGCGTGATTCACCTGGCAGCGCAAACTTCCGTGCCGCGTTCGGTGAAAGACCCGATCGAAACGAATCTGATCAACGTGGCCGGCACTCTGAATGTCCTGGTGGCGGCGCGCGACGCGAAAGTAAAACGCGTCGTCTTCGCCTGTTCCTGCGCGGTCTACGGAAAGACCTCTGTCCTCCCGATTCGAGAGAGCGCCGGCCTGGCGCCGATTTCCCCATACGGTATTTCCAAGCAAGTGGGCGAGGCTTATGGCCACTTGTTTCAAGAAATGTACGGGCTTGAGTTTGTCTCGCTGCGCTACTTCAATGTGTTCGGGCCCAGGCAAGATCCCGGTTCGCCCTATTCCGGCGTCCTGTCGGTGTTTAACGCGGCTCTATTGGGGGGAACGCAACCCACGGTGTACGGCGACGGCGAACAGTCGCGCGATTTTGTCTATGTGGAAAACGTGGTGGCGGCGAATTTGCTCGCCGCCGAGGCAAACGGCGCGCCCGGCCTGGCCATCAACGTGGGCACGGGAAACCGATGCACGCTGAATCAAACGCTCGCCTTGCTCGAAAAAATTACGGGCCGGCCCGCACGAGCAAAATACGCTTCGACTCGCGATGGAGACATCCGCGATTCCCAGGCAGACATCGGTTTGGCACGGGAAGCGCTCGGTTATCATCCGCGCTTCGGATTTGAAGAAGGATTGAAGCGCACGTGGGAGTGGTTTTGCGCCGCTCAGAATGCTCCCAGCCGCCCCTGATACTTTTTTTCAATGTTAATTGCTGGGGAGTATGTTTGGAGGCGCGGGGCGGGATCGAACCGCCGATAAAGGTTTTGCAGACCTTTGCCTTACCACTTGGCGACCGCGCCTCAGAGGCAAACCTATTTTACCAGATGCAACCCTCGCATGGTTGGTCCCGGCGAGCATTGCGATGACCAGCCATCATTGCCACGGAAACATCCAAACCCCCGGGTCTGAAGACCCGGACTACAGCAAACCGCCAGGACTTTTGTAGCCCGCCTCTTCAGAGGCGGGGGTTCTCTTCCACTCCAACATGGCGCTAGCACCGCCAGAAACTATTTCTACCACAGCAGCTTCAACCCAAACTGCACCTGCCGCGAGCTCGTCGACGTCGAAGTAATGACGCCTGCCGTGGCAGACGGCAGCACCGTCGTCGCCGAAGTGAAGACGACCGGGTTCGGATTATTAAAGTTGGTGCGATTGAAAATGTTGAACAGCTCGGCCCGGAACTGAAGATTGATTCTCTCCGTGAACAGGAATTTTTTGGCCACGGAAAAATCGGTTGTCGCGAGGCCGGGACCTTGCAAAAAATTGCGGGGCGCGTTGCCGTAGGTATTCGCCAGCGGCTGGACGAACGCGTTGGGGTTGAAATATTGCCCCGGGCCGCCCTCGATGATGGACCCGGTAAAATTGGGATTCAGGGACGGCCGGACAGGATTGCGCGAGTCGCCATCGTTCGATGGATTGTAGGAAAGCTGCGGCGTAAAGGGCAAACCAGACACCAGCGTTTCAATTCCGCTGAGCTGCCAGTTTCCAAACGCCGCATTCCACCAGCGGTTGTCGCCGGAAGCATTCTTGCGGCCGAAGGGCAGATCGTACGTCGCGTTGATGACCGCGGCGTTCCGGACATCGAAGGACGCCCGGCCGTAATCCGATTGCAGCGGGTTCAGCGGGTTCGAAGCGAACGCCGGAGAGTTCGTCGCGACGCTGGTGTTCATGCTGTCGCCATCGTCCAGGGCTTTCGAGTACGTGTAGACCCCGCGAATTTGCAGGCCGTGGCTGAACTGGTGGTTCACATCCACCTCGAGGCCATTGTAGGAGCTGACGCCCTCCGAGAACCAATGCGTCGTATTCGACACCGCGGGGTTGGCCAGCGCGGGCGTCCCGGTAAGAGGCGTTGCCAGGCTGGCATAATAGAAATAGGCCCCGGAAGGATAGTTTGACGGGCACGGCGACGCGGGGCAAATCACAACATTGCTCGGCACGTTGGCGTCAATCGAAAGTATTTCGTGATAGCCGTGCGAGCCGATGTAGCCGACACTCAAGGTCGTGTCCGGCAAAATCTGCTGCTCGATTTTCAGATCGTAGGAAATTACCGTGGGCGTCTGGAGATCGGGCTGCACGCCGCTCGGAATGACGAGCGGCGTAGGAAGCGTGCCCGCGCCCTCGATTTCCGCAACCGTGGCTTTCTTGGACGCCTCCACTGTATTGAAGGGGCCATTCTGGTCCAGGCGATAACTGAGGTTGTCGATCAGCGCGTAATAGAGGCCAGCGCCCGCGCGGATCACGGTTTTCTTCGAGCCGAACGGCGACCACGCGATTCCCGCGCGCGGAGCCGGCAGGAACCGCGCATTGTTGACGCTGAGCGCGGAGCTGCCAACGGTGGGATCGGTGTTTATCACTCCGTTAGTAAATAAATAATTAGAGGCCCGGCCGTCCGCTTCGTTCCAGCCGTTGGTGAATTCTCCGCGGAATCCGAGGCGAAGCTCGAGACTCGGCGTCAGCTTGATCGCGTCCTCCGCATAGAATGCGCCCTCCAGCGAACGCCACGACAACGGTGTGGACGATGACGCGAAGGTGTACGTGCTGATCGCGCCCTGCAGGAACGTTTGCAGGTTGTTGAACGAAGCCTGGCCGTATTGATCCTGGATCAGATTGTCGTTGGCTTGCAGGCGCTCGAACCAGACGCCGAAACTGAAGAGGTGCTTGCCGCGCGTGATGCTGACCTGGTCGGCCCAGGTGAAGAGATTGCGCACCGCCGTGAGATTGCTTCCGGCATTGGTGCCGCCGTTGGTGAGCGCCGATGCACCGTTGAGCGTTGTCCCGCCGCCGATCACCACGGCTCCCGGTACGTCCACGCCCGTCGTATCGGCCCATGCGCCCGTCACGGAAGAGGCCGTCCCGGTGACGCCGCTATTGAAATAGAATGCCCCGCGGGAAAACCCGAATGTCGCCTTGTTGAGAATGCTGGGAGAGAAGACGTGCGTTTCGCTCAGGCTCGCGACTTGCTCCCGCAAGAAAATGTCGACCGTGCTGTAAGGGTTGATTGTTGGCGAAAAAGATTGGCTATCGTCTCCTGTATAAACGCCTGCGAAAGTATCCTTGTCCGAAAAGTTTTGATCGAATCGAGCCGTCCCAAAATCCTCACGGATATGCTGCTGCGGGCTGCTGAGCGATTCGGCAATTCCGCTATTCAGTCCGTTGATGGTCAGTTCAGGACCATTTGCGACGGGCCACAAGTTCAGCAAATTGGCGACACCTTTTCCAAGCACGACGTTTGTCGCGGGTGTTGAAGCATTGCAAGAGGCGGTGACCGCGGTCAATGCGGCGCAGGGCAAGATTCCGAGCCGCGCGTTGGCGTCCGGCACGAGCGTCACGTCGCTGAGTCCGAGACCCTGGCGGAACCCTTCGTAATTCGCGAACAGAAACGTCTTGTCCTTCCTGATCGGTCCGCCCACCGAGCCGCCGAACACGTTGCGCTCGAAGTGCGGAATTTGCGGGAGATCGAAGAAGTTTCTCGCGTCCAGCGCGCTATTGCGCAGGAATTCGTACGCGTCGCCGTGGAGCTGATCGGTGCCGGAGGCGGTCACGATATTGATCTGCGCGCCGGGGCGTTTGCCGTACTCGGCGCCGTACGCGTCCGTGACGACTGAAAATTCACGCACCGCGTCCACTCCCAGCAGTTGCCCGCTCGTCCCGCCCGGCGTGTTGTTGACTTCCGACGCGCTGGTGAATTCCACGCCATTGAGGATGTACAGATTCTCCTGCGGCCTGCGGCCGGAGGCCGAGAACATGTTGCCGACCACGGAATTCGACGTCCCGATTCCGCCGGCCCGCTGCGACGTGTAATTCACCACGCCCGGATTCAGGGTGAGCAGTTGATCGTAGCTGCGGCCATTGAGCGGCAAGTCCTTCACCTGCGTCTCGCCGACCAGTCCCGAAAAATCGGCGGTGGTCACGGCCAGTTGCATCGCCGTTTCTTCGACGCTGATCGACTGACTGCACGCCTCCCACGGCCAGCATCAGGTTCACCTCCGCGCGCTGTCCGATCGCGAGCGTGATTCCCGTTTTCACTTCGGTGCGAAATCCCGCTTGCTCGGCGGATACTTCGTACTTTCCGACGGCCAGCGAGGCCGCGTCATATCGTCCAGTGCTGTCCGTGACGATCGCGCGCACCGTGCCGATCTCCACGTTTTTCACCTTTACGGTCGCCCCGGCGATAAGCGCCCCGGTCGTGTCCGTGACGGCTCCGTTGATCGAAGCCTCTCCCTGCGCCCAGGCCATGCGAGGCGCCGCCGCGAAAACCATCAGGAGTAGGGGCACGATATATCGTGCCCCTACTTTCCAAATTCCTTTGCTTCTCTTCAGTCGGGGCATAAGCCTTTTCTCCCAATAATTCCGATTCGAAACCTCGAAATGCTTTCGACACAAACTCAAAACCTGCCGTGTCAGTGGCGCAGGCTTTACAGGCTGCGGAAAAACTCAAAGCGCTGTCATTCTGAGCGAAGCGAAGAATCTCTCCTTGTTTCTTTTCTTATACCTAAATCGAAGAGAGATTCTTCGCTTCGCTCAGAATGACAAAACAAGACATTTTTTCCGCAGCCTGTTTAGCCTGTGGGTTTTCGGCCTTGCAAGGACCAACCCCCGCAGGCTGAAGCCCGCGCCACTTCGGCCCAAAAAAAATCCCACCGCCAGTAAGGTTCTGGCGGTGGGATTCTAAAATTGCCCGGCTTATGATCCGATCTCTAGATCGTCAGCCTCCCGGCGCCAGAAGACACACACGGACAGCAGGAACAACATAGACAAGCCTGCATGGTCATCTGGACGTCGCGATTCATATGAGGAAGAAACATTACCGAAGGAGATTCCGAATGTCAAACAGTTCTTGTTGGACAGCCACTTTTTATCCCGAGCCCCTGCGAGGGGCTGGCTGTCCCGCGCAATCTTCACTGAGCAAGAAGCGGATAGCCAAGAGTGGCTAGGCTACAAAAAAACGAGGGGGGTGATGTTCCACCCCCCTCGAAGTTGCCAGGCCGATTTCGCCTGACGGATTAGTTAGAACGAGAGTTTCAGGCCGACTTGGATGTTCCGAGAGTCTCCCGAACCGACGAGCGGGTTCCCAGCAACAACGTCGGGGGTTCCGATCGCTCCGCCGAAGCCCGCGGGCGATGACGGGTCATTGTTGCCGCCGCTAGAGCCGTTCGACGCTCCGTACGGATTCTCAAAGACGGGGTGGTTGAGGACGTTGAACATCTCGAGTCGGAATTGAGCGTTATACCGCTCCTTGAACGTGAAGTTCTTGAAGATCGAGAAATCAAAGTCTCTGTAGCCCGAGTCCCGGAAGATGTTTCGGCCCATCGTACCGAAGGTGCCGCCCTTGGGGGGAGTCATGACTGAGTTGCCGTTCGACAAAGCAGCCGCCAGCCGCCAGCGTTGCGGGATCGGGGGCCTTAGCGATGTACATTCGCGCATGAGCGTCGAGACGTTGCCGGCGTCGCTGACCAAGTTGGTCACCCCCGGTCGCGGATCCGCACGTTACGATACCGGTGATAGCTAAGAGGTGAGCGGCAGCCAGCCGTTGCCCGGGCCAGTGCAGTACGGGATGGAATTCTGCGTGCCCTTGAAATCGGAAGGGTTCCCGAAGAAATCCCACCGATCGGTGTTATCCCCAGTCCCGCTGAAGCCATTGGGAAAATTAGGATATGGCCCGGTATTGTAGTCGTTCACGATCCAGGGCTGGGGGCTTTGAAGTGTCACGATGCCATTGATTTGCCAGCCTTCCAGCAACTGCGCAAAGCCTTTGATCCCCGGAATGTTGTAGGTGCCGGTGATCGTCAAGCGATGCCTCACGTCGAAGTCGTCGCTTCCATAGTCCGCGCCCGGATTGTAGGCGTTCTGTGGAAGAAGGGTAAAACGATTCAGGGACGTAGTGTCGAGGCCGTGGGAGTACGTGTATCCGGCGACGAAAGACACCCCGTGAGACATGCGCTTGGTCAGAGTCGCTTGCAAGCTATTGTAATTGGAGCGGCCATCATTCGTCATCTCGTTGATATAGCCCAACCAGGGAAACTGAGTGGCATAACGACGAACGCAGGTGCCCCCCGTAAAAGTGTCATTGGGAGGGCATTGATTGATGTCGGTAAAGCCAGTCAGTCTCGAGCCGTGATCGCCGACATAGCTAACCTCCAACGACAGGTTGGGAGTGAAGGCGTGCGTGACGCCGAGACTAAAATTCATGATGTAGGGAGTCTTGAGATTCGGGTCCACCGCCATGATGTTGCATGGGGATCCGGCGGTACATGATATGGCGGCGCCGGACGGAAACACAGTTGATTGGCCGCTAGCGCATGCCCCAAGAGGAACAGCGGGATCATAGCACATCTGGCTGGCGCTAAAACTGGCGGCCTTAACCGCGATGTTGCCGCCGAGAGTTGTGCCGCCAACCGAGGAGCACGTACTGCCTACGGGCACGGACACTGTGCAAGCCCCCGTCGGGATGGCGCCGAGACTGACCGACGAGCCGCCGCTCTCTTGGAATTGATTCTGGCTCTCCCACTCAATCATGGTGAATGTCGAGTAAATGACGCTGAATCCGCCCCGGACTACGGTTGTGCCCTTGCCCGTGACGTCATAGGCAAATCCCAGGCGCGGCGAGAAGTCCCCGCGATCGGGCTTCCACAGCGTATTCAGGCCCGCTTGACCCTGCTGAACCAGCCCCGTCGGCGAAGTCGGATCGAAATTGGCCCAGAGGTTGCTCCTCTCCCGAATCGGCGAAGTATAGGAGTAGCGCAGGCCCAGATTGAGCGTAAATTTCGGCGACAGGCGCCAGTCATCCTGGCCGAAACCCGCAAGCGAATTCCAGATACCCACGCGGGCTGCGTTGCCCACCAGGAACGTGCCGCCACTGGGATCTCCCGCGAAAAAGTTTTGGAGGTTGGAGAAATTGATCCGGCCCCGGCCATAATCCGGGATGTTCACGTCGGCCTCGATATGCGTATACTCGCCGCCGAATTTGAGAGTGTGCTTACCCACCAGATAGGAAAGACTCTCCTGCGCGTCCCAGTAGGGGTTGCGGTCCGAGCTTTGAGGACGATTGTGCCAAGTGCCAAGTTGACCGAAGGGCTTGACTATGACGACCGGGAGCCCGGGCACAGTCGCGCCTATATTGAACGGATTCGGGACGTTGGCATCGAGACTGGTCTGGTCGATGGACACACGGTTGTAGCCAAACCGCACTTCGTTCACCATGGCGGAGGTGGCGGCGTAATCCCAATTGCCGGAAGCAGTATATGTCGCGATGGGATAGCCATTCAAGAAGATCGGATTGTTGAACCCGCGATCTTCTCCGACCCCAACGTATCTGCCGACAAGAAAATCGCCTGAGATCGTGTTCTTCTCGTTGACGTGGTAGTCGATTTTCGCGACCCCATCGTTACTGGTGTTCACGTCGGGGAAAGTGCTGAGGAAGCCGTTAGCCGCTTGGTTGTGCGGGAACAGGCCGCCGGTGCACGTTGTGGCGGCCAGGTTGGCGAGTGTGCCCGGGGTGCATCCGGTCACACCTAAGGTGATCGGGCTCGGCGTCCCGCCTCCCGCAATCACAGCGTTTAGGGCATCGACCATGCTGGCCTTACAGTCAGCCGTCGCATTCACCGCCAATACAGCGGCTGGACAATTGGCCGTTTGGGGGGCCGTACTGGATCCAATTGTTTCGGGAACGCCGGTGCCGTTGGTTGTGCCAAACGCGTTGCCGATCAAGTCGCGAAGGCCCTCATAGTTGGCGAAGAAGAAGAGTTTGTCCTTTATGATCGGCCCGCCAACGGATCCGCCGAACTGCTTCAACTGAGCTGGCGTCTGAAGGCACGCAGCCGCAGGCCCTACATCGCAGCTTCCGTTTGGATTCGCCACGACGTTGAAGTAGTTGCGGGCGTCCCAGGCGGCACTGCGGTAAAACCCGTACGCCGAACCGTGAAGACTGTTGGTTCCGGACTTGATTCCCACGTTCACCACGGCGCCGGGCTTCCAGCCGTACTCGGCCTTGGGATTTTCCATCAGGTTGAATTCCTGGATGGAGTCGATGGGCAAGATGGTCGCGCCATCGGTGATCGGGCTCGGCATGCCGGCGATGGGTCGGCCGTCGTAGAAGTTGGCGTTGAGCACACCGTCCACCATCCAGACGGATTCATCGGGCCGGACGCCGTTGGTCGCCTGGGTCCAGGGTCCGCCACCCACCTGCTGCATGACGCCAGGGCGCAGGCCCATCAGGTTCTGGTAATCGCGGCCATTTAAGGGTAGATCGGCGATTTCCTTAGTCTCGAGAGTACCGCCTAGGGTGGCGTTGGTGGTCTCCACGAGCGGCACGGCTTCGGTGACCGTCACGGTTTGCTCTTGCGCGCCGGGCTGAACGGTCAAGTCAATTCGAACTTCCTTGCCCACTTCGAGGACTATGCTCTGGCGCTCGAGTTTCTTGAAGCCCTTCGCCTCGACGCGGACCATATAGTTGCCGGGAGTCAGGTTGGGGGCGTTATATTCCCCGGCATCGTCCGAGGTCAGAGTTCGCGTGACGCCCCTCTCCGTGTCTATGACGCTTACCGTTGCGCCCGCCACGACGCCTCCGCTTTGGTCCATGACCGTTCCGAGAATCCGGCCGGTATTGCCCTGTGAAAACGCGGGCGTGCAGAGCAAAAGAATCGCGAGTGCGCCGCCAAGCAATTGGATCGCTTTCGCACACCAAGAACTCATCGAGTTTAAAGCTCGCATATCTGAACCCTCACTCATTAAGGATTGAATTCTGATCCTGGTCCCCATCCCCTACCCCTAAAACCACCTCAACTTCTCAAACGCGGTAAAACAGCTGAAAGACGTGATTCCTCGACAAAAAACGCAAATAGTCGAAGGTAGCCCCATCCTTCTTCCGGGCCTTCAGCGCGCTTTTTTCACCAAACAACGCCGCGCTTAGCGAGCGGGGTCCGGGATCGCGCATGCTATATTCGATGAAATCTTCGACCGATACCTAATTATTGCCAACAAATGTATTGACAGCACCCGACCTCATGAATGGGGGGAGATTAGTTCCAAAGGTTCGTCAAGTCAAGGGCTATTTTTTTGGATTTTGGCATTTAGGGCACAGACTTGCAGGAACAAACACTTCTCGCTGGGTCCTTCGTTTCAACCGCCCGTTTTCGTTATGGGCAGGCGAATCTGAAAACTCGACCCGCGCCCCGGCGAGCTGTGGACTTCAATCGTTCCGGCGTGGACCTCGGTAATCCAGCGGCCGATGGAGAGCCCCAACCCGACACCACCCGATTCGCGCGTGCGCGCTTTATCGGCGCGATAGAAACGCTCGAACACATTCGGCAAGTCCGCCTCGGCGATGCCAATCCCCGTGTCGCGCACTTGCGCCACGGCGTAACCATCGTTCCTTTGCAGAGAAACTTCGACCTGTCCATTGGCGGGAGTGTATTTCACGGCGTTATCGATCAGGATCAAAAACAGACGCCGGAGCGAACCGGCGTCTCCCTGAATCCACATGGAATCACCGGAAATGTGTTCTTGAAACCCGATCTGTTTCGCTTCGGCCAGGGCGCTTCCCTGGTGGCAGGCCTCGCGGAGAACTTCCGCGACGTTTGTGGCGGCGAAGTGAAGCGTTTCCGCGCCGGAATCGGCCCGGGCCAGAAACATCAGCTGTTCGATCAGCCCGGAAGTTTTTTCAAGCTCGGCGAGAACTTCGGCGATCACGTCCCGGTATTCGTCCGCGGAGCGTGCTTTCCGCAAGGACAGTTCCGCGCGCGTCCGCATCACGGCTACCGGGGTGCGCAATTCATGCGATGCGTCCGCCGTGAATTGCGTGATTTTCTTGAACGCGGCTTCCAATCGCTCGAGCATGCCGTTGAGCGTTTCCGAAAGCCGCTGCAGCTCGTCGCCCGTGTTGGGCACGACCAGCCGGCTCGACAAGTTCTGCGCGCTGATCGTCCTTGCCGTCCGCGTAATCTGGTCCACCGGGGCCAACGCCCGCGTGCTGATCCAGTAGCCTCCCGCCGTCGCGCATAACAGCAGCAAGGGAATGGAAATGAAGAGCAGCAGCGCGAAATCGTCCAGCGCTTCATAGAAATCGTCCATTTCAAATGCGGACTGGATGAGGTAGGACTGGCCTCCCACGCTGACTTTTTGGGTCCAGATGCGCAGCGGCACATCCTTGCCCATAAATTCGGTGGCTCTTCTCGGGACCGTCGCGGGCCGAGGTACTCCGTAGTCGCTCATCACCGGGGACCGGTACAGCCAGTTTCCCTGCTCGTCGGAAACCTGCAAAAGGGCGCCTCCGACCCGCAGTTCCGTGTGCTCGCGAAGGCCCTCCGGAAGATCGTCCTTGTGGCCCCGCTGGATGTCCCGCTCGATCAGCTGGTGTACGCCTTCGGACCGAATTTGCAGCTCCTCGTCCACGGTTTGGCGAATGCTGTGGCGCATGGCGAAATAAGCGCTTATACCAAACGCGGACAACACGACGGCGAGGATCGCGAAATACCAGGCGGTCAGGCGGAGCCGAATGGGAAGCGTCATCATGCTTTTGTGTTGTCCCGGATGGTGTATCCCGTTCCGCGAACGGTCTGGATCAACTTCACCTTGTGATCTCGATCCACCTTATTCCGCAATAAACTGATAAAGGCGTCGAGTGTATTTTCCTCTACGTCGTCGTTGGAATTCCAAACCGAATGAACGATCGTGCTTCGGGGCACGGCCCGCCCGGCGCGCCGCATCAGAAATTCCAGCAACCGGAATTCCGTGGGGCTAAGAAAAATTTCCTCGCCGTCGCGCGTAACCTGATGGGAAGCCGGGTTCAAGACTAGATCTCCCACCTGAAGGAGCGTGGGGCGTGGGGCCGATCCTCGCCGTGAGACCGCGCGGAGGCGCGCGAGGAATTCTTCAAAAGAAAACGGTTTGGTCATGTAGTCGTCCGCGCCGATGTCGAGCCCTTTGACGACGTCCGGCACGGTGTCGCGAGCGGTAAGAACCAGGATTGGTGTCGCGTTCCCGCTCTTGCGAAGGCGCCGCGCGACCTCGAAGCCGTCGATTCCCGGCAGCATCAGGTCCAGCACGATAGCGTCGTATTCGAGAGCCTGGGCCATTTCGAGCGCGTCGCGGCCATCGAAGGCCAGGCTGACGGAATGGTTCTCCTCCTCCAGGCCTTTCTTGAGCAGCTCGGCCATTTTCTTTTCATCTTCCACGATGAGGACGTGCATGGATGACATGCTCCTATCAGAACACCGCAACCTGAAAATGCACTGAAATGGCCTGGCTTTAATTCTAGGCTCTTCCGGCCACGCATGGAAAGAGAACGTCGGCCGGACGGACGGATCCGGGTTTTTCATCCTTCCTTCAGATTGGTTTGATAACCTCTTCCGCGCGCATATTCTTGAAGTTCCAGCCGGAGATTAGATGAATCGCTGGAAGGTATTTTTTCTCGTCCTGATTGCCATGGCTGCTCTCGGTGCCGTTTACGGCACGGTTGTGATCCGGCGGGGATTCAGCGCCACGGATCAACCGTCCGCCGTCGAGAGAGTCATGGCGCGAACGGTGCGGAACCTGGGCATTCCGCGAAACGCGCGGAATGAAAAAAATCCGTGGTCCGCGGACCCCGATTTATTGCAGGAAGCGCGCGAGAATTTCACGGATCACTGCGCGGGCTGCCACGGCAAGGATGGCGATGGGCGGTCGGGGATCGGCCCGAACCTTTATCCCAAAGCGCCGGATTTGCGGCGACCCGAAACGCAGAATCTCACCGACGGCGAAATCCACTACATCATTCAGAACGGCGTGCGCTTGACGGGCATGCCGGCGCTCGGAAATCCGCACAGCGGCCAGGACGACAACGGCGCGTGGAAGCTTGTTCTCTTCGTTCGTTCCATTGGACTGCCAACGCCCCACGAAAAAGCGCAGCAGAACGCAACGGCCGCATCGGCGCGCTACGTCGGTTCCGCCGCGTGCCAGAAATGCCACGCAGAAATCTACGAGCGCTGGAAGAATACTCCCATGGCGAACGTCGTGCGCGATCCGCGCCAATATCCGGGCGCGATCATTCCTAATCTGGCTACCAACACGGTGAGCCCGAAATTCACCATGAACCAGGTCGCGTTCGTGTACGGAAGTATCTGGAAGCAGCGATATTTCATCAAAATCGGTGACGATTATTTCCCCGAGCCCGCGCAGTGGGACATCAGTAACAAGAAGTGGCTCAAGTATTTTGTGCCCAACGGAGGTGACTGGTGGGCGCCGTTCTATCCTCCCGACAACATGATGCGGCCCACGGGACCAACCTGCGACGGCTGCCATTCGGTGGACTACAACATTCAGACCAAGCAGGTCGCGGAATGGAATGTGGGCTGCGAGCGTTGCCACGGACCCGGGAGCGCTCATGTGGAACAGGCCACGCGCGAAAATATTTTGAATCCGGCGCGCATGGATTATGTCAGCGCCAGTGACACCTGCATCCAATGTCATTCACAGGGCCGTCCGCTGACCAATCCCATCGAAGGCAAATATTATGACTGGCCGGTCGGCTATCATGTGGGGCTGAATCTCGGGGATTACTGGCAGCTCGAAGACCACAAGCTGGGCGAGCTGAGCTTTACCCATTTTCCCGAGGGCACCGCGCACAAAAACCGGATGCAGGGGAACGACTTCGTGCAGAGCGTGATGTACCGTCGCGGGGTGACCTGCTTCGATTGCCACGATGTGCACGGCACGAAGAATTACGCGCAGCTGCGGAAACCGGTCAACGAAATCTGCCTCGATTGCCACGGACCCGGCTCCAGGAACGGCCCGCGCGAGGCAACACTCGCCGAACACACGCATCACAAAGATGGCTCGACGGGCAGTGCCTGCGTGGCCTGCCATATGCCAAAGATCGAGGCGGAAATTCCCGGCGTTTTCGTGCGCGCGCATACATTTGCTTTCATCACACCGGCCATGACGGACAAATACAAGATTCCAAATTCATGCACGTCCTGCCACATGGACAAAACTACTGCGTGGGCCACCGATGCGATGCGCCATTGGCCCGATCAGTCTCCTTGGCGGGATTAGGAAAATCTTAGCTTGTCCTTCACGCCTCATTCAGGTTAAAGGGATAGGATAACGGGCGGGGTGGGCTGTTATTGATGGGTGCAGTTTTCGAGATGGTCTTGCGGGAAATACGCTTATAATTTTCAACTGCGTCAAAGCTGTAAGGGGGCCCGATGAAATTTGTTGTTGCGACGCTGGTTCTGCTTTTCTTTTTCTGCCCGCCAGGGAACGCGCAAGTGGCCGGGGGCGCGATTACCGGCACGGTGTCGGGTGAGTCCGGCGCGGCGATGCCGGGAGTCAACATCTCGGTGCAGGAAGTGACAACGGGTCTGTCCCGAAATGTCACAACGAATACGGCGGGACTCTACAACGTGCCCGACCTGTCCCCGGGAACTTTTGAGATGACGGTTTCGGCATCCGGGTTCCAGACTCAGGTTTGGACAAGCATCACCGTGACCGGAGGCGTCGAGCGCATCCTGAACGTGGTGCTGAAGGCCGGCAAAGCCGAGCCCGTTGCGCGGGTCGTCGCGCCGCCCGCTCTCGTCAGCGAGCCTTGCCCGTCAACCTGCGGCAGCGCCAATACCAACACGGTTCGTGACACGCCGCTCAACGGCCGAGACTGGGCGGCGCTGGCGACGCTACAGGCCGGCGTCTCCTCGGTGCAGAACGGCAGCGCGTCCGGTGGCGGCAACATGGATCGCGGTTTCGGCGCCGCCGTCAGTATTTCCGGATCGCGTCCCGATGAAAACGCTTACATCCTCGATGGCGTCAGCATTAACGACTATGCGAACGGGGCGCCCGGCAGCGTTCTCGGCGACAATTTGGGAATCGATGCGGTGCAACAGGTGGCCGTGCTTGGCAGCAATTACCCGGCCGAGTACGGACGGACCTCGGGCGGCGTCATTAGCGTGGAAACCACCAAGGGGGCGGACGCGTTTCACGGTTCGGTCTACGAATTCCTCCGCAATAGCGCCCTCGACGCCCGCAATTTTTTTGACGGCCCGGTGATCCCGCCCTTTAAGCGCAATCAGTTCGGGGGTTCCGCCGGGCTGCCGATCCGCAAGGGCCGCACTTTTATTTTTGGAGACTATGAAGGACTGCGGCAATCGCTCGGCGTGACCACGGTGGATACCGTCCCATCGCAGGCCACGCGCAACGGACTGCTCTCTTTTTCGGATCCCTCTCAGTTTCCATCCAACTGCGCCCCCACTGCCGTAACCAATCAATGCCAGGTAGTAGTGGATCCGCAGATCGCAAAGTTCCTCTCCGCGCTGTTTATTCCGCTGCCTACCGACACCGTGCAACCGGGCAGCAACGTTGGAATCTTCCGGTTCTCCGCGCAGGAAATCACGAGCGAAAACTATTTTACGGCCCGTTTCGACCACAAATTCACGGATCACGACAGCATCTACGCAACCTACATCCGGGACAATTCCACGACCGTGGCGCCCGGAACTTTTGGCGAATTGTATTCCGACCTCGTTTCCAACCGCCAGGCCGCGACGATTCACGAGCAGCACATCTTCAGCCCTGATTTGCTGAACGTCGCCCAAATCGGCGCCACTCGCGCCGTCGGAATCCAGGGCAAAGTCGATCACATCGCCGGTCCATATCAGTCTGTGATGGCCGATCACCAATACGCATTCGAGCCCGGAGGCTTTGCCGGGGACATTCAGAGCATTCCAGGGGTCACCAGCTTTTTGGGCGCTCCCACGGCGGAAGGGTACATCCCCTCGAGCCGCGCGCTTTATTGGACAACGTATCAGGGCGGCGACTACGTGGCCCTCATTCACGGCATTCATTCGATCAAGTTCGGAGGCCAGTTCGAGCGAATGCAGGACAACGAAGTTTCCGCCAGCAACATTAACGGCCTTTTCCGCTTTGATTCCCTGGCGCAATTCCTGACCAATGAGCCGTCCCTCTTTTCAGGGACGGGAACTCCCCTGCCGCTCGATATCGGAATGCGCCAAACGCTGTTTGGGGCATTCTTCGAAGACGACATCAAGCTGCGGAAGACGCTGACGGTGAATGCCGGGCTGCGCTACGAAATGGTGACCGTGCCGGCGGAATCGCACGGCCTCACCTCCGTGCTGCCCAGTTTGGGTTTTCCAAATCCGCCGGCGCCCGCCGCGCAGCCGATCTGCGGAAGAAGCGCGCCGGGCTGCGCAGGCACTGGGCCTCTTTTCAAAAACCCCACTCTGCGGAACTTTGAGCCGCGCCTCGGATTTGCCTGGAACCCGCATTCGGGCAAAACACTGTTTCGAGGCGGCTTTGGGATTTTTGATGTACTCCCGCTACCGTATGAATTCACGCTCACCTTTCAGCGGGCCGCGCCGTTCACGCGAACCATTGTCGGCGTAAATCCTCCACCAGGTTCGTTCACCATGGACCCCACGCTGGGATCCTTGGCTTATCAGCAATTTATCGGGCAAACGGACACGAACCTTGCGTACTATGCGAATCCGCGGCCGAAGCGCGATTATGTGATGCAATGGAACCTGAGCGTGGCGCGCGAGCTGAGTTCCACGCTGGCGCTGACGGTCGGGTATGTGGGATCGCGGGGAGTCCACCTGCCCTATCGCGTGGACAACATCGACATGGCCATTCCCACGCTAACGTCCGCGGGCTATCAGTGGCCCTGCGGACCGGACGGCAACGGCAACCCCTGCGCCGCCGGCTTCCTTCCAGGCGGCACGCAAACCTCGCCGGCGCCGAACAGCAAGCTGAATCCGAATTTCGGCCGCATCAACGCCACGCTTTGGCAGGCCAATTCGTTCTATCACGCCATGCAGGTGGATGTGGCCAAGCGCGCGAGCCACGGCATCCAGATTCACGGCGCCTACACTTTCGGCAAGAGCATCGATACGCTGTCCGCGTCCGAAGCGGACGACTCGTTTCCGAACGGCCTGTTCAATCAACTGTTTTTTGACCAGCGCACGACGCGCGGCCTTTCCGACTTCAACGTTGCGCAAACCCTGGTCCTGAGCGCCACGTGGGAAATTCCGTCGCCGGCCAAGGGCTCCCGGCTGCCGGAGTGGGCTTTCGGCGGGTGGCAGCTGGTGGGCTTGTACAAGGCCAGCACGGGCCAGCCGTTTACGCCGATTATGGGCGGAGATCCAGTCGGGTCGCTCCTGGATGAAACGGGAGAAGTACCGAGCATCGTTCCCGGCTGCGCTACGGTGAACAAGAATTTCAAAAAGGATGCCACGCCCATCTACGTCAATATTAATTGTTTCGCACTGCCGAGTGTGCCGACCGGGTCCTTGGCGTCACTGCCCTTTTCGTGCGCTCCCTTTGCGGGCGCCGCAGCGGCTCCGCCGAGCGGCCAGACGTACTGCGCCAATCTCCGCGGCAACCTCGGCCGCAATACCGTCATCGGGCCGGGGCTTTCCAAGCTGGATTTCTCCGTGTTCAAGAACAACTATATCCGGCGCATCTCGGAAAGCTTCAACGCGCAATTCCGCGCGGAGATTTTCAATATTTTTAATCGCGCGAACTTCGGCTCGCCCACCGACAACCTGGCCGTGTACGACCAGAACGGCGTCCCGCAAGCGCAGACTGCGGGACTGCTGGACTCCACACAAACTACGTCCCGTCAAATTCAGTTCGCGCTGAAATTAATCTGGTAAGTAGCACAGGCACTCTTGCCTGTGTGGTTTTGTCTGCCGATGGCGGCGTTCTCGCCGCGCGAAAGCTTAGAAAACCACACAGGCAAGAGTGCCTGTGCTACTTCACCCGGTCTGCAACAGTTATCGCTCACGAAACTTGTCGGCCTGAAATTCGCACGCTTCCTTCTCCCCCGCTATAATTAGATTTCCCTTCCAAACTGTCGGAGGCTCGGAACTCCGATTCCGGGGACACGTGCATGCAAGACTGGCTGCCAAGATTAATTTCCTGTTTGAAGGACTATAGCTGGCACAAATTCGCCGCTGATACTCTGGCGGGAGTGACGGTAGGTCTCGTCGCGCTGCCGCTGGCGATGGCGTTCGCGATTGCTTCGGGGGTTGCGCCGCAGGCGGGATTGTATTGCGCCATCGTCGCGGGGTTCCTGATTTCCGCGCTGGGCGGATCGACGACCCAAATCGGCGGTCCCACGGGCGCGTTCGTCGTGGTGGTCTTCGGCATCGTGACCCGGTACGGCCTGGACGGCTTGTTCATGTGCACGCTCATGGCGGGCGTGATGCTTGTCATTTTGGGCGTCACGGGACTCGGCACCGCCGTGAAATATATTCCGCGCCCGGTCGTGGTGGGATTTACGAACGGCATCGCGGTCATCATCGCCAGCACGCAGATCAAGGATTTTTTTGGCCTCAAAGTCGAGAAGGTTCCCGGAGAATTTCTGGCGCGGATGGAAATTCTCGCGCGGAATTTTCACACGTTCTCTCCTTTGGAAACTGGCCTCGGCGTGTTTGCGCTGATTGTGATTCTGATCTTCATGCGTTTTGTGAAGCGCGTGCCGGGATACATCGTCGCGCTGTTTGCAGGCACGGCGCTCGTGGTTTTGCTGAAGCTGCCCGTGGAAACGATCGGAACGCGCTTCGGCGGCATCCCCTCCGGTTTCCCGGGAATCAAAATTCCGCAGTTCCGCTTCGATTTGCTTCGTCCGCTGATTTCTCCGGCGATCACGGTCGCCATGCTCGGCGCGATTGAATCGCTCATGTCCGCCGTCGTTTCCGACCGCATGAGCGGCACCAGGCACAATCCCAACGTGGAGCTCGTCGGCCAGGGCATCGCCAACATCATGTCGCCGCTCTTCGGCGGCCTGCCCGCCACCGGCGCGATTGCGCGAACCGCCACGAACATTCGCTCCGGAGCGAAAACGCCGGTCGCGGGAATCGTGCACGCGTTGACGCTCCTGGCGATCGTGCTGTTCGCCGCGCCGCTGGCGCGATTCATTCCGCTGTCGGTGCTGGCCGCGATCTTGCTCGTCGTCTCCTACAACATGGGCGAATGGCGTGAAATTCCCGAGCTGCTGAAGCTTTCTCCACTGGACATCGGCACTTGGCTCGTCACGTTCGCGCTCACCGTCTTCGCGGATTTGACGGTGGCCGTCGAAGCTGGAATGATCCTCGCGGCTCTCGTATACATCCGAAAAGTCACGGCCACGACGACGGTTTCCCAAGTCACCGACGAGTATCTCCGCGAAGGCCACGTTCATATTCTGCAGCACAAGGAAATTCCGTCCTACGTGACCATCTTCCGCATCCACGGCCCTTTTCTTTTTGGCGCGACCGATAAAATCGACGAAGTGATCGAGCGGATTCCCGAACTACCCCCTATCATAGTGATTCGTCTTCGCAACATGACGGCCATCGACGCGACCGGTTTGCAGGCACTCGAGAACCTGGCCGACGCCGTGCACAAATCCGGCCGCGGCCTCATCCTCTGCGGCGCGCGCGAACAGCCCGCCCGCCTGATGCATCAAGCCGAATTTGAGGAACACGTCGGCGCGGGAAACATCAGCCCGAGTATTTCAGTTGCCCTGGAACGAGCCAAGGCCCTCTATCAGGAGATCGAGCAGCGGAATCTTCAGGCAGTTGGCCAAGATACCCGGCCCTCTTGATATCTATGGGGACCGAGGGGAAAATATTTCGAGTAAGGAAATGACCCGCGGGCTCAAGTGCAGGGATTCACTGTCCTGTCTCAGGAGCTGGTGAGGATTATATTCTGCCTTCAATGCGTAGCGCAGGTAAGAGATTCGTAGCAGTCCTAAGGCCTGCTGGATGTCAGCCACGTCGCGAATCTTATAAGTAGTCCAGCCAGAGTTAGGAACCCAGCGGTGCTCTTCGGCTTGACCTTCCTCCAACAGTGCGTCGCGAACTGCTCGCGGAAATGGGATGTCAACGGTTCCGTCCGTGTGCACATGTCCAATCTCCGCTTTCCCAAATCTGAATTCTTTACCCCCAAACCGATGCGCGTGAGCGGAGACGCCCGGCCAAGCAGAAACTTCGTCTTCCAGTCGTCTTACGTAGTTCATATTCCTATCCTATTCATATTGGATGGCACCGAGTCAACATTTGATCCAGCTACGGCACACAATACCCGGACATTGTGGCATTCATTCACTTCATGGAAGCGGCGGGCGCCCCAGCCTTCGTTTTCGAAGGCTGGGGCAATTGACTTGATTGCTGCAGATTCAATCAGTGCATGTGATCGGGCCGGGCCAATCGCAGTCCGAAACTAAAAATTAAATCCGACGCCCAGCGAAAGTACGGGGAAAAATCGATACGGATTGACATCGTTCTGGATTTTTACTTGCTGGGCTTGAATGTTCGCCAGCACGGTCGGATCGCTGGAAACGGCCCGGCAAGTCGTTCCCGTCGTGTCGCAGACGTTTCCAGCCAGATTCAATGCCACGCGCGCCGATCCCTGGTACGCTCCGCCCACTTCAAATAGAAAGCTGTAGTGCCTTCCGTTTCGCGGTATCAGGTTGCCGATGCCCACCATGATCGAGGGCGACACTTTCACGAAATCCAGTTTCCCGGTGCCTGTAATCGGAGCGGTCGGGTCGCTTTCATACGACGTGCCGCCCACCGAGAATGTCTGCCCGCCCGGGACCGACGCGTTCGCCGTCACTTGGTTGCCGTTGTAGAACAGGATGCCGGGGCTGACGTGAAAGCCGCCGAACAGGAACCAGTCCAGATGCGCCTCGGCCGATTGGAATTGCAATTGGCCCTGATACTGAATTCCGTTATTGGTGAAGGGCCGGCTGTATCGGAACATATTGAATCCGCCGCGCACGTTGAATTTTCCGGCCAGCGGCGTGGCCACTTCGATTCCCGCGCCCAAAGTGGAAATCTTCACTCCGATTCCAACTCTCGAAAAAGGCGCCTGCCCCGTCTCTTTCGTCGCCGGTTTCGCCGGTTCGCTGGCGGGATCGGCCTCGCTATTCGGCGCCGTCTCTTCCAATTGGACGTCGGGCTGCGGCAAGTTGGCTGCCGCGACAAGCTGATTGACTGTTGCGGGCGATGCCTCCGCCCCATTGCCCGCCGGCGGATTGCTTAGACCGGCTTGGGCGAAACAGACTCCGCTGCATGCCGCCGTGAGTGACAACGCCAGAGGCGCCATCCAGAGCGCCGCTTTGATTCTCATATTTCCTCCCGTAGGAATCCGAAGGTGCGATTTAGGCTGTGATTTACAACAAGCTCATGTTATGGACCATAGTATGGGGTCGATGGCCACGGCTCCATTCAATAAGATCGGCGAGGCGCTTGATTGCCATTAATGTCTAGGAACCATCTTCGGCAGCGTGGGTGTGGGCTTGCCTGGCGAATGGACAGCGAATCGGATTCAGGTCATTCAAGCGCGGGAAAAGCAGTTATCAGGGCAGCGGGCGGAAATACTAGTCGGCTGGGGTTCCGTGCAATCTGAAACGTCTGGATCTACTCCACTTAAGGCTGGGATGCTAGCTTCAGCTTCTCGTCGAGCTGGGCGAGCGGAGGCTGCCCTGGTTCCGGCGGCTGGTTCACGTAGACCGTTTTTCCACCTGTTTCGGCATAAACCCACATGGAATTACCGGGAAGCCGTTGGAGCACATCCTGCTTGTGTTCCGCGGAGACCACCAGGAAGACGCGCTTCGATCCTTCCCACAGGCGGGAAAAATCCAGGTCGTCAAAGAACCGCTTCGGCGCGTCCGGATAATGGGAGCCGAACTCCAAATTGCTTCCCGTCGCGTTATAAAGCAGGACGCCCCGATGGGAATAAAACGCAATCCCCGGAGCCACGCGAATGTCTCCATAGAGCGCAATTTGATCGTCCGGCTTGAGGGACTCGTCGATCTTCAAAGCCAGCGACCGGGAAGAAAGCGTGGGATTCAGAACGTCATGGGCGATGTGCGCCGCCACGATGAATCCGACCATCCCCAGCGCCAGGGCGATGGTTGGGAGCCATTGAATGCCGCGTTCCCGCAGAACCCACGCCACCACAAATGCAATCAACACGGAAAGCGAAGAGAGAATGATGGGCAGCCGCAGGTCGGCCACCGATTCCGGCGTCAGGTCGAGCAAATGAACCATGCCGGTCAGATAATTTTCCGGGCTGCGCAGTTCGAGATGGTTCGCAACATCGCTCGCCGCAGCAATGTGCATCGTCCCCCAGAGAAAATACCCGGCAACCAGGGCCAGCACCACGGCCAGCGCCGCCAAAACGCGTTGCACGGGCTTCAGCCATTTATTGTCGGCTTCCTCGGCGTCCGCGATCCCGAGACCCAGCAGCAGGGCCATCGCCGGCCACGCGCCAAAACTGTAGTATTCCAGGCGCGATCCGCTTTCCACGGTGAAGAACAGCAGGATCACTCCCGCCCAGGCAAACAGCAGCAGACGGGCCTGCGCGCTCGGGTCGGTGGCCTTGCCCCAATCGCGCGGAGGCCAGGGGAGTTCGCGAAGCGCGAGCGGGAAGAAGAAACTCCACGGGAACAGCCACACCAGATGCGCGCTCCACCAGGCCCACAGCGGCACAGCGCCGTAGTCGTGCGGCAGGCGCGTTCCGAGGGCGCGATTGATGTGTTCGTTGATAAAATAAGCCCAGAAGAAACCCGGCGTGCGAATCGCCGCCAGGATGTGCCACGGCGCGGCGAGGGCCAGAAAAACCGCGGAGCTGGAGAACAACCGAAGCTCCCGCCACCGATGCCAGCCGCGAGTCATTGTGATGAACGCCGCAATGCCCAGGAGAGGAAACAACAGGCCAATCAGCGAGCGGGTCATAACAGCGAAAGCGATCAAGGCCGCGGCGCCCCAATAGCCGATCCGCGTGTCCAGGCTGCCGGTCCAGGAACGCAAAAATAAGTAAAAGGTTCCTTCGAATGCGAAAGTGTAGAGCGCCTCGGGGATCATGTTCCGCGTATAGAGGAACATCCCCACGCTTGTAGCCACGGCCAGCGCCCCATAGAGTCCCGCGCGCTGTCCGAAAAACCTGCGCCCGAATTCGAATGTCAGCAGGACGATCCCGACCATCGCGAGCCCGACGGGAAGCCGCGTCGCGAATTCCGTTTGCCCGAGCAATTTGTAGCTTGCGGCCACCAACCAGAAATGCATGGGCGGGCGGATCAGGTAGCGGACGCCATCCATGTACATGACCACGTAATCATGCCGCGCCAGCATTTCTTGCGAAACCATGGCATGAGCGGCGTCTACATCCTCGTCATCCAGCGCGGGGCGTCCGGCCGTGCCAATGTACAATCCTGCAGACAGCACCAGCAGGCACAGGAACATCCACCACGCGCTGATCCTTCCATTTGGCATCAATGATTCCTAAATCGTGCGTGAAAAACAGTCATTCTAGCATAGCCGTCCAGAGCCTTTGAAAACCCCTTGAATTTAGAAAACCTTACTGCCCCAGGCTCACTGTACTTCTTCTGTCCATCCGAGCAGTTGCCCGATTGGCCTCTCAATTTTAATCTTCTTCGTAAGGTTTGACGGATGCCCCTTGAGCGGCACGGTATGGCGCCCGGTGGGCTCGTTGGACCAGCCCAGTGGAGGAAATCAATATGATCCAGGTCGAGGCTTTCCAGGAATTTCGCACCGGCCTCACGTTTCTGCGCGGAGGCGATGCCAACAAGGCGCTTCCCCACCTCAAATGCGCTCTCGAAGAAGAACCCTCCAATCCGTTCTATATTTCTTACATGGGAGTGGCCATCGCCGCGACGGAGCAGAAATGGGCCGAAGCGGAGGAACTTTGCCGTTCCGCCATCCGCATGAGCCGGCGCCAGGCGCAACTCTATTTGAATCTCGCCGAGGTCTACGTGGCCGCCGACCGCAAACAGGATGCCGCCGATACCCTGGTCCGCGGCCTGCGCTACGCCCCGCACGACCAGCGCTTGAAAATTGGCCTCGATCGTCTGGCCATCCGCCGCCCTCCCGTCCTGCCGTTTCTGCCGCGGACGCATTCGATGAATCGCGGTCTCGGCAAGCTGCGGCATCACGCGATGCAGGTCCTGGCGTCATTTTGAACCACGAAATTACAGCGTCGATAGCATAAATGGGCGAGCCGATTGCACCCGGCTACGCGCGGCGCTATCATGCGTTTCCCATGAAACGCAAACTTGGCCTGTTTGTGTACACCGAGGAAAGAAGTTGTCCTCTGTGCGGCAGCGACCATGTGCATCGCACCAAGCGCGGACGCCTGCTGGAATTTTGGGTCCTCCTCTTTCTGCCCTATCGTCCCTATCGCTGCGGCAAGTGCCGCCAACGTTTCTATGGCCCCAAGAAATTGCCCAAGAAGGAAGGCCTCGACGAGGTTGACGCGGAATAAAACTCTGGAATGCTTTAGTGGCACAGGCTGAACAGGGTGTGGAAAAAGTAGTTTCCTTTGTCATTCTGAGCGAAGCGAAGAATCTCTCCGGGTTCTAAAGCCAACAGAAGGAGAGATTCTTCGCTTCGCTCAGAATGACATAAGGATTAGAGTCCTTTTCCGCGGCCTGTGAAGTCTGTGCCACTTCCTTCTGTATAATGCCCGGCAATGGAATTCGATTTCAGAGCGATTCCGGGACGTCTGTTCGGCCCTGATTTCACGCCTCCCGGGTATCTGGCCGCGCGCTGGCTTTTTCTCCGGGCGCTCGGACTGATATTTTTCTCCGCGTTTTATTCCCTCGTGTTCCAGATTCGCGGGCTCATCGGCCCGAATGGAATCCTTCCCGCGCGGGACTATCTCGTGCAGGTGGCGCGCGTTTTAGGAAGCGCGCGTTTCCGCTACGCACCGACAATTTTTTGGTGGTCGTCGAGCGACCGTTTTTTGATGGCCGTTGTGGTCGCTGGAATGGTGGCGTCGATTCTGGTTGTGCTGAACTTTTGCCCACGTGGCATGCTCGTGATCTGTCTGATTGCGTTTCTATCTTTCATCGCGGCGGCGCAGGATTTTGCGAGTTATCAATCCGATGGGATGCTGCTCGAAGCCGGCTTCATCAGCCTGTTTTTTGCGCCTACGGGATGGTGGCCGCGATGGGGAACTTCGGAGCCGCCCTCGCGCGCCAGCCGGTATCTGCTCGTCTGGCTGATGTTTCGCATTTATTTTGAATCGGGCATCGCGAAAATTCTGGGGCGCGATCCGGAATGGCGCGATTTCACGGCCATGGATCAGTATTATCAGAACGGCCCGCTCCCCACGTGGATCGCGTGGTACGCGCACCAGTTGCCGCATGCGTTTCATGCGGCCACGGCCGTCCTGACGCTGGCTCTGGAGCTGGTGCTGATCTTCGCCATCTTTCTGCCGCGGCGCTCGCGCATCGTTGTGTTCTTCGCGATCACCGCCTGGCAGACCGGCATCATCCTGACCAGCAACTATGCCTTCCTGAATTACATTGTTCTGGTCCTTGGGTTCCTGTTGCTCGACGATAAATTCTTAGTCCGGTTTTTTCCGAAGCGGCTGCGGCCTCCTGACGTTTTTTCAGAAGGCGCGCCGGTGGCAGTGCCGGCCGAAACGTCAAGGCTGGCGGAACCATCTTCGTCTGTGGGTGCAGGCAATTTTCCTGACTTGGATTTTCTATGCGACGTCGGCTCTCCTCATCTTCATGATGTTCCCAGATGCGCCGCTCCCGGTGGGCCCGGTTCGCGTCCTGGAACCGTTCCGCTTCGCCAACGAGTTCGGTCTTTTTGCCGTCATGACGCGCGAGCGATACGAAATCGAATTCCAGGGTTCGCGCGACGGCCAGACTTGGACGCCCTACCCCTTCCGCAATAAACCGCAGGACGTGCATGTCCCTCCGCGGATTTATGCGCCTTATCAACCACGCTTTGACTGGAACCTGTGGTTTGCCTCGCTGGGCAATTGGCGGCAATATCCCTGGGTGATACAGGTTGAGGAACGCCTCTTGTCCGGCGAGCCGGACGTGCTTGCCCTGTTCGCGAGCGACCCATTCCCGGGCCATCCGCCCGAGCAGATTCGCGTGGTGCTATGGCAATACTGGTTCACCGACAGGACCGAAAAGCGGGAACAGGGCTTGTGGTGGAGGCGCGAGCAGATTGGACTATACGGCCCTACCCTCGAGCGAATGCCAGACGGAAAAATCGGTGTCCTGGAGATGCCGGATGCTCCTCAGAGTCTACAGTAACTCTCAATTATTCAATAACATATAGGGACATAAATTCCAGGACCCGGAACCTCCTTCTGGTGCCCTGCCAGGGGCAAAATACCTTAGTTCAACAGTCCTAGGACTATCGTCCCAACTTATCGAAAACTGTGGTCCTAAGCTTTTCGGGACTGCCGTGCTATAGCCCTGGGCGGGCCCGCCTCCTAACCTAGGTTCACGTTGTAGGAAGCCACCAGCCAGGCACCCGCAGCGTACTGAGGATAGCTAAAATGTTGCTCGCAATTGCCGTACTCCTGATTCATCCGCAGCTCGCCACTACAACTCCTTTGTCGGCGGACAAGGCCGCGATGAATGCGCCCCCGGCGATTTCTGTTTCCGCCAGCGCTATGGACTTTGAAAACTCATTGCCAACTTCGACCGCTTCCATTTGAATCCGCGGCTCAGCCCGCAGTCGAATCCAACGAGACCCTGCCCGATGCTCCCGTCCCGATGCCGTTGACAACACCGGCGCCGATGGCGTTCCTGAAGTCAGGAAAGCCCATGACGGTGAGTGTTGCTCAATTGCGCGCCGAGAATCGCCGCAAAGAACTGATGTGGAAAGGCCTGGTCGTTGCTTCGAGCGGCGCCGCAACCTTTGACGCCTGGTCCACGCGCCACGTCATCACGACGTCCGGCGCGCAGGAACTGAATCCCTTACTGAGGCCGTTTGCCGGCAACGCTTCGTTGTACGCAGCCATTCAGATTGGGCCGGCGCTGATGGATTTCGCCGGCAAGAAAATGATGTACAACAGGCACTCATGGGTGCGCCGCATGTGGTGGGTCCCGCAGAGCGCCAGCTTCGTCAGTTCCATGTTCTGCGGCTCGCACAATCTGGCTTATCACTAGGATAGGACGGGCTGTCCGCCGCGGCGGACCCGCACCCGACGCGCACTCCGTAAGCGGGAGTCGCGAAAGTTTCTTCCCTCTGGCAAAAAGCATGGCCGGGATCCCCCTCCCGGCCATGCTTTTTTGTGAGCAGGTTCAACGTTGGCGCTGTGATTTCCTAATCCCGGAAAGATCCGCTACATCAAACTCGAAGTGGCTCGTTAGGAGGTCCGACCTTCAGGTCGGACAACAGGCCTCGTGTGGAAGAGGCCTTTAGGCCCTGAAGCTTCAGTGGCTAAAGCCCCCGAACGTGCGGCCTCGAACGTCGGGGCTTAAGCCCCGACCTCCTGAAATGCAGATCCGCTTGAGTAACTCCAAAGCGAAGACAGCAATACCGCAGCGTTGCGGCATTTCCTGCGCTGCTGTACTATCCCCGCCATTGGAGGGCCTCCCCATCGCCACGGCGGAAACGATTGTTGCGCCTGCCTCGAACTCCATGGCAGCTGTTAACCCGGCGCGTCCCGCACGCATGGTTTCGCTGGATGTTTTTCGCGGCGCGACCATTGCCGCGATGATTCTGGTGAACGACCCCGGTTCCTGGAGCCACATCTACCCCCCGCTCGAACACGCGGAATGGAACGGCTGGACGCCGACGGACCTGATCTTTCCTTTTTTCCTTTTCATCGTCGGCGTTTCCCTGACGCTGTCGTTTGCATCGCGGATCGCGCGTGGCCTCACGCGCCGGGCGCTCATGATTCACGTCGTGCGGCGTAGCGCGCTGATTTTCGCCATCGGACTATTTCTGAATGGCTTTCCGGACTTCGATCTCAGCTCCATCCGAATCATGGGCGTGTTGCAGCGCATCGCGTTGTGCTACCTCGTCGCGGGATTGCTCTACTTGGCGACGTTTCAGAGAGAGCCTGCCGCCGACCGGCCCCCTCGCGTGCGCGCGAATCTTCGCGTGACTGCGGCCGTTGCGATCGCCTTGCTCGTTGGATATTGGGCGCTGATGACATTCGTGCCAGTGCCGGGCTACGGCGCGGGCCACCTTGGCAAGGACGACAACCTCGGCGCGTACGTGGACCGTACCCTCATGGGCGGACACCTGTGGTCCGAATCCGTGACCTGGGATCCTGAAGGATTTCTCTCCACGCTTCCCGCGATAGCGTCCCTGCTGATCGGAATACTCGCCGGCGAATGGTTGCGCTCGGATAGGCTTGCGGGCCGCAAAGCGCTGGGCCTCGCGGCGGCGGGGCTCGTGCTCCTCGCCGCGGGACGATTGCTCCATCCGTATTTTCCAATCAACAAAAATTTGTGGACGAGTTCGTTCGTGCTGTTCACCGGCGGCTTCGCGATGCTCGCCCTGGCCGCGTGTTATTGGTGGGTGGATGTGCGTGGCTGGCGAGCTGGAGCAGGCCCGTGTCTGGTGTTCGGCATGAATGCGATTCTGGCGTACGCGCTCGCGACGCTCGTTTCGGAAGTCAGCACCGATTTTGAGTTCCTCCATTTTCATGGCCGTGAGACCACATTGCACGGCTGGATTTACGATAAATTTTTCGTGCCACATTTCAATCCGGTGAACGCCTCGCTCGCATTCGCCGTCTTTTTTGTCCTGGTTATTTACGCCCTTTTGTGGCCGTTCTATCGCGGAAAAGTATTTCTGCGAATTTGAATGCGTTACCTTGCGATTTGGCTCTTGCGCCTTCGATCCTTCAGCTTCCGCGGTTTCTTACAGTCCGTTAATAAAGGCTCCCTTTTTTAACCCTGCCGTAACATAGCCTTCCCACACGTCCATGTACTATAGTGCGTTTGGTGCCGGGCGAGGGTTAGCCGAAGCTTGGGATGGTGCAATGAAGCGAGTTCTGCTGATCGAAGATGACCGGGACATTGTCGAGCTCGTTCGCTACAACCTCGAGCGCGAAGGGTTTCAAGTTGCCTCCGCGACCGACGGCGCCAGCGGCCTCGCGCAAATCCGCAAGACGCCGCCGGACATTCTGCTGCTCGACTTGATGCTGCCGAAACTTTCCGGCCTGGACATCTGCAAGGAAATTCGCCGCGACACATCCCTGAACCGGCTGCCGATCCTGATGCTGACGGCGCGGGGCGAGGAAGCGGACCGCGTGGTGGGCCTCGAAATGGGCGCGGACGATTATGTGACCAAGCCCTTCAGCCCGCGCGAACTCGGGGCGCGCGTGAAGGCCCTGCTGCGGCGCACCGAGCCCACCAACGAGCCGCGGCGCGTGATCGAAGCGCGCGGCTTGACGATCGATCCTTCCTCGTATCGCGTCGCGCGCGACGGCAAGCCGGTCACGCTTTCGACGCTCGAGTTTCGCCTGCTCTATTACCTGGCGACGCGCCCGAACCGCGTGTTCACGCGCGACCAGTTGCTGGACGCCGTCTGGGGCACCGAGCGCTTTGTGACGCCGCGCAGCGTGGATGTTTATATTCGCCGCCTGCGCGAAAAGGTCGAGGTTGACGCCGACCATCCCGCGTTCCTGAAAACCGTGCGCGGCGCGGGATACATGTTCGAGAGCGAAGGCCAATCCGAAAAACAGGAGTAAATCTCCCTTGCGCGTAAGCCTATTCTGGCGGCCGGTTTTGATTTGCCTGGCGCTGGTGGCGGCGATTCTGCTCGCCGTGCAATGGACTTCCCCGGAAACCTTGCCCAAGATCTGGCTTGCCCTGGTCATTTTCCTGATCGCCGCCGGACTCACGTTCTTCCTTTCTTCCCGCTCGATCACGTCGCGCATCCGCCGCCTGAAAGAATTCACGGAGCGCGTCGGGGCCGGGGATTTCACACCGATCGAGCGCGACCACGGCCATGACGAACTCGCGGAACTGGCCGACGCGCTGGGCCGCGCCGCGGCCGGGCTCGGGCAGACCATTCGCACGCTCACCGATGAACGCAATCGCTCGACGGCGATTCTCGGCAGCATGGTCGAGGGCGTGGCCGTGGTGACGGGAGACGAACGCATTCTCTACTGCAACTGGGCGTTCGAGCAGATCCTTGAATTGCCGGAGGGAAGCTCGCAGGGCAGGACGCTCGTCGAGGCGCTGCGGCAGGCTGACCTCGTGGCCCTGGTGCGGCAAGCCCTCTCTGGAGTGGAAGAACTAACCGGCGAGGTCGAAGTGGGCACGGTGCGCCGGCGGAATTTTAGCGTCACGGCCGCGCCTGTGCGCGCAGCCGGGGCCAATGGCGCGGTCCTGGTGCTCCACGACATCACGGAGTTGCGCCGGCTGGAGCGCGTGCGGCGCGATTTTGTGGCCAACGTTTCTCACGAATTTAAAACTCCGCTGACCGCGATTCAAGGATTTGCCGAAACGCTTCTCAGCGGCGCGCTGGACGACAAGGCGAATCGGAATCGCTTCGTCGAAATTATCCGCGACCACGCGCGCAGATTGGCTCGGCTCACCGATGATTTGTTGAAGCTCTCGCGAATCGAAGCGGGCCGCCTGGAACTCGAAATTCGCCCGATCCGCGTCGAGGCTCTCGTGAATGGCTGCGTCGAGACGGCGCGCCTCAATGCGCAAGCCAGAGGGCTCGAGATTCATGTCGACTTGCAAGCGAACACGCCTGCGGTTCGCGGGGATGGCGCACAGCTCGGCGAAGTCCTCCAAAATTTGCTCGACAACGCGCTGCAATATACGCCTTCCGGCGGGCGCATTGATGTGGCGGCGCGCTCGAACGGGATGGGAGTCATCTTCACGGTTGCCGATACGGGCATCGGAATCCCCGAATCCGATCTGGAACGCGTTTTCGAACGATTTTACCGCGTGGACGCCGCAAGATCGCGCGAGGCGGGCGGCACCGGCCTCGGCCTCGCCATCGCCCGGCATATCGTAGAGGCCCACGGCGGCCGCATCTGGGTGGAAAGCGCCGTCGGCCAGGGTTCCCGCTTCCATTTCAGCGTTCCCAGCGTTCCCAGCGTTTCCTAGCGACAAACTGACGCTCAGGTCCCTCAAACCAACCGTGTCCGCACATTGCACTAGCAAACTGGACATTTTAACCGACGCAACTTATAATTCGGATTTAGGTGTTTATCTGCTTAGGTGTATAGGTGCCACAATGGAAGAAGAAGCCGTTCGCTGGAACATCAAGGTCTCGAAGGAGACCGACCTCACCTTGCGCACCTATCTGGGCGCGCAGGGCGCCAAAAAAGGTGACCTCTCGAAATTCATTGAGGAGGCCGTCCGCTGGCACGTGTTTCATCGCACCGTGCAGGACATCCGGGAACGCAACGCCGATACCGACCCGGACGAGTTGCAGCGCATCATCGACGAAGCCGTGAGCGAGGTCCGCGCCGAGCGCTATGCCAAAGGGAAGGCTGACCAAGCCTGATGCGCGTGGTGCTCGATACCAATATCCTGGTTTCCGCGCTTATGATTCAAACAGGAAACCCGGCCGCCATCTATCGCGCCTGGCGGGAGGGACACTTCACCCTGCTGTCCAGCGCGGAGCTTCTGGACGAACTACGCGCCACGCTGCGCAAGTCCGCAATCGCTGAACGCATCAAACCTTATAAGGCCGGCGCCCTGGTAAACGAAATGAAAAAACTTGCCGAGAGCGTGGAGGCGTTGCCGCGCGTCCGCCGCGCTCCTGATCTGAGCGACGATTTTCTGTTGGCATTGTGTGAAGCGGGCAGGGCCGATTATCTGGTGACAGGTGATAAGAGCGGGTTGCTTGCGCTCGTAGAGCGCAAAGGCACGCGGATCGTTTCCGCCCGCGCATTCGCCGCATTGTTCGCATGAACGCTCAGGAAACTTAGCGGGTGACAGTACCACTCGGACCAAACGCGGCAAGACAATCCTCTTGCAGGGTGGCCTTCAGACTGGTCAGTCGCAGAACTGGCCGAGTCTCGACCGGTATCCGCTCTGCAGGGCGTCACCCTGGGACATGAACGTCCCGGGCTGCACATTCTTATAATACCCGTCGTCGGTGCAGTAATAATATCCGCTGTCTTTAGAGGTCCACACCTGCACGCGCAGCTGATCTTCATCGATCTCGTTACTCGCGTCAGAATTGCCAAGATCGAATCCAAAAACAGTCTTTACAAAATTTGCGAACGGGCTGGGCTGCGGCCGCTGATGAGACCGTGATGGAACAGCCGCGGGCGGCGGAGGCGCTTGCATCGGGTCAGCTTGGGGCGGGACAACACTGACGTTCGTCGGCGGCGGAGGTGTCGTGGATTGCTGCGCCGTGGGCTGCTGCGGAGATCCGCTGCCCGAGGAATTGCTAGCGGAACTACCAACATGTGCCAGGGCCAAGGTCAATATCAGCACGAAAAACCCCAGGGAAACTGCTGCTGCACTGCCTAGCAGCAACTTGTGCTGGAGCCTTCCCCGCCTCCAGGCAGCGAGAAGCGCCGGGGGAATCCATTTTTCCGCCGCGTTGGCTTCGAGCAAACTTTCCGGCCGCAGAAAAACTCGATCCTGGGGGATTGGCTTGATTTCGTCCGGTTTGCGAAGTTCCGTCTTGCCTGCGGCTTCCGCGGAGGCCTGCGACAGGGCCTTGACTACCGTTGCGATTGGCTCCTTGGCAGGAACAATCGGGGGCGAGTTGCCGACCGAAACCTGGTGTGAGCGCTCGATTGAAAGCTTCTCAGAAAGCGGCTGGATCTGCAAAGGCTGAACGGGCCGGGATGGTTCTGGCGAACCAAGTGGATCGGCGTTGCGTCCTTGCGAATGGGCGGCCAAGTCTTCCGAAGGAACATTGCGATCTTGGATCGGGGAAACAATCTCCAGCCGCGGCGTGGATGCGGATGTTCCGCCTGCGGAATCCACCGGCGCCGGCAAGCGCGAATCGATGATCGCGTCCGCAGCTGCACCCGAAGGAGGGGCCGCAGGCTTCGCTTGCGGGATTGGAAAAGCAGCGGAATACGCACGGGGGACGTACCCTACACCCGGCGCGAAGACTTCTGGCATCGCAGGCATGGGCTTCGGCGGCGGAAAGTCGTCCAACAGCGGAGCCTTGCTCGCCTGCTCCTGCCGTGCGATCCAATCCGCGATGACTTGCTGTTGGCTTGCGGGGAGATCCTTGAAGCAAATGCCGATCTCTTTTTGCGATGCGCCTTGCCAGATAATTTCGCCGACCAGAGTCACGTCCAGCCCGGAACCACGGAGGCGTACATTTAAAATCGAGTTTATCTTGGCGCTCAGTTTCCTCGCTGCTTGGCACGCCACTCCATCAATCCCGAGGTTGATAATGATGCCGCCGTTGTCAGGACCGAGGTGAACATAAACGATGGCGGACGCAGTATGCCGTGGGTTGCGGCGGCGCTCGTCCGGGCGAGAAGCAATCTGAGAGGAAGCGACTGGGTACACAAATATCCCCGGCGCGTCAATCGGGGACGAAGGTAGTTATAGACGCGCTCTAGCCTCTGATTGTAACCCTAGAGACCTGTTTTCACAAGGGCCACCGAAAAGGCGCTGTCCAGCATTTCTCATGAGAGTGTTTGGCACGTGGCCGACCCTTCGCCTTTTCTCACTTGAGGGCGGTTGCGGCTAGAGTCGCACGATTAAAAGGCCAGGTAGCCGCTGGAAGTCGCGCACGTTCAACGTGGCTACGTCGTGTCCGAGATGCAAGGCCGTTGCGCCGATCGAGAGGTCCTCGAAAGCAAACCTTATGCCTTTCGATTCCTCCTGGCCTTCGATTCGACCAGCCAGCCGCGCGATTTCGAGCGTCACCGGATGCACCGGCACATCGCTCGCCAGCCGCTCGATGAACTCCAAGCGCCGATCCTGCTGCTCTTTCGTTTTGGCGCGATAAGCTCCGTGCACCAGCTCTGCAATGGTCACCACCGACACGCCAACCTCGATCTCGCCTTGGGTCGCACGCACCTGTTCCAGAATTTGCCGGACCGTACGCCCTCTGCGTTCAGAAGCGATGATGATGCTGGAGTCGAGGATTACTCCCATGCAGGCGGATTCCACGGTTTGCGGTTTCCGAGGATTTCTTCCAGGTCTTCGGCGAAGTCCGCGTCGAGCACCGGTGCTTTGCCGGTTTCTTCTTCGTGTGTTTTGGCGAGAGCGATGCATTCGGAGATTGTGCGGCGCACCGGCTCGGCGGCGTGAAGAACTGCAACAGTCCGAGCACCGTTTTCGATGATAACCTCCGCGCCTGCGCGCACGTGAGCCAAGAGCGTCGCCACGCTAATCGTGGAGGCTTCCTTTTCTGAGATATGGATCACGTGCCTGCCCATGCCCTGATTATACAACGTGACACCCCGCGCTGTGCTGGCATACTCCGCTATTCATAGTTACCCCTCCGAGTTATTCCCTCTCTAATGCGTGTGGCCAAATCTTTCCCAATTCTGTTGAGGGCAGCTCGCATTCGCGGCATGGCACCCGGGCATGTCAACCACGAGTAACTGGTGTTGTTTTTCAATGTGTATGACTCTGAGAACCTTTGGAACTGGCGGAGGTTGGCACATCCTCGGTTCATTGCCAACAATCCCGCAGCCACTGCGGACGACTCGGCCATCAATGTAGTAAGCCAAGCACCATGAATCACTTCCTCCCCCGCCGTTTCGCCGGATATTCACCCCGACTTCATCCTTTTGTCACAAAATCTGATTATGCTGGCCATGCCACGAAACTAGGCTGAAGGCGGAGCAATGGCGACCCCGGTTTCCAAAATACAAACGATCTATCAGGACGTGCTGGCCAATTATCTGATTTCCATGGCGCGCACCGTGGAAAGCAGCGTGGGAAGCGCTCTCGACGCGCTCTTGCGCCCGAATCTGGAGGCAGCGGCGGAACTTTCCAGCCGGGTGTTTCTGGTGGAACCGCGCGTCAACGAAATGGAAATTTTGATCGACGACCACGCCGTCCGGATGCTGCGAACTGGACTGCTCGATGACGAGGAAATCCGCCGCGTCGTCGCTTCCCAGAAAATTGCCAACGACCTGGAACGCATCGGCGATCTGGCCGTGAACATTTCCGAGCGCGTGATTTCGCTGGCGGGAATGAATGTCACCGAGACGCCGCGCGACCTCGAACCGATGGCCGGCGCCGTCCGCGGGATGCTGGGCCGCAGCCTAGGCGCGCTGATTTTCCGCAATGTGGTCCTGGCCGGCGAAGTGCTCGAGGCGGACGATGTGGTGGACCGCTATCGCGACCAGATCTTCGAGCATTTGCTCAACCGGATGACCGAGGACGGCCGGCAGGCCGCGCCGCAGTTGCAATTCGTGCTGGCCACCCGGTATCTCGAGCGCATCGCGGACCACGCCACGAACATTGCCGAGGACATCATTTTCTGGGTTCGGGGCCTCGACGTGCGCCACGGGCGCACCCGGATGGTAATCGAGGAAGCAAACTATCCGGAGAAGAGAAGCTAAATTGCGCTGCACAATTTTGGTGCAGAACAGCGATCTTCGTGTTGCAACCCCACCCCGGGCCGGCGCTCCCCTGGCGTCGGCCCATCTCCCCTTTCTCTGCAACGGCAACATAATAGGGCAGTTATAAGGAGCCTACGATTTTATGCCGACCTCACTCCCTTGTAACACGGCTGTAACAATTTAGGGCCACAATTCCTTACGACTTCCAGGAGAAAAAATGCGAATCGTAAAAGTACTTAGCGTGCTGGCAGTTCTGCTGGCAGTTGCCACGTTTGCCACGGCTGCAGGGCAAGTTTTGTTAAACGCCGCCGGTGCGACGTTCCCCTACCCGATGTATTCCAAGTGGTTTGACGTCTATCATCAAGCTCATCCGAGCGTCCAGATTAACTATCAATCGATTGGTTCGGGGGGCGGAATCCGCCAACTGATTGACAAGACCGTTGACTTCGGCGCCTCTGACGGTCCCATGAATGACGACCAGCTCAAGCAAGCAAGTATTCCGATACTACACTTTCCGACGGTCTTGGGCGCTGACGTACCCAGCTATAATTTGCCCGGTCTTTCCGCGGAATTGAATTTCACTCCAGACGCGCTGGCAGGAATCTTTCTTGGGAAGATTACCAAATGGAATGATCCGGCGATCACATCGGCAAATCCGGGCGTGAAGCTGCCCTCCGACGACATCGTTGTTGTACACCGCTCTGATGGCAGCGGTACGACCTACATCTGGACCGATTATCTCTCCAAGATCAGCCCCGAGTGGCAGTCGAAGGTCGGCAAAGCGACATCCGTGAACTGGCCGGTGGGATTGGGTGGCAAGGGCAATGAAGGCGTAGCAGGGCTCCTCGAGCAGACTCCGGATTCCGTTGGATACATCGAGTTGATTTATGCCATACAGAACAAGATCGCTTATGGGCGCGTGAAGAATTCTTCAGGCGCGTTCGTGAAGGCGGACCTGGCCAGCGTTTCGGCGGCAGCTGCGGCGGCGTCAAAGTTTATTCCCGACGATTTCCGCGTCTCGATCACGAACCCCGAAGGGAAAGCGGCCTACCCAATCGCCAGCTTCACCTGGCTGCTGATTCCCTCGAAGTTCAGCGATGCCGGCAAGCGCGATGCCGTGAAGGACTTCCTGAAGTGGATGATGACGGACGGACAGCAATACTGCGAAGGCCTGTCCTACGCGAAGCTGCCCAAGGAAGTTGTCGCCAAGGAAATGAAAGCAATCGCTCAGATTCAATAATGGTTTGGCCGAGGAAGGCGAACAAAGCGAAATGGCCACCACACCGAACGCGGCAACGCCCACGGAGTTCACAGCGACTCCGCGTTCGTTTCTGCGCCGGTGGACCGGTGGGGATGAAATCGCGCACCTCGTCACGCTGATTGCGGCGGCGACGATTCTGCTGATTGCTGTCCTTCTGGTGTATCAGCTCTGGGTTCTTTCGGCGGAAGCGCGGGCCAAGTTCGGCTGGAGTTTCTTCGTCACCAAAACCTGGGATCCGGTCGCAGGCGATTTTGGCGCCCTGCCCTTCATTTACGGCACGCTGGTGACATCGGCGGTGGCGCTGCTGATCGCCGTTCCTCTCGGTGTGGGAGCGGCAATTTTTCTGGCCGAGCTCGCAACTCCGAAGCTTTCCGCTTCTCTCACATTTGTCAGCGATCTGCTCGCGGCGGTTCCCAGCGTGATTTACGGTTTGCTGGGCGTGTTCCTGCTGGTGCCGATCATGCGGACCACCATTCAGCCGGCGTTGAAAAAGTCACTGGGATTTTTGCCTCTGTTTCAGGGGCCGTCGTACGGGATCGGATTTCTTACGGCGGGAATCGTTCTCGCCATCATGATCGTGCCGTTTGTGCTTTCGGTGTCGCGTGAAGTTCTGCTTGCGGTCCCGCGCGATCAGCGCGAGGCGGCGCTGGCGCTCGGAGCTACCAAATGGGAATCCACCTGGAAAGTGGTCGTCCCGGCGGCGAGGATCGGAATTTTCGGGTCCGTGTTTCTTGCGCTCGCCCGCGCGCTGGGCGAAACCATGGCCGTCACGATGGTCATCGGCAACAATCCCAAGGTTGCCGCGTCGCTTTTTTCGCCGGGATATTCGATTGCCGCGGTGCTGGCCAATGAATTTTCAGAGGCCACGGGCAATCTATATTTGAGCGCCCTGATTGAGCTCGGGCTGGTGCTGTTCCTGCTTACGTTTGTGTTGAATGGGCTGGCACGTCTCTTAATCGTGGTCACGACGGCGCGTGGCAGTGGAGTGTTGCCGACATGAGCGTCCGGCTGATGTGGCGGAAGTCGCTAAACGTGGCGATGCTCTCGCTTACGGGCGTGTGTGTATTGATTACTGTTTCGGTCTTGTTCTTCATTCTCGGTTATCTTGTGTATAACGGCGGAAAAGATCTCTCCTGGAATTTCTTCACGCGGCTCCCCGCTCCCGTGGGCGAAGCAGGCGGGGGAATGGCCAATGCCATCCTCGGCAGCATGAAGCTTCTCCTCCTTGCGGCTCTATTTGGGGTTCCCATCGGTTTGCTCGGAGGAGTCTACCTGGCGGAATTCGGCGGACGTACCGTTCCATTTGTTGTGCGGTACACCGCGGATCTTTTGAATGGCGTACCATCGATCGTAATTGGTATTTTCGCCTACGCCCTGGTGGTGATGCCGATGCATCACTTTTCGACTCTTGCCGGCGGATTTGCGCTTGGGATCATGGTAATTCCCACGGTACTTCGCAATACGGAAAGTTTTCTCAGCGACGTGCCGCGATCGCTGCGTGAAGGCGCCTTCGCGATGGGCGCGAACAAATGGAAGATGGTCGCAACGGTCGTGCTTCCGGCGGCCTCACGCGGAATTCTGACGGGCGTATTGCTGGCCCTGGCGCGTGTAGCGGGAGAGACAGCCCCACTGCTCTTCACCGCATTCGGCAATCGGTTTTGGAGCCCCGGCTGGAATCAGCCCACGTCGTCGCTTCCGGTTGTGATATACACCTACGCGACCGGTCCTTACGAAGACTGGCACCGGCAGGCGTGGGCGGCGGGACTCGTGCTGCTTGGATTGGTGCTCATAACGAACATTTTGGTTCGCGCGTTTTTGACGCGCGGTACCGCATATGAGAGGACTTGACGATGAGTTCCGCCTTCCCACTCATGGCGAATTCGGGGGCTGCCACAGCCTCCTCCACGGATAAAACTTCTATTCACACTCCTGCTATGACCACATCAGGCGCCAATACGCTGCGAATGAAAGTCACGAAACTCAATTTCTACTATGGCAAGAACCACGCCCTGCACAATGTGTCGATGGACGTGGCCACCAACAAAGTGACGGCCATGATCGGCCCCTCGGGCTGCGGCAAATCCACCCTGCTTCGAACGCTGAACCGGATGCACGAAACGCTCCGCCATACTCGCCTGGAAGGGGAAATTGCCCTGGACGGCGTGAATATCCTTTCGCTGGATGTCACGAAGTTGCGGCGCATGGTGGGCATGGTGTTTCAGAAGCCCAATCCTTTTCCCAAGTCGATCTATGAGAACGTGGCCTACGGCTTGCGAATCAACGGGCATAAAGGACGCCTGGACGATGCGGTGGAGAAGAGCTTGCGCCGTGCTGCTCTGTGGGATGAAGTCAATGACAAGCTGCACAAGTCCGCCTACGCGCTCTCAGGGGGCCAGCAGCAGCGTTTATGCATCGCCAGGGCCCTGGCAGTCGATCCCGAGGTGCTTTTGCTGGATGAGCCTTGTTCCGCGCTCGATCCGGTGAATACCGCGAAGATCGAGGAACTTTTGTTCGAATTGAAACCGACCTGCACCCTGGTGATCGTCACCCACAATATGCAGCAGGCTGCGCGCGTCAGCGATTCGACCGCCTTCATGCTGAACGGCGAGCTGATCGAGTTTTCACCGACGGGGCATATGTTCACCACGCCTTCGGATCCCCGCACCGAGGCGTACATCACCGGCCGCTTCGGATGAGGCTCGGTGCGATTTCCTGTACCGTGTAGGATGTGCTAGAGAGAGGACGTAGAGAATGGAACGCCATTTCGAACGCGATTTGGAAGAACTCAAAGAGCGGCTGCTGTGGATGGGCAGCCTGGCCGAGCGAGCCGTGCACCAGGCGGTTCATTCGGTGCTCGATGCGGACGAAAAGCTCGCGGGGACCGTCCTAAAGGAAGAAAACGCTATCAACGAGTTGCAGATAGAAATCGATGACCGGGTCGTGCAATTGCTCGCCCTGCAGCAACTGATGGCCGCCGATCTTCGCTTTGTACTGGCGATCGCCCGCATCAATAACGATCTGGAAAGAATCGGCGACCAGGCGGTGAACATCGCGCATTCCGCGACGCGCATCGTGCGCCACCCGCGCGTAAAGCCTTATGTGGATCTGCCGCGGATGGGCGAGCTGGCCGAAAAAATGATGCGCGACAGCCTCGATTCACTGGTGCGGCGCGATATCGAACTGGCCCGCTCGGTGCTCGCTCGCGACGACCAGGTGGACCAGCTTCGCGACCAGATTTTCCGCGAGTTGCTCAGCTACATGATGGGCGACTCTTCCGTCGTATTTCCCGCGTTTGAGCTGATCCTGGTGGCCAAGAATCTCGAACGCATCGCCGACCACGCCACGAATGTTGCCGAGGATGTGATCTACATGGTTGCGGGAAGCGACGTGCGGCATCCCGCGGTCGACCGCAATCCCGCCTGAAAGGTTTTAGTAGCACAGGCTTCAGCCTGTGGGTTTTGGTCCTTGCAAGGACTAACCCCCACAGGCTGAAGCCTGTGCTACTAAAAGCCACAGCTCCCTAGCATTACTGCTGAGAAATACAGTCTGAATCGTTCATAATGCGTCCGTGTCGCAAACCAACAACAGTCCCGTAGCGGCGGAGCTTCCCGGCGGCGAAAACAACGAGCCGATTCTCGAAGGGCGCGAGCTCGAGAAATTTTACGCGCAGCCGGACGGCGGGCGCATCGAAGTCATTTCCCCGACGAACATCAAAATCATGCCGGGGAAAATTCTGGCGCTGCTGGGGCCATCGGGCTGCGGAAAATCGACGCTGTTGCGGATGCTGACGGGGCTTTCGCGCCCGTCGGCCGGGGAAGTGCTCTGGCACGGGCGCACGCTCACGGACGAGCCGCCCAATGTCGGGATCGTGTTCCAAAGTTTTGCGCTGTTTCCCTGGCTGACGGTTCTGCAAAATGTCGAGGCGCCTCTCGAAGCGCGCGGCGTGCCGCCGGTCGAGCGCCACGAGCGCGCCGTCCGTATTCTGGACGCCGTGGGCCTCGATGGATTCGAGAACGCCTATCCCAAGGAACTTTCCGGAGGAATGAAGCAGCGCGTGGGATTCGCGCGCGCGCTGGTGATCGAACCGGAAGTGCTGTTCATGGACGAGCCGTTTTCGGCGCTCGACGTGCTGACGGCGGAGACGCTGCGCGGTGAATTGCTGGAGCTGTGGCACGACAAAAAGATTCCCACTCGCGCGATTTTTATCGTCACGCACAATATCGAAGAGGCCGTGGTGCTGGCCGACCGCGCGATCGTGCTGGCCAGCAACCCGGCGCGAATCCGCGAGGATTTTGAAATTACATTGCCGCAGCCGCGCAGCCGAAAGTCCGAGCCCTTCGAGGCCCTGGTCGATCACATTTATCGCGTTCTGACGCAGCCCGACATCCAGCATGAAATGCCGGCGGAGATGACACCGGCGCAAGCGTCTCCCGGCGCCACCACGCCTGCTCCCCGATACTTGATGCTGCCGCACGTACGCGCCGGGGGCATTGCCGGTCTGCTGGAGATTCTTGTGGACCATGGCGGGCGCGAGGATCTGCACCGAATTTCGCACCAGCTGATGCTGGAGTCGGACGATTTGCTTCCCATCGTGGGCGCTTGCGTCCTCCTGGGATTCGCCACCGTGGAACATGGCGACGCGGAAATCACCAAATTTGGCCACGACTTTGCCGCCGGCGACATTCAACGGCGCAAACAACTGTTTCGCGAAGCCGTGCTCGCGCACGTGCCCCTGCTGCAGCAGATGGCATCGGCCTTGCAGGCCAAGGCTGACGGCACCATGCTCCTGGATTTTTTCCACGATCTGCTCGACGAACATTTCAGCGACGACGAAGTGCGCCGCCAGCTCGACACCGCCATTCAGTGGGGGCGCTACGCGGAATTATTCGACTACGATTCCGTGACGGGGCGGCTGAGCCGGACCACGCCGTGACCTTCCGCAAATCGCACCGCCGATGAAAATGGCAACGAATCTCCACTATCAATCGATTTTGCGCGGAATTTCCGAGCGCACACGATGGAAAAGTTCGCTCCTGGCGGACGTGTCTGTTTTCGCGGGATTGCTGGCGATTCTGTACGCGCTGATTGCTTCGGGGCGCATCTGGTTCGCGCCCTTCACGCCGGTGGCGAACATTTCCTCGAGTCCGCGCGCGTTGCCGCTTTATGCGGCGTATTCTCTCGTGCGCATTGCGATTGCCTATGTATTGTCTCTGCTGTTTGCGCTGGGCTATGGTCTCGCGGCGGCCAAGTCCGCGCGCGCCGCGAAAATCCTGCTTCCGCTGCTGGATATTTTGCAATCGATCCCCGTGTTGAGTTTTCTTCCGGGAGTGATGCTGGCGATGGTCGCGCTTTTCCCCGGCAGGCAGCTGGGCCTCGAACTTGGTTCAATCCTGCTGATTTTTACCGGACAGGCATGGAACATCGCGTTCAGCTTCTACGCTTCTTTGAAAGGCATTCCGCGCGAGCTGGACGAGGCCGCGCGGTTGTATCGCTTCAGCGAGTGGCAGCGATTCACCGAGCTGGAGCTGCCCTTTGCGGCGATCGGCCTGGTTTGGAATTCCATGATGTCGGTGGCCGGCGGCTGGTTTTTTCTGATGGCGTGCGAAATGTTTGTCCTCGGCTCCCGCGATTTCCGGTTGCCGGGGCTCGGTTCCTACTTGCAGATCGCCGCCGGAGCGGGAGACACGCGCGCCATCGTGTGGGGAATGGCGGCGATGATCGCGGTCATCGTCCTGCTGGATCAGCTGGTTTGGCGGCCGGCGATCGCCTGGTCGGACAAATTCAAGTTCGAGACCGTGGAAGGCGCGGCGCCGCAATCGTTCGTGCTGACGGTGCTGCGCCGGTCCGGCGTCCTTGCCACGTTCTATCGTAGAGCGATATTTCCGGTGGAAGAGCGGATGACGCACGCATTTGCGGCGAAGAAGATGGCTGCGCGTCCGGAGACACCGCCGTCAGAGAAAAATATTAAAAAATGGTTCGCGCGCGCCGTCGGAGCGGCCGTTGTGGCCGCGATGGCCTGGCTTGCGTATCGCGCGCTGGCCACCATTGCGCATCTCGGCGGGCGGGAGCTGATTTTCCTCACGCGCGACGCCGGTCTGACGTTTCTTCGCGTGAACGCCGCATTGATCCTCGGCGCGCTCTGGGCCGTCCCCGTGGGCGTTTGGATCGGAACGACGCCGCGCGTGGCGAAGTTCGCGCAGCCGCTCGTGCAGATTGCCGCATCGGTTCCCGCAACGGCGTTGTTCCCCGTGCTTTTGTTGCTGCTGATTCGCGCCGGCGGCGGCATGGGCATTGCCGCGATGGCCCTGATGCTGCTCGGCACGCAGTGGTACATCCTGTTCAACGTGATCGCGGGAGCGATGGCCATCCCGACGGATTTGAAGGAAGCCTCCAGCGTTTTTCGTTTCAAGCGTTGGGAGCGATGGCGGCGCTTGATCCTTCCGGCCATTTTTCCGTACCTGGTGACGGGAATGCTGACCGCTTCGGGAGGCGCGTGGAACGCCAGCATCGTCGCGGAATATTTTCATTTTCAGGGAAGCACGCTTTCCGTGCGAGGGCTGGGAGCGGCGATCAGCCGGGCCACCGATTCGGGGAATTTGCCGGTCCTGCTGGCGGCAACGATGGTCATGTCGGTCATCGTTGTCACCGTGAACCGCACGCTCTGGCAGAGGCTTTACCGCCTGGCCGCCACGCGGTTCAAACTCGAGACCTAGCTCACGCGAATCCGTAGGGGTACGGCATGCCGTGCCCCTACTGCCGCACCGCCTTGCAGATTTTGGGGATTAATTCATGGAAGGTCGAGAAGAAGGAAATCGGCTGGCGTCGCTCCTGAACCGGACACCGCGGAAAGCTGCAACTCGCGTTCGGTAGAGACGCGCGCCTGGTCTCCCGTGGCGAGTATTTCGCCGTTGAGCTGCAAGTTTCCTTTGATCACGAAAATGTAAGCCCGGCGGCCCTGCCCGAGTTTATGCGTGACCGATTGGCCGGGCGCGAGAAGGGACGTATAGATCGTCGCGTCCTGATGAATTTGAACGGTCGTCGGACTGGTGTTCCCGTTCTTACCTGCGGGCACGGCGATCGGAAGCAGCTTCCCGCTCCGTTCGGACAGGGAAAAACTCTTTTGCTCCCACGACGGCCGCAGATGCTGTGTGGCGGGCATGATCCAGAGCTGGATCAGGTGGACGGGGTCCTTTTCCGAAGGGTTGTATTCGGAGTGGCGGATACCGGTTCCCGCGCTCATGCGCTGGATTTCGCCGGGGCGGATGACGCCGGTATTTCCCATGTTGTCTTTGTGCTCGAGCGCGCCGTCGATGATGTAGGTGACGATCTCCATCTCGCGGTGGCTGTGCAGGGGGAAGCCGCCGGCGGGGGCCACGATGTCATCGTTAAAGACGCGCAGAGGCCCGAAATTCATGTTTTCCGGGTCATGGTAATGGTCGAACGAGAAATGCCAGTTTGTGCTAAGCCAATCTGTTTCTGCGTGATAGCGGTCCTCCGAGCGAATCGTTTGAATCATGGTAGCTCCTCCCGGATGTTCCAGGGTTTGCAGCCCGGTTATCCATTCTGACAATGCTTTAGATGCAAAGGCCGCGAATTCGACGCAACCGCGCCGCCCGCCGGGGCATCTTTTCAAATGGGGGGATTCGGTGCGATACCACTCCCGCAAAATGCAAACTTAGTGTAGATTCCTCTGTGCCGCTTTTTGCTAGAGCGGAAGCCGTCATGAATCCAACCAAACCTGGGACGCAGGTTGCAGACGAAGGGACTACCCGCATGAGCCGGGACACTCTATCCATTACCGATAACCGCACGGGAAAAGCCTACGAAATTCCGATCAAGAACGATACGATCCACGCCACCGATCTGCGCCAGATCAAGGTGAAAGCCGATGAGTTCGGGATGATGAGCTACGACCCGGCCTTCAACAATACGGCCCTGTGTCAAAGCAAGATCACCTACATCGACGGCGACAAAGGCATCCTGCGATACCGCGGCTATTCGATCGAGGAACTGGCCGAGAAAAGCACCTATCTCGAAACGGCGTATCTGATTTTACATGGCGAGCTGCCCACCCGCTCGCAACTGGAAGATTGGACTTACAACATCACGCACCACACCTTCATCCACGAGTCGGTGAAGAAATTCCTGGACGGGTTTCACTACGACGCGCACCCCATGGGGATGATGATTTCGGCGATCGCGGCGCTGTCCACGTTTTATCCGGAAGCGAAAGATATCTTCAACAAGGAGTCGCGCAAGAAGCAGACCTACCGCTTGATCGGGAAGATGCCGACGCTCGCGGCGTTTTCCTACCGGCACAGCCTGGGCATGCCGTTCGCCTATCCGGACAACGAGCTGAGCTACGCCGGAAATTTCCTGAACATGCTGTTCAAGACGTCCGAGCTGAAGTACCGGCCGAACCCGACGCTCGAGCACGCGCTGGATATTCTGTTTATTCTGCACGCCGACCACGAGCAGAATTGTTCGGCGAACGCGATGCGCTGCGTCGGCAGTTCGCACGTGGACCCGTTTTCGGCGACCGCGGCGGCGACCGCGGCGCTGTACGGCCCGCTGCACGGAGGCGCGAACGAGGAAGTTCTGCGCATGCTGCTGGAGATCGGCTCGCTCGCCAACGTGCCCGCGTACATCAAACGCGTGAAGGCCGGCGAAACCAAACTCATGGGCTTTGGCCACCGCGTCTACAAGAATTACGATCCGCGCGCGCGCATCATCAAGCACGTGGCCGACAGCGTCTTCGAAATCATGGGCCGCAATCCGCTGCTGAACATCGCGCTCGAATGCGAGCGCATCGCCCTGGAGGACGATTACTTCGTCTCGCGCAAACTGTATCCCAACGTGGATTTTTATACCGGGCTGATCTATCAGTCCATGGGCTTCCCGGTGACCATGTTCCCCGTGCTGTTCGCGATTCCGCGCACCAGCGGCTGGATCGCGCAGTGGGAGGAGATGCTGCTCGATCCCGAGCAGAAGATTGCGCGGCCGCGGCAGGTTTACTTGGGCTACGACTTGCGGCCTTACGCGCCGCTCGATATGAGAAGCTAGGACTTAGTAGCACAGGCTTCAGCCTGTGGGGGTTCGACCTTGCAAGGACTAAACCCCACAGGCTGAAGCCTGTGCTACTTAAACCAATTCCTCGATCTACTTCTTCTTCGGCGGATATTTGTCGATGGATTTCTTGACCATGTCGTCGAGCTTGCCTTGGATCTTTGTGGCGTCGCTTTTTTCCTCAGCGGCGATGGCGCGCCAGACGAGCGAGCGCGTGGTGGGATCGCGCAGGTCGATGACCAGCGTTCCTTCGGCATAAGGCACCCTGACGTAGCGCGTGCCGAGTCCATACCATCCGGCGGGGTAAGCCTCGATCTCGGTCTTGCGGGCGGCGCCGAACGTGTAACGCACGTTAAGGTCGGACGGGCCGTTCGTCACCATAGTGAGGCCCTTCGCGGCAAGATCGTTTTGAATGTCCGCCTCGATCTGTTTCTTGACGAGCGGGCTGTTCAGGGCGGGATTTCCGCTACTCAACTGGCCGTCGCGGATCGCGAACGTTTTGTATTTGCTGAAGTCGATGCTCTGGTCGAACTCCATCGTGATCTTCTGGGCCCGCGCGCCTTGCGCAGCGAGCAACCCGAGCACGAGCAACGCGAGCCCTTGCAGCGTGACCGGGGCCGAGCGCCGGACCCGCTTCCGTGCGCGCTTCAAACTGAAAAGTTGAGACACGGCTCACCTCCACGTGAAGTCCGGTGTAGTGTATCAGGGCCGCGAAAGATTCTAGTAGCACGGGCTTCAGCCTGTGGGGTTTCGGTTATCAGTTCCACCACAAGTCCGGCAGCCGGATGAAGATGTCTTCACTCTGAATTTGCGTGGGAGTTTATAATAGGCCATGCGCAACACGGAACTTCTCCTCGATCCATCAGCCGCCGAGCGACGCATGATGGTCGAAACGCAAATCCGCAAGCGCGGTGTTTCATCGCCGCGCGTACTCGAAGCGATGGCCGCGGTTCCGCGCCACGAGTTTGTCCCTGTCAAATTCCGGAGCGATGCGTATGCCGACAAGCCGCTGCCGATCGGCGAGGGACAAACGATCTCGCAGCCATACATGGTCGCGGCCATGACGGAAGCGCTCGAACTGGCCGGCGCCGAGAGCGTGCTGGAAATCGGCACGGGCTCCGGCTATCAGGCGGCGGTGCTTTCGCTGCTCGTGAAACAAGTCATCAGTGTGGAAAATCACACATCGTTGGCGCTTGCCGCGCAGCAACGGCTTACGAATCTGGGCTACGCGAACGTCCACGTTCACAATGGGGACGGCTCGGCGGGCTTCCTGGACGCCGCGCCTTACGACGCGATTCTCGTCACCGCCGGCGCTCCGGAAATTCCCCGGATATTTGCAAGCCAGCTTCGAGAGGGCGGACGCCTCGTCATTCCCGTTGGCGACCGCGACAATCAGGAGCTGGTGCGCGCGCAAATGGAGAACGGCGAGTTGAAATCCCGCGTGCTGTTCAACTGCAAGTTTGTGCTCTTGCTGGGCCGCTACGGCTGGGGCCGCGCGGATCGAAAGTCGCCCTGAGATCTTGTACTTCCACATGTGAGTCACACATCGAATTGAACGGAAAATTTCATCACAATTCTCAACCACCGATTCCAGGACTGCGCTGACTGGGGCTTGTAACAAGATGGCACAGTTCTACCCAATCCGAACAGTTTCTGTGACTACGGGCTTCCCTCGCCCATGAATCGTATCCTCATTTTATGTTAAGCCGTTTAGTTTCAATTGATTATAGGGCATGCAATTGTGGGGGATTATAGGCCATTTGGTGCGGGGCTTGCTTTGTTATAGGCATACTTCCCACGCCGCACGGTGGTGAAGAAACTGAGGGAACGAAATTGGAAATGACACTGGCAATCGTGGTACCAAATCGATCGATCCTTTTTACGGCGTTGTCTTCCGCAATACTCGCGGCCTGTGGCCCGGTGTTTGCCAAACCTGCGCCAATCGCGAGGCATGCCTCGAAGCATCAGAACACTTTCCATTCACGCGATGAAAAACAAAAGCTTTCAAATTCCACGGACGGCGACGTCGCGACGTTCGATGATCCGATGGTGCGCGAGGCCGCCATTCGAGGGCTGGGGCGCTACGACGGGTCGGTGGTCGCCATTGATCCCAATACCGGCCGCATTTTAACGATTGTGAATCAGAAGATGGCGTTCTCCGGTGGTTTCAAACCTTGCTCGACGATCAAGCCGGTGATTGCGGTGGCGGCGCTGCAAGAAGGGTTCGTGACGCGCGATACCAAGATTCGTGTTACGCGACGCAAGTATTTGACTCTGACCGAGGCGCTTGCGCATTCGAATAACGCCTTCTTCGAGGAGCTCGGACGCCGCATGGGATTTGAAACGGTTTCGAATTATGCGCGAGAGCTAGGCCTCGGCGAACTCGCCGGATACGAGATCCCCCAAGAGCAGTCCGGTACGGTGCCCAGCGAGCCGCCGGCACGCGGCGGAGTTGGCCGGATGTCCAGCTTTGGCGAAGGGATTCTGATGACTCCGCTGCAGCTGGGCGCGCTCGTTTCCATGGTCGCCAATGGCGGCACCCTCTACTACCTGCAATACCCGCAAACTCCCGAGGAGCAGGAAAGTTTCGAGCCGCGCGTCAAGCGCACGCTGGACATTCAATCCCTGCTTCCCGATTTGCGCGAGGGAATGCACGCCGCGGTGATGCGGGGCACGGCGCGACGCAGCAAGCTTTCCGAGGATGAAGATGTGTCAGGAAAAACCGGGTCATGTTCTGATTCAGGCTCACGCCTCGGATGGTTCGTTTCCTACATGGACCAGCCGGACTTGAAGATCGTGTTGGTGATCCTGATGCGCGGACACAGCCATGCAGTGCGCGGGCCGATGGCTGCGGGAATTGCCGGACGCATCTACCGCGACCTCCAAAAGGATGAATACATCACGGGACAGGATGCCGCCGGAGGCACCTCGATCCTTGCAGCGAAGGCGAGCCAATAAGTCAGGCCGATCCCACCACTCATCTCCCCACGCGCAATCGGAGTCTTATGGCAGGGAGATCCACTTTCCAATCCGCAGAGCGAATGGCTGCTCGCTGCAACATCGTTTCGGAAATTGCGGGCCATGGAAACCGGGGCCAACTTCCTGAGGGCATGTAGCGGGTGTTAACCGCAAGACCGTTGGTTTGCTCAATTCGCGTTTTGTTGTGACTGGAGCTTCGACAGATACTCTCTTGCGGCAACCTTATCCTGCCGGTTGTGGCTAAATTTCAGGACTTGTTGGAGCTGGAGGATTGCATCAGGCTTGTCCCCCTGCTCGCCGTAGATTTGAGCGAGCAAGTAGTTGAGGCCGGGCTGATGGTGCTCACTGTCGATGGCGATTGCTTTCAGGACACTTTTTTGAGCTTCCGGTAATTTGCCGAGGTGGAAAAAGCCTAAACCGCTGTAATAGTTAGCGTACATATCGCCAGCCAGATTCATGCCGAGAAATCGGTCGGACCAGGTGACAAGGTCGTCCCAATTATTCTCGCGATCCAAAAGGTCCGCCAGGCAAAGATAGGGAGGCAAGTAAGCCGGATCAACAGTCAAGGGCTGCGAACAAGCATCGTGAGCTTCGTCCATCTTCTGCTCGTCTTGAAGAACCTGTCCCAACATGACCCACGCCGCTGGATATTTTGGATACTCTTGAATTGCGTCGCGAACGTGCCGTTCAGCCTCCGTCAGTTTTTTCTTTTTAAAGGCATCGCATGCCTTTTCGTATTGGTTCCTCGCCTTCGAGGGAACCCCCAACCTTATGGCGCTCACGGTTGAGCCACGCATGGCGGGAAGGTCCCAGGGAAGGCAGGATTCATCTTCGACCACGCCCGGCTTTTGGATTGGCTCCGTCGTCGGGATTATAATTCCGGGTTCCATGTTGGGTTGCATCCCGGGCGGCATGGAAGAATAGACGGGACGGTTGCTCGTTCCTCCTCCGGACGGTCCCCGAGATCCGCCCGATCCGCCGCCTGTCGAGCCGCCAGAAGAACCGCCTTTCTGCGCTCGGATGGGCAAAGCGGAAAAGGCAATCGCGAGAGCCCAAAAGGCCACAGGTTTTAAGCAAGCAATCCCCGGTTGGTATCGGATCCCGACCATTAACAAGATGCTACACCTTTTTCCCGCGGATTCCAGATTATCCTCACGCGTGAGGGCGGCGCTACAAAGTAGGAGGCGGGTTCGTCGCGCGTTCCCGCGCCCGGGCGAACGCTTTTTTCAGGACGCGCGTGACCGCCACGGTCAAATCGAATTTAGGCAATTCCTCTTCGCGCGCCCAGGCAAATTCCAGGGCGTCGCTTCCCGCGGTAAGCGTTCCTCCGCGGATTTCGCAAAGATAATCGAGAATGACGAAATGATACTGAGGGCGGGCCGCATCGCCCGGCGTGCCATCGGCTTTTGGAGGAGCGGGGAAAATACGCTCGAAGACTTCGATGAGTTCGACGACGCGCACCTCGAGGCCGGTTTCCTCGGCGAGCTCCCGCGCGACGCCCTGCTCCAGCGTTTCTCCCACTTCGAGCAGGCCGCCGGGGATGGACCATTCTCCCTTAAGGGGGTGGCCGCCGCGCCGGATGAGCAGGGTGCGGCCACTATCAATCACCACGCCGCCGACGCCTACCATGGGTTGATCGGGGTATTCTCTTCTGGGTGTCATGGTCGTTTTGGCTGCTTCCCTCCCGGGGCGCTTCGCGTTATATAATACTTCAGCAGCACGTGCGTCCTAGCCCCCAAGGAGGTTTTCGCCGTGGTCCGGTGCCCTAAATGCGCTACTGAAATTGACGTTGACGAAGACGAAGTCGAGGAAGGCGAAATCCTGGCCTGTCCCGAGTGCGAAACCGAAATGGAAGTCGTGCAGATCCATCCCGTCAAGGTCAATGCCATTTCCGATGACGATGACGATGACGAAGAAGAAGAGGAAGAGTCCGACGATGAGGACGATCTAGTCGAAGATGACGAAGAAGAAGACGAAGAAGAAGAGGTTTGACCCGCTCTTCCATTTCTTCCGGCATCCCCTCTTTCTCTTTGGCCATCCCACTGTTGTGCGCTTGACGATTGCTCTCGCAGGCTTGGTCTGGCTGGCGGGCGCGACGTTTGCCTTCGAGCCGGCCGGCGGCGCACAAAATTCAAGCGGTTCGCATGCCCACGATTACGTCATTTTCGCCACCGTGTTTACGGACCGGGGATTCGCTCTTACGGGCGCGCGGGCGCGAGTCCGGCGTTCCGAGGAAAAGAAATTTCGCTGGGAAGCCATGTCCGATCACCAGGGCGAGCTGGCCTTCCGCGTCCCGCAAGGCGCGGAATATGAAATGACGATCGAAGCGCGCGGCTTTAAAACGCAAACGCGGAAAATCGACGCGCGGGAAGACAATCAAGCGGACCTGACGATCCGGATGGAGCTCCTGACAGAGCCCCAGACGGAGAAAGGGACCGGAGGAAAACCATGAACCTGGGCAGGACGCTTGGACTGTTCGCGATTATCGCAGTGGCCGCGACGATAATGTTCGCGCAGGAAAAACCCAAGGGGAAGGAAAACGAGCTGCGGACCGTTCGCGGAACGGTCGTGGACAAGGAAGAAGTCCCTGTGGAAACCGCGGTGGTTTACCTGAAAAACCTCCGCACGCAGGACATCATTACGCACCTTTCCGACACGGACGGCACGTTTCGCTTCAGCGGGCTGGACCTCAACGTCGACTACGATATTCACGCTGAAAAGGAAGGCGTGACTTCTTCAACTCGATCGGTATCGAACTTCGATACGCGCAAGGAATTCGTCCTCACCTTGAAGTTGGACCATAATAAAAAGAGCGCGAAATAAACGAGGGTTGTAGCGCCAACCTTCAGGTTGGCATTTTAGGACCGAACAGATGCCCGCCTGAAGGCGGGCGCTACACAAACCAAAACCGTGTTCTCACGCAGACACAATTGCCCCTCACAATCTCTCTCCTCACGCCCGAAATTGCAGTACCATACTTCCGAGCGAATACAGTCTCGGTAGTCCAATCGGCAATTCTTCCGCGGAGGACTGGCATGGCCATTCAAATGATCGTTAACGGCAAGCCGCAATCAGTGGATGTTCCAGCCGAATATGCCGCTGCTATGGGTCTTGCGGGATACGCTGGGCATGACGGGCACGAAGTTCGGCTGCGGCATGGCCCTGTGCGGCGCCTGCACGGTGCATCTCGAGGGAGAAGCCATCCGCTCCTGCATCACTCCCGTCTCGGCCGTTGCCGGAAAAAAAATCACGACGATCGAGGGGCTTTCTCCGGACCGCAGCCATCCGGTGCAGCGCGCCTGGATCGAAGTGGATGTGCCGCAATGCGGCTATTGCCAGTCCGGACAGATCATGTCCGCCGCGTCGCTCTTGGCGAAGAGCCCGAAACCGAGCGACTCGGAAATTGACGAGGCGATGAAGGGAAATATCTGCCGCTGCGGAACCTATCAACGGATTCGCGAGGCGGTGCATCGCGCCGCGGCATTGCATAAGGCTTCGGCGACGCCCTCCCGGCTCGAGGGCGTGGGCCCCACGGAAGACGCGTTCAATGACGAGACCGTGGAAGTGGGAGGTGCAGCGTGAGCGCGGGAACAACCACGCGGATCGATCGCCGCGGATTTTTGAAGGCTGGCGTGGCCGGCGCAACCGGCCTGGTCATTGGATTCTATTTGCCCGGGGGCTCGGGGCTGCACGCGGCGCCCATTGCGATGATGGCGCCGGCGTCCTTGAACGCCTGGATGCTCGTTTCCACCACCGACGTCGTGACCATCGTGATCGACAAGTCCGAAATGGGACAGGGAATCCTGACGGCGCTGTGCATGATCGCGGCTGAAGAACTGGATTGCGATTGGAAAACAATCCGCACGGAATTCGCTCCCGCCGCCAAGGAATATTTTAATCCGGCGTTTGGAATGCAGGGCACGGGCGGAAGTTCCAGCGTGCGGTCCTCGTGGGATCCGATGCGCAAGGCCGGAGCAGCGGCGCGTGACATGCTGCTCCAAGCCGCGGCGGCAAAATGGACCGTGGACAAGTCCACCTGCCGGACGGAAAACGGGGTCATCTACCACGACGCGTCGAAGAGAAAAGTGACGTACGGCGGTGTGGCCAAGGCGGCTGCAAAACTTCCGGTTCCGCAGGATGTGCCGCTCAAGGATCCGAAACAGTACCGCATCATCGGGAAACCGACCAAGCGGCTGGACACGCCCGACAAAGTCAATGGCCGCGCGCAATTCGGGATCGATGTGCGGCAGCCCGCGATGCTCTACGCCGTGGTGGCGCGATGCCCGGTATTTGGCGGAAAAGTCGCGAGCTTTGACGCGACGAAAGCCAAGGCCGTTCCCGGCGTCAAGACCGTCGTGGAGATCTCTCGCGGGATTGCCGTGGTGGCCGACAATACCTGGGCAGCGATGCAGGGGCGGCGCGCGCTCGACGTGAAGTGGGACGAAGGACCGAACGCAAACGCCAGCAGCGAGAGCATCAGCGCGCTCTTTGCGGATCAGATGACGAAAACGGGTGCCGAGGCGCGCAAGGAAGGCGATGCGGCGTCCGCCCTTACCGGCGCGGCGCAGAAAATCGAAGCGGTCTACGAAGTTCCTTACCTGGCGCACGCCACCATGGAGCCCATAAACTGCACCGCCGATGTTCGCGCGGATCGCGTGGAAGTTTGGGCGCCCACGCAATTTCAGACCATGGCGCAGGCCACCGCCGCAAAAATTTGCGGAGTGAAGCCGGAGAATGCGTTCATCCACACGACGTATCTCGGCGGCGGCTTCGGGCGCAAGGCCGGCACCGACTTCGTGATCGAGGCGGTGGAAACATCCAAAGCGCTGGGCCGGCCGGTGAAAGTGACGTGGTCGCGCGAGGATGACACGCAGCACGATTATTACCGGCCTGCGTCCTATGCCAAACTCGCGGGCGGACTCGACGCCGATGGCTGGCCCGTTGCCTGGGCGACGCGCGTTGCGTGTTCCTCGATCATGGAAGCGTGGTTTCCTGGCAGCACAAAAAATAATCTCGATCCGACCAGCGTCGAAGGCGTCGCCAATCTGCCGTACTCGATTCCCAACATTCAGGTGGATTACATGCGGACCGAGCCGGGCATTCCGGTCGGCTTCTGGCGATCGGTAGGAGCTTCGCAGAACGGCTTTTTCAGCGAATGTTTCATGGACGAACTGGCAGCCGCCGGCAAGAAGGACCCGTACGAATTCCGCCGGCGTTTGCTTGACAAGGCCCCGCGACTCCACGGCGTCCTCGAACTCGCCGCGCAAAAAGCGGGATGGGATAAGCCGCTGCCTGCGGGCCGCTATCGCGGCATTGCGGTACTCGAAGCGTTTCAGAGCTACGCGTCGCAGGTCGTGGAAATTTCGGTGGACCGCAAGGCGCGATCGGTGAAAGTACACCGCGTGGTTTGCGCGGTGGATGTTGGCCGCCTGGTGAATCCGGCAAACGTCGTCATGCAAAGCGAAAGCGCGATCGTGTACGGACTTTCGTCGGCGCTTTACGGCGCGATCACAATCGCGCATGGCCGCGTCGACCAAACCAACTTCAACACTTATCCGGTCCTGCGCATCGACGCCATGCCTGTGATTGAAACATATATCGTCCCTAGCGAAGAAAAGCCCACCGGAGCGGGCGAACTTGCCGTGCCTCCCCTGGTCCCCGCGCTTTGCAACGCGATTTTTGCGGCGACCGGGAAGCGCATCCGGCGCTTGCCGATCCGCGCGGAGGATTTGGCGTAGCGCCCGCAGTAGCACAGCCACTCTTGGCTGTGCGGGTTTTTCGATCGTCTAATTTGGATGGCTGCGTGAAAGTAGAGAAAACCGCACAGCCAAGAGTGGGTGTGCTACTCACACCTTAGAATCTCTTCAGCAGAGCGGGCAGATCGCGGATCGTTTCGATCATGGCGTCGGGTGACGCGGCGCGAAGGCGCTCCGGAACGGGCGAGCCGCCGAGCACGCCGATGGCGCGCATGCCCGCGCGATGCGCCATTTCGATGTCCTCCGGGGCGTCGCCGATATACACGCTGGCTTGGGGCAGGGCGCGGAGTTTTTCGAGCGCCATTCGCAGCGGCGCGGGATGCGGTTTGCGCCGTGGAGCGTCCTCGCTGCAAACTTTGGCGAGAAACATCGCCGACACGCTGTGTTCCCTAAGCTGCCTTCGCACGCGCGAGCGGCTTCCGCTCGACACCAGCGCCAGCTTGAAACGCCGGTCCAGCGTCCTCAAAACTTGCAGCGCGCCGGGCTGCATCTTCGGCTGCTGCTTCCGGTAGAAAAGTCTCCACAGACGGTCGGCCTCTTCCCATTTTGCGCGAGGGAGACGCGCGGCGCGGTAAACGCGGTGCCAGTTGGGCGAATAATGGCGCTTCAACTCCGCGATGCTCCAGCTCATCCCCAGCGCCTCGAACATATACATGTAGGCATTGGAGTCCGCCTCGAACGAATCGAGCAGCGTTCCGTCCCAGTCGAACAGCACAAATTCAATCGAGGATTGATTTTTTATCGTCATCGCAACGAATTGGGCGTTGCCAACAAATCGGAAAGACTTGCTTTCATCACGGTTTGCAGTAAGCAAAGTAACACGGAATTTGCAAGCGCCGGAAAGCGTGCTGAAACTTACAGCGTGATTTACTACCAAGGAAGTTCAAGCGCGTTGAAATCAATGCGGCGGGTTGAGTGGCGCCGGCGTCCCGCCGGCGTTCTTGCATTGGGTAGAGATCAAAAAACCACCGGCGGGACGCCAGAGCCACGGAACGCTTCACAAACAGATTTGCCTTGAAGAAGGATTGTTCTCACCAAGGCATGCGTTAGGACCGCACCGGAATTAGTGGCGCTGGAAGCGCGCAGGCAGGGGCTCTTCGCGCTGAAACGTAATGTCATCGAAAGTAGCTGCCAAAGAGTGCCACCCGGGGCGCGAAGCGGGTTCCGCGCGCACGATATGCGCCTCGGTCCTCATTCTCACGGTGCCCCGGCCAAACGGCCGGTCCACGAGGCAAACTTCGATCTCGATCGGCGTTCCCGGTTCAATCCGCTGGGGGCAGAGAAAGAGGACTCCGCTGGAGCTGATATTGGTCGTTCGCAGCGTCTCCCCCATCTGCTCCCGCTGGCCCGCGATGCGGTTCACGCGCAACGGCAAGCTGAGCTTGGCGCGTGCGTAGGAGCGCCGTTCTTCCGGCGGACGCACGGCATGGGTAGGAACGCGCGCGATGCCCTTGGGCTTGGCTCGCGTGGTCCACGACGGCGGCTCGATGACCGAGGTCGCCGAACGGGCCGACAGTTCTGTTACGGCGGCATTGCCGCGGCTGGGATTAGATTGATCCATAAGTTTGTGAGTTCGAACAGTGCGCATAGGTCTCCCTTAACTTCGTACGTTCCTGGCACTGCTCGCGGACACTATCCTCCGCGCGGCCTACCGCCGTCAATTTAGGTTCGCTCCGGCGTTGTCCTAATGCACACTCCCCAGCCGTGTGATTCGTCCCCCTCCGTTTCGGGAATCAGAGGGCCGCCGGGAAATAAATAGTTTGACCGCAAGATTCGGATAGCGCCCCGGGAATGGTTTTGGATATTGTGTTTGGGAAGGAACAGGACGGCCAATGTCGACGCTTTCCAACCCGTTGTTGCCCGCAATCCCCGCGCTCGCGCGGAGGAGATGCCTTGCGGCGGTCGCTCTGCACGACGCGCGAATGGATGGTGCGTTTGTCTACGCGGTCCGCTCCACGGGTATTTACTGCAGGCCGTCTTGCCCGTCGCGCCGCCCGCGCACAAGGCAAATTCTTCTCTTCGTTCAGCCGGAAGCGGCGGAACAAGCCGGGTTCCGAGCCTGCCGGCGCTGCCATCCTCGCCGGGCGCGCAGCAACCCGCAAGCGGACCTCATTCGGCGCGTGTGCGGTGAAATCGAGGGCGCCCCGGACGGCTCACTTTCTCTGCGGAACCTTGCGGAGCGCACGGGGGTGAGCGCAGCCCACTTGCAACGCACGTTCCGCCAGGCGATGGGAATCACGCCGCGGCAATATGCGGACGCGCTTCGCGTCGCGCGGCTCAAATTTGAATTGCGAAAGGGGAAAGACGTGACCACAGCATTGCATGAAGTTTCTTACGGCTCCGCAAGCCGCCTCTACGAGAAGTCCGACGCGCAACTGGGAATGACGCCGGCGACGTATCGCCGCGGGGGACGCGGGATGAACATTTCCTACACGATTGCCCCGTGTTCCCTGGGGCGCGTGCTCGTCGCCGCGACGGAACGCGGCATCTCCGCCGTATATCTGGGGGAGCGCGACTCCGATCTCGCCGCTGCTTTGCGCAAGGAATATCCCCGCGCGGCAATCCGATGCGGCTCGGGAGAGCACGCGAAGTGGGTGCGCGCGATTGTGCGGCATCTGGCGGGGTCGAATCCTCGATTGGACTTGCCCACGGACGTGGTGGACACTGCGTTCCAGCGGCGCGTCTGGGAGGCTTTGCGGTCCATCCCGCTGGGCGCGACGCGCACGTACTCCGAGGTCGCGCGCTCCATCGGCCAGCCCAGCGCGATACGCGCCGTCGCGCGCGCCTGCGCGACGAATCCCGCGGCCATTGTGGTTCCGTGCCACCGGGTGGTGCGCACCGACGGAACGCTGGGCGGCTATCGCTGGGGACTTGAGCGCAAGCAATCCCTGCTCGAGCGGGAACGGCGTAACGCAAAACGCGGACGGTAGGCCGGTTCCAGTGGCACAGGCTTCAGCCTGTGGGGGTTGGTCCTTGCAAGGACTTAACCCCACAGGCTGAAGCCTGTGCCACTCAAGGCTGGGAAATCTGCCTGGAAAATGATAGAGGGGAAAAATTACGCCTGCGGCTGTACCCTAGTTGTGCCGTGCGGCCAGTGCGGCTTGAAGTCGTTGTCCGGGATGCGCACGTTTCGATTGATGTTTCGATAACGAATAATGAAGTAATCGCCCGAACCAGTCTCGAAAAATTGCTGCTGCACCGGCAGCCATGTGGATTCATCCAGCCACAGCTGAATTTTGGAAAGCTGCTTGCGCACTTCGTCCGTTTTCGGCAGCAGTTCCAGCAAAAGAACTTTGCGATTGTCCAGCGTTTCTTCGCCCTGCAGCGTGATCGCGTAACTGTCTTTCAACGAACTTCCGGAAGTTCCAAAACCTAAAAGCAGGAATTGATCGACGACGGATTTTTTCTTTCCGAGATTGTATTCCTCGACGCGGTGAATTTTCGGGTTGTAGATGTAGAAATTGTCGCCGTCGCGGAGGATCGTGCGCGCATCGGGTTGCGTGACCTCGATTCGCATTTTGTCGTCGCTCCGCACTAAAATCTGGCCGGATTCGGTGGATTTGTCGTTGACCACGACGGTCACCTTGGTTCGCTCCAAATCCGCCGTAAGGCTATGGAAGTTCGCCGCCTGCGCATCCATCTGCTTGAGGATATTGTCGAGTGTCCAACCGGTTTGCGGGATTGCGGAGGCTAGGATCGTTGAAAAAAGCGAGGCCGCGGTCGCCGCCGCGCACAACAATACGGAGATTCTGTAAATCTTTCCTGACGCCCTCATTAAACCCGCTTCCCCCCGGTTCGCCTTCTTCCGACTACTGCATCCCATTTATCCTAAATGAGCGGCTCCGAATCGTGGAGCAATCGTACCACACACGTTAAGATGCCAAGCCGTCTTCGGGCGTTGCGCTTTCTGGGGACAAGTGGCACAGGCTTCAGCCTGTGGGGGTTAGTGCTTGCAAGGACCAAAACCCACAGGCTGAAGCCTGCGCCACTCAGCTCGTAAAAAATAACTCCCTGTGAGTCCGGTCGCAACAGCTCTGAAACTTTTTGTATGATGGTTCCCCTATGTTTCACCGCAAACGATTTCGGCTGCACTTGCGTTCGCGCACGCTGATCCTCGGTGACCGCACCCTGGTCATGGGCGTTTTGAACATCACTCCGGACAGCTTTTCTGATGGCGGGGCGTATCTCGATTCCGAAGCAGCCATCGCGCGAGCCTTGCAACTCGAACAGGACGGCGCGGACATCCTTGATATCGGCGGCGAATCGACGCGCCCCGGGGCCACGCCGATCACGTCCGAGCAGGAACTTCGCCGTATCCTTCCCGTGATCCAGGTGTTGCGCGGCAAGCTGCGCATTCCCATGTCGGTGGACACGCGTAGGGCCGAAGTTGCGGAGGCCGCGCTGGCTGCCGGCGTGGAAATTCTCAACGACGTTTCTGGGTTGCGGATGGACTTGCGCCTCGGCGAAGTCGCGCGCCGCGCACACGCTCCGCTGATCCTCATGCACATGCGGGGAACGCCGCAGACGATGCAGCGAGGTCCCTTCGCGCGCGACATCATCCGCGACGTTATGTCCGGCTTGCGCGAAGCCGTCGCGCGAGCAAAGCGCGCGGGTCTCTCCAAGACACAACTCTTGCTCGATCCGGGAATCGGATTCGGGAAAAAGCACAAGCAGAATTTCGAGATTCTCGCGCGGCTTCCCGAGTTCGCGCGTCTCGGCTGCCCGATCGTGATCGGGACATCACGGAAAGCTTTCCTTGGCAAAGCGCTCGCGGGATCGGGCGGCCCGAGTGCTCCTCCCGAGGAGCGTCTGCTCGGCACCGCCGCGACCGTGACCGCATCGATTCTCGGTGGCGCGCACATCGTGCGCGTCCACGGCGTGGTCGAAATGGTCCGCGTGGTGCGCGTCGCGGATGCAATTTCAGGATCGCTTTTATAACGGCTAAATATTTCCGCGACTACGTGGGCCGGCCTTAGAAGCAATCTGATGAATTTTCTTTTGCTTCGTTTCCGCCACCTTTCGCGGCAATTTCGATAATTGCTCTTCGACGACATCAGTGATTATTTTGAGAGCTTTCTGAAAACTGACTTTTCTCAATTTGGTCATAGGGGCCTCTCATTCACAACAAACCTATCGGCATCGGGCGCGATAAACAAGATCACAACATTGGCTTACGTCTTTTTGTGCAAATCCTCGACCTGGCCCATGGGCTATAATCCATTGAGAGAAATTAACTTTTGAGGCGACGCGTGCTTCGGTGAGCCCGGATGAAACTGGCTAGATTTACGCTGTATTTGGTAGCGGCTCTGTTTGTCGCTGGCGTTCTGCCGGCCGCGGCGCAATTGTCGCCGGCGGAGCCCGATCCGCTCGCGCGCATCCGCGATGCGGCGAAGACGAATGTGCAGGCGTGCTCCGCAACGGGAGAGACGCTGTGCGAGCAAGTGGCGCCGAAAATCATTGCCAACGCGCAGGGTGACTCGCCTCTCGCGGAAAATCTTCGCCGCCTGCTGGAAGCCTTGAAACGGCAAACGGAAAGGACCGGTGAGGAAGCGCCCGCCGTCACCTGGGCCATGGCGGCTCTTCGAGACGCTGGCGTCGATGTTCACGCCGAAAAGTACCCCGTCGCTCCGAAGCAGACGAAGGATGCAGTCGCGGAAATAGTGGTCGCGGAAATTCGGGGCCGGGAGAAGCCGGATGAATGGATTTTGCTCGGCGCAGACCTCGATCCTTCAGATTCCGGATCCAGCGGGGTCGATGAAGCCTGCAATGCCGCGTTGGTGGTCGAAGCCGCCCGCGACATCCAGCTCACCGGCGTCCGCCCGCGCCGGTCGATTCGCTTCGTGCTATTTGGCGGAGAAAGCCAGGGCATGACCGGACCTTGGGCCTATTTGAAAGGGCACGGCAGCGAATTGGATCGCGCGGCCGCCGCTATTCTTTTCGAGGCGGCTGCGAATCCTCTCAGTGGATTCTTACTCGACGGAAGGCGTGACATCGAACCGGGCGTCCGGGAGGCGCTGAAGCCAATCGAATCGATGAGCGTTACCAATTTCCGTTTTGATGCGCCCTTCGATCCTGAAAGCCTCGATTTCCTGTTGCAGGGTATCCCGATTTTAGTCGCAACCGAAGCGAAAGGCTTTACCCCCGAAATCGCACCCAACGGGTCGAATTCACTCGGCAAGGTCAATATCGAGGGGCTCAAGCGCAACACTGCGATCGCCGCTGTTACGGCCTTTGGCGTTGCCGAACGAGCCGAGCCGGTCGGTCCGCGCCAATCCCGCGCCGAAGTCGAATCGCTGCTGAAAACCACGGGCCTCGACGAACGAATGAAAAACGCGGGACTGTGGCAGCCTTGGGAGTCTGGCGAACGCGGACGTTTGCCCTGAGGCTCGAGTAGCACAGCCACTCTTGGCTGTGCGGGGTTTCTCCACGTTCATGCATTCGTGCGCTATTCATGATCGAAAAAACCACACAGCCAAGAGTGGCTGTGCTACTAAAACCCGCTCCGAGTTGATTTGTTCCGAAATCTGCAAGGCCGTAGTACATTGATATCTACTTTTCTTTGAGGCAACACCATTGCCCCTGGCCTCAGAAAAGCCTTCCTTTCGAGTTATAATATTGGCGTGGCGAATCCCCTCCGTGCTCAATCCTTGACGGCAAGTCCTCACACTACGGGTGTGATTCTTGCGATCGATTACGGAAAAAAGAGGCTGGGGCTGGCGCTTTCGGATGAATTTGGCGTGACTTCCCGGCCCTACGCCACATGGACCCGGATCAACCGCCGCCGCGACCTCGCCCGGCTGCGCGAACTGGTCCGCCAGCAGGAAGTTCGCCGCATTGTGGTTGGGCTTCCGCTGCATTTGAATGGCATGCCGAGCGAGATGTCGGAAGAAGCGAAGAGTTTTGCGGCGCGCGTCGAGAAAGCCCTTGGCCTTCCCGTGGAGATGATGGATGAGCGGCTGAGTTCCTGGGAAGCGCACGAGACGCTGGCGAGCATGACTTCCAATACGAGCAAGCGTCGCGATTCCTCCGGGCGCACCGATACAAAAAAGAAGGCGCCGCTCGACGACATCGCCGCCGCCATTATCCTGCGAGATTATTTGGACCGCGCGCGGGCGCGAACCGGATCGCGAGATTGATATGCGCCGGGCCTTCCTCTTTCTTCTGATTCTTCTAGTCGCCGCGGCCGGATATCTTTACCTGGCTCTGTACCAACCGTATCAGGGGTTCGCGAGCGACGGAGTCTACGTGGACATCCCGCGCGGAGCGTCGCAACGCACGATCTCGCGCCTGCTGGCCGAAAACGGCGTTGTGCGCAGCCGGATCGCGTTTGAACTTTTGTGCCGCCAGAGGGGGCGACACAATCTGGAGGCCGGCGAGTATTTCTTCGACCGTCCCGTGACGTCCTTCGCCGTGTACGACGCGATCGTCAACGGCCGCGTGTTCGTAAAAGAATTCGTGATTCCCGAGGGATTTACGATGTTCGATATCGCGGACCTTGCCGCGCAGGAAGGATTCCTCACCCGCGACGAATTCCTCGTTGCCGCGCGCGACCCTTCGCCCATTCGCGACATCGCTCCCGGCGCGCCCAGCCTCGAAGGTTTTCTTTTCCCCGCGACGTATGAGTTCCCGCGCCACATGACGGGAAAAGACATGACCGCCGCGATGGTGAAGAAATTCCGGCAGGAGTGGCTGACTTTGCCGATTACCGGCGCGCCCCCGCACCAAAGCATTCAGGATACCGTGACGCTGGCTTCGCTCGTGGAACGCGAGACTCCTCGTCCGGAAGAACGCCCGCACGTTGCCGGAGTGTTTGAAAACCGTCTGCGCATCGGGCAGCCGCTGCAATGCGATCCCACAGTCGCCTACGCGCTGAGCCTGGTCGGAGCGTACACGGGAAAACTCAGCGGCGAAGATTTACATTTCTCTTCGCCGTACAACACGTATCGGAACAGGGGCTTGCCGCCCGGCCCGATCGCCAATCCGGGCGAGGCCGCCCTGCGCGCGGCCCTCGATCCTCCGCCGACCGACGATCTTTATTTTGTCGCGAATACCGAAGGAGGACACTTCTTTAGCAAGACCCTTCAGGAGCATAATCGTAACGTTGCGCGTTACCGGCAATTGCTCGAAGAAGAGTCGCAGAATCCATCAACCGGCGGCCCGCCCACAGCCCCAGCCCCGGCGTTGACCAAATCCAGGCCTGTGAGGTCGTCGCCATGACACACGCGGATCACCCAACCAAGAAGGAACTGATCCTGGAGATCGCGCGCGAGCTTTCCGTGCCGCGATTCACTCCGGCCGAGGTCGAGCAAATCCGGCGGCAACTCGTGGCGCGTCTCGGCGCGGGAGGAAAAACTTCCGCCGATTACATCGCGGGCGTTCTGGAAACCGCGGGCATGCGCATCGTGTGGTCCACAAAGGCGGACACCGAAGGCCAGTACGAGGAGGAATTCCAGGATCTGCTGCATTTTGCGAATCTTGAGGACGCGGAGATGTGCATCATGCGCCTGGACGAGCTCTACCGGAAATTTCAGGAGGAGCAGGAACGCGCCGCCGTGGAGCGCGTGCTGGAAGTGGCGCGCATGGGCCGCCGCCGCGCGGAAATGATCGCCCGGAATCACAAAGTGGAACCGGAAAAACGCGCCGAGAAGGAAGAAATCATGATGTGGTTCAAGGTATGGCTCGAAACACCCGACGCATTTTTCGACTGGCTCGAAGCGCGGAAGGCATCGCCGGATTTCCAGAGGCGATTCGCCAAGAGCGCTTCTGCGGACGCGTGAGCGCGAGATGGCGGACCTGCATTACGTTTTGGAAGTCGAGCCGCTCGATCTCGGGGCGGACGTCAAGGCGGTCGGACTCGACCTCGTGGAGATCGAGAGCCGCGAACCGGCGCGCGGCGCGGATGCGGCGCGATTGTGGGCCGCTGCGCTAGGCGCGCTGCCGGGAACGGAACCCTGGGCGCTCGATTTTTTCTCGCATCTCGATCGAGTGCGCGATTACTGCCGCAAGCGCGGCGTAGCGTTTGAAGAAAAGGCCTCGGGCCATTCGCTGGTCGTCCCCGCGCCTTCCGGCGACGCGCTCGTCGGGCTTGTCGAGCGATTTGCGGGAGAAACGTTTGGCGCTCGCGCGGGAGCGCAGCTGGCCGCGGGCGATCCCGCCGTCGAAAGTGAATTGGCCGAGCGCGGCGTGGACGCCTATCACACCGCATTTCGGAATTATTTATTCTGCGCGGTCTGCGATTTCGAGAACGGTTTCCTCACGCTGCTCACCGAAAAATTGTGGACCAGCGAAGTCCTGCGGCGAATCAAGCCCGCCACAGCAACCTTGCCTGTAGAAGTTGCCCGCCCGCAGTGACTCAAAATCTAAATCCATAGCTCGAACTCTGCAAAGTCGCGGAGCGGTTTTAGTGGCACAGACTTCAGTCTGTGGGTTTCCATCAGAGCTTGGCAACCGTGTGACAATCCGTCACAGCACAAGCCTCAGGCGTCCGCAGGCTACATCCTAGGTTCTCCCGCGGAAACCCACAGACTGAAGTCTGTGCTACTAAAGGGCCGCCACAGATGGCGATTATGTGAAGTCGAGGGAAAGATCAGCGCAAATAGAAGCGGGGGACGCGCTTTCCCAGCGCGCAGAGCAGGTCCGCGCTGGCCGTATTGGCAATCTTCGCGACGTCGGGGACGGATTGCGTCGTGCCGCCGTCGGTGCCGTAGATTGTGGCGATGTCGCCCACGCGCGCCGATGCAATTCCCGTGACGTCGGCGGTGGTGAGGTCCATCGAAACCGTTCCGATGATGGGAGCGATTTCGCCGCGAACGATGACGCGGCCCTTATTGGAAAGCACGCGCACGAGGCCATCCGCGTATCCCGCAGCGAGCACGGCAACGCGAGAGGGTGTCGATGCCGTCCACCGCGCGTTGTATCCGACACGCGATCCCGGCGGCAAATCCTTGATCGAAACGATCCGCGCGCGGAACGAAAGCACCGGACGCACGGAAAGTTTCGCTTCCATTTCCGGATTCAGTTCGGACGGCTCGAAAAATTGATGGTAGCCGTAGAGAATCGCGCCGGGACGCACCATGTCCCGCCAGGTGGAAGGACGGCTGACGATCGCGGCGCTGTTGGCCATGTGCACGACGCCAGGATCGAGACCCAGCGAACGCATGCAGGCCAGCGCCGCGTCAAAAGTTTTTTCCTGCTCGATGGTTTGTTCGGTAGTAAAAACTTCCGACGAGGCGATGTGCGTAAACGTGCCCGCGAGACGCACGTGCGGGCAATCGGCCAGCGCGCGCGCGAACGCCGGAATTTCCGACGGCGGAATGCCCAGGCGGTTCATGCCGGTGTCGATCTTGAGATGAAAATCGAAGGGGCGCTTGCGCGGCTTGCGCTGTAGCGCGGCCGCCTTTTCCAGCAGGCGCAACTGGTCGGTGCTCATGATCGCCGGCGTGAGGTGGTTGTCGAGAATTCGCTTTTCCTCGCCCGCCCAGAAGCCGGTGAGGATCAGGACCGGTTCGCGAATGCCGCTCTCGCGCAGTTCGGCGCCTTCCGCGGAGCAGGTCACGCCGAACCAGTCGGCGCGGACCTTCGAGAGGGCGCGCGCGACGGGCACGATTCCGTGGCCGTAGGCATTGCTCTTGATGACGGCGAGAATTTTCCGGCGCGGGCTGCGTGTGCCCGCGGGATTGACGTGCTGGCGGATCGCGCGCAGATTGTGCGTCAGCGCTCCCAGACTTACCTCGGCCCAGATGGGGCGTCCATCAAATTTTACGGTTCGTGTCATTGGAATCTTCAAGAGTAACCGATCTGGGCGCGGAAGAAAAATTACTCCCGAGCATCTGCGCGCCGCTTAGTAACTAGGCCTTTGGTAGCACAGGCTTCAGCCGGTGGGTTTTCTGCTGGTGCCGATGGGGCCGAAAATCCACAGGCTGAAGCCTGTGCTACTTGTTCCCAATCAAGAAGTAGCAAGCGCGGGGCCGAAAAGGCGGAGGTTGCACTGTATTGACGGAGAGGATCTAAGTAATAGAACAGAATGGGGTTACATGGCTTAATTTGAATTTTGTGAGCTTCAAGCCAGCGAGCACAGATGCCAGAGCGACACACCTGTGGGCGTCTGGGGACAGCTACTCGGGCTCCGTCCAGGCGTCGGGCGCTCGTTGTTCAAAGCGCGTGAAGGAGCCTTGAAACACAAAGCGGATCGTATCGGTGGGGCCGTTTCTTTGCTTGGCGATGATCAGGTCGGTTTCGCCGCGTTCCTCCATGCTGACTTCGCTGGATTTTTTGAAGAAATTCGGGCGGTGGATGAACATTACGACGTCGGCGTCCTGTTCGATCGCGCCCGATTCGCGCAGGTCCGCGAGGCGCGGCTCACGGTCTTCGCGTTCGGGCGCACGCGTGAGCTGGGAGAGAACAACCATGGGAACCTTGAGTTCCTTGGCCATGGCTTTGAGGCCGCGCGTGATGCTGGAGATTTCTTCGTTGCGGTTGCCGAACCGCCCGCGCGCGGAAACGAGTTGCAGGTAGTCCACGATCACCAGCGAGAGGCCTTTGTCGCGCTTCAAACGCCGGAGCTTCGCGCCCATTTCCACGACCGTGGCGGAGCCTGCGTCGTCGATCCACAGCGGCGCTTCGGACAAATGGGTGAGCGATCGGGGAATTCTGCTTTTATCTTCCTGATTCAAGTGGCCGGTCCGGAACTTGTGCGAGTCGATTTTGGCGTCGGCGGAAAGTAGACGGAGCAAGAGAGATTCCTTGGACATTTCCAGGCTGAAAATCGCGACGGGCTTGTTTCCGCGCACTCCAATGTTTTCCGCGAGGTTCAGTGCGAACGCCGTTTTGCCCATCGAAGGGCGCGCCGCCAAAATAATCAGTTCGGAAGGCTGGAGGCCCGAGGTCAGATCGTCAAGCATGTCGTAACCGGTGGAGAGGCCCGTGATGCGATGGCCTCCCTCGTAAATCCGGGAGATGCGGTCGTGGCTTTCGGTGACGACGTCGTGCAAACCGACGAGGCCCAGGCGCACGCGATCTTCGGCCAGTTGAAAGATCGAGGACTCGGCGCGGTCCAGGATCGCATCGGCGTCGTCCTCGGCTTCGAGGGCCTGTTGCTGAATTGCGCTCGTGGCATGGATGAGGCCGCGCAGCAGCGCTTTCTCTTTCACGATGCGCGCGTAGTGCTCAACGTTCGTGATGTGCGGCACGCCGTCCATCAACTGCGAGATGTACGCCGCGCCGCCGACCGATTCCAGTTCGCCGCTGCGCTGCAACTGCTCCGTCAGCGTGACGAGATCGATCGCCTGCTGCGTTTCTCCGAGCGCGATCATTTGCTGATAGATGCGGCGGTGATGATCGTGAAAAAAATCCTCCGGCTTGAGCTTCTCGATGGCGGGATTGATGGCGTTGTTGTCGAGAAGGATCGCGCCGAGGATGCTGCGCTCCGCCTCGACGTTGTGGGGCAGGGGACGTTCCAGCGATGTGCTTGCAGTGGCCATTTGTGGTTCGCCTTAGTTTCGCCGTATGCGCATGTTGGTGTCAACCATTCCGTGCGATACGCGCAGCGTACGAAATTTTTCTCAATGCGCGATGATCTGCCTGGACGATGATCGCTTCTCGGAGGGAGGACACACAACCAAAAACATCCTGTCCGGCCTGTTGAAAAAAATTATCTTGTGGATTCAGCGGAAAAGCATTCGAAAATCAGACAAAAACTGAACAGCGAGCAGCCAGTCAAGAAAAATTCTCACCGTGGCATAACGAACATGCCGCCATGAGCACGCCCCACAAATATTTCAACCTCTGTGAATGCCCGGCCTCATGCTTTTGCGTTTGTCGAAGTCCCGGAGGGACGTCACAACGTAGCCCACCGTTTGAACGGTGGGGCACGGCGTTCAATCATTCGCAGCCCCGGAGGGGCGGAACACGGTCAACGTTGTGCCGCCCCTCCGGGGCTTAGCCCTCTGCACTTACGCAGACCCACCGCTCACGCGGTGGGCTATGTTCTATCGTCCCTCACGGGACTTGGTCATGATGAATAAGGGAAATTCTTCTTTCCTGTGGGACAAACTTCTTTTGCGTTTCTATAACCTGGTCCGGCTCAGAGGCGACCTGGTCGACCGCTCCCACGTGGGAATAATCCAGATTTCGGTGAAGAGTTTGTGCTTGCGGTCGTGGCCGTGGTCCTCCGCAAGCATTTCGCGCAGTTTGTTCGGGAGCTCGTCCGTCTGGCTGGCGGCATCCGCGTGGTGCTGGCATGCCTGGTGGTAGCCGATGCCGAAACGCGCGCCGCAGCAATCGCAGAGCTCGAACGTTTCGATCGTGTAGGTCGGATATTTCGAAATTTCCTTGTCGAGAATGGCTACCGGACTGTTCAAATCGTTTGTCATGTCATCCTCCGCTGGGGTTGAGGATTCCCTGGCTCAACTACTGGTCACTTGGCATTGCGCGTCCTGGGGCAGAGCCGGAACCGGAGTCGGCGACAGGGGTGATTTTATCGCGGAAAGGGAAAACCCGCCCTGTGGAATTCGTGCGGAACCTGTGAATAACTTTTCGAAAATTCTTGACAATTTCTAATGTGGAAAAGGGGTGATGAACCAGTAGGACAGGCTTCAGCCTGTCAGGTCTTGGTCAGAGGGTCCGCAGCAAAAGGCGACAGGCTGAAGCCTGTCCTACGCTTCTTTTTCGACGGCCACTTTGAATTCCGCGGTGACTCCGTGAACGAGCTTTACGGTGACTGGCCTTTCGCCAACGATCTTGATGGGCTCGTCGAGCTGGATGCGGCGCTTGTCGATCTCGAAGCCCTGCGCTTTCAGGGCATCCGCCAGATCGGCGGACGTCACGGAGCCGAACAACTGATCGTTCTCGCCGGCCTTGCGGGCGAATTTCACGGTCACCTGGTTGAGCAGGGCGGCCTGCTGCTGGGCCGCGTCTTTTTCGGTGGCCGTGCGCTTGGAGAGCGTGATGCGGATTTTTTCCAGGCGCTTGATGTTGGCGGGAGAAGCTTCGAGGGCAAGCTTTTGCGGCAGCAAATAGTTGCGCGCGTAGCCGGCGGCGACTTCCACGACTTCACCGCGGGTTCCGAGTTTTTCGACATCTTCCTGCAGAATAATTTGCATGGCGGTCCTTTTCTTGTCGTCTCAATCCAATGCCGTTCAGGCCCTGCTGTAGCCCGCGTCTTCAGACGCGGGGGTTTTCATGTTGCGCGAAGAATATCCTCGCCTTTGAAGAGGCGAGCTACAAAAATCTACAAATACTCGCTACAGTTCCGTCGCGAACGGCAAGAGCGCGATGTTGCGGGCGCGCTTAATCGCTTCGCCGAGCCAACGCTGGTGGCGCGAGCAGGTGCCGGTCATGCGGCGAGGCAGAATCTTGCCGCGCTCCTGCACGAACGGCTGGAGCATTTCGACTTTTTTGTAGTCGATGAAGTCCACGTGCTCGACGCAAAAACGGCAGACTTTCTTCTTGCGGAAATACTGGCGCTTTCCGCCGCGGCGCGGGCCGCCGGGACCGCCGCCCGGTCCTCCGGGACCGCCCGGGCCGCCGCCTTCGCGGCGCTGTCCTCCTCCGCCTCCTCCATGGCCTTCGGAGCGGCGAGGAGGTCCGCCCGTGTGTCCCCCCTCTGCGCGAGGAGCGGGGCTGGGACTAGGGTTCGGTGTTTCTGGTGGCGCTGGTGGTGCCGGCTGATCGGACATCGTGTTTCCTTTCCCTGTAGAAATCGATTCGCTGGCCGCTGCTTATTCGGCGGCGGCTGCGGGAACTTGCTGCTGTTGTTGCGGCGGCGCCGCGGGCGCTTGCTTGCGCGGGCGGCGGCTGGCGCGGCGCTCGCGATGCTTGCCGAGTTTCTGCTGGCGCTTCAATTCTTCGTCGAGGCGGATGGTCTGATACTTGATCACGGCGTCGGAAACTTTCAGCCGCCGCTCGAGTTCCTTGATCAGGTCGCCCTGCGTGCTCTTCACGACCATGTAAACGAAAAAGCCTTCGCGGTGTTTCGCCACGCGGTAGGCGAGACGCCGCGTGCCCCACTTCTCGGTTTTCTCGATCTTGCCGCCGTGCTCTCCGGTGGAATGCTCGAGCGTGGCCACAATTTTGTTGACCTCTTCCTCCGGCGTGGCTGGCCGGCAGATGAAGATCAGGTCGTATACGCGTTCGTCCATGTTGTTTGTTGACTCCGTTTCTCAAACTATCTTCCGACTTCTAAAGCGAGGCGCCATTTCCATCTTTGTCAGAACCCCGTCGCGCGGGGCCCGTGTAGCGCCAACCTTTAGGTTGGCATCTTGGGCTCGAGCAGGTGCCCGCCTGAAGGCGGGCGCTACATACGCCAAATCCGAGTCATTCTTCCGTTTCTTCTTCGTCCTGCGGCGAAACGCGGCGGTTGAAGCGGTTCATCGCGCTTTGCGTTCCTTCCGCCAAAATCACTTTCACGGCTTCGGCGCCCTGCTCGATTTCTTCGGCGACCAGATCCTCTTCGTCTCGCCGAATCTGGCGAAGCACGTACTCTTTCAGATCGCCGCGCATTTCCTCGGGCTTCACGCCCAGGCGCACGCGGACAAATTCCGTCGTGCCGATGGCGCCAATCACGGATTTGAGTCCGTTATGGCCGCCCGCCGTGCCGCGCTCCCGGATGCGCAGCATTCCCCAGGGGAGTGCAATGTCGTCGCAAACGACAATCACATCGGACGGCTCGCACTCGGCACGACTTATGAGTTCCCGTACCGCCAGCCCGCTCAGATTCATCATCGTCTGCGGCTTGGCGAGAACTACTTCCCGCCCCGCGATCTGGCCCAGGCCCACCAGCGATTTTGCTTCCGGCCGGGTGAGGCGAATGCCGGCATCTTCGGCCAGCACGTCCACCACCAGGAAGCCCAGGTTGTGCGGCGTCCAGGCGTATTCGATGCCGGGATTGCCCAAGCCCACGATCAGGCGCATCCGGCCCGCCGTAACGTGCGCTCCGAACCGCCAGTGGCTAAAGCCTTTCTCATTTCAGGCGCGTGACGGCACGGTTGAAACCGTGCCCTACAAAAATTCCTGCTTGGCTGCAAAAAGCAGACAGGCTGAAGCCTGTCCCACTTTACTTCTTCTTTTCCTTCTCGGCTGGCGCGGCCGCTTCGCCTTCCTCGCCCTCTTCGGTTTCCTTCTTGCCCTTCTTGATGACCTCGGGCTCGGCCGGGGCTGCCGCGGCATCGGCGGCTACGGCTTCGGCGGGCTTCTCTTCCTCGACGCGCAGGGCGACGACGTGCGCGAGCACGCGCAGCGGATCCGTCATCAATCTTCATTTTTTGCGGATCGAGCGGAATATCCGAGGCGCGAAGCTGCATGCCCATCATCAGAGGCGAAACGTCCATCCGGAATTCGGTTGGAATATCGGCCGGCAAACATTCGATTTCGACTTCGCGGGTTACCATTTCAAAGATGCCGCCCTGGAGCTTGACGCCCTGCGGCTCGCCGAACGTGTGCACCGGAACCTTCACGCGCATGAGCACGTCCATGGCGACGCGCAAGAGGTCCACGTGAAGGAGCGTGCCCTTGACCGGATCGACCTGATATTCCTTCACGATGGCGGAATGCTCTCCGTCCTGGGTCTTTACCGTAAGAATAGTGTTGTGTCCCGTGGCCGAGCGCAGGATCGCCGACACGTGCTTTGTATTCACCTGGAGCGCCTGCGGTCCTCCCTTGCCGCCATAAAGAACAGCGGGAACTGTGCCGGCGACGCGGAGACGACGGGCTGCGTTTTTGCCCCTGGTTTCCCGGGGCAGTGCTTCGACTATGATCTGTTCCATATATCCTTCCCCATTTCTAAATCGAATCTCGTTTTCAACTTCCCAAAACAATTCTTGGCGCTCGCCGTTCGAAAACTTAAAGAGCGGGCCGGTTTTGGTAGCACAGACTTCAGTCTGTGGGGTTTCGTTGGCGAAACCGAGCCGGGCGCGCCAGCCAAGATCTGATGGAACCCCACAGACTGAAGTCTGTGCTACTTAACCCTCAGAAAAACAGTTCGCTGATCGAGGTCTCCTCATGAATCGAATGAATGCCGCGGGCGAGCAACTCCGCGACGCTCAGGACCTTGATCTTGGAAACTTTTTTCGCAGTCTCGGTCAGAGGCACCGAATCGGTGACGATGACCTCCTCGATTTGCGAAGTGCATATACGCTCCACAGCCGGTCCGGAGAGCACGGGATGCGTACAGCCCGCATACACTTTGGTCGCGCCTTCCTTCAGCAAAGCCTCGGCGGTTTTCACCAGCGTGCCCGCCGTATCGATGATGTCGTCGATGATCAGCGTGGCGCGGCCGCGCACGTCTCCGATCAAGTGCATCACTTCGCTGACGTCAATATCCACGCGGCGCTTATCCACGATCGCCAGAGGCGAATCGAGTTTCTTGGCGAAAGCGCGCGCCCGCTCCACGCCTCCGGCATCGGGCGATACGACGGTGAGGTTCCCGATTTTTTTCTTCTCGAAGTACTCGACCAGCACGGGCATGGCGTACAAATGGTCCACCGGCACGTTGAAGTAGCCCTGGATTTGCGGCGCATGCAAATCGAGCGTCAACGCGCGGTTCGCTCCGGCGGTCTCCATCAGATCGGCGACCAGTTTCGCCGAAATCGGAACGCGCGGCTTGTCCTTGCGGTCCTGGCGCGCGTAACAGTAGTACGGCACGACCGCGGTGATTCGCCACGCCGACGCGCGCTTGAACGCGTCCATCATCATCAGCAATTCCATCAAATGAAAATCCGCGGGGTTCGTGCAGGGCTGCACGACGAAAACGTCCGCGCCCCGCACATTTTCCAAAATCTGAAAATACACTTCCCCGTCACTGAACTTGCCGAGCTTGGCCTCGCCGAGCTTCACGCCCAGGTGGCGGCAAATATCTTCCGCCAGGCGCGGGTTCGCGCTGCCGCTGAAAATTTTGAATTTGTCGTCGGTCAAGTTTAATGATCCTTACGAGTGCTCGAACCGTTCAGACAAGATCGGGCCCACCCATTTTTCGGCGGTATTCTGCCCTCGAAAGAGTCGTGCAGAGAAAAACCTGATCTTTCGGAAACGTTCGGGCAGCCCGGCGCGCCTTCGCTGGGTGTTGATAGACTCCAAACACCGCCGAACCGCTACCCGCCAGCGAGGCCTCTGCGGCTCCTTGCTGAAGCAATTCCCGTTTGATCGCAGCCAATCGGGGATACCGGGGAAAAACAGCAGCCTCAAAATCGTTTGAGAGGGCGCCCCCCTGAGGGCTCCAGCACAGAGCACAGAACCGCATTAGTTTAGTGGGGCTGTCCCCATTTGTCAATTCCTCGGAAAGCCACTGGTAGGCGTCCTTGGTGGGCACGGCAATGTCGTGCGGCGAAATCACCAGCACCTGGCGGCGCGCCACATCGGGCAAAGGATAAATTTCGTCACCGCGGCCAATTCCAAGCGCGCGGCCTCCCTGCAGGAAAAACGGAACGTCCGCGCCAAGGCCAGAGGCGATTGCCAACATGCGCGCGGCGGCGATGCGTTTTCCAGTCAGCCGAAGAAGACCCACGAGCGCCGCGGCGGCATCACTCGATCCGCCGCCCAGGCCGCGGCCCACGGGAATGCGCTTGGTCAGCACGGCTCGCACTCCGCGCTGAAATCCAATCTCGTGTGCCAACTGGTGCATGGCGCGATAGACGAGGTTGTCCTGCCCCGGCTCACCGGCGAGTTGAGAGTTTCCCGTGATGCGCAGATCGATGCCAGGTTCTCGCTTGGTTTCCAGCACCAGAGTGTCATGCAGCGAAATCGCCTGGAAAATGGTCCGCAATTCGTGATAGCCGTCCGCGCGAAGCCCGAGGACGTCAAGGCGCAGATTCACCTTCGCATAGGCGGGAACGCGGACCGATTTCATAGGGGGGATATGCTACTACGGCTTTGGGTCGCCGGGTGTTTTCTGCTGCGCGAGCCGGCGTTTCAGCGCGGAAATCTTTTGTTCGACTTCCGCCATCTTGGCCGCCTCAAAATCCGCAGGGAGGGCGCGGTGCCATTCGTCGAGCGATTTCTGCCATTGCGCTTCGGCGAGGCTGTCCTTTCCCATCTTGGCATAGACGTCGCCCAAATGGCTCAGGATGGTCGGATCGTGGCCCTCGCGGATCACCGCCTGCCGCAACAACCCTTCCGCCTGGTCGAGCATGTTCTGCTTATAGTAGGCCCAGCCGAGGCTGTCCTGAAATGCCGCGTTGCTCGGGTCATCGGCGAGGGCGCGTTTGATCAGATCGGTAGCTTCGTCAAGACGGATTCCGCGGTCCGCCAGCATGTAGCCGTAATAGTTGAGCGTCGAGGCGTTGCGCGGGTTGGCGTCCAACACTTTGCGGAATTCCTCTTCGGCCTGGTCAAATTTTTTCTGTCGCTCGAAAATCGCGCCGAGCAGAAAGCCGGTCATTTCCTTGCCGGAGGAGTCCGGCTGGATTTTTTCCGCGGCGTGGATGGCCTGCTCCGCGTCCGCCCAGCGCTTGCTTTCTTCGTAGACCTGCGCGATATCGAGCTGGATTTCAAAATCGGCGGCCGAACCGTCCAGCAGGGCGTGAAGCTTTGAAACAGCCTGATCGGCCTGCGCGTTTTCACCGAACAGAAGCGCCTGGGAGATAAGGATGGTACGTTCCTTGGGATAAGCGTCGACCGCCTTGCGCGCGGCGTCGAGGGCTTTGGGCATGTCGCGCGCTTCGCGGTAAGTGTCAATGATCATCACGCGCGCCCGGCGGTCTTCCTCGGTTCCGAGGCGCAGCATTTCTTCAAATGTGTTCACCGCCGCCGTGTAATTGCTCGTTTCGCGATACAACTGTCCGAGCTGCTGGTACAGGATGGCGAGCGTCCGCCGGCGCGACGGCGTGAATTCGGATTCCGTCTTCACCGCCGTGACGGCATCGGAAAGCACGCGGATGGAATCGTCGAGGCGGCCCTGATCCTCGTAGATCGAGGCCTGGTAATAGGTCACTTCCAGGCTGTTGGGCGCGCGCTGCTTGGCGAGCAGGATGTTTTGCTCGGCCTTATCGAGCTGCTTCAACTGGCGGTAAATTTCGGCGAGACGGACGTAGTTATCCGGATTGTCCGCATCCATCTGCGTCAGGCGCTGAAATTGTTCGAGCGCCTCGGGAAATTTTTCCTCGGTGAGGAGCGTTTGCGCGAGTTCTTTGTGGTGGTTGATGTCGTCGGGCTGGGCATCGGCGGCATGGCGATAGGCCTGCTCGGCCTTCGGAAGATCGTGGATCTGGTTGTAGGCGTCGCCCAGCAACTCCCACAGCCGCGGAGTGGGCGCGCGTTGCAGGATGACTTGCAGCGAGGAGACCGCTTCCTGCGATTTCCCTTCATCCAGCAAGAGCTGAGTCAGTTGCTCGACGCCATTCTCGTTGGCCGGTTCGCGCGCGAGCAGGTCCCGCAAAACCGCCTCGGCCTTGTCCTGCTCGTTTTGCAGGCGGTACAGACGCGCGAGCCAGAGTGCGGCATCTGTGTCGGTGGGATCGAGACGAAGGATTTCGCGGTATTGCTCGGTGGCGTGCGCGAGCGTGTCGCGCTGCCCGGCGGTGTTGCTTAAATCGCCGAGCGTGCGCACGTAGATTCGCGCGAGCAGGCGCCGTGCGGGAAGATTGTCCGGGTCCTTGGCCAGAATCGAATTCGCCTCGGTGACCGCGTCGCGAATCCTCTGCGACTGGTAATAAATTTCGGCTAGTTCGTCGCCGATTTGCTGGCTGTTCGGGTCGAGCGTGAACGCTTTCTTTAGGAAATCGATGGCCTTGTTGACATCTTCCGCGTGGCTGGAAATTTGATATTCCTGCGCGAAATAATGGCCCATCACAAAATCGTAATAGGCTTCGGCATGCTTTGCGATTTCGTCCGGCGACGCGGGCGCCCCGGAAGCGGCTTGCGTGTTCGGATTGTTCTTCGCTTGCCGCGCGCCAGCGGAAAGTCCGCCCAGCAGCAAGAAGAGAGAGAGTACGGCGAGATGCCGGCCAGTTTTCATTCATTCACCGCAAAAGGGATTATCCGCCACGCCGAGCCGTCCGTCAAAACGCATCCTGAATTTGTTTCCTCTCCGGAACTGCGTTTGTGGCCTCGGGTGGTTCTGGGGACAAGACACAAATACGCCGTAGAATCCTGTCCACCTGTTGGATGCACGGCATGCTGCCTGGGTTCCCGCCTAATGCCCTGAGGTAAGCCTCTGTGCATTTCTGAGGGCCGAGCTTTAGCTCGGCCATTCGGATCGCTTTTGATTTTCGGCTTCAGCCGCTGAAGCTCCATGGGTTAAAGCCCCCAATTGAGTGATGCTTTTCGTCGGGACTGAAGTCCCGACCTCCTAGTGTCGAAAATGCCGCACGCCGCAGAAGACCATGGCGATGCCCAGCCGGTCCGCCGCCGCAATGACGTCCCCATCGCGAACCGAGCCGCCCGGCTGAATTACGGCGGTGGCGCCGGCCTTTCCCGCTTCCTCCACGCCATCGGGGAAAGGAAAAAAAGCGTCCGAAGCCACAACGCTTCCCGCGAGCGGCAATTGCGCCTTCATGACGGCAATTTTCACCGAATCGACGCGGCTCATCTGGCCCGCGCCGATGCCCACCGTCTGCCCCGCGCGCGCGAAGACGATGGCGTTGGATTTCACGTGCTTGCAGACTTTCCAGCCAAAGAGCATGGCCTCAATTTCCTCGCGAGTGGGCGAGCGCCGCGTGACGACTTTCAGATCGGTCTCGGGCAGTTCGTGGCGATCCTGCTCTTGCACGAGGATGCCGCCGGAAACGCGCTTCAATTCGAGATCGAATACTTGCGCGACGCTATCCCACGCGGGAAGATGCAGCAGGCGCAAATTTTTCTTGGCCGCAAATTTTTCGAGCGCCGCCGGCTCGTAACCCGGCGCGACAATGCATTCGACGAAAAGTTTTGCGACTTCCTCGGCGGTTGCCGCGTCGAGCGGGCGATTGAACGCCATCACGCCGCCGTACGCGGAAATCGGATCGCAGGCCAGGGCTTTCACGTAGGCTTCCGCCAGCGTCTCCTGCTCCGCTGTGCCGCATGGATTGTTGTGCTTCACGATGACGGCCGCGGGCCGCCGGAATTCCATGGCGAGGTCGAGGGCCGCTTCGAGGTCGACAAGGTTGTTGTAGGAAAGTTCCTTGCCCTGAAGCTGGCGCGCCGCGGCGAGACCTTTGGCGGCGGATCCCGCGGGGACATAAAGCGCCGCGCGCTGATGCGGATTTTCCCCGTAGCGCAACTCTTGCCGGCGCGCATAGGCGAAGTGCAGCCGCTCGGGCAGCAGCGGGCGCGGGCCCAGCTCGATCGCACCGCTGTTCGCCGACAGGCGTTCGAGTTCCGTCGCGATCTTGCCGTCGTAGCGCGCGGTGAGCGCGAACGCTTTGCGCGCGAGCTCCAGCCGCGTCGCGAGGCTCACTTCTCCGTGTGCCGTGATTTCGGCCGCGACGGCGGCGTAATCGGCGGGATCGGTGACCACTGCAACGCTCTCGAAATTTTTTGCGGCGGAGCGAACCATGGTCGGCCCGCCAATGTCGATGTTCTCGATCAATTCCTCCGGAGTCAGATCCGCTTTCGCGGCAGTCGCCTCAAAGGGATAAAGATTCACGACGACAAGATCGATGGACGCAATTTTGTGTTCCGCAGTCTGCGCGCGGTCGCCCGCCTCTCCTCGCCGGAATAAAATGCCGCCATGCACTTTCGGGTGCAGGGTTTTAACTCGCCCGCCCAGCATCTCCGGCCACCCCGTCAAATCGGAAACGTCGCGCACAGTGATCCCAGCTTCACGCAATAACTTAGCCGTGCCGCCGGTAGAAACAATCTCGATCCCGCGCGCGGCCAGTTGCCGCACAAATTCCGTCAGCCCGCCCTTGTCAAAAACACTCACCAGCGCGCGTTCCACAGGCACAGATTCCTCCAAAGGATGAAACGAAAACGCCTATTGTATGCGCCAGCGCGGGAATCGAAAAGCGGGAACTGGGCCTGATCGGAAGAGATGGCGTGTCTTAGAGGCGACTCTTCCAATAGCCGGGCTTGCGATGTCCATGTGCAACTGCCAGCACTTGGATTCCAGAGGGAATTTCTCGATAGAAGACTGCATATGGAAATCGCTGAAGGAGGAATTTCCGGGTGCCGTGATTCGCCATTGGCCAGCGTTTGGGCGCTTCTGAAATCACAGCGATCCCTCGATTCATTTCCTCCGCAAACCTCGAAGCCACGAACTCACTGCGCTGATAGTACCATTCGAAAGCTGCCTCGTACTCCGCAGCCGCACCTTCGTGGAACCTAACTTCACCTGCCATGAGCGAGTCTGGCGGAAATTCGCTGGCGAACTTCTTCCCATGAAACTGTTTTTGCATTGCCCGAATCGAGTTCGGCGATGCGCCGCGCGATTTCCTCGTCCCAAGCGCGCTCGGCGCCTCGGTCGGTGACTTCTTCCAAGCTTTCGATAAGGGAGCGAACTAGCGCCGTGCGCTCTTCCTCCGGTAGGGTAAGCGCCTTTTGTAGTAACTCGAGGGCTTGTTGAGTCATTGAGTGATTATACCTCCGGTTACAGGCGCTGGCCACGGCGCGCAGCTTGTCCATTCCAATTGCACGCGCCTCCCGTTACACTCATCGTCCATCCTTTGGAGGGCCCATGTCTTTTGTGGACATACTTCTTGGAAAGCCGCTGGCGACTTCCGATGAGCGCGCCGAGCAGGTCGGGCCTGTTGCGGGAATTCCGATCTTCGGCCTGGATGCGCTGAGTTCGGCGGCGTATGGGCCTGAGGCGGCTCTGACGCTGCTCATTCCGCTGGGCGCGGCGGGGGTCGCGTATATTGTGCCGGTGAGCGCCAGCATTATTGTGTTGCTGGCGATCGTGTATTTTTCCTACCGGCAGACGATTGCGGCCTATCCCGGCGGCGGCGGCTCTTACACGGTGGCGTCGGAAAATCTGGGCACTTATCCCGGCCTCCTGGCGGCAGCGGCGCTGATGCTCGACTACGTGCTGACTGCGGCCGTGGGAATTTCCGCCGGCGTGGGCGCGCTGGTTTCCGCCGTGCCGCAACTTCAGCCGCACACACTTTCACTTTGCCTGGGCATCCTGGTGATCGTCACGATCGTGAATCTGCGCGGCGTTCGGGAAGCGGGCGTGTTTTTTATGATCCCGACCTACGCGTTTCTCGGTTCGCTGTTGGTCGCCATCCTCATCGGCGTCACGAAAACGGTTTTCGCGGCGGGGCATCCTGTTCCCGTTGTCGCGCCGCCGGCGAGCGTTGCGGGGCCTGTGACAGTCGCGGTGAGCATGTGGCTGCTCCTGCAAGTGTTCTCGAACGGCTGCACGGCCATGACCGGCGTTGAGGCCGTCAGCAACGGAGTGCGCGCATTCCGCGAGCCGACGGTCCGCAACGCGCAGCGGACGCTGACCGTGATCATCGGCCTGCTGGCAATTCTTCTCGCGGGCATCGCGTACCTGGTTCGCGCGTACGGCATTCAGGCCACCGATCCCGGGCTGCCCGGTTATCAAAGCGTGATTTCCTTGCTGGTTGCGGCCATCGCGGGACGGGGAGTGTTCTATTACTTCACAATCGGTTCCGTGCTGTTGATTCTCTCGCTTTCCGCCAACACGGCGTTTGCCGATTTTCCGCGCCTCTGCAAGGCCGTTGCGCACGATGGATTTCTGCCGCATTCCTTTGGTTTTCGCGGGCGGCGTCTCGTGTATTCGGAGGGAATTTATGTGCTGGCCATTTTGTCAGGGATTTTGCTGATTATATTTCAAGGCGTAACCGACCGGCTGATTCCGCTGTTCGCGATTGGCGCATTTCTAGCGTTTACATTATCGCAAGCGGGGATGGTCGGGCATTGGCGCCGGAACCCGGGCCGCGGCGCGGCGCGGAGCATGGTCGTCAACGGACTGGGGGCCGTGGCTACGGGCGTGACGCTGGTCGTGGTCCTCGTTGCAAAATTCACTTCGGGAGCATGGGTCAGCGTGTTGCTGATCGCCGGGATGATGTCCGCGATGATGTGGGTGCACCGGCATTACGATCAAGTCACCGAGGAAGTCCGGTGTCCCAACCCGCTGCAATTTGAAAATCTCGGGCCGCTCATCGTCATCGTGCCGATTCAGTCCTGGTCGCTGATCTCGCAGCGCGCGATGCAGTTTGCGCTGACGCTTTCGCCGGAGGTCCACGCGCTGCACGTGGGCACGGAAGACGAGACGAGCGCCCTGCAGGACAATTGGAAACAGCTGGTGGAAGACCCGGTCGTGCAAGCCGGAGGGACGCCGCCGACTCTGGTGATTCTGGCGTCGCCGTTCCGGCTGATCATCAAACCGATCCTTGATTACGTGCTGGACATGGAGCTGAATAATCCGGGGCGGCAAATCGCGGTGATTGTGCCGGAACTGGTCGAGCGGCACTGGTACCACTACCCGCTGCACAACCAGCGCGCGGAAGTGCTGAAGGCGCTGCTCTTGGTCAAGGGCAGCCGCAACATCGTGCTGATCAACGTGCCGTGGTACATCAATGCGTGATTCGCTTCCCAAAAAAATAAGTTCCGTTGTCATTCCGAGCGGAGCGAGGAATCTCTCCGGGGCGCAGGATTCGGCAAATGTGCGCTGCTCCACCATTTTTCTTGCATCCCGAATTGACTTATCATGATATAACTGACACATAAACAGTTCTTTCCCCGCGGCGAGGACAAACTCATGAGCGGCTTCGAACTTCGCCCCCTAAGTCTAGGGGAACTTCTCGATCGAGCCTTCCTGCTCTACCGCAGGAATTTCTGGCTCTTCGCCGGAATTATGGTGATTCCATCGTGCGTGTTCATGCCCATGCAATTTTTCATGCTGCGCAGCCGGGGCGTGCCTTTTCCGTGGAACAAACCGTCTCCCCAGGCGCAAACCCCGGGCTATACCTTCGGCATTTTGTTCGTGTATTGGATCATCTACGCGGTGGCTCAGGCGGCCACGACCTATGCGGTTGCCGATGCGTATTTGGGCCGTCTTTCCACGATTCGCGAAGCTTACGGAAAAATTCGCGGGCGTTTTTGGCGGTTGATCGGAGTTACTCTCAACGTGGGACTCCGAATTTTCGGGCTGATGTTTCTTCTGCTTGTCCTTGCCGGCTTCGCGGGTGGCATTTTGGCGGCCGTCATGACCCGCGGAAATGCGGTCCCCGGCAACTTTGCCGTTCTGATCATCGTGGCCTTCGTTCTGGTGGGACTCGCCATCGTGGTATGGCTGTCCATGCGCTACGCCATTTCCCTTCCGGCAGTTTTGCTTGAGGATATCAGCGGAAGAGCGGCAATCCGCCGTAGCGTGCAACTCAGCCGAGGCAGACGGGGACAGATCTTCGTCGCGGTCCTGCTTGGCATCGTGGTGATGTACTCAGTGGCACTCCTTTTTCAAGGACCGTTCTACGCGGGGATTGCCGTGATGGGAATCAAGGGGCAGCTTCCGAACTGGATGGTTCTTGGCCTGTCCGTCTCCAGCGTGATCGGCGGAACCATCGCGGGGCCGTTGCTGATGATTATCCTGGTGCTCTGCTATTACGACCTGCGAATTCGCAAAGAAGGATTTGACTTGCAACACATGATGACTTCGCTGCCGGAACCGAATCCCGCGGGCTCCGCCGCACTAAGTTGACGGTTTGGTGGCACAGGCTTCAGCCTGTGGGGGTTCGTCCTTGCAAGGACCAAAACCCACAGGCTGAACAGGCTGCGGAAAAACTCAAAACTCTGTCATTCTGAGCGAAGCGAAGAATCTCTCCTTGTTTCTTTTCCTATACTTAAATCGAAGAGAGATTCTTCGCTTCGCTCAGAATGACAGAACAAGGCCTTTTTTCCGCAGCCTGTGAAGCCTGTGCCACTGGCCCAAAACCGGAAATAATTCCTGCACCTTTGGATGATCTTCGCTGGGATTTACAATAGGAGAAATCTTATCTTCAGGATTTCACGCGGGCCTTGAGCCGCGCGTGTTTGCCTTCGACGGAAACGACATACTCGACTTCGTGCGCGTCCTGTTGTTTCTTGAGCTGGTCTGTTTTTTGCCGGACAAAATTCTGGAAGGCGTCCATGGTCAGGGGCTCGGTATCTTCTCCCACCAGCGCCTTCGCGTCGCGAAATGCCGCGAAGAGTTGCTCGACTTTTTTCTTCTCGTGATCCGGGTCCTTCCAGGAGACCGCGAACGGGAATCGTGTGGCATCCGATTTTTCCGCTTCGGCGCGCTTGCGAGCCCTCTCCGCCTCAATCTCGCGAGCCGCGGCACCGAAGTGGCGCTGCACGGTGCCCTCTTCTTTTTGTTTCAGGCGCTTGCGGAAGATTTCGCGAAACTTCGAGTACATCTGAGTCAGGTTGCCATAGCGGAAACGCTGGCCGTAGTTCATCTCCGCGCCCCGGTCGCTATAGCGCTTGAGCGTTGAATCGATGCGCCACTCGATGTCCGAGGGCGGACGCGCCTTTCCGCCGCCGAAGTATTGTTCGTACTCGATCTTCAGCTGGCGAATGTCCCTTTCCAGCTGGCCGAGATCTTCGTCGATTGTTCTAGCCATGGAGTGTGGGCCGCACCATCATCATGCTAAGTGGTGTAAGAGCGCAGCGTCAACGCGCGCACCGCGGCGTGGTGCGGAACAGATAATGTTTCCGGCGCATTCGCGGAAGACCGAAGCCAACTGTCCCGCCTTTCCTCCGAGGCCACACGCAACCCTGGACACCGTTCAGAGTTAGCTCCATTGTTTTTGAAACGAATATGCCAAGGCAGCCGAAAGAAGGAAGGGAGATCAGGCGGGCTAACACTGCCGGCCAAAAAGCATAAGGGGCTCGTTTCCGAGCCCCTTCCAGCTAAACCCCATTTCACCCCGTTCCGGAACCCGCCGGAACGCATTAACCACCCCGGGAAAAATCAAAACCACTTGACCACAGTAAGTGCAACCCAAGTGCCACACCTCAAATATCTCCTTGCGACCTCTTAACTAATAGAACAGAAAGGAGATAGAATGGCACGCTTGAGATCTTCGTATTCCCAACGCTCAATTGTCTACAGTTTTTCATATAATTAGACACGCGCGACTACTGTCTTTGGGAGAATTCACGCCCCAATCGCGGCGCGGATGGCGGAGGCCAAGGTTTCGGCCCACAGGGTAACATCCTCGGCGTGCTCGGCTTCGACCATCACACGCGCTTTGGGTTCAGTGCCCGAGTAGCGCACGACGACTCGTCCGGCGGCGCCCAGGGCTTTGGTTGCTTTTTCAATCGCTGCGGAAACGATGGGTAGGGATTCGAGGGGAGGCTTGGACTTCACTTGCACGTTCACGATCGTCTGGGGAAACACTTTCAGGCCGTGCACCAGTTCGTCGAGCGGGCCGCGCAGCGCGACGAGGCAGGCGATCTTGAGCGCCGTGAGAAGACCGTCGCCGGTGGTCGCGTCGTCGAGAAAAATGATGTGGCCGGATTGCTCGCCGCCGAGATTCGCGCCGCTGCGCAGCATTTCTTCCAGAACGTAGCGGTCGCCCACGGGCTCCCGCGCCAGGGTCAGACCCTCCGAACGGAGGACAATCTCAAGGCCCAGGTTGGCCATCGTTGTGCCAATCACGCGTCCGCCGCGCAGTTGCCCGACAGATTTGAAATATCGCGCCGCGGCCAGCAAAACTCCGTCGCCGTCCACGTGTCGCCCGCTGGCGCTCACGAACATGGCGCGGTCGGCATCGCCGTCAAACGCCACGCCGAGCGCTGCGCGGGTTTCAAGGACTTTCTCGCGCAACTTTTCCGGATGCAGCGAGCCGCAGCCGTCGTTGATATTGCGCCCGTTCGGCTGATTGTGAATGGCGACCACTTCCGCGCCGAGGGAACGGAAAAGCGCCGGTCCGAGGAGGCTGGCGGCGCCATTGGCGCAATCGAGCACCATTTTCAATCCCTTGAGGTTCGCTCCGGGGATGGCCCGTCCGCGCAGATACGACAAATATTCTTCATCTAATGAGAGATCGGCGGGAACAGGAACGCCGTGTGGCTTCGTCTCACGGCCTTTGTGCTGGTGAATTTCGGTCTCGAGATGCTCCTCGACGTCATCCGGAAATTTCATCCCCGTTCCGGCGAATAGCTTGACGCCATTGTCATGAAAAGGATTGTGGGAAGCGGAAATCACCATTCCCGCCGAATATTTGTTCTGCCGAACGAGGCAAGCGACGCCAGGAGTGGTAATGACGCCCGCGGAAAGGAACTCCACGCCGTCATCGGCGAGTCCAGCGGCAAGCTGCGCCGCAATGTGGGGCCCGGATTCGCGCGTATCCATGCCGATCAGGACACGGGGCTTTGGGTTGGTTTCAAGGAGATATTTGCCCAGCGCCCGCGCGACCCCGTAAATGGTGGCGTCGTCGAGCGGATAAGTGCCGGGAATGCCGCGAATGCCGTCCGTGCCGAAGAGTTCTTTGGTCATTTTGAATCAGGATTGGCCGGGGCAATCAACTCGCCCTCGGATTTTCGAGTCTAGCACGCGGCCGGTCATCCGGCGGGAGGAGAGGGTCCGTGGCGTGGCACAAGAGTAACGTGGATTTCGGTCGGTTCCACTTGCACGACCGTCGCGCCATAGGGAGCGCCCACCATTTCGGGGGTGAAATTGATGATCATGGTCCCTTGCTTCCCGCCCTTCATGTCCAGGCGCAGGTTCAGATCGGCGGGAATCATGCGGCGGAGCAGAGCCGAGCGGCCGCGCACGCGGACATGTACCAAAGTGGGTACGTCTCCCGACATTTCCAGTTCGGCCGGCATGGTGGTGAATTCCAGCGGCACCTGAAAGCCGACCTCGGCGTAGGGCTCGGCGGTGTACGTCGCCCAAATGAGAAACGAAATGGCGAGGGCCAGAAGCTTCAAGCCCGCGTTGGCGAAAACGTACTTGCGCAGGAAACCCAAGGCCTATCTCCGCACCGGAGTTCGCGATTGCGAAACCGCTGCCGGCAGGACCATCGTGGCCCGGCGGCGCGAAACCATTTCGCGCAAACGATCGCTTAAATCTTCCGGGGAAAGATTGGTTTCGATCGCTCCGGCGGAAGCGACCGAGATCGTTCCCGTCTCTTCGGAAACCAGCACCACCAGGCAGTCGCTGTCTTCAGTGATTCCAATCGCCGCACGATGCCGCGTGCCCAGTTGCTTCGAGATCATCGGATTCAAAGAGAGCGGAAGGAAACAGCCGGCCGCCGCGACGCGCGATCCTTCAATGATGACGGCGCCATCATGCAAGGGAGAGCCGGGCCGGAAAATCGAAACCAGCAAGTCATAGGAAAGCTTGGCGTCCAGCGGGATACCGCTTTCAATGTATGTGCGCAGACCGGCTTGCCGTTCGACGACGATGAGCGCACCGATGCGGTTCTGAGAAAAATATTCGGCGGCCATGACGATGTCATCGTAGGTGCCTTTCGGATTGCGCGACGCAAATTCCATCACGGAAAGATTCCGGCCAACGCGCGAAAGAGCCCTGCGGATTTCCGGCTGAAACAGGATGATGAGAGCGATGGCCACGTACGGCAGCATGGTCGTGAGCAGCCATTCGACCATTTCCAGACGCGCCCATTGCGCGCCGCGATAAAAAACGAAAAGCAGCGCAAGGGCCACCAGCATTTGCACGGCGCGAGTCCCGCGCAGCAGTTTCAGCAAATAATAGATCAACGCCGCGATGATCAGAATGTCCAGTGCAGCCCGGAAATCCAAGCGCGACAGCGGGGTGACGGGTAGAGCGGCGGCGAGCATGGTGATGCTATCTACGGTATCTCAGCCTTGCTGTCTGGGGCAAGCCGCAGTTTGCCGCGGTTTGTCCGGATTCGGGGGTGTGCTATGTTGAAACAGGTGGGAATATGCAGCTCGAAGACGTCAAAGTCACATCGCGGTCGAACCCTTCTCAGCGCATCATCGCGATGGGAATTCTGTTCGCATTCCTGTATTTTGCTTCGGATGTCGTGGTCCCCTTGCTGCTCGCCGTCTTGATCTCCTATTTTCTCGATCCAGTCGTGGGCGTCTTTGAGCGCATCCACATTCCGCGCGCTCTGGGCGCGCTGGTGGTGATGCTCACGGTCACCGCCCTGCTCGCAGGTTTAGGCTATCTGGTCGTGGCTCGAGCGGACCAATTTCTCTCGGAATGGCCGCAGTATAGCGCGGTCTTGCGCCACTTCACCACGGCGTTCGACCGTCAGATTGCCACTGTGGAAAAGGGGGTCGAGGCGATCTCGCCAGCCGCGGATAAGAGCCGGACCCCAGCGCGCGCGATTGAGCCGCCGCCCGTGCGCGAATGGCTGCTTCGAGGAGTGGGCTCGCTGTATTCCATTCTGGTGGTGGCGACGTTTGTGCCGTTCCTGGTCTTCTTCATGCTGGCCGCAAAACGCCGCATCTGGAAGGCGACGATTGATTTATTCCCGGAGGAACATCAGGTGCGCGTTCAGGCGGCGCTCGATGAAGTCAGCTTGATGCTCCGGAGTTTTGTAGCGGGCAATGCCCTGATCGCCATAATCTTAATGCTTGTGAGCTGGGGATTTTTCCTTTCCATTCATTTGAAATATCCTTTTCTGCTGGGTTGCGTCTCGGGGCTAATGAATCTGGTGCCGTACCTCGGCGCGGTGCTGGCGTGGATTCCGCCATTTGTGATTGGCCTGGCGCAGTGGAACACGATCACGCCCTACTTAGGCGTTGCGGCCATGCTGACGTTCCTTCATATTATCGGCCTGAACGTCCTGATGCCCGCGATTGTGGGACGCCGCGTTCAGTTGAATGCCGTCGCGGTCACCGTGGCTCTGTTATTTTGGGGATGGCTCTGGGGCGCGATTGGACTGATCGTGGCAATCCCCATCACCGCGACAATCAAAGTGATTTGCGATCATTCCGAGGGTTGGGAGCCGGTGGGCCGATGGTTCGGCGCATAGACTGAACTGAATCGTGGCCGATTCCCCCGGCCACGAAGGAAGTTGGGAGCCCGGGAGGAATCCGAACGCAATATGCAATCTAGCCAGCGCGCCATTCTCATTGTTCTGATCGCACTCCTCGTGCTCACGGGCGCCGGCCTTTTCGTGACCACCGACCGGGGTGCTCGCACGGTTTCGACGGACTCATCCCCATCGAACACCGCGCAATCCGCCGTGGACCTGGGGCCATTCCGTAGGGCGCAGGCGCTCTCCCAGCTTGCCGCGACGCCGGAAGAACAGGATCTGGCACGCGACGTACTCCGGAAAGCCGATCATGAAGTTGATTTTGCTTTCGCTTCGGCGCTCTACGCAGCCTCCTCTCAACCTGTTCCCTCCACGCCTGAAATAAAGGCGATCCTCGAACGGATCTCAAAAGGCGAACAGGAAGATAACGAATTGAGTGCGGATGTTGCCCGCCTTACCAAACTTCTGGCCAGCGCAAAAGACGCTCAGAAGGAAGCCCTCACGCAGCAACTCGACCTTACCAAGAGCCGCCAGGAATTGATCGAGGACGAAATCGCCGACGGGCACTCGGACCTGGAACGGGCCGGCGGCGATCCCCAAAACCGGATCCAGCGCATGGTCGATGAATACAACGCCTCGGAGCAAAGCAGCGGCGGCCAACTGGATCTCAGCATCGTCGGGAGGCAGGCGAGTTCGACCCTGCCGGCTTCCAATTCATTTCTCTCGCGTGCGCGGGCCATGTATGCGCTGCACTCGATTGTGGGACGCCTCAGCCAGGAGGAACGCGACGCGGCTGCGTCAGCATCCACATTTTCCGAAACGCACGACAAGCTCGAACAGCGGCTGGAACAGGAGCAATCGCAACAAAGGAAAAAAATGGCCGACCGCGTCCGCCGGAAACGCCTCGGGAGGGAATTCGGCTAACAGTCCGTCCTCCGCATCCAGCCAGACCAGCGACGCAATTTCTTCTTACAAGTTGCTGACCGCGTTGCAGAAGAGAATGTCCGGACTGGATAACCGCATCCGCAATCAGCAAGACCTCGCGGCCGAGTCTACGGGCAATGGAGCGCTCTGATGGCTTCGCGCCGCCGCGATCTCCTGCATGGTCTGCTGATTTCCATTGCCTTGATGCTGGCCATCGGTCTGGCGGTCCTGACTGTACCGACTTATTTTCTGGAGCGAATGTTCGCGCGCGTGGAACCCGATCAGCAAAAATTGCTGACCCTGCGTTCGGTCGCGCACATCGTCACGCGCGCGGCGGGCGCCATTCTGATTCTGCTGATCATTTTCGGCATGCCCAGCCAGATGGCCACGGTTCTGGCCCTCGCCGGCGCCGGGCTAACGGTGGCGATGAAGGATTTTATCGTCGGCTTTTTCGGCTGGTTCGTGCTCATGGGGAAAAACGGAATTCGTCACGGCGATTGGGTGGAAATCAACGGCGTGAGCGGCGAAGTCGTCGAGATCGGACTGTTCCATACCGTGGTGCTCGAAACCGGCAATTGGAACGATGCCGGACATCCCACGGGACGCCGCGTGACGTTCGTCAACAGCTACGCCATCGAAGGGCACTACTTCAATTTTTCCACTTCCGGACAATGGCTCTGGGACGAATTGCTTCTGGCCCTCCCGGTGGATCAGGACCCGTATCCCATCGCCGAAGAAATTCAGAAGATCGTGACGAAGGAAACCGAAGCGAACGCGCACCTGGCCGAACAGGAATGGGGACAGTTGGGCAGCGCCCGCGGCGTTCGCCCGTTTTCCGCCGGCCCCGCGATCAGCGTGCGTCCAGCCAATCTCGGATTTGAAATTGCGGTGCGCTACGTGACTCGCGCCAACGAGCGCCATCAGCAGCGGAGCAAACTCTATATCGCTATCGTCGAGTTGCTGCGCCGGAAAAACATTCCCCAGCCCGCGGCGTCCATTGCGCCGCCAGCCGCACCCTCCGCTGCCGCAGCGACCTAGTAGGACACGCTTCAGCCTGTCGGGTTTCAGTCCGTTAAACAAAGGCGACAGGCTGAACAGGCTGCGGAAAAACTCAAAGCGCTGTCATTCTGAGCGAAGCGAAGAATCTCTCCTTGTTTTTTTTCTTATACTTAAATCGAAGAGAGATTCTTCGCTTCGCTCAGAATGACAAAACAAGACATTTTTTCCGCAGCCTGTGAAGCGTGTCCTACTTGTGCGCGCTCTTGCGTATTGCTGGCCGTGCTGGCCAATGCTACGATGGCTCCTTCCATGGCCCAGCAAGTTCTTTCCCGCCCGCGCATCGGCGTACCGTGGCGCACCGCCGCGGAAGAAGCCGCCAACCGGCGCGTCAAAATCGACAAATATTTGCATGCCGTGGAAAGAGCGGGCGGCGAAGGGGTGCTCGTTTCGCTCACTTCAGGCGCCGATATCTCAAAACGCGAGACGGAAAATCTGGACGCGTTCCTGCTTACCGGGAGCCCGGCCGATATCGACCCTGCGCACTACGGCGCGAAGCGCCACCCGGCCGCCGCCGATGCCGACGCCGCTCGCGAGCGCACCGATTTCGCTCTGCTCGAACACGCGCTGTCCGCGGGCAAACCCGTGATGGCCATTTGCTACGGCATTCAGTCACTGAACGTTTTTCTCGGCGGCAGCCTTGTCCAGGACATTCCCACGGAGCTTGGAAAAAAAATTTGCCACAGCCCGGAAGAGGATGAGCTTCCCGATGGAAGCGAAACGCCGGATGCCATGCACGGGGCGAGTCTCGATCCCGGGCGCGTGCTTACACTCTCCGGCGTAGTTCAGGCCGAAGTCAACTCGTGGCATCACCAATCCATACTGGAGCCGGGGCGCGGCCTGCGCATTACCGCGCGCGCGCCGGATGGCGTCATCGAAGCGGTGGAGTGGGCGGACAATTCAAACTGGGTCGTGGGCGTGCAGTGGCACCCGGAAAGAATGCCGACGGATGCTCTGGCGCAGGCGCTGTTTCGCGAACTGGTCACAGCCGCCAGGCTGGCGCGGACCGAGAAGTAAGAAACGGGCGGCCCATGTGTGGTGTAGCGCCCGCCTTCAGGCGGGCACGGGCTTGAGCCTCGATGCCCGCCTGAAGGCGGGCGCTACAGGGCCTGACCAACTGGCCGCACAACATCCGAATGGTGGTGAAACTAAAGACTTGGCAACCTTTATGGGTTGTTTGCTCTTCCATGTATGTGGAGGTTCAATCCTTTGCGGCTGATATTCCGGGCGATGGTTTGCACGATCGTGGCGCTGGGGTTTGCGTGGAGCTGCGCAAGGCCCGCGCTCGCCGGGCAGACTCAGGAAATGCTCCCCGACGAGAGCGCGGCGAAGGGGCGGCAAGTGATGCAGCAAGTCATCGCCGCTCTGGGCGGGCAAGCCTATCTGAATGTGCGTGATAGCCAATGTGACGGGCGAGAGGCGCAGTTCGGGACGGCCGGAACTTTGACGGGCTTTACATTGTTCCGCGATATTTGGCTCTTGCCGGACAAGAACCGCGTGGAATATTTTTCCAAGGGCGAGCACACGATTTTAGGATTCCTGATGGGCTCGGATGAACTGCTGATCACGCACGGCGGCGCGATGATCACCGTGTTCAACGGTGAAAATGGCTGGTCGCTCGACAAGAGCGGCGTTTCGGACCAGCCCGAAGACCTCATCAAGAATTTCAACGAGCAATTGAAATCCGGAATGAACAGCATGCTGCGCAAACGCATGAACGAGCCCGGCGTGGACGTGCGCTACGCGGGCACTGACCTCATCGACTTGAAGGAAGCGGAATGGATCGAGTTTACCGACAGCGAGCACCGCGTGATGCGGCTGGGGATCGACAGATTTACGCACCTGCCGGTGCGCTGGATCGTGGTGACGCGCGATCCTGAAACCCGCGTGAACACAGAGGTCATAACCAGTTACACGCAGTATAAGGCGCTCGACGGCGTCAAGACTCCGCTGAGCATCGAACTTTCGCGCAATGACCGCAAGCTGACCCAGACCTTTTTGACCGATTGCAAATATAATTCCGACCTCGCCCCGCAACTCTTCACCCGCGCCGACCTGGAACAGCACGCCGCGGAAGTCACCAAGAAGGGTTACAAGGATTCCAAAAGCACGAAGTAAAACCAGTTCGTGGAGCTCTAGCGGCATGTCTTTGAGGATGTTCCTCTATTAATCGCACTTGGTTGAATCAGAAGAGGGGTATCTGTTCTTCAGAATCAAATCACAGCTTGACATCCACTCGCCGTGCGGCATATCAGTGTGGCTACTTTAAAACATGGCGAGCCCTGCCGAGCGGGGCCGAATTTGCAATTCTGAGCGGAGGAAGTGATGCGTCTTACTTTGTCCCGGCGTTTGATACTGGCATCTGCGGCGATCTGGATTCTGGCGAGTGCTGGATGCGCGCGCAAGACGAGCGAAGTCGATGACGCGGCGCTGCGTGCGGCGGATGGGGATTCCGCGAATTGGATCACCTATGGGCGCACGTATTCGGAGCAGCGCTTCAGCCCGTTGAAGGAGATCGACGAACAGAGCGTCGCCAAGCTTGGCCTCGCGTGGTCGTACGACCTCGAAACGTTGCGCGGTGTTGAGGCGACGCCGCTCGTCAAGGACGGCGTGATTTATACGACCAGCGCGTGGAGCATCGTGTACGCATTCGATGCGAAAACGGGGAAGCTTCTGTGGCAATACGATCCGAAAGTGCCGAAGGATCATGACAAGTACGTTTGCTGCGATGTGGTGAATCGAGGCGTCGCGCTCTACAAAGGCCGTGTTTATGTAGCGACATTGGACGGGCGGCTCGTTGCGCTGGATGCCAAGACAGGGACGTCCGTCTGGGACGTTCAGACGACGCCGAAGGACGGAAGCTACGCCATCACCGCCGCGCCGCGAATCGCCAAGGGGCGCGTGCTCATCGGCAACGCGGGCGCGGAATACCCCGTGCGCGGCTACGTTTCCGCGTACGATGCGGAGACCGGCAACCTCGCCTGGCGGACCTATACCGTGCCGGGCGATCCGTCAAAGCCGTTCGAATCCGACGCGATGAAGCGCGCGGCGGCCACCTGGTCTGGCGAGTGGTGGAAGGCGGGAGGCGGCGGGACCGCGTGGGAGTCGATGGTCTACGATCCGGAGCTTGACCTGGTGTACTTCGGCACGGGGAACGCAACCCCTTGGTACGACCAACTGCGCGGCAAAGGCGACAGCCTCTACACCGCTTCCATCGTCGCCGTGCGCGCCGATAACGGAGAGCAGGTGTGGGATTACCAGACGACACCAGGCGACAACTTTGACTATGACGCGACGCAGCCGCTCCTGATGGCCACGCTCGCCATCGACGGGGCTCAGCGCCGCGTGATCATGCAAGCGAACAAGAACGGCTTCTTCTACGTGATCGACCGGGAAAACGGAAAATTTATTTCGGCGCGCCCCTATGCCCCGGTCAATTGGGCCAGCGGGATCGATTCGAACGGACGTCCCATCGAGAACCCCGCCGCGCGCCAGCTTAAAGACGCGGCGCTTGTAAAACCGTCGGCCGAGGGGGCGCACAACTGGAACCCCATGTCATTCAGCCCCACGACCGGGCTGGTGTATCTCCCGGTCCTCGAAGACACTTCGCTTCACGCGATCATTCCCCACTGGAAGATCAACTTGCACGACCAGACCACCGGGTCCGACAGGGCCTACCGCGGACCGGCGCGTGACGCGTATCTCAAAATGAAGAGCACCGGACACCTCCTCGCCTGGGACCCGGTCGCGCAAAGAGAAGCGTGGCACGTGGAACTGCCCGATCCGAAAAGCGGAGGAACGCTGGCCACCGCCGGGAATCTTGTGTTCCAGGGACGAGCCGACGGCAAGTTCTCCGCCTACCGTGCCACGGACGGCAAGCCGCTTTGGGAGTTCGACGCAGGAGTTGGAATCGCGGCGCCGCCGATGACTTTTTCGGTGGATGGCGCGCAATATATTGCGGTCGAGAGTGGCTGGGGCGGTCCACAGGTCCTCAGCAACCGGCCGCCTGGAAAAGGACACGTGGGGCCCGGCAAACTTTTGGTATTCAAGCTCGGAGGCACGGCGACGATTCCTCCTTACGAGCACGTGGACCGGCCGGTTCCGATGCCGACGTTCAAGCTCGCGGCTACCAAGGCCGAAATTGAAGAAGGCCGCAAGCTCTTTGCGAATACCTGTGCGCGATGCCACGGTGGCGAAGCGATCAGCGGTGGATCCGTGCCGGATTTGCGCTATGCAACGGATCCAACGCACGAAATGTTCGAGGAAATTGTCCTGGGCGGCGCGCGTCGCGAATTCGGCATGCCGTCGTTCACCGGAGACATTACCTCCGCGCAGGTGCGCTTGATCCACGCCTATATTTTGGATCGCGCGCGCGAATCGGCACAGGCGGATGCGGCCGCCAAGTAGAACAGACTTCAGTCTGTTGCTTTTTTGCATGGACTAGAAAACCTAAAACCAACAGACTGAAGTCTGTTCTACTGTCGGAATAGACACGCAAAACAAATTGTGTGACGATACCGGCACGAGTAGCAGGCAACGACTCACACGGGAGGATCTCCATGGAACGTCGAAAGTTTTTGGCTTCTTCGCTTGCAGCATCGGCGCTTGCAGTCACCGTGCCCGGCAGCGCTTTGGAGGCTGCGCAGGGAAACATGACGGCGAAAGGCCGGGAGTTCTACCAGCTCCGGCGATACCACATCAACTCCGGCCCGCAAAGAAAACTATGCGACGATTTTTTCCGCGACGCGCTGATTCCCGCGCTCGGCCGGCTCGGCATCGGTCCCGTGGGCGTGTTCGATCTTTCGATCGGGCCGGATACGCCGTCGATCTACGTGCTGATGCCGGGATCCTCCGCGGAGACGCTCGCCACGGTTGAGAATCGCCTCGCGAAGGACGACGACTACATGAAAGCCGGAGCAGCGTTCTTGAACGCGCCCGCCAAGGAGCCCGCGTTCGACCGCATGGACAGCACGTTCCTGCAAGCATTCGAGAAATGGCCGAATCTCATTCTGCCCAAAGCCGCCGCCTCGAAGGGCCCGCGCGTTTTCGAGCTGCGCATTTATGAGGGCGCGACCGACCAGGATCACCGCCGAAAAGTGGAAATGATGCAGTCGGGCGAATCGGATATTTTTAACAAGGCCGGCGTCGAGCAAATCTTTTACAGCGAGACGCTCATCGGCCCGCGCCTGCCGAACCTGACCTACATGCTGTGCTTTGACAGCCTGGCCACGCGCGACAAGCAATGGGCCGCGTTCCGCGCCTCCGATGATTGGAAATCGTATTCGACGCAGCCCAAATACGCGTTCGAGCCGATCGTCTCCAACATTACCAATCTGATCCTGACGCCGACGCCGTATTCGCAGGTTTAAGTAGCACAGCCACTCTTGGCTGTGCGGTTTTTGCAATCGTAGTTGCGTTGGCCGGCGTACGTGAGCTTCACAAAACCGCACAGCCAGGAGTGGCTGTGCTACTCAAACCCCCGCCAGCGCCCACTTGCCTTCGGCTAACCAAACTTAGGCAGTAAGCATCGATTTACGCAGGCAAACCGGAAAACCGCAGCCCTCACTTGTTATTTACTTAGAAGCGCGATGACGAGGACCTCATGAGTGGCGATGCCGCACCCCTAGCCCTGCCGCTCTCGCGCTTGTCGACCGGCGCGTGCGAGGCTACGACCCTGTATCGCGAACTGCGCAAACCTTTGCTTCGATACCTGGTATGCCTCGGTCTTTCGAGCGACGAAGCGCAGGATGTGGTCCAGGATGCTTTTCTGATCCTGCACCGGCACCTGGCCTCGGGCGGTTCGCAGGAGAACATTCGAGGCTGGCTGTTTCGCGTGGCGCACAATCAGGCCAGAAACCGCCAGAATCGTTACGACCGGAATTTCAGCGCGCCCGTGGATTCTGAAATGGACGCAGTCTCGCACGAAGCGACTCCGGAACACGCCGTGCTGGAGAAGGAAAAATTCCAGCAATTAGGAAAGGCGATCCGGCTGCTGTCTGCGTCCGAGCGGGAGTGCCTGCTGTTGCGCGCCGCGGGTTTACGTTATCGGGAAATTGGCGAAGTCTTGGGGATTGCAACGTCCACGGTTGGTGACACGGTGGATCGCGCAATCAAAAAACTAGCGGAGAAATGCAATGTGTGAATTTTCTGGAAAACTGATCGCCTGGCTGGATCGCGAACTTCCGGCGGAGGAAGCTTCCGAGATAGAGCGGCATTTGGAAGCCTGCTCGGAATGCCGAAGCGACGTCGACGAGTACAAACGCGTGAGCGGCGAATTTGACGCCTACTGCGAAGAAACGCTGGCTTCCAGCGAGCGCCGCAAGGCGAGTCCCTGGACAGCGGTGGCTGCAGCGGCGGGCGCGGCGGCGGCTCTAGCTGCACTGTTCCTGGTCTGGTCCAGGCCGCGCGTTCAGCGGCCTGTGCCTTTCCGTTCACCAGCAGCGGTGACGGCCTCTCAGCCCGCCATTGAGCATGCGGCGCTCGAAACCGCGCCACCGGCTTCGCGAATTCATCGGCGGCAGGCTAAGCCTGTGCGGATTCAGAGCGTAAAGTCCGCGCCCGGGCCGCGCCAAACCGCCTACCTCTTGCCGGAAGAACCGATGATTCAAATTGCCTTTCCGGCCGACGAAATGTTCCCGCCCGGCGCCGTCCCGGAAGGCATGCACTTCGTTGCGGACGTAACGATTTCTCCGGACGGATCGGCGGAACGGCTGCGATTGCGTCCGCGCTTGGCAGGATTTGAAAGGAGCACCATACAACCATGAAACGCGCACTTATTTTGGCCATGATTCTAGCGGGTTCTTCCTGCGCCTTCGCGCAGGACAGTGGAAACGCAGTGTTTTTTCAAAGCGCCGGTCCGGTTACGACCGTAGGTGTCGGCCTGGCCGGTAAGGGTCCCGGAGCTCCGGTCCAGGGCGCGCCCTATTCCGCCACCATGAGCAACGAAATGGTTCAGACGCTCAGCGATGGAACACACATCACCCAAACCAGCACAGGAAACGTGGCCCGCGATTCACAGGGCCGCACGCGGCAGGATGCCCCTTTGCCGGCGATCGGCAATTTGTCCGCTGCTGGCGCGCCACACCTCGTGTTCATTCAGGATCCGGTGGCGCAGACGGTCTACACGCTGAACCTGACGGACAAGACCGCGCGCAAGATGCCGGCGCTTCCCATGAACGTCTCCACATCCGGGGCGCAAATCGGCGGGGCCCAAGTCGGCGGAGCGAGATTCGCGATACAGGTGCAAGACTCGGTTCCCCCTGGCGGCGCGCCGCCTCCTGGGCCAATCATGATGCAGAGATTCGTCGCCAACGATCAGGACAAGGCCACCACGGAGGACCTCGGCACGCAAACGATGGAAGGTGTACAAGTGACCGGAGTGCGCACGACGAGAACGATTCCGGTTGGCGAGATTGGAAATGACCAGCCCATCAGCATCGTCACGGAAGTGTGGACGTCCCCCGATCTGAAGGCTGTCGTTTACAGCAAGCGCACCGACCCACGCATGGGCGAACAGACGTTCCAGCTCACCAACATCGTTCGCAATGAACCGGATGCCTCGCTGTTCACGGTCCCGGCCGATTTCAAAATCGTGGACGGCCCTCAGGACGTCATCTACCGGTCAAACCAATAGCGTGAATTTCTGGCAACAAGACCGATCGGCGAAGTGCAATGCATCTGAATCAGCAGGGAATGCAGGGTTTCGTAGCGCTGGCGTCTCGCCGGCTCACTTGCATCGGGACAAGCGGGACGCCGGCGCTACGAAGCGCTTGCTTGCGGGAAAAACACGTGGAAGCGCGCCCCGCGCGGCGTGTTGTTCTCCAGGCGGATCGTGCCGCGATGGTCGTCCACGATTTTCGCGACGATGGAAAGGCCGAGTCCTACTCCGTCTTTCTTCGATGTGAAAAATGGGTTGAAGATTTGCTCCTGCAATTCGGGTGGCACGCCGGGGCCGGAGTCTTCGACGATCACGCCGACGCCCGGTTCGCCGTTCATGACTTCCGGCGCGATCGCGAGGCGCAGCGTTTTTTCCAAGGAAGCTTCCTGCGCCTGCATGGCTTGGAATGCGTTGGTGATCAGATTGACGAACACCTGCTCGCAAAGCTGCGGGTCGGCCGGAATTTCGGGCAAGTTCGGAGCGTACTGGCGCTCGATTTTCACGCCTGCATTTGGAAAAGATGCAGTGGCGGCATCGAGCGCGCGATCGACGATTTCGGAAATCCGCTCCGGGCGCAATTCGAGCTTCGAGGGACGCGCGAAATCGAGGAACCGCACGACCAGGGCGTTCAGCCGGTTCACCTCGGAAGAAATGTATCCGGCCAGCTCCGCGACGAGCGGCTCGGACGCCGCGACTTTCCGGCTCAGCATGTCCGCCGAGCCTTTGATGACGCCCAGCGGATTGCGGATTTCATGCGCGAGGCCGGCGGAAAGTTGCCCGAGCGCGGCCAGGCGCTCGGCGCGACGCGCATCGGCTTCAGCGCGGCGCAACTGGCGATTCGTTTCTTCCAGTTTCTCCGAAAGATCCTCGAGCCGCTGCACCTGCCGCCGGTTTTCCACGGCAAAGCGGTTGACCAGTATCGCCGCGACATAAAAGAAAAGCACGCGAATGGCGAGGATGCCTTTTCCCTCGGGCGTAACATCGACTTCCTGCAGCGCCGGAATCAGCAGCGACAAGTAGGCCAGCGAAGCCACCGTGGTCCAAGCCAGCGCGCCGAGCGTTCCGAAATAAATCGCGGCGCTCACTACCGGCAAAAAGTAAATGGGATAGTAGGTGCTGTTGATTCCAAAGTCGCCGGTGTGGTCAAGCAGCAGGGTGCCCAGCAGAATCTTGAGGAGGACGCTGTAGGCGGGACCGCGCTTCGGCAAACGCGCGATCAGCCAGCCTTCCAAAAGCTGCACGACGAAAATCGCAAACAGGATGAGTTGTTTGTGGATTTCGTCGACAGGAGGAAGAAACGCCAGGCCGCCCAGAAAAATCAGCCAGATCAGATCGAGCCAACTCAGATGAAGGTCTCGGATTGCCGATCGTTCGCGGTCCAGCATTCAGCAGGGCTCCGGCAAAGTCTAACACGAGCGCCAGTAGCACAGGCTTCAGCCTGTGGGTTTTGATTCTAAGCTAGGCCGAAAATCCACAGGCTGAAGCCCGTGCTACTTACACCTGCCAACAAGATAGCGGCCGGAAACTTAGTAGTTTGGAATTTTACTGCACGCGCTGAGGGCGCGATTCGGTGTCGACGAGCGACTCGAAAATGGCGAGAACGTGGCGGCGGTAATCGACCATGCGGGTGAAGACGTCGCGCAGCGTGGGGTCGCGCTCGGATTCGCGATGCCACTTCAGCAGCACCGCGGGAGGGACTTCGATATCCCGGCGAAGCTCTTCGGCGGAATGCCCGCGCAGGAACAGGCCGTAAAAGAAGGCCGCCTCCCGCTGCGGGAAGTCGAAGTCGTGCTGGGTTTCGTCCGCCGCGTTGGCGGCAGCCAGCAGGGTCGTGTTGGATACAGTCTGCATCAGCGTCCAGAGACAGAAAGGGAAGTTTACCGGAAGTTTTCCCGGCGTCAAGTGCTGCGGCTAAAATGGTAGCTTAGTTTGGTAACTCGGGAGCCGCGGGACTCGTCGCAAGGCAATTCGATGCGGGATGGGACAGGAAGGGTTCTCCCGGCGGGCGGCAGGTAGCACAGGCTTCACAGGCTGCGAAAAAAGTGCTTTCTTGTCATCCCGAGCGAAGCGAGGGATCTGCTTTTCTTCCCCAAACCCAAGAAAAAGCAGATTCCTCGGGCAAACCCAGCCCTTCGGAATGACTCGTTGCGAGTTTTTCCGCAGCCACTTCAGCCTGTGGGGGTTCGTGCTTGCAAGGACCAAAACCCACAGGCTGAAGCCTGTGCTACTGAAAGCAAAGACTTTGCGGGAAAAGTGACGAACTATCCCAGTTTTCCGGGCTGGCGCGTGGAACGGACAAACTCGCGTAGCGCCGAAACATTGGGGCCGTAGGCGCCGATCCGGGCCGCGTCGACGGGCAAGCCCAACTGCTCTGCCGCTTCCATGTTGATCCCGGCATCGTCGAGTTCGGAGAGGCTAAATCCAACGGCGGGAAGCACGCGCTTCGTGCCGCTCGGATAGACCGGGCGTGGAGGACGGCGACGCGCCCAGGGCTTGTTTGCGATTGCGAAGAACTGGTGCCAATCGTTCTTGTCCCACATCGCTCGCTCCCGCGTCTCGGGGACCCAGGACGCTCTGACTCTCAATAGGTCAGATGCGCCAACTAGCCTTGCGGTCGCTTCCCGTAGCCAGTCCCCAAATTTTCGGGGTTTTCTCCATTGGCCTGTACTCGGGTATACGACACAACCTTAGCGGCGTCCACAATAGACTGGGGAATGTTTCAGCGCCGTTACGAAAGAGAAATTATCACGTTGGATGGAAGGGCGGGTACCGAATGAGCAATTCGGGTTTCTTCGAACGAAAGTGGCGGCAGGAGGAGCAACTCGTTTCACGTGGAACAAACCGCCAACTAACTGTGGACAATGCTCTTGCGGAGGTCCGGCACCGAGCGGCAGCTTCCGATGCCCACAACGTGAAGCAATCGCGGCATGCGGCTGATATAATGAGCGCATCTGAGCGCCCTCCGGGGAACCTGTGGAAAAGTCGAAACTGGTCATCGTCGTTCACTACCACGAGCTGTGGCTCAAGGGCGGAAATCGCCGCTTCTTTTTGAGCAAGCTGCACATGGCGTTGAAGCGCGCGCTCGAGGGGTTGCCGGTGGAGCGCATTCTGCGGCCCGGCGACCGGCTGCTTGTGGAATTCGGCGAAGGCGCTTCGGAGGAGGAAGCGGTCGCGCGCATCGAGCGCGTGTTCGGCGTGGCATTTTATGCCGTCGCTCGAGTGGTTCCGCGCGGAAGCGAGGACGATCTCGCGGCGCTTGGGCGCGCGGCGTGGGAGGAAGTTCGCGGCGAAAAATTTGAAACGTTTGCGGTGCGCGCCAAACGCAGCGACAAATCATTTCCGCAGCGCACGATCGATATCGACGTTTCCGTCGGCCAATATTTGGTGGATCAGTTGCGCGCGGCCGGCCGCGACGCTCGCGTGAAACTCAACGATCCCGAATTGACTTGCCGGATCGAAGTTCCACCCGGCCCATCGCTGCTCGTGTATGCGCGAAAAATTCCCGGCGCGGGAGGACTTCCGCCAAACACGGCCGGGCGCATGACTTGCCTGCTTTCCGGGGGATTCGATTCCGCCGTCGCCGCGCACAAGATGATGAAGCGCGGCGCGCATCTCAATTTCGTGCACTTCTGGGGCGGCGGCGCGCGCCCGGGCGAGTCGTCGGTGCACGTGGCGCGAGAGCTCGTGAAGCGCCTCGTGCCGTGGCAATTTTCAGCGAAGCTTCACCTCGTGCCGTTCGAGCCGATCCAGCGGGAAATTGTGGCGCGCGCGCCGGAGGAATTTCGCATCCTGCTCTATCGCCGGATGATGCTGCGCATCGCCGAGCGCATCGCACGCTCGAATCGCGCCCTCGGGCTCATCACCGGAGACAGCCTGGCGCAGGTCGCTTCGCAAACGCTGCACAATATGGCCGCCGTTGGCGCCGCCGTGCGCATGCCGCTCTACCGCCCGCTCGCCGGCGACGACAAAATCGAAATCATGGATGCCGCGCGCAAAATCGGCACGCACGATATCTCCGCCGAGCCGTTCCACGATTGCTGCCCCATCTTCCTGCCGCGCAACCCCGCGCTGCATGCCTCCGTCGCGCAACTCGACCAGGCGGAAAGCGCGCTGGACATCGAAGCGCTCATCCGCCAGGGAATCGAAACCACGGCCATCGAGCGCTACCGTTACGCCGCCGGCCGAGTCGAAAGAGTGGAATCGTTCAAGTCCGCCACGGCGTGATCTTCCAAATTATTTTGCACCGACTTCTATACCGCTCCTAGCCATTTGACCGGAAAACGTGCGGCGAGGACGTTTGCTAAACGTTCATCGGCAGTGATTAGAGGTGCACCGGAACGGACCGCGAGGGCTACGTACAGACTGTCGTAGACACTCCGGTCAAATGCGGTGGCAATGTGAAAGGCCCTGTCCAGCAAGGTCGCGGTGGGGTATACCGGCAAGTCGCAGTTCGCCAGGTAGCTGAGAGCTTCCTGAGCTGACGATTTGTCAAACCGTCCCAAGCGAATCGCCTTCCAAAACGCGCTTGCAATTTCAGCCCAGAACAAATCAGGGACAATAAAGCGCACTTCTCCTTGTACGAATTTCCTGAGCAGTGCGAGAGCCTCGTCGGTAAGCCGTTCATCTTTCGCGGATAGAAACCATTTCGCCGCCACGCTCGCATCCAGAACGAAGTCAGTCACCGTTCCCGGTCCTCGCGTATCATTTCTTCGGTGGAAGGAAATGGTCCCTTACTTTTCGTTCGTTTTTCGCGCATTCGAATGATCCGGTGAAATAACTCCTGTCTTGTTTTTAGCTCCTCAGCCGTGGGTACATTTTCCTCGAGCAAGGCCAGTACCTCGGCGGCAATCGAACGGCGGCGGGCCTTGGCGCGGCTGCGGAGCGCTTCATAGAGATCGTCGGGGATGTTTTCGACGTATAGCGTTGCCATAGGGATTCCCTAGGGAAAGCATAGACCATAATAAGTCCCCTGGCAATCCAAAAAATAAAACCGGGGAGTCCGCCACGGCGGACTCCCCGGTTTCGTTACTGCAAACTTTCTTCGTATTGTGGTTGCGGCGCCGCTCGCTAGAGCGGTGGACCGCTTAGAACTGGAACGAGTAGCCGAGCGTCAGCGACTGCAGCCCGATTCGATCCGTGCTGTTGTTGTATTCGCCGGCGAGCAGGTTGCTCTGCGTAACCTGCTGCTGGGAAGTGGGATCGTAGGTGTAGGCGAAGTCGAAGCGCGAGCGCCCGCGGTGGTAGGCGAAACCGGTGGAAAGCTGGTTCGTCATGATGGCCGCGGTCATCGGCGTCAGCGTGCCGCTCGGGACCGGATCATTTCCATGCGCGTAGCCGAACCGGAGCGAAGTGCTCTCCGTCAGCATCCGCTCGACGCCGCCGTGGAAGGAGTATTGATCTTTCCAGTTCAGGGGCACGCCGTCGACGAGCGTTGTGGAACCCACCGCGCCATTGATCGCCCCGTTTGAGCCATTCGTCAGCGTGACGGGCAATGTGGTGAAGGCGTTGCTCCAGTTGACCCAATCGGTTTGAAAAGCGAGGGTCCAGCGCGGGTTGACGTGCCAGGCGATATTGGCATTCACAGACTGCGGCAGGATATTTTTCACCGACGCGTTATAGGCAAAGGCCGTCCCCGGTGTTCCTGCGGGGGCGCCAAACAACGCATACGCGTTGCCGGAGGCAAGGCCGTTGGTGACGATCACGGTGTGCGACTTCCAGGCCACTCCAAAGTCCAGGTTCTTAGTGGGCTCGAACATCGCGCCAGCGCTCATGTTCCAGCCCGTGCCGTACGTGTGGAGATCCAACATGGTCTTGTCACCCGCCAGTACCGGTTGGCTCTGAAAGATATACGGGGCTTGGAGAGTGTTTGAGTTGTAGTCGGCGCCTGCGGTCATGCCGACAGACAGCTTATGATTGAAAGCGTAGCTCAGACCAACCATCGCGCGGCCTGCGAGAATGGCGGATTTATTTTCCTGCATTCCGTAGGTCACTCCGCCCTTGCCGGGAGCGTCGAGGTAGTTCCAGTCCGAAACCGAAACCATGTCAGGCGCGAATCCGACGCCGAAGCTGAAGCGCGACTTGCCGATCGGCATGCCAAACGCGCCGTAAGGGATGACTCCCGGCGCCGTGGTCATTGGAGAGTTGGTGTTCACCGAATCGCTGAAAGAGCCGCGGGCAAACACCGCGGACATGCTCAGATCGAGCGTAGGGCTGCTGAGATACGTCAATCCAGCAGGGTTGGTGGTAAGTGCGCCGATGGCATCCGAGGTGGACGGGACGTAGACGCCGCCGAGGGCCAACGATCGCGTGCTCGCCGAATTCCAGTAAAAATCCTGCGCGGAGGCTGAAACGGAAAGGAATGCGAACAAGATGAATAACAAGAAAAAGCTTCTGCGGAAGTTCATTTCGGTGCTGCTCCTTTTTTGAGTTATGTTGCGACTGCGATTTCTGGCTGAATGAATGCAACTGGTTCGGAATTCGTTTTGGAAGCGATCAGCGCTTCGACGCACGGCAGATCGAGAGCGTGCGGCGCGTCGCTGCGCAACATTTGGAAAACTTTTTCCAGGGGCATCCCGTCCCGGTAGGGCCGCTTGGCATGGAGCGCATCGAAAATATCCGCCACTGCCAGAATCCGCGCAAAGCGGGAAAGCTGCTCCGAACCCCAGCCGCGCCAGTAGCCGGACCCATCCAGTTTTTCGTGATGGGCGGCGGCATCCTGGCTGAGCCGGTCGAACCCGGGAATTTTTTTGAGAATCTCGAGCGTGAAATACGGGTGGGCCTTGACCGAGATCCATTCCTCATTCGTCAGCTTGCCGGGCTTTTCCAGGATCGAGTTTGGAACGCTCAATTTGCCGATGTCGTGCAACAGGGCGGCCCGGCGGAGCTGCTTCAGGCCCTTGGGGTTCATGCCGAACCACTGCCCTATCTCCACAGCTGCGTCCGCGACGCCGCTGGAATGGCGATAGGTAAATGGCGACTTGGAGTCGATGACTTCCGCAAACGCCGTGCAGATCTTGTCGACCGAGTCCTCGGTGGCCGACACGCGGCGGTTTTCCGGTTCAAGCGATGCAATCTTCCGAAGCAGGTTTTTGTCGTCCAGGCCATCCCACAGCGCTCCGGAATTTGCCAGACAAGCGGCTGCCTTCACCAGTTCCGGATCAAACCACCGGCCGCTGCGCTTCTGCGCGGCCTCCAGGGCGACGTTCGGGTCCTTTGGCTGTGAAAAAAACATCCAGCGTCTGCGAGAGATTCGCGATTCTTGAGAACAGAGGGATTTCGTGCCTGCGGAGCCCGTCGGGATAGCCGCGACCGTTCCAGTGCTCGTCCAGATTGTAAATGCCGGTGGAAACGGAATCGGAAAATCCCAGTTGCTTGGCAATATAGGATCCGCGCTCGCAGCGAATCTTGACCAGCGTGCAGGAATCCTGTTGCTGCGTCGCGGCAACCTGGAAGAGTCTTTGCATGCGCTGCAGGAACGGCATGCCGGTGCCTACATGGGTGAGGGCATAGTGCAGGCTCTCCCAACCCACGCGCGTCCAGTCCGTCGTTTTCACATCGCCCTTGGCCCGAATTTCGTCCGCGTTCAGGATGTGGAAGAGACGCGAGGCGTTGCTGCTGCATCCCGCATCTTTGAGCAGCAGCGCATAATAAAGGTCGGCTTGTTCCGCCGCGCTCATGCCAATCTGCTGCGCCAGGCGCATCCCAATCATGCAAGCTCGAACGGAATGCCCCATGGGCTGGCCTTCGGTCAGGTCCAGGGCGTAGGAAAGCGCGGATATGATTTCGGACAGGCGGATCGAGGAGGGCGCCTCATTGCGCGCAACATTGGAAAACTCCAGGGAATTTCGCTCGTTAGTGTTGAAGGGTGCCATGGGACTCCTGTAATCCGTACCTAACCCGGGGCGGCCATTTTCCCAGCTTGGAGCGATGGTCGTCCCTGTAGAGGGACTATAAGTAATAGGACTTTTTATCCCTATGGAACAAATGGTTCATTTTGGGAGGGACAAAAGTACTGGGGTCAAGCAATTGAAAACACATTACTTACACTACTGCACCAAGGTTATACCTGCCGTGTTTTACTATGCGTGTAATACGTAACGGGGATAAATGTTTTCCTGGGGATTTGAAGTGGAAAACTCGAGCACAAAAAAACCGGGGAGCCCCCAAGTGGACTCCCCGGTTTAAGACTTAGATTCCTGAATGTATAGCGCGATTACCAGCGGCGGTCCCCACCGCCACCACCGCCGCGATCGCCGCGGTCACGATCCCTGCCTCCACCACCACCGCCGCGGCCACCACCGCCGCCCGGTCGTCCTCCGCCGCCGCCAAAGCCGCCACGGCCACCGCCGCCGCCTGGCCGTCCTCCGCCGCCACCGCCACCCTCACGAGGAGGCCGGGCTTCGTTGACGACAATGTTGCGGCCCATGAAATCGTGGCCGTTCAATCCCTGAATGGCGCGCTCGGCTTCCTCGTCGCTATTGACCTCGACAAATCCGAACCCGCGTGGTTGCCCCGAGAAACGGTCGCGCACCAGGGTGACATTCGCCGCGGTGACTCCCGTCTGCGTAAATAAGGCGCTGAGCTGCTCTTCGGTAGCCTGAAATGGCAGATTGCCGACGTAAAGTTTCTTCAATGCGAGACTCCTTCTGGCCGTGGCAATGCGGACCCACGGAACCGGGGACTGAAGAGAGTAGGTTCGAGATCGGGGAACTTGGGCTGGGGCCCAGAACAATCCGACAAGAGACGCACTTCAGCACCGGGCGAATCTTGCTCTAAATTTGAACGTCCGTCAACAGAAAGATTGAAGTATAACTACTTGTTAAATATGTGGAGCATCAACTGACTTGGGACGATTCGTGCCGCGCGAAATCCGTGAAATTTGATGGTAGGATGCGGCATCCTTCGTGGGAGAAAGACCGGAGAAATGGGGCCTATGCGCGGCTTGATGATGGATTTTCCGCTTACCGTGCCGGCGCTGCTGGATCGCGCGGGCCATATTTTCGGCAACGTCGAAATCGTCACGCGGCGGCCGGACCGCAGGCTGGCTCGATCCACCTGGCGGGACCTTTACCGGCGCTCGCGGCGCCTGGCGAGCGCGCTCACCGGCCTCGGCCTGCGGCGCGGAGACCGCGTGGCCACGCTCCTGTGGAATCAAACCGAACACATGGAGGCGTATTTCGGCGTGCCAGTGGCGGGCGGCGTCCTCCACACGCTGAATTTGCGCCTGCATCCCGATGAAATTTCCTTCATCGCGAACCATGCCGGCGACCGTTTTCTGATCGTCGACGATGTGCTTCTGCCCGTGTTTGAAAAATTCCGCGACCGGGTGAAATTGGAGCGAGTGATCGTAGTGCCGTTCGGAGGCGGCGAGACCCCGGCTGGCTGCGACGGTTACGAGGAGTTGCTTGCAGGCGCGAGCGAAGACTTCATCTACCCGCAACTGGACGAAAACGAAGCGGCGGCGATGTGTTACACCTCCGGCACGACGGGACGCTCGAAGGGCGTCGTCTACTCGCACCGCGCCCTGGTGCTTCATTCCATGAGTTGTTGCGGCACGGATTCTTTCGGGATTTCGATGCACGATACGATCTTGCCGGTCACCTCTTTATTTCACGCGAATGGCTGGGGAGTTCCCTTCACCGCGGCTATGGCCGGGGCCAAGGTCGTGCTAACCGGGCCGTTCGCCGATGGGGAGGGCCTTCTTGACCTGATGGTGCAGGAGCGAGTAACGGTGACCACGGGCGTGCCCACGGTCTGGTTCGGCGCCTTGGAAGCGCTTGAGAAATTTCCCGGGCGATGGAAATTTAGCTGGCCGGTGCAAATGCATTTGGGAGGGGCGGCGACCCCGGAGGCTTTGATGCGCGGGTTCGACCGGCACGGGATTACCGTCGTCTGCTCGTGGGGCATGACGGAAACGACTCCTGTCGCGACAAGCTCGCATTTGCGGCCCTCGATGGACGGCTGGAGCGATGACAAGAAATATGCACAACGATTGAAGCCGGGCATCCCCGCGGCACTCTTGGAAGCGCGCGTTGTGCTGCCCGATGGCAGCGAGGCCCCACACGACGGCTGTAGCGTTGGCGAAATCGAAGTGCGTGGACCGTGGGTGGCGGCGTCCTACTACAACATGCCGGAAGAAGCCCAGAAGTGGTCGCCCGACGGTTGGCTACGCACCGGCGACATGGGCCACATCGATGAAGACGGCTACGTGAAGCTGGTGGACCGCAGCAAGGACTTGATCAAATCCGGCGGCGAATGGATCAGTTCGCTCGACCTGGAAAACGCGCTGATGGGGCACCCCGCTGTGAAGGAAGCCGCCGTCATCGGCGTGCCGCATCCGAAATGGCAGGAGCGCCCGCTCGCCGTGGTCGTGCTGAACGAAGGGGCGAAGGCGGAGGCCGCGGAATTGCGCGAGTTTCTGAGCGCGAAATTCGCGAAGTGGCAATTGCCCGATGGGTTTGTGTTTGCCAAGGAAATTCCGCGCACGTCGGTGGGAAAATTCCGAAAGACGGCGCTGCGCGAACAGTTCGTCAATTGGAAGTGGGAAGGCTGAATGGATTTGGGATCTAAGTAGTCCGCCGTTAAGAAATCATTTTGAACTTGAGTTTTACGCTGCGAGGGTTATGGGTATACGCAGCGTGAACAGGATGGCGCAGAAAAAGGCGCGCAAAAAATAAGGCAGCCCCCTCAGGAAGCGGAGTAGCTGCCTGAGATTGAAACCTGCGGCTGCGAGCAATGCGTTGCAGCGATCTCCGGTGCGTCCCTTCAACCAGTTGCGGCCTAACAGCCCATCGTTTTTCGCGTGCCCGATGATCGGTTCGACCACCGCGCGGCGTTTCAACCAACGTTTGATTTTATCCGTGACACCTCGTCTCTGCCCGGTGATGTAGACCGCCGTGTGTGGATGACCCGTGAGCCGGTGCCCTTTATATCCCTGGTCCACCGCGACGCGCAGCGGGCTGCGGCCCACGATTTCCCGCACATCGTCCAGCGCCTGCTTCAGCGTGTGACCATCGTACGGATTGCCGTGCAACGCGCGCGCCTGCAAAATGAAATGGCCGCCCTTGGCCGGATGCAGATTCGTGGCGATGGAAACTTTGCAGCCGAATTCGTACGGCGCGCGCGCTTTGCCTTTGCTGATGCATTCGGTTTCCGGCGCGTGCCAGGAATAAACGTAATCTCGATCACCGCGCTGCTGGTGCGCAATGCGCCAAGCGCGTCCCAGCGTGTATTCCAGCCGCTCGACGGACGATTCGGCCAGCGCGGGCAGCGCCGCCATCTTGCGGCGCACGTCGCGGATCAGCCGCCGCAGGCGCACCCGCAGAAATTTCACCTGCCGCTTGGCGCGTCTCTTCTGCTGCGCGTGCAGGTATCGCCCCGTCTTCATCGCCGCTCTCCGCGCCACGCGCACATACGATTGCCGCAAGCGCAGTCCCGTTTTTTTCGCTTGCCGGCCCAACCGCTCGATCGCCGTCAGCAGCAGTCCGTGTTCGGTCGGATGCGCAATCGCTTTTTCCTGCACCGTCGTATCCACCGCCACCGCTTCGGTGGCCCGCACATTCAGCGCCCCGCCCCGATAGGCCGCGGCCAGCGTCTCCTGCAACAACGTCTCCAGCGCCTCCTCCCCCACTCGTTTGCGAAAATGCGTCATCCCCGATCGCTCCAGCGGAAAGGCGTGCTGAAAATATTCTTCCCCGCAAAAATATTGCATGTACGGATCCCGCTCCCACCGCTCGCACACCGCTTCGTCTGACAATCCCTCAATATGTTTCAGCAAATGCAGCCCCACCACCAGACGGATCGGCAGCCCCGGACGTCCCGCCTCGCGATAGTACGGCGCAAAATGTATTTCCAGCCGCCCCCAGTCGATCAATTCGCCCAGCCGCACCAGCTCATGTCCCAGATTGATGATGTTCCTCAGCTTGGCCCGAAACAGTTCCTGCGTCCCGCTGTCCTGCGCTTTGGGTCTCGGTTTCATCCCTGCTCCCCAAAATAAAATTGCAAGATTTCGGCACTCATCCTGCCGAAACCTTGCAATCTCTCCACACAAAAATCAACAAAAATCGACAGAACAAATGCGGATTTATTCAATTTTTAACGGGGGACTAAGTAGCACAGGCTTCAGCCTGTGGGTTTCTGCCAATGCGCCCAGGCCGCTCGCGCCAGCCAAGATCAAATGGAACCCCACAGGCTGAAGCCTGTGCTACTTAAAATCTAAGTTCGATAGCTGGCGTTGATGTGGACGTATTCCTGCGTGAAATCGCAGGTCCACATGCGCGCGGCGCCGTTGCCGTTGTGCAAATCGACGACGATCGGAACATTTTTTTCGAGCAGGCGGCGATGCGCGGCGCGCTCGTCGAGCGGCAGCGCGATCGAGTAGGACGCGCCTTTCGGCGGGCCATACATTTTAATTCCACCCAGCCAAATTTCCGCGTGGTCCGGATTGAAAGGCACACCGGAGCGGCCGGCGGCGGCGAGGATGCGTCCCCAGTTGGGATCGGCGCCGGCGATGGCCGTCTTGACGAGCGCGGAGAGGGCGACGGTCTGCGCGACTTGCTTCGCGGCGGCGTCGCTGGGCGCGCCGCGCACTTCGATTTCGACCACGTGGGTTGCGCCTTCGCCGTCTTCGACAATTCCAATCGCAAGAGTTTTGCAAACCTGTTCGAGCGCGGCGACGAATTTCACGTAGTCCGTGCCTGCGGCTTCGGTGATTTTATTTGCGCCGCTCGCCCCGTTCGCAAGAACGAGCAACGTGTCGTTTGTGGAACTGTCTCCGTCCACCGTGATGCAATTGAATGTGCGGCCCACAACGTCGCGCAACGCGACGTCAAGCACGCCGGGCTCGATCGCAGCGTCGGTGACGACAAACGAAAGCATCGTCGCCATGTTGGGATGAATCATTCCTGCGCCCTTGGCGCATCCGGCGACGCGCACGGTTTTCCCACCGATGCGGCAGGTTGCGGCGGCGCGCTTCGGGCGCGTGTCGGTGGTCATGATCGCGCGCGTCAGTCCGTCGAAGGCGCGCGGCGAAAATGCGAGAGACTTGGCAAGGCCCGGCGCGGCTTTCAAAATACGCTCGACGGGCAGCGGCACTCCGATCACTCCGGTCGAGCAGACGACCACTTGCCGCGCGCCGCAGCCGAGCAGCCCGGCAATGCGCTCGGCAGTCGCGAGCGAAGCGACCATGCCGCCCGGCCCGACCGAGCAGTTGGCGTTCCCGGAATTGACGATGACCGCGCGCATCGCGCCGGCGGAAGCGCGCACGTGTTCGCGCGAGAGGACGACCGGCGGCGCCTGCACGAGATTTTGCGTGAAGACGGCGGCGGCCGACGCCGGAGGATCGGAAACGATCAGCGCGACGTCCAGCGTCCCCGTGTGGCCGCGCTTCTTGAGGCCGCAGGACGCCGAAGCAAAACGAAACCCGCGCGGCAGGGCGCGGGCCGATGGAAGTACGTTCATTTGTCAGTTCACCATGAAACTCGTAAGAGTCTTCCGCAGCCTGGGCGTGAATTCGCGCCTCTTTTGCGAACAGGTCAGCGGCTAAAGCCGGCTCGAATCCGAACCCTCATGTCACGGCTGAAGCCGTGACCCACAAAGAATTTCCACTTCCTGAATCCCCGTAGTTACCCGGCTTACAATCTCACGCGACCGAAAGCGCCTTTCCCGCTCCGCTCAGGACAGGGAGCAATTCGCGCTCGGGGCAGACGACCGCGACCGTAGCAATTAGGTTGCACTTGCGTTCCTTCGGACACGTGGTGCAATCGCGCTCGATTTTTTCAGGCACAATTTGCCGCGGGCCGGGCGTGAAACCATAGCGCGAGAAAAACTCGGGCCGGTGCGTCACGGCAAACAGGCGCGCGATCTTGCGGCGCCGCGCCGTATCCATCGCGGCCTTCATCAAGCGGTCGCCGACGTTGCGGCCCTGTCCGCGCGCGTCGGGAGCGACGGCGAGCGAGCGGATTTCGGCGAGGTCCGGGCCGTACGGTTCGAGCGCCACGCAGCCGAGAACTTTTTCTTCTTTGCCGCGTTTTTCCACGAGCACGAGGAAGCGCGCGATATGCTCGCGGATTTCCGCCTCGGTGCGCGGGAGCAGAAGCCCCTCGCCCGCATAGTGCGCGATCACGCGGTGCACCGCGGACGCGTCGCTCATCCGAGCCGTGCGCGCCCTCATGATTTTTTCTCCAGCGCGGCCAGGCGCTCTTTCGCGGCGGCGATCGCGCCGCGAACGCGCGCTGGTGCGGTGCCGCCTTCCACGTCGGGACCGGCCAGCGCAGATTCGAGTTTCAACGCGTCGTAAAAATCCCGGCCGAACAGCGGCGAAAATTTCTGCAGTGTCTCGTACGGCAGCGCGGAAAACGGTTTTCCGGCGCGCTCGGCCTCGCGAACAATCTGCCCGACAATTTCGTGCGCCTGGCGAAACGGCGCGCCACGGCGAACGAGATAATGCGCGGCTTCCGTGGCGAGCAGCGCCGGATCGGAGGCCGCTTCGCGCAGGCGCGCTTCATTCGGACGCGAGGCGGCGACAGCGCCCGCGGCGACGGTCAGCATGGCGATGGCCTGATCGTGCGCGGCGAATACCGGCTCTTTGTCTTCCTGCAAATCGCGCTGATAACTCGAAGGCAGCCCTTTCAAAATCGTCAGCAGCGTGTGCAGCGACGCGGTAACGCGGCCCGTCTTGCCGCGCAAAAGTTCCCAGGCGTCGGGATTTTTCTTCTGCGGCATCAGGCTGCTGCCCGTCGAAAATTCGTCGGCAAGCACGATGAAACCGAACTCCTGCGACGCAAACAAAACGAAATCTTCGGCGAGGCGCGAGAGGTGCGTCGCGATCACGGCCAGCGCGTACAGATAATCGAGCGCGAAGTCGCGGTCGCTCGCGGCGTCCAGGCTGTTGGCCGTCGGCCGCGCGAAACCCAATTCGCGCGCGATCGCGCCACGATCGACATCGAGCGCGCAGCCCGCAAGCGCGCCCGAGCCCATCGGGCAAGCGTCCGCCATCGCTTCGGCGGCATCGAGGCGCGCGGTATCGCGGAAAAACGCCTCGGCATGCGCGAGCAAGAAATGCGAAAACAGAATCGGCTGCGCGTGCTGCATGTGCGTCATGCCGGGCATCGGAATTCCCAGCGTTTTTTCGGCCTGGCCCACGAGCGAGGAAATCAAGCGCGCCACGGCCACACGCATTTCACCCGCGGATTCCATCACGAACATGCGGAAGTCGGTGGCGACAAGTTCATTGCGGCTGCGGCCCGTGTGCAGCTTGTAGCCGACGGAACCCAGATATTCGACGAGCGCGGTCTCGACGAAATGGTGCACGTCCTCGGCGGGCGATCCGCCCAGCCACGCAAAATCATTCGCCGCGCGATCGGCGATTTTGTCGAGCGCAGCCAGCGTATCGCGCATTTCCTCGACCGAAAGTATGCCCGCCGATTCGAGCGCGCCCGCCCACGCCCGGTCCACGGCCAGCTCGTACGGCAGCAGGCGGCGGTCAAATGAGAACGACCGTTGAAACTGGTAGAACAGTTCGTCGGGAGCGCGGTCAAACCGCCCGCCCCACAATTTTCCTGACGGCTGTTCTTTGGGCGCGGCGGTCACTTTACTTTCGCTTCCTCCGGAATGGTCACCGGCAGCGCAAACAAATTAATAAAGCCTTCGGCGTCCTTCGGGTTGTAACCGGTCATGGCAAAGCTCGCGAGGCCTTTTCGATAGAGCGAATAGGGCGACACGCGCTTGGTGACGGACACATTTCCTTTGTAAAGTTTGAGGCCCACCGTGCCGGTCACGCGCTTCTGCGCCTCGGTGAAATAGGCGTCGAGCGCTTCGCGCTGCGGCGTGAACCACGTGCCGTAGTAAACAAGTTCGGCGTAGCGCAGCGAAAGCGTCTCCGAATAGTGCGCGGTCTCGCGGTCCAGGCAAAGCGTTTCGAGCTCGCGATGCGCGGTGACCAGCAGCGTGCCGCCCGGCGTTTCGTACGCGCCGCGCGATTTGATCCCGACCAGCCGATTTTCGACCAGGTCGATGCGCCCCACGCCATGTTCCGCCGCGATTTCGTTCAGCTCATCGAGCAGCGCGACCGCGGAGCGTTTCTTGCCGTTCACCGACACGGGCGTGCCGGCGTCGAATCCGATCTCGACGACCGCCGGCTTATTCGGCGCTTTTTCCGGCGACGCGATCCACTGCCACATCGCTTCCTCAGGCTCGTTCGCGGGATCTTCGAGCACGCCGCCCTCATGGCTTAGATGCCAGATATTGCGGTCGCGCGAATAAATGTTCGCCTTGGTTTGCTCGACGGGCACTTTATGCGCATTCGCATAGGTGATGGCGTCCTCGCGCGAGTTGATGGTCCACTCGCGCCACGGCGCGATAATTTTTACTTTCGGCGCGATGGCTTTGTACGCCAGCTCGAAGCGCACCTGGTCGTTGCCCTTGCCCGTGCAGCCGTGCGCGACGGCATCGGCGCCGGTCTTGAGCGCGATTTCCGCCTGGCGCTTGGCGATCACAGGCCGCGCCATCGAAGTTCCGAGCAAATATTTGTGTTCGTACACCGCGCCCGCGCGCAGCGTCGGCCAGACGTACTCGGTCAGAAATTCCTCGCGCAAATCCTCGATCGTCGCCGAAGAAGCGCCGGTCGCGAGCGCCTTCTTCTTCGCGGCCTTCAAATCTTCCTGCTGGCCGACGTCGCCGATCATGGCGATTACTTCGCACGCGTACGTTTCCTTAAGCCAGGGAATAATGATCGACGTATCAAGTCCGCCCGAATAGGCGAGAACTACTTTCTTTGGCACCGGTTGTCCTTTCAGCTTAGGAGCATCAACAGGATGGCTTTCTGCACGTGCAGACGGTTTTCCGCCTCGTCGAATACGATGGAGCGCGGCGACTCCATGACCTCGTCGGTCACTTCGGAGCCGCGATGCGCGGGAAGGCAGTGGAGAAACACGGCGTCGGGCGCGGCCTGGGACATGAGTTTGGCGTTGACCTGGTACGGCGCGAAAATAGCGGCGCGCGCGTCGGCCTCGTTCTCCTGGCCCATGCTGGCCCAAACATCCGTGTAGACGGCTTGCGCGCCCGAGACGGCTTCTTCGGGAGCGCGGAACAATTCGATCGTGCCCTGCGTGGCGGCCGCATCGCGCTGCGCCGCCACGAAGATTTCGGCGTCCGGCTCGTAGCCGGCCGGCGTCGCGATTCGCACGTGCGCGCCGACGCGCGCTCCGGCGACCATCAAGGAATTGCAAACGTTGTTGCCGTCGCCGACGTAGGCGAGTTTCAACCCGCGCGCGGAGCCGAATTTTTCCTCGATCGTGAAGAAATCGCACAGCGTCTGGCACGGATGATACACATCCGAGAGCGCGTTGATGACCGGCACCGTCGCGTGCGCCGCGAGAATTTCGAGCGCCTCCTGCGAAAACACGCGCCCAACAATTCCGTGCACCCAGCGCGAAAGGCACCGCCCCACGTCCGGGACGGATTCGCGATCGCCAAGATGCGTATCGGCGTGATCGAGGTAAATCGCCGTGCCGCCCATGCTGGCAATGCCGACTTCAAATGTGACGCGCGTGCGGAGCGACGGCTTTTCAAAAATCATCGCCAGAGAACGGCCGGCCAGGGCGCCCTTGTAGCGGTCTGGATGCGCCTTGACGTGCGTGGCCAGGCGAAACAGTTCCTGAACGTGCGCGGCACTCCACTCCGTGCCGGTCAGAAGATCGGAAGAGAGAGTCAATGTATGTCTCTGAGGTTGGCTCTGAGCCTGGGCCTGCGCTTTCATGGTTACCTCACGGCCGCAAGCGTCAGAGCTTCGGCGGGGGTAGAGGGTACGGCCGTCGACTTGGCGGGCCGCTCGGTCCTGGCAAGGACCGATTCGATTTTCGAGAGACCTTCCTTCACCTGCTGCGCCGTCAAAATAAACGGCGGCAGAAAGCGCAGGATGTGGTCGTGCGTGCAGTTGATGAGCAGGCCCTGCTTCAGCGCTTCGGCAACGTACGGAGCGCCCTCGACGTCCAGATCGACGCCGATCATGAGGCCTTCGCCGCGCACTTCGCGGATGAAATCAAATTTTGCGGCCATTTTTTTCAGGCCGGCTTTCAGCTCGGCGCCGCGCGCGCGGACGTTGGCGAGCAAGTGCTTCCGCTCGACCGTATCCAGGAACGTCAAGCCCGTGGCGCAGGTCAGCGGGCCGCCGCCAAACGTGGAGCCGTGCAGGCCGGGCGAAAATGATGCGGCAAATTCCTCGCGCGCGAGAAAAGCGCCAAGCGGGAGTCCGCCCGCGAGCGGCTTCGCGACGATGACGATGTCCGGCAGTCCCGCGAGGCGCTGGTACGCAAATGCCTTGCCCGTGCGCCCCAGGCCGCACTGAATTTCGTCGGCGATGAGCGCGGCGCCGTGCTGCGTGGCAAGTTCGCGCGCGCGGTTCCAGAATTCTTCGCTGACGGGATAAATTCCACCTTCGCCTTGGATCGGCTCGATGATCACGGCGCACACTTCGTCCGTGAACTTGGCTTCGAGGTCCGCGACATCGTTGAGGCGAATAAAATCAACACCCGGTACAAGCGGCTCGAATGGCGCGCGGTATTTCAACGTATGCGTAATCGACAGCGCGCCGAAGGTACGCCCGTGAAAGGAATTTTCGAGCGCCAGAAACCGCGTCTTTGTCGCGCCGCCGGGCTTTTTCTTTGCGGCGATGCGCGCGAGTTTTAGCGCGCCTTCCACCGCTTCGGAACCGCTATTCGTGAAAAAGACGCGGTCCATTCCCGACCACTTTGCGAGCTTCGCCGCGAGCGGCCCTTGAAACGGATTGTGAAACAGGTTCGAGACATGAACCGCGCGCCCCGCCTCGCGCCGGATGGTTTTCACCAGGTCCGGATAGGAATATCCAAGCGCGTTCACGGCGATCCCACCCAGAAAATCGAGATACTTCTTTCCATTTTGATCGAACACGTAGCAGCCGCGCCCGTGCGTGAAAATCATGTCGGAGCGCTTGTACGTGTTCATCAAGTGGCGCGAAGCGTCCTTCAGGACGGAATTCGGCGCGCCAGACGCGGAAAAGGAAGAGGAGCCCGCTTTCTTCACCGGTTTTTTGGATTGTGATTTCAATGCACCACTCCAGTGGTGCTTGCGGGAAATTCCGAAGTCACGCGCGTGCCGGGAAACTTCGCGCCGTTGGCCGCGGTCAGCAATCCCTTGGGCACTGAGCCGCCGACGATGCGCACTTCCGCAACGCCCGCGGAAAGCGCTCGCTTGCACGCTTCCAGCTTCAGGATCATTCCGCCCGAAACTTTATTCTGGCGGATCATGTCCTCGGCATCGGCCGTCGAAACGACTTTCAGCACTTTTGAGCCGTCGAGAACGCCGGCTACGTCGGTGAGATAAATCAGCCGGTCGGCATGAATGTATTCGGCGCACGCGGCCGCCATGTGATCGGCATTGATGTTGTAGAGTTCGCCGTCAGCGCCCAGGCCCATGCACGACGCCACCGGCACAACGCCCGCCTTCCAGAACGATTCGAGAATTTCCAGGTTCACTCCGGTCAAATAGCCGACAAAACCCAGTCCGCCGATCACTTCGTCATGCATCATCGGCTCGGCCAGGAAGCAGCTGGCGTCGGCAGCGCAGATTCCGATGGCAGGCTGTCCCGCGGCCGAAATCGCGCCGGCGAGGCGCTTGTTCAGCAGGCCGCCGAGAACCATCACGGCAACGTCGCGCGTCTCGCGGTCCGTCACGCGCAGTCCATTGATGAACTTGCTTTCAATTCCCATGCGCTTGAGCGTGGAGGTGAAAATTTTCCCGCCGCCATGCACCACCAGAATTTCGTTGCCCTGGTGAGCAAGCTGCGCCACCTGACGCGCCAGCGTTTCCATCGCCGCCGCATCATCGAGTAATGCTCCCGCAACTTTGACCACTAATCTCATCGCAGTCCTGTAGCCTCCGCAATTCCCATCATCAAATTCATGTTCTGTACGGCCTGGCCCGCGGCGCCCTTGCCCAGATTGTCGAGACAGCTTACGACCGCGAGGCGCCGCCCCGCGGGATCGAGCGCAAAACCGATATCGCAAAAATTCGTGTGCGCCACATGCTGCAGCTCCGGCAGCTTTCCGGCGGGCCAGATTCGCATCATCGGGCGGTCCGCATAGAAAGTCCGGTAGAGCGATTCGACTTCGTCCGCCGTATGCGGCTCGGCGAACCACACATACAGAGTGGAGAGGATGCCGCGCGCCACCGGCAACAGGTGCGTCGTAAAGACGATGTCTTCGCTCGCGATGCCCGTATGGTCGGTCACTTCCGGCGTGTGCCGGTGCGAGAACAAGCCATAGGCGCGAAAGTTCTCGTCCACTTCGGCGAAGTGCAGTTCCTTCTTCGGTTCCTTGCCCGCGCCCGTCGCGCCGGATTTGCAATCGGCGACAATGCCGCGCTCGGTCGCGATCCAGCCCGATTCCACGAGCGGCCGCAGATCCGAGAATCACGCTCGTCGGGTAGCAGCCGGGATTGGCGACGAGGCGCGCATCCGGCAATTGATCGGCGTAAAGTTCCGGCAAACCGTATACGGCTTCTTCGGCCAATTTCTTTGGCGGCGCCGGCAATTTGTACCATTGCGCGAACGTTTCCGGATTATGGAAGCGGAACGCGCCACTCAGGTCCACCACGCGCAGGCCCGCGTTCAAAAGTTGCGGCACAATTTCCAGCGAAGCTTCATGCGGCGTCGCGAGAAACACCGTGCCCGCTCCGCTCGCGGCCACGGCATCGACCGAAAACGTTTTGCAAGGCGCTTCGCCCCAGCCGCGCAGGTGCGGAAAAATCTCGGTGAGGCACTTCACATGCGCCGAGCTCTCGCGCAAGTAGAAAGTCGGCTTTTGAATTTTCGGGTGCCGGAGGAGAAGCTGGGCCAGCTCGAAACCTGCATAGCCCGTCGCTCCGACTACGGCGACCCGTTGCGGGTCGGTCATCGGAGTAGATCCTCCATGCGTTTCTGGACGGCGGCGCGCGCCTGGCGCGATGGCGTGATCACCACGACGGTGTCGTCCCCGGCGATGGTGCCGGCCACTTCCTTGAATTTTTCGGCGTCCAGCGCCGCGGCGAGCGGTTGCGCTCCCGAAGGCGGCGTCTTCAGCACCAGCAAGTTAAAGGCGGGGCGCACGTCTACCAGAAATTCCCGCAGGGCGCGGGCGAGCGGCGGCATCGGCGCCGCGGCTTCGTTGCCGTTGGTGAGCGGCTTGTAGCCCGCGGCGGTCTTGACCAGCTTCAGCTCGGACATGTCCCGGGAAAGCGTCCCCTGCGTCACGCGAACCTTCATGTGCGACAGCCTGCGCCGCAGCTCGTCCTGGCTCGAAATGGGTTCGCTCGACACCAATTTCAGGATCTGTCCTTGCCGGAACCGCTTGTGTACGTTCAGTGCCATGGTCGACTTAAGTTTATGCACCCACTTGCATAATTATGCGCGGTGCTTCGGACCCCTGTCAATTCTTTTTTAATATTTTTGCAGAAATATCCCGTGCCGTTCGAAAGGGATGCGTCTTTGGTGGCACAGGCTTCAGCCTGTGGGTTTTAGAGCTTGCAAGGACTGACCTCCACAGGCTGAAGCCTGCGCCACTTCGCTTCGGCGCGAGTTGCTTTTACCTTCATCGCCGAGTTGAGCCGCCACGAACCTGGAGTGTTATTCTCCAAACGATGAACGATGTCCCCACTCGCGAACTGCCCGCCGCTTCTCCGGAGGCGCAGCATCGGGCGCTGTTGGAAGTGGCCGAAGCGATTTCCCAGCACCGCGATCTCGGCGAGCTGTTCCATGAACTTTCCGAGCGGCTGCACCGCGTCGTGGACTTCGAGTACCTGAATCTGATTCTCCACGATCCCGCGCACAACGTCATGCGCTTGCACATCCTCGAGTCCCAAATGCCCCGCAATACCCGCCTCGGAACGGAATTCCAGGTCGGCCAAACGCCTTCCGGGCTGGGTATGGGAAACGCAGCAGCCTTTCATCCTGGATGACCTGGAAAAGGAAACTCCATTTGCGGCCCTGCTGCAAAACATGCGAGAGAACGGAGTGAAGTCGGTCTGCTCGCTGCCGCTGACCACGGCGCAGCGGCGGCTGGGCGTGATGAGCTTTGGGCGGAGCACGACGCACCAGCACACCGAGAGCGAGATTGCGTTCCTCCAGCAGGTGGCGCGGCAAGTCGCGGTCGCCGTCGACAACGTGCTCAATTTCGAGAGCGCGCAGGCCTACCAGCGGCAACTGGCGCGGGAGCGCGACCGCCTGCGCGTGCTCCTGGAGGTAAATAACGCGGTCGTTTCGCAACTCGACCTTCACGACCTTTTGAGCGCCATCGCCGCGACCCTTCGCCGCGTGATTCATCATGAATACACGAGCCTCGCATTATTCGATTCCGCGACAAATCAAATGCGCGTGATGGCGCTCGATTTCCCGCAGGGGAAAGGACTGATCCACGAGGAGATGGTCGTTCCCCTCGACGGCTCGATCGCCGGGAAAGCGTTTCGCAGCCGCCAGCCGATCGTTCTGGACCGCGGCGGCATGAAGGAGTTTAAATCGCCGACCTCGCGCATGATGCAGGACGAAGGCGTACGCAGCGTCCTCAGCATGCCGCTCATCAGCCACAATCGCGTTCTCGGCACCATCAGTCTCGCGAGTCTTCGCGACGCGGCGTTCCAGCAGGGCGACGTCGATCTTTTGTTCCAGGTGTCCGACCAGGTAGCCATCGCCGTCGAAAACGCGCTGGCCTTTCAGGAAATCGCCGTACTCAAAAATAAATTGGCGCAGGAAAAGCTTTACCTCGAAGACGAAATCCGCTCGGAAATGAATTTCGATGAAATCGTCGGCGAAAGCGCGTCGCTGCGCGCCGTTCTGAAACAAGTGGAGACCGTGGCTCCGACCGACTCGACCGTGCTCATCACGGGCGAAACCGGGACGGGCAAGGAACTGATCGCTCGCGCGATTCATAATTTGAGCCCGCGCCGCGAGCGCACCTTCGTCAAAGTCAATTGCGCCGCGATTCCCACCGGCCTGCTCGAATCGGAATTGTTTGGCCACGAGCGCGGCGCCTTCACGGGGGCGATCGCGCAGCGCATCGGCCGGTTCGAGCTCGCGCACGGCGGCACGATTTTCCTCGACGAAGTCGGCGACATTCCGCTCGAGCTGCAGCCCAAGCTTCTGCGCGTCCTTCAGGAGCAGGAGTTCGAGCGATTGGGCAGCACGCAAACCACGCGTGTCGATGTCCGCTTAGTGGCCGCTACGAATCGCGACCTCAGTGAGATGGTCGCCGCGCGAACCTTCCGCAGCGATCTCTACTATCGTTTGCGCGTTTTTCCGCTTCTCATGCCGCCCTTGCGCGAACGGCAGGAGGATATTCCCGCGCTCGTGCGCTACTTCGTGGAAAAGCACGCCCGCCGCATGAACCGCATGGTGGAAACAATTCCCGCCGAAACGCTCGACCTGCTGGTCCGCTACCCGTGGCCCGGAAATATCCGCGAGCTGGAAAACCTGATTGAGCGCGCGGTGATCGTCTCGCCCGGTCCCGTCCTTCGAGTTCCCCTTGCGGAACTCAAGCCCCCGTCTGAACCTGTCGGAGAGAATCTCACCCTGCGCGCCGCCGAGCGCGATCACATTCTCAGAGCTCTCGAAGCGACCAATTGGGTGTTGGCCGGCCCGCGCGGCGCCGCCGCGAGATTAGGAATGAAGCGAACCACCCTCCAGTCCAAGATGCGAAAATTAGGAGTTGTAAAATCCAGACAAGGTTAGCTGATCCAAAACTATGCCGATATTTGGGCAGATGCCCACATATCGGCAGTCTCAAATCGGCGGGTTTGTTAAAATTTCCTCATCCAACTGATTTGACTATACGTAATATATTGTAAATAATCGGTTTAATTATTGTGATTTTATTTCGGCACATTGGACTTACATCTGCACCATTCGCTAGGATTAGTTCTCGTTAGGTTCGGGCAGAAAGTAGAGGCAATGCTCAAAGTAACGGTCAAGCAGGCTGAGTCCGCAGAAACTTGGGAGCTTGAGGGGAAACTTTCGGGCGACTGGGTTAAAGAGCTTGAGCGCTGCTGGAAGGAGCGGTCGTCCCCGGCCGGGGTTTCGTTGCAAGTTCACTTGAAAGCAGTGAGCTACATCGATGCGGCGGGGAAACGATTGCTCACGGAGATGCACGGGCGCGGAGTTGAGATTCAGGGGTGCGGTTGCATGACCAAGGCAGTTGTGGAGGAGATTACACGGCACGCAAGCGCCAATTAATTGCGCCGGTTGGCCCTTCCACATGGCGGGTTGGGAAGCAGTTTCAGAACGGCTGTAGGAGGGAGAATTTTCCCTGCTTTTGCGTTTGCATTTTTAATTGTGCCGATCAATGTAATGGCGATTTATCTGCTGAGGGGAAGAAGGGCGAGGCCGCATAAATCGGCGGCAGCTGGCAACTAAATGCGGGCCAGGGCGTCCAATCCTGTAGGGGAGATATTTTATTCGCGGTTCATCGTAATAGAAGTAAGGCAGGACAAAACCATTCATACGTTCCATACATTCCGCAGAGGGGGACGACGACCATGATGCAGGAAAGCCATTATCCAAACGGGGAACGTCTTGCTGAAATCAAGATGGAAGAGCAGAGCGAGGAACAACTGATCGAACGGGGGCTGAACGGCGACGCGCGCGCGTTGGACGCGCTCTTCGCGCGCAACACACGGGCTCTGTATCAGACCGCGCTGCGCGTACTCGGCAATCCGGAGGACGCGGAAGAAGCCCTGCAGGAAGGTTTGCTTTCCGCGTATCGCAATCTTCCGAGGTTCGAGAGGAGATCGCAATTTTCCACGTGGCTGACGCGGATTGTGATCAATGCGGCTCTGATGCGGCGCCGCAGCAAACGTGCGCGGCCTGCCGTGTCACTGGATGAATTTGTTTCCGAAGGAGAGCTGCCCCTGGCCGAACGCTTCGCCGACGACGGGCCGAATCCCGAGCAGCTTTACGCGGGGACCGAACTCGGCGATCGCATGAACAAGAAGCTTGCGGAAATTTCTCCGCTGTTGCGCAAGGCGTTTTGGCTGCGGGAAATTGAAGGCTTGTCCGCGGAGGAAGCGGCGCAGGTGCTGGGCGTTTCGCGCAACACGCTTAAGGCGCGGTTGTGGCGGGCGCGACAGGAGCTGGCTGCGCGGCTGGGGCTTTCGCTCGAACCCACTCTGGAGCCGGCGACGTAACAGTAAGACAGGCTTTAAGCCTGTCTGCTGTTTCGCACGAACGAAAATCAAAACCAGACAGGCTGAAGCCTGTCCTACTTCAGGGTTTCCAAAACTTCGCCGGTGGCTTTTTCGATGTCGGCGTGCAGGCTGTTGCCGTGGGCGTCCATCGTTACGATGGCCGCGAAATTTTTCACGCGCAGATGCCACATCGCTTCGGGGATGCCGAATTCCATCAGCTCAACGCCCAGAACTTTTTCCACGGTGCGCGCATAATACTGAGCCGCGCCGCCGATCCCATTCAAATAAACCGCGCCGTATTCTTTCAGCGCGGCTAATGTTTTCGCGCCCATTCCGCCTTTGCCGATCACGGCGCGCACGCCATATTTCCCGATCACGTGGGCTTGATAGGGCTCTTCGCGGATGCTGGTGGTGGGGCCCGCGGCTTTGACCACCCATTCGTCGCCCTGCTTCAGCATCACCGGGCCGCAGTGATAGAGGACGGAGCCGTGCAGGTCCACGGGCGGAGGATTCTTCATCAAGTAGGCGTGCACATTGTCGCGGCCGGTGTACATCTCGCCGTTGACGAGCACTAGATCTCCCACTTTCAGCGCGCGCACTTGCGCTTCCGTCAGCGGCGCGGTCAGTACGACTTCCCGCCCCGTCAATTTGAAGCCCGAGCCGCGCGCCATGCGATCCACGGGGCGCGAAGGATCGCGATACAGCCACTCGGTGATCGCGCCCGTCTTTGCGTCGAGGCGCACGCCGAGGCGGCGAAACGCCCAGCAGTCATACGCTACGGAAACAAAGAAACTCGCCGGCAGACGATTTGCCGCCATGATTTTGCAGCCGATCAGGGACGCCTTGCCGCCAAAGCCCATCGCGCCGACGCCTAGCTTGTTCGCTTCTTCCATGATTTCCGCTTCGAGCTTCGCGAGCGTCGGGTTGGGATTTTCATCGTCGAGCGTTCGGAATAGTTGCCCCTTCGCCAAGTCGTAGCCGTGGGCGCGATCGCTGCCAATGCACACGCCGACGGCGCCCGGCGCGCAGCCTTGCCCTTGCGCTTGCCACACGGCGTGGAGAATGCATTTGCGCACGCCTTCGAGATTGCGGTCGGCGCGGCCCATGTGATCGAGAGTGCAGGGCACGGAATACTGGATGTTTTTGTTCTCGCAGCCGCCGCCCTTGAGGATCAGCTTGACCTCAATCTCATCTTCTTCCCATTGATCGAAATGAAGGACCGGCGTCTCTTCGCCCAGGTTGTCGCCGCTGTTTTTTCCGGTGAGAGAATCGACGGAGTTGGGCCGCAGTTTTCCCAGGCGCGTGGCTTCCGCGACTGCCTCTTGAATTGCCTTCTTGATGCGAATCTGGTTCACGCCGACGGGCGTGTGAATGACGAACGTGGGCATGCCGGTATCCTGGCAAATGGGGCCTGAATCGTCGACGGCCATGTCGATGTTGGACAAAATAATGTCGAGCGCCTGGGAAGATTGCGTGTCCGGCGTTTCGTCCTTGGCCGCGATGGACATGGCCGCGCGAACGTCGGGCGGAAGATTGGTGGACGTCTGAGTGATCAGTTCGAGCAGGCTGCCGGCCAGGAATTCCATTTCACTACCTCCCCAAACTTGCCATTTTACACTTCTTTGGGGCGGAGTTCGCGAAAGATCGAGCGATTCATCGGGGTTCGATTTGAAGTCTCCTCCACCGAGATTCCGAGAAGAAGACGCAACATATAGAACTAATCAGGTCGCAGCACCTGCTGAAACGAAGACGCCCAACCGGCACCGAGCGAAAAATCATTCCACAAAAGAGTTCGGCTGGAAGGATGGCGACAGAGGCGGGGCGGCTCAAACACAAAAACCCACTGGTAAGAAAACCGACTTGACACTCAGCGGCCTTCTCAAGGAAGGACTTAAGTCATACCTTAATTGCGCACGCGACTACCCCATAGGTGAACATCACTGTACCAAGCCTGCGAGAATTCCCCGGGGTGAATCATAACGCGGACAGAATCGCCCGGTTCCGCGGCGGAGAATGTCTCGCGTCTCACTCCCATGCTTCCTTTAATGTTGTTTTTCTGGTTCCAGGATAGCGTCCACACCAGATTGTACGTAGAACCCCTTCCGTGATTGATGTACTTTTCGGAGACAACAGCCTTGGCTTCGACGGGGGTACTCCCATCCAAGAGTCCGTTCAGGAAGTAGTACGATGCGGTCATGACAAAGGTGGCTGCAACCAAGACAAACATTAACCTGACAAACAGGGCATATCGCGCTAGTCGCCAAGAAAGTTCAAGCACTAATACGATTGCGCCTGGGATGATAAACAGGGCCGGAATGCTGTAATCCACCAGTGAATTCGATTCGAGGGGAGGATAAGTGCCGAAGGCGATAATCGTTCCGATGATTCCTGCAAGTGCCACAGGTAGAGAAAGAGAAAAGGTTTCTTCAATGTCAGCCCTGCGAGTGACACATACCCAGCACTGATCGCCGTCAAAGGCTTTTCCACATTCCGGGCAAATCGTCACGCCTATTCCTCATTCCCGTCGACTAGTAACTTTTCCAGCCTTTCGCTCCACTGCAATCTGCGACAGCAGCGTACCGATCCGGTACGGTTTGGATCCCTCCCCGAACACACCAGCTTGTCCGGAAAGTGAATTTTCTCTCCACTCTTCGGAAGAATCCCGTTCATTTCAGCACGATATAGAGGAGGGCTACTACAACCAAGAACGCGGCGATCTTGACGCCCATTTTCAATGTACGGAAGCGATTGGAAAGAAATATAGCCAGCCCGGCAAATATAGCAACCCACACCAGGAGCATGAGTCTAATCGCCCCCAGGTGCTGTGACACGAACTGTAGGGTGTCTGTGACCGATTGCAAAATTTCACCGCCGAATCAAACTTGCCGAAATCACGATCGTCAGTACGCGCACTTCGCTCTGGAGGGAGTGCGTGCGGCCGAAGCGCTCCAAGAGGTCATATGCCCCTGAGGATACCCGCAAGCGTTTTGGCCGTTTCACTGTCGATGCCGTCGCGAGTTGCATCCTCAAACTTGCGGACTCTGTCTTTCTGCTCCAAATAGAACGCGGCGGGTTTGGCCACGCAGCACGCTTCCCGGCACAACACTTCCAGATGCATCATTCCCTCGAGGTCCAGGTCGCTCGACTGCAATTGTGAGATTTGTTCCAGGATTCTTTTTAGCTCGCCCTTGCTGCGGTCGAAGTCGTCGTCAAACTTCAAGTAGTATTCGGCGTCGCCGACCATGCGAAGTTTGACGGTGTTCAATTCTTCGGGCGTCAACGGCTGTCCGCTGTCGAGCTTTTTCAGAATAGACCTGCAGTCCTCATGCTCTCGAACCGTGCCCTGCGCCAGCGTGCTCAGTTCCTCCAATTGTTCGCCAAGGACCTGGTAACCCTCGCTGTTTTCGGCCTCGAAACATCGAGCAGCCAAATCGAGAGTTTCTTTGACTCTTGCGGATACTGCCTGGTTTTCAGCCATGGACCCGTCTCCTAAACTCGCGAATTACTTCCAGTCAAGGTAGCGCGCAGTAATCGGATTTACGCGATCGATTTCCAACTGCTCATATTTTGCGAGAAGTTTCTTTACAGCCTCCGGGGTGAAACGCTCGATCCCGGGAAGCGTCTTCTGCCCTATTCTTTCCAGTCGTTGGTTCAGGTTGCTTTCAGGGAACGTCCCGGTCACCGGCTTATTCTGATCGGCCACAAAAGTACGCTCCAGCTCGCGCCTGACCATTCCCTCGTCGATTCGTAGCGGGGTGATCTTGCCGGTGTCATATTCGCAAAACATGATTTTGGCGTCGGCCTTGTCCACCGAAGAACTGGTGTACGCCAGGTATTTCCCGTCCGGCGACCATCGGACATTTCTGTCCACGCCCCGGTTGGTCGTCATCTGCCTCAGATTTCCCGTGGCCAGCTCAACAGTCCAAATGTCCAGATGGTCGTGGCCATAAAAGAAGTCACCGAGCGAATGCATGAATCCAAACTCTCTATGCTGATCGGGCCTCTGGGAGACAAATGCAACCTTCTTTCCATCCGGACTGAATACCGGTGAAGTGTCTGGCCCCGGATGCGTGGTGATCCTTTTCTCTTCGAGCGTCTCGAGATCGAACGTGTAGATATCCTGATGGCTTCCGCGCTGTGACGAAAATGCGATCTGCTTTCCATCGGGAGACCAGTCCGGATAGCAATCGAATCCATCGTTGGTGGTTAATCGCCTCCGCTTGCCGGTCTCGATGTTGAGGGCAAAAAGGTCCACTTGGAAATATTCATCGGAAACGAAAGCGATCTCCTTCCCATCGGGAGACCACGTTGGAAAATCCGCCCACTTCAATCCGGACGTGAGCGATTTGGCATCGCTGCCGTCCGCATTCATGATCCAGATTTCCTGTTTGCCGCTGCGCGTTGAACCAAATGCAATCTTGCGAGCGTCGGGCGAAAACCGAGGATAGTCGTTCCAGGCCTCGCCGGAGGTCAACTGGGTGAGCTTCTTGGAGCTCAGATCGTAGAGAAAAATGTCGTAATCGCCAAAATTGCCTGCTGCAAAGACTAGTTTTCCCTCGAACATGACCCCTCTTTGAGCGATTTCATTGTATACAAACGCCACCTTAACTACAGTGTAAGAACTGCGTGCACCGACAATACGGCATAACCCGACTTTCTGATGCAAGTTGAGGGCAAATTGAGTGGCGGAACAACCCGCGTAATTTCAATGGATTCGAAGTGGAATCGGTCAATTTGACTGAATATTGTCTCCGAACGGAGACATACATGAATTCCATTCGTATCATCTTGGAGGGCTGAGAGCTTTCAGATAGCCGATCGACTATTTACCGAAACCATAATAAAGTGGCCCTTAGTCCAACATCCTCAGAGACGGACTTCAATTCCCAATAAACGACTTAGCAAGACTTGGTGCATTCCAGTTCGGTCAGGCGCCCCTTTCCCAGGGCGGAGGAATTTTCACGGAGGCCATCCCCGCAGCGGCGGCTGCCTGAATGCCCATGTCTGCATCTTCAAAAACCAGGCAGGTTTCGGGCGCGACTCCGAGTTTGGCGGCGGCAAGCAGATAGGATTCAGGGTCAGGTTTGCCCCTCTTGTAGTCTCCCGCACATACCAGCACGTCAAATTTATCAAGGAGCTTGACCGAGAGAAGGGAAGCCGATACGGACTCACGGGTGTTCCCCGACACTACGGCAAAGGGAATCCGTCCATACTGCGCCTCGATATGCTCCACGACCTCAGGTATCGCCTTCAGTTGCGAAAGCCGTTCGAGATAAAGTTCCTCCTTTCGAGAGGCCACACCTTCGATCGGCATGCTCAGGCGCTGCCTTTTGTTAAGCAAAGAAACGATCTCCGCTGTCGGAGTACCACCCCAGGCATAGAAAAGCTGCTCGTCAAATGTGCAATTCCATTCGGCAAGCGCGTTCTTCCAGGCGATGTAATGAAGAGGCATCGAATCGACGATGGTGCCGTCGCAGTCGAATAAATAGGCTTCAAACCTACCGACTGGCAATTTCAGAATCATGCTTCGCTGGTCTCCTCTCCGCCATCGTAATCCATTGCGCGATTGCCGCGCTAATCGGGCAAAGGAAGTCTGTACTCGCGATCACAACTACGGCTACTGGCAGTGCGGGTTCCTTTTTTAGCGTTAAACTTGTTCGGGCAAGCGCTACCCAAGCCCTGAAAAACGGCGTCCTCGGAAACTGCCTCTTAAATGACGAGAAGCCGACAGGTATTTGCCCACTACTTGTCCCACAGCCAGGTGGAATCTTTCCAACCTTCCAGGCTGTAATCCGACATGCACTGATCGGTGAGGGAAATGCACTGGGCGAGGATTCCGCTCTTCTGCGCGCCGGTGAGGATATCGAGGCGGATCTGCTCGTGGTTGCCGGAATAATTGATTTCGTAGAGTTCGTGGCGGGCGCCGAATTCGGTGCCGATGGCGTCCCAGATTAATTTGAAAAGCTTGATGCGTTCGGCGGCGGTGGCGGATGCGCCGCGATAATATTTTTCGAGGAGCGGCGCGAGATCGGGATTCAGAAAATCCTTGTAGCTCGAGGGAGACATAAGCAGGCTTCCGCCCAGAAATTTTTCAAAGGTGTGGCGAACGGCGGGCCAGCACTGCGTGCAGAAGAGGCGCATGGTGTAGGCGTATTCCTGCTTCGGCACGACCGTCCCGCCTGGAGCGTTCTCCGGATCGCCGCACATCGCCGCGGTCATTCCCCAGATCAGGTTTCTCCAACCGATGATTTCGCCGAGGGCGGCCTGAACGCCGCGGAAGGCGTCCGTGCCGTTGGTCTCGATGCCTTTCGCAAAAAGGCCGACCATCAGATCCAGTTTCACCGCGAGCCGCGAGGAAGATTGGAACGTGTAGCGATTCACGAAGCGGGAATGGCGGTAGAAACTATTGGCGCGTTCGGGATCGCGGTAGACGAGGACGTTTTCCCAGGGGATGAACGCATTTTCAAAAATCAGGACGGCGTCGTTCTCATCGAAGCGGCTGGAGAGCGGGTAGTCGAACGGGCTGTGCGCAGTCTGTTCGTAGGAGGCGCGGCAAATCAGCTTCACGCCAGGCGCGTCCATCGGCGCGATGAACACCACGGCGAAGTCCTTCGCTTTTTCCTTGTCCAGAGTGGTGGCGTTCGTTTGGGCCACGAATGTGGCGTGCGTCATCGCCGATCCGGTTCCGAGCATTTTGGCTCCGCTGACGACCATGCCGTCGTCTCTTTCTTTTACGACGTGCACGAAAACGTCGCCGACTTCGTGCACGGGGCGGCTGCGGTCGATGGGCGGATTGATGAGGCAGTGATTCAGGAAGAGGCACTGCGAAGAATAGCGCTTGTACCAGTTGCGCGCGCTCTCATCGAACGGCGCGTAAAACTCGGGCTCCGATGCCAGGCTGCCCATGAGCGCCGCCTTGTAATCGGGCGTGCGGCCCATGTAGCCGTAGCTCAGGCGTGACCAGGCGACGATGGCATCGCGCGCTTCCCACAATTCCTGCGCCGAATAGCAGGGCTTGAAAAATTTATGGGTGCGCGCGCCGGAGCGGTCGAGCCCCGTGAGCGTGTCGCGCGTCTTGGGATCGTGGAGGGCGTCGTACAAGCGCGCGATGGACCGGCAAGAATTGCGGAAAGCGGGATGCTCGGTGACATCGCGAACGCGCTCGCCGTAGATGTAAACTTCGCGCGCGTCGCGCAGGCTGGCGAGGTAGCGCGCGCCGTCGAGCATCGCGTCTGTAGACGAATCTGTTTTCGGATGAGGGCCGCCTGCCGTGCTGTCCGTCATGGAAGATTTCCTCCTGATTCCGCGGCCGTGCCGTTTTTTGGTAGCACAGACTTCAGTCTGTGGATTTTCGGCCAATGCTAGCGGCCCTTGCGCGCCTTCCAAGATCAAATGGAAACCCACAGACTGAAGTCTGTGCTACCAAACGCTCCGCTTGTCGCGGGGCGACGATGTATACTACGCGCCACATCATAAACGGGAGAGTTCACGTTATGCAAAAAGCTGCGGGACGCGCGCTCAGCGCGATTTGCCTTGCGGTATTGTTTTCCACTTTGCCGGCGATTTCGGGCGGCAATCCCTCCAACCGGCAGGCCGACGTGATCCAGACGTCGCGCGGGGAGCTTCGCATCATGCCGGTTTATCACGGCAGCGTGATGCTCGAATTTGGCGGGAAAGTGATACACGTCGATCCGTGGAGCCAGGGGGATTTTACGGGCTTGCCGCCGGCGGATTTGATTGTGATCACGCACACGCACCAGGACCATCTGGACCGCGCGATGGTCGACATGCTGAAGAAGCCGGAGACCATTATCGTCGGGCCGCCGGCCGTCATCGATACGCTGAATTGCGCGCCGGCCTGCGGCATCGTCGAGGCGATCGGCGATTCCGAACAGAGGACCGTGATGGGGATCGGCTTCGAAGGCGTGCCGATGTACAACCTGGTGTTTGGATCGGGGCCGGGAAAACCGTATCACCACAAGGGAATCGGAAGCGGCTACGTTTTGAATTTCGGCGAAACGCGCGTGTATTTTTCGGGCGACACGGAATGCACGCCGGAAATGAAAGCGCTGAAAAATATTTCGGTCGCGTTTCTGGCGATGAATCCTCCGCGAACGGAGACCACTCTGGAAGCCGCGGAGTGCGTGAAAGCGTTTAAGCCGAAAATTGTGTATCCCTATCACTATCGCGGGTCGAAGCTGGAAGAGTTCTCCGATGCTCTGAAGAATACTCCCGGGGTGGAGGTTCGCATCAGGAAGTTGGAAGGCGAGCAGTAGTCCGTAACTCTTGCGCGTTCGTCGAGGCGAGGTCTAGTAGCACAGACTTCAACAGGCTGCGGAAAAACTCAAAGCGCTGTCATTCTGAGCGAAGCGAAGAATCTCTCCTTGTTTCTTTTCTTATACTTAAATCGAAGAGAGAATCTTCGGTTCGCTCAGAATGACAAAACAAGACATTTTTTCCGCAGCTTGTTCAAGTCTGTGGGTTTCAGTAGTTCTTCCTGGCGCGCACGGTCTGGGTTCGCTTACGGAACCCCACAGACTGAAGTCTGTGCTACTGGAAGCTCAAGCCCCTACAATCGGCGGAAAGATTTCCTTCGGTTCCGTTTCTTCCACCATTACGCCAGGTACCGGCGAGGGCGCCGGTTTGGCGAGGATGTCCAGGAGGCGGGTCACAAATTCGTTCTGGCTGGGCATGCCCATTAGAAGCTCGATTGGCAATTTTGTGCCGAAAGATTCTTCAAGCGAGTGCTGGAGCTCGAGCGCCATTAGGGAATCGAGACCGAGGTTGCTCATGGATTCTTCGGGGTCGAGTTCCGGGGCGTCGAGGGCCATCACCTGCGCCAGGCTTTTTTGGACGTGCGCGAGGAGCAGGGCATGGCGCCGGGCCGGAGGCGTGGCCAGAAGTTCCTGCATGGACAGGCGCGGTCCCGATTCTTTGGCGGATTTTGCGGCGGCGGGACGGGCTTTTTCCCGGAGGAGATCCGCAATCAAGGACGGGGGCTGTTGGCCATTAAACGAACGCGCGAGTAGCGTCCAATCCACGGACATCGCAACGGCCTGGGCGGGGCCGTTCTTTTCGAACAGACGGTCGAGCGCGGCTAGCGCTTGCGCGGGCGCTAGCGGGAGCATCACGCGGGACGCCGGGCCTCGGGCGCTGGATGCGCGGGCGGCCATGCCGACTTCGGCCCAAGGGCCCCAGTTGATGGACAGGCACGGCAAGCCTTGAGAACGGCGATCGTGCGCCAGACCGTCCAGGAAAGCGTTGGCGGCCGCGTAATTCGCCTGGCCGGGCGAACCCAGGACCGATGCCACCGAAGAGAAAACGACGAAGAAATCCAGCGGCAAATCCGCGGTGAGGGAGTGGAGATTCCACGCCCCGAGCACTTTGGGAGCCAGGACCCGGCGGAAGTTTTCTGCTTCGAGATTAAGGAGTAGGTGGTCGTCCAGGACTCCGGCGGCATGAATCACTCCGCGGAGCGGCGGCATCGTGTTGCGAATTTCGGATAACGCGCGTGCCAGATCGCTTTCGTTCGAAATGTCGGCCTGGATCGTCGTAATCGTGGCGCCTTTGGCCGTCAAATCGGCGGCGACTTCTTCGCTGGCGGAGGAAGCTCCACTGCGGCTGAGAAGAACCAAGTGCCGCGCGCCCTTTTCCACGAGCCAACGCGCGACTGCGAGCCCAAGGCCTCCGTGGCCTCCGGTGATCAGATATGTCGCGTCGGCGCGAGGCGCCGCAGACCGATCCGAGCGATTCTTGGATTCGGCGAAAGTAAAAGAGAGCACGACCTTGCCGATATTTTTGCGCCGGGCCATGTAACGGAAGGCGTTGGCGGCATCTTCTACTGGGAAAATATTGTGCGGGAGCGGCTTGAGGCTGCCCTGTTGGAACATCGCCATCAGCTCGAGAAGCAGCGAGCGGAGCAAGGCGGGCCGCTCGCGGCATACGCGGTCCAGGTCGAGGGCGAAATACGAAAGATTATTGCGAAATGGGAACAGGCCCAGCGGCTTGTTCTGATAGATGTCCGTCTTACCGATTTCGACGAAACGGCCATGAGCGGCGAGGATCGAAAGGCTGCGGGTGATGTATTCGCCCGGCAAAGAGTTGAGAACGACGTCGACGCCCTGGCCGCCGGTGGTCTTCATGATTTCGTCGGCGAAAGCGAGGGAACGCGAGTCCAGGACGTGCGGTACTCGCATCGACTTCAGGTACGCGCGCTTTTCCGAAGAGCCGGCGGTCGCGAAAATTTCCGCGCCGGCGTGCTGAGCCAGTTGCACGGCGGCGAGGCCCACGCCGCCTGCGGCCGCGTGGATGAGCACGCGCTCGCCGCGGGAAAGTTTTGCAAGATGGTGGAGAGAATAGTAGGCGGTGAGGAACGCAATCGGAATCGTGGCCGCTTGACCGAAGCTGAAAGCGGGAGGCTTGGGCACGACGGCGCGCGCGTCCGCGGTAGTGAAGGCGCTGAAGCTGGCGCCCGCCACTGCGATCACTTCGTCGCCGGCCTTCATGTTTGATACGTCCGGCCCTACGGCGGAAATCGTTCCCGAGCATTCTGCGCCGAAGGGGATCGGGCCGCCGGGATATACGCCGGCGGCATTCATCACATCGCGAAAATTCAGGCCCGCGGAATTTACGCGGATTTCGACCTCGCCGGGTTGCGGCTGCGGACGGGTGGTTCCTCGCAGGATGAGATTCTCAAGACTTCCGGGGCGCGAGATATCCAAGCGGAACGAATCCGCTATTGGAACATCCAGGAGCGTGGCGCTCGAGGATTTGGGCGCGCGCGGCACAAGCCGGGCGACGTACCGGATTCCTTTTCGGAAAGCAACTTCGCGCTCGGTGCTTGGGAGAGACAATTCCTCCAAGAGCGCGGCGAGTTCTTCCGGGCCGCCGTCGGGATCGAGATCGATTCGCGTGCAGCCAAGTTCCGCGTGCTCGAGATCGATAGACTTTGCCAAGCCCCACAAGGGAGTCTGGGCCAGCGAGACGCGCGCGGGCGTGGGTCCGACGGCTTGCGCTCCGCGGGTTACGATCCACAGGCGGCGCTTTGAACCGTTCGACTCGCGAAGGAGGGTCTGAACGAATTGCAGCGTTTCGATCCACTGGGCCTGCGCTTCCAGGATCGCTTCCGGGCGAGCGACGAGATCGCACAGGTCGAGGCTCGCGAGATGGACGATGTTGCAGGAGCCGGCACGGAGCTGCTTGAGGTCGTGAAGATCATTCGGAGTTGCGACGATGCACTTCTCTCCCTGCGACTGAAGATGGGCCGCGAGCGCCTGTCCAACACCGCCGCGATCGGCGAGGATGTACCAGGAAGGCGGCTCCGAACCATTGGAATTTCGTGAGCGCGACGGGCCGCTTCGCTACCCAGGCGACGTCGTACAGCAAGTCGCCGGGATTCTCGCGGGCCTCGCGATCCGTTTCACCAGAGAGGAGCTTCACACGGAACCCCAGGAGTTCGCACGCGACGCAGCCATGCTCGTCGAGCAGGCGGATGTCCGCTTCTAGGAATTCCGTTCCGAGACTGCTGCCTGGGCGAATGACGCAGTGGCTGAACAGGCGCGCATCCGGCCGCGCCAAAAATCGGAGGCTCGCGAGTCCGCTCGGGAGATAAATCCATTTCCGGCCGGAGCCAGTTTTGTCTTCCGGCAATGCGGCCGCGAGCACCTGCAGGCAGGAATCGAGCAGCGCGGGATGCATCCAGGCGCCATCGGAATTTCCATTGGTTTGGGAAACGGGAATCGCGGCGGGCGGAAGCCGCACTTCTCCAAGCGCTTCGCGGTGTCCGCACCACAATTGCTGAACGCCCTGGAAACCTGGGCCGTATTCCAGGCCGGCGTTTCTCAAGGACGCGTAAAGCTCCGCGGCTGTTTTGCGTTGCGGGCACCGGGCCCGAATTTCGTCCAGGCTGTATTGTTCCTCGGCGCAACGAACAAAATCCGGAACCTCCATGCGCATGTCGCCGGAAGCGTGCAAGGTCCACGCCGAATTTTCGTGGGTGCCGTTCAGATTTGCGTTGGAACTGTAAATCTGGAACGAAGCGCTGCCGCTCGATGCAGGGGACGCGACCAGTTGCAAAGTGCGCGCGCCCGTGGCGGGAAGAATTAGCGCTTCCTGGAAGGCTACGTTGGATAAAACCGGGGAGCCGGATCCAAAAAGTTCCGTCGAAGCCGCGCGCGCCATTTCCAGATACGCGGAAGCGGGAAAAACGACGGAGCCCTGAACTTTGTGGTCGTTCAAGTAGCGCAGAGTATCGATTCCGATCTTGCTCTGGAACTGCGCCATGGGCAGCGCGGAGTTCACACGCTCGCCAAGCAAAGCGTGCACTGGCTTGGCCGACTTCTGCGGGCCGGATGCATTGGGCGGATCTTCCCAGCAACGCTCTCGCTCGAAGGGATACGTTGGCAGAGGCACTTTCAACGGCTGGTAGGGTTCATCGAAGGCTTTCCAGTCGACGCTGGCGCCGCGAACGTACAACGAAGCGAGGCTGGTGAGCATGCTCTGCCAACCGGTGCGATCGCTTTCGAGAGAAGAAAGGAAAGTGGTCTTAGCTGCCGGATCGTGGAGACGCTCGGTTCCAGTGATGCCGCCGGGAGGTCCTATTTCCAGGAAATGGTCGTAACCAAGCGCCTCGAGTGTTTCGATTCCCTCTTCGAGTTGCATGGCCTGAAGAACCTGTAGGCGCCAATAGTCGGCGCCGGGAATTTCGCCTTCCGCCAAAAGCTTGCCGGTAAGTCCGGAAACGAACGGCACGCGGGGCGCTTGGAATTTCACTGCTGCCGCCGCTGCATCGAATTCGTCGAGCCTTCGATTCAGGTCGCCGTTGTGCAGAGCGAGCTGCAGGAAGCGAGCGCGGTCGACGACGAGTTTTAGTGCGTCTTCGCAGGTTAATACGCCGGAAATTACCGCTGCCGTGTATTCGCCGACGCCCGCGCCCAGCACGGCGTCCGGCTCGATGCCCCAGGATCGCCAAAGTTCCGCCAGCGCGAACTCCAGAGCAAATAGCGCAGGGTCGCGGCGTTCCGGACTGTTTTTTGCCGAGGCAAGCGCGTCGAGCAGTGGCTCCTTCGAGTGCGAGCCCAGAAAACGCGAGCAGCGATCCACCGCCGAACGAAACACGGGTTGGGTGTCGTAAAGCTGCTGCGCGGCGCAGGGATTGGGAGCCTCCGCGCCAAACAGAAACGCAATGCGCGGCCCGTCTTTTCTCGTGGAGTGCCCGGCGCGCAATTCCGCAACGGCACTCTGCGCCGGCTGTCCCTTTGCAAAGGCAGCGAGCGCTTCGCGCAGTTGCTCCTTGTTTTCGGCGACTACGGCCACGCGGCGCGCGAAGTGCGATCTGCCAGCGTTGGCGCTGAAGCAGATGTTCATGAGGTCGTCTTCGGGATGTTCGGCAAGATGCCTCTCGTAGCGGCTCGCGAGAGTTTTGACCGCACTTTCGGTCCGAGCGGAAAGCGTCAAAATGTGGCAGGGACGGCTCGGCAAACCTTCCGGCCGGGACCGCGCCGGTGCTTCTTCGACAATCATGTGCGCGTTGGTGCCGCCAAATCCAAAACTGCTTATTCCTGCGAGACGACGCTGCGAGCGCGGCCAGGGCTGCGGCTTGCCAGAGATTACGATTCGCGTGCCGGCAAGAGAGATTCGCGGATTGAGGTTGGTGAAATGCAACTGGCCGGGAATTTCATCATGCTGTAGACAACCCAGCACCTTGGCCAGGCTGGCCATTCCCGACGCGTTTTCCAGGTGGCCGATATTGGCCTTCACAGAACCCAAGAGGCATGGCGGGTCCCCGGGCGCAGCTTTTCCAAGCGCACCCTTGATTGCTTCGACTTCGATTGGGTCGCCGATGGATGTGCCGGTGCCATGAGCTTCGATGTAGGTCAGGTCGCGCGGAGCGACTCCAGCCTGAGCCAGCGCTTCGCGGATGACGGATTGCTGGGCCGAACCGTTGGGAGCGGCGATGCCGGCGGTGCGGCCGTCCTGGTTCACGGCGGAGCCTCTGACGAGCGCAAGAATATGATCGCGATCGCGCAGCGCGTCGGAAAGGCGCTTCAGGACGACCGCGCCGCAGCCTTCTGCGCGAACGTAGCCGTCGGCCTTGGCGTCGAACGTCTTGCAGCGGCCGTCCGCGGCCATCATGCGCGCGTGCGAAAAAGCGATGGTGACTTCCGGAGAGAGGATGAGATTGACGGCGCCGGCAATCGCAAGGTCGGACTGCGCGCTACGCAAACTTTCGCAGGCCATATGAATCGCGACGAGAGAAGACGAACAGGCGGTGTCGATGGCAACGCTGGGGCCGCGCAGGTCCAGCAAATAGGAGATGCGGTTGGCCGCGATGCTGTGCGCGTTGCCCGTGCCGAGATAGGCGTTGATCGTCTTGAGGTGATCCTGGTAGGTGAGGATCACATTGGAGTAGTCGAATCCGCCGATTCCGACGAAAACGCCCGTTCTGGTGCCCGCCAGCTTGTCCGGCGGCTGCCCCGCATTCTCGAGAGCTTCCCAAGTTACTTCGAGCAGCAGGCGCTGCTGCGGATCCATCGCTGCAGCTTCGCGCGGCGAGATGCCGAAGAAATGCGGATCGAACCGGTCGACGCCGGGAAGGAATCCGCCCCAGCGCGTGCTCATCTTGGCATTGGTCCCGGGGAGAGGATCGTATAGCGCGTCGATATCCCATCGTTCGCGCGGAATTTCCGAGATGGCATCCACGCCGTTTCGCAGCAAAGTCCAAAATTCCTCGAGGCCGTCCGCGCCTGGGAATCTGCAGCCGATGCCGACGATGGCGATGGGATCGGCGCCTGCGATTTCCGGAGGGTCTACGGGACGATCTTCGTGTCTGCCATTCCCGTTTGCGTTTCCATTGCCGTTCGCGTTGCCGGCCAGGCGGTGAGAGAAGGACTGCGTGCTCAGGTAGTCCCACACGAGGCCGCTGCGCGGATGGCTCGCGGCGTTCTGCTTGCGATCGGAGCGGCCTTCGCGATCCCGCCATTCGTGCACCACGTCGAGCGTGCCGGCGAGAAACGCTTCGCGGCAGGCATAGCGCTGAATTTTTCCACTGGAGGTCCTGGGAATGCTTCGCGGCTCGATGAGCACGACGGCGTCGGGATGAACTTCGTGCGACTCGGTGAGCGCGCGGCGGATCGCAGCGACTACATTTTCGCTGGGAATGGATGCGCGGTCGTTCACTTCCTGAACGATGACCAATCGCTCCGCTCCATCCGCTTCAATCGAAAACGCGGCGCCGCACGCGGGGCGCAGCGCGCGGTGGCTTCGCTCGACGGTGTGTTCCAAATCCTGGGGATAGTGGTTGGAGCCGCGAATGATGATGAGATCTTTCAATCGTCCGGTGACGAAGAGTTGTCCGCGATCGAGAAATCCGAGGTCGCCGGTGCGAAGGAAGGGGCCTTCGCCGGTGGCCAGATGCGCGCCGAATGTTTCGGCCGTCTCCGCAGGCTTGCGCCAATAGCCGCGCGCCACGCTCGGGCCTGAAACCCAGATTTCTCCCACGCGGTCGGGAGCGCATGGCGCGAGAGTTTCGGGATCGACAATCGAGACTTTGAGGTCCGGCGCGATTCCGCCGCAGCCCACCAGTACGCGGCTGCCTGCTGCGCCCTCTTCCGCCGGCTCGATGCGATTTCGTTGCAGCTCTTCCGCCAGCACGGAGGGCGCGAAAGGCGCGCCGCTTTCCGAATGGCCTGAAACGATCAGCGTCGCTTCCGCAAGTCCGTACGCGGGGCGGAACGCCTCTTGCCGAAAGCCGCACGGGCCGAACGTTTTGGCGAACTGCGCGAGGGTATCCGGGCGCACTGGTTCCGCGCCGCACAGCGCCACCTTCACGCTTGCGAGATCGAGCGGCGCGCGCTGTTCGGCGGAAATTTTTTGCACGCAAAGTTCGTAGGCGAAATTTGGCGCGACCATCGTGGTCGCCCGATAGCGCGTCACCGCCGCGAGCCAGCGGATGGGGCGCTGCAGAAACGACGACGGCGGCATCACGATCATCTCGCCGCCGGCAAACACCGGCTGGAGCAAACCGCCGATCAGGCCCATGTCATGGTAATGCGGCAGCCAGGTGACGCCGATGCTCTCGGGCGAAAACTGGAAAACTTCACGCAGACATGCCAGGTTGTGCAGCAAATTGCCGTGCGTCACCATGACGCCGCGCGGCGCGGCGGTCGAGCCGGAAGTGTATTGCAGGAGCGCCAGCGTTTCGAGAGTTGCGCGGGGATCGCGCCGGTGCGTCCGCATTGGCCGCAGGCAGGTCGTCGGTCGCCAGCCAGTGCAAATTCTTCAGCTCCGGAGCGCGCTTGAACAAATCCTCCGCCTGGCGCTGGATCTTCGCTGTCGTCAGCACGAATCTGGCTTCGGAATCCGCGGCAATGGCCAAGAGGCGCGGAATCTGCCGATGCAGGCGCGCGGGAAAAACCGGGACGGCCACGACGCCGGCGAACAGGCAACCCCAAAAAGCGGCGATGAATTCGAGGCCGCCCGAATAGAAAAGCAGGGCGCGATCTCCCGCCGCGGCGTGCGGCGCGAGCGCGGCCGCAACGGCGCGGGCTCGCGATTCCAATTCTTCGTAAGTGAGGTGCGACTCTTCGGTCTCGCCGTCGGCAAGATAACGGAAAGCGACGCGCGAGGCGTGCTCCGCCGTTCTTGCTCGGAGCAGCTCAATCAAATTCGCGAAGCTCGCGTCACGATCGGATGAAAACGTAGCCAAGTCCCTGTCTCCCAAGATTTACCAAGTGCGCCAGACCTGCGATGAATATCTGCTACTTATCTCGTGCGTCTCCTTGGAGGACGAACCCCCACAGGCTGAAGCCTGTGCCACTAGGTAGGCGTTGCGTGCTCAAGCCTCCAGAAGGCAAAGAGTCTGTTTGAGAACTTAGGATTCGCAAGCTTCGTAGCGCCCGCCTTTAGGCGGGCACATTGGAGCCAGGCAGATGCCCGCCTGAAGGCGGGCGCTACATGAACCCAAAGCAAGTTCTCATGCAGATTCAAAAGTCCAAGCTTTCCTGGTGCTTTGATGTCGCGGCTGAAGCTGCGACCTACAAAACCCCTTTGTGGCTCCGAGCGGATTCGCGTGACACTCCGCTCACCCTTGCCGTGCTACTCTTTCTTCTCCAGCGCCTCCGGGGTGAACAGCGCGGCGTCCAGCCCGGTATTCAGATGAATCTGATCAATCGTCAAAACCGATTTGGTGCCTTCGACGAGCGAACGCATTTCCGTTTTCCGCGCGCCCCAGATTCCGGATTCCTTCCGAAGACCGCTGGCATGCATCTCGCGCACCTTGCGTCCATCCTGATCGTACATCTCTGCATGCAAGATGCAGGGTACATCCTGGGCCACCCAGTAATAAATGAATTTGTATTGGGAACGGTCCGGCGCGACGGGCGTGGCCATTACCTTGGATGTTTTATGATTCTCGATAATATCCTCAGCGGGCAGTAGTTGATACGTAAAGTCATCAAGCTCGTGCTCGGCGATATCTTCGTAGGTGAAGTCGCTTCCGGCGAAACGCTCGGAACGTTCGCGCGGCGCCACGCCGCGCACGCGTTCGGTGGCGGGCGTGTAGATCCACTGGCGGTCGGTTACGCCCGGCTGATTGATGGAAAGTAGCGTGACGCCGCGAAGCTCCGGCGGATCGGTAAAGCGGACGAGCGTCTTGCCGTTGCCGAACGAGCCCACGCGGCTGAGCGTAAACCGTTTCCGCACGGTGTGGCCGTCCTTGTCCGTGACGTCGAGCGTGGCCCGCAAGGTCGCATCGTGGCTGGTGTCCTGCTGATAGACGCCGGCCATGATCGCTTTGGCGTCGGTCTCGCCGAAAACGGGGAGCGCACACGACGAGCAAAGCGCCAGGAAGAGCAGCGCCGCGTTCAGGCGCCTTCCTTTCCGTTGCGGACAAAATGCGGCGCGTCTATTCATAGCCGATCGCCTCGATCACCTGCATGCGCGCCGCGTTCCGCGCCGGCCACCAGCCAGCCGCGAGCGACACCGCCGTCACGACGGGGACGGAGAGCAGAACAAATTCCCACGGAAAATAAAACGGCACCGAATAGCCGGCCAGTACGAGGGATACGGTGTGCGACATAAACACGGTGTTTAGAGCTCCGGCCACCGATCCAACGATCACACCGACGATGGCCACGGCCACCGCCTCAAGCAGCACAAGTTTCCGGATTTGGGCACGCAGCCCACCGATCGCGCGAACGATGCCAATCTCTCGCCGCCGCTCCGACACGGAAATCAGCAGCGTGTTGACGATTCCGAGAATGGCGATCATCACGGCCACGACCAGTTGCATGTAATTGAGCGTGAAGAACTGGTCCACGAGGCTGGAGATCCACAGCTTAAACTCCGCATTCGTATACACGAACGCGTGAAAGGAGCCCGCGGTGAGGTGCTCGATTTCTTGTTTCATTGCCAACTGGTCGACGCCCGGATTCAGATCGACGTTGATGAAATCCACCGCATCATCCGCCCAATACTTTTTGTAGAGAGCGCGGTCCATGAAGATTGTGCCCTTTTCCGAGCGGTAGTCGTCGAGAAAACCGAGGATCGGCCGTTCCAGCGTGCCCGTCGGCGATTCGAGAGTCAGCCGATTGCCAACGCCAACTCCCCAACGGTGGGCAAAATTTCTCGATACCAGCACGCCCTCGCCTCGTGTCAGTCGGTCATACAGCGTCCGCGTGTCCGCGCCCTCGATGGCTTTTTGCGAGCGCACCAGGAAGCCATCCATTTCGATGGCATTCACAGCCGCGGTGTCGCCTCGATAGGGAATGGCGGTGAAGCGGACGTTTTCGACGCGATTCACTCCGGGGAGCGCGGCGATCTGCTTCCCCAAGTCTTCGGTGAAATGGTAGCTGGTCGACCGCAGCATCGCCGAGGTGGCCACAAAAATGTCGGCGTTGAGCACCTGGTTCATCCAGCGGTCAATCATTTGGCGGTAACTCTGGATGTAAGACGCAGTGGAAAAAACGAACATCAATCCGACCATCAGCGCGCCGACGGTCGCCGCGGACCGGCGCGGCGTCTGAATCATGGCGTCGACGGCCAACGCTCCTTCCGATCCTCCCACCCAATTCAAAATCGGGCGCAACGCGCGCGCCGACCAGAGCACCAGTTTCGGCAAGACGATCGTCAGGCCCACCAGAACGATCGTGGCAAAAACAAATTGAATGAACAGGCCCAGGCGCGACGGAGTCCAAACTACAAGAGCCGAACCCGCAACGATCATGAGAACGCCAGCCCCCGTCCGCCTCCACCCCAGCACGGATTCGCGGTGGCGCGCCTCGATATTGTGCAAGGCCAGCGCGGGGTCCAGGCAGGCCGCGCCGCGGGCGGGATACCACGCGCCGATCATGGAGGCGGCGACTCCCAGCACAAATGCGATGGCGCACTGATCGAGGTGCAGCCGGGCAGGCGAGGCCGTGGCCACAACCCCGTATACGGCCGCGACCATGCCGCGCATCACGCGATTGGCCGCCGACGCCAGCAAGAAACCGCCGGCGATTCCCACGAGCGAACCGATCACACCCATCAGCAGGGCTTCGCCCAAAAACATCCGGCTTACGTTTCCCTGCTCAACGCCCACGGCGCGCAGGATGCCGATTTCCTTCCAGCGCTGGTTGACCGCGATGGTGAAGGAATTGAAGATGATATACACGCCTACCAGCAATGCCACAAAACTCGTAATTAGAATTCCTATGCGCATCGCCGTGACGGCATTTTCGAGCGCCTGGCCGCGGACTTCCGGGCGATCCACTTCCACTCCGGGAGGAAGCTCGGCGCGCAATCGCTGCTGCACGACTTCCACGGGAACATTGGGAGCGTTCATCAAGTCGATACGGTCGAACTTGCGTCCGCGATGGAAGACCACTTGAGCGGAGTAGACGTCCATCACCGCGACGTTGCCGCCAAACACTTCTCCCACGCCGACCGGCTTGAACGTTCCCTGGACGGTGAACTCTTTCTTCCCGTCGGAGGCGAAGAGCGTCATCTTGTCGCCGACCTTCAAGCCATGACGGCCGGCAAAGGTGCGCGAAAGCAAAATGGAATTCGGCTGCGCGAGAAACACCAAAGGATCGGCAATCTGGGTCTGCGTGCGGTCGAACTGATAGTCGCGGAGCTGCTGATCACCCGCCGTGTCCACTCCCAGAACGAGCAGAGTGCCTTCGTCGGCAAAGGAAGTTTGCACCAAGGTCTCGATCACCGGTTCCGCGAGCTGCACGCCGGGAGTTGCGCGCACGGTGTCGAGCACCTTTTCGGAAAATCCGGATTCTCCGGCGGCAATCTGCAGCGTCGCCTTGCCTGCCAGTTTCTCGACGGTCCCGCGCAGGGAATCAAGCAAGGTGGCGTTGCCGGTGCGAATGGCGAAAAAAACGGCCACGCCAAGGGCAATGCCAAGAGTAGTTAACGCCACGCGGAGCCGGTGCGCGCGCCATTGCTTGAACGTGATAAGCCACAGCGCGCCAAACATTACTGATCTCCTTCTTCCGGGGTCGCGGATGCGGTTGCGGTTCGCCCGGTCCGCACTTCCTTGACGAACTGGCCGTCGTGCAGCGTCAGGATTCGATCGCAGAAAGCCGCGGCGAGGTCGTTATGCGTCACCAGAAGAACGGTCGTGTTGTATTCCGTATGCAGATCATCGAGGAGGCGAAGAATTTCGACTCCGGTGGCCGAATCGAGGTTACCGGTGGGTTCGTCGCCGAGCAAGATGGGCGGACGAAAGACAAGCGCGCGGGCGATGGCCACGCGCTGGCGCTCGCCTCCGGAAAGCTCGTCGGGCCGATGGTGCGACCGGACGGCGAGCCCCACGCGCTCCAGCATGGCCGCAGCGCGCTGATCGGTTTCGCGCCTCCGCAAGCCTTGCAAACGGAGCGGCAGAGCGACATTTTCGAGCGCGGTGAGCGTGGGGAGAAGGTTGAAAGTTTGAAAGATCATTCCAATTTTTTCCCGCCGGAGGCGGGTGCGCCGGTCGTCGTCGAGCGCGGCGAGCTCGATGCCCTCCAGCTTGATCGAGCCGGAGGTAGGCTGGTCCAAGCCGCAAATCAGGTTGAGGAGCGTCGACTTCCCCGAGCCGGACGGTCCCATCACCGCGACCCGCTCGCCCTGTTCGACCGTAAGGCTCAAATTGATCAGAGCCTTCACGGCCCTGGTGTCTCCGTAGTTCTTGGAGACATTAGTCAGCTGGATCATAGTCGCAGCCGCGAACATCCGGAGATGGCGGGCCGTTGCCTCAAGCGGGAGTTGATTCTACCCCAGGGCCGAGGAACCGCGAAGGTGAAATTTCAAGAATACCATGGGGAAAAAGGTTCTATCTGTCTCGTTTCGTACAGGTTATTGGGATGCCACTTGAAGCGAATAGGGGGCATGCACCGGCCGGAGAAATTGGTTGCCGTTCATCGCGAGTGGGATTAATATGCGAATAGTCCCCCACCTGGTTGGTCTAGGAGGCCGAAATGCTCCTGCGCGCCCTGCGCCATTGTGTCGTTCTATTTCTTTTCACCTTCATGGGAACCGTCGCGATGCACGGACAGGCGGCGGCAGAGTACGGGATGGCGACGGCGAATTCGGCCGGCATGACGTCGGTCCTAAAGCCGCCAGTGCTGAATTTGGGAATCCCTGAAACCACGTCGAATGCGGCGCCTGGCGCGGCCGCGGGCGTTCCAGGGGGGACGGCCGAATCGGCGGCGAAGACTAACCGGCAATTTTTCGTGAGCCATTCCGGCCCGGACGCGGGGCAGGTTGCCGTGCACACAGTACCGGATCATGCCGCGGCATGGATCGACGGGAAGTACCTGGGGCCAACGCCTCTGGATTTGAAGCTCGCGCCGGGCCATCACCAGGTTTTGGTTCGCGCACCCAACATGCAAGAGGTCGTGCGAGGCTTTGACCTGACTGCAAAACAGACGCAATCGATAGATCTCCCGTTGAAGTCCTCTTATCAAAACCAAGTCATTATCCACTGGCCGTCGCAGAAATAGCTTTCGCGGTGAGTTGAATTTTCAATACTTGGCCCCCTTTGTTCCTCCAGGTTGAGGCTGCATAATGCGGAAATGGATTCAATCTGGCGGCGGTGACCTCCTGTGACGCGTATTCGTATCGCATATTTACTATTACAGTATGTCCGAGTAACCGTTTGCGAAAACGTATCCAACCTATTCCTTGGCGCACGACTCAAAACAGGCGACCATTAGGGTACGGCTTTTAATCTCACGGAGAAAAGGCCACCCCCACGGGGGTGAAAGTTGAGCGTTCAAAGTAATCGTCAACGGTAAACCGGCTGGAATTGGTTTCGTCCGCCACTCCTTTCAGAAGATTCGATCTATTCCTGATCCCTGCGGCCAGACGGAATGAACGACGGCAGCAAGATAATTTGTTTGGCTTGCCAGGACGCACGGCGCCCATACACCGGGAAGTTAGGCCCAGACTGCTAGCGTGATCGTGTCCCGTCCGATCGTGGAGTGTAGCGTTGAAGTTGTGCCGCAATGAAAGGGATGGCGCATGGTATCCGCTTTGCGGAGCGTTGCTGTTTGTCATCTTGATTTGCGCGGGGCCAGCGTTCGCACAGCAACGGGGACCCGTCGCACAGGCCACGGCCGGGTCCGTCACCGGCAAAGTCACGGCCACTACCGGCCAGAAAACAACCGATATTCTTGCCGGCATCACAGTGAAGTTGACGGGAACGGCACCAGGGTCGACATCCAAAACGACAGTCACTGATTTCAAGGGCAGTTACGAGTTTACGCATTTGCCGCCGGGGGAGTACAACCTGGAAGCCATCGTTGCAGGTTTTCAGCCTTGGACGACCGCGGTGACGCTCGAACCCGCTCAGGCAGTCACCGAGGATATCGCCTTGCAGATCAGCTCCGTCGAGGAACGGATCGAGGTGCAGGGGGAAGCCGTTGAAGTCGCGACGCAGAGTGTAAGCGCGACAGCTACGGTCAACGACCAGCAACTCGAGGATTTGCCTCTCCGCACGCAAAAGTTTACCGAGGCCCTGGCCATGTCCCCGAGCGTCATTCGGACGCAGGAAGGGAAATTGAACTTCAACGGCCAGGCGGAGAGCCAGGGAATGCTGCTGGTGGATTCGGCGGAAAATGTGGATCCAGTGTCGGGAAGTTTCGCGATTCCGATTCCTGTCAATGCGATTCAAAACATCCAGGTTTTCAGCACTCCCGATAGTTCCGCGTACGGCGGATTTTCCGGCGGATTGACGAGAATCGAGATCAAGCCTCCCGGGCAAGGATGGAATTACAAGTTTCTGGACATGGTTCCGTCCTTCCGAGGAAAGAACGACCATCTGATTGGCCTTTTGAACATGACTCCGGGTGTGGAGTTTGGCGGGCCACTCATCAAGAACAAACTCAGCTTTTCCGAGAACATGACGTACGAATTTCGCAAGGATCCGGTGCACGGGCTGACGTGGCCTTTCAACGAGACGGTCACGTATAGCCTGGTATCCTTCACGAATTTTCAATGGACGTTTTCACCGAAGCACATCTTGAACGTCAATGTGAACGTTTTTCCAGCGACGATTTTGTATGCAAATATCGATTCGCTCATCCCGCAAACCGCGTCGGCGAATATTCGCCGGCGGGGCGCGTCCGTCGGAATTTCGGACGCGTACCAGTTCGACTCAGGGATGGTTCTTAGCACGCTCGTCCGTTACACGAATTTCTATGCCATCGACCGCGGCCAAGGGTCGCTCGACATGACCATTAATCCCGAGGGCTGGGGCGGCAATTACTTCAATACGTTTTCGCGAAACGCAAATCAAGTGGAGGCTCTCCCCAATCTCCAACTGCCCGCGAAGTCCTGGCATGGCAGTCACGAATTGCAGTTCGGAACGGATATTCTCTATCGGTCCTTCACGGGGAGCAGCGTTTCCCGTCCCATTAATCTCCTGGAGCAGGGCGGCACAATCGATGAAACGATCGCTTTTCTGGGCGCTGGAAATTTGCGAAGTGGCGATACGGAGGTCTCGGAATATGCGGAGGATCGCTGGTCGCTAACCAAGGGCCTGGCATTGAATTTCGGGGGCCGTCTGACGTATCAAACGAGCGGCCGGGATGTGGCGTTCGCGCCACGCGCAGGTCTGGCTTACTCCATGGCAAACAAGATCGTAGTCCGTGCGGGAGCGGGTTTGATCTATGGACACGTCCCGCTGCTGGCGACGGATTTCGGCGGTTATCAAGAGCGAATGATCTCGTTCCCGTCCGGACCAATGTTTGGTCAACCCTCCATCACCTTGCAAAATGTCTATGAATCCGCGGGGATTCCCGGGAATTCTTCGACGCTGATGGACAACAACAACAGTGCGCGCACGTTTACCTGGAACATCGAAGCTGAGGCTCCCTTGCGGAAGGACATCAGCCTTCGAGTTAGCTATTACGAAACGCATACGGTCAATCTTTTTGTGTTGAATCCGATTCTCCCGGCTGCCGGCGGGACATCCGGATTCATGGTCCTTCAAAACACCGGATCCTCGAACTACCGGCAGGCTCAGATCACCGCCCGATACCGGCCAAGCGAACGCAACGAGCTGAATATTTCCTATGCCTGGAGCCGCGCGCGGGGCGATCTCAATACGCTTTCGGACGCCTTCATCCCCGTTCAAGCGCCGGTGATCCGGCCGAATGCCTATGGAGTCCTGCCTTCCGACATCCCCAACCGGGTGCTTGCCTGGGGGTACATCGCGCTTCCCAAAAAATTTGTCTTCAGCCCTGTGGCGGACCTTCACACCGGTTTTCCGTATTCCAATGTGGACGTTTTGCAGAACTATGTGGGTGTGCCGGACAGCCTGCGTTTCCCGATTTATTTTTCGCTGGATGTAAAACTCTCGCGCGAGTTTACGGTGCACATGCCGTTCAAGGAGAATGCCAAGCGGCGGAAGATCAGCATTGGAGTTTTTTCGCTGGACGTGACGAATCGTCTCAACCCGCACGACGTGTACAACAATGTCACCGCCCCCCCGCCGCTTTTTGGGCTGTTCGCCGGACTTCAGCGGCGTTTGACTGGGCTCGATATTAATCTGACCGAGTGACACTTCCCCCCAGAAATTATTCCGCCGCGCTTTGGTGGAAGGACGAAATATTTCGCTTCGGAAATCGCACACTGGATTGAGGCCGGCGTATCAAGCTAAAATCACGCGCCGTGGAACCGCACTTGGCAAACCCGCTATGAAACTTACGCCTTTGCTTGCGATCGGCGCGCTTTGCATTGGCGCACTGGCGGGAGTGGCGATCAAACTCGCGATCACTCCCAACGACCAGGATACGCTGCTTCGGGCGGACCTCGCGGCATTCAAATCCGGAACCACCGCCGGCACGCTGGATGGAAAATCTCTGGACCCGAATTTCACCTGGACGGATTCCTCCGGAAACACTCGAAGCAAATCGGAAATCATGGAGACCTTCCGATCCGGGAAGGGACTGCCGATGGAGGCCGGCAACGCAAGCGGCGGCGGTAAAATTATTGTTAGCGCGATCAGCGCGCATGCCGATGGCCAGGTCGGGCTGGTTCAGACGACCAGCGGAAACCTGTACATCCTGCGTATCTGGGTGAAACGCGGCACGGGCTGGCAATTGCTTGTCTATCAGGCGGTCTCGATCGGCGCCCCTCCTCCCGCCGAGGCGGCGACGGGAGTGTGCGAGAACCCGTGCAACAAGGTGCCGTTCCAACCGGAAAACGGGGACGAGCGAGAAGTGATCCAAGCGTACCAGGCGGTGGAGCGGGCAGTGGCGGCGCATGATTCCGCGGCGTGGGCCGCTCACATTGCGGACGAATTTTTTGCGGTCACCTCAAATAGCGATCGCCCGCTCGACAAAGCCACGCGAATGGCGGGTTTGGATAATCAGAAGGTAGCGGGGATCGCGCCGTTTCCACTTGCGTCGGCGCGCATGTTTGAATTTGGCGGCGCGATGGTGATGAGCTCACTCCAGCAGCCCGAGCACGGCTTGCCGTTGCACGTCACGCGAGTCTGGTTCAAGCGCAACGGCACGTGGCTCGAGGCTTACAGCTATCAGACAACGATTCAGGCTGCCGGCTCTACCCGATAGATTGTCAAAGCAAGACCGGCCAAGGTAGTGACTCATTTTGGATCCGGACACGCGTGATTGATAATTCTCAATATGAGAAAAGTATGACATCATCCCGACATGGCAAAGAAGCCAATCAAGAAGAAACCCAAGAAGACGAAGGAGTCGAACCGAGAAGATGTGAACCAGATCGCATATCGGGTTGTGCGCGAATCTACCCGATCATCATAACGCCACTAGCAAATGGGTCTGGAATCTCTTTAGGCTCTTGATCTCGTAACCTGTTGGCAATCGTCCTAAGATAATCAGTTCCTATGTAGAGTCTTCCACGCCGTTCCCCTCTTGCAGCCAGAAGCCCAGCGCTCACCATCGCTCGCAAATCACGACTTGCCATTACATTACTTATATCAGCATTGTGCCGATAATGGGAGCTGCGGATTCGGAAACCCATTGCGGCGTCGGATAAGGCATAGATAGCCCTTTCTGGTAGGCGATGTTTGTTTAATTCAAGTTCTAGTTCTCCCCATAATTTTTCCATCAATCTTGCGCGTCTGAGGGCAGTTCCTGCCTGTCTATAGTGCGCTGTGAGATTGAACCTTATCCACGGCCGAGTTTCATTCTGGGGATTCCATTTCCCTTGTCCAGTTTCGGCAAGAACCTTGTAATAATCCTGTGTGTTCTTTCCTAGATATTCCTCGATAGAACAAAAAGTCGGATCGCCGACCCCTTTCCCAGAAATCATCAATGTTTGTAAGCAACGAGCCATGCGACCATTACCGTCGGAAAATGGGTGGATCATGACTAGATTAAGATGTGCCATCGCTCCTTTGATTAGCACATGACTGCTATCCCTGTCGCTCTTGAGATAGGCAATTAATTCGGCAATCAATTTAGGAACACTTTCCACTGGTGGTCCTTCATAAACATTTATCCCTTTCGCCTCATCGTGAACGTATATAGGCCCTGGTCGCCAGTTACCGGGATGTTTTGTGAGGTCATGCGAAAGCATCATGTAGTGAAGGCTACGCAGAATACCGTCATTGATTACGAAATCAGAGTCCTTCGCTAGTTGGAGAACGAAAGTCATGGCATTGCGGTATCCAACTACTGCGTGCCATGTCTCATCTTGCGCGGTCATGGGTTCTTCGCCTTCAGCCGCCGCGATTGCATCATCTTTGGTAACAACATAACCTTCAATGCTATTGGAACCTTGAATTGCACGGGCGAAGGCATTTCGGCGCAGTATGCCTTCCCACCTAGATGGATTAGAGAGAGAGAAGCGCAATGCCTTATGCATCCTTGCAATGGCTTGGATCACGCCGTTTTCGTCCGTTCCGAGAGTAGGGCTTTTAAATAGCAAATGTTCCTTATATAATTTCACTTAGTCATTCGTATAAATAGTATTTAACTTTATGTCGTTTGTCAAGATACTATTTATCATGGAAATGGGACAGAAAATGAATCAGCTAAATATAACCAAGACGACAAAAATCATGGCATCCCTGGTTGAAAGCAATTCACTCCGCGCCGCAGCCCGTGTGTGTGCCATGTCTTTCAATACTGTACTTAAGCTTGTCCCTGAGATGGCCGTGCTTGCATGGATCATCAAGACAAGGCACTCCGCAATCTCATTTGCAAGCGAACAGAGTGCGATGAAATATGGTCGTTCTGCTATGCCAAGGATAAGAATGTGGACGCTTTTCATGGCGCCGGCATCTCACCAGCGATTTTTCTGATCTCCACACATTGCAAAAACGCCGGGGAGACGCCGGCGCCACAACAAATCGCGCGCCAAGCTCGTTGCGCGGTGTGGCTGCAAAAGCCTGGATCTTTGATGAGATGTCCGGGTTAAAAGCTTTTCAATTCGGGTGAATCGGCAGCGCGAGGGAACTTGCGGAGGGACCGGCGTCGCTTCCTTTTAATCCACGCGCGGCCAGGATTTCATAATTCTGATATTTGATGATCAAGACGGCGCGCCCGCCCCCGCGTACGGCGGAAACGGATTCATTCTTGGAAGGCAGCCAAAAATCACCGATTTTCAGATAAGAATGGTGGATCTCGGTCTTTTTAATCCAGAAGGAAGGATTCTTGGAGGGTTCCGCCTCGATGCGGCACACGGCGAAATCCTTGTTGTCCACCCAGATGCGCCCGCGATAGAGAAGCTTGCTCGGAATTTTGGGTTGAACCGCGACCACGTACGAACAGTTATCCGCGGCATCCTGACGCTCGAGCGCGCTGAAATCGTAATTGCTGGGATTGAGAGCGACGCGCGCGCGGTTCTCTTCGGTCATGGATTCCTGCTCGGCTTCCAAAAGGCGTTTCAGGATTCGATCGATGATCCATTCGGGGCCGCTCTGGGAAACAATCTTGAATTTTTTCGTGGCGGGCGCGTCGTAAGTCATGTCGACAATCATCTCGGCATGAAGAGAAGTGGGGAAGCCCGTGTAGTCCAGGGTATAGAAACGCCTGCCCTGATACTTTTGCAACGCGTCGGCGCGTTCGGCGTTTTTCTCGACCAGCTTGTCCAGGACCTGCGAGAGATCGAGCCGCGGTTCGATGGCGTCTTGTGGGACGGAAGATTGCGCGCGCGCCCCTGCCGGCCAGACGAGGATCAGCAAGAGTAAAGATGCCAGCGGTAATCGGGAATCGTGTTTGCTTATGGAGATGAACATAGCGAGTCATTCCGCTGGAATCGCGGACCAGAAAATCCGATTTCAAATCAGGTGTTCACAATCTTTCTTGCATCGTCAAGAAGAATGGTTTCGACTTGGGGTGCAGGGCGCGTGTAGCGTTCGTAGGTTTTGTACATACCCGCAAAAATCTGGTCCCAGGAACCAAAGGAAAGAGCGCGTTGGCGGGCTTCGAGCCGCATCGAGTTCTGGATCGCGGGCTCGGTCATCAAGACCGTCAGCGAGGAAGCGAATTCATCGTAGGTGTTCGCAACGTAGCCTGACTTGCCATGCTCGACTGTGTATTTTGGACCGCCGCGTGGTGACACCACCGCGGGAACGCCGGAGGCGAGCGCCTCAAGAACCGCCAGGCCAAACGTGTCCGTTTCCGACGGGAAGACGAATGCATCCATGTTCGCAAATGCGCGCGAAAGATCCTGGCCGGTCAGCCAGCCGATAAATTCCGCGTGCTGCATGTTTTCGCGCAGCCATTTTTCCTCGGACCCTTCGCCGATCAGGACGATCCGAAAGTCCCGATTGCCTTTCGCCAGGAGATCCCGCTCGAGTTGCGCGAAGAAGCGCACGTTTTTTTCCGGCGTCAGCCGCCCGACGTAGCCGATGCGGAATGGGCCGGCGGGCCGTTCTCGAAATGCCGGGCTGAAAGTTTCTGTATTCACGCTGTGGGACATCAAGAAGCAGGGTTTGCCCGTGGTCTTTCCGAGCAACTCGACCAGTTCACGATTCGGAGTGAAGAGCAGCCGCGGTATTTTGTAAAAGCGAGCCGCGGCGTGGAAACTGGCGAATTCGGCGGCGGCGGCCAATTTGGCGGAGAGATTCTCCGGCCAGGAGGACAGGAGGCTGGACACGCGGCGGCGGGCAAACTGATGAAGATTAGTTTGCCAGGAGGCCGCCAAAGTGACGCCGAGGTTGTGGGCCAGGAGGGCTCCCAGGATTCCGACGTCGCTCGGGCCCGTGATGTGAATGACATCCGGGCAGAAATCGCGCAGGAGCCGGACGAGCTTGGGATAGTGGCGCAAGAACAGAAGATCGAACTCGTGATGGCCATCGAGGGGAAACTTGATCCGGCTACGGCGTAGTTGTACTCGGGTTATTGATCTATCTGTTACCACTTCGTCGCGCGGGCCCGCATGAACCAGGAGAAACGCGTAGCCGCGTTCCTTTGCAAACGCGGCAAACTGCCGGCTGGTATTCGCCACGCCGTCTATTTCCCGGTAGGTGCACGGAAATAGCGCCAACCTGATATTTTCAGGCGTCACGCAATGACCTCATGCGGAACTTCCGAGGACTGATGCAAATCCGATTTTCCTCTGAACGTAAAATTCAAAGCGTGCCTCACCGAGGCATTTTCCACCATGCGAAAAACGGAAAAAATTCGTCCCAGATAGGGCGGAGGGGCTTTCCACAGCGCGGATAGGGGACGATGATACCCGGTCTGAAAATCCATGTGGAACACACGCTCGTCCCAGCGGCGGGAACCAGCGGGATGTTCCGGATAGTCGCGGATCGTGTCGATCACGGTTTGCATGAAGCGGATGCCGAGCACTTCCGCATACTGCGGCATAAAGACGATATGACTGAGCTGGTCGCGCCTGATTTCGTGGACGAATTCGGAAAAACTGGTGGCGCAGGTCAGATTGAGCGCGCCGCTGGGCTCACATCCATGCCGGTCTCCGCCCGAGATCAGAGGGCGGCGCCAAACGGCGGCCAGCTGCATTACACCCTTATTTTCTGACCAGGCACGCATCGCGTTGAGCTCGAAGGCATGAAGGAATTGGACGTGGCTCTGCAAGAACCGGTCAAGAATGTTCCGGAAAGTCGACTGTCCCAGGCAATGCTGGTCCCAATGGGGATGGTTGAAGACGATCAACACTTCCGGGAATTCATGAAGAGCCGCCAATAATTCCATCAGGCGCGGCGCGGAGGGATTTTTCGTGTAGGCGGCCAGGTCGTCCATAATCAAATGCGCCTGACTCTCCGGCAGATTGTGCACGCCCAAATGAAAGACGGCTCCCTCGAAGGGGACGCTCCACTCCACGGCAAACGGAATCTGAACGGGGTCCGGCAGTTGCCGCAAGGCGCTCGGCGCTCCGATGCTGTCATGATCGGTGAGCGATACGAGGCTCATCAATTCCAGGTCGATTTCGATCTGATTGCTCTCCAGTTCAAATGCCAGCTTGGGCGGCAACGGCGGCGTCCAATAGGCTTGGGAAAAATCCACAGGCCGGCATGATTTTTTGCACTGCTCCTTCAGAGCCCAGCGCAGCAGGGGCCATTTTTCAGCGAACGCCGGGATAAAGAGCAGGCTCTCTTTGGATTGGTTGGTGTGGCTGTGAAGGGAAACTGCCGTCTTATACTTCGCGGCAATGCCGGGCTGCTTCCAGATACATGTAATTTGTGATTGTGGCAATTGATTTTGTCCGGGAAGATTTAGGCTCATGATTAGGATGTCAAAATCCGGCTTTGCACTCCAGTGGTCTAAAAATTAAATTTCCAGGCTGGCAATAAGCATGCCCCCAGCCGGCTTTCACGCGCCGGAAGGAAGATTTGAGCAGTGAGCGCTCTTCGCCGCCCTAGACGGCACCGCGGGCGCGAGGCGACAAGACACAGCCTGTAAGGCTGCTCCCTTGGCAACCCCACCAGGCGCGGAGGTCACGCTCTACAAGTTCGATGGCCGTTACCGTTGTGGCTGTTGCCCTTGCATGGGCGCAGCAGCGGGCGGCGTAGCCGGCGCAAGCGGAGGTTGCGGTCCGAGCACCTTCTGGAGCGCCTGGTAGGCGCACTGCTCGTCCGCGTTTCCGCCGCCAACTCCAACCGCTCCGATCAGTTGATTGTCCACCACGATGGGAAGACCACCAGGAACGAAATAGTAGGAAAGGCCCTCCGACTTGCCGAGGTCCAGACGAATCAGGCGGCCATCGACGGTGTTGAATCGCTGCGCGACCGAAGCCGATGATCCTCGCGCGTACAGCGCGGTCTTGGCCTTCATCAAGCCAGTCTCCGCGCCAATAGGCAGCACACCGTCCATGGCGTGGGAGTCGATGATGTCGCCCGTCGGCGAAAGCACAAAAATGACGATCGATTGATTCCCGGGCTGCGCCTTCTGCCATTCGACGCAGGAGTCGACGATTGCCCTGGCGGTATCGGCATTGATGACCGCCTTCATCAGCGTTCGCTTGGCGACCGCATCGGATACCGTCACTTTGGTGAATGGAGCGGGCGTGGCGCCTTGAGCCCAGGCTTTGCTGCTTCCAAATGCGAACGCCGCGGCAACCACAGCCAGAATCACCGCCGTACGAGACGACCCTGCATATTTCCTCATTTCGCTTTCTCCCCTGGTTTCCTTGAGTCTTGTTTTACCGACAAACGATTCGTCCGCGTCCCAGAAACGCGCATTGAATTCTTCGAGGATTTTCCGCTTCAGAATTGCCGGCCACCGGGACTTTACACCCGGACGGCTCTGATTGGCAAAGTTCTATTTCCTTAAATAAATAAGCAGGCCCGATTCATGACATGGCCCATGACCGCTCCCTGCGGCCTATTTTCCGATTTCCAAAAGTTCAAACGTGCTGAGCACCGGTTTCGGACGAGGATTCGGATTTTTGGCAGTGGGCGGCACGGGATCGTTTTTTTCCGTGCCGATGGAGAAGACGTGGTGAGTCTTCGCATCGAGCGCGACGGTGCGCGCGCCGTAAATGGTCTTGACGGTCGCGACCAAGCTGATCTTATCGGGCGAATCCGCGTGGAAGATATAGGTCGCGCCGCTCTTGCCGTCTCCGCTGTCACGGCAAGTTGCAAACACGTTACCCGTGTCCGGATCGAATACATCCCCGTCCACGCCGATGGCGATGGGCATGGAGGCCACGACCTTGCCGTTATCCGCATTCATGACGATCATCACGCCCGGGGCAGTGCCCCCCTTGCCGCGGCAGCCGATGTACAGGCGGCGATTCATTTTGTCCATCGCCATGGCCACCGGCGCATCGCAACCGGGAGTGGGCCACTTATTCTTGATGGTGAGCTTCATCGCGTCATACTCGATCACTTGGCCTTTGTCTTCATAATCCTGGAAGATGCTTCCCTTGCCGTCGGCCGCCGCTGCCTCTGGATTGGCGTTGAACGCCATGGTGCCGGCCACTTTCGCGGTCGCCGCATCCACTACGGTCAGGTTCATTCCGTCACCGTTGTTGACGTAGACGCGCTTGGTCGACGGGTCATAAAGGAGCGAGTCGGTATCGATGCTGTTCGATTTGATGGAGGAAGTGAGCATCATCGTCTTCAAATCAAAAATGTAGACGGTGCCTTCTTGCTCGGTCTTGTTGCCGGTCACAAATCCTCGATTAAATTCGGGCGCCACAGCCACGCCGTGCGTGCCGTTCATGCCCTGGATATCCGCGACCTGCTTGCCCGAATCCGCATCAATCACCAGGATGTGCGTGCTACGAGGAATGTAGACACGCCGGGCAGCCGAATCCACGGTCACGTAGTCCCAGCCGCCTTCGCCTCCAAGAGGGATGGTTCTCAGAACGCGATAGCCCGAGTCTTGCGGCGCGGCATGGAACACGGTGGGGGAAAGAATCAAGAAAGCAAAGGAAAGAACACAGGCCCAGGACAACACAATTAGAATCCGACGCGCTGACATTAAGGATGCCTCCTCTTGATGTATGTTTTATTGGGGGCTGCTGCTCCGACGTAGGCAATCATGCGCCTATTTCAAATAAAAACAACAACAATCCTGAAAATTACAGGGTTGGCCGTCAGGATTAATGACCGTTGACACGGAGCGAATTCGCCTGATACAGAACTCAGCAGCAATTTGGCGCGTCGGACGCATGCGCTCGATGCAAATTCTAAATTTCTGAAGGCGGAGTTTTATATGACCCTTCCCCGTGAACGTGCAAAGTACTCGGCGATCGTTGACAGGCCCAAGCTGCATTTGCCCAACGGCGAACGCGTTGTCATCTGGACGATTGTGAACGTGGAAGTATGGGACATTGCTCGTCCGATGCCCCGGCAGGTGCTCGTGCCGCCGACGGGCGTGACGACACTGCCCGACGTGCCGAACTGGAGCTGGCACGAATACGGCATGCGTGTCGGCTTCTGGCGATTCCACGCGCTGTATGAACGCTTGAAGATTCGGCCGTCGCTTTCGATCAATGCGCGCGTGTGCCTTGATTATCCGCGCGTGGCGCAAGCCTGCAAGGATGCGGGCTGGGAATTCATGGGCCACAGTTTCGATCAGCGCCCCATGCACGGTGAGCCCGACCCGGTTGCCATGATCGAGCGATCGGTGAAGACGATTCAGGAATTCACCGGCAAGCCGCCCATCGGCTGGATGGGGCCCGGCCTGACCGAAACCTACGACACGCCCGACCACCTCAGAGCCGCGGGAATCAAGTACATTTGCGATTGGGTGTGGGACGACGAGCCGGCCGAGATCGAGACCAAGCACGGGCCCTTGTACACGCTGCCGTACTCGCTCGATACCAACGACATCCCCGTCATGGCGGTGCAGTACCATGAAGCGCCTTACTGGACGCAAAAATGCAAAGATGCGTTTGACCGGCTGTATGAAGAAGGGGCGAACCGGCCGAAGATCATGGCCATCGCCATTCATCCTTACCTGAGCGGGCAGCCTTCGCGGATCAAGTATCTCGAGGCTATCTACGAATACACCTCAAAGTTCAATGGCGTGTTGTACTGGACGGGAGAGCAGATTCTCGATTGGTACTTGAAAGTGAAGAAGTAGTAGGACAGACTTCAGCCTGTCGGGTTTCCTTTTCGATACCCATAACAAAAGCAACAGGCTGAAGCCTGTTCTACTTAAGTCACTTTGCGGCGGGCGCCATCGCATTGAAGTCGGCGGCGTGGGAAACGATCACGACCCAGCGCCCGTTGCGCTTGGCCATCAGGAAATTATAGAGCCCGGCACGAAAGGGCCAATCCGAGCCGTCGCGCTTTTTGGCGCCGGTCATGGTCCAGTAGTCATCCACCGAGGCGAGTTCGGGGCTGATGTACTGGATGGACTTGACCTCGTCGGTGCGATGCGAGTTCTTGTACAGGTCCGCGAATAGCTTGGCATGTTCTTCCTCGACGTCCTGGCGCGTGCCGAGGGACTCACCGCGCCAGTTGACCCACAAGAGGTGATCGGCGAGCGAGACGCACATGGAGTGCGCGTCATGCGTGTTCCAGCCGTTGCTGAATCCGGCGACGAATTCCTTAATGGCCGCATCATCCTTGCTGTTGGCGGATTCGTTCGCTGACGCAACCCGCGCGAAGCCGATACCCAGGGCCATAGCGAAGACCAGGATCAGAATCGCCAGCACTCGCCTCGGATCAAGCGTTGCGGCAATAGAAGCTCTCGTTTTCATGTTGTGCGCTCCTCGTTTCATCGAAAAATTCAATCGCAAATCAGCTGCGGGAATCGTCCCGGAAGATCGTCCACGCAAGTCCGGCCGGCACGGTCCGGAGAATCTGCCCCTTAGGGTACACCAATCCCGGCTTAGGAGTCATACATGCTGATTCAGATCAATCGGGTTTGGCGACAATCGGGAAATTCCGCAACGTATCTTTTCAAGGTGGCGTCAAAAGTAGATGATACGCATAGCGGAGGTGTCCTGATGAAAACTCGGCTGCTGTGGATCGGAAGCTTGGTGGTCTGTCTTCTGGCGGTCACTGGCCCCGCGTTCGCGCATCACGCCTGGCACGGATACGACATGGCCAATCTCACCACGGTGAGGGGGACCGTGACGCGATTCGACTGGGGCAATCCGCATGTGTGGATGTATTTCGACGCCACGGACGATAAAGGGAATGTTGAAAAATGGGCAGCCGGCGGGCCAAGTCCTAGCCGCATGGCCGGCACTGGCTGGGACAAGGAAACCCTTAAGCCGGGAGACCAAATTACCGCGGTAGGTCACAAGATCACGGATGGCACGTACACGCTGCGCCTGGTGAAGGTCGTATTGGCGAACGGGCGTGAATTGATCTGCTACGGCGGCAACTGACGGCTGGCAGTTTTTAATATTTCGAGCGAAACGATTTAGATTTACCAAACTTTCAGGACAGAAGAGGGAAAAGGAGTTGGCCGGCAACGGCGTTGATTCCTTTGCCGGCCAACTCGCTATTCCGACCGTGATACCGGGGACCCGGAAAGCTTGGGGGCTAGCGGCCTCGGCTGTGGGTCCTCAATTGCTTTTTTTTCTCGCCATTTTGTAGGCGATCGAGAGCAACAACAGTTGGTCATCCTCCTTTGTTTTGCCCAACAAACGGCGGAATTTTGTCAGCGTTCGAGCATCTTTCCCTGAATCGCCCCAGGCAATTTCCGCGGAAGTTTTTCTCTTCCGCAGATTGGGCAGTTGGGGCGGTTTTTCACCGTCGTACAACAATTGGTACATCGGAACTTCGAGAGCTCGCGCGAATTTCTCAAGCGTTTCAACCGCTGGCACGGTGTGCCCGTTTTCCACACGTGAAATGTAGCAACGGAGCAGTCCCGTCCGCTTCTCAATTTCGCCTTGGGAGAAATTTCTTTCCTCACGCAATGCTCGGAGCCGTTCTCCTACAATCATGGTCTTTCCCTCCTTTGGATTTGATCTGTCGTAAATTAAATGACGTTACGAGAAACAGAAACGTTTCTCGTTCCTTGCAAGTCAGATAGGCGCTGGTTCAGGAAAAAACGGGAGGCGAGGTATCGGCTGCGAGGCGAACCAGTGGCAGGGTACAGACTCCGACGGGCCTTTGGTCGAGGGCTAAACTGAACGAAAACCAATTCAGGTTATCGCGTCGAAGCGAACTGGACGCGACGAACCACTCTTTTTCCAGCAGCGTAAAAGATCCGCGAACATGCAGTGCGGAAATTCTGCAGCTGTGGCTGTTTGGCGGATTGATCGCAGGAGGATCCGGGATCGTGTCGACGGCGGCGACAAACAGCAGCAGACACATCAGCCAGATGGCATATTTATGTTTCAAAGTCCCCTCGAACGGGAGAAGGCCATCCCCCTAGCGAGCATCCCATTTCATGGGAACAATGATATTACATTCGGTGCACGAATGCAGAGACCTTTATCAAAATCGAATCGAGATTCCGCCCGATCGTGGCGTTGCGCCGAAATGAGTAAACCGCCCGCATGCCGGGAAAAGCCCGTTGATGCGCTGTTCCGCGGCGGAATTTTAGAAAACTGGCAAAGACCGGACCTAAGTAAACAGGGCGCGTAAGGCCGCTTTGACACATCGGGGAGCACGGTGATATAGGCTTTAGCTACTGACAGACCTTATGGTTTTCCGGACGTTGCAATAGGGCCGCTGGAGTTACAATACGGCGGGCCGCGGATTGGCTGCGGCTTAATTTGCGCCAGGGGTTTCGCATGAAAAATTGGCTATTGAAATTGTTCGCGGGGTTTGCCGTTCTTGTAGTGGTTTCTGCTTCCGTGTTTGCGCACCACGGGACGTCGGCGTACGACACGACGAAATTGACGACCGTGAAGGGAACGGTAACGGATTTCCAGTTTAATAATCCGCATGTGATCATTTCTGTCGAGGCCAAGGACGACAAGGGCAAAGTTGAAATATGGATTTGCGAAGCCAACAGCCCGAATGTCCTGACCAGGCACGGCTGGGACCGGGACATTATTAAAAAGGGGGACCAAATCACGATTATCGGGAATCGCCCCAAAAACGGCGCGAAAACCATGCGTCTACAGAAGGTCGTCCTGTCCAACGGTCAAGAGCTCGACCCAAATTCATTACAGGACTAATGAGAGTTCGCTCAGACAAATTTTGGGTGAATGTAAAACCACTCAGGAGAAGCTCCGAAATGCGCATCCGCAAAATGGGCTTGGTTCTTGCCCTGTCGGCGACCCTCGCCTTCTCTAACTTTCTCTTCGCTCAAACCGCTGACTCGCAAGGAATGGCAAAGGTCGAACCCGCGGCTTCCACACCGGACTTATCCGGCCTTTGGACGCGACTGCGAGATCCGTCGCATTCACCCATTAATCTTGACTTTGGAAAGTCGATCTCCCCTATGACGCCTTGGGCGGAGGCGAAATTCAAGGCGGCCAATTCCGTCTATCGCAGTTCCAGTCCAAGCACGGTCTTGAGCGATCCAATTTTTAGTTGTTATCCGCCGGGTGTGCCGCGAATTTATCTTCTCAACTTTCCAGTGCAGATCGTTCAGATTCCCGGCCAGGTGATCATGCTGTTCGAGTTCGATCACTTTGTGCGGCGAATCTACACGGATGGGCGTGCGCATGACAAGGATGCCGGTGCGCTATGGATGGGAGACTCCATCGGCAAGTGGGAAGGCGACACCCTCGTTGCCGATACGGTCAGTTTTAATGACAAGACTACACTCGATCGGGAAGGGTATCCACACAGTGACGCTATGCACCTTGTGGAGCGCATCCGGCGCGTTGACCATGATTCCTTGGTGATCGACCTCACCGTCGACGACCCGAAGGCGTACACGAAGCCCTGGGGAGCAAAGCTAATTTTTCAGTTAAGGCCGGACTGGAAAATTATGGAGCACGTCTGCGAAGACAATGCCAGCTTCGTCGGCTTCAACAAGAAGGCGACCCAGGCGCCAAAGAAGTAGGACGGGCTTCAGCCTGTCGGGTTTGCTCATGCAGACGCGTTGCGCGGCGACAGGCTGAAGCCTGTCCTACATAGACCTAGGAGGGACAAAGCCATGCCTGATAGCGCCCGTCGTGATCTACTCAAGAAGGCAGCAGCTCTAAGCATTGGCGCGATTGCTTCCGCCGGTGCCGTACTTCCTCGCGAAGTTCGAGCCTCGACCCAAGCGGACCAACCGGGAACTGATTTTTTTTCGGGATTCAAACGCCTGACAGCAAAAACCTCGGGCGCCACGATCAACTTTGTTACTGCCGGAAGCGGGCCACCGCTGCTTCTCCTGCACGGCTATCCGCAGACGCACATTGAATGGCGCGATGTAGCGCCTCAACTGGCGAAAAAATTTACCGTCGTGGCGGCCGATCTCCGCGGATACGGAGACAGCAGCAAGCCTGCCGATGGCGAAAACCACTTGAACTATTCCAAGCGCGCCATGGCGCAAGACCAGGTGGACCTGATGGCCAGTTTGGGATTTCAGAAGTTTGCGCTCGTCGGTCACGATCGCGGCGGACGGGTCGCTCACCGGTTGGCTCTCGATCACGCGGACCGTTTGACGAAGCTCGCCATCCTCGACATCGTTCCGACGTACAAAGTGCTGCATAGCGTGACGAACGAACTCGCCACATCCAATTTCCATTGGTGGTTCCTGATACAGAAAACGCCGATGCCAGAGACGCTGATCGGCAACAGCGCCGAAGTCTGGCTCCGCTCGCGGTTTGAGCGAATTCCGCCGGGCGTTCTGAGCAAGGAGGCCTTCGCGGAGTACCTGCGCTGCTTCACGCTGCCGGGCTCGATTCACGGCTCGTGCGAGGATTATCGCGCCGGCGCGACCATCGATCTAACTCATGACGCCGCCGACCTGGATCGCAAAATCACTTGCCCTGTTCTCATTTTGTGGGGAGCACGGGGCGTATGGCCCAAGCTGTACGACGTGCTCGAGGTGTGGAGAGAGCGGGCGTCGAACGTCACAGGCAGAGAGATGCCGACCGGGCACTTCATTGCCGAAGAGAGACCCGATATGCTGCTTGAAGAACTGAACAAATTCTTGGGTTAATATTTCAATGGAGCAGCAACGATACTGAGTAGGAGTATGTGAATTTAGAAGAGTCGAGGGTACAAGTGAGAATCGGACGAGAAGGAAATTATTTCAGAATGGCTGTGGCCTGCGGCGCGCTGGCGCTCGCGGTTACTATGTTTGGTCCAGCGCCGCTTTGGGCGCAGGGCGGCGTTCCCAAGTTCGAGGTGGACCCTTACTGGCCCAAGCCTTTGCCGGAGCGCTGGGTGACCGGTGAAATCGGCGGCGTGTGCATCGATTCCCAGGATCATGTCTTTGTAGTGCAGCGCGTAAGCGACGTCGGCGGCATGGACGGCCATCTGGAAGGGTTGACCGGCGACGAATTGAACGCCGGCCAAGCCGCGCCGCCCGTGCTCGAATTTGATGGCGACGGAAAAGTGATCAACTCCTGGGGAGACGCAAAAATCCTGCCCAAGGATCTTCACGGATGCGCTGTGGATCGCGACGGCCATGTGTGGCTGGACGGATCAGAAGACGGCATCGTGCAGGAATATTCGCACGACGGGAAGGAGCTTCTGCTGCAGATCGGCAAGAAGGGCGTTTTCGATTCCTCGGACGGCACCGTGAACGGCACGCCGCTCAATACGAGCCCTTCGCAATTTTTCCGGGTGTCGGAAATCGCCTTCGATCCGCACAATGGCGACATGTATGTCGCGGACGGCCACGCGAAAGGGAAAGGCGGCAACAATTTCCGGATCGTTGTATTCGATCGCACCGGGCATTATCTCCGCCAATGGAAGCTGCATCGTTCGACGGAAGAAGCAGCCACCGCGGCCAGGCCGACTCCTCATTGCGTTCGGGTGAGCCATGACGGCATCGTCTATGTGTGCGATCGCTGGATGAATCGACTTCAACTGTTCGACACGATGGGAAATTTCAAGAAGGACATGCCGTTCAGCTACAAAGTGTGGACGCCCGCTTCCGGATCGGGGACGGGAGCGCAACGAGACGCAGCGCTGGTGGGATCTTGCTCTTCGGTGGAATTTTCGCGCGACCCGGGAGAGAAGTATATGTTCTTGATCAATGAAATCGATGAAGAAGTGGACGTGGTGGACCGCGCCAGCGGGCGCGTGCTTGGGAGCTTCGGCCGCCCGGGCCACCAGGTCGGTGAATTCATGCACGCGCACACGATGGCGGTGGATTCCAAAGGCAATATTTATGTGGGTGAATCCGTGGATGGCCGCAGAGTGCAAAAATTCAGAATGGCGGGCGGGAAGTAGAGGATCACACCATATGTCTCCGACTCGCAGTCTCGCGAGGGGTGGGCGACCTATTCTAGAGAGTTAGCCGGACTTGCGGCCGCCGCCAACGGAGTGCTTGCGCGATTCCTTTGCGCGGGAGGATTCTTCGGCGCCATGCTGCATTAATTTCTTTCCGCCGAGACGATCCAGATTCCCGAGGAAAGCGTTCTTCTCTTTTTTCTTGTTGTTCTTTTTCTTAGCCATAGCTGCAAACTACTCGACTCGCAGAAGTACGTCAATACGAATTCCAAACTCCTGTCATACCTCTTTTAAAATGTCCCCATCCTTACCTCGTTAGAAATGTCCCCTTTTTGTGGTTTTGCATTTGCTCCTTCTTGCTTTGTTCTGTTTCGGGTTGCGGCCGGAGCGGAACCCTGCGCCGCGTCTTGTGCGGCGCGTTTAGGGTGTAGCGCAGGCCGCAACCCGAAACTGCCGCGATGCTCCCACCTCGGCTGACACTCGCGGCCCCGCACCCAAGATCTCTTTCCAGGGCAGCTTCTGTCCGCGATATTCGATCTCCACTGTTCCGTCCTGCCACTCACAGACCACCACCTTGCCTTGCGCCGGTGCCCACTTCCGGCTCTGCGCCTGCACCTGAAAAAACCGATTGTCATAGCGCACCACCCAATCGTTCCCGATCACCCGCTCCGTCTCCAGCCGGAACACTTCCCGCAGCTCCGCCACGCTCGGCACCCGCCGATGATAATCTTCCGCCTCCGCTGCCGCCTGCCGAAACCGTCCGTTGTGCTCCGGCAGATATTCCTGCTGCAAATACGCGTTGGCCGCTTCGTGCGTCCCTATCTTTTTCCGCCTCATCTTCTTGATCAACCGGTCCTGATGCGTGCCGTGATTTCTCTCCACTCGTCCTTTGGCCTGCGGCGATCCCGCCGCGATAATCTTGATCCCCAGCTTCTCGCACATCCTCCCAAATTGCGTCACCGGTTCTTCGCCGCGCAGCTGTTCCCGCGCCGTGGGCGCTCGTTTATACAGGTTTTTCCAGTCTACATACAATGACTGCGGCACTCCGTAGTGTTCGATCCACGCCCACAAGATGTTGGCCGCCGCCCAGATCGTCTCTTCCTCGCCCAGCCGCAACTGCACCGCACTGGTCGCGTCGTCGGTCATGTTCATCATGCAGCCGCCTGCTCCGCGCCCTTCCAACCAATCGTGAAAACTTCCGTCCATCTGCACCAGTTCCCCAAAGTGCCGCCGCCGCTCTCGCCGCTGCCGATACCCCTTCCGCTTGCGTTGCCGACTCCACAGCCCTTCCTCCAACATCCACCGCCGCAGCGTCTCCGCATCCATCTGCAGACCGTCTTCACTCGCCAAATGCTCCGCCGCCAACGTCGGTCCAAACCGCTCTCCCTCACCCTCTCCATACTTTTCCCGCACCAGCTTCATCACCCGTCGCCGAAACCTCGCCGGCTTGGCTCGCGCACTGGTTCCTCCCGCGCTCCGATGCTTCAGCCCTCTTGCACCTTCTTCCTGATACCGTTTCCACAGCCGCTTCGCCTGCCGGTAACTCACTCCCACCAGGCTCGCCGCATCCACCACCTTCAGCGTTTTGCTTTTCACCCGCGCCAGCACTTCCACTCGTCGCAGTTCCCTCATGCTCATCCCGATTCTCCCCATCCGGCCTCCTTCCGAGGCCGTTCATTAGGGGACATTTCAATCGAGGACAAAAGGGGACATTTTCATCGAGGTACAACATACGAATTCCAAACTCCCAGCTTCGGCCGCCGCGTTATCCGCGGTAGGCAATGCTCAGTCCCTTGCCGATCGGGACGGTTGTGTGTTGAAAGTCCGCGAGGCTCGAAATCAATTTCAGATATTCGGCGATTTCCTCGGGATGGGAGAGGACGTTATCGGCGATCACCAGCACCTTGCCGTCTAGCTTGGGCAGCAGGATTTTTAGCACCTCAGGAAATTTCCGGCGGTCCGCGTCGAGAAACACCAGATCGAACGGACCGGTGAGCTGGCGGACAATTTCAGCGGCGTCGCCCGTACGCAGCTCCACGCGGTCGAGGAAATTCGCGCGACGGAGGTTTTCGCGCGCCATTACGTGCTTGTCGGGATTGCGGTCGATGCTGATGATTCGGCCCCCGGCCGGCGCGAGCGACCACGCCAGCCAGATGGTGCTGTACGCGTTCGAGGTGCCGAACTCGAGCGCGCGCGTCACGCCGCTCGCGCGTACCAGGATACTGAGGAGTTGCGCGCTGGCGGGCTCGAGATTGAGCATCTTGCGCGCATGCTCGGTCGCGCGCGCATCGTTCTCCAGGCCGCGCGTTTCTATTTCATGTAATAGCTCTCGGAGATTTTGGTCCATGGCTGTTTTCAACTCCGAAATGCGCTCACTTTATCCACGGTCTGATTCCGTCAGATCTTTTGGGCAACCACGAGCCCATAGACGAAATTTCCCGAAGCGAAGCCCGCTCTCATCGCCCGGAAGGCCCTCAGAAAACGGACGAACATAGCGCCGTTCTTAGCGGCAAGTTTCCACAAGGATTTGTTCCTGATAATGTCCAGGCCAAGGTCCCACGTTTTGGAACAGTTTTTGTTCAGGATCTCACTCTTCCTGATTTTCAAGCCGCTCGATCTCATCCATGCCTCGTACTCCTGCATCGTTTCCAGTTCAACGAGCATTCCCTTTTCGATGGGGATGATTTGTTGTTTGTACTCGGCTGGATTGAGATTCGGCTTTTTAAACCAATCAATCACGGCAACGGTCCCATTGGGCTTCAATACTTTTGCGGCTGAGGCAAAGAAATGTTCGATGTCTTGATAATGGGAAATGGATTCAACCGACCAGACGACATCAAACATTTTCTCGAATTTCATCGCTTCGGCGTCCATCAAAAGGAAAGTTGCGTTCACATCCTCCCGGGCGGCCGCCTGATTCGCAAGACTGACTTGAACGGGTGAAATTGTAATTCCCGTTGCTTCCACTTGGTAGTGTTTGGCCAGGAAAATGCTGCTGGCGCCGGTGCCGCAACCCACGTCTAAAATCCTGCGCCCCGGCTGAATCTCCGCCAATTGTGCAAGATGCTCGATAAGCTGAATCTGGGCTCTTTCCTTGGTTTCATCGCCGCGAATCCAATAGCCGTGATGCAAATGCTCGCCCCACAACTCGTGGAAATGGGAACTTACGACATCATAGAATTCTCGGATGCTTTCCTTATCGTTGTGGCGATTCATGGTTCCGCGATGCCCCAATTGAAATCGGCTCAATCACAAAGAATCTATTTTTCCGGCAGCGCAAAAACAAAAAGCGTGGAAGCGGGTTGCGCGATATGGGCGGCGGTTTCCGGATAAATTTTCGCAAGCCGTCCTTCCGTCTCCGACCCTCCACCGGAACCAATGGCGATGTATTGCCTCCCGTTGACCGAGTAGCTCACGGCAGCGGAAGCGATGCGGCCCCCGGTGTTGAAGGACCAAAGCTTCCGGCCGGTTCGAGCATCCAGCGCGAAGACGCTGCCCTCCAAATCGCCGCCAAAAATCAAATCGCCCGCGGTGGCCAGGAGAGAAGACATGTTGTAGTACTTCGTGTTGAAGGTCCACTCCTTCTTCCCCGTCGCGGGATCGAACGCGCTGATATTTGGTGGAACATTCGGATTCAATTCATCGCCTTTATCGGAGCCGCTCACAAAATGGGTGCACAGCTCGAAGTCGGAGCTGTACCACAACCCGGTGTGCGGACTGTAAGCCGAGTGTTGAATGCCGCGTCCGCCGGTATGGATGCTGGGACAAACGAGATTGTCCTTTTGCTCTTTCGGAACGATGGGGTCGATGGGATTGCCGTGCTCGTCGATGCCTTTATTCCAATTCGGTGCGCTGTACGCAAATGCGCGCAGGAACTTGCCCGTTTCGCGGTCATATTCGTACGTGTAACCGTTTTTGGTCGGGTGGATGATGATCTGCCGCTTGTGTCCGGCAACGTCCATGTCGACGAGGACAGGTTCCGCCGCCGAGTCATAATCGTATAGATCGTGCGGCGTTTCCTGAAAATACCATTTCATTTTTCCGGTATCGACATCGAGCGCGAGCAGCGATGCCGTGTAGAGATTGGGACCCGGGCGCAGAGTTCCGTTAATGGGAGTCGGATCGCCCGTTCCCCAGAAGAGCAGATTCATCTCCGGATCGTAAGTGCCCGTGAACCATGCTCCGCCGCCTCCCGTTTTCCAGTAGTTGTCTTCGGCTCCGGCCCAGGTTTCCGCGCCCGGTTCACCAGGAGCGGGGACCACTTCGAAGTGCCACACGAGCGCTCCGGTCTTGGCGTCGTACGCGTTGACGTGGCCGCGCAGCGCCTGATAGCCGGACCCGGCGTTGCCGGTGATCACTTTGCCCTTTACGAAAAGCGGGGCCGCGGTAATCCTGCATTGACAGTCGGAATTTTCCTCCACGTGAATGTTCCAGACTTCCGCGCCGGTTTTTGCGTCAAGCGCCACAACGTGATTGTCCTGCGTGCCCATGTAAATCCGGCCGTCTCCGTACGCGATTCCGCGAGCGCCTCTTATGCTGAACGTTTTCACTTCCGGCCATTTATATTCGTAGGTCCAGACCGACCGGCCGGTGGCCGCTTCGACCGCATAAACATTGTTCTGCATGCCTTCAAGATAAAGAACTCCATCGACGACCAGTGGCGCGGCTTCGAGCCCTGGCCTTAGTCCCGCCGTTCCTGTAGGGAATCCCGCGGGGAACGCCCAGACCGGCACAATGTTTTTTACATTTTCGCGCGTGATCTGATTCAGAGGACTGTAACTCCAGCCACGATAATTTCCGTAAAACGTGAGCCAGTTCTGGGGCTCTTTGTCGGCGTGCTCGATCCGCGTAGTGGTCGCGTCCTGCGCCGCGGTAACCCGCACCGCGCCCAAGTTCAAGCAAAGAAGAAATAAAACAGCGCAAGCGCGAGTAGCGAGGACGTTTCTGCCCGTTCCGTGTACGCGATTCATTTCTGGTCTCCGATTCCGCTTCTGAAATATTCCCATTCCCGATGTTTGCCCCGGCATGGCGCCGGTTTTTTTCTGGACTCGATATTCTTACTGAGCGGCGGCGGTCTTCTTCGCGATTTCTCTCTCCGCGTGCAGGACGCGCAGCCACGCCCCGTTCTGCTTCACCCAGACATCCGAAAAATTGCTTTCCCGCGGCGTAACTTTGCCGTTCCGTTCGAGAACGCCGAGGGCATGGTACGTGACGACCGCAACGTTTCCATTGTCATACACGCGGAAGCGATGCCCATCCTGCTTCATGGAATGCATCTTGAAAACTCCGGGTTGCAGCCCTGCCTCAATCTCGGCTTTGGTGGGGCTGCTCCCATCGATATTCGTTTGGGCGACGTCCTCGGCGTCATATTGTTTGATCCAATCGACAGGCTCCGAGCCGCCCTTCAGAAGCCCCGCCACCTTCTCATCTTCAATTTTCAGAATTTCTTTTTTTGCGGTTTCGGCCTTTTCGCCTGTGATCGCTTGCCCGGCAACCACACCCGGCAGCGAGGCCGCTAAGACTATTGCCAGAAAACTTTTCCGCATCGTGATCCCTTTCCCTTTCTGAATATTCAAAAGTATATTTCAGCGGATGCCCAAGCATCCAGCCCGGGCTGCGTGAACTGGGTTCCTGATGCCGGTTTACAGTCCGAACGGCAACATATATCTAACCGCCTGGGAAGGCAATCCTCCGGCCCAGTTTCACTGGAGCGTCTGCGTGACGATGGTCACTTGCACGAGTGACCTCGGTCATATACTTCGACGGACAATCATTGTAAAAAGGAGGTGTAAGGTTGGTAAGCTTAAGGAAGGAGAATGACTCCACCGGGCTTGCAAAGGAAAGAAGAGGAATACCAAATTGGGTTACACCGCGCACGCGGTGCACAGCGTGGGTGGCGCGAAAGAACCGCCGCCACGCAGAAACCAGAGAGTCACGAGGGGGACCGCCAGGTCCCCCTTTGTGATTTGCGACGCTCTTTCGTTGCCGTCTCTCACCAGCCGCCGTGCCTGCAATTCTTGTCTAATATGGACTCGTGAAACGAGGTCCCACGGGCGTTTTTTCTGTTGTACCTCGATGAAAATGTCCCCTTTTGTCCTCGATTGAAATGTCCCCTAATGAACGGCCTCGGAAGGAGGCCGGATGGGGAGAATCGGGATGAGCATGAGGGAACTGCGACGAGTGGAAGTGCTGGCGCGGGTGAAAAGCAAAACGCTGAAGGTGGTGGATGCGGCGAGCCTGGTGGGAGTGAGTTACCGGCAGGCGAAGCGGCTGTGGAAACGGTATCAGGAAGAAGGTGCAAGAGGGCTGAAGCATCGGAGCGCGGGAGGAACCAGTGCGCGAGCCAAGCCGGCGAGGTTTCGGCGACGGGTGATGAAGCTGGTGCGGGAAAAGTATGGAGAGGGTGAGGGAGAGCGGTTTGGACCGACGTTGGCGGCGGAGCATTTGGCGAGTGAAGACGGTCTGCAGATGGATGCGGAGACGCTGCGGCGGTGGATGTTGGAGGAAGGGCTGTGGAGTCGGCAACGCAAGCGGAAGGGGTATCGGCAGCGGCGAGAGCGGCGGCGGCACTTTGGGGAACTGGTGCAGATGGACGGAAGTTTTCACGATTGGTTGGAAGGGCGCGGAGCAGGCGGCTGCATGATGAACATGACCGACGACGCGACCAGTGCGGTGCAGTTGCGGCTGGGCGAGGAAGAGACGATCTGGGCGGCGGCCAACATCTTGTGGGCGTGGATCGAACACTACGGAGTGCCGCAGTCATTGTATGTAGACTGGAAAAACCTGTATAAACGAGCGCCCACGGCGCGGGAACAGCTGCGCGGCGAAGAACCGGTGACGCAATTTGGGAGGATGTGCGAGAAGCTGGGGATCAAGATTATCGCGGCGGGATCGCCGCAGGCCAAAGGACGAGTGGAGAGAAATCACGGCACGCATCAGGACCGGTTGATCAAGAAGATGAGGCGGAAAAAGATAGGGACGCACGAAGCGGCCAACGCGTATTTGCAGCAGGAATATCTGCCGGAGCACAACGGACGGTTTCGGCAGGCGGCAGCGGAGGCGGAAGATTATCATCGGCGGGTGCCGAGCGTGGCGGAGCTGCGGGAAGTGTTCCGGCTGGAGACGGAGCGGGTGATCGGGAACGATTGGGTGGTGCGCTATGACAATCGGTTTTTTCAGGTGCAGGCGCAGAGCCGGAAGTGGGCACCGGCGCAAGGCAAGGTGGTGGTCTGTGAGTGGCAGGACGGAACAGTGGAGATCGAATATCGCGGACAGAAGCTGCCCTGGAAAGAGATCTTGGGTGCGGGGCCGCGAGTGTCAGCCGAGGTGGGAGCATCGCGGCAGTTTCGGGTTGCGGCCTGCGCTACACCCTAAACGCGCCGCACAAGACGCGGCGCAGGGTTCCGCTCCGGCCGCAACCCGAAACAGAACAAAGCAAGAAGGAGCAAATGCAAAAGCACAAAAAGGGGACATTTCTAACGAGGTAAGGATGGGGACATTTTAAAAGAGGTATGACACACGGGCGTTTTTTCTTGACACTGAGCCATCCAAGGCGTACGTAGAATTCTTACGCGGCTCGAAGGTGATTTTTCCGCAGGCCAACGTGCCCGGAAGGATGGAGCCCCGACCGTTTTCTCCTTTCGATCGGAAACAGGATTTCGAGGAACTGCGTCATGAGGTGTTCGATGAAAAGTAAACTGGTAAAGGGATTCGGCCTGGTCACCGGACTTCTAATTTTCTACATACCGTTGTTCGCGCACCACGGCGGATCTGATTACGACATCCAGCATCCCAAGACCCTGAAGGGAACCGTGACGGAATTTTTCTGGTCCAATCCCCACTGCCAGGTTTTTCTGGACTCGAAGGATGATTCCAGCAAAGTCGTGAACTGGACGATTGAAACCCTCGCGCCGGCCGTTTTGAGGCGAGCCGGATGGTCGCGGGAAACGCTGCACCCCGGCGACCAGATCACGATCACTTTCGTCCCCAGCAAGAAGGGCACGCCCGTGGGAATGCTGCGCAAAGTCGTGCTACCCGACGGCTCAGAGTTGACGGGCGGAGCATTGGGCGAGCAACCACAACAGTAGCGGGGGCGCTGCCTGAACAAAATCCCGCTGCCTGCTCTTGCGATGCTGGTTCTGATTCTAAAATCTCCCGCTGTGGCCGCACAGCAAAAGGAGTTGCGGAATGCGAAATTGGTTCTTAGGTTCGACGATTGCGTTGGCGACAGCGCTCGCCTTCCTGGCGGTTGCGCGCGCCCAGACAGATCATTCCGGCGCGGCGAAGGCGGATGCCAAAGCCGCGACCTTCGACCCGCATGACCTGACCGGAATTTGGAATCCTGCCCCTTTCATGCAGCCGAAGGGCGAAGTCAATCCGCTAGATCTGGGCGGCCATCCCAACCCACTGCCTCCCTTTACGCCCGCGGGCGAGGCGACCTACTTGGCCAACGCAAAGTTCATCGCGGCTGGCGCCGTGCTCGATTGCGATCCCTTCGGCGTGTCGCGCAATTTTTTTACGCCGCGTCCGTTTGAAATTCTTTTGACACGCGACAGGCTGGTGCAGCACTTCGAGTATTACGACAATTGGCGCGAAATCTGGACGGACGGGCGGAAAATTCCCGCGGACGTGGATCCCGAATACATGGGATATTCCATCGGCCGTTGGGATGGGGACGCCTTCGTCGTTGACTCGGCCGCCTACAACGGCAAGGCATTCCTCACCTGGCAAGGATTTCCCATCAGCGAGTCCATGCACCAGACGGAACGCTGGCAGCGCATGGACCAGGACACGTTGAAGATCGTCTTCACCTTCGACGATCCGAAAAATTATGCGAAGCCCTGGTCGATCACATTTTTTTGGAAATTGAGGAAGGACTGGGTCATGGACGCGCATCCCTGCACCTTATCCGCGATTAAGGAATACGATGAAAGGGTAAACCACGCCGATAAACTTCCCGGCCGCGATTACGCAGAACCCGAAAAAAAGTAGCTGGGTATATGTAGCACAAGCTTCACACCTTGCGGTAAAACTCAAAATTTTTGTCATTCCGAGGCGCGTCGCGCGCCGAGGAATCTCTCTGTTCCTGCGTTTAAACCAAAGACAGATTCCTCAGTCGCCGCGGCGACTTCGGAATGACAAAATAAATTACTTTTTCCGCAGCCTGTTTCAGCCTGTGGATTTTAGTCCTTGCACGTACCAAAACCCACAGGCTGAAGCCTGTGCTACTTGTTCTAATTCGCGGCGAGCTGCGCTGTGATGTCCGCTTCCTTGACCGTCGTGCCATGGCCGCCGGCAATCAGAGCGCCGGTGATGTTGTGCTTTCTCAGCACCACGCCCACGGAGGCAGTCGCTTCCGAGCGTTCAATCGGCCCTCGCGGTGAGATGAGATCTGTGACATACACGATATTTGCGTTGCCGGTGACGATGTTTCCAATCAGCATCCCCACGACGTGCGGATTGGCAATGAAGTAGAGGTGAATCTGGGTAGCGTCATCCTTGATCGTCATTTCATCCTTGACCTCGGTGATCTCCGGAGTGCGCGGCTTCTTTTGCAGATCATCGGGAACGATTGTGTGGACCCCCTTGATGTCCTTTTCAAAATAGGCTTTGTCCGGACTCGGCACGATCACATTCGCGCCATCGGCCACATAGGTTCGCATGCCGCCGGTGTGGTCCATGTGCTGATGGGTCAGGATGAGATATTTGATCGGCTTTCCTGGATATTTGGCTTTCGCCGCGTCGATGACCCAGCGCGATTGCAACTCGCCGTACGGAGCATCGAAGATCACCAGGTAATCCTTCATCGCGACGATCAGATTGTTGGCCGTCCCGCCCTCCACATGCTGCACGTTGGGCGCCAGCTCGACCAGCTTGAGGCCGCCGCCGTTGGGATAAATAATATTGTCACTGTCCAGAAAACGCGTCAGGAAAAGCCGGCGCATGACCCATTGATACGGCACATTGCTGGTCGCCACCGGTTTGGCCGCTGCGCGTACAGCGTCAGGCACCGCAAACGTGTCGGCCGCGATTGCGGGATTGGCAGTGATGTCGCGATAGTTCAGCTTGGCCACTTCGACGCCGCCAATTTGAAACGAAAGCGACTGGGCAATCTGCGCCCCATTGACCGCTTTCCAGTCCGTGAGCACAGCGTCGTAGTTGGAATCACCGTGGATGTTGTCGTCATCTCGCGTGCGAATCGCCGCGGGCAGATGCGTTTTGCGATCGAACAGAATGATGAACGTCGTCCCGCCGTCAGCGAAAGAAACAGCCGGCAAGGACTGCGCGCCGAGCTTTTGAGATCCCGCGGCATCCACATTTTTCGGATCGTTCAAGGCCTTGACCAGCAGCCACGGCGAGACGCGCTCGAGTTCGCGCAGTTGCGCCGCCTCGCGGATGCCGGACATGGGCTGGCTGCCCTTCTCATCGGTCACGAAACCGATCGTGGGCATCAGGGTTTCCGTGTACTTCAGTACGATCGGATCTGGATATTTCTGATCGCGCACCCATGCGGTGCGGGCGCTTCCGCTCGCGAGATCCCAGGCCATGGTAAACGTCGCATCCCCCATGAAGCGCGTTTCGCCGTCGGGAGCGAACGACTGCCCCGGCTCCCAGAACTTTGCATCGCCTTTGATGGCGAGACCCTTCACGCCGCGCAGCGCATCGGCGCCGCCTTCCGCGGCAACGGCCTGTTTCACGAGACTATCGCCACTTGCTTGGGCCAGCGCCGGCTGCTGCTGACCCATGGCCAGCAACAATGCGGCAATCCATAGTGCGTATTTCATTGGAATTCCTCCGTTGGTGTAGCGTTAAGCGGGAATTTCGATTTTGACTTCCGGGCTGTGCGCAACCATACATCCGACCGGCTTAGAACGCAATGCCCGGCCCGGTTTCGTGGGACAGCCGCTCTTGTCTATCCCGCACAATCTGAGCAGGGCGAAAGCGGACAGCCAAGAGTGGCTGTCCCACGAAAACCGCTAACCGGCTTGCCGCCCGGGATTTGATGATTTCACGACGAATCGAAATGCTTTATGATCGAGAAGGTTGTTTCGTCCGCGCCGCAGGCGCGCGCTGAAAAAGGAATCCCATGAAAATGATTTCACGTAGAAAATTTGCCGCAGTCGCGGCGCTGCCCTTGATCGGAGCGCTTATTAGCGTTGCACCGGCGCGCGCGGACGAGATCAAAGTCGTGACTTCCGGGGGGTTTACGGCCGCCTATCTGGAATTGGTTCCCGAATATGAAGGTGCCACGCACAACAAACTTGTCACCGAGTTCGGGCCTTCCATGGGCACGACGCATAACGCCATTCCGATACGCCTCGAGCGCGGCGAGTCCATCGATGTCGTGATTATGGCCGCGCCCGCTCTGGACGATCTGATCAAGCAGGGCAAGGTCCGGGCGGGCAGCCGCGTCGACCTGGTCCAATCCAAGATCGGCATGGCCGTCAAAGCCGGAGCGCCGCAACCCGACATCAGCACCGTGGACGCGCTGAAGAGCACGCTGCTGGCGGCAAAATCGATTGCGTATTCCGATAGCGCCAGCGGCGTCTATCTCTCTACCGAATTATTTCCGAAGCTGGGAATCGCCGACCAGATCAAAAGTAAGAGCAAGAAAATCGAGGCCGATCCGGTGGGCGGGGTGGTCGCGACGGGGGAATTCGAGATTGGCTTCCAACAAATCAGTGAATTGCGCCCTGTGAAGGGCATCGACATCGTAGGCCCGCTGCCGCCCGGCGCTCAAAGGGTCACGATATTTGCCGCTGGCATTCCCGCAACGGCAACGCATCAGGAGGCGGCCAAGGCGCTTATTCAATGGCTTGCGTCTCCGGTCGCCTACGCAGCCATCAAGAAGAGTGGTCTCGAGCCAGCGAATTCGAAGTAAGGAAAAGTAGCACAGACTTCAGTCTGTGGATTTTAGTCCTTGCAAGGCCTAAACCCCACAGACTGAAGTCTGTGCTACTGCCGGCCCTCAGTGCCCCAACAAATCCTTAAGAAAGCGCGCCATCGCCACCTTATATTCATCATCGGCGCGCACTTCGGACGGATTCTGCGGCTTCGTAAACCCGTGCGCAGCGCCACTATATAGGTTGACCTCGAAGTCCACTTTGGCAGCGCGGAACTGCGAGATCACCGCATCGAGTTCGGTCATCGGCGCAACCGGGTCTTCGGCGCCGTGCAGGATCAGGACGCGGCCCTTGATGTTCTTGGCGCCTTCCGGCGTGAAGTTCTGAAACGCGCCGTGCACCGAGACGAACCCCAGGAGCGGCGCCCCTGTTTCGATCAGCTCGACTCCGGTAGTGCCGCCAAAGCAGTAACCGACCGAGGCAAGCTTTGCCGGATCGACCATCGGCTGCGCCTTGAGGACATCGAAGCCCGCCAAGGCGCGCGCGCGCATCAGCGGACGGTCTTTGTCGTAAATCGCGATTGTTTCCATCATCTCCGGAACGGTCTTTGGCACGATGCCCTTGCCGAAAATGTCCTCCGCGAACACCACATAGCCGAGCCCCGCAATCATCCGGGCATCTGCGAGTGTGCCCTCAGAGAATCCGGACCGGTCATGGATCATCAACACACCGGGCCGCCGGCCTTGGATAGCATCGTCGTAGACGAGATAGCCGGATAGTGGCGTGCTTCCCTGTTTGTAGTCGATCCACTGTGTTTTTATGGCTGCGTGCGCCGCGCCCGCCTGCAGAAACATGGCAGCGGCGGCCAGGACGAATGACACGAGACGTGCGATTTTCATTGGCTCCTCCCGAATGCGTTTGCACGACTTCTTAAATACTGGGAAAAGTGGCGCGCCCGGAGAGATTCGAACTCCCGACCCTCTGCTTCGAAGAAATAGGGCGTGCCGTGCGCGTGGTGCAGTGTAGCACTAACTGATTGATTCTCTTATGCGCGCTCCGGCGGCTGAGTCCGCCTGGGCGCGCGTAATCGTCTGTAGAGCATGTGGAATGGACACTGAAATGGATACCGGAATCCGCCCGCAGATCGCCCGCCGCCGTGAACTTTCCAGCGCAAACTTTGGATTGGATTCTTGAAAGAAGTTATTGCCATCCAAACGCGTCCGGGCGTAAAATGCATCCGAAATCAGAAGGAACGCGCGTCCCAGATTACAAGCGCGCAAATAAAAAATAGGAGCAAGGCAAGCCGATAGACAGTACGACGGAACTTTAGGGCGTCATCCAACGGCGGAGTAGTTTACTCGCCAAGGAAGCCTCGCCCTAAGTAGCCGTCAAGCTGCGTCGGCTTTTTTTATTGGCTGCACGTCCCCAAGCCCGCCCAGAACGACGCGGACAGCGGACGAAGCTTTCAAGGTGAGGCGTGCCTGATCGACGGGTCATCGTCCATGATTGCGGACTGGAACGGGATACCCTCGCCGGCCATGGCTGCGCGTGTTCCGGTGATGTGAGCCTGCGGCGGGCGAAGTACTTGGTCAAGCATGGGAGGGCACGCTGGTGGCAACGGCAGAACGCGAACGGGAACACCGTCATCGTCCGTGACGCAGTCGTGCTCGTCACGTTCGAAGCGTCTCCGCTGCCGAGCGATTGGCACTCGGCCCGCTCGATCTCAGCGAAAGACGTCGAAGCGGCCTTTGTGTACGACGAGAACTATGCGCGCACGCGGATCGAAGAGTTCGGCTCACGGAAAGATGAGGTGACTACAGATGGATGCCCTGATTGAACGCATGAAACAAACGCTGGACCGCGCGTACTGCGCGCAGGTGGTCTTCGCTTACTTGATCGGAAAGACCGAAGCTGTGACCTCCAAAATCCTGAGCGGGCAGATTCCGTTGACGCCGGAGCTACGCGCGACGATCGCCAAGGCGCTGACGTTCCTCATCGGCCTGCAAGAATCGACGAACATGCCGGTGTGCTTCCACGAAATCGAAAGGATCGAAGGGCTCTGGATTGCGTTCCAGGCAAACTTTTTTGATGGCAAGAACGGTGCCGAGCGCGTTGCCTCTGGCGCCGTCGGAAGTGAAGCCGTCCGCTGAAACTGCGGGCATTCCGTCAACCAGCATTCCGCGAGGGCCGTTCAAGGGCGAACCGAATCGCGACGAAGTTGAAAAAAGTGGACTGAAAAAAGGTTCGGCGCTGGGTTCGAGGCCCAGCGCCGCAAGTTCAATCAGCAAGGAGACCGGTTCTATGCGATTCCAAGCTGCAGAAGCGAATCTACCACGCGTCCTGCACGCACCGCAATATAAAAAAGCGAATCGCGTAGCTCCGGTCTCAGCCTTTCCCCCGCTACCGAGACAATCGGGCCGAGGCGGTAAGGGAATGGTCGGGATGCAACTTGAGAAAGGGTAGCGCCGCGATTGCGAGGACGCGTCGGCGGCTGCGTGACGGCAAATGAGATGATCCAGAAATGGTTTCCGGGCAACGGGCAGGTAGTGCGAACTCAGTTCGCGGGGCCGTGTGCACAAGCGGTCTTGATCCTGCACTCGATGGCGTCAGAATGCGAATGCGCTGCGCCGTCGTTTGACCCGATACGTCCCGGTCCAAAAAGCATACGGAACAGGCGCGCTACGTTGCGCCCACCAAAATCTCAAGTAAAGCCAGTCACCTGCTTTTTCTCTCGTATCGCCTTGAGTCGCTTTCGATGGGTGAAGGTGAAGCCAAACCTGAAACCCTGATGGGGAAGGCAAAACCTGATTGCGCGAGAGAGAGAGCGCAAACCTTAACCCTAAGAGAGAGATTCCGGAGCCAAGGGAATCGGTGTGTGCCTGCAAGCAATCTGGATGGTGAACGAGCGGAAATGGAAAGCGAAACACCAGCACGGAAGCCGCCGCAAGAAGTCGCGTTGAGCGCCTATGGGATGTGCGTGATCCGATACCCGGGCACACACCCGTGTGAAATCGCTGCCTTCATGCGGTGCATGCTCATCGAGGCGCTGGAACAGCGCGGGCCTGACGGAATCCCGGGCAGCATTCCGTACTGGGAGAAATACCTCAGGGACTTCGTGATGCCGGACGACATGATGTTCGGCTCGTTCGAGTTGAAGTGGCCGCGCGTGGCGCAGCAGCTCAGCCGTGACGAACGGAAGCGATGGGAAGTCTGCTTCGAGGAACTGGATCGTCGCGTTGCGATCGACTCGGTGAAGTTCGAGGAATGGAAGAAGGTGGCGAGGTGATGACGATGGAGGACAGCCACTTCCAGACCGGATGGATCGGCGGCGTGTTCCGTCGCCGTGAACTTTCTCGGCGTGAAGTGTTGAACGCTCTTCGGAGTAAGAATCGGCGCAGTCAATATCTGGACCTCGAAGCATTCCGCAAGGCCAGCGCGTCCGCCACGCCGGAAGAAAAGCTGCGGCTTCTGCGAGAGATGGCGGAAAAGCAATACGGACAGGTCGACGGCAAGCAACTGGAGCGGCGTCGGTGCGCATTCGACAAGAGGAAAGGTCGGCTGCTTCGACTTTACGGATTGTGTTGCTTCGTGTGCGGCGGTCAGGCTTACGACAGGCACCACGTGATCCAACTTCAAAACAACGGCATGAATGAACGGGCGAATCTCGTAGGGCTATGCGAGGGCTGTCACGCTCGGATTCATCCGTGGCTTGCCGAGATGCCCGCAGCGCAAATCGCGGACAGCGGCTCCGGCGCCGATGTCGTTCACTGAACGAGATTCCCGAGGGGCGGCAGTATGACAAACCTGGGGTCTGGCGAGTCCGCGGGCGCGCGGAGTTAGGGCCAAAAACTCATTGATCGTGGCGTGGCGGCGGTCCTGGGCGGTAGGAACGCAGATTCAGAAGCGAGGTGCAGCATGTTGGTATCGGTGAAGGAAGCGGCGCGGCAGTTGAACGTCAGCGCATCGACGCTGTACGGCCTGGCGCGGCAACGACGGATTCCTTGCGTAAAGATTGGCGATCGAACGCTCTTGAGCATCGAGAAAGTGATCGCTGCGCTCGAGATTCCGGCGGAATCGGACGAGATGCCCTCGGTTGTGCGCACCGAGGGTCGCAAAAAACTTCACTGTAAATCATAGCTCTAGAAGGGCGGTGCCCACGTGCTATCCACACAAAGCGTGCAACGGGTGCAGATTCGACGGCTCCATCGGCGGCTTCCGGATTGGTTGGAGCGCAGGCGGCAGCAACGGTTACGTCTGCGCAGATTCGCCCGCAATCGCGCGGCCGGGCAGTCGAACTTCGCCGCAGCGATCAACGCGGGATTCAGTCCGGCGATGGCGAGGTGCACGAAGGCGAAGTTATGGTCCAAGGCTGAAGTGCAGCGCGAATATCAGCTCGCCGTGCAGCGCTACGTGCCGCCTGCGCGCGTCACGCGGCTGTTCAACGAACTTCTCGAAGCGAAGGTGGTGACCGTGAAAGTGGAACGAGATGCGAACGGCCAGATCGTGAGCGAGACACGCACGATGACCGTCGACCGCCACGTGCAACTCCGCACCTTGCGATTCGTGCTGGAGCGCATCGGGCTAATGAAGTCCAAGCGCTCAACTCCGGAACCGCCTGCGGAAGCGATCGCCGACGTGGCCGCTCCGACACCGGTCGTGACAAACGACGTGTCCGCCAAGCGGCGAGAGCCGCAGGTCGTGGTGCTCGATATTCGCAGCAACGTCCCGCCGCCTGTGTCTAGCGATGACTTGCATGACAGATGGTTCCACAAACTTTGATGTAGATGATCTCCGGCACTCGTACCGCACGACTCGCGCTGCTGGCCGGAGGCGGACTTGCCGCCGCGATGACGGCAGCGCGAAATGATCTTGGGCGAGACAGCAGTGCCCGCGTTCCGGCCCAAGCAGGGTGATTCCTGTCATTGCGGATCGCGGGATTCTTTTTGCTTCACGATCTCTGGCAACGGATGCTCTGCCGCAGTGGCGCCAGAGTGCGAGCGGTATACGTCTCGCATGCAGCCGCTGCGGATTCTTGTGAACCACGATCTTCGGCCGAGTTCGAACCGCGCTGGGGCCGAGCAGAGAGGCTTCTCTGTGCATGCCAGCGCGGATGTACTTCATAAAAGATTCGGGCCCGCCTCCTTCCGTGCCGCGCGGTCGGGGCCCGAAGGCGGGCCGTGCTCCCGTCCATCATTTCGACCGCGCGGAATCTTTCTGGGCGATCAGCGCGACAAAAACCGAGGAAAACTTAGGAGGTAACGCATCATGGCGACAACGATCTCAGAGAATGAAAAGTTATTCGACCGTCTGACCAGGGCGAAACTCTTGCGACGCCGCGATGGCCGTGCGATCACGCGCAAGCAGCTCGTCGAAACAATGCGGGCGACGATTCAGCGCGTCGAAGCCCAGCGGATTCTTGGCGAGCATCCGTTCGATATTGCTCGCGCGATTCGCGGTATGTGCGCTGTCTGCCACAATCCCATCGTGCCGGAATGGGCGGAAGAGGACGCCGCGTATGCACGTGCGTTGTCTCCTTCCACGACGCCGGGCAGTTACCTCGTCCCGGTGGGCGCGGCCGATGCGATTCTCTCGCAGCTCGCGCAACTTGCGACGGGCCGCGCATCAGGTGCGCGCGTCTGGCCGATGCGTAACTTGCAAGACTTGAATGTTCCTGCGGCGATCTCTGCGCCGCAGTTCATCTGGCAAGCGCAGAACTCGCGTCAAATGCCAACCGATCAGAACCTCGGTGGGATCGCGTTCAGCCTGAAGCTATCGCAAGCGCTCGTCTTGATGCCGCTTCAGTTGTTCCGCGTGGCATTGCCACAATGGTCGACGATCCTTGAGGATTCGTTCGCGCTCGGGCTCGCGGAAGCGGAGGACGTCGCGATGCACGCGTCCGCGACGCTCGTCAACGCTCCGCTTGCCATCATGAGTCAGGCGGGCATTACGATCTTGAACGCGAGCGGCGGCAATGTGTCTGGCGGCCCTCTGGCGTACGGCGACTTGCTCACTGTCTTGGAGACGGCCGTGAATCTCAAAGTTCGCGGACCCTGGGCATGGTACATGTCGGGCCGCTCGTGGCTGCGGTGTCTCAGCATCAACGACACAGCTAGCCGTCCGATTCTGATTCCCGCGGCTGAAGGAAGCGGTCCGCAAAGCGGTCATCTTTTGGGCTTCCCGGTTTTTCTCACGACCTCGATCCCGACGAACGAAGCGGTGTCGTCGGGAACGAACCAATCGCACATCATCTTCACGAATCCGAAAACGATCAATATTGCCGAGAGCGGCGACGTGACTCTCGAAGCCAGCGCCGACTTTGCGTTGGATTCCGCAGAGGTCGCCGTGAGGGTGGGACACCTAATCGACTTCGGCTACGCGCCTGCATCTAGCATCATCGCGTTGGTGGGAATCAACTGACCTAGCACGCGCTCGTCGAGTAGTTCTTTTATCTCGAAAGGAGATCAGCATGAAAAGGGAAACGGAAGAACTTTTGAATCGTCTCTTTGAAAGCCCGGTGCGACGGGCGCCAGAAGCGCCGCCTCCCGGGCTGAGCAAGGAGTTCCCGCTGTGTGATATGCCGGACACCGAAAAAGTCCTGACGGCAAACATCGTGCTGTTGTGGAGCACGATGGCCGCGTTCGCGTGTGACATCGTCAAAAAGCTGGCCGAGTTGGCCGATCTTCCAAAGACGGCCGAGACGGCTGAGAAGCGCAAACTTTTTCTCCTGATGCTCACTGAACTCTTGGACACGATGAAACTCCTCGACCCGATCGTATGCGCGGTCGGCAAGTTCGGCCTCAAGCACGCGCTCCTCAACCTCCAGCTCGATCGCGCCGAGGACGCTATTGAGAACCTCGAGTTCGCTGAAGAAATGAAAGCTGTCCTCGCAGAGGTGTGATCCATGCCATCCAACAAACTGAAGCCGCCGGAGCCTGCGTCGAAACTGATTCGGGCGACAGTCCAATCGTATGATCCGAGGCGAGGCTCCGGACGCGCCACGTCAAAAAGCGGCAAGCTGTTGCGAATCCCGCTTTCCGCAATGCGAGAAGCGCAGTTGTACGCCCTGGAGCCTGGAACGGAAATCCTCGTGCTCCTCGATGAGGTCGACCGCCACCGCATCGAAGTGTTGCGCCTTGTTGACCCGTGATGATCTTGGAGTGTGGCTGGTTCAACTCCATGTGAGCGTGCCCTCGCGCGCTCAGCAACCGCCAGCACAGCGGCGGGCCGCGCTACTATGCCCTGGCGGCGCGGACTCGCTGCTGGAACAATGCTCGCAGCGGAGAGCTGCTCAAGGAAACGGCGAGAACGGGAGAACGCCACACCAAAGAAAAGGGCCGACCCAAAAAATATGCATCCCATGATGGTATACATATCAAAGACCTCGGCCTCTCGCCTAATCAATCCTCCCGCTATCAGAAAGCGTGGATACGGACTGGACAGTGGCGTCCTGAACCGCACGGAATCCGCAGCGATTGTGGCGGGCATCGGTTGCATAGACCGAGGGTCTCGGGCTGGAATCGCCTGCATGCTTGGGCTAAACTTGCGTTCCATGTCGGCGATCCTTGACGCACGGAAGCGCGCAGGCCTGACAGCCGCCGAAGTCGGCAGCGCCATTGGCAGAACGTCGACCTGGATATCGCAGAGGGAAATCGGCATCATCCGGCTTCAGCCTGACGTCGAGCAGGTGATCCTCACCGCGATCGCACGCCTCGCGAAGTTCGCGCAGACGGTTGCAGCGGCGAAGGCGAAACTCTGCGCCGATCTCAAACTTCCGCCTGCGTCCACTGGCCCAGGCACGCATAGACCGCAACTGCCTGGCGATTGATTCCGTAGTCGTTCACCTACATGCAGGAGCACGTGAAGACTTTTCGGCCAAGGCCGAAACGATTGGAGGCACCACCATGGCAGAAGATCACCTATTCGCAGGACAAAAATCGAACGCACCCGGCATCCCCGGAGTGGAAAGGAAAGTGACGCTCCGAATCTCCAGCGCAGGCACGAGGATCAGGCAGCATGACGTGCTGCAACTGCGGATTCAAAACGAGACGTCCGCCGATGTCACGAACGAGGTCACTTACCGCACGAAAGATCGCCACATCAGCGTGACGGCCAGCGGCTTAATCCATTCGATCGGCGACGCTGGCCCGTTCTCGATCGAGATCACCGACGCGGCGGGCGGAACGGCCGTGTTCACCGGCGAAGTCTTCGCCGGGTAGCTTTGGCGCGAGCGAAAGGGCCGGACTGTCTCCGGCCCCACTGTTTGAAGTCACGCTACGTGACTGAGACTTCGCTGGTCACTTCTTGGGATTGACAGACAGCCAAGCGTTCAAGAACTGGTCGACCGCGTCTTTGACGTAGTCATGGATAGTTTGGGCGGTCGGATTCGTGATGAGAACACCAGCGTTCCATGTTGCGACACCGTATGCAAGTTCACCGTTCCGGTCTAAGCGCGCATTCTGGTGCAGCGAAACATCAACACTTGCAGCCCTTGCGCTTTTGGTCAGATTCAAGTCGATATACAAGTATGGCTTCCCGGGAACCTCTAAGTGTTCTTCAAGAGTCATGACACGTACTCCGGCCAGCCGCAGCTTCAGCTCAACATCAGTTTGAATAGAATCTTTGGTTAGACCCAAGACCATTGCGCCATCTGGAAGGTCTACGACCACCACGGACAGGCCATTGATTCCCTTCAGTGTCGATCTTGTACTTTCATTGTCACCCTGCGCCCGAACGGGCGAAAAGGAAAACCCGATCAACAACACACTCAAGAGGCACATTGTTGCCAGTCGTCTTATCATGGGAGCGCGTCCTTTCTAATCATGGCGTTGTGACTCATGAAAGGCTGCCGCGCCGTTTCAGAGTGAGTTCGATGTCCATAATCATCTGGTCGAGCTGCGATGGATCGTAGATGAACGCGAGCCTGTGCGGGGGAAGAGTTTCGATTCTCCGCTTCCACTCCGTATCCAGCGTAGCGAAGCTGGCGAAAGCGCTGCCGATCACCGTGTGGCAGAAGTCCATCCCATCGCGACTATTCAAATGGTGGCTTTTCGCCTCGATTATCAAGGTCCTCACCAAGTTGACGTAGGTGAACATAGCGGGTTTGGAAGGGTTGAACTGCAATCTCGGAAAGTGCTGATCCAGCCACTTCGGGTCTGCATCTGAATCGGCCCGGTGCCTGCAAATCATCTTCCCGAGAGAGTCACCGAGGTCCGCGGAGCCTTGACGAATCGACTCCCGTTGGGGGCCAAGCCAATCCAGCATCGCACCCAATCGAAAGACCTCGGACATATCGATGACTTTTCCAGAACCCGGCGTGCACCCTCGCACCCGATGGGCCCAGTAGGTCAAGAAGAACTCATCTGCGACGCAGCTCTTGGCTGGAGCGGCACCCTGTGTCTCGCGGGCGATAACGTCGATCGCGCTGAGTAGGACGGGGAACCAATGCGGCCCGATTTCATCGAGGAAGGCTCTCACTGCGTCGCGCGATTCCCCTTGCGGGCCGGTCAGCTCGGCAGCGTTCGTAATTGAGAACAATAGGTCGGCGTCCCCTGTTCGAAGCGCGTCAACGAACCGTTGCCGTCGCAAAGGATCGTGCTTAGCGAGTTCGATCACAGCCCAGTTGTCGAGATAAACCGCCAAACCGCTGACGGTGACTCTCGGTCCGGAAGGTGTGAATGTAATCATAGTGGAATAGTGCAGTTCAAGCCTACATGCGCGCGCTACTGCATTCAAGTAGGCGGCTCTTTTCCTAGCCTGCAAGCACGACCGCACTCCGTGACCGGAAGCATGAGAGGCTCGAAAAAGCCTTATTCCATGCGCCTTCCAGCGCTTTTCAATTGTCCTGCTTGTAGGACCTCTCTCCGTGCGTTCTGTGCCGTGACGCTCCATAATTAATGCATTCACTCACAGGATACGGTGAGGAAGACGCTAACAAGGAGCAATCGATGACGCAAAGCATGCTGCAAGAGCTGCTGGACAAGTTCGTGGAACTCGTCCACGAACTCGGTTTCGATATTCACGACGGGCAGATTGTGACGGCAGAAGAGAAGGGAAAGCACTATCAGCAGTAGGCGCGGCGGCGCGACCGCAGGCGCGCCACAAAATAGGAGCAATGAAAATGATTGATCATGCACAGACCATTCCCACGTCGAGGAAAGCCCGCCGTAAAAATCGCTGCATGTTCCGCGACGCCCGCGGGCGTTGGCATCTGGATTATTATTCCCGGGACGCCGAGGGCCAGCTCCGACGCCACAAAAAGCTGATTGGAAAAACGAAGGAAGCCGCCGAGCGCGCCTTGCGAAATGTCCGCGTCAGCATGGACGAAGGCACCTACATCGATCCCTTTCGTGCGCCGCTGTTCTCCCAGTTCCTGAAGGAATTCCGCGAGAACCACTCCGACAAGATCAGCTATCAGCGAGCGGGCGCGCGCTTCGACCGCCTGAAAAAGTTTTTCGGTCATCTCAAACTCAGCCAGATCAGCCCGGGCTTGATTGAAAGATTCAGGCGCGAACGCAGAGAAACGGGAAAAGGTCGCAACGGCAAGACGCAAGTGATGGCTGCGACGATCAACCGCGAGATTCAACTCCTGCGAGCTGTCCTCGGCAAAGCCGTCAAGGGCGGCAAGTTGGCGCGCAACGTGGCATTGAACGTCACGGATCACGACGAAGGAGAACAGCGCGAGCGCTATCTCAAGGGACCGGAAATCCGGAAGCTGCTACAGGCCACGAAGAAATCGAACTCGCCATTGCTCAGGGCCACGGTGTATCTGGCCTTGGAAACCGGAATGCGCAAGAGCGAAGTCTTCAAGTTGAAATGGGCCGATGTGGACTTCGAGACAGGCCAGCTCCTCGTGCGGAACACGAAGACTGGGATTCAACGCCACATTCCACTGAGCCGCCGCGCGCGCTGGCTCTTGTCGAAGCGTGCGGCCCGCAATCCGCTGGCCACGTACGTATTCCAGTCCGAGTCTAGAGACGGCAAGCCTTCGCCCGTCGTCGATGTGAAAAAAGCATGGCACACGGCGCTCCTGCGGGCAGGAATCTCGGATTTTCGCTTTCACGATCTCAGACATACTTTTGCGAGCAACTTTGCGATGGCGGGCGGCAACGTCCACGCGCTCGCGAAAATCCTTGGCCACAGCAATCCCGTGATGACGCTCGGGCGCTATGCTCATCTCTCCGGAGATTACATCCGGGAGCAGCGCACATTCATGGACAGAAAACCGGTCGCTTCTGAATCGACTGGACCCCGGATGGACCCTCGACGCGTTTCGGATTCGCGTGACGACTTGTAACTGATTGAAAAGATGGCGCGCCCGGAGAGATTCGAACTCCCGACCCTCTGCTTCGAAGCTATACATTACAAAACTCTAAGTGCCGCTTCTGGTGTCGCTTACGGGGACCGCGTCATTTATCTCGCCCTTGAACTGGACCGAAGTTGGACTGAAACTTTTGGGGTTCCCCACCGTCTACTTCAGCTGGGCAAGAAGGCGATCGATGGCAGTCTTTAATTTTGCATACTCGACAGCACCATCGAAGCGCTGAACGGATGTGAGGGACTTGCCGTCGGGGCCGAGGACGCCCAGGAAAAAGGTTGGAGTGCCCTCGACTCCGAGCTTTGAACCCTCTTGCTCAGAGGCTTTGATTTCCGCAGCGTGCTTTTCCGAATCCACGCATTTGTCGAAACTGGCGACGTCCAGTCCGACGTCCTTGGCGTAGACGGAAAGGCTCTTCCGGTCCAAAGCATCCGAATTACCCATCAACTCATCATGCATGGGCCAGAACTTTCCTTGGTCGTTCGCGCAGTGCGTGGCGACAGCGGCCCTGAGGGCAAACGGATGATTCGCCTCAAGGGGGTAATCTCGGACGACGTATTTCACCTTTCCTGTAATGATGTATTCCGCAGAAAGTTGCGGCATTGTTTCATCAAAAAAGGTTGCACAATAGGGACACTCGTAGTCAAAATACTCCACCAGAGCAAGCTTCGCCGTCGTACTCCCCCTGTCAGGCACTTCTTGCGTGCCTAGAGCCAGTATCGGAGGAGCCTGATTCTGGCGAGCACCGAGCAGGGCCTGAATTGCATGCAGTTGCTTCTGAATCTCCTTCTGGTCATCCTCAAGAGCGTCGATTCGCTTCTCGAGAGAGGAGGCGTCAGTAGATTGAGCAAAGCCGGGCCGCGGAATGAGCGAAACAACGCACAAACCTGAAAATGCCGAGATCAGGCGCATAATTCTGCGCAAGGGGCTGAGGTTCCGTTCAGTCATCTCCTTCTCACTTTGAATTCGCGCCTGAGACTGGCGCTGGGCTGGCGCCGGATCCTGCCCCCCCCTTGGCTGGCGAGTTTGCAGACTGGAGCAGCTTTTTCAAGTCCGGATACTCGTCTGACATTTCTCGCAAGGTATCGAGAACGGCCTTCTGCCCGAGCTGTGTACCCACAGCTTGCGACTCTTTCGAGATTTGTGGCAGTGCCGCGACGAATCGCTTACCGAGCGGTGATTCATAAAACTGGGTTAACTCACGAATGTCTTCAATCGAGAAATGGCGGGCGTAAATCGGCACAATCGCATTCACTATATCTTCGCCTCTAAACCGCGCGCGAAACCTGTCGGAGAAGTCATCCATGAATTTCTCGCGGTCAGCCTGCGGGATAGCCGACGCCATCATGGTACGAATCTGCTGCGTTATCGGACCCATCATTTGATCACCGAGATTAGCAGCTCCGCTGATCTTCATCAGCTGGCGTATTGCCATTTCCTTCTCTGAGTCCCCTTCCTGAGCGCTCGTGCGCATAACAGAAGCGCCAGCTGCTTGCAGCCTCTCCACGCGAGGTTGTGTCCGCACCAGTACTGGACCTGTTATCGTGAGCAAGAGTAATAGCCTTGCGTATCGCACGCTCATGCTCCTTCCCTCGACTCTTCAAATTGGTATTTGTGGTGACGTTCTGGGCCCCAGCCCGAGTAGCTATACAAGCAAGCAATCAATCATTGATTGGGTTTACGGATTATTGTCGTACTCGTTTTCACGAGTGAGTTCAAATCGCACGCGCCTCCAAGGTAACAGAGCACCCATCGCGCCATTTCATGCTCGACCACGCATTGCCATAGCGAACAGAATCAGTAAGATAACTGAAACGAGAGAAACAGAGAAGAGGGATGAACGAGTCACATTAGCGGCCACCGATAAGGCAACACCCAGGGCAGGGTCGCGTTGGCCGTCTGCTGCAGTGCCTCTCTCATGTAAAGCATGCATTGCTGCATGGTATCGCAACACCAGCCACCACAGCTTACAAATCCAAGCCGAAACGAGGAAAAGGAAAATTATGGTAATTGTGGACAACTCGCCCCAAAAACGGATGATGTTAGCTATGCACAATCCAATGGCCACCAACGACAGGGCAAGCTCACCATACGAATTGCGAAAAAGGGACCGTCGATAAAAGTCTGCTCCTGGACCGGGTATTAGGTCACCAAAAAGTCCTGATATCTGGGAATCAGTCATAAAGAATTTCTCCGACTAGAGGATTTACGTCATAGACAAGCGAAATAAGTTGCCACTCCCGCAAGTGCGAGCGCAACGCCGACCGGATTAGGAACGGCCTCGATTGGTATAACGACAATGCTGGCATATGCAAGAGCACCCCCTATCGCATCGCACACGTTCTTCTTAGTGTCGCTGCTGCTCTTCGAAGATTTGGTCTGCGGCGTGTCCGTGGGTGCCGGGCAGTATCCTTCAGGATCAATCAGCCCCAGCGGACTATTGCGCACATATGCGTAGCGGTTCAGGGTTTGTGGATCCTTCAGGAACACGGCGGAAAGCCCGGCGGGGTCCGGTGAAGGCCAGCGGCCCTGGATGCCGTATTCACGGCCTGGGAAGTCATACAAATTTGCGACTGTATCCTGATTCATTCCCGTAAACGATAAGTCCGTAGTTCCTATGCTGGCATATGCTTCGCCAAACGGCGCGTAGGACCCGTCAAAATACACCGTGCGGCTTGGCGTCGAAGCCAGTCGCGAACTGCCAACCCAATCCGCGTGCCGATAATAGGCGAGCCCGCTCGAATTGTACACCGCCATCGTTCCGCCTGGGAGAGGTACGTAGCCCTTCTGGAGTGTGGATAGCCCCGTCATCAACGCCAGCTTGGCGCCCGACGGCGCGTAAACGATCTCGGTATATGCCGGACCGCTGCGGGTTTGTTCGACCATGCGGCCCAGGGCATCATAAGTTGCTGTCACCGTATCGATTGTCACCGGACGGCCATTCGCATCCCATGCGTAGCTATGCAGGAAATCATTTGTGACGTTGCCATTGGGATCGTAAGTAGGAGTAGAGCTGCCGATCTGCGTCATGTGATTTGTGGAATTCAGGCCAGTGGAATAAGCCGGGTTAAACGAGCTGTTGCCGCTCTTATTAATGTTTCCGTAGGCGTCATACGTGAACGTTTGTGCCCAAGCCGGGGTGGACGTGCAACTCACACTGGCGATACGGCTAAGATCATCGTGCGCGTAGGTGCAGGTTTGCGCGTTGGAGCTATTGAACGGATCGGTGATGAGCAGTTTCGCCAAGGTGCCAATCGCGTTCCAGGTGAGAACCCCGGTTTCCGATTGATTGTTTACGTTGAACGAGTACTGCGTCATTCGATTCGTATTTGGATCGTATTGAAAGCCGTCACTGTCCGAGGAGCCGAAACCCACAGCCGTGGCCAGACTTGCCGTGTTGTATGAGGCGCTTGTGACCGGGTTCTGGCCCGAAGAGGCGGAAACTGTCGACGTGCGCCCCTCGGGGTCCACGTTATAGGTAATGGTGGGCAACGCAGACAAGCCGCTCAGCACATCAGGCGCACCGTTCACCCAGTAACTTTGATTCACGTGGTAGTACCCACCCGAATGCGGCGTTTCCTGATACACATCACTTACTTCCCCGCGCTTCGTGTAGCTGATTCCGAGATCTGTCAATCTCGGCGAACAGGGCGAAAAGCAGGTGTAGGCGTTGGCCAACCTGTTCTTGACGTTAGCCATCACCACGCTATTCACGGTTGCCGAATCATACACGAAGTGCTTTTGAGGCGTGGAGGACGCGTATCCGCCGGAATAGGTCACGCTCGTCGGCCGGTGCATGGAATCGTAGGCCACACATATTGTGTCGCCTTCAGGATCCGTTTTCTTGACGAGATCGCCCTTCGACGTCCCGCACGTTGAGTCCGAATCATATGTATAGGTGACGGCGCTATTGCCGGTCTCCGGGTTCGTTTCCGAAGTCATCCGACCTAGACCGTCATAGGCATAGGTCCGGGTCTGGCTATTCACCGAGGACTGCGCGTTTTGGGCAACGCCGGTCACCCGGTTGTTCACGTCGTAGGTGTATTTCGTCCAGTAACCTGTCTGCGAAGAGGTTTGGGCGCACGTTCCGTTGCCGGTCAAGCTGGTGACCTCGCAAACCGATGCCAGGCGGCCAAGCGCATCGTACTCGTAATTGCTGCGCTTGTCGTTTTCACCCGTGGGATGGGGCCCCAAATCGCGATACGTGTCGTTTTGTGTGAACGTGAAGTTCGTCTGGCGTCCACCGCTATCCGCGGACTGGGTCTTGCGCCCAAGCGAGTCGAAGGTCCAAGTCAAAGCCGCAGCGGAGGAATTCGTTTGCCCTTTCGTTCCAGCATAAGGTAAGGTTCGCCGGTCCTGGTTTCCGTTGACGTCGTAGTCCGTCTCCACCGAATCATAGGTACTCGAGCTGGGTCCTTCCTTCACCTGCTGGATGTGAGGCCGGCCAAACCCATCCACGGTCGAGAGGATATCTTGAACGGAACTGGTGCCGTTGAAAGACAGTGTGCTTTCGGTCGTGGTGTCGGTATAGGCCAGGGTGGTTACATTCGTGAGCTGGTCTGTTACTGAATTTGGACGCCAGAAGTACGGGTCGCTGGTATATCCGAACGAGACCTGATTGCCGCTCTCATCGGTGGCTGATGTCTTGACTCCGCCCGTGCAATTCCAAGTGAAAGACTGCGACATGGAGGAAAGCGGCTCACTGACCGACGTCGGAAACGAATTTATGCAAGAGCCACCACCATAGCCAACAGTATATTGCGCGCTGTTAACATCTGTGAATACATTTACATTTCCAGTATCCCAGTACGTAAATGTCTCGCTCAGAGTATTCGTACCGGACACCAAGGCGGTGACCGTCGTTGGGTTTCCTCGGGAACCGGAAACCGACGTGTGTTGCGGTGTACCGGAACTTGTGCTCACGGAGCCCTGGTCGTAGGTGATTGTTACTTGCGATTTGATGTTACTTGAACCATCCTCCACAGTAATTTGGTATGGTTGGTTCTTAATATTATTCCCGAGGGTGGCGTACGTAATGAGTGTTTTTCGAGTCGGCGTCGATGCGCCGTAGTCGTATTCGTCCTTTTCCGTCAAATCACCGTAGTTGTCGTACGTAGTTTTCGTGGTAGCGGATTTCGCCGACAGGGTGCCAACGGCCGGCCAAGTCACTGTGTTCGTGATCTGAGTAATCGGCAGGGTAATCGCGGTCGTGTTGCAGTTGGTTGTATTGTTATTGTAACAGTTCTGGATGGTCTTGAGCAGGGTTCCCGAGGTCGACCCCAAGTAAGTCTGCTGCTCCGTCAGATACAATCTTTGAAAGTTCATAACGGTCTGGTTTTGGTTAGAAGACGGGTCCGTAATCGTTGTCGTCCACGCGGTGCCGCTCTCCGAGTGGGTGTAAAGCCAATGGTTCGACCCGGTGTCAGGAGTTTGACGAGTCAAATAAGAAGCGCTGCCGTCAGCACAGACAATTCCGTTGGTCCCGTTTGTCGAGTAAGTGTACGTAACGGTTCCCCCAGTCGGCTCGGTTACCGAAGCTAATCGTCCGGTTACATTCCCAGAATGCTGATAAGTACCCTCATAGGTAAATGTGTATCGAGCATTTGGGTTCGTCGTGGCGTTATAGTCCGGCAAGTCGATTTCCGTGACTAGGTACTCCGAGGTTCCTGGGAATTCGGAAATATTGCTACACCCAAAATTGGTTTGCACTGTGAATGTTCCGTACTTCATCGTATAGCTGGCCGAAGCTCCCGATGGCGCCGTGTAAGTGAAGACAGTGGGACTGGAGGGTGTACCCGACCCCGAAACCGTAAGTGTGGGCGTGGTACTGCTGAGCGTATCGTAGAAATGACCGCTGGTGTCGCTGGAGATAATATTGCCGTTGCGGTCGGTAAACGAGGCGGCTGCAGCACCCTTGTCAGGAGTAATATTCTTTCCATTCTTCGAGTAGACAGTCACTACGTTCGGGGAACCGCCAACATAGATGGTATAACCTGAACCATCTGTTGTTACGTCGCCATCGTCAGGATAATAGCCTCCGCCGCAATAGTAGTTATTGGGACCATCCACCTCTGTGTCGCCGGGGAAGGGATGAGGGCTGCCATATACGTCATAGTAGGTATAATAATAGTAATTGCTGTAACACGGATGCACTCCTGCGTACCAGACGGTGTGCTGTTCTGCAATCCCCACCCAGCCGGAGGCTAGGCTCGTGTCCGAGGTCCAACCCCAGAGCGCGCTAGCCGGCTGCCAACTTACGGAACTGCCTGACGTGACTGGATACCATACGGAACTGTCATACGAGACGTTATACCTGAAGTTTGTGCCGCGACCCGCCTTGTTCAGCATCGGAATTGTCAGGTGAACATTTAGGTTCGCCAGATCGATGGTTTCAGGTCCCGTATTGTTGCTAAACGTACCCAATACCGGCATGCCAGTGGCTACCTGGGCTGAAAGTGACGCAGTTGAGAGAGTCAGCAGACCCACAACAAAGAACATGGTCCTCAGTGGTTTCATTGCCTGGTCTCCCTTATGTTATTGAATTTGAAAATCGCTAGTCGACACGCCCGAATTCAATGTCACAGTATCAAAATGCAAGTCGAGAATCAGGCCACCGTTCAAATATCTCTCGACGTGAAACGGTACTTGGATCCCATTTGCCGAACGATAATCAGAAAAGTGAATTTCCACCGGAATGTCTAACAGGTCATTCTTGTCAGGATGGATGTTGAAGCCTAGGGCGACGGGCAACCCCGATGACGAATCCAAGTAGACTTCTGTCCGGCTCTCGTGCTGGAACGTCGCAGCCATGTCAGGTGGGAATGTGCTTGCCGTAAGCGAGACCGCTACGTGGAGCACGTCTACACCGTACTTGGATTCCTGGCCAACGAAAGTCATCGTGTACCCAGGCAGCGAAAGCCACTTGTACAATGTGAGAGACGGAAAGAACCAAGACGAATCCGTCATGAGGTTGGCGACCGTCATTGGGTGCGTCTTTCCGTCGGGGCCGCTCCATTGGCCAGCCGGAGCGCCTTCAAGGGTACCGGAGTTTTTCCAAACTTCGCTGTGTTGCCCTGAGGGCAAATTAAGGTCCATGCGCGCCTCTCCCGAAGCCAAGGCTTTGAGAGACGCTGTACCCGTTTCATCATCCGAGCCGGCCATCTGGCGCGCACTTCCAGTGAGAGTCACGTCGGCGACGGTCGTTGCCCCTAACAATCCGCCTAGACTACGCTGGAGGACCTGAATACCTTGGAGCGATTGGGCTGGCACAGATTGTTGTACCGCAGCTACGAACGCGAGAAGAATCAATACAAGGGCCCCAGAGCCAAAGTGAAAAAGTCGCATTACATCCTCCCTTATCCCTTGACGCAGAGTACAAACTGAATACCTGGGACCGCCAAACACAGAGCTGGACAAGTTGCCTGGTCACTCCGGTTTGCTCCAAAAGAAAACAGGATCACTCTTAGGGAAATCAGTCGGCATGTTAACGTAGACCAAGTTCGGGCCATCACTGCCGGCAACAAACGTGACCGGGGATGACAGCGCCGATTCACCAACAAATGTCAGAGTTCCGTCGATTGGCTCCCAGTCCGCCGTGTCTGAATTTCTTAAATCGAGTTTGAACAATCCCCTCACAATCACGCTCTTGCGAGTCGCAAAACTACAATAGACTTCGTGGGTTCCTAGCAGCGCCAAGCCCGTTACATGTCCCGAGGCCGGAAATTGGACTTTCCAGGTTTGGAAAGTCTTGTTCTTCAGTTGCACCTCTGCCCATGTGAATGCGGGCCCGAGATACACCCCTACAGATTCATCCCCGCAGCGAAGGTAGGTACCGCCAGAAGCCCCACCCATTCGGTGCAGGCGCCTACTGAAGTTAAGGCGGATGGGTGGAAGGCTGTCGTTTACCAGGTATGAATCTAGGAGCCTTCCATTCGGCAAATAATTCCGCAACATCGGATACGATATGTCGGACTGCTCTGCGCTCCAATCTTGCCCGAGCGTCCACACGCTTCCATCGCTCGCAGCGCAAGCAAATTCAGGTTCGTAGGTCCCCATATCTACGGTCTGGACGTGACGTCCCTCAATGTCAGTTTCGGCCATAAAATTAATTGGCTGCCCGCCTGCAATCGGCAAGAACGACCCGACTACAATGAATTTTTGCTCGGACACAACAGCTACAGCGTCAATCCAAATTTGCGAAGCCCCATTGATCCAGAACGGAAGATCCTTGGTCATTCCGTCGCTCAAGGAGTTCAAATGGATCGTGTCCTTCTGCGGGCCTTCGGCAACGGTTCGCCGAAACGATAGGACGTATCCACGATCGAATTTGAAAGAGGATTGACCTTTTGACCAACTAAGTGCCAGAACTTTCTGTTGCCATGCCGCGGGCAAGCTATTTGCGGCCTGAGTCATGAGCGGTATTGCGCAACAGCCGATCGAAAACAAAAACACAAACGGAGCCATCCTAATTCGTCTGGCTTTCGCGCGGTTCCACCGCTTGGTTCCAAAGTTCAGCAACCGGGTCATCATACGTACTCACACGCTGAATTGGCGAAAATCTCTTCGTGTCTCATGCAGGTGAAAATTGCAGTTCGTTCTTGATCCTTCTGGCCCATTCAATCCCCTGCTCCACTTCGTCACCGAATTGGGCCTCCAGTGTCTTGGCTTCGTTGCGGCGCGAATTCACGTTGTAGGTTTGTGACAAGTCCTTTGAGTATCGGGAGATGGATGGATGTACTAACATTTTTTCCAGTTGCGGCTCTTCCAAAGGCAACCCGAGGAAGTCACCAACGATCCGCAACGTCTCCTTAGGAGCCTCTGCCACTCGCTCACCGTCGAGCGGAAGAACGCGCTCCGAATCCAGTCCCGTGCGCAGTCGATCACAAATCGCACTGTTTATCAGCCAAAGGTATGCGCCCCTCTCAGCGTCGCTGAGACTTGCTGTGTCGATCGCCGACAATAACGGAACCGCTTGAGCAGCCTTCCGATTGTCTGCGAGTCTTCGGCGCAACCAGGTCCTTCGACGCTGCGATTTAAGAACAGATAACAAGAAGGTCCTAATCTCAACGTATAAGAATACGATTTTGGACCGGGCATCATTCGAAAGCAGTACATCGCCAATAAAGTTGCATGCGTCATTGACTTTTATGACCACGACCTCATTGGCCGTGTAAGTCCTTCCCAAGAGCTTGAGGCAAATAGATAGTTGCTGCTGCCATTCTTCGACGCCTTTGTGAATGTGTTGTCCGTTGTTCGTTCCGGCCTCTGCAAGACCAAACGGTCGGCGAATAGCAATTTGCGCAAGCATGTTCGGCTCCCTGAGAACCAGACAGGACGATATGAGATCGAAATATCGCGCCAGTAGCGTTGAGCAGCACAGTGCGGTGTGCAGAACGTAATGTATTGGAGCCGAACGATGGATTGAATTAGCATCGTAGAGCAACAAATCATCGAAATTCACTGTGTACAGATCGGGCCCCATCGGTGAGGCGCGCGGATCTAAAAAAGACATGTTCCGGTAGCCCCGTCTGGACATACGAACAAACGAAACGAGGTGCCTCCTGTTGTCGAGGTTGATCGGGAACAACTGCGGCGACGACATAATTGGGTGTCCCATTTTCTTGTCTTCTATTTGACTCGATTTGAAATTGATTCTCCCATGAACTGCTTGTCGAGGTTCACGAAGTCACTTTCTCCATTGCCGTGCTGTTGGCAATAATTCAGCTCAAAACGACTTCATGCACCAAAGCCTGTTGAGCGCGATCGCCGCTAGTGGTAAACCTTCGATTAATTCATTCCCACCAGCCCCCGGAAGGATTACCATCCACCGACGAGCGCCCGGGGCCAGAGTACTGGTAACCTCCCCCGCTAGAACTGCCCCCGGGGCTATTCCCAGGACTATTCCCAGGACTATTCCCAGGACTATTCCCAGGGCCGTTTCCAGGGTTGTTCCCAGGGCTGTTCCCAGGGCTGGCTGCTACGGTTTGTCCACTTCCGGGTTCGGTCGTCGCAACTGCATTAGCAGCGTTCGGATCGCCGCCACCATTAGGCAGCTCCGGTACAGGAACCTGCACCTCGGTCCAAGTTACAGACGTGGGAAGTGGGGTAATCCCAGCAAAAACCGTAGAACCTGTCAAACTTCCTACAGTGCCACCGCCTCCGCCACCGCCACCCTCGACACAGGCGCCCTGAGCTTGCGCAATCTGCATAGTATTCAAATCCGATAACCCCGCCATCCCTGAGAGGTAGGGTTCGTGTGAGAGCGCAATCGGCACCGACTTCAACGAATTGGATTGGACGTGCAGGAATGGGAATGAGCCGCTAACCTCCAAGGCGTAATAGTTGGATCGCACGTCATCCAGAGGACCCGGGCCTAGACATACCAAGAGGCTCTGCTTGGCGCCACGCTCACGATCACGCGACGGATTCGACTGAGGCCCGAAAGGCCAAATCTCCCGCGCGGTCCTGTAAACGGAGGATAGCAAGAACGTCGTGACCAACAGAAGAATCTGCTTCTGGATTCGGAGCACGCGAGCCACGTTTCACCTCCAAATTGTGGCGTGTATTTAGCAGCATCTTAGAACTGCGTCAAGAACAAAATATATATCTGTGGAAAACTTTATATCCATCAATGGAAATATTCATGTTATTGAAATACTTTTCTATGGACATAGCAGAGTCGATGTGAGAGAAGTCTGCCCGTACTAAGTGTGATCTCTGGTTACTTATTACTGATCTTGGTTTGCCTTGCAGTGTGATTTGTGGCGGAATTAAATCACGCGGAAAGGATCCTGCAATGCGCATCGCACAGCGAATGTGGATTGGATTATTTTGCCTTGCCTCTGTGGTCGCGGCATTCGGTCAAGCCGATCACAACCACCCGGGTAATCCACGCGTAGTGGTCATCGGCGTCAATGGGGCCGAGTGGGACATTATTCGGCCTCTGGTTCTTAAAGGAGAAATGCCGCATCTTGCGGCCATGATGGAAAACGGAGTTTCGGGCAAGCTTCAAACCACTTCGGACCCAAATTGCCCGAAGGTCTATTCTTCGATTTTCACCAGCACGCTCGACGTAGAACATGGGATCACTGGATTCGAGGTCAACGGAGTGCCGGCTAGGTCTGACTTCTTAAAAGGGACTCCTTTCTGGTCTGCATTGTCAGAAAAGGGGGTCACGGTGGGTATGGCAAACGTGCCCGGCACGTTTCCGGTCCGTCCTGTTAACGGCTATATGGTCAGCGGAATGCTCACACAAAGTAAGGACTGTGATGGAATCCTATGCTCCCCGAAGCTTTCCGAAGTTGTTAACGGTGAGCCTATATACCCAAAGGAGATGAAAGCGGAGTTGATGAAGAACGTCGGTGACTTCTGGATTGATTGTTCCGCAATGCCTACCGCGGAACAATTAGCAGGCAACGAAAAGCAGATGATAGAAAAGTGGCTGAATCGCGTGACGGAGATTCGAGATCAGCAAACCCATCTTTTCGAGTACCTCTTGGAGAATCACCCAACCGATTTTACGATGTTTGCGCAATCTTGCGAGGACCGCACTGGGCACTGGCTGTATCCGATCCGACCAAATAACGTCGGCTATAACCCTAAGGTGCATGAAGTCCAGGTAGACGCTTTCCCAAATCAATACCGAGCGTTCGACTACGTTTTGGGCAGGATTCTGAGTCACTTGGACAAGAACACTACGGTATTTGTTATCTCAGACCATGGAATCAAGCCACTACGTGACCCGGGTCCGCTAGTCCCCCACGGACCGCACAGTCACAACTCCAGTGTGATCATCGCGCATCATGACTATATCGACGGCGATGACGTTCCGGGTATCTTCGTCGTGACGGGTCCTAGGATACGTCGCGGTGTAAGGATTATGGGCCTGCAGATGAACGTTCTCGACATCGCGCCCACGGTGCTAAACCTGTATGGAGTACCTGTCCCGGCACAGATGAAGGGACGTGTTCTCACGGAAATCTTTCAGGAGGATTCGAGTGCTACATCGCAAACGGCAAAAGCGCCAAATTAAGTTCAAGTCTGGAAAGAGTCAAAAGATTCTGTAGAACGTTTTGAGGAATGGCGTCGCCCAACAACGGCTCTCGTCGCCAACAGATCTATGGGGAGTGTCATTCAACTGCGGCTACCACAGATATCCGTCCAGAAAAACTGAGCCTTCCAAGGGATTCATTGAGGCCCTTGCGTCGTCTACACCATACGGACCGGACGCGTCATGAACAAGTAGCTCGTTAAAATTGAGCGTGATATGCGCTACCTTACCCACAGTGAGTGCGAATCCAACTCCATCCCCAGGGCCCGAATCGGTCATGATCTTTATCTTCCGGTTGTGCTTCGCGCTAGGCGTCAACGAGAACACATAATGCCATCTTACTTTGATATCGTCTCGCAGAATGCGTCTCCAACAGTTATCAATATACACCTGCACGCGAGGTGTGGATGCGTATGATGCACCCAATGTCGGCTGCGCCCAAGCACGCAATCTATCGAGAAAGTCGAACAGTATTTCGTGCCCAAATAGATTCTCTCCCATGCCTACCAAGTGCCGATATGCGTTTTGTGAGTACGCGTAGACGAGGGGACTGTTATTTGCTGGCAGATGCGCTGGTGGCGAAAGCCGCATATCAAACTGTGACCATAACATTTCTGCCCGCTGATAGAAATTGCTCTCGATAAGAAAACCCGAATCCTCCAAAGCCGTGCCTCCCATAAAGGAACTCTGCCCCTTCTCAGTGCGCGAGACCGCTGACCTGGTGCTTCTATTGAAACTTTCTTCTCGACGCTTCTGAATTTCGATTCAAGCTACCGGACGAGCCTCCCAAGTTTGCATGGAGGTTTGTCAACCAGCATTTTGACCGCGGGATTCCCCTATCTGCTAACGCCAAGCTCCTCATCTTTGAATAGAGGGGGAGTCGGAAATCATTGCCCGTCCAACTTCCCTGAATCTCCAATCTCTTCCTACACGATTTCGCTAGTATCTTAGCAGGCTGCTGAAAAATTGCGCAAACCGAGGGATATTTGATTTAGTTGCGTCGTTTTGCCAGTTTTGAGGGGCTTTTCGTGCGATTTTCCACTTGGCCGACGGACTGCGTATGCGTTTCAGCGCCGTGTGCGGACACTACGGCCTCGACTTACTTCGCTGGAACGGTAGCGGCCATCAGGTTTCGCATGCGCACCAAGTTGTAGGCGGCGCACGCGAACGTAAACATCCAATCCACCTTCAACGTTCCGCGATGCCGCACCTTGCGCAAGAGTGCAATCGTCTTCAGCCAGCCAAAGCACTCCTCGATCCGCTTCCTTTTCTTCTGGCTGATGCCATAGCCCGCGTGCTGCGTGGTGTGCCCATCAATCGCGCTGCCGCCTCGCCGTGCCAGGTTTTGCGCCACGTGCGGCGTCACGCGCATGTTCCGGCACTCGCGTACAAACTCAGCAGTATCGAAACCCTTGTCGCCGCCCACGGTCACGCGCCCGGTTCCTGGAACATCCTGCAACATCGCCATCGCCGCATCGCGCTCCGCTGTGCCCGTGGCTTCCCACACCAGGCTTGACACAATCAATCCATTGCGATTCTCCACCAGCAGATTTCCGCAGTAGCTCAATTTCGCCTCCTTGCCTGCTCCCTTGCGTGCCAGAAGCGCTTCAGGATCGGTTTTCGATTCGTGCGTCTGGTTCGACCGCTTCTCGCCGCGAAAGTTCACCGTGGGATTTCCTGGATCATCCGGCGGTGACGAACTCTTCTTCTCCTTGGGCCGGAAACTCTTGTCGCTGGCCCACGCTTCCAGCAGCGTACCGTCCACGCTGAAGTGCTCGTCCGATGTCCATCCCTTCTCGCGCGCCTGTCCAACCACCCGCGCTAGGAATTCCTTGGCCACTTCGGCCTCCAGCAACCGGTCGCGGTTCTTGGTGAATACCGTCGCGTCCCACACCGCATCATCCAAATTCAGTCCCACAAACCAGCGAAACAAAATGTTGTAGTCCATCTCTTCCATCAAGAGCCGCTCGCTGCGCACCGAATACAACATCTGCAACAGCTGCGCGCGCAACAACTGCTCCGGTGGAATCGAAGGGCGCCCCACTTTCGCATACATCTTGTTGAACTGCGGCGATAGCTCTTTAAGGATTTCGTCCACCATCGTGCGGATCGGCCGCAGCGGATGATCCTTGCGCACTCGCTGCTCGGGGGAAATGTAGCTGAACACGTGACTCTGCTGCTGATCGCTTCCTCGCATGCGTCTTGGATGCGCGCTGTGCTGCTACGTTACAAACTTATGGAGTTTTTCAGCAGCCTGTTAGAGGGCTTTATACTATAAAGACAGCACGATCGGTGTGGCAACACGGAAGTCTTCCGGTTGGAGTATAGAACTCGTTCAGCAGTGTGACTGAAGAAGAGATTTTGAGAAAGCTAGTTCTGGCGTTTCCTCGAGAAGTGGATCGCCGATTTTGAAATATGCCTCGAACTCAAAGCCAATGTCTATCAACGGGACACGACAACAACAATTGATTTCAAGAGAATGATGGTGACGCACTGTGCAAAACCTTGTGTAAAGGCTGGGGTACGGTAGCCATGCATGTCGACCAATCCACTCCCACCGACAACGCTCCGACTGGAACGTATCGTGCCGACGGAGGCAGCTGGGAAGCCGAACTACATCTGATCTTCGCCCAGGCGCGCATGATCACGCCCCCGCTCCTTGCCGCTCGGCATAACAACCCAAGTTCGGATCCCGCATTGCGAGGAACTACTCTTTTTTTCACGGGACTTTCGGGGGCTGGCAAGTCCACGATAGCAAGTATGATCTTCTCCAGGATCGAGCGGCTCGGCGGCAGACACGCAGCTCTCCTCGATGGCGACCTCGTGCGCCGGCATCTTTCCTCTGACTTGGGGTTTTCGAGAGGAGACCGGGACATCAATATACGCCGCATCGGCTACGTTGCAGCCCAAATCACTCGGAGAGGTGGGATCGCAATCTGTGCGGCGATTGCGCCTTACGATAAGACGCGCAAGGAAGTACGAGCGATGGTGCGACAATTCGGCGAGTTCGCGTTGATTCACGTTGCTACCCCGCTTGAAGTTTGCGAGCAACGGGACCCCAAGGGCCTGTACGCCAAGGCGCGCTGCGGTGCGCTCCCACAGTTTACGGGTGTCTCGGACCCTTACGAACCTCCCGATGATGCCGAATCAGTGATCGATACGACCCATATGGACGCGGAAGCTGCAGCTCAGCAGGTTTTGTGCGTTCTTACTGGTACAGCCCGCTTGGCGAATTTAGGTTACCGCCCGTTTTTTGCGGGATTCGGGTCCTCCGAACGAGGCGGCGGTGCAGGCGCGCCCTAAGCAGGCTCGACCAGAATTTTCTTCCGTTTGTGATTCCTTGGATCTAATTTCCGTTGCCAAGAATGACCCGGATTCTTGGATTCGAGTCACCGGTGACAGGTGACAGCTCACACCCGATTTTCAAAAATCCCGAGGTCGATGGCGAAAGACGCCGAGCTGGCTCAGGCAAGACGTCGGCTGGACCTCACCAGAATTAAAAATGCGTTGAGGGCGGCGGCAGACGCGCTTCAGGAATTCAAGCCGCTCCAGGTTCTGGGGTCGCTTTGACACCCGATGGGCGGTTACCGATCTTCAACCGACGCGTACCTCGATTTCGCGGACTTTGGGGGTCTTCAGGAACGGTTCCACCTGAGCTGATCGTAAGGAGTGGGATAGGCGGAAACGGGTGACGCTCCGTTCTAGTGTCCTGAGTCAGAAGTCCGCTTGCAAAAGCGGGCCACGCTGGCCAGGATTTCATCGGCGGTTTTGGTCCAAATGAAGGGCTTGGGCCGCGCGTTGGTGGTTTCGATGTAGGTGCGGATGGCTTGTTCCAGTTCGCGCGTCGAGCGGTGCACGCCCCGCCGGATCTGTTTTTCGGATTGAGTTCTCGAACCTCGGCTTGCGTAGGGTCGAGGACTGGTGCGCCACTCCGCAGATTCGGCACATGCAATGACCGAATCGGAAGCTCGTTGCCAGCCCCCGCCACCTCAAACCGAGCGTGCAGATTTCCCGCACTCGGCTTACCTGTGGGCTTCCCGTCGAGGGTTATGAGACCGTGGCTGAGCGAAGGGCCTGTGTGGGGAACCAAGGCCGTCGAACGCGGTAATCATCAAAGAGTCCGAGTTGACGACACAGCTCCCGTCCATCCATTCGCTTCCAGCCAAAGCCTTGCCGTTTCCGTGCCCGCATCAGATGCCGCCTAATCTTCTTGTCTATCCAGTCTCGGACAAAAGCGAAACACCAACTCGAATGGCCTGCAGCAAAGTAGTTCACCCAACCTCGCAGAATCGGGTTGATACGTGCGACCACCCTTGCCACGGGTTGACTGACGTGCTGCCGGAAGATCTCCCTGAGCTTTGCCAGCAGTGCTGTTCGCTTCTTCAGCTTCGGCACTAACTGAGGGCGCCACACTTTGTTTCGACTCAAAACGTGACGGTACTCAAAGCTCAAGAATGAGAAACACTCTCCCTTGGCCAGATCGATAGTTCGGCTCTTCTCTTCATTGACCTCAACTCGGAGTTTCGCCAACTCCTCCCGCAGTCGCTTTTCCACCGCCCTCACTAGCCAGTCACGCCGCCGGTTGCCGTCCACCAGGATCACCAGATCGTCCGCGTATCTTGCATACTGAACGTTGGTGTACTTGCCCCGCCGCGTGGTTGCAATCGCCTTCTCCAGCATTCGGTCTACCTCAGTTAGATAGACGTTGCTGAGCAGAGGCGAGACAACTCCGCCTTGCGGGACTCCCTTCTTCCCAGTGGATTTCAAGATCATCTTGAGCAGCTTCATCACCGCATCATCCTGTATCCTCCGCGCTACCTTTTCCATCAGCAGAGCGTGCCGAACGTTGTCAAAGTAGCCGTGAAGGTCGATGTCGATGACGCGAGTCATGCACTGAACGATCGCCTGTTCTACACGGGCCACGGCCTGATGCGCTGTCCGTTTGGGTCGATATCCATACGATCCCGGTTGGAAGTCAGCTTCGAAGATCTGCTCCAGAATGAGCTTGAGTGCTCCCTGGACCACGCGGTCTCGGATAGAAGGAATCGAGAGAACACGGACTTTGCCGCCGTCCTTTGGTATTTCCTTCTTCCGCACCCGCATGGGCCGATGCGTGTTTGAGACCAGTTCGTCTCTGATCCGCTGAAGGAACATCTCCAGTCCGCTTTCTTCGATGGCGTCGAAGGTAACTCCGTCGATTCCCGGAGCACCGTCATTGTGTTTCGCCATCTGGTAGGCTTCGTGAATTGTTTCCATCTTGCAGATATGGACGTACAGTCCCCAGAAACGCCAGGCAGGTTCAGCCTTCGCCTTGACGTATAGGCTCCTCCTCAGGTTCTGCAAACTGATAGGCGTGTTTGTCATCCGCCCTTGCCTCCCTTTTTGTCAGAGCCGTTACCTACAGCAGGGCTCCTTCGCTCGACGGGAATTACCCCGCTTCGTCGCTACTACGAGCCCCTCCGTCACCCTCTCGTCGTCAGCCGATTTCCCGTGTCCCAGTTATACGGCTTCCTGCTCCGCCGATTGCTCGGCGGGACGAGGAGGGTTTCTCCAGTGGCTCAATGCGTCCTTGTCATCGTGCTGTCGCTAGTACCCCGCCGGAGTGGTCCGTCGCTTCAGTCAGTCTGCGACGCTCCATGTTGCCTTCACCCTGCTAGCAAGGGCTCGGCCTCCAGGGCGTCCGTTTTCGAGGCTACATTCGCGTTCACGTAAGTTACGGCCCGATGACTCGCTCACCATCCTGAAGATGGCTTTGTCGATAGGCTTCAGAGATTCAATTTCTTTCCTCCCTGCTATCCAAGCTACGAGGCTCTGACTTTTGCCTCGGCGGGTTTACCTCCCACTGAACACATCAGCATTTTCTGGACACGCGCTAGCACACGGCTGCGCCAGTCGCAAACTTCTCTCCTGTCACACCCGTTGCCATCCGCTCCAGCCTCCTAAGCCACAACTTTGCCTTTCCGTCCTCCTGTGGGCGCGGCGCTTTGGTTCCTCTTCCTGGTTGAAGGAACCAAATCACCTAACAGGAGAACAAAAAATGAAATCAGAACAAATCAATTCTCAAATCAACAAAGGACTCTCAAACACTCTGCTACACGGCAATTGCGTGGAATTGCTTGCTGGCATGCCGTCAGGCAGCGCCGACTTCGTGCTCACCGACCCGCCGTACCTGGTCAATTATTCATCCAGCGATGGGCGCACCGTCCCCAACGACGACAACGACGCATGGGTTAAACCGGCTTTCAGGGAAATTTATCGCGTGCTCCGGTGGAATCGCTTCTGCGTGAGCTTTTATGGCTGGAACAAGGCCGATAAATTCCTTGCTGCTTGGCGTGAAGCGGGCTTCCGCATAGCGGGGCACTTGACCTTCATTAAGAAATACGCCTCGACCGAGCGCTTTCTTCGCTATCAGCATGAGAACGCCTACCTGCTGGCGAAGGGCAATCCCCAGAAGCCGGTTCGCACCATCCCTGACGTTTTGCAATGGAAATACACAGGCAATAATCTTCACCCGACCCAAAAGCCGGTATCCATCTTCACGCCTTTGGTTGAGTGCTTCTCTGCGCCGGGTGATGTTGTCCTCGACCCTTTCTGTGGTTCAGGTTCTACACTCGTAGCAGCGCAGCAGCTAGGTCGGTGGTTTATCGGCATTGAGTTGTCAAAGCGATATTTCGATCTAGCGGAGCACCGGCTCCGCTAGATTCTGGCGGATGATCCGAAATGACCAGACAAACAATCTTCGCGTCCACGACGTGCTTCCCCTCGTAAACTCTCGCGCCAGTCGCAAATACCTTTCCTGTCACTCGCGTTGCCACCCACTTCAGCCCGCATCGGCAACGACTTCGCACGGGTTCTCTAAACGGTCGTTCAGGATTACAGCGGGAACTTTGGCCGAGGCTTGGGTTCTATTAATCGAGGGCGTTCATTCCAAAGTGCGCCGCAACGCCTATTTAGTACTTTAGTACTAGCATTCTGGTGAAACCCCCAGCCAGCCAGTTGCATCCGAACCTCCATACAAGTGTGCGGCGGAGAATCGTGGGGAACCCATGCACCCACAGCGAGAAAGAAAAACCAGTCCCGTTTTTTTGCTCAACTCTGTGGACCGCCTCGGAAGAGAGATCGAGCCTGCCGTATTGTCCGTAGCCCAAGAAATAGGCCCCAGCGCTGTCCGCTACGCTGAAAAGTTGCTTGGCGATCCTTCCTTAGCAATCACCCTATTTGAAGAAGCGGCAGCCACCGTTTCTCAAACCCACAGTGGGAAAACGGCCCGTGGCAAGCCGGATGTGAAGGACATGCGTGGATACCTCTTCCTCGCCTACATCAGGCGCGTCAGAAAGGAGAAGAGGGCCGAACCCGTTCTAAATGATCCGAAAACCCTTGACTTGGCGCGCCCGGCGCAATATACGGACATGCAAGCTGTGGAGCGAAATCTCATAGTGGCTGAAGCGCTTGCAACCTGTGATACAGTCACTCAAAATATCGTCCTTCGCCGGTTGGAAGGATTTTCGTGGAAGGAAATTGAGCTGCTTTGCGGTATTTCCGGCCATGCGGCGCGGCAAAGATTCAGCGCGACGGTCCAGCGTCTCCGAAGTATATTCCAGCGCAGAGGACGAGTCCCATGAGGAGGGTTTTCTGTGGTGGGGACCGTAGGAAAAAAGGCGAACAGAGCAGGGCAAGGAGCTTTTTCCGAAAAGACTCTTGTCAAATTCATGAAAGACCACCTCTCGAAAGAATATCCTAACCCCCAACGAGAGGGGTGTCCGCCAAAGTTGACACTAGAACGGCTGGCCAAACAACCCCGGCAAGTCGATCCTTCCGTTGCCTTCCACGTTTTTCATTGCTCCCCCTGCTACAAGGAGTGCCGCCGTTTGCTTGCTCGTGTAAAAGTAAAGACAAGGGGAGGCAGGTAGTGGGACATCGGTTCGAACCGATTGAGGCGAAGTTTCCTATAACCGGCACTTCTGGGCCGGAATAACTTCCGGTTAGCCCGTGATCCGGGCACAATAACCAACGGTCACTATCCGTGAAAGCCAGGTGGTATTCGAGTCAGACAGTGCGGGCATGAAATCCGCTTCGAGTTTACGCGGAACGAATCTAGGGCTCCTTGTAAACCGCAGCATATGAGTATTTCTTTTCGGCTGCGTCATTCTCGGCCTTCGTCATTGGGATGTTTTTCTCCCCCTCGCGAACGGACGTGGCCCGCATAAAGTCCTCGAAGCCCGGCGCGGAAAAGACGGCTACTGCGCTGATGGTGTCGCTTCCAATGTTGTCGACGGAAATCCACGTATTAGCAGGAATGAACACGGTCGCGTCGCCGTGCACCACTCTCACGATGTTTCCCAAATGCACCCGGGCGGTTCCGGTCTCTAGAAATAGGATTTCGTCTGCACCTGGATGCCTGTGGGTATCGATGGCCCCTCCCCGGCGGATGTCTGCGGTCATGAAGACCAAATGCGACGATACGCCATTCTTGGGGTCAACCTTCAGAATGAAGGTTTCTCCGGGATCCGGGTGTCCCGGCCAACCTCTCACAACTCGCCGCTCACCTTCGTTCTTCTCGATGATGAGCGGAGTTGCCTTGGTGAAATTCGCCGCCTGCGACGTTGGAGCCGGTGGCGCGGTGGCGCTTCCGCACACCAGGAGCGCGCAAACTAGAATGCTCAGACGGGCAATTCGCATGAGACGCCTCCTCGCAATTTGAATAGGCCGGATTCTGACGGCAGGTGGAACACGCTACTCCACCCCTCATCCGATTACAATGGGTGGAAAGGTGAGAAGAGACTCAGGAGTCCACAAAGCAGAATTCGTCAGGAAAAGATGGGTCAACACCGTTTGTCTGTACCTCTGTGACGTGCCCCCCAACCCCGCACACCTCATAATACGACACCCGAACCGTTAACTTGCTCGCTGGTGGAGATCCCGTCGCCGCCGGGGCTGTGGGAAAGTGGGAATCCCGCGCCCTTTGCGGGATTTCCAAGCGCAGTGGAAAAGTTGCTTTTACTTTTCCACGGAGCGCCTTTTCCACAGCCCTTTTCTCCGCCCACTTCACGCGCAAATTCCTCCGGCGTCCGATACCCCAGGCTGCTGTGCGGGCGCTCCTCGTTGTACTCCTTCTTCCACGCCGCGATCTTCCATCGCCCATCCGGCACATTCCAGAACCAATTCACACTCAAACACTCCTCCCGAAACCTCCCGTTAAAACTTTCCGCCCGCCCGTTCTGCATCGGACGTCCCGGTTCGATGTGTCGCAGCTCGATCTTGCGCTCCACGCACCACGCCAGAAAATGACGGCTGGTCAGCTCCGGCCCGTTGTCGCAACGAATCGCCTGCGGCACGCCTCGTTCCGCCACGATCCCCTCCAGCACGCGCGTCACTCGACGGCTCGCAAAACTCGTATCCACTTCCAGCGCCAGACACTCTCGCGTGTAGGCGTCCACCACGCCCAGCACGCGAATCCTTCGCCCGCTTTCCACCGTGTCGTGCACGAAGTCCAGCGCCCACTCCTGATTCGCCGCTGTACAGGCCCGCAGCGGCTGTCCCGTTCGTGCGCAGTGCTTCCGCTTCTTGCGACGAATGCTCAGTCCCGCTTCGCGATACACGCGATGCACTCGCTTGTGGTTCACCGCTTCTCCGCTGCGTCGCAGCAAAACATGCAGCCGCCGATACCCGAATCGCGGCTTCTCCCGCGCCAGCTTCACCAGCCGATCCCGCAATCCGTCATCGCTGCGCCTGCTTTCGTATCGGTAACTCGATACCGCCACCGTCAGCAGCACGCACGCTCGACGCTCGCTGAAGGCATACTCCTGGCGCACCTGCCCCACAGCCGCCTTCATGACTGCGAGCTCCATCCGTTTTTTCGGATCACCGACTGCAACGCGTCCTTGTCCAAACTCAAGTCCGCCACCAGCTTCTTCAGCCGCCCGTTCTCTTCCCGCAATTGCTTCACTTCCTGCGCCTCGCTCACTTCCATCCCGCCGTACTTCGCCTTCCAAGCGTAGATCGTGTGCTTGGACACGCCCGCTTCCCGCGCCACGTCCTCCGCCTTGCGCCCTGCCTCCACCTGCTTCAGCACTGCAATGATCTCCGCCTCTGTATGCCTCGTTCTGGACATGCTCCTCCCCCTTTCTAAATGCGCAATCATACTCAGCTTTGTGCGGTTTTAGGGGAGCAGGTCATCCAATGCCCCAGATGTAGAAGTGCAGTCCGCGCCCGCGACATTCTGGAGGTATCGTCGGCTATTCGGAAGTTGGGCGGAAACGGACCTCTCGGTAACCAAAGAGTGCGGCAGCAACCTAAAACGAGCCTCTTCCGGGGAGTGGAACCCAGTAGGCTCCCATCGAATATTCGGATTTTGGAATCGAGACTTTTTTCAATCTCATCCCTGACATTTGTCGATTTTTTTGCCTCTCTATAGTGAGGGGAGTTCTCGCTGGAATTTCCCCCGCGAGCCGGGCGGACGCGAACCACAAGCGTGACCCGCTCGGCGTCGCATACGGCTGACAGACGACGAGCCGGACGCGAAGGTTGAAACCCTCTGGTAGGAGCGCGTGCTCTAAGTGTGCCTTGACACCATGCATGGCACGGCAAACCAGGACAGCGGTTTCTGCTCCTTCGGGCCGGGTGAGTCACTGACAACCAGGAAGCACGCGAGAACTCTCCCGGCTAACGGCGATTCAAGAATGTGACCAAAGGAGATAACGAAACATGAGAATAATTTGGCAAAACGCAATTCGGCTCAAAGCCGTTTCCCGGCAAGCCCTCGCGGTCGCGGTGGGCCTGCTTCTTGCTGCCCCCGCTTTCGCGCAGGCGACGGGTAGTTCTCCTTGGGAAAACGCCGTCAACGTTTTGATGACAGCGTTCACCAGCACGATTGCGCGCGGTCTCTCTCTCGTCGCAATCGTCGTATCCGGGCTGACCTTCGCATTTGGCGAAGGCGGCTCGAAACGAGTCCTTGCCGGTGTGCTCTTCGGCGTTGGCATGGCCATTGCCGCAGTGAACTTCATGGCCTGGCTCTTCCCGTGAAACGGGAATCAGACCGAAATTTCTGACTGGAGCGAGCAATGCCTAACGGCAGGCGGGTGAACACAGTTTATCGGTCAATCTCACGACCCCTGACAATCTTGGGTGCCGAGAGAAAACTGTTCTTCTTCGCCATGTGCATCGGCGCGGCGACTTTCAATCTACTCGGAAGCCTCCTCGGAGGAATCCTGATGTTTCTCCTGCTTTACTTCATCGCCCGGTGGGCCACCGAGACCGACCCGCAATTCCTGCGTTTCCTGCTGACCTCCACCAAGCTCCGCACGCATTACGACCCAGCGAAGTTCAGTCCGGTAACGATCCGCAGGGTGAGCCATGTTTAACCTTCGCCGACTCTTCAAGAATTACGAAGAAACCGGCTCATTCAACGAGCAGATCAGCCCACAGGGCTTTGTTGACGAGCACCTTTTCCTCACTAAGGCGGGGGATCTCGGTGCAGTTCTTGAGGTGCGTGGCGTGGACTTCGAATGCCTCGACGGAGATTCCGTTGACGGATTTACCAAGCGGCTCGAATCGGCACTGAAACTCTTCGACGAGAAATTCCGCGTCTACCAATACATCTTCAGGGTCAACAACCAGGCCATCCCGCACAAACTCTATGGAAACCCGGTCGTCGATACCGCCATCAGCAATCGCATTGCGTATCTGGCGAGCAAAGCCGACAAGCTCTTCTCGCTTTCAATTTACTACGTCGTCTTGTTCGAGGGATTCCGTTACCAACGCAGAATGGGTAGCATTCTGCTCGAATTTCCAAAGCACCCTCTCAGGACGCTGGGAGAGCTGTGGGCCTCCTTCTCCACCAGAAAGCAAGTCGTTCTCCTCGATGGCGAGATCAGCAAGGGGCAGGCGAATCTTCACCAGAAACTGCGTAGTTTCATCCTACAGGTCAGTGACTTCCTGCCAGTCCGCTTGCTCGAAAAGCAGGAGGCGTTCCGGGTCCTGCATCGAACACTGAACTTTTCACCTTTGAAGGTCGGACTTGCCCGGCTCAGGTACAACACTTTCCTCGATACTCAGCTCTGCGACTCTTTTCTCGAGTGCCACCGGGGACACCTGAGACTCGACGACTACTACGTCAAAGTTCTCACATTGAAGGAACCGTCCGCGCAGAGCTTCCCGCTGATCTTCAAGCGGCTCCTCGAAGTGGAAGCCAACTATTTCGTGGTGACGGAATGGAAAAAGGAGGATTCCGGCAAGACCCGCCGCGCGATCCAAGCCAAACGCAGGCACTTCCACAATACGAAGCGATCTTTCTTCAGCCAGGTGAACCTTAACGATGCGTCGCCGCAGGATGTTCTGCTCGACGACTCCAAGGAATCCCAGGTCCGAGAACTCGGAGAGAGCATCAAGGAGCTCGAACTTAAGGGCAACTATTTCGGCCAGTTCTCCCTGACCATCGTCATCTACGACCTCGAACAGGCGAACCTGGACCGCGCCTGCTCCGAGTTTTACAAAGTCTTCAGCGTCCACGACGCTCAACTAAACGAAGAAAAATACAACCTGCTGAATGCTTTTCTGGCGGTAGTCCCCGGAAACTACGCTTTCAACCTCCGGTACCAGTATCTCCTGAATCCCAACTACGCCGACTTTTCGTTCCTTTTCACCCTTCACTGTGGCGAGCCTGCTAACCCACATCTCCGGCAGGAATATCTTGCAGTCCTTGAGACCAACCACCACTCACCGTACTTTTTGAATCTCCATTACCGCGATGTCGCCCACACGATCATCCTCGGGCGCACCGGGTCGGGAAAGTCTTTCCTGCTGAATTTCCTGATCACGAACCTACAAAAGTATCAGCCCCATACATTCATCTTTGACCTTGGTGGGAGCTTCGAAAGTCTCACTCATCTGTTTGATGGTTCTTACGTCCGAGTGGGCCTCGAATCGGGCGATTTCAAGATCAATCCATTCTCGCTACCACCGACGAAGGTGAACCTCGACTTTCTGACGCTCTTTGTAAAGGTTCTCCTCCAAGGCTCCGGTCAAATGGAACTCGACCCCGCAATCGAAAGGGACCTTTACCACCAGGTCGAAAATCTTTACGAAGTGGACCCTGCTCTTCGGACTCTGGGAGTCCTCGCGAACACTCTGAGGCATGACCTCGCGGATAGGCTCGCAAAATGGACTCGCGGCGGACAATTCGGCTTTCTTTTCGACAACGCAGAAGACACGATTTCTTTTTCCCGCTTTCAGTGCTTTGACTTCCAGAAGATGAGCCAGTACCCCGAGCTTCTGGAGCCTCTGCTTTTCTACATCCTGCACCGCGCCAATGCCGTTATCGCCGACCGGGAAATCGCTACCCGCTTCAAGGCATTCCTAATCGACGAGGCGTGGGTGTTCCTGAAAAACCCGAGCATCCAGCGGTATGTCGTCGAAGCCCTCAAGACCTGGCGCAAGCACAACGCCGCAATGGTGCTCTCCACGCAGTCGCTCGACGAACTACGGCGCTCCGACATACTCGACATCATCATCGAGAGCTGCGCAACGAAGATTTTTCTCGCCAACCCCGACATGGACCGGGAGTTATACAGACGCCAGTTCCATCTGAATGAAAACGAAGTTGAACTGATCTCGACGCTTATTCCAAAGCAGCAATTTCTCATCAAGACGCCGGAACACGCAAAGATCGCAAACCTAAACGTCGATCCCAAGAGCTACTGGCTCTACACCAACGACCCGTTCGACAACCAGAAACGTAAAGAAGCTTTCGAGACTTACGGGTTTGTGAAGGGCCTCGAAGTTTTGGCAGGAGGAAAGTCATGAAAGCACTAGCCATTACCTTATTCATTTGGATCTTTGTGGTGCCCGCCGCGACTGCCTTGCTACTCATTTTCGGTTTGCTGGCAGTGATCGTGCCCGGCTTGTATTTCCCCTGCTTCTTTCTGGTCCTAATGTCTTACAGCTTCTTGTTCACCTTCGGGCCGTTCTTGTATTCACCGTTTCGCTTTGAATGTCCCTTTTGCAATTCGAGAACTCACTCAATCGAGGAGAAAAGTCATGACGAGCACCAAGAACTTGAAGTCGGCTCTTAGAAACAATCTCAGTCTTGCGATTCTCTGTCTTGCCGTTTTAGCTGCGTTGCCGGTGCATGCGGAAACAGGCGGCGGACGAACGGTCAAGTACTCGCAGCAAGACATTGTCCCGGTTCACGCTAAAGTCCGCTTCTCGACGCTCATTGTGTTGCCGCAGAACGAGGAAATTCTGGATTTTGCCACCGGTGACAAGGACTTCTGGATCATCAACGGGGCGCACAACCTCTGCTACGTTCATCCGGCGCAGACCGGAATTCGCACCGACCTTCACCTCATCACCTCCACGGGCCATGTCTATTCATTTCTCCTGACGGAAATTGGCACCGACCCGAACATCGAGCCGGACCTGAAAATCTTTATCGTGCCGCAAGAGCAGTCGAGCGTGGCCGGCAGCACCGGCCTTGAGGGATTCGTTCGCGCTGGTGAAGTGGAAGCCTACAAGAAGGAATTGGAAGCGATGCGCTCGCAGACCGCTGAGGAGATTCGCGCCGCGCACTCGCAGAGCGCCGAGCAGGTGAACAAATTCCGATCAGAATATGCCGGGAAACTCCACTTTGACTATCAGCTTGAACCCAAAGCTACGCGAGAACCGTTTCTCGTTACCGCCATTTACCACGACGACGCATTCACCTACATCAAGTGTGCTGCCCGTGAGAAGCCTGCGCTTTACGAAGTGAAAGACGGCAAACCGAACCTGATCAATTTCCAGGTCGAGAACGGCGTGTACATCGTTCCCAAAATCATCGACAGCGGGTACCTCGCAGTTGGCAAAAAAAAGATCACCTTCACACGACACGGATAAGAGCTCTGCGCGAGCCACTTTCGAGAGGGGAAAGCCATGAACGAACCGATCAAAGACAAAGCACCAAAGCCACCGGGCCTGCTTCCGAAGAACGTCCAGTCCTGGGTGATCATCGGCATCGCCCTGCTCATGGTCGTCATCATGTGGCTCACTGGCGGAAAGAAGCCGCAGGCCACGGGCAAGTCGGCTGCACCGACCGTGCTGACGCCAGCGCCGGTCGAAGTGAACGAAACCAAAATTGCAGAGCTTCAGACCCGGATTCAGGATCTGCAGAAGCAACAGCTCGCTGCGCAGAGCGCGCTCGCGCAGCAAACCCGCCTGCTCGGGTCTTTGCCGCAGGAACAGTCGCAGGGGCAACCCAATGCTGGTCCTAGCAACGCCCCTCCTGCTAACGCTGAAGATGCAATTAAGGCGGAACGGCGGAAGCGGGAGTACCTCTCGCTCTTTGCTTCAAACCTCGCGCTGAGTTACAGGAAAAATACCTCTAGTGCGGGGACTGGCCATCACGAAAAATAGTCCTTCAGAACAACCCCAGGCGGCTTCACAGAGTCCAGACGCATTCCAATTGGCGCAACTCCTCAAAGAGATGCAGCCTCCTGTATTGACACAACCACTCTCAACCGTTCAATGGGAGGCAACGAGTTCCGCACAATCACGGACCACATCGGCCCAGGCAACCGAGCCAATCCCCGGACGAAAGGAGGCCGACCACCCTGCCGCCGCGATCCCCGATTCAGTGAACGCGGCGGCAGGGAAGACTTACATCCTCTTCGAAGGCACCGTACTCGAAACCGTCCTCATCAACCGGCTCGACGGGCAGTTCTCCAGGTCCCGTCGAATGCCTTCTCGCAAACGACGTTTACTCCCACGACCGCCAGCATCTTCTGATTCCCGCCGGATCGAAGGTTCTGGGTGAGACGAAGAAGGTCGATTCGTTCGGCCAAACGCGGCTTGCCGTCGCGTTTCATCGCCTCATCATGCCGGATGGTTATTCCGTCAGCCTCGATAAGTTCAAGGGGCTCGACCAAATAGGTGATACCGGCCTGCGGGATCAGGTCAACAACCACTATCTCCGCATCTTCGGCACCTCGCTAGCGATTGGCGCACTTGGGGCAGTGGCGGAGGCTGGCACCGGAGGAGTCCTGAGCCAATCCGGCAGCGACCGTATCCGGCAAGGATTCGGGCAGAGTACTGCGCAATCCTCGGCACAGATTCTCGACAAATTTCTCAACATCATGCCCACGGTCACAATTCGCGAAGGACATCGCGTGAAGGTCTATCTCTCAGGCGATCTCGCAGTGCCCGATTACTCAAACCACAAAATGCCCTCAGACCTCTGAGGCGAAAGAAGGAGATGAAATGAAAAAGAGGATGCTCGTTATTCTGATCGTGATGGGCCTCGCGGTTGGCACCGCGTCGGCCCAGTTCGGGGGTGTCGTCTACGATCCCACGAACTATGCGAACGCGCTCAAGCGCTACTTCCAGCTTCAGCAGCAACTAATTCAACTGAAGAACAGCTACTCGCAGCTCGTAGCGCAATACAACCTGGCCGTGCAGATGGCCAAAAACATTCAGAACATGCCCGCGCGTTACCGCGCCGTGTTCTCGCAGTGGCGAAATGGCACTGCTCTGAATACGTTCGGCAACACCAGTGGATGGATGACCGGCATCAATTCCGGGACTGCCAATGGCGGCTACCAGCAGGCGACCACCCAACTTCTCCCTTACAGCCCGGACCACCTTTCAGGCATGAATGCTGACGAGTTGTCCCGCGTGAAATCTCAATATGCCTCAGTCGAGCTTTCCGATGGTGCCAACACTACGGCAATGGCGACCATTGGCTCAATTCGAGGTAACGCGCAGAGTGTGCAAACCCAGATTGCAAACCTCGAACAGGATTCGTTGTCTTCGGACCCGAATCTGAATACCGAAGTCTCCGTCCTCAACAAGATCAATGCCGCAGGCGTTCTGACTCTGCGGACGTTGCAGGACTCCAACAAACTGCTCGCGTCGCTGGTGGAACAGCAGACGATCCTGGCCAAGCAGCAGCGTGAATCCACCACCAACGCCATCAACGCCGATATCCAGCGCCGAGCGAGCCTGGCAGGAAATCTCGCGCAGGTCACCGGCACGATGACCGATTCACTTCAGAACTTCCGCATGCCGTAGGCGTGCGCAGAAGTACAGCCCCGGTCGAAGGAGCCGACGCCATGCAGCAGCCAGACTTCCTGCAATTCATCTTTAAGGCGATCAACGATCTGCTCACGCAGAATCTCGGCTTCTTCGACGCTATGGGCCAGAACCTCTTCCGGGCCTTCGCCACCATTCTCATCTCCTGGTATGGCGTGAAATCCGCCCTTGCCGCCGCGAGCGGCAAAAGTCCTTTCCACTTCGATAACTTCGCCAGCCTGCTTCTCACCATCAGCTTCGGCTTTGCGATGGTGAATTACTACAGCACTCCAATTCCCGGTATCGGAACCAGCTTCCATAACCTCATCACCGATGAGTCTCAATTCCTTACCAACAAGATCAA
>CAWHTN010000002.1:0-196839 GCA_963832265.1 uncultured Acidobacteriota bacterium
GCACCATCCAGCCACCGCCAAGTCGGAGCAGCGCTCCCAAGCGCCCGCTGAGCGCCGCCATCTCTCCGTTTGTCGCCGAACCGAGATCGGGTCCTTGAAACTTCCAAGCCGCAAGCAGTCCGCCATCTTGCAGCAGTAGAATCCCGTCCTCAATCAAGGAGTCGTAGAGGAGGAGGTCGGCTAATCCAATCGCGTGACGGCGCTGTTCGATAAAGGGCATGATTCATCTCCAATTCGCGGGCGTTGTAGTGGGAGGAGCGGACATCCGGCTCTTCGCGGGATAAAAATCCCGATAACGAATGTGCCGGATATAAACGTGACGCAGAGGGGGTCCACCTTGGCCATGCGTGCTAGAACTCCCACTGCAATCAGCCACAGAACGAGCCCGGCAAGAATGCTCCACCACTTCATCACCGCAAAAACCAACATCGCCGCGAGGATGGCGGAAGCCAAAATCAATTCTCGGTCCCCGCCCATCAACAATTGCGGCCGATTCGCCGACTCGTGAAAGGGTACTTCCCGTGGTCCGGTCATAACTAAACCACCGCAGCGCCAACCGCGAACAAACCCCCTAGCAATGCCGAGGCGGAGATGATGAAAGCAATTGCGCAGACGGCGTACACCGACCTGCGAGCAAATTCGTTCCACTCACCGCCGAACACAAGCGTTACACCGATCGCTACCAGTGCGATAACTGCAATCGCGCCCGCAACGGGACCGCTCAACGACTGTTGTAGACGAGTAAGCGGAGCTTCCCAGGGCAATGCTTGTCCGCCTCCCGCCGCGGACGCGGGCAGACTGAGGAGAAACGACGCTAGTGTTAGCAAACCTGTGTGCGACGCGAGGCGACGCCATTCCACTCTTCTCGTAAATACTTTCATTTCGTTTTTTCCTTTCGTGTTGAGATTCACAACCAGCAAATACTCGCCCCACTGACCGCAAACCACCCGACCAGTGCAACGAAACCTGAACATAAAAGTGCCGTCGCAAACAACACCATCAACGTCCGCCGCAATGTGTCTGGCAGATTCAACAGAGTGCTCACGAGCACACCCGAAAAACCCACCGTCATGACGAGGACAACCAGCGCCACGCGGCACGCACCAGGCAAACTCATCTGTGATATTCCCACTCCAGGAACGAGACAGAGCGCCGCCGCAACAACCATCGCAGCAGCCATGACAGACAGGACGCTCGAAAGCAGGCTCGCGCCGTTCAGGGATTCTATTAAGTTCTGTTTTTTAGCGTTTTCCATGCAGCCTCCCTATACGTACTCCAACTCGTAATTCCCGTCGCGATGCCCCATAACAATGGCCACTTCACGGACCTTGCGGCCCGCGCGGATACTTGGCTCGCCGTCGACGAAGACAACCACATTCACCGCTTCGGCGATCAATTGTTGCTGCGGTGCGGCCGTAGCTTCCGCCACTAGACTCTCGAGCCGAATTAGAGCCCCGAGCGCGTCGTTTGCGTGTACGCTTGCCGCGCCTCCCGGGTGGCCGGTGTTCCAAGCCTTCAGCATGCTCAGCGCCTCCGCGCCGCGAACCTCGCCCACGACAATCCGTGTCGGCTTCAGCCGCATAGAGGCACGCAGGCAGTCGAGCATCGACACACGCCCCACCGCGAGGAGCGCCACGGAGTTCTTTACGTTGCATTGCAATTCGGGGGTGTCTTCGATGATTAGCACACGGTCGTCCGGCGAAATGCCAGCAAGCTCATCAAGGACCGCATTGATAAAGGTTGTTTTGCCGGAACCCGTTGACCCGGCAACCAGAATATTTTTCCGCTGCATAATTGCGGCGCGGATCACTTCCAAATGACGTTTGCCACGTACTAGCTCCACAAAATAATCTCGATGCCGTTGGCGGTTCAGCTCATCACTTTTGTCCGTCAGAATCCCCGCGCTTTCGTAGTCATTCAGAGTGAACACACGATGAGGGCGCTGCCGGATCGCGAAGACGGGTTGGCGCACCACAGGGGGAATCAATCCTTCGAAGCGGCTCCCATCCGTGGGTAGCTCCGTTTCCAGAATGGGGTTGTCGTGATTGATGACCGTGTCCCGAATCGCCGCAATGGTGCCAAACGCGCTCAAGGCTTGCGCGGGCAGCATCGAGCCCACAACCTCAAAATCTTGGCGCGTGCGCTTCACCCATACCCGCCCATCGGGGTTAAGCAAGATATCTTCGGTGTGATGATCTTCAAGGCAGGAGGCGACTAGCGGTCCGAGTTCGCGGACCAGCTTTTCATTGCGGCGTTCGGTCACTTGCTGAAGTTCTTGCATCTGCCCTTACCAATACTCGAGATCAATTGCTCTACATTATTTACCCTGCTGTATGCCAACCAATGGTACTATACATACAGAGTGTTTATGACCAGGGTACGTTATTACGCTCGCGTAATGCCCTTGTCAAGTCAAAAGAAATGGCCGCCACCCTCACCCTCGAAGCAGTGGAGAAGCAGAGTTGCGCTATGGGCGCACAAGTTTTCGACATCGGCCTTTTCGATCCAAACGCCGCGGCGGGAGCGATGCTCCCGCGTCTGTGGAATCTCGACACGTTGCTCCGCTCCGTTTCTTGGCTACGCTTGAAAAACGCTGAAGGCCGGCACATCTACATTCGCCCGGCCGGTGAGCATAGTCTTTCGTTAATCGACGACGCCAGCATCCAGATCGTCGAGCGTTTGAAATCAGAAGGGTTTGCGCCAGCGGTTGTTCTTGAAACTTCTCCGGGGAACTTTCAAGCATGGCTGCGCCACGGACAGATACTGCCGAAAAAACTTTCTACGATTGCAGCGCGACTACTGGCATCTCGCTTTGGCGGCGACCTTGCCTCGGCGGATTGGCGGCATTACGGAAGACTTGCGGGATTTACGAATCGCAAAGATAAATACCGAAGAGCGGATGGAACCTTTCCGTACGTCCGGTTGCATGAGGCAACGGGAGCAATCTATTCAAAAGCAGTCGCATTTCTCGCGGAAGTGATGAGCATATACGAAGAGGAGAGATGCAAGGTGGCGGCTCCTGCCTCTTTGCAGTGCAGCAGGCTCAGGCGTTCGAATCTCAAGAGCATCGAAGACTTCCGGGCAAAGCCAATCTACGGCGGCGACCAGACACGCGTGGATCTCGCGTATGCCGTCTACGCTTTGGCCCACGGCGTCCCGGAGAATGAGGCGCGTAACGCGGTCGCATCGCGTGATCTTACGCACAAAGGAGATAGGAAACGGCAAGAAGAGTATATTGATCGCACGATTAGGAAAGCTCACGAGCGAATCGGAGACAATCGGAAAGACTCAAGACCTTAACTCCAAAAGTTAACGTCCTCTCGCACCGCAATGTGCACGCTGCAAGGAATTGAAGTGCCCGTGGTGCCGCACGGTCGCGCTTCAGTCGCACAGGGCATCAGATGAATCTAGCATTCGGTCGCCCAGCCCTTGCCTATGTCAGTGCCTAAAATGAGCGGCATATTCTCCGCCGAAGTATGCAGACTCATGGCGTTTTCCTCTCCCAGAGAAGTGAGGTCAATATCAATAGAGCTTCTCGGGTACAGCCTTTCCACCGCAACCGAGAATAGCATCGTGCCACGCCATTGCTTGGCGGTCTACCAAATCAGCCGAGTCAAACCATAAGTGAAGCGCACTGCGCATGGAGCTTGTGGTGGGACCTGAACCGTCAGTCTGTACAATCGGAATAGCGTTGACAGCCTCTATCTGTAGGAAGGCACCGGGTGGTTGGAAGATTTTGTCCGGTGCTGGGAAGATTTCGTCGGGTCGAAGATTACTCAAATCGAATGGCCCCCAGGTAATCGTGCTAGTCCCGCCTCCATATTTCTCCCCGCTTTTGAATACCGTGAATATTATCGTCTCATCGTATATGGTTACTCGGCACCCCTGAAAAGACAAACTAGAGGTCTCCCACAACTGCGCGGTTGTCCCACTGACGCCTGGCATGGTGTGGATTGCTTTCCGCAACATATGGCTGGCAATCCAATTCAACGCCTTTGCGGCGTCTGGCGTTTGCGCTTGTACTGGCACAGTTTCGTTAGGCAAGGCCTGGATTGTGGTGGATTGATCTGGAAGCAGGCGCTTCGCGTCGTTGATGGGAATTGCGAAGTTTAGATTCTCCCCACCCTTAAGATACATAGTCGTGATTCCAATTACTTCTCCCGCCATGTTGAACAATGGGCCACCACTGCTACCTGGGGAGATGGGTGCTGTGATTTGCAAATACTTGCCGCCTTCCTCCTCAACCGAACGAATTCCGCTAACTATGCCGTTTGAGACAGTCGATTCGAGCGACAGAGGATTGCCGATCGCAACAACATCTTCGCCAACTTGGACTCGGTCCGAATCGCCGAGCGGGAGTGTCCGAAAGTTCTGGCCATGTGCTCTGATGAAGGCAATATCCCGCGCCTTGTCGGACGCAAGCACTCCATCGACGACGTGGAAGGCACCGTCAGGGAATTTGACGACCGCGGAACTGCCTTCTGCAATGACGTGATAGTTGGTCACGATCACGCCGTCGTTGCTTATGAGGAAGCCGCTACCTTGGGCGATAGGTTTGCCGTCCTTATCAGACATAACGATGGACACGATGGCCCCATTCGCAGCTTTGGCTATCGCTGGTATGTCCCTCCGAGGCGGTGCCGGCTGCGGGCGCGGCTGCCGCTCGGGATCATTCGCAGCTACAGTGGCCGTTGCTCGTTCGGCCGCTTGTACTTCTGCGTTGATTTTTCTTTGAAGGGCAGCAAGCTCCTCCTTGGTCTTAGGAGGAGAAATGATGTCACCGCTACAAACCTTTGGAAGCTCCGCACTGCGTCTCCGAAGCGCGTCTTTTTCAGCCGAAATGCACGCATTTACCCGACTGGAAAATCCCTTAACATCCTTCTCCAGGGTAGGCGATTTCTCCAGCACCTCCAGGGGGTAATCTGAAGCGACTCTATAATCAGAAATTTTCTCAACAAGGGAACTGATCAATTTCTCCTGTGAGCTTACAGCCTCGGCCTTGGCAACATCCAAAGCGGCGTCTGATCGAGTTACAAACGACCCGTCTGGACGAGTCACAACTGTGTTGTAATCTTCTTTTTCAATTGCTTGAAGTGTCAGAACTTCCGCCTTCGCAAATGCATCACTGATCTTTGCGGGAGCTTGGCCTCCATCATTCGTAGCTTTGGCTATCGCTGGTATGTCCTTCCGAGCCGGTGCCGATAGCACGGCTGCAACGCCAACATTGTTCGTTTCCTCCAATATGTCAAAGGTTGCAGACTCATATCCGTGCTTGCCGCCATTTGGTGCAACATTGTATTGCAGCATGTCGCCGTTGCGGGCTATGCAAGGGTCGTTTGTCAACTGAGTTGCAACGAAGGGTCGTCCCTCGAATCCTGGGAAATCCGTGGTCATTTTACACGCCCGAATCGGCGCCCCAACTTGGGGCATTTGGCTCACATTGGAATTTAATTTGTAATATTGAGAATACACTGATTTATCGAATTCGAGTTTCAGGACTAGGGACCCGTAGGTGATGGTGTAGAAGTCAACGTCGAGGTGCGTGCGTTTGCTGACACCGACAGTGTGCGCCGTTATCACATATATTGGCTCGACGGATGGTTTTAGCTTCGGCGGTGCCGACTGCGCGGCGACGACACCAGCGACGAGGCAAACCAGAAAAAGAAGTCTCGCTATCATTTCACCTCAATCATTGCGGTGGGCATCGTATGCGTCAATGGATCGTGTCGAAGCAGTTATTCGCAAACTAGGGTGACGAAAGGTGATGACCGAGGGGCATCATCTATCGTTGGCCCGTCTGCGCCGAATGAGTAATCTTTTGCTCACCCGTACCATTGACCGAAAGTGGTAGCGCGAACCACCCTAGAAATGTAAGAGCCAAACGTCACGGGCTTTGCCTGCACATCTGCGATCAATGCCGCGCCACAGACCTTTGAAGATATTCTAAACTAGAAAAATGGGCATCCCCCTGAGCAAGGGTGGGCAAGAAGGAAAAGTGGGAGCGGCGTTGCGACGAGGGTAAAGGGTGAATGAACGTGGGGTCAGGCGGTCCAGTTGTGAGAAATAAGCGAAAGGAGAGATGAAATGAACAGGACAACGATTGGCAAAGGCATACTTGCGTTCGTCATATCCTGTCTCGCCGCTGCGAAGATCGTCAACGGCTTCTACAAAGCGGCGTCGCAAACCTCTGCCGGTAATCTGGCTGGTGCTGCCGGAACCGTGACGGGCACTGTAATCGTCGTGCTCCTCGCGCTTGGCGTCTACTGGATGATTAGCAAACGAATAGGTTCTACTAACCAAGGGAAACGTGAAGTGAACTGAGCGGCCAGACCGCCGTAAAGCCGATTCTGAATTTGGGTCTGATTTCGGTTAAAGATAGGAAGGCATATGGACTGCCCTCGATGCAAACTCACCAATCCTGATACGGCGCAACGCTGCGACTGCGGGTATGACTTTGAGACTAAAACGGTGCGTAAGCCGTTCGTCACAGTTGAACCGAAGGGAATCGGCACTACTGTTAAGAATGTATCCATCGGTATTTTGTGTGTCGTGGCGTTTATGATCGCCGCTAACAATATTATTGCGCTGGCCCTTTGGTTTGGGTTTCGATTCGCATGGTGGCCTCTGCTGTCCCCGAGTTGTTTATACACGCCAAATGGATTGCCCGCTACGCCCCCACAAGACTATCTAATCAATTTAGCTATTTTCGTCCCTCTTGCTTGGTTAGCTTGGACATTCTCTGGCCGAAAACCGGATAAGTCGGCCTTGTAGATCGCCGACGTTTTTAATTTATTCACCCTGTTGCGGCAGGAAGCTCACTAACTACCAACATAAGTTTTCCGCCGACATAGCGGCGTTTGCGGAGGCCCGAGCGCCCTTACGGTTGGACCGAAGCTTGAACCGAGGGCTCCGGTCGAACCCGGATTGGAGCAGGAGTTGACGCGAGGCGTTTGGAATGCTTTACCCGAGGACCTTCAGGCTTAGGCTGGGCAGAAGTATCAGCCCGGACAACAGGAGCAGGGCAAACGCCGAATACCGGACAGAGCAAAGGGCGCCACGGCGACCACAAAAGGAACACAAAAATCAGGATTAACACCAGGAACGTTTTTCGAAAACCCGGTTGCGTGGTGCATTTATGGTCGATGTAAAACAACATCGCAAGCCAAGGTCTCATTTCAATATCCTCGCAAGCAGAACTCCTAAACCAATACCCAGCACCAGAAGCCCGCTCGCCGCAACCACGCCTATCGCAACCCAACGGCGGATCGCGGATCGCGTGTAAGCTTGATTCAACTCTACAATTAATTCTCGCGCGTGCAATCGCCCGGCGTCAATATCCTTCTGAATCTCCTCACGCACGGCGAACCCAGCTTTCCGCGCCTCTCTCTCAACGCTGCCCAAAGCTTCGCGTTGGGCTGAACGGAAACTCGCCTCCAGGCTGACAACGATTTCCTCTGTACGAGCCTCTATCTTTCCGAAGACCTGCTGCAACACGATTTCATTCATCGTGACCAGTAGCATCGCGGGATCATCCCGGCTAACCAGCATTCCATGACGCGCTGCAACTTCCGCCGTTATCCGCTTGAAGTCCAGCACAACTTCAGTCTTCATCGGATTTTTCCCCCAGGAATCTCTTCGACAACGTACGAACTCTTTCATTGCGCGAACGGAATTGCATCCAACTGCGCAAAAAGTTCACGCTGCACCACCCGCAATCGCTGTTTCGCCATGATCGTGAAACCACTTCCATTCAGTGCTTCATCAAAGGTCATCTTCTGGCGGATCATCTCTTCCACATCCCGGCCAAATGTGTCCGCCGTGCGCCGCACGATCGCCACTGAGCCATGGACTTTATCCGCATGTTTCTTACAAACCGTCATCTCGTGGAATGGTTTTCCGGCTGGTAACACCGCGCCAAAATACTCATTCAACCAGACCACAATGTTCTTCTCGCGCGTAGTTTCAGCGAGTTGCTCGAACCCATCGAGGGTGTCGTTCAGCGACTGGCCCCCTGTAATAACCGAATGGACGAACACGCGTTTTCCTTTCTCCCTCAAATAATCGAGCGCGTCGTTTTCGAGGATGTAGTGCCAGAGCGGAATAAAGGTGGACGCACCCGTGTCCACAACGAAGGTTCCTTTCTCTGTCAGAACCCGTTCCATGAGTAGATCGAATTCACGCTGATCAACGCTTCCCTCTTTCAGCAGATTCAGGCAGTTCACCGCCAAACCCTGGTATTCGGAGAGTGTGTGATTCACGGGGTCCGCATCAACGCAGCACACATCCTGGCCTTTCGACAATAAGTATTGGGAAAGGATTGCGGATATCAGACTTTTTCCAACCCCACCCTTGCCTTGCAGCAAGATGTGAATCGCCGTTTTACTGCTTGCATTACCGGTTGTGCTTGTCACTGAAGTCCTCCCTTTCGTTTACCGACGTTTTCAAATGCCGTGTAGCCCGCCAATGAAAACCAGGCCTGTTCTCTTCTAGTCGTTTTAGATTTGCAAATGGGTCCCGGTCTTCAACTGCCCCCACTTTTGTTTCCTTCGACCCTTCCGCCGTAGGAGATTCTCCCTGCTTTCCCCGGCTGCTGGCCGCGGTTGGTTTTTTCCTTGCGCGCCATACAACCAAGTAGAACGTGTGGTAGCACACCTCCAGACCTTCGCTTTGGAGTGCTTCCCAAATATCTTTGAGATTCTGCCCTGAGGCCACCGCCGCTTCTATTTCGGGAAGAAGAGTACGAATAAGCGCCGCTCTTCTCTTGGGAGCGTCGGCTGCCAGTCGTTCTAGACAGCGGCGGTATTGTTTTTGTGTTGACATGAATCTCTCGCCTGCTGTACATATAGCACCATGAAATACGAATGTAAAGGACCAAAAAGTGTCAGGTTTCAAATGAATTCACAAATGTCTGCGTTAGTTCTCTCATTCTCACGACGAATCACGCCTTTTCTCGCGGTTTCACAATTGTTCTCGCGATTTCACTGTTTTCAACGCGAATAGGAGCAACGTGCATGAAACGGATGTGGATCGTGTGCGAAAGACACAGGGATTGGAACATAAAGGGTTGGGGCCACTTCGTGGCGTTTTTCTGCCGTAACAGTCTCAATTTCTTGCGCTTTGCTTGGTACCACTTCGCACAGACAGTGGTGCCACTGTGGTACCGCACTTGAAGGAGGGTTTCGTGGATAAAAAGGGTTTTTCTCGCAATTTTCGATACCCTTCCGCCGAGTTACGGGATCAGGTTCGCGCCGCTGTCAAGGAGCGTGGCTTTCGTTCCGAACAGGCATTCCTCATTGCCGCTTGCGAGCACGAGATTCGGGAGGGGGCTAACACCGAAGCGACCGAGCAGTTTGAGGCGCGCGTGGCCGCGACGCTTACGAACCTGGCGAAACAAGTGCAGGGGCTTCAGACGCTCGCCCACGCCCAGGTTGCTCTCACCGATGTGTTCCTGAAGTACGTCATTACGTGCGTGGTCGAACCCCCGGAGGATGCGCTACCTGCTGCCCGCGTTCGAGCCAGGTTGCGCTACGAAAAGCTGGTGCGTGCGGCCGCGGAAGGGATCTCCAACAAGAACAGAGAGACTCTCAAGGGAATGGTGACCGATGAATGACGAACCCATAATTCGATTACGGCCGAGAAAATCGAAGCACGGGCCAAACGAAAACCCGCGTAAGTACACGGGTATATTGCGATCCATGCTTCGCATCGTCCAGATGTCGAAGCGAGGGCAAAAGACGCGCGCCACGCATAGTGCAGGCGGAGGTGGCGGGGCGCAGCGAACGTTTAATCAGCGCGTGGCCGTCCGTGTCAGCTATTCGGCGAACAAGAATCCGGGCCAGTGGAAAGCCCACGGGAAATACGTGGCCCGCGAGAGCGCGACGCAAGGATGCAAGTCCGCGGAGGCTGGATTCAATGCTACCGAGCAGAACCTAGATATAGCTACAACGCTCGACAAATGGCAGGGCGCCGGCGACGAACGACTCTTCAAGATCATCGTATCCCCCGAGTTTGTTGACCGCTTGAACCTCCAACAGTATGCTCGCGAGCTGCTGCACCGTATGGAACATGACTTGGGCGACCAACTCGAATGGGTCGCCGCCGTCCATCACAACACCGAGCATCCCCACGTTCACATCGCTCTTCGGGGAGTGGACAAGAAGGGAACCCCGCTTCGCTTGCCAAGGGAATACATTCGCGGGGGCCTACGCCAGCGAGCGGAAGAAATTGCTACCGAGGCTCTGGGCTATCGTTCTGCGGCGGATGCCCAAGAGGCGCACCGCCGCGAAGCGCTTCAGACCCGTTACACTCCGCTCGACCGCATCCTCCAATTCAGCAACGACGGCACCTCTTCCCATTTTGTGGTGACTGTCAACCCAGAGGACGGGTCACTGTCTGAATCCGGGCGGCAACTCCAGAAACACCTTGCTGCGCGGCTCATGCACCTTCAGAGAATGGGCCTCGCGCAGTTCGTCGGGCGGCAACAATGGAGCGTGCAGACGGACTTTGAGAAGGTACTGAGGACACTGCAACAGAGTGGGGACCGGCAAAAGACGCTCGCGGCGCATGGTGCCTTGCTCTCCGACAAGCGCCTTCCGCTCCAGGTCACGAATCTCCGCCAGTTACAAAGAGTGGAAGGCCGCGCCCTTCTCCACACCGAAGATGAACAAACGGGGAAACGCTATATGCTGATCGAAGGCACAGACGCAAAAGTGCACTTGATCTATCACACCGGTCCGATCGAGGAAGCCCGGGCCGAAGGAAAGCTCAGAGTAGGTAATTTTGTTCGCATCGAAAAACGGTTCGCGAATAAGAAACCCACATTACAAGTGGATGACCTCGGAGACGCGAACGCACTCCTACAGAACTCTGCGCACTTCCAGAAAGAAGCGGATCTCTTACTTCGCCGGGGCGTTCACGATGTTCAGCCCGCCTGGGGAGGATGGCTGGGACAATACCAAACGAAGCTGCAAACTGAACTGCGAACCCATCACAGGCGGGCGAGGGAAAACTCCGGGCGTGGCGGACGCTCGACGTAATATATGATCCATCGCGTGGGGAATTGGGACGGGAGAACTTAACAAGATGAAAACCACGCTCTATCTATTAGGATTCCAGGGACTCATCGGCGCCTTCGACACGCTCTTTTACCACGAATGGAAGGCTCGCCTCCCAGCACGGGGTCGACGAGCTGCGCCAGAGTTAGCCCTCCATGCCGCTCGGGATTTCTTATACGGGATTCTGTTCTGCACTCTACCGTGGTTAGCTTGGAAGGGTACTTGGACAATCGCTCTCTTCGGAGTTATTGCCGCCGAAATTATTCTGACGCTCTGGGACTTTGTCGTCGAGATCACCGTTCGAAGAGATCTTGGAGACGTGTATGCAGGAGAACGCGTGACGCATGCGATTATGGGAATCATGTATGGAGCAATGTTGGCCAGTCTAGCCCCGACACTCAATTTCTGGTGGGGAAGCCCAACCAATCTTGCCATTGAGCCTGCCATGGTCCCCGAATGGATGCGAATCACTGTGAGCGCGATGGGCGTGGGGGTCGTTGGATCGGGATTAAGAGATCTCTACGCGGCACTAGGGTTTCCTGGCGGTGGATGGCCTTGGGAAGCACATGAGGCGTAATTCTGTCTGCGATGACCCGTTTACCACGACTTATCCAGCCATGCGCACTTTGATACGATCAAAATGCAACCGATTGTTAATCGCGGCGAAAGATCGCCCACAGATGGCAGTTGGCGTGAACCTCGTGAGGATATTGACGTCGTAGGTCGATTTGCACTTCACGCGCGCGTTCATGCGATTTCAAAAGGCCTTTGTCCGATAGCTCGTTGTTGGAAAATACCTCTGGAAATCCACCGCAATTGCTAAGGGCACTTACCGAAGACTGGATGTCTGTGAGGTCGTAGCCGACAAACTCGAAACCCTTAGGAACTGCTGCATCCGGGTGAACGTGTGGGTTGCGAAAAACACACAGAAAATTCCTTCGCTTAATATCTGATATTTCTCTATCCAGGTAATCACGGTCGGTAAAGAACTTCTGCATGAAATCCTCGTTTACGATTCGACTCCAGTATTCAGGCTTGATCTCGGGGAGTATGGTTGGACAAAGAATGCCGTCGAGTGAGACCAACTCGTCAAGCTGTTGAAGCTTCGACCACTCGATGTACTTCTCCCAGGTGTCATCGGATTTGTCGAATTTCTTTGTGGCAATGAACCAGGGTGTCATCACAGGTCTGTCCGGCCATCGAAGGTCCTAATTGTACAATCCTAGAAACATAGCATAGCCCAAGAGGTAAGTCCCAATGAGTCCTGCTGAAATCTAGTTCATCAACGCAGGTATTTAATTGCATGCCACCCAAATCCCTTCCGTTTTCTCTGCCATTTTTAGCCCTCGCTTGCTCAATTCCTCGACAAACCTCTCCCGGGAGAGCCAGTCGGGCAAGGGGACGATTCCTCGATACGTTACTTCTCCTCGGAGCAACATTTGAGCGGCAATCGATGGTAGCAGAGCTGGAATCACTTGTCCTTTTTCGGCGGAGAGTACGCTGAGCCACATGGTCCGGTCCCCTCCACTGTTCTTGCCAGAGACCTCAACCATTACGCCACCCTGCGAAGTGCCGAATAAGGATGCGGCGTGGATTAAGGCCCGGGATATTGGCAACAGCCGATCCACGTTTTTTAGATTTAAGGCCTCCTTCAATTTGCGTAGGGCTGACAACGCGCGATTCAACAAATCCAGTTCTGAGCCAATCTTGAACTCCACATGTTTTACACCAAAATAAATCGGCTGAATGAAATAGTCCGCGACATCCACGACGAAATAGACCCACCGGCGCCCCATGGGAGATGGGAAACAAACCCGTTCGCGACCTGTCCAACCACGCACGCGGCGTTGATAGCTCCCGTTCGGTATTGGAAATTCATTTCCTACCGTTGAGAGCAGGCAAATAAACGAAGCCGGGCCTCTGGGACGTTGAGTGCCAGGGCTGATGAAGATCCTCGTTCTCTCAATCGAAGAAATCTCCTTTTGCCCATACTTCGTCAACAACGAAGAGATCCCTGGCACCACGGAACATCCGACGAATGCTGGAATTCCCGCTGCTTCGATCAAGGGAGCCAAATGATGACACCGCTCGACGAAGTCCCTATCGTCGGCAACATCCACATAAGCGATGTGCCTCTCCGTGCAGGCGCGAAGTAGGTTCAAGGATTGCCCTTGGTACGGGCCAATGCACGAAATCACAACTTTCGCGTCTTTAATGGTCGAGAGAACTGAGGCGTAATCGTTTATGTCTGATTCCATCTTGCGTACCCGCGTATCGAAAGGGTGAAAGGTTGTGGCCTTCGGATGCCGTGAGGCGACGATGATTTCAGCCGACGAATGATTCAGAAGATCCTCGACCACTAGATGTCCGAAAAAACCGTCACCGCCATAGACGACGACTTTCGGAAGTTCAGGTTCCAATCGTTTGAAGCAAGTCGACTCCAATTCATATACACGTTCGAGGAGGGCGGAGTCATCGCGTAGGATGTCTTCTTTCTGCCTTTTAAAGAGCGGACGCATCGCCCAAAATACGGGTGCCAGGAGCCAATGGAATCTGAAAGTGATCGTTTCCGTTTGGGTAAGATTCCCATCTTGCCCTTCCATCAGGCCGTCGACGCGCATTCGTGCCAAAGGTGTTTCAAATTCATACCAATAGCTGTTTTCATCAACGGGTCCACCCCGGGCCGTAGTCTCTTGCTTCAAGCCATAAAATAAACTGGTCAAACGATATTCAACATAGTCTGGCTTGTGGGCGACGATTCGCAAATTTCGGAACCATCGCTTGTGCAGAGTGCAAACATGATCGAGATCCATGATGTTCTCGATTACGAAGCGTCGGCTCGTCTTCACGGAGTGCCGAAAAATCACTGTGGTCTGCAAAGTGCTGCGATTATAGACCGAATAGCACTCGACACGGCTTGAGTGTCTGATGATAGCTCGGAGCAAGTTATAGGACCGCTACGCCAAACCATTCGGGCCACGCCCTGTGGTGTCGCCACCCGTAAGTTATCCTTGGACTAAACTCCCAGCGGTCAGGAGGAGGCAGCATTCACAAAATCTGACCAACCAACTAATATATTGACATCGGCTATCCCAATGGTGCTATATGTATGCTATATGTATCAGTACATAGCTCTACAGTTCCCTCGGAATCGGTTTTTGGACCGGTTGGGAGGTTTCCTCAATGAATAGCAACAACGCAGCCATTCGCCAGGATGTAGTCAGGAATTCAGTGGACCACCAAGTCTCCGGCCTCGCAAATTCCGCCGGTTCAACCAGGCAGCTACAGAACTTGCTCACCTCCGAACTCGACCATGACCTCATCGCGTGGCCGCGTCAGTATTTGGAAACGTATCTCGATTCCGATGCCACAGGCCGGGTCCCGCTTGATGCCGAGCAACTCCAGGATGTCCTGGAGGCGGCCTTTGACCGGGACGCAGCTCTCGCCCGTGAGTACCTCGAAGAATTAAACGGTGAACGCAGACCGAAAAGTCTCGGGGATTCTACGCTGCAAATCACCTGCGCCCGCTCCGAACGGGAAACAATTGAATACGAATTGCTCTTCGATCCCGCGGACAGCCAGGACTTGAGATACCTCATCGAGAAATTGGACATGCGCGCCTGGGAGAAACACAAGCACCAGTCCACTCCCGTTCTCGAAACACAGCCGGATACGACACGACACGAGAGCACCACGTCTGTAGCTCTGCATCAACCCGGAAGCGGGGCCGTTGAGCTTCATGACAAAACCAAGGGCACCGACGTACGCAAACTGCTTGGCGGACGCGAACTGCCCATTGCCCTCCAATCGGCGCTAGTGCAGATGGCTACCGATGCACGAGTTGAACACGCACAGACCGATAGCGGTACCTACCGAGGCAGGATCATCGCTGAGACCGAGAAAAACCTGATTCAGCAAATCACTTCGCATACCGCGGTCGTCCACCGGAAAGAACTTCTCGATATGATCCCGGCTATCGGCGAAAACGTGCGCATCGCCTACAGCTACGACAAAGCCCGTGTGCTCCCCGTCAAGGAAAGGAGCAAAACGCAGGAGCTAGGACGGTGAAAGAGCTAACCGCATACCGGAAGCCGAGGGACCCGGGGTATGTCGGCGGTTTTTACTGGACGCCGACGATCGTTGGATTCATCGGCCTTTTCCTGACGAATGTCGTCGCCACGCAATTTGTTGCCTGGCGCTTTGAATATCAGCCCGCGCTTGGCCCAGCCTTGGTCCGTATAGGCTCCGTCTACTTTTACGCACCGTATAAATGGCTTGTCTGGGTGTGGACGCAGGGAAACACCGGGGACGTCCGAATCAAATTTCCTTTGCTCATCGGCGCAGGCATTATTGTTGGCGGAGCCTTCGCATCTGGCGCCCTCTTTTTTCTTCTTAATCTCGCTCGCACCAAGGCTCTCTCGAAAAACACCGAGGACCTTCACGGTTCAGCGCGGTGGGCCACGAAAGCCGATGTTTTGGAAACCAATTTGTTGCAGACAACGCAGGGTGTATATGTCGGAGGCTGGCACGAACAGTCCATCAAACACCTCCATTACCTGCGGCACAACGGCCCGGAACATATCCTCGCGTTTGCTCCCACACGGAGCGGCAAAGGCGTAGGCATCGTCATTCCCACACTCCTGGCGTGGCCGGAAAGCACCGTTGTTTACGATATTAAGGGTGAGAATTGGGCCAAGACCGCGGGTTTTCGTAGCCAGTCTGGGCAAATCTGTTTCAAGTTCTCGCCCGTAGAGCCCGAATACTCCTCCCGATTTAATCCGCTGGCGGAAATTCGCCTATTCACCGACCGCGATGTTTCCGACGCGCAAAACATTGCGAACATGCTCGTCCGCACCGGGGAGGACAGCCCACAGGAACGCTACTGGCAGGACGCTGCCGCGTCCATCACTGCCGGAATGATCCTCCATGTGTGCTACGCCGCTGCCCTTGAAGGCCGGCAGGCTTCTCTCAGCCTTCTCGCCGGCGTCTTCACGCGACCCGGATTCAACTTCCGCGAAACCCTCACGGAGCTTCTCACCTACACGCACGACAAAGACAACGCTCATAACTGGCGGCTTCCCACAGGCGAACCGACGCGCACCCATCCCGTCGTGAAGGAGAAAGTCCAGGAAATGCTGGACAAGGAGGATAAGGACTTCTCCGGCGTCTTATCGACAGCGAAAACGGCTTTGACGCTTTACAGCGATCCACTGGTCAGCCGCACAACTTCCGCGAGCGACTTTACGATTCAGGACCTCGTGAATCACGAACGTCCCGTCTCCCTCTATCTCGTCGTCCCCCCGAGTGACAAGATTCGCCTCCGCCCGCTTATGCGCCTCATCTTTACAATGATCGTTAACCGCCTCACCGAAAAACTCGATTTTCAAGGCCCCGAGCAACTCAGCAACAAGCACAGGTTGCTGTTCCTGATCGATGAATTCCCCTCGCTCAAGCGCATGGAGATTTTCGCGGACGCCCTTTCCTACATGGCTGGCTTTGGCCTCAAGGCCTACCTCATCACACAGGACATTCGCCAAATCGTGGACGAGTACGGGCGCTACGAGAGCATCGTCAGCAACTGCCAGGTTCGTGTCGCCTTTGCCCCCAACCAGTACGACACCGCCGAACTCCTCAGCAAAATGACGGGCACGCAAACCATTCGTAAAGCATCGTTCAACTTCTCTGGCTCGCGTATGTCCCCGGTCCTCGACCACGTCAGCACTCATATGGACGAAATCGAGCGTCCACTAATGACACCGGACGAAATCATGCGCTTGCGGCCCCCGAAAAAAGAGAGCGCCGGACACCAGGAAAAAATCATCGCTCCCGGCGATATGCTGATTTTTGTTTCCGGACACCATCCTATTTACGGGACACAAATGCTCTATTTCTTTGACCCGATACTGCGTTCTCGCGCCGAAATCCCTCCGCCCAAAAAGTTCTATTCCATTCACGACGGAGGACTCTCGCCCCAAGATCCACTCCCGGACTTTGCCTTCAAGCCAAAGCCGACATCGGGAGCACACCCACGGCGACGCGTGCCTGCGTCATCCGGCGGTGGTCCAGAAACAGCTACGTTGTTCGACCAGCTTCCACCACCAGCGAATGCTGAACTTCACCCGCCAGAGGGCTTGGTGGAGCGCTTGGATATCAATTTGAAGCGGTAAACCATGCAGGAGAACCGTTTTCAACTCGCCGGGTACCTCGCAGCAAAACCAACACTGAGTTATTTACCGTCCTCCGTGCCCGTTGCGAATGCCCGGCTTGGCCAAACCTATCGCTTCACTCGCAACGACAATCCTGCCGAGCATACCAATTGGTTCAGCCTGGTCTTCTACGGGGATTTAGCGATGCTTGCGACGGAACTTGAAAAGGGCACGAATCTTTACGTCGAAGGAACCCTCGATCAGCGCCCTTACGTCGGCCAGGACAAATGCAAGCGCTATATTTACGAAGTCAGCGTTCACAAATTTTTTGTCATTGGGGGCGTCGCGCAAGACCTGCCCGCCTCGGCCCAAACGCACCCGGAACTCACGAACGAGGTCATGACCGATGGCGCTCAGTCTCTCGAGTCCCCTGAAACTCAAGACACCTGGCTCATATGAACTACGTCAACGCCTCCGCCGCGCTGTTTTCTGGGCTTGCCTGCTGGCCTCGCCCTTCTTTCTCGGACTCATTGCGGGCTGGGTTTTTGGCGTCCGGCTTAATGTCACACCGTCCCTTCCGCTCGGCTTCTACATCACCAGCCGCTCACGGGACGCAAATCTTGTCGAGTTCTGTCCGCAAGGAGCGGCAGCAACCATTTCCCTCAGCCGTCAATATCGCACTGCGGGGGCTTGCCCCGATGGCGGAGCGCCTCTACTCAAACCCGTCGTCGCATTTCCAGGCGACCAAGTCAAGGTGAGCGCAGATGGAATTCGAGTCAATGGACAACTCCTTCCCAACAGCGCCGGTCGATTCCGCGACCACTTGCAAAGGCCGCTCGACCCGTGGCCATATGGCACCTACAAAGTCGAACCGGGGACCGTCTGGGTCGTCTCCTCGTTCAACAGCTACAGCTTCGACAGCCGCTATTACGGCCCCATTCCAGAATCTTCGATTCGGCACCATCTCCGTCCTCTTTGGACGTTCACTACGGAAGTTGGTCAGCAGTAGCGTTGCGCTTCCCGCCCTTGCCGCCATGACGGGAGTGATTGCGTGGAGCGGCCACCTCGGCGCCATACCTCTCTCCCTCATTGCTCCGATACTCGTCTATCACGCGAAATCCAGAAAGCACGCCTATGCTTCGATGTTCTGCTACTACGCGGCGGCGAGCTGGCCGCTCATCCCCGGAGCGCGCGCTTTCTTTGGACTCCAGGGGACGCCGCTCATTGGATTGTTCCTGTGCATAGCCGCCGCGGCTCTGCTGGCGTTGCCTTGGGGTTTGCTCTTCACGCGCGGACGAGGAAGAGCCGCATTGTCTGTGCCACTGTGCATCCTGCTCACTGCGATCCCGCCGCTCGGAATCATCGGTTGGGCTTCGCCCCTTCTTTCCGCAGGCGTTCTTTTCCCCGGCTCGAAATGGTTCGGTCTGGCACTCATCCTCGCGTTTCTGAGTCTCTTCCGCTTCAAGCCAGCACAGAGCGTCGTCTGTTTGACGCTCTGCGCTTTTGTCTTTCACTTCCAGTACACGCAACCGCAGCTCCCTGCAGGATGGGAAGCGGTCAACACAAACTATGGGGGCTCAGGCCAGGGCGACACCGATTTCACGACTGAATACAACACCCACCAATCCATGCAAACCACCATCCTCGAGTCTCACGCAGCGGTGCTGCTCTTCCCGGAACACCTGGTCACGAACTGGAATGAATCCACGGAAGCTTTTTGGGGAGATACCTTAACCTCGGTCGCAACGCAGCACCGCACTGTCCTTATCGGAGCTGGCATAAACCAACCCGGCGATTCGAGAAATCCTTTTGACCAGAACCGCTACTTGAATGTGCTGCTCGCACGCGGGGAGGAAAATACCGCGCTCTATCAGCAGCGCATTCCCATTCCGATCGCAATGTGGAAGCCTTTTGGTGATGACGGCGTGCCATTGAATCTCTTTGCTCGCGGAACAATCCACGTCCACAATCAAAATGCCGCCGTGCTCATCTGCTACGAACAGATCCTCGTATGGCCTTTTCTTTCTTCCGCTCTTGAACATCCCACCATTCTATTGACCACCGCGAACGACTATTGGGCTAAAAACACCCGCATTCCGGCGATTCAGCAATCCAGTACCGCAAGCTGGGCGCGGCTTTTCCATCTTCCTGTGCTTTCGGCCACCAATTTCTAATGCGCCTTGCAAAGATCATTTTCGCAACGATCTTCTCCGTCGCCGGAACCACTTGTTTTGCGCAAACACCCACCGCCAATCCCAACACCAAGATTTCGCTTACCTCCTTCCGAACGCTCGCGCAATCCTGCGCAGCGAACGTCCCTGTCAGCACTCTCGAAGCCATCGCACGCACCGAATCGGCGCTTTACCCCTACGCCCTCAGCATTAACCGTCCCCACCAGTTCGCCCGCCGCCAGGGATGGAATCGCGGCACCATCACCCTTGAAAGACAACCTGCATCGCTCGAAGAAGCGATTGCGTGGACGAAATGGCTTTTCGCGCAAGGCATCACCGTCAGCATCGGGCTGCTCCAGGTGAACAGCGAACACGCCGCCCTTTTGCATCTCACGGCCGAACAATTGTTTGACCCTTGCACCAATCTCCGTTCCGGGGCTGCTCTTCTTTCCAGCACGTACGCAGAAACAGCTCGCATTCACGGTGAAGGCTTCGCCGCCCTCGATTCCGCTCTGTCCTACTACAACACCGGATCTCCCACTGCCGGATTGACCAACGGATACGTGCAGCAAGTCAAAACCCACGCAAAGCATTCAGAACACCAACCCTGATTCACTTCCACGATTAAAACAGTCCCGCCGCAAATTTCCTTCTCCGCAAGAGGCTGCGCCCGGTCCCGCGCTTGTTCCGTCAAGGGTTTCCGCTTCGCTCCAATAAACGGCCCATACCGCCGCCCTTGACGGCGCGCGCGCCCGTTCGCAATGAGCCCGCTATGAAGGGAATTTGCTTCTTTTTTTCAAGCACAAAATCGCTCGAAAAAAGGAAAAAGGAGAAACGATAATGACGAATACGCAAGAACATGCGACTTGGGGAGAATTGCTGCACAGCGCGGTCCACACGCCGGGAAAACTTCTCGCCGCTTACACCGCGTTCCATAACTACTCGTTTGGGAATGCACTACTCGCCCTCGAACAATGCATCAGCCGGAAGATTGAACCGGGACCGCTCAACAGCTATAAAGGCTGGCTACAACTGAAGCGCCAAGTGCGCAAGGGCGAAAAGGGCCTGTGCCTATGTATGCCCGTGACCTACAAAAACCGCGTCACGGGGAAAGCAGCATCGGAAACAATCGAAGAGAGCGAAGAGAGTCAGGATGAGGTGCGGCAACGGTTTGTATTCCGCAATTACTGGTTTGTTCTGGCGCAGACAGAGGGAGAAACGCCTTACGAGCAGCCGATTCCAGGCTTTGACCTGGACGCCGCCTTGCAATCACTCAGCATTACCCGCGCCCCATTCGATGAAATCAACGGCAACGTGCAAGGCTTCGCACGTCAACGAGAGATAGCGATTAGTCCAATCGCAGAGCTTCCCCTCAAAACCACGCTACACGAAATAGCCCACGTCGTCCTCGGCCACACGACTTCTCAAAAGCTTGTTGACCTAGAACACATGGACCGGAACATCCGAGAAGTAGAGGCCGAATCCGTCGCTCTCATCTGCTGCGAGTCGCTCGGGTTACCCGGCGCAGAAGCCGCACGCGGCTACATCCAACATTGGCTGCAAGGCGAGAAGGAAATTCCCAATCAGTCGGCAGCGCGGATTTTCAGCGCCGCACAGACAATCCTGAAAGCTGGTAGTTGGAGGGCGGAGAGCCGATAGGTTCCCCTCGTTCCGCTTTTCGAGCCCAGGCGCGAGTTGTGCAGGGCCATCGCCATCACCCGCGTCCCGGCAGGCCCTAGGAAGGACCCGTGCGATTCACCGTCGTTCCAGTGGTAGATCGCAGAGGAGCGGACATAGAGTGCAAGCCAGATGGATTTCACGCCGTAGTCCTGGATGAGACGCGCACATTTGGACTTCCACCACCGGCTCAAAATATACCGTTTCGGTCTACCCCTGTACTCTCGTGGTACCTTGTTCAACAGTTCTGAGAGAACAGGATCGGAGTGCAGGGAACGCTATTCCCCGAACTCCTAACCTACACAGCGAGGCGACGCCGTGCGAAACTGCACTGATATGTCCAAATCACGATGTACGGTGGCCGCGTCGCAAAAGGGGCCGGAATGAGTTACGCCTTTGTGCTTGGAAGGGCAAAAAGTTGAACGCCGTTGAAATAGAAGAAGCCATCTCGCAACTGGCGGATCAGCCGTTTGACGCCGAGAATTTTCCGTACGCCTTCCTCGAAGCTTTCGGCAATAAGCAGACGACGATCAAGAGGCTGCGCGCCGGCGCCTCTAACAAGTCCGACCTTGGCGGAGTTCTTCAGACCAACAACATTCACATTGCTACATGCGACACGGGAGGACAGATCACGAAGACACTAACGGCGCTGAAGGAAAGCCCCGCGACCGCCAAAACGAAAGCGAAGTTCATCCTGGCCACCGACGGTGTGGATTTTGAGGCCGAGGATTTGGCAAGCGGTGAAACCGTAGTCTGTTCTTACAAAGATTTCCCCGATCACTTCGGCTTCTTCCTGCCGCTTGCCGGCATCACGACCGTCAGGCAAATTGCGGAGAACGCCTTCGACATAAGAGCAACGAGCCGCATGAACCGGCTCTATGTCGAGCTCTTGAAAGAGAACCCCGTATGGGGTACGGCCGAGCGCCGCCACGACATGAATCACTTCATGGCGCGGCTGATCTTCTGCTTCTTCGCCGAGGACACCGGCATCTTCAACGGAACCGGTCTGTTCACCGATTCTATCGCGCAGATGAGCGCTAAGGACTCTTCCAACACCCATGAGGTGATCGGCGAACTGTTCCGTGCCATGAACACAAAGATTGAGGACCGGGCGAGTGCCAGAATACCGCGATGGGCCGAAACCTTTCCGTATGTCAATGGCGGCCTATTCTCAGGCAACATGGATGTGCCGCGGTTCAGCCGGATCGCGCGCTCTTATCTGCTCCATATTGGCAATCTGGATTGGACGAAAATCAACCCTGACATTTTCGGGTCAATGATCCAGGCGGTTGCGGAGGACGAGGAGCGCGGCGCGCTTGGCATGCACTACACGAGCGTGCCCAACATCCTGAAGGTGCTAAACCCGCTCTTCCTCGACGACCTGCGCGCGAAGCTTCAGGAGGCTGGCGATAATCACCGCATGCTCCTGAACCTGCGCAACCGTATGGCAAGAATTCGCGTTTTCGATCCGGCCTGCGGCTCGGGCAACTTTCTCGTCATTGCCTACAAGGAAATGCGGGCGATCGAGGCCGAGATCAACAAGCGGCGCAGCGAACCGGATCGGCGTTCCGCAATTCCCAAGACCAACTTTCGCGGCATCGAGTTGCGCGACTTCCCGGCGGAAATCGCGCGTCTCGCGCTCGTCATCGCCGAGTACCAGTGCGACGTGCTATATCGCGGGCAGAAGTTAGCTTTGGCGGAGTTTTTGCCGCTTGACAAGCGGAACTGGATCACCTGCGGCAATGCGCTGCGTCTCGACTGGCTGAGCATCTGCCCGCCCACGGGAACGGGAGTGAAATTACAGGCGGATGACCTGTTCAGCACACCATTGAATCAAGTACAGATCGACTTCGAGAATGAAGGGGGCGAGACCTACATCTGCGGGAATCCACCGTATCTTGGCTTCACGTGGCAGGGTGTCGAGCAAAAGGCTGAGGTTCGTGACCTCCTTAAGGGACGAACCTCTTCCAGTGGGTTCCTCGATTACGTTGCCGGGTGGTTCATTAAGGCGGCTGAGTACGAGACAAGGACGAAAGCTGTTGCGGCCTTCGTAGCTACAAATTCGATCTGTCAGGGGCAATCAGTATCGATACTGTGGCCGGTTCTATTTCATACGGGTTGCGATATCTTGTTCGCATACACGTCATTCAAGTGGTCTAATCTCGCCAGCAATAAGGCGGGTGTTACGGTGGTTGTGGTGGGGATCGGTCCATCGACCAGAGGACCTCGTCTTCTCTATGAACACGACGAGCAAAACAAGGTGGTCGCCAGAGAGGGAGCATCGATCACGCCTTATCTTACCCTTGGGCCTCGCATCATTGTCGAGAAGCGCGATTTTCCAATTAGCGATCTGAGCGTAATGGAGTTCGGCAACAAGCCAACCGATGGCGGTCATCTTCTCTTGCGACCGGAACAGTTACCCGCACTCAATCTTGATGCGGTGCAGCGCGACAAGTTCATTCGGCGCATCTATGGGTCGGATGACTTCATCAACGGCGGTGGCAGGTTCTGCATCTGGGTCGAGAATCGCGATCTCCAAGAGGCGCGATCCATTAAGTCCATCAGGGAGCGTATCGACGACGTGAGACGGGTTAGACTTGCCAGCCCCGACAAAGGGGCTAACGCCCTCGCAAAGCGAGCTCACCAGCTCAAGCTCATGCGCATCGGCGCCCGGAAGCACAATCGTGGTACCTGGCGTTTCTTCTGAACGCAGACCATATCTCCCGGTTGGCCTTGTCGATGACCGCACTGCGCTGACGAACTTAGCATTTGGCATCTACGACGCCCCGCTCTGGAACATGGCGCTGATCGCCTCGCGCCTACACCTCGTCTGGATTTCCACCGTTTGCGGAAAGCTGAAAACCGACTTTCGCTATTCCAACACCCTCGGCTGGAACACGTTTCCCGTCCCGACGCTGACTGAGAAGAACAAGGCTGATCTCACGCGCTGCGCCGAGAACATCCTGCTGGCGCGTGAGCACCATTTCCCGGCGACTATCGCCGATCTATACAACCCCGATAACATGCCCCCCGAGTTGCGCGCGGCGCATGAGCGCAACGACGAAGTTCTGGAGCGCATCTATATTGGCCGCCGCTTCAAGAACGATACGGAACGGATAGAAAAGCTGTTTGATCTCTACACCAAGATGGCCGCGTTGGCGGTGCTGGCTGGGAAACGAAAGGCTGAAATAGGCGCATGACCAAAGACGCGAAATCGATTCCCTCCATTTCGGTTTCCTATGCCCGGAACGGCAGCTCGACCAAGGCGAACGCGCTTGGCATGCGGCCGATGCAGGAGCGCGCCTACGAAAAGCGAGGCGAACAATACCTGCTGATCAAGTCGCCCCCCGCGTCGGGCAAGAGCCGTGCGCTCATGTTCATCGCTCTCGACAAACTGCACAACCAAGGACTCCAACAGGTGATCATCGTCGTGCCGGAAAAAGCCATCGGCGCGAGCTTCTACGACGAGCCGCTGACCAAATTCGGTTTTTGGGAAGACTGGCGGGTGGAGCCAAAGTGGAATCTCTGCAACGCGCCCGGAGAGGACAACGGCGGAAAGGTCAAGGCAGTTGGGGCGTTTCTTGAGAGCGGCGACAAGGTGCTCGTCTGCACTCACGCGACGTTCCGCTTCGCGGTCGATCAATATGGCGTGGAGAAATTCGACGATCGGCTGATCGCTGTGGACGAGTTTCATCACGTCTCGGCCAATCCCGATAACAAGCTCGGCCTACATCTTGGCCAGCTCATCGCGCGTAACCGCGTACATATCGTGGCGATGACGGGCTCTTATTTCCGGGGCGATGCCGAAGCGGTGCTCGCCCCGCAAGACGAGGCGAACTTCGACAGCGTCACCTATACCTACTATGAACAGCTCAACGGCTACGAATACCTAAAGCAACTCGACATCGGCTATTTCTTCTATAGCGGCTCTTATGTGGATGACATCCTCAAGGTGCTAGAACCAGCCGAAAAAACCATCATCCATATTCCGAATGTCAATTCGCGCGAGAGCACGAAGGACAAGATCAAGGAAGTGGAGCACATGATCGGTGCATTGGGCGAGTGGCAAGGGATTGACGCCGCGACGGGATTTCAGCTCGTCAAAACTCCGGAAGGCCGCGTTCTGCGCATCGCTGATCTGGTCGATGACGATCCGGCCAGACGCGACCGCGTTTCCGCCGCGCTGAAAGACCCCGCGCAGAAGAACAATCGGGATTATGTGGACATCATCATCGCGCTCGGCATGGCGAAGGAAGGCTTCGACTGGATCTGGTGCGAGCACGCGCTGACGGTCGGCTATCGGTCGAGCTTGACCGAAATCGTGCAGATCATCGGGCGCGCGACCCGAGATGCGCCGGGCAAGACCCGCGCACGGTTCACGAACCTGATTGCCGAGCCGGACGCTTCCGAAGAGACAGTCACTGAGGCGGTGAACGATACCCTGAAGGCTATCGCGGCGAGCTTGCTTATGGAACAGGTTCTTGCGCCGCGCTTTGAGTTCAAACCAAAGCACCAAGAGAGCGGACCTAGCGTCGGTTTCGATTACGGCGAAGGCGGCTATGACCCCAACAAATGCAATGTCGGCTTCAACGAGAAGACGGGACAGTTCCAGATAGAGATCAAAGGGCTCGCCGAACCCCAGAGCAAGGAAGCCACGCGCATCTGTCGGGAGGATTTGAACGAAGTTATTGCCGCTTTCGTTCAGGACAAGACGGCCCTTGAGCGCGGTATGTTCGATGAGGAGCTAGTGCCCGAGGAGCTGACGCAAGTGCGCTTGGGCAAGATCATCAAGGACAAATATCCAGAGCTTAACGACGAAGACCATGAGGCCGTGCGCCAGCACGCTATTGCCGCACTCAATCTGACGCAACAGGCCAAGCAGCTTGCGACCGGCGGCGAGGACAATGCCGAGCAGATTGCTAACACCGCCCTGGTCGACGGCGTGCGCAGGTTTGCGATGGATGTCCGAGAACTCGACATCGATCTGATCGACCGTATCAACCCGTTCGGAGAAGCTTATGCGATCCTCGCAAAAACCATGACCGAGGACAGCCTGAAACAGGTCGCGGCAGCGATTGCTGCCAAGCGCACGAGCTTGACGCCGGAGGAAGCGAAGGAGCTTGCCGTGCGCGCCTTTAGGTTCAAGAAGGAACGGGGACGGCTCCCATCGCTCACGTCGCAGGATGCATGGGAAAGGCGGATGGCCGAAGGCGCCGCCGCCTTTGTCCGCTACAAGGATGAGGGTCGCTATGAGTGACATCGACCTCGACAAACTGCGCTCGGAACTGGACGACTTCGCGGAGCCGGCGAAGAAAGGCGGACGCTCGCCCCGCGAGGAGCGCATCATTGCCGGATTTGAGGAGATACAACGGTTCGTCGAGAAACACGGTCGCGCCCCGCAGCATGGCGAAGATCGCGACATTTTTGAGCGGCTGTTTGCTGTGCGCCTTGACCGGTTGAGCGCGCTTCAGGAGTGTCGATCGTTACTCGTGCCAATGGATCATCAAGGGTTGCTGTCCGGCAAGGAAATTTTCGCTGCCCCCTCACCGGAGACTATCGACGACGACGAGCTGTTGGCGGAGCTAAAGGATGCCGCGGGTGCGGGAGGCATCACCGAGCTCCGGTATGTCCGCAAGAGCGCTGACAAACGTGCTGCTGAGGAAATTGCCAATCGCATCGTTTGCGCGGACTTCGAGAAGTTCGCGCCGTTTTTTGAACGGGTGAAGAGAGAGTTGAAGTCCGGTGTCCGACATACGCTTCCCGTCCAGAACATGGACGAGATCAAGATGACCGAAATTCAGAAGGGAGAATACTTCATTGTTCAGGGTCAGATCGCTTATGTCGCCGAGGTGGGTGAGGGTTTCAGGACGCAATATGATCGTCTTGATAGCCGTATGCGCGTCATCTACGACAACGGAACCGAAAGTAATTTGCTGATGCGCTCCTTTCAGCGCGCACTTCACCGGGACGCTGCGGGACGACTCATCACCAATCCCGATACCGGGCCACTTTTTGCCGACGAGCCCTCTGAGGATGATCTGGCAAGCGGCACGATTTACGTTCTGCGTAGCAAGTCGGAGCATCCGGTTGTCGCGGCCAACCGCGATGTTCTACACAAGATCGGCGTCACAGGAAGCAAGGTCGAGACACGCATTGCGAACGCGAACCTGGACCCGACCTTTCTACTGGCTGACGTGGAAATCATAGCCACTTATGAGCTTTACAACATCAACCGAATCAAGCTCGAAAACCTGATCCATCGTGTGTTCGATCCAGCGCAATTGGATATTGAACTCAGGGATCGCTTCGGCAATCCGGTCAAACCGCGCGAGTGGTTCCTCGTTCCTCTTTTTGTTGTGAACGAAGTGGTCGAGCGCATCAAGGATGGGAGTATCACCCAATACATCTATGACCCGACGGGGGCGCGCCTGGTGAAGGCAGCAAATACTTGATGTGCTTGAACACATCAAGTGGATTGGAAATTCTCCTCGTCCAAAATGCATTCCATATCTTGTCAATCTGGCTCCTAAGCCTGAATTCCGAAGTTGAACGCATCCGAAAGGCCCTAAGCTGTGCGTTTTCAGGAGGTTTTCTTGTCTTCTGAAAGAAGAATCTCAGGACAAAATCCAACTTCGGCGATGGTGGATTTCCACATGGTAATTAACTCAAAAGATGAGGGGTGACATCCGTGTCTTGAGTCGGTTTTCAAGTGCCAGGGGAAGAAAACGAAAGTAGAGCATATCCTACCAGATCAGAGATTGGTTCTCGTTCATCGATATGGCACGGCCCATGCCTGGCTCACGAATGGGTGAGCTAAAAATCCTGGCGAAAAGCACCCGCGGCAACGGTTTGAAAAGAACGATTAGCAACATTAGTACTGAAGGGCGGGAACTATGAATTTTTGGCTCGGAAGGTAATTCGGTATTACCAATTCAGTTTCCCACTAGCGCGAGGCGCCATGTATCGTGGCCTATTTCGGAGGTTGGGAGGCGATTCTTCTCCCCAGCCAAATGCGGAAGCTACCGCGCAGACTCAATAAAGACAACATTCCAATCGAATACCAAGCGGACCACATCATCACAAAGGTCAGAACAAGATAAACCGCAAACTGAAGCCGGTTCGGCAATGCCGCTAAACTCTGCATCCAGTTTCTTGGGAATAGGAACGATCCGGGCATCGCGCAAGAAACGAGCAGCCAAACCAACATACCCACTCCCACAAAACGCAACGAACGCGACAGAAATTTCCCAAGAGTATCGGATCGTGAAGGAATTGGAAATCGGAGATGCCTGACAACGTATAGCAGAGTCCGATTGATCGTGCGTCGTCGCGAGGCTTTGCCGAATTGGAGCCGGAATCCTATGGCTTCTTACCTTGCGATGGAGGAAGTTGGTTCCCTTGGGTTGTTCTTTCGAGTGTGGCCACTTTTTCGGTCAATGCCTGAAGATCTTTTTGCGTCTGTTTTGCCTGATCATCAGAACTCTGGACTCGCAATTGGAGGGCCTTCGATTCGTTGGCAAGGTCACTTGTTTGACGGAAAACATTACTTCCGAAAGCGAGTAAAGTCATAGTGAGAGCAAAAAATGAAACGGCGAAACCGATACCAATATTTCTCCAAGTCCTCACTTCACGCTGCATTTCGAACAATGAGCTAAGCACATCGTACCCAGGCAAGTGTTTGAGCCTCGGGTACTCCTTCTGTTTGAACACCAAGAACGTTTCTCCGCCTATTTCGATTTCGTCGAGTTCTTCACCTTTCTTGATTGCAGATTCGATCTCTTCCACAGCCTGACCCCTGCAGAAATCTGTTGTTCTCTCGAAATCTATCGTCGCGAAATCTTCCTCGTAGATAATCCGAATAGGCCTGTCAGTAAGATTGTAAAGTGGACAGGACAAATAGCCGCGATAGCCTGGTTCGACCTGAGGTCCGGTTCCGAGCAGAATCCCCTTGTATACCCACTTGACCCTGAGATTGAAACGCGCAGCGATGTAATACGGAAGATCGAGCTTCTCATGTGTGCTCACGTAGACGATGGAGTTCGGCTCCATCTCGAAGTAGGGCCTCTTCTGTTTGTCGAGGACACCAGGTTTTCCATTGCTGTCTACATATCTGTCCCCAATGCGCAGCGTATACGCTGCGGGTCTCAGATTTCTAGGTTGAAATTCCTCTGCAATTAGTAAACCTTTTTCGCAATACTTCTTGATCTGATTCGATAAGAGCATGCCCTTTCTATCCGGACTTTCGATATCCGGATCAACATATTTCCATTCATGGATCGGGGGCATTTTCTACCTCCACATTTCCAATGGAACGCTGGACTCGTTTCCCTTATAACTGAAACATTTACTTATTTTGGAATTCTCGAGTTCCGATATGCGAAAAAGGAGAAAGCAAGCGCGACGACGGAAATCACAACGCTCAGATATCGCCAAACAGGAACGGCTGTGTCTTTCCCAAAAGTTGTGAAAATCGCGATGACCGCAATCAGGACAGTGATGATTACGAGAGCGGAACCGAAGACGACTTCCATTCTATTTTCGATCTTATCAATCCGGCTTCGAGTTTGTCGCTCAATTTCATCAATTCGAATTTTCGCCTCTGTCCAAAGGGCGCTCTTCAGTTCGGCCGCGCGGTATTCCTCCAATAAAACGCGTTTGGGCGGTCTTTTGTATTCGCGACTCTTCCCCTCGTGGAAAGGGGTCGTCGTCACGAAGTCCATCAGCGCGATTGGGTCGCCATATCGGAGAACGACGTCTTTGTTCGACAGATTATAGAGAGGACAAAAGAGATGTCCGACCCACCCAGGATCAACCTGCGGGCCTCCCACCCAAAGAAGTCCTTCGTACGCCCACCGCACGCGCACATTCCATCGAGCTATGAGAAAACGAGGGAGATTTATGGTTTCAGCGGTCTTTATTACCACCACATTAAAGGGCGGAATTCTAATTTCTCCGTCTCTGCCCAATTCTTTTCTTTCGCCACCTATCACGTATTCGTCGCCAATGGTCAGCTCATACCCGGCAGGCTTCAGATTCTCCTGTATGAAGGGATCGATCATTTTGAATGAATCTACGTGGTGCAAGATCTCATCGCTCAGCAAGACACCGTGAGGAGCATTTTCACGATGGTCTGAGGCTGGACAAGAAAGTTTCCCCAGCCGTTCCTGTTCTCTCTCTTTTCTTAAAGTATCCATAGTTGTCATTCCGTAGAATATTTCCCAGGATCGATTTGTGCTACTCCACGTGCGCTGAGTCGCGTAAGCTAGAGGGCGACTGTCATGGTGTTCAGGCTCTCACCCAACTCCTTTACCGCGGAAAATGTGTCGTCGAGTGCAGGCCCTGTTCCTAAATAAAGCATTCGGTTTCCAGATTGTCTCTGCAAGCGCTCTATGAATGATTTCGCATCCGGGGTGAGAGAATCGATATCGGCCACCTCGCGATTCCTGTAGCTCAGTAAATCTAGGCCATTGATCGCTAGGCGGGTAGGTCGATTGATTTCGATAGCTCTGCGCGACAAATCCCAATCAAATCTCCCAACGCGGCGGACCTTTTTGGTGACCGTTGTGTGCTCCTCGATGGCGTGTGGATATCCGCTCTCGCGCTGGAGTTGTTCCCAGGTAATTTCCTTTTTTAGAGGTCCGGCCTGTTTTCCTGACACGCGAATCGGGAAAGTTCGAAAAACGACCACAATGTCAGTTACTCGGAGTGGGCTTACACCCACCTCACTGAGGAAGCTTGCCGCGCTAGTATCACGAGATGTTGTTTGAGGATAGAAATCAGAGTGGTAAAGAGACAAACCAAACCCTTGGGTACCTTCTATTAGTACACTTTTGTTGAGATCCAGGCCGGAATTTACTTCATCAGATACGTCTGTCAAGTATTGCGCAATCCAAGGGCACTCAGTGACGACATCCTTCGCAAGTTTGCTGTCGCTGCCCCGTAAAACTCTTCTCGCTTGAGCCGCACCGACCCCGCAAAGGGTGGAACTTATGCGGTCACGCAGTCCGAGTCCCTGTTCCTGCTCGCAGTCACGTTCTTCGATAATAAACGATTTCCGATCAATCCCGATCCTTTCTGGAGGAAGAGAAAGAAACTCGATCTCATGTTTCAGAACCCGGGGATCGATGAGCGCTCCGGCCGGAATAAGAAGTCGCGTCCGTGGATTAACGAAGCCTGTGGGAAGCTGGCGGAGAACCACGGTTTCTCCTCGGTCATTCACAAAAGAATGGCCCGAATTCGGTCCACCGCAGCGAATACAAATGTCGATATTGTTATGTTTAGTAATGACAGCGGAGACTTTTCCTTTGCCCTCAGAACCAAACTGACCGCCGACAACTACCCAGAGACTCATGTATGACCTTCTTTTCTAAGATATCCAATTCTTTCATCAACGATCCTGTAGAGATCTTCTAATGAGCCCTCGTCTTGAATCACGAAATCTGCCCTCTGTCGAAGAGTTTCGATTTGTTGCTCGACTGGGTGTGAGTCCGCAGTCGCAAATGCCTGGAAACTCGCATATCTCCCTCGGGATCGGAGGCGGTCGTAGCGGGCCTCTGCTGGGCTATCTATATACATCAGATGAAATGCAGAAGTGAATGTGTTCTTCAGGGTCTCGCAGTCGATAGGATGCCTCAGGCCATCCACGGCAACATCCCGAGCTGGCTTAATCTGTGTGATCAGTTGGCGGTTGAGCTCGGTCTGCAATCCACCAGACATCACTTTCCACCCGACTTCTTGAAGGTGGCCTTTCACTTCGGTGTCGCTCGCCTTCCACTCTGAAAGTATTTGGCTGTACCGAAGATACTGAAAGCCGTGTCTTGAACTCAGATACATGCCCACCGAGGTTTTGCCCGAGCCAATGCGACCACTTATACCGATTACGAGCCGGTCACTGCGCGACCATTGAGTGGAACTCACCATTAGGGTGGGATTTTACATCAGGGCCTGAGCTAGCTGATACCGTGTCCAGCCCTGTTGAGGACACGATGTCGGACAGCCGCGCATAATTGAATTTCATTGACCTTGGCACGATCAAGTAGTCCTCTGATGCAGTGCCAAGTGCGATATAATCATCCGCAAGATAGAAAAGCCCAACCAGGGCCGACGTTATCGCATCGACCTCATCGTGAGTAATCTTAGCAGTAACGAAGTCGCCCGTAATGCCAGCACGAAACAGGCCCCGTTTCAGCTCTTCCAGACTGGCTTTCTTCCGCGGGATTCCAAGGATATCCTGTGCTGCACCCGGGTAGCTTTCAATCACTCTGAGACCGCGATTGCGGAGTTCCTCTGCGAGCTTGATGCCACGCCTTGTAAGCATCGCCATGCTAGGGAGCAAACACCAGAAAACCGAGATGCCCATTCTCTTCAGCGCCAGTTCACACTTGCGGTAAATAGGAACGCCAGGATTACCGTATCCTTCAGGCAAGGAGAGCGGTGAATCGATTGACACCAGATCTGGCTTAGAGGCAATGGTTTCCTGGATCAGTTCTTCGTCCGTGCTGAGGGACATCGTGGTGGCCTCTGCGCCGTCCATGAGCGCCCATCCAGTTGCTCTCTTGGCGCTTCCGGTCAGGTCAATGCCAACGATCCGGGGAGGTGCTTCCGTGAGACATCTCTGGAGCAGTCGCGACACTGGAGATTCCAGGGAAGTCTGCGGAGTAAGTCGTCGGAGTACACTGGATCTTTTGGCATTTGGCACGGTCGCTACGCCAGCGAATACCGGAGCAATTGCACCCTTTAGATAGGCAGCAGACTCCTTGCAAAGTTTGTCGTAAGCGATTTCCATTATCGCCTTTAGATGAACAACATCCTCTGTATTGTATTGAATCAATTGCTCAAGCGCACTTTTTTCGCCGCGTAGATACTTTGCCCAGAGGACGGTGGCATCGTAACCTGTAAGGTCCTCGAATTCCTTTGCCCGATTGATCCCAAACCTTTTCTCGACGGACTTAAGTCCACCTTTCACGCCTAGCTTTCGAGTGACCCAGCGCAGATCGATGTGGATGGGGGGGAGCACCATTTGCGGAAACGCAAACCTCAAGAATCGGAGGTCAAAGCCCGCGCCATTAAAGGTGACAATGACAGAGTATTGTTTCAAGTGAGCGGGAAGTTCTTGAAGATTTTCACCTTCGACGAAGACCTTATATGTCCGCCCGTCGTAAAGACCCACAACTGTAACCATATCGAAGACAGATGAGAGGCCAGTTGTTTCAATGTCCAAGTAGACGCACCGGTCTGCGAATTCGGGAAACACACGCCACGCTTCGCCTAGCGCAGACAGGCGCTCAAAGAAAGAAGCATTTCGTCGACTAACGGCTTCTCTCGACTTCGGGATGTATTCGTCGAGTCGTTGTTGGAGACGTGCGCCCAAGTGACCAAATCGCTTCTCAAACTTATCAGCGTCATCCCAGTTGCGAATGCCGCCATTCCAGAGATCGATCTCGGTCTGCCTACCTATGCCTGGGATGTGAATGAAGGTCTGTTTAAGCATTGGGTTCACCGCTGACCGAATTCTATTTTAATCTAAATTCTGATTAATTAGAATATCTATTTAATTAGGAATATCACCGCTCGAAGAATTAAGAGGCTAAGCTGAAATGAAAAAACGCCGCCCCGGTCGAAAACGTCCAGCTGACGCCGACCTTCTCTTGTCTCAGGTGAAGGAAGCGTTCGGAAACAAAAAAGAGGAGTTGGGCGCGGAGAGGGCTGCCAAGCAGATAGATGTCGGCCTGGCTTCGTTCTACAACTACGTTAACGGTAAGACACTTCCCGATTTTGAAGTGCTCAGGAGGGCACACGAGAAATGGGGTATCAAGTGGCAGTATATCGATACCTCAGAAATTCTTCCCGTCCGCAAAGTCCGGACGCCCGAGCAGGCCGTATTTTCCTTTCTGAAGGCCTTGAATGAAGATGACGTCGAAATCTCTCAGGTAGGTACTGAAGGCGAGACCGTCCTCCACATCAAGCTGAAGGTCCGCTTCCCGGCATGACCATTCCAACTTAAATTTGGAGTGAACCCCTGGCGTGAGACAGTTTCGCAGTGCACACTTTGCGCGAAAGGAGCTGCAAAGTGGAGCGAAAAAAGGGAGAGCGATACAGTCAGGAATTCCGGCACCAAGCCGTCCAACAGATGAAGTTGTGTGACAACGTCCTCAAACTTTCTAGGGAACTGGGCATACACCGCAGACTGCTATACAACTGGCGCGACCGATTGGACGAGGGCAATCCCTCTCCGATCCGGTCCCGCGAATTAATCCTCCGTAAGGAAATCACCAAACTGAAGCGACTGCTTGCGAACAAGACTATAGAAGTAGATTTTTTCAGGAGTGCCTTGCAAAAAGTAGGGGCTCGACGCCGTCAGGGGACCGCCACTGGCGCGAACGCATCTATGACGAAATAAGGACAAGGATGCCGTTGCAAGGCAGCTTGAGCATCGAGCGAATGTGCCATTTGGCGCAAGTGAGCAGGGCTGGATTTTATCGCTATTTGCGAGGAGGCTGGCCTGCCGAGGAGGAGATGACGATAAAATCAGCCGTTCAGGAGATCACCTTGGAACATCGGTGGCGCTACGGCTATAGACGGGTGACTGCTGAGTTGCGCCTGCGAGGAATGATCACGAATCACAAGCGGGTCGCACGAATCATGCGTGAGGACAACCTATTAGTTGTTCGACGGGAAAGATTCTTATCTGTCCAGGGTTCGCTTCGCGCTGTAGGGATATATCTCAATTTGGCTGGTCGGATGAGACTGTCGGGGCCGAATCAATTGTGGATAGGCGACATCACTTATGTCCGGCTGAGTAGAGAGTTTGTCTATCTGGCAGTAATACTGGATGCGTTTTCCCGTAAGGTGATTGGATGGTCGTTGGCGCGGACTTTGCAAACTAAGCTGCCACTTCGAGCGTTAGAAAAAGCGATTGCAAGTCGGCAACCACCGCCGGGGGTGGTACACCACTCCGACCAGGGAGTGCAGTACGGTTGTCGGCACTACATGCAGGTACTTCACGAGCATGGGATGCTGGCCAGCATGAGCAGGCCCGGCAATCCGTATGACAACGCCACTTGCGAGAGTTTCATAAAGACACTAAAGCGAGAAGAGATCTACGCCAATACTTACCGCGATTTTGAGCATCTTTCGCAATGCGTGGAGCTGTTCATCGAGCAGTATTACAACCGATGCCGCTTACATTCGGCCCTAAATTATCGTTCCCCCGAAGAGTTTGAACGGGAGCGAAATAAGCCCGGCGCTCAGGTGAGACCACAAGCCGCAATGGTGAGATTTTTCGGCAGATAGGAAACACGACTGACCATTTTCGCGGACGGACGGGAGCAGAGGGACGGAGTCTTATGCGCCGCGACGAAGAGTGTGATGTCACAGTTTGTCTCAGGGAGGGGTTCACTTCCACGAATTGACATCGTGTCAGATTGTGCTTGGGCTGTGCTAACTCCGACCGGCTGCTGACAAGACCGATGTTTTGTACCACGGTGAGTCAGAGAGTTTATATCACTCATCGGCTTGTTTCATCATCCGGGAACTACCGCGCTCCCAGAAATAAGACTCCGGGATGCGTAGACGCCGTGCCACTCGCGAGAATTGAAGCTGAGAGATTCTTCGGTACCTGTGTAGTTATCGAAGATCTATCCACACTTTGGGTTTGTCTGAAGAACGACTGGAAGTTTTTTTCATTCGAGATTTATTGCAGCGAGCTGATTGTGAAAGCTTCCCGGACCTTATGCGTTTACAAGCTCAATCCGTGGACGCTTTCTTCGTCAGGGCGGACAACGCATCCGCTTCGGTGTTGGAGACCTCGAAGACGGTGTAGAGTTTGGTGATCTGCAGCAATTCGTTGAACCTAGACCCGAGATTGCAGAGCCGCAGCGATGCTCCGCCGGATTTCGCGCTCGAATAGGCGGTAACGAGCGCGCCTAGACCCGAGCTGTCAATCTGCGTGACATTGCTCAGGTTCAGGACAATGTCCTTCTTGCCTTCGTTCAGCAGACTCTTCACTTTTTCGCGGAGCGCGCTGGTTTCCTCCCCGAGCACGATGCGCCCGTCCAGTGCCAGCACGGCGACCCCGTCTACTTCACGATTCGTCATTTTCAGAGCCATGTCGGTTCTGCCTCTTTTGGTGGAATAATAATTACTGGGGCAACCAAGGCGGACCCAATTACCTATTTCAGCCGAGCAGCTTCGCGGTGGACGTTCGGCTGGGCCGCGAGTATACACCCGTTTTTATCCTAATGGTTCCTTAGATTCAGATGCCCGTTGATGGTGGCTTCCAAAATAGTACGCAGTTAATACACACGCAAATCTCTCAGACGTCCGGCGTGACTGCCCTACGAATGGCCGCATTCCGCAAGGAAAACCCGTTTTTCTTGCATTACTAGGTTATACTCTCCCGATTCAGAGTCGGTAGGAGCCCATGACGATCCTCCCCGGCAGACGTCTAGGGCCCTATGAAATCCTCTCCAGCGTTGGCGCGGGCGGGATGGGCGAGGTGTACCGCGCCCGCGACACGCGGCTCAACCGAATCGTCGCGATCAAGGTTTTGCCGACGCATCTTGCAGACCGCTCCGAATTGCGCGAACGGTTTGAGCGCGAAGCCCGCACCATCGCCAGCCTGAATCATCCGCACATCTGCACTCTCCACGACATCGGCCAGCAGGACGCTATCGATTATTTGGTGATGGAGTATCTCGAAGGCGAGACGCTCGCGCAGCGGCTGCTGAAAGGCCCGCTGCCGCTGGAACTAGTGTTGCAGTACTCCATCGAAATATCCGATTCGCTGGACAAGGCCCACCGTAAAGGTGTGACGCATCGCGATTTGAAGCCCGGGAACATCATGCTGACGAAATCCGGCACGAAGTTGCTGGACTTTGGTTTGGCGAAGTTGAAGCAGGAGGCAACTCCAGCCAACGTGCCGCTTTCGGAACTTCCCACGGCGAATGACCCGTTGACAGCAGAAGGGTCAATCGTTGGGACAATGCAATACATGGCCCCGGAACAGTTGGAAGGCAAGGAGGTCGATGGCCGCACAGACATATTTGCATTCGGCGCGGTCGTGTACGAGATGGCGACGGGCAAGAGGGCATTCGAAGGCAAGACCCAAGCCAGTTTGATTGCGAAGATTCTCGAGACTGATCCTCCGCCAATCTCTTCCCTCCAGCCCATGACGCCTCCCGCGTTGGACCGCGTCGCAAAGAGATGCCTCGCGAAGGAACCGGACGAACGATGCCAGAGCGCGAAAGATCTGACAGACGAGTTGAAGTGGATTTCCGAAAGCGGCTCGCAGGTGACATCGGCGCCGACTGCCAAAGCGAAAGATATTCGCTCGCTTGGATGGCGCGCGCTTGTTCTCATTCTTGGCGCATTGCTGCTTGGCGCGGCAATCAGTGGCTTGGCTATCTGGAATCTGAAGCCCGCGCCCTTGGCCATTCCAAAGCCTGTGTCCCGGTATGCGATAACGCTCCCACCCGGCCAACAATTAGCAGGTCTGGAAAATGGCCCGGCTGTGGCTTTCTCTCCAGACGGCACCCATCTTGCGTACGTCGCCCGGCAGGGCGGCGCACAGCAGCTTTACCTGCGGGTAATGGATAGCCTGGAGGCCGCGCCCGTTCCGGGCACTGAAGGGGCCTTCTGCCCCTTCTTCTCTCCCGACGGTCTATGGCTGGGCTTTTTCGCAGGCGGAGCGTTGAAGAAAGTGTCGGTGAGTGGGGGAGCGGCGGTGACGCTTGGTGTAGCATCCGTCCCCGGCGGCGCGAGTTGGGGCAGCCAGGGAATGATCGGCTATGCGTCCACACAAATCGGTGCTCTCCAGGAAGTGCCCGACGCAGGAGGAGCACCGCAATCGCTGACTCGTTTCGACACAGGGGACACCACCCACCGCTGGCCGGAGTTCTTACCCGGCGGCAAGGCACTGCTATTTGCTGCCGCATCGAATGCGATTAATTTCGGCGGTGCGCGGATTGCCGCACAGGCAGTCGGAGCCGGCGAACGGCGTAACCTAATCCAAGGGGGAATGAACCCCCGCTATGCACTCTCCGGGCATCTGGTTTATACGCAAGGCGGGAGCCTGATGGCCGTGCCGTTCGATCCCCAGCGGCTCGCGGTCACGGGCGCGGCTGTTCCGGTCGTCGAGGACGTTATGCAATCTCCCGTTAGCGGAGCGGCCCAGTACAGCATCTCGGCCACGGGATCGCTAGCCTACGTTCCAGGGGGCGTTCAATCTGCTCAGCTCAGGCTCATATGGGTCAATCGTAGCGGGGCAGAGCAGCCCTTGGCCGTCCCGGCGCGCTCTTACATGCTCCCTCGGCTTTCTCCCGATGGCCGACGTGTGGCCGTGGCGATCACGGAACAAGAGACTCATATCTGGCTGTATGACTTCGCCCGAGAAGCTTGGACCCGATTGACATTTGAGGGAGATGCGAACAGCGTCCCGGTTTGGACGCCGGATGGCAAGCGGATCGCGTTTAATTCGAACAAGGAAGGACAAGGACCGCTGAACATTTTCTGGCAACTGTCAGACGGCAGCGGCGGTCTGGAGCGGTTGACGACTAGCCAGTACCTCCATACTCCGGAATCCTGGTCGCCCGATGGGCAATTGCTAGCCTTTTTTGAAGTCAATCTCGCTACGCAGCGGGACATCTGGGTCCTGCGGATGAGCGACCGCAAGGCGCAGCCGTTCCTTCGAACACAGTTCGACGAAGCAGTGCCAAAGTTTTCCCCCGACGGGCGCTGGCTGGCCTATATCTCGAACGAAACGGGCCGCCACGAGATTTACGTGCAGTCCTATCCGGGTCCCGGAGGCAAGTGGCAGATCTCCACGGAAGGCGGCACAGAGCCAGTATGGAATCCCAATGGGCGGGAACTGTTCTACCGGAGCGGCGACAGGATGATGGCCGTGGACATTACCACCCAGCCTGGTTTCGCTGCCAGCACGCCCCGGATGCTCTTCCATGGACGGTACGTACAAGCTCCTTTTCCAGCCTCAAACTACGATGTCTCCCGCGACGGCCAGCGTTTCCTGATGCTCAAGCCCAGCGAGTCGGCGGGGACGGCGCCCACACAAATCAACATCGTGCTGAACTGGTTTGAAGAGTTGAAGCAAAAAGTTCCCACGGGGAAGAAATAATGAGCGTGAAGACCGGAACGCGTCTCGGCCCCTACGAAATCCTCTCCGCTATCGGTGCGGGCGGAATGGGCGAGGTGTACCGCGCCCGCGACACGCGCCTCGACCGCATCGTCGCGATCAAGGTCTTGCCGACGCATCTTGCAAACCGTCCCGAATTGCGCGAGCGGTTTGAACGCGAAGCCCGCACGATTGCCAGCCTGAATCATCCGCATATCTGTACTCTCCACGACATTGGCCAGCAAGATGGAATCGATTATCTAGTGATGGAGTATCTAGAAGGCGAGACGCTCGCTCAACGGCTGCTGAAAGGTTCGCTCCCGCTGGAGCAAGTGTTGCAGTACGCCATCGAGATTGCCGACGCGCTGGATAAGGCCCACCGCAAAGGTGTGACGCATCGCGACCTGAAGCCCAGCAATATCATGATCACCAAGTCGGGGACGAAACTGTTGGACTTTGGTTTGGCGAAGCTGAAACAGGAGGCAGCTCCTGCGAACGTGTCCCTTTCGGACCTTCCCACAGCGAACGACCCGCTGACGGCGGAGGGGACCATCCTTGGCACGTTGCAATATATGGCCCCAGAACAGGTAGAGGGCAAAGAGGTGGATGCCCGGACGGACATTTTTTCCTTCGGTGCAGTGCTGTACGAGATGGCGACGGGTAAGAGGGCGTTTGAGGGCAGAACGCAAGCCAGTTTGATAGCGAAGATTCTCGAGACTGATCCGCCGCCGATCTCTTCCCTTCAGCCGATGACGCCGCCCGCGCTCGACCGAGTGGTGAAGAAATGTCTAGCCAAGGAACCGGATCAAAGATGGCAGGCGGCCAGCGATGTGTGTGACGAATTGAAGTGGATCGCCGAAGGCGGATCGCAGGTCACCTTTTCTCCGACTGCCCCCGCGAAAGGCATCCGCACACTGCGGCGGCGGGCGCTGATCCTCAGCGTGGGCACGTTGCTGTTGGGTGCGGCGATTGCGAGCCTTGCAACGTGGAAATTGAAGCCCGCACCTTCGCCGCTGCCTGTCATCCGCACGGTAATAAATCTGCCTCCGGGCCAACAATTGGCAGGTCTGGATAGTGGCCCCGCCGTGGCCCTCTCTCCAGATGGCACTCAACTCGCATATGTCGCCCGTCAGGGCGGCACGCAGCAGATTTATTTGCGGGCGATGGATAGCCAGGAGGCTAAGCCCATCGCTGGCACCGAAGGGGCTACCGCCCCTTTCTTTTCACCCGATGGCCAATGGATTGGGTTTTTCGCGGGCGGAAAGCTGAAAAAGATCTCAGTAAGCGGGGCAGCAGCACTATTCCTCGGCGATGCCACGTACTCCGGCGGGGGAAGTTGGAGCAGCCAAGGGATGATCGCCTTCGCTCCCAGCGCAAACGTGTCAGCTCTGCAGCAAGTTCCGGACGCGGGAGGCGACCCCCGGCCGCTGACTCGCGTTGAGAAAGAGGATGTCAGCCACCGCTGGCCTGAGTTCTTGCCCGGAGGCAAAGCAGTACTCTTTGCTGCCGGACGAACTGCAGTCACATTCACTAATGCGCAGATTGCCGTCCAGTCTGTCGGGGCGGGCCAACGGCGTAACTTGATTCAAGGGGCCTCGCAGCCTCGATATGCACCATCGGGACACCTGGTTTATGCGCAAGGCGGGAGCCTGATGGCGGTGCCGTTCGATCCGCAGCGGCTGGAGGTAACAGGGACGGCAGTCCCTGTCGTGGAGGGAGTCCTGCAATCGCCAGTCGCTGGTGCCGCCCAATACAGCCTTTCCGCGACTGGATTACTGGTCTATGTTTCGGGGGGCGTTCAGGCGACCCAACTCACTTTAGTGTGGGTCAATCGCCATGGGGCTGAGGAGCCCGTGGCCGCCCCCGAACGCGCTTACTTCGCACCACACCTTTCTCCCGATGGCAGGCGAGTAGCCGTGGGGATAACAGAATCGGAGTTTCAAACCTGGCTCTACGATCTCTCCCGGGAGACATTAACCCGGTTCACGTTTGAGGGGAATTACAACCCTGTCTCAGTTTGGGCACCAGATGGCAAGCGGATAGCGTTTGAATCTAACAAGGAAGGTCCTCCGAACATTTTCTGGCAACTGGCAGACGGCAGTGGCGGAGTGGAGCGGTTGAACAACAGCGAGTACATCCAGGTTCCGATGTCCTGGTCCCCGGATGGAAAACTACTGGCCTTCATCGAAGTCAATCCCACTACGGGCGTTGACATTTGGGTACTGCGGATGGGCGACCGCAAGGCGCAGCCTTTTCTCCGAACACCGTTCAGCGAAGGTGCGCCCCGTTTTTCCCCCGACGGGCATTGGCTGGCCTATATCTCGAATGAAGCGGGCCACTATGAAATTTACGTGCAGCCCTATCCTGGCCCTGGCGGGAAGTGGCAGATTTCTACCGAGGGCGGCACAGAGCCGTTGTGGAATCCCAATGGTCGCGAACTGTTCTACCGCAGCGGCGACAAGATGATGGCCGTGGACATTACTACGCACCCTGGCTTCGCCGCAGGCAAGCCCCGAATGCTTTTCGAGGGACCGTACGAACTATCCCCCGTCCAGACCGACGACTACGATGTCTCTCCTGACGGCCAGCGCTTCCTGATGCTCAAACCCGCAGAGCGGACGGCGCCGACGCAAATTAATGTTGTGCTGAACTGGTTTGAAGAACTGAAGCGCCGCGTGCCCACGGGGAAAAAGTAATGGCACTCGCCACAGGCACCCATCTCGGTTGCTACGAAGTCGTCGCGCCTATCGGCGCGGGCGGGATGGGTGAGGTGTATCAAGCGCACGACACCAAGCTCGGGCGAGACGTAGCGATCAAAGTTTTGCCAGAAGCCTTCGCGCATGATCCCGAACGCCTCTCCCGTTTCCAGCGCGAAGCGAAAATGCTCGCTTCGCTCAATCATCCGAACATTGCGACGATCCACGGACTGGAACAATCTGGCTACACGAGCTATTTGGTGATGGAGTTGGTTTCCGGAGAGACGCTGGCCGAGCGAGTGAAGGCTGGCCCGCTGGGAATCGAGGAAGCGCTGAAAATCGCCGTGCAGATTGCCGAAGCGCTTGAAGCAGCGCATGAAAAAAGCATCATTCACCGCGACCTGAAGCCAGCGAATGTGAAGCTCACGCCCGAAGGAAAAGTCAAAGTTCTTGATTTCGGTTTGGCGAAAGCGTTCGTGGGCGACACATCAACCGAAGACATGGGCAATTCACCGACACTGAGCATGGCCGCGACAATGCAGGGAGTCATCCTGGGCACGGCCGCATACATGAGTCCGGAGCAGGCACGCGGCAGAGCGGTGGACAAGCGGACGGACATCTGGGCATTCGGCTGCGTGCTGTATGAGCTACTCACGGGTAGACAGGCGTTTCACGCCGAGTCCACAACCGAAATTCTCGCGGCGGTATTAAAAGAGGAACCTAATTGGCAGGCCTTACCCGCCTCGACTCCTGTAAAGATTCGCGATCTGCTCGGGCGATGTTTGCAGAAGGATAAGACTCTGCGACTCCGAGACGCAGGCGATGCGGGAATCGAAATTCACGCGGCGCTGACAGCTCCACACAGCGAGAGCTCAGGTATCGCTGTTCCGGGAAAAGTCATCAGCGCGCTAAGCTGGCGGACACTCATCTTCACCCTGTTTGGCGCTTTGATGTTAGGAGGCCTCGTCACCGGTATTGCCGTCTGGAATCTGAAGCCCTCGCCGGCTCCTTCAACACTTACTGTTAGCCGCACTGCAATAAATCTGCCGCCAGGCCAACAATTGGCAGGTTTAGACGGTGGGCCTGCTGTGTCCCTCTCACCAGATGGCAGTCATCTGGCCTATGTCGCACGTCAGAACGGGACTCAGCAGCTTTACCTGCGGGCAATGGACAGCCTGGAGTCCAAGCCAATCCCCGACACCGAAGGAGCGGTGAATCCCTTCTTCTCCCCCGACGGGCAATGGCTGGGATTTTTCTCGACTGGAAAGCTTAAGAAAGTCTCGTTGAACGGAGGAGCGGCAATAACACTCGGCGATGCTGCGTCCCCTAACGGTGCCAATTGGGGCAGCAATGGAATGATCGCCTTTGCACTCACAATCAACTCAGTCCTCGTGCAAGTACCAGAAGCAGGAGGGCCCACGCAACCCCTGACTCATTTCGTGAGAGGGGAGGTCACCCACCGCTGGCCGGAGTTCCTGCCCGGCGGCAAGTCCGTGCTGTTTGCTGCTGGCACGAATGGCATTAATTTCAGCAACGCTCAGATAGCCGTCCACTCGGTTGGCACGGGCGAACGAAGAAACTTGCTGCCAGGAACGCAGCCCCGCTATGCGCCATCCGGACAACTTGTTTATTCGCAAGGGGGGAACCTGATGGCCGTGCCATTTGACCCCCAGCTGCTCGCAGTCACGGGCCCGGCGGTCCCTGTGGTAGAAGGCGTCCTGCAATCCACAATTTACGGGGACGCCCACTACAGCCTTTCTGTTACGGGATCGCTGGTATACGTTCCGGGGGGCGTTGAGTCGGCTCAGCGCAAGCTGGTGTGGGTCAGTCGCAATGGAACCGAGCAGCCTTTGGCTGCCCCTGCGCACCCCTACCTGAACCCGCGACTATCCCCAGACGGCCTAAGGGTAGCAGTGACCATCGAGGAAGAAGAGGATCAAATCTGGCTTTACGAACCCGCTCGGGAGACTTTGACACGGTTCACATTTGAGGGGAGTTTGAACAATCCCTCGGTTTGGACACCAGATGGGAAGTGGATCGCGTTTAGCTCCAACAGGCAAGGGGTACAGAACATTTTCCGGCAACCGGCGGACGGCAGTGGAAGCGCTGAGCGATTGACCACAGGCGATTACGCTCAGATTCCGATGTCCTGGTCCCCAGATGGAAAACTACTGTCTTTTTTCGAAGTCAACCCCACCACGGGATATGACCTCTGGGTGCAGCGAATGGACGGCCCTGCGACGAGCTCAGGGCAAGCCCCTTCGACGGGTTCCGGCCAGGCCCGCAATGCGCAGCTTTTCCTTCGAACGCCATTCAACGAAAGCGTGCCAAAGTTCTCCCCCGACGGGCGCTGGCTGGCCTATGTCTCGGACGAATCGGGCCGCTATGAGATTTACGTACAACCCTATCCTGGACCCGGTGGGAAGTTGCAAATCTCGACGGAAGGGGGCACGGAGCCAGTCTGGAATCGCAGCCGGCGGGAGCTGTTCTACCGTAACGGCGGCAAGATGATGGCCGTGGACATCGCCACCCAGCCCAATTTTGCGGCGGGCAAGCCCCGTATGCTTTTTGAGGGGAAGTACCAGCCGAGCCCCGGAACGGCCCCCAACTACGATGTATCTCCCGATGGCCAACGCTTCCTAATGCTCAAGCCCGTCGAGCAAGCGCAGTCCGCACCGACACAAATCAACGTCGTACTGAACTGGTTTGAAGAGTTGAAGCGGCGCGTGCCGGTCGGAACAAAATGAAGTGGACGAAGTGACTCAACGATGATCGGCAAAACCATCTCGCATTATCGCATTCTGTCGCAACTCGGCGGCGGCGGGATGGGTGTGGTCTACGAAGCCGAAGACCTCAAGCTGCGCCGCCATGTCGCGCTGAAATTCCTGCCCCCAGAGATGGAGAATGACCCTGCGGCCCGCGAACGCTTCCAGCGCGAAGCATTTGCTGCCTCCGCGCTCAATCATCCCAACATTTGCACAATTTACGAAATCGATGAAGCGAACGGCCAACACTTCATTGCCATGGAATTGCTGGAAGGGCAGACTCTCAAGCACTCGTTTCGAGGCAAGCCGCAGGAGATTGGAGAAGTCCTGGAGCTCGGCACGCAGCTGGCCGATGCTCTCGATGCAGCGCATGCTCGGGGAATCGTGCATAGGGACATCAAGCCGGCAAACATATTCGTCACCAAGCGAGGGCACCCAAAGATTTTGGATTTTGGCCTGGCGAAACTCACGGCCCAGCCGAAGTCCGTGCCCGAAGCGTTCAGCGCCGCAACAGCCACGGCCACGACAGAAGTTCAGGAAGCGCAGTTGACCAGCCCGGGCACGGCGGTGGGTACCGTTGCCTACATGTCTCCCGAGCAGGCGCGAGGAGAAGCGTTGGATGCACGAACGGACCTGTTCTCCTTCGGCGTGGTGCTCTACGAAATGGCCACAGGCACGCTGCCCTTTCGCGGCGACACTTCTGCCGTGATTTTTGACGCCATCCTGAATCGCGCGCCCGTTTCCCCGGCACGGTTGAATCCGGACCTACCGCATGAACTTGAACGGATCATCCAGAAAGCACTGGAAAAGGACAGCGAATTGCGCTGCCAGAGCGCGGCGGAGATTCGCGCGGACCTGAAACGCTTGAAGCGCGAAATCGATTCAGTCAAGGGCGTGGCCACCACTGTTCCCACAAGCGAAGTAACCGCGAGGGGTCCAGCCCCGCCGCAGCGCGACGACACGCCAAATCCCACACGCCGTGGGGAGGCGATAGACTCGGTGGCGGTCCTGCCGTTCGTGAATGCCAGCGCCGATCCGGACGCGGAATATTTGAGCGACGGCATTACCGAGAGCCTGATTAACAGTTTGTCGCGGTTGCCGAATTTGAAAGTGATGTCGCGCGATTCCGCGTTTCGCTTCAAGGGAAAAAACACCGACGCGCAGAAGGCGGGGCGCGCCCTTGGAGTTCGGGCCGTCTTCAAAGGCCGGGTGATCCAACGAGGCGGCACTCTGAATATCAGCGCCGAGCTGATCGACGCCCGTGACAACAGCCACATCTGGGGCGAGCAGTACAGCCGCAAGGCCGACGACATCTTCGCGTTGCAGGGAGAAATCGCGAAGGAAATGACGGCGGCCCTGCGAATGCGTCTGACGGGCGAAGATGAGAGGCGGATGGCGAAGAGTTACACCCCCGATCCGGAGGCTTATCAGGACTATTTGAAAGGCCTCTACTGGCTGAACAAGCGAAGCGGTGAGTCGTTCAAGGGTATCGAACACTTTCAGCAGGCGATCTCCAAGGATCCCGCCTTCGCGCTCGCTTACGCCGGCTTGGCCGGTTGCTATGTCTCGCGGGGAGTCTACGGTCTAGTTCCCCCGAAGGAGGCGTTTCCCCAGGCCAAGGCGGCGGAGCTAAAGGCTCTGGAACTGGATGACGCGCTCGCGGAAGCTCACGCCTCGCTCGGGTTTATCAAGGCATGGTATGACTGGGATTGGTCCGGCGCCGACAGGGAATTTCAGCAAGCCTTTCTCCTCGATCCGAGGTACGCATACGCCCACGCCGTGCGAGGCGTAATGTTATCCAATCTGGGACTGTTTGACTTGGGCCTTCCGGAATACAAACGGGCTCTTGAGCTTGATCCGCTTTCCGTTTTCGTGAATAGGGTTTGGGGAATTGCCCTCTATGCGTCGCAGCAGTACGACCAAGCGATCGAACAATCCCGGAAAACGCTGGAGATGGACCCTAACAGCCTTTTTTCTTACCGGTATCTCGGCTTGGCCTATCTGCAAAAATCCCTATTCAAGGAAGGCATGGCTGAGTTTGAGAAGCTGCTGGCAGCTTCCCCCGGCAACGCATACGCGCTATCGGACTTGGGCTGTGGCTACGCGCTACAGGGGCAAAGGGCAGAGGCGCAGAAGGTGCTCGAACAACTGAATGAACTCGCGAAGCACAACTATGTTCCACCAATGTGCTCAGCCAGAATCCACGCGGGCCTGGGCGATATGGACGAAGCATTCGAGTGGCTGGAAAAGAGTTATTACGACCGCTCGATCGGCGTTTTTCCATTCGTCAAAGTTGACCCAGTCTACGACCAGCTGCGCTCGGACCCGCGCTTCGCAGATCTTCTCCGCCGCATGAACCTTCAGCCATAGCTTGCTCGACAATTCGGTTGTTCAGACAGAACTAACGTTACCGTGCCACTTTTCCCGCTGCCAGAACCGACCCCTCCGGCTTTTGCCTGAGAAAAATACAAAGACTATTTTAAGTAGCTCGGAGCGGTTCGAATACCCCCCAGCAGTTGCCGTTACCATGGCCCGACGGGCCGACATTCCATCCGACTAATCTTGTCCGACTGTTGTGATGTACTGGAGTCGACGCCTTGAGTGAGACAATTTTTATCGTGGCAGATTTTGATCAAATGGAAATGGATTTTCCGACGCGCCATCTCCAAAAGCAGACTGTACACGAACTGTGCACGAACGGGCTGTTTTCAGCCAATTGGGGTTAGCTTTTGAGCGAAAGCAGATTCCCCGATTTGTTGGAAACGTTAGTAGTTGAAGTGATAGAAAGAGTGGGTGGAGACGAGTCTGGTGCTTTGCAAGCAGGGGGTCGCAGGTTCGAACCCTGTCACGTCCACCAATTCTATTGCTTGAGCCTCGCTGGAAGTGCCTTCCTGTTCCCCCTTGCAATCTATATTGCATCTATATAATATATAGAAGTGCTCCGCTTCGAGTGGGCCGAAAGGAAAAATAGGGGGAATCGGATCAAGCATGGAGTGTGGTTGGAAGAAGCTCAGGGCGCCTTCCGCGATCCAAGCGCGCCTTTTCCATGATCCGGAACACTCGGAGGGCGAGGATCGGTTTGTCCTCATCGTACTCAGTTCCACGGCAAGACCTCTTGTCGTCGTTCATTGCTACAAGGAATCCGATTCCGTGATTCGGATTATTTCCGCGCGGAAAGCAACCAGGAAGGAGTTTATATTTTATGAAGAGGGAATATAATTTTTCCAAAATGAAAGAACTTAAGAATCCGTACACGGGCAGAAAACAAGCCGTGGGAATCAACTTAAGTCCGGAAGTCGTGGACTATTTTAAGGCCCTGGCGGATGAAACAGGGCTTCCTTACCAGAAGTTGATCGACCTTTACCTTCTCGACTGCGCTAAAAGGCGCAAGAAACTGAGAATGAAGTGGGTAGCGTGAACGCTGCCCCGAGACTCGGTCCGGTCTTCCAGCAAAAACCTGGGAGCAACGGTGGAACAACCTGGCGGGTTTGTTCCGGTGGAATCGCGGGGTTAAGCGCAGCCTAAACAACGATTTGGATTTGATCTGATCCCGAGCTTTGCTGGCAGGGGGGTCGGCGGTTCGAGCCCGCCCACCTCCGCCACATCATCGCATATCTTTAGTGAACGGAATTCTCACCCATACGTGCTACTTTTTCGGCTTGTCAGATCCTAGGGGGGGCGTGAGCAGTGAAGTATTCAGGCCCGTAACCAGCAAGTGAATCTATGTATCTTATTCTTAATACGTGTCTTAGGGGAAGTACGCTCCGGGCGTTGCATCCGCGGGTTAAGGCTCACCTGTCAGGCAATCCCAAAAAATACATAAAATCCATTAGTCATAATTAGACACATACACCGGCAGTACCATTGCCACATTATGCATCTCCTTGCTTTCATGGCCATGTGACACCCACAACCCTAACAGGATCCCTGCCCGTGCCTTACGAACTCTCTTTCTGGACGCGCGTCCGGAAGGTGGAAAGACGGCAGTGGTGGCTCTGGGCCTCGGCCATTGTGATCACGCTCCTGTTAACGATTGGAATGGAGTCTTTCTCCTTTTTATTCGAACAATCCGACCCCACGTTTTCATTCACCCTCCGGCAATCCGTTCGCGCCCTGGTGGGGCTGGTTTTTCTGTTCGATTTGTACACGATCTACCAGCAGCTCCTCATCCATCGCATTCGCAGGCAACTGAGCGATCAGGAACAGATGTTCCGCCTGATTACCGAGAATGCCGAGGATCTGATTACCGTCGTCGATCGCGAAGGCAAACGCCTTTACGACAGTCCCGGGTACAACAAACTCGGATATTCCAACAAAGATCTTGGGAGAGATTTTCTCCCGGAGCAAATTCATCCGGATGATCGCGAGGCGCTGATTGCCGCCAGGAAGGAAACTTTTGAGAAGGGCGTCGGTCCACGCGTGGAATATCGCTTCCGGCGCAACGACGGGGATTGGCGCATCCTCGAATCTACCCGCAGCCCGGTGCGAAACGATAAAGGCGAAATCGAAAAGATCATCATCGTCAGCCGCGATATTACCGAGCGCAAGCAGGCGGAAGAGCTGTTGCGGCGGCGCGACGAGCAACTTCGCCATTCGCAAAAAATGGAGGCTGTCGGGCGCCTGTCCGGAGGAATCGCTCACGATTTCAATAATTTGCTGGGCGTCATCATCGGCTACAGCGAGTCCATCGAGCACCGTGTGGCGCCCAACGACCCGCTGCGCAAAAGCGCCGAGGAAATCCGGAAAGCCGGCGAGCGCGCCGCCTCCCTAACTCATCAGTTGCTTGCCTTCAGCCGCCAGCAAGTTTTGCAACCTCAGATTCTCGATCTCAATGCGCTGGTCACCGACATGGGCAAAATGCTCAGGCGGCTGATCGGCATGCATATCGAGCTCACCACCAATCTGTCAACGGAATTGGGCCAGGTCAAAGCGGAGCAGAGTCAGATTGAACAAGTGATCGTAAACCTGGTGGTCAACGCCCGGGATGCAATGCCGGAGGGCGGCGAACTGCTGATAGAAACCTCCAATTTGGATGTGAACGAAAACCTTGCAAGCAGTTTGCCATTTCTCCAACCGGGGCCATACGTGCTCCTCAGCGTGACAGACACGGGCGTCGGGATGGACGCCAACACGCGGCGGCACATTTTCGAGCCATTCTTCACCACCAAAGGGCCTGGAAAGGGAACAGGCTTGGGGCTGGCGACGGTCTACGGCGTGGCCAAGCAGAGTGGCGGCGGCGTGACAGTCGATTCCGAGCCGGGAAAAGGGTCCACATTCAAAATCTATCTGCCGCAAACGCAAGAATCCGCCGTGGCGCCAGCTCCCGACGAGACGGTAGCAACGGGATCGATGGGAACAGGCACGATCCTGCTGGTGGAGGATGAGGAAGCTCTGTTGAAGATTACCGCTGAGCGCTTGAGCGAATGCGGGTATACCGTCCTGCCGGCCCGCGACGGCATCCATGCACTGGAGATTGCGCGTTCCTACAACGAACCGATTCATCTCCTCTTGACGGACATCATGATGCCCAGAATGGGTGGTTTGGCGCTGGCTCGCTCCATGTCCGAACTGCGGCCGGGAATCCGCATCTTGTTCATGACCGGCCATGCGGAGCGGGAAGCCTCTTATCGTGAAGCGATACGTTCCGGCGCGGAATCCATCCAGAAACCATTCAGCCATGAACAGTTGACCCGCTTGGTGCGTCAAATGTTGGACGCGGCCCAAATGCAAGTCCAGGAATGACCGGTCTTCCCGGTTCTCCCGCCAGCTACCATCACCCATAGAACAGAAAAGATCTAATGTTGTTTTTTGCGGGCCCGCGTGCTATTTAGTTGCCTCCCGGGCCCGCTCCTCACGGAACGCGTATGCCGGAACCCGCCTCCGGTGAAGCAAGCCTTTTGACGATGAGAAAGCTAAACTTTTGGGCCTGGTTCGCCGACAGGATGAATGAGGCGGCTCGACAGCCATGAAAAACGAATCCATCTTTCGAGCGGTGAGCTTATTCGTCAATGTCCTTTTGATTTCTTCCGTATTGCTCACTTTATTTGGCTTGGGATGGGAATATTCCACGCGCTGGTACCTGTCCGGTTTCTCGAACGCGGTGCTTCCCTATTCTTCTTCTCCCGAGAAAAAAGTCGCCGCCATTCTTTCTTGGATGGAGCGCGGACCGGCCCGCGAGACCGAATATTACAGCGACGACGGGGAGGACCGCGATCCCGTCGACACGTTAAATTACAAGGAATTGCTCAACGTGTGCGGAACCGCCACCAATGCTTTCGTGAATCTTGCTTCCGCCGGGGGAATCGAAGCGCGCCGCTTGCTCTTGCTGGACGCGCAGGGCATGAACACAAACCACGTCGTCGCCGAAGTTCTTTTGGATGGGCGCTGGGTGATCGTCGATCCAACGTTCCATGCGATCTTGAAAGACAGCGCCGGCCGCCTGCTCACAAAGCAGGAACTGGCTCGCCCCGCGGTTTTCCAGGATGCGACGCGGAATATCGCCGGTTACGATCCGGCTTACAATTACGAACACACCGCATTCATTCATATCGCGAGCCTGCCACTCGTGGGTCGTTTTCTTCAAACCCATCTGAATTCCATTCTTCCATCCTGGCAGGAACGCATCAATTGGGCGCTGGTCGTCGAGCGGCAATCCAATGCCACGATCATCGCTGGATTTGTGCTGTTCTGCTTCGCCATTTGCCTGCGGCGTTTTATTTTTCGGTTCGGGCGGAAACATTCTTTCCTTCCGGTGAGTCCGTGGGAACAATTAACGCGCGGAGGTGTTGCGTTGTTTTCCCCATCTCCGGTCGGCAAATCGGAGAGAAACCTTCCCGCTGCGTGAAGTTCGTCGTCGCCGTCGGAGAGTAGCAACATTATTTGAAGGGACGTTTCTGCAGAGGCATTTGATTTTTCGTCTCCGGTCTTAGGTCTTGCTTGTCGGTTGACTTGCCGGAAACACGGGCGTACGTTCTCTTTCCAGGGGGATGTGATGGGGGGTTTTACAGCCGGGTTGATCGCGGGTTGTCTTCTCGGTGTTTGCGGAACTTTCTTGATGCTTTCCATTGGCGCGGCGTTTTCCGTGGACCGTGCGCGTGTGTTTCGTGTCCGATCCCTCCCCGGAACTCTTCTTTCCACAATCGTCCTGCTCTGCATTGCCGCATTTTGCCATCGGCTGAACATCGGCAAGGATGCCTCGATGCTCCTGCTCTTGCTGGCTGTGCTGGCCATCTCCAAACTGGAGGGCTTGTTAAGCGGGCTCATTGCCACCGCAATCGCGGCGCTGATTTTAGTGTTTTGGTTCTTTCCACCGGTCGGCACCATGCTGGTAAAAAGCTCCAGCGACCGGCTGGCGCTGGCCCTGTTTCTCCTCATCGCGACGCTTGGAAGCCGCCTGATTGGCCGGCAAGAAAGATCTGCGTCGTAGTTCCCCACTGCCCGGTTCCACGGTCATCCCTTTTCAAGAATGCGTGTCTTGTCGCGGGAACTTTTTACGGCTTGATCCAGGGCCGATTTTTCTGGCATAGCGAGAGCGCGGGATTTGCCCTTGGCGAGTTGTCCCAGAGCAAGCGGGCCGATCGCCACACGAATCAGCCGGAGGACTTCGATCCCCAGATGTTCCAACATGCGCCGGATTTGGCGGTTTTTGCCTTCATCAAGCACGATTTCCAGCCACGCGTTTTTCTCGCCGCTGCGCAACACGCGAGCCTGCCTGGCGCGCAGCAGTTCGCCGCGGGAACGCACGCCGGCGCATAACGTATCAGTAAGTGCTTTACTCGGTAATATTTCCACTTGGACGTGGTAAGTCTTGTCCAGGTGCGACTCGGGATCGGAAATCCGCGCCGCCCATTCCGAATCATTCGTGAGCAGGAGCAGCCCTTCGCTCGCCTTGTCCAGCCGGCCTACCGGGCCGACCCACGGCAATTTTTCTCCGAGCAGTGAATACACCGTCTGGCGTCCTTTTTCGTCGCACGCCGTCGTGACCACGCCGCGCGGCTTGTTCAGCATCAGATAAATTTTCGATTCGGCTGCGACGGTGTTCCGGTCCACGTCGATTCGATCGCGCTCCAAATGGACAGGCGTCTCGGGATCTTTGCGCGTCGCCCCGTTCAGCCGGACGCGGCCCGCGCGAATCAGTTTTGCCGCTTGCGAGCGCGAGCAATAACCTAATTTCGACAATGCCCTCGCCAGCCCCACTTGCCGCGACCCGGTGTCTCGCTCCATTACTCGTCCCTTCCGGCAAGCGCCCTCGAAATCAAGCTTGTGCTTTGCTCCGCGCTCAATGCATTTTCTAGAAAATCCCGGCCGGAACCCGTTGCCAGCGGGGCGGCGGAGAGTGTACTCTCAACGAGGCGAAATTTTTTCTCTTGAGCCGAGGTCATGTTAACGCTGGGAGGTGAGATGTGTTCAACTCCTGCCAAGTTCTGATTGTATCTTCCGATCCCGTTCAGTGTGAAAAGACCGAGGAAATCGCGCGCCGCATGGGGTTGCAATCCATCCGTTGCGCTTCCCTGACTGACGCCCGCGCTCGCATCGAGGAGCAGACGTTTCAATTTGTCCTATGCGGCGACGATTTGCCGGATTGCAATCTCCGCACCGCGGTGCGCGTTTTGACTTCATCGACCGGGGGCGCCCCGGTGATTGTGCTTTCTCACCTGGCCGAATGGGACGCCTATATGAGGGCACTCAGCGCCGGCGCGTTTGATTATATCGCCTGCCCGCCTGACCCGATCGAAACCGAACGGATCCTGCGACTCGCCCTCGCACAAAATCCCCCGCCACAACGCGCTTCTCGCACTGCCGCCTGATTTGCTGACCGTGAGACACCAGAGAGACTCGCCTTGGCATAAGTTCCGCTTGCACGCGCCTCCCGCTCCACCGTTCTGAATTCCGGACGTGTCGATTTGCGGGGTCTTGAATCGCTTCTTGCGCTGCACGGCGGAAACGTGGTTCCATTTCCCCCTGTGAATTCCCTCTTTATTCCCTGGGACTTTGTCCTGGTTCTCTTATTTCTCGGCATCGTCATCCCCTGGCGGGGCGACGCTCGAATGAAGCGGCTTCTGAGCAAGCCGGACCTGACCACCGCCGATCGATTGTCCCTCTATGGCTCCACAATTCTCTTTCAGTGGCTGATCGTGGCGATCGTGGCCTGGCGATGCGTGGCACGGGGAGTAGGTCCCGATGAACTGGGGCTTGCGGCCAGCGATCCATGGCAAGTTGCCTGGACCAGCATCGCTTTGACGGGACTTCTTTGTGTCAACCAGGTGGTAGGATTGCGAAAAATCTCGAGACTGCCGGAGGGGAAGCGCGGTCCATTGTTCGCCATAACGGAAAAGATCATGCCCCGGACCCCGAAGGAGACTTATGTTTATGCGGCTCTGGCCTGCACTGCCGGAATATCCGAGGAATTTTTGTACCGCGGCTTTGTGTTCATGGCCTTCGTCAGGATGATCGTGAATTTCGGGCCCCCGAACGCCCTTGCCGCGATCCTTTCGTCCGCATGGTTCTCGCTGGCGCATTTATACCAAGGGCGGAGAGGAATAATTACTACATTAGTAGTAGGAATGATTTTCGCTTCCATGCGGATTTGGACCGGGAGCCTTGTTCCCGCCGTCTTTGCCCATATGGGCATAGATTTGGTGGTTGGGATTTGTGCGTCACGATACCTTCCGAAAGCTTAATACGATGCCAGCCCCTGCACCCATCGAAATTGGCAATCGCCAGATTTGCGAAGCGCTTGCACCTTTTGCCATTTCTCCTACAGAGGATCAAATCGCAAAGATCCGCGATTACGTGTCTATTTTACTCCGCTGGAACCGGTCCATTAGCCTGACTTCAATTACGGATCCCGTTGAGATCGTCGGACGCCATTTTGGCGAATCCATGTACGCTTCCAAAGTGCTGCCTGTGGAAAACTGTCGGCTGGCCGACGTTGGGACCGGGGCCGGTTTTCCGGGCCTGGCGCTCAAAATTGCCTGCCCGAGCATTCAGCTTCTGCTGATTGAGTCCAATAAGAAGAAATGCGCATTTCTATCCGAGGTCGTAAGAACTCTTGGCTTCCGTGATGTTGAAATCCGACCCGAGAGATTTGAGGAAATCCGCCCAGAACCGGTTCTCGCAAACCTCATCACTTCCCGTGCGGTCGGTGAGTTTAAACAGCTCCTTCGCTGGTCCGCAAGGGCGCTCGCCCGTCGTGGCCATCTCCTGCTTTGGGTCGGTGCTGACGACTCGACCAGGATCGCACGTACCCCAAGGTGGACATGGCAGCCAGCAGTCCGCATACCCGATTCCCAGCGCCGATTTATCCTTATTGGACGACCGATCGACGATCTCCCTTCCCGGAAGTAATTGTGAAATCAGTTTTGTTCCACGTGGAACATTTTCGTTCAATCCATTGTCGGCCGCCAGCCTGAATACCTTCGTACGATGGCGGAAACCAACAACAATCGAGTGTGAATCAGTTTGGCCCTGGATGGACCAATCGAATGCCCGCCCTAAAAGCGGGCAGTCTCTACAATAGCCGCAATACCAACAACCAAGAATGGATTTTTTGCGTTCGGTCCGTCCCGTGTTTTTCGGAACGGAAGGGCGTGTTCTCGTTCAAGCTGAGACTCGAGGTGAAGGTAGCCAGCATTTCCTGCCTCGGATCGCCTAACATTTTTGTTCCACGTGAAACAATTTGCATATTTTGGTTTTAATGTGATAGATTTCGCCGCTTGGGGGAGTTACTTTGGGCCGCGTCATTGCAATTGCCAATCAAAAGGGCGGTGTCGGCAAGACGACAACGGCCATCAATTTGGCTGCCTCTCTCGCTCTTTCTGAACAGCGCACGCTTCTAATCGATTGTGATCCCCAAGGCAATACCACAGCTGGAATTGGTTTTCCCAAGGACCCGGCAAGGCGCACTCTCTATCACGCCCTGATCCTTGGCGAGCCCCTCGAGAGAATCATTTTGAAAACGCAGGTCGATTCGCTGGAGCTGATCCCGGCGGACAAGAATCTTGTGGGCGCCGCCGTCGAGCTGGTCGCGGCCGAGGATCGAGAATATCAGCTCAAAAAAGTGATTCAGCAAATAAAAGACAACTACGCGTTTATTGTAATGGATTGTCCTCCCGCGCTCGACCTTCTTACTCTGAATGCGCTTACCGCGGCGGATTCGGTCTTGGTTCCCATTCAATGTGAGTATCTGGCCCTCGAAGGCGTCTCGGAGCTTCTCGATACGCTGATGAGGATTCGCAGAACATTGAACCCCGATCTTGCAATCGAAGGCATCGTCCTTACCATGTACGATGAACGCACGACCCTATCGAAACAGGTGGCCTCGGATCTTCGCAGCTTCTTCGGCACTCAAATCTTTGAATCCATCATACCGCGGAATGTTCGCCTGGCAGAAGCGCCGAGCCACGGGAAGCCGATCCACTTCTACGACATTCATAGTAGAGGCGCCGAAGCCTACATCAACCTTGCAAAGGAGGTCATCGCAAATGGCCAGAAACGCATTGGGAAGGGGGCTGGGGGCTCTGATTCGTGAACAGGAGGCAGCTCCTCAGACCATTCCGCCAACTGCTTCCACGGGAGCCGCGACGGCGGTGGCCCCAGCGCCAAGCGCCTCCGGAGGCCCGCTGCAAATCGACATCGACCTGCTTGATCCCAGCCCATACCAGCCTCGTACACGATTTGCAGAAGCCGGAATCGAAGAATTGGCGCAATCCATTCGCGCCAGCGGAATCATCCAGCCGCTGGTGGTGCGAAAGATCGGCTCACGATACCAGCTCATCGCGGGCGAGCGGAGGTGGCGCGCCGCGCAACGCGCGCAACTTCTGCGCGTGCCGGTTGTCCTGCGAGAGGTAAGCGATGAGCAAGCGCTCGAGCTGACACTTGTAGAAAACATCCAGCGCGAGGATTTAAATCCCATCGAGCAAGCGCGCGCATTCGACCGCCTGATGGAGGAATTTCACCTCACGCAAGACGAAGTGGCTTCCAGAACAGGGAAGGACCGAGCCACCGTCGCAAATTCCGTGCGTCTGCTTTCCCTCGAAGAGCCGCTGCTCGAATGGATTGAAGAAGGCAAAATCACAGCGGGACACGGGCGCGCGCTCCTCGCTGTCGAAGATCGAAAGCTGCGTCATGACCTTGCGCAAAAGGCCTCGCGCGGCAAGCTTACCGTCAGGCAACTCGAACGCATGGCGACGCGGCGATCCCGCGGACGCGGACTGCAAACGCAGGTGGAAGCGTACGATCCGAATCGCCAGGCCGCGCTCGACGAATTGCAGAAACATATCGGGACTCGCGTCACGCTGCACATGCCTACGAAAGGGCATGCAGGGCAGTTGATCCTGGAGTTCTATGACGAGGAACAATTAAACAGTTTATACGAGCGCCTGATGAATTAGTATTACATATGTAGTAGATAACTCCGGGGTGAAATAGGCGTCGCCGATCGGAAGTGCTTACTACGTCACGGAGCCATGATTTTTCGGTTCAAACTTCCCGTGGTCGGGTAAAATCGTATTCCCAGAAAGCCTTGTTTCCGCATGAGGGGGTATACCATGCAATGGCGATCGAAAGAACGTGGCAAGGACACCAAGCAACAGCATGAATTTACCGGCTTCCTGGACAAGGGCGTACGCTTCGAGGGAACCCTCGAAGCCTCCGGCGTGTTTCGCGTCGACGCGCACGTAAAGGGAAACGTGATTTCCAGCCACAGCCTGATCCTCGGCGAAGGGGCTCGAGTGGAAGGGCAGATCGAAGGCAATCACGTGGTGATTGCCGGGAAATTCGACGGCGTCATCTTTGCCAAGGGCCGGGTCGAAATCCAGGCCAAGGGCGTGGTGATGGGCGAAATCCATTCCCCGTGCCTCGTGATCGAACCGGGCGGAATATTCGACGGCCAGTGCCACATGCTGGCTGCCTCGGAGTCCACCAAGCCGCTGACGATACCGATTCGAGTCAGTCAGTAGCGAAACCCGGCGCCGCGGCGTGCATCTAAGTTCTGTTCCCGAAACCGCAAAGTAAGCTGCCACATGGACACGATCACGCACGGAATTGTGGGCGCGCTGGTAGGAAAGGCCCTCTTCGCCGGCCGGGACGTTCCCTCTGGATTAGCCAAAGGCGGCGAATCCGGCGCGCTGAGTTCTCCCACCGCGCGCGCCGCAATCGTTGCTTGCACCCTCGGCGCGATGTTCCCCGACATCGACATCTTTGCCGGGCCGCTGGCGCACAATCCTCTCGCGATCATGGAGTGGCACCGCAACGTCACGCATTCCGCCGTTATGCTGCCGTTTTGGGCCATGCTATTAGCAGCGGTGTCAATCCCGCTCGCTCGTTTGGTGAAGTGGAAAACGCCGCCGTTTCTGACTCTCTTCGCCATCTACGCCGTGGGAATCGCCACGCACATTTTTCTCGATCTGGTCACCAATTTCGGAACGATGGTTTGGAGCCCGCTGCGCTATTCGCGGCCAGCCTGGGATTGGATTTATATTCTCGATCTGTCGGTGACCGCGATCGCACTTGTGCCTCAGTTTGCCGCGTGGTGTTACCGTGAACCTGGACAATTTTGGAGCCGCGCCATTGGCGCGTGGGCCGCGCTCACTGTCGGAGCATTCGGAGCGTACCTATTGGCGAGCAAGGTGGGATATGGATTCCCGATCGCCGCGGCAGGCGTGGTGAGCGCCATCTTCGCAGCTGTAATTTTCGTTCCGGCCGCTCAAGGCGCCGGTTTCCGGTGGACGCGGGCCAGCTGGTGCCGCACGGGAATGGCGGTATTGTGCGCCTACATTGTTTTGGCGGCTTTCCTGCATCACAAAGCACTCGCGGATGTGGAACGCTTCGCAGCCGCGCAGCACTTGCAAGCGGATAGCCTGGCGGCGCTTCCCCTGCCCCCAACGCTGACGCATTGGGTGGGGCTAGTCAGCACTCCTGAAGGTGTGTATCGCGCCACTTTCCACGAACCGGGCGGCGCAATCGAGAACGCGCAATTTTATACCGACGCGCAGTCCCGCGAATATATCGAGCAAGCTAGGAATCTGCGCGATGTGCAGATTTATCTTTGGTTCGCCCGGTTTCCGGTATGGCGCGTCGTGCACCGGGAAGGAAATGAGACCGCGCTGGAAATCTCCGACGTGCGGTTTTTCCGTGAAGGAGATCCTTTTGCGGCAGCAGATCCGCAACATTCAAAAAGGATTGCCACCACGCGCCCTGGGCGAGCGGGATTCACCTTTCAAATAGTTTTCGACGCGCAAGGGCGCGTCATCTCCCACGGTTTTAGGGAACCGGAATAGTCGTTCGCGCTTGAATTTTTGGTTTTATTTAGTTCGCAGGAAAAACGACAACCTGCCGTTCTTCGCCTGCGCCTTCGCTCTCGCTCCGGACGCCCTGCTCCTCTTTCAAAACCAGATGCAGGATGCGCCGTTCGCGCGACGACATGGCGTTGAAGCGGAAGGGCGCGTGCGTTTCGCGGACGCGGCCGGCCGCAACGCGCGCGGAAAGCTTCAATTCCTCGATCCTGATGCCGCGATATCCGGCGGCATCGAACCGGATTCGCCCATAGAATTGAGGATCGAGCCAAAGCCAGCGCAAGGCGATGTGTTCGAGCGCCAGAAGCAATTCCGCATTTCGCTCCAACAGCAAATCCTGATCGCGCCCCTTGAATTCGACCAGAATTTCGGGATTCTCGAGCTCCTTCGATGCCGCGGGACCCATCGCTCGAATTTCATACGTAAGCTGGAACCGGCTTTTTTGAAGCAGCGTGTCAATGCAGCGGCGCAGTTCCGCCGTGATGGCCGCATGATCCAGTTTTCCATCCACGATCAGGTTCGGGCGGGATACAGGCGTCAAGGTGACTCCCCTCAGACTACTCAACTGCAAACGTTATTTCTTTTTGCCGGGGCCCCGCGACGGTTTCGGCGGGGGCGGCGTCGTGCGATAGAGATACCACTGCTGGCCGATTCCGACGACATTGCTAGTCAGGATATACACCGACAGGCCGCTCGGATAAAGCGCAAACATTCCGCCGAAGATCAGCGGCGTCAGTCCCATCATCTTGGCCTGCGCTGGGTCCATTCCGGGGGTAGGCGTCATTTTCTGCATGAAATACATGGAAACGGCCATCATGGCGGGCAAAATGAAGTACGGATCGCGCGCCGACAGATCGTGGATCCAGCCAAACCAGGGCGTGTGGCGAAGCTCGATCATATTGGCCAGCATGCGATACAGCCCAAACCAGATCGGCATCTGGATCAGCGTGGGCCAGCAACTTCCGAGCGGATTGATGCCTTCGCGCGAATACACGGCCATGACTTCCTTGTTCATTTCCGCCTTGCGGGGATCGCGCATCGAATACTTCTTGTACTTTTCCTGAATCGCTTTGACTTCCGGCGCGACCTTCTGCATTTTCATCATCGAGCGCATGCTCTTCACTTTGAGCGGGAACATCACCATGTTGATTGCGATGGTGATCAAAACGATCGCCCAGCCGTAGTTGCTTACATAGCGATGCAGCCATTGCAGGGAGTAGAACAAAGGCTCGGCGATGAATCCCCACCACCCAAATTGCACCAGGCTGTTCAGCGGCGGGCGCACGAGCTTCAATCCATCAATACTTTTGGGACCGGCGTACACGCGAAGGTCCAGCGGCCCAGGAGTCGCCAGACCCGCGGCCATTTGAGGAATGATTTCCGTTTCGGTCTTGCCGTCCGTCGTGGTTTCGTGCGAATAGGTCCAGCCCGTCACCGTCAACGGAATTTCTGCGAGATCGCCGCGGGCGGTGAAGGGCGGTAGAAACGCAGCCGCGAAATAGAGGTCTTCGATCCCGGCGAAATCGAATGTTCCCGCAACGGGCAAGCGCACCGAAGTCTGTCCGGGCTTGCCGAGATTCTTTACGGCGAGCGTGTTGAGTTTTCCAGCGGCGCTGGTGAACACATTCGTCTGCGCGGCCGCCCGATACGCGGTGATGTCACCGAAGCCCCCCGACCAAACGAGGCCGGTTCGCAGCGGCGCTCCATCCAGCGACGCCGTGGTCTTCACATCGACGATGTACGAGGCGCTGAATTTCAGCTGCTTCGTGACTTCCAGGTGGCCGTCGCTCCAGGACAGCGTGACTTCCGCCGGAGCCTGCAGAACGGCGCCGGCGTCAGGAACTTTCCCCGCCGACGTGATTTCAAACAGCGCATTATTCGCCGCCACTTCCTGCTGCGGATCGTCGAGCGCAATAGAAAAGGGCCAGTTCCCGGACGCCTGCGCGGCCTCGGCATGGACCAGATCGAGCGTGCGCGGCGGCTTGTGGTCGTCGGTAAATTTCTTGAGCTGCCAGCTTCGCACCACGCCGCCGCGGTTGGAAATTTCCACGTGATACAGATCGCTTTCAATGACGATGGAATTTTCCGCGCTCGCGGCGCGCATGGTCACAGGAGCAACAGGGGCCGCTGGTTTTTTCTCAGCGGGGACGGAAGTGGGAGTCGTTCCCGGGGCGGGCGCGATTGGATTGGTGGTTACGGCGGCAGGGTTGGCTGGAGGCGGCTGCGGCGGCTTATAGATGAGCGACCATGCGGCGATCACAACCAGACACAACACAGCCGCAATCAGCGAGCGCATTTCCGTGGACAATTCCTTGCGCTCGCTCACGGACGGACCTCTTTCGCTGCACAATCCGCCACGCGCGGTTCGGTAGCACAGACTTCAGTCTGTGGGGTTTTCTTGCCCCTCGAGCCGAACCCCCACAGACTGAAGTCTGTGCTACTTTTTGCTTCGCGAAAATCAGCGGCATCGGGCACAAGATCCACGCCGCCCGGCGTGAACGGATGGCAGCGCGACACGCGCCGCAGCGCGAGCCACGAACCGCGCCGCGCGCCGTGGATTCTTAGGGCTTCGGCGGCGTAATGCGAGCAGGAAGGATAAAACTTGCAGGCGCTCGGCATCAGCGCCGAAAAAAAAGCCTGATACACGCGCACGGCAAAAAGCAGCGCGCGCGCCGCGAGGCTCATGTTTTCGGCCCGGTGTTCCGCGCGGTGTTCTGGATGGAGCGCAGCAGGCGCACCAGTTCCGCTTCCAGCGGCGTGTACGCCGCCTTCGCCACTGTCGCTCGCGGATGAATCACGATGTCCCATCCCGTAGGAATCTCCGTCCTGTTGCGCCGTAAAATTTCGCGAATGCGGCGTTTGATGCGGTTCCGCACCACCGCGCCGCCAAGGGCTTTCTTAACGCTGATCCCGAAGCGGCTGCTGCGGCCGGCCGCGGGCGTTTTTGCGGAAGAAAAACCTTCGCGCGCAGGTTCCCGCCCGAAGGCCTCATTCGGAAGCCCGGAACGGGCGCGGAAGAAAACAGAAAACTGAGGGCTCGAGCGGCGCTGACCGGCGCCGTATACGGCTTCGTATTCCACGCGCTTCAGCAAACGCATGGCACGGGGAAAACCCTGCCGCAGATCGCCTGCCCGTCCGTCAGGCGGGTCCGATTCTCTAGATGGGCGTAAGACGATGGCGTCCCTTTTTACGTCGAGCCGCCAATACTTTGCGGCCCCCTGCAGTCTTCATGCGCGTGCGAAACCCGTGTGTCTTGTGGCGACGGCGCACTTTCGGTTGAAACGTGCGTTTCGGCAAAGAACTCTCCCCCTCGGTGCCAACAATTGGACCGATTCAAAACGTCTAGTGTAGTCGAGGCCACCAAAGCGGTCAAGGATTGGAGAGTCAAAAAAATTATGGATGTAGCCGCCAGGGCTATTTTCGCAAACGCATCGGAGACGTACGAGTGATGCGGCTGAAGGAAATCGCCCTTGCAAAACCCTGCTGGTTTTCCTGATACGAGCGTCCCGGAATACAACGTTGGATGGCCGGTGCGAGGGCAGAATGTGCCCTCGCACCGGCCGGACCGATTTTAGAACGTGAACTTCAAGCCCAGTTGCATCACGCGGGAGTCTCCCGAGCTGACGATCGGGCTACCGGCTATGAAGTCAGGTGTGCTGCACCCGCAGCCGAAAGTCTTGGGAACTGAGGGGTCAATGAAGCCGTTCCCAGCACCGCCATTCGATGCGCCATAGGGATTGGCAATAGTGGGATGATTGAACAAATTGAAGATCTCGACCCTGAACTGGGCGTTGAACCGCTCCCGGAAGGTGAAGTTCTTGAAGATCGAGAAATCCACGTCCTTGTAGCCGTTGTCGCGGAAGAGGTTCCGGCCCATGGTGCCAAAGGTTCCAAGAGTAGGAGGAACCATGACCGAGTTGCCGGAAACGAAGCAGCCTCCCGTCGCAAGCGTAGTGGGGTCGGGAGCATTCTTCATACATGCGTTACCAAGTGAAGCGGGAAGTTGAACCGTTTGGCCGTAGAGTGAGTCCACTTGGCTGCAACTGATCCCCCCAACGCTACCGAAGCCACTGCAGTAGGGAATGCTGATGGTGCCTTCCTTGAAGTCGGCGGGGTTGCCGAAGAAATCCCAGCGATCCGCGGTATCCCCGCTCCCGCTGAAGTCGTTACTATAGTCGTTCACGGTCCAGGGCTGGGCACTCTCAACGGTCAGGATGGTGTTGAGCTTCCAGCCTTCCAGCAACTGGCCGAAGCCCTTCTTGCCCGGAATGTCGTAACTGGCCGTGAAAGTGAAGCGGTGCCGGACGTCGAAGTCGCTGCTGGCATACTCCGCAGCTACATCCTGGCTATTTTGCGGAAGCAATCCGAAACGATTCAAGGAACCATTGTCGAGGCCGTGAGCGTACGTGTAGCCGGCAATGAAAGAAAGGCCGTGCGAAGTCCGCTCGGTCAAGGTCGCCTGCAGGCTATTGTAGTTGGAATGGGCGTCATTCGACATCTGGTTGATAAAGCTGAGGTAGGGGAATTGGGTGGCGAACGGACGGGCGCCCGTAGCGGGGTTAATCTGATTGATGTCGCGGAAACCAGTCAGTCTAGAGCCCTGATCGCCGACATAGCCAACCTCCAAGGAGAGGTTGTTGGTGAAGGCGTGCTGGACATCCAGGGTGTAATTGACGATGTAGGGGGTGGTAAGGTTCGGGTCCACCGCCATGATGGCGCACCTTGCGGCAGCAGTGCACGAGGGCACGAGGCCGGCGGTTGGGAAAACGGGGCCGGTGTTGCCGGTAATAGTGGGATCCCAATTGAGGGTGCGTGCCAAGGATGTGGAGTTGATAACTTTGGTGGCGAGCTGAATCGTGCCGCCAGCGGCCAGGGTCGAGCCGCCCTGCGCGGCACACGTGGATCCGATCGGCACGGACACATTGCAGGCGCCTGTCGGGACGTCGGAGATGTTCGTTGATGGGGCGGCGTTCTGAAAGCCGGGTTGCGAGAATAAGTTAGACGCGATGGTCGACGAGTATATGATGCTGCCCCCGCCTCGGACCACCGTCGTTCCCTTGCCCGTCACATCCCAGGCAAAACCCAGCCGCGGAGAGAAATCTCTGTAATCGGGCTTCCAGAGTGTATTGAGCCCTCCTACACCCTGCTGCGCGAGTCCCGTTGTTGGATTGAAGCTGCCCAACAGCCCATTGACCTCCGTGAACGGGGATTCGTAGGAATAGCGCAGGCCCACATTAACCGTTACTTTCTGGGTGACGCGCCAGTCATCCTGGGCGAATCCTGCTGTCTCAGTCCAGATCATCCTGCGGACCGGGGCGCCGCCGGTGAGGACACGCGCCTGATTTGGATCTCCGGCGAAGAAATCTTCAAGCGGTGTGGAACCACCAAAAGCTAGGCTTCCACCCGTTTTGTTGGTGCCGAAAAAGATCTGGCCCCGGTCCTGCAAGGCCCAATCGGCCTCGATGTGCGTGAACTCACCGCCAAACTTGAAGCTGTGCTTGCCCCGCAAGTAGGAGATGTTGTCCTGAAAATCGGAATACGGGTCGGGGCTGTTCTCAAAAGGACGGCCTTTCCAGCCCCCTAAGGTGGCAAAGCCCGCAATGGTGACATCCGGCAAGCCAGGCGTTGCGGTCAGACCCGTGTTGACCGGGTAGCCAGCGCCACCAGTGAGGCCCGAGCCATCGGCGAGGCGGGTGTCCGTATTGCCGAAGTCGAAGCTCATGCGGTCGTAGCCGAACCGGGCCTCGTTTACCCACCGCGAATTGGGGGTCCAAATCCAGTTGGCGACGATCGACCATACGCGGATGGGCATGGTGTTCGTGAAGGCTTCGTCCACTTGGCCGTGATCTTCTCCGACGCCGCTATAGTTGCCGATAAACAGCATGCCGGTGAGTTGGTTTTTGCTGTTGATGTGGTAGTCGAGCTTGGCTATCCCGTTGTCGCTGGTATTGGTGTTGGGGAAAGTGCTGAGGTAGCTCGTCCCGCTCGCCGAGGAATTCTGGATTACCCCTCCTGTGCATGTGGAAGAGGCCGTTAACGGACCCGAGGGACATCCCAGCAAGGCCAGGCTGACCGGGCTCACGGGGATGCCCTTGTTTTGCAGGCCCAGGATGGCATCCACCATGCTATTCGCACAATTGCCGGTCACCCCGGCTGGGCAATTTGGCGTGCCCGGAGTAGGCAGCGAAGCCGTTGCGGGAGCGCTAATAGCAAATGCATTGCCGATGCTGGAACGCAAGCCCTCGTAGCCGGCGAAAAAGAAGAGTTTGTCTTTCTTGATCGGTCCGCCCACCACGCCGCCAAACTGCTCCAACTGCTGTGGGGTCTTGTTACATACAGCGGGAGAACCCGGGTTAGGCATGCAGGTACCATTGGTCTCGGTGACGTTGAAGATGTTGCGGGCGTTGAAGGAGTCATCGCGGCCAAAGGCGTAGGCCGAGCCGTGAAGGCTGTTGGTCCCCGATTTGATGCCCACGTTCACCACCGCGCCAGGCTTCCAGCCGTACTCCGCCTTGGGATTTTCCTCCAGGTTGAATTCCTGGATGGCGTCGATGGGCAGGATGGTGCCCCCATCGGTGATTGGACTCGGCATCCCGGCGATGGGGCGGGCGTCATAGAAATTGGCGTTGATCACGCCGTCCACCATCCACGCGGATTCATCCGGACGAACGTTGTTGGTGCTCTGAGTCCAGGGTCCGCCGCCTGGCTGGGTCATGACTCCCGGGCGCAGAGCCAGCAGGCTCTGGTAGTTGCGGCCATTCAACGGCAAGTCGTTGATGTCCGAGTTATTGAGTGTGCCGCCCAGGGTGGCGTTGGTCGTCTCCACCATAGGGATGGATTCGGTGACCATGACGGTCTGCTCTTGCCCGCCGGGCTGAACGGTCAGGTCAATTCGAACTTCCTTGCCCACTTCGAGGACAATGTTCTGGCGCTCGAGCTTCTTGAAACCCTTCGCCTCGGCGCGAACCGTGTAGTTGCCGGGAAGCAGGGTGGGAGCGTTATATTCCCCGGCATCATCTGTGGTCAGGGTCCGCGCTACACCTCTTTGTGTATCTAAGACCGTTACCGTGGCGCCGGCTATGACGCCGCCGCTTTGGTCCGTGACAGTTCCGAGGATGCGGCCAAAATTGCCCTGTGAAAACGCGGGCAGGCACAGCAGAAGCATCCCCATCGTGCCAACCAACAATTGCACCGCTTTCCGTGAGGAACTCATTTCTGGACCTCCTGTTTAAAATAATTAGTCTGGAATGTGGCCCCGCACCTCACCCGTGGTCTGTTTCTAATGGCTCCAAGGTCGAGAAAGCTGCACAAGCAAGCTCGCGCCCTGCGAATGTGAACCTCCGTATCAGCCGGATGATTCCCAAATGAGCATGAGCAGCAATATCGGGCCGCGCCTGTCTAGGCTTGGCTCCGATTTTATGAATTGCAATAACTACCTAGTGAATGGGCCGTGAGGTGCGTATGCACCTCGACCAGGGTAGGGCCGATCGCAATGTTGGCGATGACATGAGTCGGGCAGGGCTGTAAGTCCACTCGAGAACCCCACCCGGAACTTCCTCACTTGGGGTGACGTGTATACCCTTCAGGAAAGGTTGTCAAGCATAATTTGCATAATTTATTGCGGGGTCGGAGGGTGTGGACCTCCGCTCCTTAAGCGCTTCTTAAGAAGGTTGCGGGAACCAACCAACTGCCGTGCGCGATTGTTCAGCGGCCTGTTCCGGCGGCAGCGTAACATCCCAAAGATTTGCGGCGAAGCGGCTGCCGGTCACTCCGCCGGCTGCTTCCGAAACCAGCCACAGGAGCGGCGGAATCATGATGTCGGGATGGAGCAGGTTCTGGCGCAGGTGAACGGGAATGTCGGGTGGGACCATGCCGGTGTCGGTGGCGCCGCCGGGCAAGAGCGCGTTCACGGTGACGCCGGTGCCGGCTAAATCCTGCGCCCAGATGACGGTTTCGGATTCCAGCGCGGCCTTGGACGGACCGTAGGGGGAAAAGCCGGCGCGGCGCATGGTCTCATGATTGATCGAAATGTTGATGATGCGGCCCCAGCGCTGCCTCATCATGTGCGGCGCGGCGGCGCGAGCCATCAGGAACGGGCCGTTGACGTTCGTGTCGATGATCAATTTCCAGACGGCCGGATCGGTTTCCCAGAATTTTGTGGGCGTATCGAAAAATTTCTCGCTGACAAAACGCATCCCCCGGCCCGCGTTGTTGACGAGAATGTGCACGCCGCCGAATTCGCGCAGCGTTTCGTTCACCACGCGCTGGCAATTGGCGTCGCTCGCGGCATCCGCCAGCATCGGCCGGACCGGGCCCGCCTCCGGAGTTTTCGCGGCTTCCTCCGCGACCGCGTCAATCTCCCAGCGATTGCGCGCGGCGGTGATCACCACGCTCGCTCCGGCGCCCGCCAGGCCCAGCGCCATGGAACGGCCCAGGCCTCGGCCTGCGCCCGTAACAATCGCTGTCTTTCCCGAAAGTTCTTTGCTCATCGTTCCTGATTGTTTCACCGGAAGGATCTCAGTGGAACAGGCTTCAGCCTGTGGGGGTTGGTTGCGAGGAACTTGCGCCTGGGCAGAACCAAAACCCACAGGCTGAAGCCTGTTCCACCGAATTCTACAATCAATTGTGAATTGCGGCTTCACTTCGGTGCGCGCAGGCTGGCACAATGGGCCTCCAGTAGCACAGACTTCAGTCTGTGGGGTTTCCGTTTGATCTTGCCCTGGGCGTCAGGTCCGGGCCCGCGAACGAAACCCCACAGACTAAAGTCTGTGCTACTAAAATCGTGCTACTGGCACCCATGACCACGCGCGGCGAAAAAGCGGCGATTCTTATTGTCGAAGACGAAGCCAAGATGCGGCGGCTGCTGGAGCTGCAACTTGGCGAAGAAGGTTTCCTCGTGCACTCCGCGGCGGACGCGGAAACGGGGTTGCAGCTGCTGGTGCGCGAAAAGCCGGACCTGGTCGTGACCGATTTGCGCCTGCCGGGCATGAGCGGCCTCGAATTCCTGCAGGCCGTGAAGCGCGCGAACGCCGCGCTTCCTGTCGTGGTGATGACGGCGTACGGCACGGTCGAATCGGCCGTCGAAGCGATGAAAGTCGGCGCCAGCAATTACGTGACGAAGCCGTTTTCGTTCGACGAGCTCGTGCTGGTGATCCGCAAGGAGCTCGACTCGCACCGCCTGCGCGAGGAAAACCGCTCGCTGCGCGAAGCGCTCGGCCGCCGCTACTCCTACACCAACATCATCGCGCAAAGCGACAAGATGCAGGCCGTGCTCGCGATGGTCGAGCGCGTCGCGCCGACGAATTCGACGGTGCTGGTCGGCGGCGAAAGCGGCGTCGGAAAAGATCTGATCGCGCGCGCCATTCACGAACATTCGCAGCGCGCTTCCGGCCCGTTCATCAAAATCAACAGCACCGCGATTCCGGAAAATCTTCTCGAAAGCGAACTCTTCGGATACGAAAAAGGCGCGTTCTCCGGTGCGACGGGAACGAAACCGGGAAAATTCGAGCTGGCCGACAAGGGCACGCTCTTTCTCGACGAAATCGGCGACGTGCCCGGCGCCATTCAAGTGAAACTCCTGCGCGTCCTGCAAGACCGCGAATTCGAGCGCCTGGGCGGAACGAAAACGCTCAAAGTGGATGTACGCCTCGTCGCCGCCACCAACCGCGACCTCCGCGCCGCGCTTGAAGAGGGCACGTTCCGCGAGGACCTCTACTACCGCCTCAACGTCGTGGCCATCGACATCCCTCCGCTGCGCGATCACAAAGAAGACGTTCCCGCTCTCGCCAATTATTTTCTCGCGCGCTATGCAAAGGAATCGGGAAAAACGATCACCGGAATTACACCCGAAGCGATGAAGCAACTGATGGACTATCACTGGCCGGGAAACGTTCGCGAACTGCAGAACATCATCGAGCGCGGCGTCGCGCTTTCCGCCGCCGCGACGCTAGACGCCCCCGACATTTATCTCGACGATCCCGCTAAGCGTTCCCCCGCGCCGGGCAGTTCCTCCTACATCCTCCCGTCCGGCGTCACGCTAGAACAGTGGGAAGATGAAGCAATTCGCCAAGCGCTCCGCGGCGCAAACGGTAACAAGAGTCAGGCCGCCCGAGCCCTCGGCCTCTCCCGCAACGCCCTCCGCTACCGCCTCTCGAAATTAGGCGTGCCGGATCCGCCCGAAAAAGAGAACTCGGAGTAGACGTTCCTCGAAATTTCTGCGTTTTGTATGCGACTAGCAGGGCTCGAGTTCAAAGCGAGACGAATTCAGACTCGATATTTCTACAAGATTTGTTTTCTTGAAATCAGCCTCGAATTTTGAAGCCAGCGCAAGGCACTCGTCTGCTCTCAAAACCGGATGATGGGTGCGTTGCGGGAATTCGTCACAGGTCTTGCCGTCGAGCTTCCGGCCCGCTGCCTTTTTTCGCACGCCGCCCCATTGCTTGAAAAAGAAGGGCATGCCTTCGCGTTTGCATTCATCCCGCAGCGAGACGACCCATTCCTTCTTCATCGGTCTTGCTCCGTGGCCGCTCTCTCCTCCAACAATCACCCAATCGATTCCCTTGAGGTTCAATTCGCCCAAATCTTCAAGCAGTGATTCAATGGAAAGAAATTTGATTGCGGCGTGAGCGTTCCGCAAATTCTCAATTCGGGGAAGGCCGTATTTCTTGTTTTCGACGCTCACTCCCCACCAGATATGCTTCTGATTCGCGGCAAAACGGAGTGAAGAGTTAAGTAACTCGCGCAGACGGTCGGATCGTTTTGTGAGCACCTGATAGGTGTGCCACTTCGCCTCAACCATCACGTTCGCAACAGCCACGACGTATTCATCCGGCACGCTTTCATGAAACAAGTCGCTCATGGAGTTAACGAAAATCATTTTTGGATTGCGCCAGCGCAATGGCTCAGCAAGCTTTTCCGGCACCAGCCGCAAATCGAATCCCTGTTCGTAGGGATGCCCCTTCACTCCGCGAAAGCGCTCCGCGAACGTTTCGGCATAGCAGTGTTTGCACCCATCGCTGATCCTCGTACAGCCACGAACAGGGTTCCAGGTTGCATCTGTCCATTCGATTGAAGATTTTTTTGACATTATCTACACCTTTTGGAACGAGAAATTGAATTTATATTTTCGCAGTTCAATGCTTGGAACTGGCTTACTTGCGGCGATAGCTCGGGCAGTAAAATCGTGGGCGATTACTATTCCCCGTACTGGCGCACCAGGAGAAATCTGAGGTATGACACAGGAGAAATCTGAGATTGACGCCAAGGGGATGCAGGCATAGGATTGTCGGCAAAGTTAAAATCCAAGTTGGAAATCATAGTTTAACCGCGTTCGTGGGCCTCGGGGTGAATCCCCGAACTCAATACTGAGGATGCGATCTCCAAAACAAGGAGAGATTCCCACATGCGAATTCGTTCAATCGGTTTGATCCTTGTACTGTTTGCGCTGCTCGCCATCTCACCCGTCATGCAGGCTCAAACCTCGGCGCAGCCGGGACCCGCGGCGACAACAGCGATACCGGACCTGTCTGGAAATTGGGCGCCGCACCGCCCGGTTCCCGTCACAGGTGAGACCGCACTGTGCGGGATACGGACCGTTTGCGACGAACTGCGCGGGGTAACACCGCCGCCCATGACGGAGAAGCTTGAGGAGCCCGAGATGCAGCCTTGGGCCGAGGAGAAATACAAGGCTGTCAGGGAAGGAAAGTCCCGAGACCCCAACTTCACCGGCTGCACGCCGCAAAGTCCGACAGACCTGATGCTCGATAATAGACGCCTCTACGAGCTCCGTCAGTTCCCGGACGTAGTGCTCCTCCTGTTCGATGAGGATCACTTAGTGCGCCGGATCTACATGGATGGGCGAGGACATCCCGACGGTTCTCTGAGCACGTGGATGGGGCACTCGACCGGCAAGTATGAGGGAGACACGCTCGTCGTTGATACCGTCGGTTTCAATGACAAAAATTGGATCGACCGGCAGGGTCATCCACACAGCGAAGCTCTCCACCTTGTGGAGCGCTTCCGGCGCTTGAACCAGAACTCCTTGGAGTACGAAGTCACAATCGACGATGCGAAAGCTTACAAAAAGCCCTGGACCAGAAAGATGGTTCAGGATTTGCTTCCGCCGGGGTTTCAACTCCTGGAAGGGGACATGTGCGATGAACTTTTGGAGATGGGGACGCACTACTCCCCGAAATCCAACAAATAAGCGAACTGCTCCGGTTTTTTTACTGTAAAGGGGTCATTTCGGAATGCAAGTGCCGTGTTGATTTTGGGGACAGAACCCAATCGGCTGGATGTTCGGAGGAGGGAAAATGAAAAGTAAGCTGTTCGCTGTCTTGGCCGCGGGGGTGGTTCTTCTCATGGTTTCAGGCCCGATGTTCGCGCACCATGGCGGGGCGCAATACGACACGAAGCATCCGGTCACCATGACGGGGACGGTGACGGAGTACATGTTTACCAACCCGCACGTGCAAATTCATTTTGATGCGATCGGCGAGAACGGCAGCGTCGAGAAATGGATTGCCGAAACGGCTTCTCCGCAGAGGCTGTTCGGCTTTGGCTGGAACGCGAAGACATTGAAGGCAGGGGACAAGATCACGGTGACTGGTGCGCCGCTCAAAGACGGGCAGAAGATCGTGACCATCATCAAGCTCACCGGGGGGAACGCTCCGGTGCTCACTCAGGGAGCCGCAGAGTGAGGAGCGGCTGTTGAAGGAGGGGTTTCCGAATGCGAAACGGTTTCCTTGGTTCGATCCTTGTGCTCGCGGCGTTCGCCTTCTCGGCCGTTTTGCTCGCTCAGACTGCCAAGCCGTCAGGGGCAGCGACGAGCATACCGGACCTGTCTGGAACCTGGAACAGGGGCGCCGGGGGTAATGCTACTGGTATTTTTGACAATGATGCTAATGGTGTTCCTTTCCTCGGCTTTACCAAGCAAGATCCCCCGCTTCAGCCTTCGGCCATGGAGATCTACCAGACCAACCGTAAGGGCATTACGGACCCAAGATTAAAAGGACGAGACGATATCGATCCAAGCACTAGCTGTTTTCCGCCGGGTCCGACGCGTATCTTTACTATCCCCCGGCCGTTCGAGATCCGCCAGACTGCGGGCGAGGTATACATCCTTTCCGAGATGGATCACTGGGTCCGCCGAATCTACATGGACGGCCGAGGGCATCCCGACGGCTATCCGAGCACGTGGATGGGGCACTCGATCGGCAAGTATGATGGAAATACGCTGGTGGTGGATACGGCCGCCATAAACGAGACAACTTGGATTGATACTCTGGGCCACCCGCATAGCGACGCTCTGCACCTTGTGGAGCGGTTCCGGCGCGTGAACCATGACACCCTGGAGATCGAGGTCACGTTCGAGGACCCCAAGGACTATACAAAGCCCTGGACAGGGAAGAAAGTCTACCAGTTGCAACCGCCAAACTATGAACTGAAGGAAGACGTCATCTGTGAGGAATATCGGAAGCCGGGGTTGAGGAAGGACGGTTTTGAGTTTATAAAACCATAGCGGAGTTACCGGAGATCCTTCCCAAAACGTCTCTGAAGTGCGCACCAGCCTGAAGCTAGCTGCCGTCGATTTGTACAATCCGCGCAATAGCCGCAAGGTGTATATTGCCGTTCAGCTTAAAACCCAATGGGAGAATCCGAAATGTCGCGGGCTCAATTCGAGTCTCCGGGAGGCAATTCATGAAAGTAAGAATGCGCATGGTTGCGGTGATTCTGTGTCTCGCGTCCCTCGCTGTGTTTTCGTTGGAAATGCATGCGGGGAGGCAGGGCGGAGGCGCTTCGCGGTCCAGCGGGACTGTTATCACGGGCAAGGTGTACGCGTTTGAAAAGATCGCCGAGGGCGTGTACTACACCACTTCCAGCAGCCTGATGGCCACGGGCGGCAATCACACAATCATCGTCGGCGATCGCGACGTGTTTCTCGTGGACGCCGGCGCAACGCCTGCCGCTGGGCGAGCGCTCCTGGAAGATATGAAACTGATCACGGACAAGCCCGTCCGTTGGGTGGTCAACACGCATTTTCATTGGGATCATACGAACGCCAACTCCATCTTCGGGCCCGAGGTTCAAATCATCGGCCACGAATACGTCCGCCACGCTATCGCCGATCTCGACATCATCCATCACGAGCCCTTCAAAACGGCCCTGGCGAACATGCCGATTCAAGTCGACGCACTCAAAAAACAAATTGGCGACGAAAAGGATCCTGGTAAGCGGGCCACTCTAGAGAAGCAGCTCGCAGCCAAGCAAGCGGACTGGGAAGAATTCAAGATGCTCAAGCCCACTCCTCCCACGATGACGTACACCTCGAAAATGACGCTGTTCCAGGGCCAGCGCGAAATTCAGCTTCTCTTCCTCGGGCGTGGCCACACGCAGGGCGACACGATCGTCTATCTGCCGAAAGAGCGAATCGTGTGCAGCGGAGACATGATGGAAACTCAGCCGGCTTACATGGGCGACGCCATGTTCGACGAGTGGATCAAAACGCTCGATGCGCTCAAAGAGCTGGATTTCGCCACCGATCTGCCCGGACATGGCGTGCCGTTCCACGATAAATCCCTGATCACCGCGTATCAAAGCTACCTGAAAGATTTCATGTCTCAGATGACCGAACTTCGCAAACAAGGGCTCTCCGCCGAGGACGCGGCGCAAAAGGTCGACATGACCTCCCACAGCAAGGATTTCCCGCAAATTAAAGGGCCCGGCGCCGAGATTCGAGGAGTACAAAGGATGTACGCGTGGATGGACGAGCGTTCACGCTAAGCACATGGAATCTTGGAACAACCGCCCAGAAGCGTCCATAGTCTCGACCGAGGGCCATTTAGCAGAAATCCATAACCCAACGGCGCCGGGCTGGCGCCGTTGGTCTAATCACGCGCGGAAGGCCTCTACTGCTTGTCCAAAACCTGCACGTTCTCGACAAAGCCCGCGTCGGCGCTGCCCTTGGCGCGAATGGTCAAGGTCTTGCCGCCGTTGGAAACCGTGAACGTGGTGGTCTCGACTTGTTTGCCTGCCATCGTAAATTTGGCTTCGTAGGTGTTAGCGTCGATCTTCTTGGTGGAAATCATGTCCGCCTTATTGGGGATCGCGCCGGTCGTTGGAATCGCTTTGCCGTCACCCGTGACCGTATACCCGTAGGAGAAGGGCTTTCCTGTAGCGCCGACTCCGTTGACCATCACCTTTCCCGATGCATCCCACGTGCGGACCTGGCTTTGCGGCGGCGGTCCCGGATTATATTTTGAACTCGGGAGATTCAGTTTCCAGGTGCCTACAAAGGGATTACCTTGAGCCAGCACGACACTTCCGGCGGCAAGCACAATTGCAAGAGCCGCAAGCAAACCAATCCGTCTCTTCATGGAGCGTCCTCCTCAAATAGATTTTCCGCATGCTGATTGGGTATGAAAACAGTACTGAGGAGATTACGCCGGGCTACCTTTAAGAGTCAAGTTTGGCGGAGCCTGCCGAGTAGGACAGGCTTCAGCCTGTCGCCCTTGTAAGTCCATTTGAAAACTGAAACCCAACAGACTGCAGTCTGTCCCACACGTGCGTCTCAACTGCAGGCCCCGTGTGGCCGTTTTCGACACTTGAAAATCGGCCACAGAGACGAGCAGTCGTCGAGGGGCCTATCATTAGATTCACTGAACGGGAGGTCATCTTGAAGCCGCTTCGCCTCTTTGCATTATTGTTCACGTTGGTTATTTCCTTCATTTTTCTCGTTTCCGCCCAGGATGGGGGTCCGTCGCTCGGAGACATCGCCCGGCAGGAACGCGCGCGGAAGATGGCGCAAACCGACGCGAACGAAATCGCCGGCCTGCGGGAAAGCGATTTCCACCTCGATATCCTGCTCATGGATTCCAAAGACTCGGTCCTGAAATGGGTATTGTTGCCCGCTGCGGACAGACCAAACGCAGGACGAATTCGGCAGGTGACTCGCGACAAGAAAATTTACGTCCCCTTCGTGGTGACGGATTACCATTTCCCGGTATCCGAAAAGATGGATTTGACGGCGCACATCCGTTTTCTCTCTCCGCAGGGCAAGGTTCTCCTGGAAAGCCCGACTTTCTCCAAGACGATCGGGGCCGACCCGCGTTCCCCGCACACTATCGTGTTGAATCCGGTCATGGATGTTACTTTTGACTCCAGCGATCTTCCCGGCACGTACACGTTCCGCTTGACCGTTGTGGATCACGTTCACTCCACGTACGCGAAGGCGGAGGAAAAAATCGAGCTGATCCAGGCAAAGGGGAAAACGGAGAGCGGAGAATTGGACAAGGATCCGGCCGTCGTTCCCACTAGCGGAACTCATTAGTCCGCATCTTTCAACAGAAAAATCACTTTGCACCGCCGGGCATGGTGAGTGATTCATTCGAAGCCATGCCGCAACGGTGTTGGTAGCACAGACTTCAGTCTGTGGGGTTCCATTTGATCTTGGCTGAAATGCGCGGGCTGGGCGAATTGGCGGAAACCCACAGACTGAAGTCTGTGCTACTCGAATCACGCGGGCAAAGGCTTGCCCTTGGTTTCTTCGCCAAAGGGGACGAGCGCCAGGCCGACGACGAGCGCGAGCGCCATCATCGACACGGGAATTCCGAACGTTTGGTAGTGGCGGATTCCCGCGCCTACCAGAAACGTGAACCCGGCGGCGAAGAAGCGGCCGAGGTTGGTGATGAATGCAAAAGCGCTCGCGCGGCATTCGGTTCCATACTGTTCCGGCAGCCAGAACGAATACACAATAAAATTTGCTCCGCCGAGGCCGAGCAGCACCGAGCACACCAGGAACCACGCGATGGCGTTCTGCTGCATGTAAAAGACACGGGCGAACGCAAACCAGATCGCGAACATCATCACCACATAGAAAATCGCGAGCGTGGCGCGGCGGCCCAGCCAGTCCGCCAGGAACGGCACGATCAAAGCGCCGAGAACCGTGGTCATCCCAAGTAACGCCGTGGAATACGACGCGAGGCGCGCGCTTTCCGCGGCGGTTCGCCCGGCCCTTTCCGCGATGAAGGTCATCGCCGTCGGCGCGTACACCGATCCCGCCCACAAGCCGGCGAGCGATACGATCAAGAAGAGACTATTGATAATCGTCCTGCGGCGGTATTGCGGGGAAAAAAGTTTCAGGAACGCGCGATGCATCGTCCACTTCCCGCCGAGTTCCTGCACTCTATTTTCCCAGCGCGCGGGCTCCTGCACGTTATTGCGAATCAAGCCGATCAGCAGCGCGGGCACGCCGCCCAGCGCGAACATGGCTCGCCAGCCGTAATGGCTGCCGATGAAAATATTCGCGATGCCGGCAAGAAAAAATCCGATGTAGTAGCCGGTGTGCATCAGAGCCGCGCCCATCGTGCGCCGCTCCTCGGGCCAATCTTCGGAAACGAGCGAAGCGCCAATCGACCATTCGCCGCCAATCCCGACTCCCGCCATGAAGCGAAACACCGCGAGGCTCCAAATGCCCGTGGCAAACGCGGCCAGCAGCGTGAACAGAGAAAAACACAAAATGCTGAACATCATGGTGCGCACGCGGCCGAACCGGTCGGCGATCGGCCCCCACACGAGCGCCGTGCCGTAGCCGATCAAAAACAGCGTGAAGAAAATGCCGCCGTAGTAGCCGACGTTCGCGGTGGTGGCGGGAATTCCGGAGCGGGGCAGCAATTCCGTCAGCGCGGGAACCAGGACCAGCGAATAGATGAACGAATCCATTCCGTCCATGCTCCAGCCGCCCCAGGCGGCCCAGAAGCTGCGGATCTGGTTGCGCGTGAGCTTTGGTTTGGTATGAGCCGTGATCGGAGTTTGGGTGGTGGTCACGCGAGTCCGAGCACGTAGGCGGCGTTGCGGTCCAGGATCTTTTCCGCATCCCCGGGTTTCAGGCCGGACTCGCTAATATATTGAATGGCGTGATTGAAAAGCTCTCCGCTTTCGTACGGAAAATCCGTACCCAGACAAATGCGGTCGGCGCCCATCGAATCGACTGCCGCGCGCAGCGCCGGCGGATGTCCGTGGCCCACGCTGCAATACCACATGCGCTTGGCGGTAATCGTGGGCAGCTCCGGCAGCGGATGCTCCCACTTGGAAATGTTGTCCAGCCGCTGAAAAACCATCGGGATCATCCCGCCCAAATGCGAATTGACGATTTTCAGTTTTGGATATTTCTGCGGGATCCCCGCTTCGATCAAATGCATGATCGAAACGGTGTCTTCCATCGGCGCTCCAATGATCCACCGGAGGTTGTAGGGAATCACGAACGGAGAATCGATCCCGTTTCCAGACGGATGAATGTACAGCACCGTGGCGCGCCGGTTGAGCTCTTCATAAAAAGGAGCGAACGCGGGATCGGCGACGGAATGAGCTCCGACAAACGTGGTGATCGTGGCGCCGACAAATTTCAATTGATCGAGCGCGCGTTCGAGTTCCTTGAGCGCTTCGTCCACATGAGGCAAGGGCACGGCCGCGAAGGCTTTGAATTTTTTCGGCCAGCGGCTGACGGCCTCCGCGTACAGGTCGTTCGCTTTTCGCGCGGCATTCACGGCGTGCTCTTTGTTTTCAAAGTGCGGCGCCTGCGGGCAGATGTCGAGAATCTGCATCTCGACGCCGTTGGCTTCCATCAGGGCGAAGCGCTTGTCCATTTCTTCCTGGCCCATCCCCGCGCCTTTGTTGCGCTGCGTGCCGGTGTCCACGTTTCCGTAGCTCTGGCAGAGATCGAGATAATCCGTAGTCCAGAGATGCGCGTGTATGTCGATGCGCATGCCCTTCTTGGCCTGGGCGCCCAGCCTTACGCCCGCCAGCATTCCCGCCGCCGCGAGAGAACCCGCGCGCAGCACATCCCGCCGCGTGAAACCGCATCCGCATGCCATGATGGAATTGCCTCCCGAACGGCCTTCCAGATCAATTTCGACGAACATTGTACGACGAAACGATTTTGTAGCACAGGCACTCTTGCCTGTGCGGGTTTTGCGGCATGCAAATCAAGCACAAAAGTAAAAGCGCCTATGCGAATTGTTCGACTGTCGATAAGGTGGGGACATCTGAAAGTTGAGAAAACCACACAGCCAGGAGTGGCTATGCTACTTCAGCGCTGAGAGGCCTTGCCCGTTGCGACCTTGGCGTTGAATTCCGCGGATTTGCGGCGCGGGATTGTCAATGCATTCCAATCCGGTCCGGCGAAGTGTTTGGCGAGATAGACGATTTGCCCCACGTGGTAGGAGTAGTGCGCCACCTGGCGGTGGATGGTTTGCATGACGGAATGCGCCTCGGTGCGGATATAAGCGGTGCGGGAGAGATCGGCGTCGGTCAGCGGGGCCAGCGCGTCAAAGGCGAGTTTCCAGCCCGATTCCCAAATTGCCAGAACCTCATCGCGCGTTTTCGGCGGCGCTTCAAATTCCGAATCGCGATCGCGATCGGGCTTTTCGCCGTCGCTGGTGAGGAAGTCGGTCCAGCGCGAGCGCATGTTGCCGCCGAGATGCTTCACGATAGTGGCGATGGAATTTGATTCATTGTCAATCGTAGCGGACAGGGCTGCATCGGAAACTTGCGCCATCGCGCGGTCTCCCAGCCGTTTGTAAAAACGGAGGAGGTCCACGGAATCTTTCAAACATGAAGTAGTGAATTCCAGTGCCATGCACGGATTTTGCAGCCGCAGCCACGGGAAATCAAGCGAGGAAGTGCATTTCGCAGCGGTTTAGTGGCACAGGCTTCAGCCTGTGGGTTTTAGTACCTGCAAGGGCCAAACCCCACAGGCTGAAGCGTGTGCTACTAAACCCATTTAGGCGTAAAATACGCTCATGCCGAAAAAGCCTGCGCCGACGATCGAAGTGACGTGCCCCTGCTGCGAGGCAAAACTCACAGTGGATACCGACCTCGCCGTGGTGCTCGCGCACACGGCGCCGCTGAAGGCCGCGCCCGACGTGGACATCAGCGACGCGGCGCGCATCCTCGCCGATCAGGCCCAGAAGCGCGAAGACAAGTTTCGCGATTCCTGGGTGGCCGAGAGCAAGAAGGAAGACGTACTCAACCGCAAGTTCGAGGAAGCCCTCAAGAAAGCCAAGGACCAGCCCGTCGAAAAACCGTTGCGCGACTTCGACCTCTAAGTAGCACAGACTTCAGTCTGTGGATTTCCATCAATACTCCCAGGCCCCGCACGCCAGCCAAGATCAGATGGAACCCCACAGACTGAAGTCTGTGCTACTGAACTCTGGCATACTGAGGGCGTGTTCCGCATTTCTCCACGCGCCGCTCCTTCCCTGCTTGCAGCGCTGATCCTCTTCGCCGCAATGGAGGCGCGTCCGGGCGGCGCGTCGGCCCAGGAAACTCCGCCTGCAAAATCTCAAAAGCTGCCGCGCCCGATTCCACTCGGAGGCGACATGACCCTCGTGCGCGATCCTGCATCTGGCGAATTGCGCGCGACCACGAAGGAATCAACTCCCGCCTCGCCAGACGGCGCGATCCGCACGCGCGTCACGCTGGTGCAGGTGCCCTGCACGGTCGCAGCGCCGGATGGAACGCAAGTGCGCGGCCTGAATCAAAACGATTTTCATTTGTTTGAGGACGGCGCCGCGCAGGAGATCGCGTCGTTCGATGCTTCTGCCACGCCGGCCAGCGTTGCCCTGGTGATCGACGCGAGCCCCAGCATTTTTCACGAGCTGGGGGAAATGCGCGGCGCGGCGCGCTCGCTCGCGGAAAATCTTTCTCCCGCGGACGAAATCGCCGTCGTGTCGTTTTCCTCCGAGGCGCACCTGCTCCTGCCCTTCTCGAAAAATCGCGCGTTGCTGGATCGCGCCATCGAGTCCAAGTATCTCGCCAAGGTGGAAAATTCCTCCGAGTCGAAGATTTACGAATCCGTTTTTCTCGCGGCGCGCGAGTTGTTTCAGGGGCGCACGGGGCGCAAAGCAATCGTCCTGCTGACGGATGGGCAGGACAGTGGCCTCGGCCTCTCTTGGGATCCGCGCAGCGCGTTGCCGAGCACGGGCGTGGGGGCGTCGCGCCTGGCGTTTGACGACGTGGCGCGCGAACTCGGCGCGGACGGCATCGCGCTGTTCATCGTCTCCACCGAGAATCGCCCGCGCGGGATGACGCCGGAATGGCTTGAGGCGCATCGGAGCGAAATGCTGGTCGCCGCGGAAGCGCGCAAACAAAACATGCCGAACTACACGCTGTATCTGGCGGAACTGGCGCGGCGCGCCGGCGGCCAGCTTTATTTCCTGCGCGAGACTGGAAATTTGAGCGAGATTTACCGCCGCATCGCGCTGGCGATCAGCGCGCAATACACGCTCGGCTTTTATCCCTCGGAGGGAACCGCGCGCGCCGGCTGGCGCTCGCTACGCGTCGTGCTGGCCGAAGGAGCAAAAGTCCCGCCCGGCTCAAAGCTCATCTATCGCGGCTCGTACTATGTTTCCGCGTTCCAGTAGAATTGCTGTAGCTCACCTCTTCAGAGGTGAGGATTTTTCATTGTGACGTCGAGAAAATCCCCGTGTCTGAAGACGCGGGCTACAGCAACCTGACCGCGAACCGGCCGCAATGTTTAGACGAAATGAGGGAGAACCATGGCGGCAAAAATCGAAGTGGAAAAATTGGATGCATCCCATTTCCGCGTCCGCGTGATCGAACCCGGAAGCGAATCCGCTCACCAGGTCGCGCTCGCTCCGAAGGACTGCGCGAGACTCGCGGGAGGAGCCGTCGAGCCGGAGGAACTCATCCGAAAATCGTTTCAGTTTTTACTGGAGCACGAATCCAAGGAATCGATCCTAAGCCGCTTCGATCTGTCCGTTATCAGCCGCTATTTCCCCGAATACGAACGCGAAATCAAAATAAGGTTGTTGTAGCCAGACTGCGCGGCGGGCCGGATTTGGTGGAAAAGGCTTCAGCCTGTGGGGTGAATCATTGCAAGAACCAAAACCCCACAGGCTGAACAGGCTGCGGAAAAAGGGCCCCACGCTTTTTTGTCATTCCGAGCGAAGCGAGGAATCTCTCTTTCTTTTCACGGGGTTAAACCGAAGAGAGATGGCTTGACAAAGCCAAATTCGTCAGAGACGGAATGACAAAATAAATTACTTTTTCCGCAGCCTGTTCAGCCTGTCGCACTTGCGGTGGGTAGTGCGACAAACTAAAACCGACAGGCTGAAGCCCGTCCTACTTGTGGTTACTTTTCGGGCTCGTGTAACGGGCAACGCTTTACGTACGTCCCACATCAAGTTACTATTCCCTAGGTCCCTGGGCGGGCTCTGATCGGCCCAACACACTGTGAACAAGACCATTCGAATCATCGGGGTTTCGCTGACGCTCATCGTGCTGCTGGTCTTTGCCACGGGTGTCGTCAGCGATTGGAATCACCAGGGCTCGACCGACGACGCGCATTGTCCGTACTGCCACCTGGGTCACCAGACCCCGGCGCAGTTAGTCGTTGCTCCGTCCGTGTCCCTGCTGAAGCCGGTGGCTTCCTTGCCGCTGCCGCAAGACGCGATTCTGGCAGCAGGCCCTGTTTTTTCGCAGACCTCGCCCCGCGCGCCTCCTTCTGCTTAGTCTCCCCGTCCCAGCGCTTTTTGTACCGGGCGCTATCCATATCGAAATTCAACTAAATCGAGCCTCTTGAGTTTTTTCGGCGCTCAAATTTTTCGGAATGCCGAATCGAGAGCATCGACTGTTCCTCGCAGGAGAGAAACAATGCACATGAAGTCCAGGGCCAGAACGTTGCGGCCACTCATCGTACTTGGGGTTTTGGGGTTGCTCGCTCCCCTGCGAGCCGCGGGACAGGCCGGAGCGCAAGCCGCGCCGCCGCAGAATCCGCCGGCCCGCGTCACGCTCGATCAAGCCATCGATCTGTCGCTCCAACACAACCATTCGTTGCAGGCGGCGCGTACCACGATCCTGGAGAATCAGGCGCTCGAGATTACGGCCAACCTGCGGCCCAACCCGGTGCTGCTCGGAGACGCGCAGTTTCTGCCGTTTTTTGAGCCGAGCAATTTCTCGAGCGAGTACATGGACAACAGCGCCCAATTCGACCTGGGTGTCGGCTACCTGTTCGAGCGGGGCAGGAAGCGGCAGCACCGTTTGCAGGCGGCCAAGGACCAGACGGCCGTGACTTCGGCGACGGTGGATGACAACGCGCGGACGCTGACGTTCAACGTCGCGGCGCAATTCATTAACGCCGTGCTCGCGCAGTCCCAGTTGGATTTGGCAGAGAAGGATCTGGCGAGTTTCCAGCAGACCGTGAACATCAGCCAGGCGTCTTTCAATGCCGGCTCGATGAGCGGCGGCGACCTGCTGAAAATCAAGCTTCAATTATTGCAATTCCAGATGGATGTCTCGGCGGCCAAGCTGGCCCGCATTCAGGCGCTGGCCAGCCTGCGCCAGTTGCTCGGCTACGAATCGGTGCCTGAATCCTACGAAGTCGTGGGGGACCTCGAATACAAGCCGGTGAAACTTGGCGAGGACGACCTGAAAGCGATGGCGCTCCGGCAGCGTCCGGACGTGCGCGCGGCGCAATTGGGAGTGACGGCGGCGCAGAGCCAGCACTCCCTGGCGCAAGCAAACGGCAAGGTGGACGTGAACGCGCAAGCCAACTACACGCACGTTGCCGCGCTGAGCACCGCTTCGCTCTTTGGCAGCGTCCAGCTTCCGATTTTCAATCGCAATCAGGGCGAAATCGCCCGGACGCGCTATGCCATTACGCAGTCGCAGGAGCTTTCCAGCGAACAGGCCTCGATTGCGCTCACCGATGTCACTAATTCTTATGAAGCGCTGCGCACCGATGATGAAGTCGTGCAGCTGTATCAATCCGGATACCTGAAAAATGCCGAGGATTCACGAGACATCAGCCAGTACGCGTACCAGCATGGCTCCGCCAGCTTGCTCGATTATCTGGACGCCGAGCGGAGCTATCGCGCGACCGAGCTTGCCTACCGGCAGGCCCTCGCAAGTTACATGACCTCCCTCGAGCAATTGCGCCAGGCGGTAGGAACCAGGAGTTTGCCATGACGATGAAATGTAGGGATGTAAACCGAAACTGGCCGCGGGGCGCGCGGCGTTCCGCTATCTTCTCTGCGGCGCTGGCTGCCGCGTTTGCGCTTGCCGGTTGCGGCGGCGCGGGCGAACAGGCAAACAAGATGACTTCGTTCTCGACCACCGAAAGCGCGGCGAGCAAAGCGGAATTATTTTCCTTGCCTGCCGATCAGATGTCGCACATCCAGATTTACACGGTCGCCGCGTCGCCGCTCGAGCGCACCCTGCGCCTCTCGGGTGCGGTGGCCTACAACGGCTATTTGACGACGCCGGTGATCACGCAAGTGGGCGGCCCCGTGAGCCGCATCGTGGTCACCCCCGGCCAGCACGTGACCGCGGGCCAGCCGCTGTTGTACGTGGCCAGCCCCGACTACTCGCTCTTGCGCTCCACCTACCTCAAGGCGCGCGATGCTTCCCAACTCGCGGAACGATTTTACAAGCGCGCCCAGGACCTCTTCGCGCACCAAGCCATCTCGCAAGCCGATCTCGAGCAAGCCGAATCCAACCGCACGCAAGCGGAAGCGGACCTGCAATCCAGCGAACAGGCCATTCGCGTTCTGGGAATCGCGAATCCGGAAAGCGTTGTGACCGCTCCTTCGTCCGCGGAATTGCCGCTGTTGGCGCCGCTGGCGGGAGAAGTGGTGGAACGGCTCTGCTCGCCGGGGGAACTGCTCCTGGCGGGCGGAACGCAGTGTTTCACGCTTTCGGATATGAACAGCGTGTGGGTGCTCGTCAACATCTACCAGAACGACATCGCCAATGTGCACGTCGGCGAAGATGTGACGATCGATAACGAAACGTATCCCGGCGTGGTGCGCGGCAAGATTCAGTATATGGCGCCAGCGCTCGATCCGACCACGCGGACCCTGCAAGCGCGCATCGAAGCCTCCAATCCCGGCGAACGTCTGAAGAAAGACATGTATGTAACCGCGGAGGTGCACGCCGGGACGATTCCAAACGCGCTATCGGTTCCCGACGCCGCCATTCTCCGCGACACCGAAAATATGCCGTACGTTTACTTGCAAACCGGCAACAACCAGTTCGCGCGGCGCATGGTGACGCTCGGCGAAAGCCAGAGCGGCAAAACACAAATTTTGACCGGGCTGCAGGCCGGCGACAAGATCGTCGGCGACGGCAGCTTGTTCTTGCAATTTCAGAACTCGCTCCAGCGCTGAGCCAGGGACGCACACAACTATGATCCATCACTTCGTTCAATTCGCTCTCCGCCAGCGCTTTCTCGTGCTGATGCTGGTTTTCCTTGTCGTCGTGGCCGGCGCACTTTCCTTCCAGCGCATGCCCGTGGACGCCTATCCCGATCTATCGCCCCCAATCGTGGAGGTCATCACGCAGTGGCCCGGCCATGCGGCCGAGGAAATCGAGCGCCTTGTGACGCTGCCGATCGAAGTCGAAATGAACGGCGTGCCGCACATGCAGGTCATGCGATCGATTTCGCTCTACGGTCTTTCCGACGTGATCATGACGTTCCAGGAAAGCACCGACGATTACTTTGCGCGGAATGTCGTGTTTCAACGGCTGTCCGACGTCCAACTGCCCTCGGGGGTGACGCCGAGCCTTTCGCCGTTGTCTAGTCCGTCAGGGCTCGTATATCGCTACGTGCTGGAAAGCCCGGATCGCAGCCCGCAACAACTGAAAACGATTGAAGACTGGGTCGTCGAGCGGGCCTATAAGTCTGTGCCCGGAGTGGCGGACGATTCCGGGTTCGGCGGCACGGTGATGCAGTATCAAGTGCTGCTCGATCCCGCGAAGATCTACAACTATCACATCCCCATGCCCCAGGTGATTTCCGCTCTGGCGGCAAATAACTCGAACGCGGGCGGCGGATTTTATACGCAGGGCTCGCAGTTTTTCTATGTGCGCGGATTGGGCCTGGTGACCAAGACCGAGGACATCGGAAACGTCGTCGTCGGTAACAACAACGGCATTCCCGTGCGCATTCGGGACATCGGCGAAGTGACCATCGGAAACGCGCCGCGCCTTGGAGAGTTCGGCTTCCAGAAAAATGACGATTCGGTCGAAGGCGTGATCCTCATGCTCCGCGGCGAGCAGACGCAGAACGTGCTCAAGGGCGTGGAGAAAAAAACGCAGGAGCTGAACAACGGCATCCTGCCGTCCGACGTGAAGGTGCATCCGTTCTACGACCGCAGCGACCTCGTGCGTCTCACGATCGACACGGTCGAGCACAACTTGCTGGTGGGGATGACGCTCGTTCTGATCGTGCTGATCTTTTTCCTGGTCAGCTTTCGAGCGGCCATCATTGTCGCCCTGACGATTCCGCTCAGTTTATTGTTCGCCTTTATTCTTTTGCACGGGAGGGGCGTACCCGCCAACCTGCTCTCAATCGGCGCGATCGACTTCGGGATCATCATCGACGGCACCGTCGTGATGATGGAAAACATCTACCGCGAACTGGCCGAGCGCGCAGGGCAGGACTACAAACTGCACGAAGTCATCGCGGCCGCCGCGCGCGACGTGGACCGGCCTATTTTTTATTCCGTCGCCGTTATTCTCGCCGGATACCTTCCCATCTACGCCCTCACCGGCCCCTCGGGGAAACTGTTCGTTCCGATGGCGGAGACGATGTCTTACGCTCTCCTGGGATCGCTCATCTTCACCCTCACCCTTGTGCCTGTCCTGGCCTCGTACTGGTTCAAAAGCGGCGTAAAAGAGATCGTGAACCGGCCGTACGAATGGGTGAAGGGAGTTTATGCGGGAGAACTCGACTGGTGCCTGGACCATCCGAAAACGACGATGATTGTCGCGGCGATTATTTTCGGCGCCACGCTGCTTTTGATTCCCTATATCGGCGGCGAGTTCATGCCGCACCTGGACGAAGGCGCGTTGTGGGTGCGCGCCACGATGCCGTACACAATTTCTTTCGAGGAAGCGGCAAAGTTTGCGCCGCAAATCCGCAACATCCTGATGTCCTATCCGCAGGTAACGGAAGTTGGATCGGAATTGGCGCGACCGGATGACGGCACCGATCCCACTGGGTTTTTCAATTGTGAATTCTACGTCGGCCTGAGGCCATACAAGGACAAGATGTGGGATCAAGGCCCGATCCGCAACAAAGCGGAACTCACTGAAGACCTCCAAAAGAAGCTCGATGCTTATCCCGGCGTGATTTTTAACTTCACACAACCGGCCGAGGACGCCGTGGACGAAGCGCTTACCGGTCTCAAAAGCGCGCTCGCGGTGAAAATCTACGGGCAAGATTTGCAGGTCCTGGAAGACAAGGCGGTCGAAATCAAGCGCATCCTTTCGCAGATTCCCGGTTTCACCGAGCTGACGGTCGTCCGCGAGTTGGGCCAGCCCAGCGTGCAAATCGACGTGGATCGCGAAAAAATCGCCCGCTACGGGATCAACGTGTCCGATGTGGAAGGCGTCATTCAAGCCGGAGTGGGCGGTCAGGCGGCGACGCAGGTCATTCAAGGCGAACGGCTGTTTGACCTGGTCGTGCGCATGAAGCCGCAATACCGTTCCAGCACGCGAGCGATCGGCAATCTGCTCGTGCCCACTCCTTCCGGGCAACAAGTCCCGATTTCCGAGCTCGCCAACATCCATCAGGGAAACGGCGCATCGTTCATCTATCGCGAAAATAATTCGCGGTACATCGGCGTGCAGTTCAGCATCGAGGGGCGCGACTTGGCGCGCGCGGTGAGCGATGCGCAGACAGCGGTGCGCCAGTCGGTGGCGCTGCCGCAGGGCTACACGCTCGACTGGGGCGGCGAGTACAGCGAATACATTGCGGCGCGGGAACAGTTCGCCATCATCGGACCGCTCGCTATTTTGCTGATCTTCATGATACTTTTCGCGCTCTACGGCAACTTAAAGTTCCCGGTAACCGTGATGATCGGCGTGGTGATGACGGAGCCGGTGGGAGCGTTGATCGCCCTTAAACTTACGCACACACCATTTAGCGTGAGTTCCGTGCTGGGTTTGCTGGCGTTGATGGGAGTTTCGGTGGAAACGGCCGTGATCCTGGTGTCGTACATCAACAAGCTGCGCCTGGAAAATCACGATATTCGCACGGCGACGCGCGAGGCGGCGCTGCTGCGGCTGCGGCCCATCATGATGACCGCGCTGGTCGCCTGCCTGGGCCTCTTGCCCGCGGCGCTCTCGACCGGCATCGGCTCGGACACGCAGAAGCCGTTCGCGATCGTCATCGTCGCGGGGCTGATCTCGCGGCTGTTTCTAGGATTTTTTGTAAACCCCGTGCTGTATGAAATGGTCGCAAAAGAAGGGGACGTGCTGCAAGTGTAGCGGAACAACAAAATGCCGAAGCGCGTCCGTTACTTTTCGGGGCCGAGTACCAGACAACGCTTTACCCGGATTTAACATCGAGCTACTATTATCAGGGTTTCGGTGCCCTTGTTCGGATCGGCCAGAATGACTGTACGAAAGACAATTCGCTTACTTGGTGTTTTGCTGGCGCTGATGGTGCTGCTGGTCTTCGCCACCGGCGTCGTCAGCGATTGGAATCACCAGGGCCCGAGCGACGACGCGCATTGTCCGTACTGCCACTTGGGTCATCAGACCCCGGTGCGCTTAGAAGTCGCGCCGTCTGCTTCCTTGCTGAAGCCGGTTGCTTCCTTGCCTCTGCCGCAGAACCTGCCTCCGGCCACGGACCTTTCCTATTCGCAGACCGCACCCCGCGCACCACCCTTCGCGTAACCAAGAGGATCTCCCTCTGATTCAAACAAAGCTGCGTTGACCTGAAGTTCGGGTTCGCGCACACGCCCAAGGATTTGGGCGGCAACCCCTGGCCATCTACGGCTACGCATTCCCCTAGGGGACAGAGGAGATATGCAGATGAATTTCCGAGCGACCGTATGGAAGACAACTCGCATAGTCGGGATTTCCCTGGCGCTTGTCGCGCTTCTGATCTTCGCCACCGGCGTCGTCAGCGATTGGAATCACCAAGGCCCGAGCGACGACTCGCATTGTCCGTATTGCCATCTGGGTCACCAGACGCCAGTGCAGCTACAAGCGGCGCCGTCCGCGTCATTGCTGAAGCCGGTCGCATCCGTGGCTCTGCCTCAGGACGCGGCCCCAGACACGGGCCCAATCTTCTCGCAGACTTCCCCACGTGCTCCTCCCGCCGCCTAAACAATAGTCAAAGACGAAATCATCCAGATTCCGCGTGCCGCGGCCCTTTTTGCGGGCAGCAGCATTCCATTTTGGCCATTCCTTAGCGCCTATGCGCGATCCGAGGAGGATTGGGATGCGATTCATACGAACTCTTATAGCTCTAGCAGTGTTTGCGTTCTTCGTAATTGCCACACCCTTGATTCACGCGCAGGGCGTTGGAAATTCGGCCTCGATCACCGGAACGGTTCTCGATCCTGTCGGAGCGGTGGTTCCGAAAGCTACCGTTGAGATTCATAACGTCGTCAGCGGTCTTGACCGGTCTACGACGACGGACAATTCGGGAAATTTCAGCTTTGTGAATGTCCCCTACAATCCCTACCACTTAACCGTAAACCTGGCCGGATTCACTCCTTACTCTCAGGATGTCGAACTTCGTTCCTCGGTTACTGTGAGTCTGAAGATTAACCTGACCCTCGCGGGACAGGTCAGCAACGTGACCGTGGAGGCGTCGGGGGGTGACCTGATCGAAACCGAATCCACGGCGCACACCGACGTGGACCGCGACCTGTTTGACACGCTTCCCCTGGAGAGCGCGTCATCGTCACTGAGTTCGCTGGTCACGCTCTCCGCACCCGGAGTGGCGGCGGATTCCAACGGTCTCTTTCACGGACTGGGCGATCACGCGGAGAATTCTTTTTCTATCGACGGCCAGCCCATCACCGACCAGCAGAGCAAGGTTTTCTCCAACCAGGTCCCGGTGGATGCCATTGAATCCATGACCGTCATTCAGGGCGCGCCCCCTGCCGAGTACGGCGGTAAAACGAGCCTGGTCATTGACGTAACCACACGCTCGGGTCAGGGCGTTACGACTCCGCACGGGAGCGTGACTTCGTCCTACGGTACATTTGGCACTGCCAACATGGGTTTCAACCTCGCTTACGGCGGCGCGAAGTGGGGAAACTTCATCTCCGCGGATGGCTTGAACACCGGGCGCTTTCTTGATCCTCCGGAATTCGTCGTCATGCATGACAAGGGGAATGAAGAAAACTTTTTCGATCGCGTGGACTTTCAAGCGTCCGGCGCGGATTCCATCCACCTGAATTTTCAATACACCCGGTCTTGGTTCCAAAATCCGAATACTTACGACCAGCAATATCATCCCTGCGCCGTAGGAGTGACGAATTGTGATTCGACTGGCTCCGTGATTGTGAACCCCGTGACCGGCACGCCTTTGGGACTGACGGACCAGCGTTCGCAAATCGCCACATTCAACGTCGCGCCGACCTGGACGCACCTGTTTGGCTCGGCTTCCGTCTTGACGCTTGGCGGCTTCGTGCGGCGGGACCACTACAACTACTACCCGAGCGCGGATCCTTTCGCGGACTTTAGTCCGGACCTCCAGAGCTCGACCATCTCTCAGGACCGAACACTCCTGAATGCCGGCGCGCGCGCGAGCATCTCTTACGTAAAGGGCATCCACAATTTCAAGGCGGGCGTGACGGTAGAGCACACCTTCCTGACCGAAGATGAACTTCTTGGGGTCGTCGATCCGGGATATGTTGCGACGATCGCGCCTGCATGTATTGCCGCAGGCGACCCGACGTGCAGCGTCGCCTCGCAATTCGACCTGACCAACCCCGCGACAGATCCAAATCTCAACCAATTCCATTTTCACGGCCACACAGACATTAAGGAAATCGGTCTCTTCGTCGAGGACACGATCACCAAAGGGAATTGGTCCTTCAACCTCGGCATTCGTGGAGACCTTTACAGAGGCATCAGCCAAGGCAGCCAGGCGGAGCCTCGGCTCGGTATTGCCTACAACATAAAACCAACAAATACGGTCCTGCGCATTTCCTACGCGCGAACGATGGAGAGCCCGTTTAACGAAAACCTGATCATCGCCAGCACGGGTTGCGGAATCACGGCAATTGCCGAACTCGTACCGCTTCCTAGTACCAATTGCTCACAGGGAAACGCCGGACCAATTACTCCCGGCTTCCGCAACGAATTCCACGCCGGCTTCCAACAGGCTTTCGGAAAGCACCTTGTGATAGACGCCGAGTACATCTGGAAATACACGCACAACGCCTACGACTTCGGCATCGTGGCCGCGACTCCCATCACTTACCCGATCATGTGGGACAGGTCCAAGATACCCGGCTTTACGGTTCGCGCAAACGTGCCCAACTGGCGCGGCTTTACGGCAGACGTGGTGATGTCCAGCGTCGCCGCCCGTTTCTTCCTTCCACAAGTTGCCGGGGTGCCCGTCATTGGCCCGGCGGTCGGCGTCTTCCGCATTGACCACGATGAGAGGTTCAACGAAACGACGCACTTGCAGTACCAGCCGTGGAAGACCGGCCCGTGGTTCGGCTTCAACTGGAGGTATGACAGCGGACTGGTGGCCGGCGCGACCCCTTGCCTCGCGGCAACAGCGACGTGCGCGGCAACGAGCCTGACGGGTGGCCAAATCGGTCTGATCAACGCGATCACCGCAGGATTACTGACCGCCGATCAAGTGTTCCAGGGCGGATTCACGTGCAACGGTCAGCTAATCGCGCCAAACCCATTGGCGACGGCGGCTCAAAACCCGCTCACCCCCTGCGCAGCAAGTGCGTTCGGGTCCATCTACCTCAAAGTTCCGGCTCCAAACACCGAGAACGACGACCACAATCCACAGCGAATCCAGCCGCGCAGTCTGTTTGATCTTGCCCTGGGAGAAGACAACCTCTTCCATGGCGACCGGAACAAATGGAGCGCACGGATCACCGTGATCAATGTGTCGAACAAGGAAGCCCTCTACAACTACCTGTCCACGTTCAGCGGGACGCACTACGTTACCCCGCGAACCGTAACGGCAGAATTAGGCTTCCACTTCTAAGCCGCAGCTTGGTTGCCCCCGGGGGATCCTTCAGTTAGGAGATCGCCCGGGTATCGCGTTTCGGGCCGTCGAGTTCCCTGGTTTGGGAGCCGCAGACGGAATGAACTTTGGCCGCAATAGCGATGGACGGAAGACACGTTCCTAGCAGGAGGAGCTGGAACATGGCAAGCCAACTAGGCTATACGCAGCGCAACGCGAAAAAATTGGAGGCCCGCCGGTTCGCAGCCGTATCCCGCTTAAAGCGCGGCGAATCCACGGCAGCTGTCGCCCGTTCTCTGGGAGTCTGCAAGCAATCGGTCCAGCGATGGGCCGCGTGGTATCGTTTGCGTGGGGAGGAAGGACTGCGCCGCCGCTCAAAGACCGGAGGCCCCCGACCGAAGCTGGCTCGTGAAAAATTGGCACGACTCCCCAGCCTCTTGACTCAGGGACCGTGCGCCCATGGATTCGACACGCCCGTCTGGACAACAGAACGCATCGCTGGCCTGATCTGGCGCCGCTTCCGGGTACGCTACTCCCGCGATTATGTGAAGCACCGATTGATGCCACTCCTCGGCTGGAGGTGGCACAAACACACCTGGTTGCCTGCGAGGACAACCAAGATTGTCCAGACCTGTCCACATTCAACCTGATGACTCACGGCGTGAGGTCCCCGCAACTCCTTCACGCAGTTCTTCCACGCCGTCGAGCCGGCTTTGCTAGAATGAAATCTGGAGTTGGCCTGCAACGCAGGTGCTGGCAGCGACGATCTTTTGAACCAATACTGAACCTCCGGGTGCCCGAGTCAGACGGCCCGTGTGCATGGCCCGCGGCGGATTTCGGTCCGCTGCGGGAAAGCCTAACGGCCGGCGCAGGGCGCCCACTTTTTACAGGTGGTTCAGGATCGAGCTCCACACGGCGAAGTGGACCGCTCCATTTTTTTGTGAAACCGCATGTTCTCCGGTAGCGTATCTTTCGCTGGACGCAGGCCTCGGGCTGGCGCCGGGCCGGGCAAAGTGAGCAAATGAAAATTCTGTTTATCGGCGACATCGTGGGTTCGCCCGGCCGGGAAATTGTGGCTGACCGGCTGGCCGACATTGTGCAATCCCGCCAAATCGACCTGGTGATCGCCAACGGCGAGAACTCCGCCGCGGGCTTCGGCATTACGCCCCGGATTGCCGAGCAACTATTCGCGGCCGGCGTCGAAGTATTGACCGGGGGAAATCACATTTGGGACCGCAAAGAGATTCTCGAATACATCCCGCAGCATCCCCGCCTGGTCAGGCCGGCGAACTTCCCGGAAGGCAATCCCGGCTCAGGCCTGTACCTGGGCACGGCGCGGAACGGGGTGCCTTACGCCGTGATGGACCTCCAGGGCCGCGTCTTCATGGCCTCAAATGATTGTCCGTTCCGGGCAGCCGATCGGGAGCTTGCCCGCATCCCAGCAGAGGTCCGCGTGATCTTCGTGGACATTCACGCAGAAACGACAAGCGAAAAGGAAGCCATGGGGTGGTATCTGGACGGACGCGTGTCAGCCGTGATTGGTACGCATACGCATGTGGCCACGGCCGACGAGCACGTGCTGCCCAACGGGACCGCATTCCAGACCGACGTCGGTATGACCGGTCCTCACAACGGCGTCATCGGAATGGATAAGGCTGCGATCTTGCGCCGCTTCCTGGACGGCCAGCCGGCGCGGTTCGAGGTGGCCACCGGCGACATCCAGATGAATACCGTTTTGATTGACGTGGACGAGACCACCGGCCGCGCCCGAGGAATCGAGCGCCTGCGCTTCCGGACCGACTGAGGCGAACTAATTATGTGGCGTATTCAATTCACGTGGGCCGCAGTCGCGCTGGCCACAACGCTGGCTTTGTTTCTCTCTTTTCCTGCGCGCGCGCAGGAACAATACCAATACGAAAGCGACTTGGTGGCGAAGCGCCAGCTATATCGTGGCGTCAGCGCAGGGTTTCGCCAGATTCGCCGCGGACCGAACGGAAATTATTATCTCCTCACCGCGCCTGCTCCAGCCGTGCTGATTTTCGATAAGTCCGGCAAGAGCGTCGGCCAAGTTCCCAGCGCCTCCGCGGCCACAGCGAAAGGCGCTGCGCTTGTTTACGGCGAATCCTTCGACGTGGACCATGACGGCCGCGTCGTCGTGTGCGACCGCGGCGCGAAGGCCGTCAAAATTTATTCGCCGGACGGAGTTCTTGCCGGCTCGGTCCCCATGTCAGTGCCGGTTTCCGTCGTGTTTCTTCCGGGAGATGAATTCGCCGTGGCCAGTCCGGATGCGGAGCATTTGGTCACCGCTTACGACCTCGGGGGAAAAGTGGTCCGCGAATACGGCGACCGCGAGGAGATCGCCGATCGCCCCGACGTCAACACGCAAGTGAATTACGGCCACCTCGTTGTTGATGATATGGGTAATAACTATTTTTATTTCGATTACCTGCCCGAACCCACGGTGCGCAAGTTCGACCACGTCGGCTATCTCGCCATGGAACTTTCGCTCAAGACCCTGGAATTTGAGCCCGCCGCACAGGCGGCCCGCAAGGCCATCGTACGCTCGGAAGACTCGGAAAGAAGCATCCCTTCCCTGCACCGCATTATCAGCGCCGTTGGCGTGGACCCTCAAACGCAGGAGCTTTGGATCGCCATTGGCACCCTCCTGATGCGCTTCGATAAGGACGGTGAGCGATTGTCGAGTTTCCGGACGTATTTGCCCTCGGGAGCGCGCCTGGAAGCATCCCAAATCCTGGTGGAGCCCGACCGGCTGGTGATCGGAGCCGACCCTCAGGGAATCTACGAATTTCCAAAACCGGAAAAACTTCCGCGCTGAATTTTACTGGTCCGTAATCTTCGATTCTTCCGGGGTTTAATTTTCAACTTGCGTAAAGAGCGTGCAGGCCGGGCACGATTGGTGTCAAATTCAACGAAATACACTGTTCCGTGCATGCAGACCAAGCAAGATGTTTAGTTTGTTTGAGATACATCGTTGTGGAAAAGCTGTGAATCTTCTGTGGGAGGTCCGCATGGGCTTTCGAAATTTTCACTTGCCGCGAAGCGCGCGTTCAGCGAGAATCCACGCTCGTCTTAGGCATACCAGTCTCGCAACTGGCACCCCTGTGGACGCCGTGACGCGAACAAGAAGTTGGAGTACCGAGTGGCAGGCCCATTTTGGGCCGATCGGGCGAAGGGGAGAAGGTCACGGGGTTCAACCCAGAAACTGACTGCAGCCGCAAGAGGCTCTTGTGGTTGTGTTTATCCACAGTTTTTCCACAGTTGTGGAAATAGCTGGCGCGGGCTTTTTTCGCTTTCTTCGGGTGCGGACTGTACTTGCAGCCTGCCTACAATGAGGACTTTGAAGGAATGAATTCCTGGGAAAAAATTTTGCAGCATATGGAACGGCGGGTCAACCCGCACAGCTTCGCCACGTGGTTTCGGCCCACGCGTCAGGAAGGAACTGAAAACGGCAGGCTCTTGGTTCGCGTCCCTACCCGGCTCTTCCGGAAGCGGCTGACGGAAACGTACGGCGAGTTATTGCAGGCCGTTCTGGTCGAAGTGGGCATGCGGGATACGCACCTTGAATTCATGTGCACGGAAAATGAACCCGCGCTTGCGGGAAGCCCCTTGAAGCAAACGCGCCTGGATTTTGATTCCGTCGACCATCAACTGAATCCCCGCTACCAATTTGAATCGTTTGTCGTGGGCGCGTCGAATCAATTCGCGCACGCGGCGGCACAGGCAGTCGCCGAACAGCCTTCCAAGGCTTACAACCCGCTGTTCCTGTACGGCGGCGTCGGGATGGGCAAGACGCACTTGATGCAGGCGGTCGGCCACCTGATCAAGAAACGCAATCCCGCGGCTCGGCTCACTTATATCAGCGCGGAAAAATTCACTAACGAAGTCATCAATTCGCTGCGCTTTGACCGCATGATCGGCTTTCGCGACCGGTTCCGCTCGGTCGATGTTCTCCTCGTGGACGATATTCAGTTCATCGCCGGGAAGGAACGCACGCAGGAAGAGTTCTTTCACACGTTCAATGCGCTTTACGACCTTCAGCGGCAGATCGTGATCAGTTCCGATTGCCCGCCGAAGGAAATTTCCGCCATCGAAGAGCGTCTGCGCTCGCGGTTCGAGTGGGGCCTGATCGCGGACATCCAGCCGCCCGACCTTGAAACCAAAATCGCCATCCTCCAGAAAAAAGCGGAAAACGAACGCGTCATGATTCCCGACGACGTCGCCGAATACATCGCCCGCGCGATCAAGTCTAATGTGCGGGAGCTGGAAGGCGCCTTGACGCGCCTGATTGCCTACGCCTCGCTGACCGGCTCCATCTTGAATCTGATTACGGCCCAGCAGGTTTTGCGCAACATCATCGCCACGCAGGAAAAGCGCATCACCATCGACCTGATCCAGAAAAAAGTCGGCGAGCAGTTCGGCCTGCGCGAGCAGGACTTGAAAGTCCGCTCGAACACCAAGGCGATCGCGTTCCCGCGGCAGGTCGCCATGTACCTGGTGAAGCAGCTCACCTCGGCGTCGCTTCCGGAGATCGGCCGCCAGTTCGGCGGCAAGCACCACACTACGGTTCTCCACTCGATCAACAAGATCGACGCGCTGCGCCGCAGCGACAAAGACCTGAACCGCACGATCAACAAGCTGATGGATTCGTTCGGCTAGACATAACCTCTGCTAAAGGGTTTCAGGGCAAGAGATCCGAAATTGGTACTGACACGGCTCTCGAAAGTGTGTCTGGAAACCAAAGTTCTACATAACCAGCAACAGTAAACAAGAAGACCGACGTACGCTCATCTTTTTCCGCCACCAGTTGTTTGGCCTCTTTCGGGAGGTTGATGCGCCACCCTGGCGGAGGAGGCGAGACGACACAATCCATCAGCCTAGCTCGAATTGCGGGCGTTTCGTTGTTTTCGGTGCCGTCGAGAATGCCTCCACGCGTTCCCGCTCTCTCGATCTGACCGAGGGTTGCGGAGAGGTTGCCGTCGGAATCTGCTGTTGCCTTTGGAATAAGCCGGTATCTACCTGGGGTAACTATCAGCAACCACCACCCCATTTTACCCGCTTCCTCCAAGCCGACCTTTTCGACGAGATGCGAAGGGACGTAAACGCGCTCGCTTTCTATCTTGACGTATGTTAGGTCAGTCTTGCGAATTGAACTACCGTCTATTACCATATGCTCCAAAAAGCTTATGACTGATTAGGCTAATGTTAGATGCATTTTAGCTTGCCACTTACCGTCAATTACCATACTATATGTGGGGTAGCTGTCAGGGCTGCCACAAGGGGTTTGCAAGTTTTTTTCGAAAAGAATTCCAGAGCGCGGAATAAGAAACACCAATGTATAATTGACGCCCTACGTAGTACGCCTCGTTTGCTATACCGAGCGCAGGCCTCACGCAGCGTCAAGAATCGAGGTACCCATGCTTACAGCTAGCGTATCCGGCAGCTTCCATCGCCACATGGGAGCAATCTCCACAGCTGTTCACGAGCTGGCGTCCCTCTCCATCCGCGTCCTTTCTCCGGCTGATCCACGAATCGTCGCGCAGCAAGGTGAGTTCCTGTTCGTTGCCAGTGATCCCGTGCGGTCGGTAAGGCTCGTCCAGGACCGGCATCTGGAATCCATCCGCGCCGCCGATTTCCTCTGGCTTGTCTGTCCTGACGGATATGTGGGTCAATCCGCGTCGATGGAAATTGGCTATGCCGCAGCCGTTGGGGTACCAATTTTCGCCACTCAGCCACCGACCGATTTGACGTTGCGCCAGTACGTGAAAATCGTGCCATCGCTCAAAACAGCTATAGACATCATCAACTCCGGTCATCGGCAAAGACCTCCCGAGGGGATCCTGATCGATCCGCACGCATCTGTGGAACAAGCGCACGTCATACTTGATCGAATCGAGGTTGCGCTGGCGCGCCCACAAGGTTCCAGTGAATCAGCGCGCCGCGCTTTTCACGAGATAGCGAAGCTCCAGACAATGTTAGCGCTACCCTCTTACATGCAGTAGCAACCAGAGTAAGCAATGCTTCTCGACTTCCAAAAACTGGAATCGCTTCGGCTCCTATCACGCCAGATATTGCAGGATCAAGTTTCTTCTCTCAACTACTTCGCTTTCGATGGGGGCTACCAGCACTACAAGGGCAAGGATAAGATCTCGATATCCAGCACTGCCACTTGTGTGATTTCACTAGTCGCAACCGGATCATGGCCAGCTGATAGGGCGCAGACTAAGGCGCTCTTGAAGTTCCTCATTTCAAAAGACACGAGCGCCGGCCTTCCGAACGACAACCCCTTTACAATCGCGTGGATCCTGGAAGCCGTGACTGCACTGCAAGACTATTCGGATCCCCTCGACACTTCTTCGAAAGCTATCATCATCAAGATGGAAAAAATGCTTCAGAATGGAGTCAAGAGTGGGCGCGGTGGCGTCAGGATAAAATCTTATCCGCCCTCAGCCTATCTGACGCAGTTAGTCGTCCGGATACTTCGGCGGCGTTCCAAATTGACGAAAAGCCTAGAGACCGCTGTAAAAAAGTGGGCTTGAGCCGAACTTACATATCAGCTCGCGCTAGTCAACGCGCAGAGTAAAACTGCCGACCCGTTTGCGGTGATATACCTGCTGATGTTAGTCACGACAGTTACCCCAAGTTCAAAAACCGAGCCTGAACAGACTAGCATCCAGCGCGATGCTTTGAGGACATTCTTCGAGTGTCAGCTGAAAGATGGAACTTGGCCTTTAAGCCGCCCACTATTCCATTACCCGAACTTCGGAAATGCATACTGCTACGAGTATGAGATGCTAACCCAGCTTCTTCAACAAGACGAACTGCAAGACCTTCTGCTTGAATACCTTCCGAAGCTAAGTTGCGCCGTCGACTCCGTCTCAAATAGTGTTTATCGCGTAGAAGAAGGCATTCGAGCATGGACATCTGGGCACCATCCCCAACTGGAAGACCCGGAGTCTTGGGCGACTGCGTCCGTTTATCACTTTATTTACGAACTAGATCGCTTATTGGCAGAGGCCGTTCGCCGAGAACTCTTTCGCTACTTAGAATCCCCTCTTCCCAGAATGGGTGTCCGCTGCAGCGGAAGAGCTGATTTCGCGGTCGATTTGCTAGATAGCACGATTGAGGTGCAAGGCAAGCAACGGTCACTTAAGGACTTCCTTTGGAAGCAATTCGTCAAGCCTCTCGTCGCCGAGGTCGATAGCATCGCCGAGGGTCGCATCTTTGACAAGGGCACGCCTAGATCTGCAATCTTCTTCGGTCCTCCTGGTACATCGAAGACTGAGCTATCGAAAGAAGTCGCCAGGTTCCTCGGCTGGCCTTTTCTCGCCATAGATCCTTCCCTCCTTCTGCGCAATGGTATGGACGGGATCCAAGCCGAAGCCAACACCATTTTTCGCATGCTTGAGGAGACCGAACGGGTCGTCGTTCTGTTTGACGAGTTCGACGAGTTGGTGCGAGAGCGTGGGGCCTCAAACGCTGAACCTTTCTCCAGACTATTGACGACAGCAATGCTTCCGAAGCTAGCGAGTATCCACAGGCGAGCAACATTGATCTTCGTTATCGCGACCAACAACATTGGCGAGTTCGATCTTGCTATTCGCCGGGAGGGCAGATTTGACCGAGTTGTTCAGGTATTGCCTCCTACTTACGAAGCGAAGATGACGAAGAAGGACTGGGTTCCCCCAATGAACGTAGACTTTAAGGGAAAATTTCGATCCCTCCGTGTCAAACTCACACCCGAAATCAAGCTACAGTTAGGGGACTTAACGTATGGCGAATGCGATTCGTTTGCAATTGAACTCGCCAATGCAAACAATGCCCAACGCGCGATCACGGTGTTAGGTGCACATTGGAAGGGGTGCACTCTTCAAGCACGCGTGAGCAATGAAGAGAAGACAACTTGGGCACAGCGTTGCAAAGAGGAGACGCAATTCAACCGTTAGAGGGACTCCAGACGGCAGAACAACTATTGTCGCAATGCGACTCTACACTAGCGCGAGTCATAGATTCTCAATCGGCTAGGTGGCCCTCTTTGCCATCCGAAAATTCAATCTGGGGGCTGATTCGCATCGTTATGGCGCAACAAGTTTCGACGTTGGTCGCGTGCCGGTTGGCAGAGCGGGCAAGGTTTGCGCACCCGCATCTCACAACCCCTTCACCCGCCAATGTTCCGGATGCGGCAAGTCTTCGCGCGATTGGACTTTCCCAGCGGCGAGCCGAATGCTGTGTCGAAATCGTGCGGCGGTCAGAGGAGATTCTTTCCAAAGTGCGCCAAGGGCAGTCGTGGGAACAAGCTCTCACCGGTATTAAAGGTATTGGTCCCTGGACGGTCTCGGTATTCCGCATCATGGTCCTTAGAGAACCAGATGTGCTTCCCCTAGGGGACATCGGCCTTGAGCGAGCCATCAAAAACGTCTATGGGAGGCCTCGCAGCGTTGAGCGCCTTGGGGAAACTTGGCGCCCTTTCCGTTCCGTGGCGTGTTGGTACTTGTGGAGAACTCTCGGGAACGAGCAACTTGGTTGAGACGAGTATGGCAAAGCGCTTTTTTCTTTCCACGCGAAAGGACCGTAGCGCAGAGGCCGACGTACTTTCGGCGTCGTTAAAGACCCACGGGTGGGAACGCACGTTTGCCTGGAAGGGTGAAGACGGTGCAAATACAGATGGACACGCCGCGATAGCGGTAGCGGAACTTGAAGGGAGTGCGCGATGCAGACGTACTCGTGGTCCTGCTCCCCGGTGGCTACGGCACGCACGTAGAGATAGGGGCCGCTCTTGCGCTTGGAAAGCCCGTGATCCTCCATGCGCCGGATCGTAAGACTTTAGAGACACCGTATCTGTGCGTGTTTCCACTACCATCCTGCAGTGAAACTTGTTATCTCCGAACCGCTCGATGTCGGCGCGATTGTCGCGCGCATGGAGCAGTAGGCGGTGCGAGAGAATTTCGGTTTCCTACCATGTTGAAATCCTGCGCATAAGGCTGTGCTCATCCTGTGCAATCGTCGCGGTGCACTGAGGAAAAATTTTGGCGCAGTCATGGCCTCCGGACCGATTCGCGACGAATTATCCGATCAATCCTCAAAATACATTCTCGCGGATGCACAGGGGAAACGCATCCCTGCCTCTCGATATGCGCGTTATCCTCATTTCCACAGCGACGGCTACTACTACGGTCTTTATACATCCTATAAAACAGGGTACAGTAGCCCTTCGCAGTAGCAGCAGTGTTTGCGCCTTCCGGCGGAGGAAATCCATCGATGGAATTCAGTGTGAAGAAGTTTGACCTGCTCAATGAGCTCGACATGACGCAGGGAGTCGTCGAGCGGAAAACCACGATTCCGATCCTCGGCAATCTCCTGTGCGAAGCCTCCGGCAACCGCATCACGCTGACGGCCACCGACCTGGAACTTTCCATCCGCACCTCGTGCGAAGCCAAGGTAAAAAAAGAAGGCGCCGGAACCATCCCCGCGAAAAAACTTCTTGAGCTCGTGCGCCTCTTGCCCGAAGGCGAAATCCGCTTCAAGCTGCTGGAAAATCATTGGGTGCAAATTCTCGCTGACCGCAAGACTTACAAAATGGTCGGAATGGCCAAGGATAATTTCCCCGCAATCCCCGCATTCCCGCATCCCATCGCAAAAATTCCCGCGCAAATATTGTCGTCGCTAATTGCCAGGACAGCCTTCGCGATCTCGAACGAAGAGTCCCGCTACACGTTGAACGGCGCGCTCTTGCTGCTGAAGCCGGAGATGGTAACCATGGTCGCCACCGACGGCCACCGCCTGGCCGTGGCCGAGATCGATCACAAATTCGAGGGCTTGACTCGGGAAGTGCGTCCCCTCGTCCCCAAAAAAGCGCTGGCGGAAGTGCAGCGTCTTGCGAGCGAGGCGGGCGAGGACGCCGAAATCGAATTCGCGCTCGACGAAAGCCATCTTTTCTTTCGCGCCGGAGAACGCCTGCTCATTTCCCGAATGCTCACCGGACAATTCCCGAATTACGAAGCCGTCCTGCCGCGGGACAACAACAGAAAAGTGGTGATCGAGCGCGGCGAATTGAACGACGCCGTCAAGCGCGTCGCGCAGCTTGCCGACACTCGCTCCCACGCCGTGAAACTTTCCGTCTCGACGGAAGGCATCGAAATCTCCGCGTCCAGCCCCGAATACGGCGAAGCCAAAGAAACGATCGAGAAGGAATACAAAGGCGAGCCCATCGCCATCGGCTTCAACGCCCAGTACATGATCGATTTTCTAGCCGCCGCCCCCGAAGGCCCGATCAGCCTCGAACTAAAAGACGAACAATCCGCCGGACAAATGCGCCCCCTCGCCGATGAGGCCTACCGGTACCGCTACGTCATCATGCCAATGAGGATTTGAAGTTTGGTTGGTGAAATTCGTTAGGATCCGATGCGCCGCCCGAAATCCACGTCGAAGAAACCGAAAAAGGTTTTGCCTGCACCCGCGTGTTGCTGTACTTGTTCCCGGTGCGAGCTAGGCTATCATTGCGGGAAAAAACCGGATTGCGAGAATCCACCTCCTAGAAGATAGATTCTGCCTATACGGAAACCTTGGATTCGCGACCAACCTCTTGAGTGGAATATCTACCGTGCTTTGAGGCCCACTCAACGAATAGCTGTTCGAATTCTTCGTGAGTATAAATCCCCTTGTGAATCAACAGGGTATTCATGGCATAAACCGTCGCCTTAAACCTTTCATCCCTAGACAATAGATCCAATGCCTTTTCGAATGACACAGCTAAAACTCCTTGAGACGGATTCGTATTGATCCATCAAACATCCGAACCTTGCCAACTATACACAACTGAAAGTGTCGCACACACAATTTTGTGTATTTCTTCTATTTTTCAATGCTTTCAATGTAGAAAGCACTCCCGAACGCCCATGTTCAGAACATCGGTAGAGACTCTCGACCAAGCTTGAAATCACGACATCAATCTCCGTGCTGCGTATAGTTTTAAGTTATTGTAAATAAGGTGGTTACCTAGCTTTTATGCTCAAGAATTGGCTTGAGAAACACGACCCGGAGAGGTAGAATACATCTGGTCAGACGAATAGGTGTTTTCCTCCAGTACGACACGTCGGCCAGGCTCGCAGCGCCCCTGATTTGCATGCCCGCGCCAGAGTATGCGGGACGCTCACATGCCTGGAGGAAAGTAGTCTTCGCCGCGTCCGCTTCCGCTCGATCGGAATCCGGACGGGATGGAGCATGAAAACCCTTCGAGCCCCGGCAGCAAGCAATGGCCGAGGGCCACAGGGTAAGGCGACGGTCGATTCGATCGTTGCGGGCGTTACGTTCACACGGGGTGTTTCAGGGAAGTGTGAAGCCCGCCAGCAAAAATGACAACGCCTTTCCCCGGGTGCGGGCTCTACTTAGAGCCCGCCGTCAAGCAGACTCCGCAGGAGCACGCACAACATGGCAGAAAAAGCAGCATCAATGGGCAACGAATCCGAACACCGCTATGACGCGGCATCGATCAAGGTGCTGGGCGGCATTGAAGCCGTGCGAAAGCGCCCGGCGATGTACATCGGCTCGACGGGCGAGATGGGGCTGCATCACCTGGTCTGGGAAGTCGTCGACAATTCGGTCGATGAAGCCCTCGCGGGATATTGCGACGAAATCAACGTCGTGGTGCACGAGGACAACAGCGTCACGGTGACGGACAACGGCCGCGGCATTCCCGTGGACATGCACGCCACGGAAAAACGGGCCGCCGCGGAAGTCGTGATGACCGTGCTGCACGCGGGCGGAAAATTCGACAGCGACACCTACAAAGTTTCGGGCGGCCTGCACGGCGTCGGCGTTTCGGTGGTGAACGCGCTCTCCGACTGGCTCGATCTGGAAATCTGGCGCGACGGCGAAGTGTGGGAGCAGTCCTACAACGCGGGAAAACCCAAGGCGAAGCTGAAGGCCACCGGGAAAACGCGCAAGACCGGCACGAAGATTACATTCCATCCCGATCCCGAAATTTTCGAGAGCCACAAATACAGCTACGACATTCTGGCGCAGCGGTTGCGCGAGCTCGCCTTCCTGAACAAGGGCCTGAAAATCACGCTGACCGACGAACGCAGCGACAAATCGGCCGAGTTCCGTTTCACCGGCGGCATCGCCGAATTCGTCAAGCACCTGAACAAAGGCAAGCAGGTGCTGCACGACTCGCCGATTTACATGGAGGGGAAGCGCGACACGGTCGAAATCGAAATCGCCCTGCAATACAACGACAGCTACACGGAAAATGTCTTTGCATTCGCCAACACGATCAACACGGTGGACGGCGGGACGCACCTTTCCGGCTTCCGCTCAGCGCTGACGCGCACGATCAACAATTTCGCATCGTCCTCGAACATGCTCAAAGAGCAGAAGGACGAAGTTTCCATTACCGGAGATGACGTGCGCGAAGGACTCGTCGCGGTCGTTTCCGTGAAATTGCCGCAGCCGCAGTTCGAGGGCCAGACCAAGGGAAAACTCAACAGCGACATCAAGGGTCCCGTCGAGCAGCTGATCAACGAGCGCCTGGGCGAATATTTCGACAAGCACACGACCGTGGCGCGCCGCATCGTCGGCAAGTGCATTGACGCCGCGCGCGCCCGCGAAGCCGCTCGCAAGGCGCGCGAGCTGACGCGCCGCAAATCCGCCATGGATTCGGGCGGCCTGCCGGGAAAACTCGCCGATTGCCAGGAGCGCGATCCGGCGCGGTGCGAGCTGTTCATCGTCGAGGGCGAATCGGCCGGAGGCTCGGCCAAGGGCGGGCGCGACCGCAAGTACCAGGCCATCCTGCCGCTCAAGGGAAAAATCCTCAACGTCGAAAAAGCGCGCTACGACAAGATGCTGGGCCACGAGGAAATCCGCGCCATCATCACGGCGCTCGGCGCGGGCATCGGCAAGGACGATTTCGACATCGCCAAGCTGCGCTACCACAAGATTATTCTGATGACCGACGCGGACGTGGACGGCAGCCACATTCGCACGCTGCTGCTCACGTTTTTCTTCCGCCACATGACCGAGCTGATCAAGCGCGAACACATCTACATCGCGCAGCCGCCGCTGTACCGCGTGAAGCGCGGCAAGATGGACCGCTACATCCGCGACGAGGACGAATTCAACCACGAGCTGATGTCCCGCGCGACCGAAGACCACGTCGTGAAACCCAAGGAAGGCGGCGCGATCCAGGGCGCGGCGCTCACAAAATTTCTCCTGAACGTGCAGGAATACGTTTCGGCGTCGGCCAAGATGGCGCGCAAGCTGCGCGAGCCGCTGCTGGTGGATTTACTCGCCGCGAGCGACTTCGAGAAGAAAACCGATTTCGAGGACAAGAAGGCGCTCGAAAAACTCTCCAAGGCCATCGGCAAAGCGAAACTCGACATCGACCCGAAAATCGTCTACGACGAAGAGCACAGCCTCTATGACCTGCTGATCCCGGGCAATGCGGCGCGCCCCGGAGACAAGAAAATCAACTGGGCCTTCGCCTCGACGCCCGAGTACAAGCGCCTGCGCACTTCGGCCAACGCGATCAGCGAATTCGATCATCCTCCCTTCACCGTGACGCGCAACGGCGACCAAGGAAGTGAAGGAAAAGGCGTCGGACGTTCTCGCCTACGTCCTCGAAGACGCCAAAAAAGATTTCACAATCACGCGGTTCAAAGGCCTCGGCGAAATGAATCCCGACCAGCTCTGGGAAACCACGATGAACGCCGAAACGCGCACGCTGCTCAAAGTGCGTCTCGACGACGCCACCGCCGCCGAGGAAATTTTCTCCACGCTGATGGGCGAAAACGTCGAAAGCCGCCGCAAATTCATCGAGGAAAACGCCCTCGAAGTCGTGAATTTGGATATTTAGGCCGCTTACGCGATAGTTTTGCCGTTGGACGTGAGCGCGCCGTTAGACTTCGGAGCTTTGTAGGGCACGGCTTCAGCCGTGCCGAATGGGGATTGACGTGAAGGGCTTTAGCCCCTGGCGGTGCGAGAGTGGCGAAAATCGCGCGTCGCGTTCGGCAAGCCGGTGTCTACTTTGTGACGACAGACACATGGGAACGGCACGCGCTTTTCATCAACACCGTCCTGGCTGGCATCGTTGTGGAGCAGATTGTTACGTGCCGTGATCGTGGATTCTACAAATTGCACGCGTTCGCGCTGATGCCAGAGCATTTGCATATACTGCTCACGCCGAGTGACGAGACCACGATTGAAAAAGCGATGCAGATGATCAAAGGCGGTTCGGCCCACCGGATCGGAATCGAGAGGCCACAGGCCTTCCCAATCTGGCATCGCAGCTTCCACGATCGGTGGATCAGGGACGCGGAACAGTTCTGGCAGGCGAAATCGTACATTGAGCAAAATCCAGTAAAGGCAACGCTGGTTGGAACCGCGGATCAATATCCGTGGTCTTCGGCGAATGGGAAAGTAATTCTGGACATTAGTCGCTACGAAAGCGCCAGCGGCTAAAGCCTTAGGAAACGGTCACAGTACGGCACGGCTGAAGCCGTGCCCTACAAAGCGTACTCAGGCCTTGCAATGCAATTGCCGCGGTTTGATGGGGGAGATGTTCTTCCAATTAAGTTGGACCACATTACCGGGGCTGCGCGGGTTAGCGTGTTCGGAGTTTCGCGCGACATTGACTGCAACGCCGGATCACGAGCGCGGCGTGGTGGTTGAGTGCGCGAGCGAGGCCGGGCGCGACACATTGCTTGCGGAGCTCGAAGCGCATTTCGGACCGCTGAGATTTCTGAACACCGCTGCGGCGTTTGATGGGGTGAAAGATTACGTTGCGCTGCGAGCGGCGAGACGCGGCTAGATAGATGCCCGCCTGAAGGCGGGCGCTACAACTAGAGTACGAAGGACGGATCGATGGCGGACGAACCGAAACAGTCACACATGATTCCGGTCGAAATTGAGGCCGAGATGAAGAAGTCGTACCTCGATTACGCGATGAGCGTGATCGTGGCGCGCGCGATTCCCGACGTGCGCGACGGCTTGAAGCCGGTGCAGCGGCGCATCCTGGTGGCGATGAACGACCTGGGCCTGGCCTCCAATCGCGGCTACCGCAAGTGCGCGAAAATTTGCGGCGACACCTCGGGCAACTACCACCCGCACGGCGAGGCCGTCATTTATCCGACGCTCGTGCGCCTGGCGCAGTCCTTCAACATGCGCTACCCGCTGATCGACGGGCAGGGAAACTACGGCTCCGTCGACGGCGATCCGCCCGCGGCGATGCGGTACACCGAAGCGCGCCTCGCAAAAATCACCGAGGAAATCCTCGCCGATCTCGAAAAAGAGACGGTCGATTTCATCCCGAACTTCGATCAGACGCGCGAAGAGCCCGTCGTGCTCCCGTCGAAAATTCCGAACCTGCTCGTGAATGGCGCGAGCGGCATCGCCGTCGGCATGGCCACGAACATTCCGCCGCACAACCTGGGCGAAATCATCGACGCCGCGGTGATGCTGATCGACAAGCCGGATACGCCGCTCAAGGAAGTCATGAAGGTAGTGCCCGGGCCCGATTTCCCCACCGGCGGATACATTTCCGGCGCCGAAGGCATCCTCGCGGCTTACAAGACCGGGCGCGGCAGCTTCACCATGCGCGCCAAGGCCGCGATTGAAAGTGTTGGCAAGGACCGCGACAACATCATCATCACCGAAATTCCCTACCAGGTGAACAAGTCGCGCTTGATCGAGCGCATCGCCGAGCTCGTGCAGACGAAAAAGATCGAGGGCATTTCCGACGTGCGCGACGAATCCGATCGCGACGGCATGCGCGTCGTGATCGAGATCAAGCGCGGCGAAGAGCCCAAGCTGATTCTCAACCATCTCTACAAGCACACGCAGATGCAGGAATCGTTCGGCATGATCCTGCTGTCCATTGTCGGCGGGCAGCCGCGCGAGCTGGGCCTCGTGCCGATGCTGAAGCTGTTCATCGACCACCGCGTCGAAGTGGTGCGCCGGCGCACGCAATTCGAGCTGCGCAAGGCCGAAGCGCGCGAACACATTCTGGTCGGATACCATATCTCGCTCGATCACGTCGATAACGTCATCAAAATCATCAGAGGGTCTTCCAGCCGGGCGAACGCACGCGAGAATTTGCACGATTTTTTTGAAAATAAAGAAGTCAAGATCCTGACCGCCGGAAATAAAACAGAGACGCTCAAAGGCATCAAACTCGATCGCAAGAAGTACGGCCTCCTCGATGTCGGATTCGGCGCTGCTCAAGCCGGCGCTGGTATTGGCCTGAGCTACGCGCAGATCGACGCCATCCTGGAATTGCAGTTGCACAGACTGACGCGGCTTTCCGTCGACGAAATCCTGAAGGAGTTGGCGGAGATTCGCGCGCTGGTCGCCGAGCTGAAGGAAATTCTGGCCAGCGAAAAGAAGCTGAAGGCCGTGATCGTGAAGGAACTGCGCGAGGTGCAGAAGGATTACGCCGACCCGCGCCGCACCGAGATCGTCGAAAACGTCGAGGAGATCAAGCTCGAAGACCTGATCGCCGACGTGGACATGGCCATCACCGTCAGCCACGCGGGCTACATCAAGCGCACGCCGGTGGACGTGTACCGCCACCAGTCGCGCGGCGGCAAGGGCCGCATCGGCGCGAAAACGCGCGACGAGGATTTCGTCGAGTACCTGTTCGTCGCCTCGGCCCACAGCTACATCCTGCTCTTCAGCTCGAAGGGCCGCGTGTACTGGCTCAAGGTGTACGAGATTCCCGAGGCCGCGGCGGCCACGCGCGGCAAGGCGATTTCCAACCTGGTGAAATTTCAGGAGGACGAGCACCTCACTGCCGTCGTCGCGGCGCGCAATCTGGAGGAGGAAGGCACGTTCCTCTTTTTCGCGACGCGCAACGCCACGGTGAAGAAAACCGCGCTCAACGAATTCTCGAACCCGCGCTCGACCGGCATCATCGCCATCAATCTCGACCAGGACGACGAGCTGATCGGCGCGCACCTCACCGACGGCAAGCAGATGATTTTCCTCGCCAGCCACGACGGCCAGGCCATCCTGTTCCGCGAAACCGAAGTGCGCTCGATGGGCCGCAACGCGGGCGGCGTGAACGGGATGGATCTCGCCAAGGGCGACTACCTCGTGGGCATGGAACCCGTGCAGCCCGACTTCGAAATCATCAAGAAGGAAGCGAAGGCGGAAACGCAGAATCTCGACGAAATCGAGAACGAGGCGATCAAGGATTCTCTGACGTCCCTGATGCTGACGGTTTCCGAGAAGGGCTTCGGCAAGCGCACGCCGCTCGCCGAATACCGCATCACTTCGCGCGGCGGCAAGGGCGTCATCAACCTGAAATCCACCGACCGCAACGGCCCGGTGGTCGCGGCGCTGCAAGTGACCGAGGAATCCGACGTCATGATCATCACCGAATACGGCAAAGTGATCCGCGTTCACGCCAACGAAATCCGCGAAGCGGGCCGCTCGACGCAGGGCGTCCGCCTGCTGCGCCTCGAAGACGAGGACAAAATCGCCGCCGCCGCATCGATCCGGGAAGAGCCCGAGGTCGCCGAAGAAAAGAAGTAGGGGAACGCGGCGCAAACAAAATAAAATGGTGCGCATGAGTGGCGCGCGCGAACCGTTACAACCGATTTTCACTGCCCATCTTTTTCCGGAGCTGGAAGCGAAGCTGATCGAGCTTCTGCGCGGGCTTTCGCCGGAAGACTGGGAAAAGCAGACCCTCGCTCCCAAATGGAAAGTGAAAGATGTGGCGGCGCATCTGCTCGACACGCAAGTCCGCAAACTGGCCGCGGCCCGTCACGGCTACAAGCCTGAAAACTCCAAGAAGCTTTCTCCCGCGAAACTCGTCGCGCTGATCAATTCCCTCAATGCGGAAGGCGTCCGCCAATACAGCCGATTGGATCCAGACGAATTGATTTCGAGAATGGAAGCAGCATCGCGGGAAAGCGCGGAATTCCACCGGGCGCTCGATCCTTTCGGCACGGCCATGTTTCCTGTGAGCTGGGCCGGCGAGGAAGAATCTACGAACTGGTTTGATACCGCCCGCGAATTTACGGAACGCTGGCATCATCAACAGCAGATTCGCCTTGCCGTGGATAAACCAGGCATCATGACGCGCGAGTTTTACTTTCCGGTTCTGGATTGTTTCATGCGCGGGCTGCCGTATTCCTACCGAAACGTATCGGCGAAATCAGCAACGCTCGCGCGATTCAACATCTCCGGAGAGTGCGGCGGAAGTTGGTATTTGTTCAGGGACAGTGAAGACTGGAAATTGATCGCAGCGCCGGCCGGAGAAACAATTTCGGAGACGACGATCCCGCAAGAGATTGCCTGGCGCATCTTCACAAAAGGGATCGCGCCGGAGGAAGCCAAAACTCAAGCGCATGTCACGGGAGACGAAGCAGTGGGTCTCCATATTCTCAAAATGATTTCGATTGTGGGTTGAGTAGCACAGACTTCAGTCTGTGGGTTTTCGTCAACGCGCCCGGGTTGATTGCGAGAGCCAAGCATCCACTGGCCACACAGGGCCGAAATCCCACTTAGCATCAAAATTTTGCCAAGTTTCAATGGAACCCCACAGACTGAAGTCTGTGCTACTGGAAATTATTTCGCTTCGAGGTAGTATCCCGGCCGCGTGCGGACTTTCACTCCCGGGCGGTCCACGGTGACTTTGATCTGGTGATAGCCGGGCGCATCCGAACCCGTCGGGCGATAGCTCAGCATGTACTGCGAGTTGAGTTCGCCGCCGATGGCGTCGACCGCGTTTTCAATTTTGCTGTCCCGGAACGCGGATTGATACGTCCCGCCGGTGGCCGTGGCGGCGACTTCGAGCGGTCGATCCTTCACTACCGCCGTGGCATTCCGTACCGCCCACTCCGCCAGTCCCAGGAGATCGATGTTGCCGCCGTACTGCTGCTGGCTCGTGGGCGTTTGCGCCGTGCCCGGAAACGAAGGACCGCCGAACGTGCCGGGAGGCGTGGCCGGAGCCGGGCCGGCTTGCGAGGGCGGCGCGCGCAGCCCCGCCGCAGTGGTGGAAAGCCCCACGCTGTAAATCACAATGTTTGAAAGCTGCGCCTCGCGCAGCACACGACCGAGTCTTTCCTCGCTCCCGCTGTCGCTGGCTTCCCCCACCACGACGATCGCACGGCGCTGACCTATCGGCCGATCGCGCAGCAGTCCGACTGCGGAGGCCAGCGCGTCATAGAGACGAGCGCCGCTGTTGCCGGGCTTCAAGTTGGCGATTGTCTTTTCGATTTTATCGTTGTCGGTGCTGAATGGCAGCAAGGTGTTGACGCTGTTGTCGTAGCTGAGGACCGCGGCCTCTCCCGAAGGGCCAACGATCGTTTGGGTGAAGACAATCGCGGATTTCTGGATGGCGGGCAGAAGCGGCGCGATGCGCGAGCTGGTTTCAAAGACGAGCACGGCCGAGACCTGTTCCCCGCCCAGGTCGAATGCCTCGATCGTCTGGGCGACTCCATCATCGAGGACGTGGAAGTCTTTCTGTTGAAGGTCGAGGACGGGCTCGTCCTTGGCGCCAACCACGACCACCGGCGCTCTCACCAGCGCGACGCGGACGCGGATCGTGCCCTCCGGCGCTTGTTGCACGGGCGTGCCCGGCTTGGGCGCGATAGGCCCCTGCGTTTGTTGAGCGCGCGCGGGCAGCGCCGCAAATACCATTCCCGCAGCCAGTGTCGCCAGGCCAACAGCGAGCGTTCGTCTCAAAGTCATCTAACCCCAGTCTACTACGTTGGAAGCCAAAACGCGCTGATGCGTTGGCCGGCCCCCCGGGCTCCACTCGCCGTCGCCAGAGCCCTCCCTGAGCCGGTATATAGACGGAACACGTCCGGGCCGTGTCTCTGGCGTTTCCGCTGGGCGGTTGCGTAGAATGTCAAATTGCAGTCACTTGCAGTGGAGGGTTCATGAGCCGCAGGCGCCGTCAGAAAGAAATCGAGCCGCCCTATCGCGATCCAATATTCATGGAAAGCTTGCCGGCGCGCCCCGTGCGCATCACGACCGAATACATCGATCCGCTCGAACGGCTTCGCCGTGAGAAGGTGGGCGACACGATCGTCATGTTCGGGTCGGCTCGGATCCTTTCGCGCGATCAAGCGATGTCGCACCTGCACAAACTGCGAAAGGCAAAAAAAAAGCGCCTGAGCGCGCCGCAATACCGCATCGCCCTCCGCGACGCCAAATCGGCCGTCGAGATGTCCCGCTACTACGAGGAGGCGCGCGAGCTGGCGCGGCGAATCACTACCTGGGCCATGTCGCTCGGCGATCATCCCCGGCGCTTCGTGATCTGCTCCGGCGGAGGCCCCGGAATCATGGAGGCGGCCAATCGCGGCGCGGCCGAAGCTGGCGGGAAATCCATCGGCCTGAGCATTGAGCTGCCGCACGAACAGCGCCCCAACGATTACATCAGCCCCGAACTGAGTTTCATGTTTCATTATTTTTTCATGCGCAAGCTGTGGTTCGCGCAGCTCGCCAAGGCGCTGATCGTGTTTCCCGGCGGCTACGGCACGATGGACGAACTCTGGGAAATGCTCACGCTCATGCAGACCGGGAAATTGCACCGTCGAAATTTGATTTTGATCTATGGGCGTGAGTATTGGGACCGCGTGCTCGACTGGAAACACATGCTGCGCTGCGGAACCATCAACAAGCACGAATACGGCTTGCTTCAGTTTGCCGATACGGTGGACCAGGCCTTCGATCGCGTGCGCGACGACCTCGAGAGACATCACCTCGAGCCGGACACACTTCTGCAATAGCTCGCTGGGGAATGGCCCCGGCCAAATATCGGAAGCGAACAGAAACAAGAACGGGCCGCCCCGATGAAATCGGAGCGGCCCGTTCTTGCAGTTGGAGGAGCGAACCCGGAAACTTAATTCTTGCTTGCCACCAGATCGTCGGAAAATACGCCTTCGAACCGGCGCTTTTCGTCCTGATCGTGCAGCAGGACCACGGGAGCAATCCGCAACGAATGCCGGCACGAGTGGCAGGCGGCCATTTCCCCTTGCAGGTCCTGAAGGAAACCATCCGTAAAGTGGTATTGATCGGGGGTGCGTCGCGCCGCTTTCACACCGCGCTCGCCGCAGTACGGACAGGTGTATTCCAATGTGTCCTCTTGCGGATCGCGGCCCAGCGCGGCCCAACCCGTGTAACGAACCCCAACAGCCTCTTTCGAAGGAAGACGCATGATTTTGTACCTCGCCAAAATATGAAATCTGAATATGTGATGCATGAACATCGGAAATTGGTGCATAAAAAGCGAATACTTGCAATGCGCTGATAATAATAGACATAGTCGCATTTGGTGGGCAGATCGCGCCGGAAGCGGTGCTTCGGGGAACCCCGCGGACGCAACGGTGTCCAACTAAACGAGAGCGCGCTCCTCATTATCCCTGCAAAAGCCGGTCCTGACCGCTGCAATGGCCAGGGTTGGCGGAACTGAGGAGTGTCCATGCAAAGCACAGGAAAAGGAAATCCCGGCCCAGAACAGGCCAGGTCTGACCTGGCGCTTGGCCGCTGTTTGGTCGAAGGTGACCCGGATGCAACGTCGCCTGCTCGCCGCAGCCGCCGAAGAGCCTTTGGCCTCTCGCTCGCAATCGAAACTTCGCTTCTGATGCTGCTCGTGGCGGCGCCGCTTCTCACCAGCGTCGCACAGCCCCAAATTCACCAGATTCTTCCGCCCCAACTGACATTCTTTGGCGTCTGGCGCGCTCACAGCCCGGCGCAACACGCCGCAACGCCCACAACAGCTCCCAGGCCGGTGATTCAGAATCCATTTCCGCCAACTGCGCCTCCCGTCACGACCGTGGACATTGATCGTGTGGAGGTGACGGGGGATGCCTCAATCCCGGAATTGCCGGAGGGATATGTACCGGGAGCAATCCAGATCACTGAAGGAAAAAGGATGCCGCCGCCGGTGGAACCTCCACGCATCGCACAACCGGTGCAACAAGAAAAACATCCTGTGAAGGTAAGCGAAGGCGTACTACAAGCCCAACTGGTCTCTCGAATCGAGCCACGCTATCCGCCCTTGGCTTTGGAAACGAGGCAATCAGGAACGGTGGTTTTGCACGCGATCATCAGCCGTGACGGACGCATCAACGCGCTGGAAGTTGTGAGCGGTTCACCCTTCTTCGTGCAAGCCGCTCTGGCCGCAGTGCGGCAATGGCGCTATCGCCCGACCATGCTGAATGGAGAGCCGGTGGAAGTCGAAACAACGATCACGGTCGTGTTTCGCTTGCAATCGTAGGGAAACAAAACTGCATTAAAAAAGGGCCGAAGAAATCGGTGCTTCGGCCCTTGCATTTCCCGGCGCGGCTCCTCCTACGGCGCGCCGGGACACAAAAAGAGACGCAACTTTTTATTTCCTCTTTCCGTTGTCTAGGATTTTGGGTTCAGCGAATTCCCACGGACCCATTTGAACGTGACGGTGAGCCCTCCCTCAGGAATCCCTGGCCGTCAGATGAAAACATCGTTCGTAAATTGGGATGCGTGGCTTTTGCGCGCCGGTTGCCCGATCGAAAAGAATTTACAGGAGAGGTTCGCACGCGAAACGGGCGATGATTTCCCGGGCCGAGTCGCGCACGCGCACGATTTGTTGCCAATCTTCCGCCGAGGGTGGAGGAGCGATGGGCGGGCAGATCGTGATGGTGATGCGTCCGGGGCGAGGCAGCCACGTGCCGTCCCGCAGCACGCGCCGCGTCCCGTCGAGAGCGATGGGCACGATCTCCCGCTGCGCCGCGATGGCCGCTTTGAACGCGCCGAGGTGAAATGGACGCACGCCGGATTGCGCGGTGAAGGTTCCCTCCGGAAAAACAAAAACGGATTCGCCGCGCCGCAGCGCGTCCTCAATTTGTTCCGCCTGGTGTAAACGCGCCTGCGGGTCTTCGCGGTGAAACGAGAAATGGCCGAGCTTGCGAAGGAACGTTCCGAAAAACGGCATGGACATCACTTCCGCTTTGGCGACGAAATGGTAGTCCGTGCCAAGCGCCGCCATGAGCACGACAATATCCGCGTAGCTGGTGTGATTGGCGACGAGCATGCGCGGCGCGTTTTCCCGCAGATGCTCGCGCCCTTCGACGCGCACACGCCAGCCCGCGACTTTCAAATACGCGCGCAGCGCCGCCGTCGTCACGCGCGCAGCGCTCTTTCGCGATGGCGAAATCAACACGTACAGCCACGCGGGAAACAGCAACAGGGCAAATATCGCGATGGCGTAGCATCCGTACGCCACTTGCGCGGCGCGCCGCAGAGCGGTGCGAATTCGCCCGGCGCTCGATGCCGCCGCGAGACGCGCGAGCTGCAGCCAAACGGGCGGCGCGTCGGAATTCAATTCGCCGGAAAGGAACCGCTGCTTGGTGGCGTCGCGGCGCAGCTTTCCGCTCGACGTTTTGGGAATGACATTCGGCGGAATGACTTCCACCACATTGGGAGGCAGCCCCAGCGTTTCGGTGACCTGCGCCGTGATGGCCTGCGCCAGCCGCGCCCGCGCGTCGCGGTTGCGCTCGCGCGATTCGGCGACGATCACCAGCCGTTCCGTGCCCGCTACCGGATCGGCTGCGCCAAATGCCACCACGCAGCCCTTGCGCACTCCGGGCACTTGCGCCACGGCGTCCTCGATTTCGTGAGGATAAAGATTGTGCCCCGCATGAATGATGATGTCCTTCACGCGGCCGGTGATGTAAATTTCGCCGCCGGCGCGATACGCGCGGTCGCCGGAGTTGACCCATCCCGCCGCCGCGCCCTCGGGAAGCAGCGCCGCCGTCGCGGCCTCGTTTCGATAGTAGCCCAGTGTGGTGGAAGGTCCGCGAAACCAGAGCTGTCCCTCGACGCGCTCTCCCACATCTTCGTCCGACGGTCATTCGCGATTCGCACTTCGTGCCCCGGAACGGGCGGCCCCACGGAGACAAACGAAATCACATTCGGATCATCGCTTGAGTTGGCGGCGGAAGCGTCCGGCGGCGCCGGCACCGCGCGGCCTTCTTGCGCAAACGCGGCGCGATCGAGGTGGTCCACGAGCGGCCCGCGTCCCACCGGCGGAATCGTCACGGCGAGCGAAGCTTCCGCCAAGCCGTAGACGGGCAACAAGAGTTTCGCGGCGGAAGCCGCAGGAAGCGAATCGCGCCGCGAAGCGGTCGAGTGTCGCGGGAAGTACAGGCTCCGCGCCGTTGAGCGCCGCGCGCCACGCGCTCAAGTCGAGACCCTGGGTTTCTTCATCCGAAACTTTGGCCGCGGCCAGTTCGTACGCAAAATTCGGAGCCGCGCTGATCGTGCCGCGGTAACGATGGAACGCGCGCACCCATCGCGCCGGCCGCGACAGAAACGCCAGCGGCGACAGCACTACTACCGTCAGGCCGAAATACAGCGGCATAAGCCACGCGCCGATCAAGCCCATGTCGTGATAAAGCGGCAGCCAGCTCACGCCGACGTCGTCGTTGCGCAAGCCGAGCGCCTCTCCGATCGCGCGGACGTTGGCCAGCAGATTGGCGTGCGTCAGCATCACGCCCTTGGGATTGCCCGTGGAGCCGGAAGTGTATTGCAGCAGGGCGAGGTCCTCGGCGCGCGAGTGGAGTTGCGGCCCGAGCGGCGCCGGCGCGCGCGATTGAGCCAGCGCCTCGGCCGTCACGACGGCTTCGAGCGACGGTACGAGCGGCTTCAGCAGTTTGGCCACGCTGGCCGCTTCGCGGAACGTCACCAGCAGGCGCGCGCCCGCGTTCGCCAGGATCGCCGATTGCCGTTCCGCGTACTCCGCAATCCGGTCGGCGCGAAACGGCGGGTAAATCGGCACCGGAGTTGCTCCCGCGAGCAGCGTCCCGGCGAACGCCAGAAAAAAATCGCGCGACGTCGGCAACATCAGGGCAACCGTGTCGCCGCGCCCGATGCCGCGCTGCGCGAAATCGGCCGCGACTCGCTCGGCTCCTTCAAAAAGTTCGCCGAACGTGAGCGAGGCGCTTTCTGCTTCGTCCTCGTAAAAAATAAGGTGGGTTCGAGACGCGTCCGCGCGCCCGCGATGCCGCAGCACTTCCTGAAACGTCTCCGCAAAGGGAACTCCTTCCGCCTGCCCAGGAAAGGAAATTTCCGTCGCGCGCACGGCCGCTTCCGCGCGCACTCCCAAAGCGCCAGACGCGCCATTTGCGGCGCTCAAAGCGGTGATCAGGTCCTGCACCGTATCCGCTCCGGCCAGCACCTCTTCATCGAGCCGAGTGCCAAACGCTTTTTCCAGCCGCAGCAACAATTCGACGCGTTCCAAACTGCCGAGCCCCAAATCGCGATCCAGATAGCGACGCCGGGCTGGCCGATCGCAGTGCCGACTCGTGCCCCAGCTCGGCGACAAGCTCGCGCACGACTTCGAGCACGCGCTCTTCATCGGCCACCGCGTTAAATTGTCGTACAGGAGACACCATCAGAAGTTCCCCATGCACAGCGAGCTGACTGGAAGGGCTTTGCTATGAGTAAGCTAACACGCGCCGAAAAGCCGTTCAATGGTTGGAGCTCCAGGTAGCACAGGCTTCAGCCTGTGGGGGTTGGTCTTTGCAAGGACTAAAACCCACAGGCTGAAGCCTGTGCTACCAGGACCGCGCCTTGATAAACTTGTGCGCGTACATTGCGATGTAAGTTGGAAGACAAAAAAGGAGACCAAGTATGGGAGTTGTGAATCCGCTGACGAAAGAGCAAGCCTCGCCGGAGTTGCAGGACGCATTTGAAAAGCTCGCCGCGCGAGCGGGCAAAGTGCCGAACATCTTCGCGACCATGGCGCACCGGCCGGACGTGCTGGCCACGTTTCTCCCGCTGTACAAAGCCGTCATCAACGAGGGCACCGTCGAAGCCAAGTACAAGGAGCTCGCGTACCTCCGCGCGTCGATGGTCAACGGATGCGAATACTGCACGCGCGCGCACATCGCTTCGTCGAAGCGCACAGGCGTCACGGCGGAGCAAGTCGCCGCGCTCCCGTTTTATTCGCGCAGCCCCCTCTTCGATGAAAAGGAAAAGGCCACGATCCTGTTCGCCGACCGCGTGACGCGCGGCGCCACCGGCATCCGCGCCCCCGAGCTTCAGGAATTGCGCAAGTTTTTCGACGAAGGACAAATCGTCGAGCTGACCCTGGCCATCTGCATGGCGAATTTCACCAACCGCTTCAACGACGCCCTCGAAAACATTCCAGATCTCGGCGTGTAGGGCTGGAACTACCGTACGAGAGTACCGATGCGAATGTAACCCTTGGCCCATTTGTGCGGGCGGAGCTTGCAGGCAGAATGGTCGCGTGGTTGAAGCTGTTCGGAGAGGTTGCGGGCTTCCAGTCGCCGACGCGCCAAAGCGCTTTGGCGACGGCGCGTAGAGCCCGCGACCGACGGCCGAGGACGCCGATGATTGTCGTAACCTGCATCTCGGTATTCGCTGTGCTGCTCTTCTTGAGTTTGATCGGTTCCGCAGGCAAATCCGGGTCCCGATAGCTTCGGCTCCACAACATCTTTCTTGAGTTTGCCCATGCCCCACGAGCGGCCGGAACCCTCCACCGGCCGCTCTCCCCATTTCAAGCGTCGATTCGGAGTGGATTTTAGTAGCACAGGCTTCAGCCTGTGGTTTTTGGTCCATGCACGGACGAACTCCGCAGGCTGAAGAGCCGTGAGGCGACACGATTCCAAGCAGCCCAGCGGCTTGGAGCCGTGCCCTACAAAGATTCCGCAATTATGATGCAGGCCTGGTCGCTCAAAACTCAACATGAAGGCGTAGGGCAGGCGCAAACAATGGGCCGCGGTCGCGGTTGTAGCCGGGGTTGTCGATGTACTGCGCGTCGAACGAAGTGAAAATGCCGCGCCAGATGTGCAGCGTGTAGTAGGTTTCGACGATGTTCTCGCGGCCATAGTTCAGTTTGCCGTCGCCGAGCAGGAAGCCGAGGCCTCCGAGGGCCAGATATTCCTGGTGGTCGCGCGAAATTCCGTTGGAAATGAACGCCAGGCCCGCGCGGTCCAGCTTCCTTCGCCACTTGCTCCCTTGCGCGCCGGCGCCGACTTGTTCCGTTTCATCCACTTCGGTGTAAGCGTACGATTCGTGCTGGCCTTCGTTCCAGCCCCATCGCGCGAAGACCCCCAGCCAATCCGTCAGTGGCTGCTCGACGTTGGCGCCGAATCCGTACTTAGTGGTCGTCTGAAGAGGATGCGCCGTGATTTCCGGCTTCGGCGTCTCGCCCGCAAGAAAATTCGCGACGGCCACGCTGTAAATTCCCATGTTAGCGTGGTTCGCGTAGCCGAGCAGGCGAACAACCGCCTCGCGGCGTGGCAAGAAAGAATGATGCAACTCGAATTCGACATTCTCCGAATGGGCGCGGCCGAGATCGGCATCGAGGTTGATGCCGTTCGCCACTTTGGGCATCAGCGCTTCCGCGAATCGCACGGCCCAGTGGCGGTCGTCGTACTCCACCATCGCGGCATACGTGTAGCCGCGCGTGTCCGCGGCATAGTCGTAGGCGCCGTTGTTGTCGAGCGTCCAGTTCATGAATTGGAAATTACTGTCCGAGCCGTACGTGTTCAAATCGAAAAAATCCACCAGGCTGAATTTGCCGAAGCGAATTTCCAGCCGCCTCACCGGCAACTGCGTGAAGAGCGACAGCGGCGTTCTCTCCGCAGGCGATTTCTCGCCGCTCAGTGGAATGATTTGATGCCACATCAGACGAGCCACATAGGGAGCCTTGCTGAGTGTCGGATTCCGGACCACGTCCAGATTTGTAAAGCCCGCAAGGCCGAGCGCTTCCCCAATCCCATGCCCACCGGTTTCCTGAACATCGAACAGAAATTCCGTTGTGCTGCTCGCCTCCATACCGGTGAAGAGCGTCAGCACCCGCGAAGAGGCATCCTGCCCTTCGGGCGAAAGGCTGTTCGGCCCCTGGTAGGGAGAATGGAACGCGGGGTGCCACTGCGTAATAATATTTGCCTGCCCGGAAAGCCAGAAGCGGCTCGATTCCGAGTGTGGGAAATTGGTGGACGGGTCCTGCGGCGCGGGATCCTCGTTCGCACCCGGCGCCGATGGCGAAGAGGAAGGGTTGGCAGGCGAATCCTGGCCGCGTGCGCGCCCCGGTATCGCCAGGCACACCAACACTAGACAACACGATCCCCCCGCGATTTGGAAGAGAAAACGACGCATCTCTTACGGAGACCTGGTCAGGCTGTAGCCAAGTTCCCCGTATGCAAAGTAAAGCACGCCGCAGACCAGAAAAACATGAAAAGACTGTAAATTGGGCTTCTTCGTCATAGGTTGAGTGCGCGCGGAGTTGAGCGGCCGGCTTGGCTTCGCCTTAGAAATGAGGACCTGTATCTTCTAAGCGGCCTTCGCTAAGAACGCTGCTACGACGATCCGTTATCGACGTCTGCTTCCATGCGGCAAACGTCACGGATTTCGGTTGACCTGATTTTTAGAATTGCCCGTGGAATCGTATCCCGAAGACGGACACTGGACCACGGTCGCGATTGAAGGACGGGTTGTCCACAAACTCATAATCTAGAGTCACGTGAATACTTTTCCAGATTGCAAAATTGTAGTAGGCCTCCATCACTTTCTCACTTCCGTACGTCAGCGCGCCGTCTCCGTCCAATATATCCGTGCCGCCAGCCTCAAGAAACTCCTGGTTGCTGCGCGAGGCGCCGCTTGCTACAAAGGCGACTCCGATAGCGTCGCTCGTTCGCCGCCAAGGGGTACCTTTGACGCTCGTCCCAAGCGATGCTGTCCAATTGGAGTCATTGTACATCCATCCTTCTACCTGCCCGTTGTTCCAACCGAGACGCGAAAAGATGCCGACATCATCCGTAATCCCTTGTTCCCAGTTCAGACCGAAACCATATTTACGGCGATAGGCTCGGGCGGACGAAAGGTCCGCCCCGGGGCCATTCGCTTTCAAGAGAGGTATCGCCTCCCGGTAACCAATCGAGTTGGCTCGATTTACAAAGGATAGAAACCGAATCGTTCCCGGACGCGTGCTGGCATAGCGACGCTCAAATTCCGTTACCATTCCCCACGCACGAAAAAACGGGCCGTCGCCTCCCCCATGTGGAAAAGTGAGAACCTGGTCCTCGGCCGTGAAGCCATTTTGGGTGTTCGGCACCTGGAAAAAGCCGTACCGCCAAGCCCATCGCGGCTGATTTAGTTCCACAACAAGCCCTGTGGTATACCCAACGCTGTCAGCCGGAAAGTCCCAGGAAAGGTTGGTTATCATCGCCCAATTCATAAACTGAGTGTGCGGATCTTGAGCATAGGCGTTGTTGTCGAACATGTCGGTAGGGGTAAGTCGCCCCAAAGTGATCGTCAGGCGCGAAATGTCCCGCTCGCCAGCGAGGGTGAGGGGGCCGTCCGGCACCGGCTCCCGCTTACCGCCTAAACCAATGGTTTCCCGGAGGAACAGATGTGCAAACATGAAGTGGGGGTTTTTGGTACCGAGCTTGAAAGCGTCGCCGTTTGGAAACGCCTCGATCCCTTTATCATTGGTAAGGCCGAATCCCTTCCATAGCAGCCCATCGACATGTATCTCGGCGCCCTTCCATAGTCGCGCGCCGGCATAGAGGTCCGCCGTAAAGGTTTCCTGTACTTCTCCTTTGCTGTCCAGGCTATTTGGACCAGAGTACAAAGCCGGAAAGGCTGTATCGCCTTGCGGCGTTTCGGTGACTTGGCCATGAATATTCCAATTTTGAGTGATTGGCTCAACCGACGAGTCTTGGGCCGGGGTTGGAGCGGATGGCGATGGCATTTGCACGGGCGGCGCATCCTGCGCGCGCGCAGCCGGAGGTGTGCCCAGGCGCAGACCGAGCAGGGACAGAAACATTAGCGCGAATTGGGCCGTGCCATGGCGCATATTCTCCCGTTTAGATCGGCATTCCCTTCAAAGCATTAAAATCATGGCCTCACCCGAGATCGAGAGGAACAGTTGGTAAAAACAGGACACTGAGCGTCTCCACCCCATGGCCGTTCATGAATTGCCCTCGTGGGCCAGCGCGGCCTGCTCCTCGGCGCGTGCCGCCGCGAGATCGGGCTCATGCACCCTGGCCTGCGAATCGAACATCGACATCGACGGATCGATCCACACCCGGATGAGCGGGGCGTTCTCCCCGCCGTGCGCGCGAATCCACACGCAGTAAAGGCTCGGGCGCGGCACGGAATTCTTGCGCCCGGAATTTTTGCGATTGACGATGAAATCAAACATGATCCCCTCCATTGTATTCACACGTGTCCTGGCCGGGCTCCGGCGCCTCGTCCGGTAAAACCATTTTTCAGGAGGGGATTTTTTTCCGCGGCATCGCGGATTCCCGCTCGCTCGGTTTTTCCATCCACCCGAGCGGAGCGGAAACTTGATTCACGACAGCTTGTGCTATGCTCACTCGGGGCGGAGGTCCGGGAGGCTGGAACTGCCCGGAGGTTCCGGTTCTTGAACTGGAATTTCCATGCGTTCTAAATTCCTTTCGGGCCGTTGCAGCGCGGCCTGAATCTCTGATACCATACCCCCATAGGGTAGTCAAGAAAAAATGTCGCATTTATCGAGAGAAAAGCTGGATCTGGTCACCCGCACCAAGAAAATTGTGGGGCAGCTCGAAGCCGTCGGGCGCGCCCTGGATCAGGACGAGCCCTGCACCGAGGTCCTGCAACGCCTCTCCGCCGCGCGCGGCGCCATCAACAGCCTCATGGGCGAATTGATGGAGGACCACATCCGCAACCACATGCCTCGCAAAACGAAATCCGCCGAGGAAGCCGCCGACGATTTGATCGAAATTGTCCGAACGTATTTGAAGTGATTGTCCCGCCATTGTGGCGCAGGCTTCAGCCTGTAGGTTTTGGTCCCTGCAAGGATTCACCCCCGCAGGCTGAACAGGCTGCGGAAAAAAGGCCTTGTTCTGTCATTCTGAGCGAAGCGAAGAATCTCTCTTCGATTTAAGTATAGGAAAAGAAACAAGGAGAGATTCTTCGCTTCGCTCAGAATGACAGAGTTTTTCCGCAGCCTGTGAAGCCTGCTCCACTGGACCTGCCGGATCGAATTGCATTTTCTTAAACGAGGTTTTCCCTGGATTGTTAAAAGTGTGAAGTGAGCTCTCTTGAGTGGTGATTATCCCGTGCCGGGGAGAAGGAGAAGAAATCTGAAATCGCGGAAGATTTTTGGCGGGTTGGGTAGAGCGCTTACGTACCCGATTTCTCGGGGCCGTCGTCCCCGCAGCGCAATCCCAACCCACTGTGAAATGAATCTTGGCAGTGCGAACCGGATGGCTCAATGGTCCAATCGAGTCAAAAATTTTGGGACCCGGGTTGTAGTACTAGGTCGCGGAACGCGAGGTGCGGGTGGCCTGGCGCAAAGTCCTGCTCAGAGTGGCCTATAATATATGTAAGTTGCTCTACAGAAATGACTTACGACAAGGAATCTATTCAACGACAGCGATCTTATTGGCCAGGGAAAGAGGCAGCCACAGGCGCCCTTTCGCGTCGCGCGCCATGTTGCGGACCGATGAATTGGGCGCCGGCATCGGATAGGTCCTGAACACTTCGACGGCAGGATCAAACCGGACCAAATTGTTGGCGGCCGCCCCGCTCTCCTCATACCAGATCTTGCCGGTGGAATCCGCCGCAATCCCATAGGGCTCGGAATGGTTTCCCGACGGACTATCCCAGAATTTGAATTTCATGTCGGCCAGCGTGAGGCGGCCGAGGCGCCCGCCTCCGGAATCGGTGAAATAGATCGCGCCTTTAACGGCGACCAGCCGCCGGGGTTCCACTTTTGATTCCGTGGGAGCATATTCCGCGATCGCGCCGCTCGCCGGATTGACGCGGCCCAGCTTTCCTCCCGATAATTCACAGAACCAGAGAGCGCCATCGTCCGCCGAAACAATTCCGTAGGGATGCGCATCCTGCGTCGGCACGCCGTACTCGGCGATTTTTCCGGTCTCGATGTCCAGCCGGCCGATCACGTTTGCATTCTGCGCCGTGAACCACAGCCCGCCGTCGGGTCCAAACACAGGCGTGTGCGGATCTTTCGCCGACGGGGGAGTGAATTCCGCGATCGCGCCGGACTTCGGGTCCAGCCGGCCGATTTTCCCGGCATAATTTTCCGTGAACCAGATATCGCCAAACGCGTCGGGAACCAGCCCATGCGGGCCGGAATCCGCCGTCGGCACCTTGAACAATTTCCATTCGTGCGTGTCCGGATTGAACCGCGCGATGTGTCCCGTCTCTTGCAGCGTAAACCAGATGTTGCCCTTGGCATCGACCGCGGAATCGTGCGGCACCGAGCCCGGCACCGGCGCTTCCCAGACGTGCATCACGCCCTTCAGCTCGACCCCGGCAACGGCCGGAGGTTCTTTGAACGTCAATCGCAGCGTCACGTTCGTATCATCGCCGGGACGCACGAGGACGTTGTGCTCCCATTCGGACCACGTGCCGCTCGCCGAAGCGCGCAAATCATAGGAGCCCGTGCGCAGCGGCCCAATGTGGAACTGCCCTTGCGCGTCGCTGTGCAACACATGCGGCGTTTCACCATCCGCCGCCTGCCACAAAATCTGCGCCCCAGCCACCGGCGCGCCTTTCGCGTTGACCACCTTGCCGTCCAATCCGCCCGGCTTCTGCTTGGCTGTCTTCGGCACCTGCGCCCGCGCCCCCGCGGACACAAACGCAGCAGCACAAACTAGAAACGCGATATTTAGACGCGCGCGCCGCATTGCACTCTGCCTCCAGAAAGTTGCCATCTCCCAATTTTACATGGAGGAATTCAAGCTGGGGCTGCCTTATCGACGAGACGAGGCGCGAATGATACGGGGTGCCGCCGGAAGGCAGCACCCGGTTGGAGTTTACTTACAAGGTTAGAGGCTCAACAGAGTTCAACGCTGTTCGAGCGTCACCTCCATGGCGAGATCCCCAATCATCTTGTCGAGCTCCCCCTGGGCGGCCTCGCTCTTCTTCTCGAAATCTTCCTTTTCGTTGCGCAGTTTCTCAAGGCGTGTCTCCTGATCGGAAAGTTGCTGCGTGTAACGCTGCGTCAAAGCCTTCTCTTCGGCGCTGCCCTTCAGCGCTTTCAGATTTTCCCGCAGGCGCTGTTGATCGTCGTAGATGCTCGTAATGGTGCTGTCGCGAGATTCGGCTTCGTCGTTGAGCTGGGCCACGCGCGCTTTCTGGTCGAGAATTTTTCGCAGGGCCTGTTCGATGTCCGAATTGATCTGGCCATCCTTCAAGAGGACCGCGACTTCATCCGACGTGATGTTGCTCAGCTCGACCTGCGTCTGGAGCGGATGCGATTCACTGATCTCGAGCGTGGTCGATTGTTTCGCACCGATCGCCACGCGAAAACGGTAGGCGCTCGCGGTGGTTTCCTCCGGGTGCATCGTCTCCTTGGAGAGATTCCAGCCCGCGCGGAAAGGGTATTCGACGATAAGGGTACGCGGCGCGGCGTCTTCGTTCCGCACCGTGTAGACCATCTTCTCGCGCTCCTCGCCAATGCGAACCATTGCTCCGTGGCCGATCAGCACGCGCGTGTACCGCAGGGGCGATGCCGAACCCGCTGCGCGAACGATCATCCCAAGATCGGTGGCGTAAGAGAGCAGGCGGCGCTCGTCCGGCTTGATCGGATCGAGCAGGCCCTGCCCGGCGAAGATTTCGTCATCGATCACGCTGAAGTTTCCGCCGTCGAGCGTTTCGCCGCTCGTGTTGCTCAGCCAGACTCCGCGCAGGGGATGCCCGTAGTTTCGACCCGCGGTCCACAGCGAAACTTTCTCCGCGCGGATCTCACTTTGCACGATCGGCACCATGGCCGACTGGTTCTTGCGGATCGTCACGCAATCCTTCAGTTTATATTCATAGAGATCGTCAAAATCCTGGCCCTCCGCCGGCTGCGGGAGTGCTCGCCTGAAGCAAACTGTTGAACGCTCCGCCAGTGACGCCGGGCTGCAAAGCGAGCAGATTGGTATAGTTTCTCCCGCTCAAAGGCGCGTTGGCGTAATCAGTGACTCCCGGTGCAAGTCCACCGCCGGTGCCGCCTCCCGATGCCGCGCCAATTCCCGTTCCACGGCCCAGTCCGCGACCAGAGCCCAGACTACGTCCGTTGTTCGAAAGCTCGGCATTCGCGGTTTCAATGAGCGGCACTGACTCCGTCACCGTCACTGTCTGCGAGATTTCTCCGACCTGAAGCGTGGCATCGTGCTCACTGCTGTACCCGCTGCGGACTTGAGCGTTATTCATCACCAGCGTCTTGAAGCCTTTGCTCTCCACATGGAGTTGGTAGATACCGTCCGGAAGGCCAGAGAAGCCATAGGCCCCTGCGGTGTCCGTCATGGTTCGCGTAATTTCTCTCCCGCTTGCGTCGAGGGCTCGCACCTGAGCCGAGGCAATTACGCCTCCGAACTGGTCGGTAACCCGCCCGGCAATTTGCGCTCCTCCGAGCAAGCGAGCCTCATGTGTCTGCGGGACGCTCTCGAATTCCTGAGGCAGCGGCACGATCGCGCGCCTCCCGTAGTAGGGTTGCGAAAGCTGCTGAATGAACGATTGTGGCGCGCCGGCCACGAGAGACAGATTGACGTTGTCCCAATCCTCTCCCACGGTGTTGTCCACAATGGCCCAGCCCTGCAGCAACGGTTTTTTCCCGGTCTCGCTCGAGAGCACAAGCCGGTAAGTGGTCTTCCAGACGGGCACTTCGCTGATGTAGCTGACAAAGAGCTGGCGCTCGCCCGTGCCCGTCGTTGCGACGGTCATCCGGCGCAGATCCTGCTCCCGCTCGGAGGCGAGCAGCGACAAGTAGCGTTTCATTTCGCTGTGCAGGCCGGTGTCCACGAGGCGAACGCGCGTCGATGGAGTGACTTCCACTTCGCGGATTTCGCCGCCGTCGGTGACCACCGAGATAATGTCCACCTCAAGCGTCGTTCCGCCCGCGGTTCGAGTCTTGCGCTCGACGCTCAGCAGGCGCCCGGTGACCGGATCGGCGCCGCCGGAGACTTCGAGGCGCGAGCCGCGAAGCGCGTCCAGAAATTTTGAGACCGAAGTTTGTTCGTCGAGCGGCAGGCGCAGTGCGCCCAGGCGCTTGTCGAGCGGATCGGTGGAGTTGTAGCTGACGCCGCTGATGCGGCCGCCATCGAGGTCGAGCACGGTGAGGGATGCCAGCGCGTCATTCAACTGGCCGCTGGTGAAATCGATGTGGATGTCTTCGTTGCCGCGCACGCGGCCGATATGCTCGAAGTAGCCGACGCCGTTCTTGTAGAGAACGACGCGGCGGACGGGCAGGTCTGGGACTTGCGTTTGAGGTGCGGATTCCTGGGACCTAGGCGTTGTTTTTACGGAGACGGGACGGGCCTGTTGTTGCGCGCCACTCGGAAGCGACAACACTACGACCGCGGACACCAATGCGAGGAGTTTTCGCATGGCAACCTCCCTAAATTTTTAATTTTAGACCGTTACCACCTTGCACATTGCGATGCCTTCTCGAAACATGAGGTTGCCAACGGATCGTGAAAATGTTGGACACCGGCGTGCTTGCGTAAGTTCCCGAAGGGCTCCGCGATTTTTCGTTACGAAGGACTTTTTGTTTTATCCATGGTCCGATTTAGCGGAAAAAATATTTGGTGGAGGAGAATTCATGCCACGTCACATTTCGCTGCACACGCGGGCTTGCATGACGCGCCTGGGCGCGGAGCAACTGGCGGCGCGGCTGGACCGGCGTTTTAATTTTTATTGGAATTGCATCCGCATTTATCGCAGGGCCCCCGGCTCGATGCCGTTGTGGCGGGCGCGGTCGAGCAAGTCATCTATCTTTGACTGCATCCGCCTGGCGCTTGGCATCCATTTGCTTGAGTTGATTCTGAGGATTTCCCGGCGCGCTGTAGTAGGCATGATAAGAAGCAGGCTGATCGTTCACATTTTCGCCGTCGAGAAAGGCCTTTGTTTTTTCAATCTGGCCGTCCAGTTTCTCGATTTCCGCGCGCAGGGGCGCCAATTGCCTGCGATACCACGCCGGATCTTTCTCCATCGAATACCCCTTCGATTTCGCGCTCGCGTTCTGAGGCGTGCGGTTGCCAACCACCGAGACGCCTGGATTGTTGCGCAAGGTGTCGACCTCGTCGTTGGTCCAGACCTTGGCTGGTTTTGCATTGTCTAGCGGCGCGGCTTGCGGTTGCGGTGGCGGCGCGCTCGTCGCGGAAGGCTGCTGGGTCGCCGCGGGCGATTGCGACTGGCCATAGCCCGATCCTGGTACCACCGCGAGCGATGACACCAGCGCGGCAAAGAGAAACAGCGTCTGGAATCTCATAGCAAAACCTCGATTCCCGCTATTTTACCGTGGTCGCGTTACCGGGAGGGGGTTACGGCCGTGAGATTGTTCAATTCATTACGAACGATTTCGATGGCCTGCGGCGGCGGACCGACGCGGCGGTAGCGGGTGATTTCCGTGCGCTCGTGGACGCCGAATGCGAACAGGAATTTACGGCCGTCCACTTCGTAATTGAATAGCGTCGGCAGCCAGATGCCCGGCGCCACTTCCTCCTGTACCATCACGATATGGCCTCCGTGATAAACCTTTCCGGCAACCCCTCCGCCAAACGGAATGTCCGTGGCGATGTCCGCTTCGAGGCGCGCAAATTGCGCCTGCGCTTCGTCCACCCAGAGCGTGGCATGAACGTGCTGAAAGCTGGTCGCGAAACGAGTGGTTGGCTTGAAGCCCGGGTCCGGCTCCAGTTGTAGCTTCATGAGCGTTCGTGGCCCGTGCGCTCCGGGCGAATCGGAGCGCGTTTCGCGGCCGAGCCAGGTTACGCGGAAAGCCTTCGTCGACGCGTCCACCAGTTCGGCGTGCTGGCGGCGGCGCCGTTCAAATTTCTCCTGATCCTCCGTGTAGTGCTCGTCGGGATGCATGCCCAGGCCGAGCGCGTTGACGGCAAACTCCAGCTCCTGGCGATACTGCTCCGGGGAAACCGGCACGCCGTTCTCAATCGTTCTCAGCTTGACCGTGCCGGTTCCGGAAGGCACCACGCGCTCGGTAATGTCCGTGATGACCTCGGCGTTTTCAGCCTTCCGCGTGATGATGCGTTCGACGCGCTCAAATTCCTCGAGTTCGCGGTCGTCGCGATGCTGATTTTCGATGGCTCGCATGATCAGCGAGTGAATCTGTTCGGGACTGGGCGCGGGGTTTCCAGTAATGATGGCGCCCTGGCCGCTTGGCATCGCCCGCGCGTTTGGAGTGCCGGCCCACGGCGCCACAACGGTCAAGCACACTTCCAGCACAATGATATGTCTTATGCCAACCATGCATTCCCCTGGCGCCGCTTGTTGTGACCGGGTCCTCCGCCGCGCCGCCTAGAATCAGATTCTACGGCGTATTGGGCGGTTGTACCCGGCTGTTTTCGATTTGACACGCCGCGCATAGCCGTTCCCCGGAGCAAAAGAAAAGGACGCATTGCTCGCATAATCACAAGCCGATAGCTAATATGTGAATCCCGGATTCCTTGCCGCTCCCTTTGGTCGTGGACATGACAATGGATGCGATTGTAGTGGCGAAATTACAGGGAGCGAACCCGGGCGGCTCGGCGAGGTTCACGGAAACCGCCAGGCCTATCGCCTCGCGGGAGTGTGCGAGTATGAACTCAAGGTTGACGCGTTTTTTGTAGCGCCCGCCTGAAGGCGGGCGCTACACGAATCAAAACCGAGTTCTCAACGCACACTCTCAGGCGCTTGGTCTTTCCCACGCCGAGTTGACAGAGGATCACCCTCGATGCTCTTGACCGATGTAGCTCAGTTGAAGTCGAGCGGTGCCGGCGAACCGGTGACAGTGGTGATCGGTTCGGGCGCGATCGGGCTGTACGCGGCGAGCGAACTGGCCAAGCGCGGGCGGCGTGTGATTGTGGTCGAATCGGGCGGAGTGCACCTTGGGGGCTTTGCCCCCGAGTCATACGACTCGGTCGGCGTCCGCCACGACGGGGTCAAGCTCGCGCGAAGCCGGAGCCTGGGCGGCACCACAAACCTTTGGGGCGGGCAGTTGGTGGAGTTTCAGCCGGTGGACTTCTCGGGGCGCGACTGGTTGCCCGGCAGCGCGTGGCCGGTGAAGTACGAGGAGATCGCGCCCTTCTACCGCGTGACCTACGAGAACCTTGGGAACGAGCGGGAGACGCTCAACGACGACGCAGTCTGGAAGAGCATTTCGGCGGAGCGGCCGCGGCTTGGCGATGAGTTCGAGGCGTTCCTCACACGGTGGCTCAAGATTCCGAGCTTCGCGATCATGTACGCGAAGCAGTATGAGAGAGGTGCAAAGTTCTCCGTCCTGACGGGGCACACGGTGATCGGTTTTGACGGCTCCGGGGGGCGGATCACAGGCGTGCAAGTGGTGGACGTGACCGGCAATCGCCACACCATCGCGGGAGAGACGTTCCTCCTCGCGGCGGGCACGATCGAGAATTCGCGGCTGCTGCTGCACGCCGCGGGGGACCAGTCTTGGGAGTGTCCGTGGCGGCAGAATCAAAACATCGGAGCGTTTTTCCAGGACCACTTGGGCGGCAAGGTGGCGACAGTGCAGCCCAACGACACGGGCAAGTTCTTCAACACGTTTTGCACGATTTGGCGCGGCGGGCACAAGTATCAGCCGAAATTTCGCCTCCGCAACAATATCCTTGTGCGGGATCGCATCCTGAACGTCCAGGGCTTGTTCGGGTTCGAGAGTTCGGTGTCGGAGAATCTGGTCTACCTCAAGCAGTTCGTGAAGGCGGCGGTCTACAGCCGCCAGGTCAAGGGCCTGGGCGACGTATTCAGGAACGCGGCGGCGTGCTCGAAATACCTGGCGCCGCTGATGTGGCGGTACGTGTGGGACCACAGGATCTTCGTCCCAAGCACCTCGAAGATCGCGCTTCTGGTCCAGGCGGAACAGGGTCCGGTGGCGGAGAGCCGCATCCGCCTGGACCGGAGCGTGACGGACGCGTATGGCCTGCCGCGGGTGATTCTGGACTGGCATCTGAGCGGGCTCGAGCAGGGGTCGATCGCGGAGTTTGCCAGGCGCGCCGACGAGGCGCTGCGTGGCGCGGGCCTGGCGAGCCTGACGATCGACCCGGACCTCAAGGCGATGGATCCGAAGTTCATGTCGACGATGCACGACACCTACCACCAGGCCGGCGGAACGGTGATGGGAACGTCGGAGCGGGACGGCGTGGTGGACCGGAACCTGAAGGTGTTTGGGACGACGAACCTCTACGTCGGCGGGGCGAGCACATTCCGAACGGTGAGCAACGCGAACACAACGTTTACTGCCCTCACGTTCACGACACGCCTGATCTGCCACCTATGCAATGAGCATCCCACGGATTGAATTCACGCGCCTGGGCAGGAGCAATCTGCAGATTGGCTTCGGCTGCGGGGGCCTCTTCGAGCGCTCGAGCCTGAGGCATTCGGCGAAAATGCTGGAGCCGGCGCTGCTGGGTGTGACCGGGTCATGCTCCGCGCAATCTGATTCTACGGTGCGGCGGCTGCAGGGGTGTTGAGCCACTTCACGTTGGAGAAGCGATATTCGGCGCCGCGCTCCCGGGAGACAATCCTGAGAATTTAATTTGTGCCCGCATCAATTCCATTTGCTTGCCAATTGAGAATATGCGAGGGTACAACGCAATTGTCCGGAGGGGAGGATGGCGAAGATTGCTGCGCTCGACGGGACGACGCTCCATGTCGAGGAGTCCGGCTCTGGAACTCCGGTCGTGTTCATTCATGAGTTTGCCGGGGACCATCGGTCTTGGGAGCCGCAGGTGCGCTTCTTCGCGCGCTCCCATCGCTGCGTGACCTTTGCGGCACGCGGCTTCACTCCTTCCGACATCCCGACCGATCCGAAGGCCTATAGCCAGGACATTGCCTGCGGGGACGTACTCGCGGTCATGAATGCGCTCGGAATTGAGAGAGCTCATCTCGTCGGACATTCGATGGGAGCCTACACGGCGCTGCACGTCGGTCTGGATCATCCCCAGCGATGCTTATCGGTGGCTCTACTTGGATGCGGATGGGGTTCGAATCCCGCGGAACGGGACGCCGCCGCGCGTACCTGTGAAGATATCGCCCGGATGTTCCAAACCGAGCCGATCGAAGTTGCCGCGGCGAATTACGCGAGCGCACCGATGCGACATACCTTTCAAGCAAAAGATCCCCGCGGTTTCGAAGAGTTCAAGCGCATGCTCGCGGAACATTCCGGCACCGGCTCTGCCCTCACTATGCTCAACATTCAGCTTAAGCGTCCCACCTTGTGGGATCTGGAGAAGCGTCTGCGAAGTTTCACATTGCCGTTGCTGGTCATCGTGGGGGACGAGGATTTCCCTTGCCTTGACGGAAGTCTCTTCCTGAAGCGCGTGGTTCCCACAGCCGGGCTGCTCGTTATTCCACGCGCGGGACACACAATCAACAGCGAAGAACCCGGCGCCGTCAATGCCGCACTTGCTGAACTCTTCGGCGCCGCCGAAACGGGCCGCTGGATGTCGCATCGGCGCCCATTGGGAGGCGCATAGTGGCTGGCGGTGGGAACCAAAAAGTAATTCCCGGAGAATGAAATGGACCTAAAACTTAAAGGAAAAACGGCGCTCGTCACGGGCGGCAGTGAGGGCATCGGCAAAGCCATAGCGCTGGGTCTCGCCCGCGAAGGCGTGGACATCGCCATTTGCGGGCGCCGCCCGGATGTGCTCGCCGCGGCAGCGGAAGAAATTGCCGCGGCCACGGGCCGGAAGATCATCCCGATTCCGGCTGATCTCACCAAGGATAGTGAGGCCCAGAACTTTGTCGCGTCAGGCCATCAGGTCCTGGGACGTATTGACATTATGGTAAACAACGCGGGCTCCGCACCGGGAGGCGTGATCGAACATCTCAGCGAGGCGGACTGGACGCAGGCTCTGCAGCTCAAATTCATGGGCTACGTGCGCTGTCTGCGTTACGTCCTGCCGATCATGGTCCGGCAGGGCGGCGGCCGGGTTGTCAATCTCATCGGCAATGATGGAGTGAAGCCCTCCTATTGGGAGATCGCGCCGGGCGCCGCGAATGCCGCCGGACAGAACCTTACGCTGGCGCTCGCGGGCCAATACGGCAGGTACGGAATTAGCCTCGTTGCCGTCAATCCCGGCCCGGTCCGCACCGAGCGCTGGGCGGGTCTCGTTAGGGCGATGGCGCGCGACATGAAACTCAGCTATGAGGAGGCCGATCGGCTTGCTCCTGCCTCGATTCCCATGGGGCGCATCGCCGAGTCCGAAGAGGTTGCCGACCTCGTCGTTATGCTGGCCTCGCCCCGCACGTACAACGTCAATGGAACCATGATCGAGATCGACGGCGGGCAGGAGAAGGCGCTCATGGATCGCGCGCGTGATCGCTAAGCGGGGGAGTTGGAAATGATGCCAGAACATGACCGGGTCGGCAGCCTGTTGGCCGAAGAAGGCGCGCCCGCCGGAGCAAACCTCCTTGTTCTTTCATTGCGCTACAGACTCGAAGACAGGCCCCCTCCCATCGCTTCATTTCTATTCGGTCTTCAGCATGTCTTGATCATGTTCACGGCGATGATCGCATCGCCGCTGGTGATCGGCGGTATGTTGAATCTGCCCCCCGACCTGCGCGGGTCCATGATGACGGGCGTGATGCTGGGCTGCGGCGTCGGAACACTGATCTCGGCGTTGGGTTTTTTCTGGGTGGGCGGCCGCCTCCCTCTCGTGCTCGGCGCCTACGTCATCTATATCGCGCCGGTCGTCGCCATCGCCAGGAATGAGAGCCTTGCAGCGGCTACCGCAGCCCTGATCCTCGGAGGACTTGTGCTCCTCGCCGCCAGTCCCGCGATTGGGAAGTTGCGTTCGCTGTTCCCGCCGCTCGTTGTCGGGACTCTTCTCGTCGTGACTGGCGAAAGTTTGATCAAGGTTGCCGCCAATATCGCGTTCGCCGTCAACACGCCGTACTTTGGCAATCCGCTTACATTTATCTATCTGGTCGGGAGCGTTGTTCTCATCGTCGCGATCAACATGCTGACGAAGGGCTCTGCGAAGTCCCTGTCGATCTTTTTGGCGGTCGTGACTATTTATCTGGTGTCGATTCCGATGGGGTTGATTAACCTGAAGGCGATCGCGGATGCTCCGTGGCTACGGCTGCCGAAGCTGCTTCCCTTTGGGCTCGTATGGCCCAGCGCTGGGGCCATCGCGACGATCGTTATCTATTATTTCGTGACGGCGGTCTATACGATGAGTATCACGCTCGCGCTTTGCAAAATGTTGGATGTTGATGCCAGCGAAAGCCGCATTCGAGGCGCGGTGGCCGCGGACGGTTTCGGCTCAGTCGTGGCAACGCTGTTCGGCGGCGTCCCGATCGTTTCCTACGATCAAAACGTTGGGGCGATTTCGTTGACTGGAGTCGGCAGCCGGTTCGTCGTGGCTTCCGCGGGGGTGCTCCTGGTCGTCATGGCTCTCATACCGAAGATCGGACTGGCCATCGGCATCGTGCCTACATTTGTGTTGGGCGGAACGCTGATCTTCATGTTTGGCATGATCGTCGTTGTGGGAGTGAGCATCCTAGCGGAGAGTCTTCGCAGCCAGAGGGATTTGCTGATCGTCGCCGCATCGGTCGCATTGAGTACCGCCATAAGCTTCGCGCCTCCGGCCGTGTTTGACGTCTTCTCGCCCTCGGTGCGACTCCTGGCCACCGACGGCATCATCATCGGGACACTCACTGCCGTACTGCTCAACGTAAGCCTTCCAAAAAGTCAGGTTGCGCAAACGCCGCGCAGCACGCACTAGCACGAATACCGGCGGGCTCAGTTTCCGAGTATCCCGGGCAAACTGTCCAGGGTGATCAGGCCACAGGTCTGCCCGGTCCATTTTAGCCTGAATTCCGAAGTTGAAGGTGGATTCATAGGGATCATTTGACCGATTTGGGGTTCAAGTTGCGGGTTGAGGATGCAACTTCGGCGAAGTTGGATTTATGTAGTGTAAGACGTTTTCCAGCAAGGTTTTGCGTTGATGCAGGCCGCCCCAGGAGGCGGACAAGTGCAGGACCAAACGGTGTCCGGCGCGGCCCAGCAGAGCGCCGCAAAGAAAAACCTGAGTGCGCAGCGTGGCGGGTTGGCGATACACGGTGAGTTGGCTGGCGCGCTGAAATTCTCCGAGCAAATTGAACAGCAGCAGGATGCCGCGAAAAGCTGCCTCGGTGGCAAAGAACTCCTGCAAGCAGAAATCGTCCGCCGCCAGATCGTGTTTCAGTTCCGCGATGCGATTTTCCATGTCGGCGCGGCGGTTGTAGTCGCGCCAGATTTCCTCGGGCGGCGCTGCCAGATTGGTGACAAACAAACGAAAGGTGTAGCCGGGCACGTCCAGCAGTTTGCGGCCCAGCGAGGCTCGCTCGGCGCGCAGTTGTTCGCGAATCACCACAAAGCGGCGCGGGCCGCGCCAGCTCCATAGTTGCAACTGGAATTCACTTACGGCGTAATGCGCATCCAGCGCGCGCCACTGGACGATGCCCGCTGCCCGACGTTTCAGCCACGGCGTCAGGCGCGCCACGACGATGTAATGCAATTCGCGATCTTCCAAAAAACCAAGTAATTGCTGGTCGAAAAAGCCCGAGTCGGCGCGCACCACGCGAATGGCATGTTTTTCCGGCAATAGCGCCAGCGATTCCTTGAGAAATTCCACCACCCCGCGCGCGCTGCCGCAGTTTCCGCTGCGCAACCATCCATGCACCAGAAAATGCGCCTCGGCCAGCACCGCGATCAGCGGATGGTGTGAGGGTCGTCCATGCTTGCGCGGATTCGGACCGCGCAACGCTCCCTGTTGCTTTCCGTAACGCTCAAACACCGTCGAGTCCAAATCCAAACTGTATCCCGCGGCACATTCCGGAAGCCGCTCCATCTGCCACGCCCACAGCTCCGGAAAAAATCGCTGGCACTGTCCCTGTCCGAAGCGCTTGAACAAGTTGCGTATCGTGTCGTCGCTGGGAAAACGTGACAGGCCCAGCACTTGGTGCAGCGCGGTGTCGGCACGCAACACACTGGAGTGCGCAAAACGCCGCGCTCCCGCCAGCACCGCCAGCAAAAACGCCGTGAAGGTCTCGACCGGATCGATGGCGTTGGGAGAAATGAGGCGAAACGGCAAACAGCGCTTCACCGCCTCGACATAGCCGATCTGCCGCAAAAACTCGAAGAACACCACCAACCCGCCAAACGGCGTCACCGCGCGCGCGGTCTCGCGCAATTCCACTTTTTCCTGCCCCAAAGAGAGGTAATTTCTGTATGCACTGTTTTGTCCTCCTCGGCGTTTCTTTCATCCAAATGAAACTTAACCGATTTAGGGCAAAACAGTGCTCTTCAATTTCGGAATTCAGGTTTAGTAGATAGTTTAGGGAAGAAGGGGGCGATCCAGGTCGATTCGCCCCCTCACGTCTTGACCCGGCCAGTCGGAGGAAAGCCGAGCCATACAACCTTGATGTATTTACTTGAACACGCGTTTCGCAAGAAAGTTGCGGGAGTTGTTGAAAATATCAGCGATATACGGGGTTTACTGTATTTTGCAGACAAAAAAGCATTCGATTGCCGGACATCTGTGCTTCCGGATGCGGCAAGCGTTTACCAGGCCTCTTTCCGTCAGCCTTCGCGTTTTCTCCGAAGACCGCATACAATGACCGTTTCGATGTCACACCACGATGAGCCCCGCGCGCCCGTCACCGAAGCCGAGGTCGTCGCGCATCTCGCGCGGTCCCGCAAGCCTCTGAGTCTTCGCGAAATCGCGGCGGCGCTCGGCTTGCGCCATTCGGGACGCCGCGCGCTGGTGAAGCTCGCGCGAAAAATGAAGAAGCACGGGGAGATTCACGAATATCCGAACGGGCGCGTCGGCCTGCCCAAGGAAAAACAGGGCGCGCAATATGCACAGCCGCCGAAAAAAAATTCGCCGCAACGGCACGGCTCGGAATCTCGTCCAGAGGCCCGCCCGCAACCCCACGCGGAATCGCGGCCGGCGGTGAGGGCGGAAGCGAATCAACTGACGGGGCGTCTCGTCGCGCATCGCGACGGCTACGGCTTCGTCGTACCGGATACGCCGCGAAAAGATTTGGACGGCGATCTTTTCATCGGCCGTGACGCGATCGGCGACGCCATGCACGGGGATCATGTTCTCGCCAGCATCGAGCGCCGCAAGCGCTTTGGCGACGGGGCTGGTCCAGGACGCGCCGAAGGAAGAATCCTGCGTGTGATCGGCCGCGCGCACACGACGGTCGTGGGGCTGTTCCGGTACGGATCGCGCGGCAATACGGTCGCGCCGTACGAATCGCGCCTGCTGCAGGAAATCATCATCCCGCCGGGCGATGAATTGACGCCTGAGCTGCAAGGAAAGCTGGGCCTGCATCAGCCCAGGCGCGGCGTGCGTTTGCCGGAACTCGACGGCGCCGTGGTCAACGTGGAGATGACGCGTTTTCCGCGCGGCGGCGTGGCCCCGGCCGGGCGCGTGATCGAGATTCTCGGGCGCCCCGGCGAATTTGGCGTGGACGTTGAGATCCTGATCCGGAAGCATCATCTGCCGCATGAATTTCCCGCGGACGTTTTGGCGGAAGCCGCCGCCGCGGCGCATCCCGTGGGCGATGCCGAACGCGCCGGTCGGCGCGATTTCCGCGATTTGCCGATCGTCACGATCGACGGCGAAACGGCGCGCGATTTCGACGACGCCGTGTACGTGAAGCGACTCGAAAATGGCAACTGGCAATTGCAGGTGCACATCGCGGACGTTTCGCATTACGTGCGGCGCGGATCGGCGCTGGACCGCGAGGCGCGGCTGCGCGGCACTTCGGTTTATTTTCCGAATCGCGCCGTGCCCATGCTGCCCGAAGAACTCTCCAACGGCATCTGCTCGCTCGTTCCGAAGGAAGACCGCCTGGTGATGAGCGCGATCATGGAACTGGACGCGAACGGCGAAATCGTCGCGTCGGAATTCGCGCGCGGCGTGATTCGCTCGGCCGAACGCATGACGTACACCGCGGTGAACGCCGTGCTTCAGAATGATGCGGCCGCCTCCGCCCAATATGCGCATCTGGCCGAAAATTTCCGCGCCATGCGCGACCTCGCCTTGATTCTCAACGCGCGGCGCGCGCGGCTCGGCTCCATCGATTTCGATTTGCCCGAGCAGGTGATTGAATTTGACGCCGCCGGCCAGATGACCGGCATCGTCCGCAGCGAGCGGAACATCGCGCACCGCCTGATCGAGGAATTCATGCTGGCCGCGAATCAGGCCGTCGCGCGCTATCTCGAATCGCGCGGCATCGGATCGCTGCATCGCGTGCACGAAAAACCCGACCCCAAGAAAATTCTGGAATTCGAGGCGCTGGCGCAGACGTTCGGATATTCGCTGGGCGTCGAAAATCTCGCGGAGCGGCGCGTGGAAGTGAAGCACGGAAGTTCCCGCCCGCAGCAGCGATTCGATCGCGGCGCGCGGCACGGCCGTCGCGGAGCGGGCCGCGAGAAGCCGATGACCGTTTCGTTGCCGGGCGTCATGGACATCGCCATTCGGCCCTCGCATTACCAGCGCCTCGCCGAAAAACTTGCGGGCAAGCCCGAGGAGCGTATCGTCTCCTACCTGATGCTGCGTTCGCTGAAGCAAGCGCGCTACGCCGCCGACGCGCTCGGCCATTTCGCGCTGGCCTTTGACCAGTACACGCATTTCACTTCGCCGATCCGCCGCTATCCCGACCTGATCGTGCATCGCGTCTTGAAGTGGGCGCTCGATCATCCCGAGACGAAACCCGCGGCCCATGCAGGCCCCGCGAGAGAAGAATCCACGTTCGGCCCGTATCGCCGAGGCGAACTCGAAGCCGTCGCCGCGGAAACCTCCGAGACCGAGCGCCGCGCCGAAACCGCCGAACGCGAATTGATGGCCTGGAAAACCGCGCAGTTCATGGAGCAACATCTCGGCGAGGAATACGACGCGCTGATCATCTCCGTGCAGAAATTCGGTTTCTTCGTCGAGCTGACGGAAATTTTCGTCGAGGGCATGGTCCCCATCGACCGCATCGCGGAACTCACCGGCGAGCACGTTTTCTACCGCGAGCAGGATCACGCGATTGTTTCCGGGAGCGGACACGCGCAACGCGCCCCGTCACACGAGCCGGGGAAAAAGAAAAAGTCCGGCCGGGGAAGCGCGCAAGCCGGCCACATCTGGAAACTCGGCGACCGCATCCGCGTCCGCGCCGAACGCATCGACCCCATCCGCCGCCGCGTTGAGTTTTCACCCTTGCCGTGAGGCACCAGTAGCACAGCCACTCTTGGCTGTGCGGGTTTTGCGATCGTAAATAATGCATGGATGTATGAAAGTGGAGAAAACCGCACAGCCAAGAGTGCTGTGCTACTTGAGCGCGTCATGCCGTGCGCGCCTGGGCGATCTCGCAAAAGCCGTCGGACCCGATCTCGAGCGGTATGTTAATCAAGTTGTAGTAGTTATGGACGGCGTTCAGCCAGGTGATCTCGACGATCTCGCGCTCGGTGAAATGTTTGCGTAGCGCCTCGAAGGTCGCGGCGGAGACATGCTTGTGGCGCGTGGCTTCCTCCACGTAGGCCAGCGCGGCGCGCTCCCGGTCGGAGTAGAGCGGACTCGTCCGGTATCCCAACAGCGCGTTGAATTTCTCCATGCCGAGATGCGCGCGGATCGCCATCGACCGGGCCAGGTCCACGCAGCAACTGCAGCCGTTGATCTCCGAGGCAAGCGTCGCCACCATGAAATGCAGCGCAGGGTCGAGACGAATTCCCTTCATCTCGAACTTTTGGATCTCGTAGGAAAGTTTCAGGATGCCCGGCATGCGCGGGTAGAGCACCTTCATCGAGGTCAGCACCTTGCCGAGCTGTCGCTGCGTCATCCAGAAGGCGATGCGCATCATGAGCCCTTTGGGTTTCTCGATCGGTTCCAGCCTCATCTTCGTTCTCCTTCCGATTTTTTCCAGTTTCCAGACTCGTCGTTCGTTTCAATTGTAGGGGCACGGCCTGCCGTGCCCCTACAACTGCGACACCGCCTCACTGCAGCGAGACAACTAGTCCTTTACTTCTTGTTCGGTTGCCACAGGCCGAGCGCCGCGCCGGTGGGATCGATGACGATGCTCAACGAGCCCATTCCCATGACTTCCGTCACGTCCTTCATCACGGTGGCGCCCAGCGATTTGGCTTTCTTCGTCGCGGCCGCGATGTCGTCAACCAGCACGTAGGCCAGCCATGCTGAAGGCGCGCCCGGCACGGGATGCTTCATGATTCCTCCGCCGGTTCCCTCGCCGACTTTAATCACGGTGTAGCTGCCGCCCGGCATCGGGACGTCTTCCAAATTCCAATTGAATAGGGATCCGTAAAACGATTTTGCCTTGCTCACATCTGTCGTGTTCAGTTCCACGTGCACGAATGGGTTTGCCATGTCTTTCTCCTTTGAAGTTGAATCATGCCAAATAGGATGTTCGTTCCTGCTGCTTCTCGATCAATTTTCGCGCTCATTGATGCGCTCCTATACGATAGACGACTGGGCTTGGCGGAAATCGACAAAGTGTTTGCATATTTGTTTTGACATCAATTTTGATGGCTAGGGAGCACGTCCTCCTGTCGATTTCGGGCAGCGCCAATCGTTTAATATCTGACGGCTCGAATTCGGTTTAGCATACCGTCTGGCGATTGGCCCGGTTGGGCCGCGCCACGCGGACCGCGCTGGTGAACTCATCTGTTCTTAAAAGGAGATCGAGGATGGCCAATTTTTTGCTCTTGCTTCACCAAACGCCGGGGAGGTTCCGCAATTTGTCGCCCGAGGAGATTCAGAAAATCCTGGGCAGCTACATTGCGTGGCGGGACGCCCTCGTGAAGCGCAATAAGATGCGCGCGGGAGAGAAGTTGACGAACGATGGTGGCCGGCACTTGCGCGCGCACGACGGAAAAATATCGGTGACGGACGGGCCGTTCAGCGAATCGCAGGAAATTCTCGGCGGTTTCTTCATGATCGAAGCGGCGGACTACGGCGAAGCAGTCGAGATCGCCCGGACGTGCCCGCACCTTGGCGAAGGCAAGTGGATCGAAGTGCGGCAAGTGGATGCGGTGCACTGACTTAGTGTTCCTTTGTAGCGCCAACCTTCAGGTTGGCATTTTGGAATCGAGCAAATGCCCGCCTGAAGGCGGGCGCTACATGAATTAAAAATTGCGAGAGCTTGGACAATCCGTGGCGCAACGTTCCGAAAATGTGGATCAACTGGTGGACCATCTGTTCCGCCAGGAATTTGGCCGGATGGTTTCGCGGCTGGCGCGCATTTTGGGCGCGCCGCGACTGGCCATGGCGGAAGATGCCGTGCAATACGCCATGCTCCAGGCGCTTCAACTCTGGCCTTATCAAGGCGCACCGGAATATCCGCAGGCGTGGCTGGCGAAAGTTGCCTACCATCGCGCGCTGGATGTTTTGAAGAGCGAACGAAAACTGCGCTTCTACGACGACGAAAAAGAATTCGAGCTGAGAAATCAAATCGAGGAATTGCAAACCATCGGGTCCGCGGAGTCTCTCCGGTTTTCGCAGGAGGTAGCCGACGAACGGCTGGCGCTGATCTTTGTCTGCTGCCATCCCGCGCTGCCGCGGGCCGCAAGCGTCGCGCTCACGCTCAAAGTCGTCTGCGGTTTTGGAGTCGAGGAAATTGCCCGCGCATTTCTTTCCACCGAGACCGCCATCACGCAGCGGCTGGTGCGCGCCAAGCGAATGATTCGGGACGAAGCGCTTCGCTGCGAAGTTCCCGACCCCGAACAGCTCGACGAGCGGCTGGGCGCGGTGCTCGAAGTTCTCTATCTGCTTTTTACCGAAGGTTACGCGGCCACCGCGGGAGATCGCCTGATCAAGAATGATCTGTGCGCCGAAGCGATCCGTTTGGCCGAATCGCTCGCGGAAAATTCCGCGACCGCTCAGCCGGAGTGCCATGCGCTGCTGGCGCTGATGCTTTTTCAGGCGGCGCGCCTTCCCGCGAGGACCGACGCGCTCGGAGATTTGCTGCTCCTCGAGGAGCAGGACCGCAGCTTGTGGGACAGGTCCATGATTCACCTCGGCCTGCTTCACCTGGAACAGGCGGCGCGGGGCGACAAGCTCTCCGCGTATCACCTCCAGGCGGAGATTGCCGCGATGCATTCGACCACGGAACATTTCACGCTTACCAACTGGGAAAACATTTTGGCGCTGTATGACTTGTTGCAGGAAAAGCAGCCGTCGCCCGTGGTTCTGATCAATCGTGCCGTCGCGGTGGCACAAGTGAAAGGTCCGGCGGCCGGGTTGTCCGCGTTGAGGGCGATCCCCGTGGATAGCCAGCTCGAACGCTATCCGTTCCTGCACGCCGCGGAAGGCGAATTTCATCGCCGGCTCGGGCATTCCAGCGAAGCGGAGATTTCCTTCCATCGAGCTCTGGATTTTGCGCGCACCGAACCGCAGCAGCGTTTCCTATTGCGAAAGCTGGCGGCGTTGCGCGGCGTGGAAGGGTAAGAGGATTGCGGTTGGCAGCCCGCGAAAACAGCCCGTCCACCTCGACCTCGAGGTGGACGGGTAAATGTTTTCGATTCTTCGCGAACGATGAACCGCCCGCTCTCGGGGCGGTTCGCCGTTATTGCAATAGCTAGTCTTTGTCGTATTTCAAACATTCCTGGAGCTGGCGGAGCGATTCATCGATTGCCTTGATGGCTTCCACGCGGTGACCGCCGAAATCATGGGCGGCGTGCTCCAGGTGGTCCTTCGCTCTTCGAAGCGAACCGATCGCTTCACGGATTTCGGGGTGGGGTTCAGGCAAAGCAGCAGGCGCGGCCGCTGGTTGAGGTGTTGCTGCCGGAACTGCGGCGGCAGCAGGCACCTTGGGCGATGCTGGAGTGGATGTCACTGACAGACACAGCGCCAGTGCGAAGGTCAGCAAGGCAGAGAGACTCAGGATTTTCAGTTTCATTGTTCGCTCCATGACGTTCAAGATTTTCTCGCGGGGCTCCCGAAATGCACCGAGAGGGTATCATTCTATCGCCCGAAGCGCCTTGTGGAGAAAAGGGAGAAGAGGCTTTGTCGCAAGCGTAACCAGCCACTCCACGGCGTCTGTGCCTTCAGGATTTGTGGACTATTTCCCGCGCGGCGATTGGACGCGAGCGACAATGACCCGTTTTCACTTGTTATCTCCCCTTTTCATTGGGCCGGCATTTCGTCTATTGTAATCTTTCGCATCGGGAGGTGAGTTTTGGCCGTTCGCATATGTCCGCATTGCAAGACGGAAATTTCAGCGCCGGAAGCGGCGGCGCGCTCGAACGATATCGAGTGTCCGAAGTGCGGGACGCGGCTCGAGGTCGCGCCCGGATCGCGCACGATCTCTACCCTGGCCGGGTCTTGTCGCCGGAGCGATCGCCTGGCGGCTTTCCGCCGGTTCGACGACCGACCTGGGCGGCACTCTGCCGACACTGTACGCCTTTCTCGCGTTCGGCGTCGTTTCGCCTCTGGTACTGATGTTCACAGCAAATCTGCGCAATGCTCCGGCGGTTCCCGTGCCCGAGCCGGCTCATGCCCCTAGTCCGGCGGGGCACGGCGCGGGGGGACAGGGCGGCGGGCATCATTAGTCCATATTCGCCCGGGAACGCCAATCTCCCGATTGGCGATACTCAAACCGCCAATCGGGAGATTGGCGTCCCGGGATTCAACTCATGTGGCTCCCGCCAAGACTGAACTGCTGACCTTCCTAGACCCTGTCCATGAGCATAGCTATCTCCCGCATTTGCAGTAGATAGGACCCACTAGTACTAATTCCATTGACACCATCGTACTATTGCCCGCTTGGGACTCCGCCCGCCATACTGCTTGCTATGGCTCGGTACTCAGCGATCTTAGGCCGCCGCATCGTGGTAACTTACCGCGCTGGAGACATTATCCTGCCCGCGACCGGCAATCTGGCCGCCGACTCCGGGAAATCCATCTTCCTGGAGGAGAGCTACCAACAGCAGGGCAATGTAAAGACCTTCCGCTGGGAGATCCCCTACCCCTGCATTGTCGAGCTGAAAGAGTGCCCCGAAATTCCCAGGCCGTCCGCATCCATAAAGGAACCTCGGGAAGCCTCCGAGGAGTCCGTGCGTCAGCCCGGCGCTCTCGAACTTAAGAACCGCCCCGCCTAGCCATTCCCTTTCTTCCGCCGATTTTCATCCGGTTTTCTGACGAACTCCTGTAGACTTTTCCCGCTTACAGTTTTCCAGGAACTTATTCGCTCAGGAGGATTCACGTCATGAAGCCGCCGGTAGGATTGATTGGATTGGGATTGATGGGCCACCCGATGGGAGCCAACCTGCTAAAGGCCGGCCACGAACTCACGGTGTGGAACCGCACGGCTTCGCGCGGGGACGATCTGGTGGCGCAAGGCGCGAAGCGAGCCGCGACGCCGCGCGAATTGGCCGCGGCGTCCGAAGTTGTTATCACCATCGTCAGCGATCCGCCGGCTCTGGAATCGGTGTTGTGGGGAGAGAACGGCGTATTCGCCGGATTGCGGCGCGGCAGCGTGGTGATCGAATCGAGCACCGTCAATCCGGGCCTGGAAAAACGCGCGGCGTTGGCCGCGGCCGCGCTGGGCTCGGAATTTCTGGAAGCGCCGGTGACGGGCGGAACGTGGGGCGCGGAAAAGGGCGAGTTGGTCTTCATGGTGGGCGGCGAAGCGAGCACGCTGAAGCGCGTCGAGCCGGTGCTGGGCGCAATGGGCAAGCGCTGGTTTCACCTCGGCCCGGTCGGCGCTGGGCAAACGGTGAAGCTGGCGATGAACTTGTTGCTCGATGTGCAGGTCGAAGCGTTTGCAGAGGCGCTGGCGCTGGTGACGCGCGCGGGTGTGCCGGGGCAAAGCCTCTTTGAAGTGATGCAGTCCAGCATGGGCCGCTCGGGCTTGCTCGATTTAAAGGGTGCGAACATGCTGAAAGGCGAATACAAGCCCAGCTTCCCCCTGCGCCTGATGCACAAGGACCTGGGCCTGGCGCTCGATCTCGCCAACCAGTTGGGCGTGCCGCTGCCCGCCGCCGCGGCCTCGCGCGAAGTGTTGAACGCCGTGAAGGGCGCCATGACCGAGGATGTGGATTTCTCCGCGCTGGCTACCTTTTGGAAGCATCCTCGGTAGGGCTATTTTCTTTTCGTCCTACTTAATCTACAATGTAAGCCATATTTAGAGATGACCTACTTCTTATGGAGCGGGTGCGCTGTATTTCGCGTGTCTCTATGGAGGATGCATGAAAACCGCCGTTTCCACCGTTACGACAAAAGGGCAACTTGTCATTCCGTCGAAGTTGCGCCGGAAATATGGGATTCGCAAGGGAACTCGTGTCGCGATGATTGAAGAGGAATACCGAATCATTTTGCAGCCCCTCACGCGAGCGTATATCCACAGTCTGCGCGGCTCATTCAAAGGCGAGAAATCGGCCCTCGAATTTCTGAAGGAGGGCCGTCGGCAGGACCGCGAGCTATGAAGAGAGCCGTGCTTGACGCCAGCGCATTAATTTCCTTTTTTGAGGATCGTTCCGGTGGTGAAGTAGTTGAAAAACTGGTGGCGGAAAGCGTTGCCGGGAAGGCCGAACTTTTCATGAGCGTTGTGAACTGGGGCGAGGCTTACTACTCCATTTGGCGTGCAAGCGGAAAAGATGCTGCGCTCAGAATGGCGGCCGAGACCTTACAATTCCCGATTCAAGTCTTAAACGCCGACTTGGAACTCACAAGATCCGCAGCTGAGCTGCACGTGAAATACAAGTTGCCTTATGCCGATTGTTTTGCCGCCGCAGTTTCGATGACTTGGAAAGCGCAACTACTGACATCCGATCAGGATTTTGCAAAGGTCCAATCGGAAATTGAAATTCTCTTTCTGTAGGACTTCCGAAATCATTACGGTTTCGCGTCGGGCGGAAGGAAGCACATGGGGAGATCGCGCGAGGTGCGCAGGCCAGCGGAGGCATCCAGGATCGTGGGAATGCAATTCACGACGACCGAGGCGGTGGCGATGTCGCCATGCGTGCCGCCGGGAATCGTGAGCGTCAGGTTGGGATTGCCGATGATTTCGACGGTGTCGCCGGGGTCGGTTGCGCCGACGAACATTTGCAATTCCATGTAAATTTTTTCCTTGCTCCCCGCGAAGCCCCGCGCGATCTGGTGCACGCCGGCGACCTGGCCCGGCGCGACTTCCAGGAATGAAGTTTTGACGCGTTCGCGCGCGACCACCGGCTCAATCGTTTCCGAAATGTCATCCACGGCGAGGCCCAGGGCGTCGGAAACCATCGCCACCGATTCCGGCAGGCCGTGATGCTTGATCGCGCCCGCTGCGACCTGCGCGCGAAATTCCTCGACGCTCATTCCCGCTCCCACTTTTTTCTGCAGCGGCAAGCGGCGCTTGGACGCATCGACGATGCGCACCGCGCGTGCGGATTCAATTTCCTGCGACGCGGCGCTCAGCGTGATCAGCAGCTTGTCCATCACGTAGCCGGGATTGATGCCCGTGCCGATCAGCGCGACGCCCCACGTTTTGGCCTCGGCATCGAGCTTCGCCGCAAGCTCCGGGTATTTGCGGAACGGATACGCCAGCTCCTCGCACGTCGAGACCACGCACGATTCCGCGGCCAGGCACGCCAGCAATTGATCCATCACGGTGGGCAAGTAAGAAGAAGTCGAATGGATGATCACATCCGGGGATTCGCCGAGCATGGCCGCGGCATCATCGGTGATCGGCACGCCCCAGGGCGCATCGGCTCCGTCCACCACGTCGCCCAGGTCACGCCCTGCTTTGGCGGGATCGGAATCGATCGCCCCGATAATTTCGATCGAACTCTTTTCCCGCATCAGCCGAACGATAGCCGTGCCGATGGGACCGACGCCGTATTGCACCGCACGAATTTTCTTTTTCAAGGCAGGCTCCGTCGCGTTGTTTCGCGGATTCGCTTTCGCCGGCGTCCGGGGCGGCGAATTGTTCCTTCCCAAATTTGGAGCGAACACGATAAAGCAAACGCGAGGCGCGATCAACCGGATTCGAGGTTTGAGTAGCACAGACTTCAGTCTGTGGGTTTTCTGCTAGACCGGAGAGCAGCGTCCCTACGAGCGAAACCCCCACAGACTGAAGTCTGTGCTACTGAATTCACTTCGTCCCGGTCGGCACGCGCCGCTTCAACTCTTCAAACCAGTTCAGCACGACGTTGATTTGCGTCGGCGCCGTTTCCGCCGACTCGGCCGGTTTGAGCATCAGAAAGCGCTGGCCATCTGGAGACACGTCGTAGTAGGGGAATGTTGCCGGGGTCGGCTCATACGGTCCTTCAAATAGCAACTTCGGCTTGCCAACAGAAAAGCTCGGCTGCGTGGTGATGTCCACAACCATCATTTTGTCCCCGCTGCGGTAGAACAACTCCCGCCCGTTTGGATTCCAAACCGGCTCCGTCCCGCCTTCCGTGGATATTTGCCACTTCCCGCCTGGGCCCGGGAACGGCTGCACGTAGGTCTCCCTTGCGCCGGAGTCATCCGAGATGTAAGCGAGCCAGCGACCGTCGGGGGAAAATCGCGGTGCACTTTCGTTGCCCGGCGTTTGAATGAAGGGCTGAGCCTTACGGTCGCCCAGCCGCAGCACCCAGATGTCATATCCTGTGTCGGGATTGACCTCAACGAAGGCCAGCAATTGCCCATCTGGGGACCAGGAATTCGCGGCTTGGGTATACTCGCCGGTTGTCAAACGCTCCAGCCCGCCACTGCCGTCAGCGAGCTGCCAGAAAAGATTCAGCGGCCCTTCCCTGTTCGATTGAAACGCGATCCGCTTGCCGTCCGGAGTCCAATTCGCGTTTTGGTTCACGGTCCCCCCAAACGTAAACGGGGTGAGCGTATCTCGAGAGAGATCGTAGAGCCAAGTTTGAGAATCCTCTCCCGAAATCCCCACTGCTAACCGTCGCCCGTCGGGAGAAATCCGTGGGAACTGGTAGGCGCGACTGGGGGCAGCCAAGGGTTGCTCTGTCCCATTGCGGCTGACCCACACCAGTGTGCTTTGGGCCGACTGAATGCCCCCCGGCACATAGACCAGCGATCCGGTGGAGGAAAAACTGTACTGGGCCGCTCCGCTGACCGGAGATTGCAGGACGCCATCTGCCACGGGGCTCGCCGCGCCCGTCACCTCCAGCCGCTCGGGATTGAACGGCACGGCCATAAGGTTCCCCCCTTGCGCATAGACTAGGTGCCCGGAGGGTGCATAGCGAGGGGTCATCCCTCCTTGGAGCAAATTCCGCGGCTCGCCTGCGCCGGACTGGACGGAAACCTGCGCGTTGGTCCAATTCGTGTTCGTCAATCCAGCGGCAAAGAGCAGGGCTTTGCCTCCAGGCAAAAACTCCGGCCACCGGTGGGTATTCTCCCCCTTCTTCTCGATACGACTCAGCGGCTGCGTGTTGCCTCCTGCGTCCGGAACTTGCTGGATCGCTCCAACATTTATTGGGGCGAAGGCTATGATCCCCTGGCTACCCCAAGTGGCCCCGTTCGGGGATGGAGCATCGCCGAGGCTCAGTGCCGTTCCCCCGCTCAACGAGACTTTCTTCAACTTTCCGCTCGCGAAAAACCCCAGCCATTGGGCATCGGACGAAAAGAAGGGCTCGGTAGCTCCTTCGGTTCCAGGGATGGGTTTGGAATCCAGGCTATCCATCGAGCGCAAATATAGTTGCTGGGTGCCTCCTTGTCGGGCTACATAGGCAAGGTGAGTGCCGTCAGGAGAGAGGGCGACAGCAGGACCATTTTCCAAGCCCGCCAATTGCTGGCCCGGCGGCAATGTGATCGTAAACCGTGAAATTTGTCGCGGAAGAAGCGACGGCGCAGGCTTCAGATTCCAGATTGCGATGCCGCTGATCGCCGCGCCGAAAAGCACGGAGCCCAGTCCCAAAATTAGTGGCCGACGCCCGAGCGCGCGGATGCCCTTTACTGGCCTGCCCGTTTCTCTGGTAGCAGGAACCGCCAGTGATTCCTCTATTTCGATCCGGATATCCCCAGCATCCCGGACGCGTCTGTTCACATCCTTCTGCAAACAGCGCCGCAGTAGTGCTAGAACAGCAGGCGGCGTTGGTTCTGGGAGCGCCTGCCAGTCCGGATCTTCCTTCAACACGGCAGCGAGAATTTCCGGCGTGCTTTCGCCATGGAAGGCTTGCTTGGCTGTGAGCAGTTCGTACAGTACACACCCAAATGCCCAAATGTCGGTGCGTTTGTCGCACACCTTGCCGCGCGCCTGCTCGGGACTCATGTACGCAGCGGTGCCCAGAATCACCCCTTGCATGGTGGCTGCTGCGCTCATGGTCGGCGAGTTGCCAATGTCTTCGGTCGTTGCGTCGCCTGCGTAGGCCTTCGCCAGTCCAAAATCCAGCACCTTCACTTTGCCTTCCGGCGTCACTTTCACGTTGGCTGGTTTCAGGTCGCGATGAATGATTTGTTTTTCGTGCGCGGCTTCAAGCGCCTCGGCAATTTGTACTGCGATCTTTAGCGCTTCCTCTATGCCCAGCGGGCCACGCTTCAATCGGTCGGACAGTGTTTCGCCGGGAACGAGTTCCATCACGAGACACGTCACGCCGCCGGATTGCTCCAGCCCGTAAATCGTCGCAATGTTTGGATGATTGAGCGCCGCCAGCATGCGCGCTTCGCGCTGAAAGCGGGAGAGGCGTTCCGGATCATTCACGAAATTAGCAGGAAGGACTTTGATGGCCACGTCGCGCGCAAGCTTCGTGTCGTGCGCGCGATATACCTCACCCATTCCGCCCGCACCGATAGCGGAGAGAATTTCGTAAGGTCCTAGACGTGTGCCCGGAAGGATCGCCATGGTCCTCCAACCAAATTATGAATTGGCAGAGTATACCCTCGACCGGCGGTTACCTATCTGCAAATTCTTGGCCGACAATGCTGACGCGGCGGCGGGCGTGATTTGTACCTCGTGTCCCGGCCGGACCAGGAGATTCGACTTCATCCTGCAGGAAAGTCGATTCGGAGAATGTCTTAGTAGCACAGGCACTCCTGCCTGTGTGGGTTTCGCCATCGTCATCGGGTCGGCTGTTCTGCGCGTGCGTCGGACAAAACCGCACAGGCAAGAGTGCCTGTGCTACTTGGGCTCGCTTGCTCAGTCTTTGCCGGCGGCGGATAATGCTTGTGGGAATGGAGCGGAACGGGAAAACGCGTCCAGCGACTGGGGGAGGCTTCCATGGCAGCGGCAAAACTTTCAGAGAAGGAAGTTGCATTGGAATTGCGCAAACTTAGCGGTTGGAGGGTCGTAAACGGAAACCTGCACCGCGTGTTTGAGTTCAAGGATTTCTCGGCGGCCTTTGGATTCATGACGCGGGTCGCCATCGCCGCTGAAAAAATGGATCATCATCCGGACTGGTCCAACGCCTGGAACAAAGTCACGGTGGATTTGTGCACGCACAGCGCCGGCGGCCTGACGAAAAATGATTTCGAGCTTGCCGGGAAGATGCAGCAGATCCAAGGCGGCTGAGAATCTGAATAGAATGTTTTCGGTTGAGAATTGCAGGGCTTCGTTAGACATCCTACTCAATCCTGTTGGTTGCTGTAGCCCGCGTCTTCAGACGCGGGGGTGTTCCTATCAACTGGCAAGTAAACCCTCGCCTCTGAAGAGGCGAGCTACAAAGTTGTTACGTACCCTCGTAAATGTTGTTTCCTCGACGGGCTGTCTCAGGAAGGCCACATCCGCGGCACGTTTGATAGAATGATTCCCTTGACCCAGCGGCTCACAGGGGAAACCACAGAGATGCCGGAAGCGATCATGCAGAAAAATGCCGAGGACGAGCGCGTATTTGAGGGCTACCGGCGCTGGGGATATCTTGCGGCGAATCTGGATCCGCTCGGCTTCCTCACGCCAATCGTTCATCCTGAGCTGATCGTCAACGGGGAAGCCGCCACCGCGGCTCGAAAGTTCTACTGCGGGACGATTGGCGCCGAATTCGTGCACATTGACGATACCGAACGCCGCCACTGGATTGCCGAACGGCTGGAGTGCGATGTGCCGCAGCCCGATCGCGGCTTCATCCTCGAACGGCTGATCCGCGCGGAGCTTTTCGAGCAGGTGCTTCAGGCGCGTTATCTGGGGAGCAAAAGATTTTCGCTCGAAGGCGTGACCGCCGTTATTCCGCTGCTCGACCAAGTGCTCTCGGCGGCTGCGGCGGCGGGCGCGGAGCAAGTGGTGCTCGGCATGAGCCATCGCGGGCGGCTGAACGTGATGGCGCACATCGCGGGGCAGCGCGCGGCGGATATTTTCGCGGGCTTCGAGGATGTGGACCCGCGCAGCGTGCTGGGCAGCGGCGACGTCAAGTATCACGTCGGCGCGACGGGGGAATACCGCACTCGCGAGGGGCGCAAGCTCAGCGTTCATCTGGCTTCCAATCCAAGCCATCTCGAAGCGGTCGATCCCGTGGTCGTGGGCCGCGCGCGCGCCAAGCAAACGCGCGAGGGAATTCCCGGCGGAGTGAAGAAAATTCTTCCGATCGTTCTCCATGGGGACGCGGCCTTCGCCGGGCAGGGCGTCTGGGCGGAGACGCTGAACTTTGCCGACATCGGGGCGTATTCGGTGGGCGGCACGATCCACGTGATCGTGAATAATTTGCTGGGGTTCACCACCGAGCCGGCGGAATATGCAATCCACGCGCTTCGCCTCTTCCCTGGCCAAGCGGCAGGCCGTGCCCATTTTTCACGTGAACGGAGAGGATCCGGACGCGGTGGTGCGCGTGGGACAAATCGCGCTCGAATACCGTTCCGCGTTTGGCAGCGACGTGGTGATCGACCTGATCGGATACCGGCGCCACGGCCACAGCGAAGTGGATGACCCCACCATCACGCAGCCGCTCCTGTACGCGGAAATCAAGGATCACCCGCAGCTCTGGCAGATTTACGCGAAGCAGATTGGAGCGGATCCGTCGGCGACGGTCACTGCCGTGCGCAACGAGCTCGAGAGCGCGCACCAGGCCGCGAGTGAAATGCAGAAAAAACCGCGCCTGCGCAAGCTGCCCGCCTACTGGACACCCTACAAGCGAGGGCGATACGACAGCGCTTATGAAGTGGACACGGGAGTCGCGCCCGAGGAGCTCGGAAAGATTACGGATTTACTGACCAGTTATCCACCGGATTTTGCGATCCATCCGAAAGTGAAAAAGCTGCTCGAGCAGCGCGCCGAAATGGGGCATGGCAAGCGCCCCGTGGACTACGGGATGGCGGAAGCGCTCGCCTTCGGAACGCTACTCTTGGCGGGCACGCCCGTGCGGTTCACAGGACAGGACACGCTGCGCGGCACGTTCAACCAGAGGCACGCGGCCCTTGTCGATACCCGGAACGAGGCGCAATACGTGCCGCTCGAACATCTGGCGGCCGGACAAGCGCGATGCGAAATTTATAATTCGACTCTTTCCGAAGCCGCGGTGCTGGGCTTTGAATACGGCTACAGCCGCGACTATCCGGAAGCGCTGGTGCTATGGGAAGCGCAATTCGGCGATTTCGCCAACAGCGCGCAAATTATCATCGACCAGTTCATCAGCGCCGCCGAAGACAAGTGGGACTTGCCTTCCGGAGTGGGGCTGCTTCTGCCGCACGGGTATGAAGGGCAGGGGCCCGAACATTCCAGCGCGAGGATCGAGCGTTACCTTCAGCTCGCGGCCGAGGACAACATCCAGGTCTGCCAGCCGTCGAACGCCGCGCAATATTTTCAGTTGCTCCGACGGCAGGCGCTGCGGCGCTGGCGCAAGCCGATGATCGTGTTCACGCCGAAAAGCATGCTGCGGCATCCCGACGCGTCCTCGCCGATCGAGGATTTTCAGCGGCCGCGATTTGAGTGGGTGGTGCCGGACCGCGAAGTCACGTCCGCCGAGCGCGTCCTGGTTTGCAGCGGAAAAATCGGCCACGAATTGCGCGGGGAACGTAAACTCCGCGGCGATACCAATACCGCCATCCTGTTTCTCGACCAGCTCTATCCCTTTCCGAAAAACGAGCTGCGCGCGGAAATGGCCCGCCATCCGAACGCGCGTGAAATCGTCTGGGTGCAGGAAGAGCCGGCGAACATGGGCGCGCTTTCTTACGTTTTGCCGCGCATTCGCCACTATTTTCCGGACATTCAGGCGCGCTCGGTGAAGCGCTCGGCCAGCGCGAGTCCCGCAACGGGTTCGGCCAAGGCGCACGAACTGGAACAGAAAACGTTGCTGACGCTCGCGTTCACCACGGGGCCGAGTTGACTGGAGCTTGTCTCACAAATCCCTCTTGCGCGGATGGCTTGTTGCGCCAGGGGCTAAAGCCCAGTCTCGCTTCGATTTTGATGTCGCGGCTGAAGCCGCGACCCACAAAGCTTGTTGACGACGCGGTTCCTATTGGGCGCGCAGCGCAAGAATGTTTGTGGGTCACGGCTTCAGCCGTGACGTAAGGGGCTTAGAAAAAATCGGCTTTAGCCGCTGGCGATTGGGAGTACGGTTGTCACGGAGAAGCCACTCAGGCGCGGGTCGGATGCCCGCCTGAAGGCGGGCGCTACGCGGATTGAATTTCCGGGAGGAAGTCCAAATGCGAAAGTTCATTTTGAAGGAGTTCATTTGGTCGGCTGTGCTTTGCTCCGCGGCGGCTTGCGTTTCGGCGCAGCAGAATGCGCCGCTGACGGTTGTGCCGCCCACGGAAGGCGATTTCGTCGCGCACGATTTCAAATTTTCCGACGGGCAGACGCTTCCGGAAGTGCGGCTGCATTACACGACGATCGGCACGCCGCATCGCGACGCCAGCGGCCGCGTCACCAACGCCGTGCTGATTCTCCACGGCACCAACCGCGCCGGCCGCGTGTGGCTTGTTCCTTCATTCGCAGGTGTGCTCTTCGGCCCCGGCCAACTGCTCGATGCATCGAAGTATTATCTGATTCTCCCTGACCAACTCGGCGCCGGCCTCGGAAAATCCACGAAGCCGAGCGACGGCTTGCGGGCGAAATTTCCACACTACGATTATTCGGACATGGTCCGCGCGTCACAGATTCTTCTCAAGCAGGGATTACAGGTAAACCATCTGCATTTGCTCGTCGGCGCGTCGATGGGTTGCATGGAGGGATTCATGTGGGGCGAATCGAATCCCGACGACATGGACGCCATGCTCTTGCTGTCGTGCTTGCCAGTAGAAGTCGCCAGCCGCAATCGCATGGTCCGAAAAATCATGGTGGACGACATTCGCCTCGATCCCGGATGGAATAACGGGAATTACACCGAGCAGCCTTACGGGTTGCGCGCCGCGCTCGGGCATCTGCTCGTCGTGGGAAGCGTCCCGACGCGGTGGCAGAAGCAATATCCGACTGCCGCGGCGGCCGACAAGTACGTGAATGAGTACATCGAACAAAACATGAAGACGACGGACGCGAACGATTTCATGTATCAGTATGACGCCTCGCGCAATTTCGATGCTTCCAAGGACCTCGATAAAATCCGCGCCAAAGTGTTGCTCCTCAATCCGCAGGAGGATTTCTGGAATCCCGCGGAGCTCGGCATCGCGGAAGAGGAAATCAAGAAAGTGAAGAACGGGAAATTTGTATTGTTGTCGTTTCCGGAATCGTACGGGCACTATACGTTCTTCCAGGCGGCGGCCTGGCAGAAATACTTCGCTGAATTTTTGCGGGGCGTGGAGTAGCACAGGCTTCAGCCTGTGGGGTTCCATTTGATCTTGACTAGCGTGCGCAGCCGAGATGAATTTACGGAACCCCACAGACTGAAGTCTGTGCTACTAAAAGCGACTACTCGAATTGTTTGCGAAACGCCGCGAATTGCTGTTTCAAATCCGCAATTTCCGACTGAAGGTTTTCCACTTGATCCTCGAGGCGCGCGATCCGATCGCCGCCGCTCGCGCCGGTTATCGCAACAACTCCTACCGCAGAATCCGGCGGCGGCACTTCGACGTCGCCACTGAGCAGGTGCGCGTAGCGTGCTTCCTTCGTGCCCGGCTGCCGGGGCAGCACCTTGACGAGCGGGGGCTCGCGCTTCATCAGGCGCTGCAGCGTCGATTGCACGATGCCCAGGTCGTCGAACTTGTGCATGCGGTCGGCGCGGCTGCGCAATTCGCCGGGCGTTTGCGGGCCGCGAAGTAGAAGCTCGGACAGGATGGCGATTTCGTGCCGCGTGAAATTGTAGGCTTCCTGCAAGCGATGCTCGTATTTGCTCACACGGCTGACCATGTTGTCGGCAGCTCCCGCGAGGCCCTTTTTATCCAGTGTGCGCAAAGCCTCGCGCACGGCTCCTTCGTCCAGATTCATGACGGGATCGCGATTGGATTTCTGGTTGCACGCGTTGACTAGCGCGTTCAGCGAAAGCGGGTAATATTCCGGCGTGGTGAGCTCTTTTTCGACGAGCGAGCCAAGTACCCTGGTTTCCACCTCAGTTAGAAGAATGTCCATTGGACGAAATCATATCGTAACGTCGGCCAGTTCCCCAAAATTCCTAGCCCCGGCGTAACCGTCCGCGAATGCGTAAAAAATTCATGTCAGGTCCAGTTTCCGGCCAGGGCCGAAAGTCGCACGGCGGGTTATTTCTTTTAGGGCCAGTTAATTACAAGACACAATGATGATAAGACTTTGGTAACGAGCTTGCTTGAGGAAGTACTATCAGGCCGGGGGAAGACTTTTGCTAAGCCTGCCAAAGGAGTCGCCAATGCGAACTTTACTCGTAAAATATAGACACCGATGGATGGGGGTTGTGGCCATCCTTGCTTCGTATTTCACTATCCTACCGATGGTCGCGCCGATACAGGCGCAGACCACAGTTCTTGGAGAATTGACATTCAAAGGCGCGTCGAAGGTGGAAAAAACTTCGGGTGTGTGGATTGACGGCAAATACGTGGGCTATTTGGGCGAACTGTGGGGCCCAAAGCGGATCTTGTTGATTCCGGGTGACCACGAACTCGCCATACGGCAGGCGGGTTATAAGGACTTCACCGAGACGCTTACCGTGGAACCCAAGGAATTGCTGCTCGTTCCCGTCAAAATGGAGAAGGAAACCAGCGACTCATGGCCGAGCGTGACCGCGCAGTTGAAAGTTGACGTTCAGCCGGACCGCGCTGCCGTTTTCGTGGACGACAGATTCTTGGGCCATGCAGGGGAATTGGGCGGAGCTTTTCATTCCATGCTGCTCAGTCCCGGAACGCACCGAATCAAGATCGAATTGCCCGGATACCAGAGTTTCGAAACGGACGTGACCATGGTTGCCGGTCAGAAATCGGTGGTCAAGACGAATCTTACAAAAGGCAGTATTCACCAGGCAGACGCCCTCATCAATGAGGCTAACGCCGGGCACGACAAGTAACCGCATCGGTTAAAATCCGGGAACGCAAATCCGGTGGCACAGGCTTCAGCCTGTGGGGGTTAGTGGTTGCAAGGACCAAACCTCACAGGCTGAAGCCTGTGCCACCGGATTGGCATTCCCGGTCCACATCCTCAAATGATTCTTCGCCGTTCCTGAACGGTTGCACAAGCACAGCCGCCCGCGCTACGGTATTATCTTTCCGATATGCCACTGCAAATCATCAAGCGCCGCTCGCGCGGCTTCATCTGTGTGAATGCCCATCCCGAGGGATGCCGGCGCAACGTCGAACGGTGGATTGCCGGAGTAAAGGGGAAAATTTCCGCCGGGCAAAACGCGCCGAAAAACGTGCTCGTCATCGGCGCGTCCACCGGCTACGGGCTCGCGTCGCGCATCGCGGCGGCATGGGGTTATGGAGCGAAAACGCTGGGCGTATTTTTCGAGCGCCCGCCCGAAGGCGACAAGACCGCGACGGCGGGCCATTACAACACCGTCGCTCTTCATTCGATCGCCAAGCGCGATGGACTGTATGCCGCAAGCATCAACGGCGACGCATTTTCCGATGAAATCAAACGCGCCACCGCGGAAACCCTCCGTAAGGAAATGGCTCCCGTCGACCTGGTGATTTACTCGCTCGCGTCGCCGAAGCGCACCGATCCGCGCACGGGCAAAGTGCACAGTTCCGTTCTGAAACCGGTCGGGCAGGCTTATACCAATCGCACGATCGAACTCGATTCGGAAAAAGTGGTGAGCGTGACGCTGCAGCCGGCGAACGAGGACGAAATTGCGGATACCGTCGCGGTGATGGGCGGCGATGACTGGCGGCGCTGGATGGACATGCTGCTCGAGGAAAAATTGCTGGCGCCGGGCGCGCGCACGCTGGCGTACTCCTACATCGGCCCGGAAATTACGTGGCCGATTTATCGCGACGGCACCATTGGACAAGCGAAGAAAGATCTCGAGCGCGCCGCAAAAGATCTGGATGCCGCGTTGGCAAATAAATTGGGCGGCAACGCCTGGGTTTCCGTCAACAAAGCAGTGGTGACGCAGGCGTCGGCGGCGATTCCCGTTGTGCCGCTCTACTTGAGTTTGCTTCCCCTGGTGATGAAAAAGAAAAATCTGGACGAAGGGCCGCTCGAACAGATGCGGCGCCTGTTCACGGATTTTCTTTGCGCGGGACAAGCGCCAAAGCTTGACGAAGCGCGGCGCTTGCGCCTGGACGATCGCGAAATGCGCGGCGACGTGCAGGCGGAAGTTGCGGCGCTGTGGCCGCAGGTCACCACGGAAAATCTTCGCGAAGTGAGCGCCTTCGCCGGATTTCAGCGCGAGTTTCGCGGCCTGTTCGGCTTTGAAGTGGAAGGCGTGGACTACGACCAGCCCACCGAAACGGATTTGCTGTGGTAGCACAGACTTCAGTCTGTGGGTTTTGGGCCCTGCATGGACGAACCCACACAGACTGTGCCACTAAAGCTGTTTCCGAAGGAATTCAAAAACCACGTATCCAATCAATCCGGAAAAGATGGCGATGCCAAAGTTGGTGACCGTGAAGATATCTTTAATCGCGAAAACCAGGCTCTTTCCCTGGCCATTGGTCCGAGTAAATTCCCCCATCAAAAGATTCGAATAGAACAGAAATACTATAAAACCGACCTCGACCATTGCTCTCCAAATCGGGGCCAATTTTCCTGTCTTTGTATCACGCGAAGACATGGGGGTAACTATAGCAAGAAACCGTTCGCAAAGAGGGGCGCACTAGAATCGCCAAAGAGAAGAAAATTCTAGCGGCTTTGTGAATTGTCTTCTGAAATGTACAGATCCAGATCTCGCGGTCGACGCCTGCCATTTCGATGCGAGACCGGACCTCGGGAAACTGTTGCGGTTGGATCATCCTCGATGCCTGCGGAGAGAATCCGAAGCCACGGCGTTGACGCGCGTTCGACTTTCTTTTTTGGCACACTCCCGCGACGCTTCGCGTGAACGGCCCGCAATTCGTGGCGCGCGAACTTCTTGCGCTTGCGCTGTTTGTGATTCTTCTTTTTCACTGGAACGCCAAGACTGCAACTTCGGAATCGCGCCTTCAGTCGCCGCGAGCATTGGAAAAAGAAAACAAGCGGTCAGAATGCCAAGGCGTTCTCAAAATGCCGGCGAGCTTTTCACGCCTGCATTGTCTTCAAGCATTCCTTATGCATGTTGCGGCTTGAAAGCGCAAACTCAAAAAGCGAATTGCCCGGATTGAAGAAGTCTATTTTCTTCCTTAGGAGGTGAAAGGCGGGACTGGAATCGAATTTCGACGAATCCTTTTAGCGAGGGAGGAATTCGTCCGTGTGCGTCACAAACTCAGGATACGCGCCGGCGCCCAACTCATGAAGGTCCATGCCCTGGCGCTCTCCCTCGACCGACACGCGGAAAGGATAGAAGCGGTTGAGGAGCCGATTCACGCCGTAGGTCAGGGGCAATACGAAGCCGAGCAGCGTGGCCACGCCTATCAATTGAGCCAGCCACTGGCCGGAAACGATTCCATTCATCGCTCCGGGCAGAGAATCTCCCGCAACGTTCAACACGGGCCGCTGGAATTGGCCGAACACGCCCAGCGCGAGGAGGCCCCAAATGCCTCCCACGGCATGCACCGAAACAGAGCCTCCCGGATCGTCGACTTCCATGCGCAGTTCAAGCCATTCGATCGAAACCGTAATCACCGCGCCTGCGATCGAGCCGATCACGACGGCTTCGGCGGGGCTCACAAAGGCGCACGATGCGCTGCTGGCGACGAGTCCGCCGACCCAGCCGTTGGCAGTGAGCGAAGCATCGGGCTTGCCGAAGCGAACTTTGGTGATGAAGGCCGCGGTGAGCGCCGAGGCCGATGCGGCGAGCATGGTATTGATGGCAATCAGCGCTGCTCCGGAAGCCTGGCCTCCCGTGAAGAGGATCGCGCCGGCGGAATTGAGTCCGATCCAACCGACGAGGGCCAGCACGCAGCCAAACAGTACGAGAACCGAATTGTGGCCGGGGATTGCGGGCGCCATGCCGTCCGCGGAATATTTCCCGCGCCGCGGGCCCAGGATCCACGTGACCGCCAGGGCCGTGAGGCCGCCTAGGACCTGAATCGAGCCGGCTCCGCCAGCATCAAGGAATCCGCGGCCGATTCCGTAATTTACGCCGAGTTGCGCAAGCCATCCGCCTCCCCACACCCAATGCGCGAAGAGCGGATAGGTCCAAGCGGCAAGCAATCCTGTCGAAAGGCAACTGGCCCGAAGACGCCAGCGGTCCGCGCCGCTCCCCAGCGGGATCAAGGCGGCGAGGCCAACGCAAAAAATCTGAAACAACGCGGTGAGAGAAGTAGCGGAGCCATCGAAGGAAAGTTTGCGAAAAAAGAAAGGCTCCTCGGCAATCCAATTCCAACTTTTTCCCGACAGAGTGAGGACATGCCCAGGACTGCCGATGAATCCCTGCCACGAAAATCCGCAAACGAAATAGGCCAGGCCGGCGACCGCGAGAGCGCAAAGCGAGGCCATCATCATGTGACCGGCGCTGCGCGACCGTCCCAGGCCGACGTTCATGAGTGCCAGCCCGGCCGCCGCCAAGGGAACAAGAAAGATAAAGAAGAGGCAAGCGACCGTCGTGACTTCGGTGAGTCTCGGAGAGGGCATGAGGATTATGCTTTTTCCTCCCGCGGATTCAGATGCGATCGGAAAGCGAGGATCAATCCCAGCACCTCCACCGCAATGCCGGCCAGGACAAACGCGGCCCGCAAAGGCGGCGATCGCGAAAAGCACAATCGCGGCCAGCACGAGGAACCATCCCGCCAGCAGCAACACGAAACCCAAGACTTTCATTCCAAAATCCCCCGTTTCAAAGCAACGAGACTTGCACAGGCATTAGCGACGCAGGTTAAAATATCACACTCGCACCGGAAGCAACGCGCCGCTCCAACAAAAATGAATCTGGACTGCGCCGCGCCTTGCGCGATGCAGGATGGTCCGCCAGACCGAAGATCGGACGGAATCCATTCGGTCGCCCTCGTATATCCTTATGCAAGCAATCAAAGAAGTGAATAGGTAAACATGCTTGTTGCCCCGCATGCAGTTCGAAGAAACGGGCGCCGGAATTGAACGGTTAGCGGCAGAATTTCCGCAACCCCATTGAAATCAATAAATTATAAAGACTGACTCAACACCTCGGGAATCTATCAGTTAGCCTTGTTCTCTCCGAATCGTCTTCTAGCTGCCCCTTGCAGGCACAGATTACAGCCATATGAATCCGTAATTTGGGACATCGAAACGTTGCATTTTACTACTCCTGAGCACCCAACTAGTATCTCGTTCCTCGGCACAACTTAGTCCGTGCAGTTGATGTGCGGCTTAAAGATCCAACGGCGAGATAAAGAATATATAAGGAGAATACATGGCGGAGAATACCGGCGAAGTCAAAATGACACCAACCTTAGGATTAACCGGGTTGACGATGAACGCCATGGCGCTCATCGCTCCCGGTGCATTCCTTTGGCTCACGTTTGCACCCCAAGCGACTGAGGGTTCCACGGCGCCCTCGATGTGGATCGGCATCCTGTTTGCGCTATTGTTGTGTCTAGCGACTGCGGTGTGTTACGCGGAAATGGCAAAGATATATCCAGGCACAGGCAGTTCGTATTATTTCGCGGAGCAGTCCTTCCTGAATCACGACAAGGCCTGGAAATACGCCCGCTTGATGAAGTTCATCGTCGGCTGGGGCTCGCATCTTTACTACTGGATATACCCCGGCGTGATGGTCGCGGTCACTGGAGTTTTCTGCGGTTACATCACGGGTACCTTGTGGCCGAACTTCATGAGCGCATCGAACCCCGGTCCGATGTTCATGATGGCGGTCGCGACCGTGTTCTCCTTCGCTGTTGCTTACATCGCGCACCGAGGCGTGAATGGGTCCACGGCGGTCAGCGTGGCCATCAACGTCATTCAAATCTCCGCGCTGATCGTTTTCGCCGTCATGGCCATCAGCTACCGGATGAGCCATCCCCCGGGAAGCGAAGCGTGGCAGTTTGATTCGGTTTCCGGCGAGGGCTATACCTACCAATTCGCGACGACCAGCCAAACAGTCAATGGAACGGCAACCGATGTCATCACTCGCGATGCCAACATGGTGCCGCAGCCCAAGCTCGACGCGAGCGGAAAGCCTGTTCCTTTTCTCGTTAGTTACGATATGTATGACACCAGCAATCCGCCGGTGTTTCAGGCCCATCCGAATGCCAAATCCGTAGTCGCGATTCACAATTTCAACTGGATGTTCGTGCAGGCCACGGTCGCCATCCTGATCCTGGTCGGATTTGAATCGGTCACTGCGCTGGGCGGCGAGGCGAAAAACGCCAAGCGCGACGTCCCGATCGCGGTCATCACCTCACTGCTGGTTCAGGGGGCGTTCTGTTATCTGTTCGAGTATTTCGCCGCAAACTACTTCTTAAGTAGCGGCTACCCGATGTCGACGGCGACCGGCTCGGCGGCGCCCATCGGCGACATGATGATCATGGTCGGCGATGCCCTGTTCCACGGCCATGGGCGAGCCTTCATGCTGATCGAAGCCGTCACGGTGTTCCTCGCCCTGATCGGCACCACGCTCTCCTGCATCAACACCGGGGCGCGGGTCACCTATGCCATGGGCAAAGACGCAGAGGTGCCGGAACACTTCGGCATGCTGCACGAGAAGAACCTGAGCCCTCACCGGGCGATCTGGGCCTTGGCAGTGATTTCAGTGATCTTCGGCATCCTCGCACTGACGATGCTCTTCGGCGATGCCGGCGCCATTCCGGACGCCACGATCCAGGCCCTGCCTCATGGGTTCTGGTCGAGCTTCGGCTACGTCTCTCATGACACCATGGCGAAGTTTCCCAACAGCCTGCTCACGATTACGCTGGCTTCCAACTTCGGGACGTTCCTGCTCTACATGCTAAGCTGCGTAACCTGCATCTTTTGCTACAAAGGACACCCGAACTACAGCTTCGTAAGACACACGCTCATCCCATATTTCGGTATCGCCGCGAACCTGATTTGCATGGGGGCCTACATCGTGCTGCCGTTCATGGGGTATGGCACCAAGATGGAACCGTTCCTGGCATTGGGGATCGCAGCCGTCTGGGCCATTTATGGAGGGATTTACTTCCTGCGGTCCAGCAAAGCCTCGGGACGCACTACGCTAGTCACCAGTCGCACGTAATGGTGTAGTATGAACATAGCTCAGTTAGCGAGGAAATTCGGACAGGCGATTGCGCCTGTCCGAATTTCCGTTTCAGATGTGAGTGAAATTCTTGGGGAACCCCGGGGAAACGCTCTCCAGAACATTTCCGCCTGGGTTGCCTCCGCGAGAAGTTCCGCCTCCGGCCATATGCTTGACCTCGAATTCGTGGAACGCACCGACGTCGGGCGGGTCCGCGACCACAACGAAGACTATTTAGGTTACGCGTCGCCGGCGACTCCCGCGCAGGTGCGCACGCATGGGTGGATGTTTGTCCTGGCGGACGGAGTGGGTGGCCAGGAAAAAGGGGAAGTGGCATCGAAAACCGCTGTCGAAAGCATGGTCGCCGGATTCCCCGACGCCAAGGATGGAGAATCGCATTCCGCCGTGCTGCAACGGCTCGTTCAGCAGGCGAACACTCGCGTGTTTGAGGCCGCCGTGACCGGCGGGCGGACTTCAGCCGGAATGGCTACCACCATCGTTGCTTGCGCCTTGCGATACGACCGGGTGTCTGTAGCGCACGTTGGCGATTCGCGTTGCTATCTGATTCGCAATGGCAAGGCCGCTCAGATCACGCGCGACCACACCATTGCCAGCGAGCAAGTCCGCCTCGGCATCGTCACAGCTCAAGAAGCTGCCGAGGGAGAGACAAGCCATATCCTCAGCCGCTCGCTCGGAACCGAACTAATTGCGAATATCGATACCAACGACCATCAGATCTTTGCCGGGGATGTTCTCCTGTTATGCTCGGACGGTCTGCATGGGATGGTGGATGCCTCGGAAATGGCTGCGATTTGCGGCCAGGGCCAGGATCTTCATCTCGCAGCGGAGAAATTGGTTGCTCTTGCCAATGATCGGGGCGGCAGCGATAATATCAGCGTTCAGTTGATCCGAATCCGGGGCGTCGAGCGAATGGGAATGTATCGCGGACGGCCCTACAAACTGTACTGATACAGGTTCGCAGCTTTCTCTGCGTTTGCCGCTGACCTGCCTTCTCAATGAGCGAATTCCATCCCGGCGATCAGCTCGATCATTACCGCATCGATGGCCTGGTCGCCCGAAGCGGCATGGCATCCATTTTCCGCGGCACGGATGTGCGCGACGGCCGGGCGGTCGCAATCAAGGTTCCTCATCCGGAAATGGAAGCCGACCCGGTCTTATTCGACCGGTTCAAGCGCGAAGAAGAAATCGGCAAAAAACTCGATCATCCCGGCGTCGTTCGCGTATTAAACGACGAGGACCGCAGCCGGCGTTACATGGTTCTGGAATGGGTGGACGGCCGCCTGTTGCGCCAAGTCCTGAACGAACAGAAGAAATTACCTCCCGAGCGCGCCATCCGGATCACTCTCGCTTTGTGCGATGCCCTTGGCTACATTCACAGCCAGGGGGTCGTCCACCGCGACCTGAAACCCGAAAACATCATGGTCGGCCCGAACGATCAAGTGAAGCTCATCGATTTCGGCATCGCCGCGAACGCCGGATCGCGCCGCCTGACCTTTGCCAAGCTGACCGAGGCCATGGGAACGCCGGATTATATTTCTCCCGAGCAGGTGAAGGGAAAACGGGGCGACGCCAGGAGCGACATCTATTCCCTGGGGATCATGTTTTACGAAATGCTGACTGGTACGGTGCCCTTCACCGGGCCCAATCCATTCGTCATCATGAACGAACGCTTGTTGAACAATCCGATCCCGCCGCGCGAGGTCAATCCCGAAATTTCACCCCAGCTGCAGGAAATCATTTACCGGGCCCTGGAGCGCGATCCCAACAAGCGGTATCCCAACACCCATGAATTTGCCCTCGATTTGGAGCACCCCGAAAAAGTAGGCGTGGCCGAACGAACCGAAATGAAAAATTGGAAGCAGAGGCGCTCGCCTGTAATGCGGCAAATTCTGTTTTACATCATGCTCGCTTTAATTCCCGTGGTCGTCTTCGGTCTGATGTTGTTTATATCGCGCCTGAAATAGCATCTCTTTCCTCTTGGCTCGATTCTGATGTTCCATCTCAATTTGCCGAAAGAATAGTAAGCCGAGGCTTTATTTAGGAGGTATGGCCTTCAATGCATGCGGGGTAACGCGCGACGATTTGTAGGGCACGGCTTCACAGGTCGTGGAAAAGGGACTCTAATCCTTACGTCATTCTGAGCGAAGCGAAGAATCTCTCCTTCTGTTGACTTTAGAACCCGGTGAGATTCTTCGCTTCGCTCAGAATGACAAAGGAAACTACTTTCTCCGCAGCCTGTAAAGCCGTATTGATTTCGCATGAATTACGGCACGGCTGAAGCCGTGCCCAACAAGGATTCTGAAATTATTGCGCAGGCCGCAATGCCACGATCAACAAACATTCCACGGGGCGAATGCCAACTGGAACGGCGAACCTGTATACTGATGAATTCGTTTTAGCGGAATATTCGGGAGAGTGTTCTCGACCATGCGAATCGATGAATTCCAGCAGAGACTCCGCGACTCCGTGCTGATCGCGGACGGAGCCATGGGCTCCTTGCTCTATGAGACCCTGGGGCCGCAGCGCTGCGTGGATGAACTGAACGCCACGCGCGCCGAAGAAGTGTTTCGCGTTCACATGGCCTATCTCGAAGCCGGCGCGCACATCATCGAGACGAATACGTTCGGAGCGAACCGGAATAAGTTGAGCGCGTTTGGCCTGGAAGAGCGCGTCACGGAATTCAATCACCGCGGCGTCAAAATCGCACGCGAGGCGCGAGAGGCCGCCCGGCACGAAGTCTTGATCGCCGGATCGATCGGGCCGCTCGGCGTCTTCCGCGATGAACGCGAGGCGACGCCGGAGCATTTCCGGGAAATTTTCCGGGAGCAGGCCGAAGCGCTCGAAGAACGCGGCGTGGATTTTTTCGTCCTGGAAACTTTTGGAAATCCCGCCGAACTTCTGGCGGGAGTCGAAGCGATTCGTTCGTTCTCGCAGCTCCCCATCGTTGCGGAGATGACGTACTCCGAGGAGGGCAGCTCCTTCAGCGGCGCACGTCCGAAAGATGCGTGGGCTCTCTTGCATGAGCGCGGAGTGCAAGTGATCGGCGCAAACTGCTCCGTCGGCCCGCAGGACCATTTGCGCATTCTGCAGGACCTCGCCGCGGTGGCGGGTTCATTTCCGACGAGCGCGATGCCGAACGTGGGATTTCCGCAGCGCGCCGGCGACCGCATCATCTATCCGAAATCCTCGCCGGAATATTTCGATCTGTTCGCGCGCGAAGCCGTCAAGCTGGGCGCGCGAATTCTAGGCGGGTGCTGCGGCACCGCGCCGGAACATATTCGCGCGATGGTCCACGCCGTAGAGGGAATGCGTCCTGCAACGGGCGCGCGCGCGGTGACCGTGGTGGAAGCGCCACCGGAGGTCCGGCCCGCGGCGGCGCGGGAACCTGAAAGCACGCTGTGGCGAAAAATTCAGGCGCGGAAATTCGTGGTTTCGGTGGAAATCGATCCGCCGAAGGGAACGTCGATCGATCGCGTTCTCGAGCAGGTGCAAAACGTGATGGCGTCGAAAAAAGTGGACGCCATCGACATCAATAGCGGGCCGCTCGCGCGCGTGGGCATGGACGCGCTTTCGCTTTCCGGCGCGCTCGAGGCGCGCGGCATCGAAACGATTCCGCATCTCACGACGCGCGACTCCAATCTGATCGGCTTGCAGGCCATGCTCCTCGGCGCGTGGGCCATTGGAGGAGTGCGCAACGTCCTCGCCATCACGGGCGATCCGCCTTCGCTCGGCAGCTATCCGGAATCGCTGGGAGTCTATGAAGTCGATGCCATCGGCCTCGTGAAAGTCATGGCGAAGCTGAATCAGGGACAGGATTGGGGCGGGAAAAATCTCGGCGGCGCAACGAATTTCACGATCGGGGTCGCGGTAAATCCTCTCGCCGAGGATCTGGACGAGGAGTTGCGCCGATTTGACTTGAAGGTTGAAGCCGGCGCGCACTTCGCCATGACGCAGCCGATTTTCGATCCCGAGCATTGGGAACAATTTCTAAAACGCATGGGCGGAAAATCGCCGATTCCCATCCTGGTGGGCCTGTGGCCGCTGAGCAGCTACAAGCAGGCCCTGCGCCTGCACAACGAAGTGCCCGGCATCGTGATTCCGGAACCGCTCTTGAAGCAGCTCGAAGCCGCGGGAGGCTCCGCGCGCGAACATGGTTTCGCCCTCGCGCGCAAATTGCTGGATTGGGCGAGAGGAGCCCGCTCTTTGGGAATCGCCGGCGCTTACTTGATCCCTCCGTTCAAGCGGTATGAGGAAATCCTCGATCTGTTCTAGTGGCGCTCCGGCAGTTCGTTTAGAGCCGGAGATTCGGGCCGGATCTGAAACACTGCTCCGTGATCCAGCGGCCGCTGGATTGCATCTTCGAGATCGCCAAGGGCTCGCTGTGCGCGCCCCAGGGCTTCCAACCTCGCTCGCGCTAAGACGGAGAGCTGAATTTGCACGCTGTCGAGACTCAGCCGATCGTCGGCGCCGGCGCGGATCGTCTGCTGAACGGTCTGAAGCTGAATCTCTTGGAGCTGATACAAGGTTTGTGCTTCCGCCAGTTCCCGCAGGGCCGCGGTGTAAACGGCCAGCGCGCGCTCACTTTTCGCGACGACTTGCGCCTGGATTTGCAAGAACGCCGCGGCGGCTTCCTTGCGGCGAGCCTCAGCCTCAGCGATAGGTCCCTGGTTACGATTGAAGAGAGGAATGGCGGACGATAAGCCGACAGTAAAGAAACTATTTTTTTCTTCATACGTGTATCCCGGCCCGATGTTGATGTCGGGATATTGCTTTGCGATCTCTAACTGTAAGTCTGCTTCAGCGGCCGCGTATTGCGCGAGCGAGCGTCGAACATCCATGCGATTGACGACTGCGTCGCGTTGGATCTCCGCTGGAATAAGGGATTCCGGGCTTGGCGGCATGTCCAGGTCCGGCCACACGAACTGAGCATCCTGAAGGCCGGCAACTGGAATCCCAAGCGCGGCTGCCAATGCTGCCCTGGCTTCGGCGACTTGGCCTTCAGCCGCACGAATAGCCACCTCTATTTTTGAAAGCTCGATCTGCGCCACACCTACATCGAATCTTGGGATCTCCCCGGCGGCAAATACTTGCTCCAAGATATGGACTTGGTCTGCGCGGACCTGTTCTTCAGGGCGAAACAGTTCCAAACTTCGAGACGTGAGAAGATAGTTCAACAGCGCGAGGCGAACCCCGCTCAGGATGGTCCACGCGGAATCGGCAAGATCAAATCGAGCAGCCTGATCGAGATTGCGAGCGCTTTGGACGCGATATCCTCTCTTGCCCGCCGTCTCGATCGGGAAGGCGAAATCCAATGTGAACAAGTAGGGACTCGGAACGCCGGGTGAGATGCCGACAGTGGGATTAGGCCGCGCGCCGGCCGTCACCATGGCGGCGTCCGCCCGGGCAAGGCGAGCACGAGCCAAGTCGAGTGAGGGATTGAAATACAAAGCAGCGAGCGACAGTGTTTGCAAATCCCAAGTCTTGGGCGGCCAGGAGGACACTGGGTGACCCAGGCTCTTTTCCTCAAAGGATTGGAGCCCCCCATCGGCAAGACTCCGCGATTCAAACTGCGAAGCTGTTGCGCTCGCAACGATAGGAGCCGGCTGGTATCGCTGCGCAGCACACCCTGCCAACAGGAAAACTCCGAATAGGGGGACGATCTGCTTTCGTATTCCTGACATCGAGCATCTCTCCAGGAAGCAAGCCATCAAAACAGGCCGCGACGAAACCTCTATTCCTTGCGTTAACGTCCTGCGAATACCACTCCGGGCTCAAGCTTCAGCACCGGGCGGGCGCTGATGAGGGCGGCCACGATGCTAACCAGCGTGACCATCAGGCCCCCGACCACCGGCGTGAACCACATCATGCGGAACGGATAGTCGAACTCCACCATGGCGATCTGGCCGATGATGGCGCACAACCCGAGCCCAAGACCCGTGCCCAGAAGCGCGCACAGACCGGACTGCATAAAGATCATGGTGAGCAAGAGTCTCGAGGTCGCGCCCATGGCTTTGAGCACGGCGTACTGCTTCAAGGCTTCGCTTGTGAACATGTAGAGCATGACTCCGGTAACACCAAATCCCACGAACATGGCGATAGAAAGCATGGAAGCGATGTCACCAACATCTTCTGAATTGATCAGGAACCAATTGACGGTGTCGGCCTTGAAGTCATCCGAAGAGCGCGCTTTCAGGCCGGTCTGCGCTTGGATGCGTGTGGCCAATTCGCGCGGCGACACACCTGGAGCGGCCTTTGCCAGCACAAAAGTAAGCAAGTGCCGCTCAGCCAGCAGTGTCCGCGATGCGTTCGAGAGAGTCATATACATCAGCGGGCGAGGCGGGTACCGCGGCAGAGCGTTCGAGCGGGCCCTAATCACAACGCGGTGATCGTTCAGCAGCAACTGGTCGCCCGCTGCCAGCTCGCGCGTAGGCGCGTCGAGGTGTGGTTGACCATTGGGCCATTGATCCGCCGTCGAAACAGGCGTTTCGAGCTTGCCATCGGTGCCACCCGGATCGACCACCACTGCATCTGGAGTGCGCAGCACCGTAGGTGAAATGCCATCTTGCAGCGGGGGAAGCCCGAAGAGTGTGGCGTCGTCCACGCCGATAATTTGAAACGATTGAAATCGCCCGTTTGGAAAGCGGGCGTCCGCGGTAGCCAGGGCCAATGGCACGGCAGACGAGACGCCGTCAACACTGCGGACGCGGGAAAGCGCCGAGTCGGGTATGTTCGTCGTTTGCTCGGTGGACTCCACTGCCGGGTCCATGACCCACACGTCCGCGCCGGGGTTCTCGGCAATCAGAGCAAATCCACGTGTCATAAAACCGCAGAAGTATGACCCGGCGAACGTGACCAGAAACGAAGTGAACGTGATGCCGAAGAGCAATCCCACGTACTTCGCGCGGTCTCCCAGAAGCATTTTCATGGCTACGCGCAGCATTTTAAGGTTTCCTCCCGTCGACGGGTTGGGCCTTGCGATTCCCGCTTGCAGGATCGCCGCAGGGGCCAGCCCGTTGTTGTACACCAGACGTTGTTCCGCCAACCGGAGCCGCTTCGATGAACACGTCCATCAGCTGCCCGACATAGAGAGGCAGCGAGGCGGGGTCGAAGCTGTAGACCACCTGTAGGACCCGAGTGTCCGTGCGTTGTGTGGTATCGCCAGTAAGCGTCACTTTGGGGATTACATCCGGATCGGTGCGCACGTACTGTAGTGGCGTCTTTATCTCCGGATTGCCTCGCACCGAAGCCACTGCCGATGCACAGGATTGGAGTCTCCAGGCATCGTTCTCATCAATGTCCACGCGCACGTGCAATCGCGTGTCATCCCCAAGCAACATCAAAGGTGTGCTAAGGACACCACTCTGGGCATATTCGCCCGGGCGCGTTTTCATTTGGAGGATACGGCCGGAAATGGGGGCACGAATGGTGCGAAGTTCAATCTCACGCTCAATCTGCTCGACCTGGGCTTTGGCCGATTCAATCTGGGCCTTGATTTGTTCGACCTGCGCTTCGGCTGAGGCAAGAATCGCCTTATTTATCCCCACATCAAGCTGCCTGTTAGCCATTTCTTCGACACTAATGGAAACTCCGCGTTCCAGTCCCTCTCCAACCTTAAGTCGATTCTCTACCTTTGCCAGCGTTGCCCTCGACTCGTCGACTTTAGCTGTCGCCGGCAATAGCTGGGCTTCCACCTCCTTCACTTTCGCGTTCGCCGGAAGGAGTTGCGCTTCCAGATCACGGGCGTCGACCTTGAATAGGGGGTTTCCGGTCTTTACTCGGTCCCCCCACTTCACATAGACGGCCCTTACAACTCCGGAGACTGGCGTGCCGATGGCAATGTTTTCGGTGCTGGCTTCGACGATGCCTGAACCGTAGATGTAGGAGGCGAATGGCGCGCTGGCCGGCGGGACGCCATTCTGGGCAACCGGCGCCGTCCGGTTGCCCAGAACGACCATCGCGATGGCGATGCCAAGGCCGACGATCGCCAGCAGAGGGAGTAGATATCTGCGAATCATTTTAGTCGCTCCTTATTGTTGCCATCGAGAATCTCGATGATCTTTCCGTCGTCCATGCGGGCGATGCGGTCGGCAAATTCGAAGATGCGCGGATCGTGAGTAACAACGATGAGCGCCCTTTCGGGGCTTTTGGCGGCATCCCGCAGGAGCTTCATGATGCTGTGGCCGGTCTCGTGATCGAGGTTGCTTGTCGGCTCATCGCAAACAATCAGCTTCGGTCCATGCACCATCGCACGCGCGATCGCCACGCGCTGTTGCTGGCCACCGCTGAGCTTCCCCGGAAGCGCATCAAGGCGCGAGCCGAGACTAACCGCTTCGAGTACCTCTTGCGCACGGGCTTCCGCGTTCTTGCGGGCCATGCCGTTGATGAGCAGCGGAACTGAGACGTTCTCGACCGCGCTCAGCGCAGGTAGTAAATTGAAGAGCTGAAAGATAAAACCGATCGACAGACCACGAAAGCGCGCGCGCTCACTCTTATCCATCTGCTTCAAGTCGCGGCCAAGCACCTCGCATTGGCCGGAATCCTGATCCAGAATTCCCGCAATGACGGAGATCAGGGTGGTCTTTCCGCATCCTGAGGGGCCTACCACCATGAGAAGTTCACCGTGGCGCACGTCCAGGTCAATGCCACGGAGCGCCATCACGCTTGCATCGCCTGCTCCGTATTTCTTAGTCACAGCGCGGCAGCGAACCGCAATATCGTAGTTCGGTACCGTTGGATCGATTACGGATTCCACGCTTCCGTCCTCAATAGAAATGGGTTCTGAAACAGACAGCTTGCCGCGGAATTAGTCATTCGTCTCCGAATGGACTGCGGCCAGACCGCTAAAAGGTACGTTGCGAGAGATTTTGGACGCAGTTCTAGATACGGAGGCTAAGCGGGGGACTTGCGGAAGCGAGAGTCAATGCCGCGGGACGATTCAAAAAAGACAATGAATTCAAAGCGGATGGAAGAGTGAACCTGACACCTGATTTTGACAAGCTGAAGTCGAGCGCAACGATAAATTGCCGCAACACAAATACAGCTCCCACGCATAAGGCCAGGAGGACAAACAAATACTCCGTGTCATTTCCAGTTTGGAGAGTGTGATCCCATTGATCGAACATCTCGACGAGAGGACACACTAAACAGATCGCCAAGGCAATTGCGCCAGTAATCCGTGACGCCCTCGTTCTCATCTTAAAAAGTCTACCCTCAATGCTCGGTGAAGGTCAATCAAATGAAAAGAGCGCGGTTTGCCATGTTAACTTCGCAATGCGAGAATGGCTGTACGGTCATATCGCTCTCTCCGGTAAACTAAAAGAGAGACATTTACAGGGCTCTTTTGAAGAGAGTGGCCCGCACTCGCGCGGCCAACCTAATTCCAAGCCCACCTTGCACATGGGAGACGTTCGTTGGATCGAAGAGAAACACGAATCGCCGCGCTGAAGAATCTCCTGAAGGAGAGGATCGTCATTTTGGACGGCGCCATGGGCACGATGATCCAGGCGCAGCTGCTGGAGGAAGCGGCGTTCCGCGGCTCGCAATTTCTGAAGCACCCGCGCGACCTGCGCGGGAACTTCGACGTGCTGAATATCACGCAGCCGGCCATCGTGCAGGCGATCCAGCGACAGTACCTTGAAGCGGGCGCCGACATCATCAAGACCAACACGTTCAACTCGAACGGAATTTCCGCGCTCGATTACGGACTCGAACATCACATTCAGGAACTCAACGTTGCGGGCGCGAAAATCGCGCGCGCGGTGGCCGACGAGTACGAAGCGGCGCATCCAGGCCAATACCGGCTCGTCGCGGGATCGATGGGGCCGACCAATCGCACCGCGTCGATGTCGCAGGATGTGAACAGCCCCGCCTCGCGCGGCGTCACCTTCGACAAGTTGCGCGAAGTGTATTACGAGCAGGCGCGCGGCCTCGTTGAAGGCGGCGCGGATATTCTGCTGCTCGAAACGATCTTCGACACGCTGAACGCCAAGGCCGCGCTCTTCGCCATCGAGGAATATTTCGACGCCTCAAAAAAGCGCGTCCCAATCATGGTTTCCGTCACCATCACCGACCGGAGCGGACGCACTCTTTCCGGGCAGACGGTCGAAGCGTTTTGGATTTCGGTTTCGCACATGGATCTGCTGAGCGTGGGCATCAACTGCGCCCTCGGCGCGAAGCAAATGCGCCCGTACATCGAGGAGCTTTCGCACCTCGCACCCGTTCCGATCAGTTGCCATCCGAACGCGGGACTCCCGAATGCGTTCGGCGGATTCGACGAAACGCCGGAATCCATGTCCGCCGACCTGCGCGAATTTGCGTCGAACGGCTGGCTGAACATCGCCGGCGGCTGCTGCGGATCGACGCCCGCGCACATCAAAGCGATCGCCGCGGCAGTGCGCGGAATCGAGCCGCACATTCTCTCGAAGCCGGAACGCTACACGCGATTCAGCGGCCTCGAGCCGCTGGTGCTGCGGCCGGATTCGCGCTTCGTCAACATCGGCGAGCGCACCAACGTCACCGGGTCGCCCAAATTTTCCAAGCTGATCCTCTCCGGCGAACTCGAAGCGGCGCTCTCGGTGGCGCGGCAGCAAGTCGAAAACGGCGCGCAGATCATCGACATCAACATGGACGAAGCCATGCTCGATTCCGAGCAGGCCATGACCACGTTCCTGAATCACATCGCCGCGGAGCCCGACATCGCCCGCGTGCCGATCATGATTGACAGCTCGAACTGGAAAATCATCGAGGCCGGCCTGAAATGCATTCAGGGCCGGGGCATCGTGAATTCCATCAGCCTGAAGGAGGGCGAAGAAGCTTTCCGCCAGCGCGCGCGGCTCGTCCGGCGCTACGGCGCGGCCATGGTGGTGATGGCGTTCGATGAAAAGGGCCAGGCGGATTCGCTCGCGCGCAAGATGGAAGTGTGCACGAGGGCCTACCGGATTCTCACGGAAGAGGCCGGCGTCGCTCCCGGAAGATATTATTTTCGATCCGAATATTCTGACCGTGGCGACGGGCATCGAAGAGCACAACAATTACGCCGTCGATTTCATCGAAGCCACGCGCCAGATCAAGGCCAAGCTCCCCTATGCGAAGGTGAGCGGCGGCGTCAGCAACATTTCGTTTTCCTTCCGCGGCCAGAACGTGGTGCGCGAAGCGATGCACTCCGCGTTTCTTGTACCGCGCGATTCAGGCCGGCCTCGATATGGCCATCGTGAACGCGGGCCAGCTCGCGGTGTATGAAGAAATTCCGAAGGACCTGCTGACTCTCGTTGAGGACGTACTGTTGAACCGGCGTCCTGACGCGACCGAACGCATGCTGGCGTTCACGGAAACCGTAAAAGCAAAAGAAAAAGGGCAAGTGGAAGAAGACGCATGGCGGAAGGGCACCCTCGAAGAGCGTCTCACGCACGCGCTTGTGAAAGGCGTCACGGACTACATTGAGGAAGATACCGAAGAGGCGCGGCAAAAATTCGGCAAGCCGCTCGCGGTAATCGAAGGCCCCCTCATGAATGCGATGAACGTGGTCGGGGACCTCTTTGGATCGGGGCGCATGTTTCTGCCGCAAGTCGTCAAGAGTGCGCGCGTGATGAAAAAAGCGGTCGCGTACCTACAGCCCTATCTCGAAGCGGAAAAGCAGGCAGGCGGCGTTTCCGTGAAGGGCCGCATCGTCATGGCCACGGTGAAGGGCGACGTCCACGACATCGGCAAAAATATCGTGGGCGTCGTGCTGGGCTGCAACAACTACGAAGTGATTGACCTCGGCGTGATGGTGCCGGCCGAAAAGATCCTGAAAACCGCGCGCGAAACAGGCGCGCATTTGATCGGGCTGAGCGGCCTCATCACGCCTTCGCTCGAGGAAATGACGCACGTCGCGAAGGAAATGGAGCGCGAAGGGTTCACCGTTCCGCTGCTGATCGGCGGCGCTACGACGAGCCGGACGCACACGGCGGTGAAAATCGCGCCTTCCTACCGACAGCCGGTCATCCACGTGCAAGACGCATCGCGCGCCGTCGGCGTCGTGAGCAATTTGCTCAGCGCTGAGATGAAAAGTAAATTTACGGAAGAAAACAGCAAGGAACAGGAACGCGCGCGCGAAAAACATTCCTCGCGGAAGGCGCAGCCGCTCTTGCCGTTTGCGGAAGCGCGGAATAAAAAGCCCGTTTACGATTGGTCCGCGTACGAGCCGCCGCGGCCTTCGTTCCTCGGAACGCGCGTGTACGATCCCGTGCCCCTCGATGAAATCGTTCCCTACATCGACTGGACGCCGTTTTTCCATGCCTGGGAACTGCGCGGGATTTATCCGAAAATTTTCGAGCAGGAAGGCGTCGGCCCAAAAGCGAAGGAACTGTTCGACGACGGGCAAAAGCTGCTCGCTTGCATCGTCCGCGAAAAATTGCTCGAAGCGCGCGCCGTGGTCGGATTTTTCCCCGCGAACAGCGTGCAGGACGATATCGAAGTCTATGCGGACGAATCGCGCCACTTGCTCACGACGTTCCACACGTTGCGGCAACAACTGGCAAGAGCCAACCAGGAACCCAGCTACGCCGTGGCCGATTTCGTCGCGCCGCGTGAAAGCGGCCGCATGGATTATCTCGGCATGTTCGCGGTCACCGCGGGATTGCGCATCGAACCGCTCGTCGCAAAATTTGAAAAAGACAATGACGACTACAACGCCCTGATGTCCAAGGCGCTCGCCGACCGCCTCGCCGAAGGGCTCGCCGAACTCACGCACAAACGCGCGCGCATCGAATGGGGCTACGGCAAGGACGAGAAACTCAGTCATGACGATCTCGTCCGCGAACGGTATCGCGGCATCCGTCCCGCGCCCGGCTATCCCGCTTTGCCCGATCACACCGAAAAACGCATGCTCTTCGATCTGCTCTGCGCGGAAAAAAACACCGGCATCACGCTGACGGAAAATTTCGCGATGTATCCGGCGGCCTCGGTGAGCGGCTTCTACTTTTCGCATCCCGAATCAAAATATTTTGCCGTCGGAAAAATCGGCCGCGACCAGGTCGAGGATTACAGCCGCCGCAAGGGCCTAGACTTGCGCATCGTCGAGCGCTGGCTCGCCCCCAATTTGAATTACGATCCCGAAGCCGAGTAGGACAGGCTTCCAGCCTGTCGCCTTTCCGTTACGCCTCGCCTCACGAAACCCGACAGGCTGAAAGCCTGTCCTACTCGAAAAACAAAACTCCAAGGCAGCGCCGGAAATCCGGCGCCTGCCTTGGAGCGATTGGTTCCTTTCGATGTGCGTCCGGCCCGCGCTATGGCAGGTCGTAGCGGAGGTCGATGTAAACCATGCTGGTGTGTGCGGTACTCGGCTGGCCGGATGCGACAAACCAAGGCGCCCGCGACACATAGGAGTATTGGGTGATGAGCTTGAGGTCGCCGTAGCTCGGATTTCTCCACATGGTCTGGATTATCCCGAACGTCGGTTCGTAAAGGGCCCGGTCGGCGGAGTTAGCCGAACCGCCCGGTGCCGCAGGGCAGGTTCCTGATGCACCGGTGTTAAGGACCGAAGAACCGGAACCGAAGCCATATCCGAAGTTGGTGGTGACTGCGCAAGTGCCCGAGGCTCCGGCTCCAGTGGCAACCACATTTGCAGTGACGGAGGCAACGTTCCGGCCGAAATACGCTCCGCTGTAATACCCGTAAAGCATCGTCTTTGGCGTTACCTGGTATTCGAAGCCGGCAATCGCCGACCCCGCATGGATTCCGGAAAGCGTTCCGTCCGGTTTGATAATAAAGTCAGGACCGCCGGTGCTGGCGATGTAGCGTCCCCCGCCGGAACTCCAGTACCCGGTGCCGATGAACCGGAAGTTCTTAATCAACTCCACGTTGAGTCCGATCTCGCCTCCGCCGCCATGAATCGTGTTGGTGACTGTGTTTGCGGCGGTGACGGTCGAGCCCGCTAGAGTCGATTGAGCCAGATTGATTGCTTTGAAGGTGCGGAACAGTCCCGCGACATCGAAGTGAACATGATGTCCCTCGGGGCCGAAGTCGAGCGAAGTTTTTGCGATGATGTCTGGGGCAAGGTTGGGCGTATTGGGATTGTTCACGCCGGTTGCGCTGCTGGTATTGCCGCTGTTGCTGTCAAACTCCTGGAAACCGTTGGCCGTGGAAGTAAGGTTTCCAGGTTCTGAAACGGAACCTGGCAGAGTTTGTTCCGGATTTTCGAGGGAAACGCCAATCGCCCAATTATTGGTCGGGTGCGCGATCACGCGAAATGCCGGTTGTCGAGCCCAAGTCAGGCCCAACAAGTAGTTCGTGTCCATCTCCTGGCCGTAGAAGAGGTCTCCGGGCAGGGCGGACAACCCGTTGCGATTGGGAGTCATGAAGCTCCAGCTTTGTCCGCCGAAGACTTCGATCTTATTCCATTTAGCGTCCACCCAGTAGAGGCGCATGCGCAGCGTATTGCTGTTGCTTGTATCGTTGGCATTCGCTGGCTGGTAGCCCAGGAAGTCGGCCTCGAGGTAGCCAGTCACGTCCGCTTCGCCGAACTTGGCGTGAGTTCTCAAACCGATGCGCGAGTTTTGGGCAGAAAAGCGCAGCTCGCTGAGGCGCCCGGGGAAAGTGTTGTTAAACGGAATCGAGCCAAAGCTCGTCCCGATTCCCCCGAGATTCGTCGTGCGGAAAATACCCGTCAAGTCCATGAAACCGAGGGGATAGAATTCGGCCGCTCCGATCTTGAAATACAGGGGCGACTCGCCCTCCTTTTGAGGAGTCATCGCCGCCATCGCCTTCGTCGCGCCGATCGGAGCCGCGGCGGTTTCGGAGGGCGTCGAAGAAATGACCGCCGTCGAAGCAACCGCGGGTGCGGCTGCCGGTGTAGGCACAGATTCCGAAGGCATCGCGCCAAACTTTTCTTCGAGCGCTTCCATCTTTAGCTGCTGCGCCTTGAGCGCGGCGCGCTGCGACTCAAGTTCCGCCCTTTGCTCCTCCACCAGGCTGCGAAGGTCCTGCATCTCGCTCTCGATGGCCGAGGCTTCCGGCTTCACTGCCGCCGGTTTATCCGGCAGGATTGAAGCGCTACTCGCTGCTACGGGCGTGTCTTCTTTCCCCGTTTCGCCGGCATTGCGCGCCAGAAGCGGCGATGCCGCGAGACTCATGCCCAGCAACACTGCTGCGAATACTCGCATTTCATTTCCTCCTGAAAATGAAGTCCTATGACTGGTTTTCATCTATAAACTCTGAATTTGGGACTGCCCCTGCTCCCAAAATTTCTCCCGCGGGAATGGAACGAGATCGAATGCTTTCGGTGGCATTATCCCAACCGGGGGACGGCCCGCTCCGACCACCCCGCCCTAGAGTGCTTAGGTGCAAGACCTCATTTCGGAAAGGCAAGATTCCCTTTTCTCAAATCGGAGCACTTCCGAGACACCTTTGGGCTCACAGGACACTATCGACAGGCCCTTAATGGCCCGTGAGAGGAATGTTAATTCTGTGTTACAACCCCAAATTGGGGTGTGGCCGGCCCGCTGAATGGATCGCGCGGCAATCCTCTATGTATATGTTTCAAATTGGTTTACACGAATTGTTAACAGAATCTTCGATCCGGCATAGATACACGGCCGAAATGGGGGAAACTCATGAAAGCCAATATCGCTTGGTTTGCTGCGATGTGCGTTCTTTTGTCGCCGCTCGCAGCCCAAACGTCGGCTGTGCCCACCATGACCATCGGGGATTTAAGGGACTGCCAACCGCTCTTTCCCCGGCTTCCAGGAATGGCCCCAACAACCGCTGCAACCCGAGAACTTCGTTTGGTTTGTCAACGGCGGTTCGTCCCGCCTCTTCACGAGTAACGGCCAGGGCGAAGCACGGTTTTTCAGGTTCGCATTGAGTCCGATCTGAAGCGAAATAGAAACCGAGCACCGTGGCCGCTTCATCCGATCCCGCTGCATCGTGAGGAGAGGGGCAGCATGCGATTCGCGAAGATCGTTTTTCTGATCGCGGGAATTTACGGTTTGCTGATCCTCTCGCCGATTTATTTTATGGAGAACAAGATCGGGCGGGACACGGCGCTCACAATCACTCATCCGGAAAATTTCTACGGATTCATCGGGGTGGCTCAGGCCTGGCAAGTGCTTTTTTTAGTGCTGTCCACAGATCCTGTTCGATACCGCCCCATGATCCGTCCCGTCCATTCTTGAAAAAGTCGCGTGGGGGACGGCGCTGATCGTTTTGTTCTGGCAGGGCCGGCTCGCGCTCTCCACTTTTGCGATCGGCTCGGTGGACTGGATTTTTGCTTTCTTGTTTATCGCATCTTACTTCACGACGAAATCGAATCGCGCCGCCGTTTGATCCGTCTATCTTGAATTCCACTTCTGATTTATACTACATGGGCGTTCCATAAACTCTCGTTATGGATCTATTGCGGCACAAGTGGAACAGGCTTCAGCCTGTGGCTCTTACCTCTTCCAAGGACTAAACCCCACAGGCTGAAGCCTGTTCCACTTTAAAGGACCGAATGGACTTATCCCAATTGCAAGTGTTCCTGACCGTGGCGAAGGAGCAGAGCTTCTCCCGCGCGGCGGAAAAACTCTACCGCACGCAGCCCGCGGTAAGCATCGTCATCCGCAAGCTCGAGGAATCGGTGGGCCAGCCGCTGCTCGTCCGCGGCGCGCGCCAGGTAAAACTCACCGACGCCGGCGAACTCCTGCGCGATTACGCCGAGCGCCTCCTCAACCTGCGCGACGAAATCCAGAGCGGAATGGAAGACTTGGGAAACCTGGGCCGCGGCGAACTTCGCCTGGGAGTGAACGAAAGCTCGATCCACGCGCTACTCCCGGCCCTCGCGCGCTACCGGAAACTTTACCCCGGCGTGAAGCTCATCATGCACCGCACGCTTTCGCGCGACATCCCGCAGGAGGTTCTGAATTATCGCCTCGACCTCGGCACCGTCTCCTACGTCCCGCAGGACGCGAAACTCGCGGCCGTAGAAATCCTGCGCGATGAGCTGACGTTCGTCGTCCCGCCGAAGCACGCCCTGGCGCGCCGCCGCTCGGTGGACATCAAGGAACTAGGCGAGGAAACCTTCATCGCGCATAACGTGGAGTCGCCCTACCGCTCGCGCGTCATTCAACTGTTCGAGAAACATCGCGTTCCACTGCATCGCGACATCGAAATGCCCACGATCGAAAGCATCAAGCGTTTCGTGCAAATGGGCATGGGCGTGGCCATCGTCCCAAGAATGTGCGTTCGCTGGGAAGTGGAACGAAAGCTCCTTGCCGAAGTCCGCATCCGGCAACTCAAAATGCCGCGCTCTCTGTACCTGGTGTCGCGCCGCGGCGCGCGGCTCTCTCACGCCGCCGTGGGCCTGATGCGCCTACTTCATGCAGGGGGAGAGACTTCGTAGCACAGCCACTCTTGGCTGTGTGGTTTTCTCAACTTTCGCGCATCCATAGCGCTATCGACCATAAAAACCTCACAGCCAGGAGTGGCTGTGCTACTTTTCGAGGAGGTTCACAGATGCGAATTCGACCTGTCGCAAATTATTTGAATTCTTTTTTGTATCTCTTCTTGTGCGTCGCGGCCGCAATTTCGCTTGGCGCGCAGTCGCAACGATCCGCGCGGCCCGCACTGTCTTCCGGAGGCGTTGAGATCGCCTTTCTGGGAACAGGGACCCCGGTTCCCAATGCGGATCGCCAAGGCCCTTCGCTGGCGATCGTTGCGAACGGGAAAGCATACCTCGTGGATTCCGGATCGGGTGTGGTCCGGCAAGCCAATTCGGTTTTCCAGCGCGGGATTCCCGCTCTCCGCCCCGCCGAGCTCGACATTGCATTCCTGACGCACCTTCACAGCGACCACACGCTCGGATTGCCTGACCTGATTCTTACTCCTTGGATTCAGGAGCGGGTGAAGCCGTTGCGCCTGTACGGACCGGAAGGCACGAAGGAAATGGCCGCGCACATTCTAGAGGCATTTAAGGAAGACATTCACGTGCGCACAACCGGACTCGAGGGCGGCAATACGACCGGTTACAAGGTCGACGCCCACGACGTGCAACCGGGAAATATCTATCAGGACGAGAACGTCAGCGTGAAGGCTTTTCTTGTAAAGCATGGCTCATGGAAAGAAGCTCTGGGATACCGCTTCGACGCAGCAGGAAAATCCATCGTCATTTCGGGAGACACCTCGCCGGCCGAGTCGGTGGTCGAGGCCTGTTCAGGCTGCGACGCCTTGATTCACGAAGTGTATTCCGGAAGGGCTCAGAATCCCTCGAAACCTTCAGTGCCCCTCGAGCAATGGATGAAGTACGAAAGTGAGTTCCACACCAGCGCCCCGGAGCTTGGAGAAATTGCCGCAAGGGCAAAGGCCAGGATGCTCATCTTGACGCACTGGACGCTGCTCGGAAATGCCAAGGAGGACGACATGGTGCGCGAGATCCGCGAGAAATACAGCGGCCCGATCGTGATCGCTCGCGACTTGGACGTGATTGTTCCATAAGCGCGGAGAGGAATCCGAAGAGCGCCGCTCCGCTGCGGCGCCGCAGAGTCACCGCGAACGAGTTGGGGAATTTCTCCGTGAACCGTAGGGTTTCACGGGGCGGATAAAGAAATTGTCCCCGTCAGTCTCGAATTCCACCATGTCACCCGGCCCCACGCCCATATGGAGGCGAACCTCACGTGGCAAGGTAATTCGTCCTCTGCTTATGATTAGCTTTATTTTCAAATGCGGTGCTTTGTCATTGTATTTTTTCATGTGGTCCATTGTTCGTCATGACTGCCGATTCTGCTATAGGTCGGACGTTCGCTTTGTCGCTTGCTGTCGAAGCTAGAACTAGAGGGGCTTTAGGAAGGGGTTGACTTGAGCAACGACAACCTTATCATGAAAACGCGATGAGTACTGTAAATCTTGGGATACGATATCGACCAGTGCGAGTAGGCTGGTGCGTGCGCCAAGGAAATATGGATGACGTGCGGACATCTCTTCGGCTAACCCACACTCTTTGGGGAGGTCGATACAATCCGCTCATATCAATCGGGATCGGCAGTGACGCACGGGACTTCCTCAGACGGCTGTGTGTGGATGTTTTATATCCTGCCGCGGAAGTCCCGGAGTTAATAAATTTTGCCGAATCTTTCCCTAATTTCAAATGGCCTCTGCATCACTACAGATATCCTCAGTTTTTCACCGAATTTGGACAAGGTGTTATTTCGCCGTTCCTAGACATTTACCACCCGGTTTCCCAGCTCCACAAAGAGTATGTGAAAGGGGAGAGCAAGCCGAAATTGTCTGCGACGCTTTTTTCATGGGATTTGGCGGACCCTCTAGCCGATATTTTTCTGGCCCAGTTTGGCTCGTACCCTGCTGCAGGGGAAACTAAACTCGACTATCCGGGTTTTGTCACGAGAATGCTCAATGGCAAGACAGTTTCGTTGGGAGGGGAAGATTCAATCCCCGCCGATGTCTATAGCGCCTTTACGCCGTCTGCGATCTCAGGATTCGATCTAGAACCAGACCGGGTCAGCGAGTACGACGGGTTTTACGTCGGGGAATCAGAGAACTTTGAGGACGTGGTCAACTTTTGGAACCTTAGGGCGGCCGATCTTGATCTGTTCTTTTTTGACTTCCGGGAGGAGAAGAGGCTCGCCGGTTTTCGGGACGGATTCGTGCGGGAAATCCACAGCAGAACACCGGGCCCGCAAGATTTGCCCACTTTCGTGGGCATTTGGTCCCGAAATCGCCTGCCAGACCTGCACATGAAGGGGTTCGGTCATGCAATTTCCGAAAGGATAGTGCGCAACGGAGACTCTGGCTTGCCGGTTCCTATAATGCAATTTAGGCCCAAGAGAGTCCTAGGGAATATCAGCGACACCGAGCGAGGAACGCAGATCGCATTTCAATTGCCCGAGAAACCATTTCGGGAAGACGATGCGTCGTTCCATCAATTAATGGTTGTGGGTATTCGCCCAGGGGCAACCTCCTGGCGTGAATTTGGTAGGACACTGATTACACTGCCACTCCCCGAAATGAATGACTTCTATCGGAAAGAAATGGTCTTCATTGGGAACGAAGTTAGGATTCAGAGGAGCGGACTCGATGTCATCACATCAGCGGACTCTTCGGACTTTTCCTTTTACGCCTGCCAAACTGCAAACGTTATTATCGAATTCTTTAGAGTTTTCGGTATTCACGTTGAGCCGAGCTTGCCCGGCCTAGTCGCGATGCGGATGATCCGTCAAATGAATGATTTGCAGGGATGCCGAGTTTTTAAGCTGCCGGGGGTTAGGAAGTTAATTGAAGAATACGGTCCACTGCAGTCATTCACTCGGGGCGCTGCTACTCTGACGATTGCTCAAATCGATCCTTCGACCAAAAGGCCAAACCTACCCCAACTTTTTGTTGAAGGGGCGGAGCTTACCTCCTCGACCGCATTCGATTATCTACTGAGGAAAGGTGCGCTACGAGCTGGACTGGACCTGCTTTGTCCGAACTGCAATCTAAATTTCTGGCTCGCTTTGGAGACCCTTGGTCACAAGGTCGTATGTGAGTATTGCGGGGGAATTTTCGATGCCGCTACGCAGCTAAAGGATCGTGGCGATTGGCGCTTTCGCCGGTCAGGCTTGTTTGGAAAGGATAACCACCAGGAGGGTGCGATTCCGGTGGTGCTCACACTGCAGCAACTCGAAACGAACGTCTCACCGTTGACTGCCTCCCGTCTCTTTGCGACTTCATTCACGCTTTCTTCCTCGGGAGCGAGGATAAGTCCCTGCGAAACCGATTTTGTGATGTTGGAATTCGATACCACGGGAGAGATCGAACTTGCAATTGGCGAATGCAAAGCGGGCGGAGAAAAATCTGAAATTAGCGAGGCTGACGTGAAGAATCTTTCTGCAGTTGCCGACTCTTTCCCGCCAGGCCGCGTGACCGTCTACATTGTCTTTTCCAAAACTGGACCTTTTTCTGAAACTGAAATTGCTAGATGCAGAGCAGCGCAAGACCCCCATAGTCCCCGTGTGATATTACTTTCGGACAGAGAACTTGAGCCTTATCATATTTATGAAAGAACTGCAAAACAGTTCGATATCCGTCCGATAGCATCTTCTTTCAGAGACCTCGCAAGGGCAACGAACAACATCTTTTTCGCTCCGAAACCAAGAGTTGCAGCTGCGATTGACGCTTCACCGACTCCGGCTGCGGTGCAAAATACCACACTGGAAACCATGGAGGATCAAGGTGCCGAACGAGACACACCGGACGCAAATGAAAGCGCTAAAGAGAAGTAAGGAGCATGACATGACAACGGGGAGCTGTGCGATGAAAACAAAAAGCCCGCCGATAAATCGACGGGCTTTCGTTTTGGAAAGCTCTTGAAAACTGGGCAGCGCACATCGAGTGCGCGTTTAAAAAGATGAGATCTGACAGAACCCGCTCGAAGATCGAATCGTTCGAGCGATTACCTCGGATCCCCGTGAGAGGTTCCGAAGCTTGGGCAACTTCACCTGCACACCTGCACAGGATCGTTTGCCGCTATGTTTAGAAAGGAGGTGATCCAGCCGCAGGTTCTCCTACGGCTACCTTGTTACGACTTCACCCCAATCATGGGCCATACCTTGGGCGCGTGCTTCCTTGCGGTTAGCTGCGCGACTTCTAGTACAGCTCACTTTCGTGATGTGACGGGCGGTGTGTACAAGGCCCGGGAACGTATTCACGGCGTCGATCTGATACGCCATTACTAGCGATTCCAGCTTCATGCAGCCGAGTTGCAGACTGCAATCCGAACTGAGCACGGTTTTATCCGATTAGCTCCCCCTCGCGGGTTCGCAACAGTCTGTACCGTGCATTGTAACACGTGTGTAGCCCTGGACATAAAGGCCGTGCTGACTTGACGTCATCCCCACCTTCCTCTCCGTTATCCGGAGCAGTCCTCGTAGAGTTCTCCCTTGCGGGTAGCAACTACGAGTAAGGGTTGCGCTCGTTGCGGGACTTAACCCAACACCTCACGGCACGAGCTGACGACAGCCATGCAGCACCTCTACTACTGTCCCTTGCGGGAAGACGATATTTCTACCGTTGGTCAGTAGCGGTTCAAGCCCAGGTAAGGTTCTTCGCGTTGCGTCGAATTGAACCACATGTTCCACCGCTTGTGCGGGCCCCCGTCAATTCCTTTGAGTTTCAGTCTTGCGACCGTACTCCCCAGGCGCAGAACTTAACGCGTTAGCTACGGGACGACCCGCCTACGCGGGCCACCCCAAGTTCTGATGGTTTAGGGCTAGGACTACCAGGGTATCTAATCCTGTTTGCTCCCCTAGCTTTCGTTCCTCAGTGTCAGTTGCGATCCAGCCAGCCGCCTTCGCCACGGGTGTTCCTGCAGATATCTACGCATTTCACCGCTACACCTGCAATTCCACTGGCCTCTCTCGCACTCGAGCACGGCAGTTTTGAAAGCAGCCTCTGGGTTAAGCCCAGAGATTTCACTTCCAACTTGCCGCACCACCTACGAACCCTTTACGCCCAGTAATTCCGAGCAACGCTGGCCCCCTACGTATTACCGCGGCTGCTGGCACGTAGTTAGCCGGGGCTTCTTATACCCGTACCGTCAAACCCTTGCGGGTCATTCGTCCGGGTCGAAAGGGGTTTACACTCCGAGAAGCTTCATCCCCCACGCGGCGTCGCTGCGTCAGGCTTTCGCCCATTGCGCAATATTCCCCACTGCTGCCTCCCGTAGGAGTCTGGACCGTGTCTCAGTTCCAGTGTGGCCGGCCATCCTCTCAGACCGGCTACCGATCAAAGCCTTGGTGAGCCGTTACCTCACCAACTAGCTAATCGGGCGCGGGCTCCTCCTCAGACGGCCTTGCGGCCTTTGAGTCCAAAGACCGGAGTCTTCGGAATGTCATGCGGTATTAGCTCGCCTTTCGGCGAGTTATCCCCCATCCGAGGGCAGATTGCCCACGTGTTACGCACCCGTGCGCCGTGCGCCCATCCCCTGTATTGCTACAGAGAACTGCGCACTCGACTTGCATGTGTTAAGCACGCCGCCAGCGTTCGCTCTGAGCCAGGATCAAACTCTCGTGTGAAACTGGCTGCTTAGAAAACAAAAAAGCCCGACCGCCATTTCTGGATGTCGGACCTCAAGTTTTCCAAGCGAACTTTTTATCGCTCGATTCACTCAATCCCTTGGCATTTGCATGCCAAAGTCAATCGAACGGGTTCTGGCACATCTCATCTTACCCAGTTTGTCAAAGAGCTATTGCCTCCTGTCCAGCAGGCAGGCTACCGTACAACCCAGCAACTATAGCATCGGTTTCTTAAATGTCAAGGATAAGTCAACCCGCTTGCAGACGAGACTGTGGAAAAAGCGACGCTACGATTTGGACCAATCTTCCCAGGAGAAGACTCTTAATTCGGCCAAACTCTTTCGTATTGGCGGTGACGAGCGTCATCTTGTGGCGCAACGCCTGACCCGCAATCAACAAGTCGTATTGGCCAACAGGCCTGCCAATGGTTTCCATCTCCGCACGAAGTCTCCCGGCAAATCGGGCATCTTCTTCGTCGAATGCAAGCTGGTGGACCGGTCCGGAAAGAAAGCCGGCGAGGAGTTGAGCGTTCACTTCGCGGCGCAGGCTCTTTGAGACACCATACCAGAGATCGAAGACTACGACGGATGAAGCGTAGACGTCCGAGCCTTGGCTGAGTTCCCTGTCGAAGTGTGTCCGGACAGAAAGAGGCCGCTCATTGATGAGTGCGATGCATGCGTTGGTGTCTAGAAGATACGTCAATCAAAGTACCTGCGAACGGGCGGTTTCCGTTGTTTGGCCCTTGCAGGAAAAGTCCCGCCTGCCCTGAGACGGTCCAATTCTGCAAACCATTTGCGGACATCCGTGACCATAGGTTCGAGAAGGACCCCTTCCTTCACCCGGCGGACCCTCACCTGGTCGCCCTCGAAACGGAATTCTTTTGGGAGGCGCACGGCTTGACTTCTCCCGTTCCGGAATAACTTCGCAACTTTGGTTTTAGCCATCTGGATACCAGTATATACCATTGATATATATCAAGGCAACCTGCTATTGCCAAGCCTTTTTGGCGACGTTTTGTGGCGTGGGCTTCAGCCTGCGGGTTCTGATCCTCCCAGACACTAACCCCACAGGCTGAAGCCTGCGCCACGGGTCGCGAATTATTGGTTGCTCATAAATCTTCCGCGTGGTGAAATCGTCCATGGCAATGACACTGGAGTAGGGAGACACCTGTGGGAATCAACGACAAAATTTTAATTGCTGGGGCGGGCGGCTTTATCGGCGGCGCGCTGGTTGCGTTGCTGCGCAAACAAGGGTACCGGGATCTTCGCGCTGTTGATATGCAAGCCGTTCGAGGAATGGTATCAGCGCTTCGAAGATGTGGAGAATCTGTCCCTGGATTTGAATCTCAAGGAAAACTGCGACGAAGGCTGCCAAAGGTGCCGTCGAGATTTATAACCTGGCCGCGAACATGGGCGGCATGGGCTTCATCGAGCACAACAAGGCGCTGTGCATGCTGTCCGTGCTGATCAATACGCACATGCTGCAAGCGGCGATTAAGCATGGGACCACCAAGCGCTTCTTTTACGCTTCCTCCGCATGCGTTTACAACGGGGACAAGCAGAAGACCTTCGAGGCGCCGTCCCTGAAAGAAGAAGATGCCTACCCGGCGCTGGCGGAAGACGGCTATGGATGGGAGAAATTATTTTCGGAAAGAATGTGCCGGCATTTTATGGAGGATTTCGGCCTCACGACGCGCGTGGCCCGCTTTCACAATGTGTATGGCCCGTGGGGAACATGGTTCGGCGGCCGCGAAAAGGCGCCGGCGGCGATCTGCCGAAAAGTGATCGAAGCCAAGGTTTCCGGCAAGCACGAAATTGAAATTTGGGGCAGCGGAGTCCAGACGCGAAGTTTCATGTTCATCGACGACTGCACCGACGGCATTCAAAGGATCACGAACTCCGAAATCCTGGAACCGATCAACCTGGGCTCGAGCGAAGCCGTCACGATCAACCAATTGGTGGACATCGCCGAGGACATCGCGGGAATCAAGCTCAAGCGCAATTACGATCTGAGCGCGCCGAAGGGCGTGAACGGGCGAAACAGCGACAACACATTGATCCAGAAGTATCTTCATTGGGAGCCGAACACGCCGCTGCGAGTGGGACTCGAAAAAACGTATCGGTGGATCTACGACCAATACATGGCGCGGGAGAGAGGCGAAGCCGGAGTGGTCCGCGAGGCCGGCGCTTCGCACTGAGTAGCACAGACTTCAGTCTGTGGGGTTCCGCCAGTCCCTGCAAGAAGCCCCGGCCAACCTGGGCCGTCAAACCTCCTACTTGCCCGTCGCTTCGGTCCGGGTTGAGTGACGGAAACCCACAGACTGAAAGTCTGTGCTACAGCCTACTTCCCCGGATGCAACATGAGCTTCTGCACGCGCCAGTTCATCAATTCCCCGACGTAGATTTCATTTTCCGATGGGCAGGCGATTTCGTGAATCCAGCCGAATTGTTTGAGCTGTCTGCCGGTCCCGCCCAGCTTGCCCAGAACTTTGCCGTCCAGGCTGATCTTGTAGACTCGGCCGGGGTACGCGTCCGACGAGTACAGCACTTGATTCGGCCCCGGGGTGATGCAGACCGTCCAGGGCGCGCCGTTCCCCATCGTTCCCACCAAATCCACGGGCGGCTTGTTGCCGAGGATCGGGACCGTATTGGCATAGTCAAACGGCTCGCTGATCTTGATCTGGCGCAGATATTTGCCGTCGCCGTCGAACACTTCGATCCGGGAATTGCCGCGGTTGGCGACGTACACATTCCCCTGGTTATCGGTGGCGATGCTGTGGGGCGTGTTGAGCTGTCCGGGCCCGTTGCCGGGTTCGCCAAACGACTTGATCCATTTGCCGTCCTTGTCGTACTTGGCGACGCGCGAATTGATGTACCCGTCGCTGATGAAGGTATCGCCCGCCGCGTCCCAGGCCATGTCGGTCACCTGACGGAACATTCCATCGACCGGAGGAAGCGGAGGCTTGGGATGCTTGAGCGCCTCGGTTCCTTCGTCGGAGGCTTCCTGCTTGCGCCCGAATACCATGATGACCTGGCCTTCCGGATTGAACTTGATCACCATGTCGGAGCCTTTGTCGGCGGCCCAAATGTTGTCATCCTTGTCGATCCGCACCGTGTGCGCGAACGACCAGGCGTAGAGATTGTGGCCGATCTCACGAATGAATTTGCCGTCCTTATCGAATTCCAGAAGCTGCGCGGCGCTTGCGGCGTACGCCGGGCCGGTCGTGTTCCCGCGCGAGAAAACAAAGATGTGTCCCTTGGAATTTACGGCCACGCCCGAAACTTCGCCGAGATACATCCCGGCCGGAAGCTTCAGTGCGTTGGGCGCGGAATCGAATGGAATTTCCGGAGCCCCTTGCTGGGCGAAGAGCGCCAGCGGCGCACACAGGAAAAATGCTAGAACGAACGCAAACCTTTTCATCAGAACCTCCCTAAGCTTTTAGTCGTGGGCTCTTCTTTCGCGCTGAACGCATGAAGTGCAGCGTGGAGCCCGAAATGTCTGTCCAATGATTTTGCGGTGATGCGAACTTCCGGAGAATATATCGTTTTGTCCGTGGAACGCCAATGGAAAAGCGTTTTGATTCATGGCGCGCCCGCCCGCCGGGGCGGACGGGCATGTGCTTGCGATTGCAAAGTGCCAACCTGAAGGTTGGCGCTACAATAGGCGGCCTGAATGGAGGTGAACTTCTTGTCTCAGGATTATCTTCTCAAGACGGAGCCTTCGGAATATTCCTTCGCCGACCTTCAGAGGGACGCCGCGACCGAGTGGGAAGGCGTGTCCAATCCGGCCGCGGTGAAGAACCTGCGCGAAATGAGTTCCGGCGCGAGGCTGATCATCTACGAGACCGGAGCACGCAAGAGCGCCGTCGGAACCGCAACAGTCGTTTCCGTGGACGCTTCCGATCCCAAGAATCCCAAAGTCAAAATCAAATCGGAAAAGGCTCTCGCAAAACCGGTGTCACTCGAAGAAATCAAGGCAAACAAAATTTTCAAGGATTCGCCGCTCGTGCGCATGGGAAGGCTCTCCGTTGTGCCGCTTACGAAAGAGCAGTACGCGGTTCTGGCAGGCATCTAAAATACAGTGGATTTTTCCGGTCCGAAAAAATCAAAACCAAACAGGCTGAAGCCTGTTCTACTCAAGGCCATCGCGCCTATCCCGGCGTCGCGATTGCAACCGACTCCGCCAGCCGGCGCAAGGAATCCGTGTATGGCGCGCGTGCCACGCCGCGCTCGCAGATGATGGCGGTGATCAATCGCGCTGGCGTGACGTCGAATGCCGGATTCGCGGCGGCTACATCCGGAGCGATGCGCACTCCGCGCAGGTGCGTCACTTCTTCGGCGGGACGCTCTTCAATGGGAATCTGTTCTCCAGTTGAAATCGCGAGGTCGAAAGTAGAAACCGGCGCGGCGACGTAGAACGGCACGCCATGCTCGTGCGCCAGGACGGCAATTTGGTAGGTTCCGATTTTGTTTGCCGTGTCGCCATTGGCGGCGATGCGATCGGCGCCCACGACAACCGCGTTCACTTTTCCCGCCTTCATGAAATGTCCCACCATGTTGTCGGTGATCAGCGTGAGCGGCACGCCGCCTTCGTGCAACTCCCACGCGGTGAGCCGCGCGCCTTGCAGGTAGGGCCGCGTTTCCGGCACGAGCACGCTCAGCTTGTGGCCCTGCTCGATCGCCACGCGAATCACGCCCAGCGCCGAGCCGATTCCCGCCGTTGCAAGCGCGCCCGCATTGCACTGCGTCATGACTTGGCCCGCGGCAGGCATCAACTCCGCGCCGAAGCGCCCCATCGCTTCGTCGATGGCGCGCTTTTCGGCATGTATCGCGCGCGCTTCTTCCACCATCGCGCGCCGCGTGGCATCGAGCGGCGAGTTCGCCGCCGAGAGTTGCTCGAACCGGCGCGTCATGCGTTCGATGGCCCAGAACAGGTCCACCGCCGTCGGCCGCGTTTGCTTGATCGTCTGGCAAATGCCCGGAAACTCCGCGCGAAGTTCTTCGAGCGTGCGCGCGCTCGATCGCTCAACGCCGAGCGCCACGCCCATCGCCGCGGCCACGCCAATCGCCGGCGCGCCGCGAATCACCATGTCCTTGATCGCCGCCGCGACATCGCGATAGTCCGTGTAGGTGTGGCGGATCACTTCTCCCGGCAAGCGGCGCTGGTCGAGCATGACCACACCCTTGCCGGTCCATTCAATGGGCTGTGCGACATTCATGATGTTGGAAGATGTCCCCCGTAGGACAGGCTTCAGCCTGTCTTCTTTTGACTTCTGTCGGCGCCGCAAAAGTCAAAACCAGACAGGCTGAAGCCCGTCCCACTGCTAGTGATGCACCCCACTAACCACATAAATCAGATAGCCGACGAGCTGCAAGCCATTGTAACCGAGATGCACAAAATAACTGGCCGCCACGGTGCCGGTCCGCGCGCGCACCCACGTCAGCACAACGCCCACCAGAATCAAGAGCGCGATCTGTCCCCACCCGCCCCACAACTGCGCCGCGTGCATCAATCCGAAAAGCGTCCCCGTGATCGCAATCCCGGCGGCGACGCCCAGCCGGCGCGCAATCACCGGATAAAGAAAGCCGCGAAAAATCGTTTCTTCCACCAGCGGCGCAACCAGCACGCCCAGTATGCCGAACAGCAAAATGCTGACGCGCGCCTTCAATAGCTCCTCGATCGGGAGCGTCGCTTTCGAATTGAGAAAGCCGCCCGCGAAAGTAACCACAATGGCCAGCACCGCGCCGCCCGCCAGGAATTGCAGCGCCGAGTCGCGAATTTTTCCCGAGCCGTGCCGCATCTCGCGCCAGCCGATCGACGGCCAGAAGGGCGCATCCGTTCGCGCAACGAGCATCAGGTAAAGATACAGAATCGCGAGCCCGTCGAGCATGGCCTGACTGATGAGGACCACGACCGACTTCGCCGTGCTCATCGTCTCCCCAAACACTTCGTTCGAATTCACCCCCAAAAATCGCACCGCAACGTGAGCCATTCCCCAGGTGACCACAACGCTGCCAATAACGCCTAGAATCACAAACAGCGCCACCTCAAGCCAGCCCCACGGCACACGTAAATCGTCGGAGATTCCAGCACGGAACTGCGCCGCGGGCGGCGGAAGCGGCGCGTCCCGCAGGTTCTGCGTTCTCAGGGTCCAGGGGTTCCATGGCGGAGGGAGGAACCTCTTCCGAGGCGCTGTCCACAGGATCATTCGAACGAGCCCTGACGGGCGCTGCACCGGACGGGCTGTGATCGTTGTAGGCCATTTCAGAGTGGCAAGGCGCTGCGGCGGGTACAGTCGCGCAAGGACACTACAATCACTGTAGCGGCAGTTTTCGCCGCGCGCAAGTGCGGGGAGCTGTTCTTAAGTCTCTGGGAGCGTGGCTGCGAAGTGCGCGGATTGCCTCCACTTTCCGGCGAATATTTGCGCGATTCAGCGGCGGCGAGTTGCTTTTTTGCCTCGCGCGATTTTTGCGAGCGCCCGTGCGTAAGCGGTTATGGTTTCTGGAACAGCGCGGCTATGGACGAACTGCCCAGCGCGACGGCAGGAGATCAGTCCGGCTTCGCTCAGAATCTTGAGATGGTGGGAAACAGTCGCGGGAGTCACGCCGCGCATCGAGACGATCTCGCCGCAAGTCATCTGCTTGCCTGCCGAGATGGCCTCAAAAATCCTGAGGCGGGTCTCGTCGGCCAGGGCCTTCGATATTTTTTCGATCTCGGAACGGTCCATGGGATTACTCCAAGTGTAACGAAATCAATGTTCCCGGCGCCAGCCGCAAGTTCATCCCGGAAAATAAGTCCGGAAAACCTGCATCCTATCATTTCGATACTCATCTAAGTATCGAAATCATTTTGATGCCGGCCCCGGCGGCAGGGATGCCTCCGGACAAGGCCAGCCGGAAAATCAGCGAGCTAAAGGAGACGAAGATGAAGCGACTGGAAGGAAAAGTAGCGGTAGTGACGGGCGGCAACAGCGGCATCGGCCTCGCGACAGCGAAACGTTTTCAGGAAGAAGGAGCGCGAGTAGCCATCTCGGGCCGCAGCAAAAAAACGCTGGCGGAAGCGGTGCAAACGATCGGCAACGGCGTGCTGGCCGTCCAGTCGGACGTGGCCAAACTCGCGGACATCGACAGCCTGTTTGCGGAAGTTTCGCGGAAGCTGGGAAAAATTGACGTGTTGTTCGTGAACGCGGGAGTCGCCAAGTTCGCGCCGCTCGCCGACACATCCGAAAGCGTCTTCGACGAGCAATTTGACATCAACATCAAGGGCGCCTACTTCACCATCCAGAAAGCATTGCCGTACCTAAATGACGGCGCGTCGATCATCCTGAACACCAGCGTGGCGGACGGCAACGGCACGATCGGCGCCAGCGCCTACTCGGGAACGAAAGCAGCCCTGCGCTCTCTCGCCAGAACCGCGGCGGCGGAACTCGTGGGCCGCGGCATCCGCGTAAACACGGTTGCGCCGGGCCCGATTGTCACGCCGATTTTCGGCAGGACCGGCCTGCCGCAGGAAGCCATCGATGAATTCGCGAAGGGAGTAGTTGCAAAGGTGTCCCGATGAAGCGGTTTGGACAGCCCGAGGAAGTGGCGGCTACCGTGGCATTTTTGGCTTCGCAAGATGCGTCGTACATCACCGGCGTGGAAATCAACGTGGATGGCGGTTACGGGCAAATCTAAGCAGTGGCACAGGCTTCACAGGCTGCGCAAAGAGTGATTTTTGTCATCCCGAGCGAAGCCGAGGGATCTGCTTTTCTTCGCCAAATCCAAGAAAAAGCAGATTCCTCGGGCAAACCCAGCCCTTCGGAATGACTCGTTGCGAGTTTTTCCGCAGCCACTTCAGCCTGTGGGGTTCTGTCCGAGCAAGGTCCAAAATCCGCAGGCTGAAGCCCGCGTCACAAGACATTCCAATGTGGCTAGACGATTCACACACTGACCTTCTTCGCAGTAGAATGCGATCATGAAAATAACGATGGACATCCCAGGCCTCGTTTACCGACGATTCAAAGCGCACGCCAAGAGCGAAGGGAGCTCCGTCCGGGAATTGATTTTGCGCGGGGTTGAGGCAGGCCTTGAAAGAGCCTCGGCCGGGGACGCCGGCGGCGGGTAAAACTTCCGCTGCGTGCCATCGAAGGAGCCCGGCACGCTCGAGCTCGACAATGCCAAAATCAATGAAGCGATTTCTTTTCCCTGATACCGAAAAACGTCTTGCGGAAGGGCTCGACGACATTCAGCGGGGCCGAGTGCACGGCCCATTTCGATCCGTGCGGGTGCTACTTCGTTCACTTCGCCGGGCCAGGAAAACCAAGAGTTCCTAGTCGTACTTGGATTGATTTCTAGCTCCAGGTCAGGATAGCCCGACAAAAGCCCCGCACTTCCAACACCGAAGAACGGGGCGCCCACAAATTCAAAATTCCACAAAGCCCGGGCCACCCGACCTTTTCCAGAAGGTGAAACGGAAATTCGCGGATTTGCGTCCATGAACCAAGGCGGCGGACTGGATCCGGAACGCGGCAGAGGGTTCGCCACTGCGGAGGAAAGATGTTGGAGGAGGAATTCATGAAGAATGTGGCAAGACCAGTTCTCGGGCTGGCGGCGGTTGCGGCTCTCTGCTTATTTGCCCAAGTGGCCGGGGCGCAGCAGCAGCCTCCACCCCTCAAAGTGACGAACGTCAAGGGCAATGTGTACTGGGTTCAGGGCGGAGCGGGCTCCAATGACGGCTTCATTGTGGGCACGACCGGCGTGATTGTCGTGGATACCAAGACCACGGTGGATTCGGAAAAGGGCGTGATGGCCGAAATCGCCAAAATCACCCCCAAGGCCGTGAATACGGTCATTATCACTCACAGTGACGGCGACCACGTAAACGGGCTCGCCGCATTTCCGGATGGCTTAACCATCATTGCCCAGGCAAACTGCAAAAAGGAAATGGAAGAGTCCGCCGGCGCCAAAAACCCCGCGCCCCAAAATCGCCTTCCTACCAAAACTTACGACAAGACCGATAAGCTGACCATCGACGGCGTCCATATCGTTCTTCACCACTGGGCGCCGGGCCACACCAGCGGCGATACCGTCGTCTATCTCCCCGGCGAAAAAATCGTCTTCGGCGGCGACATGCTGATCTCAAACCGCCCCGACGTTTTGATTCACCTCGAAAAGCACGGCTCCACCCTCGGATGGATCGAAAATGCCAAAGGCATGCTTGGTCTTGACGCGGATACCTACCTGACCGGCCACGGCGAAATGATGACCAAGGCCGACATTCAGAAAAAGATCGACCTCGTTCAGGACAAGTACAACAAGATCAAGGCCATGGTTGCGCAGGGCAAGTCACTCGACGACATCAAGACCTCGTTTGGTGAGCCCACCGCCGCGCCGCCGCCAAATCCGAATGGCGGACCGAATTTCGCCACCCTGACCGAAGTGATCTACACCGAACTGGCCAAAAAGAGCTAACCGTAATCCGGAAGCTTTCTTAACTTAAGGGCGTCCGCCATTCGCGGGCGCCCGTTTTTTTTGCCGTCCGGCAGAACGCTTTCTGCCTGGATCTAAACTTGGGCAACCCGGGTGCCTCGTCCTTGACGTTTTTCAAGGGCGGGTTCTTGGTTTGATTTCTTGTCCCAGGATTAGGTGAACACCGACAAAAGCCCCGCCCTTCCAGCACCGAAGAACGCGGCACACACAAATTCAAGATCCCGCAAAGCTCTAGCCACCCGGCCTCGAATGATGTTCAATATTCACATCAGCTAGTTTAATATTGCTGCAATTCGGTGACACGGAAGGATTCCAACTAATGCTATGAGGGATGTGTCGATTGACATCTTAGAGTGGTCGAAAGACCGACCTCCCTGGCAGCGTGATGCGTTGCGGCGTATCTTCTCATCTGTAAATTTGTCGTCACAGGACTTCAAAGAATTAGCCGAACAATGCAAGTATGCACACGGATTGGTCGATGCTCTGCCATCGGAGCCACTCAGCCACAAACATGTTTCTATTGCCGGCGGCCTTGGGAGCGCCGTCAGCCTCGTTTCGATAACCCACCACCGCGGGGTTAATGCGCTAGCCGCCGAACAAACCGTAATGTTCGGTCCTCGCCTTGTGGTTGTGTATGGCCCAAACACTGCTGGAAAGTCGGGATACACACGCATCCTAAAACGTGCCTGCCGATCGCGCAGAGTTGAACAGATACTTGGCAACGTGTTGAGCGGCGATGCAGCACCGACGGCTCGGGCCTCGATTAAGTATATGGAAGGAGACAGTGAGTTCTCCTTTGTTTGGGGACCCGACGCGCAGCCACCGGCTGCTCTATCGAGCGTAAGCGTTTTCGATGCTCACTGCGCCCCGGTGTATATAAGGGATAAGACTGATGTCGCTTTCCGTCCTTTTGGGTTGGACGTTTTTGACAAACTATCAGCCGCCTGTACTGAGGTTCGGTCCATTCTAGAAATAGAGGAAAGTAATCTAAAGGCGATTGTATCGGCTTTTCCTGTTATCGCGCAGGGCACTCGTGCACGCAATCTCATTGATAATCTGACGGCTCTCACAAAAGAAGAAGCGGTAAAGGAACTGACAGAACTCTCTCAACCCGAACAAAGGCGACTGAAGGAACTCCAAACCAAACGGAGCGACCATCAAACTGCCAATCCGAAGCAAAAGAGTCGCGAGCTGACACTAAAGTCCCAACGATATGAACAAATTAAGCGGCACCTCGAGGCCATCAGTGAAGCCCTATCGGAGGAACAGCTCCTTGCCTTAAGAGACGCGGCACAAGCGGTGCGCAGTTCGGCTGAGGCGCTCATCTTGGTTAAGAACGCAGCGCTTACAGCCGATCTCATTCCCCGCACCGGTGAGGAAGCCTGGAAGGATATGTGGGACACTGCCGTGGTTTTTGCGCAATCGGCGATACCGGGAGCTTCGTTCCCATCAACATGGATTGATTCTCGGTGTCCTCTCTGTCAGCAAGATATCGGGCCTGACGCGGCCAAGCGTTTAAGACATTTCGCAGAATATGTTGCCTCCGAAGCCCAGGCGCAACTTCAAGCCGCTGAAGAGACCTATCGCCAATTGTCATCGGTCATCCAAACCATTGCGTTGAGGCCTCCGGAGGTAGACCTTCTTATCAAGGAATTGGCAGGCGATGATCCACCTCTGGCTGAAATGATTTATGCCTATTTAGCTGACGCGGCGACCTTGCATGAAGCCACGCAGAAAGCGATAGCGAAAAGCCAATCGTTTCCCAATCGAGGCATGGAGTTGAGCCCTATTGATGACCTAGCAAGAAGTATTGGCAATCTCAAAGAACGAGCACTTGAGCTTCAGGGCGAGCAACTTGAATTTGATCCGGGTACAGCTGCGGAATTGCATGACCTCGAAAGCAGATTGGTGCTAAAAGATTCGTCGCAAGTGATTTTGAACGAGATTGAGCGAAAGCGACGGCTAGCAGCTTACGCTCAAGCTCTGAATGATACAGCCACGCTGGCGATTACGAGAAAAAGTACCGAATTGACAAAGGAATTGGTAACGGAAAATCTTCGCAATACGTTCAAGACCGAGCTGACCCGGATAGAATTTAATCATCTTGCCGTGGAGGTACAGGTCGCAGGCGGAACTAAAGGTTCGTTGTTTCACAAATTGGCTTTCACGAATGCTCCTAATGCTTCGGTCCCCGACGTATTGAGCGAAGGGGAGTCAAGGACGCTTTCATTAGCGGCGTTTCTCGCCGAGCTGAGCACGGCTAATGTTCGATCGGCAATTATTTTCGACGACCCGGTTTCGTCGCTGGATCACTTGTGGAGGGAGCGCATTGCTCGGCGTCTGGCCGGTGAAGCGAAAGAGCGTCAGGTAATCGTGTTCACTCACGATCTTTTGTTTCTTCGCAATCTGATTGATGAAGCCGAAAGGCAGGACGTTAACTGCCAACATCAGTTTGTTCGTCGGGAAGGCAGTGCTGGCGTATGCTCTGCAGATCTGCCTTGGATTGCAATGGGAGTTCGAGAACGTATTGGTCGCCTTCGATCACGCTGGCAGGCTGCAGATAAACTCTACCGAACGGTGGGATCCGCCGCTTATGAAACGGATGCCCGCGATATCTATGGCTTGCTGCGAGAGGCTTGGGAGAGAGCCGTTACCGAAGTCTTGCTTAACGACGTAGTGGAACGTTACCGCCCCAGCATTGAGACTAAGAAAGTTAGGTGTCTACATGACATCACAGAAACGGACTGTAACGGAGTGGATGAAGGAATGAGCGAATGCTCCCGCTGGATTCGCGGGCACGATCAAGCTGCTGCGGATGGCACACCGTTTCCCACACCTGTAGAATTAAAGCAACGCATTGACGATCTGGAATCGTGGGTTACGGTAATCCGTCAACGAAGGTCGGTTAGCCATCGCTGAACTCAACTAAATGCCCCAAAGTTAAGCCTATCCATGATTTCCGTTTGCCCCATTCAGAACCCTTGCTAGAACTTGCCCCG
>CAWHTN010000003.1:0-14908 GCA_963832265.1 uncultured Acidobacteriota bacterium
ACGCGCCGCTTTGCTATACTCGCGGCGATGGCAAAAACGGCCGCTGCGAAAAAAATCTTCCTCGTGGACGCCATGGGATTTATCTTCCGCGCCTACTTCGCGCCCATGGCGCGGCTGAACAGCCCGCAAGGCGTTCCCACGAAAGTTCCCTATCTTTTCTCGAACATGCTGCGCAAGCTGGCGAAGGAACACGCGCCGGATTATCTCGCCGTGGTGTTTGACACGAAGGAGCCTACGTTTCGCGACAAACTTTTTGACAAGTACAAGGCGCAGCGGCCGCCGATGCCCGAGGATCTCTCCGTGCAATTGCCCTACGTGCGGCGGATGTGCGAGGCCATGCGGCTGCCGATCCTCGAATTTCCCGGGTTTGAGGCTGACGATGTGATCGGCGCGCTCGCGAAGCAAGCCTCGAAAAAGGGGCTGGACGTGTCCATCGTGACAAGCGACAAGGACATGATGCAGCTGGTTGGCGGGAACGTGCGCGTGCTGCGGCCCGGCGCGGGGCCGGATAAAACCGATCTCGTCGTCGACGCCGCAAAAGTGGAAGAGCTGATGGGCGTGCCGCCCGGAAAAGTCGCCGACGTGATGGCCCTGATGGGCGATTCGATCGACAACATTCCCGGGGCGAAAGGCATTGGCGAAAAGGGCGCGAAGGAACTCATTCGCCGGTTTGGGTCGGCGGAAGCGGCCCTGGAACGCGCGAAGGAAGTCGAGGGCAAACGGTACCGCGAGGCGCTCGAAAACAGCCGCGAGGCGGTCGTGATGTCGAAACAGCTCGCCGTCATCGACACGGCTGCGCCGGTGAAGCTCGTGCTCGACGATCTACGCGCGAGCGATCCGGACGTGGAAGCCTTGCGCGCGCTCTACGCGGAGTTGGGATTTACTTCGCTGCTTCGCGATCTGCCGGCAGCGCCAGCGGCGTTGGCCGCACGTGCCGCGGCCATCGATTCCGCGGCGCTGGAATCTCCCGCTGCGCTAAAAAAATATCTCGGTGCCATTCCGCACAGCGCGGAAACCGCCGTTTGGCTGACGCTCGCCGAGGGCGAGGGCGAACGCGAAGAAGAGGGCTTCGGCTCGCAGGTCGCGGCGGTTGAGATTTCGCCGAAGCCGGGCGTTTCGCGGACCGCAGAGCTCGACGCCAAGGGAGAGATGCGCGCCGCCCTCGCGGAATTTCTCCGCGACCCGGCGCGGCTGAAAATCGTACATGACCCGAAGCTCGTCGAGCTGCTGGCAGGACCTGTCGCCGGAATCCGCCACGCAACGATGCTTTATTCTTATTTGTTGCGGCCCACGACGGCGAAACACAGCCTGGCCGATGCGGTGTTGCGGCAGGAAAGCGTCACGCTCTCCGGCGCTCCCGGGGAGCGCGCGGAACATTTGCAGCGCCTCGCGCCGCTCTTGCGGAAGGAAGTGGAGGCGCAAGGCCTCGCGGAACTGTACGAGACGATCGACTTGCCCCTCGCGCCGGTCCTCGCCGCGATGGAGCGCGACGGCGTGCGCGTCGACCCCAAAGCGCTCGACGCCATGTCCAAAACGATGGAACGCGAAATCCGCTCGCTCGAAAAAGCGATCTGGAAACTGGCGGGTTCGGAATTCAACGTCAATTCGCCGCAGCAACTTGCCGAAATTTTGTTCGACAAGATGGGCTTGACGCTCGGCGGAAGGCGCCGGGGAAAACCCCGCTCGACCGCCGCGGACGTGCTCGAAGAGCTGGCGCTGCTGCACGAATTGCCGCGCAAAGTTCTCGAATATCGCGAACTCACCAAGCTCAAATCCACGTACGTCGACGCGCTGCCGAAACTCATTCATGCCGGGACCGGCAGGCTGCACACGAGCTTCAGCCAGACCACCGCGGCCACGGGCCGTCTCAGCTCCTCGGACCCGAACCTGCAAAATATTCCCGTGCGGTCGGAGCTGGGCCGCCAGATTCGCGCCGCGTTCGTGGCGAGGCCAGGCAACACGCTGCTTTCCGCCGATTATTCGCAGATCGAGCTGCGCATCCTGGCGCATTTCTCGAAGGACCCCGTGCTGATCGAGGCGTTCCGCACCGGGCAGGACATTCACGCGCGCACCGCCGAGGAAGTATTCCGCGTCGGGCCGATGGCGCAAAACGCCGAGCACCGCCGCGCGGCCAAAGCCATCAACTTCGGCATCATCTACGGGCAAACGCCGTTCGGTCTCGCGGCGCAGCTGGGCATCGACCAAAAGGAAGCCGCGCAATTCATCGCCGCCTACTTCGCGCGCTATCGCGGAGTGAAGGAATATCTCGAGCGTTCGCTCGCCGAAGCGCGAAAGGCGGGCGTCACGCGCACGATGTTCGGCCGCATTCGCCCTGTCCCGGAAATTACCTCGACGCAATTCAACCTGCGGAATTTCGCGGAACGCACGGCCCTCAACACGCCGCTCCAAGGCACCGCCGCCGACCTGATCAAGCTCGCCATGATCGCCATCGCGCGCCAGCTCGCGGAACAAAAGTTTGAAGCCAAGATGATCCTGCAGGTGCACGACGAACTGCTGTTTGAAGCCCCGCACGACGAAATGGACCGCCTGCGCCCGCTGGTGCGCAAGGCAATGGAACAGGTACACAAACTCGCCGTGCCGCTGGTAGTGGACTTGAAAGCCGGCCCGAATTGGCGCGACATGAAGTAGAAGGGGACAGGTTGCAGATCCTTGGCTAAGGCCGGAAAGTGGCACCAGCATTCGGCTGCGGAACAGTTTTCGATAAAGCCTTAATTATCAATAGTTTGATCTTACCTCGAATCACCGGCGCGGCTATTTTATCCCGGTTTTCTATGATTGCCCCATGAACGGTTGATTAAGTACTAAAACGCAAGTACTGATAAAACCCCCCGTCCTGGCCATTCCATGCCCCGATGCTGCTATGAGAATATTGCAATTGGCGGATAACCAGCTAACCACACGGACGCAAAGGTGGAGAGACGATGAACCCGATTTTAGAGATGGTAGAGACCGCAGAAACCGTAGAATCCGTGGAACAACCCAAGGCGTCGAACGCGACTCGCGTAAGTGTTCTGAACGCGCCTCCTAGTTCGCAGGCTCGCCAGGAGCGCCGGAGGCAAAAGAGAGCGGCGGTGAAGTTGGCGGCGCGCGTCCGCCCGGCTGATCTTTGCACCGGAGATTTCCACGAAGTTTTGCTTACCGTCAACGCCTCGCGTCAGAATCTTTATTTCACCACAATTAGTGAACGTTATCGCCTGGGAATGCGCCTCCTCGTCACATTTCCTTATGATTTCGCACATGACACGAATGTTGCCACCGAAGAAGCTGGAGAAGTTACGCGCACAGAACGACTGCCCGACAGGCGCATAGGTGTCGCGGTCCAGCTGGGTAACTCAGCACACGCGGCGCGCTCAGCGGCCGCAGAGCGCCGCATCACCATTCGCCAGCCGTTTTCGTCGGAAGCCCTCGTCGCCGATTCAGAAGCCAACATTCGCTTGCGGGCGCGCTGTACGGACTTGAGCCCGGAGGGCTGTTATGTGGATACGCTGAATCCCTTCCCTACCGGAACGATCGCGCACGTAGAACTGCGTACAGCAGATACGGTCTTTGAGGCCGTTGCGCGCGTCAGCTCCAGCCACACGGGAATGGGTATGGGCCTCTGCTTTCAAGATCTGACGCCCGATCAAACGTCCGTGCTGATGAATTGGTTGAATAAGGAGCCGGGCAGGCGAATGTGGGTCGCTAATCCACTGGATCGCGCCAAGCAGGAAGAATCAACGGACCGGACTCTGGCAATCGACCTGATTCGCCATATACTATCCAAGGGTATTCTCACGAAAACGGATATCGCGGCCATTTTCCATAATCCAGGTATCATCTGACCGCCTTCCCTGTTTGGGCTAACCAAAGAGGGGGCAATAGCGGTGTGGTTTCCGCCGCTTCCTGATAAACACGTCTTGTCGGAATGTGGCTCGCTCCCAGTGCCACTTTCCTCTCAGGCTTGCGATGGCGCTCCTCGCTACTTCAGTGGAATTTTCTTGTCGGGATCGGACCGAACAATCAGGTACGTAATGTCTCCTTCGGCACTCGCCCAGCCGTGCGGCACGCCGCCGGGGATAATGACCACGTCGCCCTTGACGAGCCGTCGTGACACACCGCCCTCAATGCCGTCACTGCCGAGGTCCGTCCAATCTCCGAGAGTCGATGGCCGCGGCTTCGTTGGCTGTTTCAGTGTTCCGCCGGTCACCAGCACTCCGGCGCCCTCCAGCATGATATATGTCTCCGTGGCGATCGTTTGATGAACGGTTGCGGTGATTGGAGCGTCTTTCGGGCGAAAAACGCCAAAGACGCCGACGCGGTAACCTCCGGCGTCGATCACGCGGATGGGCCGATCGCTGTTGCGATCGTGAGGCGCATCTTTTATGAACGCCTGGACCTGAGCAGCGGTGACATCTGTCGCGGCCATCGGCGTCTGCGCCTTCGCGGAAGACGCGATGAGCAGCACGAAAATCCCCACAATTATGTTACGCATGAGACAGCTCCTCTCTTTTTGCAGTAGTCGTGAGCGATTGGCCTGTTTGTTGGGGGAGGATAGCATATTCCGGGACAATCCAGCCTGCGCGGCGTCGAAATGGCGGTTGCGGACAAGTCCGCAGTCCTAATATTGCGGCGGAGGTTTCCGATCCGCCTCCTCCACAATTAACCTGCGGAAAATAGGCTACACGAACTGTATTTCCATGGACTGCGGCCGGCTACAAGTTCTTATCAAAATTGCCGGAACTATCATCGGTAATTAAAGCCGATCCTGGGACCGCCCAGGTAACCGATGGAACTCCAGCCGAACGGCTGATACGCGTAAGATCGGCAATACACGCCCGCCGCTGGACCGGGCGCCCAGACGGGCGCGCCGGGACCGCAGGCCGGCCAAACCGGCGCCGCTTCCAAACCGAAATTTCCGCTATATCCGCCTTGTCCAAAGCCGGCATCGCCACCAGAAAAGCCTCCCTGGCCAATTCCGCTTGCGCCTATTCCGGAAACAAATAGCCGCACGGCCAACGAAAGTGCGTTCGCGCCGAGGACGGCCGGCCCTCCGAAGAACGATGTACCCAAGTTAAGAAGGCCGCCGAGTAAATTCGGAATCAGGGAGACACCCGACCCGATGCCCGAACCAGAGAAGCCCGAACGGCCGAAGGACGAGTTTCCGAAATCGGAAGAGCCAAAGCCGGAGACTCCAAAGCGGGAGCCTCCGAATTTCGCTGTGGAGCGGCCGGAAGAAAATGAAGAGAACGACGAGAACCGCGACGGTGGCAGCAGACTTGCCGAAAAGTGATTTGAGCCGAATCCCCGGCTGGCCGAGTGAAGGTTCGATGCCGTCACGCGGCTCCCGCCGAAAGATGAAAATCCCGAACTATTCCGGCCAAAAGAAGCATTTCCTGAATTTCCGAAGGAACTCCAATGGCTGTCATTTCGCATGGAGTTTCCATAGCCGCGAGATGTTTCCACACTTCCACCACGGCTCATGTTTCCGAAGGAACGCCACCCGCCGCCCATCTCATTGCCCGAGATTCGAGCCGACGCAAGCATGGACCGGCCGGAAGAATTTCCGAATGATTGCCACTTGCCCATGGCGCTACGAGAACTTTGCGCCGCCGCCGGCGAAGCTCCGAAGCGGCCGAAATCGCGAGAAGCTGCTGACGAGCTGAAGCTCCCGCCTCCCAACGTCGAATTGCGCGCGAAATTGCTAGTGGGACGAGAAGAAAATCCTCCGGACTTTGCGTACGAGCCACTGTTCACTCCTCCGCTGTTCTTGCGCCCACTATCCACGCGAGCGGACGAAACGCGACTGCTGCCGCGAGAGCCTCCATAAGAATGCCCGCCCCCTTTGAAGCTGGCCCCTTTGGAGTTGGAGTGTCCGCCTCCGTGGGAGGTGCGTCCTCCATGAGAGCTTCCGCCATGGGAGCCCCCGCCCCCCTTAGACCCTCCCGTGCGCCGAGCCGACGCAGGCGCCGGCACACAAATAAGAGCAAGCGCCGCGACCAATGCGAATAGAGTTTTCGAGAAGGCAGGCTTCATCATTTCAATCCCTCCGCTCGATTGGGCAGACCCGTGGGCTGGCGCCGTGGCCTGCGATCGTCCTGAATCTAGATGCTCTGATTCCATTTGTACCCCCCCGGGTTGCGCCCCAATAAGATTAATGATGCGCGTGAGGCACCCAGAGGCGGAGCACACATTACATGGCACAGTACACCATTCCGCTCTCCCTTGCCTACCCAGCGAGTAACTCCTTTCGCCGGCTCACCGCATCGCCGCCATCGTTTTCCCTGCCGATGTCTCGCATTTTCTTGTGCTACCCTGTGCCTCGGCGATTCGGTATTACCAGGGAGAGGTTTTTATGAAACATGCGCCGGGATTTCTGTCCATCGTCAATGACGCGAAGGCTCGCGTGAAGGAATTGAGTTTTCGCGAGGTAAAGCAGCGGCTCGACGCCGGCGAAAAATTCACGCTGGTGGATGTCCGCGAAGACAACGAATGGGCGCGCGGCCACCTGCCCGGGGCCATTCACCTCGGCAAAGGCATCATCGAGCGCGACATCGAAATGGCGGTTCCCGACAAGTCCGCGACGCTGGTCCTGTATTGCGGCGGCGGTTTCCGTTCCGCCCTCGCTGCGGATAACCTGCAGAAGATGGGCTACACGAATTGCATTTCCATGGACGGCGGCTGGCGCGCCTGGACCGAAGCGGGTTTTCCCACAGAAACACCTAAATAAAATCTTCGCCGCGGGCTTGCGCGTTTTGCGTACAATGATTATCTTTTAAGGATTCGTTAGGACGTTGTGAAGCCGCTGGGGCGTGGTCCAATTGGTAGGACACCTCACTGTTAATGAGGACGGTGTTGGTTCGAGTCCAACCGCCCCAGCCAAATCTTCCCCCGCCGGACGGCCCGCATCCCTTCCCATCGCTTCAAACTATCCAAGACGTTAAGCGAAATCCCGGGACTCCCGGAAGTCTCCGTGCCCTCTGTGTTAAAAAGTTTTTGTTATTTTGCAGGGGTCGCGCGCGCGTACTTCCGCCGATAGGTATGGTCCATTGGGTGTGGTTTTTGGGGTAGGCGGCGGAAGCAGGTCGGAGGGAAGATCGTGCCGGCCCAGCCCTCAATCCCCTAAAGGGATCCTCGGCTCGTCTTCCCTCCTACGGTTCTTACTGTTTGCACGCGGCAGGCCAAACACAAGACGCTGAAAACACAGTGTTTTGTTTTGCGTACCCCGGGTAAAAAAAGCCATGGCGCGGGAAAATTTTCCGGAGGGGAATTATTTGCATGCTGAAAACGCTGTAGAACCCGCGCAAAGTGTCGTTTGCCTGGGAAAATTGTTTCCCGTCCGCAAAGATTCTGCAGAACCATGCTGGTTCGCGAAAAGCTGGAGACCCCAGAGGCGGAATTGACTCCCTCTCCGCAGCCTGCTACGTTGTAGGATTACGATGGGCGTATTTTACCCGCAGTGTGCTGAGCCGGCAGTGGGGACGGTCTTCGCAATATGGGCCTGACGAAAATAGTCATCCGGGGCGCGCGCCAGCACAACCTCAAAAATATCAGCCTCGAAATTCCGCGCAACACGCTGACCGTGATCACCGGGCTTTCCGGCTCAGGAAAATCGTCGCTCGCGTTTGACACGATTTACGCCGAGGGCCAGCGCCGCTACGTCGAATCGCTCTCCGCCTATGCGCGGCAATTCCTCGATCAGATGGAGCGGCCGGAAGTGGATTCCATCGAAGGCCTCTCGCCTTCGATCGCCATCGAGCAGAAGACGACGACGCGTTCGCCGCGCTCCACGGTGGGCACCATCACTGAAATCTACGATTACCTGCGCGTGGTCTACAGCTCGATTGGCACGCCGCACTGCCCGAAATGCGGCAAGCCGATTTCGCGCCAGTCCACCGACCAGATCGTGCGCTCCATCCTGCAAGGCGAGCTGGCGAAGAGCGGCGACCGCGTCATGATCCTCGCGCCCATCGTGCGCGGTAGAAAAGGCGAGTACCGCGTCGAGCTGGAAAAGCTGGCGCGCGACGGCTTCGTGCGCGCTCGCATCGACGGCGACCTTTGCCCGCTCGACGATCCGCCGCGCCTCGACAAGCGCAAGAATCACACCATCGAAGTCCTGATCGACCGCCTGCTCGTGAAGCCCGGCATCGCGAGCCGGCTCGAGCAATCCATCGCCACGGCGCTCAAGCTGGCCAAGGGGCTCGTCACCGTCGTCGTGGTCGGCGGCACCGAGCAAGTCTTCTCCGAAAAAATGGCCTGCAGCGAATGCGGCATTTCCGTCCCGCAGCTGGAGCCGCGCTCGTTCAGCTTCAATTCGCCGTATGGAGCGTGCCCGGCGTGCAACGGCCTCGGCTCGAAATACGATTTCGATCCGTCGAAAGTGATCGTCGACTGGACGCGGCCTCTCTTCGAGGGCGGACTCGGTCCCGGCTCGGGCTCCGTGTTTTTGCGGCGCAACCTGGAGCTGGGCGCGATGGCGCACGGGTTCGATCTCGCAACGCCATTTGAAAAATTTCCGCGCGATGTGCAGAACCTGATCCTCTACGGCAATCCGCCCTCGAATGCGAAGAGCAATGGCGGCGGTCTGTCGCGGTCAGCCGCCGCGAAGGCCGCTGCGAAAGCCCTTCCCGGACTGCATTTTCAGGGCGTGGTCGGCTTTCTCGAATCGAACTTCGAGGAATCGGAGTCGGACGCGTACCGCGAGTGGATCACGCATTACATGTCGCCCGTGCCGTGCGCGGTTTGCGGCGAGCAGCGATTGCGTCCGGAAAGCCTCGCGGTGAAAGTGGGCGGCCGTTCCATCGCCGAATTTACGGGGCTGGCGATTTCCGACGCGCGTCCCGCCGTGGATGGAATTCGCAAAGGCTTGACCGAGCGGCAGATGGACATCGCCGGCCGCGCCCTCGCCGAAATCGCCGCGCGCCTCGATTTCCTGCTGGCCGTCGGACTCGGCTACCTCAGCCTGGATCGCTCCGCCGCGACGCTTTCGGGCGGCGAGGCGCAGCGCATTCGCCTGGCGACGCAGATCGGCTCGCAGTTGCGCGGCGTGCTCTACGTGCTGGACGAGCCGTCCATCGGCCTGCACGCGCGCGACAACGATCGCCTGATCACTTCGCTCGAAAAATTGCGCGACCTGGGCAACACCGTCCTCGTCGTCGAGCACGATGAAGAAACCATTCGCCGCGCCAACTACGTGGTGGACCTCGGCCCCGGCGCGGGCAACGCCGGCGGGTACCTGGTCGCCAAGGGCCGCCCGGAAGAAATCGAGCGCAGCGCCGATTCGCTGACGGGGCGTTACCTGCGCGGCGAACTGAAGATTGCCGTGCCGCCCCAGCGCCGCGCGCCCAACGGCAAATCGATTCGCATCCTCGGCTGCGAAGCCAATAATTTGAAAGATGTGGATCTTGAACTGCCGCTCGGCTTGCTAACCGTTGTGACCGGCGTTTCCGGCTCGGGGAAATCCACTTTGGTGAACGACATTCTCTATCGCGCGCTCGCGCAGTCGCTCTACCGCTCGATGGAACGCCCCGGCGCGTTCCGCGGCATCGAAGGCGCGGAACAGATCGACAAAGTGATCGAGATCGATCAGGCGCCCATCGGCCGCACGCCGCGCTCGAATCCCGCGACGTACACCGGCGTCTTCGCGCCGATCCGCGAACTCTTCGCCATGCTGCCCGAATCGCGCGAGCGCGGCTACAAGCCCGGCCGCTTCAGCTTCAACGTGAAGGGCGGCCGCTGCGAAGCGTGCCAGGGCGACGGCTTGCGCCGCATCGAAATGAATTTCCTGCCCGACGTGTACGTCACCTGCGAAGTCTGCCGCGGCCGCCGCTACAACGCGGAAACGCTCTCCGTGCGCTACAAGGGCCACTCGATTTCCGACCTGCTGGACATGCCCATCGTGGACGCGCTGAAAATTCTGGAAAATATTCCGCAAATCCGCGTGAAGCTCGAAACGCTCGTGGACGTCGGCCTCGGCTACATCCAGCTGGGCCAATCGTCCACCACGCTTTCGGGCGGCGAAGCGCAGCGCATCAAGCTCGCTAAAGAGCTTTCCAAACGCCAGACCGGCCGCACCCTCTACATTCTGGACGAGCCCACCACCGGCCTGCACTTCGACGACGTGAAAAAACTCCTCGACGTCCTGAACCGCCTCGCCGACCTCGGCAACACCGTCCTCGTCATCGAGCACCACCTCGACGTCATCAAGCAAGCCGACTGGATCATCGACCTCGGCCCCGAAGGCGGCGAAGGCGGCGGCCGCATCGTCGCGCAAGGCACGCCGGAGCAGGTTTCTAGGGTGAAAAAATCATATACTGGGCAGGTGCTGGCGCGGGTTTTGAATGGCTCGAACGGAAATCATACATAACTTCTCGCGCATACAGCCCAAAAGAAGGTTCCCTTGGCTGGTTGGACCTTAATTGCCTATGCTATCACACACGGCATAAAGATTTCATTATGGACTGTACTAACAAGCAAATAGTGTGTTCTATTGAGACGGATCGAACTTTTCGCTTGAGAGGAACACTAGCTTGCCTCGACGCGAACGCGAACAAAGCCACGGATTTGATATTGCTATGCAAAAGGCCAGTAGGCTTTTAGGTTCGCCTCTGAATCAAATCGGTAAGAAATCTGTGATTTTCTGAATGACGCGAATCGTGCATTCAAAGCTCGGGAGCTCGACGAGACGAGTTTCTCAAAATTAGTCTCCCATGTTGCCGATACGGTGGATCGTCTACCGCAAAGCTTTAGCGAGCGATTTCAATTTGACGCGGCATTAATTAAGGGGATTGCGACAGACTGGGGTGAGGATCTCGCTCTCTCTAGCATGATCATGCCTCATCACCACAGCCCTTGGGGGCATGTGAGATTACCGATGCCGTCTGAGAACCTCAATGACGCGCATGTGGTCGACGTTATCCATATGCCTGGCCCGGATGATTTGGGAGAGGTTGATTTGTTAGCGTATCCTTGGATCATTCATGAAATGGGCCACTATCTTCTTCTGCGGTACAGTTCAAATTTTGTACCTGTTTTCAAGGTAGAGCTAGAAGGGATTGTTTCGAATCTACGACTAGCCTCGATTGCTGACCGTGGGTCAGCAAGCACCAAGGCACACCGGATCTTGGAGCAATTGGCAAGACTCTGGAATCCAAGCCATGGCCAGAGGAACTGGGCCCACGAATTGGCGATAGACCTCATCTCAGTTTGGACATGCGGCCCGGCCTACCTTGCGTGCTTTCAGGATGCCGTTGAAAAACAAAGTATGAACCCGTACGAAGTTACTGAGACGCACCCACCGTTCGCTGTGAGAGCCGATGCTCTCATAACTGCGGCCAAACGACTTGGACTTCAAAAGTATACCGGAAACTTGCAGCGCCTCACTGACGAATGGCGCCGACCCAAATGGATGAACCGGAGGGACAGCAGATTTCTCTCCTTGGCGAGACCGGAACTAATTAAGAGTTGCAGCAATGTTGCACTTTCATTTTGCGAATCCTTGAACCTTGCAAGGTGCACGCCCGAAAAGTTAGAAAACCTTCCGCAATCATTGGCGACATACAACTCAGATGACATTGGTCTGGATCTTCTTCTTTTTGCTTGGTTTATTTTCGAGAAGAAAGGGGGAAATGAATACTCTGAATGGGAGTCAAAGATTGTGCGTGAACTCGCGCAACGCGTCACGCAGTAATGCCACTGATGTTGTAAGAACGAGAGAGTTGAAGAGCTCCCGTGTCTGCAACATTCAGCACCCATGGCAAACTCATCCCCATGTCGGGCTTCGTGAAACAGAGATCTGATTCCCAGATCAGATCCTGCATCACCGCGTTCCGATTAGACTCTCCTCGTATATCCAGGATATGAGCGAGCAACGGGCACGCGGTTCCTTGAGTAAGATAAGGTGCGCCAGTTGTGCAAATGAGGCCCGTTTTGTCGTCGTCAAATGGAAATACGCACTTACCGACAAGTGGATTTGTCACGCTTAAGTCGTTTCGAAACACGCGCCATCCCTCGGCCCCTTTCATTATCTCCACAGCTGTCCAAGTGGCCTTCTCGCTAATAAGTCCCCGTTTCAGATAGTCCGTGTAGAGCCTTTCCAGAGCATCGCGCTCATTCCACTTGTCCCCGTCTCCAAGTAGCTTACCGTCCCGAATGAACAACACAGTCTCGAAGTCCGGTCTTACCCCATTCGACCTAAGTTGAGAAGCCACCAAATCAAATAACCCTGACAGTCCGCGGAAGAGAGAGTCTGTGGGGATCGGTTCTTTCTTTTGGAACTCTATTGGGATTTCCTCTGGCCGAAAAAGCAGCAGGTCATTGGGACGACGAAAGCCATACCCAAGGCATGCCATCGCGTGGGTGTTGTGCACACCACCGACATCAAGACCGACGTGCACGTTGTAATTGAACGCACTGGCAGGGGCAAATGGAAACCAGTGATGCTTTACGAGTAAATTCAACAAACACAGGTCGTAAGTGTTTCTAACCCGCTTTGCCATTCGGGCATCTCTTTCCTTGAACTCGTGCACTGGTTTGTCTACCCACTTTTTTGGCAGCGTATGCTCATAGAGAAGGCACTGTGATGGCACCTCCAACCTCCTCTTGATCTTTTCATGCGTATTGTCGTGGTTGAACCCATCGCGTGAACTTTCGGGCAAGACGGCCAAAACTGCGTCGTAGGCACCCTTGTCGACACTCCGAGCAATCTCTTCAATGTCCCGATAAAGCAGTAGTTCGAAACCAATCGGGAGTCCTTGGCTTTCAGAAATGAACTCGAGATCGGCTTTCATCCTTCTCCCTGAGGAATCGCCCATCCTCGCGGGCCACGCCAACAAGGGGTTTATTGGGCGTTGTTTGAGAAATCCATTTTTTCGAATCGCATGCATACGTTTCTGTGCACGATTTCTTAATTCTTCCTCGGTGGCTGCGCTTGGAGGTGCCAATATCTCAACTCCTCCGTTCGAACCCTTCAGCCGGACGGCAGGGGGAAGAACGACGCAACCATCTAAGGAATCCGCGTCAATCGGGACATCTGACAATTGGAGTCTCTGTCCAAAAACATCAGCGCCATTGACGAATGCACGAAGTCGATCTGTGAGTTCAAACCGTTCGCCGGGGCCAATTAACGTCTCCGCATGATCCTCCTGTGTAATTTCGCTACTCAGAAACAAACGAAGTTCGCCCAACGGGACATCAAAGCTAGGTCCGGCGAAACTTTTGCATCTCACTGCGCCCGAAGCTTGTGCACGCTGATCGCTGTGAGGGAGCGTTCCCTGGTGCAATATCAAATCGAAATCCTCAAGGTCCAAACACTTGAACAGCGAGTGGTCTGCATTCGCCTGGTGCAGAACGTGAACGGCCGCAGGACGATTATCTCTGTTAAGACGTTCTCCTCGCTTGGTCTCCAGCCGCTCCGCGAGCAAATCAACATTCCCCTCGTCGTAATAGTCTTTGAATGTTCTACCGTCCAGCGTCAAGGTGCTCACCGAGAGCCGTATTACCCAACGGCCGCCGCGAAGAACTTTTGGACCGTAGGTGAAACGTCTGCAGGTCAAATATTCATCGCCAAAATGGCTGGGATATTGGCAGAAACTGTTGTAGTTCTGCCAAAGGTCCCCTAAATCCTCCGATTGATTGTTCTTGAAGTGCGCCTTTATCGCTTCGCGCAGGATCCCTGCCACAATTTGCCCATGCGTTTCATTATCCGCACGGGCGACAAATGATTGGTCTAAACTCACTGTATAGCGACCATTCTTATAGGTGTCGGAATCTGCCAGCTTTGGGGAACGACGACTAAACGCGGGCTGATATCTATAACAAAACCGTACCCTCGGCAGGTCGCCCTGTGTTGCTTTTTCAGTTCCCACATTACATTCTTAATCTGACTGCGCTGCTCCTGGCGCTCGCCTTCCTCCGTCAAATCAATGGCATACACGCTCACCGGCCATGAAAGCTCTTGCTTGTTGACCACCTCGTAGGCGTTGAGGAAGTTGGCCGGCAGGGACATTGAACTCGCCATGCGGGGCGCCTTAGTCTTGACAAAGTTTGAGGTGCTCATCGTTTCTCTCTTGTGAAATAGTAGGTCACGGCAGCACTAACGAGGCTGGCAATCACTGGTAGCCAAACATTGAATATCTGATTTAGGCTTTGGATCGCCTCTGATTTCCCCTTAAGTACCAAAATCAATACGGTGGCGTAATGAGCGAGCACGGTCCCGCCCAATATCCAAACTAACGAATATGCGAGTTTTCTAGACGTGTCCGCACGATGTTTTTCTTCGATGAAATAGTCATCCAACGGTCGAACAAAACCGCCTTCGATTTCCTCGGGCGTTGTCCCAGTGGGAGCATCCTGTCGCCTCGGATCTTGGGGTTGTTCGGGAGTGGGCATACTTAGACCTGCTTAGCGACAGGATGCAAGTTTGGAATAACTACGACGCGTTCTTCCTTTGTTTCGGGGTTTCTCACGACAACTTCAGTGAAACCCTGTCCAGCTTGAGTCTGAAGCGCTCGGCTAATCTGCAGTGATTCTCTTACTGCATCAGCCATTGAGGAAAACTGTCCTTGTTCCCTGATGCGCTGGAGGCTCTCTAGACTTCTTTCGTCAAAGCTGAAGACCACCCGCTGTGCTTTTGCCATATTGAAAGCTCCTTTCTAGAGTCTTGGCCGCCTTTTAGACCTGCGCGATGATACAAAACGATATCACTAATGTCAACATAAATATATCACATGTGATGTCTATAGAACACGCCGGAGCAACTGTAATGCTTTCTGTAGATTAGGGAATTCAATTTGAGATCGGGGCGGGTGGCCCGGGCTTTGTGGAATTTTGAATTTAGGGTGCACCGTCCTCGCCGCGGTTCACCGTGAACGGCGAGGGCGGGGCTTTTGTCGGTGCTAACCTGATCCTGGGA
>CAWHTN010000004.1:0-138248 GCA_963832265.1 uncultured Acidobacteriota bacterium
GAGGGTTGCCCCTGATTGGAAAGGGGCCGAGGGCTCTAATGGGCGTTTCCAACGTCGCGTCGGGTCGGCCTCTTACAAGGTTTTTCGAGGGCCGTCCGCACAAAAATGTAACCGATACCATCGTCTAATTGTTTGTTTTATCCCCCTCAGGTCTGGTTTAGTCGCAATCGTTCGAGACGCACGTCGATCGGGCTTAGAAAACTTTTTTTGTGAAGGAGAACACATCATGTTTGAACTTGTGACGAAATCTGTGGCGCAAGAACAGCAAGAACAGAAGATAGAAACACGCACCGCCGTGCGACGTGTCTCCGGCTTTACCATCGTTGCGACAGCCGCGGCAGTGCTCGCCGTGCTCATCGCCACGGCCGTCTACGCGCAGGACAAGTACTCGCTGAAATCACCGAGCGGAATCGCGTTCTCCGACTTCAGGGGATACGAGGACTGGTCGGTGGTCTCTTCGGCCCGGACCGACGAAGTGCTCAAGGTGATTGTCGCTAATCCGACTATGATCAATGCGTACAAGGCGGGCGTTCCGGGAAACGGCCAGCCTTTCCCGGACGGCTCCATGATAGTGAAGCTCCAATGGAAACCGAAGAAGAGCACGGACGCGCCCTTCGTCGTGGATGTGCCAGACGTCTTTAAGCAGGCTTTCGTCATGGAAAAGGACAGCAAAAGATTTCCGAAAAGCGGCGGGTGGGGATACGCGGTGTTCAACTACGATGCGGCATCGGACAAGTTCACCGCCGACCCCTAGCCCGTCGGACTGCGGACACATGTGCCATGTGGCCGTGAAGGCGAAGGACTACATCTTTCACCCGTACCAGAAGCGTTGAACGGCGCCCGCCAAGGTAGTCGGGCCGTGAGGCTGCCAGAGGCGGTAGAGTAGGACATTTCTCGGCGGACATGTTTCGAAAGTCTGTGATGATGTTTTACATTTTCTGCACGGAGGAGGTTTGTATGTCTCAGAAAGCCAGCGCCGCAAAGCGTGCTCACCAAAGCGAAGTCCGGCCTCACCAACTCGGGCAGGAGGTTTTCAAAACCATCTTGTCCGAAGATGTCGATTGGAAACCGTTCCCGGCGTTTCCACCTTCGGTCCGGCTGGCCGTCGTCGTGGGTCAGCCCTCGGAGCCCGGCCCCTACACAATTAGGGTCAAAACGCCCCACGGCGAGAAGCTGATGCCCCACAGGCACCCGGAGGATCGAGTCTATACCGTGATTTCCGGTGTCTTTTATATCGGACTGGGTGATGAATTCGACGCGAGTAAGTTGGAAGCCTATCCCCCCGGCGCCGTGATCATTCTCCCGGGCAACACGTCCCATTTCCACTGGGCGAAATCCGGCGAGTACGTCACGCAAGTAACCGCGATGGGGCCGCTTGGACTGGAATACCTCAGCGCGAAAGACGATCCGCGAAACAAGTGAACGCGCAATAAGTGATCGAAGAAACAACGCGGCTTGACGAGTCGTACCCTCCGATTCCGCTAAAGCATTTAGCTTGTTGTCAAATGGAAAGGCTCAAGATGCCCGCTCAACAAGAAAAGGAGCAATATTCTGGAGCGCGAGATCAAGAGATCCGTGCGGCACTGGATCAGCATTGGGCGGTGTCCGATGCCAACGATTTTGAAACGGAGCACCTCATCTATCTCGAGGACGCGGTGCTGGAATACCCGCAGTCCGGCGAGCGAACCCGCGGTCGACGCAACATACAGAACCAACGCGCTAGTCAGCCGAGCAAAAAGCGGTTTACTGTCCGACGAATCATTGGCAGCGGTGATCTTTGGGTCACCGAATTCATCCTGACATATGACGGCAAGCCGTCCTACACCGTGAGCATCATGGAGTTCAGGGGTGACAAGGTTGCGCGGGAAACACAGTACTTTGCGGATCCATTCGTGGCTCCCGCATCGCGCGCTCAATGGGTCGAACGCATGGACACATAATCTCGAGGAAGACGATGGAGGGATAAGAGATGGATTGGAAACGGCTGGTCCAGTTTGCGCTGCTGGGTAGCAGCGATTTGGAACAATATGCCATCCTGCTGGCACGCGTTTCGCTCGGGCTGTTCTTCGCCATCTCCGGAGCAAACAAATTGTTTGTCGCCGGCGGCACGCAAACCGATGTACGAAACGCTCGTTAAGGCCGAAGTCCCGTTTCCCCACCTGATGACTTATTTTGTGTCGGGTGTCGAGTTCGTTGGCGGGTCCTTGCTGGCCGTGGGGTTTCTCTCGAGTCTGGCTTGCGTGGCTTTATTAGTCGATATGATTGTCGCCATTCTGACCACCAAGCTTTCTGCCATGCCTAAAGGACTTTCGCCTCTTAAGTGGTTCGACAATTTCTTCTACATTCCGGAAGTCACTGTACGTGCTCTTCTTTATCTTGCTGATCTGCTCTGGTCCGGGAAAGTTCAGTGTCGATTACTGGCTCGCCGGCAAGTTACTGAGGTGATCGGTCGACGAAGCAGCTTATTGTTAGAAGAGAGCTTTATGGTCATTTCCAGAATTTTTCAGCAGCAGGACCGGCGCCAAGTCTTGATTAACGCGGTTCCCATGAAGGGTGGTATCGGGAAGGTCTTGCTGGCGGCTTGACATTATTTTGCGAATAGGGACACATCGAAGCAAGTGAGGTTTGTCATTTAACAAACGTTAGCTTGTGCACCGAGCGCGGGTCGTCTTCGGGAGGAAGAATGAAAGCCGGAAGAATCCATTCCTTTGGCGCGCCGAATGCGATCGTGATCGACGAGATCCCATGTCCGACGCCGGACGAAGGCGAGTTGGTTGTACGGGTCGCCGCTGCCGGAGTTGGTCCGTGGGACGCGCTCATTCGAGAGGGAAAGAGCGTCGTGCAACCGTCCCTTCCGCTCATTCTCGGGTCAGATTTGGCGGGGATTGTCGACTCCGTGGGAACAGGATTCATTCCGTTCAAGCCGGGTGACGAGGTTTTCGGCGTCACAAACAAACAATTCTGCGGCGCTTATGCCGAATATGCGGTGGCGTCGGCACAGATGGTAGCCGCAAAGCCGAGGTCGTTGAGTTTTGTCGACGCGGCGTCTGTGCCGGTCGTGGCGGTGACGGCGTATAAGATGCTGTTCGAACATGCACGGATGAAGGCAGGCCAAGCAGTATTAATCCACGGAGCGGCTGGAAATGTCGGCGCGTATGCGGTGCAACTGGCGAAGCAAGCAGAGTTACAGGTTTTCGCCACCGCTGGGCCCGGTGATCTCGACTATGTTCGCGGCCTCGGGGCCGAGATGGTCGTGAACTTACAAGACTACAAAGTTCGAAGATGTCGTGCCCCCCGTCGATGCGGTACTCGACACGGTCGGAGGGGAGACGCAGCAACGTTCCTTCCGCGCTTTAAAACCGGGCGGCATCCTCGTGTCGGTGATTTCGCCACCGGCACAGCATACGGGCTTTCGTTCCGAGTTCTTCCTGGTAGACGTGACCGCGACACGGCTGGATACACTCGCGGGATTGCTCGATAGCCGAAAGCTGGCCACGGAGGTGGGGACCGTGCTCCCGCTCGAAGAAGCTCGGAAGGCGCACGAAATGCTGGCCGGTGCGCCGCACAAGAGAGGAAAGATCGTACTTACGATGCATGGCGCTCGCTAGGTTGAGACAGAGGACAGGAAAGGAAAATCGGAAATGAAAAAGGGTCTGCGCGGGATCAACCCCGCATCGAAGCCGAGTGGCAATGGGTGTATGGAATGCCTGGCGTCGCCGAAAGGTTGGTGGTTTCACCTCCGCCGGTGTGCGGAGTGTGGGCACATCGGTTGCTGCGACAGTTCTCCGAGCCAGCATGCGTCCAAGCATGCGGCAGCGACAGGGCATCCGATCATTGCCAGCTTCGAGCCGGGTGAGGATTGGTTCTACGATTACGAAAAGCAGGGGATGATCAAGGGTGCGGAGCTGCTTCCGCCGCATTCGCATCCAAAAAATCAGCCCGTTCCTGGACCAGCAGGAAGGGTGCCGGCCAACTGGGAATCGCTCCTAAACGACGACGCAGTATGAGAGGCGATAAAAGGATTCTAGCCAGACGCTGGACTTCGACGAGGTAGGAATGCCCAGATTGCTTTCAGTAAATGTCGGTCTTCCACGCGACGTGACATGGAACGGTAAGACTGTCCGTACCGCGATCTGGAAAAGTCCAGTTGAGGGGCGACGAATGGTGCGCAAGCTCGATGTTGTTGGCGATGCGCAAGCCGATCTCGCCGGTCACGGTGGGGAGCATCGCGCCGTTTTTGTTTATCAGATGGATTCCTATCACTACTGGGAAAGCTTTCTCGGACGTAAAGACTTCATCTTCGGCCAGTTCGGAGAAAACTTCACTGTTGAGGGACTTTCTGATAACGAGGTCTGCATTGGCGATCGCTACCGCATTGGCGATGCGATATTTGAAGTGACACAGCCGCGCGTAACGTGCTACCGCGTCGGCATTCGCATGAATGAACCTCGGATGGCAGCCCTGCTCGTAGCGCATCACAGACCAGGATTCTACTTTCGCGTGTTGCAGGAAGGAGAAGTTGGGGCGGGCGACGACATCGTAAAAATTACTGACGGTCCAGAGCGAATCAGCGTGGCCGAAGTTGACGCCCTCCTGTATTTGCCGGGACATTCTCGCGAACAACTGGAACGAGCGCTACGGATTCCTGCACTTAGCAAGGGTTGGCAGAGTTCGTTTCAAGCAATGCTCCAACAAGACTTGAGCTCCAAAACTACGGTAGGGGAATCCGGGACTCGCGAATGAGGAACAAGCGCCAGCATGGCCCGGATTTCGACAGATGCGAGTCGCGAATATTAATAAGGAAAGCGATAGCGTAACTTCCTTCCTTCTGGAGCCAATCGATGGGCAGCCTCTTCCTGTCTTCCAGGCAGGTCAATTTGTTGTTTTGCGGTTGCATCGTCGATCCGGACAAACCGGCCGTTCTTCGCAGCTATTCGTTGTCCGATCTGCCCGCAGCCGATCATTTCCGCATCAGCGTCAAGAGCGAATTGAACGGGATTGGAAGTTCATTTCTGTGCAACCGTGCGCAAGAAGGCGATCTATTGGATGTTAGTGCGCCGCGAGGAAGCTTTACTCTGCGTCCCAGCCAGAATCCTGTGGTTCTGCTGAGCGCTGGAGTGGGCGCAACGCCCGTGATGTCGATGCTGCACACACTCGCCGCTGAAAAATCGCAACGAGAGATCTGGTGGATCTATGGAGCGCGCAATCGCGTCGACCATCCATTTGCGGAAGAATCGCGTTCATTACTGAAACAGCTCTCTCGCGGACGAGGATACATCGTGTACAGCAGGCCCGCTGCAATCGACCAAGTCGGGGCAGACTTCGATGCTCCCGGGCACATTGACACAGCTTTGCTGGAGAGAATCGGCGTGTCACAGGGTAGTGACTTCTATCTGTGCGGCCCCTCTTCATTCTTGCAGAATATGCGCGATGGGCTGCGAAACTGGGGTGTGCTCGCCGGGAATGTGCACACGGAAATCTTCGGTTCTCTCGAGGCTATTACCCCTGGTATGGCGCAGGTTGATCACACTCCTCACCTACCACAAGGGCCGCCCGGATCTGGCCCCCCAGTCTCATTCGCGCGCAGCGGGATTACCGCCGCTTGGGATCCGAAATTCGGGAGCTTGCTTGAACTGGCGGAAGCGTGCGATGTTCCGGTCAGATGGTCGTGCCGGACTGGAGTTTGTCATACCTGCATGACTGGTCTGATTGGCGGATCGATTATTTATAACCCTGAGCCGCTGGAGAGGCCCGCTCCCGGGAACGTGCTCGTATGCTGTTCCCAGCCAAACGCGGGTGTCACTCTGGATCTTTGAGAGAAACGGGATCGATGGGAGGAGTCCAATCATGCGTTCTGATATTGTACCCGGAGGCATTTTCCCCGACTACGAACTGCCCGATCACACGAGCACGCTGCGCAAACTCAGCGAACTCCAGGGCGACGATCCGCTGATCCTAACCCTCGCTCGCGGCCACTACTGCCCAAAGGAGCACCAGCAGCATTTGGAACTCGCCGCGTTCTACCCGAAGATCGCGGTGGCGTACACTCAGATCGCCACGATCGCCACCGACGATCACCATACTCTTCAGGAATTCCGTGCGTCGGTCGGAGCCCAGTGGCCCTTCCTCTCCGACCCTGAACGAAAGGTTCAAAAGGACCTCGACATCCAGGAGTATACCGACCCCGAGCACAATCCGATGATCCCGCACACGCTGGTGCTCAAGCCAGGCCTCGTGATCCACAGCATCTATAATGGCTACTGGTTTTGGGGCCGCCCGTCGGTCGCAGACCTCTGGCACGATCTGCGCGCGGTGACGAGCGAAATCCGTCCCGACTGGGACCTGAGCACGCCTGGACTCCGCGAGGCATGGAATGCGGGCGATTTGTCGCGCTTCCACGGCTGGAATAAGCGTAGCGCGACGACCCAATTCCGGATAGGAGACGAAATCGAAATTGTGGATGCGGACGTTGCGGAAGACGTACGCCGCGCGACCGTGACTCGCTTCCTGAGCGACAAAGAACAGGGTATGAGCCCAGAGATCGAAGAATATATCGATTGTTGGATCGAGGTCACGCTTAAGGGCGCCTCCGGCGATACCGCCGGCCAACTCGTGGTGTTGAGGACGGACTTACAATACTTGATGAACGGCCGCCACGTGTTGCTGCGCAAAGCCGGCTCGGCAAGAGCAAAGGATCGAGGAGTTCGACCATAACGCTACTATGACCTGCAGAATCGAAAGTGCACCGACAATTAAACATGCTGTGCGGATGACGGACAATACGGCAGTTACTCGAGAAGTTTCCGGGCCGCCGATCAAGTATTTGGTTTAGGAATAAAGCGCTGGCGAAGGTCAGCAAAACAGTTTGAACTTAAATCTCAAGGAGGAATCAAATGGCTGAGCTCAAATCCACACCGAATGAAAACGAAATTTCCCGTGAACGTCTCGCGGAACTGTTGAACGAAGACCTTTCTCGCGAATATCAAGCCATCATCGCTTACGTTGTGTATTCCCAGGTGCTCAGCGGCGCCCAATATATGGACATCGCCGCACAGCTTGAAATCCACGCCAAGCAGGAGCTCGATCATGCTCTGACCCTCTCGCGACAGATCGACTATCTTGGCAAAATGCCTTCGGTCACTCCCAAGCCGGTGCGCACCTCGAAAAATCCAAAAGAGATGCTCCGGTACGATCTCGATAACGAAAACGAAACAATCCGAAATTACCGCGATCGCATACCGCAATGTGAAGCTCTCGGAGAATATGCGATGGCGGAACAGATTCGCCAGATCCTCATGCAGGAACAGGACCACCAAATTGATTTAGCCACTGCCCTCGGCGAAGAAGTTCCAGATCTAGGCGGTGGCCCCAAAGGACGCGCTTTGCGCAAACGCCGCTAGCGCTGCTCACAGCAACAAAGAATAACGATGCGTGGAGGCCGGCTGAAGATCCTGACGGAGCCGATGGGTTCTAGTCCAGCTAAGGTGATGGATATATCAAATTGACGGAGGAAATCATGCCGCGAGAATCGCGAAGAGTAGTCCGCGATGCGCACCAAATGAAATCGGAGAGACAACCTCGATCTCTCCTGAACCGAGAAGTCCGATGAATCAATCGAAGGTCAAGAATGAGAGCGGCACGAAGGCGACTTGGAGTGCGCCGCACCCGGCGGAACACGGCCAGCTCGATGCTGCGCAGGTCAATCATTTGCCCGAAACCGCCTTCGCGTTCCCGCGTTCGCGCAAAGAACCGATGACGGATGCGTCGAATGTTTGCAACGCCATCGCGAGATTCGATCAGGTAGAGGACGCCAGCGATGAGGAACGCGATCTGGCGTTCGCCAACATCGAGGTAGCTGCCGAACATTTCGGTATCAGAATGAAGGAAACGAGTTGGCGCCAACTCGGGTCCCCTTCCCGCAGGGCGGACCAGACGTCCAGGGGAGAATGAGATCGTGTGGATTTCCAGATTTTATGAAGCCACCGTGTGACCAGGGCGTAATTGAGTCGGGACACGCCGGCAATCCGTGCGCAAGAAAAGCGGAGCCGTGGATCCTCGCGGCTGCGGTACTCGGATCCAGCATGGCGTTCATTGACAGTACGGTCGTGAACGTTGCTTTGCCCGCGCTGCAAAGCAGCCTTGGTGGGACCGTGATTGACATGCAGTGGGTCGTAGAGGCCTATGGACTATTTCTTGGTGCGCTGATTCTGGTGGGCGGCTCGACAGGCGATCTGTTTGGCCGTAGACGGATGTTTCTACTTGGCGTGATCGTGTTCGCAATTGCTTCCGCTGCTTGCGGTCTGGCACCGAACATCCGCGGACTGGTCATTGCGCGGGCGGTGCAGGGAGTGGGAGCGGCGTTTCTCGTCCCCGGCAGCCTATCCATCCTGAGCGCCTCGTTCAGCGAGCAGGACCGAGGGCGCGCGATCGGGACCTGGTCCGGTTTTACGTCCATCACGACGGCCATGGGTCCAGTCCTGGGCGGCTGGCTGATTGAACACGCCACCTGGCGCTGGGTGTTTTTCATTAACCTGCCCATTGCAGCCGCGGTGATTGCGCTTTCCCTGTGGCGAGTTCCCGAAAGTAAGAACGCGACGAGCGGAAATATTGATTGGGCGGGCGCATTGATCGCTACGGCAGGCTTGGGCGGCGTGGCTTATGGATTTATCGAATCCGCGAGCCTCGGCTGGAGTGCCCCATCTATTTGGGGGACTTTGGCAGGTGGCACCCTATGCTTGTTCGGATTCTTCTTAATTGAATCTCGCGTCGCTTCTCCCATCGTTCCACTGGATCTATTCCAGTCACGCAATTTCAGCGGCGCCAACTTGCTCACGTTTTTCCTCTATGCAGCCTTGGGGATTTTCTTCTTCCTGTATCCTTTGGATCTGATCCAGGTACAGCATTACTCGGCGACCGCCACGGGCGCCGCCGCGCTCCCGCTCATCCTGCTTATGTTCCTGCTCTCGCGGTGGTCGGGCGGACTCGTCGCTCGCTATGGACCCAGGGGACCGTTGATCCTCGGCCCGTTAATCGCGGCGGCTGGATTTCTTCTATTCGCCGTGCCTTCGGTAGGAAGCAACTATTGGCGCTTGTTTTTCCCCGCATTTGTGGTGCTGGGCTTGGGCCTGGCTATCAGCGTTGCTCCTCTCACCACGGTCGTAATGGATGCAGTGGACCAGAGTCGCGCGGGGACAGCTTCTGGAATCAATAACGCTGTCGCCCGAGTCGCGGGACTCCTTGCCATTGCCGTCCTGGGAGTAGTGATGGTAAACGCGTTCAGCTTTCGTCTGAATCGCAACTTGCAGAGTCTGTCCATCCCGCCATCTGTAATTCAGGACCTGCGGGCTAACGAGGTGAGGCTCGCCGCATTGACGGTTCCGGTTGGGATAAATGTCGAAATAGCGGCTGCGATCAGGGTTTCCGTCGAACGAGCCTTTGTATTGGCATTCCGGCTCGCAATGACGATTTGTGCAGGACTCTCTATCGCGAGTTCTTTGTTCGCATGGCGAATGATGACCTCGCCCAGCCCACTGGGAAGGCAATCGCAGATTTCCGAAGCGACGCAGCAAGGTTAGAGTAGGAGAGCCACACTTGGCTGTCCGCATTTGCCCTGCTTGGACTGTCAGGGACAGCCAAGAGTGGCTGTCCTACGATAGAAATTGACCCAAGCTCCCGCGACGTTGACGCTGGCGGAGGGGCAGCCTAAGATAGAGCTTCCACGAAAGCTGACGCTGGATGTTTTCTCCATTCCGACTTCCGAAATTCGTTGCCCGATCGCTGTTGGTCCTATTGGTTCTCTGCGTTCCCGCTGCCAGGGCTGAGCAAGTCAAAAACCTCAAGCCGCAAGGCTATGTGAACGATTTCGCGGGGGTGCTGAGCGCGCAGGCGAAGGACAAGCTGACGGCGCTGTGCGCGGAAGTTCAGCAGAAGACGAAAGCGCAGATTGCCGTCGTTACGGTTTCCTCGCTCGAAGGCGAGCCGGTCGAGCAATTCTCGATTGATCTGGCGACCGCTTGGGGCATCGGACCGAAGCAACTGGACCGCGGGATTCTGATTCTCCTCGCGCCCAATGACCACAGAGATCGCATCGAGGTTGGCTACGGTCTCGAGCCGATTCTGCCTGACGGCAAAGTGGGCGGCTTCGAGCGTGAAGCAGTTCCGTTGCTGCGGCAAAATGACTACAGCGGCGCCGTGCTTCTCTTCACGCAGCGGGTTGCGGCCGTCATTGCCGAAGATCAAAAAGTCACGCTCGACACTCTTTCCGGAATTCCGCCTCCAGAACCGGAAGCGGATAATTCGCCTGCTCCCTTGAGGAATCTTGTCGAGTTTCTCATCTTTGCGGTTTTCCTATTTTTTCCGCTTATTGGTTTTGTCCTGCGTCTCTTTTTTGGTTTCGGCGGATCGGCCCGTTCCCGACGAGGCGGGGGAATGTGGATGGGTGGCCCCTGGTACGGCGGCGGTTCGATGGGAGGCGGAGGCTCTTGGGGCGGCGGTGGTGGCGGCGGATTTGGAGGTTTTGGCGGAGGATCATTTGGCGGTGGCGGTGCGAGCGGGAGTTGGTGAGATTCTCGACGGAAGGGGCAAAGGTTGACCGATCATAAGCTCGACGAGCTCGTGCAAAAGCTCAAGGCCGCGGCGGCGGACAATTTAAAGGCCGTGATCCTATACGGCTCGGCGGCGACGGAAGAGTTTCACGCCAAACATTCGGATCTCAATATTCTCTGCCTGGTCGGTCAGGCGGACGCGGCGCATCTTGAAGCGCTTCATGGGCCTGTGGAGTGGTGGATCCGTCGCGGGCAGCGCCCGCCGCTGGTGTTCACTCTGGAAGAGCTGCGCCGGTCCGCCGATATTTTCACGATCGAACTGCTGGACATGAAGTCCCGCCACCGCGTCTTGTATGGAGAGAATCTGCTGGCGGACATTTCCGTGCCGCTTCATTTCCACTCGCTTCAAGTCGAGCGTGAATTGCGGACCGACTGGCTGCGTCTTCGCCAGGCCATTCTGGCGGCGCCCAAAAAATCGAAAGCATATCTGGAACTGATGGTCTCCTCGTTTTCGGCGTTTGCGGCGCTGTTTCGCCACGCGCTCATCGCCATGGGCGAAGCGCCGGCGGAGACCAAACGCGAGGCCATCGACCGGATCGCGCAATTTGCCGGGGCCGATCCCGCGGGATTTCAAACGATTCTCGGCGTTCGTGAAGGAAAAGTGAAAGAACGCGACATCGACGTCTCGAAAACGCTCAACCAATATTTTTTGTTTGTGGAAGCGGTCACGGAAACATTTGACCGGCAGCTCGACGCGAAAACATAAGCAGAGGATTTATCCGGGAGGACGCGCATGAAAACAGGAACAATCGTGCTGGTAGTTGTAGCGGTCGTCGCGCTGGTGTTTGGCGGAATGTATGTGAGCAGCCGCAACCAGATGGTGACGAAAAACGAGACGGTGAAATCCGCCTGGGCGCAGGTGGATGTCGTACTGCAGCGGCGCGCCGACTTGATCCCGAATCTCGTCGAGACCGTGAAGGGTTTTGCCGCGCAGGAACAGACCGTGTTTCACGACATTGCCGCCGCGCGCTCCGCGCTGCTCGGCGCGCAAACGCCGACGGATAAAATCGCCGCGAACGGCCAGTTGGACGGCGCGCTCGGGCGCCTGCTTCTCATCGTGGAAAATTATCCGCAATTGAAATCGAATGAAAATTTTTTAAGGCTGCAGGATGAACTGGCCGGAACGGAAAATCGGATCGCCGTCGAGCGGAAGCGGTACAACGACGCGGTGCAGGATTACAACACTTTCATCGGATTATTTCCGAACGGCCTCTTCGCCGGCTGGGCTGGATTCCAGCGGAACAACGCTTACTTTGCGGCGTCGGAAGCGTCGCGCGAAGCGCCAAAAGTCCAGTTCCCGGCGCCGACTCGGTGAGGGGGGACGAGTAGCACAGACTTCAGTCTGTGGATTTCCATTAGAACTTGGCTGGAAGATTGATCTCGGCGGACGCGGTCGGCCCGGGTCCGCTAACGAACCCCCACAGACTGAAGTCTGTGCTACTTAGGATTACGTTCGCGCTTCAGGCTGCGGAACCGCATTGGTTTGCTGCGTGGGAGCAGGCGGCGGCCCATTTGGGCTTCCGGGCTCCGCGTCGGGCTGGGCCGGGGCCGTGACGCTCGGTTCCGACTTGAAGATGAATTTCACGCCGCTCTTGGCATTTTCCGTATTGGTGCGCGGCAGATCGACCAACTCCAGATTGACAGCTCTCTGCGCGCCGCTCATCAGGATGTAATGCAGCTCCCCATCAATCATCCAATAATCGCGGACCGTCAACACCGAACCGTTTTTCATGTAAATGAGAACCGGCACGGCCAGGTTCGCGGGATTCGGCGCAAGCGACGGGCTCGGCCCATTTGGAGTCACCCAATTGCCATTTAAATTTTCTTGATCGTATTGATTGTCCTGCTCTGGAGGCGGCGTTGAATTGTCGTCCGGAGCGGAGTACCCCGAATCGGGATAACCGTAGACATTGCTGTTGGGATACCCGTAGTAGCTGTACGCGGGTCCAGCCCCCCACCACGGGTCATACATAAAGGGATCCCCGAACCCGAAACCAAAACCAAGCCACGGCCAACCAAAACCCCAGCCACCCCCAAATCCCCATCCCCAGCGATTACCCCAGCCGCCAAATCCGAAACCGCAGTTCCAGCAGCCTCTGCCAAACCAGTTAGAGCCACGCAACTGTTGAAACGAGTTCGCCGAATTCATGCCACCCGAAAATCCTCGGTTGCCCACGAATGGCGGTCTGCCGGCAAAGTGGGAAGACGCGGAGAACGTTGAGTTCGACCGGAACCCGGAACTTGCGGCGGCTGAACCGCTGAACGAATTGTGAAGAGTGGAAAGCGATTGAGACCTGGGAACAACATTTCGCGCGGCGGGAGCATTCTCCCAAACTTCGCCACCCTGGCCCGAAAAGCTGCGGACTGTCCCAGTAGGTCCGGTTCCACGATTCCCGTTAAATACATGGAAGCCACCTGCGTTACTTGTCGGCCCAGGTTGCGATGAAGGGCCCGAAGGTCCACGGCCACCGGTTGGGCCTCCAAAGGAATGCCACCGACCGTCGGCGACCGCACCGGGAGCCGAAGTGGAATTTCCAAACCGCTGATTCCCGCCCGCGAAATTCCCGCCGGGTCGAGAATAGCTGTTGCCTGGCCGCGATGCGAACTGGCCCCCGGACCGCGGTGCAGAAGGCGCCGCAGCACTTGGACCTCTATAGCCGGCAACTGGCGGCGCAGACGACCCGCCGCGGAATCCGCCTCCGCCGCTGGAGCGCATGCCTCCCCCGCCGGCGAACCCCCCTCCACCATGGAAGCCGCCGCCTCCACCGCCATGAAAGCCGCCTCCCCCGCCGCCGTGATTGGCGAACGCGGGGATCGCAGAGCAAGCAAACAAAATAGCAATGGCTGAGATGAAAGGTACAGAGGATGGCTTGGTCATTTTAAGGCCCTCCGCAACAAATGCGTAAGACCTGCGGACGAGTTTACGGGGGAACTCGCTTTTGCCTTACACTACTTGGATTCTATACCTTGGAGTTTGGTTGCGCCTATTTAATTTGGCATCGCCTTGGGTGGCAAGGCCCGTCCACCGGTACGCCGCCTGGAACCGTCCTAAAACCGGATCATTCCGTTCTCATCGTATCCGATCACCACGCGCCCGCCGGCAACAATGACCGGGCGGCGGATCAAGTCCGGATTCCTGGCCATCAGGCCAATCGCTTCCCTGCGGGACGGAGGATTGTCCTTCATTTTCTTTTTCCGGAAGACTTCGCTGCGCGGATTCAAGAAATCCTCGTGATCGTGCCTCCCGATCAGTTTCTGCAGTTCCGACGCGCTCAAGCGGTCTTTGACAAGATCGCGATAGTTAAGGCTGTATCCGCGTTTTTCCATGAAGCGGCGCGCCTTGCGGCACGTCGCGCATGTCGATTTCTGCAGGAACTTGACGGTCTTTCCGCGCCTCTTCGTTCGCGGGGCGATCTTACATGCCGGTTTTGTCATGAAGCGTTCTCCTCGATCGCGATTTCTTTGGGAAATTTCATCGGGTGGCGGAAACATTCGAGTCATGGAAACGCGACTATCATTGGATGAATGCAAACAACATAAGGCGAATTTGTTACAGCTAGGTTACATCCTGTCAAGTCGTCCAGCGTCGCCCGCTTGTGCTTGGAGCGTTTTATTTCGGGTAGGGATGGCCCGCGAGGATGGCGAAGGAGCGGTAGAGCTGCTCGGCGAGCATGGCGCGGGCGAGTTCGTGCGAGAACGTCAGGGAAGAAAGCGAAAGCTTTTGCGTGGCGCGGCGGCGCAGCGGTTCGGGGAAACCTTCCGCGCCGCCGCATAAGAAGACGATTTCGCGCGCTCCCCTGTCGCGGGATTCTCCCAGCCACTTGGCGAATTGCGCCGACGTTTGAGGTTTTCCCGCGTCATCGAGCAGGACGACGGTCGCGGCGGAATCGAGCGCGAGCTTGCGCAGGGACGCGGCGGAATCTTCACGCAGTTCGGTAAGCTGCATTTCGGCAAACCGTCCGATGCGCGCCAGGTAGTCGTCCATTAACGCCCGAATTTCCGGACGCCGCGTTTTTCCGAGCATGACCAGGTGAATTTTCATCGGTGATCCTGGGAACGCCAATCTCCCCGCTGCGGCGGGCGGTTTGCGTGACGCCAATCGGGAGATTGGCGTTCCCAGGTTTCAATCCCTTGTTCCCGCGCAACTTTGGAATTCAGGCTCAGTTCAGTCCGTACTTTTTGCGCTTGTCGAGGAGTGTCTTGCGGCTGATGCCCAATATCTGCGCGCTCTTGCCGATTTTGTAGCGCGTGGCTTCGAGCGTCGCGCGAATGGCGTCGCGTTCCATGTCGTCGAGCGAACGCAGCGCGCCGCCAAACGCCGAATCCGCCGCGCGCACCGATTCCGGAAAATCCTCCGGAATGAGCGAGGCCCCGCCGGAAAACACCAGCGCGCGCTCGATCGCGTTTCTTAGCTCGCGCACGTTGCCGGGCCAGGAATACGTGGTCAGCATTTTTTTCACGGGTTCGGAAAAAGTGACGTCCTTGCGGCCGTGCACGCGGGCGCCGCGTTCGAGCAGCGCATCGGCCAGCGGCAAAATGTCCGCGGGGCGCGCGCGCAACGCGGGCACGGGAATCGTCAAGACGCTCAAGCGGAAGAACAAATCCTCGCGGAACTGTCCGTCGGAAACGAGGCGCGCCAGGTCGGCATTGGTTAAGGCAATCAGGCGCGCAACGATCGTGATCGTTTCGGTGCCGCCCAGGCGCTCGAATTGCCGCTCCTCGAGCACGCGCAAGAGTTTGGATTGCGTGGCCGGTGAAAGCGCAGCGACCTCATCCAGCACGATGGTTCCCGCTCCCGCCATTTCCAGCCGCCCGAGTTTGCGCTCGACCGCACCGGTGAAGGCGCCGCGTTCGTGTCCAAACAATTCCGATTCGACGAGTTCCTGCGGCAGGCTGGCGCAATCGATTTTCAGGAAGGGCGCATCGCGACGGGGGCCGAGCTCGTGAATGAGGCGCGCGAGGTGATCTTTGCCCGTGCCGCTTTCGCCCGTGATTAGAAGCGTGGTGGAAGTTTCGGCGACTTTGCGCGCCAGATCGAGGACCGCTTTCGAGGCCGGATCTTCCGCGACCCAGGGCATGCGCGTTTCCCCGCGAGAGTTCACCGCGAGCGGCTCGCTCATCCTTCGGCCTCCGCGGCACCGGGCAAGGAACTCTCCTCGCGAGACTCTTTAAATTCGAGGCGGCGCGCGGCGCGCCACAGTCGTTCGAGATCGTAAAAGTGGCGCGCGCGTTCGGTGAACACGTGCACGATCAGTCCGCCGAAATCGAGCAGCATCCAATCGCTGCCGGCTTTGCCTTCCCGGTGCAGCAAGCGGGCGCCTTTCCGTTCCAGTTGTTCTTCAATTTCATCGCAGATGGCTACGAGCTGCGGCGAGCTGAATCCGGTGCAAAGCAAAAAATAATCCGTGAATGCGCCAAGGCCTTCGAGATCGAGGAGGATAACATCCGCCGCCTGTTTTTCCTGCGCGGCGCTGATGGCCGCGCGAACGTGAGGCGGAATCGAATCCTTTCTTGCTGTCACCGGTAAAGGGCCTTCTTGCTAATGTATTCCTCGACGCGCGGCGGCACAAGCCCGTGAATGGAATGGTTTCGATCCAGGCGATTCCGGACATCGGTAGCGGAAACGTGGCTGGACACCGCGTCGAGCACGTACACAACGGTGCGCCGCAAGGTGATCGCGCGCGGATCGAGCGGGGCGTGCTCGGCGCCGCGGCGGGCGAAGAGTTCCGGCGGAATCACGAGGCGCAGCGCGTGCAGGTTGAAGCCGGGGCGGCTCACCACGATGAAGTCGCACAGGCCCAGCAGCGTCTCGTAATCCTTCCACGTCGGAATATCCAGGAATGAATCGGCGCCCAGCAAAAAATAAAAATGCGCGCCCGTGCCGTGGAGTCTCTGCTTGTAGTGCTTCACTGTTTCGACGGAATAAAAAATCTCGCGCCCGGATTGGCCCGCGCCGGATTCCGCGAGCGATGGAACGAACCTCGGATGGTCGGCGCACGCGATCGAAGTCATCGCGTACCGGTCGGCGTAGGAAGCCATTCCGGGGCGATGCTTGTGCGGGGGACGCCCCGTGGGAATGAAATGAATTTCGTCCAGATGAAAGCGGCGCTCGGCGGCGCGCGCCACGGCGAGGTGGCCGATGTGAATGGGATCGAATGTGCCGCCGAAAAGCGCGATGCGGCGCTCGCGCGCGTGCTCCCGGGAAACGCCGTGTGATTCCGGCGGCGCGATGCTCAACGTTCCTCCGGGTGCGCCGGTGCAGAGGATTCGTTTTCGTGCTGCTTTTGCAGGTCCGCGGCATCGTCCGTGTTTTCCTGCAGAGGCTCGGCAGGCGCCAGGCGGTCGAGAGCGTCGGCCATGGCTCGCACGAGTTGCGGGATGCCCTCGCCCGAGGCGGACGAGATGGCGTGAAATTCGAGCCCGCGCGCGGCGCAAAACTCGCGCAGCTTTTCGAGGCGCGTGCGGTCCGTGGTGGCATCCAGCTTTGTCGCGACAACGATCACAGGCTTCTCGGCAAGTTTTTCACTGAACGCGGCGAGTTCGCCCGCGATGATCTCAAAATCGTGCACGGGATCGCGGTCGGAAGCGTCGCTCGTGTCGATCAAATGCGCGACGAGCCGCGTGCGCTCGATATGCTTCAAAAATCGGATGCCCAGGCCGACACCCGTGTGCGCGCCTTCGATCAAGCCGGGCAAGTCCGCAACTACGAATGTGCGGCCGCCGCCCTTTTCCGACGGCTTTCCTGGAGCGCCATCCGCGGAGACGACTCCGAGGCCGGGCTGCAGCGTCGTAAACGGATAATCCGCGATTTTCGGATGCGCCGCGGAAATTCGCGAAATGAGAGTGGATTTTCCAGCGTTCGGAAATCCGACGAGGCCAATATCCGCGAGCAGTTTCAACGAAAAGTGCAGATGACGCTCGACGCCGGGCTGGCCTTCTTCCGACTCGCGCGGCGCCTGATGCCACGGCTTGGCGAAGTGTTGATTGCCGCGCCCGCCGCGCCCGCCCTGTGCAATCAAGATGCGCTCGCCCGGCTTGGTCAGATCGGCGATCTGTTCGCCGGTGTCCTCATCGGTGACGACGGTGCCGACGGGCACAGCCAGAATCATGTCCGCGCCGGAATGCCCGGAACAATTCGAGCCTTCGCCGTGCCGCCCGCGGTCGGCTTTGAATTCGCGATTGTAGCGGTAGCGCAGCAGCGTGTTGTCGTGCGGATTCGCTTCGAGGTAGATGCTGCCGCCATGGCCGCCGTCTCCGCCCGAAGGCCCGCCGCGCGGCACGAATTTTTCGCGGCGGAACGCGATGCAGCCGTTGCCACCGTTGCCGGCCTTTACGTAGATTTTGGCTTCATCAACGAACACCATGGGTCACTTCCACTCTTCAGAATACGACAGTGCGACAGCGATTTGCATTTTTGGTAGCACAGACTTCAGTCTGTGGGGTTCCATCAGTCCCAGCAGGACCGTCCCGCTGGCCTCGAGTCTCTCGAAGTTGGCCGGTAGGCGATCGATCTTCTTGTAACTAAAACCCACAGACTGAAGTCTGTGCTACTAAAAACAAAAGGCGGCCCCGCATCCGCGGAGCCGCCTTCTCGAATTCGAGATCCAGTTAGTTTGCTGGCGCAGCGGCAGGCGTTGCTGAGGCTGCCTGCTCCGGCGGCAGGACACTGATGTAGCGCCCGTCCTGGCCCTTATCCTGGAAAAGCACGACGCCATCAATCAGGGCGAACAGCGTATCGTCCTTGCCACGCGCCACGTTCACGCCGGGCTTGTGCTTGGTGCCGCGCTGGCGGATCAAAATCGTTCCCGCATGGACGAGCTGGCCGCCGAACCGCTTCACGCCCAGCCTTTGCCCCTGCGAGTTGCGGCCGTTTACGGAGGAGCCGCCACCTTTTTTATGCGCCATCTCAATTTCCTTTGGAGCTCTTAGAGCTCGATGCCGCTGACCTCGACGGCTGTGTAATTCTGCCGGTGGCCGCGGACAATCTTGTACTGCTTGATGCAGCGGTATTTAAAGACCGTAAGTTTCGGATGGCGTCCCTGCGAAACGATTTTGCCAGTCACCTTGGCCTTGGAGGCCTCCACCCCGGTCAGAAGTTTCTTTTCGTCGGTCGCCACGGCGACGACATCTCCGAACGTGATCTTACCGCCCACTTTGCCGGGCAAGGTTTCCACCTTGACCGTATCCCCGGGCGCAACCCGGTACTGCTTCCCACCACTTCGAATGACGGCGTACATCGCCCCTCCAGACACAAATCGGAAACGCCTATTATATGGGCGGGTGGTTGGAACGTCAACGACTGGTTCGGTTTTAAATGTCATGCCCTGTGCCGCAAGTTTGGAAAGAAAATCTAGATGCCTGCACCGGAGATTCTACCAATTGCGATTCCGATGAAATAGGTAACGACTCCCTCGACCGCTCCGACAAAAGTCATTTCGAGTCCGCTGGCCCACCACGAGCGAATGGTGATCAACGATTTGGCGGCGCCCACGGCGAAGTGGGCCAGCAGGGAAACAATCGCGGCAACGATCACCGCCGGATAGCCGTTCAGAAAGAAAAATGGAATCACGGGAATCGTGGCGCCGAGGGCGGTTGAAAGGGCGCCTGAAATCGCCGAAGTCAGCGGTTTCCTGAGCCCGTCTTCGGTCGTGTTCAGCCGCTCTTGCGCCAGAGTGCGGACGAACTGCGATTTGTCCTTGGCCAGATGCTCGACGAACCGGTCGGCCTCTTCCGGAGGCAACCCCCGGATCTGATAGCTGAGAGAGAGAACTTCCCGCGCTTCGGCTTCATTGTTCTCAACGGCTTCGCGTTCTCGGGAAAATTCCGCTTCGTAGATTTCCCGCTCACTCTTTGCCGCCAGAAACGCCCCGGAGCCCATCGAGAGCGCGCTCGCAATCATCCCCACCATTCCCGCGATGATGACAAATTTGCTGTTGCCCAGGGTCGCTCCGGAAACGCCGGAAACAATTCCGAAGATCGCTCCGAGACCGTCGTTGATTCCGTAAATGGCGTCACCGATCCATCCGGCTGCTCTTGGATGGTCTTCTTGTCTGGCGGCCAGAAGTTCGTCGAGGGCCAGTTTCGCCTGTTCGGGGGAAGATGGCGCGATTGGCCGCCGATTGCGAATGAGCCCACTTAGCGTTTGGTAATGTTCGCGTTCGTCTTCGAGCGCCTGTTTCAGGATGTGAACGCTGGGTTCGTCGCCGAGTTCCTTGATTTGTTTGGCGTACTTTGCGATGTCGCGGCTTTCGTCCAGCTCCAGCCGCCGCAGCGCCAGCCGGACACCGCCTGCACGATTGGCGAGCGTGTCGGCTTCACCGGCTTTTGGCCCCTTGTAGACCGGGTTCGAGCCTCCCAGCGCCCGAATGCGCTCGGCCCAAAGCTGGGCATGGTGCTGCTCTGCATGCGACAGAGTGTGGAACGCGGCGCGCCGAGCCGGATCGCTTTCTCGCTCGGCCAATATTTCATAGGTGTGGTATCCCCGCATCTCAGCCTGCCAATTGCTTTCGAGAATTTTGAGGATGGGTCTGCGATCGCGAGCGTCCATTTTAGAATCGGCGCTCGTTGCGTTTGCGCTCATGTCACGGACTCCAAGCCTTCGGAGGATTTCTTAGTAGCACAGGCTTCAGCCTGTGGGGTTTCTGCCCGGTGCCATGGAGGAAAATCCACAGGCTGAAGCCTGTGCTACCAAAAAATCAAATCGCGCGGGAATCGACTTGCTGGCGCAGGTCGGAAAGAAATTCCGCGAGGGGGCGCGGGCCGAGATCGCCTTTGCTCTGATGGCGTACGGATACTGTCCCGGCTTCGGCTTCCTTGCCGCCGACGACCAGCATGTAGGGGATCTTCAGGAGCTGCGCGTCGCGAATTTTCGCCTGCAATTTTTCGTTGCGCTCGTCCACATGGACTCGGAAGCCAGCCGCCCGCAGTTCGGCAGCAACATTATTTGCGTACACGGAGAATTTTTCGCTGAGCGGCAGAACTTCCGCCTGCACGGGCGCGAGCCACGCGGGAAACGCTCCGGCATAATGCTCGATCAGGATGCCGAAGAAGCGCTCGACCGAGCCCCACAGCGCGCGATGCACCATGAGCGGCTGGTGGCGGTTGCCGTCCTCGCCGACATATTCCAGGCCAAAGCGGCCAGGCAAATTGAAATCGAATTGCACGGTGGTGAGCTGCCACGGGCGGCCGATCGCGTCGATCAGTTTGACGTCGATCTTCGGCCCGTAAAACGCCGCTTCGCCTTCCATGCGCTTGAATGGAATGTTCAGTCTGGTGAGCGTCGTTTCGAGCGCCCCGGTCGAGCGGGCCCAGTCTTCGGCCGACCCGGCGTAATTTTCCGGATGATTCGCGTCCCAATCCGAAAGCTCGACGACGTACTGGCTGAATCCGAACGTCTTCATCACCGCAAATGCGAAATCGATGCATGCCTCGATTTCCGCTTCGATTTGCTCCGGCATGCAGAAGATATGCGCGTCATCCTGTGTGAAGCCGCGCACGCGCAACAGGCCATGCAGCACGCCCGAGCGCTCGTAGCGATAAACGGTGCCCAGCTCGGCAAGACGCACCGGCAGCTCGCGGTAGCTGCGCAGGCGCGACTTGTAAATCAGGATGTGGCCCGGGCAATTCATGGGCTTGAGCTGGTAGTCATCCTTCTCGACTTCGATTGGACCGAACATATTCTCGCGATAAAAATTCGCGTGACCGCTTGTCTTCCACAATTCCAGGCGCATGATGTGCGGGGTGTAGACCAGATCGTAGCCGCGGCGCAGCAACTCGTCGCGCAACCAGTCTTCCATCACTTTGCGAACCAGGCCGCCCTTGGGGTGCCAGAAAATCAGCCCCGGCCCGGCCTCCTCCTGAACGGAAAACAGGTCCAGCTCTTGCCCGAGTCGGCGATGATCGCGCCGCTTGGCTTCCTCGAGCCGGTGGAGATATTCATCCAGCTCCTGCTGCGTGTAGAAGCACGCGCCGTAGATGCGCTGCATCTGCGGGTTGCCTTCCTGGCCTTTCCAGTAGGCGCCCGCGACGCTCATCAGCTTGAACGCGCGAATGCGCCCGGTCGAAGGGATGTGCGGGCCGCGGCAGAAATCGATAAATTTTCCGGTGGTGTAAAAGGACACCATCGGCTCGATGGCGCGCTCCTCCACCAGTTCGCACTTGAAGCCCTGATCCCATTTGCGGTACAGCTCGAGCGCTTCGGGTTTCGGCATCATCTTGCGTTCGTTGGGAATGTCCTGCGCCGCAAGCTCGCGCATTTTCTTTTCGATGCGTTCGAGATCTTCGGGCGTAAACGGTTCCGCGCGCACGAAATCGTAGAAAAAACCCGTGTCGATCGGCGGACCGATGCCCAGCTTGACGTTCGGGAAAAGTTCCAGCACCGCCGCGGCGAGCAAGTGCGCCGCCGAGTGCCGCAGCACTTGAATCGCCTCGGGATCTTTCGGCGTAAGGATCGAGAGCCGCACGTCCTGATCGATCGGTGCGCGCAAATCGACCAGAAAACCTTCGCCGTTCGCCGCCGAAGTCATGCGAGCTTCGGGCGCAGCGTCGGGAGATTTTTCAAGAGCCGCACTCGTGGACGCGACCGCGGCAGCAGGACCGTGAATCGGAGCGACCCGCGCCACCAGCGCTTCCTTCGCCAGCCGCGGCGAAATCTGCTGCGCGATCTCCGCCGCCGTGGTGCCGAGAGGCACCTCGCGGATTGCCCCGTCCGGCATCGTAATGTGAATTGTATCCATAAGTTTGTTTCGACTTTCGACCGGCGAGTGCGAAATGACGCCGCGCGCCAGCGCCCGAGGAAGCACCTACGCTAGCAGATGCCTCCGAGCACGGTCAAGGCAGCCCCGCGAATTGGCATTGTCCTAATTTCAAAGTTTCGGGTTTCAGGAGGGCCGAGCTTCAGCTCGGCCGTTTAGGTTACGCTAAATTGCGGGCTTCAGCCCCTGAAGCTTCAGGGGTTAAAACCCCCGATCAGACGACGCTTTTCGTCGGGACTGAAGTTCCGACCTCCTACGGAACCTCGCCACGGCAACGCCTTTCAAATTAGGAAAGTGCCAGCGGATCGGTAGTGGCCGCCAAGCTTCTTAAAATCCATGGGAAGTGTCTAAGTGGGCAACATCTGGTATGTAATCAAATGGAACAGGCGGATTGACGATTGCATGCAACGCCCTCTAGCATATCTAAATGTGGAAGAAGATGGACAGTAATCAAGGGCCATTTCTCCCTTCAAAATCAATGGGTTGGCAAAGCCGGGCCATCAGCAGCGTTTGACTCGGCAATAAGCAGTACCAAAATTAAACAGTCTCGAGGCGCTGCCAGCCGGATGGCGCCTAACGGATAATTCTTGCTCACTGGAACTCCACTGCTGACGGGTTCGTACGACTTTCGACTGGTCGCGCTCTCCGTTCTAATTGCGATTTGCGCATCGTACGCCGCACTGGATCTCGCAGGCCGAGTGACGGCCGCGCGGGGCCGCGCTCTGGTCTTCTGGCTGATCGGCGGCGCCGGGGCCATGGGGCTGGGCATCTGGTCCATGCATTACATCGGGATGCTGGCCTTCAGCTTGCCCGTACCTGTCAGCTATGACTGGCCCACGGTCATGCTGTCGCTGCGTGTTGCCATTCTAGCCTCGGGCGTGGCCCTGTACGTCGTGAGCCGCAAGAACATGAGCCTATGGGGTGCGGTGGCCGGAAGCATCGTCATGGGAGCGGGAATCGCGGCGATGCACTATATCGGCATGGAGGCTATGCGTTCGACCGCCATGTGCCACTACGACACTCGGCTTGTGGCCTTGTCGGTCGCTCTGGCGATTGTGATTTCGTTTGTGGCGCTCCGGCTTGCGTTCCTGGCACGAGATGAAAAAAGGGGCATCAGCCCGCGAAAAATCGCCAGCGCCACCCTCATGGGAGTGGCCATCCCGGTGATGCACTATACCGGAATGGCCGCGGCCAGCTTCACGGCGGACGGAATGGTCCCGGACATGTCGCACGCGACGAGCATTACGATTTTTGGAACGGCGGGCATCACGCTTGTCACGCTGATGATCCTCGCGCTTGCCGTTCTGACCTCCGTATTTGATCGCCGCCTTTCGGCTCAAAGCCTGGAGCTGGAATCGGCGGAGCAGCGTTACCGGCAGCTTTTTGAAAGAAGCCTGGCGGGTGTTATCCGCACGACTCTGGACGGACGAATTCTGGAATGCAACCTGGCCTGCGCGCGAATCTTCGGATATGCCACAAGCGAAGAGCTGATCGCCAGTCCGATCACCGATCGATACTTCCATCCGGAGGATCGGAAAACATTCATTGCCATTCTCCGCAACGTGAAGAGTCTCACCAACTACGAGCAATGCCTGCGGCGCAGGGACGGCAGCAAAGTTTGGCTCCTGGGCAGCGCGAATCTCGTCGAGGGCGCGGGCGGCGAACCCGCGGTGAACGAAGAAACTTTTGTCGATATCACCGAGCGCAGGAACGCGGAAGAGACGTTTCGCAAGGCTTTCAACGCCAATCCGGAACCCATCACCATCGCGACGATCTCGGAAGGCCGCTACATCGACGTGAATGAGAGTTTCCTTCGCGTTACCGGGTATTCGCGCGAAGAGGTGATCGGCCACACTTCCGGGGAGCTGAAGTTTTGGGTGGGGCCTGAAGATCGCATAAGATTTATCGAGATGCTTGGGAAACAGGGCTCGGTGCGCGAAATGGAAATCGCGTTTCGTACCAAGTCCGGTGAGATCCGCACGGCTGTGGATTCCGCCGAAGTCATCGATGTCGCCGGACAGGAATGCGTGATCGCCATTTTCAGGGACATCACGGACCAGAAGACGCTCGAGAAACAGTTGCGCCAAACGCAGAAAATGGAAGCCGTGGGGCAGCTTTCCGGCGGGATCGCCCACGACTTCAATAATTTGCTGGGTGTGATCATCGGCTACAGCGAGATTCTCGAGCATCGTTTGGCGCCGGACGACCCCCTCCAGAAGGAATGCCTGCAAATCAAGAAGGCGGGGCAAAGCGCCGCCTCGCTGACCCGGCAGCTCCTGGCCTTCAGCCGCCAGCAGGTCCTGGAACCCAGAGTCCTGGACCTCAACTCGATTGTTCTCAATGTGGAAAAAATGCTTCGCCGCTTGATTGGGGAACACATCGATTTGCGGACCCAACTGGACCCGGCCCTGGGAAGCGTGAAAGCGGATCAAAGCCAGATCGAGCAGGTGATCATCAACTTGGCCGTCAATGCCAGGGATGCGATGACCCAGGGCGGGAAGCTGATCATCGAGACATCGAACGTCATCCTGGACGAAGACTACGCCCGCCGCCATTCGCCCCAGTTGCCCGGGCCATACGTGCTCCTGTCAGTTGCCGACACGGGGATCGGCATGGACGCGGAAACCCAGGCCCGCATCTTCGAACCGTTCTTCACCACAAAAGAGCTCGGGAAGGGCACGGGTTTGGGCCTTTCGACGGTCTATGGAGTCGTCCGGCAGAGCGGCGGCCATATCTGGGTTTACAGCGAACCGGGACACGGCACCACGTTCAAAGTCTACTTGCCTCGGGCCGGACAAACGGCCCGCCTGCAACAATCGCCCGCCAGCCCGGCGGAATCCTTGCGCGGCTCGGAAACCATCTTACTCGTCGAGGACGAGGAAGCTCTTCGAGGGTTAACGCGAAGCCTCCTGGAGAACAGCGGCTACACTGTGCTGGAAGCGGAGCTTCCCGAGGCGGCCACCGAGATCGCTCAACAGCATCGCGGAACGATCCACTTGCTCCTTACGGACATGGTCATGCCCGGAATGAATGGAAGGGACTTGGCTGCCAACTTGGCCGCCATGAGGCCTGAGATGAAAGTGGTGTATATGTCGGGCTATACCGGCTTCACGCATGCCGGACTCGCCGATCCCGAAATCTCCCTGCTGGCCAAGCCTTTCAACAGGGAAACGTTGCTTCGCAAGGTGCGCGAAGCGCTCACTGCGCAAATGAAAGTCGAAGTGAAGTAACGCGCTCCCACCTGAAACTGCATTTTCCTCTGCACGATACAGACTGGCTGCCGGAGCTCGCGCGGTTGGTAACTCAGTTTGGCTCTGAAGGAAGCAAACGGTTGCCCGCCCCAAAATCGGGCGGCCTCTGCAAAACCAAACAGCCTCAAGGCAGGACGGTTGTGTAGAGGCCGTTCCGTCCCGTGTATTTCGGGAGGGAACGGGCATATCTTGGGTCAAATGCATTCACTGCCAGCGTGCGCATGAGTATTCACGATATAACTCCCGTTCGGTCCTATTGTTGCGACGCATCCGAGCGGCTGTTAGAATCGAAACGCGGAATTCCCGCGCACGTCCCGATTCCATCGGGGCAGGCCGCGCGAAAGGGCGGACGCCGGCTGCACTTCCACTTCATCAAATGATCTGGGCTCGCGGGAGCTGACCCATCCGAATTCGCGCAACATGAGCGGCGCTCCTGCCTGCCGCGGAGGACACTTGGCCAAATACGATCTCGCAATTATCGGCAGCGGTCCCGGGGGATATAACACCGCGATTCGCGCCTCGCAATGGGGATTGAAAACAGTCGTCGTTGAAAAAGACGGATTTCTGGGCGGCACTTGCCTGCACGTCGGCTGTATTCCCACAAAAGTTCTGCTGCACACCGCCGAGATTTACGACACGCTTAAAGTCGCCAAGGAATTCGGCATTGACGTGAAGGAATTCACGCTCAACTGGGCGGCGGCGCTGGCGCGCAAGGAAATGGTCGTCAACAAGCACGCCAAGGGCATCGAGTTTCTATTCCGCAAAAACAAAGTGGAGAAAATGCAGGGCTGGGGCCGGTGGGCGGGCCCGGGGCGCGTGAGCGTCGAAAAGGACGGACAAGTCACCGAAGTGGAAGCCACGCACATCATGTTCGGTACGGGTTCGGCGGCGCGCTCGCTTCCTGGAATCGACATCGATGGGAAAACAATCCTCAGCAACATCGAAATTTTGCAGCTGCCGGCGGTGCCGAAGACGCTGGTGATTGTCGGAGCGGGTGCGGTGGGCGTCGAGTTCGCGTCGATTTTCAATTCATTCGGGACGCAGGTCACCGTGCTCGAAATGCTTCCGCGCGTGACGCCGATCGAAGACGAGGAAATTTCGGCGGAGCTCGAAAAGGCCTTGAAGAAAAAGGGCATCGAGATTTTTACCGAGGCCAAAGTCGAGACCGTCAAAAAAGACGCGCAGGGCGCGACCGTCGCGTTCACCGACAAGGCCGGAAAGACGCAGACGATTTCCGCCGAGCGCGTGCTGATGGCTGTCGGGCGCTTGCCGAAGACGGAAAACTTGGGCCTGGAAAAATCGAAAGCGAAACTCGAGCGCGGGTTTGTCCACGTCGGCCCGTACATGGAAACGGCCGAGCCGCGCCTCTACGCGATCGGAGACATCGTCGCCGGGATGCCGCAGCTCGCGCACGCCGCGTCGATGGAGGGCATCACCTGCGTCGCGAAAATCACGGGCAAGCAGATGCCTCCGATCGAGAAGACTCGCATCCCCAACGCCACCTATTGCGAGCCCCAGGTGGCGTCGATCGGCTTGACCGAGCGCGCGGCGCGCGAGGCGGGCTTCGCGGTCAAAACCGGAAAATTTCCGTTCCTTGGAAACAGCAAGGCGACGATCCTGGGCCACCACGAAGGCTTCATCAAAGTCGTGACCGACGAAGCGACCGGGGAAATTCTCGGCGTGCACATCATCGGGCCGTTCGCGACCGAGATTATTGCGGAATCGGTCGCGGCCCTGCAGCTCGAGGCCACCGTGGACGATCTGATGTCCACCGTGCACGCGCATCCGACCGTCTGGGAAGCGATGTCCGACGCGGTTGCGGCGGTGCGCGGGCTGTCGATTAATGCTTAGAGGCAGTCGAGGGTTATTAGTTGAGAGTTCAGAGTAAAAATCCAAAGCCGCAGAGTAACGGCGAAATTGGTGAAAGTCGAATGGCGCGCGAGTGGGGCGATTGCACGAGGAAGGGAACGCGATCATGAACGAAACGCCGCAGGAGTACATCCAGCGGATTCTGGCGCAACTCGAGGGGAAGGACTCCCTGAAAGTGCAGGCCGCCACGGCGGCGAAGCTGGGCCGCCTGATCCAGCGCGCGTCCGCAGCGAAGTTGCACAAACGGCCCGCGCCGGGGAAATGGTCCGCCGGAGAAATCCTCGCGCATCTCGCGGACTGCGAAATTGTCACGGGCTGGAGGGTGCGGCAGATTCTGGGCGCGCCGGGAACCTCCCTCCAGGCGTTTGACCAGGACGGCTGGGCTGCAGCGGGCCATTACGAAAAACGGGACGCGCGCAAATCGCTCGAGCAGTTCCGCGCGGCGCGGGAAGGCAACCTCGCGCTGCTGAAAACCCTCACGCCCGAACAGTGGAAGCACCACGGAATGCACGCCGAACGGGGCGTCGAGACCATCGAGCATATCGTTCGCATGATGGCCGGGCACGATCTCAATCACTTGGGGCAGGTTGAGCGGATCGTCGCGGCAAAAAAGAGTTGAGGGTCGAGATTCAGGAGTTGAGAGTTCGGATGCCATGAAAGAGTTGCTGGTCGTCGATCTCGGGCTTGTGGAATACCGCGCCGCTTGGGAACTCCAGCAGCGCGTGGTTGCGGCGCGTAAAGCCGGGGCCATACCCGACGTTTTGCTGCTGTGCGAGCACCCGCACGTGATCACGCTGGGCCGCAGCGGAAAAATTTCCAATCTTCGCGCTCCGAGCGAGATGCTGCGCCGGATGGGCGTTTCGTTTTTTGAAACCAATCGCGGCGGCGACATCACCTATCACGGGCCGGGACAACTCGTCGGCTATCCGATCTTGAATCTCGCGGAAATTCGCCGCGACGTGGCCTGGTACGTGCGCAGCCTCGAGGAAGCCATGATCCGCGCGACGGCTGAGTTCGGCGTTGCGTCGAGGCGCGTGTCCGGGCGAACGGGCGTGTGGGTGGATGTGCAAGCTGGCCGCACGATGGATGATCGAAAGGAAGTAAAGGAGGGGAAGCACGTAGAGGAAGGGAAATACGAGGAAAAGCTCGCTGCCATCGGCGTGCATTTGAGCCGCTGGGTCACTTCGCACGGGTTCGCCTACAACGTCTCGACGGACCTGCGCTATTTTGATCTGATCGTGCCCTGCGGGATCGCGGGCAAGCGTGCGACGTCGCTGGAAAAACTGCTGGGCCGGCGCGTGGAAATGAAGGAAGCCGCGCCGCGCATCGCCGCCCACCTCGGAGAGATATTTGGCCTCGATCCGCGCGCGTGCGGCCGCGATGATCTGGAGATGCCTTCGGACGCACGAGGATCGCGCGGCGCTGACGCCGTGTAGGCATGGATTGGTATTCGTCAGATTGTATGGTTTCTCGAGGCTTTATAGCCTGCCGGCGGCGGTGGCAGAGACCAATTTGGTTCCTGAAACTCGGAAAAACATGACCTCCACCTTAACTCGCGAACAGCACCTCGAACTGTATTACTTCATGCGGCTCAACCGCGAGCTTGAGGAGCAGATGGTGCGGCTGTTCCGGCAGAACAAAATCGTCGGCGGTTTGTATCCCAGCCTCGGGCAGGAAGCGATTTCGGTGGGCACGGCCTACGCGCTCGGTCCCGGTGACTGGATCGCTCCCATGATCCGCAATATCGGCGCGCTGCTGGTGCGCGGTTTCAAGCCGCGCGACGTGATGACGCAGCACATGGCGCGCTACGACTCGCCGACGCTCGGCAAGGACGGCACCAGCCATTTCGGCGACCTGAAATCGCGGCACGTGATTTCACCGATTTCGATGCTGGGCGATTTGATCCCGGTGATGGCGGGCATTGCCATGGCCGGGCGCTACCTCGGACAAAAAATCGTCACGATGACGTGGATCGGCGACGGCGGAACTTCCACCGGCGTGTTTCACGAAGGATTGAATCTCGCCGCGGTGCAAAAGGCGCCGTTCGTTCTGATCGTGGAAAACAATCAGTGGGCCTACTCGACGCCGGTGGAGAAGCAGTCCGCGCTGCGGGATCTCGCCGACCGCGCCAAGGCCTACGGCATGAAGAGCGCCATCGTGGACGGCAACGATGTGCTGGCCGTCGAACGCACCACGCGCGAAGCGGTTTCCTACGCGCGCGCCGGAAACGGTCCGGTGCTGATCGAAGCCAAGACCATGCGCATGTCCGGCCACGCGCAGCACGACGCCGCGGAATACGTGCCGAAGGCCATGCTCGACCTCGTGGAAACAGCGCGACCCGCTCGACCGCTTTGAAAAAGTTCTCACTGAAAAAAAGATTTGGGACGCGAAAACAAAAAAGGAAATCGACGAACGCATCGCGCGTGAAATTCGCGCCGACGTGGAATTCGCGGAAAATTCGCCGCTGCCTCCGCCGGAGTCGGCCGAAGAGGGAGTCTATTGCGAGGGTTGCCACACGATCGAAGCGGATTGGCAACGGCCCAAGGAAGAAGTGATGCCGCCGCGCTCCAGTGTAAAAGCCGAATGGCCGATGAAATCGTATGCCGCAAACGGCGCGCGGCCCCCGGCCGCCAAACAGGCGGCGCCGAAAGCAAAGCCCGGAAAGAAAACGTCGCGCGCGGCGCGTTCGCGCCAAGGCGGGACGCTGACCATGGCCGAAACGACGTATCTCGAAGCCATTCGCCAGGCGATGCTGGAGGAAATGGACCGCGATCCCGCCGTGGTCCTGATCGGCGAGGACGTGGGCGTGTACGGCGGCGCGTTCAAAACATCCGAAGGCCTGCTCGCGCGGTTCGGCTGGGAGCGCGTGATCGACACGCCCATCAGCGAGTCGGCGATCGTGGGCGCGGCGATCGGCATGAGCTACGCGGGGCTGCGGCCCATCGCGGAGATGCAATTCATCGACTTCATCGCCTGCGCCTTCAACATGATCACCAATTTTGCCGCGAAATCGCACTACCGCTGGGGCGCGCCGGTGCCCATGGTGCTGCGCGGCCCAAGCGGCGGCGGCGTGCACGGCGGGACCGTTTCATTCGGCGAATCCGGAAATGTATTTCGTGCACACGCCCGGCCTGAAAGTGGTTTGCCCGGCGACGGCCCGCGACGCCAAGGGCCTTCTCAAGTCGGCGATCCGCGACAACAACCCGGTGCTGTTTTTCGAGCACAAATTTCTGTATCGCCGCATCAAGGAAGATCTGCCCGCGGATGATTTTACGGTGCCGATCGGAAAGGCGGCGGTGCGCCGCGAGGGCCGCGACCTCACCATCGTGAGCTACGCGGCCATGGTGCACACGTCTCTCGAAGCCGCGGCGGAGCTGGCCAAGGAAGGCATCGAGGCCGAGGTGATCGACTTGCGCACACTCCTGCCGCTCGACCGCGAAACGATTCTCGCCTCGGTGCGGAAGACCAACAAGCTGCTCGTCGTGCACGAAGACACGCGCACCGGCGGCATCGCCGGAGAAATCGCGGCCATCGTCATGGAAAGCGCCTTCGAAGACCTGGACGGCCCGATCCGCCGCGTCACTTCGCTCGACACGCCGGTGCCGTACGCCCCGGGGCTCGAGGAGTATTTCCTGCCCAGCGCGGGAAAAGTTGTCGCGGCGGCGCGGGAACTGGCACACTATTGAAGCACGTGGTTCGTGGCTCGTGACTCGTGACCCGTGATGAGTCAAGAGCGGGCAAACCCGCAGAGGCACGGATCACGGAACACGAGTCACGGGTCACGAAAGAGGGTTGCGCATGTCCGTCGACGTCATCATGCCCCAGATGGGGGAAAGCATTTTCGAAGGCACCATCACGCGGTGGCTCAAGAAGCCGGGCGATCGCGTCGAGCGGGACGAGCCGCTGTTCGAAATCTCGACCGACAAGGTGGACGCCGAGATTCCGGCGCCTTCGGCCGGCGTCCTGAAGGAAATCAAGGTCACCGAGGGGCAGACCGTGCCAATCCAGACGGTGGTCGCCGTGATCGATGCGGCTGGCGCAGCGGTTGCCGCTCCTGCAGCGGCTCCGGCGCCATCCCCTGCACCCGAAAAGGCTGCTCCGCCTAAGGCTGCGGCCGCGCCGACTGCTCCGGCCGCTCCGGCACCCGCCCCTGCTCCGCCAACGCCTGCTGCCTCCAGCGCCCCGGCTGCAGCGCCCGCGCCGCCCCCGCCGAAGGCGGGCGGCAATGGCCAAAAAATACGCAGTTCCCCGCTCGTCCGGAAGCTGGCGAAAGAACACAACGTGGATCTCGCCGCGGTGGAGGGCAGCGGGGCGGGCGGACGGATCAGCAAGAGAGATATTCTCGCCGCGGCCGTTTCCGGCGGCGCGAGGTCTGCGGCCACGGGCGCGCCATCGCCGGCTGCCGCAACGCCGTCCGTTTCCCCGACCGCCCCGCCGCCGGGGGGAGGGGCCATCGCGCATCCGGCGCTGGAAAATGCCGTCCCTCGGGAAAGAATTTATTTCGGCAACTACGAAGCCCAGCCGATGAGCGTGATGCGCCAGCGCATTGCCGAGCACATGGTGGCCTCGAAGCACGTTTCGCCTCACGTCTATTCCATCGACGAAGCGGACATGACGCGGATCGCCAAAATCCGCGAGCATTCGAAAGCCGCGTTCGAAACCAAGTACGCGACCAAGCTGACCTTCATGCCCTTCTTCGTGCGCGCCTGCGTCGAGGCGCTGCGCGACTTCCCGACGGTCAACGCGTCGGCCGACGGCGCGACGGTCGTGTTGCACCGCGAAATCAACGTGGGCATCGCCGTGGCCCTCGATTGGGGCCTGATCGTGCCCGTGCTGAAGAACGCCGAGGAAAAAAATTTCCTGGGCCTGGCGCGCGGCATGAACGATCTGGCCGAGCGCGCCCGCGCCAAAAAACTCAAGCCCGAAGAGGTCCAGGAGAGCACCTTCTCGATCACCAATCCCGGCGTTTACGGCGGGCTGATGGGTCTCCCGGTGATCAACCAGCCGAACGTCGCCATTCTGGGGATCGGCGCGATCCAGAAGCGCCCCATGGTGATCGACGACGCCATCGCCATCCGTTCCATGGTCTACCTGACGCTCTCCTACGACCACCGCGTCGTGGACGGCGCGGTGGCCCACCAATTTGTCGGCAAGGTGAAGGGGCTGCTGGAGGGGTGGAGCGAGGAAGTGCTGTGAGGGCGTGATCCGTGATTCGTGGCCCGTGTTCCGTGGCCCGTGAGGCTTCCATCGTCAAGAGTCGAGAGTTGACAGTTCAGAGTGGAGAGTAAAAAGTCCCCCGTTAAAAATTGAATAAATCCGCATTTGTTCTGTCGATTTTTGTTGATTTTTGTGTGGAGAGATTGCAAGGTTTCGGCAGGATGAGTGCCGAAATCTTGCAATTTTATTTTGGGGAGCAGGGATGAAACCGAGACCCAAAGCGCAGGACAGCGGGACGCAGGAACTGTTTCGGGCCAAGCTGAGGAACATCATCAATCTGGGACATGAGCTGGTGCGGCTGGGCGAATTGATCGACTGGGGGCGGCTGGAAATACATTTTGCGCCGTACTATCGCGAGGCGGGACGTCCGGGGCTGCCGATCCGTCTGGTGGTGGGGCTGCATTTGCTGAAACATATTGAGGGATTGTCAGACGAAGCGGTGTGCGAGCGGTGGGAGCGGGATCCGTACATGCAATATTTTTGCGGGGAAGAATATTTTCAGCACGCCTTTCCGCTGGAGCGATCGGGGATGACGCATTTTCGCAAACGAGTGGGGGAGGAGGCGCTGGAGACGTTGTTGCAGGAGACGCTGGCCGCGGCCTATCGGGGCGGGGCGCTGAATGTGCGGGCCACCGAAGCGGTGGCGGTGGATACGACGGTGCAGGAAAAAGCGATTGCGCATCCGACCGAACACGGACTGCTGCTGACGGCGATCGAGCGGTTGGGCCGGCAAGCGAAAAAAACGGGACTGCGCTTGCGGCAATCGTATGTGCGCGTGGCGCGGAGAGCGGCGATGAAGACGGGGCGATACCTGCACGCGCAGCAGAAGAGACGCGCCAAGCGGCAGGTGAAATTTCTGCGGGTGCGCCTGCGGCGGCTGATCCGCGACGTGCGCCGCAAGATGGCGGCGCTGCCCGCGCTGGCCGAATCGTCCGTCGAGCGGCTGGAATACACGCTGGGACGCGCTTGGCGCATTGCGCACCAGCAGCGCGGTGATCGAGATTACGTTTATTCCTGGCACGCGCCGGAAACCGAATGCATCAGCAAAGGCAAAGCGCGCGCGCCGTACGAATTCGGCTGCAAAGTTTCCATCGCCACGAATCTGCATCCGGCCAAGGGCGGCCATTTCATTTTGCAGGCGCGCGCGTTGCACGGCAATCCGTACGATGGTCACACGCTGAAGCAGGCGCTGGACGATGTGCGGGAAATCGTGGGCCGCAGCCCGCTGCGCGTCGCGGTGGACCAGGGATATAAAGGGCACCGGCTCACGGGTCATCCACACACGGCGGTCTACATCACCGGGCAGAGACGAGGTGTCACGGATAAAATCAAACGTTGGTTGAAACGCCGCGCGGTGGTCGAACCGATCATCGGGCACGCGAAAAACGATGGGCTGTTAGGCCGCAACTGGTTGAAGGGACGCACCGGAGATCGCTGCAACGCATTGCTCGCAGCCGCAGGTTTCAATCTCAGGCAGCTACTCCGCTTCCTGAGGGGGCTGCCTTATTTTTTGCGCGCCTTTTTCTGCGCCATCCTGTTCACGCTGCGTATACCCATAACCCTCGCAGCGTAAAACTCAAGTTCAAAATGATTTCTTAACGGCGGACTAAAAAGGGCGAAACATCCCGTTACGATTCTGCTTTGAACCTCATGTCCGAATTGTCGGCTCTCCCAAATCACTAGCTCTGCGACATCTGCTCCGATCGATCAGACTCACGGGTCACGGAACACGGGTCACGGTTCGCGCATCGCCGTTCGCGGGTCACGCGCTCTCCGCCTTCAGCGCCGGCGCCACCTCATGCGCCCACTTGCGCAGCTCCCCGAGCGGAACCACGCGAACGTCGCTCTCGGCGAGAATTCCGGAAACAAACTTGTCGCGCACGTTGCCGCGCGCGGGCTCGCGTTCGGTGACGGCCAGAAATTCCGAGTGGGGGACTCGCTCGCGGATCGCGCCCGCGGTGTAGGCGAGGAGCTTCGCCTGTCCCGGATCGCGGCCGAGGGCCACGGAATGCACGAAGCCGCGCGTGCCGTTGCGCCGGTAGGAAAAATCGATGCGCATCGGATCGCCCGGGGCCGTGAACTCCTCGACCCGCACGCCGCGCTGCATGAGCCGCAGAATTTTTTCGGTGCGGAAAAAATCCGCGGCCCGGGCGCGCACGTCGCTGCGCGTGCGGATTTCCACCGCGCCGCGCCGCGCCTCGCGCAGGGGCTCGACCTGTTCGCGGAAGAGGCGTTCGAGCTCGGCCTCCGGGTCTCGGGCCAGAAGTCCCTTGCGCGGGGCGAGCTGCACGGCGTTGGATAGCGTGTCGTCGAATTTTTCGAGGATGGCCGCGGCCTCCATCTCGCGCCCGGCGAACTGCCGGTCGAATTCGGCCGGCAGGCGCAGCAGCAGCTCCTCGTCCGCGGCCGGGTGCAGGCGCCGCAGGCGCGCGAGGTCGGCGGGCTCCTCGAGCCAGCGCTGGCGCACGCGTCCCGCCGCGGGCCCCTCTCCGGGCCCTCCTTCGGGCCCCCCTTCGGGAATGAAAAGGAGGACGCCGATATTGACCCACTCGTCCCGGATGAGGTTGGGCTGGTAGCGCACCACGTGGTAGGCGCAGGGTTGCAACGTTTCGTCAGGCATGTCTCACCTTCCAGTTGGGAAACGGGTCGCGGCCGGAATTGCGGGCCGCCAGGAGCAGTTCGCGCACGCGCTCGCGGCGCCGGTACAGGCGGTCGAGCAATCGCTCGAGCTCATCCCAGTCGCCGCCGTACCATTCCGGCGGAATCTGCGCGGCCTCCTCGCCCAGCACGCGCTCGGTGATCCGGTTTTCGAGGCGCGCGAGCCAGGGCTCGAACGCCTCCATCCCGGCGACGCCGTCGTAGACGCGGTGGCGCGCGTACAGGCCGCGCAGCGGCGCGTCGGGGAAATCCCACTCCCCGGCGTTGAAGCAGAAGCCGAAGTCGATCATCATCGCTGTGTAGCCCAGCGCCGTGTAACCCGGCGCTGTATCACTCAATTCTGTAGAACCGCCCGCGTTGGAATCAGCCGCGCCCGCATCCCCGCCGGGGTCGCGAAAAAAAATCGCCTGGCGGCCGTTCGTGTTGCAGGTCCACTTGTCGAAGACCAGGACGCCCAGAAAATCGGAAAGATTCCGGACCGCCCCGAGCTGCTCATCGGGCAAAAAATCGTGGACGCTCAGCCGGGCCGGGTGTCCCGGAAACTGCGATCCGAATTGTTTCCCCGCCGCGCACGGTTTTCTTCCGAGGCCCAGCTGAATCACCAGGTCCGGCGTGTAGGCGATAATTTCCGGACGCACCTCCACCACTTCGACTTGCGGCACGCACAATCCAAGCCGCGCCGCCAGACGGGTTGCGAGCATTTCATTCGCCAGAATCCTCAAATGCTGCGGATTGTTTTGGAATTTGACGATGTAGTACGCCTCGTCGTCGCAGCGCATCAATTGGGCCTGCGCCCCGCCCCGCATCCGCCGCACATGCTCGACGGCCAGCTTCATGGCCGCCATGCTAGCGACGCGCGGCGTAACCCGCAAGAAAATTGTTCCGCTACGGGAAACGAGACTAGCCTGACGGGAAATCGATCGAACATGCACCGGAATGAAACAGGGCGGGAACGTGCGCCAAAATAAACCGAAGGCCCGGAGGAAACTCCCCGGGCCCTCGACCGCAAATCTCTGTCCGGAAAATCGTTACGCCGGAAAAGCCGTCAGCGCTTCTTGCGGCGCTTGGCGGATTTCTTGGCCGCCTTCTTGGCCGGCTTTTTCTTGGCTGCTTTTTTGGGAGCCTTGGCTTTCTTTTTCGCTTTTTTCGCCGCCGGCTTTTTTTTCCTGGCCGCCGGTTTCGGCGACGCGAGAGGAGGTTGCGGGGAGCCCGCCGCGCCGGGGCGCTCGGTGATGACCAGCTCCTCTTCGGTTTCCTCTTCGATCACTTCTTCCGGATCGCTGCCGAGTTCTTCTTCCTCAAAATGAACGAACTCGTTTTCGTCGCCCTGGTCTTCTTTTTCGTAGGCCATCTGCGTTCTCCCTTCGATTCGCCGCCATTTCGAGGAATTCGATGGCGCTGGAAGCCATCGCGGGCTTATAAACGGAATCCGGCCTGTTTGTCAAGGGTTAGCGCAAGGACCCGCCGGTTCCCCGCTGTTTTTCGCGGCCTCCCTTCCTGGCGGGCGGCCTCTCGATCCGTCGCCCGGCGCCAAGGAAATGCCGCGAACCCGCTCACAATATAGGGACAAGTCGGAATAAAAAGCAAGATGGGACTAGCGGGTCGGCAGGATGGTCAGAGTGTCGCCCACTTGAAGAGGACGGCTGAATAAGTAGCGGTTTCCGGCCTGAATAGCCTCCACCGTGGTTTGATAGGCGCGGGCAATCGACCACAGCGTTTCGCCGGGCTTCACGCGATGCAGGACGGTGCTCGTCGAGCGCGCTTCCATGACCGGAAGATTTTTCTTCGCCGCGCCATTTGCCGGCGCGACGGCCGCGCTTGCAGCGGAGTCCTTCTTGGCTTGCTGCTGCGCCGGCGCCGGCGTCATGCCCCCCGGATAGATCCGAAGCGACACGCCGCGCGCCACATGATCGGCCCGCAGGTGGTTCCACTTGCGCAGTTCGGCGGGCGTCACGTCGAATTCATCGGCGATCGTGGCAATCGTGTCGGTACGGCGGACCCGGTAGCGAATCAGTTTTCCCGTGGACGCCTCGGTTCGCGCGGCGGCGGGAATAATCAGCTTCTGGCCTTCCTCGAGCGAAGCCCCGGTGGGCAGTTCGTTGGCATCGGCCACTTCGGCCGGCGAAACACGGTACTGCTTGGCGATGGAGGAAAGCGTTTCCCCCTGCTCGACTTTGTGGCGCCGCCAGCTCACCCATTTTTCCGGGGGAATGGCCGCGATTTCCGCGAAGAATCGCTCGGCCGTACCCTCGGGCAGGCGCAGGACAAACTCCGGATCGGGCGGCGTAACCAGGCGCAACAGCTCCGGATTCATACTGCGCAGGGATTCGAGATCGGTGTCGATGGTTTCGGCGACGAGGCGCAAATCAATGGCCTGTCCCGGCTTGACCAAATCGGCCTGGAGCGCGGGTTCGGGCTCGAATTCGATGCCGTACCGCGCGGGATCCTTGGAGATCAGATCCAGCGCCAGAATAATCGGGACATAGTTCTGGGTTTCCTTCGGCAGTGCATTGCGGTGGTAAAGTTCCCAGAAATCCGCGTAGCCGGTTCGTTCGACGGCATGCTGGACGGCCCCCGCGCCGGAATTATAGGCAGCCATGGCCAGATACCAATCGCCGAACTGGCCGTACAGGTCGCGCAAATCGCGCGCCGCGGCCCGCGTGGCCTTTTCCGGATCCTGGCGCTCGTCCACCCACCAGGTCTTTTGCAGGCCGTATTTCCGTCCGGCAAAGGACATGAATTGCCACATCCCGCGCGCGCCCGCCTTGGACACTGCCTGCGGCTGGAACGCGCTCTCGGCCTGCGCCAGGTAAATCAAATCCTGCGGCATGCCCTCTTCCTTCAAAACCCGCCGGACCATTTCGCGGTAGCGTCCCTCGCGGCGCAGACCGGTTTCGACGATGGCGCTGCCGCGCGGCGTCTTGAAAAAATTCAAATAGGCGAGAACCTGATCGTTGACCGTCAGCGGAACGTCATGGGCGATGGCGTTCACTTCGCCTTCCGCGCGGCCTCGCAAATTGGGATCGAATTTTTCCGGCTGCGGGATCGGCTCCTCGGCGATTTCATCGATGGGAGCGGGCGTGGATTTCTGTTCGCTGAAACCGTCGCCGGCGCGGAAGGCCTCGAGTTCATCCAGGCTCACCGTGTCGATAATGTGGTGATACAGAGCGCTCAGGCGCGGGTCGGCGTCGAGATCCAGTCCGCTGGCGAGCAACTGGTCGAGCGCTTCATCGAACTCCTCGCGCGCTTTTCCAAGATGCCCGGCTTGAAAATCCTGCTCGCCCGCGTTGAACGCGGCCTGGCTCCGTGCCGCAAGCTGCTCCGGCCCATCCGCCGGGGCTTGAATGACAAGCGGCGTCACAACTTTTTGCTGTGCATTGATTGGCAGCGAAGGCGGGACCTGGTCTGGCGATGGCAAAGCGATCTGAGGGGGCCGGACTTGTACAGGCGCTTTGGCCGAGTCTTCACAACCGGCAAGACTGAAAAGAAAACCGGCCGCAACGAAAAGCCAACCTAACGGTTTTTGAATGCGATTTCCCATGGATGAATTTTTGGACCGATTAGAACGACGATCGGCACTGCCCTCCGCAATGATAGAGAGCACAATGCCTGCCAAACTTTGAGACAGATTCCCGCCACCAGGAACCCAACTCTCCAATTGTAGATCACATGCCCCCAAGGGGGTCAATAGGGATTATGAACCCCTGTTAATATCCCTCTAACCCAATTAAAAACAGTGTTTTAGGCGAGAGCCAGTTTCAAATCCGCGAGGAGGTCTCCGGGGTCCTCGAGACCAATGGACATGCGAACCGTGCCGGGGCTCACCCCGGCCGCTGCCAGTTCCGCTGTACCCATGCGGTAGTGGGATGTGTAGATTGGGAGCACTATGAGTGATTCAACGCCACCCAGGCTGACCGCCAGCAGGAAGATTTTTGTCTTGTCACAGAACCGGCATGCCGCCGGCAGGCCACCCTTGAGGTCGAATGCCAGCATTCCACCGAAGCCCTTCATCTGCCGCTTCGCCAGGCGATGGTCAGGATGGGAGGCCAGGCCCGGGTATTGCACTCGTCCGACTTTCGGATGGCGTTCCAGAAAGCGCGCCACGGCCATGGCGCTTTCGCACTGCCGCCGGACGCGAAGTTCGAGCGTTTTGAGTCCGCGAATCAAAAGATAAGCGGGATCCGGATCCATCGATCCTCCCAGAGAGATCATGATTTCCCGGACTTTTCCGACCCATTCCCGGCTGCCGGCCACCGCGCCGGCGACGATGTCGGAGTGGCCCGCCAGGTATTTTGTCGCGCTGTGCAGGACCAGATCGAAGCCCAGGTCCAGCGGCTTCTGCAGAATGGGCGTGGCGAAGGTGTTGTCGATGAGCGAAACAAGTTTGTGTTTCCGCGCGAGGGCCACGACCTTTTTCAAATCCACAAGGGCCAGCGTGGGATTGGTGGGAGACTCCACATAGAGCGCGCGGGTTTTTGCATTCACCAGGCGGTCCACGCCTTCCAGATTCGCTTCCACGTGGTGCACGCGAATTCCCATGCGCGGCAGGATGTCGCGCATGAGGCGGTAGGAGCCGCCGTACAGCTGGCGCGTGGCGATCAATTCATCCCCGGCCCGGAGCACGGCGAGGAGAGCGCTCGAGATCGCCGCCGATCCCGAGGCCGTCACCAGGGCGTCTTCGCCGTTTTCGAGTTCGGCGATTTTTGCTTCCGCCACGGCGAGGGTGGGATTGCCGTAGCGCGTGTAAATGTAGGCTTTGGATTTGCCCTCGGCCCAGCGCTTCATTTCCGCCGTGCCGGCGAAAGTGAAATTCGAGGAGCGAACAATCGGCGCGGTGACCGGAGCGTTCCGCCCGTGCTTGGGTTCACCGCTATGGACGGCGAGAGTAGCGTCGGACCATCGGGGAGAAAGTTTCTTTGGCATGATGCAAAGATTCTTTCATACGCAGAGGAATGCGCAACCGCCAATTTGGTTCCTGGCACCGCCATTCTCCTGAATGGCGTCGTGCAAGACGCCAATCGAGGGATTGGCGTTCTCCGGGTTTCAACCCGTACGCGCTAAACCTGCTCTTCCTCCTCCACTACGACTCCCCTCGCCGCCTTGGCTGCGGCAATCACTTTCTCCGCGATTTCGCCCGGGACATAGTCGTAGTGCGAATATTCCATGGAGTAGGTGGCGCGGCCCTGCGTCATGGACGTGAGCGTGGTCGCGTAATTCAGCATTTCGGCAAACGGAACTTGCGCCTTGACGATCACGCTCGTTCCGCGCGCCTCGCTGCCGCTGATGCGCCCGCGCCGGGAACTGAGGTCGCCCATGATGTCGCCCGAATACTGGTCGGGCGCGTAAACCTCAACGTGCATCACGGGTTCCAGGAGCGCGGGCCGGGCCTGCTTCATTCCTTCCTTGAACGCCAGCGATCCCGCGATCTTGAACGCCATGTCGGAGCTGTCCACGTCGTGATATTTGCCGTCGTACAGGATGGCCCGGAAATCCACGACGGGGAAACCGGCGAGATAGCCGCGCTCGGCCGAAGCGCGGATGCCTTTCTCGACCGACGGAATCCAGTTCTTGGGGATCGCGCCGCCGAAAATGTCGTCCACAAATTCGATGCCCGTCCCGCGCGCCGCCGGCTCCAGGCGAACGCGGCAGACGCCGAACTGTCCGTGCCCGCCGGTCTGCTTCTTGTGCTTGCCTTCGGCGTCGGCTTTGCCGCGGATCGTTTCGCGATAGGGCACCTTGGGCGGATGGAGTGTCAGGTCCACGTGGTAGCGCTTGTGCAGTTTCGCGACGACCACCTCGATGTGCTGCTGGCCCGAGCCCGCAAGCAGAAATTCCTTGGTCTGCGGATCGCGCGAAAATCGCAGCGACGGGTCCTCTTCGAGAATGCGATGGATCGCGGGGCCGATGCGGTCTTCATCCGCGCGCGTCTTGGGTTCGACCGCGAACGTGATGGAAGGCTCGGGAACGTGCGGCAGCGGATAGTGAATGGGCGCGGCCTTGTCGCCGAGCGTGTCGCCGGTGAAGGTTTCCTTGAGCTTCGCGACGGTGCCCAAATCGCCTGCGTGGAGATCGGACACGGCGGTCGGCGTCTTGCCCTGCATCACCTGGATGTGCTGCAGGCGCTCGCTCGTGCCGCGAGTAAAATTCTGCGGCATCGCGTCGTTTTTCAGGACGCCGGACATTACCTTGAAATAGCTGATCCGACCGGAGAAGGGATCGGCCAGCGTCTTGAACACAAAAATGGACAGCGGCTCGGCGTCGCCGATTTTTCGCTGCACTTCCGCGCCTTTGCTGGCGGTCTCGCTGTGGCCGATGGCCGTGCCGCGCTGCGAGGGATCCGGAAACATTTCCGCCAGCAAATCGAGCAGCGTCGCGCTGCCGATATTGTGCAGCGCCGAGGTCAGCACGACCGGGTAGATGCGCTTGGCCTGGTATGCGTCGCGCAAGCCTTTCCTCAGATCCTCGATCGGCAGCGTGCCCTTCTCGAAAAATTCCTCCATCAGCGCGTCGTCGCCCTCGGCGACCATTTCCACCAGCGTTTCGTGCGCGAGCTTGGCCGCGTCGGCCAGATCCTCGGGAATCTCCTCGACCTTCGGCTTGCCGTCGCCGTCCGGCGTGTACACGTGCGCCTTCATGGTGATCAGGTCGACGACGCCGCGAAACGTTTTCTCCGCGCCGATCGGCAACTGCAGCGGCACGACGTTGCGGCCGAACACGCGCGTGACCGACTCCATCGCGCGGTCGTAATTGGCCAGCTCGCGGTCCATCCAGTTGATGACGAACGCGCGCGGCACATCGTACTCGGTCGCGTAGTCCCACACTTTTTCCGTGACCACCTGCACGCCCGCCAACGCGTCCACCACGATCAGCACGGCGTCGGCCGCCACCAGCGACGCGCGCGTGTCGTTCAGAAACGTGCTGTAGCCCGGCGTGTCCAGAAAATTGATTTTTATTTTTTCCGCCTGGCCCGTTGTTGTTGCCTGCCCCGAGGGCGCCCACTCGGCGTAGGCCAGGCTGGAGTGAATCGTGATCTTGCGCGCGATCTCTTCTTCGTCCCAGTCGGTGACCGTGTTTCCCTCGGCGACCTTTCCCAGCCGGGTGGTCATCCCCGCGGTAAACAGCAACGACGACACCAGCTGGGTTTTCCCCGTGTCGCCGTGACCGGCAATGCCCACATTGCGGATGGACTGCGTTGCGTAGGCTTTCATCGTTCAACCCCCTGAGCGCCGTTCCCGCGCCGGCGGGCGCCCGCGACGGCGGGCGGCCGCACCGGGAAATCATTTGCGGCGTGAAGTCTGGAAGGATGAAGGTTCGTGTTCCGGGTGCGCGGACACGTTCCCCATTTCGCGGATGCTAGCACGACGGCGCACGCGCGGCAATCGGGTCAACGGATGAAATCAGGCGGGCCGGGAGGCGCCGGGTCTTTGGGATGTTTTTCGCTGCTGAAGAAAAGCAAAACCCGCGGGAGTTATCCTGACCATCTCGCGCCCGTTGAAATTTTCCTGCGCGACGAAACCGCGGTCCTTGGCGTCCTCCCAAACGGGAAGTCTCGGGCAGGAGGTGCGCCAAATATCGATCACTTCCTCGTAGGTTCTCCCGTCGCTCGCCAGCCACTCGAGGAGATCGAAGATTAGCGCGTCGACGACCGCGTCGATCATGGAATATCTCGTTTGCCTTTCCTCCATGATATTCCTAGGCCCACAAAAATTCACGCGATCGGCAGCAACGGCGTGACGGTGCCCGCGGAAACACTGCGCGCGATGAAGATTCACTTCATGGCGGGCTGGAGACGCTAGTTTCCTGGGCGCGATACATCGAGGGCATGCGCTGGCTTCAGAAGCATACATACTCGTTGGTCCAGCAGGCCGGGTTGGAGTGAATTTTGTAGCACAGACTTCAGTCTGTGGGTGTTGGTCGGAGCACGGTCGCCCGCGCCGCAACTAAAATCCACAGACTGAAGTCTGTGCTACTAAATCGGCAAAGTTCCAGAGAACACCACTTGAGGCTTGCGCGGATCGCCGCGGCGAACCTGCCCGATGCGATAGTATTTTTCGCGGCGGCGCTTCAGTTCGGATTCGACGGCGCGATGATTTTCGACGGGCACGATCAGGATCATGCCCACGCCCATGTTGAACGTGCGGAGCAGATCGTCGCGCTCGAGTTTGCCGAGCGTGGCGAGATAGGAAAAAATGGGAGGCACGGGCCACGAGCCGAGCTCGATTTCCGCCTGCGCGCCCCGAGGAAGTACTCGCGGCAAATTTCCGGGGATGCCGCCGCCGGTGATGTGCGCCATCGCGGAGAGCCAGCCGCGCGCGACGGTGGTCTTCAGCATCGGCCAGTAGCAGCGGTGCGGGCGCAGCAGCTCCGCGCCGATTTTGTTGCTGACCTCGGCAACGTAAGTTTCCGGATGCAGGCCCGCATGATCGAAGACAAGTTTGCGCGCCAGCGAATAACCGTTTGTGTGCAGCCCCGTGGAGGGAAGCGCGAAAACCAGATCGCCGGGCTTCACGGCATTCGTCTTTTTCAGACTCGCGCGTTCCACAACGCCGACGATGAAGCCCGCGAGATCGTATTCTCCCGGCGCGTAGAAGCCGGGCATTTCCGCCGTTTCGCCGCCGATCAGCGCGCATCCCGCGGAATGGCAGGCGCGCGAAATCCCCTCGACCACTTGTTCGACTACGTTGGGATCCATTTTCGACATGGCCAGATAGTCGAGGAAGAAGAGCGGCTCGGCGCCGAGCGTGAGAATGTCGTTGACGCAGTGATTGACCAGGTCGGCGCCAACCGTGGAGTGAATACCCATGGCCATGGCGATTTTCAACTTTGTGCCCACGCCATCGGCGCTCGAGACCAGCACCGGCTCGCGCCATTTTTTGTCCAGCGCGAACAATCCGCCGAACGAACCAATCCCGCCGATCACGCCACGCGTGAACGTGCGCGAAGCCAGGCGCCGGATGCGCTGCTTGGCCTGGTCCGCAAGCGAAATATCCACACCTGCGTCGGTGTAGTTCATAATTATCGGCGGGCTGCAAGTACAGCCCGCACCCGGAACGATGAACTCTTTCTGCCGTGGCGAGAGGAACCGGGCGGCGTGCTCCCGTTCATTCAAAACAATTTGAAGATGCGGCGCCAGCGCACGATGCTTGGATGCAAAAAAACGCTTGCGTACGTCTTCATCCGGTCGCTGATGTGCCCCGGATTCCAGGTCTCTTCGGGCGCATCGATCGACATATACACCATCACGGGCGTGCCGATGATGTTGTTGCGCGGGACGAAGCCCCAGTACCGGCTGTCATACGAATCGTCGCGATTGTCACCCATCATGAAATATTCGCCCGCTGGAACGGTCACCGGGCCGTAATTGTCGGTCGGATTGGGCGGGTCCGCGCGGTACGGTTCAGTGAGCGGCTTGCCGTTGATGGACACAACGCCTTCGCGAATTTCCAGCTCGTCGCCCGGCAATCCGATCAGGCGCTTGATGTAATCCGGCGTTCCCGGCAGCGGCGCGCGGAACACGATAATCTGCTGGCGTTGCGGGTTGCGCCAGAGCCGCACGTGCAGCGGCGTCATGGGCAATTCGGCTTCGTAGCCGAAGCGGCTCATCAGCAAGTGATCCCCGACGAGCAGAGTTCTCTCCATCGAGCCGGAGGGAATCACGCGGGCCTGGACAATCGTTCCCGTGATGAACAAGAACGCAAGAATGACCCACAGCCAGGACAGCGCCTCGCGGAGTATGACCTTGCCAACATCCGGTTTTGCACTGGCCGCAACCGGGAGCGTATCTTCAGCGTTCATTTGGCACCACCTGAATTTCCCCTTGAACATCCATGGCGGGCGCTTCTTCGGGCTCCGCCGCGCGAGCTTCGAGCTCGCCTTGCGCCCCGTCCACCGGATACACGCCCGTGTAGCACGACGTGCAGAACGATCCGCGCGTATCGTCCACCGCGCGCCGCAAATTCTCGAGCGAGACGAAGCCCAGCGTATCCGCGCCCAGATACTGGCGAATTTCCTCGACCGAGCGCTGCGCCCGGTCGGAGCGGGGCCCGCGCAGCGTCGAGCCTGGCTTCAAAAGCTTCGAGTTCTTCAGGCGTAAGCCGCGGGCGCACTCGCGATTCATCGGACGCGATCAATTCCTCGCGCGTCGGCGTGTCCACGCCGTAGTAGCACGGCGAAATCGTCGGCGGGCAACTGATGCGCATGTGAACTTCCGCCGCGCCGGCCTCGCGCACCATGCGCACGATTTTGCGGCTGGTCGTGCCGCGCACGATGGAATCGTCGACGAGCACCACGCGCTTGCCGCGGAGAAGTTCCGGCACGGGATTGAGCTTCAGCTTCACGCCGAAATCGCGGATGGATTGCACTGGCTCGATGAACGTGCGTCCGACGTAATGATTGCGAATGAGGCCCATGCGGAACGGCACGCCGGATTCCTGCGAATATCCCACCGCGGCCGGCACGCCAGAATCGGGCACCGGCACGACGACGTCGGCCGGAACATGATGTTCACGCGCAAGCAGGCGGCCCAGCATTTCGCGGCTTTGCTCGACCACCCGGCCGAAGACGAGACTATCGGGCCGCGCGAAGTAGACGTGCTCGAAAATGCATTGCTGCAGGGGCTTTTCCGCCGCGAAATGCAGCGACTCGATTCCCGTGCGCGTGATGCGCAACATTTCTCCGGGCTCGACGTCGCGCACGTACGTCGCGCCGATCAAATCAAACGCGCACGTTTCCGACGCGACGATCCACGCGCCGTCCAGTTGCCCGAGCGCCAGCGGGCGGAAGCCGCGCGGATCGCGCAGCGCGTACATTTCGTCGCGCGTCAGCACCAGCAGCGAATACGCACCTTCGACCTGGTTCAGCGCATCGGCGAGCGCTCCGGAAAGATTCCGCGCCTGGCTGCGCGCCACGAGATGCACGATCACTTCGGTGTCGCTGGTCGTTTGGAAAATCGAGCCGCGATGTTCGAGCGTACGGCGCCATTTCGCCGCGCTCGGCAGGTTGCCGTTATGGCCGAGGGCGAGCTTGCCTTTGTTGCAGTCGATCACGATCGGCTGCGCGTTCATCAAGGAAGTGTCGCCGGCGGTCGAGTAGCGCGTGTGGCCGAGCGCCGCGTCGCCCGGCAGGCGCGCCAGCACTTCGGGCTGAAAAATGTCAGCCACCAGGCCCATGCTTTTTTCGAGATGCAGTTCGCGCCCGTCGCTCGAAACGATCCCGGCCGATTCCTGCCCGCGATGTTGCAGCGCGTAGAGTCCCAGGTAGGCCATCTTCGCGGCTTCGGGATGTCCGAAGACGCCGCACACTCCGCAGTGATCGTGAAACCGGTCGTTCTCTATTTCGATCAGGCGATTCATTCTGCCTTTCGGAGATCGTTCGCGCTCAGGAGCCGTTCGAGGGCTCCGCTCCAGGCGTCAGCGAGAGAGGGGACTTCGGCGCTGACTACCGTCTGGCCATTTAGTTCGATGCGGAATTCGCCGCGGGAGACTCGGCCAACTTCCACGACTGCCACTTCATATTGTGCCGCAATCCGGAGCACGGCGGCAAGGTTTTCGGGAGTAACCGATACGATGGCGCGCGCGCCTCGTTCGCCGAAGAGCGCTGCTTCGTCCGGTTCCTTGCTGGTGAGCGCGGCGCGCGCCGAAAGGCCGCCGCTCGTAAAACACGATTCGGCAAGCGTTACGGCGAGGCCGCCGTCGCTCACGTCGTGCGCGGATTGCAACTTGCCATCGCCAGCGAGAGCAACCAGCAGCGCGATCAGCCGTTTTTCCGCCGCGAGATTTACGGCGGGAGGAGCGCCGGCTTCAATGCCGCGAATCGTGCGGGCATATTCCGAAGAGGAAAATTCGCGAGGCATTGCTGCCACATCCGCTCCTCGTTCGGCAGGTATTGCAAAACGGAATTCTTTCGCGCCGCCATGAACAAGAACCCCCCAGCCCTGTGTATCTCCGTCAAGCAACAAAATCACATCGCCCTCAGTGCGAAACGCCATCCCCAGCGCGCGCGAAGCATCCTCGATCATTCCAAGCACGCCGAGGACAGGCGTCGGATCAATGGAGCGGCCAAGCGTTTCGTTGTAGAAACTCACGTTGCCGCCGGTGATGGGAATTTCGAGAGCGGTGCAAGCCTCGGCGATGCCGTCAATCGCGCGGCTGAACTGCCACATCACTTCCGGTTTTTCGGGGCTGCCAAAATTGAGGCAATTGGTCGCGGCCATGGGCTTCGCGCCCGAGCATGCCACGTTGCGCGCGGCTTCGGCCACGGCAAGCTGCGCGCCCACGAATGGATCGAGTCGGCACCAGCGCCCATTGCCGTCGGAGGCGAGCGCGAGCGCCCGCTTCGTGCCCTTGATGCGCACAACCGCCGCGTCGCCCGCTCCCGGCGCTTCGAGCGTGTTCGTGCGCACCATGTAATCGTATTGCTCCCAGATCCAGCGCTTCGAGGCAATCGCGGGCGCCGCGAGCAACGCGCGGAAATTTTCGGTGAGGTTCGCGCCAGCAGCGCCGAATTCGACGAGGCGTTCGTGCGCGACAGGCGCGGGCGCCGCGAGCGGACGCTGGTAGACCGGCCCTTCTTCTGCCAGCGCGTGCGCGGGAATTTCCGCCACGACTTTCGTGCGATGCAAGACGCGCAGAAAACCATCCGGAGTGACGCGCCCGATTTCGACCGCATCGAGTCCCCACTTGGCGAATACTTTCAGCACTTCCTTCTCGCGGCCGCGCTCGGCCACGAGCAGCATGCGCTCCTGCGATTCGCTGAGCATCATTTCGTACGCCGTCATGCTGGGCTCGCGCTGCGGCACGCGCGCCAGTTCGATCTCGATGCCCAGTCCGCCGCGCGAGGCCATCTCGCACGACGTGCTCGTGAGCCCCGCCGCGCCCATGTCCTGAATCGCGACGACCGCTCCGGTGTGCATCGCTTCGAGGCACGCCTCGAGCAGCAGCTTTTCCATGAAGGGATCGCCGACTTGCACGTTGGGCCGCTTCTGCTGCGATTCTTCCGTGAATTCGGCGGAAGCGAGGAGCGATGCGCCGTGAATGCCGTCGCGCCCGGTTTTCGCGCCCACGTAAATGACGGGATTGCCCACGCCGCGCGCCTTCGCGAAAAACAGATCCTCTTTCTTCGCGATACCAAGCGCCAGAACGTTGACGAGAGGATTGGCAGAATAGCCCGGCTCGAATTGCACTTCTCCGCCGACCGTCGGCACGCCAAAACAGTTGCCATAGTGCGCGATCCCGCGCACGACGCCGTCAAGAATCCGCCGGTTGCGCGCAATCGTTTCCTCATCTACTTCGCCAGGGGCTAAAGCCCCACTCTGTTGAGCGGCTGAAATGTCGCGGCTAAAGCCGCGACCCACAAAGCTCGCAGAATGCGTGCTTCCGGAGGCAGCCGACGAAGAGGTAGCGGACGGACCAGTTAAGGAATCTGAGGGCGTTGTGGGTCGCGGCTTTAGCCGCGACATTTCGTCTGACGGATACAAAAGGGCTTTAGCCCCTGAAGCGCCGGAAGAAATCGGCCCGAAGCGCAGCGAATCGAGCACCGCAATCGGCCGCGCGCCCATCGTAAAAATGTCGCGGAGAATTCCGCCGACGCCCGTGGCCGCTCCCTGAAACGGCTCGACGTAGCTCGGGTGATTGTGCGACTCCATCTTGAACGCGGCGGCGAGGCCGTCGCCGATGTCCACCACGCCCGCGTTTTCGCCGGGCCCCTGCAATACCTGAGGCCCGCGCGTCGGCAGGCGGCGCAGATGCACTTTGCTCGATTTGTAGGAGCAGTGCTCGCTCCACATCACGCTGAAGATGCCCAGCTCGGTGAAATTCGGCTCGCGCCCGAGAATCTTCTGGATGCGCGCGTATTCCTCGGCGGTGAGGCCGTGCTCGGCCGCCAGTTCCTGCGTGACTTTTGTTTCGGTTTCTAACATTGATTCAGGGACTGACAAGTTGATGAAGGCTCCAGCAGCACAGACTTCAGTCTGTGGGGTCCATAGGATCTTGGCTAGCGCGACCGGTCCGGGTTAGCTTACGAACCCCCACAGACTGAAGTCTGTGCTACCTAAGCCGAAACCACTGCGCGTCGCGTGAGCGATTCGATCAGAGAGCGAAAAATCACGCGGCCATCGGCCGAGCCGAGCGCTGTTTCCACCGCGCGTTCCGGATGCGGCATGAGACCCACCACGTTGCGCTCGCGATTGCAAATGCCCGCGATATTTGCGAGCGAGCCGTTCGGATTGGCCGCGGCATCCTCGCGTCCATCGGGCCTCGTGTACCGAAACACAATTTGGTGATTGCGCTCGAGATCGGCTAGCGTCGCTGGATCGCAGAAATAATTTCCGTCTCCATGCGCGATCGGCATTTGCAACACCTGGCCGGTTTTGGCCGCGGCTGTGAACGGCGTCTCTATTGTCTCCACGCGGATGTGCACTTGCCGGCACACGAACCGCATGCCTGCATTGCGCTGCAATACGCCCGGCAACAAACCGGCTTCGCAGAGAATTTGGAAACCGTTGCAGACGCCGAGGACGAGCCCTCCGCCGCGCGCGAATTCTTCCACCGCGCGCATGACCGGAGAAAATCGCGCGATCGCGCCCGTGCGCAGATAGTCGCCATAAGAAAATCCGCCGGGAAGCAGGATCGCGTCAATGCCGTTCACTTGTTCGGATTGGTGCCACAGGAATTCGACCGGCTGGTGAAGAACTTCGCCGAGCGCGTACCAGGCGTCGTGGTCGCAATTCGAGCCCGGAAACACGACCACCCCAAATTTCATCGCGCGGAGTCTCCCTTCATGCACATTTTATCACAGCGCCCGGCGATATTTCCGGGTCCATCGAAGGAACTTGAATCTCACATGAAATGGCGGGACTGCCGCGCCAACTTTCACGAGAAAGTTTTTAGCTTGAATAGGAAGTGCCCAGGGCAGATAGTTTCAGACTGCCCACCAAGAAAGATCGCCATGCGCCGCATCCAGTTCATCGAACTCCACGAACAACCCTGGTTTCCATCCACATTGCGAAATAAAGTTACAGATGCGCTTCAATCTGGATCGGAAAACTTGAAAGCCTACGCTTCCGTTTCCACATTGCTTCAACGAGCGCTTGACGCCGCGGGGAGCCGTTCGATTGTCGATATATGTTCAGGAAGTGGAGGACCATGGTTGGAACTTTCTCAAACGCTTCGAGGAGATGCCGAGGCGTACACCATTTTGCTCACCGACAAATTCCCAAACTTAACGGCGTTTGAAAGTGTCAAGGCCGCTTCCGCGAACGGCATTGAGTTCCATCGAAGCCCGGTGGACGCGACAAAAGTTCCCGCTGAATTGGAAGGGTTCCGGACGATGTTCTCGTCGTTTCATCATTTTCCGCCCGCGCAGGCTCGCGCCATCCTGCAAAATGCCATCGATGCCAAGCAAGGCATCGGGATCTTTGAAGTAACAAGCCGCAAGGCGTCAGCTGTTGCCATGATGTTCCTATGGTTCCTTACGCCATTCGTATTCACGCCCTCCATCCGTCCTTTTCGCTGGTCACGTCTGTTCTACACGTACGTGCTCCCCATCATTCCGCTGGTTTTGCTATTCGATGGACTGGTGTCCTGCCTGCGTACCTATCAGCCACGCGAATTACGCGAGCTAATTAAGGGCCTGGCAGCGCCCGAATACCGGTGGGAGACAGGTGAGCAATCAGGGACCTTCGCCGGCCTGCCCATCACCTACTTAATTGGGTATCCGCGCGAACGCCCTCGTCCCGGAAACTAGGCCAAAAGCTAGATGAGGACACAGATCGATTTGCGTTTCCGCAACGTGGCCCCGTAAGGTCAGGCGCAAGAGAGGGGTAATTCGAACGCATTTCCGAGCCGTCCTAGTGGCCGGAAACTTGATTCGGCAGCATGTGGCGTGGACGGCGATGAACCACCAGGTAGACGAGGGTCAAAACTATTGCGGTTCCCAAACCGACAGCCACCGAATCGATGGCCAGCCCTAGAACCCCGCCCGCCAGCAGGAACATGCCCAGCGCGGCAAGATTCACGTTTTCATAAACTTGCAGGACAAGATCACCGAAAATGATGGCGATAGCAGCTACTACGAGGCCCCAGTTCACCCACGCGCCCATAGCCAGGTCCTCCCAAGAGGAGATTTAAGCCGACGATATCACCCGGTAAACCAGCGTGCAACGGTTTCATTTTGGTATGGAGTTCGATTATGAGAACTGAGAATGCGATGGTCTAGCGTTTTCGCTTGGCGGGGCGCGGCTTGTTTCGGCGTTTCGTTTTTTTGCGGGAGCGCGGCTTTGCGGGCTTGCCTGCGGAGGCAAGTTGGCGGCGACGCGCGGTGGCCCAACCGAGCTTGTTCACCTGTTGCCCGCGCGCCACTCCCAGCGCATCGGGCGGAACATTTTTCGTGATCACCGAGCCGGCTCCGACATAGGCGCCATCGCCCACGCGCACGGGCGCGACGAGCGCCGTATCGCTGCCGATGAAGACGCGCTTGCCGATGGTCGTGGGATTCTTGTTCACGCCGTCGTAATTGCACGTGATCGTGCCCGCGCCGATGTTGGTGCCGCTGCCGATGCGCGCGTCGCCCAGATAGGTGAGATGCATGGACTTCACGCCTTCGCCGAGCACGCTCTTCTTCACTTCCACAAAGTTTCCCACGCGCGCGTTTTCCTCGAGGCGCGCGCCGTCGCGAAGATGCGCGAACGGCCCGGCCTGCGTGCCGCTGGAGAGATGGCTTGCGGAAATGATCGTGTAGGGCTTCACGAGCACGTTGTCTTCCAGCACGGCGTCGGACAGCACGCTGCCGGTGCGGATCGTGCAGCTTGCGCCGACGCGCGTTTTTCCGAGAAGCTGCACGCCCGGCTCGATGCGCGTGTCCGCGCCGACGATGACGTCGGGATCGATCAAGACCGTCTCCGGCAATTCAATCGTCACGCCCGCGTCCATGACGGCGGCGCGCTTGCGGCGGCGGAACACGGCGTCCACGGCGGCGAGATCGGCGCGCGTGTTGCAACCGAGAACTTCATCAGGATCCGTGGCGAGGACGGCTTGCACTTTCTCGCCTTTCTGCCGCAGCACTGCGATCGCGTCCGTCAGATACAATTCTTTGTGCACGTTCTGGGGCTTGAGCGCCGCGAGGCACGGCCATAATTTATCGAGCGTGAAGCAGTAAATGCTGGAATTGATCTCACGGATCGAGCGTTGCTCGCCGGTGAGCGCCGAATCCTCTACGATCGCGGCCACTGAACCGTCGTCCTGGCGCACGATGCGCCCGTAGCCCGCCGGATTTTCGATTTCCGCGGAAAGAATAGTGGCCGCTGCGCCGCTTTCCCGGTGCGCGCGCGCCAGTGCGGCAATCGTTTCGGTGCGGACGAGAGGCGCGTCGCCCGGAAGAAGAATCGCAAACTTCGCGCGCGAGGAAATTGCGCGCCGCGCCACGAGCATGGCGTGGCCCGTTCCGCGCTGCGGCTCCTGCAATACCGTTTTGGCGCCGAGCGGCGCGACCGCGGCGATTACGTCATCGGCCTGATGCCCCACGACCGCAACGATCTCGCGCGGTTTCAGGGGCTGGCAGGCGCGCACCACCTGCTCGACGAGCGTCCGCCCGCCCGCGCGGTGCAACACCTTCGCCAGCGCGGATTTCAGCCGCGTGCCCTTGCCGGCCGCCAGAATCACAATCACCAAGTCGGTATTTGCCATGCCTGCATTCTCAGCGTTTCCTAAGGGATTGACAATGCGAGGGAAACGCGCGCGATGCGAATCGAATACTTCATCGAAGGAACACAAGGGGCTTCGTTAAAAGGCGAGTTCAATCCGCAGCCGAAGCGGTAGCCTCGGCGCGGAGCTGGGAACGGCCCAAAGGAGCTTCGTCGTAGGTCTCGGTCCAGAGCGAAGGATCGGCCAGCAGGCGCGTAACCAATTGCGTGTGTAGGGCATGGCCAGCCTTGTAAGCCTCTACACGCGCGAGCAGCGGGCGGCCGACAAGCGCCAGATCGCCAATCAGGTCCAGCGCTTTATGTCTGCCGAACTCGTCCGGGAACCGCAATGGTCCGTTCATGACGCCGCTTTCGTTCAGCACGATGGCATTTTCGAGCGAGCCGCCGCGAATCAGTCCCATGCGGCGCAACCCTTCGAAATCCTGCACGAAGCCAAACGTTCTTGCGGGCGCCAGCATCCGGCTGAACGATTCGCGCCCTACGCGCAACTCGACTTCCTGCACTCCTACGGCCGGATGCGCATATTCCACGTAACACCGGACCCGGAAATCGTCCGCCGGGTAAATCCCGATGCGCCGTCCGCCCTCGGAAACTTCCAGCGGTTTCACGACCTTCAGAAAACGCCGCCGCTTGCGCAAACGCCGAATTCCGGCCTGCGCGAGCATTTCAATGAATGGCTGCGAGGAACCATCGAGGATCGGCAGTTCCAGCGCATCCAGCTCGATGTACACGTTGTCCACGCCGCAAGAATATAGGGCGGCGAGAACGTGCTCGGTCGTGGAGAGCAGCACGCCTTTCTTCATCAGGCTTGTGGCGTAGCTGACGCGCGCCACGTTTCGCACATGCGCTTCGATCTCAAAATTGTCGAGGTCCACGCGGCGGAACACGATTCCGGTATTGGCCGGCGCAGGCACGAAACGCAGGTGGGATTTTACGGCGGTATGGAGGCCGACTCCCTTCGTGGCAACCGGCTTCTCGATGGTGGTTTGATAGCTCACGAAGTGCTATATGGTAGCATGTTGAAGCCCTTCAAAAATAATGTTTAGGCCATTATAATCAGTAAGTTGGAGCGTATCAGGCAATATGGCGTGGTAAAATAGCCACAAAAAGCATTTTAAGGTGTGGTCAAAGTGCATCAATTGCGTCGGAAGCTGCCGAAACTTAGCCTAACTGTGTGTCGCCCCCTCCGGGGCTCGTTGCTATGAACCACACGTTTCCCCCGCCCGATCGGGTCGGGGTGGGCTACGGTGTGTCGTCCCTTCGGAACTTCATGGGACTGCGGGCAACGTGCGATAGGAACACGACTACCCGCCTGATGCGCTTGTGTCTCGTCGGAGCTGCGCTTAGAATAGAAAATTGAGATTGTTATCGATGGCTTCTCCATTTCACATTATTTCAAACTTAGCTCCCGCGCCTCTGCACGGCAGCGCGCTTGATCCGGCGTCCCACCCGAGGCCGCAATGGCTGCGCGTCAAATTCTTTAACGGGCCCAATTACCAGGACCTGAAGCGCATCATGCGCACACTCGGGCTCAACACCGTGTGCGAGAGCGCGCGTTGCCCGAATATGGGCGAATGCTGGGAGCACCGCACCGCAACGTTCATGATTCTGGGAAACATTTGCACGCGGGCTTGCGGCTTCTGTGCGGTGCCTTCGGGCAAGCCGGCCGGTCCTCCGGATCGAGCAGGAACCGGAGCGCGTGGCCGAAGCGGTGGAACGCATGGGCCTGCGGTATGCGGTGGTGACTTCCGTCAACCGCGACGACCAGCCCGACGGCGGCGCGGCCATCTTCGCGCGCACGATCGCGGAAATTCGCCGGCGTGTTCCGGCCTGCAAAGTGGAAGTGCTGATCCCCGATTTTCGGGGGGACTGGAGCGCGCTGGAAACCGTGGTTGCAGCGCGCCCGGACGTTTTGAACCACAACACGGAAACGGTTCCGCGTCTCTATCATGAAGTGCGCAAGGGCGCGGTCTACGGCCGGTCGCTCGAATTGCTGCGCCGCGCGAAATCGCTGGCGCCGGAAATGCCGACGAAAACAGGACTGATGCTCGGTCTCGGCGAAAAGCGCGAGGAAGTTCTCGCCGCCATGCAGGATCTGGCCGCGCAAGGCACCGACATTTTGACACTCGGCCAATATTTGCAGCCCACGCGCGAGCATTTGCCCATCGTGCGCTACATCCACCCCGATGAATTCGCCGAGTACAAGAAACTGGGTGAGCAAATGGGCTTTGCGCACGTTGAGTCAGGCCCGCTGGTGCGCTCGTCCTATCACGCCTTCGAGCAGGAAGCGGCTTCGCACACTTAGACGCATCTTCTCTCCCTAAATACAGCTCGCGGTTTCATTTGTTTTGTCTGCCCTACTCAAAAAAACCGACGAATTTGAGGGTTTAGTGGAACAGGCTTCAGCCTGTGGATTTTGGACCTTGCAAGGACTCACCCCCACAGGCTGAACAGGCTGCGGAAAAAAGGCCTTGTTCTGTCATTCTGAGCGAAGCGAAGAATCTCTCTTCGATTTAAGTATAGGAAAAGAAACAAGGAGAGATTCTTCGCTTCGCTCAGAATGACAGAGTTTTTAGTTTTTCCGCAGCCTGTGAAGCCTGTTCCACTGGCCCTGCCGACCAGGTTCCTCCCACGTCAGCCAACAAAGTATCGTAAGATTCCCCCTGACTTTAATCCGATAGAGGAAGAATCCGATGAGACGTGCGATGACTGCCAAAAAATTGCGTTTCCCATTTGCCCTGTTTGCCGCGATTCTCTGCGCAATCCCCGCGGCGGCGCAGAATTCCGCGCCCGCTCCTCCCTCCACGCCGTCGTCCGTGTCGGGCGCCGATGTATATCAAAAACGGTGCGCTTCGTGCCACGATCAGGCAGGTTCGCGCGCGCCCTCACGGGAGGCTCTGCAGAAACTATCCGCGGCGCGAATTCTTCGGACGCTCGATTTTGGATTGATGATGGCCGTGGCTTACCCCATCAATCGCGCCGAACGCGAAGCCGTCGCGAATTTTCTGGGAACGAAGACCGAAGAATCGCCGCTACCCGCCAGCGCATTTTGTTCCGCGAACATTTCCATCCTGTCCGGTCCAGCAAACGACACGTGGGCGGGGTGGAGTCCTTCGGCCTCGAATGCTCGCTACCAGACTGCCGAGCGCGCGGGTCTCGCGCCGGGACAGGTTCGGCGCCTCAAGTTGAAATGGGCGCTTGGTTTTCCGGGTGACGTCACAGCCTTTGCCGCACCGAGCGTTGTGAACGGCACGCTCTTCGTCGGCAGCGCCAGCGGCGCGGTCGAGGCCGTGGATGCCAAGACCGGTTGCACGTACTGGGTGTTTCAAGCCAATGGCCCGGTGCGCGGCGCCATCCTCCCTATCGCAAACGGTTCCGCAACTTCTCTGGTGCTCACGGACTTGATTGGCTGGGCCTACTCGCTCGACGCCAAGACCGGACACCTGCTTTGGAAAAAGCGCATCGATGATCACGAAGCCGCGCGGCTGACGGGCTCGTCCGTGGCGCTCGATGGCGTCTGTATTCATTCCGGCTGCGTCGTGGGAAGAAACTCGCTCGCTCGATCCTCAATATTCGTGCTGCACGTTTCGCGGAAGCGTCACGGCGCTTCATGTTCGCGACGGCTCCACGGTGTGGAAGACGTACACGATAGACCCGCCGCAGAAAATGGGGACGAACAGCGCGGGATCGGCTCAGTGGGGACCTTCCGGCGCTCCGGTGTGGTCCGCGCCAACGGTGGACGCGAAGCGAGGATTGCTTTACGTCGCCACCGGCGATAATTATTCGGTCCCTGCAACTTCAACCAGCGATGCAGTGATGGCGCTCGATCTGAAGACGGGGAAAATCGTGTGGTCCGAGCAGGTGCTCGCGAACGATGCCTATACATCCGCCTGCCGGACGAAAGGCGTGAATTGCCCGCCGACGAATGGGCCGGATTTCGATTTCGGATCGTCGGTCATTTTGGTTCGCGCCCCGAACGGCAAGGAAATTCTGGTTGCAGGACAAAAGTCCGGCATGGTCTACGCGTTTGACCCGGACGCAAAAGGGAAAATTCTCTGGCAGACGCGAGTAGGGAAAGGCGGACTGAACGGCGGCGTGCAATGGGGCATGGCCAGCGACGAACAAAAAGTGTACGCGGCCGTCAACGACACGTCCGGCGTGATGAACACCGCCGGGCCCGTGGGCGGCGCGACATTCGATCCCGCGAAGGGCGGCGGTCTGACGGCGCTGCATCTCGAAGACGGATCGAAAGCCTGGTTTGCGCCGAGCCATCCGTGCGATCCGCCGCGGCCAGGGTGCAGTCCCGGCCAGTCCGCCGCGCTGACTCTGATTCCCGGCGTGGTATTCTCCGCCTCGCTCGATGGGCACGTGCGCGCGTTCAGCACCGAGGACGGCGAGATGCTTTGGGATTTCGATACCGCTCAGACTTACTCCACGGTGAACGGAGTGCCGGCCCATGGCGGCTCGATCGACGGCGCGGGCCCGGTCATTGCAGGCGGCATGATGTTCGTCAACTCCGGATATCCTCGCAACGGCGGAATGCCGGGCAACGTGTTGCTGGCGTTTGGGCCGGAGGATTGAAGTAGCACAGACTTCAGTCTGTGGGTTTTCGTTCGGCAGCCAAGGCCGCACGCGCTAGCCAAGATCAGGTGGAAACCCACAGACTGAAGTCTGTGCTACCAAAACCGTATTAATCCGTATTTACATATCCAATAAATACGCGTATAAATGTATTTTCTGGAGGTGTCCGTGCCATCCGACGAATTGCTCAGTCCCCGCGACGCGGCGCGCTCGCTGGGGATCAGCTATCCCACGCTCAAACAGTGGATCTACAAAAAGAAATTGCAAAGCATCCGCACCGCCGGAGGACACCACCGCATTCCCGCGTCCGAAATCGAACGCTTTCTGCCGCGTACCGAGGATAAGGACGTCCTGGCGGGGCGGCGAAATTTCCGCCGGATTAGCGGGCGCAACCAACTGGTCGGCCGGATCGTCGAAGTGCGCTACAGCGGTTTGCTCGCGCAGGTGAAGCTCTCGATCGGCGGGCAGCGCATCTCCTCGATCATCACGGCGGACGCCGCGCGCGAAATGCGCCTCGAAAAGGGACAGACCGCGGCGGCCCTCATTAAAGCCACGGAAGTCATGATCGTGCGCATGTGATTCCGGACGGTGCAAAAATGAAAAGAATTCTCACAATATTTGCATTGGCCGCATTCGCTGCACTCGGTCTGGTCGCACCGTTTCGTGCCACTCACGCAGGTACCCCAGCGCTGTCGCCACAAGCGGCGGCAAAACCGTGCGGCACCGTTACTGTCGCCGCGGCGTCGGACCTGACCTACGCCATGAACGAGATCGTCGCGAATTTTGAGAAGGCGACGGGTTGCGCGGTTCGCCTCAGCCTGGGCTCGTCCGGAAATTTCCTTACGCAAATTGAAAATGGCGCGCCGTTTGACGTGTTTTTCTCGGCGGACATTGCCTATCCGAAAAAACTGGAAGGGGAAGGGCTCGCCGCGCCGGGAAGCACGTATCTCTATGCTATCGGCAAAATCGTATTGTGGACGAGAAAAGATTCCCGCGTGGACGTCGGCAAGGGTTTTGGCTCGTTGCGCGATCCCGCCGTGCGAAAAATCGCCATCGCCAATCCTGCACATGCGCCGTACGGCCGCGCCGCGGAAGAAGCGCTGCGCGAATCCGGCGTCTATGACGCCGTGAAGGACCGGCTCGTGCTCGGCGAAAATATTTCCCAGGCGGCGGAGTTTGTCGAATCCGGAAACGCGGACGCCGGAATCATCGCGCTTTCTCTTGTGCTTTCGCCGACGATGAAAGACAAGGGCCGCGCGTGGAACATCCCGGAAAATTTGTACACGCCGATTCAGCAGGGGGCCGTCGCCGTTCGCGCGGCGGCGAATCCGCAAGGCGCGCGGCAATTTCTCGATTACATCAAGATGCCCGCGACGGCCGCGCTGCTCGAGCGATACGGATTTGCGCTTCCCGGCAAGATTTCTCCGGGAGGGAAACCTTGAACTGGCAGGCGATCGAGCTTTCACTGAAGCTGGCGGTTTGCGTCGCGGCAATTCTGCTTGCCGCGGGCCTGCCTATCGCGTATTGGGTGACGTTCTCGCGGTGGCGCTGGAAATTTCTGGTCGAAGCGATCGTCGCGCTGCCGCTCGTTCTGCCGCCCACCGTGCTCGGCTACTACCTTCTCGTGGGCCTTGGTCCGCGCCATTTTGCCGGCAGAATTTGGCAGTCGTGGTTTGGCCACACGCTTCCGTTCACGTTCGGCGGTTTGCTTGTGGCGTCCGTGCTTTACAGCCTGCCGTTCGCGGTGCAGCCGATTTCGGCCGGATTTGAAGGGGTGGACCGCCGGTTGATCGAAGCTTCCTGGACGCTCGGAGCGTCGCGCCTGGCCACATTTTTTCGCGTGATCCTGCCGCTCTCCGCGGCCGGAGCGGTCACCGGAATCGTGCTGAGCTTCGCGCATACGATCGGCGAGTTCGGCGTGGTGCTGATGGTTGGCGGAAACATTCCCGGGGTGACGCGCACCGTTTCGATCGACATTTACGATCAAGTGCAGGCCGCCAATTACGACGTGGCGAATCGGACCGCGCTGGTTCTGCTGCTGTTTTCCTTTCTCGTTCTCACTGCGATTTACGGCACCAATCGCCGGGCGCTCAGCATCTGGCGGAGGCCTTAAGTGGCACAGGCTTCAGCCTGTGGGTTTTGGTCCTTGCTCGTGCGACAGAAACCCACAGGCTGAAGCCTGTGCTACTAAAAGCGAACATGTCACTGGAAGTCGCGATCGAAAAAAACGTCGCGGGTTTCCGGCTCGCCGTCGAATTTACCGCGGACGGCGCACCGGCCGGCTTGCTCGGGCCTTCGGGTTCGGGCAAGACGATGACGCTGCGCGCGATCGCGGGGCTGGAGACGCCGGACCGCGGGCGCATCGTGCTTCAAGGGCGAGTGCTTTTTGATTCCGAGCAACGCATCAATCTGCCTGCGCGCGCGCGCCGCATCGGTTTGCTCTTTCAAAATTACGCGCTGTTTCCGCATTTGACCGTGGCGGAAAATATCGCGTTCGGATTGCGGCGTCTCCCGGATGCGGAGAAAAATCGGCGCGTCGCGGAACAGCTTGCCGCCGCGCACCTCGATGGCCTTGCGGAACGCTACTCGGCGACGCTTTCCGGCGGCGAACAACAGCGTGTCGCGCTCGCACGCGCGCTCGCCATTGAGCCGGCCGCGCTGCTGCTCGATGAACCGTTCTCCGCGCTGGACACGCATCTGCGCAGCGCTCTCGAGCGCCAACTGCGCGAAACGCTGGGAAACTACCGCGGATCGACATTGTTCGTGAGCCACAATCTCGAAGAAGCCTATCGCGTTTGCGAAAAACTTGTTGTGCTGGCAAACGGGAGCGTGGCGGCGCAAGGGCCGAAGGAAGAAATCTTCCGCCATCCTCCGACGCTCGAGGTTGCGCGCGTCACCGGATGCAAGAATTATTCCCGCGCGCGCCGTTTGCCCGACGGACGCGTGGAGGCGCTCGATTGGGGCTGCACGCTTCGCGTCGCGCAGCAATTCGCAAAGCCGCCCGAGCATGTTGCCATTCGCGCAAATCATGTCCGCGTGCATCCCCCGCAGAAATTAAACCTGGAAAAATCCGGAAACGTGTTTCCGTGCTGGCTGGCGGCGATGACGGAGACGCCCTTCCGCGTCACGCTCGACCTGCGCATCGGCGCGCCGCCCGCGAGCTCCGCTGATTTTCAGTTGCAGGCCGAGGTCTTCAAGCAGGAGTGGGAATCGTTCCGGGATCTTCCGCAGCCCTGGGCGATTGAGCTTGCCGCGGATCGGCTTTTTCTCTTGCCGGATTGAGAGGCTTGTTGAGTAGCACAGGCTTCAGCCTGTGGGGTTTAGCGCGCGAAAATCAAAACCCACAGGCTGAAGCCTGTGCTACTTAAGAGCGTCCATCTTCTCCGTGGAAGGACTGCACGCTCCGGACGCTCCGACACATGTGTCTCGCAGGAAAAGTCCGGATGCGGAAGGCGAGACGGAGCTGAGGTTGGTCGCTGCGGACTTGAACGTGATGTATCTGCCCGACGCGCCGATCGTCGCCGAAGTGCTCGCGCTATTGGCCTGGGTTCCGTCGGTCGCCACGGAAACTCGCTGTGTGGATGGCGTGCAGCCGGACGGCGCGCCCGCGCACGTGTCGCGGACAAATACGTCGGTTACGCCATTCGTATCGCTATCCACTAAATTCATCGCGGAAGAAAGGAACGCCACGTAGCGCCCGTCCGCGCTGATCGACGGAGAAATACTGTCCCCATCTGCGGGATTGCTGCTCAGTCCGATGGATACCAGTGTGCTGGAAGGCGTGCAACCGGACGCCGCCCCCGCGCATGTGTCGCGGACAAAAATATTTTGAACTGTGCCAGGAATCTCGGTGACGCCGTCTGTGGAAGCCAGAACCTGCACGGCGTAGCGACGGTCCGAACTCAGCAATGGCAGAGACAGCAAGCCTTCCGTTCCAGTAACAACGCTGCTCGCGGTCTGAGCGGCCGCAGCGATTCGCACCGCCCCGGGCACCGGAGTAAATACCGTAAATGGACTCCCGGCGGAAGTTCCCCCACCGGGTGAGGGATTAACGACAGTAACCTGGTCCGTCGCAACGGTTGCGATATCCGCCGCGGCGATCGACGCCGTTAGACCGTTCGCCCCTACGAACGTAGTCGTCCGCGCGCTGGCATTCCATTGAACGACCGAGCAAGGCAACAGATTGGTTCCATTCACCGAGAGAATAAATGCACCCCCGCCGGCAGCCGCGCTTGAAGGCGCAAGCGAACTGATCGATGGCGCCGGGAATGACGTGGGCGCCGTCATGGTAAAGGTCAGGGAGTTGGAACTCGCCACGGTATTGGATACAAAAACTGTCGCCGTCCCCAGGGCTGCCGTGTCCGCGTAGGTGATCGCCGCGGTGAGTTGCGTCCCGCTGACGAATGTGGTGGGACGCGGCGAACCGTTCCAGTTCACCACAGAATCGCTCGTGAAAATTGTGCCGGTCGCGGCGGTCACTGTGAGGATAAAACCTGTCGTACTGCAATACGGCGTCGAGGGCAGCTGCGTGGTGGACGCTGAAAGCGACGCGATGGCCAGAGGAGAAATCGTGAATGAAATTGCGGCGGACGTGCCCCCGCCCGGCGCGGGTGTGAATACGGTGACGGGCACCGACCCTGCGGTCAAAACATCCGTAGCGAGAATTGTTGTACTGAGTTGAGTCGGGCTGAGATAAGTGGTCGCTCTTGGGGTTCCGTTCCACTGGATGACGGAACACGGCAAAAAATTGGTCCCGGTTACGGTGAGCGGGAACTGCGCTGCTCCAGCCGTCGTGCCGGCGGGCGCGAGCATCGTGGCCGTTGGCGCGGGGAAACTCGTGCCGGTCGGCGTGGCCACCGAAAAAGGCAATGAGTTGGAGACTGCAAAGCCATTCGAAACCGTAATGGGGAAAGATCCCTGGGTAACCGCGTCCGAAAACGGAATGATGGCGGTGAGATACGGTGGCGGCGTTGGATTCCCCGTCGTTGCCGCCGGCTGAACAAATGTCGTCGGACGAGGTGAACCGTTCCAATTCACCACGGAACCGCCGTTCACGAAATTCGACCCATTCACAACCAGCGTGAAACTGGCCGGGCTGCAGGTCGGCGCTGTGGGGGACAGTGTCGTGGAGCCGGCTAACATTGCGGAGACCGAGGTAATCGTAGGCGTGGTCGGTTGATTAATCGTAAACGCGACCGCCTGAGAAGTGCCGCCGCCCGGAATGGGAGTGAACACCTTGACGCTAGCGTTTCCCGGAGCGAGAAGGTCGGATGCCGGAACAGTAGCCAGGAGCAGGGGCGGGACGGCCGGACTAGTCGCCGTCGCTGCAACGGCAGCAACAAAGGTGGTCGGCAGAGACGTCGTGACGTTGCTGCTGTTCACCCACTGCACTACGGAGCATGGGACGAAGTTAGTAGTAGCATTGCTGGTGATGGTCAGCACAAACGCCGCACTGCCGGCCAGGGCGCTGGTTGGCGACAACGTGCCTGATCCGAGGACCGGCGGCGGAAGATTTGCAGTGGGAGTCGAAATCGTGAACTGCAATGTATTTGACGTTCCCGCCGAATTGGATACGGAAACCGCGGCCGTGCCATTCGAGGCCGTGTCAGAAGGCAGGATCGTCGCCGCGAGCTGAGTGGAACTCGTAACCGTAGTTGCGCGCTGCGATCCATTCCAATTCACAACCGAATCGCTCGTGAAAGTTGTTCCGGTTGCGGCGTTCACCGTCAGCGGAAAACCATTGAGGCTGCCGCAAAATGGCATCGAGACCGGTGAGAGGGAAGCAATCGCAGGTGGCGTCCCCGGCGCCGCACCGATCGTGAACAGGACAATGTTTGAAACTTCGGTCGTGGTCGTGTTGTTGACGTTTTGCGTTGCCGCCTGGGCCGAGCCGGGGACCTGCACGGCTACTTGCACGGTCCCCGCGGTGGTGAGGTCCGAGGCAGGAACCGGCGCCGTCAATTGAAGGCTGCTGACAAGGGTGGTATTCAGGGCGGTCCCATTCCACAGGATCAGCGCGCCAGTCGTGAAGCCCGATCCATTGGCCGTAATCGTGAAGCCCTGCCCACCCGCGCTGGCTGCGCTGGGACTTACGAAGGTCAGTACGGAGGATGAGGTCTGGATGGAAAGGTTCGTGTTGTACTGGGAACAGGCGGAGGCCAGCCCAGACGCCACGAGCGCCACAATTAGCCACTTGCGCGAACACATCCGAACACGCTCCTCGCGAGCCATCCTGCCGAGACTCCGGGCAGACAAAAACGCATGGAATTCATTCCGGGTGCTGAGGAAGTCAGCGATGATCCAGTTTTCGGCAGGCTCCACGCTCCGCTTTCACCCCTGCGGAGGTGAAACCTTCAGCGTAAAAGTGCGGCCTGCGCCTTAGAATAGGAAGAACCCCCACCAAACCGGCCTGTTTCTGATACCACTGGAGCACGCCCAAGTCAACCCGGACCCGCCTCACACAGCTTACCGCAGCAGTCGTGAGATGCACAGCGCGCGCCAGCCCGTTGCCCGGAGGAAGCCCTGACCAAGAATTAGGATTGTGCGTCGGACCTTTAGGTCCGACATATAGTTCAGCATCAATGGGGCCTTCAGGCCCTGAAGCCTCAGGGGCTGAAGCCCCTGTTTCTTGCGGCTGAATGTCGCAGCTAAAGCTGCGACCCACAAGGCGAGTTTCCCGACAGTTTAGGGCTCCTTTCGGTTTGAACCTATCGAGGCGAGGGCTTCGTTCGCGAGCTTGTGCGCGCGCTCCGCGCAAGCGGCTTCCTCCCAGGGAGCCGCGGCGGCGGCGCGGAACCTCGCGGCAGCTTCTTCCGTGTGGCCAAGTTTCTGCTCGATATCTCCTGCGAGCAGCAAAAAAATGCAATTTCCGGGATGCTCGGTGACCAGTGGCGCGGCGGCCTTTTCGGCGCGCGCATAGTCGCGGTCGTAATTGCGCAGGCTCTTGGCCATGTTGAAGCGCGCCTCCACCTGCGTTAGTTCGCCTTTGGTGGAAGCAATCTCCAGCTGGCGCAAACCCTCGCGCTTGTCTCCGCCCGGGATGCCCATGAAAAAGCGCAAAATCTTGGCCAAGGCTGAAAGCGTATCGACGTAATAGTTGTAAAGCCCGAGGCCCAGGTAGGCATCTGCCATATTGGGGTCGAGTTCGAGGCAGCGCAGCAGGTGTTTGCGCGCCTCGACGCCCGCACGTGCCACCGGCGTTTTCTCGTAGCGCAAGCCCAGCAGGCGCGCGCGCGACGCATAGCCCAATCCCGCGTACAACTCCATCTCGGCCGTGTCGGACTTGGCGATGCCGGCCTCGGCCAGGCGCGTTACTTTGTCGGCGAGGGCGAGTTCCGCGTCGTCATCGGCGTCGGCGGGACGCGTGTGGCTCCAGGCGTCAATCGTGTTGTATTTTCGCTCGGACCATTTGCAATAAATATTCCACCAGAGCACGTCGGATTCGATCAGATAGCCGAGAGGATGATCGGGGCGCGCGTCTTCGATCTTGTGAGCGAGCGCGACGGCTTCCTCCGTCTTGCCCTCGTACATCAGATCGATGGCTTCTCTTGCGTCAGGAGGAATATCGAGCTCGGAGGCGCGCGCCTCGCGAGTTGAAAACGATGCGAGCGCCGCAATCGCCAGGCAGAACAACACGCGGAAGTATAGGCTTGCAAGCTTGCGGAAAAAGCTGCACGCGTTGTCATTCCGAACGGAGCGAGGAATCTCTCCACGATTTGGACGAAAAAAAAGAAAGATTCCTCGGCACGCAGCGTGCCTCGAAATGACAGCGTTTTGAGTTGTCGCACAAGCTGTCAGGATTCGCACCCGGCTATTCCTGATATTTTTTCTCGGCGATATATTTTGGGCTGAGGAGCCACGCGCCATTTACGTACATCGCGAAACATTCTAGCGCATACACCGGAAAAGCCAGATAGCCCGGCGCGGGCATCTGGAAGATCTTCCATTGCTGGCCGATTGGAAACGTGTAGATCCAACCGGTGGGCGCCCAGTAATTCCAGAATTCCCACAGCCAGCCGCACACCCAGCCCGCGGCGAGAAAGGAGTACAGGCGCCCGCGATGTCCCCGCGCAAGATCACCCTCGAAGGAAGGCAAGTGCAGGCGGTAGTTGATCGGCTCAAGAAGAAACAAGAAGCCGAGCCAAACCAGGCCGAACAGATACGCGGCGGCGCGCGTTGGGACAAGCAGCGGCACAAGAAGCATCACCGCGCCGAGCACGATGAACGACGTCTCCGTCGCGCGGCTGAAACGCAACGGGCGCGACTCCTGTGGGAACCAGCCGAAGGACTCGATCAGCGCGGCGGTCATAAATATCCCTGGTGTGATCGTCGCGAACGCCCAGCCGTAGCCAATCCATCGCTCAATGTATCCTTGTGGCAGCCCGATGTACGCCCAGTTCGCGAGCCGCAAATTGTAAGCTTCAAAAATCAGCCACAATGGAATCGACAGGGCTGCCATCTTCAACAGCCCGCGTGGTTCCTCGCGCAGCCGCGAATGGCCGGAGATCGCAAACACTGCGGCATCGGCAATCAAAATGTACGACGTCCAGGCCACCGGACTGAAATAAGTCGCCGCCGGTTCGATCCCGTGAAACATCAAGTACTCGGCGCAGATCAGAGCGAAGAGGCCGAGCCAGCCGTGCGCTGGAAATGGCCTGCGGCGCGCGCGGAAAAATTCCACGACGAGAATCGTTACGGTCGCGGCGGTCAAGATGATTCCGAGTTTCAGCATGCGTGCGGTTTGCTCCGCCACGATTTTGCATCATTTTGCTGTTCCTGCACGAAATAAGCGCGGCGTTGTAGGCATCAGGATGCCTCGCCAGTGAAGTCTCAATGAAAATTGATTCGTGCCGAAGCGACGCTGAATCAGGCTCCTGGATAACCCTGTACCAATACGACACATACTCAAAAGTGTCTCAAAGTGGACATTCCGTTTTCCCCTCTTGGCTCAATCTTTAGCTTCAAGGATCACCCCAATGACCCCGGCCCGCCACAATATCCTGCTCATCGACGATGAGCCCAGTCACGCAAAGGCATTTGAAGAAGCCATGCGGGCCGCCGGTGACGGTCCATCGAATTTCGAATGGGTCAGAACTCTCTCCAATGGCCTTGAAAGATTGGCGCACAAGGGACAATGGGCCATTTTTCTAAATCTCTCTTTGCCAGACAGCCGAGGTATCGACACACTCGATAGGCTCTTGTCCGTCAGTCCCACAGCCCCAATCGTTGTTCTAGCCGGCGAGGATGACGAAGAGATCTGTAAAACGGCCATGGTACATGGAGCGCAGGATTATCTTTTAGAGGGCCACCTCGACAGATACGCGTTTACACGAGCAATTCGCAACATCATTGAGCGCGAGATTGCACGGCTGGAACTATTCAATGAAAAGGAACGCGCACAGGTCACTCTCAACTCCATAGGCGATGCTGTGTTAAGCACCGATATTGACGGGAATGTGACCTACTTGAACGTTGTTGCAGAACACATGACGGGATGGACCAGGAAGGAGGCAGTGGGCCATCCGCTTAACGACGTATTCCAAATTATCGACGGGGCTACGCATAAACCGTCACCCAATCCCATGGAGCTGGCCATTCGGCTAGACAAAGCCGTGGGGCTGACCGCGAACTGTATCCTGGTTCGACGAGACGGATATGAGTGCGCCATTGAAGACTCCGCCGCTCCGATCCACGACCGGGATGGTCAGGTCACGGGGGCAGTGATCGTGTTTCATGATGTGAGCATGGCGCGGTCGATGGTGCTGGAAATGTCTCATTTGGCCCAACATGACGCTCTTACCGATTTGCCCAACCGATTATTGCTAAACGACCGGCTTGCTCAGGCGATTTCACTGGCCCTTCGCAATCGTCACCAATTAGCGGTCCTGTATTTGGATTTGGATGGTTTCAAAAACATCAACGACTCCCTCGGACATTCCGTGGGCGACAAACTTCTCCAATCCGTAGCGCTATGCTTATCGGCCGCCGTTCGCAAATCTGACACAGTAAGCCGGCAGGGCGGCGATGAGTTTGTGATCCTGCTCCCGGAAGTCGCACACGCAGCAGATGCAGCCATTACCGCCGAAAAAATCCTCACCGAACTCAAGAAGACCCACAGCATCGGCGAACACCGTCTTCACGTTACTGTAAGCATAGGCGTAAGCACTTACCCCGGCAGCGGTGATGATGCAGAGAGCCTGATCAAGAATGCCGACACGGCGATGTATCACGCCAAGCAATCTGGACGGAACAATTACCAGTTCTATAAGCCGGACATGAGTCTCCGGGCCGTCGAGCGCCAGTCGCTGGAAGGCCAACTTAGGTATGCTCTGGAACGCCAGGAATTATTGCTGCAATACCAGCCAAAGGTAAATCTAAAGACAGGAGCCATCGTTGGTGTCGAGGCGCTCCTGCGCTGGCAACATCCAGAGCGTGGGCTGCTTCTCCCGGGGCAATTCCTGACCATCGCTGAAGACACCGGCATGATCATAGCCATCGGCCAATGGGTACTTCGCGAGGCGTGCAGGCAAACGCGGGAATGGCTTGATGCGGGCCTGCTTGCCGTGCCCGTGTCCGTCAACATCTCGTCGCTGGAATTTCGGAGCGAGCAGTTTCTCGAGCACGTTCAAGTGGCCCTGAAGGAAACCGGCCTCGATCCCAGATATCTCGAGCTCGAATTAACAGAGACCGTCCTCATGCGGCACACTGAGTCAACTACCTACATGCTTGGAAGACTCAAAGCCATCGGTGTGCGTCTGGCCGTGGATGACTTCGGCACAGGCTATTCCAGCCTGAGCTATCTAACGCGATTTCCCATTGACTCCCTGAAACTCGACCAGTCGTTTGTCCACAATATCATTGCCGGATCGAACGATGCGATCGTCATCAGCTCGGTCATTAGCATGGCCAAGAGTCTCAAGCAAAGTGTCATTGCGGAGGGAGTAGAAACCAAAGAACAGTTGGCATTTCTTCAGGCCCATAGCTGCGATGAGGGACAAGGATATTATTTCAGCCGGCCCGCGGCAGCACAGCAGTTCGCGAACCTGCTTGAAATGCCGCATCAGCAACTGTTTGCAAGTAATGGCGTCATTCCTTTTCACCATGACGCGAGACAGCATCGTCGGTAAGCCTCGGCTCAGTTAAAAGTCTCCGGCCCGCGACGGCCTACCGAGCAGGTACAGCGTTTTAGTAGATAAGGGAAACACTGGTCCATTGGAGGCGTGGCCATGATCATGCAAAACTCGACAGTCAACTCTTGCGCCGCCAGGGTAGAACATAGAAGGAGCAAACGTTTCCGCGTGTCGGTTGCCGCAGAACTGAAGTGGCATGGACCCGGCGGCGCAAGAATCACAGAGAAGGCACACGCGGAGGAGGTCAACGCTCACGGAGGCCTGCTGCGCATGATTACGTATCCCAATATGGGAGACATCATCGAGTTGACCAACGTTGTTTCTGCGGAGTCGGTCGAGGGTCGGGTGTTAGCAATGCGCGGATCGACGGCAGATATGCCGCAAGGGATTGTTGTCGAGCTTTTTGTTCCTAGCGAAACTTTCTGGGGAATGAATTTCCAACTGATGAAGACCACGGCTGGACTTCTCAAGCTGGGGCAAAGCCTTCGGCCTGAAGGAATAGATCTTGGCATTCTAAAGGAGTTTCGTCGCGAGACCGATTCCATCCGCCGAAGTGCCTGGGCCATTGAGGAATCGAAACCGATCCATTCTCAACGACACGGCCTACCGGAGGCGGTGTCACTGCTGAGGTCTGAGCAGATTCGTTGTGCTACCCGCCTATGCAACGAACTGATCATCGAATTGGAGGGCGAGGAAGTCACATTCAAGACTGAAGGAATTGCGGAATTTTATCGGGCTGTCGAGCGCGCCCACCAATGTCTTGAGCGCCTGGTCATGCCTGAAGAGACAGGCATTCGAGAAAAACGCCGATCCCCTCGCGTGCAGTTACCGAAGGGCGTGTGGGTTGCATGGCAGGGCGGCGGACAGCGCTTCGTCTCCCGCGTTCTCGACCTGAGCAAGGGAGGCGTTTTTATCCCAACCGAAAACTTACCGCCGGTGGGAACGGTCGTAAGGCTGACCTTCGAACTGCCTGACGGCGAAGTTTACGCCCCTGCCGTGGTGCGGCATACAGTAGTTGGTCGGGGGATGGGGGTCGAATTTGCGACGGCGGAAGATGGCGACCTGGTGCGTATTCTTCAGCTGTTGACCGAATTGGTCCACTGAAGATCCCTGACCGGACAAATGTATATCCAATCCGTTCGATCTGCCCGTCATTTCCTCGCATGATCCCCTGCCCTTGCGACCGGCTCAACCAGGGAGACACTGAGAGATGTCTTCCTCAGGCGGACACTTCCGCAGCTAATCGGCCATGAGGGCCGATCGAAAGCCAATGATCACTCGTGAAGAATAACGCTCAGGAGGGTGGGGTTGATATGGAGACCGCCCTCGTATCCAATGAAGCCTAGCTTTCTGAATTTGGTCATGAAAAAGCTGACCCGAGAGCGAGTAGCGCCAATCATTTCCGCCAGCATTTCCTGGGATACTTTGGGAAGCCACTTTAGGGGTTCGTCCTGCCTGCCATATTGGCTGAGCAACAGAAGAGCGCGGGCCAACCGTTTCTCGGTGGAGTTAAACAGCTGATCGATTAAAGCTTCCTCGGTGCGGATGTTCCGCGAAAGTATGTACGATATGAAGCGGTCGGAAAACCTATGGTCGGTATGAAGGGCGCGGACCATCTCATTTTTTTCAATAACCAGTAGTGTCGTGGCTGTGATCGCGGTCGCGGTGCTTAAGCGAATGGATTGATAGATTATGCTTCCCTCGCCAAGAAAGTCACCGGGACCAAGGACCGCCACGACTGCCTCTTTGCCAAACGGATTGACAACGGACAGCTTCACGCTTCCCTGCTGGATGTACAGCACATCGGTAGCGGGATCACCCTGAGAGTGGATTTTCTGCGATCTTCGATACTTCGCGATTCTTCTCGGTATGCCCACCGAATCGAGAAAAGCTTGGGCATTGAAGGCATTCTTTCCCTTCGGATTGATTTTGGGTTTGTTACTTCGTGGATTTGCGGTTCCGTTCATTAAAAAACCGCTCGATGTAAACTTTAACACAAGTAAACAAATAAAAGTACTATGAATGACGGAGGGTGGCGATGGCGCTCGAATAAGGAGACGGTTGCCCGACTTTGCTGGTCTCAGAACCAAACAGTGCGATACCGTGGTCTTCTACAAGGCCCTATCGCTGCCGGCGCGCGGTAAGCCCCCATGTCAGAAACTTACCTGCCCCCGTCTTGCCTCGAAGCTTTAGCCCTCCCAATGCATCTGATATGCTTTGCCCGCTTCGCGCCGACCATGTCCACATCGATGCCAGAGGAACAACTTGAGCGAGGGCTCGGCCTGAGCGAGGCCGTCGCCCTAAACATGAACGCGATGGTCGGGATCGGGCCGTTCATCGTGATCCCGCTGGTCATTCAGGCGATGGGCGGGCCGCAGTGCCTGCTGGCCTGGGTGGCCGGAGCAGTGCTCTCCCTGCTCGACGGGCTCGTATGGGCAGAGCTCGGCGCCGCAATGCCGCGCGCCGGCGGGACGTATGCGTTTCTCAGGGAAATCTACGGCGCGGGGCGCGGCGGGCGGCTGATGTCGTTTCTTTATATCTGGCAGACGCTCATTCAGGCGCCGCTTGTGGTGGCATCGGGCGCGATCGGTTTTTCGCAATACCTCACGTATCTCATTCCACTGGGAAAATATCAGCAGAAAGCGATTTCGGCGGCGCTGGTTGTTTTTTTGATTGTGCTTCTGTACCGCAGAATTTCGGCGGTCGGAACGATCTCGAAATTTTTGTGGATCGGGGTCGTGGGCACGATGGCGTGGATGATTTGGGGAGGGGTGACGCATTTCTCCGCGAAAATGGCGTTTGATTTTCCTTCCGGCGCGTGGAACTGGTCGTGGCTGTTTTTCGCGGGGCTCGGGTCGGCGTCGGTCAACACGGTCTACACCTACCTCGGCTACTACCACATCTGCAATCTGGGCGCGGAGATTCGCGAACCGGAACGCAACATCCCGCGCGCGATTCTGCTGTCGATCGCGGGAATCGCCGTGCTGTACCTCGCGATGCAGACGAGCATTCTGGGCGTCGTGCCGTGGCGCGAGGCGCAGAATTCGCAATACATCGTGAGCACGTTCGTCGAGCGGCTGTACGGCGCGCGCGCCGCTGCGTTCGCGACGATCATGATTTTGTGGATTGCCTTCGCCTCGCTGTTCACCACGCTGCTCAGCTATTCGCGCGTGCCCTTTGCCGCGGCCGAAGACGGCAATTTTTTTCCGGTCTTCGCGCGTGTGCATCCAAAAAAGCATTTCCCGCATGTGTCGCTGCTGTTTCTGGGCGCGGCGTCGCTCGCGTTCAGCGTGCTGTTCCGGCTGGCCAGCGTGATCAAGGCGATTATCGCCGTGCGCCTGATCGTTCAGTTCATCAGCCAGGGCGTGGGCGTGATGATTTTGCGGCGGCGCTGGCCTCCGGAGCGGCTTCCCTTTAAGATGTGGCTCTATCCTTGGCCGGCCGTGCTGGCGATTTTGGGCTGGGTCGCATTGTTCTATTCCACGGGATGGAAATTCGCCCTCGGGGGGCTTGGCGTGATCGCTTTGGGCATCCTGACGTACATGATTCAGGCGCGCTACCGGCGCATCTGGCCATTCGCTGCGGCCGCGGAGGCGCAGCAATGAAGCGCCCGCAAAAACTCGGGCTGCTTTCGCTGCTGGCTGCGCTCTGTGCGCTGGCCTTTGCTCTGGCGCAAGTTTCCGCGCAGCAAGAGGCGCCCGCGCCGGGCCGCGGCCAAAGCGTCGCGGACACGCTCGAATCGATTCAGAAAGCGCGCGTGGTGACGCGCGTTCTCTTCACTGTGGCGCATCCCGATGACGAAGCCTCCACGTTGCTCACCTATCTGCCTCATGCATTGGGGACGGACACGACGCTCTTGACACTGAACCGCGGCGAGGGCGGCCAGAACGCCATCGGCCCCGAGCAGGGCGCGCAACTCGGCATCCTGCGCAGCTCGGAGCTTTCCGCGGCGATGAATGTCGAAGGGCCGCATCTCTATTTCACGCGCGTGGTCGATTTTGGATTTTCAAAGACGCTCGAAGAAACGCTAGAAAAATGGCAGGGCCTGGAACTGGAAGACATGGTGCGAGCCATCCGCATGCTGCGCCCGCAAATTGTGATCAACGGATGGGGCGGCCAGAAAACCGGCCACGGCAATCATCAGGCTTCCGGCTACCAAACGCCGAAAGCCGTCGAGGCCGCGGCCGATCCCACCAAGTATCCCGATCAGATTGCCGAAGGACTGAAACCCTGGCGCGTCGAGACGATTCTCAATCCCGTGCGCGCGACCGCGCAGGATGAGAAAGTGGACTACACCGGTTCCTGGGTGGTGCCCGCCGATGAAATTTCCCCGATTTGGGGACTCAGTTACCGCGACATCTCGCTCCAAGGTTACTTGCATCACCGCTCGCAGGGCGTGACACCGTTCCTGAATGCCCCGTTCGTCCGGCGCCCGTATGGCTTGAAGCGCGCGACGGGCGGGCCAGCTTCCCCGTCCGATTTTGCGCAACCGCTGATTTCGCTTGCGCGCGTGATTCCGGTGCCGGCGGAAGATTCGCTCGCGGCTGCCGACCATGCACTGGATCAAGCCCGCATGGCGGCGGAAAAACTCGACTGGCCCGGCGCCGTGCGGTCCATCGCGGAAGCGGGCAAGCAGATTGCGTCGCTTGAAGACCAGGTGAAGCGCTCGCAGGATTCGTCGGCCGCGAGCGGATTGTGGGAGCTGGAACAAGTGCGCGAGCGAATCAATCACGCGCTCTCCGACGCCGCGGCGATCAAAATCGTTTCCAACTCTGACCGCAGCGAACTAGTCGCCGGCGAAGGTTTCAGCGTGCGCGCCGAAGTGGTCCATCGCGACGGCGTGCCGGCCACATTTTCAAAGCCGGAGCTCACGCTGCCCTCCGGCTGGACCATCACGAAGCAGGAAGAGAAAGACGGCTCGACGAATTTCAGCGTCGCCGTTCCCGCCGGGGCGCAAACGCTCCGCGCGCCGGGCGATTTTCTCTACCCGTTTCCGCCGCCGCTTGTGCGCGCGCGCACGCATGTCGAGGCAGACGGCTACGCTTTTGATTTCACCGCGCCGGTGCAGAGCCTGCACGCGTCCACCGTCAGCGTGTTGAGCTACCCGCTGCGCATCGTTCCCCCGGTCGAGCTCACTCCGCAGCCGGAGCAATACGTGGTCGTAGAGTCGCGCCAGCCCAGGCAGTTCGATGTTTTCGCGCGCGTGCATTCCTTTGCGCAGACGCCGTCCAAAGTTAGCGTGGGAGTCGAAGTGCCGTCCGGGTGGAAAGCTCCGGCGCCGGAGACCATCGAATTTTCCGGCGCGGGCGATCGGCTCGTTCACCTGACGGTGATGCCGCCGGCAAAGATTGCCGCGGGAAATTACGAATTGAAAGCGTATGCGAAACGCGGCGAGGAAAAAGTCGAAACCTCGCTCGAGCCGCTGCCTTCGCTGCCGACCTATTTGTGGAGCGCGCCAGCCACGGTGCCCGTGCACGTGTTCTCCATCGCCGTGCCGGACCATTTGCGCGTGGGCTACATTTCCGCAGACAACGACGCCGCCATCCCGGATTCTCTGCGGCGCCTGGGAGTCGACGTCGAGATGATCGACGCGAACGCCCTGGCCTTCGGCGACCTCAGCCGGTTCGATGCCATCGTGGCCGGCATGCGCGCGTACGAATTGCGTTCCGACGTCGTCGCCTCGAATTCGCGCCTGCTCGATTACGCCGCGGGCGGCGGCACGCTCGTCGTGCTGGATCAGCGACCGGCGATTTGGGACGCGGTCAAGCCCGCTCCGTTCCCCGCGACGATGGGCCCCGGCCCGCGCGTCACCGACGAAAACGCGGCGGTGAATTACACCGACCCGCAAGCCCGCTGCTGAATTTCCCGAATAAAATCGAAGCCCACGATTTCGACGGCTGGGTGCAGGAGCGCGGCCTCTATTTCTGGGAAAAGTGGGACGCGCAATATCACACTGTCCTCTCAATGCACGATCCTGGCGAAAAAGACGTGATGGGCAGCCTCGTCTGGACCCGCACCGGCAAAGGCACCTACATCTACACGGGCCTCTCCTTCTCTCGCCAGTTGCCTGAAGGCAACGCCGGCGCGTTCCGCCTGTTCGTCAACTTGCTAAGCCAGTCGCGCGCCAAGGGCAAGTAAAAAATCCTGGAGATAAATCGATATTGCTTCCGGTTGACATTTATACGCTATTGGCGTATATTTACAACCGTACTCTAGAGGCGTACCTTCAATGGAATGGAATTCATTGAAGCCCCGGCGTTCACCCGGTACGTGGCTCAGTACCTGGACGATGATGAATACCGCCTACTACAAAACCGGCTCGCAATCAATCCGGACCTGGGCGACGTCATGCCGGGAACGGGAGGGTTCCGAAAACTCCGTTGGGCGGACCCGAGGCGTGGCAAGGGTCGGCGGGGCGGCTTGCGGATCATTTACTACTATTTCCTCGCGGACCAGCAGTAATGGCTGATGACACTTTACGACAAAGATGAGGCTTCGGACCTCTCGCCGAGAGTGAAGAAGGCGCTCAAGAGTGCTGTTGAAAACGAGTTACACGCGCGTCAAGCTGCCCGGTTTGCGAAAGAGAAAAAATCACGGAGGAGCCGGCAATGAGCAAGAGAAATATTCCTAGAGAACTCATGGATGGGATTGCCGCAATGAAGGGTCACCGCGAAGGCAAACTCACGTTGCGCAACTGCAAGGTTGAAACGGCGCCGCTTCCACCCGTGAACTCCAAACTGATTCGGGACACCCGAAAAAAACTGCGCTGCTCGCGAGCCGTCTTCGCGCGCAAGCTGCGGATCAACGTAAGAACCCTTGAAAAGTGGGAGCAAGGACGAGCCAAACCCAACCCACAGGCCGCAGCCTTGGTCCTGCTCGTGCGGCGCTATCCGGACACCCTACAACGGCTTGAAAGACTGGCAACCGGATAGAATGTCCCAACCTTGTTCGTCCCTTCAGGAAAGTGCAATCGAGAAGTGATGAGGCGAAGCGGTGAAAGTGAAGAGCTTTGTCCGAACTATTTCTGCTGAGCTATGGGCATTTTTGCTCTTATTTTATATCGCTGCCAAGGTTCACTTTTTTACGCGATATGAACCGCTCGGGGTGGGAAACTACATTCGGGAGCACAGCATCTTTGTGGCTGGTATGGCTGGCGCTGCCTTTTTGATCTGGCTCCTTACCAGGCGGCTCCATAAATGATTGACGTTGCGGGTGCCACAGGAATCCCGTTTTTGCGAAGGGCGCGAGTTTGGAGTCCGACTGAAGCCCGTCCCACGCTGAAACGGCCACGAGTCAATTGACACGAAGTTCGTGTTACAATATACTCGTGTCATGAAAGCTAAGCTGCGCAACGTCACCGTCACGCTGGAAGAACCGGTGGCCCGATGGGCCCGCATCGAAGCGGCGCGCAAGGACACTAGCGTCTCGCGTTTGCTGGGAACGATTCTCAAGGAGCGGATGCTCGACAGCGACGGCTATGAAAGAGCCATGCGCCGCGCTTTAGCTCGCAAGGCCTTCCTCAAGACCGAGGGGCGATATCTATCGCGTGAGGAGACTCATGACCGCGCCGGTCTTCGTTGATACGAATGTCTTCCTTTACGCGCTCGACCGGGCGGACCTGAAGAAGCAACAGGCGGCCCGGACATGGCGGGAGGAGCTTTGGAAAAACCGCCTCGGGAGAATCAGTTTTCAGGTGCTGCAGGAGTTTTATGTGAAGGCAACTCGGAAGTGGCCTGAGGTTCGCGACGAGGCGCGCGCTGAAGTGAAAGATCTGTTGGCTTGGCACCCCGTGACGGTGGACGCCGCGATTCTGGAGCGGGGTTGGAAACTTCAAGATCGCTATCAACTCTCGTTTTGGGACGCTCTTATTGTTGCCGCTGCGAAAACCAGCAGTTGTCGTTACCTGCTGACCGAGGATTTCCAAACGAACCAAGACCTGGATGGCATCCTCGTGATTAGTCCTTTCTTTACCGAGCCCACATCCCTTTCCCTATAGCAATCGGTCAACGACGACGATCCGAGCGGGGTTGCCTTCCAGAGTTCACTTCGCGTTACTCACCTTGACAACTTTCCTGCAGTGGATGAGACTTAATGTCCCCCTTCCAGAAAGTGGACTCCCTTGTTCGCCTGGCTACCCGGCATTCGCGCGGCTCGCGCTGGATTGCGTCGAGGCTTGCCTTGCGTCTGCATAACTTAGAATGGGCGAACGCAGAATGGGAATCTTGAGGCTGCACGGTGTCGATGAACGGGGTGCCGATCCGCATTCTATTGGTAGGGGAAGCGAAGGATGCATGTGGGCTTCGCGAGCTACTGGACACAGAAGATTTCAGCCAATTCCATATTGCGCACGTCGCGGACCTCGAACTTGCCGCCGAGCGTCTCTCCAGCGAGCCAGCGGATGTATTGCTCCTCGACCTGGGATCTAAACAGCGGCAGGGCCGCGCCTATGTGCAAGCCGCGCGCGCCTCGGCGCCGGACACGCCCATGGTTATTCTGGCGGAGTCCGAAGACGAACTTTTGGCTATCGACGCGTTGCGGCAAGGCGCGCAGGATTTCCTGGACAAGGAGCATCTGGACCGCTCCGCCCTGGTGCGAGCGCTGCGCTACTCGATCGAGCGCCACCGGCTACAGAAAAATCTGCAAAATCTTTCTCTGCTGGACGACCTCACCGGGCTACACAACCGCCGCGGATTCCTGGCCCTGGCCGAGCAGCATCTGCGGATGATCCAACGCAAGGGCGCGGCCCTGCTCATCTACCTGGACCTGGACGATTTGAAACTCATCAACGACTCGTACGGCCACCTGGAAGGCAACCGCGCGCTGATCGTGACCTCCAATGTTTTGCGCGCCTGCTTTCGCCAGTCGGACATCCTCGCGCGCCTGGGCGGCGATGAATTCTGCGTCCTGATGACCGATGCGGGGCAGGACTCCGCCCAGCAAGTCCGTAAGCGCCTGCAACAGCGCGCGGATTTCATCAATGCGCTCTCCTCGTGGAACTTCCGGCTTTCCTTTAGCGTCGGGATTGCCGACGTCCCCGTGGTTCACCAGCCGTCGCTCGATCAACTGCTCCGAGTCGCCGATACGCAAATGTATGAAGAAAAACGGAAGAAACAACTGCGTGGCTCCGATTCGCCGGCCCTTAAACAATCCACGGTCGTTAGCTCCACCTGATCGATCGCAGCTGCCCCTGACTCTTCGCTGAAGCCATTCCCGAAAACTGCCGATAGAGACCCAGTGGAGTGTTCGCGGGGCTGTGCGTTGATTCGGGCATGGCTGTTCACTCTACCGCTGCATCTCGCGCTACGGGGGAAGAATGCAGTTCCTGAGGAATTTGATATTCCCGGGCGGCTTCATGCCGCACGGCTATTGCTACTTGTGGACTCCGGACCTGATCGGGCTGCATGTGGTATCGGATTCCCTGATTGCGCTCTCCTACCTGTCGATCCCAATCACTCTGCTGCACTTCGCCCGCAAGCGGCGGGACATTCCCTTCAGTTGGATGTTTCTATGCTTCGGAGGGTTCATCGTGGCCTGCGGCGGCACGCACATCATGGAAGTGTGGACGATATGGTTCCCGTCGTATTGGCTCGCCGGAGCGGTCAAAGCCGTGACGGCATGCTTTTCCGCTGCCACTGCGATCTTGCTGATTCAGCTTACGCCCCGGGCGCTGGCTCTGCCCGCCACCCAGTGGCTCATCGAAATCAATCGGAAGCTCACCTGGGAAGTCGAGCAACGAGCGGAAGCGGAATCCAGTTTGCGCCGCGTTAGCGAAGACCTGGAAGAGCGCGTTGCCGAGCGCACCGCGGCGCTTGTGGCGTCCAATCAATCCCTTCGGGAAAGTGAACAGCGCTATCGCACTCTGGTCGAGCATGCCCCCGAGGCCATCGTGGTGCTCGACCTGGACGTGGGGCGCTTCGCTGACGCGAATCAAAATGCGGAACGATTGTTCGGCATGAGCCGCGAGGAGTTGCTGCGCGTCGGGCCGGTAGAGGTCAGCCCGCCGCTCCAACCGGGCGGAAGGCCTTCATCGGAAGCGGCGGCTGAGGAACTTGAAAAGGCCCTCCGCCACGAGTAACGCCTCGGTTTGAATGGATTCATCGCAGCGCCGCGGGCCAAGAAATTCCATGCGAAATATCGCTCGTTTGCCTGCCCTCTTCGGGCCGGAACCTCGTACGCGCCAGCATCGTGGATATTTCCGAGCGAAAAAAAGCGGTAGACGAAATCCACAAGCTGAATGCGGAGTTGGAGGTTCGCGTGAAAGAACGCACGGCGCAACTGGAGGCAGCTAATCGCGATCTGGAATCGTTCACCTATTCGGTGTCGCATGACCTGCGAGCCCCGCTTCGCCACATGGACGGATTCTCAAAGATCCTCGTCGAAGACTACGGCCCGCAACTCCCGCTTGGCGCGAAGCAACATGTGGAGCGGGTGCGCGCGGCCACGCGTCACATGGGCCAGCTTGTGGATGATCTGCTGAATCTGGCGCGGGTCGGGCGCGGCTCGCTCAGAATCGTGACCGCGGACCTGGATGAAGTGCTAGCCGAAACGATTCTGAGCCTCGAAGCGGAGACGCGCGGCCGGCTTGTCGACTGGCACGTGGGCCGTCTTTCGCGGGCGCAATGCGACCCGGGATTGATGCGACAAGTATTTTTCAATTTGATTTCCAACGCGTTGAAATTCACCCATCACCGGGAAAAAGCCATCATCGAAATCGGCGAAATCCGTAGCGAAGGTAAGCCCGTGATTTTCGTTCGCGACAACGGTGCCGGATTTGACATGAAGTATGCGGACAAATTATTTCAGGTTTTCCAGCGCCTGCACGGCGAGGAAGAATTTGAGGGCACGGGGGTTGGTCTGGCGATTGTCTACCGCATCCTGCAAAAGCATGGAGGCGGCATCCGCGCCGAATCCAGCCCGCGGATGGGCGCCACTTTCTTCTTTACCGTGAACCAGCCGCTCCCCGCATCACCGGCTCCTGTCGGCGTCCTTGGGGGTGCGGCGTGAGGGCGGAAGAAATTGAAATCCTGCTCGTGGATGACAGCTCCGCGGACGTTGATCTGACGCTCCAGGCGCCGCGAAAAAACACACTGATCAACCGCATCCACATCGTGCGGGATGGTGAAGAAGCCTTGAATTTTCTTTTTTGCAGGGAGCCTTATCAGGCACGCGCCCGCCAGTCCCTCCCGCAATTCATTCTTCTCGATCTGAAATTGCCCAAGGTGGACGGCTTGTCCGTGCTTCGCACGCTCAAGGCGGATCAGCGAACGCGCTGGATGCCGGTAATCGTACTTACCTCGTCCAAGGAAGTGAGAGACTCGACGGCCTGCAATGACCTTGGCGTGAACAGCTACGTTCAGAAGCCGGTCGACTTTGAACACTCCCGCGAAGCAGTGGATGTCCTGGCGCTCTATTGGCTGCTGGTGAACCAGTCGCCCCCGCGGCACGCCATGGCCAAAGGCACGGAGAAATCCGCATGAGCCAAACGGTGATCAACGCTTCGCTGACCACTTTGTGGAACATGAACGCACCGCTGCACGCGCTGCTCATCGAGAACTCAGCGGCGGACGCCGAGCTGAATCTTCATGAACTGCAACGCGCAGGATTTCAGTGCCAGTCGCAAATTATCTCCACACGAGCGGAGTTGCTCGAGCAGGTCGGGCGTTTTCCGTTCGACATTGTGCTGGCGGATTACCGGCTCCCGGGCTGGACCGGCATGGACGCCTTTTCCGTGATGCGCCAGGCAGGGCACGATGTTCCATTTATCCTGGTTACCGGATTCCTCGGCGAAGAAGTGGCCGTCGAGTGCATCAAGCAAGGCATCACGGACTATGTTTTGAAGGAGCATCTGGCCCGCCTCCCCCTGGTGGTGGCGCGCGCTCTGGAGGAGAGGGCGCTTCGCGACGCCCGCGGCTTCATGGTGCAGGCGCTCCGGCAAAGCGAAGCCAATTCTCTCTTTCTATTTGCGCACAATCCTCTACCCATGTGGGTTTTCGAAAGTGAGACGCTCCAAATTCTCCAGGTGAATGACGCGGCTGTTCGCCACTACGGGTATGACCGGATGGACTTTCTGCAAATGACCGCCACGGATCTGCATCCGGCCGAGGAAGTTCCCAAATTGCTGGCAATCTTTCGGGACCCCAATCCCGTGGCGCAACATGCGGGCCAGTGGCGCCACCGCAAGAAAGATGCTTCGTTAATCGACGTGGAAATGTTCATGCACAAATTGGAATACTCCGGACACCCCGCCGCGCTCGTCGTCGCTCAGGACATCACGGAACGAAAGCGGGCCGAGGAGGAAAGGCAAAAATTCTTTACGCTGGTGGAATACAGCCGCGATTTCATCGCCGTCGCCGATCTCCAGGACAACGTGGAATACGTCAACCCTGCGGGCCGCGCCATGCTCGGCATCGCGGAGGGAGAATCACTGAAAGGGACGCATTCCCTCGATTACGTGGTTCCGGCAGATCTGCCCTTGGTGCACGGCACAATTTTGCCAGCGCTCTATTCGACCGGGCATTGGGAAGGAGAATTGCGGTTCCGCCATCGCCAGACCGGCCAGTCCCTGCCCATGGATTTTGTGGGATTCCAGGTGAAGGATCAGAAGACCGGCGAACCGCGCTTCGTCGCCACCGTTTCACGGGACATGAGCGAGCGCCGGGCTCTCGAGCAGCAATTGCGGCACGCGCAGAAATTCGAGGCCATCGGCCAACTGGCCGGCGGGATCGCGCACGATTTCAACAATGTGATCGGGGCCATTCTCGGATGGGCGGAATTGGGAGAGGATCAGGCTGCGTCCAGCAATGCAACTCTGGAAAGCTATTTCAAAAAAATACATTTGCAATGCGACCGCGTTTCTGCCCTGGTCCAGCAGTTGCTGGCGTTTGCCCGGCGGCAGATTCTGGAGCCGCGAAACTTTAGCCTCAACCAAACGGTCCACGACGTATTGAATCTGCTCGACAAGGTGATTGGCAAGGACATCGAGATCCAGACGGCTGCGGCGGAAGATTTATGGGCCGTGCGCGCAGATCCCACGCAAATCGAGCAAGTACTCATGAATCTTTGCATCAATTCTCGCGACGCCATGCCCAAGGGCGGGCGGATCACCATCGAAACGCACAATGCCCTGTTTTCCGAGGAGGACTGCCGCCGTACGATCGGACTCCCGCCAGGGCGCTTTGCCGAACTCCGTGTAAGCGACACGGGGACCGGCATGGATGCGGTCACACGAGAAAGGATCTTCGAGCCTTTCTTCACCACCAAGGGAACCGGTAAGGGAACTGGCCTGGGGCTGGCCACCGTCTATGGCATCGTCAAACAACACAATGGATTTATTCAGGTGGAAAGCGAGCCCGGCGAGGGGAGTACATTTCGAATCTTTCTTCCAGTCAATGCAACCACGGCTGCGGACGAGGTTCGCCCGCACGCTGCCGATGATTTGCCGGTCCGCGGCGGGACGGAAACGATTCTGCTCGCAGACGACCACGATGGCGTTTGCGAGATGGCGCAATCCGTTCTGAAGGCAAAGGGGTATCACGTCTTGCTGGCGCACGATGGCGAGGAAGCCGTGGAAGTCTTTACAGCCCATCGCGAACGCATTTCACTTGTCTTGCTGGATGTGATCATGCCCCGGAGGAGCGGCCCGGAGGTTTTCGCGGTGATCAAGGCCCTGAATCCAGGCGTATCCGTTGTCTTTGCAACAGGTTATAGCAATGAAATCGCCACCCTGGCCGATTTGGTGGAGCGCGGCGTGGCGGTCCTGAGAAAGCCCTATAGCCCCTCCGTCCTTTGCCGCCGCGTCCGTGAAGTTCTGGATGCCGCCGCGACGAAATCATCATTGCCTGTGTGAATTGTCAGATTCTGCTTGTCGCGTATTCTTAAACGAATTTCGCAGGCTCCGCCGTACTGGCCCACTGGTTTTTTCCTGCAAATCGCCCATATAATGAGGGATTTGCCCGATAGCATCACGATCTGCTGTGCCAACTTTCAACTCGATGACTGCAGTCTGTTCTTTAGCGTCTATCGCTAAAATATCTGTTCTTCCACCAGAAGCAAAGGCTTTCTCCCTGCCGCCATCATTTATGATCAAGCCGGTTTCTAATTGTTCGATGTTGGCTCGCAATGCGGCTTGCAGATCGCGCTCCTGACTGATTGTTGCTTCTTTAGCCTCCGCTGTTTTCAGGATGTCGGAAGCTGTACTCTTGGCTTCTGCTACCGCGGCGATTTCTGGAGATTCGGCTTTAGCTTTTGCCCTCTCTGCTTCATTGCGGCGAATGGTTTCCCATGCCTTGTACGCAGCCTTACGTTGTCTCTCGCTGCCTTCGGGTGTCGGACTCATCGAAGTCATCCTCTCTCATGGCCAGTCTACTCTAATCAACTTCTTCTTACGGAATGGACATGATGTCTTGTTTATCCAAACCGATTGGCTGAAAACCACCACAGCCTGCGTGGGAACCACCAGAATCCTTCAGAGACTCAACAAGTGCGCCCTCATCCCCATCCCGTATCTCATTGAAGTTAAGCATCTTAACATATACCTGAGATACGCTCCAGTTTGGCCCCCGCCCTGCAATCATCTAACACGAGTATGAGCATCAGTGGGCCTGAGGAGTTGTGAGAGGTCGGCCATGAAAAGCTATCTTGGGAGTCTGGGGACAGTTCTACTGACTGGGGCGCTCGTCCTGGGAATGGGCGCAGGGGCGGGCGCGCAGCAAGCGCCGCCGGCTTCGCAGCAACCTATGGAGATTCCGGCACAGTATCCGCAGTATCCGCCGCAGCCACAGGGCGGGCCGCAGCCGCAGGGGTCACCGCAGCAGGCGCCGCAGAACGATCCGGGCGCGGCGCGCATCAGCTTCCTTCACGGCGACGTTTCGACGCAGCACTATGGATCGGCCGACTGGGCCGCCGCGACAATTAACACGCCTGTGGTAAATGGTGACCATATTTCCACGGGCCAAAACGCGCGCGCCGAAATTCAGTTGGATCACGCGAATATCCTGCGCCTGTCGGACCAAACCACGGCCAATGTCGTGAATCTGTCGCGCACGCAGATGCAGTTACAGATCGGGCAGGGCCTGGCGAATTACGAAGTCTTCAAAAATAACGAAGCGAACGTGGAAATCGACACGCCCAATGTGGCCATTCATCCGGCAGCGGGCGAGGAAGGCAGCTACCGCATCCTGGTCAACTCGGATGGCGAAACGATTGTCGACGTGCGCAAGGGCTCCGCGGAAATTTCCACTCCGCAGGGAAGCACAAAAGTCGAGCGCGACCAGCGCATCACCATTCAAGGCACTGCGGACAGCGCGCAGTACCAAGTTTCCGGAGCGCCCGGCAGAGACGATTGGGACAAGTGGAACGGCGACCGCGACCGCACCATCGAAGGCGCGCAAAGCTGGCAGCACACCAATCCCTACTACACAGGCACGCAAGATTTGGACGCGAATGGCCAATGGACGAACGTCCCCGACTACGGCAGCGTATGGTTTCCCGCGGAAGGTCCCGGTTGGGCGCCGTATCGCGATGGCCGCTGGGTGTATGAGCCCTACTACGGCTGGACCTGGGTTTCCTATGAGCCGTGGGGCTGGGCGCCGTATCACTACGGACGCTGGTTCGTTTATGGAGGGAACTGGGGCTGGTGGCCGGGCCCAGTATATGCAGGGTATCAGCCGCTGTGGGCACCGGCGTACGTCTCCTTCTTCGGTTTCGGTGGAGGAGGATTGGGAGTCGGGTTTGGATTCGGGTTCGGCGGCGGCTTCGGCAGTGTGGGTTGGCTACCGTGCGGACCGGGCGATCGCTTCTTCCCGTGGTACGGCCGCGGCATCAACCGCGTGAACGTGGTCAACATCAACAACATTCATAACAACTTCGGCGGATCGGTCCGCTGCGCGAAGGGTCGCGCGGATTCTCAAACGTCGACCGAGCGTTAACCGACGAACATGTGCGCAACGGAATCAGTTCCATGCAGAGCAATCAATTCGGCCACGACCGCGTGCCAATGCAGCAGTCGAGAATCGACGCGGGTTCATTCCGTCAAGCCAGCGTGATGACGGGCGCGAACCCCGTGTCGCCTTCGCGCGAGAGTTTCCAATCGACGAGTCGGCAAGTGAACCCGGGCTCGATTCCGAACAGAGCAAGCAGCAATCAGCATTTCTTCAGTAGCACCGCGCGGCAGAACCCATCGTTTCAGGCTGGACGCAACGAGAGCACCTTCAATCGTGGCGGCAGCCCAACCGGCAACGTGAGCCGTGGCCCCTCTTCTGAACAGGGACAACGTGGGTTCTCTCCGCCCGCGGCGCAGCAGAGTCAGTCGATTCAGTCCTCGAGGCCCGGATGGCGCACCTTTACTGCGCCCTCCGGCCAGCAGGGACAATCAAATGGTGGCAGAACTTTTGGATCGCAGGGCGCACCGCAGTCGCGATCGTACAATACGCAACCGTCCGCGCCGCCGCGGCAATATGAAAACAACTCGCGCGGAAGCTACAACGGCGGCGGATCGAGCCGGCCAACGCTCAATATGCGGCAGCCGGTCGTCACGCCGCGCGGCGGAGGCTCTTATCCTGCTGCCCGAACAACGCAAAGCGCACCCAGCGGCGGCGGATACCGCGGCGCTCCCTCGGGAGGCGGATCGCACGGAGGCAACTCCGGAGGCGGATCACACGGAGGCTCTTCTGGTGGCGGCGGACACAGTCACCACTAAACGATTTCCACCCCGTTTCACCCCACACCTCACTCACCGTCAGGAGGCTCCGCAAGGGGCCTCCTGTACTCCCTGAATAGGCGCGAGGAGGCAGGGGAAACGGATTTCGCATGACGATGCCCAGCCCGAAAAGAATGCAGGATTGGCGGTATACCGCCCTCCTGCAAACAAGGTTTACGATCTAGGAGTAGAATCGGAGTACACGCCCGGCTCTCGAGACTACGCAAGTCGGAGGCACAAGCAGCTATGCGAAAAAATATTTTCCTTGTTCCAGTTCTGATTCTTCTTGCCGGATTTCTTTTTGCGCTTTCGTCGCCCGCACAGGCCGACGACGATCCCCCCGGAAGAGTGGCGCGCCTCAACTACATTCAGGGATCGGTCTCTTTCCAGCCGGGCGGGGAAACGGATTGGGTCCAGGCGAATCCCAACCGCCCTCTCACTACAGGCGACAATCTCTGGGCCGACAAAAATTCTCGCGGCGAATTGCACATTGGGAGCTCCTCGATTCGCATCGGCGGCGAAACGGGAATTACTTTCCTGAATCTCAACGACCGCACCGTGCAAATTCAACTGGCGCAAGGCTCGATGAACGTTTACGTGCGCCGGCTCGACGGCGGCGACGCGTTTGAAGTTGACACGCCGAATCTGGCGTTCACGCTGCAACGCCCCGGCGAATACCGCGTCGACGTCGATCCCAACGGCAACGCGACAGCCATCACTGTGCGCGCGGGCGAAGGCGAAGCCACCGGCGGCGGCAGCGATTACCACATGGACTCCGGCGACCGGGCCACCTTTAGCGGCACGGACACGCTGACCTACGACGGCGGCCAAGCCGGAGGCTTCGACGAATTTGATAGCTGGTGCCGCTCCCGCGACGATCGCGAAGAGCACTCGCAATCCTCCCGCTACGTTTCGCGCGACGTCATCGGCTACGACGATCTCGATGACAACGGCGAATGGCGGAGCGTGCCCGATTACGGATATGTGTGGTTTCCCACTCGCGTCGCCGCAGGATGGGCGCCGTACCGCTACGGTCACTGGGTCTGGGTTGCGCCGTGGGGATGGACTTGGGTGGAGGACGAACCCTGGGGCTTTGCTCCATTTCACTACGGGCGCTGGGCTGAAGTCGGCGGAGGCTGGTGCTGGGTTCCGGGTCCCGTGGTCGTGCGTCCCGTGTACGCGCCGGCGCTGGTTGTGTTCGTTGGCGGACCGCGCTTCGGCACGTCCGTGTCATTCGGCGGTGGAGGAGGAGGCGTCGCGTGGTTCCCGCTCGGCCCGCGCGAAGTGTACGTGCCGCCCTACCGCACGAGCGTGCGCTACGTGCAGAACGTGAACGTAACGAACACGACCGTGAACGTCGTCAATGTCACCAACGTCTACAACAACGTGAACGTCACCAAAGTCACCTACATGCACCAGAACAATGTCGCTGCGGTGACCGCGGTTTCGCATGACACGTTCGTGAACGCGCGTCCCGTGGGCGCCGCCACCGTCCGCGTCAATGCGCAGCAGATGCAAACGGCGGAAGTGCAGCGCAACTTTACGGTGGCGCCGGTGCAGAGGAGCGTCGTCGGCGCGGGGGCCGTCGCAACGGCCAAGCCTCCGGCAGCGGTAATGCAGCGGCAAGTTGTGGCCAAGGAAACGCCGCCTCCTCCGCACGCGTCGTTCAATAGCACTCCGCCGCAAGCGAGGTCTTTCCGGCCGGCCGTCGCGCCAGGACAGCAACTGCAACAACAAACGCAACCGCGGCAGCAATCGCAGCAACAACAGGCGCAACCGCAATTCCGGCCGCCACAGTCGCAGCAACAGCCTCAGCCGCAAATACAACAGCAACAGCATCCACAGTTGCAACAGCAACCGCCGCAGCCGCAAATTCAGCAGCATCAGCCGCCGCCACAACCGCAAATTCAGCAACAGCAAACGCGGCAACAGGTGGACCAGACGCACAATCCTCCCGTTCCCGTTCAGCAGAACCCAGCCGTAAGATTCGCGCCGCCATCCAAAGCAACCGAGGACACTTATCACCCGCATCAATTTGAAAAACCGCAAGCTCCTGCTCCGGCTGCCGCTCCGCCGAAAGCAGCAGCTCCGCCTCCAGCTGCAAAAGAACAACCCAAACCGCCGGAGCGCGGGCAGGATTCAAAGAAGGGCGACGAGAAGGAGAAAAAGTAACTCCACGATACCCGGATTCCGAAGCTGATGCGGGAATTTGGGTCTGAAACCCGGGAACGCAAATCTCCCGATTGGCGATTTGCAGGGCGCCTGACGTAGCGGAAAGTTTGGCATTCCCGGGATCGCAACTAAGGAAAGCTCAACGAGATGCGGACTGATCGAGGCGCGCCGCTCGAAACTTGCAAGAGTTTTACGGCGCGCCTTCGCTATTGTTTTGCAGGTTGTGACGACGAAGAATTAGCGTCACTTTTGGCGGGCGTTTTTGCCTGATCCGCTTTTTTGACGACCACGATATTCTCCAGATAAACATCGTTGCCATTCACAACCACGTCCGCCTTAATCTTATCTTCCGGCGACAGCGGAGTGAGCAGGTTCGGATCTTTCACCGAGTATCCCATCGTCATCGCCGCCATGAATCCCGGTATATCCCCGGCATCGACGGTCACCTGTTGCTTTGCGGTCTGCACGGAAACGACGCGTCCTTCCATATGATACCGTTGCGGCCCCTCCGCCGGTTGCTGCGCCGGTTTCGACGAGCCGCAGCCCGCCAGTCCCGCCGAAAAAGAAATTCCCACCGCGAGGAATGCAGTCAGAAAAATTCCACGTGCCTGAACCTTCGTGCGATCTCGCATGTGCGTCATCCTTTCACTTTTCCCCGGATTTGCCGCGTGAAGCGGGATCATCCAAGAGAGCCTGTACATCCAGGCCGAAATATTTGTAGGGCACGGTCCCGACGGTCCGGGATTTTCAAATTCAGCCGTGCCGTAGAGTATACAAAATCAACGCGACTTTAGCCGCTGGCCTGTCCAAAATTGAAATGCCGCCTTGGCTCTGAGGCCGCCTGACAAGAATACAGAAAAAATCCCGGAACCTGTACTGCAAACAGACAGATTCCTGGATGCAAATGATCCCCGCGATTCAATGATTTATTCTTGAGCGAAGCCGGGACGAAACTCAGCCCCGGACCTATCGCCCTGGACGTCGAAGTAATCCAACAGGAACGGAAATCTTTCCAATAACACATCAAGTGCGTCTTTGCTCATGGCTTCCCCGCCTCTGCAAGATATATTTGCTCTATTAAAAGATCAGCCGAGGCTGGGGCTACTCCGTCCGCAATCATCTGCGTCCGGGCTTTGTCGTACGCCTTGTGAATTTTCGTAACCAGCAATCCCTTTCGCGGCCTGAGGCCGCCATTCATTTTGTAAATTCGTCCAACCTCCGCATCCAATTTTGTTATCGCGGGCATTGCCAACTGTTTATCACCCTCGGGAACATCAACTCCAATCTCGCGTAGCTTGCCGATCGATTTAACGTCCGTGCCTTGACTCCCACCAATCCCCATAACGGTAAGCAGCGCTTGTTCCGCCGATTCAATCTGCGCCAACTCGCCCTTCGTCGGCGGACCGCCGTTGAAATGGGAATCGTTAATGGAGCCCTCCACATCCTGTAAGTGTTCCCATGCGCGGAGGATTTCCTCCGAAATTTGAATCTTGCGCTTGCTCATGGTCGCACCTCCTTCGTCTTCGCCTCATTCTCAAGACGTTCGATAAATCCGGCCTGAAGGCGAGCCACTTCCGAAATTGCCTCATAAGTCTCCGCGCTCGCGCTGCCGTGTTTCTTGCAAACCCTTGCAGCCCCTCGCTTGGCCTTTGCAATCGACTGCCGGATGCTCACCAGTGAGCAGGCACGCAAACCGTTGTCATAATCCATGACCATGTTACGCGCCCTCCGCGGCGCTACCTTAAAAACGTCCGTCCAGCGACACCGCGAGACGCGCAGAATCGAACGCATATATTAAGGATGCGTAGGCGTGGAAAGTATATATATATAGTAGTGATTACCATAAGGGATATTCATAAGGATACGTATAGGTAGACGAAGTAGTGGGATTAGGCTTAGGCCGGGTTGGATGGAGGAGGAAGCTTGGGGGCTAGTTCATTGCGGTTCTTAGCACCGAATCTCTTGAGCAATTTCGACACTTGATTGCTGACGGTTTTGGTTTCCACGCGAAGTTCGACGGCTATCTCTTTATCTGTAATTTCAGGGTTCTTACCCAACAGTTCAAGTATTTTGCGCTGTTGTGGCGCATCCTTGAAAAGCTCGTCCAGGTCTTTCCTTGTAAGGGTTTTGGAGAATTCCGCCAGTTTAGTGCGTTGTTCCATCAAATCTTCGTAGCCATCCCGCTGACCTCGTTCTTTGAAAGCTGTTTGGAACTCTCGCACCCAGTAAGGCCAAGCAGCCGACGAGAAATATCGCCGCCCAAAGCATTGAAAATGACTTTCGCATGACTGGGCGAATCTTATGCCATATACCCAATAGACCAGAGGTCGCTAATGCCAGCCAAGATTGTTACGGATTGGTGATCAAAGACTCGAAAACTCAACGCAGCGTTACAGATGATGAAGACAAAAGAAGCGCAAACCAAGCAAAAGCGAATTGAAGATCTGACGCTGGATGAGCTGGACATGGTTTGCGCGTTAATGCGAGTGCAAGACTGGCCGGACGTGGAAATCAGCCGAGTCTACATATTATCGGTTGATGATGTGCACAAGATTTGCGACAACTATCCACACTTGCGGGAAGCGTTCTTGAATAAACCGCTCCGTGACATTTTGACGCAAGCTCAAGAGTCGGAGTTGACCACGAAGACGCAACGCAAACGGCGCAGTGACGCCCGATTTGCAACGACAACTGAGCGTCAAGCGGCATACCGGGCGAGATTGAAGGAAAAACGTGATGCGAGCCTTGAACAGCCGCCACCATCCAACGAGACGGATTCACCCGGGCCAGATGTTGAAGAGCCTTCCGCAACGGTTTGTGAAGCTCCTATACCCGAGATCGACCTTGAAGAAGCAGAGACGCAACATTCAGCTTGTGACAGGTCAGCCGATACCCGGCACTGGACCGCTCCAATCGACCATCAGCGTTCCGTCAGTTACTATTGGTTGCGGACGCGGTCAATGGTTTGGCGCTATAGATGGTGATCTCGACGCGGCGGCTCGCCTCACGTGCTTTCTTGCCCTTGCCTTCGTCAATCAGCTTCTGATCCCCGAGTCCGACCATGTGGATTCGGTACACGGGAATGTCGTGGCTGCCCACCAGGTAGGAAATCACCTGATTCGCGCGCTCGCGGCTCAATTGGTCGTTGCGGGCCGTGCTCCCGGTCTGATCCGTGAATCCCTCGACCGTGATGAAATAGCGCTGCACGGAGCCAATCTGCGTGGCCACTTCGTCCAGCTTGGCCTTCTCTTCCTTCGTGAGCGTGTCCTTGGCGATGGCGAAGTGCACGACAGTCTGACCAGCGGGTTTGTAGTCGTCGATATTCGCAACCACGTTACGCAAATCGTTTATGTCTTTCGTGTTCTGGTTGGACTTGGCCATCGCGCCCTTCGACGTACTGTCGGCAGTCTTCGCGATTTCGTCGGTGGCGGACAGCTTCTTTTCATCTTCATCGACAACTTGGTTCGTCTTGTTGATGTCGGCGACCTGCGAGGAATCGCGCGACTGCGAACTCTTGTCGACCTGATCGATCTTCTGATCCACCGGCGTGATGCTCTGCTTGACATAATTCTTGGTCGCGCAACCTACGATCAGGAACGAACCTGCGGCTAAAGCTAGGGTCGCGAATGAAATTTTCTTACTTGAAATATTCTGCATAATTCTCCTTAGACAATATTCGGTGTCCAAAGTGTGCATCTTTGCGGGTGTCTATACTGTGCGTTATTGGACATGGTTCAAAATAATTGGATTGAACGTAGATGTTCGGAGACGCCTCCCGATAAACGCTCTTATCCTTAACGGGGATTTTGAATATGTTTTCGCCGCCTCTCAATCCTAGCACTGCCGACTCTTCCGCAAGCTCCTCCATCGCTGCGTGTAGGGTTAAGACGGCGAAGGACAATCTCGCCGGACCAGATGCTAGGATTCATCAATACTAGAAGGCGGCGTTTGGGCCGAAGTCAAAGTGGGCAGCGAACATCTGGAGCTGTTTTCGGAGCAGAACGCTCAAGGAGTTCGGGTATCCGTGAATTACGTTCGCACGAAGAAATCGATTGCGTCTTCTGAAGGCCTAAATGACATCGAGGAGGGTTAGGAGAAGGCGGCTTTATACGCGAAGGCGTACCTTAAGCACGCTGCAAATGTAGACTTACCTCGGCTGAGCTGGAAGAAGCGGCGGTCAAGGTAACAGCATTCATGTCCAGCCGCAAATTCCCATTGCTTCAGTTACTTCACGACCTGCCGAATAACGGTCATTCAAAGAGAAGCGCGGTGCCATCTTTAATTGTTGTATGTCCGTTGGAGGTCAGGAATATATTATGACGTGCAGTTGATTTTTGCAGAACGATTTTTGTGGTTACTGGCCTTCCAGTGGAGAGATTCTTGAAAGTTTCAATAGCTATTATCGTTGTGCCATCGTATTCCACCGAGGTAGTTCGATCTTCGGAAACAAACCTAACAGGCTTTCTTTCAAATGGCACCTCCCCAGTTTGGCTGGAGATCTCCAAACCATTCTGATAGCGATTATACAAAGTAAGCACCCGTATTTTGCCCTTCTTATCATTGTGCACTGAAGAGCTGATAATCCAGAAATTGTCCGTCGCATTGTCAAATACAACCCAAGCCGCCGATATAACTTTGTCATGCGGCAAAAACAAGAAGGCGAAAGGAGCCAAGAACTCTTCGTTTCCTGCCGAAGCCAAGTCTCGAAATGAATCACAGGCCTTGGGATATGCATCATCAGGACATGAAAAATCATGAACTAAATCTTGAGCCTTGGGTATATATTCTGCAGCCTTAAACCCTTGTGCTGACACTGAGGGAACGAGGAATGACGATACTAGCAAAAGCATTAGAACTCCACTTGGCAGGGGCCAAGCTGCAACACGTGAAGTCACCCAAAAGTGTTCACGCTGTTTGTCAATTTTCATGTTTGTCGCTCTTTCACTTTCTGGATTGCACCCAACTCGCTCTGGCGGCGTCAGTGCCCAATCCACAACGAGAAGAACAGAATGGCCAGCATGTTCGCAAACGCACTTACAGCCGGGTTGGGTCGCGAGCATTACAGCTTCACAGCAAAGTAGGGCGGACCATAGAGTACGTCGGTACTGAAGTGATGGACCCAGAGGATCACGGGCACCATCCCGGACCGATGACATTGCTGGGCCTCGCGCAATTCGCAACCCCTGACAGATTATCTAAAATATTCGCCAGGAATAAGACGAGTGCGGCAGTCGAAAAGCTGGAAGGGATCCAAGATTTGTGGAGAGCACTCGGAAGAACAAAGAAAAATAGCCCTGATTATGAAACACTCATGAACAAGAATCGCGTCCTTTCGGCCGAATATCAGGTGATGGTTGACACCCCTCGGAAGCGCGAAGAGTCGAAGTAGCCACGCACGCCGCGTGAAATGTTCGCATAGTCCAAACTATTGCGCCGATTGTGTGTGCCCAGAAACAGCAGATCAGCTTGACACCAATTTGACACCATTTGGAGGAAGGGCAGTCGGTGCTACGCCTTAAACAACTCAGGACTTATCTTTTGAGTTGCAATCTCGACCTCCACGATCCCTTACCCTACACACGCCACATCTTCTAGTTTGTTCGAACAATTTACTCGGTTTCTGACAGGGCTCGGTCCGCGCGAGCATCTAACTGCTTTAGATGCATGACTTCCAATCAATGCTCCTAGTGGCGCTCCGCTTGCGCTACTCAATGGTGCCAGTCGGCTATGTAAAACACCTGAGGTTGGTGATGGCCAAAAATAAACAGAGAGCAGTCAGTATCTTGCTGTTTTTGGGCGGCATTCTGGTGCTAATGGCTACGTGGGATTTCCCCGAGAGCCCGTCGCCACAAGTGAAATGAAAGACCGAGCCGATTTACTATCTTCGGTGCGGCTGGCCCTTAGGAGGAGGAGACTAATCATGGCTCAAAACATAATACTTAAAGGAAACTATTTTCTGGTGGGGCTTGGTATTGGATCGCTGATCGGCGTTCTGTTTGCGCCGAAATCCGGGGAAGAAACCCGGGAGTACATAGCCAAGAAAGCAAAAGAAGGAAATGAACTCGCCCACAAGAAAGGTCGGGAGATGCGGGATCGGGTTGAAGAAACAGTCGAACGCGGCAAGGAAATAATCGCGCAGACGGAAGGACAGATAGCCGCGGCAATCGACGCAGGCCTCAAGACTTACAATCGCGAGAAGTCCAAGGCGCAAGTCTGCTGATTGGAAAGCCGGGTTTCCGGGAGTTTTGAACTGTGGGCTGACTAGCAAGCAGCGTGGGAGCAAACCACGCCTTGCCGTTTCCGTTTAGCCCACAGCGACACGCCGATACCCACGACCACGGCAAGAACACCGTACACAAGGGAACCATATACTGCCAAGGAACGCTCGTTCTCCGGAGGTACCATAAGGTGCGGCATGAATTTGATCTATTCGAGAAATTAGCCGATGGCTCTTCTATTTGGCGAACTTGCGCGTCCGGACAAATTGACGCACAACAAAAACTCCAGAATCTGGCGGACCATTCAAATAATGAATTTTATTCAATCGACATAGAGTCTGGGGAACTTTTGCCGTTCAACTTAGCGCGAAGCGACTCGCGCAAGCAATTGAAACGCGCAGCAAACGGATAGTCTAAATCTTGGGACTACTAAGCGTCATGGTTTCTACGATTGATGGCGCATGTTCGGCCTGAAACATTGAAGGGATTCAATTACTGATGCCCTTCAAACAGACTTCCGCCGTGCCATCTTCTGTGCCATGAACACTACCAATCCCCGGTCATCTTCCTTCATGCGACCGAACAGGCGGCAGAACTTGGCAAGCACGCGTGCGTCCTCGCCTGAATTGCCCCACAAAATGTCGTCGGCAGTCTTACGTTTCAAGAGATTTGGTAGTTTAGGCGGTTCTTCACCATCGTGGAAGAGTTTGTACATCGGGATTTCCAGAGCGCGGGCCATTTTCTCAAGTGTCTCTATCGCCGGAACTGTGTGTCCATTTTCCACTCGGGAGATATAGCAACGGAGCAGTCCAGTCTTTTTCTCAATATCGCCTTGTGAAAGCTTCTTTTCCTCACGCAACGCACGCAAACGGTCTCCAATAATCACGGCCTGATCCTCCTTAGAATGTGAACGATTCCAATAATTAACAGGGGTGGAACTGGGGACAGGGGAGGATAACCCAAACTTCGCCCGGCGCAAAGGGATTTTGTCATTTGCGGCGTAACCTAAATCTCACTTGAAGTGCTGACTATGCCGAAGCGGGTAGTGCTTTATAAATGCCGTCAACGGTTACTGATAAACTAGCCTATGAGACCCCAAAAGCCACATTCCGATAAGACGGGCGGTCTCAATGGGTCAACGCAACACTTGCCCGAAGTCCTCTCGTAGGGGTCTAGGAGGCTGATTTCGTTTGCGGGCGTCAATGCAAACAAAACAAAAGCCCTGTTTAGGTTTCGATGGAGTCCTGCCGTCCAGATCGAACATCAAGGGGAAGTGCTGTCAATTGAATCGACTAGATAGTGTTGCGTTGACCGGTTGAGCCAGCACGACTTATCGGGACTTGGCTTATGGCGTTGGACTCCGCAATTGTGGTTGACTCTCCCTAAAGACGGCCAGACGGGTTTATACTCTGGCCGCTCCAAATAGGCGGAGCCTATGACGATCCTCCCAGGCAGACGTTTAGGGCCTTATGAAATTCTCTCCGCTATCGGTGCGGGCGGAATGGGCGAAGTGTACAAAGCCCGCGACACCCGTCTCGATCGAATCGTCGCCATCAAGGTTCTCCCCGCCCATCTCGCTGACCGAGCCGAGTTGCGCGAGCGCTTCGACCGCGAAGCAAAAACAATTGCCAGCCTGAATCATCCGCGCATTTGCACTCTTTACGACACTGGCCATCAAGACGAAATTGATTTTCTGGTGATGGAATATCTTGAAGGCGAAACGCTGGCACAGCGATTGCAAAAAGGCGCGCTGCCGATTCAACAGGTGTTGCAATTTGCAATCGAGATTGCGGATGCGCTGGACAAGGCGCATCGCAAAGGCTTCACTCACCGCGATTTGAAACCCGGCAACATCATGCTCACGAAGTCCGGGACGAAGCTGCTGGACTTCGGCTTGGCAAAGCTGAAGCAAGAGGCTTCTGCCGACGACGAAACGCTTTCGGACCTTCCCACGGCGACCGACCCGATAACGGCGCAGGGCACGATCTTGGGCACTTTGCAATACATGGCCCCGGAGCAAGTCGAAGCCAAAGAGGTAGATGCCCGGACGGATATTTTTGCTTTTGGAGCGGTGGTCTACGAAATGGCCACCGGTAGGAAAGCATTTGAGGGCAAGACTGCTGCCAGCGTTATGGCCAAAATCCTTGAAGTTGATCCGCCGGCGATGGCTTCTCTTCAGCCGATGACCCCACCAGCTTTGGACCGCGTCGTTAAGACCTGCATGGCGAAGGAACCCGACGAGCGATGGCAAACCGCTGGCGATCTGTGCCGGGAATTAAAGTGGATCGCCGAGGGTGGCGCGCAAATCGCGTTGAGTTCGGATGCCAATGGTAAAGACATCCGCGTCATGGGTCCGCGGCTGCTGATTCTTAGTTTGGGCATCTTGCTTTTAGGAGTGGCGATCACTGGAGTTGCCGTTTGGAATTTGAAGCCCAAGGCTCTACGGCCCGTTACTCGCACGGTTATAAATCTTCCCCCTGGCCAACAATTGGCAGGTCTGGAAAATGGTCCTGCTGTGGCTCTTTCTCCCGACGGCATTGATCTTGCGTATGTCGCCCGCCAGGGCGGCACCCAGCAGCTTTTTCTGCGGGCGCTGGATGGCTTTGAGGCCAAGCCCATCCCCGGCACTGAAGATGCCGTCAATCCCTTCTTCTCTCCCGATAGCCAATGGCTGGGGTTTTTTGCGGATGGGAAGCTGAAGAAGGTCTCCGTGAGCGGAGGTGCGGTGGTTTCCCTTACCGATTCTGGAAATATTTATGGGGCCAGTTGGGGCAGTCAGGGAGTCATCGCCTTCACCCCTTCAGGGAGCTCGTCACTGCAGCAGGTGTCCGACGCCGGGGGTGCCCGGCAACCGCTGACTCACGTTCAGAGCGACCTCAACCAACGCTGGCCAGACTGGTTGCCAGGCGGCAAAGCCGTGCTTTTTGGTGGAGGAGCCATTGGCGATCCTCGCGTTGCAGTCTACTCGATTGCAACGGGAGAGCGGCGAAACCTGATCCCAGGGGGAACACAACCCCGCTACCTACCTTCGGGACACTTGGTCTACGCGCAAGATGGAAACTTGATGGCCGCGCCGTTCGACCTTAAGCGGCTTATGGTTACAGGTGCGGCGGTCCCCGTAGTGGAGGGCGTTGGCCACTCCCTAATCAGTGGACACGCCCAGTACAGCGTTTCCGCCACCGGATCGTTGGTCTATGTTAATGGGGCCAGTCTGTCCGGGCAAGGAAAGCTCGTGTGGGTCAGTCGCAACGGGGCAGAGCAAGCCTTGGCCGCCCCCGCACGCGCTTACGTATGGCCACGGATTTCCCCAGACGGCAGGCGCATTGCCGTATCCATCGCAGAGCAAAATATACAAATCTGGCAGTACGACATTTCCAGGGATACCTTGGCCCGGTTTACTTTTGAAGGGAATAGAAACAATAACCCGACTTGGACACCGGATGGCAAGCGAATAGCCTATCTATCTGACAAGAACATTTTCTGGCAACTGGCCGACGGTAGCGGCGGGCTGGAGCAACTGACGACGAGCGAGTTCACCGATGTTCCAATGTCCTGGTCTCCGGATGGTCAACTGCTGGCCTTCATTGAACTCAATCCTAGTACTGGCCTGGACATCTCGATGCTGCGGCTGGGCGATCCTTCCGCAGGCTCAGGGCACGTCCGCAAGGCGCAGCTGTTCCTTCGAACGCCATTCAACGAAAGCGTGCCACGGTTTTCCCCGGACGGGCGCTGGGTGGCCTATATTTCGAACGAATCGAGCCGCAATGAGATCTACGTGCAACCCTATCCGGGTCCCGGCGGGAAGTGGCAAATCTCGACCGATGGCGGGACGGAGCCGGCGTGGAATCCGAACGGGCGGGAATTGTTTTACCGCAGTGGCGACAAGATGTTGGCAGTGGACATAACCACGCAACCCAGTTTTGCTGCCGGCAAGCCACGGTTGCTTTTTCAGGGACCGTACTTGCCGTCTCCGGCAACGTCCTCCAACTATGACGTATCTTTGGATGGCCAGCGGTTCCTGATGGTCAAGCCCAACGAGCAAGAACAAACGGCGCCGACGCAAATCAACGTCGTGCTGAACTGGTTTGAAGAGTTGAAGCAGAAAGTTCCTACCGGGAAAAATTAAATTCAGTGCAACCCCCAATACCAGCTCAGTCCTTGCCCAAGTCCTGAAAAACGGGATTATCCGATGAGAGTGCTTCTCGGGACTTCGCGGTTGAAAGCTCAATCGGCCGTGGCGCCTACAAAGCGATCGACTCCTTCCGGTAGAGAATAAGACTTGAAGAGCCCATCCAATTCCACACTGATAATCGAACGCTGCCTTAATCAGGATATCCAAAGAAAATAAACGAGACAGGAGAGCAGCGCGCCAATGGCCACTAAGAGAAGTCCAGAAATGCGCCGCTTATTAAGGAAGAAAATCAGCGTGAGTCCGGTTACGGAAACCAGCGTCATCAGAACGGCCGAAAAATCAATTACAGCCGACCATTTTTTGCCAGTGTCCCGGCCCTTATGAAGATCGTTCAGTACCGCGACCAGGCTAAATGGGCTCACCGTCAAGTCGTATTTTCCGGTCTCGCGATCGATGGTCGCGTCCGCTTCGTAACCCGGTCCTTTGAATAGGATTTCGCACTGATCTCCATCTACGTGGATATCGGAGAGGGCTCCCTTGGTCCGATACGTGCGGCGAAAGTAATTCACAATTTCTTCCTTCGCCATGCCTCTAGGGTCGGGGGCGTTCACCCATGCCTTGTTCAGAGTGCCGTGGTACAAAGCTGGCCGCTGCTGATTATCGAACCACTCGGCATGATTCAAGGTAAGGCCCGTTACCGCGAAAAAAAGAAGAATTGCGAAGCTGAGCATCGACAGATACGTGTGCAACCAGCGCGCGAGATGCGCGAAACGCCGTTTCCAGTGCAAAAACCGAGGGGCGTTTAACGGAGCGGTCGAAGGGTCGGTCGACTCCCCGCCCGGACTATTGGACGATTTTGTGGTAATCAAGGGTGGCCGACGCAATCTCTACATCGCCCGGAAGCTGGTACTGTCTGGGCGAGCTATTGAACTCCATGTCTTGATGCATCAATTGATAAGAACCGTGTTCGCGCGCCGCTTCGATCATCACGGTGTATTTACCCGCTTTCACAACGTTACCGAAGTCGTCTCTGCCGTCCCACTTGAAAGTATATTTGCCGGGAGGGCGCGTTGCACTAGAAACCGAATTCATGACGTGTGTATCTTCGCTTACGGATCGCATACTTTCTTCGCGGCTCCAGGCCCGCAATTCGCGTAGGTACTTGTATTTCGCGAACCAAAGAGCGATCGTGCGTACCGGAGCATGCTCCTCATCCTCGATCCACACGGCAACGTAGGGACGGTGGACGCGGTATCCTTCGATGAGACTCAGTTCGATCGTGACGGTCAATTCATACTTCGGGTCCCATTGCGAAGCGCTGGACCGGGCGGCAACCTGCTCGTAGGCTGCTGCAGGCCGCAACGCCGCTGCATGTGCTGCAGGCGTCGCTTCAAACGCACTCCAACCATTGCTCACGATTCTTTCACCATTCTTTTTCACCAGCAGATATTCCACGCCTGGCATCGAAGCGACCAAACGAGAGCTTTCCTCGGGTGTCAGTACGGAAAGCGCGGTTGCAAGCGCACCCGCCTCTGCCGGAGACCGCGCAATAACAGTGGAGCTGATAATTTGGTCGGCAGGCATTCCTGTGCGAGGGTCAACGATGTGCGAGTAGTGACGCCCGCCAATTTCCACGCCGCGCCGGTAATCCCCGCTGGTCGCCACGGCGCGGTCGCGAACAACGAGGCGTGCGATGGGAACGCCATTTTCTACATCCGACCTCGGATCGGAAACGTCCACCATTTCCTTCCAATCGCCCCGGACAACGAGGTCCCCGCCGATGTTGACGACCAAACCTTGTGCACCTGATGCTCTGAGCGCCACTTCCCCGGCGTGTCCCGCGATATAGCTTTTCACAAATGAGTTCAGTGCGAGCGGGGCATCACTGGTATGCGTCGCAGTCCGTTTGGCGGGGTCGAGTTGCCAATGGAATCTGCGCGTGCTGGAAACTGCGGCATCCAATTCGACTTGTGAAGGAAGGCGCTTCTCCGCGGCGGCACGCTTCCAAACTCGGGTGATCGTCTCGGCTGAAGCGTCCAGGGCTCCTCGGGTCAGGCCGCGCCATTTATCGAACAAACTCAGAACTTCAAATAATTCGGGGGAAACCCTGACGGGTTGGCCCATGGTCCGAAACCAATTGCTGAATTCACTGTCTGGATCCCATGAGCTAAGGATATGTGACTCTCGGTCAATCTCCGCCAACACCGCCTTTTCGGCCTTCTCCGATTGCGCGGCGGATGAGGCCGCGACCTTAATTTCCAAGGATGTGCCTAATACATTTTCGTAGCGGAAGACGTACAACTTATCACGGATGGAAGAGGTTGCCGATCCACTCTGGCACGGCACCAGCAGCAGAATCGCGGCAAATAGAGGTGCGGATTTCATCGTCAACGTTCTCGACTACAGGTAATCTCCATTCTTCCTTCCGGCCCTGAGCAGTTTACACCCACGGACTTTCCCAGGCGAGTCCGCCTCGTGAGCCGAAGTGCCGGAGGCTGAATTGATTTTTCATGTGTGCATTGGAAGCTGATTACACGGTCTGAAACTGGCGACGCTTCTTCATCCCGAATAAGCATCCGGCGTCCATCCTACGGTGGGTACAAAATATTTTAATCGCTCGTGGTTACCGAGGTGGACTGAAGCTCCGCGGTTAAGAGCGGGAACCCTCTCATCCGAGGCACGTTCCAAACCCATTCACATCAAGAGTGGAGCCCTCGAGGGATTTGGGAAGCCGACTCGGAGGCCGTAACCACAACGCTCTCAATGTCTAGTCCTACCTCTTATCGGAATGTGGCCCGGAGAAGGTTTACACTTACCGCCAAGACCGCTATGCCACCCGCGTTGATTGAGCCATGTCCCGGCCAAGCGTAAAAAGCCGGCCGAAAAAGGTAGCGCCAGAAGGGTCTAACTTATCGGACGATCAACTCTGGCTGACTACCCTCCTCAGAATAGGCCCATCAGGGCCTTCTGGAGAGCTTCAGCAGCTTGGGCATCACTCGTGCCGATATACGCGAGTGTGGAGTTGATGGACCGATGACCGAGCGCCTGCCGGATCAACCCAAGGTTGGCATTTCCCACGACCAGACGCGACGCTAGCGAGTGTTTCAGCACGTGGGGATGCCGCTTCTCCGCTGAAAGGCCAGCTTCTTCGGCAGCCTTCTGGAAGTTTCGGAAGAACTGAATCCGGCTCAGCTTTCCTCCTTTCTGGCTCGTGAACAGATAGTCCGAACCATCCGCTACTCTCTTGCACAGCCATGCCCTTATTGTAGCTGCCTCGTCGAGCAACGGCTGTCCACGGTGCTGATAGATGGGCTGGACCGTGTGTAGCGAACCCTTGAGCCGTTTAATTGAAATCGAGCCAGTTTTGAGACCGAGATCGGCAAGCTTGATTCCACAAACTTCAGAGGCACGAAGGCCATGTCGATAGGCTAGCAAGATCGTGGCCCAATCATGCGTTGAGAGTTGACGTGCCACTTTGAGCAGGTCGAGCATCTCTTGAGGAGTGAGAATGTTCATCCGGCCGTGTTTGCGTCGGATGACCTTACGGGCGGAGATGGGGATGAAAGAAGGCGAAGCACTAGCCATCAAGATCAACGGAGACCCCGACAAAGTAACTACGCTGTCGGATGACTGCCGCGTGCTTCACATTAGAACCATCATCTTGCAAGACGGATCAGAGCAAGACAGGCCGAAGTCTGAGGCTGGCATCCGTGAAGTGGATATTGCGCCAGAACTGGCAGCCGAATTGAAAACTTTGGTGGGCAGCCAGAAAAACGGCTATCTCTTCAGCACAGAATCAGGCAATCCGCTTCTCTATTCCAACCTCGTAAAAAATGTCCTTGATCCGATTCTGTGGGATCAGGAGCCCCCAATCATGAAACGCGAAGGGAAGGGCTGGAAACGTGTAGGGACGAAAGTAATCCCCGGCGTGCTAGGCAAGAAAGAAGAATTCCAAGGTAAGGTTAGAGGCCGCACAGGATGCGGGACACATTCCTTCCGCCGTTTCAGAGAGACCTACCTCCGTCTAGAAGGCGTCCCGCAACCCATCGTGGATTATTGGATTGGACATGGAAGAAATCCCTTGCTGATGTCTAAACGAAAGTCAAAGGCGAATCGAATAAGCGCCGGGATTGGTGCGAAAAGGCAGGGCTAGGGTTCGCTCTGCCGATGGCAGAGAAGAAAGCGGTAGCAATAAATTCCAAGAAAGGGACAATGAAAGCGGCGTAACAGGAAAAGTAACTTTCAAATGGACCCAAACTCGAATTTGCATTCCTCATAAGTTGCCGTAGAATGAATGAGTTCCCCGGTAGCTCAACGGTAGAGCATTCGGCTGTTAACCGAAGGGTTGCAAGTTCGAATCTTGCCCGGGGAGCCAAACTTTTCGTCTTCAATAGCTTTGACTTTCTTTCAAGCGCGAATCTGCCGTGGTTCCATCCGGTGGCCAAAACACGCGCGCGGACCTGGACTGAAGGTGTGACTTGAAGTTAGATTTAGGCGGGAGGCCGGACATGCAACAGGACGAACTGCCGAAGACTGTCAAAAAAGCAATGCGGTCACTCGTCGCTCTTGCGCATGAGGCTGAGCTCAGGCGAGCGCTTGAAGAGGTGTACGGAAATTTCCAGGAGTGGAAGTCGGGCAGGATTGATTCATTTGAGTTGGCCGACCGAATTCACAAGTTTCACGACGGGCCGAACCGCGAAGTCTATCTCCGCTATACGGGCAATCTCGATTACCGCTGGCTGGTTGGACATGCTCTGGAAGCCGGTCAAATTCAAAAGACGGCCGTTCCGACAGAGATTTGGCCCTATTTGAACGGGTTCTACAGCCCGGATCACGGGCCGGAACACAGCTGAAGTGCAACCTCATAAAACTTCTGGATGTTCAAGGATGTTTATAGCTCGCTCTGCATTTCAATTTCCGGTTCGCCGTTTCTTCGGCTAGAGTGAACCGACCCGCCCACTCGATGTAGTATTCCGGATTTGTTGCCGGAGGGTCGAACTGCGGCAGTCCAGGGCTTGACAGGCAATATCGCCCGCAATATCATTCTATAAGATGAGGGCGTACGTGTTGGACACGGATGTACTCGTGGCAGCCTTCCGTAGCGATGCCGGCGCATCGCGTCAGGTGCTGGAGGCGGCGCGGGTTCACCGGTTCGATTTGCTCCTGTCCGTGCCCTTGATGCTGGAATACGAATCAGTCCTGACTCGTCCAGAGCACCTTGCGGCAAGTGGGGCGAGCAGAGAAGATGTATCCGCCGTGCTGGACGAACTCGCTTCGATCGGAAAGAGAGTTGAATTAGTGATTCGCACGCGGCCCATGCTACCGGATCCGAATGATGAAATGGTTCTGGAAACAGCCATCAATGGCCGCGCCGACGCCATCGTCACATTCAACGACCGGGATTTTAGACCTGTGGCGGCACGTTTTCGCTGTTCGGTGGTGCGGCCCGGGGAAGTCGTTCGCGGACTAGCGAAGGAAGCTGAGAGACGGCAAGAGAGAGATTGAATTCATGAGACGAAGCAATTTTGCTTTGCGCGTGCCGCCCACGCTGCTGGCTGAAGCGCGTAAGGCCGCCGACTCGGAAGGCGTGGCCCTCAATCAACTGATTACCCTCGCGCTGGCGGAAAAGGTTTCCGCTATGCGTACGGAAGAGTACTTTGAGGAACGCGCGCGCCGCGCCGATCCGGCTAAGGTCAGCCGGATTCTGGCTCGCGTAGGCAAGGGAAATCCTCCTATCCAGGGCGATGAACTCCCGTTGAATCTTGCCGCCAGTAAGGTAAAGAAAAGGAAAAAAAGAAAGAACCCGTTATCCTAGATTCGACATTCGCCCGCGTGCCTCCTCCAGCCAAAAAACCACGTTATTCGATTTTTTCTTGTGTGCTCTTCCGCAAGGTTGTGCGCAATCTGTAGCGCGTTAGCCCAGCTTTTGGAAATTGTGGAACGCTAGCTCACGCACTCGAATGCCCTACAGTACTTTCAAGCAAGCGGCAAGGTCGTCCTTCTCCTGCAATCTGAGTAAATCCTAGGAAACGGTTTTCTCGGAACTGAGCCGCCATCTTTCGCAACAGGGTTGACAGTGGCCGGGGCTCCGACTATCGTGAGCCTACTGTGAAAATCCTGGTGGTCGGAAGCGGAGGACGCGAGCACGCAATGGTGTGGCGGCTGCGTCAATCGCCGGAAGTCGAGAAAATCTGGTGCGCGCCGGGCAACGGCGGTATCGAGGACGTTGCCGAATGTGTGCCCGTGAACGCTGCCGACGTCGGCGCGGTGGTGTCTCTCGCCGAGCGCCTCAAGCCGGACCTCACCATCGTGGGACCGGAAGCGCCGCTGGTCGCGGGAATCCGTAACAAATTTGAATGTCGCGGCATGCGCCTCGTCGGTCCTTCGCAGCGGGACGCGCGCCTCGAAGGAAGCAAGATTTACGCGAAGGAGTTCATGGACCGGTACGACATCCCCACTCCTACGCTCTATGGCGATTTTGAATCCCCGATCGAAGCGATTCGCGCGCTCGACGCGGTGGATTGGCCGGTGGTGATAAAGGCCGACGGGCTGTGCGCGGGCAAAGGCGTCCTCGTGGCGGAAACGCGCGCCGAGGCGGAGCCGTTCATTCGCCGGCTGATGCAGAACCACGAACTCGGCGCCGGCGGTTCGCGCATTCTGTTCGAGCACGCGCTCAAGGGCGACGAGCTTTCCTTCATCGTCCTGACGGATGGGAGATCCTTCCTGCCCATGGCGCCGACGCGCGACCACAAGCGAGTCTTCGACGGCGACCGCGGTCCCAACACCGGCGGGATGGGTGCGTACACGATGGACGGAATGATTACGCCGAAATACGAATCGCTCATCATCAAGGACATCGTGTGCCCGACGATTGCGGGACTTTCCGAGGAGGGAATTCCCTACACCGGCTTTTTGTATTTCGGCCTGATGCTTACGGCCAACGGGCCCATGGTTCTGGAATATAATTGCAGGCTGGGCGATCCCGAAACGCAGCCCATCATGATGCGAATGGATTTCGATCTCGCGGTGGCATTTGAAGCGGTGGCTTCGCGCACGCTGGACAAGATCAAGCCTGCATGGAAGCCGGGCGCGAGCGTTTGTGTTGTAATGGCTTCGGGCGGATACCCAGGCACCTTCGAGAAAGGGAAAAAAATCATGGGGTTGGCCGAAGCGGAAGCGCTGCCGGACGTCGCCGTGTTCCACGCGGGAACGAAGCGCGAAGGCGATTCCATCGTGACCAGCGGCGGGCGCGTGCTCGGCGTAACCGCCGCGGCCGATTCTCTCCCGAAGGCGATTCACAAAGCCTATGAGGCCGCTGGTAAAATTCATTTTGATTGCGCGCAATGCCGCACCGATATCGGGGCCAAAGGGGACCTCAAAACGCGCGTCGCGGCGGAGGCTCCGCGTGGCTGAAGTCCTGCACTTATTTCAATGCCTGGCGCACGGCGAGCCCATGCGCGAATTCGAGGAAGTGTTCGCCGTTGAAAATAAGGGATTCAAGGATTGTCTTCACGGACGGAGCGGGAGCACGCGTCAGGTTCTGGTGATGGATCAGGAGACGCTCGAGGAATTCGGCATCGCGCCGGGACGCGCACGCGAAAACATCACGATGCGCGGGATCGCCCTCGGGAAATTGCTTCTCGGACAGCGGCTCCGCGCCGGCGAAGTTCTGCTCGAAGTCACGAAGCCGTGCACGCCGTGCCACCTGATGGACGAAATTCGCCAAGGTCTTCAGGAAGCGATTCGCGGGCGGCGCGGCTTGTTGTGCCGAGTCGTCGAGCCCGGCCGCATCCGCCGGGGCGATCGTGTCGAAATGGAAGAGAAGTCGCGCGCGCCGCATCCGAGCAGTGACGATTCCGTTTCCGGCGCGTATTGATTTGATTTAATAAGGATCATCCTACCAATCAGGAAAACAGGGAGCATTCATGGCCAGTGAATCGAAGAACAGCCGCAAGCCGCTCGTCGGAATTATCATGGGGTCGGACACGGATTTGCCCGTGATGAGCGAAACGGCGAAGATGCTGGAAAAGTTTGAAGTGCCATACGAAATTGAAGTGACCTCGGCGCACCGCTCTCCGGCTCGCACGCACGAATACGCCTCGACGGCGGTCTCTCGCGGGCTGAAAGTGGTGATCGTTGCGGCGGGCGGCGCGGCGCATCTGGCGGGCGTGGTTGCGGCGGTTACGACGCTGCCCGTCGTCGCGGTGCCGATGGCGACCACGGTGCTCTCGGGCATCGACTCCCTGCTCTCGAGCGTTCAAATGCCCGGTGGCGTTCCTGTTGCAGCCATGGCCATCGACAAGCCCGGCGCCATCAACGCGGCGATTTTCGCGGCGGAAATTCTGGCCACGTCCGATCCCGAAATCGCCAAGCGGCTCACCACATACAAGGAAGAACTGGCGAAATCGGTGGCCGAAAAAAGCGCGCGCGTGAAATTGCAGTACGCTGGGAAAACCAGCTAGCCCGCATTTTTCGCATCATAAAATCTTAAAAATGAAGGAAGCTTATGTAGCACAGGCTTCAGCCTGTGGGTTTTCGGCCTTGCAAGGACGATGGAACCCCACAGACTGAAGTCTGTGCTACTAAAAACCTTCACACTCTAGCGCGAATTAGTGGTTATGGTCGTTCGCGCCGCCGCCACCGGCCTGCGTGGTGCTGTGCGTAAGCGCCTGCCTGGCTTCCTGGCTGATCGTGGCAGTGTCTTGCGCCGCGGCTTCCGTTTGCAGGGTCTTGGGCGGCTGAACCGTTTGCTCGGTCTGCGACTGTGAATGAACTTCCTGGATGGAGTGAATGGAATTGGTCATGGTCCGATTACCTCATCGCTCTATACATCGGCAGGCAAGGAAATACCTTTAGAGTCCGCCAACGTATAGAAACGATAAGATTTAACGGACTAGTGTTTATCGCCGTCGTGGTCTACGTCGCCTCCGGCAGCCGGCTTGGCGTTGTTCGCCAGGGCCTGCTGGGCTTGCGGGCTGATCGTGACTTTGTCTTGCGGGGCCGCTGTCTGGGCTGTGGTTTGCTGACTCTTAGGCGGCGGGGCTGCTGGCTGCGTCTGCGTCACTGCGTTGACTGGCTGAACCGGTTGAACAGGATTGCTCATGCACATCACCTCACACAGTTAACTTCGACAAAGGGAAAGATAACTTTAGCGCGCAGCAGAAAAAAAGAGAGAAGAAACAGGTGCCGTGCTAAATGAAAACAGTGCGGGCTCGTCCGCGGCGGTGGACGAGCCCTTTTGTCTCTTTTGCATCCCCGGTCAGATCAACTGCGACAGGCCGAAGCCTGTCCTACCTGGCCTTGTTATTTTCTCGCGGCGTTGGCGGCAAATCGCTCCTGCATCCGGCGCGTGAGGTGAGGAACGATCCCCAGAATTCGCTCGATCAGCATCAACTGGCCGCGGTGGTGCATTTCGTGTTCTTTCACGGAAAGAAGCATATCGAAGCGGGTGCGGGAGGGCGGCGTTCCAGTCGGAGGCATGGTTACAACCTCACCCAGGAAATTGTCGTCGAGCCCTTCCATCCACTTGGCCCACGCTTCGCCATCCGTGGTGAGGAGCTCAATCAACTGGGCCTTCGTGCGCGGCGCTTTTTCTTCCGCAGTCAGGCGTTTCATCAACGCCGGAAAATCGAATCCATCAAGATTCTTCCGGCGCTCTTCGGCGTGGATCTTTTTCTGAAAGCCGTTGCTCAGCGCAATGTGCGCCAGTAGCTCGCGAACGCTGCGCGTCTCCGGCATGGGCCGAAAATCGTATTTATCCTCGGGAATGTCCTGAGCGATCGCCAGCGTGTTCTTGCGGACGGTGCGAAAACTTTCTGCTAATTCCTTGCCACCATAATAGTTCACCAGATTCTCCTTGGCTTAAGCTAAGTTTGTTTTTCCATGAAAAGGAAAGGGAAACAAGTCTAACACGGGGCGGCGCAAAAATGGACGGGCGAGGCCGCAAAACGACTTGGATTATTATTTACCCGCCGGAGCTTTCTGCTTCAACTCTTCGGTCCAGTTCAGCACGACGCTGATTTCCTGCGGACCCTGCTCCGCGGTCTTCGCCAAAAGGAAGCGTTGGCCGTCGGGCGTGACGTCATAGGCAGGCATCGTGTTATATGTGGCGTAATGCCCCTCGAAGAGCACCTTCGGCGTATCCGCGGAAAAGTTCGCCTTGGTGTTCGTCGCCACGGCCATCATCTTGTCTCCGTTCCGGTAGAAGAGTTCTCCGTTGCGCGCCCAAACGGGTTCCGTGCCGCCTTCCGTCGAAATTTGCCACTTGCCCCCGGGCCCCGGATACGGCTGGACGTAAACCTCGTTGCGGCCCGACTCATCCGAGGCATAAGCCAACCACCGGCCGTCGGGCGAAAATCGAGGAGCGATTTCGTTGAACCGCGTTTGCAGGAACGTCTGCACTTTTCGGTCCCCGAGCCGGTAAACAAATAGGTCGTAACCAGTACCGGGGTTGGTTTGCTCGAAGGCCAGCGTCTGTCCGTCGGGAGACCAGGAACTTGCGATTTGCGATCGGTCGCTCGTTGCTAACCGCTCCGTCCCGCCGCTGCCGTCTGCCAGTTGCCAGAACAGGTTCCGCTGCCCCGCTCTGTCCGATCCAAATGCGACTCTCTTTCCATCAGGCGTCCAGGCCAAAGCGCCGTTGTAGCTCCCTTCAAAGGTCAGCCGAGTCAATGTGCCCCGCTTGGTGTCCAGAAGCCACTCCTGGGTTCCCAACTCGTCAATCGTAACGGCCACGCGCTGGCCATCGGGAGAGAGCCGTGGGTTTCGATAGGCGTGAGGCGGAGCGGCCAGTGGTAGCTCCGCCCCTTTTCGGTCCACCCACACTAGCTTGTTCTGTGCGGCTGACGGTACCAACCGGTAGGCCAGCACGCCGTTAGCGGAGACGGTGACGGCCGCCTTGGCGTTCGCGGCATTGAACTGAACGCCTTCGGCGATGGGGATGGCGTCACCCTTCAGCTCCAGGCGATCCGCGTCGAAAGGTTGAGCTAACAAGGTCCCCACCCGGTTAAAGAAAAGATAGCCCGGGGGAGCATACAGTGCGGAAGAGTGGGCCTTCAGAATCAGCTTCGTATCTTTCGAATCAAGCGATCCCACGTATATCCCACTATTTTCCGAATTCGAAGCAATGATTGTGTAGAGAAAGTGTTTTCCATCCGGTAGAAAGTATGGCCAAGCGTGCCAGAGCGCCTGCTGGGATGCGTCCAATGAGGTGACAGGAGTCGGCGAACCACCCGCTGAAGGGACGCGAAGTATCGCACTCCCGGGACCGGTCGAAAATAAGATGACCCCATCGCGATTCCAGGTTCCCCCATAGTCGGCCGGCGAAGCCGCGATGGTTTCGGCGGGGCCTCCGGTGGCCGGGACCTTCTTGAGTGAAGAATCTGCGGTAAAAGCAATGAAGCGGCTATCCGGCGACCAAAAGGGAGCCCATGCAACCTCGGTCCCGGATAGCGGCTGCGCGGTTGGGGAATCGAAGTCGCGCAGCCAAAGCTGGGAATGGCCAGTGGCGTCCATCCGCTACAAATGCCACCTTACTGCCGTCTGGAGACACACTAAAGAAGTTCGGGCCGAGGCCATTCAACGGCAAGTTCTGCTTTTCCGGCGAAGCAACAGTAAAGTGTACGACCTTCAATTCCGCCGAAGGCCGGCGGAAGTAGAAGACCGCTGCAGCGAGCACGACCGCAACGAGGATGGCAACTGCGGCGACCAGCCAGCCGAGACGCTCGCGGACGCCGCGTTTGGCTGTGCTGGGATGCCGGCGTGGCCGCTTGGGATCCTTGCCCCTGCTCCGCGATCCATTTCAGCTCGTCGCATACATCGCTCGCCGCCTGCCATCTTTTCTCGGGTTCCTTCGCCATGCATTTCTTCACCAGGCGATCAAGGGCGGCTGGCGTCATCGGCTGGAGGGTTGAAATAGGCGCGGGATCGGTCTCCAGAATCTTGGCGATCAAACTGGCCTGGCTCCTGCCTTCGAAAGCTTTCTTGCCGGTGGCCATTTCATAGACCACCGCGCCGAAGGCGAAGATGTCGGTGCGGGCGTCTACCGGCCTTGCTTCCACTTGCTCAGGCGCCATGTACTGCAGCGTCCCCAGAATCGTTCCCTCGGCGGTCTCGCCGCCCTGGATCGTCGCAAGCTCCGAGAACGGAGTCGCGGGCTTTGCTTCCTGCTGCAATTTGGCCAGGCCGAAGTCCAGCAGCTTCGTGCCCGATTTCGTGAGCATGATGTTGCCCGGTTTCAGGTCCCGGTGCGTTATGCCGTTGCGGTGGGCCTTGTCCAGCGCGTCCGAAATCTCAATCGCGTACTGCAACACCTGCTCCATCGGCAGCGGGCCTTTCTTCAGGCGCTCCGCCAGCGTTTCTCCTTCCAGGTACTCCATCACCAGAAAGTCGGTTCCGTCCTGATGGCCGATGTCGAAGAGCGTGCAGATGTGCGGATGATTCAGGCCGGCGATGGTTCGCGCTTCGCGATCGAATCGCTCGCGCAGGTCGGCGCGATCGGCCAGGTGCGCGGACAGGACTTTGATCGCGACGGTGCGGTCGAGCCGCGTGTCGCGGGCTTTATAGACCTCGCCCATGCCGCCGGCGCCGATCGCGGAGAGGATCTGGTAGGGGCCCACTGTTTTTCCGGGCAAAATGGCCACGCTGGGCTCCATTAAGTTTGAGTGCGGGGAGTATAACGCCGTTACCCAATCAGGAAACAGTTTTTTAGTGGGCGTGTCGAAGATCATTGTAGAATACATGCCATACCCCCACGTACTTCCGCGGTCAGACGGGATTGCGCGGGGACTGCTGTCCGGACTAATCTTGCGGTCGAGGTGAATATGCGGCGACGAGTAGCGCTACTGGGCACGAGTGCCTTCGTTGTGATTCTGTCCTTCGCGATTTCCATGGCTCGGCCGGCGATGGCCGGGCGTTCTTCGGATGGCGCCTCGGACACACCAACTCCCGCCGCCTACCGCGACGATCTTCAGCGCTCGTATAGGACCGATCATTATCTTGAGGTGGCGGAGAGCGGAGTAGACCGCGGAGAAAATATTTATTGGCATAAATGCTGGGCCTGCCACAACAAATATCAGCAGGCCGCTCCGACACTCGAGGGGCTTTTCAAGCAGGCAGCTCTGATCACGGGGGTTCCCGTGAATGAAGAAAATGTGGCCGCGCACATCAAGAAGGGCGGGCCGGGGATGCCGTCGTTTCGCACCACGCTCTCCGACTCGGATGTGGCCGACGTGGTCAGCTATTTGCACAGTGAAAAATGCTGCGTCGAGGGAGAACACCTTCCGGCCAATCCCTGGTATCGATCGGAAACAAACAAATGGACGGTGCAGAACGGGCTCGCGGGCGGAGCGAATGGGATCGTGCGAGTGGCCAGCGGCGATTCGCCCGAAGGCGTGATGGTGCAGCTCATCGCGCCGAATGGCGTGCGAACCACGGTCTATACCAATGAAGACGGGAAGTACGAATTTCCAAAGATGCAGGCCGGGGCCTACACCCTGCGGATTGCGAACCCGCTGGAATTCAAGCCGTACCGGCGGGATTCGGTGCAAATCGACGGTCCCTCGAAATTGGATGAGATCGATCTGGAGCGAATCGCCAAAACGCGGGCGCTTCCGGCGACGCCTGAAGTGGAAGCGCAGCTGAGCGGCGAGGAAATTCTGTGGAATCTTCCTGGAACCGTCGAGGAAAAAGAGGCGCTCCACAATACGTGCGCGCTGGGGTGCCATTCCTTCCAGCAGATTTTCAAGAATCGCTATGACGAGCGAAGCTGGGGCGTGCTCGTGGCGCGGATGCTTCATCGCGGCGGCGGCCCGCTCATCAACGATCCGCTCGAGCCGGTGAGCGATTCCGCCTTGGCCACTGACAAACTGCTCACCAAGTGGCTCGCGCGGGTTCGCGGGCCCGAGGCCGTGGATGCGCCAATGTACGCGTTCCCGCGGCTGACCGGGGAATCCAATCGCGTCGTCGTTACCGAATTCGAGCTGCCGCGCGCGTTGCAGAGCGCACACGATGTTTACGGAGACGGTAATGGAAATATTTGGTACACAAGCCATCTGAGCCGTTTCTTCGGCAAGCTGGATACGCATACGGGCGTCGTGACGGAATACCAGGCTCCCTTGACGCCGGGCGCCCAGCCGGGCACGCATCACGTGTACGTCGAGAAGAACGGCGAAGTGCTCATTTCCGAGCCGTGGTCGCACAAGCTGCTCAAGCTCGATCCGCGGAACGGGGAGATGGTCGAAGTGCCCGTCGCCGCGCCCTTTCCGATCAACTCCGCGGGGATGGCCGATTTCGATGTCACGCCAGATGGATTTGTGTGGGCCACCATGGGCGGAGGGTACAGCGTCGAAAAGATCGATCCCAAGACCGGAAAAATGGTGCAGAAATATCCGATGAAGGTTCCCTTCAGCTACGACGGTGTGATTTCCCAGGACGGAAATTTCTGGGCCGGTGGAGCGATTTCCGGGACGACTGGAAATTCAGCGGAACTTCTGGATATCCGCACGGGCCAGATGCTGAATTTGGATTCCGGGGATCGCAAATCGGCGGGCCGCAGAGGCGGATTCGATCCGTTCGGCAATGCCTGGTTCGGCGGAGAAAACGGAACTTTGGTTGAGCTGGACGCCAAGGCCAAGCGCATTCGTGAATTTTATCCTCCGGGACCTGTCGAGCCTTACACGGATTTGTATTCCGTGGAACCCGACAAGAACGGCGAAGTGTGGGGCGGAGAATTGCACGGAAGAGAGTTCTTGAGATTCAATCCGAAAACAGGACAGTGGACCGAGTACGCGATGCCGGAGCCCTATTCGCACTCGCGCGCGGTTTGGGTCGATAAGTCCACAACGCCGACCACGGTTTGGTATGCCGATTACAGCACAGGGCGGATCGTTCGCATTCAGCCGATGGAGTGAGCGGCTCAGTCCATGACGATTTCAATGAAGATGATCTCACAAACTGATATTTGACGAATTTTGGTGGGACTTCAGGGGCTAAAGCCCAGGTTTTCTGGTCTTTGAATGTCGCGGCTGAAGCCGCGACCCACAAAGATTGTTTACGAGATAGTTTCCAAAGGTTCGAAATTCGTCTGTGGCAATACGCGGCGTTCCGCCATCTAAATTATTGGGAGGTCGAGGATGTCAACTTTGACGCATGTGCCGAATGTTCCCCAGATCACAGAGGATGCCGCCGATCCGGGATTGCACGATGTGATCGAGCGGGCCAAGGTGACCAAGAGCCCGCCCCCGGCCTGGTACCGGACCATGGGCCAGAACCCGGAAGTGGCCAAGGCCTTCGCGGGCTACTGGGACATGCTGCACCGCGGCGGCACCGTGCCTCACGAGATTAAAGAACTCGCGCGCATCCAGATCGCGCAGATCGTCGGCTGCGAATTCTGCGCGCGGCAGACTTCTCCGCTCGCGTCGTCCATCACCGAAGAAGAAAAGAGAAGCTGCGCGCTGCCGAACTGGGAGCACCCCGACCCGAAGACTCGCGCCGCCCTCCACTACGCGCGCACGCTTACGCTCGATGACGGGCGGGACAAGGAAGTCTACGCGGAACTGAAAAATTTTTACAACAACGCGGAAATTATCGAGCTATCGGCGTTCTTCTGCCTCACCGCCGGCGGTAACCGCATGGCCAAGAGCTGGAGCATCGAAGCGCACGGCGAAGTGCCCGCGATCCCGAGCGGCGCGATGTCCATCCATGGGAATGAAGAGCCGCGTGCTTCCGGGCAGTCTTGGCGAGCGAGGTAGTTTCAGCGATGTGCCTGTTGCGGCCCGAAGAGCACGGGACGCAACGGCCGCTACAAAACCGTAGCCCATCTAGCGGTAGGTTTTGTAGAGGCCGCCCGTTTTTGGGGGGCAGCCGTTCGCTCGCTTAAGAACCAAACGAAGTCACAACCGAGTTTTAGCCTGTCCCAACCACGGAAACGGCGGATCAAACATGTCGCAGTGCCGGTACAGGCTTATAAAATTCCAAAGTACGCGATGGGGAAAATATGGAAAAACTTTTCCACCTTTTGCGGAAGTTAACAATCTTGGCCCTTCGTGAGGTGGATGTTTTCACCTTAATTGTCGCGGAACCCATTCATTTACAGTTGGTTGTGGAAATAGCCAAGTTGGCTGTCTCCCAGCCGTCGAGGTTCTGTATGGCATTACAATTGCCAATTGCTTGATAGGACAAGCTCCATTTAGTCGTCTTGCGTCACAGGGGGAGTGCGTCCCGCATAATTCAATATTCTTTGGTATGAAGGGTGCGATCCATTGAGCTTGGAAAGTAAAACATCCGAGCGCAACGAATTGCATTCTGCGCACGCAGGTCGGCTTAACGGAAACGGTGCAAACGTGCAGGATTCCCCCAACTCCTCCGAGGACCGCTCCAGACAATTGGAATACTGGCGCGGCCAACTGGCCGGCGAGTTGCCGCGGCTCCCGTTGCCGTTCGACCGTCCGAGATCTTCCGAAGCAAGTCAGAGTTGCGCGGTGGAAAAATTCGAGCTGCCCGGGAGCTTGGCCCAAGGGCTGAAACGGCTCGCGGAAAAATCAGGCTCCTCGCTCTACGTCACGCTTCTAGCCGGAGTCGCCATCCTGTTGCAGCGCTATTCCGGACAGGATGAAATGATCATCGGCGGCTCGAAGCCGGAAGGAAATCCTGGCGAGCTTGCGGGCCCATCGGGCGATTTTGAACATCTGCTCGCGTTGCGCTTGGACCTTTCGGCCAACCCCAACTTTCTTGAACTTCAGTCCCGCGTAGGAGCGGTGTTTTTAGACGCCGCGGCGCACGCAGGCGTGCCGTTTTCCGAAGTTGTGAAGGAAGTTCGTCCAGGCAATGAGCCGGCCGGAGATCCTTTGTTCAACGTGGTGGTATCGCTGACGCAGCCGCTTCCAAAGGGTTATTCCGGCGCCGAAGATTCGAGCGGCAACTTCCTGGAGGATTTGAAATTTTCTTTCGAGGATCGCGGCGAACAGCTACGCGGAGCGATTACCTACGCAACCGATTTATTCGACCGTAACACCATCACCGAAATGGCTCGGCATTGGCGGAATTTATTGACCGGGGCTTGCGCAGATCCCGCCAAACGCGTTTCGGAGCTGGAAATTCTGAGCGCCGACGAAAGAAATCGAATCGTGCACGAGTGGAACGCCACGCTCGCCGAGTACCCGAATAACTGCGTGCACGAATTGTTCGAGCGGCAAGCCACAAAGACGCCGGACATGACCGCGGTTGTGTCCGAGGGCAAAACGCTGAGCTATCGCGAGCTGAACGAGCGCGCCAATCAAGTGGCGCACTATCTCCGGAAACGCGGAGTCGGTCCGGAAGTACTTGTCGGCGTGTGCCTGAACCGCACGCCGGAAATGGTGATCGGACTTCTCGGGATTTGGAAAGCGGGCGGAGCCTACGTGCCTTTGGATCCCGCTTATCCTTGGGAACGGCTGTCCTACATGATGCGAGATTCGGCCGCGAAATTTCTGCTGACAAGCGGCGAACTGAAACGTCATATTCCTTCCGCCGACGAAAAGGCCATCCTGCTCGATTCGGATTGGAACCAGATCGCCAAGGAAAGTTCCACGAATCCGGAATCGAGCGCCGTGCCGTCGAACCTGGCCTACTTGATGTACACCTCCGGATCGACGGGTGAACCAAAGGGGGCGATGATTCTGCACAGCGGCCTGGCCAACTATCTGACCTGGGCCATCGGCGCATATGGAGTCGAGGCGGGGTGCTCGGTCCCGGTCCACTCCTCGATTTCCTTTGATTTAACGGTCACTAGTTTGTATCCCGCATTGCTTGCCGGCGGAAAAATCGAGTTGCTCCGGGAAGACGTAGGCGCACAAAACCTGGTCGCGGCATTGAAAAAGGCTGAGAACCGCAGCTTGGTGAAGATCACTCCGGCCCACCTGGAATTGCTGAGCCAACAACTCAGTTCGCAAGAGGCGGCAAGCGTTACGAAGACATTTGTGATCGGTGGCGAGGCCCTGCTGGCGGAAAATCTGGTCCTGTGGCGGGAATTTGCTCCAGCGACGCGCCTGATCAACGAATACGGACCCACGGAAACCGTGGTGGGATGCTGCGTCCATGAAGTGCGTCCCGAGGATCCGCGGACGGGCCCTGTTGCGATCGGCCGGCCCATCGCCAACACACAGCTCTACATTCTGGACGGAAATTTGCAACCAGTGCCAGTCGGCGTGAAAGGTGATTTGTACATCGGCGGCGACGGCGTAGCGCGCGGGTATCTGAACAGGCCCGAGCTGACCCAAAACAATTTTATTGCGGATCCATTTTCCGGAAAAAGTGGAGCGCGGCTTTATAAGAGCGGAGATCTGGCGCGCTATCGCAAGGATGGAACGCTGGAATACCTGGGCCGCGTGGACGAGCAGGTGAAGGTGCGGGGATACCGGATCGAATTGGGCGAAATTGAAGCGGCGCTGGCTGCTCATCCGGCAGTGCAGTCCTGCGCGGTATTGGCGGTCGAGGATACGACTGGAAACAAACAACTGGTGGCATACGCCATCCTCCAGGGAAATGAATCGCCGTCTGCCGAAGATGTGAAGGATTTCCTGAAACTATCGCTGCCCGAATTTATGGCGCCGTCGCAGATTGTCTTCATGGATTCCTTTCCGCTGACTCAGAACGGAAAGATTGACCGCAGAGCATTGCCTGCCCCCACGCACGGAAATATCTCGGCTGCTCATGAATTCATTGCCCCTCGCACGGAAACCGAGAAGAAAATCGCGGCATTGTGGGCCGAACTCTTGCATGTGGAGCAGATCGGGATTCACGACGACTTTTTCGACCTGGGCGGCCACTCGTTGATGGCCATCAAGGCCTTGTCACGAATCCGCGAAGATTTCGAAGTGGATCTTCCCCTGGCGACGCTATTGCAGGCTCCCACCGTGGCGCAACTTGCGGCCTTACTTCACAAGGAGGACCTCAACCCTTCCTGGTCCTTGCTGGTTCCCGTGCGGGCGGGAGGGTCCAAGCCGCCTCTTTTCCTGATGCATGCTCTTGGCGGGAATGTACTGGATTATTACCGTCTGGTAAACCATCTGGAATCGGATCAGCCTGTCTATGCCTTTCAGGCTCAGGGCCTCGACGGAAATTTTATTAAGGGTGCAACTCTGGAAGAAATGGCGGCCGATTACGTCGCCGAATTGCAAAGCTTTCAACCGGAGGGCCCTTACTTCCTTGGCGGCTTCTGCATGGGCGGCTTGTTGGCGTTGGAGGCTGCGGAACAGTTGACCGCTGCCGGGCAGAATGTTGCCTTGGTCATTATGGTCCAGTCGATCCATCCCGACGCGATGGACTATAAGCCGAATACTCCCGCGTTTAAGCGCTTGTGGTACCAAATGCAGAAGCGCGCCAGTCTCGAATGGGAGAATCTATCGCACAATCCGAAAGTATATGTATCGGAGAGGCTTGTGCGTCTGTGGGACACCGTTCGCGTCCGAACTTCAATTGCTTTTCAAAAAATGACGGGCAAAGACCCATCCATGTCGGCTGAATTCTCCCAACTTTATTTCTTCGAGGCGGTGGGAGTGGAACACAAGAAAGCCATGGACAAATACCGGCCGGGTCCGTATGGCGGCGACGTTCTGGTGATTCGAGCCAGCAAGCAGTTGGCAGGGTTGATTGCGGATGAGCACTTGGGTTGGGATCGAACTTTCCACGGCAAACTGGACGTCTGCGAGGTTCCCGGGCATCAGCAGAACCTCTTGCTTGAGCCCAACGTTTCGCAACTCGCTAGAGAGCTCTCGATCCGATTGAAGGCGGCGCAACGAAGATACTTCAAAGGATCGGGCGGAGGCTCCTCGCGCGGGGGTGTGCCAGGGCTTGTGCTTTCCAAATAGTTTTGATTGGAAGCAACGCCGCTGGACCCAGTGGCAAAAAAGTTTTCAGGGGATTCGTCCATCCACGCGAGTTTCGAGAAACTTCAGAGCGACCAGCCGATCAACTCTTCCAGAATTTCATTCGTTCCGGCGTAGATGCGCTGGACGCGGCTATCCATCCACATGCGCGCGATCGGATACTCCGTCATGTAGCCGTATCCGCCGTGCAACTGAACGCACTCGTCCACGACGCGGCACTGGCACTCCGTCAGCCAATATTTCGCCATCGCCGCCGTCACCGGGTCCAACTGCCCCGCGATAAATCGCATGACGCAATTGTCGATGAACACACGCCCAATCTGCGCTTCCGTCTTGCACTGCGCCAGCTTGAAGCGCGCGTTCTGAAATTCAATCAGCGTCTGCCCGAACGCTTTCCGCTCCTTCGCGTATTGGATCGTGATGGCCACGGCCCGCTCCGTCGTGGCCACCGCGCCCACGCCGATCATCAGCCGCTCGTACCGCAATTGCTCCATCATCTGCGAAAAGCCCGACCCTTCCGCCGTTCCCAGCAGGTTCGCCGCCGGGACGCGCACATCGTCGAAGAAAAGTTCGCACGTGTCGATCTCGTGCATGCCTACTTTTTCGAGCGACTTGCCCACCCGGTACCCCTTCAGATCTTTCGTCTCCACTACGATCATCGAGATGCCACGAAAGCCCGCCACTTTGGGGTCCGTCTTCGCCGCCACGCAGACGAGGCCGGCGTGCCAGCCGTTGGTGATGAACGTCTTGGAACCGCTCAGGATGTATTCATTCCCGGCGCGGCGCGCCGTCGTCTTGATCGCTTGCAAGTCCGAGCCGGCCGAAGGTTCGGTCATGGCGATCGCCCCGACCAGTTCCCCCTGCGCCATCGCCGGAAGCCACTTCTTCTTTTGCGCGTCGCTTCCGTAATTCAGAATGTAGTGCGAGACGATGCTCTGCACGCCGCATCCGAAGTTGATTCCCGCTTGCGCCAGCTCTTCCGTCACCACCGCCTGGTGCGCGAACGTGCCTCCCCCGCCGCCGTACTCCTCGGGCACATCCGGAAGCAGCAGGCCGGTCTGGCCCGCCTTCTTCCACGCTTCCGCGTCGGGCCGGTGCTGCTCGCGCCACTTGGCCTGGCACGGCAGGAATTCCGCTTGCAGAAATTCGCGGACGGTCTTGCGATACAACTTCAGTTCGTCGTTCATCCAGGGTGATTCGTAGGCAGCCATGGGGAGCTAGAATGTTATCCCAGCAGATAGGAGATCGCCAGCGCACCGCCCTGGAATCGAAGACCCGTGTTTCGTTACAAGCATGAGTCCGGTAGGATGCATACCAGTTGTGTCCATGGCCGTCCAAGATGCCCGGTGGGCGGGCCGGCAGCTCGCAGGTAAAGGGGAGCGGTGCAGCTAATTTCCTCAATGGGATGGGAACAAATCGGGGACGAAATCCACGTGTGGGACGCGGCGCTCGACCGCGAGGAGAAAGTTCTGCGCCAATTGGAGTCGACGCTTTCGCCGGAGGAAAAAGCGCGGGCGGATCGATTCCATTTCGTGAACGACAGGAATCGATTCGTTGCGGCGCGCGGCCTGCTTCGGGAATTACTCGGCAGGTATCTGCAGCAACCTCCGGCCAGCCTAGAGTTTTCCTACGGAAAACACGGAAAACCTTTTCTCTCGGGAGAGAACGCATCGAGTGGATTTAGTTTCAATCTGTCGCACTCCTCGGGCGTGGCTGTGTACGCGGTTGCAAAGGAACGAAATCTTGGAATTGACGTGGAGCACGTCCGGCCGGAATCCGCGGGCGAGAATATCGCACAGCGATATTTTTCGGCCCGGGAGGTGAACGATTTGCGAACGCTGCCGCCGGAAGCAAGAGTCGATGGATTTTTCCATTGCTGGACGCGCAAGGAAGCTTATTTGAAGGCCACCGGAATGGGATTGCAGATTCCTCTCGACAGTTTTTCCGTCAGTCTGTTACCCGAGAAGCCCGCGCAGTTCCTCGGCGGCGTGGAGTCCCGCTGGCACATGGCTGCTTTTCATCCCGCCGAAGGCTACATGGCCGCGGTGGTGTACGACGGCGCTCCATGTTCCATTAAATATTTTTCCGTTGATCCTCACAAAAAATGAAAGGGAATTGGTGGCACAAGCTTTACAGGCTGCGGAAAAAATGTCTTGTTTTGTCTTTCTGAGCGAAGCGAAGAATCTCTCTTCGATTTAAGTATAAGAAAAAAACCAGGAGAGATTCTTCGCTTCGCTCAGAATGACAGCGCTTTGAGTTTTTCCGCAGCCTGTTCAGCCTGTGGGTTTTGGTGCTTGCAAGGACTGACCCCCACACGCTGAAGCCTGTGCCACCAAAACCCGAAGGCGTTGTTGTAATATGGCGCGCCCGGAAACTAAAATCAGCTAACATATAGGCCTGACTGGGCGGCTGGGACGTGCCCACGTTAGAACTCTCGATTCCCTGAATCGCGGAATTTTGGGCGGAGGAAACATGCAGAAGGTCAACATCGGAATCATCGGGACGGGATGGTGCGGTGGCATTCGCGCGGAAACGTGCGCCGCGAGCCCTTATGTGAGCGAGCTGCACATCGCCGAAATCAAAGAAGCGCGCCTGAAGGAAGTGGCGGAGAAGACCAAGCCCGTCACGGCGACCACGGATTACCGCGCGCTCCTCAAGAACGACAACATCAATGCAATCATCGTCTCCGCCACGCCGGAAACCGTGCACTATCCGATGGCCAAGGAAACGCTGCTCGCTGGAAAGCACCTCCTGCTCGAGAAGCCGATTTCGCTCACGCTGGCCGAAGCGGATGAATTGATCGATCTGGCGCGGTCCAAATCCTTGCTCTTCACGATCGGATATTCGCAGCGCTTCAACCCGAAATTCGCATACGTGAAGCGCTCGATCGCCGACGGCACGATCGGCCAGCCGGTGAGCGCGCTGGTGAGCCGCCACATCACGCGCAACCTCGGCAACAAAATCGGGGGCCGCATCAAGCTATCGCCGGCCGCAATGGAAGCGACGCACGACATCGACTTCGTGCTCTGGTGCTTTGAGCCGCGGAAGCCGGTGCGCGTCTACGCGCAGCTCGTCAACAAGATCATGCAGCCGACGCACGGCGTGCCGGATTGCGTTTGGATCATCGTGACGCTGGACGACGGCAGCGTTTTCACGATTGGCGCCGGCTGGGTGCTTCCTCCGGCGTATCCGAATTTTTCCTCCACGTGGATCGAAATGGTCGGCAGCGAAGGCGCGATCATGGTGGACGATTCGCACCGCGACGTCAGCATCAACACGATGAAGCGCGGCATCGAATTCCCGCTCTCCACCATGCCCGGCGAAAAAGTGGACCACGTCTATGCGGGGCCCATGGAGGCCGAGACCATCCACTTTCTGGATTGCGTCGCGCGCGGCAAGCAGCCGCTCGTCACTCCCGAGCACGCGCGCATGGTCATGCAGGTCTATCAGGCCGCGGACCAATCGGCCGAGGAAAATCGGCCCATCGACATCGTCTGGCCCGCATCGGGCCGCCGACTCGCAGGGGAAAATGATTTCGTCGGGGTTCGCTCGACGGCGCCCGTGCGGACGCAGGAATAACCGGAGTAAGGATTCGATTTGTTCTATGTAGCGCCCGCCTTCAGGCGGGCACGGTAGACTCGAGCGGGTGCCCGCCTGAAGGCGGGCGCTACAGAACCCGGCAATTTCTTCGTTCCAATTGTTTCGAGCAACGACAGGGGCAAGAATGCCGGACATGAATCGCACGTCCGCCTCCACTAGCGCCGCCACACTAGAGAACGTCGCCTCCAAACCCACTGGAACCCGCTGGCTGGTTCTCCTCCTCATCAGCTTCATGTACTTGATCACGTACATGGACCGCAGCAATATTTCAGTCGCGCAGCCGGAAATCGCCAAACAATTTGGTCTCAGCAAATCCGCTATGGGCCTGGTCCTCGCTGCCTTTACGTGGGCCTATGCGCTGGGTCAGGTTCCTTCCGGGTGGTTTGGCGACCGCTTTGGTCCCAAGCGCGTGCTGACCGTCATCATGACGCTGTGGTCCGCCACCGCCGTGATGACCGGCGCGGCATTCGGCTTCGGTTCTCTGTTTGGCGCTCGCTTCCTTCTGGGACTGAGCGAATCCGGCGCATTTCCCGTTGCAAGCCGCGGGATGCAGCTGTGGTTTCCGCGCGTCGAACGCGGGCGGATCCAGGGCACCACGCATTTCTTTAGCCGCTTCGCCGTAGCGGTCACCCCATTTATCGCCGGCAGTATTCTGATCGCCTTCGGATGGCGCGCAATTTTCTATATTTTCGGCTCGCTGGGTGTTTTGTGGGCGATTGCCTTCAGTTTTTTCTACCGCGACCTTCCCGAGAATCACAAAGGCGTCAATCCAATGGAACTGGCCCGTATCCGTGGCCTCAACGCGGATGGAACCATTAAGCCGCCTGCCATCACGCAGCTCGCCACTCCCTGGAAACACATCCTCCTCTCGCCCAACATGTGGTTCATCTCTCTCGGCTATTTCTGCTTTTTCTTTGGAACGAACTTCTACCTGACGTGGTATCCAACCTATCTGCGCGAGCATCTCCACATGTCCATCCGCTCGCTGGGAATTTGGGGATCCGTTCCACTATTTGCGGGCATGGCCGGAGATGTAACCGGCGGCACGCTCTCGGATATGATTCTTAAAACCACGGGCAAAGCCAAGTTGGCGCGGCGGGTTGTTGCGGCTCCCGGCTTTCTTCTTGCAAGCGCCTTCGTAATTCCCGCCGCATTGACCGCGAACAAATTCAGCTCGATTGTCTATTTGGCCGTGTCTTTCTTCTTTCTCGAATGGGTGATCGGACCGGCATGGGCGGTCCCCATGGATGTGGGCGGTCAGTTTAGCGGCACGGTGACGGGCGTGATGAATATGGTCGGAGCGCTGGGCGGAGCCTCCACGGCCGTCGTCTACGGAAGTCTGTTCAACCGCGGATATTGGGTCGCGCCGTTCCTGGTGAGTGCGGGCGTGATGGTCCTGGGCGCGCTGATCTGGACGTTCCTGATCGATCCCGAAAAGTCTGTGGTGGAAAGCCCGGTTTCGGAGGGAGCCGCTTCGCCTTGACGCTTCCGGCGCGCGCGTGCTATCACGATTGAGCAAGTTTGCAGAATTTCCTCAATGAAGTCGGATCCAATTCAAAGGACGGGAGAAACACAATGACGCGGCGACGAATGGTTGCACTAGCCCTATCAGTCCTTGGTTTTTTCGCAATCGCGTGGCGCACGGCCAGAAGCGCGGCGCCTCCGGAGAACATGACGGACGAAATCCTGAAGGTCGATGACGAGAGGAACCAGGCGCTGCAAAAGGGCGACATCGCCACGCTGGATCGCATTTATTCGGACGATGTGATCTACGCCAATGCCAGCGGCGCGCTCCTGACCAAAGCGCAACACCTGGCGGAACTCAAAGGCAGGACTCTAAATTTTCGTTCTTTTAAGCACGAAGATGTTCAGGTGACCGTGCACGGCGATACCGGCGCCCTGACTGGCATTAGTAAATCCGTTGTGGAATACCAAGGCTCAGTCTCCAGCAGCAACAGAAGATTCCTGAACGTTTTCGTCAAAAAAGACGGGCGCTGGCAGTGCGTGGCGCACTTTGAAACGAATATCTCGGAAAAACCGTAGAGGGTTTTGTAGCACAGGCTTCAGCCTGTGGGGGTTAGTTAGGCAAGGACCAAAACCCAAAGGCTGAAGCCTGTGCTACTGGGCCTACTCAAGGGCTCGCAGCCCGGCGCTGGCGACTTGCTCATCCTCATGGCTGGAGACGTTGTTGCAGGAGACGCTGGCCGCGGCCTATCGGGGCGGGGCGCTGAATGTGCGGGCCACCGAAGCGGTGGCGGTGGATACGACGGTGCAGGAAAAAGCGATTGCGCATCCGACCGAACACGGACTGCTGCTGACGGCGATCGAGCGGTTGGGCCGGCAAGCGAAAAAAACGGGACTGCGCTTGCGGCAATCGTATGTGCGCGTGGCGCGGAGAGCGGCGATGAAGACGGGGCGATACCTGCACGCGCAGCAGAAGAGACGCGCCAAGCGGCAGGTGAAATTTCTGCGGGTGCGCCTGCGGCGGCTGATCCGCGACGTGCGCCGCAAGATGGCGGCGCTGCCCGCGCTGGCCGAATCGTCCGTCGAGCGGCTGGAATACACGCTGGGACGCGCTTGGCGCATTGCGCACCAGCAGCGCGGTGATCGAGATTACGTTTATTCCTGGCACGCGCCGGAAACCGAATGCATCAGCAAAGGCAAAGCGCGCGCGCCGTACGAATTCGGCTGCAAAGTTTCCATCGCCACGAATCTGCATCCGGCCAAGGGCGGCCATTTCATTTTGCAGGCGCGCGCGTTGCACGGCAATCCGTACGATGGTCACACGCTGAAGCAGGCGCTGGACGATGTGCGGGAAATCGTGGGCCGCAGCCCGCTGCGCGTCGCGGTGGACCAGGGATATAAAGGGCACCGGCTCACGGGTCATCCACACACGGCGGTCTACATCACCGGGCAGAGACGAGGTGTCACGGATAAAATCAAACGTTGGTTGAAACGCCGCGCGGTGGTCGAACCGATCATCGGGCACGCGAAAAACGATGGGCTGTTAGGCCGCAACTGGTTGAAGGGACGCACCGGAGATCGCTGCAACGCATTGCTCGCAGCCGCAGGTTTCAATCTCAGGCAGCTACTCCGCTTCCTGAGGGGGCTGCCTTATTTTTTGCGCGCCTTTTTCTGCGCCATCCTGTTCACGCTGCGTATACCCATAACCCTCGCAGGCGATTTGGCGCCGGAAACGCCCACGGCGCCAACGCATTCGCCCTGGTGCATGATCGGCAGTCCACCCTGAACGGCTACCCTTCCCGGGAACGCGACCGTCGCCGGTCTTTCCTTCACGATCTCTTCCAGAACCTTGGTCGGGGTTCGCGTCGCGGCAGCCGTTTGCGCCTTGCAGGTGGCGATCATGGCGCTCTGAGCCACGGCGCCGTCCAGCCGTTCCAGGTGAACCAGGAATCCGCCATCGTCTACCACGGCGATACTGACATTCCATTTATTTTTTGCCGCCTCGGCTTTGCATCCGGCCAGGATTTTCTCCGCGTCTGCTGACGTCAAACACACTTTGTTGCGCACTGGTTCTCCTTTTTATGACGACTTCCGGATAATTCGGCAACGCACGGGCCGAAGTTGTAAAGTTGCTCCGGCTTCCGGGTGTCAGAAATCGGTGCGATTCCCGGGAACACCAACAAGAACTAGTTGCCCGCCCTTTGGTTGTTGGGAACGTTTCCGTCCGGCTTGAAGGCGGTCAGGGTATGCATGCGGATGCCTGCGTACCAGATCGTGCCTTGCGCGTCCTGTTCAATTTTTGGCGGATACAGACCGCCGAGACGCGTGCCGTTCGGACCGGGATGTTCCCGCCCCATGATGTCCGGGAACGGTTCCGGGAAATAGGTATACGTTTTTGTCTTCTGATCGAATCTGGCCAGGACCCCGTAACTTCTGAGAGTGACCCAAATGTTGTCCTGCGCATCGGCGTAGCACTCATATCCTCCGCCAAGCTTGAACGGATCCTTGTACTCCGTGATTTTGCCCGTATCCGGATCCAGCATTCCGAGCGCCTGTCCGATGTGCTCGGAGAACCAGACCTTGCCCTTGGAATCCACGGAAGGACGGCGCGGCCCGGAGGGCTGAGTAGGCGTTGCGTAGACCGACCACTTGTCGGTCTTCGGATCGTAGCCCACGATCTTGTGTGACGTCATGCCGACGGCCCACACTCGATCCTTCTGATCGACCGTCATCCCGTAATAATGGGCATTCGTGTCACTCGGCGAGGGGTCCCACTCCGTGATCTTCTTGGTGATCGCGTCGAGCTTGCCTACTTTGCTTACGCCTTGCATTTCCGTAAACCAGACGTTTCCTTTTGAATCCGAACGAATCGTGTGCGGAGTGCTCCTGGTCGGAGTTGGGTACGTGATGACCTTTCCAGTCTCGGGATCCAATTCGCCGATCGAGCTTTCGTCGATTTCGGCCGTGTAGACATGTCCGTCCTTGGCTTGCGTGATTCCGTGCGGGCCGAGCAGGCGATGGCCGAGATCAGGATTTGGAAGAATGAAGGTTTGGAAGCGCCCGGGATAATCGATCCGGTTCTTGTCCATGCCCTGGATCGCGTCCATACCCATTTCCGCTACATAGACAGTCGGGGAAATACGGCTCGGCCAGACGTCGTGGCTGGAAATTTCGGCTTCATCCTTACCAGGCAGCGCGGGGGGAAGGTCATACTCGATGTAGATGGTGCGGGAAAGAGCCTTTTCGTCGAGCTGAAGATCGTCCAGCTTCAGGTCGCGCCGTTTTCCGCCCTCCGGAAAAATCTTCGAAAAATACGCGATGATTGCATCGCGCTTTTCCTCGGGGATCGCGGCGGGGTTCACCTGAGGAACGCCGGTGTGGTTGACGGGGCTGGTGCCGTCCATGTTAAACATGCGGCTCACTGCCGCGCCCCAAACGTCCGCGTTGCGGGCTCCCCCTCCCATGCGTTGCCAGGGGATGTGCTCGTAGCCGTGGCAGCCCATGCAGTTCTGCATGAGGTAGTCGCGAGTCGGGCCGGGAGGAAACAGGGTGTCGAAATCGACCAGTTCTGCCAGCAACTTGTCTGGCCGGACCAGCAAGGCCACGTCGGCGGTCTTCGTGTCGCCCGCCTTTAACTCAACCGTCGGACCTTTCGAATCAAATCCGTCCTGCAAAGCCGACATCTGATAAGTGCCGGGCGGCAGGTTGTAAATTTGGTAGTGACCCTTTTGGGTGAAGACGGTATAGGTGATGTGCCGCTCGGCATCTCTTGCCCTGACTCGAACCGCGTACAGTGCGGGGATATGGTTTCCCGATGCTTCGCTTAAGGCGTAATCCCTGTTGGCAGTTACAGTTCCGGAAATTACACCACTGCCCTGGGCACTCTGTCCTTGGGCTCTACCCCCGACTGCCCACAACAACAGCGCGGCTCCCATCAAAATTCCGCCAGATAACAGTGCTTTGACCCGTGTGGTCATGACACACTCCCGTTCCCCAATTTGACGCCTGCGCCCGATACCGGGTTGCGGCAGGACTCCGCCGCGAATGGCTTTGATTATTCGTACACCACGACCAGCTATCGCGTCAACTTGAACGTGCCGTGTCGGTTGCGCTGCGCTCTACCGAGCATGTACAATTTTGCTTCAACTTCAGACGGAGCTGACATGATCCATACAGGACGCCACTTTCTTCAAATTCCAGGCCCCACGAATGTGCCGGACCGCATCTTGCGGGCGATGGATGCGCCGGTGATCGACCACCGGAGCGCGGAATTCGCGAGTCTGGGCAAAGAAGTACTCGAAGGCATGCGCGGGATTTTTCAAACGGCGGGCCCCGTGGTCATGTACCCGGCTTCCGGGACGGGAGCGTGGGAAGCGGCGCTGGTAAATACCCTTTCTCCGGGTGATCGCGTTCTCTTGTTCGAGACGGGGCATTTCTCATACCTCTGGCGCGGCGTCGCCGAAAAATTCGGCATCCAGGTCGACTACGTGCCCGGCAACTGGCGTCGAGGGGCGAGCGCCGCGGAACTGGAATCACGGCTGGCCGCGGATCGCGGCCACGCGATTAAAGCGGTCCTCGTCGTGCACAACGAAACTTCGACCGGCGTGACGAGCCGCATCCCGGAGCTTCGCCGCGCGCTCGATTCGGCCCACCATCCCGCGTTGCTCCTGGTGGACACGATTTCTTCGCTGGCTTCCATCGAGTATCGCCACGACGACTGGGGAGTCGATGTCACCATTGCCGGCTCGCAGAAAGGGCTGATGCTTCCGCCGGGCATGAGTTTCAACGCGCTTTCGGAGAAGGCGCTGCGCGCAAGCGAGAATGCCCGCTTGCCGCGTTCCTATTGGGACTGGCAGGAAATGCTGAAGCCGAATCGCAGCGGATTTTTTCCTTATACACCGCCGACCAATCTTCTCTACGGCCTGCGGGAAGCTCTGCATATGATGCGGGAAGAGGGCCTCGCCAATATTTTCCGCCGGCACGATCGCTACGCGGAAGCGACGCGCGCGGCGGTTCGTGCCTGGGGCCTCGAAATCGTTTGCGAGGAGCCGCGCGAATATTCCAGTTCGCTGACGGCGGTGTTCATGCCAGAAGGCCACGACGCGGACAAATTGCGCGCCGTGATCCTCGAACATTTCGACATGTCTCTCGGAGCGGGCCTTTCCAAATTCGCCGGAAAAGTTTTCCGCATCGGACACCTCGGCAGCTTCAACGATTTGATGCTCGCGGGAACGCTGTGCGGCGTGGAAATGGGCCTGCGAATGGCAGGCGTGCCGCACAAAGAAGGCGGCGTCATGGCAGCTCTGAATTCACTAGCTACGCCTCAAGGGAAATCCGAGCCCGCCACTGTGGCGCGGTGAAGATATCGGAGAAAGCACAAGGCGATTAAACAAGCTCAATCCGCAGGTTTCGTCCAACAGCCCTGGCCGCTTTGCATAATGTTTGGAGCGTAACCGACGCGTAGCCGGGGTCGAGCAAGCGGTCAAGAGCCGCGCGGCTTGTTTTCATGCGCCGCGCCATCTCCACCTTATTGATCTTTTTCTTCTTCATTGCCTTCTGGACCTGCCACGCGAGTACTTCTTTGAGTGCGGCTGCGCGGGTCTCCTCAAGGATTCCTTCCTCCTTCAGAAAGTCATCAAGCGACGACCCAATGTGAGAGTTCTTTTTTTTCATGATGTCATCTCTCTCATGCGTTGTTTTGCGACATCGATATCCTCTAGGGGCGTCTTCTGTATCTTCTTAATAACGCCATGGAGCGCGACAATTTTGTTCTCATGAAAACACAGTATGAGCCGTGCAATCTTCCGGCTCGGCAGCGTTGAGCGGACTTCCCAGAGGCCGTCCTTCAAATTTCGGACGAGAGGCATTCCAATCGGCCATCCGAATTGCACTCGCATCAGGTCCAGTCCGATCGCGCGACGATCTTCTTTGTCGAGGCCGCGCAGCCACTCGAGAACCGGCTCCCGGCCCGCTGCTGTCCTGAAGAAGCGGACAGGGATTCGAAGAGGGTGCTCGCCGGCCATCCCGCCTCACCATTCAAGTATGTACCAAAAAAGATACATTGTCCAGGGAAAATATCGCTGAGTTGGCGATTGCGCCTACAACAAGTCTTCGCGCTATCGATTTACCGAGGCCACAGGCGTGGCGAGAACACCGACAGGAGGCCCCGTCATTCCTTGGCCTTTGTCGATGACGGATTGTTCGGGATCGATCCAGAATGCCCAGATCGCCGCGCCAATAAACAGAAGGCCGGCGGACACTCCGAACGGAGCGACCCAAGACCCTCTGGACACGAGATACCCGAACACGGTTGGGGAAAGCGCGCCGACGAATTGGCCGCCCATATTCATCATGCCGGACACGGTGCCGGAAAATTCGCCGCCGATGTCCATGGGGACAGCCCACGCGGGGCCGATGGTCATTTCGAGGAAGAACATGGCGGCCGTCAGACAATAGACCGCGGTAAACGGATTTGCCGACAATGCGGCGAATAATGTGAATGTCGCGCAACCGAGCATGGCCACGATGGCGACCGAGCGGCGGGAAAACTTGAGGTTATTCGTTTTCACCAGCAATTTGTCGGTCAGCCAGCCGCCGAAGGCATCTCCCACGACGCCGGCCATAAGGGGCATCGAAGCAAAGAGGCCCGTCTTGATCAGTGTGAATTTGCGAAATTCGACGAGGTAGGACGGCAGCCACGAGAGGAAAAACCACAGCGAATAAATGTACGCTGCGTAGGCGCACATCACGGCCCACATGTTTCCGTGCTTGAGGAGAATGTTCCACGGAACTTTTGGGCGCCTGGCGACGTTCGCCTGCTTGATTTCGCCTTTTTCATCGAGGCCGCGGATGCGGGCGAGCTCGGCGCGGCTCACCTTTGTGTCCTGTTCCGGCATGTTGCGGTACACAATCATGTAAAGGAGAGACCACAGCAAACTCAAGATGCCTATCACGTAGAAGACCGATCGCCAGCCGTAATGAATCATAATCGCCACGGCGATGGGCGGGCCGATCGCCGCGCCAAATCGGCTTGCGGCGTGGCTGATTCCCTGCACGAACCCGCGTTCGTCGCGCGGATACCACATCTGCATGGCTCGCGTTGCGGTTGGAAACGCGCCCGCCTCACCCACGCCGAGCGCGAAGCGAATCCCCCACAAGGAATAAAAGCCGGTAGCCAACGTTGTCACCACGGCGATTACGGTGCGATACACCATGATGGAGGACAGGACTCGCCGGGGACCAAACCGGTCGCCCAGCCATCCGCCGGGCACCTGGAAGAGCGCATACGCCCAGATAAAGGCGCTGAAGATGACTCCCATCGTGACTTTGCTGAAGCCGTATTCCTTGCTGATAAGCGGAGCGGTGTTGGCGAGGCTCACGCGATCCAGATACGTAATCAGGTACATCAAGCAAAGGAGAAGCAGCACCACCCAACGCACGTGGCTTCGCCCCGACTCGTCCAGCTTCTCCATTTCCATTCCTCCATCACGCCACGGAAAATCAAACCTGAATGATTCGTGTTGATTGCAGTCTGTCAGATATACACCGCGCACTCACTGGCAGCAATCTTTTTTCGGCGGCAACCTCTTGCCATGCGAGTCCGGGCGAGTCAGAATGTCGTCCTGCATCAACCTCGACCATGAGCACAGTGCAAATTTCATCGCCCCTGCCCCTCAGTTCGCATGGGAAACCTGTGGATTCATTCGCGCAGGCCGGCGAACTCGAGAACGAACTGAAACGCGTGGTGAAGGGCGAGGTGCGCTTCGACCGCGGAAGCCGCGCGCTGTATTCCTCAGACGGCTCGAATTACCGACAGATTCCGATTGGCCTCGTGGTTCCACGCGATGACGGCGATGTGATCGCGACGGTGGCCGCGTGCAGGAAATTCGGCGCGCCCGTCCTGCCGCGCGGAGCCGGCACGAGTCTCGCCGGGCAGACGTGCAATGTCGCCGTAATTCTGGACTTCACGAAGTATATGAACAAGATTCTGGAGATCGACCCTGCTGGACAATTCGCGCGAGTCCAGCCCGGCGTCGTTCTCGATACGCTGCGCAACCGCGCGGAAAAGCATCAACTGACGTTCGGCCCCGATCCATCCACGCACAGCCGCTGCACGCTCGGCGGAATGATTGGAAACAATTCCTGCGGCACGCATTCCTTACTGGCCGGAAAAACGGTCGACAATGTCATCGAGCTGCGCATTTTGCTCTACGACGGCACGCAAATGACAGTGGGCGAAATTTCCGGCGAGGCCGAACTCGATTCCATCATCGCGCAGGGCGGGCGCCGCGGCGAGATCTATTCCAAGCTGCGCGACATTCGCGACCGGTACGCCGGCCTGATCCGCGCGAAGTATCCACAAATTCCACGGCGCGTCTCCGGCTATAACCTCGATCAATTGCTGCCGGAGAGCGGATTCAACGTGGCGAAATCGCTGGTCGGGACAGAGGGCACGTGCATGATCGTGCTCGAAGCCAAACTGCGGCTGATCCAGAGTCCGCAGCAAAGATCGCTCGTCTGTTTGGGCTACCGCGATACGTTCTCGGCGGCCGACCATGTGCCGGAGATTTTGCCGCTGAAGCCGATCGGGCTCGAAGGCTTTGAAGGAAGCATCGTCGACGGCCTCAAAAAGAAAAAAGCTCCGCATTTGGAGCTGATTCCGGAGGGGCGCGGCTTCTTGCTGGTGGAATTCGGTTCGAACGATCCGGCCGAGGCTGACGGGGCCGCTCGCCGGTTGATCGAGCAGTTGAAACAGTCGGCCGATCCTCCGAACATGCGGGTCTACACAAAAGCCGAGGCGCGGCACGTCTGGAAGCTGCGCGAGGCAGGGCCGCGCGCGGCCGCCGCCGCACCGGGTTCGCCGCCCGAATGGGAAGGATGGGATGACGCGGCCGTCCCGCCCGAGAAATTGGGGAACTACCTTCGCGATATCCGAAAGCTGCTCGACGAATACCATTACCACACTTCGTTCTACGGCCATTTCGGACACGGCTGCATTCACATGCGCGTAAGTTTCGATTTACAAAGCGAAAACGGAATCCGCAATTATATGGAGTTCGTCGAGCGCGCCGCCGATCTGGTGGTGAGCTATGGCGGCTCGCTTTCGGGCGAGCACGGTGACGGGCAGTCCCGCGCCGCATTGCTTCCTAAAATGTTCGGTCCCGAGCTGATCAAGGCCTTCGGTGAATTCAAGTCCGCGTGGGACCCGGACAATAAGATGAATCCGAACAAGGTGGTCAACGCGTATCTGCCCACCGAGAATCTGCGTCTGGGAGCGGACTACAAGCCGAACGATCCCAAAACATATTTTCAATTTCCGGACGATGACGGATCTTTCGCCAAGGCCACGCTGCGATGCATCGGGCTCGGCGAGTGCCGCAAACACGATAGCGGTTCGATGTGCCCGAGCTACATGGTAACGCTCGAGGAAGAACACAGCACGCGCGGCCGCGCGCACATGCTCTTCGAAGTGTTGCAGGGAGAAGTGGTGCGCGACGGCTGGAAGGACGAGCACGTCAAGAAAGCGCTCGACCTGTGCCTCGCGTGCAAGGCGTGCAAGTCGGAATGCCCGACGAACGTGGACGTGGCCACGTACAAGGCGGAATTCCTGGCCCACTATTACGAAGATAAGAGCCGGCCGCTGCATGCCTATGCATTCGGCATGATCGACCGCTGGGCGGAGCTTGGCTCGAAAGTTCCCTGGCTTGCAAATTTTTTCAGCAGTGCGCCGGGCTTCCGGCACGTCCTGCAGAGCGTTTTGCATCTGGCGCCGCAGCGGAAGATGCCCCAGCTTGCCGGTACCACTTTCCAAAGTTGGGCGCGCAAGCAGCGGGTTCCCGCCTGCGGCAGAGTGATCTCAGAATCCGACAAGGGCTCCGTGATGCCCGAAGTGATCCTGTGGGCGGACACGTTCAACAATTATTTTCATCCCGAAACCAGCCGCGCCGCGCTGGAGGTCCTTCAAAGCGCGGGATTTCGGGTCACCGTTCCGCAGGGCCACCTGTGCTGCGGCAGGCCGCTCTACGACTTCGGCATGCTCGACAGGGCCAGGCAGTATCTCGAACGAATCCTGAGCGTCCTGACCAAGCAAATCGATGCGGGCATTCCGGTCGTCGTGCTGGAACCGAGCTGCGCTTCCGTATTCCGCGACGAATTGCGAAACCTGTTTCCATTGGATCTGCGCGCCACGAAATTGCGGAGCCAGACGTTTCTCCTCAGCGAATTTCTCGAGCGCCATGCTCCCGGCTATAAGCCGCCGCAACTTTCCGGCGAAAGTGCTTTTGCATGGGCACTGCCATCACAAATCGCTGATGGGGCTGGGCGATGAAGAGTCCCTGCTCCGAAAAATGGGCGCGGACCTGCAATCCATCGACTCCGGCTGCTGCGGGATGGCAGGCCCCTTCGGCTTTGAGAAGGAAAAATACGAAGTGTCGCAAGCAGTGGGCGAACGCGTCTTATTGCCGGCCGTACGAAATACGCCCGAGAACGCGCTGATCGTTTCCGACGGCTTTAGTTGCCGGGAGCAAATCTTGCAATCCACCGGGCGCCGGGCGATTCACCTGGCCGAAGCCTTGCAACTCGGTATGAAGAATAAGTAGCACAGGCACTCTTGCCGGTGCGCGTTTTGCGATCCTAGTTGGGGCGTGTACCCTGTGCGTGCGATTTACAAAACCGCACAGCCAAGAGTGCCTGTGCTACTCAATTTTTTCGGCATTCGCGGTTTGAAATAATCTACTTCAGATGTTCGGCGGTGAATTGACAACGGAGGCGAAAATGAAGAAAGAGACAACTTTTCCGGGCAAGGTCTGGCTTTTTGTAGGCCTGGCAATCGTTTTGATGGGGTCCTATCCGGCCCAAGCACAGGTACCCAAGTACGAAGTAGATGCCACATGGCCTAAACCCTTGCCGGGCCTCATGGTCACCGGGCGGGCCGGCGGAATTTGCGTGGATGCCCAGGACCACATCTTCGAAGTCAACCGCGGCGACTTGCAGGACAAGGAAAAGTTGGTCGGAACGCCTGCGCCTCCCGTTCTCGAATATGACTCCGACGGCAATCTGGTCAATACGTTCGGGGATTTCAAAACTGCTCCGGCCTCCATCCACGGCTGCATCGTGGACAAAGACAACAACATCTTTGTTGCCGGCAACGATGACGCGGTTGTCCAAAAATATACGCACGACGGCAGCAAAATGTTGCTCCAGATCGGCACCAAAGGCCTGTTCGACAGTTCCACCGGCCTGATCACCGGTATCGCCATGAACCGGAGCAACACTCTTCTCAATAAGCCGGCGGATATCGCGGTCGATCCAACCAACGGCGACATCTACATTGCCGACGGCTATGGCGATCACCGTATCGCTGTGTTCAATAAGGACGGAAAATTCCTGCGACAGTTTGGCGAGCAGGCCACCAAGGATGAATCCGCAGCCGGCCAGGGCGGCAAGTTCATGGGCGTGGTGCATTGCGTGGTGATGGACAACAACGGCCTGGTATATGTGTGCGACCGCCAGGGCAACCGGATTCAGGTGTTCGACAAGATGGGAAATTTCAAGAAGAACATTTGGATCAAATCGGGGCATGAAGAAACACCCGATTCCTGGGGCACGGCGTGGTGGCTGCGTTTTTCCCGCGATCCGGCGCAGAAATATATGATCGTCGCCGATGGGCGCAACGAACTCGTCCACATCCTCGATCACGAGGGGAACGAAATCACGAAGTTCGGGCGGCCTGGCCACCAACTCGGCGAATTCACGCATTGTCACACACTGGATATCGACTCCAAGGGCAACATCTACGTCGCCGAAACGGACATCGGCCGGCGCGTGGACAAATTCAAGCTGGTGAAGTAGCCGACGTCCCTAGTGAGATGTGCCCTGGGAGCGCCAATCTCCCGATTGGCAGCGTGCTTCACGCCAATCAGGAGATTGGCGTTCCCGGGTTCCAACCGCCGGCGTGCCAACCGCCGTCGACGAACAGCGTGTGACCGGTGACAAAGTCCGAGGCCGGACTTGCCAGGAACACCGCGGCGCCAACCAGATCGGAAGGCTCGGCGAATCGCCCGAGTTTGATTCTGTTCAGCAATCTCTGCGCACGCGCTTCGTTTTCACGGAATGAGCGGCTGGTGCTTTCGGTGAGCGTCGAGGTCGGCGCAATCGCGTTGACACGCACTCCGAGGGGAGCCCATTCGGTGGAGAGGGCGGCGGTGAGATAGGACACTCCGGCCTTGGCGATACCATAAACACTCTTGCCCATGTCGGTGCTCGCCGACCAAGTCGAACTCAGATTGATAATCTTGCCGTAGCCGCGCTCGATCATCAGACGCCCCAAACATTGGCAGCAGAAAAATGTCCCCTTGGCGTGAACGTCCAAAATCCGGTCCCAGTCCTCTTCGGTGATTTCGAGAGCGGGTTTCGTGAATCCGAAGCCTGCGCAATTGACAAGCACCAGCGCGAGATCTCTATCCTTGCCACTGGAATCGATGAGCGCGGAAACTTCTCGTTCGATAGAGCGAATGTCTTCGATCTTGCTAATGTCGGCGAGGATGACGTGCGCGCGGCCTCCCGCAGCCTCGACCGAGCGCTGCACGTCCTGCAATTTTTCGCGCGTTCGGCTCACCAACACAACTTCGGCGCCGGAGCGCGAGTAGGCGAGGGCGAACGCGCGCCCGATGCCGTCGCTCGCGCCCGTGATGACGGCCACGCGGCCATCGAGGCGGAAGGAAGGTAACTCGTCAGATTTTGAGTCGTTAGAACTCATTTTGTAAGCAAACGTCGAAGTTGGCCAGTTTAAGTAGCACAGCCACTCTTGGCTGTGCGGTTTTCTAGGCCGCGCTTAAGCCGCTAATTCAATTACGAAAGCAAAACCCGCACAGGCAAGAGTGCCTGTGCTACCTCGTGCGCCCAGTGGTCGTGTCCAGAGGATGCAGATCGTTCACGAGCCTTTCGTCGAACGGATACGTTGTGTATATGTCGACGCCATCGGCGGTGACGATGTGATCGTTCTCAAGGCGAATCCCGCCAATGCCGGGCTTTCCCGCGTACGGCTCGAGATTGAACGCCATCCCTTCCTTCAGCACCACGGGCGAATCCTTTGACGCGGGGCTGAAGTAGGGCGCCTCCCACGGGTTCACACCCGAGCCGTGGCCCAGGCTGTCGAGCACGTACGGATCAGCCGCGGCAAAGACTTCCGCGTTCGTCGCTCCGGGGCGTACTTTGCTTCCAGCATTGAACAGCGCGTTGTAACACTTCTGATGAAGGTCGCGCATCTCCGGCGTCGGTTTCACGTTTCCGCAAACCCAGGTACGCGTCAGATCGCCCCAGTAGCCGTTGTAGCCCGCGCCCACGTCCAGGATGACGAGGTCGCCGTTGCGAATAATGCGGTCGGATGTAAATCGGCGGTAGGGCGCGGTGTAAGGGCCGGAGCAGATAATGTTGGAGCATTGCGTCCATTCGCTGCCCATCGCCGTCATGGTTTCCCAGATGATCGCCAGCACTTCGCATTCTTTAATCCCGGGGCGCAAAGCCTGCAACCCGCGGTGGAGCGCCGCCTCGGTAATCGCGTTGGCGATTTTCAGGCAGATGATCTCGTCCTGCGTCTTGATTTCCTTCGCGCGCATGAGCACGCTTTGATATCCGTCGGCGAACTCGGTCTTGGGGAAAACTTCGCGGATCGCCGCCTCCATGTTCAGATCCCAGATGTCGACGCCGACTCGCTTGCCGGAGAGCGAGCCGACCAGGCCTTCGACCTGCTCGGCCCAGCGTTTCATTCCGATTTTTTCACGGAAATTCGCGCGCGGACGTATCTGATCCGGCGAAAGCCACGGCATGCGCAGCTTGCAGTGCTCGAAGTCCATCGTCCACAAAATCGGGTCGTGAGTTCGCGAGAGCACCGTGACGGCGTTCCCCATGATGAAAGCCGGGCCGAGATGGTGGCGATACCCTGTCAGGTAGCGGGCATCCTCGGTGCGAAACACAAACAGCGCGTCAAGATCGGAATTTTTCAGCGCGTCCTTGGCGCGTTGCAAACGTTCCCGCAGCATCCGCTGCGGATCAAATCGCACTTCCCAATCGACTGGAATCATTCCAATATCGGACATGAATTCTTTTCCTCCGAAAATATAAGTGAGAATCCATTAATATCATTTGGCGGCGAGATGTCAAATTTGTAGGCCTTGAGTGGCACACGCTTCAGCCTGTGCGGTTTAACTTGCCCCGGAGAAAACCCCACGGGCTGAAGCGTGTGCCACTCAAAGGCGCGTCAGAAAATGCAGCGGAGAAGAACTTGAAAATCGTCATCACCGATTACCGCTTTCCGGACGTCGACCAGGAGCGTCGCGCGGTGGAAGCCGCGGGCGGCACTCTAGTCACAGGGCAAGCGGTGAACGAAGACCAAGTCGCGGAATTGTGCCGGGACGCCGACGGCGTGCTGAACGCGCGCGCCCCTGTCACGAGGCGCGCGATTTCCGCCATGCAGCGCTGCCGCATCATCGTGCGCTATGGAATTGGCGTGGACACGGTCGATGTCGCGGCGGCGACCGAACGAGGCATCCTCGTGGCGAACGTCCCGGACTACTGCCTCGACGAAGTTTCCGACCACGCGCTCACGCTTCTGCTCATGCTCAGCCGCCAGATGATTTCCGCGATTGCGCTGGCCCGGGAAGACACCTGGGCCGTCGCGAAAATGCCGCCGCTCCAGCGATTGCGAGGCCAGACTTGCGGCCTCGTCGGCTGCGGGAGGATCGGCTCGCTCCTGGCCGGAAAAGTATCCGCGCTGGGAATGCACGCGATCATTCACGATCCGTATTTGAGCGAGTCTCGCGCGCGCGAAATGGGCGCGGAACTCGTCTCGCTCGACGCCCTGCTCTCGCGCGCGGATTTTATCTCGCTGCACGCGCCGCTCAACCCAGCCACGCATCATCTCCTCGGCGAAGTGGCATTCGCCAAGATGAAGAAGACGGCGTCCATCATCAACACCGCGCGCGGCGGCCTGATCGACGAAGCCGCGCTTCTCGCCGCTCTCGATGCGGGAAAGATTTCCGGCGCGGCTCTCGACGTGCTGGAATCGGAAACCGCCGTGACGCCCATCCGCAGCGCGCTCGTGCGCCATCCCAAAATGATCGTCACGGCTCACACCGCCTGGCTCAGCGAGCAAGCCCGCGCGACCCTTCAACTCCGCGCCATCGAGCAGGTCCTAGCCTGCCTCAGGGGAGGAATTCCTTATGGCCTTGTCAATCGAGAACTCGCAAAACAGAATCCGAACGCATGAAGAAACAACGACATGGGTTTCATTGGTTGCGGAAGGACAAAAAGCGTGGGGCCCTTTTCCCGCAGCCTGTGAAGCGTATGCC
>CAWHTN010000005.1:0-13875 GCA_963832265.1 uncultured Acidobacteriota bacterium
ACAGCTCCTAATGCCTGCCCCATTACCAGTGGCAATCCTCCCGGTTGCATCCCCACGATATCGAGTTGGGAGAACTCCACGTTAGGAACCACAGCGAATGGGTTTCCATTGCCAATACCCGATCAGTACGGAGCTTCTACACACCGAGCGTTCAAGGCGTCTTCACCCCTACGTTTATTGACTACAATTGGAAGAGCTCCTACATGATTCAGTACAACGCCAGCGTTCAGCAGCAGTTGCCTTGGAACATGGCGCTGGGGGTGGCCTATGTGGGCAACCACGGGGTTCACCTGCCCATGGTTCGTGATGGAAATCCTATTCCCCCGACCTCTTTTGGTCCTTGCGGCGACCCCGCTAGCGTGTGCATCGGCGGCCAGGTGCCGTTTTGGGACAATGGCACTGCTAACTACACCAATCTCAACCCGAACTTCGGCAGCGACATTAATGTCGCCACGACCGCAACATCTCGTTACAATGCCTTGCAAGCGGTCCTGCAAAAACGAGCTGGCCACGGACTGGAACTCGAAGGCGCCTACACGCGAAGCCGCGTAATCGATGAAACCCAGGGCCAATCCAACGTCCAGGATTGCCAAACTTCGGGTGGGCTACTGGGCGTTTATCCGCTAAATAACATCGTCGACAAGGGCCCGGCCTGCTTTAATGTCCTCAACAACTGGGAAATTAACGTGTTGTACCACATCCCGAATTTTGTGAAGTCGGATGGGTTCCTCTCCAAGGCAGCGAACGGCTGGTTCATGAGCAGCATCGTGAGCATTCAGAGCGGCCAACCATTCACGCCGGTTTTGGGTTTCAATCGTTCAAATTCAGGCGTCCTGCAGGGTGGCCAAGGTGACCGGCCCAACATCAATACGCCGGCACTGATTGCGAAATACTTTAATCCGTCCGTTTGCACGTCAATGCCGGGTCAGCCGGCGGCCGGCAACAATCCATGTGTTTATACGCCGATTCCCTACGACCCTAGCAAGGTTATCACCGGTGATCCTAACAATTGGTTCAACGGCGCTATGTTCTCGTTGCCGCCGAGTACTCTTAGTCCGAACTCTGAGCAACCCATCTGCTTCTTCGCAGCTACTCCATGTACTCCAAACACGAACGGTCAGTTGGGCACAGCCTTGCGCAATAGCCTGACCGGGCCGCCCGAAAGAGATTGGGACTTTTCGCTGGTGAAGGACACAAAGCTGGGGTTCCTGGGAGAGGCCGGCATGCTGGAGTTCCGCGCCGAATTCTTCAACGTCCTGAACCATCCGAACTTTAGCGGCGGCTCGCATTTTAACGTCCAAGTTTTCCCCAGTAATCCAGCTGACACCGGCCCGTTCTCGGAAATGCCGGGCAATGGGCGGGTCACGACACAGGTACAGGATAACCAGCGTGAGATCCAATTTGCGCTGAGAATCGAATTCTAAGGCGTGCGGAATTGCAGGGGTCCTCGTGGTAGCAATGTGCGAGGACCCCTGCATGATAGAAGGTTGAGCGCACTTATTCACCGGCTAATGTGCAATCAAGGTTGACTTGCTGCAGGATACCTGGGACCCGGAGAAATTGCGTTTCGTTCTGATCTTTATTCCAGAAACCCTACTGAAACCGGCCTTCAGGCAACGGCGTCTCTTTACTATCGTGAAATCCGCATTGGGACCGGGATGATCGTGTGCGACGTGCGGAGCGAAGCGCTGCGACAAAATCCCGGTTAAGGAGATGAGTTTGGCCCCGCCTCTATTCTTGCAAACGATCGAAGACAGCGCCTTAAGCACGTGGCTGCGGGAATCCGAATCACCTTTTGCGTTTTATTTCATTCTTCTGTTTCACACGTTTGGCCTGGCGATACTTGTTGGCTCTAATGTAGTGGTGGATTTACGGCTCCTCGGAGTTGCGCGCGGCATACCGCTCGCGCCGCTGCGGCGATTGTTTCGCATCATGTGGATCGGTTTCTCGATCAATGCCGTTACAGGCGTATTTCTAGTCATCGCCTATCCGACGAAGTCGCTGACGAATTGGGACTTTTATATAAAATTGGCGGTGATCGGCTTCGCCGTTTGGGTCATGCAGAGGCTTAAGACGGAGGTGTTCGGGGACCCGAGTTTGAGTGAAGCCGATATGATGACGAGAGGCGCGGCATTGGCAAAATGGTCTCTCATCTTGTGGTTCGGAGCGATTACCGCGGGCCGCCTGCTGGCCTATACCTACAAGTATCTGACGTATCCGTCGTAAAAGGGTTCCTGAAAGGGTCCGTGAATGAATTTTGTCTATCTCCATTTGTTTCTCAATCATTTTCCAATCATCGGCACTCTGGTCGGCCTTGGCCTGCTCCTCATTTCGCTATTCGGAAAAAACGATGACCTCAGGCGAGCGAGCCTTATTATTTTCTCGGTTATGGCTCTCCTGACGATTCCGGTGTTTTTTAGCGGGCCGGGCGCACAGGGCGCGATCAAAAAGCTCCCCGGGGTTTCAGAAGCCATGATCGAAAGGCACCAGGGTGCGGCAATGCTGGCGCTGCTTTTTATGGAAATCACCGGCGCCTTCTCCCTGGTAGCGCTGTGGAAGTCACATGAGACCTCACGCCCCGCACGCTGGAACTGGAGCTTGTCCGCCGTGCTGCTTTTTTCGATGATCACGGCAGGCCTCATGGCCAGAGTCGGGACCACGGGAGGAGACATCCGCCACCCGGAGATTGGGAACGGTCACGAGGAAGTAACCGAAGGCTCCATGCTCTCGAAGGTGGTGCATCGCTTCGAGCCATCGCCCGATAAATTTGCCGGACTCATGACGGCCAGCAAGTGGTGGTGGGCATTCATGATGGACATGCATTTCGTGGGGCTGGCTCTGCTGATCGGAACGGTCGGCATCCTGGACTTGCGCGTGTTGGGATTTGCCAAGCAGATTCCGATAGACCCGTTGCACCGGTTAGTCCCGTGGGCCATGGCTGGATTCGGCATCAATCTCGTAACCGGCATTCTGGCTTTTACCGGCATGAGCAATTATTACACTTATGATTGGGCTTTTTGGCTCAAGATGCTGGCCATCATGCTTCTTGGACTTAATGTAGCGGTATTCTATTTGACCGGCGCTTTCGATTCTGTCGAGGGTTTGGGTCCCGGCGAGGATGCGCCGCAGTTCGCCAAATTTATTGCCGCGACTTCCCTGGTCCTCTGGTTTGCGGTCATCACCTTGGGCCGGTACATCCAGTCCTATTCCGATACGATCTCCGTCCATAAATAAAGAGGGAGATCTGTGCATAATTCATTGTGTCCTTTGCGTGCAAAGAGTTAAAATGAAAATCAATCATTCTCCTGTAACGAAAACTGCTATGCGCGCGTCAAGTTAGCAATGGAGGCAATGCGATGCATCATAAGAACAGGAATGCTTTGATCGGTGGAGCATTTTTGCTTTTGATCTTGGTACTGGCGGGACCCGCGTCCGCGCACCATTCCGTCCAAGCTCAGTTCGATATCCACAAAACTTTCACGGTCTCCGGAACGGTTGCCAAGGTGGAGTGGATTAATCCCCATTCCTATCTGACCGTAAACGTTACGGGTGGCGACGGCAAAGTTCAAAAATGGGCCTTCGAGCTTGGCGGTCCCGGCGCGCTTCGCCGGGCCGGAATGAGCAGGGAAGATCGAGGCGGCTTGAAGCCCGGCGACGAAGTAACCGCCTCTGGTTTGGCTGCCAAGGACGGATCGACTACCGGTTTTCTTCAGGAATTGAAGCTGGCGGATGGCCGGGTGTTTAAGTTCGCCGCGGACCCCAACGGCAACTGAGCGTGGAAAGGAGCTTCCGCATGACGCTTCACTTTCGATTCGGCAGGTGCATCGTTACGGCTGCCTTGCTGTGCCTACTTCCAGCAGCGATTTTTGCCCAGAATAACGGCGGTCCGCGCATGGACCATGAGAACACATTGCCGCCGACGCCGACGGGCCCCACACCGATGACTCCCGATGGGCATCCCGATTTGACGGGGCTCTGGAATGGCTTGGCCGACAATTTACTGGGCGTCCCGAATCAAATGCATAACGTTGGCATTGAAGTTGGAACCGACTCCACCCGCGACATTCACAGCGGCGTTCAGATTGCCACTTGGCCGCTGCAGAACCGCGGGCGGCAGAATAACGAGCAGAACGAACGCGCCGCGACGCTCCTTCGCCGGATGGGGTCCAACCGGCCGATCTACAAGCCTCAATACTGGCAGCGAGTAAAGGACTTCGACGCGAACTCCAATGAGGAAGATCCCTCCAATAATTGCATGCCGGCTGGAGTTCCACGCATGGGTGTTCCGTCTTACATCGCCCAAACTCCCAAGTACCTGGTCTTCGTTTATCCGGGTCAGGGTGGCTTGATCGCCACCGCCACGAGCTATCGCATGATTCCGACCGATGGCCGCAAGCATACGAACTTGGAGGACTTGGATGGAACGTGGAACGGGGAATCGATTGGCCACTGGGAAGGCGACACGATGGTCGTCGACTCCATCGGTTTCAACAGCACCAGTTGGTTTGACCAGCTCGGCGGCTACTTCCACAGCGAAAATATGCACGTCATCGAACGTTTCCATCGCGATGGCAATACGCTCACCTGGACGGCGACGGTGGAAGATCCCGACGTGTTGCTCGAACCCTGGACCACGACACCGCGCGTAGTCCTCCTCAATCCCGACCCCAAGGCGATACTGCCGGAATCGCTGCCTTGCAGCGAACGAGATTTCGCTCACGTCGTCACCAAAGAACATCACTAGAAAAAATTGTCACGCTCAGTCCCTGGCAGTTTGCACATGGAGGCCGCATGCCTACGCGAGCAGCAATGATGAATGTGTTAGCGAAAAGGGCGCTGATGGTCGCGGCTCTTGCGGCGCTTTTTTTCCAGTCTGCCCGCGGGCAAAGTAACAGCTCCAAAGCAAGTGCCGGCGCGAAAACCGCAACCGCCGGACCGGTAGATAATCCAGCCGGATCGAATCCCTCCGATGTCGCCAAGACTCTGAAGACTGCGGCCGAAGCTCTGGGCCTCGCTCGATGGTCGGGCGTTGGAGGCCAACGGCTCCCCGAAGTCGATGTGATTAACACGATGGAAATTTGGGGCAGCGGCACGACATACGGCGCTGGCCAATCGAGCAAACCTGGTGAACCAGGTCCGGCGTTTAAAACCGACTATCACGTAACCCTCGGATACAATCCGCCCGCCATGCGCGTGGAATTGACGCGGACCGGTTCTGGCGGCGCCGCGCCGCAGCACACGTTCGAAGTGGTCCGCGATACCTACGCCTGGGATGAGTCCGAAATTGGTGGAGGTCTGGTCCCGGGAAAGGGTACCGCGACTCCCGCCATGGCCGCGGCCAACTATCGTCTCCTTCAACTCTGGATTCTTCCTTACGGTGTCATCAAATCCGCATTGGCCGCCGGCGACAAGACCAAGGTCTCGAATGAGAAAGGCGCCACGGTCATTACGTTTCCTCTTAGCGGACAACTGGCTGACGTGATGGTCAAGGCGACGCTGGACGCCCAGAATGAAGTCGCGCGGGTCGAGACCCGGACCGATAATCCGGCTCTCACTGACCTGAATACCGAAACGGAATATTCCGACTACGCGGATCATGGAGAAATCTTGACCGACGTTAAATCTCCGGGCCATATCGTTCGCAAACAGGGTGGGCATCCGGTGCTGGACATCAAGGTGAAGACGCTGGACGCCAACAATCCTTATCTGGTTTTTCCAGTTCCTGAAAACGTAAAGAAGGCGGCCGCACACTAACGTGCCCCTTCGAGATCGCTGCTCCAAAGTGGCGCGGAATGTCCCGCCGGGAGATTCTTGAATCATGCTCCTTCACATTTGCAGGTGGTTGCAAGAGAATTCCTTTATCGCCGTGATCAACGGAACGGCTTGGACCGCCGCGGCCGTGGAGATCCTTCATTACTTCAGCATGTTTATCTTGGTCGGGTCGATGGTGATTGTGGATTTGCGCGTTCTTGGCCTGCTGGGGCGCAGGCAGGACGCCGCAAAGCTCGCTGACCGGCTCTTTCCCTGGATTTGGGGCTCGTTAGCATTGAATTTCCTGTCCGGATTCCTCATGTTCGCGGGTTCCGCGACTGCTTATTACCGCAACGATATTTTCTACGACAAAATGGGAGTGATCCTGTTGGCCATCGTGGCGAACGTCATCGTTCAGAAAAAAGTGAGCAAGTGGAATCAGTTGCCGGCAATGCCCGCTGGGGCGAAATTATTGGCCGTCCTTTCGATTGGTTTATGGGTTGGGGCAATCATCGCCGGGGTCGAGGTTCCCGCTCTTACCGGCGTCGGATAAAGCGCGGCCCGGAGCATCAGCGATTGGAGGTCTATTCGAATGGACGGTTCCCTCGTTCTTTTCGGACACTGGTTGCAGAACAGGCCATATGCCCTGGCCATCGCCGGCTCGGATTGGGCCTATCCATTGGTTCAGGCGACGCATTTCACCGGGTTGTCGATATGGATTGGGACCATCGTCGCTGTAGATGTCCGCCTTCTTGGAGCCGGTAAAAAATCGACACCGCCATTGCAACTCTCTGATGTATTATTGATCTGGAATTGGATCGGATTTGCCATCGCCATCACGGGTGGATTCCTGCTCTTTTCCGTTTCAGCCGAGACCTACCTCACCAACATCGCCTTTCTGACCAAGCTTGGCTTGCTGATCCCCTTAGGGCTGGTGCTTCATATTGTGATTCAGAGAAAAGCCCCCACGTGGGAGAAAGCATCGGAAACTCCTGCCGTGGCTAAGGTTGCGGGCTTCGCGGAATTATTGTTGTGGCTTTGCGTTGCCACGGCGGCGGTTCTGATCCCATACGTAGGTTAGGGCCGTCAGTAATCTTGACAGTGAAGTGACCCTGGCATATGTTGCGTCAGACCAACACAAAGCTGTAGAGAGAATTGTAAAGTGACGCGCCAAGGCGGGGAAAATGTGGAGCGAGCGTCAATTGCGAAAAGAAAGCAGGTCCTGCGGCGGTCTATTAGCGCTGTTCGATGAGGATGTCAAACTAGCTAGAGAGGCGCCGCCCACATACCCCAATGTCTCATCTACTTAGCTTCGTCCAATGGCTCAATGATACCCCTATCAGCGTTTACCTTCGTGAGAGCGACTGGCCTTTTCCCATCATTGAAACAATTCATATCTTGGGGCTGGGGTTCTCGGTTGGAACGATCATGTGGCTGGATTTGCGTCTCCTGGGACTGGCCATGCGCGAGGCGCCCGTGACCGATGTGATCGAACAACTGGAGCCCTGGGCGATTGGCGGCTTCGCGGTCATGTTCGTCAGCGGGAGCCTTTTAATCCTTTCCGAACCATTGAAGTGCTACAACACGGTGGCCTTCCGCATAAAAGTGGTTCTGCTGATCCTTGCGGCTCTGAATGTCCTGTACTTTCATAAGAGAGTCATGCATAACGTCGATGATTGGGACCGCAATATGCCATGGCGCGCAAAAATGGTGGGCGTGCTTTCCCTGATTTTGTGGCTGGGCGTAGTGATCGCGGGACGATGGACCGCGTATTTCTAATCAAGGCTTGGCTGGTGGGGCGTTCGCTTTCGATGGATCTCGAGGGGTGGGCGAAGTGACTTTTGGAAGGATCTTGCCGGCTTGGTTTTTTTGGCGATGCGAAAATACCTTGCCTGGAAGCTGGTTCAAGCATGCCCAGTGGTTCTTCGCCATTGACGAGACGTTTCATATCATGGCGCTCGGCATGCTCATCGGAACCCTGGTGATCGTCGATTTGCGTTTGCTGGGTTTCGGCATGCGGCGGCAATCCGTCTCGCAGCTCGCCGGATTTCTTGGGCCGTGGACCCTCCTCGGAGTAGCTTGCATGATCGTCACCGGCGTTCCCTTATTTATGTCGGAGGCCGTCAAACTCAGTGGCAGCTCTCCCTTTTTCTATAAGATGATATTTCTAGTTTGCGCCGTCACCCTTCACTTCACGCTTCACCGGAAAGCCATCGCATCCAGCGCAAAGCCGGGCTCCGGTCTAGGCAAACTGGCGGCTTGTTTGTCGCTGATGTTCTGGTTAGGCGTGGCTCTGGCTGGCCGCGCCATCGCGTTTCTATAGTGCCGCGCCTCAAATTAGGTCAAGTAGCGAAGGCGCATTCCCGCATGATTTATTAGGATAGGCGACCAGCCGCCTTTGCCTCGGTTGGAAATCCCTGCCAAGAATTCCCGATTAGGTTTAGTCGATCTTACTCACGTTCCAAACTGGGATTCAAAGCGAAATTGCTCTTCGCGCCGAGCATGCTTAACGGCACATCTAGAATAGGTTAGTCCTAGGTATTGTTTGGCCTTATCCGTGCATTCCTTTTCCTCTTTGCAATCAATTGATAGCGATGACCAGCGGTTCAGATAACTCATTCCAAATCGCGTTTCAAAAGTTGACCGGCACAGGAGCTTAAACGTGCGTCTGAGAACTCGATTTCTTGATCGCCAGCGGTCACTAAAGAGACAAAGCGTATTTGTGATCGCTGTCCTCTTGTTCCTGGATGTGTGGAACGCACCCTCGGCGTGCGCTCAGGACCGGACGAACACCCCGACGAGCGCTTCGGATTTGGCGCTGCAGAACCTGAGCCGAGTGGCGGCCTCCGCGGCGGAAATCAGGGCGGTACTAGCGAAGGACGTGGGGCTCATGGTCGAGTTGAAACATTGGGTCGCAAGGGATGCGACCGAGCATGGGCAGATCGTCACCGATTCGGACTTGACGAGCGACGGCATCTTCCGCCGGCTCGAAACAGACCTTCAATTTCGGTCCATTGCCACGGCCCTCGTCCAGCAATACGGGTATCTCGTTCCGAAACTGAATCCTGACTCGGACTCTGGGAAAGAGCACGAATTATTATTGCAGGAGCGAGTGAGACACCTCGCGCAAAATCAACAACAAGAAGAATTGGCGCGGGCTCATCAGCGGGGAATCCAAAGTCCGCGGGATGATGCGCAGTGCGATCCGCAATTGGATCGAGGCTGCAATGCTTCGCAAACACGCGCACCGGCTCCGGGAAATTCCAGGCAGGGATCTCAGCCGGAACAGCAACCTTCCGGTGCACCTTCGCCGGAGCCGAACTTTCCCAGTCTTCCAAGCGAAGACCCAAATCCGATTATGCGCGCTCAACTGACGCAAACGGCAGAAGATCCTGCAAGCCAGTTCTCCCAGCTTCCATCGCCAGGTTCCTATGAATTCGCTCAGCCCTTCAATAGCATCAATGTGAGTCCCCCGGAGAATCTTGGGTCCGAAACCGCGGGAGCGAACCGCCTGTCTGGACCGATCTTGGCGAGCGGAAATTCGAATGCCGGGAGCGCTAGCGATGGGTTGCTCGCTGCCTACGGTGTGGGAACGAACCCCGCAAACGGCAATTTGCCGGACATGAGCGGAACGGGCAGCGCTGAGAATTTTCCGTTCGCCCCTCTGGGCGCGCCGATGGGTGCCGCCATGCACCCGCGATCTTCCGCAGCTCCGATTCCCGAGCCGCCGGGAATGATTCGCAAGCAGAATCCCTATGAAAGCATTCCCTCGCTTTACGACATGTACGTGCAAGCGGTCCCTCGGCCCGTCGCGCCGAGGCGGTTTGGCGCGGATGTGTTTGAAAACGGGACGCGGGATTCGCAGTTGATCCCGATGGACCTGCCGGCCGGGCCGGACTATGTGGTCGGACCGGGCGACGGGTTGTCGGTCGATCTCTGGGGCAGCGTGTCGCAACGCTTCTATCGCATGGTGGACCGCGAAGGCCGCGTCAGTCTGCCGGAGGTTGGCCCTATCCTCGTCAGCGGAAAGAGCCTGGCGGCGGTGCAGCAGAACGTGCAGCAGATTTTGAGGACTCAATTCCGCGAAGTTTCCGCGGATGTTTCCCTGGCACGTCTTCGCACGATCCGGGTTTATGAAGTCGGCGACGTCGCGAATCCCGGCGCTTACGACATCAGTTCTCTTTCCACGCCGCTCAATGCGCTGTTCGCCGCGGGCGGACCGACGCCGCGCGGGTCGATGCGGATCTTGAAGCATTACCGCGGCGCGCAACTCGTCGAAACCGTGGATCTGTATGACCTCCTCCTGCATGGAGTGAAGGCGGACCTGCAGCGGCTGGAAAATGGAGACACCGTGCAAGTCCCGCCGATCGGTCCGGAAGTGACGGTAGAGGGAATGGTGCGCCGTCCGGCGGTCTACGAGTTGCGGGATGAGAACACGCTGGCCAGCGTGCTCGAGCTTGCCGGCGGCCTTCTTCCCGCCGCGGCGCTCGGGCACGTCGAAGTGCAGCGCATGGTGGCCCACGACAAGCAAACGATGTTGAGCGTGGATATCCCGGAAATCGAAAACGCCGCGGAAGTGACGAAGAAACTTGAGTCCTTCGAAATCCGCGATGGCGATCGAATTCGAATCTACCCGATCGCACCCTATAACCAGGACGCCATTTATATCGAAGGCCACGTCGCGCGGCCCGGCCGCTACTCCTATCATGCCGGGATGCGGCTCAGCGATGTGCTCTCTTCCTACAAGGACCTGCTTCCGGAACCCGCGGCCCAGTACGCTGAAATCATCCGCCTGAATGCCCCGGACTTTCATCCGAGCGTCGAAAGCTTCGATTTGGCTGCGGCCCTGGCCGACTCGGCTCAGTCTCCCGTTCTTCATGCCATGGATACGGTTCGAATCTTCAGCCGGTTCGATTTCGAAAATCCGCCGTCGGTTTCTATCGGTGGCGGGGTGCGCGCTCCCGGAACCTATCAAACGTCTGGCCAGATTCGCCTGTCGGACGCAGTTCATTTGGCTGGAGGGCTCACTCCGGACGCGCAGACGGCCGACGCGCAGGTGTTCCGCTATTCGCCGGACGGCAAGTTCAAGATCTTCAGCGTCGGCCTGAGCCAGGCCCTGGCGGGCGATCCGGTCGAAAACATTTTTCTACAGCCGCGGGATCGCCTCTTAATTCACCGGAACCCGGACGCCGCCGACCCGGCCACCGTGTATATCCAGGGAGAAGTCACGAAGCCGGGGCGTTACCCGCTCGCCCAGGGCATGCGCGTCAGCGATCTGATTCGCCTCGGCGGCGGGTTCAAGAACAGCGCCGATCTAGAGGCGGCCGACCTCATCGAATACCCGCTCCAGAACAGAGGCGCAGGGAACGGAGCTCATCACGAGGTGCGCATTTCCGCAGCCCTGGCCGATGCTCCCACGGAGAACTTGACGCTGCACAACGGAGACACGCTCACCATTCGCCAAATCTCCGGGTGGAACGACCTGGGCGCTTCAATCAACATCAGCGGAGAAGTGGCCCATCCCGGCAACTACGGAATCCGTCCGGGCGAGCGGTTGAGTTCCGTGCTCGCGCGAGCCGGAGGTTTTCTGCCCACCGCATATCCCAAAGGAGCCGTCTTCGAGCGGGAAGATGTACGCGCGCTCGAGCAGAAAAACAGGGAAGGGCTGATCGAACGCATTCGCATGGAGTCGACCTCGTTCAAGACCTCCCTCCAGGAATCAGCCCAGGATCAGGCGGCGCTCGCCCAGCAGTCCCTCAACCAACGCAACGCCGAGATTGCCGCGCTCCAGCAGGCGCCCGTGCCCGGGCGGCTCGTAGTGCGCCTGCCGGGCAGCCTCTTGCGTTTTGCAGGCTCTCCGGATGATATCGAGGTGCGCCGCGGCGACTCTCTGTTTGTTCCCAAGCGGCCCGAGTTCGTCATCGTCAGCGGCCAGGTATACAACTCGAACGCCCTGACGTACCGGCCGCGCCGCGATGCGCGCTGGTATTTGCGCCAGGCAGGCGGCCCGACCGACCAGGGAAACATCAAGATGGTCTTCATCATTCGCGCGAGTGGCGCAGTGGTGAGCAGCCAGGGGAACGCCCTGTGGAATGGCGGGGTTCTTTCCACGGCCATTGAACCCGGCGACGCCATTGTGGTTCCAGAAAAGGCCATTGGCGGTTCGAACGGCTGGAAAAATCTGATCGCCGTGGCGCAACTGGCGGAGGCGGCCGCGACGACGGCTTTCATAGCGACGCATTGATGCATTGTAGATTCCTTCTTAGGTGGGCGTCGTAAAGCGGCTGGTTTCTGGCGATCGTTTCGCTTGGCGCGACGTGTTTTGCGCAATCGCCGGGGCAAGAACACTATTCCACCGGCGCCGTGCACGCGTCGGTGAGTGAGAGTGGGTCCGAGGCGGCGCAATCCGCGGAAGCGGCGCCTGGGAGTGAGAACGGTCAATCCGCCGCGTCTGCCGGCGCTGTCAACAGGCGCCCCACTGGCTGCCAATTAAAGTGATGTGAAATGTTTGAGTTTTTGACGCTTCGCGCTTCATCCAGGGAACTCCCCCAGGCAAATGATTTCTGGATGCCCCAGCTGCGGATCGCTGTGAAACACACGGTTCCTCGATTCGCTACATTCTTGAGAGTGCGCCACTATGATCATGCGACTTAAGCTGTACCGAATGTTTCTTAAGATCGCAGTGTATTTGCTGCCGGTCCCAGCGTTCGCGCTTGGCTGGAGTGTTTGGGTGGCTATTTCCATTTATCTCGGCCGGCCCGTTCATTATTCGGTGCACGGGCATTTCAACCAAATCTTATTCGGGACTGGCGTCTGGGCGCTCTTCGCGGAGCACAATCGCGTCACAAGTTTTGATGAATTGTTTCGCGAGCGGACCGGCATGCGCAAGGCGTCTTCCGCGTGCATCGCCGCGACGTTCGTGCTGCTGGCAGCGCTTTATTTCAGTCGCAACGGCGTTTTCCCGCGCGGCCTGCTCGTTTGCGATGTGGTGACGCTTCTCGCGCTCACCCTGATCGTGCATGCCATGTTCCGGGCTCTGTGCCGCAACGGCGCGCGCCTGGCGGAACCGACGCGCCTGCTCGTGGTCGGAGCGGACAGGTTCGCGCTCAAAGTGGCCAAGAGGATGCAGAATCTGTCCTTCGCTCCGTGCCAGGTTATGGGTTTCGTGCGGTTGCCGAAACAGAGGATCCGGATCAAAAACTACCGAGTTTTTGAACTCGACGAGCTCAGCGCTTTGAACTCGGATCACGGCATTGACGAAGCCGTGATTGCCATTCAGCCTGCGCGATTTCCGCAGATCCCCGCCATCGTCGACGCGTTGAATCACCTCTGCCTGCCCGCGCGGGCGATCATGGACCTGGGAGAAGGGATTGTCGTCCGCGAAAGGTTGTTTCAACTGGGCACGATTCAGATGCTGGATTTGACGTCCACTCCCAACGAGTCGCTCGACTACGCCTTCCTAAAGCGAATGTTCGACATCTGTTTTTCGTCCGCTGTTCTGGTCCTGACTGCTCCGATCTTCGCTCTCATCGCCGCGATTACGCGGATCACTTCGCCCGGGTCCGTATTCTTCGTTCAGGAGCGCGTCGGCCTGAACGGAAATTTGTTTCGGATGTACAAGTTTCGGACCATGAACGTAAGCCCGACCTCCGAGGCGGACACGCAATGGACCACCGCCGCGGATCCGCGCAGGACTTGGTTCGGCGCGTTCCTGCGGAAGACGAGTCTCGATGAGCTTCCTCAATTCCTGAATGTGCTGAAAGGCGAAATGAGCGTGGTCGGCCCTCGTCCCGAACGCCCTCACTTCGTGCACAAATTCCTGCAAGAGATCATGCGCTACAACCACCGCCACGCGCTAAAGGTGGGAATCACGGGCTGGGCGCAGGTCAACGGGTGGAGGGGCGACACGTCGAACCAAAAGCGCGTGGCTTGCGATTTGTACTACCTGCAAAACTGGAGTTTCATGTTCGATCTGCGTATTATCCTGATGACGATTGTTTCGGGCTTGATCAACCGGCACGCGTATTGAAAAGGCGGCGCCGGCCCTTCATTGGCAATACTTAAAGGAAACGATTTAGCTCTATCGCTCGCGAATTTTGCGGCCCAGTTGTGTCCAACTTCGGC
>CAWHTN010000006.1:0-51503 GCA_963832265.1 uncultured Acidobacteriota bacterium
ACAGACTGAACAGGCTGCGGAAAAAGTAGTTTATTTTGTCATTCCGAGCGAAGCGAGGAATCTCTCTTCGATTTAACCCCATGAAAAGAAAGAGAGATTCCTCGCTTCGCTTGATTGACAGACAAAAACACTTCTTCCGCGTCATGTGCGGCCTCTGGGGATAGCTGCTGTCGTACCTAGCAAAAATAAATAAGGTGCTGAACAGAATTAAAGATAAATTGGGGGTCTTTTTGAAGCTGTGAAGCCTGAGCTGCCCTCGATTCCAGCGCAACGACGATGGGAATGGTTGTCTGGCGGCGCGCAGTGGAGTTTTTGGCGGGTGCCCCTCTTCGAGCGCGCACGAATTCCATGGGCCAGTTTGAAGTGCGGAACGTGTCGAGAGATGAGGCGCGAAGGTGCGTGGTACCAACGCTGTAGGGATTTTCCTTAAGGTTTTTGCTTACGGATTTTCCCCGACTTGACACCAGTCTGACTCAGTCGCATCGTTCTGACTGGCCTATGCAATTCCATTGATCACGATTCATTCGATTCGGAGGTGTGACCAATGGAACTCTACGCTTGTGTTCGAGGATTGAGGCGCTTTTCCCACAACGCGCACGAAGCCCTCCCTTGCATCCTCGCACTCACGGATGTCGTGGAAAAGGTGCTGATTAGAGCTGCCATCTTGGCCGTTATCCTCCATGAAATATGCGGGCTTTTTCGCGGACTGTGAACCCAGGAAATTTGATTCAACAAATGCTCAAACGAGGAAATTGGAAGGGGCAAGCACGCATTACGGCGACAATAGATTCAGCCACAGGTCAAAGCAAGACTTCCGGCGATTGCCGAGGGTGTCGATTTGTCGAGCACGCCGGAGGCTGCCCAGCCGGCATGGCTGGATAAGCTGCTGCGAACCGAATTCGCGCGCCATCCCAAAATGATTGTTACGGCTCACACGGCATGGCTCAGCGAGCAAGCCCGCGCAACCCTCCAACTCCGCGCCATCGAGCAGGTCCTTGCCTGCCTCAAAAGCGAAACGCCCTCTGGCCTAATCAATTGCGAGCTCGCGAAATAAAACCGCGATTCAAGTAGGATAAGCTTCAGCCTGTCTGTCTTAATTTTCGTTGGCTCGGAACGGCAGACAGGCTAAAGCCTGTCCTACTTCCACGCGCGGCTAAATAATTTCCGGGATGCCACACTAGTTACAGTGTTCACAACAGGTCCCTTTTTCGTTGCCAATTTTGGTAGTCTTTCGTGGGGCCATCCGTCGGCCCTTCCATGTCTTTGCTCGAACTATTGGCGCAAACCGAGGCTTGCCGTTTTGCCAAACGACCTCACACAAAAAACACCGGCGTCGTACCAGAAAATATCGGCCGGATCGGCCGCCAATTCGTTATCGACCGCGGCCCAGCGGCCGAATCGCAAGCACGATGAGTTGCGCCTGCTGATCAATTCGCGAAATCCCATCATCACCGTCGAAACCACGGAGGAGGACCGGCTCAAAGACCTGTTGCTGATCATCGCGACCGAGCTCAACGTGCCGCTCTACACGTGGAGCGCGATCACGGGCCTTGCAAAATTCAATGGCGCGCCCATCTATGGTACGGACCAGCCGGAACTGGCGCTGGCGAACATTGCGCTGATCGGCGGCGACGCAATTTTTCTGTTCGAGGATTTTGCGCGCTATTGCGATAACGACCGGATCTGCCGCCGCGTTCGCGATTTGGCTGGCAAGTTTCGCGTGGCCCGGCGCTCCCTAGTGATCACAGCGGCTTCGATGAAGCTGCCTCCGGAACTGGAAAGCGAGTCGGCCCCGTTTCAATTTGGATTGCCGGACGCGGACGATTTGCTCCCCGGCGTGCGGAAGGTTTTGGCGGACGCGAATCGGGAAGAAGGGATTCATGTCGCGCTCGATGGCGCTGCCATTGCCCAACTGGCGCGGAACCTTGTAGGTTTGCCGGAAGAAGAAGCCATACGAACTCTCCGCAAGTGCGTGCTGAAACGCGGCAACGCGGACAACGGACTGCTCGATGCCGTGCTGGATGCCAAGCGTGACGCCCTGCATTTGGAGGGGCCGCTCGAATCCGTGCGCCGCGATACATCGTTCACGGATGTGGCGGGCCTGAAGCATCTGCGGGAATGGGTCGCGAAAAGGCGAAGCGCATTGACGCCGGAAGGGCGGCGATTCGGTCTTGCGCCGCCGAAAGGTGTGCTGATCAGCGGAGTCCAGGGCTGCGGAAAAAGTCTTGCGGCGCGCGCCGTTGCGGGAGAATGGGGCGTCGAGCTGGCGCGGCTGGACGTGGGCGCGCTCTACGACAAGTATGTGGGAGAGAGCGAGAAGCGCCTGCACAAAGCGCTCGAGCTGGCGGAAAAGCTCGCGCCCATCGTCCTGTGGATCGATGAAATTGAGAAGGCGTTCGCTTCGGCGGGCGCGAGTGGCGACGCCGATGCCGGTTTGTCGCAGCGGCTTTTGGCGACTTTCCTGACGTGGATGCAGGATCGAGAGGGCGATGTATTCCTGGCGGCGACTTCCAACAACATTACGATCTTGCCGCCGGAGATGACGCGCAAAGGACGCTTCGACGAAATTTTTTTCGTTGACCTGCCCAGTGCCGAAGTGCGCGCGGCGCTCTTTTCCTTGCACCTGAAGAAACGCGGAAGGGACGCGGCGGAGTTCGATGTGGCGGCGCTGGCGGCGGCAAGCGGAGGATTTTCCGGAGCCGAGATCGAGCAGGCCATCGTCGCGGGGTTGTACACGGCGTTCGATCGGAAAAAACAGCTCACCACGGCAATCTTGCTGGAAGAGATCCGCGGCACGCAGCCACTCAGCGTGACTCGCGCGGAGGAGATTCAGGCCATAAGGGATTGGGCGAAGTCGCGCGCCGTGCCGGCGGATTGAATCTTGATGTGCGCGATTTGCCGGGTCCCCCGTCCTTGTCCGCTCCTGCGGACAAGGGCGGCTTTCTTGTTCAAGTTCGCATGACCAAAATCTCGCAACGTGAACCCTGGAGGCCGGACCACCCGGTAAATTGTTCTAGATTTTAATGTCTTTCGGATGGAGGACAACCAAGCCGGGTATCTGCTTAAAATCGTTCTTTTCGTCAAATGTCAAAATCTCGGTAATGCCGTTGTTTTTCATGATGACGCTATGAATCGTGTCTCCCACTCCTGAATGGTATTTAAGAATGCCCTGTCTGATGTGATAGAAAAATTCAATAAAGTCATATCCTTTCTGGGGACTGACCTCGACAATATGTATTTTTAGACTCTTCAGGCGTCTCTCGCTCACAAGCTGGCTTTCGATTTCGGCTACATCCCCACGGCCCATTTTCTTGCTTGAAACTAAAATGTTTACCATTTCGGTGATCGCCCACACGGAAGTGCAGAGGTCTACGTCCTTGAACTGGTCGAAGGCGACCAAGGCATTCTCTACAAGTGCTTTTTTTGCTTCTTCCGCGCGGTCTATCGAATAGTGGGCTATCAGGATGTTGCTGTCTAAATAGATACGCTTCATTTATTCTTGGAGCGAAGGCGCACCGACACTCTCTTCTGCTCAATTTTCAGCGCCTTGATGGAGACCGTTTTACCCGACTTCGTTTTGAACTTCAAGGTTACAGGCTTTCTTACAATTTGCGGGGCGTCAAACCTTACATTTTGAGTTGCCATGGATACATTTTACCACTTTTTGTCATGAAGTGTTCCGCTCATTGATTGGCGCGTGACAGACCCTTTGGCGGTATTCAAGGCAAACAACCTACAAGCTCATTTGATCCGGCCGCAGAGTCAGCGCCAAGCTTCCAGCGACAACGGACAGCAGCGAAATTTGAACCTCTCCCGCCAAGGCCCATCCGGCGTGGCTGGCGATTCCGCCCATCAAGTAGCCCGCCGCTGCTGCCGCGGCGTAGAGGCTGGTCACGAACATACCCGAGGCTCTGCTGGACAAACTGCTTTGCACCGACTTTACGTGATAACCAGCGAGGTTGACGTAGATCGTGCCGCTGCCGATTGCACCGTAGGCAAAGGTGAGAATCACGTGCGGGACGATCGCCTCCGAACCGTGAAAGCACAGGTATCCAAGTGCGGCGATGCAAAAGAACGCGGCGCTTAACACGACTCGCGGCGAGAAGCGGTCTCCGAACCAGCCGCCAAAAATCGAGAGCAGCGCTCCCGCTCCGTAAAAACTTTGGACAAACCCCGCTGCCTTGGGCGTGTAATGCAACGCCTCGCGCAAGTACGTCGCGTACATCCCAGTAAAACCGTAAAGAACGAGGCCGCCGATCACGCTGAGGACCGTCAAAATAATTGTGTTCCTGTTCAGAAGCGTTGGCGCGCCGAGGAGATCGGTGCGGGCGTCGGCCGCGCGGCGCGTCTCGCTGAACCACGGCCGCACGGTCAATGCGATCACTACGATCATGAGAAAACCGAAAATTCCGAAGGCGATCATCGGGGCGTGCCAGTTTCGATACGATGTGAGCAGAAGGCCGCCCAGGATGGGGCCTGTAAATGCGCCCAGGCCAAAAAAAACATTCATCGATCCGATCGCGGCCGCGCGGTAGCCGACAAAATAGTTTGCCGCGATGGCGATCATCACCGTCAGTTGCATCGCTTCGCCGATGCCCGTCGCGGCGAGATAGACCAGCATGTCCGGAAATCCGAGCGCCAGAACCGTGAGCGCCGTCCCCGTGGAAAAAATTCCGATTCCCAGGAGCAGCACCGTCTTGCGGGAAAAACGCGCAAGGAGATAGCCGGTCGGCAATCCCGCGACCGCCAGGCCCAGCGTAAAAATCGTGGTGAGAAGTCCGGTGTCGGAAAGCGAAAAGCCGTACTGCACGCGGACGTCGTGAGCCAGAAGCGGAAAAAGCTGCCGGTCCGCTGCATTCACGGAATAGGCGAGGAGCAGCACGCCATACATCGCGATGGCAGCGCCGCGCGTGCCCGCCTTGCCGGAGGCGGGATTCGCCTGACCCGTGGATAATGGTTCGCGAATTGGTTTTTTTCCTTCCCGATAGCGGCGCCGGAACGTCATTGCGCCGGGCGATGGCACTGCGCGACTCCGCGCGGATCCGCCAACAATGCCGAAATTTCGGATGGGCGCGAGTATACGCCACAACACTTCAACCTCGAAACGTTCCGCGAATTTCCGAAGGCGTTGCTTGTCCGACGCTTCAGGGGCTAAAGCCCAGTTTTTCATGGCGCGTTGACGTCGCGGCTGAAGCCGCGACCCACAAGACCTGCTTGTGAGATGGCTTTGTTCTGATGGTATCGCTAGTTCCGCTCGTGGAATTGCTGTAGCCCGCGTCTTCAGACGCAGGGCCTTTCTTCGCAATGTGCGGAAAACCCTCGCCTCTAAAGAGGCGAGCTACAACGCAACGCAATTCCTGCACCGAGCCAGCACGAAATAATTCCTTGTCGGATGTTCGTGGCTCAATTTCCCAGAAGTAGGCTTACCAGGATTTCATTCAGGGCGTAAACTCTTTGCTTGTCTGGACGGCTGTCGGCGCCTGGAAGAGGAAGGGAGACAAGTCACATGGCGAAGGCCAAAGAGTTTACGGTTACGATTGAAGACAAACCGGGCGCCCTGGGCAAGTGCTTCCTCGCCCTGGCGGAGCGCGGAGTGAACGTCCTGGCATTTCAATCCTATGTAGAGGAGCGCGAGAGCCTGGTCCGGTTCCTGGCGGACGATCCGGCCACCGCCAAGGCAGTCCTGGGAGGCCTGCGCATGATCTTCGAGGAGACGGAGGTCGCCGTAGTCCGGCTGGCGAACCGCCCCGGCGGCCTGGCCCGCGCGGCACTGCGGCTGGGCGAAAAGAAGATCAACATTGATTACAGCTATTGCGGATGGGAGCCAGGATCGCCGATGGTGCTGCTGGTCTTCGACGTTGACAACTTGACCTTGGCCGCGACCGCCCTTGACGAGCTAGCCGCCGAAGACACGCAAAAATAGATTTCTTAGTCCGTCAGTTCTGCGCGACCGGGGAAACGTCTCGGTCCACTCTGGATTCCGCACGAGAAATAGGTTCATCGGAATGTGGCCTGAGCCGTTTCCGCCGGAAATTTCCACATTCCGAAGTGCTGGCGGATTGCACCACTGAAATAGACACATGGGACATTAGGATCCTCCAAACCATAGTGCGTCATGGCGCTATACTTGAGCCTCGTATGGCTAGCGTCCAATCAAGGATCAAGATCACGTTATTGATCGCAGATGACCACGCCATCTTCCGAAACGGTCTACGCAAACTCTTGGACTCAGAGGAAGAAATTACAGTTATTGGTGAAGCCCGTAACGGCGCCGAGTGCATCAGGATGCTCGGAAAGCTAAAACCCGACATTCTGCTCCTCGATCTTCGCATGCCCGATAAGGACGGTTTCGCTGTTCTTGAAGAGGTAAATTTCAATACCATTCCGACGCGTGTCATCGTCCTCACCGCCGCCGAAGATGACCGCGACGTGATTCGCGCTATGCGCCTGGGTGCGCGAGGCGTGCTCCTAAAAGAGTCCGCCATTGATCTCCTCGTAAAAAGCATATATCGCGTGCATGCTGGTGAAATTTGGCTCGATAGCCGCATGACCGCCGAGGTGATCGATACCTTTTCTGCATCGTCCAAATCCGGTGCGCGTGGTGAAAAACGGCTCCTCAGCGACCGCGAGATGGAAATCGTTCAGCTGGTCACTCAGGGCTTTCAGAACAAGGAAATCGGCAAAGAGCTCTTCATCAGCGAGAACACCGTAAAAAATCACCTGCACAACATCTTTGACAAAATCGGCGTTTCCGACCGCCTCGAAATGATGCTCTATGCAATCCATCACGGCTTGATCGACAAACCGAATGGGACATTGGCACGGACACCTACATCACCTAGAACCAATAAGTGAGCCCAGCAAAACCCGAATAGGCTCACCTGCCTCCCTTCCGTCATAAACATCACCTTTAGAGAAAAGATTCATATCAGATGGTGTTGCATCGGCCGGTTGAGCTCGCAGGGATTATCGGAATCTGGCGACGTCATGCCAAGGCGATATTTGACGCCTTTCGGTGGCCAGACTACCATGCGGCCCGCCATGCCAGTACCGTCTCCGCGCCGCTTTTTGTTTCCCGCTTTGCTAGTGTGTTTTTTCTTTTCTGGCGCAGCCGGATTGATCGATCAGGTGGTGTGGAGCAAGGCGCTCGGACTCATTTTTGGCCACACGGCGTACGCGGTCGCCACAGTCCTCGCCGTATTCATGGCGGGACTTGCCTCGGGCAGCGCATGGATCGGACGTCGCGGCGACGACTGGGACCGGCCGATCGCGCTCTACGGGTGGCTGGAACTCGGCGTTGCCGCGACTGCCGCAATTTCTCTCGCGGGACTGGCGGGCGTCCGCGCGATCTATGTCGCCGCGTATCCCTACGCGGGAGGAAACGCCAGCGCTTTGCTGATGCTGCGGTTTGTGGGATCGGCGTTGGTCTTGTTCTTGCCGACATTTCTGATGGGCGGCACGTTGCCCGTGCTGGTGCGCGGACTCACGCGGAATGCGGCGGAACTCGGAGCGCGCCTGTCGCGCCTCTACTGGATCAACACGGCAGGCGCGGTTGCCGGAACATTCGCGGCGGGATTTCTTTTTCTGCCTTCGCTCGGCCTGCGGCGGACGCTGGGAATCGCTGTGGCGCTGAATCTGGCCGCGGGAGCGTTGGCGCTGATCCTTGCGCGCGAAGAGCCTAACCCAACTTCATCGGATGAAATCAGCGTGCAGGAAAATATAGAAGCGCCGCCTTCCCCCGCGCCATCGAGATTTTTCCTGATTTGTTTCGCCATCGTCGGCGCCACGGCCATGTCCTACGAAATCGGCTGGACGCGCCTGCTCTCGACGCAGTTGGGCAGCTCGACCTACGCGTTCACGCTGATGCTGGGGACGTTCCTCACGGGAATCGTTCTGGGGAGCGCGCTGTTTGAACGATGGAGCCGCCGCCGCGTGCCGGGCTCGATGACCTTCGCCGTCACGCAGACGCTGACAGCGCTTGCCGCGCTCGCCTTTCTGGTGTTCTTCACGCGCCTGATCGAAGTGCTCCCGCCGATTCTGCGCGCGACGCACGAATCGTTTCGCGGCCTCGTGCTCGCCCAATTTGTCACCAGCGCGCTGGCCATGCTTCCGACGGCAACCGTTTTCGGATTCAATTTTCCAGCCGTTGTGGTGCTGATTGCCGGCCCGCGTTCGGCCAATGGAACGGGCGCGGGCGCCGCGGTGGGCCGCGCCTATGCGTGGAATACGCTCGGCGCGATTGTGGGCGCGATCGCCGCCGGCTTCTGGCTGATGCCGCGCCTCGGAAGTTTTCATTTGCTCGCGGCGACGGCGGGCGTGAACCTCGCTCTCGCCGCCGCGATTTCTTTTGCCTCCGCGAAGCGGCCGTCATGGAAAATCCTGACGGTCGCGGGAAATCTTCTCCTCATCGTTCTCACTGCCTTCGTCGGCTTCTCGAATTATTTTTACGATCCCGCGGTGGCTTCGTTCAACACCGTCATGTATTGGAATCTTTACGACCGCCCGCTGACGCTGCGCGAAAACGCGCACGCACTGGACATCGTCTATTTCCGCGACGGCTTGAACGCCAACATTTCCGTCGCCAGAACCGGCGACTACATCGCCCTTCGCACCAACGGAAAAGTGGACGCCTCGAATCATGACGCCACGACGCAGCTTCTCCTCGGCCACCTCGCGGCGCTCGCGCATCCGCCGCGGCGCGTGCTCCTCGTCGGATTCGGCAGCGGCATGACGGCGTCCGCGCTCGTCGGCTATCCCGAGCTGGAACGCATGGACGTCGTGGAAATCGAGCCCGCCGTCGTCGGCGCCGCGCCGCTGCTCGCGCCGTTGAATCGCAACGTGCTCCTCGACCCGCGCGTGCACGTGACGTTCGACGACGCGCGCAATTTTCTCTTCACCACGCGCCAGAAATACGACCTGATCATTTCCGAGCCGTCGAATCCCTGGATCGCCGGCGTCGCCACGCTTTTCACGCGCGAGTTTTACGCAGCCGTCCGCGGCCGCCTCGCTCCGAGGCGGCGTATTCGTGCAATGGATGCAGGCCTATTCCCTGTATCCCGAGGATTTGCGCATGCTCTTCGCGACGTTCCTCACCGAATTTCATGGCGCCACACTCTGGCACGGCGACGCCCCGGACATGATCCTGATGGCGCCGAGTCCGCCGTCCGGTGAAATTCTGCAGCGTGCACAGGCAATGTACGGACTGCCGCGCCTGCATGATGATTTCGCGCAGCTTGGCATGGAAGAAGCGTCTGGACTTTTCGGTTTTTACCTTCTCGATGACGCGGGTTTGCGAACATTCTCTTCCGGCGCGCAAATCAATACGGACGATCGAACGCTGCTCGAATATCACGCCCCGCGATCCCTGCTCGTGCGCGGCCTGGAAGACAAGAACCGCGATGCAATCCTCTTGGAGCAAAAAAATCCCCTGCCTGAAGATTTTCCACCGGACGCGCGCGACGCCGCGCTCGCTGCCTCGGCCACCACCTCGGTCAATCAGGACGACGCGGACGGAGCCGAGCGTTTCTTGCGCGCGCTTGATACTCGTCCGGTCACCGCCGCCATCGCCAACATCCGCGGGCGCGCCGCGCTGGCCCACACAAATTTTCAGACGGCCTTCCATGCCTTCGACGCCGCTTTGGCGATCGATCCGAATTCTCTGGAAGCCGCATGGGGCCTGGCCGAATCCGACCGCCGTTTTGGCAACAACGAAAAAGCGCGCGGCGCATTGCAGCGAATTCTCGAGCGCGATCCCGGAAATTTGCGGGCGCTCGCATCGCTGGCCAAACTCGATCTGGATTTTTCACGCTGGGCGGAAGCGGAAGACCTTCAGCGCCGCCTCATCGCGGCCGATCCGCATGCGGGCGCAGCCGCGCGCGCGGAGCTTGCGGAAATTCTGCTGCGCGAGGACAAGCTGGACGAAGCTTATCGCGCCATGCTGGATTGTCTTGCGGAGGACCCATACAACTATCAGACGCAACTCAACCTGGGCGAATTGCTGGCCAGGCAAGAAAAATGGGCGGAAGCGCGCCGGCACCTCGAATTCGTGATGCGTTATTTCCCCGACGAGGACGAGAAAATTTATCCGCTGCTGTTTCAAGCCGACAAGGCGCTGGGCGATCCGCCCGCCGCCGCCAAAGCCGTCCGCTTCGGCCTGCGCCTGTTTCCAGAAAATTCGGAATTGAAGCGCTTGAATTTGCTGCTCTAGTCCCAAACCTCTCGCAAGAAATGCGCCTTGCTTTGCGGAGGTTTTAGTAGCACAGACTTCAGTCTGTGGGGTTTCGTACTCGCAAGGCCCAAAACCCACAGACTGAAGTCTGTGCTACTTAATAAAAAAAGGGCCGCCGAAGCGGCCCTCTCTCTATACGCAACCTGCGATGGCTTGCAATGGGTTAGTTCGTCTTCGCGGAGGCTGCAATGGCCTTTGGTGCGCTCAAATAGCCCGAGATTTTCTTGTCGGTAACCTGGTTCACCACCAGTTCCATCGGCTGGCGAGATCCGCCGGAGTAGAAGTAGATGGGTTCGTTGACGGCTCGGTTCTTCTTTTCAAGGCGCGTGTCGTCGACGTACATCGCGATGGTGTACTGGTGCTTCTTGGCGCTGGCGCTGCGGAATTCGATCATCGTCTGGCCAACGTGTTCCTTTTGTCCCTTGGCAGTCAGTGTGAACTCATAGTAGTCGCGCTCGCCCATCCGCTTGAGCTGCTCGAGTTCTTCGTGGTTCCGCGCGATCAACTCGCCGTGCTCGCCGCGCAATTGTTCGATGTTGCCCTTGGTGGAGTCAAGGTCGGACTTCACGCCGTTGACGTCGGTGCCGAGCGCCTTTACGTCGTCTGCACTGGCCTTCGTCGCCAGGGTGCTCTGCACGTCGTTCAGCTTCTTGGTGTAATCGGCGCGGCTCTGCTTCACCTGATTGCGGGCCGTCGACAGTTGATCCTCGGTTAGTTTCAGCTTGTCGCCTACGAGGTTCACTTCGGACTGCAGTTCAGCGTTGGTGCGCTCTGCTTGCGCCATCCGCTGGCTCATCCCATCCTCGCTGGCCTGGAAAGTCTTGGCTTGAGCCGACAGCGCCTGCTCCGCATCCCGTGCGTGGCCGCCGGCATTCCATGCCAGGCCTACGCCTACGAGGGAGAGAATCGCCAGCCCTACAACAGCCATTCCCATCCAACGCGGCGAACCTTCCGTTGTCTCTTGGTAGTTCGTATTTTCATCCATGTTGATAATCTCCTTTGCGATTTCCCTCGCGATAGGGAGAGGTGCATGCGCAGAACCAAATGCAAATTCGGCGGCGGATGCCTCGCTATCAAAAACAAACAAAGGGACTTATTTTATTTTTGAGGCTGGATACCTACCGAGGGGAGGAAGGCTTCAACGTGTAAGTTTTACCACCGAAATAGCATGTATCTGCGATAAAGATTTGAATTCATTGCTTTTGAGTGCTGACACACATTTCCTGGAAATTATACAGGGGCGGTTATCTCTAAGTCTCGGAGGAGTAACGGATTAGGCAACCTAGGCGACGCGTGTGCGATCGGCGGGGACGGGTTCCACTTCGCGGTCAAAATAGACTTCGAGGGTGAGGGCTGCAGCGTCAAAAACCGCGCGGCAGTCATGGCAGTAACTCAGGTGCCGTTGTACTTCGCCTGCGACTTCAGGCGCCAGCCGGCCTTCCAAGTATTCGCAAATTAGACGGATCGTGGCCCTACAGGTCATGCTCATGGCGGTCCCCCAAAGCCGAGCGATCTTTAAACATGCACGCCGTAAGCCAAAGGGTTAACAAGCCGGTAATATTTGTAAGCCTTGTGTAATGAGTTGCTTAAAAGAACTTCCAATGATTGGAATCCCTGCTCTAACTGCTTTGAGAGGGAGAATTTTTTCCCTCGGGCACGCATTCTTACCGCCGAGACGAGTTTTCTCGGTCCGAGGGCTGTCGGAGGAATGCCGAACCTCCCTAACACAATGCAGCAGAGTGGTTTAGCGCGTGACCGTCATATTGCGCAGGACCGCTATGCGCTCAGAGAGCGGCGGATGCGTGCTGAACAAACCGGAAAGCACTTGGCCCGCACTAAACGGTGCAACGATGAACAGAGAAGCTGTCGCGGGGGAAACATCCATCGGGATTCGCTTGTTGTAGGCGCCCAGCTTTTCCAGCGCGCTGACTAGACCATACGGGTGCCCGACCATCCTGGCTCCGGACGCATCGGCGGCAAACTCGCGCTGCCGCGAAATTCCGAGCTGGATTATCAAGGCGGCGATCGGCGCGACGATGAGCATCAACAGCGCCGCCAGCCCTCCACCGCCGCGTTCGTTATTCCGCGAACCGCCGAAGCCTCCAAAAATCATGGCCCAGCGCCCCATCGATGCGATCCACGTGATGGCGCCAGCCAGTGTGGCGGCAATCGACGTGATCAGAATATCGTAGTTGCGCACATGCGAAAGCTCGTGCGCGATGACGCCTTCGAGCTCGTCGTCGTTCATCAACTCCATCAATCCCGCGGTGACCGCGACCGAAGCGTGCGAAGGATTGCGGCCGGTGGCGAAGGCGTTTGGCGCAGGCTGCGGAATCACGTACAACTTCGGCATCGGAAGCTGCGCCTTGGCAACCAGCCTCTCCATCACTTCGTACAAACGGGGGAGTTGCTCGCGGGTTACCGGCTGCGCTCCGCTCGACCTGAGCGCGATCTTGTCGGAGAAAAAGTAGGCCACGCCGTTCATCACCACGGCGATGATCAGGGCAAAGGTCATCCCTTGCTGGCCGGCAATCGCGTCGCCGCCCAGAACCAGCAGGATCGTCAATGAAGTCAGTAGAAAAAGTGTCTTAACGGCTCTCATAATCGCCACCTAACCTTCGGCACGCTGAATCAGTCTAGAAGTTTCCACCCGGCGCGTCAAACCGGGGCGCGCCAGGCGAATTGGAACTTACCGCCGGCGTCCGGATTTCGCCGTGGAAACAGCGTGTTCGGCTGCCTCCGGTTTTGCCGCGGGCTCCTGCGCAGCCTTCTGCTCAGCGCGCTCGAAACGCATGGCGTCGGTGTTCGGATCGATATCGACCCGCACCAGATCCCCCGGCAAAACGCTGCCGTCGAGAATGCGCATCGCCAGCGGGTCCTGGACGAGCCGCTGAACCGTGCGGCGAAGCGGGCGCGCTCCGTAGGCCGGATCGTAGCCGTCGCGGACGAGTCTCTCGCGCGCCGCGGGCGTCAGTTCGATTCGGACTTTTCTCTCCGCGAGCAGGCGCATCACTTTGGCCAGCTCGAGGTCGATGATCTTGTTCAGCTGGTCCTTGCCAAGCGGGTTGAACAGCACGATGTCGTCGATCCGGTTGATGAATTCCGGGCGGAACGCCTGCCGCAGGGCTTCCATCGCTTCCTTGCGGGCGCGTTCCGGATCGCTTCCCGCCAGATCGAAGAGGGCGCTCGATCCGACGTTCGACGTCATCACCAGCACGGCGTTGCGGAAATCGACCGTGCGGCCCTTGCCGTCGGTCAGGCGGCCGTCCTCGAGAATCTGCAGCAAAATGTTGAACACGTCGGGATGCGCCTTTTCAATTTCGTCGAATAGAATCACGGAATATGGATGGCGGCGCACTTTTTCCGTGAGCTGTCCGCCTTCTTCATAGCCCACGTAGCCCGGAGGCGCGCCGATCATGCGCGAGACCGAATGCTTTTCCATGTATTCGGACATGTCCAGCCGGATCATGGATTTCTCGTCGTCAAACAAAAACTCGGCAAGCGCTCGAGCGAGTTCCGTTTTCCCGACGCCCGTGGGCCCGAGAAAAATGAACGACCCGATCGGCCGGTTGGGATCGGAAAGCCCCGCGCGATTTCGCCGGATGGAATTCGCCACGCGTTCGAGCGCCGAATCCTGCCCGATGACGCGCTGGCGCAGGCGCGTCTCCATGGTGACGAGTTTCTGCGCTTCGCCTTCGAGCAATCGCCCAACGGGAATCCCCGTCCACTTGCTCACCAGCTTGGCGATGTCCTGTTCATCGACTTCTTCCTTCAGCATGCCGCCGTTCTTTTGCACGTCTTCGAGATTTTTCTGCGCGGCGGCGATTTCCCGCTCGGCCGTCGCGAGTTTGCCGTAGCGGATTTCCGCGACCTTCGCCAGTTCTCCGCTGCGTTCGAGGCGCTGCTCCTCCGCCTTGAGCTGCTCGATCTGTTCCTTGACGCCGCGAATTTTGGCGATGGCGCTTTTTTCCACCTGCCACTGCGCCTTGCGCGCGTTGGATTCCTCGCGCAGTCCGGCCAGCTCGGATTCCAGTTGTTTCAGCCGCTCCTTGGAATGCGCGTCGGATTCGCGGAGCAACGCCTGCCGCTCGATTTCCAGCTGCATGATGCGCCGCTCGATTTCATCGATCTCCACGGGCAGCGAATCGAGCTGCATGCGCAGGCTCGCGCCGGATTCGTCGATCAGGTCGATGGCCTTGTCGGGAAGAAACCGGTCGGTAATGTAGCGGTGCGAAAGCGTGGCCGCGGCCAGGATCGCGGCGTCCTTGATGCGCACGCCGTGGTGCAATTCGTAGCGCTCTTTCAGGCCGCGCAGAATCGCGATCGTGTCTTCGACGGAAGGCTCGGCGATCAGGACGGGCTGGAAGCGCCGCTCGAGCGCCGGATCTTTCTCGATGTATTTTCGATATTCGTTGAGCGTGGTCGCGCCGATGGCGCGCAGTTCGCCGCGCGCCAGGGCCGGCTTCAGCATGTTGGAAGCGTCCATCGCGCCTTCGGCCGCGCCCGCGCCCACCAGCGTGTGCAACTCGTCGATGAACAGAATGATTTGTCCGTTGGATTCCGTGATTTCCTTCAGCACCGCTTTCAAGCGGTCCTCGAATTCGCCGCGATATTTCGCGCCGGCAACCAGCGCGGCGAGATCCAGAGCGATGACGCGCTTGGGACGCAGCACTTCGGGCACGTCACCCGCGACGATGCGCTGCGCGAGGCCTTCCACGACGGCCGTCTTTCCGACGCCGGGCTCGCCGATCAGCACCGGATTATTTTTCGTGCGGCGCGCGAGAATTTGCATGACGCGGCGGATTTCATCGTCGCGGCCGATCACCGGATCGAGTTTGCCGCGCCGCGCAAGTTCGATCAGATCGCGCCCGTATTGTTCGAGAGCGCGGAATGTCGATTCCGGGTTTTGCGAAGTCACGCGATGGCTGCCGCGCACCGAAGTCAATGCCTGCAGGATCGCTTCGCGCGAGGCGCCATACTTGGCCAGAAGTTCCGCGGCCTCATCCTTGCGAATGGTGGCGATCGCCAGGAGGATGTGCTCGGTGGAAACGTACTCATCCTTGAATTGCTCCGCTTCGACGAAGGCGCCTTCGAGAACTTTGTTCGCCGCCGGGCTCATTTGCTGCTGCACCGCTCCCGTCACTTTCGGGATGCGCCCGAGACGCGTTTCAATCTCGCCCGCCAGAGTGTCCGGACGCACGCCGAGACGCGCCAGCAGGGGCGAAACGACGCCGTCCTGCTGCGCGACGAGCGCACCCAATAAATGCAATGGCTCGATCTGCTGATGATCGTGGCGCGCCGCAATGTCCTGCGCCGATTGCACGGCTTCCTGGGCTTTTAAGGTGAATTTTTCGAAGCGGACCATTACGTCTTTACCTCCCGTTCAAAAATCCACAGACTGAAGTCTGTGCCACTGAAAACGGTGGGGCCGTTTTGCGAACCCGACCCCGATCTAGCGTGTATGAGAACTCGGTCTTGCATGTAGCGCCCGCCTTCAGGCGTGGACTTTTTCGATTCCAGAGTGCCCGCCTGAAGGCGGGCGCTACATCAGCCCGGCGGATGGGAGTTGCCAACAACGCTCCATGGCATCACGGCCAGTGACGTCGGAAGCTTACTTCCCGTTGTTCGCAGCGTTGACGGTCACTTTCACTTGGCGCGGTTTGGATTCCTCGCGCTTCGGCAGGGTGACGGTCAATACGCCGTTCTTGTATTCCGCGCCGATCGACTCCGCGTTCACCGTGTTCGGCAAAGAAAAACTGCGGCTGAATGCGCCGTAGGTGCGCTCGACGCGCAGGTAGTTTTCCTCCGATACGGACTTTTCAAACTTACGCTCCCCGCGGATCGTGAGCAAGTTGTTCTCAACGCGTACATCGATGTCCTTCTCGTTCACGTCCGGCAAGTCCGCCTTGACCACCAGCTCATTCGGGGTCTCGTAGATGTCGACCGCCGGAGCCCAAGTCGTCAAAGCCGACTCCTCGGGTGTGATTTCGGAAAGATTCGTTAAAAAGCCGATTGAATTGGTCCTGCAGCGTGGAAAGCCCTCGAAAGGGTTCGAGACGAGCAATGGTAGCCATGATTGTATATCCTCCATCGATTCAATTTGTTAATATAACTGCAAGCGAATCATAAAATATTAGTGTATTAATGTCAAGTATTTTCTTCCGAGTCTTTAGCCCGGTCAATATTTCTATTATACTCTATGTAAAATAATGACTTAACGTGACCATGCAAACATCTATTTGCACTCCGCATGACAGAATGCCTTATAGTCACGGCACTCATTCATGCGCCTTTCCGACTTCCAATTCGAGCTTCCTCCGCACCTGATCGCCCAGCAACCGCTCCCCCAGCGGGATGCCTCGCGCATGCTGATTCTGAACCGCAAGCAGCAAACTTGGGAGGATTCGGCATTTCGCTCGTTGCCTGACCTGCTGCGGGGCGATGAGCTGATCGTGGTGAACAACGCGCGCGTCATTCCAGCGCGTTTATTCGGCCACCGCGAAGGCGTTCGCTCGGAAAAGCCGGGCCGCGACCGCCGCACCGCGCGTGAATTCTTGTCATCGCAAATCGAAGTTCTTTTGACCAGGGAAATCGCTCCGCAGGAGTGGGAAGCGTTGGTCCGTCCGGGCCGGAAAATCCGCGTGGGAGAGCGCATCGAGTTCGGAGACGGAGAACTTTCCGCGGAGGTGGTCGGTCGTGGCGAGTATGGGCTACGTCGAATCCGCCTGACGGCGAGGGGAGACGTCACCCAAGCGATCGAGCGCCTCGGCCACGTTCCCCTGCCGCCCTACATTTCGCGCGAGGACCAGCCGGCGGACCGCGAGCGCTACCAGACGATCTTTGCCGACCATCCGGGAGCGGTGGCCGCACCGACCGCTGGCCTGCATTTTTCTCCCGCGATTTTAGAAGAGTTGCGGCAGCGCGGCATTGAAATGGCCACCATCACTCTGGACGTCGGCCTCGGCACATTTCAACCGATCCACGAAGAGGAAATCGAACAGCATCGGATTCATTCCGAGCGCTACGAAATTCCCGAAGCGGCGGCCGCCGCGATTTGCAAAGCGCGCCGCGACAGCCGCCCGATCCTCGCCGTGGGAACAACCGTGGTACGCGCGCTCGAGGACGCCGCGGAAAAATCCGCCGCGCGGCATGGCGAAAAGTGGGACCCCGTGAAAACTCTTGTCGAGCCCGGCCCGGCGGAAGCGGGCATTTTCATCAAGCCGGGCCACACCTTTCGCGTGATCGATCAACTGCTGACCAATTTCCATTTGCCGCAATCCACGCTGCTGATTCTGGTCAGCGCATTCGCAGGCCGCGAACTCATTCTGCGGGCCTACCGGCACGCCGTCGAAGCGCAATATCGCTTCTACAGTTATGGGGATTGCATGTGGATTAGGTAGATTCCCAGGTGGCGGCCAGGTTCGGACAAGGCCATTCCCGCGATCTAACTGCCGCTCGGAAGGGAGCGGTTAAGAAGAATGATGCAGAAGGGAAGGCGAGCCGTTCGTCCACCCCAAAATGCGGTGGCGCAAGGCGCCCAAATATCGATTCAAGAAATTTTGACGATCGAGAAATGGCAGGGCGGGCGAACGCCGGCGTCCCAGCTTCAGGCGCGCCTGTTGTATGCGAGCCTGAGGCCCCAGCGATGCCAGCCCCCGATCCAGGGTGATGAGCGCTTCCTCCCGCCGCCCGGCGGACGTATAGACCTCTGCCAGGTTCAAGTAGAGTTGAGCCTCATTGCGCTTCATGCTCAGCGCCAATTCGCAGAGTTTCAGCGCGGGCTCCCATTTTCGTTGTGCGCGAGCCAGCGACACTCCGACAAACGAGATGTAGTAGGGATTATGTTGCTCCAGGTCCACGGCCTTGCGGAAGTGTTCGAGCGCGTTGTGTGGATGCGAGTCGCGCAACATCCGCACGCCTTGCTTGAATTCAGTAAGAGCTACGGTGTCCGTCATGATCGATCTCCAACTCGGCGGGATGGCCCCCCAACTGGCAAGAGAGTACAAGAACCTGTGAGACGGGGGCTACTGTACTTACGGACAGAACAAGGCGAGGGCGAAAGTGCACCACTGGCCGAAAACGGGCAGGTGGCAAGTTTGCTATGACGAGGGCAGGTGGAACTAAACGACCTTTGAGCTAGACGTCAAATCGCGTCATCGGGTTGAACGCGAGTGTCAGGGCCGAAGCCGCGGCGCCCCCCGGCAAGCGCCAAGTGAGGGCCGGAAACCGTTGGTGTAGAATCCCTTCCACGTGGAACCCCCTGATGCAAACGCAGGCCGAAATGCAATGCTCCACGAGCGGCCGACGCTCGAAGGCCTCAAGGAAGTACTCGAGGAGATCGCCGGCGACTCCAGGATTCCTACGAATTTCGCGGAATGGGTTCGCGGTACGCTGCGCTACGGCGGGCGAAAAATGCGAATCCTGCGCTACATCCGGGCGCGCACCCCCGAAAATCAAACGCCGCGACTGCTCGACATCGGGGCGCAATTCGGCGCGCTCGCGATTTACGCGACGCGGCTGGGCTGGCGCGCCGCGGCCGTGGATTACGGAATGTACGCAAAAGCGTCTCGCGAAGCCGTCGCGGATCGCGGCGTGGATTATCGCGAGTGCGATCTCGGGCGCGAGCCGCTCCCATTCGCGGACAATTCGTTCGATTTCGCGGCGTACACGGACGTGATCGAGCATCACCCGTTTTCGCCGAAGCGCGTGCTCGCCGAAATTCATCGCGTTCTCGTTCCCGGTGGCCGGCTGCTCCTGGCAACGCCGGGCCACGCGTCCCTCTATAACGGGATCAAGCGCTTGTTCGGCGCCATTGTGAACGATAATTTCGATTATTTTTCAACACGAGCGCGGAGGCGGAAAGCTATGACGGCCATCATCGGGAATTCACGCGCGCGGAAATCAGGTCGGCGCTTGAGCAAACGGGTTTCCGCGTCCTCGAATGCCGCGTGATCGACGATGATCTTGGGTCTCTGCTGAATTCCCGGCGACGCGCCGGCCGCGCGAAAGCAATTTCCGATTCGCGCGATTTTGTAATGCGTTTCCTCGGAGAAATTTGGTCGGCGCTGGGCCTGCCGTTCGGCCGCTGGATTTGGGCAGTCGCCGAAAAGAGGTCCGCGAAATAAGCCGCATTTTTCCGCGCGCCGGGGATTTCCCAAGGGGCACGTGCGCTATCTCCAATTTCGTCTATAATCGGGACCGGGTCGAGGGTGTGGCTCGGGTACGCCGTCAACGATGCGATTTCTCCTGCTGAGCGATATTCATGCGAATGCCACTGCGCTCGATGCCGCCCTCGAAGCGGTGAAGGGCCGTTGGGAGCGTGTCTTCTGCCTGGGCGACATCGTCGATTACGGACCCGACCCAAACGAAGTGACCGAGCGCGTAAGGGAACTTTCTCCAATCATCATTCGTGGCAATCATGACAAAGCCGTGGCAGGGCTGACCGACCTGGAGGATTTCAATCCCGTGGCGCAACTCGCGGCGCAATGGACGCGCCGGCAAATGCATCCCGGCAATCTTGAGTACATAGCGAAATTGCCCGCCGGGCCGGTTTCCGTGGACGGCATTACGCTGGTTCACGGAGCCTTTGAGGATGAGGATGAATACGTCTTCGTCCCGGGTCAGGCCATGGGCGGGCTTCTCGAATCGCCCACGGACGTAACATTTTTCGGGCATACGCATCATCAAGGCGGCTTCTCCTATCGCGCCGGGCAAATCGGCATGATACAACTCCGCCCGGATCACGGGCCGAAGTTCGCGGCCCTGCGAATGGAACCGGGGACGCGGTATTTGCTCAATCCGGGCTCGGTCGGCCAGCCGAGAGATGGCGATCCGCGCGCCGCGTTTGCCATCGCCGACTTGGATCACCAGATCATTGAATTTTGGCGCGTTCCGTACGATATTGCCGCTGTTCAAAAACGCATGGAGCAGGCCGGCCTGCCCTTTCCCCTGGTTGAGAGAATCGGAGCGGGCCGCTAGCCGGGATTTCGCGCGGGAAATTCAAAATGCGCTGAATTGCGCTTGGTGCAAGGAGTATGTGGCACAGGCTTCAGCCTGTGGGTTTTGGTCATTGCAAGGTTGAAACCCCACAGGCTGAAGCCTGTGCCACCAAGACGAAAGAGGAGGACTTCCGACTTGATGCCCACAGAAGAACGCAACCGGCTCCCGGTCGCATTCATGATCGGAATTGTCGTCGTGGCTTTGCTCGTCGGCGGAGCCGTGCTGATCAGCAAGTACTCGACTCCGGCCGGTCCGGAAGTCGAGAAGCCGTTGCCGGTGGGGCCTGCCGAACAAGCCTATGCGTCGCAAATCCATTTTCTCGAGCCCAAGATGAGCCGGGCAGCGAATTTCCTGAATCAGGAAGTGACCTACGTGTTCTGCACGGTCGAGAACGGCGGCGACCGCAAGGTCCAGCAAATTGAAATCACGGTAGAATTCCACGACCCTTTCAACCAGGTGATCCTGCGCGACAAGCAGCGCCTGTTTCTTCCGACGGCCCAGCCCTTTCTTCCCGGCCAGCAGCGCGACGTCCAGATCCCCTACGAACACATTCCCCCGCAGTGGAACATGGTCTTTCCGTCGATCGTCGTAAGCGGCCTCTCATTCAAATAAACACCGACCGGAGAACGGTTCTGGTAGCGCCGGCGTCCCGCCGGCAATTATTGCAATGTGTGTCGTGGCGCAAAAAACCGCCGGCGGGACGCCGGCGCTACCAAACCCGCGCCACCAATTTACTTTTTGTCACGAAAAATGACTTCCACTTTTCGCTCTCTTATTCGATAATTCGCGCCGATGCAGTTGGCCGGCGAATTGCGACGGGCCCTCGATGGTCTTTGCACCGTTGGAGCTCCCGAAGTGCGGGAAAATGGGGAATGGCTCGCGGGGCTCGAAGGGGTGCATTACGAAGTGAGCGCTCAGGGTGACGCGGCGCTATTGCATTTATGGAGCGCCCAGCAATCCCTGGTTCGCCGCGTCCTTCGCGTCGCGGAAGAATCGCGCGAGCGCGTGGTGCTCGAGGTCAGCCGGCTGGGCTACTCGAGGAACGCGCAGCTGGAGTTCGTCGCGGGCGGCGCTCGTCGCGAAACGCGCCGCGTGGAGCGCGAACAATTTTCCAGCCGACTGCGCAGGATTTTGACGGACCATTTCCCCGATGAAACCGTGGAGTCGCTGGCGACCGCCGCGGACCTGCACCATTCTATTTCGGGCTCGTACACGCGAGGCCTCGTCCGCCGCGGTTCGGAAGCCTATGCCGTGCTTGCGGCGTCACCGAATGAGGACGGCTCAACCATCGAGGGCATCCTTACGTTCGGCCTGATCTGGCTTCAGCACACGCGGGATCGCGCACGGAAGTATTCAGTTCATGGGTTGCGCCTATTCTTGCCGCACCGCAGTTCCTCCATCACGGCGCATCGAATGGCCGCCCTCGCTTCCCCCCAGGAAGTCGAATTGTACGAATATGAACCGCTGTATTGGCGCGTTCGCCGAATCGCCCGATCCAATGCCGGCAATTTGGCCACCCGGCTCGTACCGCGCCGCGAAATCGAGCAAGCCATTGCCGCCGCCATGCCTCTGGCGGAGCGTATCCGCCGTCTGGCCCCCGAAGCCATCCGGGTGGGCGTGGCTCCGGCAACGCAGGAAGTGACGTTGCGCTTTCGCGGTTTGGAGTTCGCGCGCTGGCGCCTCGGCGCGATGTGGTATGGCCTGGGCGACCGCCAGGATCCGCTCACGCCCGACAAATGGCCCGCCCTCGAAGCTCTGGTCCGGCAACTCGAAATGCACCGCCATCCGCTGGCTTCGGACACCAAACAACGGCTCTACCGGGCCCAGCCGGAACGCTGGCTCGAAACCATGGTTGCCGCCGACCCGGCGCGAATCGATGCCCGGCTCGATCCGCAGCACATCTACGCGCAGGTCCCGGCGTTTTCGTCGGGCGACCGCGGAATCATCGATTTGCTGGGGGTGACGCGGGATGGCCGGCTGGCCATTCTCGAACTGAAGGCTTCCGAAGACATCCAACTGGCGATGCAGGCGGTCGACTACTGGCTGCGGGTGCGCTTCCATCACGAGCAGGACGACTTTCGCAGGTACGGATATTTCCCGGAGGTCCGGCTGAACGCGAAGCCTCCGCTGCTGTTCCTGGTTGCCCCCGGATTCCGGTTCCATCCCTCTATAGATATCGTATTACGATACTTATCCCCGGAAATCGAAATCGCGCGGATCGCGCTCGCGGAAAACTGGCGCCGCGGTTTGCGCGTCGTCTTCCGGCAATGATGATTTGGGAATGGTAAAATCCCTCGAATTTCCTGTAAAAAGTGCGTAAAAAAAGAGAAGCAGCCTTGGCAGAGCCAACGCTGCTTCCCGGGGTGTGTCCTTGAAGTGGTTTGTCTAGTTAGACGCTGAGAATATGAAAAGGTTGCACAGGTTAGAAAAATTTTAGAAAAAGAACGAATTTTTTATTTCGCGGCGATCCCTGGGAAAACCCTGTAGTGATTCAAACCTTAGTAAAATAAATACTTGCGCCACTTTTCGTCTTTATTTCCGATCAGGCGCATCAACTGCCGCGAGGTGTGCAAAGTGAATGGACGGGGCCGGCGAGCCAGGGCCAGCCCGGCTTCTTCGGGCGTCCGGTCACCCTTCCTGTTGTTGCACTGGTAGCAGCAGGCCACCAGATTCTCCCACGAGGACCTGCCGCCGCGCGAGCGGGGCACCACGTGGTCAAGGGTCAGCTCGGACGCAGGCAGTATGCGCTTGCAGAACTGGCACGTATTGCGGTCCCGGAGGAGGATATTTTTCCGCGAGAGCGCACGAGTCTGTTGCGGGATGTGCCGGTAGGCCAGGAGACGGATCACCGAAGGCACGTCCAGCGACCGGGAAGCCGAGTGCACCTTGGTCTGGTTAATCTCTTCCGCCTGGGCCACGCCCTTGAGCATCAGGACCATGGCGCGACGCACGGCGGTGACGTTGATCGGTTCGAAAGTTGCGTTCAGGACGAGGACCGGCTCCTGCATGATGGCCGGTTTTCGCACCGCAGGGGGCACGGCGCCCGGTGGGCGCACCTCGCCTCGAACATCCGGCGAGAGTTTCGGCCGGGGAAGTCTACCGAGTTGGCCCGGTGGTTTCATTCCCCAAAGTCTTGATCACCCAATCCGGCTTCCAGACCTGGCGCCAGCGGTAACGCCCTTGCGACGGTTAGACCAACCACCCGGGCAGCTCCAGCCCCTTTGAGGGCCCGGGAGCAGGCATCCAAAGTAGCCCCGGTGGTAAATACATCATCTACCAGTATAACCCGCAACTTGTCAACCTGAGCCATTTTATGCGTAGCATAAGCGCCACGGACGGTTTCCCAGCGCTCCCGGAGGGTCAGGCGAAGCTGGTTTGGCCGTGGCCGCGTGCGCACTAACAGATAGGATCGAAAAGGGATACCGAGCAGGCGGGCGAGCGGCTTGGCGATCAGCTCCGCCTGGTTATAACCCCGTTCTCGCAATCGCGCTCGATCAAGGGGTACCGGAACAATGGCATCCGCGGCAAATCCCTGCGGTTGGCTCGCCACCAGGCCAGCCAGGCGCCGGGCGAACCACGTCCCCAGCGGAGTCACGTTGCCGTACTTGAGCAGCAGAATCGCGCGAGACATTCGGGGCGTGTACGCGCCGAAGCTGCGCGCGAAGTCAAAGGCGTACACCCCTCTGCGGCAAACGTGGCATAGAGGCTGCGAAATTCCTTCGGCCACGGCTGCGGAAACGATGGGCCTGCCGCATTGGGCGCAAAGCGGCTCGCGGAGCCTTTGCGTGAGGGCCTCCAGACAGGCGTGGCAGAACGGGATGGCGCTGCCGGTGTCGAGAATCCGCGCGCAGATCCGGCACGGCGCGGGAAGCACGAGCGAGGCAAGCGCCTCGCACATCGCCTCGGAAATGGGTCCGCAAGGAATCGGCGACCAGGGCCACAGTGCGCCAAGCCTACCCCGGACGCGGTTCTGGGGAAAGCACAATTTGTCACGATTCGTGCCACGGGGTTAAGTAGCACAGACTTCAGTCTGTGGGGTTTGGTGCCTGCAAGTACTAACCCCCACAGGCTGAAGCCTGTGCCACTGGAGGCCGCAGAAAAATCGCCCTCGCTGTCATTCCGAGGTCGCGGCGGCGACCGAGGAATCTCTCGCTGCTCGAAACACAAATAGAGAGAGATTCCTTGGCATGAAGCGTGCCTCGGAATGACAACTCTTGGAGTTTTTCGGGTGGCTGCTAAAGCAGTCCTTGCTCGTGTTTTTCCGCGCAAGTCACGCAATACCGCGCCCAGGGAACGGCCTCCAGCCTCTTCTGCTGAAGCTCCTCTTCGCACTCGACGCAACTGCCGTAGGTATTCGCCTTGATGCGTTTCAGCGCTTCGTCAATCAACGCCAGCATGGACCGGTCGGTATTGGTCTGCCCGAACAGGAATTCCTTGGTGTAGGAATTCGCCGCCTTGTCGGCAAGATCCACCGTAGGATCGTCATCCGCGGTCCGGCCTTCTTCCTCGGTCCGGGCAATGGTCTTGATCAATTCCTCGCGCCGTGCCTGCAATTTTTTCTTGTAATAATCCAGACGCTTCTTATCCATATTCGGGGCCCCACCATCCACCCAATTGCCGCTATTACAAACGGGTGATTGTAGGCCCGCTCTTCACAACTGTCAAGGAAGGTGCACCCAAAGTGTTCCACGAACACGCCGCTTGACGCCAATATTCCATAGATGTTATATTCCTTCAATGGAATATGGAGATCTGGCAGTTCTGGAAAGAGAAGAACAGACCGATGGCTAAAAACTTCAAGCAACTTCGAGCGAAGATGTCGACCGAACGCCGGGCACGCGTCCACGCGGAGGCCGATCGCCTCGAAAAGGAAATGGCCCTCGACCAGCTCCGCGAGGCGTTGAATATGACTCAGGAACAGCTCGCGCAAATTCTTGAAGTAAACCAGGCGGCGATCTCCAAGCTGGAGCGGCGCTCGGACATGTATCTGAGCACATTGCGCAAATTCATCGAGGCCATGGGAGGCGAGCTCGACATTCGCGCTGTGTTTCCGGCCGGGGTCGTCCGAATCGTGCATTTCCAGGAACTACGAAAGCGGGCATAGGCCCCGAAGAAAAAAAGCGCCCTTCGGAAAGCCTGTCACTTCTTATCCCCTGGGGAAGTTGAATTGCTTGCGTAAGGAGCGGGCGATGCGGGCGGATTTGTGGTCCGAGATCAGCCCCGGCGGCGGTGTTGCCACTGTAATAAACATGCTTGACGATTTATCGATCCGCTGATACAAAACTGATGTCCCCCGCTTTGCAGGAAGCAGACGTCTAGCTGACTCTGAGCAGAGAGCATTCGGATGGCGCCGACCCAGCCCTTTCCCCGAGTGACCCGGACCTTCCGTCTGGATGCCTATCTCCGTAGACTGGCAAATTCGTGCATCCCGCTGATGGGGCTCGCCTTATTGTTCTCTAGCGCGGCTCATGCGCAGGGCGGTGTCCCGCTGGTCACCGTTGCTACCGACCAAACCTCCCTCAACCTCTCCAACCAGTTTGGAGTGCCCGCCGGGACAGCCATCAATCAGGCCGGCGATTTTGCGTTCGTCGGAAACGGGGATACGGCGCTCTTCTTGCGTGCCGCCGGAGCGTCCGCTGCAACGCGTCTCCTTCAAATCGACGACGAAGTGCCGGGATTTCCGGGAAGCCAGATCCAGATACTGTTGCCGGAACTGGGACTCAATTCCTCGCGGTCGCTGCTTTTTGGAGTGAGGTTCACCGGCGGGGACCATCTGCCCCATGCGGCGCTGCTGGCCTATGGCGGCACGAATTACCACACCGTGGTGACGTCCGACGCGATCGCGCCGGGATCGAACGGAGCTGCTTACGGGCTCAATCTTGTACCCGGCGGCATTGACGACAGCGGGGACATCGATTTCTCCGCAGTGCCGATCGGGATAAATGCGAACACGTTTTACATTTTCCCCTCGGGAGCGGCGGCGGTGCGTATCGTGGGAATGAACGACACTCCGCCCCCGGCGTGTACGTGGTGTGTTACCTCAAGTGGCTCCATAGGGAGTTTTTTCCCAGGTGTGCCGGTGGGAGCAGTGATTCTCGGGAGTTCATTCGTTCCGGGACTGAATAAGCAGGGCCAGGTGCTGCTCAGTCTCTGGGGAGGCCTTTTCATCGGGAGCAAGGAGGGCGGATTTACATTGGTTCCCATGGCAAGTGCGGGAGCATGCAGCCCGCAATCCACGGGGACGAACCCAGTGTCCGCAGTCAGCGGTTTTCTTAACGACAACGGCGTGGTCGCTTACATGAATCCGTCAAGTTCCGGAAGCGCGGCCATTTGTATAGCGCCGGCAGGCGGGGGCTCTCCTAGCCCCGCCATTACTGCCGCAGATCCAGCACCGGCCAGCGTTGGCGGCACGATTACGTCACCGGGTGCATTGGGATTAGACGATTCTGGAGACATCGTTTTTGCATCTCCGATTTCGGGAAGCAGTGTCACGACATTTGCCCTCCTGCGGTATCACCAATCCAACGCACCGACGGATGTTGTCGCCTACAATTGTGAACCGGCGCCGGGGACCAACGGAGGTTTCTTCATCCTTCTTCCTGCCTCTGCTTCTTGCGGTCCTAGTATCGTCTTTTTTAATACATTGTCCTCTGCCTCCCAGGGTGTATCCATGGCGAATGATGGAAGCGTGAGCTTCAGAGCTTCCTTGTCGACTGGTGGAAGTGGAATCTACAGGCAGACTGGCGCAGCCGATCCAGAGTTTATTTCCCTTGTCTTCAGTGGAACCCCGACGCTTCCTTTTGAAGTAAGTGGAGGCATTGGAGTAACTGTAGGCATTTTTTCATCCACCCTTTTTCCGACCACCGGTCAGACAGAAATACTGAACGATGGCTCGGTGTTTTTCGCCTCGTATTTGACGAGTGGCGCCGCGGATTTCGCGTTGTATTTGGGAACGCCTGGAAACATTAATTCGCTGATGAGCACAGCTGATACGCTTCCGTCCGGGGCGCGGACTATACTGGGAAACACACCCCCTCAGGCAGCGGGGCACTTTGTCGCTTTCACCGCGCAACCGGCGGCGGGGAGAATCAATCTCCTTGAGTCTGACCTTACGTCGGGAGCAATCGCGCGAGTTGTGAGCGACAACGATCCGGCCTTTGCCACTGCGGGTGGACCGCCTGGAAATACAGTGCTGGCTCCGAATTTTTTCTTGAATGAAAGTGGACAGGTCGCCTTCGAGACGGTCGGCGCAAATGAGTTGTCCGGAGTTTCCATCATCGTGCTCGGATCAGGGCCGACAAACGCCGCATGGTCGGAATTTTCCTCCGCCTGTGGAACAATCTATCTCTGGTCGCCATCCGGCGGATTAAAGAAAGTCGCTGCCACTGGCGATACGGCGCCAAACTCAAGCGTAGCATTCTCATGTGTCACGCTGAATTCCGGACCGCCGTCACCACTGAACCCGTCCGGTCAGCTCATCTTCTCCAGCCCCTCCCCTTTTCCCGGCTTGTTCTGCCCTTTGTGCGGCATTCCCAACCCGGTGGCAGGTGTGAATGGTGTTTTTCTCTATAGTCCCGGTGGGGCGATCAGCGAAATCGCCGCGGCGAATGACACATTGCCCGGCCAGACGCAAGCCACAACATTTGTGCCCGAGCTGTCGGTTCCCGTGAATTCGCCGGGCCAAGTCGCGTTCGGCGCGCAAGTGGGAACCACAACACAGGGGTTCTTCCTGCAAAATGCAAACGCGACACAGGAAGTGATGGCGATGGGCGATACCGTGCCCGGACCGGGCGGCGCGACATTCGGATTCCCTCATTTCCTAGCCGGTCTGGCTGACAATGGAAATCTTGCTTTCACGGCCGCTACGAGCGGGGCAGCAGATGGCCTTTTCTTTGCCCCGGCTGGCGCTGCGATTCAGACACTGGCGCTCGACGGAGGCGCCGCTCCTGTTTCGGTCGGTGGCACATTCTCGCTGACATCGAGTGGAGTGCTCGTCCCAAATCCTCCAACCGGGACGATCCCGGTGGGAATTAATTCCTTCAAAAAGTTTGCGGCGATCAACGGCGAATCGGACGTCGCTTTCGGTGCATCCATCACAGGCGGCAGCGCGGATTCCGGAATATTCCGCATCCTGCAGAGCGACTCGACGGGCACTCTGCAGCCGGTCGTGTTGCAAGGACAGGCAGCACCCGGCGGCGGGACATTCAGCACGATCTCTGTTCTGAGCAATCTGGGCGCGGATTTCGCGCTTGGTCCGGACGGCGCACTTGCGTTTGTGAACCCGCTCCTCAGCACTTCGGGCGCAAGGCAAGGGATGTTTGTCGCGCGCCCTGACGGAACGCTTTTGAAAGTGGCGGCGACGGGTGATTTTCTGCCAGGGGGAGGAGTGTTGGATGGAATCTCCATGAGCCCGAGGCTCGCGGCGGGAGACGCCGGCAAGTTTGCCTTCGCGGCAGGAATTTTTGGGGGCAACGCGCGGAGAGCTGTTTTTGTGACGGCGATCGCGCCCGGAACCGCGAGCACCACGACCACGCTCAATCCATTGCAGAGTCCAGCGGTGGCGCAGCAGACGGTCACGCTCACCGCCGCGGTGACCAGTGTGGCCACAGGAAATCCATCGGGCACGGTCACTTTTTTCGCCAATGGAATTTCGCTAGGCACGGGCGCGCTGAAAAGCGGGCAGGCAACGCTGACGACTTCTTTGCTGGCCGCCGGACAGGATTCGATTGTTGCGCAGTATGGCGGCGACTCCAGTTTTGCGCCGGGGAATTCGGCCCCACTCGCGGTAGTTGTCGCAGGGTTCGCGCCGCCTCCTTCAAACCTTACCGTGACTCCGGGACAGAGCCTGGTAATTCCCCTGACTGTGTTTGCCCCTGCGGGTTCGACCATGAACTTTACGCTGAGTTGTTCGGGGCTCCCCGCGAAAACGGCCTGCATGTTCGACATGAATCCAGTGGCGCCGGGGCCGAGCGGGACAACGGTTCATCTGACTCTCACCAGCATGGCTGGTTCGAAACTGCCTCCCGTCCAGCCGCGCAACGGGCACCCTGCGCTGCCGGGCTTCGAACTCGCCACGTTGCTTGCAGCGCTCTTCGCGGCAGGAGCACTGGTTTGGCGGCAAGCGCCTCGCTGGCGGCTCGCGCCATGCGCATGCCTTGCCACATTCGCGCTGGCGCTCGCGATTGGCGGCTGTGGCACGTCCAGCCACAGTTCGAGCGCACCAGGGACGGCCGGGACGCCGGCAGGCGCTACTTCCTTCACCGTCACTGGTACTTCGGGCGCGGCGACGATCTCGGCCGTCGTGAATGTGACCGTCCAATAGCCCTCGCCGGAGCCGGAAAAGCATTGCGGGTGAAGAGCCGGGGATTCGAAAGGAAATTCAGACTCTACGTATCTCACGGTATTGCCGGGCCTTGCCTCCGTGCTATACTTTGTGACCCATCCCTACGCCGTTCGGAATGCTGTGCGGAAGCGGGGTGGGACGGAAGAAGTCGGCGCGGGGCCAGGGATTTTGGGGCTGGCATTGCGCGATTCTCGGAGGTGGGTTTATCGCGGAACGCAGTTTTCGGCAGGCAGACCGGATTCGAGTCAACGATCGAATACGCGCGCGTGAAATTCGCGTGGTGGATGAGGATGGCGGGCAGTTGGGTGTGATGCCGCCGTTCGAGGCGATTAAGCTTGCCCGCGAGAAGGGGCTGGATCTGGTGGAAATTTCGCCGACCGCCGACCCGCCGGTTTGCAAGATCACCGACTACGGAAAATACCTTTACCAGACCAACAAAAAAGCGCACGAGCAGAGAAAGCATCAGAAGGGCTCGGTAGCTCAAAGAAGTCAAGTTCCGCCCTGCGACCGCGGAACACGATTACCAGGTCCGCAAGAACCAGATCATCCGGTTTCTCGGCGAAGGCCACAAGGTCAAGGCGATGATTTTTCATCGCGGGCGCGAGATGGCTCATCAGGAAGTGGGGCGCGCGAAAATGCACCGGCTGCTGGGAGAAATCGCCGATCACGCGCTGGTGGAAATCGGGCCGCGCATGGAAGCAAATGTTTTGATGGCGCTCCTGGCGCCGAAACGCGGAGGCACGGCGCCGGTGAAACCGGCGGGCGCTACGGCCGGCGGCCAGGCCTGAGCTGAGTAGGACAGGCTTCAGCCTGTCTGCTTTTAGGTTGAGCGCACGTGAAAACCTGACAGGCTGAAGCCTGTCCTACTTTGAAGAATTTCAGAGAGGAAACGTTCGTGGCAAAAAAGGTAAAGAAACTCAAGCTCAAGACGCATCGCGGCGCCGCCAAGCGGTTTAAGATCACGGCGACGGGAAAAGTGATGCGCATGCATTCCGGCAAGCGGCACCTGCTGGGCACCAAGAAGGCCAACCGGATGCGCCGCCTGAAAAAAATGAAACAGGTTTCGCCGGCGGATGCGGGCAATGTGCACAAGATGTTGCCGTACGGTTAGGTTGTGTAGCACAGCCACTCTTGGCTGTGCGGGGTTGTAGGTCGCACCAGGGCCAACTCACGTTGCTGCGATCGCAAAAACCACACAGGCAAGAGTGCCTGTGCTACTGAAACATTTCAGAACCGACTTTTTCCGCAGGCTGCAAAGCAGAAACGGAAATATGCCGGAGAAATGATCGGTAGTCGATTGAGATTTGTGGGTCAGGGCTTCAGCCCTGACAAAAAAGTGTGGCTGCGAATGGGCTTTAGCCCCTGAAGCTTCAGGGCCTAAAGGCCTGGTGATGCACAGCCTTTAATGTCGGACCTGAAGGTCCGACCCACAAATCAAGTTTTTGCTTTTTGCTGTGCCAGGCAGAGCGCAACCCGCCACGGTGGGCCTGCCGGCCAGCGGTCCGGTCCAAACAGAAAGAGGACCGGACTAATGCTCGCAAAAATTTCGCGAAACGCGAAATTTTCGCTGAGCTTCTAAACACGCCGTGGAGACGCTCTCGCTTTCCGATTGTGCGCCGGTTCCCGTGCGCGGGGACTTGCCTCGATGCTCCGGATTGCGCCGCGCCTCCGCACTGGAGAAAATAAAATGGCTCGAGTCAAACGCGGAACCAAACGCCGCGCGCGCCGCAAGAAGTTTTTAAAGCGCACAAAAGGTTTTTTTCTAACAAAATCCAAGCTCTACCAATCCGCACAGGAAGCGGTGAATCGCGCGGAGCGTTATTCCTACCGCGATCGCCGCGTCCGCAAGCGCCAGTTCCGCACGCTGTGGATTCAGCGAATCGGCGCGGCGGCCCGCAACGCGGGAATTTCCTACAGCCAGTTGATGCACGGGCTGAAGGCCGCGGGCGTCGAGATCGACCGCAAGATTCTGTCCGACATCGCCGTGAAGGATGCCGCGGGATTCACGCAGCTGGTCGAGCAGGCCAAGGCTTCGCTCGGAGCAAAAGCCAAGGCGTAGTGCTGTAGCCCGCCTACTTCAGAGGCGGGGATGTTTTCGATGTCGACGCCGGCAAACCCCCGGGTCTGAAGACCCAGGCTACAGCAGCACTGTTCAGGTTGCTGCTCTGAATATTCCTGGCCCAATGGACGCGAATCCAATTTCGACCGGTAAAATTCTCCCGCCGCTCGACGCGGCTACGCCCGAGCAGGTGACCGCGCGCTTCGGCGAACTGCGCGCGCGGTTTGATCAGGACGCAGCAGCGCGCAACGGACGAAAACGGCTGGAAATCGTCTGCGCGATGCGTGGCTCGGCCGCAAATCCGGCGTGCTCACGCAAGTCACCGACACGTGGCTCAAGCCTTCGAAGCCGGAGCTGAAGCGCGCGGTCGGCCAGGCGCTCAACGAACTGAAGGCGCACGTCGAAGCGGCGCTCGAATCGCGGCGCGCGGCGATCGAAGCCTCGGCCGAACAAACGGCGCTCGCGCGCGAGCGCGAAGACCTCTCGCTTCCCGGCGTCGTGCGGCCGCTCGGCTCGCGGCACCCGCTGCGGCAGACGTTCGAGGAGATCGAGCGGATTTTTCTTTCGCTCGGCTACTCCGTGGTTGCCGGGCCGGAGATGGAAACTCCCTACTACAATTTCGAAGCGCTCAATATTCCCGAGCACCATCCCGCGCGCGACAACATGGACACGTTTTATATGGCCGCGCCTGCGGGCGCTTCGCCTCTCCTGCTGCGCACGCACACTTCGCCGATGCAGGTGCGCACGATGGAAAAGCAGCAGCCGCCCGTGCGCATCATCGTGCCGGGGAAAGTCTATCGCCGCGACAATCCCGACGCGACGCACGGCTTCATGTTCCACCAGATCGAAGGCCTCGCCGTCGATACGGGCATCACGTTTTGCGATTTCAAGGGCACGGTCGAATATTTCGTGCGCGAATTTCTCGGGCCGAAAGTGAAGACGCGGCTGCGGCCGAGTTATTTTCCGTTCACCGAGCCTTCGGTGGAAGTGGACGCGACGTGCGTGTTCTGCGGCGGCAAGGGCTGCAACGTGTGCAAGCAGTCGGGCTGGATCGAGTTGTTCGGCGCGGGCATGGTCGATCCCGCCGTCTACGGCTTCGTGAATTATGACGCGAAGAAATTTTCGGGCTTCGCCTTCGGCCTGGGCGTCGAACGGCTGACGCAGCTCAAATACAACATCAACGATTTGCAGCTGTATTTTCAGAATGACGTGCGCTTTTTGCGGCAGTTCGCGTAGCGCTTTCAGGGCGAAGTGTTGGGCACAGCAAAGCCCTGCCTAAGGTTTTAGCTCGTGGCCCTAGATTTGTGGGTCGGAGCTTTAGCTCCGACATTAGCAGTTGGAGTACATGGGCTTTAGCCCCTGACGGTTCGGCAGCGCCCAAAGCAAAATGCGTCAGCGGCTAAAGCCGAGACTTGCAGCGACAGGCCTATTTATGTCACGGCTGAAGCCGTGACCCACAAAGATCATTTCCTAAGTGCAGCATCGATTGGACTCAGAGACGTAAGAAAGAGCGATGAAAGTTCTCTACAACTGGCTGAAAGAATTCGTCGAGCTGACGGCGGCGCCGGAAGAACTGCGCACGCGGCTCTCGCTTTCCGGCACGGCGGTTGAAGCGCTGGAGCAAACCGCGGCGGGACCGCTGCTCGACGCCGAACTGACGTCGAACCGCGCGGATTGCCTGGGGCACTACGGCATCGCGCGCGAAGCGGCGGTGCTGTACGGCTTGCCGCTCAAGCGCGTCGATCCGCATCCGCGCGAATCCTCCGAACAAGTTGCGGCGGCCACGCGCGTGCAAATTGATTCGCCCGAATTGTGCGGGCGCTACACGGCGCGCGTTCTGCGCGGAGTGAAGGTGGGGCCGTCGCCCGACTGGCTGCGCCAGCGCCTCGAAGCGCTCGGGCAGGCGTCGATCAACAACGTGGTGGACGCGACCAACTACGTCATGCTCGAGCTCGGGCATCCCTTGCACGCGTTCGACATGGATTTGCTGGCCGAAAAGCGGATCGTCGTGCGGCGCGCGCGCGCCGGAGAAAAAATGCGCACGCTTGACGGCATCGAGCGCGCGCTCACCAGCGAAATGTGCGTGATCGCCGACGCGACGCGAGCCGTGGCCATCGCCGGAGTGATGGGCGGCGGCGATTCCGAAATTCGTTTGGCGAGCCGCAACATCCTGCTTGAGTCCGCGTGGTTCGATCCGATTTCGATTCGCCGCACGTCGAAAGCGCTCGGCCTGCGCACGGAAGCCTCGATGCGTTTCGAGCGCGGCGCGGACATGGAAATGGCGGAGACGGCTTCGCGCCGCTGCGCCGAACTCATTCAGCAAATTGGCGGCGGAGAAGTGCTCGCGGGCGTGGTGGATGTTTATCCGGGACGCGCCGAGGCGCCGGTGATCGAGCTGACGCGCAAGGAATTTCTGCGCGTGATGGGCGCGGACGTGCCCGACGCGGAGATCGAAGCGATTCTCGCGGGGCTTGGATTCGCGCCCGCGCGTTCCGATGCGGCGCGAGGCAGCGCTGGATCGCCGGAAGCCGCGTGGAAGTGCCGCCGGCCGTCCTGGCGCGGCGACGTGACGCGCGAAGTGGACCTCGTCGAAGAAGTCGCCCGAATCTACGGCGTCGACAAATTTCCCGCGCGCCTGCCCGCGGCGAAACTTCCCGCCGCGCGCCTCGAATACGCCGAAGCCGACGACCGCCTGCGCGAAATTCTGATCGGCCTCGGCTATCAGGAGATCATCACGATTCCGATCGTGGACGAGCCGAGCGACGCGATGTTCCGCGCGGAAGGCGCAGCGCCCGCGCGCATCGCGAATCCGCTCGCCGAAGACGCATCCGTGATGCGCTCGACCGGCGCGGTCACCATGGCGCGAACCCTGGAATGGAATTTGAATCACGGGCAGCGCAACGTGCGCCTGTTTGAATTCGGCAAAACTTACGGCTGGAACGGAACGCAGCCGGTCGAGACTCGCGTCGTGACGCTCGGCGCGACAGGCCTCGCGCGGGAAAAAGGTGTCGCCGAAACCGAACGCGCCTACGCGTTTGCCGACTTGAAGGGCGACCTCGACCAGATCGGGCATCTCGCGGGCGGACTCGCGTGGACAGCGGGCGGCCCGGAGTGGCTTCATGGCGCGCATGCGGGAACGATTTCGCTGCGAGCGGACGGCTCGGCGGCGCGCCCGGCGGACCAATCGGGCATGCCGGGCAACTCTCGCGGCGCGTTTCCGAACAATTCAAGCTGCGGCAGGACGCGTACATCGCGGAACTGGAGCTCGAGCCGCTGTGCGCGGGTTACAAATCCGCGCGCGCGGCGCTGCGTTACAAACCGCTTTCCCGCTTTCCGGCGGTCGAGCGCGACTTCTCTCTCGTTCTTGCGGATGGAACTACATTCGCCGGCATCGAAGAAGCGATTCGCGCTCTCGGCATCGCCGAAGTTTCCTCGATTGACGCCGTGGATTTATTTCGCGGCAAGAATGTGCCGGAAGGAAAATTTGCGTTGCTCGTTCGCGTGAGGTTTGAAAGCCGCCAGGCCACGCTCACCGAAGCGCAGCTGACGGATTTTTCTTCGCGGATTCTCGCCGCACTCGAACAAAAGCTCGGCGCTACCTTGCGCGCATAACCTTTAGAGCTAGTAACCCAAAAAAATCATTGGCTCGTAAATAGATTTCAATCTTTACAAAATGCTTACTGCGGGGAAGGTTTGGGTGGCACAGGCTTCAGCCTGTGGGGGTTAGTCCTTGCAAGGACCAAACCCCACAGGCTGAAGCCTGTGCCACTGGCTCTCCCGAGACGCATTGTTTTTCGGAACGAGCAAGATATTTTGAATCTTTCGGAAATCAGTTCAGTGATCGGGTTTCTGGTTTTCAGAAACATCACGAGGTTCGACGGTTGCTGAATTGCCGGCCACTAATGTTGCGCGGGCATCCACTCCCGGATAGACAACCGCGAAAATCGCAGCGGCAATTCCAACAGCAACAAACGACATGACGCTGCCTTCGGGGCCCACGGTGCCTCCGGTGAGCCAAGTGGACCCATGAAAAGAGGAATTCAGCAGGTGGCCCGGCGCAACGATGCCGCTGTCCGGCACGGAAAAGAAAAACGTCTCGCCCCAATCGAAGGCGGCATGCATTCCCACCGCGAACCACAGGCTGCCGGTGCGCCGCAACGTCAGGCAGAAAAACATTCCAATCACGAAGACACTCAGAGCGCCGGCAAGATCTTCGCCGCTGTTGCGGATGTGAATCGCGCCGAACGCGGCGGAAAGCGCCGTGGCCGCCGGCCAGAAACCGATGCCCGTGGCGAGCGTGAATTGCGCGTAACCGCGAAATAGAAATTCCTCGAAGAGGCCAACGCACAGAAATACCGCGACCCAGAGCGCCGCGTAACCCCAGATCGACGGTCCTCGCAGCGCCAATTCGCCGAAGGAAAATCCGCCGAACGCGCGGATCAGGAAGATGATCCCCGTGATCATCGCGATTCCCCACCCAGCGCCTTGCCAGAAGCGCGCGCCAAATGCAGCGGCGCGCGGCAGGCCGTAGCCGCCAAATGGGCGGGCTTCGAGCATTCCCATGACCGCCGCGGCCGCGAGCGCCGCGATCATCTCAACGCACTCCTGAACGAGCATGGAAGTCGCCGTGAGGCCCGTGCGCCCGGTCTGCGGTAAATGCAAAGCCAGCGTCAGGAAAGTTCCAGCCAGGATAAAAAGCGCGACGAACAGGACGTAAATCAGAAGACGCCATCCGGCCCGAAATTCGCGTTCATTCCAAAAAATGGCTTTCGCGCGGCTGATGGGGCCTTCGGGCGGACCGAGCGGTATAAGTGGCGGCTCGTTTTCGGGATGTTGTTCTGGCGTCATGAGTTCATTCCGGCTCGTGCTCGGCGTATCGTTTGAGTCGCGCGAGATAATTCTCATTGCGCCGTGCGACCGCATGGCGCGTCAGGAGCCAGTCCATCGCCTTGCCGACGAGGCCCGGCATCGTGTAGTCGCTGCGCATGCGCACAATCGTTTTCGGCGGACGCTGAGGCGATGGCGCGCCGACCCGCTCCAGTTCCCAGCGTTCCAGGCCCTTTACGCCGTAGCGGTCGCTGAATCGCCACTCGAACAGGCGAGCCTGCTCCAGCGCCGTCACGACCGCCGTGTGCGAGACTTCGCGCTTGCCCAAATTTCCCGTGATGTGCACCTTTTGCGTAACGGCAAAATCCGACGCGCCGTCCTGCACTTCAAAGCACGCATGCATGTCCGCGCCATACCAATACGGCATCCGCTGCGGCACGAAAAATGCAAACACTACTTCAGCGGGGGCCGCAATCTGCACCGAGGTTTCGATCCGCGCCATGGAGCGGGCGCTACTTTATCATGAGCGAGGATTGGACAAAGAGGAACGGTCTGAAGTAGCACAGGCTTCAGCCTGTGGGGGTTGGTACTTGCAAGGACTAACCCCCACAGGCTGAACAGGCTGCGGAAAAACTCAAAGCGCTGTCATTCTGAGCGAAGCGAAGAATCTCTCCTTGTTTCTTTTCCTATACTTAAATCGAAGAGAGATTCTTCGCTTCGCTCAGAATGACAGAACAAGGCCTTTTTTTCGCAGCCTGTGAAGCCTGTGCCACTGGTCCTCAGAGACGAATCGTACTAGCGTCCTTCGCGCGCTCGGCCATAGCCGCCGAAGTACCAGCGCGCGCCGATCGTTGAATACAGGCCGTAGGGTCCCGCGGTGCCGAGGTCCAGGCCAGGCGGCCCACCTACGCTGCTCTTGTACTTGCCGAGCCAGTCCACCTGATGCTGGGTTACGCGAAACTCAAAATTCTTTGGCAACTCGATTCCGAATCCGACGGCGCGCTCGAACGCAATCCCGGCCATGGAAGCCGTGTACTTGAATTGCGGCACGTTGTTGCCAAAGGAAAACGTCGGCGTGAAGAACACGAATATGTGCCGCGCGAATGTTTTCCCGAAGGGCTGCACTTCCATGTAACCGCCCAGCAGGTAGCGTGCGTAGGCATTGCAAGGGGAATTGGCTCCCCCGGCGGCAACGATGATCGTCTGCGACTGCGTGCAGCGGCCGAGGTCGGGCTCGTTGTGCGGCGGGGCGACGTCGAAGTTCACGTAGCCGCGCACCCAGTTGTGCGGGAAAAACATTCGTCCTTCGGGCACGCCCCAGGAAGACGGCCTCGGCGCCGGATCGGCGGTGGCCGCAGCAGGCGTCGACACGGCCACGGTCCCGGTCGCGTCCTGGGCCAGCGCCGGAAGCGCGGCAAACCCTAGAAGCGCGGACAGCAATACCATTTCACGAATTTGATTTTTCAACACAGTTCTCCTTTTTCTCTCGGCAAGGGCCGACCGCCTGATTTATTTCGGCGGGCTCAAAGTAGAACCCGCACCCGTCACAAATTCGGGCGCGCGGCCCTGGGACCACGGGTCGTACGTCTGCGCGAAGCGCATGCGCTCATCGAGCGGCGGATGATTGTAGAACCAGAATTTCACGGCGGTCGATGGATTTGGCTCCTCGAGATCGACTTCTCCCAGGATTTGAAACGAGTGCGCCGCCACCACGGGCGCGTCTGGAACCAAACCGTGGATCACTTCGAGCCCGTACTGGTCGGCCTGATGCTCGAGGTGACGGCTGTAGACATTTGAAATAGGCGTGAACAGAAACCCGAACACTGTCAGCAGAAGGATCAGCACCGGCAGCGAGGCGAGATCGCCCGGGCCGCGAATCGCCCACGTTTCTCCCCAGCGCGCCAGCATCCAGTGCAGGAGGCGAAAGGCGAGATAGAGGAAAAAGAGGAGCACGGCGCAGGCAAACAGGATGCCGTTGCGCACGTGGCCCAAAACGTAGTGGCCCATTTCGTGGCCCGTCACGAACAAGACTTCATCTCCGCTCATGCGCCGGATGGTCGTGTCCCAAACCACGACGCGCTTGCTGGCGCCTAGGCCGGTAACGTAGGCATTCAACTCTCTGAGTTTTGCGCTGGCATTCATCTCGAAAATGCGGCTCTGCGGAATCGGGGCCCCGGCGCGGATCGTCATCTGCTCGATGTTAGCGGCTAGGCTCGGCTCGGAACTGGCGAGCGGCGTAAACTTGAAAAACAGCGGCTCGACGACCAGCGGCTCGACGACCGCGCCAAGAATGATGAGCGGCACGGCCGCCAGCCAGAACCAGAACCACCATTTTCGCGGGGACTTCCGAATGACCGCGAACAAAACCCACACCAGCAAAATCGCGATGGCCATCTCCACGCCCTCGCCCTTGGCCCAGTCCGTGAGCCACGATCCCCATCCCTGAATCGACTGCTGATACTGCAGGGCCAGGCGGTGTTCCCAAAGCGCTGTGGGCAGGCCCAGGACGTCGGTCGTTACCAGCAGCAGGGGCGTAAAAACGAAGATTTGCCCAAATCCGCTGTCGGTCCATTTTATGGCCCAATCGCGGTAGGCGGGAGCGACGCGAAGCTGCAGGAGGAGCACCAGCAGGAGGAGTCCATAGGCGACGTCGAGAAAATAAAGTTCGTGCCGCGCGTGCGCGTAGGCGATGGCTTGCGCTTCCTGACCGGGTGTGAGCGTGTAGCCTTGCACCTGTCCGGTAGGCGGTGGGACGGCGGTAGGCGATTGCGTGGGCGCAGGGGTCAGTGACTGTTGCGCGAGGCTTGGCGGGGCAAATAGCAAGCCGGGCGCAAGGAGAATGAAAAGCGCGGGAAAAAATGCTGCGGCTTGCTTGCTTCGGCGATTCACTGGTCGTCCCCCGACGATGCCGCGCAGGAGAAGAAACGCGGGCGCAGCGCGCGGAGTATGATGCAACCCGCCCCGCGGGCGCAAGCGCGGCGGCGCGATGTTTTTCGTAGCGCCGGCATCTTGCTTGTCCCGATGCAAGAGGGGCCGGCAATTTTTCGAGATCCAGAAAAATGCACGGAGCCGGCAGGATGCCGACGCTACCCGGGCACTGCGCAGGTCGGTCCAGCTTTTCAATTGGGATGCGCTGTTTTTAGCGCGTAGTTGCGCGCCGCGCCGCCGATTGCGATTCCCGCATGAATCGCGGAAGTCCAGCGCTCCAGGCGGTGATGCCCGGTGCGATGAAACAAGTAGGAAACGCCGACCGAAGCCGCCGTAGCCGACACCTCGATCCCTGCAAACAGCGGATGGTTGTCCACGATGGAGTTCGTCAGAAAGACTTCATTGATGCCGCGGCGGCGGAGATTGAGCGTCGATGCGTAGTCCAGTGCGCGCCCCGCGCCAACGGCTGCGAACAGCCAATCGTTCTCGCGGTCCCAAAACCGGTGAACGCCGGGCGCAAACGGATAGGCGGTTTTATCTTGCTCGTCCGTCTTCTTTTGGTCCGCAGGTGACGCGGTGCTGGCGGGCTGCGGTGCGGAAGGCGCGTTTGGATCCTTGCTTTCGCCCGGTTGCTGCTGCGCCTGGACCGCGGACGCAGCCGCGAGCAAGAAAAATGCGCCCGCGATCGCGCACCGCATCCCTTTCCACAAACGAAGACGTGCTGTCCTTTCAGTTCGCATATTGGAAGCACAGATTGTGGGCAAGCCCTGGAGGGTTGTAAAGGAGGAAAGAAGTTTTCGCCGGGAATTTTTCCTCTGACCGGCCAAAACGTCCGGCGCCGCGTTGGTCGTTTGGCAACCCCACCACTAGGGATTGTATCTTTTCGCTTGACACCACAAGAGCGGCGGCGCAGAATCCCCGCAACTTTTCCGTGGGTATCTGGTCCAGGGGACCGGAACGGAAAAATTGGCGCGTCATTCCACGGGGGGAAAAGCGTGCAGTATTTGCCGGGATGGACTGTGCAATGCATCAATCCGGAGTGCGCGGCTCGCGGCCACTGGCTGCGTGCAACCGACTCCGGAGGAGAACTTTGCAGCAATTGTAGCGCTCCGCTCCACAATGTCCCGCCTCCGCTAGGCCCACGCCTGCGGATGCGTCCTCGCTCGCTTGGCAGTTACCGTCCGCCGGGCCGTTCGCCCGGACGGCAGCGGTAATCGCCGCGAGCGATCCTCAGGGCCGCTCGTCCCGGTACACACCGGGACGAGCCGTCCCCGCAAACCTTTCCTCAAAAAAATCGACAGCCGGGAATTTACTTCTTCCATCAAGAATGGCAATTGGTGGAACGCCTTGAGTCCCAGGGGCTTAAGAACCCGCGTGGTAACCGCCGAATCTTTGTAGGGCACGGCTTCACAAGCCGCGGAAAAAGTGCTTTTTTTGTCATCCCGAGCGAAGCGAGGGATCTGCTTTTCTTCGCCAAACCCAAGAAAAAGCAGATTCCTCGGGCAAACCCAGCCCTTCGGAATGACTCGTTGCGAGTTTTTCCGCAGCCACTTCACCCATGCCGAAGAGTCTTCAGAATCGATGCGGCCTTGGCCGCTGGCCTGTTCGAACTCGAGTTGACGCAGAGACCAATTAACCTGCCTTCGGGGAAGGCTGTGCGGTCGCGGCGCCTGCCGCCGTCGGGGCGAACGCAGGAGTCTTTGGAATGACGATCCATGCGAGGAAATAGGCCAGAGCTCCGCCAACAAAGCCGCCGGGCACCACGGACAGCGCCACCCAGATCAGCCGCACAATCGTGGGATCGACGTCCAAATACTCGGCGATGCCTCCGCACACGCCCGCTAGCTTCTTGTCCGTGGCGGAAAGCGTCAGTTGCTTGTGTGAAGTCCTCTGGCGCTGCTGGGCGCCGCAAGAGGAACAAAAATTGGATGAGTCGGCGATTTCTCTGCCGCAATGAACGCAAAACATGACGTCACCTCCTGAAGACGGTCATACGGACGGTGTCACTCGCTCCGAACTGCCTGTCCTCACATTCTCATTCTAAACCCACGCATTAGTGTAAGGCGATGGTTGGCAAATTTTCGGTGATTTCCGTCACGCAAATCCTCTTCATCTCAGGCGCGCCGTGTCCCAGGCTATCTTGTAATAGCGCTGCTTGGACTTGATGCGCTCGGAAGCAGTCACCAGCGAAAATAGCGAATAGAACGACCATTTACGGAGGATGCGCGCGCGATCCATGAAATAGATGGCGTTGGCGTGAAGCGGCCCGTAGAACTTTTTCAGGTAGAGATGTTTACTGTCATAGAAAAGCGAAACGGAATCCGCCGGTCTTGATTTGCCGCCGATATGGATAATCGTCGCGTCAGGGACGATAAAGCACGGGACCGCGCGATTCAGCAAAGTGTGGGCCAGCGCCGTATCCTCGTAAAAAAAGAAAAAATCCTCGTCAAAAAGCGCCGGCGCCGGTATGACGGATCTCCGGATCAGGAAAAACGCGCCCAACACGCCATCGACCCGCAACTGCGCGTTGGCTTTCGCTATTTTCCACTTCGAGTATCTCGCCACAGCCTTCGCAAACCAGTTTGCATAGTGTGAAAAAAGAGAACGTTTGAACACCATTCCCTGGTTCCGTCCATCCTCGTAAGTGATCCGCGGGGCGCAGACACCGGCCTCGGGCCGTTCTTCCAGAAAATGCCAAAGCTTGATCAACGCCTCACGGTTGAGGATGACATCCGTATTCATCGCGCAAACGTATTTGCTGGCAGTCGCAGCGACCCCCCGGTTGATGGCGCGCCCGTAACCAATATTTCCTCCGGTCTGGAGATAGCTAATTTCGGGGCGAGATTGCAGGAATTCCTGGGATCCGTCCCTGGAGTCGTTATCCACCACGGTGAAAGTGAACGTAAACGGCACATCCAAGCTCTTGAAGAGGCCGGCCAACTGACGCACGCACTCCAGGGTGTTGTAGTTAACCGTAATGAACGCAATATCGACCGGCACGACGGGACTCTCCCTCTTGGCTTTGGCCGACGCGGCAATAACCCCTAAAAATAAGGTATACCCCCTTCGGATAGTACAATAAAATGAGAGGAATGGTATTTTCGACGGAAGCTCCTAGCACAACTGCATAGGTATATATACCTATGCAGTTGCCACAAAAAGGATAAATCGTCTGGACCTCACAATACAAGACACTTAGCCGAGATGAACGATATGCGCGCTAGGTATATATACCTAGCGCAGTTAGCATTGCATTGACTGGCCACCCTCTTAAGGTATATATACCTTGAGAGGGTGGCCAAATGGCGCTCAGACCGCAATCTGCCCAAGCAGCAATCCTAAAGATATTCGAAGAGTCAGCCCAAAGGGTCTTTCGAGATATGGATCTCAAGTCGATATTCAATAATCATCGCACAGAATGGGGTTTAACGACGAGAACGACCTACGGAGATTTCGTGGATTTCCTTAAGGAGGCCGGGAGACTTAAACTTGTGACGCTCCAATCAGACATGTACGGGTCGATCAATCGCTTCGGTTGGGGCGAGTTCACAATGTACCACCTCGGAGAATCATTGCGCCGAGACGCATACCTCTCACATGCAAGCGCCTTGCTTCTACAAGGGCTAACTGAACAGATTCCGAAGACGATATACGTGAACTACGAACAAAGTCCCAAGCCGAAGTTCGGCACTCTAACCCAGGAAGCAATTAATCGGGCATTTTCGCATAAACAGAGAAAATCAAAATATATCTTCTCATATGAGGAATGGCAGATGGTCATCCTGAGTGGCAAGCACACCGGCAGGCTCGGTGTGGAATCTATGAAAAGCTCTCAAGGAGAGCCTCTTACTGTGACCGGACTCGAGAGAACACTCATAGACGTCGTGGTCCGGCCGGACTACGCTGGCGGTGTTTATCAAGTCTTGCAGGCGTTCAAATCTGCAAGAGATCGTATGTCCGTGAATGTGCTCCTGGCTACGCTGAAGAAGCTAGACTATGTGTATCCGTACCATCAGGCAATTGGTTTTTATCTTCAGCGAGCCGGTTTCGAACCGGAAAGATGGGAAAGAATTAGGAAATTTCCCCAGGAGTTCGATTTTTATCTAGCTCATGATATTCGCGAAAGAGACTATGACCAAACATGGCGCTTATTCTTTCCAAAGGGCTTCTAGAAGTCTGGCGTGATCGACAACAAAATCGAAATAAAAATCGAACTGCTCAAGTTTACCGGAAGTTGTGACTTCAACAGCCGGCCAATCTTGCTTATGGAACTCGCGATGCTCCGATATGCGTGAGATCAAGATCAGGGGGACTTCTTTGGCAGCAAATATGTCGCGCGTAAGTTGAACATTAGTTGGTGTCCTCAAGTCAATGTTGGCGCCTGTTATCAATGAATGGACGTCATAAAAGTCCCTTGCACGTGGCGTTTGATGACCGCGCAGATGGTAGTCGGGCATCTGCTGGCAGATAGCCCTTATCTTTTCGATCGCTAACATTTCTGGCGTATAGACGCTGATCGTGTAGTCGTCAAGTTCAGCATCGCGCTTACCCGCGCAAAATTCATACTTGCTGATTTGAACTCGAAACGTTCTCTGTTCAAGAGGTCCCACAACTACAGATTCCCTTCTGCGTTGTTCGTTATCAGTAAGCGAATTATATTTCTCAATTTCCATCAATTTGAATGTAACTTCATAGCCTCCGAATCTTTCATTGTCACCCCGGCGCGGAATTAAGGGACGTGGTGTTAATTTTTCGTCAAATACGGTTAGTCCAGCTTCTCTAAAGCGGCTTTTCAGCGCTCTAAAAATCTTCTGTCGTGTGATTTCTAGATCTCGAAAATCTTGTTCTAAGGAAAGGTCAACATCCACAGAGGAACGGGACCCTAGGAGATAAACAAGGTTAAGAGCATTGCCACCTTTCAGCGTTAGTTGACTGAGGAGCTCGTCGTCCGAAAACATGGCTATTATCGCGAGCCGTCTTATATGCGTGAAGTCCATGCCTGCAAATATGACACAAGTCGTGAGCTAGTGGTTTATACATCCCTACTGGACGACTACTTCCAATTCGAGCCGATTCGCCATTCGTTCACATGGATTTTAATTTCTGGGTGCTGCACTTCTTGCTGTATTTCAAGGGCCGGGTGAACTTTGAATAACTTCGATTATATGCGTGAAAATTGCAGACCGAATACTTACTGGATGGTGCGTGCAAACGCGGCGATGGCGTTGGCCATGGCTTCGGGCTGCTCTGGGACGAGGGCGTGGCCGGCGTCGGGGATCACGACGACGGTGACGCGATCGCCGAGCGCGGCTTTCAGCACGCCGGCGAATTTGCGCGGGGCGACGGCGTCATTTTCAGCTTGCAGGTCGAGGATGCGGGCGGCGCCGCAGGTGAACCAGTCGTCGACGGGCGTGGCGCGCGAGGCGGCGTTTTCCGCTTTCTCGGTTTCGGGGTGCCAGCCGCCGAGCCAGACATGCGGATCGTGCCCCGGTGCGAAGAATGCGAGCTGCAAATAGCGCAGGCGGTCGGCTTCCGGGAGCGATAGGTCTCCGCTTTTTTCAATGGCTTCGCGCACTTCGGGCGAGACGGACGGTTCGTTAACGCCGGGCGGGACTTTTCCCGCCGACGCGGCGGCCAGGACGACGCCGCGGACGAGATCGGGCAGGTCGGTCGCCAGCGTGCCCGCGACGAAGTGGCCGTAGGCGTGGCCCACTACTACCACCGGGCCTTTGCGTTCGTGCTCGATTACGGCCGCGATGTCGGCGGCGAAATCGTGCAGCGTCAGGCCCGTCATAGGCCCGGTGCTCGCGCCGATGCCGCGCGGCTCGGGGCGCAGAACGCGGAAGCCGTCCTTTGCGAGCAGTGCCGCCACGACGTTGTAGTCCTTGGCGCCGCGGCCGAGCGACGGCAAAATCACGAGGACCGGGCCTATTCCTTGAGCGATCACTTCGATGTGCACAACGCCGCGCTCCACGATGAAACGCTGCTCCAAGGTCCGATTCGTTCTCAAGTGTGAGGAGGGCTTCGATGTGGATTGCGCGCCCGGAGTTTGCGCCCGGGAATTGGAGCAAACAAACATGGCGAGCGAACAGATTAGTGGGAGAGCGCGTTTCATTTTGACGGTCCTCAACGGAAGTATTTGCATTCTACATCGGGACAGGGGCGAGTCGTCACTGAATGTGCCGCCCCTGACGGGGCTTTTTCATTCTGGCGAGCATGAATTCCCACCCCGACCGGGTCGGGGTGGGCTACGGTGTGTCGTCCCTCCGGGACTTCGAGGAACAAACATCAGCCGAGCGGCCCGCAAATAACGCTCTTTGCCTTCTCATCTCCACGTCTTTTTGATTCCCTGCTTTCCTGCTTCCTTGCCTCGTCGCCTCTTTTCCTGCATGCAAGCGCGCACGGGATATATCCTGTGGAAAGGGAGGCCAGAAAGTGCATGGAGTGGACGCGGAGCGCGATACACTAACATGCTTTGTATCAATCAGTTGCATAGAAAATGCGATGGCTCATTGTCCGTCCTCTATATTTCCACAGTTCTTGTTTTTCATGCGACTGGACCCGGCTGGACCCTTTAGAGTAGGATTGGGGTGACCCCCAAGACCTGAATCCTAATCTCTGCGAGGATCGAAGATGACGATTGAAACCGAACGCCCAACATTTCGCGGAGTGGTATGCCTTCATTGCAAAGAGCCAATTCCAGTACCCGCCATCGTAGGCAATTCGCAGGGGTCTGCGAGCGACGGGCCAGAATCGTCCCAGCGAAAATCCCAGGTCTTCAATCTCCGGTGCCCCTCCTGCCACAAGGAAAAGCCATACCGGACCAGAGAAATTCTGGACTTCGAGGGAACTCCCGAAACGGGAATGGCTCCAGAGCCCCCTGCCCCGGTGCGCTGGTTTCCGCAGGATGGAATTGCAAGGGCGGCTAAGGCCTGAACTGAACCGTTCGTTCTTCGAATTCGCATGTTCGTTAGTGGTGTGGCATCCCCTCACTTGATTTTCGCCCGGACAATGTCAGGAAACATGCCCAGCACAAAACGTCTCCGAGTTCGGCTGGTCGGTCCTATCTTCGCTGCGCTCCTCCTCCTCTTGCCGGCGATTGTCCGCGCTCAGAACGCGGCCAAAGAAAACGCTGCAGCGGCGGGAACTGCCGAACAGCGCGCGGTCCGCGCGTATGAAGCCGCGCGCGCGAATCCGCTCGACCTCGAAGCGTTTCTCGTGCGTATGCCCAAGGGCGCGGACCTGCACTATCACCAGGACGGCGGGATCTACCCGGAATCCTACATTCGCGTTGCCGCGGAAGACGGTCTTTGCGTGGATCTGGCGACGCATGCGATTGTCCCCCCGCAACCCTCGTGCGGCGCGGGCCAGGTAGCAGCCGCGCAGGCGTTCTCCGACCAGAATTTGTACAACGCGCTTATGAGCGCCTTCTCGATGCGCGGGTTCGTACCCACTTTCGGCACGACGGGCCGCGATCACTTTTTCGATACGTTCGGCAAATTCTCAGAGATGAGCAGGCGCCACGAGGGCGAGTGGCTCGACGAAATTGCCACGCGCGCGGCCGCGCAAAATGAGCAATACCTGGAAATCATGGTCGCGCCGGATTTCAGCCACAACACACACATCGCAAATCAAATCGGCTGGCGGGACGATCTCGCACAGCTTCGCGACGCTTTGCTCGCCCAGGGCTTGCGCGATGACGTTGCCGCAGCCCGCGCCGTCCGCGACGAAGCCGAGGCCTCCCGCCGCGCGCTCGAGCATTGCGGCACGCCCGAGGAAGCGCTCGCCTGCAAGGTTACGATCCGCTACATCTACTACGTCCTGCGCGATTCCCCGAAAGAGCAGGTCTTCGCGCAGACGCTACTGGGATTTGAGGTCGCCTCCGCCGATCCGCGGTTTGTCGGCCTCACTTATGTGGAACCCGAGGACAACCCAAGACCCATGGCCGATTACGCGCTGCACATGAAAATCGTCGGCTACCTGCATGGTCTGTACCCCAAGGTTCACATCAGCCTGCACGCGGGCGAACTTGCGCCCGGTTTTGTGCCTCCCGAGGGACTTTGCTGCCACATTCGGCTGGCGGTGGAGATGGCCCACTCCGAGAGGATCGGGCACGGCGTCGACGTGATGTATGAAGATCGCCCTTACGATTTATTGAATGAGATGGCGGCGAAACACGTGATGGTGGAAATCAATTTGACCAGCAATGACCTCATTCTTGGCGCTAGTGGAAAAGATCACCCGTTTCCCATTTATCGCAAATTTCACGTTCCGGTGGCTCTCTCGACCGATGACGAAGGGGTCTCGCGAATCAACCTGACGCACGAATACGTGCGCGCCGCTGAAACTTACGCGCTCAGCTACGCGGAACTGAAGCAGATGGTCCGCACCGGTCTGGAGCACAATTTTCTCCCCGGCGCGAGCCTCTGGCGCGAGCCGGATGCTTTTACGCGCACCGCCGCCGCTTGCGCGCCTGACGCGGCCGGCGCAGCCAAACCGTCGGCAACCTGCGCCGCCTTTTTACAGTCCAGCGAAAAGGCGCGGCAACAATGGGAGCTTGAGCGGCGCTTCCACGATTTCGAGGGCGGCTTTTGAGACTCGTCCTTGCATGACCAAAACCCACAGTCTGAAGCCTGTGCCACTTTATTTTTATTAATACTTTTGTTAAAGATTGGATCGCGCTATTTATGATAGAATCCGCGTCCATCTGGAGGAATCGCCCGTGCCTGAACCGTTGCCGGATCACCAAAAAACGCAGTTGATCGTTCGTTCTCCCCTCTCCACCGAAGGATTCGTATCGATTTATTTTTCGAGTCCGGACGGAAGGCTGATGAGCGAAGAGGAGTGGTGGAATCTGAAACAGCTCATCGAACTGACCAATCGGGTCTGTGTGAAGCAGCAGGCGCGCGCTCAATCTGCCTAGGGGTGGGTGAGTGTGCCGGAACTCCCGTCCCGCGTGCGGGACGGGCAGTGCAGAATCGAGCGCATGCTCGTCCGCCACGGCGAACGAGTGCAACGGCGCCTGCCCCGTCGTCGTCTTGCGTTAAGAGTCCCGTGGGAAGATCGGCCTACCTTAAGTGAAAACTTTTGCCTAGGAAGCGCCAGATCCCACTCATTACCGTCTAAAACCATTCATTCCAAAAGACTTGGCACGTAGGTCGGGCTGGCCCGAGAATTGCCATATTGATAATCACCTGAAGCGTGCCACCCAGGAGGTGGCCCTATATGGCTGACCTTGGACCGAAGACAACTGTAGATGAGCACGGCGCGGCTGTTCTGCTGGGCCTTACGCCACCTGAGGTGCGATGGTTTTCGCGGGTGCTGGGGCTGGGCCGCAAACAAGAAGGCGGGGACACCTCGCAGATTGTCTTTACGTACGATGAATTAAAGCGATTGTCGTCCGCGGCCGCAGCGTCAACAAAATAGCTCTGCAATTCAAATCCGGGCAGTCCTCTTCCCGCCCAACCGCCTCGCGCCAATTTCTGTCAACTATTAGAGAATTCACATTTTTCGGCTTTCGCTAAACTCCTTGTAACGCATTCGTTTAGCCAGACGTTCAGAAAACAGGCCGAAGAAATTCATGCCACCAATCTAGGCCTGATACATCTGATTCAGGGTGTCGTATTATATAGACCCTTGAATTCTTAGCTTTGAGAAGCGATAGGAGATTGATGCCCCGCGGGAACAAGACATTTTATCTGGCCTGCATTTTGGGCCTACTGCTGACAGCCTGCGCCAAGAAAGATCCGCCGCCGTTTGAGCGGCCACCTTCCCCTGTGACGGTGGCAACGGCTGTCTCGCAAGACGTGCCGCTCTACCTAGATGAAGTGGGCCACACGGTCGCCAGGGAAGTGGTGTCGGTCCAGCCCGAGGTGTCCGGGAAAATTACGGAAATACATTTTGCGGACGGCGCCGATTTGAAGAAGGGCGATCCGCTGTTCACGATCGATCCGCGGCCCTTCGAGGCGCAACTCAATGCGGCGCAAGCCAATCTGGCGCAGTCGAAGGCCGCGCTGGATTTTGCAAAGATTCAATTTGGGCGCGTGCAAGACCTCGTTGAGTCGAAAGCGATCGCGCGGCAGGATTACGACACGCGGAAAAATGCGGTGGACGTGGGCGAAGCGCAGGTCAAGCAAAACGAGGCGGCGGTGGAGTCCGCGCGCCTGAACCTGGAGTACACGTCGATTCGTTCGCCGATCGATGGCCGCGCGGGGCACCGGCTCGTCGATAACGGCAACGTGGTGACGGCGAACACGACCACGCTGCTGACCATCGAGCGCATGGACCCGATCTATGCCGATTTCACGTCCACGGAAAGTGATTTCTCCGAGGTGCAGCGCAACTCGGCAAAGCGCGCGCTCCGAGTGGAAGTGCGCCTGCCCGATGAGACGAAACCCGAGGTCGGACAGCTCACGTTTCTCGACAATTCCGTGCAGAGTGCGAGCGGAACGGTCATGCTCCGCGCCACTGTTCCAAATCCCGCGCGGCGCCTCTGGCCGGGCCAATTTGTAAATGTGCGGCTCGTGCTGGCGACACTGCCGAAGGCTGTGCTTGTGCCCGCGACTGCGGCGCAAGATTCGGCGAAGGGTCCCTTCGTCTATGTCGTCAAAGAGGACTCGACCGCGGAACTGAGGCCCGTGAAACTCGGGCAAAGGCAAGGGGAATTGGTGGTGGTCGAACAGGGCGTTCAGCCCGGCGAACGCGTCGTCTTGAATGGCCAGCTTGGCGTGCTGCCGGGCGGCAAAGTGCGCGTCGTTACAGGCGCGGCCGCGGCGCCGCCGGCGGGGCAATCATGAATCTTTCAGAACCATTCATTCGCCGCCCGGTCATGACCGCGGTCCTGACGGTTTCCGTCATTGTTTTCGGCGTGCTGAGTTATTTGCGCCTTCCGGTCAACGATTTGCCGGTGGTGGACTACCCGGTGATTTCCGTGCAGGCGAATTATCCCGGAGCAAGCCCTGACACCGTCGCCAACAATATCGCCACGCCGCTCGAGCGGCAATTCATGCAGATCAACGGGCTCGAACTGGTGACTTCGCAGAGCACGCAGGGCCACGTGAGCTTCACGCTGCAGTTCGCGCTGGACAAGAGCATCGACGCCGCCGCGACGGATGTGCAAACCGCCATTTCGCAGGCCACCGGCAACCTGCCCACGGATTTGCCATCGCCTCCGACCTACTCGAAAACCAACCCGAACGATCAGCCGATTCTGTACATCGCTTTGACCAGCGACTCGGTCACGGGCGGCCAGCTCTACGACTACGGGAGCACGCAGGTCGGGCAGCGGATCAGCATCCTGCCCGGCGTGAGCAGCGTGAACGTGTTTGGCACGAAGTCCGCCATCCGGATCAAAGTCGATCCATCGAAAATGTGGGCGCGCGGAATTTCGATCGACGACCTCACCAATGCCGTGAAAAACGGGACAAGCTACACCGGAGCGGGGCAGTTCGACAGCTCGTCCGGCACGGCTCTGCTTCAGCCGAAAGGGCAACTGGAAGACGCCGCGGCGTACGGGAATCTGATCGTCAGCAGCACCAGCGCCGGACCCGTCTATTTGCGCGATGTCGCCGACGTCGAAGACACTGTGCAGGATGAGCGCATCCGGATGAAGTTCTGGGTGCGCGGGTACGGTGAGCCGGCCGCGACCGCTATCGTGGCCGTAAATCGCCAGGCAGGCTCAAACGTCGTGGCCGTGGCCAAGAGCGTGCGCGACCTGCTGCCGATCATCAGCGCCGAGTTGCCCGCGTCGGTGCGCGTGACGCCGATCTACGACCGTTCGCAGACGATCGTCAACTCCGTGGCCGACGTGCAGGTGACGCTGATATTCGCGTTTGTGCTCGTGGTCGCCGTGATTTTCATATTTCTCGGCAGGGCCACCGATACGCTCATCCCCGCCGTGGCGCTTCCGTTGTCGCTCCTGCTTACGTTTATGGCCATGCGCCAGTTCGGGTACAGCCTGGACAATCTGTCGCTGATGGCGTTGACGCTGGCCATCGGATTTCTGGTGGACGATGCCATCGTGTTTTTGGAAAACACGGTGCGCCTGATGGAAAAAGGGATGAAGCCACTCGAGGCGTCTCTCGAGAGCGCGCGCGAAATCAGTTTCACGATTCTTTCCA
>CAWHTN010000007.1:0-828053 GCA_963832265.1 uncultured Acidobacteriota bacterium
CTGCCGCTCGCGAATATTCTGAAACAGGCGCGAAGACATTCCGCCGCCCAAAATAATATTCAATAGCGACGCCGCGTAGCGGCGTTCATGGGCCAGCGGATACGAAGGCACGCCGAGCACGATGTGGACCTGCTCGAGTTCTTTTTGTCGCGCTGCTCTACGCAGGCGTGCGTTTCGGGCGGTATGGGCTTTCCGCTACTGCGGACGGTGCCGCGCCCTCGAATTCGCGCGCGACCAGATCCACCAGGCGCGCATGCTCCAGATTTCCCGCCGCGGTAACCACCACATGGTTCGGGGCATACCACTCCTCGAAGCATTCGGACACCGAGCCCTTTGAAAATTGCGACACGGTTTCCGGCGTGCCCAGGATCGGCATCCCCAGCGGATGCCCGCGCCAGAAATTCTGCGTGAACAATTCGTGAATCAGATATTCGGGGTTGTCCTCTTCCATCTTGATTTCCTCGAGGACCACCTGCTTTTCCTTGGCGATGTCTTCGGCGTCAAAGCGCGGGTGCAGGACGAGGTCGGAAAGCACGTCGACGGCGACCGGAAGATGCTCGTCGAGCACTTTGGCGTTGAAGCAGGTCATTTCCTTGGCCGTGAACGCGTCGAGCATTCCGCCGACGGAATCCACCGACTGCGCGATTTGCTCGGCCGTGCGCTTTCGCGTGCCCTTGAACAACATGTGCTCGATGAAGTGGGCGATCCCGTTCCGCTCGGAGGATTCGGCGCGCGATCCCGAGGCGAGCCAAATTCCCACGGAAACGGACCGCACATGCGGCATCTTCTCCGTCACGATCACCACGCCGTTCGGCAGTTCCGCTTGTTGGATATCGCGCGCTGGCTGATTCATGCGTCTATTGTGGCATACGTGCGGCTGCGAACGCGACTCGATGGCTGGTGTGTTTCAATTCATCGGGCAGGGCTCATGCATGCCAGGGAAATGGAACACGCGCACAAGTCCGAATCTCATATCGATGTCTTACCGTTTTGGCGGCACCGGGCGCTTTCGGTGGGCAGGGTCCCAGTCTTCGGGCGGAAATCCGATTCCCCAGAAGCGCGGTGAGGGCTGCGCGAAGCGAAGTCCCACCTCGGTCTTTCCATTCACAATGTTTCCCAGGGTTACCACGTTGCAGGCGATTTCATAATCCGTCTTTAAGTTCGTCAGCAGAAGCGGCTGTTCTTTGACAACGGGCGTCTGAATCTCAACCAGGCAGCCATTGGCATTGACTTCCACGGTCTGGGTGATTTCCTTGAAGGGCGGGCCGGATTCATTATTTCCGTAAATGAATACGGGAATAGCGATGCGTACCCTCGTGGTTCTGTGCCGTGCAGTTTTGGTCTCTGCCATGACGGACTCAACTTAATCAACTTCAGCGCGCACTTTCCCCACGATGGGTATGGTACCACTATCCAAAATGTGCGATGCCAGGGAGCATTTCAGGATGTGTCTAGTCAGTGGTTTCGGGTGGACGACCGGATTTCGATTGCTCGCGGGCGCGCATGTTAATATGAAAGGACGCCTTCAGGGAGACTGCGCGTGCCTGTCGAATTGCTGGGAAAATCAGCGGAGGAACTGCGCGAGTACGTCGCGTCGCTCGGCGAGCGGGCCTTTCGCGCCGCGCAGCTGTATCATGCGCTGTATGCCGAGCGGCGTTTTGAATTTGCCGCCATGACGAATTTGCCCGCTGCGCTGCGCGAACGCCTTGCGTCCGAGGAAGGCGGCGCATCACGCTGCCGCGCATCGTGCGCCGGTTTCCTTCGGTGGATGGATCGATCCGGTATCTGTTCTCGATCGGCGGCGAAAATGAAAAGCCCGCGCAGATCGAGGCCGTCTTCATGCCGCGCGAAGGCCGCCAGACGATTTGCATTTCGACGCAGGCCGGATGCGCTGTCGATTGCCATTTTTGCCTGACCGCGCAGTTGGGGTTGATCCGCAATCTCACGGCGGGCGAAATCGTCGGGCAAGTCCTGGTTGCGCTCGAGGAAAATCGCGAGCAACTTGCGCCGCAGACCAACGTCGTGCTGATGGGCCAGGGCGAGCCGCTGCTCAACTATGACGCGACGATGGCCGCGGTGCGCATTCTGCTCGATCCCAAGGGAGTCGCGCTTGCGCCGCGCCACGTCACGCTCTCCACCAGCGGCATCGTTCCCGGGATCGAGCGGCTCGGCAAGGAAAAAATTCGGCCCAGCCTGGCCATTTCGCTCAACGCCTCGAGCGACGAGCAGCGCGACGCGCTCATGCCCATCAATCGCAAGTATCCGCTGGATGTGCTGCTGGACGCCTGCCAGAAGTATCCGCTGCGCCCGCGCGAATATTTTACGTTTGAATATGTGTTGCTCGGCGGCGTGAACGATTCGCCCGAAGATGCGCGCCGCGTCGTGCGCCTGATCGCGCATATCCGCGCCAAAGTGAATCTGATCCCGTGGAATCCCGGAAATTTGCCGTATCGCGCGCCGACGGCGGAGAGCATCGAGGAATTTCAGCGCATCCTCGTGGAAAAGGGCGTGCCGGCGTTCGTGCGCTACTCGCGCGGGCAGGATGTTTTCGCCGCCTGCGGCCAGCTCGCGCTGATGGAAACGCCGAGCCCGCTTGTTGCGCTGCAGTAGTAGAACGGGCTTCAGCCTGTTGCTTTTGAATTTGGGTTTCCTTGCGGGAAAGTCAAAAGCAACAGGCTGAAGCCTGTTCTACTTAATTCCAATCACCGCCATCAGCCGGCCTGTCTTCGCGCCTTCGCGGCGATAACTGAACAGAAGATCCGTGCGGCACGCGGTGCACAGATCGCTCACGCCGATTTGTTTTTCCGGCACGCCGGCGTCGATCAATTGCCAGCGGTTCGAGGCGCGCAGATCGAGTTGCACGCGCGGCGGCGGAGGCACGTGCCCCGGCGGCATCATCGTCAGCCAGGGAAGCCAAAGCGGCTCTTCGCCGTGCGCCAATTGCTCGAACGGGCCGTCAAACCAGTCCGCCGCCGTCGGAAACTGCGCCGCGAACGCCTGCGCGACTTCGGGGCCGACTTCGTAGCAGCAGCGGCCGATCGCCGGCCCGAGCGCGGCGACCACATCGCGCGGCCGCGTTCCGAATTCCATGCGCATCTGGCCGAGCGTTTTTACGGCGATGCGCGCGAGCGTGCCGCGCCAGCCCGCGTGGATGGCCGCCACCACGCGCCGCCGCGTGTCGGCCAGCAGGATGGGCACGCAGTCGGCAGTCTGCACGCCCAGCAGCAAACCCGGAGTGCGTGTGATCAGTGCGTCCGCTTTCGGAGCTTCAGCGCTGGGCGCGGCGGCAACGTGAATCACGTCGGAATGGAATTGGCGCAGCGCGATCAGCGGCATTTCGCGAGCGCCAACCGCGGCCACGAATTTCTCGCGATTGGCGGCGACGCGTTCGCGCTCATCCCACTCCGTGAAGCCCAGATTCAGCGCAGGCTTTCCGTCGAGCACGCTTGCGCCGCCGGGCCGCGTGCTGAAGCCGTGCACCAGCCAGCCGAGCTTTCCGAGCGCGCGTGATTCCACAACTTGCAGACCGCCCGCGCGGCGAATCGCCCAGCCGGGACTGCCGCTGCGCGGCGCCGCGCGGTCTCCGCGCGTGGTGGGACTGCGTCCTGAAGATCGAGTTTTGATCGCCCGCGCCATTCGTGCCGTGTGTCCTACTCACCACTTTAGCGTAACGCGTCCGCTTCTGTCTGCCTCTCGCGGACACGGTATAATTTAGGCTGGCTCGTGGCACAGGCTTCAGCCGTGGGTTTTGGTTCTTGCAAGTACGAAACCCCACCGGCTAAAGCCTGTGCCACTGGCCTTGCCGCGCGCGGCGTGCAACAAGGAGTACAAAGAATGATCGTTGGCCTGGGCGTGGACATCACCGAAGTCGACCGCATCGAAGCGGCCATCGAGCGCCGCGGCCGCGCTTTGCTCGAGCGCCTGTTCACGCCGTCGGAAATCGCCTATTGCGAAAAGCATCGCAATCGCGCCGAGCGGTTCGCGGGCCGCTTTGCCGCCAAGGAAGCCGCGATGAAAGCCCTCGGAACCGGCTGGGCGCGCGGCGTGCGCTGGGTGGATATCGAAGTCGTGCGCGAACCGAGCGGCAAGCCCACGCTGAAATTGTCGGGCGCGACGCGCGCGATTGCCGACAGCCTCGGCGTGAAAAACATTGCGGTGACCATCACGCATGACGGCAACACCGCCCTCGCGCAAGTCATTTTCGAATCGTAAATTCCCAAAGGTGCCCGGTAGCACAGGCTTCAGCCTGTGGGTTTCCGCCGCCGCACCAGGACGAACCCCACAGGCTGAAGCCTGTGCTACTGGGCCCGCCATGACAGATTGGATTTATTCTACGCAGGGCTGCCTGTGAGATGGCCGCCTGCTACGCCAGTAATGCGCACGTCCAGAAATTGATTCGCCGGCCACTCGCCCGGCACACGTACATCGAGATAATTGCCCGAGAGCGCGCGGGTCCACGGCCCGGACGCGTCCTCGCCGCGGCGGTTCAGCGTTAGGACGCGCATCGTGCGTCCCGTCTGCGCCGCTTGAAATGCGGCCTTCTTCTTTTCGCCGAGCGCGCGCAGTTCGCGTGCGCGGCGCGCGATCACTTTCTCCGGAACTTGATTGCGCAACTCCGCCGCCGCGGTTCCCGGCCGCGGAGAAAACGAAAATACGTGCAGGTAGGTGAGCGGCAGCCGCTCGATCAGCGCGAGCGTCGCTTGATGATCTGTCTCGGTCTCGCCGGGGAATCCTGCGATCACGTCCGCGCCAATGGCCGCGTCGGGGAGCCACTCGCGCGCAAGCTCCGCGCGGCGCGCATAGTGCTCGGCGCGATACCAGCGATGCATTGCCGCCAGAATGCGGTCAGAGCCGGATTGCAGCGGCATGTGGAAGTGCCGCGCCATCCGCTCGCTCGCCGCGAAAATCGCGATTAAATCCTCCGTGACGTCCATCGGTTCGACGGAACTGACGCGCAGACGCTCGACGGGCGTTTCGTCCAGGATGCGCCGCAATACTTCTCCGAGCTGCGCGCGCGGCGTGAGATCGCGCCCGTAGTTGCCGAGATCGATTCCGCTGAGCACCACTTCCCGCGCGCCGCCGTCGCACAACTTGCGGATTTCCTCGACCACGCTGCCAGGCGCGAGGCTCCGGCTGCGCCCGCGCACCTGCGGGATCACGCAGTAGGAGCAGCGCTTGTTGCAGCCGTCCTGAATTTTCAGCACGGGGCGCGTGTGACCCGCCTCGCCGCCTTCGACGGGCGCGACGAGCAGTTCGCGCTGCTCCAGAATATCGCCGGTCAGAATTTTAGCCGGACCGCCTTCGGGCGAAAGCGATTTGCCTGCAATCATGGAAAGAGGCACAAATCCCTGGCGCGTGGCGGGAGGAGAGTCTGGCGCCGTTTCCCGCCCCATCTCCTGCCCCATTTCCTCGATGAGGCGCGGAATTTCCGGCTTGTGCGAATTTCCGACGACCCAGGAAACTCCTTCGAGCGCGGCAAGTTCTTCCGGAGCGCGTTGCGCGTAGCAGCCCGTCACGATGACGCGCGCCGCCGGGTTTTCCCTATGAATCGTGCGAATGGACTGGCGCGCCTGCAGGTCCGCCGCGGCCGTCACCGTGCACGTATTGACCACGACGACGTCGGCGGAGTTCGCATCCGCGGAAACCGCGTAGCCGCGCTCGACGAGTTGCCGCTCGATCGCCGCCGCATCGGCCTGCGTCGCCCGGCACCCAAATTGTTCGATGAAAAATGTAGCCATTGTGATGTGGCGCGGGCTTCAGCCTGCGGGGTTTAGTCCTTGGTAGCACAGACTACAGTCTGTGGGGTTCGTATGATCTTGGCGGAGAGTCCAGGGCTCATTGATGGAACCCCACAGGCTCAAGCCTGTGCTACTTGAACCTCCGCCCGAGCGCCGCGAAGATTATAGCAGGTGGCCATTTCGCAAGTGGACTCAACCCTTTGGTGCGGAGGGATTTCACCAGTCACTGTTCACGAATCACCAGTCACCAGAAGTGTTGTTCGCATACTCCCGTTCAGGTATCTTCACTGGAAGCGGAGTGGATATGGTCGACATTCATTGCCACATTCTTCCCGGCCTGGACGATGGCGCGGACACGCTGGAAACATCCATTCAGATGGCGGAAATGGCCATCGCGGACGGCGTCACGCATGTAGTGGGGACGCCGCACGCCAATTCCGAATACAAATTCGATCCTGAAATCATCCGCCAGCGCCGCGACGAGCTTCAGGCCGCCGTCGGCGACCGCCTGAAACTGGCGACCGGATGCGATTTTCATTTAAATTTCGAGAATCTTCAGGATCTCGAGAAAAACCGCCAGAAGTACACGATCAACCAGAAGAATTATCTGCTCGTGGAATTCGCGGACTTTTCCATTCCGCCTTCCATGGACGACACCATGCACCGCCTGCATCTCATCGGATTGTCGCCCATCATCACGCACCCCGAGCGGAACGCCATGTTGCGCACCAAGCCCGAGCGGATGTATCGCTGGCTGCACCAGGGCAGCTACGTGCAGATCACCGCGCAATCCATCCTCGGGCGTTTCGGAACCGCCGCGCAGCATCGCGCCGAGCAGTGGCTGGACGAGGATCGCGTCCACTTCATCGCCAGCGACGCGCACAATTTGAAGGGCCGCCCGCTGCAGCTTCGCGCCGCATTTGACGCCGTCGCCGAGCGCCGCGGCGAAGAAGTCGCGCAGGCGCTGTTCCGCGACAATCCCCTCGCCGCATTTGAAGGCCGCAGCCTCGCCTACGAGCCCGAGCAGGCCGATCCGGGCGCCAAGCCGATCCAATACCGCAAGCGCAAGCGCTTCATTTTTTTCTGAGGGGTTTGGTAGCACAGACTTCAGTCTGTGGGGGTCCGTTTGCAAACCCAGTCTGAGCGCGCTTGCCAAGTTCTGACGGAAACCCACAGACTGAAGTCTGTGCTACTCAAGCCATCCTATTCGCAAGACTTCATCGCTTGTTATCGCGCTGATCAGATTTCGCGCGCAGCCAGCTCCGGGTGCCGTTCCAGCAGCCATTCCGCGATGGTGTGGTCCAGCTCGGGCAGATGTCCCGTGAAGAAGTGATCCCCGCCGGCAACGATCGCCACCCGTGTGTTTTCCTGGATGCGCGGAGGAAACTGCTCGACCATCGCGCGCAGCTTATTCGGCGGACCGAACTGGTCGAATTCGCCGGACACTAAAAGCTTCGGCTTATCGCAGGTGTCGAGATACGAGAAGCTGCGGCTGCCCAAATCGCCGACCGGCAGGCCGAGACCCAAGAGTTCCGTCACGCGCGGATCGCCGCACCCGGCGCGCAAGCCGACCCAGGAACCAAAACTGAAGCCGGCCAGGAGCTGCGGCACGCCGGGAAATTCCTCCGCCAGAAAATCGAGCACGGCTATAACGTCGTCTTCCTCGCCGACTCCTTTGTCATGCGTTCCTTCGCTCAAGCCCACTCCGCGAAAGTTGAAGCGCGCGACGGGCAGCCCAAATCGATGAATCGTTTTCGCGGTCTGGTAGACCACTTTGTTGTGCATGGTTCCGCCAAACAGCGGATGCGGGTGGCAGACGACAGCGGCGAGCGGCGGCTGCGCGCCTTCTCCCTGCTCCGATGTGGACCACAGAATCGTTTCGATGCGGCCGGCGGGGCCGGATAGCATCAACGTCCGATGAGGTTGCGTGGGCATGCTGGAACCCATGTAACCACAGAGCGGCGCCGAGGGACAAATCGCGGCTGTCACCCGGCGCCAACAGAGGAAAACTTTTTCGGTCTATCGTGCGTTTCCCGTTGCGATTTTTATTCCGCAATGCTACGGTGTGCTGGCTGAACCTGGAATGCCCTCTTCCGGGGGAGTCATGCAACAATCGACAGAACGCCGGGCATCGCGGCGATTTACGATGACGCTGCCGTTAACGGTTCGTTCCACTGAGCCGGGCGGCGGCGAACGGCAAGGACAAACGCGGGACGTCAGTTTCCGCGGCCTCTATTTTTTGATTGAAGCGGACTTCGCGCCGGGATCGTCCATCGAATTCATCCTCACCTTGCCGCGCGAAATTACCATGGCCGGCGACGTCCACATACGATGCTTTGCGGAAATCGTGCGCGTCGAACCGCACAACGGCCGGCGCGGCATCGCCGCGCGCATCGACCGCTACGAGTTTTTGCCCTCGGTCGCTTGATTTTCCGGAACTCCCGCCAGCAGGACAGGCTTCCAGGCTGCGGAAAAGTAACTCTGTCATTCTGAGCGAAGCGAAGAATCTCTCCGTGTTTCTTTGACTTAAATCGAAGAGAGATTCTTCGCTTCGCTCAGATGACAACAAGGCTTTTTCCGCGGACTGTTCAGCCTGCGGGTTTCAATTTCTCCTACAAATTCAAAAGCGACAGACTGAAGTCTGTCCTACTGCTTCGTTTGGCGCGGGTTTCGCAGTAGAATTGTTCGTGCAGAATACGACCGGGAGGAACGATGGAACCCTACGACGTCAAATCGGCGCTCGATGAACTCAAGGAAGACGCGGTGCTGCCTCACCCCGTGCGCCTGCGCGACATGATTCTGAGAACGCAGCACGACGCCGGCGAGGCGCTCGAACTGAACCGCGAATTTCAGAGCTACCTTGCCCACTACGGCGAAACGCAAAAGGTTGCGCTCGAAATTCTGGAAAGGCTTGCGGCCAGCGAAGCCAAGAAAGCGTAGACCGCAAAATCGAGCCCTGTGCGAATTCACGCCGCGCGGAGAATCCGCACGGCGTGCGAACACGGAGTCGTTCCAGCTCGCCTGAAATCATGCCCCGAGAAACCATTCTGATCGATGCCGACGACACGCTCTGGGAAAACAATGTTTACTTCGAGCAGACCATCGAGGAATTCCTCACGCTGCTCGAACCCTTCGGCTATCCGCGCGAATATGCCCGCCACATCCTGAACGAAACCGAGCGCCGCAACATCCGCCAGCACGGCTACGGCGTGCGCAGCTTCGGCCGGTCGCTCGAGGAAACCTACATGAAGCTCGCCGGGCACCAGGCCGAGCGCTCGACCGTGGAAAATATCCACCACCGCGTCCAGGAACTCGAGCGCACGCCTCCCAATATCATGGACGGCGTCCTCGAAACGCTCGCCTATCTGGCCGGGCGCCACCGCCTGATCCTCTTCACGAAGGGCGAAGCGGCCGAGCAAGCGGCCAAAGTCGAGCGGTCGGGACTGCAGATTCATTTCGACGCCATCGAAATCGTTCCTGAAAAAGATGCCGCCACGTACCGCGCGCTGGTGAACCGGCACCACGTCGTGAAATCGCACGGATGGATGGTGGGCAACAGCCCTCGCAGCGATATCAATCCCGCGCTCGAGGCGGGGCTGAACGCGGTGTTCATTCCGCATCACGCCACGTGGGCGCTCGAGCATGAAGAAGTGCGCAGCGGCGCCGGCCGCCTGCTCATCCTGCACGAACTTCCGCGCTCTGCGCGAGCATTTTTGAGCGATTCCTCGCGAGATGCGGAATGTTGTGCGATTTGAGCGTAGCGTCGAACTTCAGCAGTCTGGGGGCGGTTCTGCGCTCAGTGGAATGCAGGTACTAATCACCGCAGGCTGGACGCCTGTGCTACGAAAACCTCAAAACGACGGGCGCGCGCGAACGAAACGGGATGTGCACGACGGCTTCGAGATCGACCGGCTCGCCGTGCTTCTCCGCGGGGCGGAATTTCCATTGCGCGAGCGCTTCCATCGCGTTCGCATCCAGGTGCGGATCGACGCTGTGCACCAGTTGGATGCTGTCCACGCTGCCGTCCTTGCGGATGATGGCGTAGAGCACCACCTCTCCATCCACGTGCGATGTGCGAAGCTCCGGCGGATATTTCGGATCCACTTTTCGCAGGGGAACAGGGCCTGCCAGATTCGCAGTCCCGGAATTCATGGTACCTCCGGGCGCCGTCTCATTCAGCTCGGCAAAATTCAGGACCCAGCTTCCCGACGCGCTGGTCAAGTTCGGCATATTGACGTGCAGCGTGTAAACGTGTTTCGAGCCGAGCACTTCCTGCGGGGACAATCCCAATTTCGGAGCGGTGAGCGCCGCCCCTTCTGCATCTGCAGATAGCGATTTCGATCCCTCGGGCGCGATGCGTGCGCGCGGAATCGGCCGCGAGGGCAGCGCATTGCCAGCTTCTCGCGACGCCGGCCCGATGCCCAGTCCTGAAGTTGGACCGGTGTTTGCATTATTTCCGCCACTGATGAAAATGCCTTCCGGCCCATGGCCTGCTGCGCCGCCCGCATTGCCTCCGCCAGGGCCCGTGCCGGACGCAGTCCCGCCGGGCGCTCCGGGCTTGGGTCCGTCCGGTGAAATCGAAACGCGCGCCGAAAGATTTCCGGCGGGGATTGCGGAGGAGGAGCCACAGGCGCGGGCGTCGCCGATAGTGCGATGAGAGTTTCGTTTGCCCCGGCCCGTCCGCCGACGTCTGGAGCAGCAGCGTTCGTTTCCGTTTTTTGCGGGGCCGCGCGCGGCGCGGACAATGGATTCACCGGAAGCAGCGGTTTTGCCGGGGCCTGCGAGGACGAAGCGATGTTGATCGCGCCCGCCTGTTTTTCCAGCGCCGAAATTTCAGGCGCGGCGACATTCGAGGCCGCGAGCGATGCGCGAGTCTTCGGCCGCAGGGACGTTAGCTCGGCTGCGGTGAGCTGCAGCTTCGGGCGCTCCGGCTGCGAACCTGCGAGTTGCACGATGTTGGGAAGCGCCGGCAAAATTTTAGGCGGCTCCTGCGGCGCTCTTGGCTGAATCAGCGTCTGCCGGGGATGCGTCGGATGCAACGGTTCGGAGAGAATGGTTTGCCGAGGATGGAACGCATCGGCGCCGCGACGGGGGAGCGGCTTCGGCGCCTCTTTCCGAACGGCGGGTCGGCGCGCGCGCATGGGCGGCAGGATCGCCGGAAAATCCTTCGCCGGACCATACCAGGTGATCCCCGTCGGGGTCGCCGCGGATACCGTGCGCGTCGGCTGAATATTCCAGATGGGAGGAGGAAACAGGATCAGGAGCGCCTGTAACGCGATCGCGGCTGCGAATGCATACTTCGGGAATCTATGGTCGATCCAGCAATCCCGAAAGTAGGGGTCGCCGAGAAATTTTCTTGGCGCTGCCGGGCCCCGAAGCAGCGCGATCAGACTGGAGGAGAACTCCTTGAGTGTTCCCGTCTTTTCCAGCGCAAGCCGCGGAGCAGGCAACTCCGGCGAGGAGTCGAACGAATTAGCTAAACCTGTCCTCTCATGCAAATGAGCGATCTCAAGCAAACGGAATGGCCCCCCGCGAAATTATACGCCTTCGGACCCAAGTGGCGCAGGCTTCCGCCTGTGGGGTTTGGTAGCGCCTGGGTGCGAGGCCCTAATGACTAACACCGACAGGCGGAAGCCTGCGCCACAAGAAACTTCAGATGCAATAAAGCCGAACAAAGCAGCCCGTACAGACTTTGGCGCCTCCAATATTTCTCATGCCCAATGCAGGTCAGCTAGCGCGCCATCGAAAAATGCGACAGACTGAAGTCTGTCCTACTAATGCCTTGCCGTTCGCCACGTGATTTGCCACGATAGGGGCCTCAACGCCCCCGGACTCAAATGCCGCTCGTCGCATGCCGGAGAATGTGAGTTGCCATGGCTACCCCTTCTTCCCCAGAAACAAAATCCAGCCGGTTCCCTCTTTGGGCGAAAATTCTCGTGGGGCTTTTTGTTGTCCTGCTCCTTGTCGTGTTGGCCGTGCCTTATTTCCTGAATGTCGATCGCTATCGCGACACCATCGCCGACGCCATCGCGAAACAGACCGGACGGAAAGTCACGGTCGGCTCGATTCACGCGCGACTCTTCCCCGGAGCCGGCGTGACGGTCGCGGAACTGCATGTCGGCAACCCTCCCGGCTTTCCCGTAGGCGATGTGGTGGGAGCGGCCGAAATTCGCGTGAACGTGGCGCTCGCTCCTCTGCTGCATGGGACCATCCACGTCAACTCGGTGGACCTGGTGCGCCCCACGCTGACACTCCTCACGGACAGCAGCGGGAAAAATAATTACACCTTCGCGGCCTCCGATACATCGGCGCCGGCAAAATCCGGCGATTCTTCCTCCAGCATGACGCTGGACCAAATCGACAGCATCAATCTGACCGGCGCCGAAATCGCGGTGGGCAGCGTAATTAGGGGCGCCGCAGCACCGCTCGCCGATACCAAGGGCATCAACGTCACGCTGCACAATTTCGCCATCAGCCCGATGCGCATGCACGACTGGCAGGCGGAATCGAATCTCTCCAGCGTGACGCTCGCGCTGAGCGGCTGGAAGGACCCCATCGCGTTTCACACCGGCCAATTCACCTTGTCCGGCGGAAAACTCGACGCGCAATTTGTTGCGGACCTCGCCACAGCCGCCGACATCAAAGGGACCCTGAACGTGCCCGATTTCGAGCATCCCCAGGTGAATTTTGAAATGAGTTCCTCGCAGCTCGACATCGATAAATTGATCGCAGTTGCGGGCAGCGGACCGAGTGGACCGGGCGGCGCCGCCGAGCCGAGCGGGCCAAGCAGCCCCGCCTCCGCGCCGCAGAAGGCCGCGGCAAGCGCTCCCACGAAGCCCACGGCAAAAACTCCCGCGAAGCCGGCGGCGAACGCGCCTGCTCCCGCGCCAGGGGCAAAGACCGAACTGGTCGCGCGGGGACACATCAACATCGAAAAAATCACGACGAAGCCATACGCCGTGGGTCCCGCGAACGTCGAGATTCGCGTGTACACCGATCGCGCGGAACTGTGGCCGATTTCCATCGGCATGTACGGCGGCACGCTGCAAATTTCCGCGCGTGTGGATCGCGTGACCGACCCGGCGCGCTTCACCGCGAACGTGCAGATGCGCAATCTGGATGTTGCCAAGGTGCTCGAGCCCACTCCCTCGGCGCGCGGGAAAATGGGCGGCACGGGAGAACTCGACCTGCCGCAACTTGGCGGCTCCCTGAGCGACGCCTGGAAAAAAACGCTGACCGGCTCGGGCAAATTTGCCGTGCGCAACGGCCATCTTGCCGGGCGTCAATCTGGCGGGCGCCGCGGAATCCGTCATGAAAATGGCGGGCGTCGGCGGCGACACCCCGTTTACCGTTCTCGAAGGCGACCTCACCATCGCCGACCAGCGCGTCTCCAGCAAACAGATTCATCTGGATTCTTCCGCCGGCATCGTGGACCTGCGCGGCAGCCTGGGGCTCGACAGCACGATGGACTATCAAGGCTCGGTCACGGTGAATCCCGCGGGGGCGCTGGGCTCAGGCAAAGTGGGCAGCGTTGTGGGCGGGCTGATCGGCAGCCGCGTCGGGAAAATTACGGTGCCGTTCGCGCTCGCAGGAACGATCGAGAGCCCGAAAGTGACGCCGGGCAAGGGAGTCCCGAGTTTCGGCGCGCCGTCCACCGCATCGGGTTCAGCTCCCTCAGGCGCGCCCTCCGCCCAGCAGCCCTCGGTGCAAGACGACGTGAACTCGCTGAAAAATTTGTTCAAGAAAAAGAACTGACAAGCAGGTTTTAGTAGCACAGACTTCAGCCTGTGGGTTTCCGCCAATGCGCCCAGACCGCTCGCGCTAGCCAAGATCAAATGAAACCCCACAGACTGAAGTCTGTGCTACTGGTGGCGTAACATCGATTTCACTTTCACTCTGCAAGCCTCCTACGCGGCCAGCGCAAGCCTGTAAAAGCTGAGCGCCGCATCGCCCTGCTCGACAACGCGAGCAAGCTCCAAATCCCCAGCCCGCTCCGGCAGCTCGCGCTTCCTCAAATGCTCCACGATCACGCGCCCATCCGGCGCAACCAGAGGCGATTCCCCCAGCGCCTCCAGCACGCTTTCATATTCGGCGTCGGCGGCGTATGGCGGATCGAGAAAAATAAATTGCGCGTGAACGTGCCGCGCCTCCAGCCGTTCGATCGCGCGCGCGACATTCATGCCGAGAATTTCCGCTTCCGCGCCGATCCCCAGCGACTCCAGATTGCGGCGAATCAAGGCCACCGCGGGCGCATGCTGCTCGACAAAAATCGCGTGGCGCGCGCCCCGGCTCAGCGCTTCGATGCCCACCGCTCCCGTGCCCGCATACAGATCCACAAACGTGGCGCCGCCCACCGCCGGCCCCAAGATGTTGAACAGCGTCTCCCGCAAGCGATCGCTCGTCGGCCGCAGCATCTGCCCCTTCAAGCTGCGCAGCGTCCTGCTCCGGTATTTTCCCGCGATTACGCGCATGGAGAAACCCTTTGAATCCACAGATGAACACAGATAAACACGGATGAGGAAAAAGCAAGAAAGTTTAAAATCGTGTGGCAACGGATGTCGGCAATTGCATCTCGTTGTCTCAGCAGTGCATCGGCAATCATTGCTTTTTTCAAGTTCTCTTCTCTTTCTTTATCAGTGTTTATCTGTGTTCATCTGTGGTTCCACTGCACTTATCCGACCGACGCCAGCTGATAGCGCCGCTGCCACTCGACCGGAAGCTGCGCCAGCAGGCGCTGGCGCGCGGGCCCGGCTTCGGGGGGTTCGACGAGCGCGAGCGCTTCGCGGCGGGCTTGCTCCAGCAAATCAAAATCGCGAATCGGGTTGGCGATGTGGAAGCCGAGTTCGCCGTGCTGGCGCGTGCCGAAAAATTCGCCGGGGCCGCGCAATTTCAAATCCGTTTCGGCGATCTCGAAACCGTTGGTCGTGCGCACCATGGTTTCGAGGCGCACGCGCGCATCGTCTCCCGGATTCTTCGGAGCGATCAGGATGCACGTGCCCTTTTCTCCGCCTCGGCCGATCCGTCCGCGGAGCTGGTGCAGTTGCGAGAGGCCGAACCGGTTGGCGTGCTCGATGACCATCACGGTCGCGTTCGGAACGTCGACGCCGACTTCGATCACCGTCGTCGCGACCAGGAGATCGATTTCGTGGCGGCGGAATCGATCCATCACGTCTTCTTTTTCTTCGCTCTTCATGCGGCCGTGCAGCAGGCCCACGTGCCGGTTCGGAAAGATCACGCTGCGCAGCCGCTCGAATTCCACGATGGCCGCTTTCAGCGAGCGCTGCGATTCCTCGGATTTCGATTGCTCGATCACCGGATACACGACGTAGGCCTGCCGTCCGGCCGCCATTTCGCGCCGCAGAAAATCCCACACGCCCGGCAAATTTCCCTCGGAGGAAACCCGCGTCACGATCGGCACGCGCCCCGGCGGCATCTGGTCGATCACCGAGATATCGAGATCGCCGTAGAGCGTGAGCGAAAGCGTGCGCGGGATCGGCGTCGCCGTCATCACGAGCACATCCGGCGCCGACCCTTTTTCCATCAGCTCTTTGCGTTGCAGCACTCCGAAGCGGTGCTGTTCATCCACGATCACGAGGCCCAGCCGCTGGAATTGTACCTGCGGCTCGAGCAGCGCGTGCGTCCCCACGACGAGTTGCGCTTCGCCCGATCGCACGCGCTCGAGCGCGGCTTTTTTCTCCGACGCTTTCATTCCGCTGATCAGCAGTTCCACGCGGTAGCCCGCGCGCGCGAATATTTTCCCCGCGGCCAGGTAATGTTGCACGGCGAGAATTTCGGTCGGCGCCATCAGCGCGGCCTGGTAACCGTTCTCGATGACGATGGTCGCCGCTTCGAGCGCGACAATGGTTTTGCCGCTGCCCACGTCGCCCTGCAGCAGGCGATTCATCGGCACGCCGCGCTCCAGGTCCGCCGCGATTTCCGCGAGCGCCCGCTTCTGCGCATCGGTGGGCTTGAACGGCAGCACGCGCTTGATCGCTTCGCGGATGGCCGGCTCGCGCACGCGAAACGCAATCCCCGCCTGTTGCTGCGCCGACTTCTTCCGCATGGCGACGCTCAACTGGTAAAAGAAAAATTCCTCGAAAATCAGGCGCAGGTGGGCCTGCGAACGAAATGAATTCAGCGCCTCGACCGATTCCGTCGCGGGCGGAAAATGCACGAACTGGATCGCTTCGCGCCGCGAAGGGAATTTGTAGCGCTCCAGAATTTCCGCGGGCAGCGGGTCGGGCAGCGCGCCGGAAAATTTTTCAAGCGCCAGATAGACGATGCGCCGCATGGTGCGCGAGCCGATCCCGCCAATGGCTTCGTAAATGGGAACGATGCGCCCGACTTCGGTCGAGTCCGCGTCTCCGTCGCCGAGCAATTCGTATGCCGGATTGATCATCTCGATCCGGCCGGGCCGCATCGCATCCAGTTCGGCCTTCCCGTGAAGAACGAGCCCTTGGCCGGCTTTGAATGTTTTCTCGAGATATTGCCCGTGAAAAAATTTGCAGGGGAGCGAGCCCGTCTCGTCGCGAACGAGCAGGTGATACATGCCGCCGCGCGCTCGCGTGTACCGGACGAGGCTGCCGCTCAGGACCTGCGCGCGAATGGTGTAAACGTGTCCTGGAGCGATCTCGCGAATTTTGGCGAACCGGATGCGGTCTTCGTACCGGAAAGGCAAATAACCGAGAAGGTCTTCAAACGTTCGCAGCCCGCGCTTCGCGAGAATTTCCGCGCGGCGCGGTCCTACGCCTTTGAGGTACATCAGCTCGGTCGTGGGCGTCACGGACATTTCTTGTTTATATCACGCACCAGTAGCACAGACTTCAGTCTGTGGGGGTTCGCTAGTTAGCTCAGGCCGTGGGCGCCATCCAAGATTCCGCGGAAACCCACAGACTGAAGTCTGTGCTACTCAAACCTGCGCTCAACGCGCCGAATGCCTTGCAATCCCCCGCGTCATGGGAAAAGATGGATCGTTTTTGCCTGCGCCACGGGAGGCGTGCTTGCCGCTGGAACGGCTTGATCGGAATGACGCAAGAGTTCTCCTGATCTGGATTCTTGCGGGCATTCTCGGCGCGGGCGTGGCGTACACATATTTCTTCCGCGCTTTCCCCGAAGCCTCCGTCGAATTCAAAGTTCCGCGCGCGGATGCCCTGGCCCTCGCAAAACAATTTGCCGCCGCGCAAGGCGCGCAGCTCGGCGGCTACGATTCGAGCATCGTTTTTGATGTGGACGATACCGCAAAAACGTACCTCGAGCGCGAAGTAGGCCTCCAGCAAGCCAACCAGATGATGGCGAGCGAAGTCCACATCTGGTATTGGCAGACGCGATTTTTCCGTCCCCTGCAAAAAGAAGAATTCGACGTGCGCGTCGATCCCGCCGGCGGCATCGTCGGCTACAACCACGAACTCGAGGAGGCCGCGCCGGGCGCGCGCCTCGAACGCGCCGCGGCGCAGGCTACGGCGGAATCCTTTCTGCGCGACACGCTGCACGCCGACCTTTCCCTCTACGATTTCCGCGAGGAGGAAGCAAACCCCACGGAGCGTCCCGCGCGCCGCGATTGGAGTTTTTCCTGGGAGCGGCGCGGATTTCGCGCCAAGGACGCGCCGTACCGCCTGACCGTCACGCTGGCCGGCGACCGCGTCAGCGGATACAACGAATTCCTGAAAGTCCCCGAAGCGTGGAGTCGCGATTACGAACACCTGCGGTCGTCCAACAATGTCCTTGAATTTATCGCGCTCATTCCCTACGCGTTCCTGATCGGCGGGTGTCTCTACGTGATCGTTTCGCTGGGACGCCGCGGCTTGCTCGAATGGCGCATCGGCCTCGCGCTCGGGATATTCCTCACTGCTCTGTTTTTCATCATGACGATGAATCAGTGGCCGCTGGATCGCGCGGCATACGATACGAACACGCCGTACTCCAGTTTTTTCCTGAGCCATGTGGGCAAGGCCGCGCTGCTCAGCGTCGTAAGCGCGTTGCTGGTCGTGCTCGCCGTCGTGCCGGGGGAACCGCTGTATCGCATCTTTCAGCCCGATAAAATCAGGCTGGACGTTGGATTCCGCCTGCCCGGAATTCGCACCAGGGAATTTTTCCGCGCCAACGTCATCGGCATCTGCCTCGCCGCCGCGCACATCGGCTACATCACCGTCTTTTACATCATCAGCCGCAAGTTCGGCGCGTGGGCGCCGCAAGATCTCAACTACGAAAACGTGGTCAGCACTTATGTGCCCTGGGTCTACCCGCTGACGATCGGCATCTACGCCGCGACGAGCGAGGAATTTCTCTTCCGCCTGTTCGCGATTCCCTATTTGTTGCGCACGACGAAGTCGCGCTTCCTGGCCGTCGTCCTGCCCGCATTCTTCTGGGGATTTCTGCACAGCAATTATCCGCAGGAACCCGCGTACATTCGCGGCCTCGAAGTCGGCCTGATCGGCATCGTCGCGGGACTCGTCCTGCTGCGCTGGGGAATCTGGGCCACGCTGATCTGGCACTACACGGTGGACGCGTTTCTCATCAGCACATCCTTGCTGCGCTCGCACGGCGCCTACCTGCGCATTTCCGGAGCGATCGTGGGCGGCGCCGCGCTGATTCCTCTGGCCATCGCCGCGATTTCCTATGTTTCGCGCGGCGGATTCGTCGCTGATGAGTCTCTGCTGAACAGAGCCCGGCCCATTGGCGGGCCGCCGATGGACGCGGCGCATGGAGAGACCGAGCAAGCGGCGCCTGAGATGAGTCCGCCCGCTGCCGCTTCCGAAATTCCCGCGAGCCATGCGGTCATGTCTTCTCGCACATTGGCGGTCTTGATAGCGTGCGGCCTGGTTGGTGTTGCGCTGCTCGCTGGAGTCAAGCGCGAAGCGATCGGCGATTTTGTCCGCTTCCAAATTGACGCGCAGCAAGCCACCGGGCGCGCCGACGAAGATTTGCGCCAGATCGACATCGATCCGAATACCTATCACCACGCCACGACCGTCACCTACACGTTCGACGACTACACGAATGAATACCTGCGCCGCACCATCGGCATCGCCGCCGCCAACCGCATTTATCGCGAACAGGTTCCCTCCGCCTTCTGGACGGTCCGCTATTTCCGCGATTCGCAAAATGAAGAATTCATGGTCGTTTTGATGCCGGACGGTTCGCTGCATTCCGTGCATCACACGCTCGACGAAAAAGCTCCAGGCGCGAACCTCTCGAAAGAAGAAGCCCAGGCGCGCGCGGAAGTATTTTTGCGCGACGGGAAAGGCGTGAATCTCGCGGATTGGAATTTGGTCGAGACGCACTCCGACAAAAAACCCGCGAGGACCGATCACTTCTTTGAGTGGGAACAAAAAGCGGCGCTGGATGCGAAACCAGGCCAGCCCGCCGCGGCGGGCGCGCACATCCGCATGCAGTTGCAAGTGCAAGGCGATGAAGTTTCCGGCTATCGCATCTTCATCAAGATTCCCGAAACCTGGCGTGACGCGGAGAGTCGCAAAACTCCGTTGCAACAGGCGCAGTCTTTTGGCGTGGCCTGCGGTTTCGGCGTCGCGCTCATCACCGTGCTGGTGATTTTTTTTCGCAGCCTGAAAAGTCCGGACGTGGCTCGCGTTCCGTGGCGCGCGCTCGGGAAACTATCGATTTTGATGTTGCTGGCGGGGATTGCGACCTACGTCAATCGGGCGCCCCAGCTCCTCATGAACTACACGACGGCCTCTCCGCTGGCAACCTTCTACATCATTCTCTCGATCACTATGATTTTTATTGTGGCGATCTACTTGGCGGGCGCCGTCCTCCTGCTGGGGCTTTCCTGGTTTTTCCTGGAGCGGGTCTTTGGTCCCGGACGCATCCCGCCGTGGCGCGGCATGAATGCCGCATATTTCCGCGACGCGTTCTGCGTGGCGCTTTTTGGTTCCGCGGCGGTGATGGGACTGAACCGCCTGCCCGCGTTGTTCGAGCGCTGGCCGCTGTTGCGCCACTCGCTGGGCGCGAGCGTGCCGGGAAATCTGGACGCGCTCAACCCCGCGGTGGGAGCCCTCGCCTCCTCCATCGCCGCCGCTTTTCTTACGGTGGGTTTCCTCGGCCTGGCGGCGGGCCTCATCGCCGCATACGTTCGCCCGGCGTGGATGCGCGCGGCCCTCATGATCTTGTACGCCCTGCTGATGGCGACAAATGTGGCGACGCCCGGGGCCTTTTTCCGCGAAGCGGCTTTCAATCTGGTGGCTGTCGTCGCGGTTTGGTTCGGAGTTACGCACGTCGCGCGGTTCAACGTGCTGGGTTACTTCCTGCTCGCCGCGATGATTGCGCTGGTTCCCGCCGCGATCGAATTGCTCGAGCAGCCTAATCCCTACCTGCACGCAAATGGATACGCAACCCTGGCGATTGCCATTGCGATCCTTGCGTGGCCGCTGATGCTCTGGCAGCGCGCCGGTAGCGCCTAAGTAGCACAGCCACTCCTGGCTGTGCGCCATTGTTAAGTGACGGAAAACCGCACAGCCAAGAGTGGCTATGTTACGAAAACTGGTCCCTGGCTGACTTTTCCCGCAACCTATTCAGCTTGCGGGTGTTGGTTGGAGCACGGTCGCCGTTGCCGCAACAAAAATCCACAGGCTGAAGCCTGTGCTACTGCAGTCGCGAACGTCTCGCGAAGGATTCCCTAGCGGGCCCCCGGTGGGGTTTCGTTTTTCTCGGAAATCACCCTACTGAGAAAATAGAGCGCTAGTCCCGCCGCGATCACGGCGATCCCGATCACCAGTTCATTCGTCGATCCCACCAGCTCCGTGCGATTGCGCGCGAAGGCCGCAATCATCAGCGCTAGCGGCGGAATGCCGATGGCCACCGCCCCCGTCATTCCGCCGGGAACGCGAAACGGCCGCGCCAGTTCCGGTTCACGAACGCGCAGCGCCACGAGCGCCCAAAATTCCAGCAGGATGCTCAAGCCCGTCAGTAGCACGTCCAGAATGAGACTCTTCTCGAATCCGAGGGGAAAACAAATGGCCCACAAGATCGCGCACGCCAGAATAGCGACCCACGGCGCGCCTGTGCGCGCGTCGCGCCGCGCGAAAATGCGCGGCAGGTAACCGTCCTCCGCCATCACCAGCGGCAGCCGCGTGAAGGAAAGCATCAGCGCGCCGAACGATCCAATTGCCCCGATCACGCCCGCGAGCGCGATGGCGATGGCCAGCGTTTCGCCGCCGACGATTTGCCCGATATCGACCCATCCTCCCGTCGTCCAGCGATTCGGGTCGATCCCGGTGCGGGCGACCGCTCCCACAGGAATTAAATAGCTGACGACGACCAGCAACACCGCGCCAAACATCGCCCGCGAATACGTGCGCTGCGGCTTCTCGACTTCTCCCGCAATCGTCGATAAGATTGTCCCAGCCCATGTAGTTCCACATGGCGATGAGCACGCCGCCCAGCAGGTCGGCGTGGCGCAGCGGAACCGGAGCCGCGCCCCCGCTCGCGAACTTTCCGCTTCCGAGCGCCAGAATCGTCAGCGCCACAAAAGGCGCAAGCAGCGCCACATTCAGCCACACCGAACCTTCGCCGACCGAGCGCACTCCCAAAATATTCCACGCCGTGCAGATCGCGATCATCGCAAACCCGAGAATCAACCCGCGATGCCCCGAGACGAGCCCCGGCATAAACTGGCCGATATAATCGATGCACAGATTGGGGTACAGCGCCATTTCAAACACGCTGCCCGCCAGCGTCAGCCACGTTTCCTGAAATCCCCAGAACCGGCCCATCCCTCGCCGCACCCAGATGTAGAAGCCGCCCTCTTCCGGGATGGCGGTTGCTAGTTCGCTCACCATCATGGCGGTAGGCAGGCTCCACAGCAGCGGCGTAATGACCAGGATCAAGAGCGTCGCAGCGTAGCCGGTCTTTTGGACGATGTCCTCGAGACCATAGGGCCCGCCGGCAACCATGAAGTAAGTTGCCGCGATCATGGGCACGACGGAAATTTTTGCGACGCTTTTCAAGCCGGCGTTCGTTGGAGTCTTCATTTGTGATTGCAGTGGCGCTGGCCACAAGTAGCACAGACTTCAGTCTGTGGGGTTCCGTTCCTGAATCCAGATTTCACGCGCCAGCCAGGATCCAATGGAAACCCACGGACTGAAGTCTGTGCTACCAAACCGTTGCCGAAACGGCGGTAGTCTAATATATTGGGAATGAAACAGTTAGAGCATTCTGTATTGTGATAAAGACGCCGAAATGGCTGCTCACCTTTTCCACCGCCAAAGCGTCTAATAGTAGGTAGTGATCCGAGCGCATCGAGTACGTCACCATGGCTGCTGACGAAATGACGATCGCCTGGTCTGGTAGCGGCTCCGGAGATCCCGTGGGAGGCTCGACCTCCATCGGCGTCACGGGGCGCAATTCCAGTCCGTCCGAAGAGCGCGCCATGATCGAACGCGCGCAGGGCGGCGATCGCGAAGCGTTTGAAGAACTGGTGCACCGCTACGACCGCGATGTCCTGCGAATCGCCCTCAACATTCTGCGCAAGCCTGAAGATGCCCGCGACGTCTATCAGGAAGCCTTCCTGAAAATTTACAAGAACCTGCCGCGTTTCCGTTTCGAGTGCAGCTTTTATACCTGGACGTACCGCATCGTCACCAACGTCTGCCTCGATCATTTGCGCCGCAGAAGCAGCCGGCCGGAAGACCAAGCGCCGGAGCTTGCGTCTAACCGGAATGGCGAAACCGTGGCGGGCGATTTCTTCGACCGGCAACAGGATCAGGCAGCGTCGTCCGATCCGGAGCGCCGCATGAGGGGACTCGAAATCGGCCGGCGAATTTCCAGCGCTCTCGATCTGCTGACGCCTCGCGAGCGCATGGTGTTTGAGATGAAGCATTACCAGGGCCTGAAGCTGCGCGCCATCGGCGACGCCCTCGGCACGACGGAAGAAACCGTGAAGAACTCTCTCTTCCGCGCGACGCGCAAGCTGCGAGCGCAATTGGAAGGACTGCTGTGAGCGATAAGCAACAAAATGCGCAGCCGGCAGGTGGGACAGGCTTCAGCCTGTCGGGTTTGACTCCTGCCCAAACGAAAACCGACAGGCTGAAGCCTGTCCCACCTGTTCGCTGCGAAGACATCGAATCTCTCGCGGTTCTTTATGCCTGCGACGAACTGGACGCCGGAGCGCGCGCCGAACTCGATGCGCACGCCGCGGCGTGTCCTGCCTGCGCCGCAGTCCTTTCGCGCGAAGGACGCTTGCAACAGGCGGTCGCATCGCTCGAGCAGCCGGCGGATTCGCTGGACCGCTCCGGCCTGCTCCTCGCGCAATGCCGCAGCCAGCTCGCGGAGTCGCTCGACGATCAGCAGGCGCGCGCGAACCGCTCCGCGTGGCGCTCGATTTTTTCTCCCGTGGCGTGGTGGGGCGCTCTGCGCCATACGCTGATCTATCATCCCGCGATGAGCATGACTTTTCTCGTGGTGGCGGGATTTCTCGCGGGCGTCGCGGGACAGAGGCTGCGCGTCGTTCCGTCCCAGGCGGTTTCGCCGCGCCCGGTGATGACGGTTTCCGCTTCTCCCAAAATCAGCGACCAGCAATTGCAGAGCGCCGGAAGCGCTCACGTGGCCTGGGTGACGCCGTCCGGCTCGCGCACGCCCACCGTGCAGGTGCAACTGATGTCGCAAACGCCGATGAATATCGTCGGCGCGCCCGATGACGCGGACGTGGAGCGCGCGCTCACTTTCGTTCTGGAAAACAGCCAGCGGTTCGATCCGGACGCGCGCCTCGATTCGCTGGACGTGTTGCGCACGCGCGCCGCGGATCCCGCCGTGCGCCGCTCGCTGTGCGCCGCCGCGCGCCTGGATCGCAATCCGGGCGTGCGCATGAAGGCGATCGAAGCGTTGCAGGGATTCGAGCAGGATCCCGCGGTCCGGCAGACTCTTCTCGATGCGCTGCAAAGCGACGACAATTCCGGCGTGCGCGTCGAAGCCATCAATCTTCTCGTCAGCGCGCTGCAATCCAATAACGGATCCGCCGCGCCGGACCCGCAAACGCTGGAAGTGCTGCGCGACCGCCTGCGGAATGATCCCAACAATTACGTTCGCCTGCAAAGCGCGGCAGCCCTGCGCGAACTCGGCGAACAGTAGCACAGACTTCAGTCTGTGGGTTTTCGGCTCGCGATGAAATCAAAACCCACAGGCTGAAGCCTGTGCTACTAAACCCTGTCCCGCACGAATTTCATGACGACTTGGCAAAAACTCGCCGTGGCAGCGGCGCTGCTTCTAGCAGCGCTGCCGGCCCCATTGTTGGCCAGGCGCCATTCTTACCCCGCTGAGCCGGGTCCGTACGATCCCGCCGCGGTCCTCATCGAAGATCCCTCTGCTTCCGACCCGGCCGAAAATCTCCCAAAACTCTCCGCCGAAAAATCGGGGACCATTCCCACGAAAGACGGCCGCTCCCTGCGCGTGAACGTGGAACTGGGCAACGTCCAGGTGTTCACCGATGAGTCCGCGCGGATTTCCTATCGCGCGATCGTGGAGGCGGACTCCCGCGATCCCGGCGCGGAAGAATTTCTCCGGCAATTTGATTTCATCGCGCGGCAGACGCCGTGGGGCGTTGCCCTCGATGGAAAAGTGCCGTGGCAAGGACTTCGCGGACGATTCAGCGCGACGATTGAGATTCACATTCCTCGCCGTTACAACCTGGAAGTCAGCACCGGCGGCGGAAACATCGAAGTCCAGGATATCGATGGCCGCATTCGCCTGGCGAGCGCGGGCGGAAATATCAATGTGGGACGCGTGGGCGGTGGCGATGACTCGGGGCGGGATGCGGCTCGGAACAAAAGCGACAGGCTGAAGCCTGTCCTACTTGTGGCGGCGCGCATCGACACGCAAGGCGGGCACATTACCGTGGGCGACGTGTCTGGGACGCTTCACGCCTCAACGTCGGGCGGGCACATCACGACCGGAAACATTGCCGGCGACGCCGTTCTTCGCACCGGCGGAGGACAAATTTACGCAAGAAACATTGCAGGGACAGCGGCACTTGACTCCGGGGGCGGCAACATTCACATCGAGGGAGCAGGCTCCAGCGTGACCGCGGATACCGCCGGTGGCGGCATTGTGCTCCGGCAAGCGGATGCGCCGCTCCGTGTGTCCGCGAATCACGGCGACATTACCGCGTGGCTCAGTGACGTTCCCGGCCCGAAAACCGCCAAGGATGCAGACGCGCAAAAGCCGCGCCAAGTCTCGCAATTGTCCTCCACTTCCGGCGACATCGTCCTTTATATCCCGCGCAAACTGGCCGCCACTATTGATGCGATTGTCGAGGACGGCAGCGGCCATCGCATCGCCACCGATCCTTCCTTGCCCTTCAAAATCAATTGTCACGATTCCGCGGACGCTGCCCGCGCGATTCATTGCGAGGGCCTCCTCAATGGTGGAGGCGAACGCTTCCACCTGAAAGCGGTCTCGGGAAATATTGTGCTGCGCCTGGGCGATCCGGACACCGAATCGAGCGCGGCCTCTCCCGCAGGCTGGATGCAAGGCGGCCTCACCCCCACTGCTCTGGAGCCATTAACTTCCAGCGAGGGCGAAGAGTTCACTGACGCCGACGGATTCTTCGCCGAAATGCGCCGGAGAATTCTGGAATCGTGGTGGGGTGGAATTCCGGTCGACGCCGACGAAATGCAGAAGCACATCGAGCGCTCCGTCGCTCCCATCTATCCGGAAGTGGCGCGCCAGGCGGGAGTGGAAGGCGATGTCGTCCTGCGCGTCTATGTTTCCAGCAGCGGACGCGTCACCGATTTGAAAGTCCTCGACGGTCCGCCCATCCTGGCGCGCGCCGCGGTCGAAGCGGTGCAGCAATGGCAGTATCAAGCCCCAAGGATGAACGGCCGCCCCGCCAATGTGGTGACCACGCTCGTCGTTTCCTTCCGCCTGCACTAAGCCATAGCAACGATCTCCGCTGTTTTGCCGGTAATTGGCCCTCTTGCCGAACTACTTCGCTAGTGCTTGCTTCGATGTGGGAGTAAACTCCGACCATCTTTGTTCAGACACCGCTGACGCTCATTTGACACTTTGCAAAAGGGAGTAGCTCAATGACAAAAGCGATTCTCAGTCCATCGTACCCGTTGCGGACAGCCGACTTGCGACGTCTGGCCTCGCGGCCGTTCCGTGGCCGTCTGCTGGCGGCATTGATTGTGGTCATCGCCATATTTGTTATCCCAGTTGGCAGCGCGCTGGCCCAGCAGGCGCCGCTTCACCTCAATCCCGCCGTCGAAAAACTCGCGCGCGGAGAAGCTATCATCGGCACGCAAACCGACGATATGTCGCTGCAGAATTGCCATTCGCTCGCCCGCCTGGATTTCGACTACGCTTACATGGACATGGAGCATGGGCCGCTGAATCTCGATGGCCTGGCCTATTGCGTGGCCGCCATGGTCGATAAGGCCGCGATTCTCAAGAAGGGCAACGCGCAGCCGAAAGTGGCCCTGTTTGCGCGATTCCCGCCGTACGGGCGCGATCTGGAAAGCAACGACTGGATCGTCAAGCAGGCGCTAGACATGGGCCTGATGGGTGTCATCTTCAATGGCGTGGAGAACAAGGAGCAAATGACGCGCCTGATCCGCTTCATGCGCTACCCGCAGCAGAAAACGTCGAAGTACCAGCAGCCGCCCGGATTGCGCGGGTACGCCCCGGGGAATGCTGTTTTTGCGTGGGGCGTCTCCGCGGCGGAGTACGAGCAGCATGCCGACGTTTGGCCGCTCAATCCGGATGGCGACCTGCTCGCCATTCCCATGATTGAAACGCTGGAGGGCTTGAAGAACGTCGACGAGATTGCGGCTGTTCCGGGCGTCGGCGCGATCTTCATCGGCGCGGGAGGTGATTTGCATCAATACCTTGGCGTGCCGCAAGATTCGCCCGAAGTGGAACAAGCCCGACAGACAATTCTGGCGGCGTGCAAGACTCACAATGTGGCGTGCGGCATCACCGCGCTGACCAAGGCCGATGTGGATAGAAGGCTCAAAGAAGGATGGAAAATGATCCGAACGGGGCGTGGAGAGTGATCGTCCCCGGCAATTTAGTCGAGCCAATCTTGCTCCGTGGCATCATAAAGGCATGGCGGTGGTGCACATATGATCCCCACGCTTGAGACACCGCGACTTTTATTGCGGCCATTGGAATTGGCCGACGCGGAGCAGGCCCAAATCCTGTTTCCACACTGGGAGATCGTGCGATATTTGGACAAGATTGTCCCCTGGCCCTACCCGCCCGACGGCGCCCATACTTGGTACCGTGACTTTGCACTTCCCGCAATGGAGCGCGGCGAGGAATGGAGCTGGACAATCCGCCTCAAGGGTTCTCCCGCTTCCATGATCGGAAGCATCAGCCTGAAGAGCAAAGAGAATAACAATCGTGGATTCTGGTTAGGTTTGCCATGGCAGAGACAGGGTTTTATGACCGAGGCTTGCGAGGTGGTCACGGATTATTGGTTCGATGTCCTGAAGTTTCCGGTCCTTCGCGTTCCAAAGGCTGTGGTGAACGTGGCCTCGCGGCGCATCTCCGAGAAAAACGGCATGCGAATCGTTGCCACGGAAGAGCGCGAATACGTCTCAGGCCGTTTCCAGTCGGAAATTTGGGAGATCACAGCTGAGGAATGGCACGCGCGCAGGAAGGATCGAGGAAGCAAAAAGTCGGCCCGATAAACGGTGTCATCCGCAGGCGGCTTGAATCGCGCGCAAGGTCAGCAATAGTTGCCGACTTACTCCCGTTCGATGGTGACGTTCGAGGAAGGCACTTCGAGCCGCATCATGCGGTGGTTTCCGTCCAGGTAAATCGTAATTTCCAGATCCGGAGAACTGACGCGCATCGCTTCGTATTTCCCGTTTCCACTCTTCTGCTGGCCCAGCGATTCCACCGAAATCGTTCCCGGAACCATGTCTTGGGGGATGACCACGGGAAGCGTCTGCTTGCCGCGCGCCTTCCAGTCGTATATCCGCGCGAGCACTCCAAATTGATAATAGAGATTGTTGTCGAGCACAGCGATGCGCGGCGAAGTGAACACGAAATCCTTGCGCAAGAGCGAGGGCATCCCGAAATCGCCCGTGCATTTTGCCGTTCCGCTCACAAAATCGACGGACCCGGTGGCTTTTTTCTGAGCCTCCGCCGACCAATCGTACCGGATCGGCGTGCCGTCCGCGGAAAGCTTGAGCTGGCCCGTGGCCTTGATCTCCCCGCTGCCGGGCGCATGCGCGGTCATCGAGCTGCGCTCGACCCACTCACCGCCGCTCTGGGAAATCTCGAAGTCCTCGCTCCCCACCGCCTGGCCATTGATCGTGATGCGGAGTTTTCCTTTGTCAGCGGAAAACACCGAGGGCGCGTCAGCCGGGATTGCGGCGACGGGCGAGGAGCGCGGGCCGACAACCCGCAGGCTTAAGCCTGCGCTACTGGGGCGCGCCGCCAGGACCACGGCCGCGAGGGACAATGCCAACGCGGGTACGAACGCGTGCTTCAGGAAGTGTTTGTCACGTTTCATGACAAAGGCGCTCCGGGAAGATTTCCGCCCGCGTGGGTTTGGGCCGAACGCCCGAAAATTCCAAGGGCCAGGATTTGCTCGACGACGCGCATGGGTTCTCCGCCGCTCTCGACGCGATAATCGGCCTGCCGGTAATGCGGCAACCGTTCCTCGTAGAGTTTACGAAAACTCGCTGCATCGCGGAAGAGCGGACGGTCGCCCATGAGTACACACCGCTGCAACAGGTCTTCCTCCGGGCAATCCAGCCAGATGACCACGGCTCCCGCGCCCCGCTGCGCCGCGCCAAGTTCGCGGATGAGCGCGGCATTGCGCGGCTGCGCGAACGTGCCACCGCCCAGCGCCAGAACCAATCGCGTATTCCGCTCGGACGCCGATCCCAGAACGCGCGCCAGACATTCGTGTTCGATCTCGCGAAACACCGCCTCGCCTTTTTGCCCGAAGATTTGTGAAATGGACAGGCCGGATTCGCTTTCGATTTCCGCGTCGAGATCGACGAAGTGCCACGCCAGTTGAGCGGCGAGCATGCGGCCGACCGTGCTTTTGCCCGAGCCCATGAATCCGGTCAGGCAGACCACGCGGTATTCCGGCACAGGCCCTGGTGCGGGCGTGTTTGATGGGGATAAATCCTGCAAGCGATTCGGTGTTCCGGCGGGCTGCAAGTACAGCCCGCGCCCTGAGCGTTAGTCACGCTTCAGAATCTTGATTGTACCACTAAAGGAAGAGAGCTCGACCTTCGCGTGCCCTTCGTTCATCGTGCCAACGAATCCGTGGCCCCACTTGGAGGCGGGATGAGGGGTTCCGTGCGTATCCGGCTTGAACGTAGCCTGGTTGATCACGTCGCCCTTGAGCGAGTTTGCATTGACGTCGAAGGAGTCGCTTGAGGAGAAGTGAACTTCAATGGTGCCGCTGAAATTCTTCATGATGTAAATGCCGCGGCTCAGAAAGCTGCCGTCAAACAGGATATTTCCGGAGGAGGTTTGCACGCGCACGCTGTCAAGCGTCGGCGAAATCATCTGCACGTTCCCGCTGATCGAGTTGGCTTCCAGCTTGCCCGAGCACCGGGTGCAGACCAGCGAGCCGTCGATCGTCTTGACGACCATGTAGCCGTCTACGTCGGAGAGTTGGAGGTTCGCGCCAACGGTGTCGAATGTCATGTCCCCATGGACGCTGTCGACCGTCACGTTCCCGGAGTCGGTTCGCACGCTGAGTTCGCTCTCGACGGGGACGGTAATCTCGAAATCCGTCTTGCTATCGTCCGCCAAATCGCCGTCCTCGCTCACCCGCGTGGACACTTCGACTCGATTTCCGGCCTCTTCGGTTTCCACGACTGATTTTCCGCTGGTATTCGTCCAGGCGACCAGCACTTCATTCTTGGTCCAGGCCTTCACCTGGATCCGCCCGCTCGAATTCCGCACGGCGATCTTCGGCTTGCTCTGCACCGGAAAATGCTTTTCGTTGCGGTCCGCGCGCGCGGGAGATGCGGCGAGAATAAATCCCGCCATGACCGCGCCCACGGCGCCTACACGGACAGAATTGCGGATGCGGGCTGTACTTGCAGCCCGCAGAGATCGGGTGCGGGCTGTACTTGCAGCCCGCAGAGATAATGTCACGTTCACTGCAGTCCTCCCGGCATGCTGCGGTTCATGGCCGTGGCCAAAAGCTCCGCTTTCTGCTGATAGGCTCCGTACAGATATTCCCGAGCCATCTGATTGTCAGGCTGTTCGCGTACGCTCTTTTCACATATCGCGATAAAGTTGTCAACAATTTGCAGGTTCCGACGGATGGAAGCGGTTACCGCGGTGTCCTGCCTTTGCAGGCCCGGAATCGAGTCGCTTCCCACGGTCAGGACTTCTTCCTTGAAAACACTGTCCGCGGCGGGAACGGGAGAAGTCTCTGGCTGAAAGGCCAATTGCGAGTGGACCGTCGTCTGCGCGAAATTTGACATGTAGCCGACCGTGGAAGCCGCGGCAAGCACGAGCCCCAGGAATGCGCCGGCAACGGCGGGGCGTTGAAAAACGGACCACCAGCCTGAGCTTGCGCGGCTTGCGCTCCGCGGAGCCGCCTGCGGTTGGAGAATCAGCCGCTCCGCTTCGAGCTGGTTGCGCAACGATATCCACACGCGCTCGGGAGGAGCAATCCCCTCGCCGCCCAGCTCCAACGCCATGTCGTGGATGGCGCTGAAATCGGCCGAGAGGGCGCGGCACGCCTCGCACGTCTCCAGGTGAGCGAGCGCCGGCTTCGGCAGCGCGCCTTCGTCCTGCTGTTCTAAAAGTTGTTCGAACTGTTCACACTGCATGTTCATGTTCGTTCTTCCTTCTGGACTCCATTCCGGTCTTCATTCCCTGTTTCTTTCAATTCTTGATCCACGCTTTACTCCAACCCCTAACTCTAACTTCTAATTTCTAGCTTCTAACTTCCAGAACTCTTCGCCGCCTGGCGTTCCTGCCGCGCCAGGCTCCGCAACGTTTCCTGCAAGAGTTCCCGCAGCCTCATCCGGGCTTTGTGCAACTGCGATTTGGAATTTCCAATCGAGCATTCCATCAGCCGGGCAATCTCGTTGTGCTCAAATCCCTGCACGTCGTGGAGCACGAACACCTGCCGGTAACCCGGCGGCAACTGTTCAATGGCCCTCTCCAAATGAACTCGGTCGATGGAACCGGTAAGCAACAGGTCGGGTGCGCCAAGCTCTCTTCGCGGCCCGCTCGACTCGTCCTCCGGATCGGTCGATTCCTCCAGCGAAGTTTCCGGCAGCGTCTTCTTCCGCAGCTTCATCAAGACCACGTTCACTGCCAGACGATGCAGCCAGGTTGAAAACGCCGACTCTCCCCGGAACGTCCCGATCTTGCGAAATAACTGCAAGAAAGCGTCCTGGGTCAGGTCCTCCGCTTCGGCCGTATTTCCGACCATGCGCAGACACAATGCATACACCCGACGGCTGTGCAGCCGATAGATTCGATCGAAGGCGCCAGCGTCGCCCTGTTGGGCGAGGCGTATGGCCTCAGCCTCTGTCATTTCGCTGGTATCCGTGCGTCTCGTGCGGGTCACCGTACCCGTTCGGGAAGCATCCATCGTTTGGGATGCGACCCTTGCTCCTTAAGTTGCACGCGTCCTTTTTCGACTGTGCTGGATTAATTTCGGTTTCACGTTTCGGATGACGATCGGGCCTAAATGACGAACTGCTTCGCAAAGCTCTATTCACCGCCGAAAGACGGTAGGTGTCCGGGATCGGCCGGAGGATGGGACGGGACCAGGTTGACAAGCTTCTGCCGGAAAGTCTCCAGCTCCTCGGGGGGAAGGGCGCAGAAAAATGACTTCAGAATGATCGTCGTCTCTCCCATGCACGTATTTAGATCATAACCAAGGACTTCCAGGAGCTGAAAGGCTCGATCCGGGAACTGGGAAGCACCATCGGCTATGCCGGCTAGGATCGCACGCGCTTCCTTCTGCAGATCTTCGATGATTTCACCAAGGGATTGGAGCTTGTGAAAAAAGCGCGTCCTTTCACGGAATACGACCCTGGCCAGCAGGTTGTTCATGATCGCAACCCTCTGAGCGGCCGTCCCTCGAAAATTGGAGGGAGACAGGGGCTTGACGTTCGGCAGAGTTCCAAAATGGACGCCGTGGTCCTTGATCGTGCGAATCACATGGCCGACGCGAATTGCCAGGCGATCGAACAGACCCGCAATTACTGTCACCCTTTCCTTTGCGGAGTCAAATTGCCCGCCTTTGCAAAGGGATAGCGCCTCGTCCAAGCTGATGCTCAAAATGAAGTTTGAAGATTCCAATTCATGGCGGGTGGCGTCGAAAAGCTGGTCCATTTCATTGGGAATCCAGGCGGACCAATCCTCGCGAACGGTACGTGAACGTTGGCCTGCGCGTTTGGCGCGCGTCATCCCCAAGGTCCCCCACTTAGGGCCATATAATACCATACGACGCAAGTTTCAGGGTTTCGTGGTATTGACTTTGGTTTCCTTCTGTAGGAGGCAAAAAGCAGCCCGTCCTGAGAACGTGCGGCCTTTGCAAAACCTGCTTTCCACAACGCAGGGCGGTTTTTTGGAGGCTGTTCCACACCTATGTTTTCCGGGTCGGAACAGGCATATTCACGGTCAGACTGAGTCGCTACCACTTCCTTGCCACTGGCATACCCAGCCGTTATACTGCCCATCGCCTTTCGAGGAGAGAGCCCCCTGTTACCTTTCGATCCAGTCGATCAGTTTCTTCAGCGCCAGAAAAAACTTGCTGAGATCGAGGCGCGCGGGCACGACGCCTATCCGCACAAATTCGATTGGACGGCAACGCCGCCGGAGTTGTTTGAGCAGTACGGCAATGCCGACGCTGCCACGCTCGAAACCGCCAAGCCGGCAGTCCGCGTCGCCGGCCGGATTCTCACCCTCCGCCTCCACGGAAAAGCGGGTTTCGCCCACATTTTTGGATCGGGACAGCGTCTGCAAATTTATGTGAAGCTGGACAATGTGGGTCCCAAGTCGTACGAACTATTCCAATTGCTCGATCTCGGGGACTTGATCGGCGTCGCGGGGCACTTATTCAGGACGAAGACGGGCGAACTCACCGTCTGGGTCACCGAAGTGACCCTGCTGAGCAAAGCCCTCTTGCCCTTGCCGGAAAAATGGCATGGCCTTTCGGACGTGGAAATACGCTACCGGCAGCGGTATCTCGATCTGATCTCCAACGAACGCGCCCGCGGAATTTTCATCCGGCGCGCGCAAATCGTTCGCGAGTTGAGGCGGTTTTTCAACGCTCGCGGCTACATCGAAGTCGAAACCCCGATGATGCAGCCCATCGCGGGCGGCGCAGCGGCCCGGCCGTTCGTCACGCACCACAATGCGCTCGATCTCGATCTCTACCTGCGCATCGCGCCCGAACTCTATCTGAAGCGCCTGGTGGTCGGCGGCCTGGACCGCGTGTACGAGATCAACCGCAATTTCCGGAACGAGGGCATCTCCACTTCGCACAATCCCGAATTCACGATGCTCGAATTTTACGAGGCCTACAGCGATTATCACGATTTGATGAAGCTGAGCGAGGAACTCTTCGCCACTCTCGCCACGGAAGTGACCGGATCCACGTTTGTGAAATACGGCGAGCACGAAATCGATTTCTCGAAGTTTCAGCGCCTCTCCATGCGCGAGGCCGTTTGCCGGCATTGGCCCGCCGTCGCCGCTCCGCCGCCCACCATGGCGGAACTCGCGGCGCCCGGAGGGCCGCAAGCGGCTGCGAATCGCTACAACTCCTGGGCGCAGTCCGCGGGCCGCGAGCCTTTGCTGGGACTCGCGAGCATGAAGGACGGCGAAATTACCGGGCTGCTGTTTGAAACTGTCGCCGAGCACCAATTGATCCAGCCCACGATTCTGTACGATTTCCCGACGGACATTTCGCCGCTGTCAAAATGCCGCAAGGACGATCCATCGCTCGTCGAGCGCTTCGAGATCTATGTTGCCGGAATGGAACTCGGCAACGCTTTCTCCGAGCTGAATGATCCCATCGAGCAGGAACGCCGTTTTCGCGAACAGGTCGAATCCGGAGGCGAGGAAGCGCCGCGCGAAGTGGACATGGATTACATTCGCGCGCTGGCGCACGGCATGCCTCCCGCCGCGGGCGAAGGCATCGGGATCGACCGCCTCACCATGCTGTTCACCGATACCCATTCCATCCGCGAAGTCATCCTGTTTCCATTGCTGCGGCCGGAAGCATCGAGCCAAGCCGCCGCGGCGGGCGCATCCGATTCCACGGACCAGGATTCAGGCGAAAAGAAATGAGATTTGCGTGGCTGGTCGCGCGGCGCTACTTGCGGTCGCCTTACAAGCCCGCGGTGCTGCGGCTCGTTACGCTTTTCTCCGTGATCGGAATCGGCGCGGGCGTCGCGACGCTCGTGATTGCGCTGTCGATGAACACGGGCTTTCGCCGCACGATTCAGGACCGCTTGCTCGGCGTCTCCGCTCACGTCAACCTGACGCGGCCCGGCGCGGAAGGCATCGAGGATTACGGCGCGCTCGCCGAAAAGCTGAGCCACGTCGCCGGAGTGCGCAGCGTCGCGCCCGCGATTTATCTGACCGTGCTGCTTTCCGGCGGCGGCCACGCGCGCGGCGTGGTGATCAAGGGAATCGATCCAGAACGCGAGCGCCGCTTCGATGACGCCCTCCGCCGCATCGTTTCCGGCGCGGCGGATTTTACGCCGGACGCCGACGGCTTCGATTCCATCGTCGTCGGGCACCTCATGGCGGACGAACTCAACCTCCGCACCGGCGATTACGTCACGCTGACGAGCCCGGAAGGCCGGCTCACGCCCTACGGAATGGTGCCGCGCTCGCGCCGCTTCCGCATCGCCGGCGTTTTCAATTCCGGCTTCTACGATTACGACGCCAACTGGGTCTTCGCCAAGCTGGCCGCCGCGCAAAACCTGGCCGGCGTCAGCGACGTGGTGAGCGTCCTGGAATTTCGCGTGAATGACGTCGACCGCGCCGTGGACGCGGCTCGCTTGATCGGCGCGGCTGCCGGGCCAGGATACACGACCACCACGTGGGAAGATGAAAATCGCGCCCTGTTCCGCGCGCTGCGTCTCGAGAAACTCGTCACCGCGCTGTTCATCGGCCTGATCACGTTCGTCGCGGGACTGAACATTCTGGTCGTCCTGTCGATGAGCGTCACCGATCGCGCGCGCGACATCGCCGTGCTCATGTCGCTCGGCGCGTTTCGCCCGCAAATCCGCAATATTTTCATGCTGCAAGGCCTCACCGTCGGCGTGATCGGCACAGTCTCCGGCCTCGTCGCCGGTTACACCATCTCCTGGGCCGCCGGCGCCTATCACCTCATCCCTCTCGATCCGCAGGTGTACTCCGTCCCCTACGTCCCCTTTCAATCCAGCGCCCTCGACGGCATGTGGATCGCCGCCGCCGCCCTCGCCATCAGCGTCGCCGCCACGCTGATCCCCGCGCGCGCCGCCTCGCGCATTTTGCCGGTGGATATTCTGCGCTACGAGTAAGTCTTCTTTGGTAGGACACTATTCGGTCTTCCGGATTTGACCCGCAGCAATTATTCGATCCAGCAAAGGTCGGACAGCCAAGAGTGGCTATCCTACAAAATCCAGACCGTAAACGAGCGCTGAAGCGGGCCGCATTTTTTCTTACTGGGTTTCTTGGCGATTGCAATGCGTTGCAAAAGTTGCTGCTCCAATGGCGAAAATGGGACCTTCACGTGCACACGCCGCTGTTCGATTTTTCACAACTACACGGGCGATGCTGCCTGGGAACGTTTTGTCGGCGAACTAGAGGCCCTGCCACGGAATTCAAAGTCATTGGTGTGAATGACTATATTTTCTTGGACGGGTACAGAAAGCTGAAGGCAGAAAAAGACAAAGGTCGATTCAGCAATATTGAAACCGCTGGCCAGGATTGAGATGTTTAGAAATTTGAGGGAAATCTCCACTGATCAAGCTCAACACGAATTTTCAGAGGACGTCGACGCTAGACCTAATAGAGAAGCAATTCTTGAATGGGTTGTGGACGAAATACGACCTTACGCCCTCGTACGCTGGGCTGAAAAAGACTTGGAAGGCAGTTCCCACGAGGGAAAGCATTGAGGATTTAGGCAATCCAAAATGCCCAGCGTTCCTAGAAACAGGGAGTTCGGCGTCGAAGCGATTGTGCGGCCAATCTGATTCATCAAGGAAGTGATCACCGAAGCGATCAACAAGCCCTATTTCAAGGGGAAGTATCTATTTGCGGTTGGCAAGCAGAATGGCTAGCCTCAAATGGAATGACAACTCCATTGCGGACAAGAAAAATGCCATTAATGGTGTTGAATCTGGTTTTCACCGCCGCTGCCAGCCCTGAGGATTGGGAAAAGAGTCGAAGCAAGCTCAGAAAAGAGCATGTAAATCATCACCTCCTTGACTGCAGCGACGCACATTCGTTCGCCGGGACGGCAGAAAAGGACAGAATCGGAAACTGTTTTACATGGATTAAGGCCGACACGACCTTTGCAGGCCTAAGGCACGCATTGTTTGAGTTTGATGATCGTATCTACATTGGTGACGAACCTCCAAAACTGAAACAAGTTCGCCAGAACAAGACGCACTACATCAAATCTGTCAATTTTTCGGAAGGCGCCAGGCACAATGGAAGAAACATGTTTCAGCGCGAATCAATTAAACCCAGGATTGGTGGATCATTGCGAACAAACGCAGCGGAAAAAGCGCGTCGTGGATACAATTGGATTGCTCGGAAATTCTAACCAGCAAGCAATCTTTCTCATTTCTAAACTCGGCACGTTTTCGGGACCCAAAGCAAAACAAAGCGAAGTATTTTGAGGCAGCGCTTGTATGGGAGAGCAGGCAGGGAAAATTCAGGAGTCTGGATGCCGACGTGGGGGCCCAAGAAATCGAACTGGTGAAATATATTCCACAGAATTTTCTCGAACAGATTTGCAACGAGACTGAGAGCAAGCAGGAAACAGATTTTGATAAAGAATTGAAGAAGATAATTTTCTCGCACGTCCCCCCTTCAGATCGCCTCGGTCAGGATTCTCTCGATTCTCTCCTCTCATACAAAACGAGCGAAAGCTTTGAATTAATTAGGGTCCTCAGAGTTGAGCTTGAAAGAATTAACGCCGAAGTAGCGCATTGTGAGGATTTGCTCGCCCCTGAATACAAACAGCAAATTCAGAATAATTTGCAGACCAAGCTCGAAGATCTGAGAACCAACGAAAGTGTCAAGCCACTCGCGGTGGAGCCACCCTCCGCTGATACAGCCGCCGAGGGAGATACGGCGGCGCTCATCGCTACAATCGAAGAGAAAAAGGATTCACTCAAACTGCTGTCGAGGAGTCCAGAAATCTGCTTCCAATTGGGCAAGACAACGGCTATCAGAGTTGGGGACATGGTGCAGACCCAAATGGAAATTTCCGCAGATCGTTTGAAAATTCGAGAAAGAAACGCCCAGACGTTTCCGAATTGGGCCAGCGTTTGATCGCTAGCTTCAAGACAAGCAACAGGTCGCTTCCAGGAAAAGCGCGCGGCTTTGGTCGTGTCCAAGGGTGGCGCCGAGGGCCTCCTCGATCCTTCGGAGAGGGATAGCTTACCCTCAAAATTGAGCGGTCTGGAACAGGAAATCGCCGACCTTCAGTTAAAGCTGGATGAGCCGAGCCAGAAGTACGAAGCGTACTTGCGCGAACTTGAGGGATGGACCCAGAAGCAGGCGACAATCACAGGAGACGAACAAACCCCGGGCACAGTAATTTATTATAAGTACCTACTAGACCAGATCGAGTTTGTCCCAGCCCACCTGGAAACTCTCATTCAAAATCGGAGAGAGGTCACCCCCCGAGAGAAAGTCGACAGGATTGCGGGTCTAGCTGACACGTACCAGGATATACGGAGCTGTTAAGGAGTTCATTCAAAATCATCCGGTTGCGAAGGACAAGCTGCAGCTAAATTTTGAGGTGTCGATAGAGGACGCGGGATTTGAGGAGCGATTTTTTGATTTTGTCACCCACGGTGTGAAGGGTTCATTCCTGGGAATCGAGGAAGGCCGGAAGGTCCTGCGAAATATCATCAAAAAGTACAATTTCAACGAGTGGGATCAAGTGAATCGCTTCGCCGAGGAAATTGTACATCATCTAAAGTTTAACATGCGGGAATTGCTGATACCCAGTGAAAAATGGGCGTAAACTGTGTGGAAAGGCTACAGCTCCTATCCCTAAACACGATGTATTCTCCCTCGAGTTTTCTATAGCTTTCGTCCCCACTGGTCGGCGACAAGGAGCTGTCGCAGCTTCATCCCGGATAGAATGATCCCTTCCCCTATTTTCTTTTCGAGCACCCAGTCCAGGCTCTTCACCTGATCGGCCATCACAACGCCTATTTGCCCACTACCGGACCAAAATCAATTGGTATCGTGCTTGAGAGACGCGAAGGAGAAACGGCAGGTCATAATCGTTACGCACAACCCAAATCTAGCTGTTGTTTCAGACGCTGAGCAGGTTGTCCATGCGGGGTTAGAAAAGGCCAACAAGAATCGGATGACTTAGTTTCCGGAGCAATTGAAAACCCGCAAATCAATAAGAAGGTGCTCGATGTCCTGAAGGCACCAGACCAGCATTCAATAACAGGGCCCAGAAATACCAAGAAGAAACCGGATAGATTTTGTGCTACGTTGACGAGAGGTACGCCCCTCCTGCGACGGTGGGATTCGTTTTTTCAAAATCGCGGCAACCCATGAATCTTTAATCCAGCACATCCCGGACAAGTCTTGAAGGACTACCTGGGCGGCATGACGTCAAGGAGGCGGCGGCACGCTTGCGCGTGACGAGGGCGACATTGTCCCGCATCCTCAATGGGCATGCCGGGATCACCGCCGGGATGTCGCTGCGGTTTTCGGCGGCGCTGGGCACGTCGCCGGAGTTCTGGCTGAAGATGCAGCTGCAGTACGACCTCTGGCATGGTCAAAATTTCAAACGCGTAGTACCACGCCGGAAACCCTGCCTCTGAAGAGGCGGCTACAACAATCTGCCATCGCTTAGAAATGCTGTTGCCCCAGTCTTCAGACCCGGGGCTTTTTCTTGGCTGTTCTTGATCAATCGCGACAAAATAGCGCAACGGAGCAGTGTTGCATGCAGCGATCATGCTGAATGATTCTAACGTGTTTGACGACGCGAATCCGCTTCGAATATCGCCGCTTCTCGGTCCAAATCTGCTTCCTCAATCACCGACGGGGAAACGGTGCCGGCCCAAGAAATCTTCCGTCTCGATTCGGGACAGACCCAACATTTCCGAAAAATGGAATAGAGTCAGGCTCTGATCGCGGTAGCCTTCTAGGGCCAGAGCCTCCAGAGCGCGGCGTGAGATATCACCCCCCGCAGCAACAAGCCGCTGGGCAACATGTCGGGAATGCGCAAGGTGACATCATAGCGTAAATTTTAACCCGATAGGCAGCGCGGTCTACCTTCTCCACAGCCGGTGGGGCAGCAAATAGGTGAGGCCGGCGAAAGCTTCCCAGTGCGTGGACGTGCCGGTTAAACCTTTCTCGAAGCCGGCATCGAAGACCAGATTTTTCCGCGCGGCGTAGCTGGCGGCCCAGAGATTTCCGATGGCGTTGCCGTGCAGGAAGGGTTGGGTGAAGCGCCAGATTTCGCCGGAGAGGCCGAAGCCTTTGCCGAGCGGGTGGGAAATCGAGAGCGTCTGGCCGAACTGGAGCCTGCGCACCGGGCCTTCGAGCACTTCGTTGAAGACGGCGTTGGCATCGTAGTGAAAACCCTTCACGTCGGCGCTGGCATAAAACACCGAGGAATTTAACGGGCTGCCGACGTCGAGCTCGGGCGCGCCGCCGTCGTAGACGCGGCGGGAATAGCTGGCGGAAAGCGTGGGCTTCGCGCCTTCGCCGGGCAGGAGCACGACTTGCGCGCCGAGAAAAACCTCCGCGACGCCATTGGCGGAAACTCCGTTCACCGTGTAGTGGACGGCGGGCTCGGAAGCCTCGACGAATTCGAGGCGGCGCGTGACGGCGAGTTTTATGACTTCGTTGAATTCGTAGCGCGTGGAAAATTCGGGCGAGTCCGTGGCGCCCAGCGTGCCGGTTTCAAATTGCAGATAGCCGACGGGCGTAAGCGTGGCGGGATTGCTCACGGTGGGGCGAGCGGGATTCGCTTCGGGCTCATCCGATTGCGCGTCTTGTTGCGCGGCGGATTGCGTTGTGGATGCCTGAGATTGCCCGGCCGCCGGCCGAGCGGCGATCGTCGCGGCAAGAATCGCAAGAGACAGAGACAAAGCGCCCGCAACGGCGCAATCTCCGAAAATCACTTCGTAGCCAAACTGGATTTCCGATGCGCACCACCCGATGTTATCTCACATCGGTAAATTGAAAGAATGTTCGCTTGAACTGGCGCATCCCGCACCGAAATCATTCGAACGACGGTTTTCCCTCCCGCGCCAACCCCCATTTATCGAAATACATAGCCAAGAAAGTTTCGATGCGGTTTCAGTCCATTTGGCGTTCTGGTTGCACTTATAAACGGTGAAAGCATTGCCGGCATGAAAAATGCCACCAGAGGCCGCAAAGGGGTCTCCGGGTCGTGCTACAATCGCCGCCGTATCAGTAACTTAGGAAGCCAGGCGGCGAGGGTCAAAAGAGATCGCTTTTTCCACAGGTACTCACAGGGCAATAAAGTGAAATCGTTTGTCCCCGGGAGAGAGTGACCTCAGAATGGCAGGCCGGCAAGCGAACGGCGCGACGAAAAAGGGCATCTAAATAAAGTAAATAGGGATGAGGTTTTGAAGTGCGACGGGACGGAAATTGGGACGGTCCCGCAGGAAATTCTAAGCAAACATGTCAGCAGAAACGACAGCTTCGGCAAGCACATCGGCAAGCGGCGCAACCAACGCAGGGGCGCTGATTGAGACGCGAGAATTGCGCAAGACGTATGGCGCAGGCGGGGCCGAAATCACGGTGCTTTCCGGCGTTAACGTGAGCTGTCGAATCGGGCGAGTTAATCGCGGTGATAGGGCCTTCGGGAGCGGGGAAAAGTACTTTTCTGCATTTGCTGGCTGCGCTAGACACGCCAACAAGCGGTACAGTATACTTCGAAGGGAAAGCGATAGATTCGTATCGGGAAAATGAGCTTGCGAATTATCGCAACGGGTCTATTGGTTTTGTGTGGCAGAGGCACCATCTTTTGGCTGACTTTACGGCAGCCGAAAACGTGGCGATGCCGCTGCTGATGCGCGGCGCAGGGTACGATGAGGCGCTCGAAACCTCCGAACGCTGGCTCAGGGAAGTCGGCCTGGGAGCGCGAGTTACACAGCGTGCGGGGGAGTTATCCGGGGGGGAGCAACAGCGCGTGGCGATCGCCCGCGCGCTCGTTCAACAACCGGCCCTTTTGCTGGCCGATGAACCCACCGGAGACCTGGACGAGCGAAACGCAATGGCCGTTTTTGAGCTGATGCAGCGGTTGCATCGCGAGCACCGGCTTACCTCCATCCTGGCAACGCACAACACGATTTTGGCGGGGCGCGCGGATCGCGTGCTGCAACTTGAGCACGGAAAGCTCCAGCCGGTTCAGACGTAGACTTAAGCCCTGGTTTTTGCACTGAGGGAGAAACGAGTTGACCCGTGTTTGAACGCTACACAGAGAAGGCACGACGCGTCATATTCTTTGCGCGCTACGAAGCCAGCCAGTACGGTTCCCCGTACATCGAGACCGAGCATCTGCTGCTCGGCCTGATGCGCGAGGACAAGGCGCTGGCCAATCGTTTCCTGCGTTCTCACGGCTCGATCGAATCGATCCGCAAAGAGATCGAACAGCGCATTACCATTCGCGAGCGCATCTCCACGTCGGTGGAAGTCCCGCTCAGCCAGGAATCCAAACGCATCCTGAATTTCGCCACGGAAGAAGCCGAGCGCCTCGGGCACCGGCACGTCGGCACGGAACATTTGCTTCTCGGAATCCTGCGCGAAGAGAAATGCTTTGGCGCGGAAATCCTCCAGGAACGCGGCCTGCGGCTCTCGACGCTGCGCGAAGAACTGGCCCGCAGCGCCGGTGAAAAAACGCCCGCGGCGCGCCCGAAGGAAACCTCGCTGCTCGCGGAGTTCAGCCGCGACCTGACGCAAGCCGCGCTCGAAGGCCAACTCGATCCGCTGGTGGGCCGCGAACGCGAACTCGAACGCGTCATTCAGATCCTCTGCCGCCGCACGAAAAACAATCCGGTGCTGATCGGCGAGCCGGGAGTCGGCAAAACAGCCATCGTCGAAGGCCTGGCGCAGCGCATTTCCGATAGCGACGTGCCGCCCTTCCTGGCCGACAAGCGCATTCTGTCGCTGGATCTTTCCTTGATCGTGGCCGGCACAAAATACCGCGGCCAATTCGAGGAGCGGCTCAAAACCATCATGAAGGAATTGATGGAGAGCCAGAATTCGATCGTCTTCATCGACGAATTGCATACGCTCGTTGGCGCCGGATCGGCGGAAGGCTCGCTCGATGCCGCCAACATTCTGAAGCCCGCGCTGTCGCGCGGCGAAATCCAGTGCATCGGCGCGACGACGCCGGGCGAATACCGCAAGTCCGTTGAAAAGGACCGCTCCCTGGAACGCCGTTTCCAGGCCGTGAAAGTGGGCGCGCCGTCCGAGGACGAAGCGATCCTGGTCATCGAGGGCGTGCGCGAACGCTACGAAAAATTTCACGCCGTCAGCTACACCGACGAAGCCATCCGCTACTCCGTCTATCTCTCGAGCCGTTACATTCCGGACCGCTTCCTGCCGGACAAGGCCATCGATCTGATCGACGAAGCCGGCGCGCGCGTCAAGCTGCGCCAGGCCACGCTGCCCGATGAAGTGGCCGAAGTGCAGAAGCGCGTGAAGTTCATCACGCACCGCATGGAAACCGCGATCGCCAATCACGAATTCGAGAAGGCGCGCTTTTACTCCGAGGAAGAGCGGAAGGAAAAAGAAAATCTCCGCGCCGTCCGCGAGCGGCTGAAGATGGATGACACCAACACCGGCATCGTCACGCGCGAAGACATCGAAGACGTCGTGGCGCGCTGGACCGGAATTGCCGTCACCTCGATCAAGGAAGACGAACAGCAAAAACTGCTGCGCATCGAAGTGGAACTCCACAAGCGCGTCATCAGCCAGGACAAGTCCATTACCGCCCTGGCCCGCGCCATTCGCCGCAGCCGCGCCGGACTGAAAGCCCCGGGACGCCCCGTCGGATGCTTCCTGTTCCTCGGCCCCACCGGCGTCGGCAAGACGGAAGTCGCGCGGCGCCTCGCGGAATTCCTGTTCGGCAGCGAGAAATCGCTGATCCGCTTCGACATGTCCGAGTACATGGAGAAGCATTCCGTCTCCAAACTGATCGGCGCGCCTCCAGGGTACGTGGGATACGAAGAGGGCGGGCAATTGACCGAACGCGTGCGGCGCACGCCCTATTCGGTGATCCTGCTCGATGAAATCGAGAAGGCCCACCCGGACGTGTACAATATCCTGCTCCAAGTATTCGAGGACGGGCAATTGACCGACGGCCTGGGAAATACGGTCGATTTCCGCAACACGATTCTGATCATGACTTCGAATCTCGGCGCGCGGCACCTTCAGAAGCGGTCCACGATGGGTTTCCAATCGGCCGCGGAAGAGGGCACCGTCAAGAGCATGGACGAACTCGTGCTCAGCGAAGTGAAGCGCGTGTTCAATCCGGAGTTCCTGAATCGTCTGGATGAAATTATTCTGTTCAACCCGTTGGGCGATGAAGAACTGCTCCGCATCATCGATCTGCTGGTCGGCCAGACCAACGACACTCTGATCCACCGTCAGGTGCAGATTGTACTGACGCCGGAAGCGCGCCAGTGGGTCCTCGACAAAACGTGCGGGGATCGCAGTTATGGCGCGCGTCCGCTGCGGCGGGCATTGCAAAAGTACGTCGAAGATCCGTTGTCGGAAGCGCTGATTCAGGGGGGCCTGCAGCGCCCGGCCACGCTGGAAGTCTACGTAACAAATGACGGGCTCGGATTCCGACCGGTGGTCGAAGCAACCCCGGTATCCCACTAGCGAATCCTACGCGCGCAGGCCGGGTTCATACTCTTGAGCCCGGTTGGGGGGAGCGTACAATATTGTTTCGGGGGAAGCGGCCTTGAGTATTTCCCTGGCCGCAAGAAACTACTCGTGTTTTATCATGGGGCTGCGCGCAAGCATGCTGTGCCTGCTTGCCGCGGTTGTTGTGTGTTTCGCGCCCGGCTCTCCCGCACGCTCCCTAACCGGGCAGGCGGCGCAGCAGGCGCCCGCCGTAGCACCCGGAACGCCCACCATCGAACGCATCGAATTCCAGGGCAATCGAAGGATTCGCAGCGAGACGCTTCGCGCGCGCATTTTTTCCCGGCCCGGCGACGCGGTGAACGAGGATGCGCTCCGGCGCGATTTTCACGCCCTGTGGAACACGCAATACTTCGAGGATATCCGGCTTGAAATCGAAGACAGCGCGGACAAGCCAAACCAGAAAGTCATCATTTTTTATGTGACCGAGCGCCCCATCGTCCGGCGAATCGAATACAAGGGCAACAAGTCGGTCTCCGAATCCGACATCCTGGACCGGTTCAAGGACCGCAAGGTCGGCCTCTCGATTGAAAGCCAATTCGATCCCACGAAAATCAAGAAAGCGGAAGTCGTACTGAAAGAGTTGCTCGCCGAGCACGGCCGCCAGTACGCCACCGTCAAGCCCACCTTTGAACGGCTCCCCGGGACGAACGCCGTAAAGCTCACTTTCAACATCGACGAAGGCCCCAAGGTGAAGGTCGGCAAAATTATCATCACGGGAAACACGGCGTTTTCCGCCCGCCAAATTATCCGCACCATGCGCAACTCTCGTCCCACCGCCATTCCGCTCGGGCCGGTGCCTCCGTACTTTATCTCCGTGCTGGCCAAGACGTTCGACCGCCCCAAACTGGACGAAGACATGGAAATCGGGATCCGCGGGATCTACCAGGACAACGGTTATTTCAAAGTGTTGGTGAAAGACCCGATCATCCAGAATGTAACTGTTAAGGAAGGTTATCTTCCCGGTAAAGTTCCCCTGGTGGGCGTCCACGAGGGCCGGGCCACCAACATCACGATTCCCATCGAGGAAGGCGAGCGGTACCGCATGGGCACGCTCCATGTGCGCAACGCGAATCCCGATGAAGGCCTCTTTTTCAAGACCGCCTATCTCGAATCCGTTTTCCCCATCAAGAAGGGCGATATCTTCAGCGTGGCCAAAGTCCGCAAGGCGATCGAGGACTACACCAAGCTGTACGGAAATTTCGGGTTCATCGATTTTACCGCCGTGCCGGATACGGAAGTGCACGACGACACCAAGACCATCGATCTGACCTTCGCCTTCGACCAGCAAAAACAGTTCTTCGTGCGGCGCATCGATTTCACCGGCAACACCGGCACGCGCGACAAAGTCATCCGCCGCGAACTGCTCCTCAACGAAGGCGACATGTTCCGCAACAACTTGTGGGAGCTGAGCCTTTTGCGCCTCAATCAACTGGATTATTTCGAGGCCGTGAAACCGGAAAACGCCGAGATCAAGCGCAACGTCAAGCAAGGCACCGTGGACATTCTCTTGAAGCTCAAGGAGAAGGGAAAACAATCCATTAGTTTGACGGGCGGAGTCAGCGGCTTCGCCGGCACCTATATCGGTTTGACCTATCAAACGAATAATTTCCTGGGGCTCGGCGAGACGCTCACTCTGTCCGGAAATGTCGGTACTCTGCAACGCAACGTTTCCTTCGGCTTCACCGAGCCGTATCTGTTCGACCGGCCGATCAGCACGGGTTTCACCGTCTTCGGGAGCCGCTACAACTTCAACCAGGCGCAGCAGTATTCCCTGGCGGTGGGCTATCAGGTGCAGCTCAATCCCAACACCGTGCAGAACTACATTCAGAATAGCGACGGCTTCACCGTTTTTGCCAGCTATCCAATGAAAAAGCTCGGCTTTTCCCGCCTGGGCTTGACGTATGGGTATACCGACACGAGCATCACTGGATTGAGCACGGCATCCACGGCGTTATTTAACGTTTTGCAATTTCAACAGCTCGAGGGACCGTCCTCGCTTTCCGGCATCCATGAGAGCAAGGTAACTCCGACCTTCACCTATAACACGGTGAACAATCCGGTAAACCCCACAACCGGGAAGAGCCTGTTTCTTTCCAGTTCCTTCGAGGGCGGCCCCATCGGCGGCAACGTGAATACCGTTTCGGAAGTCGTCGAGGCCAAATACTTCCGCCCGAATTATCACAAGCGGAACGTAATCGCAGTACGCTTCCTGGGAGCCTTCGAGACGGGATACGGCGGCAAAGTGATTCCTCCCTTCAGCCGGTACTATCTGGGAGGCGAGCAGGACTTACGCGGATTCGATATTCGCACGGTGTCGCCGGTTGTGTTTGTGCCCACGCTCACTACGACCTCGGTTTCGTATTCGAATCCAAGAGTACTCGATGGCGGCGGGAATCCCACACCCGGCGTCATCAACATCCCAACGCTGAGTTATCAAACTTCATTTCCGGGCGGGGATACCCAGTTCGTCGCGAATTTCGAGTACCGCATCCCCCTTTTTCCACACGTGGCGATGTCGATTTTCGGCGATGCGGGCGCGACCGGAGCTCTGCGGCAAGACCAATTGCAGCTCAACACAACGGATTACACGACGCTCGTGCAACAGTTTCCCGGCACGACGATTAGCCGCACGCTCCAGTTTCAGCCCGGCACGAATTTCAAGCCGCGTACCTCCGCGGGTCTTGAACTCGTCGTGCAGCTGCCCATCGTGCAGGCGCCGTTCCGGATTTATTGGGCGTACAACTTTAACCGAATGTCAGAGGTGATCACCGCGCCCTCGACGCAATTCCCGGGACCGGTTTCGTCGTTGACGACTCCTTGCACCCAGACGACGAACGATCCCAATCAGTGCCCGTGGAATATCTACAAGGCCCAGGCGCCTTTTGCGGACGTGTGGAATTCCCAGGTAGCGCCGCAGATCGTAAATTTATTCAACAACCCGCAGCGGACGAATTTCTTCGATCCGATACGCACGTTCCGGTTCACGGTGAGCCGGACGTTTTGATTGCGGACTGTACAGGGCGGAATCTACTATGAGCGATTGCAGGCTCGAGAGTCATGAGTCGCGCCGTGAACCAAAGCTTGTGCAGCATGCGGGAATGTCGAGAAATCTTGGGAGGACTGGGATGAGGTGGTGGAGGTTTTCTACAATACTCACTCTAGCGGCTGCGCTGGGCGCGCTCGGTTGCGGGGGAAGCAGTTCCTCGGGCGTTTCCATTACAATTTCGCCGACCACCGCCAGCGTGATTACCAATCGGACCCAGCTCTTCAGCGGGGCGGTAACAGGTTCCAGCAATACGTCGATCACCTGGACCGTGACTTGCGCCACCGGAGTGACGGCAAACACGTGCGGCAACATCGACGCGACCGGACTCTACACCGCTCCTGCCACGGTCCCAACGATCACGTCCAGCGGCACTACGACGATTGAGCCAGCAGTTACGATCACGGCCACCGCGCAAGCCGATACGACCAAAACCGCGACGGCCACCCTGACCATCCTCACCGGAATCAGCATTACCATTACGCCAACCTCGGCTACCGTGGGCACCGGCGAGTTTTTCCTGTTCACTGCAACCGTCAACAATCCGGGGTGCAATCTCACCTCCAATCCCACTTGTGAGAATGTCACCTGGTCGCTTTCCACCACCCTGACTGGAATTGGAACCGTCGGCTCTACTACCGGCGTCTACACGGCGCCCGCAACGGTCCCCTCGCCAAGCACTGTCATCATCACGGCCACTTCGGTGGCGGACACATCGGTCACGGCGACTGCAACCGTCACCGTGGAGACCGCGACGACTCCCACGGTGACCTCGGTGAGCCCGAACACAACGGGATTGGGCGGACTATTCCAGGATATCTACATCACCGGAACCAACTTCATTTCGACGGAAAATGTTTACATCAACGGCGTGCCGTTGGCCTCCACCTTCGTCACCAATGTTTCCACGTCGGTGATCCGAGCGCGCATTCCGGACTTCCTTCTGGCCGTGCCGCCACCCTCAAACCAGTTTGTGATCGGGGTTTCCGAGCAGGCCGGGGCGATTCAGACGTGCACGGATGCGTCACTCTGCGAAGTGACAGTGACGGGCGTGCGCCCCGGCGTCGTTGGGCCCTCACCTGAAAGCATCCCGCAAGGCACGGCGGGGGTACTTGTCTTTCAACGTGAATGGTGGATTCTTTGGAACGGCTGCCGCGCCGGCCGTCACCGCAACCTACAACGGCCAACTCCGGGCGATACAGCTCCCTGCCAGCCAAACCATCAACAGCACGCGCCAATTGCAAGTAACCATCGGAGGCGGCTCGAACTCGAATGATTTCACGGTGCCCGGCCTGTATCCCGTCGATGTAAAAAGCACTACGGACCCCACAAAATTCGCGGCCGCCAATCTCGCGGTCCAGACCAATTACGGCAATACCAGTGCTTTGATAGCCCCTGCGGTTGTGAATCAAATCCCGGTCGGCTCGACAACCGTCTCGGCTCCCAGCGATGTGGCCATCAATCCTGCGACAGGCATGGCCGTCGTGGCCAATAAGGGATCGAACGACATTAGTTTGATCGATCTCAGTTCGGTTACCTCCGCTCAGCTTGCCGCCGGCAGCGTTCCCGCGGTTCTCGCTAACATTTGCACGGCTGCCGTCGGCGCGGTCCCTACGGGTGCGCCTCCGGCATGCCCGCCCTCCGGACCCTCGAGCGTTTCGGTCGACTACGTTCGAAACATCGCTTTGGTCGTGAACGCAACTTCGAAATCTATTGCTGTCGTGGACCTGAACGCACGGGCGGTAACGTCCGTAATTGCCGTCCCTCCCTCGGGCGTGGGGACTGCGGACACTCCGGGGGCGATTGGCATCAACCCGATCAGTGGCCGCGCCTTAGTGGCTATGCAAACGAAAAATTATGGAGCTTTAATGGATTTGACGCAGAATCCGCCGGTCTTCTCGGGGATTGTGTCCATCAGTACCGGGGCGAATACACGCGTTGCCGTCGAGCCGCATCTCAACTGGGCTTTGGCGACGCCCGGGACGCTTGGATCCCTGGGAATCGTGGACTTGAGCCAGCAGTCGAGCAACGCAATTACCGCTATCTCGCGGACGAACAACGGGACGACCAATGTCGTCACGGTCACGGTGGCAGCCACCGCGTCATCCCCGCCGCTCTCGGTGCAGGTCAATGATGCGGTCCAAATTCAGAATGTGGCGTTTCCCGCGGGCACAGATCCCTCGGACGCTATGCAAGCCCCGTCGTTTAATGGATTCTACGCGGTGTCGTCTGTCGGGCCGGCGTCCAACCAGTTCAGCTATACGCAGACTGGCGCGGCCCTGCCGAATGTGGCGACTCAATCGATCCCGCAGGCCGCCGCCGGATCCGTAAACTATTCCCAGCCGGTAGCGACAGTCGGCGTGCCGATATCGGTCCAGGGGATCGCAATCAATCCGGAGACGCAGCAAGCGGCGTTGTTCGATCCCACGTCGACTGGGGTCGTTTCCTTCTTCAGTTTGATCGATCAATCCGTCACGTCGCTGACTCTGGAAAAAAACAATGCCGCGGACGTGGGGACGATTGCCGGAGCTTACAGCCCGCTTACCGACACCGTCGTCGCGGTCAATTTTTTCAACAACAGTCTTTCGGTGATCGATCCGACGACGCCCCGTCGTTTGAATGATGGGGCGCCGTACGCTACTCGGCCTGGCCCGATCGCAGTCGCCGTCGATCCCGGCACGAACATCGCGGTGGTCGCCAACCAGTCGGACAACAGCGTCAGCGTCTTGAGTCTGGGGCCGGTTCAGACGTTCTCCATCACGGAGACGAGCCCAAAAACTTTCGTCACGACCTCGTCGCTCGGCAACGGCCCGAGCCCGGCCCCGCAACCGTTGACCGTCATCGGCGCGGGACTTACTTGCACGAGCGGGACGACGAGTTTAACAGTCCGCCTGGACGCCGTTGGGCTGCCAACTTCCTGCATTGGCAATGGCAATCGCCAACTGACCGCGATAGTGCCGTCCAATATGCTTGCTTCGGCGCGCCGGTTCGCGCTTGACGTTGCGGACTTAAGCGGCAACGTTACCAATGTTGAGGACTTCACCGTGGAGCAAAGCGTGGACGTCAGCAGCACCGGTTGCCCCTTCCCGGAGCCCTCGGGCGTCTCCATCGATCCGCAGCAAAATATCGCCGCGGTTACTTTATTTGGCTGCAACTCCCTGGCGCTGATCAACATGGCGCAAGGGAGAGGCAACACCGTGGCCGTGGGCACCAACCCGATCGGTGTCGCGGTGATCCCGCGGCTGCACGTCGCCGTAGTTGCCAATAACGGCGGATCGGGAACCGCTTCCATCGTCGATGAAGAGCAGCAAACCGTGACGCAGACGGTTACGACAGGCTCGGGGCCAATGGGAGCGGCCGCGGACGAGGCCACCGGGGAGGTCGCCATCGCCAACAGCGTGGCCAATACCGTTACGGTGGTGAATGTCGCCACCGGAGGGACCACCAGCATTTCGACGGGCCAGCGGCCCGTCGCGGTGGGTTTCAACTACGTCAACCATCAGATAGCCGCGGCCGCCTCCAGCGGGAACAGCTTGGGAATTTCCAATGGCGCGGCGGGCTCCCAGTCTCAAACTTTCAGCGTCAGCGCCCCGACTTCCGTGATTTATGATCCTGTCACGACGGATTGCGGTTCGAACAGCAACGGCACCACGACCAATACGACCGGATGCTTTATCGTAAATTCAAGCACCGGTAATTCTGTGAACGTGATCGACCCGGTCACCTCGATTCAAACGGCGTTCCGCATCGGCATCAACCCGACCGCCATCGCCTACAACTTCCGGACCAGCATGCTGGCAAGCACCAATACCGCCAGCCATACTGTGACGGTAGCCGATTTCCTGGGCCAAAAGATCCGGGCGGTTCTGACTTTGCCGCCAGCCACTTCGGCCAATTCCAATCTTGCGATTAGTTTGGCCTTTCAGGGAGCGCTACAGTATGCGTTGGATATTCAGCCGTTTACGAATGTCGCCGTGATCGCGGACACGGCGAACGGGCGCGTCTTGTTTGTGCCCTTGCCGCGCTAGAATGAGCGCGGCCAACTCCGCGGGCGTTCGAGTGCATCGCATCGAAGACCGGAAAAGAGTTTGCATGGCCGAGGGCTCCATCAGAAGCAGAAAAGCAATTCCGATTGACGCCCGTGAATTCGGCTCGCTATAATCCGCGATTTGTGATTTTCTAGAGGGAAGAGAAGGAGTGAGGATGATCGTCAATTCACGTAACTTAGGCACTTTGGCCGCGCTGGCCATGTTCTGCTTGGCTCCGGTTCGCGGCGTCCGCGCGCAAGGCGCCGCAAGCGCTGCATCGGCTCCGTCGAAGATCGCCGTCATCAATATCCGTAACGCCATCGTGGCCACGGCGGAGGGCAAGCTGGCGCAAGCGCAATTGCAATCGCAATTCGCACCGAAACAAAACGAACTGCAGACCCTTCAGAAACAGATCGAAGATTTACAGCGCCGCATGACCGAAGGGGCGCGCACGCTGAGCGACGACGAGAAGGCCAAAATGCAGCGCGAAGGCGAGTTGCTGTCGCGACGCCTGCAACGCGGCAATGATGACTTGAACGAGGAGTTGAACGCCGCGCAAGGCGAAATCGTCGACGGCATCGGCCGCAAGATGCTCGAGGTGCTGGACCGCTACTCCCGCGAGAACGGCTTCACCGCCGTTCTGGACACCTCCGCGCAGGGCAGCCCCGTTGTCTACGGATCGTCAAATTCCGACATCACCCAGGAAATCGTGCGCCTCTACGACCAGGCTTACCCGATCAAGGCCGGTTCATCGGCGGCTCCGGCGGCGCCGAAACCCGCAAGCCCCACTCCTGCTCCCGCGCCGGCGAAGAAGCCGACTCCGTAACCCGGCGGCTTACGCGCCTCTGCGCGTACGTTCGCGGAACATTGAATTTTTGCGGCCAGGGACGCCTAAGGGCGTCCCTGGCGTTTTCGTCTGCCCGGCCTGATCGTGTTGAATCCGCGCCTGTCCTCTGGCACCCATCTGGAAAGTGTGTTTGGGAATATGGCAATAACATTTAGAGTGGAAAAGGCAGGGCGGCCACCGCGAGCTCTGCGTGTATTTGCGTTCTTTTTCGCTCTTTGCGCTCTAGCCATGACCGTCAAAACCGGTATCGACGCGTACCGGGAAAACAAGCAAGCGCAATGGCCGAGCGTGGTTGCCACCATCACTCGGCTAACCGTCCAGAAAATTCCCGCTGGCAGTCATGGCGAATGGTACATCGAATTCGTGGTGCGCTACAGCGTTGACGGCGAAGAGCTGACCTCCAGCACTCGCTCGCACGGCGGAGCCTTCTGGGAAGAGTTATCCATGCGCAGGTGGGCCTCACGGCATCCGCCCGGCACTCTGCTCCCGATTCGGTACGACCCTCAAAATCACAGCAAAGTCGTTCTGGAAGCAGGGGACATGCCGGAGTCCGGCCCGCAAGCGCAGGACGATCTGGAAGCGATCCTCTTTTTTTCGGCCCTGGCCGTCATCTTGGTAATCCTCGGCCGATTGCTCCAGCGCAGGCAGCTGGAAACTCCCTAATCAAGTCTCCCAGAGAAGCAAAAATAGTAACTTACAATTGATGTACTTTAGTATTAAACTACAGCCGCGCGCGTTCGTCCACTGAAAAAACGCGAATGGCTGCGCCGCCCGCCGTCTCCGCCGTTGAGCGGACCAGTACCCACGGTCATGGTTGCCTGACTTCATGAAAATGAATTTCCAGCGCGGGACACTAGGGCTTCTTCACCCGGGGGATCGGCTCGGGCGTGAAATAGGGTTGCCAGTATCCGGGCTTCCACTCTGGCCGTGCAGGGAAGAAACCATTTCGATTCGGCATTTGGATCTTTGGCAGGCTCGTGGCGTCCAAGGTGTCGTTCTCTTTGATGATGCCGTTCCGATAAAAAAGGAAAGCCACCACGGAGTACACCCCGTTCGGACTGAGAGAAGACGGTTGATCGAAAGGCATCGCGCGATTGACGTAGTCCCATATCGTCGTCGCATACGGATAGTAGCTCCCGACGGTCTTCAAAGGCTGGAGCGTGGTGAGCGACCCCGAGCCTCCCACCAAAGGACCGTGGAGAAACTTGGCTTCCGTCCCGGTCGGACCATGGCACTTGGCGCACCGCTGCGCATAGATCTTCTCGCCTTCCTGGACGGTGCCGCGTCCAGGCGGGAGTTCCTTTCCCTCTGGGCCAATGGCGATGTCCCAGGCCTTGATTTCTTCCGGCGTCGGGGTCCTGCCCAGTTTATAGGTTGGCCCTTGCGCGCGGACCGCGCTGCCGAGAGGGGCCAGTAGGGCCATCGCTAGAACGAGAAGGAAAGCGTTACCAGATTTCATTTCGCACGCTCCCGTCGGGTTTGATTGTCCAGGGATGACTGGCATTGAAATGTTGGATTCTGGCTGTGTCCGTGCGCCAAAAATCCGGCGCCACGCCCCAGATTTTGGTTAACTCGGCCAGCGTCGGTTGAACGTGGCCCCACTCATCCGTCGAGCGGGACTGGATCACGGTTTCTTCGCCGTTCCAGTTCCAGGGAAAGCGAAAACGGGTGTGCGCCCTGGAAAGCACAGGGTGCTGCAACTCGGCGTCCTTCCAATCGCGACCGCCGTTGGTGGAGACCTCGACCCGGCGGATCGTGCCGCCGCCGGACCACGCGATGCCGGTGATCTCGCAAAAACCGCGTCCAGGCATCTGCAATCCAGCGGAGGGACGCGTGATCACCGAATTGGGCTCCAGCTCGAACTGGAACCAGCGTGCTTTGCCGCTCGGCAGAAGATCAGTGTAAACGCCAGTTTCCCATTTAGTCATATAGGGCCGGTCCACCACTTTGATCCGCCTGAGCCACTTCACATTCCGGACTCCTTCAAAGCCCGGGACCACCAGCCGCAGGGGATAGCCGTTCTCTTGGCGCACGGCCTCGCCATTTTGGGCGTAAGCCACGATCGCGTCGTCCATGGCCTTGGACAGAGGGATGCTGACCGAGTGCTTTTTCCACTCCGCGCCTTCGCACATCAGCCAGCTTGCCCCTTTTTGTACCCCGGCTTCCTGGAGCAGCACGGACAGCAGGACACCGGTCCATTCGCTGCAACTGGTCGCTCCGTGCGTTTCCTGAACGGACTGCGGCAGGTTTTTCCTGGCAAAAGTGTCCACATAGCTGTTGCCGGCGCAGGCGAGGAAATGGACTCGGCTTACCGAGGGCAGCCGTTTCAGCTCCGCGACGGTAAACACCAGCGGACGGTCCACCATGCCATGGATCATCAGGCGGTGCTCCAGGACGTTGATGTCCGGGTTGGGGTTGCCGTGGTTCACCACGAAATGCAGCCCGGAAGGAGTGATGATGCCGTGCAGGTCTTGCTGCGGAGTGCGAGTTGCGAAGGGATAGTCGATCGTGGGCAATCGCTGTATGTTCTCGGATGGCGTCCCGTAGAGGGGAGCCTCCGTGCCGTAGAGCCGGAAGAGCGCGGTGGCCTCTCCCTTGTCGCTTCCCGCGGCACCCGTAGCGGATTTGCCGGCCTCCCCCTGCCCATTCGCAAGCCGTACGCCTGCCGCGGCCAGACTGGCCAATGCGGCGCCGTTCCTCAGAAAATGTCTGCGACTCGGTTGCTTGGTATCCACAGTTTTTGCCTCTTAATGATTTCGTGGCGAGTTGAGAATCGGCATTTACACTTTCGGCAGCTTCCGGCGATCCATCGCGCCATTCTGTCTGGCGCTACACTGGAATGTTGCTGAAAACCGGAATTTCCGATTTAACTTTTTCTCTTCGTCCGAGAGCATACGCTTGCTGTTCCATCGCTTCAAGCACGGGTTGCGATGGCCGCGTCCTTGGCGGCGAATGAGTTTGGCGGCTCCGGAATGGAACAGAAGTCAAAACCCCGACCCTTTAAGATCGAAAGGGTCGGCCCGGAAAAACCAAACGAGTGCCTCGGCGTTGACGTACTGGAGTGGTATCATCTGGCCACGCGAATTCGTGAAGAGGAAAGCGCGGAAGGATGAGCCACGCGCGATCATGAAAAGACGAAAACCAGTTAAGTTTGAGGAAGGTTCCGGCAACATCTTTGCTGATTTGGGGTTGGAGGATGCCGGTGAGCTTTATAACCGCGCGCAAATTGGAGTTCACGTTTTCAAAATTCTGAAAGACAGGAAACTGAAACAGCGCGAAATCGCGGGAGTTCTCGGGATTGCGCAGCCCGATGTGTCACACCTGATGAACGGTCATTTCAGCCGCTTCACCACGGACAAGCTGCTCGACTTTTTGAAGCGTCTGGACCAGAAAGTGAAGATCGAAGTGAGCCGTCATCACAAGGGGGAGCCCTACCAGCAGGTCACTTTCGCTTCGTGAGGGCGGGCAACGCCGGGAGGGTCGGCCACCGGTCCAGAAAAAAGTGGACATCGCCCTGCCGACCGCGCAGGGGTTCGCGTATGCCAAGATGCCGGTTGGCAGCAACGGGATCACGAAGGTCCCCATCAGCGGCATTGGCGATGAAGCAATTTTCGGCACCACCCCCAAGTTCGCTACAACCCTCGCGGTCAAGAAAGGCGACTTTTACATCATCGTTCACGTTTACGGCTTCCCGATCGATCCAGGCAAGCCCCTCGACGACGTCCAGGCCAAGGAAAAGACCCTGGCACTCGAAATTCTCTCCAAGCTGTGAATGGTTTCCCGCGCGCGCGAAAAAATTGGTTGGTCATTTGTTTTGCGGGCCCCCATCCTTGTCCGCCGCGGAGAACAAGGATGGGGTTTTTGGAACCCCCGCCCGCACATTCCCAGTCGTAGCGGAATCTAAATCCCCACTCTTTGAAGATCATAAAGGGTGGGGCACCCCGCGAATGGCTGGCCCGTGGGAAAATATCACCTGGAAATTTACATCGGCGATAAGCTCGCGAAACAAATTCCATTCACGATCAAACGGAGGTAAGGTAGGGCGGCCCGCTTAATCCTCGAATGTGCGTTTTGGAAATATGCTAAAAATGTTGGCCAATGGGAGGAAGCCATGTCCGAGAAGAATCGCACTCTCTTGATCGCCGCCCTCGCGTTGGTGGCGGCAGTGTCCTGGGGTTGTAACCAGAAACCACCTGCCGCCCAGCAGCCATCGCCGGCGCAAGCGCCGGCTTCGCAGCAGGCAGCGGCGCCGCAACCCAACGCCCCTGCGCCGAACTCATCGGCTGCTTTGAGCTCGGACATCATTCAGAGCCAGGACACAAATACACAGGGAGTGGTCGGCGAGCTAATCCAATGTAGCCGATCCGACGGCGTACTCAGCGTCAAAATTCGTTTCCATAACACGACGGGCACTCCGGTTAATTTCTACGTTCTTGGCACGAACATAAGCTATGACAGGTTCTACGTTGCCGCCGCAAGCAAGAAATACTTCATCCTGAAAGATTCAGACGGCACAGTGCTGGCGCCCGGTGGTGATTATTCCTGTGGCATGCCAGGCGTCTGCGAGAAATTGGCCGCCGGACAGTCGAATACCTGGTGGGCGAAGTTTCCGGCGCCCTCCGCCGACGTGACGAAGTTAGATCTGTTTACCCCGGTTACGCCGCCATTCGAAGGTATTCCGATCACTGGCAACTAAGGCTCCGTTGCGAGGAGAACCATGCAAATCCATCGGTATTGGATATCCTTGTTGCTGCTTGTCCCCTGCGTGGCCACGGCTCAATCGAAGTACACCGATCCCGATTCCCCAGCAACAGATGCGGCGGCTCGCCAAGCCTTGGGACACGCGCACATCATCAACATCGTTGGAGTCACGAGTGGCATCCAGGGTGTGCTTCAAGATCTCGGAGCGAAAGTGGTGGGGCAGGAAGTTAGAATCGATCTGGCTGCCGACGTGTTGTTTGATTTCGATAAATACACGCTCCTTCCCAAAGCCAGCGACACTCTGCAAAAAGTTGGCCAAGTAGCGGCTTCCTATCCGAGTTCGCCGATCCAGATCGAAGGGCATACTGACGGTAAGGGTACGCACGCATACAACATGAAGTTGTCCGAGAATCGTGCGGACGCAGTGAAGGCATGGCTGGTGCAGAACGCGTCCGTTGCAGGATCGCGAATCAGCACTCGCGGTTGGGGCGAAACCAAGCCCATCGCTCCGAACAAGAAACCGGATGGCTCGGATGATCCTGAAGGACGGCAGAAAAACCGGCGAGTGGAGATTGTGTTAACCAAAGCGGGACCGTGAAGTCCGCTATAGGCGGGAAGGGTCGAGAGCCTTGCAGTGAACGAGACGCCCAACGACATGCGCATCGATTAGGTGACCGATGTCCTGTCCGATTTCGATAGGGCCCATCTTTTGAAAAGGCTTTGAATTTCCGGGCGCGGGTACCCCACCCTTGTCCGCCGCGGCGGACAAGGGTGGGAATTTTCGGATCCTCCACCTTCACATTCCCGATCGTATTGGAATCTAAACCCCCACCCTTTGAAGATCACAAAGGGAGGGGGACCCGCAAAAGCCAAACCAGTCCCTCGGCGTTGAGATATCGAAGTGGTATAATCCGACCACGCGAATTCCTGAATAGAAAAACGCGGAAGGGTGGGCCACCCGCCCCTTCGGTACGGACACAAACGGGCTTGCAATGGGAATGCCGCCCCCCACTATGACTCATACCGAGGCGGAATATGGCGGGCGGGTTCAATATGGCACCGGGCCCAATACCATTCCAATGAGCACCGATGGAACCAAGAACTGGAGCTACAACACTCAGGGGGTAGCACATTACGGCATGCTCTGGGACTTCTTGCAGGATGTAAGGTTTGGAGCGGCGGGAGGCGCCGCTTTGGTGGATAACAATCTCATGTATGGAGCTGACTATTTCTATCACACCTGGCAAATCGCCGAGACGCAGAGTGCGAAAGTGAAATAGGCGATTGGAGCGCCCTTTAATGGGGGTGAATTGGCGCGTGTCCGATCCCTCGAGGTTTGTCGAGTGGGCCGGCCTTTGAATGATTTTGATCCTGCGGGTGACCCATCCTTGTCCACCGCGGCGGACAAGGATGGGGATTTTCGGACCCTCCACCTTCACATTCCCGATCGTATTGGAATCTAAACCCCCACCCTTTGAAGGTCACAAAGGGTGGGGCACCCGCAAAAGCCAAACCAGTCATTCGGCGTTGATGTATCGGAATGGTATAATCCAACCACGCGAATGCCTGAATTGAAAAACGCGGAAGGGTGGGCCACCCGCCCTACTTGAGGGTGGACCAGCCGCCCCGACCCTTGAATCCGAAGAGGCCCACGCGCTCGACAATAAAATTCTAAGGGAGCGGAATAACGCTTCCGAGACCCGCGTAAACATATTTTCCCTGATAAAGATTCCGTAGAGCCGCCAGGGCGGGCAGACCTGTGCAGTGTCCCGGCCCGATTCGCTCGATCTTCGATCGATCGTGCAGAGCGGCGGCGATTTCCTGGACCTCCGTATCCGAAGCTGCCAGCAGGTGGAATCCGCCAAAAACCGAGTAGATCCGTGCGTCGAGACGCTCCGCCTCCTGAACGATGTTATGAATCCCAGGGTGAGCGCAGCCGACGATCAGGGCCAGCCCCGCGGGCGTCCGGAAGGCCAGTGAAATTTCATACATTTCTTTCGTGCCGGCGGCATCCGAAACGAGCGCGATCAGAAAAAACCCGGGCGCAACCTCCACGGTCTTCGCAATCTGAATAAAATGAGCCGTAGGCCAGGGGCTGCCGCTCGGCCTTGCCTCTTGTGGTTGTCCGTCGAAGTAGTGCATGTCATCGGGCAGGGAGGGAATGTGCCGGTTCATGGCGGCAACAATTCCCGGAAGAACAGGCGTGCCAAACCCGGAGACCTCGTAGGGAGTGTAGATCGGGACGCTGGGGTTGAGGCTCAGGATATAGCTAAGCCCGCTGGTGTGATCGCCATGGCGGTGGGAGATCACCACAAAGTCGAGGCGCTGTAGATCGATCTTCAGTGCTTCCACGTTGTACTTCAGGAATTCCGCATTGTTTCCGGTATCGAAGAGAATTCGCTTGCCGCCATATTCAATGAGCGCCGAATAGCCCCAGTCTTTTTTCAGGTTCGAGGGTTTTCCGAAGGCTTCGTAGAGAATGGTGACGTGGCTCTTGCCCGGAGCCGCAGCAGTGGATTCAGGCGGCATCACAGCGCAATCCGCGCCAGCGCGCCGGCGAAAGCGGATAAATTCATATTTTTCCCTTTCTTTAAGAATTTCGAGGAATCCGCTTGATCTGGATTCGAGGGATACGGGAGCCGCCGGGCAGCGCCATGTTCATATACCACCTACCCCTATATGATGCGGCAGCCTTCCAGGAAGTTGCGCTGAAAAAGTGAAGAGCGGTTGGCCCCGGCCTTTGAATGATTTTGATCCTGCGGGTGACCCATCCTTGTCCGCCGCGGAGGACAAGGGTGGGGATTTTCGGACCCTCCACCTTTACATTCTCGATCGAAGCGGAATCTAAACCCCCACCCTTTGAAGATCACAAAGGGTGGGGCACCCGCAAAAGCCAAACCAGTCATTCGGCGTTGATGTATCGGAATGGTATAGTCCAGCCACGCGAATTCCTGAATAGAAAAACACGGAATGGTGGGCCACACGCCATGACCACCTTCGAGGGAATTCACAAATGCTTGTCATGAGAGGAAAGGTTGCCAGGGGTCTCGGCGCTGCGACGTCAACAATCGCGCAGCAAATGCCCTACTTTGCCCCCCTGTTTCCAGAGATAAAAGATTGTCATTTGGCATCGATAAATGTCTTGCTCGAACAAGGGCTGCGAGTTTTCCGTCCCGACTTTGTAACTGATCCGATCCCTTGGGCGGGAGGAAGCGGAGAGGTATTTAGCTTTCTCCGAATTGGCCTTGAGATTCCTATTGGCAGCGAACCTCGGCAAGCATGGATTTATATCCCTCATGGCTCACCCCACTACTACAACCCATTCATTGCCGAAGTCATCGCTCCGTGGATTGAAGGCGTGACAAATGACATGGCCTGCCAAATCCATATCCCAAGGTTTCTCGCACAGTGTCCTCTCTTCATCGTATAGGTCCGACTTGAACAGGGGAGCCACCCATGCCTCGTCCGGCGGGTGCCCCATCCTTGCGGTTTTTGCAAGGGTGGGAATTTTCGGACCCTCCGCCTTCACATTCCCGATCGTATTGGAATTTAAACCCCCACCCTTTGAAGATCACAACGGGTGGGGCACCCGCAAAAGCCAAACCAGTCCCTCGGAGTTGAGGTATCGAAGTGGTATAATCCAACTACGCGAATTCCTGAATAGAAAAACGCGGAAGGATGGGCCACCCGCCCAAATGCTTGGCTACTTAAGGAATTGCGTGAAGGCGAGGACCGAACCGATGCGGTAGCAAAGGCATACGGAACATTTGCCGAGATAATGGGTTTTGAGAAATGGCAAGGTAAAGATGTCAGTCGGGAGCGCACCGCTCAGAAAGTCATAGAGATGTTGAGAAAGGTCTTAAAAGTTTCTGAACTTACCAAACTGAGAAGTTAATTCATTGAACTAGCTGCACAGATTCTTAAGTAGAAGCTGTTGCACAACCTGAGACAAGCCTCTGAAATGACTATGGTTGAGTTTTCAGAAATGGGAGATAAGCAAAGTCAGCAGCGCCGAAGGAGGCACGATGGCGCGGTCCGGTCCGTTGCTGACCGAAGCGCAGTGGGAGAAAATCGCGCCCTTGCTCCCCAAACCGCCCAAACAACGCAAGGGTGGTCGTCCGTGGATTCAGAACCGCCGTGTGCTGGAAGGGATTTTGTGGATTCTCCGGAGCGGGGCTCGCTGGCAGGACCTGCCGGAGAAATTCCCGCATCCTTCAACGTGCTGGCGGCGACTGCGAGATTGGGAGGAGCGGGGCGTTTGGTTGAACATCTGGCGGACGTTTCTGAGCGAGTTGAACGAGCGCCAGCAGTTGAAGTGGAGCGAATCGTTTCTGGACGGCAGTTTCGCTCCGGCAAAAAAAGGGGCGCAGGAGTCGGAAAAACCAAGCGGGGCAAGGGGACGAAGTGGATGGTGGTGGTCGACGGCCGCGGTGTTCCTCTGGGAAACTACCTTCACTCTGCATCCCCGGCGGAAGTCAAGCTCGCGGAAACGACACTCGCGGCGATCCGGGTAGGACGGAGTCACCATGCCGGCCGACCGCGGCAGAAACCGGTGCGCGTGATTGCCGACAAAGCTTACGACAGCGATCCGTTGCGGAAGCGCTTGCAGCAACGCGGGATCGAACTGATCTGTCCGCACAAGAGGAATCGAGTTCGGGCGGCAACCCAGGATGGCCGAGCCCTGCGGCGCTACAGGAGGCGATGGATTGTCGAACGAACCAACGCCTGGCTCGGAAACTTCCGACGCTTGGTCGTGCGCTACGACCGCTCGCTCACCATCTACGGCGCATTCTTTCATATCGCTTGCTTCATGATCGTCTTACGGAGGGTTGTGCAATAGCTTCTAGTTGCTTGGCGGGTGGCCGGGTGCCCCACCCTTGCAAGAACCGCAAGGGTGGGCACCCGGCCACCCGACGTGAGGGGAAATAGCAATGGGTGCATGGTGGAACTCGCTAGAAAAAGTCTCCAATTTCAACACCTACGTCTTAGGCTTCGCCGCTCTTTTTGGTTTCGTCACTGCCATTCTCATAATCGTCGGATGGGTTCTCGGGAATCGAGTCTCCGATCTTCAACAGTCTCAGCTCGCACAATTTCGCGCGGAGGCAGATATCAAGATTGCGGGCGCGAACAAAATTGCAGCTCAAGCAAGTGAACATGCGGCACAGTTAGAAAATCAAACGGCAGAATTGCGGAACCAAAATCTGAAGATTCAAGAAAAGATGGCATGGCGCTTCATCGCTCCCGCTAAACAAGCACAAATCATCGAACATTTGAAAACATACAAAGGACATACGGTTCAGATTTCTGTAGTCGAGGATGCGGAAGCCGCCGCGTATGCTGACAATTTCCTAGCGATTTTCTCGCAAGCTGGTTGGGTCATCCAAAGAAATACCTATTCCGTTTACTATTCTGCAGCGACAAAGACTTATGGGGTAGTTTGTCGCATAGAGTCTGATCCAGATTCTGGTGTCGCTGCGGTCACGCAATCATTCAAAGAGGCGGGAATATCCTTACAAACCGACAAGATAACTGGTGAGGGCTCATTTATAGAGATATTTGTCGGACCAAAACCAGAAATATAGGTTTGTTATTTCCGGATGCCCCATTCTTGCGGTATTTGCAAGGGTGGGGATTTTAGGAGTCCCGAAACCCACATTCCCGGTCGTTGCGGAATCTAAACCCCCACCCTTTGAAGATCGCAAAATGTGGGGCATTCTCGAAACCTTTTCAGGGCGCAACCGGCCTTCCAGTAATATTCAAACTGACCCACTACCCCCGCCTTCTGCAGCTTGCTTTTGAAGGAACGGCTGACTATACTAGAAAAGCCTAAGCCGGACGCAATCCTCAGTGGGCGAGAGCCCACTTTTTTATTGGTACGAGGCCGGGATGCAAATTGCCGGCTCTGAGGGGTCATCGCGCCAAGTTCGGCTGGCGCGTCGGCGATTTGGAACCCGGGATTTGTTCGGGGGCGACGGGAAGCGGGACATGGAACTGGAGCGCATCCGCGAGGCGGCCGAGCGCGTGGCGCGGTCGGTGGGCATGGACGTGGTGGACGTGGAATGGAAGGTTGGCAAGCAACGCTTCCTGCGCGTCTACATCGATAAGCCGGAAGGCATCAGCCACAGGGATTGCGAGACGGTCAGCAACCAGTTGAGCGTCATCCTCGACGTCGAGGATTTGGTGCCGGGGCCGCACTATATTCTGGAGGTCAGTTCTCCGGGCCTGGACCGGAAGCTCACGAGGCCGGCCGAATTCGAGCGATTCGCGGGGCGGCTGGCAAGAATTTCCACGAATGAGCCGGTGGAGAACCAGAAATTTTTCGAGGGCCGTCTGGCGGGCGTCGCCGACGGCAAGGTACAGATCGAAGTGAAAGGCCGGGTGATTGCTTTGCCGATGGAAGGAATTCGCAAAGCGAACCTGGTGGTCGAATTTTGAGATGAGGGACAGATGGCCAATCTGCTGTACCAGACCATTGAGCAGATCAGCCGGGAAAAGCACATTGAACCGGAGGTGATCGTCGCGGCGATTGAAGACGCGATGATCGTCGCCGCGCGCAAGTATTACAAGACCGAAGAAGACCTTCGCGCCAAGTTCAATCCAGATTCCGGGCAGGTCGACGTGTTTGCCGTGCGCCCGGTCGTCGAGGAAGTTACCGACCCGAAAAAGGAATTCACGCTGGCGGAAGCCAAGCGAATCGACCCGAACGCCGAAATCGGCAGCGAGGTCGTCATCCCCAAGCCCACCGACGTGCTGGGCCGCATCGCCGCGCAAACCGCAAAACAAGTGATCATGCAGAAGGTGCGCGAGGCCGAGCGCGACACCATCTTCAACGAATACAACGGCCGCGTCGGCGAGCTCGTCAATTGCGTCGTCAAGCGCACCGAAGGGCCGGACGTGATCGTCGATCTCGGACGCGCCGAAGCGCGCATGCCCAAGCGCGAGCAGTCGCGCCTGGAAACCTACAACATCGGCGACCGCTTGCGCGTCGTGATCCGCGCCGTGGACCGCTCCGCGAAGGGACCGCAGGTGATCGTCTCGCGCGCCGATCCCGTGTTAGTGCAGCGCCTGTTCGAGATGGAAGTTCCGGAAATTTACGACGGCACCGTGCAGATTCGCGCCGCCGCGCGCGAAGCCGGCGAACGCACCAAAATCGCCGTGCAGAGCCGCGACAAGGACGTCGATCCGGTGGGCGCATGCGTGGGCATGAAGGGCATGCGCGTGCAATCCATCATCCGCGAATTGCGCGGAGAAAAAATCGACATCATTCCCTATTCGGAAGACACCGTGCAGTTCGCGCAGAAGGCGCTTTCTCCCGCCAAGGTGACGCGCGTTCAGATCATCGATCCCGAAACGCGCCACCTGGAAGTGATCGTCGAAGATACGCAGCTTTCGCTCGCGATCGGCAAGAAGGGCCAGAACGTGCGCCTCGCCAGCAAGCTGATCGGCTGGAACGTGGACATCAAGAGCGAGGAAGAAAAGCGCCAGGAAATCGAAGCGCAAATGACCGCGCTGACGGCTCCGGGAACGCCGCTGTCCGAACTCAAGGGCGTCGGGCCGAAAACGATCGAACGCATTGAAGTTCATGGGGTCAGCTCCATCGAAAAACTCGCCGACATGACGCCGGAACAGCTCACCGAAATTCCGGGCATCGGCGAAAAAATGGTCGAAAAGATTCAGTTGTCCGTCGCCGCTTATTTCCAGTCGCTGGAAAATCCGCAGCCGGAAAGCGAATCGGTCGAGGCGCTGGCCGAGCAGGAAACCGCGGAGGACTCCGCGGAACAGGCGGAAGCCACCGAGGAAACGGCCGAAGCCGCGGACGTCGCGGCGGAAGAAATTGAGGCTCCCACGGAAGCGGAAGAAATCGCGGAAGCCGCGGCAGCGCAGGGCCAGGCCGGCAGCGCGGAGCCGGACGCGTCAACCGAAGATTCAGACGAGCACGGAAAAAAGTAGCCGCCCCGGAGGGCAATGACCGATTCGAATCAAATCCGAATCAACGAACTGGCTCGTGAGCTCGAGGTCAAGGCAAAGGCCATCATTGACTATTTGCCCGAAGCCGGCGTTACCGAGAAAAAAACGCATTCCAGTTCGATCGAGGTAGAAGCCGCGGTAAAGGTGCGCGAACACTTTCGCGCACTCGCCGAAGCAGAGGCAGAGGCCGAACAAAAAGCAGTAGCGGATAAAGCCGCGAAAGATGCAGCCGCCAGAGCGGCTCGCATGAAGCCCGCTGCGGTCGCTCCTCCGCCTCCTCCTCCCGTGATTCCTCCGCCCCCCGCACCTGTAGTTGCCGAGGCGGTTCGCCCTGCCGCGCCTCCCGCGAGCGCCGTCGAAGCAAAACCCGCGGCGCCTGCTCCGGCCCCAGTGATTCCAAAGCCAGCGATCGTTCCACCTGCGGAGCCCGCGAAAAGTTCTCCTGCGCCAAGCCCGGCCGTTGCCAAGACGCCGGCGCGCGCACCTGTTCCTGCTGCGCCCGCGCAAGCTCCTCCTGCTGCCGCGAAAGCGCCGGCAGCCGCTCCTGTGGCCTCGCGCCATGCAACATCTTCCGTGCCCGCCTCAGCAGCGAGGCCTGCCGCAGCCGCGCGTCCGCCCGCAGGCGCTAGACCTGCGCCGGGACCTCCCAAACCAAATTGGAATCCATTGCCTCCCGGTGCGCGAGTGAATCCACCGGCAGCGCCTCGGCCTACGGCCAGTGCGAGGCCGGCTGGCCAGCCAGCAAGATTTCCAGCGCGCCCGGGACAAGGTCGTCCGGGGCAGCCAGTGCCTGCACGAACCGGCCAGCCACAGCATGAACGTCCTGGAGCGCCGCGACCCGGCGGCCGCTCTGGAACACTTCTGCCGCCGGACAAGGCGCCGCCAAAGGCTGAGCCCGGCAAACCAATTTACGAACGCAAGCCCGCCGCCCGCGCGCGCCCCACGATGGAGAAGCGCTTTGAAGAGGGCGAGCGCAAGCTGCATCCGGTCCGTGCGCGCATGGGCGTCGGCGAGCAGCGCCGCAGCGCGCAGATCGAGCGCGCTCCCGCGCCTCCGCCGCGCGAACCGCGCCAAATTACGATCACCGAGGGAGTCACGGTCCGCGATCTGGCGGAAAAACTCGATGTGCGCGCCAAGGACGTCCTGAAAATTTTGTTGGATCGCGGGATCTTTGCCAGCATCAACCAGGCGCTCGACACGCCGACCGCGACGAGTCTTGCGGAAGCGTTCAACGGGATCGTCAACGTCATCACGTTTGAGGAAGACGTTGTCCGCGAAGTGGCCCTGGAAGAGAAGCCTGAAAACCTTGTGCCGCGCCCGCCCGTGGTGACCGTGATGGGCCACGTCGATCACGGGAAAACCAGCTTGCTCGACGCGATCCGCGAAACCGAAGTGGCCGCGGGAGAGGCCGGCGGAATCACGCAGCACATCGGAGCGTCGGAAGTTCACATCGATGGGCGCAAGGTCGTGTTCATCGACACGCCGGGCCACGAAGCCTTCACGCGCATGCGCGCGCGCGGCGCAAAAGTCACGGACATCGTCGTGCTGGTCGTCGCGGCCGATGACGGCGTGATGCCGCAAACGCAGGAAGCCATCGACCACGCCAAAGCCGCGGGCGTGCCCATCGTCGTGGCCATCAATAAAATCGACAAGCCGGGCGCGGACCCCGAACGCGTCAAGCGCCAGCTTTCCGAGCGCGGCCTGATGCCGGAAGAATGGGGCGGAGACACCGTCATGGTGGAAGTCTCCGCGAAGCAGAAAAAGAATCTGAACAAGCTGCTCGAAATGCTTTTGCTCGTTGCCGACTTGCGCGAATTGAAAGCCAATCCGAAATCGCCCGGCGCGGGCACTGTGCTGGAATCGCGCGTGGACAGGGGCCGCGGCCCGGTGGCGACGGTCCTGGTGCAGACCGGAACGTTGAATGCCGGAGATGTTTTTATTTGCGGCGCGGTGTATGGCAAGGTTCGCGCGATGTTTGACGATCATGGCCGTCCGGTGAAAAGCGCGGGGCCCTCGACGCCTGTCGAGGTTCTGGGCCTGCAAGGCGCACCCGAAGCGGGCGACCAGTTTCAGGTGGCGGACGAAGCGCGCGCGCGGCATATCGTCGAATTTCGCCAGGGGAAACTTCGCGAAGCGAGTCTCGCGCGTTCCGCGGGAGCGCGCATCACGCTCGACCAGTTGCACGAACAGCTCCGCGTGGGAGAGGTCAAAGAACTTCCGCTGGTGATCAAGGCGGACGTGCAAGGCTCGGTCGAAGTGCTGAGCGAAATGCTGCCGAAACTTTCCGACGACCGCGTGAAACTGAAAATCATTCACGCCAGCATCGGCGCGGTGACGGAAAACGACGTGCTTCTCGCGTCCGCTTCGGGAGCGATCGTCGTGGCGTTCAACGTTCGGCCCGACCGCAAGGCTTCCGATCTCGCGCAGCGCGAAGGCGTGGAGATTCGGCCGCACTCGGTGATTTACGAAGTGTCCGACGAAATCAAGAAGGCCATGACGGGACTGCTCGAGCCCGTCTTCAAGGAAACGCACCTGGGCCGCGCCGAAGTGCGCGACACCTTCCGCGTCAAGGGCGTGGGCATGATCGCGGGCTGCTACGTGGTGGACGGCATTCTGAAGCGCGACGCCGACGTCCGCGTGCTGCGCGAGGGCGTGGTGATCTATACCGGAAGGATCAGCTCGCTCCGCCGCTTCAAGGACGACGTGAACGAAGTGCGCTCCGGTTTCGAGTGCGGCGCGAGCGTCTCCAATTTCAACGACATCAAGGTTGCGGATGTTCTCGAGTGTTTCCACATGCAGAAGCTCATTCTGGCCGAAGCGACTGCCTGATCGGGCGCGGGCTCTGCAGGCTGCGAAAAGAGTGATTTATTTTGTCATTCCGAGCGGAGCGAGGAATCCCTCTTCGGTTTATGTGTAAGAAAAGAAAGAGAGATTCCTCGCTCCGCTCGGAATGACAAAAGGATGTTGCTTTTTTGTCGCGTGTTTGCAGGGATGAAGATGCCGATCGGTCTGCTCACCCTGGAAATTTATATCCCCGAGGCGCACTCGCTCAAAGATAAGCGGCAGGTGCTCCGCAGCTTGAAGGACAGGCTGCGGGGGAAATTCAATGTGGCCGTGGCGGAATTGGAAGGGCAAGATTCGTGGCAGCGCTCGGTGGTGGGCGTCGTGAGCCTCGCCAACAATGCCGGATTTCTCGAACAATCCTTGCGCACGGTGCTGGAGGAATCCGAGCGGCATCTAGGCCGCGATCTGGTCGGCCACGAATTGGAAGTCCTGTAGCGAAGTTTTCGATTCTGAGGCAAGGGAACTTTCCTATTTTAATATCCGGTGAGACGACAATGACGGTTGCAGGGCATCGGCACGAACGTGTGGCGGAAGAGATTCGCCACGAATTGGGAATCATGGTGGTGGGTGAGTTGAAGGACCCGCGGATCGAGGGGCTGGTGACGATCACCGAGGTTCGCGTGACGCCCGACCTGAAGCACGCGCGCGTGTTCGTCAGTGTGATGGGGAACGAGGCCGAACAGAAGAGCACGATTCGGGGGCTTTTCGCGGCGGTCGGTTATATTCGCCACGAACTCACCGAACGAATCCAGTTGCGCCGCGCGCCCGAAATTCATTTCATCCTCGATCACTCCGAGGAATACGGCCAGCGAATCGAAGACCTCTTGCGGCAGACGAAGAAGCCCGCCCCTTGATTTGCATTTTGTAGCACAGGCTTCACAGGTTGCGGAAAAAGTACGTTTGTCATTCTGAGCGAAGCGAAGAATCTCTCTGTGCATTGGACTTAAATCGAAGAGAGATTCATCGCTTCGCTCAGAATGACACCAAAACCGGGTTTTTCCGCAGCCTGTTCAGCCTGTGGATTTTAGTGCTTGCAAGTACGAACCCCCACAGGCTGAAGCCTGTGCTACTAATTTCCATGCCACGAAAAACGCAACCTGCACCGCTGGACGGCGCCCTGGTCATCGACAAGCCGCGCGGCAGGACGTCGCACGATGTTGTGGAAGCCGTGCGTCGCATCGTCGGCTTTCGGCAAATCGGCCATCTCGGCACACTCGATCCGCTGGCAACCGGCGTTCTGGTGCTGCTGCTCGGGCGCGCCACCCGCCTTGCGCAGTTTTATGTTGGACGCCGCAAACGCTACGACTCCACGTTCCGCTTCGGTTTCGCCACGGACACCTACGACGCCGATGGCGCGCCGCTCGGTCCGGACGCGGCCCCGCAAATCGATCGCCCTGAAATCGAGCGCCTCGCCGCCGAGCGCGTCGGCCGGTTTCCGCAAATGCCTCCGCCGTACTCCGCGAAGAAAATTCACGGCCGTCCGGCGCACGAACTCGCGCGCAAGAAAAAACCGGTGGAGTTGAAAGCGGTGGAGATCGAGGTCTACGATTTTCACGTGAACGAAGTTTCCGGCTCGCTGGCAAAAGTTTCGATCGAGTGCGCCGCCGGCACCTACATCCGTTCGCTCGCGCACGACATGGGCGCGGCCCTGGGCTGCGGCGCGCACCTCGCCGAAATTGTCCGCACCGCGGTGGGTGAATTTACTCTGGATCAGGCCGCGAAACTCGAAGACCTGGAGTGCGCCGCGAAGGAGGGAGACCTTGCGCGTTACATCATTCCCCTCGAACGCCTGCTCCCCGAACTCCCGAGCGTGACGATCCTCCCACTCCTCGAAAAGCGCGTGCGCCACGGCTCGAAATTCAACGTGCAGATCGCGCAGATCCAGCCCGGCCGCGCCAGCGCCGCGCAAGGCGCCACCACCGAACTCAATTCCGGCGAATGGAAGCCCGCGCGCCTCCGCGTCTTCAGCCAGCAGGAACGCTTGATCGCCATTGCCGAAGCCGTCGTCCCGCGCACCTACCAGCCCGTCGTGGTCCTCGAAGCGGAAGCTTGAACGAGACGCCTTTCGGCGAATCGGGAAAGTTTAGCCGGTCTACTGATCTTTATCTAAGTATTCGTCCGGGACGTCGTCTTCCTGGACCTCGCGCGTCTTGATTTCGCCTCGATCTGCATCGGGCACGTTTTCCACGCCCTCGACTACTTCGGCTTCGAACGCGTTCCCTTCCTCGAGCAATTCGTCCACGCTCTCTGAATCCGCGCCCGCGGAGTTGGACAAACCCTGCAAATCGCCCGATTGGCCGCCTGAGTTCGCTCCCAGCCCTTTGGGCTCGAATGTTATCGCCCCCACGGCCTGGCTCTTTCCTCGTGCACCGCGCTTCTTCTGTGCCGCCTTCTTCCTCGGGGCGGCCTTCTTCGGGCGCGCCTTTTTCTTAGGCGCCGCCATCTTTCCTAAAACTCTCTTCGGCTTGGATTTGTTTTTCTTCCTGTTCTTTTTCTTTTGGGGAGTCATATTTGCAGTCTACCACTAGTCAGTCCTTTTTATTGTGGCCTCCAGCTTGGTTGATTGGAGAGCCTCTCGGCCAAATCTACCTCGCGGAATCATCCGTTCTCCCGATCGTTTGAAGGACTCCGCGCTCCCCTTGCTAGCGGCGGGCGAAGAGCAGAATTAGAATAATCACAAGGATCACGCTCACACCGCTGATCGGGTAAAAGCTCCAATTCTTGCTATGCGGCCATATGGGAAGACTTCCGACCATCGCGATGATGACGACAATCATGAGAATGAACATTAGCATTTGTTTGCAACTCCTTTTTGCGCGCCGTTCCAAGTTCTCCGGCGTCAGCGCTCCCAACGCCGGGGACGCTGAAGGCTACGCGGGCCGCTTTATTTGAGGAACGTCTTCACCCAGAGCAGTCGCTAGCGAGATCAAATGATCCTGCTCGTCCATCAAGATCTCCCGAATGTGTTCGGCGATTGCGTACTCGCCCAGCTCTTCGCATTGATGAATTCGTTGGCGATAGTTGCGAATGGTTTCCGTCTCGTTCTCCAGGTCAAACCGCAGCATCTCCCTGGCTTTTTCAGATGTACGGACGGGCTTGGCTTGCACGACCGGCATGCCCCCGAGATAATCAATCTGGTTCGAAATGACGAGCGCATGACTGAGTTCCTCGCCCGCATGCTTCTCCAGTTCGCCGGCAATGTTCATGAACTCCGCGCCCTTCAGAACTTGGGAATAGACGACATAGGAGATGATCGCCTGATATTCACGGGACAAATCTTCATTCAACAATTTAACCAACTCGTCGCGAGTAATTGCGCCACTCGAGGATACGTTTGATTTTTCCTTAGTCTCTTTCAAAGAAGGACTCCTTTGTGAAGGCTATTGTCCGGAAATTCGCTTATGAAGTCTCCGGAACCTTTCGTAGTCTAGCAGGTCGAACCTTGGGCCCTCTGTCCCAAAAGGAACATGTGAGTCAGCCGGATGGCCCGGGCTTGTAATTCTTTCTTGCGTTGGGCACCGCAATTACGCTTTTCACCAGGGCGACACGCCCACCGATCATCCTCCAATGAACTTCTGCACCCGACGAAGTCCTTCCTGAAATTGTTGCTCCGGCGTGATGAGGCTAAGCACGAGAAACCCTTCCTGAGAAAAATTGAAGAAGTGGCCGGGATGGACCAGGACGGAACAGCGTTCGAGGAGCGCAACAGTGAGGTCGTCATCCGTCGCCGTGACCGGGACGCGCAGGATGGCGTACCAGCCGCCTTCACGGTCGAGGCGCGCGAGGGACGTCGATTCGCGCAACAGGCTGTCCAGGACGGAGAGATTCGCGGAAATTCTCTGCTGCAATTGCGCCTGAAGCGCGTGCCGGAACGAGAGAAATTTCGGCAGGGCGAGTTGAACCGGCGTACTGGGCGAAAGATACGTGTCCGCGATAATTTCGAGGCGGTCGACGGCCGTTTGAACCACGGCTTCCGGGCCACTCACAATCGTCCATGCAAGTTTCATTTGGGGCAGCAGGGAAATTTTTGAAAGGCCGCTCAGCGTGAACGTGAGCGCCGCATCGGAAAGCGCAAAGGTGTGCGCCGGGTCTTCATTTGAGCGGGCTCCAAGTAGAGCCCGCTCCCGGCCGCTCGCGTAATCGAGGAACACTTCATCGGCCACGATGGCCATTTCGCGCGCAGCGCAAATTTCCGCGAGTTCGGCAGCCTCACGCGGCTTGACGAACGAGCCGGTGGGATTGTTGGGATGCACGACCAGCACGGCGCGGGAACGCGGCGTGAGCGCCGCGCGCAACGAGGCGAAATCGATTTGCCAGCCGTGATCGTAGAGCAGCGGGTAGGGAACGAGACGAATGTCGGCGAGGTCGGCCAGAAATTCAAAGAGAGGATAGCTGGGTGCGGGAACCAGAATTTCGTCGCCCACTTCGCAGAGCAACCGGAAAATGTGGCTGTAGGCTTCGCTCGTTCCCGAAGCCAAAAGGATGTGATCGGGATCGACACGCGCGGGCGATCCGGAAAATCCCGCGCGCCCGGCGTAATATTCGGCAACCGCATCCCGCGCTTCGCGCAAGCCCTTGCTGTCCGGACGATAGACAAGCCCGCGCGAATCGGCGAGCGCCGCTAGAATTTCCCGCTCCGGATAGGCCAACCCGCACGTGGTGGGATTCGACGCGGTCAAATCGAAGAGTTCCTTCCCGCTTCGCCGGTGCTCTTCGAGAGCCCGCGTCAAGCGGTTCGTTTCCAGACGCCAATTCGTGCGCGAGGCGAACATGGTTGCGGAGAATGAGCATTGAATTTATACCACGCCCGGAAATTTCTTACTGACGTTCAAGGGAATTTGGGGTTCAAATCCGGGAACGCCAATCTCCTGATTGGCGGCTTGCATAATGGCCGCCGCGGCGAGGGTTTTGGAACACGCCACTCAGGAGAATGGCGTTCCCGGGATTGTCGCCAGTTGGCGCATCCTGCGGCGGGGCCATCGCAGGCATTTGTTGCGTCTGCAATCATTCACTCGCAGCCCCGTGAATACTGCCAAAAACTTTCCTAGCCTTGGGAAGTGCCGCCGTTCACTTTTGTGCCGGGAGTTGTGTTCTGGGTCGCGGGATTGCTTGCATTTGGAGCCCCATTCGCGGTGCTTTGTTGCGTCGCCTGGTGCGCCAGCGCTTCATACTGGTTGACGAGGTTAGTATACGCGGCGGGATTGAAATTCTGAATCTGCGTGGCGATGCTATCGATCTCCTGGATCTCCACCTTGCTCAGTCCGAGGGCTGGGAGCGATGCGTTGAGGATCTGAATTTTTTCCTGCACATTCGTCGTGGGTACTGCCTTGGGGGCCGGTGCTTGCCCCGCAGGATCGGGCGCGAATAGTTGTCCCGGGTTTGCAGGCGCGTTTGAGTTCGTCGCCCCGACCGGTTGCGGCTTGCCCACGTTCGTACTTGTACCGGACGGACTTGGTGCGGGAGATTCATTCGGGGCGCCGTTGGAAGCCGCCTGCACAAACAGGATATTCGGCGTAATAGCGGCAAGGGCCGCCGGGCCTACCTGGAAAAGTCCCGCGTCCTGCGCCGTCGCCTGCGCGAAATTGCTTTGCCCCGATGGCGTAAAGGTGTCTTCCGTTACCACCGGGCTGCCCGCGTTTCCTGTACCCGGCGCGCTTGCTCCCGCCGGCAAATTTAATGTTTGTCCAGACAATCGATCCGCAAGGGTATGCGCGAGATTTCCAATGCCTTCAACCGCCATGATCCACCTCCGCGGCGGGAAGGTCTTCCATAGGGCCTATGCGAGCCGCAAAGTTCCGGTACTACGTTAAACATCATCGGTCGGCGTCTGCGGAACTTTACGTGTTCTGTGCGACCGTCGAGGGCTTGTGTGCCGGAGTGAGACAGCAAGACCTCTTGCTCAGGATGCGTTTGAAAAAACCTGATTGCTTAACTTGAATGTCGTTAGCACATCGCGGGCGCCGCGCAGTTTCACTCGAATTGGATCAGGACAATTTCGGGGTTTGATCCCAGCCGCATGGGCGGGCCCCAAGTCCCGGCGCCACACGAAGTGTAGACTGCAAGATCACCGAAGCGATTCAATCCGTACGCGTATTTTCCATAAATGCGGGAAACGACAGCCGTGAACGGAAAATACTGTCCGCGATGAGTATGACCGGACAGTTGCAAGGAAATGGCCGCCTCTGCCGCGACCGGCAAGCGGTTCGGATTGTGAACGAGCAGGATGCTGGCCACATTCCGGTCCAGGTCCACTTGCCGCAGAATCGACCGGAATCTCTCCACATTTGTCGAATCGTGATAGTGGACGCCCACGATTTGCAATCCGTCGAGAATGATTTTTTCGTTCTCGAGCACGCGGATTCCGGACTGCCTCACAGCATCGAGATATTTCGAGGGGCTGGAGAATTGTTCGTGATTGCCCGTGACGAAGTAAGCGCCCAGAGGCGCGGAAAATTCAGCCCAGGGCTTGGCGAGCCGCGCGAGGTCCACGGCGGTGCCGTCATACAAATCGCCCGGGATGAACAGCACGTCCGGGTGCAGCTGCGAAAGTTTTCGGACGATGCGGCGGAGAAAACCGGCGTTTCGCACGTGGCCCAGATGCAAGTCACTGACCAGGGCGGCTGTGCGTCCCCGCCACGCGGCTGGAAGGTTGGGCAGCTTTACGGTGACGCGCACGACGCGGGTCCACGCCGCATTCACGATGGCGGCAATGCCCGCGAGAAGACCGAGGCCAAAGCACACGGCTGCGAGCGCGTGCTTTTCCACGTGCACTCCAAACAGGAGCGGAACGCCGTAGACAATCCAGCACGCGCATGCGGCAAGAAAAAAGAAACTCAAAAGGCCGAGCCATACGGAGGCGATGGTGTAAATGGCCCGGACCAGCGGGTTGAAATATTGGTGCGCCAGCAGGGAGGCCGCGACGAAACTGACGGACAAAATGGCCAGCGCGATTCGCAGTTCCGCCGCGCGCGAAACATCCGGCGCGCCCCAGAAGAACGTCCAGGTCGCATACAAGGCGATGTGCACGAGAAAAAGGAACGCCTGGATGATGGAGACCGCGATGGGAATTCTGGCGCGCACGCCGGAGGAGGATCGAGCAGGGGATTGCGAGGCGGCGCTGAGTTCGGGAGTTCCGGATTCCGTCATAAGCATTGGATGCGCTTCAGTGGGTTTCGAGGCACATGGAGATTGCGAATTTTGCCTGGTGGCGCAGGCTTCAGCCTGTGGGTTTTGGCCCTTGCAAGTACAAACCCCCACAGGCTGAACAGAATGCGGAAAAAGTCACCATTATCGAGCCGCAGCGCCTTGCACCTGAATTTTTGGTTCTGCGGGACTGTCAGGATGCGATTTTTGGTCGGCTGAATGCCTCGATTTAGATCGCTTTTCCCGTTCTTGCCGAGCGCTCCCGTCTCCTTTAGGCTGCTGGGATCAACTTCACCATGCGGATCAAGTTGAAGGCCGCGGCCCCCAGCGAAAATATCCAGTCCACTCGCCGACGCCCTCGAAATTTCGTCTTCCTCAGTCCTGCCACCACTTTCATCCAGCCGAAGATTTTCTCCACCAGTTTTCGCTTGCTCTGACTGATCCTAAATCCCAAGTCCTCTCGCTCGCTGGCCGTCAACCAACTCCGCCGTTTCTTTTCGTATTCCGCAATGTGCGGTGTCACCGAAAGATTCCGCAATCCCTCAATAAAATCCTTCTCCTGATATCCCTTGTCTCCGCCCACCGTGATCGGTCCACTCCGCTCTCCCGCTTTCCGCTTCGCCCGGATTTCTCTCAACAGCTCGGCCAACATCTGCAACGCCGCGTCCCGCTCTTGCCGCGTCCCCGCCTCCGTCACACATGGCTTCCTCACCAGCCCATTTCGGTTTTCCATCACCACGTGTCCCAGATAACTCGGCTTGGCTTCTCCCGCCGCGCTCTTCTTATACAACCGCGCTTCCGGATCGCTCTGGCTCTGGTGCGTGTCCCGCAAGAGTTTCTCTCCTCCACGACCGCTGCCTTGCTCCGGCGGATCTTTCTTCTCCTGAAAACTCCGCCGATTGGCCCACGCCTCGATCATCGTCCCGTCCACCGTGAAGTGTTCGTCCGACAGCAACTGGTGCTCCTCCGCCTGCGCCAACACTTGCTCGAAAAATAGTTCCGCGATTTTCCCGTCCAGCAGCCGGTCCCGGTTCTTCGTGAACACCGTCTCGTCCCACACCGGCTCGTCCATGTTCAATCCTACAAACCATCGGAACAGCAAGTTATATTCCAGCTGCTCCATCAGCAGCCGCTCGCTGCGCACGCTGTACAGCGCCTGCAACAGCAGCGCTCGCAACAGCCTCTCCGGCGGAATCGACGGCCGCCCGATACACGCATACAACGCGTCAAACTTGGGCGACATCCGCTGCAACGCTGCGTCGGTCATCGCCCGCACACGCCGCAGCGGATGATCCCGCGGCACTCGTTTCTCGCTCGAAACGTAGCTGAACATCTCTTCCTGCTGCTTGTCGTTGCCTCTCATGTCTGCTTAGATGCACTCGCTACCATTCCGTTCCGAAAATCCGCCTTTTTCCGCAGCCTGTGAAGCCTGTTCCACTAGTGAACGACTCGTTCGTCGGTCTCCACTTTGCCGTCGCGAACGTGGATGATGCGGTCGGCTCGCCGCGCTACGTCGTTTTCGTGCGTGACCAGGATGATGGTATTGCCATCGACGTGCAGTCGCGTGAACAGGGCCATGATTTCATCGCCGGTTTTTGTGTCCAGATTTCCAGTCGGCTCGTCGGCCAGCACAATCGAGGGCGAATTCACCAGGGCGCGCGCAACCGCCACGCGCTGGCGCTGCCCGCCGGAAAGTTCATTGGGTTTGTGGAACATCCTCTCGCCGAGATCGACCGCTTCGAGCGCGCGTTTCGCACGGACGAGGCGTTCCTCCGAGGGAGTGCCGTTATAAATCATGGGGAGCTCGACGTTGTGCAAGGCGGTGGCGCGAGGCAACAAATTGAACGTTTGAAACACAAATCCGATTTCCTTGTTCCGGATGGCGGCAAGCTCATCATCGTCCAATTCGCTTACGAGCCGCCCGGCCAGCCAATATCTTCCCGAGGACGGCGTATCCAGGCATCCGATCAGGTTCATGAGCGTGGATTTGCCCGATCCCGACGGCCCCATGATGGCGACATATTCGCCCTTGCGAATCGTGAGATCGATTCCGCGCAGGGCGTGCAGCTTTTCGCCGCCCATCTCGTACGTTTTCCAAAGGCCTTCCGTCAGGATGGCTACGCCTTGATCGACGAGGTCCTGGCGGAATGCTTCGGGTGAGGCGACTCGTTCGGGCATTCCTCAGTTCCTCAATCCTGCACGAATCTTCATTTAGTTTTCGTCCGCCGCTTTCGGCGTGGAGTTGTCCACTTTAACGCGCGCGTCAGGTTTGAGCGTGCGCAGGGTCTTGTAGCTTCCAGTAATGATTTGATCATCTTCCTGCAGACCGTTTACCACTTCAATATCGGTGACGCCGGTGATTCCGGTCGCGACAGGCACAAATTGAGCGCGTTTGTTCCGAACCACAAAGACGCCCTGAATCTCCGGATTCTTATCGAGAGCGGAGGGGGCGCCATCGTCAGAGGCGCCGCCGGAAGCTGGGCGGCCGGCAGCCAGCGTGACCGAATTTTGCCCGTTTTCCTTGGCCGCCTCGTCCAGATCTTTTTTGGTTCGTTCCGCGAGCGCCTGAAGCGGAACCGTCATTACATTTTTCTTCTGCGCCGTGGTGATTTTGGCCGTCGAGGAGAGCCCGGGACGCAGGCCATCCGGCGGATTCTGCAGCGTGACGACAACCTTGAAATCCTTGGCTTCCTGGTTGCCCGTTGTGGATTGTGTTGATGCCAGGCCGGAACTGCGCAGGACCGCTTGCGTCCCGACTTCGGTCACTTTTCCCTTGAAGAATTTTCCCGGAATCGCATCGATGGTGACTTCCGCGTCCTCTCCAAGTTTCACGCTCACAATGTCGGTTTCATCCACCATGACTTCCGAGGTCACCACGGACATATCGGAGATCGTCATGAGGTAACTCCCGGTGGCATTCTGGATGCCGGGAACGACGTTTTCGCCGACGCGAACCGCGATATAGGTGACGACTCCGTTGATCGGAGCGGTGTATGTCGTCTTGTTCAGGATGTCGCTCAGGCGGCCCAGCATCGCTTGATTCTGGGTCAATGAGGAACGAGCCTGGCTGAGTTGCGCGCGAGACTGCTCCGCGCGGGCCTGCGCGGAGGCCAGCGCCGCCACGGCGCCATCGTAGGTGGCCTTCCGAGTGTCATAATCCTGCTTGGGGATCAGTCCATCCTTAAACAGGAGTTGCCCACGTTCCCAGTCGAGTTTCGCATGTTCGAGGTCCGCGGCGCGCGACTTGATGTCCGCCTGCGCCGACACATCGTTGGCGTCGGCGGATTTCACTCCCGCGTCGGCGGCTTCAATTCCGGCACGCTGTGCATTGACATCGGCAGCGGGTTGCACGCTCTCCAGGCGCAGCAGGACGTCGCCCTTCTTGACGTGATCGCCTTCCTTCACCGCAATTGCAGTGATTTTCCCGATCCCTTCGCCGAGCACGTTCGTGTAAGTGAGCGGTTTGACTTCTCCCGACGCCGTGACGATCGAAGTCAGATCCTGGCGTACCGCAGGAGCGGTCTGGACGGTAACGACGCCCTTATTGATCTCCCAGATGGCTAGCCAAGTACCTCCGGCCAAAACAGCGGCGACACCCGCACCAATCCCGATTTTTTGCCATGTCTTCATGGGTTTGCAGCTTTGGTCTTATGTACCGAGTAACTTCCTCCAGCCGCCATCCCTTTATTCTTACGCAGAGAAATCTTCAAAAGTTTCCCGGTGGTGCACACCACATGGGGCAAGTCAGCCTGCGTTCCCAGCAAACGAGCATATTTCGAAGTGTTTGCGCGTGAGGCCGGAATTCACCTGTCTCGAGGAGGCGCCCGGGCCGGGCCTCACTCGACATTGAATTTTACAGTCATTTCGGCGCGGAAGAAAGGAATTTGCCTTTATTCTCCTATCGGGACAGGTAAGTCGACCTTTTCATGCGATTCCCACCCGAGTAGAAATTCGGGACGCGTGGCTCTATCGCCTTGCTATTTGGAAGTGCCGAATTGGGAAGGAGGACAACGGGATTTGGAGAAATGGCGGGCAACCCGGCGGCGCCCACCTAGTTCTTAGTATCCATCGGTCCAAACCAGGCGTTGCACCTGCAAGGGTATAGACCGCCCGCAGCGCCAGGTCGTGTCGTGGAGATTCCTTGATTGACGCTTGCAATGGCCGGGGATAGAATCTAACTTCCGAATCAGGGGCGAGGTACGCTTATGAACCGCTTGGGACGCATTTCGTTGATGTTACTGCTGGGCGGAGCATTCCTGCTGTCCTTTTGCCCGCGTTCCCATGCTCAGGAGCAGGATAAGGATCAGAACGAAACTCCCGCCGACAAACAGCAGAACTCCGGAAAGAAAAAGAACGACGACAAGGGCAAGAAAAACCTGAGGAAGCTCGAAAAAGAGCTCGCCACCCCTTACAAGAAATGGTTGGAAGAGGAAGTCCCTTACATTATTACCGATGAAGAGCGCTCGGCGTTCCTGCAATTGCAGACCAATGAAGAGCGCGAGCAGTTCATCGAGGCGTTCTGGCAGAGGCGCGATCCCACGCCGGACACCGTCGAAAACGAATTCAAGGAAGAGCACTACCGCCGGATCGCCTACGCCAATGAGCGCTTCTCCTCGGGCATTCCCGGGTGGAGGACGGATCGCGGGCGGATGTACATCATGTGGGGCCCGCCCGATCAGCTCGAATCCCATACGCAAGGTGAACTGTATAACCGTCCTATGCAGGAAGGCGGCGGACAAACCACCACCTACGCGTATGAAGACTGGACCTACCATTACATGGAGGGGATCGGGCAAAATATCACCATTGAGTTTGTGGATCCAACGGGCACTGGCGAATTTCATATCACCTTGGACCCCGGTGAAAAGGATGCCATGGCCCATGTTCCGGGAGGCGGTCCAAGCATGTTGGAACAGATGGGCTTGTCCACGCAGGCCGCGCGCTTCACCCGATCGGACGGGTCCACCGCGCCGCTGGGACCAGCCGGAACAAATGCCCTTGATAGCCAGGACGAGTTCACCCGCCTCTCGCAATTCGCGAAAGTACAGGCACCGCCGCCGGTCAAATTCAAGGATCTCGAAGAGGTGGTCAGTTCTCGCATTCTCCGGAACCAGATTTCCTTCGACTATCGGTTTGACTTCATGCGGATTACCGGCGACACGATTCTTGTCCCCGTGACGGTGCAGATTCAGAACAAACAAATGACCTTCCGCGATCACGACGGCGTGCAATCCGCGTCGCTCAATCTGTTCGGTCGAATCAGCTCGATGACCGGGCGCGTGATTCAAACGTTCGAAGACGTTATCCAACGCGATTTCCCGGATTCCCTGCTCGAGCCTTCGCTGAAGGGCTTTTCCATTTACCAGAAGGCCGTTCCTCTCCGGCCGGGTTTGTACAAGCTGGACCTGGTGATTAAAGACGTGAATAGCGGGAACGTGGGAGTGGTGAATACACGGCTGGCGGTTTCTCCCATCCCGGACGACAAACTGGAAGCCAGCTCGCTGATCCTTGCCGACCAGATGGAGCCGGTTTCCTCCAAGGACGTGGGCGTGGGTCAGTTCGTGCTGGGCTCGACCAAGGTTCGCCCCAAACTCGATGCCGAATTCCATGCCGATCAGCCGCTGGACGTGTACCTGCAGTTTTACAATTTGAAGGTGGACGACAAAACGCACAAGAACAATGTCTCCCTCGATATGAAGGTGACGCAGGGGGACCAAACCGTTGCGCATGAAGTCAAGACGGGCGACCAGCTCCAGCAGAATGGCGAGCAGGTAACATTCGAACAAGTAATCGCAGCCAAGACACTGCCGCCCGGCAAATACAAACTGGAAGTTCAGGCCACCGATCTGGTGAACAATCAGACGGTTTCGCGTACGGCGGATTTCACCGTTACGCCCCCGGCCGTGATTCAGAAAGTGGCGGCGAAGTAAGCCACAGGAAGGGAACCAGTCCCTATGAAGTCGATTTGTAGAACTTTGGGCTGGGTCATGGTTGCTGTACTGGTCTTAGCCGCTTCGGCAGCAGCGAAGCCAGGCTACGGCACGATCTCGGGCGTCGTTCTGGACCCCTCTGGGACGCCGCAGATGGGCGCCAGCGTCTGGCTGATCTCTGAAGATGCCGGTGGACGCATTGTCGCGCAAATCCTCTCCAATCAGTATGGCGCGTTCTTCACGGATCACCTCAAACCGGGTAGCTATGCCGTGCGCGTTTCCGTGGCGGGATTCTTGCCGTCGATGGAGCGACACGTCGCCGTAATGTCGAACCTGACGACCCTCTTGCGCGTGCAAGTGGATACCGTGTTCTCTTCGCTGGATACGCTGCGGCGCAAGTCCGATGCTCCCGCCGAGCAGGACGACTGGAAGTGGGTGCTGCGTTCTTCGACGGCGACCCGCACGATCTTGCAGTGGGAAGACACTGGCAGCCAGATCGCTTCCAATCCTCTGGGTTCGGACCTTCCTGACGCACAGCGGCCTCGCGCCCTGGTGCAGGTAACGAGCGGCGCATTGCGGCCCGGATCCGCTTCGAATCTTCCGAATGCTCCCGCGACCGCTGTTTCTTACGATCAACAGCTTGGCAGCCTGGGACGCATGTTGGTTGCCGGCCAGATGAGCTACGACCGAGGAGCGTCAGGCTCATTTGCCAGCGTTTGGCTTCCTTCCGGCAATGCGGGAAACGGCCCTGAAACCATATTTGTGTGGCGGCAATCCAAATTTGGCGCCGAGGGAATGTCGTTTCAGGCCATGCGGATCGATCACACGGAGCAGCTCGAGCTGGGCGATCGGTTGCTATTGCGGGCGGGCGCCGAATATCTTCGCGCCGGAATCGTTTCTTCGGTTTCTTCCCTTCGTCCCCATGCGGAATTGAGCGCTAGCCTTGGTCCAGGCTGGATGGCCACGGCGATCGTTGCGGCGAATCCTCCCTCCGAACAGTGGGGACGAACAGGAGCGCTTGAATCGGCGATCGATGAACTTGATAGCCTTCCCCCGGTTCTGTTCCACAATGGCAGCCCGGTGTTGGAGGGCGGCTGGCATCAGGAACTTTCGATCAAGCGAAAAATCGGCAGCCAATCCAACTTTGAGGTTGCCGCATTCCATGACTCGGCACACGATCAGGCTGTTTTCGGGACCGGCCCCGCAGCAAGTCCTGAATTCGTGCAAGACACATTCTCTCCCGCGTTCCTTTACGATGGCGGCAATTCCAGCTCCTGGGGCACACGAGCGGCTTACCGCCAGAAGCTCTCGGATGACCTGGAAGTGGCTGCGATCTATGCGTGGGCGGGCGCTCTTACACCCGGAGGCGAGTCGACTCCGGCGGTATCCGACCTGCGCGATACCTTCATGACCAGCAATCATCACAGCGTAGCGGGCCGCATTTCAGGCAAGATTCCGCGATCTCGTACCGAGTTTTCAGCAAGTTACAAATGGGTATCCGGCACCGCGCTGTCGCGCATGGACCAATTTGGCGAGGCGGCCTACCAGATGGATCCAAACCTGCACCTTTCGATTCGCCAGCCTTTGCCGGGATTCAGCGGGCGCTGGGAAGCATTGGCCGATTTCAGCAATCTTTTGGCGCAAGGATATGTCACGGTGAACGGGCAGGATTCACGCATGATGCTCGTTCCTGTTTTGCGATCGTTCCGGGGTGGGGTGAGCTTCCAGTTTTAGTTGAGCAGGACCTATTAGAAACAGGAAAGCGCCTTCCATAAAATGGAGGGCGGGAAGTTCTGTCCCCCTTCCCTCGTTCGATCTGTATCTATTCGATTGAAATTCATATGGTTATTGATTTGAGATAACTTATATAATTTGGAAGCAGGGTTGCACGCCATGTCTTTCGACAGGACTTTGTAGGGAAAATCGGTGAGCGCTCCAATCAACGACAATCTTCGGGTCCGGTTGGGCGCAGCCGTTCTCGCTCTGGCAACTCTTGCAGCCATTGTCTTTGGCATCATCAATTTTCAGCAACGGTCCATGTTCACGGCGCCCGATGATGGAGTGTCGTGGATCGAAAACCAGTCCGGAGTCGTTGCCTGGCATATCACTCCAAATTCTCCCGCCGCAAACGCCGGGCTGCGGACCGACGACCGGGTTCTTGCAATTAACGATGCGCCGATCCATAGCCCGATCGATGTCACGAAGCGCCTGTGGCGAATCGGACTGTGGTCGCTTGCCCATTACCGCATCGAGCGCGGCGGCAAACAGTTTGAAGCGCAACTCGTAATCCAGCCGGCAGCGCGGCCCGCGTCGATCGAAAATTATTTGAGCGTGGTGGGCGTGCTGTACCTCTTCATCGGCCTCTTCATTTTCGCCCGCCGGTGGAACGCGACGCGCGCCGTGCATTTCTACATTTTTTGCCTGGTGTCCTTCGTTTTGTATTCCTTCCAATACACCGGGAAGCTGACCCCTTTCGATTGGGAAATCTATTGGTCTGCGATCGTGGCCAGGCTTTTGCAGCCGGCGTTGCTGTTGCATTTCGCACTGGTATTTCCGGAGCGCCGCCCGGTTTCCAAGGGGCACGGCGCGATTCTGGGCGCCATTTACGGCGTGCCTGGAATTTTGTTGCTGGTGCGAGTTCTGGTCGGACTGCGCGAATTGGGTTTCATGCCGTCGATCGAAGCGCGAAACACACTCGACCGGCTCGACCTGGCGTGTCTGGGAATTTACTTCCTGCTCGCCGCGCTCGTTTTTGTTTTTAGCTATCGCCGCGCAACGTCCGGAATCCTGCGGCAGCAGTTGAAGTGGGTAACCGGGGGTGCGCTGGCGGGCATCATTCCATTTCTGCTGTTTTACATCGTGCCCTTTTTCCTGGGAGTTGTGCCGCGGCCGTGGATGAATTTCTCCACGATTTCGCTGGTGCTCATCCCGCTGAGCTTCGGGTACGCCATCATTCGCTACCGTCTGATGGACGTGGACATCATCTTCAAGCGAGGTCTCGCCTACACGGCCGCGAGCGGCGGCGTGGTGGCCGTTTACATCGCGATTGTGGCGGTGATCGGAGCGCTGTTCCACACCGCGTGGCCTTCCGGAATGATGGGCGGAGTGATCGCGATTGTGGTGGCGGCATTTTTGTTCCAGCCGTTTCGCGACTGGATTCAAGCGCGGCTGGACCGCTTTTTTTACCGGGACCGCCTGGACTATCGCCGCACCCTGATTGAGTTTGGCCGCACACTCACGTCGGAAGTTCGCCTCGACCCGATGCTCGCTTCGGTGATGGATCGAATCTCGCAGGCGTTGCTGGTGGACCGGCTGGCGATTTTCATCGAGGACGAGAGCCATCCCGGCTCGTATCGCATCGCGCGGTCGGTCGGCGTGCGTTACGCGGGCGCGCTCGATCTCAGTTTTCTGGACGGCGAGAACAAACCGTTTGCGCAGGGCATTCTCTTTTACGAATCGGCACGCGCGGCGCGGGAATCTTCTCCCTCCGTGCGGCAGACGCTCGAGCAGCTGGATTTGAATTACTTCATTCCCTGCCAGATTCGCGACCACGCGATCGCCGTCCTGGGCCTGGGGAAAACCGTCGATGGCGATTTCTTGTCGAGCGAGGACGTCGAGCTGCTGCACACCATCGCCGGGTATCTGGCCATCGCGCTTGACAACGCTCAGCTCTACAACTCGCTCGAACAAAAAGCGGCGCAAATCGAGCGGCTCAAGGATTTCTCGGAAAATATCGTCGAATCGCTGAATGTCGGCGTGCTGGCGGTGGATTTCGGCGGAGCGGTGGAATCCTGGAACACGCAACTCGAGGGGCTGATCGGCGTGCCGCGCGAGGAAGCCGTCGGCCGCAAGCTCGAGGACGTGCTCCCTTCCGATCTGATGTCGGAAATTACAGCGCGCTCCGGCGATGAGCGCGTCTCCAGCCTCTACAAATTCCATATGCAGAACCGTGAAGGGCGGAACCTGGTGGTCAACGTTTCCATTGCTCCACTGGTTGGGAAATCGGGAGACCGCATCGGCCGACTCATTCTTTTCGATGACGTCACGCAGCGGATGCGCCTCGAAGAGCAGGTGTTCCAGAACGAGAAGCTCACCTCTCTCGGCCTGCTTGCCGCGGGCGTTGCCCACGAGGTCAATACGCCGCTCGCCGTGATCTCGAATTACATTCAAATGCTGGCCAAGCAGCTTCCGAGCGGCGACCCGCGGCACCAGTTGATCGAGAAAGTCGTGAAGCAGACGTTCCGCGCGAGCGAGATCGTGAACAACCTGCTGAATTTTTCGCGGACGGGCGCTTCGGAATTTACGGAAGTGAATTTGAATTCCGTGGTGGAAGAAGTGCTGACGCTCGTCGCGCACCCGTTCCGGACGGCGCAGGTGCATGTGACGAGGAACCTCCAGCAGGAATTGCCCGCGGTGCTGGGTTCGACCAACAAGCTGCAACAGGTTTTCCTGAACCTCTTCCTGAATGCTCGCGATGCCATGCCCTCCGGCGGCATCGTCGAAATCCGCACGGCGGCGCACAACGGATCGGTGGAAGTGGAAATCATCGACACCGGCGGCGGCATCCCTCGCGAAAATCTGAACCGCATCTTCGATCCCTTTTTCACCACGAAATCCTCAGGACGCGGCACTGGGCTGGGACTCTCCGTGAGCTACGGCATCGTCAAGGAGCACGCCGGGAAAGTGGACGTGCGCTCCACGCCAGGCAAGGGCACATCGTTCCGGCTGGAATTCCCGGTGGCGCGGAAAGCGGTTCATGTCTAAAGGCGCCATCCTGGTTGTCGACGACGAATCGGAAATTCGAGAGGGCCTGGAACTTCTGCTCAATACGGAAGGCTACTCGACATCGAGCGCCGAATCGGGCGAAGCCGGCCTCACGATGCTCGAGGAAAAACCGTTCGATCTCGTCCTGCTCGACGTCAGCCTTCCCGACCGCAACGGACTCGACTTGCTGCGCGAAATTCGCCGCCGCGATCCGAATCTTTCCGTCGTCTTGATCACCGCCTACGGGTCCATCGATATGGCGCGGGCCGCGTTCAAAAGCGGAGCGCAGGATTACATCACCAAGCCGTGGTCCAACGACGAATTGCTCGTCCAGGTGGCGCAGGCCGTCGAGGGCCGCCGCCTGCGCGAAGAGAACGTCCAGCTCAAGCGCGCACTGAAGCAGCGGTACAACTTTCCAAACATCATCGGGAAAAGCGAAAAAATGCTTGCTTTGCTCGATTTGATCGGCCAGGTCGCGCCTTCCCGCTCGACGGTGCTGATTCACGGCGAGAGTGGAACGGGCAAGGAACTGATCGCCAAGGCGATTCATTCGGCATCGGCGCGCGCGGACAAGCCTTTTGTTCCGATCAACACCGGCTCCATTCCCGTGGACTTGCTCGAATCGCAACTGTTCGGCCACGTGAAGGGCGCGTTTACGAGCGCCGTGGCATCGAAGAAGGGGCTCTTCGAGGTCGCCGATCAGGGGACGATTTTTTTCGATGAGATTTCCACGATCGGGCCGGAAACGCAGGCGAAACTTCTGCGCGTGATTCAGGAGCGCGAATTCATGCGCCTCGGCGGGACGGAAACGATCAAGGTTGACGTCCGCATCATCGCCGCCTGCAACGTGCAATTGCTCAATCTCGTTCGCGAGGGCCGATTTCGCGAAGACCTTTATCATCGTTTGAACGTGATTGCGGTTCCCCTGCCGCCTCTTCGCGAGCGCAAGGAAGATGTTCATCTCCTGCTCGATCATTTCCTCCGCATATTTTCCAAGGAGAACAACCGCCCCTTGGGGCGCTTTACTCCGGCGGCGCTGCGGCTGCTGGTGGATTACGATTGGCCGGGGAATGTGCGCGAACTGGAAAACGTTGTCGAAAGAGCGGTGGTTCTGTCTTCGCAGGAATTGCTGGACGTCGATCTCTTGCCGGAAAGCGTGCGGACGAGGGAACTCCTGGGCGGCGTCCGGCTGCAACTTTCCGAATTCATGCCGCCACTGCCGGGTGAACACGGCTCGCGCACCGGCGCGGACAGCTCGAAAGCGTCCTTGTTTCAAATCATGGATGAGATCGAGCGGCGCGTGATTTGCGACATGCTGGAACGCACGGAATGGAATCAAACCGAGGCAGCGGAAAATTTTCAGATTCCGCTTTCCACGTTAAATCAGAAGATCAAGCGGCTCGGGATTGACGTGCGGCGCCGCGGGGTTACGCACGCTGGAGCGGCTGAATCTTCCGCTTCCGCCACTGGGAAGTAAGTAGCACAGGCTTCAGCCTGTGGGGGTTTGACCTTGCAAGGACTAAACCCCACAGGCTGAAGCCTGTGCTACTTAAGAGCCTCACTTCAGCTTTTTCGATTGTCTCTGACCACGGCGTCCTTCAGGTCCGCGCCGTCCAGCTTGACGTCGGTCAGATCGATTTCCCGGAAGCTGGCGAGCGCCAGGTCCGAGCCGGAAAAATCCGCGCCGCGAAGATTCGCCTGCCGCAGAACCGTTCCCCGGAGAATCGTTTTGTGCAGTTTCGCGGAACGCAAATCTCCGCGGAACAGTTCCGTGCCGCTCAAATCGGCTTCGCTCAAATCCGCCCCTTCGAGCCTGGTTTCCGTAAAATCGCAATTTCGCAGGTCCGCCTGGCGCATGTCCGCGCGGCTCAAATCGGCGTGGCTGAGTTTCGCTCCGCGCAGATCGGCTTTCCGCAGGTTGCTTCCCGCGAGGTTGGCGCCGGTCAAATCGCGCTTCTTCAAATCCGCGCCGGAAAGATCGGCGCCGGAAAGATCGGCGCGTTCCCCGCCCGGATGCCCCTTATGGAATTTCTCGTGCGCGTCCAGAATGTCTTTCAGCTTCTTGCCTTTGTGTCGAATGGTCTCCGCCTTCCTCGGCTCTTTCACTGCCTCACAACAGGCCGAGTAGTCCTGTCGTCCTTCTGCAATTGTTATGGTTTGCTCTGTTATTCTACCGGAAACCGGGTGATGATCAAATCGAATGCGATGTCTTGCCAGTGAGGGCGCATGGATAAAATTAACGTCATCGTCGCCGCCTTGGACCGGGCGCCAGAAATTATTCTTCCTCTCGTCCGCGAGGTCCCGGAGACAATCCTGAAGCGCCGCCCGAAGCCGGGAAAATGGTCGGCGCATGAACACGCCTGCCACCTGGCCTCGGTTCACCCGCTGATGTCGTCCCGGCTGGACTTGATACTGGCGGAGTCAGTCCCGCGCATTAAACCGTATCTTCCGCACCTCGACGACGAGGAAGACGCTCTGTTGAAATTGAACTTGGACGAGGCCATGGCGCGATTTTCCCGCGACCGGCGGAAGCTGGTGGAACGATTGAAAACCCTTTCACCGGCGGATTGGGAACGCACAGCCGAGCATGGCGAATACACGCACTATTCCGTTTTCATCATGTTTCGCCATTTGGCGATGCATGACATGTTCCACGCTTACCGGATTGAGGAATTGCTCCTGAAAAACGATTGGGAATGACTTGGCGCCGATCTGGCGCAAAGCTGTGATAACTTGGGCGTAGTGATGACACTGGTTGAGAAAATCAAGGCTCGCGCGCGCGCGCGCCTTCAGCGCATCGTGCTGCCGGAGGGCGAAGACCCGCGCATCGTTTCCGCTGCGGCGGCAATCGCGCGGGAAGGCTTCGCAAAAGTCACTCTGCTCGGCCGGAAACAAATCATCGGTTCTATCGCTGCGGATTTGCATGTGGCGCTGGGGGACGTTGCGATCGAGGATCCGGCAACGGACCCACGCGCAGAGGCATACGCCCAGATTTATTACGATCGGCGGCGCGCGCGCGGCATAACGCTCGACGAAGCGAGAGACATCGCGCGGCGCCCGCTGTATTTCGCGGCGCTGAGCGTGGCCTGCCGGAGATGCTGACGGAACCGTGGGAGGCGCGGCCAACACCACGGGCGAAACCGTGCGCGCGGCTCTGCACGCGATCGGCCTCGCGCCGGAGGCGAAGCTGGTTTCCAGTTTCTTCGTCATGATTATTCCGGAGCGGCCGGGTTTGGACCTGGGACCTCGCAGGCGCGCTACTCTTCGCCGATTGCGCGGTTGTGCCGGACCCGAACGCCGAAGAACTTGCCGAAATCGCGCGCGCCACGGCGGAAAATGCGCGCGCGATCCTCGACGCGGAGCCGCGCGTCGCATTTCTGTCCTATTCCACCAAGGCTTCGGCGAGCCACGCACGCGTGGAAAAAGTCAGGGAGGCGCTGCGCATCCTGAAGGCGCGCGCGCCGGAAGTTGCCGCGGACGGCGAGCTCCAGGCCGACGCGGCGCTCGTGCCGCGCGTGGCGAATTCAAAGGCCCCGGGCTCGACCGTTGCCGGACATGCGAATGTGCTGATCTTCCCGGACCTCGATTCCGGCAACATCGCGTATAAACTTGTCGAGAGGCTGGGAGGCGCGCAAGCGCTAGGCCCGATTCTGCAAGGCCTGGACCGGCCGGCGAACGATCTTTCGCGCGGCTGCTCGGCCGAGGATGTCGCGAACGTCGTGGCCTTCACGGCGCTGCAGGCCATCGCGCGGAAAGAAAAATCCTTGGAACCACAGATGAACACAGATAAACACTGATAAAGACAGATAAAGAAAAAAGATAGAGATTTCTTTTGGCGGAATTGGACTAATGGCGATCACGAGATCGCAAACGTAGATTTTCTTTCCCTTCATTTGTTTTGTCTTTATCTGTGTTCATCTGTGTGCATCTGTGGATTGCTCTCCGCGTCCGCGTTCGCGCAGGAGTCGAAGGACCAGGAAGTTGCGGTGAATCTGGCCGAGGGGCGGATCGTGATTTGCGCGGCGAAGGATGCAATTATTTTGGCGGCGATGGACGTTCACGGCGAGGCGGGTTCGCACCCTCCGGAGATCGCGATACTTTCCGCGGAGCGCATTGGAGTGATGCTCGGGGCGGTCGAGTGGGTGCAGCCGGACTCCAAGGACAAGCCCATACGGCTCGATAACGAATTCCACAGCCTCATCGCGGCGGCCCTGAATAACGGCGGAAAGAAAGACGATGCTTTTCGCGCGAGCGACATCGAGTCCATCGGCATTGCCGTGCTCGAGCGCGTTCGCGTTCTGGCGGGTATGCTGCACCACAAAATTAATCTGGGCGGGGATGAACCGTTGATTCGCATCGTCCTCGTTGGATACGTGCGGGATTACGGTCCCGAGGCGTGGGCCATCGACTACCACATCGAGCAGGATGCTCTGGGGAACGATATTTGGCGGACGCGCGTCCTGCGCCCGAGCTACAACCAGCTTTATCCGCCGGAGAAGGGCAAGCCTAAAACGTTCATGGAGGTTCGCTATCCGCCGGAGAATCGCGCAACCGGCGAGCCCGAACTTCTCGACCTGCTCCAACAGAATGATTCGCGCCTGACGAAAATTCGCGCGGCGAATGAGATTCAGGAGAAGTCCGTAACGCTCGCCGTGGGAGGGCAGAGCCAGAAAGCCGACACCGCAAGCGTTGTCAATTTCCTGAAGGCGGCCCTTCCGGCAATCACTCCGCCGGAGACAAAACTTACGATGGCGAAGGTCGACTATGACGGAGGGTTCCAGTGGATCATCCAGCCGCCGAAAGCTCCCGCTCCACCGCCCAGCGAAACGCCTCAGGAAAAAACGCCGGAGGAACCGGAACGGCCCACGCTCCGGCACAAGTCTGAAAATTGATTGGAGATAGTTCCCTGCCGTTGGAACTAAGGAGTCCCTTTGTTGTCGGCAGGCTTTGCTGTCGCCGGTGAATCCGCCGTCGCCGGAGCGCTTGGTTGTGGAGTGAAGTCGCTCCACTTGACGATCACGCGGATTGGCACGCCGGAAGGGAGGGTTTCATCCGATCGCGAGTATGAGGGGAACCAAAAATTCTTGCCGACCTGCTGGCGATACGTCTCGAAAACCGTGAATGGAAGATCGGAAGCGGTGACATCGCCGGTCTCGGTGACCCATTTGCCCATGGTCTTTACGATGACCAGGTCCTGCACATCCACCCACACCACGCCGGAAAAATACGCGTGGGCGCGTTCCAAGGCGCGCGGTTTCACTGAGAAAAAGTAGGTGCTCAACTCGTCGAGCGGCTGTTTCCCGCCATACGTAATTTCGTATTTCGGAAGCATGGCAGTCGTGAGCGGGAACATCGGAGTCGGGGCGAGAAGATCGGAATCGCCCCTCTGAAGATCGAGAGTGTGGAGCGTCGATGGCTGCCGGCTCACCGGCTTCTCATAGATCCTGCCGTCCGGGGTAATACCCAACTTCGTGACGATTTCGAGCTGGCCGGTGGACTTGCTGTCGGGGCCGATCTCCTGGATGCGCAAGTCTTTCTGAAACGTGTAGCCCTTGATTGCGCGAACCATTTCGTCTTCTTTGGCCGCGAATCGGCGGATGATTTCGTCCGGCGGCAGAGTCGGAGGGTCGGGCTTGCTGGGAGGCGGGGGCGCCGGGAACTTCGTGGATTCGGGCGGCTCCATCGGCCCGGCGCCCTGCGCGTGCAGAGAAGCAGGCGCGGCGGCAAGAACCATTGCGAGCGCGCAACACGCGGCCAGGAGGTTTGATCTTTGGATCATGGAATCCGCTTCCAATAGTTGGATGCAATCCGCCGGAATTGTGCAGCACGAATTCGTGAAAAATCCAGCGTGCTTCTTCCCGGAGCTGTCATCAGTGTATCGCGGGGCGCTCCAGTAGGACAGGCTTCAGCCTGTCGGGGTTGGTAGGAGCACAATCGCCCTTGGTGCAACTAAACCCGACAGGCTGAAGCCTGTCCTACTGGAGCGCACACTTCGCGCAGTTTCCATCCCGCGGGCGCTGTACCTTTGCTACAATCGCGCGGCTGCAAAAACATGTGTGGGCGTGAAGTGTTGCCGTGGAAACGCAGGCCAAGCGATTTTACGTGTCGGGCAGGGTGCAGGGAGTCGGGTTCCGCTTTTTCGCCGAGCGAACAGCAGCAAGTCTGGGTGTGGGCGGATATGTGAAAAATCTATTCGACGGGCGCGTGGAAGTTTATGCCATCGGCAGCGCGGAGCAGATGGAAGCGCTGAGAAACGCATTGCGGCGCGGCCCGCGCATGGCTGGCGTGGACCGGGTGGACGAACTCGACGCGGATATTCTGCGGGAATATGCGAACGCGTTCTCCATCGAAAGCGATGAATGAAAGCAAGTTGAAGTACGGTTTGCAGCGAGCACGATCTATTTGAAAATTGCAATTCATTTGGAAAGGCGGAGCAAGCGGAATGAACCATTTGAAGGAATTCATTCGAGAGGTTCCCGATTACCCGAAGCCGGGAATCCTTTTCTACGATCTTACGACATTGCTGAAGAATCCAGGCGCGTTCCACGGCCTTGTCGATGAACTATGCGGTCACTACGCGGGCCAAAAGGTGGACGCCGTCGTGGGCATCGAGGCGCGCGGATTTATTTTGGCGCCGGCGCTGGCGTACCGGCTCGAAGCGGGGTTCGTTCCCGTCCGGAAACCCAAGAAGCTGCCGGCGAAAGCCGTCTCTGTTACGTATCAGCTGGAATATGGCGCTGATACGCTCGAAATCCACGAAGACGCGATCAAGCCCGGCCAGAGCGTGCTAATCAGCGATGACCTGCTCGCTACAGGAGGCACAGCCGCGGCGACCGTGGAACTCGTGCGTAAGCTGGGCGGAAAAGTGGTCGGCGCATCCTTCGCTGTCGAACTCACGTTCCTGAACGGCCGCGCAAAGCTGCCGGGAATCGACGTCTTCACGATGATCCAGTACGACAAGTAGAAAAGGCTTTGGATCCACAGATGAACACAGATAAACACTGATAAAGAAAAAGATTTCTGTTTGCAGGACTAGAGCGATTGCGGCACGACATTGTATTCGGCCGATTGCCTTCTCTTCATTTCCTTTGTTTTGCTTTTATCAGTGTTTATCGGTGTTCATCTGTGGCTGCTTTCCGCGCTGGCGGACCACTTCGAAGAGGACTACTCCCGCGGTGACGGATACGTTGAGCGCGCGCACTGGGCCGGTGGTCGGGATTGAAACCAGGAAATCGCAGCGCTCGCGCACCAGGGCGTGCAATCCCTTGCCTTCGCCGCCCAGAACGATTCCCACCGGAACTTTGAAATCCACTTCGGTGTGAAGCTGTTCGGCGCGCTCATCGAGTCCGACGAGCCAATAGCCCGCTTCTTTCATTTCCTCCATCGCGCGAGAAAGATTTGTGACACGCGCCACCGGCAAGTGCGCGAGCGCCCCGGCGGATGCGCGCGCCACGGTTTCCGTAAGCCCGGCGGCGCGCCGCTCGGGAATGACGACGCCCTGCGCTCCGGCCGCAAGCGAAGTGCGAACGATGGCGCCGAGGTTTTGCGGGTCTTCGACACCGTCCAGTAAGACCAGCAATCCGGGAGCGGCCCCTGCCGGGCGCGGTTTCAACAGGTCGTAAAAACTCGCGGCCGGCGAGGATGAAACGAACGCGACGACGCCCTGATGTTCGCGAGTTCCCGCGGCGCGGTCAACCTGAATGCGCTCTTCAAAGCGCACGGGCACGTCCTGCTTTCGCGCGAGCCGCACCAGTTCTTCGATCCGGTTGCCGTGGGTGCCTTTGGCAACCAGCAGGGAATCGAGCGGGCGGTTTGCTTCCAGCGCTTCGCGAACCGCGTGGATTCCAGTAAGGCGGTCCATATCAGTGTGCCGCGGGCTCAGCGATCGAGCGTGGCGATGGCCTGCGCGGCAATCGCTTCGCCGCGGCCGATCGCGTCGACAGATTCATTGGTCTTCGCTTTCAAATTGATCATGGATGGAGCGACGCCCAACGACTTCGCCAGCGCGTCCCGCATGGCTGGAAAGTGCGGACCAAGTTTCGGCTTTTCCGTGATCACGATCGCGTCGATGTGCACGATGCGGAACTGGTGTTTGGCGAGCAGATCGCGAATGTACTCCAGAAATCGCAGACTTGACGCATCCTTCCACTTCGGATCCGTGTCCGGAAAATGCGTGCCGATGTCGCCCAGTCCCGCCGCTCCCAGGAGAGCGTCGCACATGGCGTGCGCCAGCGCGTCGCCATCGGAATGGCCGACCGGCCCTTTATGAAATGGGAGTTCGATGCCGCCGAGAATCAGTTTTCGTCCTTCGGCAAGGCGATGCAGGTCGTATCCGATCCCCGCGCGGGTCATTGGCCCGCGCGCTCCTGGCGGAGATAGAATTCGGCAAGCTCCATGTCGCCCGGGCGAGTGATCTTCAAGTTGCGCTCGGATCCGACGACGACGTGGACGTCGCGTCCCATGCGCTCGACGAGACCTGCTTCATCCGAAGCCGTCACTCCGTCCTGGCGCGCGCGCGCAAAGGCTTCGAGAAGCAAGGAGGAGCGGAACACTTGCGGAGTCTGCGCCAGGACCACGCGTTCGCGCGGAATCGTGGCCGTGATGAGCGCAACGTCGTTCGGCAGGCTCGCGCGCTTTACTTCCTTCACCGTGTCCATCGCCGGAATTCCAAGGATCGCCGCGTCGCAGGCGTCTGCCTCCGCGATTACGCGTTCGATCTGGCTGAGGGTCACGAGCGGCCGGACCGCGTCGTGCACCAGAATCAAGTCAGCCTCGGAGGGAACTTCCGCGAGCGCGTTGGCGACGGAATCCTGGCGCGAATCGCCTCCGCGAACCACGTGAACGGGCCGGCCAAGATTTTCCGCCTCGACGCTGGCCGCCACGGAATCGATTTCCTCACCTCGCGTCGCGATGACAAAATCCGTGATCGCAGGGCAGGCCGCGAGGCGCCGCAGCGTGAAGAGCAGCACGGGCACGCCGTCGAGCGAGAGAAACTGCTTTGGCGTGTCGGCGCCCATTCGGGTTCCTAGCCCTGCGGCGGGCAGGATGGCGGTTACGCGGTTCATCATGACCTCGGTGATGGAGCGGAAAAGCTTACACTAAATGGAGACAGTTATAAACTGAGCTATCCACAGGCCACGTGGCGCATGCTTCAGCCTATGGGTTTTGGTCCATCGAAGGACTAACCCCCACAGGCTGAAACCTGCGCCACTTTGTTCCTCAACACATCACAAAAATAGAACCAAACGAGAGATTTCTTCGATTTGACGGTCTGAGGCCCACACGCTACTCTGCCTGTACGCTGACCAGTAACCGGTTTGCTGAGCGCTGTCCGAGGAACTTAATCTTTCTAGGTCTTAATTAAGGAGATCCACCAGAAACCATGACGAAATACAAACTCGAATACATCTGGCTTGACGGCAAAAAGCCCATTCCTGATCTGCGCGGGAAAACTCTAATCAAGTCATTTGAGAAGCCACCCACCCTTGCTGAGCTGCCCAAATGGGGTTTTGACGGCAGTTCCACCATGCAGGCGGAGGGGCATAGCTCCGACTGCGTTCTCAAACCAGTGGCTCTTTATCCCGATGCAAGCCGCAAGGATGCCTACATTGTAATGAACGAGGTTTTTCACGCGGATGGAACCCCGCATACCACGAACATGCGCGCTACGATCGAGAACGATCCGGATCTGTGGATAGGTCTTGAGCAGGAATACTTCCTCTTTCAAGGCGGGCGTCCTCTCGGCTTCCCGGAAAACGGCTACCCCACCACCCCGCAGGGCCCCTATTACTGCGGTGTCGGCTACAAGTACATGGGCAGCCTGGCCCGCAAAATCGTCGACGAACACCTGGAACTCTGTCATGCGGCTGGCATCAATCATGAAGGCATCAACGCGGAAGTCGCCAAAGGCCAGTGGGAATTCCAGATCTTCGCCAAAGGCTCCGCCAAAGCCGCGGATGACACCTGGACCGCCCGCTATTTGATGCTGCGTCTCTGCGAGAAATACGAAGTGGACATGGTTCTGCATTGCAAGCCTATCAAGGGCGATTGGAATGGATCCGGCATGCACTGCAACTTCTCGACGAAGTTTATGCGCGAAGTGGGTGGCAAGGAATATTTTGAAGCCCTGATGAAGTCGTTCGAGAAACACATCCCCGACCATATCGCCGTGTATGGTCCGGACAACCACCTGCGCTTGACCGGTCTGCACGAAACGCAGGCCATTGATAAGTTCAGCTATGGTCTCTCCGATCGGGGCGCCTCCATCCGGATGCCCATTAACTTCATCAAGGACGGTTACAAGGGCTATCTGGAAGATCGCCGCCCGAACTCGGAAGGGGATCCCTACCAGATCGTTTCGCGCATTCTGAAGACGATCAATAGCGTCCCGAAGCCTGCCATGGCCAACGCATAGCTTCAAAATGAGTAAGCAGGGCGGAGGATTGGGCGCTGCGGTTTTGCGAACTGCGGCGCCGCATCCACACCGGGCTCAATAATGACGAGACGAGAAGCTTCCTCTCGCTTCATTCCGAACGAGGAGGTGTATATTACCGAGAAGTGGTAGACGGCGAAGACTTGAGTACGATCACATTGGTGCTCCTTCCTGGATTAGAAGGAAGCGGAGATCTCTTCGCGAATCTTCTGCCGGAACTCCCGCAGACACTGAACGTCATTACCGCGGCATATCCCACGCAGCGATTTCTGCCCTATCCTGAACTTGTTTCTTGGTTGAGCGACTTAGTTCCGAAAGACGGTCTCTACGTTCTCATCGCTGAATCCTACGGAACTCCGCTGGCCGTGAAGTTCGCCGCTACTCACCCACCGAACCTGGCTGGAATCGTCCTCAGCGCTGGATTTATCTCTAATCCCGTACGTAGCTGGGGACTCCTCCCCAAACTGCTGGCACGTCCCTTGCTGTTTCGATTCCGTCTACCCGATTTCTTACTCGAATATTTTCTTGTCGGGCCGCGTGCATCCGAGAGCTTGAAACTTGCAGTCCGGCACGCCATGCGTTCCGTGAGCGCCGAAGTCCTCGCGGAGCGGGCACGGGCCGTTATAGGCTGTGACGCAAGACTCGAAATTGGTCAGGTGAACGTCCCTATGCTTTACTTGCGGGGCACGGAAGACAGATTGGTGGGAAAAGAGTCTTTAGACCAGATCAAAAACCTTCATCCCGCAACTATTTCATTTTCCGTTCGCGCACCCCACCTTTTGTTACAGCGGGAGCCGCGCATAGCTGCAAGAGCCATCGTTCAATTCCTTGAAACGCAGTGCCCGCGTAAAGGTTTAGGACCGGAATCCTCTTCTATCACGCCTGAATCCTGATTTACTTGGGGGCCAGTATCCGGTCGGGGTCGACCCGCACAACGACGTACGTAATCGATCCTTCGATCGCGCTAAACCAATGAGGCACACCCGCGGGAATCACGACCACGTCGCCCGCTTTTATCCGTCGGCTCACACCGCCCTGGATGGAGGTGCCGCTTGCGCCAGGGCCGTCTTCCAGTCTGACGGAGATGGCGTCGGCAGGTCTCGGCTTCCCATCGACCATTGTTCCCCCGGTCACCAGCGTGGCCGCGCCATCCGTCACGTGATAAATTTCCGTCACCTTGTAGTGCACGGCGACGACGCCGGGCGGCGTCTGCGGCCGGTGGATTACGCCGACGGCGACGTTGTATCCTCCGGCGTCCACGACGCGAATGTTCGGCAGAGGATTCGTCGCGGAATTGGGCGCTCCGTTCAGATTGGCTTGGATGTCCGCCGCGCTGACATAGGTGGCGGGAAGAGGGCTTGTGGACGAAGCCGCATTTTGGGGGGCAGCCACGTCCGGGGCTGCAGCGGAAATCACGAGTAGAAATGTGAGAAGTCCCAGCATTGCTTTCATCGCCGACTCCTTTTTGCGATTGAATTTTTCAATTCGGAATTTTCGTTAGAGCCGTGCAACTGACCGATACCTTATACCTCGCTGCCTCTGTGGCAACAGCCAAATCTTTGTAGGGCACGGTTTCAACCGTGCCGAAAAGTTTGCCGAATAGCTACGGCTTTACAGGCCGCGGAAAAAATCGCTGATCTCACGCCCTTGGTCTCCGAACTGCAATTTGTTTTCCGCAGAGCCGCGATTTTTCCGCTGTTTTGCTCTTCGTTCTACGATTCTTGCGCTCCTCCGCAGACACCACGGCCTTGCCCTACACCGCTGGAATCAGTTTCACCAGTCGCAGAAGATTGCCTGCCGTGATCACCAAACGGAATAACCAATCGACCTTCTTCACTCCGCGCACCTTCGCTTGCCGCAGAATGCTGTCCAGCTTGGCCCAACCAAACACTTTCTCGACCAACTTCCGTTTCCGCTGGCTGATCGCAAAGCCCGGATCTTGCCGCTCCTGTTCGCTCAGCCAGTTCGGCCAGTGCCGATTGGGTTCGTACTCGGCCACGTGCGGCACCACGTTTCGTCGCCGCAACCCGGCGATGAATTCTCTTTCCTGATACAGCTTGTCAGCTCCTAGCGTGATCGGTGGCAATGGCTGGTTCCCGCCGCCCGGGCTGCGGCTCATCTGGTCCAGCAGCGTCAGCGCCGCTTCTCGCTCGGCCCAGGTGCTGCAGGGCGTGGCCAATGCCGCCCGCACCAGTCCGCTGCGGTTCTCGATCAGCACGTGTCCCAGATAGCTCGGCTGCGATTGCCCCGCCGCGCTTTTCTTGAATAAGCGCGCCTCCGGATCACTCTTGGATTCATGCGTGTCGCGTAACAACTTCTTCCCTCCCGACCCGCTTCCTTTCTCCGGCGGTTTCTGCTTGGGCACAAAACTCTTCCGGCTGGCCCAGGCTTGGATCAGCGTGCCGTCCACCGTGAAATGTTCCTCGCTCAACAGATTGTGTTCCGCCGCTTGCCGCAGCACCGCCTCCAGCAAGCGTTGCGACACCTCCCCCGCCATCAGCCGCTCGCGATTCTTGGTGAACACGGTCACATCCCACACCTTATCGTCCGGGTTCAACCCTACAAACCAGCGGTACAGCAGGTTGTAATCCAGTTGCTCCATGAGCTGCGTCTCGCTGCGGATCGAGTACAACGCCTGCAGCAAAAGCGCCCGCAACAATCGCTCCGGAGCAATCGATGGCCGCCCGCGCCGCGCGTACAGCGCCTCGAAATGACTCCACATTTCCTGCAGCCCGCGATCCACCATCGGCCGAATCCGCCGAAGTGGATGTTCGCGGGGAATTCGATTTTCCAAAGGGATGTAACTGAACACCTCGCCTTGTTTTTCATCAGGTCCGCGCATATCGTCTTAGATGTTCAGTGCTCGATCCAGTTGCCAAGCGGGCGATTTTTTCCGCGGCCTGTTTAGCCGCTGACATGTTGGGATGCGAACTGCAAAACTCGCTCTTCAGACTGTAGTCCAAGTGGCGGGAACGCATTTGGAAACCTACAGGCTGAAGCCTGTGCTACTGGTTCGCTACGCGGACCGAACTTCGTCCAGTGCAGCTTTGACGCGCGCTGGTGTGAGCGGCGCCTGGCGGACGCGCGCGCCAGTGGCATCGAAGATCGCGTTGGCGATTGCTGCGGCGGTGGCGCGGCTGGAAGGTTCTCCCGCGCCGCTCGATGGGAGTTCAGGATGGTTGATCAGAACGATTTCTACTCGATCCGGAACATCGGACGCTCGCGCGACTGGATACGTGATCCAATCCACGCTGGTCACATTGCTTCGGTCGAACGTCACTTCTTCCTTCAGGCTGCGGCCGAGCGATTGGATCAGGTTGGCCTCGATCGTGGTCCGAAGCGCTTCGGGGTTGATGATCAGTCCGCAGTCATGCGCGCAGACAAAGCGTGTCACGCGAACCGCTCCGGTCTTGCGATTGACTTCCACTTCGGCCACGGTCCCGACATATGTGCCGTTGCGCGTGCTGAGGCCGACGCCGCGGCCTGTGGCAATGTCGCCGCCAGCCGCGACCTTCTTCGGGGATGGGCGAGTGTCCCAACCGGCTTTTTGAGCTGCAGCCGTCAAGACCGCTTTTGCGCGCGGGTCTTCCAGATGCTTGAATCGGAATTCGATCGGGTCGGCGCCGGCTGCGGCGGCGATTTCGTCCATGAAAGATTCGACGGCGAAGGAAGTGGCCGGTCCTTCCGGGTCGCGCAAATGAGTGGTGCGGAGCGGAGACGCGCTGTCATGAAAACGCGGGGATGACGTGCGCCGTGGCGAGAATATTTTGGAACGCGTACGGCGGCGATTCCACGCCCCATTGCGCGAATTCATCGACACCCGTCGTGTTGGGAATTCCGGTCAGTTGGGCTCCCAGATAATTTCCCGCGTCGCCAGGACGAAAATGCGTCTCGCCGCCGGAAAACGCTCGTGAAGTAAATTGCACGGACGTGGCTTCGCCCTGCGCGTCGAGCGCTGCGGCCAGATCGCAGAGAACCGCGGGGCCCTTGGTTCCCCACGCCGTCATGTCTTCGCGCATCCACTGAACGCGCACGGGCTTTCCTGCGGCCTCGGAAAGCAGTACCGCATCGGCGGCTGCATCTTCAAAGCCGGGGCGGCCGTAGGATCCGGCATCTTCCACCCAGACGACGCGCACCGTGTCGATCGGAACGCGCAGCAACTCCGCGAAGCCTTTCTGCAAATCGTGCGGCTTCTGGCCGCCGGACCAGACCGTGGTGATGCCGTCGGTGTGAACGTCGGCGACGGCGCAGCCCGGGCCCATCGTGGCGTGCGACTGGAACGGAAACTCGTAGCTTGCTTCCACTTTTTTCGCGGCGTTCGACAGCGCCGCGGCGGCATCTCCTCGTTTCAGGGTTTCCTTGCTCGCCTTCGGCTGCGCCGAACGCATGTACGCGTACAAATCTTTTTGCTCTGGAAATGCCTGCTTTGGCGCGGTCCAGGTAACCTTGACAGCTTTGCCCGCCTGGATGGCGGCCCACTCATTTTCCGCGACCACGCCGACGAAATTTCCCTTCACAATTGTTTTTACGAATCCGGGTATCGCCTTCGCGGGGGTTTCATCCACGCTCACAAACGTCGCGCCCACTCCTGAAGGCCGGATCACGCGGCCATGCAACATCCCCGGAACGCGGACGTCGGTGACATATTTGAAATGGCCGAGAATTTTGGGAGGAAGATCCTCGCGCGGCACTGGCTTTCCCACAATCGTGTACGCGGAAGGATCCTTCGGTTTACCCAAACCCACGACATTCAGCGAAAATCCGTCGCCCGAAACTTTCAGCGCATCGTTCAGATCGCCCGCGCCTGCGAGCTCCGCGTACGAGACGCTCTTCGACGCGTCACCCTTCGCGCTCCCCTTCAAATGCACGATGCCGTCTGTTACTTCGAGATCGGCGGCGGGCACGCCGAGACGCCGCGAAGCCAATTCCGTGAGCAGATAGCGCGCGTTCGCCGCGGCGTTGCGCAACGGTTTCGAGCCCAGCATGATGGACGTGCTGCCTCCGACGCCGCCTTGATTGGCGGTTGACGCAGTGTCGCCCATGACCAGAACGACGCGATCGACGGGAACATCCAATTCCTCGGCCACGATTTGCGCGTAGGCCGTTCCCACACCCATTCCAATTTCAGGTTTGCCAGTGAATACGTGGACCAGCCCTTCCTTGTCGATGCGCAGCCACGAATCCAGACGGCTGGGAGAAGGAGCGGCAATCGTCTCGGGCGATGCCGCGGCCAAAAGGCGCGGGAGCACGGCGGAATCCGCCAGGCTGAATCCGATGAGAAGGCCACCCGCGTCCTTCACAAATTCTCTTCGCGATACTGTGATCTTGGGAGCCATGATTTTATGCGCTCCTTTTCGCGGATTGCGACGCCCGGCGGACCGCGGCGAAAATGCCGACGTGGCTTCCGCAGCGGCACACTAAACTTTCAAATGCATTGCGCATTTCGGCATCGCTGGGGGAAGGGTTCTTGTCGAGCAGCGCTTTGGTTGTCATCACCCAGCCGTTCAGGCAGTAGCCGCACTGAAATGTCTGTTCCGCGATGAACGCGGCCTGCACGGGATGCGGTTTCCCTGCGGTTTCCAGGCCCTCGAGCGTGACAATTTCCTTGCCGACTACGCTCGACACGGCCAATTGGCATGACCGCACCGCGCGATTATCCACCAGCACCGTACACGCGCCGCATTGTCCGACGCCGCAGCCAAAGCGCGGATTATTCAATTCCAGATTGTCGCGAAGGACGTATAGGAGGGGACATTTCGGGTCCACGTCTACTTTGTGCACACGGCCATTTACTTTCAAGGAGGCAACGCTCATAAACACCTCACAACCGTGATTGTAGTACACAGAGCCGACCGGCGGGTAGAGTGGCCTCTTGCTAACAGCGGTGGGGAATGCTTCGCGTCAGTGGCATTTATGAGATCATTGTTCCATGAAGCCGAAAGCGATCCGAACAACTGTGGATTTTCCCGCCCGTCTTTATCGCAAACTGAAAGTACAAGCTGCGGCACAGGGAGGCTCGGTCCGGGAATTCATCCTGGCGTGCGTCAAGACAACCCTATTGCAAGGCAAGCCCCCCAGAACGAAAAGAGTACACTTTCCTCTAATCGTCTCCCGCGGCCCCAAGGTCAATCTGACCAACGAACAAATTCATGAACGTGTAGAATTTCCGTGATACGGATGTTTGCCCTTGAATTTCTCTGAAAACTCTATGCCTGGATGGCGGGTTTGTCGGGCCCAGTTGGCAATTGTTCACGGATGCTGAACCCACTAATCCGCTGCGTCATCATTTGCTTCGCAAAGTTCAGGATTCGATCCGCTGCGGCCTGTGGCGTGAGACCGCGCGAGTGGATGTTCGAGATGAGATTTCGATTTGCATCGGTATGAGACTTGCCAGGCCGATAAGCCATGTAGGCCGATAGGCTCTCCGCGGTGGCAAGACCTGGGCGCTCGCCGATTAGCAAGACGACTACTTTCGGCGCGAGCAACTCGCCGATTTCATTCAGAATGCCGACGCGGCAGTGGCGAATCACAAAAGTATTGCCAACAGTCCAGCCGCGCGCGCGGGCTCCTTCGTCAAGCAGCGGCAACAGCGAAGGAACTTGCGCGGCGACGGCCGTGACGGAGAGGCCGTCGCCGATCGCAATTTGAATGTCGTTCCCCCGTGTACAACGTTTTGTCACTTCTTGCCGCGAAGGTTCGTTCAAGCGGCGCCCCAGGTCCGGCTGAAGGAGATATTTTTCCTTGGAACGCGCCTCGGTGCAGACCTCGAACAGATTCCACTGCTTGATGAACGGTGCGCCGAAGACGGATTCCAGGTCGAGTTCGGCGCGGACGGCGTCCCGAGCGGCGGCGTGAGCTTCGCGCAGCTCCAACTGCGTGGAGGTGCGGTATGCGGAACCGGCGCGGCCCACCAAAATGCGCGCCGGCGTGCGTTCGCGAATTTTGCGCAAGATATCGGGGAAATCGGCGGCAAGGAAGGAATCGGCGTCGCGCGGCATTTAGACAATTTCCCCCAGGGAAGATTCCAGTCCTTGCATCAGCTCGCGCCGAGCGGACGCGTCGAGCAGCGCGGGCTCCGCATCCCGGAAAATTCCCTTCGTCTGAAGCCAGCTCAAAAACTCCGGAGCGGGACTCAAATGGAAAAGTTTTCTCGCGGCGAGAGCGTCGTGATAACTGGTGGATTGATAGTTCAGCATCACGTCGTCCGAGCACGGAACGCCCATGAAATAATTACAGCCCGCGGCGGCAAGAAGCACCAAAAGATTGTCCGCGGAATTTTGATCGGCCGCGGCGTGGTTGGTGTAGCAAACGTCGCAGCCCATCGGGAGTCCCAGCAGCTTGCCCATGAAATGATCTTCCAGGCCGGCGCGAATGATCTGCCGCTCATCGTAAAGATATTCCGGACCGATGAAGCCCACGACGCTATTCAAGAGGAAAGGGTGGAACACGCGGGCGACGCCATAGGCGCGCGCTTCGAGCGTGAGCTGATCGACCCCGTGATGCGCTTCGGCGGATAGCGCGCTCCCCTGTCCCGTCTCGAAATACATCACGTCCGCGCCCTTCCAGGGAACGTCGCGCTGCGCATGATGTTCAAGTACCAGTTCGCGCCCCTCGCGCAGCATCTGCAGAGTGACGCCAAAACTGCGGTTGGCGGCCTCCGTCCCGGCAATGGACTGGAAGAGGAGATCCACCGGTGCACCTTGCCTCATTGCTTCCAATTGCGTCGTAATATGCGCGAGGCAGCATGATTGCGTTGGCACGCCATAGGCGTCGATCAGCCGGGCGAGCGCGTGCAATATTGCGCCGACCGTTTCCACCGAATCCGATGCCGGGTTCACTCCGATCACCGCGTCGCCGCATCCGAAGAGGAGCCCCTCAAACGCGGCCAGCAAAATCCCTCCGATGTCGTCCACGGGATGGTTGGGCTGCGTGCGGATTCCGAGAACCCCCCGCTCGCCCATCGTGTTCCGGCAATGCGTCACGTTCCGGATTTTGGCCGCGGCGAGGATGAGGTCCTTGTTGCTCATGATTTTGGCAACGGCCGCGGCGATTTCGGGAACGATCGCCCACTGGAGCTGCTTCAACTGTTCCCCGCTCGTGGCGTCGTCGAGAACAAATTCCCGGAATTCACCCACGGTCATGCTCTGGATTCGTTGAAACCGCTCCGCGTCGTAGGATTCCAGGAGCAGGCGGCTGACTTCGTCGTGGGAAGGATCGATCAGAGGTTCTCGGACGATTTCCCCGAGGGAAAGATCGGCGAGCTTGCGTTTCGCGGCCACGCGTTCGCGCTCCGAGCGTGCGGCGATGCCCGCCAATTGATCGCCGGACTTTTCCTCGTTGGCCTTGGCCAGCAAGTCGCGCAAGTCACGAAAGACAAATTGCTCGGGCATGAATCTCCCACATGCGAATCGCCTGAAGGGTAGAAAGTAGCATCAATCGAAGACGCAACAAAGGTCGAGGAGCCTATCCCACCGCATTCCTTCAGAGGGGGGTACGAATCACCAGTCACTAGTCACCAATCACCAGTCACTGTATTTCTGGTGCCCGAAAGAGGACTCGAACCTCCACTCCCTTGCGAGAACTAGCTCCTGAAGCTAGCGCGTCTGCCAATTCCGCCATTCGGGCACATCAGTAGGTATTATGAGGCAAATTGATTGTGCCCGCCCGTGGCAGCATTTGTCAACGCGCGGCCGCGCGTGTCCGCTGTCAACACCCGTTGTTCTCGGAGACGGAATGGACTAGCCGATGCGGCTGAGGTTCGTTGCTTGGTTTACTCTAAAGTTAGCAAACGGTTGACAGCAACGGCTGGGTTGTCATAGCCTATGTCGCGTTTTGCATTCACTAGAATTGGTTGACAGGTTGATCGATACACCTCAGTTCAAAAATCAGCGGCAGGGCGCGCGCGTAGTCATGCGGGTCCCCGTTGAAGTACGTGGCACCGCGGTGGATGGCAATCCGCTGGAGGAATCCGCGCATACCGGCGTCGTCGGCGTGCTGGGCGCGATGATCTGGACATCCCGGATGTTGCGAGTCGGGACGGAAGTGGAGCTCACCAACCGTTTTTCGCAGCAAACCGCCAAATTTCGCGTCGCCTGGGTGAAGGACCAGCAAGACGGCGAACTCTGGGAAACCGGGGTCGAATCGCTCGAACCGCTGGATGACTTCTGGGGGGTGCGATTCCCGCCAAAACCCGGTAATCATTAGATAACACTGCCCGTTGTTACCTATGGTTTGATGCTATAATTCGCTCAAGTTTTTGCCATTGCAGGACGGCGAAAATGCTCGTTCCCATTCCGCCCATTGCCGTTCTTGCGGGGAGGAAACCTTGGAATTACCTCGATCACTGATTCTCGATCTGCTCATGATTTCCTGGGGCGTCATCACGGTGGCTTTGGTGGTGCTGGTCGTTTACCGGGGAACGCTGTCGTCGAAAGAAGATGATCAGATTTTCATTGATGCCGCCGAACAGCATCATTACCAGGATCAACTGGTGATCATCGCACGCATCTCACGACTGACCAGGCCGATTATCGCTCTTGGAATCCTGTCCGGAGCGCTCTTGCTGGCCAGCGTGGGGGTTTGGATTTATCAGGGCTACAAGAGCTTCTAGGGCTTGCCGGGCTGGGCCAAATCCATCGACGTGGCGGGCTCGGGAAGCGTGGAGTCCACGACCGAGGAGTGGTTCAGCGTGATCACCCAACGGTCCGTCTGCTTCACCAGGAATAGGGTCGTGTGCCCGCGGAATTGAACCACTTTGCCCTCCATCTGCGCGGCATACACGAATTGATATGTGGCCCAGGCGGAGTTGCCATTCACTTTAATGAGAGTATTTGACCGGTCCATCCGAGCGCCGCTGATTTGCGCGCGCTGAGCTTTATAGTCCTTCAGATAATTGTCCCAGCCGATGACGGGCGGTTCCCACGCGCCGCTGACCAGGACCACATCGTCCGCGTAGTATTTATGCAAGGAATCCGCGTCGCCGATTTGCCAATATCCCAGGGCTTCGCCGATGGCCTGATCGATGGCCTGCGCATCCGGCGCGCGCATCGCGGATTTAAAGTCCTCTCCGGGATCGGCGGGCGGCGTGTTCTTGTTCTTATCCTTTTTTTGAGCGCCGGCTGGCATAGCGATGGCCATCAAGGCGAGCGCCAGAATGATCCAGATCCGGAAGCCTCTTGCATGTTTCCCTGCGAATTGTCTCATGTCAACTCCCCGCCGGTGACGATAACACGAAGCTCATTGCGCCAGTCGGGAATCGGCGGATGAAGTGTCGTGCCAGTGCATGCGCTCCAAGAGAGGAAATCCATTACTTGAAGCGTGTTTTCCGCACGACGTCGAGGCCGAACGTCCCGTTTTCGTCGCGCAGGGCCACCACGGAGAATTCGCGATTGACCGTGTATTCGATCTGAATCACCTGATATTGCGTCGTCGTGACGTCCGTAATGTAGGTGATCACAAGGCCACGGGTAACTTGCTGCTCGATCGTGACGCTGGCTATTGAATTTTGCTGCGTGTTCAACGTCGCCACCGATGGACCGACGCTGAAGTGGCTGATCCCGAACAGGCGCTGGATGCGTCCGCCCAACTGGCTGGAAATCGCTTCCGAGAGCAGTGCCGAGGCGCCCACGCCCGGGTTTTGCCCGGTCGCGGTTCGCGCCGCGCTTTCTTCGCCCGTTTGGCCCAGGGCAAGCAGCTCGATGATGTCGCTCGAGGGCAACGGCGGGTCGGACCGGTACGCCAGAGTGAGCCGGCTCGCAGGCCCCGTGAAATCGAGAGTGACTTCGTACTGGCGGATCGTGGTCGTGGCCTCGACGTTCAACACCGGGTCCAGGCGGAAGGGATTGGCGAAATTAATGTCCCCTCGGGCGACGGTGTATTGATTGCCGCGAAAACTCATTTCCCCGCTCAACAAGTGAATGTGGCCGAGGAGAATGGGATGTTCCCAGGTCCCGCGCAAGCGCAGGCTCGCGTCCGTCTGAAGCCGCGCCCCGGTCCATTCCATCCGTGAATCGGGGCTGGATTCCGCCTGAATGTCGAATTGCAAATTTTGTAGAAATGAAGAAGTCGTACTCGGCCCGGTTGCCGGCTCCTTCGATGAAACCATGAAGCTTCCAAGATCGAACCCTTCGGCCATCAGCAGGCGATCCACAACGATGCGCCCGGAAAGAGTCGCTGTTTGCGCGTTTCCGGAGAGCCGCAAGTTCCCGCCCATGAGCCAGCTCATGCCCACAGGATAGCGAATCCGAACCTGATCGGAACGCGCGTTGAGCACGTAGTTCAACGGCCCTTCTCCGTAAGCCACCGTGCCGCCGATGGTGAGGCGTCCGCCGCCGGTCTCGGCAACGACGTTATCAAACACCATGCGATTCGCGTCAAAATTGAAATCTCCGGCGACATTGCTCAGCCCCGCCGGGAAATCGCCGTATCGGAAGGAAGCGCCCTCAATGTGAACCTTGCCGTTGAAGCGCGGCGTGGCCACGGTCCCCGCGACCAAGGCATTGATCTGCGCGCGGCCGCTGGCTTCCAGTTGCGGGTAGAACCCTTTGAGCAACTGGAGGCTGACCGCTCCGTCCATGCGCAAATTGAGGGCTTGATCGCCGGCGAAACGCGCGGAACCGGACACGCGAAAGTCCGTGTCAGTCCCGCGGAGACTGGCCTGCTCGACGCGCACCTCGTCCCGACGGTAGGTCAGCCGCACGGGGCCGACATTTTCCAGCTTCACATTTTCAAAATCAAACGTCAGCCGGGAGAGATTCGCTTCCACGGCAAGCGTTTCAGGGCGCGCGCCAAATCCCGCAACGTCAAAATGGCCGTCCACCAAACTGTGGCCATACAACCGGGAAAGATGCAGGGCCGAGACGAGAAATGGATTGAAATCGATTCGTTCGGCGGTCACTTGCGCCGTCACCGGATAATCGCCCCCGAGCCCAATGTCCAACTTTCCGGCAAACCGCCCCGACGTCATCGCCGAATCGATGGTTGCGCTCAGGTGGCGCCCATCCGAATCCACTTTCCCGTCAAAGCTCCCCACCACATCATTGCCCAGTTTCAAGTCAATCAGGCGCAGCGTTGCGTGCAGCTCCGGCGCGCGCAGCGGTCCCTGGCCGTGGGCTTGCAAGTTGAGGCGGCCTCCCACAGCGAGGCGCGCCATTTGGATTTTGTCGATCGCCTCAAGAGGAATCGCGGCACCCGTGAAGTCGAATGTCACGTCGCCTGTCCCGGTATGATAGTCGAGATTGCCCGTCACGATACCCGCGGGCGCGCCCGGCGCGTGCGCGGCCAGACGCACTTCGGCGTTGGCGATTCGCACTTCGCCGGGACGAATCGACAATTGTCCGCGGGCGCGCTCGAAGCGCCAGGATCCTGCCGTCGCGTTCGACAAATCGAACAAACCCGCAAACTCAGGTTCCGCGTGCGTCCCTTTTCCGTGAAATTGCCCGGTCAGCAGTCCGTGCGCCTCGTAGGACGTCCCAAGCATTTTTTGCAGATCGTCCGTATCGGCCCCCACCAGGTTGACATCGAACGTCCATTCGCTTTCGGGATCAAAACCCCAGTTGTCGAGGTCGAGCCCCAGTTCCAGTTCCGCGGAGGACCGGCCCCTGCGCGCGCGGCCTCGGGCGATATGCAGTTCGTCGGGCGAATAGGTGAGCTCCCCTTCGAGATCGTCCCAAAATAACGAGCCGTATTGCGCGTCGGTTCCCTTGAAGCGTCCCGCGAAGGTGGGACCGCCCAGAGGCCCCGTCAACCGTCCGTCCCAGTGGAAATGGCCGCCGATCACTTGCCGCTCCGCGCCCGGCCCGCGCAGACGGTTGATGAAATCGTCCCACAACGTAAGGTCTTCCGTGTCCACCGTCATTTCGAGGGAAGTATCGACCGTGCTCAGCGCGCCGCGAAACTGGATACGGCTGGAAGGAGTTGAAATTTCGCCCGGCGAGAGTTGGAACAGATTGTGGTCCATGTCGTAGTGAAACTCAAAATTTGCCGCCGTGGGAATTTGTCCCGGCGCGGGCGTGGCCGGAGGGGTCCACACCGAAAGTCCACGCGAATCGACGTGCTTGAAGTCAGCGATCCAAGTAGTGGTTGCTTCCGCATCCATGCGGCTGCCCCAATGCAGGGGATTGATGGGCAGGCTCGGGTTGTCTTCCGCGGCAAGCGCCTGATGCAAGTCCAGACCGCGAACTTTCGATTCGGCGCGGAAATCCAGCTTCGGGAGATTTACACGCACGTGGCTGGTCACGTTTCCGCCAAGGATGAGGGCTTCCAAATCGGGCAAATCTATGGAGTGATTGTCGGCGCGGTAGCTGCCATGCGCGGAAATATTCCCGGGATGAAACCACTGGTATTTCAGGGTGATCCGGTCGGCCGTATAGCGTCCGGTGAAATTCATCTGCTCGGCGGAGTATCCGCCTTCGCCCGCAAATTCAATATGCGCGCCCGGCGCATCGCGCTTGCGCAGGATCGTCCAGAGGTCCTCGAGGCGCAGTTGCCCCCGGTACCGGAAGGTCCAAGCGGGCTGCGCGAAACTGGCAAGATTTGCCTGCGCATCGATTTCGCTGCCGGCCGTCTTCCATTGCAATTGCGTTATGGAAAACGAATCCGGCCTGACAGTGAACCGCGCGGAAAAATTCGACGTGAAGGGCAAGTTATGCAGCGCCGCAATTTCAAGCGTTCGCGAGCTGACCTGGCCCAGGTAAACGGAACGTCCGCCTTCGCTCGTATAGTTCATTGCGAACTCAAAATTTCCGCCCTTGGCCTGGAGCGGAATTCGCATGTCATTCCACAGGATCTCGCCGTCCTCGAGACGCAATTGCGCAATTTTTAAATCGAACAGGCTCTTCACGTCCGGAGCGCCGGTGGTCGAGGGAATCCTTGGGCCTGGAAAGTTCGTCGAGCCGTCCTTTTCGACTTGAACGTGCGTCGAGAAGCGGGACATCTCCACGTTTCCGAGCGAAATCTTCCGGTCCCAGAACGATTCGATGTGAATGTCGAACTGCAACACGTCCGCGTGAAAGAGCGGAGGACTTCCGGCCGGCTCGCGGCCATGCAAGGTCAATCCGTCGAAACGAGCGTTGAGCAGCCGCCAGGTAAAATGAAAATTTCCCAGCTCGACGCGCGCTCCCGTGGTCTTTTCAAGCTCCTCCACAATCGTCCGGCGGGCCCAGCGATCCGCGAGCCCGCTGGCAATCACGAAGGCGATGGCCAGGCCGGTGACGACCGCCAAGGCGACGGCGAGGCCCAGCCCGTGTTTCAGCCCGAATTTTCGCTTCGTTTCGTTCATCGTTCCGAATTTCGACCGCGCGTTACGACTTGGCGCCGGCCTTTTCGATTTCGATCTTCAACCGCGATTTTGTATCGTCCAGCCATTTCACCGTCAGGTCGCTGATCCCGCGCTGGATGAGCACCTCGCGGATTTGCTGTTCGACCGCGGCCGGGTCCGGAGCAGGCTGATTGTTTCTCGCAAGCTCCGGCAGCAACTCCTTCTTGTAGTACGAGTCAATATCCGCGGGTTCGATCTGCACGGACGGCCGGAATTTATAATCGACGTAGCGCTCGACATAAATCTGCCGGCTCAGCATTTGCCGCACCTGATCGGCGGAAAGGCCAAGCTCGCTCAGACGAGACGCGTACTTCTCCGGATTCGCAAACTGTCCCTGGAGCCGCGCCAGTTCGCGGTCGACCTCCGATTGCGCGGGCTGAGGGAAATGCGACGCCGTGGCCTCCGTCTCGACCACCCACTGTTCGATCAATTCCTTGAGCAGCTTGTCGTCGCTCTCCGCGTGGCCCTCGATTAACTGCTGGAAAGCGCCCAAGCTCGCGCACCTGGCTCTCGAGAATAATGTCGCCTTCGATGCGCGCCACGATGCGGTCCACCACCCGCGCCGACTGAGGCGGCGCGGGTCCGCCGGACGCTTGCGGCGCGCCCGCCGCAGCCAAAAGCAAGACGAAAATAAAAATCGCGCGGCGCATCAGAACGTCGTCCCCAAGTTGACGAAGAATTGGAACCCGGGGAGCCTCGAAAGCGTTGTCTGGCAGGCCGCCGATGGGGTGGCCGGGCACGTGCCGCCGCTCTGAATCAGGTATTGCGCCGGGTTCAATTGATAACCGAGATCGAGCGCCACAGGTCCTATCGGCGTACTGTAGCGAAACTCAAATCCGACCGTGTGCGAGAAATAGCTCAAGTCGTTCGTGCAGTTCGTCAAACACACATTCGGATTGGCCGGATCGAAGGTGGGCGCCGGCGGCGCGGTACGAAGCGAGATTTTCCGGATGCTTGGGAACACATTGCCGGCGTCATAAAACAGGGCGCCGCCCAGGCGGTCGCCGATCAGCGGCAAATGCATCGGAAAGCGCAAGTCCTGGTTGAAGATGATCTCCGATTGTCCGCCGATGGGGAAGCCTGTGAAGGGATCGCGCGGGCCCGCCTGGTTGAGGCCAAATCCGCGCAAGGACGTGCCGCCGCCGGCGAAGAACCGTTCCGGGAGCGGAATATCCGTCGAGAGCGAGTTACCATAAACCGTCTGAATGCCAAACCGTGTGGAACGCGCAAAGACCAGCCGCCGGCCGATGGGAGTGTACGTCGAATTTTGCAAGTACACGCGGATGAAGTTCGCGGACGAGCCGATCGGTTTCATGGCCAGGCTCACGTCCACATTTTCAAAATCTCCGCGGCTGGGATCGGATACGCTGTTGCGGCGGTCTCGAACCCAGTTTACGTCGAATTCGGAAACTTCCGTATTCTGGCTGAACAGCGGAATTTCCTCGACCGCAATTTGTAGATTGCTGGCGACCACATGCCGGTAGACGTACCGGTAGAGGATCGAGCTGCTGGAAGAGAGCTTCTGCGCGAGCCCCACGGAAGCTTCCGCCCGCCGGGAATCAAACGTTTGCACATCCCGTGAGGTTTCGTAATAGGTGGAAAGCTGCAAACTGAAATTAGGATTTCCGAAATAATCGGGCGCTATGTACGTAAGGAGCGCGCGGCCTTGAATTGTGCTGGCCCGCACCTTGAAGGAAAGCGAATCCGCGCGTCCCGTCAAATTCGCCTTCGTAAGTCCCAGCGTGACGCGCGGCGCGAAGCTGATGGATTGAGAGGTCGGACTGGTGGAGCTGCCCAGCCGCTGCGCCTCAAATCCCAGGCCGTACGCGATGGTGTATCGCCTGGCCTCGTCCACCATCACGACAACCGTCTTTTTCTCGTCCTCGCCGTCGGGATTTTGCGGCGCGATCGAAACGCGGCTGAAAATGCCCAGGTTGTAGAGTTTCCGCTGCGTCTCGACGACGGTGCCTTCGCTCAGCGGCTCGCCCGCCTTGATTCCCACTTGGCGCGAGATCACGCCGGGACGCGTGTGCTCGTAGCCGCTCAGCAGAACCTTCGCGACCAGCACCTGGGGTCCTTCGGTAATGTGGTATCTCAGTCGAACCATGGCACCTTCATTCGGCCCCGCCGGCGGCAATTTCTCCACGTCGGCGGCAAACCGGGCTTCTGAAAATCCCTGGTCGTAGTAGGTAGCAAGAATGTTGTCACGGTCGGATGACACATTGAATTCGGAATAGGGCTGTCCCTTGGAGGAACCAACCACGCCAAGGAGCTCATCCCGGCTGAGTTGCTGGTTCCCATCGATGTCCAGACTCGACACGCGGGTTTGCTCCCCCTCCTGAATGACAAACCTCACGGACAGGTCCCCGTGGTGGCCTTTGTAATCATCGACGAGTTGGCTCTGCACACTGCATTCTTGGAACCCGTTGGCATCGTAGAGAGTGTGAATGGAACTGACGTCATCTTGCAGCAGCTCGGTCGAATATCGTCCCGGCGAAGCATAGGCGGCGGGCTGAATCTTTACGCGGCCCCGGAGAAGATCCGCGCCGAAGTATTTATTGCCGGTGAATTCCACATCCACCAATCGGTGGTGGTCGCCACGAACGACTTGATAAGTCACCACTCTTGCGGCTCGGCGCAGTACATGGCTCGTTTCATCCGCGGGAGCATCCGATGCGGCGTAACTCACCTGCGCGTCAAAGTATCCGGCGCGTTCAAACCAGTCGCGCAAGGAACGCCGCCCTTCCTGAAGCAGGTCCTCGTCCACCGCGCCTTCCTGATAGATGGGAACCAGCTTGCGCAACGTTGCCGCCGGAACCTTCGCGCCTTCCACAACCACGCGCACTTCCAGCCCGGCAAACATTGTGAAATCGACCGGGACGCGATTCGACTTCGCATCATAAGCGCCGCGATGGATTGTGACTCGCGCTCCGAGATAGTTCTTGCTCGCCAGCCATTTTCGCGTCCGGTCGGCAACGCGATTCAGGCGGTCCGAGGTCACCTCGGCGCCCTCCTTGAGTTTCACCTGGCTTCGAAGCTCCGCGTTCGCAAATTGCGTCTGGTTTTGGATGGTGATGGTGCCGATCCGCGCTCGCGGACCGGCGGTGACTCGCACCAGAATGTCCAACTGGAGCGTTTCGGGATGCGTCGTCGTCGTGTAATCGAGCTTGGCCTGATATTGTCCGTCATCTTCAAGAGTTTGCCGGAGCCGGTCGAGCGCCTCCTTCATGTCGCTTTCACGGAACGGTTCTCCGACGTTGAGCCGCAACGCGGAAAGCGCCAGCGCCTCTCCCGGCGGCTCGTGCAATCCTTCAATCTGAACGCGGTTGATGTACATGTTTTGACGGACAACGAAATCCAGGCGAACGCCTCCGGGAACGTCGGCCAGTTCGGCGCGCAAATCCGCATAGCGCCCCGAGCGAAACAGTTCTCGAAGGCTTGCGCTTTCCGCTTCCATGGAAAATGTCTGGCCGGGCTGGATCGTCAGCTCAGGAGGATTTTGTTCCAGTTCTGCCCCGGATTCCGCGACCACGCGCACGGCAACGACGCGCGGCGGCTCACCGGGAAAACCGCCCTGCGCGGCGAGAGGGCCTGCGCAGAGGAACCAGAACGCCGGAAGCCATGCGGCGAACCGTACGAAGGGACGATGAGCGATCGGCATCACTCTTCACAACAGAGCTAGGGTAGCATAGCCGAGGTTGCCTGCCCTTCGCGAATTCTGCCAAATACGAAGAAAACGCCACTCGATTTCCCAGCGCAGCTCCGGTGGGGCTATCATGGAAGTAGGACAGGCTTCAGCCTGTCGGGTTTAGAGTTGCCGCGAGCGCAGGCCTAAACCCGACAGGCTGAAGCCTGTCCTACTGGATCGGCTCGGCCCTATGGACCCAAAATCCTACGAACGCTACTCGCGGCAGATTCTCTTCGGCGAAATCGGCGAGGCGGGCCAGCAGCGCCTGCTCGAATCCTCGGCCGTGATCGTGGGCTGCGGCGCACTTGGCACAGCCCTCGCGAATCTGCTCGTGCGCGCGGGTGTGGGAAAGTTGCGCATCGTGGACCGCGATTTCGTCGAGCCTTCCAACTTGCAGCGGCAGACTCTGTTCGAGGAATCCGACGCGCAGGAAGCCCTGCCCAAGGCTGTCGCCGCGGAGCGCCGCCTGCGCGCCATCAATTCCGGAGTATCGGTCGAGGGCATCGTCGCCGACGTCGGCCCGAAAAATGCCGCCGAATTATTGCGAGGCTTTCCACTCATTCTCGATGGTACGGACAATTTCGAGACGCGCTTCTTGCTGAACGATGTTGCGATCCATTTCAATGTTCCCTGGATTTACGCCGCCGTGGTGGCCAGCTATGGCGTGACGCTTACCGTGCGCCCCGACGAAACGGCGTGCCTGGCCTGCGCGCTGGAATCCGAAAGCGGGAACGGTTCGCAGGCGACAGGCACGGAAGACACCTGCGATACCGTCGGAGTTCTTGGCGCCGCCGCGGGCGTGATCGCTTCGATCGAAGCCGCCGAAGCCATCAAGCTGCTCACCGGCAAATCCGAATCGGCGGGAGGACGCCTCGTTTCCTTCGACGTCTGGTCCGGTAAATTTCAATCCGTGCGCGTGGCGCGCAATCCGGAATGCCGCGCCTGCGTGCGCCGCGATTTCCGCTACCTCGAAGGCGAAGCGCAACCCCACTTGACGATGTGCGGCCGCGACTCCGTGCAAATTCACGAGCGCCGCCGCCAGCTCGATCTCGCCGCTCTCGGCAAGCGCATTGCGCCCACCGTCGCAGAGGTGCGAGAGAACGGTTTCCTTTTGCGCTTCCGCGTCCCTCCCTACGAAATGACCGTCTTCGCCGACGGCCGCGCCATCATCAAAGGCACGCGCGACACAAGCGTAGCGCGCTCCCTCTACGCGCGCTACATCGGGGTTTAGTAGCACAGACTTCAGTCTGTGGGGTTCCATTTGATCTTGGCTACCGCGGGCAGCCTGGGTTCGCTGACGGAACCCCACAGACTGAAGTCTGTGCTACTTGCCCGTCAAATCTCGCAAACATCATGCTTGGAATGCAGGCGCGTAAGTCCGCGTCCCATCGCGTTCAGTTGCTCTTCGCCAAGCGCTTTTTCAATGCGCGGAAACACTTCGTTTTCTTCCAGCCGCACATGATCGTGAAGAAGTTTTCCAATGCGAGCAATTTCTCCCGCTTCAATCGGAGTCTTCGCCGCGAGCCGTTGCTCGAAATCCCGCACAGCAGCGCGAATCTCGGCATGATCGGCGAGAATTCGCATGATATCCGCGTCCCGGTCAAGCCGCACGTGCCGCGCATACGCAGGCAGCAGCACTTCCTCCTCTTCGCGGAAATGCACGTGCCCCGATTTGTTCCAAAAGCGGACAAACTTCTCCGCCTGCCGCTGGACAGCCGCCGCGCGTTTCTCCGCCGGAGCTTCCGCCGCGCGCCGCATCCCCAGCGCCTGAATCAGCGCGAAATGGTGGTGCTGGCTAAGTGGGTGCAAACTCGGATGGCGTTTCACGATTCGGCCGTTTTTTTCGTAAAACCGATGGAATAGACTTCCACGGTTCCGCCTCGACTTTCTGAAAGAGCGTCAATTGATCCCGGTTCGGGTCCACTTCGGCGGCGACTTCCTGTTCCGTTTGAATCCGTCCGTCGCCGCGAATGTGCTCCACCTGAATTCCGCGATCGACCAGCACCCGGCCCACCAGCAATCGCCGGTGGCAGGCGGCCGGATTTTCCTCGGCGCAAAGCAGGGCGACCTTGTATTCGCGGATTCCGCGCTCCAGGCGCGACAGCCCCTCTTGAAACAGGGAGGTGGCCGCGACGCGGTCGTACAGGACATGCCCTTCGCCGTCGTAAAACTCATCCCCCTCGGGGCGTCCACCAAGTTCCCGCCCGAGGTAGAGGTAGCGAATTCCCGCGTCCTGAAGAACAGGCTTCAGCGCCTCGTGATCGAACTGCGTGGCGTACTTGGAGTATGGCTGCGAACGAGTATCCACGACCACCTGGACGGCCTGCGCCTTCAACAAGCTCAGGAAATGCTCCACGGTATGGTTGGAATGTCCGATCGTAAGGACGCGACGGCTGGCGGTAGCCTTGTTTTCCATTTGCGGCGGCATGCTCGTGCAAGCCAGTTTAACACAGGGGATGAAACCCAAGTTGTTTGTGGAGAAAGTGGCGGCCTACCCGCTCCGGCCAATGGGTTGGCGAAGGGCGGCCCGGTCCAAGTTTTCGCGCAGGTTCATTAAGGTGAGGAAAGTGTTCAGGATGCGCGCCTTCATTTCGTCGGCCAGGGGCAGGCCGCTCGTCGAAGCGCGGGCCAGCATTTCCCCGTGCTCGGCAATGTAATGAATGATTTCGACCTGGCGTGCGTGGGGGGTCTTCCCGTACACGGTTTCCCGGCGCATCTGGGCGCAGTCGTTTTCGACTTTCAGCGTGAAATGAAGCACGCAGAGGTGTACCGGTTCGAGCGACGCCGGCACTTTTCCCTTGCAACCGTGTTCTCCGCATGCAGTCAGTGTAAGCATGGCAGGGGCAATCCCCGAGTCTTTGATTGTAAGCACCGTGCGTGCCAAAAATCCACTTTCTCCGTCGAACGTGCGCCGAATCAGCCATCTGTACTCCTGGCCCATGCCAGTTCCCTTTAGAATGCCTTATAAACCGTGCCGTGAGTATGCCGGGTTACAATATCCCGTGTAAGGTGCGCCACTAGCACCCTTGCCGCGACCGCGCACCCTGGCAGGGAAAGCCGGCACGCGTTCCAATCCCGAACAAGATTTGGAGACCCGGTTTCATTATGGCAAACACACTCGAAAGCACAGACCTCATCCGCTGGGACCTCAGCCTCCTGTACGCGGATATCGCCGATCCCCGGCTGGATTCCGACCTTAGGGAACTCACGGCCATGGCGAAGCATTTCTCCCTTACGTACAAGGGCAAGCTGGCGGAACTGCTGGGCGGGGCGATCCGGGACTATTCGGAAATCGAGATGCTCAGCGGCAAAATCAACTCCTACCTTTTTTTGCGGGAGAGTACGGACCTGACCAATGCGGCGATCAAGGCGAAGCACGCCGCCTTTCAGCGCGAATTGAGCGCGATCCGGGGGGAGCACCTCACCTTCTTTGAATTGGAACTCGTCCAGCTTGGCGATGACACGCTCAAGAAATTTTACGCAAGCGATCCTGTCGTTTCCAAGCACCGCCCGTGGATCGAGCACATACGCACCTTCAAGCCGCACTTTTTGACCGAGCCTGTCGAGTCCGCCCTGGTGAAGCGTTCGCCGTTTGACTCCAGCTCCTGGAGCGATTTTTTTGATGAAGTGGAAGCCGATCTCAATTTTGAATTTCGCGGCGGCACGAAAAACCTCACCGAGATGATGCACCTGATCGCCGAATCCAAGGATTCCGACGAGAGGGCGGATGCCTTGCAATGCGTGAATGGCGGCCTGGCCGGCCCGTTCGCGAAATATGCCGCTCAGACGCTCTACATGGTCGCCGGCTTGAAAGCGGTGGAAGACAAGGAACGCGGCTACGCGCACCCGATGGACCTTCGCAACAAGGCCAATCGAATTCCAGACTCCGTCGTCAACGTTCTCCACAATGCTGTCACAACCCTGGGCGGTTCCTTGTCGCGGCGCTATTACCAACTGAAGGCGCGCCATTTGGGACTAACGATTCTCCGTTGGAGCGACCGCAACGCCCCAATGCCGTTTGCCGATACCACCAACATTCCGTTTGGCGAGGCCGCGGACATTGTGCAGACTTCTTACCAAAGTTTCAGCCCCACCCTGACGGCGCTCGTGAAGACATTTTTTACCGACCGGCGCATCGATGTGCCCGTGGTAAAAGAAAAACGCAGCGGCGCCTTCAATTCCTCCCACGTTCTGCCCGGCGGCAAGGCAGTGTCTTATACGCTTTTGAATTACCTGGGCTCCAACCGGGACGTGATGACGCTCGCGCACGAACTGGGACACGGCGTGCACGGAATCCTCGCCGGAGAAGCGCAGGGCCCTCTGATGTTCCACGCCCCGATTGCCTACTGCGAAACGGCATCCGTGTTCGGGGAAATGACCACGTTTACTTTCCTGAAGGACCGCCTCGTTCGCTCGGGAGACAAGAACTCGCTTCTGGCGCTGATCATGGCCAAGATCGACAGCACCATCAACACCGTCGTCCGCCAGATCGGCTTCTCAAACTTCGAGCGGCGCCTGCACGGCATGGACGAATCCTACACGGCGTGGTCGGAGCCGAAGAAACGTTCCGTCGAGGAATTGGACGCGATCTGGCTGAAGACGGCGCAGGAACTCTACGGCAAGGAAGGCGAAATTTTTACTTACGAAAACTCCGAGCACTTGTGGGCGTACATCCCGCATTTTCACAGCCCGTTTTACGTCTACGGCTACGCCTTCGGCGAACTCCTGACGCAAAGCCTCTTCGCGCAGCGCCAGCGCCTTGGAGCAAAGTTCGAGCCGCTCTACCTGGACTTGCTGCGCTCCGGAGCCACCAAGGACGTCGTGGAACTGCTCGCGCCATTCGGCCTGGATGCGCGGAACGAGGCCTTCTGGAAGGACGGCATCACGGTCAGCCTGGGCGCCTTGATCGAGGAAGCGGAGCAACTTTCACGTGCCATGGGCGTGATCTAGGAAAGAGTCGGTCACGGGAACTACTGAACATTCAGATAGTGGACCACATTCTGAGAAGACGAATTCAAAGAACTTGGAAGAGAATCTTGCGACCTGCCCTTTTTCGGGCGTCTTCTCACTGCTTCTTGTTTACGGCTCCGCGTTTTGCGAGCGTCAAAATCAAAAGCATCAAGATAATCCAGTACAGGCCTATGTTAACTAGGTCCGAGACAATTTCAGCCATCCTCAGATGCCCAGCATGCCCCCCGGAATTGAGGATGTATCCTACAAACATTCCGGGGAAAAGAGGCCAAAAGAAAATGGAGTTGCCCGCATATCCCGCATGGGTTGCTCGGTCAACCGACTGGTTGCCTAGAATCACCCCGATACCTACTATGACTAAGAGAACATATCTAAATAATCTCACATCAACTCCGAAACTTTTCGGGATATATAGCAGCTCGACCTTCCTGACGCCTTTGGATTATATGTCTGGTAGGAGAAGTTTAGCCAAGTCCTTCCATGAGAAGGCCGGTTAGTGTCAAGTCGGTTTTGTAGTTGCCTTTGTTTGTCGAGTGGTCTTCTTTGGAGCCGATCCGCCTCTGCCGCCATCCTTCCATCCGCACTCTTTGTATGAGCGATTGTTCGCTCGGTGCCAGTTGGGCGTTCTCGTTTCAGCAGGTGCTGCTACCTGAGAATCGACCTTGGCTTCCCTACTTGGACGGGAAGTTGGGCCGGGACTTGGCCGCAGTCACCTGAACTCGGCGGTTCCGCTCGACGATTTCGATTCCGCTCTACGCCACCGCGCTTGCGATGGTGTTGTGGTTGCGCAATGGTTCGTAAACCTCGCCGCTCACCCACAACTTGTGCAGCAGCACGGACAGCTTCCGAGCGACCGCAACGACCGCGCGTTTCTTGGCATTGCTTCCTCCGCGCTCGGAGAGTTTCAATCCCCAGCGCCGCAAATCACTGTCCTGTCCAAACGGCCCCAGAATGTAGTGCGCGCCCTGCACCATCAGAGTTCGCAGGTAGCGATCTCCTTCCTTGCTGATGTGCAGCTGGGGTTGACTGCTGCCCGAGTTCCTGCGCCCGGGACGCAGCCCCAGATAACACCCCACGTCGCGGCTCCGGCGAAACCGGTGCGGATCTGCCACTGTCAGCACATAGGTCAACGCGATCAGTGTTCCCACACCTTTGACTTGTTTCAGCAGAGCCACCTCGGGGTGCACTTCCTTGGCGATTTGTTCGATCCGCCGGTCATATTCGGCGATCCGTTGGTTGAGCGATGCGACTTCCGCCAACAGAGGTTCCAAGGCGGCTTCGCAACTCCGTGCTGAGCCCAGCGGCCAAATCCTTGCTCACTTGCTGCGTGCCGCACTTGCGCAGCCGCTCTCCGTAGGATTTCGCCAGCCCTCGCGCGGAATTGACCAGCGCCGTGCGCGCTCCCACCAGCGCGGCCCGCGCCCGGATCACCGTCAGATGAATTTGCGCTTCCGCGCTGCGATGCTGCACCGGACTCAGCAAGCGAGGATCCAGCCGTGCCAACCGTGCCAGCATCCGGGCGTCCAGCCGGTCATCTTTGCGACTGCTTTCCCCGATCAGCCGCACGTTCCGCGCATGCGCCACGATCACTTCATGTCCCAACTGCGGTCAACAGCCGGCTGACCCAGGGAGAATGGGCTCCGGTCTCCAGAGCCACTCGACTGCGCGGGATTCTGCTGAACACTTGCTGCATCGCTTGTTTCGTCGTCGCCAGCTTTTGCTCGACCACCACTTCGCCCGCTTCGTCCAGCACGCAGTAGTAGGTGAATCGATCTCCCAGGTCCATTCCGATCGTCAGCTTCTTCTCCTTGAAAATCTGCTTCCGACTGGTCGCCACAGTGCTATTCTTTTTCATAAGCCGGTCTCCTTTCCATTGCGCCTTGAGCGCGTCAATCCTTGGGAGCGTATCGCATCCCGTCGGAGACCGGCCTTCTCATCCCATCTGATAATGGGATTATCGGCAAGTCAAATGTGCTTCTTGAGGATCATCTGTGCGAGATCGGATTAGTGATTACTATTGTCGTGCTTGAGCGGTTGCGTGTATATTGCGATCCAACGGAGAATCAAACGGGAGATCCCTGCCAAATGGAAAGCGCCATGAGACGTTTCATTACGAATGCGCTCGTCACGGGAATTGTGTGCGCCGGCATGGCGGCCTCCATGGGGGTTCGGCCGATTGCCGCTGCCGATAGCAAGGATGACCCGAGCGTCCTGCAAGCGGACCACGCCCTGGTCGCAGCCCTCGGAAAGGCGGACAAATCAGCGGCTGAGAAATTTCTCGACGCGGATTTCATGTGGACAAACTCGGCTGGTGAAACCTTGAGCAAGGCGAAGGTCCTGAGTAGCTCTGCCCAAGCCCCCTCTCGGCGACGAGAGCGGCATTGCAGGTGACAGAGTACACCTATGGCCAGGTGGGAGAGGTGCGGGTCGGCCGTGGGAAGATGCAAGTTCTGCGCGTCTGGGTGAAACGTCCGGCAGGCTGGCGGATTCTGCATTACCACGAGGTCGCTCTCGCCGAGCATGCGGGAGCCAGCGCATTGAGCGCAAATGATTGCAACAACCCTTGTGGGGATGTGCCGTACCCGCCGAAGGACGCCGCCGAGAAGGGCATCCGCGCTTCCTGGGCGGGGTTGGAGCTGGCGCTCACCGACCACGACACGAAAGCCTGGACTCCCCATTTTCCGGACGAGTACATGATGGCCACTTCGGGTGCCACGAATCCGATCACAAAAGCGGATCGCATCGCCACAATCAGCAAGCCCGGCTCCGCTCGGGTCACGTTGTGCAGACCCCAGTGGGTTGCCGGGAAACTGTGTGAGTCCCAGTTGGCGGCAGTGCCGCCGGCGAAGTTCTTTCACTTTGGGGACTCGGTCGTAATCATCTCGCGAAACAAACCGTACATCGGCAAGCCTGAACTCAGCACTCGAATCTGGCACGTCGACCGTGAAGGGATCTGGCAGATGATGGAGAGCTGGGACACGGAGATTCAGTCCGCTCCCGCCGCGGTGCCAAAACCTTAAGGTTCCGTTCGCGGCGACAGCGGCGGCGGGAAAGCGTTAAATGCCTCTAATCTGGAGGTGGCTCATGAAAAACAGACAAGCAATCCTCATTGCTCTGGCTAGCGTTCTTCTCATGGTTTCAGTTCCAGCGTTAGCGCATCACGGGACGGCAGCGTTTGATATGGTTGGCTTAACCACCGTGAAGGGAACCGTGACGAAATTCGAGTTCATGAATCCCCACGCATTGATCTACATCGACGTAGCAGGTAACAAGGGCGAGATCGAACATTGGATTGCGGAAGAGAGCAGCAATAATCACCTGAGCCGGAGCGGCTGGGACAAGAATACGCTTAAGGTAGGAGACCAGATCAGTGTTGCCGGCCATCGCGCCAGAAACGGCGCGCGTGTCTTGGAGCTGCAATGCTCGGAATGTTCGGTGACGGATCCGCAAGGCAAGGTTTGGCCATACCAATAGATCGCCGGACTCGTGTTTACGTTCCGGCATGGTCGCCGCGGACGATGGATCATTTTCATCTTCCAAATGGGAATTAATTCTCGGCCCGGCTGCCGGCCCCATGATCGGAAGTTCCGCACCGCATGTAAGGCTGGACTCCGATCCGCGAAGGAAGCTTTTCAATATGCGCAATCGTTTGATGAATCTAGTTCTGGCCTTGGTGGCGCTATTCGCCTTCTCCTCCTTTCTACGCGCTCAAAGTGCTGAGCAGTCGGGAGCAGCAACGGCCCGATCTGCAACTCCCACAGTGGACCTGTCTGGAGTTTGGGAAGCTGATATGCCCGGCCTTAAGTGGGCTACTTATTCTTTTACCCCGGACATTCCCCCCATGACCCCATGGGGAAAGCAGAGATACCTGGCCGTGAAACCGTCCTACGGACCCAGGTCGTTCGCGGACTCAACCGACTACGTGAATCCGACAACCGGCAGGGACGTTGGGTGCCTTCCTCCCGGTGTACCAAGAATCTATATTCAGCCCTTCGCGCTCGAGATGATTCAATCGCCTGGGCGAGTGTTGGAATACTTCGAGTTCGATCACCATGTCCGCCAAATCTTCACCGATGGCCGCCAGCATCCCAAGGACCCGGAGCTGACCTGGATGGGGGACTCGATTGGCTGGTACGAGGGAGATACTCTCATTATCGACACTGTCGGTCTTAACGAAAAGACTTGGATCGATCGCGGAGGTCTGCCGCATTCCAGTCAGCTACACGTCACCGAGCGCATCCGGCGTCCCAACCATGACGCCTTAGAGATCACTATTACGATCGACGATCCGAAGGCCTATACGAAGACTTGGTCGGGATATCGAAACTACAAGCTGGAGCCCACCTGGAACATCAAGGAATTCATTTGCGCGGACAATGGCGACTACAACGAGGATTTTATAAAGAACAGCGGGGCCTATAGTCCGGCAAGCCCGTCAAAGCAAAAACCGAAACCGGCGAAGCCCAACCAGTAGCCCGGCCGATCACCTTGCAAGCTGGCCGGGAAAGTGGAGTAAGAGCATTCGTTTCAAGACCTCGGAAACATGCCCGGCGCCGAACTCCCCCTCGCTGTTCCGATTCGCTAGTGCCTATGCTAAACTGTCGTGGCAATAAGCAGGGATCAGTCCCCCAACTTATTTCCTAAGAGGCGATTATCATGTCCGGCCACTCGAAATGGGCAACGATTAAGCATAAAAAAGCGGCTACCGACGCCAAGCGCGGTCGCATCTTTACCAAAGTGATTCGCGAAATCACCATCGCCGCGCGAGTGGGCGGCGGCGATCCGGATTCCAACCCGCGCCTGCGCACCGCGATCCTGGCCGCCAAAAATGAAAACATGCCCAACGACAACATCGAACGCGCCCTGGCGCGCGGCATGGGAACCCTCGAAGGCGAGCAGTACGATGAAGTGAATTTCGAGGGCTACGGCCCCGGCGGCGTGGGCATGATCATCGAAGTGGTTACCACCAACCGCAACCGCGTGGTCAGCGAGATCCGCCACATGATGAGCAAGCACGGCGGCAACATGGCCGAAAACGGCGCCGTGGGCTGGATGTTCCAGCGCAAGGGCGACATCGTCGTATCCAAGGAAAAGGCCAACGAAGACAAGATGCTCTCCCTCGTTCTCGACGCCGGCGCGGAGGATTTGCGCGACGACGGCGAGGCCTGGGAAGTGCTGACTCCACCCGAAAGTTTCGAGCCGGTACGCGAAGCGCTGGTCAAGGACGGCATCACTCCGGAATCCGCTGAAATCGGCTGGGTGCCGCAAAATTACGTGAAGCTTACCGGCAGCCAGGCGGCGCAGATGCTGCGGCTCGTCGAAGCGCTCGAAGAGCACGACGACGTTCAAAAAGTTTCCGCCAACTTCGACATCGACGAAAAAGAAATGCAAGCCGTCATGGCCGCGCAGTGATTTTAGTGGCACAGACTTCAGTCTGTGGATTTTCGTCAGAGTCACCGAGGCGTTGAATCCATTCAGAAGATTGTGGGTGCATATGGCACGGTCTGTGAGCTTGAGTGGAACCCCACAGACTGAAGTCTGTGCTACACACTCCCGAAAAATTTGTAGCCGCGTTTCTTCCGCCGCCGTACACTCATACACGTGCCGCTCTCCTCTCGACCGAATGAAAATTTGATCCGCGTGCTCGGCGTCGATCCCGCCGCGGCAGGCGCAACAGGATACGGCGTCATTGAAAGCGACGGTCGCCGCTGCCGCATGCTGCGTTTCGGCGCCCTGCGCGCCACGCGCAAAGGCCCCGAACATTTTCCCGAGCGCCTCCGCGAAATTCACGCCATGCTGGCCGCATTGATCGAGGAATTTCAGCCGCACGGCGTCGCGGTTGAATCGGTTTTCACCGCGCTCAATATGAAAACAGCGCTCAGGCTGGCCGAAGTTCGCGGCGTGGTTTTGCTGGCCGCGGCGCAACAAGGCATCCCCGTGTGCAGCTACTCGCCGCGCGAAATAAAAGCTTCCGTGGCCGGCTACGGGAACGCGGCCAAGGAACAAATGCAGCTCATGGTGCGCGCGCTGCTGGGCATGAGCGAAACGCCCGAGCCCGCCGACGCCGCCGACGCGCTTGCCGTTGCGCTCTGCCACGTGCAGGCCGAGCAGTTTCGCGCCCGCCTGTGCACCGGGACCACGCGCCCCGCCGCGGAGCCGGAGTGCGCGCCTTCCCTTCGCGGTTCACGCAGCCGAGGCGCCGCTTCGCGCATCTCATAGTCACGATGACTCGAAACCATTTTCTTTTGCAATCCCTGGCCCTTCTCGCCGCCGCGTGGATTCTTGCGCCGGCGGCTGGCGCGAACCCCGGCGGCGCGACCGTTACCTATCGCCGCGTTTTCAAAAGCAGTTCGCCCGAATTCATCGAAGTCAAAATCAGCGACCAGGGAAAATCAACGTACGACATCCGACAACTGGACGAAGATGCCGATCCCGAGCCGTTTGAAGTCAGCCCCGCCGTGCAGAAAAGAATCTTCGACCTGGCCGCCGAACTGAAATATTTCGCGATCGCCAACCTTGACATCCAAAAGAAAATCGCCAATCTCGGACAGAAAACTTTCCGCTACGAAAACGGCGCGGAAGCGCACGAGACCACTTTCAATTACACGCTGAATTCCTCGGCCAATCAGCTCATGCAAATCTTCGAGGGGCTCGCCAGGCAGCAGCAAGACCTCGTCTTGTTGCAGCGCCAGGCCAAGTTTGACCGCCTCGGAGTCAACGACGCCCTGATGCAATTCGAATCGGACATGGACCACCGTCTCCTGCCCGAGCCCGAGCGCCTCCTGCCGATCCTCGATCAAATCGCCGCGGATTCGCACTTCGTCGAAATCGCCCGTTCGCGCGCCCGCGCCCTCGCCGAGCGCATTCGAAACTCTCGCGACCACTGATCCTCAGCGAATTCCAGGATGGTTTTAGTAGCACAGCCACTCTTGGCTGTCCGGGTTTTGCGATCGTCGTTGGGCCATGTAGTCTGCGCTTGCAACTTACAAAACCGCACAACTCCGCCGCCGCGGATCACGGTTCTATTCGAATTCACTTACGGAAACATGGAGGAGACGCAATTCCAGCCCGGCGCATCTAAGTAAAAAGAGAGTAGTTCGACTTGAAGCCTATGAAATCCCACTTGAGGTACCCGGCAGCTTTCGTTGCCTTCCTGGGACTCAGCCTATCCCTGATGCCCGCAGCGCGAGCCCAGGATGCCGATTCCGTGCGGATCGTTCGACTGAGCCGCGCGGAAGGTCAGGTCCTCGTCTCTCATCCGGGAAATGACGCCTGGGAAGAGGCGGCCGTCAATTTGCCGCTGCAGGAAGGCGATAGCCTGGAGACGCAGGGCGGGCTTGCCGAGATTGAATTTGAGAATGGCGCGACTGCGTATCTCGCCGAAAATTCCGTTCTGCAATTCACTCAGGTCGGCTTTGCCGACGGCGGCCGGGAGACCGAACTCAGCCTCACGCAGGGTACGGGAACCTTCTACGCGAATCTCACCAGCATGGATTCTTTTCGCGTTCTGACTTCCACTTTCGATGTCGCGATTCCCATGCGCGCGGAATTTCGCGTCGACGCATTTCATGACGGCGCGGCTGTGGAGGTGTTTCTTGGAACCGTTTCGGTCAGCACGTCAAAGGCTTCCACGACTCTGACCAAGGGGCAAAGCGTCGCAGTCCACGAACGGGATTTTCAGGACCTCAACAACGTCGCGCGCCTTCCCGAGGAAGATGCGTTCGACCAGTGGGTCACCGAACAAGGCGAAATCATTCGGTCCGGAAACAAGAACACTCTCGCCTATATCAACTCGCCCAATTATTACGGCTTGTCGGACCTCGCGATCTACGGCAACTGGGTGGACATTCCGCCCTTCGGACTTTCCTGGCGTCCCTTCAGCGTGGGATTCAGCTGGGCGCCCTACGGAAATGGCAATTGGATTCTCGATCCGCGCCTCGGATGGATCTGGGTGAGCAACGAAGCCTGGGGCTGGATGCCCTATCACTTTGGAGCCTGGCTGTTGTCGCCGACGCTTGGCTGGGTCTGGGTGCCGGGAGGTTCCGCAGGGTTGCGGCACTGGGAGCCCGCGCGCGTGAATTGGGTGCATGTCGGCAATCAGGTGGGCTGGATAGCGAAGAGCCCGCTCGATCGCAACGGCGCGCCGGCAAATCTTTCGGCGGGCGTCGTCACGCGGCCGGTGCGGTCGCCGCGAAGTGGAAATGAAGGCAACGAAATTGTAACGGGCAAGGAACTGCAAAGCGCTACCGCGCTAAAGGAACCGCCGCGGGAATTCGGTTCGAGCCTCGCGCCAGGCAAGCCGCGTTCCGGAATTTCGTCCACAGTTCGGAAGGAGCCGAACGCCGCGAGTGGCAATCAATCCATTGTCTTCGATCGCGGAACTCATACGTTCATCAATCGAGAGGACAGCGGACCGGACGTTCGGATGCATGCGCCCGTGCCCCCTGCGAGTCTCATGCCTAAAACGGGAGCAAACGGCGAGATTCCTCGAGTGACGATCCCTTCGGCCACGCCGGGTCAGGTTCCTCCGAGTCGCGTCCACTTGCCGCCGCCCCATCCGGCAGTTCCGCCCGCGAATGCAGCGACTGCGGTGACCGGATCGCAGCTCACTCAGGCGCCCGCGCGCGCACCGGCTACGCCTCAGAATCCACCCAGCGCGCCGCCACGGCCGACGGCGCCGCCGCCCGCTCCGCCGCACCCTTCGGCTCCCCACAATGCGCCAGGGCAGCAATAGTGGCACAGGCTTCAGCCTGTGGGGTTTAGTCCTTGCAAGAACGAACCCCCACAGGCTGAAGCCTGTGCCACTTTTCTGCTGGCCGTCGGGAAATAAATTTCATCGTGGGAGCTTGACCTTACTGGATCACAATCCCCGCGTAGCCCACGACTCCCTGCATATCGCCATTCACTTCTCCCGAAGTCGCGTAGCGGACCAGCTCGGCCTGCGAGGCTCCCAATTCGCGCGCGGCGATCAAGGTAGCAACCGCGGCGGCGTATCCGCACATGGAAATCTTTTCATCCCGCACCGTGTCGAAGAGTTTGCGCGGCTCGAGAGCGAGAATTTGATCGATGGCCTTGCGGTCCTTCACGCGGGTGACGGAGTCGCTTTCGTAGTGGTTCATGTCCGAGCTGGCAATGAGCAGGACCGGCTCGCGCTCCGCCGCAATCACGCTGGCGAGCGCTTGGCCCAGCGCTTCGAGTTGTTCCCAATGCGCGGGCCCAATCACGATCGGCACAAACGCGAACGTGGGAGCGAGCCGCTGCAGGAAAGGAAGCTGGACTTCGAGAGAGTGCTCCGAGCCATGCGCCACGGCGTCCTCGCGCAACAGCGGAAAAGCGCGAACAATTTTTTCCGCCAGAGGAGAATCGACGGGCGCCATTCCGAGAGGCGTCTGCCACGAGCCTTCGGAAAGAATCGCAAGGGGAGCGCCGCGCGGAAAATGCCGCGGGCCGAGCAGGATCACGCGCTCGGGAATTTCAATGCGCCGGTAAACTTCCCCGGCGACGTTTCCCGAATAAATGTATCCAGCGTGAGGAACGAGGCAGGCTCGCGCGCAAATTTTCTTTCCCTCGCCGCCCGTCGCAAGAAAAGAATCGACTGCGGCGCGCAGTCGCTCCGGATCATCTGGATAAAACCGGCCGGCGACAGCAGGAAGGCGAATCATGGCGAGCCCTGGAGGCTCATTTCGGTTTGGAGGGTTTGCCCTTGATCTTGTATGCGACGTTTTCGCCGGGCTTATACCAAACAACCACATTGTCACCGAACTTGTAGCCGCCCGCATTTAGAATGTTTTGCATTTTGCCGCGGATCGCGGGGGAATAGGTAAAGGTATGAAGTTCGCGCGCGTCGGCGACGCCGCGCACCTGGAGCGACTGGTACATCATCTGCATGACCACAAAGTGCGTCTTGATGGTTTTTTGTGATTGCGGGGAGGACGCCGGGGCGCTCTGCGCGCTGGCGCCAGGCGCGGAACTCGCCAGTACCAAGCCGCAGAGCGCGAACGCCGCGGCGAGCAGGAGCGCGTGAGTTTTATTCCGCGTCATCGAGCGTTATTTTCAGCGACTTCAGAAAACGCAGGTCTTGCGGCGTCATTTCAAACTTCGGCGCCTCGCGATCGTCGTTCAGAATTTCCTGGTCGACCTGAATGTGCAGGGATTCGAGAAAGCGCCGGTCGTTCGTGGTAATTTTCGTGTCGTCGCCATCGCGTCGCGCCAGGCCGATCGTCGCATCCAGCTTCAACACAATATCGAATCCCGCGGAACGCACATCGGAAATCGCCTCCGAGATGCGTCCGGATTCCGACACGGTATCGTTGATGGCGTGTCCCAACTCGCGCAGCAGTTGTTTCAGATGATCATCCAGTTGCACGATGCCCCCTTCAGGAAAACTTCCCTGCTTTTAATTGTAGGACGCAGCGCCGCGGGAAACAAGTCCCCGCTCGCGGTCGCGAGTGTTCAATCCGCCTACGCCGCCGGACACTGCCTACTGCGCCAACTTGAAAATCAAATCGACAGTTCTGAAACTAATAGGTCGGGGCTTCAGAGTCTATGTGAGTACTCGGTTTTGGTTCATGTAGCGCCCGCCTTCAGGCGGGCATCTGCCTGGCTCCAAATTGCCCGCCTGAAGGCGGGCACTACAAAAGTGTGTCAATTTTGAGCACTCACACAGAAGCTTCAGCCCGTGAAGCTCCAGGGCCTGAAGGCCGCGTTCCTGTGTCGCTATACGTCCGACCTAAAGGTCGGACCTCCTTGACAGCAACTTCAAATTCGATCGTGGCAGACACCACGAAAGCATGAGAGTACCGATCGACGCTGAACAAGTGGGCTTTTTGTACTAGAATTCAATCGTGGCTACGCAACCCATGGGGCTCTTCGCAACGGTGCGGCATTCTCTCCGCATCCTCTGGCGCGCCGCGCGCGAGCTGTTTCACGAAGTCACCGGCGCCGTGTTTTTCATTCTTGCGTTGGCCGCGCTTCAGGGCGCGTGGCGCTCCTGGCACCGAGGGGCCGGCCGGTGGCTCGTGGGCATGACCGCCGGCTATGCGGTCCTGATGATTCTTTTTGGCGTGTTGTCGTTCCGAGACTCGCGGCGGGTCCGATGAATCCACTACCCGATCAGACTGCCGAAAAGGCGGCCGCAGCGAGCGAACGCAAGGAGCGCTTCACGACGCTCGGCGGCATCCCGCTGAAAACGGTCTACACGCAGGAAGACCTTGCCGGCCAAAACTCCGAGGCCACGATCGGCGTCCCCGGGGAATTTCCCTACACGCGCGGCATTTATCCCACGATGTACCGCGGGCGCCTGTGGACCATGCGGCAATACGCCGGATTCGGCACGGCGGCCCAATCGAACGAGCGCTTCCGGTATTTGCTCGGAAAAGGACAAACGGGATTGTCCGTTGCGTTTGATTTGCCGACGCAGATCGGTCACGATTCGGACCATCCCCGCGCCGCGGGCGAAGTAGGAAAAGTCGGCGTCGCCATCGATTCGCTGGAAGACATGGAGGCGCTCTTCGACCGCATTCCTCTTGACCGCGTAACGACTTCCATGACGATCAACGCGACCGCCGCGATTCTGCTGGTGCTGTACGCCGCCGTCGCGAAGAAGCAGGGCGCCGATCTGCGGAAAATTTCCGGAACGGTTCAAAACGATATCTTGAAGGAGTTCATCGCGCGCGGCACGTACATCTATCCGCCGCGCCCGTCGATGCGCATCGTGACGGACCTCTTCGCCTGGTGCCGCACCGAGCTCCCCGCCTGGAACATGATCTCCATTTCCGGGTATCACATTCGGGAAGCGGGCTCGACGGCGGCGCAGGAAGTCGCCTTCGCGCTGGCCGACGCGATCGCCTATGTCGATGCCGCGATCGCTGCTGGACTGGCCGTGGATGAATTCGCGCCGCGGCTTTCGTTTTTCTTCAACGCGCACAATGACCTGCTCGAGGAGATTGCCAAGTACCGCGCCGCGCGCAGGCTCTGGGCGCATTTGATGCGGGACCGCTTCAGCGCGAAGAATCCCGATTCGATGATGCTCCGCTTTCACGTGCAGACGGCCGGAAGCTCGCTCACCGCGCAGCAGCCCGAGAACAACATCGTGCGCGTCGCGATTCAGGCGCTCGGCGCCGTGCTCGGCGGCTGCCAGTCCCTGCACACGAACGCGATGGACGAGGCGCTCGCGCTCCCCACCGAAGATGCGGCGCTTCTCGCCCTGCGCACGCAACAGATCATCGCGCACGAAACAGGCGTCGCGAACACGGCTGACCCGGTCGGCGGTTCCTACGCCATCGAAAAGTTGACCGACGAAATCGAATCGCGCGCAAAGGAATACATTGCGAGGATTGACGCGCTCGGCGGCGTGCTGCGCGGCATCGAAACCGGCTACGTGCAGGGCGAAATCCAGAAAGCCGCGTACGATTATCAGCGCGCCATCGAGCGCGGCGAGCAGATCATCGTCGGCGTGAACCAGTTCGTCGCGGAAAAGGAAACGCCCATTCCGACCATGCGCGTCGATCCGGAACTCGAACGCGCGCAGATCGACCGCGTCCGCGCGTTGCGCGCACGGCGCGATTCCCCGTGTGCAACCGCGGCCGTCGCTGAAGTCGAGCGGCGCGCGCGCTCCGGCGATAATCTGATGCCCGCGATCGCCGCCTCCGTCGATGCGTACGCCACCGTCGGCGAAATCTCCGATGCCTTGCGCCGCGTTTTCGGCGAGTACACCGAGTCTGTGGTTTTGTAGCTTCTCACAGCCCGAGCGCATCCATCTTTGGCTTTTCGTAAACGTCATCCTCGCCGGGCCAGCGGAGGCGGTCCTTGAACTTCCCGCTTTCCGAAGCCAACGCCCACACAAGACTCTCGCCAGCAGGAACTGTTTGCGGTTCTTTCATGAAAATGGGGTCTTCAAACGCGCGGTCGGCATCAACCCAGGTCCAGCCTGACTTTTCAAACGCCGCCATCACATCTTGAAGAAATAGCGCATTTATCATCCTGTAGTGGATCAGCAGCGTATGGCGAATCTCGTGCCCTAGAACGTCAAGAGACAGTTGGCGGTAAAAGGAAGCGCGGTCCAGCAGATGCGCCACCAGGTAGTCTCGGTACGGCTCAAGCTTCACCTTACTATCTTGCTGCAATCGCTCTTGCATGCGCTGATCCACGTACCAATCCGAAGCATCAACCGTGACATGACCAACGCGGTATCCATGCTCTTTAAGGAGGGCGCGAAAGCGGTCCCGCTTTTCCGCTGTATCCCCCTCTTTCAAGGATGGGTATCGGAAAAATGTTGTGCGGTGGTGATAGGGTGCGATGATTGGCTCATTGCGAAGAAAATCCGCCGCAAATTCCTCGTAGCTTGTCTTGCTGAGATAAGTCAGATGCGAGTACGAGTGGTTGCAAATGAGATGGCCGGCATCGTCCCAAGCGCCAAGTAGGCTACGACCCTCAGGCCGATCCACCCGCATTCCGCAAACAAAGAGAGCAGCCTTAAGATTTCGCCGGGAAAGCGTTCCAAGAATTCGGTCATTCGTCTCACGCCAACTCATTTGCGGGCCTACGTCAACTTTAGGATCGTCCATCGTAATTGCGATTTGCGGACGCTTTAACTCACGAGCATTGGAGGACTTCTGGGTTGAAGCGGAAAGACAAAACGCTGAGTCGTCCAACAATCGGGATGCGGCGGCAGTTACGGCCGTTCGTTGCAGAAGGTGCAGGAAAGAGCGCCGATCCATCGTGGAAGTATGGGCGGCTTGCAGGGAGGGCGCAACCGTGCAGGAGATTTCAGTTTCGTATCTGGCTCTCCGCGTGTCGGAAACAGCATGATATAAAGGCACGGAGATGAAACTGATTCTTGCCTCCTCCTCGCCGCGCCGCGCGGAAATCCTGCGCGACGCGGGAATCGCGTTTGAAATTTGCGCGACTCACATCGACGAGGCGGCCCTTCCGGGCGAGACAGCGCACGCCATGGTTGCGAGGCTTGCCGAAGCAAAAGCGCGCGCGGCTGCAGCGCAATTGGACGCCGGCTCGCGCGAGTGCATCATCGTGGGCGCGGACACCACAGTTGAGCTGGACGGCGAAATCCTCGGCAAGCCGCGCGACGCCGCTGACGCGCGCGAAATGCTCTGCCAAACTCGGCGGGCGCACTCACGATGTCCTTACTGGAATTTTCCTTCTGCGATTGCCCCGCAATGCCACGCGTGCGGCCGTCGAAAATTCAGCCGTGACGTTTGCCCCACTCGACGAGAAGGAAATTGCGACCTACGTGGCGACCGGCGAGCCGCTGGGCAAAGCAGGAGCATACGCGATCCAAGGAATCGCCGGACGCTACATTTCAAAAATTGAGGGCTGCTATTTCAACGTCGTGGGGTTGCCGCTGGCAAGAATGTATGCACTGTTGCGCGAACTGGGGTGGCGGGACGATGCGTAGTCGGCAAACAAAAAGGGCGGTCTCGTGGACCGCCCTTTCACACGAATCCTGAATCGATCAAACACTTGAGGAACTACTTCTTTTCCTCAGTTACGGGTGTCGCAGTTGGCGCGGCGGGAGGCTGCACTTGCGTCGTCTGCGCCGGGCCCGGCCCAGGAGTGTGCATGCCTTCCTTGAAACTGCGGATCCCCTCACCCAAACCGCGCATGACTTCCGGGATCTTTTTGCCGCCAAACAACAGCACAATCACCGCCAAAATAACCAGCAAGTGAAATGGGCTAAGTGCTTCCATAATGTGCCTACCTTTTGAGTCGTTTCCCGTCGCCTTGACGGGTACAGTCCAAGACTCAACGGCGAAATTATAGCACGTTCAGGGGCTGGTTGCCGCTAGTCAGTATTCAATACTATGGACTTGGCATATCCGGCTGGAAATTGCCGGAACGAGAATGCGAAGCTCAATTTCGCGGGAGCGCTGAGCTGATTTCTTCGAGGATTGCGCGCGCCGCCGCTTCCGGGTCGGGAGCAGCCGTAATCGGCCTGCCGATCACAAGGTAGTCCGCCCCGGCTCGAATCGCTTCCGCTGGGGTAGCGATCCTCGCTTGATCGTCAACCTTGCGTTTTCGTCCGCCGGCCGGGCCGCCTCCGGCAACGGGACGAATTCCAGGAACCACAATCAGGAAATCCTTCCCGCAGGCGCGCCGTATGCCGCGGACTTCTTGAGGGGAAGCAACAACGCCGTCCATCCCTGCTTTCTTGAGCGAGCCGCGCCAGTTGGACCACTCGCTTGGACGCCGGGCCTTTGATCCCGACACCCTTGAGCGCGGCATTATCCATGCTTGTCAGAATCGTTATGGCCAGGAGCTTTGGCACTGGCGAGCCAGCGGCTTTTGCTTCATCTCTGGCCTTAGCAGCCGCGCGCATCATTTCCAAGCCCCCAAGGGCATGCAGGTCGAGCAGTTGGACTCCAGGCAAGGTAACAGCGCTAGCTACCGCGCCCTTGACGGTATTCGGAATGTCGTGGAATTTCAGGTCCAGGAATATGCCTGGGCCAAGGCTGTTCAATTTCGCAACTGCGGAAGGGCCTTCCGCAGTGAATAAGTGTATATTTATCTTTAAGATGCCGACAACTTGGGAGAGGGTCTGAGCTAATTGGAAGGCCGAATCAAGGGTTGGAAAATCAAGCGCGAGGATTACTTTCTGCCGGGCACGCTCGTTCACGGACGTTTTGGCACCTCCAGGAGTTCAACGCGCATGCGCGAGATGCCTTTGTCCAGAATCCCGAGCCGGCAGGCAACCAGATAGGAAACATCCAGCTCGCGATCATCGATAAATGGACCTCGGTCGTTAATCCGGACGAGTTCAGCGACATGTGTCCTAGGATTGGAGATGCGCACCAGGGACCCGAAGGGAAGGTCTGGACTGGCTCCAGTCGAGGCATACATGTCGTATTTTTCGCCGCTTGCGGTCTTACGGCCCTGAAACTTGCCGCCGTACCAGCTGGTCTTGGCAGTCCAAGTCCTTATGGGCTTTAGGGGCTGGCTGACGTGGGCCACAAGGGGAGCTTCCAAGCCCTGGGCTACCAGGAACATCAACGGTAACCATCGGAGGGCGGCCCAAACCATGAAAAGTCGCCTACGCATTGTTTCCCCCAGTCATAGGCACAAGCAATGCTAACATGCACAGCCGGGCGGTTCAAGAACAATCGGCCTGAAATGATCCAATTAAACTATTGATATTATTAATGTTATTGTCTCTACAGGATTTCTCAAGCTGATTTAGGATGTCTATACATGCTTTAGGCTGAGAAAAATTGGCCGTTCCGACCTGTACCGCAGTGGCACCGGCGATGACATATTCCAAGACATCATCGGCCTTCTCGATCCCTCCCAGGCCAACCACCGGAATTTTGACCGCTCGCCTCGCCTCATACACCAGCCGGAGGGTGATTGGCTTGATCGCCGGGCCTGATAACCCTCCTGTGGTCCGGCCCAGCCTCGATTTCCGGGTCTGAATGTCAATACTCATGGCCTGGTAGGTGTTTGCCACCGTCAGGGCATCTGCCCCGGCTTCCTGGGCCGCACGGGCGATTACGCCGATGTCGGTCACGTTTGGCGAAAGCTTGACCCATAGGGGGCGGCGGGTGGCTTGGCGGGCGGCGGATACGACTTCCGAGACCATCTGGGGATCGCTGCCGAACTGGATGCCGCCGTGCGCTGTGTTCGGGCAGGAGATGTTGAGCTCGTAGGCTGCGAGACCTTCTGCTGCTTCAAGGATCTGAATCACTCCGACATATTCATCGACTGTACAGCCGAACACGTTAGCTATGACCGCTGTCCGGTACTGGCGCAGCGCCGGGAGTTTCTCGGCGAGAAAGGCGCGTACCCCCACATTCTGCAAGCCTACGGCATTGAGCATTCCTGAAGGCGTCTCGCACAAGCGGGGCGCCGGGGCGCCGGCCATTGGCTCGAGGGAGAGGCCCTTCACGACGATTCCGCCCAGGCGGTTCAAATCCACGAGGTCCGCGAATTCGACGCCGTAGCCGAAAGTGCCGCTGGCGGCAAGGATGGGATTGGAAAGGCGCAATGCGCCGACGTTCACGGAGAGGTCTACAGCGGGTGGCACTGTCACTCGCGGGATTCTAGCATGCGGACTTGCGCGCTTGTGTGGAAGGCTTGTGGAAAAACCGCGGAAATCCGGCGTCGTTCCGCAACGCGCGCTACGAGACCGGCTGGCACTATGCTAGGATGTTCGGCCAATGCGCATTGTTGAAAAGACGCAATTGATGACGGCGACGGAAATCGATCGAACCGTCCAGCGCCTGGCCCACGAAATCGTGGAAAAAAGCGGCGGGACTTCCAATCTGGCATTGATCGGGATTCGCCGGCGCGGCGTTCCCCTGGCCAAGCGGATCGCGCAGGCGATGCGCGGCATCGATGGAGTGGATGTGCCGGTGGGAATTCTGGACATCACACTTTATCGCGATGATCTTTCCAAAGTGGCGGCGCAGCCGGTTCTGCAATCGAGCGACATTCCGTTCCCGGTGGACGACAAGGATCTGGTCGTCGTGGACGATGTGCTGTATACGGGACGCACGATTCGCGCGGCCATGAATGGGCTCTTTGATTTGGGGCGTCCGAAGCGCGTGCGCTTGTGCGTGCTGATCGAACGCGGGCATCGCGAATTGCCCATCGAGGCGACGTTCGTCGGGCGCGGCGTGCAAACCAGCGATGCGGAGATCATCGAAGTGCGCCTCAATGAAATTGATCAGGAAGAGCGCGTCATGCTTGTCGAGCGCGTTCCCTGACGCCGGCGCTGTGTGCGACGGGCCCGGCCTAGATTTCGAGGATCGTTGTGCCATTTCGCTTCGGCCACATGCTTGGGATTGAACCGCTCAGCGCCGAAGAAATTTTATTTCTGCTGGACCAATCGAAACCCTTCCAGGAAATCCAGCGGCACCCGCTTAAAAAATTGGCGACGCTGCGCGGGAAAACCGTGGCGCTGGCGTTTTTCGAGCCGTCCACGCGCACGCGCATCAGTTTTGCCACGGCGGCGGCGCGGCTCGGCGCGGACCAGATGAATTTGCAGGCGGAGTCTTCCAGCCTGAAAAAAGGGGAGTCGCTGCTCGACACCGTCCGCACGCTCGATGCCATGAAGCCGGATTGTATCGTGATACGACATAGTTCCTCGGGCGCGCCGGATTTTGTGGCGCGGAATCTGCCCCTGCCGGTGATCAACGCCGGCGACGGCACGCACGAGCATCCCACGCAGGCGCTGCTCGACGCGCTGACGATTCGCGACCGGCGCGGCACGCTCGAAGGGCTGAACGTCACGATTCTCGGCGACATCCTGCACAGCCGCGTGGCGCGCTCGAACATTCATTTGCTCTCGAAATTCGGCTGCCGCATCACGCTGTGCGGACCGGCCATGTGGCTGCCGCGGGAACTCGAGTGCCTCGTTCCCGCGGGCACCGCGATCCGGCGCGTCACGCGCATCGATGAAGCCCTCGAAGACGCCGACGTGGTCCTCACGTTGCGCGTTCAGCAGGAGCGTCTGCACGAGCCCGCGCTGGCCATCGATGAATATATTCTCCAGTACCAGCTCACTCCGCAGCGGCTGCGCCTCGCGAAGCCGGATGCCCTCGTCATGCATCCGGGGCCGATGGTTCGCGGGCTGGAAATCGATCCCGCCGTTGCCGACGGGCCGCAATCCTGCGTGCTCGAACAAGTGACGAACGGGCTTGCCGTGCGCATGGCCCTGCTATTTCTGATGATCGGCGCGGACTCCTCTTCGGAAAGGGATTCTTCTCATGCTGCTGATTAGCAATGGACGCGTTCTCGATCCCGCAAGCGGGACGGATGCGCCGCGCGACGTCCTGCTCGACGGGGATCGCATCGCCGCCATCGCGCCGCACGGGCAGCTTGCGTCGCGCGCCCAGGGCGCGGAAATTTTCGATGCTAAAAATTTGATCGTCGCGCCGGGCTTTATCGATTTGCACTGCCATCTGCGCGAGCCCGGCGGCGAATCTTCGGAGACGATCGAAACCGGCACGCGGGCAGCGGCGCGCGGCGGATTCACGGCCGTGTGCCCGATGCCGAACACGCGTCCCGTGAACGACAACGCGTCCGTGACGCGCTCGATCCTGGAACGCGCCGCCGCAGTGTCGCCCGTGCGCGTGTGGCCGATTGGCGCGGCGTCGATTGGCAGCAAGGGCGAAGCGCTTGCGGAAATCGCAGCGATGAAGCAGGCCGGAATCGTCGCGGTTTCCGACGACGGGCGGCCCATCGCCACGGCGAAACTTTTGCGGCAAGTGATGGAGTATTGCCGCGCTCTGGATTTGCCGGTGATCGACCACTGCGAAGACAGCTCGCTGTTTGCCGGCGCGGTGATGCGCGAGGGAAAACAATCCGTGCGGCTGGGCCTGCGCGGAATGCCCGCCGCCACGGAATCGCTCGCTGTTGCGCGGGATGTTCAAGTAGGCGAGCTGACCAGTTGCCGCCTGCACATCGCGCATCTTTCGGCGCGCTCTTCGCTTGAACTCGTGCGCGCCGCCAAGGCGAAAGGTTTGCCCGTCACCTGCGAAGTGACGCCGCACCATTTCACGCTCACCGATGAAGACGTCCAGTACGACACGCGCTACAAGATGAATCCGCCGCTTGCTTCTCGCGAAGACCGCGAAGCGCTCATCGCCGGACTTGCCGATGGCAGCGTGGACGCCATCGCCACCGATCACGCGCCGCACGAGCCCGCGCTCAAAGACGTGGAATTTGACCGCGCGCCGTTTGGCGTGACCGGTTTTGAGACGGCGATCGGCCTCGGACTGGAGTTGGTGCACGCTGGAAAAATTTCGCTGATGCGCATGGTGGAATTGTTCACGTCAGGCCCGGCGCGCGTACTGGGGATCGAGCGCCGCATCGCGGAAAATGAGCCGGGCGACCTGACGATTTTTTCCACCGAGCACAAATGGACATTCCGCGCGGCAGAATCCGCCAGCAAGTCGCGCAATTCCCCGTTCGACGGCCGCGAATTTCGCGGCGCCCCCATGGCGACAATTGTCGCAGGCCGCATCGCCTACCAACGATAGGGAATCCACAGATGAACACAGATAAACACTGATAAGAACGAAAACCAGAAAATTAACGGTCTGGCTCTTGCGGCTATCTATTCGTCTCAATCTAATTGCACATCATTCTTTTTCTTTATCAGTGTTTATCTGTGTTCATCTGTGGATTCGTACTTTTTGATTTGCTAGTGCGCGCCGGGTTCGGCGGCGGGGTGCATGCCGTGTTGAGGGACTTCGTGGACGCCTCGCGCGGGGGGTTCCTGGTGAATGCGGTAGAAATGATCGAGCGGGCCTGGGCCCTTTCCGATGGAATAACCTTTTTCGATGGCCTTGGTCACGTACGCTTTAGCGAGCAGCACGGCTTCCCGCAGCGGGCGGCCGCAGGCAAGTTGCGCGGCAATCGCCGACGCGAATGTGCATCCTGAGCCGTGCGTATTTTCACTCTTGAGGTGATCGCCGCCGAACCGGAGCACTTCCATCCCGTCAAAGAGAACGTCGATGGCCTTCTCCATGTGGCCGCCCTTGACGACCACGGCGCGCGCGCCGCGCTCGACGATCTTGCGCGCCGCGGCTTCCATCGCGGCATGATCCTTGATCGGAATGCCGGAAAGAACTTCGGCTTCCGCAATATTCGGCGTTACCACCGTCGCGCGCTTCAGTAATTCTTCCGAGATATATTTGATTCCGCCCGCATCGACCAAATCGGTTTCGCCGGAAGTGGATTTCATCACCGGATCGAGAACGACGTTGGCGACGCCGGCGCGATCCAAAAATTCTCCAACGACAACCGCGTTCCCGCGATGCCCAAGCATTCCGATTTTCATCGCGGCAATCTTGATGTCTTCGAGGAGCGCGTCCAATTGAGCGCGCAGTTCCGAGGCGGGAGTGTCATGCACGGATTTCACGCCCTGCGTGGACTGCACGGTCATCGCCGTGATGGCCGCGACGCCGTAACAATTGTGCGCGGCGAAGGTCTTGAGGTCCGCCGCAATTCCCGCGCCGGCGGATGGATCGAAACCCGCGATCGTCAGCACGATCGGCGGCGCCACATTCAGGTGATTGGACAATGTTTCGAGTCCCTCCGCGCCAAAAATCGCCCACAGAAAAGTGGACCGGCTGCGCAAAAACGTCGCGCGAGCCGGCAAGTCGAAATGTACGCGCGTGATGGTCCGCGCGCAACATCTTTTTTCCGCACGTGATGGATTCTAGAAATGTTCGACGATGTCCGAAACCAATGATGTGCAGATTTGAAGCGAGCACCGCGATGATTGACTCGTCTGTAGTTCCTATAGCATCATTCTAGATGGTATGAAGAAGACTCACTTCCGGTTCAACATTTTCTTGCGCCCGGAACCCGAGGGCGGCTTCACGGCAATTGTACCAGCGTTGCCTGGCTGCGTTACGTACGGACGCACATTAGGCGAAGCCAAGAAAATGGCGAAGGACGCGATTTGTGGATACATCGAGAGCCTAAAAAAGCACAAGGAGCCGATTCCCACCGACGACGAAACCTTGGTCGCCTCCCTGGATCTCGAATATGCCCAAGCTTCCCGCCGTTAAACCGCGCGAAGTTGTCCGATTCCTAAAGCAGAATGGATTCATCCTCGATCACGCTTCCGGCAGCCACTTCATTTTCTACAATCCAACGTCCAAGAGACGCGCAGTGGTACCCCAGCACAATCGTGACCTTCCGAAGGGAACACTTTTCTCGTTATTGCGTGAAGCGGGATTTTCGCGCAGTGAGTTGATGGAATTTCTCGAAGGGAAGTAAGGGAGCCCAATCGGTGAAATGACTCCCTTTCGTAGGACAATCTCGTTCTTAGGGGAATAGACCGCGGACCAAAGTCGCGTCAGCGACGCGCCCGACGGCCAGAATGTACGCAGCCGCGCGCGGGTATACGTGAAACTTGCGCATCGTTTCGTGCACGTCGTTGAACGCGCGCCGCATCACATATTCCAGCTTGGAATTCACTTCCTGGAGTTGCCAGAAAAATCCCTGCAAATCCTGCGTCCACTCGAAGTAGCTGACCGTGACGCCGCCGGCATTCGCAAGAATATCCGGGACGACGAACACGCCCTTGCGGGAAAGAATTTCATCCGCGTGCGGCGTGGTGGGACCATTTCCGGCCTCGGCGACGATTTTCGCTTTGATCTGGTCGGCGTTGTGCAATGTGATGACATTTTCCAGCGCCGCGGGAACCAGGATGTCGCACTTCAGCGCCAGAAGTTCGTCGTTGGAGATGCGGGACGCGCCGGGCATGCCGACGACCGTGCCCGAACGCTCCTTGTACCGCAACGCGCGCAGCGGATCGATGCCGCGCGGATTGTGCACGCCGCCGCGGGAATCGCTGATGGCGATAATTTTCGCTTTTTTCTCCGCAAAGAGCCGCGCCACGGCCGAACCGACATTGCCGAACCCTTGAATGGCGACGGTCGCGCCGCGCAAATTAATTTTCTTCACCTTGCAGGCTTCCTCGACCACATACAGAACACCGCGCCCGGTCGCGTCCAGTGCGTCCTTCGGAGCCGCCAATGGAAACGGGTTTGCCGGTCACGACGCCCGGAGCCGCATGTCCGACCGTCATGGCGTACGTGTCCATGATCCACGCCATCGTTTGCGCGTCGGTGTAAACGTCCGGCGCTGGGATGTCGACTTCCGGTCCGATGATCGGCTGAATTTCCGAGGCGTAGCGGCGCGTCATGCGCTCGAGTTCGCCCTTGGACATGCGCTTGGGATCGCAAACGATGCCGCCCTTGGCGCCGCCGTACGGAAGATTTACCGTCGCCGTTTTCCAGGTCATCCATGCTGCCAGCGCCTTCACTTCATCGAGCGTGACATTCGGGTGATAGCGCAGTCCGCCCTTGGCCGGCCCGCGCGACACGTTGTGCTGCACGCGGAATCCGGTGAAGACTTTCGTCTGGCCATTGTCCATTTTCACCGGGATAGAAACTTCCATGACGCGCTTCGGCGTGCGCAGAATCTGGCGCAGGCCCGGATCGAGCTTCAAGTATTCCGCCGCCATGTCAAACTGGATTTGCGCGATGCGAAATGGGTTCAGGTCTTCGCGCGGCGCCATCCGCGGAAGAATGGGCTGAGGGACCGGTTTTACGACCGTGGCCATGGACGTTTCTCTCCTTGAGTATTGCGACTACGCACTTGCCGCGCGCTGCGAAGAGCGCTCGTACCGCGCGCGACACTCGGCAGAACAGAAGTGCAACACCTGGCCCGCTTGCTCCAAGGGAAATGAAATCTCAGGTGAGACGTACGTGCCGCACCAGGGATCGCGAAGCAAGGGAACTGCGGAGCGTGTCTCCGGCGGGTGAGGCACCGATGCCGGCCTTGCGTTTCCGAAAGCCCGTGCGAGCAGCTTGCGCATCAGCCACGCCAGCCCTCGACTCACCCATCGATCGATTCGCTCTTGTAAATTCACCCGCTCGACGCTTCCCAGCGGCTCGTCGTGGCCCAGCCTGCCGCGCGTGTTCTCCGGTCACCCACTCCGAATGCCTTCCGAGGAACCAGGCGGGCCGAAGCCCCTTGAATGATTTACAGCTCTTGCACAAAGCACGGTTTGTGACCGCGCAATAAGGCGAGTGTAGTCAACCGGGAAAAGCGGTGTCAACCAAAGAACCGGGATATTTTGGGTGTAGATGCTCTGGAAACACGGCTCTTAACACGTTTGATAGGGGAAATCATAGCAAGCTACTCATAATAGAGCACTTAACGTAGAATTGGCCTCCCGCGACCAGGGAGGGTAAAGTTTGTGCCTTCGCTTCCGAGAAGACCCCAAATTCCCACAAGACGCGGCAGGATGGCAGCGGAAACGGTCCGGCGCCGGAAACAAACGGAGAGCAAATTCAAGGCTTTGCGGGGATGCGATCCGTTCCCAAATAGGGCCGCAGCGCTTCCGGGATCAGCACGGAGCCGTCGGCTTGCTGATAATTTTCCATGATGGCCAGCCATGTGCGTCCTACAGCAAGGCCCGAGCCGTTCAGCGTGTGCACGAATTCGCTTTTGCCGCCCTTGGGCTTGAAGCGGATGCCGGAGCGGCGCGCCTGAAACGATTCGGTGTTGGAGCAGGAAGAAATTTCCATGAACTCATTCGCGGAGGGGAGCCACACTTCGATGTCGTACGTTTTTGAAGACTGGAATCCGATGTCGCCCGTGCAGAGGCTCACGACACGGTAGTGCAGGCCGAGCTTCTGAAGAACTTGTTCTGCATTGGTGACGAGCGATTCGAGTTCTTCGTAACTCTGATCCGGGCGCGTGAATTTGAACATTTCCACTTTTTGGAATTGGTGCTGGCGCTTGAGGCCGCGCGTGTCTTTTCCGGCCGCGCCGGCTTCGGAGCGGAAGCACGCCGTCCAGGCGCAAAGCTTGATGGGCAGCAGATCGGCGTCGAGCGTTTCGTCGCGATAGAAGCTGGTGAGTTCGACTTCGGACGTCGGCGTCAGCCACAAGTCCGTGCCTTCGAGATGAAACATGTCGGCTGCGAATTTCGGCAACTGGCCCACGCCGGTCAGCGCCGCCGTGTTCACGATAAACGGCGGGAGAATTTCGGTGTATCCGTTTGCCGCGTGCGTGTCCAGGAAGAACGCTGCTAATGCGCGCTCAAGTCGCGCGCCCAGGCCGCGATAGACTGCAAAACGCGTTCCGGCCATTTTCGCCGCGCGCTGGAAGTCGAGGATCCCGGCGTTTTCGGCGATTTCCCAGTGGGGACGCGGCTTGAAATCGAATTTTGGCGGCGCGCCCCAGCGGCGCGCCTCGACGTTCGCCGCGGCATCGAGTCCCACCGGGACCGAACTGTGCGGGCGATTGGGCACGGTCAGCATGAAATCCAAAAGTTTCGCGTCCAGTTCCGCGATGCGCTCGTCGGCCAGCTTGATTTCCTCCGACACTTGTTTCATCTCCGCCAGCAAAGCGGAGACGTCCTCCCCGGCTTTCTTTCGGCGCGGGATTTCCTCGCTGGCCTTGTTGCGCTGGGCTTTCAATCGCTCGGCGGTGGTAATTCGTTCGCGGCGTTCTTGATCGATCGCGCGAAAGCTGTCGAAATCGATGGCGACGCCGCGGTTGACCGCCATCTGTTCAAATTCTCCGAGGTGTTCGCGAAAATATCCCAAGTCATGCATGCCGGATAGAATACATGAAGAGAGGTGATTCGTGACTTGTGATTCGTAAATCGTAGAGGAAAGTTGACAGTTGAGAGTTAAGAGTTGAGAGCTAGGATATGGGAGCAAATCGTGCGGCTGGGCGGTCCGGAAACTCTCAACTTTAAACTGTCGACTCTCAACTGAATTTTGAACTGTTAACTCTTAACTTCGCGGCTCGCACTGCTCCTCTTTTGGCCGAGCTCGGACGTGCTAGCATAAATCGGAGCCAAACATGCCTGATGAAGTCCAGACCGAGGAAGTACTTGCCAAATCCAGACGGCGTGCGCCCGGTGGATTTGAATTCATCCGCCACAAGGTCGATGGCCCGGTGGCGCGCCTTACGCTGCAGCGTCCCGAACACAATTTATTGAATGAGCAGATGCTGCGCGAACTCGCGGACGGCATCGGGATGGTTTCCGAGAATGGCGGGGTGAAGCTGATCGTTCTGGACGCCGCCGGAAAAGTTTTTTGCGCAGGCGTGGATATCGGCGAGTACACCGGCGAGCGCGCGTTTTCGATGCTGGATGCGTTTCACGCCGCGTGCATCGCCATGGTGGAAGCCCCGCAGCCTGTGATTGTAGTCGTGGACGGCGCAGCCATCGGCGGCGGCGCGGAACTCGTCGCCTACGGGGATTTGGTGGTGGCCACGCCGCGCGCGCGGTTTGCGCTGCCGGAAATCACGATTGGAATGTTTCCGCCGCTGGCTTCGACAATGTTTCCTCACATCGTCGGCCCGAAGCGAGCGCTCGAACTCGTCCTGACGGGCGAAGCCATCTCCGCCGAGCGTGCGCGCGACCTGGGCCTCGTGAATCGCCTGGTGCCGGAAGCGCAACTGCAAGCCGCGGTGAACGAACTCGTCGCGAAGATCACGGCGCAATCCGGCGCCGTGCTGGGCATGGCCAAGAAAGCGGTCCTCGCCGGAATGGGAATGTCCCTGCGCGACTCCCTGCGCAATTCGATGAACATTTTCCTGAACGAACTGTATCGCCTCGAGGACTCCCAGGAAGGGTTGCGCGCGCTGCTTGAAAAACGCCAGCCACAGTGGAAGAATCGCTAGGTACGCTGAACGCGTCTCCCCGCCGCGCGGGAGATCCGTATGGACGATCCGCAAAACATTCCTGATCCAACTCCCCCCGAAGAGTCCGCCGATCCCGGCGCCGGGCATGAACCTAAGCCGCCCGCTGAACTGACTCCTGATTTGCAATCGATGATGGTTCGGCAGAGCGCGCCGGTCGAAGATGGACGCGCAGCCATTGCGGCGTCTGAAGATGCCGCGTTGCGAAGGCGCAGTTTCCGCCACAATTTATTTTTGCTGCTTTCGCTCTCGCTCGCTGCGTTCATATTGACGGCGTGGATCCTGGTTCGCGTCGACGCGCCGTTCGGTATCTTCGCCACCGGCCCTCAGGAAATCGTTCGCGCGCAGCTTCGCGCACTCGATCGCGGCGAACTGCGCCCCGCCTACGACATGTTTTCGCCCCGCTACCGCGGGCAAGTTTCCTTTGACACCTGGCACGAGCTGTTCGTGAAGCACTGGCGAATGTTTCACGCGGACGTGGTGCGCGCGGATACGCCGGCGATCAGCGGCCCGGGCGTTACGCTGGAAATCTATCTCCACGGCGCCGATGACAAAGATTACCGCGCGCGCTTCACGCTGATCCGCACGGATGGCCGTTGGTGGATCGACGATGTCCACTGGACGCAAGAGCCGGACGCCCGCGATTTTTCGCGCACCTGACTTCCTGCCTCTGCGCGCACTCAGGTTAGGTAAACTTGACCCACCAGTGTTGCTATGAGGATGGACAGAAACAGGAACAGCGTGGCCAGCACCAGCAATCGTGCTTCGCTGCGTTGCATTGTGATTCGTCCGGTCGAGAATCGTTTGGTTCTCACGGCCACAATTCCGTGGAGGCCGACCAGAAGCAACACGAACGTGAGTTTGATATGCAGCCAGGGCGCGTGAAGATAATAGGAAGAGTTCGTCATGATCAGGCTGACGCCGGCCAGAATCGTCAGAAGTGCCCCGGGATCCGCGAGGCCTCGCAGGTAGATGCGCTCCAGGCGGGCCAGCGCTTGCCGCGCATCCGCCGAAGCCTCCTGGGTGTGGCGCGTAAGCGCCATGGACGTCACCAGTAAGCCGCCCACCCAAAACACCAGGCCCAGAACATGTCCAACAAGAAGCGCAGGAACCACGGCGATCACCTCTGCGGAAGTCTAACAGGCTGTTGAAAAATGCGGATAGCTCATTCTGTTTTATCCCCGCGATGTGAATTTCGCTCAAGGAATGCGCAGGGGTGCGGAGTCAGCAGAAAATATTCTGGTCTCTCCTGATGGCCAGTGTTGACACCGCCCATCGAGCAACATAGACTGCCAATCGACATTTAGCAGGTTTGGGATGCGGGGAAGGCCGTGAGAATCGGCCACGGTCCCGCCACTGTGATCGGCGAAACGCCGTAAGTCAGGACACCCTCCCGGGCCGCCGCAGCCGGCACTCTTCGCGAGAAAGGGTGCGGGTTTATGCGCCTCGTGTTTCTCGCGGGGCTTTTTTTATTGGTGAAAATTGGATCGATGAAATTCAAATCAAGACCGGGTACAGTGAACGAAATGGCCGCGAATTTCCGGAAGGGCCGCGCCGCCGAACTGTGTACCAGGGCCATGCGTGAGATGGGTCTGGTAGCACATGCACTCTGGCCTCTGCGGCGTATGTCAGCATCGAGCAAAAAGCGCCTAGGCAAGAGCGAGATTTTGGAAAAAGTCCCTTACCACTTTTGTCATTCCGAGCGAAGCGAGGAATCTCTCTTCGATTTGAGCCCAGGAAAAGAAAGAGAGATTCCTCGCTTCGCTCGGAATGACAAAAGAAATTGCATTTTGCGCAGCCTGAAGAGTGCGTGTACTGCGTTTATCGTTTTTTTTCTTATTTGCGTCGACATGCAAGCAGCGCAAGCGCGAACGGATCAGGTCGCGCCTCAAGCAAACCTTCGCGCATCGCGTACCTATACGGATGAAGTCGGCAGGAGAGTCCAAATTCCGCAGGAAGTGGATCGCGTGGTTTCGCTCGCGCCGAATCTCACGGAAATAGTTTTTGCGCTGGGCGATGGAAATCATTTGGCGGGCGACACCGATTTTTGCGATTACCCGCCGGAAGCCTTGCAGAAGCCGCACGTAGGCGGGCCCGTGAATCCAAATATGGAAGTGATCGTGTCGCTCATGCCGGACCTGGTGCTGGCAACGAAGTCGATCAACCGGCGCGAAACGGTGAATGCCCTGGACCATATCGGCTTGCCGGTGTACGTCACCGACCCACATTCCGTAGAGGAGATGATCGCCTCCGTGGAGCATCTTGGCAGCGCCCTGGGCGTGGAAAAATCCGCCACCTCGCTGGCCGAAGATCTGCGCGGCCGCCTTTCGGATCTCGATCGCCGGCTCAGCGGCGCCGCGCCACGCCGTGTCCTTTTCGTCGTGTGGACCGATCCATTGATTTCGGTTGGGCGCGACACGTTTATCGCGGACGCGCTGCGCCGCGCGGGAGGCCGCTCGGTCGTGGACACGAAGGCCGAGTGGCCGCATGTCAGCATGGAAGAAATTGTCCGGCTACAGCCGGAAGTTCTGGTCTTCGCCAGCGCGCACGCCGGAGACACGCAGCGCGACATCGACGAACTGCGCACGCGTCCCGGCTGGAAAAATCTAGCGGCGATGCAGAAGGGCAACATCGTTGTCGTCAGCGACGCCATCAATCGCCCTGCGCCGCGAATGGTGGACGCCATCGAGCAACTCGCGCGCGCGCTTCATCCGGAGGCATTCGCCAGTGGCGCAGGCTTCAGCCTGTGGGGTTTGAGACTTGCAAGGACTAAACCCCACAGGCTGAAGCCTGCGCCACTGGCTCCAAAGATCGAAGAGGCTTGCGCATGCGCCCGCTAACATTCCGGCGATTGCTGTGGACCTGCGGCGGCCTCGCGGTGTTGCTGCTGGCGTGCGTGGTGCTCGCTCTGAAGCTGGGCGCCGTGCCTATCTCCGTCACCGACCTCGTGTTGGATCTCGGCCGGATTGCGATCGGCCGGGCCAACGAATTGCCGACCGAATACCGCCTGATTGTTTTCGATTTGCGCCTGCCGCGCATTTTGCTGGGTATTTTGGTGGGCGCGGCGCTTTCCGTTGCGGGCGCGAGTTTCCAGGCGTTGCTGCGCAACCCGCTGGCCGATCCTTATGTTCTGGGCGTTTCCAGCGGCGCGGCGCTTGGGTCGATCCTCGCGCTGATTATCGCGCCGGGGTTTGCGCTGGTCACGCCGCTGGGCGCATTTCTTGGAGCCATCGCGACGATTGCGGGAGTTTATTTTCTGGGCCGGCGCGAGGGACAGCTCGACAGCACCACTCTCTTGCTCGGCGGCATCATCTGCGCGTCGTTTTTTTCCGCGATCATCATGTTCCTATTGACGACGCTCAGTGGGCGCGACCTGCGCGGCATGGTTTTCTGGCTGATGGGAGATTTATCCACGCCCGTGTCCGCCGGGATGCAATGGATTTTCACGGTGGGCCTCATTGCGGGCATCGGCGCGATTTACAGCACGTCCGCGGATTTGAATTTGCTGCTCACGGGCGAACGCGAAGCCATCCACCTGGGCGTGGACGTGACGCGCGTGAAACTCGTCGTCTATGTGTCCGCATCGCTCTTGACGGCGCTGGCCGTATCCGCCAGCGGCGCGATTGGCTACGTCGGCTTGCTCGTCCCGCACGCGGTGAGGCTGATCTTCGGCTCGGATTACCGGCTGCTGATTCCGGCTTCGGCTCTGTGCGGCGCGATTGCCATCGTTCTAGCCGATACGCTCGCGCGGACCATTGTGCCGCCGACGGAATTGCCGGTCGGCGCGATGACGGCCATGGCCGGAGCGCCCGTGTTCATCTATTTACTTCGGCGAGGGCTGCGATGAGCGCGCACGATACTTTCGCGCAAACGGCCGGCGGGCGCGAGGACCGGCCACACCGCGAACAAGCGGTGCGGCTGAACGTCGAACAAGCGAGCTATGCCTACTCGCCGAGCGAGTTGTCCGCTCCGACGTTTACGCTGGGCGCGACCAGTTTCCAGGCCCGCGAACGCGAAATCGTCGCGATTCTCGGCCCCAACGCCAGCGGCAAATCGACGCTGTTGCGGCTGATCACGGGAACGATTGCGCCGCTTTCCGGGCGCGTGGAACTCGACGGCGAGGAAACCAGCAGGCTCGACGTGAGGACACGTGCGCAACGCATTGCCGTCGTGCATCAGGAAAGCCCGATCGTCTATCCCGCGCTGGCGGGAGATTTTGTGCTGCAAGGCCGCTTCCCGTACGGGCGGGCGCTGCGATTTGCGAATCCCGAGGACATCGAAATCGCCCGCAACGCCCTCGCGCAAGTGGGCGCGGAGCACTTGTCGAAGCGCACGATCGGCGAACTCTCCGGCGGCGAAAAACAGCGCGTGATTTTGGCGCGGGCGCTGGCGCAACAGCCTCGGCTGATTCTGCTCGACGAGCCCACGCTGCACCTGGACATCGGCGCGCAGGTGGAATTGCTCGAACGCTTGCGTCAACTCGCGCAAGAGAATCGATACACGGTCGTGGTCGTGACTCACGAGCTTGGGCTCGCCGCGGAATTTGCCGACCAGGTAGTGTTGCTGCAGCATGGGCGTTGCCTGCGCGTCGGCCCGCCCGCCGCCGTGTATCAAAAGGAATTACTGGAGCAAGTGTTTGACGCGCCGCTGGATGTGGAACTGGGTCCCGCCGGAAGGCCGCGCGTGAATTTGCGCGCTCGCCGCGGCGAGGACATTACGTAGCAGATTTTTTCAGCAGCAGTGCCGCGAAGCATTCGCGGAATTCGGAGGGTTCGGTGGCGCGGGCTTCAGCCTCCGGGGCTTTGGTCGTTGCAAGTTCAAACCCCCGCAGGCCTGAAGCCTGCGCCACTCAAAACGCTCCGCCACATTGGCCGCAGACTCCGTGCCGGGAAGACGGTGCAAAACCGTCGCCGCCGCGCGACTGTAAGGCGGGAGAAATTCCGCGCGAGCCACTGTCCTGAATTTCCGGGGCGGGAAGGCCGCGCGGCGAAGTTCCGCCGAGCCAGGAGACCGACGGAGTCCGCAACCGCGAAAGCCGGAAACGATCCCGGACACGCGGACAACCTTTACCTCCCGCGCGAGCCGGGAGAGGAGGCTCCTCATGCGTTTCTCCGTTCGTGTATTATTTTCCTTCTGCTGTATCTCTACCTTGATTGTTCTGTCTTGTGCTTCCAGTTCCATCGCTCAAACGCAAACCGCTAAAATTTCCGGCATTGTCACCGACCCGCAGGGATCGGTCATTCCGGACGCTCAAGTCAGCGTCGAATCCGTCCCACCGGCAGGTTCACCGGTCGCACGCAGCTTCCGCTAATGATGGCCGATTTACTTTGACGATCCCGGCGGGACGGTATCGCGTCACGATTGCGCGAGATTCGTTCGCACGCGCGGATCAGGAAATTACGATCGCTGCGCGAGAAACGCGCGAGTTGCAGGTTCACCTGGCGCTAGAGCCGCTCTCCTCGAAAGTGGTCGTCACCGCGCAGGCGCTGCCGCTCGATGCGGAATCATCGCCCGCGCCGCTCACGATACTGACGTCGTGAACAGATCGATCAGCGCGTCGCGACTTCGCTTCCCGATCTGCTGGAAACGCAGCCAGGCTTCAGCCTGGGGCGCACCGGACCGGAGGGCGGATCGGCCTCGTTGTTCCTCGACGGCGGCAATTCAAATTACACCAAGGTGCTTGTGGACGGCGCGCCGGTCAATTGGCCCGGCGGCCTGATTGATTTCTCCAATTTCACCGTCGATAACATCGACAAAATTGAAGTGGTTCATGGGGCGGAAAGCGCGCTGTATGGATCGGACGCGATGGATGGAGTCATCCAGATCTTCACGCATCGCGGTACAACGCGCATCCCGGAATTCACGGCATTCGCGGACGGCGGCAATTTCGCCACCGGGCGCGGTGGTGCGGAACTGTCCGGATTGCTCGGCCGATTCGATTATTCCGCCGGAGTTTCCGATCTCGAAACGGCGGGCCAGGGGCCGAATGATGCATTCCGCAATCGAACGCTCTCGGGGAATTTTGGCTGGCGATTTTCCGACACGGCGCGCGTAAGTCTTGGCTTACGGGACAATGAAAGCCAGGCAGGCACGCCGGGGCAGACTCTGTTCCAGCCGGCCAACCTCACCGACACGATCTCTCTCCATAATTTCAGCGCTGGGTTGCATGGGGAATTTGAAACGGGTTCCCACTGGCGCCATCAGGTGAGTGCCACAGAACTCTATTTTCGAGAATTTAATTTCGATCCGTTTTTCTCCTCTTTCTTTCAGTACAACCGCGCCGGATTCGCGGAGCAGTCCACATACCTGGTGCGCGGATTTGCCATCACCGCCGGCTACGAGTATGAGGTGGAAAACGGGTTCCTCAGCTCTGTTGGGATGCACGCGCGCCGCAACAATCAGGCGGGCTTTCTTGATGTGCGCTGGCAGCCGATTGCGCGACTGACGTTGAATGCGGGAGCGCGTGCCGAAGACAATGCCGATTTCGGAACGCGTGTCGTCCCGCGCGTGGGCGCGTCGTACGCCGTGCGGATCGCTCAGGGCGCGTTTGGAGACACGCGGCTTCACGCCACGTACGGACAAGGGATCGTGGAACCGCGATTCGATCAATCGTTCGGGGAAGATCCCTGTTTTCCGGGGAATCCTTTTCTTGCTCCAGAAGAGAGCCGGACCTTTCACGCCGGAGTGGAGCAAAAATTGGCATCCGACCGCGTGCGCTTCACCGCGGATTATTTTGACAGCCGGTTTCACAACATCATCAGCTTCCTCAATGTTGCTCCATCGCCCGCGTGTCTCGCGGTTGGCGCCCCGTTTGGCGCCGGCACCTTCTTCAACACGGACCTGGCGCGCGCTCGCGGCGCGAGTTTTTCCGGCGAAGCGCGCATCACACGCTGGCTCAGCGGCAGCGCGAATTACACGTACGACTCCACACGCACGCTCTCCGCGCCCACCGATCCCGCCGATCTCGATCCCAATTATCTTCCGGGCAGCCGCCTGCTGCGCCGGCCTGTCAATTCCGGAAATATCATGCTCAACGCGAACTATTGGCGGATGAATTGGAACCTTTCCGGATATTTCACGGGCCAGCGCTTTGACTACAATTTTCCCGGGCAGATCATCAATCCAGGCTACGCGCTGATCAATCTCGCGGCGACTTACCACATTGCGCGCGGATTCAGCGTCTATGGCCGCATCGCCAATCTCGCCAACAAGCAATATTCCGAGGTGTATGGCTTTCCCGCGCTCGGGCGCGAGTTTCGCATCGGCGTGAAATACACCACGCGCCATGAGTGACGCTCGCGTGCCCGAAGACGTGCTCTTCTGCTGGAGCGGAGGGAAAGACAGCGCGATGGCGTTGCACGCGTTGCGTGCGGCGAGGGACTGCCGCATCACCGCGCTGCTGACGACCATTACCGAGGAGTACGACCGCATCAGCATGCACGGCGTGCGCCGCGCGTTGCTCGAACGGCAGGCCGAATCGCTCGGCCTGCCGCTTCACGCGGTCTTGATTCCTCCGCAATGCATCAACGCGATCTATGAAGAGCGCATGAAAGATGCGCTTGCACAACATTTCGCGCGAGGCGTGCGACATGTGGCTTTCGGCGATATTTTCCTTGAAGATCTGCGCGTCTACCGCGAGAAAAATCTTGCCCAGGTTGGCATGCAGGCGATGTTTCCGATCTGGAAGCGCGACACGCGTGAACTGGCGCGGGAATTTGTGCGCCTCGGTTTCCGCGCGATCGCCGTCTGCGTCGATCCTCGCGTCCTCGATGCGTCCTTCGCGGGGCGCGAGCTGGACGCAACCTTTTTCGCCGATTTGCCGCCCGGCGTGGATCCCTGCGGAGAGAACGGCGAATTCCACACCTTCGTTTTCGATGGCCCCGTATTTAAGAAGCCAATCGCGTGCCACGTCGGAGAAAAAGTGTTGCGCGACGGGTTTTGTTTCTGCGATCTGCTGCCGGAATGAGAGGAGACAGACTTGCAATCGAACAAGGAAACGAACAAGGAAAATGGAAACTGGATCCATCCCCGTGCGGCGTTGATCACGGGCATCGTTCTTGCCGCAGCCGCGCTCCGCATCGTTCCGCATCCCATGAATTTCGCGCCGATTGGCGCCCTGGCGCTGTTTGGCGGAGCCTATTTTTCAAGCAAGCGAGCCGCCATTGCCGTCCCGCTGCTCTCGCTCGTTGCGGGAGATATTTTTACCGGCTTCCACCGGTTCATTCCCTACGTGTACGCAAGTTTTCTTGTGAGCGTCGCTATTGGATTCTGGCTGCGCCGGAAGAAGTCCGCGCCCCGCATAGGCGGCGCCACATTGGCCGGCGCAATTCAATTTTTCCTGATCACCAACTTCGCGCTGTGGGCGTCCTCCATCGGCAGCTATCCAAAGAATGCGGGCGGCTTAGTCGCGTGTTATATCGCGGGAGTGCCATTATTTTGGAACACGCTTGCGGGGGATGCCTTCTACGTCGCATTGCTCTTCGGCGGCTTGGCGCTGGCCGAAAGGCGGTTCCCGTCGCTGCGGGAACCGCTCGCCGCCGAGGCCGGCCAGGAATTGGCTTTCCGCTGATTTACGTGGGAGCCGCTCTACTTCAGTTTGTCGGCAACTTTCGCGATGCCGGCGTCCGCACAAGCTTCGTCTTTATCGCCGCCGGGAGCGCCGCTGACGCCGATCGCGCCGATGGTCTCTGTGCCCGCTTTGATCGGAACGCCGCCCTGCATCATGACGGTGCCTGGAATGTTCGGCGGTGGTGTCATCGCCCCAAAGGCCTTCGCGGTTTCTCCCGACGTCCTCCGGAAAAACAACGCCGTGTAAGCCTTGCTCCGGCTAAGATCGGGCGTGCCGGCACCGGAGCCGTCGTCACGGAGAAAGGCCTTGAGCAGGCCGGCATTATCAATAATCGATACGCTGACGCGGTAGCCATTGGCGCGGCATTGCGCAACGGTGGCCTGCGCCATGGCTTGCGCCATTTCCACGGAGATCACCTTTTGCGTGAGCAGTTCTTGTGAAAGCGCGGTCATCGAGAACGCGCCCACGAGCACGAACGTAGCAATAGCCAACACTGAAAAACGAATGTGGGACATTGAATTTTCCTCCAAGCATCGACGATGCGATGAGGACCGCATCGTACAAGCATCGTCAAACCGAAGTCAACCGAGGGTGCTTCGGGTCAACAATTCCTTGCCTTTAGGCCGACGCGGGAGTACATAAGCTAGCCAAGACTTGATGGGTGTCCCTTCTCTTTTGAATGTTTGCAATTTTTGATGGGCCAGCCCTTGTTTAAATTCGCCACGCGCGGGAGGAAAGCATGAGGAAATATTGCCGCATCGGTTTTTTGCTGACACTTGTCAGCGCGCTAACGGCATGTCAGGTCAACCAAACGACCGCGCCCGCGCCGCCCGCGGCCGAGGCTGCGCCCCCACTGATCTTGACCGCTACGGTTCCACTCGAGGGTGTGAAAGGGCGTTTCGACCATTTTGCTTCCGGCAAAGGCAAGGTGTTTGTTTCAGGACTGGGCAACAATTCCGTGGAGGTCATCGATCTCTTCCAGGGAACCCGCTCTCACGAGATCACCGGTGTGCCAAATCCGCAGGGCGTGGCGTTTTCGCCGGAGGCCAACAAACTGTTTGTGGCCAGCGAGAAGGGCAAACTCTACATCTACGACGGCGACTCGTACAAGCTTATCGCCACGCTGGATTTTGACGGTGGCGCGGATAACATGCGCTACGACGCAGCGACCAAACGTGTCTACGTCGGCTGTGGGGATGACGAGAAGAACTCGGCAATCGCCGCGGTGGACGCGATGACCAACAAGCGTCTCGATGAAGTGTATAAACTCGGGGGCGAGCCCGAATCGTTCCAACTGGAAAAGAACGGCCCCAACATCTACGTGAATGTCCCGGATTTGAAGCAGATCGTGGCCATCAACCGCACCACGAAGGAACTCACGCGCTGGCCTGTAACCGTGGCCCAGAATTTTCCAATGGCTCTCGACGAGGCCGATCACCGGGTCATCGTGGGCACGCGGGAACCGGCCACGCTCTCCGTTTTCGACACGGCCACGGGCAAAATGGTCGCCTCTGTCCCGACTGTTCAGGACACGGACGATCTGTATTACAGCGCCGAGCGCAAGCGCGTTTACGTGCCGGGACGCGCGGGTTCCATTTGGGTCTATCAACAGGCCGATCCCGATCATTACAATATAATTTCCAAGATTCCCACGGTTGTGGGCGCGGGCACGGCTGGATACTTTGGCAGGCAGGGAAAAGGCTTCGACCGCTTTTACCTGGCGGTTTCCGCAGGCGCCAACACGAGCGCCGAAGTAAGGATCTATACTATGCAGGATTGAAGATCATAGGCCAATCTTTAGATTCAGGGGAAAAAGTCATTTCAAAAAAACGAGTGAAAGAACGATCTTGAATTGAAATCAGAAGGACAAGGGAGGATCGATCATCATGCGTCACAGAAACATGGCAGTCATCACGGGTGCGACACTGGGTCTCGCGGTCTCTCTTCTGTTCGCCGGATTCGCGCGGGCCTTACCCGCAAATCCTGATTCCTCCGGCTATCATATCGTGAAAAAAATCACGACTGGCGGCACGGAAGGCTGGGACTACATCACGATGGACCCTGATACCCGGCTAGCCTACATCGGCCGGGAGAACCACGTCGACGTAGTCAACGTGGATTCCGGCATGGTCGTGGGCAAAGTGACGGGCTTTGAAGGAACTTCGGGCATGGTGCCCGTCCCCGAATTCGGGCGCGGCTACGCGACCAATGGCGACGCCGGCACAGTGGTCATCGTGGACCTGAAAACTTTGGCGAAAATCGGGAGCGTCAAAGCGGGCAAGGACCCTGACTCCTTTACGTACGAGCCCGTTACGAAGCGCGTCTTCGTGATGAACAGCAGCAGCGCCAACGCCACGGTGATCAACGCCAAGGACGGCACTCTCGCCGGGACGGTTGTCCTCGCAGGGCAGCCGGAGGCCGCCGTCTCCGACGGCAAGGGCAAAGTCTACGTCAACATCACGGACAAGGATGAAATCGTCGAGGTTGACGCGCAAACGATGAAGGTGACCCATCGCTGGCCGCTCATGCAGGGCACAGGACCTTCGGGGCTGGCGATAGACCGCAAGAATCGCCGCCTGTTTTCCGCGTGCGATAACCAGAGAATGGTGATCATGAACGCGGACACAGGTAAAGTGATCGCCGCGCTGCGCACAGGCGCGGGCACGGATGGCGCAGGCTTCGATCCGGATACGGGGAACGCATTCGCCTCGGCCGGCGGTTCAGGAACTCTCACCATCATTCATGAGGATTCGCCCGACAGCTTCAAGGTCCTCGAAGAACTTGACACGCAATCGGGCGCCCGGACCATGACCGTGGACATGAAAACGCACAATGTCCTGGTCGTCACGGCCAGGCACGGCCACGGCGCGACGCACGACAAGGTCCTGCCCGATACGTTCGTCGTGCTCGTCGTTGGTAAGTAGCTGTTTGGATGTCGGCCCAGCCTAGATTTGGATACTTCAGGGTGCCCCGTCCTTCGTTGTTAGAAGGGCGGGGCCTTTGATTTACTGGAGCTCAAATTCCCTCCATTGATCGATCGGAGCAAAGCAATATCGGTGTCAACACGGAATCCCGCCGAAATCTGTCGTGACGAAAACTCCCTGAACAACTTGAAGATCCGATTTTGGGTCCGCTCATGGTTCCTAGTCCTATTTTGTCCTTCCGTACAGTAGTTCTGCGGCTTACGCCGAGGCATAGTTCAAAACAGGCAATCCGGTGCTAGCGCACCACGTTCTCTGCGCTTTCTTATGGACAAATTGAAGAAATTCGCTTTGGGATATTCACTGCCTTTTCTGTTTCTCCTGGCCGCAGTGGCGCTTGCCGGATGCACGGCCACGACCAAAAGTTCGACGGGTTCAAATCCAAATTCCGGAAACCCCAACACGCCTCCTTCGGGATCGAGCGTGACGGTTAAAGTTTCACCGGCGAGCGCGAATGTGCGGGCCGGCGCCACGAAATCCTTCGGCGCCACGGTTGCCGGATCATCGAACACTGTCGTGACATGGCAAGTGAACGGCGTGACAGGTGGCGGCACTGCGATGGGCACGATTAGCTCGACCGGCGTGTACACAGCGCCTGCGACGATTCCAAACTCCAACACTGTGACCGTGCGCGCCGTAAGTTCGGCGGACGCCACTGCATCAGGAAGCAGCGCGGTCACATTGCAGAATCCGATGCCGGTACTCACCAGTATCGCGCCGACATCGGTTCCCGCCGGTGCGTTCGCGATCACGGTAAACGGCAGCGGATATGCCAGCGGCGCCCAAGTTCTCCTCGCAGGCGCGCCGCTGGCTACAACTTTTGTGTCCTCTACACAACTCACGGCGATGGGCAACGAGGCGTCGGCCGGAACTTTTTCCATCGCGGTGATGAATCCCAATCCCGGAAGCGCGGCCTCCACCTCCCAAAATTTGCAGGTGACTTCGACCAGCGGCGGAAATCCGCCGCCGAGCTGCAGCGGAATGAGCCTCGGGCAAAGCGCAAGTCTGAATGGATTCGTGCCGTTTCCGGCGGACAATCTCTGGAATCAGGATATTTCTTCCGCTGCCGTGGATCCAAATTCCAGCGCGATCATCAATTTCATCGGCTCCGGCATTGGCTTGCATCCGGACTTTGGCTCGGGTCTTTACAACGGGTCGAGCATGGGCATCCCATATTTGATTGTGGGTTCGCAGCAAGGGCCTGTGCCCATTGTTTTTACGGCGTATGGCGACGAGAGCGATCCGGGACCGATGCCGATTCCCGTGAGCGCTTTGATCGAGGGTTATCCGGCTCCCGCCAGCGGGGACCGGCACGTGCTCGTGCTCGACAACAACAATTGCTGGCTGTATGAGCTGTACAGTTCCTATCCGAATGCCGCGAGTTGGAACGCCGCATCGGCCGCCGTGTGGGATCTCACTGCCGACGAACAGCGTCCGTACACTTGGACGTCGGCCGACGCCGCCGGGCTGCCGATTTTCCCGGGGCTTGCGCGCTACGACGAAGTCGCGGCGGGCCAGATCAACCACGCGCTGCGATTCACGCTTCAATCGAGCCGCGCGGCGTTCGTGCCGCCCGCGTCGCACTGGGCCGCCAATTCCTCGAACGCGCTCGCCGCGCCGATGGGCATGCGTCTGCGCCTCAAGGCGAGCTTTGACATCTCCTCGTTTTCCGCGGCGAACCAGGTGATTCTCACGGCACTCAAGAAATATGGAATGATCATGGCCGACAACGGCTCTTCGATGTATATCAGCGGCGCGCCGGACGATAACTGGGACAACAACGACTTGCACAATCTGGGCAGCGTCACCGCGGCGGATTTCGAAGTCGTGGAGATGAATCCCATCTACACGGTCGCGAACGTCCCGGCCGGCGCGAGCCCTGTCATCACAAGCTTCACCGCCAGTTCGCAGGTTATTTCCGCGGGCACGCCTGTTACTTTGAGCTGGAACGTCAGCGGCGCATCCTACTTGATCGTGTCACCCGACATTGGCGCCGTGCGCGGTACGAGCACGGTGGTCTCGCCGACCCAATCAACCACCTACACGCTCTCCACCACGAACGCGTTTGGACGCACTACGGCCACAGTGAATATTACGGTGCAGTGAGTAGGACAGGCTTCAGCCTGTCGGTTTTCATTCTAAATTGACTGGGAAAAAAACCAGACAGGCTGAAGCCTGTCCTACTTTCTTTCTCAATGCGTCATCGCGTAGATCACGTAATTCACGCCGATGCGCATTCCCAGGTCGGAAAATTTTTGCGGATAGCCCGGCTCGTTCGACCACTCCCACGAATCGCCGATATCGGAATTGAATGAAATCGCCACCATCACGCGGCCGTGATCGTCGTAAATCCCCATCCAGTGCGCGTCGATGCCGCCATTTTTGTAGCCCAGGCGCAGATGCTCCGCGCCTGTGATCCGGTAACGGTCGTCCAGGTCAAACATGGTATGGAAAATCGGATCGTTGTTTGGAATGTCCACGATGGGACGGTCCGGAAAAACTTTCTTGATGCGCTCTTCAAACACCTGCCACTCGGTCGTCCCGTGAAAATCGTCGGCCATGAAAAATCCGCCGCGCAAAAGATAGTCGCGCAGCTTCAGCATCTGGCGATCGGTCGGGCCCCATTCGCCGACCTGCACGGCATAAAGGAAAGGCCAGTTGTAAACCTCATCGCCATCGTCAAGATTCACGCACTCTTCCACCGACCGCGTGTGGATGCGCGTCAAGCGGCGAACTGCCTGGGAAAAGGCCCGGTCCGCGGGCGGATAATCCTGCGTCCAAAGGGAGAGGCCCTGTCGCCAGTCTCCGTCGAAGCGTCCGCGGTAGCCGTCATTCCATCCCGGCGGATACATCAGCCGGGCAAACGCAAATTCCGTCTTTTCCTGATAGTCGGGAGGAAGCAGTTGGATGCCGTACTCGACAGAGGGATATTCGCGGAACGGCGCCTGGTAGGCATAGGCCACGCCAACTAAAGCAAACGCGCACCCCAGCAGCCACCAAGCCTTAACGATTCGCATCGCCGGTCCCTGAGGCGAGGATAACACGGGTGCGTGCGCCGCTGCATCTGCCTGCAATCCGGTGGATTTGCCTTTGAGATGCAGAGACGGTTTGAGTAGCACAGCCACTCATGGCTGTGTGGTTTTTGCCACTTTCACGCAACTGCGAACTATCGACGTTTGCAAACCCGCGCAGCGAAGAGTCGCTGTGCTACTCGAGGACAGCCCATGCCTCGCACTGAACGACCATCGTGCCCGCGAAATGGTCGTAAAACATGGTGTGCCGCGCCGGGCGCGAATGTGGATCGGGAAACATCACGACCCACTCCTTGTTGACCTCCGCGCGGATCTCGGGACGTTTGATCCACACGGTCACGCGGATCACGTCCTCGGGCGCCGCTCCCGCGGCGGCAAGAATCGTGCGCAAATTCGCGAACATGTGCGCGCACTGCGCCATAACGTCCTCCGGAATTTTGCCCGTGCTCGCGTCCGTCCCGGATACGCCGCCCGTTGCCACAATATTTCCGATGCGCGATACCGCCGGAATCGGATTCGCATGGCCCAATCCTTCGACATCGAAAGATTTTCTCTTGCTCATGTCGGCGTAATTCCCCCATTCCGTGAATTCGGCCGTCGGCCAGCCCGGTCCGCGGAAGAAAAAGTCTTTGAAATTCGAATCGATGCAGACGAGCGCGCTATTATGATGTCAAACATCGCGCCGTTGCAACTGTGCTCGTCGTTAAATCGTTTCTTAATCTTTTCGCATGATGATTTGCCTTGCGGCCTCAGAAAGGCAATGGTATTCATTTCACCACCGTCGTTCAGGAGAAATAATGGCTTCTATCGTGGCGGGGATTGGCGCGTCGCATTCCATCATGCTGATGGCCAAGCTTGAGGACTGGCCGTACTTCGCCCAAGTCGACAAAGAGCGCGCGAAAAATTATTTCGATAAAGCCGGAAACCCCACGAATTACGAAACTCTGCTGGCCATGGCGCCCAAGGGACTGGAGGAAATCCTGCTCCCGCAGGCGATGCGCGCGCGCTACGAACGATGCCAGACCGGCCTCTCGAAATTGCGCAACGCGGTCGAGCGCATCGCGCCGGACGTTATCGTCATCCTTGGCGACGACCAGAAGGAAATGCTGCTCGAAGACAATCTCCCCGCTTTTCTCGTTTACTGGGGCAGGGAAATTGTCAACCGGCCGACCTCGAAGACCGAAGCTTGGGATTGGTACACCGAAGCGCGGCGGCGTTATTACGAACCGGTGGCCAAAGGTTTCCCCGTGGCGTCCGATCTGGGAGAATATCTGGTCGGCGCATTGATGGAAGCGAATTTCGACGTCGCGCAATCCACACGCCAGCCCGAGCACGTCCGCGAAGGAGAAGGCCACGCCTTCGCTTTTCCGCGCGAAGTGTTGATGCCCAACAAATCCGTCCCGGTCGTTCCCGTTTGCATCAACGCCTACTATCCGCCGAACCAACCTTCGGCCCTCCGCTGCTACGATTTCGGCAAAGCCCTGGCGCGCGCCGTTAAATCCTGGCCGAAGAGCGCGCGCGTCGCATTCATCGCCACCGGCGGCCTCAGCCATTTTTGTCTCGACGAAGAGTTCGACCGCAACCTCATTGCCGCCATGCAGCACAAAGACCAGAACGTGATTGCCTCGGTGCCGCCGGCAAAGCTCAAATCCGGCAGCGGCGAAATTCGCAACTGGATTGCCCTCGCCGGCGCGATGGAGTCCTTGAACTTAAATTGGTCCGACTACGTTCCGTGCTATCGCTCCCTCGCGGGCACCGGCACAGGCATCGCATTCGCCATCTGGGAATAGGGCACAAGACAAGGCGGCTCAAGTAGCACAGACTTCAGTCTGTGGATTTCCATTTGATCTTGGCGAGCATGCCTATCTTGGTTTGAGATTGATCGTGGCTGACGCCGGCGGCCCGGGCATTCTATCGGACCCCCACAGACTGAAGTCTGTGCTACTGACTTGGTTGCCGCGCACCCTTAGCGGTGCGATAATCCGGCATCGAGAGAGAGACGCTCCGCGAGTGGAGACTCTTCAGGGGGAAGCATGGGAGTGCGAGACGCGTGGGTTGAGAAGCGGTTGACGGAAACGGCGGCGGCGAACGGGACGCGCAACGTTTCGCAGATGCACTATGCGCGCAAGGGCGTCGTCACCGAAGAGATGGAATACGTCGCGCGGCGCGAGAAGATCGAGCCGGAGCTGGTGCGCAGCGAAGTGGCGCGCGGGCGCGCGATCATTCCCGCGAACATCCATCACAAGGCGCTGGAGCCGATGGGCATCGGCATCGCGTTCAAGTGCAAGATCAACTCGAACATCGGCAACTCGGCGACGACCTCGCACATCGACGAAGAGCTGAAGAAGCTGCATCACTCGGTGCACTACGGCGCGGACACGGTGATGGACCTGTCGACCGGCGGCGACATTCCCACGATTCGCAAAGCGATCATTGAAGCATCGCCCGTGCCGATCGGGACGGTGCCGATCTACGAAGCGCTGTCGCGCGTGAAGCGCACGGAGGATTTGACGATCGGTCTGATGCTGGAAGTGATCGAGGAGCAGGCCGAGCAGGGCGTGGATTACATGACGATCCACGCGGGCGTGCTGCGCGAATTTGTGCCGCTGGTGAGGAACCGCATCACGGGGATCGTGAGCCGGGGCGGGGCGCTCCTGGCGCACTGGATGAACACGCACAAGCAGGAGAATTTCCTATACGAGAATTTCGAGGCGATCTGCAAGATTTTCAAGAAGCACGACGTAAGTTTTTCGCTGGGAGATGGCCTAAGGCCGGGCTGCCTCGCGGATGCGAGCGATGCCGCGCAATTCGCCGAGTTGAAAGTGCTGGGCGAGTTGACGAAGAAGGCGTGGGAGCACGACGTGCAGGTGATGATCGAAGGGCCGGGCCACATTCCGATGGATCAGATTGAGATGCAGGTGAAAAAGGAAATGGAGTCTGTGCCACGAAGCGCCGTTTTACACGCTGGGGCCTTTGGTGATCGACATCGCGCCTGGGTACGACCACATCACGAGCGCGATCGGAGCGGCGATGATCGGATGGCACGGCGCGTCGATGCTGTGCTACGTGACGCCGAAGGAGCATCTCGGATTGCCGAACGCGGAAGACGTGAAGCAGGGCGTGATCGCGTACAAGATCGCGGCGCACGCAGCGGACGTGGCGCGACATCGCCCGGGCGCGCGCGATCGCGACGATGCGCTCTCCTACGCGCGCTTCCTGTTTGACTGGAACAAGCAGTTCGAGTTGTCGCTCGATCCGGCGACGGCGAAGGCCATGCACGACGAAACGCTGCCGGACGATTTTTACAAGGACGCGAAATTCTGCTCGATGTGCGGCCCGAAATTCTGCTCGATGAACGTGACGCAACTGGCGGAATCGGCCGGAGGGCAGGACCAGTCGGAGCGCCAGCAGAAATTCGTGGAGCTGTTGGCGAAGATCGAGAAGTAGAAGTAAGTAGCACAGACTTCAAGTCTGTGGGGTTTCGTTCCGCAGCCAAGGCCGCACGCGCTAGCCAAGATCAGGTGGAAACCCACAGACTGAAGTCTGTGCTACTAAAACCTACCTCCCCGGATCCAGATCTCTCATCACAACATGTAACACTTGCATCGTGCGCCGCGCATCGCGCTCGGTAACGGTCAATTGCGAATTGCCGTCGGCGTCGGTGATCTCTCGATATCTCCGCGCGATTTCCGGCAGACGGGCGCACCCGCCGCGAATGAGTCCGCCCTGCTCTGCAACGGCAAGACGATCGTTGAACGACCAATCGGCGATCTTTCCCGCAGGGACTCCGGCGGAAGCCAGCCCGGCGAGCCCGTTGTGTTCCAGCGCATCCGTCACGATCGCTTCGAGAATTCCGCTGGAGGTGATCAGCGCCACGCCATAGCTGCCTTGTTCCAGCGCGTCCCGGCTGTCGGCATACGCCTGCTCGAGAACTGGACGGAGTTCGGCGTTGTGAACGAAATCGAACCGGTGAGGAGGCGGCGCGGCTTGAGGCGATGCGGAAGCGTTCTGATCGGCACCCATTCGCGACAGCGAATCGACAGCTCGATCCAGGACGCCGACAAGGCGCTCGACGATCTCCGCCGGCGCAACCGCTTCGATCACCTGGCCGGACGTCGTGCGCAGCAAGAACGCTTCGCTGAACAAACGCGCCAGCCAATGGGCTTTGCTGCCCCCGGACAATTGATTGATCGCGACGCCGCAATCCTGCTGCCAGGCGCGATTGGCCACGAGCGCGGATTTGTTGGAGGGATCCTGGGCTAAAGTTTCGCGAAGCTCGCGTCCGCGGCGGATCAAGCCATCCAGATGCGAAAGATTTGAGTCGATCTGCGCTCGCAGGCTCTCGTCCATTGATTGCGGCTCCGGTTACTTGGAGGGCGTGTTCGGACCCTTGTGTGTGGGCACGTGCAAATCGGCGATTTGATCGATGTGATTGTACATCGCTTGCGAAGCTCCCTCTACATCCCGGCGGCGTAACGCAGCGACCACGGCCTCGTGCCCGTCGATGGACCGCGCGGGACGGCCCTTCTGCCTCAGCGATTGTGTGCGCGATTCCACGAGCAAATCGTTCAGCGTTGCCATGATGCTCATGACCACGCGATTGCGCGTGGCCCGCGCCAGAATCGCATGAAACGCCGTGTCCTCGGCGATGGCCGATTGGCCGGCCTTCAGTTTTTGGCGTTGCGTTTCCAGGATGCGTTGCAGATCGGCCAAATCTTCCTCGGTCGCGCGCAGGGCCGCGACGCGCGCGACGGCGGGCTCGAACATCCGGCGCACATCCAGAAGCTCATCCTGCAAATCGGACCGGTAGGCCATCACCGAAGCCAGGGGAGCAACCAGGCGGTCCACCGAAAGCTCGTGCGGAAACGTTCCCTGGCCGTGCCGCGTCTCGAGAAGTCCAATCGTTTCCAGCGTGCGCAGGGCGTCACGGATCGAGCCGCGGCTTACGCCGAACCGTTCCGCCAGATGGCGTTCCGAGGGCAGCGGCTGGCCCGGCGGGAAAGTGCCATCCAGCATCAACACGCGGATCCGGTCGGCAACTTCCTCGGCGACACGCGTTTTCTTGATCGGAGTAATGAGGTGAGCCTCATCGCCGGAAGAATGCGTAAAACGCTTGACACCGTTTCGCGCGGATGGTACATTTTCGCTATCAAGTGGTTCAATCACTGATCCACTGTACCACAGATCGCGATGAGTGAAAAGCTTTTTGAGTTCGTGACCACTGGCTCCCCCCGCGCCGTCTCCGGCGCGATTGAGCAATTGGCAATCGGCCAGGGCAGCTTGACCGCGATTGTCGTTCCATGGGAGAGCGATGGCGCCACATTGTGCATGGCCGTCGCTTCGACCCAGGGCGAAGGTTGGGCCCTGGAGCATACGAACTTGGGAACGATTCGCCTGACCGACATGGGAAATGAAACCACCCGCGTGGAAGTCCTTGTAGACCTTCAGGGTCATGCGGAACATCAGAAGCTCGCCAAGCTCTTCGCCCGATTCAGCAGTCATATCCAATCTCAACTCCAGGTGGCCCAGTGACGGAAATTGTTTCATCCTCACTCGCGGCCACGCTCACCTTGCGTGTGGCGGAAGCGCGCGTGGAAGATGTGGGTCGCGCCATTGCGCGCCTGGCGCCGGCTGATATGCAGCGAGTCGGCGCGCGATCCGGCGACGTAGTGAAAATCACCGGCGGCACGTCCTCCGTTGCGCGCGCAGAACTTTCCGACGAACAACATGAAGGGGTCGTCCAGATCGACGGGACGGCCCGAAGTAACTGCGGCGTGGGCCTGCAGGAACAAGTGACGGTTGCGGTCATCGAGCACTCGCAGGCCGTGGCCGTGCGACTCTCTCCCATGTGGGTGGGCGCCGCGCCGGCGATCATCGCGCCCGAACGGATCGTTGAGGATCTGACGGGCGTTCCTGTCACGCAGGGCTGTGTAGTTCGTGTCCCGACGTTCGCCAAGGCGGTAAATTTCCAGGTTGTGCGGACGATTCCGTCGGGGCCGGTCGTGATCGGACCGCGAACCGATATCCGGATCGTGGAGGGTGAGCAGACCGCGACCCGCGCTCCTGCGGTGTCCTACGAAGATATTGGCGGGCTGGAACGGGAAGTGGCGCGCGTCCGCGAAATGGTTGAACTGCCGCTGAAACACTCGCGCATTTTTGAGCGATTGGGAATCTTCGCGCCGAAGGGGGTGTTGTTATACGGCCCCCCGGGCACTGGTAAAACCCTGCTCGCGCGGGCCGTGGCGGCGGAAAGCCGCGTGCACTTCATCTCTCTGAACGGCCCGGAAATCATGCGCAAGTTTTACGGCGAGAGCGAGGCCAAGCTCCGCGAAGTTTTTGAAGAAGCGGCGCGCCGCGCTCCCTCAATCCTTTTTATCGATGAAATCGACGCCGTGGCTCCGAAGCGCGCTGAAGTTTCCGGCGAAGTCGAAAAGCGCGTGGTGGCGCAACTGCTCAGCCTGATGGATGGCTTCGTATCGCGCGGCCAGGTGATCGTCATCGGCGCGACCAATATTCCCGAAGTTCTAGATCCTGCGTTGCGGCGTCCCGGGCGGTTCGATCGTGAAATTGAAATCGGCGTGCCCAACACTCAGGCGCGGCTCCAAATTCTGAAGATCCACACGCGCGCCATGCCGCTCGCGGACGACGTCAACCTCCAGGAGATTGCCGAGCATTCCCACGGATTCGTGGGCGCCGATCTCGAGGCGCTTTGCCAGGAAGTGGGCATGATCGCCTTGCGCGGATTCCTCGCCACCGCCCCGCTGGAAACAGACGGCGCTCCGCCCGCCGATTTGAGCGGGCTGCAAGTTACGCGCAACGATTTTCTTGCAGGCTTGAAAGAAGTCGAGCCCAGCGCGACTCGCGAATTTTTTATCGAGAAGAGCCCTTCGACGTTTGCGTCCCTCGGGGGCCACACCGATTTGAAACGATTGCTCGATGCCGTTGTCGAGCATTCGCACGTCCACAACGAAATCTACGATCAAGTGGGACTGGCGCCGCCGCGCGGCATTCTGTTCGTCGGACCTTCGGGTACCGGCAAAACCGCCATGGCGCGGGCGCTCTCGGGCGAGAAGCAGATTCCGCTGATCGCCATTGATGGCCCGCAGCTCTACTCGAAGTGGCTCGGCGAATCCGAGCGGGCGCTGCGCGAAGTTTTCAAAAAAGCGAGACGCGCCGCGCCCTGTATCCTATTCTTTGACACCATCGATGCGCTCGCGCCAAAGTTCGGCACCGATCATCTAGGGTCCGACATTTATCAGAGGATTCTCAGCCAGCTCTTGCGCGAAATCGACAACCTGCGCGACGTCAAAGGTGTGCTCCTTCTGGCGGCAACGAATCGCCCGGAGCGCGTCGAGCCTGCCCTCTTGCGCAGCGGAAGGTTTGACTATATCCTCCCGTTCGCCAAACCGGGCGCCGCGGACCGGGCAGCGATCCTGCGGCTCTGTTGCCGGCGCGTGCCGCTCGCACCAGATGTGGACATCGACGAGTTCGCATCCCGGACGGAAGGCTCGACGGGTGCCGACATCGAAAGCCTGAGCAAGAAGGCGACTTTACTGGCGATTGCGAAGTATCAGGAAGGCGCGCAAACAACCCCATTCGCCGTTCGCCGAAGTGATTTTCAATCCGTTCTGGATTCCCATCGCGGCAGCCCCATGCCGTTGAGAGACCCGGCGCGGCCCGGCGATGCCGATGAATTTAAGATAGCAACGCATATCCATCTGGAAGACAAAGAGGATCGATCATGAGCTATACCGAACTCACCGTGTGGACGCGCGGCATCATCATGGACAAAGAAGGCCGCGACATCGTCAATTCCATCGCCGCTTCGGCCCGGAACGAGGGCAAATTCTCCCAGGCGATGGAAAATTACGTCGACAATCCCGACCGCACCAACGCCCCGACGCGCAAGTATTTGCGCGTGAGCGACAGCGAGATCGAAAACGCGCTGACCTACGAGAACGAGCATCCCAACATCGTCGTCCTGGTCGAAGGGACGATGGTCAAGGGTTGGGACTACATGCGCGGGATGCCTCCGGGCGGAACGCTTATCATCAACACGCACTATACCCCTGAGTACATGATTCGCTTTGTCCCCGGCGCCGACCGGCTTTCGCAGCTTGTCTGTGTCGATGCCGCAAAGCTGGCTGACCACAAATGGCTCTATTACCGACTGGGCGAACTCGGCCTCGACCGTCTCTCGACGGAAGGCGCTGCTGAGCGAAGCAAAGCGGTTGCGCCGGACATTGCCGCTCCGCTCATCGCGGCGGTAATCAAGACGACGAGCATCTGCAAGATGGAAACGATTGAACCCATGATTGCGAACAAAGCGGCGTTCCATGCGGCGCTCAAGGAATTGCACATCATGCCGCTGAAGCCGGTTGCTGCGTAGATTAGATTATTTTGCGGGCGCGGGCTTCTACTTGGAGCCCGCCAGAATGAGGGTTGAAAATGTCGACTAAAGGAACGCGCATCCCCGATTGGCTCAACGTGCCGTTTGCCGGGATTACACCGGCTCCGTCACAGGATAAGGGCCAGGATCTTTTTCCGACCGGCAACTGGCGCTCGATCCGGCCTGTCTACCGGGACAAGCTGCCGCCCTGCAACAACGCCTGCGGCACCAACGAAAAAATCCAGGGCTATCTCGACCTGGTGAAGCGCGGCAAGTACCTCGACGCCTACGCTCTGATCAAGGAAGACATGCCCTTTCCGTCGGTCACGGGCCGCGTCTGCTACCACCCGTGCGAACAGGCCTGCAACCGGGGTCAGTACGATGAAGCCATCTCCATCCGCGCGGTCGAGCGGTTCCTCGGCGACCTCGGCCAGGCGCTGGCGCGCGACGTGGTCAAGGCAGGACCATCCAACGGCAAGAAAGTCGCGGTGATTGGGTCAGGCCCCGCCGGCCACAGCGCCGCGTACCAACTGGCGCGCCTTGGGTACAAGGTAACGATTCTGGAGAAGTCGCCGAAAGCAGGCGGACTGAATCGCGGCGGCATTCCGGACTGGGTTCTGCCGCAAGCCGTGCTCGATCGCGAGATTCAACGCCTCGTCGAGCTCGGTATTGAGATCAAGACAAATGTCGAGGTCGGCAAAGACGTTACGCTGGACGATCTGAAAAAGAATTATGACGCCACCGTATTCGCCGTGGGTCTCACTGAGTCCAACAGCGCGCGCGCCGAGGGCGAGGACAAACCCGGCGTGGTGTTCGGCCTTCCTTTCCTTCGCGACATCGGCATGGGCACGTCCAAAGTGAAGCTCGGTCCTCGCGTCGCCGTCATCGGCGGCGGAAACACCGCGATCGACTGCGCGCGCGAAGCGCTCCGTCAGGGCGCGGTCGAAGTGACCATGATCACGGTCGAAGGCAACCGCCAGGAAATGCCGGCCTCTCCGGAAGACCTGCATGACATGATGGAGGAAGGCGTCGAGTTAATGCACGGACGGGCCATGACGGCCGTTCTTGGCAATGGAAAAGTCGAAGCGTTGCAACTGCATCCGGCGCGCTTCACCGGCAAAATCAACGCCTCGCCGATCGCCATCGATCGAGAGGCTCCCGCCGAGCGCTTTGCCGTCGACAACGTGATCATTGCCGTGGGACAGAAAGCGAAGCTCGACTGGATGCCGGCCGAGTTCAAGACCGAACGCGGCACGATCAAGATCGACCAATTCGGACGCATCGGCAACACCAATTTTTTCGCGGCGGGCGATGTGGTGCAGCTCGGTTCGGGCCAGCCGCTGATGGTGGTGAACGCCGTCGGCGACGGCAAGCGCATAGCATTCAATCTGGACAAGGTGCTCCGCAATATCCCACTCGAGCCACGAACGGTTCCCATCGATGTGATCGTCGATTTAAACCGCATGAACATGACCTATTTCCCGCACTTCCCGCGCGTCAAGCAGGCCATGCTTGCGCCGATGGCGCGGCGCAGCACCCAGCAGGAAGTCATCCTGGCATATTCGGAAGAGCAGGCGAGCGAAGAGGCGAGCCGGTGTTTCAGTTGCGGCACCTGCAACGCTTGCGATAACTGTTATCTGGTCTGCCCGGAGCCATGTATTGTGCGTTCGGTGCGTTCGAACGGGCTCTACAAGATTCTGGTGGACTACTGCAAGGGCTGCCGCGTATGCATCGAAGAGTGTCCGACAGGGTGCCTCGAAGGCGTGCCCGAACTCGACTTCGATACGGGCGTGATTCGAATGGACACGGCATTCGCGATCTCGCCGGGTCTGCACGGACGGCAGGCGGAAGAGCTAATCAATCTGGGGGACCGTCCGGCGAAGAGTATTTAGTAGGACAGGCTTCAGCCTGTCGGTTTTGGTTTTCGTTCACGGTGAAAAGCGACAGGCTGAAGCCTGTCCTACTAGTTAGCGTCCGCCAAGAGGTGGACAGCGCGGAGTGAGACATGGCAACGCTTGTCGAAGGAAGAAAGAAGACGGTTCGGATTAACGGTTGCGTCGCTTCGGCGCAGGCAGCCAAATACGCCGACGTCGATGTGATCACCGCCTACCCCATCCGGCCTTATACGGCAACGATGATGGCGCTGGCGCAAATGGTGGCCAATGGAGAGATCGACGCCGAGTACATCGTGGCCGACAGCGAGCACTCGCAATTGAGCATCGCGCACGGCGCTTCTTCGAGCGGCGCGCGCGTGTTCACCGGCAGCTCGGGAGTCGGCGTGCAGTACGGCTACGAGCTCTACTCGCCCATCTCGGGCAGCCGCATGCCGGTGCAGATGATGATTGCCGACCGCACGCTCGATCCGCCGGGCGATTTCGGTTCCGAGCACACGGACGCGCTCTCGACGCGCGACATGGGCTGGCTCATGGGCTGGTCGTGCGACGCGCAGGAAGCGTTCGACAATCACTTGATCGCCTATCGGATCGGCGAAGACCCGCGCGTCCTTCTGCCGCAGATGGTTTGCCAGGACGGTTTCTTCGTCTCTCATATCGTGTGCGATGTCGAGTTGCCCGATCCGGGCCAGGTGAAGGAATTTCTGCCGCCCTACAAGCATCCGTACCCGCTCGATCCGCGGCATCCGGTGTCGCACGGCCCGCAAATCATGCCCGAGCAGGGTCCGCCGCTGCAGCTCGAGCGCGCGCGCGCCATGGAAGGCTCGATGGCGGTCATCGAGCAGGCTCACGAAGAATTCGCAAAAATCTTCGGGCGCAAGTATGACCCCTGGGTCGAAGAGTTCATGACCGATGACGCCGACGTAGTCTTTTTCCTGCAGGGCGCCCATGGAGTAACAGCGCGCTACGCTATTAAGCACATGCGCGATCGCGGCGCGAAGGTCGGCATGGTGCGGCTGCGTACGATCCGGCCCTACCCGACCGATCGCGTGCAGGAAGTCCTCAGCAAGTTCAAAGTGGTCGGCGTGATCGAGACCAACATGGGGCTGGGCAGCGTGAGCAGCGGCGGTTCGCTCTATGCGGAAGTTTGCGGCGCGCTCTATGAAAGCAAGAAGCGACCCCTGGTCGTCTCGTTCATGGCTGGAATGGGCGGCGAGGCCATCGTCCTGAAGGAATTTTACTGGATGACGCAGAAGATGCTCGAAGCGCAGAAGCGCGGGAGCATCGAAAAGCGTACGCATTGGGTCGGGTTCGAGGAATAGTTCATTTCGAGGAGTAGCCGTCAATATTGATGAGACGGGCTTGAGGGCTTGCACTATGATAGTTGTGGTGCCAGGCTTTGGGGCCGCCATCCGGAGGATCTAAAATGTCAGTCATTGAAATCGAGCGACAGATATTGCCGATGCTGGGCAGCCCGAACCAGGGGGCGCGCTTCTACAATCCTGAATTGCCGTCGAGCGAGCCCTTCGTCCCCGGCCATCGCACCTGCGCCGGATGCGGGCCGTCCATCCAGTACCGGATGACGAGCAAAGCGGCGGGCGACAACACGATCCTGGTCGGACCGACCGGGTGCATGTACGTCGCCAACAGCTCGTATTTGTGCACGCCCTACAATGTGCCGTGGGCGCACACACAGATCGGAAGCTCCGGCAGCTTCACTGCCGGGATCGCCGCCGCCTATGAAGCGATGATTCGGAAGGGCAAGTGGAAGGGCGCCTTTCCGAACATCATCTGCGAGGCTGGCGATGGCAGTTCGTCTGACATCGCGATCGGCTCGATTTCAGGCGCACTCTATCGGAATCACGACTGCTTGATTATCTGCTACGACAACGAGCAGTACGCGAACACGGGCATCCAGGCCTCATCGCGCACGCCTTACGGCGGCATGACAACTTTCTCCCCTCCTGGCACGAAGATTCCCGAGGGTAAAACTCTGTTCCCCAAGGACCTCGCGCGCATGATGGCGGCCGGCCATCCCCACTGCTATGTCGCGACAGCGAGCGTGGGTTACCCGATCGACCTCATGAACAAAGTGCGCAAAGGCCTCAACTTTAAGGGCGCGTCGTTCCTGATGATCTACACTCCCTGCCAGAAGGGCTTCGTGTACGAGACGCCGCGCTCGATCGATCTCGGCCGGCTCGTCGTCGAATGCGGGCTCTATCCGATCTGGGAGTGGGACAACAACAAGCGCGCGTATGATTACAGTTTCCGCCCGCAAAGCATGCGGCCGGTATCGGAATACTTGAAGCTGCAAGGCCGCTTCGGCCACTTGCACGCCGAGCACATCGCCACGCTGCAAAAGTTCGCCAACATGCAGTGGCAAATGATGGGCGTCCCTCTTCCCGAGGCCTTGATCAAGGCCACGGATGCGAAAAATCTGGTGAACATGGGGGCTGCGGAAGCGGCGGCCACCGTGGCGGAGACGGTATGAGCGCCAACACTCCCAATCCCCCTGCCGCAGCGGAAGTGCAGGATTTGTATGCCGTAAGCGAAGGCAAGAAGCACGGGGCGACGCGCGAGGTTCGCCCCGAGGCGGCTTTTGACAAATATTATACCGTCACGCGCGTGCACGCCGGCGACGCGATCCTCAACGACAACTGGCACACGAACGAAGTGTTCAGCCACGCGCGGAATAATTTCGAGGGCTACACCTTCGCGATGCGCACGCTCGAAGCCTGGGGCGCAATTTTCCAGAACGACCACCGCGCCTATTACACGGCGGGCGGCCGCATCTGGGTTTTGGATCTGGAGCCGTCCGAAGGCAAGAAGCCGAGATTGCCCGGCAACTACGTCACGAAGTAGCATCCGGTTGCGGCGCATCCTGCTCATTGACGATACGCCCGAGATCGCCGAGCTGTTGTCGTTCGCTCTGCGCGATCGCGGTTTCGAAGTCTTCGCCTCCGGCTTTGCCGACTCCGTGAACGAGTTGCTGGTGGAGCAGCGCGCCGACGCGCTGGTGCTCGACTGTTCGGTGTACAACATGAGCGAGTCGCTCTTCGACACCGTCCGCAACGACCCGAATCACGCCGAGCTTCCCGTCGTCATCATCAGCGATACCCCCGAAGAGGCAGACAAGAGTCTCAGTGCCCGGGACGCAAAGAAAGTCATGTTGATCCCAAAACCATTCACCGGGGCGCAGGTGGCAAGAGCGCTGACCGAGCTGCTCGGACCTTAGTGGCGCAGGCTTCAGCCTGTGGGGTTTAGTCCGTGCAAGGTCCAAAACCCGCAGGCTGAAGCCCGCGCCACCGCAACACGGAGAGAGATCGCTATGGCTTCCTGGAGCATGGATAACTGGCGGTACGTGGAGCGCCAGGCCGTAACCGACCCGAAAGGGCGGCAATGGTCTGTGGCGCTGATGGACATCCTGGGACAGGAAGGCGATCCCGAGATGCCGAGCAAGCTGCTCGAACTGCAATATTCTTCGGGACGTTTTTTCGCGCTCATTTATTCCGCCACGGGAGTCGTGGTATACGAACGCGGCTACACGTCGCTTCCCGAGGCGACGAATGTCTACGAGCGATTGATCGTGGACGTCATGGATGGCGTTCTTGATCCATCGCAGCCCGTGTTTCGCGAAGATTTGGAAGACTGACGGTCAGAATTGAATCGTGCGGCTGAATTCGGCGATGCGGTAGAGCGAAGCGAATTTTAGGCGCGTCCGTTCGCATGATTTCGAGACGGCTTGCGCACAGGATCTTCCCCCGAAAGTTCCGCCAACACGACCGGTGCGCGATCGGGAAATTCCGCGATAATGCGCACATCCCCGCCCATCGCCCTGACCGTTTTTCGCAGCGTCGAAAGCAACAGATCGCTGCGTTTTTCGAGTCGCGAAACGCTGTCCTGGGTGATGCCGAGTGCCTTTGCGACACGGGCTTGCGTAAGTTTGCGGGCCTTCCGGAGGTCGCGCAAGCTCATTTCCTCGGCGATTATCTCAGCCGCGCGGTCCTCTACCTTCTTGCGTTCGGCTGGGCTCAGTTTCCGAATGATTTGATTGATGTTCACGGGCATGGTTACGTCCCCTTTCCGATTCGGGCAAGATGGGCGTCAAAACGCTTGTCGGCTTTTCTTATAAGTTCGTAATAGAAGCGCTTTTCGCTCCCACCTGATTTGTCTCCAGCTACGAGTAGAATCGCCTTACGCTTAGGGTCAAAAGCAAATGCCACTCGCCATTCACCATCCGCCGCGCTGAATCGTAATTCCTTCATGTTGGCGTGTCGGGAGCCTTTTAGAGTGTCAACACGGGGGCGGCCTAGCTGTGGCCCAAACTCCTGCAGCACACGAGCCAACGCGAGAACCTCTCTACGGACATCCTGAGCGAGCACGTCGAATTCCGGTTTAAACTCATCGGCAATCTCAACGGCCCATTTCACGCTCATATTATGGCATAGACTACATATGATGTCAACTCCATATTGTGGAGGTCGGGGATGGCCTGCGGCAGGATGCGCGTCAGAGGGAGGCGCTTGAATCTCTAAGGAGCCTTAAATATTTCAGGCAAAGCGTCGGCCGCGCGGCCCATGGCGCGGGCGAGGCTGAGCTTGGCGATGTTGTAGGCGAAGACGCCATTAATATAGTCAAATTCGGCGTTGGTCACCTCTTCCTGCGCCTGCACGTAGGTCACGTTGTCGATGACGCCCGCTTCCTTTTTTTGGCGCGTCAGCTCGAGAGCTTCCTTGTTGACATCGACATTTTTTTGCGCGACTTCCACCTGGCTGGCGGCGGCTTGCAAATCGAGATAGGCGCCGCGGACGTCGCTCTCGATCTGGCCTTTCAGGTCTTCGTACTCGGCGCGTCGCTGAGCCAGCGTGGCGTCGGACTGCTGAATGTCGGCCTCAGCGCGGCCGCCTTGCCAAATTGGAATTTTCAGGCTGGCCGCGGCGGTGTATGTGGTTTGCAATTGGCTGGGGTTGACGCCGATGCCGCCGTAGTCGGCGGTGGCCCCGAGCGAGGGGTAACGCTCGGCGCGGGCAGCGGCGTGGGCGCGTTCGGCGGCGCGCACCTGAGCGTCGGCGGCTTTCAAATCGGCGCGCTGCTGATACGCTTGCGCGAGCGCTTCTTCGACACCCAGCGGAGCGGCGGGCGAGAAGGGAACTTCGTCCGTGAGGTCGTATTGATCGTTCGCCGGGAGGCCGATCATGCGCGCGAGATTTATTTTTTGCTTGGCCAGATCATTTTTGAGCGATAGCAGCCGCTGCTGGTGCGTCAGAGCCTGTACCTGGCTGCGGTCGGCGTCCACTTTGGCGATGAGCCCCTGTTCATTCTGCTGCTTGCTCTGATCGTATCCGGCATTTGCGCTATTGAGTTGCGATTCTTCCGAAGCCATTCGCGCTTTCGCCGCAATTGTTTGCAGGTAGGCGCCGCCGACGGCGAGCACAATGAGTTCGCGCGCGTCCTGCGCGGAATAGCGATTTGCATTCGCGACATCGCGCGCCGCGCGGTAGTTGTTGATCGCCGTGAGATCGAGAAAAGTCTGCGAAAGATGCGCGCGAAGATCGATGTAGTTGAAAGGGCCGATCACCGCGGGAATCGCGAACCCCGGAAAATTGAATCGGAAACCGAGCGCCTTCAGGTCGGTGGTTTGCACGTTTTCGTTTATTGTGCCGTTCAGGTTTGGGAGCAAGTTGCTGAGCGCCGCCCTGCTTTGTCCTTGCGCCTGCCGCAGAGCCTGGGTCGCGCCTGTTTCTCCCAAGTTGTACGCCAGCCCGCGCCGAATCGCTTCCTGCAGGCCAAGCTTTCCGTTGAATGGCATTTTCGCGACACCCGGCGTGCTTCCCGCGTAGGCGCCTTGCACCTGCACGCTCGGACTCAGCGTGTTCACGGTGGCCGTGGTGCTCGGCGCAGGCGCCTCCGAAGTTTTTACTGTGCCGCTCGTTTGAGCCGTTCGGCCGGAGAGCGGAAGTTGCGTGGCCTGCGTGCTTCCCGATTGTCCGGATGGCGCGCCGAACTGCGCGAAGACCGGCGCGGCGAACAACAGCGCCACCGCGACGAGCGGCAGCCGTCCGGCGAAGTACTTGCCGCACAGATTCGAGAAATGACTTGAGAAAAATCGAGCTTCTAGTTGATTGCACATAAGACTCCCTTGAGCCGCGCCTAGCTAAGTTGTTTTCTGAATCGCCAAATACTCAACGAAACGAGGATCACGGTGAACGCCAAAAGCGCGAGGAAATTGGGCCATAGCGTGCCGATCCCGCTTCCCTTCAACATCGCGCCGCGCGAGATCATCCCGAAGTGTTGAATAGGATTGAATTGCGCGAGAGGCTGGAGCCATTTCGGCATCGCTTCCACCGGCGTGAAGGCCCCGGAGAGCGACGTCAGCGGAGGATTCACGAAAAAGAGCGTGAGCTGCGCCTGCCGCGCCGACTTCGTGAACGTGGCGATGAACGTGCCGATGCTGATTCCGCATAACAGGCAAAGAGCCGCGGCGGCGATCACCAATAAAACATTTCCGCGGAAGGGAATTCCGAACACCACGCGCATAATCACCACCGCCAGCGTGCCCATCATGCACAGCAGCACGAAGAGCGGAAAAAGTTTCGCGACGATGATCTGCGTCGTCGATGCAGGGGACATCAATAGCTGCTCGAGCGTGCCCGGCCTCGCGTTCCTTCACAATCGCCGCTGCGGAAATCAGCGAGCCGTTCAGAATCAGGAGCACGCCGAGAATGCCGGTTACGATAAACCACGTGGGCTCGAGCCCCGGATTGTACAAGTACGCCGGATGCAGCAGGACCATGCCGAGACGGCTCACGTTCGGCGCGGCGATCTCCTGAAACCGCGCGTGAATTCCATCGCCCGCGAGCGTCTGGTTGTAGGACGCGATCACACCTTGCGCGTATCCTTCGCCGATCGTAGCCGTGTTGGAATTCATGGCGTTCAGCAGCACCTGCACGGTGGCGGGCCGGCCGCGCTGCAGATCGCGCGCGTAGTCGTACGGGATCACGAGCCCGGCATCCAGATTGCCGTCCGCAATTTTCTTGCTCATTTCGTTCACGTCGAATGTAGCGCCCGGCGCCTTTGAAGCTTTTGCTTTCGGTCATGATCGCGACGAGCTCGCGGCTTTCGGGAGTCCTGCTGTCATCCACAACGCCGAGGCGCAGATTGCTGACCGTCGCGTTGAGCGCGAATCCGAAAAGAAGCAATTGCAGCGTCGGCGGCAGGATCAACGAAATGGCCAGCCGCCGATCCCGCAAGATCTGGCGAAACTCTTTGCGGATCAAGGCCAGCATGCGGTAACCGAAAAATGCGCGAATCTTATTCATGGCTTAGTCCTTCAACTGCATGCGCCGCATGTTGCGCCACGCGACGAAATAAAAAATGGCGCCGGTCAGCGCGATCGCGAGCACTTTGAGCCATACCGACGACCAGCCTCCGCCAGCCAAGAGGGCGTCGCGCACAATTTCAATGTAGTAGCGGCCCCAGACGAGATTGGAAATCCAGCGAATGCCCGCGGGGATATTTTGAACGGGGAAGAGCAATCCGGACAGCATGTACACCAGCAGGAATCCGGTCAGCGCAACCGCCTGCATCGCGGCCACCTGGCTCGGAATCGCCGCGCCAATCAGGTTGCCAAAGGCTGTCACGGTAAACATGTACAGAATCGTGGCGACAAGAAACGGCGTGGGATCACCGGCGAAGCGCAGTCCGAACCCCATGAACAAAATCGCCATCATGATGATGGCTTCGGCGGTTGCCACGATCATGAACGCGGCAATCTTGCCCAGCAGGAATTCATGCGCGGAAATGTTCGAGACGTAGACCTGAAGGATCGTCTTCTGCTCGCCTTCCTTTGACATGGCCAGCGTCGCCAGCAGCGGCGGAAAAAGGGACATGGCCAGGACGAAGATTCCGGGCCCATAAAATTTCTGGGACGAGCGGCTCGGGTTGTACCACAACCGGATCGCGGCGGTGACCGGTTGAGGACGGGTCGCTCCCGCGTTTTCCGCGTTGTACGCGCGAACGATTTGCGCCGCATCGCCCGAAATGATTTGCGCGGTATTCTCGTCCGAGGCATCGACCAGAATCTGCACCGTGGCGTCTTCGCCCCGCGCGATCTTGCGTCCATATTCTTCCGGGATAATCAGCGCGCCCCGCGCCTTGTTGGAAGCGAAGGCCTCCTCCGGCTGTTTGTCCGTGGGCCACGAGGCGACGTGGAAGCTCAACGACTGGCGAAACGCATCGACCAATTTTTGGGAAGCCTGCGATTGATCGAGGTCCTGCACGATGATGGGAAGATCGCTCACGGTCAGCGAGATGGCCGTCGTCTGGAGCAAAAGCAAAATCACGGGGAGCAGGAGCGCCAGCATCACCGCCAGGCGGTCGCGAAGAAGTTGCGTCAACTCTTTTTGGGCTTGCGCGAAAATTCGCCGCATGACCTGCTCCTCTACTCCCCCGCGCCGATCTTGCCGTGCTCGCGAGCCTGCTCGACTACGCTGATGAACACATCTTCCAGCGAGAAGCGTCCTTCGCGCGCCTCGAGCACTTGGACTCCTCCCGCTGCAAGCCTCTGCGTGTTCTCGCGAATGCCGGCATCGACTTCGCCGTCCGTGATGATGTGAAGCCGGTTGCCAAACAGCGCAACACGCCAGTGCTGCGTTTCAGACTTCAAAAGATCGGCCGCGCGTTGCGGCTGGTCCACGCGAAATTCCAGCAGGTGGCCGTGCTGCTGCGCTTTGATTTCGCTCGGCGTTCCTTCAACCAGCAATTCGCCCGCGACCATGAAGCCAAGCCGGTTGCACTGTTCCGCTTCCTCGAGGTAGTGCGTGGTCACGAGCACGGCGGTGCCCGCGTCGGCGAGGCGGTTGATCATCATCCAAAACGCGCGCCGGGCCAGCGGATCGACGCCCGAAGTCGGCTCGTCGAGAAATACAATGCCCGGCTCGTGCATGATGGCGCTGCCGAACGCGACGCGCTGCTTCCAGCCGCCCGGCAAACTTCCGGTGACCTGATTTTCCTTGCCTTCCAGTCCGGAAAAATCGAGCACCCAGCGTTCCTTCTCTTTGAGCTCTTCCGCGGGGACGCCGTAGACGCCGCCGAAAAAATCCAGATTCTCCGCGATCGATAGGTCGTCGTAGAGCGAAAATTTTTGCGACATATAGCCGATCTGTTGCCGGATTTCCGTCGAGCGAAATGCGCCGCGCTCGCCCGCAAGCTGCATGTTTCCCGTGGAGGCTTCCAGCAAGCCGCACAGCATCTTGATCGTCGTTGTTTTTCCGGCGCCGTTGGCTCCCAGCAATCCATAAATTTCGCCGTAGCGCACTTGCAGGCTCACGTCGTGCACCGCGGTGAAGGAGCCAAATTTCTTGGTGATATGCTCCGCGCCGATCGCGATCTGGCCGCGCTTACTCTTGTGATCGCGGCGGGAAGGGAAGGGCGAGTCCCGCATTTCCTGGCTGAGGGAACGGAGCGTCGCGACAAACGTATTTTCAAGCGTGGGAGCATCCACGCGCACGCTGTCGATCGTGATTCCTTCCGCGTGCAGGACTTCTTCCATCTTCCGCTGCGCGGCTTCGGGCGAATGCGACAGCAAATCGAGGCGATCTCCGAAGCGCTGCACGTCAAAGATTTCACTGTTGGGACCGACTACTTTGCTTACGGCTCGCAGGGCTTTGCGGAGATCGGAGGTGCCCAGTTCGATGCGTTTCGCGTGCAAACTTTCGCGAAATTCATCCGGCGTGCCGATTTGCAGGATCTCGCCGAGATGAAACAAAGCAATGCGATTGCACCGCTCCGCCTCATCGAGATACGGAGTCGCAATCAGCACGGTGAGGCCCTGACCGGCGAGGTGCGCGAGCGTGTCCCAAAACTCGCGACGGGACACGGGATCCACGCCCGTCGTCGGTTCATCGAGCAGCAGAATGTCCGGCTCGGAAACGAGCGCGCACACCAGCGCCAGCTTCTGCTTCATGCCGCCGCTCAACTGCGCCGCCAGCCGTTTGGAGAAGCGGTCCATGTCGAACATTTTCAAATACCGGGCGCCGCGCTCGTCGATTTCCGCGGGAGGGACATGCCGCAATTCGCCGATGTAGCGGATGTTTTCGGTCACACTCAAGTCGGGATAGAGGCTGAACGTTTGCGTGAGGTATCCGGTCCGCGAACGCGCGTCGCGCGCCGGCCTTCCGAAAATCTCCGCTGTGCCGCCCGTCGCTTCCATCACTCCGGCGAGAATTTGAAATGTGGTGGTTTTGCCCGCGCCGTCGGCGCCGATCAGGCCGAAGATTTCCCCGCGTTGCACCTCAAAGGAAATTCCGCGCACCGCTTCGAGAGCGCCGTAGCGTTTCTTGAGGCCGCGAACATCAATGGCGGCACCTGAAGCCGCGGCGTCGCGCACGCGGAGATTTTCGAGATCCGTGGCGGCAGCGTTCATTGCGCGGCCCGTTTGTGCGGCGGCCACGCAGTGCCGTTCGTCAGAATTTCGCCGTCCGCGGGCATGCCGGGTTTTGCGAACCCGATCCCCTGAGTCAATTGCACTTTGACGCCCACGACCTGCTTCACGCGATCGTCGCGAAAATAAGTATTTTCAGGAGTGAAAGTAGCTTGCGGGTCGATGCGCAGAACGGAGCCGTCCAGCGGTTGATTTGAATTGGAGTCGAGAAAAATGTGCGCGGGCTGGCCGACTTTTACTTTGCCGATTTGGCCCTCCGGAATAAAGCCACGCAAATACACTTTGGAGAGATCGAGCAGCGTCACGATCGCAGTGCCCGCCTGGACCACTTCACCGGGTTCGGCGGCGCGAGTGAGCACGGTCCCGGAAAATGGCGCGAGCACGGTCAAATCGGCCCGATCCGCTTCCGCCTGCGCGAGCGTCGCCTGCGCCTGCGCGGTCTCCGCTTTCGTCCCGGCGATTGTGGATTGCTGTTGGGAAATCTGCGCTTCGGTGCTGGAAACCTGCGCGACGCGAATTTTCGGATTGTCCAGGTTTGCCTGTGCGGTTTCCAACGCGCCGCGGGACGATTCCACCTTGCGCTGCGACGCGGCTACCACGGCAGCTTGCTGGTCGGCTTGCACCTCGGCCTGGAGTCCTTGTTGTTCGGAAGCGGCGCCGGTCTTGGCGAGCCTCGTGTAAGCATCGCGGTTGAATTCGGCGAGCCGCAACGCGGCTTGCTGCTGCACGAGGTCGGCTTCCGCGGCCGTCAGGTCCGCCTGCGCTTGCCGGACGCGGCCCCCCGCATCCATCGTCGATTGGCTCGTTTGCAATTGATTCTGGCGCAACTGTTCCTCGAGCACGGCGATTTGATCGTGCGCGCCCTGCATTTTTGCCTGCGCGTCGGCGAGCGCGGCACGCGCCTGATCCTCTTTCGCGCGCACCTGCGCATCGTCGAGGCGCGCGATTACCTGTCCTACCGTCACGGTGTCGCCCTCACGCACGGTGACCTCGAGAATTTTTCCGCTCGTTTTCGGCGCCACCGCGGAATCGTCCCCTTCAATGCGCCCGCTGAGCGCGATGATGCTGGCCGGCAGACTCGGCGTGGCGAAAAATATCTTCCAGATCACGAACGCCGCGAATATGACGCCCACGATGAGGAAGATCCTCACGACGCGTGAACGCGGCGCTTTGTTTTCCGCCGGTGGCGTCGCGTCGGATGCGGGAGGCGGCGGAGTGCGCGGCTCCGTGACGGGCGGCGCTTGCGTCATCGTGCTGGTTTTTAGTTCATCCATGACTTTTTCCGTGCCCCACTTTCTTCAAATACGCGAGCGAGAATTCCGCAATGTGATCCGCGATGCGGTCCAGTTGATCTGGCGTGAGTTTCAGTTCCGGCTGCAAATGCGCGAGGACCGGCCAGGAAAACGTGTAGAACAGAATTTGCCCCACGATGCTGTTCACCGATAGCCGCGTGGTCTCGTGGTCAGGCGGCAGACCAATGACCTCGCCGACAGCCTTCCGCACGCGGTCATAAATCGGGCGCATGCCCTCATCCACCACGCGGGCCATCGCCGGGGTGGGCTGTGAGAATTCATGGATCACCAGGCGAAGGTGCCAGTCCGGGCGCGTTCCCTGGCAAAGGCTCATCAGGCGCGCCCGGATGACGGCGCGAATCGTCTCTTCGGCAGAGAGGTTGGCATCCAAGGCGGCGCTCATGGCCGCGGTTTTGGAAGCGCGCACGGAGTGACGCAGGACCTCGGTGTACAGCCCCATCTTGTCGCCGAACGTGTAGTTCACGGATGCGACGTTGGCGCCGGCGCGGCGGCAGATTTCGCGGATCGTTGCAGCGCGATAGCCGCGCTCGGCGAAGACGTGTCCGGCCGCTTCGATCAGCTTGTCGCGGGTCAGCTCCGGGCGCTTGCGCTTATCGCGCGTGCGGGGCGGAAGGGAAGCTCGTGTTGCGGCGCTGCGCGGCATACCAAACATATGTTTAAAACATCTGTTTGATTTTGTCAAGCGGAGAAATTTGAGGCTGGACGATCACTCTTCGGTGCGGCGGATCGCCCGGCTGGTTAGCTCCTCAACATATTCACCCTTTGCGTTTACATAACCGGGCCGGTCTTCCCGGAACTGCGAGGCGAGCGCCCTCTTTAGTTCACCGTAGACCTTGGCGTCCTGCGGATGAGCCCGGAGGTAATTTCGGAACGCCAGGTGCCTCCGAAACTCGGCACTGCGAGGCGGGCAAACGTAAAGATGATGGGGCGGATCGCCGGCGGGCGTCAGGAAAGCTTCCCGCTCGGGGACGCCCAAGTTTCCCTGATGGATGTAGCCCAAGCTCGCGAGACGCTCGATCGCGGCAGGAAGCATCGCTTCGGATGCTAAAAGCACGTCGATGTCGATAATTGGTTTCGCGGCCAGATTGGGAACAGCCGTGCTGCCGACGTGCTCAATGGCTGCCGCCATGTCCCCGAGGGTTTCGGCGATTCGTTTGCGAAGAGACTGAAAAACGACGGGCCAGTTGGGGTCGTAGTCCAGAACGAGAACAGTTTTCGCCGTGGCTGATTGAGGCATACAGGTGTCCAAAAAATAGGATGACGAGGAGCCGGGCAAAGTTGCTAAAAATTTTGTGAATGAGGAGGGTGGGGAAACAGGAAGTCGCCGGTTGAATCGGATTCAACCGGCGACGGAAACCATCCAGGGGATCTTAAACGTTCAGAGCCATCGAGACGGCTAACTTACGGAGCTGAATTCTCGATCTCCCTGCGGAAGGGAATCACTCCGGGAATCAGCCACTTCTCCCACATTTCGTCGATTTTCTTCTGGAAATAGTCGAAGTCTTCTTCCACAAAGTGGGCAAAGCGGCCCTGCCTTAGCAAATAATCTTTCACCGGACCCCTCTTGTAGCGTCCGGATGCGATCTCTTTTGTTTTTCCGACGAGCCGCAGCACTCCGTTTTCGATTTCGTACAGAGGCCAAATGCCAGTCGTAACGGCAAGCTCGCCCAACTCGTGCGACTGGATCGGGTCGTAGTCCCAACCCTTGGGGCAGGGATCGAGGGAATGGATGAACGTTGGGCCGCCAATTGAGAGAGCCTTGCGGACGCTGTTCATGGCCTGCAAGCCGTAAGACATGCAAACAGTCGAGACGTACTTGCATTCGGGATGGCCGGCCGCCAGCATCCCCGCCATGTTTTTCTTCCAGCGGTGATGAAGGATGCGCTTTACTTTTCCCGGAGGGCTGAAGGTGGTATTCGCGCCGTAGGGCGTGCTGCCGGACAGTTGGATATCCGTATTCGCGTACGATTCGTTGTCGTACATAAGGATCAGGCAGTTGTAGTCCGGATGCGTCAGTGTCGCCGAAATCGCGGAGAGGCCCATGTCGGCGCCGCCGCCGTCGCCGCAGAACGCAATGACGTTGATGGGCTCCTTCTTCATCTTGCCCTTGCGCATCAGCGATTTCAGAGCAGCAGCCGTACCCAGAGCGGCCGATCCGCTGCTGCCGAGCTGCGTGTGCATCCACGGGATCACCCACGACGTGCTGTAGTAGGTCGTGTTCGCGACGTACATGCAGCCCGTGCTTCCGAGCACGATCGTCCGCGGGCCCGCCGCCTTGGCCATCATCTTCATCACCAGGGCGGACTCGCATCCCTGGCAGGTCCGGTGCCCCGAAGTGAAGAACTCTTCGAGCGGAATATTTTTCTGACCCTTGATGGGATCGAGCTTGGGGAGAGTAACATCGAAGGTTGCCATTGCTAAGACCTCCTCGCCGCCAGCGGCGGCACGAGCAAGAAATTCGTTATTCGCGAACTCCAATCCACTGCGTCAGCGGCTGTGTTTTTCCCGCGGCCGCGTCGTACACCATTCCCGTCATCTTCTCGACATCCTGAAGCAAAACTTCGCGCCCGCCGAGGCCGCAGATAAAGCCCAGAATCGGCGGATGTTTAGCGCTGCTGTTCATCGCCGCCCGCACTTCCGTGGCGAGCACTCCGCTGTGGAAGGGCGAGCCGAGGGAGAAGTCACGGTCAATGACGCCAACCGCGGAGAATCGGCTCAGGCACGCGGCCAATTCCTCGGCGGCAAACGGACGGAACCAGCGCATGCGCACGAATCCGACCTTCTTCCCTTCCTGCCGCATTTTCCGGATAGCCACCTTGACCGGAGTGGACAGCGTGCCCATGCCGAGCAGAACCACATCCGCATCTTCGGTTTCATATTCCTCGAAGAACGGATTGCCATAGCTGCGGCCGAAGATTCTCTCGAAGTCCTTATAAGCCTCGCGAATCACCCCCGGGGAGCGCTCCATCGCGGCAGCGGTCTGGCGGCGGATTTCCATGAGCCAGTCCTCATTGGCCTGCGGCGCAATCGTGATGGGGTTGTCCGGGTGAAGTTGCAGATCGCCGCGGTCATATCTCGGCAGGAACTCGTTGACCTTTTCCTGCGACGGAATCTTCACCAGGCCCTGGGAGTGAGTCAGGAAAGCGCCGTCGCAACTGATGGCGCAAGGCAAGAAAATGCGCCGGTCTTCCGCAACGCGGTAGGCGATCAGCGCTGTGTCCAGCGCTTCCTGCGCGCTGTCCACCCAAACCAGTTGCCATCCGAGGTCGCGCACGGCTAGGGCGTCGTTGTGTTCCACGCCGAAAGCGCCCGGGTCGTCGAGCGCGCGGTTGCCCACCATCGCGACCATCGGAACTCGCAGCGCCGGCGTGACGGTGAGGGCTTCAAATGCGTACATCCAGCCCACTCCGCTGCTTCCGCAGAATACTCGCGCCCCAACCACCGAAGCGTGCTTGACGATTTCAAATTGCGAGTGTTCGCTCTCCGCCACGATGTATTCGCAGTCGAGATCTCCGTCGGCGATTAGTTTGGCGATGTACTGGATCACGGTGTCGTAGGGACGAATCGGGTAGCCCGTAATCACGTCCACGTCGGCCAGCTTGCAGGCCACCGCGATCGCTTCGCTTCCGGTGATAAGCTCAACTTGTTCTGGACCTTTTCCTTTATCGACTGTTACGGCTGGCGATGCCATGTTGGCTCCTTCCCTGTTTCAAAATCTCTTGTGAAAATAATCTCTCAGCCTTTCAAATCAAGTTGTCGCCGTCTCTGGTGCCGGTCCCGGCCAAATCTTTTAGTCTGCCGGCGGAGCCCCGGGCTTATTCATCTCGGCTATCTGCTCCTGATATTGGCCGCGGTAACGGAAACCGTGGGATCGCTCCTCCCGGTTCTCAATCTTGCCGTTGAGGAAAGCAAGGTAGCCCGGCTGGTCCTTCCGCCACATCTCCCACTGGCTGGCGTTGTCGTGGAACTCGACCTCGTTCACCATGGTGACGCAGTCCTTCACCGGGCAAACGGCCTCGCACACGCCGCAGCCGCAGCAAGCCTCCATGTTGGCGTCGTAGAAACCCTCGGGCGTAACGTCAAAACAGGAATCGGGGCATTGCAGCCAGCAAAGCGTGCACTTAATGCATGTGTCAAAGTTGAGGATCGGCCGCATCGATCGCGTGGTGAACTTCTTGAACGTGGGATTGCGCGCCGGCTGGAAGCCGCCGACCGCCTGATTCTGCGGGTCCGTCATGGTATGCCCGGCAGCGATATTCGGGATGGTAATTCCGTCGCGCATCTCATGCCACTTCGGCATTTCAAATGTGTAGGGCGTTTCGGGATTCCCCTGGTTGGGCGAAACGGTCACCGTCGAAATCCGCTCGTAGGAACGAGCAGCGGAAACGGCCTTCAAATCTCCGCCGGCGTCTTTCTTGATGACTTTCTGGACGGATTCAAGACTGAACAATTGCGGGAGGAGCTTGGCGATGGCGCCCAGAATGCGAGCGTCGGTGTGGTCATCCTTATAGACCCACAGGCCCGAAAAACTCGGGATCCCTTTCACGATTGCCAGCTTGTACGGAAATTCCTTGCGGTGGCACATCGAGATCAGGGTTTCCGGCTCTTCGCGCGAGGTGACGATCAGCGTGGCGTCCTTTTTGGTCAGGCGATTGATCGGCTGCAAGCCGTACCATGCCCAGGACTCGACGCCCTTGCACAAGGTGTCGTCCACGGCGACGGTGATATCCACTTCCTTCGGCTCGTACTTCGCCATGCCCTCTTCGAGCGTGAGGTTGTCGGTGGCGACAATCGCAAACGCTTTCGCGGGAATCCCGTTGCGCTCCGGGCTGTCGCCGTAGCGCCCAAAGGAGATGCCCGGCTTTCCTTCCTCATGCGCCGCCAGTACAATCGCACGGGTGATATTCTTGGCGAGCGTCTTCTGATAAATTCCTCGATAGACGATCTCAACTGCAAATAGCCGGCCCATGGGACGCCTCCTTTTTCGCTACATCTTTTTCAATACCAATCCTTCAATCGCCGTAATATGCCTGCGCATGGCCTTCTCGGCGGCTGCCGGATTTTTTCGCGCGATCGCGTTCAGGATCCGCCGATGGCTGTTCAGCGATCTTTGCGGGCGGCCTTCCACCTGCAGAGATAGTTCCCGGCTTTCTCGAAGATAATCCATGAAGACGTCGAGAACTTTCAGGACCACGCTGTTTCGAGCGGCCTGGGCGATCGCATAATGGAACTTGGAATCCTCTTCGATCGCCAGATCACCCCGCTCCACCTTGGCCTTCTGGCGGCTCAATATTTCCTCGAGGTGGACGATTTCTTCTTCGGTTGCATTGGCCGCGGCACGCGCGGCCAGTGTGGGCTCGACCATCAGGCGAAATTCAAGCAGCTCGCCCACGAGCGCCCTCTTCTGCACCAGCATGACCGAGAGTTGATTGACCAGAGGAGCGGCGGAGAGGTCGCGGACGATCGTTCCTTCTCCATGCCGCGGCTCGACCAGACCCATGGATTCCAGCGCGAGGATCGCTTCGCGGAGCGAACCCCGGCTGACTTGCAATCTCTCCGCCAGCTCGCGTTCAGGAGGCAGCATGTCGCCGGGGCGAAGCAGGCCATCACGAATGATGTCCTGAACCTGCTTTACCACCTTCTGGTAGAGTTTGGTCCGGGGAACGGCTTCGAATTCTGCTTTGGCTGGAAGCATCCGCTATACCTCGATACCCGGATGGTCCGATGACTAGGCCGATTGGGTGCACTCAATACCCTTTCAATTGTCTTGTCAAGTATTATTTTTATTTTTTTTACCGGTGCTGACCTGTGCCTCTGCCCCAGTGCATGCATCGATGTAAATAAAGAAGCGAAGCCGTGGAGGAATGACGGGATACCACCGCCCACTGCTCTCCTTCAAGTACTTGAATGAGGATGCGAGGCCGTTGCGGACTCGAACCACATCATGCGCGAAACTTCTGCGACCAGACTGGCTGGCGTGTATATTGTGATTGTCCAGCGCCCACCAGGCCACTCAAAAATTACGATGACACGATGACAGGACGCTATGCTCATTTGCTTGCAGATGTTAAAATGGCGGCGTAACTGAGTTGGATGTGGCTGGTTCTTGTTCTTCACCGGACTCTGGTCAAACGCCAGGCCCTCAACTGCCGGGGCCCGAAACAGGAGCCAAGCCATTGCAGCGGAGTTCGCTAGGCCCGTAGCATTACACTCCCATGTTGAAACGGCGTCGCTTACGTGCAACGCGCGCCTTTCAAACTGGCCTCTCTTGGACTCAGTTTGGCCCCGGTGCTTCTCTCCCGCAAGGCCCAGCCCCTTGCCAAAATCATCTTTTGCACTTCTTAAGCCAGCCCAAAGGTAGGGAAGCACTGAACATTCGCGCAATCCCGCGACCGGTCCGAAAGGAAATGGTTTTGGGCCACATTCCGATAAGCCGACTTCACAGGACTTGGGAATCACTCTTAGATAGTTTGTCAGCCGGTAACGTGACTTATCCGGATTTGAGGCATATAGTCGGCTAAACCCAAGTCCCAAGGCTAGATTCTCAAGGCTGGAGCGGACTATGAGAACCCACTTCAAGCGTGCGGGCTATGGACGAAAACTCTTTTTGAAATCCGTTTTACAAGCACTTTCGTCCACAATGTGCGTGCTACAGCTAGCCGCACAAACACCCAACCCGCCAGCGCCTTATTGGCAGACAGTGGCAGGGGGCAAGATGGCGTTCGACGTCGTAACTGTCAGGCAGAACACGACGGCGCCGCCCTACGCGGTGGGTTCAAACTTCCCGTTAGGTCCCGGCGATGTCTACGTCCCCAATGGAGGGTCTTTCAGAGCGACGAATTTCTCGCTACTTACGTACATCGCCTTCGCATACAAGATTACTGATAATCAGGAACAATCTTTACTCTCGCAATTGCCGAAGTGGGCCATTACCGACAAGTTTGACATCCAAGGAACGGCGCAAGGAAATCCCACTAAAGATCAAATGCGCCTCATGATGCAAGCCGTCCTCGCCGACCGCTTTCACCTCTTAGTTCACTATGAAACCCGACAGGTTCCCATCCTCGCGTTGGTTGTGGACCAGCCCGGAAAATTGGGTCCTCTACTTCAGAGACATGCGGACGACTTACCCTGCGCGACGACCCCTGCGGTCCCTAGTCCTGCACCGACGGCCCCACCGCAATTGCGCGACACCCGGTTCCCAGCAACGTGTGGTGGGATTCTTCGCATGCCTCCCAGCACACCGGGGCGCGTGCGTTCAGGCGCACGCAATGTGTCTATGGAACTGATTGCAAGCTCGATAGGGCAAGGCGGTGACATCGACCGCCCGGTCTTGGATAAGACGGGCCTCACTGGAATGTTCGATGTTGCCATCGAGTTTACACCTCAGCTCGATTCTTCCTCACCGCTGGACGCGAACTCCCACCGAGACATCACAGGACCGACGTTTCAGGAAGCCCTAAGGGATCAAAACGGTCTCAGATTGGAACCACAAATGGGTGCAATCGACTTCCTGGTAGTGTCCTACGTGGAGGAGCCCTCGCCGAATTGACATTCGCGTTGCGCGCTTATCTAAATGCCGACGAAACTCACATTCCGAGAAGACGACTTATCGGGACTTGGCAATTAATCCATCGAAATGCGCGTACTCGAATAGAAATGTTATTGTCTTGGGCAGTCAAGTTGCTGACAACCCGGAGGAATTGGCTTTTGCCACCCCGACCGAAGACATTGGCAGGACAGGTTGCGACTTTCCTGCTTCACACCCTCCGACCGGTTCTGCGGCTGGTTGCCATTGCTTTCGAATTCGCTTACAAATTGCTTTTCTCTTGGTGGTTAAATCCCATACTCGATTACAGTGCAAAGAAATCATTCGTTGAAGAAATCAAGCAGGCCGCGCCGTTCTTGTTTGCTGAATATGAGGGAAAAGTCGTACCTGAGCCTCGGCCTGAGGCGAATGATTCCAGAACCGGACACATCTGTATTGTATCCAGAAATCTTTTCTTTAGATTCTCGCGGGGCTGGCGAATGGAAAACTATGCTGTGCGTGTTTCGCCTTCATTCGTACCAAATGATTCGTACGATCTGATTGATGCCCTGCGAGTGGTGGACCCCGCAGCAGAGTCGGCACTCTCACCGGGTGCTGCAAGTTGGAACCACTTTGCTCGGTTACTGGAACCCAGAATCCATTTATTGGAAACGGCGTTTACCCAAGAGAATTTCGGGGATACCAAACGTAAGATCGCTCTTCTCCAGATAAACAAAGTGCCAACGGCCACATTCCGATAAGCCGACTTCTCGGGACTTGGCTTTCGGCACTTGCTACAATGCTGGCTAGTGGGAACGAATGCCCGCATTAGTAAAGGCTCTGGAGAGCAAAGCCACAGTTTTCGAGTACATCAATCGGAAAAAAGACCCAATCGCTGTTGTTTTCTATTGCGGTCTCATTCCGTTCGGCCTTTTTTGGGTATTGCGCCGCTCACTGATAGCAGGGTTTGCCCTACAGACCTATCTTATCACTGTCGTCGTATTTGTATTCTATCCATTCGAAATGCAGGCACACAACATCAAGCAATGGTGGTTCTGGAAACGCATGCTCGGCGTCGGAGTCGTGATTCACACCTTGCTCTTGGCTGGATTGTGGCTGCTAGATGTAAACTTTCGAATCTTCGTTACGGGAACGGGAACAGTTTTTTTTGTAGGTTTCGTCGCCGGTGTAATTGAAATGATTGCGCTCGGTGAGATGGTAGATCGGTCTCGGCCCGAAGGGGCCATGCCGGGTCGGTTCCAATAGAATCCAGTTTTAACTTCTGTCCGACGCCCTTCTCTCGTTAGCCCCCCTGATTCCGCCTGAGAAACGGGATTATCGGCAACTGGGAATTTCGCAAATCTCATATTCCGATATGACGATTTGTCATGACTAGACTGTTTTTCAGCGCTGCGCGTTCAACTATCTGGTGGTGACCGGCACTGGCGGACGCATGGGGAACGTTGCCCGAACTCGGTCCGAATACAGTAAATAGAAATACCAAACCCCGGAGTAGACACAGGATTGTAAAAGCGCTATAGCGGACCGACCACTGAGGAAATTTGAAAGAGCGGAAGGGCGAACGGCCTCCACTATCAATGCGCCTCCGATGTAGTCTGCGAAAGCAAGCAGTAGAAGAAACAAAAGGAAATGTTTAGCATGATCGACGGCTCCCAGACTAGTTCTCCAGAGTCGAATTCCAACGTAGATTCCATATCCACGCGCAGCAAAAATCGCAAGTTGCTCCGAAACGTAATACGCAAAGAACGGATGTGATTGAGGGAGCCGCGAAAACACTCCGACGCTGTGCTCATAACTGTCAAGAAAACTGAAGATATTCCTGATAGGCGCGAAAAAAACGAGCGTGAAGATAAAGAACAACAGCCAACCACCGACACCACGGTGAGGGTGATCCACTGGACTTGACGACGCTGGGACAGTTAGGTCAGACATTTGCACTTCTTGGAGTGGCCAAACCATCGAAGCTGATCAAAAGTAATACGGCATCCACTTCGATCACTGATTTTGAATTTAACATTTAGGCGAAGAATACATGAAGTCACTGGTTCCGACAACAGTGACGAGTCGCCTAAGCCCCAAGTCCTGATAAACGGGATTATCGGAAACTGGTTTTTTGGCCGCAGGAAGCATTTCAGCCACATTCCGATAACGCTTGTCAGGACCTGGGTTTGAAAATCGCAGAATCTCTACCACATCTCGGTGAAGGCCAACTGATATTTCGCAGTCCCAATAACTCAATCGAGAACGCGGGACACCAGTTCCAGAGCCATGAAACGGGCGGCCGAATACCTACTGCGTAAGCAAATGGCTCGGGATCATGGCAGCTAGTTCAAAGGCCGCCCGAAATGGGGATTTCAACTTGTCTTCTTGGCGCCTGCTGGTTTCTTGGCAAACGCGCGGACGATGGGAATCAAACTGTCAATCTGCGCCTTATTCAGGGTTCCTCCAAAAGGAGGCATATTCCCCTTGCCCTGATCAATCTGAGTGTTTATTTCGGCATCGGTAAGCTTTTTGGCTTCGGGAGAATTCAAATCCTTCGCCCCGACTGCTTTTCCGACGACTGTATTCCCGGTTCCATCAGGAGCGTGGCACTTGGCGCAGTTCGTGTCATATAGCTTCTGGCCGTCTGACTGCGCTGTCGCGAAATGAGGGAAGGCGAACAGAAACAACGGGAGGAGTGCAATGGCGCCAATTCTGCGTTTCCTTGTGATTCTCTCAACCATTTTCCCTCGCAGAGTACTGAGAATTGCAAACGTAATTGCGTGCGACTTCAACTTTTTCGGCACTTGTGTTTAGCCTCCAAGTGGTTGACTTAAGAAGGTCGAAAAGAGACTACGGTAGCGCATGGTAGACGCGAAGTTGAAAGGTGTCTGTTCAGTCTTGAACATCTTTGGGACTGTATACCTCTGGCTTCCAATGGCTCACACGCGAGGGCTGCGCGTCGCTTCTTATCTCTCGGCGCGGCCAGTGGCCAAACCCCATGCTCCCACATTCCGATAGTCCCCGTTTCTCAGGACTTGGCCTTGTTGGTAAGATACCCAAACTAAGATAGAACCGAGTAGAGCGGCCATACTGCTCAAGATTATTTCTAACCGGCTCCTAAGGAGTCCCTCATGAAAACGCTGCTGAGGATTGTCGGGGGGATATCCTTCGTCCTTGTCTTTGCTCTTTTGGGTGCGCGTATCACGGGCTTCAATCCTAAGGGGCCGAGAGCGGGTTTGTGGCTCTCGGGGAGCCTCGTGACTTCTCCAGTGAATGATTGGTCTTTCGTTGATAATTATCCGACGATTGAGGTTCAGACCAACACTTGGTACCTAATTCCTCATTCCGTGACCATCTGGTGCGTCAGCTATGAAAAGAATCTCTATCTGCAAGCATTCGGGAGAACGTGGAAGCAAAATGTTGCTCGCGACCCACACGTACGTATAAAGATCGGGAATCAATTATACGACGAAACCGTTACCCCCATCACCGATACGAGCGAATTCAGCGGTGTCGCCCAAAACATGACGAAAAAATATCCTAGTTGGAAACCACTTAAGCCATCGGAAATTGATTTGGGAATATTCCTTCGCATTGCAAATAACTAGGACGAGCATTCCCCGAAGAAGACGGATAGCACGGGCCAAAACCGGACCTCTGCTGCCAGGCTCCTTAGTAGAGAGCTACGGTCGTCTTTCCCACTCTTGTTGCGAATCGGAGGTGGATCAAGTCCCTAGAAGTCGTGCTTATCGGAATGTGGCTTTTGGGGGTCTCAAAGCGTCAGATTCTCACATAATGGGATGGTCCGCCGCGGATCGCTAGAAGTTGTAGAGTCCGAGGAGGAGGCATTCCATGAAACTACACGTGATCGGTATCGATTTAGGCAAGACGATTTTTCATTTGGTGGGATTGGATTCGACTGGCAAGGCGGTGATCCGCAAGAAATGTTCTCGTAAACAGCTGCTGGCTTTCACTGCGAATTTGGAAGTGCAGTTGATCGGCATGGAGTCCTGTAGTGGGTCGCACTTTCTGGGGCGGGCTTTGCGCGAGCAAGGGCATGAAGTGCGATTGATGCCGGCACAATACGTAAAGCCCTACGTGCAGACCAACAAGAGTGACTATCTGGATGCCGAAGCCATCGCCGAAGCGGTGCAACGGCCGAGGATGCGTTTTGTGCCGATCAAGACGGAGGAACAGCTCGACTTGCAAGCTCTGCATCGGGTGCGCGAGCGTTGGGTGATGCGGCGTACCGCGGTGGTCAACCAGATCCGCAGCCTTCTGCTGGAACGTGGACTCACGCTACCCAAAGGCCGACGTTATGTGGATGAACAACTCCCTCGTATCCTGGAAGACGCCGAGTTGAGGCTGTCGGGTTCATTTCGTGTTCTGTTGGCGCAGCTCAAGATAGAACTCGAACAACTTACCGCACGCATCGAGGAGATGGACCGGGTCATGCAGAAAACGGCCAGAGAAAATGAAGCCTGCCAACGACTCACGGAGATTCCAGGAGTCGGCCCGGTCATTGCGACCGCCCTGATCGGTGCGGTGGGCAACGCCAGCACATTTGGTAAAGGACGAAAACTGGCCGCCTGGATGGGGATCGTTCCGGGAGAGTACACCACCGGCGGCAAACAGAAGTTGCTGGGCATCAGTAAACGGGGCAATAAGTACTTACGAACCCTGTTCATTCAAGGTGCACGCAGCGTATTGCAGCAGCGACACAAGCAAGCTCCCGGTCTGAGCCGATGGATCGAGCAACTGCTGGAGCGCACGCACCAGAATGTGGTCATCGTGGCCCTGGCCAATAAGCTGGTTCGTATGGCTTGGGCGGTGTTGTGCAAGAACGAACGCTATCGCGCTCCGGTTCTTGCCGTGACACCTTAAAATCCCTGTTTAGGGAAAAGAGTTCCTGCCAGGTCTGCTGGCGGAAAATAGAGATGGCAATGGGTCTCTCCCACGCTCTCGAAACCTGATACCGGAATAGGTCTTCACGAGACTGGGGATTCCGGACGATGGTGATCACCGATTCCGGGCGATCGTGATCGCGGTTCCGGGCTGATCGTGATCACCGTTCCGGATGATCGTGATCAGGATTCCGGTGTGATCGTGATCAGTTTATCGCGATCCCCGGAACGGTGATCACGATGGCCCGGAATGATTTCCACAGCGGAGTGGCGCTGGACATCACAGGAGGCACGCTAGTCTCCGAGGGTAACTTAGGAGACCGACAGCGTGCCAACCAGGAGATCGTCCATGCGCAAGATCAAGGAAGTTCTACGTTTAAGATTTGAACTGGGGCTGGGGCAGCGGGAGATCGCCCGAGCCTGTTCGATCAGCCAGGGGGCCGTCCATAACTACCTGAAGAAGGCGGCAGGAGCGGGAATGCAGTGGCCGCTGCCGGAAGGCTGGGACGAGAAGCAGATTGAAGAAGTTGTATTTGGGAAGCAGCGTTCGATCGAAGAATCCTCTCCGCGAGCCTTTCCTGATTTTCCAGCCCTCCACCATCAGCTCCAGCAACATGCCCATCTGACCTTGCAGTTAGCTTGGGAAGAGTATCGGGAAAAGAATCCTGAGGGTTATCGTTACAGCCGGTTCTGCGAGTTGTATCAACAGTGGCGAGGGAAGCAGGACGTGGTTCTTCGCCAGGAGCATAAGGCGGGCGAGAAGGGCTTCGTCGATTGGGCCGGAGCGACGATGCCGGTGCAGGATCCAGACACGGGAACGACGTGGCAAGCCTCGCTATTCGTGATGGTGCTAGGGGCCAGTTCCTACACCTACGCCGAAGCCACTCGCGATCAGCAGCTGAGCGCTTGGATCGGTTCTCACATCCATGCCTTCGAGTACTTCTGCGGAGTTCCTCGGTTGCTGGTGCCCGACAATCCGCGAACGGGAGTAAGCCGCGCGTGTCGCTACGATCCCGATCTCAACCCCACCTATCAAGAAATGGCGATGCACTACGGCGTGGGTGTCGTGCCGGCGCGTCCCTATCGTCCGCGGGACAAGGCCAAGGTCGAGGTCGGCGTACAAATCGTCGAACGCTGGATCGTGGCCGCGCTGCGTCACCGGCAGTTCTTCCGGCTGGAAGATCTGAACCACGCGATCCGGGAACTGCTGGAGCGGTTGAACCAGCGGCCGTTCCGGAAGCGCGACGGATCGCGTGCCAGTCTGTTCGCTTCGCTCGAACGCAGTGCACTACGACCCTTGCCGGCCGAGCCCTTTGACATGAGCCAGTGGTCACGCGCCCGGGTGAACATCGATTACCACATCGCCTTCGAGGCCAACCTGTACAGTGTGCCCTACACGCTGGTTCAAGAACTGGTGGAAGTGCGAGCGACTCCATCAACCGTGGAGATCTTCCACAAGGGGCAGCGCGTGGCCTCACATCTTCGTGGGCGTGGTCGAGAGCAAGTAATCACCGAGCGAGAACATCGGCCCAAGAGTCACCAAGCGCATCTGGAGTGGACTCCCTCGCGCATGGTGAACTGGGCGGAGCAGATCGGACCGCACACGGCACGGCTATTCGAACGGATCCTGGCCGAGAAGCCGCATCCGGAGATGGGGTATCGATCCTGTCTGGGAATCATCCGGCTGGCCGAGCAGTACTCGGCGGGAAGGATGGAAGCGGCAGCGGATCGGGCGCTGCGGGCCGGCGCCTACCGCTACCAAAGCGTGAAATCGATCCTGAAGAACTCGCTGGACCAACAACCGTTGACCAAACCATCTTCGCCTCCTCCCCCGCCTCTTCACGACAACATCCGGGGCGCCGGATACTTCAGCGAGGAGGTCTAGCGATGCTACAACAACCTACGAAAGAAAAACTCTATGCTCTCAAGCTCCAAGGGATGATCGAAGCCATCGAACGGCAGGAACAAGATGAGGCGGCACGAGAGCTGGGCTTCCTGGATCGTCTGGCGCTGCTGATCGACCAGCAGTGGAACTGGCGAGAGAACCAGGCGTTAATGCGACGGGTCAAAGCTTCGCGCTTGCGTGGCGCCGCTTGCGTCGAGGACATCGACTATCGCGCGGAACGTGGGCTGAATAAAAGTGTGATCCGTGGGCTGGCTCAAGAGTCTGGGTGGGTAAAGAATCACGAACACATCTTCGTGCTCGGACCCACCGGTGTCGGCAAGAGCTATGTCGCTTCGGCACTGGCGCAGAAGGCTTGCCGGGATGGCTATTCGGTTTACTACACCAGGACCGCAGCGCTGTTCCGGGATCTAAGCATGGCACGAGCCGATGGCAGTCTTCGCCAACTGCTCAAACGCCTGAACCGGATCGACGTGCTGGTGATCGATGACTGGGCCATGGCCCCGATGTTGGAACCAGAGCGGAGAGACTTCTGGGAGATCGCTGAAGACCGCTACCAAACACGTTCGATGATCCTGACCGCGCAACTGCCGGTGTCCCGCTGGCACGAGCAGATCGGGGATCCTACACTGGCCGACGGGATCCTGGACCGGTTGGTGCACAACGCCCATCGGATCGAGATGCGTGGCGAATCGATGCGGAAACCTCGACGAGAGAAGGGAGAAAAGTGACTCATCATCGGCGGGTAAAAAGCTGTGGAAAAGCCGGGCAAAAAACGCCCTTGGAAATCGCTTCGCGATTCCCACTTTCCCACAGCTACGGCGGCGACCACATCTTTCCCTTGACGATCGTGATCACTTTCTGCAAAATCCTCCGGCCAGCGTCGCTTCGCTCCGACGACTGATCACATCACTCCGGAAGGCTGATCACGATCAGCCCGGAATCCCGATTACCTTCGCCGGAATCCCCACGAGACCGTCCACATTATACGGACGAGGGCGAGCGGATATCCATCATGGCCCGGAGTCAATGACTCCACTCAAGGCCGAATACATTGGCGCAGACCAACTGCCGTTCTTCATTTTCGCTTGCAACGCCGCGGCGGACCATACATTCCGGTAATCCCGTTTCACAGGACTTGGCAGTTGGGTGCGGAACAAACTACAGCGTTGAGGTGTCAATTTCGGTAAGCTAAACGGTGAGAAATCCAAGGGGGGAAGACCAACCATAAATGCCTAATCCGTGGCTTGCCATCTCACTTGAAGACTACGAAGGGCACATGGGTTCCGATGAAGTGCGCCAATTGGAGCCTCTTTCGGATCTTTTTAGACGCGCTCTCGATCTTTGTAGGCCGGAAAGCGTTGCGGTCCTCGGCATTGCTGGGGGCAACGGACTCGAACGAGTCGATTCCACGATAACGAAAAGGATCGTTGGCGTGGACATTCATGCGAACTACCTCGGAATTGTCCGACAGCGATACGGAACCTTACCGGGCCTCGAACTATGCTGCGCTGATTTGGCCGAGATGCCCGCGAGTTTAACTCCGGTGGCTTTGGTGCATGCGGCGCTCATCTTCGAGCATACGGGATTAGGGCGTTGTCTTGAGAATGCGCTGCTCTTAGTCGCACCCGGCGGCAAGTTGTCCGTCATATTGCAAGTTCCGAGTGGGGCAGAGCATGATGTGACGCCGACACGCTATTCATCCATGCAAGCGTTGCGGAACTCTTTTGCATTGGTCGATGCCGCGCAATTTTGCCAAAAGGTTGAGGAAAAGGGATTTCGTTTATTTCATCAGGAGCAGCGATCTCTACCCACAGGAAAGACCTTCTGGCTCGGAATCTTCGCGCACGGACCTCAGTGATCTGGCAACCGCCAAGTCCTGTGAAGTCGCCTTCTCGGAATGTGGCTCTTGGGTCTCCGGCACTTGGAGCCAAACTCCGGCAATGTCGTTTTTCAGCCTCTTAGACGCAAACTGGATTCCGCATTCATTGGAGTCCCCTACCAAGATCTGCTAATTTACTTCGATGCAAGCTACAAGCCTTCTTATTAAACTTTCCCCATTTCTCGCATTGCTGTGTGCGGGAATATTCTCAATCCTCGAAGTAATTTTCCCCTCTCTTCGCGGTCCTGATTTCAATCGTTGGGAAGTCGATGAGGGTAGCGGCTCTTATATCGAATTCATGGGATGGAGAAAAGTACTCAGACCCCCACGAGTTATAGCTCAAGGTTACATGACTGACAGCGCGGCTTGTAAAGTGGCTATCGTTGTGGGAGTCTTTTTCATTTTAATTGCGGCTTTCGGCATTCGTCATGTAGGCGGATTTCCGAGCTTCTTCCCGGATCTGTTTGAAGAACTTTTTGCCAACAAATAGCTGTTGTAATTTAGGACCGTCCCAAGTCCTGAGAAGTCCTCTTCTCGTCATGTGGGAACCCCGAATCCCAGTTGACGATAATCCCGTTTATCGGGACCTACAGCGCATAGCTGTGAATAGCGCCATCCGAGCCCGCGGGGCCCAGCGTGATAGAATCCGGCTCTGGCGGAACAGTGAAGAACATCCTCTTCAACGTCGTAGGGGGGTTACTGACGGTCTGGATTACCTCAGCCTATTGGTTCATACGTAGCAGGCTTCGTCGGAGGAAATTCCGCAAAGTATTCGGCCATGCAAAGTCATATTTCCTGTGTTATGGCGCCTTAATTCTTAATCCCCAAGTTCGTAAATTCATTCCGCTGCAGTTCCAAAAATTGGCCGATTTTCCGCTTACAAGGCGGTCAAACCCTGCGCTTATCTTTTCAGCCGACACAGCAGTAAGCGCGTGCGAGATACGTGCCGCGTCTTATGTTTCGTCTTCCCTTGGACGAGACGGCGGAGTGTCCGCTGAGTTTGCATCTGATGAGATATTGGGCGTCGAATTGGACATCGATATTATTTCATTCGGCGCAATGAACAACGGAAAAACTCTCGACTTGTTTTCGAACGATGCTAACGACCTTTCTGAGTATGATGTCTCGCAGGGAATCTTCGTATGGAAGAAGGATAGGAGCCCGCTGTATACTCCTCGACCAAATTTTGATTACGGGATCATCCAGAAGATTCATCCGAAACAATTCCCAGATCGCACCTGGATTACCTGCGCCGGTATAGGCGAGTGGGGAACATCGGGCAGCGCATGGTTCTTATCCAAACGGTGGAAGAAAATAGCGAAGCAGGTTCGTGACCATGACCGGTTTGTATGTGTTGTTCAAGTCGAAGCAAAGAAAGATCAATCAGCCACTTTGATTGCGACGTATAGTCGTTAGATCGCTGGCAGTCTGAAGGAGATTACAACATCCACAGACTGATGCTCTACTGGTCTGGGTACAGACAGAGGCCACATTCCGATAATCCCGTTTCACAGGACTTGGGAACCTAGCTATCCGTCATGGTGTCTGAATACTTATGAAAGTTTCCGAAATACGCGGATTTATCATGCACAAAGGGGGAACATGAGGGCACTCAAGATTCTTCTTGTGCTGATAGTGGTTTCTTCAACGATGTCGGGTCAGACTGCCCTTCGCAGGCAACTGCGTGTAAAGATTGAAAGAATTTCTCCATCCTCCTCTGGATTCGATGTCGTGGCAAGCGTGACGAATGTAGGCAGTCAGCCGGTGATCTTGGCCAAGGGCGGATTCGAGGCACGGATACTTCAATCACTGGATGTGCAACAGTGGGATGAAAAACTAGGCTGGCAATCTGTTGGACCATGCCGAGATGTGGGACCAATTGCTACCGTCGCACTCAACCCAAATGAAACAATTCAGAACATCATCCCTATTAGTGATATGTCACACGGACGGAGTACTGGCCGTTGTCCGCGCAAGATAGCGCACTTGGGAGGCAAGGTTCGCTCGATCTTGTATTTCGCTTACGAAAGCGAAGAAAAATATCAGAATCGTATGCTAGGCAGTGACGTAAACCGCGTAAACATCGTCTCGAAACCAGTCGAGCTTTCAACTGCACAACGATAGGCTGTCAATCTCCGAAGAATTCATTATGAGTATGCACGGGACTCGGAGTAATACGTTTTGCCCGTGCTGACGGTAGACCATGGGCGTTGCTGCTTTGTTGCCAAGTCCTGTGAAGTCCGCTTATCGGAATGTGGCTTTTGAGGCCTCCGAGGAGGCCGATTCCCAAATTCCGAGAATCAGGACCTATTTGCGGGAACGCCCCTTGGGGCGTAGAAATGAGAAGGTCGAGAGTACGCCGCCAAACAAAGTTTTGCTGACGTCTCCCAAGGCTCCCGCCTTCGCAAGTTTTACGATAAGCCAAAGTCCCAAGCATCCAAGCAATATTAGAGAGAACTCGACTCTTTGGGTTTGACGGTCTTCGGAAATCCAACCAAACACCCAGCTAGGAATTAAGCCCCTCTGGTCAAGGGCAGTCTTCACAACGATGAGGATGAAGATCAGAACAGCGATTCCAATGCCCCCCAAAAACGGCATCCACGAATCAAGGCGGGATTCGCTGGATTGGTCCACCATGACGAGAAGGTAGTGATCGCCTTTACGAAGTGTTCGGATGGCTTGGTCCCAATTTCGCATTCGTTCAGGATTTTCTTCCTTCAATCGCTTGTAAGCATGATGAAGTAATCGTGAAATCTTCGTTTCATATTCTTTTGTTTCGCATTGTGCCTCAAATTCGTCATTCAACTCGATAGGGTTATCACACGAGGCAGCATCGCTTTCCGTAAAGTACATCATCCTCTTCTCAACATCAGCGAGTGGCACACCTTCCAGTGCCGCTTGTTCGACGGTCTGCTCTACGAGGAAATCTTTTGCTTGCTTTGTGTTCACTCTGCACCGCCGCAGCGCACGATTCCTCGGAAGTATATACCTGATGCATATTCATTTTATGGTTTACGTGCCAAGTCCTGATAAGTCTTATCGGTAAATGGGTTTCGGGTGTATGTCGAACGGGTTGGCGCGCGAGGTTGATTAACGGAGCATCCGCAGCGCAATCAATCAGATGATTTTTGATCGACGATGTGTAGCCTTGGGAACGGGGCTTACCGAACCTGACGCTCGGGACGGCGGTAGGCGGCGCACACGATCTGTCCTAGTTATCGTTTTGCGGTAAAATCGCGACGAGTGCTCCTTTCCAGGCTCCACATCGATGACACTATCGGCGCATAACGTAAGGAAAGATCCAAAGAATCGTCCCACAGCGCGGCTGGGCCTTATTGGGTCCAGCATTCAGGCGTCGCGTACGCCGGCAATGCATGAGCTCGAAGCAGCGGAACACGGCATTCGCTGCATCTACGAGCTTATCGATCTCGACAGGATGAAGCTCGACGTGAGCGCCCTTCCAGAACTGCTCACCCAAGCCGAGCGAATGGGGTTCACGGGCCTCAACATCACACATCCCTGCAAGCAGGCTGTCATTCCTCACCTCAACGATCTCTCCGAGGACGTACATGCGCTCGGCGCCGTTAACACTGTTGTGCTGCGCAACGGAAGGCGTCATGGCCATAACACTGACTGGCTAGGTTTCTCACAGAGTTTCGTGCGCGGCCTTCGGGGCGCTGCGATTCAATCCGTCGCGCAACTCGGCGCAGGGGGAGCCGGTGCTGCTACGGCGTACGCAATGCTGAAGATGGGTGCCAGCCATCTTGCCATCATCGATACCGACGGCGCGCGAGCCGAAGCACTGGTGGAGCGCTATGCCAGACTCTTTGGACGCGAGCGCATCTCGGCCTCATCTGACGCGGAGTCCACCCTTGTGACCGCCGAGGGGGTCATCCACGCGACCCCCACTGGAATGAAAAATCACCCGGGCATGGCGGTTCCGCCTCATCTACTACGGTCCGACCTTTGGGTCGCAGAGATCGTCTATTTCCCGCTCGAAACCGAACTACTGCGCGCCGCAAAAGCCGCAGGCTGCCGCACGATTGATGGTAGTGGCATGGCGGTTTATCAAGCGGTTGAAGCCTTCCGCCTTTTCTTTGGACTTGAACCAAACGTCGATCGAATGCACGACCATTTCGTTGCTCAGGTGCGCTCGGAGTAATGGACAGACATCTGGATCCAGCGGCGGCGCGACCGGAAAGCGAACAATTCCAGTCGCGCACACGTTTCGGAATGCTGGCGCTCATTTCCTTGGGCACGATGATCAACTACCTCGACCGCACGATTCTGGGTATCGCCGCCCCGGGGCTCGTTTCTGACCTGCACATCGGCCCGACGCTCATGGGGGTCGTGTTCTCGGCATTCTCCTGGACTTACGTTGTCGCGCAGATTCCCGGCGGCTGGTTTCTCGACGAATTTGGCACGAAGCTCACCTACTTCTTTTCGGCCCTCCTCTGGTCGCTGTTCACGCTGGTTCAAGGTACAGTCCGAGGCGTGGTGTCGCTTCTCGGCCTTCGCCTCGGACTCGGCATCAGCGAAGCGCCGTGTTTTCCAACGAACAGCCGCGTTGTGGCGACCTGGTTTGCGGAGCACGAGCGCGCCAAAGCCACGGCGGCATACACCGTCGGCGAATACCTGGGGCTTGCCTGTTTCAGCCCTCTACTGTTCTGGATGTCGCAACAATTTGGGTGGCGTTCACTTTTTCTGACTGTCGGGGTAGCGGGCATCGCCTTTTCCGGTACGTGGTGGAAGCTCTACCGCGATGCGGCTTCTTATGTCCCTCAAACAAAGCCGGTGCCGCAAAGGCGGATGATGTTGGCGCAAGTTCGTGAACTGCTTCGGCACAGGCAAGTATGGGGCGCCAGTATCGGCCAGTTCGGTGGCAATTCGACGTTAGTCTTTTTTCTTACATGGTTCCCAACGTATCTCGCCAAGGAGCGCCACATGGACTGGATGAAGGCAGGGTTCAATGCAATTCTGCCTTTTGCGGCCGCTGCCTGTGGCATTGTTCTTGCCGGCTGGAGTTCTGACGCACTGCTCAAGCACACGCAGTCACCCAATCTCGCGCGCAAGCTGCCTATCGTTTTCGGTCTACTAGGTGCCTCAACCATCATCGCCGCAAACTATGTGAACCGCGACGACGTGACTATCGCCATTTTTTCGTTCGCTTTCTTTTGTCAGGGAATGACGGGGCTTGGCTGGACCGTAATTTCCGATATCGCTCCGAAAGAGCTCATGGGCGTGACCGGCGGAATTTTCAATTTCTTCTCCAACATGGCAGGGGTGCTCACGCCAATTATCATCGGTGCCATCATCGGCAGAACCGGTTCGTTCTCCTATGCCTTGGCGTATGTCGGCGCTGCTGGTCTTCTTGGCGCGATTTCCTACACAGTTATTTTGGGCGATGTGAAGAGAATCGTGCTTGACTAACCCAGGGTGGTTCGAAAGGCCTGGCCAGTGAAAACTTTCCGATTGGCGGTTCGGAAATCCGCTTCGAAACCGTGCCCCATAAGTTCTGTGATTTCCGTCGCGCCGTAAAGGCTCGGGGCTATGAAGACAACCGTTTTCAGACGCTAAGGACACGAACTCCCATCTACCGATAATCCCCGCTGGCTCATCCGGTCGATGGAACACCGCAGGATCGCGTTTGAGAACTCCGCTTGGCGGATAGGGCCTGATAAGTCCGCTTATCGGCAACTGGGTTTTGGCATTCTGCGTCCAGTAGCAAAACCCCGCTGAGGCGTCAAAAACGAAATTCGTAGCGGTCCTGATGCCGCTTCTCGTCACCGTGATCCCTTGCAAGCCACTGTTCCAGTTGCTCCTTCAACTGCTGCATGGGTCTTATCGCAGCGATAGCGTTTTGGATGCCAAACTGTTCACCACATTCCTTACACGAAACGATTTCCGTGTTGGGTCGTTGGGCCACATCACTCAGGCTTAGCTTCACAGCCACTGGCCAAAGATTCTCACCGGGATTGAACGTTTTCTTGTATTCGAGCGGCATTTCTTTAATCAACCTCGTAGGGGATATAGTATTCCCGTAACTTGGCAGAAGCCAAGCCCTGTGAAGTCGGCTTATCGGAATGTGGCTTTAAGGCCCAAAGGGACTAGAAACCTGCCTTGCAACGTTACGTACGTACGTTACGTTACACGGGGCAATTCGGGCTTAGACCTATCTGACGCCCAGAAGCATTTCAGGTAAGAAAGAGATTGCAGCGCCACACTTGCGGCAAGCATCATTCCGGGCAGGACCTTTGTATCCGCACGAACACTCTATATAGAATTCCTTGCGTAGGATCTTGTGCGGAGATTTGGCACTCTCTTTGGCGCGTTCCTCGGCGCAGATATCACGTGACCTGCGCCGCCCGACATTGGGCATGCCCGCCAATGAATCTGCCAAGAAATGAACTTGCGCTTTTGGTCTGGTAGGGAATTTCCGTTCGTGGATCACTTCTAAAATGTAGGAAGCAAGCCCAGGAACAAAAGACTGAGCATAGGGCTGTGCGTGGGTCTCGAATGCTTTAGTCACATCTTCCTTTGTTACTGCACCAATCGCCAGAAGTGAATCACGGAGCTTAGGCCATACTTCCGTGAGCATCATGCGGTAATTCTGTGCCCGCCCAAAGACCACCGAAGGAAGAATTTTCGGCGGTCGCCCTCTCCCGCGTTTCTCTGAAAACTCGTCAAGTGTTTTTTCGGGCCCCGGAGTCGGTTTTTGGCTTTTTGGCATTTGTGCGGTCTTTCCCTGGAATTCGTCCTTAATTATACGGACAAATAGGTTAAATAGCACGGAATTATGCGGCAGCCATTTTCACAGATCTCTATTCCGGCTCAGGCATGCTTCAAGTTATTGGAATACCATAAGTTATACTGATATGGAAGAGGAAGCATGAAAGGCGGAGGCTGCTTTGACTACTCAATTAAGCGGTATAAAAAGGTTCCCGTGTCCTGTATGTACCGACCCACGCGAAGTTCGGATGACCAAAAAGAAGAAGCCCTATATAACGTGCGACCCCTGCGGCATACAGGTCTTCGTCCGTGGGCCCGCTGGTATTGCGGCCTTCAACCGACTACTAGACCGAGCCAGCGGCGAAGATCTCTGGACCAGGCTCAGGGAGATGCAACAGCGTTTCTACCTCAGGTGCCCCGAGTGCGGACACCACTTCTGGATTGAGCCTGGACTGGCGAAGACAAGCCTGTTCGACGGGAGCCTTCAGGGATTCCGTTGCCCAACCAAGAACTGCCGGGAGGTCGTGCCTTGGAGAACGAAGGAATGAAAATCACTGTGGTTGGAATGGTGCTGATCATCGTTGCGCTCATCGGAGCCTACTGGCTCTTGAGCAATCTGGCGCGCAGACCTGAACCGCCCGACGAACACATGTCATTGTATTGAGGCGAACCCTTGCGGATCGAAGACACAAGCCGTGCATCGTCCCCCGAACAAGAGACAGGATGCGCGAGCACGTGTGTTTTCGATGAGGCTGATGCCTCGAAGCCGCCCTTGCAATCATCCGACTGCGCCGTTAAGGTTGTGGACGCGACGCCGTTTCGACAGAAAGGCCGGAAGTACATGTCGAAGCGGTCAGGACAAACTGGACAAGTATTCTTGAGAAACGATAGATGGGTTGGTCGCTTTTATGTTGATGTGCCCGAAGCCTCCAAGCGGAAGCGTCGGGCGCTTGTGCTGGGAATGAAAAGAGAGCTTAACCGGTCAGAAGCGAAACGTAAGCTCTTGGACATTATCATGCAACAAGGTGTCAACGCTCCGACTCATCTGGAACGCTCGCTGAAGCCACCCAACACATTTGCTGATGTGGCAGATGCGTGGGAGCTGAAGCGACTTCCGCTACTGAAGGAAAGCAGTAGATACGTGACGCCAAAGATCATAGCGAAGTACCTGCGCCCATTTTTCGGTCAAACGGCACTGGAAGAAATCAAAACCGGAACCGTTAACGATTGGATTCTGGAATTGCAGGAGAAAGGTTTAGAACCCAAAACAGTTCATAACCTCTGGAAACTCTTCAGGGCGATTATGAATTGGCACTCGCAACAGGGCGATGAGCCCCTTCGTAAATGGTATCCCACGCTTCCCCCGCTTTCCAACGAGGAGCAACGTTGGTTCACACCGCAAGAGGCCTCACAGATTGTGAATGCAGCGACAGGACAGTACAAAGTTCTGTTTCATCTCGCATTTGCTAGTGGCCTTCGCGTCGGTGAATTATGCGGACTTCACGTCGAAGATTTAGATTTCGTTAGAGGCATAATTCATGTTCGACGGTCGGTGTGGAACGGGCGCGAACTTTCACCGAAAACTAAAAATGGCTATCGGAGCGTTTTGGTAGATAGCTTCACAACTAGACTGCTTCAAAATCATCTCGGCAAACGTACGTCCGGCAGGGTTTTCCAAACAAAAATCGGTACGCCGTTGCGCGACCATGACATACTCGAAAACGTTCTGTATCCAATCTGCGATTTCCTCAAGATCGAACGCGGGGGGATGCACGCTTTTCGACATGGGCGAATAAGCGTCATGCAACAAGGCGGCGTGCCCTCTGATTTTACAAAGCAGCAGGTTGGTCACTCCAGCTTGCGAACCACCTCAAATTACACTCACTTTAGCGAAGCCTTCAATCGGGAAATTGTGGAAAAGTTGGCCGCGCAAAGTGGTCTGATGGACTCACTCACCAAGTTGGACTCAGTTGCAACTGATGATAAGTCTCTGTAGTATTAGGTAATTGCAGTTCAAGAGAGAGCCAAATTTGAAGGCCCGTAGCTCAGTTGGTTAGAGCGCTACCTTGACACGGTAGAGGTCTGCGGTTCGAGTCCGCACGGGCCTACCATTCTTTTCAATACTTTAGAGAGATTTCTTCGGAATCTGCCAGAAATTTCACCTGTAATTCTTCACCTGTAATCGGGCTGATCGGCTGCCACGGTACTCTCTGATTGCTAGCGTAATGTCTCCCTGTGGTTGGAGTTTCTGCGTCAGGTGAACGTCGTCTGGTTGCTGTTCGCGTCGGTGATGCTGAAGAACAGTTTCCGACAAAAGGACGAAAGTCAAAAGCCCCACCTGTCACGCGGCGTGACAGATGGGGCACCCGAAAACCAAAGTCAAAGGCCGGGCCACCCGCCGACCGCTACGGATTCGCGCTCGCGGGTTACGTCGTCATGCCCAACCACGTTCACCTGCTCATCAGCGAGCCCGCCAGGGGCACTCCTTCCACCGTCATGCAGGTGTTGAAGCAGCGCGTGTCGCGCCGCTTGCGGCGCAAGCCCCGACGGCGGGCATCCTCCCGGCAACTGAAACTGCCCTTCCGCGATGCACCCGAATCTTTGCCGCGGTTCTGGCAGTACCGCTTCTACGATTTCAACGTCTGGAGTCAGACCAAGTTCGTCGAGAAGCTCCACTATATGCACATGAATCCAGTGAAGAGAAGCCTCGTCGCTCATCCCAGGGACTGGCCTTGGAGTAGCTTCTCGTTTTACTCGAAGAAGGAACTGAGCTTGATTCGCATCGATCCCCTGCGCTGAGGCCAAGTCGGAGAGCAACGTCAAAAGCCCCGCCCTTGAAAAGCGTCAAGGACGGGGCACCCTAACTTCAACTTCAAAGGCCGGCCACCCCAACTTCAATTCCGAAGCCCGGGCCACCCGCCTTGATTCTCATCGATCCCCTGCGCTGAGGCCAAGTCGGAGAGCAACGTCAAAAGCCCCGCCCTTGAAAAGCGTCAAGGACGGGGCACCCCAACTTCAACTTCAAAGGCCGGGCCACCCGTCCGGCGTGACAGATGGGCCACCCGGAAGTTCAAAGGCTGTGCCACCCGCCTATTCAGCCCTCATGGAGTCTAGGGGGAGGTTCAGACGTTTTGGCTCTCTCCTTGTAAATGGACCATACTGTTAAAATGCAGATTGTGGCCAGAAATATCAGCCAAACAAACGAAGCCTCTGCATCGCGTTTCCTTTCCTTTGCGTCCTCTTCACTTGACATATCTTCCTTGCCTATGGAGTAGGAAATCTTCACGCCCTCTCTGTCAGCAATCTGTTTGGTTACCTCGCCTAATTCAGTAACTGAAATGTGAAGCGTAGAGGAGTCGGTCCACACCAGTTCTGGGGAATATAAATTACCGGTATTGGCAAACCTGAACACAAGGGAATCCGCCGTGTCCTTCTCTCCGGACTTATGAAGGTATACGTATGTCGTCTCAGCCCCGTGAGCAAGACCGAACGAGCAAGATGTCACGTGTGAGGTAGCAACTATGCCAGCGCCATTTGGAACAGCCCGAAGTTCCCCTTGAGCGCAGTCGCCGTTGGCCACCCCTAGGGCGTCTTGCGGACGATACATAACGTACAAACCATCAAGAACCCAAAAAATACCGAGGACCGAAATAGCGAGCAACGAATAGCGGGCGAACTTTGCCAATCTTGAAATCATAAAATTGAGCTTAGCCTCTTCATATGTATCGAGCAGAAACTCATTTCTTACAGCCGCAGCTGGACTTGGAGTAAGCTCCCGATTTCGCAGCATCCCATCCCGCTCCCCACCATTTTATCCAGTCCTGTTCCTGGGCTGGGTAGTTCGAGGCGAAGTGTTTGGCAAATTCCAAGGCGATATCAATCGTGTGCTGTCTTGAAAAGCCAAAGCCTTGCATGTACACACCAACAGAATAGTTTGCAGCCGGCTGGAATTGACTGTAGATGATATGGTGTCTTGGGTCTCGTTGATAATCGTACGTTCCTCCCTGACTAACCGCATAAGGTATCGCGGCAAGATCCCAGTATCTATTGAATTGAGCATTGGCATACTCTTCGCACAAATCGGCGCCCGCTGGAAGCCACAACGTATCGCCACCAGGGGTGGTGTACTGTACCGAGCCGGGAGGCAATGAGTGGGATACTGTCCACTTGGGCGTTGGGAGCCGATCCAGACCCAATGGATCTGGACGGGTGGCCCGCCCTTTCGCATTTCACAAAATCCACTCCGCTCCACACTCTAATACTACTCCCGTACGTCCACTTGGAGTTATGATTCTGAAGTTGGGGTGCCCCGTCCTTGACGTTCTTCAAGGGCGGGGCTTTTGGGTCGACTCCTCATGCCCAAAGGATTGAGACGCCGGTACGGACTACGCCACCTCCACTTCATTACGTGCAGCTGTTACCGGCGACTGCCCCTGTTTGCCTCGGCGCGCGCGAAGAATCTGTTTGTAAAGATTCTAGGCGAGGTGCGCGACCGCTACGGATTCGCGCTCGCGGGTTACGTCGTCATGCCCAACCACGTTCACCTGCTCATCAGCGAGCCCGCCAGGGGCACTCCTTCCACCGTCATGCAGGTGTTGAAGCAGCGCGTGTCGCGCCGCTTGCGGCGCAAGCCCCGACGGCGGGCATCCTCCCGGCAACTGAAACTGCCCTTCCGCGATGCACCCGAATCTTTGCCGCGGTTCTGGCAGTACCGCTTCTACGATTTCAACGTCTGGAGCCAGGGAAAATTCGTCGAGAAACTCCACTACATGCACATGAATCCAGTGAAGAGAAGCCTCGTCGCTCATCCCAGGGACTGGCCTTGGAGTAGCTTCTCGTTTTACTCGAAGAAAGAACCGGGCTTGATTCTCATCGATCCCCTGCGCTGAGGCCAAGTCGGAGAGCAACGTCAAAAGCCCCGCCCTTGAAAAGCGTCAAGGACGGGGCACCCTAACTTCAACTTCAAAGGCCGGCCACCCCAACTTCAATTCCGAAGCCCGGGCCACCCGCCCCGAGGTCAGCCGGTTCAGCGTGTCGTAGGAGTAGGCCGTCGAGCCGCTCTCCGGGTCGGTGAAGCCGGTGCGGTTGGACGCCGCGTCGTAGGTATACGCGTTCGTGAAGTTGCGGCTGGTGAGGAAGCTGTAGCTGGTCGTCGTGCCGATCAGACGGCCCATGTTGCTTGCGCCGAGTCCATCCGTGGCGGACGAAGTGTCGCAGGCAAACTCCGTCGCACGATTGTCATTCGAAGAGAAAAGTCAAAAGCCCCATCTGTCACGCGGCGTGACAGATGGGCCACCCGGAAATTCAAACCTGTCTCAAAGGCTGGGCCACCCGCCCGATCGCCAGTACCGGAGCCATGCTTTTATCCGGGTACAAAGCACCAATGGGGGTTCGGCCTTAGCTTGCCGAACCGAATCCGCGATTAGATTTTCCAGGATTAGGGAACTCGAAACAAGTTTCTGGCACCAGTGACTGCGCCATAGAGGCAGTCAACTGCTTTTATAGAACCCGCCAATTCTCAATTTCCGTGGCGTAACGCGCCGTCCGGAGTCAGAATTGAAAACTCTTCCGAGGAGGGGACTAATCGAATTTCTACTTCGTAGTCTCCTTCCCCTCTGTTGCCAACATCCTCTACCTCATGCAAGCCCCACAGATTTCGGAACTCTTCTATTTTCGCAATATCGTAGTGAATTTCAAGAAGATGCTCCCGCTTCCAAATCAAATTTCCTCCGCTGAAGGGATCAGCTTGGAACACTTCATGCGCGACACTCATCGAAACGGGAGAACCTTTCAAAACTATGTACACGTTCCAATGAACACCCCCTCCGATGGCCCCTCCGTAAGGATCCCTCACTAACACCGCATCCAGATGGCCATTAGGAGAGGTAACCCTTAACTGCTCGGCCGAAGTCGAAAAGACATTCCGATCGGGCGTTGCCGTTTCTTTGCATGCACCTAAGAAGCAAAGTGCTACGCCCAAGAACGCGAGCAATTTGCTAGTTCCCCCAATCCCTAACCTTTTCATCATCACAAGGGGTCCCTCCAAACATTCGCTACGGCAAAAACGTCAAATGCAAAAACATGGACGGGTGGCCCGCCCTTTCGCATTTCACAAAATCCACTCCGCTCCACACTCTAATACTACTCCCGTACGTCCACTTGGAGTTATGATTCTGAAGTTGGGGTGCCCCGTCCTTGACGTTCTTCAAGGGCGGGGCTTTTGGGTCGACTCCTCATGCCCAAAGGATTGAGACGCCGGTACGGACTACGCCACCTCCACTTCATTACGTGCAGCTGTTACCGGCGACTGCCCCTGTTTGCCTCGGCGCGCGCGAAGAATCTGTTTGTAAAGATTCTAGGCGAGGTGCGCGACCGCTACGGATTCGCGCTCGCGGGTTACGTCGTCATGCCCAACCACGTTCACCTGCTCATCAGCGAGCCCGCCAGGGGCACTCCTTCCACCGTCATGCAGGTGTTGAAGCAGCGCGTGTCGCGCCGCTTGCGGCGCAAGCCCCGACGGCGGGCATCCTCCCGGCAACTGAAACCGCCCTTCCGCGATTTACTCCAACCTTTGCCGCGGTTCTGGCAGTACCGCTTCTACGATTTCAACGTCTGGAGCCAGGGAAAATTCGTCGAGAAACTCCACTACATGCACATGAATCCAGTGAAGAGAAGCCTCGTCGCTCATCCCAGGGACTGGCCTTGGAGTAGCTTCTCGTTTTACTCGAAGAAAGAACCGGGCTTGATTCTCATCGATCCCCTGCGCTGAGGCCAAGTCGGAGAGCAACGTCAAAAGCCCCGCCCTTGAAAAGCGTCAAGGACGGGGCACCCTAACTTCAACTTCAAAGGCCGGCCACCCCAACTTCAATTCCGAAGCCCGGGCCACCCGCCGTCACATGCCATGGCTACGGCGATGGTGTGAGTCTTCTCCGAGAGGCGGATGCGGCAAATCCGCACGTTCGGTTCGATGAGCGGGATGTGGAAACGGAAGCATGGTGAGGCTAGTGAGGCACCGGCAGACAAAAGGGTCGGCAAACGGATAGGCTGCACCTAAACCACCGCGCCACATCTCGACTCCACAGCGTGGCCCAAGTCGTCCCAGCGGAAAATTCCACCTTCCGAGAAAAGGTACTAGAACCTCAGTCATCCATTTTTTGGGAGGACTGCTCCATGGTCTCTGCCGCCTGCGAATGTGATTCTTGGATTCCAACTTTTCGATTGTTTTAGCGGCATTAAGAGGAGGTCTCGCAGCGATGAGAAAGTACTTGCGATTCATCGACGGGTTCCGAAAATTCGCCAAGACGCGCATGGAGCCCGAGGAGGCCGCCTCTCTGGCTCGGAGTACCATCCAGAAACGCGTAGAGAAGCGCGAAGAAAACTTTCTGAACTTTGTCGAGAGGGGTGTTTTCCAGTACTCCCGCAGCCCCTACCTGAATCTGCTCGGGCCGAAGCATATCCAATTCAACGACCTGAAGAACTGGGTTGCGAAGGATGGCATTGAAGGATCGCTCCGTAGGTTGGAGAACGAAGGGGTGTATTTCACCGTAGATGAGTTCAAGGGAAAGGTCCCGGTGGTGCGGAACGGAGTGGAGTTCCGGTGCCAGGAGGGGATGTTCGACAACCCCTTCTTGTCCTATGTGTACGAAGTTCGCAGCGGCGCGACGCGAAGCGCGGGAACCCGAGTGCGAATCGACTTTGACTATCTGCACCAGCGTTCGCTCTACGATGCAATGTTGTTGAGCATTCATGGATGCCTGCGGGCGCCGATAGCCAATTGGTTTCCTGTCTTCCCAGGAGCGCCCGGAATCAACTCGAGCCTGCGGTTTGCGCATATCGGCAACCCTGCACGGCGGTGGTTCTCGCAGGTGCCCGAAGACCGCTTGAACGTGAACTGGGAGAAGAAGTGGGGGACAAAGCTGATCTTTACCCTGGGGAAATTCCATAACTGCCCACTGGCGGAACCCGAGTATGTGGCACTGGATGATGCCATCAAGGTGGCCCAGTGGGCTGCCGGCGCCTTGCAGGAGAGCGAGCGCTGCGTGGTTTACACCTTCGCAGCCTCGGCAGTGCGAATTTGCATCGCCGCGGCGGAAAACAATTTGAACATCAAGGGAACCAAGTTCCTGGTGACTGGCGAACCGCTGACTCCGCAGAAGAGAAACGAAATTGAAGCCATGGGGGCTTCCGCGATACCGGTGTACGGAATTTCCGAGGCTGGCGTCATTGCGGCGGGCTGCGATCGCTCGCGCGGGGAAAGCGACCATTGTCACCTCTACAAGGACACGACAGCGATCATTGCGCACGGGCAAAGCGTGCCGCATTCCGATCTCTTCGTTGACTCCTACCTGTTCACAACGCTGCTGTACGAGTCTCCCAAACTACTTCTGAATGTCGGCATGGGCGATTACGGCATTCTCTCGGAGCAGGAATGTGGTTGCGCCTACGGACAGGTTGGCTTCAACACGCATCTGAGCGGTATTCGGAGCTATGAAAAGCTGACCGGCGAAGGGGTGACCTTCGTGGACACCGATTTCGTTCGAATTATCGAGCGGGAACTGCCAGAGCGATTTGGCGGCAGAAGCACGGACTATCAACTGGTGGAGAAAGAAGGTGCGCGCGGGCTGACTCACCTGCAATTGCTTGTGAGTCCGCGCGTCGGTGAGATTGAGGAAACCATGGTTCTGGACACATTCTTGAACCTGCTCAAGCGCGCCGAAGACAGCCCGGAATCGTGGTCACAGTCCGGCACGGAGATGTGGAAGCAGTCGAACATGGTGCAGATTGTCCGCGATTACCCGATGCCAACGGCGGGTGGAAAGATTCTTCCATTTTATTTACTCAAGCAGGCAATTCCGGCTGTCTCACGCGCGTAGCGTAGAAAGGTTGTCCTAATGGCATTTCCGGCACAACGGTTGAGAAGGCTTCGTCAGAACGTTGGGTTTCGCAAGCTTGTCCGTGAAACCTCCATCTCCACGGATGATTTGATCCTCCCGCTGTTTGCAGTCCCCGGGCATGGAATCAAGCAGGAAATGAGCTCCCTCCCGGAGAACTACCATTTGTCGATTGATTGTTTGGTCGAAGAGGCCAAAGAGGTCCGTGACCTTGGCGTCTCCGCTATTCTTTTGTTTGGCGTCCCGGAGAACGACGTCAAGAATGACCAGGCAACCGGAGCTTACTCGCCGGATGGGATAGTCCAACGCGCCGTTCGGGCGGTGAAGGATGCCGTGCCTGACCTGACGGTAATCACCGACGTTTGTTTGTGCGAGTACACGCCCCATAGTCACTGCGGCATTTTGAAAGACGGATATTTGATGAACGATGTGTCGCTCGAATTGCTGGCGAAGACCGCGGTTTCCCACGCCGAAGCAGGCAGCGACATGGTGGCTCCGGCGGCTATGCTCGACGGGCAGATCGGAACGTTGCGCCATGCTCTCGACGCCAGTGGGTTCGAAAACCTGCCCATCATGGCGTATTCAGCGAAGTACGCCTCCAAACTCTACGACCCGTTTTTCCACGAAGGAACGCAATCGGCTCTGGCGCATGGAGACAAGCGCACCCATCAAATGCCGGTTTGCAATTCGAACGAAGCCATGCGCGAGATCGCGCTGGATATTGAAGAGGGTGCGGACATCATCATCGTCAAGCCGGGACTCTTCTGCCTGGACATCGTGTATCGCGCCAAGCAGCAGTTTCAAATGCCGATCGCCGCTTACAACGTGAGCGGCGAGTACGCCATGATAGACGCCGCCGCCAGACTCGGGCGCCTGGACAAAAACGCGATCCTGTATGAAGCGCTGGCCAGCATGAAGCGCGCCGGTGCCGATATTTTGATCACCTACGCGGCGAAACAGGCCGCCAGATGCCTGCGCTGACCCTGAAAGTAGATTGCGTACCGGGAGGGAGTTTCGTAATGCAGATTGAGCTCGTTGGACTTAATCATAAGACGGCAAGCGTCAGCCTCCGTGAGCGCGTCGCGTTCAGCCCCCTGGAAGCCCGGGAGGCCGCAGGGCGATTGTGCCACCAGGGCATCCTGACCGAAGCGCTGGTTCTTTCCACGTGCAATCGAACCGAAATCTACGGGGTCCGCTCTCCATCCCAGGACAGCGGCCAGGCCCTGGAAGAATTTCTGGCCTCCTTTCATGGCTTACCGCTGCCCTGTCTGAAGGAGTCGCTCTATAGGTATCGCGATCAGAATGTGATCCGGCACCTTTTCCGTGTGACCTCCGGCCTCGATTCCTTGCTGCTCGGAGAAGCGGAAATTCTGGGCCAGGTGCGTGTGGCCTACCAAAATGCCCTCGAAGGGGGCACGAGCGGGCAGATTCTCAATCGCCTGTTTCAGGGCGCGCTCGAACTGGGCAAACGTGTCCGATCGGAAACTGCAATTAGCACGCTGCCCATGTCTGTAGCGTACGCGGGGGTTAAGCTCGCAGAGCAAATTTTCGGCCGCCTCGATGCTCATCGAGGGCTGATCGTTGGAGCAGGGGCCACGAGTGAAAAGGTAGTCCGCCATCTTCGCGACCGCGGCCTCCAGCACCTGCGTATTGTTAACCGTACCGAGGATCACGCCTGGGATCTGGCGATGCGATTTGATGGGGAAGCGGTGCCCTGGGACCAGTTGTGTGAAGCGACCGAATGGGCGGACCTGATTGTTACCTCTGTCCTGAGCAAAGAACCGGTGCTCACATGCGAGATGTTAAAACGCGCGATGGCGCGGCGCGGAAATCGCCCGCTCCTGTTGATCGATCTGGGTGTGCCCCGCAACATCGCGCCCGCCGCAGCCAATCTCTCTAATATATATCTTTACGACATAGACCAGCTTACGGACATCGTGCAGCAGAACAAAAAAGCGCGCGAAGACGAAATCCCCAAGGCGGAAAACATCATCGAAAACCAGATCGAGAAATTCGTGCGCTGGCGCGTGGGTGTCACCATTTGTGAGGCGTTTTCCGAAATTGACGGAAAATCCTCCGCGGAAGGCCTCACGTGCCTGCGTTCACATATAGATTCACTCACGTTTCTGTCCGCGCAGGACCGCCATCACCTGGCCAGCCGGTTGCAGCACGACCCGAATCTAGCAACGCATGGATTGCAGGGGTTTCTGCGGGTCCTGGCGAAGTTGCGGTGCAGCACCCGGATGCAAGAAAGTGATCTTGAACTCCCTTAGGTTGATGCAAAGAATGGCGGAGCCGCAAGCGAAGTAAGCTCCAGCGGCTAAAGTGTTTGCTGAAAAACTCAAATCATTGTCATTCCGAGGCGCGCTTTGCGCCGACGAATTTCTCTTTTACTGAGTTTAAACCATAGAGAGATTCCTCGCTTCGGTCGGAATGTCAAGAGGGGGCAGTTTTTCCGCAAGCTATGAAGCGGCTTCCAGAAAGTCTCGTTGTGGACGGGCTGAAGCCCGACCCTCCCAGTAGTATTGAGATGGTGCGCGCGGCGCGACGAATTCGAGGATTGGTAGTACAGTAAGCTTGAACAAAGGCAAGTTCAGGACGGGACGAGAAATTCAATGGACCTTCGGACTTTCATCAGTCTGCTTTCCCAGCACGGTCTGTTGAAGCGAATCCAACAGCCGGTAGATTGGAAATACGAACTCGGCCAAATGACCCGGGACTCAACGGCGCCGTTGCTTTTCGAAAATATCAATGGCTATCCCGGGCAGCGCGTCTTCACCAACGGATTGAGCAGCATATCTGCCATCGCTCTTGCGCTCGGTCTCGATCCCGGAATGCGCCGGCTAGAGGTGGTGTGCGAAGGCGCGAGGAGAATTGCCAATACCATAGAGCCGGTAATGGTGGATTCAGCCCCTGTACTGGAGAATGTTGTCGAGGGAGCGGAGATCGACTTCCTTAGCCTGCCGGTTCCTCAATGGAGCCAGCAGGATGGCGACCGCTATTTGGGGACCTGGCATGTAAATATCACTCGGGATCCCAAGACCCGCTCCGGGAATCTCGGAATCTACCGGATGCAGGTACTCGGACCGAGACACGCGACCCTCAGCGCCTCGCCCCGCAGCCATCTGGCCCGGCACTTCGCCGCAGCGGAACGCCAGGACCGTCCACTAGATATGGCGGTTGCCATAGGAGTGGGTGAATCGCTGATGATGGCGGCGGCCGCTGCCTACCCCAGCGGCCGGGACGAATATGATTTAGCGGGCGGGCTGCAGTGTGAGCCAGTGAAGCTCATCCGGTGCGCCACGGTGGATCTGGAAGCGCCGGCCGACGCGGAACTCGTGATCGAAGGCCGGCTGATACCTGGTAAGCGTGTGAAAGACGGGCCATATTTCGATTACACCGGCACGCCAAATACTAACCCCGAAGCCTTCCTGTTTGAAGCCACCCGCATGTTGTATCGCGACGATCCGATCTTCCGGGGCGCCGCCATCGGGGTGCCAGGCGCAGAGGACCTGCAGCTCTTTTCATTTCTCTCGGAGTTGAAACTCTTCGACTTTCACGGATCGCGAATGCGGCACCGTCTGCAAGACCAATTGATCAAACACGGATGCTTTCGGGGATTTCAATGGGCGGGCAGACTTAACGTGGGTTCGGCGATCCGGCAGGCGCGCAAACGGATTGCGCGCATTTTGGGGGCACCCCGAAAGAAACAATCGCCCCCGATCCGGATTCCCCAGCTTGGCGATCCACCTCAACTGCCAGGACGCTGATCTCGCTCTGCAACAGGTGACACACAGACGAACTTTCATAGCGTTCCGGTATTAATCCCCGGATCAAGGTTCACTGCCGAGCGACAATCCGCTTGTCCGGAAGCAACTCCACAAGTTGGTTGCTCCGGTGTGGTCCATTTCTACAACAAGCGAGGCACGGCGGAGCGATGGATCAAAGAAGGCAAGAAGGCTATGAAAATGACGTGGCTGATCTGCGATCATTTCCGGTCCAATGAGGTACGAATTTGGCCGAGCCCGTTGGCCTACAACCTGGGGAGCCTGTGGCGGCTGGTGCTGCCGAAGAGAACCAACCACGGGTCTCTCACGAGCTGGCAGCTTCGGTTGCTGAAAACAGGCGGATGCCTGATCAAGCGCGCCTGATATTACAGGCTGCTGCTGGCGGAGAGTCCTCTCACGCGGCGGCTGTTTGGGGCAGGCTGCGAAGGATTGCGGTGCTCCCATCACCAGCAGGATGGGCGAGCCGTAGACCGAAACAGATTTCGGCGCTGAGCGAGATTAGAGAAAGAAAAGTGTTTGAGGAATGGGTGGGGAAGCGTCAGTTTTTGGCTTTGAGATTTTGCCGCAGCCGTCGAATAACGTTCTGTACGCAATACCCTGGCTGGAGAGTTGCTTAGATACGGGGTTGGGTGTACGTTGTCAGTCGGATGGGAAGTGAAAATGGAAATCCTGGTTAAAATGCAGCGGCCTCTCTCTCAAGAAATATTCCGCCGCGCAACCGACGTGCTCGTTGGCGGAGTAAACAGCCCCGTACGCGCGTTTCGCGCCGTGGGCGGCGAGCCCATCGTCGTCGATCGCGCAGCCGGCGCGCGCCTGTGGGACGCCGATGGAAACGAATACATCGATTACGTCTGCTCGTGGGGAGCGCTGATTCTGGGCCACGCGCATCCGAGAGTCGTTCAGGCCATTGCCGAGCAAGCGCGCCGTGGGACGAGTTACGGCATGCCAACCGAACTCGAAGTCGAACTTGCGTCGCGCATCCGGAAGGCTCTTCCTTCTTGCGAAAAAGTGCGTTTTGTCAGTTCGGGCACCGAGGCGACCATGAGCGCCGTGCGCCTGGCGCGCGCCGCCACGGGCCGCGACCTGATCGTTAAATTCGATGGTTGCTATCACGGCCACTCGGATAGTTTTCTTTCCGAGGCGGGCTCGGGCCTTGCGATGCTGGGAATCGCGGCGTGTCCCGGAGTGCCGCAAGCGCTCGCCGAATTGACGCTCAATGCTCCGTACAACGATGCAGCGGCGCTGGAAAAACTGTTTGATTTGCATCGCGACAAAATAGCCGCGGTGATCGTTGAACCCATCGCGGCCAACATGGGCATCGTTCCGCCGAAGCCCGGGTTTCTTCAGGCCCTGCGCGATCTCTGCTCGCGGCACGGCGCGTTGCTGATCTTTGATGAAGTAATCACCGGCTTTCGTGTGTGCTATGGCGGCGCGCAGACATTATTTGGAATTACTCCGGACCTGACGACGCTCGGCAAAATCATTGGCGGAGGATTGCCGGTGGCCGCGTACGGAGGGCGCCGCGATTTGATGGATCGCGTCGCGCCGCTCGGGCCGGTCTATCAGGGGGGGACGCTGTCCGGCAACCCGCTGGCGATGAGCGCGGGAATCGCTTCGCTCGATTTGCTGGCCGCTCCCGGATTTTACGAATCGCTCGACGCGCGTGCGAAGCGCCTGGGAGACGGCATCGTTGCGGCGCTCAGCGAAACGGGCGCTCCCGCCACGGCGGTTCGCGCGGGTTCGCTCCTTACGCTGTTCTTCTCGCGCGAGCCGGTTACGGATTATGCCGCCGCGAAAAAATGCGACACCCGGCGCTTCGCCGAATTCTTCCGCGGAATGCTCGATCGCGGAGTCTTTCTCGCACCTTCCCAATTTGAAGCCCTGTTCGTTTCGGCGGCTCACACGGACGCGGACATCGATCGTACGCTCGCGGCGTGCTGCGAAAGCCTCGCCGCCGTAGCCGGGTAGCACAACGGGCTTTCAAAATCAGGACCGCGATTCCCAAGTCAGTGGCAGAATGTACCTCAGTAGTTCTAACTGAGTGTGGTAGCTTAATTTAAAAGTAATATGCGGACGGTGCGTTCAGGCGCATTCCCCAGAGGATTGATGTGAAACTCGTCACCAATTCGTCATCAAAACTAAGCTGTTTTTTAGGCTTTGAACGTTAAGCAAACCCGGGAAAGCAAGACAGGCAAAGGGATTTAACTGCTGTACCTCAAAATTGGCACGGTAGAGGTCTGCGGTTCGAGTCCGCAAGGGCCTACCATTCTTTTCAATACTTTAGAGAGTTTTCTTCGGAATCCGGCAGAAACTTCACCTGTAATTCTTCACCTGTAATCTGGTTAATCCGATGATGTGACTTTCCATCAGGTCGCAAGCAAAGTGCATTCAACAACCCTATCGCAGCGATATATTTCGAATATACCAAACAGGGCTATACTACGCGGTAATTTAGGGAGGACAGAGTGGCGCTCTCGTGCAGGCAGTGTCTGGGCCCCTATGAAATCGTCGAGCAGATTGGCGCGGGCGGAATGGGTGAGGTGTATCGCGCGCGATACACGTCTGAATCGCACCGTGGCGATCAAAATTCTGCCTCGAATAGCGTTGATAATCTGCAGATAAGTGCAGAAACTCACCGGCACTGATCTAGGTCCGCCCGGCTTTTGAGGAGGACGCATGGGCCATCGATTCGACTCATTCTTGATCCTGTTGTTGGCTATTCTGGCGATTCCCATTCTCGGTTTCGCACAGGATGGTCAAGCCCTATATGGCCTTCATTGTGCCTCATGCCATGAAGCCAGTGCGCAAACGCGAGCGCCCGCGCGCGACGCGCTACGGCAACTGACGCCGGAACGAATTCTGGATGCGCTTGAGGCAGGCAGTGGGCCTATGTTGCGACAAGGACTAGCGCGCACGCCAGCCGAGCGGCGTGCTTTGGCCCTCTATCTTTCAAGGAAGCCGTTCGGGACAGAAAAGCCATTGGATCTCGATCGAATCAGCTGTAAGGCGGCGGACGATTTCACCGATCCTCTTTCAGCCCCGGGTTGGAATGGTTGGAGCGTCAGTTCGTCAAACGCCCGTTTTCAGAGTGCGGCAGCTGCGGGACTCGATGCCAAACTCGTACCCGGCCTGAAACTCAAGTGGGCCTTTGCCTATCCCGGGGACGTCATCGCGTTTAGCCAGCCTACAGTCGTGGGCGGCCGCGTTTTCGTGGGCAGTTCAGGCCATGGAGTTTACTCGCTCGATGCGGCGACGGGCTGCGTTCGCTGGGCTTATACAGCGGACACAGGCGTTCGCTCTGCTATTACGATTGGACCTTTGGGCAGCTCAAAAACGTACGCGGCGTTCTTCGGTGATCTGGCAGCAAATGCCTACGCTCTTGACGCAGGGACGGGAAAGCAGTTGTGGAAAGTGAACCTCGATTCACATCACGCAGCACGCATAACTGGCACCCCGACGCTTTATAGGGGAAGGCTCTACGTTCCTGTTGCTTCCTTGGAAGAGGTTGGCAGTGGTATGCCGGACTACGAATGCTGCACATTCCGCGGAAGCGTTGTGGCTTTGGATGCTGCAAACGGCAAACAGATTTGGAAGACCTACACGATTTCTGAGAAGGCACACCCGGTGAGCAAGAATAAGATAGGCGTGCAGCAGTGGGGACCATCAGGCGCGGCGGTGTGGTCCTCGCCCACGTTGGATGTCAATGACAAGATCCTTTATGTCGCCACGGGGGACAACTATTCACTTCCGCCTTCGAAAACGAGCGATGCCGTAATGGCTCTCGACATGGAGTCGGGGAAGGTGCTATGGGTACGGCAGCTCACAGAAAATGACACCTTTAACGCAAGCTGCTATTTGCCTGATTCGGCCAACTGCCCTGCAAATGCCGGACCAGACTTCGATTTTGGGTCCTCTGCGATCCTCATTGGTCTGCCAAATGGACGTCATGTACTTATCGCGGGTCAAAAATCCGGCGTCGTGCATGTATTAGATCCAGATCGGGACGCTAAAACCATTTGGCAGGCCCGGGTCGGCCAGGGGGGAATAATTGGAGGAATCTTGTGGGGTCCGGCTGCGGACGAGAAAAACGTTTACGCGGCTTTGTCGGATGCCCAGTTCGACGAGAATCATCACATCTCTCCTACAGGTGGCGGTGGACTCGTTGCATTGCGGTTAACCGATGGAGCAGAGGTCTGGCGCGCAGCACCGGTTCCGTGCCCGGAAGGCCGCAAGGGTTGCAGTCCAGCTCAGGCTGCTGCTATCACAGTAATTCCCGGTGTAGTCTTCTCCGGGTCGTTGGACGGACACTTACGAGCTTATTCCACAGAGGATGGTCGCGTGATCTGGGATTACGATACTGTTCGAGAGTTCACAACAGTCAATGGTGTTTCGGGACGTGGCGGAGCCCTCAACGGCCCCGGGCCCACGGTCGCCAAAGGCATGCTATTTGTGAATTCAGGCTATGGCTATGTCGGGCAGATGCCGGGAAATGTCCTTCTGGCGTTCGGGGTTGAGTGAGGCTTTTTGCCAACCCACACTCCAACCCACATAGAGCGATGTCTTGTACGACTTCCGCGTATTTTGGCAGTCCCCGCGGTCTTCTAAGTTGTTGTAAAACCTATCCTGGCTCGATTGACACGGCAGAGGTCTGGGGTTCGAGCCCCCTTCGTAATGTGATCTCTATTTGAAAGTGATCTTTTCCACGTTCCATTCGGAGCAGGAGCCTCTGATGATAACGTTGTCGGACACGGCGTGGAGTTCATGGATGATGCAACCCGTCTGTCCTTGGCCTAGCCCAGTCTGCGCCCAACCGAGCAACTTTCCTTCGTGGTCCAGCCGGTAGATTTTGCCCGTTCCGTCGCCGCTGTAGATGTACTTCGGTGTGACCTGAACGCTCCACGGCGCGCCAACGCCGCCGAAGGATTTCTTGAAGTTCAGATCGCCGTCATAGACCTGGATGCGGAAGTTGCCGCGGTCGGCGACATAGACGTTGCCCTGCGCATCCGTGGCGATGCCGTGCGGCGTGCTGAACTGATTGTCGCCGGACCCGTGCGTTCCCACCGTCTTCACCCAGGTGCCGTCCTTCGCGATCTTGACGACGCGTGAGTTGCCATAGCCGTCGCTCACGTACATATTGTCCTGCGAATCCCAGGCGACGTCGGTCTCCCGGTTGAATGTGCCCATCGTTCCGACCGGATAGCGCTCGGTGACTTTTTCACCGCGTTCGATGTAGCGCTCCATGTAGTCAATCGCCTCCGGCTTTCGGCCGAGCGTCATCTTGACCACGCCCGCCGGGTCGAACTTGACGATCATTCCGGAACCTTCGTCAATCATCCACACGTTGTCGTACTTATCGACTCGGACGGAGTGCGCGAACGACGCGGCGTAGTTATCCGGACCCCACAGTTTGACGAATTTCATGTTTTGGTCGAACTCGAACAGCTCGGCGGCCGTGCCGCCACGCGCACTACCGCCTTTGCCAGTGCGCGAGTATACAAACAGGTGGCCTTTTGAATTCATGGAAACCCCTTCCGTTTCACCGATCGTGTGGTCGGGGATGGTCAGGGGCAGAATTTCCTCGGTGATCTGCAACTTAGGAGTGGCTTCCTCGAGGGCAAGTTGTTTGGCGATTGCGGCCTGCCTCTCCGCGCTGGGAGGGCCGAACTGGGCTTGGACCGGCGGCGCCCCCGCGCCAAACATGCCGCCAAGTACAAAAAGGGAAAACAGCACCATTGAACGTTTCATGGGATGAGTCTCCTTTTGGAATGGAGCGCCCGCCGGGTCATGTCCGGACGGTTCGCTCCAGATTGTCACTTTCTCCACTCGCGGCGCGTATGCTACACCCAAGTTCGTGTTCTGCCGCGGATATTTGTAAAATTATTTTGTGCTGCTCCCGTCTTGAAGATGGTTGCGGCCAATGGCTCGTCTGAGTTCAGGCGAAACTTCGGGAAGGAAGGATCAAACGAGCGCGGGTCGCCTTCAATGTGACGATTCAATATTTACTTGGCGGCCGGATCGGAACCGACTTCAATCGCGCGATCGCTTGCGGACGGCTGCTGCTATTGACCGAACGCAATCAGGCAAAAGTGAATCGCAACCAAGGCACCTGCTCTCTCTCCGCGTTGGGATGCCCCAATGTCTAAACATTTTTCGCGATATAGTTTTTACGACAACTTTATCCATTGCTAGGAATCGGCATGAGAGCCGTCCAAAGAGCCATAAAGATTCCCAGAAATTACCATTGACAACGCCATGTGCCTATGCTACTTAGCGCCCAACAGGGCAAGTAATCTTAGAACCATTTACAAGATTTCCCGAGTGGCCGCGTTGCGAAGTTTCGGAGGCACCGCGTGTGTGTTTCCAGCCGTGTCGGTATGCACGGGTCCGTAAGCGGCCCTGCGGGCATTGTAAGCGCCCGATCGATACTCCTGCGACCGTTTGGCGACGCTGATTCTCACTCCGGGCGCATATCCAAACTTTTCTGCCGAACAAGCGGCATCTTTCAAATTAGAAAGCTTTGGGAAAGTAACTACGTGGGATGTTGCGGAATTCCAAACGCAACCCGGGAGGAAACACCATGAAGTCGAACGCGATCAAGATGCTTGTTTTATTGTGGATTGTGGGGCTTGCCTTTTCCGTGCCTATGCGTGCCCAGGTGGCCGGCGCCTCGCTGACCGGGACCATCACCGACGCGCAAGGCGGCGTTGTTGTCGGCGCAAAAGTCTCGGCCAAGAATGTGGCTACTGGTGTAACCAATGAAACCCAATCGAACGCTTCCGGTATTTATACATTGGTAAACATCAATGCGGGAAATTATGAAGTGTCAATTTCCGCCCCGGGGTTCACTACTACAGTGAGCAAAATTCAGCTCACCGTCGGCGCCCAGCAGTCGATGAATATCTCATTGACCGTTGGTCAGGTTTCCCAGACGGTTGAGGTCACTGGCGCGGCCCCGATTGTGCAGACGGAAAACGCCACTCTTAGCGGCAACATTGAAAGCGAACAGATTGTTGAGTTGCCGTTGAACGGCCGTGACTGGGCCCAACTCGCCACGCTGGAGCCCGGCGTGGTTCAAGTGCGCGTGCATGAACAAGTAACCCAGCCGGGCGGCAACTTGCGCGGCCTGGGCAATCAAATGACGATTGACGGGAATCGTCCGACGCAGAACGTCTACCGCCTGAACGGCATTATCGTTAACGACTATTCGAACGCCGGCCCGGGGAACGTCCTTGGCGCTAACCTTGGCGTCGACGCGATTCAGGAATTCTCGGTGTTGACCGCCAATTATTCGGCAGAGTACGGCTTCACCTCCGGCGGGGTTATCAACGCCATCACTAAGTCCGGAACGAACGGATTCCACGGAAACGCTTACGAGTTCATTCGCAACAAGGCATTTGATTCGTCTGATTACCTGGATGCGGGGAATAAGCCGCCTTTTGTTCGCAATCAATTCGGGGGGTCGGGCGGTGGGCCAATCATGAAGAACAAGCTTTTCGTTTTTGCGGACTACGAAGGTATCCGCCAGAGACAAGGTGTTCCCGTTACCGACAAAGTCTTATCGCCGAACGCGAGGTTAGGAATCATCAACGACGCAAACGGCAATCCAATTACCCCGGCTCAGGGCATCGCTAATGGCACTCTTACGAGCACGGGCGGATGCTTGTTCCCCAACGAGACAAACCTGGCCCCCGGACAAGCGTCTGCTTGCGTTGATAACTTCGTACACAAATATTACGAAGCCCTCGCTCCGGCTTTCAACAACGGCTTGATCGGTCCTGACTTTAATACTGGGAATTTCTTGGCCTCTGCCGACCAAGCTGTGGACGATGATTACGGCACAGCTCGAGTTGACTGGACGATTAACGACAAGGACAAGGTAGACGCCGCTATGTACCGCGACTACTCCACCTGGGCCAAGCCCGGAACATTTGCTTTCGATACGACCGGGTACACATTGCCGAACATGTCCGTGGCCATCGAGGAAAACCACATCTTCAGCCCCGCTTTGGTCAATAGCGCCCGAATTGGATGGACCCAATCCATCGTCACCAACCCCGGGCTTTCGGTTTCGAATCCGGCAATGCTGGACAAAACGCTTGGAATTACGATGGCGTTGAACGCCCCGGGAGTCGGGGGCCAGGCTGGCGGTGGGACAGTCGGTGGCGTCACTGGCCCTGGAGGGTTTAGCCCGCAAGGAGGGTTCAGCGACTGGGTTCAAAACTATCAGTTTTTCGACGATCTCTCCCGCTCGGTGGGTAAACACACGCTAAAATTCGGCTTTGAATTCCTTAGGAATCACACTGACCTTGTAAACGGAAACGGAAACGGCAGTGTGGGATTTTTCGACCTCAATGCCTTCCTCCAAAATGAGCCCATAACGGTACGCATGCCTACCATTCCACCATGGACTGCGGGCAATACGAAACATTATAACCGCAACTCGGTTTTCGGCGGCTACGTCCAGGACGATTGGAAGTTCAAAAGCAATCTGACCATCAACGTGGGCTTACGTTACGAAATGTCCACGATTCCGTTCGAGAAGAATGGGAAATATGTTCTACTCCCAACACTCTGGGCCGACCCAACCGGGTGTGTGGAGACGATCACTGGTCTTCCGAGCGGCTGCGGGTCCCTCCGGAATCAGGTCTTCGCTTCGAACCCAACGCTAAGGAACTTTGAGCCCAGGGTCGGTTTCGCATGGGATCCATTTAAGAACGGCAAGACTTCGGTTCGCGGAGGATTCGGGATTTTTGATGTTCTGCCCATGCCGTTCATGTTTGGGCTGAATGCCCTGCAAGCATCTCCGGCAGGAGCCGAGCTTGACCTCACCAACACTAACCAAGCTCAAGGATTCACTTGCACGACCCAGACCCTACCGGCGTGTCCCCTCCCCCAGGGTTCGTTCGCCCAGGGACTTGTCGCTGCCGCTGCTACTGCCGCACCCGGTGGTGCCTTGGCGAGCAATTCAGGCCGGTGGCAGTACACCGACGCGAATCCCAAACGAAATTACGTCATGCAATACAACTTTAATATTCAGCGGCAAATCACGCCGAACACTTCGCTGACGGTTGCCTATGCTGGATCGAAGGCGCTCCACAATCCCTTCCAAACCGACACACTCAATACGTGCTTCCCGACGAAAACTTCGGCTGGCTGGCTGTTCCCGAACCAATCCACCGAACCAGGCGGCATTTGCCCATCGGTCACGAGCCCGGCTCCCACCGGTATTGTGCCCGGTACAATGGTCAACCCGTTTATCAGCGGCCTGGAGCTGTCAACGGGATTCTTTGGCGAAGCGTGGTACAACTCCCTTCAGGTGAATTTTGCGAAGAAGATCAGCCACGGCTTCCAGTATGAAGTTTCCTTTACATGGCAAAAGTCCTTCGACACTTCTTCAGGAAGTTTCGCGGGTGACAACTTCTCGTCCGCCGCCACTGCGGCGACCCCTTGGTGGGATTTGAGCATCGTCAGGGGGTTGTCGGACTTCAACATCACCCGCAACCTGTCAGTTAACTGGTTGTACCAGATTCCAACACCCAAATCTTGGAATGGGCCCGCTGGACTGATAGCAAAAGGGTGGGGCGTGGAAGGTTTGCTCGATCTGAGCGACGGCGCCCCGATATGGCCCTTGGCGGGCTTTAACTCAGACCCGTTGGGGCAAAACAACACGGAGCCGATGGATATCCCAGACTTGGCACCCGGATGCACTCCCAAGAATGCGGTTCAGCCCGGAAACATTCAGTACCTTAAACCGTCATGCTTTATCTATCCCAAGGCGCCCAACATGCAATTTGCCCTTGCCAACTGTAACCAAACTCCTGCCTTCGGGAAGAACGGGGCCACAGGGACACTGGCATCATTTGGTCTTGACCCACTCACTTGTACCAACCTCCTGGGCCACCTTCCGCGCAATTCGATCATTGGCCCGGGATTGTTCAACGTAGATATGTCCATTGTTAAAGACACCCATATCGCGAAGTTTGGTGAAACTTTTGATATCCAATTCCGAGCGGAGTTCTTCAACATCCTCAATCGCACCAACTTCGCGCCGCCAAGTGACCAACTGGTCACATTTGACCCCAACTATGGTGACCAGCCGAGCTTCGGGCAGCTTGATCAAGCCCCGCAGGTCCCCATGAGGCAGATTCAGTTTGGGTTGAAGCTAGTTTTTTAAACATGAGGTAGCAGGAGACCTATCGAGAAGGGGAGCTTGGCGACGCGGCTCCCCTTTTCCACCACCTCAGGCGTCGCGTGACAAAGTTGCTTCTTCATATGGGAATGGGGGGGGCCGACTAATTTCCGGCAGCTTCTTCAGTTGGGCCAGGAAATCTCTTGGGAGGAATCCATGAAGCGCATTGTGCAGTTCTTCCTTGCAGGCGCCGTCCAATGCGAAGATGCGCATATGATACAAGTAGACCATCAAGGCAATGTGTACGTCGGTGACTGGGCCAACAAGCGGCTCTCGGTCTTCGACAACGATGGAAACTATAAGACCGGGTACATCAACGTCGGATCTCCTTGGGCGATTTGCATCACTCCCGGCCAACACCAGTATCTTTACAGCTCAAATTCGACCGGCACGACAGACATGGAAAACAACGGCGAAATCTACAAGATGGAGCTGGATGGCCGGATCCTGGGTAAATTCGGAAAGGGCGGCAAGGAAATGAAGGAATTTATGGCCGTCCATGAACTCGACTGCCGGACCGACAACGAAGTTTACGCGGGTGAGATCTCGAATTGGCGCGTGCAAAAGCTCTCGCTCCATCCGACGGCGGCAGAGGGTGGGAAATAGGCCTGGTCGCGGAAGGCGAAACGCGTTCTTGCCTGTCCACGTCTTGATGCAGTAAGGACTACCGAGGTGCACTGATGAAAAAACTGCTGCTTCTGTGCCTGCTGCTGGCGGCGCTGCCGCTGTGCGCTCAGGATGAATCGGCCAAGGCGCAGGAAGCCGCCAAGGCGCCGGAACTCAAGTTCCGCGTCGTGCAGGACTTCTTCAAGATTCCCAGCGACATGATCATGGCCGAAGCCGTGGGCGTGACCATCAATTCCAAGGGCCACATCTTCATCCTCAACCGCGGCAATCACCCCATTCTGGAATTTGATCAGGAAGGCAACTTCATCGGTTCCTTCGGTGAAGGCTCGCCCCTGTTCCGCGTTCCCCACAGTATCCGGTTCGATGCGCATGATAATTTGTGGTACGTGGCTGCCGGTGACAATCTCGTTGTGAAATTCGACCCCAAGCGGAAGGTCGAGCAAGCCCTGGGCCGGCGCGAAGGGGACATGGGATGGGTGTATATGACGCATGGAATTGAACGCGCCATTCCCGGTCCATCGAGTTTCTACCAGCCCACGGACACAGTGGTCGGTCCTGACGGCGACACCTACGTCACCGACGGCTACGGAAACTCGCGCGTTGCGAAATTTACGCCGGAAGGCAACCTCATCAAATATTGGGGCGACCGAGGCACCAAACCCGGGCAATTCAACACGCCGCACAATATCGTGATGGACGCGAACCAAACCCTGTACGTCGCCGACCGCCAGAACAGCCGCGTGCAGGTCTTCGACACCGACGGAAACTTCAAGCAGGAATGGAAAGTGGGAGCGCTGGCGTGGTCGCTGTGCATTACTCCAGGCCCCAATCAGGTGATCTTTGTTGGCAGCGTCGGGCGCGTCTACAAATACGATCTGAGCGGGAAGCTGCTCGGCTCCTTCGGCAAACTGGGCCGGCTGCCGGGATGGTTTGACTCAATCCATGCGCTCGCCTGTCCGGACGAGAAGACGCTGTATCTGGCGGAAGAGTTCAGCTACAGATTCGACAAAGTAGTTCTGCAATAAAAGATTTGTGAACAGGCGGGAAAACCATGAATCCATACATTCGACGGGCATTCGGTGTCCTTTCGATCTCGGCTGTCCTGGCTCTTGCGCCGGGAGCGGCGCGTGCCGAAGTGACGCGCATCGAAATCACCAACCGGCAAGACGTGCTGAATGGCAAGGCCTTTGGTTCGGCTGGTGCTTATGAAAAACTCTCCGGCAGAGTCTATTTCGCCGTCGACCCGAATAACCCGCACAACAAAATCATTGCCGACCTGGACAAAGTGCCCCGCAACGCTCAGGGCAAAGTGGAATTTTCTGCCGACTTGTTCATTCTACGGCCGAAGGATGGGGCGCGCGGAAATGGCGTCGCCCTTTTCGACGTGGTGAATCGCGGGCGAAAGGGTGTACTCGGAGTGTTTAACCGCGCCACGGGCTCACTCGATCCTACAGCAGAAAACGATTTCGGAGATGGCTTGCTGATGCGCGAAGGCTACACCATCGTGGCCGTGGGCTGGGAATTTGACGTGCGCAAGGACAAGGAAAAAGATCTTATCGGCTTGACGGTTCCCATCGCCACCGACAAGGGCAAACCCATCACCGGCTGGGTCAGTCCGTGGTTTATTCCCAACAAGGCGTCGGCGTCCTATGAATATACGGGCGAATACAATACGACCGCTTATCCCCCGCTTGATCCCAAAAATCTCGATTACCGCCTGACGGTGCGTGAGGGCTGGGTTGCAATGCAGTATCTGATTCCCCGCAGCGATTGGCAGTTCGGGAAAATGGAAAATGGCCAGGTCATTTTCAATCAGGACTGGCTCACGGTGAAAGGCGGATTCAAGGCGGGCATGACATACCAGCTCACCTACGAGAGCAAGGACCCTCCCGTCGCCGGGCTTGGCTTCGCGGCGATACGCGATATGGCCTCTGCGATCAAAAATAATTCCGACGCCATCGTTCACGTTCGCTATGTGTACACGTACGGCGCTTCTCAAGTCGGGCGGTATCAGCGGCAACTGGTGTACGACGGTTTCACGACGGACGAACAGGGCAGGCAGGCCATTGATGCGCTCATGATTCACACCGGGGGAACGTCATTCGGAAGCTTCAACGAGCGATTCGCGTTGCCAAACGAACTGGGATCCTTTACGCAGACAGTGTTCCCAATCCGGTATGAAGTCACGACCGATCCTGTGACCGGCAAAAGAGACGGTTTGAGCGCACGAATTCCTGCCGGCCAGGATCCCAAGATATTTCTTGTCGATACTGGATCCGAATACTGGGACCGCGGCCGCGTTGCCGCCTTGCGGCACATTTCTATGGACGGGCTTGAAGACTTACCGGACCCTCCCAACGTACGAATTTTCACGATTGCCGGCACGAAGCACGGACCAGGCTCATGGCCCCCCGCAGACAATAACCTGCAGCCCCTCAAGGTAAATCCCAATGACTACCGCTGGACGCAGCGCGCGCTGCTGGAGGCACTGGACCAATGGGCGAGGCAAGGTGTGGCGCCGCCGCCGAGCCGCCACCCGCAACTTTCGGACGGTACGCTGGTCGCTCAAACTGACATCAAATATCCCAATCTGCCTGCCGTGCAGTGGCCCTATCACGTACCGGGCGGATTTCGCGCGGACCTTCCGGGTGCTCTCTCGGTGCTTCCTTTCATCGTTCCCCAGGTGGACAGCGACGGCAACGATATAGGGGGCATTCGCCTGCCGGAGCAGGCCGTGCCGCTGGGAACGTACACGGATTGGGCCTTCCGCAGCGAACAAAGCGGCGCACCCAACACGCTCGTCGCCATGGCGGGATCGTATATTCCGTTCGCGAAAACGCGCGCCGATCGGGACAAAAGCCATGACCCGCGATTGTCCGTCGAGGAGCGTTATGGCACGCGCTCGGAATACATGCATCGCGTCGAAGCGGCCGCGGATCGGCTGGTGCAGGAGCGCTTCCTACTTCAGGAAGATGTGAAACCGATCGTTGAGGCGGCAGGGCAACACTGGGACTGGACCATCGCGCCAACATCCATCAGCCAGAACCGCATGTAACAGCCCGAACATGCGGACCCTCTCAAAAGCCGAGCCCCGGGCTACGAAGTCATCCCGACGCGAAACCCGGTCGATGCCGAGCTGCTTGTGAGGGTAACAAGGCCCCATGTTCTGATGTGCGGGGCCGGGAATGCAGACAAGTGAGTGGGCGATGAAGGGATTTATCGAGGTCAATCCAAATGTGCAGCTTCTGCTTCCCCTCCGATTTTTCTACGGCGGAAGAAGGCCAAGCCGGAATTGACTTGGTAAATCGCATCCAGGTTCTTCTGTCGGGTCAGCGATAATCAGCGGCACCGGCATTCCATTTAACCAACCCTCTCTGACCTTTGTGACGTACTTTGTGACATAACCCCACCGTGCTAGTCGGTGCAATCCCCTCCAACGTGGCTCAATCGATTGCAATGAGACAGCTCGGAATTTCGGGCTAAGCGATTTTCTCCATGCAACTCGTACTCACTCCACCTCATTCGCTCCTAAATCCTTGACACGACAGAGGTCTGCGGTTCGAGTCCGCACGGGCCAGCTATTTCTCGGAAACTCATGCCCCATTCACCTCCGTCCCCGGGCAATCGCCAATCTAAAAATTTGAAGATGGAATTGCGCCGGGAAGTTGCATTCCGAAGCAGGCGGATATATGTTGCCGTGCAGCCAGGAAAGCCGGGCGGAAATTTGAGAGGTGGAGGAGAAAGACATGAAGCGACGGATCGTGTTAGCGTTGTGCGTATCGGTTGGAATTGGTTTGGCGCTCATGATGCCGGAGGTGCAGGTGCATTCCGCGGATAAGGAACAGCGATTCCCGCTGCTCAAAGTGGAGCAATTGAACGATCAGCAGCGTCCGTTTGCGGATGAGATTTTGAAGGTCTCGAGCATCGGGATTTCCGGTCCGTACAATATGATGCTGCGCAGTCCGGTCATGGGCCAGCGCATGTTTGCGATGCTCGATTACCTGCGTTTCAACACTTCCGTTCCGAAACGACTGAACGAGTTTGCAATCTTGATCCAGGCCCGCCTGTGGACGTCGCAAGTGGAATGGACGGCCCATTATCCTCTGGCGCTCAAAGCAGGACTGCCGCAAGCGGTGGCTGATGATCTCAAGGTTGGCAAGCGGCCGGCGTCCATGCAGCCGGACGAGGCGGCGGTGTACGATCTCTGCATGGATCTCGCCACCAATCACGCGGTCAGCGATGCGTCATTCAAAGAAGCGCGCGCGATTTTCAGCGATCAGCAAATCGTCGATCTCATCACGGTGAGCGGCGTCTACATAACATTAGCCATGTTGAGCAACACGGCCGAGGATCAGACGCCGGGAGGCAAGACGCTGCCCCTGCAGCCGCTCCCGGCGCGCTGAATTTCAAGTAGCGCAGGCTTCAGCCTGTGGGGTTTCGTATCTGCAAATACTAGCCCCCACAGGCTGAAGCCTGTTCCACTGATTCCCAATCCAACTACTTCAGGTCAGGTTGATTTGGCGTGGCCGTCATCACAGGCGAAGCCAGAATATAATTGTGATAGCTCTCCATCATCTGCCATAGGCCAGACTCGTTCGGCGCGAGCACGCGGCTGGACCAATAGGCTTTGTCGCCGTAAGTCGGTTGCACCGAAACCATCACGACCGCATCCCCGAAATCCCAAGTGCGAATCCACAATGCCGGAGCTGCTCCGACCTTGGGAGCGTCAGGATTTGACGCCTTGCGTTTGTTCATTCCGATGATGCGGTCGGCCTTGGAAGGAGAAGCCCCGCCGTACGTGCTGACAACGCGTTGATCCATATTATCGGCCACGTGCACTTCCCAATTTGCCTGGCTGGATTCTTGCGTTTGCCATTCGTCGAGGGAAGCCTTTTCCCCCGCGGTCAGCGGTTTGTACGGCACGGCCTTGCAGGGATTATTGCAGGGGACTTCATAAGTCGGCTCGACGGTCTTGAAATCCCGCTTGGGCATCGATGCAATTTCAGTCGTGTGCAGAAGTTTCCAACCGGCCGGGCGCTTCACCCAGAATCTCGCCGAATATTTATTGTCCTGGCTCCATTGGATCCACACAACGCTCTTGCCATATTTGTGCTCGGTGATCTTGACGTCGTCCCCCGCCGCAATGAGAGGCTTCAATTCGGCCCGAAACGCATCTTCCTTGGCCCACATGATTCCCTCGGAGTCGATCCAACTGAAATCCGGGTCGAGCCACTTATTCGCGGCTGCCTTGTCGCCTTTCGTGAGCGCCGCAGCTACGGCTTTGTCCGCGGTTACGACCGCATCATCGGCAGCGGTAGCCGGCACGCTAGCCAGTGTGGCCATCAGACCCACACACGCTATCCCCATAGCGACTAAATTCCTGACTGAATAATTCATAATTCCTCCTTGGATCGGTCAATCCGTGCATTCTATTACAACCGCACATGCCGGAGACGATTTGTTGTAGCGGACTGGTAGCACAGGCTTCAGCCTGTGGGTTTTGGTCCATGCAAGGACCAACCCCCACAGGCTGAAGCCTGTGCCACTGGCCCGACTAGCTATCCGCCGGAATATTGTCCGGACCGCGAGCCGGAGCATCCCAGCCTCCCGGTGGCGTGACGCGCGCGACTTCGGCCGGCCCCCAAGTATTCGCCGCATACGGATAAACCGGCGTGCCTTTTTTCAACACGGGATCAACGATGCGCCACGCTTCTTCCACGTAGTCTTCTCGCGCGAAGAGCGAGTTATCTCCGGCCATCGCCGCGCCGAGCAATCGTTCGTACGCATCCATGTCGCCCGCGCCCGCGGAACTGGTGGCCACCATTTCACCGGCCTGGAGCGCCACTCCTTCGCCCGGCGCCAGCGACATCAGTCCCATGGCGATGACCACGTCGGGACTGAGGCGGAGCCGCAGATGGTTCTCCGTCAAAATACTGTCGGGGAGGAGCGTGGGAGGCTTGCGAAACTTGGCGAGGATTTCCGTGCAGGTCACCGGCAAGTTCTTGCCGGCTCGAATGTAGAAAGGAACGCCCTTCCAGCGCCAGGAATTGATCTCCAACTTCAAGGCGGCGAAAGTTTCCGTCTGCGAATCCTTGGCGACTCCGGTCTCATCGCGGTAGCCCTGGAACTGGCCGCGTATCAGATTTTTCTCTTCGATGGGCGGAATCGCTTTCAGCACTTTGACTTTCTCGTCGCGCAGGGACTCGCCGTCGGACCGGACCGGAGGCTCCATTGCCAGGTTGGAGAGCAGCTGAAATAGATGGTTCTGAACGACATCGCGGATGGTCCCGGTCACGTCGTAAAAAGCGCCGCGGCCCTGTACTCCGAAATCTTCCGCCATGTTGATCTGCACGCTCTCGATATAATGGCGATTCCAGAATGCTTCGGCGAACGCGTTCGCGAAGCGAAAGACCAGCATATTGTCCACCGGCCGCTTGCCGAGGAAGTGATCGATGCGGAAAATACAGGATTCGTCGAAGATGGAGAGCAGGATTTTGTTCAGCTCCAGGGCCGAAGCCAGATCGTGCCCGAAGGGCTTTTCGACGATGACCCGCGCATCGCCGGCGCCGTGCGATTTCGCGATATTTTCGACCACGGTTTCAAACAGGACTGGCGGAATGGCCAGGTAATAGGCGGGGCAATGCGCGTCTTTCAGCTGATTGCGCAGGGCCTCGAACGTCGCCGGGTCCTGGTAGTCGCCGTCCACGTAACGCAGCAGGCCGCTCAACTTTTCAAAAGCCGCGGCATCGACTCCGCCGTGTTTTTCCAGGCTATCCTTGGCCCGCGCGCGGAGCTGGTCCAGATTCCATCCCGCCTTGGCCACGCCCACCACGGGCACGTTCAGGTTTCCGCGTTTCACCATCGCCTGGAGCGCCGGGAAAATCTTCTTGTAGGCCAGGTCGCCGGTGGCCCCGAAGAAGACCAGCGCGTCGGAATGCTGATTACTCATTAGGTATCTCCTTAAACAGGCTTGCGGGCTTTCGGCGGGCTGCTCTATTTGCGCTGTCAGAGCCTGAGGTATTTTACATTCGCCCTAACCGGCGGCTTTCAGGGGATTGCTCTTGCCGAGCGCGGCGCTCTTGGAGGCGATCACCGCCATCAAGTCGTTCCAGGACGCCACGAACGATTTCGCCCCTTCGTCCTGAAGCCGCGCGGCCAACGCATCAACGTCGATGCCCGCCTTGCCGAATTCCGCGAGCACAGCTTCGCAATCGCCGCAATCCTGGGGCATGAGTCCGGTTAAATTGCCGTGAGCCGCGAGCGCTTTCAGCGTGGCCTCGGGCATGGTGTTCACCGTATAAGGCGCGGCCAGGGCCTGGACGTACAGAAGCTCCGATGCCTTCGGATCTTTATTTCCCGTACTGGCCAGGAGCAGGCGTTGCGGGCGCGCGCCGAAATTGTAGGCGCGCCGCCACCGCTCCGAACTCTGCAGCGCGCTTGCGGCCCTGTAAGTTCGCTTCGCGATGGCGATGCCCAGCTGGTTGCGCAGCTTCTCGGGAACTTTATCGGCGACGGCGACATCCCACCGGCTGATGAACACGGAAGCGACCGATCCAACATTCGGATTGAGGCCCGCGGCTGATGCGGCGCTCGATGCCGCGCAGAAACGCATCGGCAGCCGCCAGATATTGCTCGCGGGAAAACAGGAGCGTGACATTTATAGGCACGCCGGAAAAAATCGCTTCTTCAATCGCGGGAAGACCTTCCTTTGTGCCGGGAATCTTGATGAAAAGGTTCGGGCGATTCGCGCGCCCGGATAAATCCTTGGCGGCGGCGATCGTACTCGCCGTGTCGTACGCCAGAACCGGCGACACTTCCAGGGAAACCCAGCCGTCCACACCGTTTGTTTTTTCGTGGACGGGCCGAAACAAGTCCGCCGCGCGTGTGAGATCTTCGAGAGCCAGCTCGAAGAAAAGACCCTCGCCGGATTTGCCGTTTTTCAGTTTGTCGGCAATCGAAGCGTCGTACGCCCCGCTATTCTTGATCGCCTGGTCGAAGATCGTGGGATTGGACGTGAGCCCCGTGACCGACCACTCGTCGATGTATCGTTTGAGCGTGCCGTTATCGAGCAGATCGCGCGTGATGTTGTCGAGCCAGATGCTCTGGCCATTATCGTGAAGCGATTGCGGCGCATTCATGTTGTCACCTCGGGCGTCAGGAAGTCACAATGCCTTAAGTCGAGTGGATCAGCAGCAGTCCTCGCAGTTGACGGCAAAGTTGCCGGAGCAGGGCGTCCGCCATCTTAAGGGTAGCATAAGCAACTCGCGCCAATCATGTCACGCGAACGCGGTGCATGGCCCTGCGGCTGCTTCCTCAAGCCCATCATTTACTCCGATCGTGCCGATCTTCGTATTCCTACGGTGCCGTCACGGTCAGGGTCAGAGTGGAAGGTGTGTTCGCCGACCCGGCTCCAAGACCCATGACCGTCACCGCATAGGTTCCCGGCGGCGTCCCATTGAAAGTTGTCGTCGAATTGGAACTACCACCAGAGCACCCGTCGAGTGGCGTCAGCGCCGCCAGCAACAGGCATGCGGCCACCAGCCATCCCAACTTCCGCCGGCGCGCGCGGAACAGAACGATGGACAACGCCAGCAGCCCGAAGACCGACAACCACTGCAACTTCATCCAATCCGAGGGCGGTAGTAATCGGCGCGCGGGAGGGACAACCGAGTTCGCCGTCGTGCCGATCGTGACACTCACCGGAGCGGAAGTTTGGGCTGCCGTGAGCGTGAGCGGTTCCGGATTGAACATGCAGGTCGCTAGTACCGGGAGCCCGGAGCAGGCAAACGTCACCGTTTGCGGCGGGCCAGTAACGTTAACAGTAAAGGGAGCGGTGGTTTGCCCCGCCACAACTGACACCTTGCTCGGCGAAGGAGCGCTGAGCGTTATGCTTTGCGCAGCATTTTTTACAGGTTTTGTAACGGCGAGCGATGTGCTGGCCGCGTAATTGGAATCGCCTGTCGGCAAGCCGGGCACGCCCTGGAAAGTTCCATCGCCGTTCCCCATCAGCGCATACGCGAAATTAGGCAGGTAAGCGTCCCCGCCGTACACGCCATTGCCGCCATATCCGGTCCACAAGTCGATATTCCCGTCTCCATCGAGGTCTGTCGCCACCAGAAATCCGTAGTTCGGAATTGTGGAGTAGGCCGCCCCCGCCGTGAATGTTCCGTCCCCGTTTCCCAGGTACGTATGAATCGTCAGACCGTCGTCCGTTGCCAGGTCCAACTTTCCATCCTTATTGAAATCGGCCGCCACGATCGACGGAGCAAAGTCATTCGTAGCCGTGTTGATTTGCGGGAAAGCCGCCTGCGACACCGGCGTAAACGTAACTCCGTCCCCTTTTCCAAGAAATATTTGTCCTTGAGCGGTCACGATATCCTTGGACCCGTCTCCATTCACGTCCGCGGTGATAAAAGCGTCGTGGTAATGGAGGCTCGCGTTTGTAGGCGTGAAGGTTTGCGGCGCCTGAAATGTTCCATCGCCGTTGCCGATAAAAATCGAAAACGCAAACGTGGGGGAATCCGAACTCACCAGCAGATCCAAAATCCCATCGCCATTCAAATCGTCGAGCACGCCGTATTGAGCGTTCGCGCCGGGCAGCGCATAGTCAACTCCCGGTTGATAGCTGCCGTCATCCTTCCCCAGAAATACAGTCACGGAAGATTGGACCGCGTTCGAGTTGATGGAAACCAAATCCGCATTTCCATCCTTGTTCAAGTCTCCACTGAGGAGAGAGATGGAAGTGATCGGCGTCGCTTGGGTCGTCGGTTGCGTGAAGGTTCCGTCGCTCTTCAGTCCGCTGGTGACGACGCCGGATGTGCCCGGCACGGCGACGAGCTCCCGTCCATTCTTTCCCGTCCCCAGGAAAAGGAACGGCCGGGAGGTGATTCCCTGATTGGGATCGGCGCATCCCGCGAGAAACTGATCGGGCGTCGTGTTCAGGGACGCACTGTCGTGAAGCGTTTTTTCATAATGCGGAATTTGCGTAAGGGGCGTGACGCTCATTATGGCCGGGTCGGATGCGTAGGAAAAATCAAGATAAGTCAGGGAGCAATCGGCCTGCCGCTGCAATCCGCCGATAAGCGCGGGCGGGATGGAAAGCACAGGAAAATTTCCAAGTAGCGGAGTGAGTTCCAGTTGAGCGGGGTTGCTCGAATGAGTGGGGGCTCCGAGAGGAACCGCGGTCCGATCGACCGTTGCGGAGTTCGTCGACTGCACCCGCGCCACGGGCGAGTCCGGAATGTTCCAATCGTCGGGAAAAAGTCCAGCATGATTTCCAAAGCACCCTGAGAGCCAGGTCCCGGCGATTCCCAACAGCAAACTGATCTGAAAGATTCTCCGCAGAATTGGACTTGCTCCAATTGGCAATTTCATCCCGGCCTCGTCTTTTGCGCCCGGTAAAGTTCATCTCGCGATTCTCTTCAACACCGATGGTCAGATGCGGCACAAGACTGGAGAGTTGTTGTAGATCCCTCGACCCAGAGGGAGGGAACTCCGAGCGGTAAAGGTCTTACTACAAGCAAACCATCCGCCGTCAAACCTTTTCCGCACTGGCCATGCGAGCGGCGACGGTGATAGTGGTACAATCGCAACTCCGAGTCAACCTATGCCAGACGCCCCAGCACTCGGCGAAGCCGTTCTCGATGTTGTTTCGCCCGAAAACACTCGCCGGTCGGTGCCTGTCACCGAGTCGCCGTTTTCGATTGGCCGCGGCGAAGTAGGAAACCATCTCGCGATTCCCGACCGCCGCATTTCCCGCAACTGCGCGGCAATTCTCTCCGAGGGCGGCCAGTATATTTTGGAGGATCGCGGGAATCAGCTCGGCGTTTTTCTCAACGGCGAGCGAATTACCCAGCGGACCTTGCATGATGGGGACATAGTCACGTTCGGTCTGGAGAATTCCTACCAGCTTATCTTCCACCCCACTGCCCGGGAAATCACGGTTGAGAATCTCCTCACCCGCATGGGACGCATATCCAACAGCGAGTCTTCTCCCATCGGCCTCGGCAAACTCAATTTGCTCCTCGAAGCGACCATGCTGCTGCATTCGCAGCTTCCCCTCGATGCTGTCCTCGAAGCCATGCTGGACCGCGCCATCACCATCACTAACGCCGAACGCGGCCTTTTGCTCGAGGCCACTCCCGAGGGATCGCTCCTTCACCGCCTCGCCCGCCGCTCTGGTGGCGTCGGCATGCCCACCGAAGGTTTCTCTCCCACTCAGACCGCTTTGCGCATGGCGGTGGAAAGCCAAACCGGCGTAATCACAGGAGACCTTCAGCAAGCCGATCTCATGCTTCAAGGGGCGCAGAGCATTGTTGCGCAACGCCTTCGCTCCGTGGTGGCGATTCCTCTCTATGCGATGCCGCGCGCGAGCTCCGCGGAATCGATCGTTGGCATCCAGCGCGGGCACTTTTTGGGTGTTCTGTATCTGGATTCGCGGCGTCCCGCTGCATTTTCCAAACTCGACCGCCAGATTCTCGACGCCCTGGCCGTCGAAGCCGCCAGCATCCTGGACAATGCCCGCCTGGTGGAACGCGAACGCCAACGCCAGCGCCTCGAACAGGAACTGAGCATCGCCCGCGAAATTCAACAAGCGCTCCTGCCGCGCGGGTTCCGCGATTTTCCTCACCTGGCCATCTCCGCCGTCAATACTCCCTGTCACGCCGTTGGCGGCGATTACTTTGACGTGTTCCCCATGAGCGAGGACCGCACCGCCTTTGTCATCGCCGACGTGGCCGGAAAGGGAATTGGCGCCGCGCTGCTCACCACCATGCTCCAGGGCGCCCTTACGGGGATGACGCTCGGGTCCGATCCCGCACGTGTCTTCCACCACATTAATGATTTCCTTTGCAAGCATTCCGACGTCGGCCGCTACGCCACCATGTTTTTCGGAATGCTCGACCTGGATGGCAATCTCGACTATCTCAACGCCGGCCATCCTTCGCCGCTGCTTCTTCGTCGCGGCTCCGTCAGTGAAATTTTCACTCAAGGCTCTTTCCCGGTGGGGCTGATCCCGGAAGCCAAGTACGCCGCCGTTCGCGTGACGCTCGAGCCCGGCGACACGCTGGTCCTGTTCAGCGACGGCGTCACCGAAGCAGCGGATCTGCAAGAACAGATGTTCGGTATTCCCCGCCTCAGCGAAGCACTTGCCGGCCATCACGACGCGCCGCTCGATCAACTCCAAAAGAGAGTGGTTGATTCCGTCGAAAGTTTTGCACGGGGTGCGAGCCAAGCCGACGACATCACTCTCCTCTTCATCCGTTACCGCGCCGCCGCGCAGACCGCCGAATCCGGAGCCTAGGTAGCACAGCCACTCTTGGCTGTGTGGTTTTCGCTATATTCACACTGCCATGAATTATCGACGATCGAAAAACCCACACAGCCAAGAGTGGCTGTGCTACCCGATGAACCGGCACTGCGCGCAACAGGCCGTGCTAAAATAGAAAATTCCACCCCATGGACACGCCAAAGAAAATAGGACGATACGAAATCCTGGAAGAGTTGGGCCACGGCGCGATGGGAACCGTCTATCGCGCCAAGGACCCGGCCATGGATCGCGTCGTCGCGCTGAAGACGATCATCTCGCTCGTGCTCGCCAGCGAGCAAGGAAGCGATTTTCGCGAGCGGTTTTACCGCGAGGCACGCGCGGCGGGAGCTCTCGCTCATCCGGGAATCGTTCCCGTTTTCGACGTCGGCGAACACGAAGGCTTGCCCTTTCTGGTGATGGAGTTCATCAGCGGCAAGACGCTGGCCGAAGCCGTGAGAAAAGGCGAGCGGATGACGCTCGACCGCGTCTGCGAAATTGGCCAGAAGATCGCCGAGGCGTTAGGTTACGCGCACCAGCACGGAGTCGTTCATCGCGACATCAAGCCCGCCAATATCCTGCTCACTTCCAAGGAAGCCCATGGCATCGAGCGCCCAAAGATTACCGACTTCGGCGTGGCCAAGCTGGCGGCGGGACATACGACGCTTACGGGGCAGATCCTGGGGACGCCCGCATTCATGCCGCCGGAGCAATTCACCGGAGCTCCGATCGATGGGCGCGCGGACATTTTTTCCCTGGGCGTGGTGCTGTACTGGATGGCGACAGGCGAGCAGCCTTTTCCCGGCGAAAGCATGACGGCGGTTTCCTACAAGGTGGTCCACACCGACCCCGTGCCGCCGCGCAAGCTTAATCCATCCATCCCCTTAAAACTCGAAGGCATAATTCTCAAGTGCCTGGCAAAGAATCCGGACGAACGGTACCAGACTGGCGAAGACTTGGCGCGCGACCTCGGGGAGCTGCGGACGGTAAGCACGTCCTTTGGACTGAAGAGCGCCGCGCCCGAAGCGGCACCCACTGGGAGCGACCCGAATGCGACGTACATCGAAACAACTCTCCCGGTGCAGGCTGGCCGGACAGCAGCACCGCAGCCAACTGAGCACGCAGGTGCGCCAAAAAGCAATTCGAACAACCTTCTGGTCTTGGCCGCACTGGCCGTTGTAATAATCGTTGCGGGAAGCTGGTACATGATGCGGCACAAGGGGACGCAAGCCGTCCAAGTGACGCCGCCATCCGCCGTTGCGAGCGAGGCGCCACTTGCAACAGCCCCGGCGCCACCAGCCACAAGCGTGCCAGCGGCAGCGAAACCAGCGCCGAGCGCTCCCAAGAAGCCAGAAACGAAGGTGGCTGCGGCGGAAAAGGCCCCACCGCCAAAAGCGGGGATTCCCGCGCCAAAGGCAGAGGCCGCCACGCCAGAACCCGCTGCGCTGGACTTCAATCCGAAATCGCTCGATCCCAAAGCAAACGCGAGGCTTAAGATCGAAGCCGGTCAGATGCCCGCGAGCCTGGATTTCACAGTGGAAATGAATGGAAAACTTTATTTGCGGAGAAGCGCCGAGGGAAATAAAACGGAATTTGACGACCTGTACGTCCCTCCCGGGGTGCAGGAGTTTCGCGTCACGGCGGGTAGCGGCTCGGTGCAGAAAAGTTCGAATACGGTGAGCACCGAATTCATGGCGAAAAAGCGGCACACACTGAAGATTGAGCTGCGAACCCAAGGCACGCCCACGAGCGCGGGGGTCCCGCAAGGGCTCTACGCGGACACGCAGATCGTCCTGACGCTGAAGTGAAGGGAATTAGCGCTGTAACAATCCTGTAATACTTGGTGAAGTATCATCCAGGTTGATCTGCAAAGTCAGTTGCGCCATCCGGTTGTGATATCTATTGGGCTATTCACCGTTGGAATAAGCTAGGGAGCCAAAGAAATGCCAATCTCCACGGAGGAGCTGGAAGGCGGAATCACCAGAGTCATTCTGGAGGGCCGCATGGATATCGAGGGCGCCGCTGCCGTGGATATGCGCATGAACGTGATTGCGGGCACCAAGAAGGCCGTGATCGTCGACTTGCAGAAAGTTTCTTTCCTCGGATCGATGGGGCTGCGAGCCCTGGTCGCTCCGGCGCGCGCCATCAAAGGCCGCGGAGGCAAGATCGTGATCTTCGGCCCTAACGAGCTTGTCGAAAAAGTTTTGAAGACCAGCGGCGTGGACTCCATGATTCCCATCCATCACGAACTTCAAAACGCCATCGCTGCGCTACAATAAGCCTCGCATAGTCTGCCGGAAGGACCAGCGCGCCTCATGACTGGGAACGGCAACGACACAGCCGGTGAGCGTCTGAATCTGCGAAGCCGGATGTCCGAATTGACGCATCTTCATCCGTGGATCGAGCGCCTGGCTTCGCGGCACAGGATTCCCGCGGGCGCCCAGTTCGCGATGAATCTTTGCCTTGAAGAGGCCATATCGAATATCATCCGGCACGGGTACTCCGGCAATCCGGACCATTCCATCGCGATACGTTTCACCAGCCCTCGGGAAGATTACATTATTTTAGTTGTCGAGGATGAAGCGCCGCCGTTCAACCCCGTCGAGTCACCGGAGTTGCCGCTGCTGAGTTCGCTCGAAGAGATTGCGGTCGGCGGCCAGGGCGTACGTCTGCTGCGGCGGTTTGCCGACGTGCTCGAATATCAGGCAACGCCCACCGGCAATCGGCTGAGCATTGGTTTCAATGTCGCCTGGTCCGCGATCGCAAAAGAATGAACGCGGCCCAAGGCTCCCTCGCGATCTTTAACTTCGGCCCATTTTGAGTTACAAGTAACAAAAAGTTGATCCAGAGAAAAGGAGAACATCCCATGCCAACGATCGTGACCAATGATGGCACGCAGATTTACTACAAGGACTGGGGAAAAGGGCAGCCTGTCGTTTTCAGCCATGGCTGGCCCCTGAGCGCGGACGCCTGGGAGGATCAGATGCTGTTCCTGGCCGACCGCGGCTACCGCTGCATCGCGCATGACCGTCGCGGACATGGCCGATCCGGCCAGCCCTGGAACGGCAACGAGATGGATACCTACGCCGACGATCTCGCGGCGCTCACCGAAGCGCTCGCTCTGCATGACGCGATCCACGTCGGCCACTCCACGGGCGGCGGCGAAGTCGCCCGCTACATCGGCCGCCATGGCACAACGCGTGTCGCCAAGGCAGTGCTGATCGGCGCGGTACCGCCTCTCATGCTTAAGACGCCTGCAAATCCCGGCGGCTTGCCGATGGAAGCATTCGACCAAATTCGCACCGCCGTCCAGGCCGACCGCTCGCAATTTTTCAAGGATTTGAGCGTGCCCTTCTACGGCGCCAACCGCACCGGCGCAAAAGTCTCGCAAGGCTTGCGGGATTCCTTCTGGCTGCAAGGCATGCAGTGCGGATTCAAAGCCGCCTACGACTGCATCAAAGCTTTCTCCGAAACCGACTTCACGGAGGACCTCCAGAGGTTCGACGTGCCCACGCTCATTCTTCACGGAGACGACGACCAGATCGTGCCCATCGGCGCCTCGGCGCTTCTTTCTGCGAAGCTGGTCAGGGGCGCCACTCTGAAAATTATTCCCGGCGCGCCGCACGGCATGTGCTCCACTCTCAAGGACCAAGTCAACGCGGAGCTGCTTGCATTCATGCAGCGCAGCCAGCAAGCGTCGGCCTGAAGAAAAAGTCGGGCCGGAACATTTGATGCGGGCGGGACCATGGAAAAAGATGACGTTGGAAGTGTGGTTGTGCGCGGCAGCGCCGCCGGATTCGCGCAGGAAATTCACGCGGGCCCCCACCGGCTCCATGCGGACGAACCGGCGTCTGCCGGCGGCACGGATACGGGGCCGTCTCCTTACGATCTATTGCTCGCCGCTTTGGGCGCGTGTACTTCGATGACCGTGGCGATGTACGCTCGCCGCAAAGCATGGCCGCTCGAGGAAGTGACCGTCCATCTGCGGCACTCGAAAATCCACGCCGCCGATTGCGCCGAATGCGAAACCAAGGAAGGAATGCTCGATCGAATCAAACGCGACATTCATTTTGCCGGGCCGCTGACGGACGAACAACGTACCAAGCTTCTCGAGATTGCAAACAAATGCCCGGTCCATCGAACCCTCACGTCGGAAATTGATATAGTGTCGCAAGCGGTTTGAAAGTGCGCCGAGTAGCACAGCCACTCTTGGCTGTGCGGTTTTTGCGATTGTCGCTAGGTCGGGTAGTCTGCGCGTGCGGCTTACAAAATCGCACAGCCAAGAGTCGGTGTGCTACTCGACTTTTTCGCGAAGTGACCTGATTCAGGTCCAGCAAAAAATCCAAAGGAGATGTCCATGGCCCCCAGCCTAGTCCTGCTCCTGGCATTTCTGATCGGCGTCGTGTGCGGCTTGCGTTCTCTCACTGCGCCGGCCGTCGTGGCCTGGGCCGCTCACCGCGGCTGGATCCATCTCAACCATGCGTATCTCCACTTCCTGGGTTCAACCGCTGCCGTCGTGGTCTTCAGTCTGTTCGCGGTCGTCGAGCTGGTTGCCGATCAGCTTCCTTCTGCTCCGAGCCGGACGGCTCCTCCTGGTCTAATCGCTCGCATCGTTCTCGGCGCATTGTGCGGAGCGGCCATCGCCGTATCGGGTGCGCAATCCATCGCGATTGGCGCTCTTCTGGGTGTTGCGGGCGGCGTTGCGGGAGCGTTTGGCGGCTACCAAGTCCGCACGCGCCTGGTAAAAGCGCTGAAGGTTCCGGACTTTGTGATCGCAACATTGGAAGACGCGGTAGCCATCGGCACGGGAATTTTTATTGTGTCGCGATTTTGAGAATGCGCTTGCTTTACTTTCCACAGCGAGTGTGTGTTACAGTTCCAATGGGAGCGGTGAGAGATTTCCGGGTTCGCAGTGATTTTCCAGCTTGTGTCTTCGAGGAACTCTACCACTAGGGATAGACAGTTTGAGCACGCGGCAACAAGATTTTGTGCTTCCGCATGCATTTCCCCCTTGACAGAATTTTCTCTCTTGATTACATTGCGCCCTCGGATTCAGGGATCGTGATTCGACAAGCGAGCGGCCCATTCACCCCGGGAGCATCGCAAAATCGATTGACGCAACCTGTTGGGTTCATAGAGACATCGAGGAGGCTCTCTTTTACTCCCCGTGGCCGGCGCTCCCAGCGCGGTCGGCGAGGGACAGCGTAACGCCGGAGGCCGCAAGCGGCCGGGGCGATACGCACAGGGAAGCTTTTTCTTTTTTCGGGTGCGGATTCCACTTTTACGCGGAACGCGTCAAGTGAAAATTTAAGCCCGTGGAACGATGCTCGTGAATTCCCGGCCCCAAGAATTCGAATTGAGCAGTGACCTGCTGAGAATCAGGGAACTGCGTGCTCCCAGCCACGCATTTCGGGAGTAAAATATAAGGGTTCCCTCTGCGCGGGGGAGCCTACCTGCGCGGAGGCGATGATGGCACAGACGAAAATGGCTTTGAACCAAAAGACGACGCTCCAAACCGGCACGATGCCCGAGGATGTCGAAGTCCGCACCGGCCTTGAATTCGAACGGTATTTTACCGACGGCCGCACCTCGCCGTTTGACGCGGTCGAGTGGGAACGCCGCGTGGCGCTGATCGGAAACGAGAAGGGCAAGACAATATTCCGCCAGGAAAATGTGGAAGTGCCGAAAGGCTGGTCGCAGACCGCCACCAACATCGTCGCCTCGAAATATTTTCACGGCAAGCTCAACACGCCCGAGCGCGAAAATTCCGTGCGCCAGCTCATCGGCCGCGTGGTGAACACGATTGTCGGATGGGGCGAAAAAGGCGGGTACTTCGCCAGCGCTCCCGCGCGCGACGCCTTCCGCGACGAACTGACTCACCTGCTCGTCGAGCAGAAAATGGCCTTCAATTCGCCGGTGTGGTTCAACGTCGGCGTGCAGGCCAAGCCGCAATGCTCGGCCTGCTTCATCAACTCGGTCCAGGACGACATGGAATCGATCATGAACCTGGCCAAGACCGAGGGAATGCTGTTCAAGTGGGGCTCGGGCACGGGCACGAATTTTTCTTCGCTGCGCGGCAGCCGCGAAACGCTCTCCGGCGGCGGCATCGCCTCCGGCCCCGTGAGTTTCATGAAGGGCTTTGACGCGTTTGCCGGCGTGATCAAGTCGGGCGGCAAAACGCGCCGCGCCGCCAAGATGGTGATCCTGAACGCGGATCATCCGGACATCGTCGAGTTCATCGACTCGAAAATGAAAGAAGAGCGCAAAGCGCGCGTCCTCATCGAGCAGGGCTACGACCCGGCGATTGACGGCGAAGCCTACTCTTCGATCTTTTTCCAGAACGCGAACCACTCGGTACGAGTTACTGATGAGTACATGCAGGCGGTCGAGGACGACCGCGACTGGTGGACCCGCAACGTCAACGACGGAAATCCCGTCGAAAAATTCAGCGCGCGCGAACTGCTGCACCGCATGGCCGAATCCACCTGGCAGTGCGGCGATCCCGGCATGCAATACGACACCACGGTCAACCGCTGGCACACGTGCAAGACCACCGCGCGCATCAACGCCTCGAACCCCTGCTCGGAATACATGTTCCTCGACGACACGGCCTGCAACCTCGCGTCGCTCAACCTGATGAAATACCTGAACGCGAACGGCTCCTTCGACGTCGAAGCGTTCCGCCACGCCGTGGACATCACCATCACGGCGCAGGAAATCCTGGTGGACAACGCCAGCTACCCCACGCCGCGCATCGCCGAGAATTCGCACAAGTTCCGCCCGCTGGGCCTCGGCTACGCCAATCTGGGCGCGCTGCTGATGTCCATGGCGCTGCCGTATGACTCCGACGGCGGGCGCGACATGGCCGCCGCGGTCACCGCGCTGATGTGCGGCGAAGCCTACGCGCAGTCCGCGCGCATCGCCGAGCGCCTCGGGCCTTTCCCGGGCTACGCCGCCAATCGCGAGCCGATGCTCGAAGTCATTCGCATGCACCGCGATTCGCTGCGGCCCATCAAACCGGAAAACGTGCAGCCTTCGCTGCTCGGCGCCGCGCAATATTCCTGGGACATGGCGCTGGCCCTCGGCGAAAAATTCGGCTATAAGAATTCGCAGGTCACCGTGCTCGCGCCCACCGGCACCATCGGCTTCATGATGGACTGCGACACGACCGGCATCGAGCCGGACCTCGCGCTCGTGAAATACAAGAAGCTCGTCGGCGGCGGAGTTATTAAAATAGTAAATAACACCGTCCCCGCCGCGCTGATGAAGCTCGGATACTCGCCCGAGGAAACCTCGCAGATCGTTTCCTACGTGGACCGCAACGGCAAGATCGAGGGCGCGCCCGGATTCAAGCCCGAGCACTTGCCGATCTTCGATTGCTCGCTCGCCGCAGTCGGCGGGCGCTCCATCGCCTGGCGCGGCCACTTGAAAATGATGGCGGCGGCCCAGCCCTTCCTCTCCGGCGCCATCAGCAAGACGATCAACATGCCCGAGGATTCCACCGTCGAAGACATCATGCAGGCGTACATCGAGTCGTGGAAACTCGGCGTGAAGGCCGTGGCCATTTATCGCGACAACTCGAAAGGTTCGCAACCGCTTTCCGCTGCGGGCGATAAGAAAGACACCGCGCAGCAGACCCAGCCCGTGGCAACGGTGGTGGAAACTGCATCACCAATGGGAGAGCAGCGCGAACTCTTCCCTGGCGCGCGCCGCCGAAAGCTTCCGAGCGAACGCCAATCTGTCACGCATAAGTTCTCGATCGGAGGCCACGAGGGCTACATCACCGTCGGTCATGTACGAGGACGGAAAAACGCCGGGCGAAATTTTCATCAAGATGGCCAAGGAAGGCTCGACGCTCTCCGGCTTCATGGACGGCTTCGCGCTTTCCGTTTCCATCGGCTTGCAGTACGGCGTGCCGCTCAAGGCGCTGGTCGACAAATTCATCAATACGCGTTTCGAGCCCGCCGGCTACACCGGCCATCCGGCCATCCCCTACGCCAAGTCCGTGCTCGACTACATCGCGCGCTGGCTCGGCGGACGGTACATCTCAGCAGATTACCTTACGCATAACGGCGAAAGTGCCTTACCCACCGCAGTTGCGGCAGCACCTGTCATGTCACCCGTGGTAGTCCCGACGGCTGATGATGATCCGCCACTCGCCAGCGCGGGATCGCGCCCGATGTTTGACGGAGCGCCCACTTGCTCCGAGTGCGGCATGCTCATGACGCCCAACGGCGCCTGCTACAAATGCGAAAATTGCGGCGGCACGTCGGGCTGCAGTTAGATAGCTAGGTCTTACGCCAGCGTTTTGTGGAAGAGGCGCGAGGGCCTAGTTGTAAGACTCGAGAGATATTCCGCGCAATTCAATCTTCACAAAAACACTGGCAAGGGAATGAGGCCTGTTGAATTAACGCAGGCCTCAGATTCCATTTGGGCAGATCGAGATTGTCTGTCCATTGGAGAGAAGTCATAGAAAGGAGGTGAAAATATGCCATTCCAAGGGAACGCATTTCCGTTTAACGTCCCCACGTTAAATACAATCAATGAAGTCGAGGCGGTTTATGGGTTGTTTAAACCAACTCCATTCCGCCCCGGCTTTTTTACCTGTCTTTACGTGGGACAGACCAACAATCTGCGGGCTCGTTTAGCTGAACACTATAGAAACCCACCGATTGCTGGAATCACGCACTTCTTTGCCGAGGTCATTACAACAGACTCGCAAAGAAGAATGCGCGAAGTCGCGTTAATCGCGGAATTCAATCCCCCCGGGAATAACACTCGCGGGGGCTGAAATCCCATCGAACTTTCCACTGATTCGGTCGAAGTAGAAACGGCGGTCTCCGACACACAAGATTGAATATCTCTTGCTCGTGCTGAGATAGATCGTTTCATCTGAAACTGGATCAACAAACTCGAACGCATTCAACCTGGCTGGTGCTTCGACTTTTTCGAGGCACCAGCCAATCATATTTTTAAAGATATCCTTCGTTCGCTGTTTGATGCGGTCTCGCCGATTTTGTAAGAAGACAGTCATTTGTGGACACCGAGAACCCATAGAGCATACATCCGGTGTCAAGAACATCTATACAAAATTGCGGGGCGATGTCTATACGGAAAACCCTGTAACACCGCACTAGAGGTAAATCTTTCTTATGGATCATCGAAGGGCGCAATTCTTTAGGCGACGATTGCCAGATGTTGGCTGAGTTGCCCGGCACCCCCACCTGTGGTCCAATGTTTTCCCAATGCTTGCCACAATTACAAGCCGGAATGCCATTACAGTGTTACAAAAACCTTTGCCCCGGTTGAGGCCAGGCTGGGCCCTCGTGCGCGTCCGCCTCGCGGGAATCTGCAACACCGACATCGAAATTCTGCGCGGCTATCACGATTTTCACGGCACGCTCGGCCACGAATTCGTCGGCGAAGTCGTCCGTGTCGCAAGCGCGAAGGATCGCGCCTGGGTCGGACGGAGCGTCGTCGGCGAAATTAATCTGGCGTGCGCCGGCCTCGGTTTCCGCAAGCCATGCAGCTATTGCCGCCGGGGAATCCCGACGCAGTGCGCGCGGCGCCACGTCCTGGGAATCCTCGGCCATGACGGCGCGTTCGCCGAATACCTCGCCCTACCCGTTGTGAACCTGCATCGCGTCCCCGCAGCCATCGCCGATGAAGCAGCCGTCTTCACCGAGCCGCTCGCCGCCGCGTGCGAAATCCTCGAACAGGTAAACATCCGCGCACACCGCGAAGCGGCAGTGATCGGCGACGGCAAGCTCGCGCAGTTGATCGCGCGCGTCCTGCGCGCGTCAGGTTTGCGCGTCGTGATGATCGGCAAGCACGCGAACAAATTGCGCCTCGCGCATCTCGCGGATATTCGAACCGAGAGGTTGTCATCTCCCCGCGCGCACCGTTCGAACCAATTTTCACTGACCGTCGAGGCAACAGGCTCGCCCTCGGGCCTGGCGCTCGCCCAGCGCATCACTGTTCCACGTGGAACACTCGTCCTGAAATCCACATTTCACGGCGCCGCCAACGTCGAGACGTGGCCGATCGTCGTGAAGGAGCTGACCGTCATCGGCTCGCGCTGCGGCCCTTTTCCTGCGGCACTTGCGCTCCTGCGCTCAGGACGCGTGGACCTGCGACCCTTGATTTCGCGCGTCTTCTCGTTGAAGGACGCGGCCAAAGCGATCCGCTATGCGCAGCAACGTGGCGTGATGAAAGTGCTTCTTCGCGTTTCTTGACTTTCAAGCGAGCCGCTGTCTAGACTTAATCTTTCCGTGCAAACCATGACCCAGGCGGAACACAAGACGATCGTCGTAGGTGTCACCGGAGCTTCGGGGGCGGTGCTGGCGCAGGCGGCGCTGCGTCTGCTCGAAGCCGATGCGCGCGTGGGGAAAATTCACCTCGTCGTCACGGACACGGGCGCGCGTCTGCTGGCCCACGAATTGAACATCGCCACGACCGACGCGAAAAAGCTTCCGTCCCTGCTCATCGGCGGGCGCGCGGCGAAAACGGAAGTGCTGCCGAACAAAGACGTAGGCGCATCAATTGCCTCGGGCAGCTATGCGGTGGATGCGATGGTGGTGGTCCCGTGCTCGATGGGCACGCTCGCGACGATCACCGCGGGGACAAGCGACGATTTGATCGCGCGCGCCGCGGACGTTTGCCTGAAGGAAGGCCGGCGGCTGGTGCTTTGCGTGCGCGACACGCCGTTCAGCCGGATTCATCTCGAAAACATGCTGCGCGCGCAGCAGGCGGGCGCCGTGATCATGCCGGCAATCGTGTCGTTCTATCATCAGCCGAAAACGATCGACGATCTTGTCGCGCAATACGTCTACCGCGTCCTCGCGCAAATGGGATTGCCGCAGGAAGAGATGTACCGCTGGGAAGGCCAGGCGAAAGGCAAAGCCCGCGAGGCGTCTGAGTAGAACACGCTTCAGCCTGTTTTCTTTTGACTTCCGCCAGCGCCGCAAAAATCAAAACCAGACAGGCTGAAGCCTGTCCTGCTGAAAATCTCCGGGAGATTTGAATTGAGCCCGACCCGCATCCGCACGATTCTCGAGATGATCAAGTTCGAGCACTCCGTGTTCGCGCTGCCCTTTGCGCTCACGGGAGCCCTGCTCGCCGCGCGCTATGCGGCGACACCGGGGACAGCGTCGGCGTGGCCTTCGTGGCGGCAAATTGCGTGGATCATCGTCGCCATGTTCGGAGCGCGCTCCGCTGCAATGACGATGAACCGGATCATCGACTTGCGCTACGACCGCGAAAATCCGCGCACGAAAACACGCGCCCTCGCCACCGGCGCGCTGACGGTGAGCTTCGCGTGGACATTCGCCGCCGCCTCCGCCGCGGTGCTGGTGATCGCCGCGTGGCAATTGAATCCGCTGGCATTCAAACTCTCGCCCGTCGCGCTCGCCGTCCTGTTTTTTTACTCGTACACCAAGCGGTTCACGTCCTGGTCTCATCTGGTGCTGGGATTCTGCCTGGGAATGTCGCCTGCGGCGGCGTGGATCGCCATCGCCGGCTCGCTCGATGCGCGCATGCTGATTCTCTGCGCGGCCGTGACGCTGTGGGTCGGCGGCTTCGACGTGCTCTACGCCTGCCAGGACCTCGAGTACGACAAGTCAGTGAACCTTTTTTCCGTGCCAAAACGTTTCGGCGTCGCAAAGGCGCTGGCCATCGCGCGCGCCATGCACATCCTGATGATCGCGCTCCTGGCCTGGCTCGCGTGGAGTTTCCTTCTGCCCTGGCCCGCGTGGGCGGGAATCGTGGTTGTCGCCGCGCTCCTCGCCTACGAGCACTCGCTCGTTTCGGCAAACGACTTGAGCCGGATGAATGCTGCGTTTTTTACCGTGAACGGTTATATTAGTCTCTTGTTCCTGCTGTTCTGGGGCGCGGCAGTGGCGCTGAAGTAGCACGTACGTAGCACAGACTTCAGTCTGTGAATTTCCGACAGTTCGCCCGGGCCGCGCGATAGCCAAGATCAAATGGAACCCCACAGACTGAAGTCTGTGCTACAAAAAGCCGTGCCACAAAGAGAATGAGCGACCTACATATCAACGACGAGCAGTTAAAGCCCATCGCGGAAAAAGTCTTCGCCGGCGAGCGCCTGACCGCCGAAGACGGCGTCACCCTCTACCGTTCGCCCGACTTACTCGCCACCGGCTGGCTCGCCAATTACGTGCGCGAGAAGCGCCACGGCAACACCTGCTTCTTCAACGTGAATCGCCATATCAATCCCACAAATGTCTGCGTCGCGCACTGCAAGCTGTGCGCCTTCGGCCGCGATCCCAATGCCCCCGGCGCGTACACCTTCGCGCTCGAAGAAATCTACCAGCGCGCCGAACAAGGAATGCGCGAAGGCGCGACGGAATTCCACATGGTCGGCGGATTGCACCCCGATTTGCCTTTTGAATATTTTCTCGACTTGATGCGCGGCCTGAAAAAACGCTGCCCGTCCGTGCACCTCAAGGCCTTCACGATGGTCGAGGTGGGCTATTTCTCGCGCATCGCGAAGCTTTCGATTCGCGACACGCTCGTCGCGCTGAAGGACGCGGGCGTGGACTCGCTGCCCGGCGGCGGCGCGGAAATTTTCAACCCGCGCGTGCGAAAAATTATCTGCGACCACAAAGTCAGCGGCCGGCAATGGCTGAACATCGCCCGCACAGCGCACGAAATCGGCCTGCGCTCGAACGCCACGATGCTCTACGGCCACGTCGAGAGCGAAGAGGAACGCGTCGAACACATGCTGCTCTTGCGCGAATTGCAGGATGAGACCCACGGTTTCTCGGCGTTCATTCCTCTCGCGTTTCATCCGGACAACACAGGCCTGGCGCACCTGCCGCCGCCCACGGGCTACCACGATTTGAAATCGATCGCTATCTCGCGCCTGCTGCTCGACAACTTCGACCACATCAAAGCCTACTGGGTGATGCTCACACCAAGCATCGCGCAAATCGCGCTGCGTTTCGGCGCGGACGACCTCGACGGCACCGTGGTCGAAGAAAAAATCTACCACGACGCCGGCGCCAAGACCGCCGAGTTCACCCCGCGTGTCGAACTCGAACGCCTGATCCGCGAAGCCGGCCGCGTCCCCGTCGAGCGCGACACTTTGTATCGTCCAGTAGACCGCTCGAAAATGCCTCCTCCTCCCGGCCCTCGTCCTGACGTCACGCTTTCCATTAATCTCTAGGTAGTGATCACGTGGATGAGACTGGCTGCTTCAACACCATTCATGAATGGTGTTGAATGCCGGGACGAAACGTAGTAGCTTATCCTTGAGGCCAACGATGCGACATCAATTCGTTCTAGACAAGAAATCAAACCGGCTTCTCAATGAATTGGCGGAAGACCGTGGAGGGAATCGCAGCCGGGTCGTGCGCGAAGCCATTGCCGTTTACGCCGACCAAGAGGCGTATCTCGAGAAGATAGAGTCCGATCCAAAGTTTATCGAAATGATGGAGAAGTCGGCGGCTGACATTCGGGCAGGGCGCGTCTACTCGCATGAGGAAGCCAAGCGATATGTGGCAGCCAAGAGAAAGCGAAAATAGTGGCCAAACTCGTCTGGTCAAAACATGTCCTTGACCTGATGGCTGAGCTTCCGCCAAACGAATCCGCACTCATCTTCGATAAAGCCGAGGTTCTCCGGCGTTTTCCTAGATTGTATCCCATGAGGTCGACGAGAAGGTTTCGGCGATATCGACGACTGTTAGCAGGGCAGTGGATGCTCTACTACCGAGTGGTTGACGATACGGTTTACATTCGAGCGTTGTGGCCCGCCAAGATTCCCTAAGATTCCAATCTCCGGTTTTCTTATTTGCACAAGGCGATATCCAACGTTTCCTTTTTTCTTTTGCCTAAATATTCCCACCCAAGCAAGACATAAAACGGCGCGTAGCAGAGCCACTGAAAGAACGGATCGAAATGCCACACGCCAAGCGCGCGATAGTTGATGAAAATTTTGTACGAGAGAAATTCCAGGATCGTGAGCAGCAGCCACGCCGGGCTTGGATAAAAGCACAAAAGAGGCACAATCCAGGTGAAATACCACGGATACCCGTTCGGCGCGAAGAGTAGCACCGTGCCGATCAGCAGAAACGCCGCGCGAGTCGGTTCCGCGCGGCGCACCGCCACCCACAGAGCCAATCCAATCACCACGCCTTCGCCCACTCCGGCGGCAATTTCATGCGAACCGGTAAGCCACAACAGGATCGGATAAATGCTGGAATGGTAGTTTCGGAAGATGAATTGGTAATACTTGAGCATCCCGAGAAATTCGCGCCAGCCATGCCGGTAGGGCCAGACGCACACTGCTCCCAGAGCAGCGCACCCGCCGGCCGCAAGCCACCCGCGCAATTTGCCAGGCCAGCCCGCGCGAAAGAGCGCGAGCGGCAGCAGCACGGCAGGGAACGCTTTGGCCAGCGCCCCGGCCGTCAGCGTAAGCGTTGACATTGCCGGGGCGCGTCTTATAATCATGAGCGTAGCGACTACGCCGGCGATGGCGAGTGCGTCGTTGTGGCCGCTTGAGGCGAATTCGACCACAACCAGCGGATTCCAGGCGTAGAGGGCTACCTGGTAGTTCCGTCCCCCAGTCGAACGGATCCACCCGGCGAGCATGGCCGCGACGGCCAGATCGGCGAGCAGAAACGGCAGCTTGAACGCAACCGGGTCTGGCAACAAGCGCCACGTCGCGCGAAACACCAGCTGAGCGAGCGGCGGATACATCGTGGGAATTTCCGGCACAGGCATGACGTACCAGCCCGGATCGCGCAGCGACGCAAGCTGCGGGTCCGTGGGCGCCACCGCATAGGGGTTCCAGCCCTCGTTCTGGACGTGGCCGTCCCAGCGATAGCGATACAGATCGGTCGAGAGCGACGGCGGCTGCGGGAACAGAGTCAGGCGAAAGGCCAGCGCACCCAGCAGGACGAGCCACATCACGGCCCGGTTGTCTCGCGTGTGTTCGAGCGCGTACAGCGCGATGAAGTACAGAACGCCGCCGCCCAGCGCCAGGGCCATGAATTCGGGGATGCGAATGGAAAGATCTCCGAGACGCGCCATCGCGGCAAAGACCGCTTCGAGCGCCACCATGGCGACGAGCGCGATCAGAACTTGCGGTTCGAGAGAGCGACGCGAAGCGCTCAACGTTTGCACTCTCGCGGCCTGATTTTTCGCGGATTGATTTTTTGCAAGGGGGACTTTCCGTTTTGATTTTCGCGCAACATGCGATCAGTTTGCTGGCAATGGCGGCGCAAAATCCGCTCTCAAATTATTTGACCAGGCTCACCGACCCGGGTCGCAATCCCTTCCGCGGCCTCTACCAGCTCAACGCGTTTGACCTGGCCATCATGATTCCGTATTTCGTCGTCCTCGTGATCCTCGCCGCGTACGGGCTGCACCGCTATGTCCTGGTGTACGAGTATTTCAAGAATCGCAAGAACGTCCCCGGCCCGCCGCCCGCGGTCACCGAGTGGCCCAAGGTTACCATACAGCTTCCGATCTACAACGAGCGCTACGTGATTGAGCGCCTCGTCGACGCCGTCGCGCGCTTCGATTATCCGCGCGAACTGCTCGACATTCAGGTGCTCGACGATTCCACTGACGAGACGCGGGAAGTCGCGCGCGCGTGCGTCGAGCGGTACCAGGCGCTCGGTTTGCCGATCCACTATCTGCATCGCACGGACCGCACCGGCTACAAGGCGGGCGCGCTGGCCGAGGGGCTAAAATCCGCGACGGGCGAATTCGTCGCCATCTTCGACGCCGATTTCCTGCCCTCGCCGGATTTTCTGCGCCGCACTCTGCCCTATTTCACCGATCCCAAAATCGGCATGGTCCAAGGACGCTGGACCTACCTGAACCGCCATTACTCCGCGCTGACCGAAGTCGAAACGATCCTGCTCGACGGCCATTTCGTCATGGAGCACGGCGCGCGCTCGCGCAGCGGCAGCTTCTTCAACTTCAACGGCACGGCGGGCGTGTGGCGCCGGCGCGCCATCGACGAAGCGGGCGGCTGGCAGCACGATACGCTCACCGAGGACACCGATCTTTCCTACCGCGCGCAGCTCGTCGGCTGGAGATTTCTCTACCTGCCGGACATCGAATGCGCCTCCGAGCTGCCCGTGGAAATGAATGCGTTCAAGGCGCAGCAGGCGCGCTGGGCCAAGGGCCTGATGCAGACGGCCATAAAAATATTGCCGCGCATGCTGCGCTCGGACGAGCCCTCGCAGATCAAGGCGGAAGCCGTCTTTCACCTCACCGCCAACATCAGCTATCCCTTCATGGTGATTCTCTCGACGCTGCTGCTGCCCGCAATGATCGTGCGTTTCTACCAGGGCTGGTTCCAGATGCTGTTCATCGACTTGCCGCTCTTCATCGCGTCGAGTTGCTCGATTTCCGGTTTCTATCTGACCTCGCAGCGCGTCCTGTATCCCAAGACGTGGAAGCGCTCGATCCTCTACATGCCGTTCGTGATGGCCGTCGGCATCGGCCTGTCCGTGCGCAACGCCAAGGCCGTCATCGAAGCGCTCCTCGGCATAAAATCGGCATTTGTGCGCACGCCAAAATTCAAGATCGAAGGCCACGCCGGCACCTGGAAGAAAAAAGGCTATCGCAACCGCGCCGGCTGGATGCCGTACCTGGAAATCGCGCTGGGCCTCTACTTCGCCGCGACGATCGTCTATTCCATCCAAAATGAAAATTACGCCACCGCCCCGTTCCTGTTCCTCTTCGTCTGGGGTTTCCTCTACACCGGAGTAATGTCCGTAGCGCAAGGCTGGATCGAGCGCCTCCGCTTCGGCGTGCAACCATCTGCCACGTCAGCCGAAGCTCGCGCCTCTGCTTCCGGCGCGCCTGGGTTCTAATTCGCACATCTTTTAACTTGACAGATTTGGCTGTTTATACGTATAACTTTACACGAGGAGGTCGTAAAGTTATGGAATACACGGAAGCGGACTACATGGGGATGTTGCGGGACGCGTTCCCCCGGAACTTCCTACGAGCACTCCTAACCAGCGTTGTCACTGCCCATCGCGTTGCCTACCGAGAAATGAGAAAGCAATTTGACAATCCCGGAAGCCGTCACAACTTGGTCGGCCACGTTCGAAAGGAAAAACTCAACGAAGAGGCGCTTGCCCTCGGTGAGAGATTCAAGATCAAAGTTGAAATGAGACCCTACGGTCGGGGGAGCGGTTATTACGTTCTGATTTCTTCAAGACATATTTTCCTGGTTATCTGTGTTTCTTCGTCCAGAAGGGCAATGGTTCGGGATGCTGATTACCGAAAAGCGCTGGCCCGCCTAAACGAAAACGGTCAGCGAAGGCTTGCATTCATGCCTCAGGAATCTCAGATGCAAGATGGACAATACCTCTGCATTCTGATTCACGGACGACAAAGGGGCAAAGATTATCCTGCTTTCGCGGATATTGCTTTTCCCCACAAGAGCTTTAGGCAATGGATTTGCAGGTTGAATATGTTCCAAGAATTTCCCGACTTGGTCGAGAAATTGATCATTCAGCATGACACTGAGGCTCGACCTAAAGCGATTCGAACAAGACGGGAACACACTGCATGAAGCCTGGAACTCCAGGATTTGTTGGCGCGCGATTAAAGGAAGGACGAGACGCTAGAGGAATCACAGCCGTTTCTCTTGCAGAAACTTTGGGAGTTACTCGCGCTGCCATCTATCAATACGAATCAGGCGAGCTTTCTCCCAGGCCCTTGCTTATGGAGAAGCTTTGCGGTGTTCTGAATCTTCCGGCAGCTTTTTTCTTGCGCCCTATTCGAGAGGAACTATCTTCCGCAATCTTCTACCGGTCGCTGAAAAGCGCCACACAAAACGCTAGGGCCCGGGTCGAGCGTCGGATGTGTTGGGTGCATGATATCTTGGATGCAATTCGAGATCATGTAGAACTGCCGAAGTCGAATTTTCCTAATTTCGATGTTCCTCGAGACCCTACGCGACTTTCGAATGAAGACATCGAGCAGATTGCGCTTGATGCACGTAGATTTTGGGGCCTGGATGATGGGCCTCTCGGAAGTATCGTTAACCTGCTTGAAAACAATGGGGCCATAATTTCGCGTGACGATTTTCTTGTCGATGAGGTCGATGCCCTATCGCAGTGGCGAGAGCATGACGGCATACCATATTTTCTGCTTAATGACAGGAAGCAGTCAGCGGCCAGGTCACGACTTGATTTGTGCCACGAAATTGGCCATGTAATTCTACATCGACATCTAACGAAGGAAGATTTGGCATCTGTGCATAAAATCGTGGAGAATCAGGCATTCTGTTTCGCCGGAGCATTCGCGCTCCCCGCAGGATCCTTTGTTTCGGAACTGGAAACAGGTTCATTAACCCTCGATTTTTTCCAAGAATTGAAACCGATATGGAAAGTCTCGATAGGCATGATGATAAAGCGTGCGCAGAATCTCGGTCTATTGAATGACGACCAAACGGAACGTCTTTGGAGACGGCGCGCACGAAACGGCTGGCACCTTCGCGAACCATTCGATGATGAACTTCCAATTGAAACCGCACGTCTCCTGCCCAAAGCGATACATCTAGCTTTAGACAATAGGATTATTTCCAGGCAGACATTCTTAGCGGCCTGTCCGTTTTCGACAAACGACATTGAAGTTCTCGGGAATTTAGAGCGAGGCTTCTTAGCCGAGCCAGAAGCCACTCCGAGAGTTTTGACATTCCCGACGAAAAGCGGACAGCCCCGCTAACTGCTTGAAGAATTTAGAAATGGGCGCAGGTCTGCCTCGCGATGGCTCAATACGGTGGTGGAAGAGCAATGTCGTTCATGATCCGCCGCGGGTGTCCTGTTCCAGTTTTCCTCCAAACCACACGATCTCCTTAATTTCCAAGTTTGCTATAAGATGCAGAGAGAGTATTATCCAAGCCATATGAACGATATTGAATCTCGGCCTGTTCCTCCCTTGATATATGAGAAATGGCGGACTTGGAGAAACTCTTCAATGGGATGGAAAACCGCACACTACTTTTCCGGCTTTTTGTCTGCAGGTCTTGCCACGGCCATCGCAATCAACACAAAATCAGCCTTTCTGAATAGCACCACGGCCCTTGTGGCTGCAAGTCTCGCAGCGGGTCTATCTTTTTTGGTCACCACCATGGCTGGGCAAGAACGGGCTAGGACGCTTGAGCAGGCGGCCTGGGAATTGGAAAAGGCCATCGCTCTTTATAGAAGCGATCCTACTATTTCCGCAGCCGAGCTTGGAAGGGCTGAGGCACGAGGTGTGGATATCTTGAAAGGTGGAAAGTCAAAGTAATAACGCGCTACAGCAATGCCCTCGTGCGACTCAAATTGCGGAGTCCTTGGCCGAATATGTTTTTGATGGCCCGGTTTCATATAAGCGCCCTAGTAAGATCAAATGATGAACAGGTGAAGGCTCGATCCTACGCGAAAGTGTCAATTTCCTTGTCGTGCTGATGTATCTCGCGCCGCTGGACCCGCTCGCTGCTGGATGGGACCATGAGCCGAACATCGTTTTTGTCGTGCCACGAGCGAAGTTAAACCCTGAGACTGGCACTCGAGCTACCCTGTTTGGGTGTTCGGGACACGAGGGAGCGTTCAAAACTCAGCGTTCCTCAACCGGCTCGGGATGAATCGTGACTCGGGCGATCTGCGGGAATTTTTCCTTTACGCGGTCTTCGAGCGCGCCGGTGACGTCGTGGATTTGGGTGATGGGCAGGCTTCCATCCATGGCGCAGTGGCAGGACACCAGGATTTTGTGCTCGACCTGGCGCACGTGAACTTCGTGGCAGTCCACCAGCTCGTGAAATTCGTGGGGCAGCGTGTTGATGTACTTTTCGATGGCGCGGCCGAGGCCGGTCATTTCGCCGCGCTGGCCATCCACGGCGGCGATGTGCGTGCCGAGCGGCTCGATGTGAATATTCACTTTTGCGTCGGCGCGATCCGATGATGCGGCCACGCCGGGAAGTTTGCGGATTTCCTCTTCGAGCTCGGTCGCGCGGCGATGCGCCTCCCGCAAGCTCAAACTTTCGTCGACTTCCAGGTGCATCTCGATGAACAGGCGTCCTTCGAGCTGGTCGGCGGAAATTTCGTGCACGGCCAGGCCGAGGCGCGCGGCGATCACGCGGATGGCGTCAAACAAATGTTCTCCCGCGGCGGCGCGCGGTTCCATGTGCACCATCACGTCCGCGGGCACAATCTCGCCGACGCGCCGCTCGACCGCGTCGGAAATCGCGTGCACCTGCTCGAAGCTGGCGGACCGCGGAACGCTGATCGTAACGTCCACGAAGTGCTTGTTTCCGGCGCGCCGCACCCGCACCCGCTCGGTGGAAATCACGCCTGCTAGTCCATCGATTTCTTTCGTGACGCGCTCTTGCAGGCCGGGAGGCGCCACGTCCAGTAGCGCCTCGAGCGTGCGCTTCCCCAGCCGCGAACCCACCCAAATCACGATGGCCGCCACGACGAGCGCGGCGATCGGGTCGGCATTCTGCAGCCAAGCGACTGCCCCAATGCTGGCCGGCCCACACCGTCCCCATTCCCAGAATGACGACAAACGTGCTCCAGACATCCGTCGAGAAATGCAGCGCGTCGGCTTCCAGCGCTTCGCTCGGAAATTCCCGCGCCACGCGGGACAGCGCCCTCGAGCGGACCACATCGATCCCCATCGCAATGCCGAGAATCACCATGGCCAGCGCGCTCGGCTGCAAATGCACCTGCTTGAACAGGAGGCGCACAAACGCCTCGAAGATGATGTACACCGAAGTTGCGAGAAGCAGACCCGTTTCGACGAACGCCGAGAAATTTTCAAATTTTCCGTGGCCGTAGGTGTGCCCGGAATCCGCGGGCTTGTCGGACACCCGCACCGAAAGCCACGTCAGGATGGCCGCGATCAAGTCCAGCCCCGAATGCAGCGCCTCGGAAAGTATGCCCAGGCTGCCGGTGGCTGCGGCCAAAAACACTTTCAGGCTCACCAGAATAATCGCGGAGCCGATGGACCCAAGCGCCGCCATCTGCTTAACCGATGTAGGAGATCGTGTGATGAGAGAAGCCTCGAAAGGATTATACGACGAGGTAGCACAGACTTCAGTCTGTGGGTTTCCATTGGATCACGGCAAGTGCGCAGTCCGGGCGAACTGACGGAACCCCACAGACTGAAGTCTGTGCTACTGGAGTGCTACTGAATCGGTGGAGGAGGAACGAGCGGCAAACGTTCCGGCTCGCCGCGCGCGCCGTGTACTTCCACGTCATCGAGCAGTAGCGATGGCGCAATCACGGTTGACGGGACTCCGGAATCAGCCGAGCCGAACGCCGCCAGCGCCGTTCCGGCAAAACCTGCCTGCTGGCTCTGCATGAAATCGAAAGCGGTGGCGTCGTTTCCAACCGCGGCGATATTGCGGACGGCGCGAAGCGTAAGCCCGGTGAGGCGCGCCCCGCGAATCAGCGATTCCCTCCCGTCGGAGACGTCAACGCGATATACAAGCAAGGGCAGCCGGTCGCCCGTGGCCGCGCCGGACGCCGCGCCCATGACGATGTCGGAAAGATCTTCCTGCTCGCGCACGCCGAGGACAGGATTATCCATTTCGCGCACGATGAGGCACCATTTGTTCCCGTTCTGCTTGCACTCGGCCATGAATTTTTTCTTCATGTCGTCCGGGGAAATACCGTCCAAGGACGTGAAAAACAGATTGCTGGCCATCGGGCGCGGATCACCCAAATACGCGGCGCGGCCGTGGCCATTCGAATGATCGAGATCAGGGCCAGGGCGCCGGGACATCAGAAAATTCAGCAACAGGCCGCTGTTCACGAGTTCCACGCGCTGGGATTTCACACCCTCTTCGTCCACGTCATACGTGCCGAGCAAATCCCGCCCCTGAAACTGCTTGGCCGTCGGGTCATCCAGCAGCGAAACCGCGCCGGGGAGAACGCGTGAGCCAAGTTTGCCGGTCCACTCGCTGCGCCCGCCCAAGCGGTCCATCAATTGATCGAAAGCCGATTGCATCGCCAGCGGGCCACGCGCCCCGGAAAGGGAAGGCCCCAGCATTTGCGCAAGCAAGGAGCCGGCCGCAGGCGCTTCGAACAGCACCGGTCCATCGTAATCGGCTGCGGGAGGCGAAACGCGGAGCGTGATCAATTGTTCGCCGGCTTTTTCGAGGTCCTTTCGAACGGCATCAGCCGCGGGCAACTGGTCCGGCCGGTGGCGATAAACCGCGTAGTAATTGTGCAGAGCCATGCCGTCATCCGATTCCGTTTCGAGGCTGGCTTCGATCGCCGCCAGGGTGTGATTGGCGCGAATCTTGGTTCCATCGGTATTGAGAAGATAGCTCGTGGTGTAGATCAGGTGATAGGTGACGCGCGAGCTGTACAACTGCGGGAACTGTCGCAAGGCGGCGGAAACGGTCCTGGCCTCCTGCTCCCAGTTTCGCGTGGTCCAATCCGGGTCAGTCAATGGGTCGACCATCACGGTGGCCGTCGAGGGAGAAAAATCGGGAATGCTCGGCGCCTTTGCCAGGCGCGACATGAACGCCTGCTTCTTGGAAAAATTTTCGACGGCAGCTTTGAACGCCTGATCGCTGGCGAGCCAGAGATCCTGGCGCAAGGAATCATAATCGCGATCGATCCCGACGGTGCCCGTCGAGCCGAGGAAACCGCTGAAGCCTTCATCGGTGATGAAGTTGGAGCTGTCGAGATTATCGTCTCCCACGCGAACGTCCACGCTCATGATGCGGTTGCGGCCGCGGGTCGAGGAAACCAGCGCGCCAAATTCCGCGACAATCGTGCGCACTTCCAGATCGAGAACGCGGTACTGGATGTAGTAGGGGCGCGCGGGCTGATTCGTGCCCGGAATCGTCAGTTCCAGGCGCGTGCGCGAGCGGTCCAGTTCATCCTGCATGGCGGCGAGCGTGTGGTCGGAATCCGCCGCTGCGGTTTGTTGCGGCTGGGCCAGCGTTGTAGCGGGATGCCGTGCCGGAGCCGCACTAGCAGGTCCGGCGGACATCAGGGAAAGTGCAGCAACAAGCGGCAAATGCCAGGAGAACGATTGAAGATGGAAATTTTCATTGCGCCCTTCATCAGCCTTTTCATGTAACAGTTTCATTAGCGCACCGCCTTCTCGTCATGCGCGGGCGGCGGCAAGATCGGCGGCTTGTCGGTGGAGGTTTCTTTTTTCTGCACTTCCATTTCCGTAATCAGAATGGCCGGAGCCGAGGCGGAAACCGGCACGGAGCCCGATTCCGCTCCGCAGTATCCGTTGAAAGTTTCCATCGTGTCGCCCGTGGCGACAATTTTGGTGAGCGAAACGAGCGGCGTGCCCACGATATCCACGCCGCGAACGAGTTCGTCGGGGCGTCCGTCCGCGTACACTTTGTAAACGACCAGCGGCTGCACCTGGAACGCTTGCGGCTGGCCGCGGCCGGTGAACGTAAATCCGCCGGCGATATCGTCAATCAGCAGGCCAAACGGTTTTCCCTGGCGCTTGATTTCCTCGATCAGCTTTTTGCGCAGCTCGGCGTTGGTTACGGTGAGGTTGCTCTGGACAATCAAATTTCCCTGGCGCGAAACCGGCTGCGCGCCGATCTGGCGCCGGCCATGTCCGTTGGAAACCGGGAAGCCGGTGAGCGGCTGTCGCGACATCTCGAAATTTTTCAACACGCCGTGATCGACGAGCGTGACGCGCTCGGAGGGAGTCCCTTCATCGTCGAAGGGATAGTAGCCGATGAGAATGTCCTTGCCCTTGTCGAGGGTTCTCGCTGTCGGATCGTCGTAGATGGAAAGAAATTTGGGAAGGATCGGTTCGCCGACCTTGCGGGCGAACGTCTGTCCTTCGTTGATGTCTTTCTGGCGGAAGCCTTCAGCGCGATGGCCGAAAACTTCGTGGAAGAAAACGGCGGTGGCGCGGCCGGTCAGGAGCGCGGGCCCGGCATAGGGCTCGACCAGCGGCGCGGCCACCAGCGCTTCGAGTTCCTTGCGGAGAACCTGTCCCTCCGCGAGCACGGCCTTGTCGTCCGGCGCGTCCGCCGGGTTGGCCCAGTCAAAATTGTAGTAACGATTGATGTCCATGCCGTCCGGTGCTTTTCCCTGAATGAACAATTCCAGACGGTAGTGGACCTGGCCAAATTGCAGACGTGAACCCTCGCTCGTGACCTGGTACTGATTGTCACCCGTCGCGCTGAACGTCACGATGGAATTCAGAATCTGCGGAGACTCGCGAAACGCCCGCGTGTAGAGACGAACTTTTGTTTCCCAGGGTTTGCGGTCGGGATGGACGGAAACTTCCGCGCCGTAGAAAGTGTGCGGCTTTTCGCGCGCAAAATCCGGAGCGTGTTCCTCGGCCGTCTGGACCTGAACTTCCTTGCTCGTATTGATCTTGATGAGGCCTTCCGAGGCGGCGCGGAATTGTTTGTCGGTCTCCTGCCACATCGCGCGGCGGAGCACATCGGGGGCGTCATCGATCGGCACCGACATGCCAAAACTGCCCTGACCGGAATTGGAATTGCCGACCTTGTGCGTGTTGTCGAGATCGTAGCTTCCCACGCGCACTTGCGTTTCGAGCCAACGCGAATGGCTGTCCTCGCTCGAAAGCAGCGCCCCGTTCGAGCCCATGACCTCGGAGCGGTCCGACGAAGTCAGGATGTAACTGACGAAGTATGCCGGCGGAGTGGACTTGGAAAGAATCGGCATCTCGCGGTCCAGCTCCTGGCCCATCGTCGTGATGAGAGGCGATGGCGCGACTTGAGCCGGCTGTTGCGCCGGGGGCGCGGGAGCGGGAGGACGAGCGGGCTTATTTGCGGCCCATGTATTCAAAGAAAGCAAAGACGCGAGTAGCGCGAGACCGAATGTTTTCACAGAACTGCTCCATTCCGCCGAGAAAGGATTCAAAAGTTAAGAGAACTAGTGTAAGCCTATGAGCCGCCGATCTCAACGCGCGCGTTTCGATGCGTTCTTCGACCAGCGGTTCAGCGAGCGAGCATCCCAAAGTTAGTTGGATGCCAGAAAATGGCCAAGCGTCGCCACAGGCCCCACTCCCGTTAGACGCGGGAAAGTACGACTTGGTGTCGGGGTTTCGTAGCGCCGGCGGAACGCCGGCGCCACCAAACCCCGCTCTCCGAAGCGAAGCGCGGAGACCGCGTACCAATTGCGCGAAACATTGGTAGGGAACTAGGCTAGCGGTTCCGATCAGCAGGCGCTCGCCACACTCTTGCAGCCCGTCGCCGGGGGACGAGTGCCCCGAGTGACGATCGGGACGACGATTGCCGGGATCGCCACGGCCACCGTCAGCGCAATAATCTGTCCTTTGGTGAGATGATGCGCCGGAGCGCCTGTGGACGTAGCGCCCACGGAAGTCGCGTTCGCCGCTTCGGTCAGCTCCGAGGGAGTCGCTTGCCCGGGCTGGTCCGGAGGCTGGTGGCCGTCCCGGATCGTGGCAATTTGTCCGGCGAGAACATCCACGCAGAGGCCGTCCAGATTGCAGAATTTTACGTGGCCTTCATACACGATGATTTGGAACAGGCCGTTCATATAGCCGAGAAAAAAATCCGTGCCCACGACGCCCGCAACGCCTACACCGGTATGAATTTCAAATTTTGCATTGGGCTTGGCTTGCTTGACCACCTGCGAACGCACGCGGCCATACGTCAGCTCGATCTGCGTTTGCTGCGCGGCCGCATTGTGCTGCGTCACCGTAAGCGTGGAACTGGAGCCGACATTCAACACCGACCCGTCATCGAGCGCGACGCGCGCGCGTCCCCCGTCGCTCGTCTTGACCACGTCGCCCCAATCCACCAGCGTTTTCACGACGGCAGGCAATTGCTGAGTGCCGCGGGCAATGGCCACTTCGGGAATCGCGCGCGAAATCTGGCCAGCCTTCTGCCCGACCTGGGCCGGAACGTCCGGCGGCACGATGATCGACAATGACGCGAGGATAGTTAGAGCAACCAGGAACGGGGAACGAGTCTTCATAAAGCTCTCCTGAGAGGGTTTATTCGCGCCGAGCAACAGGCCCCTTAATTACTGGATGAGTCGGCCACTGTCAACGCCGGGAATCTCGGATGTCCCGTAATTGATAATGGGAAAAAAAGGGTTGGGGCAGCGATTGTACTCCTGAAACGGCCGGAGGCCAGAAGAAAAGCTTGGGGAAAGCGCGTTGGACAAGGTTCAGTACGGCGGGTCGTCGGATGTGGCGGCACGGCTTTCCCGGGTAGCGCGCAGGATTCCAGAGTCATCCAAATAGAAGTTCCGGAAACCGTAATTTCCAGCCCGAGCCTGAAGCGCAAACGAGCGGATCGTCCCGCCGGCGTCGACGGGGCCGGGCGTGTACTGGATTTGGTAGTTGACACTCTGCGCGAGCTGCGCGGCCAAACGCACTTGCTCGCCGACGGCCTCAAACTGGCGCGGATAGGCGCCGCCTTGCGCCGATGCGAAATCGACCAGGGCGGTCCGAATCTCACGCAAAGACTCGGCGGCGCGCGCTTCCGCCTGCGCCGTGGGATTGCCCTGGCGCTCGGGAACGACGAACCACAGAAAACTCCAAATCGCGGCCAGCAGCACCCCCAGCAGCACGCCCCAACGCAGAAGAATTTTGCCGAGGCCCGGCTTTGCTTTGGGCGCCTCCGAGCCGGGGACCGGCGCGGTCAGGTCCGCGCCGCAATGCGGGCATAGCTCGGTGGCCTGATTGATTTCATTCTCGCATTCGCGACACGTGTACATACGGATGGGTGAGTTCGAGAATTGTCCTTGGATGTGTTTGGCGGTCCCGCGCGCGGGTCGTCGCAATTCATCGTAACGAAACGCGCAGGCAGGAGTCAATTCGAGGCCGTTGCCATCGCCGCCAACATCGCAGGGGAGATGGAACGGGCGGCCTCAGTATTCACAGGCTGACCATTTGGAGCGTCAGGCTCTAAAATGCTGTAGTTTATTTTGTCATTGCGAGCGAAAGCGATCGGAATCGTATCTTCAAGTTCTGATTTTGGAAACACCAAGAAATGGAAAGAGAGTATTCGCTTCGCTGACGGAAACGCAATAAGCGTGGGGCCCTTTTTCCGCACGCGCCGCATTTCAGTGCATTTTATCGAGTGGTTGGATTTTCGATTATTGAAACGAGAAATTGAGTTGGAAGTCTGCGGTCCTGTAGTCTTTCGAAATGGCTTCTAAGGCCTCGTCCACATCTTCTTCAAAATTGGAGGAATGCCGCGTAAGAAGAGACTTCCTCCCATGATTCTCATTGCGTTGACCAGTGTAATTAGATGCAATCAAAGAACCAAATGTCACTTAACGAAAGTAAAGGACTTAGTCACGCCGTAGAACTGGGACGCGCCTACTTTTGTCACATATTGGGAACGCGTGTCAATACAGAATGTTACTAGTTCAAGAGGGATGCGACTTTATGGACACTCCTGGAGTCCACGGTTGGGCGAGCCTGAACGTCGGGGCTGAAGCCCCGACCGCCAAAAATCTCCGCGTTCAGCCGAGCGGCGCGCTGGTGGAATCGGCCGTGCCGCTGGAGGTGCTCCGAATCGTGCCGCTTTGATCGGTGAAGAAAGATCGCTGGCCGCTCGATCCTGGCGCCACGGGAGAGGCAGTAACCGTGTAGCTGAGCACATTGCCGGAAGGATCGCTCGCCACGGCCACGTATGCGAATCTGTACCCGCTCTTGACGCCGCCGGCGAGCACCGAGTCAATCAAATCGGCGGACGCCGACGTAGCAGCCGTCCCGCCCGGAGCCGGTCCCATATCGGAAAGGGCGTGAGGAAATCCGCCATAGCTGTTCGAATACAACAGGGCGCTTTCCGTCAGAGCCTTGAGCGCTCCCACCGCCGCGGTCTCGTTCGCCTGGATTTTGGACCGCATCAGGTTCGGAATCGCGATGGCTGCGATGATCAAAATAATCGTCACCACGATCAACAGCTCGATAAGGGAGAAACCCTTTCGTTTATTAAGGCGAATCTTCATGCGATCTCCTGTTACGTCACGCGAGGTTCCCCGCGGACCTTCGCGCTAGACTGAACCTTCTCCCTCGCAAAGCGCGAGAGCAAGGAACTCTAGCCTGCTTGATACTCGTAGTTGAAGCGCTATTCTACACCCGGATGGGGAAGTAATGGGGTGACCAGAAAGTACCTTTTTCAGCCACCCTTCCGCTTTGGTAGTCCTGGGTCGGCTATGATGCATCGAAATACATAGAAACCGGCCGAATTCATGCCAAAAGAATCATCCCTCGCGTCGCTCGATCAATTCCAGGCGCAATACGCGCTTCTCGCCACGGAATTGCACAGGGAGGCCATGTGCGCGCGTTGGGGACTGCCTCCAGAGGCGTTTGCCGAGAGTCTGAGGCGCAGCGCCGAGAAGCGCTTCGGCGGCGCGCAACCCGATCCCGAGCGACGTCGAGGTCTACCTCAAGTCGCTTCACCTTGAAGACTTGGCGCTCGCCTGCGCTTGCAGCGAAGGTATCGAGCAAGCCTGGGAATTTTTCATCGCACACTTCCGCCAGGACCTGCGCAATGCCGCCAGCGCCATGCTTCGAGGATCGGGCCGGGCCGATGACGCACGCGCCGAAGAACTGGCGGATTCTCTTTATGCGGAACTGTATGGTGTTCGTTCCCGCGCGGACGGCCGGCGGAAATCCCTGTTCGAATATTTCCATGGGCGCAGCAAACTGTCCACATGGCTTCGCGCCGTGCTCGCGCAAAAACAAGTGGACATGTTTCGAACGAGCGGCAGAACGGTTTCTCTCGATGCCGAAATGGAAGGCGATGTGCCGCGCGATCTCGCCAGTCGCGCCAAATCCGTCCGCGCCGATCCTGATCCCGATCGCGAGAGGTATATTGGGCGGTTCGAAAGGGCGCTCTCCACGGCGCTTGCCAGCTTGGCGCCGCGCGAGCGCATGATCCTGGCCTGCTATTACGTGGATCGGCTCACCCTGGCGGAGATAGGACGGATGCTGCGCGAGCATGAGTCGACGGTATCGCGGCACCTCGAACGCATGCGGCGCGCGTTGCGCGAGGGCGTGACGCAAGCGCTGCGGCGCGAAACCCCTGCGAGAAACGGACGCCCGCCGGAACCGGCGCTTGACGCGGCGCAAGTGGAGCTGGCGTTCGAATACGCCGTGGAGGATTGGCCGTTTGACCTGTCGCAGGCGCTTTCCGCATCAGGGCCCGCCGCGGACCCGGCGGAAGAATGACGCGCGGCCCGGCCGAAAAGGGCTGCACAGCAACAAGTTGATGCAAGATTTTTGGATGGAACCGTTCTAAACAAGGAAGAGCTTTGATGGACTCACAAGACAGAGACGAAACCAAAATCAGGCTGCGCCAGGAAATGCTCGCCCGGCGCTTGGGCGAAGCCCTGGACCAGATGAAACCCCACGGCGAGGGAGAGTGTCCTGACGCCGAGGTCCTCGCGGCCTATGCGGAGCAGGCGCTCGGGCCGGCCGAATCGGCCGAGTGGGAAGGCCATTTCGCGGCATGCGCGAGGTGCAGAAAGATTTTGCGCGTGCTCGCCGCATCGGCAGACGCGCCGCTGGCCGAGAAAGAAGTCGCACAGCTTGGGAAACTCGTTTCGGCTGTTCGCGCCCCGGTTGAAATCACGGGGAAATCCGCGGGGCGCGCTCGACCGAGATTCGTGGATTGGCGCACGCGCTGGCTGGCTCCCGCTATCGGCGTGGCCGCCGTGCTGGCTGTGTGGTTCGCGATGCGCCCGCCCTGGCGCGCGACGGACCGGGGCGCTTCGGAAACTCTTGTCGCGCAGGCGCCCAAGGAAGAAGTGCCCCTGAGCCCGGCGCCAGCCGAGACGGACCAACTTTCTAAAGGTGCGCCCCAGCAGGGCAGAAAAACCGCGCCTGCGCTTCCGCCGGATCGTCTCTCCGCAAATGCCGCACCCCTGAATTCACCTGCAGGGTCGCCAGCAAAAGGCCGCGCGGATGCGAGCACCGCCCCGGACAGAATTTCGCCAAGCGCGGGTGAAGCAAGAAGTTCCCTCCAAGCTGAGAAAAAACTGAGTGCGTTGCCTGACGGGCGTGAGATCCAGCCTCCGGCGATTCCTCCACCTCCGCCAGCGCCTCCGAGGGCGCAAGCCGCGATGGAAGCGCCGTCCGCTCCCCAATCCGAGGCAAAAGATGCAACGAGCGCGTCGGGTGCGGCAGCCCCACAGGTCGAAACAAGGGCAAATGCGATCGGCAGTGCGGCGTCGCGAGACAAACAGGCGGCCACGGTTCAAGAGCGAGGTGCAACCGAGCGCGCGAAATGAGCGAGCGTTTGCCGTATTTCGGTCCATACAGAAATATTCCTCTTTGTTAAAAGCCCCTTCGGGCTCGACTCTCTGGCGCGCCGGTAAAGGAGGGGTTATCGAGCGTTCTACCGATGCCGGAAAAACATGGGTTTCGCAGATGAGTCCTTCCCAGGAAGAATGGCTTGCGGGCGCGGCGCTTTCGGACACGGTTTGCTGGTTGGCCGGACGCAATGGCGCGATTGCGCGAACGATGGATGGAGAGCGTTGGGTGCGCATCTCGCCGCCGGCGCAGGCCGTTGGAACTGATGCCAAACTGCCGGATTGGACCGGCATCACGGCGCGCGATGCGCTGTCCGCTACGATTACGGCGAACGACGGGCGAAAGTTTGCCACCGCGGACGGCGGAAAAACCTGGCTTCTACAATAGCAAAATACCCTGCAAGAAATTCGGGCAGTCCCGTTCTAAGCAGTGAAGGATGAATTCACGCTTTTACCGGAGACTGCCATGAGAAACGCCACCTTATCGAGATTCCTTACCGCTGCCGGACTCGCAACGCTGCTGGTCGTGCTGCCGTTCTTGCACCGCACGGTAGCTGCAAGCTCCGCAAGCCAGGCTCCTGCACAGGCTGCCGACGGGAACATTACGACCACTCTCGCCGATCAAACCGATCTCGCGCTCACTGTCTACAACTCGAATCTGTCTCTCGTGCGCGACGTGCGCCAGCTTACGTTGCCGGCCGGAGAATCGCTCTTGCGATTCATGGACATCGCCGCCTCCATTAATCCCGCGACCGTGCACTTCCGTTCGCTCACGGAGCCTGCCAAGTTGAATGTTCTCGAGCAGAATTACGAGTACGACCTGCTCGACCCGAACAAATTGCTGCAGAAATATGTGGGGCGGGAAGTCACGATGATTCGCGGAGATCAGGAAGTGAAAAGCCACCCTGCTTTCCGACAATGGCGGACAGGTTTGGAAGATCGGCAACGACATCGTCACGAACATCGGATACAGCAGCCTGCGTTTCCCCGAAGTGCCGGACAATCTATACGACCGGCCCACGCTGTTGTGGACGCTCCAGAATTCGGGCGCGAGGCGTCATCGCGTGGAAGCGTCGTACCTGACGGCGAATCTTTCCTGGAGCGCGGACTATGTGCTGAACGTGGCGAAGGATGAAACGAGCGGCGATCTCGACGGCTGGGTCACGCTCGTCAATCACAGCGGCACCGCGTTCAAGAATGCTTCGCTGCAATTAGTGGCGGGCGATCTTCATCGCGTCATGGCTCAAAGCAGCATGGATGAGATGAGGGCCATGGGAGCAATAGCAAAGGCCATGCCTGCGGCGCCTCCTTTCCAGCAGGAATCATTCTCCGAATATCATCTCTATTCGCTGAATCGCCGGACATCGATTTTCGATCAGGAATCGAAGCAGATCAGCCTGCTCAACGCTTCGCATTTTCCAATGCGGAAAGTGTACGTGGTGAACGGGCAGTCCTACTATTACCGGACTGTCGGCGCAACCCGGTGCGCCCATGAAAGATCCCGTGCAGGTTTTCTACAAATTCAAGAATGAAGAGAAAGCCGGTCTGGGGATGCCGCTGCCCTCCGGCACCATTCGCGTGTACCAGCAGGACTCGCGCGGCGGATCGCTTTTTGCCGGCGAAGACCACATCGACCACACGCCGAAGGACGAAGAGATCAGCCTGCACATCGGCAACGCGTTTGACATTGTGGCCGAGCGCAAGCAGACGGACTACAGGAAACTTTCCGACCGGCTGTATGAATTCGAGTACGAGATCACGCTGCGCAACCACAAGGATGCGCCCATCTCCGTCGAAGTGAACGAACCGATCGGCGGCGATTGGGAGATGGTCAACTCGACGTACAAATTCACGAAGACAGCCGCGTTCGCCGCGCAGTTCGATGTGCCGGTCGACAAGGACGGCACGTCGGTGCTGAAGTATCGCGTTCGCGTGAAGTATTAAATCGCTTCGGGCCGTAGGTTTTAGTGGCGCAGGCTTCAGCCTGTGGGGTTTGGTCCTTGCAAGGACTAACCCCCACAGGCTGGAAGCCTGCGCCAGCTAAAGCCGTCCGCCTTCCTCGCTACGCGAATTATTTTTTCCGATGCTTAGGTTTTGTTGCTCGCGGCTTTTTCGGCGCGCGGGAGGTCACGATGGCTTCGGCTTCGATTTCCACCAGCATCTCGGGCGACACCATTCCGCCGACCTGCACCATCGCCGTCGCGGGGCGAATCTTGCCGAAAAATTCTCCGTGGGCGCGGCCGATCTTTTCCCACTCGGCGATGTTGGCGACGAACATGCGCGTGCGCACCACGTCTTCCATGCGCGCGCCCGCCTTGTGCAGCGCGGATTCGATGTTGCGCAGCGTTTGTACCGTCTGCGCGTAGGCGTCGCCTACTCCTACAAGGTTCCCGTCCGCGCCGGTGGCCGTCGTGCCGGAAACGTGCACCGTATCGCCCACCCGCACCGCGCGCGAGTACCCGATGATCGGCTCGTATTTCGTTCCCGTCGAAATATTCGTTCGTTTCATGGTCGTCTTCTCTCCCGGCTTGAAGTGGGGGCTATTCTGCCACGAACATGTACTCGTTGAGAAACTGGACAACGCCTCTCGAATCCACTTAAGCTTGACTCGCGCGAAAGAAAAGCTTTAACGCAGAGGCCACAGAGAAGAGAACCCGGGTTTCTCCGTTCTGTCCTCTGTGTTAAAAGGTTTTGAAGTTTCGCCTGACGCAAGGCAAGGAGCCGCTCGTTGCGCTGCAACAACATCCTCGACGCCATCGGCCATACGCCGCTCGTCCGGCTGAACCGGCTGACTGCCGGAATCGCCGCGGACGTATACGTCAAGGTCGATTACATGAATCCGGGCGGCTCGGTGAAGGACCGCATCGGGATTTCCATGATCGACGATGCCGAACGCAAGGGCCTGCTGAAGCCCGGCGGCACGATCATCGAGGGAACCTCGGGCAACACCGGGATCGGCCTAGCGCTCGTGGGCGCGGTGCGCGGCTACAAGCTGGTGTTCACCATCACCGACAAGCAATCGAAGGAAAAAGTGGATCTGCTCAAGGCGCTGGGCGCCGAAGTGATCGTATGCCCGACGGCGGTCGAGCCAGACGATCCGCGCAGCTATTATTCCGTGGCGAAAAAACTTGCCAAGGACATTCCGAATTCCTTTTACCCAAACCAGTACGAAAATATGATGAACCCCGAGGCGCATTACCGGACGACCGGCCCGGAACTCTGGGAAGACTCCGAGGGAAAAATCACGCATTTCGTCTGCGGCATGGGCACGGGCGGAACGATCAGCGGAGTGGGCCGCTACTTGAAGGAAAAAAATCCCGACGTTCAAATCATCGGCGTCGATCCGATCGGATCGCTGTACTACGAATTCGTTAAGACCGGCAAAGTGGGCAAGGCCAAGACGTACGTCGTCGAAGGGATCGGCGAAGATATTTTCCCCGCGACCATGGAATTCAAATTCGTCGATGACGTGGTCCAGGTGAATGACCAGGAATGTTTCGTTTGGGCGCGACGCCTCGTGAAGCAGGAGGGAATTTTCACCGGAGGCTCGGGCGGCGGCTGCGTTTCAGGCGCGCTGCGCGTTGCAAAGGCGCTGCCGAAGGGCTCGTTCGTCGTGGCGTTTCTGCCTGACACGGGGATGCGCTACCTCAGCAAAGTGTACAGCGACGAATGGATGCGCGAGCGCGGTTACGTCGATTCGGAAGTGCCGCTCACCGTGGAAGACGTGGTCAACGCGAAGCACAAAGTCGCCAAGGACCGCGACTTGATTGTCGTGGGGCCCGACCAGACCGTGTTCCACGCGTTGCACACAATGCAGACGCAGGACATTTCGCAATTGCCCGTATTTGAAGCGCAACTGCCGGTCGGCGCGATTTACGAAGATCAGATCCTGAATCTCGCGCTGCAAGGAAAAGATTTGCGGAAGATGGTGATCCGCGAAGTGATGAGCGATCCCCTGCCGACGGTGTCATGCGAAGCCCCGGTCGAGCGGCTCACTTATCTGCTGAGCCACGAGGAACCGGCCGTCTTCGTGAAGATGAGCAACGGCCACCTCGAAATCATTACCAAGTACGACGTAATGGGCACCATCGCAGGCTTGATGGAACAGAAGCGGTAAAGTAGGACAGGCTTCAGCCTGTCGCTTTCTTGCTGCGATTGAAAACGAAAACCAGACAGGCTGAAGCCTGTCCTACGCCTTCTCCCCGCGCTGAAACAATCTGCTGAATTGATCTTGCGAAGCCGGCGCGATGCCGACGATGGAAAGATTCGCGCGCACGTGCTCGACGCGGCTCATCCCCACGAGCGCGGTCGTGATCCCCGGCGTCGAGCGAACGAATTGCATGGCGCGCTCGGCGTCGGATTTCATTCCCAGCGCGCTCGTCACGAATGGCGGCAGGCCTCGCGAGAGCTGTCCCTGGAGCATCGCGGCGCTGGCGACGAGCGTGATGCCCAGCTTGGACGCGGCTCCGACGATCGGCACGCGCGCGCCGTCGAGCGGCTGATTGGCGCGAGTCAAGGCCTCGGTCATCCCTAAGTTGCACGGCAACTGCACGAAGCGGAAATGGTGCGACCCTCCGGCCACGTCCCGCGCAATCGATTCCATCGCGGCGAGCGAAAGAAAATCCTGGGCGTTTTCGTTCTGGCGGAACGCGTTCCAGGTGGCCAGCCCGTAGAAATGAATTTTCGCCGCAGCCACTGCGGATTCGAGAAATTCAAACGCGGCGCGCAGGCGGGTGTTGAACATCTCGCGCGGCACTTCGCCCAATTGCGTTTCCGGATTGTGCAGGTAATACACGTCAATCGTTTCAACGCCCAGATTGCGGCGGCTGCGTTCGAGCTGATCCGCAATAAATTTCGGCGCCATCGAGTGGCACCCGGCGGCGACGTCTCCCTCGCGCAAGATTCCGGTCTCCACATACTCGCGGTTGAAATATTCCCCGGCGTCAGCGGGCATGTCGCCGTCCGGCGTGAGGAATCCGCCCTTCGTGCAAATCAGCAATTCTTCGCGCGCATAGCCGCGGCGCGCGAGTTCCGCAACCGCCGCGCCCACGGAACGCTCCGAGCGCTGGAAGCGGTAATTGATCGCGGAGTCGATCACGTTCACGCCGGATTCCACGGCCTCCACAATCGCATCCGTGTACGCCTGGTCGGTGCGCGCGTCAGGCTCTCCGAGATACGTGCCGATCCCGAGCGAGGAGAGCCACAGCCCCTGCTGCTCGCGAAAGTGCCCTTCCGCCGCACGCCCGGCAAATCTCGCGGCATATTTCTTGGTGCCATCCGGTGTCGCAAACGTGGCCATTTCTTCTCCCTCGATTGGAGCCGCGATTATATGTGAATCTCTTGGCGAGCACGACGGAAGAAGTGGCGCGGGCTTCAGCCTGCGGGTTTTGGTCCTTGCACGGCCGAACCCCCGCAGGCTGAAGCCCGCGCCACTGATCTCGCTGGAACGCAGATCGCGCGATGCCACTTTTGATTCTCAACCATCGACGGCTGGTGATTGCGCCGGCGGCGCCAGCAGCCGCGAGCACGCGCGCAAAATGCGGCGATACGGCCACTCGCTGTTGCGGCGCGCGCTGGCCTCGTCCTGCGGCGCGGCAGCGGAAGAGCGCGCCGTGCTTTCGCGGAAGAAAATTTCCCCGACGCGCGGCTTCTTATGGAACCAGCGGGCCAGCAAGCTGAGTTGATCTTCCAGTTCGCGATAGCTTTGTTGGGATCCGGCTGCCTTTGCGGGAAGTGATGCTGCCTCTCCCGCGCCTTCCAGCCACTCGCGCAGGATTTGTTCGACCGAGCGAGGCTCGCTGGCAAGCTCCGCGAAGCGCAGCAAGCGAGGTTCCTCGATGCGTCCGGCGCGCACCGCGAATACGGCCACCGTGTTTTCTTCCGCCGCTCGCTGCAGAACGACGGCGTTGAGGTCATCGAGACGCCGCGCGAGATCGGGCAATCCGCGCAGAGCTTCCGACGCTTTCTCGATCCGGCGATGAACGGCCGCGGCTCGCTCGAAATCGAGCGCTTCGCTGGCCGCCTCGCGCTCGCGCTCGAGTTCCGCCGTGAGCGAAGAGCCGCCCGTCGCGAGAAACGCGACGACGCGTCCCACTTCCGCGTCGTAATCTTCCTTCGAGCAACCGGCGAAGCACGGCGCAAGACACATCTTCATTTCCGAATAGATGCAGCCGGGAAATGCCGGATCGCGTCGAATCTTGATCTGGCAGCGCCGGATTTTGAACAGGTCGAGAAAAACGGAAGCGAACGTATCGGCCGCGCGCCGCGACGGGAACGGCCCGAAATAAAATCCGTTCGCGCCGATGCGTCGCGTGGCGTAGCAACGCGGATACGCGTTCGAGAGGCTGACCTTGAGCACGGCGGGGGGACGCAGCCGCACGCGCTCGCGATACCCCGAGGGCCAAAGCCGCCGCGCATGCTGCCAGTGCAGAAAACTCAATTCAAACGGCGACCCCACGACGCGATAGCGCACGCGCGCCGCGAAGTCGCGCAAATTCAGCCGCTTCGAAGCAGGATCGGGCGGCCCAAGCAAGCGCGAAAGGCGCTGGCGCAAATTCGCGGTGCGCAGCAGGTACGGTTTCGCGCCACTTAGCTCTTCGCGCGGCTCGATAGAAAAAAGGGCAGCGCGAACTGGAAGCGCTGCGAAAAATTCTTCGTCACGTGAGGCATCGAATTCAGCGGTGGAGTCGAGTTCCTGCATGGGAAGCGCGTGGACAACGATTTCCAGTCCAGGAATCGTGATTCGCACGCAAGAAACAGAATACGACGCAGCGGAAAGGGGAAAAAGCGAAAGTTGGCGATTACGTGCTGCACGCTCTGGCAGACACCAGCAGGCTCTGCAATTTGCGCCCCCCCAACACTGTCATTCTGAGGCATGATTTTGCCGAAGAATCTCTCTTTCTTTGCGCGCGATCGAAGAGGGTTTCTTCGCTTCGCTCAGAATGACAAAACTTAATTTGTGGCTCGCTGTCTGGTCAGATTTTTCCCCTTGGACTCTCAATTGGGATTTTACCGCGTCTTCAGCACCCACGCGGCAATCACGAGGCGCTGAATTTCGCTGGTGCCCTCGTAAATTTCCGTGATGCGCGCGTCGCGGTACATCCGCTCGACCGGATATTCGGCGCTGTAGCCGTAGCCGCCGTGAATCTGGATCGCCTTGTGTGTCGCGCGCGTGGCCATCTCCGAGGCGAAGAGCTTGGCAATCGAAGCTTCCATGGAAAAGCGGCCGCCCGTATCGGATTTCCACGCGGCCTTGCGCACCAGCAGGCGCGCCGCGTCAATTTCGGTGGCCATGTCGGCGAGCATGAACTGGATCGCCTGGAAATCCGCGATGGGATGTCCGAAGGCCTGCCGCTGCTTCGCATAGGCCAGCGCTTGTTCGAGCGCGCCTTGCGCTATTCCTGTGGCCTGCGCGGCGATGCCGATGCGCCCGCCGTCCAGCGTCGAGAGCGCGATCTTGTATCCTTCGCCTTCATTGCCGATGCGATTGCCGGCGGGCACTTCGCAATCGGTGAAGGATAATTCCGTGCACGCCGTGGCGTGAATGCCGAGTTTTTTTTCTTCCTTGCCCACCTTGAAGCCGGGCGTACCGCGCTCGACAACGAGCGCGGTGATCCCTTTCTCGCCCTTCGCGGGATCGGTATTCGTGTAGACGATGGCCGCATCGGCCACGCCGCCGTTGGTGATCCACGCTTTCGTGCCGTTGATGACGTAGCGGTCGCCCTTGCGCACCGCCTTGGTCGCGAGCGCCGCCGCGTTCGAGCCCACTTGCGGCTCGGTCAGCGCGTAGCATCCGATTTTTTCGCCGCGCGCGAAGGGCAGGAGGAATAGTTTCTTTTGTTCTTCCGTGCCGAAGCGATGGATCGGATCGCAATACAACGAATTTTGTACGGATAGGATGACGCCGGTGGAAGCGCACACGCGGGAAATTTCCTCGATGACGATGGAATAGGAAACGTGGTCGAATCCCGCGCCGCCTTCCGATTCCGGCAGCGCCACCGCGGTCAGGCCAAGCTCCGCCGCCTTGCGAAACGTTTCGCGGGGAAATTGGCAAGTCTCATCAATTTCGCGCGCGTGCGGCTTCACTTCGTTTTCGGCGAACTCCCGCACCGTGCGCTGCAGCAATGTTTGTTCTTCGGTGAGCGAGAAGTTCAACGGCGGCTCCTGGAATGATGTAGCGCCCGCCTTCAGGCGGGCACAGGCTTGAATGCAAGATGCCCGCCTGAAGGCGGGCGCTACAGAGCCAGCGCCTTGCGCAGCTTCGTGTACGTCGTGGAAAGCTCTTCCGGCTCGAGGCGCGTTTCGCTCACCGTGGTCATGAAATTCGTGTCGCCGGTCCAGCGAGGCACGAGGTGCATGTGGAGGTGATCGGCAATGCCGGCGCCGGCCGAGCGGCCCAAATTCATGCCCAGATTGAAACCGTCGGGATGGTAGACATCATCGATTGCCGCCTGCACGCGCTGCGTGAGCAGCATCATTTCCGCCGCGGTTTCTCTTTCGAGTCCGGAAAAATCCGCGGTATGCGCGTACGGGACGATCATCACGTGCCCCGACGTATACGGATAGCGGTTCAGGATGACGTAATTTTTCACCGCGCGCTGAACGATAAGCCAATCCTCGTCCTGATTCGCGGCAGGAGCATTGCAAAAGACGCAACCCACGGCGTTCTTGACTTCGGCAACGTATCGGTAGCGCCACGGCGTCCAGAGGTAATCCATAGGGAGTATTGGCTGCGGACAAAGAAGGGCCCGGCTCCGCCGCGCGCTTCTAACTCGGCGGCACTACCGGTGCGGAACCCGATCCCGGGGCTGCCGGCGCGCCGGTGTTGACGTGATCCTTCAACTCCTTGCTGGGCTTGAAGAACGGGATCTTCTTGGGCGGCACCTCGACCTTGGCGCCGGTCTTCGGATTGCGTCCGGTCCGGCCGCGGCGCTGTCGCGTTCGGAAACTGCCGAAGCCGCGGATTTCGATGCGGTCGCCTCCTTGCAGCGCGCCGATGATGCTTTCAAAAATCGTTTCGACGACCGCCTCGGATTCTTTGCGTGGAAGTTCTGTGACGCGAACCACTTCTTCGACCAGGTCCGCCTTTGTCACGGTGGAATCGTTCATTGATGTATGCTCCGCCTGCTCCTAAAAATTGCACCACTCGGTGCTGGCCTCGGACGCGCCTCGGGAACGCGCCACTGGCTCGCTGGAGAAAATTCCCCGGCGGGCTGCCTTTGGTGGCAATTCCATATCACCAAACGAGGCTTAAGGGAAATATTATTTACGCGCCGGCCGGGGGTCCGCCGGAGCCCTAACTACAAGGAACGCTTGGCCATAATTGCATCACCGATCGTGGCTTTCGCCGATGTCTTGGTCGACCGGTAATCTTCCATGTCGCGGCGTTCCGCCTGCTTTTGCGCGCCACGGTAGCTGAGCCCGATTTTATGCTGATCCAGGCTGATCTTGACGATCTTGAATTCGTAATCGCGGCCGGGATCGAGCAACCCGCTTTGCCGGACGCCGGGACGCGGCGGCCCTTGCGGCTTATCGCCTTTGTTTTTTCGATCGTCGATCTCCGAAATGTGGCAGAGACCTTCAATCCCGTCGCCCAATTCGACGAACGCGCCAAACGTCGTGACGCGCGACACTCTTCCGCGCACCAGGTCGCCGACCTTGTGCTTCTCAAACCACGTGGACCAGATGTCGTTGACCTGCTTGACGCCGAGCGAAACGCGCCGCGTTCCCTGGTCGATCTTCAACACCTTCGCTTCGACCGCGTCGCCCTTCTTATAAACCTCGGAGGGAGTTTTGATTCGCCCCGTCCAGGAAATGTCGCTGACGTGAATGAGCCCGTCGAATCCTTCCTCGATCTCGAGGAACGCGCCGAATTCAGTCAGGTTGCGGATTTTTCCGCTCACCACGGTGCCGACCGGATACTTTTCCGCGAGCACTTGCCACGGATCGGACTGCGCCTGCTTCATACCCAGCGAAATCCGCCGCTCGTTGGAATCGACGCCCAGCACGATGACGTCGACATCATCGCCCACTTTCACCATTTTCGATGGGTGCTGCTTGCGCTTGGACCAGCTCATCTCGCTGACGTGCACCAGGCCTTCGATGCCCGGCTCCAGTTCCACGAACGCGCCGTAATCCGTCAGGCCCATGATCTTGCCTGTGAGTTTCTTTCCCTGCGAATAGCGTTCCACCACCGAGGCCCACGGATCGGGCAGCAATTGCTTGCGCCCGAGCGACACTCGTCCTTTTTCCTTGTCGTACTTCAGAATTTTGACTTCGACTTCCTCGCCCGGCGAGACAGCGTCCAGCGGGCTTGCCACGCGGCCCCAGGACATGTCCGTGATGTGCAGCAACCCGTCGATGCCGCCCAGATCCACGAACGCGCCGTAGCCGGTGACGTTCTTGACCACGCCGCGCACGATCTGTCCCTCGGCCATCGATTCGAGCATCGCCTTCCGCTGCGACTCCACTTGTTCGTCCAAAATCGCGCGGCGGCTCACGACCACGTTGCCGCGCTTGCGGTTCATCTTCAGCACGCGGACAGTAAGCTCGCGGCCCTTCCATTCGTCGAGGTCGCGCACCGGGTGCAGATCGGCTTGCGATGCCGGCAAAAATGCGCGCACGCCGATGTCAACCACCAGGCCGCCCTTGATGTGGTCCACGATTTTTCCGGTGATGTCGGACTTCGCTCGGTAGGCCTCTTCAATCTTGCCCCAGGCGCGACGCCGCTTTACGCGCTGGTACGACAGCAAGACCATCCCTTCCTTGCGATCGCCCGTGCGCTGGATTTCGACCGGCTGCCCGACCACCAGAGGGAACGGCCCGTCCAGTTCCGCGAATTCCTGCGCAGGAATCAGCCCTTCGGTCTTGCCGCCCAGGTTGACAACCACGCCCAAATCGGTGATCGCCACAACCTGGCCCGATTCGATCTCGCCTTCCGCCGGTGCCTGATGAGGCGCGGCGTATTGCTCCATGAGCTGTTCCATCTCCGCGTTTGATTCCGTCGGAGGCTCGCCGGTATCCAGTGCGGTTTCCACCGTCTCGCTCACGTTGGAATGTTCGACGGCTGCAGCGCCATCGGGGGCGGCTACCGGCTCCGAAGGAGACACGGTAACAACGGCCGGTTCGGCGGGAGGCGCCGCGACAGCGGCAAGTGGTTCTTGCGCCTGAACTTCAGCAGCCAAGGCTTGCTCTGTCAGTACGTTTGTGGTTTGTTCCGGCGCCGCGGTTGCGGCGGTTGCGTTCTGTCCAGCGGAAAGCTCCCCGCCGGGGTTTTCATTGTCGGAAAACATCTTACTGCCTCCAGTGAGGTCCCTGCCTCGCTCCCAACAGGAAAGGCCCGGGTTATCTTCCGAGTCACGGGGAGGTGCAAGGAAGGAAGCGCGGCTTCCCACCCAGGTGCCGCACCGTGGGGATGATACCCGCGCTTTGTGGGCTGTGTCAATGAAAGCTGGGTGCAGGTAGTAACTCGGTTTGGTTCTGGATGGAGCGGACAACTGCCCGCCCAAAAAGCGGGCGGCCGCTACAACACCCATACCCAACGAGGCAGAAATGTTTTGTAGCGGCCGTTCCGTCCCGAGTATTTCGGGACGGAACGGGCAACTTTACCTTACTAAATGGGAGATGAATTCTTGGACGATCCTGCCGCATCCGGTTGGGTCATCGGGAGGGGCGGGCGCCCGGCATTCACTTCATGCAAGCGGGCGTTTGGCATCCGCTTCACGGTTCGACGCAACACATCTCATCCGCCGAATGGGTCGCGCTCACGCCACAGAAACTGCGCAGGCGTCCGCTCGGGGAGCAATTGCTCTGCCGTGAATTCATATTCCGGCCGCGCGCCGTGCGAGGTAGCGACGGCGGACGCCGAAGTGAATTGAGTTAAGAGGCCGGAGTTTTCTTTGGAAACTCAGCGATCGAGTCGCCGATGAATTCGAGGTAATTGCGAATATGACCTTCCAGCTGGCCGGTGAAATCGGTAGAAATCTCCGAGGCTCGCGCTTCCAGGTTCTTTTTGGCATCGCCCGTGGCCGACGCGATCAGGATCTGTATGGTATCTCGCGCGGTACTCTCGAAAATTCTCGAAAGCTCATGTAATTTTTCGTTGCACTCGTTCAAAACCGCGGCGGAGCTTTTGTCCAGTTCGTCGTGAGTCTGCGTCAATCTTGCGTTAGCGCCGCTTTCGAGTTCGTTCGTGACGCGCGCGTAAATCGCTTGCGATTCTTCCTTGAAAACGGTCTGGGAAGCCACCAGCTTCTGAAGATCCGCTCTTGCTTCTCCAAGCACGGGCGCGACCTGGTCTCGCAGCCGCGATACGAAGCGGGCTGCCGCTTCGGTGTGCGAGGTTTCGAGGGTGCGCTGCAGCCGCTCGATCGTGCAAGTCGCCAGGCTGTCGGCGCGATGGTTCAGTTCATTCCCCTGAATCAACATGCGCTGCTTGGCGTTTTCCAGATCCTGCTCGATCGCCGCAAGCAAGCGCTCGTGGCTCGTTCGGACCGTGTTCTCCGACGCGTCGTTCAATGCTTTCAGCGCCCGGCGGGCCAATTCATCTTTCGAGTTCGCGATCACGCGCTCAATCGTTCCGGCCGCCTCGTTCTGTAACTGGACGCGAAATTCGTCCAGGAAACGGTTCCTTTCATTGGTGAGTGTCACCTCTGCGATTTCAGAGACCGTGACTTGAATCTGATTGCTCAGGCCGCCCATAAGGTCAGAAAACCAAGGGGAGAGCGATGCGGCTGCGTCACCCTTCTTCAATACGGGACCCGGGGTAGCTCCCCCATTCCGGTTCTGAGTTATTTGCGATTCGGCCCGCGCTACCAGCCGCAGTTCGCGTCCAGGGTTCGGCTCTGCCGCTTTGCTGCCCTGCGCGGGAAACCAATCCTCTGGCGGCGATGGGATGCCCCAAATATTGCCGGCGATTTCAAATTCCACCGCGACGTCGTACGCCGGATCCGCGGCGGCATTGAGCTTTTGGATCCATTTCACCCGCGCTCGACTGGAGCATTCCGAGTTGCCTTTCGCAAGCTGCCCTATGTCCAGGACTACCATTTCACCCGGAAGAACCTCATGTTTCATTTGGTAGGTGCAGCCGTGGCAACTTATGGTGGCCGTTGTGACTTCCTCCCGGTAGGGTGCGCGGAAGGCATCTACGCCCTGCACCGCCAGAGGTACGGCTTTTTCAATGCGTGAGCTGCGCCGTTTTTGTCCGTATGCGACCTGATTCGTTGACATCGAACCCTCCCACTACAGCATCCAGTGTGGATCAAGGCCGTTGCAAGGCAATCCTCGGAATCTTGCGATCTACGCTAATCGTCTCTCAGCGTTCGCGGGGATTCAACTGGCCTCCCAGCCAGTTGTTGCTTGTACTTTTGCCTGCCCGAATGTCCCTGTCCAAAAGGTTCAAAGGCTTGAATGGGCTTCTTGAACCTCGACTAGAATGTCCCCTAATGAGCGCCGTCGGAAGTAGTCGGATGAGGAGAATTGGGATAAACGAGAAGGATCCGCGTTGAGTGGACGCGCTGGTGCGAGTGAAAAGCAAGTAGTCGAAGGAAGTGGATGCGGCGACTGCGTGGGGGTGCGTATGGGGTCAGTTCAAGCTCTTGGCTGTTACTCTGAACCCTCGACTGTAGACTCTCGACTCTTCACGACCTCACTCGTCCCGCCTGGCGTACTTCGCGGCGGTAATCGGGAGCGAAGAGTTCGATCGTGCGGCACATTTCGTAAAGACGGGAACGGATGCGCATGCCAAGGCGGTCGGTGAGAGAATCCTCGCGCGCGGCGGAGACTGCCTGGCCGGAGGGGAGTTGGGGTCTGCGCGATGCTGGCATCGGAGTCGGGCCGGTGGTATCGAGATAGTTCGTCGTCAGCAGCGTGATGCGCCGTTCGTTGTATCGGGAATTGAGAATGTGCCCGACGGTTTCGAGCGCCCACGGAGAAGGCTTGCTGGCGCCGAGATCGTCGAGGAGCAAAACGTCGGCGGTCAACACGGGCTCGAGTACGCCGAGTTCGCTGGTCTGGCTTTCCGGATTGTAGCTTCCCTGAATTTCCTTGAGCAGTTCGCGGTAGTCGTAAAAAAGTCCCGTGTGCCCGCGCAATACGATTTGCCGGAGCGCGGCGACGGCGAGATGCGTCTTGCCCGCGCCGCACGGACCCATCAGCAGCAGTCCCGTGTCAGGCCCGGCCGGGTAATCGCGGGCAAACGCTTCGGTGACCAGCTTGGCCTGCTCGAGGCTGCGGTTCCACGCGGCCCAGTCGGGGCCGGTGTCATAAATGTCCTTGTCGAAATTGTCGAAGTCGCAGTGCTCGTAGCGGTTCGGAATGCGCGCGCGCCCGACCGTTCGCGCCGTGCGATCCTTGCCGGTGCAATCGCACGGCACGGCCCAGACGCGTTTGGTTGCGTTCGTACCCTCGATGGGTTTTTCCCAGGAACCGCGCGTCAGTTTTTCTTCTTCCTCGACGCGGTCGACGGTCTTCCATCCCGTGCCGCCGCACAGCGGGCAATCCGATTGCGCCATGAAGCCAGCATAGGCGCGCCGTGAAAGTTGCGCAAGCTGTCCCGCCCTGTGGAAAGCGCCGCGCGTGTGGAAAAGATTTGGAACCACGAAAAACGGGAATGGAAATCGTGACCCGTGACCCGTGACCCGTGACCCGTGACCCGTGGCAATACCGACTAGACCAAACGTTTGCAGCAGAAATTCACACTAAGGGAATAACTTTCACGGGTCACGGATCACGTGCCACGAATCACGGTTACTTGTGCACGCGGATGACCTTCGGCGGAGGGACGCGCACCAGCGCGTCGTCCTGCGGACGCGCGGTCACCGAGCGGAGACCGCGCGCGAGTTCCTGCTGCACGAACGAGGTGAACGCTTCCATCTGGTGCTGCATTTCGGCCATTTTTTCGCGCATGTTCAAAATGATTTCGATTCCCGCGAGGTTCACGCCCATTTCGCGCGTCAATGTGAGGATCACTTCCAGGCGTTCCAGGTCGGAATCCGTGTACAGCCGCGTGTTGCCCTCGGACCGCGACGGCTTGAGCAGTCCCACGCGCTCATAGAGGCGCAGCGTTTGCGGATGCAGTTTGTACAATTCCGCGACCGCCGAAATCATGTATCCGGCGCGAGCCTTTTTTCGTTTTGGATTTACGCGCGTCATGGCTGCGCTCCTTACGGTAACCAGGATGGGGAGGAAGTGCCCCACATTTTTGTCATTCCGAGGTCGCCGCGGCGACCGAGGAATTTCTCATTGGTCCGGGCCCGAGAAAAGAATGAGAGATTCCTCGCTTCGCTCGGAATGACAAAAGAAACCACTTTATCCGCGACCTGTTACGCCTTGGCCCGTTCAAAAAGATCCTTGCGCGGATCTTCCGGCGCGATCTTCTCCAGTTCCTTCAAGAGCTCCCGCACGCGTTCGTCCACGGGCTTTGGCACCATCACTTGCAGCTCGACGTATTGGTCCCCGCGGTGCCCGGGGGTCCGGACGGACGGCACGCCCTTTTCGCGCAGGCGCAGCTTCTGGCCGCTGTTCGTTCCCGGTGGAACGCGGAGGAGCGAGCGCCCGTCGATCGTGGGCACTTCGATTTTTGCGCCCAGCGTGGCCTCAGTGACGGTGATGGGAACAGTGGTGTAGACGTCGTCGCCGCGGCGGTCGAAAAACGGGTGCGGCTGAACGTCGGTGATGATGTAGAGGTCCCCCGGCGGCTCGCCTGCGGTTCCCGCATTGCCGCGCCCAGGCACGCGCACGCGCGAGCCGGTTTGCACGCCCGCGGGAATCCGAATTTCAATCGTGTCCGCGCGCCGCACGCGCCCGTCGCCGCCGCAGACGCGGCAGATGTTCCGGATGCGTCCCGTGCCGCCGCAGCGCGTGCACGTCAGGTTGAAGCGCATCTTCCCGCTCGTCTGCGTAACTTGCCCCGAGCCGCCGCATGCCGTGCAGGTTTGCGGCTGGCCGACCGTGCCGGTGCCGCGGCATTCGGTGCAAGTGTCGAGGCGCGAGATCGTGAGTTTTTTTATGGTGCCGCGAACGGCTTCCCAAAAGCTGATTTCAATCTGGTATTCGAGACTCGAGCCCCGCTCCGCTTCCGAAGGCGCTTCGGCCGTCGCGCCGCCACCGCGAAAGAATTGGCTGAACAGATCGCGAAAGCTCGGGCTCGCGCCGCCTGCGCCCTGACCGCCGCCGAAATCGAATCCGCCAAAATCAAAATGCACGTCCCCTGCATTTCCCGTGCTGGGCATTCCTCCGGCGCCCGGAGTTTCAAAGCCGAACTGATCGTACATCTGCCGTTTCTTGGTGTCGGAGAGAACGTCGTAGGCTTCCTGCACCTGCTTGAATTTTTCTTCCGAGGATTTGTCGCCGGGATTCAGGTCCGGATGATATTTTCGCGCAAGTTTGCGGTAGGCCTGCCGGATTTCCTTTTGCGCAGCCTTGCGGGAGACGCCCAGCAGTTCGTAGTAATCTTGTTTTGTGGTCGTAGCCATATGAAAATCAGTGACTCGTGATTCGTGACCGGTGACCCGTGAACCCAAACCCAACATCTCATCCAAAAATCGCCGCTGTTGCATGCCACAGAAAGCATTGTGGGTCGCGGCTTTAGCCGCGACTTAAAGGCTGCGGGTGTGGGGCTTTAGCCCCTGAAGCTCACTTCACAACTTTTCCCAGTTCGCGTTGATGGCCGCGAGTTCCTGTTGCTCGCGCTGGTGTTCGTCGCGCCGGCGCCGGCGTTCTTCGTCGAGCTTTCCGCCCATCGCCGCTTCTTTTTGATTGGCGCGGTCGATCCATCGGTCGATCCACGCCGTCCGGGCTTCCACGCTGGGGACTTCCGATCGGAATCGAATGAACGCTCCGCTGATGTCCACGGCGCGTGGAGGAAAGTCGGGCGGCGGGGCTTGCTGTGTTTCGTAAAACAATCGCTTCCAGTCGGCCGTCGGCGTTTCCGAAAGCACGATTTGAATCATAAACAAATCTTCCCGCAGCTTTTGAATGGCGTGCGGCGGCCCCGTCCGCTTGATGCCCTCGTACGTCGTCAACGCTGGCTCCTGTAAATCGGCTCAGGTATTCGTTCTCGGTTTGTGTAGAGCCCGCCTTCAGGCGGGCATCCTCGTACACGAATGCCGACCTAAAGGTTGGCGCTACAAGATCCACTCCGCTTAATTCGGCTTCTTCGTTTCGTCGACGTCCACGTACTCGGCGTCGATCACTTCGCCTTCCGGCGCCGAGCCCGTTCCGCTCTTCGGAGCGCCCGAGGCTCCATCCCCGGGACCTCCAGCGCCTGCCTGCGCTCCAGACGCCTGCGCGGTTTTGTAAAGCACCTCGGCGAGCTTGTGCGAGGCGCTCTCGAGCTGCACCGTCGCCGACTGAATCTGGTCGAGGATGCCGCCGGCCAGCGCGGACTTCGCCGCTGCAACAGCTTCTTCCACCGGCTTCGTGTCGGATTCGGAAAGCTTGTCGCGATTGTCGGCGATCAGCTTCTCGACCTGATACACGCGGTTGTCGAGGATATTTCGCGCCTCGATTTCCGCGAGCTTCTTCTTGTCGTCCTCGGCGTGCGCTTCGGCGTCGGACCGCATCTTCTCGGCCTCTTCCTTGCTGAGGCCGGTCGAGGCGGTAATCGTGATCTTCTGCTCCTTGTTCGTGGCGCGATCTTTCGCGGAAACATTGAGAATGCCGTTGGCGTCGATGTCGAAGGTGACCTCGACTTGCGGCAATCCCCGCGGCGCCGGCGGAATTCCCATCAGATGGAATTTGCCGAGCGTGCGATTGTCGGGCGCCATCTTGCGCTCGCCCTGCAGCACGTGAATTTCCACCGAAGGCTGGTTGTCCGCCGCGGTCGAAAACACTTCCGACTTGCGCGTCGGAATCGTGGTGTTCCGCGGGATCAGCACGGTCATCACGCCGCCCAGGGTTTCCACGCCCAGCGACAGCGGAGTCACGTCCAGCAGCAGGATGTCCTTCACCTCGCCGCCGAGCACGCCGCCCTGAATCGCCGCGCCCACCGCGACAACTTCGTCCGGGTTGACGCCCTTGTGCGGCTCCTTGCCGCCAAACAGATCCTTGACGATTTGCAGCACGCGCGGGATGCGCGTCGAGCCGCCCACCAGCACCACTTCGTCGATTTTGTCCGGCGTGATGCCAGCATCGGAAAGCGCCTGCTTCGTTGGCCCAATCGTTCGCTGCAAAATGTCTTCCATCAACTGCTCGAGCTTCGCGCGCGTCAGTTTCAATTGCAGGTGCTTCGGGCCCGAAGCATCGGCCGTCAAGAAGGGCAGATTGATGTCCGTCTCCTGCATCTGCGACAATTCGATCTTGGCTTTTTCGGCGGCTTCCTTCAGCCGCTGCACGGCCATGCGATCCTTGCTGACATCGATGCCCTGATCCTTCTTGAATTCCGCGATCAGCCAATCGACCACGCGATTGTCCACGTCATCGCCGCCCAGATGCGTATCGCCCGCAGTCGCCTTTACTTCGACCACGCCTTCGCCCACTTCCAGGATGGAAATGTCGAACGTGCCGCCGCCAAGATCGTAGACGGCGATAGTTTCGTCCTTCTTTTTGTCGAGGCCGTAGGCCAACGCCGCGGCGGTCGGTTCGTTGATGATGCGAAGCACTTCCATGCCCGCCACTTCGCCCGCCTGCTTGGTCGCCTGCCGCTGGCTGTCGTTGAAATATGCCGGGACCGTGATGACCGCTTTGGTCACCTTCTCGCCAAGAAAATCTTCGGCGGCAGTCTTCAGCTTCTGCAAGATCATCGCGGACAGTTCCGGCGGGGTATAAGCCTTGCCGAAAATTTCGACGCGCGCATCGTCATGCGGCCCTTTGGTAACTTTGTAGGGCACGCGCTTGGTCTCCTCCGCCACTTCATCGAACCGGTGGCCCATGAACCGCTTGATCGAATAGACCGTGTTTTCCGGATTGGTCACCGCCTGGCGCTTGGCCACCTGGCCGACCAGCCGCTCGCCCGTCTTGGTGATGGCCACGACCGAAGGGGTTGTTCGCCCGCCTTCCTGGTTCGGGATCACCACCGGCTCTCCACCCTGCATCACGGAAACAACCGAATTGGTCGTCCCCAGGTCAATTCCAATAATTTTGCTCATAGCTAACTCCGTTCCTCCCTGTCTCGCCCTATCAGATGCGGCATGAGTGCATTGGACGCACGTAGTTTACATATTGAGTGTGTTGTTGTCAAGTATTTTGACTGCCTTATATCCTTTGTATTTACAGTATGTTATGGGCAACTTTTGATCCAATGCCTCATTCTTTAGCCCCTGCGGTGGGAGATGCGCATTTGGTGGGCGGCCGTAGGGGCACGGCATGCCGTGCCCCTACGGCCTAATGGAGGACCAATGAACGGCCCGGTAAGACTCAGAAATCAGCGCCGCGCGGATAACCCCGCGTTTTCTCCATACGTCTATGAGTGCAGAAAGACCTGATTTGGGGTTAGAATGCGGTGCACACAAAATTTCAAGGAGATGGTCGCGTGAAAATGCTCTACGTCCGCCCAATCCGATTTCTAATCCTGTTTGCGGTATGCGTATTGGCGACGGCGGCTCTCGCCAAACAGCAGACGAAACCGCCCATTTCTTCGGGCGCCAAAGTTGCCGTAGCGGCTTCCAACCCGACGTTTCAAAAAGCCATTGGAAATCCCAACGCACCCATCACCATGGAAGTTTTTGGCGATTTCCAGTGCCCGGCCTGCCGCGGCTTCTTTGAAGGCACGACCAAGCAGGTGATCGACGACTATGTAATCCCCGGCAAGGTGTATCTCATTCACCGCGATTTTCCGCTGGACATGCACCCGTACGCGCGCCAGGCCGCCCGGCTGGCCAACGCCGCCGCGGAATTCGGGCAGTTTGAAGCCGTCGAGCGGGCCCTCTACGATCACCAGGATGAATGGTCCACCAAGGGAAATATCGACGAGGTCATCGCCTCCAATTTCCCTGCGGCGCAATTCAAGAAATTTCAAACCTTTGAAACGCAGCACATGAATGAGATCAACGCCTCCATCGAGCGCGACCGCGCGCTGGGGATGCAGCGCAACGTGAACCAGACGCCGACGGTGTACGTCACGGCGCACGGCAAGACCGAAGCTCTTCCGGGCGGCGGCGTGGATTACAAACTGCTGAAAAGCTATTTCGACTACCTGCTGCGCCAATAGTCATGGCAACCACAGCGATCTCGTCGGAGGTTTCACCGCAAGCGGCTGCGTGGCCTAAAGCGCTGCTTGTGATCGGACGCGTCGCGCTGGGCCTGGTTTTCCTCATTGCGGCTTACACCAAACTTCATTTCAACGGCGGCTGGCACTTTGGCGATTACCATTTCTTCTTCGCCATGGCCATCGATTCCTACAACATGCTCCCACTCTGGGCAGTCGAAATCATGGCGCGAGTCCTTCCGCTCCTGGAGGCGGCTTTGGGAGCGCTGCTGATTTCGGGCCTGGGTCTTCGCTGGGTCGCCTCGATTACGAGCGCCTTGCTGCTCGTCTTCATCGGCGCCATGACCCGCGCTCTGATTCTGCACATTCAGATCAAGTGCGGCTGCTTCGGCAACGACGAGCCGCTGACGATTTGGACTTTACTTCGCGACAGCAGCCTTCTTGTTCTGGCCTTGGCCGTCACTACCGGCGCATTTCTCCTTAAGAAACGACGGGACACAGTATCTTCCTGAACCGCGCGTCCTCATCCCTTGTTTGCGTTAGAATGATGCTCCCATGGTAGAGCTGCCGCCGATCACACTCCGTTTGCGCGGCCGCAAGGTTGTCGGGCGTGTCGCCTTCATACTGCTGCTGCTGGGCTCGATCGCCGTCGGCGCCGCCGCAGGCCTGCTTTTCGTTTATTCCAGCGATCTGCCCCAGATTCACGCCCTCGAAGATTTTCAGCCCGACGTCGTCACCGAACTCTATGCGGACGACGGCCAGATCGTCGGCAACTTCGCCTTGCAGCGCCGCGTGCTTCTCACCTACGAACAATTCCCGCAGGTCCTGAAGGATGCCATTCTGACCACCGAGGATCAGCACTTCGAGGAGCACTGGGGCGTGGATTTCACGCGCGTGGCCGGCGCGGCCTGGAAGGATATTGCCGCGCATCGCGTCGTGGAAGGCGCCAGCACCATCACCATGCAGCTTGCCGGGACGCTTTTTCTGGACCGCACCGATCGCAGGATGGGCCGGAAAATTCAAGAAGCGCTCCTGGCTCTTCAGATCGAGCGGCACTACTCGAAAGAGCAGATTTTCACGATGTACTGCAATCAGATTTATCTCTCCCACGGGAACTACGGATTTGAAGCGGCTGCGGAATATTATTTCGGCAAGCCCGTGGGCAAGCTGAACGTGCAGGAAGCGGCATTGCTGGCGGGATTGATCCGCGGTCCAAGTTATTCGCCCATCCTTCATGCGCCACGCGCGCTCGCGCGGCGCAATCTGGTGCTCGAGCTCATGGCGCGCTCAGGCAAAATCACGGAGGCGCAGTCGAAGCAAGCCATCGCGCAGCCGATGGGGCTGCATCTGCAAGCGCCGCGAAACACGCTGGCGCCGTATTTTGTCGAGGAGATCCGGAAATATCTTGAAAGCACGTATGGCACGGAAATGGTGCACCAGCGCGGACTGCGCGTGTACACCACGCTCAACGTCACCATGCAGCAGGCCGCCGACCGCGCCATTCGCGACGGCCTCCACGCCTACGATCGCCGGCACGGCTGGCGCGGCAAGCTGGACAACATTCTCGTGGACAAGACCGACACGCTGGACTCCTACGACGACGATGACTGGCGCTGGCCCATCAACAAAGGCGATTACGTGCAAGGCCTCGTGACCGCCGTGGACCCAAAAACGGCGACCATCAAAATCGGCTCGCTTCACGCCTTGCTCGCGCCGCCGGATTTTGCCTGGACCGGCCACAAATCTCCCGCTGAAATATTAAAGCCCGGCGATCTAGTGGAAGTGGGCATCAAGGAGATCAACGGAAACGTCGCGCACGTTCAACTCGAGCAGAATGTCGGCCCGCAAGCGGCCATGGTGGCGATCGACAATCCCACCGGTGAAATCAAGGCCATGGTCGGCGGCTACAGCTTCGATGAATCGAAATTCAACCGGGCGACGCAGGCGCAGCGGCAGGTTGGGTCCTCCTTCAAAGTCTACGTTTATTCGGCCGCCCTGGAGCAGGGCTTTACTCCCTTCGACACGATTCTCGACGCTCCTTTCACAACGATGAGCGGCGGCCAGCCGTACTCGCCGCACAACTACGACGAGAAATTCGAGGGCGTGATTACACTGCGCCGCGCGCTCGACGGCTCGCGCAACGTTCCCGCCGTAAAGCTCGCCGAAAAAGTCGGCATGAACGCCGTGATCGACATGGCCCGCCGCTTCGGCATCACCAGCCCGTTGCCGCCCTATCTGCCCATCACGCTGGGCGCGGCGGATTTGAATTTGCTCGAACACACCTCGGCGTTCACCGTGTTTCCCGACGACGGCATCCGCATCGATCCGCACATGATTCGCCGCGTGACCACCTACGACGGAGCGCTGCTCGAACAAGCGCATCCCCTCGTTCACGACGTGGTGGAACCCGACGTCGCGCGCACCATGACGGCGATGCTCCAGGATGTCGTCCAGCGCGGCACCGGCACTCCCGCGCGCGCCCTGGGCCGGCCCGCCGGCGGCAAGACCGGCACGACCAACGATTTCACCGACGCCTGGTTCATCGGCTTCACTCCGGAAATAACCGCCGGCGTCTGGGTCGGCTACGACGATAAATCCGTGTCGCTGGGCAAGCCCGAAACCGGCGCGGTCGCCGCGCTGCCGATCTGGCTCGAATTCATGCAGGGCGCGCTGGACGGCAAGCCTGTTCTGGCATTCCAAAACGTTGTGCCTCTTGAAAAAGTCGCGCTGACGAAAAATGTAAAAGTGGATACGCCGGACACCGCTCCCACAGAAGCCGGCGAAGGCCCGACCACGCTGGAAGCGAATCCGGGAAACAGTCCATCCGTGCCCGAGAACTTGCCGCCGGGCGAGGCTCCCGCAAAAGCAATCCCTCCGGCGAAGAACCCTCCCGCGGCGCCCAGCCCTCGCAGCTAGCGCGCCCGTAGCACAGACTTCAGTCTGTGGGTTTCCATTTGGCCTTCCAAAGCTGAAACTGCGGAGCGCCGGTTTTTCTATCGATACTCTTGGAGAGTTACCAAGCACTAGTGGAACCCCACAGACTGAAGTCTGTGCTACTAACCCCGTAGACTCCGCGCGAATCGCGCAGTAGGATACGCAACCAAGTGCAATGAAGGGATGAAGAAAACATGACGACGCTAACTCGGAATCATTGCGAAAGAAACCTTGTCTCCGGCGTTTTTCTCTGCGCGGCGTTGTTGTTCGGTTCAGCGGCGCTTCCGGCGCAGGCGCCCGCCCGTGGCGCGATCGCCGGTACCGTAACCGCGGATCAAGGCCAGGTGCGCGGCTTCCGCGTGACGGCGCACAATCTGCGCAGCATGATCTGGTACGTGGTGTTCACCAAGGACGGCAAATATACCGTCCCGCAAGCCTTGCCCGGCCCCTACGAGATCAGCGTCCTGCAGGATGGGTACGACTCGCCAGTTCAGAAAACGGATCTTGCCGCCGGTGAAACAAGGACAGTGAACATCGCGCTCACGAAACAGGCCGAAAAACCCAGCGACGTTGTCTACAAGACCTTCGACGAAATGTATCCGCCCGGGCCGGGACTCGACTTGCTCAAGAAAAATTGCATCGGGTGCCACGGACCGGATTCCTACAACACGATGCACCTCACCGAAGCGGGCTTTCGCATGGGCCTGCGAAAAATGATGCATGGCCCGTTCAATTTGGGAGGCGTCGTGCCTCCCATGTCGCACACTGTTATCACCAAAGCGGAACAGGACGCCATGGTCCAATATCTCGCCGCCAACTTCGGCCCGAACTCTCCCAATCAGCGGCTGAAGCACGATCCCTATCCGGTGGATGAAGACGCCCTCTCGAAAGCGATTTATGTGGAATACGATCTGACGAATTTGCCTCCCGCGCCCTCGATCAAAAAATCGGAAAAACAAGCAGACAGCTCCGGTGTGACGATTAGTTCGGAGGCGCGCGAAGCGCACCTCGTGGCCGACCGTATAAAGAATCCCGATCCGAAGCCGTACTTGCACGATCCCTTTATCGCCAAGGACGGCACGATCTGGTACGCCGACCCTCCCACCAACGCCATGGTCCATCTCGATCCGCGAAACACCGATCCCGGCGAGCGCTGGAAATTTTTCCCTTTGCCCGCGGATGCGCCCGGATTTGTCTTCGCGCACGGAATCACGCTGGACAGCAAAGGGCATGTCTACTGGGCGGAAATTTTCGGCGGCATGGTGGGCGAACTCGATCCTGCCACCGGCAAAATGACGCGGCATCCGCTGCCGACCGTTGGTTCACTGCTGCAAGTGGTCACCGATCAGAAGGACAACATCTGGTATGACGATGTGCACGGCGAAGGCATCGGCAAGCTCGACGCGCAGACGCGGCTAATCTCGCAATTCCCGACGCCCACGCCGGACCTCGGTCTCTACGGAATGGCTGTCGATCCCAAAGGAAATATTTGGTCCGCGGCCTACGCAAAAAGCATGGTCGTGAAATTCGATCCGGTCGCGGAAAGCTACACGGAGTACCCGGACCCAACGCCGGGCGGCAGCGCGCGGCGCATCGGCGTGGACTCCAAAGGAATCGTCTGGTTTTCCGAGTGGTCTGGCGGCCAGCTTGGCCGCATTGATCCCGATACCGGCAAGATCACTGAATTCAAACTCCCCATCCGCTCGCGCCCGTATGAAACGTGGCCCGACAAGCTCGACAACATTTGGGCCAGCGACGATTTCAATAATTCGCTCGTCTATTTCGAGCCGAACACAAAGAAGTTTACGTACTTCCCGCTGCCGCAGGTGTGGCCGGTGGCCGGCGTGCCCAAAGTGGAGATCGAGGCCAACAACACGGTTTGGCTCGGCTCACGTTTTACCCAGCACATCGTGGCGATTCATTTCTACCCGCATGGCTATTCGGCAAGCGCCCCTCCGCTGCCTTAGGACCAAACTAGGCGGGATGCAGGTTGCAGATCATCTCGATTTCAATATCCCCGGTTCGCTCAAGCACACTCCGCCGGCCTGTCGGGCGAAAACCGCACCGTTCGTAGCATCGCCGGGCCGAGGTGTTGTCTTCGTTCACGATCAATCGAACGCCCGACGCGCCCATCTCCGCTGCCCAAGATTTCACGGAAGAGACTAGTGCGTCCGCCGCGCCCTTTCCCCTAGCCTCCGGGCGCACCCACATGGCCGTCAACTCAATGACCGAAGCGGCGTTTTGGTCGGGCACTCCGGCCGCTAGACCGCAAGGCTCGCCGTCAGCTTCGAGGATGAAAGTCGCGCTGGGAGCCAACCAGCGGCGCCAATCCTCCAATGTCCGGGCCGCCTCCCGCTCATAAGTGGAACTGAAGGCGCGCGGAGAATCGGCGAGCGCCTGAAGACGCACAGTTCTGAGCGCCATCTCGTCTCCAAGTATTGCCCGCCTCACCTTAAATTGCATGGCTTCGCTCGCCCACGGACGACCCTGCGGATGGCGGCAAGTCCCCGACACCACAGGACGTCATCGGAAGGGGTCCCATCCGCCGGGCTTGAGAAGGTCCCGACGGCCGTCCCTCTCCATCCGCACCAATTCTTTCTGTTTGGTTATCTCACCCATCACCGTGATAGGCACGCCTCCGACTTTATTGGGTAGACGGCCGGCGAACTTCTTCGGCACGGTGAATAGAAGTTCGTAATCCTCTCCGCCATTGAGGGCCAGCTCAAGCGGGTCGAGCCCAAGGCGGTGCAATTCTGGCGGAATCTTCACGACCGGGATTTTCGGTGCCCACACTATGGCGCCCACTCCGCTTGCCTTGCAAATGTGCCCCAGGTCGGTCGAGAGTCCGTCCGAGGTATCGATCATCGACGTGGCGCATCGGTGGGCGGCAAGCCACTCTCCCAACGCCAGCCGCGGTTCCGGGTAGAAATGTTTCTTCAAGAGCTTGGCCCAACGCTTCTGTTTGTGCAATTTCCGTTGGATCAGCCGCAAACCTAGCTCAGCCTCTCCCAGCCTTCCACTGACGAACAGCAAGTCTCCCGGCCTTGCGCCAGATCGCAAAATTGCCCTGCCATGATCGATCTCACCCACAACGGTGAGGCTGGCCACGACTGCCGGGTATTTCGTCGTATCGCCTCCCGCCAGGATCAAGCCGAACCGGCGGGCCGCGCGCGCCAACCCGTCGAGGAAATCGTCGAGCCATGTCCCCGCGCAGGCGTCCGGAAGCCCCAGGGTCAAGAAGAAGTATCGCGCTCGCGCTCCCATGGCGGCGATGTCGCTCGTCGCCCGAGCGAGCGCCTTATAGCCGACGGCCTTCGCCGGGTGTATTTTCCGGAGAAAGTGCACGTTTTCGAGAAACGCATCCGTCGTGACGACCCATTCTGCACCGCCCTTGGGGCGCAGCACTGCGGCGTCATCGCCGATGCCTTCACGCAGGCCATCCCCCTTGGAAGGGAGCCGCCGCCTGACCCGTTCGATCAGTTGGTTTTCGCTGACCATCGTTTGACCGTCAGTACAGTTGTCGAAAACCCCTTCTGCGTGGTTCCATAGATGACATCTTAGGGTATGGTTGCCGATCGCGTAAGGGTTTCGAACGTCCCGAACCGGGAAATTAAGGGTTGACTCTGCCTGGGTCTGAAACTAGACTTGGCGCGGGTTTGGTTTCGTACCATTGCTTCCGGTTCACACGGCTGAGTAGATTGCATGAGCCGCTCAGGGGATGATCGGCTCCAGCTCCCTCGAAAGTAAAGCATGTTTTGTTTTAGAGATTTCAGACTATGAAGCCTGAAGCCTATACATTTTTTGTGGCCTCCAGCCGGAAGGGAAGCTTCCGCAAGATTACCCTTCCCGGCTATGTGCTGCATTTGGTTGCTATTCTGGCCGTGGTGGGCGGAGTGACCGTGCTTGCGGCGGCCGGTTCCTACACCCGGATGCTCTGGAAAGTGGGCAATTACAACACTCTCCGCCGGCAGCAGGATACCCTCAAGCACAATTACGAGAAGCTCCAATCCAGCGTCAAAGACACCAACGACCGCATGAATTCCCTGCAATCGCTGGCCACCGAAGTTGCCATGACCTACGGTTTCATGCGCTTTCGCCAGAGCCCTTTCGGCGTGGACGAAACTTTGCAGGCGTCGAACAGCGGGCTCGATCAATTCGATCAATCCGTGGCGCAATTCAATTTCCTGGAGAGAAACGCGGGACAGGCGGCTCTTCCCGCGGGCAACCTCACGTTGCTCTCTTCGGCGGGCCTGGCGGACCTGACTTCCACGCCGACCCTGTGGCCGGTGATTGGCCACCTGACGGGCACCTTCGGCGAGCGCATGGACCCGTTCAGCGGTGAAGGCGCCTTCCACACGGGCGTGGATATCTCCTCCCAGTACGGCGACTCGGTGCGAGTTTCCGCCGACGGCGTTGTCATCGAGGCCGACGAACGCGCGGGCTACGGCCGGCTGGTTGTCGTCGATCATGGATTTGGAGTGACGACCTATTACGGCCATCTTTCGAGCTTCAATGTTCTCGCCGGGCAGCAACTGAGGCGCGGCGACACGGTCGGCAATGTGGGCGTCAGCGGGCGTTCCACCGGTCCTCACGTCCACTACGAAGTTCGCATCAATGGCGCGCCGGTCAACCCGATGCGCTACCTGCGCCAAGCCTCCGTCGCGGCGAACAACTCCTCCACCGCGGATTGATTTTCCTGCCTCAGAAATTTGCTTGCGAAATTTCCCTAATATTTTGGATGAGCTGGTTTAAGTGGCACAGGCTTCAGCCTGTGGGGTTTGGTCCGTGCAAGGTTGAACCCCCACAGGCTGAAGCCTGTTCCACTTCATGCTGCGGCGGCTTCTAAATTATTGCGGTTTGTGTGTTTCGCCGAGCTTGAAAATATCCGGAGTCAGCTCAACCAAAATGCGAACCCGCTCCGCCGCCTGCGTGACTTCCGCGCTGGTCAATACAGTCTGAAGCATCGCGAGGGTTGCTTTGTCCATCGACTGATTCGGTTTGGAATTTTCCAGGCCCGCGCGCGCGAACATCCGCATGAGCTCCAGCGCGGACTTGAGTTGTAGCGCGTCCGTGCTGTTGTCGCATTCCCCCTCGAGCGAAATGCGCAGGTTGTCGCCCTCGGGTCTCACGGCCAGCGTAACCCACTGCACCGATCGCGCCAGGCTCATCAATTGTGCGGACGCGGCTCCCTGCATTCCGCCGGCGCCGGCGTTGTCCGGAATCGGCGGCACGCGCGTGATCATGAACATGGCGGCGCCGTCCAGGCGCGCGGCGCGCTCGCGGGCAGGGTCAACGGCAGGATCATTGGAATTCGCCGCGAAGAGAGGAGCAATGCTCGTCCCTGCGACGAGGGCGATGCGATGATCGTCCAGGAAAGTGATGGAACTCGTTCCCATTTGATCTTTCGTGGGGAAAAGAAACACTTCGCGCCCTTGCTGGTGATCTAGCTTTCCCTTGCGCGCGGCGTAGTCGCGAATTTTCGCCCGGTCAAAACGGCCCTCGGCGATCACGACGTTCTTCGTCGGCTCTTTGCTGGACGGCGCGGGCCACGCCGCAACCACCACGCGGTCCAAATCCTTTTCAAAATCAAATCCCGTGGAGCGCACAAAATCCGCGTAGTCCTGATTGGGGATGGCGATGGGCCCCTTGTCTGGCCGATGCTGATAAAAAGACGAAGCGCGCATGGCGCCGAGATCCAGATAGACCAGTGTGGGCGCTCCCGCAGGCAACGCGGAAAGTAATTCCGGAGCGGGCGAAGCATGCGCCGTGTCGCTGCGCCGGAAGCTTCCATAGGAAAAACAACGCCGCGGCGATTGCGGCAACCGTAACACTGGTAGAGATAAGAAGAGTTTTCCGGGACCGCTGCATTCGCGCTTGCTCCAGAAATCATTCTCTCACTGTCGGTTTGAATGCGCTACGGTCATCGAACAACGATTTCATTCCCTGACGGGCAACCCCGTCCACGCCGGCGTTTCAAGTTCTTGGACTGGGGGAGCTCCGAGCTCTTGACCCACCCTTGTCCTTTAGAGTGGGACAGGACGACCCACGGACGAGTTCCGTATCATAACTCCAAGTTGAATTAAGGGAGTGGTATCATCCGTTCATGTGACGTCGACAAAGAGCCCAGCCATCTCCTCCTAACAGAGAAGATGAGAAGGGGCCTGTGGAACAATCGGCATAGCGAGCCCGCGAATGCAAGTTACGCGAGGGAGGGGTACCAAGCATGTCTATTACTGACCAGGTGATTGATCAAGCGTTCTCGGATCTTAGAAAGACGTGTGGCGGCGTCAGAAACGACTATTTCCTTGGTATACATCGAGCGAGAGTTCGAAATCAACCGCGAGGAAGCTATCTCCCAAGTGGCATTTGGCGGCAACGATTATGGTATCGACGGGTTTCACTTCGATCGCGAAAAGCGAAATCTATACATCTTTCAGTTCAAATATTCGGAATCCCACGCGCAGTTCAAGCAGTCCTTCAATCGGATAATCGACGCCGGAATGGAGCGAGTATTCGGTGCAAAGTCCCAAGACCAACAGCGAAACCAACTCTTGCAACAACTCAAAGCGTGTATAACTGAAAACGAGGCCATAATCGAGCGCGTTTGTTTCACTTCGTGTTTATGGGGGATCCCAGCGAAGCGGAGAGGAGCCAGGTACTTGACAAACTGCGCGAGGATCTGGGAGAACAAGAAATACCTTATCGACCAGCGCTTCGGGCGTCCGGTTACGGTGGTGATCGAGTTCCGATCCGCGCGAACAAAAAGGTCGCTGCAAGCTCCCACCTCCGAAAAACCCACACTTACCCAATCGAACTCGAAGAAACAGTTATGCGTCCCGGTCCCAACGGCGAAACAATGACAATTGGCTTCGTTCCCCCCTGAATATCTACGATATGTATCGTGAAATGGGCGACGGTTTTTCGAGCACAACATCCGTGCGGCACTGCCGGAAGATGCAGCCGTCAACCGTTCAATCGCGCAATCGTTCAAGCGAGTCGTATTAGATGGAAAAGACGACCATCGGGATTCGCATTCAACCATAACGGAGTGTCATTGTCCGCTGAAGCTCTAAGTCCTCGGATAGAAGGCTTACAAGATTACAGAGCCGCGCCTGCTCAATGGCGCACAGACAGTCTCAACGCTCGCTCGGTTTCATCAAGACCAACGAAGGCAACAAACGACTTCCAAGACCAACGAGAGGCCCTAGAAGCGATCCGCGTCATGTGTCGAATCATCACAGATGCCGCGCCGAGTTCATCACGACGGTGACCATCAATAATAACCGGCAAAACCCTGTAGAGCCTTGGAGCCTACACGCCAACGATATGATTCAACTTGAACTTCAGGACAAATTCCGAGATGAGCTAGGAATCTTCTATCAACGTCAGGAGAGAGCCTTCGAAAACTTAACTGACGAGGATCTGGAAGACCAAGGCATTAGGGAATATAAGGCAATTGAACTTCCGCGTCTCGCACGACTCTTCTTGTAAGTGACGGCGAAATCGACAAACTGGCGCGGTTCCGCGAGGTATTCGAAGACGACCGGATTTACGAGCAGGTCTTCAGCCCAAACCGCCTCAATGCGGATGGCCGGAAAATCGTTCTCTGCTATAAAATTCAATTTCGCGTAGGCCGCTTGGTGAGCGATATCGTTGATAAGGGAGCGAATAAATATGCCTACGTTCACCGCTCAAGGAACCTTTATGGGCGATCCTATGTCAGGCGATCCTAAATGATCCAAAGTTGGAACAGCGAGCTCAGGAGTTTGGTTGCGGTTGAGCCTTGAGGCGCAGTTTACGGATTGGCTGTCAACATTCGCAACTACGCGATGCAGGTTTATCGTCGCTGACGTCGTAGCTGATAAGCTGTACGCTGACAAGGTCGCCGAAGGGAATTTCAGCTTCTCGAACGATGCGGCTTACAAACGATGCATGGACATCGCCTACAAGCGTTGGAGGTGGATCCAAGTCCATTTGAACAAGTGACACGGTGAACGCATCCGGGTTCGACATCGGCAGCGATATGGACCAGCGCATGCGGCAACAACGCTTACCTACAGCCAAAGAGTCAGACACACCAACCTTAGTGAATCAACAAGGATTTTCGTGAGGGCCGCACTTCCGCTTTTCAAGTATATCGCTCCCGGTGTTCATGTCGTCCTCATTCGATCCGGTCCTCCCCCCGAACATCATAGGCGGACCACCGCAGAAAGATTCCCCCTTCCAGCCTCAAGGGTGTAGAATAACCCTTCCAGCACGGAACTGAAGATCGGGCGCGGGTGTGGGCTCAAAATTGAGCCCAGCGGCAAGTGGGTGAGGTTTGCACAGGTCTTCCACAGGGGGCCCTTGCAATTGTAGTTCCGTTTTGTTATATTTTCTCGGTTTGCGCCGTGCTGGCGTAGCTCAGTTGGTAGAGCATCTGATTTGTAATCAGAGGGTCGGGGGTTCAAATCCCTCCGCCAGCTCTGCCAAAATTTTTCGAGTCAGGGGAAGAATCCCAATTGATTGCGGCAGGCAGGTTCCTGCATCGCGAAGCTAGTGTGAAAGTGTCTTTGTGTCTTTACAAACTTCGCGGATGTACTGAGGCCTTCTTTGCTTCAATTTTACTTCAATCCCCCCGTGCGGACGGGTGGGTGAGTGGCTAAAACCAGCAGACTGTAAATCTGCCGCTCCTTGCGGGCTACGGAGGTTCGAATCCTCCCCCGTCCACCATCTGGTCGCACCGCTCGCGACGAACGCTCGTGGCGAGCCGCTGGAGATGACCTGAAACGCGAACCGGAAGCGATCGCGATTTTTTTCCTGATGCCAGGTCGAGTTGTGAATTCCGACGGAGCGGTACTGATTGCGTCAAAGATTGCGCTGCATGCGGCAAACAGAACTCGCCTGGGTAGCTCAGATGGTAGAGCGCGTCCTTGGTAAGGACGAGGTCACCGGTTCAATCCCGGTCCCAGGCTCCAGAGGTTGCGTTGTGCGGGCGAGGAGCCCGCGAAGATTTGAGGGCAGGGCGGGGGTAACTCAACGGTAGAGTCTCGCTCTTCCAAGGCGATGGTTGCCGGTTCAAATCCGGTCCCCCGCTCCATAGCTTTAGGTCGGGTGCGGGCTATACTTGGAGCCCGCGCTTATGAGGATTCGACAGCAATGGCGAAGGAAAAATTCGAGCGAAACAAGCCGCACCTGAATATCGGGACGATCGGGCACATCGATCACGGCAAGACGACGCTGACGGCGGCGATCACCAAGGTGCTCTCCAAGCACAATCCGAAGGTGGCGTTCCGGGCGTTTGATTCGATCGACAACGCGCCCGAGGAACGCGAGCGGGGGATCACGATCGCGGTGTCGCACGTGGAGTACGAGACGGCGAACCGGCACTACGCGCACATCGACTGCCCGGGGCACGCGGACTACGTGAAGAACATGATCACGGGCGCGGCGCAGATGGACGGAGCGATCCTGGTGGTGGCGGCGACGGACGGGCCGATGCCGCAGACGCGGGAGCACATTCTGCTGGCAAGGCAAGTGGGCGTGCCGTCGATCGTGGTGTTCATGAACAAGTGCGACGCGGTGGAAGATCCGGAACTGCTGGAACTGGTGGAACTGGAAGTACGCGAACTCTTGAAGCTGTACCAGTTTCCTGGGGACGACATTCCGGTGATCCGAGGCTCGGCGCTCGGGGCATTGAACGGGGAAGAGAAGTGGGAAAAACAGATCGATGCGCTGATGGAAGCGGTGGACAAGTACATTCCGCAGCCGGTGCGCGATGTGGACAAGCCGTTCGCGATGCCGATCGAGGATATTTTCTCGATTTCGGGGCGCGGGACGGTGGTAACGGGGCGCGTGGAGCGCGGCAAGGTGAAGGTGGGCGAGGAAGTGGAGATCGTGGGCTTCCGTCCGACGATGAAGCGGGTGGTGACCGGAATCGAGATGTTCCGGAAACTGCTCGATGAAGGCATGGCGGGAGACAACGTGGGGCTGCTGCTTGCGCGGGACGGAAAAGGAAGAAGTGGAGCGCGGGCAGGTGCTGGCGAAGCCCGCATCGATCACGCCGCACACGAAGTTCAAGGCGGAAGCGTACGTGTTGACGAAGGAAGAAGGCGGGCGGCACACGCCGTTCTTCACGGGCTACCGTCCGCAGTTTTATTTCCGGACGACGGACGTGACGGGAGACGTGAAGCTGCCGACGGGCGTGGAGATGGTGATGCCCGGGGACAATGTGAGCGCGGAAATCAGCTTGATCACGCCGGTGGCCTTGGAGAAGGGGCTTGCGCTTCGCGATTCGCGAAGGCGGCCACACCGTCGGCGCCGGAGCGGTTACGGAGATTATCGAGTAGGTCAGAGGGAATCTTATGCGCGAAATCATTACGCTGCAGTGCAACGATTGCAAAAACCGGAATTACACGACCACCAAGAATCGGAAGAAGCATTCCGACCGGATGGAGACGAAGAAATTTTGCAAATCGTGCCGCAAGCACACGGGCCACAAGGAAGTGAAGTAAAAGAATTTGATAGGGGAGTAGGTTCAACGGTAGACCATCGGTCTCCAAAACCGAGAGTGGGGGTTCGAATCCCTCCTCCCCTGCCACTTTGGCGGCCGATGGCGGATGCGAAACAGCAGGGGCAAGAAACGGGTTGAGGGCGGAGAGAGAAGCGAGCGATGGCGACGCAGGTGGGAAAATTGAAGACCGATGATACAGAGGGGCGCGGCTCACCACTAGAAATGCTGGGCTTTTTCGCCCGCCTCGCGGAGCATCCCCGCCGGTGGCGCGGTTTTCTGCACGAGGTGCGCGTCGAAATGCGCCAGGTCACCTGGCCGACGCGGCGCGAGGTGTTTGTAACCACCTGGGTGGTGATGGTCACGGTCGCGTTTTTCGGGGTCTTTTTCTTCGGCGTGGATAGCGGAGTCAGTTGGATCGTCCAGCGCATCATCAAATTTTTTGCGCACTGAGGTATCCGTTGGATATGGAAAAGCAGTGGTACATCATCCACACCTATTCGGGATTTGAGAAGAAGGTGAAGGAGAGCCTGGAAAGTCGCGTGGCGGCCTTCGGGCTGCAGGACAAGATCGGCCGGATGATGATTCCGACCGAGGATGTGCTGGAAGTTCGCGGCGGCAAAAAAGTCGTTTCCTCGCGCATGCTGTATCCCGGCTACGTCCTGGTGGAAATGGACATGGACGACTACACCTGGCACGTCGTCCGCAACACGCCGCGAGTCACCGGATTTGTCGGATCGGGCGAGACGCCCACGCCGCTTTCGGAAACGGAAGTGGAAGGCATTCTGCACCGCGTGACCACTTCCGCGGACCGGCCGAAGCCGAAGCTGGTGTTCGAGCGCAACGAGCAGGTGCGCATCATCGAAGGGCCGTTCGCGAATTTCACGGGCGTGGTCGACGACGTGAACGCGGACCGCAACACGCTGAAAGTTTCCGTCACGATTTTCGGCCGCTCGACGCCGGTCGAACTGGATTTCGTGCAAGTCGAAAAGATGGCTTAGTTTTTTCGCTGCGGCCCGCCGAAGGCGGTCCGCGCGCAGGGGAATCAGGGGAACTTAGATGGCCAAGAAAGTACAAGCAACCGTAAAATTGCAATTGCCGGCAGGGAAAGCCACGCCGGCTCCGCCCGTGGGCACCGCGCTCGGTCCGCAGGGCGTGAACATCATGGATTTCGTCAAGCAGTTCAACGCCAAGACTGCCAAGGAACCCGATGGCATGATCATTCCGGCGCTGGTCACGATCTACAGCGACCGCTCGTTCACCTTCATCACCAAGACGCCTCCGGCTTCCGAGCTGCTCAAGCGCGCGGCCGGGATCGTCAAGGGCTCGGCCGAACCGAATCGAACCAAGGTCGGCAAGGTGACGCGCAAGCAGGTCGAGGAGATTGCCAAGACCAAATTGCCGGACTTGAACACCACAAGTCTGGACTCGGCTGTGCGCACGGTCATGGGCACGGCGCGCAACATGGGTCTGGAAGTGGAAGGGTAGGAGAAGCCGTGGCTAAGAAACCTGGAAAAAACATCACCAAGGCGCGCGGGACGATCGAAGCGCGTCCTTATAAGTTTGTGGAAGCCGCCGAAGCGATCAAGAAAGCCCACTTCGTCAAGTTTGACGAAACCGTGGAGCTGGTCGCGAACCTCGGCGTCGATCCGAAACAATCGGACCAGATGGTGCGCGGCACCGTGGTCCTGCCGCACGGCCTGGGAAAATCCAAGCGCGTGCTGGTGATCGCCACAGGCGAAAAAGTTCGCGAGGCGCAGGATGCCGGCGCGGATTTCGTGGGCGGCGAGGACATGGTCCAGAAAATTCAGGAAGGCTGGACCGATTTCGACGCGGTGATCGCGACGCCGGACATGATGCGCTCCGCCGGACGCTTGGGAAAAGTGCTCGGCCCGCGCGGCATGATGCCCAACCCGAAGACCGGCACGGTGACGTTTGAAGTCGCGCAGGCGGTCAAGGAAATCAAGGCCGGAAAAGTGGAGTTTCGCGTGGACAAGCAGGGAATCATCCACTCGCCGATCGGCAAGGTCAGCTTCGACGCGGCCAAGCTCGCCGAAAACGCGCACGCGCTGATCGGGGCGATCCTGAAGGCCAAGCCTTCGGCGGCCAAGGGAAAATTTGTCAAGAAAGTCACGCTGACGTCCACCATGGGCCCGGGCGTAACGATCGACGAGGCGGAAGTGGAAGCCGCCGTCGCGGCCTAAGCGCCGCGGGAATTTCGCGGCGTGGCCTGACCAAAATAGTTTCAGAATTCGGAGCTGGAAATGAAAAAGCGCAGTGAAAAACAGGAAGATCTCGACAAACTGAAAAATCAACTGGCCACGGTTTCGACCGTGATCCTTTCCACCTTTCAAGGCATCACGGTGGAAAACGACAACAAGCTGCGCCGCGCCGTCGAACAGGCCGGCGGGCATTACCAGGTCGTGAAAAACACGCTCGCCGAACGCGCCGCTTCCGGCACGCCGATCGAGCCCCTGTTGAAAAATCTGACGGGAACCAATTCCATCGCTTACACGGCGACCGATCCGGTATCGCTCGCCAAGGCGCTCACCAAAATCGCGAAAGACGTTCCGGCTTTCCAGTTTCGCGCCGGGATCGTCGAGGGGCGCGTGCTTTCGATCGCGGAAATTCAGCAGCTATCGTCGCTGCCCTCGAAGGAAGAATTGATCAGCAAGATCATGTTTCTGGTCAACGCGCCGGCGCAGCGCATCGCCTCCGCGCTGGCCGCGGTCAACCGCAACCTGGCCGTCACGGTCAACGAAGCGGTGAAGGCCAACAAGTTCGGACCGGGTTCCGCGCCGGCCCCGGTCGAGACGGCTCAATAAAGAATCTAATCTGCATCTAATGAGGAGAGGACACAGCAATGGCAAATAAGGTGGAAGCAATTCTGGAAGAAATCAAGGGCCTGACCCTGCTCGAAGCGGCTGACCTGGTCAAGAAAATGGAAGAGACCTTCGGCGTTTCGGCTGCGGCTGCGGCGCCCGTGATGATGGCGGGCGGAGCGGCGGCGGGAGCGGCCCCGGTCGAGGAGAAGACGGAGTTCTCGGTCGTGCTCACGGACGTGGGCGCGAACAAGATCAACGTCATCAAGGCGGTCCGCGAAGTCACCAGCCTGGGCCTCAAGGAAGCCAAGGACCTGGTCGATGGCGCGCCCAAGCCGATCAAGGAAGGCGTGAACAAGGACGAGGCGGCCACGATCAAGAAGAAGTTCGAGGATGTCGGCGCCAAAGTCGAAGTGAAGTAACGGTATCGGAGTAACCCAGCAATTCCGGCGCGAGGCGGTGCCGCACAGCGGTGCTTGCCGCGCCCTGAGGGGTTTGCTTACGCAAGATCCAAAACGTGATTTGTCAACCTTGACTCGGTCCCGCCGGGACCCGGGGCGGCGGTGTCTGCCATGCCGCCTTTCGGCGTTTCGGCCCAACCCTGCGCATTTCGTGAGGTCATAGCATGCCGAATGGAAACGGGAATCATCATATGCGAGAGCGCGAGCGCCTGGATTTTTCCAAGATCCGGAGCTCGATTCAAATTCCGAACCTGATCGAGGTTCAGAAGAATTCCTATCAGCGATTTCTGCAGATGGATTTGCTTCCGTCCGAGCGCGAAGACGGCGGCCTGCAATCGGTGTTCACTTCGGTGTTTCCGATTCAGGATTTCCGCGGCCTCTCGCAGCTGGATTTCGTGGACTACTCGATCGGCAACTGGGAATGCAAGTGCGGCAACCTCAAGGGGCTGCACCACCTGCGCGCCACGTGCCGCAATTGCGGCGCCTCGGTGGTCACCGATCCGTATAAGACGGGCGACGTGCTGTGCACCAAGTGCGGCACGTTCAACAAGAACACGCCCACATTCTGCGAAAAGTGCGGCGACCCCGTCGGCATGCAGCTCAAGTACGACGTGAACGAGTGCCAGGAGCGCGGCATGACCTACGCCGCCCCGCTCAAGGTCACCATTCGTCTGACCATTTACGACAAGGACCCGGACACCGGCGCGAAAAATATCCGCGACATCAAGGAACAGGAAGTATTTTTCGGCGACATTCCGCTGATGACCGACAACGGCACGTTCGTCATCAACGGCACCGAGCGCGTGATCGTCAGCCAGTTGCACCGCTCGCCGGGCGTGTTTTACGAATCGGCCAACAACCGCAGCTATTTCCTCGGGAAAATTATTCCCTACCGCGGCTCGTGGGTCGAGTTCGAGTACGACACCAAGAATATTCTGTACGTCCGCATCGACCGCAAGCGCAAATTCCTCGGCTCGATTTTCCTGCGCGCGCTGGGCATGAAATCGAACGAGGAAATTCTGCGCACGTTCTACCAGGTCGAGCGCATCACCCTGCGCGACGGCGACCTGCACTGGAATCTTTCCGAAGGGCTGATCGAGCGCAAGCTGTCCCACGAAATCAAGAACTCCAAGAGCGACGAAGTGCTGGTCGGCGCGCACAAGCGCATCACCGAAGCGCTCTACAAGGAACTCGTCAAGGCCAAGGTGCCCGCCGCGCACGTTTCCGTCGCGGATCTCGAGGGCGCCTACTCCGTCGCCGATCTCGTGAACCGGCAGACCGGTGAAGTCCTGCTCGAAGCCAACAAGCCGCTGACCGCCGAGATTTGGACTTCGCTTGCCGAAGCGGGAATCACCAGCGTCGATATCTTTTTCCCCGATCGCGACGACGTCGGCGTGGTCCTTTCCCGCACGCTGGACAAGGACGCGATCAAGTCGCCCCGCGAAGCGCTGATCGAAATTTACAGGAAACTGCGCCCCGGCGATCCGCCGACGCTTGAAACGGCCACGGCTTTGTTCAACGGCATGTTCTTCGACCCGCGCAAATACGATTTCAGCCGCGTGGGCCGCTTGAAATTCAATATCAAGTTTGGTCTCGAGACGCCGCTCAACACGCGCACGCTCGATGCCGCCGATTTCGTCGCGGCGATCCGCTACTTGATGAAGCTGCGCAAGAACATCGGCACGCTGGACGACATCGATCACCTCGGCAACCGCCGCGTGCGCGCGGTCGGCGAACTTCTCGAGAACCAGTTCCGCATCGGCCTGGTCCGCATGGAGCGCGCCATCAAGGAAAAGATGTCGGTGTACCAGGAAATGTCCACCGCCATGCCGCACGACCTCGTGAACGCCAAGCCGGTCATGGCCGCGATCCGCGAATTCTTCGGCAGTTCCCAGCTTTCGCAGTTCATGGACCAGACCAATCCGCTTGAGCGAAATCACGCACAAGCGGCGCCTCTCGGCCCTTGGGCCGGGCGGTCTCTCGCGCGAGCGCGCCGGATTCGAGGTGCGCGACGTCCATCCGACGCACTACGGGCGCATCTGCCCGATCGAAACGCCGGAAGGTCCGAACATCGGATTGATCAGCTCGCTGTCCTGCTACGCGCGGATCAATGAATTCGGATTCATCGAGTCGCCCTACCGCAAGGTAAAGGCCGGGCGCGTGATCGACTACGTGATGATCGTCAACTCCGGCGAAAGCGAATTCAAAGCGGGCGAAATTATCGAGCGCGATAAAGTCGAAGCGGTGAACGAGGAACTGAAGCGCCGCAAGGTCACCAACGATCCCTACTGCTTTTATCTTTCGGCGTGGGAAGAGGACCGCTACGTCGTCGCGCAGGCTAACGTCCCGCTCGACGAGCGCGGGCGCATCACCACCGAACTCGTCAACTGCCGCCAGGCCGGAAACTTCGTCCTGAAATCGCGCGACGAGGTCGATTACATCGACGTCTCGCCGAAACAGCTTGTATCGGTCGCGGCGAGCCTCATTCCGTTCCTCGAAAACGACGACGCCAACCGCGCCCTCATGGGTTCCAACATGCAGCGCCAGGCCGTGCCGCTGATTCGCGGGGAAGCTCCCCTCGTCGGCACCGGAATGGAACGCGTCACCGCGCGCGATTCGGGAGCGGTGGTCATCTGCCGCCGCGACGGAATTGTCGATCAAGTCGACTCCGAACGCATCATCGTGCGGGTCGAATCCGACCACTCGGGCGTTCTTTCTCGCGAAGTGGGCGCGGACATCTACCAGCTCATCAAATTCAAGCGTTCGAACCAGAACACCTGCATCAACCAGAAGCCGCTCGTCCGCGTGGGCGACCGCGTCCGCCAGGGGCAGGTGCTGGCCGACGGCCCGTGCACCGATCGCGGCGAACTGGCGCTCGGCCGCAACGTTCTCGTCGCGTTCGTGCCGTGGCGCGGGTACAACTTCGAGGACGCCATCCTGGTCAGCGAAAAGCTGGTCAAGGACGACTACTACACTTCCATTCACATCGAGGAATACGAAATCGAGGCGCGGGACACGAAACTCGGCCCCGAGGAAATCACGCGCGATATTCCCAACATCAGCGAAATGTTTCTTCGCAACCTCGATGAAAGCGGCGTGATCCGCATTGGCGCGACCGTGCGGCCGGGAGACATCCTGGTCGGCAAAGTCACTCCCAAGGGCGAAACCACGCTGACGCCGGAAGAAAAACTGCTGCGCGCGATCTTCGGCGAAAAGGCCGGCGATGTGCGCGACGCTTCCCTCTACTGCCCGCCGGGCATCGAGGGCACGGTCGTCGACGTGAAAATCTTCTGCCGCAAGGGCGCCGAAAAAGACGAACGCCACAAGGCCATCGAAGCCGCGCAGGTTTTCAAGCTCGAAAAGAACTTGTCGGACGAAATCCGCATCCTCACCGACGAGCGCCTCAAACGCCTTTCCGTGCTCCTCGAAGGCAAGGCGCTGACCGCCGACCTGCACGACGAAAAGACCAACAAGCGCTTGATCACCAAGGGCACCGAGCTCACGCGCGACATCATCGAAAAGATCGCCACGCGCAACCTCAAGCGGTTGCGCCTCGCCGATAAGGACCCTCTGCTCATCGAGAAAATCGACGAGATCGAGGAGATGACCTCGCGCCAGATCGACGTCCTCCGCAAGATTACCGAGGAGCGCAAGGAAAAGCTCCGCAAGGGCGACGAGCTTCCTCCGGGCGTGATCAAGCTCGTGAAGTGCTACATCGCCATGAAGCGCAAACTTTCGGTCGGCGACAAAATGGCCGGCCGCCACGGTAACAAGGGCGTCATCGCGCGAATCGTTCCGGAAGAAGACATGCCGTATCTGCCGGACGGCACGCCCGTGGAAATCGTTCTGAATCCGCTCGGCGTTCCGTCGCGTATGAACGTCGGACAGATTCTCGAAACGCACCTCGGATGGGCCTCAAAAGAACTGGGCCGCAGCGTGGCGCGCCTGCTCGATCAGAACAAAAAATCCGACGCCTTGCGCCGCTGGTTCCGCGAAGTGTTTTCCGACACGGCCATCTGGAAGACGCTCACCGATCTGGACGACGACACGCTGCTCGAATACGCCGACAGCTTCCGCGAAGGCATCCCCATGGCCACGCCCGTGTTTGACGGCGCGCGCGAAGCCGAAATCCGCCACCTGCTCGAAGTGGCGGGTTTGCCGAACGCCGGAAAAATCACGCTGTGGGACGGCATGACGGGCGAGGAATTCGGCCAGGCCGTCACCGTCGGCTACATCTACATGCTCAAGCTCTCGCATCTCGTCGACGACAAAATCCACGCGCGGTCCATCGGGCCGTACTCGCTCATCACGCAGCAGCCGCTCGGCGGCAAGGCGCAGTTCGGCGGACAGCGTTTCGGCGAAATGGAAGTGTGGGCGCTCGAAGCGTACGGCGCGGCGCACATCTTGCAGGAATTGCTGACCGCGAAGTCGGACGACGTCTACGGCCGCGCGAAAATTTACGAGGCCATCGTCAAGGGCGAGCCGGGCATCGAGCCGGGCGTGCCCGAATCGTTCAACGTCCTGGTCCGCGAGCTGCAATCGCTCTGCCTGGACGTCGAATTGATGAAGCGCCAAAAAGCCGCGGAAAAACCCGCGGCCGATTAGGCCGAGGTGTTGTAGCGCCCACCTTTAGGTGGGAACTGTGCGCAGCCGAGCAGATGCCCGCCTGAAGGCGGGCGCTACACAAACCGGTCTCAGGCAGAAGTTTCACGGCTTTTTCTTACTCCCGGCACGCCGGGATGGCTCCGATGAAATCCATCGGAGCAGGAGGGACATACCTTGTATCGAAGCAGCCCTTATGATCGTGCCAGTTTAATCGCGGATTTCGATTCCATCCGGATCAGCCTTGCGAGTCCGGAAAAAATCAGGTCCTGGTCGCACGGCGAGGTCACCAAGCCCGAGACCATCAATTACCGTACCTTCAAACCCGAGCGCGACGGCCTGTTCTGCGCGAAAATTTTCGGTCCCGTCACGGACTGGGAGTGCCTCTGCGGCAAGTACAAGCGCATGAAGCACCGCGGCGTGATCTGCGACAAGTGCGGCGTGGAAGTCACGCTCAGCAAAGTCCGCCGCGAGCGCCTCGGCCACATCGAGCTGGCTTCGCCCTGCTCGCACGTCTGGTTCTTCAAGGGCCTGCCGTCCCGCATCGGCTACCTGCTCGACATCTCGATGCGCGATCTCGAGCGCATCCTGTATTTCGAGGGCTACGTGGTCATCGATCCCCTCGAAGTTCCCGGCATCAAGGAACGCGAGATGCTCCCCGAGGAAAAATACCGCGAGCTGCAAAAGGATTTTCCCGGGCAATTCCGCGCGCAAATGGGCGCGGAAGCCATCAAGGAACTTCTGAAGCGCGTGGACATCGAGAAACTTTCCGAAGAATTGCGCGAGAAGATGAAGGTCGACCCCAGCCTTCAGAAGCGCATCAAGTACGCCAAGCGCCTGAAGGTGGTCGAATCGTTCCGCAAAAGCGGCAACCGTCCCGAATGGATGATTCTCGACGTTCTTCCGGTTCTCCCGCCGGAGTTGCGCCCGCTCGTGCCTCTGGACGGCGGCCGTTTCGCCACGTCCGATTTGAACGATCTCTATCGCCGCGTCATCAATCGCAACAACCGCTTGAAAAAGCTGATGGAGCTGCACGCGCCGGACGTCATCGTCCGCAACGAAAAGCGCATGCTCCAGGAAGCCGTGGACGCGCTGTTCGATAACGGACGCCGCGGACGCGTTTTGCGCGGCACCAACAACCGCCCGCTCAAATCGCTTTCCGACACGCTCAAGGGAAAGCAAGGCCGCTTCCGCCAGAACCTGCTCGGCAAGCGCGTCGATTATTCGGGACGCTCCGTCATCGTCGTCGGCCCTGAACTCAAGCTGCACCAGTGCGGCCTGCCGAAGAAAATGGCGCTCGAGCTGTTCAAGCCGTTCATCTACCACCGCCTCGAAGCGCAGGGCCACTGCACCACCATCAAGCAAGCCAAGGAAATGGTCGAGCAGCAGGAGTCCGTGGTTTGGGACATCCTCGAAGAAGTAATTCGCGAGCATCCGGTGCTTCTAAACCGCGCTCCCACGCTGCACCGCCTCGGCATTCAGGCCTTTGAACCGGTGCTCGTCGAAGGCAAGGCCATTCGCATCCACCCGCTCGTCTGCACCGCGTTCAACGCGGACTTTGACGGCGACCAGATGGCCGTGCACATTCCGCTTTCGCCCGAAGCGCAAGTGGAAGCTTCCGTCTTGATGCTTTCGGCGAACAACATTCTGTCGCCCGCCAACGGCTTGCCGCTCGCCGTTCCGACGCAGGACATGGTTCTCGGTATTTACTATCTGACTAAGGGCAAGCCCGGCGCCAAGGGCGAAGGCCGCGCCTTCGGCCACACCGAGGAAGTCGTTCTGGCGCTCGAGTCCGGCGAAGTCGAACTGCTCACGCCGATTCGTCTCCGCTACGAAGGCGAAATGATCGACCTCGCCGCGGCCTACGACGACCAGGACGTGCCGCACGCCGAATCGGTCACGCTGAAGCGCCAGTTCATCAACACCACCGTCGGCCGCGTGATTTTCAACGATCACCTGCCCAAGGAAATGCCGTTCATCAACGGCCTCATCAAGAAAAAGGGCGTGCAGCAGCTCTGCTATTACTGCTACCTGCGCTTCGGATTGAAGCGCACCGTGCAGATGCTTGACGAGCTCAAGGAACTGGGCTTCCAGTACGCCACCAAGTCCGGCATCTCCATCGGCATCGACGACATGGTTATCCCCGGCGACAAGTTTTCGCTCGTCGAAAACACGGAGAAGGAAGTCGTCAAGGTGCAGCAGCAATACCTGGACGGCGCCATCACCAACGGCGAACGCTATAACAAAGTCGTGGCCATCTGGAGCGACATCACCGAAAAAGTCGCCGAGCAGATGTTCAAGGCCATGGAGAACCAGGACAAGGAAGGCATCATCAACCCGATTTACGTCATGGCCGATTCCGGCGCCCGCGGATCGAAGCAGCAAATCCGCCAGCTCTCCGGCATGCGCGGCTTGATGGCCAAGCCCTCGGGCGAAGTCATCGAAACGCCCATCACGTCCAACTTCCGCGAAGGTCTTACCGTGCTGCAGTACTTCATCTCCACGCACGGCGCGCGCAAGGGACTCGCCGACACGGCGCTCAAGACGGCCGATTCCGGCTACCTCACGCGGCGTCTCGTCGATGTGGCGCAGGACGTGATCATCAGCGAAATCGATTGCGGCACCGCCGACGGCATCTTCGTCGAACCGATCACCGAGGCGGGCGTCGAAGTCGAGCCGCTGCGCGACCGCATCGTGGGCCGCGTCTCTCTCGACAAGATCAAGGATTACGAAGGCAACATTATCGTTGACGTAAACCAGGAAATCAGCGAGGAACTGGCCAACGCCGTTCAGGCCGCCGGCATCGAGCGCGTCAACATTCGCTCCGTGCTGACGTGCGAATCGCGGCGCGGCGCCTGCGCCCGCTGCTACGGTCGCAACTTGGCCACCGGCCGATTCGTCGAACTCGGCGAAGCGGTCGGCGTCATCGCCGCGCAATCCATCGGCGAGCCGGGCACGCAGCTCACCATGCGCACGTTCCACATCGGCGGAACGGCGACGCGCATCACCGAACAATCGAAACTCGAGTCCCGCAACAGCGGCTTCGTCCGCTTCATCGACATGAACGTCGTGCGCGGACGCGGCGAGCACCTGATCGCCATGAACCGCAACGGCTTGATCGCCATCGTCGACGAAAAGGGCCGCGAAAAGGAGCGCTACCACGTGGTCTACGGCGCGCGCCTCCGCGTCGAGGAAAATCAGCCCGTCAAGCTCGGCGAACTTCTTGCCGAATGGGATCCGTACACGTTCTCGATCCTCACCGAAGCCGGAGGCACGATCCAGTTCAAGGACCTTCAGCCCGGAATAACCATCGAGGAACAAGTCGACGAAGTCACCGGCCTGTCGCAGCTCGTCGTCACGCTGCCTCCGGGCGATGAAAAACACGCGCCGACGATTCAGGTTCGCGACTCCGCCGGCCGCACGCGCAAAAAATATCTCATGCCTTCCCGCGCGCACTTGATGGTGCAGGATGGCGACGAGGTGCAACCCGGAGACGTCCTGGCGAAAATTCCTCGCGAGACCACGAAGACCAAGGACATCACCGGAGGTCTTCCTCGCGTCGTCGAACTCTTCGAGACCCGCAAGCCGCGCGACCCTGCCGTCATCAGCGAAATCGACGGCGTCGTGAAATACGGCGAAATCAGCAAGGGTCTGCGCAAGATTTACGTCGAAAGCGAAGACGGCCGGACGCAGAAGGAATACTCGATCATCCGCGGCGTGCACATCAACGTGCAGGAAGGCGAACACGTCAAGGCGGGCGAACCGCTGATCGACGGCCCGCTCAACCCGCACGACTTGCTGGCCGTGCTCGGCGAAAAATACACGCAAGCTTATTTGGTCAACGCCATCCAGGAGGTCTACCGCCTCCAGGGCGTCAACATCAACGACAAGCACATCGAGACGATCGTCCGCCAGATGATGCGCTGGGTGAAAGTGGAAGACGTCGGCGACACCGCCTTCCTCCTCGACGAGCAGGTGGACAAGTTCCGCTTCCGCGAGGAAAACGACCGCATCATCGCCGAGGGCTCACGGCCCGCCACGGGGCGCCCGCTGCTCCTCGGCATCACCAAGGCGTCGCTCTCGACGGATTCGTTCATCTCCGCCGCCAGTTTCCAGGAGACCACGCGCGTCCTCACCGAAGCCGCCGTCGCCGGCAAGGTGGATTACCTGCGCGGCCTCAAGGAAAACGTCATCATGGGCCGCCTGATCCCGGCCGGCACCGGCCTCGAGCGGTACCGCAACATCCAGCTGCTCACCGAAATGCCGCCTCCGCCTCCGCCTGAGGAGATCATGCCTCCGGCCGAGCTCTCCGCGGAAGAAGCCGCCGCGCTCGACTTCCTGCGCAAGGATGCGGATGCGCTGGCGGAAGGTGGGTCGGACTAACGGGGAGTTCACAATCGCAAAGAATATTTGGGCGGCCCGATGGATTGGGCCGCCCGTTCTTATTCAGGGATCAACGTCGCGCGAATCCTTCAGAAATGACACGAGTCACCAATCGCTCTTAGCAGAAGGTTGCATTTCTCAACTTCAGTCTGTTGATTCACAGCCGATCCAGACCGCGGGACGGATTCTAGATGTCATAGTGGAGGCGGAACCAAAGTCGAAATCGAGAACACGTAAGTTACGCAGAATCAGAACGCCAACACGACAGAAGCAATTAAATGGGACAGGAGTAGGTCGAAAGTAGTTCGAAATTCAGTTTGGTGTTTTGAAGGTTGTGAAGGGCGGATCACTTACAAATTGTGTCTGTCCACATTTCGGACAACGAAATTGCCATTGCGTGCTCTTTTGCGCGCCCTGTACGTTGCTCCTGACCATGGGCTCGTCTTTACAATCCGGATTCTTGCATTTGGGATTATCAGGCATCAATTCCTCCTTGCCGCGGGTATATCACAAGGGTAGTCGAGTTCCGCAGTTCGCGCTTAGTGAAGTTCCTCACTCAATTGAACTGATTCCGCCCCACCACGAAGCTGCTGAAGATCTACGGAAATTGTCTTATGTCCACAATGGAAGTAGCCACTTTTCAGCGCCATATCGACGGTTTCCCCCGCCTGTGTTTCGATCTTGCAGCTACCATTACCTTTTGCCTCAAAATCCCGCATCATAAAATATAGCTGTCTGCCGAACTCGAGCTCACTGTCGGCCCCTTCGTTAAGAGCAAACTTTTTCGCAGAATGCAACTTGCCTGCTCCAAAAGTTATTATGCCGGTTGAAGCACTCTTCCCGTCAGGCCCTTTTTTCTCGATAATCCAAACTGAATCAATACCTTCCGATGCCTGGGGAGGCGGAGTATGGTTCATAGTATAGCCTGCCTCAGCGATTCGCTTTATTGTTGCGTCCTCCGGCATTCCCAAACTCAGATCAACGCCAATAGTAATCACATCTGGCGTGCTTCGGGGCTTCGGTGAAACTTGGGTGGGGGCGCTTTCAATCTTGTTGCCGACAGTCGCAGAGGCAAATAGAGACATGGCAAGAAATCCAATCAGCAGGCTCCTTTTCACAAAGTGTGCTGACATTAGTCGCCTCCATTGCCAGGATTCAGCCCCGCCGGCCAGTACGGCGGCGTGGCTTGCGCTTGTGTGGTCGGTGGTGCTTTGGTGCTACGGTGCCGCCACCATGACTAGGCCGCCTACCTTCCGATGACAGCTTCGGCTTCTGCTTGTTCTGTTTATTCTTCTTGCTCACCGTTGGAAGTGGATGCTCGTTGTTAGTTTCTTCCATGCGCCGGATTCTACCACGGGCGGGTGGCCAACACTTCCCCGTGCTTTCAGTTCAGATTTTTCGGGTGCCCGACTCTTCCCGGGCGGGTGGCCAAGCCTTTGCTGGTTTTTTCGAATGGACGGGTGGCCCGGCCTTTGATTTTGAACTTCGGGTGCCCCATCTGTCACGTTGCGTGACAGGTGGGGCTTTTGACTTTCGGTCCTTCATCGAAAACTGCATTTCACAATTTGCACGTGGCCGACCGCACCAAAAGCCCCGCCCTTGAAAAGCGTCAAGGACGGGGCACCCCAAGTTCAGAATCCTAACTCGGAGTGAATGTGCGGGAGTAGCATTAGAGTGTCGGGCGGGGAGGATTCTGTGACATGGGAATGCAAAAGGGCGGGCCACCCGTCAGAGAAGCAATTACTTTGCGAGCAGCTCCGGGATATCTTAAGTCAGGAATCATATCGTGACATTCTGACACGCGCGGGATTGTAGTTTTATAAACTATCTTCTACAATTATCACACTATATCGCTAGGGGAAAAGAAATGAAAAGACCTCCTCCCGCGTTCAATCAAGCCCAAAGCTCGGTCCTGCTTGAGCTTTACGACAACCCAAGCGCCTCTTATACGACATACGCGCTTGTACAAATACTGACCCCGAATACCCAAATGGGAACACCAAACTACGAGATAGCGTTCAATAATACTCGGGCCGCAATAGAGGAGCTTATTGTCCTTAGCCTTGTGTCCGGCAAACGACAAAAAGGCGCTGACGGAATCCTTTTCAGCGATCTCAAGTTGACGTCCAAAGGGGAAAAGATAGCAATTCAGGAACGCAGAAAGAAGGCAGAGTTCGAGAAGGCTATGCCTGAGATAATTAAGGATCACAACGCAGTCGTGGAACAGATAAGGAAATTCGAGAAAACATAGTGAGCCAAATATCCCTTTCCGAAGCATCTGATATATTGAAAAAGCTTTTCGATGAACGCTTGCCCTTGACTGCCTATTTGATAACGCCTTCGCGTGCACGTGTCAGACTGAACGGTTTTATCGTTGGCGCTACTAGGGAAAAGGGACTGTTCGTCGGAGATCGCTTGCCTCCGGCCATTCCTTCTAATTTTATCAATTTGTTCCCCTTCACCGAGGGAGAATGCATCTTCACATACGGTGAGAAGCGCGAGATAGGTGAAGACATCCGCGCATCGCTACCTGCAGATCTTGAAGATTCAATGTTGATGATTAGTTTTCCTGTGACCCACGAATTGCTTACTTTGTTTTTTACAGTTTGATTTTTCACTCGGCGGGAGCCCGACTCTTCCAGCCTTCGGAAGGGTCGGCGGGTGGCCAATGCTTCCCCGTGCTTTCAGTTCAGATTTTTAGGGTGGCCGACTCTTCCCGCATTTGGAAGGGTCGGGGTTTTGATTTTCTTCCCGGAAAAAGCAAACCCTCCGACCCCTCGAAAACCACGAGGGATCGGGCACCCGCAACTTCACCCCCGACTCAAAGGCCCGGCCACCCGCCATGTTCAGACTTCAATTTTCACGGGCAAATCGATCCCCAGGCGGGGCGAGTCCTGGAGGGACGGCAGATCGTAGCCCACCGAGGAATCGGTGGGCAAACATAGCGGCGCAGGCGAAGCCCCGTAGGGGCGGCACTATCTCTCTCTATCTCTCAGGTCAGGCTCAGCCTAGACTTAGCCCAGTCCTCAACCAAAAACCCAATTAGGATCGTATTCCACACCGTGCTTCCGAAGTAGCGCGGACGGGTGGCCCGGCCTTTGATTGTGAACTTCGGGTGCCCCATCTGTCACGCTGCGTGACAGGTGGGGCTTTTGACTTTCGGTCCTTCATCGAAAACTGCATTTCATAATTTGCGCATGGCCAACCGCACCAAAAGCCCCGCCCTTGAAAAGCATCAAGGACGGGGCACCCCAAGTTCAGAATCCTAACTCGGAGTGAATGTAAGGGAGTAGCATTAGAGTGTCGGGCGGGGAGGATTCTGTGACATGGGAATGCAAAAGGGCGGGCCACCCGTCCTCATTGCCCAGGCTTGTAGTTCAGGAAGAACCGGACACCCAGGCCGACTCATCGAGCGGGCGAACCTGACTCTTCACCGTCGCTTCTTTTTGGCTGCGCACAATCCGCAATTCAAATTCCGATTGAAGATTGAGCCAAAAATCGGGCGTGGTGCGAAAGAAGCGTCCAAGCCGGAGAGCCATTTCAGGGGAGATGCCCCGCTCTTCGTGGACGATGTCGTAGACGGTCGGAGCAGGGACGTGCAGAGCCAGAGCCAGCTTGTTCGGATTCAGTCGAAGCGGCGCCATGAACTCTTCCCGAAGAATTTCTCCCGGGTGAATCGGTTTCAGTCGTGCCATATGATTTCCTCTTTTCAATGATAGTCCACAATCTCTACGTCGTGAGCGTCCCCGTCCTCCCACACAAAACAAATGCGCCACTGGTCATTGATGCTGATACTGTGTTGCCCTGCGCGGTCTCCCTCCAGCGGATGAAGCCTGTTGCCGCGAGGCGCGCTCAAATCCATCAAACGTTTGGCCGCGTGAAGCATCAATAATTTTCGCCGCGCGGGCTGCCGAATATTCCCGAACTTTCGGACCTCCTCGTCGTTGAATAGTTTCTCCGTTTCGGCAGATTTAAAGGATTTGATCACACCCAAAGGATATAATGGAACACATTAAATGTCATTCATTATTTAGGTGGAATCGGAAGGCTCTTCGTACCAGGCGTGGGGTGGCTCGAACTTGGCGAAGGGTTTTGAGGGTGCCCCATCTTCGCAGTGTTTTTCGAGGCTGAGGGCTTTCGATTTCCTGGGCGGTGACCCAATTTTGCGGGCGTGAAAGCGCGCTCCACTGGCTAATCGATTTAAACGCGCACGTCAGCAACTTTCCGGAAGACTACAGTCCGCACCCTTGTATTCAGCCGTCTCCGGCGGGTGGCCAACCCTTCCGCATATTTTAGGTTGATGAAATCTCGCGATCGGATGATGGCGCCAAATCTCTTAACGGGCGGGTGGCGCAGGCGTCAGCCTACGTGGATTGGTTGCGGCATCATCGCTCGTTGTCCTAACCAGCCCGCACAGGCTGAAGAGGCTGCGGGAAGAGGGCTCTAATCCTTTTGTCATTCTGAGCGAAGCGAGGAATCTCTCTTTCTGTTGACTTTAGAACCCGGAGAAATTCTTCGCTTCGCTCAGAATGACAAAGTAAATACTTTTTACGCGGCCTGTGAAGCCTGTGCCACTTGAACCGAGCCTGCGACTTTGTAATCAGCCGCCGCCCGCCGAGGATTTTAGCTTTCTCGCTTGCTCCAGAATTTGCAGGATTCCGGCGGGGAGCACGCGGAGAATTTGTTCCTGGAAAGATTCTTTGGCGCGAAGAGCGGAAAGTTTTTCGGCTACGCATACGTTAAACCAGTGGTTCAGGGATACGCGTTCGGATTTTGCCACCTTGCGCGCCTCCGCAATCAACGAAGGCTGCAGGCGCAAAGAATAGCAGGGTAACCTGTTGGCTCTGTTCCCGCCGGCTTTTCCGTAAGGACTCATGAAGACTTATTAAGGCCTGGGGGTTGGAACGTCAAGAACTGTTTGATATCTCGTTTGAAAACTATTCGAACGATATCGTTTTGACTTCCTTCCCGGAAAACTTAGACCCTCCGACGCCTCGAATATTGCTAGAAGCCATCTCACAAATAAACAGCCACCTAAACATGGCAGACCGTCAGGGGCTAAAGCCCGCTTTTCCTCGGTGTTTTAATGTCGCGGTTGAAGCCGCGACCCACAAAGCCTATCTATGAGATGGCTTCTAGCGATCGGGCAACCGCAACTTCACCCCCAACAGAAAGGCCCGGTCGCCCGTCAGAATCTACGCACATTGTCTTTCACTGGCTTTGACAATTATAGCTATATACGTATACTTATATAAGATGGAACGCACGTTAAAGCCAGTGAAGTGGATTGGATCATCCTTGAAGGACCTGCGCGCGTTTCCCCCGGAAGTGCGGAAGGAAGTCGGCTATGCCATCTATGCAGCGCAAAAGGGCGACACGGACCCGGCCGCAAAGCCGATGAAAGGCTTCGGCGGCATGAGCGTGATGGAAATCGTCGCGCCCTTCCACGGGGACACATGGCGCACGGTCTATACCGTCCGCCTGAAAGATGTCGTGTACGTATTGCATGCATTTCAGAAAAAATCCAAATCGGGGATAGCCACCCCGAAAAAGGAAATCGACTTGATTCAACGGCGCCTGGCAACTGCCGAGAGAGAGCACGGGAAGGAAAACTTGAAATGAAAAAGCGAAGAAAAATCGCCAAGGAAGAAGCCATTACGGTGGGCAGCGGCAATGTTTTTGCCGATCTCGGGATTCCCAACCCCGAACAGGAACTACTGAAGGCGGAGCTCACCATGCAAATCTATCGCATCATCAAGCAGCGCAACCTCACGCAAACGCAAGCCGGGAAAATACTAGGCATTTCACAGCCCCACGTTTCAGCGCTCGCGCGCAATCGCGCGGGAAACTTTTCGGTGGGGCGCCTTCTCGACTTCCTCACAGCCCTGGGCCAGAACGTGGAAATAACCGTGAAGCCGGCGCGCAAAGAGCAAGGCGAAATGTCCGTCGTACTAATCTGAAATTTCGCGATTTCCCACCCATTGCGCGGCGCAAGGTCTTTTTCCACATCACTGAATAGATTCGTAAAGAACGCTTCCGCCGCGCAACGCGTCGCCAACACAATTTATTAAGATCCAATGCACAGAGAACTCTGAAAATCATCTACACATCATTCTCAGCTTCTCAAGCCCGTTGCACCAGGGCCATCATATCGGGCGTGTAACGCTCTCCGACGATTTGAAACTGGGCAACGCGCTCCGCAATTTTCTTGCGGTCGCTCTCGGTCAGATTTACCTGGAGCGCGCCCATGTTGTCCTCTAAATAACGAACTCGCTTTGTCCCGGGGATTGGAATGAGGTCTTGGCCCTGAGCGAGGACCCAGGCCAGCGCCAGTTGCGCGGGCGTCGCGCCTTTTTCCCGGGCCAACTCCTTGACTGCCGCGGCCAGCTTGAGGTTTTCTTGCAGCGCCTTCTCTCCGAAGCGGGGATTCGTCCGCCGCCAATCGGTCGCGTCGAGATCTTCGAGCTTCTGGATCGCGCCTGTCAAGAAACCGCGCCCAAGAGGACTGTACGGGACGAACGTGATGCCCAGTTCGCGGCAAGTCGCGAGTACGCCGTTGGCCTCCACTTCACGCGACCAAAGCGAATACTCGCTTTGCAGCGCGGCAATCGGATGGACTTTCGCGGCGCGCCGCACCGTTTCCGGGCTGGCCTCCGACAGTCCGATCATGCGGACTTTTCCAGCCGAAACAAGCCCGGCCATCGCGCCCACGGTTTCTTCAATCGGAACTTTCGGATCGACGCGATGTTGATAGTAGAGGTCGATTATTTCGATGCCCAGCCGCTTCAGGCTCCCGTCGCATGCACGGAGGACATTCTCGGGCGAGCTATCGACGCTCCGGACTCCGCCGGAACCGATACGAAATCCAAACTTGGTCGCAACGATGACGCGGTCGCGAGGAACCTCGCGCAAGAAACGTCCAAGCAATTCCTCGTTCTTGTACGGACCGTAGATTTCGGCCGTATCCAGGAAGTTGCCGCCGAGCTCTACATACCGGCGAAGAACTCGAAGTGATTCCTCGTCATCCACTGGTCCATAGGCAAAGGACATTCCCATGCATCCAAGTCCAAGCGCGGAAACCTGCGGTCCATTCTTTCCCAATTGTCGGTGTTCCATGTTTCCCCCTCGCGTGCTCTCTTGTAGGATGTTCTGCGATGGATGAACGGTACGGCCCTCAGGCGAAAAAGGCAATCGTTCTCGCCGATACCTAGCCGCCGGACGGTTGAGCGAACGGATTACGAATCGTGAGCTGTCCGTCGATCGTTTGGCCATCCTGAAAATCCTCGGAATAAAGGATTGCGCATCCAGCTTCGAATGGCTTGCAGCCGTGCCGGGCCGCTCCCGCACCCCGCGCAAAGTGTTATCAACTTCGCCATTTGGCTGCAGTCTTGCGTTGCTCCCGTCTTTATTCCACGCCATAATTTTCAGGCAAGGCGAGCCTCCCGGTTCTCCCGCTCATCTGGAGGCGCCTTCCACCACAACTTGCTGATGAACAACGACTCCACGCCCCGCGCGGATGCCCCCGCCGAATCGCCTTCGGCGCCGTTGGAACGCGACCACCTGAGCCGCCGCGAACGCGGAGTGTGGCGCGCCGCCCTCCTTCTCCTCGGCGCTCTGGCGTTGGCTTTCGCCGCAATTTCCTGGCAATCCGTCGAGTCCATGCCGCACCATCTCGTGGCGCTGCCGGTGGGGCTGGTAATCCTGGTGTTCCTGTTCGTGGCCTATGCATGGAGTAAGACCAATGAAATCGCGGAGTTACGAGGACTCGTCCGCGGCATTGAGCAGCGCACCAACGTCGTACACGATAACGACCAGCTCGATCAACTCTTTTCCCTGATTTCCAGATCCCAGCAAGGCTATCGCGACCTCATCGACACCTTCGAAGACCTCTTATTTTCCGTTTCCAACGATGGCAAAGTCCTCACCGTTAACCGGAGCTTCGCCGATCTGCTCGGACTTTCTTTTGCCGACGTCGTGGGCCGCTCGCTCGACGAATTCTTTGAGCTTCCCGAGGCCAGCGACCGCCTGGCCCTGGAGCATTGGCTCCCGCGCTTCGTCCAGCGGCGGCGCTGGACCGGCGTGGTTCGCGCGCGCATCAAGCAGACGGGAGCGCTGCGTTATTTCGATTGCGTCCTGCACGCCATCGTGCGCGACGACGTGGTGCACGGAATCAGCGGCTTTGCGCGCGATGTGACCAAGGAACGCGAAAGCGAAACGCGCTTCACCGAGCTGTTTCAAACCCTGCGCGAAGGCGTCTACCTCGCGGCCGTGGACGACCGGATTACCGAAGTCAACCCGGCGCTGGCGCAAATGCTCGGGTTTGATAATAAGGAAGACTTGCTCAACCGCGAAATCGCATCCCTGTATCGCAGGCCCGAAGACCGCGCGGAAGAACAGAACCAACTGAACGACCTCGGATTTTTGCGCGCGCATGAAATCACTCTGAAGCACCGGCAAGAGGGGCGCGACGTGGTTGCGGTCCACACGACGGCGGCAATCCGCGATCCCGCCGGGAAGTTTGTGCGCTATCAGGGAACATTCGTGGATGTTACAGAGCAGCGCGAAATGGAGCGCCGCCTCCACCGTGAACAGGAATTCGCGGGCCGCTTGATGGACAGCTTTCCCGACCTGGTCATCGCCCTCGATACCGATGGCCGGTACACGTTCGTCAGCCCCCAGATTCTCGAAATTCTCGGTTTCCGCCCGGAGGAATTGATCGGGAAGAGGATGGGAGGCCGCACGGATCCGTCGGACCGGACCGCGATGCTCGAGATGTTCGACGATTTAATTTTCAAGCGGCTTTCCGAGGGCCAGATCGAGTACCGCACGCAGCACAAGAACGGCGCATGGCGCGTGTTCCGCGCTTCCGCGCGGCCTCTCCATGACGAAACGGGGCGCATCAACGGCGTCATCGCTTCGGCGCGCGATATTACCGAGCAGCAGCAGCTCCAGCAACAGCTCATTCAGTCCGAGCGCCTCGCGGCCATGGGCCAGATGATCGCCGGCGTGGCGCATGAACTGAACAATCCGCTGACCGCCATTCTGGGCGTCACGGAATTGCTGCGCGACCAGTCCACAGACGAAAACGCGTCCCGCCAGTTGGACCTCGCCCATCGCCAGGCGCGCCGCGCCGCGCACATCGTGCAGAGCCTGCTTGTTTTCTCGCGCCCCTCGACGCCCCGCAGCACGCTACTCCATTTGCCGGATTTGCTTCAGCGCACTTTGCAGCTCCACGAACATTCCCTGCGCGGAAATCATATTCACGTGGATCTGGCCGCGCGTCCCGATCTCCCCACCGTGCTGGGCGATTCCAATCAGCTCACGCAGGTGTTTCTGAATCTCATCGTGAACGCCGAGCAGGCCATCCGCGAAGTGCGCGACCGCGGCACGCTGCGGATTCGTTTGGGCGTCGTCGGCGAACGCGTGCTGATCACGTTTCAGGATGATGGCGTGGGCATACGCCGCGAATTGCTGCCGCGCATTTTCGATCCGTTCTTCACCACCAAGCGCCCCGGCCGCGGCACTGGCCTCGGCCTCAGCATCTGCATGGCGATTGTTCGCGAGCACAACGGCGATATTTCCGCGCAGCCCTTGCCCGACGGCGGCTCGGTCTTCACCGTGTCGCTGCCGGTCTGCACGGAGTCGGTCGCGCTCGCCGAACCCGCCGCGTCTCCCGCGAGCGCCGGCCGCGTGGAAACGCCTGCCGCGCCCGACTCGGCGCTTTCGCGCAAGAAAATCCTGGTCGTCGATGACGAGGAAAGCATCCTTGAACTCGTGACCGATAGTCTCGGCGCCCGCGGCTGCGTGGTGGATCGCGCCTCCTCTCCCAAACAAGCCCTGGAACACGCGAATCGAAATTCGTACGACGTGATCCTGTGCGATTTGAATCTGGAATCCGGCTCCGGAAAAGTGGTTTCCGGATTCGATCTTCACGACCAAATCATGAAGAAACTGGCAAACCGCTCCGGTCCTCGCCCGTTTTTCATTTTCATGACCGGCGACCTCATCGACGCCGCCATCGGCGAACAAGCCGGCCGCGAAGGCAACCGCTTCCTCCAGAAACCTTTCCGCATGGCCGAATTGCTCGCGCTCCTGAACGATTTGCCTTCTCCAGCCGTCCTCCAGCCAAAGGAAAGTTCGTCTTAATCAAGGCGCGGGTACCCGTCATTGATACTTTTCAAGGGCGGGGTTCTTGCATCTAGTCACAATTATTTTGTTTTTGTTCCCGGCGCATCGATTCCGAAATCCCAGACGTAACCATTGATGCCCTCGTCGGTCATTTCGACGAAGGCGTATTCGCCGGGCTCGAGGCGCTGGTCGACGGTGTAGCGGAAGACGCCGGTGGCGGGAGTCCACGTCTGAATCTCGATGTCGGTGGCTTTGTGGGTTTCCTGGCCCGTGAAGTGGATGCTGATGTCATCGACGACGCGGTGGCCGCCCTTGATTTCCGTGCGCAGCAAACGGAACCGCGGCTCGCGCGAATCGGCCGGACGCATGAAGAATTCAGGCTCGGCCGTGTCGAGGCGCATGGCCGCGCGCTCGCCGGGGATTTCCATTGTTTTCTTGCTCGGGATCAGCGACACGCCGCTCAAGATTTTTTCGACTTCGCGCCCCGTGGACATCTTAATGACCGCCGTGCTCTGCTTCATTTCCCGAATCGTTTTGCTGCGGTCGAGGGCATAGAAACCGACGGCGTCCGGCAGAAACAGCCCCGGCTTGATCTCCAGGCTGCGATCGACGTCGATGTCCTTGGTCAGCAGGGCCAGTTGGGAAGCGTGGATTTTCGCTTTGAGTTCGGCGTCATGCGAAGCCTGTTCCGCTTCGGCCTTGTGCGTGGCGTCCCAGTTCACCAGACTCGCAGGAATTTCTTCCCACTGCGATCGCTCGACGCTCCAGTAACGCACCCGGTCGCCTTCCACCGTGTACTCGCGCGCCAGTTGAAATGTCCCGTCCGTCAGGATCAGTTTTTTGCCTTTGGGAAGAGCAACAGGGATCTGGCCCGCTGCGGCAGATGACTTTGAATCGGCGTCCTGTTGCGCGGCCAAAGGAGCGGGCGCAAGAGTGCCCGAAAGGCTGGGCAGCACCGCGAGCAGCGCCGCGAGGAGAATTACGATTTGCGCCGGGAACTTCATGGTGTCCGTGAGTGACCCGTTTCCTGCACAGGCTTTACGATGCCAGTAAGCCTCTACAGGGTTTTTCGTATGTTTCGAGGATAACGCTCAAGCCCGCCGCGCGCAACGGTCGGGTTTAAGTAGCACATGCTTCAGCCTGTGGGGTTTGGTCCTAGCTAGGCCGAAACCCCACAGGCTGAAGCCTGTGCTACTAAACCAATACCAGCAAGTTTTCTCGTTGGAGGAACGAAAAAGGACGCGCCCTCAGTGCTCGCAGCGAGGAAACAAGGCGGTGAGGACGCTCAAATCCGTATTGGTGAACAGCCAGCGTTCCACCTGCCCACCGGCGGCGCCGGCAGCGCGCACGAGGGAGCCGAGGTGTTTGCTGCGGGCCACGTCGCGAAGATGCTCGGTGCAGATCCCCGTCAGGCGGGAAATTTCATCCTCGGTGAAAACTTTCTGAGTGGACTTGACAGTGATCATTCTCCGCCATCCTCCGTTGTTACCAGCACCATTCCGCTTCGCAAAAAAAGGGAATTCATGACACCACAACCCTTATTTTCCTAGCAAGAGTCCTGCCGTTTGCTTGATCCCGCGCCACATTGCTCCTTCGAATTTGGCAAACATTACGAATCACAAGCTTTAGCAGCAGATAGTAGAAGAGGAAAATCGAGTCGAGAAGCAGGGACCGAAATTCCAACCTGAAAAAGTGTGTTATTTTTTGTACTCTTCTACGAAAATTTGTGCACCTTTCGAACTCTCCGCGGTTTGGCGCTCAAAGTCGGTTCGACAGATTCTGATCAAGCTTTGTAGCGCCCGCCTTCAGGCGGGCACCGGCCAGGATCTAAGATGCCCGCCTGAAGGCGGTCGCTACAAATTCTGTCCGCCCGCTCGCTCAAACGCATCAGCCATGTGAAGCACGCGATCTTCCCCGAAAGCCGGCCCATAAATTTGCAGTCCAACGGGAAGACCCGCGGACGTTTTTCCGGAAGGAACCGAAATGCCCGGCACCCCCGCCAGAGATCCAGTAACCGTATATATATCAGCGAGATACATTTGTAGAGGATTGGCAGTTCTCTCACCCAGCCGGAACGCAGGCACGGGTGAAGTTGGTGTCACGATGGCGTCAACTTTTTCAAACGCTTCGCGGAAATCCCGGGCGATCAGTGAGCGAACCTTTTGTCCCTTCAGGTAGTACGCATCGTAGTATCCAGCCGAAAGGACGTAGGTCCCAAGAACGATGCGCCGCTTCACTTCGGCGCCGAAACCGCGCCCGCGCGTCTTCTGATACATTTCGATCAACGTCGCACCCGGAACGCGCGGGCCATACCGCACGCCGTCGTAGCGCGCCAGATTGGAGCTCGCTTCGGCCGTGGCGATGATGTAGTACGCCGCGATCGCGTATTCCGTGTTCGGCATGCGGATGGACACGCGCCGGCAACCGAGCTTTTCCAGCAGAGCGATTCCCGCCTCGATCTTCTTTCGCACTTCAGGATCGATCCCCTCGCCGAAATAATCGTCGGGAATACCGATGCGCAAGCCGTGCAGGGATCGCCCGAGACCCGACGGCGTAATCGGGAACGGGCACCGAGGCCGAAGTCGCATCGCGCGAGTCGCGCCCGGCGATGACGGACATCACTGCGGCGGCATCGCGGACCGTGTGAGTGAATGGTCCAATCCTATCCAAGCGACGAGGCATAGGCGATCAAGCCGTAACGAGAAACGCGGCCATAACTCGGGTTCAGCGCCGTGACACCGCAAAACGAGGCCGGCTGCCGAACCGATCCGCCCGTATCGCTGCCGAGCGCCGCCACAGCGAGATTTGCGGCCACCGCCGCGGCGGAGCCTCCACTCGAGCCCCCGGGAACATGATCGGTCGCGACAGGGTTGCGCACCGGGCCATAGGCGGAGTTTTCGTTCGAACTCCCCATGGCAAATTCATCGCAATTTGTTTTGCCGAGGACAATTGCGCCCGCCTGCTCGAGCCGAATGACGGCCGTGGCGTCATACGCGGGCCGGTAGCCCTCCAAAATACGCGAACCGCACGTGGTGGGAATGCCGCGCGTGCTGATGACGTCTTTCACGGCCACTGGTACGCCGGCCAGCGTAGGGAGAGCATCACCCGCGGCGATGGCGGCGTCGATCCGGTCCGCCTGGGCGTAAGCGCGCTCTGGCGAGAGGGCCAGAAAAATGTTGAGTTCGGCGTTGCGCTGCTCGATGCGCGCGTAGAACTCCTTCACCAGCTCGCGCGCCGAAATTTTCCGGGCATCGAGGGCCGCGCGAACTTCGGGAATCGTCCATGGGGTCGGGGCGCTCACTTTTCGATCACCCGGGGAACTCGGAAATAGGGCGCCTCGGGATCGGGAGCGCCCTGGAGCACTTCCGTGATCACATCGGCGCGCACGATGACGTCATCGCGCAGGGCCGAATCATCCGTCGAGGCCGCAACCACCTGGGTCAACGGCTCGACGCCGGAAGTGTCTATCTCATTCAATTTGTCAATGTAGGTGAGGATATCGTCGAGGTGGGCGCGATAGGTATCAACCTCCACGTCAGACAGCTCCAGGTTCGCCAGAGCCGCCACTTTCAATACGTCTTCCCTGCTGATTTTCATGGTCTTGCCGAACCCCTCGGATTGAAGTGAAGGATTCTAGCACAAGAGCCCAACTGGTCCTGCGACCACACCAAGGCCGTGAGCCTGCTTGCGTGCCGCCAAGAGCAAGAGCCCCGGAGGGCAGCGGATTATAGCCCAAAGGGGAATCCGTTGGGAAAATGCTCAAGCGACGGTACGCCAGCCCCGGCGGAGGCCATACATCCGAAGTTCATAATCCGGTAAGCTGCTGGCTTCATTGAACTTATGCGATTACCTAGTTCCAGTACCTCGATACCAAAATTTTTGAAGCTGGCCGCCTATCGGTCATTTTCAGAGTCTGTGTTTACAATTGCGGTGCAGTCAGAAGTGTCGCGCAGACGAGTTTTGCGCTAAGTCCACGCACAATAGAGTGAGCAACGCGAGCGATCTGAGAAGTATCCGTTAACCGTTTCCGAGGATCTGAAGAGACCAAACTATGAACTGGCTCACTCCCGCGATCGAAACCAATATCGCATATGCAGCTTGCATGATTCTTTTCGGACTGTTTGTTCTTTCGGTGAGGAACAGAAAAATGGCCGCCAGACCATCCTACTCGTCTTATGCTTCGCCCTTGCTCGGCGCAAGCCGTCCCGCACCGAAGAATCAACCGGCGCAAGTTTCGCGCCGCGCGAAAACTGTGGTCCAGCATTCCGGACTTCTCTTAAGTACGGGTGTCGAATACACGCCCCGCGAACAGTCGATTCCCAAGGCGCCAGACAGTTTCGAGAATCCATTGGGTGCGCCACTGATATTTCCGGCTCTGCACAATTCAGAAGAGGTGAAAATGAACTCCCCGTCGTTTCCATTCGAGAGTGTTGAACCCGTTGCGCTGGCTGAAGGATCCGAGTCAGCTTTATCCGAGACGGCGACCACCATCCACGAACACATTCCTAGTTTGCAGGAAGCGTACGGGATGCTCGGAATGGAGGAGCTAAGAGCGCGGGAAATTGCGGTCGCGCCGGATCCTCCTCCGATGGACGATAGTGCTACAGAAACAACGACCGTCGCGGAGAGAAACGATTTGGAGCAGAGGTCGATCGAGGAAGTCGCATTTGGTCCGCAGGCGCAGCCCGTTGACACCGCAAGCGAAAAGACGGCGCCGGCAAATCTGCTGGAGTTTTACGAGCTGCGGCAGCAGCCCTTCGACGTTACGCCGGACCCCGCATACCTGTATTTAAGCCCGTCGCACCGCGATGCGCTGGCGACTCTCAAGCAAGGGATCGAACATTTCCGCGGATTCATGATGCTCGTCGCCGAGCCCGGCATGGGCAAGACCACTCTACTGAATAAACTGATGGAAGAGCTGAGCGATTCCGCCCGCGTCGTGTTCTTGTTCCAGACGCAGTGCAGCTCGCGCGAACTGCTCTGCTTTATCTTGAACGAATTGGAAGTGGACCACGCGGGAATGGACGTCGTCGCCATGCACCGCGCGTTGAACCAGGCCCTGCTCGAGGAAATGCTGCGCGGGCGCCGGTTCGTCTTGATCGTGGACGAAGCGCAAAACCTGCAGGAACCGGTGCTGGAAACGATCCGCCTGCTTTCCGATTTTGAGACTTCCCATTCCAAGCTGATTCAAATCGTTCTGGCCGGGCAACCGCAAATCGCGGAGACGCTCATGGCGCCCAGCCTCGTGCAATTGCGCCAGCGCATCGCCGCTCTCGCCAATTTGAAACCGCTCACTCCCTCCGAGACCGCGGCCTACATCGAGCACCGCCTGCGCGCCGCGGGCTGGAGCGACAAAATGATTTTCTCCAGCGACGCTCTGGATCAGATCGCGGAATCGAGCGAGGGCGTTCCTCGAAGAATCAATAATTTGTGCTTCAACGCATTGCTCGAGAGCTTCCATCGCGGGCTGGATGTCGTCGACGCGGACATCGTGAAGGATGTGGCGGAGAAGTTGAACCTCGAGGCGCTGGTGCGGCCTCCGCAAATGGACGCCGATTCTCATTCGTCAGCCGCGCCGGAAGCCTTTGGCGCCACGCAACTCGCGCGCGCCCTGGCCGCCGCGCTCAGCACGGAAGCCCGGCCGGATGCCAATTCCCCGAATTTCATTGGGCCAAAGCCGAAACCCGAAGTCGTCCTGACCGGCAACCTATCGGAAAAAGTCCGAAGCCAGGGTTGGAGCAAGCATCACGAGTACAGGATTCTGGTCAGCCTGGAACGCGATCCCATCTCTGGCATCCCCGTTGCCGAACGCTACTATTGCTGCAGCCTCTATGTGGACGAAGCCCAGGCCGCCGGCCTCAAGCCCGGCAAGCCCGTGCGAGTCAAGATCGAGCAGGATTAAGTAGCACAGCCACTCCCGGCTGTGTGGGTTTTGGAAGCTGCACGCGCGGCTAGTGACCTAGCGTCCGTCGCAAAAGCCGCACAGGCAAGAGTGCCTGTGCTACATCACACCTAATTCAACATCGCGGAATATCTCTGGATTGCTAATTCAATCGTGGGTTACGCCAACATTCCCGGCGTCTTCAAATATTTATCCACGATGGCTTCGGCGGTGCGATACGTCAGCGCGAGGATTGTGGGAGTGGGATTCGCCGCGCCGCTATTGGGGAACGTGGATGCGCCGATGACGAAGAGGTTAGAAATGTCCCAGTGCTGCTGGTGCATGTTCACGACGCCGCGGTCGGGAGACTTGGCCATGATGGTGCCGCCCTGGACGTGCGTGGATTGGTAACGCGTCACGTCGTAATTGACGTAGCCGGGGAACGGGTTCACTTCTTTCGCGCCCATGGCGTGGCCGATCTCCACCATTTTCGCGTTCATGAAGTCGACCATTTTCCGCTCGTTTTCCCGCCAGTTGATGGTCATACGCAAGAGCGGATCGCCCGCCGGATTTTTGTACGTCGAATCGAGATCGAAGAAGTTGCCCTGATACGGAATGTGTTCACCGCCAAATCCGATATTGGCCACGCGGTCGTACCACTCGATGGACGCTTTCTTCCAGGCCGAACCCCAGCGCGGCAGCTTCATCGAACGCGGCAGATCGCCGAACGTTGATATCGGCTGCGTGCCGGTCATCGTGGCGCCGATCACGCCGCCCCGGATGAAACCGACATTGCTGTGATCGAAGACGTCGGCGTCAAAATCGGCCATGCGGATTCCCGTACCGCCGGCGCCCATAAACCGGTTGAGCGGCTTCTCCATAAACACATTCACGCCGAACTGCAACTGATGCGTGAGATTTTTTCCCAGCGTGCCCTTGCCGGTTGATGGATCGTAGGGAGTGCCGATGCCGGAGAGAAACAGCAAGTGGTTGTTGCCCAGCGTGTAGGTTGCCAGGATCACCAAGTCTGCGGGCTGAAAAATTTCCTCGCCGGTTTCATCGAAGTACGTAACGCCGCGCGCTCGTCCGCCATTGGGGCCCTTGTCATGTACGATGCGACGCACCGTAATGCCGGTGCGCAGCGAGACGTTTTTCCGATTTCGCACCACGGGCAGATACACGCTGGTGGGCTGCGCCTTGGCGCCGATCATGCACGGCGTGCGTTCGCAGAATCCGCAGAAGGCGCAGGGCGGACGCGTGACGCCGTCGGGATTCGTATACTCGACGCTGGGGATCGCCGTGGCATTGACGAAGGGATGATAGCCCAGCGATTTTACCGTAGCGCCGAACAGCGTGGGGAAGTACGGCACCTGCGTCGGCCCCATCGGGTACTCGGAACTGCGCGAGCCCTCGAAAATGTTGCCGCCCTCAATCTTTTTTCCGTTTAGATTTCCTGCTTTTCCGGAAATGCCCACCTCGCGCTCGGAGCGCGCGTAGTACGGTTCCACCTCGTCGTAGGTGATGCCCCAATCCTGGATCGAGTGGTCTTCCGGCAATTTCTGTTTGCCGTACCGCTCGACGGTCTTGGAGTACATCTCGAAGCAATCGGGCATCAAGCGCGGGTAGACCGCTCCCCAGTGCTCGCCTGTGCCGCCGACTCCGGTGCCGGGGAGGAACGCGCCGAATTGCCGGATGGGGCGAGAGCGCTCGTTCGCGCTGTATCGCAACGCGATGGCGTCGGTCGATGGGTCTTGCATCATGTGCTTGCGGACAAAAAATTCGAGCTCGTCCATGCCGTCGATGTATTCGGCCATGCGCGGGCGGCCGCGCTCGAGAATGGTGATCGACAACGGCGTGCGCCCGCTCAGTTCCTTGGCCATGAGCAGGCCAGTCCAGCCGCTGCCGATGATGAGGACGTCGGTCGAAGGAAGGGTCTTCATGATTTTCGGTCCTGACCCTCGTCCTCGCTGGTGCGAACTTTTCGTCCGATGGATTGCTCGAGGCTGATGGGTTTGGGGCGGAACGGTTCGCCAAAGTGCCTGGTCAGATCGTCGTAGTTGCTCATGCGCGGGCCGGGAAATCCGACGAGTTGCCAGCCGACCATATCCGCGTTGCCGCCGTGAACGGGATCGCAGAACATGCCCTCGATCGTGTTTTCGCGCAGCTGAGCAAAAAAGTGCGTGCTTTCGATCTGTTGCAGCTTTTTGTCCTGCTCTTCGGGAGAAAGTTTGTCGAAGCCCTTCAGTCCTTTCAAGCCTTCCCGATACGTTTCGCTCGGCGTGGCCTTGCCCTGATAGCCAAATTCGCGCGGCGCGGTCTCATCGAACGGGCCTTGCGTGTAACGGTAGCGGTCGCGCCCGTAAGGGCCGGCAAGCTGGCGGTCGATGTAGATCACCACGCCGGCTTCCTTGGCGCCCGGACCGGAATCGTCGGTCGGGAAAATGCGCGCTGCCGCGGCCGCGACGATCAGCGCTTCTTCTTCGGTGAAAAAGCGCAGCGGAATTTTCAGGGTTTGGGTAGCTTTTTCCTGCGCAAACAAGCGCGAGGCGCGGCGGTCCAGCGAATACACCAGCACGCCGCCGATACTTGCCGCGGAAAGAACGAGAAATTGTCTGCGCCGCATAGGCGGAATTTTACCACAAGAAAAGCGGCCAGGGAGCGGCCCAGCGCATCGATCTTGAAGCGATGCTTCACCCCCTCAACGTGGCGTGGATCAATTCCAGTGCGACCACGCGTTGCCCTCTTCTTCGTGTTTTTTCCTGGCGAGCGCCTCGATGCGAATCCTCGCCGAACACTCATCGCAAATCGTGCTTTCCGATGGCTTGCCGCAGGTATTGCAAACGTGCTTGGCGTGTTCCGGCCTGACCGTGGCTGGTTTCATTGCTTTCACTTGAGTCTCCCTCCCTTGCCGAACTCAGCGGGCGTACAGAGCACCGATCCCGCAATCCTCCAGATACAGTATATCGCAAAACGATATAATAGGGAACTCCCAGGCATGGTGTCTTAATTCAAGGATCGTCTTGGTAGTTCCGACGTTCAGGAGGCCGGGGCTCTAGACGCTGCGTGAGAACTTGGTTTTGGTTCACGTAGCGACCGTCCGCCGCGGCGGACGGGCATCTACTTGGCTGCAAAGTGCCCGCCTGAAGGCGGGCACTACAATATAACTGCCGAAACGCCCTTGTCGGGCGGACGTATTACGTCGCTACTTTCTCAGGAATTTCATTTGGCGAGAGTTGTACTCTCGGCAATTTGACCAGGAAAGTTGTTCCGCTCCTCGAGGTGTTCTCGACGGAGACAACTCCACCGTGGTCAGCAATGATTTTGCTCACAATGGCGAGCCCCAGTCCGGTGCCATTAGGTTTTCCCAAGCTGACAAAGGGATCGAACAAATTGTTTCGTATGGCAACCGGAATTCCCGGCCCGTTGTCCGAGACGCGGATCTCGAACGTATCCGCCGTCGATACGATATCGAAGGCGATTTTTCCATCACGGTTTGGGGCAGCCTCGCAGGCGTTCAGCGCGAGGTTGAATAAAGCGCGCTCCATTTTCTTGGGGTCAAAGACTCCAGCCATATCGCCCGTCGCAAGGACGGAAATTTCCCGGTCGCGCAGTTCGGGGCGCGCGCGCGCGGTTTCGATGACGCGGCGCACGCATTGGTCGAGGGAGGCGTTCACGGGGGAGATATTGCGCTGCTCGCGGGCCAGATCGCGCAGGGAATCGAGCAATTCGGTCATCTGTTCCGATGCGGTCTGAATTTCCCTGTACACTTCGTTCCGATCGAGCCGGAGCTTCTCCGCTTCGTACAGAAATTCAGCGTTCGCCACCAGCGCGGCCAGGTGGTGGCGAAGATCGTGAGAGATGGAATTCGCGGCCCGGCCCACGGCGGCGACCCGCTCCGTCTCAATTTGCTTTTTTTGAAATGCCAGCAATTCGCCGCGCATTTTTGAGAACGATTCGGCGAGTTCCACGGCCTCACTGCTCCCTCGCGGCGTAATCGAATACGTGTAATCGCCGGCGGCAAGGGCCCGCACGCCGGCCACAAGATTGTCGAGCGGATGCGTGATCGTTCCCGAGACAAAGCGGAGAGACAGAGACGCAAGAAGGATCGCCGTCAGGCCCACGACCAGAATCGTCCGGTTGAGCTGGCGGAGAAAGGCCATGGGCCGCGTCAGGGAGATAAACACATAGCACTGCACGGGCAATGGCGGATTGGCTTGCAGCGTTACTCTTGCCACCTGGTAGGAGTCTTCGCCCAGAGTCACTTCGGTCGTTTTGGCGCCGGGGAGGACCTCCCGGGCGAGAATCCGGCCCTGGATCACGGCCTCTTCTTGCGGCGAAAAAGTAGACGCGATGATCCGATTGTCGGCCAGCAGCACGATTTTACTTTCCGCGACGAAGCCAAGCTGCTCGGCAATCCTGGAGTTGGTCTCGTATCCGATGGCCACAAGTCCGAGGACCTTGGCATTGCTTCCGGTCCCTGCGAGGATCGGCCGGAGAAAGGTCCAATAGAGCCGTCCGTCCGAATACCACCACGCTGATTCCTGCCCTTGATCCAAGGAAGTTTTCAAAAAACCTTCCGCCGCTTCCCGATTGAGCCCTTTCTGAGTGACGTCCAGCGCGACCACGCGGCCTTGCGGGTCCGCAAGGAGGAATAAGTCGCTTCCAGCGAGCCTCCAGAAGGGAGTGGACCCATCCTGGATGGTGGGCGCGTCCCGCGTGGTCATCAGCGCTTTCAACGTGGGAATCTCGGCCAGCAAGGACGCCGTCCGGGACAACTGGAGCTGCAATTCCCGCTGGACCGTCTCGAATTCCTGAAAGGATGCTTGCGTGCTGTATTCCACCTGGCCGGCAATTTGCCTGCGAACCGTATACTGAAGGATGAGGAGAATGGCGCCCGTCAGGGCGCAGATAATCAGCAGGGTGGAAAGTAAAAGTTGCGATTGCAACCGCAGGCGAGCCATCGCACTCTCCGCGAAACGCGCTAACTTTTCTTGCTCACGGCGGCATTGCCGGGCACGAATTTGTAGCCCGCGCTATGCACCGTCACAAAAAAGCGAGGACGCGCGGGGTCGGGCTCAAGCTTCTGCCGAAGCCGGAGGATATGATTGTCCACCGTGCGGGTCGATGGATAGTTCTGATATCCCCAGACCTCGTTGAGCAATTCCTCACGTGAAACCACGCGGTCCACCGACCGCGAAAGAAATCTCAATAATTTGAATTCCTGCGCCGTCATGCTGACAGGCTTGCCGGCGCGTTTCGCTTCCATGCTGGTAAAGTCGATTTCCACATCGCCAAAGATCAGCAGATCATGAGGGGACGCCGCTTCGTTGCTTGCCGCGCCTTGTTGTCTCCGCACGTTGCGCCGCATCGCGCGGCGCACGCGCGCCAGCAGTTCCTTGGGGCTGAACGGCTTCGTGACGTAATCATCCGCTCCCAATTCGAGGAGCACCACTTTGTCGTCGACGTCGGCATTGGCGCTCAAGACCACAATGGGCACCGAGGGCATCTCTGTTTTCAACGACCGGCAAAGCTCCTTGCCGGACAAGCCCGGCAGCTTCAAATCCAGGATGACTACATTCGGCGTCTCACGCCGGAAACTCTCAAGACCTTCCACTCCATCCGAGGCGATCCGAACTCCCAGCGAGTCGGCCTCGAACAGGCGCTGGAGCGTCCGCTGCATCGGACGGCTGTCTTCGATGATCAGAACCGTTTCCATAGGCTGGGCCTAGCCCTGAGAGTATACTTCGGTAGGCCGGTAAAGAAGCAACTCGATCTGAAACTTTTGACATCTACTTGGGATGGACCGCAGGCGCCCGGCTGCGTGGAGGCAGGACAAACATGATTTCCCCTAAATTTGGAGCCACGGCTTGCGCTGCGATTCTTTGCGCCGTCTGCCTCTTCCCCTCGGGACGCCTCTTCGCGCAAGCGCCCCCTGGACCCTTGCCTCCGACGCACCCGCTGCCTCCGCCACCACCCGCGCCACCGCCAAAAAAGAAACCGCAGGTAGAACCGAGAAAAACGCTCGCGGGATTCTGGAGGCTGAATGCCGACCAGAGCGACGATCCGCAAAAGAAGCTGGAGGAGGCCCGGCAAACGAAAGCCGGCTCGGGCGGAGGTCCGGGCGGAGGATCCGGGCGGCGGGTCGGGCGGCGGCCCCCGCGTAGGGATCGGTTTTCCTTATCCCGGCAGTGGCGGAGGAGGTAACGGGCCGTACGGCGGAGGCGGCAGGGGCATGGGCGATGGGGGCGGCGAAACCACCGAAGAAATGCGGCAACTGATTCGCCCCGATCTTTCGCAAACGCTCGAGTTGAAGGATGCCGAGGTGGATGCAACGAATGACCAAGGCAACAAACTCGAGTGCTACACGGACGGCAGGAAAATTCAAAAATCAAAAGACGATTCCTTGAAACAGGTATCCGCCCATTGGGACGGCGCCCAGCTCATCACCGATGAAAAAGGTCCGCGAAGCAGGAAAATGAGCAGAACGTTTGAGCTGTCCTCCGACGGCCGGCAAATTTTCGAAACCTGGCACATTGAGAATGGCCGGTCGGGCTCGCCCATCATCGTTCGCTATGTGTACGACGCGGCCTCTGAATACCCGCGCTAAAAGATCTACTTCGGAAGTGTGCGAGGAGGCCGGTCCACAATTCACCTTTCGGCCGCAAACACCCCGCCCTCTTAAAATTAAAATACGTTCCAGCCGCGACCCGGGCATAACCGCGATCATTCATCCCCAGGCGGAATCCCTTGCGATTCTGCGTGACACCATGGAGAATCTGCCTTGCTGAAGGCCAAATTCTCAGACCATGCGAAAACAGTTTGGCCGGGGAGGAAATTTTGGAACGGAAAATCATCAACCCGTCGAAATGGCAGGACGCTCTAGGGTTCGTACAAGGGCATGAAGTGACCGGTGGCCAGCGCGTCCTTTATTGTGCCGGACAGGTTTCCGTCGACGCCGACGGCAAAACTCTCCATGCCGGCGACTTCCGCGGGCAACTCAATCGCACGATCGATAATCTCGAGCAGGTGCTAAAGACGGCGGGGTTCGGTTTTTCCGATGTGGTCCGACTGAATATCTACACGACCGATCTGGAGGGCTTCTCCGCCAACCGCAGTGTGCTCATCGAACGCGTGGTGGGCGCCGGAGCCCGCTACACAAGCACGCTGCTTGGAGTGGCCCGCCTCGCGCGGCCCGAATTTCTCATCGAGATCGAAGCCACCGCAGTCAAATGAATCCTCGTTCTCCCGGCAAGTAAAGAATCGGGTTTGTTCCGCTTCGACCCATTTGCTCTTGCAAGCGTTGGGTCCCAATTGAAAAGCCGCATCCTTAAAAAAGCGATTGACAGGGCGCCTACACTTCAACTACAAAACGCAAGCACACTTTCATTGCGTGTGGGTGCGAGCAAGCGTATAGTGTCGGCGAGCCGAACCAACCGGAGTGACCTTTCAAATTGAAACGCGCGGCTGAAGGAAAGGCCGGACGAGACCGCGCAAACTCCGATCCATCTGCTTCGATCGCCAGACGGCTCCGCGCTCTTCGCGCATGGCGAGAGAGGGAGGCAAAATGAAATTCGAATCCAGGCGAGCGATCCATTGTGCCGTGGGAACCATGGTCTTGTGCCTCCTGGGGACCCCTTGGGCACGCAGCCAGTCCGCCAATGCCGGCGCGAATCAAAAGCCGCAAATGTCGGAAGAAGCTTTCAAGAACATCCAAGTGCTGCGCGGAATTCCCGTGAACGAGTTCATGGGGACGATGGGTTTCTTCGCCGCTTCCCTGGGCATGAACTGCACGGACTGCCACGTCAACGAAAGTGCCGGCAATTGGGAACGGTATGCCGACGACACCCCGCTGAAGCAGACGGCGCGCAGAATGGTCTTGATGGAGAACCTGATCAACCGGTCCGACTTCGGCGCGGTCCGGATGGTGACGTGTTACACCTGCCATCGCGGCGTTCAGCATCCCGAGGTCACGCCGAGTCTGGCCGAGCAGTACGGGGCTCCGCCTCCGGACGATCCGGATCGAGTGGAGGTCCTTCCGGGCGCTGTCGACGACCCTGCCGCCGCCGAAAAAATACTCGACAAGTTTCTTCAAGCCGTCGGCGGAGCGCAGCAACTGGCCAAGCTGACGAGCTTCTCCGCGAAGGGAACTTACGCCGGGTTCGACACGGATTTTCAAAAGGTTCCGTCAGAAATCCTGGCCAAAGCTCCGAATCAGCTGACCACGACGAATCATTTGCACGGCGGTGACAATACGACGACCTTCGACGGGAACGAGGCTTGGATCGCTTCCGCGGACAGGCCGGTGCCGATGATCCTGCTGACGGGAGGAGACCTGGACGGCGCCAAGTTGGACGCGGCTCTCGCTTTTCCCGCCACGCTCAAGCAAAATTTAACCAAATGGCACGCCGGCTTCCCGCCCGTCACGGTCGGCGACCGCGCCGCTGTAGTTGTGGAGGGAACCGCCGCCAAGGGAACGCGCGTGAAACTATTTTTCGATAAAGATTCGGGCCTGCTGCTGCGGCAGACTCGCTTTATCGACACGAAGGTGGGTCTGATCCCCCTGCATGTCGATTATTCCGATTATCGCGCCGTCTCCGGAGTCAAGATGCCTTTCAAGTGGCAAGTCACTTGGGTGGACGGGCAATCGACCACGGAACTGGCCAATATTCAGGCGAACGCGGCAGTTGCGGCTGCAAAATTCGTGAAGCCGGCCGTGGCAACGACGTCGAAGTAGTTGTCTGGCAGTTCCAGTGGCTTGAAGTTTGCCGGTAATCGTGATTGAATTTGCTGTTAATTGCGGGACCGCAGGACAGTTTTCATGCGGGCTATAAGTAGAGCCCGCACCCGTTTGGAGGCGTTTATGGCAAATTGTTTACGGCCGCATGTCCTCGCTTCGTTTGGTGTGATAGCTCTGTTTTCCGCGGCGGCGATTGCATCGCCCGCTCCGCAGGGACAGGAGCAAAGTAAAGATGCTGCCTCGCGCCCGCTGGCATGGGCGTACGCCGTGCAGGAGCCAACTCCCCCCCCACCACCGCCAACAGACGATGCAGATGTCAAACAGCTCCCGGGCAGCACTCAGTCCTTCACCATGAAGCAGATTCGCGATACCGGCAACCCTGTCGATTGGTTCCCGGGCGACCATCCTCCGATGCCTACCATCGTGGCGCACCGCCGCTCCCCAAACGCAAACCCGTGGATCGGCAGTTGCGGTTTGTGCCACTACCCGAACGGCAAGGGCCGTCCTGAAAACGCCGGCGTTGCCGGCCTGCCTGCCGGCTACATCCTGGAGCAACTTTCCGACTTCAAAAATGGCGCGCGAAAAACCGCCGATCCGGGGAAGAGAAACACGGCTGTGATGGCCGGAAACGCGGCGGGGATAACCGATGAAGAGGCAAAGGCAGCCGCCGAGTACTTCGCCTCGATGAAAATGACCCCGTGGATCAAGGTGGTCGAGACGGAAACCATTCCGAAGAACAAGAATATGGGAGGCTTTTTCGTCCCCCTTGAGGGAGCCGGGACTGAGCCGCTCGGCCAGCGAATTGTGGAAATGCCTGTGGACCCAGAGGCTACCGAGAAGTATCGCAACCCAAGGTCCGGATGGATTGCGTACGCTCCCATGGGCAGCGTCAAGAGAGGCGAGGACCTGGTCGTGAAGGGCGGTGCGGGTAAAACCGTCGCATGCGCCGCATGCCATGGCGAGGGTTTGAAGGGCAATGGCAATTTCCCGCCACTCGCGGGACGTTCCCCCAGCTATCTCGCGCGCCAGCTCTATGATATCCAGCGCTACACGCGCAACGGCCCGGGGACCCAACTGATGCGGCCCGTCGTTCAGGATTTGAATGAAGAAGATATCCTGAACATTACGGCCTACTTGGCTTCGCTCGCGCCCTAGCGGTGGGGCCTTTCTTTCGCGTTGGGATCTCCGGCGGCAGAAAAGGCGTGCTACGAAAACTTTCGTCCGGTTACTCGTAAGTAGCACTCACTGACTTCGGTTAAAACAAGTATGGCCGGTCGGGTCAACTACCCTTTTCCTGCCAGAGGAAACCGCGAATTCTCGTCCGAACCTGAATCGTTGCATAAAACAGTCGTTGCATTTCCATCTCCGTGCGACTGGGTGTATATTAAGGGGCAAATACGTATTGTTGAGGTTGGATTTTGTGAACTGCCACTGAGGGCCCCATAGATTTTGACTGGCCCGTCGAGAAAGGAATTTCACCATGGCGCGAATCTCGCTGAAAGTGAACGGCAAATCGAGAGTCGTTGAAGCGGACCCGAACACACCGCTGCTGTACGTCCTGCGCGACAACCTGTCGCTGCATGGACCCCGATTTGGCTGCGGCCTGGGACAATGCGGTGCGTGCACGGTGCTCGTCGACGGCAACACCATGCGCTCCTGCATGCTACCGGCTTCCGCGGCGGAAAATAAAAGTGTCACCACTCTCGAAGGGTTGGGCAGCGTCGCTCATCCTCACGTGCTCCAGGCCGCGTTCGTGGAAGAGCAGGCGGCCCAGTGCGGCTACTGCATGAACGGCATGGTCATGGGCGCCAAGGCCTTGCTCGACAAGAATCCCCATCCCACCGTCTCCGATATCAAGCGATCGTTGAACAGCTACATCTGCCGCTGCGGCACTCATCTGCGGATCATCCGCGCGATCCAGCGCGTGTCAAATTCAAGCGTGAAAGCCTAACGAAGGAGAGCCGAACATGGAAACCAAATCCATCTCCCGCAGAGATCTTCTAAAAAGTACAGGCGTCCTCATCGTGGGCTTCAGCTTCTTCGGGACGGCCTCGAGAGTTCTCGCCCAGGGCGAAGGCCTCTCCGTGGACGGCATGGACCCGACCGTGCTCGATTCGTGGATGGCCATCTCGAAGGACGGGACCGTCACCGTGTTCACGGGCAAGGTCGAGCTCGGCACGGGAGTCGTGACTGCTCTCGCGCAGATTGTGGCCGAGGAACTCGATGTTTCCTTCAACAAAGTTTACATGGATTCGGGCGACACGGATAAGGCTGTCGACCAGGGAGTCACGGCGGCCGCTCGTACCGTCGAGCGCGGCGGCGTGCAATTGCGTCAGGCATCCGCGGCAGCGCGGCAGGAGTTGCTCAAGCTGGCCTCCGCGCGCCTCGATTCGCCGGTGGACATGCTTACCGTCACGGATGGCGTGGTCAGCGTGGTGGGCAATCCCTCCAAAAAAATCGCCTACGGAGATCTTCTCGGCGGCAAGCGCTTCAATATAAAAATCGTGGCCGCCGGAGTTGGCTGGGACATGAAAGTGGCGCCGGAAGTTCCGGCCAAGAACCCGAAAGATTACAAGATCGTCGGAAAGTCGATTCCGCGCGTGGACCTGCCGGAAAAATTCACGGGTGAGTTCGTTTATTCGCAAGATGCCAGCGTGCCGGGAATGCTTCACGGGCGCGTGGTGAGACCGGCGACGTCGCTTTCCGCGCCGGCCAGCATCGACGAAAGCTCGATCCAGAATATTCCGGGCGTAGTGAAGGTCGTGCGAGAGGGAATGTTCGTCGGTGTCGTGGCGGAGACCGAGTGGGCGGCGATTCAGGCGGCCCGCGCACTGAAGGTAACCTGGTCCGAGCCAACACTGAAGATGATGTCCGGCCCGAGCGAAGTTTTCGATTATCTAAAGAACACGAAGAGCTTCAAGGATCTCGTCGTCACAAACAAGGGCAATCCAGACGCCGCCTTCTCCCAGGCGCAAAAGAAATACGAAGCCACCTATTACTGGCCGTTCCAACTGCACGGCATGATGGGCCCGCCCTGCGCCCTCGCCGATGTCCGCGGAGACAAGGCCACGATTTGGACGGGAACGCAGGGTCCGTTCCGAACGCGCGATTCCATCGCCAAGATGTTGAATATTCCGCCGAAAAACGTTCACCTTCTTTACCGCGAAGGTTCAGGCAGCTACGGACGCCTCGAAACCGATGACGTAGCCGAGGACGCGGCCTTGATGTCCCGCGCCGTGGGCAAGCCGGTCCGCGTGCAATGGATGCGCGAGGACGAGCATGCCTGGGATCCCAAAGGCCCCGCGCAGCTCACGACGGTGCGCGCCGGCGTGGATGCACAGGGCAACGTGACCGCCTGGGATTTCCTGGACAGGAGTTTGCCGTGGTCCGAATCGGAAGCGAATCCTATGCTTGCGTCGAGCCAGATCGGGCTCAAGCCTTCTGGTCCGGGATTTTTGAACGGCGCTGGAGGCGGGGGCCAGATCTACACCTTCGAAAATCAGAAAGTCGTGGCGTCCAATATTCCCTGGGTGCAACAGGGCCAATGGCCTCTTCGAACCAGTAATCTTCGAGCGCCCGGAGACTTGGTGCGTGTCTTCGCGAGCGAATCCACGATTGACGAGATCGCTTCGGATTTGCACGTCGATCCCGTGCAGTTCCGGCTCCGCTACCTCACCAGCGACAAACGGATTTCCGATATTTTAGTCGCTACCGCCAAGAAAGCCGGCTGGACCGATCACCTGGCGCCCGCGCCTCCTTCCACCGGGGATAAAGCCTCCGGAAGAGGCATCGCTGTGGCAAATCGCGCCAACACCATGACGGCCGCCGTCGCGGAAATCGAAGTCGACAAGACCACAGGCGACGTGACCGTGAAGAAAATTACCCTGGGACACGACTGCGGCTTGATCGTCAATCCCGATGGCCTGAAAAACCAAATCGAAGGGAACGTCTTGCAGGCGGTGAGCAGGGCGCTTCTGGAAGAGGTTAAGTTCGACTCCACCGGACAAAAAAATCTCGATTGGGACAGCTACCCAGTTATCCGCTTCGGGCAGATTCCGGAGGTCGAGATCGTGCTCATCGACCGGCCGGAAATGCAGCCGCTTGGCGGAGGCGAGCCTTCGATCGTTCCGGTCACGGCCGCGATTGCCAACGCCATATTTGACGCCACGGGCGCGCGCCTGCGCCAGGTTCCGTTCACGCCGCAGCGCGTGCTCGGCGCGCTCAAAGCCTGAACCTCTGCCGGACGGCCCGAACTGCGGTCGTGGCATCATTCGTGACAATTCCTTTTCGTGCCGGCATCCAAATGCCGGCGCGAAACTATTTTGATGTATTAATCTTCTGGTGTATGCTTTTGTTGCCTAGTCCTGAGTGTTAGCCGCCCAGTTATTGATGCGAGGATAATCCAACCCCGGAGGTACCACCAACCATGATTATCGGCGACCGATTGCGACTTCTGCGGGAGCAGAAGAAATTCTCCCAAGGTGAAATTGAAAAGCGCACGGGCCTGCTCCGTTGCTACATCTCACGCGTCGAAAACGGACATACCGTGCCGGCCGTGGAAACGCTGGAAAAATTCGCGCGCGCCCTGGAGGTTCCTCTTTACCAGCTTTTTTACGACGGCGACGAGCCGCCCAAACTCTCCGCTCTTCCCAAGCGAAGGCCGGGAGGCGCCATAATCTGGGGCGATACCGGCAAAGATGCCCGGACGCTGGCGAAGTTCCGCCGTTTGCTCGGCCGGGCCGATGAAGAGGACCGGCGCTTGCTCCTGTTCATGGCGAAAAAGATGGTGAAGACGAAGCCGTGAATGGCCGGTGCGCGCGCTCCGGTGGCTCTTCTTAATCGCCGTTCGTTTTGGCGGCGGAAAATGCTCCTTCAAAACGCCAATGCGCAGGGTGTAGGACGGCTGAAACGATCCGCCTCTCTCTATTGCACTGCAAAAACACTACTCAAACGCTCGCGCCGGGGAATTGCGTCCTTCTGCTAGGATGAGGATGTGAGTGTCGAGCGAGAGCGGCTGGACGCGGACGTTCTGATCGTGGGCGCGGGCCCCGCGGGGCTGGCCTGCGCGTTGCATCTTTCGCGATTGATCGCGCAGCACAATTCCTCCGGCGCCAAGCCCGAACTTTCCGCTGAAAATATATATGTCCTCGAAAAGGCGCGCGAAATCGGGGCGCACCAGCTTTCCGGCGCGGTGATGGACCCGCGAGGACTTGCTGAACTCGTGCCCTGATTGGGAGAAGACGGCGCCACTCGAATCGCGCGTGACCGATGACGCCGCCTTCGTCCTGACTTCCGCCAACGCGTGGAAATTGCCGATCACGCCTCCTCCGCTGAGAAATCACGGCAACTACATCGTTTCCCTGAACAAGCTCGTCAAGTGGCTGGGCGGCCTGGTGGAAAAATCCGGCGTGAATTTGTTCACGCAATTTGCGGGCAGGAATCTGATTTACGATGGCGGCGGAATCGCCGGGGTGATTACCGAGGACAAAGGCGTCGACAAGGACGGCAAGCCCAAGGACAACTACACGCCGGGTTACGAACTTCGCGCCAAAGTGACGGTGCTTGCCGAAGGCCCGCGCGGATCGCTCACAAAAGAAATGGTGAGCCGGCTGAAACTGGATGGACTGAACCCGCAAGTCTACGGGATCGGGATCAAGGAGCTGTGGGAAGTGCCCGCCGGACGGATCCCGCCGGGGTATGTGGCGCACACGCTCGGCTGGCCGCTCGATTCCAGCATGTATGGCGGAGGATGGCTCTACGGCCTGCCGGACAATCGCGTTTCGACCGGCATGGTGATGGGCCTCGATTATCACGATCCGCGCTTCGATCCGCACGAAGCGTTTCAGAAATACAAAACGCATCCGTTCCTCAAGCGCATTCTCCAGGGCGGCAAACTGGTGCGCTACGGCGCGAAGACCGTCCCCTACGGCGGCTGGTATTCCATGCCCCGCCAGTACGTGGACGGCGGATTGATCATCGGCGATTCGGCCAGCCTGCTTAATTCGCAACGGCTCAAGGGCATTCACACCGCGATCAAGAGCGGGATGCTTGCCGCCGAAACGGTTTTTGAAGCGCTGAAAACGGGCGACGCATCCTCAAAAACTCTCTCGGCGTTTCCGCGCAAGATCGAGCAAAGCTGGATCAAAAAAGAGCTGTGGGCCGTGCGCAATTTCCATCAGGGTTTTCACCACGGTCTTTACGCGGGTTTGTTTCACGCCGGAATTCAATTTGTCACGGGCGGGCGCGGGCTCATCGATCCCATGCGTGCGCGCCCCGGGCACGAGGAGTATCACAAGCTGAACGGATCGGGCCCCGCGCCGGAGCGATTCAAGGGCGACGGAACGCTGACGTTCGACCGCTTGACCGACGTCTATCATTCCGGCACGCGGCACGAAGAGGATCAGCCCTGCCACCTCATCGTCGCCGATTTGAATGTTTGCGCGACCAGGTGCGTGACCGAGTACGGCAATCCCTGCCAGTATTTTTGCCCCGCCGCCGTCTACGAAATGGTGCAGGAAAAAGGCCAGCCGCGACTGAAGATCAACGCGTCGAACTGCGTGCATTGCAAAACCTGCGACATCGCCGACCCCTACGAAATCATCACCTGGGTCCCTCCGGAAGGCGGCGGCGGCCCGAACTACGAGGGGATGTAAAGTAGGACAGGCTTCAGCCTGTCGGGTTTTTGTGCTGAGCTGAACAAATTCAAAAGCAACAGACTGAAGTCTGTTCTACTAAAATCACTGCAAAAGCCCGTACACGTCGAGTTCCGTCTGCGTCCCCACATACACTTTACCGTTAGCCACAGTCGGAACCGTGAATTTCACCGCCAGTCCGGCTTGATCGCGCGGAATGACCGTCGCGCTGTTGATAAATTTCATTCGAAAGATTGTTCGGGTCGTATGCCCGCAGAATGGCCGGCGCATTCGGCGTTGCGAAGGCCCCACTTGAGTCAATCAGCCAAAGAATCGCATTGCTCGTTCCGTCCGAAGAAATGACGGGCGTGGCTCCTTGCGGCCCCAGTGTTTCCGGTGATTGAGAGGCGGGCGGAGGAGCGGCAAGAATTCCTCCGGACATGTGAAATGACATCAGATTCGAATTCCCCGGCGCGACGTAGACGAAATCGTTCCAGAACAACGGGGAGCTGAGAATCGGCCCAGCGCCGAGGGGAATGACTTGCACGCGCGGTGGAAGATCACGTGTACAGGTGTTGTCATATCCTCCCATGTTGTCAGGATTCACGATATAGAGGGAGCCGTTCTTCGAGCCGCCGATCAGCAAATCAGGCTGGGAGAGGGAATTCAGCACCAGAACCGGCGCGCTGGCTCCGACATCTTGTCCCGCGGCTTCGAGCGCTGTCTGATCGCAGGGAGTGAAATAATCGGTGACCCTCGACAACCCGTCGGCTGTTCCGAAGCGCAGGAAACTATCGCTGTAACTCTTCCCCCTCGATCCACGTCAAACGGCCCATCTCCCGTCACCACAAAAACATTGTGGTTCGAATCCGCGGATGGCCCGCCTCCACTTTGCCAAATGCCTCCGTGCACGAGGTTCGGCGTGACATTGAAAGCCCCAGTTTGTAGCAGCGTGGAGGAATCGTATCCGAACAGCCAGCCGTGATACCGGGCACGCGCCCGTTTCCCCAACGCATTGTCCGCCGTAGGAGCCAAAGGCGATGTACACGGTTCCGTTATCCAGGAGCAGCGCCGCCCGTTGGTTTTCCTGCGACGAATCAGATTTCGCAAGTGCTCCCTCGGCAGACTGAATTACTTCGACTTCCCGCTTGCTAAGTCAAGCGCATTGAGCCAATGGCTGTACGTAGGAGGGACAGTGCTTTCTGTTTGGATGGTCTGCCTTGCGGCAACGACGTACAGAACGGAAGCGCTTACGTTGATGGCAGGAGTGCCGGTAATCCCAATAGTGGGAAGGATGACAAAATTTGGGACACCCTTCTGCGGGATGACGGGTGGGGTGGCGGCCTGCGATCCCGTGGGAATGAGGCTCGTCTGCCAAAGCTGTTTGCAAGGATTGGCGTCGGCGTCAAATGCGTATACGGAATCCATTTCCGTTGGCAACAAACACGACGTTGCGCGTTCTATCTCCGGGAATCGGCAGATTGGGCACATACAGCGGCTGTGCGTAGGCGTAGCCATCGATCGGGCAGGAAAATAGTTTGCCAAACGTTGTGGGGCTTACCGTAGCCGGAGCGAGCGCCAGCTCGTGTCGATTTACGCCCGAACGCCAATTATCATTGCGCCAGGTAAGCATGCCTGGAAAATCCGTGACGTAGACCTGCGCCGAACCGGTCACGCTCGTATTCATCAACCTTGCGGTGATCAAGTGAGGACCCGCCGAAGGCGGAGGAATGTAATCGATCGAGCTGGCAGGAACCCCGCTCGTTGAGAGCGTACCAACGGTTGGACTTCCATTCGCGAAGCCATCAACCGCCCAATTCACTTCCGTGTTGGTGACTCCGGTTGTGAGCACGTTCAACTGTAGTGTCTGCGATGTAGTTACGCTTGCGAGGCTGAGGCGAAAGCGATAATTGCCCTGAATGAATGGCGAAGTAACGCTGGCCGAACCGGTCGTCGTCGGGTCCGCTTGCAAGACCGCAGTCACCGTCACAGTGGCCTGATTTGGAACCGTGTTCGGCGCCGTGTAATAGCCGCTCGAGCTAATCGCCCCTACATCCGTATTCCCTCCGGAAGGCTGGCTCAACTGCCAGTTAACGGCCGAACTCGAAGCATTCTCCACCACGGCATTGAACTGCTTGTTCCCGCCCGGAAAGAGTTGGGCCGAATTTGGCATGACTGTAATTGTCACGGGCGCAGGCGGAGCAGGCCCGGAGCCAACGGCGCCGCAAGAAGTGCAAATCATGCAGAGCAGGAAAGATGCGATCAGGAGCATGCAGGGAGAATTCCCGCGATTGTCCATCGCGTGGCGTGGGGAACGCGCCGCGTCGGCAGGCACTCCCCCGGATACAAATGCAAAGGGCTGGGCATAGGCTCCGCCTAGTTGCATGAATTCCTGGAGAGTGCGGCGAAAGGTATCACAACGCAGAAGAAGCGTCAATAAATTATGTCACGAATAATGACAGCGCTTTAGCTGTTGCAGCCCGCGCCGGCGCAGGGGCCTTTGCCCGTCAGCCTGCGGAAGAAATTCCTTACGCGGTCGAAGACGCCCGGTTGCGATTCCGCGGGCCGATCGACTGCCGGGGTCGGCGCCGGCGGCGAAACGTGAACCGCGACGGTCTGCGCAGGGGCCGGGTTCACATGCCCTCGAAATTCGACGGTCGGGCGCAGCCGGACTTCGCGCACCAGCAGAATCGTTTCCGGAGCAGGGTCGGGAGGAGGCTCGGGAGAATTGGCGTCAAAACTGAGCGGCGGCATGAGAACGGTATAGACAGGCTCTCCCGCGGAAGCGGATGGCGGCGGGACATTGTCGGTTTTCGTGTGTTGCGGCGGCAGCGGGGGGGCCAGAGCTCCCACATCAAGGACAGGCTGGGAACGCGAAGGCGGCGCGGCCTTGGGGGATTCCATGTGGGCGCGAGGGAAATCGCACGAACAGGCGGAGGCATCCGCCTGGAGCGACTCAATTTGGCCGCCGGTCAAAGTCGCAGTGCCGCCTTGCGGAATGATCATGCTCTGATCGGAAAATTGAGTTTCCACGCGCATCGCGCCGCGCTCGGTGAGCACGCACATTTCGCCGTCTTGTTGGAGGCCCAGCGTCATGTTGCGAGGCCCTCCGGCAATCGCGATCGTCGTCGCAACAATCGTCGGCGTGTAGATAGTGAACCGGTCCGAGGATTCCAGCGACGGATGAACTCGGCCGTAATCGAGCGCCACCGTCACGGCGCCGGAAGACATGATCAACTTGAAATGCGCGGGGCCGCAAATGCTGATTTCGCCGCCGGCGTTCAGCAGCAGCAGGGCGTGTCCGGAACGCAGCGTGACGTCGCTGCCGCTGGCGACTACCGTTGGCGCCGCGTCCGTTTCGATCCCCGTCGGAGTTGTCGTTACGACTTCGAGGTCATCGCCTTCGATTCGGCCGACGACGGCAGGAAAATCCTGCGCCGAAATGTGGACTTCTCGAATGGAGAGCGTCGCCAGGATTGCCAGCAAGGCGACAGCAAAAATTTTCGTCCCAGTGGCCCAATGCTTTCTCGGAATCGTCAAGGAAAACAATTTTACCCGCAGCTTCCTGAAGGGCGTGGTGGCGCTATCTTAACACCATCTTCGACTTATACTATAACCGCATGCCGGAACAAGTAAAAACGCCGCCAGGACAGGAAGAGCCACGCGTGGTGGTTCACTATGACACACGGCTGCCGAAACTCACTCTCCTTCAGCGCGCTCTGATCCCGATAATCGGCTGGGTTGTTTGGGCCGTGATTCGCTTGCTCGGGCCCACGATTCGATTCGAAGTCTTGGGCGGACAGAAGGCCGGGCGCGAGTACCGGCCGGACTTGCCGCCGCACATCTACGCCTTCTGGCATCGCTGCATCATTTCCGCAGCCTGGTACTTCCGGAACCGCGGCGGCGTGCTCATGAACACGACGAATTTCGACGGGCAATGGACTCGCCGCGTGATTGAGCGATTGGGGTTCGGCACAGCGCAGGGAAGTTCGACGCGCGGAGGATTGCGCGGACTTGCGGTCATGGCGCGGCGGCTCGAGGAAGGATTCGATTCCGGCTTCACCATCGACGGCCCGCGCGGCCCGCGATATGTGGCCAAGCCCGGTCCGGTGATGCTGGCCCGGCGCTCGGGCAGGCCCGTCATTCTGTTTCACATCGGACTCGAGCGCGCGTGGACGCTCAAGAAATCCTGGGACCTGATGCAGATTCCGAAGCCTTTTACGCGCGCCGTCCTCATCATCGCTCCGGTGCTTGAGGTGCCCAAAGACACCGATCACGAACGCCTCGAAAAAAAGCATCAGGAAATGCAGAAAATCCTCGAACGCCTGCGAGACGTGGCGGAGAGCTGGTTTTCGCTCACGGATAGAAGAGCGGGAACGCGAGCGCGCTATTTGGAATGAGTAGTTAGTGGCACAGGCTTCAGCCTGTGGAGGTTAGTGCTTGCAAGGACCAAAACCCACAGGCTGAACCCTGTGCCACTAAACCCATCTTCTTACTCTGGTACTCGCTGAATCATCAATCGAAAATCAAACGTAGACAGACTTACCGGCTCGCATCGTTGAGCGTCACCTGCGCTTCCATCTTTTGCCCGCCGCGGTAGTACTCCACCTTCACCGTGTCGCCGGGGCGTTTCCGGTTTAGAGCGAGGTTGAGATCCATTTGTCCCGTGATCGGACGCCCATCGATTGCCGTCACGACGTCGCCGCCGAGCAGAATCCTGCGCATGCCGAGGATGGCCTGGCGGTCTCCGCCTCGCAGTCCGGCATTCGCGGCCGGGCCGCCGGGCGTGACGCGTTCAATCAGCAGGCCTTCGCTCACCGGCAAATGCAGCGCCTCCGCCACGGGCGGGGTAAGCACGCGAGCCTCGACTCCCATGGAGGCGCGGCGCACGCGGCCCTCGGAAATCAAGTCCTGCGCGATTTGCCGCGCCGTGCTGATGGGGATCGCGAACCCGATGCCCGCCGTCGTGCCGGACGGCGTGTAAATCGCCGAGTTGATTCCGATAACTTCTCCGTGGGAATTCAGCAACGGGCCGCCGGAATTTCCCTGGTTGATCGCGGCGTCGGTTTGAATCGCGCCGTCGATCACCGTGGTCTGGCCCGTCTGCACCGTGCGGCCGAGCGCGCTGACTACTCCGGTGGTCAGCGTGCTTTGAAAGCCGAACGGATTTCCGATCGCCAGAACGCGCTGGCCGACTTGCAGGCTGTCGGAATCGCCCATGGTCAGCGCGGGAAGTTTTTTGTCTTTCGGGTCGATCTTGACGAGCGCGATGTCGTTGCGTTCATCGGCGCCGACAAATTTCGCGTCGTAATGCGAGCGGTCGCCTAGAGTGACTGAAATATTCTGCGCGCCCTGCACGACGTGAAAATTCGTCAGGATGTATCCGCGCGGATCGATCACGAATCCCGAGCCCGCGCCTTCGACCGGCACCGGCTCCATGAAGACGTCATATTCGAGCGTGCGCGTCAGGATGTTGGCCACGGCCGGAGCGGCTTGACTGTAAATCTTGACGTAGATCGCTTCCTCGCCCAGAAGTTCGCCCGGTTTCGGTTCGGGAAAGGAAACCGGCACGGCTCCGACGCTTTGCGGCTGCCGCTGGCCCCAGCGGCTGCCCGCCCAGTACGCTCCCAGAACGAGCGCCAAGCCCAAGGCCAGCAAACGGACGACGCCCCCCGGCTGTCTTTTCCTTCACTCATGACAATGTCCCTCCGGTTCCGAAATTCTCGCAGTGGCAGCAAGCCAGTGTGCTAAGTTCACTATTTTGTAGGGCACGGCTTCAGCCGTGCCGTTACGCATTTCATAGTCGTCCGGCTCTAGCCGCTGGCGTTTCGATCGCTTCCTTTTCCACAAAACCAGATAGCGAGTAGAAGCACGCCTTCAAAGAGCCAGCGGCTAAAGCCTTCTTGATTCCGCAGATGAAACGGCACGGTTGAAACCGTGCCCTACAATGATTCTCAATATTAATGTCGAGCCGTCACCCTAGTTCTAACTTCTGAGCGCTGGATTCTTTGCTTTCCCGCCTTGCATCCCCTTGAGCTTGGCGAAGAGCGCGATCACTTGTGCGCGCGTGTGTTCGACCGTGCCCGAGCAATCGATCTCTTCATCGGCCTTGCGCCGTTTTTCCTCGATGGGCATTTGAGACGCGATGCGCTGCCGTGCTTGCTCGACCGTCAGCCCGCGGCCCGTGCCGGACTGCGTCAGGCGCGCCAGCTGTTGCTCCGGCGTGCACCAGGTAACCACCAGGTAATCCAGCTTCTTGTCGAATCCCGCTTCGATAAGCAGGGCGGCCTCCACCACGGCGATGGCGTACGGGTCGGCCTGTTCGAACGCGGCAAGCTGGCGGCTCTGCTCTTCGAGGACCGGCGGGTGCACGATGGCGTTCAAGCGCGCGAGACGCTTCGGGTCGGCAAACACGATGGCGCCGAGCTTTCGCCGGTCCACAAGGCCTTCCGGGGTGAGGATGCCGCGGCCAAATTCGCGCACCACTTCGTCGTAGGCGGCGCCGCCGGGCTCGATCATTTGGTGCGCGATCTTGTCGGCTTCGAGCACGCGGCAGCCCAGCTCGCGAAGCATCGCGACCACCGTGGTTTTTCCGGTGGCGATTCCTCCGGTCAGGCCGACGCGCAGCATCAGGGTTTGGCCGCCGCGGCGCCGCTGCCGGACGCTGCTTGTCCGCGCGCACGCCGCAGGCGCGCTGCCTTCACTGTGTTGCTCATCAGCATGGCGATCGTGAGCGGACCCACGCCGCCCGGCACAGGAGTGATCGCTCCGGCCACTTCCGCAACGCCCGGATGAACGTCACCTACCAGCACGGAGCCTTTCTCGCGGAATTGCGCGAGTTTCGCCGGAAAATTCGCAAAGATGCGCTGCGCTTCCGCGGCATCGGTGATGCGATTGATGCCCACATCGATCACCGTCGCGCCCGGCCGCACCCAATCGGGCTCAATCATCGCCGCGCGCCCAATCGCCGCGATCACAATGTCGGCGCGCCGCACGACGCCTGGCAAATCGCGCGTCTTCGAGTGGCAGATCGTCACCGTCGCGTTCGCATGCATCAGCAGCAGCGCCATCGGTTTTCCCACAATGTCGCTGCGCCCCACGACGACGGCTTCGGCTCCCTCCAGCGGAATCCCGCTGCGCCGCAGAATTTCCATGCACCCTGCGGGCGTGCAAGCCACGAGTCCCGCGCGGCCCGAGACCAGACGCCCGAGATTCACCGGATGAAACCCGTCCACGTCTTTCGCCGGGTCCACAGCTTCCAGCACGCGCTTCGTGTCCACTTGCGGCGGCAGAGGAAGCTGCACGAGGATTCCGTCCACTTCGTCGCGCGCGTTCAACTCCGCAACCAGCCGCGAGCAATTCGTCGGTCGTTGCCGTGGCGGACGGCGTGAGCTGCCAGCTTCCCAAGCCCCAGTTGCTCGCACGCCGCGATCTTGCTGCGCACATAAATCTGCGACGCAGGATTTTCGCCCACCAGCACCGCCGCAAGCCCGGGACGAATTCCCGCCGCGCCCAAACGCAGCAATTTCCTGCTTGAGTTCCGCGTAGATTTGGTCGCGAATTGCGATGCCGTTGAGGATGCGTGCCGGCACATTCGCTCCTGACTTGGCGGCTAAAGTGTCTTTCGCTGTTAATGGTAGCACAGCCGATGCGGCGAGTTGCCCGTAGCGCCGGCATCTTGCCGGCGTTTTTGGTGGAGGCAAGGAGCCGGCGGGACGCCGGCGCTACTGTCCCTGCGGTGTATCTGGACAGGAGCGAGATTCAGGTACAATGAAATTCCAGATACAAAGGGAACGAACGATGATTTTCGGCGAAAGCAGCGAACGGAAAAAACTCGAGCAGCAGATGCGCGCTGAGGGCCGTCTTCCGCCGGGGCAATCGCTCACGCTGAAATGGCCGGTGCTGCACGAGGGAAATGTGCCGCGCGCCGATCTGCGCACCTGGGATTTTCGCATCGATGGCCTGGTCGAAAAGCCGGTGCGGCTCACGTGGGAAGAATTCAACAGGCTGCCGCAGACGGAAATTCATTGCGACATCCACTGCGTGACGCGCTGGAGCCGCTTCGACAACCGCTTCGAGGGCGTGCTGTTCACCGAAGTGATGAAGCTCGTCACGCCCAAGCCCGGAGCGCGTTTCGCCATGGTGCGCGGCGAAAATGGATACACTACCAATCTTCCCCTCGAAGACTTGATGAAGCCCGACACGATTTTCGCCTTCCAGCACGATGGCGAGACGCTTTCCGCCGACCATGGCTATCCTTTGCGCCTGGTCGTGCCGCACCTGTATTTCTGGAAGAGCGTGAAATGGGTGCGCGGCTTTGCGCTCACCGCCGAGGATGTGCCCGGCTTCTGGGAAGAGAACGGCTACCACATGTACGGCGATCCGTGGAAAGAGCAGAGGTTTGATACGGATTGAGTAGGACAGGCTTCAGCCTGTCTGGTTTTGCTTCTATTCTAATTTTCAGAAAGTCAAAAGCAGACAGGCTGAAGCCTGTCCTACTTTGATTTGCTATGCGCCGCGGGTTCGCCGATCAGCTTCAGATACTCGGCTTGCTCGGACGGCACGCAGAGCTCCTCTTCAAAGTCCTGTTCCGGAATCCATGTGAACTCGCCCTTGGTAATCACGAAGGGCTCGGTGTAAGCCTTGGGATCGTCAATCTTAACGGTTACTTCCAGGTGATTATGATTCACGCGCGTGTAGCGTTCCTCGACGCGCAGATCGATGCTGTGCGGATGGCCGGCGTTGTCCAGCCAGGTGCGTTCATCGCTGCCTACTGTGTTGACGACAAACGTGTAGTCGCCCTCCCAGTGTCCCACCGAATATCCGTACCACCGCGGATCGGGTGCATCGGCCGATCTCCCGCCCACATCCTTGGGAAGCTCCCGGCCGTCCGTCCAGATTTCGCGCCAGATGCGGTTGTACTCGGACATCTCGATCATCTTGCCGGGCATTGAGGTGAACACGATTCCTCTGGTCATGAACAGGATGTTGCGCGGGAATCCGAGCGGGTCGCAGCCTTTGATCGGATCGTTGGAGTCGGCGACAGGATATTGCCCATTGGACTTGTGCAGACGGAACTGCTCCTGCCCCCAGGGCGTCATCGCGGGGACGGGGTTGAGCTTGGCGGCCACTTTCCCGGCCCAAAAACCGGTCAAATCACGCTTCGGAGCGGGGCCTCCGGGGCCCGTGTCTCCCAGCTTTTCTTTCAAATCTTCGGGACCGCCAAAATTTGGTTTAGGAGAGCTCTGGGCGAACGCAAAAGAAGAAACCACCAAAGCTCCCGCCAAACTGATGATGCAGCACTGAAACAGATTTCGCATTTCGGCACCCCTCGATGCTCCAAAATAACTTGCAGCCACTTTTACTATGCCCGCTCGCAATCAGACTTCTAACCATAAAACGGCCAACAATCAGTATCGGGATAATACTCCCAGGTCGCCTCGCGGACTATCCTTCAGCGTCGTGCCGTCGGCGAGCACGATTTTATCGAGACGCCCGACATGGCTCTCAAATTTGGATGGATAAAGTTGAACGGTGATTACGTCCCCTGGCTGTAGCGAATTTTTGTTCCAGCCAAGAAGGCGGACGGCCGCCGGACTTCCCGCTTCGCCGGCCCAATGGGAGATGTTGCCTTGGTCATCCTTCACGTCGAACAAGAGCATGGTATGGGGATTGGCCCACAGGAATTTCGTAACCGTCACTTGCTTCATGACAACTATTTTGTCCGTTTTGTAAGACGCGCTTCCGTGATGTGCGAACACGGGGACACAAACCGCTAGTAGAACACCAAGCAAGGCCAGAGACATGAGCAACTTACTTCAAGCGACCTCGGCGCCGTGCATCGGCACGAAATGGAGCGGCCTTCGACCGCTAATTTGCTGCGGCCTGACGTCGCCGCGCCAGGACCACTCCACCAGCGGCGCCGCCAACAACCTTCAACGCGTTGGCGACAATGTATTGCCACGGTTCCGGCCCTCCGCGCGTGAGACCGACGTACATGAGCGTGCCTGCGACGCCGATGAGCACGCCGTGCAGGACGTACTTCGACGCAAACCTGCGTCCGAGCCATAAGGTAATCGCGAAGGTTGCGACAAGCGCCAAGGGAGGCACACCGTAGAGCGCGACTCGGCGTGCACCGCTCATGGTTAGCGGGATCGCGAACGCAAACAGGACCAGTTCCATCAGGAAAGCCGCGAGTAAGATGCGCCCCCATTGGATCGACATGCGTTCCCACCTGAGGCCCCGACGGATGTCACCCTAAGCCGAAACCTAGCCGTTTTGGATTTCAACCGCAACGGTTCCTTACTGTTCTTTCTTGTCTCCCCCGAGTTGGCTATCCCTCAGAATCTTGCCGTCGGCAAACACGATCTTATTGAGACGGCCGACAGGATTGCCGGATTTCGCGGGGTAGATGTAAACGGTGATGACGTCGCCGGGTTGAAACGAATTCCTGGTCCAGCCCAGAAGGCCGGTCGCCGACGGACTCCCGGCTTCGCCGGCCCAGTGTGTGATGTCGCCTTTGTCGTCTTTCACGTCGAACATGACAATGTTGTGGGGATTGGCCCACAGGAATTTCGTCACCGTGGCATCTTTCAAGACCACGATCTTGTCCGCGTAGGCCGCAGCTCCGTGGTGTGCGAACACGGGTCCGCAAGCCGAAAAAACACATACCAGCAAGGCAAAAGACATCAGCCACTTACTTTTCATTCGGCACCTCGCGAACTGCTATTTGCGGTTTGACGGTGTTGCCTCGCAGAATATGACGGCCTACGTTTTGTGTCAATTGCACCGAGACCAAGTAGCACAGACTTCAGTCTGTGGGGTTCTGTTAGGGCGCCCGGGCCGCGCGCGCCCGCCAAGATCAAATGGAAATCCACAGACTGAAGTCTGTGCTACAACACCTCAGTGCGCCGGAAATATCTTCGCCGCCTCGTAAACCGGCGCGGCTTCGTGTGAGGAGAGATAGTCCAGGAGCGCCTTGGCGGCCTTCGGGTCCTTCACGCTGGTAGACAGAAATCCCGTGATATCCACCGGAGTCGAAGCCTCGGGCGGCAGCGCTCCCACAACGTCGAGGCCGGGATTGCGCATGTCGCTGAGGTAAGGACCCAACGCAATCTCCGCCTCGCCCTTGGCTACCGAGTCCTGCACGATGACACCGGTTTTAACCCACTTGATTTTCGGCTTCACTTGCTCCGTGATGCCGAGCTTGTCGAGCGTCGCAAGAGCGATGCCCCCAACGCTTCCCTGCGTCGGGTCCACGGAGAGGATGGACTTCGCGTTCAGCAGCGCTCGCTTGACCGCTTCCGGCGTCGAAATGTCAGGCTTGGGCGCACCTTTTTGCACGGCGAGCGCCAGGCGAAGTCTCGCGATAACGGTCGCGCTGCCGGGGACAATGTTGCCCGTCTTGAGGGCCTCCGGGAAAGGCGCGAACAAGAGCGACACGTCCAAAGCCTGCCCGCTCGCAACCGTCTTCCGCGTGCTCACGCCAGTGCCATAAGTGATCTTGACCTGCGTGCCCGTCTTGGCTTCGAAGTCGCCAACTAGCTTTTCAATCGTCGCCTTAATGGGGTCCGGCGACAGGAGAGTGATTTCGCTCTGGGCGCCTGTTCGCGACGGGATGGCCAGCGCAAGGGTGACAACGCCAATGAATGAAAGTAGGTGTTTCAAGGCTCGCTCCTCCTATTCCGTTTGGCACGGCTTCACCGTTCGATGCCGATTTCAGGTTATACCCAGCGAGATCGGCGCGTGGCCGGCCCGTTCACGGATTTTCAATTGGCCTGGATTCGCGGTGGGATGATACCACTCCAGCACGACTACGCCGATGGATGAATCCGGAATTTCTGGCGCGACCTTCAAAATTGCTCAGCGCGTGGAGCTCCCGGGTCAACAACCTGCGGGCATCTTGACATGTACGTCTTTTTGCCGTACATTTCTAAGAGGGAGAAACACCCATGCCACGCAGGCAGGCCCTGAAAGCCGCACGCCAGCCCAAGAAGCAGGAGCGCCTGGAGGCCAGGGTCACGCGAATCCAGAAGCTCACCATCGAGCGTGCCGCGCGGATCCGCGGGACTTCCGTCACCAATTTTGTTGTCGTCAGCGCGCAAGAAGCTGCGGCGGAAACGATCAAGAATTTCGAAGTATTGACCCTGCGAGACAATGCGCGGGAAACGTTTGTCGAAGCGCTTCTTCATCCTCCCGCCCCTAACGTGGCTGCTCGCGCCGCTGCAAAACGTTACTTGAACCGCGTGGAAGCGTAATTGCCAGACAAGGAACTTCCGCCAAAAATCCACTTCGACTTGCTCGGGCCTGCGCACGATCGCGCGCGATTTTCTTGCGGCGTTCCGGCACTTGACACCTACCTTCAAAAACAGGCGCGGCAGGATGTGCGAAGAAGGGTTGCTGTCGCGTTCGTAGCGACTCCGGATGGCAAGACGATCGCCGGGTATTACACACTGTCGCAGTATTCAGTGGAATTGGGCGTCCTGCCGGAGGAGATAGCTGGAAAATTGCCGCGCTATCCCCTCGTCCCTGCCACGCTCATCGGCCGCTTGGCAGTCAGCGCCGCATTTCGAGGCCGGGGAATTGGAGAAATGTTGCTGATGGATGCCTTGTCCCGTTGTCTGTATGGCAGCAGAGAAGTTGCATCGGCGGCAGTGATAGTCGATGCGAAGGACGATGGAGCCGTCGCGTTTTACAGAAAATACGGTTTCCTGGAACTCCCGAAGATCGCGATGCGCCTGTTCCTGCCGATGGCGACGGTCGAGGCTCTCTTCGGTTAGAAGCGAAAGTGTCACTCGCCCGGGCGGACCGAGATCCGCCGATTCATTTTCCGGACAGAGCTTTCTTGGCATCCGCGACCGTAATCATCAAGATCATGGGATCGACCGGCGAGGCCCGGAACCCGTTCCTCTCGTAGAACCTCTTGGCGTCCTCGGAAATCGCATCGACTAGGATGGCGCGGATGCCGCCAATTTCAGCAGCCTGCAGAGTGCGCAGAATGGCATCGCGCAGCAGGCTGCCACCCAGGTTCCGGCCCTGCCAGTTCCGGTCTACTGCCAGACGGGCGAGGATCATCACCGGCACGGGGTCCGGCATATTCCGGCGGACACGGCCCGGCGCGCTGGCCTGTGCCACGCCGCCGGTTGCCAGTGCGTAATAACCCACGACCCGCCCTCCGGCACATATAACATAGGTTCTCGACGCCCCGGTTTCTTCATTCGACAGGGCACGTTTTTTCAACCAGGCGTCCAGACCCGGTACGCCGGAATCAAACGCTGACACGTCATGCGCCGCCGTCAAGTGCTCCGGAGCCGTTATGTCCTGTGCACCGGCCGTCATTCCTCCCAGGCCGCCTTCGTCATCAAAAGACGCCGCAGACGTTTGTTTTCCGCCGGCGCCTTGTCGAGAGCGGTTAGGAACCGCTGGTAGGCCTTTTCATCGAGCAGGAAAAACCTCTGGTCCAAAAGCACGGCTGTCGCTTCCCGGCAGGCTGCCTCCAGCATGAACTCCGACCGATTTTTCCCGAGCCTTTCGGCCGCCCGGTCGATGAGCGACCGCTTCACCGCGTCTGCCCGAAGGTTAATGGTGACGCCGCGCCCGGCGCGTTCCGGTGCATTCGTCTTTGGCATTGTCTGTCTCCTGTATACACAACTACCCTACAGGAGCGTATATACAATGTCAATACGAAACCCGATCCTTTGCAGCCGTGTCCGCCGGTCCCCCGGTTCGATCCACTTTGGATCTTTGGTCCGGCACCCAAAATGCAAGGTCGCTCTACTTCACGTTCTTGCGCATCCAATCATCGATGAACTTGATGACCACATCGCTGTTCTTGTCGAGGAACATTTCGTGCATGTTGCCGTGGATGCCGGCGTCTTCGAGACGCACGAACTCATCCTTCACGCCCGCCTGATTGAGCCATTTGGGAATGCAGGCGTCGAACACGCGGTGGTACGTGCCCTCGGCGGAGATGGACAGGATGCGCATGTTCGCCAGGCTCACCAGCTTGTGCACGGGTTCCTTCTGCATGTAGCAGGGAACTTCATCCGGCCGCTCCGATTTTTCCTCGAGGTAGGTCTTCAAATCGTCGGGGCTGTTGACCGGCGGATCGTAATGCATCGGCATATTGGTGATCCCCCACGCGTTTCCAATCTTGCCCGTGTAGTTCACCTTGGCGGTGTCCACGATGCCAATCTGCGGGCCGCCGGGCTCGATCGCCACCATGCCGGCCACCAGCTTGGGACGCGCATCGGCGACGTTAAAGCCGATGCCGCCTCCTTGCGAATGCGTGATCAGGATGACCGGGCTTGCCGATTTGATCGAGGAGCGCGACGCCGGCCGGCACGGCGAGTTCAGCCTGAGCGGAGATGAATTGCATCTGGCCCTTAATAAAATTATCGAAGACCGGATCGCCCATCGTGCCTTTCTTCGGTGAGTCGCTCGGCCACTGCGTGTACATCTTCATCCGCGGGAAATCCCCGCCGGACGGCACGGGGCCGGTCCAGATCTGCTCCAGTTCCAGCGCCGTGCGCAGGCCTAGTTTGCCGTCCATGTCCGGGACGTAAGGGGAGCGCCCGCGCGCCGGGTAATCCACCATATAGACGACGTAGCCCTGGTTGATCAGGTAATAGGCCCAGCCCGGCCGCCCATCGGGCGTTTGCTTCCAGACCGCCCCGGTCTGCCCATTGCCGTGGAAAAACACGACGGGATACTTTTGCTTGATCTGCTTCGGCACCATCACTTCGACATACATCGCGCCGTGCATCTCCTCTTTGCCCGGAGGCCCGGCATATTCTCCGCCCACATAGAAAAAAGCCTCGCGCCCGACGTTTTCCGTGGAAAACGTTGGAATGGAGGACGGCGGCATCGCCGAGTTCTTTGCGTCGCTGGCTTACGCGCCGTGCCGAAGATCGGCCACGGTTGCAAGCGCCGCGACGAATAAGATTGCCAGTCCTGCTTTTACGATCCGAGAATTCATGATTTCCTCCGTGGCCGTGCTGAAATGTTTATGCCTTCAGCCGAGGGAACAGCCGCTCGGCATTTCCGCGATTGATCGCTTGTAAATCGCTCGCCGAGAATCCGAAATGGTCGAGAGGCCCGGCCGAAACAGGGGGCGGCACGATCGGGTAGTCGGTGCCAAAAAGAATCTGCGATGTGGGAACCACTTTGGTCAGCGCGGACAAGCGGCGCGGGGTACGTCGCATGCGCGACGTCAAAGTAAAGCTGCTTCACTTGCTCGATCATATCGGCGGTTTCCTTGTCGGAACGCTTTTCGGGCAGAGTTTCACTCACGCGGTTTGCGAGCACCGGCAGCGTTCCTCCGGAATGCGGAAAGATGAACCGGATATTCGGGTAGCGGCGGAACGAATCGCTCTTCAGGTAGCTGACCACGGCGCGGGCGATATCGAAATCGTATTCCACGACGCTGTCGATCACGCCTGGCTGTAGCGCGCGGCAGCAGATGGGCGGCGCGGAGTGAATAAAAATGATGGCCTTGCGGCGGTTGAGTTCCTCGTACACGGGCGCAAAGACAGGATCGCCGGGCCACTTGTCCGCGTAACTCGTCCACAACCCGATGCCGTCGGCCTTCAGCGTGTCAAACGCATACTCGATCTCGCGCAAACTGCCCTCGGAATCGGGCAGCGGCAGCGCCGCAAAATGTCCGAAGCGCCCGGGGTAATCCCTGACGAGCTGTTGCGTGTAGTCATTATTCTCCCGCGCCAGTTTGCGCCCCCGCTCGGATTTGTCGGAAAGCGAATCCTGCACCACGCGCGTCATCGGAGAGAGCATGGACGTGGCGATCCCGTTTTTGTCCATGATCTCGATGTGCAGAGAAGGGGTCCACGTAGGCAGCGGGTGCCCGGTTGCCAGGATCTCCTTCTCCATGACTTTTGTATAGAAGGGCGGCACGGTGTGGCTATGCACGTCAATTCGGCCGGAACGCGCGCCCGCGGCGGGCGTGCCGGTCTGCGCCAGCAAGCCGCTCGCGGGCAGAATCGAGCCCGCTCCCGCCATCGCCAGCCATTGCAAAACTTCCCGCCGCGATGCTGTGGGTCCGGGGTTCGATTTATTCTTTTGGTCCAAATCGATTGAGATGTCTTTGCTACGCGAGTTGTTGAATCTCATCGGCGCGCCCTCAAAATGTTTTCGATTCCTCATCCTTCCAGTTTTTTCGTTGAACGGAAATCTACACCTCGCGGGTTCCGCGCACAATGTGAAAGTGACTCATGTGGCACACGCTTTAGCCTGTGGGGTTTCGTCCCTGCAAGCACGAAACCCCACAGGCTGAAGCCTGTGCCACTGGGTTGGCTCGTGCCGGCAAAACGACCTTGACATTTTTTGCATGGAAATGGCACGCTCCCTGCAATCACTTTCCGCAGATTGCTTTGTGGTATCGGAGAAACTCGAGACTGCTCGTCGCCGGAAAATTGTCCAAGGAGGAACTTCAATGCTCGTCGTCCGAAACTGTTTCGTAGCCAAACCGGGAAACGCAAGCAAGCTCGCCGCCCAACTGAAGGAAGCGGCCGCCTCCGGAAAGTTTTCCAGGTACCGCATTCTGACCGATTTGACGGGGGAATTTAACCGCGTCATCTTGGAATTTGAAGTCCAAAACATATCGGAATTTGAAGCCCAGTGGAAGGATTACAACACGAACGAAGCCTTCCGCGCGAAGATGAAGGGCTACACGGACTTGTGGATATCCGGCAGCCGCGAAATTATGCAGATTGCCTAGGTAGGACAGGCTTCAGCCTGTCGCTCGTGTGTCGCGCCGCTACAAACTGAAACCCGACAATCCGCCGCGGCGGACCCTCGCTTTCCAGTTCTTCCCGGCCATTCCGAATCCTCCTTCGATGGTTGATAGGTTCCAGTGGCACAGGCTTCAGCCTGTGGATTTTGGTCCATGCAAGGACGAACCCCCACAGGCTGAAGTCTGTGCCACCAAGAGCCTGAGTTCTCGCAAGCGGGAAAGCCGGGTTAGGATTTCATCGCAGGAGCCAGGAACAGGCCGTGATGGAGAAAATCCAAAACGGCGCGGCGGCGCTGTTCGACGTTTCGGGGATTCCAGATATCGCGATTCCAGATCTGGCTGGCCAGTTGCCCAGTTGCAAAATAGTACATAATCATTCCGAAGATGGTGAAGACCATCTGGTCGGGATCGACGGCGCGAAATTGGCCGCGCGCGATCCCTTCGCGAATTGTCTTCACGGCGCGTTTGTGCAAGGGGCGGTGATGCGCCACCACCATCCAGTGGAGAGGCCGCCGGTCCGCCATCATTTCGCGCTGGATCAGTCGCGGATACGCGGGGTTGCGCATGACGAAGTCAAACGTCAGGTTCACCAGGGCTCGCACGCGTTCGGGCGGATCCATCGAGAGGACGGCGGGAGACTCCATCTGCGCGGAAATTTGCGCGATCATCGTTTCCAGCACGAAGCGGTGCAGCTCTTCCTTGTTGCGAAAATAGTAATACGGGAGAGCCTTGTTGACGCCCGCGACGCGCGCGATGTCGTCCATGCGCGCTCCGGCAAGCCCCCGCTTCGCGAAGACCTTTCGCGCGGCCACCACAATCCGCTGAACCGTCGCGAACTGGCGCCCTTCGCGGAGAATCCGCCGTCCAATGGGCGAAAGTTCCCAGTGTCGAACGAATTCTGTTCGAGATTTGGATTTTGTTTTGGATTTGGCCATTTTCCGACCGCAAAGATGTAATCGAAATAAACGCCAACGTCAAGGATTAAGAGAGAATTGCGAGCCTCCACTAGCGTGCCGCAGCGGAATTTGCAGATTGCGTTTCAGCGGGGACTGGTCCTGTGGCACAATGACGGCAAAGGGGAATGCGTGAACGTGTTCTCGACATCCTTGATCGCAATCGAGAGTGGCCGCGCCTGCATGATACGGCGCATCACTCTGCCGGCGATCGGTGCGATCCTTCTGCTTGCGGTTCCAGCGCCTCGCGCGCAAAACGCTGCAAAGCCGGGCGATAAGAGTGAAACATCTCCCGCGGGCAATGCGGAAACCGGAAAGAAGATTTTCACGAAGGACGGCTGCTACGAATGCCACGGCCGCGAGGGGCAGGGTGCGCCTCAAGCGTCTGGTCCGCGCATCGGGCCGTCGCAACGTTTGGTTCGCCCCTTCATCAAGTACGTCCGCCAACCGACCGGCCAGATGCCGCCATACACCAGCGCGGTCATCTCAGATCAGGAACTCGCCGACATTTATGCGTATCTGCAGTCAAGGCCAATGGCTACACCCTCCAAGGACATTCCGCTCCTGAATCAATAGAAGTTGTGGCACGACATTATTTTCGGCCGTCTCTTACTTCTCGAAATGCTGCGTGTCGTCGCGCCATCGGCGCAACCCTCGTCTCGGTAGCTCCCATGAATCGAGGGTCGCTGGGAAACCCAAATTCCGCTAAGAGGACTTATCGGGGCTTGAATCTGATTTCACGATGGCCATTCGATAGGGCGGCCTGGCCGTACCACGGCGTGTTGAATGCGCCGGGATATATTGCTAACCGCAAAGAATCGCCGGTCTCCGCAAAGGTATATGCATCGCGGCTGACGGTGAGGTGTTTTTCAATTTGCCCATGGTTCGACGGTACGCTGACGACGAGAACGTAGGAAGGACCGAACTCCCCGTTATTGATGTACCCATTGGAGAGAAGAGTTTGGACTTCGACAGGGGGATTCCTATCCAAGGCTCCGTTTAAGAAGAAGAAAGCTGCTCGCAAGGGAAGAACAGCTCCAGCCAATACAAATGCTAACCCAGCGAGAATTGCGAAACGTTAATTTGATCCACACGGCAAGCACGATCATGACGACGGTTGGAATTGCTATGAGGATGGGAAAGAGGTGGGTGTCCAACGAATAGCCCTCAAGTGGTGGATATATGACGATAGCCAAAAGCATCCCACAAAATCCTCCAGCCAAGCCTCCTAAATATAGGTAGGAGGCCCTTTAAATGCCGTCGATACGAACGCCACATGCAAGACATAGATCGCCGTATATACGGTTCCGCATTTGTAACAAGATAGCAGCATACTTGCGTGTTGGAAATCAGCCCATCGAAAGAAATAAGTATGATCATCCTATTCGTTTTTGTGTTCTTTGCCAATTACCGCTAACGATTATTCTCGGCAAAGCGCACCGGTGGAAAGAAAAGCCGACGGCTCAGTGGATAAGTGAAACGGGACTATCGGAATTTGACCCAGGTCGATGGGAACTTGTGCGCTTTCAGCGCGACCGTAAAATATATTGGAACTGAGATAATGCCTACCGCGGCTGCGTGACGGCCTCGACCAGCGCCGGCTCTCCGCGCTTGACGACTTCCTTCGCGCGCAGAATCGCCGGGCCGAGGTCCTTCGGGTCCGTGATTGGCCCTTCGGAATAGACGCCCATTCCTTTGGCAACCATGGCGAAGTTGATGTTGGGATCGGTGATGGTGGTGCCAATCGACGCGCGATCGACGCCGCGGCTGTGACGGTCGGCCATGCGCTGCACGTGCATGACTTCCTGGTGGTACGCGCGATTGTTGTGCATCACGCTAAGGAGCGGAATGTGGTGGTGCGCCGAAGTCCACAGAACTCCCGGCGCGTACATCAAGTCGCCGTCATTTTGAATCGTGACGGTCAACCGGCCGTGCTTCTTGTTGGCCAGCGCGGCGCCGAGCGAGGCAGGCGCGCCGTATCCCACGCCGAACCCGCCCGACGAGCCGATGTACTGGTAATACTTGTCGAAATTCCACAGGCGCAGCGGCCAGCGGTTTACCCACGGCGAAACTTCGCAGACGAGGGACCAGTCTTCATTCTTGATCGCGCCCCAGATTTCCGCGCACAGGCGCGCCGTCGTGATGGGGCTGGCGTCCCAGCCGTAGGCCGCTTCATCGCGGGAGCGCCGCAACGCTTCTTCATGTTGCGCCGCAAGTTTTTTGCCGCGATCCGCGAACGTCCTTTTGCGATCGTCCGTCAGCAGGCGCTTGACGGCCTCGATCAGCGACGGCAGCGTTGCCTCCGCATCAGCTGCCATGGCCAGATCCACTTCGGTGTAGCGCTGGAAATCCTGGTAATTGCTTTTCATGTACAGATCGCTGGCGCTGATGCTGATCAGTTTCGCATCCTTCTTGGTGATGGGCTGCGAGGTACGGTGCAACTGATCGCGGTAAGAATTGATCGTGCCCCAGAAATTCAGCGCTTCCAAACCGAGAATCACGTCCGCGCCGCCGATCACCGCACGCGTGCGTTCCGTCTGATTCAAGGGATGCTGCGAGGGAAAATTCATGCGCGCGGCCAAATCCACGACGGGCGCCTGCAGCGTTTCGGCAAGTTCGATGGTGTATTTCAAACCGTCGGCCGTGCGCGCGGTGCGCTCCAACAAAATGACCGGATTTTCCGCGGCGACGAGCATGCGTGCCGCTTCCGCGACCGAAGCCGAATCTCCCTGCGGCGGCATGGCATGCGTGAGTTTTGGAATGTTGAATTTGGCGTCATCGGGAATCGCGCCCTCTTGCAGCTCTCCGTCCGCGACCAGCAGCACGGGCGCCATGGGCGGCGTCATCGCGATTTTATAAGCGCGCACCGCGGATTCCGCGAAATGGTCGAGCGAAATCGGCACGTCATCCCACTTCAAGCAATCGCGGACGATCGCCGCGGCATCCTGAACGCTGTGGTCCCATTCCACTCCCGGGCGCCGCGAATTGATTTCCAGCGCGTTGCCGGCGATCAGGTAGATTGGCACGCGATCGCAAAACGCGTTGTAAATGGCCATCGATCCGTGCTGCAAGCCCACGTCGCTGTGGAGAAAAACCGCCATCGGCTTGCCTTCGATTTTTGAATAGCCGTGGGCCATGGCGACGGCCGATTCTTCGTGGCAGCAGGTGATGAACTCCGGATTCTCGTTTCCCCCGTAATTGATCACCGATTCGTGCAGCCCGCGGAAACTCGATCCCGGATTGGATGCCACGTACTCGATGCCCAGCGATTTGATCACGTCCACCATGAAGTCGGACCCGGATCGGCTTTCGGTCAGAACATCCAGCACGGCCGGCGTTTCGGCCTCGAGCGCTTTCGGCATCGGCTGCGCAGTGCCCACGCGGGAGACCTCGGCCTGCTGCGCGCTCGCAACCGCCGGGATCGCCGCAAGCGCGGCTGCGCCCGCCGCCGCACCTTTCAGAAATTTGCGCCGATCGATCGCGTCTTTTTTGGATTTTCGCATCGTGGTTTCCGTTGATCTCGCAGGGAAATTTTATTCATCCCGATAGATTTTCCGTCTGAATGGCCAGCCTATGCCAGCGCAATACGAGTGTCAAGCGTGCAGGCAATCTGAGAGTAACTCATCTTCCGCGAAATTACCGTACGACGGTTTTCGTAGCGCCGGCATCTTGCCGGCTCTTTGCTTTTTTCCTGGAACTGGAAAATTGCGGGCAAGATGCCGACGCTGCCTGATTACTCTGTTTTTAATGGAAGGAGCATGAGTGCGTCCAAGCGTTCAGATGGATTGAACATTCACTCGGATACGCCGACGATTATGAAGAGGTGGAAAATTTTGGGCGAAGCAGTCTAGCCGCGCGCTTTGCCCTTGGATCGCCAGAATTCATCGTGCGACCTGGCGCTAACGGGATGTCTCGCGACCACGTGGAGTGATGGGGCAGGCTTGGATGCGCGTTCCGCGGCGTGCCTCAAAATACGATCCAGGTCGCTTCCTTCGGGCACGCTCCCCTGGGCAAATTCTTTCGTTCCTCCGCCTTTTCCTCCGCAGGACTTGACCGCTTCGCGCAACAACGCGTTCATGTCGCCCGCGACGCCCTCGGATTTGGCCATGACGATGGATCCATTGGTTTCCGAGCCGAGCAGCGCGACTACTCCGGGTTCGGAAATGATGTTCGTCGCGACGGTTCGTAGATATTCCATATCCGCGTCCGCCAGGATGCCCGTCACGATCCGCGGAGGATCGGCCGCATGTTGCGCGCGTTCTTTGGCTAAAAGCACTTGGGCTTGCAGCGCCGCGGATTCCACCAGGTAGCGCTGGCCAAATCGATTGGCGGCGTTGCGTTCGTTCAGTATTCGCGTGATTCCCGCGTTTATCGTGTCGGGGCCGCAAGTCAGGCGCTGCGAGATGTCCTCGAGAAGTGCAAAATCAGCCCGCGCCACTCGCCTCGCCCTCTGGCCGCAGACAAATTCCACGCGCCAGTTTTCTCTTACCTTTTTCATGCGCCGGACGAGAATCATTCCGATCTGCCCCGTGCGGCAAACGTGCGTCCCTCCGCAGGCCTGAATATCGACGCCTTGAATCTCCACCGCGCGCAGGATCCCCTCTCGCTCCGATTCCTTCAGGACCCCCAGCGACGCAAGGTCGCCGGCTGTCCCGTACCGGACATGAATGGGCTTGTCTTCAAAAATAATTTCGTTTACAAAACGCTCAATGTTTTCCAACTGTTCGTCCGATATCGAAGACGCTGCGATATCGAGCGTGGAGACCGTCTTGCCCATGTGGAACGAAACGGGTGGGAGATTGAAGAGCGCCAGAAACGCCGCAGTCAGCACATGCGAGCCAGAGTGCTGCTGCATATGATCGAACCGCCGCGCCCAATCAATCGAGCCGCGAACTGGCCCGGGCGCCACCTCGCGATCGGTAACGTGCACGACCGTTCCATCTTCCTTCTCGAACACATCCAAGACCGCCGCATCGCCCAGACGCCCTGTGTCGTGCGGTTGGCCTCCCGACGTGGGATAGAAGGCGGTTTCCTGCAAGGTAACCCACCAGGAGGGAGACGCTCCCTTCGCGTGCTCCTTCGGCGAAGTCTCGCAGGAAATCACGCGCGCATCGAAGTCGCGTAGAAAGGAATCGCGGTAATATAGACGTTCGGTCAAGAAGGAATGCCTCCCATTGCGCAAATCCGCTGTGCAGTCACAAAACTACCCCATCGCGTGCAGATTCCGGAAGAACGACCGTTTAATAGCAATCCGACCACCACATGCGGCCCAGGCCGTTTTCGGCCTCTAAACCGAACCTTGGATGCAACTTTAAGATTACAATAGGCTTAGTCAAGAGATGAGAGACCCGTCCCGCTAAATATTAATTCGAATCCCGCAGAAACCAGTTAACCGGAAAATTGTTGTCCCTATAGTTCCGAAAAGTTCCCTTTACCTGTCTTTATCCGGTGCGGCAGTCCGAAAACGACGCAAGCATCCACACTCTGCAACGCGCCCGGGAACGCCAATCTCCCGATTGGCGGTTTGCGTTACACGGGCCGCGCGGGGAGAACAGCGTCCCCGGGCCATCAGGCGATTGGAAGTCACCGATTTGAACTTTGAATTGGTCTTCCTTAAATGCATGAGGCAGGATGGATCAGGAGAAAAAGGTTTTGAAACATTGGATTAAAACTTTGTCTTCCAAGTCGAATGGGAATCTCCCCAGTCTTTCCCTCAGAAGTGAATCTGCTTCAGACACCGCGCTGTGTCCTGGCAAGTAGCAATTTCATTCGAGTGAGCTTCGAGCGGATTTTCTAATTTTTTATTCGCTGGAAGGATTCTGCAAGAAATATATTTTTAGGAGGCATCATGTTAAGCGAACAAAATCTCTTTCTGGAAGATGTGTACCCCGGGGGCAGGCCAAAGAGCAGCGTGGTATTGCCTCCGCCCCAAATTGCGCAGCGAAACCACGTTTTTGCCGAGGCCTTGCTGGATGATTCCACGACCCGCCAGCGCCGAAGCCCGATGGACTGGGCCGTTTCCTTTTTCATTCATTTCGCCATCTTGCTCTTGCTACTGTTCCTCCCGCTCTACTTCTCGCAAGGAATCGACATGAAGAGGTTGGAAACGACGCTCCTCGTGGCGCCCATGCCGCCCATGGCTCCAGCGCCGCCGGCTCCGCCTTCCGTGGCTCGCGTGGTTCACGTTGCCCCAAAAGTTTTCACGCCCGGGAAACTGACCGCGCCAACTTTTATTCCAAAGGCCGTTCCAACGGCCTCTAGCGACGCCGCTCCTCCGGAAGACGCATTTGCAGCAGGAGCGAGCACGATTCCGGGCGGCGTCCCAGGAGGACAGATCGGCGGCATCACAGGCGGTATGCCGAGCGTTGCGGCTCCCGTAGCGGCATCGCCCGCTGCCGAAGGGCCGAAGCGCCCGGTGCGCATCGGGGGAGATGTAAAACCGCCGCGCTTGATCTACGGCCCCGCGGCCATCTATCCAATCCTGGCGAGCCAGTCGCACGTCCATGGGACGGTGATGATCGACGCCATCATTGATGAACACGGGAACGTGATCCAGGAAAAAGTCGTAAGCGGACACCCTTTGCTGATCCAAGCGGCTCTCAAAGCTGTTTCGGAAAGAAAATATGAACCAACGATCCTCGATGGTGAACCCACACCGGTTGATCTGCGAGTTGAGGTCAACTTTCAAATGTAGTGACTCGCCACCTCCCGCCAACGACCTGCGCGCGGCCGCTTACACGGCCGCGCGCAAGTCTCTCCTCAATTATTACGTACGCATCCGTCCCTAAATCAAGACGAACGGCAATGCTCGCCGACGTGATGTTACATCTCAAGAACCGGATCAAAGGGTTTGGCTTGACCCATTCTGATCCATTCCCCAAACTGTAATCAGGAGTTACCCATACCTCTTCAAGAAATGAGGAGAGCCTCAGGAAACAATCGTCCTTCCCGAGTCCAACGGCAACCCCAGGATCAACCCATGGACAAACCTCTAGAAAACTCTAAACCCGGAGCACGCAAATTACCTGTCATCCTGGCCGTCGATGACGATCCGGCTTTGCTTCGCATCATCGAATCAATATTGTCGCGTCACGAATTTGTCGTAAAGACGGCCGCCAGCGGCGAAGACGCCCTTCGCATCCTCCGCGAAGTGACGCCCGCGGTGTTGATCCTGGATGTGATGATGAATGGGATTTCCGGTTACGACCTTTGCCATGTGGTCAAGCGCGACCCACGTCTTCAGGAAATTCCTGTCATCTTTCTGACTTCCCGGGGGACTCCGCAGGACTATAAGACGGGGCACGATCTGGGCGCGGTGATTTATATGGTAAAACCGCTCAAACCGGAAAAATTGCTTAACGTCGTGCAGATGTTGATTCCAGTGACTGCCTAGCCGGATTTTCCTTGGCTATTTCCCGATGATCCCCGCGCGCTCTTAAAACGAATCACCGTCAGGATCTTGCGTATTCCTTCTCGAACTCTCCCAATGCCAACTGAAGTTTTCCAAGCTCACCCTCCAGCAAATCAAGGGCCTGGCTGGAACCGGCGACGGTGCCGGCTCTGCCGATTTCCTCCAATTTAAAAGCCGCTTCCACGACTCCCTGCGCCAGTAAGTTTGCCGCTGTGCCCTTCAGTGCGTGCGCCGCGCGTTCGAGAAGTTTTGGATCTCGGCTTGAAACTGCCGCGCGAATCTTTTCCATTTGTTTCGGAAACTGCGCCAGGAAAATTCCCGCGATTTCGCGCAGCAACTCGGAATCTCCCTCAAGAGAATCCAGAACCGCGCCAGGATCAAATACCGGATCGTAAGAGCGAGGGACCGCATCGCCGTACTTGGCTTCTTCGGAATAGCCGGTCAGCTTGTCGATAGTTTCAAAAAGAACATCTCTCTCAATTGGCTTGGATATGTAGGCATCCATTCCGGCTTCCAGGCAGCGCTCCCGGTCCTCTTTCATCGCCGAAGCGGTCGTCGCGACAATCGGAATGTGCTCGCCGGTATTCTTTTCTTTCCTGCGAATTTCCGCGGTCACCTCGATCCCGCTCATTTCCGGCATCTGGATGTCCATCAAGATCAAATCGAATCGTTCGCTCTCCAGTGCGGCGAGAGCCTCGCGGCCATTGCTCGTTACGACGAGCTTATGTCCCCGCTTGCGAACCAGACGTTGCGCAAGGATTTGGTTGATCGCGTTGTCCTCGACCAGAAGAATCCGCAACTCCTGCCGCCCCTCGCGAACGGGCCGCCGCGAGCCGAGCCTGGCGGAGTCTGAACCGCCGCCCTGCAAATATCCCTTCTTTCCTTGTTGCTTCTGAAGGCCGAAGCGCGCGGTAAAGTGGAACACGCTTCCCCGATTCGCATCGCTCTCCACCCAGATCTTTCCCGACATCAGCCGCACCAGGCGCGCCGAAATGGAAAGGCCCAGTCCTGTTCCTCCATACTTTCGCGTCGTCGAAGTGTCGGCCTGGGCGAAGGCCTCGAAGATGAGTTGTTGCTTGTCGTGGGGGATCCCGATGCCCGAGTCCGTGACCGAGAAATGCAGGCACACATCCTGTTCGGACTGGGAATCATTTTCGATTTTGAGAACCACTCCGCCGCGTTCGGTAAACTTGATCGCGTTGTCGACTAGATTCGACAGGATCTGCCGCAGCCGGCTCGGATCGCCCAGCAGTGCATCAGGCACGTCGGCTGGGATGTCGATCGAGAGTTGCAGCCCTTTTTGTTTTGCGCGCACGTCCAGGATTTTCAGCATCTCTTTGATGCCATGGCGGAGAGAAAAATCGGTGGAATCGAGATCCAATTTTCCCGCCTCGATTTTTGAGAAATCCAGGATGTCGTTGATCAGCCTTAGCAGGGAGCCGCCCGAATCCCGGACCATGGTGAGATATTCCCTTTGTTCCTGGGTAAGCTCCGTGTCCAGAGCCAGTTCCGTCATGCCGATCACCGCATTCATCGGCGTGCGGATTTCATGGCTCATGTGAGCCAGGAAAGCGCTCTTGGCCATGTTGGCGGCCTCGGCGGCTTCCTTCGCCTGTTGCAGTTCTTCTTCCGACCGTTTCCGCACCGTGATATCCACCAGGGTTCCCTGATGGCGCACCATGCGTCCAAACGCGTCGCAAATCGCATTGGAATTGTCGATACAGATGACCGGCGTTCCATCTTTCCGCCGCAGCGTGATTTCCCGCATCAGCGACGCGGAGTTATGGGTCCGCACGCGCTCCGGAAACAGGTTCTCCGGCCCGTCGAAATAGAGCTTGCCGATGTTGGTGCCCACGAGTTCATCCCGGTGGGCATATCCCAGCATGCGAACCATCGCCGGATTCACATCCAGCAAACTCCCTCCGGGATCGCAGAAATAGACGCCTTCCTGGAGCGTTTCAAACAGCTCGGTGAAGCGCGTCTCGCTTTCCCGTTGCGCGGTAATATCTCGCGCCAGGCCACTCGCTCCGACGACTTTGCCGTCCTTTACAATCGCCTGCAAAACGCAATCGAAATAGTGCACGGCGCCCGTTTTCTTGAGGCGCGCCCGCACCGTGCCGGTCCAGCTTCTTTTCTCCTCGAACCAGGCGACAGATCCTTTCACGTGCTCCAGTCGCGGCTCGTCGAAGAATTCGTCCATGCGGTGCCCCACCAGTTCGGAGTACGAAAGTCCGAACACCTGGGAGATCCGCTGGTTCACCGTGCGGATTTCGCCTTCCAGCGAGGTCGTGAAAATCAAATGGTCGAGACTGTCGATCAAGTCGCGGTAGCCTTGACGGGAAGCGGAGATGACTTCGGCAAGCCTTTCGAGTTGTTCAGCACTGGGTGGGGAATCCTGGACCTTCTGGAATCCCCGGACAAACCCGCGCAATTCGTCGATCTCGTGTTTTTTGTTCCATACATAGGCTCCAAACAGGACGATGAGAACCCCCGCCCCGACGGGAAGCGCCTCGAGATGCCATTGGCTGCTTTGGAGGGCCTGATGGGACAGAACGGCAACGCCAACTGCCAGAATGACCAGCATCAAAATCGCCAGCCGCCAGACCTCATTCTCCTTGCGTTCCAGACGGTCCAATTCCGGCGGCATTTGACTTGGTGCCTGATTGCCAATTGGCATGGGTGGTTCCCTCGCTCGGCCTGATAAGGCGATACGGAAGAAGATCGTGAAAGCCCTACGTCCATCGTAGATTCATGTGCCGGAACGGGGCAATCGGATTTGGCCCGCGAGTTTCTATAACGGAATGCGGATATTCCTTCGCCGTCCGAGGCCTTGCCGTGGCGGATTCCAGTGCTGAGAAGCTGGTGGACCGTACAGGTGCCCGCTAAACAACACGCTGCCAGCAAAGGGTTGCCTTGCCATAACTTATGGGCGAGACTCTAATCAGACATTTCGATAAAGGCACATACTCTATTTGTGAAGTGCCGAATATTAAGGAAGAGTTACAGGGGGCCCGAACCATGTCTTCCGCCGATCAGACTGAGTCCAACAACACCGCCGTATCTAGCCCGACTGAGCGCCGGCACCATTTGCGATTCCCCTTTTCGGCTACCGTGGAAGCTGTGGAGATCAAGTCCGGCACAAAGATTACGGGACGCACGAGCGATCTGGGCCTGGGTGGCTGCTACGTGGATACACTCAGCCCGTTTCCGGTCGGGACGGAAACCAAAATACGCATTCTCAGGGAGAATGAATCTTTCGAGGCCCACGCCAAGGTCGTCTATTCCCTGATTGGAATGGGCATGGGCCTTGCTTTTGTATCCGCGCAAGCAAAGCAAATCCGGCTATTCCAAAGATGGTTGCAGGAAATCAGCGGCCAACCCGTTTCCGCGGAAGACGGGCCCTCGCAACAGGCGTCCGAAACGGCCCCAGCCGAGAAAACGCAAACATTGAAGAACGTCGTCTTGAGCGACCTGATCATGACGCTAATGCAGAAGAAAGTCCTGACCGAAAGAGAAGGAAAGGATTTGCTCAGAAAACTCTTCGTGTAGAAGGTTTGGCCTTGGCGTTGCCCGCACCATCCGCATCCGAAGCATTGCAATCAGCCTCTTAAAAATTCCTATGATCCGCCGACTGCGTTTGTGCAACACTGGACGCCCGGCAACGGATACCATGCAACGACCTCCGCTCATGCAGATCGTGCGCCGCGCCGCGCACTGGCGCTGTCCCAACTGCGGGCGCGGCCGGTTGTTTCGCGGCGTCTTTCGCATGCTGCCTCGTTGTCCGAAATGCGGGCTTTCCTATTTTCCCGAGCAGGGATACTACGTCGGAGCCATGATCATCAATTACGTGGCCACCACGGCTGTGGTCGTGGTGATTTTTCTTTTGTCCGTGCTGTTTCGGGATTTCACCACGCTTTCGACCAATTCCAAAATTCTGCTTTGGATGGGTTTTGCGATCGTTTTGTCCTTGCTGCTCGTGCGGCACTCTTACAGCTTCTGGCTCGGAATCGATTTCTGGATCAAGCCCAGACAGCCGGACGTCCCCTCGATGGAAAAATCCTAGCCGCCTTCTCATAGATCATGTTTGTGGGTCGCGGCTTCAGCCGCGACGTTCAGAACCTGAAGATTAAGGGCTTTAGCCCCTGAGGAGTGCGCGTGAGAACTCAAGATCGACACTTTTTTTGTAGCGCCCGCCTTCAGGCGGGCAATTTGGAATTAAGCAGATGCCCGCCTGAAGGCGGGCGCTACATGAACCAAAATCGAGTTCTCACGCACACTCTGAGGCCCTATCGAGTCTGGATGGTTTGCCATTTGCGAAATGGCTTCTATCCGCCTCGCGCCATCCGTGCGGCGATACCGATGACCGCCCCGCCCAGCACCAGCCACGCCGAATTGATTCGGAAGCGCAGCAGCAGCACCGCGCTCGCAATCCCGAGACCGATCGTCACCCAATCCACGAGTGCCGAACGCCCCAATTGATAGCTCACAGCCGCCATCAACGCGAGCGAGGCCACGTTCACTCCATCGAGAAACGCGCCCGCCGTTGCGGAGCGCCGAAGCAGCGGAATGAGCGGCCCGCTGACGGCCACGAGAATAAATGCGGGCAGGAAAATTCCAATCGTGGCAACAACAGCGCCCACTGGTCCTCGCAACAGGTAACCAAGGAAAGTAGCCGTCGTGAACACCGGCCCCGGCGTCACCTGCCCGATGGCGACGGCATCCACCAATTGCGCGTCGGTGACCCACGCGCGATGCACCACCAGATCGGCCCGCAGAAATGCCAGCAGGACGTAGCCACTGCCGAACACGATCGAGCCGATCCTAAGAAATACGAGGAAGAGCGCCCACATCCCGGGAATCACCACCGCTACACCTGCGGCGCCCGCCCACGGAAAAATTCGCGCCAGGCCCGTCCGCGCTCCGCGCCACACGGAAATCAGAGCCAGCCCGGCCGCCGCTTTTTGGTTTCCAGTCCGATTCCGTGACAGCGAGTGAATACCCGCAAGGATCGCGCCCGTTCCAAACAAAATGAGAAGGACGTTTACTTGCGCGAAACTGAGCGCAACACAAATCGTGCCGGCAATCGCCAGGATCCAGCTCTTGACCGCTGTCCGGCCAAGCCCCCACAGCGCCTGCAAAATCACGGCAATCACCACCGGCTTGACTCCGTACAGCAGCGCCGCAACAGCAGGCAAATGCCCAAAGCGCACGTACGCCCAGGCGATAATTCCCACCAGGATTGCCGCTGGAGAAATAAAACACGCGCCGCCGACGAGTAGTCCCGCCCAGCCGGCGCGCAGATAACCAATGTGAATGGCCAATTCGCTGGAGCTGGGACCGGGAATGAGGCTGCTTGCGCCGAGGAGATCGAGAAACTTTTCGCGGGAAAGCCATTTCCGGCGGCGGACCAGTTCGTCTTCCATGATGGCGATATGCGCCGCCGGCCCGCCAAACGCCGTGACGCCCAGCCGCAGAAAGAAAATCGCCAGCTCTTTCAGGGATCCGCGCTGCGTGGCGTTCAGTTCCCCGCTTTGGTTATGTTTGAGGTTGCCCATCCTCATCCGGCGAAAGTGTAGCTCATCCCGCACGCCGGAATACGCGCGTTTTGAGTAGGACAGGCTGAAGTGGCTGCGGAAAAACTCGCAACGAGTCATTCCGAAGGGCTGGGTTTGCCCGAGGAATCTGCTTTTTCTTGGGTTTGGGGAAGAAAAGCAGATCCCTCGCTTCGCTCGGGATGACAAGGAAGCACTTTTTCCGCAGCCTGTGGAGCCTGTCCTACTGAAATTTGCAAGAAATACCGAAAATTAACGGGAACTCGCAGCGCCCATATAGGGAATCAAATTGACCGCCCGCCAATCGCCGTGAATAATCGCGGCCCGAATCTGCGCGGGAGTCTTCCCCTTCTGCGTGAGTTGATAGGAAAGGATCGCCTCCTTCTGGCAGATGTCGCACTCCGCCCCGTGCGTCCCCACGAAGCAATCGAGCAAACTCTTGTGCCCCGCGTGCCGGTCGCAATAACAGTAGCAAGGCTGCTGGTATAAAACCGGCCTGATTTTCGCGGCCAGCGCATACACATTCCGATTGAGCGCATCGGGAAACTGCTTCGGATCAAGCGTAGCCGGAACCGGCGGTTTCAGCGCATACGCGTGGTAAGAAGGAATCCCAAGATCGGCCGGCCCCGACATGTCCATCTGCATCTGCGAGTCCTGAGCATTCCAATCGGCGCCGAAGGCAGGACGCAGCTGCGCCAGCCCCGCACTCACAAGCACTAGAATGAATGCGATTGCCGCTGTCGAATATTTTCCGGTCATAAAGGGAACCTCCGCAACCAACAAAAACGGTAGCGCATCTTGCAGGCGGGCGCAACCTGCCAGTCGTTCATGAAAGTAAACATTACGGCACGCAGGCCGATCCGACGCGAGGGGGAAAGATAATCCAGAGAAACAGCCTTGGCCGGCCTCAGGAGACGTTTGTGTCCGGTTCGGTCCCTTCCGGCAAATCAGCGGGGGCAGCACGATCAGGCTCAACATCTGTACTAGCAGCGGCCGACGGTGCCGCAGCCGCAGTTTCGGAAGTAGATGGGCCAGGGGCAGAAGAAGCGGCCGCGCTCTCCGTAGCCCCGGCGGCCGCTGCAGACGTAGTTTCCAGTCGCGTGACAAGCACGTCCGCCAGGAAATCGATCAGCTTCCGCGCACCTTGCCCGTCAGTGTCGAGGTCCGGGTTATACCCGGCGACTACCAAGGCTCCCAGATTCGGCTGGCTGACAAATACGCGAAGCGCATCGCGCACTTCGGTCAAGCTGAGGCCGCCCGCGCCGGCCAAATTCGTCCAGGGAAACTCTTCGCCGTTGATCACGTCCACATCGAAGTGAAGGACGAACTCATGATTCGCGGCGTGCACGCGTTCGAGCGCGAGATGAGCAGCGGCAGCGGCTCCCACAGTTGAAACTTCCAGAGACGGATGCCGCCGCAGCGGCGACGTCACCAGATACTGTTCCTCCGGCGCGTCCAGGCGGTCGAATCCAAACAAGGCGATGTCGGGTTCACGGACGAGCGGCGGCTCGCCCCAGAAGCGGACCAGTTCCGGCGCGCCGCGCCCGATGACTTGCGAAATCACCATGCCATCGACGCATCCCGAAGGCGTCGTCGCCGGCACGTTCAGGTCCGCATCACGGTCCACATAAATCAGGCTGACGTTGCGATAGTAGCGGCGCGTCCCGGCGATCGCCGCCAGGACAGAAATGCAATCGCCGGTAAGGACGACCGGGAGCGCGCCGGATTTCACCGCGACTTCGACGCGCGGGCGCAAATCGTTCAGCGATTTCAGAATTGCGGAAACATTTCTAGCGCGGGGATGTTCGTCGTCGGGTTGGGAAACGTAGGTGGCCGTGTCGCCGAGATCGGTAACGTGAAAGCCGGCAGCGTTCAGCCGATCCGTAATTCCAGCGGCGCGCAGCGCGGCGGGCGCACGCTCGTGCCCGGCCCGCAGGGCCGCGGCGCTCGTGGCCGAGCCCACGAGGACAATATTCTTCGTCTGACGGGTGATCTTGACCGCCAAAGTCGCTCTCCTGAAATTGGAGACATGCTTCCCTGAAAGACGACAGCCCGCATAAAACCATTCCGCTCAATGTTTGCTAAACAGCGCTTTCCCTAATTCGAAGCCGGCGCGATCGTGGTCAGCTCGGACGGCAGCGTGAACCGCACATCTTCGCGGATCAGATCGAGATCGCGCTGATTCGTGTAGCCCAATCCGGCCAGGCGTTCGCTCACCTGCTCGACCAGAATTTCCGGCGCCGACGCGCCCGCCGTCAGGCCCACGCGCCGAATTCCTTCCAGCCATTTCGGGTCGATGTCTTTCGCGGCGTCAATCAATTCCGCCGGCACTCCCGAGCGCTTGGCGACTTCCACGAGCCGGTTGGAGTTGGAACTGTTGGGCGAGCCGACCACCAGAATCAGGTCCACTTCGCGCGCCAGCTGCTCGACCGCTTCCTGCCGGTTTTGCGTGGCGTAACAGATGTCGTCGGAAGCCGGTCCCTCGATGGTGGGGAATCTCTCGCGCAGACGGTTGACAATTTCCTGCGTGTCGTAAAGGCTCAATGTCGTCTGGGTCAGAAACGCCAGGCGGCTCGCGTCCTTCACTTCCAGCGCATCCACCGCTTCGACGCTGTCCACCACCACCGTTTGCTTCGGAGCTTCTCCCGACGTGCCCACGATTTCCTGGTGATCGCGGTGGCCGATCAGGATGATGGTGCGGCCCTCGCGCGCGAATTTCAGTGCTTCGAGATGCACTTTGGTCACGAGCGGGCAGGTCGCGTCGATCACGCGCAACTCGCGCAGCCGCGCTTCTTCGCGCGTCGTCGGCGGAACGCCGTGCGCGCTGAACACCAGCACCGAGCCGAGAGGCACTTCCTCCACCGTCTCGACGAAGATCGCGCCGTTCTGGCGCAGCTGCTCCACGACGTAGCGGTTGTGCACGATTTCGTGATGCACGTACACGGGCGGCCCATAGGCTTGCAGCGCCAGCTCCACGATGTCCACCGCGCGCACCACGCCCGCGCAAAAACCGCGCGGCCGCACGCGGATCAAGCTCTTGCCTTCCCCCTTGTTTTCTGTTGACGGTTGCATCCGGTCGCTCATCCAGTAGCCTCAAAAATGCCACAATAGATTATCACGGCCAGGGATACTTATGCGACCTTTTGGAGGCAAACCGCCGCATTCCTAACGATGTGGGGGCTGAGCCGAGCGAGGGAATCTCGCGCCGGTTTTCACAGCCGTGTCGAAAATCCGAAGAAGTAACCAAAAGCCCTGTCCTCGCCACGGCGAGGACAGGGCACCCGCGCGTTTGATTTTTATGTCAGCTGTTTGATGACGAGACTTTCCGGCCATTGAATGCTGACCTTGCCTCTGTACACCCAGTTCAAGTAACCGCATAGGCCAGTGATGTCGGGAAACATCGTCGATTGGTTTACTCCGCACCGATCTAGTTGATCACGGAGCTCGGGAAACTTTGTGCGCTCGACGACTAATTTCTCCAAGCGCTGCTTATACAATGCATTTTTTTCAAGAGGGACGAACTTATTTCCCTTTTCGAGAAGCTTATGCACGGTAAACCATCCGCCTTGGGCCACTATAGTCTTCGTAATGTGCCTCGGGCGAAACACCTTTGTACGCTTACCATTGAATGGATTTTCTTTTTTCTGTGAAACCAAAATGTCGGCTTCCTCTACTTGAAACCACCAGAGAACGCCGTGGCCCTTGTCGGGCGGCTTTTCAACTGCAAACCACAAGGCTGCAAGTGGATTGTCAGTCCAATCTAACAGCCGTGTAGCCATTTGGTTGTGCTGAGCTATAGCTAACCAATCCCAATCGTCGCGATCCGCCACGTCAAGGTAGGGGTTGCTGCGAGCCTGGAAATCACGGATTAAAAGCTGCTCTTGGTGCTTGAATTCTGAGGTTAACCCTGTCCTAGCGATCTTGGGTAAGAGTGGTTCATCCCGTCGCTGCCCCCTGAAAAGATGGCGACCGGTCTTGCAGTTCGCTTCGATGAACTCCATGAGCTGCGAAACGGATGTAATCAGTTCCATTTGACCTTCAACCCTCGTTTCTTCAGCGGGCGGCCATCGATTTGAACGCGTTCGTCCTCATCGACGGGCAGGTGGCAAACCCTTTCCCGAACTTTTTTATTGACGGCTGAACACCGTTGGATGATACCACTTCATTACGTCAACGCGGAGGGACCGGCTTCGCTTTTCCGGGTGGCAGATCCTTCGTCCGCCGCGGCGGAAAGGGCCTGGGTTTTGGCGTTTCCTCTCCTCCATTAGCCGTAAGGACGGGTTAGCCGGGGCGCGCGCTCACTCCGGGTGGCGAAAGCCGTCCAACTAGATTAGAGATTGAGTGTATATGCTCGCCTCCACTATAATGCCTTGTTTTGCCACGGGTGCGGCGGCTGTCTGCTTTTCGGAATCGCGGGATCTCCAGATAGCGTTGCGCGGGAGGATTTTCGGACGTGTGGGACGCTCTTCGTGAAAAAAAGATAGGTGTGCGGATCCTGCTCGGAATCGTCGTCGGGTTTCTGGGGATCGGCATGCTGCTGTACCTCGTGCCGCAGGGCACCAACGATTTGACCGGGTCCGACGCCGTCGCCCAGGTGGGAGACCAGACCATCTCCGTCGTCGATGTCCAGAATCTGCTCAGCAAGACGACCCGCAGCGGCCAGATCCCTCCCGCTCTTCTGCCGGCCTATACGCAGCAGGCGCTCGACCAATTGATCGATGAAAAGATGCTGGCGCTGGAAGCCGATCGGATGGGTCTGCGCGTCTCGGACGAAGAGCACGCCGACCTGCTGAAGAAGCTCGTACCCACGGCGTTCACCGGCGACACCTTTATCGGCATGGACCGGTACTCCACCGAAGTCCAGACCCGCTTTCAGATGACCGTCCCGGAATTTGAAACGGAAGTGAAAAATGCGCTGCTCCAGCAGAAGTTCCAGCAGCTCGTGACCGACGGCGTCACCGCCAGCGACGACGAAGTGCGCGCGGAATTCCGCCGCGAGAATGAGAAGATTAAACTCGATTACGTGCTCATCAAGCCCGAGGATTTGCAATCCAAGGTGGAAGTTTCGGACGCGGACCTTACGGCCTACTTCGACAAGAATAAAGCCCAGTACGTGGTCCCGGAACGCAGGACCATCGATTATGCCGTTCTGAGCCTCGCGCAGCTTCGCCAGCGCACGCAAGTGACGGAAGACGACGAAAAGGTCTTCTACCAGAGCCACATCGACCAATACAAATTGGAAGACCGAGCGCACGTCGCGCACATTCTCTTCAAAACCGTGGGCATGACCGATGCCGAGGCCGCCGAGGTCAAGAAGAAAGCCGAGGACGTCCTCAACAAGGCCAAGCATGGCGGAAATTTCGCCGATCTGGCCAAGCAATATTCCGAGGACACGACCAAGGATAAGGGAGGCGACCTGGGCTGGATCGTCCGGGGGCAGACCGTCCCTGAATTTGAGGCCGCCGCATTCAGCCTTCCCAAGGGATCGATTTCGGACCTGGTTAAGACGCAGTACGGCTTCCACATCATCCAGGTGATCGACCGCGAAACCGCGCGCACGCAGACGCTCGATGAAGTCAAGGCCAGCATTGTCAATCAGTTGCAGGAGCAAAACGCGGAGCAGCTGGGCGAAAACATTTCCACGCAAATTGCCGACGAAATCCGCCGCAGCGGGCGCATCCCGATCGAAGACCTGGCCAAGAAATTTAACATGACGACCGGGGAAGCAAAGCTGGTCGAGGCGAATCAGCCGCTTCCGGAGCTTGGCAACGCGCCGGGCTTGATGGACAACATCTTTCACCAGCGCCCAGGCGATGTGAGCGCCCCGATCCACACCGATCTCGGCTACGTCGTCACTTCCGTGAAGGACATTCAGCAGACGCACCCCGCGACGCTTGCGGAGGTTCATGACCGCGTGGCCAGCGACTTCCGCCATGAAAAAGCCGTGGCACTGGCCAAATCTCGCGCCGATGATCTCGCCAAGCGCGCTAAAGCTGGAGAGAATTTCGCCGCTGCCGCCAAAGCCCTCGGTCTGGAAGTAAAATCATCGGACCCCATCGCTCAAACAGGCTCGATCCCCGACCTGGGCAGCGCCAAGCAATTTCCTGCGGCGTTTAGTCTGCCAGTCGGCCAGACCGGCGATCCGATCCCGCTGGGGCAAAACTGGACCGTCTATCGGGTCGCGCAACACGATCCCGTCAACCAGGCCGATTTCGAGAAGCAGAAAGCCAAAATCGAAGAGCAAGTTTTGCAGCGCAAGCGGCAAACCGCCTACGATTTGTTCCGGACCGCGCTGAAGGCACGCCTCCAGCAGGAGGGCCAGTTGCACTTCAACGCCGAGAATTTGAAACGTCTGATAACTCCCACATAGGCTTTAAATAACAGAAAATACAATAGTTAATAGTTTTAGGCACAAGGCTTGCTTTCGGATTTGCCCTGCGCTAGCATATTTGTGTACGAAGCCTTAGCCCTTCGCCAGGGGGCTGAGATCTTGAGGCTGCCGCCTTCCCAGCGCTCATTGCTTCTCGTGGATTTGGTCCTTCTAATTCTGACAGCGGTTTATTCATGAGGGATTCATCATCGACAGGCACTATTAAAGGCCAGAAATCTTTTTCTAATGAGGCATTTCCGAAGACCGAATCGATGGGAAGCGAGCGAGGTGTACGATGCAGGGGAAGACGAATCATCGCAATGAATATCAATGCACGATTGAAGTAAACCAGACCGGCAAGTACTGCGTGCGGGTTCGAGCCATATTCGCCCGCAAGGCCTGGGTTTTACCCGTTTATTTCCTCGCGTCCACCTTCGACCGCGCCATGCGCAAGCTGGAACAAGTGCTGCAGTTCCTCCAGCAGAAGGAAGAACGCCTGTGGTTCTGGGGCGTCGAATACTCGGACGACCCTAATTTTTCCGAGGAACTTGTCCGCGAAGCGGGGCTGCGCCTGGATCGGCGTGCCGAATTCCCGCGCCGGTCTGCGAGCGTCGCCCTTTCGCCGGAAAAGCCCGTTCCCGCCGTTTTGCTGGCTCCGGTTCGCCGGGGACTGGCGCATTCGATTGTTATCGGCCGCGCGGGCGCAGCGGGGAATTAAGCCTTACTTTTCCCTTAAAATGACTTCACCATTGCCCATGGGTTGGTCGTTCAACCAGAGGCGATATTTGTAGGAGCCGGGGTTTATGCCCGGGCGAGGGGGACCGCTTTGCAGTTGGCGTCCCGCGGGTGCCTGGAAGACGTTGGATTGGAATGGGCAGCGGTTGGGATCGAACTGGATCTTGAGAGTTCCCGTGTCCGATAGCCAGACGACCTGCTCGTCCGAAGCAATCACGACAATTTCGGGGAGTACACCAACCAGGACCAGTTTTTCCGCCATCGATGCGCATTCCTCCGGTGCCACGCGAAGATAGCACAGCATACGGCGGGCGCGCTTGGAGAATGTGCCTCGAGAGGGAAAGTCCTGGCAGAAGCAATAGCGCAAGACGGGGGCCGTCCTCTCTGTGGACTCTGTGTTAAAAGCTTTTGAATCTTCCGCGTGAAGGAAAGCCCGCAAAACCTCTTAACACAGAGGACACTGAGAACACAGAGAAAGCGGGATACAAATTCGTTGATGCGGTTTGATGCGAAGTAGCCGATAATTGTTAAAACACAGCCATTTTGGCGGTTGCGCGGGGCCGGGGAATCGCGCAAACTAGGTTCTGGTCAGGAGCATATTTCGGAGTGAGGTCCCGGAACGCAATCCGGGACAAGCGCTTTTGCCAGTGGCCCGATTCGCTGGTCTCCGCAATTCTCTTGCAGCACATCTTTTTGGCGTTCCGGCATAGAGCCATAGGAAAGCTGAGGTTTGAAGTCATGATGAATCCGATGGAGGAATTGCGGCCGCCGACAAGGCTGATGCTCACGCCCGGGCCTTCGTGCATCAGCCCGCGCGTTTACCGCGCGCTGGCTACGCCAATGGTGGGCCATGTCGATCCGTGGTTCACCGAATTTATGGGCGGCGTGCAGGAGCTGATGCGCCGCATTTTCCAGACGCAAAACAACATCACCTTCCCGATTTCCGCATCGGGAACCGGCGGCATCGAAACCGCCGTGGTGAATGCCCTTGAGCCGGGTGACGAGGCGATCGTTTGTGTGAACGGCATGTTTTCCAATCGCATGGCGGATATCGCCGAGCGTACCGGCGCCAAGATTCACCGCGTCCTCGCGCCACTTGGCCGGACCGTGGACCCGGAAGATGTGCGCCGCGCCGGGCAAGGCCGCAAGATCAAGTTCGTCGGCCTCGCGCACGGGGAAACCTCGACCGGCGTCGTAACGAAGATCGATCCCTTTCGCAAGGTCGCCGATGAGCTCGGCGCGCTCCTGATCGTGGACAGCGTCGCGACGCTCGCCGGCGTGCCGCTCGACGTGGACCGCCTGCGGATCGATATCTGCTTCAGCGGAACGCAAAAGGCCATCAGCGCGCCTCCGGGCATGTCGCCGATCACGGTGAACGCGCGCGTTGAGGAAATGCTGCGCAACCGGAAGACGAAAGTGCAGAGCTGGTATTTCGATCTCACCACGGTCATGAATTACTGGGGCAAGGAACGCACGTATCACCATACGCCGCCGATTCCCCTGATCTACGCGTTGCATGAGGCGATGCGGATCGTTCTCGAGGAAGGGCTGGAAGCGAGCTGGGAGCGCCACCGGCAAAATCAGGCGGCGCTGATCGCGGGCCTGGAAGCGATGGGCATCCGCCTCTTCGTTGAGAACCCGGAAGATCGCTTGCCGACCGTCACCGCCGTGTATATTCCCAACGGCATCGACGGCGCAAAAACGCGCGCCCGCCTGCTGAATGATTTCAACATCGAAATCTCGGGAGGCCTTGGGGAGATCAAGACCACGACATGGCGCATCGGCCTGATGGGATATTCCAGCCAGCGCGCCAATGTGCTTCTATTCCTCGATGCGCTGGAGAGAATCCTGCTGGACCAGGGCATGAAGCTGCCCGTCGGCGCAGGCATCGCGGCGGCAGCCGGCAGCTTTGCGCACGCCGAGCCCGTCACCGTCGGCCACGGAAAGTAGAAAAATGAGCACAGGGACTGGACTTTCCAATCTGGGTGCGATGAGCCAATTTGTGGGGGAATTTGACGTCACCTCGCGGCTCACCGACCGGACGTATCACTGCCGGTTTTCGCACCTATGGAACGGGATCGCCACGCGGCACAGCGACACGGTGGACACGAAATTTCTGGTGGATGGCAACGGATCGATCGTGGGCCTCGCGCATCCTGGAATTGTTCAGTTTACGGCCAAATCCGGCCGCGACATTTCCGACCGCGAAGCCAGCTACGTCGCCGCGCAGTACCTGCGAGAGCAGCTCGAGCAGGAAGACGAGCGCCCTCTCTACGACGTTTCCGCGGCGGATGTGGTGCGAATTATTGGGTTGCTCGGAATTGAGTGATTCGTGATTTGTGACTCGTGATCTGTGTTTGGTGTAGGACGCCTGCCCGCTTTTTCCGTCTCTCTTGAATTTCTCCGTGTTCTCTGTGCCCTCCGTGTTAGGGCCTTTTCCGGATCGTCAGAAGAAACTCAATCATGCGTCGGAAAGCGATTCGTCAAAGCCAGCCGAGGGTTCCGGCAGCTCGCCGGACTCGAGAATCGCACCGCAATCCAGGCATTCCACATATTCCGCGTCGGAATCCTTGGCGATGAGCTGCGTGCGGGAATGACGGCAGGAAGCGGGGTCGTTCACAAGATTACTCCTGAACTACGCGAATCATAGCATGCCCGAGAGCACGCAAGACCGAACTTAAATCGCGAAGGAACCCCCCAAAAAGTCCCGACCTGAGTTATAAGAGGAGCCTTACAGCGGCTCGATGGGCTTAGCAAGCTGCGAGAGAAGATGTCTATTTTGTCATTCCGAGCGGAGCGAGGAATCTCTCATTTTTTTCACGCGCTTGCATCGAAGAGAGATTCCTTGCTCCGCTCGGAATGACAAAATAAAATGGGGCAAATTTTCTGCAACCTGTTAGCAGAAGGAGAACCGAATCGCCGTGGTTCAAAGTGCCGAACACCGCTTCAGCAACGTCTTGTTCTACGGCGTCGTGTTGTGCCTCGCCTACCTTGTGTTTCGAGTCTTCGAGCCGTTTCTCGAGCCATTAGGGTGGGCGGCGGTATTCGGGGTTATCTTTTATGCGCTGCAGAAACGATTTGAACGGAAATGGGGCGGCACGCAATCGGCCGTGCTGATCACCTTGGGTGTCACACTGATCTTGATTGTGCCAGTGCTTCTGCTCGCCACGTTGTTCGTCCGTGAAGGAATCGCCGCTGCGCGAGACATCCAGACGGCAATGGTGGGCGGAGGGTATAGCTGGTTCAACCGTGCCTGGGGATGGCTTGTCTCCAGCATCGCGGCAGAGGGCGTAACCGTGGATTTACCGGAACTCGTGCGACAGGGCGCCAGCCGGGCCGGGGAATACATGGCTTCGGAGCTTGGCCGGGTGATCCGGAACATTGTTGTCTTCCTGTTCGAACTATTTGTGATGCTCTTCGCGCTGTTCTACTTCCTTCGCGATGGGGATTCGATGCTGGACCGCTTCCGGCATTTCTTGCCGTTCGAAGAGACGATGACGGAGCGGATGCTGGCGGAGGCGCGCGAACTGATTTTCGCGAGCGTTACGACCAGCCTGGTGATCGCGGCGGTCCAGGGAATACTCTGCGGCGGTGCTTTTGCCATGGTGGGTTTGGGTTCGCCGATCTTTTGGGGCGTGGTGATGGGATTCCTGTCGCTTCTCCCGGTTGTGGGCGCGTGGCCGATCTGGATTCCCGCGGTGATCTGGCTGTTTTCGACGGGGCACGCCGGCCGTGCAGTCGTCCTGATTGCCATCTGCGGAGCCTTGGGCGCCTCGATCGACAATGTTTTGCGACCAGTGCTGCTGGGCGGACGCGCCTCGCTGAATGGATTGCTGGTTTTCATCAGCGTGTTGGGCGGCATCGCCGTGTTCGGTGTGCTGGGAGTTGTCCTTGGGCCGATCGTGGTGGCCACCGCCGTGGGGATTCTGGATGTGTATTCCGGACATGATTTAGCGGAGAGCGCACCAGATGCTCCGGTCGGGTAAATATGCCGGTGATGGAAATTGCCAACGCAGCGGCTGTGCGCGCGCCGTCCTGCCTGTGCTAGAGTAACGCGCCTGAGGTGAGTAGGACAGGCTTCAGCCTGTCTTCGGTGTAGTGGATACGCAAACGAAAACCAGACAGGCTGAAGCCTGTCCTACTTAACGAAGATTCCACCATGGCTACTGAATCAATGACCTTGCTCGCTGGATTGCCTCCCGAAAAACTTCGGTGGAGATGCGATCCGGCTACCATTCCGTTTGCAACGACGGCTGAGGCCGAGCCCGTGAAAGAGTTGCTCGGCCAGGAGCGCGCATTCCGCGCCCTGAAAATGGGAGTCGAGCTCAATGCGCCAGGATTCAACATTTTTGTGTGCGGCCTTGCGGGAACGAGCCGCGGCGGCACGATCACGCATTTGATCGATCAGATTCATCCCCCTGCGAAAGCCTCGCTCGACCGCTGTTACGTGAATAATTTCAAGAGTCCGGACCGCCCTCGTCTTCTGGCTCTGCCGCGCGGGCAGGCCAACGGGTTCAAGAAAGACATGCAGAGCGGCATCGAATTTCTGCGGCGGCGAATTCCGCAGGTGTTCGAGGGCGAGCCCTTCCAGCGGCAAAAAGGGCGGATCGTGGACCGCTTCACGGTCCGCGAAAAAGAATTGATGGATGACTTCACGCGCCGCATCGCCCGCGAGCAATTCGCGCTGGGCCACATGCAGGTCGGGGCCGTGGCGCTGCCGGAAATTTTCCCGGTCCTCGAAGGGCAGATGGTGCCGATCGAAGACATTCCGAAAATGGTGCACGAAGGCAAGCTGGAAACGATTGTGGCCGAGGATCTGGAGCGAAAATACGAACAGTTCCGGCAGGAATTCACCGTCGTTTACCGGAAGACGCTGACGCTGTCGCGCGAGCTGGCCAGCGAACTGAGCTATCTCGAACAGGAAGCGGCGTCGGTGCTCGTCGACGGATTCATCGAAGAACTGAAGGAAAAATATTCTGGCAACCTGGTGGCGGAATATCTCGAAGAAGTTCGCCACAATATCCTCGACAACCTCGATCCGTTCAAGGAGCGGGAAGGCGAGGAAGAGCCTGGCGGAGCGCCGCCTCCTCCGGATGGCGGTCCGCGTTCCGCGTCGACCGAGCGCGATCCGTTTCGCGTGTACGGCGTCAATGTGATTCTCGCGCACAACGAAGAGGACACCTCGCCGGTCATTTTTGAAACCACGCCGACCTACACGAATCTTTTCGGCACGATCCAGCGCAGCTATGACTCGCGCGGCGGATGGAATTCGGATTTCGTGGATTTGCGGCCCGGGTCGCTTCTTCGCGCGGATGGCGGTTTTCTGGTGATGTACGCGTATGACGCGCTGACCGAAGCCGGAGTATGGCGCACGCTCAAGCGCATGCTGAATCACTCGAAACTCGAGATTCAGCCGCTGGAAATGTTCTTTCCGTTCGGGACCTCGGCGCTCAAGCCCGAGCCGATCGACATCGACGTGAAAATTATTTTGATCGGCGACCGCCACATGTACGAAGTCCTGTACGAATTTGAGGAGGACTTCCGCAAAATCTTCAAAGTGCGCGTGGAATTCGACGAGGAAATGGTGATGAGCGACGCGGTCGTGCGCCATTACGGCGACCGGCTGCGCCAACTTTCCGAGCAGGAGCACATCGGCCCCTTCGACCGCACCGCCGTCGCCACCATGCTGGAATACGGCGTGCGCCTCGCCGGACGCCGCAACAAAGTGACGGCGCGATTTCCGGAGTTGGCCGATCTGGCCCGCGAGGCGGCCTACATTGCGCGGCAGGACGGCGCGGCGCTGGTGAATGCGCTGCACGTTCGGCGCGCGCGCGAAGCGCGCATCGAGCGGCACAACCTCACCGAAACCAAGATCCGGGAAATGATCGAAGAGGGCACACTGCTGATTGAAACCGACGGCGCGCGCGTGGGCCAGGTCAACGGCCTCAGCGTTCTGGAAATCGGCGGCTATGCATTCGGCAAACCGGTGCGCATTACGGCTTCGGCGGCGCTCGGCAAGACGGGTCTGATTAACGTCGAGAGGGAAGCCAACCTGAGCGGCAGTTTTCACGACAAAGGGATGCAAATTATTGCCGGATACTTGCGCACCAAATTCGCGCAGGATAAGCCGCTCTCGCTCGCGGCCAGCATTTGCTTCGAGCAATCCTACAGCGGCGTCGACGGAGACAGCGCCAGTTCGACGGAAATTTACGCGCTGCTTTCCGCGCTTTCCGGATTGCCCATCCGCCAGGACATTGCCGTGACGGGATCGGTCAGCCAGCAGGGTGACATTCAGCCCATCGGCGGCGTCAATCAGAAGATTGAAGGGTTCTTCGATGTGTGCCGCGTGAAGTCAGGGCTGACGGGGCGCCAGGGCGTGATGATTCCTTCCGAGAATATCGAAGACTTGATGCTGCGCGATGAAGTGATCGAAGCCGTCGCCGCGGGCAAGTTTCATATTCTGCCGGTCACGACCCTCGAGGAAGGAATCGAAATTCTGACAGGGGTGAAAGCCGGGCGCCGCGATTCCAAAGGCGCGTTCGAGCCCAATACGGTGTACGCCCTTGTGGACCGGCGTCTCCACGAAATGGCCACGACCCTCAAGAGCTTCGAGTCGTAATCATCGCTTCGGTATCAAAGTTCAAAATCCGCAGGGTGAACAAACTGTAGTAAAACCAAAATTTTTGTCATTCCGAGGCGCGCTGCGCGCCGAGGAATCTCTCTTTTCCTGGGTTTAAACCACAGAGAGATTCCTCACTTCGTTCGGAATGACAAAATAAATTAGGCATTCCGCAGCGGGTGGAAGTTGCGCTACCGCGCGGCCGCGGTGCCTACGTCTTTCGGCGTAGAGAGATAACCGTTCACTTTATCTTTCGTCACATCGAACACGACGATTTCATAGGGATGCGTGGCGCCCTTGATGTAGAACTGCACCGGCTCGTCGGCCGTCTTGTCTTTTTTCTCGATGGTCTTATCGTCCGCGACGAGCATCAGGGTGTATTTGAATTTCTTGGGGTCTGTTTTCGTCAGCGTGACTTGAATGGGGCCGACGTGCGTGGGCGTCTTGGACCTGGTCAGGTGCAATTCAAAGATGTTGCGTTCCCCTGAGCGCTTCAGTTGATCGAGTTCTTCCTGGTTGCGCGCGATCAAACCGCTCTGCACGCCGAGATCGCCGACCGTGCTGGTGAGCTTGGCCTTGGTGGCTTCCAGGTCCTGCTTGGTCGCGCTGATATCGGTCTTCGCGCCGGTCAGGTCCGTGCTCACTTGCCCAATCTTCGCATCGGTGTCTTGCTTCACCTGTCCGATTTGCGCCGTGAGTTTATCGTCGGAATCTTTCTGGGTTTGGCGAATGTTCTGCGCGAGGGCGCGCGCCTGCGCCAGTTCGGCCTGCGTGAAGCCGAGCTTTTGCGTGGTCACTTCCAACTGGCCTTTGAGGTCCGCGACGCGCGAATTGGTTTGATCGATCTGCACGGAAAGGATCGCCGCTTTCGAGTTGGCTTGCGCGAGGTCGGTCTCCAGCTTGGTTTTCTCGGTATTGCCGGCGTATAGCAAATAGGCGATCAGCACGAAAGCCACGACAAACACGACCATGATCCAGCGCGGGGTAGGCGCCGCTTCATAGAAATTGGTTTCGTTGCCGCTCGGTTCGGGAACATTCGGGGAAATACTCATCATCGCTCCTTGGCGGACCATTCTGGGACTGGCGACGCCATTTAGGTGAGATTATCACCGAGCCGCATCTGGTTGTCTACGATTTGCGGGGACGGGTGTTTCTTGGCCAGCGCGATTCCACCGTGGTGGTCAGGCCGCCGCGTGGAGTGAACTCGCCGCGCACCACGCACCAGGCCGGATGAATCGCATCCACGATGTCCCGCAGCATGCGATTGACCGCATTTTCGTAAAAAATGCCGAGGTCGCGGTACGCCAACAGGTACATTTTCAGGGCCTTGAGTTCCAGGCATAGTTTTTTCGGTTCGTATTCGATGGTGATCGTTCCGTAGTCGGGCAATCCGGTTTTCGGGCACACCGAAGTGTACTCGGGGTAGCGCGTGACAATCCGGTATCCCGGGAACTGGTTCGGCCAGGTGTCGAGGCGCGGAAGTTTCGTTTTGATCCCCGCCCGCGCATGCTCCGAAGTGTAATCGGCCATCCTGCACCTCTTGGTTCATTGTACATGGAGCAGCAATCTTGCACAGATGGAACTTGCCAGACCAATAAGTCTTCACGTATTCTTTTCGCTGAACTTCCCAGGGGTGAAGAAAATTTGTTATGTCCGGTCTGTCATAGCGACAGTCCCCGCCGGTCCCGGAGAAGAAGTGTCAAGGACTACCTGGCGGGAGTGGCACGGCTAAGGCCCTGGCGCTGCCGAGCCTGCGACTCGCGCTTTTTCGCCTGGGCGGCTCCCATCGGTTATGTCTGGTACGTGCATTGCGGAATGTGCGGCAACATGGACTTGCAGCGCATTTCGAGCGAACATGGAATGGGAATGCTCGCCTGGGTGTATCGCTTGTTCCGCTTTCCCGCCTATCGCTGCGCCCCCTGCCGGAATCGCTTTTTCTCATTTCGGATTTACCGCCGCATCGTTCCCACGCAGCAAGTCATCGAACCAAGGGCGGAGTCTCATCCCGTCCCGCACTAGCCTCGTTTTTCACTACGGAACAGGAAGGGAGCCGAGGGTTGACTTCCATTGCGCCGAACGTATGATTACGAATGGCGATGGAGTTCGCCTTATAACCGCTGTCCTTTTGGCCGGACAGATGATGACTCCTGACAAGTTCCTTGTCGCGGAGCCATGTCCCCGGCAATGAGCGAATCGAAAGTGCGAAAAGTTTTTGGCGGAGGACGCGTGGAACTGGCGCGATTTTTCTGTTCCCATGCACGTTCGTGAACCAATCTGGGGTGGTTGGCATTCATTCCCGGGCGGCAAAAAATAAAGAGAATTTTGCGAGAGAGCAAATGACCAAATACTGGATGGTTGGCCTCGGAGGATTCATCGGATCGATCGCCCGATTCTGGCTGGGCGGCTACATCAGCAATCGGATGGGAGCGCGATTTCCGTACGGTACGTTCGTCATCAATATCAGCGGATCGTTCCTGATCGGGCTTGTTGTGACCATGCTCGCGGAGCGGGCGCATTGGAGCGCGAATTGGCGCTACTTCATACCGATTGGCTTTATCGGGGCGTATACGACCTTTTCCACGTTCGAGTTCGAGACCTTTCAAAGCTTCCGGGACGGCGAACTTTTCATTGCGTTCCTGAACGTGATCCTGAGCGTGACCGTCGGATTCATCGCGGTTTGGCTGGGAGTCGTCACCGGAAGGAGTCTCGGATGAAACCGGGGAAACAGCGCCCGCTTCAAATAAGTGTCGGTGAGAAGAAATGCTAAAACAAGGGCCGGCAAAGAAAATTTGCATCTATGTGGGCGAGGACCAGCAGTATCACGGCCAGGCCCTCTATGCCGCCGTGCTGGATTATTTGTTTTACCGGGGCGTTTCGGGCGCCAGTGTGATCCGAGGCATCGCTGGATTCGGCGCCGACCACAAAATGCACACCGCGCGGATTCTGCGGTTGACGGAAAACTTGCCCGTGAAGATCGAGTTCGTCGAAACACCCGAAAAACTGGACGAAATCCTTCCAAAGCTTCATGACATGGTTGGCGTCGGCTTGATCGACGTGCAGGACACGACGGTCCTGAAACCTTCGCAAGCCCGTGAAGGGGACGATCCGGGCGGCTTGCTCCCCGCGACCAAGCGCGCAGGCAAGGCCAAGCTGATGCGGATTTACATCGGCGAAAACGACAAGTGGCACAACAAGCCGCTCTACCAGGCACTGGTGGAAAGCCTGCGCGCGAACGATATCGCCGGCGTGACCGTCTACCAGGGAATTCTGGGCTATGGCGCCAACCGCAGAATTCACCAGCAAAAGACAATGACACTTTCCCACGACCGGCCCATCATGCTATCAATCGTGGATACCGAGGAAAAGTTGCGCGCCTTCACTCCGATCCTGGACGATATGGTCACGCAGGGACTGGTGGTTCTTTCCGACGTGGACATCGTCAAGTACACGCATACCATGCCGCCGCCAAAGAGCGAATCGAAGGAAACGAAATGAAGCTCGAGGGAAAAGCCAAATTACTGCGCATCCATTTTGGGGAAAGTGACGTGTGGCACGGGAAGCCGCTGTATCGAGCCATCGTGGAAAAGTGCAAGGAGCTGGACATTGCAGGCGCCACCGCGCTTCGCGGGATCGAAGGATACGGCGCAAGCACGCTGATCCGGCGCGCTCACCTGCTCTCGTTTTCTTCCGACGCGCCCGTGATGGTCAGCGTGGTCGATTCCGATGAAAAAATTCAGATGCTCCTTCCGTTTCTGGACGAGATGCTTCGAGACGGCCTGATCGCAACTTCCGATGTGGAAGTCGTCAAGTACGTTCACCAGGACGGAACCCGCTCGTAATCCAAAAACTTCCAGATCGACGGAGATTGCCGCCGGATTTTTTCCGCGTAAAGAAATGTAAAGAGCCTGTAAATCTTCGCCGCTCCGCTCTTCGGGCGGCGAGTCGCCGCTTGATTCTTTCCCTTGTTCATATCAGAATGGAATTTGAGTGGTTCGAGCCGTTTGCGGATTTGCTTGAGCAAATATTTAGGCCAGTGGAATCGGTGGGAGATCCCGCTGCCTACGAGAAAATCGCAGGAGGACATGGAAGAGTGCGCACATCAGGGACCCTTTTTTCGCGTTGTTCAGCACTTTTAGCCGGCCTTATTTGCGTCGTTGGGCTCGGCGTCTTAGCCACGCCTTCGAAGAGCCAAGGACAGATCGCGGCTACCCCGCGAACCGCTTTGCTCGGCACCCTGGTTTATAGGGTGCATGCGCTCCCCGCAGCGGCTGCGCACCCGGCTGCGACCCAGGATGCCGGACAAACTGCTCCCCCCCTGCGGCGGCGCCCGCGCCGAAACCCGTCGAGTTGCCCGAAGGGGACGGCAAGCCCATTGCGACCGAATTCTGCCAGACATGCCACAAGCTGACCAATTTGACGAAAGCGCATAAAAATCTGGACGACTGGACAGACACAATCCACACGATGATTGACCGCGGCGCGGCCATTCCGGACGACAAGATAGACACCTTGGCGCAGTACCTCGCCAAGAACTTCGGCCCCAAGGACGCTGCCTCTGCCGCGAATGCGCCGACGGCTGCCCCAGCCACGCCGGCTCCCTCGCCTGACGCTGCGGCGCCCGGCACGCCCGCACCCGCCAAAGCAGCCGTTGTGGAATTACCAGACGGCGACGGGAAAGCGATCGCCATGGAAAATTGCCAGGCCTGCCACAAGCTTACGAATCTGACGAAGGCGCACAAGAGCCTGGACGATTGGAAAGACACCGTGCAGACCATGATCGATCGTGGAGCCAATGTGCCCGCGGACCAAATCGATACTCTCGTTCAGTATCTGGCCAAGAACTTTGGACCGAAGGACGCGTCAGCACCGGCATCCGCCTTGCCGCCTTCTTCCACCCCGGCGCAATAACTTTCCGGTCGGAACAGCCCGGGAACGCCAATCTCCCGATTGGCGGGTTGCCTCACGCCAATCGGGAGATTGGCGTTCCCGGGGTTTTCAGGCGTGGCTTGCGCCTATGTTGTGTCCGTGCGAAAATTGCAACTCATCAGCCTGCGCCAATCGCTCCAGGAGGAACGTAGCATTGCTAGTTTGCGCGGGCGTATGCGTTTGGCTCACGGCGGCGATATCGTCTAAGGGTTAGGACAGCGCCCTCTCAAGGCGCAGATCCGGGTTCGAATCCCGGTATCGCTACCAAATCTTCAGACGTTCTTCCATTGGATTTCATTAGCCCCCCTCTCCGGCACATCGAGTCGCAACGCATTCATTTTGTCATGGTCGCCAAATGGCCGTTCGAACGCACGGATTTCAGAGCTGTCCAATTTCGAACAGATTGCCGGATTCTACTTGTGTTTGAATTGGCAGGGAGTCTAAGAGGGGCATCCAATTGCGAATTCCATCTCAAACCCATGAACTTTCACCCAATTCATGCAAGCCGCCCTGGCGCGATTTAGGATTGAAATGAACGCGAACAGCTCTCAAGTCGTGCGAGCAGGCGAACGGACCAACGCCGAGGGAAAGCCAGTAAGCAACAAAATACTCTTGTCAGTGCCTGACAATGAATACCGGTTGATGCGTCCTCACTTGAAGTATGTCGACCTGCCCGGTCATCTCAGCCTTCATGAGCCTGCTCAAAGTATTGAGTTCGTCTATTTCCTGAACCGGGGGATGGTTTCTCAAGTTGTAGTAACCAAAGACGGCCGAACCGTGGAAGTCGGCGTAGTGGGAAACGAGGGCTACGTTGGGGCGGGATTGGCAGTGGGATTAAGCAGAAGCTCCGTGCGTGAAGTAGTCCAGATTGCAGGAGATGGCTTCCAAATGAGCGGAAATACGCTGGAACGCATTCTGCCGACAACTCCGCAGTTGCAAATACTGTTAGGCAGGCATACAGGGCTTCAAGGGATGCAAGTCGCACAGACGGCGGCATGCAATCGGCTGCACGACATCCGGCAGCGTCTTTCGCGATGGCTTTTGATGACTCAGGATCGAGTGGATTCGGGGGCGCTTCCCATCACCCACGATTTCATAGCGACCATGATGGGCACCGACCGGTCCACTGTGAGCGTGGCAGCCTCGGCACTGCAAAGAAAAGGAATCATCAAATACGTGCGTGGTGCAGTGAATGTCAAAAATCGCCGGGAACTCGAAAAATCCGCCTGTGAGTGCTACGGCGTGATTCAACAATTCGAGGACGACCTCGGATTGAAATAACGATTCTTGTCAGCGTTGGATACCCCACAGACAGAGCTTTTTTAAGCCGCTATGATTCACCCTCGGTTTTTACTTCCGTCTTGGTGTGTTTTTAGGGCGCGGTGGCTTGGGCAGAACTTTGCCTCAGGGCATTGAAAAGGAGTTTTTGTCGCCGCAGTGCATCTGAAAACCAATGCTACGCAGGCTTTCACAGAAACATAACCACACCAATTGGGAGATGTCCTATGGAGGCGATGCGCCGCAGAATGGTATGGGTTGAACGACAGGATTTTTACGGCTGGGGCTGCTCCGCATGCGCCTGGGTGTTCGGCACCGCAGGTCCGCCCGTCGGCGAATCGATTGATGAAATGAAAAGTCACTATGAACAGAGGCGCGACAAGGAGTTCGCATCTCATTTCTGCGCCGAACACCCGAAAGCCAAGAGCCCCAAAATTTAGCTCCTGCAGCCTGACCCTCCAACCTTTAGAGCCAAAATGAATGGGTCAGAATTCCCTCACCTCTTTCCGTGGCAAGGCAGCAGGAATTGCCCTTCTGGGCGAACGCGAGATCGAGCCTGGAATCCCGGCTGAAGTCGGAGATATCGGACTTTCGGGGACAGGATTTACGAACAAACTCGTTCTACCAAGTCGACTCTCAAAGCCAGTTCAATCACGATCCAATGCTGGCCCATCGCTCCGCCACGAATCTTTGATAGGGGCGGCTGGACCTGGGTTGTTATATAATTCCGCCCCGTGAACTTGGCGGCCGGTTTCGCGGGGTTTTGGGTTGTTTAGACGCCTGGGGTGAGGCAGCACTGCGCGGCAAGGGATGGGCTTCTGCTCTCGTGAGTTGTCCGTCCTTGGATTGTAAGTCGTTAGAGCGAAAGTTCACATTTGCCCCCGCCTTCCTGGCAATCGCAATGACCCCTAGTCGGTTCGGCGGCCGGAAATGTGCCCTTCGAGTGATGCCGTAACCATGGCGGGCTCGAATACGTCAATAAATATTAGGGTCGGTTCAATTCATACAAACTGACAGGACAAATATGGCAATTCCTCAATCCTCGCTACAAAACGATGCGGAGCGTAAAGCGGACCTGCATCTTCCCGGCGGCGAAGCCGGCAAGCCGAAAAAGAGCGGCTGGATGTGGATTCTCCTGCTCATCGTGCTGGCCGGCGGCGCTTACTACTATTACAAAACGCGCCCTTCCTCCGAGAGCAAGGCCGCGCCCGCGCCCGGCGCCAAAGCAGCCGCACTCGGCCCCGTCTCGGTAGCGGTCACGCCGGCCCTGAAGCAAAACGTACCCTACTATCTCTCGGGCCTTGGGACGGTGACGGCGTTTAACACGGTTACGGTAAAGAGCCGCGTGGATGGCGAACTGCAAAAGGTCAATTTCAAGGAGGGGCAATTCGTGCACGAAGGCGATCTCCTGGCCGAGATCGATCCTCGACCCTTCCAGGTGGCGCTCGAACAAATGGAAGGGCAACTCTTCCGCGATCAAGCGACGCTGAACAATGCCCGAGTCGATTTCAAGCGTTACGACCAGTTGGCGAAAGAGGGCGTCATCGCTTCGCAGCAGGTGGACACGCAGAACGCCACGGTGGGACAAATGGAAGGGGCCGTGCGCGCCGACCAGGCCCAAATCGACAACGAAAAATTGCAATTGGTTTATTGCAAGATTACCGCGCCACTCAGCGGACGCGTGGGGCTGAGGCTCGTCGATCAAGGCAACATGATTCATGCCACGGATCCGAACGGCCTGGTGGTCATCACGCAAGTGCAGCCGATTGCGGTTCTTTTCACACTGCCGGAAGACAACCTGCCCGAAGTCATTCAGCACATGAAAAGCGAGGAGCTGGGCGTGCAGGCTTATAGCCGCGACGATCAGAGCATGATTGCATCGGGCAAGCTTTTGACCGTGGACAACCAGATCGATCCCACCACGGGGACGGTTCGATTCAAAGCGGCTTTTGAGAATCGGGATTTGTCGCTCTGGCCTAATCAATTCGTTAATACTCGATTGATGCTGGCCGTTCGCAAGGATGCCATCGTGGTGCCGCTCGCGGCGATTCAGCGCGGGACGCAAGGCTCCTACGTCTATACCGTAAAGGCCGGCAAGGCGGACATGCAGCCCGTCAAAGTGGATTTGGTCCAGGGAAATATCGCATTGATTGCCAGTGGCGTTTCGGTAGGCGATCAGGTGGTGGTGGACGGGCAGGAACGATTACAGGCGGGCACCCCAGTGGAAGTGCATAACACCTCTCCCAGCGGTCCTGGTGTTGGTTCCGGCGACAACTCCTCGGCTCCCAGCAAAGATTCCGACAAATCCAGCTCGCCGAAAAAGAAAACGCAGGGAAAGTAAAGCTGATGAATCCATCCCGGCCATTTATTCTGCGCCCGATCGCGACTTCACTGCTCATGGCAGCGATTTTGCTCGCCGGGGCTGTGGCGTACCGGCAGCTTCCTGTTTCCGCGCTGCCGCAGGTGGACTATCCGACGATCCAGGTTCTCACGTTTTACCCGGGAGCAAGTCCCTCCGTGATGGCCTCGTCGGTGACGACGCCCCTCGAGCGGCAATTTGGCCAGGTGCCCGGGCTCAATCAGATGACCTCGACCAGTTCGTTCGGGGCGTCTCTCATCACGCTGCAGTTTGTTCTCGATCTGAATATCGACGTGGCCGAGCAACAGGTCCAGGCCGCGATCAACGCCGCAACCACTTATCTTCCGACGAATCTTCCCAACCCGCCGATTTACAGCAAGACGAATCCCGCTGATACGCCCGTGCTGACGCTCGCGCTGACTTCCGACACGCTGCCCTTGACGAAACTCGAAGACATGGCGGACACGGTCCTGTCGCAGAAAATCGCGCAATTGCCTGGGGTTGGCCTGGTGAGCATCAGCGGCGGCGAGAAGCCGTCGGTGCGGATTCAGGCCAACCCGACCGCGCTCGCATCCTACGGATTGAGTCTGGAAGATTTGCGCACGGCGCTGGGGCAGGCGAACGTCAATCAGGCCAAAGGCAATCTGGACAGTTCCCAGCAGGCCTTCACGATTTGGGCGAACGACCAGTTGATGACCGCCGATTCATATAAGCCCATCGTGATCGCCTATAAGAACGGCGCCCCCGTTCGCATCATGGACGTCGCCAACGTCATTGACGGCGCGGAAAACGTCAAGCTGGCGGCTTGGGAAAACGACAAGCCCGCCGTGGTCGTCAACATTCAACGGCAGCCGGGCGCGAACATCATCAACGTGGTGGACCGCATCAAGAACTTGCTGCCGCAGCTCAAGGCATCGCTGCCTTCCTCGGTCCAGGTTGCCATCCTGACCGACCGGACCACCACGATCCGCGCTTCCGTGTCGGACGTGCAATTCGAGTTGATGCTGACCGTGGCGCTGGTCGTGCTCGTCATCTTTTTGTTTCTGCGCAGCGCGGCGGCCACCGCCATCCCCAGCGTGGCTGTGCCCCTTTCGCTCGTCGGCACTTTCGGCGTGATGTATTTGCTCGGATACAGTCTGGATAACCTGTCGCTGATGGCGCTCACGATTTCGACCGGGTTCGTCGTCGACGATGCGATCGTGATGATCGAAAATATTACCCGTTATATCGAAGAAGGCGACCCTCCGCTTGAGGCGGCGCTTAAAGGTTCCGAGCAAATCGGCTTCACGATTCTTTCGCTCACGGTGTCGCTGATCGCCGTGCTGATCCCGCTCCTGTTCATGCAGGACGTTGTGGGCAGACTGTTCCGCGAATTCGCCATCACCCTCAGCGTGACGATTCTCGTTTCGGCCGTGGTGTCGCTGACGCTCACTCCGATGATGTGCTCGAAAATTTTGCGCCATCAAAAAGAATCGGAAAAGAGCTGGTTCTACCGCGTTTCCGAAAATTCCCTGAATTGGATTATCGATCAATATGCGGCGATCCTGCGATTTGTGTTGAAACATCAGCCGGCCACATTGGTCGTGACGGTCGGAACCCTTGCGCTTACGATATTTCTGTTCCTGGTCATTCCCAAGGGCTTTTTCCCCGTGCAGGATACCGGAGTCCTCCTCGGCATCTCGGAAGCCCCGGCAACCATTTCGTTTCCAGCCATGGGGGAACGCCAGCAGGCTCTCACGAAAGTTATTTTGAAGGATCCCGATGTCGTCAGCCTCTCGTCGTTTATCGGAGTCGACGGCGTCAACATGCTTCCCAACAGCGGGCGCATTCAGATCAACCTGAAATCACGCGAAGAACGAACGGATGACGCGGAAACCGTGATTCGCCGCCTGCAAGCGAGCCTGAACGACGTGAAGGGAATCACTCTCTATCTCCAGCCCGTGCAGGACCTGACCGTGGAAGACCGAATCAGCCGCACGCAATTCCAGTACACGATGGAAGATGCCGACGGGCGCGAGCTCGCCGAATGGGCGCCAAAACTCATCGATAAGCTGAGAAACTTGCCGCAGTTGACCGATGTGGCGAGCGACCAGCAGCAACTGGGCACGCAGGCTTCCCTGGAGATTGACCGCGACACGGCGTCGAGGCTGGGAATCCTTCCGCAAGTCATCGACGACACGCTGTACGACGCCTTCGGCCAGCGGCAAGTCTCCACGATTTTCACGCAATTGAACCAGTACCACGTCGTGCTCGAAGTGAATCCGACATTCCAGCAGAATCCTGACGCGCTCAAAGCGATTTACGTTCACTCGTCCAACGGAACGCAAGTTCCGCTCAGCGCCTTCACCCAGTACTCCTCGGAACTCGCTCCCATCGCCGTCAATCACCAGGGACAATTCCCCGTGGTGACCTTGTCCTTCAACCTGAAGCAAGGCGCGTCCCTCGGTCAGGCCGTCGACGCCATCAAGCAGGCGCAGCAGGATCTCGGGTTTCCAGCGAGTATCCACGCGGGATTCCAGGGAACGGCGCAAGCCTTTCAAGCCGCGCTGGCGAATGAGCCGATCCTGGTTCTGGCCGCGCTGGTGACCGTGTACATCGTTCTCGGCGTGCTCTATGAAAGCTACATCCATCCCATCACGATTCTTTCGACGCTGCCCTCGGCGGGAGTCGGAGCGCTTCTCGCCTTGCTGCTCACGCACACCGACTTCAGCATCATTGCGCTCATAGGAATCATCCTGCTCATAGGAATCGTTCAGAAAAACGCGATCATGATGATCGACTTTGCGCTCGAGGCGGAACGCAAGGGCGGCAAGAATCCCGTGGATGCGATTTATCAGGCTTGCCTGTTGCGATTCCGTCCCATTCTCATGACGACCATGGCCGCCATGCTCGGCGGCTTGCCGCTGGCACTCGGCGGAGGCACAGGAGCGGAATTACGCAAGCCGCTGGGGATCGCCATTGTCGGCGGCTTGATCTTCAGCCAGGCGCTGACGCTATTCACAACCCCGGTGGTGTATCTCGCGTTTGACCGCTTGGCGAAGCGTCTCGGACACGGGACGACCATCGAAGCCGCAACCCACGCCAACGCCCCCGCGGATTAGATTTTAGTAGCACAGACTTTAGTCTGTGGGGGTTCGTTTGCGAGCTCGAAACGCCTGCACTGGCCGAGATTGACGCGGCAGCCAAGATCAAATGGAAATCCACAGGCTGAAGCCTGTGCTACTTAAACCGCTGTGCAAGCTTACTCTTCCAAATATTTGCAAATTTTTCTTAGGACCCGCGCGAACATGGCCGGCGTCAATCGCCCGGTCTGCGTGTTCTGCTGGCTGGGATGATACGCGGCAAAGAGGTGAGGAAGATCGCCTGGCAACGCAAAGCTCGCGCCGTGCGAGAATGGGTATGCCGCGCGCGAGGCGATCAATCTCTGCCGCTTCAGCAAATCGAGATACGTGTTGAGCGCAATGCCTCCCAGCGCAAGGATGGCTCGCGGGCGAATCAGCGCGAGCTCCCGTTCGAGATAAGGCAGGCAATTGAGCACTTCTTCCGGCAGCGGCTTGTTGGCGGGCGGCGCGCAGCGAATCGCCGCCGAAATCAACGCGTCCTTTAAGATCAGCCCATCACCGGCCCGCTTCGATTGCGGCTGATTGGCGAACCCCGCGCGGTAGAGTTGCTCGTACAGAAAATCCCCCGACCGGTCCCCGGTAAACATGCGCCCCGTGCGGTTGGCCCCGTGCGCCGCGGGAGCAAGGCCGATGATGACGAGCCGGGCTTCCGGATCGCCGAACGCCGGCACGGGACGCCCCCAATAGGTCCAGTCGCGATAAGCCCGGCGCTTGGTGCGCGCCACTTCCTCGCGGTAGGGCACCAGGCGCGGACACTTCCGGCAATTCGTGATCTCGCCTTCGAGGATTGCCAACTCGTTTTGCGGCACTGTGCCTCCCAAGCAAAAGCAACCGCAATTCTTTACGCTTCGTGTGTATGATGCCTAAAAGTATATGACGCCACTCGGCTCTCACCCAATTCTTGAGTTCGTCAGCCATGGAGCCGAGCGAGTTTTCAAGGAGTTGAGTTCGTCCGCGCGGGCAGTAATTCTATTTGAAAAATAAGTCCTGTCCTAACCGCGGTTCTTATGCTTTAATCCAGCCAATTCGGCTCCCCTTGTAAATCGAAAACAATAAATCACTACGGAGGCGTTCGCATGGCTAACCATAGCAGCCTGAAAGCTCTTCGCATCGCGCTCGTGCTGGTCGGGATCACCTTCATTGTTGGCGTGTATCCATTGACTATCGTCTGGCCGTCGGGATGGGCGTGGCACCTGACCGGCCAGTCGAACTATCTGCAGATGATTTTGGGGATTTACGCGACGCTCGGGGTCTTCCTGCTGCTCGCGGCGCGCAACCCCCTCAAGAACTTGAGCCTCATCTGGTTCACCGTCTGGTCAAGCGTCGCGCATGGCGTCATCATGGCGGCCCAGTCGCTGGTTTATCCCGAGCATCGCGGACATTTGTTCGGCGATGTGCCCGCATTGCTGCTGATCGCGATTGTGCTCACGGTCCTGACGCCTCGCGGGGCAATAGCGGAAGCGTAGCCGGATTTCCAACCTCTTAGTGAAGAGAAAATAGCGCCTGGAACAGCAGATTTTCCGAGCCCCTGGCGGATATTTTCTCTCTGGCAAAAAGGTTGACAAGTAGTATATATTTGCATTGCGGATGGTCAAGGTGTCCCCCCTGCCGCAATTCCGCCACCCATTCACCAAGTTGCAAGAGGAGGACCTATATGCTGGGTCTTGCCCGCACCTCGAATCTCGCCCTGAATGCTACCACCTTTGATAGCCACGTAGCTGAGGGCAGCGAATCGATGACTTTGCAGGGGACGGTCAACAAGACCGGGGTGCTCCTGTTATGTCTCTGTGTTACTTCGGCGTGGTCTTGGAATTTAGCTCGATCGGAATCGCCGACCGATGTCTTGAGCTGGGCATTTATCGCATCCATTTGCGGCGTTATCGTCGCGCTCATCACCATCTACATGAAGGAGTTTGCGCCCTTTACTTCTCCTCTCTATGCGCTGCTGCAAGGAGTGGCGCTCGGCGGGGCTTCCTCCTTAATCGACCGGATATTTCCCGGGGTTGCCATCCACGCGGTGGAACTGACCATTGCCATTCTGGGCATGATGCTTCTGGCGTATGCGAGCGGCGTGGTCCCCGTGACGGAAAAGTTCAAAATTGGCCTGTTCGCTGCGACGGGGGGAATCGCGCTGGTCTATTTCATCGATTCGGTTTTGAGCTTTTTCGGAATGCGTGTTCCGCTGATTCATGACGCCGGCCCGTGGGGCATCGTGGTGAGTCTTGTTATTGTCGCCGTTGCCGCCCTCAATCTGCTTCAGAATTTTGACCTTATTGTGACGGGCGTCGATCAACACGCCGCGAAATACATGGAGTGGTATGGGGCGTTCGCCCTGATGGTCACGCTGATCTGGCTCTACGTGGAAATGCTTCGCTTGGTTGCGAAAGTCCGGCGGCGCTGAGGAAAAGCTGTCGGCTGATCCGCCCATCGGTACGAAGCGCCAAACGTTGACTTCAGCAGGCCTGCAACTTAGCATGGAGTGCCTGTCTGGTTCGGGCCATCCTGCCGGGTGGGAACCCATGTCCGCTGAAACCAAATCCGGGACTGTGCTCGACCGCATCATCGAGGCGCGCCGCGCCGCGATTGCCCACCGCAAGAAATCCGTTCCGGAGACGGCGCTGCGCTTTGGCGTGAAGCATGCGAAGCCGGTGCGCGATTTTGCGGCCGCGCTGACGCGCGATTCCCTGAACGTGATCGCCGAACTCAAGAAAGCGTCGCCTTCGCGGGGCTTGATTCGCGCGGATTTCGACCCGGTGGCGCTGGCGAAAGGTTTCGAGGTCGCCGGAGCTGCCGCGCTTTCCGTGCTTACCGAAGAGGAATTCTTTCAGGGCGATCTGAAATACATGCGCGACGCCCGCGCGGCGGTGGGCTTGCCTGTGCTGCGCAAGGATTTTATCGTCGATCCGTGGCAGGTCTGGGAAGCGCGCGCGACGGATGCCGATTCGTTCCTGTTGATCGTGGCGGGACTTGGTGACGCGCTCCTTGGTGAATTGCTCGCGCTCGGCCGCGAACTGGGAATGGAACCACTCGTCGAAGTGCACACGCGCGAGGAGCTGGGGCGGGCTTTGGCGGCGGGCGCGCGCATCCTGGGCGTGAACAACCGCGACCTGCGCACGCTCGAAGTGCGCGTCGAAATTTCGACGGAATTGATTGCGGCCATTCCCGACGAATGTATCGCCGTCTGCGAATCCGGCTTGCGCACTCACGAGGATCTGGCGCGCCTTCGGGCCGCGGGGTTTGACGCGTTCCTCATCGGCGAGCATCTCATGGCTCAGCCGGACCCGAGCGAGGCGCTCCGTAAATTGCTGGGCGCGTGAAAGTAGCACAGACTTCAGTCTGTGGGTTTCCATTGGAGTTTGCTGAAATTTTGGACTAGAGCGAGTTTTTGGTTGCGTGTGGTCCGTCAATCTTAGCCTCGGGAACAGCCCGGGCTTGCTGACGGAACCCCACAGACTGAAGTCTGTGCTACAGAAAATCTCATGCCGACTCGTGTTAAAATTTGCGGGATCACCACCTGGAACGACGCGCGCCTATCTATGGATTTGGGGGCTTCCGCGCTCGGATTCAATTTTTATCCGCCCAGCCCGCGCGCCATCAGTCCCGCGGACGCGTGGAGCATCATTCGGCGTCTGCCGCCGTTTGTGGAGTCGGTCGGCGTGTTTGTGAATTGGCCGCCGCTGGTGGTGGACGCGATGGCACGGGCGCTGCGGCTCGGTTCAGTGCAGCTTCATGGGGCGGAATCTCCGAAGGAAGTCGGCGAACTTGCTCGAAAGCACCGGGTGATCAAGGCGGTTCGGGTGAAGCGAGGATTCCGCGCACCTTCGCTGGCCCGGTACGGCGCAGCCGATGCAATACTGCTGGACGGATTCGCGCGCGGATTGCACGGCGGCACAGGCCGCACACTCGATTGGAAATTGGCGCGAGCCGCAAGCCGCTATGGACGGATCATTTTGGCGGGCGGCCTGACGCCGGAAAATATTGCCGAGGCCATTCGCGTCGCTCAGCCGTACGCCGTCGATGTGGCCAGCGGCGTCGAGGCGCGGCCCGGCCGCAAGGATCCCGCGCGAATGCGCGCGTTATTCGCCGCAGTCGAGGCCGCGAGAGATTAGGTTTTTTTAGCCCGCCTCTGAAGAGTCGGGCTACAGCAGCGGCAATACGGCTCGAGGAACAGAGGGGACCGATGAGCACCGCAACACAAACCTGGCCGGACGCGAAGGGCCGCTTCGGTCCTTATGGGGGCCGCTACGTTCCGGAAACGCTTGTCGCGCCGCTCGAGGAACTCGAGCACGCGTACGAGGAAGCGCGCAGAGATCCGAGTTTCCAAAAAGAGCTCGACTACTTGCTCAAGAATTTTGCCGGGCGGCCCACGCCGCTGCAGTTTGCTTCGCGGCTGACGGAGCATCTCGGCGGGCCGCGCATCTACATCAAGCGCGAAGACCTGCTTCACACCGGCGCGCACAAAATCAACAATTGCATCGGCCAGGGCTTGCTGGCCGTGCGCATGGGCAAGCGCCGCGTCATCGCGGAAACCGGTGCGGGCCAGCACGGAGTCGCCACGGCAACGGTGGCGGCGCGCCTGGGCCTCGAATGCGTGGTCTACATGGGCGTCGAAGACATGGAGCGCCAGCGGCTCAACGTTTTCCGGATGCGATTGCTGGGCGCGGAAGTGGTGGGCGTGAATTCCGGCACGCGCACGCTCAAGGATGCGATCAACGAAGCGATGCGCGACTGGGTCACGAATGTGCGCACGACGCATTATTTGCTCGGCTCGGTTTTGGGAGCGCATCCGTACCCGATGATGGTGCGCGATTTTCACCGCGTGATCGGGCTCGAAGCGCGCGCGCAGATTTTGGAAGCTGAAAAGCGCTTGCCGGACTTGCTCGTCGCGTGCGTTGGAGGCGGCTCCAACGCGATCGGTTTGTTCCACGCATTTCTGAACGATGCCGGCGTGAAACTACTGGGCGTCGAAGCGGGAGGACGCGGCACAACGCTTGGCGAGCACGCCGCGCGCATGGCTGCGGCGGCAGGATATTCGGGCGCGCGCCCGGGCGTGTTGCAGGGCACCTATTCCTACGTGTTGCAGACTCCCGACGGCCAGATCGCGACCACGCATTCCGTTTCGGCAGGCCTGGATTACCCGGCGATTGGTCCCGAGCACGCCTGGCTCGCCGACCGCCATCGCGCCGAATACGCGGCGGTGAGCGATGACGCGGCGGTCGCCGCCGCGCGAACCTTAGCGCGGATGGAAGGCATTATTCCCGCGCTTGAATCGGCGCACGCGCTCGCTGAATTGATCGTGCGCGCGCCGAAAATGTCCCGCGACGCGATTGTGATTTTGAATCTTTCAGGGCGAGGCGACAAGGACATGGAAATCCTAGCCCGCTATTTGTAGGGGTTTAAGTAGCACAGGCTTCAGCCTGTGGGTTTCCGCCGCTGCACCGGGACGAAACCCCACAGGCTGAAGCCTGTGCTACTAAATTCAAACCATGGCCCATGCGACCACAACCATGACGAATCCATCGCGCATCGCGCAGCGGTTCGCCAACCTGCGCCGCACGGGCGAAATGGGCCTGGTCGCCTATCTCACCGCAGGCGACCCGACGCTCGCCGCGACCGAACAGTTCGTCCTCGCCATGGCAGAAGCAGGCGCGGACGTGATCGAACTGGGCGTGCCCTTCAGCGATCCCGTGGCCGATGGCCCGGTGATTCAACGCGCGAGCGAACGCGCGCTGCGCAGCGGCACGACGCTTGCCAGCGTTATTTCGCTGGTGAAATCTCTGCGCGCGAAGACCGACGTGCCGCTCGTCTTGTTCAGCTATTTCAATCCAGTATTGCAAATGGGTCTCGAGAAATTTGGCGACGCGGCAAAAGCGGCGGGCGCCGACGGCGTGCTGATCACCGACCTCACGCCTGAGGAAGCGGTCGACTATCGCGCGGCGATGTCTTCGCGCGGCCTCGACACGATTTTTCTCGCCGCGCCCACGTCGACCGACGACCGCATCAAGCTCATCGCGAAATCGACGAGCGGATTTCTGTACCTGATTTCTCGCACCGGCGTGACCGGCGCAAAAGACCAGCTCGCGGACGAATTGCCGGCCCTGGCGCGGCGCGTGCGGCGCTTCACCGAGCTGCCGATTGCCATCGGGTTCGGCATTTCGCTGCCGGGGCACGTTTCGTTGCTGGGCGGGTTGGCCGACGCCGCCGTGGTTGGTTCAGCATTGGTGGAAGAGATCGAACACGCTGCGAGTGTTGACGCAGCGGCTGCGGCGCTGGCCGCGCGCGTCAAGCTGCTGAAAGGCGCGGCGGTGACCGGGATGAGCCGGCGGGAGCCACAGGCATGACTGGTTGCGGAAAAACTCAATATTTTGTCATTCCGAGGCACGCTGCGTGCCGAGGAATCTCTCTTTTCCCGGGCTTAGATCCAAGAGAGATTCCTCGCTTCGCTCGGAATGACAAAATAAACTACGTATTCCGATGCCAGATGAGCGTGCCGGATATGAGTGTGCAAACATGAGCGTAGAAGACTGGCGCCGCAAAATCGACGAAATCGATCGACGGCTCGTCGAGCTGCTGAACGAGCGCTCGCGCTGCGTGGTCGAAATCGGGCGGATCAAGCAAGCGTCAGGCGAAGCGCTCTACCAGCCGGACAGGGAGAAGCAGGTGCTCGACGGCGTGGCAAGCGCGAATCCCGGGCCGTTGCCGGACGCCGCGATTCGCCGCCTGTTCGAGCGCATCCTGGATGAAGCGCGTTCGGTCGAGCGCGCGGTGATGCATGGCGGCGACGGAAAAAAAGAAAGTTAGAATCAGACTAAAAGCGCTTCGGGGGTTAAAACCCCTGAAGCAGAGAAGGCCTTTATGTCATGCCTGAAGGCATCACCCACAAATCGCATTGGATTTTCGGCTGGAGGCTATCTTATGAGGAAGCCTTGTGGTTCCAAGTTTTGTGGGTCGCGGCTTTAGCCACGACATTCAAGGGCTGGAAAAACTAGGGCTTTAGCCCCTGACATTCTATCCAGCTTGTTTGGGTGGCGATTCGTGAGCTGGATTATGATTCTTGCAGCAGGGAACAGGAGTTGAAATGGTTGTAGTCATGCAAGAAGGCGCGAAAGAAGAGCAGATCCAGCACGTGATCGACCGCCTGGTGTCGATGGGGTTCGACATTCATCGCTCGACGGGCGCGTCGCAAACGGTACTGGGCGCCGTGGGAGTTCCGCCGGACTTCGATCCGCGCGACGTCGAAGTCATCGACGGCGTGCGCGAAGTCGTGCGCATCACGCAGCCCTACAAACTGGCCAGCCGCGCATTTCGTCCGCAGGGAACCGTGGTCGAGTTGCCGCGCGGCGTGCGAGTCGGCGGCACCGAAGTTGTGATTGCCGCGGGCCCTTGCTCGGTCGAGAATCCCGAACAAATCGGCTTGATTGCGGATCGCGTCGCGAAAGCGGGCGCAAAAATCCTGCGCGGCGGGGCGTTCAAGCCTCGCAGCTCGCCGTACAGTTTTCAGGGGCACGGCGAGAAAGCACTCGTCATGATGCGCGACGCCGCGGAAAAGAGCGGTCTGCTCGTCTGCAGCGAAGTGATGGACGCGTCGCAGATTCAGTTGATGCTGCCCTACGTGGATATTTTTCAGGTCGGCGCGCGCAATATGCAGAATTATTTCCTGCTGCGGTCGCTTGGCACAGTCAGCAAACCCGTTCTGCTGAAACGGGGGATGTCCGCGACGATTGAAGAACTTTTGCTGAGCGCCGAGTACATCATGGCCGGCGGCAACCACAACGTGATCCTGTGCGAGCGCGGCATCCGCACGTTTGAAACCGCTACGCGCAACACGCTCGATATCGCCGCGATTCCCGTCATCAAGAAACTTTCGCACCTCCCGATTTTGGCCGATCCCGTCGCACGGCACCGGAATTCGCGACAAGGTTCCTCCCATGGCGCGCGCCTCGATTGCCGCAGGCGCCGACGGCCTGCTCCTCGAAGTGCACAACGATCCGGAGCACGCGCTTTCCGACGGCGCGCAATCGCTCTTCTTCGATCAGTTTGAAAAACTCATGGCCGAGCTGCGCATCATCGCTCCCGCCGTCGGCCGGACCATCGCCTAAGCCATGGCCGCCTCCTTCCGCCGCGTCGCAATCGTTGGCACAGGATTGATCGGCGGTTCGTTCGCCCTCGCCCTTCGCAAATATTTTCCGGATTCGGTGGTCGTCGGCTGGGACAAAACGCAAGTGCTGCGCCACGCGCTTGAACGCGGCGCGATCCATGAAGGCGATTCCCGACCTGACCCTCGCCGTCGCAGGAGCAGACTTAATCTACGTGGCGCTCCCGGTGGGACACACCATCGAGCTGCTGCCTGAAATCGCGCGGCTCGCCCCGCCGAATGCGCTGGTCACGGACGCCTCCAGCACGAAGCGTTCGGTCTGCGCCGTGGCGGCGGAATCGTTCCACAAAGGCGGCGCGCATTTCTTGGGCGGCCACCCGATGGCGGGAAAAGAAATCTCCGGAATCGCCGCCGCCGACGCGAATTTATTTCGCGGCTCGAAATACGCTCTGATTCGTCGCATCCGCGAGAGAAAAAGCTGACAAGCAGCGCGAACCGCGCGTTGCGGGATTCGTCGCGCTCATCGAGAAATTGGGCGCGGAGCCGGTCTGGCTGGAGGCCGAAGCGCACGACCGCGCCGCGGCAGTCGTCTCGCACTTGCCGCAACTCCTCTCCGTGGCGCTCGCGGGAGTGGTCCGCAGCCAGACGGACGAAACAGGTTTGCCGATCACACTGGCGGGCCGAGGTCTCCGCGATGCGCTGCGCCTCGCGGGGAGTCCGTATTCGGTCTGGCGTGATATTATTCTTACGAACAGCGACAATCTGGAGCGCGTGCTGGATCAGATGATTCAGGCTCTGGAACAGGTTCGGAGCGATCTGCGGACGCGCGCACTCGAAGAGGAATTCTCCGCCGCGGGAGAACTCTACAAGATTCTGCGCGACTTGCAGTAAACTATTACAAGTAAATTTTGTATGCATCTTACTTTGTAGGGAGCGGGACTCGATGGATAAACGCGTGGCCAACGCCGATGTGGCGATCGAAAAACTTTTCGACGGCGCCGTCATCCTCTCGGGGGGATTCGGAACCTGCGGCGTTCCCGAAAACCTCATCGCCGCCGTGCGCCGCAAGGGCACGAAAAATCTTACGGTGGCCTCCAACAACGCGGGCACGATGGACGCCGGCCTGGGCCTGCTGCTCCAGACGCACCAGATCAAAAAAATGATCGCCAGCTACGTCGGCGAAAACAAACTTTTCGAGCAGCAGGTCCTGAGCGGAGAAGTCGAGGTCGAACTCAATCCCCAGGGCACGCTCGCCGAACGCATGCGCGCGGCCGGCGCGGGAATTCCGGCTTTCTACACGCCGACCGGCGTCGGCACGATGATCGCGGAAGGAAAAGAAGTCCGCGAATTTAACGGCCGCAAATTCATTCTCGAGCGCGGCCTGCGCGGCGATTTCGCGTTCATCAAGGCATGGAAAGGCGACCGCTGGGGCAACCTCATCTATCGCAAGACGGCGCGAAATTTCAATCCGGTCATGGCCACGGCCGCGGATTACGTGATCGCCGAGGTCGAAGAGCTTGTCGAGCTGGGAACGCTGCCGCCGGAATCGGTGCACACGCCGGGAATTTTCGTGAACGCGATTTTTCAGGGCGTCAACTACGAAAAAAAGATCGAAAAGAGAACAGTGAGAAAACGCAAATGACGCAAGTGGCTTCGCATTCGGAAGGGAAGAACATGGCTCAGTCCGAGGAGAGCAAGCGGGAGCTGATCGCCCGGCGCGTCGCGCAAGAGTTGCGCGACGGCTTCTATGTGAATCTCGGCATCGGCACTCCTACTCTAGTCGCCAACTATATTCCGGCCGGAATGGACGTCGTGCTGCAATCGGAAAACGGCATGCTCGGCGTCGGCCCGTTTCCCTACGAAGGCGAGGAAGACGCGGACCTGATCAACGCCGGCAAGGAAACCGTCACGGAAATCCCCGGCACGAGTTATTTTTCCAGCTCCGATTCCTTCGGAATGATTCGCGGCGCGCACGTGAACATGACGGTTCTCGGCGCGCTGCAAGTCGATGAAAAGGGCAACCTCGCGAACTGGGCGATCCCCGGCAAAATGCTCAAGGGCATGGGCGGCGCGATGGACCTCGTTGCCAGCTCGCCGTACGTGATCATCGCCATGGAGCACTCCACGAAGGACGGCCAGCCCAAGATTCTCAAGAAGTGTACACTGCCGCTTACGGGCGTGGAGGTGGTGGACCTGATCGTGACCGAGCTGGCCGTTATCGCGGTCACGCCGGAGGGGCTGGTCCTGCGCGAAGTGGCGCCGGGCTTGACGCCCGCGGACGTTCAGAAACTGACCGAGCCGAAATTGATCGTCGCCGAAAATGTGAAAACGATTTCGTTGTAACGCATAAGGAAACGAAGCTCCGCAACCCGGGAGCGAAGCGAGCGCATCCTTGGAACCGAACTCCATCGTTATCGTGAGCCTGCATTCGCCCAAGGAAAAATTGTGGGGCTCCCTGGTGTCCATGAACTCTTCCGGAGTCACGCTGCGCGGCATCGATCTGAATTCGTTTGACGATTTCATCCGGCAGGTGATGGACCCGGAGGGGGAGCGCATCGGGCTTCCCACGCTGTTTTTCCCGATGCAACGCATCGAGCGAATCGCGCTCGACGAGCCGCACGGATCGATTCCCTCGCTTTCCGGGCGGTTCGAGCAGCGCGTGGGGCGCTCCTTGCGGGACTATCTCGCGCTATTCGTGTGAGCGGAAACGAAATCCAAACAAATGTCCTCTCGCGTCTTCACAGTCCCGAACCAGCTCACGTTTCTGCGGCTTGGATTTTTGCCGTTTTTTATTATTTCCATCCATTACCGACCGGTATGAAGTGGCGCTCGCAATTTTGATCGTTGCCGGGCTGACGGATGGGCTGGACGGCATTCTGGCGCGCTCGCTGAATCAGAAGACCGCGCTGGGCGCGTACCTCGATCCCATCGCGGACAAGCTGCTGCTGTCCTCTTCTTTCGTTGTGCTGGCGCTGAACCGGAAGATCAGTTGGTGGCTTGCCACGCTTGTCCTGAGCCGCGACATCATGCTTCTGACGGCGGCCGCGGTGATCCTGGTGGTGGTCGGCTACCGGCCGTTCCCGCCGAGCATCTACGGCAAGACCACCACGGCGCTGCAAATCCTGCTGGTGTTTGCCGTGGTGCTGCTGGCGGTGACGGATTGGGCCTGGCTGCAAGTCGTCCGGAACATCATCGGCTATCTGGTCGCCGGCTTCACGGTCTTCTCCGGCTTTCATTATTGCTTCACGGTTGCCCGCCGCATCAGCGAGCAGCCGTGATTTAAGTAGCACAGGCTTCAGCCTGTGGGGTTTCGTCCCGGTGCGGTGGCGGAAACCCACAGGCTGAAGCCTGTGCTACTAAAAAGCCCCTACGCACTCTGCAAATAATTCACGACCATGAACCCGAAGCTGACGGCGATCGCGATCCCCGCAGCCCATCCCAGAAAATCCGCGAGGCGCCGCTCGCTCACGTCCGCCGGAGTCCGGTCGGGCATCAAGCGGCCGAGCAGGTAGCCTGTCGCCAACCCGCCGAAGTGGGCGTAGTTGTCCGTGCCGCGAAAGATAAAACCAAGGACGGCTATATAGATCAGCCAGCGAATCAAGGCGCTTCGCAGAGCCTGCGCAGCCATGCTCTTCCTTCCCGTTGTTGCCGCGAGGAGCACGCCGATGAGACCCAGCAACGAACCTGACGCGCCCACGCTGAAGTTGCCCACGCCAGAACTGAGCACGTATCCAGCCACGCCCGTTGCAACGTACAAGAACAAGTATCGCGCCGAGCCATACATTTCCTCGACCATCGGCCCGATATCCATCAGCACCCACATATTGAAACCAATGTGCAGCAATCCGCCGTGAAGAAAGATTGCTGTTACGAATCGCCAAGGCTGGCTGATGTTGTAGGCCAACGGAAGCGATTCGCCCAATCGAATATTCACCGGGTTGGCGATTCCTCCCATGTTCATCAGACCGCCGCCCGCGCCTTCGCCCCCCGACAATTTCATCGTGATGACAAACGACAGCGCATACATCACGCAGCAGATCGCCAACATCGCGTAAGTCACCGGCGAAGTCTGCGGCATCCAGCGGCTGAGGGACCGGCTCGCAGCGGCAAAAGAAAACGTCATGTTCGCGCCGCACTGATGGCATTTGTTAGCCGTTGCGCCGACCAGCGTCCCGCAGGCCGGGCAAAGCCGCGGGCGCAACTGCTTCGGTTCGGAGTGAAACATCTCCGCGAATTGGCTGCGCCAGCGATCTAGTTTGTAGCGCCATCGAACGGGAAGTGGCACGTCGTCTCCTTGCTCGAAAAATTTCGCATGCCTATAATAGCTGGAATCGCGCGCCGACGCGAAATTCGAAGCGTCCAGGTCTTGGGCCCATTGCAAATTGGTGGAAGTCCCGGGGGGACGGCATATCGTAGCCCACCGCGGAAGCGGTGGGAAAACGTTCAGGCAATAGCGAAAAGCCCCGTCAGGGGCGACACATGAGGTTTACCCGCACGAAGCTAGCCCACTACCAGATCCGAATCGCACGCAGGGAAATTGGAAAGGATGCTCATTGCAATTGCTCAAAAATCGCGGTGCCTGGGGTGAGTGAGCGCACGTCCGCGTCGTCGGCGTCGCTCTTGCGTTCGGTCTGGCTGATTGCTCCATTCTTTGCGGCGCTCCTTCTGGCAGGTTGCGCCGGCCGCCGCCCAATCGCCAATGCTCCCCCTCCTCCTCCGTCTCAGCCGGAATCCGCTCCCGCGCCGGCTCGGCCGCCTTCCACGCCAAACGCTCAGCAGCCCCCCACTCGAACCTCGCCGTTCGTTCCCGGCATGTTCGTCGAAGAGGGTACCGCGTCCTGGTACGGAATCCCATTCCACGGACGCCGCGCGGCAAACGGCGAAATCTTCGACATGAACTCGCTCGTGGCCGCGCATCGCACGCTGCCGTTCGGAAGCATCCTGCGCGTCACGAATCTGAATAATGGCCGCGACGTGCAAGTCCGCGTCATCGACCGCGGCCCCTTCGTTGGAGACCGCATTCTCGATCTCGCGCGCGCCGCGGCCGTGTCGCTGGACATGATCGGCACCGGCACCGCGCCCGTGCGCATCGAATTGCTCTCCGGCCCGAATCCCGCGGTGGGAGATTTCACCGTGCAAATCGGCGCTTTCTCGGACCGCGCGAACGCCGAGCGTCTGCGCGACCGCTTGCTCGCGCACTATCAGCCGATTTTTATCCAGGATTACGATGCGCCCACGGGCCATTTCTACCGCGTGCGCGTCGGACGTGTTCCGAGTCCGGACGCCGCGCAGCAGCTTGCCGTGCAACTGAAGAACAGCGACGGATTCCAGACCTTCGTGATGCGCCTGGACCAACCGAACGATCTTGGTATCCACTAGACGGTGTCTCTTAAATGGGCTTTGTGGGTCGCGGCTTCAGCCGCGACATTAAGCTCCGGTCAAGCCTGGGCTTTAGCCCCTGACGGATTGAGCAGGCCACAACCCCGAGGATTTCTGGCGCCATTGCGATTTGCGAAGGGGGACTTCCAACTCTCAACTGTCAACTGTAAACTCTGAACTCGGGGTAAGCCTCATGGACGACTGCCTGTTCTGCAAAATCGGAAAGAAAGAAATTCCGGCGAAACTCGTATACGAGGACGCGGAAATATTCGCATTCGAGGATATTCAACCGCAGGCGCCGACCCACATTCTCATCTGCCCGCGAAAGCATTTGGGTTCGCTGACGGATGCCACCGCGGAAGACACAGCCATGCTCGGCAAGCTGCAACTCATCGCCGCGAAACTTGCCGGAGAACGCAAGCTGACCGCCGGCTACCGCACGGTGTTGAACAACGGGCGCGGTGCGGGCCAGTCGGTATTTCACCTACACCTGCATTTGCTAGGCGGCCGCGATTTTCGCTGGCCGCCGGGGTAAGTGGAACACGCTTCAGCCTGTTTGCTTTTGACTTTTTGCGAAGTTGAAACAATTCAAAAACAGACAGGCTAAAGCCCGTCCTACTTGTGCGTCATCACATACACCCCGTCCCAATTTTCCTCGGGCCCGGCGACGAGATATTCCTTGCAGCGATTCAAATACATCCGCGCGGGCCCGTCATCAGGCCAGCGCTCCAGTAATTTTTCGAAGACAATTTGCGCATCCTGCCAGCGCCGTTCGCGGTAGCACGCGCGCCCCTGCGCAAAAAATTCAAGGCGTTCTTCCAGGTCCGGCGCGTCGCCTTCCGGCGTGCCGCGCGCGGCAACCAGTTCGTACAGCGTGACCGGCTGCAATTTTCCCTTCACGCGAATGAGATCGAGTTCCCGGAAAACGAGGAGCGGGTCTTCCACGGCCGCGTAGGTCGTATCGCTCAAGAGAATGTGCGTGGCGTATTCCTTGTTCAGCCCCTCGATGCGCGAAGAAAGATTCACAATGTCGCCAAGGGCCGTGTACCCATAGCGAAGCTCCGACCCCATATTGCCCACCGACGCGACTCCCGTGCAGAGCCCCACGCCGATGTCGAGCACCGGCCTGCCCTCGGCTCTCCATTTTTTCTGCATTTCCTTCAGACGCGCGATCATTTCCAGCGCGGCGTGGCAACCCTCGGTCGCGTGTTGCGCGTCTTCAAACGGCGCGCCCCAGAACGCCATCACCGCATCGCCAATGTACTTATCGAGTGTCCCGTTGTGGCGAAAAACGATCTGCGTCATTTCCGTCAGATATTCGTTGAGCAGCGCGGCGAGTTCCTGCGCGTCCAGTTTTTCTGAAATGGTGGTGAACCCGCGCACGTCGCTGAACATCACGGTAATTTCCGTTTTGCGCGGCTTCACCAAATCCGGATTTTCCAGAAGACGCCGAATCACTTCCGGGCTGAGATATTGCTGGAACGCGCCGCGAACGCGCCGCTTCTCCTTTTCCTCCACGAGCGCGCGATACACCGCGACGAATCCCACGTTGGCCACCAGCGTTCCCGAGGGAACGATGAAGTTCAGCCACCATCCATGCAGGAACGCGTACCAAACTCCGAAACCGAACGGCACGAGCAGCAGCAAACCAAAAAGCATCGACCGTGGCTGCGCCAGCGCCAGCCACAATCCGAGCGGCACGCCGCAAAGCAGAATCAGCAGCAAATCCACGGCGACTTGATTCGCCCCGCGAACCAGGAAGTACCGGTTCAGGATGTTGTCGATCACGTTCGCGTGGATCTCGACGCCCGGATAATTGATTCCGCCAAACGGCGTTGAGCGCAAATCGCCGATCCCCGTCGCGGACGCGCCCACCAGGACAATTTTTCCTTTGAAGGTTCCTGCTGGGAATTTGTGCCGGACAACGTCGGCGATCGAAACGTAGGGATAGGTGGCGACGTCGCCTTCGTAGTTGATCATCATCCGCCCGACGGCGTCGGGCCGGATGATGAGCGAAGGGCCAAATTCAAGCGCGGTGATTCCCGTCTCGCTGAAATCGAGCACCATTTGCTGGTCGGGCAATCCCTGAAACAAACGCACGGCCTGAACATCCAGCGAGCCGTAGAGGTCCCAGTCGTCCAGATTCTTCGACCGTCCGTAGGGCAGCACTAGCAGGGAATGGCGCACGACGCCGTCCGCGTCCGGCTCCACATTAAAGAATCCGGTCGCGCCGTGCCCGTTGCGGAGCGCATCGCTGAGAATTTCGATGTTGGCCTGCGTGCCTTTGGGCATCAGTCCATACGGTTCGCCGAAGCCCTGGATCAAATGCTGGAGATCGCGCTGTCCGGTTTGCGGATTTGCCGCGCGCACTTGCGGAAACGGAAAATCGGCGAGGATGTTGGCGTAGCGGTCCAGCGTCTTGTCATCGACGCCCTTCAAATCGTATTCGGAATAGAGGAAGAAATTTCCGAGAACCACGTTTCCAAACCGCTCGATCGCCCGCGCAAATTGTTCGTCCCCGTCATATTCTTTCGACAGGCGGTCGATATCCGCGATCACGCGAGGGTCCGTTTGCCCACCCTGTTTTTGCCGTTCGATGACGGTTTGCCGCAGCTCGCGAATGGGCGCGGCCGTTTCGTCCGGCTTGCTGAACGTGATGTCAAAGGCCGCGACTTTCGCGCCGTCCTCGCGCAAAGCATCGAGCATCTGAGCGAAGTAGGTGCGCGAGAACGGCCACCGGCCTAGAATTTCCTGCGACCGCTGGTCGATGTCCACGATGATGATGCGCGGATCGGGATGTTTGTAGTGATCGGGCCGCAGGCGGAATCGCAGGTCGAGCGCATCGAGTTCCAGCCGGTTGATGAAGGAAAACACGGCCGTCGGCCGGTCGCCAATGAAGGTGTAGGCGTAGATCGTCAGCGCGAATGCGGTCAGGCCCACGCTGATTGCGAAAGGAACGCGCCGCTGCCACCACGCCCGGAACCATTCGCGCGGGACTTGCAAGGCGCGTCGCGACTCACCGCCCGTGGGAGTGCCTGGCATGTTACGGGAATTGTATCCGAGGGCGCGGCGAAAGATTACTCACGATATAAGAAAGTGAGCCGCACGCCGCTTACATCGATCACATCACCCTCGTTGAGCTTGGTCAAGCCGCTGATGCTCACACCGTTGAGCGTCGGCACCCGGTCCCCTCGGCCCAGGTAGTAGCCGTCCTCGTGCTTATTAATTTGCGCCGCTACGGACGGCAGGAACCATCCGCGGAGCCGGACGGTGGCCATTTTGGAGTGGCCGATCACAATCAGTTTGCCGGACATCCGGTACTCTTTTTGATCCGTGCGGCCATACAATACGGTCAGCGTCGGAACGCGAAATCGTTTGGGAGAGAGCTGAGACCTCTCGCCCGCTCCCGCGGCCATCTCGAACAGCTTCCGGCGTTCCTCCGTATCCAGGACCATCGTTTCATTCACGCGCGGGGCCGGCGCCTTGCGCAATCCGTCCACCAGGAGGACCGCATCGTGCGCTTGATCCACGAAGATTTCGTGCTTGCCGATCAGAATGTTGTCGCCGTCCTTGAGCATGGCGCGCTCGACGCGATTATCGTTCAAAAACGATCCGTTGAGGCTGTTCAAATCCTCGACCACCAGCGACCCCGCTTCGCTGTAGACCCGCGCGTGATAATTCGAGACGGCCAGATTATCAATCTGAATATCATTGTCCGGCGCGCGCCCGATTGTTACCGGACGCGTTCCCAGGGGAACTTCTTTCAGCGAGGAATTTTCAAATTTCAGTACGAGTCTCGACATGTCTGTCCTCCTCCAGTCGATGCCGGGGCAACCTTACCCCGAGTGCCGTTTCCAGATCTTCAGCCGCTGGAACACGCTTTCCGATTTCTCGGCGACGCGCAAAACAATCACGCTGACGTTGTCCACTCCGCCGTTGTCGTTGGCCAGATCGACCAGGCGTTCTGCGGCTTCCTGCGCGGACGTGCTGGTCAGAAGCATGCTTGCGATTTCCGGATCGGTGACCATTCGCGTCAGCCCGTCCGTGCAAAGCAGCACGAAATCCCCGGCCAGCAAAACCTGTTCGTCGGTGTCGACCTCCACCGTGCTGTTCGTTCCCACCGCGCGCGTCAACACGCTTTGCATTTCGCTCGCATCCGCTTCCTGCGGCGTCAGGATTCCAACGCGCACTTTTTCGGCCACCAGGGAATGATCGGCCGTCAGTTGATCCATCGAGCCGGCCCGAAGCAAATACGCCCGGCTATCTCCCACGTGCGCGATGGACAGTCTTTGCGCCTCGATCCACGCGGCCACGATGGTCGCTCCCATGCCCCTTTGTTCGTCGTTCGAGGAGGCCGTCTCAAAAACTTTCCGATTCGCCAGATGGATCGCGCTGGCCAGGCGATTGGTCCGCTCGGAAACGTCCGTACTGGATTCCCCGAAGATGGGCGTCGCCCGGCTGTTTTCCGATTGCCTGCAGTGCGTCAGGACCGTCTGAACGGCAAGCTTGCTCGCCACCTCGCCATGCGCTTCTCCGCCCATTCCGTCGGACAGCACATACAATTGCAGCGAGGAGTCGATCGAGTAGCAATCTTCATTGTTTTTTCGGACGCGCCCAAGGTCGGTGCGCGCGCCGGCTTCGATGTGCAAAAGGGGCCTCATTCGGCTGGCGGCGAAGTCCCAGACTTCTTAAAGTTTAAAGCGATCGCACCGCCAAACCCGCACCACTTCGAGACTCGTTGAATCGAGCCTCGCTTGCTACTAAAAATCAGACTATCAAACCGATTTTAAGACGGCAATAGCCTGTGACGTAAGTAGTTACATCCTTTCACGACAACTTGGATATTGACTTGCTAGGCGCGCCCCGCCAAGTTCGATATACTGGTCTCAGCGGAGAGCGCGCAGAAATCCCACCCCTGCAAGCATCCCGCACCCTCTCACATGCAGCAGCGCGCGGAAATTTGGTATTTTGAACACTCCCTGGCCGCTCCCCTGGCCCGCCCCTTGAGCCGCCAGTATGCGCTCCGGGCGCTGCCGTCTCCAATGCCAGGCCGGCGCAATTCTGCTCCTGAATTGGGCGATATTCCAGTCGTATGTTTTGCCGATCTAGGCGCGGGAGACCTGGTCGCCTTGCGGCGGATCGTGCGAAGGGCTCCGCGCGTCCGGCTCATCGGCATTTCACGCAATGGCGCAGATCAGAGCGCCCCAGGCTGCTTTGCCACCCTCCCGCGCAAGGCCAATCCCTCGCTGGTTCGCAAGACGGTGGACGCCGCGATTGCCAATATTGAGCTGGCGCAGCGGGAACGAGCCGCGCGCGCCGATCTCGCGCGGGCCGAACGCGAGATGGAGGAACTCAATCGCATCGGCATCGCCCTGTCGCAAACCCACGAAGTCGGGGCTCTGCTCAATATGATTCTTACCAAGGCGCGCGAAATCACGGGCGCCGATGCGGGCTCTCTTTACCTCGTTGAGGAGACGCGTCCGGACGTCCTCTCCGCCGGCCCGGGCGACCGCCATTTGCGTTTTAAGCTGACCCAAAACGACAGCGTGCAATTTCCCTTTGCCGAATTCGAACTTCCCCTGCAAGAAAATTCTCTGGCCGGCTATACGGCGTTGCATGGCGAAGTGATCAACCTGGCCGATGCCCGGCGCATTCCCCGCGACCGGCCCTATCACTTCAACCCGCGCTACGACGAGGAAACCGGTTACCGGACGCGATCCATGCTGACGCTTCCCATGAAGAATGGCCGCGGCGAGGTCATCGGCGTCCTTCAGCTCATCAATTGCAAACTTCATCGCGAAGCGCGCCTGACGAGCCAGGAAGTTGTCACCCGCGAAGTGCGGCCCTTTTCCGACCGCGCGGTCCGGCTGGCGCTCTCGCTTGCCTCGCAGGCCGCCGTCTCCTACGAAAACGGCCGTCTCTATCAGGACATTGAAAAACTGTTCGAAGGCTTCGTCCAGGCCTCTGTCAAAGCGATCGAGCAGCGCGATCCAACGACCTCGGGCCATTCTCTGCGCGTTTCGCAGATGACCGTCGGGCTTGCCGAAATTGTGGATCGTGTTGGCACGGGGACGTACGCGGCGATCCGCTTCTCTCCCGAGCAAATGAAGGAAATCCGTTACGCCGCGCTGCTGCACGATTTCGGAAAAGTCGGCGTGCGCGAGGATGTGCTGGTCAAGGCCAAGAAGCTCTATCCCATGCAAATGGACCTCATCGCGCACCGCTTCGATTATTTCTACATGGAAATGGAAGCCCAGCTGGAGCGCGAGAAAGTCCGCCTCCTCCTGGAAATGGACCGGCCGGAGGCGCTGGCCCATATCGCTTTGCTGGAAGAAGAATATCGTCTCCGCAGGGCCCAGGTGGAAATCGGCTTCGGGGCCGTCCTTCAGGCCAACGAGCCGACCGTCCTTCCAGAGGCACATTTTGATCGCCTCTTTGAAATCGCCCGGCAGACCTATCACGACCCTCGAGGAGTCGAAAGGCCAATCCTCACGCCGGAAGAAGTCCGCTATCTTTCCATTCCGAAGGGAAGCCTCAGCGCGGACGAGCGGTCCCAAATCGAATCCCATGTCGTTCACAGCTTCAATTTCCTGCTTCAAATTCCGTGGACCAAGCAAATCCGAGAGATCCCTCGGATCGTGCGCGCGCACCACGAGAAATTAAACGGCACAGGTTATCCCTACAAATTGCGAAGCGATGAAATCCCCGTCCAGGCCAAGATCATGACGATTTGTGATATTTTTGACGCCCTTTCCGCCAGCGACCGCCCGTACAAAAAAGCCGTCGCCTCTGACCGCGCGCTGAATATTCTCGAAATGTCCGTCAAAGACCAGGAACTCGATCCGGAATTGTATCGCCTCTTCCTGGAAGCCAAAATCTTCCACCTGGCCGACATAAGTTGAAGATCCCGGGAACGCCGATCTCCCCGCCGCGGCGGGCGTTTTGCAAGGCGCCATTCAATGGGCGGCACGTGGGTTTCTCGAACACCAACTTGGCCTCCTACCGCCGATTTCGCTCTCTTACCCCCGTCGCGGTAGAATCCCTGCCATGGCGCGCGCGTGGGTTCGTCATAGACTTCCGGGTCACTGCCTGGCTATCCCCCTTTTGGTGGGTGTGTGCGCGGTGTTCGCCGCAGCCCAGCAACCGCCAAAGCCACATCCCTCACCTGCCCCACGCCTGATTATCTTGCCCCCTAGAGTAGTCGCCGGCGCCCAGGCCACGCTCGCGGTCCTCGATTCCCAGGGCCGTCTAATACCCAACGTCAAGGTGGAACTTTCGGGAGGTCAGAACGCCACGACCGATGCGACAGGCCGTGCAATGTTTAAGGCGCCCGATCAACCTGGCACTCTGGCTGCCAGGATTCTCGGCCAGGGAGTCACCGCGTCCGCGACTGTGGTGGCTTCCGAAGATTCGGCCCCGCATGCGCCGTCAGGGCCGTCAGATGGCGCCCCTGGAGCCGTCCAAGTAGCTTCCTACCCGCACGCCATAGCCATCCACGACCGATTTACTCTGGAGGGTGTGGGCTTCCGAGGAGCGGCGGATTCGAATCATGTCTATCTGAACGGCGATCCATGCCTCGTCGTGGCGTCCTCCCCGGTGTCGCTCGTAGCGCTGCCCGGCCCGAGCGTTCCCATTGGCGACGTCACCCTTCGCGTCGCCGTGGGAGGAGTTGACGTGGGTCACTTTCCCGTTTCGGCCGTGTTGCTCGAATTCAGCGGCCCCACGGAAGCGGTGAATGCAGGATCAAGCGGGAAACTCATCGTGCATGCGCGGGGCACCACGGAGCCGCTCCTTCTCGAAGTTCACAATGGATCGCCGGGAGTGATCCAACTTTCCAAGGGAAACGTGCAGCACCTCAAGACGTCGGGCGGCGAAGAAAATATCGCGGCGGTAGATGTGAAATTTGAAACCGGCGGAAACTATTCGGTTTCGGCAAGGCTGCTATCCGCGATTCCTCACGAGTAAGGGGATTGGTGGCACAGGCTTCAGCCTGTGGGTTTTGGTCCTTGCAAGGACTAACCCCCACAGGCTGAAGCCTGTGCTACTGACGGCATGATAGAATTTCGTCCTCAGCTGTAAAGTTTCCCTGGATCCTTCGCTTAAGGCGCCTTCATGACAGGAACCGGAATACTGATTGCCATCGCATGTCTCGCGGCAGGTTTCGCGGTTGCGTGGGCGTGGGCGAATTCCTCAGCCGGCGCCGCGCGGCTGGAACTCGAGAGGCGCGCGGCAGGCCTGGATGGCACAGCGCAAGAATTAAAAAAACAGAACGACGCATTGCAGCAGGACTTGCGAGTTTCGCAGAAGAGAATTGAAGAGGAACAGAAGTTGCGCGCCGCCGCGGTGAATGAAGCCGAGTCACAGCGAGCGAATCTTGCCGAACAGAGGCGCTTGCTCGATGACGCCCAGGTGAAGTTGAGAGAAGCTTTCCAGTCGCTTGCCGGCGAAGCCCTGAAGGCCAGCAGCGACCAGTTCATCGAACTCGCTAAGGCGAAATTCGATTCCCTTCAAAAGGAAGCCGAAGGGGATCTGGAGCAGCGCAAGATTGCCATTCAGTCCATGGTGGACCCGCTCGAAACCGCCTTGAAAGACCTTCGCTCGGAAGTGGGCCGCGTCGAGTCCGCCAGACAGGAAGCGTACGGCAGCCTCCGCAGCGAGGTGCAACTGCTTGCCACGACCAGCAAGGAATTGCGGGAGGAAACCGGAAGTCTGGTCAACTCGCTCAAGCAGCCGCAGGTCAAGGGAAAGTGGGGCGAGCTGACTCTGCGGCGCGTCGTGGAGTTGGCAGGGATGTCTCCTCACTGCGATTTCTTTGAACAGCAATCCATCGACACGGAAGAAGGCCGCTTGCGCCCCGATCTGATCGTCCATCTTCCGGGCGGCACGCAAATCGTCGTGGATGTGAAGGTCCCGTTGCACGCCTTTTTCAAGGCCGTCAGCGCGCAATCGGACGCGGAGTACCGCGAAGCCATGATCCAACATGCCGCCCTGGTCCGCGATCACATCAAGGGCCTGTCAGGGAAGGAATACTGGAAGCAATTTGAACCCACGCCTGAGTTCGTCGTTCTTTTTGTTCCCGGAGAATCTTTTTTCAGCGCCGCGCTCGAGCAGGACCGCACGCTCATCGAGGACGCCATCGATAAGCGCGTCGTTCTCGCCAGTCCGACGACGCTCATCGCGCTGCTGAGAGCGGTCGCTTACGGATGGAAACAGCAGCTCGTCGCCGAGAACGCCGAGCGCATCAAGGATTTGGGCAAGGAATTGTACGACCGCGTCGTGAAGTTCGCCGAACATCTTTCCGAAATCGCAAAAGGTTTGGAACGCGCCAGCAAAGCGTACAACAATGCTGTCGCCTCTTTTGACAGCCGCCTGATCCCCTCCGCCCGCAAGTTTCGAGAGATGGGCGTCGGCAGCGCGGACGTTCCACAAGTTGATCCCGTCGAGACGTTCCCCCGTCCGCTGCTCTCCACCCCCAGTTCCGAAGAACAATAATGGATTTGGCGCTGGTTTTCAGTAGCACAGACTTCAGTCTGTGGGTTTCCACGTGAGCTTGGGGTGCGCTTTGATTGTCCCCGCGCGCGAGACTCGGTTGTCAATTTCGTTTTAGGGAGCAACGAATCCACGACTGCGCAGCCTGCGATTTCTGACAAAAGTCCACAGACTGAAGTCTGTGCTACTAAAAACCAGCCCCAGAATATTTTCTTTTGAAAAATCGGGTGGTTGGAGAGATTTACTTGAGCAATTGCGTGATGAGGCGCCTCAGGCGCTCGCGGTCGCGCGGCTTCATGTGGACGAATTCAACTCCTGCTCCCGTCGATGTAATGTTGCGGACCACGGCAGTGGATTGAATCTTGCGAAGTCCGGCCCGAATTTCCAGTTGCATGGAATCCCCGAGCGCCAGGCGCTGATCGGTTTCCAGAAACGCTCCGCCGAGCGCGAGGACGCGAACGCGCGCGGTCCCGTTGCGCGTTCCCGAGATGACCGCTTGCATGGGAGGTTGAAGGCGCGCGCGGACGTACCGGCGCGGCCGGGTGTGAGCGACGCCGGATTTGGAGCGAGCGCTTTCTGCAATCCGGGCGCGCGCGGAAGAGGGCCGGTTTTCGAGCAGGCCCAGCGCTTCTTCGGCCGCCGCACGCAGCGCGGACGGTTCTTCGTGGGCCAGGCCGTTGCGCTCCCTCACCATCCTCAGCAACGGAGCAGCCGCTTCCGGCACGCGCATTCTGCCGAGGGCTTCGATGGCCTTGATCCGGAAATAAATGTCCCGCAGCACCATGTGCTCGCCCATGGCAATCTGAAGCAGCGTGGGAACTGCCGTCATCTCGTGCGCACTTCCAAGATGATCGATCATGCAGGGCACGACCATCGCGTGCGCTTCTGACAGGGTGTCGAGAAAAGCTTGCGCCGTTGCCGCTACCACGGGCGGATTCGTCCACTTCATGAGTTCCGTCGCGGCAAGGTCCTGCAAGCTCCATTCCCAACTCGCCAGCGCCTTGGGCAACGCTCCTGCCAGACGTTTCGGGTCCGCGGAAGCAAGCAGATGAATGGAAGTCGCAACGCGCTGCCGCCGCGCTTCGTACAAACGCGTTTCCAGCGCGCCAAGCACCGGCTCGCCCGTTCCGTGAATCAAGCGCACCATCGCGGGAAGAGAATTAAATCCGCTGTCCGAGGTCAGCAGCAAGCCCAGCCGGTCGATTAAGCGGTCCGGACACCTCTTCAGCAATCGGGGGATGACCGGATTGAGCGGTTGGCTGGTAAGGGCTTCGTCCACCAGATAAAGCCACTGCTCGTCGTTGAGAACGCGGCCAACGAGGGTGGCAATGTGCGCGTGTTCATCGTCCCGCGGCGCGGCCTCGAGCGCATCGAGGATTCGCTCGAATTCGGCATACTCGCCCTTCAGCAACGAAGTTCGCGCCAATTTCTCGGCCACCGCGGAAAGCAATCCCGCGATCCCCGGCGAAGTTTCCCGCAGAAGGGCCTGCACAATCCCTCGCCCAAAATCGGGGGCCGAGGAATGAGGCCACAAGCGTTCCAGTTGGGGCGCGATTTCCGAGAGGCCCGCGGCCACCGCGCGCCGCGCCTTGCTCTCTTCCGATTCGAGGCACCGCGCATACGCCTGAAGCACCGCGCGGCCCTCGCGCGCCGCCGCATCGACTTTCTTTTTTTCGGCGGCTGCGGCCAGCGGTTCGAGGTAGCGGGCCACCACATTTGCGGGCACGCACCACGCGTCGCGGCTCCGCAATGTTTTCCCTGTCACTCGGGCGGGCAGCGCATTCCAGAATTTTTCGCAGAGAACCGACACGCGCAGTTCGTCGTGCTGCGACCCGCCAAACCGGCTGGTTCCCGTATTGTCCGTTTGACCGCGTTCCTGATCCAGGCGGACGAGCAAGGAGACCAGACCCTCCGGAGTTGTCCGGCCCGTGCTGAACTCCTGTTTCACGAACGCCAGCACCAGTTCGTCGGTGAGCCTCTCCAGATACGGGTCCAGTGTTTCGCCTTCGCGCGGCTTTACGTTGGAGACTCCGTACACGATCAGGGAGATGGAAGACGGTTCGCTTCCGGAAACGACGGAATGAAAACGCCGCGCAACCTCTTCGGTGGACGGTTGCATTTCCGGATCGTTGGGCGGCGCCAATTTTGCCAGCACGCGCAAAGTGGCTGCAATCTGCTCGAAACTCGCCTCCGGCATCGTCCGGCCGGCGCGAGAGTAGGAGGAACGTTGCGACGCATTATCGTAAGCGAGCACCGCGGATACCAAGCTTGCCAGCAGCAGGGAATCGCGCCGCTCGGTCGGAATATTGATGCGAATCCCGACAACGCCTCGATTCCTGATCCAGTTGTCCCACAATTTTCGCGATGAAGTGTCGCCTGGCGTGGCGCTGCGTGGAACCAGGCTGATTTCCTGCGCCAATAGATCCAATTCGCCCACGTTGATGGGATGGGTGAAGAGGAACGAGCAAATGCCGGCGCGCAGAAGTTCTTCGGCGAGTGCGCGCAATTCGCCGCGCGGGTCATGCAGCAGTTCGGCGACGCTCCCTTCCTGGCGGGGCAGGAGGATTCCATTCCGCTCCACGGCTACGACCAGGGGCGACCGCGCCGCCAGCGCGATCCGCAACTGCTGCTCCGTGGAGGCCAGTATTTCCATCAGCCGGGGATGATTTCGCTGGTACAGGCGCGCCGCGCCCAATAAAACTCGGAATTGCCGGAGGAAGAAAATTATGGCGCTCTCGGCATTCGAAAACGCCGGGCGCACGGGAATCACATCCGCGCGGACAGGTTCCGGCTTGCGCGAAGAGGCCGGTATAGCTCTCACAACCGGAACATCCTCTTGGGGTTGAACCTTCGAATTGTCGAGGACTTTCATTCTGGAGACGGTCCCTTGCTGACAAACTTAGGGTGCCTGGACCAACCGCAAACCGGCTTATTCATGTTCGTAGAGGCAGTTTTTCTAAAACACCTTATGCGACGGGGCATACCGGTATTTCCTAATAAGAGCAAGTTGCCTGCCGTCAGCATGCGCCTCTAGGTCATTGAAATACAGGGGATTGCTGACCCTCGGATGCCAAAGAATTAACCCACGGGCAGGAGGGGGATAGAATTGGTACAAGGGAGGGAACTAGGTCTATAGCAAAACCATGCTGGTCTGCTTCGGCTTCAAGCCTTCATACCTGTTGGATATGAATGTCTGTAAGCGCTACGTATGAATAGACTTATTCGATTAATAGAGTTTCTGTAAATTGCTCGGTCTGGCCTTGGCTAACGACGACGTTCCTATGCGCGGTTCCAAATCCTCGGCGCACTAAACGGACTTCGTGTCCTCCCACCTGCAATTCCAATCGCGCGGGAGTGCGCAGGCCAGTCTCCGCCCCGTCCACAAGAATTCTTGCGCCGGGGGGAGAGGACCGCACCCAAATCCAGCCGGCCGAGGCTGGCGCGGGAGTTGCTTTCGAGTTCTCAGTCAACTCAATGTCGTCGATCACCCGAACGCCGGGAGGCACGGTACGCAGGTGGTCCAGCAGGTCGCGGTGTTCGGCGAGGGTCAGAGAGCCGGATAGGGTGAGAGCGTTTGCCGTGGCTTGAATTGTTACTTTATCAATAAGTGGCTGTCCAGCTAACTCAGCGCGCAATTTCGATTCGAGCTGATGCGCAGGGGAAGGCCCCGCGGGAAGCGCTGGTTTTTGCGGCGCAACGGATTTATCCGCGCTTCCGGCTGCCGCAGGTGCTGGCTCGGGAGCGTTTACGGTAGCGGCGGGCGCGGCCTTTGGCTGCGACGCAGCCTTCGGGGTGGAATTTTCCACCGGCGTCGCAGCGGCCGTTGGAGCCGGCGCAGGAGACTGCGCCGCGTCGCTCGGTTGGGCATCCGGCTTCGCATTGGAGCTTTCAGGATTCGAGGTCTGCGCCGCGGAGTCCGCCTTGGGCGGAATCGCCGGCGCTTCCGTTTCACGGGCGCGCTGCCACAAATCCACCAGTGGAGGATAGACGCGATATCCAGAATACCCAATGATTCCAAGCAAAACGAGTATGAGCAGCACGCCCCCGGGCTTCTTCCGGGGTTCCTCTTCCACTCCAACCGATAGCATGAATTGGGCGGACGGGTCCGGCTCACTGGGGGGCGCATTCACCGGAACGGCAGCGATCCGGGGCGGCTGAGGGGCAGGGCGGATCGTTCCCGGAGCAGATTGCGAATTCACCGGCGCCATTCTCACCGTTGCGTCCGGGCCCATCATTTCGTGGTAATTCTTTAGAGCGCTCATCAATTCATGGCAGCTTTGATACCGCTCGGCAGGGTCCTTCGACAATGCCCGGGTAATCACGGCCGAGAGGCCCGGGTGAATGGAAGAATCGAGCGACCTCGGCGGGATGGGCTCTTCGTTGATAATCTTGTAGATCACCGTGGTGATGTTTTGCCCGGGAAACGGTTTTTCCCCGGTCATCAATTCGTAGAGGATTACGCCCAGGGAAAAAATGTCCGAGCGGCCGTCGACGGGCTTGCCCTTCACTTGTTCCGGCGACATGTAGGACGGCGTGCCCATGACGTGCGCCGTCTGCGCCGTCCCGAATTGCAGAATTTTCGCGGTGCCGAAGTCGGTGATCTTGACGACGTCGTCCGAAGTCAGCATGAGGTTCGCGGGCTTGATGTCCCGGTGCACGACGTTGTGCTGGTGCGCGAAATCGAGCGCGGAGCAAACCTGCTCCATCAGCTTCATGACGCGGGACACAGGGAAGGGTTGATGCGCATCGATCATGGATTGCAGGCTTCGCCCCTCGACGTACTCCATGGTGATGTAGAACAGGCCTTCTTCTTCTCCGGCGTCGAAGACTACGACGATATTGGGGTGGGTCAACAGTCCCGCCGCGCGCGCCTCGGTCTGGAAACGCCCGATCAATTCCTCGCGCGAAAGTCCCGTCCCTGCCTCGGACAGCCGCAAAGTCTTAACCGCAACGTTCCGCCCGATCGTCGGATCGAACCCGTGAAACACCACGCCCATGGCTCCGCGGCCCAGTTCTTCACGGAGATCGTAGCGGCCTGCTTTGACTAAGGTGGTCACTTATGTTTGTCACGCGGGCGTACTGAAGCTGTTCCATGACCGGGCTGAGCCTGGTCAGTAAGCAGTGCAGACGCGGAACTGGCGTAAATCCTTTGCAGTGCTTAAGAAGCGCTAGCGCCAGAGCAATATTGCCCCGGGGGAACCGCCAGCACACCGCACGGCCTTCCATTCGAACATAGCCTCCCGGCAAGGGAGCGTCAACGCCGCCGAAGTACAGTGTTCCGGGATAGCAATGGCGGGGGCCTAGTCTTGGTTTACGTAGCGCCCGCCTTTAGGCGGGCATCTGCTTGATTCTAAAATGCCCACCTGAAGGTGGGCGCTACAGAAATCAAGACAACCCGCTGCCATGTGGTGTGGCATCCAGCTCAATCCATGTGATATAAAGTAAAAATAACCGCGAAACCGAGGTGCAAACTCATGGCTAAGCGAACCAAGCCTGTTGTCGATCGCCGGAATTTTCTGAAGGGTGCAGCAGTAGGGGCCGCGGCATTGGCGGCCGTACCGGCAAGCATTGCGGCGGAGCCGGCCGAGCTGAAGCGCACGGTTCCTCCTCCCATGTCTCCCACTGCCGAGACAGAGGTTCCATCCGTCACGGAAGTTCTGACTGCGGATCGCACCGGGTCGGACTTCATGGTGGATGTGATCAAGTCGCTGGGGTTTGAATACGTTTGCGCGAATCCGGGATCGAGTTTTCGGGGCTTACACGAATCCATCATCAACTATGGCGGGAACAAGAGTCCTGAGTTCATTACGTGCTGCCATGAAGAATCCTCGGTGGCGATGGCCCATGGCTATTACAAAGTGGAGGGCAAGCCGCTGGCGGTGCTCGCGCACGGAACGGTCGGAGTGCAGCACGCCACGATGGCTATCTACAACGCCTACTGCGATCGCGTCCCGGTTTACGTGATCCTTGGGAACATTATCGATGTGACGAAGCGGGCGCCGGGCGTGGAGTGGTTTCACAGCGTGCAGGACGCGGCGGCGATCGTGCGCGATTTTACGAAGTGGGACGATCTCCCTATTTCGCTCGAGCATTTTGCCGAATCAGCGGCTCGGGCCTATCGAATTGCCATGACGCCGCCAACTTTGCCGGTCGTCCTCGTGGCGGATGGCGATCTGCAGGAAAGTCCGGTCTCGTCCGACACTAAAATTCGCATCCCGAAACTGACGACCGAGATGCCTCCTGTGGGAGATTCCGGTTCCGTCGCCGAAGTAGCGCGGCTTCTGGTTGCGGCGGAGAATCCGGTGTTGCTCGTCGACCGCACGGCGCGAACGCCGGCGGGTCTCGCCTGCCTGGTCGATCTTGCCGAGGCGCTGCAATGTTCGGTCGTCGATCAGGCCGGGCGGATGAATTTTCCAACACGCCATCCGCTGAATCAGTCCGACCGGGCGCGGGCGGCGGTTGCCGACGCGGACTTGATTCTGGGACTCGATGTCGCCGATTTTTACGGCATCACGCATACCTATCGCGACCAGATCGAACGGACTTCGCGGTCCGGCACCAAGCCGAATGCGAAGCTCATCACCATCAGCGCGGATGATCTTTACATCAAGGCGAACTACCAGGATTTCCAGCGCTACAACGAAGTGGACATCGCTCTCGCCGCGGATTCGCAGGCGACGCTGCCTTCCTTGACCGAGGCGGTCAAGCGCCTTTCCACGGACGACCGCAAGCGCGCCTTTCAGGATCGCGGCGTGCGGCTCAAGGCGGCGCACTTGCAGGCGCTCGAGCGGTCGCGGGACGCGGCGGCGTTTGCCTGGGATGCAAGCCCGATCAGCACCGCGCGCATGTGCATGGAGCTGTGGGGGCAGATTCAGAATGAGGATTGGTCGCTCGTGGGCGCCACGACGTTCGTCAGCAAATGGCCGCAACGGCTTTGGAGTATGGACAAGCATTATCAATACATCGGAGGCGCGGGCGGCTACGGAATCGGCTACAACGCACCTGCGGCCACGGGAGCGGCGCTGGCCAATCGCAAGTACGGGCGTCTGACCGTCAACATTCAGTGCGACGGAGATTTGATGTTCGCTCCCGGGGTTTTGTGGACCGCCGCGCATCACAAGATTCCTGTGCTGCACATCATGCACAATAACCGCGCGTACCATCAGGAAGTGATGCAGGTGCAAATCATGGCCGACCGGCACAGCCGCGGCATCGCGAACTGCGGCACTGGCACGACTATTACCGGCCCGGACATTTCCTACGCCAAGCTCGCGGAGAGCATGGGCATGTACGGCGAAGGGCCGATCTCGGATCCCAAGGACCTCGGCCCTGCGATCAAGCGCGCGATTGAAGTGGTGAAGCGCGGCGAGCCGGCCCTGGTGGATGTCGTCACGCAGCCTCGATGATAAGAATTTGATGACCTCGAAAAGGAGATACGCGTGATCAGATGGGCTGAGCGTCGAGCGGAAGCGAGCGCGGTAAAACGAGCGGAAGCGAGCGCGGCGCAACGAATGGAATTGAACGCGAGCCATGCGGGCAGGCCGAATCGATTCGTTGTCTTATTTCTTTTTGTTTTTGCGGCGCTGCTATTTGGGTTTCCGGCCGCGCGGGCGCAGCAATCTTCCGACACTCCTCCGACGGGCAACGCACAAAATGGAAAAAAGCTTTTCATGGGCGACGGATGCTACGAGTGCCACGGCCGGCAAGGCCAGGGTTCAACGCAAACCAGCGCGGCGCGCATCGGTCCTCCGCAGCTTTCTTTCGAAGGATTCCAGAGTTACGTGCGAAGTCCGAAAGTCAATATGCCTCCCTACACCAGCAAAGCACTTCCGGACCCGGATCTGGCCGACATCTACGCGTACCTGAAATCGATTCCGATGCCGCCTAAAGGGAAAGACATTCCACTGCTGAACAAATAGCCGCGTTGCGATGAAAGAATCGTTTGCTTGCAGGTTGCCGGAAGATTCCATCTAGACGCCCATATGACGCCTTCCTCTCCCAGCGGCGGGCAAAATTACAAGACGATCTGGAAATTGGGAGGATTGACGCTCGGGGAACTCTCGAAGAGCGTTGTTCGCGACGCCCTGGAAGACGATCTGATCGGGCGCGCTTCCGGGCTTGCCTTCGATTTCCTGCTGGCCCTGTTTCCGTTGCTCGTTTTTCTGCTGACGCTGTTTGGTTTATTCGCTTCCCGAAGTATCCAATTGCGGACTGGCTTGCTGAGTTACTTCGCGGATTTTCTTCCTCCCTTGGCTTTTGTTCTTCTGAAAAATACAACGGAAGAGCTCGCCCAGACTGCGAGTAAAGAAAAGTTGACGATCGGCGTTCTTCTGGCTCTGTGGTTCGCTTCCGGAGGAGTGGCTTCCATGATTTCCACTCTGAACGTGGCCTATCGCATCAAGGAGGCCCGCTCCTGGTTCAAGGTGCGGGCCATCGCGCTCGGTTTGACGCTGGTGATTTCGATTTTTATTTTTGCGGCACTGTGCATCGTGCTGGTGGGCGGGATTCTGATCGATTGGATCGGGATGGAACTTCATCTCGCCTCGACCATGGTTGCGGTCTGGAAAGCGCTGCAATGGCCGGCGGCCGCGCTATTCGTGGTCTTCTCGTACGCGCTGATTTATTCTTGCGGGCCAAACGCGCACACGAGGCGCTGGCACTGGATCACCCCGGGTTCGGCTTTCGGCGCGCTCTTGTGGTTCGCCGCTTCGGCTGGATTTCGGATTTATCTGCGGTTCTTCAATTCGTACACGGCAATTTATGGGTCACTCGGCGCATTGATCATCCTGGTGGTTTGGCTGTACGTGGCCGGACTTGCGTTCCTGATCGGCGGCGAAATCAACGCCAACATCGAACGCGCCGCCGCTGCAAATCCGAACGACTAAAACTGTTGATTGTCGCAGAACTTTTGGCGCGGTACCAAAGCCGCAAAATCTTTTAACACAGAGAACACAGAGAGCACGGAGACCACCGAGGCCGCTTCCGAGGTTTTCACCGGTCACCAGTCATTGCTTTTTCCCCACATTGTCGCTGATCAGATCGCCGACCGCGATGGCCTGGCTGATTTGTTCGCGGAGATTGCGCATCTCGCCCGGTGCGTGGGACAGCATCAGCGTGTTTGTGTTCGCCGAACCGCCGATTTCCTTCAGCGTGTCGAGATATTGCGTGAGCAGCACCAGCGTCATCACATCGCGCGCCGTCGTGCCCTCGACGACTTTTTGGAAATCCTCCACCGATTCCTTCAATCCGGCAATGATGGCTTTGCGCTGCGCGGCGATGCCTTCGCCTTGCAAGCGCTTGCTCTCGGCTTCCGCCTCCGCTTTTTTCACGGCGATGGTCTTATCGGCTTCGCCCTTTGCCAGGGCCGCTTCCTGTTCGCGCCGCGCCGCATTGATTTCATTCATGGCGGTCTTCACGCGGGCGTCCGGCACGATGTCGGTGACCAGCGCCCGCACGATGGCGAAGCCGAAATTTTCCATCGTCGCATCGAGTTCGTCCTTGACGGCCTTGGCGATCTGGTCTTTTTCAAGGTAGGCCTCGTCGAGGGCCAATTTCGGCACGTGGCCGAGGATCACGTTGTAGACGTACGACTCGATTTGCTTTTGCGGGTCAGTGAGCTTGTAGTACGCATCGCTTACCTTGTCCGCAAGAACCTGGTATTGGACCGAGACGGGGATGACCACGAAAACGTTGTCCTTGGTCTTGGTCTCGATCTTGAACGGGAGTTCCTGCACGCGCATGTCCACACGGTGCACGGTCTCGGCGAACGGCACTTTGAGTGAAAGGCCCGGCCCCGCGATGCGGGAAAACTTGTTGAACCTTTCGACCACGCCGCGCTCGGCCGTGTTGATTGTGAAGAAAGAACCCAGCAGCGCTCCCAAGACGATAAACGCGATAACGATTACCACGATCAGGATCATCATTGACGCTGGGTTGTCCACGGCTCTCTCCTATCCGGCAGGGATGTCATCTCACAAGGAAGCTTTGGAAATCAAGACCGGCGCAGCATAGCACTTGCCGCAGTTGTCGCGGGCGCATATCGGAGTGGGAGCGATCCGCCCCGGATTGTGGTGTAATACCCGCTCGAAGGTGACAACCGGATGAGCGCCTGGGAAAAGTGGAAGAGACGCCCGCAGAAAGTGTGGTTGCGCAAGGCGCTGTTTCAAGTTCATCTGTGGACCGGAATGGGTCTGGGGCTTTACGTTTTGCTCATGAGCGTGACCGGCTCCGCGCTGGTTTTCCGGCGGGAAATGGTCAGGTCGCTGGCGCGCGAGCCGCGCGTTGTCGCCGGGCAAGGCGCGCGGATGACCGAAGACGAACTCAGGCTAGTTGCGAAGCGCGACTATCCCGACTATGAAGTGACGCGAGTTTGGCAGCGCAAAAATCCCGACCAGGCTGTCGAGATCTGGCTGGAGCGTCGCGGCAAGAGATTGCAGCGCCTGTTCAATCCCTACACGGGCGCTGATTTGGGCGATTCGCTGCGATTCGGATTTCGCTTCGTCCTATGGCTCGCGGACCTGCACGACAATCTTCTGATTGCGGATAAGGGACGCCTGATCAACGCCGCGGGGGGAATCCTCACAATGCTCCTCGGGCTGACGGGCGCCATCATTTGGTGGCCGGGGATCGATACCTGGCGCCGCAGCCTCAGCTTCCGTTGGAAAACGAATCCCAAAGGATTTAACTGGACGCTGCACAGCGCGCTCGGGTTTTGGACCTTCGCGTTCTTTTTCATGTGGGCGATCACGGGAATTTACCTCTCGATTCCGACCACGTTCAACGCCGCCGTCGATTTCCTTGAACCGCTCAATGCGTCCAGCAGGAGCCTCCGTTTTGGAGATAAGGTGCTGTTCTGGCTCGCGCAAGCGCATTTCGGCCGGTTCGCGGGCATTCCGGTGAAAATTACTTGGACGGTCATTGGACTCGCGCCCGCAGCCTTGTTTCTTACGGGGATGCTCATGTGGTGGAAACGTGTGCTCAAGCCTTGGTTGGGAAGAAAAGAATTTGCCTCGCCGCAGTTGCGTGAGGCCGAGGCGGGCCGCTCCGGAAATTCCGTCCAAGCGCGCTCGTAGTAATTGTCAATTAAGAAATGATTCGCCTGCCTCAATTTTTTCTTCTCTGTGCCCTCTGTGTTCAAGGGTTTTACGGCGTGCGAGGCAGCGCAAAAATTCAAAAGCTTTTAACACAGAGAACACAGAGGGCACAGAGACTGCTGAAGTCGTTTCTGAGGTTTTCACCAGTCACTGGTCACCAGTCACCACACTACCGCAACTGCACCAGCGATTCCGGCGAAGACGGCGGCGCGGCAACAGGCTTGAGCGTCTGCCGCCCGCGCCAGTTGTCCACCACGGCGATCTGCTGCACGCAGGAAACCGTGCAGAGCGGCGCGCAATGTTTTTTCGTGAAGTATTCGCGGCGCAAATCTTCGGCCGTGTATTTTTCCAGCGGGATGCCTGGATAGCCGCGCTGCTGCGAACACCAGTGCACCAGGCCGTCCTCGCAGATGTAGAGGTAGCGCGAGCCGGAGCGGCAACGCCAGTCATTCGTCTTGCCCTTGGCGATATTGTGCTGAAAGCCGTTGATGCGAGAAAACCCGCGCTTGCCCATCGCCATGATTTCTTCAAAGATTTCAATCTCGCGCCCGCCGAGCGGTTTCAGTTGTCCCTGGCCGTCGTGCAGAATGCCCACGGTGCTGGTGAAGCCGAGTTCCTGCGCGCGGCGCGCAACCTGCAACGCGTCCTCGGGATTTTTCACGCCGCTGCCGAGCACCGAATTGATGTTCACCTGAAACACGGCGTGGTCGGCGAGCAGCTTCAATTTCTGATCGAGCACTTTGAGGCTTTTCATCGAAACTTCATCGGGCATCGCGTTGTCGATGCTGATCTGCAGGTATTCCAGCCCCGCGCGATTGAGCCGCTCGATGCGCTCGGCGGTGAGGAGATAGCCATTCGTGATCATCCCGGAAAGGATTCCGTTTTTGCGCATGCGCGCGATGATCACGTCGAGTTCCGGATGCAGGAGCGGCTCGCCGCCGCTGATCGTGACGACCGCCGTGCCAAGCTCCCCCAGGCGGTCGATCCGGCGAATCATTTCCGCGGTGTCCACCGGCTTCGAGAAATCGTCGAATTCGTTGCAATACGTGCAAGCCAGATTGCAGCGCCGGGTCGGAATAATGTGCACCAGCAGCGGATGCCGCGTCGAGACAAGCCCCTTCACCACGCCGCGCAATTCGCGCACACGCGTGCGCCAGGATCGCAATCGCCTCCGCGCTTTCGTGCTGAGTGGCATCGCTAAACTATACAGGGATTTGGAGCGGTTTTGAACTCGGGAGCGGTTCCGCTATGACCAAGTTTCAACCAAGGCGTTTCTCCTTGCCGAATCGAGTGGAACGTTGTCACGATCGGTTCCTCACGCGGCGGCGCTGCCAATGAACTGCACCCGCCGCTTTCCCTCGCAATTGGCTATTTAATCACAACAGATGAGGTTTATGCGCCGTTTCGCGCTTGGAGGGTTATCCTAAAAGTGCGAACTTCCCTCTATAGGCCGCAGCTATCGATTGTTCGAGCTGTGTCGGTGGGTGTCATGAAAACCAACGAGGCGCCAGGAAAATTGAATACGGCCCTCACGGAACCTGAGATCGGAGCCCGGCCGGGCCGCGGCACCGATTGGTCAGGTCTCGCGTGGTTAGCCCTGCTTGTCGCAGCGGGCCTTACTACTTTCATGCGATTGGAGCATTACCTTTTCCCCCAGTTGCACTCCCTGCAGCATCAGATCGTGACGATTTGCGTCGGGACAATCGCCGCGGTGGTGGGCACCTATTATTCGACGCGGAGGCTCGACCGGGCCCTTTCGCTGCACGCCCAAGTGGAGAAAAAGCTGGCGCTGGAGCGCAATGTTCTGCGCACGGTGACCGATAACATCCCCGACAGTATTTTCGCCAAGGACACGGAAGGCCGCTACCTCCTCGCGAACAAAGCGTTCGCCAAACTTCATGGAATGAATTCTCCAGACGACCTGTTGGGAAAGACGGCTTTCGATTTGTTTCCGAAGGACCAGGCGGTCGCCTTGCACACGGATGATTTACAGGTCATGAGATCCGGCGGGGCGTCCATGGAGACGGAGAGAACGGCTGTGGACGCCGAAGGAAACGTGAAATCTCTGCAGACGACCAAAGTTCCCTTGATCGACAAGGACGAAAAGGTCGTGGGGATCGTCGGGTTGCACCGGGACATTACGCGGCGAAAAGAGGCCGAACAAAAATTACGGCAGAGCGAAGCCAATTTGGCGGCGGCGCAGCGCATCGCTCATTTTGGAAGTGTGGAGCTGGATCTCATCGACCTCGATGCGCCGGAAAAGAACCCCGTGCGTTGGTCCGAGGAAGTGTTTCGGATTTTCGGGCACGAGCCCGGAGGGGTTGAGCCGTCGAGGCGCGAGTTCTTCCTTTTGGTGCATCCGGATGAGAGAGAGGAAGTGCGGCAGTCGCTGGATTACGCCCTCCGGGAAGCCAGGCCGTACGCCATCGATTTCAGAATTGTCCGTCCGGACGGCGCGGAGCGAAACATCCACGAGCGCGGCGATATCATCTTCGATCCAAAAACTCGCAAGCCGCAGAGACTCGTGGGAAGCGTTCAGGACGTCACCGAGCGCGTGCAGGCGGAAATCCGGCTGAACAATGCCAACCAGGAGTTGGCTGAGAAAGTGCAGGAATTGGAGCGCCGCACGAAGGAAATCAATCTCTTGAGTGAAATGGGAAGTCGGCTTCAGTCTTGCAAGGATGCGGAGGAAGCTTACTTGCAGATCAGCTCGACGGCGGAAAAGCTTTTTCCAGAGTGGTCGGGCGCGCTCTGCGTAACCAGCGCTTCCAGAACGGCGGTGGAAACCGTTGCTGATTGGGGCCAAACCGGCCAGGGAGAGCGTGTCTTCGCCCCGGACGATTGCTGGGCATTGCGTCAAGGCCATCTGCAATCCTTCCGGCGCGGAGAAAAGGCGTCTGCTTGCCGCCACCTCGATCTGGCGAATGTGACAGAGTCTCTTTGTGTTCCCTTCATGGCGCAAAATGAGGCGCTTGGAATCGTGAGTTTGCAAATGAGGATCGGCCAGGAACATCAAGAACACGCGCCTCGATCCTCGGGCGAACCCGAGCGCCAGTTGGCGGAAGTGCTGGCCAAACAGGTGGCTTTGGCGCTTGGGAATCTGAAATTGAAGGAGAGTCTCAAGAACCAGTCGATTTGCGATCCGCTGACGGGACTCTTCAATCGCCGCTACATGGAAGAATCTCTGGAACGGGAGTTCAGCCGGGCAAATCGCAACAAAAGCTCTGTGGCGATCCTCATGATGGACTTGGACCATTTCAAGCGGTTCAACGATACATTTGGACACCAGGCGGGTGACACGCTTCTTCGTGCGCTCGGAGATCTCTTGAAACGGAGCACGCGTGGCCAGGATATCGCCTGCCGTTATGGTGGAGAGGAATTCGTGCTCGTCCTCACCGATTCTAATTTGGCGGGCGCAGTGCAGCGGGCGGAGATTCTGCGCCAGCAGGTGAAACAACTGAGTGTGGAGTATGCCGGGCAACTCCTAGGGGCCGTCAGCGTCTCGGTCGGTGTGGCTTTCTTTCCCGACCACGGAACGACGATGAGCGATGTTCTCAGAGCCTCCGACCAGGCGTTGTATTGTGCGAAACGCGAGGGGCGTGACCGCGTATCCGCGTGGACTGTGGAGGCAGTGGTCTGAGCAGCTCGTACTCGTTCGCATTTTTGTCCTGAATAAAATTCCCAAACAAAACAGGCGTTCACCACTGATTTGAATCCGCCATCGAACCGTGGCGTGGACCGGTCTGTAGGGGCACGACATGTCGTGCCCCTACACACCGAAACTGCACCGAATTTTCGTTCGTGGGCGGGGAGTGGCCGATTCGTGAGAAATGCGAGCCAGGTTTTGATAGCCGGTCAATCCGCTGCAATCATCGGCGAAAGCGCTGGTTCGATCGTGCCAAGGCGATTGAGACTTTCCTCGCGCGAGCGCGTCAGCCGGTCAAACCAAGCGAGACCCGGAAGCTTGGCGATGGTCGCGTCGATTCGGGCAGCCACTTCGCCGCCGCGCGAATCGCCGAGGATGAAGCGGTTCATCCAGTCCACTTCCGCATCGGGTTTGACGCCACCGCCGACGGGCATCCAGAAATACTTAATCACTCCGGTAGTGAGGCGCTGCGCGGCGCGAGGGACAAGATGCTCGCGGGCCATGTTGTAGTAAAACGAAAAGTGTCGTCGCTCGTCCTTGGCCAGCCGGCGCAACAATTCCGCAAGCATCGGATGGCGCGAACGCGCGGCCAGAATGCCGTACCCCTCGAGCGTGGTCAGTTCGGAAATCGCGCCCCACGTGAGATAGACCGCGTGGAAGTGGCGCGAAATCTGGCAAATCAGCGAAGAGCCGACGCTCTCGATCCAGTCGCGCCACGACGCTTCTTTTTGTACTTCGGCCATTCGCGTTGGGGAGAAGGAAACGCCGGCGGCCTCGAGAAAACGCCGCAGCGTGTGCCCGTGGAAAAATTCTTCATACGCCCAGCAGCTCAGGAACGAAGTCGTGCGGGGATCTCGGATGGCGCACGTCGAGAGAATGCCCTTCAAGTAGACGATCGTGTGCGTCTCGATGTCCATCATGTAGGTGAGGCAGCGAATTTCCTCATCCGAAAGCGGGTAGCGCGGCGCCTGGCTGAAGTCCATGTCGCTCGCGTCCACTTTCTTGGAGTGCTCGAGATAGCTTTCCAGGTTGAACTCAGGCATCGCGTTCTTGTCCCCTATTCAAATGTCCGTTCCATGTAACTCAGTACGGAATTTCCGGGCGATTGGATGAAGCGGCTGCACGAGGGTAAGTAGCACAGACTTCAGTCTGTGGGGTTCCATTGGAGCTTGGATGGCGCATTAATCTTGGCTGGCACGCACGGCCTGGGTTCACTGACGGAACCCCACAGGCTGAAGCCTGTGCTACTTGAACCCCAACGCCATACAAGCGAGTGGCGGCTTGATGTAGGATATAGGGCACGGGTGAAATTAAATGCGATTCTCTGCTCACAGTGACTGGTTTGTGTGCTCATTTGCAGATTTTACGGACGCTTTTGAGGTGAAAGATTCGCTCGCGCCCTGCAAGGCCAAGCGATCATGAATTTGAAACGGGCCCCGCGAATTGTTGCTCTCTCCCTTGGCGCAATTTTTTGCAGCATGGTTCCGCTTCCAGCGGCGGCGCAGGATCAGGGACCTCAAGATCAGGCTCCGCAAGTACAGGCGCCGCAAGAACCGGCTTCCCGCTGGCTATGGTCATGGCTCACGGAAGGGAAAATTTCCTTTAACGCCCGGTTTCGCTTCGAAGGTTTCGAACGGGACGGGGCCCCATTTACCGCAACCGCCTATGCGCCGACCCTCCGGCTGGCTCTCGGCTATGAAACGCCGGAGTATCACGGATTCTCCGTTTTCGCCCAGGGCGAAGCGGTGATTGTCACCGGACCCGCGGACTACAGCGACCCAACACTTCCTTCACAGAATCGGCCGAATCTCCCCGTCATCCTGGACCCCAAGAGCATCGAGCTCAGCCAAGGTTACCTGCGTTGGACACACGGAGTTCCACATAAGAGTCTTGCGCTGACCGTCGGACGGCAGGAGCTTGCCCTCAATGACGGGCGTTTCCTGAGCATTTCCACGTGGCGCCAGGTTCACGGAGCCTTCGACGCCGCTCGCGTGGACACGGAACTGCCCCTGAATTTTTCCTTCACCTACGCATTCATCATCCGCACGTATCGAGTGGTGGGTTACAACGCCACCGACGGCAAGCCCCCCATGCATACGGACATGATGAACTTGAAGTGGAGCAAACCAGGCCGGATCAACGCGGCCCTCTACGGCTTGTTGCTCGATTACCGCGCACCCGCTCAATTCGCGATGTCCACGCAGACCTACGGCCTGCGTGTGAACGGCCCCTACCAGTTCACCGACGATTGGAGCCTTGTATACACGGCGGAATACGCCAAGCAAAAAAACTACGGCACCAATCCCAACCGGGTCGATGCGAATTATTATTTGGGCGAGCTGGGCCCGGGCTGGCGCGCATTCACTTTTAAAGCGGGTTACGCATTGCTCGGCGGCCGCAGCGTCACCGACAAATTGACAACCCCGCTCGCTCCCCCGTTCAATGGTTGGACGGATTTGTTTGTCAACGACCCCAGCGCGGCAGGCGGCAACGGCCTGCAAGCCCGCTATCTATCAGCCAACGGGCCAATCCGCTTCCTGGACGGAGCCATTGGGACGCTGATCTTCTACGACTACCATTCGGATAATTTGCACATCCATTATGGAAAAGAATTGGATTCCGCACTGGCGTACAAAATCAAGCGGATCAGCAATCGCTGGGAAGTCGGCTGGCGCTTCGGCCGCTACTGGTCGGATCAACTCTTCACACCCGCTCTGCGCACGTCGGTCTATACGAGTTTCACGTTGTAATGGAAGCCGCGCCTCGCTTGAGGAGGAAAGAAATGCGAAATTGGGTCCTGAGCACATGTATCGTGTTTGCTCTTCCTTGCACTGTATTCGCACAACGACCCGCGGTGGTTGACAATGCGGCCCAGAGCCCGCCGTCACAAAATAAGACGGCTCAGCCCAATCTGGCCGGCATGCTCGAAGCGAAGGTGAGGGCCGCTTGGGCAACGTTCAAGAAAAAAGACAAGGATGGCTACGCGGAATTCCTCACCGATGATTTCCAGGCGGTGGAAGCCGACGGCGACGGTGAGCGGTCCAAGCAGCGCGTTCTCCACGAAGTCGAGCTCAACTCGATCGCGGACTATTTGCTCCAGCTCTTCCAGGTTCAGCCGCTGGGGCCCAATTACGCGTTCGTCACCTACGAGTCCACGGTGCAATTCCCGACCGGCTCGGCCGCGCGCTACCGCAGAATTTTCATCGGGGAACTTTGGACTTTGCGGGACGGGCAATGGAAGATGTTGCGCTACCAGGAGACGCCCGTTCGCTAGGTTCATCGAAGAAATGTCATCAGGGGCGAGACGAGCAATCTCTCGGAGGACTGAGCCTCGAACCAGAGAGATGGCTCGCTACGCTCGGAAGGGCAAATTGCCGTTTTTCCGCGACTGCTATTGTGTGGCGAACACCCCGACGCAACCGCTGGTGCCCAGCGATTGGCACAGCGGGCCGGCGCCGAGCGGAACGAAAATGTGATTGGTACTGGGATCTGCCGCGACGCTATGGGAGAAGGGAGTTGTCGGAACGTTTTGCAGCCACTGCTTGGAGCGCGCGTCAATGACCCCGAGAACGGGGCCGGGCGACATATTGCTCGCTCCCAAATAGTATTTGCCGTCGCCGGGGTTGTACCACCCCTGATCCGCGCCTCCCACGAAGTTGATGCCGGCGAGAATCTGGCCTGTCGTCCCATTGATGATGTAGGTCATCGGGCTGAAAGTTCTCCCATCATGTCCTGCGCAAACCACCATGGCATCCGTGCCCGGCCCCATGACGATGCCGGCCGGCATGCAATTGGGCACGGGAAAACTGTTGATCACTGCGGGACCGTACACGGTTGCTCCCCCGGTCGTCGTAAAAGGGTGGAAGGGGTCAATCTCATCGACGCTTCCAATGGTGATGTCAGCGGTTGAGTTAGCATTTGTCAAAAGGAAGTGGCCTGTATTGGGATTGAAAGTTGATCCGCCCAATCCTGCGATCCCGAGGGCTCCAGCGCACCCGGGGGGCGTGCCGGGTCCCGGCGGGCAGAAAACCCCGCCGGCTTGGGTCGCCGTGGTGACCGTGAGTATTGGCCCATGATGGCAGGCAACGTCGGGATTGAATCCCGAGGCATGCCCGGAGGCGCCGGAGGGGACTGGCAGCCCGGGTATGCCGGGCGCGGGCCCGTTGAATTGCAGCGAAGGATCGGGGCAAGGAAATTTGTTGAGATTCGCGCCCTGATCGTCGATTAACACGCTGATATCGTTTTGCGGGGCCCCGTCATAGTAAATCTGACCGAGGATGCATGAAGAGTGGTTCGCCGGAAAATTGGCGCTGCCGGGGCTGTACGGGATGGGCGCGACGCCCGGCCCGGGTGCAACGGTTTCGTAGGGCAGGCAATGCTGCTGCGACAATGTGCCGGTCTTGGTCACGATGCCCGTGGCGTCGACGATGGTGGCGAAGGGCAGTCCCGGATCGCCATTGATGACCAGGAAGAGAAAATGTTTGCTGCCGTCCGGCGCGGGAATCAAGCCCCCGGTCGTGGACAGCTCATCCGCGCGCAGGTCGCCGCAGGTGGGATCGGAGAAGGCCCTCCCGCTGGCCGATCCGATGCACCCGGTGATTCCATTGGGAAGGCCGTTGTAGTCGGGAGGAGATCCTGTCTCGATCGTGGCCACGACCGTGGGCGGTGTCGCGGGATTGGCAAGGGTTGCGCTCATGTCGAAGACGATCACGTCCGAAGCGCCGTTGCCGGCAAACAGGAACTTCCCGTCGGTCGTGGTTTCCACCCCGTCCGGACCCTGGAGCGGAAACAAATTGTTGCCGCGCGGGCCACAGCAGACGCCCCCGACGAATCCCCCGAAATGCCCGTTGGGGCCAAAAAAGCCCGGCAGGTCAAAGTTTCCCGTCTTGCACCCATATTCCACGTAATTCCCTTGCGCGGAGGTGAGCGGAGGAATGATTTGGTTACCTGCGGCGTCCTGGAAGCACGGGCTGGCGTTGAATCCCGACTCGGCGATGGAACTATCGCCGCCAATCGCTGCCACGGCGATATTGTTGACCGTGTCGAACGCGGCCACATCGACGCCGATGTTGTCGGAGACGTAATACACGTGATTGGTTGGATCCATCCAGCTGATATCGAAAAAATTGAACGGTCCGCCGGGCGCGCCGGAGGCGCTGTGTCCCGGCACGGCCATCACGTCAATCAATCCTACGGTGGCGTTCTTATCCGTCCCGCAAACCGGACAATTCGCCGGAGCGCTGCTGCAACCCGTCGAACCGAAGATCCATGCAAGCGCCGCCGCGACGGCCCATCTCTCCCACCCCTCGAATTTCATGGAACGATTCCCCCTGCCATGTATGTTGGTCTGAAACATTCAAGAAAATCTATTCCATTCGCGCCACCGTAAGAGGCGATCCCCTTGCGAAAGCGGGCTATAACTGTTCTGAGGCGTTTCCCCTAAGGCTCTCATCAGAATCGGAACTGTAGTCCATCCGAAAATACAAAATAGTTCCGAGGCAGAATGCCTTGGACGCTCGGGTTCTTTAGTTGATCGATACTCAGGTCCAGTTTGACCAAGACCCAATAGTTGAGATACCAGTTGACCCCCGCCGTGATCTGATTGGTATGGTCGCTGTACGTTGGCGCGATGCTGGGCGTAAGCGGACACGCAGGAATCGTCGTGGAATTGCAAACCCCGCCCGGGGCTCTCCCTTCCAGCCAGGAATACCGAAGCTTGAGTTGCCAGGCTCCCCATCCGGGCCCGCCGGTCTCTCCAGGTGAACTCGGACCAATTACCGGGTGCTTGACGCGCAACGTGTCATACTCCGGCTCGCTTTCCCCCGTCAAGTTGTAGGTCAAGATTCCATAGGCGCCCTTTCCCACTACCCCCGGCAGGCTGTTAAACCCGATGCCGCCGGGCGTAAACGCGCCGATGTTGTCACGCTTCTCCAGGATTTGCGTATATTCCCCGCGCAGCCCCATAGGTCCGGATAACCAGATGAAATAGCCGTCATAGCGATCGATCCCGCCGTTGATTCGAAACTGAGGGAAAAAGTTATAGGCCCCGTCGGACAGAACTCCGCTAAAACTCAACTCTCCCGCCAAGGCCTTCGACCGGCTATGTTCGATCGATCCTCCAAAACCGAATCCCTTCAAACCGGTGTGAATAGATTGTCGCCAGGGAGAGAATCGCACTCGGCCCATAAATTCGGGGTCGTTGGTAGTCCCGGTTTCCAGGATTCCCTGGCCGTTAAAAGCCCCGGCCCAATATTGCACGTGCCCACCGGCCAGATCCCCGTACACCTCGATGCCGGGAGCGCGGTATCCCCCATTCACGTCCGGGAAAAGCGTCGCAATCATGGTGCGGCCGTTGAATTCATAATTGATCTCGGGAGCGAGGACATCGTGGGAAAAGGGCACACGGAACTGGCCGCCGACGATGTTAAAAAAGGTCCACGGTTTGAAATCCATGAAAGCGTCGCGAACGGTAATGGAAGAAGCGGACTCGAACAGCAAGGCATAGTCGACCTGCTTTCCGAAGTTTCCTTGAACCCCAAACCGAGCGCGGGTGATGGAAAATGTGGCCGGCGGGGCGCCGTCGCCCTTATACGAGGTGTATTGCCCATTCAAATAGCCGACAGGCATGAGGGTAAATTGTCCGTCGGAACTGGTCAGCCGGAAGTGCTCCCCAGTCCAACCAGCTACCGCTGGGGGATCGCCAACGGTTTTTTTCTGAGACGCGATGGTGGCGGTCGTAGGATCGGATAGGGTCGGGTTCGCAGGAGCATCTGCGTTGGAAGCAGGCGCATGGGGCTGCGCAGGATCCACAATCGCGTTCGCTTGGACCAAGTGAGCAGGGCCCGAGGCACCCTCGCTTTTGGAGGCAGCCAGACGAAGGACGATGGCCTTCAATTCCGCCACTTCTTGCCGTAATTGCGCGACTTCTTCCTCGGTGGCGGCTTGGGAGGCAGATCTTGCTTGAGGGCCGGAAAGATTGTCATTCTGGGCGTAAATCAGGGGGGCGGGCGCGAGGAAACCAATCACCAGGAGCATCACGACCTTTGTTGGCCAGCGCATTTGTGAGTTCTCCAACAGCGAATTTGACGAGATGGTGCGAAGGTTAGAAGACCCGAATCCGCCCGACGATATAACACGACAGTAAAATTTTACAAATATTTTTCTTTGGAAAATGTCAATCCGGACTGAAAAGTCCGCACTCAAATATTACAATCTGACTACCAAAAGGATCGTATTTATATCCCTCATCTGCGCTTTACGTCTTCGCCTCTTCGAGCTTCGCCATGTAATCGTGCAGGGGCGCGCCATTTGCACAATAGATTAAGAAAGGACGAAATGATGGAAGGATCTGGCGCAGCCTGGATCTAGCCGCCGCGGGTGTGCATTTCGAGGTGAGGGTCCTGGCGGAGCTGTTCGATCCCGACGAGAACGCCGCGCTCGCCCGTGGCGGCGCGCAACTCCGCGCCGCGATCCGTGCGTGCGCGCCAGACGGAAGAAATGCGTGCGGCAAGTTCCTCGGACGTGGCACCCGCGCGCAGCATTTGGCGGAGATCGATTCCGGCTTGCGCGTACAGGCACAGATACCAGAGCCCGTCCGCGGTCAAGCGGCTGCGGTCGCAGGTTCTGCAGAACGGCGTTGTGGTCGAAGCGATGACGCCGAATACGGCGCCGTCCGGAAGCCGGAAACGCTCGGCGGGCGCGGAAGAGTTTTCGTTGAGCGGCGTGATCGTGCCGTAGCGCTTGGTAAGCTGCTGGAGCATTTCGGCGCGCGTGAAAACTTTTTCCAGCGACCATTCCGTCGCGCCGCCCACGTCCATGTACTCGATGAAGCGCACCTCTGCTTCGACGCCTCGGCCATATTCGATCAAGTCGGCAAGTTCGTCGTCGTTGGCGCCGCGCAGGACAACCGTATCCAGCTTGAGTTTTGGGAAGCCCAATTGCCGCGCTGCGGCAATACCTGCAAGCACTTGCGCGTGAGAATCGCGCCCCGTCAGCGCGGAGAATCTCTCCTGCCGCAGCGTGTCCAAACTGAGCGTCACGCGATGCAATCCCGCCGCGCGCAATGCTTCACCTTGCTCGGCGAACAGGACGCCGTTGGTGGTGAGCGCCAGGTCGCGAATCCGGGGATTGGCCGCGAGCATTCGAACCAGTTGCGGAAGATCCCGGCGGAGCAGCGGCTCGCCCCCCGTGAGGCGCACGTCTTCGACGCCCAGCGAGGTAAACACCTCCACCAGGCGCGCGATTTCCTCAAAGGTCAGCAATTCCTGCCGCGGCAGCCAGACGTACTCCTCCTGCGGCATGCAATAGTTGCAGCGCAGGTTGCACCGGTCGGTCACCGAGACGCGCAGGCTGCGCAGAGGCCGGCCAAGCCGGTCGGCGAGCGCGCCGCCCGGGGACACGTCTGCCGGGGTCTGAAGGTCGGGAAGCATCACTACATGTTAGGCCGTGTCAGCTTTACCGTCAATCGTACAGAATCGTACAAAATCGACTATGGCCAGCCGCTGTAGCCCGCGTCTTCAGGCGCGGGGATTTCCGGCTCACACATAAGCAAACCCTCGCCTCTGAAGAGACGAGCTACAAATTCGCCTTTGTTTTTTAGCGGGGACGATCTAGAACGCGAAGGCAATCCAAGCTTGGCGCGGTCCTACCCCTCGTCCTTGGCCTGCTCTTTGAGCTTGGCGATGACTGTGGGATCGGCGAGCGTTGTGGTGTCGCCTAGGACGCGGCCTTCGGCGATGTCGCGCAGCAGGCGGCGCATGATTTTCGCGCTGCGCGTTTTGGGCAGTTCCGCGGTGAAGAAAATATCGTCCGGCTTGGCGATCGAGCCGATCTTTGTAGCGACGTGATTCTTCAATTCGTCTTTCAATGCGTCGCTGGACGCAATGCCTTCCTTCAGCGTGACGAACGCGGAAATTCCCTGGCCTTTGATTTCATGCGTCTTGCCAATGACGGCGGCTTCAGCAACCGAATGGTGGTCCACCAGCGCGCTTTCCACTTCGTACGTCGAGATGCGATGGCCGGAGACGTTCATCACGTCATCCACGCGGCCGAGCAGCCAGAAATAGCCGTCTTCGTCCAGCTTGCAGCCGTCGCCGGTAAAATATTTTCCGGGATAGCGCGACCAGTAATTTTGCACGTAGCGATCCGGGTCGCCATATATGGTGCGAAGCATCGAAGGCCATGGTTTGCTCAGTACTAAATAGCCACCACCTCCCGGACCAACCGCCTTTCCGTCGACATCCACTACCTCCGCGACAATGCCTGGAAGCGGGTGCGTGGCTGAGCCGGGCTTCGTGGCCGTGATGCCGGGCAGGGGAGAAATCATGATGCAGCCGGTTTCAGTCTGCCACCAGGTGTCGACGATGGGGCAGCGCCCGCGGCCAATGGTTTCGTTGTACCAGATCCATGCTTCTGGATTGATCGGCTCGCCCACCGTACCGATCAGCCTCAAGGACGAAAGTTTGTACTTCTCGGGAAACTCCGTCCCCCAGCGCATGAATGTGCGAATCGCAGTCGGCGCGGTGTAGAAAATGTTGACACCATATTTGTCGACGAGTTGCCAGAAGCGGCCGCGGTCGGGGAAGTCGGGCGTGCCTTCGTACATGACGGTCGTCGTGCCGTTGGCGAGCGGGCCGTACACGATGTACGAGTGCCCCGTGACCCAGCCAATGTCGGCGGTGCACCAGTACACGTCGTCTTCCTTGATGTCGAAGACGTAGCGATGCGTGGTGCTCACGCCGAGGAGATACCCGGCGGTCGTGTGCACGACGCCCTTCGGTTTTCCCGTCGTGCCGCTGGTGTAGAGGATGAACAGCATGTCCTCGGCGTCCATGGGCTCGGCTGCGCATTCGTCCGAAGCGTTTGCGACGATTTCGTGCCACCAGAGGTCGCGGCCGCGCTTCATGGAAATCGGCGTGGTCGTTTCTACACGCTGGCCGACGCGTTGCACGACGATTACTTTTTCGATGGTCGGCGTTCCAGTCAGCGCGTCGTCCACGCTGGCTTTGAGCGGAACAACGGTTCCGCGCCGCCAGGCGCCATCCGCCGTGATCAATACTTTGGCCTTCGCGTCGTTGATGCGTTCGCGCAGCGCCTCCGCTGAAAATCCGCCGAACACGACCGAATGCGCCGCGCCGATTTTCGCGCAGGCGAGCATGGCGATGGCCAGCTCAGGAACCATGCCCATGTAAATCGCCACGCGGTCGCCCTTCGCGACGCCCAGCGATTTCAGCGAGTTGGCGAAGCGGTTCACTTCGCGCTCCAGCATCCCGAACGTCAGCACGCGCGCGTCGCCCGGCTCGCCCTCCCAGATAATGGCTGCTTTGTTTCGCCGTCCGTTCCGGACGTGCCGGTCCACGCAGTTGTAGGTGACGTTGAGTTTTCCGCCCACGAACCACTTGGCCCACGGCGCGTTCCACTCGAGCACCCGCTGCCACGGCGTGAACCAGTCCAGATTCTTCGCTTGTTCCGCCCAGAATCTTTCCGGGTCCTTCGCCGCTCGATCGTAAATCGCGGGATCGTTCCAGTTGGCGCGCTGCTTGAATTCCTCCGAGGGAGGAAATGTCCGGCGTTCATCGAGCAGAGCATCGAGACTTTTTTCACTTGGCATTTCGACGGACTCCGCGGTTGGGATCGAGACAGGGCGGCATTCCAAGAGTTCTCAGCGCCCTAAGCCGTCGCCTAGAATGTCGGAGGCGGGAAACGTTGTCAATGGATGCATAAATTCGCTGGGGGTCGGTTTAGGATTCTGGTGGGACAGCCACTCTTGGCTGTCCTCTTTTGCCAAGCCGGCTGACATTGCGCGAGACATCGAGAGACAGCCAAGAGTGCCTGTTCTACAAAAATCTACTAGCATGCAACTATCGCGAAGACTCGAGCTTCCGGCAAGTTTGGGGTCATAGGAAACCATCAAAGGTTCCCGAACGGCGGCGAATCGCCTTCGCGGATGTAACAACCTCGTTCTCAATTAGTTGTCCAATCGGGTGAGCCTTTCGCCATGGCGGTACTTTCGGCCTATATCCCCGATCGCAAAGCTGTTTCAACATCATCGGGACGATGGTTTTTGCCGATATGGGAGTTTTCCGATGAGCGACGGACGGACACGACCCGGGCCAAATGCAATCAGCGCCAGCCGGGCTTGATTCTTACCTGGCGCCCGCGGGTATTGTGGCTCGCGCGAAGGTTTGTCGTTGCGCTGCTCGCGATATTCTCATTGGCGGGGTTAGCGATAGCCCAGTCGCAATCGTCAACTGCTGCACCAGCGCAGCCGCAGCCGCAGACACAACCGCGTAGGATACCTGTGGTCAGCGTCGCGGACGCGGCCAGCAATGCCAAATCCAAAGTAGACGAATCCGCACCGGAAAAGGTCTTCACGAATGACGACGCGGCGGCGCTTCCGCCCGGCGGAATTTCGATCGTCGGACCTCCGCCTCCGGCGCCAGGCGCCGCGAAACCCAAGGCCAATCCGGCGGACGACACAGCGAAACTCGCAGCCTATTGGAAAGCCCGATTCACGGCGGCCCGCCAAAAACTCGCGCAGGACAAGAATGCTCTCCCCGGCATGCTGGCCGAACTAAAGGTCGAAAGCCTCCAGGAAATCGTATTGGATTCGGATACCGACCAGGTGTATTCGGACACGTACATGGACCTCGTCCATCAGATCGACGCGACGAAGCTCGCGATCCAAGACGACAAGCAGGCATTGAGCGATTTGCATGAAGAGTTCCGGCATGCCGGCGGATTGCCGGGCTGGATTCGGTAGCAGGAAAACGGCATTTTCATCCTTTGAGCTTGCCGCACGGTCTGATGTAGCGCCGGCGTTTTTACAGTGCGTCGAGATCAGAAAAATCGCCGTTGGGACTCCGGCGCTACGAAAACCTCTACGATTCCACTACAATCAGGCGCGTACAATTCGCGAACCGGAGGAGCGTTCGACGTGGAATCGTTAGACCTCGTAGTGATCGGCTCGGGGCCGGCCGGAGAGAAAGGCGCGGCGCAGGCGGCCTACTTTGGCAAGCGCGTGGCGCTTGTGGAACGCGGGCCGGATCTGGGCGGCGCGGGCGTCAATACCGGGACGGTGCCGAGCAAGACGCTGCGCGAATCGGCGCTCTATTTTTCCGGACTGCGGCAGCGCGGTCTTTACGGCATCGATTACTCCCTGCGCGAAGGGCTGACGGTGCAGGGCTTCATGCACCGCAAGGACGCGGTCGTCTCCGCGGAACGCTTGAAGATTGCGACGAACCTGGCCGCGCATAAAATCGAGCTGGTCACCGGCTCGGCCCAGTTTGAAGATGCGCACACTGTCAGCGCCGTGGATCATCACGGCGCGCCCCGCCTCCTGCGCGCAGAAGTAATCCTGATCGCGACCGGCTCCAAGCCGCACCGCCCGCCGGAAATTCCCTTTGATGACAAAACCATTTTCGATTCCGATTCGATTCTTCGCGATGGACCGCATCCCGAAAAGCATGATCGTGGTGGGCGGCGGGGTGATCGGCTGCGAATACGCTTCGATCTTTACCGCGATGGGCGTCGAAGTGACGCTTGTCGATGGCCGCGAACGCCTGCTCCCGTTTCTGGATGCCGAAATTTCCGAGCTGTTGCGCGCGCGCCTGGCGAGCCTTGGGCTGAACTTTTATTTTCAGGAGCGGCCAAAGGGGACGGAACGCACCGCGGGCGGAGTTCGCATGACGCTCGCGTCGGGCCAGACCGTGGAAGCGGAAACGGCGCTGTTCGCCGCCGGGCGTCGCGGCGCGGTGGATGGGATGCGCCTCGAAAAAGCGGGACTCGGAATCAATCAACGCGGCAACATCGACGTGAACGATCAGTACCAAACTCACGTGCCGCACATCTACGCGGCGGGAGACGTGATTGGATTTCCCGCCCTGGCGTCGACCTCCATGGAGCAGGGACGCGTGGCGATGTGCCATGCGTTCGGTTTCCCCTATAAACAGCGGCTCGCTTCGCAGCTTCCGATGGGAATCTATACGATTCCGGAAATTTCCGCGGTGGGCGAGACGGAGGAATCCTGCGAGATCAGGAAAATCAGCCACGTGGTCGGCCGCGCGAAATACGCGAACAACGCGCGCGGGCAAATCATCGGCGAGTCCACCGGAATGCTGAAATTGATTTTCCGTCCGGAGAACAAGCAATTGCTCGGCGTGCAAATTTTCGGAGAAGGCGCGACCGAGCTGATCCACCTCGGCATGGCCGTCCTCGAATCCGGCGGCGCGATCGATACGTTCATCGAATTGGTTTTCAATTTCCCAACGCTCTCCGAACTGTACAAGTATGCCGCCTACGATGGCCTGGGCAATCTAGCCGGACACAAATTGCGCGAGGGGTGAGTAGCACAGACTTCAGTCTGTGGGTTTCCGCGGGAGAATCTAGGATGTAGCCTGCGCGTCGTTGACGTTTGTGCGATAACGGATTTTCGCACGGTTGCCAAGTTCTGATGGAAACCCACAGACTGAAGTCTGTGCTACTAAAAGCCTAGCGAAGCAGCGCGCGAGCACGGTCAATCAAAGATTGAAGCGGTGAATCCGTGGCTGCCAGCTGCCGCGGCGGTCCAGGAGGCGCATCCGTGACGGTGATAGAGCTTGCCGTCGCGGAGGTACAGCTTCTCGGCCTCCGCGCGGTTGAAGGGCCGCGCGCCGCGGCGTCCGAAAACGGCGAGTTGGTTGCCGCTCTCGTCGACGGCGCGGTCGCGGTCGATGCCGCGCGAAATCGCGAGGGCCGGGCCGCCCGTGCGATACGTCGCGATCAATTTCGGAGTCGGCCGCGGACTGAATCCGTAGGACTCGGACGAATCCTCCGGCGAAATCACTTGCAGGATGCGCAGGCCGTTGCGTCCGTCGGCGACATAAGCGAAAACGCTGGCATCGACCGCGCCGATCTTCACGTCATTCACATCGTTCAATTGGCCGTCCGCGGTGAACATTTGGTCGAGGCGAGGATGCTCGGGCTGCTCGACGTTGACGAGGGCGACTCCATTCTTGCCGGCGGAAACGTAGGCATTCGTGCGCGACACGGTGACGTTGCGCGCGTCGTCCAATTTCACAAAAGCGCCGGGCACGATGCGCGGGTGCGCGAGATCGGTTACATCGAGCGTCTTCAGTCCGTCGCGATCGGCGACGAACGCATAGCGGAATTGCACGGCGACGCCCTGCGGGTCGGCCAGATCGGGCGCGCCAATTTCCGCCGTCACGCGCGGCGCGAGCGGATTATCGAGATCGACGACCACGAGTCCCCGGTCGCACAGAATGTAGGCGTACGTTCCCGCAATCGTGATGCGGCGAGCGCCATTCAAAATGCCGCCGGGATTAAACGTGGCCGCGCGGCCGATAAAATTGTTTTCCGGATTTCCATCGAGCAGCGTGCCAACGCCGGGATTTTTTCCCTTTAGATCGGGATTGCCGACGACGATCAGCCCTTCGTACTTGTCCGTGACGTAGAGAAATCCGTACATCAAATGGATTTTCTGCTCTTCGTTGGCAGGATCCTGGGTGCGCAGGGGATCGACGGCCAGCGTGGTCGGAGTGGCCACGGCGGTTGCGTACTTCGTTTTCACATACAGGCGCTGGCCGAGCGGGGAAACCGGCGCGGTTACCATGCGTTCGGAGAAGCCTTTGTTGTCGATGTTCGCGACGTCGAAAACGCGGAAGCCGTCCGCGCCCATCGCCGCGTAGGCATATTCTCCGCGCAGTTGGATGTCGAGAACGTTTCCGCCATGCCGATACGCTGTCGTGAGTTCGCGCTTGCGTTCCTCGTGCTTGCGGAAATCATCGGGATAGGCCATGCGCTGCAAATCGCTGCCGATGACGGCCTCGGGCTCATCGTGCTCCGCGGTCGCGACGGCTTCAAAACCCTTGTTGCCGGTTGCCACATACACGTAGCGTCCCATGAAGTTGAGAAAGTTCGTGCCCTGCAGCAGGAGCATCGACATCCAGGCGTTGTTGTCGCGCGCGGCGGAGACGTGGCAATCGGTGCACTGCTTCGTTTCGCGCGCGCGCACCGTGTGCGGCACGAATGTCGAAAACGCCTGGCCGCTGAAGCCTTCGGCGGAAACAGTTTGCTGCGTGTTGTACAGCCACTCGCGATTGGCGTTTTGCGAACTCACCAGAATCGCGCACGAAGACCGCGCTGGCGCAACGCGATGCCCGGTGACGGTGCCGTCCACGGCGAGCATGTAGCCGTCATCGCGCAGCACCTGGAAATTGTAGGCCGTCCAGTTGCGCGTCGTGAGCCCTTCGTTGTGCAGCATCGGGCGCTTTTCGTTTGCGGTCATCGACAGGTGGCAGCCGAAGCAGTTGGGCGTCCACGACGTGTGGCAGGCGTAGCACGTCATGCTGCTGTTCGCGTGCGCGAGTTGCGATTCATCTTTTGGCACGTCGCCCCAGGTCACGCCGTCGGTGCGCAGCGTTTTCGCCAGGCGCGATTTCTCGCTGTAGTGCGCGTTCCCCGGCGTGATCGAGTCGAGCGTCTGCACCACTTCCCATTCGAGGTGCGGATCCATCATGGAGCGCTGGATGAGTTTTCCTTCGCGCCATTCAAATTGCCGCTCGCGCCACGGCGTGCGCAGCGCGTCAAGGTGCGTGCCGCCTCCCGATGCGGCCGGGCCGGAAGTGACGAGCGTTGCCGGCTGCGAAATTGTGCCGTGGCAATCGACGCAGTCCATTTCGATTGCGGCGCGCGGCTCGCCGTAAAGCTTTCCACTCCCGTGGCTGTCCTGCTCCAGGTGGCAGTCGACGCACTGCATGCCCTTCTGCAAATGAATATCCGCGAGGTGCGCGGCTTTCTCAAATTTCTTCGGATCGTCGGGAGGGACCGCGGTTCCTTTTTCGTCGAGCAGGTGGCCTTCCCGGTCGCGCGCGAACACGGCGCGGAAGAGCCAGCCGTGGCTGTGAAAATCGGCGAATTGCGTGTCCTTCAATTTCGCGTTGAACTCGGAGCTGCCCGTCTCGGCGAGAAATTTCACGTCGGACCACAGCCCGCGCGCGGCCGCGCCTTCGGGATTGCGCTGCGACACCTCGAATTGTTCCTCCTCGGTGGGATTGTGCTGCTCCCTTCGGATACATGGCTCCGCCGTCAGATTCGTTGTCCCACCAGGTGTAGCCGAAATAGGTGGTCATCATGTTCGTGCCCGGATGGACATGGCAGACCATGCACTGGCTCGACGGGATGGATCGCGTAAATTCGTGGCGGATGGGGTGGCCGGACTCTTCGCGCGGAATCGTCGGATCGTTCGTCGCGCTGTACCCGCGATTTCCAAACGAAGCATACTGCGCGGAATGTTCGACGGAACGGTCGTTTGCATACACGACGTGGCACGCCGTGCATCCGCTGGCGCGATAGTCGCCCGGCTGATCGTTCGTGCCCGGCAGGGAAAGCAGCGGATCGAGCAGGCGAGTTTTTTGCAGCCCGAGAAATACCGGATCGGTGCGGAGGAGTGTGCCGAATCCGCGCGTGCTGAGCTTGTCGTCGGGTTTGCCTGCGTCGGTTGCATCGCGCGAGGGCTCGCCGACTTCGCCTTTCGGGCCGCCGCCGCGTTCGAACACGCGCAGGACGTTGCCGGGCTGCGAAATTTCCCAACGCTCCAGCGGCGTGATCTCCGGCAGCACGCCCTTTGTTCGCGTCTCCTCGACGGAAGGCTGTGGGATCGTTCGAACCGTTTGCGGCGCGCCGTCGCGCGCGTAGCTTTCGCCGAATCGCGTGTCCTTGTGAGGATAGCCGCCGTTGTTGTAGAGCGCCGCGCCCCAGAGGATGCCTCCTGTCGTCATCATGCTGGTCGAGACGTTGCGCACTTCCGAGGGATGGCACCCGGCCCTGCCGCACGTTTCCGGAGCGACGCGCAGATCGCCGGGATTTACGAAGCGCACGTATTCGGGGCTTTCCTTGAGCCACTGCGTGTACAGCGCTCGGGATTCGCCGATCGGTCCGCCAGTTTTGGATCGCGAGGCTGCGGGTGGGCTTGCCGTTTCACCTGTTCGTATTCCGGCGAGGCGGATGCGACGCCCGAAGCTACTCGCGCGTCCGCGTTTCCTCCGTGGCAATCCGTGCAGCCGAGGCGCAGCGTGCCGGTCGCGTGCATGGTCGGCTCATCGGTTTGCGTGTGGCAGGAAATGCATCCTGCGCTCTTGCGGTCGGCTTCCTCTGGCGTCTGGCCCATCAGGTTCGGACCGGTTTTCTCATCGGCGGCGCGCAGAGAGGGCGCGGGAATCCTCGCGGCTATCGCGGCGAGGAGCAAGCTCACGGCCAGCGCGGCCAATGGAGAGGCATGCGCGAGCCGCGCAAAGAGATTCCGATTTTTCATCCAGCGAATCATTGACGTTTCAATGTCGATCGCGCTTCAACGGCTGCATTCCGATTAAGTAGCACAGCCACTCTTGGCTGTGCGGTCTTGCAGGCCGCACGTGCGCTGCCAGCTCAACTTCGATTGCAAAACCCACACAGCCAGGAGTGGCTGTGCTACTAAAACTGAAACCGCACATTCGCAAAAAGCGAAAACTGCGTCGTTCCGGAAAAAATGTCGCGGAACCCTTGTCCTGGGAACAAAGCAGCGGCGCCTCCCGTGATCGAAATATTTTCGGACAGCGGGGGCCGGTACTGGAATCCGAGGCTGGTGTCCAGGCCAATCGTATTGTGAATGGGCGATTCAAAAAGCAGCAGCGCGATGGGCGCGGTGCGCTCGAATCGCAGATAATTCACATTCAGAAAACTTTTGAGTTTCGGCGTCAGATCGAAATTCGCGCCCGCGTTCACCAGGAAAATTCCCGGGTTCACGAAATTCGCCTGCCCTTCCGTCTTGCTGGTGCGCATGCTGGGCAGCAGGCTGTCGCCGGGCGTGAGCGCAATTCCGGTGCCGGGCAGGCGGAGTTCTTCGCGGTCCCAGAAACTGAAAATTCCTCCCGCAAAGGAAGGATCGTCGACGATGGTGTCGAACCCAGTCGCGCGGCCGTCGCGCGGATTTCCGTCGCCGGACGCATAGAACGTGGAGACTTTGTAGCGCACCCAGTCTTTGTCGACCGAAACTTCCGCGGCGGCCATCTGCGCGTTGATGGTGACGGCGCGCCCGGCGATGGGGTTCAGGCTATCGGTGCCGAGCGCTTCATAGAACGCGTGATTCACGTTGATCGGGCCGAAGTGCCCGTTACCGGTCCAGCCCAGATAGGCGGCGCGAATTTCATGCGCCTGAAAAATTCCCACGGGCGCGGGCCGCACGAGGAATCCATTGTCATCGTAATGCACGCTCGGATCGTCTTTGTTGTAATGAACGCTGAACTCGGTCGTGTAGCCGGGCTTGATGAAATCCTGCATGTAAATATTTGCGATGATCACCTGCTGGTGGCGCCGCTCGAACGTGTTGAGGCCGCTGTTCGTATCCTTTTCGAGCAGGTTGAAATAGGCGGCGTTGTATTCCCAGCGGTCGGAGTGAAGATTTCCAAAAACGCGCACGCCCGGCTGTTCGTCGACGAAAAGAAATCCGCGAAAATCGCTGGAAAAACCCTGAATCCCCGCGCGTACGGACAGGAAATCGTAATTGGGACTCAAATCGTGAATTTTATATTCCGCAAACGCTTCCTGGAGTCCGGCATGCGCTTCGAGGCGCGTTGTGCCGTCGCGCACGTCCACGTTCACGATGCCGAGCTCGCGCACGTCCAAATAATTCACGTTCACGGCGGGAGTCACTTGGATTCGCCAATCGACTGGACGGAATGAAGTGTCTCCGTGAAAAAGATCAAACGAAAAACGAAATGTTTGGCTGAGCGCAAACTGCTCGCCTTTGCCAAAATAATCGATGCTGCCCGGCTGCGCCGAGCTGATGTTGCTCGTCGAAGGCACGCGGCGCTCGTCGAGAGATGTGTCCGAAGTTGCCGTGATGTTCAAGAATGTCTGCTGGCCAAAAATCGGCTCGTCGCCTTTCAGCCGGTTGCGGTTGAACGGGTCCCACCAGTGGCTCGCGCGCACGTACGGATATTCGCCGCTCCGGCCGTAACGATTCCATTCCGGCATCGCCACGTTCCAGCGGTCCGGCATCTCGAGAAACACTTCCTGCGACGGCGGCAGAATCTCCGGCGTGACGATCTCCTGTCCCGGCTCCGCGTCTGGGCGGCGGCGCAGTTCGCGATAGGGCAGAGTGGTCACCGTGACTGTGGCGGCGGGTGCTGGAGGCCCGAGTTCAGGCATGCGCGGCAAGCGAGATACAGGCGCGGCGGAGATTGCCGAGGGAGAAAGTGTCAACTCAACAGTTACGACATCGCTTGCGTCAAGGCGGACATCATCGCGCGTCAAACTCTCGAAGCCTTCGCTCTGCACCAGCAAGAGATAAGTTCCGGGCGCGAGGTCGGTCCAGCGGAACACGCCGTCCGCGTTTGTCGTGACAGTGCGCGTCATGCCCGTCGCACGATTGGTGAGCGCAACTAAAGCGCCGACGATTCCGCGCGTCGCAGGATCTCGCACAATTCCTTGCAGGGCTGCCGTCTTGCCCGGAATTTGCCTCGGGATCCTCTGCTCGCCTTGTGGCGGAAACGCGGGCAACGGAAAGCCAGTCGAGACCGCGGCGAAACGCCGGGTTGGGATGCGCGCGGAAGCGAGCACGTAGGAAGGTCTGGACAAGCGGCGTGAACGGGAGCGGCGTGCGATGCGGCGCGAAGGAACATGCTTCGTTGAAAGGGCCGCGTGGCGCCGCCGCGCGGATGCGTGCCTGGCGGGGACATTTGCCGGCAACGCGCTCACGGCCGGCGCGAGCGCCAGCAAGAAGCCCAGGCAAAGCCGTCGAATTGGTTCGGATGCGCGCCGCATCCAGAATATTTTGATTCTCCTGGCCGCGAGAGGTGCTAAGCCAGCCGCGGACTAGCTAACAACAATCTCCTGGCCGCGGCAAGATGTTTTGGCCCGGCATGCGCGGAGATGGAAACACGCCCGCCGCGGCCAAAAATAGGGAAAAATCCATTTTCGCGGTTCCCACAGGAGCCTCATTACCCTTTATGCTGGCTGCGCGAGGAATTTCCATGCCAAACGAGCGGCCCAATCCGGTCCTGGCTTTCGACGTGTACGGCACGCTGATCGATCCATTTCGCATGGAGGAACATCTGCGCGCCGCTTTCGGAGAAAAAGCGAAGGAAGCGTCCGAGCTTTGGCGCGGCAAACAAATCGAATATTCGTTTCGCCGCGCGCTCATGAAAAAATACCTGCCATTTGACGCGTGCACGGCGCAGGCGCTCCGCTTCGTCAGCGCGCAACTGGGAATTGCTCTTTCCGAGGAAGCGCAGGAAAAATTGCTGTCGAAGTATCAAGAGTTGCCGGCCTATCCGGATGTTACCGGCGCGCTCGATGAACTTGCGGCGCGAGGATTCACAATTGCCGCTTGCTCGAACGGAACGGAGCGCGCCGTTCGCGCATCGCTTGCTCATGTGGGAATCCTGCCGCGCTTCAGCAAGATTGTGAGCGTGGATCCGATTCGCACATTCAAGCCGGATCCCGCCGTGTACGAGCACCTCGTGGCTGAGTTGCACGCTCAAAGAGAAATGGTCTGGCTCATTTCCAGCAACCCGTTTGACGTGATCGGCGCCAAGGCCTGCGGCTTGCGCACCGCCTGGGTGCAGCGCGATCCGAAACGCGTGTTCGATCCGTGGGAATTCGAGCCTGACGTGGTTGTCCATGGACTTGCGGAATTGCCGGGCAAGCTGATTTGGTAGCACAGGCTTCAGCCTGTGGGTTTCCATTAGAGCTTGGCAAGCGCGCGCCGCCCTGGCAACCGAACGGACCCCCACAGGCTGAAGCCTGTGCTACTCAAACCATCCCATTTGCAATTCTCGCACAACGAGTTTGGCTCCCTTGAGTGCCGCGGGGCGATGTGATAACAAAGCAGGGACCTCTCATGGGCCTGTTCACCGACGCGATTAAGAAATCCAAATTTTCGCGAAAAATATTTTTCGGATTTGCGGCCGTCCTGGCTGCAACGGTCGCCGGTTGCGGAGGCGTGGTCGGCCCGTTGAACTCCGTGACTCCGCCGCCCACTGTGCAAAGCCTCACAGCCGCCGACGTTACCGCGCTGGTGCAAGCCGCCGCGCAGGCCGCTGATCCGAATACGATGGTAATTGCCGTCGTGGACCGCGCCGGCAATGTCCTGGGCGTCTATCGCAAGCCGTCCGCGCCGGCGCTGGCCACGGGAAATTTCAGCGCGCAAGTGGACGTCAACGAACTTGCGGTTTCGCTCGCGCGCACTGGCGCCTTTTTCAGCAACGATCAGGCGCCGCTTTCTTCGCGCACCGTACGCTTCATCAGCGGAATTCATTTCCCGCCCGGAATTGCGAACACGCCCAACGCGCCACTCTACGGAATCGAAAACACGAATCGCGGCTGCACGCTTTCCACGAATTTTATTGCCGGGCAGTCGGTGCCGCCCGCGCGCTCGATCAGCGGCGCGACGACCGGCCTCGGCATCACGACGGGCAAAGTGGACGTGAATGACAGCGATTCGACCGCAGTCAATCCGGGCGGCGTGCCACTGTTTCGCAACGGCAGCCTGGTGGGCGGCATCGGAGTCGCGGGAGTCGCGCCCGACGTTGCGGAATATGCGGCCTACGCGGCGGCAACTTCAAATGGGTTCGGCCCCACGCCCGCTCCGCCCGGTGTTGTATTCATCGGCGGCGTTGCTTTGCCGTTCGTCAATCAAACGACTCCGCCTGCAGGGACAAGCGCAGGCAGTTTCACGGGAAGCTTCGTTGTAGGTCCATCAGCGAGCCCGGGCGCGCCGCCGGAAGGCATGCTGGTCGCGCCCGCGGCAGGCCCGCTCGGAGGTCTTGCCGCCTCTGACGTAATGGCGATCATCAACAATGCAATCGCCACAGCAAACACGACGCGCGCCGTGATTCGCCTGCCCATCGGTTCATCGGCGCGCATGGCGATCGCCGTCGCCGATCTCGACGGCACAATCATCGGCCTTTACCGCATGGCGGACGGCACGGTCTTCAGCATCGACGTGGCCGCCAGCAAAGCCCGCAACATGGTGTACTTCAACAGCGCCGCGCGGTCGGCCGCCGATTTGACGGGCGTCCCGGAGGGCACGGCCGTCACGAACCGCACGATTGGCTACGGCGCTCAGCCTTTTTTTCCTCCCGGAATTGACGGCAGCTCTCCTGGCCCATTTTTCAATCTCTACCTGCAAGATGTGGCGAATCCCTGCACGCAGGGCTTCCAAGTTGCCGGTCCGAATCAAAGCGGGGTTGTTTTTTTTCCGGGGTCCGTGCCGCTCTATCGCAACGGAGTGCTTGTGGGAGGGCTCGGCATCAGCGGCGACGGCGTCGACCAGGATGACTTCGTGGCTGCAGGCGGATCGGCGGGCTTTGAAGCTCCGGCAGCGATTCGCGCCGACCAGATCATCTTGCAAGGCGTGCGTTTGCCCTATTTGAAATTCCCGTCGAATCCAACGAATTGATTCTCATTTCCTTGACTGAGTGTTGGCCATACATAGCACAGCCTTCACAGGTCGCCGAAAAAATCACCATTTTGTCATTCCGAGCGAAGCGAGGAATCTCTCTTCGATTGAACGCCAAAGAAAGAGAGATTCCTCGCTTCGCTCGGAATGACAAAATAAACTACTTTTTCCGTGGTTTCTAAACTCCGCGCTACTCACCACGCCACCGATTTCAAAAGATGGGTTTTAGTGCGCCCGACCCTGCAATTCCGCCACGGAAAAATTACTGTGCGCGGGTTTGCGCTGCGCGGGATCGTGGTAGGTGTGGCACTCGAAGCAGCGCGATTCCGCCGCTTCGGCGCCGGGATGGTGGCAGGCGCGGCACGTCGCGATGCCGGGGAGAAGCACGTCGGAACTTTGCTGGCTTGTTGTTGTGGCGGCATGGCAGCTCGTGCAGTCGACGAGGCCGTGCTGCGAGTGATCGAAGGTCGCGTGTGGCATGTAGCGAGCGGTGATATTCGACGGCGCGACTTTGGGCAGCGCCGCGCCTTCGTCCAAAAGAAGCGTATGGCATTGCTTGCAAGTCTTGCGCCACAGAAGTTGTTCGTCTTCGGCCGTCCGTTCCGCGACCCATTGCGGCGGCGTGAGCAATCGATAGTCCGCGGGGATTGGCTCTTCCGGAAGGTCACGGCTGGGATCGCGCGGGACACGCAGATCCGCCGGATGCGCCGCAATGTAGGCCTGCAGTTTGGCGACGACGAACGGATGAATCATTTCCGGCTTGTCGTGAGGGACCGCATCCGGCAGCCGTTTGTCGAATTGTAATGCGTGGCATGCAGCGCATGTCTGTGCGTAGGTTGCCGGCGCCATGTAGGCACGCGAAGGCGCTGAGATACTCGATTCGCTTTTTGGACCATTCGCCAATAAATCTTTTGGAGCTCCCCCCTGGCTTTTTAAATCCCCATAGGGCCACGGACCGCTTGCGTCGGCGGCCGAGCGGTGACAGTCGGTGCAAACCATCTGCACGCGGCTGCCGTTCGGTCCGAGAAGATTCGGCTGCAAATGGAGGTAATGGTTGAGCTGAATGGTTCCCGGATCGTGGCGCCCCGATCGCAGGACGGCGAATTCGGGATGATTGCTTTCAAAACTGTTGATGTTGCGGACAAAGCTGGTGGAACTCCCGCGCGTCGCGAGATTCGCGTGGCACTGCGTGCAATTCGCGTCGCTTGTGGCGGCCAGTCGAATCGCTCCCCGATGATCGGCATGGCAGGAAGCGCATGCGGGCGTGAACTCCTGCGTTGCGTGATGCACGGGGCCGTCATGGCACGCGAGGCACTTCTGGTCGTTGACCTTTGCTTCGTAAAAACCCAGGTTGGACAGATGGCAGGCCGAACATTGCTTGGTCAGAACCGCGTGCGCGGTGGACAAGCTTCCCGCCGAATACACCCGGCGGTCGCTGCGAACTCCATACCACGCGATCCCCAAAATGGCGAGCGCCGGCGCCGCAACGGAAAGCAAAAATCGCCAGCGGCGCAGCGGGCTCGATCTCTTGAAATAGTCGAGATCGATGCGTTGCGCGAGCTTCTTGGTAGTGCGTGTTCGCGGCAAGAGTTCTGGCCCTCTTCGGTCTTCAATACGAAAGCCTGCTACAAATGCGACATGCGCTTTGTGGGTCGGAGCTTTAGCTCCGACATTTACAGCTTCTCAAATTGCGGGCTTTAGCCCCTGAGCGATTGCTCACCTTCCGTCGGGCCAGCGGCTAAAGCCGCATTAAAGCTGACGCTTTTTGTCACGGCTAAAGCCGTGACCCACAAACCTTCTTAATTTCAATGAACTCCGCAAACAAGATTCAGAACGAGACACTAATATCGCAGCGCCATCACGGCATGGATGGCGCCGAGTAAAATCAACGCGAGCGAAAGAGGGATGTGCAACAGCAGCCAGCCGTGCAGCCACAGGTGCAGATGGGTCTGCCGGGTGAGTTGGCGTTCCTCTTCGCAAATACCTTCCAGGTCCTCGATCGTCGTGTGAAGCGAAGCCGGCGCCAGCGTTCGCAATTGCGCGAATGCGCTGCGCGCCTGCGCCGCGTCGCCCAGAGCGCTCCCGCGCGCGCCGGGCTTTTCGAGAAACGGCTTGAGTTCCCGTTCATAGAAATTCCGCAACGGCGCGGCCTCATCCATCACGGCGACGGCGGGCGCGGCGGAATCCGGTTCGCCGCCTTCGGCCGTTGCTTTTTTATCGCCGCCGGCGGCTTGCTTGATCAATTCTTCCGCCTCTTCGAGAAGTTGCGCGCGCACGTGGCCGATCTCCTCGTAGATGGTTTCCATCGTTACTTCGCGCGTCATCACGCGCGGCATGTAATGCTGCAGCGCGGCCCCGAAGAGGCCGCTGACGACCACGACGATCAGCAGCGTCATCAGCCACGCCGTCAAGCCATGGCCGTACCGGAACCCAGAGTGAAATAAAACGAGCGGCAGACTGAGGAGGCCGAGCCACAAATGCCCGCGCATCCAGGTCTGCGCGCGGCCAAAGCGGTAGACGGGCACTCTTTTTCGCGCGCCCAACAGCGCCGCAAAAATCATGAATGCGAATCCAGCGCTGCCGAACGCCAGCCCCAGCGCTGTGCCGCCCATCGATCCCGTTGCGAATGGGACTCGATAGACGCCGTAGAGCAGCAGCGAGGCGCCCAAGATTGCGAGCGACGCGACGAGCCAGCTCTTGTGCGTGCGATCAATGCGCACGGATCATTCCCCTGGTTCTGATCTCACACAACCTTTCCGATAAACAGAAAGTCGGCTAGGTGATTCAGTTGGGTTTGGTGGCACAGGCTTCAGCCTGTGGGTTTTGGGCCTTGCAAGGATCAACCCCCCCAGTCTGAAGCCTGTGCCACCATACCCGCGCCGCCAGGCTGCATTTGGACGAAATTCCAATTGGAATCGCAGCGAGAAATTCAGGCTGGCTTCGCGAATCAAGTTCGGGCCTTTCCCGTTTTTCCGACGCGCTGCCCCAGCGTTCCGGCAAAGAAATCGCGCGGCTCCACGCGATGCGCGGCATCGTGCGGGCACGCGTAAACGCAACTGGGCTCCGCATGTTCGGTGCAAAGATCGCAGGTCGTCGCTTTTTTCTGCACGACCGCCTTCTTCTGCCCGGGATGCTCGTGGTCTTCGGCCTGCGCCGCGAAGGAATGCATGTTGATGTTCCCGTACGGGCAATTTTTCGCGCACAGGCCGCAGCCGATGCACCAATCCTCGATAATCACCTCGAGCGAATTGCGCCGCCGGATCGCTCCGACCGGGCAGCCCACCATGCACAGCGGATCGCGGCACTGCCGGCACGAAGTGGCCACCAGGAAATTTTCGAAGCGAAGGCCTTCGCGCACGAGCCGCGTCACGCCGTCGTGCGAATCGGCGCACGCCGTCACGCAGGCGTCGCATCGCGTGCATTTTTCGAGGTCAAGGACCAGCAGGCTCTGCGCTTCCATCAATCCCTGCGCGAGAAAACTCTCGAGGGGCACGCTGCGCACCATGCGCAGGCGCTCCTGATTCGCCTCCTGACGCTCCCGGGCGACGCGTTCGAGACCGGCGCGAACTTCCGGATACATTTCCCCCATCGCGCGAAAATCTTCCGCGGAAATGCGGACCACCTCAACGTGGTCGAGCGCCGAGCAGGCCGCCGTGCGCGTTCCTCCGCCGAGCAATCCAATTTCGCCGAAATAATCGCCGCGCGACAAGTAAGCCAGCACCAGTTCGCCGCCGGGATATTCCTCTGAAACCTTCACGAATCCGAGCCGCACCAGATAAAAACTGTCGGCGGGATCTCCCTGCTTGCAGATCACCTGGCCGGGCGCGAAGCGCATGAGCTCCACGCGGTCGCGCAGATGGTCGATGAAATCCTGCTGGAGGCCGCGAAAGATGGAGACATCGCGCAAATGCGAATCGAGCGCGCGGCGCCGGTAGGTTTCGTCAAGTTGCGCCCGGAACGCCTTACTCTTTTGCAGGACGTCGAGAACGTTGCGCAGCATCTCGAGCATCATGCAATCGGTCTCCGCGCGCACGGTCGCGGAGCGCGGATAATAATTCATGCACGTCATTTCGCCGAACAGCTCGCCCGGCCCAAGTTCGGCGACAGGATGGTCGTAAGCCAGGTCGACAGGGGCGTCGATCGGAATCGAGCGGCGGTCCGCTTCGTCCTCGCGGCGGTCTTCCTCGCGCGGAGACAGCCGGCTCGTGAGCTTGCTCGTCAGCCGCGCGAGAAAGCCGCTCGGGCGGCCCTGCGCCTTCACGTGCGCGATGGGAGTGGCGAGCGCGACGCTAGCCTTACCTTCCAAAATATAAAACGCGGTCGAGCCGAATTCGCCTTCGCGGCACACGATGTCGCCGCGCTTGAAATGCCGCCAGACCGTCGCGTTCGCATTTTTCTTGAGAAATTGCGGAGAGATATCCTTGAATACCGGGAGCCGCAGAAGATCGTCGGCCGCGACGGGCGTCCCGTCCGGCTGCCGCTGCATATTTTTCAACTCTTCAAAAAGCAAGCCGGTGCTCCTCGGGGAAGGCGGACCCTCGCAGGAATGGACGCCTCACGCCAAAGTTCATATAACAGACGACGGCTTTCGAGTCCATCCTCACCCGGATGCGGTTTTCCATAGCCGTACTCATTGGAGGCGATGTAACGGCGGGGCTTATCTTTTTGCGACGCGGGCTTGGAGCAATTGGGTAGACCGATAGCTTCAGGCCACCTTGGACGTCCGCGCCGCCTTTTCCAGGAGTTCGTGGATCAGGGTCTGGTACGGTTTGTCCCGCTTTGCGGCCAAACGCCGGAGTTGAGCGAGGAGCCGGGGAGCAATGCGGATTGCTATAAGCTGTTTCGCGTGTCCAGATTTCGGACGGCCAACCCGGCGCGCACGTTTTAGCTCCGCGCCCGTCGACTCCGGAATCTCCGAAAAATCGATACGCTCATCTTGCGTAAGGTTGGCGTTCTTTCGGACTCGCCCGGCGCGCGGTGATGATACGAAGCGTGTCTTTGCCACAGTTGAATGCCTATACGACAATTTACGTATATACGCTAATTACAGACCACTGTCCAGATTCGTTTAAGAGCGCAGAGAAATACGTCTTGACTCATATTACGTGCGCACATATACTGTGGTCGTGAACGTTACACTATCGATTGACGAACGCGTTGTCGCACGAGCCCGCAAGCGGGCTGAAGCGCTTGGCAAGAGCCTTAATCAGTTGATCCGCGATTATCTCCAAACGCTTGCCGATGACGATCCTGAGCGCAGCATCGAGGAGTTTAAGCGTCTTTCCGGACGCGGAAACTCTCGAGGCTGGCGCTTCAATCGTGATGAAATTCATGACCGCACGTAGTTTCATCGATACGAACATTCTCGTGTATGCGGACGACAATGCCGCCCCAATTAAACAGGGGCTCGCGGCTGAACTCATCGCGGAACATCGGCGCGGGAGAACAGGAGTGGTTTCACTCCAGGTCCTTCAAGAGTACTTTGTCGTGGCAACCCGGAAGCTCGGCGTCGATCCGCAGATTGCGCGCCGCAAAGTTGAACTGCTTGCGGAGTTTGACGTCGTCACCCCCGAGGTTTCGGACATTCTCGCCGCAATCGATCTCCACCGCCTTCACGAGTTTTCTTTCTGGGATGCATTGATTCTGCGATCGGCGAAACTGGGAGGATGCGCCGTGTTGTTTTCCGAGGACTTTCAGGAGGGACGGCGGATCGAAGGTCTCCGGATTGTGAATCCTTTCCGCTAGCCTGTTCGCGGTGCTGCCATTCCGATCGAGTTGCGAAATTCACAACTGCTCGTTGTGGGGTTCGATACCAAGAAATCGACCCATTTCCTTTCGTTGACTTCACTTCCAACGGGCAGTATAAAAATTCTGACGCGGGCCGGCTCCACGGCCTGCGCGAAGAAGGCAGGGCTCCATCCGAGCACAGGAATGAGAATCGGGCCTGAGGCCAAGCGATTGACGCTGCGATGCGCCGTGGTTTGGCTCGGCGCGATTTGTCTTGCCTCGCTGAATCCGCCGCGCGCCGCGAATCCTCCCGCGGACGCCGGCAAATATACGGGGCCCGGCTCCTGCAGTTCCACGAGTTGCCACGGCAGCGTGAAGCCTCGCTCCGATAACCGCATTTTTCAAGACGAATACAGCATCTGGGCCGTGAAGGACAAGCACGCGAAAGCGTATGACGCGCTCACCGGGCCGGTCGGCGAACGCATGGGGCGAATCCTGGGCCTCGGCAAATCCGAGCAGGCGGCGAAGTGTCTTGCCTGCCACGCGCTCGATGTGCCGGCCGAGGCGCGCGCCAAGACATTCGATCTCAGCGAAGGCGTCAGTTGCGAGAGCTGCCACGGTCCTGCGTCGGCATGGCTCGGCCCGCACACGACGCGCAACTGGACCCACGAGCAGTCGGTTGCCGCCGGGATGTACGACACGCGGAACCTCGCCCGGCGCACGGAGAAGTGCCTCACGTGCCACCTCGGGACGCAGGAAAAATTCGTCGACCATGAAATGATCGCCGCCGGGCATCCCGACCTTTACTTCGAACTTGATTCTTTTTCCGCCGTGATGCCGCGGCACTGGAAGACGCCGCGCGAAAGCGCTCCCGGCGTCTCCGCGGAAACCGACGCCTGGGCGGGAGTGCGCGAGTGGGGGACGGGGCAGGCAGTACAGCTGCGCGCCTCGATGGAACGCGTTGCCTGGCGCGCCAAGGGCAAGAATTGGCCCGAATATTCCGAGCTGCAATGCTTCGCGTGCCATCATTCCCTGACCGCACCCGAACAGAGCTGGCGGCAGGAGCGCGGCTACGCAGGCCGCCGCCCCGGCGATCCGCCGTGGAACGCCTCGCGCTTCGCAGTCTTCCGCGAACTCGCGCATCAGGTGGACAACGATGTGGCGTCGCGCCTGGATGATCAGGTCGCGCAGTTGGCCAAGTTGCTCAGCCAGTTGAATCCGGACCGCGACGCTGTTGCCGCTGCATCGGCCAGCGCCGCCACGCTTTCGAATCAGCTTGCCGCAAGGATCGAGACGCAGCGCTACGACGTGGCGATGACGCTGCGCCTCCTGCAACGGATTTCAGACGACGCCGACGAGATTTCGAACCAGGGCGAACGCGCCGCCGAACAGGCCGCCATGGCACTGGATTCGCTGTTCATCGCCTACGCCCGCACGGAGAAACTTGCAAACGCCGCCGACGTTCGCGCCGCCATCAATGGGTTGTTCCAGCAGCTCGAAAATCCTTCAAACTATAATCCCGCTGATTTTTCAAAACAGATGCGCAAGGTAGGTTCGCTGCTACGGTGAGTAGCACAGGCTTTGCCTGTGGGGGTTCGTGCCTGCAAGGACTAAAACCCACAGGCTGAAAGCCTGTGCTACTCAGCCAACTTCGTGGCGGGACTGGAGGACGCGCAGGATGGAATCGCGCGTGACGATGCCGACGACGCTCCCGCCGGCAATCACGGGCATCTGTTGCATCCCAATCGTGCGCATGCGGTCGAGCAGGGAAAGCGCCGGCTCCTCCGGGGCAGCCCAGTGGAGTTTGTTCTTGGGAAGCATGACGGCCTGCACCGAAGTAACTTCCCAATCTTGCTGGGGGACTGTGTTCAGCGCCTCGGCTGTGACCAGCCCGACGAGCTGATCGCCCGCGACCACCAGGTGCGCGCGGCGCCCCGTGCGCACCATTTCGCGGGCATAGTCTTCGAGCGAAATCTCGCGCCCGACGGTGTGCAATTCAGGCGTCATAATGTCGGCCACGCGCAGCCCTTCGAGCGCCCCGCGCGCTTCGACTTGCGCCTGGCTCTGCTTCGCCGCCGACAAAATAAACCAGCCGATGAACGCCAGCCACAATCCTCCGACGGGACCGCCAAGCGGTTGATAGTTTCTCAGCGCCGCACCTGCGCCCAGCGCGATCATCCCCAAGACCAATCACCTGGCCCGAGCGCGCGGCGATCCGCGTGGACCGCGCGTAATCCTTGCTGAAGCCCCACACGACGGCCCGGAAAATGTGCCCGCCGTCCAGGGGAAACCCAGGGACCAGATTGAAAAGCGCCAGCCAGAAATTGATCAACGCGAGCGATCCGGCAAGGGTGCTCAATATGGCGTTGGAGCCTGCTTCGTGGCCAACCAGCCAGAAGCCGCCCGCAAGGAAAAAACTCGACAGCGGTCCGGCCACCGCGATGTTGAACTCTTCCAGCGCGCGCGTAGGTTCGCGGCCGATGCGGGATACGCCGCCGAACACGAACAGCGTGATCGAAACCACCGGAATCTTGTAATGCTTGGCGATGACGCTGTGCGCCATTTCGTGAAACACCAGGGAAGCGAAGAACAGCAAACTGGTCATCAGCCCCAGGCCCCACAGCCGCGAGGTGGGAATGTTCAGCTGAAGGGCGTCAAACTCGGAATAAAATGAGAAGGCGATGAGCCCGAAAATGAGGAACCAACTGGTGTGCAGGAAGATCGGTATCCCATAGATTCGCCCGATTTGGATTCCTTCTTTGCGCATCGCGGCCCTGCTTCCTCAACTTCAGTATAGCCCAAGCGCTCCGTTTGCGAATCGTTGACGCTGTGCCAGGCAGTGCTCATTTTCCGGAAATCGTCTAAGCGTTGCCGCGTTGGTTTCAGTGGCGCCGGCGTCCCGCCAGCGGTTTTTCGACGCGCGAGCAAGCACAGAAAACCTGCCGGCAAGATGCCGGCGCTACTGTCAAGTCCACCGCGTGGAGCCTTACACAGCGTGTTCCGGGGGCCACGCTTTCCGCGATCGCTTCAGCGGCGCAAGTCCTTTATTATCAGCGTGTGGCGAATTGGCGGGTCTCGTGCCATTTCTTTCCGCGAGGAAAGCGAGGACCTGCGATGGAAACCTTCATGAGTGGGGCAATGGTGATCGAGGGAGCGCTGCTCTCGTTCCTGCTGGCGCTGTGGATGACCTGGCTTGGACTGCACGGCCTGTTCCGGCTGATGCCGGTCACGGCCAAGATCGTTCAGCCCATCCGTCTCGTCGCGAACGGGCAAATAGGAAATCGGCAGCGCGACGCCGCGTAAGGCTCGCCGCGCCGCAATGTGTTCGAACCGGGGATTCGCCCGACGAGTAGGATCAAAGACTCGGGGAAGCGGAAGGAGCAAGTCATGTTCGCACTGAAGTGGTTGCTGATGGCCGCGGGGATTGCAATGTTCGGCACGGCGGCAGGTGTGGTTGCGTACGACGTCTATCTGGCGATGCAGTTCCAAAAGCTGATGGGCTCGGGGGAGCCCGGGGCGGCCGAAAAGGCGGGGACGAGCCGTCCCATCCGGTGGACCCTCGCCGCGAAGATATTCGGCTGGGCGTGGGCGCCTCTGCTCTTGGCGCTGAGCCTCGCCGTGGTGCCGGAGGGGTCCGGCGGCGTGCGGATCAGCCAGATTTCGGGCGTGCAACCGGGAACACTGTATCCCGGCCTGCACCTGGTCATGCCGTTCGTGCAGCGCATAGCCGTGTATGACTTGCGCGATCATCTGTTCACGACCAATGCCGTTTCCGATGCCGCCGCCAAGAATGAAATCCTGACCGTGCAAACGCGCGAAGGGCTGACGATCGGACTCGCGGTTTCCGTGCGCTACCGGCTCGATCCGCAGAAGCTCGCGTACATCCACGCAAATCTCGCGCAGCCGGTGGATTCGGAAATCGTCGCGCCTGTCGTGTCGACGGCGTTTCGCGATCTTGCTCCCAATTACGTCGTGCGCGAAGTCTTCGCGGTGAAGCGCGACGAATTCCGCGCGAAATCCACCAAGACCATCACCGACCGGCTGGGCTCGGACGGGATCGTGGTGAAGGAAGTCCTCCTGCGCGACGTGCACTTGCCGGCGGAGTATGCAAAAGGACTGGAAGACATCCTGCTGAAGGAACAGGAAAGCGAACGCATGGAATTTGAAACGGCGATCTACGAGAAACAAGTGAGAATCGCCGAGCTTCAGGCGGAAGCCGCCAAGGCGCAGCAGGTGAAACATTCCCAGGCCGACGCCGAATCCCGCGTGATCGCAGCCAAGGCCGAATCCGACGCGATGCAATACACGCTGCCGCTCAAGCAGAAGCAAATCGAGGAGTCGCGCCTGGAGGCTCAGGCGCGCAAGGAAGCCACGGTGGAGAATGCCGATGCCGCCGCGCAGTCCAAAGTGATCGACAGCAAAGCGGAAGTCGAGCGAAGACATTTGCTTGCCGTCTCCGACGCCGAAACGACCCACTTGAATGCGGAGGCCAACGCCGATTCGGTCCGCTTGAATGCGGCGGCGAACGCCGAAACGATTCGCCTGACGGCTGCGGCCGACGCCGAGCGCTTGCAGGGAGAAGCGGCCGTGCTCAAGCAGAATCCCATGCTGATCCAGAAAATCATCGCCGAGCGGCTCTCGGACAAATTGCAAATCATCATGGTGCCGACGGACGGACGAAATTTCTTCGCCTCCGACGTTTTGCGCTCCGCGTTCTCTGGTGGAACGACCTCGAACAACGCGGACGATAGCGATCAGGATGGTCCTGCGCCCGCCCGCAAGCAGGCGCAGATCATGAAGACCAAATGAGATTGAGTTCCACCGGCCAAAACCCTTGCGGGCCGCTCGCCGGAAACCGGGACAGGGACCGCCGCCCCTGCGAGGGTTTTCCGAACGCGAGCGCCACCCGGCCGGTGGCCAATTCGCGAACCGCGTCCCGACATAATCGGGACGCGGTCGCGCGTTTGCGGCTTTAGTAGCACAGCCACTCTTGGCTGTGTGGGGTTTGCAATCGTCGATAATTCATCGCTGCGCGAAAGTGGAGAAAACCGCACAGCCAAGAGTGGCTGTGCTACGAAGGATTGGAGCGCCCGATGCACGATATACATTGCGCAAAGCTCCCGCAGCGATCGAGGGCGCTCCCAATAGCCTGTGCTATGATTTCTAAGAGTCTTGGCCGCCGCGCGGAGTTCTTCTTCGTGATCCGCGAGGCGACGCGCAGCACACCGATGATGGCCGCAGATCGATCCACACTCTCCTTCCGAGCGATTTTATTTCTTGTTGTCTCGTTGGGACTTCCGAGCTTGGCCCGTCCTGGGACTCTGGAGGATTCCGCGAAAGAACTTGCCCAGAAAATAGCCGCAGCGCTGCCCGCGCAGGAAAATGTGTCCTGCGAAATTCGCAATCTCTCATCCTTGCAACCCGGAGAAGTCGCCCGGATCGAACAGTCGCTCAAGGCTGAATTACAGGAACGCGGCGTGCGCTTGACGAGTAGTGGCGCGGGAATCACCGTGGTGGTCACGCTTTCGGAAAACTTCAAGAACCTTGTTTGGACGGGCGAAATTCACAAGGGCGACGCCTCGCAGGTGGTTTTGATCGCCGCGGACCGCTCCTCGGAAAATCGCGCTTTCTCAAAGGCAATGCCGGTGACGATACGGAGTGAGAAATTCTGGGAGGGGCCGGAGCAGATTCTGGATGCGGGAGAAATCTCAAACGGCGCAGGGAAATCCTGGCTCGTCCTGCTCCTGCCGGATGGCTTGCGGATTCAAGATAAGCAAACCGGTTCGGCGAGCACGTTAGAAATCACATCGGTGCAGCGCTCGAGCCGCGATCCCTGGGGGAATCTCAATTTTGACCCGGTTGGGAATACGATTGCATTCTTTCTCTCGCCGCGGGTCTGCAGCGTGAATTTGGAAGCGCCCGATTTGAGCGGGTGTCCACCGGCGGATGGATCGGCCGGAGGACCTCTCCCTGGCCGATTCCCAATGATGTTCGACCTCTCGCCACCGGGTCCTCCGCCGCCGGGCAAAGGCACGGTAATCGAAATGAAAACTATTTGCGGAGGCGCGAGTCAGTTTCTGGCGACAGGCGCGCGCGACTATACGCAAACGGATTCGTTGCAAGTGTTCCAGACGGAGTCGAGCGGCGCCGTCGCCGTCAGCGCCGAACTGGATTTCCCGGGGCCGATCACGGCATTGCACGCGGTATCCGACACGCCCAGGGCTGTTGTGCGGAACCTCGCAACTGGAAATTATGAAGCGTATCGTTTGTCTTTTTCCTGCGCGCAATAATCTGTGCGTGGCGTTTGTGGCGCTCCTCGCACTGGGAGCGGCTGCGACGGCCCCGAATGCGGCGGCATCGACGCGGCCGCAACGTGGCGGGACCTTGCGCGTTCAAATGCGCGAACAGATTGCCACGATCGATCCGCGCCAATGGCCATCGGCTCCCGCGCAAGCGGCAGCGGCCGAGCGCCTGGATTCGCTTGTCTTCGATCGCCTCGTCAGGCTGGATGGGCACGGAACGCTTCAGCCCGCGCTGGCAATTTCCTGGCAGCATGATGCGCAGTTCAGGCGCTGGGAATTTCGTTTGCGTGACGGCGTGAAATTCAGCGATGGGTCGCCGCTGACGCCGACCCATTGCCGCCATGGCGCTTCAGCAATTGCTCGGCGCTTCCTTTGATGTGAGCGCAACTCCCGATTCCGTTGTCATTCAAGCGGAACACTCGTTGCCGGATTTTCCGGCGGAATTAGCGACGGGCCGCTACTTCGTTTTCCACGTGGCAGACGACAATTCCCTCACGGGCACCGGACCGTTTCGCGTGGCGGAGTGGCCAACGGCGGGGAATTCCGCGCAAGCAATCCTCGCCGCAAACGATTCGTGCTGGGCGGGGCGGCCCTTTGTGGACAAGATTGAACTCCTGATGGGCGTCGACTTTCAACAGCAAGCCAATGCAATTTCCTTTGGCCAGGCCGATGTGGTGGAGTTGCCGGCATCGCAAGTGCGTCGCGCCGCGCAACGCGGGGTGCGCACTGCGTCCAGCGATCCCGTGGAATTATTCGCGCTTGTCTTTGACGCGTCTCGTCCCGCCGTACAGGATGCCCGTCTAAGGCAAGCGATTTCGCTGTCCATCGATCGCGCTTCCATCGCGGACGTGATCCTGCAGAAGCAGGGAGTCTCAGCCGGTGGCTTGCTGCCGAACTGGATTTCGGGTTACGCGCACTTGTTCCCCGCCACTTCCGACCTGCCGCGGGCGAAGGATTTGCTGGCAGCTTCCGGGCGCGAACTTTCCCGTTCCATGCCCCTTGTGCTGTTTTACGATTCGGGCGATGCTGAAGCTCATGCGGTGGCGGACCGCGTGGCCGTCAATTTGCGCGAAGTAGGGATCAAGGTGCAAGTGTCGGGACAAATGGCGGATGGAAAAACGAAGCCTGCCGCGGCGGATATGCGGCTGGTGCGCCATCGCATCGCCACGCCCGATCCTGCGGCGGCTCTGTCCGAGCTATTGAACTCGCTGGGTGAAACTGCAATGGATCTGCAAACACCAGAACAGATTTACGCCACCGAGCGCGCGCCGATTGACGCGTTCCGCGTCATCCCGCTCGTCCACGTTTCCGAAAGTTATGGGCTCAGCCCGCAGGTGCGCGATTGGATGGCGCCGCGCTGGGGCGGATGGAAGCTGGAGGACGTCTGGCTTGGGCCGCCGTCCGCCGCGGGAGGCAACTCCCCATGAGCTTCCGCACCAAGCTGCTGGCCTTTTTTGTAGTGACCATTGTCGCGGCGGTGACGATGGTGGCGTGGGGAGTGTCGGTTTACACGCGCCGCGCGTTCGAGGAATTTGACCGCCAGCGGACCGACGCCCTCGTGGCGCAGTTTCGCCGCGAGTACGCGCAGCGCGGAGACGAAATCGCGCATCGCGTGCAGAGCATTGCCGATGCCGAGGCGACGCTCCGGATGGCGATGGACCTGAACCGCCCGCAGTCCGACGCCTCCCAGTATTACAACGACGCGCGCGGCATCGCCCAAACGCAGCAACTCGATTTCGTCGACATCGTGGCGGATGACGGCGCTCTGATTTCTTCCGCGGAGTGGCCCGCGCGCTTCGGCTACAAAAACGATTGGGTGGGCGCGGAAACGGACTGGAACTCGAAGGGCGCTTTTCTTCGCCGCGTGGACATGCCCGACGCCGTGGATTTGGGTTTGCTCGCGGTCCGGACGGTTCGAGTTGGGGACAAACGTCTCTTCCTGATCGGCGGACAGCGCCTCGATCAACATTTTCTCGCGTCGTTGGTTCTTCCGGAGGGCATGCGCACGCTGCTGTACAGAAATCTGGAGCAGGGCTTTGTGCCGTCCGAGCTGACCGATCCGCGCGGCCCGGTAAGCCAGTCCGAGCTGTTCTCGCCGATGATTACCGAAGTGCAGCAAAACCGGCGAGAGTTGCAAAGGACGATCGCTTCCGGCGCGGCGCCCAACGCCAATTCAGAAACCTTCAATGCCATTCCGCTCGTCGGCCGGGATGCCGATTTGCTTGGCGTCCTCCTGGTCGGCAGCTCGCGGCAGAGCCTGATCCAGATGCTGAATTTCATCCGCGCCCTGGCCTTGCTCGTCGGCGGCGCGGTGATTCTGCTGGGCCTCGTTCTTGGCTGGTGGATTTCGGCGCGCGTGACGCGCCCCATCGAAGAGCTTGCCGCCGGTGCGCGCGAAGTCGCCGAGGGACATTGGGAAGCGCGCGTGGAAATACACTCGCGCGACGAAATCGGCCAGCTCGCGGACGCATTCAATGAAATGACGCGCCAGCTTGCCGAGCAGCGCGAGCGCCTGGTGCAGACCGAGCGCGTGGCGGCCTGGCGCGAACTAGCGCGCAGGCTCGCGCACGAGTTGAAGAATCCCCTGTTTCCATTGCAACTCACCGTCGAGAATCTGCAACGCGCCCGCGAGCAGACTTCCGAGCAATTCGACGAAATATTTTTCGAGTCCACGGCAACCCTGCGCGCGGAGCTCGAGAATCTGAAAACCATCGTCAGCCGCTTCAGCGATTTCGCCAAGATGCCGCCGCCGGAATTCGAGCCCGTGGACGTGAACGAATTGGTGCGCAGCGCCGTCAAATTATTCGAGCCGCAGCTTGCTCCCGTCGGGCGTCCGCCCATTACGCCGGAGCTATACCTCGACGAAAATCTTCCGCGCCCGCAGGCGGACCCGATCTTGCTGCGCCGTGCGCTCGAAAATCTAATTCTCAATTCCCTGGACGCCATGCCGGCGGGCGGCACGCTGACCGTGCGCACGGCGCATCGTCCCGGCGCGGTGCGGCTCGAAGTCACCGACACCGGCGAAGGCTTGACGCCCGAGGAATGCGCGCGCCTCTTCACGCCGTATTACACGACCAAGCGGCACGGCACCGGCCTCGGCCTTGCGATCGTGCAATCCGTGGTCAGCGATCACAACGGAAGAATTGAAGTGGAATCCGCGCCGGGCGCGGGCGCGACGTTTCGCATCGAGCTGCCCATGGAACAAAAGATCTCCCAGGAGAGAATGAACCCTACGGAAGACCGGCAGGCGGATCCACCGGTTTTCACCGCGGCCTGATCCGGTGAATCGCGCATGAACTCTCCGAAGCCACGCCTTCTGCTCATCGACGACGACCCGAACACGCTCGCTTCGCTTTCCCGCGCATTTCGGCTCGCGGGATATGAAGCCACGGTTTGCGACAGCGCCGCTCGCGCGCTCGAACTCATTCGCGCGGAACATTTCGACATGATTTTTTCGGACGTGGTGATGCCCGGCAAGGATGGAATTTCGCTGCTCGAAGATTTGAAGGCGGCCGGGGTGACGACGCCGGTGGTGATGATTTCGGGGCAGGCGAGCGTGGAAACGGCGGTGCGGGCCACGCGGCTCGGCGCCGTGGATTTTCTGGAAAAGCCGATCTCGACGGAAAAACTTCTCGTCACCATCGAAAATGTCCTGCGTCTGCGCCGTCTCGAAGACGAAAACCGCGATTTGCGCGGCCGCCTCGGCAAGCACGAAATGATCTGGTCCGGCCCCGTCATGGAGCGGCTGATGGCGCAGGTGGAGCGCGTCGCGGCCAGCGAATCCCGCGTCGCGATCCAGGGAGAGACCGGCACCGGCAAGGAACTGATCGCGCGAACGATCCACCAGAAAAGCGCGCGCCATGCCGGGCCTTTCGTGACGCTCAATTGCGCCGCCGTGCCCGCCGAGCTGATCGAGTCGGAACTTTTCGGGCACGAAAAAGGTTCGTTCACCGGCGCGGCCACGCGCCACGTCGGAAAATTCGAGCAGGCTGCGGGTGGCACGCTTTTTCTGGATGAGATTGGCGACATGCCCCTCGTGATGCAATCCAAATTGCTGCGTGTGCTGGAAGAGGGAGAAATTGAGCGCGTCGGCGGCGACAAGCCCATCGCGGTGGATGCGCGCGTGGTCGTCGCCACGCATCGCAACCTCGAGGAAATGGTCCGGCAAGGATCGTTCCGCGCGGACCTGTATCACCGCATCTATGTTTTTCCGATCGCGCTCCCTCCGCTGCGCGAACGCGCCGAAGAAATTCCCGCGCTCGCCGAATATTTTGCCGCGCAGGTTGCGTCGCAAAATAGCTGGCGGCCGAAGCATTTTTCGCCGGAGTCGATCGAGATTCTGCAGCGATACGCCTGGCCCGGCAATGTGCGCGAGTTGCGCAACGTGGTCGAGCGAGTCCTGCTTCTTTCCGCCGGCGAAATAATTACCGCCGAGGAAGTGAATCTCGCTCTGCCGGCGCCGCGCAACGGCGAAGGGGCATCTTCCGCGGGAAGCGGACCGCTGACGCAGCGCCTGGAATCGTTCGAGCGCGAAGTGCTCCTCGCCGAGCTGCGCCGCCACCATCACCACATGACCAACACCGCGCGCGCCCTGGGCCTGGAGCGTAGCCACCTCTACAAAAAGTGCCAGCAACTCGGGATCGACATCCAATCAGAACGCAAGACGGAGTGATTTAGTAGCACAGGCTTCAGCCTGTGGGGGTTTGTCCTTGCAAGGACCAAAACCCACAGGCTGAAGCCTGTGCTACTAAAACCCTACGGAAAGACAGATTCGACAACTGGATCGGCGGGGCGCGTGGTCCACAGGCCCGCGGCGCCTTCGCGGAGGGAGTGGAGGAGAAGGGAAGCCGCTTCGTCGCGAAGCATGGGATCGGCTAGTTGGGCCATCACTTTTTCGAAGCCGCCGCCGAGCTCGAGGGCGGAGATCATGGCGTGGAGCGCGTAGCGGTCGCGCGAATCGACGATGCTTTGCAGAATTTCCACGGTTTCGTGTTCGAATTTAGCCAGCGCCGCCGCAGCCCTCATTCGAACCAGGCGGTTCGAATCGCGCACCGCTTCGAGCAGGATCGGGATCGACCGTGGATGAGGAATCTGATTGAGCGCCGAGACGGCGCGCAGCCGGACGAACCAGGTATCGTCGCGCGCCAGGTTCGCGAGCGCGGGAATCGCCACGGGCAGCGGCGCGATGGCCAGGGCCCTGGCGGCGCAAGCGCGCACTTCCGGCCGGGGATCCTCCGCCAGAAGAATCATTTCATCCGCCATTCCCGGCGTGGCCAATTCGCTGGCCACCCGCGCGAGAAGCTCGCGCGATTCTCCCAAAGAGCGCCGCAGATACGGCAGCACTGCCTCCGGTTGATCCTTGTAGCAACGCACCAGGGCGTTCGCCACCGGGTCGGTGGGAACCTTGAGGCCGCCGACCATGTAGGTTTCGAGGATGGGTTCGGCCGCTGCTGCGAGCCCCGTCCGGCCGAGGGCCTGCACCGCGGCCATGCGAGTGTCGAGTTGCCAGTCGTCCATCGCTTCCGAGAGCGGGAGAATCGCCTCCGGCATGCGCATCGCGCCAAGCGCCAGCATCGCGCGGCGCCGGCTCCATCCATGCCCGCCATAGACTCGATCGATGCAGCGATCGAGCAATCCACTCTTGCGCAAGAACTCCTGAAGACCGGCCCTGTCCTTATCGGGCGCCGCGCTAATTTCCTGAATCACGATCGACTGCACGATTTCGCACTGTAGCGAATCCTTTCGCCACTCTTGCGCGGGAATTTCTCCTCTCACAATTTCACGCCATTGCCCGTGAATCTTGATCGAGAGCGCGTCAAATCGCCGCACGCGAAAATGTCGCCACGCGCGGCGCGCCAGCAGGAACAGGAGCAGCAAAACGATCCCCGCCGCGACGGCCACAAGGATGACGGTCAGCAAGAAGGCGGTGTTCATCTGCTGCGAAAAACTTGTCAGAATAGGATCCACCCATCACTCCCAAATTGGTTCGCGCGCGGAAATAGGCAAATCGCCCTTACATCTGCGAGGGTACGGAATACATTTGGAATATCGTTCGCCAGGCGTGTCAGGTTTAGAAGAAAGAGTAAGGCGCTATAATTGGCGCGATGTGCCAAAGTGAAACGAATGGTTCAGCAGTGCCGATGCGTTGAAACCTGGGAACGCCAATCTCCCGATTGGCGAATTGCTTGACGCCAATCGGGAGATTGGCGTTCCCGGGCGACATCACCTGGTGATGGCAGTCAGGTTTGAGGCGAAGCCTTCGGCGCACCTGTCACTCGTGATCCGAATCCGATCGCCATGGCTGTATCTTTCGGATAGACGACGTCGTGTCCGCGGGAAAGAAAATGGTCATAGACCGACAAGCTGGCCCCGTAGACACCCAAAGCGGAAGCGAGTGGCCGGGAACGGACAATAGCCCCCGTCACGAATCCGATCACACGGAAACCGGATGCCCCATTCGCCGCGCGTCCGCCCACTTCAAGAACGGATTGCCCCGAGCTGCCGGCATCGCTATCCGGCAAAAAAGAAACAGCCGCGAGCGCTAAGGAGATTCCGGTGGTCAGGTATCTCGTTTTCGGAGTCGTCGCTTGCGCGCCGCCTTCGGAATCCAGGCTCAGGTTTTCGTCATTCTTTACTTCCACTCCTTCAAGGCTGGCTTCGACCTGTTGCTCGGCTGATTTCGGAGGGACGATCTGATGGAAAACGATCCGCAGTTGTCCGTTCCGGTGCAATCTTCGCGCGGGCTGCACTTGCAAGACGGATCCCTTCAGCACGGTTCCTTCCGGAAGAATGAGCTGAGTATCCGTGAACAGCGGTTCCGTCATGACCGCCTCAACCGCCTCGCCTTTTTGCACGCTGGCGGAACTCAGCGGCGTTTTCAATAGCGCGTGGATGATGCTTCCCGCCGCGGGAGCAGTGCCAACCATGTGCACTTTTTCCGGCGTCAACTCTTCCGATCCAAAATTCAGGGGATCGAGAAGCTCCGCGTTGAAGCGAGTTCCCGCGTCAAAATATTGCGGATGGTAGGGCAATTCGGCGATCACGATTCTTTTCAGCCGGTGCATCTTTCCCGGCGCGGTTATCTGCTGCTTCGCCGATTCCCATTCTTGATTGATTTCCTGTTTTTTCTCACTGACCTTTTCAGTGGCAAGCTTTACGGCGGCGTTCTGTTTCCCGTCTTTGTTTTGGCTTTTCGATTCCGCGGCGGTGGCGAACTGCAAAACTCCTTGAGACGCGGGAGAAACTTGCGTGTGGAGCGGGACGCGGCGCCCGTCGGGCAGCACCAGTTGATCGAAGGTAATCTCAACGTCGCGGGAAGGAGAGAAATTTGCATCCAGGGCAGCAGACGTCCGTTTCAACGCCGAAACGCCTGAGATTCGAGTCACGCTGCCGGTGACTTCGCTGCCCGCGGGAACAACCAGCTTGTCGAAGGCATATACAGGCTCGGCGATTTTCCCGTGAATCGGCTGCCCGGCTTTTCGGATGCGCACTTCTTTATCAAGCACCACGGGAAGGGGAGTGCCCGCCGGCACTTCCAGCGCAATCGTGCCGGGCGATCCCGTGGCTGTTTCCGAGGCGGTCGGATCTTCCGCCTGTCCGAAGATCAATCCCACAGACAAGAAAATCAAGACGAACGCTGAAGGGATGGGCCGCATAAGATTCTTCCTTGCCTTTAATCTCCGATCGGTTGCCGCAAATTGCCCGATCCGGAACGTCCACGGACAACCTAGCGGCAAGCCGTGTCACTAGGGATGCAACACTTTGACGTACTGTTGCATGGGGGGCTGGGCGTACCGCGCGCTTCTTGTGCCGCTGGAAGCGTTCCACGGGAACACAAGGCTCAGGATACTGCCGCGCGAAACCGGGGTCAATTGTTGGGCGGAGGAGGAATCGTCGCCGCTGCGGCGGGCTTGGACGTTGGCCGCAGCGCGAAGTAATTGCGCGCGAATGCGGCGTACGCTGTTCCCGCGTCCACGACGATGGCCTGCACGGTGTAGCGGCCCGCGCTCAGTCGCCGAGAGCGGCAGGCTGAGGCGGAAGGACGCGGTGCGGCTTTTCTCGTCGTACTCCGTGGGCGCGACCATCGGCGTGTCGGAGAGGCGCTGCCCGTTGCGGAAAAATACGAGACCCGCGCGGAGAGAATTTGCATCGGCCTTCTGCGGCGCGTAGGCCTGGAAGAAAACGTACAGCGTTTGCTCGCCGGTGAAAACGCGCGTCACGCTGGGAATGATTCGCTCGCCGCCCACGTCCAGCGGCGACGATTTCAATTTGGCGTCCTGCGCCAGCGCCTGCGTTTTGATCTGCGCCGTGTTCTGCACGGCTTCCACCTGGCTGGAAAGCAGCAGGGAACTTACCTGAAGGCGATCGAGCTGCGGCGGCGCAAGCGAAATGTTCTGCTCGAATGTGCCGATCCGGCCGGACTCGTTTTCACGCGCCAGGAATTTCAGTTTATATTCGCCGGGCGCGAGAATAATGCCGCCCTGGTAGACCAGCGCGTGCTGCTGGATGTCCTGGAAATGTTCCGCATCGATTTTCACCGTGATCGTGTCGCGCAGCGCGCCCACGACGCGGTTGGATTTCGCGTCGCGCACTTCGGCCGCGAAATCGAATGCGGTTTCGCGGCTGCCGCGTTTTTGCGCCCATTGCAGCGCGCTGGGCGCGAGTTTCGCGTCGATCGGCACGAACACCTGATTCGCGTTCAGCCGGAACTCCGAGGTTTCCACGGCCAGGGGCAGCTCGACTTCCGGAGTTTCCGATTGGAACGCTTCCTCGAGTTGCCGCTCGCGGTCTTCCGTCGTGAAGACGCCGAAATTTTTCGGAGCGTAGTAGCCTTCGCGCGCGCGAATGTGCACGCCGGCGGGAAGCGGATCGATTTTCACGTGGACGCGCCGCCAGGCGCCGTCATTCGCAGCGTTCGTGCTGTAATATCCCACCAGGTAGTAGCCCGACGTATCGTTCTGCACGCTCTGAAAAACCTTGCCGAAATCTCCCACGTCGAAAAACGTGCGCCCGCCGGTGTCTCCCGCAAGCGTCGCCAGCGTATCGCGCGAATCCTGGCGCGACTGGCTTTGGGAGATGACGGTCGCGCCGGTGAACATCGCGTTGCCGCCGGATGCCCCCGTGCTGGCGTCGCCTCCCGGTGTCGCCGTCAGCAGCCCGCGCGAATCCACACTGTAGATGGAAACATTGGAGCGGTTCGCGGAATTGGTTGCCGCGATGAGCTCCGAGCGATTTTCCTCGCCGGTTTGCGTGATGCCGCTGGTGAATTGAATGATCGATTTTTTCCCGGGAATTCCTTCGAGGACTTCGCACAGCGCCTCGACGGCGGCGAGTTTCCGGTCCGTATTGAAAATGTTGAATTCCGTGTCGTCGGCGGTGAACGCCGCGCCGGTGTCTTCCGTGACCGCGGTTTCCCCATTCGCAGCCGTCGCCGCATCGGCCAGTTGCGAGAGCGCCGCTTCGTGCCCGGGCACCAGGGCGTCCACGGACTGCTTGAGCAACTCGCGATCGTTCGTGAAATTCGCGACGATTTTTAGCGTGTTGCCGAAGGCGACCACGGCAACGAGGTCCGCGGGAGTCATCTGCTCCTGAAGATATTTCTGCGCGGCGCGCGTCGAGCGCAGCAAGTCTTCCGCTTGCAGCGACGTGAGGTCGAAGAACATCACGATCATCCGGTGATCGCGCACCACCGACTTGATTTCCTCGGGAGAAGTGATCGTTCCGAGCGGGACCGTGATCGGCGCTTCCTCCCCTTTTCCGGCGGTCTCGACTCGCTCGATGTCGTTGTACTCGAACGTCGATATTTTTTGCGCCTTGCCGTCTTCGGTGACGCTGAATTGCTCTTGCTTCAGCCCTTTCACCGGCTTGCCGTCGCGGTTGGTAACTTGCACGTCGATTTCCACGAGGCTGACGGTCGAGCGAATTGTCGCCTTTCCGCCCGGGACCGTTTTATTTGTGGGCGGCGGCGCCGGGCCCTGGCGCGGATTGACGGGGACCGCCTGCGGCTGCGGCGTTTGCGGCTGCGAACTCTGCGCGCCGAGCGGCGCGGCAACGAGAGACGCGGCCGCCAGTGCGGCCAGAATGCGGCGCCGAATTGTTTTTTGCGCCCGCATCAGAAATTGAACCTCGTCGTGAACGTCATCGTTCGCATTCCCGCGACGCTCGTAATTTCGCCGAAGGTTCTCGAGCCCAGCACTGTCGACAACCCGTTGAAGTTTGGATGATTCAGCAGGTTCGACGCGTTCCACACGAAGTCCAGTCGCCGCAGGCCGTCCCGGCCGAACCAAACCGATTTGGCAAGTCCCGAGTTGATCGTGAATGTGCCCGGGCCAATGATTGAATTGCGCGCCGAATCGCCGAAGCACGCGGTGGGAATGCTGAACGCAGCCGTGTTGAACCACTCCAGCACCGTCGGATTTGCAATGGAAGGATTGCCCGACTGGTCGGCGCGTTCAGAGTTCGTGCCGGGAACATTTTGGCAGGCCTGATTCTTCGAGAAGACCCGCACCGTGTAGGGCGTGCCGGAATTTGCCGTGATGGAGCCGTTCACCCGCCATTCGCCGAACACAGCCTTCTCCCAGCCCTTGGAGGCAAATCGCCGGCGGTCGCCGAACGGCAAGTCGTAGCTGAACATTCCTAGGAATTGATGCGTCATGTTGAACGACGAGAGCCCGTAATCGCCGCGCGGATCGGCGTTGTCTTGAATGACCGTTTGACCGCCGCCGCCGATCGTGCTGGCATCGTCGAGAGACTTGGAATAGGTGTAGCGCGCCATGAACATGACGCCGCGAGTCATGCGCCTTTGCAAACGCACTTGCAAGGCATTGAAGTTGGAGAATGCGCCGCTCGTATCGTATGTGAACCCCGCCGCGTTTGTTGTTCCGCTCGTTGCCGAACTGAATCCCAGAAGTTCGTCGAGATGCACGCCGCGCGTGCCGGTGTACATCACTTCGAGGAATGTGCTGCGCGCCAAATTGTATTCGATCCCGGCATTCCAAATCATCGCGTAGGGAACCTGGTAGTTCGGATTTATGGCCACTGTGTTGGTCACTGTGCCCGGTACCGAGGTGGACAAATTTGTCTGGAAGCTCAGGGGCACGGTGGTGGCCGTCTGCTGCGTCAGCGTGCTCGCTGTCGCGAAGGGCGGCTGGTTGGCCATTTCACTCGCCAGCGTATTTAAGTAGGACTCGACATAAAACATGCTGAAGCCGGCTCGAAACGTCATCTGGTGTTGCCCGGAAAACCATTTTCCGGGCGGCTGCCAGGCGATGCCTATGCGCGGCGCCCAGTTATTGTAATGGCCATGAAACAACGACGAGGTGGGGCCCGCGATCGCAACCATCCGTCGCCACCGGCGTAACGCAATGCACCTGGGTGAAGTCCGGACTCACGGCGAGATTCGTGATGCGCCCATTGATTTCCGTGGGCGGAGTGAAGGCCTCATAGCGCACGCCGTACGTCAGCGTGAATTTCGGGAACATGTGCCAGTCGTCGGTGGCATAGCCGATGAAGCCCCAGTTGCGGAAGTACGTAGACGGTGTCGCCATACTGAATTTTGGTATTCGCCGGGTAGCCGAGAAGAAAATCCGCGAAATCATTTCCGATGCACGGCCCGGAGGGAGCAGCCGACTGGCAATTGGCGGGAGAATTGACTGGAGCGCCCGTGGCAGTCAGCTGGCTGGTCATCAATCCGGTAAATGCAAAATAGCCGTTGGGCGCGGGATCGGTGTCGCGGTTGATGTCCAGCTTCCGGACTTCGCCGCCGGCGGTGATGGTGTGCTTGGTCTTCATCCAGCGGAGACTGTCGACGTAACGATACGTCTGGCTGCGGGCCAGATAAAAAATCGGATCGCTCAGCCCCGTGAAATTGGTGAAGCTGATGGAGGGAAGGCCGTAATCGAGCGGGTTCGGCGAAGTTCCCGTCAGGCCGAGCTGCGAGCTGATATCCGTCAGATTCGGAAAATTCGTTCTGTCCGAGGGACCGGTTGCGCGAAAAATATAATTGAGACGTGTGCATGAACGTCTTGGTCCAGTTCTGCGTCAGCCCGATCATTGCGCTCTGTCCGCGCGTGAATGTGTTTCCCTCGATCCCCGGAAAGCTGCTCAGTGAGTGCGAAGTGGCATCGCTGAAGTTGTAGTTCACCGCCAGGCTCAGTTTCGAGGAGAGCTGGTGCGTGACGTTGACGTTCAGACGGTTGCTCAGGCCGGGGAGATTCGTCTGCAGGTGATAGTTGAAATTCTGCCCGGCGACGCTCGTCACCGGAATATTGGGCATGGGGATGTAGGCGAGCAGATTGATCGCTTGCGTGCTGATCAAGTTTGTGGGAATGCAGGTTCCGGCCGGAGGCAAGGGTGACGACGAAGTGGCCTGGAAACAGCCCGCATTCGTCATCAAACTTCTCGGGCCGTTCAGGTTCGAAAGCGGGTTATAAAGCAGGGTGTTGTCCGCGCTGAAGTCGCCGTTCCTCTCCGCCAGCGTTGGCACGGTTGCAAATTGGTCCACCGGGCTTCGCGACCACGTGCCGCCAAAATTGATGTAGAAAAAAGTTTTGTCGGTGCCGTCGTACACGTGCGGAATTTTCAGCGGCCCACCGATATTGAGTCCGGCGGATTCCGTCCAGCTGGAAATCTTGGGCGGGTTGGCCTCATAAAGAGAATACGGCCTGGCGTTAAACGCGGAATCTCCAAATGTGTCGTAGAAGCTGAAGTGCACGCGATTTATACGCTGGCGCTGCACGCGCTGCGCGCCCCACAGCGCGGTAACTCCTTGCGGTCCGCCCCGTGGGCCGCGGCCGCCTCCATCCCCGCGTCCGCCGCCGCCGAATCCGCCGCCCGGTCCACCGCCTGGTGCGCCTCCACCTGGGGCGCCGGGTCCGCCAAATCCGGCGGGAGCGGTTTGTCCCGGAATGGAATTGTCACCGTTTCCGAATCCGCCGCGTGTGTCTGGGCCGCCGGCCTGCGGGAATCCACCCGTTGGGGACTGGCCCATTGCAACTGTGCCGATCATTTGAACCGCGTCCGCGGAGGCGGCTTGACCGAGCTGCCCGCCAGGCTCCGGATTATTTTGGTCTTCGGCGCCGATTTCGGCGGGATTCTGATCTTGGCCGTTTAAACCCACCTGTTGGAACGCGCGACGTCCGCCACCCTGGCCTGCGCCGCCTTGCTGTCCGTTGCGTCCACCACCACCGCCGCCTGCGCGCTGTCCTCCATTGCCCCCACTGTTTCTTCCGCCGGGAGTTGAGGCTGGCGCGCCGGATGGCGGGGACTTTGCGCTTTCTTCAGCAGGCGGCGCGCTCGGAGTCTTGGCGGCATTCTCCGTTGCGGGAGGTGCAGTAATCGCAGCGAGAGTGCCCACGTCTAATTTCAGATCGAGTGCCGCTTGCTTGCCGGAAGCCAGATCGATTTCTTTCGTCGCGGGCGCAAAACCGAGTTGGGAAATTTCCACGCGAAAATGGCCGTCGGGAAGGGCGGGGAATTCAAATTTTCCGTTTTCATCCGTCCAGGTTACCCACGCTTTTCCTGTGGAAGTCTGGATGACGCGCAACGTCGAGCCCGGAACGGCCGTGCCATCCGGCGTGCGCACGGTGCCGGCCAGTTGGGAATCCGCGGGCGTATTTGCGTCCGAATTGTCCTGCGCGGCGAGCGGAACAACAGAAACTGCCGGCAACACAAGCAGTCCCGCGAGCAGCACTGCAAGTCTTCTACCCAACAACTTTCACGCCCCTTCGAGCCCCTAGAAGATACCGTTTGCCCGCTCCCTCGGTTCCAATATTCGCAGCCCGGAGGAAGGCCAGTTTCAAGCTTACTTCACCCCGTGCACTCTTAGACGGGACCTTCTTCTAAAGGGTTACCCGGCGGCTGGAATGCCGGGCTAGGCCGTGCGAAAATGACGGCTTGGAGAGAAATTGAGTCTTGTGCCGGCGATGGTGTCGAGTGGCGCGGCAGCCGCTGCGGGAATTGCCGCCTGGGGCGCGGTGGCTCCGTCGTCGGAATTGTTCGGCCCGACGGTGCGGCACACGGCTTCCTCGCGGAAAATCGCTCTCACGTTTGACGACGGGCCGAATCCGGCGGCCACTCCACAACTTCTCGAATTGTTCGACCGCTATTCCACGCACGCGACATTTTTCCTGATTGGGAAATTTGCGCGCGCCTGTCCGGAACTCGTGAATGAAATTTCCGCGCGCGGCCATCTAATCGGAAATCATTCCGACACGCATGCCAATCTGTTTTTTCAGTCAAGCGCGGGAATTCGCGACGAGCTCGCGCGCTGCCAGGATGCGGTCGCTGCCGCTCACGTGGAACCGCCGCGCTGGATGCGGCCGCCGTACGGTTACAGAAACCCTTTGCTGCACGGAGAAATTCGCCGCGCGGGAATGCGGGGCGTCGTGATGTGGTCGAAGATTTGCCGGGACTGGAAGCCGCAGCCGCCCGAGCGTCTGATCGAGAGACTCTCGCGCGTCGCGCGCCCGGACCAGCCGCAGGGCGACATCGTCGTGCTGCACGATGGCGATTATCGCGCCCTCGGCGGCGACCGGCATCATGTCGTCGCCGCGCTCGAACATTGGCTCCCGCGCTGGCGCGACGCGGGCATGGAATTTGTTACAATGGAATCGTCGTCCGTAAGTGCAACGAGCGACGCGATGCGTTCGCCCCGCGCTTGAGCCGCTGAGCGCGGGCACAAAGAGAGCAGGAACATCATGGACGAACGACAGTTTTACGTGGAAAAGCAGGAAACCAAGACCATTCCCCTCACTTGCCCGGCGTGCCGCAAGGAAGACAACTATCCGATTCGCTGGATCGTGCGCACAAAAAAAAGCGAACTGCCGCGCGGCGCCGGGGAAGAGGACAAGAAGCGCTTCGCCCTGGCCCGCTCGTACATGGTTCGCGTGGATGAACTGGTGGCGTGCCGCAAATGCAGGAAACGCTTTGAACTTACGGGGCAGAGCGTCGTGCTGGTTACCTCGAACGCGGCCGCGCCCGGCTCGCCCGATTTCGATCCCGAAAATTTTGGGAACCAGGTAGGACAGGCTTCAGCCTGTCTGGTTTTGAATTTTTCCCGGAAGAGCAATCAGGTTTCCGCTTGTACGTCTTCTTACACGCAAGAAATCAAAAGCAGACAGGCTGAAGCCCGTCCTACTTCAAATCTCCGGATACATCTCGAAAAACGCTTCGACCGATTGCCGGAGCGTTTCCTCGATCTGCTCTTTGCTTCCTTCGATCAGGTGCATCGTCACGCGCGACTTGCGTCCATCCTTCAGCGTGACAACAGCATCACCGATTTCTCCTAACTCATCTTCAGGGAACAGCCGCATGCCGTAAACCAGCGCCAGCTTGGCCATCGCGTCTCCTCGTAAAATGCAAGCTTAAGCTGGCTCGCGAATCGCGTCAATTGGAGGGCAAGTGGAACAGGCTTCAGCCTGTGGGTTTTGGTTGCAGCAACGGCGACACTGTTCCGGTCAACCCCCGCAGGCTGAAGCCCGCGCCACTTTTACATCTTGTCCAAGCCTTCGTTCAGCTCGATATACGTTCCCCACGGATCGGTAATAAACGCCAGGGAGATGCCCAGGTCCGGCCGCTTGGTATAGGGCATGTCGAACTTCAATCCGTTGGCCTCCGCTTTCTTGCAAAAGGCCTCAAGACCCACGATCTCGAATCCGATGTGATCCAGCATGCGCCCCTTAGTCGGCACGGTTGGCGTGTCGGATTTGGTAAACGTCAGGTTCGCGCCGGGTATGTCTGCGGCGTCGAATTGGCCACGCTTCCCGGGCTTGGCGCCGAACATTTTGGCGTACCAGGATTGCATTTCCAGCACATTGGAAGAGCCCGCAGTTTCGGCGATATAAAAATGCACGTGGTGAAACGCGATGGGAACGGTTTGTGTCTTGTCTTCCAGAATCTCGACCCGCAAGAGTTTGTCCGGTGTCCACACGAAGCCCTGGCCGGGATTCTGGCCGACCTCCGTGTTCAATCCGGCTGCCTTCCACCGGGCCAGCGCCGCCGTGGTATCGGGCACATGAAAGCCAATGTGACCAACAACGGATCCGACGGTCGGGGTCGTGCCGTCCCCTTTTCGTACCAGGATCAGGACGCCGGGGAATTTGAATACGTCATTCGGACCCAGTTTTCCGGGAACGCCACCCATCGCCGTCCAGAACGTTTTGGCGGCCTCCACATCCGGCACCAAAAAATGTACGTGGCCCATGGATACGCCTGCGTCATTCCCCTTGGCGACTTGCGCCATGGAAGCGCGGGCGGGAATGAGCATCGCGAGACCCAGAATCAGAATCAGTTTTTTCATTAGATTTCTCCTTGTGCCGGCCAAGATGATGGACTCTCTCCCATCCCGGGCGGGTTCCGCTTTCGGATTTTTACGTCGTTCTTTGAATCGTTGCACAAGACAGTAAGTTACCCGCCATTTCATGTCAAGAAAAGCTTGCCTCGTAGCGCCGGCGTCCCGCCGGCGAATCTTCGCAGGTAACGCAAGTTCAAAATCGCCGGCAGGACGCCGGCGCCACGAAAGGGAATCGCACGGTATATCGAAACTCTAACTTGGAAAAGGGGGCGTATAATCGCGGCATCCCCGGGTTGTGAATCCGCATCGTAGCTGGATCGGAGAAATCGCATGAAAATCAGTTGGCCGGTTCTTTTACTGGTTGCGGGGTTATGGACGAGCGGTCCAGCGCGCGCCGCGCAGATGCCGGAAGGACCGGCGCAAGGCCCCGCGGTGCAAATCCCACCGGCTCAGCCTCCGGCAGCGCAAGCCGCGCCTGCTTCCCCGGTTTCAGATTCCGCTCCGAAGAAGGCTGGGCCGACAAGATACGTGGTTCCTTCCGGCACGCGCTTGCCTTTGATCCTGCACAACGCGGTGACCACGCGAAATGCCAAGCCGGGTGATCCGGTCTATCTCGAAACCCTTTTCCCGATCGTGATCGACAACCGAATTCTCATTCCCGCCGGATCCTACGTGCAAGGCGAAATCCAGGAAGCCCGGCGCCCCGGCAAAGTAAAAGGCACGGGCGAGATTCGCCTGCGGCTGAATTCGATGATCCTCCCGAACGGCTACGCGGTTGACTTCAACGCCGTTCCGACCAATGCCGGGACGGGCGGTGGCGAGTCGACCGACAGCGAAGGGAATATTCACGGAGATACGGACAAGGGTGACGACGTCGCAACTGTTGCGAAAACGACCGGAATCGGCGCAGCCGTCGGCGCCATCGCCGGACAAGGCGCCAAGGGCGCGGGCATTGGAGCCGGCGCCGGCGCGGCGGTAGGACTTGCTGCCGTGCTTCTCACGCGCGGCCCCGAACTGGAACTGCCGCGCGGCACGACCGTTGACGTCGTTCTCGATCGCACCGTCTATCTCGATGCCAGCCGCATCAATTTCACCGACCCCGGCCGCGCCTCGGCTCTCCCGGGTCCGCCCAGCCGCGAACCAACGCGCAGCCGCTCACCCCTCTGAGTTTCACTTTTTCATGTTGGACAGTCTTCACAGCCTATGGGGGACAGCCAAATCTTTGTAGGGCACGGCTTCAAGCCGTGCCGTAAAACGTGGAGAATAAATTCGGCTTTAGCCTCTGGCCTGTTCGGTCTCGAGTTGCCACAAAGACTCTTCAGCCGTTCGGTTTTCCGATTCAGACAAAGTTACGAAGTCGCCGTGTACCAATTCATTATAGACGCGATCGCCTAGCGCGAAGTTATAGAGGCGAAGATGCGGTTGCGGAACGGTCCGCGTTCGCGCGCGGGAAGCGAAGCGGGCTAAACGCCTCCCAATCGAGGCTTGGCCTTCTCTCGGCGATCCACTCACCGATGAGCTTTGCCGTGACGGGAGCAAGCAGAATTCCGTTGCGGTAGTGGCCGGTCGCGAAAATCAAACCATCGACATCCACTGGCCCCAGGATGGGCAGTTGATCCGGCGAGCCGGGCCGCAAGCCGCACCAGGTCTCGATGATCTCCGCTTTCGCCAATTCGGGTGCGAGTTCATTCGCTGCCGCAAGGATTTTTTCGATGCCGCCCGAGGTGACGCGCTTTTCAAATCCCGCGTTCTCGATCGTGCTGCCCACAACTATCGTCTGCGGGCTCTCCACGCCGCGCGGGACGAGGTAACCGCGCTCGGAGCGCAACACATGTCGAATGGGCGTTCCGCAATGCCGCAGAGCCACCATCTGGCCGCGCACGGGAAGAGTCGGCGCATAGGACGCTGCCTCGGGAATTTGCGATGACCAGCAGCCCGCGGCGAGCACCACCTGCGCCGCGTGAAAAGTTTCGCCACCGGAAGTTTTCACGCCAATGCACTTTTTCCCATCGAGCGCGAGCGAAACTCACTTCAACACCGGGGCACAGCGCCGCCCCGGCGGAAGCCGCGGCGGCGAACACCGCGGACGTCAGTGCGCGCGGCTCGACCGAACATTCGTCCGGAAGAAATACCGCCGCGCGAGCATCTCGTCCGAGCGCAGGTTCCATATCCCGGGCTTCATCCATCCGCAGCGGTTCACAAGCGAGTCCCAGACCGTGGTGCAGCGCCACCAGCGTGCTCAATTCACGTTCCGCGTCGCCATGACAAATAACTTCGACCGCGCCGCCCGTGCGAAAGCCGGTGCGCAGGCCCGACGCATCTTCCACCGCATCCACAAATATCGGATACAGCGTCAGGCTGGCGCGCCCCAGCGGAACAAGGGGAATCGCCGCCGGACAATCCGGAGCGGGAGACAACATCCCCGCCGCCGCCCAGGACGCTTCACGCATAAGTTCCTGGCGATCCAGCACGGCAACGCGCAGATCGCGTCGCGCCAGATCGAACGCCACCGATCCGCCAATGATGCCCCCGCCAACGATCACGACATCGTACGTTTTCACGCCAATATCCTATCAGCAATCAGTAGCACAGGCTTCAGCCTGTGGGTTTTTGCCTGTCAGGCCGAACCCCCACAGGCCGAACCCCCACAGGCTGAAGCCTGTGCCACAATTCAAGCATCCTTCGGAGCGAAGTTCGGATTTTGTCGGGAATTTCCGGCAAGCTTAAAACGATTTGACGAGTTCTGCGGAAAGCACGCGCGCCTTTTCGGCCAGGTTCTGAGCGCGCACCCAGTCATCGGCCATGATGGCTTCGTGAGACTGGCTGAGGAATCCTTTGATTTTTTCCGTGAGATCTTTTTGCGCCGCGCTGAGTTGTTTGCCATTGGCAGACTGCAGATTATGTTCCGCGGTCGTAATGTTCGCGGTCGTGTTTTTCTTCGTCGCTTCGAGGTCTCTGGGGGAAAGCTGTGGCGAAATCTGCGGCGGCGCCGGCTTGGCAGGAGTTGGGTCTGCCGTTTCCGCCGACGCCGGGCGTCGAGGTGCGGCAGGGCGTTTGCCCGGCGCGGGCGGCGGCGCGGGGGACGGCACTTCTGGCGCGGGTTCCTCTGTGGTGCTCACCGGCGGCGGCGTTTCCGGCGGCGGCATGGGCGAAGTGTCATCCGGCGGCGGCGCGCTCACCGACGGCGGCGCCGCGCGCACGATGTGCTTGCTCGCGCACCCCGCCATGGCGGCGGAGACCGCACAAAGCAGCGCGAGAAGTTGGATTTTCCGCATCACAGACTCCTCGCGACAGCCGCGCCCGGTTCCCGATGACGGGACAGCGCGGACTCCATCTGGCGAGCCAGCGGCAAAGCGATCCGAAACGTCGTGCCGCGCCCAACTTCCGAATCGAACGCAATCGAACCATTGTGCAATTGGATGGTTCTGAAGGTGCTCGCGAGCCCGATACCGCTTCCTCCCGGCCGCGTCGTAAAGAATAGCTGGAAAATCCGTTGCCGGTGCTCGGGAGCGATACCGCGGCCCGTGTCCCGAATTTCGATCTCGGCCATTTCTCCCTGCCGGCGAAGCGAAACAAAAAGCTGGCCTCCTCCGTTCATGGCGTCGATTGCATTTACCAATAGATTAATTAGTGCCTGCTTCAACAACGGTTTGTCGACCAGGACGTAAGGCACGTCGGCGGCCAGGCGGGCCTCGAGTTTGATATTCGCCTTATCCAACTCGGGCCGCTCGACGGCCAAGACCTCTTCCAGAATTTCCTTGAGGCTGGATTCCTCCTGATGCATCTCTGGTGGACGCGTGAAATCGAGGAAGCGTTTCACCACGCTGTCCAACCGGTCAATCTCGCTGTCCAAAACGCGAACAGCCTGGAGCGGCAGCCCGTCGACGTCCGGCAGGCTGGCTTTCAGATTTTCCAGCCAGATGCGCATCGAGTTCAGCGGATTTTTCACTTCGTGCGCCACGCCCGCCGTGATCCGTCCGAGGTTGGCGAGGCGCTCGGAAACTTGCAGTTGCGTGCCGATGCGCTCTCTCGACTCCAGGTCCTTGAATTTTACGAGGGTGCCCATTCGCGCCGCGCCTTCGCCGATGGCCTCGACGCTGACACCCACGCGCCGCGCCGGACCGTCAATGCCGGTCAGCACCACCTCGGCGGAATCGACGGGTACGAGTTCGCCATTCCGCAGAATCACCGCTTCGCGGACATCGTGATCGGGCGGAAAAATATCTTCCGCGCGCCGCCCCAGAAGCTGATCCGACGGCGTGGAAAGAAACCGCTCGACGGCGGGACTCACCATGACCGCACGGCCATCGACGGAAAACAACAGCAAGCCATCGTCGAGTCCGCCGAGAACCTGGTCGATGTTTTCGCGCAAATTGCTGAAAATTTCCCGGACGCCGCGGAGTTGCATTCCGATCTGGCTGATCTTCGTGCTGACCTGGCCGAATTCGTCTCCGCGCTCGAGCGGCTTCTGATCGAATTCGCCTTTGGCGATGCGGTCGAGTTGCGCGGTAATGCGCTTGAGCGGCGCGAGAGAAAGGCTGCTTACCAGCGCGGCAAGCAATACGGAAATTCCCACTGAAGCCAGCGCCAAGAGCGCCGCCGAACGCAATGCGGGCGTAATCGTGATTCGCAACAAGCCCGTCTGCACCGCGACCCGCACGACTCCAAACGGGATCTGATTGCCCGGAGGCCCGATCTGGAAATGCGTAGTCCACTTCATACGTGCGCGGCGGCCCGTAGAGCACCCTGAGCTGTTCTGGAAAACTTCCGGCAACAAGTTGCGCAAGGTTTGTCCTGGCGGGCGTGGCATTCCCGGGCAGGGACTTGTCGCTGGAGACTAAAACCGTGCCGTTGACGTCGGTAATCGAGACTTCGTAAATCAGCGGGGAGTATCCAACTTCGGAATCGATCGCGGAAGCCAGCGGCGCGCTATCGTCGAAGGCTTGCTGGACATAAGCGCGCAAATCATTGGAGCTATCCGAAGCAGGCGCCCCGCCTGCTTTGGCCGCGTCCACCAGCGCGTTTTGAGCTTCAAAAAAGATGTGCCGCGAAACGAGTTGAGCGCGCTCATTCGCCTGCCGGATGACCTGCCGCGTCAGGTTCATGACGTAAAGCGTGGAGTTCACGCCTACCACGGCGAGAACCAGCGCCGCTGTCGTCAGCGTAATCTTCGTTTTCAGGCGAAGTTGCATGAGTTGCCCCGCCCCTCATTTCGAGGGAGCTTTTGCAGCCTCATATTCTTTCAGCTTATTGTGCAGGGTTTTCAGGCTGATTCCCAGTAATTCGGCGGCGCGTGTTTTGTTGTTGGTAGAGGACAGGGTCTGCAAGATGAGTTCGCGTTCGGCCGCTTCCACGGTGGTTCCCAGCGGAAACCGCAGCGAGGCCAAATCGGATGCGGCTGCCGCGGGAGCGTGGCCGAAATCATTCGGCAAACTTGCGCGGCCGATCAGATCTCGGTCGGAAACGATGGCGGCGCGTTCCAGCACGTTGCGAAGCTCGCGGACATTGCCCGGCCAGGAATAACTCGCGAACAGATCGAGCACGTCGGGATTTACGCCGCGAACGTGGCGCCCGTGCTTGGCGTTGATCTCGCGCAAAATGTGTTCCACGAGGAGCGGGATGTCTTCCTTGTGATCGCGCAGCGGCGGCAGCAGAATATGAAACACGTTCAAGCGGAAATAGAGGTCCTGCCGCAATTCTCCTTTCGCCACGGCCTGCTCGGGTTCCTTATTCGTCGCGGCGAGCACGCGCACATCGACCGGCGTTTCCACTTTGCTGCCGAGGCGGCGCACTTTGTGATCCTCGAGCACGCGAAGCAATTTTGCCTGCGTCGGCGCGGGCATCTCGCCGATTTCATCGAGCAGCAGCGTGCCGCCGTCGGCGAGCTCGAAGCAGCCGAGCCGCCGCTCCGCCGCGCCGGTGAAAGCCCCGCGCTCGTGGCCGAAAATTTCACTCTCCATCAGGGATTCTGGAATCGCGGAACAATTGATGGCAATGAAAGGACGGTCGGTGCGAGGCGAGAGCCGGTGAATGGTGCGCGCCAGAATTTCCTTGCCCGAGCCGGTTTCGCCCGTGATCAGCACCGATGCGGACGATGGCGAGACCTGCTCGACGAGATGCATGACCTCTTGCATCGTTTTGGATTGCCCCACCAGGTCGCCCAGTTTCCCGGATTCGCGCAATTGCCGGGTCAGCGCGGCAACTTGTTTCTTGTCTCGAACCCGGCCGAGCGCCCGGTCCAGCAGCACGTGCAGGACGGCGCCCTTGAGCGGTTTTTCGATGTACCAGAACGCGCCGGCTTCGATGGCCGCCACGATGCGTTCTTCGCTCCCTTTGCCCGTGATGACGATCGCCGGAACGTTTTGCAACTCGTCGCCGAGCCGCGCCAAAAGGTCCAGGCCGTTCATCCCGGGCAACTCCACGTCGGCAATCAGCACGGCGGGCGCAAACTCGGAAAATTTTGCCAGAGCGTCCTCCGCGCTATTTACGCCCAGCACTTCATATCCCCATCGGCGTAAGAGCGCTTCGTATCCCAGGCGGGCGTTTTCCTCGTCCTCGACGATTAAGACGCGATCTGGAGAGGGTTTCGATGTTTCAAATCGGGTCGCTTCAGCCATTCGGTTTGTAAGCAGTCCCTGGGACGAAGGGGCGGCGCCTCCCTTCGAATCTACCAGTACCGCCCCGGTAATGCCAAGCTGAGATACATGGCGAGCACTTCTTAGCTTCAACCCCTGCTATTGAGTCAGATACAGGAGCCGGTCGAGGACTAGTTCGAACTCAGGTGGGTGGTTTTGACTCAGCGTTTGAATCCCCGGAATTGGAGAGGTCTTTAAGGAGAGCTATGCCCGGCGCACTTCAGCACGCCGAGGTTTCTGCTCCACGGACCCACGGCCTCCCGGTATTGGTGAGCCATGATCCTTGAGATTTGGTGCAGATGAGTTAAGTCATGAGCGGCCCAGCTCGCCAGCAGCTCGGACAGAGTGACGACTCCGAGGGCAGGATGTTTTCCGCGCCGCTCGAGGTCCTCTTGCCGCAGATTCCAGGAACGCAGTTCGGCCAGGTTCTCCGACCGCAGGCGAGCAAATTCATCCAATAGCTGCCCAAGCGACTTCCCTTGACTCTCTCGTACTTGTCCCCATCGATCGAAGGGCTCAAACGCCTGAGTCTCGCCAAATTGCCGCAACGTCTTCGCCCGCGGTATCCAATTCGTGCGTTCGCTGTGATTCAGATGGCCCACGACATCGTACGCGCTCCAGGTGTTTTCTCCTTCATTCCGGAGCGTCCATGTTTCCGGCAGATCGCGCAGCAGCGCATTGAGTGCGGCAGGGGTGCGAGTGAGAAGTGAAATGGTGTGCCCCAAGTTATGTTCCATCGTCTTCCTCAATTCGTAGACGGCAATTTTCGAGAGACTCCGATTGTATCTCTTCTGCGTCGCACGCGTGACCCTTGGCAGGGCGGCCCGCTTTTGGAGTTACACCTTTCGCATTTCACTGATTCAGATACAAAGGCCGGTCGAGGACAAGTTCAAGCTTCGTCCCTTTCGGCAAATCGATTTCCTGCCCAATTCCAGAGGACGCCAGAAAAGCGGCGGCGCCGCCCGCCGCGGCGCCCATGGCAGCCGCTTTGCCGTTATGCGCGGCGGCCCCGGCAGCGCTGCCCATCGCCGCGCCGGCGGCTGTGGCTTCGAGCACCTGCGTTCCCTTGCTGGTGCGCGCCTCGATTTCGCCCTCTTTGCTCTCGCCTGTCCGGACGCTGAACTCGCCGGGAACGCTCGATACTTCCGCCACGATGGGGAAGGTTCCCCGGCTGGTTTCGATATCGTCAAAGGTCAGCCAAACCCGGGCATGCCCGGTCAATCCTCCCGGCTCGATCCGGCTGATATGCCCAACTATCCTCGCGCCAACCGGGAGTACATACCCGCTCGAAGTCTCCAGCGGCTCGATGGTTTTCACCTCGAACTTCTTATTCACCTTATCCTTACCCGTATTCATCTCCTGATCGAGGCGAACAAGGAAATGGGTTCCATTCTGGACGGAATCGGCTGCGGCGCGTGAGGCCGCACTCCGGCCTTGCCCCGCTCCAGTCGGCACAGGGCAAACGAATTTGCCACACAACAGCAAAATGGCGGCAGTTCCAACAGCCCAAAATGGGAAAGTCTTCGTCATGGTTAAACCCTCCGGTCTTCTCAGTCTGCGCTACTCAGATGGCGATGGGACCTACGGGGTGGCCTGCGAGCATCTCTGGCGAGCGGGGTCCCACCAGGAATACAGCTTTTCAACTCCTTACTTACCAGATGCATAGGAGGAAAAAATCTCTGGCGGCGTGTACAGTCAAGATATAATGGCGACCGTTCGCGGTCCGATTGAGCGGATTGGTAAGGGGCCCAGTGTCGAGGGAATTTGCGCCGGCGAATGGGATCATAAGTTGATGGCCCGAAGCTAAGGCATATCACTGTGCCATTTTGGTCAAGACCATCGTGGAGGTTTGCGTTCATGTTGCGACTAATCATGCGGGGTGCGGGATTATTGCTTTTAATTTTCCTTCTCGTTCCAGCGGGCTTCTCAAAGAATCCGGCGAAGAAGGCCAAAAAGGAACTTAAAAAGACCGATGACGCCACGTCTGCAACCTCTTCGGACGCGACTGCCTCTTCCGATCCTGCCAAGGCCCCTGAAACCGTTGCTTCGGAATCAGCCCCGTCGGCCGCGCCTGCCGTCCCGGCACAAAACGATGCGAATGACAAAAAAGGCACAGACGATGACTACAAGCCCGCGCCTAGATTTACCCCCATGTTGGCGACGACCGGAACGATTGGCCTGTTCACACTGGAAACAGCCGACACACTCCCAAAGCATGGCTTTGCCTTCTCCGCATTTGGAAATAAATTCGGCCGCATGCCTGGGAGCGTCACCGTGCTCGAAATCGGCGCGGATCTCAGTTATGGCATAACGGACACCTTGAACGTCTACGTTGCTTTTGATCCCTACGGGCACGTGCACGTTGGATGTCCCGGCCAGTTGAGTTTGCGTTCGGTTCCTTTGTCGAGCACTTGCGCACCGCTGGCTCCTCCCGTCCCTGTTTCGTTCTTCCCAGTGGTCCCCGGCAGCGCTCCCGCGTACGTGGAGGATTATCCTTTTGCCTCGAACAACAATGGCGGCATCGGGGATATAACTCTGGGACTCAAGTATGCATTTCTCTCCGAGCGGCACGGCGCTCCGGTCAGCTTTTCGGTCCGCAATGATTTAATTATTTCAACGCGAACGGACGTGAACAAGCTGCTCGCCAATGGAACGCAAGCGAGTCCGCTGAGCGATATGGTATCTCTCGCCGTGAGCAAGCAATGGAGCAACGTCATCACGGCGACCTTCGACTTTGGATATATGTTCGTCCGCTCCCCGCGCGACAGCCAGGGCCAACGTCTATTCTCCATGTCGGACCAGATTCGGACCGGGGCGGGACTCCTCATGTTCCCCGAGAGCCGCATCCAGCCGATGATGGAATACTCGGCAGTGATTTTTGCCAACGCTCCGGACACGCCGCCGAACACGTCCTTTGGAGCGCGCGATCCTGTCGACGAAGTGGCGGGACTGCGCATCTATCCCTGGAAGTATCTCGCCTTCGACGTCGGCTACCGGCGCATGCTGAATCTGAGGGACCTCAACGATCGTTCTGGATTTGTGATAAAGATTGGGACCGCTTACTGGCCCGAGAAGGCCCCGCCGGTCAACCATCCGCCCACGGTTTCGTGCACCGCCGATAAGAGCATGGTGTATTTGGATTCTGGCGATGCGGTTGCGATTAAATGCACAGGTTCGGATCCCGACAACGATCCGCTAACTTACACATGGACGTCAACCGGCGGCAAAGTGGACGGCACCGGATCCCAAGTTCGCTGGCTTTCCGCCGGCACGCCACTCGGATCGGACACAATTACGGCGAAAGTGGACGATGGCCGGGGCGGCTCCGCCAGCTCCAGCGTGGCAATCAGCGTCGAGCCCAAGCCAAATCATCCTCCGACGATTACGTGTTCGTCCGACCGCTCGTCGGTTTTTGCGGGTGAGAAAGTTCACATCACCACGAATGCCAGCGATCCGGACGGCGACCCGCTTACGTACACATGGCGGGCCAACGCAGGGCAGATCGTGGGGAGTGGCGCCGCAGCGGACTTCGACACATCAGGGCTCGCGCCGGGGAATTACACGGTGACGGTGCGCGTGGACGACGGCCGCGGCGGAGCCGCGGATTGCTCGTCGACGGTAGAGGTGAAGCCGGTGCCTCCGCCGCCGCAGGCCAGCAAGATCAGCGATTGCGCGTTTGGCAAACCGCTCAGCACGCGCATCGACAACGTTTGCAAACGCATCCTCGATGACGTCGCGCTCCGCTTACAGAATGAACCGCGGGGCAGCGCCGTGATCATCGGCTACTCCGATCCCAAGGAGGCCAAGCCCGACAAAATCGCCGGCGACCGCGCCACCAACGGCGTGAAATACCTCGGTGAAAAGGGCATTGACGCCTCGCGCGTCACCACTCGCACCGGTGCCGGCCAGGCCGGCGCAACCGACAACCGGCGCATTGACGTCATCTGGGTGCCCGAGGGCGCAACCTACTAGCGCGCTCTTCGGCATCCGAAAACCCCGGGCCCCACGCCTTGCCGCACTTGCGGCAAGGCGTGGGGCCCGAACGTTTTTGGCCCTTTCCAAACGGGGGATGATCAATCGCAACACGACAGTTCGTCTGATCCCATGACGTATCTGTTTCGGAATGAACCAAAAGTGCCAGTCGCCGTTCCTAAAAGACAATATTGCCTGCACACATTCGGTACACCCGTACTAGTGCACTGTTTCACTTCAAAGCGCTAAAACGGGATGATCACACGAGACATACGATTGAAACATGGAGCGCGATTTGGCATTTCTCCCCACATTTGAGCCCGAGGCTTCATGAGCAATTTTCAAAGATTGCTTGTGCTTATAGGGGGGCTGGCACTCTCGGCGGCGATCTCCCCGCCTTCACAGGCCCAGACCGTGTTTCTAGACGCTACGGTGCTGGAGTCGCTCTCGGTGACCGTGACGGGAGGGGCGACCGTTAACTTTACGCTCCTGCCCAACACGGCAGCCAATCCCGGCAGCACATCGAGCACGATTCGAACCGCGTGGGTTTTAAGGCGTGGCCGCACCCAGGTCAGTGTATGGGCGTGGGTACCGAACGGCGCCGCGGCCTTGACCAACGGCGCGGGTGGCAACATTCCGGCCAGTGCGGTAAGCGCGGCGGCGGCCGGCTCCGGCAGCGGGGGCGGCGCGTTGAACACGGTGGCGAGCGGGGGTGGGGGCGTTCCGGCCTTCGTCACGCCGGCTGCGGCCACAGGCGTACAGATTGGCCAAATCCGGATCAGACGCCCCAACAGAGCGAGCAACACTACGACGACGCTGACCTGGAATATCAACACCACCGGCGTTCCGCAGTTGCCCGCGGCAACTTACACCGGCACAGTGAACATTCAAGCTGAGGCCACGCCCTGAACGATAATGTTCTACATTTCGGCCCATCAAATTCTGGAGAAAACTTCGGGCTCCACGCCGGCCGCTTGGCGGTTCGGCATGGAGCCCGAACACTTTTGGCTTCCATCAGGCCGAATGGTCATTGTTTGTAATGAAGCAGGAAACCAGCCTTCGCAACGAACGGAACGATTATTACTTAAGAGTTAGTTTCATCGCATGTTTCAGAATAGGTTAAACGTTCCAAAATGACAATACCGCGCACGCAATTTCGGTACGCTCGTACTAGTGCGCAGTTTCACTCCGAAACGCTAAAACGGGAGTGCGCAAACGAGAACCAAACGATTGGAACGCGGAGCGCGGTTTGGAAAGCCGAGAGGATCGCCCCTCTCAAATTCGATAACGGAGGCTTCATGAAGAACTTTCGCAAATTGCTGGTAATGGCAGCGGGCATAGCGCTCGCAACAAGTATCCCCCCAGCTGCGAACGCCCAGTTGAGTTCCACCCCCGGCACCGTGACTCTAACCGCCACGATGGCGGAATCGCTCACGGTAAACGTGACCGGAGGCGCGGCAGTTACCTTTAATCTCGCCCCAAATACCGCGGCCAATCCGGGCAGCACCACGAGCACGATCCAAACGTCATGGGTTATGACGCCTGGCCGCAACAAGGTCACGGTCTGGGCATGGGTGGCGAATGGCGCCGCTGCCTTGAATGATGGCGGGCCTGACAACATCCCGGCCAGCGCAGTGACCGCAATGGCGGCCGGCTCTGGCAGCGCTGGTGGGGCGTTGAACACGTCGGTCAGCGGCGGCGCGGGCGTGCCGGCCTTCGTTACTCCGGCTGCCGCTACGGGCGTACAGATCGGCAATGTCGCGATCACCAACGCAAATAGGGCCAGCAACACCACGACGACCCTCACCTGGAACATCAACACGACCGGCGTTCCGCAGTTGCCGGCGGCAACTTACACGGGAACGGTGAACATTCAGGCACAGGCCACGCCTTAGCCTCCTGTCTTAACTATGGTCAATCCAATCCGACTCGCATTTTCGGGACATCGGGCCTGGAGATATATTCTCCAGGCCGCGTGTCTTTTGCTGTGCACATTGTCGCTCCAGGCGCAGACGGTGCGTCCACTTATTGACGAGAACATCGTTCAGCAGCGGGACAAGAAGGCCAGAGGCAAGATCGAATACGTGAATGACGGCCTGGAACCGCTGACGGTAACTCTCGACACCCAGAGCTTCACGGTCTCCGACACCGGCGAGATCTCGTACACGCCGTTGAACAGCTCCATCCACGTCAAGCTGTCCGACAGTAGCTTCCGGATTCTCCCGAAGCAGAGCTACCTGGTTTTTTATGAGGCCAGTGCGGATACCATTCCTGCGTGGTTCATCGTCTACGCCACGTTTGCCGGCTACAAAGAAACGACTGCGGAAGGCCTGAAGATTCATCTCCTGCTGCCGCACACGATTTACCTTTTGCCGAAACAGGGAGTGAAAAAAGAGGAACTGACCGTCAAGACTGCGAAATACGATCCCCAAGCCAAGGTTGTCACGGTTAGGGTCCAGAACACCGGCCCGGCCTTTTGCCGGGTGCTTGAAGCGGACGTGACCTCCGTGCGTGACCAGGCGACTAGTAACGGATTTCCTGTTTTCCCTCACAGTGAGCGGGAAATCGAGATTCCCTGGCCGGGCTCGGCAGGTCCTAATAAGGTCGTCCTGCAGCTGGAGCCCTTTCACTTGGAACAAGGCATCCAGAGCATCGCGCCGTGACACCCGGGTTTTGCTACGTCCGTACTTGCCAAATCGCTCTTTGTGCGACCTGGCTTGCTTTTGTGTGGGCGTTTGCCGGCACCGTTTCCGCCCAAGTGATCAAAGTGGAAGCCGGAGCTTCGGACATGGTTCCGACCATCGGCGGTTCCCTTAGCGTTCAGGGTCCAGGCTATGAGGGCTACCTCGGTGCGGGAGTACTCAGCGGGGCTTTCCGCCTGGGGACGTATGCGAAAATGGCGATCGGCCCCTATCAGTTCACGGCGGGGGATCAAAGTCTCGCGTTCAATCTTCCAACGGACATTTTTGGCGGAGAGGAGTTCCTCACCACCAGAGGTGTGGGCGCAACGCTTCCGGGAAACGATCATGTCTTTGTCTTCGCCGGAGTCACGACCTTGCCGGCAGGCACGCCGATATTTCAAGCGTTTCAGAATCAAACCGCCTTGGCGTTGGTTTTCCTCGATAAGGCCATCACCCCGAACTTTCACTTCTACTCCCGCAATATTGTTTCCCATCAGCAAACCTGGATCGAGGGGTTCGATTGGCAGCTGCGCGAATGGTTGAAGACCGGCTTCTCCGCCGGGATGGGTTCCAACAAGCCTTACTTTGCCGCGAGTATTGACGCCGATCGCAATTGGTATGAAATCAAAGCGGCCTACATTGAGGCGGGTAGCGGGTTTCGCCGGATCACCACGCCCTCTCTTTTTGCCTCGGAACCGGACCGGGAGAATCTTCTGGTGACGGTAAAGCCGTATTCCAGCCTCGAGCTAACCGCCGGGCACGAGAATTTTCTTGCGCCTCAGGGAGATCTGAACGCTCCTTTCGAGCGAGCCAGCGTGGACCAGTTGCAGTCGAGCTTTGACCTGGACAGGTTTCGGTTGGGCGCCGGATTGTTCGAATCGCACGGCCCTTCAGGACGCAACGTTTCTGACGGCTTTACGGTGTCGCGTGACATCACCAGGAACATCAACGGCAGCGTCAGCTATTACCAGAACCTGAACGGCCCCAAACCCCGGGCCAGCTACCTTATCTCGACGATTCACGAAACGATCTCACCCAAATTAAGCCTCATGCAGGTGATCAACCGGACCCCGGGGAACACGAACTTCCTTTTCGGCGGCAGCTACACCACAAACCGCTTCTCCGTCAGCGTGGACTACCAGACGCTGTATATGCCGTTCCTCGCCAATCCTCTGGTCACGGGTGTCGGGGTCACGCTCCATTTGAAGCTTTGGGGAGGCCTCCAGGTGAATGGCGATACCTTCCGCTCGCCGGACGGCAAGCTTCGCTATACGGCTTCTCTCAGCACGCTCCTAACGCCCAACTTGCACCTCGCCGGAGACAGTGAAAAACGAGGCCCAAAGTTTGGCGACTACGTTGTTCGCGGCCACGTTCGCAGCGAGCGCGGATCGCCCATCGAAGGCGCTGCTATTTTGCTTGACGACCGCACGATCTTCACCAATGGGGCCGGCGAATTCCTCTTGCGCCTGAACAAGCCGCGGCAAATGGCATTAACAGTCCTAATGGAAGAGTTTCTCAGTCCGTTGCACTTCACCGTGGTTTCTGCGCCCTCAACGGTTACGGCAGCCTCGGAGGAATCCGCAACCGATGTCCTGATCGTGCTTCGTCCCTCCACAAATAACCTGCGATAGCAGTGGAGAGCGCCAGCCACAAAAAGGACCGGACGATTGCGCCTACGCGCAACGAATCTGGTTGGCGTGGTAAAAGCCATTCGCTCGTATAATGGCAAGCCATGGCGCAAAACTATCTGCCGCTCCGTTTTATGACCATGCGCATCGCAGGTGCGCTTCTTGCCTTGGCAGCCCTGGTGGCGAGTGCTCAGGGCCAAACTTGGACGCCATTGGGGCCTCCGGGAGGCGATGCGCGTACCCTGGTTGCCGATCCCGCGCGGCCCTCGCGCCTGTTTCTTGGCACAGCGGACGGACACATTTTCGGCTCCGCGGATTCCGGCGCGCACTGGGCGCTACTGGGGCGCGCCAGCTCGCGGCTCGACGCCGTGATCACCGCCATCGTGGTGGACCCGCGAGATGGGAACGTGTTGTTCGCTTCCTCCTGGACGCGGGACTCTGCTGCGGGGGGCGGAGTGTTTCGCAGCGCCGACGGCGGACGCACCTGGAGCGGCGCGGGCCTCGCGGGTCAGGCCGTGCGCGCGCTGGCCACGGCGCCTTCCGATCCGAACGTGCTGGTGGCCGGAACTCTGGACGGCGTTTATCGTTCACTCGACGCCGGAAAATCGTGGGAGCGTATTTCTCCCGAACATCATGAGGAATTGCGCAACCTCGATTCCCTGGCCATCGATCCGCGCGATCCGCAAACCATCTACGCCGGGACGTTTCACCTTCCCTGGAAGACGTCCGATGGCGGGCGCACCTGGCGGCCCGTTCACGAAGGGATGATTGATGATTCGGATGTGATGAGCCTGCTCATTGACAGTGAAAACTCGAGGAGTATTTACGCCAGCGCCTGTTCGGGCATCTATCGCAGCGACGACAGCGCCTCTCAGTGGAGCAAGATCCAGGGCATTCCCTACACCGCGCGGCGGACGTACGCGATCACGCAGGATCGGAAGCAACCGGCCAGCGTGTACGCGGCCACCTCCGAAGGCCTGTGGAAGACTGCGGATGGGGGAAAGACCTGGAGGCGCACGACTCCGGAGTCCTGGGTAGTCAATACGGTAGTGGTCGCCGAGGGCACTCCTGGACGAGTCCTGATCGGCACAGAGGAGCTGGGAGTCCTTGCGAGCGACGACGGAGGAGAGCATTTCCAGGACGCCAATGCGGGGTTCGAACACAGGCAAATTCTAGCGTTGGGGCTCGATCCGAAACATCCCGGCCGCATCCTCGCCGTGCTGGCGCACGCTCCCGAACCCATTCTGGCAACCGAGGACGATGGCCGGACGTGGTTTCCCCTTGGGCCCGGACTCCCCGCCACACAGACCCTGCGAGTCTATGCCGCGCCGGACGATGCCTGGTGGGTTTCCCTGACCCGCGGCGGCCTAATGCACTATGACTCCGGGAGGAAGGCCTGGAAGCAAGCCGGAATGGTCGTGGGCGAGGGTGCGGACGCCAAGGCGCCCGCACCCAGGAGTGGCCGCAACACTGCTGCAGGCAAGTCCATAAATGGTCCGCAGCCCCTAATGGATGTGGTCACTGACATGGCCACAGTTCGAAGGAGTGGTATGCCGCGACGAGCCGCGGCTTGCTGGTTTCCTCCGATCGGGGCGCGACCTGGACGCGGAAACCGGTCGGCCCGCTGGCCTCTTTGCCTGTGCAATCGGTACGTGTTTCTTCGAATGGCGAGCGGATCAGGGTCGTGTCGATGCGAGGGCTCGTATTTTCGGACGATGGGGGGAAGTCCTGGACGTGGCATGATTTGCCTTTGAAGTCCGGCGGCGCTGTCACGTTGGATGCCCAGCCCGGCGACGAAAATACGCTCGTCTCGATTGCCCGCAACGGCCTTTACATTTCGCGCGATGCGGGCAAAACATGGCAGCAAGCGGCCTCGGGCCTGCCCTCGACTCCCGTGCAGGACTTCGCCGCGAGCGGCGGCGTATTTGTCGCCTCCATGCGCACCGGCGGCCTGTACGTTTCTTCCGACTCCGGCCGGACCTGGGACCGCGTCCCGGGCACGCTGGCCGACGGCTTTTTTGCGGCGGTGGCGCCGTCGAACGAGCCCGGGGTGATTTTCGCGGCATCCGCGACCGAGGGGCTGTACAAGGTGGCATGGACCGGTTCCAGGGCGAGCCATGCGGGCATCCCTGCACGACCTCAGACGGAAACCGCCCGCGGAGATGCAAGCCCGGGCAATTGATTGATCGCCTGACATGGATGCGAAGCCATCCATTTTCGAGGCTTGTTCCGTTCTGAAACCCACGCCATTCCCATTCTTGCTTCACTTGCCAGCAAAAGGAATTATCCGGCGCAGGGAGAAAATTGGCTTGCATTAGTTCCCGATTCGGCAATAGAATCATCGACAAATTCTCGGGCCTGTCATGATAAGTGACACGATTGACCTGATTTATGACTTTCTCCTGATTTGGCACGCTTGTTGCTCCTATTTTGAGAAGAGGTCCCAGCCATGCAAACTGAAACTAAGACCGAGGCGAATGTCGATCCGCCTGTCCGTCGAAGCACAACGTTCAGCCTTCTGGTCGTCGATGATGAAGTCACCACTCGAAATTTATGCCGGGACGTCGCCGCCGACGCCGGCCTGCAAGTGTACATAGCGCAGACGACCGAGGAGGCGCTGGAAATCCTGGACCAGTATCCGGTCGACATCGTGGTCACGGATTTGCAGGTGCCGCAACTGGGCGGCCTGGAGCTGCTCAAGCGAACCCGCGCCAACAACCCCGAAATCGCCATCATCGTGCTGACGCAATACGGCACCATCGCGACGGCCATCGAGGCCACGCGTCTCGGCGCGACCGACTACGTGACGAAACCGTTTCACGTGGAGGAATTGCGCGCCAAGCTGGATCGCCTGATTCATTCCATCGAAGTGGACCAGGAGAACCGCCTGTTGCGCGAGGAGTTGCGCAGCCGGCCCGGTTTTGGCGGCCTCATCGGCATGTCGCCGCGGATGCAGCGGGTGTACAAGCTGATCCAGAAAGTGGCGCAACATACTTATCCGGTCTTGATTCTCGGAGAGAGCGGGACGGGGAAGGAACTGGTCGCGCGGTCGATTCATTTTTCGGGGCCGCGCAAAAATAAGCCGTTCGCTCCGGTGGACTGTTCGTCGCTCGTGCCAACGCTTATCGAATCGGAGCTGTTCGGCTATGTCAAGGGCGCGTTCACCGGCGCGCAGCATACCAAGCAGGGATTGTTCGAAGCCGCCGGGGAGGGGACGCTCTTTCTCGACGAAATCGGCGATCTGCCCATCGACTTGCAGGCGAAGCTGCTGCGCGCCTTGCAGGAACGCGAAATCAAGCCCGTCGGGTCCAACGAGCGGATCGGCATCCGCGCGCGCGTGATCGCCGCGACCAACCGGGATCTGGAATCGGCCATCCGCACCGGAGGATTCCGCCAGGACCTGTATTTCCGGCTGAACGTGGTGCAGATCAAGCTGCCGCCGCTTCGCGAGCGCAAGACGGACATTCCGCTGCTCGCCAACACGTTCCTGGAGAAATTTTCCGATGCCGCGCGTCCGATCCACACCATTTCCGAAGACGCCATGCGCCGGATCATGGCCTACGACTGGCCGGGCAACATCCGCGAGCTCGAGAACGCCATCGAGCGCGCCGTGGCGCTCGGTTCCGGGCCGATTCTGCACGTGACCGATTTGCCGTCGAATCTTCAGTACACTTCGTCGGAAAAACTTTCGGACGTGGACGAACTCGTGCCGCTGGAAATCCTGGAGCGGCGCGCCATCTTCCGCGCGCTCCAGGAAACGTCCGGGGACAAGCTGGCCGCCGCGCGCCTCCTGGGCATCGGAAAAACGACGCTGTACAGAAAACTCAAGCAATACGAATCGGGACGCGCGCACGCGTGAGTTTTCTTACTGGTGTTTATACGATCGCCAGGCATGGCCGAACACTCGAGTTAAGACCCCACCCTTTCCGCCGCGGCGGACGAAGGGTGGGGCACCCAACACCGTAAGACCTCTGACCCACTCCGGACGGGGCTCCCGGCCATTCCATATCTTTTTCAAGAACCGCGCGTCTGAACATAATTAACTGTTAAATAACTAAATATAAGAGTAATGATCTGGATTGCGAGCGCCTGGTTGCCGTGCGCTGCTGCGGACTAGAGCGGGAATTTTGGTTGCGGTGCGCGCGCACCAGGCTCCCGCGTGCTACAGGCGCCGATTTCCTATCCGGGAATCAGGCTTGCGGTGAGTATCGGGATGGGAATGCGGGGCCACTCCATGAATTCCGCATCATTGCTATCTCATTGATTCTGAAAATGTTATCTGGCTGCGGATATTGGCCACTGTGGTGCAAGACAGGTAGATCACAGGAGGGTGCCATGATTCATCGAACCATGTTCTTGCACTATCGCTTGGTCAGTGAGGCGGTGACCAATGTGGTCACCATCGGGATGGCGCTGCTGTTCAGCTATTTGATTCTGTGGGCTCGGCTGTAGGAGGGGGGAATGTCCGCGGTTGGGTGGATGCGAAGATGGCGGGGCGGTCGCGGTGTGGAGGATCGGGCAAGTGCGCCGGTTCTTGCCGCCGCGAGGGGGGAACCGCTCAGCCAGTTGCTGCATCTGTGCGCCCATGCGCTGTTGGCGGCGGCGGGGGCGGATCGCGCCGGGCTATGGCTCTCGGGGAATCGGAGGGGGGAGGCTGGCAGCGGGTGCGTGGCGGAGGCGGCGCCGGGCCCAATCCCGGAGCAATGGAAGCGGCTGGATGTTTCGACGCCTTTTTTGCGGGCGGCGCTGGAAAATCCCGATCCGCTGCACGTGGAATTCGTCGCCGGGCGAGACTGCTTCCCGCCTGGGCCCGCTCATCGGAATGCACAGCGCGGTCTGGATTCCGCTCCGCGAGCGCGGCCGGACATTTGGGCTGGCGATGGTGGGTTACGCGCGGCCGCCGGGACAATTGGACCTGGACGCTCTGCGCGCCCGGGCGGATGAAATTACCTTGGCCGTTCAGCACCACCGCAGCTCCCTCCGCAGCGAACTGGCCGCCGAAGAACGGCGCGCCCAATTGCGGCTCTCCCGGGCGATCTTGTGCGGCGTTTCCGCTGACTCGATTCTTCCACGGATTGCTCGCGCGGCCCGGCAGTACGGGCAGGCGGAATTCATCGCCCTGGGGCAGGGAAGCACACCTCCCATGGCGGGGGAGGGATGGGACGGCGCCGCCGGTTGGCTTGCCCTCCTGCATCAGGAAAATCTCGCGCAACTCTGGAGCAATGTTCTCAAAGAAGGTCGGGAATCCGAAATCACGGGAGAAGCGCTCGCGAATCCTTCCGGCGCTTCGACGGATTCTCCCCTTATGGTTCTGGACCGCGTCGTGGCCATTCCCATTGAAGTGCGGAGCGTGACGCGCGGCGTTTTGATGGCCGGACTCTTACGATCGGAGGATTCCGCGGAGGATTTTTCCAGGTTGGAATCCTATGCGTTGCTTGCTGCCACGGCGCTGGATCGCGAGGCCGCGCGAGAAGAGCGGACGGCGTCCAACGAAAACTTCCGAAAGATCGTTGAGGACAGCCGTGAATGCCTGATCGTTCTCGACGGAGAGGGGAAAATTCTGGAAGCCAGCCGGGCCGCCGCCCCGCTTTTGTTCGCGCCGTGGGGCCGGATGGATGGAACGCTCCTTGAGGAACTGTTTTCTCCCGTGGCGCGCGATGCCGTCACCGAGTGGCGAAGCCGATTCCATGCGCCTGCCGCCGCGCCCTTGCAGAAGAATGAGGCTCCCCCGGCTGCGCTCGAGGCGGCGCTCGATCGTGGCGGCGTCGTTCGGATGCGCCTGCGGGGCGCGATCGCTGGAATGGGAGGAGATGGCCCGAGGTGGCTCATTCAAGTTGAGGATCAAGAAGCGCAGGAGACGCTGCGCGAAGCGGAAGAGCGCCTGGAGGCGGAGATGGCCGGCCTCCTGGACTCCATCGAATCCGGCGTGCTGCTGCTCGATGCCGGCGGCAAAATTCTCATGGCGAGCGACCGGCTGGCAGCCATCTTTGGATTTGAATCGCAGCCGCCTTTTGGAATTCGGCACGATTGACGCGCTGATCGGCAGCCTGGCTTACCATTTCCTCCGCCCGGCGGAAACCGCGGCGCGATGGCGCGAGCATGTGCGCCAGGGTGACGTGGCCAGCTGGGATGAATTCGAGCTCGTGCACCCGTCGCGAAAAATCGTGGAACGTTTCGCGCGGCCTCTCTACAGGCGAGACGGCACGCGGCTCGGGTGGCTCGAAGTTTACCGCGACATCACCGGCCAGCGGCTGATCCAGTCCAAGCTTCTTCAGACCGAAAAAATGGCCGCGCTCGGCCAGCTCGTCTCCGGGATCGCCCACGAACTCAACAATCCACTGACGAGCATCCAAGGGTACGCGCAGCTTCTTCTGACCCGGCGTTCCGCCACGGACCGCGCGGCAGACGCGCTGCGTATTTCACAGGAAGCCGAGCGCGCCGCGCGGATCGTAAAGAACCTGCTGCTTTTCTCGCGAGAGGCCAAGTCCGAGCGGCGCGCCGTGCATCTGAACGAAGTGATCGAGCGCACGCTTTCCCTGCGCTCCTACGAACTGAAACTCGAAAATATCGACGTGGAGCTGGTGTTGGATCCCGGCCTGCCGCAAACACTGGCGGACGCGGCGCAGCTCCAGCAAGTGGTGCTGAATCTGATCGTGAACGCCGAGCAGGCCATCGTGATGTCGCGCGGGGAGGAACTCCGCAACGGTCGAATCCTCATTCGCACGCGGCGCCTGGCCGGGGACCGCCTGGCGATGGAAGTGTCCGACGATGGCCCGGGAATTTCCGCCCGAAATCGCGCCTCGTATTTTCGATCCTTTCTTCACGACCAAGCCGCCGGGGATCGGGACGGGCCTGGGGCTTTCGATCGTCTACGGGATTGTGCAGGAGCATGGCGGGGAAGTGAGCGTGGATAGCCTGCCGGGCCGCGGCGCCACTCTGACCGTCGAACTCCCCGCTCTGTCCGTTTCCGGTTTTGATTTTGCGGGCGGAGAGCCAGTCAGCCAGCCTCGGGTGGCAGCCGTGGCGCCTCTCCAGATTTTGGAACGTGTTACGGCGAGGGAGCACATTTTGATTGTGGAGGACGAGCCGACCGTCGCGGAACTGATCGCGGACGTGCTGGTCGAGGAGGGCCACCACGTCGACACACTGCTGGACAGCCGCGTGGCGCTCGGCAGGCTGGAAGAGAAGAGCTATTCCCTGGTGATCTGCGATTTGAAAATGCCGTACGTGGACGGGCCGGGGCTTTATCGCGCGCTGGTGCGACGGGAAAACCCGATGCAACACCGCGTGCTGTTTGTCACGGGAGACACCATGGGCCCGCGCACGCTGGAATTTCTGAAATCTAGCGGCTTGCCGTACCTGGCCAAGCCGTTCCTGGTGGAAGAGTTGAAAGAGGCTGTTCGCCAAGCCCTTGCCGGCGTCCCGGCGAGCGAAGAAATAGCCTCAGGAGCGGAACGGCCGCGCGCCGCCGGCAGGGAACAATGAAGAGGGAACCATGAATTCGACGAGCCGGACCATTTTCATCATCAGCGGCGATCCTGTCCTGGCACAGCGATGCTTCGAGGAACTGGCCGCATTCGGAGGGCGATACCGGACCCTGGTTGTCGGAACGGTGGAGCAGGCACGGAGGAGGATTGGCCAAAGCGCTCCCGCGGCCGTGTTTCTGGACGAATCCGCGATTGAAATCATCCGCGGGGGAGAAACCGTGGAATCCGCGGTTGCCTTGCTAACCGAAATCGCGCCCGTCGTCGTTGCGGCGGTGGCGGAGAAACAGGCGGGCATGGCTTTCCTGATTACATCGGGCGCATTGGATTTTGTGGCGCGCACGGGGAATTTTGTGCCGATCGTCGCGGGCATGCTGGACCGCCGCGTGCGGATGGCCGAGCGGGCCGCGGGAATGATCCAATTTCCCAAAGACGAATTATCGGGCGATTTCGGTGAAATCCTGCGCCACGAAGTGAACAATCCGCTGACCGGAATTCTCGGAAATACCGAACTGCTGCTCGCGCGGCGCGACGGGCTGCCGCCCGCCGCTGTCGAACGGCTGGAAACCATCGCGGGGCTGGCTGTGCGATTGCGCGAAACCGTTCGCCGGCTTTCCAATGCCTGGGACGAGCATCACGAGCATGCGCGGCCCGCGTGAGAAAAGGGGGTAGGTTGCAGGTGAAAAGGAAATTTACGAACCAGACGATTTCTGCTTCCAATCACCCACCACCTACCACGCCCCACCTGCGACCCGCCACCCACTACCTTCTTCTAGGTTCTGAACAGCACGTCTTCCCGTTGAAATAATTTCACCGCGATGGCGATGGCCACTCCCGCATAGACGCTCGAGGACAGGAAGATCAGCGCGATCAAGTCCCAGTGAAAGGTGCCGGTGATGATTTCCTTGCTGACCAGGCTGGTGTTCAGGACGGGGACGAGCGCCAGCGCCGGGCTCAGCTCCACGCCGGGCAAAAGCGCGGCCACCGCCGGCAAGACCACCACAATCATCAACGGGGAAATATAGCTTTGCGCTTCCTTGAAGCTCTTGGCAAAAAGAGAAAGGGCCAGCAGGGCCGCGGAAAAAAAGACGGCCAGCGGGAGCACGACGAAGAAGATGGAAACCATGGCTTTCCCGGTGATGGTGACTTGCAAGGCCGCGTCCGCCGCTCCGTGCGTGATGCCGATAAGCATCTTCTTGCCCGCGCCAAAGGAAACCGCCATGGACGTGATCGCCAGAATCGCCGTCGCGATGGAAGCCGTGAGCACCATGAGGAATTTTCCCAGGACGAGATGCGTGCGGGAGACCGGGCTGCACAGAATCGTTTCGATGGTGCCGCGCTCCTTTTCGCCCGCGGTCAGATCCATGGCCGGGTACATCGCCCCGGTCAGACACAATAGAATGACGAAGTAGGGAACGAGGCCTCCCAGGATCGCGCCGCCTACTTTTTCGGGCGGAGCGACATTTTTTTCCTCGATGTCGAACGGGCGCACCAGGCTTGCGGGAAGCTGCCGCGCCTCGAGGTGCTCGCGAATGGTCCGGTCGCGCAATTCGCGGAAGAAGCGCTGGAGGCGGTCGGCGCCGAAACCGGACTTCAGCTCACCTTCGTACATGAAGATTTTCACGGTTGACGATTCGCCGGCGGCCAGCTTCGCCTCAAAGCCCTGCGGAATTTCCACTGCAGCGCGAATTTGTTTGTCGGAAATTTCGTCGGCGAAGTCCGGCTTCGCGGGAACAATGCGCACATCTTTCAGCTGCTGGAGCTCCGCTCTTACGCGCGGAGAATCTTCGCCGCCCAGGATCATGACTTTGGGTATTTCTTTCATGGCCTGTCCTACCAGAGTCAAGGAGAGGATGCCCATTCCAATCGTAAGCAGGGGCATGACGAGCAGAGGAACAACGATCATCGAGATCACCGTCCTGCGATCGCGCAGGGAATCGATGAGTTCCTTGCGATAGACGATGCCGATGTTGCGGAGGCTCATGACTCGACAACTTTCACGAATAAGTCCTCGAGGTCGTGGATGCCAAATCGCGCGCGCAGTTCGGGAAGAGTTCCTTCGGCGAGCAGCGTGCCGTCATGAATGATTCCGATGTGGTCGCAGAGCTTTTCCACTTCGCTCATGACGTGGGTGGAGAGGACGACCGTCTTGCCGTTGTCGCGGCATTCCCGGATGAACCCGGCGATCGTGCGGGCGGCCATGACATCCAGGCCCACCGTCGGCTCATCGAAAATCATCACCGAAGGATCGTGCACCAGAGTGCGCGCGATGGAAACTTTCTGTTTCATTCCGGTGGAAAGCTTGTCGCAACGGCGGTCGCGGAAATCGTTCATTTCGAGGCGCGCGAAAATTTCATCGATGCGGCGGCGCAAAGTGGGTTCATCGAGACCGTGCAGGCGGCCGAAATATTCAACCATCTCTTGCGCGGAAAGCCGCCCGTAAAGAGCGGTGGCCGTGGAGAGAAATCCCACGCGCGAGCGGACCATTTGCGGATCTTTTGCGACGTCGTATCCCGCGACGATGGCGGTGCCTTCCGAGGGCGCGAGGATCGTGGCGAGCATGCGCAGGGTGGTGGTTTTTCCGGCGCCGTTGGCTCCGAGCAGCCCGTAAATTTCTCCCGGCCGGCAGGAAAAACTCACGCCGTTGACGGCGCAGACGGTGCCGCGTTTCTTGTCCCGGAACCGTTTTACCAGATGACGGGCTTCAATCATTCCATATCACTTCGCGAGGGCGCGGCGCAGATTGTATCCGATCGCCGGACCCATATGCAGGGGGATGGAGTGTCACATCGGATACAGCCGGAAGGTGCTAGCCTTTATGGCAATTGGGGCACTGCTTGGCGTCAAAATTCTCAGGCGTAACGCGGAACATGTTGTTACACTGGATGCAAACACGATGAAGCACTGGTTGCCCAGGCGCCGGGGATTCGTGTTTCGGGGCATGGGTTTGGGGTTGCGCGGGTTCGGTTGTCATAAGCAAATTTTAGCATACCGGCGGGCATCGCAACACCTATGCTGTGCGTGTGCTTCGGGCCTGCGGCATCCCGGACGAAGGGAGGCCGCATCTCAACGGACGCATTCGGAGTCATGCAAGCCGCCGTCGGATATTCGTCTGCCGCCTGAAACTTTGTTAGAATGCCTAGTTTTAATCCCGCCAGTTAAGGCTGGCAGAATGAGGACGGAATGACATCGGCGCTCGGCCGAAGACTGTGGATACTTGTGGGCGGCGCGCTGGTGCTGACCGCCCTCCTGGTATTCCTCAGCGGGAGAGGATCCACGGCGCGCGTGGCGGTTGCGGACGTGGCGCGCGAGAATTTGAGTTCGGTGGTGTCCACCAATGGAAAGGTTGAACCGGTGATGCCGCGTTCGTTTCGCGCGGGTTATCCAACATTTGTGGAACGCGTCTATGCGGTCGAGGGGCAGCAGGTGAAGCGGGGCCAGAAGCTCTTTGCCCTGGATGATACCGAGGTTCAAGCGGACCTCGCGCAGGCTCGCGCCGATCTTGCGACCCAGGAAGAAGCGCTCAGCGTGGCGAAGGCGGGCGGGCACGCGAGCCAGCTTGCCAAAGCCGCCGCCGATTTGCAGAAGGCGCAAGCGAGCCGCGATCAATTGCACCGCGACAACGAAATGTTGACGAAACTCGTGGCCGAGAAAGCAGCCACGCTCCGAGGAATTGCAGCAAAACCGGCTGCAACTGACACAGGCGGAAGCCGACGTTCAATCTTTCGAAAAGATGAAACAAACGCTGGACCAGCAAGCAAAACTCGATGAGGGGCGCGTTGCTTTACTCCTGGAACACGCGCGCGTGACCGTCCGCGATCTCGAGGAACGGCTGGAGTCGGCTCACGGGACTGCTCCCTTCGACGGAACGCTGTATTCGCTGCCGATTCGCCAGGGCGATTTCGTGAAGGCTGGCGACCTTCTGGGCGAGCTTGCGGACTTGCACAAGGTGCGAATTAGGGCGTTCATCGATGAGCCTGAGCTCGGGCAGATTGACGTCAACCAGTCCGTCGAGATTCACTGGGACGCGCATCCCGACCGTGTCTGGAATGGCCGCACGGAAGTGTTGCCAAAGCAAGTGGTCACGCGGGGCACGCGCAGCGTCGGAGAATTGCTCTGCTCGGTAACGAATGACCGGCTGGACCTGCTTCCCAACACAACCGTCGACGTGCGAATTCATATCAGCGAGCGGCCGGCGGCTATCGTGGTTCCGCGCGGGGCCGTGTATATCGAGGGTGACAGACGATATGTGTTTCGAGTGGAGGATAACCGCCTTCACCGCCGCTTTATCAAAGTGGGCATCGCGGATCCGACCAAGATCGAAGTTCTTTCCGGCCTGAGCGAGGGTGACGTGGTGGCGCTGCCTGGTGAAGCGTCCCTCAAAGAAAATTTGCGCATCATCCCGGTGCGCCCGGAATGAACCGGCGTTCCTTATTTGCAGCCACGGCAGTGATGCTAGCCTGTGGACTGAGCGGGTCGTCCATCCTTGCGGGGCAGTCTTCTCTGGCCGATGCGCAGCACGACTACAACGCGGGACGCTACAATCGCGCCGTCGACGCGTTGAACACCGCGATCGCCAAATCTCCCAACGATGCGTCTCTGCATTTCCTTTTGGGGCAAAGTTATTATCAACTTGGGGATTTCCCGCGCGCCGTGGCGGGCTTTGAGCGCGCCGTCCAACTTTCTCCCAAAGATTCCGAATATCGCGACTGGCTCGCCAAGTCTTACGGCCGGAAGGCCGAGGAGAGCATGTTCCTGAGCGCGATGAGTTGGGCGCGAAAAACGCATCGGGAATTTGAAATTGCGGTCGAGCTGGATCCATCGAATTTCGAGGCGCGGCGCGATCTGATCCGATACGAAATGAACGCTCCCCCCGTGGTTGGGGGCGGCGACGATAAAGCGCTGAAACATATCGATGCGCTCGAGAAAATCGATCCCATTCAGGGACAGCTTGCCCGCGGAGAATTCTTCGCGACGAAAAAGCGGATGCCCGAGGCGGATGCGGTGTTCGGCAAAATCTTGGAATCGAACTCCGACCGGGCGGGTGTTTATTTTGAGGTAAGCGATTACTACCGCGAACGGGCCAATGCCGAAAAAATGGCAGAGGCCGTCGACAAGGCCGAGCACATCGATCCCGACGACCGCCGTTTGAAGTTTTATAAAGGGGTTCTGCTGGTAATGGAAGGGAAACGCCCCAGCGAAGCCGAAATGCTGCTGAAATCCTATGTGGCGACAGTCCCCGAAAATTCCGATCTCCCGCCGCATGCGGCCGCGCTCGAATGGCTGGGTAAACTGTACGAATCCCTGGGACGACTTTCCGAAGCGGCGGAACAGTACAAGCTGTCGCTTTCTCTCGACCCGCACAACAAGGGAGTAGACGAGGAACTGAAGAAGCTGCAAAGGAAATAAAGGAAGTGGAGGAAGCAGAGGAAACAGAGGAAGGCCGGACCGGCGTGCGCAAGGTTTTTCAACGAGGTTTGTTCTAGTCCGCGGGAATCTCCATGATGCTACGCAACGAGACCTGGATGGTCGCGCTGGACGCTCTTTGGGCGAATAAAGTCCGCGCGTTTCTAACGACGCTGGGCGTGATCATCGGCAGCGCCTGCATCGTTCTGGTCGTGACGGTGGCGCTCAGCGGGCGGCGCTACGTCATTCAGCAAATTGAAGGCGTCGGTTCCAACCTGGTCTATGCGCGGCTCGATATCGATCCGAACCGGCCGATCATGTTGCAGGACGAATTATCGATTGAGGACATGAACGCCGCGAAAGCGGGCATTCCGGGAGTGGTGACCGTGGCGGGAACGCGCGGCGATCCGGCCACAGTGAATGTCGGATCGGTTGAGCGAAACGTGAATCTGGTGGGCGTGACGGAAGGGTTCCAGCAGATTCGCAATTTGCTGATTTTGCAAGGACGGTTTCTGGATGCATATGATATTTCCCAGCGAAGCCGGGTTTGTCTGATCACGACGCAGCTCGCAAAATTTGCGTTTCCGTATACGGATCCGATCGGACAAAGTTTGCGCGTGGGCGAACTCAGTTTTACGGTCATCGGAGTTTTTCGGGAGCGCGTGGAAACGTTCGGACTTTCCGAAATTCAGGATTTCTCGGTCCTCGTTCCGTTTCCCTTGATGAAATATTACCTGGGGGATTCCTCGCTCGAGATGCTGTACGTGCAGGCCAGCACACCCGAGGGCGTGATCCCCGTGACCCGGCAACTGGAAGCCTTGTTGAGCAGCCGCCATCCGACGCGCGCGCGCTATTCGGTGCAGAATCTCAGCTCCATCCTGGAAGCGGCGCGCAGAATCGCGCTGGCCCTCACCATCGTTCTGGTGCTCATCGGATTCATCGCGCTCCTGGTCAGCGGCATTGGAATCATGAACATCATGCTGGTGACCGTTCAGGAACGGACGCGGGAGATCGGAATCCGGAAGGCGATCGGGGCCAGGCATCAGGAAATTTTGTATCAGTTTTTGCTGGAGGCATTCATGATCAGCGGATTCGGGTCGGTGCTGGGAATCCTGATCGCGGTTGCGATTCCGGTCCTGGTTCAGCCGTTGCTGCCTGGAAATCTTCGCGTGCCGGTGCCGTGGGAATCCGTGGTCCTGGCTTTTCTGGTGTCCTGTTCCGTGGGCGTGTTCTTCGGTTATCTGCCCGCGGAGCGCGCGGCGCAATTGCAGCCGACGGAATCGCTGCGGTATGAGTAGGCGCGGCGTGATGCGTTCCATGCGGAAATTGGCAAACAACGTTGGCTTCACATGGGCATCGAAGAATATGTGCGTGAAGCCGATGGAAAGCAGGTGCAAGGACATGGGCAGGCGAAAATACGGGGGAAATGTTCAGCGATTTTGGGCGATGGTGGTTTGCGCAGTGGGGTTGGCAACTTTCATCTTGGCAGGTGCAGGAACGAGCCGCGCACAAGACTCGGAACTTACGCGCAAGCTGACGTTGAAGGAAGCCGTGAACCTGGCCGTGGCAAACAGCCGCGACCTGGCCCTGGCGCGGCTGCAGTATGGCGTGATGCAGCGCCAGATTGGCGTGGCACGGTCCGTATTTCTTCCCAACATTTATACCGGGACGGGCGTGGCCTATACCAGCGGCTTCCCGCTTCTGGAGGGAGGAGGCGCGCCCGCTATTTTCACGCTTTCCTATACGCAGCAAATTTTCAATCCGCCGCTGAAAGGGGAACAGCGCGCCGCCGAACAGAGAGCCGAGGAGCAGCGGCTTTCGATGGACGACGTGCGGGACACGGTGATGTCGCGCGCGGCGCTGGATTATCTGGAGCTGGCGAAAGTGCGGCACGCTCTGGAGCTGATGCACGGCGAACGGACCAGCGCGGGGCGGATTCTGGAGGCGACGCGGGAGCGCGCGGATACCGGGCGCGAGCTTCCCATTGAGGTGATTCGGGCGCAACTGACAACGGCGCGAATCGAGCAGCGAATCGCGCAGATGGAGGACAGAGACGATTCCCTGTCGGGCGAGCTTCGCGACATGATGGGCATGCCGTCGGACGAAACGATCGAGGTGTCCACCGAGGAAATCCCGGGAGTGGCCGTGGAAGCCTCAAAGGACGTTGTTACGGAAGCCATGGCCAACAACGTGGAGCTGAAACAGGCGCAAACCGAGTTGCGCGCGCGCGAATTTAAACTCAAAGGTGAACAAGGCGGGCGCTGGCCGTCGTTCGCCCTGACGGGCCAGTACAATGTGCTGAGCAAGATCAACAACTACACGGAATTTTTTGACAAGTTTCAACGCAACAACGTCATCTTTGGCGTCCAGGTGCAAATCCCGATTTTTGCTTCACGCACTTCTTCCGCCGTCGCGTTTGCGCAGGCGGATTTCAACGCCGCCACTCTGGCGCTGCAAACGAAGCGCAGCGAGGTCTCTCGAGATGTTCGCCGCAAGGCCCGGCTGGTGCGGGAGGCGGAACTCGGCGGGGAAGTGGCGCGGCTGGAGTTGCAACTGGCGCAGGAGAATGTGCGCGTTTTGCAGGCGCAGTTTGACGGCGGGCGCGGCAGCTTGAAAGACCTGGAGGCAGCGCACATCGAGGAAAATGACAAGTGGCTGGCCTTTTTAGACGCCAACTATTCGCGGCAACAGGCGCAGCTGGAACTGCTCCGCACGACTGGCCAATTGGCCCAGGTGCTGCAGTAGCATAAGGATTGCGCCCTTTCGCATACCGTATCCGAGCCCGATCGCGACCGCAACCTTGATCGCAATGTTCACGTCGATTCTAACTGCGCGCGAAATTTAACAAATCCCGAACGTCGTCGTTGTTCGCGTCGGCTGCTTTCAAACAGCGGATATATTCTGCGCGAGCCGGCCCTGTCTCTTTTAGTTCTTTTAATCCCCATGTGAACCGCTCGCGACCGTTCTTCTCAGCGATGACATCGGCTAGCAGTCGAGCGTGCCTTCCGTTTCCATTAGGGAATGGATGAATCCATACCAGTCGATGATGATAACGAATTGCGATTTCTTCGATGTCAAAAGTCCCATTCTCCAGCCAGTAGTGGATGTCTCCCAGAGCGGCCGCGATCCCATTCATTATTTGGTGGAACGGAACGCCCAAATTCTTGTTCGTCGTCCGATACCTTCCTGCCCATTTCCAGGTCTGATCGAACATCCTCCTATGGAGTTGGCGAAGGTAGGGCTCGATGAACGGGTCTTCCCGTTTGAGGACACGCGGATTGAACGCCCATCGGTTCGCTTCAAGAATATTGGAGCGTTCAAACTGATCCAGCTCACCTTTCGTCGTGAGGCTTGGTCGTAATCCAGTCATTTCGTCGGGGGTGAGCGGAGTGTTTCCAGGTGCTTGATTCAAATTCGCGATTCGATCGTTCATGACCTTTTGTTCATTCGTTTGGTTTCCTTGTCGATCAGCTCTTTCACGCCACCCGACGCTTGGTCCTCCAGTGCCATCGTGTGTTCAACAGACAGGACACGTTTGGTCGCCTCACTCCGCACCCGCTGTTCTGCAAGTTCCTGGATCGATCCGGACTTCGGCACGATCGCATAGACCAACTCGCAACCCATCGCGTCAGCTACGCGTCGAAGATTGCGGAGGGTGATTCGATCGCCGGCCTCGGCTTTCTCGAAACCTATGATACTTTGACGTCTTACTTTCGCGGCGATGGCCACTTCCTGTTGGGATACACCTAGTGCTTCTCGAACAGCCCGAAGCCAACCTCGCACCGGGCGAGGCGTCTGTTTCGCGGTAGGAAACTTCTCAAGAGTAGCGGCCAGTTGTTTCAATCTCAAGTCGCGAAATTCAGACTTCATGTAGCCTCCAGAGTGCTTTGTTGATCTGAATAGCAGTGTATATGCTGCATATATGACATAAATAGCAGCTTATAAGCTGCATGTCAAGGACTTCTCTTTTTGACATGGATTACCAATTCGAACGAGAGCCCCATTCATCTAATGCTGATCCTCCGACCTCCCCTTATGTCATCAGGGCAAGAAGATCGGACCTCCTAAAAGCGTCTCTGGGACTCTTATGATTGCGATAACACCGTCCTCCGAGTTTTGTTCCGGCGCCGGCCGGGTTTCAGGTAAGATGTTAGGTTCAGAAGGATTGCGAACGTGGGGGAAGTCCCGGATCAGGGGAAGAAAAGAATGCCCGAAGTGATGAAAACGTTGTTTCTGAATCCGCCGAGCTATGAAGGCTTTGACGGCGGAGCCGGCGCGCGTTACCAGGCGCGTCGCGAGATCAAATCGTTTTGGTATCCGACGTGGCTGGCGCAGCCCGCGGCCATGGTCCCGGGCAGCCGCTTGATTGACGCGCCGCCCGATGGGCTAACTGTGGATCAAGTAGCGCCGCTGGCGAAGGATTACGAACTGGCCGTTCTGCATACGAGCACGCCGTCGTTTCCCAACGACGCGAAATTTGCCGCGCACCTCAAGGAAGTGAATCCGAAAATCATGATTGGAATGGTGGGCGCGCACGTGGGCGTTCTGCCGCTGCAATCCATGAACGCGGCTCCGGCTGTGGATTGGGTTTCGCTCGGCGAATTTGATTATATTTGCGCGGAAGTTGCGGCGCGGAAGCCGCTCAAGGATGTTGGCGGGATTGCGTATCGCGACAACGGGCGCGTCACGCTCACGCCGCCGCGCCCCACGATCGAGAACATGGATGATCTCCCCTATGTCGTGGACGTTTACAAGCGCGATCTGACGATTGAGAACTATTTTATCGGCTACCTGCAGCATCCGTACGTCTCGCTGTATACGGGGCGGGGCTGCCGGTCGAAGTGCACGTTCTGCCTGTGGCCGCAGACGCTGGGCGGGCACCGCTATCGCGTGCGCAGTCCGGAAAATGTCGCCGCCGAAATGGCGCTGGCGAAGAAATATTTTCCGCAGGTGCGCGAATTCTTTTTTGACGATGACACGTTCACGGACGACTTGCCGCGCGCGGAGGAAATTGCGCGCCGCCTGGGCAAGCTGGGGCTGAACTGGTCGTGCAACGCCAAAGCCAACGTCCCGCGCAAGACGCTCGAAATCATGAAGGACAACGGACTGCGGCTGCTTTTGGTGGGTTACGAATCCGGGAACGATCAAATTCTGATCAACATCAAGAAGGGCGTGCGCATCGACATCGCGCGCGAATTTTCACGCAACGCGCGCGATCTCGGAATCAAGATTCACGGGACATTCATTCTGGGCCTTCCGGGCGAGACCACGGAAACGATCCAGCAGACCATCAAATTTGCCTGCGACATCGATCCCGAAACAATTCAGGTGTCGCTTGCCGCGCCCTACCCGGGCACGGAATTGTACCGGCAGGCGCAGGAGCAGGGCTGGCTCCAGATTCAAACCGGAGAACTCGTGGATGCGCATGGAATTCAGACGGCGGCCATGAATTATCCGAAGCTGAGTTCGACCGTGATTTTCAGTTCCGTGGAAGAGCTGTACAGGAAATTTTATTTCCGGCCACGGAAGATGTTCTCGCTGTTCGGCGGAATGCTGCGCGATCCGGAAGTGATGAAGCGGCGGGCTCGCGAAGGCGTCGAATTCTTCAAGTTCCTGCACGAGCGCAAGGAGACGGCGCGCGAAATGGCGCAGTCCTCCGCGGCGGCCGCTTCGAGCGCCGGGAACTGAACTGAATTTCAGTGGCACAGGCTTCAGCCTGTAGGGGTTCGTGGCTCGGTCGATCGTGCTTAAGCAAAACCCCACAGACTGAAGTCTGTGCTACTTGGTCTTCCTCCTGCGATGACTGCTCCAAAAACTCATCAGACTAAAACCTACGTGCTGCTTTTCCTGCTCGTGCTGCTCGGCTCGGTCGGGAACACGCTTCTGAGCAAAGGGATGAAGGACGCGGGGGACCTGGACATTTCGCATTTTGCGTCCCTGGCGGCGGGAGCGGCGCGCGTGCTGACGAGCGGAACGATTTGGGCGGGGATCGCGTTGATGCTCGGTTTCATGGTGTGCCACATGCTCGTGCTTTCGTGGGCCGATTATAGCTTCGTGATGCCGTTTTCCGCGATTGCTTACGCGTTGGTCCCGCTGCTCGCGTACCTGTTTTTGCACGAACAGGTTTCCACGGCCCGCTGGATGGGAATCGTTCTGATCGTTCTCGGCGTCGTGCTGATTAACCGCACGCCGCATCGCACGACTCCGCAGGGAAACGTTCCGGGAAGGACGACCTGACATGCGCACGGCGTCCATCCTCCTCTTCGTGGTAGTGACCGGCACGGGCGGAGAAATTTGCCTGACGCACGCCATGAAGCTGCTGGGTGAAGTCCATGATTTCCATCCGCGCGCGATTCTGTCGTTCGTTCTGCGCTCACTGCGAGTCGGCTGGCTCTGGCTCGCCGTGGTGTTGATGGCGGCGTCGTTCTTTTCGTTTCTGGCGATGCTGTCGTGGTTTCCCGTGAGCTTTGTGGTTCCCGCCACATCGCTCGCATACGTGGCCGGAGCATTCGGCGCGAAATTATTTTTGGGCGAGCAGCTGAATGGGACGCGCTGGGCGGGAATTGCTTTGATCTGCCTCGGCGTGGGCATGGCGTGGGCGGACGATTTGCCCGCGACCCTGCATTACCCTTCCGCGTTCACAATCATCAGGTGGGCGATTCTGGCTCTGGCGCTCGGCCCGCTGTTTTACTACCTCGTTGGAATTTACTCCGCGTGGCGATTCTTTCGCGTGGCGCATCGCGGAACAGGTCAAACGCCGCCCACAGAAGATGAGGCTCCTCCGATCAGCGTATTGAAGCCAGTCCGTGGCCTCGATCCCGGCGCCTACGAAAATTTTGCGAGCTTTTGCCGCCAGGACTATCCGGAATTTGAAATTCTGTTTGCCGTGAACGATGCTGAAGATCCCGTTGTCCCGATCGTGCAAAAACTGATCGCGGATTTTCCCGGGCGATCCATTCGCCTGATTGTAGTCGCGGAGCGGCTCGGCCCGAACACCAAGGTTTCCAATCTTTGCCGCCTGGTGCGCGAGGCGCGGCACGACCTGCTGGTCATCACCGATAGCGACGTGCGAGTCGAGCCGGGATATTTGCGAAGCATAGCGGCAATGTTCCGCGATCCCGGCGTCGGCGGAGTGACCGCGCTCTATCGCGGGCAGGACAATCTGCAATTCGTCGCCGCCATGGATTGCGTGGGTTCCTCGGCGGCGTTTTGCGGCGCCGCGCTTGTCGCGCGCGAACTCGAAGGGCTGAAATTCATGATGGGCTCGACGATGGCCACGACCAAAGAGCGACTCGCCGAAATCGGCGGCTTCGAGGCCATGGTCGATTTGCACTCCGACGATTACGAACTCGGCCGCCGCATCGCCGCTCGCGGCTACCGAATAGAGCTGCTTCCCAAGCCCGTCTGGATGGCATTTCCTTCGCAGACGCTGGGCGCGTACTTTCGGCACGAATTGCGCTGGGCCATCGGAATCCGCAACATTCGCCCGGGAGGGCATTTCGGCATGCTGTTCACGCACGGACTTCCCTGGGCGATTGCTGCCGCTTGGGTCGCGCCCTCAGCGGCCATTGGCGCGGCTTACCTTGGCGCCTATTTTGTATTACGGTTTGCGATGGCCTGGGCAGTTGGTGTTTGGGGATTGCGCGATCCCGTCTTGCGGCGGCGGTTTTGGCTGCTGCCCGTGCGCGACCTGCTTTCGTTTTTCGTTTGGCTCGCCAGCTTCGGGATGAACCGCATCGAGTGGCGGGGAAGTTCCTTCACGCTCGAAAAGGGAAGGATGATTCCCGTCGCCCCTCGCGCCGGACGCGGCTGAGGGATCGCAGGGGATTCATTTCTTTCTTGTAGTTGCGTGGCGTTTGCGCCGTTTTTTTGCAAACGATGTATCGGCGGCGGCCGCGGCCTTCAGCACGAGGAGAAACGTCTGCGCGTCCTTGGTCAAGGGCCGATGGCGCGGATGGATCACGTCGATGTTGCGCCGCAGGCCTTCCGCGTTCGTGATCTCGATGGCGACCAGAATTCCTTGTTGCAAATCATGCATGACCGCGATTTGCGGAAGAAATGCCAGGCCCAGCTTGCGTTCCACCATGCGCCGGGCGGCTTCGATTCCCTCCACTTCGAGGACCACGTTTGGCAGCAGGCCTGCCCGGCGAAATAATCCCTGGCTTAGGGTCCAGTCGCTCGATCCCCGGTCGTAGAAAATCAGCGGAAACGATTCCGCTTCTTCGAGCCTCACTCGCCGCTTTCGCGCGGCCGGGTGCGCGGGATGGCCGACCAGAATCAGCGGATCGTCTCGCAACGTCAGGGTCTCGACTTCGGGATGGTTGACCGATCGGACGATACCGATGTCCGCCTCTCCGTCCAAAACCATTTTGAGCACGTCCTGGGAATTTCCCGACCGGAGACTGACAACCGTTCCAGAATTCGCAGCCTGAAACTCCTTCATTACATCCGGCAAAAAGTAGGTGCTGATGGAAAAGGCGCCCGCGATGCGCAGCGCGCCACCGGCGGCCGGCTGGAGTTCGTGGACGGCTTGCCGCGCGAGCGCCACGCCCCGAAGCAATTGCTCGGCGTGGGGGCGCAGGGCCTTTCCTGCGGGCGTCAACTCCAGGCGGGATCGCACCCTTTCAAACACCTGAACGCCGAGAGAATCCTCGAGCGCCTTGATGCGCGCGCTGACGGCCGGCTGGCTTACGCGCAGGGCGCCGGCGGCGCGGTGAAATCCGCCGTAGGAGATGACCGCCAGGAAGGTTTCGAGCTGATTGAATTCCATGGGACTCCTAGTACTATTCCGTAAACCCGGAGTTGCGAGGCCGCCCGCAAAGCAAGAGGATAACCCAAGTTGATAAAAAAAGTCTATCGCCATGATTATGACAATCAGTTTGACTGATAACCTCATTCGCCGCATACTGCGCCCAGTGACTCATGGAGTAGATGCCAACCGCAGGGTCGCGTCTTTTGGGTGGATCGGGTTCCTCGTTAGGAAGAAGCGTTTGGGTGCGGTGATTATTCCCGGCTGGCCTTTCTCGCGGTGACGCGGAACAGCGGGCGGATCGAATCGCAAAAACCTTCTCCCGGCCATCCCCTCTAACAAGATTTTCCAGGGCCAGCCGCGCGGCAAGAGCCGCGTCAGCGTGAGGCATTCTGATTCTCAAATCGTTCGAACAGGAGCAACAATGAACAACAATGAGCAAGCCGCGAATCTCGAACTGGAATGGCATTCGAATCCCCGCTGGGAAGGCATCACTCGCCCTTACAGCGCGGAAGACGTGGTGCGTTTGCGGGGCTCCATTCAGATCGAGCACACGCTGGCGAAATTGGGCGCGGACCGTCTGTGGAGCTTGTTGCAGACTGAAGATTACGTGGCGGCACTGGGCGCCGTGACCGGGAATCAGGCCGTTCAGCAGGTAAGCGCGGGCCTGCAGGCGATTTACATCAGCGGCTGGCAAGCGGCGGCGGATGCCAATGACTCGGGGCAGATGTATCCCGACCAGAGCCTCTACCCGGCCAACAGCGTGCCGAATCTGGTGCGCCGGATCAATCAAGCGCTGATGCGCGCCGATCAAGTTCATCACTCGGAAGGCAAGAATGGCGTTCACTGGTTTGCCCCGATGTTTGCGGACGCCGAAGCAGGCTTCGGCGGAAACCTGAATGCATTCGAACTAATGAAGGCAATGATTGAGGCGGGAGCAGCGGGCGTTCATTTTGAAGACCAGCTCTCCTCGGCCAAGAAATGCGGTCACCTGGGCGGCAAGGTGCTCGTGCCGACCATCGAAGCAGTGCAAAAGCTGATTGCGGCGCGGCTTGCCGCGGACACGATGGGGGTGCCTACCTTGCTGATGGCCCGCACCGATGCCGACAGCGCCGGCTTGCTGACCAGCGACATCGATCCGCGCGACCAAGAGTTCATCCTTTCTAGCGAGCGGACGCCGGAAGGGTTCTATCGCGTTCGCAGCGGGGTCGAAGCCGCGATTGCGCGTGGAATAGCGTATGCCCCCTACGTGGACATGCTCTGGTGCGAGACCGCGAAACCCGATCTTGCCGAGGCGCGAGAGTTCGCCGAAGGCATCCATGCCCGGTATCCGGGGAAGCTGCTGGCGTACAACTGCTCGCCCTCATTCAATTGGAAGAAGCATCTGGACGACTCCACGATCGCCCGCTTTCAGCGCGAACTGGGCGCGATGGGATACAAGTTCCAATTCGTCACGCTGGCAGGCTTTCACGCGCTGAACATGTCCATGTTCGAGCTCGCTTGCGGCTACAAGGAAAGCGGCATGTCGGCGTATTGCCGGTTGCAGGAAAAGGAGTTTACCAGCGAAGAACAGTCTGGCTACGCCGCCGCGAAACACCAGCGTTTTGTCGGCACTGGATACTTCGACGCGGTGCAGCAGGCTGTGGCCGGGGGCACCTCTTCGACAACCGCCCTGGAAGGGTCAACGGAGGCCGCGCAGTTTATGCGCCGATAAAGAACCGAGCGGCGGGTTCACCGTCGCCGCGCACGGGGCACAGCTGAAGGAGTCGAGTCCTCGGTATTGGGGAAGTATTTGTTCCTCTTTGCGGTTATACGGAATTATAGTGAAACCTAGAAAGGTGCCGACCAAGGAACGAGCACATGCACGACTTTCCGGCGCCGTTCTCTGGATTTCATGAAAAAACTACGAAAGAGCAAGCGGCCTGTGGACCTTACCCTGAAGTGGAAGTCGGCGGCCGTCGTGCAGGATGCTGAAGCCTATCAGCGCCTGCTCGACATTGCCGCGCGCGTTGATGCGGAAGAGGGGATCCGTCAGGGTCTGGAGGATGTGAGAAAAGGAAAGCTTCGGCCCGCCAGGGAATTTTTCGAAGCGTTCGAAGCCGAGCATGGCATGCCTCGTTAGAATTAGTTCCCGCACTTAGCTCGAACTTGCCCGCCTGAAGGCGGGCGCTACAGGTTTGAGATAAGACAGGCCCCAAATTAACAGGAACGTAAAATTGTATTCATGCGAGATTGATTTGCCTGAGAAATGCTGCGGGGCCAATCCTAGTGTGCATGTAGAAGACGCATGAACGCGAGACTTGGAAGCGGGCTCCACAGTGAAAAAGCGGATTTTGTTCGCGTTTGCAGGAGTAATTTTTGCGCCATGGCATGGAGGACTCAGCGCCCAGGATTTGGCGAGCAACGCTTGCCAACGTCCCTCGATCGGAAGCGCCGTCACAGAACCGGAGGATTTGCGCAGCCGCAACGGCGTGCTGAAAGTCGACCTGACGATTCAAAACCATGCCGAGCCGGACGGCTCCACTCGCTACTGCTACATCGATGGGCAAGGCAACCAATCACCCAATCTGAGATTGAACCCGGGCGATCTTCTCATCCTGCGTTTGAAAAACGATTTAGCGGATTCTCATCCCACAGCCGGCGCGGCAAAGCATCTTCATGCTCACATGAATGGCGAGCACATGGATGCCGGAAAAAATGAGGACGCGTGCGCGGGTGGCTCCATGACATCGACCTCCACCAACCTTCATTTCCATGGTTTGACCGTTCCCCCGGTTTGCCACCAGGACGATGTTCTGAAGACATCGATCGGTCCCGGCGACCGGCCATTTGAGTACCGGTTTCGCATTCCGGAGGACGAGCCGCCTGGATTGTATTGGTACCATCCGCATATCCACGGATTCAGTAAAGCCCAAGTTCTGGGTGGAGCGTCAGGCGCGCTCATCATCGAGGGAATTGAGCGCGCGAACAAGGAAGTCGCGGGTTTGCCGGAACGCGTGCTGATTATTCGCGATCAAGATTTACTGAATCCGAATGCTCCCCCCTCCAAATCGGAGCCCGTGGTGCCCAAGATGCTGATCGATCATGACGGAGACGCCGCAAATAATGGGACGGGTTTTGGCAAGCCGGCGAAGGACCTCTCGATCAATTTTGTTCCTGTTCCGTATCCTGATTATCCGCCTGCGGCAATCAAGATGAAGCCGGAGGAACGACAATTGTGGCGCGTGTTGAATGCCTCGGCCATCACGTATCTCAATTTGGCTGTGTTATTTAATCGCGCGCCCCAGCAGCTCGGGCTCGTCGCCATGGATGGCGTGCCTCTGAACGAGAACGGCGCCTTGGGAGATTTTGTTGACTGGCAAACCCACCTCGGAGTGCCGCCTGGGGCGCGGGTGGAATTCATCGTGAAGGGCCCGCCTCTCGGAACCACTGGTTTACTCGTGACGCGAAGCGTGGATACGGGGCCGGGTGGCGAAAACGATCCCAACCGGGCGATAGCTATCATTTCGGCTTCCGCGGATGCACCCGAACCGCGCTCTCGGCTCAGCGCCTCGCCTGAGCCGCTTCCTCCGCCATCGCTGGCGTGGCTGGGAAATGTGACTCCCGAACGAACGCGGAGGCTGTACTTCTCTGAAAAGCTGCTCGATCCGAACGACCCCAACAGCGCGACCGCCTTTTACCTCACCGTGGATGGGCAAACGCCCGCACCATTCGATCCCCAATCAGGAATGCCGAACATCATCGCGAAGCAGGGAACGGTGGAAGATTGGATCATCGAGAACCGATCGAATGAATTGCACGCTTTCCACATTCATCAACTGCACTTCCTGCTGCTCGATTATTCCGGGAAACCCGTCAATGAGCCATTTCTCCGCGATACCGTCAACGTCCCTTACAACACCGGCAAAGCCCTTGAATATCCGAGCGTTAGATTGCGGATGGATTTTCGCGATCCGAATACCGTCGGTACATTTGTGTATCATTGCCATCTGCTGGAGCACGAGGATGGGGGGATGATGGGTTTGATCCGAGTGGAACCGGCGGAGACGGCCAAGACCATCCCATCCGCATTCCGAACAAAGCATTTACATGCTGCTGCCGCCGGCAGGAACTAGGTTTGCCGCCGCGCAACCTCGCTGAAATCTTCCCACAAGAGTCCCGAGTCGCTCATGCGTTGAATCCCATTCGCTCAGGAAGCACCGCACCCAATGGAATTGTGAATCGAATCGAGGTTCTTTTGAAAAGGCAGGTGTCTGACTCGGAATTTCGCCGAAATCTGAAATTTCACGCCAATGAAATCTGAATTTCTTTTAACTCGATCGTCTCCGCTAAATTAGCGCCGTCTACTGCAAGCCAAAACATGTTGACGCCACCTTGCACCGTAATTTTTTTCTCGCGTTCAACAGCTAGCAATGCAATTGCAACATGAGCGGGCTACTACTCTCTGCCGGGGTAGAAATTTAAACGAGTAAATTATTTAGGAGGGTGAATGTCCTGCAGGAGAGTTGCATCAAAATCGCTACATTATTTGCGCATCGGCCTTACGTCGATCGCGCTTTTTCAGTTCTCACTCGGCGCTCCTTTGGCCGGCGCCGCTCCACAGCCCGATCACCACGACCACGATAGCCGCACGCCGATCAAGCACGTCATCGTGATCATCGGTGAAAACCGCACCTTCGACCACATCTTTGCCACGTACAAACCGAAGGATGGCGAAAAAGTTTGGAACCTGCTTTCGGAAGGGATCATAAACGCTGACGGCACTCCCGGCCCCAATTTTCGCAAAGCGGAGCAGCGCGCCGCCGTGGACCAGGCCCCCGACGCCTTCCTGCTGAACCCGGACAAGGTGCCGTTCCCGAATAATGTCCTCCCGGCGCCGCTCACGGGCGGTCCGTCAGACTCCTACATTCCGGGAGACAGCTTGACATTTGCCCAAGAATCGGAAAATGGGCTGCCTGCAGACTACTACCAATACTTGGTCTCCGGAGGGACTGGCCTGGCATCTAAAATTCCCGACACACGAATTACGGATGTCAATTCATTGCCGCCAGGTCCGTTTCAGTTGACCAACGGAACGACCTTTCTTTACAACGACTATGCGGCAAGCCCGGTCCATCGCTTCTACCAGATGTGGCAGCAATTGGATTGCAGCGCGGACCGCGCGACCTGGGAAAATCCTTCCGGGTGCAACTCCCGATCTGTTTCCCTGGGTGGAAGTGACCGTTGGCGCCGGCACGAACGGCCTGCCACAGGCGGCAACCTTCAGCACCGAGTATGCGCCCAGTCCGACAACGACGACAGGTGAAGGCTCGACATCCATGGGCTTCTACAATATGCAACAGGGCGATGCACCTTACTTCAAGCAACTCGCGGATCGTTATTCGATGAGCGATAATTTCCACCAGTCCGTCCAAGGCGGCACCGGCGCGAACCACATCATGCTTGGCCACGGGGATGCGATCTGGTTCAGCGACGGCGCGGGGAACGCCCTGACTCCGCCTCACAACGTAGTCGTGGATCCCGGAACGGCCAACGCCGGCACGGTGGACGAAGTCGAGAATCCGGATCCAGCTTCCGGCACCAACAACTGGTATACCGAAGATGGTTATGGCGGGGGTTCGTTTGGCTCGCCCTCGTTCGGCGGTGGATCCTATAGCGACTGTGCGGACCCGACTCAGCCTGGAGTCTCCGAGGTCGTCAAATATCTCCAGTCTCTCCCTCGCCCCATCGATCCGCACTGCGAAGCGGGCCATTACTACCTGTTGAACAACTACAATCCGGGCTACTTCGGGAACGGCAATAACGCGTTCACCGATACGAGCGCCTTCAACACGGTGTTTACGATTCCGCCCTCCTCCGTGCGAAGCATCGGCGACGAGCTGATCGACAAGAAGATTTCGTGGAAGTACTACGGCGATCAGTGGAACGCCTACGTGCCCGATCCGTACCAAATCAATTACGGACCGGTGGGCTCGAACAATTTCCTCGGCGCTCCCATTACCGCGGCCGATGAGTACTGCAACATTTGCAATCCGTTCCAGTACGACACTTCCATCATGACCGATGCAACCGTCCGCAACGCGCACATCCAGGACACGGCCAACCTCTATTCCGACATCCAGAATGGCACGCTTCCCGCCGTCTCTTTCGTCAAGCCCAGCGGGTTCGTGGACGGCCATCCGAATTCGTCGAAGATCAATCTTTTTGAGGGTTTTGTGAAGAAGATTGTGGATGCGGTAAAAGACAATCCATCTCTGTGGAACGACACGGCGATCTTCATCACCATGGATGAGGGCGGGGGCTATTACGACTCAGGGTACGTTCAGCCTCTCGATTTCTTTGGCGACGGCACGCGCATTCCGTTGATCGTTGTATCTCCCTATACGAAGCCCGGGCACATTGCGCACGACTACTCGGACCACGTCTCCATCCTCAAATTCATCGAGAGGAACTGGAACCTGGATCCCGTCACCCACCGCAGCCGGGACAATTTCCCCAACCCGAAGGCGGAATGGGGAAACCCATACGTGCCGGTCAACAGTCCGGCGATTAGTGACCTGTTCGAGCTGTTCGATTTCGACCACCATGACGCCGACCGAGACGGCCATCACGATGGCGACCATGGAGGCAACTAACGGAACGCGTGGCGATCATCACAGCGAGTAAATCGCAGTGAGCCCGCAGCTCATGAAGAAATGGAGCGGCGCCGGTTTGGGAAGGATTCCAGCCGGCGCCGCTTCCCTTTACAGTACTTGCGCAAGGCTACTCCGCGCAGGCTACCAGGCTTTGTAGATGTACTTGGCGGAAACGGCGCCGGCGAGGACGAGAGCGGACAAAATGATCCAGTCGTAGCTTGCGCCGTATGTGGCCGTCGGAAAGTGGTTGCTGATCATCAGGAAAATCAGAGGGACGGTCATGTACGTGTTGTGGATGGTGCGCCCTTTGGCCCGCTCCGCCAGCTTTTGATCGATCGGCTTTCCCTCGCGAATGGCCTCGAGCATCTTGCGAGTCGCGGGCAGGATGCCCATCCATACATTGGCCGCCATGATCGTCCCAAAAAGCGCGCCAATGTGGATATAAGCCGCGCGCCCGCTGATCACGTGGGTCAATCCGTAAGCCAGCGCGACGACGAGAAGATAGCAGATCGTTCCGGCGAGCACGGGCGTTCGTGCGAGGGGCGACCGGTAGATTCCTTCGTAGACGGAAAAACCCACGAACAGCGTGCCAAGCCCGATGGCGACTCCCATCCCCATTCCGATATTTGAAACGCTGTCATCGAGCAGCAACCCGCCGGAGTAATACAGCAGGCCTAGCAGCAGGAATCCCGAAATCCAGGTGATCAACGCTTCCCAGCGGAACCAGTAGAATTTCGCAGGAACTGCCTTCGGCGAGGCCTGCTTTTCGACAAGTGAAAAGCTTCCGCTGTGCACCAGCCAAACCTGGGGGAGCCTGCCGGAATTTCGCGCGGTCTCCTCATCCAAGGCCATGCGCCCTTCGAGCTTGGTGAAGTAATACGTCTGCCCGATCCAGAAAATACCGGCGAGCACGTGGATCCAACGGAGAATGAGGTTCGACCATTCGCTGACGGCGGGCGGCATTGTGAGCGGCTCCCCTGAGAGTGTGCGTGTCCGCAACAGCGCGAAACACTGGCAGACGATGGTACTGGCCGGAACCTGCTAGCTCAAGAACAAAAGTCTGCGAGCACTTATCGATTCGGTTGACCCGCTCAATCCAAATTCGCTGGTATCAAAAAAAGAGATATCGTCTGGGAGTGCGGTTGACGGATTCCAATTTCCTGTCTAAAGTAAAGAAGTTGGGTCGTGAGGCCGGGACCAATTCCCGGCTCGCCACGGCCCATTTCTTGCGTCTCGCTCCGCTGGGAGGTCGTACAATCGGTAGTACATCAGCCTCTGGAGCTGACTATCCTGGTTCGAGTCCAGGCCTCCCAGCCAAACTTTTAGAATCAGTGGCTTAGAGACTTTACTACCGCAATTACTACCGATATCCCCGCCGAATTCACTGTTTTCGCCCAAAGGCCAGTATTAAATCTTTGGGAGAAGGCAATGGCACGCAAAGCAGAAGCTACCCTTTGGATGTTAATTAAGCAGGGCGATAAGACCCGATACGTTTCCGTCAGCAAAGTCGGAAGCGGGCGGTATCGCCCCAAAATTGAAGGTCCCTTTGAACCGGGGCCGTATTATCTGCGTTTCACGCAAGACGGAAAGCGCAAGTGGGAATGTGTCGGTCCCGAACTGGCGCTGGCACTGAACGAACAGCGCAACCGTCAGACCGCGCTGAACCGAGGTAAAACAACCGAGCAACCTGAAAGCCGCAAATCACTGTCGCGTGCAATTGAGTCTTACTTGGCGGAGGTCCGCACTCGCCGTAGCAATAAAGCTGCAAAACGCACCAAGTGGCTGCTGGAGCTTTTCGCCTCCGTCACCAAGAAACATTACGTTGACGAAATCACCCGCGATACCCTGTTCTCGTTCATGGCCTACCTTAAGGACAACGGCAAATCTCCAAAGACGCTGTGTGACCGCTGTCCCTCGCCAAAAATAAAAACGCCCCATAGAAGCGCTCATTTCGAATTTAGTGAAGACAGTTGATACAGTTTCTATCGGGTTGCGAAACTTTTTTCAGAGTAGTTGGATCCCGGCCACGACGCAACCAGGAACCCAGACAGAAATCTCCGTCCCCAAAACATGGCATTGGTCAAGCTGGAGACTGTTTACGCCGCGCGGTCGTAGCGGTGATGCAAACCGCCGAGTCGCGCACGAGCAGTGCTGCGACCGGAGACCTGCGAACGAATTCTGCCCGCCGGTGTTTCCTTTCTCAGTCCGAGATGAGTTCGGTCTTCGTGGTAGTAACGGACATAATCGGAAAGCAATCGACGTAAATGGGCCTCGTTCAAAGCGATCACGTGATCCAGCATGTCCCTCCGGCAGCTCTGTACCCAACGCTCTGCAACGCCATTCTGCCAAGGACTCCGCAACGAAGTGCGGACACATTTGATTTTCATCGACCGAATCGCAGCAGGAACTTCCGTACCATACTTGGCATCCCGATCGAAGATGAGAAACCGGGGACCGGTCTCATAGGGGAAGGCCTCCCTCAGCTGCTGTACAACCCACAGACTGGTAGGATGCCGCGTCACGTGGAAATATAGGATACGCCGCCGATCGTGGCCGATGATGAAGAAGCAGTAGAGCATGCCGAACGTAATCGTGGGGACGGTGAAGAAGTCCATCGCAGCGATGGCTTCTCGATGATTGCGCAGAAAGGCGAGCCAACGTTTGGCCGGCTCGGGATCTCTCGGTGCTCGTCTCATCCAGCGGGAGATCGTTCGCTCAGAGACATCAAAACCGAGCATCAAAAGCTCGCCGTGAATGCGTGGTGCACCCCAGGTCGGGTTCTCGATCACCATACGGAAGATGAGATCCCGTACCTCTTTGGAAATCCTCCTCCTGCCGGTCACTCGCCGGGCCCTTGAGATCACACGCCAATAGAACGCGAATCCCGATCTGTGCCATCGCGCAACGGTCTCTGGACCCACAACAATGAGAGATTGTTTCCATCCGGACCAGAACCTTCGCACCAAGACCCAGAAGAACCTATCGAATGCAGAGAGCCTCGGTCTGGGATGCTTTCGTTTCAATGTCGCGAGTTGCTGGCGAAGAGCGAGGTTTTCGAGAAGCAGCCTGCGACGACTGTGGAAGAGTCGGAAGATCGCACCCGCCAGAAGCACAAACGTGTCTATCATGTGCGAGTGCTATCGCGCTTTGCCTGTGAATGGCAATGCCGTATCCTGTTGAAATCACAGGCGGACGGAATTTTGGCGAGGGACAGCGGCTTGCGACTAAGCGATTACATACTCAGCGGTTAAAGCCCAACGAACCGACAACCCGATCCAATTGAACTCGATGCGGACCCGAAGGTTTTGCGGGATTCTACTTTTCTTGCAATTTGTCATCAATAAGCCAATTCACCTGCCACTGTTCTTTGGCTCATTCAAAAATGGCTCACTCACTTGCTGGTAAAGGGCCGGTAGTTGGGTTTCGAGCCCTGCTAGGGCCAGCTGTAATTCGCGAACAGCTGCCTGCGGGTCCGATAATGTCTCACCTGTCCCAGCGAGCAGGGCGGAAGCGTTGTCGTTCACTCTCTGTGTTTCCGAGAAAACACTCATTACACTGCCACGCCAATCTCTGACAGTTGTCCCGGCGGATAGCGGTAAGTCAGATGCCGAGGGCGGCGCTGCTCTTATGAAAGTGGGTGAAAGCAACGGCGAAACCCTAACTCGCACCTCATCCACGTCTTGGCGAAGCACCGAAACGTGGTCACGAATCAATAGTGCCAAAGTTTGTCGTGACCCAATACTCAGCTCCGTAACCAAGTCGGGCGTATAGCGATTGCCGAGTCGTCGTAGTGCCCATGCCTGGGCCATGGCATCTTGCACGAGTTCCACGGTTCCGTTGACAAATGCGGCGCGAGCTTCAGCAACCGGAAAGCGTTCTTCTAATTGCTGTTCAAATGCCGGTCTGCCAGCAATGATAATCGCAGGCGGTTCGTGTCTGGTCGCCTCAAAGCTCCCACCTGCGATTTCGTACTCTTGCGCCGAAACCTCTCGTGCAGCTTGTGGCGCCGCACCCAGTCTGATATCCGACGGAGCTTGATTCTGTTGCGACTGGGCTTCTTCAATTGTTTGCAGGCGAAGCTCAACGTGGGGTATCCCCTGAAGGGCGGCTAGAAGGTCATTCTTACGCTTTGGCGTGCTAACAATTCCTCGGACTATCACTGACCGCTGGCCGGACCTTGGTATGTCACGGTCCAACTCTATTTGCTCACCCAAGTCCGCTTTTTCAGCGTGAATGGCAACGAGAACCCTGAGCTCGGCTTCCGCCAGTTCAGCATCAGTCAGCCCTGGAGGCTGCTGAGCCACGGTCGCTGGACGTTTGTTCACAGCATCATATAGTGTGGGCTCAGGTTCAAAGATGGCCACATTGATCGAATCCATAGGCAAGACGTCCCATGCCAATTCATTGATCTCCACCTGGCGACCGTCCTTCAACCGGAGATCTTCTGCAACCGGGTGGAAGTCAGTGGACCGTACTGTGATGCTCGCCTCCGCGATTGCGCCTTCGGAAGTCGTCGTCTTGAGAGTAATAAAGTCTTCGCCGTTTGTTGTCAGCTCGTCTTGTCTATCGTCAAGACTCTTGTACCAAGCGCTGTAGTTGGCCGCGGATAGCGGGTCCTGCCAAGAGAGATGGGCAGTGAAAAAAGTTCGCCGGAGTTCGGCGCGGACGGTGTGTACGGCATCGGACTGATCTTGCGGCCGCCTTCGCATCCCTACGTTACTGGAAACCTTCTCACCGGCGCCTTCGACTAGATCTAGACGATCAGCCTCACGCACTCCTACTGGATCACGGTAGATAGTTCGCGTCACAGTTTGGCTACCGGCGCGGATCCTCAGTTTCTGATACACCACGGGCTTCGTTACACTACGTAACGCGAGAACTTCAGAGCTTTGGGCATTCTCGAGAAGCTCGCTCGCGGAAACTTTGGGCACATGCCACAAGCGCGTAAAAGAGAAAAAGGCCAAGATTGCCACGACAGGGGCGCCGATCCATACATAACGTGGCATCTCGATTTGTGAAATTGCCCACAATCCCCGAGTGACTCTCAATGCCCGTTTCCACAGCGGGGGCTGACCGATGCTAGCTGCGAGTTGCTCGAGTTGATCAACAAACCTGGATCGCCTGCCGGTAGAAATTGAGAAATAGGGTTGAACCAGTTGATCGCGGTAGTCCACCACATCTCCAATGACCTTTTCGATCTGCTCACGGCGCGCCCGGCAAGCCCAGCAAGACGCTACATGAACCTCTACCTGTGCGGCTTCGTGGGCCGACAATTCACCATCCAGAGCTAGTAACAGTTGCTCATCAGAAAGGTGAGGATTCTGGTGAGATTTCTTATTTTCTGCCGAACTATTGTTTCGGTTAACACTGGGCTTATACATGGGACTCCATGATAAGTTTCTTTATGGCTCGACGCAGTGACTCGGCGACTGTCGAAATTGTGACTCCAAGGATATCCCCAATTTCGCGGTAGCGAAAACCCTCGGCGCGCAGATACACGCACTGCTTCTGCTGTTCGGAAAGTGTGCAGATCGCAGCATGAACGCGAGCCATCTTCTCGCTGTGCAGAAAGAGTTCTTCAGGACTAGGCGTCGAGTCAGCCTGTGACATTTCCAACTCGGATATCACATCAGGCGCATCAGAGAAAAGGTGCCTTCGCCTTTTGAGTTCGTTAATGTTTATGTTATGGGCAACGCGGAAAACCCAACTCCGTATATTGTCTTCTCTACCGCCCGCGTTGAGGTGCCGGTAAAGCCGAAGGAAGGTTTCCTGGATAATGTCGTCCGCATCGGCAGGGGATGCACTCCGGCAAAGTAAATAGCGATAAACTGGCTCTTGTAGCTGATCGTACATCTGGGTAATCCGCTCTTCAAGCTTCAGGGTAGATTGGCCTTCCTGGCCGAGGACAGTAGGAGACACACAAAGGTCCGCACTTAAGATATGGCGACCCTCTAACTTCACGCGGGCGTTTTCCGTTCCATCCTCCCTCAACCCAAGCGCAGCCCTTCGCGGGCGCTCTGTTCTTGCCTTTATTATAGAGCATCTTCTTCCAAAGCCCGCTGTCATAGAAACAATCGAGCACATCCTTTTTGCGACATCAGGGCGAGATTTATTTTTGAGCTCTGGCGTTGATTTTGGGCTATTGATGGTAAACCAATTTTAGCGTAATCAAGTCTGTTTTCCGCGCGGAGGTCTGTAACGAATTTGGAGTTGCGCTTCCCGTGGTGTCTGGGACGGGGCGTGGAGGTGCTTGAACCCGCGGCGATGCGCTTGGTGGGTTTGTGGTCTTCCCAGCCATATCGGTCGTATTGACTTGATCTGGTAGAGCTGGGAGACGGCCACCCCCAGCCTAACCGGTGCCGGTATGCATGGTTTTCGCCAAACGAGATAATAGGAGACGACTGGCGACCAAGCTACATCCACATCTACGTCGGCGGAGTACGGCAGGTATGCAAGCTATTGCTGCGAAATTCCGTCTCCGAGGTGGCACAAACGGACTCCCGCCTACCTCAAGTCTTGAAGACATTGGGCACGATAGGATTTAAGGTGGCTCTTCGGGTCCTGCCCATTCCCTATTCTTAGCCATTCGCTTGACGTGCTCGCAACAAACCGCTCAAGGAGCGCTAGTTTTGGGACGAGGGGGGAAGTTCGAAACGGAAATTCCGGACAGACACAGGTACTGGGTACTCTTGATCACGGCAAGACTTAAGAATATTTTCACATGCCGTCACAAAAAACACCTACCCGATTGTTTTAAGGGTATCAAGACCAGGCTGAGCAAAACCGCTCAACGAATTTGGGTGGGGCGCGTTCGTAACTATGAACAGGCAGATTTCGAAGGCCGGAGCAGCTCCTTTGGGTATTTGACGCAACATCCCAAGCGTTGGTCATAGCGTTTTCGAAAAACGGCGGAGAATAAATTCAGGACAGGTCAAGGAGGCTTTCTCTATGGCCGTTCGACTGAAAACGAGAAACCACATCTTTTCAGTGTTCGTCTTGCTGGCAGTTACGGTCTTACTGTCTGTTCAGGGACACGCCCAAGTGGCCGGCGCAACGGTAACAGGCACAGTCACAGATCCGTCTGGCGCGAATATACCGAACGCACAAGTCTCGATGACGAACAGCGATACAGGGATTACGACGAACGTAACGACCAATTCTGCGGGATTTTATACTACTCCGAATCTGGTACCAGGCCCGTATCAGGTTACGATACGTGCAGAGGGGTTCCAGACCGTAATCCGGAGTGGCATCGAGCTCACGGTGGGGGCCCACCAGGTTCTGGATATTTCCTTGCGCGTCGGGCAGATGACGCAAGAGATCCAGGTCGCTGGTGAAGCGCCCACAGTCGAGTTGTCCTCGTCCACAATCAACGCCGTGGTGAGCTCCAACACGATTGTCGATTTGCCGCTGAACGGGCGCGATTGGACTTTACTGGCAGCTCTCCAACCCGGCGTCAGCGCGGTGACGACTCAAAGGCCCAATAACGCCAGTGGACCCAAGGGAAACCGCGGGTACGGACAGGAAATGAGCATTTCCGGCACGCGGCCTCAACTGAATAACTATCGCCTCGACGGAATCAGCATCGTGGATTACGCCGGCGGTTCACCCGGTAGCGCGCTGGGGGTTGCATTGGGAACGGATGCCGTTGAGGAGTTTTCGGTTTCGACCAGCAATCAATCTGCGGAATACGGGCGGACTTCCGGCGGGGTGATCAATGCCATCACCAGATCCGGAACGAACCGCATACATGGAGACGCTTACTGGTTCCTTCGGGATGAGGGCCTCGACGCGCGGAACTTCTTTGACACCAGCCTACCCCCGTTTCATCGCAACCAATTTGGCGCGTCGGTTGGCGGCCCAATCCAGAAGGATAAGACGTTCTTCTTTTTTGATTACGAGGGACTGCGCCAATCTCTTGGTACCACCAACGTTGATATTGTGCCCTCAGCGGATGCGCGTAATGGCATTGTTCATCCCGACGGCGTCACCCAATGCACCATCGGCGTCGTCAGCCCGGGATGTACGCTGATGAACTCGGCTGGGACCGTAGGCGTAGACCCTTTAGTGAAGCCGTTTCTGGGTCTCTATCCTCTTCCTAATGCTGGTTTGATTGCGCCGGGCGATACGGGATTCTTCAATATCGCCACCAACCAAATCTCTACCGATAACTACGCTACCGCCAGAGTAGACCGGAAGTTTTCGGAGAAGGACAGTGTCTTTGCAACTTTCTTCTGGGATAAAGCTTTGAGCGATGGCCCAGACCCATTGAACGATGTGCTTGTGGGTAACGAATCTCGCCGGTACATGGGGGCTCTGGAGGAAAGCCACGTTTTCAGCCCGTCCATCGTCAATTCTGTGCGTGTCGGCTTCAGCCGGGTAGCTGCACTTGTTTCGGGAAACGTCCAGGCGATCAATCCACTTGTGACGGACGAGGCACTGAGTTCTGAGCCCGGAGTGCCCGGCTTGGCGGTTTTTTCCGTACCGGGAATTACAGGGTTCGTCGGCGGCGGCGTCGGAAACTTTACGTTCAATAACTATACCTGGAACTCGTTCCAGGCTTACGATGATGCGTCCTTGACGAAGGGCGTCCACTCGATAAAGTTCGGCTTTGCTTTCGAGCGAATGCAGAGCAACATCCTGTTTCCTCCCAATCCCACCGGAGCATTCACATTTGGATCGCTGACTAGCTTCCTGACGAATCAGCCTTCTTCATTCGTGGGGGGAGTTCCAGGTACGTTGAGCCCGCGCGGAATTCGACAAAGTCTCTTTGGCGGCTATGTCCAGGACGATTGGCGAATGCGCCCTAACTTGACTTTGAATCTGGGCCTGCGGTACGAAACCGTCACGGTACCCACCGAGGTTCAGAACAAGCTGGCTGTCCTTCCGACACTTACCTCAAGCGTGCCGGATTTAGGCTCACCCTACTTCCAGAACCCCACCAAGCGCGACTTCGAACCGCGGGTGGGTTTCTCCTGGGACCCCTTCCGCAACGGCAAGACTGCGGTTCGCGGGGCATTTGGAATTTTCGATGCCCTCCCTTTAAATTATGAGTTCAACCAGGCAGAGACTCAGTCAGCGCCATTCAGCGAGCAGTTTTCGGCATCGAATCTGGCCCCAGGCTCGTTCCCGTCCGGGGTAACCGCTAGCGGCACAGCTGGGTTGCAACTGACGTCCTCATACGTTGAACAACACCCGCATCGCAATTACGTCATGATTTGGAATCTGAACGTCCAGCGTCAACTCAGTCAGAATACCACCGTGATGCTTGGCTACGTGGGAAATCATGGTGTGCATATGCTCGACCGCACGGACGACGCCGACACCGTCCTTCCAGTGAGTACGACGCCTGAGGGTCTTCTGTTCCCGTTCCCCGCAGGCAGCGGGACGCGGCTGAATCCTAGCGTGGGTGCGATCATTGCCGAGGCTTGGGATGGCGACTCAGAGTATGACGCTCTCGAAGCCCAAGTAACCAAAAGGATGAGCCACGGCTTCCAGGTGCAGGGTTCTTATACCTGGGGCAAGGGCATTGACACGGGCTCGGCCAGCGTGCTCGGCGACCCCTTTACAAACTCCATCTCAAGTCTGTTTTTCTTTTGCAAAAGTTGCAGGCGCGGTCTGTCAGACTACAACATCGCTCAGACCCTGGTCGTCAACTATCTCTGGAGTGTTCCGACTCCCAGCCGCTTGGGGATTATCGGTTCACACGTGCTCGGGGGCTGGGAGCTGGGAGGAATCTTCACGGCCGAGACTGGCGTACCGATTACGCCTTTGATCGGCGGAGACCCGCTTGGTCTTAGCAGCACCGACCCCTATGACTTCCCGGACCGTCTTACCGGGCCAGGGTGCGGCGGCAACCCCGTCAACCCTGGAAACGTCGGTAATTACATCAAGCTCAACTGTTTTGCCGTACCGATGGCCACCCCTGCGATCGCGGCGCAGTGCACCCCCTTCTCGGCCGTGCCGGGAAGCTGCGCCAACCTTGCGGGCAATGCGGGGCGCAACTCGGTGATCGGGCCGGGACTCGTCAACTTCGATTTCTCGCTCTTCAAAAACAACTACATCAAGAGGATCTCCGAGGCTTTCAACGCGCAATTTCGGGCGGAGTTCTTCAATATTCTGAATCGCGCCAACTTCTCGACGCCTTTCACCAATGAGGCCCTGTTCGATCAAACCGGAACCCCGATTGGTGGGGCGGGTGCGCTTTCTCAGACGTCGACACCGGCGCGTGAGATTCAATTCGCGCTGAAGCTGATATGGTGATTTCGCTTTCTTGGTAGTAGTTATGTCCATCATCGAATACCTGAAACTCTGCATTCCGCTTCAGGCGACTGCGGAGCGTATTGAAAAGCTGCGCAGCAAGGCGGAGCGCGTTCGTAGTGATGAACAGGCAGATTTCGAAGGCCGGAGCAGTTCCTTTCTGTCTTTCGGTATTTGATGCAACATCCCAAGCGTTGGTCATAGCGTTTTCGAAAAACGGCGGAGAATAAATTCAGGGCGGCTCAAGGAGACCTTCGACTATGGCCATTCGACCGAATAGCAAGGGAAGCTATCTCTTATCAGTATTCGTCTTGCTGGCAGTTACGGTCTTACTGTCTGTTCAGGGACACGCCCAAGTGGCCGGCGCAACGGTAACAGGCACAGTCACAGATCCGTCTGGCGCGAATATACCGAACGCACAAGTCTCGATGACGAACAGCGATACAGGGATTACGACGAACGTAACGACCAATTCTGCGGGATTTTATACTACTCCGAATCTGATACCAGGCCCGTATCAGGTTACGATACGTGCAGAGGGGTTCCAGACCGTAATCCGGAGTGGCATCGAGCTCACGGTGGGGGCCCACCAGGTTCTGGATATTTCCTTGCGCGTCGGGCAGATGACGCAAGAGATCCAGGTCGCTGGTGAAGCGCCCACAGTCGAGTTGTCCTCATCGGAGATCAGCGCCGAGGTAACTTCCAACACCGTACGCGAACTTCCACTAAACGGGCGCAGTTGGACGGACCTGGCAACCCTTCAGCCCGGCGTGAGTCAGATCAACACGCAGCCTAGCTACACGGTTGGAGCCGACCGAGGGAATCGTGGATTCGGATCGCAGATTTCAATTTCCGGTTCGAGACCCCAGATGGACAACTATCGGCTGGATGGGGTGACAATGAATGGCTATTCCAACGCGGCACCTGGAAGCGTCACTGGCGAGCAGCTGGGAGTCGACGCAATACAGGAGTTTGCAGTCATTACAACGAATCAGGGCGCCGAGTACGGCAGGACGGCCGGCGGCGTGGTGAATGCTATCACCAAATCAGGGTCGAATCAGTTTCACGGCACCGCATACGAATTTCTCCGCAACAGCGCGCTGGATGCCAAGAATTTTTTCGACGATCCGAATAGTCCGATACCGGAATTTCGTCGCAACCAATTCGGCGCATCCGCCGGCGGCCCGATCATCAAAGACCGTACCTTTTTCTTTGCTGATTATGAGGGAGTGCGGCAGTTTCAGGGACATTCCGTCGTTGATACCGTGCCATCCCCGAATGCTCGAGTCGGAATCTTGGCTGCCGGAGGCCCTCCGCCGTCTTCTTGCCCTGCAAATTCGACCCTGCTTAATCCCAACGCAAGCGTTTGCGTGGACAACTCAGCAGCAAAATATTTGACTTTTTATCCGCTACCAGATCCCAGCACAGTAAACGGAGATACCGGGATCTACAAGTTCGTCCAAAATCAAATCGTACACGAGGATTTCGTGACTGCACGGGTAGATCACAAATTCTCAGACAAAGATAGCTTGTTCGGGACAATCGTGTATGACCGGACCCCTTACAGCAGCCCGGATGCTCTCAATGACGTTCTTCTGGGAAACTTCACGAAGAGTCAGATGTATATCGCCGAGTGGACCCATAGCTTTACGCCAACCCTGGTGAATAGCGCTCGATTCGGGTTCAATCGTCAGCGAGCTGACTTGGATTATGGAGTAAGCGCCATCAATCCGGCGGCTGCTGACACCAGCTTGGGCGCCAATCCTGGGAAAACTGCCGCTCTGGTCTCTGGCCTCGGTGACGGCATTACTGCATTTACCGGGGGCTTGGGAGGGAATTCGTACGGTTTATATCGGTGGAACTCGTTCCAATATTACGATGACGCTTTCCTGACGCGCGGAAAGCATTCCATCAAGTTCGGCGGCTCCGTGGAGCGCATGCAGCTCAATACCTCAGACCCCTCGAATCCGAGCGGGACATTTACCTTCGGAGGGCTCGCGCAGTTCCTGACCAACCAGCCGAAGTCATTCAAATCCGGACTCGAAGGCGGCCTTAACAGCCGTGGTTACCGCCAGACACTGTTCGGGGTATACCTGCAAGATGATTGGCGAATCCGTCCTAACCTCACTTTGAATCTTGGTATTCGGTATGAGACGACTACCGTGGAGACCGAGACGACAGGTCAACTCACCGTTCTCTATAATCCTACCGATCCTGAGGCGCACTGTGGAACACTTGTCGCTTTATGTGTCGCCACTGGTCCGTTATATCAAAATCCCACCCATAAAGACTTCCAGCCTCGAGTCGGTTTCGCTTGGGATCCATTCCACAATGGAAAGATGGCCGTCCGCGGTGGGTTTGGGCTATTTGACAATCTGCCTCTTATGTACGAGTTCACCTCAATGGACATCCAGGCAGCTCCTTTTTTTGAGCTCGGCTCAATCAGTAATAAGAAGAAACTCGCCGGAACCTTTTTCTCTGGCGCCACTCCGTTGTTAACACCAAGCTCACTCCATAGCGCCTACATTGACAACCCTATGCCCCGCAACTATGTGATGCAGTGGAACCTGAATATCCAGCGTGAGATCACGCCCAGTGTAACTGCGTTTCTAGGGTACGTCGGGTCCCACGGCGTTCACATGCCGTTGCGCATCGACGACTTTGACACTACCGTACCGACCATCACATCTGCGGGGTACCTGTACCCACAAGTGGATGTGAACGGGAACGTCTGCATTCCCAACACGAGCTGTGCCGCCACAACGGGGAATCCTCCCAACAAACTTAACCCGAATTTCGGTGCAATTCGTGGGATCTTCGATTCGGGCAGTTCTATTTTTCACGCACTCGAAGCGGGTGTTACCAAGAACATGAGTCACGGCCTTCAACTCCAGGGCTCCTTTACGTGGAGCAAGAGCATCGACGATAGCTCCGGAACGGGGTACGCCGACCAGTTCTCTAATTCCATTTCGAGTCTCGTCTATTTCGATAACCGGTTGATTCGAGGGGTTTCGGACTTCAACATCGGGCGAACATTAGTTGTAAATGGGATCTGGCAAGTGCCCGACGTCAAATCACTGACGGGATTTGCGGGCGGTCTAGTTAACGGATGGCAGGTGCAATCGATCTTTAAAATGAACGACGGCATTCCCTTTACGGCCACATACGGGACTGGAGGAGATCCCCAAGGTCTCCTGAACAGCGATGATTATGCCTACCCCGACCGCCTGGGTGGTTCCGGTTGCAATTCTCTTGTGAATCCGGGCAATCCCGCACAATACGTCAAGACTCAATGCTTCTCGATTCCTACAGCCCCAAACATGACATTTTGGAGCGCGAACTGCGACCCGGCGCCACCCAGCGTTGGCGGACCTCTTCCCGCAGGCTCTCTGGATTGCTACAATTTGCGTGGCAACGCCGGCCGAAACATTTTGACCTCGCCGGGATTAATCAATCTCGACTTCGCCGTCTTCAAGAACAATCACATCCGCAAGATATCGGAAACGTTCAACGTGCAATTCAGGGCTGAGCTCTTCAACATTTTGAACCGGGCGAATTTCGCTCCTCCGGTGCTCCCTAACCAAACGGATATCCTTAATGCCGATGGCACGGCAAACACCTCGGCAGGTCAGCTGACGTCAACCGTCACCGACGCGAGGGAGGTTCAGTTTGGAATAAAGTTTATTTGGTAAGGGCAAAGTCCGCACATGTTCAAGCTTGAGGAGAAACGCGTCAAGACATACAGAGTCAGGCATTTCGACGTGAGGGTTGTGAACCATGAAATCCTGCACACTAAATGGTGAATGGGAGCGTTTACATGAAGGTTTCGATTCTTGGCCGTTTTGCAGCCGGTGTTTCCCTGGCGTTGTTAGGCGCATGTTTTTTGACGGGCTCTTACGCCCGGCCGAAACCAGCGGTGTCTGGCTACCATTTGCTCAAGACGGTTTCTTTGCCGCCGGCCCCGGGAGGCGGCGAGTATTACGACTACATTTCGGTGGATGCGGGAGCGCGCCGCGTTTACGTATCCCACGGCACAGAAGTCGTGGTTCTCAATGCCGACGATTACTCGGTGGTGGGCAAGATCGAAGGCCTTTCGCGCTGCCATGGAATTGCCGTGGCCAGGGATCTGGGTAAAGGGTTCATCACGGACGGCGATTCCAAGGAAACTGCCACCGTGCAGGAAGTTGTGGTGTTCGATTTGAAGACCTTGAAGGTGACAGGCAGGGTGAAAACCGGCCAGCTTGACACGGATGCAGTCATCTACGAACCGGTGACCAAACACATTTTTACCTTCAACGGCGACAGCCACAACGCAACGGTGATCGATCCGGTGAAGGAATCGGTGATCACGACGATCGATCTGATCGGCAAGGTGGAATTCCCAACCGTCGACGGCAAAGGAATGGTTTACGACAACAATCCGGAAAAGAACGATATCGTCGCCATCGACGCCCGCACAAATACCATTAAAGCGCGCTGGCCGACGGCGCCGGAAGGGAGTCCGGTCTCCATGACCATCGACCAAAAAAACCGGCGGCTGTTTTCGGGGGGGCGCGGTCCGCAGTTCGTGATCATGATGGACGCCGACACCGGAAAAGTTCTCCAGTCGTATCCGATTTCGGCGGGAGTGGATGCGAACGCGTTTGAGCCTGAAACGGGCATGCTGTTCGTGGCGACGCGCGAAGGCATGCTGCACATTTACCACGAGGATTCGCCAGACAAGCTCAGCGAGGTGGAGGCGGTAAAAACGGAGTACGGCGCCAAAACGTTGCAGGTGGATCCAAAGACCCACAACGTTTTCCTGACCACTTCGGATTTTAATCCGCCGGCGGCTCCAACGGAAAAGCAGCCCCATCCGCTGGCGACTGCCAAGCCGGGAAACTTCCGGGTTCTGGTGTACGGGCGCTAATCGAGGTCGCTCAAATCGCAACGGGCTAGTTTTGTCGTTTGTTTACAGAGCACTTCGGAACGTGGCTTTATTTGTGCCGCGCGAGGGTTGTGTTTTTGCGCAGCCTGAATGCGTTCCTGAAAAACGAAATATCATTGACCCAGTTAACGCTATTGACAGCACTGATCAACTCGGAGTTGACTGACCATGACACTGCCTCTTGGATTTGTGTATCGCGAACTTGTTAGAATCGGCCCATCAGATCTTTGATGGGTCGCGATGTTTGCCAGATGGATCTGCAATCGTGCCATGGAGGCGCAAATGAGAAGATGGGTCGGGTTTTTAGTGGTCGCATATCTTGTCCTGATTTTGTACGCGGGAAGTCCGCGCGCGAGTGCGCAACCTGCACGGGCTGCTTCACAATCATCAGGAGCGGCGACGGACACCTCCGGATCGCCGACTTTAGATTATGAGTTTTTCAAAACTCGAGTCGAGCCAATTTTCTTGGAAAAAAGGCCCACGCACGCCAGATGCTACGTGTGCCACGAAGAGGCGAATCACGCGCTCAAGTTAGCCAAGCTGTCGCCGGGGAACACGACCTGGACAGAGGAGGAGTCGCGCCGCAACTTCGATACGGTCTCCCGACTTGTAACTCCAGGGGATCCTCTTGCAAGCATACTGCTGCTGCATCCGCTCTCGCCGGAAGCCGGGGGGGATGCATTCCATTCAGGGGGAAGGCAGTTCGAGTCACAGAGCGATCCGGACTGGAAGACGCTGGCCGATTGGGTCCGCGGCCAGAAAGCAAAGTAATAATTTTTTGCGGTTCCTTACGTAAACTTAAATCGTAATAAAAGGAGCAATGATCATGACGCGGAACACTAGAGTGTTAGCTTTGGGCATACTGGCAATCCTATGTTTTTTTGTTGCGCAGACCGTGATGGCAGGAACCTCCCGGATCTATGTCACGAATAGCGCGGGCGATTCCGTTACCGTTGTGGATCCTGTCACAAACAAAGTCGTCCAGGTTATCGGCGGCATTGAGGTTCCTCACGGAGTTAACTTCTCCCGTGACGGAAAGCAGGTCTACATCAGCAATGAGACCGATGGTGTGTTGGATGTCGTCGACCAAAAAAGCGGAAAGATCATCAACAAAGTTCGCCTCAGCGGCCACCCCAACAACATTGCGGTGACGAAAGATGGGCGCGACGTCCTAGTATGCATCGCGCGTGCTCCAGGAGCTCTAGACGTTGTCGATACGTCATCGATGGAGGTCGTGAAGACCATCCCTGTCAAAGGTCCCCTGCACAACGTTTATGTGACACCCGATGGAAAATATGCGGTTGCCGGCTCGGTGGTAGCGAAGCGGTTGACCGTGTTTGATTTAAAGACGTTGGAACCCGTGTGGGACATGACCTTCGACAACGGAGTGCGGCCCATGACGTTTGACACCAACGCCGATGGCTCAACCAGCCGAATCTTCGTACAACTGTCTAATCTTCACGGATTCGCAGTGGTCGACTTTGCGAAACATCAGGAAGTTTCAAGGGTCATGCTGCCGGAGGGAAAGTACGGCAAAGAGGAGTGGCGGCTCGGCACTCCTTCACACGGCATCGGAGTTGCGCCCGATGGAAAGACCCTTTGGGTAAACAGCGTATTGGCGAATGCCGTTTTCGAATACTCGTTGCCCGACCTCAAACTACTGGGTCACGTCGCGCTGCCCGAAGTAAAGCGGCAAGGAAAGGCTTCTTCTGGAGCGGTGCCAGAGTGGATCACGTTCACGCCGGACGGTGGGACCGTTTATGTCTCAAACTCCGCTACCAGGTCGCTATCAGCTATCGACACACAAACTCTGAAAGAGATTGCTCAAATCCCAGTCGGAGAGGTTCCGAAGCGAATTAACACGTTGGTGCTGCCTTAAGACTCAATCCACGCTTCCTTACGAGTGCGGATGTGAATGTTCGTATGCCGGGATCCATCCGGCCTTTTAGGAGGTTCGCTATGCTATCGAGGGTGTATCGACGAAACATCAGCGCTGCTCTCTCGGTGTTCGTTTTAGCTCTCTGTCTGCTTAGCGCAGGTCGGGCGCATGCGCAAGTTTCTGGAGCCACTGTCTCCGGAACGGTGACCGACCCATCGGGGGCGGCGGTCCCCAATGCACAGATTACGATCACGGACGTGGGCAAGCAGACTAGCCGCACCGTAACCACCGATTCTGATGGCTTCTACACGGCGCCTAACTTCGTGCCGGGAATCTATGAGGTGAGGGCCACGGCACCGGGCTTTTCGACCAAAGTGCAATCGGGCATCGAGCTCACGGTCGGAGCTAAGCAGGTGCTAAATATCAGCATGGCGGTCGGGCAAGTCTCACAAACAGTTGAGGTCAAAGTTGAAGTGCCCCAGGTCGAGCTGATGTCATCGACCATTGGCAACGTGGTCAGCTCAAACACCGTGGTGGATTTACCGCTAAACGGGCGCGATTGGTCGCAACTCGCAACCCTCGAGGGCGGTGTAAATACGCTCCAGACTCAAATCACCACTGGTTTCACCGCACCGCGGGGAAACCGCGGGTTGGGGCGCTCAACTCACGATTTCCGGCACACGGCCGCAAGTGAATAACTATCGCCTTGACGGAATTAGTATCGTCGATTATGCGGGCGGGTCCCCGGGCAGCGTGCTGGGCATTACTTTGGGTGTCGATGCGATTGGGGAGTTTTCCGTCTTGACAAGCAATTATTCCGCCGAGTACGGTCGGACTTCAGGTGGGGTACTCAACGCCGTCACCCGCTCAGGCAGCAACCAGTTCCACGGAGATGCTTACTGGTTCATTCGCGATGAGGGTTTCGACGCGCGAAGCTACTTTGATGCCGCAAAACTTCCTCCATTTCATCGCAACCAATTTGGGGCGTCGATGGGAGGTCCTATTCAGAAAGACAAGACCTTCTTCTTTGCCAACTACGAGGGGTATCGGCAGACTCTGGGCATGACCAATTCTGATAACGTTCCCTCCCAAAATGCTCGCAATGGAATTATCAGTGTCGCCAGTGGTGGAAGCCCGACCCCGTTGGCCTCATGCCCAACTGGGCAAACATTAGTCGTGCCTGGGGTGTCGAACGTCTGTATCTATAACGTAATCCTCCCCTATCTGGCTGTCTGGCCCACATCCAGTGGGCCGCTTATAGGAGCGGGTAATACACAACGCTACAGCGTTGTCACCAGCCAAGCCGGAACAGAGGACTTCGAGACTGTCAGGATAGACCATAAGTTCTCCGACAAGGATAGCCTGTTCGGGACTTGGTTCTTGGACCAGGCCAGCGAAAGCCAGCCGGACAACCTCGACACAGTGCTATTGGGCAACGTCTCTACCCGCATAATGGCCACAGTGGAAGAGACACACGTCTTTACTACTTCCCTGGTCAATTCTTTTCGGATTGGCTACAGCAGGATCCACCCAACTCAGAACCAGCCTATAGCGGGGCTCAGTCCGGTGGCCACGGACAAATCCCTGGGTATTCTGCCGGGGGCGAATGCGCCACAACTGACGGTGTCAAGCCTCTCCACCTTCGGCGGAGGCTTGGGACAGGCCTCATTAAATAATCAGCGCTGGAACTCGTATCAGCTCTACGACGATGCGTTCCTGACCAAGGGCGTTCACTCCCTAAAATTCGGCTTTGTAGTCGAGAACATGCGACACACTCCCTCGAATACCCCCGGGCCAGGCGGGGCCTTCGTTTTTGGTTCGCTATTTAATTTCCTGACAGATCAACCTACCAGTGTGAAGTCCCCAGGCCAGAAAACGGATGAGGCAATGCACCAGACCCTTTTTGGCGGTTATCTTCAGGATGACTGGCGTATCCGCACAAATTTGACTCTAAATCTGGGCCTGCGATACGAGATGGTCACTGACGTATCGACGCCAGACAACATGTTTATTAGCAATTTGCGGAATTTCCTCACAGACACTACACCTCATTTGGGCGCCCCTTTTATTCAGAACCCGACTCTGCGCAACTTCGAGCCTCGAGTTGGCTTCGCGTGGGACCCCTTCCACGACGGGAAGACTTCAGTCCGGGGGGCTTTTGGGATTTTCGACATCCTTCCACTAATCTCTGAATTCTTCGGTACGACGACGACAACGGCTCCGTATGTTACGCAATTCAATGTCGGGCATTTGAGCCAGGGTGATTTCCCGACGATATTGCCCACTCTTATAAATTCTGGAGCGGCTAACTCGCTTGTGTACACGTCGTATGGGTTTACCCCTCCGCGCAATTACGTCATGATCTGGAATCTGAATATCCAACGCCAACTGACCCCGAACACCACCTTGACGGTCGGCTATGTGGGCAATCGCGGCGTCCACATGTTTGACAGGTCGGATGATGCCAACTCCGTTCTGCCGATTGGTGCCATCAATGGACAGCCATTGTTCCCGATTCCAGGCACTGGAACCCAAGCCAACCCGAACTTCAATGGTCCAATCCAGCTCGGGTATTGGAGAGGTGACGCCTTTTACGACGCCCTCGAAGCCACCCTCTCAAAAAGGTTCAGTCACGGATTTCAAGCTCAGGGCTCATTCACCTGGGGCAAGAACATAGACACGGGTTCGGCTACCAGCATCCCCGATCCCTATTCGAACTCCCTCGCTGGAAACTTTTGGTTTTGCGTTACTTGCCGGCGCGGCCTCTCGGACTTCAACGTAGCTAAAAACCTCACTATCAACTTCATCTGGGATGTTCCGACCCCGAAAAACTGGGTGGGCGTTGCTTCTCATGTACTCGGAGGATGGGAGCTAGGAACCATCTTCACTGCGAAAACGGGCGTGCCCATAACGCCGTTAATAGGCGGTGACCCTCTCGGGCAAGATAACACCGTGCCGCAAGACGTTCCTAACCGGGTGCCTGGCTGCACACTAACCAATTCTGGCAATGTCACCAACTACGTCAACACGAGTTGCTTTACTCTCCCGACAGCGCCAGCTTCGATGGCGTCACAATGTATGACAAACAGTTTCCCGTTGGCGCCACCCCCACCGAGCGGTCAGGTCTACTGCGCAAACCTGTATGGGAACGCAGGACGAAACTCGATCGTGGGCCCAGGGCTTGTGGACCTGGACTTTTCGGTATTCAAGAATAACTACATCAAAAAGCTCTCGGAGACTTTCAATATTCAGTTCCGGGCGGAGTTTTTTAATATCATCAACCATGCGAATTTTGAAACGCCCGTAGACAATACTCAGATCTTCGACGATACGGGGGCTCTGACCTCTGGAGCGGGCGCGATTGATTCCTTGGCGACGTCGGCTCGGCAAATCCAGTTTGGGCTGAAGGTCATTTGGTAGTACGGCGACATGATTAAGAATGGCCCCCTTGACACCACGTCCTTCGTGATCTTGTTGTGTGGGTAGGAGTCAGGGGCATCTTTGTACGAAATTAACCTGACGGAGGTTGCCTTCACTTCCAGCTCTAATGTTTGCCCATTCCTGCCGGGCAACTCCCTATTGGCGGCGTTCTTTGCTATCACGGCAAGAAACTATGGCTAACCTATCTCAAGAGACGCGAAGATCTCAAATGGAAGACGATAAACTGGCAACGCCGAATTTTGAGTAGTCCTGGAAGTGATAATGCCACGCGTTTTGTGGCTAGAGACGAGCCGATCGGCATTGAAAAAGGGAGGAACGGAATGAAAGTATTGCAGAGCGTTCTTGTATTGTTGGTCGTGATCTTGATGTCAGACTCCAACGTGGCTACCGCCCAACAAGCGGTTCCGGCCACGTCGACGCTTCCCGCGACCTATGTCAGCGCGGCGGACATTCAGGCCAATCTGAATGGAGTTCCCAATGCGGCGACGAATCCGCAGCCAAACGTTCGTGTGGTGGACGTTGGAGGATATAACGTTGCCGTGGGCGTAATCCACCGGCCACAGACACCTCTCGGCGGCGTCGCCGTGCATTTCAAGGTGACGGAAATTTATCACGTGACGGATGGCGCGGCGACCTTGGTGACCGGGGGCACGATGGTCAATGCGAAGATGAGGCCGGCCGACGCTCTATCCGTCAGGTTGGAAGATGGGCCTGGCGCAGGCGGTACCGCGATTCAAGGGGGTGTCACCCGCAAGATAAAAACGGGCGACGTGGTTGTTATCCCCGCGGGAGTGCCGCATTGGTTCAGCGAGATCGAGGGATCGATTACATACGTTGTCATGCGGGTCGACCCCAACCGGCTCCTGCCCCTCAAGTGAATCAGAACATGCGTATAATTTTCTCGGCCAACGAGCGATCCGGACCGATGATGGCTATTGACCCTGTTAGGAACTCAGGAAATCCATATCAGCAGAGTCTCTTGGATGGATAGCTGGCAGCGCAACTCATGGGCCTTGGACGGCATGGGTTTGAAGGTGACTCTTGCACTGCAGATTGTAAGCAGTGTGGCGATAATTTAGCGGCAGGGTTGCGAGCTGCGTTTGTGCTTGCTCTGTTTGACGCGATAGCTATCGCAGTTCATATCCAGGATGTGAACGTGGTGAGTAAGCTGGTCCAAATGCGCACCGGTCAGCTGCTCCGAACCTAGCACCTCGGTCCACTCCTGAAAGGGCAGGTTGCTGGTCGATAAGAATTTCCGGGAGGTGAGTCATGTCGCGTTCAGCCAAATTCGTATCGGCGTTTGGCGTTGCGGTGTTAATGATGATTTTGGGTGCCGCCTTGAAGGCTCAAGAGATTTCGATGAATCCGTATCACGTGAATTACAATTGGGACAAACTTCAAGGCAGAAAAATTGGAGTAGCGAGCGGCATCCGGATGGATCCTGATGGGAAGCACCTGTGGATTCTTGACCGATGTGGCGCCAACGGTTGCGCGGACTCCGACCTGGACCCTGTCATCGAGCTTGATATGGACGGGAAAATGGTCCAGAGTTTCGGCAAGGGTCAGATCGCGTTTCCGCACGGATTCTTTATTGATCGTGAGAGGAATATTTGGGTAACCGACGGGGCGCCACAAGGGGATCCGCGAGGAGATGCGGGCTTAAAAAAACACATGGGGCATCAGGTCTATAAGTTCAGTCCGAATGGAAAGCTCCTGATGACTCTGGGTACGCCAGGAGTCTCTGGCGCGGATGACAAGCACATGAATGGACCCACGGGAGTGGTGGTCGCGCCCAATGGTGATATTTGGGTTACAGACGGACACGGCGGGCCGCAGAGAGGTCCGAACAAGGACAACATGTTTGGGTCCCGCGGAGGGAATAATCGTCTGATCCGGTTTTCGGCGGACGGGAAATTCGTCAAGGCTTGGGGAGGCGGCATCGGGTCCGAAGGCCACGGTCCGCTTGAGTTCAATGATCCCCACGGCATTGATATCGATGCCGATGGGAATATGTATATCGCTGACAGGGGCAACGATCGTGTCCAGGTCATCGATAAGGATGGGAACTTCAAAACCCAATGGCTCCAGTTCGGCAAGCCGAGTGCCGTGGCTCTTGACGGCAAGGGCAACATTTTTGTGGCAGACGGAATGTCAGACGCCCATTGGAATCCCGGCTGGGAGCGCGGTATCCGAATAGGGGATATTAAGACCGGATACGTCAAGGCGTTCATTCCCGACGAGGAGGTGGGTACTGGCGCCGGAACGGAGTTCCTGGGCGTGGATATCAACGGCGTTATCTACTCGGGCGCTAGCGGCAGGCCGGGACTGGTTGTGCATGAACTGTTCCGGCCTTTGTACTAAACCCAAAAATCCCACGAAGCGAAACGCTATCACAGGAGACTAACGATGATTTCGAAAATGATCAAGTATGGTCTCTTGACCGCAATTCTCGCCGGCGCGTTGAGTTCGGGGCGCTTGGCTCCATCGGCTGGCGCGCAGCAGTCCGCCCCGAGCGCCACGGGCGCTCTGCAGAAGGCCCATGTTTTGGATCGGCTCGCTGAGGCGATGGCGGTTGAACGCAAAGGAAGCGCGCCGGGCTTTGTGCTCGATCCGGCGTGGCCCCAGCCGCTGCCCCATCACTGGGTGATCGGCGATGTCGGCGGGATCACGGTCGATAAGCACGACCACATCTGGGTTTACCACCGCCCCCGTTCGGTCACAACCACGGATAGCGGTATGCAAGGGGCGGCGGCCAAGGACGCGAAGGGCAACCCAATCAGCGCGCTCGGATTCCCGCGGCCTCTTGGACAGCTGAACGGCTGCTGCATGCCCGCGCCGTCGATCCTCGTGTTCGACAAAGCGGGGAAATTGCTGCAGTCCTGGGGCGGTCCGGGTGATCCGGGCTTCTTGCAGACGAAATGCCGCGAGCAGGACGGTTGCGTCTGGCCTGCACGCGAGCATGGGATTTATGTCGATCAGAACGACTTCGTCTACGTCGCGGGCAATGGCCAGGCCCGTAATTTCCATGGTCAGTATCCGTGGGCCCCGAATTTCGGGAATGATTCGCAGATCCTGAAATTCAAAACTGACGGGACATTTATCTATCAAATCGGCACGGCAGGCGCGAAGGGGCCGAACAGCAACGATGTGAGTGGCGGCGTCAACGGAACACCTGAACCTTTTTGGCCGGCCGATATGGTCGTGGATCCGAAGACAAACCTCATGTACATCGCCGACGGTTACGGGAATCGACGAGTGCTCATCGTGGACGCAGCGACCGGAAAGTACGTGGGGCACTTTGGCGCTTACGGACAAAGCCCCGTGGTAGGGGAAAATGGCGGCGGTGAAGATGTCGGCGAAGGCGCCGGTTCGTGGCCGGCCGACTTCAAGGCCGGAAATATGAAGCCGAAATTCTTCCGCAGTCCCGTTCACTGCGCCAAGCTGGCAAACGACGGTTTGCTTTATGTCTGCGATCGCGGCAACAATCGCGTGCAGATCTTTAAGGCGTCCGAAGTGGGAAAGCCGTGCTCAAACCCGGATGGCGAGGCAGGCAAGTGTGGTTTTGTGGGGGAGGTCCCGTTGCTCCGCAGACCATCGGCGGCACGTCGGGTACGGTGAACTTCTCGACTGATGCCAAGCAGTCCTGCATGTACGTCGCCGACCTCGGCAATGACGTCATCTACGTGATCAACCGGCAGAACCTGACGGAACTGAGTCGCTTTGGAGGCGGCGGCCGCCAGGCGGGCGAGTTCCACTGGCCGCACATGGTAGCAGTCGATTCCGAGGGAAATGTTTACGTCGGCGAAGTTGATGGCGCTGGGAGAACTCAGAAATTCCTGCGCTATGGGGCGACGGGCTGCAGCGGAACAGGAGATCCGGAAGTCGGCAAGTATCTCAATTGAAATAGATCAGTCGGCGGCCCAGAGGGGACCGCAAATGATGCAAATGCGGTGGCAAATTTAGCCCGGAGGCTACTTGAAATGAATCGATTTAAAACTCTGATCGTTGCATGCGCATGTCTGGTTGGCGCGTCGCTAAGCCTTGTCAAGTCTCAGGAAAGGTTGCCGCTCGAGCTTGTGCAGTCGATTCCATTGCCAGACCTTAAAGATGGGGATTTCGACCATCTACTCGTGGACGTTAAGGGCAATAGACTTTTCGCTTGCGCGGAAGCGAACGGCAAGGTTCTGGTGATCGATCTGACGACGAACAAGTTGATCCACGTCATGGACGACCTTAAGGCGCCACATTCCTTGCTCTATCGGGTCGATCTAAAAAGACTTTTTGTAATGGACGGTAATTTGGGCGAAGTCAAAATGTATGAGACCACGACGTATAAGCCCACCGGGAGCATAAAGCTGCGGGAGGACGCGGATTCCAGTGTCTACGACCCAAAAACCAAGCTGCTCTATGTTGTCGACGGCGGGAAGGCAGCCAAACTTCCCAACGTATTTCTCGACATCATTGATACTACAACCGCAAAGAAGGTCGGCGAAATCAAGCTCGATTCGATCAGCGCGGAAGCCATGGTCGTGGAAAAGGCGGGGCCACGGATGTTTGCAGATATTCGAGGCAACAACACAGTGGAGGTTTACAATCTGAAGACGCGCGCCCTGTTGGCCACCTGGCCTGTCGCAGACGTGTCCAAAAATACCACGGCGATGGCGTTTGACGAAGCTGATCATCGTCTATTTGTCGGCACTCGTGAGCCGGGAATGCTTCTGGTTCTGGATTCTGACTCCGGCAAAATAATTGCCAGTTTGCCGGCTGTATCGGCGGTGGATGATGTGGCCTACAGCAGCAAGCAAAAGCGCATTTACTACGCCGGATCGGAATTCCTCGATGTGTTTCAACAGAAGGATGCCGATCACTACGAGCAGATCGGGCACGTTCCGACCTCTTTTCGCGCGCATACCGGCACTTATTCCGAAGAATTAGGCAGGTATTACCTGGGGATTCCGGCTCACGAGGGCAAGCAAGCTGAAATCCGCATATACGCTCCGAAGGCTTAGGTTAGAGATTCGTAAAAATAAATCTTCAATTCAATCATCGTGCCAACGTGAAACGTGCGGGGGCACGCAGTGCGGCGGCTTCGGCGTGCTGATGGACATCGTCCTCGGCATTGTCGGCGCGGTCATCGGCGGATGGATCTTCAGCCGCCTGGGAGGTTTTCCCTTCGGCGGCATGCTGGGCACGATCGTCATGGCCTTCGCCGGCGCGGTAATTTTCCTCTGGCTCGCGCGTTTCGTTAAGAAGGCGTAACCGCCGCCCCTTTTGCACCGAACAACACAGTAACCGTCCTGTTTGCACTGGCACCAAGAAACGCAGATTGCAGATGATTGTAAGCGTCCGAACCTGGCCGTATTGAAAAGGTGCAAGGTCTACTAAACGGCGCTTGTGGATGCCATCGCAAATTCCGGAGCGAAGTTCCAGGGCAGGAGGTCGTCGATGCGGTTGATCGGGTGGTCGGCGATGCGGGACGGCACGTTGCGGAGATACGCTTCGGGGTCTAGGCCGTTGAGTTTGGCGGTGCCGATCAGGCTGTAGATCGCGGCGGCGCGTTCGCCGCCCGCATCGGAGCCTGCGAACAAGTAGTTCTTGCGGCCCAGAGCGACGGTGCGTAGGGAACGTTCGGCGGCGTTGTTGTGTGTGCCTTGAGAAAGGTGCACGGTTCTCCCCGGTGCAACTCCGGGCCGGCTAACTCTCGTTCCAGCCGGAAACACCTGAAGCGGATCAGGAGGCGACGAATGGTCTGAAGCACTTCAGGAAACGGCCCTTCAGAGGGTCAGTGGAACGTGCGGGCTGCAACGTGAGTGAACACCGAGCAGGCCTCGAAGCAGCCAATGTGGAAGCCGACCCGCCACAATAACGGGGAAGGTCGACGTCACCGGCGAAGCGAACGAGAAACGCAACCGGAGATTCCACCGGGGTAGTGGTGGCAGCACGCACGGAATAAGAACGGTGCGCAACAAGGGAAGTCTGCGACCGTGGCGCCGAGCGGCAGCTTGGAACCAACGTCGAGCCCGTGAGGGACAGCGACGGCGGACGCAGATGACGGATGGGTTCGTAGTACCGAAGAAACCGGGTAACACCGGTGGAGGGAAGGAGCCCTGACCCGATCCGGCGAAGAAAGAGCAGAAAGCCTGGTGATTGACGTTGAGTCCACCAACACCGACTAAAACGGTTGAGAAGCTTCAGACTTCGCTACAGACGAAAGCTAAGACAGAACCAGCCTACCGTTTCTACTCTCTATGGGACAAGATCTGCCGGGAAGACGTTTTGCTGGAAGCTTACTGCCGATGCCACGCCAACGCAGGAGCGGCAGGAGTCGACGGCGAAACATTTGACCGGATCGAAGCCCAAGATCAGAAATACTGGCTGGCAATGCTGCGGGAGGAGTTGGTGACGGGCAAGTATGTTCCCAAGCCCCTTCTGCGAGTGTGGATACCGAAGAGCAACGGAGGCCAGCGGCCTCTGGGCATTCCGACCATCCGCGATCGCGTGGTTCAGATGGCGGCGGTGTTGATTCTGAGCCCCATCTTCGAGGTGGACCTGTTACCGCAACAATACGGGTTTCGTCCTGGAGTGGACGCAAAGATGGCTCTGCGAAGAGTGTATTGGCATGTGACGCAGCACGGGAGACGGGAAGTGGTGGACGCGGATTTGCGCGACTACTTTACTTCGATTCCGCATGCTCCCTTGATGCGAAGTCTGGTCCGACGTATCGCCGATGGACGTTTGTTGCGCACGATTAAGCGCTGGTTGACAGCGCCGGTTGTGGAACGCATCGACGGCCGTCCGGTTCAGACCGCCGAAGCGCGCAGGACCAAGCGCGGCACGCCGCAAGGTGGAGTGATCTCGCCGCTGTTGGCAAACTGCTACTTCCGGCGTTTCCTGCTGGCCTGGCATCGCCACGGCCATCAGGAGCAACTCGACGCCTACGTCGTAAATTATGCCGATGACTTCGTGATCTGCTGACGCCCCGGCAATGCTGGAGCGGCAATGGTTCGAATGAAGCGGCTGATGACGAGGTTGGGCTTAGAGGTGAACACGACCAAGACACGAATCGCCCGACTGCCCGAGGAGTCTTTTAATTTCTTAGGATACACGGTTGGCGGGTTTTTCGGGAAGGACGGTCGCCGTTCCATCGGCACCCGGCCCTCGCGGAAAGCCGTGAAGAGCTTGCTCAAACGGATTCACGAACGGACCTCCGCGCAGTGGTACGCGGATGATCCTGACCTGCCCCCCAACTCCGCACACTTCATGATACGACATCCGGACCGTTCGCTTGCTCGACGGTGGTGAGCCCGTCGCCGTCGGGGCTGTGGGAAAGTGGGAATCCCGCGACTTTTGCGGGATTTCCAAGCGCAGTGGAAAAGTGGCTTTTACTTTTCCACGTAGCGCCTTTTCCACAGCTCTTTTCCCCGCCGACTTCGCGCGCGAATTCCTCCGGCGTCCGGTATCCCAGACTGCTGTGCGGCCGCTCTTCGTTGTATTCCCGCTGCCACGCCGCAATCCTCTCCCGCGCCTCGAACAAGTTTCCAAACCAGCTCACCTGCAAACATTCTTCTCGCAGACGTCCGTTAAAACTTTCCACCCGTCCGTTCTGCATCGGCCGTCCCGGTTGGATGTGCACCAACTCGATTTTCCGCTCGATGCACCAGGCCAGGAAATGCCGACACGTCAACTCCGGCCCGTTATCGCACCGAATCGCCTGCGGCACACCGCGTTCCGCCACGATCCTCTCCAACACACGCGTCACGCGACGGCTCGCAAAGCTGGTGTCCACTTCCAACGCCAGGCATTCCCGCGTGCAGGCGTCCACCACGCTCAGCACTCGGATCGTTCGCCCGCTTTCCACCGCGTCGTGCACGAAGTCCAGCGCCCATTCCTGATTCGCCGCACTGCAAGCCCGTAGCGGCTGCCCGGCTCGCTCGCAGTGTTTGCGTTTCTTGCGCCGAATACTCAGCCCCGCCTCCCGATAGACCCGATGCACTCGTTTGTGGTTCACATCTTCTCCGCCGCGCCGCAGCAAAACATGCAGCCGCCGATACCCGAACCGCGGCTTCTCCCGCGCCAGCTCCACCAGCCGCTCCCGCAACCCTTCATCGCTGCGCTTCGTCTGGTAGCGGTAACTCGACACCGCCATCGTCAGCAGCCCGCAGGCCCGCCGCTGGCTGAAGGCATACTCCTGGCGTACTTGCCCCCCAGCCGCCTTCAAGACTGCGAGCTCCAGCCGTTTTTTCGGATTACCGATTGCAACGCGTCCTTGTCCAAACTCAGATCCGCCACCAGCCTTTTCAATCGAGCGTTCTCCTCCCGCAACTGCTTCACTTCCTGCGCCTCGCTCACTTCCATGCCGCCGTACTTTGCTTTCCAAGCGTAGATCGTGTGCTTGGACACCCCCACTTCCCGTGCCACATCCTCCGCCTTGCGCCCCGCCTCCATCTGCTTCAAGGCCGCGATCATCTCCGCTTCTGAGTGCTTTCCTTTGGACATGCCTCTCCCCCCTTTTTTCGCTAGAATCATACTTACTTTTGTGCGGATTTTGGGGAGCAGGTCAATCCCTTGAGTACAGTGACCCGCATCAACAGTTTACTGCGGGGTTGGTGCGGCTACTTCAACCAAGGGCCAGTCGTTACGACCTACGATGTCATCCGGCGATACACCGAACGAAGAGTCCGGCGCTGGTTGATGCGCCGAACGGGACAACAAGGTGCCGGGTTCGCCCAAATCCCGGAAAAGTATCTCTACGAGACGCTTGGCCTTTACATCGTTCCGATTCGACGTGCCGACTTGTCGAGAGCGAAGGCCTGACGGAACGGGAGAAAGCCGGATGCGGGAAATCTGCACGTCCGGTTTGCTGAGCGGGAACAGGAAACAGAGCTATGCCAAGCCGGACTGAGGGGGCGAACCGAAAGCGCCGCCGAGACCCACCGGAAGACTAAAGCCACTGCGCCTGTTCTCGACTCGACCGATTTCGATGCGGCCATCGCCGCAGTAGCGCAGCAGCGCTTCCCAGCGCGATAGCGCGTAGCGAACCGCCAGCGTCGTGTCGGATTTGCGCGACAGTTTCCCTAACATTTCTTCGAACCATTGTTTCAGGGTGTCCAGTAAGGGCCGCGCTCTGACGGAGAAAATCTCAGCGGCACTTAATAAGCATCGAATCGAACAGTAGGCCTTCGCGCAGGCAAAATACCGATCGCCGTCGCAGTCACCGCGGGAACGCAGCCAGAGTGGGGGCGGACGAGCGTTTCGGCAGTGGTGTGTGGGCTACATTTATCACCATAGCAAGGTACGTGTAAAATCCGTTGACGCCAACCATATCGATGATGCCCTGTTCACCGAATTTGGCGAGTGCCACCGCGTAGGTCGCGTCGCTGACACTCTGATTATGTTGTAGCTCAATACAGAACTCGTAGATCGTTGCCTCGTCATCGGACATTCCCGCCGGCCGCCGACCTTCGGCCACCGCCTTCGCAATTTCTGGACTGAGCCCGGCCTTGATGGCGAGCGGGTAATGGGCGTCCCAAACGAACTGTTGCGTCCACTGCCGCGCCGTGATCAGAATCGCAAATTCCTTGAGTTTTGGGGGCAACACGCTCTTGGATTCCAGATAATCTCGAATCGCATTGACAGGGAGCATCAGTCCCGGACTGCGCAGGAGCGCTACAAACGGACCATTGACTCCCTTCGGGATCTCGCTGCCCAACTCTTTTGCGACCCTCTCTCGGTCAGCGCTGTACTCGTCTGCAGCTTTCCTTTGAGCCTCAGTCAATTGGTTGGCCGGGATCTCCGGCATACGATCTTGAGCGAATGCGGGAACACCGAGGATGATTAAGCAAAACAGTAAACGCCAAATCATGGAGATGGCTCCTTCGTTAGATTTTGACTGGCGTACGCACACAAGGCATCTAAGGCCTTGGGGAAGGGTCCCTTGTCCCGATACTGCCGACATCAACCATTTGACTCATTTCATTGGAATAGAATTCACGTTGTGCGTTACTCAGCGCCACAGACTGTGCTGTTTGACAAGAACGTCCGCGGCGCCGAGCGGAACCCTACTTCAGTGTCCATGTCAAGTCAAGGGCTCGGTTGGTATAGTGTCATACCTCTTTTAAAATGTCCCCATCCTTACCTCGTTAGAAATGTCCCCTTTTTGTGCTTTTGCATTTGCTCCTTCTTGCTTTGTTCTGTTTCGGGTTGCGGCCGGAGCGGAACCCTGCGCCGCGTCTTGTGCGGCGCGTTTAGGGTGTAGCGCAGGCCGCAACCCGAAACTGCCGCGATGCTCCCACCTCGGCTGACACTCGCGGCCCCGCACCCAAGATCTCTTTCCAGGGCAGCTTCTGTCCGCGATATTCGATCTCCACTGTTCCGTCCTGCCACTCACAGACCACCACCTTGCCTTGCGCCGGTGCCCACTTCCGGCTCTGCGCCTGCACCTGAAAAAACCGATTGTCATAGCGCACCACCCAATCGTTCCCGATCACCCGCTCCGTCTCCAGCCGGAACACTTCCCGCAGCTCCGCCACGCTCGGCACCCGCCGATGATAATCTTCCGCCTCCGCTGCCGCCTGCCGAAACCGTCCGTTGTGCTCCGGCAGATATTCCTGCTGCAAATACGCGTTGGCCGCTTCGTGCGTCCCTATCTTTTTCCGCCTCATCTTCTTGATCAACCGGTCCTGATGCGTGCCGTGATTTCTCTCCACTCGTCCTTTGGCCTGCGGCGATCCCGCCGCGATAATCTTGATCCCCAGCTTCTCGCACATCCTCCCAAATTGCGTCACCGGTTCTTCGCCGCGCAGCTGTTCCCGCGCCGTGGGCGCTCGTTTATACAGGTTTTTCCAGTCTACATACAATGACTGCGGCACTCCGTAGTGTTCGATCCACGCCCACAAGATGTTGGCCGCCGCCCAGATCGTCTCTTCCTCGCCCAGCCGCAACTGCACCGCACTGGTCGCGTCGTCGGTCATGTTCATCATGCAGCCGCCTGCTCCGCGCCCTTCCAACCAATCGTGAAAACTTCCGTCCATCTGCACCAGTTCCCCAAAGTGCCGCCGCCGCTCTCGCCGCTGCCGATACCCCTTCCGCTTGCGTTGCCGACTCCACAGCCCTTCCTCCAACATCCACCGCCGCAGCGTCTCCGCATCCATCTGCAGACCGTCTTCACTCGCCAAATGCTCCGCCGCCAACGTCGGTCCAAACCGCTCTCCCTCACCCTCTCCATACTTTTCCCGCACCAGCTTCATCACCCGTCGCCGAAACCTCGCCGGCTTGGCTCGCGCACTGGTTCCTCCCGCGCTCCGATGCTTCAGCCCTCTTGCACCTTCTTCCTGATACCGTTTCCACAGCCGCTTCGCCTGCCGGTAACTCACTCCCACCAGGCTCGCCGCATCCACCACCTTCAGCGTTTTGCTTTTCACCCGCGCCAGCACTTCCACTCGTCGCAGTTCCCTCATGCTCATCCCGATTCTCCCCATCCGGCCTCCTTCCGAGGCCGTTCATTAGGGGACATTTCAATCGAGGACAAAAGGGGACATTTTCATCGAGGTACAACAGGGCTCGGTTGGTATAGGAATGGATCATCGTATCCCCCTAGCCTGGTTAATTCATTAGGTTGCAGAATCGTAGCGCTGAACGACCGTTAGTGCTGCAGAAAAGGTTCCACGTCGAAGTTTCGGGGCTCCTTCTACTTCATGGTGTCGTCTTTTACCTTTGCAGGCCGTTTCCCGAGATAGCTCCGCCTTGCACTCCTGTGAGTGAACCAGTTGGAAGAGCCGAGACGAGCTATGAAGAGTTGAATGCGAGGGCCACAGTTTGGAAGAGCGATTGAAAGGGCCAACCGGAGGCGAGGTGGACACGGATGCAACGAGCTGTTAGACGGAAGCGAGCACCGATTTTGAACAGCTGAGTGCGCAAAGTTTCGATCTGTGCCGATCGCAGAGACGCGGGCAGTTGCAGACGAAACAGGTTGACGAGGTTGTAGGCGAAACTGTGGAGCAACAGCCGGAAGGCATTGGCTCGGAAGCGGTGGCAGCTGAGTCGATCGGCATCGAAACCATTCTTGAACTCTTCAATGCGGTTCTCGCACTCCCCGCGATCGTTATAGAAGCGAAAGATCGAGCCACTTCTACCTTTCAGGTTGGTGACCAGAAAGCGCAGGTTGGTACCGGTCTCGGTGTGTTCGGCTTTGTAGCAGACACGGCGCTGATGGAACCAGCGCTGAGCACGGTGCGGGAAACTAGAAAAATAGCGCTGCGACTGTCGAGTGCGGCGATAACCACGAGCGAGCCGGCGTTGTCGACGAACGACGCGACGTTGAAAGATCGCGTTGGCAGGCATGCCGATGGCGTACTGGATGCCGAAAAACTCGCAGAACTCATAGAGCAGCGGCAGAGCAAAGCCCGCATCAGCACGTAACTTGATCCGGACCCCAGGAAACTCATGCTGGAGTCGCGGAATCATGCGTAACAGCAGAGGCACGATGCGGGCATGACTGGCAGCCGTTCCTCGACGCAGCCGGGCGGCGAGCAGACAGCCGGTGTGGCGTTCGAAGACCAGCAACGGGTGATACATGTGCTGGCCGTAGCCACCATGGAAAAAGCTCAGTTGTTGCTGCCCATGAGTCGGGTCGTCGGTGGAGTCGACATCGAGCAGGATCTCGCCGCGTTTTCGTACCTGTTCACCACAGACGCTGACGAACCAATCCAGCAAAGCGTCCTGCAGACGGATGATCTCGCGAGCCGAAGGCGCGTTCTCCCAACGACTGAGCGTAGGCTGCGAGCCCAGAGCCTCGCCCAACGGTTGATCGGCAAGGATCTGGAACGCAGGGTCGTGGCGCAACAGATCGGCATCGTTGGCGTCTTGGTAGCCCGCGATGATCTGGTAGATGCGCTGGCGGAATAGAGACAGAACCGAGTGACGAACACGTTCATCTTCACGTGGGTCACTCACGTGCTCTGCCAGACTCCGAGTAAGTCCATGACGTTGGTCGAAAGCGCGAAGGGGCAAAAGGCCGGCGTCGCTGCTAATCTGGCCGCCACAAAAATCCACATGGATAGGTTTTGAACGGTAGAACGAGAAATTAAGTTGTGCTATACAAGATGTCACGTCGTGGATGCTCCGAAAGGGAATGCTGGGTTCGTCAAAACCCAGTGCTCATCAACCTTTTAGAGCATCCTTTCTTTTTTCACCAGACAAATCGTGAATAATCCAGGCTAGCGGAATTGCAGTGTAAGAGTCCGCAGCGGGTGAAGGAGTTGGATTTGCTTATGGGTTTCCTTGTAGTCCGAATGGGCCTTGGTGAGGAAATGGCTGATCTGCGGTTTGAGAAGCTAAAGGGGGTGAAGTCTAGATTCCAGGATTTGGTGCTGAATCGAACTGTAAAAATCCAAAAAGCCTTTGCAGAAATCCTCGAGAGACGTCCCTGTTTCTTTGACAAGCTTTGACTGCGCCCTTATCTCCTTGTGGCCCGATGTGCCACATATCCGCTTTGCTCGTGAGCGCAAAACTTCAGTTTTCCACGCGCCAAAACTGCCGGGGCTAAGTAATCTTGATAGTGGTGTTAGTTGGTACCTTTAGCGTGGGGTTTTCCGCGCTGGCCTTAAGTCGGTCGCGAACGGTCACGTCACCAAATCCCAGTTTGGCAGCAATCTTTCGCAGCGAGTGGCCTTCTGCCCTCAGTTTCAGAATCTGTTCTAAGTTTGTTTTGACACGCGGACGCCCGAGCTTCTTGCCGTTTGCCCGAGCATTCCGAATCCCGCTTCAACGGGTTAACGGTGCCGATTCAGCGATACTTGGATTCTTGAGTCCGAACGCCGGAGCGCCCGATGCAGATGAGACAACTTGGTCGGCTACCTGTCAAGTCCGAGCGTCGGTCTCTGGGCATGGGCGCGACACAATGAGAAGGCGTGCGCGGCGGGAGTCCTCCCGCATTTCATCCTAAGTTTCATCCTAAGACATCAACCGATTTTTGATGTTTCGGATTTCCCAATATTGTTGGGTTTTCGGTTTTCCACAGATCGCACGATTGACAGCATTAGTGTTAGCTTTTACCATTTTTTGTGGGATTTCTGATTTGCTCTTCGATTGAGTCCAGGCCTCCCAGCCAAACTAGCAAAAGCCCTGATAGATCGCTAAAACTCAACAACTGTTACCAGTTGTGGTTTACCAAAATCCTGTCCGTGTGCATTTTCAACAACCTGGATCATTGCTATTCACAGGGCGACTGCGAAACGAGCGCCCATGTTCTCCATCATCGCGGTCCAAACTGGAACAATGCTCAGGATCTTCCGTAATCGCGGGAACCTTTTGCTCGAAAACCTCGTACATCGGCAGGAACTTACTGTGCCAAAGCGCAAGCGTCCCAGGCCACGGATTGCTGCGCTCGATAAACTATTCTGGGTTCTTGCGCGAAGGTTCTGGTCCGCCCGGAAACAAGCGCTGATTGTCGTGACCCCGGACACTGTGGTCCGATGGCACAGGTCTGGATTTGCGCTCTATTGGCGTGCGCTCTCAAGGGCCCAGCGAGTGATCGGCAGGAGGAGGATTTCCATTGAGGTGCGGGATCTCATCTTCTCTATGGTGATCGAGGACCTGATCTGGGGCGCACCGCGCATTCACGGCGAGCTTTTGATACTCGGTGTCGCTATCTCTGGAAGAACGATTTCCCGCTGGATGCGGCGAGCGCCGACAGATCCCGAGCCGGCCAAACATTGGCTCGCCTTTCTGCGCAATCATCGAGAAGCCATCGCTGCGATGGACTTCTTCATCCTCCCCACTATAACGTTCGGCGTGCTCTACTGCTTCTTCATCATCGGCCACGATCGGCGGCGTATCCCATATTTCCACGTGACTCGGCATCCCACCAGCCTGTGGGTTGTACAGCAGCTGAGGGAGGCATTCACCCATGGGACCGGTCCTCGGTTTCTCATCTTCGATCGGGATACCAAGTACGGGACGGAAGTTCCTGCTGCGATTCCGTCGATGAAAATCAAGTGTGTCCGCGCTGCCTTCGAGAGTCCTTGGCGGAATGGCGTTGCAGAGCGTTGGGTACAGAGCTGCCGCAGGGACATGCTGTATCACCTAATCGCTTTGAACGATGCCCATTTGCGTCGATCGCTTTCCGATTATGTCCGTTACTACCACGAAGACCGTACTCATCTCGGACTGAGAAAGGAAACACCGGCGGGCAAAATTCGTTCGCCGGTCGCATCACTGCTCGTGAGCGACTCGGCGGTTTGCATCACCGCTCCGACCGCGCTGCGTAAACAGTCCCCAGCTTGAGCAATGGCATGTTTTGGGGACGGAGATTTCTGTCTGGGCTCCTTGTTGCGTCATGGTGGGGGCCCAACCCCTCTGAAAAGAAATGTCACAGCCGCATGGAAACTATGTCAACTGCCTTCAGTAAATTTGAAATGTGCGCTTTTATTGGGGGTTTTGATATTTGGCGAACGGCAACGCCCTTTTTCCCGCTCAAAATCGGAACTTACACAAAGGAATTTACGGTACCCATGACGTGGAGTACCATCGCGGGCGTGCCTCAACGTCCTGGGATGGGAATCATCGACAGTTGAGAAGGAAAGTCATGAGAATCTACTTTTGGATTCTGATCGCAAGTTTGCTCGTTATTGGAACGGCGTGTAGAACCAAAGCGCCGCAGCCTCCTCCGCAGACACCTCCACTCTTGAGGCCCGCCACTATTAAGGACATTATGGATTCCATGGTGGAACCCAGCGGGGACTTCGTGTTCGAATCGGTCCAGGAAATCTCAGATGAGCACGGGATCACCGAAAAAGCGCCGAAGACCGATGCAGAATGGGAAGGCGTCCGGCATCACCTCTTCGTCCTGCTGGAAGCGCCTAATCTTTTGACCATGGAGGGCCGCAAGGCCGCGCGGCCCGAGGATAGATCCAGAAATCCCGCGGTTGAAAACCAACCGGAGGAAATCCAGAGGCTGCTGGACGCTGACCACCCGAGCTTCGTCCGCCGCGCGCGAAGGCTTCAGGACGCAGCGGCAGCCGCGATGAAGGCAGTGGACGCGAAAAATAAGGACGATCTATTCCACGCGATCGATGGTATCGACAAAGCCTGCGAGAATTGTCATTTGCACTATTGGTACCCGAACGACAAAAGGGCTCAGGAAGCCGCGAAGGAAGACGGGATCACTGAATAAGGTTGCTTCCCGTTTTCGGCAATACGGTTCGCGTTGGGCTCAAGTGGGTTCAGGACACGGGCCGCACGGCTGGAGGGCCTCAACTTGACGGCTGCCCTTTTTGTCGTGAGGCATAGAGCGCTCGAATTGAACCAAGTATCGTTTTGAGCGGTTCATGGCCAGCGCTATTTTGCACGTCCCTTCAGGCCTTGCGCAATCACCGGCAGCTTGTAAATCGTGGCCGCCGTCTGCTGCGGGCCTTGACGAATCGGCTGGCCGTTCTCGTCATCCGCGCCGCTGCCGACGATGAAGAGCGTCTTCTTGCCGGGCCCTGCGAAAGCGACGGTGATGACGTCGCGCGGCGTCGGAATCACGCCGAGATTCTTTCCGGTCTTGTCAATGACCTGCACCCCGGAGTTGGAGCTCACGTACAGCCGTCCTTCCGAATCTACTGCCGTGCCGTCGCCCGAACTGCCCGGCGTGAGCTTCGCGAAATCGCGGCGGTTGGTAAGCTTGCCGGGTCCCTCCACGTCGAAAGCGACGAGAGTCCCGCCGTTGGAGACGTAGAGAGTCTTATCGTCCGGGCTGAAGGCGATCCCGTTGGTGCGGATATTATCCGCGACTACGGTGACCCCATTCGGCGAGGCATAATAGAGGCAGCCCACCGTGAAATACGCACCGCCCGTACCGTCGGCGAGAAGATCGTTTGGCCGCACTGTAAGCGGCGTGCCATCGGCCCACTTGTCGGTTATCGTCTTGCGTTCTGGCGCCAGCATGGTGATGGCGTTCACGATTGACTCCTGGTCCGGCTTGGTCGATCCGGGCCTTTCCGTCCGGTGCGCGCCATAAAGCCGGCCCTGCCTGTCCATCGAAAGTGAGCCGATGCCTTTGGCATTCGCCACGGCCACGGACGAATTGCCGTTCTCGTCGATCTTGAGGACAGTGTCGTAATCTTCCTGCGCCACGAGAACGCTTCCATCCTTGTCGGGGAGAATGCCGTCAGCGCTGTTGCCGGCAGCCTGCCAAATTTTCGTCCACTTCCCGCCGGCGGCGACGACGCCGGGGATCGCCGTGATTGTCAAGTCGCGCGGGGCCGGCTGCGCAGACTGAACGCGAGCCTGCTGATTTTGTCCGCCTGGTCCCTGCCCGATCGCGCCACCAGCTCGGGGTGAGCGGCATGCAAGACGGAGCCGTCGGAACTGCGTCTTGAGCCTGCCCGGCAGGCACTGCCTGCGCGACTGCCTGACCCAAAAGGAACGCTGACGCGGAAAGCCACGATAGAATTATGAACACAGTTTTCCGTCTCATTTGCCCTCCGAATCACCGCTTGCTGACCTTCGTTGTGCCGATGGTGGAATGCTCGGCCTCGGCGATGGTGGCGTCCGCATCCGCTTTCACGATGTACCCCGCCTTTAGGTTCTTCCCGGTGACCTCCTTGACCTTCGCCACGTAGGCAGCGTGCGTAGGATACAGCGTCGCAAGGCGGGTCTCGTCCCAGGCTATGTATGAGCCCATCAAGTTGCAGTTCCGTTCCCCGCCACCTGCCCCGCCTTCATTCTGTCCCGTGTTGGTCGCTGTGGGCACCGCATGTTGCGAAAGTTCGATCCCTCCATGCGCATTCCCCAGTTGGTCATGCACCACTTCCCAGCGCGGTCCTTGCGGCCGGCGATCCCCCGCACCGGCTGCTCCATTTTCCGCAGGCGCCGCGGGCGGCATGGGCGGCAACTGGGTCAGCTCGATATGCGTGGCCGTCGGCGGAGGAGTGCCATCCTTGACCCAGCGAGCAGTGTGATCCAGAACGGCATCCAACACGTAATAACCCGGAATGCGGCTGAACGGGGGGTTTTTGCAGACGTTCGTCCCGGGTACATTATCTCCATTCCCGGGTGCGCCATTGCCGGCCCCACCACTAATCGTTGGGCCGCTGAGCGAAGGCGACCCCTCTACCGGATCCATTCCAGACACACGCAGCCCCAGCCCGGCCATCATCCGCGAAAATTGCGCGTCCAGATGCGACGTGCCTGCCACTTCCCACTGCCGGTAGTTGTCCGCATCGGGCTGGCGATTATTCGCCTGCCCGGTCACATCGGTTTCATTCAAAAGCTTGAACACCTTAACATCCAGATCCTCCCTAACCTTTCCCCCACCTCCATGCAGCACCACTGCATCGTAGACCTTCGGAATCAACGGATGGACCGAGTGAAAGTAGGTGTACAACCGTCCAGCCGATTGGGAATGTCCGATCGCAATCAGCCGGGCTGCTTTGAGCCCGCCCATAACATCGGTGTTCCCCTTGCCCCGGATCGCCAAGGCCGCCGCAGTAAAGGCATCGTAGGACAGCGAATCGTCATTAATCGTGCCGTCTGCGGTGACGTCCAGCGTTCCGTAGCGCGTCGGACTCCACTCCTTCAGCGAGTTCACTCCTACCTTTTGGTTGGAGACTCCCACCCAGGCATAGCCCGCGTCCAAGATGTGCTCGGCAGACTGGAACCAATCGTACTCGCCGTCGTGGCCTTGCGAAACGTTGTACCATTCCACCACCACCGTGCCGTTGAACTTCGCGCCCGACTTCGGACGGCGCACCACAATGCGAATTTTAAACGGGTGGTTGCCGTCCTTCACGCTTCCGATCAGCCCCGCAGGCGTGTTGTAGCTGTTCGCCTGGCCCTCGATAAAGAACTCTTCCTCCACGTAGGCATGTTTGGCCAGATCCAACGGGGTTGAGTTGTAAGGGTAGCCGTGCGCCGGATCACGCAACGAGGTCGTCAGTGCCACCGGTCCGGTGACCTTGATAGTCGGGAGTTGCACGGTGCCGCTGTCAGGTACCAAACGCCGCAGCGCCTTGACGGGTGACGACTCCGGCGCAAGGACCGATATGCATAGGACTGCCATGAGGCACGCTACCAGAAATTCACAGGCCCGGTTGGCCACGCCGTTATGATGAGTCATGTCTTCGTTCCTCTCACAAAGCCAAAAATTTGTGCAAACTTAGGACCCGAATGATCACATCTATCAGCTTGAGCTCCGGGAATGTCAAGTCCCAAACGAATACCATTGAGCCAGTCGTGTCCCAACATTGTGTTTGAAATTCCCTGCAAGTCTTTGTAGGTTGGAGCGCTGGACTTGAAAAGGAGCGAAATCGATTTGAAATCACGGTCAGGCTACTGCTCTTCCACGGGTCGAAAAGGAATGGTATATGAACTTGGTCCTCAAGCGACTGCCGTCGCCCAATTCGCAAACTCCACCGATTGCGGAGTTCGTTCGATCTTCGGTGAGAAAAGCAATTCCCCCAAAACAGTGGAACTAACTTGGGACGCAGCCGAAACCGAAACTTCGGTCCGCCTCAAATGCATCGGCTCTCGACCTTCAATTGGCATTCGGATACGTTCTGGCTATTTTCCTCGCAACTTCAAGAAATCGAGACACAACGGACACTTTGTCAGTGCGCACGTATGCGAGCGCCATTTCCATTACGGGAAGCGCGGGCTCGCATTTGCGGAAGACAATTCCGGGCAACCGTAGCTCCTGCAGTGAGGCCGGCGCCAATGCCACGCCCAAGCCAGCGCCGATCAGCGCCCACACCGAGTAAAGATCGTCCTGAAAGAAGGCGATCTTAAGACTAAAACCTTCCTTGCGGCACGCCTTGGCGACAAAGTGGTGGAATTCCGCGTTCGCATCGCGCGCGTACATGATGTACCGCTGGTTGGAAAGCTCTCGAAGTGGCACAGTCTTGAAGCGAGCAAGCAGGTTGTTCTCGGACATTGCGAGCACTAGCCGCTCTCGCAGGATGGTTTCGATCGTAACTCCCCTCGTGGTCGACGAAATCGGCAATCTGACGATGCTGACGTCGAGGTCGCCATCTTTGACCGCTTTGATCTGCTCGGCCGGAAGCAGCGAGCGCAAAGTCAAATGAACGTCTGGACTTCGCTTCACGAATGTTCCGAGGCAATCGATAATGAGCCTGGTTTGAATGGGAGGGACTGGAAGCTGCCAAAGGCCCAGCCGTAAGTGACCTAGTTCTCCTCTCTCCGCGCGCGCAGTTAACTTTGCAGCCTCGTCACATTGAGCGAGGATTGCGCGCGCCCTGACGGCGAAGATCTCGCCAGCCACTGTGAGTTTAATCTGGCGCTTGGTCCTGTCAAAAAGTTTCGCGCCCAGTTCGGTTTCCAGGTGCCGGACCTGTTGACTCAGTGGCGGTTGGCTCAAATGCAATCGTTCGGCAGCCCGACAAAAGTTCAGTGTGTCGGCCACGGCAAGAAAATATCGGAGGTGCCGGAGTTCCATAAGAGGGATCCCCACAGAAGGTCTCGGGCAAATATATCCCAAAAGTCTGGTTTGGGTACGAAGAATGTATTTTACGGAATACAACGCTTGCTATAGTTTGCGTCTAGACTTGTGCGTCAATCGAGGCGCGTTGGACGGTTTTCAGTGGCTGTCCCAGGTTCTACGAAATTGGTTTTTGCTGCCTTGATCGCGCCACTCTTAGAGGCTCGTGACTTCCAGGAAGCGCCCGCTGAAGACTTTTATAAGCTGATTGGATTTGTTGACGCTCCCAGGATTAGGTAGCCATGTTTCGGCTCATCCAGATTGAGACTTGTTCCGGGCGGCCAGGGTTCAGCGATCAGCAAGAGGAAGTCATCAAGCTGATAATTCCCGACCGCATTTTCGACAGGCACACGAAGATCGATGTCACTTCTGCCGTCGTAACGGAATGCCTGGGAAACCCCGCCGGGATTCTTGTGCCACAAAGGTTGTGTCAACAGGAGCAGCGATGAGTTACCGAAGTTTGGAAGAACTGTTACAAACCGTCGGGAGTCCCGTCAAACTGTTGCGTAATTCGCAGATAGGACCGTATGCCTTTCCGGTGGTGCGGCCCGAGTTTTCAAACTGGAGAGATGAACAGCGTGCATGGAAGGAAACCTGCGCTCTTTTCGACCAATCTCACCACATGACGGATCTTTATGTGGAGGGGCCTGACGCTCTCAAATTGTTCTCCGATCTTGGCGTCAATAGCTTTAAAAACTTCAAAGTCAATCAAGCCAAGCAATTTGTTGCATGCAACCATGACGGCTATGTGATTGGCGACGCGATCCTCTTTTATCTGGGTGAAAATAGATTCAATCTCGTCGGGCGCCCGCCCGCTCATAATTGGGTGCAACATAATTTAGAAACTCGCGGGTACAAGGCATCCGCGGAAAGAGACGAGAGGTCCGCTGTCAATCAAGGGCGGCGAAAGACTTTCCGGTACCAGGTTCAAGGCCCCAATGCTCTCCGAGTCATGGAAAAGGCCATGGGAAAACCCGCGCCGGATATCCGATTTTTTAATATGGATGTGGTTTCCATCGCGGGCCGGGAGGTCCGCGCCTTGCGTCATGGAATGGTCGGACAACCCGGATGGGAACTGTTCGGCCCCTGGGAGGACGGGGATGAAGTCCGGAACGCTATCGTCGAAGCGGGTCAAGAGTTCGGAATTCGCCAGGTCGGGTCTCGAGCTTACCCCACGACCTGCCTCGAATCGGGTTGGATTCCCTCTCCCCTTCCGGCGATTTACGCAGGGGAAAAGATGAAAGGATACAGACAGTGGCTGAGCACAAAGAGCTACGAAGCCATGGCTTCCCTCGGAGGCAGCTTTTACTCTGAAGATATAACTGACTATTATCTAACGCCTTACGATCTCGGCTACGGACCTTTCGTCAAGTTCGACCATGATTTCGTCGGGCGACAAGCCCTTGAAGAAACGGTGAACAGGCAGAAGCGGAAGAAAGTAACGCTGGTTTGGAACGGCGAGGATATCGCACGGGTCTTTGGATCCTTATTCAGGGATGGGGGAGACATCGCCAAGTATATTGACTTCCCTTTGGCGAATTATTCCACATTGCCATACGACAAAGTGTTGAAAGACGGGAAAATCGTCGGGGTTTCAACCTATACCGGGTACACCTACAATGAACGCGCGATGATCTCGCTGGCTGTTGTCGATAACCAGCACAGTGAAGCGGGCACCGAAGTCACGCTGGTCTGGGGCGAAGAAGGACGCGGGTCGTCGAAACCAACGGTCGAACGCCACGAGCAAGCGTCGATTCGCGCGACCGTTGCAGCCGTCCCGTACGCCCAGGTTGCTCGTAACGCATATCGGCCGCACTGAGCGCGGGCATTTTATTCAGGAGGAACCATGGCGTACATTTTCCAGGAAGATAAACTCCCAAAGTTGGTTTCGGTGGTGCCGGGACGCGAGCGCACGTTTTTCGTCAACAAGGAATTAACTCATATTGACGACATGCTGGCGGGAGTCATGCACTACGTGAAGGGAGGCTCGTCGCCTTATCACCTGCACAAAAATTGCGAGCATTTTTATTTCATCATGGAAGGACAAGGTACCGTGGAATCGGAAGAGGGAATCCGCGAGGTGGGCCCCGGCGACATGATTTTCATCCCGGCGGAAGAGAAACATCGCCTGCGAGCCTCCAAGACGCCGCTCTTCTATTTCGAGTTTCAGGCGCCCAACCGTTTCGTCACTACGATTCTGGACGGGACGCAGGACGATCTTCGCTGGGAACGCGTGGAAGGCGGGGTCTGGGTTCAAACGTAAGGCCTCGGTGAGATCAAGGAGAGTTTCATGCTGACTTTTATCGATACGAACAAGCTTGCGCGGAAGAAAACGGCGGAAGGCGAAGTCACCGAGGTGCTGAACCGAGCTTTGTGCGGCGCCAAGAATGTGGTGGCGGCGCTGCGCTGGTTGAAATCCGGAGAGAAATTCAAAGCGGTGGCTTCCGACAAGCACCAACTCCTCTATCTCATGGAAGGTAAAGGAAGCATCCTGCTCGACGACAAGAATTATGAAGTTTCGAACGGCGCGGGAGTGTATCTCGGCCCTTTGGAAAGCGCGACGATCCAGCCGGCCGCGGGCGCTTCGTTGAAGCTCTTGCACCTGGTAGTTCCCAAGATTCCAGCCTAGCACGAGCACCTATCGGAGTGTTCGTCCCTAGCGGCATTCCCATGCCCTTGCAACTCACCTCTGACCCCCGTTTCGTCAATAGCGAGCCAAGAAATCAAAGCTTTGCACCATCACTTGTTAGAAAAACCGGCTAGCGCTTATCCACCATGATTGAGCCGCCTTTGATTACCACCTTGGCGTTCAAGAAATTCCAATAGCCATCCAGCGGATTGCCGTCGAGGATGACGATGTCGGCCAGCTTGCCCGCTTCCAGCGTACCCAGTTGATCGCTCATCTCGATAAAGGATGCCGTGTTCGGCCCCATGAGCTTGACGAGGTCCTGCATTGAGAACATCAAGTTGAGAGATTTCAATTCATGCTCCAGGCCGGCCTTTGCCAGATAGTTGGTGTCGGTGCCGTAACCATAGACGATCCCGGCATCCCAAGACGTCCGCGCATTCACGACCTTATAGCCCGCTTCCTGCCCGCGACCCTCTCCTTCCAGAATCGATTCCGGCCACGGCTTGCCGTCCCGGAATCGAGGCAAATTGTCATTCGCAAACACGCCAAAGACCGGGACCCCGAAGCCAATCGTGGACAACTGTTTCACACCTGCGGCGGCCACCTTTTTGGCGTCTTCGAAGCTCAGCCAGCCGAAATGAGGAGTGTGAACAAGTTTGGGCGTGCCGGCTTCGACTGCAGCCATCATCGCTTGCGGACTTACCGCGTGCACCATCACCCAGACGCCCGCCTTCTTCGCCTCATCGTTGAGGGCCCTGAGATTCTCTAATTGCTTGTCGGTTGGCGGCTTGGGACTGATCAGCTCTTCCCCAATAAACTTAATGCCAAGCCCGGCGAGCTTGCGCACTTCCGCACGGTCCTGTTCGGCCGTCGAGTTGCTGAGATTGATCATTCCGGAAGGGATGATGCGCGGTCCCTTGATAACACCGGTCTCTATGTCCTTCCGAAGTTGAATGTTCCCCTCCGCGGGTCCGCCTCCCGATAATATGGTCGTGTAGCCGGCATCAAGGAGTTCCTGCATACGGTCCTTCTCGTCGGGTCCAGCGTTGATGTGGCGGTGGCCGTCGATGAACCCCGGCATGGCGGTCATCCCTCGCGCGTCAATGACCTGCACCCCAGGAACGTTTGCGGCGGCGGCCGACACAATGACGAGCTTTCCACCCCTTATGACGATCGAACCTTGATTGATCACGTCACCGTTACCGACGATAATTCGAGCGTTGGTGATCACAAGATCCTGGGCCGCGAGATTGCGGACGCTACCTAGGATCGGGAAAAAAGCCAGCAGAACAAGGGTAAGCAGCCTTTTCATTTTTTCAAGCCCTCCAGCATTCATCAGCCGAACCAATCCAGTATTATCCGGAATTTTCCATTTGGCGTTCAGGCGGCGCATCGTACTCTACCTTTTGCGCTCGACACAGCGAAATTGTAACCCTCGAATTGCGATTTGAGAGTACGACGCTCTTTCGGAGAAATCCTCCTATATGCCAGAAGTCTGAATAGTGAAGGAACAATATATTTTACTTTGCCCCATTCCAGGTTCACTTTCACGATAGGTGCGAATCGCCATGGGAATCACGCCGGGAGTCTCCAGCCTATTCATGTCTGCCCGCCGTGAACCTCGCCAACCTCCAAGGCTCGGCGGATGCCTTGCTTCCCAACGAGCATGACCCCGCGGATGTTCCATTAGGAGCGTAGTGTGTCATCCTCGAATCCAATCCGCGAAGCGCTCACGAAAGCCCGGTTCTGCTACCTGGCGGAAATCGTGGCCACGAGCCGCTCCCCAGAGGCCCAGATTCTCGATGTAGCGTCGCAATTGGCGGAAATTCCAGACGTGGTCGGTGGAAGTGTTACGAACAACGCGGGCGGCGCGCCGGGCCATGATCCAGTTCGCATCGCCGCGGCTGTGCAGGCCCGGGGACTTGCCGCGAACGTGCATGTCACTTGCGTTCGTCGCGACCGCCGCGGCCTGCGGAAAATGCTGGAAGACATTCACTCCCTGGAAATCGAAAATGTTTTTGCCATGACCGGAGATTTCCCAAAGTCCGATCCCGCGGCCGGTGTTTTCGATCTCGACTCCGTGCAACTCGTGCACTTGATGGACGAAATGCGCCAGGCCGGAAACCTGTACTGGATCGCGGTCGCCGTATCGCCCTTCAAGTACGCGGAACCCGATTGCATGTATCAATATCTTAAGCTGAAGAAGAAAATCGCGGCGGGCGCCAACTATGCAATTACCCAGCTTGGGTACGATGCCGCGAAGTTCCGCGAACTCAAGCGTTACGTGGACGAAAATATCGGCCCCTTCCCGATCCTCGGCAATGTTTACATTCTGAATAACCGCGCGGCGGAGAAAATGGCGAAAGGCGATATCGCCGGTTGTTGGGTTTCGCCTCAGTTCCAGGCAATCGTGAAGGCGGAGTCACAAGAGGCGGACAATGGGCGGATGGCTCGACTCGAACGGGCAGCCCGCATGGTCTCGATTGTCCGAGGCCTGGGATACGCAGGCGCTTATCTGGGTGGAACGCATAACGCGGGCGATATTCGCTGGATCATTCAGCGTTCGGAAATCCTGCAGCCACGGTGGGAAGAATTAGCCGAGGAGTTGAATTTCGCTCCCGAGCGGGCATTTTATCTTTACAAATCCAGCCCTCCCGCTCCGGCGAATCGAGGCATTGTGCCCCGAATATTGGACACCCTGGTCAATCTGTTCCCTGTGAACAAGGATACTGCCCTTCGCCGCTTGCTTACCAAAATATTCGGATGGGTGGACCGAAAACCTGGACTTGCTCATCAGTTGGAACGCATTGAGACTGCGATTAAAACTCCCCTGTTCGGCTGTCAATCCTGCGGGAATTGCGTGTTGGGCAGCATGGAATACGTTTGTCCTCAAACATGCCCAAAGCAGATGCGAAACGGTCCATGCGGCGGAGCGAATAATCTCGGCACATGCGAGGTTGAGGATAAGCCGTGCATCTGGGTTTCCGTCTATGAGAGGGCGAAGGCTGCCAATGGGGTTGACCGGCTGAGCGCTTACGTTCCGCCTCCTGACCGCAGCTTGCAGGGAACCAGTTCGTGGATTAATTACTTCCTGGATCGCGACGTCCGCCCGGCCACTTCCCCGGCATTGACGCTGTTGTCCGGGACGCGACTCGCGGCTACGGTCAATTTAGACCGGGCGGTTGAAACCGTTTCGCCCAAGAAATCAAACCTTGTTCCTGTAAAGACCGAAACCGATTCCAGGCGAATACAAAGGTGAATTCAGACTGCCCTGCGCCGCGGCGCTTTGCCCAACGCCACGGAAAACGGATCCACCTCAATTTTCCCCGGCAACTTCCGGAGATTCGATGACCCGAAAACCGACCGCCATACTACTCGTGAGCTGCCCGGACCGTCGGGGATTGGTGTTTCAGATCGCGGAATTTGTCTCCCGGAACAACGGGAATATCATTCACGCGGATCATCATATCGATTCGCAATCCGGGCTATTTCTGATGCGGGTCGAATGGGAGCTGGACGAATTCAGAATTGCGCCGGATGAAATTGGCGCCCATTTCGCCCCCATCGCTGAAGCATCGAAAATGCAATGGCAGATCCATCTCTCCGACCGGCCGCAGCGGATTGCGATCATGGTCTCCAAATACAACCATTGTCTGTACGACCTGCTGTTGCGCAATGCGGCGGGAGAGTTTCCGGGGGCAGTCGCCCTGGTAAGCAGCAATCATGCCGACCTGGAGCCGATCGCGCAACGATTTGGCATTCCGTTCCATATTTTCCCGATCGACTCGGCCAATAAGAGAGAACAGGAACGGAAACAATTGGAGCTGCTGGGGCGCGAGCGGATCGATCTGATCGTGCTGGCCCGGTACATGCAGATTCTGAGCCCCGAATTTACTGCCGGTTATCGCAACCGCATCATCAATATCCATCATTCCTTTCTGCCCGCGTTTATTGGATCGCAGCCCTATCACCAGGCCGATCAGCGAGGCGTTAAACTGATTGGCGCCACCAGCCACTATGTCACCGAACAATTGGACGATGGCCCCATCATCGAACAGGACGTCATGCGCGTCAGCCACAGAGATTCGGTCGAAGACCTGATTCGGAAAGGGCGTGATTTGGAGAGGATCGTCCTGGCGCGCGGTGTTCGCCTGCATCTGGAATCTCGAGTCCTCCCGTATGGCAGGAAAACGGCCGTATTCGATTAATTTTGGACGTTGGCAGACGCCAAAGAAATTTCCCCCATTTGCCAGGGTTTCGATTTTTGTCTAGGCATGACGGAATTGTCGTCTTTTTTCACGCGCTAGAAATGCCGGAACCCATCCATAACCATGCGCCGGACAGCAGGTTTGCCGATCGATATGGCCAATGTTCAATTTTGAAAGCCTCTGCTCGAAAAAATTCTCTTTAGAAATCCTCGCCAGAGACGATTTAGGAAAATCGGCAACTATATGAAATTGGTCTTGGTAGCACACGAATAATGTATTTGACTTTCGCATCGGCATGATCTAAACCTCCCGCTAACACGCGTGTATCCGGGGAATGTCTGGGTGATGTCGATTGGACAAACGAACGCGGCATTGCTGTTGAGTTATGGGCGGCGCGAACAGAGGCACGAGACAGCCAATCGGAATCTCTTTCAGCGAGCCGGCGATTCCAGTCCCTATTGTTCCGCCGAAGGCTTTCGGACAGCACATCCAGATGGCCCACTAAATGGGGCTTATCGAATTCGACGGTGCATCGCCTGTAAAAGTCTGCATGCCGGAGTTGCCTGCTTTGGGGACCAGTGCCACTTGGATTGATGAGATACGACACCTAGGAGCGCATATGAATAACCTCTCGGGTTTTTCCGGAAGACAAGCGGTTCTTACGACCCAGCGCATACTCGTGTTGCTGAGTGTAAGCGTGGCGGTTTTGCTGCTTTGTCTGCCCGCTTCCGCGCAACTGAATCTGGGACGTATTTCCGGGACCGTATCAGACCAGACCGGCGGAGTGATCGCCGGCGCCACCGTGATGGTCATTGACGTTCCCAGAGGCGTCACGCGAACTTTGACCACGGACAACTCGGGAGAGTTCTCGGCGCCAAGCCTGGTTCCCAGCACCTATACAGTTCGGGTTGAGTTCAAAGGTTTCAGTACACTGGAGCGCCAAAACGTGGAGGTGGGTGTCGGCCAGGACGTGCGCCTGGACCTTACGTTACAAACCGGCAACCAAACTCAGACGGTCACGGTGACCGAATTAATTCCCGTCATTGATACCACCAACGCCGTGCTTTCCTCCACCTTGGAGACGGGAGTCATCGCCGAGCTTCCCATCAACGGCCGGCTATTTACAAAATTGCTGGACTTCCAGCCGGGAGTCCATGGAAACCCAGGCGGAAATTCGCCGAACTACGAAACCAACGGCGCAGGTGGCCAGGGCAATTACTATTTGCTCGATGGCGTGGAGAACAGCAACATATTCGTCAACTCCGGGCCTCTGATCGGCGCGGCCACCAGCACCGACGAACTGACGATCCTTCCCCAGGATGCCGTTCAGGAAGTCAATGTGATGGCCAACCCCCCCGCGGAATTTGGGTGGTTTCAGGGCGCCGTGGTCAATGTCGGCCTGAAATCGGGGACGAACAATATCCATGGCACCGCGTACGGATTTGGCCGTAATAACCATTTGGATGCGTACGACCCATACCTGAACGCCGGCGCGCCAAAGCAAGACGATAATTTCGAGCAGTTCGGCGGATCCGTGAGCGGGCCGATCAAGAAGGATAAATTGTTCTATTTCGGCGCCTTCGACGGAATGCGCTATACGGTTGGAACCGCGGCCACCGCAAACGTGCCGACCGTCAATGGCGGGGCAGTGGATGTTCCCACCAACAGCGTACCGCTTCAGATCGAGGACATGATTAACAATCATAGCGTTTTGCCGAGTCCATTGAGTCTCAGCCTGTCGGACTGCACCGTGTCCGGCTCCGCGCCCACCGCAGTAGCCACTTGCGGGACGAAGGGCGTATTCATAAACGACTCACTCACGACGCAGAATCTCGGCGTGCCGGGAGATTCCTTCGGCCATTCGAACAACGGGTTCGGAAAAATTGATTTTCACCCTAACGACAAAAACTCAATCAATGGCGAGTATTTCTTTGGCCAGGCAACTACCAGCACACCGAATATCGGCGCGCCGTCGTTCTGGGACAATTTGAACGTCAGCCGCACGCAAATGATGCGCGCGGTATGGACGTATACGCCGAATTCCAACTGGGTGAACGACGTCCGGTTCGGCTACAACCGCTACAACCTGGCGGATGGCAACGCGGAATGCAACAACGGGAACTATTCGACAGGAAACGTCGGCCAGCCGAACTATGCAGCGCTTGGTTTCGTTTCCGGGGCCAATCCACCATCTCCGTTCTGCGGGTTCCCGGCTGTGAACTTTAACCAGTCAGGCTATCCCAGCTGGGGCGCGCTGTCCTTCTTCATCAGCGATCAGGGCGTGTTTCAGGCTACCTCCACGATATACGACAATGTTTCCTATACGCATGGCAAGCACAATTTCAAGTTTGGCTTCGAGTTCCATCACAGCAGGTTCCGGGGGATTGGCGCTCCGGGATATCTCGACGGCGTTCTCAATTTTAACGGGGGTGGCGCGTTTTCCAATGTGGCCCTCGACCCGAATTGCACTAACCGCGCCGATTGCTCCACGGATCTGCAGGATTTCCTTGCTGGAAAACTCGGCGGCGGCAACCAAATCCTGGTGAACCCCCAACAAGAACTTACCAGTCTTGGTTTTAACCGGGAAGCATTCTACTTTACGGATAATTTCCGGCTGAATTCGAGAGTGACCGTCAACCTAGGGTTGCGCTACGAGTTGGAGCCGGCGATTCTGGTGGACAATAACAGCGCGGGCAACTTCGATGCGTCTGCGCCCTCGGGCATGGTGCAGCAAAATGGCACCCCTCTTTATAAGTCCGATAACAAAGCATTTGCCCCACGGGTAGGCATGGCCTGGGATATCACCGGTAAAGGTACCACGGTGCTTCGAGCAGGCTTCGGCATGAGTTACGATACGCCCCAGGTGGACGACTTAGTCGCGTCGGGTTTCGGCGCGGGCATCAACACGACACCCACGGGGTTCGGTCTCTATAACGGCAGTACCCTGGTAATTCCAGCCTCCCAAAACCCGCAGGCTGTCAAGACGGCCGTGCTTGCCCTCCCCGGTTCGCTATTGAGCTGGCAGCCCAACGTCCCGGTTTTTCCCGCGAATCTGAACGGTGATCTAGCATGTAGCAACGGGGGTGTTCTTCCGGATGGTACCGCGATCGGGCCGTGCACTCTGAAGGCAAGAGGCACTGTGGTTGACCTCGCAAACGGCCAATTGGGGATGAACACGAATCAGGTTCGGTCCCCGATGTACACATGGACGATGGGCATCCAACACGCCTTTGGGTCAAACGCTTCGCTGACTGTGAACTACGTGGGTACTCACGCGTCCGACCTGTCCAGCGAGATCAACATCAATCAGCCGGCACCGGGAGCTGCTGGTGGCGGGCTTGTTGGCGGCGTCGTTGGGACCGTGACCGGACCTGCTCAGCAGCGGCAGCCGTACTACAGCCAGTTCCCCTGGTTCAACGGTATCTTCGTATACGGCCCAGGTGGGTTTTCCAACTACAACGCCCTGCAAGCGACCTTCGTTCTGCGGAACTACCACGGGCTGACGCTGAATGCGGGCTATACGTTCTCGAGGGACTTGGCCACCCCCAAGGGCGGCAATAACCCTTACATAACGAACAGTCAGTGCGTAGCGTGCGACTATGGGCTGTCGTCGCCCACGCAGGATCTGGGCGTTACGCTGGTTTACGCGGTTCCAGCGAGAAAGTCACCGGCGCAGATGTTGGAGGGATGGCAGCTCTCCAGCACCATCAACGCGCAAAGCGGGCAGCCCTTTAACGGCCTGGATGGCAGTGACGACTTCGCTGGGGTCGGGGGCGGGAGAGGATTTTTCGGCGGCGCTAACGAACCGTGGACTCTCGTCGGAAAAGGGACCAATTTCAAGAACATTGGAAAGCTTTCGACGGTTCCATGTTTCGGCTTGCCAGGCAGTAGTTTCGGCGCTGCGACGGTCGGCGGCCCTGGTCCGTGCACGACAGTTGCAACTCTACCAACTGCATGCGTGAGTGCAGCCACGAGCGAGCCCGTGAACGCCGCGATGAATACGATGTCGCCAGGCTCGTCTAGCGGACTTGCTTCGCTCAATGCGTTTGGCTGCTATATGCAGGGCGGTTCGGTGATCATTCCGCCGGCTCAGGGAACTTTCGGTACCATGGCTCCGGGCGCGCTTATCGGCCCGGGATTCCACGAGTGGGATTTTTCAGTGAGCAAGAAATGGACTATCCACGAGCGGTTTGGTCTGCAGGCCAGCATGTCGGCGTTCAACTTCCTCAACGTCAGGAGTTATACTCAGGGGTTTACAGGCAATATCGTGAACGTCCCGTTCCTGTTCGGCCGCTCTAGCGGGCAGCCCAATGACAGCAACCCGGTCAACGGGACCGGCGGGGCTCGGCAGTTGCTGTTGGGCTTGAAAATGTCATTCTAGGACGGTGGTCGTTAGGATGGTACTTTTTATTTCCTCCTTCCGCGCCGAAAGACTACTCGCGCGGAAGGATACATGGGCGATGCGGCCAATTTTCTCTGCAGGATGCCGAGCAATTAACTTCGAGAATCCACCTCGGGTCCCATGCGCTTCTTGCCGCCGTTGGGGCCGCAACCCTGGCCAGGCGTGCGGGAGGCAGTGAAATTAGGTATAAACGGTTGTGAGAGAGTGAAACCAAATGAGACTTGGATTATTTGTTCGTTTATCTGCTTTCGTGGCTCTGATCGTGTTCATCTGGATGTCGCCGATCGCACCAATATCAACAACGATCTTCGCGCAGCAGCAAGGGGCGCAGCAACAGGGGCCGCTGCAAGTGGGGGCGGCGCAAGCGCCCCAGGGACAGCAAGCCTCGCAGGTGGGACTCGCAGGTGCCTTCGGAAGACCGACGCCGACCTTCGCGGGGCCGCCGGCAGGGATGGAGGCTTTGCCGAGCGATATGTTTTCGTCGAAGAACTTCTATAAGGATCAGAAACTTTGGTCGGATCAGCGCTATTTCCGGTGCAACACGCCGCGCCAACTGACGGATATCTGGACCTCAGGACGCATTCGATTTGCCGCAGGGCAACCGCCGACATCAGCAGCGTGGGGCGATTGCAAAATGGATTATCCACGAGAAAAAATTGTCAGCCCATACCCTTATAAAACAGCCAAGGAACATTATGAAGCCTTGCTGGCCGCAGCGAAGGAGAAGGGCGGCCCCACCGTCTATACGAAGGCAACGATACCGGACTGGGACGGGTACTATGCGCGGGACCAACGGCCGGATCATGGCGCCGAGTGGATTTGGGGGACCGTCAATCAGGTCCCCACAATCCTTTCTTTGCTCACTCCGGAATATCAAAAGCGCATGGTTCAGATGAACTATCACGAGGCCGTGGACAATGCTCCGCAATGGGAAGCTTCGTTTTGTTATCCGGAAGGATTCATGCGCTGGTGGGCTCAGGCTTCGCAAGGCGGAAATTTCCAGCTCACCATGACACCGTGGAACGTTCAATTCCTGTCCGGCATCGCGGCCAACTTCCTGCGCCAGGTATTGATCGGAAAAGAGCATGTGCAGAAGGTCCCGCAATGGTACGGGGAAACGGTTGGATTCTGGGATGGAACCACTCTGGTGACCTGGACAGCGAATGTTCAAGCCTGGACGCTGTCGCACTCGATGTTTGAATACAGTGACAAGATCGAGACGGTCGAAACCTACAAGCCCGTATACGACGCGAGCGGCAAGTTCCTGGGACTGGATCACGAAGCGGTGTTCTATGATCCCGAGGCGTTCGTCCAACCGCTGCACGCCACCTATCGTTTTGTTCGGCTGGCGACCTCGGACGATCCGAACCGGCGATTCACTTACATCGAGTGTTTGAGCAATCTCCGGAATACGAATGGCAGGCCGACGCAACTTACAAACGCCGACCCTCGATATATTGACTACTACGGCCGGCCATGGGCGCAAAACTGGGAAAAATATTTCGAAGCCGGTTGGGATAAGCCGCAGGATTCACTGCCCCAGGACATACTCGATATTTTCAAGTAAATTAAGAAAGACTTGAGCGGCTGCAAAAGTGAGTTCGCTCGATAGTTCGCAGCCGCCACTGGAACGGAGAACACGATCATGAAAAAACTGCCAACCAGAGCCTGGATAATTGCCGGACTCGTTGCAATTATAGTTTTGGGCCTCCACGTCGCACCGGCTTCCTCACACCACTCGTTCGCCATGTACGATCAGACCAAGGTCCTGGTGTTAACCGGCGTGGCCCACCAGTTCGTCGCTCAGGCCAACCATGCCGAACTCCACTTCTATTTGATTGCGCCTGACGGCAAACTTACCAAGGACAAAGACGGAAAATTGGTCGATTGGGGGGTCGAGATGGCGGGCGCCGCGGCTATGGCGCAGCAAGGCATTACGGCGTCCACATTCCCCGTTGGTACGATATTCAGCGTCAAAATGAATCCTCTCCGGGACGGCAGCGCTTTTGGTTCCCGTGTTGCCGCGAGCGCCATTGCCAAATGCCCCTGGAAAACACCGCCCGATCCCGGTAAGACCTGCGACACTGTCAAGGGCAGCGAGATTCTCGGTGGAACCGCGTTCTAAACGCGGCTGGTCCATGAACGGCGCCTACCGCGCCGCCGAATGGTCTGAGGCCGGAAATATAATTCTGGAAACACGAATCAAGGAAGTCTGACTTGAAACAATTTGCCAGGTGGCTGTCCACGACATTTCTAAGTGTCTATATGCAAAAACATAACGGTTGGGTCATCCCAGCCGTTCAATCGATTCACATTGTTGGAATTGGTGTGGTCCTGGGGTCCGTATTCATGATCGATCTCCGCGTCCTGGGATGGGCATGGATGGATCAAACGCTGCGGCAAACCACAAGCCGGTTCGGTCCCTGGTTGACAGCCGCGTTGTGCGTGCAACTGACGACGGGCGTGTTGATGGTAATCGGGGAGCCCGTGCGTGAACTGGTGACCTTTTCGTTTTGGTTGAAAATGGTCTTCGTAGCCGTCGGCACGCTGATCGCCGTCATTTTCCAAATCACACTCCGGAAACACGAGCAACAGTGGGAGGAAACACTCGTCAACCGCCGATCCATTAAGTGCCTGGCGATACTTACGTTCCTGATTTGGGTGTGTATTATTATCCTGGGACGCCTGATCGCCTATGATCATGTCTGGGGTTCTTGGTCGCCGGCAACGAAAGCTTAATGCAATCGCAAAGCGTTAAGGAACTTATGATTTTGGATACGAAACGGCCCAATGGATATTACCGCCTTTCTCAAATCACTTGAAGCGTCCGGTCTTGCCACCAGAATTCGTGATGCTCTCTGGCTTTTTCCCCTGATCGAATCGACTCATGTCATTTGTCTGTCGCTGGTTTTCGGGACGATTTTGATCATTGACCTCCGGCTGCTGGGAATTGCTTCGACCCATCGGTCGTTCAAGCAGATGGCCTCGGACATCCTGAAGTGGACGTGGGCCGCTTTTGCCTTGACGGTGTTGACCGGGACGCTGATGTTCATTACAAATGCCCGCGTGTACTATCACAATGTTTTTTTCCGGACCAAGATGCTACTGCTTGTGCTCTCTGGCATCAACATGCTCATCTTTGAGCTGACCGCCGGCCGGACGATTCATCGCTGGGATAAAGCCCCGTCAGCGCCTCGTGCGGGCAAAGTTGTAGCATCCCTGTCACTCGCCATGTGGATCGGCATCATTATCATGGGCCGGTTAATCGGGTTCACAACCACCCGGGCCACCGTGCTGGCACCTACACCGGCCGGCGTCAATTTCGACGACTTTCTCCAAGGGACGCCGGATAACAGCGGCGGAACCCCCACCACGCCCCCCGATAGAAAGTGAACCGGCGCAGCGCCACCTGGGCAGGCGCTAAGGCAAAAGATCCCTTCCAATTCGGCGCCTTTTCGCGGTGGACAAGGGTACTTGCGAGAACCCGATCCGAAAGCTTCTCTAAGGCGTGAATTACCTGACGGTCAGGCATTTTCATCCCTTGTTTCGCACACCAGGACTGCCCCTGCCGACATAGGTTGCACGGTACGCTGATAAATCGAAAGATATCCGGTGGCTTTCGGCAGCACGGGCTCGCCAAGGCGCGCGCGGCGCGCGGCGAGATCCGCCTCGGAGACGTCAATATTAAGAATGCGCTGGTCAACGTCAATCGTGATGAGATCGCCGTTGACGGCCAGTGAAATCGGGCCGCCCACAGCGGATTCCGGCGACACTTCCGCCACCGTCAATCCCTTATTGCAAAGGCCGGACAACTGGCCATCGGTAATGAAGGCGACCTCGCTTTGCAGATTCGCGGAATCCAGTGCGAATACCACATGCGAAGCAGGCCCGGCCATGCCGGGCCCACCCTTCAGCCCCATGCCGCGAACCACGAGGACATGCCCGGGCCGGACGTCACCATCTTTTATGCCGCGGATCGCTTCGGCGGCTTGCTCGTAGACAATTGCCGGACCTGCGAATTTAGTTACGCGATCCGGTCCCCGCAGCCCCAATTTCACGATGGCGCTTTCGGGAGCCAGCGAGCCGTGAAGGATGACGATCGGCGGCTTGTTCGAGAAAGGACGGTCAATGGGACGGATAATCTCGGAGTCAAGCACGACGGCCTCGGCCAGGTTTTCGCCGACCGAATGTCCCGTGACGGTCAACGCGTTCAGATCGAGCAGAGGCGCCAACTGTTTCATGATTGCCCTCGCGCCACCCGCAGCTTCGAATGACTCGATGGAATCCTCGCCGTTCGGTCGAACGGCGCTAAGAACCGGAATTCTTCCACCCAGTTCGTTGAAGAGATTGAATACATCCAAGCGGACGCCCGACTCGACCGCGATTGCCTGGAGATGTTTTACGCAGTTAATCGAACCACTTACCGCAAGGACGGCCGCGGCGGCATTGTGAAACGCGCCGACGGTCAAGATATCCCGGGGCTTGGTATCCTCCAGCACCAGCTCGACGATCCGCCGGCCAGAGAGACGTGCGAATTCCTGCATTTTTGGGCTATTCGCCTGCACGGGGGCGCTGCCCGGAAGACTCATTCCCAACGCCTCGCACACAATGTGCATGGAGTTGGCAGTGGCCATCCCCTGGCACACACCGGGCCCGCGAATTGCCTGGTCGGCCATTAAGCATACTTCCTCGCGCGTGAGCTTTCCGAAAGACGCTTGGACGGAGCCCAGAAACACATCTTCGATGTCCACACGTTTGCCATTTAGTTCGCCACAGGATTGATACCCGCAGATCACGAGGATCGTAGGGATGTTAAAGCGGCCTGCTGCCATGAGGTGGCCTGGAGGCGTTTTGTCACAGGAAGAAAGGCAAATCATTCCGTCGAGCTGCGCGCCTTCGACGGCAATCTCCATGTCGTTGACGATCAGATCGCGGCTCGGAAGAATGTACCCGCCATTGTGGCCGGGACTGATGATGAAGTCGCTGGGCGCGGCGGTGCGAATCTCAAATGGAAGTCCGCCTGCCTCGCGGACCGCGTCTTTCACAATCCTGGCAATACCGTCCAGGTGACTGAAGCAGATCGCCAGTTCCGAAGAGCTGTTCACCACGGCAATCTTCGGCTTGCGCATATCCTCATCCGAAAGTCCGAGCGCTCGCCACTGCGCGCGCCGCACCGCCTCTCGTGGAGATCCCGGTTCAAGATTGCTGCGCAGCGTTTTCCTCATCCTCGTCCTCCCGTCCAAGTTCTCACCTAAGATGTCATATTACGGATTCCCGAAAAAATCATTCCGCTGCGAAGAGTGGCCGACCGTCAGTCGCCCGGCAACTCCTTCATTACATGGGAGAGTGCAAAGGCGGCAGCCGAGGTCGCCAAAGTCGGAAATGCCGCAAGCATGAATAATCGGCCGGGCGTCCAATGAAAGGCGAGCAGGAGCCCCGCGATGCTCGGCCCGATTATTCCTCCGATGCGTCCTATGCCGATGCCCCATCCTGTGCCTGTCGCTCGTATTTTCGGGGGATAAAGCTGTCCGGCCATGGCGTTTACGATGTTTTGGTCCCCGATCAAAAAAAAGTAAAGGAAAGGGTTCACGATTAGGATTGCGGAGTAACCCGATCCGAATTTCCCCAGGGTCAACAGCAGCGAAGCGGCAATTGCAAATCCCAGAGCGGCGACGTGAAACGGCCGGTAAGATACCACCAGCCGCGCGGCCACCAAAGAACCCAGCAAACCGGCACCTTGTGAGAGCGCCATTATCGTGACCACTTGTTTCGGTGTGATCCCCAAAGTATTAAACAGGGTCGGCAGCCAGTTCGTAAGGGAGAAAAGAGTGATGAGGCTGACAAATAGGATCGTCCACAGCAGAATCGTCCGGCGGCCGTAGCCTGCCCGGAACAATTCAGGCACCTGAACTTTTTTTTCATATGCCTGGTCCATCACGAAGCGGCTATCCGCGGAATGTTGTACGCCCGGTGCAAGCTTTTTCAAGACGCGAGCAATCTCAGCCCCACGAGTCTTCCGCGAGACCAGGTAGTTCAACGATTCCGGCAGCGCTAATATGAGCACCGGCGAAAGCAAGATAGGTATCGCGCCTCCAACGTAGAACACCGTCTGCCAGCCGTAACGGAGGAAATAGGCATTAACCGCGCCGGCAAAAACACCGCCGAACGAAAAACCCGTGTACATCACCATCGTAAGCGCCGCGCGAACCCGCTTCGGGCAGTAATCCGAGGCGATGGTAATTGCGATCGGCCCGGCACCGCCCATGCCCAGCCCAGCTACAGAACGCCAGATCAGCAACCACAAATAAGAAGTGGTTAAGGCCGTCGCTAGAGACGCGATCCCGAATATAAGGCCGCACAGGATGAATACGCGCTTGCGCCCCCAGCGGTCCCCGGCAATGCCGAGAATCAGAGCGCCCAACATGAGGCCGAATTGACCCGCGGAGAATATTGGTCCCAGCATGGGCTTCGAAATCGCAAGCGCCTGGCCCAGCGCCGGAGCAACATAGCTTATTGCGTAAAAATCGAAGCCTTCGAAGAAAAGCAGGCAGGAGCAAAGCCCAATGACGCGAATGTGAAATGGATTGAGCCGCGAATTGTCTATCAGCTCGGAGACATCGACGTCCAGTTCACTCATTCGATTCGATCCCTTGTGCAAATGTTCCGGGTAAGACGCGCGGCGCGGCAGCTAATCGCGCGCGCCACTCTGCGCCGCAAGTGGCTTGGCGGGTTCGACCCAACCTTGCGCAAAGTTTTCAGGCAAGGTTCGCTGTTGAATTCTGCCAATGATGAAAATTCCGATACCCACCACGAGTGGACAAGCAGCCAGGAACGCGTACATGACTTTCACCGGCATCCCCGATGACAAGGCCACGCCTCCAACGAGCGGCCCCAGAATGGACCCGACCTTCGCAATGGAAGTTGCCCAGCCAGCGCCGTTTGCGCGATAGGCGCTTGGATAAAATATTCCGGCAATGCTGTGAATGCCGAAATGGGCTCCAACAAGGAACATGGTGTTGAAGAAACTCAGCGCGAGAAATGCGCCTCCGCCGAGCCGGACGAGTCCCATGACGAGGAGTGTCGGCACGGCAAGCGCGGGGAGAACCGCAACGGCAATCGCTCCTCGTGTATCGGTAAATCGCATCAGGAGAAGGCCACCGATCGCTCCCCCAATCGAATTGGCCGAGGAAGCGAGAGCCGCTGTAGACCGGCTGAATCCGAGCGCCTGAAAAACCGACGGCTCCCAGGAAAGTCGGAAGAAGACCGCGATTGAACTCGCAATGTAGACAATCCATAGGATGGGCGTGATCCAGCGCAGCTCGTTTTGAAAGAGCAAAGAAACTGCAAATGTTTTCGGGCGGATTTCGTCCGAGAGCACGAATCCGTCCGAGGCGCGAATTGTACGGCCGGGCGCAAGCCGCTGTGCGTAGCCGGCGACCAAATCAGGGCGCTTATTCTTGATGACTAGAAACTTGATTGATTCGGGAATGAAAAAAAAGAGAAAGCAGGTGGCCGCAAGTGCTGCGCAGCCGCCAAAGATGAAAACCGAGCGCCAGCCATAATGGGGAGTCAGCCAAATCGTCAGTGGTCCTCCGAAACTGTTGCCGAAGGTATATCCCAGCATGATGAGGGTCACGACGGTGGACCGGTAGCGCCGAGGCACATACTCGATGTTCAATGCCCAACAGAGCGGCAGCAGGCCTCCGATGGCGATTCCATCCGCGAGACGCAACACCAGTAGCGCTGCATAACTTCCGGACTGAGCCAAGCCGAGTGTCAAGACGCCAAACGAGGCAGTCGCGAAGATGATTGAGGGACGCCGCCCAATTCGATCTCCGATGTAGCCGAAGAGAAAACCGCCGATCATCGTGCCAAGAAGTCCGGCACTGAACACCTTACCCATCATTAATCGGTTCAGGTGCAACGCCGCCGACATATCGGGCGCCACGAAGGCGATTACGTTCATGTCGAAACCATCGAAAAAAGTGACGACCCAGGAAACCAGGACAAGGCTGGTGACAAACCACGTGAGCTTTTGATTTTCGATGATTTCCGAGATGTCGGTCGGCGAAGGTTCGGCCATATTATTAGTCCAATAGCTCTTTCGGCCTGCTTGGTGACCCTCACAATCCCCTGGTCAGCATCAATTTCCACCCAGTCGCCGGTTTCAATTACCGTGAGCGGGTCGCGATCGAAATCGGTAACCGCAGGGGCGTGCGTCACGACCAGGCCAAGAGCGATTTTCGTGGACATTTTATTGAACAGAAATCCCTTGGGTGCCGCTCCATTCAGGCGCGCCATGTGGAAGAAGGCCGACCAGCCGGAAGACCCCTTCGCCCCTGGAAAGACAAGTATCTTGTCTTTGAAACTCTTCCCCCGGAGTTCGTGCCGGAGTTCAATAATTGTGCCTGTCTTCGGATCGATTCCGCCCCAACCGGAAATTGTCTGCCTGGTCACAAGAGCTTCGCCTTGCACCGACCCGCCCACAACTTTTCGTCCGTGCAAGACGATCATTGGACTAGTCCAGGCCTCCCAACCATTTCCCTGTTACCGCCGCTTCGACACAGTCCTCCAAAGAACCAAACCAGGTTTGTACACCGGTAATCGCGGGCAAGTAGTGCGCCTGTTTCGCCGAGTCCGTGGCGACTACCTTGGTTCCTCCGGGCATCAGGCGAGAGATTGCCGGGCACGAGTCGCTCAGGATGTGGCCGCCCGCATCTTCCACGATCTTTGTATAGCCACTGCGATCGGCAAGTTCGCGCAGCGCGCGCGGCGTGTGGATCCATAATTCCGTGCCCGAGTGAAGCCGTTTTCCCTCGAGCAACCGCGCCGTCTGCCAGACCTGCTCAATCGAATCGTGCGGGCAGCCAAGCATGACGAAATCAATATTCCGGTCTTTTGCCGTGGAATTCAGATTCTCGTACGCAATTCGCCGCTCCTGCCTCCCATATCGCAATGTTTGTACAGGCTCAAGATGTCCAAAAGCAGATTCGAGGGAAGGGGCTTCCGGCGTCACGCCCGGAATGTGATACATCTCGATCCCTCCCGAGGAAGCCGCGGCGGCGCCAAAATGTTTTAGCTTGACGAGATCCGGGTGACTCATTTTCCCGCGAAGGACCGGAATTTTATCCTGAATGATCTCGCCGACATGGTAGCCGAGCAGTCCCCAATCCATGATGCTCTCGGTCGGGATTTCCACTTCGACCAGATGCGTGCCAAACCTGTTTTCCGGCAGATGATACCCCCAATACGGAATCTTCCCCGTGAGGCTGGCCGCGCCTGTGCTCTCTCTGCCTTCGGTGTTTGTGAGGGCTCCCAGGACTGAGTTGCAATAGACGACGGCCGACGATTCCATCCAGGCGCAATGTTCACCTTTCACGGGGACATTGCCCACCTGATAGGGCGTACAGGTAGCCATAATGTGGACACCGCGCGCGCCGAAAAATTCGTCGGACTGCTTTTGCAGATCGAGCAATTCGCGCGATCCTTCATGAAGTCCGGCAGTATCGGGTCCGAACCGCTGAATCAATTGGCAGGTGTAGACCTTGACGCGCGGCACCTCGATCACTTCGCCGCTGTCGAGGTTCATTTCCGAAAAGCCGGCGTGGAGCGCGTGGTCGAGGCCCTGGATTTTTACCATTTCTAATTTTTCGGGAGTTGGCGCCGTTACTGCTCCGCAGACATTGTTCGTGTCAACCAGGCACTCGGCTCCCAGCGCATCGCCATAACGGACGAGCAACTCCATGGCTTTTTGGACCGCGAGGCCTTCGCGTCCATCCAGCATCATTTTTTCCGTGTCGGTGAGATTCATTGCACTCGCGATTCTTTCCAGATACGGCACGTAGTTTTCAATCTTCCAGATTTCGGATAAGCCGCGCCCGTAGAGCGGTCCGGTCGATATCGCTCACGCTGCCGCTGCCGGCGAGATCGAGAGCATGTGCTGCGGCCGCGCCCATGGCAATGCAAGGCCCCATCACACGGACACTGGACAGTGCAGCCGCGTCTCCGTCAATGCATCTCCCCGTGGCGACGACATTATCCGCATCCTTCGGGACAAGGCTGCCCAGCGGCACATAGTGAATGTGGTCAGCTCCGAACGGCTCCCAAACAAATCCTTCCGGGCGGCTATGTAATTCAATGGGCCACGAAGTTCTCGCGATTTCATCCTCGAAGTGGACGCCTACCCGCACTTCGTCGGCTGTCAACTGGTGGTGTCCCACGATCCAACGAGTTTGACGGATCCCGGGAAGTCCATATGCACGAACGCGAGCATTGCCGAACGCTCCGGGAAACTCATTTTTCAGGAAGTGGACCACACGATCGGCCTGTTCCTTCCCTTCCAACGCTTTTTCACTGGCATGGACCGGGTGGATCGGAGTCTCGACATGGGTCATATTTACAACCGCCGTCCCGCGTTCCGGGAAAAAGAATGCCAATCCGTCGCGGCGGATCAGACCGTACGCATCCGCCTTCTCGCGAAGGCGCTGGCTGTATTCCGCTGGACTCGGTTTATGGTCCTCGTTGAGATGCTCCAACACTACGATCTGCGTCCCATATATGGGCATATCCGGCTCGCGGCAGGGTAGGCCCGCCTGCCAAACGAGTGCTGCGTCTCCCGATGCATCCACGAATCCCGTGGTAGAAATCTGTACATCACCGTAGCGCGTGGCCAGGGAAATTTCCGCAATTCGGCGATTCTCCAATTTGACTTTTCGGAGCACGGCTCCTAGTACCACCGTGATCCCAGCCGCGCGAACCGCCTTTTCGATCCAGCGGCCAAGGGCTACTTCTTCGTAATACACAACCGTAGTCGTAGCAATTGAGCTGCGCACGCAACGAACCGCCCCGATCGCGCCAAGGTCGCGGAGGATGTCATCCGCAACCCCGTGAGTCAATTGACGCGGTTCCGATCCGTTGGAGAACAATCCGCAGATCGTGCCGATGATGGAGTTTACTGCTTGGCCGCCAAGACTCGGTTGGCTATCGACGAGAATAACTTTCCGCCCTATATGAGCCGCTTCGAGCGCCGCGGAGATTCCTGATATCCCCGCACCGACCACACAGATATCGCCAGAGATGCGGACTGGGCGTGAATCCTTCGACTTGAAGGAGATTTTCGTCGGAAGACTGGCTGACGCTTCTACTATCATTCTTGATGCTCCATCCACCATTGAACGTTCTGGAAGCTGCCAGAAGTGGTTTCATTCAAGAACGGCTCTCCCGCGAATGGCCGAATTGTATCACCTCGAATTTCATACTGAAGAAATTAGTAGCTCGCGGGATGCGCCCGTTAGCAACACTGTTCGGAAATCAGATTTCCGCGAACACTTTATAGTTCCACAGGCCGTCTCCCTGCCAATAAGTCCGCTCTTTTTCGAGGTGATTGAATTCGCGCGCTATGCCTTCAGGCAGCGCTTCTTTACGTGCTGGACGTACGAACATTCGTTGTGCCTTGATGTGGCGCCATACGGAAAAAGATATTTTGCGGAGAATGGTCCACTGCTTGAGCTGGTCAAAATATCACGCCGGAGTGGAGGGCCGATGGCGAACGCAGGATGAGAGTCTCTGCCGGCAGTGGAACGTATTTGGTGGAGCAGATTTGGCGTTGTCCGAAGAGCGCCAAACATCTTTACGAAATGTCGCGTACTCGATTTGACGCCGGGGCAAGACCGCATTAAGCTTCGCCGGGATGTTTCATAATGCGGAGTCTCGTGGCATCGCGTTACTCGGCGAACGGCTCCCGCATTCCCAAGGAATATTTCTGAGTGATCGGCTGAGGAGAGAGCGATGCCGGAAACTCAGCTTGCGGCCAGTGGTTTCGCAATTGCGAGCCTCGTTGACAGGTTTCCGGAATTCGAGGATTGCCATGCGTGGGCGTTTCCACGCCGCAGAGTTCAAGCCGATTCTCCAGAAAATGCTACCTTGCCCCTTTGACGAAGTTTTTTCTTACGAGCAGTCTAAATATCGCACATCGGGGCTTGCGTCCTTGCTGGGGTTCCAAAGAGGCTGCCATTGATGCTGCGACTCTGCGAATGGCTCGAGCAAATCCCGTGGATCGTCACGATCACCAATTCGGCGATCCTGATTTCCCTGGTCTGGCTGGTCCACTATTTCGGCTTTTTCCTGTTGATCGGAACCACAGCGGTCGTGGACTTGCGCGTTCTCGGTGTGGCCGCGCGAAACCAGGAGCTTGCACCACTCGCCGGGCAGCTTTTTCCCCTGGCGTGGACCGGGCTGGGCATGGTGATCGCGTCGGGATTCATCATGTTCGCCGGGCAGGCCACGACGTTTTATCCCACGGCGGTTTTCCGCATCAAGATGGGAATGGTGTTGCTGGCGCTCGGGTTTGGCGTGATCGTGCAGCGGAAATTGCCGGTCTGGGACCGTGCCCCGTCTGTGCCCGCTGCCGCAAAATGGCTGGCTTTCGTTTCGCTCGCGCTGTGGATAGGAGCGATCCTCGCGGGACTTGAGGTCCCCGCGTTCCTACCGGTCTAGCGGTTCTTGTTCATGCACACTTGGCTCGTGGGCATTTGCGAAAGGCTGCAAAACATTCGGCTGGTGGTGTGGCTGGTCACGGCGCAGTATGCGTATCCCTTCATCCAGTGGACCCACTTTACGGGACTCTCCCTTTGGCTCGGGACGACGCTGGCGCTGGATATCCGGCTGCTCGGCGCGGGGAAGAGATTTCAGACGGCCGCGGAATTGTCGGACGCTCTGTTCTCGTGGAACTGGCTCGGCCTGGGAATCGCGGTCCTCGGTGGATTCACGCTTTTCGCCACGGCAGCGGTGGGATACATCGACAATCCCGCGTTTCGCCTGAAGGTGGGTGTGCTGTTGCCGCTGGCTTTGGCCTGGCACATCTTCGTGCAACGAAAGTCGCGCACTTGGGGCCGCACGCCGGAAACGCCTTCAGTGGCTAAGTTCGCCGGCCTGTTGGAAATCGTGCTGTGGGTGTCGGTAGGCACGGCAGCGGTCTGGATTCCGAACTACTAAAACGGCGCGGGGTCAGCGCGCGGTGGGCACATGGCTGTAGAGCAGGTAGCTATAGGTGTACGCCAGCAGGCGCCCCGCGGTGATGGCCGCGATCCACAAAACGAGCGACCATTTCGCCAGCGCCCTGCCTCTGGCCTCCATCAATGCTTCGCTCAGGCCGGCATCGCCGAAGACGCGCGTGTAGGTTTTCTGCATTACGATCACAGCTAGAGCGATGCAAGTCAGCTTTAGATAAAAGACCGGGTTGGTGAGGGCTTTTGTGGGGTAGGCGATCACCAGCAATATGCCGGAGATCACGTTCAGCGTAAAACCCGCCCACATGATAGAGAAGAAGCGCTTCAGCGGCGCGAGCGGCAGGTTGGCGGCGACGCCGAGAATGCGCAAATCCACGATGACATTCGCGCCGACGAGCAAGGCGAGGCCGAAAGTGTGAAAGAGGAGAACGAAATAGAAAGCAAATACGGAGTTCGATTCACGGAGCCACGTGCTGAAGCTGGTTTCTTCCAGGGAACGCAAGAACAGGGGTACGGCCAATAGGATGCCCTGACCTTTCCTTTATTCGCGGCGTGATCCAATCCGCCCGGCCCCGCGAGATGTCCCCGGACATCCGCGCAAGGAAATATCGAGGACCGCAATCCGGTGAATCGCCGGGTTACTTGCCAGGATCTTTATACGGAGCGTCGGCCACGGGCGAACCGGCAAAGAGTTTTTTCCCGTCCGGCAGCGTGACGTCGCGGCCATTCGCGCGCAACGCGCTGTCCTTGGCCTGATAACCGTCCACGGTAATTTCCGTACCGGGCTTCAGGGAATCGCGGGTGAAGCCACGCCGCAGAAGCGTGTTCGGCGTCCCGAACTCGATCATCCATTCTTCCGTGTTGCCGTCGGGCTTCTTCACGTCGATGTGGATCCACGCATGGGGATTGATCCACTCCATCTTCGTGACGGTGCCCTTCAAAATCACGTGCTTCTTGGCGTCATATTCCGCCGCGAAGGCGTGGTGCGCGGAGGCCGGCGCGATCAATCCCATACAAGGCAGCATCAGGGCGGCTGCGACGACGGCGCCAACACTCGTCTTCTGTCCAATCAGTTTCATTCCGGTCCTCCCGTGATAGCGGATATGGTTCGCGGCCTTTGACTTCCTCACTGAACGGACGGCAGATGTGGAATCGGCTGAGCCACCTCGCCCCGCCTCTCGCGATCCCGGGCCCCGCCCAGGAAATGGCTTATGTCGTAATTATCTTCATAGCAAGCATACTCATACATCTGCTCAGCGGGATCAATACGGGTCCAGGGAATTCGCACGGTCCATGGCCGGGTCCAGGTGTGCGGGTCCTCCACGGTGTATTCGTAATTGATCGTCCGGGCGTCCACGCGGGTAAAACGCTCGGTAAGACGGAAGGTCGCCGGATCGGCATCCTGGAAAATATTTGTATCATGCTTGAAATTGGTAGTCTCGATGACCAGCGTATTGCCGTCCCAATGGCCGCGCGAATCACCAAGCCACTCGCGAAGGTTTTTGCCGATGTGCGGGCGCGCGTCGAGCGGGATGATGCGGGCGCTGTGGATCATCTCGGGAGCGATGACCACGTAGCCGGGACTCTGCACGATCTGAAAATCGTTGTTGTAGATGATCGGCATGTAGGGCGGCATATCGGTCCGAACGACACAGCGTATTGGCAGCTCGAAATCCAGGTACGTGTTCGGCATGCCGGCATTGAAGCGGGCCAGGGCGGCGGCGCGCTCGTCACGTTCCTTCTGCCGCTCGGCCGAAATAGGCACGAGCGGAGGGATCTTCCCGTCGGGTGGGTCCACGATGAGCGAGGTGCGATGGTCCGCGGTAGTCTTGAGTCGGCGGGAATCCATCCAGTGTTCGTTATAGGCGCGGTTGACGTCGACTTCCGTGCCGCCATCGCGGCGATCGCGGCTCAATCGGTTGGCAATCTGGTCCTGAAATTCCTCGGCTTCCTCGCCGCTTAGGACGTCTTTGCTTGCGACTCCAGTCGGACGCTGGAGCGGCGTGCCGGTCGCATCGTTCCACACTCCCTGGAGATCGGGATCGCCCCACGCAGTGCGGAAGCCGTTGGCTTTCGCGGAGGACGCGCCGGACGCAGGCGCCGGTGGAGTTGCGGCCTTACTCTGCGGATCCGCTGCGGTCTTGCGGGCCGTCTGCGTGGACTGGCTCATGAGCAGCGACAAGGATCCGAAGGCAATCACCATCGCCGGGATGCCGAGGGTCGCGACAAACCGATGAGTCATGAGACGCCTCCATTCCAGCGGTTCACGAGGCGGGCCGCTTAACGAAGCGCCCGTATAGCATCTCTTCCGTAAACGGCTGACACTTGAATTCCAAGAGCTGAAAATCCTGTTCCATGTGACGATAGAGAGGAAAACGAATTTTCCAGGGCCGCGTGAAGACCTTGGGGTCCTCAATGGTCGCTTCGTACATCAAGTGGAAGGGGCTCACAGGGGTGTAGCGTTCCACCACATGAAGCTCATCGCTGTGATAGTCTCCCGCGCGATCGAACCACGTCTCCTCCCGGAACCCAGTCACGTCGACGACCAAGGTATCGCCCTCCCACCGGCCTCGCGACCAACCCATCCACGCTGGGATGGGAGCCTCCTCCTTTGAATTCATGCGGATAATGCGCGTGGCGCTGGCAAACTCGTAGGAGATAAGCATATAGGGGCTCGATGTGCCGGCGCTCTGCACGATGCGGAACGGATACGGCAGATAATTCGCGCGCGGCACGCCCGGCATGTAGCATTTCATTTCCGGATCGCCAAGGTTGTGCCAGGTCTTATCATTGCTGACGTCCACCATCGCGCGCGTCTCAAAATTCTTTTTCTTCTTCGCCAGCGCTTCCGGGCGGTACGGAATTTCGCCGCCCTCGACGATGCTTTGTCCGGCGGGCCCGGCGCCATAGACGCCGTTAATTTCCGGCTTGGGTCCGGGTTGCGCTTCGTGGTCTTGCAAATCCCAATCGGCAGTGACCATCGACTGCCAGTAGCCATTCAGGTCCGGATGGCCGTCGGGCAGGCGCGCCGGTTTGTAAGGAGGGAACTTTCCGATGTCCAAGTCGTGTTGGCTGGGACTCTGGCCGAGTTGGCCCGCCGCCGGTTGCTGAGGCGTCGCAGCCTGCTGACCTGCCGCAGGCATTAGCAGCAGGGTGGCAACGGCAACGCCGAGTGTGGCGCATGCACCGAGAACCGATAGAAAGCGATTAGGCAAAAGATGAACTCAAATCCCGCCAAGTAACTGTTCGTGTTATACCCCGCTTCCAGTTTTGTCAAGATGAAAACTTCGCACAGGGATCCGTGCGCCTATACAAATCCTGCGGTTGAGCTGCACTCTGGAACTGGGGAACGTTCGAGGGGGGTGATTCGCCCCCTCGAACTTGCCAGACTAAAGTTAGAACGTGAGCTTCAAGCCGAGTTGCATCACGCGGCTGCTTCCTGAACCGACCAGCGGATTGCCGGCCGCGACGTCGGGTGTGGAGCACCCGCAGCCGAGCGCGCCTGGGTTGCTCGGGTCAGCTCCTAAAAAGCTCGTATTCGTCGAGCCGTACGGATTGGCGTAAATCGGGTGATTGAACACGTTAAAGAACTCGACCCGAAATTCGGCGCCAAACCGCTCCCTGAACTTGAAGCTCTTGAACACGGAGAAATCCACATTCTTGAAGCCCGAGTCCCGGAAGATGTTCCGGCCCATGGTGCCAAATGTTCCATTCAGGGGGGGAGTCATCACCGAGTTGCCCTTTATGAAGCAGCCGGCGGCCTTAAGCGTGCTGGGGTCGGGCGCGACCTTAACACATGCGTTAGGATCCACGCTTACTGGGGTGGAAATGCCGGTAATCCCAGACGTGGACGTACAACTCGCACCACTGGAGTTAGCGGTCCCGTCAAGGTTGACAGTGAAGCCGCTACACCACGGAATGGAACTCGATCCGGACTTGAAGTCGCTGGGGTTGCCGAAGAAATCCCAGCGATCGTTGAGATCTCCCAGCTGGGTTCCGCCGGTGCTGAAATCGTCGTGGGTGTCAAACATTAGCCACGGCTGGGGACTCTGAACGGTCACGATGGTGTTGAGTTTCCAGCCTTCCAGCAACTGACCGTAGCCTTTTATCCCGGGAAGTTCGTAACTGGCCGTGACGGTCAAGCGGTGCCGGACGTCGAAGTCGCTGCTGCCGTACTCCCTTTGCAGATGCGTGCTGTCCTGTGGAGTGAGTCCTTGAAAATTCTCGGAACCGGTGTCCAGGCCATGACCGTACGTGTAGCCGGCCGTGAATTCCAGCCCGTGAGACAGCCGCTTGGTCAGCGTCGCCTGCAGGCTGTTGTAATTAGAACGGGATTGATTATCTACGAAGTTAATAATCCCAAGGTAAGGGAAGTTTCCGAGACTGGCGGGGATGCCGGGGCTGGCGGCGTGGCCGTCATACGGACGGACGCAGGTGCCGGAACCCTGACCAAGGTATGGGCCGGGGTTCGGGAGAAGAAGGCACTGATTGATGTCGCGTACAGCCTGCAGGTTAGCGCCGTGATTGCCAACGTAGCCAACCTCCAACGAAAGGTTGCTGGTTATCATGTGCTGGATATTGATGTTGTAATTGACGACGTACGGGGTTTGCAGGTGCGGATCGATCGCATAGAGGCTGCACTGTGAGCTGATCGTGCAAGACAGCCCACCCTGCGGAAAGAGAACGCCATTCCAGTTGAGGGGCCCCTTGGTGGCTGTGCTGGCTGCATTGACCGATCCGATGTAGTTGGGCTGGCCGAGATTGATCGTGCCGCCAAACGTTCCTCCCGCAGGACAGTTGGGGTCTCCTACGCAAGAGGCGCCTGTCGGGTCTTGAGCGATGTTGCCCGCCGAGCCGTTCGGAGGCCCGTTGTCCATGAACGGCCTCGCATAGATCGTCGCGTAGATGACACTGGACGCAGCGCGGACCACAGTGGTTCCGTTGCCCCTGACATCCCAGGCGAAACCCACGCGAGGCGAGAAGTTATGGGTATTGGGCTTCCAGAGAGTAGGGCCTACGCTTGCCTGGCCCTGTTGAACCATTCCAAGCTTCGGATCGAAGTTACCGAAGAGGTTGTTGACTTCTCTGATTGGCGATGCGTATTCGTAGCGCAGTCCCAGATTGAGCATCCATCTTGGCTTGATGCGCCAGTCATCCTGGACGAACCCGGCGTAATGCATCCATTTCATCGTGCGGTTCCCGTTGCCGATGCTGACAATTCCTTTCGAGGGAGTCCCAGAGAAGAAGTCTTCGAGAGGGCAAGACGCTCCGCTACAGTCGGAGACCCCCGGGGTCTGTCCGCCGCTAAAGAGAACGAGAACACCCCTGAAGTCCTGTATGACTTGATCGGCCTCGATGTCCGTGACTTCCCCGCCGAATTTGAAGGCGTGCTTGCCCCGCAAATACGAGATACTGTCCTGATAATCGGAATACGGGCTGGGGCCGGTAAGACCCGGACGGGTGCCATTCGGGTTGCCCAGGCCGGCGCCTCCGCCGCCGGTGAAACCCGAAATTTGAATAAACGGCAACCCGCCCCCAACCGTTACGCCCGAGTTGAGGGGGTAGTGGCCGCCACCGCAACCGGTAGCGGTGCACAGGCCGCCCGAGCCATCAGGGATGATGTTTTGGTCGCCGATGGTAAAGCCCTGGCTAACGCTGTCGTAGCCGAACCGGAATTCGTTCACCAGTGTGGAACTGGGGGTCCAAATCCAGTTTCCGACGGCCGTCCACGATACAACCGAAATTCCAGTATTGAACAAGTTATTCACAATGGGGTGATCCTGCCCAGTGCCTTTGTAATCACCGGTCCACAACATGCCGCTGATCCGGTGCTTGCTGTTGATGGTGTAGTCGATTTTCGCAATCCCATTGTCGGTGACATTCTGGTTGGGGAATGTGGAGGGGTAGTTGTTATTATTCGCAGGGGCGTTCGCGTAGAGGCCGCCCGTGCAGGTGTATGACCCAGCTGTAGCCGGCGTGCCGGAGCAGCCCAGCAAATTCAGGCTCGGTGAACTTAGGCACTTAGTGGTAACTGTACTCGAGCATAGTGTAGTAAAGCCGGCAGCCTGCAGCGCTCCGATCGCATCCACCATGCTGTTCGCCGGGCTCCCTAACGTGCCGGTCGCGGGAGCTTGAACGACAAATATGTTGCCAATTAAGGAACGGAGGCCTTCATAACCGGCGAAGAAGAAGAGTTTGTCTTTCTTGATCGGTCCGCCCACCACGGCGCCGAACTGCTTGAGCTCGGCCGGCAGCTTATCGCACTGAGAGGGAAGGCCCCGGGTGCAGGTTCCATCCGGAGCCAGCACCGGGTTGAAAGCATTGCGAGCGTCCCAACCGACGTAGCGGCCAAACGCGTAAGCCGAGCCGTGAAGAGAGTTGGTTCCCGATCGGATTCCCACGTTCACCACGGCGCCGGGCTTCCATCCGTACTCCGCTTTGGGATTCTCCAGAGTGTTGAATTCCTGGATGGCGTCGATGGGCACGATGGTCGCCGCATCGGTAAACGCACTCGGCGCATTACCTACCTGACGGGCATCGTAGAAACTGACATTGATCACCCCGTCCATCATCCAGACGGTTTCATCGGGGCGCATGTTGTTGGTGCTCTGCGACCAGGGCGAGCCTCCCGGCTGGACCATAATGCCCGGGCGCAGAGCCATCAGATTCTGGTAGTTACGGCCATTGAGGGGCATATCATTGATTTCGGTGTTCTCGAGTGTGCCGCCCAAGGTGGCGTTGGTGGTCTCCACCAGCGGCACCGCTTCGGTGATGGTGATGGTCTGCTCCTGCGCACCGGGTTGAAGGGTCAGGTCAATTCTAACTTCATGACCAACTTCCAGCACCACGTTTTGGCGTTCAACCCTCTTGAACCCTTTGGCTTCGGCGCGGACCGTGTAGGCGCCGGGAATGAGCGTGGGAGCGTTATACTCCCCGGCCTCATCGGTTGTCAGCGTGCGCGCCACGCCTCTCTGCGTGTCTAAGACGGTTACCGTCGCGCCGGATACGACGCCGCCGCTTTGATCCGTGACGACTCCGAGAATGCGTCCGAAACTGCCCTGTGAAAATAGCGGCAGACAGACCAGAAGCATCCCCATCGTGCCCACCAGCAATTGCAAAGTTTTGCGGAAACGAACACTCCAAGGTCGCTTGCCTGCGGATCGTATGGAACTCATTGCTCGACCTCCTGTCTAAAATAGTTCGTCTGAAATGTGGCTCCGAGCCTCACCCGTGGTCTGTTCCCAATTACTCCATGATCGAGGAAGCTGTAAGAGCAAGCTTCCACCTTGCGAATGTGAACCCCCGTATCAGCCGGATGATTCCCAATTAAGCAACAGCAGCTATTTCGGGCCAGGCCTGTCCAGGCTTGGCGCCGATATCAAAAATTACGAGAACTTCCTACTATTTAATGATCTTAGAGATGCGCATGGTCTCCGACCAAGGCAGGGCCGATCGCAAAGTTCGCGATGACATGAGTTTGGCGGGGCCGTAAGTCCACCCATGTACCCCACCCGGAACTTCCTCACTTGGAGTGAGGTGTATACCTTTCAAAAAATCTTGTCAACCATAATTATTGCAAGGTAAGGGTCGGACCTCCGCTCCCTATGAAATTCGCGGGATCCAACCCGCCGTCGTGCGCGATTTTGCCGAGGCTTGGTCCGAGGGCCGCGTAACATCTCAAAGATTTACGGTTTCGCGTTGACTTGCGAGGGTGCAGAGGGTACGGTGCACGCAAAGTATCCGCGGAGTTCGCCAATCCCGGGCGCTGATATGGAACCGCTATGAACTTCGTGCATATACACCTCCTGTTGAATCACTTCCCGGTGATTGGAAGCTTCATCGGATTCGGCCTCTTTCTCATTTCCCTCATTCGCAAAAACGAACCCCTGCGGCGAAGCAGCCTGATCGTTTTCGCGACCATGGCATTAATTGCGATCCCAACTTTTGCCAGTGGCAAGGGCGCACAACTAATGCTGAAGGACAAGCCCGGCATATCGGACGCCTTCATGCAGCGGCATGAGGGCGCGGCGATGCTGGCCTTGTGGTTCTTGGAGGCGACAGGGGCTTTCGCGCTCGCCGGATTGTGGCAGATCCATCACCGGGCGCGCATGGCGCGCTGGAATTTGCAGGCCGTGCTGATTTTTTCATTCTTGGGCGTGGGACTCATGGTGAGAACCGGGAACACCGGGGGGGAAATCAGCCATACGGAGGTTCGCGCCAGCCAGGAAGCGACGCCGACCGAGGGAACCGTGGGGTCGATCGTGCACCTATTTGAGCCGACGCCATGGAAATTCACCGAGGCCATGACGTACAACAAGTGGTGGTGGGCCTTCTTGATGGATCTGCACTTCCTCGGGCTCGTGCTGCTGATCGGGACCGTGGGCGCTCTCGATCTCCGGATCATGGGATTTGCGAGGCAACTGCCGCTCGAGCCGCTGCACCGGCTGGTGCCCTGGGCGCTCGCGGGATTCGGAATCAACCTCGTGACGGGTCTCTTGGCGTTCATCGGGATGCCGGAGTTTTACACGCTGGACTATGCCTTCTGGGTAAAGATGCTCGCCATACTGATGCTGGGAGTGAATGCGGCGGCGTTCTATCTGACCGGCGTTTTCGGCGGAGTCAAGAACCTGGGACCCGGCGAAGATGCGCCGCTCTCCGCCAAGCTCGTCGCGGCGAGTTCTTTGCTCTTGTGGTTCGCCGTGATCATTCTGGGCCGCTACATTCAGTATTATCAGGACAGCATACCGTTCGGCCAGTGACGAACGTCGCGCAGTTGGGCAGCAGGCTTAACGTAGTACAGAATTAGAAAGAGATTTTACTTTATGGGAATTAACGCTGATTTAAGCTAAGTCCGGGCGGTCGCTATACTACGCGGGTGAGGTTCTCGCCAATGCCGCGACGCGTGCGCAGTGTTGATCTGACCCAGGTCACGGAATGGGAAAACGGCGTGGTGCGCCGCGTTGAGGATTGCCTCGCAGGCGAAGAGCCGCTCGAAATGCGTGTTGGCCGGCGCTCGCTCGGGGTAACTTTGCGTACGCCAGGCAGCGATCCCGAACTCGTCGCTGGGTTTCTATTCACCGAGGGCATCATTACGCGCCGCGAACAATTGTTGTCATTGCGCGCCGGCGACGATTCCTCCGGCGACTCTTCAGCTCGCGCAAACCTTGTGCGTGTGCGATTGGGCCGCGGCGCCCGCCTCGGCAAGGAGAAGTTAACGCGCAGGTTTTCCGCGGGCTCCGCTTGCGGGGTCTGCGGGAAAGCCGCGATCACCGAAGTTCGGCGGCTCGGCCTGCGACGGCCGAATCCCGCGTCGCGATTCGATCCCGAAATGCTCTGCCAATTGCCGGAAAAGCTACGCAGCGAGCAAGCCATCTTCGGCCGCACTGGCGGGCTGCATGCGGCAGCGCTTTTTGATGCGGGCGGAAAGCTGATCGTCCTGCGCGAAGACATCGGAAGACACAACGCCGTGGATAAGGTGATCGGCTGGGCGCTAATCGCAGGCATGGTGCCTCTCGACAAATGCGTGCTTTTGGTGAGTGGGCGCGGCGGATTTGAGATCGTGCAGAAGGCGATCGTGGCCGGTGTTCCGGTGCTCGCGTCCGTTTCGGCGCCTTCGAGCCTTGCCGCGCAACTGGCGCGCGAGTTGGGCCTGACGCTCGTCGGTTTCCTGCGCGGCCGCCGGTTCATCATTTACGCGGGCGAAGAGCGGCTCGGTGTTTCCGCTTGGACGAGCGGTGCGCGGGCATGACGCCGCTCTAGCTTGGAATTCTCACGAACTAAGCCAAGATCATTCGCGAATTCAGTAGATGTCCAGGAATTGTAGTGGTGTCGTAGTTGTAGGGGCATCCGCCGCGGCCGATCGTGCCCCTACTTGCTGAGTACCGCTCAGTCGGTCCCGGCTGCCACGGCTGCCACCCCGGTTGGTTCCTTCGACGGGCGCCGCGCGATAAGTGGAAGGACCAGCGACACCAGCATCACAATCGCGATCACCGTGATGGCCGCACCGTAGCTGCCCGTGTTTTGCCGAACTCGCGCGATCATAATCGGAGAAGGAATCGCGGCCATTCCCCAGGCCAACAAAATCCAGCCGTAAATCCCGCCCATGGATTTTGCCCCGAAGAAATCGGCCGTAAAGGAAGGCATCGTGCCAAAGCCGCCGCCGTAACACAATCCGATCAAAGCGAACGCGGCTGTGAACAATTTCAAATCCCGGATATGCGGCAGCGCAAAAAAGATCGCCACTTGGATGAGATAGAGCAGGAAATATACGCGGGCGCGGCCCAGAGAGTCCGAGACCCACGCCCAGAAAACCCGCCCTAGTCCGTTGCAAATTGAAATCACGCCCACCATTCCTGCGGCTTGCAACACCGACATGCCGACGAGCTGCTGCGCCAGCGGAGAAGCCTGGCTGATAATCATGATGCCGGCTGAAACATTGAGGAACAGAAGAAGGAAGAGAAGATAAAACTGCCAGGTGCCCATCGCTTCACTGACAGTGAAATTGTATGTACTGGCTGCCATGGCTACCGCCGTGCGCGGCTCCCAACCAGCGGGGCGCCAGCCCTGCGGAGGATTCGCGTAGTACTGCGCCGCAAGCACGACGATAATCAGGTACACGATACCGAGAGTTGAAAACGTGGCGGGGATTCCGTGATGGATGATGTCCCATGCCGCGAAGGGACTCATGATCAGCGCGCCAAAGCCGTACCCGCAAACGGCGACGCCGGTCATCAAACCGCGCCGGTCGGGAAACCATTTCACCAGCGTAGCCACAGGACAAATGTATCCCATGCCCATCCCGACACCCGTGATGACGCCGTAGCCAAGATAGAGCCCATAGAGAGAATGGCGCGAGGCTGCAAATCCGGCGACCAGGTATCCGACGCCGTAAAGGATTCCGGCCACTGAGGCTACTTTCCGTGGGCCTACGCGGTCCTGCCAAAGGCCTCCGATCACCGTGCCGAACCCAAGAAAAACAATCGCCAAGGTGAAGTTCAGAGAAACATCAGTAAGCTTCCAATGCTCGGCGCCAATGAGCGGCTTGACGAACACGCTCCACCCGTACACGGCTCCCAGGCAGACCTGCATGATCACTGCTGCTACCGCAATGCCCCACCGGTTGGGAGGTTGATCTCGCGTCATGGGCACCTCATCTAGTCGAAGAAGTCTGCGTACATGAGACCCTGGGACCCCAACAATTTTGCTCTCTGTGTTTCTATTTTGCCGGCCGAGCGAGACCGGCCCCGGAGGAAATGTAGCCGCATTATGCCGTGGCGATTTTCGAGTCTGAGACTGCTTCTTGCGGGCTCAGGGAAATGATCTCCACAACCGCGTTATAGTCCGGCACGCCACTCGGATCGAGCCGGCCAGCCGGAACGACAACGTTTACTTCCGGCCAATGGCCCTGTACGCATCCTGGCTTGATGCGATCGATCTTCACGCGCCCGCGGAATTCGCCGCGATCATTCCGGAGCAGAATTGGGTCTCCGTTTCGGAGGCCAAGCCGCTCCGCATCTACCTTCGCCATGATGATGTCTTCCCGCTTGAGGCCTGTGAGAGAATCGGTGACATTGAAAATCATGCTGTTGAATTGCTTGCCGCGCCGGGTGGAGAGCAGGAACCGGTCCGCGGGCACGTTTTCTTCGGGCAGGCCGATCGGCGAGAAATGACCTTTGCCATCCGGCGTTAAAAAGCGGTCCACGAGAAGGCGGGGGCCGCCATATTGGAAGTTGTCGCCCTTCTTCCGCAGACTTCCGATCCCATTGTAAGTAGGGCAGACGCGATCGATTTCTTCACGAATGTCCTGAGTATCTTTCCAGGAGAAAATTCTGGCGGCACGCTCGGGGTCGGAGCGGCGCGCGACCTGGACGGGGATTTCCCACTCGTCGCGCGTCTCGGGAATCCGCGGCCCGGGAATTTCCGGGGAATAAATGATGCGCCGCTCGGTGCTGGTTTCTGTCCCGCCGCCGCGCTGTTCATAGCGAGTTCGCGATGGAAGCAGAACGACCGTATCTGCAGGGTCCACCAGCATGTTCGAACTGAGCATGATGTCCTGGTGGACGCGGAAACCGATGTTTGCCACGGATCGGCGCACCCGGTCCGGCTCCGGAAGCGTGTCCACGAAGTTGCCGCCGCTCTGCCACAGCGCGTCAATTTCTCCGCGCTGAGCGGCCAGGATCATTTGCGTGGCGGAGATTCCTTTCCACGCGGGCGGCTCAAAGCCCCAGAACTCGGGTTGCGCAAACCGTTTGGCATTGTCCTCGGTGGCCGGAACACCCATCACATACGCGCCGGGCATACCACCCATCTCCGCGCCGCCCTGTACGCCACTGTGGCCACGGACCGGCATCAATCCGGTATGCGGCCGGCCCACGTTTCCGCGCGCGAGTTGAAGGTTCACAATCGAGCGAACATTATCGCTTCCGTAGCTGTGCTGGGTAATCCCCATGCTCCAAACGATAATCGCGTGGCGGGCCTTGCCGAAGGCCTCCGCGAAGCGGTACATCTCCGCGTTGCTTTGCCCCGCGCTCCGCGCCAGGTCCGGCCAGGAGAGGCTGCGCGCCTTCGCTTCCACGTCTTGCCAGCCGACCGTGCGGGCCGCGATAAATTCGCGGTCTACCCAATCGTTCTCGATGAGGTGTTTCAGCACGCCGTAGAAAAATGCGATGTCCCCGCCGATGTGGACCTGGAAATAGTCATCGGCCAGGCGCGTCCCAAACAACGCGCTCTTGGTGACCGATGGCACCCAATAGCGATCCAGACCAGGCTCGAAGTAGGGGTTGACCACGAAAACTTTTGTCCCCGCTTGCTTCGCGTAATAAAGATATTTTGTGGCGACCGGCTGGTTGTTGGCAATGTTGCTGCCAACAAAGACGACCAAGTCGCTACCAATCCAATCCGAATACGAACAGGTCGTCGCCGCGCACCCGACGGTTGCGGTTAATGCCGCCGTGCTCGGCGCGTGGCAGATGCGCGCGCTGGTATCCACGTGGTTGGTGCCGAAGAAGCGGGCCACTTTCTGGTGGGCATAATAGGCCTCATTGGTGAGCCCTCGGGATGTGAGGTACCAGCCGAGGCGATGCGGATCGACCGAGCGGAGGCGTTTCGCGGTCAAGTCAATCGCGTCCTCCCAGGAAATGCGGTGAAAACCATTGTCACCCTTCCGCCGCACCATCGGCACGGAGAGACGCCCCAGCTTACGCAGCTTGCGATTGGACATTCGGCGAAGTGAAGAGACATCTTCCAGCAACCGCCAGTCCATAGGCGCCATGGTGTTCAACCGCAACAGTTGCAGACGCACGGCACAGAGATGAATGCCCTTCATGGTCCAGTCGTGCATGCCGGAAGTGCCGAGTGCGCAACCATCGCAACAGCCATCGCGCAAAATTCGGTAGGCATAGCCAAGACTGTCACGGTTTTCCCAGACGGTATCGAGGATATCTTTGTAAGCGTTGGGATGCTGCTGGTTGATTCCATAGGGAATGATGCTGACCCACTGACGGGGATTGCCCTCTTTCCCGTTTCTTTGTTTTGGAGTCATGAAGTCATTCTCGTTGCAATGATTTAGCCGCCTGCATAAGGAAAGGGTAGATAACCCCCTCATATCGCCTTTATCCGGGAAGGTGTCAAGTGAATATAATGTGGTTTTCCGATGGTTGAATCGGCGGCCTGAAAGAGGCCGCTGCGCGGGCTGGAAAACAAGACGTATCCTCGTCCTTCCAGCCGGTCTGCAATGGGAAGCCGGAAAAAGGACCAATCGAATGACAAGCCAACCTCAAGTCAGTTTAGTCCCACCTTTCACGCGCGAGACCGCCATCGAAAAAGTGCGCAAAGCGGAGGATGGATGGAATTCGCGCGATCCCCAACGCGTTGCGCTGGCGTATACGGCCGATAGCCGGTGGCGCAACCGGGCGGAATTCATCACCGGCAGGGAGCAGATCGTTCAATTTCTTACGCGCAAATGGAATCGTGAGTTGGACTACCGCCTCATCAAGGAAATGTGGGCGTTCGACGGCGCAAGGATCGCCGTGCGTTTTGCCTACGAGTGGCACGACGACTCCGGGCAGTGTTACCGCTCCTATGGGAACGAAAACTGGGAGTTCAACGCCGAAGGCATCATGCATCACCGTCACGCCAGCATTAACGACCTGCCGATTCGTCCGTCGGAGCTGCTCTTTCATTGGCCGCCGGGCCGGCGGCCGGATGAACATCCAGGCCTCAGTGACCTGGGGCTGTGAGGAACCCCCGGATCTGAAAATTCAAATTGAGCGGGAAATTTCTACTACTCCGGCCTTCTGAGGTGCAATGGACGCGCATCCTAAATCGCAAGCTTCGCTTCTCATGAAGTTTGCGGTCTGGTCCGCCGTTAAGAAATCATTTTGAACTTGAGTTTTACGCTGCGAGGGTTATGGGTATACGCAGCGTGAACAGGATGGCGCAGAAAAAGGCGCGCAAAAAATAAGGCAGCCCCCTCAGGAAGCGGAGTAGCTGCCTGAGATTGAAACCTGCGGCTGCGAGCAATGCGTTGCAGCGATCTCCGGTGCGTCCCTTCAACCAGTTGCGGCCTAACAGCCCATCGTTTTTCGCGTGCCCGATGATCGGTTCGACCACCGCGCGGCGTTTCAACCAACGTTTGATTTTATCCGTGACACCTCGTCTCTGCCCGGTGATGTAGACCGCCGTGTGTGGATGACCCGTGAGCCGGTGCCCTTTATATCCCTGGTCCACCGCGACGCGCAGCGGGCTGCGGCCCACGATTTCCCGCACATCGTCCAGCGCCTGCTTCAGCGTGTGACCATCGTACGGATTGCCGTGCAACGCGCGCGCCTGCAAAATGAAATGGCCGCCCTTGGCCGGATGCAGATTCGTGGCGATGGAAACTTTGCAGCCGAATTCGTACGGCGCGCGCGCTTTGCCTTTGCTGATGCATTCGGTTTCCGGCGCGTGCCAGGAATAAACGTAATCTCGATCACCGCGCTGCTGGTGCGCAATGCGCCAAGCGCGTCCCAGCGTGTATTCCAGCCGCTCGACGGACGATTCGGCCAGCGCGGGCAGCGCCGCCATCTTGCGGCGCACGTCGCGGATCAGCCGCCGCAGGCGCACCCGCAGAAATTTCACCTGCCGCTTGGCGCGTCTCTTCTGCTGCGCGTGCAGGTATCGCCCCGTCTTCATCGCCGCTCTCCGCGCCACGCGCACATACGATTGCCGCAAGCGCAGTCCCGTTTTTTTCGCTTGCCGGCCCAACCGCTCGATCGCCGTCAGCAGCAGTCCGTGTTCGGTCGGATGCGCAATCGCTTTTTCCTGCACCGTCGTATCCACCGCCACCGCTTCGGTGGCCCGCACATTCAGCGCCCCGCCCCGATAGGCCGCGGCCAGCGTCTCCTGCAACAACGTCTCCAGCGCCTCCTCCCCCACTCGTTTGCGAAAATGCGTCATCCCCGATCGCTCCAGCGGAAAGGCGTGCTGAAAATATTCTTCCCCGCAAAAATATTGCATGTACGGATCCCGCTCCCACCGCTCGCACACCGCTTCGTCTGACAATCCCTCAATATGTTTCAGCAAATGCAGCCCCACCACCAGACGGATCGGCAGCCCCGGACGTCCCGCCTCGCGATAGTACGGCGCAAAATGTATTTCCAGCCGCCCCCAGTCGATCAATTCGCCCAGCCGCACCAGCTCATGTCCCAGATTGATGATGTTCCTCAGCTTGGCCCGAAACAGTTCCTGCGTCCCGCTGTCCTGCGCTTTGGGTCTCGGTTTCATCCCTGCTCCCCAAAATAAAATTGCAAGATTTCGGCACTCATCCTGCCGAAACCTTGCAATCTCTCCACACAAAAATCAACAAAAATCGACAGAACAAATGCGGATTTATTCAATTTTTAACGGGGGACGGTCTGAGAGTTGGCAGTAGGGGCACGACATGTCGTGCCCCTACTGCGATAGCCGGGACTTTTCGGGGTTAATTGGAAGACGTCATCGTGCCCGGAGCCATCGCCATATCGTTCCGAATGACGGCGCCGCCCTTCATCACGAATTTCACTCGCTGCATTTCGGAAATATCCTGCAAGGGGTCTCCGGAAACCGCGATCATGTCGGCGAATTTGCCCTTCTCGATGGTTCCGAGTTTGTCCGACATGTGGATGATTTCCGCATTCACGGTCGTGGCCATGCGGAGCGTGTACACCGGGCTGGCGCCCCATTTCACGAAGACGGGGAACATTTCCCCCTGCACGCCGTGCGAGCAGTTGCACTCCGTGTTATAGACGCGTCCTGGAGGCGGCGCGGAGCCGCTGCCCCAGCCGAGGATCACTCCGGCGGCCAGCATCTTTTTCCAAGTGACTTCCACCAGGCGCCAGCGGCTATACGGCGCCCACTGTTTCAGATCGTCGGGCTCATCCTGGCGGTGATCGAGAATCGTTGTGGTGATGGGCAAATGCTTCTGCACGATCTCGCGGATGTCGTCATCGCTCGCGGCCGTCGCATGTTGGATATTGTCGAGGCCGAGATCGATCGCCATCTTCAACCCCTCGCCACCGTAGGTGTGCGAGGCGACCCACATCCCGCGCCGGTGCGCTTCGTCGATCACGGCGGCGAGCTCTTCGCGCGTCGGAAGCGGCTGGTTAAACATCTTGCCGTCCTTGTCGAAGTAGAACGTGCCCGTCGTATGAATCTTCACGTGTTCGACGCCGTAATGCGACAATTCGCGCACCGCGGCTCGCATCTCGTCGGCCCCGTTCGCCGTAATATCCGGGTCCAGGGGCGTGGACATGAGCGGGAAGGACGCTCTACCAGGCATCGTGACGTTGATGATTGGGCCGGCCGTTATGATGCGCGGGCCCTTCACAAGGCCGGCTTCGATGGCTCTCTTCAACTCCACGTCGGCAAACCCGCCGCCGTGCGATCCCATGGCAACCAGCGTGGTATAGCCGGCGTTCAGGCTGGATGTGGCGCTGAAGAGCGCAACCATCATCTGATGCTGCAAATTTCCCTGAGCGTCGGTCAAGTGCACGTGGCCGTCAATCAATCCAGGGAGCACAGTCGATTGGCTGAGGTCGATCACTTTTGCGCCGGCCGGAATTTTCACGCGGTCGGCCGGACCGACGTCCGTAATTTTGTCGCCGGCGATCAGGACGACCTGATTGGCCAGATTCGTTCCGGACTTCGGGTCAAACATCTTGCCGGCGCGAACCGCGGTAACTTGCCCCTGAGCGGAGACCACGACGGCCGCCGCCAGGATCAAGAGGGCAGTACTGAACATACATTTCATTCGTTTCATGAAGCCTCCGTTACGATTCAAAATCCATTTCCTTTATCCCGCGAGATTTATCATTGCCCATAAATCAATAGACGAAAAGTTCCAGGGGTAGCCACCGGCTGCGGATTGGGCTGTTTCTCCGTAGCGGCCGGAGCCGGACCGAAATCCGACGTGGTGAGGAACAGGTGATGGGTCTTGGGATCCAAACCCATGGTCTTGGCTCCAAACTCGGTCTTCACGGTTTCGACCACGGACAGTTTGTCGGGCGAGTCTTCGTGGAAGATGTGGAGCGTGCCTTCGCGTGTCGCGGCCGCAAGCGTATTCGTGGAAGGATCGAAAACGTTGGCGTCCACACGGTCGCCGATCGGGAACGGCTCGCCGATCACTTTTCCCGTGTCGGCATCCATCATGACGAGCATCTTGGGATTTCGGCCGCCGACAAACAGCCGTCGGTTCTTGCGGTCCATGGTGATCGAAGTGGGCGCGCCGGAAGGCGCGACAGGGAAGCGCGATTTGACGGCGAGGTCTTTCGTGTCGATGGCGACAATCTCGTTCGTGGACTGGATGGTGTCATAAATCATTCCCTTGCCATCGGCGATCGCTTGTTCGGGCGCGCCGCCCAAGGGGATGCTCTTGATTATTTCTTCCTTTACGGGATCCACTGCCGTGGCGGTTTTGGAACTGCCGTTAAACGCAAACACGCGCTTCGACGCCGTGTCGTAGAGGATCCAATCGGCGTCGTCTTCCGCCTTGATTGTCTTGGTCGCCTTGAGTGTTTTCAGATCGAACACGATGATGTTCCCCGCGTCGCCGTCGGTGATGAATCCCTTGTTCAGCTCAGGGACGAGGGCGACTCCGTGAACCCGCTTCCAGTCTCCGGTCACCGAGCCGATCTTGTCTCCTGTATCGGCATTCACAACGTCAACTTCAGTGCCGTGTGTAAAGTACATGCGCCGCGCCGCAGCGTCGGGGATCACGTAGTCGAAGTATTCCCTGGTAGCTCCGATTCCGGGCGCCGCGCCGTAGGAAACTTTCTTGAGCAGGTGATAACCTCCCGCCGGTGAGCCAGCGAGAACGCAGGCCGCTGAGAACACAATGGAAAGTACGAACGCGAGTTTTGCAGAGCTTGAAACCTTCATTGATTCCTCCCCCGATGTGAATTGTGCTTGCCGGTAGGACACGCTTCAGCCTGCCGATCTTGCCGCCTGCGGCCAGTTCAAATCAAAAGGCTGAAGCCTGCCCTACTGCGGTGAATTCATTATCCGTGTTTCGAAAAGACGCTGTTGCGGCCGATTGGGTTTCACAAAAGGATTTCCGGCTCGACCCGTTTGAAACGCAAGCCACTTTAGTCCCAACAGCCTGAAAATTCCCTGAAAGAGAGCGCCAAATCGTTCTTTAGGCTGAGCCTGAAGGGCGGCAGGGCAACGAGTCCACAACGGGGTGATTGTCGAGCCGTCCACTAGGCCAAAATGATTCCGCGGGATCGATCCAATTTTCTGAATCAAGAAACAACAGCCCGTCCGCCGAAGCGGACGGGCTGTTGTGCTAGACGAGGGATTTCGAAACTACCAGTTTGCCTTGAGGGCGAACTGAATTTCTCTCGCCGGTGTCTGTAGGTTCGCCGGAGATAGGATGTTCCCGACGCCGTTGTACGATCCGTCCGTGTTAATCAACGCCGAGTTGCCGTCGCCGCTGTTGGGCTGCGGTGGGACGAATTGGGAGTGGTTAAAGATATTGAATATCTCTGTTCGGAATTCGATGTTGAACGATTCCCTGATTCGCGTGATGGGGAAGACCTTGTGAATCGAGAAGTCCAAATTGGTAAGGCTGGGGCCGTAAATGGTGTTCCGGCCGATGTTTAACGGCATCAGGTTGGAGCAGTACGTTTGGCCAGATGGCGCCGCCGGGATGAAACCGGCTGTGCCCGCTTTCGGGAAGCCAGCACACCCGTAGGGCAAGGATGCTAAAGCCGACGTTGGGAGAGAGGGTTCCGTGAAGCAGGTTTGGTTCAGGAACCCGACCACCGGTCCTCCAACGGTATAGGTCGTCGGAGCGCACCCGGGGAGTTTGACCAAAGGACCAAATGGATCCGCGCCGGCATTGTTCAAGCCCAAGGGATCGCCGGTGCTGGTTACAGTCGTAGGAGTCCCGCTGTTGTATGTGAAAATGCCGCCCACTTGCCAATCGGCCAGCGCTTCCCTCATCGCACCGTTCCACGATTTTGGCGTCGCTATCGTGTAGAGGGCGTTGATGGAGAGTGTGTGGGTGACATTGAAATCGGACGGGCCGTAATACGCTTTTGGCAGCCACCAGACGGGCGAGTTGATGCCGTTGGCGAAGGTGTCGCCAGCAATGGTCTGCGAATCGTCATCCTGCGACTTCGAGTACGTGTAAGACACCCCGAATTGGAAGTTGTGAGCGAGAACTTTGTTCAGGTTTACGTTCAAACCGTTGTAGTTGGAAGTTGTGTTCCAGAAGATGTAACGGACGGTTCCCACGCAAGGGTTAGCCACAGCACTTGAAGAGGGTCCGACGCTGGGGCAGGCCGCAGGCGTGAATGGCGCTTGCGTGACTCCCGGCGTGCAACCGGCGCCGACCCCGGCTGGCCCGCAAGGAAACAGATATCCATATGGGGTTGCTATAGTTTGCTCTGCGGCACCCGGTGCACCCGACATGTTGCCGTCGTCGCCTCGCATAAGTAGATGGTTACCGTGAGAGCCCACGTAGCCAACCGTCAGAGACATATCGGACATGAGCTGACGCTGGAGGGAGAGGGTCCACTGCTCGACATAACTCCGGTGAGGCGCGCCCTCGATAGTTGACATGGCCAGTTGGCTCGCAGTTGAGTTCGCGAGCTGCACGCCGCCCTCTCCTGGGTTGAATATACCGGTGAAACCCGGCTCCGGGGTGAAGTTACTGAAGCCCGTGATGCTCTTGAATATGAGGAACGGCGCGGCCTGATTTTGCTGCAAGAGGAAATAACCTGGCAATGGGTCCACGTCATTGATGCCAAAGCTGCCACGAACCGAACTCTTTCCGTCCTTGAACGGATCCCAGGCGAAGCCCAACCGGGGTTCAAAGTTGCGAAGCGTGGGATTCTTGTAGTAAGGACCGACGCCGCTGCAGGCAGAGCCAGACTGCGCCGGGATCGGGGCGCTAAATTGGAATCCGCATGTCGGTGAGGTGGCTGAAATTGACGCCAGATTGGTAATCCGGCCTTGGGCGTCCTTCAGGACGGTGCTGGGTTCGTAGCGCAGGCCGATATTAAAGGTCAGGTTGGATTTGAACTTCCAGTCGTCCTGGGCGTAGAAACCGAATAGGGTCTGGCGAAATTCCCTGGGGTTGTCCACAAGATTGAGCAGGCCCGCCTCATAGTGGCTGGGCGTGCCCTCCAAAAACTGAATGACGCGGGCTGGAAAGTCCGCCCCAGTGTTCGGATTGATAGTCGTTTGGTTATTGTTGAATATAAAGCGGCCGCCAGGATTCTGGAACGTATGCTCGTTGTAATCCAATCGCTCGATGCTTCCGCCGAACTTGATGGTGTGAGCGCCGTGCGTCCAGAACGCATCGTCGCCGTACTGGTACGAATTCCACGTGTGGAGATAGTGCGAACCCGACTCGACGCCGCCGAAAAAGTCGGTGACGGAGCCGACCGATAAGCGGGCCGCGGATTGCCCCACGATCGCACCCAGCGGGCCAATTGCCGCTGCGGGATTGATGGCCGTCGGTGTGAAGGTATTTTCAACGTTGTCGCGGTTGAACCCCACACGGGCGGCATTAACGAAACTTGAACTGAAAGTGTGGTTTTCTTCGAGGGCGATGGTCGTGCGCGCAGTGGTAGACACACTCAGGACGTCATTGAACGCGTCAGGTTGCGTGTAACTCGCAGGGTCCCTCACAAACGTCCCGAACAGGGAATCCCTTTCTCCGATCTTATAATCCACGCGGGCAGTGCCGAAGTTTTCGGGCGCTGCCTGAACCCCGGAAAAAATGGCGGTTGCTAAGAGTGGATTACTTGCCGAAACCGAGGTGGACGTCGGCCAAAGCGCCAAGAGGGCTTGCGAATAGCTGTTGACGCAGATCGTTGATAGGGGTGAGGGATATGTCCCGGGACTTCCTCCGGCATCGACGCATGCTGGGCCAGTGCCAAGGCCAGTGCCAGTGCCTGTGTTGCCCGCTGGTACAGCGCCACCGACGATGCCGAGGCGCGCGTTGGGCGAGAACACATTGCTATTGCTCGTGATCCCCTTGGTCTGGCGGAGGCCTTCATAGTCGCCGAAGATGAATAGCCGATCCTTGAGGATGGGTCCACCGGCCGAGGCGCCAAACACATTGCGTTTGAACGGAGGATTCGGACTACCGTTGACCCGGTCAAAGTAAGGGCTCGCGTCCAATGCATTGTTCCGCAGGAATTCGTACACGGCTCCATGGAACTGATTCGTGCCTGAGCGACTGATGGCGTTCACGACGCCGCCAGTCGCGCGGCCGTATTCTGCCGGAAGACCGCTGGTCAAGACTGAAAATTCCTGAATCGCATCGACCCCCAGAACGATCCCGATCACATTGCCGGGCGCAGCCATGGCATAATCGGAAACACCGATTCCATCGATTCGATAATTGTTGAACGTCGAACGCTGGCCGGAAACGGTCATCTCGCCGCCGAATCCGCGGTTGCCGCGAGCGGAAGTCGCGAAAGCCATCTGCGTTTCGATTGGTTTCACGCCAGGTTGAAGCTGCGCGAGCGACGTCCAGTCGCGCCCGTTCAGGGGCAGTTCGCGAACGGTCTCCGATTCAACTTGGCCGGTGAGGGCCGAAGAAGTGAGGTCAATTTGTGGTGCTGCCTCGGTTACCTGTACGGTTGTCGACGTATTGCCGACCTTCAGCCCGAAATTCAGCTGTAATTGCTGCCCGACCGAGAGCGTCACGGCGGATTGCACGCTCGTGGAAAAACCGGCTGCGGCGACCTTGAGGTCGTAGACGCCTGGGACCAAGTTGGGGATGCTATACAACCCAGCGGAGTCCGAATTGGCGTCCCGAGTGACTGCGGTTGCTGTGTTCGTAGCGGAAACCGTCGCGTTAGGGACAACGCCGCCCGATGGGTCGGTGACCGTCCCGGAAAGAGTCGCGCCGGTGACCTGGGCATGCGCGACAACGCCTGCCATTAAAGTGAAAAACAGCGTGAACAATACTGCAAAAACTGTAGTGAGCTTCCTAAATTTCCCCACACCCATACGACGCCTCCTTGATGCCCCTCGTGGGCCATCGTCGTGCCACCTGGAAATGGACATCTGAACTAAATTCTGGATTTAAACACCCCGAACTTTCAGTCATTTAAGTCCCCACTTGAATGGAAGTCAAGCGGTTTCTTGTAAAACTGTGACTGCGTTATGAGAATGGAACATCCGCGGCGACGTAATTAAGGAGAAAATCTTGATTACAACGTGCAGGCATTCCTTGCTGCCAAGGCGGAAGAATCAACGAGCAATCGCACTTGCAATGAAGGGGCACGACATGTCATGCCCCCTACTGCGATAGCCGGGACTTTTCGGGATTAATTGGAAGACGTCAAGAACTTATAATATTTTTACCTGCCCTGCCGCGCTACACACTTAGCCATGCTCAGTATTTGTCGGGGCCGACTCCAGGTGATAGCCGGAAAAACAAAGAGCCGGGCCCTGGCAGGCCCGGCTCTTTGCCGCACAGCAAAGCGTTACCAGATCATTTTCAAGCTAAGCTGAATCTGGCGAGACTCAAATCCACCAGTCGTATCCAGCTTGCCGGGGTTGCCGGAAGCGAGTGCTCCCGAACTGCTGAAAATGGTCTCGTTGTCGATGGGTGGCAGATAGTTGGGGTGGTTCAGGATGTTGAATATCTCGGCACGGAACTGGACATTGAAGCTCTCCGAGATCCGGTGAATGTAGTTGTTTTTGAAGACCATGAAGTCGAGGTTCGTAAGGCCAGGTCCGACCAAGGAATTGCGTCCGTTATTGCCAAAGAGGTTCTGGCAATAAATCATCCCGCTCGGTAGCAGCGCAGCTGAGGCGCCTGGATAGGAATTGGTCGCGCACTGCGAAGCCATGGAGGCCGGTGCATAGGGCGCAGCGAAACAGTTCAGATTGACGTATTGGAGAGTTGTTCTCCAGTTTGAATTGATGGGATTGCATCCCGGCAAACGGTCTGGGAAAGTGGCCGAATCGCCGTTCTTGATGCCAATGGGATCGCCACCCAATGACAATGTAAACGGAGTTCCAGTACTTATTGACAATATCCCGCCTACCTCCCATCCGCCCGCAAGATGCGACATCGCCCAGGAATCGGATTTCGGGGACGGAATGTCATAGATCAGATTGCCAACAAAATTCTTGTTGACATCGAAATCGCAGGGGCCATTCCGGCTTCCAGGGTTGAAGAAAATCAGAGACGAGTAAGAGTTCTGGTACGCGTCCCCGATGTCTCCGCTTGAACCGTGGTCCAAGCACTTGCTCCACGTAAAGCTGGCCTCCCCTTGCAGGCCGTGGCTGAAGCTCTTGCTGAGGTGCGCTTCCATGCCGCTATAGCTGGCGTTGTCATCCCAGAAGGTCGGCCGGAGTTGGCCAACATTGCTGTTGAACACGGTGCTGGGCACGGGAGTCGCTTGTGTGCCTGTAGGAAGGAAGCCAACAGCACATGCATTGCCATGGCCGTCAGGTCCACATGGCCAGAGGAGCCCAAGTGGGGTCGAGACTACCTCAGGGGGGCCAACAGAGTTACTCGTGTCCGTGGTGAACGGTGAATGGAGCGTGTGCGAGCCGACGTAGCCGAGAGTGGCTGTCAAAGTTGGGGTAATTTGGCGTTGGATGGTCAAGTTCCAGTTCATCGCGTAGTTTCTTCTTGGGTTTTGATCTGGGGCATAGGCTTGGGCAGAAGGGATGGCAGTAGAAGGATTTAGCCCAGGGACGCTCGGGAAATCTCCCTGAGCCAAATTGCCGACAGCCGGTGTCAGGGCAAAAGGATAAGACCCGGACTCCTGAATGTTGATGACCCAAGGGCCGGGGAGGATGTCGAAGATCCCAAATCCGCCGCGGACAGAAGTCTTTCCATCTTTGAACGGATCCCAGGCGAAGCCTATACGTGGCTCGAAGTCCTTACTCGTGGGGTTCGTCTGCCAAGGATGCGCAACGTTTATGGGTGCAGCGGATATGTTTGGGCTTGGGACCACCGCAAAGGGACCGTTTGAGTCCGTTGGGAGGGTCGCAATTTCGTAACGCAAGCCAAGATTCAGCGTCAGGTTAGGCCGGATTTTCCAATTGTCCTGGAAGTAGCCCGCGAAGAAGGTGGTTCGGGTTCCCAGTTCTTTCCCGATGGCCGAATCTCCTTGTTGGAAGCTGCTCGGCTCATTTATGAGCAGCGAATCCAGTGAACCTTGGAAAGTGAAAGTTCCATTAGGCCGCTGGACGGACAATTCATTGTATTGGATGCGCTCGACCGAAAAGCCGAACTTGAAAGCGTGGTTACCGCGGGTGTAGAACGCATCATCGTAGAACTGGTAAGAGTTCGCGAAGTGGTCATTGGCAGTCTGATCGCCGAGAGTCCCTTGCATTGTCGTCAGGCCCGTGCCGGTGAGGATCGGGGCCGGGTTACCAGGAAGAAAACCATCACTGAGCGAAGTATCGGCAGCGAGTGGATTGATCGCGGTCCCTGGCTTGCCGACAAACCCAACCGTTCGGTTGTAGCCTACGCGGGCCGTATTTACGAGAGAAGGCCCGAAGATGTGCGTCCATTCGAGGCCCCCCATGATCCTTTCACTGAAGGTCTCCGTGGTTGAGAGCAATAAGGCGTCCGGCGCAAATTGTGGACCTCTGTCGAAGAACCAGACGGCGTCAAGATCGTCTTTGTCCGAAAAATGGTGGTCGACCCTGGCAGTGGCGTAGTTCTCCGAGAATGTTATGGGAATTCCCGCGAGAAATTGCCCCGTGTCACCGCCGGGGTTTAGGCCGTTATTTGGAGCCGGAAACAACTTGAGATAGGGCTCAACCAGCTGGCTTATATGCGATATAGGGTTCGGGTCAAGAGCGGCGCCTGGCCCCGAAGCGGGTAGCGGGCTCCCGTTCACAACTGCTACCGTCGTCGGATTCCCGTTTGCATCTGGCATCCCGAGGGCGGCTGGCGAAGGAACAGTCGAATTTCCGCTCAAATCTTTCGTTTGCCGGATGGCTTCGAAGTCTCCGAAGATAAACGTTTTGCCCTTTTGAATGGGGCCGCCGGCAGATCCGCCGAATTGATTACGGTGGAAGGGCGGAGTCCCGGCGCCGGAAGGATCGAATTCATTGCGGGTGTCCAATCCTTCATCGCGGAGGAACCAGTAGGCATCCCCGTGGAAATCATTGGTGCCTGCTTTGGTGATCGCGTTGATGACTCCGCCGGAAGTACGTCCATACTCAGCGGTATAATTCGCGGTCAAAACGGAAAATTCCTGGATCGCGTCGACGCCCAATTGCGAACCCTGCACGCTTCCGGGCGATCCATTCGAATAATCGTTCACGGTGATTCCATTGACGCGGTAGTTGTTCTCCGTGGGGCGATGGCCGGCCACGGACAACTGGTTCCCGAAGCCGCGGTTGCCTCGGTTTACGGTTCCGGTCGTCGTCTGTTGAGTGCGGATGCCGATTACGCCGGGCTCGAGAACGGACAGAGAACTCCAGTCGCGGCCGTTGAGGGGCAACTCGCGAACGGTCGTTTCATCAACCTCGCCGGAGAGCGCGGACGAGGTCAACTCCACCTGCGGAGCCTCGCTTGTTACTGTTACGTTTTCGGATACATTGCCAACTTTGAGGGAAAAATTCAGAGTCTGCTCAGCGCCGACAGTGAGTGTGATACCCGACTGGGTTTGCGTGGAAAATCCCGAAGCCGTGGTCTTGACGTCATAAACCGCCGGCGGCAGGTTCGGCACGCTGTAGAAGCCGGCCGGGTCCGTCGTAATGTCGTGGGTGATCCCTGTAGCGTTGTTTTTGATGGAGACAGTAGCGTTGGGAACTGCAGAACCGGATGCGTCACTTACCGTACCGGAAAGGGTCGCCCCTGAAACCTGCGCGTAGACGGCAACGCCTCCGAGCAGGCTGAAAAACGTCAAAAATACCGCGAGACACGTAGCAAACCTTCTACCTCCACACACACCCATACAACACCTCCCTGATTTTTAAAAGTGGATTAGTGCGAGCACCGCCACCCCAAACCTTGTGCCCCAAATCCCGAATAAAACTGGTCAACGAGTAAACATTACATTCTCCATGTAGTGCGAAGTCAAGCCCTTTCTCGATAATTCGCGACAATTTCTTGAGAATGGAATTCTCTCGAAATTGCATGCAGAGCGGGAGTTCTCGTTCCGCGGCATTCGCTGCGAGCTCAATCATTCAGAACATTTGGATGTGCCGGACGTGGTTACATCTAGGTTCTAAGGAAGGAATATCATTCTCATATGACGCGCTTTTTCCGCAGGTTGCGAATCTTTTCGGCGTCGAAGCCAAGCTTGCCGAGCCATGCGTCCGTGTGCTCGGAAAGCGCCGGAGCCGGTCCTTGCGGCGATGACTGGTCATCGGAAAAAAGGAAACCGCCGCGGGTTACTTTCTGTTTTCCGCCCGAGCCTTCAAATTCGGAGACGAAGTGGCGGCCCGAGAGATGCGGGTGGCCAAGGATCTCCGGAACGCTCAAGACGCATCCCGCGGGCACGCCTGCTTCGATCAGCGCTCGCTCCCATTCCGCGGCGCTGCGTTTCATCAGTTCCGGAGCGATTTCTTTGTTGATCGCAAGGCGATTTCCCCGGCGAGTCTCACGGTCGGCAAAACGGGCGTCGGTCTTCAGCTCGGGGCGTCCGATGACGTCGCACAATTTTTCATATTGAGCGTCTTCATTGGCGGCAATGTTGAGCAATCCATTCGCGGTGCGAAATGCGCCGGAGGGCGCGGCCGTGAAGTTTTCGTTGCCCATGGGGATAGGCTCCACGCCCGCGTTAAGATAATTTGAGACCACCCAGCCCATCGAGGCCAGCGTGGATTCCAGCATGGAGACGTCGATCCTGCGGCCCTTCCCGGTGGTTTGCGACCCGACGAGCGCCGCGCAGATGGCCATGGCCGCCGTGATGCCGCCCATGGTGTCGCAAACGGGATAGCCCACGCGCAACGGAGCGGTTTGCGCGTCTCCCGTCACGTTCATCACGCCCGAGATTCCCTGGATCACCTGATCGTAAGCGGGCCGCATCGCCAGCGGGCCATCCTGCCCGAAACCTGAAATCGCGCAATACACGAGGCGGGGATTCACTTTCGACAGGACTGGATAATCGAGGCCCAGCCGGGTCATGACGCCCGGCCGGAAATTTTCGATCACGACGTGCGAGATCGCCGCGAGCTTTTTGAAAATCTCCCTGCCTTCGGGCGATTTGAGGTTGATCGTTACGGATTGTTTGCCTGCGTTGACGGCTACGAACGAGACGCCCATCAACTCCTCGTTCATTTTCACATCCGCGCCAAGGCGCCGGGCGAGATCTCCGTTTTCCGGGTGCTCGATTTTGATGACCTCAGCTCCCAGCAAAACAAGCTGAAAGCTGCAGAAAGGCCCGGCGAGGACGTTGGTTACGTCCAGGACGCGGACACCATGGAGTGGAAGCGCCATCTGTCTGATCCCCTCGCGCAACGGATCTGAAATTTATGCCGATACTTGTGGAGTCACGCCGCAAGCGCCTGCTCGGCGCGCGCGCAGGAGATGTCCTTGATAGGGCCGGGACGAAAAACGGCACGCAAATTCGGCCGCATCCAGCAATTTCTCCAAGTCAATTCCCGTATCGAAGCCCATGCCTTCCAGAAAATCGACCAGATCTTCCGTCGCCAAATTCCCGCTTGCGCCCGGGCAATATGGACAACCGCCCAGGCCGGCGGTGGAAGAGTCAAACTCGCGAACCCCTGATTCGAGTCCCGCGAGTGTATTGGCCAGTCCTCGGCCATACGTGTCGTGAAAATGGAGCACGAGATCCTTTCGCGTCATTTTCAATTCCCCTAGCAGCCGGCCGACAGTTTCTTTGACTTGATTCGGGAAGGCCATGCCATCGGTATCGCAAATGGCGATGCGCCACGGCCCGATCTGCCGCGCGGCGCGAGCCACATTCAATACCGCCTGGCTCGAAATCCTTCCTTCAAAGGGACAATGGAAACACGTGGAGAAGCCTACTCGGAGGATCACGCCATCGCGTTGGGCCAGGCGAGTGGCTTGCTCCAAGAGTTGCAGGGATTCGGCCATGCTGCGATTGAGATTTTTCCGGTTAAACGTTTCGCTTGCGGCAATCACGAATTCCATGTGTCGAATCCCCGCAGCCAAAGCCCGGTCGTAACCTTTCAGGTTGGGGACCAACGCGGAAAACGTCACGCCCGAAAATTTGCCGAGTCCGGCCGCCACATCTTCCGCGTCCGCCATTTGCGGCACCCATTTGGGATGGACGAAGCTGGTCGCCTGAATATCGGAAATGCCCGCGTCGATCAGCTTTTCGATGAGCGCGAGCTTGTCTTGCGTGGACACGAGTTTCGGTTCGTTCTGCAATCCGTCCCGAGCCGTTACGTCGACAACTTTTACTTTTTCGCCCATGGGAGCACTTCCTTCACAATCACGATCGCGGCGTATGACTCTGAGTGCCACCGCATATTTAAGGCGGTCTTGTAGAGGCCGCCTTTAGGCGGGCACTTTAAATTCAAGCACATGCTCGCCTGAAGGCGAGCGCTACAAGATACGCCTCCGATTTGATCGACAAAATCCTATTCTTCAATTGTACGGCCTGCATTCACGAAGGAAAACAGCAAACCGGAACAAACCGTGATAAGCGCAGCGAGATCGAGCGCGCGGCTCCATTGGTAATGCACTGCGATATACGCTGTAACGACCGAAGACACCACACCGCCGAGGCTCCCCAGAGTATTCATCAACGCGGAAAGCGAAGCGGAAAAATCGGGCGCGAGGTCGATGCAGGCAGCCCAGAAATTGGCGGCGGCGAACATGTTGAATCCCGCGGCGAGCGCAATCATCGGCAGCGCGACCGCCGTAATTTTCAGATGGCTGCCCAGCAGCAAGAGAATCGTAGAAACTCCCATGCCGAGCCACACCGCCGTGAGGCGGGCGCGGCGCCGCGTGGAATGCCGCGCGATTCGATCGGAAAACCAGCCTCCAGCCGGTGCGAGCAAGGCCATGGAAAGGAACGGGGCGGAGGTCCATACGGCAGCAGCCAGGAGGCCAAGCCCGCGCACTTGCACGGCGTAGAAGTAGAACCAATTGTAGTAGACGTAGAAGGCGTATCCCTGGCACAGGTAGCCCAGGATGAGTCCCCAGACCGAAACGCTGCGCAGCATCTTCAGCCAGGGCACATGTTTCGCGAGCGCCACGTCGCGCCTTGCGGCATCGCCCTTGAAAGATCCGGGATGAATCTCGTCCAATTCCGCGGCGTTAACGCCCTTGTGTTCTTCCGGCCAATCGGTGGAGTAATAGTGCCAGATCAAGAAGACGAGAAACGCCAGCCCGGCGCAGATGTAGAACGCCACGCGCCATCCCCAATGCACCATCGTCCAGGCGATGAAAATGGGAGTGAGCGTGCCGCCCAGGCCGAGCCCGCCAACCTGCATGCCGCTGGCGAAGCCGCGCTCGCGCGGCGGAAACCACGAAGCGATCACGCGCGTGACGTTGGAGGAAACCGATGCTTCGCCTATGCCCGTAATGAATCGGATGATTTGAAACGCGAGGAGCATGCTGACGCCGGTGCTCAGGGCCAGCCTGGGCGCGAGGGCCATCGATCCCGAGCCGATGGCGAAAAGAAAAATGGAAGCGGTCAGTGTGCGCCGAGGGCCAATGCGGTCGCAGATATTTCCCCAGGGAATCTGAAACAGGGCGTAGCCCCACAAAAAAGCGCTGAAGATTTTTCCCATGGCGATCGTGTCAAAGGAAAATTCTTCTTCGATACTTTTGCCGGCGATGCTGAGGTTCAGGCGGTTCAGTGCGGTCACGGCGAGGGTGAACGCAATGAGGGAGAGAATTTTCCAGCGGACGCGCGTCGCCCGATCTTCGCTTGTTGCGATGGTCATCGGCACGGCTTGATTAGAATTATCCTGGAGATTTTCCAAGCGAGCCTCGCGCCTTTTTGCGAATTCCTTCCCTCGGGGATTCGCGTTCGCACTCCTTACACGATGAACGTAAGGACCAAGACTCAGCGGCGAGGTCCGGTAATACTCATAGATAGAATCGCGGCTTGTACTCTGTCTTTGCGTGAAACCATAGGTTAGCGTGCGTTTCGTGTCAACAAGAAGTGCGTCTTATCCCGGGCTGTTAAATTCGGTCCACCTCGGACCGTTTACGCCGGAAACGGGTGAAGCAAGCGCGACCTCGCCCCCATTCCCAACGGCACGGGCAATTGATCGGTCCGGAGTTGAACCCTGCATTCTTAGAAGCTAACTTCACAGGATGTAGGAGCGAGCAAGAATTTATAGATGCGTAAGTCCCTGACAGGGTTATACTCTCCCGATTCTAGACTAGCTGGAGACCAATGGCGATCCTCCCCGGCAGACGTCTAGGGCCCTACGAAATCCTCTCCCCTATCGGTGCGGGCGGAATGGGCGAGGTTTATAAAGCGCGCGATACCCGCCTCGATCGAATCGTCGCGATCAAGGTGCTGCCCACTCATCTCGCTGACCGCGCCGAATTGCGCGAGCGCTTCGAGCGCGAAGCAAAGACCATCGCCAGCCTGAATCATTCGCACATCTGCACGCTCTACGACACTGGCCACCAAGACGGCATTGATTTTCTGGTGATGGAATACATCGAGGGCGAGACGCTCGCGCAGCGGCTGCAAAAAGGCGCGCTGCCGATTCAACAGGTATTGCAATTCGCAATCGAGATTTCCGATGCGCTGGACAAGGCTCACCGTAAAGGCATCACCCACCGCGATCTGAAACCCGGCAACATCATGCTCACCAAGTCGGGGACGAAGCTGCTCGACTTCGGCCTTGCGAAGCTGGCGCAGGAAGCCGTCCCGGCCACTCCGGATTCGCAGCTCCCGACGATGCAGAACGCAATCACAGGCGAGGGAACGATCCTGGGCACGTTGCAATACATGGCGCCGGAGCAAGTCGAAGCCAAAGAAGTGGATGCCCGCACAGACATCTTCGCATTCGGTGTGGTGACCTATGAAATGGCCACAGGTAAGAAGGCATTTGAGGGCAAGACTTCCGCCAGCGTGATGGCCAAAATCATGGAGGCCGAACCGCCGTCGATGGCCTCACTTCAGCCGATGACGCCTCCGGCGCTGGATCGCGTCGTGAAGAGATGTCTCGCCAAGGAACCAGAAAAGCGTTGGCAGACAGCGAGTGATCTCTGCGAAGAGTTGAAGTGGATTGCCGAAGGCGGCTCGCAGGTCACGTCAGTGCCGACTGCCGCAGCGAACGGCACCCGCGCTCTCGGGCGACGGGCGCTGATTCTCAGCCTGCTAGGCATTTTGCTGTTGGGTGCGGCGATCAGTGGCATTGCAATCTGGAATCTGAAGCCCACGCCGCCGAAGCCTGTCACTCGCACGGTGATCACGCTGCCGCCCGGCGACCGCCTCGTGGGGCCCGAGGAGACATCGCTTGCTCTTTCTCCCGACGGGAAACAGCTTGCCTATGCCGCCATCCGAGGGGTCACCAGCCAGATTTATATGCGTTCGATGGATAGCCAGGAAGCCAGGCCCATCCCCGGCACGGAAGGAGCCAGCGAACCCTTCTTCTCTCCCGACGGCCAATGGATCGGTTTCTTCTCAGGCGGAAAGTTGAAGAAGATCTCGGTGAGCGGAGGAGCGGCGGTGACGCTCGGCGATGCTGGGAACAATTTCGGAGGCAGTTGGAGCAGCCAGGGGACAATCTTCTTCGCACTCTCACCAGGCTCGCCTCTCCTGCAAGTACCGGACGCGGGCGGCACGCCGCAGCCGCTGACTCGTCTCGAAAAAGGCGATGGCGGACAAAGCTGGCCACAGTTCATGCCAGGCGGTAAGGCCGTGCTCTTTGCTGCTGCCGGAAATATCGCCGCCGACGCGCAGGTTGCCGTCCAGTCGATCGCAACGGGCCAGCGACGCAACCTAGTCGGCGGGACGCAACCCCGCTACGCGACCTCCGGGCATCTGATCTATGCGCAAGGGACAACTCTGATGGCCGTGCCCTTTGATCCGCAGCGGCTGGAGATCAAGGGCACACCGGTTCCTGTGGTCGAGGGCGTTGCGTTTTCGGCTGGTTACGGATCTAGCCAGTACAGCATCTCCGACTCCGGTTCGTTGGTTTACATTTCAGGATCGCAGGCAAATCAACGGCGAATGGTGTGGGTCAGCCGCAACGGCGTGGAGCAGCCCTTGCCGGCCCCGCCACAGGCCTACGAAATTGTGCGGCTTTCCCCGGACGGACGGCGCGTCGCGGTGGAACTCGACGAACAATTCTGGCTTTACGATCTAGCCCGGGACACATTGACCCGGTTTACGTTTGAAGGCAAAAGAAACCAAAACCCCCTGTGGACGCCTGACGGGAAACGGATAGCGTTTTTCTCAACCAAGGAAGGAATAGAGAATCTCTTTTGGCAACTGGCGGACGGGAGCGGCGGGTTGGAGCGGTTGAGCACCAGTGAGTACGTCCAAATTCCGCGGTCGTGGTCCCCGGATGGGCAACTGCTGGCCTTCGATGTGGTTAATCCCAAGACGCTGTATGACATCTGGGTACTGCGGATGAGCGACCGCAAGGCGCATCCTTTTCTCCAAACACCTTTCAACGAAGGGGGAGCGACGTTTTCCCCCGATGGTCACTGGCTGGCTTATGCCTCGAATGAATCCGGGCGCCCCGAAGTATACGTGCAGCCCTATCCGGGCCCAGGCGGGAAGTGGCAAATCTCTACGGAGGGTGGCACGGAGCCAGCCTGGAACCACAATGGGAAGGAACTGTTTTACCGCACCGGCAACAAGATGATGGCCTTGGACGTTGCCACTCAGCCTGGTTTCGTTGTCGGCAAGCCCCATATGCTCTTCGAGGGGCAGTACGTTACGAACGACTGGCCGCAGGTGAGCACGGTCTATGACGTGTCCGCGGACGGTCAACGGTTCCTGATGGTCAAGCCGACCGAGCAGGCTTCCTCCGCCACGCAAATCAACGTCGTGCTGAACTGGTTTGAAGAATTGAAGCGCAAAGTGCCTACCGGGACGAAGTGAATCCAGCGTGGTTGGCATAAGTATCTTTTTTGGTCAACTTCCGGGCAACACATTCCCGGATACAGCCGGAGGCCTCCAAGTGGTTGACCATTTTCCCGCCATCCCTTAACCTGATTCCTGCCTGCAATCAGACTCACAGAGGCGGAAATGCCGTTGAAATTGATTTTGACTGGCTCGGACTGCGTGTGCCCCAAATAAATTTTCTCCTAATCTAAAAAGAATGGACTGAGACAAGGATATGCCAGGAATCATCAAGGAAAGACTGTTTACTCCCGGACCGACGCCTCTCTTGCTGGAAGCGCAGCTTCGGGCGCTGACCATGACGCTGCATCACCGCACGGATGCCTTCCGGGCGCTGATGCGGGAAACACTTGAAAATCTGCGTTATTACTTCCACACGAAGAATGACGTCATCGTGTTCGCCAGTTCGGGCACGGGCGCGATGGAAGGCGCCGTGTCGAACCTGCTCTCGCCCGGCGAGCGCGTTCTGATCGGGACGGCGGGAAAATTTGGCGAGCGCTGGGTCCAGCTCGCGAAAGCCTACGGCATCGAAGCAGTTGTCGTGGAAGCGCCCTACGGGCACCCTGTTCCGATCGGCGAAATGAAGAAGCATCTCGAATCCAGCGGCCCGTTCCGGGCCGTGCTCATTCAGGCGACCGAGAGTTCGACGGGCGTGCGCAACGACGTTGAAACGCTCGGCAAGGCTGTGGCCGCGCTGCCCGAATGCTGCTTTGTGGTGGACGCCATTACCGGACTCGGGACCACGGACCTGCGCCCGGACGAATGGGGAATCGACATCATGATCGGCGGATCGCAGAAGGCGACAATGATTCCGCCGGGTCTCGCGTTCGCCAGCATCAGCGAAAAGGCTTCGCGAGCCATGGAAAAATCGAAACTACCGCGCTATTACTTTGACTATGAGAAGGAACGCAAGAGCCTGTCGAAGGGGGAATCGAGCTACACGCCCGCGACCTCGCTGGTCGTTTGCCTGCACGGAGCCTTGAACTACATCAAGGAACTTGGACGCGAGAACCTCATCGCCAACGCCGCGCTGTTGGCCGAGGCGACGCGCGAAGCGGCCGTCGCGCTGGGCCTGACGAACTTTGCGGTGAGTTCTCCCGCGAACGCCGTGACCGCCATCAACGCTCCTGCGGGGATCGAATCCACCAAGGTGGTGAAGGAAATGCGCGCGCGATTCGGCGCCATCCTAACCGATGGACAGGGCTCGATGAAGGGCCACATGTTCCGCATCGCGCATCTCGGGTATTACGATTTTCTCGACCTGGTGGCCGTGCTCGGAGCCCTCGAAATCGTGCTGCAGAAAGTCGGCCACAAAGTCGAGCTCGGCAGCGGTGTTCGCGCCGCGCAGAATGTTTATTTGAGGCATTCGGCCTAGCAGAGAAGGTTGGGAAAAAGTTGTAGGTGGCAGGGTTTTTCCACATTCCTAGAAGATTTGCATTTCTCTGTGTTCTCGGGTTTGTATGTGCCGCCGTTGTAGGGGCACGGCATGCCCTGCCCCTACAACGGCGGCAAAGATAAATGCGAGGACACTGAGAATCTTGAGAGCACAATGAAAATTCTGATTGCGGACAGCGTCGATGAAAGCGTGGTGGGGATTCTGAAGGCGGATCCTTCCTGGAACGTCGTGAATCTCCCCAAAACGAAAGGGAAGGTCGAGGAAGAAATTCGCGACGCGGATGCCTTGCTCGTCCGCAGCGCGACGAAGGTGACCGCCGAGCTGATGGATAAATCCAAGAGCCTTCGCGTCATCGGGCGCGCCGGCGTGGGTGTTGACAACGTCGACCTCGACGCCGCCACGCGCAAGGGCGTCCTCGTCATGAACACTCCCGGCGGAAACGCCATCAGCGTGGCCGAACACACCATGACCATGCTCCTCGCCATGGCGCATCCCGTGGCGCAGGCTGACGCGTCGATGAAGTCCGGCAAGTGGGAGAAGAAGAAATTCACGGGCAGCGAATTGCGCGACAAGACGCTGGGTCTCGTCGGCCTCGGTACGATCGGCACCGAAGTCGCGCGCCTCGCGCAGGCGCACAAGATGAAAGTCATCGCCTTCGATCCCTACGTGTCCACCGTGCTCGCCACAGAGCAGAATATCCGCCTTGTCCCGCTCGAAGAATTATTGAAGACCAGCGACTTTATCAGCCTGCATTCCTCGCTGACCCCCGAAACCAGGCATTTGATCAACGCCAAATCACTCGCGCTGACCAAAAAAGGCGTGCACATCGCCAATTGCGCGCGCGGAGAACTGGTGGACGAAGCGGCGCTGCTCGCGGCGCTCGAAAGCGGGCATGTGGCCGGAGCAGGGCTCGACGTATTTGAGGCCGAGCCGCCCGCCGATCCGCGACTCGTGCAGCATCCCAAAGTGATCGCGACGCCGCACATCGCGGGTTCGACCGAAGAGGCGCAGAAAGTTGTCGGCACGCGCATCGCCGAACAGTTGCGCGATTACCTGACGACCGGCGCCGTCAAGAACGCCGTGAATATGCCGGCCATTTCTCCCGAAGAGTTCAAGAAGCTCGGGCCTTATCTCCAGCTCGGAGAAAAGCTGGGCACTTTCGTCGCGCAATTGACGGAGAAGCCGTTTGCGGAAGTCTCGATCAGCTACGACGGCGGCCTCGCTGACCTGAATACGCACCTCGTGAAAAACGCCGTGCTGAAGGGCGTCCTGGGCCAGATTCTGGCCGATCAAATTAATTTGATTAACGCAGGGAATTTCGCGAAGGCGCGCGGGATCGAGGTGGTCGAAGTGCGCAGTGCGCGCCGCGCCAAGTACACCAATTCCCTGGGCGTGGCTCTGCGCGTCGACGGCGAAACGGTTTCCGTCCTCGGCATGATCGGACTGAACAACGCGCTGCGCATTCTCGGCGTGAATAACATTGACATCGACGCGCCCCTCACCGGCTTCCTCCTGCTCTTCCGCAATCAGGATGTCCCCGGCGTCATCGGCCGCGTCGGCACGCTGCTCGGAAAACACGCCATTAACATCGCCAACTTCGCTCTCGGACGCGTGCAGGACTCGGATGAAGCCATTGGCATCGTCAACGTGGACCAAAAAGTTCCGCCCGAAGTCCTCGGCGAATTGCGCGCAATCACAGCCGTCCGCCAGGCGCGGGTGATCGAAATTCATTGAAAAAGGCAGGATGCACCGAAGTCGGGCTCATCCATCGCGCCTTTGAAAGAGAGGCACCGGAAAAATCACTCAGCCCCAAACGCTGTGCCACCCCTCGGTAACACCTGAAGTGCGCCCTTACGCATCAGTACTGCAAGTAACAGTACGTCGGCTTGCCAGAAGATTTCTATTTAATGCTTGACAAGTAAAGTTCCCGCGGCCGATAGTGTGCGCCATTAACCTTGCAGTTGGAGACTCGCTGTCGGCCCCGAACTAAAATCAACCCTGAAGTCGGCGGTTCCCTTTCGGCCCTGAACTACCTTTACTCCTGAAGTCGGTGTTTTTTGGCGGGACTGAATTACCACCTGGAAAAACTAATCTAAGGGAGGAACGATGAAACGTGTTGGTATGAACCTGTTTCTTTTGGGGAAGAAGTGGAATATGCCCGCTCCTTCCACATCAACAAATACAACTCGTCGACGGGCGTGCTCGACACTGACTGGAGCGGTGTTGCTTGCAGCCTTGCTGGTTTGCACCGCTGAATCCGCAGGCGCACAGTGTCAAGGGCCAGGCGCCCCGACTACAACTCAAACTGAATGCCTGACGGCAATTCCGATACCGGGTAATCCGATTCGCTCGTTCGACATCAGCTGGGTCAATCCGGATCGCGCTGAGTACTATCTCGCCGATCGTTCCAACAATGGAATCGACATCATCGATACCCGGCACAACGTTTTCAAGAAAACGATTGGAGGTTTCGTCGGGATTAAGCTGAACACCTTGGGAACTGCCGTGGACAATAATCATTCCGGACCGGACGGTGTCACTTCGCACGGCAGGTGGCTTTATGCCGGGGACGGTGACAGCACACTTAAGGTGATCGATCTCAAGACAGGCACGATCGTCGCGACAATAAGCACCGGCGGCACCACGCGCCTAGACGAGATGGCCCTGACGACTGACGGCAAGTTGTTGCTTGCGGTGAACAATGCGGAGGATCCGCCGTTTGCGACGCTGTTTACGGCGAATGGAGATGACGACGACAATTCCGTCACCGAGATCACCAAAATTTCAGTGGACCCCACGGTGATTCCGAGTGGATTTGGGCTATCGATCGAGCAGCCCGCATGGGATGAATCCATCCAACGATTCATCGTCTCGGTGCCGATCATAAAGGACAATCCTACAGGCTGCAACTACGGGCAGAACGCGCCTCCTGTTACCTGTAGTGGTGCGGTTCTTGTGATTGATCCTACGAACCTCTTAAATCCGATAGAAAAAGTTGTCCCGCTTATTCACTGCGGACCGAACGGCGCCACTATCGGGCCGCATGACAACGATATGGAGGGCTGCACCCCGAACAACCAACCGGGCGACCTCGAGACCACAATCATCAATGTCAAGAATTTCAACTATGTCGACGTGGGCAACCTGACCGGTTCCGATGAAGTGTGGTACGACTCAGGTTCGGACCGCTACTACACCGGTTCCTCCGCGATGCCCGGTGGCGCGGTGCTTGGTGTGGTCGACGGTGAAACCAACTTCTTGCTTGAAACCATTCCGCAATCCAGCGCCTCGCATTCGGTGGCCGCCGACAGTCGACGCCACAGGGTCTTTGTTCCCCAAGTGGCTCCGAAAAGCATAGTGGGCCTCGGCGGAGATGTCACGACCACCGGGCAACAAATCTGCGGCACCACGAACGGTTGCATCGCCGTGTACACCGTTCCAGGCACCGAAGGCGAGGAGGAAGGGCACCGCGACCGCGGCGACTGACGGAGATACGCCTATTTCGCAGCTTGCCTGGTGACAAACCGAGAAGAAATTCAAACGGAGCTGCACTTGTTTACCGTCTGCGCGGGTCAGTCTTAACGGGCTTATCGCTGTTACAAACAGCGGTAAGCCCACTTTCTAATCAGGCCGTTATTGGAGGGGTAGCACATACACGGGTGGCATTGAAATATGGAATTCAGATGGGTCTCACCAAATCGTCTTGATCTGCTTGCAGTTCCGGATCGTTCGGTCTTTTGTTATGAGAGTGATCCCTTCGGACATCGCGGTTGCTCCGATCAGCCGGTCGCTCGGATCCCTTGAATATGTCGCGGGTAGCTGACTTGCTAAAGCCGCGATTCTTGAGGTAATCGGGCGGATCGCAGTTCTTGATGAGAGCCTTTCGACAAAATCGTCCACTGTTCCGGTGAAGTTGAGACGGCCGTGAGTCGCCAGCCAGGCTAACTCCCAGAGTGTAATTGCGGAAATGGCGAGCCCGCCACTCTCGCTGGCTGTTCGGATGGCATGGGCCGCTGGCTTCGACAATTTGGCAGGCTCTCTTAGCATCCAGATCAACGCGTGAGTGTCGAGGAGGATCATTTCTTCATGACCTTCCAGTGGCTGGGCGGGACTACCGGCGACTCGATGTCACCGACGATCTCGAATTCATCGGCCATGGATCCGAAGATGTCGTCCTTCTCCGGCTTTATAGGAATGACCTTAACGACGGGCTTCCCGCGTTTGGTCACGATCACGGGCTCGCCGGTCGCCTGGATGTCGTTCATGACTTGCAGGCATCGCGCTTTGAACGCGCTGGCGCGCATTTGTTTCATGGTGTCTTCTCCATGTCCATGGTCATATTAACATGACCACAAATGGAATTCTAGCGCTTCGTACGCCGATTTGTTTTGTCATTCCGAGCGGAGCGAGGAATCTCTCTTTCTTTTTATCTTGGTCCCAGGCCCAGAGAGATTCCTCGCTTTGCTCGGAATGACAAATCGTGGGCCCCTTTTCCGCGGCCTGTTCGGCCTTTGGGTTCTTGCTTGCCCGAAAGTCAAAACCCACAGACTGAAGTCTGTGCTACCCTTCTCACTCCCCTTCACACGGACCGGAGCGAGGAAGAACTTCATGACAGCCGAAGAACAGCGCCTGGAGGAATCCCACCAGCGAACCAAGCATTGGAAGCGCTGGGGGCCGTATCTCGCCGAGAGGCAGTGGGGAACGGTTCGCGAGGATTACAGTCCGGGCGGAACCGCGTGGGAATATTTTCCGCACGACATGGCACGGTCGCGCGCGTATCGCTGGGGGGAGGACGGCATCGGGGGGATTTGCGACCGCCATCAGCGGGTTTGCTTCGCGCTGGCGCTTTGGAATGGGCGCGATCATATTCTGAAGGAACGCTTGTTTGGGTTGACGGGCCATGAAGGCAATCATGGCGAGGACGTGAAGGAGTATTACTTCTACCTCGATTCGACGCCGACGCATTCCTACATGAAGTACCTGTACAAATATCCCCAGGCGGCCTTCCCGTACGACCAACTCGTCGAAGAAAATCGCAAGAGGGGAAAGCGTGAGCAGGAATTCGAGCTCATGGATACGGGCGTATTCAATGAGAACCGCTATTTCGATGTGTTCATGGAATATGCCAAGGCCGCGCCGGAAGATATTCTGATCAAGATCACGGCCTGGAATCGCGGGCCGGAAGAAGCGCAGCTCGATCTCTTGCCGACGCTTTGGTTTCGAAATATTTGGTCCTTCGGAGAGAAGCACGGGCATCCGCAACTTTCGCGCGTTCCGGATTTCATGGGCGCCGCGGTGGTTGCGGCAGAGGAGAGCCGTTACGGCAAGCGGTGGCTGCTGGCCGAAGGCTCGCCTGAGATGCTCTTCACCGAGAACGAAACCAATTTCCAGCGCGTGTTCGGGTATCCGGATGGATCTCCGTACGTGAAAGATAGCTTCCATGAATATGTGATTGGGGGTGTGAAGGAGGCCGTCAATCCCGCGCAAAAGGGAACGAAATGCGCAGCGCGCTATCGATTCGAAGATCGCGCCGGGCGCCTCCGTCACTCTTCGCCTGAGGATGACGAACGTGGAACCCAAAGACGGCGTTGCGAACCCATTCGACGCGGCATTCGAAAAAACGTTCGAACTGCGGCGCGTCGAAGCGGACCAGTTTTATGCGCGCCGCTTTCCGCAGGAGCGGTCGGAAGACGCGCACAGCATCATGCGCCAGGCGCTCGCGGGCATGCTGTGGTCCAAGCAGTGCTATCACTACGATGTGCGCGTGTGGCTGGAGGGAGATCCCGGCCAGCCGCCCCCTCCTGCCGAACGCAAGAAGGGGCGCAATCACGACTGGACGCACTTGTACAACGCTGACGTCATTTCGATGCCCGACAAATGGGAGTATCCGTGGTTTGCGGCGTGGGACCTGGCGTTTCACACGGTCGCGCTGTCGCTCGTCGATCCGGACTTCGCCAAGGAACAGCTCATCCTGCTGCTGCGGGAATGGTACATGCACCCGAACGGGCAATTGCCCGCATACGAGTGGGCTTTTGGCGACGTGAATCCGCCGGTGCACGCGTGGGCGGCCTGGCGCGTGTACAAAATCGAAAAGCGCATCCGCGGGCGCGCCGACCGCGGCTTCCTCGAACGCGTGTTCCACAAACTCCTGCTGAATTTCACGTGGTGGGTGAATCGCAAGGATCCGGATGGAATGAACGTGTTTCAAGGCGGCTTCCTGGGCCTCGACAACATCGGCGTGTTCGACCGCTCGCAGCCGCTGCCCACTGGAGGGCATCTCGAGCAATCGGACGGCACCAGCTGGATGGGGATGTATTGTTTGAACATGCTGGCGATCTCGCTGGAACTGGCGCGCGAGGATCCCGCTTACGAGGACGTAGCCAGCAAATTTTTTGAGCATTTCGTTCACATCGCGGATGCAATCAACTCGCACGTGGCCGAGGGATTGTCGCTCTGGGATGAAGAAGACGGGTTCTTCTACGACGCGGTTCACCTTCCGAATGGTGAACAACACTACTTGAAAGTGCGCTCGATGGTCGGGCTGATTCCGCTGTTTGCGGTGGAGACGCTGGAACCGGAGCTGATCGCGCGCCTGCCGGGTTTTCAGCGCCGCATGCAATGGTTCCTCGACAACATGCCCGGCTTTGCTTCGCGCGTGGACAGCAGCCAGACTTCGCCGAATGGAGTTCGACGACTGCTGTCGCTGGTGGACCGCAAACAACTCGTGCGGATCGTCAGCTACATGGTCAACAAGGAAGAGTTCTATTCCCCGCACGGCCTTCGCGCGCTGTCAAAATATCACGCGGCGCACCCGTATATTCTCTCCGTCAACAGTAATGAATATCGCGTGGACTACGAACCGGGGGAATCGCAGAGCGGCTTATTCGGCGGAAACTCGAACTGGCGCGGCCCCGTGTGGTTCCCCATGAATTTTCTGATGATCGAGTCGCTCCAGAAATTTCATCATTATTATGGGGATGACTTCCGCGTGGAGTGCCCGTCCGGTTCGGGCACGCAAATGTCGCTCTGGGACGTCAGCGCGGAGCTTTCGCGATCCCTGACGCATATTTTTCTGCGCGACGAAAGCGGCCACCGGCCGTTGTATGGCGCGAACGAAAAATTTCAGAACGATCCGTTGTGGCGCGATTTGATTTTGTTTTACGAATATTTTCACGGGGATACCGGAGTGGGATTGGGCGCGAGCCATCAAACGGGATGGACGGGGCTGGTTTCCAAGCTCCTTGAACAAACGGGGGAGTAGGTTTCTTGTAGCGCTCGTCCGCCGCGGCGGACGAGCACGGTAGCTCCGGCACATGCCCACCTGAAGGTGGGCGCTACATGGGCTGTGCGATTGCGGAAGATTCGATTGAGGGGATCATGAACTTTCACGACAAGATCGTTCTCGTAACCGGCGGCACAGGGGGACTGGGCCGCGAAGTCACCATGGCGTTTCTCGAAGCGGGGGCGACGGTCGTGGTTACCTACCAGGTGGCGGAAGAATTTGCCGCTGTCGTGGCCGCTGCGCAGAGGATCGGAGCGGCGCCTCCTACGGGCGTGAGCGTGGACGTCACCGACGCGCAAGCCGTCGAAAAATTTATTGCTGAGACTGTGGCGAAGCACGGCCGCCTCGATATCCTTGTGAATACGGTGGGCGGATATGCGGGCGGCACGAATCTGTGGGAAGTGGACCCTCGAACCTACGACAAGATGCTCCAGCTGAATCTCAAGGCGGGATTCGTCCTCGCGCGGGCCGTGGTGCCGCAAATGATCAAGCAAAATCGAGGGTGGATCGTGAACATCGCGTCGAAAGCCGCTTTCGATCACGCCGCGGGAGGAGCGCTCTATGCAGCATCGAAAGCAGCGGCGCTGGCCCTCATGGATTCGCTAGCGGCGGATGTGAAACCTTTCAACATCAATGTAAATACGGTTGTGCCAAGCATCATCGATACGGCAGCGAACCGGAAGGCAATGCCCGGCGCGGATTTTTCAAAATGGCCGAAGCCGGAAGAAATCGCGCGCGTCATTTTATTTTTGTGCTCGGAAGAGGCGCGGGTGATTCACGGGGCGGCGATCCCGGTGTATGGGAGGAGTTGAGTAGGACAGGCTTCAGCCTGTCGTTTTTGGTTGCCACAAAGTCAGAAAAGCAGACAGGCTGAAGCCCGTCCTACCAGGAAGCGTTAAGAAGTTCGTTTCGGCTGCTCGACCAACTCTACCAGCACTTTTTTGTTGTTCCTCGCAGTCACAAGGAAAAAATTCACGCGAGTGCCATTCGCTCCGGGGCGCGTCGCGGGATAGATCGGCTCAAGGCTGAATCGCGTGCGCAGGATTTCCGTGGCGCGGTCCACGTCGGTAACATCAAGCTCCACCTGCTGAATTCCTTCACCGAATTTTTCCAGAAAGCGAGCGATGGCCCCGTTGCCGCCGGGCGCTTTCGTCGTCAGGATGTCCAGGTGGACGTAAGGCATGCCGCTGTCTGAAAATTCCAGCTCAAATTCCAAGACATCCTGGTCGGCGGGCGCGTCGGCGAGCGGCGGAGAGCCGTTGGCGGCGCGAATCTTATTGAACGTTTCCGGCAGGACAGCGATGCCGACGGTGAGTCTGGCGCCAAATGGGACCGTGGGATTAACGCTCTCAAACTTTTCCCGAACCATTACCTTCTGCCATTCTTCATCCTGCTCCCACTCTTGCAAGGAATCGAGCATGCGTGCCAAGCCCGCGCTGAAAAGACTCGCTGCTGTATAGGCGCGCTCCGCGGGGTCATTGTCCGCGAGGCGCCGGATGAATTCCGGTGTCACCACCCTCGAAACCCCACTGGTGATATAGGTTGTATGGGTAATGTTTCGTTTCAAAGTGTTCCTTTGAAATTCCGAACGGATGACCGAAATGAGGATGGCCAGAGCAATGATGCCACCCACGATTGCGAGCGACAGGCCGGTGGAAATATGCACCCACGGGTCGGCAAGCATTTTTGCCCCGATAAACATGACGGCAATCGCCAGGCCTTCATCCAGGTACTGAAAGTATTGCAGGATTCCGGCCAGGAGAAAATAGAGGGCGCGGAGGCCAAGAATCGCGCAGACGTTAGAACTGTAGACGATAAATGGATCGCGGGTCACGCCGAAAACGGCGGCGATCGAGTCCACCGCCAAAATGAGATCCGTGGTTTCGAGCACGATCACTACCAGAAAAAACGGGGTGAACAGCCACCGCCCGCTTTGCCGCACAAATAATTCCTGCGTGGTTTCCGTCTGCGACATGGGCAGAGTCTTTTGCGCCCAGCGCACCACCGGATTTTTCTCTGGGTGCACGGCATGGTCGGCGCCGAAGAGCTTGAATCCCGAATAAATTAGAAAAGCTCCGAAGAGATAGAGGATCCAATCAAACCTCGCGATGAGCGCGGCGCCCGCGCCGATCATCGCGCCGCGCAGGACGAGCGCGCCCACGACGCCCCAGAACAACAGGCGATGCTGGTAGCGGGGATCGACGCGAAAATACTGGAAGATCAGCAGAAAAACGAAAACGTTGTCCAGGCTGAGAGATTTTTCGACGACGTAGCCGGTAAAAAACTCCAGGCCCGGCCCGCGGCCATGCGAAATGAAAATCCAAACGCCAAAACCAAGCGAAAGAGAAACCCATGCCGCGCTCTCGACCGCCGCTTCGCGCAACGAAATCACACGCGCGCGCCGGTGAAACAATCCCAGGTCGAGCGCCAGGAAGAGCGCGACGCCGGCGTTGAAGCCGATCCAGAGCGGCCAGGTGCCCATCTAGGCCACGCTCTCGTCTAGGAAAGTCACTGCGGAGGGAATCCTCAGTTATTGGAATTTTGCGCGGTGGTGTTGGGCCTCACGGCGTTCAGGTTGGAGAGCTCGACGCTTGCTGTTTCACCCTGCCGGACCGTCACAGGAAAATCCCAATGCAAGCGCACATCCCCGGAAATCGCTTCCGCGCCGAGCATCCCGATCCAATAATTTCCGGGTGCAATTCCCGCGAAAGATCCGCGCCCGTCGAGGTTCGTATCCGTCCGCGCGACGAGGTAGCGCTCCCGGGCCAATTGGAACGCACGCGCGTCCAGGAGTTGGCGCTGTTTGCCCTGGACTGACTCCCACTTTGGGTCCGGGTTCAGATCGATGAGTTCGAGGTCCATCCCCTGTTTCGTGTCCGGGGCGCGCGCGATAAATTTACGAACGGCCGCTTTATACTCTTCTTTCTGCTCCTTGTATTTTTCCGGATTGGAGGTGCGGTCCTTTTCCTTGAATTTCGGCTCGGGGAAGCCCACTCCTCGATATGCCTCGTTATGGTCCATGTAGGCTTTGAAAAACTCGGGAACGTTCACAACATCCTCGGGAGTCAGGCTCTTGGTGAAATCTTCGCCGGACAGCCGGACGGACTGATGCTTATTCATCCAGGCTTTCAACTCCGGCGAGAAACTGAGTCCTTCGATGAACTTGTCGAGCGCCGGGGCAGGCGCCGTTTGCGCGGCCTCTGCGCGAATGTCTTCGACGCTCTTGCGCAACAGATAAAAAGTCAATTGGCGGACCGGTTCGGGCTGGCCTCCGGTGGGCGATACGAGCGCTACGAATTCGATGCGCCCCAGGGATTGCGCCGCAAGTTGCGCGGGAAACGCGAACATCAGGGATCCGATGGACAGAGCCAATGCGTGAATGCAGGATGTCGTCCTCATTATTCTCATGGTGAAGTGTACCTCGACGGAACGCCATTGGAAACGATTCCGCGAGGACGTGTTTCCGCCATGTACGCGGCAAGTAGCTTGAAGTTGTTCAACTAACCCTGATTTCTGACCGCGCTGGTGCTGGGTAGCGCCGGCGTCCCGCAGGCGATTTTTCCGAACTCCATCCAGTGCAAAAATGCCGGTGAGACGCCGGCGCTACATCTCATCGGCCGCCCTTCTTCTTTTTTATCACGGGCAGTCGTGTGAATCTTAAATCGTGGGCGCGCTTGAGTTTCGTGATGAAGATGATTTGGCCGGTGTGATATCCGAAATGCTCGGTCACGCCGAATGCCGCATCGAGTCCTGTAACGTGAAAGCCTTGAATTACATATTTTCTCGATAGCGAATCATCCGAGAGCCGTGCCAACACCCGGCACGCATCCCGGACGGTCCGGCGCAGTTGTGCGACGAGCACTTGCCGCGGAATGGGGCCTTGCTCCGCGAATTCGCGGTCGCGTTCGCGCTTGTCCTCCGCCCCGCCGAGGCCCGAAATGATCCACTGGTGAACATTTCCGCACAGATGCAGGACGAGATTGCCTGCACTGTTGGAAGACGAATTCGGCCGCCACCAAATCTCCTCTTCGGAAAGCTCTTGAAGACATTTCACGATGCGGGGAAGACTTTGTTTCGCGAGCAAACGTTGAGAACTCGCGAGAAACAATCTCGTGCTAAGGGTCGTTTTGGATTTCACGGCGGCCTCCTCGCTTTCAGATCGTAATCAATGCGCAAGGAAACGGCAAACGATCTGGAACGACAGAAAGAAAAGGCGCCTCATTTTTTTGTCATTCCGAGCGGAGCGAGGAATGCACAAGAGATAGACTACGTATTCCGCAGCCTTCGAAGCCGCGGCCCACAAAGACGATTTATGACGTAGTTTCTAAAGCAGTCGGAAAGTGATTTCGAGAGGAACGACCACGGGGACCGGCTTACCACCGGGTCCATTGGCGGGCTTGAAGCGCCATTGTTTCACGGCTTCCACCGCTTTTTCTTCCAGGCCCAGTCCGGGGCCCTTCACGACTTGAATATCCGTCGCGCGGCCGTCCGGCGTGATGACGACTTGGAGGACAACTGTGCCTTGATACTTTGCCTTTCGAGCTTCTTCGGAGTATTTCGGGTCAGGGCAATAGACGCAAGTCGGATAGCCGACGCCGCCCGTTCCCGGATGGTAGGCCCCGCCGCCCGTGCCGCCGCCGGAACCCGGGCCCAGGCCGCCGCCTTCGCCGCTGCCAATTCCTGTGCCCGTGCCACTTCCGATGCCGCTGCCGCCGCCGGGTCCACCTGAGTTACTCATCAGCTTTGCCAAGGGATCGCCGTAGTTATCCATATTCGGGCTGGGGATTTTAAGATCCGGCGGTCCGAGCAGAGTCGCCTGAATCGTCGAATCGGGCTTGGTGTGGACCATCGGGGGCGCAATCTGGTTGAAACTGAACTTCGGCGCTTTGCCCTTCGTTGCGGGAATCGGATTTCTCTCGCCGCCTCCACCACCGCCTCCGGCCTTGTCCTTGCCGGGGGGCAACTTCGCGGCGTAGTCGGAAATATCAATCGGCGTCACCAGAGAATTATTGACTGGGCTTGCGGTCGCTTTTTTGACCACTGAATAGAGCAGGGGAGAGAAAACCAGCGCCGTAATGGCAATATGCACCGCAAGCGCAATGGCTTGCGACGGCCCGAAGGCTTTGTCCTTGGACCAGATTTCTTTCACCCTGACCGGTTTGCTCGTCACCTGGAGTGGCGGAAGCTTGGGCGGTGAAATGAGGTCATGAAGATTCTGCCACATGACCTTGTAAGCCGGCTGCCAATCCACGGTCATGCGCGAGGACACGGCTTTGGGCGTCGGCTTGAACCACTCCTTGAAATTTTCGGCTAGGCCGCCGCCATACTCGGGAACGGTGAAGACATCGCCCCTTGCATTTTTGGCGATCTTCACGGGACGTTCCATGAGGAAGTCCCTCAGGTTGGACATGAATCCGCGGGAGAGAGGTTTCTGGGAGCCGCCGAGGCGCGGCGCAGTCTTCCCCTCAGGCAGAACCACCTTGGGTGCCGGGGTGCTAGGATCACTCCACTTTGGCGCAATAGTGCTCAACGATAATTTCGCCTCACGCTACCGAAAATTGTCTCTCGCAGTACGATTCTCTCACGTCACGAATGGATGCCCGGCGGGTCAGGCGGCTGACACACTGCCAAATCCATTGTAACATTGGGACGTTACCACGAGGAAGAGCGTTTCCAGACTAGGCAGTGCAGGCACAGCGGTACAGGAAAAAACTGTCCTTGCCAAGCCCCGCCGGTTTTTCGGCGGGCGTGCTAGTCCCGGTGCTACTGGGACGCTCAGTGTGATAAGGACAGTCCGCACTCGAAGCTAACTTATGCCCAAAAACGTTGACTTGAAAAGCACTTTGAATTTGCCGCGCACGGCCTTTCCGATGAAGGCCAGCTTGCCGCAGAATGAGCCGAAGCAGCTTGCGGAGTGGGAAGAGAAGAAACTCTATCATCGCATCCAGCAGGCTCGCGCCGGAGCGCCTTCGTACGTCCTGCATGACGGGCCGCCCTATCCGACCGGGACGATTCATCTCGGCACCGGGCTGAATAAAATTTTGAAAGACATGGTTGTGAAGTCGAAAACGATGGCGGGCTTTCGCGCGCCGTACGTTCCCGGATGGGATTGCCACGGACTGCCGATCGAAACGCAGGTGGAAAAAGAATTGGGCGGAAAAAAGGGAAGCGTTCCGCCCGGCGAGTTCCGGCGCATGTGCCGCGAATTCGCTTCGCGCTACGTGGATCAGCACCGGCGGGATTTCAAGCGCCTCGGTGTGCTCGGGCAATGGGAAGACCCGTATCTGACGATGAGTCCGCAGTACGAAGCCACGATCGCCGACGCCTTCGTCACGTTTCTCGAAAAGGGATATGTGTATCGCGGGCTGAAGCCCGTGTACTGGTGCATCGTGGATTCCACCGCGCTCGCCGAAGCAGAAGTGGAATACGAAGATCACACCAGCCCGTCAATCTGGGTGAAATTTGCCGTCGAGGCAGGTCCTGCGGCGGAAAAACTCGGCTCGGGCGTGAGTGCCGTGATCTGGACGACCACTCCCTGGACGCTGCCGCACAATCGCGCGCTCGCGTTTCATCCTGACTACGATTACGTCGTGGCCGAAACTTCCGCGGGAGCGCATGCTGCTCGCGGCGGATTTGGTCGGCCCGGCGCTCGATGCTTTGAAACTTGAAGCAGGCAGCGTGCGCGGGCCGTGGAAAGGGAAAGATCTGGCGGAGCTGAAATTCAGGCATCCGTTTCTGGATTTGACTGTCCCTGCGGTTCTGGCCGATTACGTGACGCTCGATCAAGGCACCGGCATCGTGCACACCGCGCCGGGCCACGGCGTGGAGGACTTTCAGACCGGGCAGAAATATGGCATTGAGGCGTACGCGCCGATCGATGGACACGGCCGCTATCTCGAAGGCCTGCCGGAATACAAAGGCAAGACCGTGTTTGAGGCGAATCCCATCATCGTGACGCTGCTGCGCGATCGCGGCGCGCTGCTCGGCGAACAGAAACTTTCGCACAGCTATCCGCACTGCTGGCGGTGCCACAATCCGGTAATTTTCCGCGCCACCGAACAATGGTTCATCGATCTGGATGGAGCGGGGAGCGGTGCGGGCGCGATCCGGTCTCGCGCGCTTGCGGAAATCGCCAAAGTGAAATGGACGCCTGAATGGGGCGCTGAACGGATTTACTCGATGATCGCGGAGCGGCCGGACTGGTGCGTCTCGCGGCAAAGGTATCTGGGGCGTGCCGCTGGTGATTCTGTACTGCGACAAGTGCGGCAAACAGTTTGACGATTACGCGGCGCTGCACGCGCTGGTGCAGAAATGGTTCACGGTCGAGGGCGCGGACGCGTGGTTCACGCATCCGGTGGAAGAATTGCTGCCGCCGGGCACGCGTTGTTCTTGCGGCGCGTCCAGTTGGCGCAGGGAAACCGACATTCTGGATGTGTGGTTCGATTCGGGCTCTTCGCATCTGGCGGTGCTCGACCGCCTCGATGCCGATGGGCAAAAACTTCCTTGGCCGGCGGATATGTACCTCGAAGGGCCGGACCAGTATCGCGGATGGTTCCACAGCTCGCTGCTGGTCGGCATCGCCGTGCGGAATGGCGCTCCGTACCGGCACGTGCTCACGCACGGGTGGACGCTCGACGCCAAGGGCCAGCCGATGTCGAAATCGCTGGGCAATACCGTGCTGCCCACGGAAGTGTGCGAGAAGTGGGGCGCGGATTTGCTGCGCCTGTGGGTTGCGTCGCAGGATTACACCGCCGACGTGCGCATGTCCGACAACGTGATGACGCAGCTTTCCGAGGCGTACCGCAAGCTGCGCAACACGTTCCGCTTCGCGCTGGGGAATCTCGCCGGTTTCGATCCCGCGCGCGATGCGGTGCCCGACGCCGAAATGGAAGAGCTCGACCGCTGGATGCTTTCCCGGACGGCGGAACTCGTCGCGCAGTGCGCCAAATGGTACGAGGGATTTGAATTCCATCGCGTCTTCCATGCGCTGCACGATTTTGCGGTGGTGGATCTCAGCGCTTTTTATTTCGACGTGCTGAAGGACCGTCTCTACACTTTTGCGGCGCGAAATCGCGCGCGCCGTTCGGCGCAAACCGCCGTCTACCGCATTGCGAAAGCGTTGCTGAGCCTCGCGACGCCGATCATGGTTTTTACCGCCGAGGAAATCTGGAGACATTTTCCACACGTCGCGGGCGATCCTGAGAGCGCGCACCTTGCACTATTCCCGAAGGCGGAGGCACTCGGCTCTCCACTCGATGCCGCAAAGGCGGCGAACTGGGAAAAGCTGCTGGCGGTGCGGACGGAAGTGCTCCGCGCGCTCGAATCCGCGCGCAACGCGAAGACGATTTCAGGCGCGCTCGAGGCCAAAGTCGTTTTGAACGCCGCGCAAGATTTGGCTCCATTGCTGGAGCAGTACAAGAGTTGGCTTCCCGCGCTGTTCATCGTTTCGCAGGTCGATCTCGCTGCAGCTGCATTCGCCGGGGCGCAGAAGTCGGAATTGCTTCCGGGATTGAGCGTAGTGGTGCAGCGCGCCGACGGCGCAAAGTGCGAGCGCTGCTGGAATTATTCCACGCACGTCGGCGAAAACACCGATTACCCGACCGTGTGCGAGCGCTGCGTGAAGGCGCTCAACGAAATTGAAGAGTCGGGCCAGGCGGGGGGACAAGGGGCTGCGTCCGCGTGAGGGGGGCGCGCTGGTTCTGGTTGTCGCTTGCCGTGCTCGCGGCGGATCGCGCCACGAAATTTGCCATCGAACGCTACACCAGCCCGTTCTTCCGCCACTCCATCGTTTCGGACATTGTGGTGTTGGTTCATAGCCGGAATCCCGGCATCGCCTTCAGCGTGTTCTCCAATTCCAATTCGCCGTGGCTCACGCCGCTCTTGGTGCTGAGCGCAGTGGCTGTGATGGCTCTGCTGGCCTGGATGATCGTCACGGGCCGCGCCGGCGGCGCGATGGCACAATGCGGGCTTGCGTTAATTCTCGGCGGCGCGGCGGGCAACGCGCTCGACCGGGTGATCCACGGCGGCGTGACGGATTTCCTGGAAGTCCGGCTATGGAAGTACATTTGGCCCGCGTTCAACGTCGCCGATTCCGCCATCACGATTGGAGCGATATTGGTGCTCTTTGAGTTACTATTCGGCGAGCGGCAGCGGCATATTCCAACCGCCGAAAAACGGGGACGGGTTTAGTAGCACACGCTTCAGCCTGTGGGTTTTTGCTGACGCCAAGGCAAGAATCAATCAGGCCAGGTCTTCACGACATTGGACACTTCGAACAAAAATCCACAGGCTGAAGCCTGTGCTACCTCAAACCAAAAACTAACCGCCGCATCGGGAGACGCGGGGCGGCGGCTGGATTTGTTTCTCGCGCAAGGCGTTCCGGAGCTCAGCCGCACGCGCATCCAGGAACTGATCCGCGAAGGCCACGTCCGGGTGGACGGCAAGATTGCGAAGGTTTCTCACCGGGTCGCGGCCGGTGAAACCATCGAGATCGAAGTTCTGCCGCGGCCGGCGCCTGAGGCGCTGCCGGAAGATTTGCCGCTCGAACTGCTGTACGTGGACGACGACTTCGTCATTGTGAACAAACCCGCCGGGATGGTGGTTCACGCGGGCGCGGGCCACTCGCGCGGGACGCTGGTAAATGCGCTCCTGCACCGTCTTGGAAAACTTTCCGAGGCAGGCGGAGCGCTGCGTCCCGGCATCGTGCATCGCTTGGATCGCGAAACGTCGGGCGCAATGGTCGTCGCGCGCAACGATCAGGCGCACGAACATCTCTCCGAACAATTCCGTTCGCGAAACGTCCGCAAGATTTATCTGGCGCTCGTGCACGGCAAGATGCCGCGCGATTCCGGCACGATCACGCTGCCCATTTCGCGTGATCCGCGCCGCCGCACGCGCATGACCGCGCGCGCCACCAAAGGCCGCCACGCGCGGACCGACTGGCGCGTGATCGCGCGCCTGGACCGCTGCACGCTGGTCGAGGCCGTGCTCCACACCGGGCGCACGCACCAGATCCGCGCGCACTTTGCGGCCATCGGGCATGCGGTTGTGGGAGACACGCTCTACGGCGCGCCGCGCGGATTGCGCGCCGGATCGCGCGATTTGCCGCTTCTCGAACGGAACTTCCTGCATGCGGCCCGGATCGGATTTTCGCATCCGTCGAGCGGCGTCTGGGTGGAAGTTCGCGCTCCGCTGCCAAGGGATTTGCGCGTATACTTCGACCAGGTGGGAGCATCTTTGGGCTGGCGCGCCGCGGAGATCGAGGCCGCGCTTGCCCCGTACGTATGACAACCATGAAAAAACGGGCTCTCTGGATTGCAATCCTTGGTTTTCTCGCGGCCGTGGCCGTCGTGAGCGCGCAGCAAGCGCAGCCTCCGGCGCAGTCTCAATCGGACGTCCCGGCGCAAGTGGACCGGCAAGGCGCGATCGTCCGAAACGTCAACCTGGTGGAAGTGCTGTTCAGCGTGGTGACCAAGCACGAAAAACTCGTCACCGATTTGAATAAGGAAAATTTCAAGGCGTTCGACGATAATGTCCAACAGGAAATTACCTCGTTCAGCCAGCCGACCGATCTTCCGCTGCGCATCGGCATGGTGCTGGATACGTCCAACAGCATACGCGAGCGTTTGAAATTCGAGCAGGACGCCGCCATCGATTTCATATTTAACGCCTTGCGCCGCGGGAAGGACCAGGCGTTCCTGATGACGTTCGATGACGGCCCGCAAATCATCAAGGATTTCACGGGTGACACCGGCGACATTCGCGACACCATCCTGAAGCAGCGGGCCGGCGGAGGCACGTCCCTGTACGACGCCGTTTACGCGGCCAGCAACCATTTATTGAAAAATTCGCCGCTGCCTCCCGGCCCGAATTCGGACGTGCGGCGCGTTCTGGTGGTGATTTCCGACGGCGACGACAACAGCAGCAATCGCTCCCGGGGCGAGTCCGTGGAAATGGCGCAGCGCGCAGGGGTGATTATTTATTCGATCAGCACGAGCACGGATTGGATCACGACCGAAGACGAAAAGGATCCTGCCAAGCGAATCAACCGCAAGTACGAAAAAGGCGAGGGAGATCAAGTCCTCGAACAACTTGCGACGGAAACCGGAGGCCGCGCGTTCTTTCCCTACAAGGTCGATGATCTGGGGCAGTCGTTTCTCGACATCGGAGACGAATTGCGCCATCAATACGCGCTGGCCTACAGTCCCGCGGGCCGTTCTCCGGACGGCAAGTACCACACGATTCGGATCCAAACCGATCGCAAGGATGTGGTCGTTCGCGCTCGCAAGGGATACTATTCCGTTCCGATTCCCGCGCCCGGCAAGCCTGCCGCGCCTCCTGCATAAGCCAAATTTCTTGCCAAGAATTCAGGAATTGGGAGCTGTGAAGTAGCGCCGGCGCTACTCGAAGGCAATCAGGGCTCGCTTTTGATCCCCGCTCAGTTGTTGGGCGCGTAGTACCCGCGGCGGGTGAGGACGGAATAATCCTTGTTTTTCATTTCCACTCTGATCTTGCGGTAGCTTCCGTCGTGCTTCTTGTTGGTGGGAGTGTAGCCGATGGTGTACTGGCTGCGCAGTTCTTCCGAGATTTGATCGAATGCCTGCTCCAGGTTCCTTTCGCTGCGCACGATGATCATTCGGCCGCCGGTGTCGTCGGTGAGCCTCCTGGCGACGCTCTGGTCGCCTCCGTCGGCGGCAACCAAAAGAATATGGACAACCGTATCGGTCCGTTGCGCGGCTTCGATGGCGTCCCCCAGCTGCAACTTACTTCCCGTGTCTTCCGCGTCGGTCAGGACAACAATGGCTTTCCTGCCGGCTTCATCGGACAGCTTGTCATGGGCGGCGAGGTAGACGGCGTCATAGAAATTCGTGCCGCCAGTTCCGCTCGAGGGAAGGGGGCCCTGAACAATCACTCCGCCGACGGGGACATTGATTTGTGCGCGGTTGATGGCGCGATCCAGCAACCCGCGATCGTCGGTGAAATCGGCGAGGAGGTCCACGTCCGTGTCAAAGGACATGATCATGGCCAGGTCGCCCTTGCGCAGCACGCGGCCGAGGAAGCGCGAACCCGCCTCTTTCTCTCCGGAAAGCATATAGTACTCGCTGCCGCTGGTATCGATCAGTATGCCCAGGGTAATGGGAAGGTTGGATTCCGCGGAAAAATTGGTTATTTCCTGTAGCTGGCCATCCTCATAGACCTGGAAATCATCTTGTTTTAAGCCGGTGACAATCGCCTTGTGTTTGTCGCGGACGGTGGCGAAAAGGTTTACCAGGTTCACTTGCACGCGGATTTGGCCGGGAGGCGAGGCGAATGCCAGCCCTCCCGCAAGAGAGGCGACGCACAGATAGGAAAGAATGGCTCGAATCCGCATTGTATAATCTCCGTCGGCTGCGATGGCGTGTTGGATGCGGCGCCGGGCCGTTAAGATGCCATTTAGAACTCAAGATGCGTGGCGCCCGGTGGCAGCCCACGAGGAAATAGTGACGGGACGCCCATGAAATGTCCACGAAAATTGCTGGCCGTGAGCGTGACGCTTGGTCTGGCGCTGGCTGCCCTTCTGGCTTTGCGAGCACAGGAGATGTACGGCCAGGGTGCCGGTCAGGAACCGGCGCAGCAAACGCAGGATCCCCGCGCTCGTATCCATACGACCGTTTCCCTGGTGGTTGTGCCCGTGACGGTGAAGGACAGCGCGGGCGAACTGGTGACCGATCTCCAGGAAAACGACTTCCGGGTTTTTGAAGATGGCGTCGAGCAGCCGATCGCGCTGTTTTCCGCGGACGCGTTTCCTTTGTCGGCGGCCATTCTGATTGACGATGACCTGAAGACAGGCACGGCGCAAAAGGTTCAGAAGACGCTCGAGACCCTGGCGGGCGCGTTCAGCGCTTCCGACGAGGTGTCCCTGTGGCGCTTCGATCAAGTCCCCGAGCAAATCTCCGAGGATTTCATCGCCGACAACGATAAACTTCTCACGCAACTGAAACACATCGACCTCAGCAGTTCGTTTCCCGGGATCGGCTCGTACACGATGACGAACGGCCCGCGCGTCAATACGGCGCAACCCCCGGGCCCGGCCAAGGTTCCAACCGAAGCCAACGGGCATCCCAACACGAAACACATCACGGACGCGATTTACGCCGCCGCGGAGCAGTTGCAGGACCGGCCGCGCGAGAGGCGCAAGATTATTTTTCTGATCTCCGACGGACAGAATGCCAAGAACAACACGCACAAGTACGACGAAACACTACAGCTGCTGCTGTCCAACGATATTTCCGTGTACGCCATCGGCGTCGGCGAAGCGAACATGAATCGCGGCATCACGTTTCTCGGGAACAATATTCTGTCCAAGTACGCCCATTCGACCGGAGGCGATATTTTTTACGGCGGCGTGAGCCGGGAAAATCTCGAAGAACTGTACGCGCGAGTTTCCGAACAGGCGCGCAATCAGTACACGATCGCCTACTCTGGCGCGCACACCGACCGCTCCAAGCCGTATCACAGCATTGAAGTGCGCGTGAAGCGGCCGGGGTTGTCGCTGCTCACGCGCGACGGGTATTACCTCAACGCGACGCCGTAGCCCATATTTATTTATCACGGCAATCCCGACTGGTGGAACTTCACTCAACGGCCCAAAACAAGCACGAAGGTTTCGTGGCGCCGGCGACCCGCCGGCCCGGTTTTTTTGCTTTCCGCACATTGCAAAAATGCCGGCGAGACGCCGGCGCTACAATGCGACGCGTGATTTCACCGCATTAAACAAGCCCCAATCCGTGCAACGTCCCTGCGCAAAATATTTTTCTGAAGTGCATCGCTTTTTCGTTTTGCATTTCTGGAATTTCTTCTTGACTTCCGGCGCGCACACTCGTAAAAGAACGATAGCGAGTCTGCGATGGATTGATTCGCTGCTCCGAGGGGAGAACGGTTCACGGAGCGTATGCGCGGATCGGCAATAAAAGGGAAACGCAACACACCGAGTCAGGTCTTTGGAAAACGTTTCAAGGCGGGGCGCTCGCAAACACGAGCGTCCCGTTTTTATTTTGCCTGCCTGCCGTAAAAAATTATCCTTGAAGCGTAAGGGGGCCGAAGTTCAATCGGACGATCGCGCTACTCTTCGCCGGAAGCGCTGGCCGCCGCGCCTTGCTCTCGCGCGGGGCAAATGGATTCGTAATCGCAGAATTTGCATGCAAAGCCGGGCTTCGCGGGGAAGTCACCCGCGCGAATATCGGCCGCGGCTTCCTGAATCTCCGCGCGCACTTTTTTTAGCTGCTTATCGTCGCGCGTGGCGCTCACGGGATGGTTCGTCTGCAGGAAGTGCAGTGTGAGCCTGGCGGGATTCCAGTCGAACACCTCGCGGGCCGCGAGAGCGTAGACGCTCAGTTGCACGTCTTTCTTTGCCTTGTCCTCGTTGCGCGGCCGGCCCGTCTTGTAATCGACGATCTCCTCTTCGCCGGGGCCGATGCGGTTCACCTGGTCCATTCTTCCCGTGAGGACAACGTTGTTGTCCATCGGCAGGTCAAAAACTTTTTCCTGCGCGATGACAGTGGGAGGTGAGGCGAGCGTGCTGGCGTAAAACGCGCGCAACTGCGAGAGGCCGTCTTTCTTGTACTCCTGCTCCTGGTAATCGTCCTCGAATCCGGCCGAGGTCCACTCGAGCTCGAATTTCCGTTCCACTTCCTCGAAGGGAAGCGTGCGTCCCTTGGCCAGCTCGCCGATGAAATATTTGATCGTGTTGTGCATCACGCTGCCAAAGCTCATGGCCGCGGCGGGGCCGCCGCGAAGTTTCCACGCATTGTTGAAAAGATATTTTTGCGGACAAGCCTCCAGCGTGCCGATCGCCGATGGGCTGATCTGCAGGGGTTCCGGCACCGGCGGGCGATAGGCCGCGGCCCACTCGCCGATTCGTGAGCCGATCCGCGCGCGCCGCTCCGGCGTATCGAAAAGGGCCCGCTCGGTTTCAGTGGGAGCGGGAGATTCATTCGACGGAGTTGGCGCAAGCTGCTCGACGTCACGGCGCTTGATCTGCGCCTCCATGAGAATGTCGTCCAGGAATGGCGACGGCTTCGAGCGCTTGTTCACGACGGTGTTGAGTGTGAGACGATGCCGCGCGCGCGTCACGGCAACGTAAAACAGGCGGCGCTCTTCCTGGATGTGAAAGCTGCCCTGAGGCTGCTCTTCCTTCATCAATTCCGCGGGGAATTCGAGCACGCGGGGTTTTTCCCCCGCCGGAAATCCGCGCTGCACGAGGCGCAGGACGTAGACGTGATCGAATTCGAGCCCCTTCGCCGCGTGCACGGTCATAAGCTGCACCGCGTCGCCGGACTCCTGCTCGAGGTTGATCGAACCGCCGGCCTGATCGAAATAATCCAGGTACTCGACAAATTCTTTGAGGCGCTGAGTCTCGCTCTTGGGCTGCCACTCGCGCACGAATTGCGCCAGGCGGTCGAAGTACTTGCGATCTTCGGCAGCCACGGCAGAGCTGATTTCCAGGGCCTCGGCGAGCTCGTCGAATAATTCCATTGCCGTCAACTGCCGGGCTTTCTTCCGCAGCTCCGTGACGAGTTCGATGAGTGCTCCAAGATCGCGGCCGCCGCCGGAAAATGGCGGCTCACCTTTTGCGGCTTGCATCGTGTCCCACAGGGAGACGCCCTTGCCCTTCGCTGCCCGTTCGATGAGGCGCGCCAGATCAGTTGGCTCGAGGCCCCACGCCGGCATCGCCAGGACGCGCGCGCAAGCGACATCGTCCGAGGGCTGATCGATGAGCCGCAGATAGGCGATCAGGTCCCGCACGAGGCGGTGCGACAGGATCGAAAGATTTTTAATCACGAAGGGAATCTTGCGGGCCTTGAGCGCGTCGACCAGCTTGTCGCGATGCGCGTGGCCGCGATACAGCACGGCGAACGTCCGCCATTTGGCACCGGCGCGATGGAGCCGCTCGAGTTCGCCGGAAACCCACTGCGCCTCGGCTTGGGTCGACTCGTGCGTGACGATCCGCACTTTATCTCCGTCTTCACGGACGGCCGTCAGCGGGTATTCGGGAATGTTGGTTGGTTTTTCATTGTGCCGGATCACTTGTCCCGCCACGCGCAGGATCCGGCCGGCGGAGCGATAGTTCAGAGTGAGCGGGCGCAGAAGATCCTGGTCCGTCGAAGCGGGGCCCGGCGAGGCGAAGCGCTTCAGAAAAATCGTGAAGCTGCCGAACGACGCGCCGCGAAAACGGTAAATGGCCTGGCGATGGTCGCCCACCACGACCAGGTTGGGCCGCTCTCCGCCGAGCAGCCAGAGCAATTCCAGTTGCGCGATGTTCGTGTCCTGAAACTCGTCGACAAGGATGTACTTGTAGCGCGCGCGAAGCATCTCGCGCAGGGATTCGTTCTCGCGGAGATGGAGGACGGCGTCCATGATCTGCGTGCCGAACGTGAGCAGCTTGCGTTCGCGGAGGAGAAGTTCGCTTGCGCGATAAGCTCGCGCAATTTCCTGGATTTTGGCGATTTCTTCATCGCGGATGCGGCGTTCGTCGTCGGGCATCGCGCCGCGGACGCGCTGAAAGTTTTCCGCCTGCTCCGCGGCATAGCGCTGGTACTCATCCGGCGTGACCAGCTCATCCTGGCAGCGCGAGAAAAAATCCACGAAGTCTGCAAGAAATTGTCCGGGCTCCGCCAGGCGCCGGTAGTGTTCCAGTTGAAGCAGGGGCAGGTTGCGGCGAAGAAGAATCCAGTGGTCGATCTTGTCGATGGGCTTGAGGTCCGGATCGAGTTCCTGAAGCAGTGTGTTGCAGAAGGAGTGAAACGTGCTGAGCGTGACGGCCTCGGCGCGTTCCAGCATCCGACTCTCCGCGCTCGCGCGCCGCCGCGACCACGCGGTGTTTCATTTCCGCGGCGGCCTTGTCGGTGAACGTCAGGCCCAGGATTTCCTTGCCCGTGAGTTCCGGCTGGGTATCGAGCAGATAGCGGATGCGCTCGGTGATGACGCGAGTCTTGCCCGTGCCCGCGCCGGCCACCACGACGAGCGGACCCTCGCCGTGATGCACGGCGGCGCGCTGCTCCGGATTGAGTTGAATGCCTGGCGCCGGTGCGCCGGCATGTTCAAACAGGTCGGCCATCTTGCATCATCCCAGCCCACAACAGTAGCACAGGCGCTGCGTTGTGTGATTAACAACCACCGACATAACAATTGTGTTATAGCAAGAAAGTATAAAAAATATATGTAACATCTCATTAAGGGTATGGTAATGTTCGGCCAAATTATCGTCCGCCTTACTGACGAAAATTTAGAACGAAACTACAGATCGAGACAAAAGGAGTCCCCCGTATGTCTCATCGAAGCCATGCTCGCGCCCCTGCGGAAACACCGATTGAGCGTATCTTTGAAAAAGTCATGCGTCGGAAAATGACTTCGCAGGAAAGGATCTATTTTCACCTGACGCGCAAGATCAAGCCGCCCATGCGAGTAAACACGAACAGGCAGACTCGCGCGGCCTGAACCGGGCGAAATTGACCCGGCTCTGGCACCCTCTTATACTGGGCCATGGCGATGCCACTACCCCTGTGGCGCACCCCGTTACTTTCGTGTCCGGGAGAGCAACCATGGACCAAGCCGTCATCCTCAGCGCCGTTCGTACGCCCATCGGAAAATTTCAAGGAGGACTTGCGCCTCTCTCCGCAACCGCGCTCGGCGCGAAAGCCGTCGCCGAAGCGGTTCGCCGCGCGGGCATCGAGCCGAAAGCAGTGGATGAAATCATCATGGGCAACGTCGTGCAAGCGGGCCTCGGTCAGAATCCCGCGCGGCAGGCGGGCCTGGGCGCGGGGCTTGACGTGCGCGTTGCGGCCATGACCATCAACAAAGTGTGCGGCTCGGGTTTGAAGGCCGTGGGCCTCGCGGCGCAGGGCATTCAACTCGGCGAAACTGAAATCGTGGTCGCGGGCGGCATGGAGTCGATGTCGAACTGTCCTTATTTATTGCCGGGCGCGCGGACCGGCTACCGTTACGGGAATGCCGAAATCGTGGACTCGATGGTGCGCGACGGTTTGTGGGACGTGTATAACGATTTTCATATGGGGATCACGGCCGAACTCGTGGCGGAAAAATACGGCATCACGCGGCAGGAGCAGGATCAATTTTCTCTGGAGAGCCACCAGCGCGCCGTTCGCGCCAGGAAATCCTGCTTCATCGAATCGCAGATTGTGCCTGTCGAAATTCCGCAGAAGAAGGGTGAACCCGTGGTGATCAAATATGACGAGTCGCCGCGCGAGGATGCATCGCTCGAAGCGCTAGGCAAATTGCGTCCGGCGTTTAAAAAGGACGGCACAGTGACGGCGGGCAATGCTCCGGGGACGAATGACGGCGCGGCGGCGCTGGTGGTCACGAGCGAACGCAACGCGGCACGCCTGGGCAAAACGCCGATGGCGCGGATCGTCGCGCAGGCCGTGAGCGGCGTCGATCCCAAATGGATCATGATGGCGCCCGTGTACGCCGTGGAAAAAATCCTCGAAAAGACGGGCTGGGACCGCGACCGCGATGTGGACCTTTACGAATTGAACGAGGCATTTGCCGCCGCCGCGCTCGCCGTGACGCGCGAGCTGCACCTCGACCTGACGAAAGTAAACGTGAACGGCGGCGCCGTGGCGATCGGGCATCCCATCGGCGCTTCCGGCGCTCGGATTCTCACGACGCTGCTGTACGAAATGCAGCGCCGCAACGTGCATCGCGGAATCGCCGCGTTGTGCCTCGGCGGCGGCAACGCCGTCGCGCTAGCGGTTGAGCGGTAGTTGGAGTAGGACAGGCTTCAGCCTGTCGTCTTACTGAAATGACAAGAACAAACCCGACAGGCTGAAGCCCGTCCCACTGAATATCCATGACTGACGACTCACTCGAAATTCTCTGGCGCGGTTCCGACCCCGCCAAATTCACCGCGCTGCAAGCGGCTCTGCGCGACGAAGCCATTCCGTTCTGGCAGACGCAGGTCTACGATCCCGCGGGCGGCTTTCTTTCTTCCCGGCCGTATTACCTGGAAGCAATTCCCGGCTTTGAAATTCGAGTTCATGCCGCCGATCTGGAACGTGCGAATGGCGCTCTGGACTGGGTGGAGAGCAAAGAGAGCGCCTCCACGGATTCCACGGGTTCATCGATGCAGGAGTATGACCGTCTCGATCCGAAACAATCGCTGCCTCATGATTGGGATTCCAAAGAGGCGACCTCGGAAGTCTGGTCCGGCGAAGACGAGTCCATGGCCGAATACCTCGCCAGCGCTCTCCGCGAGAACGGCATCCCCAGCCGCATTCCGGATGACCCGGGCCATCGCGCCCGGCTCTGCGTCCGTCCCATAGACTTCACGCGCGCGAAGGCCATCGCGCGGGTGATCACGGAAGGATAGATTCCGTCTCGATCCAGCGGTAGAATGCACCGCCCATGATTTGCCCCAACTGCAAATGCGAATACATTCGCGGCGTAACGCAATGCGCAGACTGCGGCGTCGCCCTGGTGGATGCGCTCGATTCTTCCACGCCGGACACGGAAGATGGACAGGGAGTTGTCTCCGTGTGGGAAGGGAACGATCCCGGCGAGAGCGCGGCGGTGAAGGACGCACTCGAAAAGGCGGGGATTCCGGTGATCGATCAGAAAGCGGCCGGATACTTTATTTTTCCCTCGATGCGGCCCAAGATCGAAATTTATGTTTCCAGTACGAATGTGGAGGAAGCCAAGAAAATCCTCCTCGATTTGGAGGCTTGGGACGATCCGGAGGAACTGAGCGAAGGGGAACGCGAGTCTCTGGAACTCCCCGATTCCGATATTCCAGAAAGCGATGAGCAAGCGAGCGAACCGCTGGATTCATCGGACAATTGGGACGATGACGACCCCGTCGCCGAAGTTTGGAATGGCGACAAGGAAGAACTCGCGGACACCTTGAAGGCCTGCTTGCGGGAAATTGGAATCGGAGCACGCAAGCTCTCCGAGGCAGGCCACTGGCGCCTGGTAGTTCGTCCAGAGCAGGAATCCCGCGCCAAAGAAATTGTCCGCGAAGTCGTGGAAGCAAGCCCGCCGGAATGATTTTAGTAGCACAGACTTCAGTCTGTGGGTTTCCATTTGATCTTGGCTGGCGTGCGCGGGCTAGGCCCACAAACGAACCCCCACAGACTGAAGTCAGTGCCACCAATGCTTCCCCAGCTTCCTGACCGCGAGGAGAGGAAATGACCATCGATGCAATCCGCACAGTCGCCGTGCTCGGTGCCGGAACCATGGGCAACGGCATCGCGCACGTCTTCGCCCGCTGCGGCCACACGGTGATTCTGCGAGACGTCGAGGAAAGTTTCCTCACTCGCGCCCGGGACACCATCGCAAAAAATCTCGACCGCGAAGCGAAAAAAGGAATAATCGAAGAGGCGGACAAGTCAAAAATTCTGGGCCGCATTCAGACGACCACCGATTTATCCCAGCTCGCGCGCGCCGATTTTGCCGTCGAAGCCGTTCCCGAGCGCCTGGACCTGAAACTTGCCGTGTTGCGCGAAGCGGACAAGCTGCTGCGCCCCGAAGTGATCCTCGCGTCAAACACATCCTCGATTTCAGTAACGACCCTCGCCGCGGCGACGGACCGTCCCGACCGTTTCATCGGCATGCACTTCATGAATCCCGTCCCGGTGATGGTCTTGATCGAAGTGATCCGCGCGTTACAAACAAGTGATGAAACATTTCACACCACCATGGCGCTGTGCGAGCGCCTCGGGAAAAACCCAGTCGCGGTCAACGACGCCCCCGGTTTCGTATCCAACCGAGTGCTCCTGCCGATGATCAACGAAGCCGCCTTCGCCGTCATGGAAGGCGTTGCCACGGCCGAAGCGGTAGACTCCATCCTGAAACTGGGAATGAATCATCCCATGGGCCCGCTCGAACTCGCCGATTTCATCGGCCTGGACACCTGCGTCCACATCCTCGACGTCCTCCACGAGGGTTTCGGCGACTCGAAATACCGCGCCTGTCCGCTGTTGCGAAAAATGGTCGCCGCCGGCTGGCTCGGACGCAAAAGCGGGCGTGGGTTTTATAGTTACGCGGGGTAGATCGCTCAGCAACCTACCAAAGATGGGCGATAAGCGTAGCGCCAGCGATCACTAGCCCAATGCCGGTTATACGAGCGAGGAGTTCTCCCTTAGGACTAATCTTCTCGGCCAGGACGAAGAGCGCAATTACCGCGACCCACAAAAGATTCATAACGCCGGCCACAAATAGCAGGGCCATCAGAAACCAGCAACATCCCACGCAGTAGGCGCCATGCCGCAATCCCATGACGAAAGCGCCCGTCGCGCCGTCGCGCCACTCGCTCATAAGAAAGGAGAGCGGTGAGCGGCAGCCCTTCAGGCAAGCGCGCTTCATCGGTGTCCACTGGAATAGTCCCGCCGCGATGAGCAGCCCGCCATTCAGCGCTGTACTGGTCGCCGTCATGGTAGTGGAAAGCATTGCCGCCTGGTGCAATCCCCACTCCGCGAGGGTGGCCACTGCGGAAAACGCGGTCCACACCGCAAGGTATCCAAAAAGGAAAATGGTCACGGGCACGAACGGCTTGTTCGCGGCCTGCCGGCGCTGGTTCACAGTGACAAAGGCCAGAATCATGGGCGCTGCGGACGGCACCATCATGGCGACCATCATCACGGTCCACATCACGAAAAGAAGCAGGACGGTGGTCGGTCCCCATCTCTGGAAATCCACCATGACCATACCCGGCATGTCCATGCCCGCCATGGCCGTCTTTGTATGCACGAGATAGAGCCAGGAGAGGACTACAACCGCGGCGAGGCAGCCGCTAATGATCAGTCGTTCCCGGCGAAGAACCGTATCCAAGGGAACTATCCGTTCGTCCAGCTAAAATTGTAGAGAATCCAGTTGGACTTCACGGCCCCGATGGACAGGCCGCCCGCCTTGGCCTGAAACGTACCCTGTCCGCATTGTCCCTTTTTCCAGATAAATCCGGCCGGAAGGTCAACATTCGCCGAATGATCCTCGCCCGTGACGGGATTTTTGAAAGAGTCGCCGCGACCCTCGCCGATGCCCTCGGCTTTAAACACGCTCTTGGTCCCTTTTCCCTCGATCGAAATCTTCGTCTTCTCGAGCCCGGTGACTTCAAAGGTCGGTCCCAAGAGTTCCCAAGGCATGCCGCCCAACTTCCCGGTGAAGATTTGGCCGAGGGCCTCAATCTGCTTGTCCGTCGTGGCCGGCTCCACGATAAACACACATCGGCCGTGACCCTCGTGTATGGCTTTCGGCCAGTCCAGGATCGCCGCGCACTTCAATCCCGCGAGGCCGACTTTGCCGCACGAGCCGCTCTTGATTTCCATGCCCACGAATGCTCGGCAGCTTCCGTCCTTCGAATTCGGGAATCCGCCGAAATTGCAGCCGCAACCGAAGTCACAGTTGCAAAACTCATAGCCCCGGCCCTGGAGCGCCCAGCGCGTTGCTTTTGCCTTTGCAGCCATGTGTCCTCCTCGGATCGAACTGAGCCATAGTATCCAAATTGCAAAAAATATCCACTTCCTTGATGATGCTTGGTGAGAAGAGGGGGAGGGCGGCCAGGAGAAATAGTATTTGCTTTTTCTTCGCCATGTGGTATCTTGCCTTTCGCAATGAATTTGTACCAGGCGGGACGGTTTGTAGTAGACTCCGTGAGGCCCGCGCAGTCACGATACGTGACAACTCAGTTTCCGAGGTGAAGTGATGACGGACGAAAAAACGAAAATGCTGGAAAATGCGATTTCGCAGATTGAAAAGGATTACGGCAAGGGCGCCATCATGCGCTTGGGAAGCCGCGACGTTCTGGTGCCGGTCAGCGTGATCCCCACGGGGGCGCTTTCGATCGATGCGGCGCTGGGCGTGGGCGGCGTGCCGCGCGGGCGCGTGATTGAAATTTACGGCCCTGAATCGGGCGGGAAAACGACGCTGACGCTGCACATCATCGCCGAAGCGCAGAAGATGGGCGGCCAGGCCGCGTTCATCGACGCCGAACACGCGCTCGATCCGGTCTACGCGAAGAAACTCGGCGTGGACGTGGACAACCTGCTGGTGTCGCAGCCGGACAACGGCGAGCAGGCGCTGGAGATCGCGCAAAAGCTGATTCAGTCGGGCGCGGTCGATGTGATCGTGGTGGACTCGGTCGCGGCGCTTGTGCCGCGCGCTGAACTCGAAGGCGACATGGGCGATCCGCAGATGGGCTTGCAGGCGCGCCTGATGTCGCAGGCGCTGCGGAAACTCACGGCCATCGTATCGAAGTCGCACACCTGCCTGATTTTCATCAACCAGATTCGCGAGAAGATCGGCGTCATGTTCGGCAATCCGGAAACCACGACGGGCGGGCGCGCGCTGAAGTTCTATTCCTCGATCCGGCTCGACATTCGCCGCATTCAGTCCATCAAGGAAGGCGACCGCGTCATCGGTTCGCGCACGCGCGCCAAAGTAGTGAAGAACAAGGTGGCCGCGCCGTTCCGCGAAGCCGAGTTCGACATTCTTTACGGCGAAGGCGTTTCCCGCGAAGGCGACTTGATTGACCTCGGCGTGGAAAAGGGCGTCCTCGAAAAGTCGGGCACGTGGATTTCCTTTGAGGGAGAGCGGCTCGGCCAGGGCCGCGAAAACGCGCGCGTGTTCTTGAAGGAACACGCCGACGTCCGCGGGAAAATCGAAAACTTGTTGCGAAAAAAGATGAACATTCCCATTCCCGGCGCGGCCAACGGCACACCGGCCCCGGCGGCGCACGCGGAGAAACCCGCGGAAAAGCCAGCCGCGGTTCAGGCTGCCGCCGCTGCAGCCACCGCTGCGGCAGGCAGACCGCGTCCAGTGAGATAATCAGTCACCCGGCGAAATATTAGCTCCGACTAATCGCGGCCCGGCAATCTGCCGGGTCGCGCGATTGTGCCGAAAGGCCCGCGTCATCGTTGTTCGCGCCTCTTCTTGAACCACTTGTTCCATTGGGACACATTCGCTCTTTCTGTGTTCCGCCTCTAATCATAGTATTTTCAGGCTAGTACGAACGTACCGGCGATTGGCCTCTTGCGTGATAGTACGTAATAGTTCAGATTTGCTATTGCGTTCGAGCGAACAAATTACATAGAATCGGCGTTCAGCTTGAAACGCGCTTCAGGGCGCCAAATGGGTCCAGATGGGAATAAAATAATGTCGTATCGGTCTAGCCATCTTCGCTTTCTTGCAGCTCTCCTCTGCATATTGATTGCAGGGAGTTCTCCCGCGCTGGCTGCTCCCTCGCCACGCGCCTCCCGCGCTTCGATTAAGAGAAGCTCATCTTCGCGCTACGGCGTGCCCACGTTTACGGACTCCGAAAAGGGTGACGTCACGGCATACGACGACCCGACCGTGCGCAAAGCAGCCGTTGACGCGCTAGGCCGCTACAACGGTTCGGTCGTCGCCATCGATCCTGAAAGCGGACGCATCCTCACGATCGTCAATCAGAACCTCGCATTTTCCGCCGGCTTCATTCCTTGCTCGACGATCAAGCCGGTCATCGCCGTTGCGGCACTGCAGGAAGGCGTGGTCACGCGCGACACAATGATTCGCGTCGCTCCCCGCAAGTATTTGAACCTCACCGAAGCGCTGGCGCATTCCAATAACGCTTTCTTCGAGGAGCTCGGCCGGCGCATGGGATTTGACACTGTTTCGCGCTACGGCCGCCTCCTGGGACTCGGCGAACTGGCCGGATATCAGATTCCCGAAGAGCATCCGGGCGGATTTCCCTCCGAGCCGCCTGCTTTTGGCGGCGTGGCGCGGATGTCCAGCTTTGGCCAGGGAATTCAGATGACGCCGCTGCAACTCGGCGCTCTGGCATCCAGCATTGCCAACGGCGGCACGCTCTATTACCTGCAATATCCGCGAACAGCGGAGGAACGGGCGAATTTCGCGCCACGCATCAAGCGGCGCCTCAACATCGAATCGCTGCTTCCGGAAGTGCGGGACGGCATGCTCGCCGCGGTGCTCTATGGCACGGCGCGCTCCAGCTACATTTCCGATGATGCGCAAGCGCTCGGAAAGACGGGAACCTGCTCGGATTCGGCCTCGCGCCTCGGTTGGTTTGTTTCCTACGCCGATCAGGCAAACCCCAGGATCGTTCTGGTCGTGCTGATGCGCGGCCACAGCAGCATGATCAAGGGAGCCATGGCAGCCGGCGTCGCGGGACGGATCTATCGCCGGCTGAATGACGAGAATTATTTCGCGACGCGCAGCAGCGACTCGCGCACGTCGGCAATGGCCGCCGGAACCCGGCAGTAGCGAATAAGGAAGCGAAATCTACCAGCCAAAGCTTCTGCTCCCAAACCACTTGGAGTTACGCTCGCCAAGATAATTTTCGTGCTGCGGGGCATCCCCGGGCGTACAATTGTTCAGAAATGGCCTTCAAAGTCTTTCTGAGCTATAGCACTGACCCCGAAGAGCACGCCATCGTATGGCGTTTACAAACGCTTGCGACCTCAGAGGGCATTCATGTTTTTGTTCCCCAACGCACCGAACATAGATCGTCCTTGACCCGTCGCAGCCCAACAGGCCCAAGTCTATCTGACCGGATCGCCATCGACGAGGCCGATTGCGTTCTAGCCATCATCACAAGCAAAACGGGTCGTGCCGTGGAGAGCGAACTCAGCTATGCCCAGGGGAAGGGCAAACTCATAATCCCTCTCGTGGAGCAGGCCGTCGAGGACGGCGCATTTCTAAAAACATTTACGCCGATCTTCAGATTTTCACGCTTTGACGGCAACCCTGGGAAGGTTGAAAGGGAAGTTTTTGAATTCCTGAAGACCCAGAAAAAGAACAAGGATATTCTGCAAGCGGTCGGTGCCTTGGTCGCCGTTGGAATGGGCCTGCTGCTACTTGCGGCTCTCTCGAAGGACTAGTTGCGTACCGCCGTCATCGATAGCACCCCTCTCATGTGTTTCGTTCACTTAGATTTTGTGAGAGAACTTTCTCATTTCTTCGATGTGATTTATGTTCCTCGCAGTGTGCACATGGAGGTCAAACGCAAGGGAAGGTTTCGATACACTCTTCGAAAACTCTACGACGCTGGGCTCCTGCATCGGTGTGCCGCTGCCGACAGGACAAGCCTCGATCTGCGCAGGCTTGAACTCGGTGACGGAGAGGCGGAAGCACTGGTCCAAGCCCAGGAAAGGCATGCAGATTTTTTCATTGGCGATGACAAACGGGCCAGGGAGATTGCCGAAGCTCAGGGGCTGAAACCAGTTGGGACTGTGAGAATCCTCGCGCGACTCGAGCTTGAAGGTCGCGCAGATAAGACCAAATCGCTCGTCAAGAAACTTCGCACTCAGTTTGACTTTCGAGTCTCAGATAAAATAGTCACTCAAGCCATCGCAATGGCCAACGAACCGCTGTAAGCCAGCAAAACAAAAAGGCGGCCAATACATCTGGCCGCCTTCAAAAAATGAGCAAGTAGATTCAGCTTCGAGCTACCGCACTTCCCACGTATCGCCGGCGTTCAGCAGCTTGGCCAGGTCGCCGGGGCCGCGCTTGGCGATGACGTCCTGAATCTGCTTGGACATCACGTCCTCATACCGGTCTCGGTCCCAGGAGCGGAGCACGCCGATGGGAGTGGGGAAGCCGGGCTTCTCTTCCATCTGCGCGAGCAGGAAGGCGTACGCGGGATTCGGGTGGTGCTCGTCGTGGACGAGCACATCCTTCTCGGTAAGTCCGTTGCCGTTGCCGAGATGAACGACTTCGAGTTCCATGCCGTTGAGGCGAATGCCCTTGTCGCGATTCTTGCCGTAGATCAGCGGCTTGCCGTGCTCGAGCTGGACCACGTGCTCGCTGCGGGCTTCTTTTTCGGTGAGATCGAACCACGCCCCGTCGTTGAAGATGTTGCAGTTCTGCAGAATTTCAACGTAGGCCGAGCCCTTGTGCGCCGCCGCTTTCTTCAGCGTGTCCTTCAGGTGTCCCTGAAAAACGTCCACCGAGCGCGCGACGAACGAAGTGTCGGCGCCGATCACGAGGCCCAGCGGATTGAATGGGCGATCCGCCGTGCCGAATGGTGTCGATTTCGTTTTCTTGCCGAACTCGGAGGTCGGCGAGTACTGGCCCTTCGTGAGCCCGTAAATCTTGTTGTTGAACATCAGCACCTTGATGCCGACGTTGCGCCGCAGCATGTGAATCGTGTGATTGCCGCCGATGGCGAGCGAATCGCCGTCGCCGGTCGCCAGCCAGACTTCCAGTTCGGGATGCGTGATCTTGACGCCGGTCGCAACCGCGGGCCCTCGTCCGTGAATCGTGTGAAAGCCGAACGTGTTCATGTAGTACGGGAAGCGGCTCGAGCAGCCGATGCCGGATATGACGACGAATTTTTCGCGCGGAATGCCCAGCTCGGGGAACACGGACTGCACGGCGGAGAGAATGGCGTAATCTCCGCAACCCGGACACCAGCGGACTTCCTGGTCCGTCTGGAAATCCTTCTTGGTCAGTACTGGAATCGATGCCGTAGTCATTGGTCTTTTCTCCGAATTCCTTTCGGGCCTCAGCCCAGAATTTCTTCGATCTTCGCTTCAATTTCCGATTGTTTAAAGGGCTGCCCCTGGATCTTGTTGTAGCCTTGCACGTCCACGAGGAACTTGGCGCGCAAGAGCATCGATAGTTGGCCGAGATTCATCTCGGGGACCAGCACATGGCTGTAACGCCCCAGCAACTCTCCGAGATTGCGCGCCATTGGGTTGAGATGCCGCAGGTGGACGTGGCCGATGCGATGCCCCTTGGCGCGCATCGTCTTCATGCCTGCGGTGATCGCGCCATACGTTGAGCCCCAGGCCACGATCAAAAGGTCGCCGTCAGGATCGCCCGCCGGAACCAAATCCGGAATATCCTGCGTCACGGCCTCGACTTTGGCTGCGCGCAATCGAACCATCTTTTCGTGGTTCAGCGGCTCGTAGTTGATGTTGCCGGTGACGTCCTGCTTCTCGATGCCGCCGATGCGGTGTTCCAGCCCCAGCGTGCCGGGAATCGCCCACGGACGCGCCAGCGTGTTCGGGTCGCGCGAGTAGGGATGGAATCCGTTGGGATCGGTTGTAAATTTCACCTTGATGCCGGGGATTTCATCAATCTTGGGAATGCGCCACGGTTCGGCGCCGTTGGCCAGGTAACCGTCGGACAAAATGATGACCGGCACCATGTACTTGAGCGCGATGCGGCAGGCTTCCACCGCGACCCAGAAACAATCGCCCGGAGTCGACGGCGCAAGGATCGGAATCGGCGCTTCCGAGTTGCGGCCGAACATCGCTTGCAGAAGATCGGCCTGCTCGGTCTTGGTCGGCAAGCCCGTGGACGGGCCGCCGCGCTGAATGTCGCAAATCACGAGCGGCAATTCCACCGCGACCGCAAGGCCCATCGCTTCGGTTTTAAGCGCCATGCCGGGGCCGGAAGTGGTGGTGAGCGCCAGGGCTCCCGAATAGGAGGCGCCGATGGCGGAGGTGATCGCTCCGATTTCGTCCTCGGCCTGGAACGTCATGACGCCGAAATTTTTGTACATGGAAAGTTCGTGCAGGATGTCCGACGCGGGCGTGATCGGATAGGAGCCGAGGAAGAGCGGAAGGCCGGCCTTCTGCGAGGCCGCGACGAATCCAATCGCCAGCGCCTGGTTGCCGCTGAGGTTGCGATAGGTTCCGGGAGTCAGCTTGGCGGGAGGAATTTCATAGCTGACTTGAAACGCCTCGGTCGCTTCGCAGTAATTGTAACCCGCGCGCATGGCCAGCTTGTTCGCTTCCACCAGCAACGCCTTGGTCTTGAACTTGTCCTCGATCCACTTGTACGTCAGGTCCATCGAGCGGTTGTAAAGCCAGTAGCACATGCCCAGAGCGAAGAAGTTTTTGCAGCGGTCCATCGACTTGGCGTCGAGTCCCAGATCCTGGAGCGCGGTGCGCGTCAAGCGTTCGAGGCCGACGGGAAATAACCGGTAGGCGTCGAGGGAGCCGTCCTCCAACGGATTGGTAGTCAGGTCCGCTTTGCGCAAATCCCCGTCCGTAAACGCGTCGCTGTTTAGAATGAGAATGCCGTTTGGTTTCAGGTCCTTCACGTTGGTCCTGAGGGCTGCCGGATTCATGGCCACCAGCACGTCCACAGCGTCCCCTGGAGTGAACACGTCGGCCGAGGAAAATTGAATCTGGAAGCCGCTCACGCCGGGAAGTGTGCCCGCAGGGGCGCGAATTTCGGCGGGATAATCGGGGAAGGTAGCTAAATCATTTCCGTAGAGGGCAACCGTATTGGTGAATTGGCTGCCTGTAATCTGCATGCCGTCGCCGGAGTCTCCGCAAAAGCGGAGGACGGCTTTTTCGATGACCTCGCGCTTGTGTGCGCGGACGACTGGGTCCGTAATCGTAGCCATGGCTTAGGAAAGCTCCAATTCTTAAGTATGAATTTTAACCACCCGGTTTGCCCCAAGGACCATCAGTTGCGGATGCCGAAGTTCCCCAGAGGGCTTCCAATAACTAAGCATAGCACAATGCAAGTGGCCTTGTAATACCGCGAAGGAAAAACCATGTTGCCTATGCGGCATGAGCCAAAGAGGAGCAATGTTCAAAGACCACGAAAATTTCTTTCACACGCGGTCAGCGAATCGAGGAACTGGCATCCTGCGCGTAAAACAATTTCTTTGTCTCCGATTTTATGGCTTGCTTTTTCGCTTTTGATTCGCCTAATATAAGGGGCGCACGGGAGGAATCTTTCATGACACTGACAAAACGGCAAAAAGAAGTGCTCGATTTTTTGGTCGCCTTTCACAACAAGCACGGCTATTCGCCGAGCTTCGAGGAAATGGCGCGCTCGCTGAAGCTGACTTCGCTGGCCACCGTGCACAAACATATTACGACGCTCGAGCGCAAGGGATTCATCCGGCGCGGTTATAACCAGAGCCGGTCGATCGAAGTCACGCAGCTTCCCAAACCGGTGCGCGAGCAAGTGCTCGACCGGCACACGGTCGAGCTGCCGCTGATGGGCCGCATCGCCGCCGGCCGGCCGCTCGAAGCGGTGGAAGACCGGGAGACGCTTTCGCTGGGCGAATTCGCGCGCTCGGACAAATCCTTTGTCCTGCAAGTGAAAGGCAATTCCATGATCGAGGATCACATCATGAACGGCGACTACGTGGTGATCGAGCCGACGCAAGTGGCCAATCCCGGGGAAACCGTTGTGGCGTTGGTGGGAAATGACGAAGCCACTTTGAAACGCTTTTATCGCGAGGCGGGCGGGAAGATTCGTTTGCAGCCCGCGAATTCGGACATGCCGCCCATCATCGTTCCGGCAGCGGACGTTAAGATTCAGGGACGCGTTGTCGGAGTCCTGCGCAAGTATTGATCCCCAATTTCCGCAACTGGAAGCCATCGAATCAGGGACCGTCTCCTGACTACTGCGCTTTGCAAGTGAAATTTGCCGCTTCGTCGGTGCTGCCGTTCCCGCTATAGCTCGCGACCTTGCCATACGGGCACAGGGGACGCGTGCGATCCACGTTTCCCGCGGTGCGATGCGAAGCGATGATTTGTTCCGGTGCGGCGCCCTTGGCCACCCACTCTTCAATCGCGGCCATCTTGTCGAAACTGTCGGTTCCGGGACCTCCCTGGCAATGGTTCATGCCGGGCACCATGTAGAGTTGAATCGACTTCCCCACGACGCCCGGTCCGAGCTTCTTTGTGACGTCGTTAAAATAGTTGACGCTGTTCATCGGGCTAACCTGGGGATCGGCCCAGCCGTGGTACATCAACAATTTTCCGCCGTGCGCGAAGAACGGCTTCAGGTCAGAATTTGTGTAGTCGAGCAGGCCATCGTCCATATTCAGGGCCTGATCGATATCTGTCGCGGCGTTGAAGTGGCGCCAATCCCAAGCGGGATCCTTGAAAACCAGGTATTGGTACGTCTCCACCGTGTACCGTAGCGGCTCAGGGCCTGCCAATGTTGCCCAACCCAGCTCCGACCCCGGCTGCAGGAGACCTGGCAGAACGTCCGCTCCAGTTCGCGGATTCTTGATCGGAGCGTAGATCGCGCGCGCCGTCTCCACTTGCGCCGGCGTCAGGCACGCGGGCCCATCCGCGCCCTTGCAGGCGAGCACTTTGGGATCGAAGTGGCACCGCGCGGGATTTTCAATGACGCCATCCTTCACGCCGTCCAACGCATCGCAGGCTTGCAGCACCGCGTCGTGAATCATCGGATATTTCGAGGGCGGGATGGCGCTGTCCTCGCTTCGGTTCACGATCGTATTGAGCGTCAGGCGTGCGATGTGAAGGTGCATCCAGTTGATGGCCGATGCCCCGGCAACGATTGCGTCAAAGTCGCCCGGATATTTTGCCGCTTCGGTGATCCCCTGGCGTCCTCCTGTGGAGCAGCCGTTCCAGAACGAAAGTTTCGGTTCACCGCCGTAGTACGCTTTGGCGATCGCCTTGGCCTGCACGGTCATCTCGTGGACCGCGCGGTAGGCCATGTCCACCACCTTCTCGGGATGGCCGAGGGCGAACTTCGCGGTATTGCCCTGGTGACCGGTGTCGGTGCTGGCGGAGGCGTAACCACCCGCGACACCCGCAGCCAGCGCCGGATAGCTAATCACTCCAGCCCAGCCGCCATTGCCCACGGCCTGCAGCTTGCCGTTCCAGCCCGAGGCCGGCATCCAGACTTCAATCCTGATATCGGAGTCGGGGGAAGGCGCAAGCGTCGCAGTTATCCGGCAGAACGCCGGCAGTTGGCCGTACTTTGCAGCGCTGGGAGGTGCGTCGGCAGGCGGAGTAAACGCTCCGGCAGCGACACTCTCTGCCGACGCGATCGTCACATTGGCCAGGGAAATGGAAGCCAGATTTTCGCACGACGCCGCGTTCGTCGTCCTCACGCCGAACGCAAATATCGCCAGCAGAGCAACGAAAAATTTCAGAGCAACGCTTGTGCTCTTCCTGATTTCAGAAGGCATGATTTCCACCTCCGTCAACGCATAGTCCAAACGCATACGTCGCGCATCGTACGCTTTTATGGCCCACGACACAAAGAATTTGGTTCCGGACTGGCCCCAGTTAGGTCGATTGGCTATTCCAAAATGAACCATTGAAATTCTATTGCGCCCGAACCCGGATTCCTGTAACGTTTGTTGCCCCAGCCGGGCCCCCAGCCCGTGTTACTTTAAGGAACACCACGCCCGCAATTCACTTGTCCCGATTTTGACCGGGGAGCTACAGTGTTTTGCACCCCGGTCTCGCACCGTAGTTTTGTTGGTGTCTCTGACCGAGGAGGGCCAGTAGATAATGTGGGGAGATAAGAAACCAGAAACGCCGCAACCGACGACCGCGAAAGCTCCGGACCCACCAGCACCGGTAGCGAAGCCGGCTTCGGCCAAAACGGAGGGAATAGCCATGAGCACCGATGCCATGCGCCCGCTGAGTTCTACGCCGTCCGGTTCAACCGCGCGGCTAGGCGCCAGCTTGCACATCAAAGGCGAAATATCCGGAAATGAAGATCTGCATATTGACGGCAGCGTCGAAGGGCTGGTTCAGCTCGAAGACCGCAAGCTCACCGTGGGCGCCAGCGCCAAGCTGACCGCCGACGTTGTAGCGCGCGAAGTCGTCGTTTATGGCAGCGTGAAGGGCAATTTGCGGGCTCGCGACCGCATCGAAATCAAGAAGGATGGCTCGGTGGTCGGAGACTTGACCACGGCGCGCATCATGATTGAGGACGGCGCGTACTTCAAGGGCTCCATCGAGATCGATCGGACCGGCTCCGCCAGTCACGACAACGATCTTGACAAGCCCGCGTACACTCGAAGTACAACGGGTTCCACTTCGTCCACAACGGCGCACGCTCCCGTGACGAAGTCTTCGCTCTAAGCCAGGCTTTCAGCGCCCGCCCGCGGTGCCGCGCCCTGACGCGTCGCACCGCGCGGCGATCGGCGTCCCGCCTCGGCCTCCACTCTCAGATTCCCGCGCGGAGTCATCCACCCCATTTGAGTCCGGTCGTCTCTAGTGCCCGGCATTGCGATTGGAAAGAGGAACGACCTTAATGTCTTCTCTCCGCGTTGATCCGCTCGCCGTCTCAACCTTGCTCAGCAAACCCGGGGCTACTCTCCAATGCTCGCCCGAATCCGTGATCACGGTGACTGTTTTCTTGTTGTATTGCGTCAGAATGCCAGTTACTTCGGGTCTTCCATCGGGCCGGAATTTCACTCGTTCCCCGATTCGAAAATCAAGCATCTTGCTATGCGAACGCATCTGGCTGAGAAATCGGAGCCGAGCTACGATCTTGTGGTTCAATTCGATCAGATCTTCTTCCGAGAGGGAATCGATATCAAAGTTGCTCATGGTCGTCTTTTTCCTCGACAGCGCGCCCATTTTTGCATCTCAAGGGCGCCTTTCGCAACCCTGCGATTCATCCACAGGGTAGTGGTGTCATTTGGGGCGGGGGAGGTGGTGACTCATTTTGAAAAACTAGGGTTGGAAAATCAGCTTCACGTGATGGTACAGATAGATCATTAGAGGGGGCCCGAGCACTGTGAGGATTACCGCAAGGGCGCCTATAAAAATTCTGAAGAGCTTGTCTGCGGTGTGGGCAGTATTCTGTAAAGCACCAATATTATTGCCTAGTCTTATCCCGAGTTCGTTCAGGTCTTTGGTTTGCCGTCTCCCTAGTTCATTCACGTCTTTTTCGAGGCGTCTCCCAAGTTCATTTAGGTCCTTTGTATTTTGTGCGACATCTTTTTCTAGGGTTGGAATAGCGTAAACCCGTTGAGTCAGTTGCTCAATCTTCTCGGCGTGAGATTTAGTGGTAGCTCCTAAACCATCGACTAACTTCTCCAATCCTCCAAGCGTTTGATAAATAGCAGCGACTTTGGCCACGTCGTCGAGATAACCCGCTGGGAGAGCTGCGCCGCTAGTCGTCGCTTGACTGGCACCACGGCCTTCTGACCGCTCAAAGCGTTCACGTTCTTCTGGGCTGGGCATTATTAGAATCTTCTTAGACGACACAAAGGTGCACTCCCGTGCTAGACTACTTGCACGGATAACGCCATAACGCCCCGACGGGGATTCGGGGTTTCTGGGTAGCCCACCTTTTAGGCGGCGATAGTACCACTTCTTTACAGTGGGTCTACAATTTCTTCAATTGAAGAAATATGATCTGCGATACCCGTTGTCATGGCAGGGGTGACGCGCAAAGTTTGGTGGACCCTGAAAAAATTGTAATGCGCAAAGTGCAAGGCACGAGCCGCCTTCAAATGCGAAAGCTTCTTAGAAAAAGCATTCATCCACAGGCCTTCATTGACAAAAGTGCGCTTACCCGATATTGTTTACGTTTGACTATTGATGGAAAGGTGTGACTGAACTCATGCGTACGTATGTCCCCCGGGGACGGGAAACCGAAGAGATCGAACAGGGCGGCGGGTGGTTTATCGTGGACGCCGCAGGACAAGTTTTGGGCCGCGTGGCGACGCGCATTGCGCGCATCCTGATCGGCAAGGACAAGGCGAACTATACGCCTTATCTAGATTGCGGCGACCATGTAATTGTTGTGAACGCCGACAAGATTCGCCTGACCGGAAACAAGCTCGAGCAAAAAGTGTATCGCCATCACAGCGGCTATCCGGGCGGGCTGAAGGAAGTTCCGGCCAAGCGCTTGCGGCCGACCCGCGCGGACTGGATGTTGCGCGAAGCTGTGCTGGGCATGCTCCCGAAAAATAAGTTGCGGGCGCTGCGGGCGAAGAAGCTGCGGATTTATCTGGATGACAAGGGTTTGGCGCGCCACGCGGGGCAAAAACCACAAGCGGCTGCTCTTTAATCCTTAGATTTAAAAGGCGCGACAAACCTCGTAAATTGTCATTCCGAGGCGCGCTTTTCGCCGAGGAATCTGCTTTCTGCCCGATGTTCAGATCGAAGAGAGATTCTTCGCTTCGCTCAGAATGACACCCGCTGTTTGGGTCCGTTGTTTTGGGTCTGCTTTTTGGGGCGGCTGTTCAGACGTTGACTTGGACCAGGGGTTGATTGGAATTGATGGGAGTTGATTGAGGTTGAACGGAAGGCTAGGAGGAAAGTTGAGTTCCAGCGGACAACCTTTGGAAGAAGGCGCGAAACAGAAATTTTATGGGACCGGCCGGCGCAAGGAATCCGTTGCGCGAGTCTTCTTGACGTTCGGGTCGGGAAAGATTTCCATCAATGGCCGCACACCGGATGAATATTTTCGCAATGTGACCTGGCGCAATCGCGCCGTGGAGCCGATGAAGTTCACCGAGACTTCGGGTTCGGTTGACATTATCGCAACCGTGAATGGCGGCGGCGTGGGTGGACAGTCCGGCGCGGTGCGCATGGGGCTTTCCCGCGCGCTGGCGCTGTTCAATCCGGAACTGCGCGCGGGCCTTGCGCAAGAACGGGTTTTTGACGCGCGATTCGCGCATGAAGGAACGCAAGAAGTACGGGCAGAAGGGCGCCCGCAAGCGCTTCCAGTTCAGCAAGCGCTAGTGCGAAGAGTTCTGTCGCGTCCCGTCCGCCTCGGCGGACGGGACGGGACAAATTCACGGCCGGCAAGGAGCCGGCAATAGGATGTTCGGTTCCGGACCTCTTTCGTGACGAAACGGTCCGGGGCTCGCAAACATCTATCTCCTGAGGAGGGACTTTGGCAGTTGAAATAACGATGAAAGAATTGCTGGAGGCTGGAGTTCATTTCGGCCACCAGACCCGCCGCTGGAATCCGAAGATGAAGGAGTATATCTTCGGCGAACGCAATGGAATCCACATCATCGATCTGCAAAAGACATTGAAACTGTTTCGCGAGGCCGCGCGCTTTGTGAGCGAGCAGAGCGGCAACGGCAAAACCATTCTTTTCCTGGGAACCAAGCGCCAGGCGCAAGAAGCGGTGGCCGAGGAAGCGAACCGCTGCGGAATGTTCTACGTCAATCATCGCTGGCTGGGCGGGACGCTGACGAATTGGTCCACGCTCCAGAAGTCCATCAAGCGGCTGAAGACTTTGAAGGCCATGACGGAAGACGGCCGGATGGCGCAACTCTCCAAAAAAGAAGCTGCCCGCCTCGATCGCGAAATGAAGCACCTGAAGCAGAACCTGTCAGGCGTTGAGAATATGTCGGCGCTGCCGGACGCGATGTTCGTCATCGATTCCAATGCGGAAGCGATTGCGGTTCGCGAAGCGCGCCGCATGGGCGTGCCTGTGGTCTCCATCGTGGACACCAATTGCGATCCCGACCAGGTGGACTGGGTGATACCGGGGAACGACGACGCGCTGCGCGCGATCAAGCTCTTCACCTCCAAGATTTCCGACGCCGTGATCGAAGGCCGCCAGGCGTACGAGCGCTCGCAAATCGCCCAGGAAAAGGCTGCGACCGACGCCGCCCTGGCCGAGGATACGGTCGAGTACCAGGACACCAGCAAATACGAAAAATACGAAAAGCAGGAAGGCGATTTCATCGAGCCGGGCGCGGAACCCCTCGTCGAACCTTTGCCCGAACCTGAACCGGAACCCGAGCCGAACAATTCCGTAAAAGCCGCCGAATAGAAATGAATCGCAGGTTTCGTTTACGGAACCGCGCGGACGGCTGTGTTTTCAATTCATAGAATTCGACGAAAAGGAATGCCATAGAGCCATGACAAATCCAACCGAACCGGTCACTATTTCCGCGCAGCTCGTGAAGGACCTTCGCGAGCGAACCGGCGCGGGATTTGCCGATTGCCGCTCGGCGCTGGTCGAAGCGAAAGGCAATATCGAAGGCGCGATCGACGTTCTCCGCAAGAAGGGGCAGGCGGCCGCGCAGAAGAAAGCGGCGCGCCAGGCGAGCGAAGGCCTCGTCGGGCACTACATTCACGCCGGCGGAAAAATCGGCGTTCTGGTCGAAATCAATTGCGAATCCGATTTCGTCGCGCGCACCGAGGATTTTCAGCGCCTCTGCCACGACGTGGCCATGCACATCGCCGCGCTCGATACCCGGTTCGTGCGCCGCGAAGATGTGACGCAGGAAATTCTGGACCGCGAGCGCGAAATTTACAAAGCGCAGGCCCGCGCGACGGGCAAGCCCGAAGCGGTGGCCGAAAAAATCGTCAGCGGCAAGATGGAAAAGTTCTACGAGGAAAACTGCCTCTACGAACAGCACTTCATCAAGGATGAATCGATGACCGTGGGCGAGATGGTCAGCCAGATGATCCACAAGCTGGGCGAAAATATTTCCATCCGGCGCTACGTGCGTTTCAAGGTGGGCGAGAGCGCCAGCGTTCCCGCCGAAGAGCCGCCCGCCGCCGCGGCAGTCAGCTAGCCGCCACACGACTGGAAAAAATCCTGGAATCCGTCCGTGGATTTCCATGTGGCCCCGGGAATTTACAATCCGGGCCGTGCGGCACGGAAGAATCTTTGTTAGAATGCCCGCCGAGAGCATGAGCAAAGACGACCGAACTTCCAACCGAGACAGCGACTCACCTGCGCCCATTTACCGACGCATTGTTTTGAAACTTTCCGGAGAATCCTTTCAGGGTTCGCAAGGCTTTGGCATTGACGCCGAAACCGTTCACAGCATTGCCCGCGAAGTGAAGGAAGTCAGCGACCTGGGCATTGAGATGGCCATCATCGTGGGCGGCGGGAACATCTTCCGCGGTACGCGCCAAAAGTCCCTTTCGATCGATCGCGCTACCGGCGACTACATGGGCATGCTGGCCACGGTGATCAACGGCCTGGCGCTGCAGGACGCGCTGGAAAAGCAGGGCGTCGTCACCCGCCTCCTCAGCGCGATCGACATGGCGCAAGTGGCCGAACCGTTCATCCGCCGCCGGGCCATGCGCCACCTGGAAAAGGGCCGCGTCGTGATTTTCGCCGCGGGCACCGGCAATCCGTATTTTTCGACCGACACCGCCGCCGCCCTGCGCGCCATGGAGATCAAGGCCCACGTCATTTTGAAAGCGACGCGCGTCGACGGGATCTATGACGCCGACCCGGAAAAGGTTCCCGGCGCGAAAATGTTTGAGCGCGTTACCTATCTGGACGTGATCCAAAAAGGGCTTGCCGTCATGGATTCGACGGCGATTTCATTGTGCATGGACAACCGGATGCCGATCATCATCTTCAATATGAACCGGCCGGGAAATATCCGCCGGGCGGTGATGGGCGAAAAAGTGGGCTCGACGGTGACGGCGGAATAAACGGGAGCGCGAAGCAATGACCACAATTTCCAACAGCAAAGAAGCGATGGTGCAGGCCCGCACGCGGATGGAGAAAGCCGTCGAGGATTTCCGCAAGGACCTTGCCAGCGTGCGCACGGGCCGCGCCAACGTCGCGCTGCTCGATCATATTCGCGTCGATTATCACGGCACCTCGATGCCGGTGAACCAGCTCGGCTCGCTCTCGGTGCCGGAGCCGATGTCGATCGTCATCGCGCCGTGGGATCCGGGCGCCGTGCCGCTGATCGACAAGGCGATTCGCACCTCCGACCTGGGACTCAATCCCACCAACGACGGCAAAATCGTGCGCGTGCCGATTCCCCCGCTGACCGAGGACCGCCGCAAGGACATCGTCAAACACCTGCACAAAGTCCTCGAAAATCACCGCACCGCCGTGCGCAATATCCGCCGCGACATCAAGGAAGCCGTCGATAAGCTGGAAAAAGAGAAAAAGATCAGCCAGGACGAACAAAAACGCGCCCTCGACGAGCTCGAAAAGGTCACGCACTCGGAAACCAAAAAAATCGAAGACCTCTGCGCCGTGAAAGAAAAAGAAATCCTCGAGGTGAGGTAACCGCGAACGAATTGCGAACGGTTTTGATTTTCGGGTGCCGCACCCTTGTGACTTTCAAGGGTGCGGGTTTAGATTCAAGTCCGTCGATACGTCCCACCGGTCGATCCCAATCGGCCCGCTTTCCCCGTTGGCATAGTGCGACCAACTACTCCACGGCCAATCTCGAGGATGGACAACAAGCCCTCTCGTGACGGGATTCAAGTGCATGTAATTCAATTTCTCTGTAATTTTCTTCCCGCTCCATATATTGAAATCATAGAAGCGTCGCTGCCAGAAATGCGGTTCTGAGGCGAGATCGTCGCCCCGAATTTTGTCAAGAAGCTGGCCGGAAACGCGTTGTTTCAAAACATGCAGCGCCTTGGAAGGATCTCCCTTGACGGGTTCCGTCATGAGGAGGTGAACGTGTTCCGGCATCACCACATATCCGATCAGGCGGAACACATATCGATCGCGGACTTCGGCTAGGACGCGCACGAAACAATCACGCGCTTGCGCGTTTCCTAGTAGCGGGCGTCGATGGATGCAACTGAACGTGATGAAATGAAGATCGCCCTCTCCGTACCGTCGTTCGAGTGGGTTGCGCATCGAAAGTCAAAACCCGCACCCTTGAAACCCACAAGGGTGCGGCACCCCAGTCTGCTACGCTAATTCGTCTTCCACCTTAGATTTGAGGATAATGCCATATCCTCTCTGCCAAACAATATGACGTTGAAAACAAGGCCCCCAAATAGGTTTTCCACCGCACTCCGGGATTTGCATTTGACATAGGCCTCCCTTTTCCCTATACTTACGGCTTCGTCAGGGATTGTTTTGCCCTGTAGTGAAAGGGATAGTCTTCGAGCCCCGGAACAAAGCACGACGGAACGGGACAAGAAGAGCGGCCGGAATGGGGCGCCAGCCCCGCAAAGCCGAGTAACCCTCTCCGCTTCGACCAGAAAGTAGAATCTGCTCACTGGGAGTAGTGCGGAGCTTGTTGTCGGGTTTCTCCGGAATCGCCACTGTACCCTTTCGTTAACTGAACTCCACGACACGCCGCATGGCGGAAATCCGCACTGTGGAAAGTGAAGTGAAATCTAGCTCGTTTGAGGGAGAGCCGTGCCGACGTTCGCACAACTGGTACGATCCGGGCGCGATCAAATCCGGACCAAGACGAAGTCTCCTGCGCTGCAGGGATGTCCGGAAAAGCGCGGCGTATGCATTCGCGTGTACACGCAGACGCCCAAGAAACCCAACTCGGCGCTGCGAAAAGTCGCGCGCGCCCGCCTGACCAACAGCATCGAAGTCACGACCTACATTCCCGGGATCGGCCACAACCTGCAGGAGCACTCGATCGTGCTCGTGCGCGGCGGCCGCGTGAAGGATCTTCCCGGCGTGCGCTATCACATTATTCGCGGAACGCTCGACGCCGCCGGCGTCGAGAACCGCAAGCAGGGGCGCTCGAAATACGGCGCCAAGCGGCCCAAGGCCGCGGCCAAGTAGAAGAGCGGTAACGAGGAGAAGAAGCGAATGCCGCGTAAAGGATTCGTTCCACGGCGCGAGGTGACTACCGATTCGGTTTACGGCGCGGACCTCGTGCAGAAGTTCATCAATTCGATGATGTGGGACGGCAAGCGCTCGACCGCGCAGCGGATTTTCTACGGCGCCATGGATCAGATCGGCCAGAAAACCAACGGCGATGCGCTGGGGACGTTCAAGAAGGCCATTGAGAACGTCAAGCCGGTGCTGGAAGTGAAGACGCGGCGCGTCGGCGGCGCGAACTACCAGGTTCCGGTCGAAGTGAATCCGTTCCGCCGGCAATCGCTCGCCATTCGCTGGCTGCTGCTCTACGCGCGCACGCGCTCGGGCAAGACGATGACCGACAAGCTGGCCGAGGAATTGATGGATGCGGCCAACGCCCGCGGCGGCGCGATGAAAAAGAAGGAAGACGTGCACCGCATGGCCGAAGCCAACAAGGCCTTCGCGCACTATCGCTGGTAAGAGTCTCGCATTCGTAGGGGCACGGCATGCCGTACCCCCACGAATTTTGGCTAGAACGTAAGTTTCTCAAGCAAGGCATCAAGGGGCAATGGGTGGTTTTGCAGGCTCAGGGGAGAAAGTCGCGGTAATCCAGAAATGGCACGCAAAGCACAACTCGCGGAAACACGCAATATTGGGATCATGGCGCACATCGACGCCGGCAAGACCACGTCGACCGAGCGCATCCTGTTCTATACGGGTGTGACTTATAAGATCGGGTCGGTCGACGAAGGCACCGCCACGATGGACTGGATGGAGCAGGAGCGCGAACGCGGCATCACCATCACCTCGGCCGCGACGACCGCTTCCTGGAAGCGCAACGGCACCGATATTCTGATCAACATTATCGACACGCCGGGCCACGTGGATTTCACCGTGGAGGTCGAGCGCTCGCTGCGCGTGCTCGACGGCGCGGTCGCGATTTTTGACGCCGTGCACGGCGTGCAGCCGCAATCGGAAACCGTCTGGCGCCAGGCGGACAAGTATCACGTCCCGCGGCTTGCGTTCATCAACAAGATGGACCGTCCCGGGGCGGACTTCGAGGGCGCCATCAAGACCATGCGCCAGCGTCTGGCCGCTCACCCGGTGGCGATTCAGTGCCCCATCGGCAAAGAAGATGTATTCATCGGCGTCATCGATTTCCTGGAAGAAAAGGCGATCATCTGGCTCGAGGAAACCCTGGGCGCGAAATTCGAAGTCTTTGACGTCGCCAAGCTGTGGGACGCGGCGTTTCTCGCGGCCCGTCCGGATGTGGCCGCCGCGCTCAAGTTTTCGGCATTGGATGAGGCGTATTACAAAGAGCATCGGGAAAAGTCGGTCGAATACATCGCCGAGCACGATGACTCCCTGGTCGAAAAATTCCTGAACGGCGAAAAGATTTCGGCGAATGAGCTTCGCGCTTCCATCCGCCGTTCGACGATTGCGCTGAAGCTCGTTCCGGTGCTGGCCGGCTCGGCGTTTAAGAACAAGGGAATTCAGCCGCTGCTCGATGCGGTGGTGGACTACTTGCCTTCGCCGCTCGATGTTCCGCCCGTCGAGGGCACCACCGCCAACGACGAAGTGGTGCTGCGGCGCGCGAGCGATAGCGAGCCGTTTTCGGCGCTGGCGTTCAAGATCATGTCCGACCCGTTCGTCGGACACGTGACCTACATCCGCGTGTATTCCGGAGTTCTGAAGGCCGGCAGCTACGTCTACAACTCCACGAAGTCAACGCGCGAGCGCGTCGGGCGCCTCTTGCGGATGCACGCCAACAAGCGCGAAGAAATCGACGCCATTTACGCCGGCGATATCGCCGCGTGCGTGGGCTTGAAGAGCGTGACCACCGGCGACACGCTGTGCGATGAAGACAAAGCCGTGGTTCTCGAAAACATTGTGTTCCCCGCGCCGGTAATCTCGGTCGCGATCGAGCCGAAGACCAAGGCCGATCAGGACAAGCTCGGCAACGCCATGCAGAAGCTGGCGCAGGAAGATCCGACTTTCCGCGTGCACAGCGATCCGGACACGGGACAGACCATTATTTCCGGCATGGGCGAATTGCATTTGGAAATCATCGTGGACCGCATGATGCGCGAGTTTGGCGTGCAGGCCAGCGTGGGACGCCCGCAAGTCGCCTATCGCGAAACGATTCGCAAGAGGGCGAAAGCCGAAGGCAAATACATCAAGCAGACCGGCGGCCGCGGCCAGTACGGCCACTGCGAAATCGAAGTGCTTCCGCTGCCTTCCTCGGAGCACGAAAACATGCACGAAATGTCGACCGATGAGCTGGACGTCCTGGCCAAACAGGTCGGCGGCTCGGGCGGCAAATGGCGCTTTGACAAAGAGCACCGCATGCTGTTCATTGACAAGATCGTGGGCGGCTCGATTCCCAAGGAATTTATCGCTCCGATTGACGCGGGCATCCGCGAAGCCATGGAAAACGGCATCCTCGCGGGCTACGAAATGGTGGACATCGCCGTCCTGCTGATCGACGGCAGCTACCACGACGTGGACAGCTCCGAAATGGCCTTCAAGATTGCGGGCTCGATGGCGTTCAAGGAAGCCTGCGGCAAGGCTCATCCGGTGCTGCTCGAGCCGATCATGAAGGTGGAAGTGGTTACCCCGGAAGAGTACATGCCGCAAGTATTCGGGGACCTCAATTCGCGGCGCTGCCAGATTCAGGGGACCGAGAGCCGCGGCGGAGCGAACATCATTCGCGTCGAGGTGCCGCTCGCCGAGATGTTCGGGTACGCCACCGATGTGCGCAGCCGCACGCAGGGCCGCGCCAGCTTTAGCATGCATTTCTCGCACTATGCGGAAGCCCCGGCGTCGGTGGCCGAGGAAGTCATCTCGAAGACGACCGGAAGGGCGACTCGCTAGCGAAAGAGAAAATTAATTCCAGGTGGATTGCAGCGAACGCACAAGCTGAGGAGCAGACAGAGCAATGGCGAAGGAAAAATTCGAGCGAAACAAGCCGCACCTGAATATCGGGACGATCGGGCACATCGATCACGGCAAGACGACGCTGACGGCGGCGATCACCAAGGTGCTCTCCAAGCACAATCCGAAGGTGGCGTTCCGGGCGTTTGATTCGATCGACAACGCGCCCGAGGAACGCGAGCGGGGGATCACGATCGCGGTGTCGCACGTGGAGTACGAGACGGCGAACCGGCACTACGCGCACATCGACTGCCCGGGGCACGCGGACTACGTGAAGAACATGATCACGGGCGCGGCGCAGATGGACGGAGCGATCCTGGTGGTGGCGGCGACGGACGGGCCGATGCCGCAGACGCGGGAGCACATTCTGCTGGCAAGGCAGGTGGGCGTGCCGTCGATCGTGGTGTTCATGAACAAGTGCGACGCGGTGGAAGATCCGGAACTTTTGGAACTTGTGGAACTGGAAGTACGCGAACTCTTGAAGCTGTACCAGTTTCCTGGGGACGACATTCCGGTGATCCGAGGCTCGGCGCTCGGGGCATTGAACGGGGAAGAGAAGTGGGAAAAACAGATCGATGCGCTGATGGAAGCGGTGGACAAGTACATTCCGCAGCCGGTGCGCGATGTGGACAAGCCGTTCGCGATGCCGATCGAGGATATTTTCTCGATTTCGGGGCGCGGGACGGTGGTAACGGGGCGCGTGGAGCGCGGCAAGGTGAAGGTCGGCGAGGAAGTGGAAATCGTTGGCTTCCGTCCGACGATGAAGCGGGTGGTGACGGGGATCGAGATGTTCCGGAAACTGCTCGATGAAGGCATGGCGGGAGACAACGTGGGGCTGCTCTTGCGCGGGACGGAAAAGGAAGAAGTGGAGCGCGGGCAGGTGCTGGCGAAGCCCGCATCGATCACGCCGCACACGAAGTTCAAGGCGGAAGCGTACGTGTTGACGAAGGAAGAAGGCGGGCGGCACACGCCGTTCTTCACGGGCTACCGTCCGCAGTTTTACTTCCGGACGACGGACGTGACAGGCGACGTGAAGCTGCCGACGGGCGTGGAGATGGTGATGCCCGGGGACAATGTGAGCGCGGAAATCAGCTTGATCACGCCGGTGGCCTTGGAGAAGGGCTTGCGCTTCGCGATTCGCGAAGGCGGCCACACCGTCGGCGCCGGAGCGGTTACGGAGATTGTCGAATAATTTATGCCAGCCGGAGAAAAAATTCGCATTCGTTTGAAAGCGTACGATCACCGAATTCTCGACCAGTCGACGCGCGAGATTGTCGAGACCGCCAAGCGCACCGGCGCGAACGTTGCCGGACCGATTCCCCTGCCCACCACGATCAACCGGTGGACGGTGCTGCGCTCGCCGCACGTGGACAAGAAATCGCGCGAGCAGTTTGAAATGCGCACGCACAAGCGCCTGATCGACATTCTCGAGCCCACGCCGGACACGGTGGACGCGCTCATGAAGCTCGACCTGCCGCCCGGGGTGGACGTGGAAATCAAGGCCTTCGGCCGCGAGCACGGCGGCAAGTAAGATCTGGATAGAAGTTAGAAATTGGAAGTTGGAAGAAACAAAGCGAAAGAAGCGAAACGGCACGAAAGAAAGAAGAGGCAGGGCGACTTCGATGGCTGTGAACGGAATACTCGGAATCAAGCTCGGCATGGCCCAGGTCTTCACCGACGACGGCCAGGCGGTGGGCTGCACGGTGCTCCAGGCCGGCCCCTGCGTCGTCGTGCAGCGGCGCACGAAGGAAAAAGACGGCTACGACGCCGCGCAACTGGGACTTGTCGAATTCATCAAGCCGCAACGCGTCAGGAAGCCCATGGCGGGGCACTTCAAGAAGGCCGACGTCGCGCCGATGCGGCGCCTCGGCGAAGTGCGCCTCCAGGATTCCGCCGATGAAACCAAGATGGGCGACCGCGTGCTGGTCGACCGCTTCACGCCCGGCGAGCTGGTCGATGTGACCGGCATCAGCAAGGGCAAGGGATTTGCCGGCGGGGTCAAGCGCTGGCACTACCGCGGAGGCGATGCGACGCACGGTTCGATGCATCACCGCGCTCCGGGCGGCATTGGCGGAAGCTCGTTCCCGTCGCGGGTCTGGCCGGGGCAGCATTTCCCGGGACACATGGGGCACGCGCGCGTGACCGTGAAAAACCTGCGCGTCGTGAAAGTGGACGCGGACGAGAATCTGCTGCTGGTGTTCGGCTCCGTGCCGGGTCCGGTGGGCACGTATTGTCTGATTCGCAAGGTGCGCAAGTCGAAGTAGCGAATGAAAGATGGCAGAGAAAGTTTAAGGACGCGACGACGATGGCGGTAGTGGACATCAAGAATCTGGAAGGCAAGAACGTCGGGCAGATCGATCTTCCCGACGCCGTGTTCCGCGCGAAGGTGAACCCGAACCTGCTGCACGAAACCGTGCGCTGGTATCAGGCGGCGCAGCGCGCGGGAACGCACAAGACCAAGGGCCGCGGCGAAGTTTCGGGCTCGGGCAAAAAGCTCTGGAAGCAGAAGGGCACGGGCCGCGCGCGCGTGGGCTCGATTCGCAGCTCGATCTGGCGCAAGGGCGGCACGGTGCACGGCCCGGTGCCGCGCAGTTACGCCTACCGGCTGCCGCGCAAGATGGTTTTGGGCGCGCTGCGCTCGGCGCTCTCGGCCAAGCTGGCCGACGAGAAGCTGACCGTGGTGGACGCCTGGCAACTGGAATCGCACAAGACCAAGCCGTTTCGCGAGGCGCTTGGAAAGCTCGACGGCGCGACGAAAACTATGCTTCTGGTGGAGATCGCGGCGAACCGCAATCTGGAACTCGCGAGCAGAAATCTCGAAGGCGTGAAGCTCGTCGCCCCGCACGCCTTGCAGCCGTACGATCTGCTGCGGCACGACCGTTTGTTTCTCTCAAAGGACGCGGCCGTGCGGCTCGGCGAAACGCTGGGCCTCGGCCCGCGCAGCGCGGCGCCTGCCTCGGATATGGTCACGATCGAAGCGGCCAAGCCGGCCGAGCCTGCCAAGGCAGCCAAGCCCGCAGCCAAGGAAAAGAAGGCTCCGGCAAAGAAAGCGGCGGCGAAAAAACCGGCCGCCAAAGCAAAGACCAAGGGCAAGAAGTAACGCCCGGCACGTAAACGCAGGATTCGAGCGAAGGACGAGGCCATGAGCATCAGCGCATTTCAAGTGATTCGCCGGCCGATCATCACCGAGAAGGGTCTTGGCGTGAAGGAGACCCAGCACACGGTGGTGTTCGAGGTGGCGACCGCCGCGACGAAAACGCAGATCAAGGAAGCCGTCCAGAAAATTTTCAAGGTGAAGGTGGCGGGCGTGCGCACGGCGATTTTTCACGGAAAATTTCGGCGCCGCGGCCGCGCCGAAGGCCACCGGCGGGACTGGAAGAAGGCGTACGTCAAGCTGGCGGCGGGCGAAAAGATGATCGAGTACGCGGACAATTTGTAGTGTAGCCCGGGGTTTTGGCGGCGGGCGCCCCTTGTCTTAAAACAGGGCCCGCAGGCTGGGACCCGCGGAGCGTGCCTCGGGTGCGGGCTCTGCTTTGAGCCCGCCGAGTAAGAGGAAGTGAGTTAACGTTATGGCACTGAAAACGTTCAATCCGTACACCGCATCGCGGCGCTTTATCACGATGCTCGATAAGAGCGAAATCACCAAGCAGACGCCCGAGAAGGCGCTGGTCGAGCCGAAAAAGCGCACAGGCGGACGCAACGCGCATGGCGAGATCACCATCTGGCATCGCGGCGGCGGGCACAAGAAGCAGTACCGCGCGATCGATTTTCGCCGCGAGAAGAAGGGCATCCCCGCGCGTGTCGCGGCCATCGAGTATGACCCGAACCGCTCGGCGCGGCTCGCGCTCTTGCACTATGCCGACGGCGAAAAACGGTACATCCTGCATCCCATCGGCCTCGAAGTGGGGATGACGGTGCAGACGGGCGAAGGCGCGGACATTTTGCCGGGAAACGCGATGGCCATTCGGGCCATCCCTCCCGGAACGCAGTTGCACAACCTGGAATTGCAGCCCGGCAAGGGCGCGCAGCTCGTGCGCGCGGCGGGCGGCTCGGCGCAACTGCTGAGCAAAGAGGGAGAAATAGCCCTCGTCAAGCTGCCGTCGGGGGAAGTCAGAAAATTTTCGATTGATTGCATGGCGACGATCGGCCAGGTCGGCAACCTGGACCACGAAAACGTGACCTACGGCAAGGCCGGGCGTACGCGCTGGCACGGACGAAGACCGACGGTGCGCGGCGTAGCGATGAATCCGGTCGACCACCCGCACGGCGGCGGCGAAGGGCGCGTGAAGGGTAACCATCCGCAAACGCCTTGGGGGTTCTCGACCCTGGGCGCGAAGACGCGCCGCAACCGGCGCTCGGATCGCCAGATTGTGCAGCGTAGGAAGCCGTAAACGGTTCGGCAGAGATTTGGACCAGAAGCAAAAATACTCAGCCTGGCGCGGCGGGTATTCGAGGGGAAGTCGAGACAACTATGATGAGCGCATCACGAACGAGACGATCACGACCAGCGGCACGCCGGGTGGCGCGGACGCGCAAACCCGCGCGCACGGCGCGTCCGGCGGCAAAGCCGGCCAAACCCGTCAGCCGTTTTACACCCGTTGTCCCGGTGCAGGTGCTGTACCGGCTGTGCAAGCCGGGATGGGCGGTCACCGTGGAAAAGACGCCGAACGCGCAAGGCACGCGGTTTGTGTGCCCGTTCTGTCCGGTGTCGCACCGCGTTCCCGGCCCCGTGCGCGGATTCCGCAAATTGCGGCGCGCGCAATGGGTCAAGTGCCGCCGGGTGGAAGAATAAACACGCGACGAAGAAGCAGAGCCGAGGCGTAGGGAGAAACAATGGCACGTTCGCTTAAAAAAGGCCCGTTCATCGACGACCATCTTCGTATCAAGGTGGAGGGGATGAACGCGCGCAACGAAAAGAAAGTGATCAAGACGTGGTCGCGCCGGTCGACGATTCTTCCGGAAATGATCGGCCACACGATCGCCGTGCACAATGGCAGGAAATTCATTCCTGTCTATGTCACCGAGCAAATGATCGGTCACAAGCTCGGCGAATTCGCCCCTACGCGAACCTTCAAAGGCCACGCGGTGAAGGCGGCGCTCGAACGCGCCGCGGGAGTGGCGGGAGCGCCAGGAGCGCCGGGCGCACCTGCGGCGGGCGGAACGGCACCAGCCGGAGGCGGCGCGCCGGCAGCGCCGAAGTCATAACCCATGGCCAACGAAACACTGCACGCCCCGGCAATTGAAGCAGTCGCGATGGCGCGGCACGTGCGCATGTCGCCGCAAAAAGTTCGGCTGGTCGTGGACCTGATTCGCGGGCAGCGCGCCGAAGATGCGCTCCAGATTTTGCGCTTCACCATGAAGCGCGCGTCGCGCGACGTGGAAAAAGTTCTGCGCAGCGCGATTGCCAACGCCGAGCGCAAGGCGGAAGACGCCGGCGCGTCGCTCGACGTCGACCACTTGTTCGTATCGAACTGCTACGTGAACGAAGGCTCGCGCTGGAAGCGGTTGCGCCCGGCGCCGATGGGCCGCGCGTTCCGTTACCAGCGCCGCACGGCGCACATCGTCGTGGGCGTCGCCGAGCATCACGTCGCCGCGCAGCAGCGCGTGGCCGCGGCCACGGCGGAAGCCGAATCGCAGAAGGGCGTCGCCGGCGCGGTCAAGAAGGCTCGCCAGGCGCTCGCTGGAAAGAAAAAGCCGGCCCGCAGGCCGTCGAAGAAGTAGCGGAGGAAACCTTGGGACAGAAGACACATCCATACGGATTTCGCCTCGGCTACAACAAGCCCTGGAAGTCGCGGTGGTACGCCGACCGCGATTACGCCGACCTGCTGCACGAAGACGTGAAGCTGCGGGAAACGTTGAAGGACCGCCTGAAATCGGCCGGGATCAGCTCGATTGACATCGAACGCGCCGCGAACAAGCTGGTCGTGCGCCTCTTCACCGCGCGTCCGGGAATCATCATCGGGCGCAAGGGCGCGGAAATCGACAAGCTCAAGGGCGAAATCCAGAAGCGCACCAAGCGCGAAGTGCATATCGACATTCAGGAAGTACACCGGCCGGAACTGGACGCCACGCTCGTCGCCGAGTCGATTGCCTTGCAACTCGAAAAGCGCGTCGCCTTTCGCCGGGCCATGCGCAAGGCCGTCGATTCCGCGCTGCGCTTCGGCTGCAAGGGAATCAAGATCCGCGTGGCCGGACGCCTGAACGGCGCGGAAATCGCCCGCAAGGAATGGTACTTGCAAGGCCGGCTGCCGCTGCAGACCTTGCGCGCCGACATTGACTACGGCACCGCCGAAGCGCACACGACGTACGGAGTCATCGGCGTGAAGTGCTGGATTTACCAGGGGGAGAACGTTCCCCAGCGCGGCGTGAAGAAGCCGGAAGCGCAGGCCGTGGCCGTATAAGAGCGGACGGCGGGAATTCCGCCAGAACGATCCGCCAAAAGGTTTGAGGGACGACGACGATGTTAATGCCAAAGAAAGTGAAATACCGGAAACAGCAGCGCGGGCGGCGCGCCGGAAAAGCCTGGCGCGGCAGCGACCTCTCGTTCGGAGACTACGGACTGAAGGCGCTCGAACCCGCATGGATCACCGACCGCCAGATCGAAGCCTCGCGCGTGGCCATCACCCGGTTCATCAAGCGCGGCGGAAAACTCTGGATTCGCATTTTTCCGGACAAGCCGTTCACGAAGAAGCCCGCGGAAACCCGCATGGGCAAGGGCAAGGGAGCGCCGGAAAAGTGGGTGGCGGTGGTGAAGCCCGGCCGCGTGATGTTTGAGATGGCCGGCGTCGACCTGGCCACGGCGCAGGAAGCGATGCAACTGGCGGCGCACAAGCTGCCGATTCGCACGCGCTTCGTCAGCCGCGCAGGAGCGCTCTGATGCCCAAGCGAATCGAAAAAATGCGCGATCAGGATACGGCGGAGCTCAACGAGCGGCAGAACGAACTGGCCGAGCAGGTATTCCGGCTGCGCTTTCAGCTTTCGACCGGGCAGGCCGAGGCTGTCACCAAGCTGCGATCGGCGCGGAAGGATCTGGCCCGCGTCAAGACTCTGTTGCGCGAGCGGGAATTGAGGAAAGCCAATGGTTAGTGAAACCGCAGCTGCACCGGCGCCCGCGCGCCACGAACGCCAGGAAGTGACCGGCGTCGTGACCAGCGCGAAGATGGAAAAAACGATTATCGTGAAGGTCACGCGCATGGTGCAGCACAAGCTGTACCACCGCGTCATTCGGGTCTCCAAGAAATTTTACGCCCATGACGAAGAGCGCAAGGCCAAGCCGGGCGACACGGTGAGAATCGTCGAAACGCGGCCGCTGTCCAAGCTGAAGCGCTGGCGGCTCGCCGAAATCGTAACGCGCAGCAAGCGGGCCGTATAACCGGCGCGAGAGAATTACGGGTGCGGGCTGTCGCCGCGGCGACGAGCCCGCCATTTAAAGGACAACAGTCATGATTCAGATGCGAAGCTGGCTCACGGTGGCCGACAATTCAGGCGCGCGCCAGATTACTTGTATTTTGCCGCTGGGCGGCGATGCCGGCAGCCGCGCGGGCCTCGGCGACGTGATCACCGCGGCGGTGAAGGAAGCCGCGCCGGACAGCGCCGTCAAGAAGGGCTCGGTGGTGAAAGCCGTGGTGGTGCGCACCCGCAAGGAGCATCGCCGCAAGGACGGCACCTACATCCGGTTTGACGATAACGCGGCGGTATTGATCAACGACGCGAACGAGCCGGTCGGCACGCGCGTGTTCGGGCCGGTTGCGCGCGAATTGCGCGAAAAGAATTTCGCGAAGATTGTTTCGCTTGCGCCGGAGGTCTGGTAATGCCTGTCAGAAAACGGATGGAAATCGCGCCAACCGCGGCGGGGATCAAGCGGGGCGATCAGGTGCGCGTGATGACCGGGCGCGATCGCGGAAAAACAGGCCGCGTTCTCGCGGTGAATCCAGGATCGCGGACCGTCATGGTGGAGCACGCGGGCATGATCAAGCGGCACACCCGGCCCAACCCGTCCCAGAACGTGAAGGGCGGCATCGTCGATAAAGAAGGCACACTGCCGATCTCGAACGTTCAACTGCTGTGCCCCGCATGCAACAAGGGCACGCGGATCGGCCACAAGGTTTTGCCCGACGGAACCAAGGAGCGCGTCTGCCGCCGTTGCGGCAACACGCTCGAAAAGTAACCAGCAAAAAGCGTAAAGAAACGGAAATAAAGAGACCGAACATGATGAGCCGAATGCACGAACGTTATCGCAAGGAAGTGGTTCCCGCGCTGCTTGAAGCGCTTTGGGCGCAAGAATCCGATGTCGGTGCCGAGGGTCGCGAAAGTGACCGTCAACATCGGCATGGGCGAGGCCAGCCAGAACGTCAAGCTGCTGGACGTGGCGGTGGTCGAGCTCGGCCAGATTGCCGGGCAGAAGCCCATCGTGACCCGCGCCAAGAAATCCATCGCGAATTTCAAGATTCGCAAGGGCATGCCCATCGGCTGCTGCGTCACCCTGCGCGGCGACCGGATGTACGAATTCCTGGACCGGCTGTGCAACGTGGTCCTGCCGCGCGTGCGCGATTTCCGGGGCTTGCCGCCGAACGCGTTTGACGGGCGCGGCAATTACACCATGGGCCTGCGCGACCAGCTGGTGTTTCCCGAGATCGACTACACGCGGGTCGACAAGATCAAGGGGCTGAACATCACGCTGACGACCACGGCCAGGAACGACGAGGAAGGCCGCGAACTTTTAAAGCTGCTGGGCGTGCCGCTGCGCCCGCAGGGTGATACCGGAAGGAATTAGAGGAGAAACGATGGCTCGAAGCTCACAATTTGCCAAGATGCGCAGGAAACCGAAGTTCAAGATTCGCGTGCGCAACCGCTGCCGCCTGTGCGGCCGCCCGCGCGGATATCTGCGTAAATTTCAAATGTGCCGCATTTGTTTCCGCGGACACGCGCTGCTCGGGGAAATTCCCGGAGTAGTGAAGGCCAGCTGGTAGGAGAGCCGAAAAACGAATATGCAGACCGATCCCATTTCTGATTTGCTGACGCGGATTCGCAACGCGGCCAAGGCCCGCCACGCGCGCGTGGACATCCCCACCTCGAAATTGAAGGTCGAAGTGGCCCGCATCCTGAAAGAAGAAGGCTACATCTCGACCTACAAGCTGATCGAGGAAAACAAGACGCGCAAAACGTTGCGCCTGTTTTTGAAATACACGCCGGACAAGCGCAGCGTGATCACCGACCTGAAACGCATCTCGAAACCCGGCAGCCGCCGCTATCTCGGCTCCAGCGGAATCCGGCCCGTCGTCGGCGGTATGGGCATCAGCATTATGACCACGCCCAAGGGCGTCATGACCGGCCGCGCGGCGCGAAAGGCGCGTGTGGGCGGGGAAGTGTTGTGCGAGGTTTGGTAAAAATTTAATTGCAGTCTGGCAGGAGAGTCATCGAGCTATGTCGCGAATTGGAAGAAAACCGATTGCCGTGCCCGCGGGCGTGAAGATCCAGCTCGCGCCGGGTTCCATTGACGTGCAGGGGCCGAAGGGCAAGATGAGCGTGAACCTTCCCCGGGGAATTACCCTCGAGCAGAAAGGCGCCGAATTGCACGCCATCCGCCAGAACGACGAGCAGGCGGCGCTGCATGGTCTCGCGCGCGCCCTGGTGGCCAATGCCGTGACAGGCGTCACGACGGGTTTCAAGAAGGAAATGGACATCGTCGGAGTCGGATACCGCGCCGAGCTAAAAGGAAAAATGGTCAGCTTCGCTCTCGGCTATTCGCATCCCGTGGAATTCCAGATTCCCGAGGGAATCCAGGTGACCGTGGAAAAGCAGACGCACCTGACCGTGTCGGGAGCCGACCGCGGCAAAGTCGGCCAGGTCTGCGCGAATATCCGGGGTTTGCGGCCGCCCGATCCGTACAAGCAAAAAGGCATTCGCATTACCGGCGAACGCTTGAAGAAGAAGGCTGGAAAAGCGGGCGCCGCCACGAAGACGGGCGCCTAGGCCGGGCGCGGGCTTTTTGTGAAGCACGCTTGAAGGTGAGAAGGAGAACATCGTGGCAACAGAACCAGTCCGAAAACTTTCTCGCGATGCGCATCGCCGCCGGATTCACTTGCGCGTGCGCACGCGCGTCGTCGGCACGCCCGAGCGGCCGCGTCTTTCGGTGTACCGCTCGAACGGGCACATTTACGCGCAGGTCATTGAAGATCGCAGCGGACGCACGCTCGTCTCGGCGAGTTCGATTGACAAGGAAACGCGCAAGGAACTCAAGGGAGGCAACAACGTGGCGGCGGCGAAAGTGATTGGAAAAAAGATTGCCGAGCGCGCCCGCGCGGCCGGGATCGAGCAGGTGGTGTTCGATCGCGGCGGATACATGTACCACGGCCGTGTGGAAGCCCTGGCCGCAGCGGCCCGGGAAGCGGGGTTGAAATTTTAAGTTTATGTCCAAAATCATTCTCAGGGAAACACTGGCGGTCCGGCGAAACATCGAGGTCAACGCCAACAGCTTGAAGGACCAGGTCGTGGCCATCCAGCGCGTGACCAAGGTCGTCAAGGGCGGCAAGAACCTCAGTTTTTCGGCCCTCGTTGTGGTCGGGGACCAGAACGGCAACGCCGGATTCGGCATGGGCAAGGCGCGCGAAGTGCCCATGGCCATCCGCAAGGCCATCGAGCAAGCCAAGAAAAATCTGATTCATTTGAATTTGAAGGGCACGACGATTCCGCACCAGGTCCTCGGCCTCTACGGCTCGGGCCAGGTGATGCTGAAGCCGGCGCCCGAAGGAACCGGAATCATTGCCGGAGGTCCGGTGCGCGCCGTGATGGAGGTTGCGGGAATTTCCAATGTGCTGACGAAATCCATCGGCACGTCGAACCCGCACAACGTCATCAAGGCCACGTTCGACGCGCTCTTGCGGCTGAAAGACATCGCCAAGGTCGCGGAACTCCGGTCGAAGACGGTCGAGGAACTCACGCGCTGAGCGCGCCGGGACGGTCACGAGCTATGGCCAAAAAAACATCGGGAATGCTGAAAATCAAGTGGGTGCGAAGTTTCATTGCCTGCCCGAAAGGCATGCGGCAGACGATTCGCGGTTTGGGATTCCGCCGGATGAACCAGGTCGTCGAGCGCGCCGACACGCCCGCCACTCGCGGGATGATACTCAAGGTCCGGCATCTGGTGGTCGTGGAAGAGTAACGGTAAGATGGACGCATTGCGCGGGAATCGCACATTGAGGACAACATGGCTGTGAACCTTTCCAATTTGAAGCCGCCGCGCGGATCGCGGCACCGCAAGGTGCGCGTGGGACGCGGGATCGGCTCGAAGCTCGGCAAGACGGCGGGCAAGGGCAACAAGGGACAGAAATCGCGCAAGGGCTATTCGCGCCGCGCCGGTTTCGAGGGCGGACAGATGCCGCTCCGCCGCCGAATTCCGAAGCGCGGGTTTCATAATCCGACGCGCATCGAATATGCTGTCGTGAACGTGGAGTCCCTGGACATTTTCCCGGCGGGCACGACGGTGACTCCCGACCTTCTGATCGGCTCGGGGCTCATCCGCCAGGTTCGCGCCGAGATCAAGGTTTTGGGAGACGGCGAGCTGAAGAATTCACTCACCGTGCAGGCGCACAAATTCAGCAAATCGGCCGAGGAGAAAATTACTCGCGCCGGTGGCAAGGCCGAGATTTTGTCATGAACCAGTTTTTTGAAGCATTCGCCAACATGTTCCGCATTCCGGACCTGCGTAAGCGCCTCTTGTTTACGCTGGCGATGCTGGGGGTGTACCGCCTGGGCGCGTTCCTGCCCACGCCGGGAATCAATACGGACGTTCTGGCGCAGTTCTTCGCGCAGAATCAAGGCTCCGTGCTGGGCGTGATCGATCTCTTCAGCGGCGGCAATTTCCGCCGCCTGACGATTTTCGCCCTGGGCATCATGCCCTACATCACGGCTTCCATCATTCTGCAGTTGATGCAAGTGGTCTGGCCCTACCTCGAGCGGCTGCAAAAAGAAGGGGAACTCGGCCGGCGCAAGATCACGCAGTACACGCGCTACCTGACGATCCTGCTCAGCGTCGTGCAATCGTTTTCCATCGCGGAAACCTTGATGCGTACCGGCGGGCCGAACAATCAGCCCCTGGTCTACAACCCGGGAATCGCCTTCGTGCTGATGACGATTCTGACGCTGACGACGGGTTCCGCGTTCATCATGTGGCTCGGCGAGCAAATCACCCAGCGCGGCGTCGGCAACGGGATGTCGCTCATCATTTTTGCGGGAATTGTGGTCGGCCTTCCGCGAGCCGTCGGCGATCTGTTTGACAAGTTCCGCACGGCGCAATGGGGACCGTTTACCGGCCTCGCGCTGCTCTTGCTGGTTGCCATGATGATTGCGGTCGTGGGCGTGATCGTCTTTGTGGAGGGCGGGCAGCGGCGCATCCCCGTGCAATACGCCAAGCGCGTAATGGGACGCCGCATGATGGGCGGCCAGATGACCTATCTCCCGCTGCGGGTCAATTCGGGCGGAGTCATCCCGCCGATTTTCGCCAGCTCTCTGCTCACGTTTCCGGGCACCATCAATTTGTTCCTGGGCAAGAAATTCAAGGCGTTCGACTGGCTGGCCACGAACCTGGCCTGGGGCGAGCCCTCGTATGTTCTGGTCTACATCACGCTGATTATCTTGTTCGCGTTTTTCTATGTCGGGATCGTGTTCAATCCGACCGAGCTTGCCGACAACATGCGGAAGTACGGCGGATTCATCCCGGGCATACGTCCCGGGCGCAACACGTCCGAACATATTGACCGTGTCCTTCGGCGATTGACGTTCGTGGGCGGAGTCTACCTCGCGGCGGTTTGTCTCTTGCCGGAGTTCCTCATGGCCGGCATTCACCTTCAGCATTTGCCTCTTGTCGGAACGTGGTTTGACAATCATATGTGGCGCTTCGTTCTGGAAGGTTTGAAAGTTAATTTTTATTTTGGCGGCACCTCGCTATTGATCGTGGTCGGCGTGGCGATGGATACAGTCCAGCAGATCGAGGCCCAACTGGTGATGCGGAACTACGAAGGATTTGTAAAGAAGGGAAAGCTGCGTGGCCGACGTTACGGCTGATCGTGGCGCGGTAGGCGTTTTGCAGGGACTGGGGCGTGCGGTGATCCTGCTGGGCCCGCCGGGGGCCGGCAAGGGGACGCAAGCCCAGCGCATCGCGCAGCGGTATCAGTTGCCGCACCTGTCGACCGGGGACATGTTTCGCGACAATATCCAGCGCGAGACGGAACTCGGCCGCAAGGCAAAACCGCTTTTGGAGCGCGGCGAACTGGTCCCCGACGAAATCGTGCTGGGCATGGTCGAGGCCCGCATCGACCAGCCGGATTGCGCCAAGGGCTTTGTTTTCGATGGTTTTCCGCGCACCCTCCGGCAGGCGGACGACCTGGAGCGGATTTGCAAGCAGCACCATCTGGGCTGCACCGTCGTATTGCACATGGTCGTGGACCCGGGCTTGCTGATGCGCCGGCTGACGGGCAGAAGAATCTGCAAGGCGGGCGGGCACATCTATAATATTTACGAGCGCCCGCCGGCTCGCGAAGGCATCTGCGACCTCGACGGAAGCGAGTTGATCCACCGCCCGGATGATTCCGAAGCGGTGATCGGCGAGCGCCTGGCGGCCTACGCCCGGCAAACGCAGCCGCTCGTCGAGTATTACACCGTGCGAGGGCTGCTGAGTCCCATCGATGCGATGTCCATCGCGGACGTGGTTACCGAGAGCATAGCCAGGATTCTGGACGGAGCGAAAACGCATAAATGATTGTCTGCAAGTCACAGGCGGAGCTGGAAAAGATGCACCGCGCCGGCCTGGTGATCTGGGAAGTGCTGAACGATTTGCGCGGGATGGCCCGCCCGGGAGTGAGCACGAAGGACCTCGACGAATACGCGGAACGCAAGACGGTGGAGCGGAAGCTTCGCCCGGCGTTCAAACATTACCGGGGCTATCCGGCGACGCTGTGCACTTCAGTGAATTCCGAGGTAGTACATGGTATCCCGTCGAAGTCGCGGGTTCTTCAGGCTGGCGACATCATTTCGCTCGACTTTGGCGTCGAATGCGAGGGTTACTATGCGGATGCGGCGGTGACCGTGCCGGTGGGGGAAATTACTCCCGAATTGAAGAAGCTTCTGCAAGTGACCCGGGAATCCCTGGATCTGGCGATTGAAAAGGTGCGCGTGGGAAACCGCCTGTCCGACATTTCGGCCACGGTTCAGGAGTGGGTCGAGCGGAAGAATGGGTACTCGGTCGTCCGCGATCTCTGCGGACACGGCATCGGGACGCACATTCATGAGGAGCCAAACGTGCTCAATTATGGCGAACCGGGCCGCGGCCCGCGCCTTCAGGAAGGAATGGTCCTCGCGATCGAGCCCATGGTGAATATCGGCAAGCCCGATGTCCGGGTGCTCGATGACGAATGGACCACCGTGACGGCTGACGGCACGAAGTCGGCGCATTTCGAGCACACCGTCGCGGTCACCTCCAATGGACCTTGGGTGTTGACGCGTCCCCGGGAAATGCAGGGACCCTCTTGGTAGGGGGCGCGAGAGGGCACATGGGCAAGAGACCCGAACCGGAAAAGCGCAAGGCCGACGCGTCCAATCCGAAGGAAGACGCCATCGAAGTGATGGCCACCGTGATTGAGCCGCTGCCGAACGCGATGTTTCGGGTCGAACTGGAAAACAAGCATCAGGTGCTCGCGCACATTTCCGGAAAGATGCGCAAGAATTTCATTCGCATCCTGGCCGGAGACAAAGTCGCGGTGGAGCTTTCGCCGTACGACCTCACGCGCGGCCGCATCGTGTACCGCTACAAATAGTTCGGGTGCGGGTCCGCCTATGGCGGAGAGCCCGCCGGAAGAATGGCGAGGAGCAGGAAATGAAAGTTCGGGCATCGGTAAAAAAGATTTGCGACAAGTGCAAGGTCATCCACCGGCGCGGCGTGGTGCGCGTGATTTGCGTCAACCCGAAGCACAAGCAGCGCCAGGGATAGAGTCACGGATAGATCTGTGGAATTGAGGAGATCGCATGGCACGTATTGCAGGAGTGGATTTACCGCCGCAGAAGCGCATCTGGGTCGGCCTGACGTCGATCTATGGAATCGGGCAGCCTCGCGCCCGCTCCCTGTGCGCCAAGGCGAACGTGGAAGAAACCAAGAAGGTCAAGGACCTGACCGAGGAAGAAATCAACCGGCTTCGCCAGGCCATTGAATCCGAGGGCCGCGTCGAAGGCGATCTCCGCAAGGAGGTCCAGATGAATATCCGCCGGCTGATCGAAATCCAGTGCTACCGCGGCCTGCGCCACCGTCGCAATCTCCCTGTGCGCGGCCAGCGCACGCACACGAACGCGCGCACACGCAAAGGACCGCGGAAGGGCGCCGTCGCGGCAAAGAAGAAGGTCGCCGCGCGCAAGTAGCGGCTTCGTGAGTGATTGTCCGCGTTAAGCGTTTTGTGGGTCGCGGCTTCAGCCGCGACGTTCAGATGCAATAAAGAAAAGGGCTTTAGCCCCTGAAGCATTAGGCAGCAATCAAGCGAGGGTACCGACTTGGCAAAAGAACCGCAGCAGGACGCCGGCGCACAGGCGCCGGCAAAATCAACGAAGAAGAAAAAGGAATTCAAGAAGAAGCGGGAGAAGCGCGTGGTCCCGCACGGCGTGGCCTGCATCCAGGCCACGTTCAACAATACAATCGTCACGATCTGCGGACCGGATGGACGCACCGTGTCATGGTCTTCCGCCGGATCGATCGGCTTCAAGGGATCGCGCAAGGGCACGCCCTACGCGGCGCAGCAAGCATCGATCTCCGCCGCCGGAGTGGCGCGCGACCAGTACGGCATGAAATCGATCGAAGTGCGCGTGAAGGGTCCGGGTTCGGGACGCGAGTCCGCCGTGCGCGCCCTCGCCTCGGCCGGATTGCACATCGTGCATATCAAGGACGTGACGCCGATCCCGCACAACGGCTGCCGTCCGCCCAAGCGCCGCCGCGTCTGATTTCGAGGTGCACAGCCGCTCTTGGCTGTGCGGTTTTCGCAGGATGAAAGTTCGGCGCACAGCCCGGAACGAAGCAGTGCGCGGTTTTAAGCAAGTTCTGAAAGCAATCGAGAAGGAGAAACGAATTTGGCGCGTCATCGAGAAGCGGTTTGCCGGCTCTGCCGCAGGGAAGGGCAGAAGCTGTTCTTAAAAGGCCTGCGTTGTTTTACGGAGAAGTGCGCCATCGAAAAGCGCAACTTCGTTCCCGGACAGCACGGCCAGTCGCGGCGCGTGAAGAAGCTCGCCGGTTACGGCCTGCAATTGCGCGAAAAGCAGAAGGTCAAGCGCACCTACGGATTGCTCGAGCGGCAATTCCGCAACTACGTGGAAAAGTCCGAGCGCGCCCAGGGACCCACGGGCGAAAACCTCATCGTCATGCTCGAGCGCCGTCTGGACAACGCGGTGTGGCGCGCGGGCTTCGCCAGTTCCCGCTCCCAGGCGCGGCAGATCGTTCTTCACGGCCACGTCCTAATCAACGGGAAGAAGGTCAACATCCCCTCCTATCTGATCGACGTCGGCGAGGAAATTTCTCTCAAGGACAAAATGCATCAGAACGCCATGGTGCTCGAAGCGCGCAATGTCGCGCAGAGCCAGAACGCTGTGCCCTGGCTGGAAATCGACCGCGACACGTTCAAAGCCCGCGTGGCCGCGCTGCCGAAGCGTGAAAACGTGCAGACACCGCCCATCACCGAGCAGCTCATCGTCGAGCTGTACTCGAAGTAGCAACGAGAGTTGGAACGTGCTCGAAGTGGAGACGAAAGCGCGAAGCGCGAGATTTGAAATCTCAAATTGGAAATCTTAAATCTGAATTTTGTGGTTCCGAATCGTGATTCGATGGCCCCGCACCCGCGGGGAGGAAGGACGTAACCGATGTGGAAAGGCTTTCAGAAACCAAAGCGTTTGGCGACCGAACTCGAGTCGCTGACAGACAAGTTCGGAAAATTTTCCGCGCAGCCGTTCGAGCGCGGATGGGGCACCACGGTGGGAAATTCCCTTCGCCGGGCTCTCTTGAGCTCGATTGAAGGCGCGGCTATCACGGCCGTCAAGATTGAAGGCGTGCTCCACGAATTCTCTTCGATCCCTGGAGTCGTGGAAGACGCGACCGACATCATTTTGAATCTGAAGCAGGTGCCGCTGAAGCTCAACAACGACCAGGCCAAAACCATCTTCGTCAACGTGGAAAATCCCGGCGTCGTGACTTCCGCTATGATTGAGGAAGACGCCGACTTCGCCGTGCTCGACAAGACGGTCTACATCGCCACGGTGAACGAAGGCGGCAAGCTGCAGCTCGAAATGCGCGTCAAGAACGGCCGCGGCTACGTTTCCGCCGACCGCAACTTCGACGAAGACCTGCCCATCGGCTACATCCCGGTGGATTCGGTTCACTCGCCCGTGCGCAAGTGCAACTACTCGGTGGAAGCGGCTCGCCTCGGCCAGATGACCGATTACGAAAAGCTTTCCCTCGAAGTGTGGACCAACGGAGCGATCACGCCGCAGGACGCCATCGGCCTCGCCTCGAAACTCATCAAGGACCACATGAGCATCTTCATCAATTTCGAGGAGCAGCCCGAGGTCGTCGAGGAGTCGGTCGAGTCCTACAACGATCCGCGCGTCGAGCACCTGGACCGCTCGGTCGAGGAACTCGAACTCTCCGTGCGCTCCTACAATTGCCTGAAGAACGCCAACATCCAGACCATCCGCGAACTCGTGCAGAAGAGCGAAAACGAAATGCTGAAGACCAAAAACTTCGGCCGCAAATCGCTCAACGAAATCAAGGAAATCCTGAACAAGATGGGCCTGAGCCTGGGCATGAAGTTCGACGAGCACGGCCGCATCATCTGGCCGCCGCTCCCCAGCCAGACCGCACCCCTGACGCCGGAGGAAACCGCGGGCCTGTAAGCGCCCGGGGCACTCAAGTATGCGACACCGCAACTACGGATCGAAACTCGGACGCCAGCCGGCCCATCGCCGCGCCACGCTCCGCAACCTCGTGACCAACGTCATCGAGAAAGAACGCATCACCACCACGGTCACGCGCGCGAAGGCCGCGAAGCCGCTCGTCGAGAATATGATCACGCTCGGCAAGCGCGACACGCTGCAATCGCGACGCCAGGCTGCCTCTTATCTCATGACGCCGGGGGCCACCAAGAAACTCTTCGCCGACATCGCTCCGCGCTTTTCCGATCGCGCGGGCGGCTACACAAGAATCATCCACGCGGGCTTCCGCATCGGCGACGGCGCCCAACTCGCCATCCTCGAGCTGCTCGGCTCCAAGCTCAAGAAAAAGGAAAAGAAGGAAAAAACCCCAGCGCCAGAGACGGCCGAGGAAATAAAAGAGGAAGTGAAGGGGAAGGCGCTGAAGTAGGGGTGACTGGTGATCGGTAAATAGTGACTGGTGAATCGTAGTTCTAATGCTCAGACCGTGGTTCGTAATTCGTAATTCGCGCAAAAATTCGTTGTTTTTCCGCTTGAATAATTGGGACTTCGTTTTTTGCGCCAAGGGCGCGGAGGATGATAGCCCGGGGCAACGCCCCGGTTATCGCCTACCCTTGGTCGTCCGCCCTGAAGGCGCCCTCAGCAACTGAAGTGTCAGCAATTCCCACGAGACAAGAAGCCGACTTGCAAGGACTTGGCCCGTGCTACGTCCCCTCAATCGAAATTGAGCGAGGTAGAGAGATCGCGGTTAGCTTCGATTTGCGCTGTCAACTCGACGACTCTCTGCTCCGCAGTCGCTATGGCATCGGCACCGGCGATAAATCGGCTCGGCGGTGGTTGTTGGTCCGCGATCACAATGAGTGCTTGTGCGAGTTTGGCCGGGTCACCGGACTGCTTGCCATTCTGGGCTTTCCAAAATTCAAGCTGCTTCGTTCTGCGCTCGTCGTAGTCCTTGATAGATGGCTCTGCGTAGTTCGTCGATTGCTCCGTGAGGAGTTCCGTGCGGAAGAACCCCGGGTTGACAATAGTAGTGGTAATGCCGAACGGCGCAATCTCGGCGTGCAACGACTCCATCCAGCCCTCAAGCCCGAATTTCGAAGCCGCGTAAGCCGTCCCGAACTCGAAGCCAGACAATCCCGCTGATGACGAGATTGAGATAATGTGGCCGGAGCGTTGCTTGCGCATCACGGGCAAGACCGCACGTGTGACGTTCATTGGACCAATCAGGCTCGCCGCCAACTGCCGATCCATTTGCTCGGGTGTCAGTTCCTCGAAGTAGCCCGCGTAAAAGCTGGCAGCATTGTTGACTAGCACGTCGATACGACCAAACCGTTCGACCGTGGACCGCACTGCCTTTTCTGCATTGGCACGGTTGGTAACGTCCAGTACGACGGCCAGCAAGTCGTTCGACTGTCCCAAATTCTTTACCACGCGGTCCTTATCACGACCCGAGGCCACAACCGAGTGACCTGCCGCCAGGGCGGCCTTGGCGAAATTGACGCCCATGCCTCGGCCCGCTCCCGTGATAAACCAGACCTTTTTGCTACTCATTCGAACTCCTTTCCGGGATGGAGCCTGCTGTCTCCCTCATTATAAGCCGAAGGGCGCTCAAGGCCTGCGAAACGGCGGTACCGGCAACTGAGAAGAGGACGAACGCCGCACGACATAAGAATAAATAGCAAGCAAATCACGATGGTGATTGTTTTTCTTCATGGCAATGAGACTCAGTGTGGCTAATGAAGCTGAGTAAGTCCTGTGAGACGGCCTTATTGGATAATGGAATCAAGGGTCGCTGGTCACGTTTCCCTTCTTCGAATTCCAGAGCCTCATCGCAATTTGCGCGGCCGAAGCTCCAATCGTATCGATCAGCGCGTCCCACGGAGAAGCGGTCCGGCTGGGGACGAACGACTGGTGAAACTCGTCGAGCGACGCGTAGGCTGCGGCGATCGCAATCGCCCAGAGCGCCCACCTCAGCTTCCACCCGCGTTCGTCTCCGCGCAGCGCGCGATGCAACAAGACACCAAGGATGAAATATTCCGTGAGGTGCGCCGACTTCCGGATGATGGCGTGCATCAATTCGAGAGTTTCGAGCGCTCGCTGGCGGAATCAGCAGATGCAATACCGGGATGATGAATCGGGAAGTGTGATCGCTCGAAAATGCATCCGTTGAAAGAAAGGAGATCAGGCAGGCCCAGGCGATAGTCGGCAGCCAATTCTTCAAGCGGGTCCAGAGCTGCACTATTCGACCTGGTAATTCGGCGCTTCGCGCGTGATGATCACGTCGTGAACGTGGCTTTCGCGCAGCCCCGCGACCGTGATGCGCACGAAGCGGGCGCGCTCCTGCAATTCCGCCAGCGTGGCCACACCGCAATAGCCCATCCCGCTCTTGAGCCCGCCGACGAGCTGATCGACCAGCGCGCTGAGCGATCCCTTGTACGGCACGCGGCCCTCGACTCCCTCCGGCACGGATTTTCCGCGCGGCGCGCCTTCCTGCGCATACCGGTCGGCCGCCGCCGAACCCGCCTGCATCGCGCCCAGCGAACCCATCCCGCGATACGACTTGAACGTGCGTCCTTGATAGAGAATTGTTTCGCCGGGAGATTCCTCCGTCCCCGCAAATAATCCTCCGAGCATCGTGACCGCCGCGCCCGCTGCGATGGCCTTGCTGATGTCGCCCGAGTACTTGATCCCGCCGTCCGCAATCACCGGAGCGCCGGTCCCTTTGGCCGCGCGCGCCGCTTCCAGTATGGCCGTGATCTGTGGAACACCCGCGCCCGTCACCACGCGCGTCGTGCAAATGGACCCAGGCCCGATGCCGACCTTGATTCCGTCGATGCCCAGCGCGATCAGGTCGCGCGCGCCTTCAAAAGTTCCCACGTTCCCGGCGATTAATTGCATTTCAGGCAGCCGGTGCTTCACCGTGCGGATCGCCTCCATGACGCGCGCGGAATGTCCGTGCGCGGTATCGATTGCCAGCACATCGACTTTCGCGCGCGCGAGGTCCACAGCGCGCTCCAGAAAATCTCCAGTCGCGCCGATGGCTGCGCCAACCATCAGCCGTCCCTGTCCGTCCTTGGCCGCGCTCGGAAACTCCAGTTTTTTCTGGATGTCCTTGACGGTGATCAAGCCCTTCAGGTTGAAATCGGCGTCGACGACCAGCAGCTTCTCAATCCGGTGTTTTTGCAGGAGGCGTTCGGCCTCTTCGAGCGTCGTGCCCACCGACACGGTCACCAGATTGTCCTTGGTCATGACGGCGCTGACGGGCTGATCGAGATTTTTTTCAAAGCGCAAGTCGCGGTTCGTCAGGATGCCCACGAGGCGAGACCCTCGCGTCACCGGCAGTCCCGAGACGCGGTACTTGCTCATGATGTCCATGGCGTCGCGGACGGTCAGCTCCGGCGAAATCGTCACCGGATCGACGATCATCCCGCTCTCCGAACGTTTCACCCGGTCAACCTCCTCGGCTTGGCGATCGATGCTCATGCTCCGGTGCACGAAGCCGAGCCCTCCTTGCCGCGCCATGGCAATGGCCAGGCGCGATTCGGTGACGGTGTCCATCGCGGCCGAAACGAGCGGAATGTTCAGGGAAATCTTGCGTGTCAGCTGCGTCTGCGTGGTGACTTCGGTGGGCAGAACCGAGGATTTTCCCGGCACCAGCAGCACGTCATCAAACGTCAATCCTTCGAGGATCGGTCCTTCCATTCACTTCTCCTTCAACGATAAAAGAGCGGTAAAAAAACAGCCCCCAAATACAACACAGCCCAGCGGAAGGCCGCTGGGCGGACTGAACGGGAGTAGGCGCGACATCTGTGTTTCATGAGTGAAATTTCATTCTATGCGCGCCGCTGCGCGAAATCAAGCGCGCCAGTCAGCACCGGCAGATCGGCATTCTGTCGTAAGATGGATGTTCGAATGAAGACGTTCGAACCGCACCCGCTCTTGCGCAATCCGCACGCACAGACGCTCGTCTCGGCCTTCCTGCCGCGGCGATTTCCCCGCTTGCCGCCAAGCGTGCCCCGGGATTTCGAAACCGAGCCCGGCACTCGAATTCGAGGCGAATGCCACTGGCAGGCCGTCCCGCGTGAGCGGCCGACGCTCGTGCTGGTGCACGGCCTGGAGGGCTCCAGCACATCCGGATACATGCTCGGGCTTGCGGAACGTGCTTATGTGGCCGGGTGGAACGCCGTGCGCTTGAATCAACGGAATTGCGGCGGGACGGAGTCTCTCACTCCCACACTTTACAACTCAGGGCTTTCCGGAGACTACCGCGCCGTCGTCGCCGAACTCATCGAACGAGATACTCTTCCCAGAATATTCGTAGCCGGATACTCCATGGGCGGCAACCTGGTGTTGAAGATGGCCGGCGAACTTGCAGGCGCGGCGCCGCCCCAATTGCGCGCCGTCGCGGGCGTTTGCCCTTGCATCGATCTCGGTGTATGCGCCGATGCGGTGGGCCTGCCGCGTAATTTCATCTATCAGGAGCATTTTGTGCGCAACCTGAAAAAGCGGATGCAGCGCAAGGCGAAACTATTCCCCGGAAAATTCGATCTGGGCCCGATGGCGGGCGTCCGAACGCTGCGCGAATTTGACGACAAGATCACGGCGAGATACTGCGGCTTCCGTGACGCTACCGACTACTATTTCCAGTCCAGCGCCTTGCGCGTCGCAAGCGAGATCCGCGTGCCCACATTGATTGTGACCGCGCAGGACGATCCCTTCGTTCCATTCGCAAGCTTTTCCGATCCCGCGATCGCAAACAACCCGCACATCCGCGTGATCGCTCCCGAACGCGGAGGCCACTGCGCCTTCCTCTCGCGCTACGCGGGAGACGCGCGCTACTGGGCCGAAGCGTGCGTCATGGAATTTTTCGCGAGCCTTGAATTACAGGCCGCGACGTCCGCTTAACCGGGCGGGACGAACTCCAAATCACCCAATTCAAGAAATGCCGGCGCCGCTGAGGCGGTATATCCATCGGTATTTTCGAAGCCGCAGAGTTGTTGACCGCAATCAAATTCATCTCTTAACAGTACTAAAGTACTTTGCTAGTAAGACACACCCATCACGAATTGCTTAAAGAGGTACTTTTCACTTTTCCGTCAACACCGTACAACTGAACACGATCATCGGATTCAAATATTTCTAGGGGCCCGGGTTCAGTTTCCTTTCCTTGCATCTCCTCTGACTCCCCGTCACCCGAAAAGGATCGCATCGATGTTGAACAACTTTCGAGTTGGCCGTAGTGGTGTGTGCAGTCGGGTAGTTGGAGTTTCAGCCTTGATGGCTCTCCTATTCGTGGCCGGATGCCAGACGAGCGCCAACAAGACTCTCTCTGTTATAACGACATCGGCCCAGGTGCCCGCGGCGGTAGTGAACACCGCCTACGCAGGCGCGACATTGACCGCGGCCAATGGGACGGCTCCCTATACCTGGACGATGACAGGCGGTGCTCTCCCAACCGGGATGAATCTGAGCGCCGCTGGCGCAATCTCCGGTACGCCGACGCAGACCGGAGCATTCAATTTCACGGCACAAGTAAAGGATTCGGCCGCCCCGACTCCGCGCACGGCCACGGCGAGCCTCCTGCTCAATGTCAATCAGCCGCCGGCGATTACCAGTGCAAACAGCACCACGTTTTCGGTGGGCGCGAACGGGACATTCACCGTGACGGCGACAGGATCTCCCGCGCCGACGTTTTCGGAGACAGGAGCCCTGCCATCCGGCGTGACCTTGAACACGACCTCCGGCGTATTGAGCGGAACTCCGGCTGCAAATACAGGCAAAAGCTATCCGATCACGATCACGGCGCAGAATGGAGCCACACCAAACGCCACGCAGAATTTCACGCTTACGGTCAACCAGGCGCCTGCAATTACGAGCGCGACCAGCGCCACGTTCATTGCCGGGACGCTGGGCACGTTTACGGTGACGGCGACAGGATTTCCCGCGCCGACACTTAGCCAGACGGGCGCGCTGCCAGTTGGCGTCAACTTCAACACAGCGACCGGCGTGCTGACCGGGACAACCAGCGCGCAAGGAACCTACCCCCTCGTTTTCACGGCAGCAAACGGCATCGGAACGAATGCCACTCAAAATTTCACCTTGACGGTAGGCACTGTTCCAGCGATCACCAGCGCAAATAATGCGACGTTCACCGTCGGCACGCTAGGGACGTTCACCGTGACGGCTACAGGCTCGCCCGCACCTACTTTTAGCGAGACTGGCGCGCTACCGACGGGTGTAACGCTCAGCCCGGCCGGCGTGCTAACCGGGACGCCAGGCGCCGGAACGGGCGGTTCCTTTCCGATCACCATCACGGCACAGAACGGCACGACTCCGAACGCCACACAATCCTTTACGCTGACAGTTGACCAAGCTCCCGCGATCACCAGTCAAAACAATAAGACGTTTTCATTGGGTTCGAACGGCTCGTTCAATGTGACCACGACCGGAAACCCAACGTCTACTGTGACTGAGACTGGGGCTTTGCCAAGTCCTGTGACCTTCGTCGACAACGGCAATGGCACCGCCACAATCAGCGGAATCCCGGGAGCGGGAACGGCAGGCGCATATCCCATCACGATCACTGCTACCAACGGGATCGGAACGCCTGCAAGCCAAAGCTTCACGCTCACGGTTTCCGCCACCCTTCCTTGCGGTTCGGGCAGCGAATCGCTCCTGAACGGACAGTACACCTTCACGCTTCGAGGCTTTGACGCTGGAGGACCGGTCGCTGTCGGAGGCATCTTCAACGCCGACGGCACGGGGAAAGTTGCCACGCTTGTGGGCATCGAGGACGTCAACAGCAATACCGGCCTCGCGACGCCAACGAGCCTGTCGATTATCTCCGCAAACAGCTCTTACAGCGTGGGTTCAGACCATCGCGGCTGCATGACGATCGCGACCTCCGCGGGGACTCAAACTTTCCGCTTCTCGCTCGCTGCAATCACTTCGGGCGTTGCTTCGCTCGGGCACATGGTCCAATTCGATGCTACCGGTTCCAATACCGCCGGTGAGCTTCGCCTTCAGAACCCCGCTTCTTTTTCGACGAGCGCAATCAGCGGCAGCTATGCGTTCGGGGTCTCTGGTCCTGACGCTGGAGGAGGCAAGTTCGCGATGGTGGGACTGCTTACTCTTTCCGGCGGATCCGTAGTGACCACTGGCGCGAACCCCAGCGTGATCGACGCGAATGACAAAGGAAACATCAACCTCACCGGCGCCTCGGTGTATCCCGCCACGCCAATCGCTCTGGGTAGCGGACCGTACAGCATCGGAGCCAACGGCCGTGGATCGATCACGATTGTGCTACCCGGCACCCATGGCGGCACGGCGCACGTCATCGTCTATCCCGTTTCCACTACGGAATTCCTTCTGCTTGCCGGCGATCCACAATCGGCGAATGGCCTTTTTATTGGATCGGCTATGCAACAGTCGGGCGGGCCATTTTCCACTTCGTCGCTGAATGCCAGCAGCATTCTCTACACCACAGGCCTCGGCAACAACGGTAGCTCAGACATCAGCCGTGTTTCCGCGGGCATCCTAACCCCCAGCAGCGGTACGGTTCTGTTTTCCGGACAGCAGAACAACGGGGGAACCCTCCAGGCGCAGTCCGCAACCGGCGTTACGTACGCCGTCGCCACCGATGGGCGCGTCACGTTCGCGGGAGGCGGTGGCTCGGCTCCTCTCATCTATCTCGTAAGCCCGAATAAGGGCTTCGCACTCTTTATCGATTCGAGCACTTCCAACGCCCATGTGGAGTCGGGGTTCCTTGAGCCGCAAACTGGCGGTCCATTTGGGACACCGTCCGCGAACGGCACCTATGCCTTCGGCACACTTCAGCCCGAAGTTGCCGGTGTCTCCGATGAATCGGGCATCGCGATCTTTAACAAGAACACAACCCAAGTCAGCGTAACGAGCGACAACAACTCGTCTGGAACCTTAAATCCGGCAGGTACCTTCGGACCCATCAGCTACTCGGTGGATTCGACGGGTCTCGGAGTCATTCCCGCCGGATGCAATATTGACGGAACCACCGGACAAGACGGGACCTGTCAGTCTCTCTTCTACATTCTTTCACCGACCAAGGCCGTGGTCATTGACGCCACGAGCAGCGTGGCAACAACGAACCCGCATCTGCAGACCGCGGATCAGTAGCACATCGACTCAGGGCAACTCAAACCGAGTCGATCGTTTTGCTCGATCGACCAGGGCCGGCGCAATAGGGCCGGCCCTCTTCATTTTCGGTGGCTCTCGATGGCCAGTCGCTTTTTGAGTATATTTAACTTGACAATTTCTAGCGCTAAATAGTAACTCATCAGCTATCCGAGCCACATCGCCCCTGTTCGGATGTTTCGGGTCCCCTTAATCTGTTGGAACACGGCCCTTTCGGCCGAAGATCTGTGTCCTACGCTGTCGGAGGATGCTCATGGTACGTCGGACAGCCCTGTGCGGATTATTCATCTTTGCGGCGCTCCTAATCCAGGTCCCACGCGCGGCCGCGTTCGACTGGGACCCGGTGACGGATGCCGAGAAGAGCATGAAATCGAACCCGCTCGATCCCGGCGCGGGCGCCGTGGTGCTCTTCAAGCGCGGGCAAATCGAGGTCATCGAGAAGTCCAGCCTCTTTTGGACCACCCGGGTTCAGACTTACGTTCGCATTAAAGTGTTCAATGACGCCGGGCGCGATGCCGGAAACGTTTCGGTAGAGGCCGCCAAATTTGTGCGAATCTCCAGGATTGAAGGGCGCACGATCCTGCCTTCCGGCGAGATTATCCCGCTGGACTCTTCCAAGGTGTTCCGAGGCACGGCGTATACAGAGGGGAAAAACTTCGCCATATTGGAATCCAGCTTCACTTTTCCGTCCGTGCAGCCGGGAGCGATCATCGAGTATCAGGTCGAGGAAAACGAGGATTGGTTTTATCCTACCCCCTGGATTTTCGATACACGCGAGCTCGGGACGCTGCAATCCTCGCTCAGAGTGACGATTGGCCCCCGGCTTTCCATGGCGCAATTTCCTCTCGAAACCACGACCAGCAAAATTTCGATTTCACGCAGCGAAACAGTGAAAGGTACGCAATTCGATTTTTCCGTCAAGAATTTGCGGCCGATCCTGAGCGAGCCTTTTTCTCTGCCCTATCGAGACCTGGCAACCATGATCCTCTTCACTCCGAGCCAGCTGGGTTTTGGAGGGGGCGTGTATCCGCTGATAACGAAGTGGGACGACGTCGGCAAGGAAGTGACCGAGGAATTGACCAACATGGTCAAGAGCGACAAAGAGATCAGAGACAAGGCCAAGGAGCTGGCGGAAAAGCTCCCCGATCCGCGGAAGAAAGCGGAAGCGATCTACAAATATCTCCAGCAGAACATCACGTCCAGCAATTTGGCCGGAATCTATCTGGGCCGGCCGGCCGACGAAATCTTGAGCGCCAAACGAGGCGACCCGGACGAAATCAACGCGCTGTTTTATCTCATGCTCAAGGAAGTCAAGGTCGATTCGGACTTGGTTTTGGTCGCCACCAAGAACTGGCAGACCCTGTCGGGTGGATTTCCGAATCGCAGCCAGTTCTCCAGGATTATTACGCGCTTGAATTTCAAGGATGGCGCCGTTTTCGCCGATCCGGCCGATGCGGCCGCGCCCTTCGGCGAGTTGCCCTGGTTCGATCGGGACGTTCATGGTCTGGCGGTGAAGGGGAGCAAAGTCCAGGAAACCGCGATCCCCGCTGGGACCGCCGATGACAATGTTTCCACCGGGAAGACGACGATGCACATCGCCAAAGATTGGACGTCGGAAGGGGACACCGAGATCGACCTGAAAGGCGCGGAAGCCATTGAATTTCGCGCCGACCTGATGGAGACAGCTCCCCAGAAATTGGAACAGCGCTTGACCGACCTCTTCGCCTACGGCAATTCCGACGCCGAGGTTACTCAAATCGGGCATCCCGAATTTCGGGACTCCTCACAGCCCTTCGTGCTGAAGGCGCACTTGCGGGAAAAACTGACGAACGAGTCCGGGATCGGAGGACTGTTGCTCAATCCCTGGATGGGCGATCAGTATCAGCAGCCGCGGTTCACGACCAGCGTACGTCACTCCGCGGTCCGTTTCAACAATCCTGAAAAGCGGATCAGCACGAGCACGTGGCAACTGGCGCCGGAAATCAAAGTGGAACAACTGCCCAAGGAAGTTAAAATCGAAAACGACTACGGGGGATTTTCCCGTTCCTGCACGCAGAATGACGCCACAGTGACCTGTACGCGAACGTTTTATTTGAAAAAAGTGATGTTGACGACTAATCTCGAGTATTTGGACGCGAAAAAATTCTTCGATGAGATTGCCAAAGACGATCAGGAAGTCATCGTTCTCCGCGAGCAGTAGCCTCGCCGTTTTTGCGGGACTCTTGCTGGGCGCGCTGCTGCTGTGTCTCGGAGGCCCTTCGATCGGGCGGGCCGATTCCGTGCCGGACTGGCTGTCCGCGGCAGGCCGGGTGGACTTGAGCCATTTCGGCGACGGCAGCGCCGCGGTCATCGTGGGGAAGTGGACGGACTTCAACGTCGACGCCACGGGAAGGTTTGTCCTGACGGAACGCATGGCCCTGCGAGTGCTGAACCGGCGATCCGCCGAACCGTATCTCAACGCCGTCGGATCCGAAAATAACGATACCAAAGTTACATCGATCCAAACCTGGACCATTTCTCCCTCCGGGCATGTCATGCAATCGGGGAAGAAGGATCTGATCACCGCGGCCGATTTCGCGGATTTTGAAGTCTTTTCCGATGACCGCGTGAAGATGATCAAGATACCCGGTGCGGAAGACGGATCGCTTGTCGGGTATGAAGTTATGAGTCAAGGGCGCATCCCGATCAGCGGACGCAGGTTCCAGATGGAGGACGAGATTCCGGTCCGAGTCAGCGAATTGCACGTTTCCGTGCCTTCCGGCTCGCTGCGCTGGTTTGTGAATCATCCGGACCGGGTGGGAGTCGTCAGCCAATCGTCCAACGGGGCTGCTTTCCGAACTGAAAATCGCCCCGCCATTCCCGAAGAATCCGATGCGCCGCCCTTCTCTTCGCTCGCTGCCGAAGTCTTCGTCAATTACGATCCGAAAGGACCGTCGGCGCTGCAATCCTGGGAAGAGGCGGGACATTTCTACCACACGCTCTTTGACAACGGCGAAAAACCGGAAACGGAAATCGCGGCGCAAGTGGAGAAACTTTCCACGGGTGAATCCGATGCCTTGTCCAAGATCGACGCTCTGTACACTTACGTGTCGCGCCAGATTCGCTACGTGGCGATTGAGATCGGCGTTGGCGGCTACCAGCCGCATCTTCCCGCCGATGTGTACAAGAACAAATATGGAGACTGCAAGGACAAGGCGACCCTGCTGATTTCCATGCTGGATAAAGTTGGAATGCGCGGCTATCCCGCGCTGGTTGGAACGCGCGGAGACGTGGAAGCGGACCCTGCGGCTCCCACACTGGCAACGTTCGATCACATGATCGTGGCGTTGCCTGTTCCCGCCAATTTGCGTTCCGCGGTTGAAAAATTTCCCGCGTACGATTCGCGAAACCAAATCCTCTGGATGGATCCAACTTCGGAGACGGATCCGCTGGGACAGCTCCCGGGAATGGATCAAGGCGTCTTCGCTCTGATCGCTTATCCGGAGCGCGGCGATCTTCAACGTATTCCGCTAGCCCCGGCGGAACTGAATGGATCCGAATACGCTGTGAACGTCCACCTGCAGTCCGACGGAACCGGGGCCGCGGAGGTCGCTGCCAAATACTTCGGCGCTTCCAATGCCAGACGCCAAATGTTCTACCGAGGGCGGTCGCAATCCGAAATCGTGAAGGCATTTGAAGAAAGAGTGACTCGTTATGTGAGTCAGGCTTCGTTCCGCCAGGCGTCCATCTCGGGCACGGAGGATAATCGCAAGCAGATCACCGAGAAGTTTTCGTTTGCCGGGAATTTTGCGACGGCGTCCACGGGCGATAGTTGGTTCTTTCAGCCCTTGATTCTCAGCGGGATCGCCGTTCCCGAAGTTCCTCCCAGGCCTCGCCAGCTTCCCTTGGATGTTGGCACTCCGTACCATGTGAAATGCGATTATCGCCTGGAATTGCCGGTGGGAATGCGGATCGAGCGCCTGCCGGAGAAGACTTCGATTCAGTCGGAGTTTGGCGAAGTAACGATCGAATATTCGATGAGCGGAAATGTTCTGGTCGCGACGCAGACGGTGTCTTTCGCACAAAGCCGCATAGCCCCCGAAAAGTATCCGGATTTTCGCGACTTCGTAAACGCTTACATTCGCGCGACCAGGCAGCGGCTTCGCGTGGTGCATGCCGCTGCCTGACATCGGCGATCCCCCAGCAACGCGATTCTCCGGAATGGCGTGACGCAAACGGCCAATCTGGAGATTGGCGTACCCGGATTCCAACCCCAGCAACTGCTTCCGCTATTTTCGGGAATCGAACCGGCTCGCGGCAATTTATGTGTGGACATGAATGAGATGCCAATGTAAAAGCGTGACAGCAATGATTGGCCCTGGATGCGGGCTATTCGCATTTTTTGCGGCGATTCTTCGCGCGGGTGCGGGTCCGCCGCGGCGGAGCGCCCGCCTTATTGGAGGATGAAATGAAAGTCTGGATACGTGCAGGCATAGCATTCAGTGCACTGTGGATGGCCACGGCCATGTGGCAGACCGCCGCATGGGCGCAGGAAAAGGGCGGCGAGAATGAAACCGGCCCCTATGACGTCGTGACGGGCTGGCCAAAACCCCTGGGCCACCCGGGATGGACCTGGGGATCGCAAGGCGGCGTCTTCGCGGAGAATCCCAATCGCATCATCCTGCTTCAGCGAGGCGAGTTGCCGGTCCCTGAAAAGGCGCCCGAGGGGTACACGGGCGGATACGGCGCGTTCGGCGTTCCGGCGACCCAGGGCAAGCCGCGGCTGGAGCACTGCATTTTGATTGTCGATGCGGACGGCACGCTGATCGAGGACTGGACGCAGTGGGATCATTTGTTTGCCGGCGGGCGCGGGCCGCACAAGGTGCGGATCAGCCCGTATGATCCGGAAAAGCATGTGTGGATCGTCGACGACGAGGTGGATCAGATTTTTGAATTCACGCACGACGGCAAGCAACTCGTTTTGACGCTGGGCGAGCATGGCGTTCGGGGCTCGGACGACAAACATTTCGCGCGCCCCACGGACATCGCATGGCTTCCCGACGGCACGTTTTTTATCACCGACGGATACGTGAATACGCGAGTCGTGAAATTTGACAAGAACGGAAAATATCTAATGACTTGGGGAGTGAAAGGATCAGCGCCGGGCCAGTTCAACCTGCCGCATTCCATCGCCATCGACGCGAAACGCCGGCTGTACGTTGCGGACCGATCCAACAGCCGCATCCAGATTTTCGATGAAAACGGAAAGTACATCGACGAGTGGGACAATATCCGTTCCCCCTACGACATCATGATGACCGCCGACCAGTACTTGTGGGTTTCCGACGGCGTCAACAACAAATTCCTGAAATACGATTTGAACGGCAAGCTGCTTTATTCCTGGGGAACGTACGGCTCGTTTCCAGGCCAGTTCTGGGGAGTCCACCAGTTTGCCGTCGATTCGGCGGGAAACGTGTACGCGGCCGAAACATTTGGCGGGCGAACGCAAAAATTTCGTCCCAAGAAGGGCGCCGATCCGGCAACTTTGATCGGCCAGCCGGGAAAGGTTCCCGCGTCTTGATTTTATTTCAGCTCTGCCACAACTGCGGGAACATCCTGGGATTTATTTAGAGGCTGAAAGGGTGGAACGGGCTTGCGCTCCCGTTGAATGCCGGAGGCCGTGAGTCCGAGCATCTGTAGCCTATAGTTTTCCATTTTCTTCTCAAACCGCTCTTCCCCGATGCGATAGCGCAGGATCGATGACAGCACACAAGAATACTTGCGTTGAGGATCTCCGGCTGCTTTGTAGATCGCTTCAGATAAACTAATCGGCGACGTATCCCCAGGTATGATCATCTGACGAATTCTTTGAATCTCATGAAAAGATGGCTGGGCGGTCTGTTCTTCCGCACTCAACCTGCTGAGAAAAATCTCAATTTCTTCCGCCCACACGTTCCTTTTGGATCCGTTTGCAAGCAGGAGCGAGAGGGACGCCATCCCGTCGAGTCGGGTGAAGCCGATGCTGGGGCGGAAACCCGCGCTCCGGTCCGTCGGATCCTGAGCATTCCTCCGGCGCCAAAAGCGCAGCATGGTGTAACCCAAGACTGTGACGAAGACGAGCAAGAGAGTCGCGCGCATGATGATCATCAAATCCACGGCTCCCTAAGCCGCGTCCCAAAGACCGGCGAGTGCCGATTCGCAAGACCTGTCCCACTGGAATTTACGAATCCTAAAGATATATAGCTTTTTTTCTAACTCCAGTAAATACAGGCGAATTCTTCTGTATCCAGCTTGCCAAGGGCATCGCCATCGGCTGGGTCGGATGATTTCAAGCCTGGCCCATCTTTCAAACAACTCTTTCAATACCAATTAGTTGCATGTCATTAAGGGTTGGTCTTGGAAATTCGACGCAGAAATATTGACCGTCTTTATGAGTTCCTTATGAAAAATAATGTATTTATTTACGTCATGAATCCTGTTGAAAGCTTCCCCAGGGGCCGATCAGTGTGGATAGCGGAAAGTGCGGATAGGCTTGAGACTGTCCGCGTTTTCGGGCTCAGCCCCCGAATTGCCTCTTTTTTTCAATCTCGAGGCCCGGGCGTTCTGTTCGTAACAACATAAGGAGAAAGTACCCGCGGCGCTCGCGGCGTTGCAGAGGTTACCAGTCTAAATAGACATGTCGACAAACCAAATTCCCCAGCCGTCCGATGCGGCTCAGAAATCCGCTCTTCCCAGAGTCGTGGTTGCGACGACCGCCATGCTTTCCTTCATTTCCTTCTGGCGGGCGGCCGCCATCGTACTCAATGACCTCGGCTCGTCTGCCTTCTACGCGGGCGCGATTGCCGAGCAAGCCATCGGCAAGGCTGCTCCCTGGTTCATTCTGGCCATCATGCTGTTCGCATACGCCGTACGCTCCATGTACATCGAGAGCTGCAGCATGTTCGTGCGGGGCGGTGTATACCGCGTCGTCAAAGAGGCCATGGGCAGCACGCTCGCGAAATTTTCCGTTTCCGCGTTGATGTTCGACTATATCTTGACCGGACCCATCAGCGGCGTTTCCGCGGGGCAATATCTGACAGGATTTTTGAACGAGCTGTTCGTTCGCGTGCATTTCAATCTGGTTCTTCCTCTCAATTCCACCTCGGCAGTCTTTGCGATCGCCGTCACAGTTTATTTTTGGTGGGAGAATATCAAGGGGATTCCGGAGTCCAGCGGGAAAGCGCTGCGGATCATGTACGTGACCACCGTGATGGTGGTCATCATGGTTGCCTGGTGCATTCTGACCGTTTGGGTGCGGGGCGCTCATCTCCCGCCATTGCCGACGCATACCAATCTGACGTTTGCGCCGGAAGCCCTGGGCTGGCTGCGCTTCAGCAGCTTGCCGCATACGGTCGCGCTGATCGGAATCCTCATCGGACTCGGGCACTCCGTTCTCGCCATGAGCGGCGAGGAAACGCTGGCCCAAGTCTACCGGGAAGTCGAGCATCCCAAGCTGCCCAACCTGGAAAAGGCAGGGCTCGTCATATTCGTCTACAGTCTGATTTTCACGGCAGGCGTTTCCTTTTTCGCCTCCATGATTATTCCGGATGCGGTCCGGCCCCAGTATTTCGGGAACCTCATTAGCGGCCTGGCGCTGAATTTTGTTGGCCCATTTAATCTGAAGCTGGCCTTTGAGGGGTTTGTGGTGCTCGTCGGCGTGCTGATGCTGGCCGGAGCGGTCAATACCGCAATCGTGGGCTCGAACGGCGTCCTGAACCGTGTCTCCGAGGATGGCATCCTCCCGCATTGGTTTCGCCACCCGCATCCCCGGTTTGGAACTTCCTACCGGATGCTCAACCTCGTCGTAGGCCTGCAACTTCTCACCATCCTCCTGAGCCGGGGAGACATCTTCATCCTCGGCGAAGCCTACGCGTTTGGCGTGATGTGGAGCTTCTCGATGAAAGGGCTGGCGGTGCTGGTGCTTCGATATAAGCAGCCAGGGAAGCGGGATTTTCGTGTCCCGCTGAATTTCACGGTGGGCAATGTCGAGATTCCCGTAGGCCTGGGTTTGATTACGGTGACGCTCTTTGCCCTGAGCATCATGAATCTTTTTACCAAGCAAGTGGCAACGATTGCGGGCGTGGCATTCACGCTGGTCTTCTTCACCGTGTTTGAAATCTCCGAGAAAATTACTCTCAAGCATGGCGCCAAGCATCAGGAACTCGACATGTTTAACCTGGAGTCGGACGGGGAATTGACTCCCGCCGCTCTTGGCGTGCGTCCCGGGAACGAGCTGGTGATGATCCGAAACTCCAACGCGCTATACAACCTGGGCGCGGTGCTGGACCGGATCAATCCTCGCCAGCAAGATGTTGTGGTCCTTCACCTTCGCGTTCTTAGCCGCGCAGGGTCGGGTGGCAGTGAACTCGCACAGGAAGATTTATTCGGCATAAATGAGCAGGAATTGTTTACGCGCGCTCTGTCTTTGGCGGAGAAAAGGGGCAAGTCGATTCATCTGGCTGTCGCGCCCGCGACGGAAAAGTGGGAAGGGATCCTGCGCGCGGCTCAAAACCTTCAGTCGTCCACGATCGCACTGGGTTTGTCATCCTGGAGGAATATCGAGGACGAGGCTCGCATCGCAGGCCTGGCATGGGAAGCATTGCCTGAGCCGAGACCCAATTTAACTCTCGAAATTTATTCGCCGGACGGCCAGGAAAAAGTTTTCTATCTTGGTCCTCACGCCCCGCGGCTCACATCCAAGGAAATCGATCTGCTCCACGGCATCTGGCTCGAACTCAGCAACGAAGTCGCGCCCGAGGAACTCCATCACCACGACGTCGTGCATATCGCCCTCGAGGAGCTTCAAAAGAATATCGTCAACGGCCGCAGGGAGGAGATTATCGGCGCGCTGCGCCAACACCTCATTGAAATTCGAGATCGCCGGAAATCCAGTTCGTAATTGGGTGTGATGAAACCCGGGAATGCCAATCTCCCGATTGGCGTTTCGGCCTGCGCCATTCAGGAGAATGGCGTTCCCAGGAAAAGCTGCAGCCCATCCCTGCCAGGAAAAAAGTCCTTGACAAACGGCCTTCAATACTGTAATTTCAGTACAGACTGAAATGACTGATACTTCCAAATCGCTCTCCCCCGCCGCCCAGAAGTTCATCCTCCACTGGGGCGAAATGGGCACGCGCTGGGGCATCAACCGCACCGTCGCCCAGGTCCACGCCCTGCTGTTCCTTTCCGACCGGCCCATCGCGGCGGAGGAAATCGCCCAGACCCTTTCCGTCGCGCGGTCCAACGTGAGCACCAGCCTGCGCGAATTGCAGGGCTGGCGCATCGTGCGCGGCGTTTCCGTGTTCGGCGACCGGCGCCAGCATTTTGAGTCCATGAAAGACCTCTGGGAAATGTTCCGCGTGATCCTGGAGGAGCGCAAACGCCGTGAATTCGATCCCACGATCGCCGTGGTGCGGGAGTGCGTGGCGGAATCCAAGAAGTCGGGCTCGACGGACGCCTACGCGCGCGAGCACATGGAAGAGTTGCTGGAATTTATCGTCCTGCTCAGCGCGCTGTTCGAGGAATTCCGCAGCCTTTCGCCGAGCGCCCTGAAGGGAATGGTCAAGCTCCGCGGCGGGCTTCGCAAGCTGCTGCGCGGCTGAAAAGGAAAAGGCGGGCGACCGCCTTTTTTTGGTGGCTCATGATTTCGCTCAGTTCAGAAATGACTGATACAAAAGGAAGGCACGCCGCCCGCGGCTGGGTTTTCTTCGACCGCGATTGCTCTGTCTGCACTTCGCTGGCCCGCCGCTTCCGCCGTGTCCTCGAAAAGCGCGGCTTCGGCCTCGCCGCATTGCAGGACCCGCGCGTGCAAGCTCTTCTTGCCTTGCCGCCTGAGGATTTGCTCCGCGAAATGCGCGTCGCCACCGCCGACGGAAAAATTTACGGCGGCGCGGAAGCCATCGTGTATCTCGCCCGGCAAATCTGGTGGGCCTGGCCACTCTATGCCGCGGCGAAGCTGCCCGGCGCCCCGCGCATTCTCGACGCGTGTTACGGCTGGTTTGCCGATCACCGGACGTGTTCGTCTGGATTTTGTTCCACATCAGAGAAGGGGATTCCAGATCAAGTTCTTGATCCCTCGAAAGGAGAACACCAATGAATGCAGTAACGGTTTTTCTTGTAGGATTAGCCGCAACGATGGCTGTTATGCTTGTCGCCATTCTGTATCTGAGAAATCCTCTGCAAATCGTCCTGACGGATCTGTGCGGGACGCCAAATCGCGCACGATTCTGGACAGTTTTTTCCAACGTCACGTTGTTTCTTATTCCGCTCGTCCTCGCTCTTGATCACCAACCCGACGCCAACTCGAAGCAAGCCGCAATTTTCGCAATAAGCGGCCAGATGGAATCAGCAACCATCGGTTTCGTAGTCTCCGTCGTTGTGATGGGATTCGTCCTCAGCACGTTCATTTCCCGAGCGGATTCGAATCGTATTGCGAAAGGAAATAACGCTCGGTAAAGCGTTTCCCGGAAGGAGTTCGCGTGGCCATGAGTGATGCGCTTGAACTCGACGTTGTCACGGGAGCGTTCGGCTACACCGGCAAATACATCACGCGGCGCCTCTTGAACTCCGGGAGGCGAGTGCGGACCATCACCGGTCATCCGAAACGCGCGAACTCCTTCGGGAATCAAGTTGAAACCGCTCCCATGGATTTTAGCGATCGCGCCGGTTTGGTTCGATCGCTGCGAGGCGCTTCGGTTCTCTACAACACGTATTGGGTGCGATTCAATCATGGCCGCGCGACATTCGACGAGGCCGTCGCAAATTCGCGCGTACTGATCGAAGCCGCCAGTGAAGCCGGGGTCCGCAAGATCGTGCATCTCAGCATCGCCAATCCTTCGCTCGATTCTCACCTTCCGTACTATTCGGGCAAAGCGATGGTCGAAAAAGCAATCGTGGATTCAGACTTGTCTTACGCCATCCTCCGACCTACGGTCATTTTCGGCACCGAAGATATTCTCATCAACAATATTGCGTGGTTCGCACGCCGGTTCCCACTATTCGCAATTCCCGGGTCTGGACAATATCGGCTCCAGCCCATGTTTGTGGGTGACCTCGCGGAGCTCGCGACAAGCTCCGCCCGCCAAGAAAGCAGTCTGGTGCTTGACGCCGTCGGTCCCGAGATTTTTACATTCGATGATCTCGTCCGCCGAATCGCCCTTGCAGTTGGCAGGAAGCCCAGGTTCCTTCACGTGAGCCCGCGCGCCGCACTCCAGATGCTTCGCTGCGTCGGGCCCATCGTCGGCGATGTTATCCTCACGCATGAGGAAATCGAAGGACTGATGGCGGATCTGCTTGTTTCGACGGATCCGGCGGCCGGTCAGACGCGATTTACCACGTGGCTCGCTCAAAATGCCACCGCCCTGGGTAAACGGTACAATTCAGAACTCCAGAGACATTATCGATGATTTTCGCAATCCATCAGTGCCTCGATCGGATTGGAAAACTCGCCATTTGGAGGGTCTGGATTCACTAGTCGCCAGTTGCCAACGCTCGTCACTTATGATGACCCGATTTTCCACAGAAAAATAAAACGTTCCACAATTTTTCCACAGGCCGGATGGAATATGATGCCGCCTCTAATATCGTGGCGGAACGTAACGAGCACAACCCCAAGAGGAGCCTAGATGAAAGCGATTCAAGTCCCGAAAACGGGAGGAGTGGAAGTCCTCGCTTTTCTGGACATTCCCACTCCGAAGCCAAAGCCCAACGAAGCGATCGTAAAGATCGCCGCGGCGGGGGTCAATTTCATCGACGTGTATTTCCGCGAGGGCCGCTATCCCGTGACTCCGCCATTCATTCTTGGCCAGGAAGCCAGCGGCGTGGTCAGCGAAGTGGGCAGCGACGTGAAAGATTTCAAGGCGGGAGAGCGCGTCGCCTATACGGGGATTACGGGCGCGTATGCGGAATATGAAGCGGTGCCGGCGGACCGGCTCGTCCGCGTCCCGGCGGCCATCACGGACCATCAAGCGGCCGCGGCGATGTTGCAGGGCATGACCGCGCACTATCTGACCCATAGCACGTACCCGCTGAAAAAGGGAGACATCGCGCTGATTCATGCGGCCGCGGGCGGCGTCGGGCTGCTTCTCGTGCAGATGTCAAAAAATCTCGGGGCGCGCGTGATCGCCACGGTGAGCACCGAGGAAAAAGCCAAGCTGGCGCGCGAAGCCGGCGCGGATGACGTGATTTTTTACACCAGGCAGGATTTTGAGGTGGAGACCAAGCGCCTCACCGACGGCAAGGGAGTTCACGTCATTTACGACGGCGTCGGCAAGACCACCTTCGATCAGGACCTTAACGTCCTTCGTCCCCGCGGCTATCTCGCGCTCTTCGGGGCTTCCAGCGGGCCTGTGCCGCTGTTTGACTTGAACAAGCTCGCGCAGAAAGGGTCTTTGTTCATCACGCGTCCCACGCTGGTTCATCACATTGCGAGCCACGAAGAACTTCAGCAGCGCGCCTCCGATGTGTTGAACATGATCGCGTCGGGCAAATTGAAGCTGCGCATCGAGCATCTATATCCCCTGCGGGACGCGCAACAGGCTCATCGGGACTTGGAAGGAAGAAAGACGACGGGGAAATTGCTTTTGATTCCTTAAGCGGTTGCGCAAATGGCGCGCCGGGAGAGAGTCACGGTTGGTGCCGCTCCGGCGAGACCGTGCTCATTGCATGCAATGGTTGCATACGTACTCCAAGTGGGTTAACATATCTGTTAAACCGGGTGGAACTTCGGCCTGACCTTCAATCGCAAGTTTCAAGGAGCCTCATGGCCCGCGTAAAAAGCATACACAAAGCAGCCCCCACAAATTTGGCATCGCTGATCCGAGGCCTCTATGGCCGCGTCGCTCGGCAACTGAAGGTGGATCCCTCCTACGTGAGCCGTGTAGCACGCGGAGAACGCCAATCCGCCGTGATCGAAGGATCTCTGGAGCGGGAATTGAAGCGCATCATGGCCATGGTCAGCACAAACCATAATGGGTCGGGGCGGCATCTCGCGAAGCGTTCCGGTGTGAAGACCAAGAAAAAAAGAGTAATGTAAGGTCTGAAGCCGCTCCCCGCAACCAGCGCTCGCGGAACGATAAGACTGAATCAGCAACCTACTGTTGCTGTTGGGCAGGTTGCTGCACCCGCTCCACAATTATGGGAGACTCGGGAGCCGCGAGCTTATTTTCACTCAGTTGTTCACGCCCATCATCGTCGATCGCCGGTCTCACACTCACATCGACGGAAAGCCTCTGCCCCGCGTGGCCCTTATACACGCCGCGAACGGGAGCCACATCGCCATAGTCGCGTCCATACGCAATGCGAACATGCTGCAGCCCCAGCGGCTTCCCCAGCGTCGGGTCAAAACCAATCCAGCCTGAATTCGGCAAGTAAACTTCCGCCCACGCGTGCGACGCCGATCCCCCGATGACTTCCTGCAGTTTAGCGTCGGGCGACGCCGCGTTTTGCGGGACCAGGTATCCGGAGACATATCGCGCGGGCAATCCCCGCTTGCGAGCTACACCTAGAAGCAAGTGTGCGAAGTCCTGGCAGACTCCCGCCCAGACGGCAAGAGAGTCCTGAATCGACGAGTTGACGTGCGTCGCTCCTTTGACGTACTTGAATTTTTCGTGAATCAGGAAGGACGCCTCTTTGACGAATCCCGAAACGGTCCCATCGCTCTTACGGGTGGCCGCTTCGATGAGTTCGTCGAGCTGCGGCACATGAGGGACGTATCCCGTCGGAATAATGAAATCGAGAAATTCTTCTTCCAACTCCAAGCGGTGATCTTCCAGTTCGGAGAGTTTCATTCCGCCCGATGGCAGCGCAGGAATATCGTGCGCCAGGACAACCGACTCCGCTTCAATCTTAAGGTGGTGGTGTTCGGGGAGAATGTTGAATTGATGGACCCAATTCCCGAACGAATCGCGATAGGAAGTGCCGCGCGAAACCGGATCGGTGAGGAGCCGGAACGACAGGCAGCTCTGCGTTTCGTCGTGGATGGGCCGCAGTCGGACCTCGTTGTAGCTTTCCGAAACGGGGCCGTCATATCGAAATTCCGTGGCGTGCACAAGATGATATCGGTTCATGCGACCACCGCGTAGTAGAAGTAGTTTCGGGCAATGTCCTCGCCAATTGCGCCGCACATATCGAGCATGTCGTTCAAATAGGAATGCAGGCCCAGATGAAATATTTCCGTGATCCGGTCGTAGCGCAATCTTTCAAGAACCTTGCCCGTCAGCCGCTCGGCCTCATTCGCATAGGAACCTGCTCCCGTGCCGCTGATGGCGCGCAGGCCGGCCTGCACTTCGGTCATGCTGAAGCGGATGGAGCGCGGATGAAGCGGGTGCATGATCAGCATTTCCGCGACTTTTTCCGGCTCGATCGAGGAATGATATTTCCGGTGGTAAGCCTCGTAGGCTCCCACGGACTTGAGCACGGCCATCCATTGATGGTTGTCGCCGCCGCCGATTTCCGCCGGCGCGTCATACAGGATGTGATACTGCACGTCGACGAGCCGCGCCGTCATTTCCGCGCGCTCGATGAACCATCCGATGCGCAGAAATTCCCAGCCTTCGTCGTGCGGAAGGGTCGCGTCGGTCACGCCGTGAAACCGGTGGCTGCCGAAACGGATGGCATCGCAAAAGCGGTGCGGCCCCGCCGCCATCTCTTCATCGGGCTGGAAGCGATTCACGGTGAAGTAGAGGCTGTTGAGGTCCTCCCACATTTCGCGTGAAATATAATCGCGGATGGTTCGCGCATTTTCGCGGGCCTTGGTGATGCACTGCACGATCGAGCTGGGATTATCCTGGCGAAATGCGAGAAATTCGAAGACCGCGCGCGCGTCGGCCTCCCCATACAAAGACCGGAAGCGCTCCTCCTCCCCGGCCATGACGATCAGCGGATCCCAGTGCAAGCGGTACTTGTCCTTGGATTGCTCGAGCACGGTGTGGAAATTCACGTCGAGAATCCGGGCGGTGTACTCCGCGCGCTCGATGTAGCGAGCCAGCCAGAACAGGGACTCCGCAATACGCGACAGCATCTCAGTCCTCTCCGAACAGGACCCAGGTGTCCTTACTTCCGCCGCCCTGGGATGAATTCACGACCAACGAACCCTCTTGCAGCGCCACGCGAGTCAGCCCTCCCGGCACGATCGTGACTTTCTCGCCGTCGTAGAGGCAGTACGGGCGAAGATCCACGTGGCGGCCGGCAATTGTGCCGTGCGCCGGATCGTAGGACGGCACGCGAGAGAGGGGAAGAACCGGTTGCGCAATGTAGTTTCGCGGATCCGCCTTGATGCGCTGTTTGAAATCCTCAATTCTCTCGCGATCCGCGGCCGGACCCATCAGCATCCCGTAACCGCCAGATTCGCCCACCGCCTTCACAACGAGTTCCGGCAGGTGCTCGAGAACGTACGCGAGGTCTTCTTTTTTGGAACACTGATACGTCTCCACGCTCCTCAGAATTGGGTCTTCGCCGAGGTAATACCGGATGAAAGTAGGCACGTAGGCGTAGATGGCCTTGTCGTCGGCGACGCCATTGCCCACGGCGTTTGCGAGCGCCACATTTCCCGCGCGGTAGGCGCCCATCAAGCCGGGGACGCCCAACACGGAATCCGGGCGGAAGGTGAGCGAGTCCAGAAACTCGTCATCCACGCGCCGGTAAATCACGTCGACGCGCTTCAGGCCGTGAATGGTCTTCATGTACACGATGCCGCCATCCACGATCAAGTCGCGGCCTTCCACCAGTTCAATGCCCATCTGTTGCGCAAGAAAGCTGTGTTCAAAATAGGCGCTGTTGTAAATGCCGGGGGTCAGCAGAGCGATTTGAGCGTCGTTGCCTCCGCGCGGCGAAAGACTGCGCAGGATCCGAGCCAGCTCCGCGGGATAGTGGTTGACGGGGAGAACCTCGTACTCATGAAACGCGTCGGGGAAAGTGCGCATCATGACCAGGCGATTTTCCAGCACGTACGAAATTCCGCTGGGCGTGCGCACGTTATCTTCGAGGACGCAGAATTCGCCGGTCTTGGAATCGCGCACCAGATCGATGCCGCAGATGTGCGTGTGAATCCCTCGCGGCACTTCGATCCCGATCACTTCGCGCAGGAAATGTTTGCAGGAATAGACGAGCGAACGGGGAATCTGGCGGTCGGCAAAAATGCGCTGCTTGCCGTACACATCCTGCAAAAATAAATTCAGCGCGACCACGCGTTGCGCGAGGCCGCGATCGATGCGCTGCCATTCGGAATTCGGAATGATGCGCGGAATCAGATCGAAGGGAAACAGCCGCTCGGTTCCGCGTCCATCGCTGTACACCGTGAACGTAATTCCCTGAAGAAGAAAGGAAAGGTCGGCGTGCTGGCGGCGCTCTTCAAACTGCGCCGGGATCATTGCGCCAAGCTTCTCGAAAATTTTGGCGTAGTGCGGCCGAGGCACGTCAGGCGCCGAAAACATCTCGTCGTAGAACGGCCCGACCTGATAATCCCCGAATAGCCCCTGTAAAGGCATCTTGGAAGGCACTGAGGCCATAGTCTCACTGTAACAAGAGCGCTCTCCATCCAGTGTACGAAAGAATCTATCTGTCCCATCAGAAATCCGATGAGCAGGCCTCCAGAGAGTAAGTGGACGAGAGGTAACGGATGCCGGTTTTGATGCGAACTCCGCCCCGTGTGTCATTGGCTGCGAAATCATAAAACTCCTGTAAACGTATTATAAAGAATCACTTGTGGAGTGGCGTTCGGCCGTTAGATTTGTTATTGTTCCCAAATCAATCCTATGAAAACTCCTAAAAATGTGTTTGTGCCTTGCATCGCCTTGATTTTTTTAATTTCGCCTTTCGTCGCTTGTGCGAGCCCGCACGGCCTGGGAAGCTCCTCGGCATTTTTAGTCGCGCCCCATATTTACACCGACGCGGAACGCATTGCCGAGTTAGAGCGTAAATTTGCAGAAGTGAAAGGTTCGGCGGACAACGCCTGGATGCTCGTGAGCGCCGCCCTCGTCCTGTTGATGACCGGTCCAGGTCTGGCGCTGTTTTATGGCGGGCTGGTGCGGAAGAAAAACGTGCTCGGAACGATGCTGCAGAGCTTCGCCATGATGTCCCTCATCACCATTATGTGGGGCCTTTTTGGATACAGCCTCGCGTTCGGATCGGGCAACAGCTTCATCGGCGGATTCGAGTATTCGTTTCTGCGCGGCGTGGGTGCAGAGCCAAACGCTAGTTACGCGCCCACGATCCCGCACCTGACGTTCATGATTTATCAGCTGATGTTTGCCGTGATCACACCCGCGCTGATCACCGGAGCCTTTGCAGAACGAATGAAGTTCAAGGCCATGTTGGCGTTCATGGCTCTCTGGTCGGTCGTTGTTTACAGCCCGATGGCGCACATGGTCTGGGGCAAGGGCGGCTTACTGAATGCTTCTCTCGGTGGCGTATTTCCCACTCTGGATTTCGCGGGTGGGACCGTTGTGCATGTGACTTCCGGAGTTTCCGCGCTGGTCTGCGCGCTTTACCTTGGGAAACGCCTGGGCTACCCCAGCGAATCCGTTCCGCCGCACAGTGTGGTCTTGAGCTTCATTGGGGCCTGCCTGCTTTGGGTGGGCTGGTTCGGTTTCAATGCGGGCAGCGCGCTCTCCGCCGGCAGCCTGGCATCGAGCGCTTTTGTGGCAACGCATTTCGCCGCCGCGACGGCCGCAGCGGGCTGGTCCATTGCCGAGTGGAAGAGCAGCGGAAAGCCGAGCGCTTTGGGAGCCATCTCCGGTGCCGTGGCTGGCCTCGTAGCGATTACTCCGGCAGCCGGCTTCGTGAAGCCAATGCCCGCCATGGTGATAGGATTCATTGCGGGCATCCTGTGCTACCTCATGGTTGCTCGCGTGAAGGCTCGCTATGGGTATGATGATTCTCTGGACGCGTTCGGAGTTCATGGGGCGGGGGGAACGATCGGCGCGATCCTCACTGGCGTTTTTGCCGTCAGCGTTGTCAATCCCATATTCAAAGACTCGAATGGAAATGTCCTGGCCTTAGGCCTTATCGAGGGAAATGCGCACCAACTCGTGAATCAGCTGGTTGGCGTGGCGATCGCCTGGGCGCTGGGAATCGTCGGGACTCTTGCGATCCTTTTCGTGGTCGATAAGCTCATTGGCCTCCGTGTTTCGCCGGAGCAAGAAACTCAGGGGCTCGACCTCTCGCAGCACGGAGAAGAAGGATACGACTGGGAGACTTCCATGTAGCTACTGGTTTTTCGTCCTGGGTCGTGCCATTCTAGCGGGCGCGATTCTTGGCAAGAGAACAGAAAAGCCGGCATGCCCACACGGTCCCCACTCAGCAGTGAATTGCGGGAGCAGTACGAGGCTGAATCCGCGCGGCTCCAGCACGATTTTTCCACTTCAAGTGACGGCCTGAGATATTTGCGCGAGAGATCGGCGCTGGTGGATTCCCTGGCGCGCCGTCTATGGGCGCAATTCGTCGATTCCCCGGGTTTTGGAACCTCCCAGATTGTGTTCGCCGCCATTGGCGATCTTGGCAGGCAAACGCTCTTTCCCTATTCGGACGTCGATCTCATTTTCCTGGCGGCAACGGGAGAAGCGGCGGAAAAATTCAAGGACGCAATCCAACGGCTCTCGCAAGGGATGAACGAGATTGGATTGAAATGCAACGCGACGGCGGGAATTGTTTCGGAATTCACCGAATTTAATCCCGATCACGCGGAGGCGATTCTTTCCCTGCTGGACTGCCGGTTTCTCGAGGGCGACCGGGAACTGTTCTCGAACCTTCGGAACCGGATGATTCCCGAAATCATGGTCCGTGAATCCCACGTCCTGGTCGAGCGTCTGGCGGAATTAACGCGCAACAGCCACCGCAAGTTTGCGAACACGGTTTTTCATCTCGAGCCGAATGTGAAGGACGGTCCGGGCGGTTTTCAGGACTACGTCACGGCGCGCTGGCTTGCCGCCATGTCCGCCATGGAAAATCAGGACGGCTGGCCGGGCCCCGAGACATTTTTTTCACCCGCTATGAAACCTGCGATGGACTCCGCGCTTGCTTTCTTCGCGTCCGTGGGTTGCTTCCTCCATTTCCGGTATAAACGCGACCACAATCTGCTGACCTGGGATGCGCAGGACGATGCAGCGGCACAGAAGATTGGCACGCAAAATGCCGATATCCGGAATGCCGCCGATTGGATGCGCATCTATTTCGGCCATGCGCATGCCGTCGACCATATTTCCGGACAACTGCTCGAGGAGATGCCCGCGGCCCAGTCTCTCTTTTACAGGCAACTGGAAACCTGGCGAACCGGTTTTTCCGACAAGGATTTTTCCGTCGTGGACGGGTTGATTTTTTTTCAAAAGCCGGAAAACTTATCCGATCCGGACCTTTTCTTCCGCACCTTTCTTCTGATTTCCCGGCGCGGGTTCAAACTCAGTCCGGCCGCCGAACATCAATTGGAACAGGCGAGGCCGCGGTTGGCCTCCGGCCTTCCGGGTGGCGGCGTTTTTTGGCGTTTTTTGGAAGATATTCTGCCGGAATTGCATGCCGCGGACGCGTTGCGCGCGATGCACTCCCTCCATCTGTTGACTTTGTTCCTGCCGGAGTTGCACGGGATTGATGCGCTAGCCGTGCGCGAGGTCTCTCACCGTTTCACGGTGGATGAACACACGCTCCGGGCCATTGAAAATTTGCACGGTTTGCGGCAATCCAAGTTCAAATGGGACGAACGCTACGCCGGTATCCTCGGCGAGCTGGACCAGCCCGAGTTGCTCAACCTCGCGATCTTGCTGCACGACACAGGCAAGGCCGTCACGCTTGTGGAACACATTCCGGCCAGCCTGGAAATTGCCGGAAAATGCCTCGCGCGCCTGGAACTTCCCCCAACCGACCGGGAAACCGTGCTCTTTCTGATTCAGCACCATCAGGATTTGGGCGCGGGGCTTCGGCGGGACATCTTCGACCCGCGCACCGTGGCTCAGTTTGCGGAGAGCATCGGCAGCCCGGAACTCCTGAAGATGCTCTGTCTGTTTACGTACGCGGACATCAAGGCCGTCAATCCGGAAGCGCTGACGCCATGGAAAGCCGAAGATCTGTGGCAGCTCTACATCGGCACGGCCAATTATTTCAACCGCAGCGTGGATGAACGCGTCCATGGCGATGCGAACGACGAAGTCCTGAACCACCTCCGCTCGCTGGCCGCGGCGGCGGGGAAGAAGCTCCAAACATTTCTCGAAGGTCTGCCGAGGCGATATCTTCGCACGCACCCCGTCGATGAAATTCTGCGGCATTTTGAGATGTCGGGCCGCCTCGGCCAGGATCCCGTTCAACTGGCGCTGAAGCGCACCCGCCACTGGTACGAACTGACCGTCGTGACCAAAGACAAGCCGCGCCTGTTCTCCACAGTGGCCGGGGCTCTCGCCGCCTGCGGCATGAACATCGGAAAAGCGGGCGCCTTCTCCAACGCCGGCGGCACGGTCGTGGACACATTCTCTTTCACCGACCGTTACAGGACGCTGGAGATGAATCTTCCGGCATGGGAGCGCTTCAAGACCACGGTTCACGACGTGCTCTCCGGAAAGCGCGACCTCAAGCGCATGCTTCGCGAGCGCCTTGAAGTGGAAAAAGATCAGCCCGAAAAAATTGGCGGAGCGCCCCAGATTCAATTTGACAACGAATGTTCCGCGCACAGCACGCTGATTGAAATCATTACGCAGGACCAGCCGGGCCTCTTGTACCGGATCAGTTCGGTTTTCGCCCAGCAGGAATGCAACATCGACATCGCGCTGATCGACACCGAAGGCCAGACCGCGATCGACGTGTTCTATCTCACCACTGCGGGCGGAAAGCTCTCCGCCGAACATCAGGAACGATTGCGCCAGTCCCTCGCCAAGGAACTCTCCGCGTAGTAGGACAGCCACTCTTGGCTGTCCCACTACAATCGCAAACCTCTGCTTCCGATTCATACACACAATATTTGTAAAATGGTGTATGCTGTTCTTATGGGCAGAACAAACATCGTGCTCGATGACGAATTGGTGCGGAAGGCACGTAAACTGACGCGGCTCAAAACAAAGCGAGAGATCGTCGACAAGGCGCTCGAATTGCTCGTGCGCTCGGAAAGCCGCAAAGGCATTCTTCCTTATTACGGAAGCGGGATTTGGAAGGGTGATCTCAAGCGCTTGCGACGGAATCGCGCTTGATCCTGGTCGACACTTCCGTTTGGATCGATTTTTTCAGCCCCTCTCCCGGCCGCGCAGGCGATGAATTGCGGCGCATGATTGAGGAAGCCGAACCCTTCGCCCTAGCCGGCGTCATCGTGACGGAGATCCTGCAAGGTCTCAAGCGGGATGTCCATCGCATGGAACACTTTCTTTCCATGTGGGAATTGCTCGAGCCGCGCGGATTCTCTACTTACCGCGAGGCATCCTCGATTTCGCGGCTGGGTCGGTCGAAAGGCATCAGCCTGAAAACCATTGATACCTTGATCGCCGCGATCGCTCTGGAACACCACGCGAGTGTCTTCAGCCTGGACAAGGATTTTTCACGCATCGCGCGCATAACTCCCCTTCATTTGTATCGTCTGCCTGAACAGGCGCCTTAGCCTGGAGCGAACCGAACGCCGCCCGATGTCGTATTTGTTTCGTCGGCATCGCTCATCCAATGCAACCATTTCGGCGTATAGTAGTCATATAATGGAACGGATTTGAGGCACAGCGAGTGCCTGGAGGCTTACCATGCTGGTCAAGCGATCCCCTGACTTAAAATATTCGGACATTACTCCCCGCGATATCTTCTTGAACCGTCGCAAATTCCTCTATGGAATGGGGTTAGCGGGCGGGTTGGCGCTGGCGGGGAAGGGCCTGGCGGACCTGGTGAACCCTTCGGCCCGCGCCTACGCGTCCACAAAACTTCAGGGCATGTCTGGGAGTCCATACAGTACTACGGAGAAGGTTACTGCCGAGCAAGTCGTGACGACGTACAACAATTACTACGAATTTGGCACGGACAAAGGGGATCCCGCCAGAAACGCCCAGAAATTTGTGACTTCGCCCTGGACGGTCTCGGTGGAAGGGGAATGCGCCAAGCCGCGCAAGTACTCGATGGATGAAATATTGAAGCTCGCGCCGCTCGAGGAGCGCATCTACCGGCATCGGTGCGTGGAGGCCTGGTCCATCGTGGTGCCGTGGATCGGCTATTCGTTTAGCACGCTCGTGAAGCTCGCGGAGCCCAATTCCAACGCGCACTATGTGGCGTTCGAAAGCTATTTTGATAAAAAGCAAATGCCTCTGTGGGGCCGCGCGGGGATCGATCTCCCTTACGTGGAAGGGCTGAGGATGGACGAGGCCATGCACCCGCTGACGCTTCTTTGCATGGGCATGTACGGCGAGACGCTTCCGAATCAGGATGGCGCGCCCGTCCGAATGGTGATTCCGTGGAAATACGGATTCAAGAGCGTCAAGTCGATTGTGAAAATTAAATTCGTCAAGGATCAGCCGCCGACAACCTGGAACATCACGAACGCCCATGAATACGGTTTCTACTCCAATGTGAATCCGAAGGTGGACCATCCGCGCTGGAGCCAGGCGAAGGAAGTTCGCCTGCCGGGATTTTTCAAGAACACGCCTACGCAGATGTTCAACGGCTACTCGGATCAGGTGGCGAGTCTCTACAATGGCATGGACCTGAAGAAAAATTACTGAGCGGATATCCGCCATGAATTCAATCCTGACCAGCAAATGGACGAAGGTAGTTGTGTTCCTGATCTGTCTCGTCCCCCTGGGCGTACTGATCTGGGAAGCGTTTACCGGCGGGCTCGGCTCGAATCCCACGCAATTTCTCGAGCATGCCACGGGGGATTGGACGCTGCGGTTCGTGGCCATCACTTTGTCCGTTACGCCGTTGCGCAAAATTCTCCGGCAGCCGCAATTGATCCGTTTCCGGCGTATGCTGGGATTGTTCGCGTTTTTTTACGGATGCTGCCATTTCAGCGTGTACCTGACGTTCGACCAGATCTTCAATCTTCACGGCATTTGGGCGGACGTATTGAAGAGGCGCTACATCACGGTAGGATTCACGGGCTTCGTCTTGATGATCCCGCTGGCTCTCACGTCCACGGCGGGATGGATTCGCCGGCTGGGCGGGAAGCGCTGGGCAGTGCTGCATCGAGCGATCTACCTGACCGCCATTGCGGGAGTCATTCATTATTTGTGGCTGGTAAAGTCCGACATCCATTTGCCTCTTGAATATGCCGCCGTGATGGCGATTCTTTTGGGCTGGCGGGTGTATGACCATTACTCAAAAGCGCCTCGCCGGGTGCCGGCCGCGATTCCGGCTCGCAAGGAACAGACTTCGGTCGCGCCGGATTAGGATGAGTTCAGTGAATTGGATTGTGGCGCAGGCTTCAGCCTGCGGGGGTTGGTTCTTGCTAGGACTAAAACCCACAGGCTGAAGCCTGTGCTACTTTTGGGCCCTGCGAAATTTGCGTTTTCCCGACTCGCGCGGCTAGAATAGCTCCCCCTAGCGATCTCTCAGAAGGGTACTGGTTTCTGTTTTGCCGCAAACGCATTCCGCTACCGAAGAAAAAGTCGGCCTTCCCTATTGGGCGGACCGAGTCCTTGAAGAACATTCAAACGTAGGCGGAGCTTTGCCTGCGCAGCCCATCCACGACCTGCGCATCTCCTTGCGCCGTTGCATCCTCATCGCCGATGCAATGGTGGACCTCGATCCGGGATGCGACTGGAAGGACATGCGGAAATCGGCGCGGCGCACGTTTCAACGGCTCGGAACGCTTCGCGACACGCAAGTCCTCACGGAATGGATCGAGAAGCTCGGCGCGCCGGGCGAGGCCTCGAAGGATGCGCTCCTCGGGGCGCTGAAAAAAAAGCACGAACAGGACCGGGCCGATGCGCGCGCGGCCATCCGGGAATTTGACCGGAAGCAATGGCGCGCCTGGCGAAGAGAATGCGCGAAGCATTACCGCCATGTCGTGTCCGACCGCGCCGCCTGCGAATCCCTGGTCCTCGAAATCTGGGAAAGCGTTCGCGACCTGAATCGCCGCGCGCAACGCAGCCGGAGCCTCCTCGCCTACCACCGCCTGCGCGTGGGCCTGAAGAAGTTTCGCTACGCCGTCGAAAATTTTCTACCGTCGATGTATCAGGGTTGGGCGCCCGATCTGAAACTCCTGCAGGATTTGCTGGGAGAAATTCACGACCTCACGGTTCTCGATCAAATGATCGTGAGGAGCCGAAGTCTCTTCGAGGAAGCCGCCTTTACGGCGTGGCGGACGAAAGTGGAAGAGGAGAGATCGTCGCGGCTGCGGCAGTATCGCGCGAAGATGGCGGGAAAAACGTCTCCCCTGCGAATTTGGCGCGAGGGATTGCCGGCGGAAAAGGATTTGCGTTCCACGGGGCTCGCGCGGCTCGGCGAATGGGCCTCTTTCGTGACGCCTGATTTTCCGCGCGTTCGCCGGACGGCGCGGTTGTCGTTGCAATTGTACGACAGCCTTGCGAACTGCGGCCTGATCGGAAAGGAAGCTCCGATCGAGGAGCGATTCATTCTGCAAGCGGCGGCGCTGCTTCAGGAAGCCGGGCGTTTCAAGAAAGCCAAGGCTTATCACAAAGAGTCCTACCGGATGATTCGCAAAATTTCTCCGCCTCCCGGCTGGACAAAAAGAGACTTGGAGTTTGTGGCGCTCGTCGCGCGGTTTCACCGGCGCGCATTGCCGTATCCGGATCATGAAAAGTTGAGGGTTTACGAATTGCCGGTGCGGCAGTCGCTCATCCGGCTGGCCGCCATTCTGCGACTGGCGAATGCGTTCCAGGCGAAGTCGTACCGGGCGATCCGCCGCCTGCAAGTCGAGAATGGTCCGGGATTTCTAGTGATCCGCGCTGAAGGTTTTCGCGATCGAGATCCCATCAATTCAAAACTATCTGTCGCGAGGCGCTTCCTGGAATTTGTTTTCCAGCGCTCGGTTCACATCCTGGCGCCCGGAATGCGAATGATGATTCCTCGAATCGTGCGGCCAGCCACGCGCAGCGACGCCGCATAGGTAGCATTAAGTAGCACAGGCTTCAGCCTGTGGGGGTTGGTCCTTGCAAGCACTAACCCCCACAGGCTGAAGCCTGTGCTACTAAAACGCGAGCCGCAGTGAAAACTGCATTTCGCGCGGATCGTTTGCGCTGGTAATCTGGCCGAAACTCGAGGAAGTGCTGAACGTCCTGCCGGCCCCGACAGGGGCGTTAAAGTTCGGGTGATTGAAGAAATCAAAAACGTCCAGCCGGAACTGCAGCCTCATACTCTCGCGAACAGGAAATTCCTTCTGAACCGTCGCATCGAAGTCGTCGAGGCCGGGCCCGGTCACAATGTCACGGCCCGCATTGCCATAAGTAAATGGAGCGGGCGCCGCGAAGCAGGATGTATTGAACCATTCCAACGTTGATTTTGGACCGCTGTTTGGATTGCAAGTCAAATTTGGCCTTTGCGATGGCGCGGACAACGGTTCTCCGTTGTTGGCGACGTCCGTCGAGAGATTCACCGTAAAGGGCGCCCCGCTTTGCAGCGTCCAAATCCCCCCCACCTGCCACTCGCCAAACGCGGTGTGGACCCACCCTTCGGAATTTTTCAGGAACGGAATCTGATAGAGGAAGTTGGTGACGAAACGATGCCGGTGGTCGAAATCGGACAGTCCTTTTTCCGCCGCCAGATTGGCGGGATCTTGAGGGAAGTTGGGCTCGGCATTGTCCGCGCCGGGGTTGGATGCGTCGTCCAGCGCTTTGGACCAGGTGTAGTTGGAATTGACGGTAAGCCCCCGCCAGAGACGCTGCGTGAAGGTCAGCGCCAACGCATGATACTTTTCCCAGCCATCCCACGTGACGCTCGGGAAACCGCTCATCTGCGGAATGGGACGCACATGAAGTGGTCCCGCAGGTCAATGCACTATTAGGGAAGAGATTCTGGTACGTCTCGTTGTCCGCGTGGACTGTATACGACCCAATATACTGCGCCTGGATTGAAGTGGACGAAGAGAGGCTCCGCTCGATAGACAGATTCCAAACATTGTTGTACTCGATTTTGAAATTATGGTTGATGTTGTTCGCGCTGACCGAGCCGTTCGCCGCGTTGGCTAGAATGTTTTCCGTGCCGCAGGCAGCACCTCCGCATAACGTGGCGCTATTCGTCACCGTTTTGGCAAAATAAAAGGGCAGGTTCAGCGCGGCATTTTGAATGATGCTGTACGCCGCCTGATTGGTATAGATTCCAAATCCCGAACGGATTACCGTCTTGTGGTCCGGCAAAGCCCAGGCCAGCCCTATCCGCGGCGCCAGCCGGAGGGGACGCCCTTGAAGCAGACTGTTGTTCCAGCCGGCCTGCGAGGAAGTGACGTACGGAATCGGAATATCAGCCAGCAGCGCGGACGCCGCCGGCGAGATTTGACCTTGACTGTTGCTGGCGATGACAAACTCCCCGCCCGGAAACAGGTTGTTTACAATCGCCATGTTGTTATCCGCATCCGTGACGGCCTGGTTGTATTCGTACCGGATGCCAATATCGAGCTTGAGGCTGGGGAAAATCTGCCAGCCGTCTTCGATGTAGAAGTGCGCCCAGTTGGTGCGGCCCTGCAACATTCCTCGCCCTTGCACTCCAACCAATCCTTGATTCGGGTCTCCCAGGAGAAAATTTCCCAAGGAATTCGAAAGGGAACGTTCCTCGCGCATTTTGGGCATTTACCGGCTCGAAATCGAGGTGGAAAAAGTAGCCGCCAAATTTCACCGTATGGGTCCCGTGGTGCCAAATGGCGTTGTCGTAGAGTTCGTAGTCGTTGTCCTTGCGCGACACGTATTGCGTCGATTCCCCCAAGGTTGAAAACCCGGTGATGGTCACATCGGGATAGCCCGTATCCAGTGGGTTCGAGCTCACCCCTTGTAAACCTGTCTGTGCGGCAAAATTGGTCCCCGCATTCGGGCTGATTTGTCCCCCGCCGACCCACATCCAGCCAAATCGCACTTCATTCATCCAGGACGTGCTGAAGATGTGGTTCCAGGTCGCGGAGAGGTTATCGGTATGAGTTCGCAGGTTGTACCCAAACCCCGGCAACAGCGTCTCGTTCAGCGCTCCCAATCCGAAAGGATCGAATTCGTTGTCGTCAAAAATCGAACCGCGAACGAAGATGCTGTCGGAGGAACTAAAAGTATGGTCGATCCGGGCGTCGTACTGGTTGATGGCGATCGTGGACAGGTCCGTGGCGCTTACCGTCGCGTTCGCAGCGATGATCGCGGGGAATCCGCCGGGGATACCTTGAGCAACTTTCGCCAGAAGGGCCTGTGCCACAGGGTCAATCACGGGGATCGTATCGTTTGCGAACGGGGTTCCTGTGCTCGGATTGTTAACGGTAATACCCGATCCCGCGAAATTCCCGGCGGCTTCCGCAGCCGTCGGAACGGTGAACGTGTCGGTTAAAGATTTGCGGACCCGCTCGCCTTCGTAGTCGGCGAAGAAAAAAGTTTTGTCTCGTCGGATCGGGCCGCCGATCGAACCGCCAAATTGGTTCTGTTTGAAAGGCGGCTTGGGCTGCGCCGGTTTTACGAAAAAGTTCTCTGCGTCGAAGATGTCATTCCGCATGAATTCGAACACGCTGCCGTGGAAGCCATTATTTCCGGATTTTGTGATGACATTGATGATCCCGCCTGATTTTCCGCCAAATTCCGCATCGTAGGAAGTCTGATTGATATTCACTTCCTGGACGTCGTCCACCGAAGGGCTCAGAACCAGGTTGTTAAACGCCTCGTCCGTCACGGACACGCCATCGACGAGGTATAAGTTATGCCCGCCACGCTGGCCCAGAATTCCGTAGGTCTGTCCTGTCTGCTGCAGAGCCGACCCTCGCGTGCCAGCCGGCGCGGTCGTCACCCCAGGCGTCAAGGCGACCAGATCGATGAAATCGCGTCCTTTGAGGGGAAGGTCGATCACTTGTTGCTGCTCGATCGTGTCTTTGATGGCAGCCGATTCCACTTGCAACAAGCCGGGCATCACGCTCACGGTCAAGGTTTCGCTTTGTTCTCCGAGTTCCAGAGTGAACGGTTGGCGGAGACGATCGCCGGCATGCAACTCGATGTTGGGCTGCACGCTCTGCTTGAATCCCTGCAAACTCACGGTCAAGTTGTATTGCCCGACGGGAAGCTGGGCCAACAGGTATTCGCCGGAGGCGTTCGTTTTGGTCGAGTATTCCAGGTGCGTGCCGGTCTCCACAGCCGCGACGCTGGCGTTGGGGACAACGGCGCCTGTAGGGTCACGGACGATCCCATCGATTTCTGCCGTATTCATTTGACTAAATGCCCACGCAGCGCTGAACAATAGAATTCCAGTCAGAAAAATTGCCGTGCGGAAAATGCCTGTGAATTGCTTCAGCAAAAGAGGGCCTCGACTTGAGAGCAAGATTCCTGCCCGCAACTACTCCGTTGAAATTTCAAACCGGGACAATCGCCGGGAATGATCCACAACCAGAGAGCCACCCAACCATCCCGCGATACGAGCACTCCGAATCCGCGAATTTGAAATTACACTGAAATTGAAATGGGCTGCTGTAAGGATGTTGTAAAAAGCCCTGGTTTGCAGGAGGCGGAGAAATGGCCGTCGCGAAAGCGTGAATTTAGGTGAACTAAGAAAGGCATGTAAGTTAAATGTAGGCTATGAGTTAGCAGGGGGAATCGATCAGGAGGAAACCGCTTCGGTCGTTTTGGGTTCCAGTTGCCGCACCGCGTGTTCCACGCAGGGCAAATGCAGCGTAAACGTGCTGCCGCGTCCGGGTACGCTTTTCACGGTGACCTGGCCTTTCATCGCTTCCATGATGCTTTTTGCCAGAGGGAGGCCCAGGCCGGTGCCGTGAATTTGCGCGGCTGTCACGGAAGGGCTGCGATAAAAAGGCTCGAAGATGTGCCGCAATTCGTCGGGCGCAATTCCGATGCCGCGATCCGAGACGCTGATCTGAATTTCTTTCCCGGTCAATCCATGCTCGGTGAGCCGCGCCTGAATTCCAATCCACTTTTGTTCGCTGCCGTATTTCAGCGCGTTGGTAATTAAATTCTGCACGCACTGGGAGAGCGCCGGGAGATCGCCCACGATCCGGGGCAAGTTGGGCTCGATTTGTTGTTCCACGTGGAACGCCGCCGTTCGAATGAGTCCCGCCGTGCCGGAAAGCGCGGCGTCGAGAATCTCCGGCACTTCCAGCGGACGCAGGCTGTAGCGCTGTTGTCCCTCGCGGATCGCGGCGAACAGCAGGATTTGCTCGACCATTTCGAATAGTTTCCGGGCCTGCGCGCCGATCACGGACCCATATTGTTCGAGCTGCGGTTTTCCTTCCACCACGCCGTGGGCGATATTTTCGGCCGCCGAACTGATGACGGTCAGGGGAGTTCGGAGTTCGTGGGAAACCGCGGTGACGAAATCCATTTGCAGCTTGGCAAGCCTTTGCGCGCGCGTGCTCGTAAAGATCAGGATCGCCATGCTGATCACCAGCAGCAAGAGCACGCCAAAACTGATCGCCAGATCGCGGCGGCGCGAATCGGCAATGAACGCACCGAGCGCTCCCCCGCGGCGATGCCTCACGATCAAGCGCCAATCCTGGTCCGCGCCCACTTCGCGCAAAAGGGGAAACCACGTGACCGCAACCGAAGCCGCTGGACCGTTTTCCTGCGACGGCGTATGGAAAATACGAATCGGAGATCCTTTTCCGTCGCTGCGCATCCGCCCAAAGATATCCATCGTTCCATCCGCGTCGGCGATTTCCGCGTTGCCGAAGCCCGCGTCCGATGTATAGAGAGGGCCTCCCATGTTCCCGCCGGTGGTGACGGCAACCTGATAGTCGAGTCCTTCCGTACCGCGAAAATATCGCTGCGCGAGGCCCGGAAGAATATTCTCCTGTACATCATTCCGGTCCAGCGCGATGACGATCCAATCCGCGCCGTTTCGCGCGGAAGCCTGGCGGCCGGCGGAGGCGGGAGGATTATGCGCAACGGAGCGGACGAGCGCAGGAATCCGCGGCTCGAATTGCCAGCTCGCCAAGGGGCCGCCTGTATAAAAGCGGTTCGCAAATTCCGCATTCGCGTCCAGCGCCGCGGCGGCAGTCGTTCCCCCGGGTGAGGCAGAGGAGCCATCGGCGCCGGGATTGGGCGCAGGCCGCTGGAGTTCTTCGCGCAATTCCCGGAAATTCGACGGCCAGTCGCTCGGCTCGAAGCGCTGGCCGGAAGGAGCAAGGCGAAGCACTTGCGCTGCGGGAGCCTCGTCGAACCGCAAAATGTATAGCCCCGCGACGAGATTCGGATTCGCCGTTGTCTTTTTCCAATCCACGTATCTTCGAGCGTACTGGTCCCAGTCATCCGCCGTGCTGGACTCGGGATCGACGCGCAATGCGACACAAACTTCGGAGAAGACGCGAAAGAAATCCAGATGCCAATTGATCATGGACATCTGCAAGCTGTCAGCAAGCCGGATGCTTGTCGCTTCGCTGACCTGGTTGCTCCAGCGGTATTGCACCACTCCCAAAACAATCACCACGATCACGGCAAGAATGATGATGACCGTCGAGAATTCGCGCTCTTTGATGGGCAATTTCATAATTCGCCGGCTAAGCCTTGAACTTGTAGCCGAACCCCTGCACCGTCAGAATGAATTTGGGCTGTTTCGGATCGTCTTCCAGTTTTTGGCGCAGGCTGGCGACATGCACGTCCACGGTGCGCGTATACATATCGGCGCTATAGCCCCACACTTGTTTCAAGAGTTCCTCGCGCGAAAGCGTCGTGCCGCGATGCTCGATGAGGTACCGGAGCAATTGAAATTCGCGCGCGGACAAATTCACGGGCTTTCCGTCCCGCGTGGCCGCCGTTCCCATCAGGTCCACGTGAATCGCTCCGAAATCAACGCCGCCGGTTTGGGCTGCCGGGCGAATGGGCGCGCGCCGCATCAGCGCTTCGACTCGCGCCATGAGTTCCAGCATGTTGAACGGCTTCGTGACGTAGTCGTCCGCGCCGATCTTCAAGCCATTGACCTTGTCGCTGGTCTGCCCGCGAGCGGTGAGTATGAGGATCGGTGTGATGAGTCCGGCTTCGCGTATGCCTTTGCACACGTCGAATCCGTCACGCTTGGGCAGCATGACGTCGAGGATGATCAGGTCAAAAGGAAGCTGCGTTGCTTTCTCGAATCCTTCGTTCCCATTGGCGGCGTAGTCCACGGCGTAACCTTCGTTCCGCAGGCGGTCGCCGACAGTCATTCGCAGCGCCTCTTCATCCTCCACAAAAAGCACGTTTCCATGCATCGCGAGTTACTGTACTCCCGGTGAATTTATTTTGTAGGACGTATTCTGAGTGCTCCTGGATTACGGGTGCATAGGTTCCATTCTTGACACTGTTTCTCGCAAGGTGCTAGCCTCGATACAGTAGCACAGCCTCCGCCAGGCACGCGGAGGCACAGATGAATCCGAAACGCTCCACAAGCCGCGGATATGTTGCATGCCTCCTGCTGTTATCGGGCGTGTTGGTTCTGGGCATTGTCCAATGGAGTTTCCTCCCTATCTTAATTCAGAATGGGCCGGTAGGTAGCGCGGCCGTTCTGGAAATGTCCGCGGGCCACTCGTCGAAATTTGCGGCTCCGTTTAAATGTCTATTCGGTGATGGGTTGAGGCCGTGCCTTGTGCAATCGAGGATCACCGTGCGGAGGGCTGCGTCCAGAATTCCTCATCCGCCGGAGGCCCCGATTTCCGGCAAGGATGAATTTTTTCTTTCCTACCACCCGCTGCGCGCACCACCCTCCGCATAAATACAAGCAGGGCGCGGTCCCTGCGGTGATCCCGTTGAAAAATTAGTGCAGGCCAAATCGTTCCGGACGGCGGATCACTCTTTCGTGGCCGGGCAGTAAACGGCTCGTTAGCCGGCGGCCCCAGTGATATGGCGACCGGCATGAATTCGGCCCTGGTGCTCGCGGAATTTGTAAACGATTTTCAAATCTGGAGATCCGATGACCTCAAACCAAATAGAGCCGGCTGCGCTGGAGAAATTGCGCCAATTGGATTCCTGTACCGTGGCCAACGCAGTTGAATCCTTCGGCCTGCGTTTACGCAATACGGGATTTGCCGATTCCACCGTCCGCTGCATTTTTGAGGATTTTCCCCCGCTGATTGGATACGCGGCCACGGTCCGTGTTCGCACTTCCGATCCGCCCATGGAAGGCGATAGCTATTACTACCGGCTCGACTGGCTGGAGCACGTATTGAGTCTTCCCTCTCCCCGAGTCCTTGTCGTGGAAGACTTGGATCAAAAACCCGGTCTCGGCTCCTTCATCGGCGACGTCCACGCCAATATACTACAGGCGATCGGATGCATTGGCGTGGTGACAAATGGCGCGGTCCGCAACGTCGAAACGGCCCGAGAACTCAAGTTTCAAATGTTTGCCCGAAACCTCTCGGTTTCCCACGCCTTCGCCCACGTTTTCGATTTCGGAGGATCGGTCGAGGTCGGCCACATGCAGGTGCGGCCGGGCGACCTGCTGCATGGCGACCGGCACGGCGTCCAGACCATTCCGATCGAGATCGCGCAAAAGATTCCCGCAGTAGCGCAAAGGATGAACGGCGAAGAGCGGGAGATCATTGAATTGTGCCAATCCGCCGGCTTCACGCTGGAAAAACTGCGGTCGAATGTGGATGCACTTAGACTTAAGAGAAAGAATTTAAGGGACTGATCCAGTGATGCATGATCGTGGAGGTCATCCAGTGAGGCGTAACCATAGAAACTTGAGCTTCTTTGTCATCCCGATTTTTTTCGCTGCTCTCATCGGATGTGGAGACGGACGTGGGGCGGCCGCCGGCGATGCGGCAAACGCTCCCGTAGCCGCCGTCGTGAAAGTGGCGCGGGGAAACATCGCGGATAACCTGGAGATCGCCTCGGAATTTCAGCCCTTTCAGGAAGTGGACGTGTACGCAAAAGTTTCCGGCTACATCCAAAAACTCTACGTCGATTACGGAACTCACGTAAAGCAGGGGCAAATCCTGGCCGTATTGGAAATCCCGGAACTCCAGCAACAATTGCAGCAGGATCAGGCCTCTGTCCGCCGCAGCGACCAGGAGTTGACGCGCGCTCGCGAAGATTTAAACCGGGCGCAATCGGCGTACACCGTCGCGCACCTTACCTATACGCGGCTTGCCGACGTGCAGAAGTCCCGCCCGGAGCTTATCTCGCAGGAGGAAATCGACGTTTCAAAGGGCAAGGACATGGAAGCGGACGCGGACGTGTCGGCGCAGAAAGCGGCGCTTGCCGCGGCCGAGGAAGCATTGACTGCTTCAAAGGCCGCGCTCGGCAAGGATCAGGCATTGTTCGATTACGCGCGCATGACGGCGCCGTTCGACGGCGTGGTGACGCAGATTTATGCCTACACGGGGGCGTTGCTTCCAGCGGGAACTTCCTCGAATAAAGGCGACTCCGCCCTTTGCCGTTTGTCGCAAAATAGCCTGCTGCGCCTCGTGATTCCCGTTCCCGAAAGAGCGGTTTCCAATATCCAGATTGGCGAGCCTGTCGCCGTCAATGTGTCGGGCATGGACCGCTCCTTTGAAGGGAAAATTATCCGCTTCTCCGATCAAATCGATATGGCTACGCGGACCATGCACACCGAAATAGATGTGCCCAACCCCAAATACCAACTGGTCCCCGGAATGTACGCCTCCGTGAAAATTCCACTCCACTCCGCCGCAAAAGTTCTGACCGTGCCGATTCAAGCATTTCAAGGTGGAAGTGAAGGGAAGGGAATCGTTTTCGTTGTGGGACCGGGAAACAAGATTGAACGGCGTGACGTGGCTGTGGGTTTGCAATCCGCGACCGACGTACAAATTACTTCCGGCCTGCAGGAAAACGAGACCATCATTTTTGGAAGCCTCGGGCAGTACCGGCCAGGCGAAATCGTCGCACCCAAGCTCGTTGAACCTTCGCGCATGGAATAGGCCCGCATGGAATAGGAGAAATAGATGCCATCATTTGCCGTCCGACATCCTTATCTGATTATTGTGTTTTGCCTGTTCGTCGTCGTTTTAGGATTGACCAGCCTGGCGCGTATGCCGGTGGATATGTTTCCTCCCATCAACATTCCCGTCGTGCTGGTTGCAACGTTTTATAGCGGCATGCCTCCCCAGCAGATCGAAGCCGATATCACCGATACGTTTGAGCGGTTCTTTACGCTGGCCAGCGGCGTGGATCACATGGAATCGCGATCCTTGCCTGGCGTGAGCCTGATCAAAATTTATTTCCAGCCCGGTACGGACGCGGACGCCGACGTCACGTCGATTTCCAACCTGGCCATGGCGGACCTGCGCAGGCTCCCGCAGGGAACCCTGCCTCCCGTGGTACTGAAGGTGGATGCCTCGAGCTTGCCTGTGTGCCTGCTGACGGTTGGGGGTGAAGGGCTGAACGAAACCCAATTGCACGATTATCTGCAATTTCAGATTCGCAACCAGATCGCGGGCGTCCCCGGCGCGACCGTTCCGCCCCCCTACGGCGGCAAGTACCGGCAGATCATGGTGTATGTGGACCCACTCAAGTTGCAAGCTCACGAATTGAGCCCCATGGACGTGGTTCGCGCGACGAACGAGTCAAACCTGATCTTGCCTGCCGGTGACGTGCGCCTCGGCCCGATCGACTACAACATCTACACGAACGCGCAGGTCGCGGATGCAAAGGGCCTCAATGAAGTTCCCCTCAAGACCGAGGGAGAAAAATCCGTGTTCATTTCCGATGTTGGGAAAGCGGTGGACGGCGCCGCCCTGCAATACAACATCGTGCGCGTGGATGGCCAGAAATCCGTGTACGTGGCGGTCCAGAAGCAGGGAGGCGACACGAATACGATCGCCGTCGTGAACGGGATCCGAGCCGCCATAAAAGACCTGCGCGATATTCCCGCACAGATGAAAACATCTGTGGCCTTCGATCAATCTGTATTTGTGAAGGAAGCTATTTCGACCGTGTTGCGCGAAGGTGGAATTGGAATCTTACTGACCGGGTTGATGATCATGATGTTCCTGGGAAGTTTTCGCGCCACGGTTGCCGTTTTTCTGTCGATTCCGATTTCGGTGTTTATCACATTTTTCATCCTGCATAGCGCCGACAAGTCGATCAACGCCATGGTGCTCAGCGGGCTGGCGCTGGCGTTCTCGCGCCTGATTGACGACTCCGTGGTGGTGATTGAAAACATATATCGCCATCTGGAAATGGGAGAAGAGCCGGCGGTGGCGGCCGTCAAAGGGACCAACGAAGTGGCCCTCGCGGTGCTGGCCATCATGCTGGTCGCGGTGGTCGTTTTCTTTCCGGTCACGTTTCTGTTTGGCGTGAGCTCGTACTTGTTCGGCGCCCTGGCACTCGGCGTTGTCCTCGCTCTGTTTGCCTCGTACTTTGACGCGGTGACAGTCGTGCCCCTGTTCTGCGCGAATTACTTGAAGGCCATCCACGAACACGGCCGCGGAGTGGAGGGAGAGAGAATGTCCTGGGGACAGAGATTCCACGCCGGATTCAACGCGAAATTCGAAGTGATGCTGAATTTTTACGAAAAATGGGTCAGGAAGGCCCTCGATTATCCTGTCCAGGTGGTCGTGGGATTCCTGATATTTTTCTGCCTCTGTTTCCTGTTGTATCCCTTCATGGGTGTTTCCTTTTTTCCGCGAACCGACGCCGGCCAATTCGTCATTAACCTGAAGGCGCCGACCGGGACGCGGATTGAGTTGACCGATGATTATGTGAAGCGCGTGGAAGACATCGTGCATCAAGTTGTCCCGCCGAAGGATCTGGAAACCATCGTTTCCAATATCGGTCTGACGCCCGACCTTTCGTCGCTGTTCACGCCGAACTCGGGTATGCACACCGCATTTATTCAGGTAGGGTTAAAGGAAGACCATAAGGAAAGCAGCTTTGTTTATATGGATCAAGTGCGCGCGCGCATTGCCTCTCAAATTCCGGATCTGCGAACTTACTTTCAGTCCGGCGGCCTGGTGGATGCGGTGCTCAACCAGGGCGCTCCGGCGCCGATCGACGTTCAGGTGAGCGGAATGGATCTCAACGGAGACGATCGCATCGCGCAAAATCTCGCTAGCCAGTTCCGGGCGATTCCCGGAATTTCCGACGTTTATATTCCCCAGGATATGGATTATCCCGCGCTACAGGTAAACGTGAACCGGGCCCGGGCCAATGAACTGGGTCTCAATCCCCGGGAAGTCGTGGACAATCTCATTACTTCTCTGACTTCGAACGCGATGATCGCCCCCGGCTATTGGGTGGATCCGAATAGCGGCAACAACTACTTCGTGACCGTGCAGTACCCGGAAAATCAGGTAGGCTCAATTCAGGATTTGAAGGCCATGCCGCTGCGTGGCCTCGGCTTGAAACTTCCAACTTACTTGAATCAAGTCGCGGACGTGAGCGTGGTTCTTTCCCCGACGGAAGTGGACCACTATCAACTGCAACGCTCCGAGGATATTTATGTAGCGCCCTCCGGTGAGGATTTGGGGAAGCCCGCCGCGGCGATTTCGAAGATCATCGCGGCCACAAAGCTTCCACCAAACTTTCGAATCAACATGCGCGGTCTCGTAGTGACGATGCAAAATTCCTTCCGAAGTTTCGGAATCGGCCTGGTTCTTGCCATCCTGCTGGTGTACCTGATTCTGGTCGCGCAGTTCGCGTCCTTTACCGATCCCTTCCTGATTGTGCTGGCTGTCCCCACGGGCCTGGTGGGAGTGATCATCACACTGGTCTTTACGGGAACGACGCTGAACATCCAGTCGCTGATGGGTATCGTGATGCTGCAAGGGATGGTGGTTTCCAACAGCATTCTGATTGTGGACTTCGCCAACGTTCTCCGCAGCGAAGGACGCAGCGTCGTCGAAGCGGTTGCGCACGCATGCCGCATCCGTTTGCGCCCGATTCTGATGACCTCGCTCGCAACCGTCGTGGGCCTGCTCCCGATGGCGTTCAAACTCGAAACGGGGAGCGAAGCATATGCGCCGCTCGCGCGGGTCATTATCGGCGGCCTGATCTCTTCCATCCTGCTGACCATTTTTGTTGTGCCCGCGGCGTACCTGTTAATCTACCGGCGCCGCGAAGCGTCGGCTGGCGCTGCGGTCATGGAGGAGGCGCATTAATGCGTGATTCCCGGCGATTCCTGCTCTTCGCATTGTTTTCCGGCGTTGTTCTCGCCGGCGTCCCATGCGAGTCGCAAACTCCGCCGCCATATTCAGTTCCGGCTCCGGCTCAAACGCAGACTCCGAGTCAAACTGGACAGCGTCTGACGTTGACGGAAGCGGAAAGCATTGCCATCCAAAACCATCCGCAGATTCAGGCGGCAATGCAACTGGCTTCGGCAGCCGCTGCGCAGGTGAAGGAAGTTCAATCCCTTTATTACCCGCAGGCGACCGGGGCTGCCACCGGCACGTATGCGGAAAACAACAGCCGCATTGCCGCGGGCTTTCTCAACAGTCCCTCCGTCTTCAACAAGTTTGCCGATGGAGTCTCCGTAAGCCAGCTCGTGACCGACTTCGGGCGCACGCACGAGCTTTCCAAAAGTTCGCACTTCCATGCGCAAGCGGAGCAAGAGAATGTGGTCACCACGCGCGCCGACGTGCTGTTGCGCGTCAACCTGTCCTACTTCGGCGTCATGAAGGCCCAGTCCGTCCTCCGGGTCGCCGAGGAAACCGTGAAGGCGCGCCAGTTGGTTGCGGATCAAGTCGGCGAGTTGGCCAAAAGCAGCCTCAAGTCCGGTTTGGACGTGAGTTTTGCGAACGTGGACCTGGCCAGAGCACAACTTCTGCTGGTGCAAGCGCAGAACGATTTGCAGTCCTCCTATGCGCAACTTTCCGACGCGCTGGGCTACTCGGATCAACGGACCTTCCAGCTGGTGGATGAACCTTTGCCGGGTTCTCCTCCTACCGATGTTGCGCCACTCATCGTCGAAGCGTTTCAGAACCGGCCTGAGATCATCAGTCAAGGGCTGGATGTGAAGTCGGCGCAAAGCTACGCCACGGCGGAACGCGATCTCTGGTTTCCCACGATCTCGGCCGCAGGCGTGACCGGGCTCGTCCCCTATCGCCAAGACATCTTGCCCAGCCGCTATGCCGCGGCTGGTTTCAACGTCAATGTCCCCATTTTCAACGGCCGCCTCTTCAACGCCGAGCACACCGAAGCGACAGCGCGGTCCCACGCCCAGGAACAATTCCTTCGGGATCTTCAGAACCGCATCGCTCAGGACGTCCGCACGTCGTGGCTCAATGTCATCTCCGCCTACCAGCGCCTTTCCCTCACGCAACAACTGCTGGAGCAGACCACGCAGGCTTACGATCTGGCGACGGGCCGTTACCAACTGGGCTTAAGCTCGATCATCGAACTCAGCCAGGCGCAATTGAATTTGACCGAAGCCCAGGTCGAACAAGTCAGCGCGCAGTATGACTACGAAAGCCAAACGGCCAATTTGAATTACCAGCTCGGACGAGTGAAGTAAACGAAAATTGCGGCATCCGGAATGCCGTCTCCGCGCTTGACAACCCGATTTCACGCGCCCTATGCTGAGGCCCTTGAAAGTCGCCATCGGTTCCGACCACGCTGGATTTGAGTACAAAGAAAAAATAAGGGCGTTTTTGACTTCGCTCGGGCACGAAGTCCGGGATTTCGGCACGTTCAGCGCCGAGCCGGTGGACTACCCGCTGTTCATTCGTCCCACGGCGGAAGCGGTGGCCCGTGGCGAATTCGGGCGAGGCATTGTGCTCGGCGGATCGGGAAACGGCGAAGCGATGGTCGCCAACAAGGTGCGGGGAATCCGCTGCGCGCTTTGCTGGAATCTGGAAACGGCTCGCCTCGCGCGTGAACACAATGACAGTAACGTTCTCTCGCTCGGCCAGAGAATGATTCCCGAGGATCTGGCTCTGGAAATTGTGAAGGTATGGCTGATCACGCCGTTCGCGGGTGGGCGGCATGTTCGCCGCATTGCAGAGATCGAATAAGACAATCAAGCGTCTTCCGAGGTGATCATGAAACGGTTCTTGAAGATATCCCTCGCGGTTGTTTTGTGCCTCGTTGTCCTGCTTGCCGTGGGAATTACGGCGACGATTGGATGGCGTCCGTTCATCGGCCCGCGCTCGCGCCCCCTGACCAATCGAGTGTTTGAAAAGACCCCGCAGCGCTGGGCGCGCGGGAAGTATTTGGTGGAAAACGTCGCCCTGTGCGGAGATTGCCATTCGCCGCACGATTGGACCAAGCACGACGCCCCAATCCCTTCCGGCATGGAAGGCGCCGGCGAGGATATGTCGATGTTGAAAAGCTTGCCGGGCCAAGTCGTGGCGCCCAATCTCACGCCCGATCCCGAGACCGGAAGCGGGACGTGGAGCGATGACGCCCTGGCCAGGGCGATTCGCGAAGGGATCGGCCATGACGGCCGCACGTTATTTCCCATGATGCCTTATCAAGGCTACCGGCACATGCCGGACGAGGATCTGGCTTCCGTGATTGTGTTCCTGCGTTCTCTGCCGCCCGTTCGAAATCCTCTGCCGAAAACGGAAATTATTTTCCCCGTGAAATATCTCATTCGGAGCGCCCCTGAACCGGTTACAGATCCCGTGGCGACGCCCGATATTTCCGATCCCGTGAAGCGTGGCAAATTTTTGGTCACTATCGCGCGTTGCGAAGACTGCCACTCGCCGGTGAACCGCGGCGAGCCCATTCCGGGTCTGGACATGTCAGGCGGGCAGGTTTTCGAAGGCCCCTGGGGGAGGGTTGCCAGCGCGAACCTGACTCCCGATCCGTCAGGCATTCCGTATTACGACGAAATTTTGTTCTTGCAGGCGATGCGAACCGGATACGTCAAGGCGCGCGCCATCAATCAAATCATGCCCTGGCCCCATTACGGCGGCATGACGGACGACGACCTGAAGGCCATATTCGCCTATTTGAAGACGCTCAAGCCCATCCATCACGTTGTGGATAACGCGGAGCCGCCGACGATGTGCGTCGTATGTGGATCCATGCACGGCGGCGGCGACAAGAATCAGAAGAATTAGTCCGGATTTTTCACCGCAAGGCTCGAAAGCCGGCAGTAGGACAGGCTTCAGCCTGTCTGGTTTTGATTTTTGTTAACTCATCATGTAAAAGAGACAGGCTGAAGCCTGTCCTACTGTTGCCCGATGACGAGCACTGAAAACGTGCCGGGGATCACCGGGGGTCTTGGCCGCGGGTTTTCAGGAGTCGGAGCAGGTCGTGGCCCCAGTTCCGCGACCGCGATATATACCCTGCCGGTTTTTCGATCGACGGCCATCGTCCTGGCGCCAACTTGCGTTGGCACGTTTTCAACGAGTTCATATTCGTCCGGAGATTTCTCCCGGAAAATCGAGAGAACGCCGTCAGCGCCCGTCGAAAAGTAGACCAGCCCCGTCTTCGGATCGAACTCCGCCGCGTCGACGCCTCCGCCAATCGGATTGCTGGCGACGATCTTGCCTGAAGTTGCGTCCACCACGATCATCATCCCTCCACCGCGGCACCCGATGAAAATGCGCGCGTGGGCACGGTCCATATCCATGCTGCTCGGCGCTTCGCATGGCGAGAGGGGCCAGGTTTCCAGCACTTTTAATTCTCTCGCATCGAGTTTCAAGAGAGTGTTGCGGTCCTGCATGTTCAGGAAGACGTGTCCGGATTCGTCGGAGGCCAGGTGTTCTGTTCTGCCGCCCAGGTTCTCGATCGTGCCGGCGATCTTGCCGGTCCGCGCGTCGATTGCGGTAATGCGTTTGCTGCCGCGATCCGCGCTAAAGATGCGCTTGGTCTCGTGGTCGTAGATGATGCCGTTCGGGTCATCGCCCACCCTCACTTCGCCGATCTTTGCGAAGGTTTTGAGGTCGAATATCACGACAGAGCCGGGATTGCTCTCACTGATGAACCCGCGTCCAAATTCCGATGCGATTGCGGCGCCGTGCATGCTCGGCCCGCCTGCGATTTTTCCCACGATGGCCCCAGTGTCGAGGTCCAGAACAACAATCTCGGTATCATGCGAAACGTATAGCCGGCGGGCGTCGCTGTCGGCCGCGACGTAATCCCATCCGCCGTCGCCGGCGATGGGAATTTTCTTGATTAAATGATAGGCATTCGCGGCGGCCATTGCGATTGCGAGTGTGGCGAGCAGGAGCAGAAACCCCGCACCAATCCGCAGTCTCCCTGCTCCAGTTTTCTTCATTGCCATTTTCCTCAGTTGTGGACCAAGAAGTGAGCGTATGAAAAAAGTCGGTGTAGCAGCGGCATTCTAATCCACGGCGGGAAGTTTGGATATGTCCCAGCCGCCACCGAGAGCTTTTACGAGGAGAACAGTGGAGGTCAGCCGGCGCGTCACCAGGCTCACAGCAGTTCGTTCGTTAGCCAGCGCGGCGCTCTGCGCGGTAATCACGGTCAGGTAGGTGTCGAGCCCGCCTTTGTACCGGTTGGTGGATTGCTCGAGCGCGCGGTTCGCGGCTGCGACGGCGGCGTCCTGCGTCTTGGCTTCTTCGTCAAGCACTCGAAGGTCGGACAGAGAATCTTCCACCTCTTGAAAAGAGGTCAGCACCGTCTGCTGATAATCCGCCACCATTTCGTCGTAAGTCGCGATGGCCTGATCGGACACGGCCCGCCTGCGCCCGGCATCGAAAACGGTCTCTGCCGCGGACGCGCCGATGGACCAAAGCGCGCTCGGCCCCGTCAGCCAATTCGGAAATTTTCCGCTCTCGAATCCCGCCACGAGACCCAAAGTGATGGTTGGGAAATAAGCCGCCCGGGCGATTCCGACCTGTTCGTTCGCCGAGGCGACTCTTCTTTCCGCCTCGGCAATATCGGGCCGGCGTTCCAGCAGCTCGGACGGCAAGCCGGGAGGAGGCACCGGCGGAGTGGCGGGCAACGGGGCAGGGTCCAAGCTGAACGAAGAAGCGGGCTGGCCAATGAGGACCGCGACGGCGTGCTCAAATTGGTCACGCGATGATGTAATGTCAATGTCCTCGGCGCGCGTCTGTTCCAGCTGCGTGGCGGCCAGGTCCACATCTTCCCGGGAAGCGACGCCGCCCTGAAAACGGCTCTCCGTGAGTTGCAGCGCCTTATCGAAAGCGTCGACATTTGTATCGAACAGCTGCTTCTGCGCATCCAGTCCGCGCAGGGTCAGATAATCCAGGGCCAGCTCCGCGTGCAGGCTCAGGCGGATCGTCTCCAAATCCGCGGCCGAGGCTTGCGCCAACGCTCGGCTGGATTGCACGCTTCGCCGAACGCTTCCCCAGACGTCCGCCTCGTAAGAGACATCTCCCGAGAGGACTAGATCGGAATAATTGACGGGAGCGGTGCCACCGAACAGCGATTTATTTTGGGACTGGCGGTTTTGGGACCCCGTTGCAGCGGCGTTGACTAGCGGGAACAGGGACGATCGCGTTTCTCGCAGCACATCCCGCGCTTCCTGATACCGGTCCACGGCGGCGCGGAGAGTTTGATTGGAGACATTGACTTTTTCTTCCAGAGCATTTAACTGCGGATCCTGAAAAATCTCCCACCAATTTCCTTTTTGCGCCTGGTCGCCCGGCTGCGCCGTTTTCCAGTTTGCATTTTCCTTGTACGCAGGCGGAATTTGCGTCGTGGGCTTTGAATATTTGGGGCCAACCGAGCAACCGCCGATCAGGAGAAATCCAAGCAAGAGAATTGGCAACATTCTCAGGCGAAAGGCAATTCCATTCTGCAATGAGCGAAGAATTTCAATCAGCCGGACCATCAAGGTTTCCTCTGTTCAGGAGCCGGCGTTTCGGCGACACGGACTTCCGCGCCTTCTGTCAGCGAGTCGGAAGGATTCAAGACGACCGACTCATCGCCCTTGAGTCCCGCGACGATTTCGATCTCCGTTCCAAAATCCCGGCCCGGTGTAACCGGGATCAAGGAAATCGTCTTGCCGTTTTTCACAATCGCCACTTGCAAGCCCGCGGATTTGAAAATGGTCGCATTCACGGGAAGCGTGAACGTGTTCACGGGGGAAGGCAGCTTGAGATGGACTTCGACATAGCCCCCCGGTTTGAGCAGGCGGGCGGAATTGTCCACGTCCACTTCGGTGAGCAAGGTCCGAGTTGAATTGTCAATGGCTCCGGAATTCCGGACGACGGTTCCTTGGAATCGCCGGCCTGGGAATTCGTTGAGAACCAGATCCGCGTGCAGCCCGGACCTGATCTGCGGAGAATCGAATTGCGGGACATTGACATAGACTCGCAGAGGGTTCACGGCCGCAATGTGAAAGAGTTCGCGCGAAGTGCCGCCGCTGCTGCCGGAGTCGATCAGCTGCCCAACATCGGTATTGCGTGCCGTGATCACGCCGTCGAAGGGAGCGTAAACTTTTTCAAAGGCTTGCATGTCCTGCAGCCGCTTCACGTTGGCCTGCGCCGACTCGACGGTGGTCCTGCGAGCATCGTAATTTCCCGTGGCATTGTCGACGTCTTGCTGCGCCACAGAGTCCGTCTTCAGCAAATCCTTGTAACGAGTGGCCGTGACTTCCGCGAGGTTCATGTTGGCCTGGGCCGTGGCCACGTCCGCGCGCGCCTGCTGCAATTGCTGATCCACCTCCGGCGAATCGATCTCGGCCAGCAGTTGTCCCGCTTTTACATTTGCGCCGATATCCGCGTACCACTTCTTCAAGTAACCATTCGTCCGCGCAAAGATCGGGGCGTCCGTATACGGTTGCATGTCGCCGGGGATGACAATTTCTTGCTGAGGCGCGCCCAGCTTGGGGTGAATGACGGAGACGGTCGGGATCGCTAAATCTTGCGTCTCCACGGAAAGCTGCGCATTGGCTTTGCGGCGGCTCGAAATTCCCCAGAGAACAACCAAGGCGACGACAATCACCACGAGCAGGAGCATCACGCCGCGGGTCACCTTGCTGCCCGGCGCAGGCGGGCCTCCATGGTTCGCCCGTTCACTGGCGGGCGCTTCCGCCGGTTCCCGCCGATTAGAAACAACCTCCATCTGATCCTCCGAAAACGGGTGCGGGCTGTCGACGCGGCGACGAGCCCGCCTGAATATTAGGCCGTGACTACTCGCCCGGGATTTCGATTACGGCGGATTCGCGCGGGTCTTCGCGGAATCCGTGAATCAAGCTGTAGACCGACGGCACAAACAAAAGCGTCGCGACCGTCGCGAACATCAGCCCGCCGATGACTGCGCGTCCGAGGGGCGCATTCTGCTCGCCGCCTTCGCCGAGGCCAACCGCCATCGGCAGCATGCCAATGATCATGGCCATGGCCGTCATGATTACCGGCCGAAAGCGCGTAAATCCGGCCTCTTCCGCGGCCTGAAGAGGATTGAGCCCTTCCTGAACCCGCTCTTTAGAAAAGCTGACCACCAGAATGCTGTTCGCCGTGGCCACGCCCATGCACATGATCGAGCCTGTAAGCGCGGGCACGCTGATCGTGGTGTGCGTCACGAACAGCATCCACACAATTCCGGCAAGGGCCGCCGGCAACGCCGAAATAATGATGAACGGATCGAGCCAGGACTGGAAATTGACGACGATCAGCAGATAAATCAGGAGAATCGCGAATCCCAGGCCGGCCAGCAGTCCGACGAACGATCTGCGCATCGTATCGATCTGGCCTCGAACAAATATTTGGGAGCCGCGCGGCAAGTGGCTGCGATTCCGGTTGACGATCGCGTCGATATCCTTGGCGACCCCGCCGAGGTCGCGCCCTTGCGTCGCTCCAAAAATATCGATCATATTCTGAGCGTCATAGTGCGATACCGTCGCCATCCCTTCGCCTCGGGAGATGGTTCCCAGGTTCGCAAGCTGCTGCCAGGGCGCGCGGGCGGTGCCGCCGCCCGCCCCAGTCACGGGAATATTTTCGAGGTCTTGCAAGGACTGGAAATCATACTGCGGTGCTTGCGTGGCGACGAGGTAGGTGACCCCGGACTTGGGATCGAGCCAGAACGACGGCGAGGTCTGAAAGCTGCCGCTCAACGAAACCAGCAGGTTGCCGGCGACATCGCGTTGCGTAAAGCCCGCCTGAAGCGTCTTGGTGCGATCCACGTTGATGTGCAGTTTGGGCTGGTTGAAGGGCTGCTGGATCCGCAAGTCCGCTATTCCGGTGACCGAGCTCAACTGTTCCATCAGATTGTTCGCGAACTCGTGATTCGCATCGATATCGCGTCCCATGATTTGAATATCGATCGGCGCCGGGAGGCCGAAATTCAAGATCTGGCTGACAATATCCGCGGGCGGGAAGTAGAACATTACGCCCGGAAATTCCCTGTTGAGCTTCAGACGCAAATCATGAATGTACTGGCCGGTGGGATGGTGGTCCGGGTTCAGGGAAATCATGATGTCGGCATCTTCCGGACCGATCGGCGCCGACGTGCTATACACGTAGTTGTAAGCACTGTAGGGAAGCCCGATGTTGTCAATTAAACTTTCAATCTCGTTTGACGGAATTTGCGCGTGGATCGTTCGCTCCACCTCGCTGCACAGTTCCGCGGTCTCTTCAATGCGAGTGGCTGTCGGCGCGCGAAGGTGCAGCTTGATTTGCCCGGCGTCGACGCTCGGGAAGAAATCCTCGCCAAGCCACGGGTATAAAGCAAACGAAGCAACGCAGACCGCCAGGAAGATCAGCGGAAAGATCATCCGGTGCGCAAGGCACGTTTGCAGGATTCCCCGGTAAAAATTCCTGAGTCTTTCGAATTGCAATTCGAAGTGCCCCTGCATGCGCACCAGGGGATTTCCGCTGGCAAGCGACGTTTCCACCGATTCTTCGCCGTGGGCTTTCAGGAGATACCGGGCCATCGTCGGCACAAGGGTGCGCGAGAGCAAATAGGAGGCCAGCATGGCGAATACGACAGCTTCGGCCAGCGGCACGAACAAATACTTCGCCACGCCCGTCAGGAAGAACATGGGCACGAATACGATGCAGATCGAGAGAGTGGAGACGAACGCCGGCACGGCGATTTGCTGCGCGCCGTCCAGGATCGCCTGAATAATTTCCTTTCCCTGAGCCAGATTCCGGTTGATGTTTTCGATTTCCACCGTGGCGTCATCCACCAGGATGCCGACCGCGAGCGCGAGACCCCCGAGCGTCATGATGTTAATGGTCTGCCCGATGGCGCTCAGGACGATGATGGAAGTGAGAATGGAAAGAGGAATGGAAACCGCGATGATCAGCGTGCTGCGCCAGCTCCCCAAAAAAATCAAAATCATCAGCCCGGTGAGGCAGGCGGCAATGACCGCCTCTCGAACGACTCCGTTGATAGAGGCGCGGACAAACAACGATTGGTCGGCAATTGGACGGGCGCGAAACTCCGGCGGCAGGCTCGCGAGGACCGTGGGCAACTGCTGTTTGATCTCGTTGATGATGTCCAGGGTCGAGGTGTTGCCGAGCTTCAGGATGGTCATGAGAGCGGCTCTTTGTCCGTCCACCATGACAATATTGGTTTGCGGAGGATTACCGTCCCGGACGTGCGCGACATCCCGAATGTAGATCGTATTCGTGCCCACCGTTTTGATCGGCAAATCGTTCATTTCATCAACGGTTTGGGGGCTCGCATTCAGGTCCACGTCGTCCTCCGTGGAGCCGATTTTTACAGTGCCCGCGGGCAAAATCAGATTTTGATTTCCGATCGCGGTGACCACGTCGTTGGGCGAAAGCCCCTTGGACTGGAGCGCGGGGATATTCAAGTCCACCTGGATTTGGCGCTGCTTGCCTCCATACGGGTTCGGGAAGACGGCGCCCTGCACGGTCGCCAATCGCGAGCGCAGGAAATTCGCCGCCAGGTCGTTCAACTGCTGCTCGGAAAGGCCCTTCCCGGAAAGTGCGAGCTGAAGAATCGGGACGGAGGACGCGTTGTAGGCCAGGATGAACGGCGGAATCGTTCCCGGTGGATCTTGCCGGACGGCGGATTGCGCAATCGCCGTGACTTGCGCCATGGCCATATCAATACGCACGCTGGGATAGAAAAAAATCTTGATGACGCCGAGCCCGTTCAAGGATTGCGATTCGATGTGCTCGACGTCGTTGACCGTTGCCGTAAGTCCGCGCTCGAAGCCGACCACAAGGCGCTGGGAAACGTCCTCGGCCGAAAGCCCCGCATACCCATAAACGACGGCAACGATCGGGATATCGATGTTCGGGAAAATATCGATGGGCGTGGTGTATACGGCCAGGGTTCCGAGAATCAGAATCAGCAAAGACATCACCACAAAGGTGTATGGCCTTCGCAGCGCTAAACGAACAATCCACATACCGGGCTCTTAACTCCTTGGCCTGCCCGCGCCGGGCTTTGCCGACACAAGCGCAAAAATCATCGTAAGCGATACCAGCGATTGCATTTTCAGTCCGATTTCCGACGCATGAAATCCGGTCTTCGCTGGCGACTCTGAAGTTTATTTGCAGCCTGCGTTTTTCATCCCCAACGCGCGACTCCCGGAGGATTGGCCGAGGCGCGCCTACCGTACTATCTTCAGATGCGAAAGCTCAAACTCCCGTTACAAATTCATTCTCTCATATTGGCACAGCGCCCGGCGGCTAACCTGCCTGGACGCAGCTTGAAAAAATCGAATCGAAAAAAAGGCCCAGAACCTGGCGGACGTCGCCGTCCGACAGCGTCTTGGGGTCCAGCAAGTGTTCCAGCAGCAAGCCTTGCGAAAGCGCTCCGAGGCAGGCGGAGGCCGCCGGGTAGTCAATCGGAATGGTTTTCCCGAGCGCGCCCATGATTTCGGAAAACAGCTCGCCGAACGAGGCGCGAATGCGGCGGTGCCTGCTCCGCAGCCGGGCATGCGCCTCGGGGTGACGCAGGGCAAACTGCTTGAATTCCATGGAGATCAGGACGAGGCGGCGGTCCGTGGCGAGCTCGGCGTAGTGGGTTCGCAGCGCCACTAGTTTATCGGCGGGATTGGAATGGCGGCGCAGGGCGCTCGTGAGGGAATCGATTCGCTCCCGCACCCACTCCTCGAACAGGGCAAAGAAGATATCTTCCTTGCTTTTGAAATGGGCGTAGAAAGCGCCTCGGGTATAGCCGGCGCCGGCCGCGATGTCTTCCAGGCGGGCCGCTTCAAAGCCATCCTGCGCGAAAATGCGCTTGGCGGCGTCCAGCAATTTCCGGCGGGTCGCCCGTGTGCGCTCGGCCTGACGGGTGCGGGAGCGGGCGGCCAAAGAGACGCGTCCCCGGCTCCTCTTGCCGCGTGCCGGAATGGAAAGTTGCCTCATATCTGCGGCGTGCTTCTCTTGACAGGATACATACGTGTATGTATCTTACTTGGGTGTTCTCGGCCACGCAAGCCTTAATTGCAAAATCGGACCGCCCGCCCTGCCTCCCCCTTGGATAGCGCGTACCGAGTGCGGCAGGCGCGGCTGGCTAATCCTGAAGAATCGAGCGGTTTCCATGCGAATTCCCTGGTTTCGTTTCTTCTTTCTTGATCATCGGCATATTTGCCCCGGTAGTTTATGCCGCGGCGCAGACCGGCCCCTATCAGGGCAGCGCCAGTGCGGGGCCTCCCTCCGACCAGCCGCTCTCACTTTCTCTCGACGCAGCGCTGAAAATGGGGCTGCGCTATAACCTGGGGGGGATTACCGCGGAGCAGTCCTCGCAACGCGCTGTAGGGGAGAACATCGTTGCGCGGAGCGTGTTGTTCCCGAATTTGTCCGGCGGCGTTCGGGAGAACGTGGAACAAATCGATCTATCCTCGTTTGGTTTCAAATTCAAATTTCCTCCGAGCTTGGGCGTCAATATTCCAAATATCGTGGGTCCGTTCAACTACTTCGATTTGCGAGGCTACCTGATGCAGCGCGTCGCCGATCTGCAGGCGATCCGGTCCTACCAATCCACTCGCGAAGGGCAACGAGCGGCCGAGCTTTCCGCGACGGACGCGCGGGAAATCGTGGTCTACGTCGTTACGCAGGCGTACCTGCAGGTGCTTGCCGAATCCGCGCGCGTCGATTCGGCCAGGGTGCAGGTGGATAGCGCCCAGGCCATTTTCCAGCAGGCGTCGGATCGTTTTACGGCTGGCCTCAGCGCAAAAATTGACATGACGCGAAGCCAGGTCGAACTGCAAACGCAGCAGCAGCGGCTGACGGCGGAGCAGGCGGATTATGCCAAGCAGAAAATCGGACTCGCGCGCCTCATCGGAATGTCGCCCGGGCAGATCTATTCGCTCGCGGACAAACTGCCGTATGCGCCGCTCGAAAACATAACGCTGGAGCAGGCGCTCACTTTGGCCTCGCAAAACCGTTCCGATCTGAAAGCCGCGGAAGCGTCGCTGCACTCCGCTGAATTCGCACGGAAGGCAGCCGTGGCGGAGCACTATCCCACGCTCGGCATCGTCGCGGATTACGGCGTGATCGGAATAAACCCGGCGAATTCGCACGGAACATTTGATGTGAGCGGCCAGCTTCTGTTTCCCATCTGGGCGGGAGGGCGCACGCACGGAGATATCGTCGAAGCGGAGGCAACATTGAAGCAGCGGCGCGCCGAATACGAAAGCGTGCGCTCCCGTGTGGAAGCGGATGTCCGGAATGCCTATCTGGATCTCAACGCTGCCGCGGAGCTGGTGCGCGTAGCGCAAAGCCGGCGTGAGCTTGCGCGGGATGAGCTGACCCAGTCGACGGACCGCTTTTCTTCCGGGGTTGCCGACACGGTCGAAGTGACGCAGGCCCAGGAAGTGGTGGCCAGCGCGGAGTCCGACTACATCGCGAATCTGAATGCCCACAACCTGGCGAAGGCCAGCGTGGCGCGCGCGATCGGCCAGGCCGAAAAAATTATGCGCGATCTTTTGAGGAGCCAATAACCATGGCTGTTGACCAATTGCAGCAACCGAGTTCGCCCCGGCCTGCCGAGCCTGCCGGAAAATCCAATGATCCAAACGAAGCGGGCAGCAATGCCGAGGGGCGGCGCAGGACGCTCCTGTTCGCGGCCATCGTGGGCTGCGTGATTCTTGTCGGAGCGGTTTCGTTCTGGCTATATTCCCGCAACTACGAATCCACCGACGACGCTCAGGTGGACGGCCATCTCAACGGCGTCACGGCGCGGATCGATGGCGACGTGAAGGCGGTCCATGTGGAAGAGAACCAGTCCGTGCAAGCGGGAGATGTGCTCATCGAGCTTGACCCGCGCGACTATCAAGTCGCCGTGGAACAGGCCCAAGCGCAACTGCTGAAAGCGCAGGCCGGCGAGCGGGCGGAAAATCCGAATCTTCCGATCACGCAAAGCACTTCCGAGACCAGTGTATCGACGAGCCGGTCCGAAGTAGCCAATGCCGAAGCGGCCCTGGCTGCGGCGGAGCGGGACCAATCTGCCGCGCAGTCTCGTGTGCTGGAGGTGGAGGCGAATAACGCCAAGGCCCAGGCCGACGTCGTGCGCTACAAGGCGCTGGTGGACAAGAACGAAGTCTCGCGCTCCGATTACGATCAAGTGGTGGGGCAGGCCAAGGCCTTTGCCGCTTCCGTCGATTCCGCGCGGGCCTCGGCCGAGGCCGCGCAAAAAGTCGTGGAGCAGCGCCGGGCGCAACTCGACCAGGCGCAAAGCATGATGGAGTCGGCCAGAGTGAACGCGCCCAACCAGGTTGCCATTTCCAAGGCGAATTTACAGTCCAAGCAAGCCGATGTGCAGTCGATGAAGGCGCAACTCGACCGCGCGCAACTCGATCTCAGTTATTGCAAGATCATCGCGCCGGTGGCGGGAGTCATCAGCAAGCGGACAGTCGAAGTCGGCGAGCATGTCAGCAAAGGCGAGCGTCTCGTTACCGTCGCGGCCCTTGGCGATTTGTGGGTGACGGCCAACTTCAAGGAAAGCCAGTTGAAACAAATGCATCCCGGCCAATCGGTCAAGATTTCCGTGGACGCATTCGACCAGGATTTCGACGGCACCATCGAAGCGATGCCTGGCTCGACAGGCTCAGTGTCAAGCCTGCTCCCTCCGGAGAACGCCACGGGCAATTACGTGAAAGTCGTCCAGCGCCTGCCCGTCCGCATCCGTTTCAAGCCGGGGCAGCAAGGCCTTGACCGCCTGCGCCCGGGAATGTCGGTCGTCCCGAAAGTTTGGCTGAAGTGAGTAGCACAGACTTCAGTCTGTGGGGGTTCGTTCGCGAGCCCAGGCCGTGCGCGCAAGCCAAGATCCATTGGAACCCCACAGACTGAAGTCTGTGCTACTTGAAGAATCAGGAAAAACAGCGTGACGGACACACTAGAAGCTCCCTGGAAGCCAAAGTACAACCCGTGGCTGATCGCTCTGACGGTCACGCTGGCCACATTCATGGAGGTGCTCGACACTTCCATCGCCAATGTGTCCCTGCCGCATATCGCAGGAAATCTCTCTGCCAGCCAGGTCGAGTCCGCCTGGGTCCTGACGAGCTACCTGGTTTCCAACGCCATCATTCTGCCGATCAGCGCATGGCTCTCCACAATTATCGGCCGCAAACGCTTCTATATGTCGTGCGTCGCGTTGTTTACGGTCAGCAGTTTCCTGTGCGGACTTGCGCCGAGCCTGGGCATGCTGATCTTCTTCCGAATTTTGCAGGGTGTTGGCGGAGGAGGGCTGCAGCCCAGCGAGCAGGCCATCCTGGCCGATACGTTTCCCGCGTCCAAGCGCGGCATGGCGTTCGCCGTCTATGCAATGGCCGTGGTGCTCGCGCCGGCGATCGGCCCGACGCTCGGCGGATACATTACGGACAACTACAACTGGCGCTGGATTTTCTACATAAACGTCCCGATCGGTTTGCTTTCCCTGTTTCTGACGAATCGATTGGTCGAGGATCCGCCGTTCTTGAAACGCGAGCAGGAGCGCAGAAGGGGCATTCGCGCCGACTACGTGGGCCTCGGGCTCATTACCCTCGCCATCGCCAGCCTGCAGATCGCGCTCGACAAGGGGCAGGAGTCCGACTGGTTCTCCTCGCGCTGGATTACCTCGCTGGTGATCGTTGCGGGTTACGCGTTCCTGGTCTGGGTCGTCTGGGAATGGCACCACCCGAATCCCGTCGTGGACATCCGGCTTTTTAAAAGGCGTAATTTCGCCACGGCGATGTTTTTCAGTTTTACTGTGGGCATCGTGTTGTACGGCACGACATTCATGATTCCGCAATTTCTGCAGGTGCAATTGGGATACCCGGCGGTGGTTGCCGGGGAGGCGCTGGCCGGCGGCGGTTTCATCATGATTATGGTGTTGCCGCTCGTGGGGACCATGGTCTCGCGAGTGGACCCGCGCAAAATGATGGCGTTCGGTTTTATCTCGATTTCCGCGGCGATGTATTACATGTCCAGCTTGTTCAGCCTCACCATGGATTTCCGCGCGGCCTTTTTGATGCGCACGTTACAGATGTTCGGGCTGGCGTTCGTCTTCGTCCCGCAGAACGTCCTGGCGTATGTGGGCATCCCCCGCGAGAAGAACAACCAGATTTCCTCCATGAACAGTTTCATGCGCAACGTCGGTGGAAGCATCGGAATCGCGCTGATCTCGACTTCGATTTCGCGCATCGCCCAGCAGCGCCGCTATTCGATGGTCGCGAAAACGACGCCGGGGACGCCGCCGTACGAAGGCCTCATGGGTGGGCTCACCGAGACCCTCAAAGGCCAGGGAGCCAGCAGCGTCGACGCCACACGGCAGGCCCACGGAATCGTTTCGTTCATGATCGACAGGCAGGCGACGACACTTGCCTACGTCGAAGTGATTTCCATTCTGGCTGTGATTATCCTTTGCCTCGTTCCATTTCTCCTGATCATGAGGAGAAACCGGCCCGCCGTGGGCGACCAGGCCGTGATTCACTAGGAATTTGGTAGCACAGACTTCAGTCTGTGGATTTCCAACTGATCTTGGCTAGCGCGTGCGGACTTGGCTGCGGAACGAACCGCCACAGACTGAAGTCTGTGCTACTAATTCGGTTATACTGTCGCAGCTCGCAGTCTGAGAAAAAATCCGCGCGAGGACGGGAGTCCGGTTGTATCCCTTCATTCACATTGGCCCACTGACCCTCGGTTCGTATGGCCTGATGGTGGCGATCGGCCTGATTTGCGCATTTTTTATTCTGCGCGCTGATTTCGCACGCCGCGGAGTTCCCGCCGACGCCGAGGCGATTATCGGCATCACGGGCCTCTCCGGCCTCGCCGGTTCGCGGCTCTACCATTTGCTGGAAAGCCCTGCCGAGTTTTTCGCCGATCCATGGCCGCAGCTTTTCAGCACCATGGGTTTTGCGTTTGTCGGCGCGATCATCGGCGGATTCCTTGCCCTCGTGCTTTTGGCGAAGCGTTTCCGGATGTCGGCGCTGCTGATGCTCGACGCCGCTTCGCCCGCAGCGGCATTGGGCTACGGGATCGGGCGCATTGGCTGCCTGACTTCCGGTGATGGCGACTATGGCATTGCCACTGGCCTTCCTTGGGGAATGGTCTTTCAACCGTTGCAACCCGGCTCTGAAATCCTCCATTTCATCCGAATCGACCACGGCGCCCTGGAGCCAAGCTACGGTTCGAAGGTCGGCGGCTTGCCGCTCGATGCCGTCGTGCCCGTACATCCCACGCCAATTTATGAATTCCTAGCGGCCATATTGATTTTCTGGATACTCTGGCGGCTTGGCGCGCGTTGCTTGAAAACGCATGCCCCGAACGGAATCAATTTCGCGGCGTATCTTGTGCTTACCGGGATCGCGCGGTTTCTCGTTGAGATCATTCGAATCAATCCGCGCTCGTTCTACGGGCTCACGAACGCGCAGGCGGCGAGCATGGTTTCGATCCTCGCGGGCGTGGCCCTGTTCGTTTATCGCCGCAGGGCGGCCCCGCAAAAGATCCGCGCTTGACGGCTTGATCCGGCTCGCTTACCGTCCATGCAGAAGGTGGTAGGACAGGCTTCAAGCCTGTGGGTTTTGGTCCTCGCAAGTCCAGACCCCCACAGACTAAAGTCTGTGCTACCCGCCCGGCGTGCCGCTGGGAAAGCTGGGCCGGCCAGGGAAGGGAAGATTCAATGCCTCCACGAATCAAGACAACAGCCGTCGGCAGCTATCCCGTGCCTTCCTGGATGGTCGGGAACACCTCGCGCCTCGTTCTCCGCGACGCCGTGATGGCGGTCCTCAAAACTCAAGAATTGGCCGGGCTGGACCTTGTAACCGATGGGGAACTCATGCGCTTCGACCCGAGCCACCCGGAAACCAATGGGATGGTGGATTATTTCGCGTCGCAAATGGACGGCATTCGAAAGGAATTCACACTGTCGGATTTCGACCGGTTCCGAGCCGACCGCGCGCCCGGCTATAAGCTTCTCACCGCGGGCATGGCCGTCGGCAAAATCCAGGAAGGGACGCTCAATCTCCCGAGCGATTACGAGTTCGTGCGTGTTCTGACGAAGTCGCCGCTTAAATTCACGTGTACGGGTCCGCACATGCTGTCCAGAGTTCTCACCAACTGCTATTACAACGATGTGGCCGACCTGGCGATGGATTTGGCGGGCGTTCTTCGCCGCCAGATCGAACTGATCGAGGCGGACGTGGTGCAGCTGGACGAGGCCTGCATCGTCGGCTTTCCTCAGGATGCTCCATGGGCGGCTGAAGCAATTAATCACGCGCTGGATGGCGTTCTGAACGAAAAGGCCGTTCACATCTGCTTCGGCAACTATGGCGGGCAGCCGATGCTCAAAGGATTCTGGCGCGATCTCATCCCCTTCCTGAATTCGCTGCGCGTGGACCACCTGGTGCTGGAGTTTGCCCGGCGCGGGTACGACGAACTGGCATTTTTTTCCGACCTGGATCCGAAGATCAGCCTGGGGATCGGCCTCGTCGACATCAAGGACAACGAAGTGGAAACCCCCGAACTGATCGCGTCGCGCATCGAGAATATAGTGGAAACCCTCGGGCCTGACCGGCTTCGGTACGTTCATCCGGATTGCGGGTTCTGGATGCTGCAGCGCAGCGTCGCGGATCGCAAGATGCGCGCGCTCGTCGAGGGAAGGGATTTGTTCGAAGGACGATTGTGACGGAGCTTCCGGCAAACGGGCGGACGGGGCTGCGCAAATGGCTAATCTATCGTTAACGGATGACGACAAGGCCGGGGTTCGAACGGCTCTTTTCAATCACCTGGCTGGAATCGTGATCATTCCCACTTTGAAAGCTCTTCTCGGCCGCAGGGTCTTCGATCTGTTTCGGATCTCGTCGGACCCTTTGGGGCTCGATCAAATCGTGAAACAGACGCACGGGAACCGGGGCTACCTGCGAGTGGCATTTCGCCTTTTAGCCTCGTGCGGCTGGATGGAAGAACGAACCGGCAGGAACGGCAGCAATGTCGCTTACTCGCTGACGATCAAGGGCCAGATCGCGACGAACATTGCCGCAGCTCATTGCGCGGAAGTGATCTCCTTCCTGCCGAAGGCGATTTTCCTCGAGGACTTTTTGTTCGGGAAATCCGATGAAGCAATTCTTCCGTCCTTGGAAGCGCTGGTTCAAAAGGCCAAGATGCATTGGGGTCTGGCGGTGCAAGGGGATCCTGCGGAGGCAGAGGTGTGCCGGCAGGTTCGCCAATACCTCGACGGCGTTCTGGTGGGACCGGTCATGGTGTCGCTCGCTCGCGGCGGAATTTTGGAAAGGCTCGCGCAAGGACCGTTGCAGTTGGACACGCTGCCGGGCAATCACGCGAGCCTTGGCTTGGTGTTTGACTTACTGATCGCTCAGGGATGGATGGCGCGGGAAGAGAATCGTGTCTGGCTCACGCCCATTGGATCCTATGCGGCGCAGATCGCAACGTCGTACGGCGTAACTGTCTCTTATCTTCCGCTCTTCGATGTTGTCGGTACGCTCCTTTTCGGGAACCCCCGCATCGCCCGCGTCGATGAGTCCGGCTCCGAATTGCTCGTCAATCGGGGGATGAACGTTTGGGGCAGCGGCGGCGCTCACAATACGTATTTCAAAAAAGTGGACGAAATTATCGTGGAGATTTTCAACCGGCCAATCGAACAGCAGCCGGAAGGCATCTGCGACATGGGATGCGGGGACGGCAGCCTGCTCGAGCATCTGTATTGCGTGATCAAGAGCCGAACCCTTCGAGGTTCTGTCCTGGACAAGCATCCGCTTCTGGTTGTCGGAGTGGATTTCAACAAGGTGGCCCGCCGGATCACCAAACAGAGATTGCGAAAGGCCGAGATTCCAAACCATTTTGTCATCTCCGGAGATATCAACCGTCCGGCCCTTTTGGCGGGAGATCTCGAGGCGCTTGGGCATGACGTGCACAACTTGCTTCATGTGCGCTCGTTTCTGGATCACAACCGGCCGTATTTGCGGCCGGCGAACTATGTCCGAGGAACGAGGACGGGGCAATCCAGCGGCGCATTTGCTCACCTCGGAGATGAGATTCCCTGCGACGAACTGGAAGAAAACCTGGTCCGGCATCTGCATCGCTGGGCGCCGTACGTTGGCCGGTTCGGACTGCTCATCCTCGAGCTTCATACTTTGCCGCCCCAACTTACCGCCGCAAATTTGTCAAGGACGCCCGCGGTGGCTTATGACGGGACGCACGGATTTTCGGATCAGTACCTCGTGGAGCTGCCGGTATTTTTGAATTGCGCTCGCGAAGCCGGATTGCAAACAGATCCGCGATATCAATGCAGATTTCCCGCTTCGGATTTAGCCACGGTCAGCATTAATTTTTTCACCGCCGCGGCTTGATCGTCTGTGGGTTTAGGAGGGCCGAGCTTCAGCTCGGCCATGCTGGTAGTTTTTGATTGCGGGCTTCAGCCCCTGAAGCTTCAGGAGTTGAAACTCCTGATCGAACCGCGCTCTTCGTCGGGACTGAAGTCCCGACCTCTAAATCACTGCGCATTGGCATCTTTTGATTTGCTTGTTTCCGCTGCGGTCTTGCCGGACGCGTCCGCGGTCTCAACGGGTCCATATTTCTCGAGAACTGGCTTGATCTTGCTGGCGTCTCCGACGGCGACGACCTGCATCGTCGCGGGATTGATGTATTTCCGGGCCACGCGCTGAACGTCGTCCGCCTTGATCGCCGCAATTTGCGCGGGATATTTATCCCAGTAATCGGCGGGAAAATTGTACGCCTTGCGCGTGATGGCGTAGCCGATGAGTTGCTGCGGCGATTCGAGGGAAAGCGCAAAACGCGCGACGACCGAGCGGCGGGCCGCGTCAAGTTCCTCGTCAGGGACCTTCTCGTCGCGAATACGATTCAGTTCGCGCAGAAATTCCGTCATCGCTCCGTCAGTCACTTCGGTGCGCAAGTCGCCGCCCGCCGTCCACGGCCCGGCATATTTTCGCGCGACCAGATTGCTGTACACGCCGTAGGTGTAGCCCTTTTCCTCGCGCAAATTCAAGAACAGGCGGCTCGCCGATCCCGCGCCAAGAACTTCATTCAGAACCACCAGCGCCGGGTAGTCGGGATTCGTGCGATCGATGGCCAGGTTGCCCATCAGCAGCGTGGTTTGCACCGATCCGGGCCGATCCACCAGGAATATTTTCTCCTTGCTTGCGGGCGGAGGTCCGGGCGGAAACTTTACGGACACTTTCGATCGCTCCCACTCCGCCAGCCATTGGCGCAGCTTGGGAACGAGCGTCTCCGCGTGAACATCGCCCGAGATTGCCAGAATCGTATTTTGCGGCGCGTAGTGCTTGTCGTGCCAATCGGCGAGCATCGCCGGCGTCAGGGAATCGAGAGACTCCGGCGTGGCCGATACGACCGCCGCCGGATACGTCCCGTACAATGCGCGGCTCATCGTTTGATTCGCCAAAAATCCGGGCTGCGAGCGCTGCTGCAACAAGGCGGACTTTGCGCGCGACTGGTATTGCGCCAGTTCATCGGCGGGAAAACTCGGGTGGAGGAGGACGTCCGCAGCCAGAGCGAACCACTGTTCGAACGTGTCCGACAATCCCGAGGCGGCCACGATGGTTGAGCCAGAGCCGAATCCAGCGGATGAGGAAAGCGACGCGCCCAGGGAATCGACCTGCTCGGCAATCTGCTTGCTTGTGCGCGTCTTCGTCCCTTCGGCCAGCAGGCGCGCGGTGGCCCCAGCCAGGCCGGGCACGCCCGCGGGCTCGTACATCGGGCCCGCGCCGTCGATATCGAATTGCACCGTGACCAGCGGAAACCGGTGATCCTCAAGAATCATCAGGTTGATGCCGTTCGGAAGAGTGGTTTCGAACGGGCCGCGGCAGCTTTACCTTCAGAATGTCTTTCGATACGGGAGCGCGATTCAGCCGCTCGACCTTGCTCGTGGGGATCGACTTGTCGTGGGCGGGTTCACCCTGGCTCCATCCCGTTGCCGCTAAAGCGGCCGCCAGAATTACCGCCGCTGCCGCCTGCCTTGAAAATCCGATACTCACTCTGCGTCTCATCGATATCCTCTTCGTTTTCTCTGGACAAATTCTTCTTCACACGTGCCGCGCGAATTCCTCTTGCATGCCGCAGGAAAAGTAGCCGCCTTTCCGCATGCCGCGGAAAAAGTGCCCACCCTTTTGTCATTCCGAGCGGAGCGAGGAATCTCTCCTTCTTTTCTTGAGCTCGATCCGAAGAGAGATTCCTCGCTCCGCTCGGAATGACAAAATGAACTACTTTTTCCGTTGTCTGCTGGGCCTTTATCGAGCCGGCCCGGCTTGCGCCTTTGGATTTGTCCAAACGACGGTTCGCTCGGTTGCGCCCAGATACTTCCGGGCCACGCGCTGAATGTCGTCGGGCGTGATTTCACTGTATTTTGCGAGAATGGTGTTGATCAGATCCGGATCGTGGAAATCCACGGCGTACTGACCCAAGGTTCGCGCGCGGCTCATCGTGCTTATCATCGACTGCGCCTGCTGCAGGCGATCCTGAATAAGGACTTTTTGCATTTCGGCGGGAGTGACGCCATCCGTTTTGACGCGCTCGAACTCCTCATAAATCAGCTTCTCGACTTCGCTCGCGTCCTGCCCCGGCTTCAGCATGGCAAAAGCTTGAAATAGCGCCGGCCCCCGCCGGAAATCGATTCCTCCGGCTACTTGCAAGGCCACTGCTTTTTCTTTCACCAGTTTTTGATACAGCCGGGAAGACGGGCCGCCGAACAAAATATCGCCCAGCATGTCCAGCGCATAGAAATCCGGCGTATTCGCAGGAACCGTTTTGTACACGATGTCGAGACGCGGAAGACGGGCGAAGGAATCTTCGACCACGGTTCTGCGCTCGGCGGTTTGCGCGGGTTCGGATATGTCCACGGAAGGAGGCGCGGGCTGCTGCGGGATGTCTTCAAAGTATTTTTTGATCTTGGCAAGGGCTTCCGCGGACTTGAAATCGCCGACCATCGCCAGGACGGCGTTGTTGGGCGCATAGTACGTTTTGAAAAACTGCGAAACGTCATCGAGGCTCGCCGCGTCCAGATCGGCCATCGAACCCATCGTGGAATGTTTGTACGCAAAATTGTCGTAGGCGAGGTCTTCGAGAATTTCATCCGTCTTTCCGTAAGGCTGGTTGTCCATGCGCAGGCGCCGCTCTTCCTGGACCGTGCTGCGCTGGTTGTCGAGATTCGCCTGCGTGATTCGCAGCGCCCGCATGCGGTCGGATTCGAGGAACAGGGCCATGTCGATTTGATTGGCCGGCACGCGCTCGTAATAATTCGTTGCATCATCGCTGGTTGTGCCGTTCACGTCGCCGCCGTTCACGTGCACAAGGATCAGGTGTTCGCCTTTGCCGACATTCTGCGAGCCCTGGAACATCATATGTTCAAACAGGTGCGCAAATCCGGTGTGGCCCGGCAGCTCGTTTCGCGATCCGACGTCGTAGACGATGCAGAGCGACACCGTCGGCGCCGCATGGTCTTCCGAGAGCACGACGCGCAAACCGTTCTTCAGCGTGTATTGTTCGATGGGAATCTTTACGTCCTGGGCCGCAGCGGCGGCATCGGCTCGTGCGGGCCGGCTTCGCGGCGCTGCTGCGATCGCGACGGCCGCGATTCCCAGCGTCAGTGCGAGCCCGGCAGTCGAGAGGATTCTGAAACGCTTCATGGTGTACTCCGGCCAAACGTATTTCTGGCAGACACTCTATCCTACTTTCAATAGACGCCCGCCGGCAGCAATAGTTTCGTCCAACGTTGCGAAGTAGAACGCGGAACCCCGATGTCGCATCAAATGCTTCTCCGAGGTAAACTCTAACGTCCATGGAAACCGGTCCCGCAGCGAATGTAATTGAGGTTCTTTCCCTAACGCGGCGATACGGCTTGCTTGTAGCGGTCGATCATCTGACGTTTTCCGTCGCGTCCGGCGCGACTTTCGGATTGCTGGGGCCGAACGGAGCGGGGAAGAGTACGCTCATCAAAATGCTGACGACACTGCTGCCTGTCACGGAAGGCACGGCAAGAATCGCCGGCTTTGATTTGGTCCAGCATCCCGAGTTGGTGCGAAAGAAAATCGGGTACGTCTCGCAAATGCTGTCCGCGGACGGCGATCTGACCGGTTATGAAAACCTGCTGATTTCCGCGAAGCTCTACGGGATGCCGAGGGCGGAACGGTCGCGCCGGATTGCGCAAGCCCTGGAATTCATGGAACTCGCGCACGTTAGCGGCAAACTCGTGCGCCAATATTCCGGCGGCATGATTCGCCGCCTCGAAATCGCGCAATCCATGTTGCACCGGCCCAGCGTTTTGTTTATGGATGAACCGTCCGTCGGTCTCGATCCCTCCGCAAAGCGCTCCGTGTGGGAACGGATCCGCGAATTGCGCCGCGAATTCGGCACCACCATCCTGATGACCACGCACGACATGGAAGAGGCCGACCACTTGTGCGACATGGTGGCCGTCATGCACCGCGGGGTGCTCGCCGCAATGGACACGCCTGCGGCGCTCAAGGCGCAAGTCGGCGCGGAGGCCTCGCTCGACGATGTTTTCATCCATTTCACCGGCGCCACGATTTCCGAGGGAGGCGAACTGAAAGATGTCGCTCGCACACGAACCACATCTCAACGCCTGGGCTGAGCCCTTCCCTGGCGCGAATTACCTGCGCCAGACCATGGCCGTCGCCGAAGCCGACATTCGCAAACTCATTCACGATCCCGTCGAGCTTTTCACGCGCATGGTGCAGCCCGTTCTCTGGCTGCTGATCTTTGGGCAGGTTTTCAACCGCACGCGCGCGATCCCGACGGGCGGGATCAGCTATCTGGATTTCATGGCGCCCGGAATTCTCGCGCAAAGCGTCCTGTTCGGTGCGATTTTTTATGGGATCTCGCTGATTTGGGAGCGGGACCTGGGCATCGTCCAGAAATTTCTGGTGAGTCCGGCGCCGCGCAGCACGCTGGTCCTCGGGAGGGCCATCTCCTCGACGGTGCGCAGCCTGTGCCAGATGGTATTTGTGTATCTCTTGTCTTACCTCCTGCACATTCGGCTTCGGTTCGGAGTCTTGGCGCTGGCGGGCGTTGTGCTGGCGGTGATGCTCGGCTCGGCGATTTTCTCGACGTTCTCCCTGATCGTCGCGTGCCTCGTGAAATCGCGCGAACGTTTCATGGGGATCGGGCAGGTCCTCACCATGCCGCTCTTTTTCGCGAGCAATGCGATCTACCCGCTGACCTTGATGCCGTCATGGCTGCGCGTCGTGTCCAAGGTGAATCCGCTCTCCTATCAAGTGGATGCCTTGCGAACCTTGATGATCGTGGGCAGCAGCACTTCCTTCGGCTTGGGCAAGGATTTCCTGATGCAATTCATCGCGTTTGCCGTGCTGGTGGCCGTGGCGACAAAACTCTATCCGTCGATCGTCACTTGAGTTTAAGTAGCACAGGCTTCAGCCTGTGGGTTTTGGTCCTCGCAAGGACGAACCCCCACAGGCTGAAGCCTGTGCTACTAAATTCTCTACCACAACAATTTCAAACTGAACTGCACCTGCCTGGAAGTAGTGGACGTTTGCGTAAATGTCCCGGCGACGGGCGACGCTTGCGCCGGCGTTGCAGTAGCCGAAGTGAACACGATGAGGTTGGGGGTATCCAGGTTCACCCGATTCAAGAGATTGAAAATCTCCGCGCGGAACTGAAGGTTAAATCTCTCGAGGAGATGGATGTCCTTCAGAACGGAAAAATCCCATGTGCCGAGCCCGGGGCCTGTCACCACGTTTCTTCCGACGTTGCCGAAGGTTCCCTGGGCAGGGACCATGAACGCTTGCGGATTAAACCATTGGGTCGCGCCGCCTAGAATCACAGGACCCGCAAAAGCCGGATTCCAGGATGGCCGCACGGGATTTTGCGAGTCTCCGTCGTTGGATGGGTTAAAGCTCAGTTGCGGCGTGAAAGGAAATCCGGACTGAATGGTGACGATGCTGTTCAACGTCCATCCGCCGGCGATGCCATTCTCCCAGCCGCTTGCACTGTTCAGCAATTGCCTCCCGTTTCCGAAGGGAAGGTCATAGCTGACATTCATCACCCCCGCGTTTCTGACGTCGTACGTAGCCGGACCCCAGTCGCCGCGTACATTCACAGGATCTGCTACCAAGGCAGGGGCGTTGGCTGCCGCGGTGGCGTTCAGGGAATCCCCATCGTCCAGGGCCTTCGACCAGGTGTACGCGCCGCGGAACGTCAGACCTTTGCTGAATCGATGTCTCACGTCCACGGTCATGGCGTTGTACATACTGTCGCCCTCGGAGAACCAACTGTATGTGTTCGCGAGGTTGGGGTTGGCGAGTGCGCACTTCGCGGGACAAGTCACCGTGGGAGGAATATTCGTGTCGACGCTGAGGAGCTCATGATAGCCGTGCGAACCCACGTAACCCACGCTGAGCGACGTATTCGGTGAAATTTCCTGTTCAATTTTTAAGCTATAGGAAATTACAGTCGGGGTTTTCATGTTCGGATCCACTCCTCCCGGCGCGAGTTTTGTTCCGGCAGGCGACGCAGTGCCTGCGGAGACCGGGACGATGGGAAGCCCAATTGGAAACGCGCTGAGGTTCAGGTTGGGGATGGTATACGTCGGATTAAATGGCGCGTTTTGATCGGTGCGGTACCCGAGCGCATCCTCCAAATCATTGTAGATTCCAATTCCCGCGCGCACGACCGTCTTGCTGCCAATGGGGCTCCACGCCACGCCGATCCGCGGCTGCGGCAGGAACCACGCGTTATTGTTGGTGAAAATCCGGCTGCCGATCTGTGGCTGCGTGTTAATCACTCCATTCGTGAACGTGTAATTGGAGGCCCTTCCGTAAGCTTCGTTCCAGCCGGTGGAGTACTCATCACGAAAGCCCAGCGAGAGCGTGAAGGACGGGCTCACTCGAATGACGTCCTCGGCGTAGAATGCGCCGAAGAGCGAGCGCCAACTGAGCGGTGTCGATGCCGGATCGATCAGAAAACTTCCTGTGGCCATTGTAACCCCACCCGATACGGTGTTGAAGTTTCCTTCCAGGAAGTCTGTGAGATTAGGAAACGTGGCCTGCCCGTATTGACTGAGCGCAATGTTCTCGTTGGACTGGAATCGCTGGAACCACGCGCCAAATTTGAATTGGTGACGTCCTTTGGTCCAGGCTGCTTGATCCTCATAGGTGAACAAATTTCTGTGGAGGTCCAGATTGCTTCCGTTGTTGCTGCCGGCAAGTGCGATCTGGGCCGCCGGATTGGACGCGGCGCTGCCTCCGACCACCACTGCTCCAACAAATGGAAGACCGCTCAAGAAAGGGGAGACCGTGGCCGCCGGTGTCCCAGGGGTAGGCTCTCCGGTGAAATAATATCCTGCGCGGGAGAAACCGACACGCGCGGTATTGAGTAGCGTGGGCGAGAAGACATGCGTTTCTTCGATGCTCAGAACCTGCTCGCGCAGGCTCGTCGCGTCCGACATGAACGGATTGATGGCCGTGGCGGTTTGGTCCGCGCTGTCGTCCAGGGTGTAGACCACGCCGACCGAGTCCTTGTCGGAGAAGATATGATCGACTCGCGCGGTGCCAAAATCTTCGCGGATCGTTTGTAGAGGATTGGCGAAATCTTCGGCAATGCCGCTGGGCGTGCCGCCGTTGAGCACGTCCGGCCCGTCCGCCACTGGCCACAAGTTCAGGAGCGAGGTCACTTCAGCGGCGCAGGCTGCCTGTTTTGCCGCCGGACATCCCGAACCCAGCGCCACCAACGTGCCGCCGCGCGCGACTGGCATCGGGAACAAACGACTTGCTGGTCTGATGCAGACTTTGCCGGAATCCTTCATAATTTGCGAAAACGAAGGTCTTGTCTTTTTGGATGGGCCCGCCCATGGACCCGCCAAACTGGTTGCGCCGGAAAGGAGGCGCGGATCCCGGATCGAAAAAATTAGGTTCGTCCAGGGCATTGTTTCTCAGATACTCAAAAATGGACCCGTGCCATTGGTTCGTTCCGGATTGGGTGACGATCGTGACCTGGGCCCCGGGATGCTTGCCGTATTCGGCGCCATACGTATCACTCAGCATATTGAATTCGCGAATCGCGTCGACTCCCAGCATTTGCCCGCTGACGCCGCCGGGCTGCATATTGTTTTCCGCCGCGCCCGTGTACTCGATTCCGTTGAGCAAAAACATGTTTTGCTGCGGCCTGTTTCCCGCCACCGAGAACATGTTTGCCGCCGTCGAGTTGGAAACGCCGATCCCGCCGGTTTTCTCCGACGTGAAGATGACGACGCCGGGATTGAGCGTCATGAGCTGGTCGTAGCTTCTTCCGTTGAGGGGAAGATCCTTTACTTGCTGCTCGTCAACGACACCCGAAATATCCGCTGCTGTTACGCTGATAATTGGGGCGTCCGCGTTCACCTTGACTTGCTCAGTGACCTGCCCAAGCCTTAACGCCACATCCACGCTGGCTTCCTGCCCGACCACCAGATGAATACCGCCTTGCGCATATTCCTGGAAGCCCGCCTTGGTGAAGTGCAATTCGTACTCACCCACGGCGAGCGACGGTACCCAGTAGTGGCCCACAGCGTCAGTAATGGTGCTGCGCGTTTCCCCGGTCTCCACATTTTTGGCGGTAACGGCCGCGTCGGACACCGTCGCTCCGGCAGGGTCCGTCACTCTGCCGGATATGGCAGCGGAGACCTGCGCCCGAGCCGGCGAAGCGGACAGCAGCACGAACGCCAGCCAGCCGCCGGCAAGAGCGAGCAGATTCCTGGAAATGGCGCGGTGGAATGAAAGGCTCCCAGAATTGCAGACAATTGACCTTACAAAACGACTCATGAAACGTTCCCCCTGAAGCGCCCTGGAGCGGGCGATATTTAGATAGTCACCCCAAATTGCCACGAAAGCGTGAATGGATGGCTGATTTAATACAATCAGAACCGATATGTCAAATCGACTTAATACGAATAAGAAGTATATGGATTGGTATGGCCGCAGGCGAAAAATCGTACGGTCCATCGCTACGCCAAAGTTCACCGCTTTCCGAGCGGACTCGGCCGTGCGATTCGACCGCCTGGAATTCGTATGGATGCGGCTAATTGATGGGCGATTTCAACCGATTTGACAGTAAGGCGGAAAAATCCGAAGCTTGGCCCGGACTCTGTGTGTTCGCGGGTCCTACCGGCGGAAACGAGGGGATTCCATGTCTACAAAACTTTCGGCACGAAACCAGATCGAAGGCAAAATTGTGGAGCTCGAAGTGGACGGCGTCATGGCTCACGTCACGGTTCAAGTGGGCAAGAATCTGATCGAAAGCGTCATCACGAGGCGAAGCGCAGACGAAATGAAGCTGAAGGTCGGCGATCGTGTTTCCGCCGTAATCAAATCGACCGAGGTCATGCTGCAAAAGGGCTGACGCCGCGCCGAAGCCTTATTCGATTCGTGGAGGAAAGGAATTTCCCATGCGCCGTATTTTTCTTGCCGCCCAGATTCTGGTGTTGCTCGGCTTTTCCGCGTGGGCGCAGCAAGCCGCGCCGCCGAAGCCTTCGTCCGGTCCCTCGGATTTCAAAATCGGCGGCGCGGTTACCACGCCCCTCGACTTGACGGTGGCGGACCTCAAGGCCATGCCGCGAAAGACGCTGCGCGTGGACAATGCCCACTCGAAGAAGACGGAAGTGTACGAAGGCGTGCTGGTAGAAGATCTGCTGCAAAAGGCCGGCGTGCCGCAGGGCGAACAATTGCGCGGTCAGGCCATGGCGACGTACGTTCTCGTGGAAGCTGCCGACAACTATCGCGTCGTGTTTGCTCTCGAGGAATTCAATTCCAGCTTCATGGATTCGCAGATCATCGTGGCGGACACGTTGGATGGGGCGCCCATCCCAGGCGCTCTCGGGCCGTTCCGGCTGGTTGCTCCTCACGAAAAGCGCCCGGCGCGGTGGGTGGAAATGGTCAAGTCGCTGACCGTTGTACGAGTGCCGTAAAGTAGCACAGACTTCAGTCTGTGGGGTTCCATTCGGAACCCGGGCTGTTCGTTCGAGCCAAATCCAACAAGACCGCTAGATCCAATGGAAACCCACAGACTGAAGTCTGTGCTACTTACTCGTTCTTGAATACCGCTCCGTCTTTCATCACGAAAGAAACTTTGCGCACGGCCTGGATGTCATCCAGGGGATTCGTCGGCGCGGCGATAATGTCGGCGGCGAAGCCTGGCCTGATCGCGCCGCGCTCTGCGTCCACGCCGAGTAGGCGCGCCGCATTGATCGTCATCGCTCGCAGCGTGTCCTTTGCTGGGACGCCCGCTTCGACCCAGGAATCGACATATTCCGCCGCCAGCGTTCCACGCGTTTCGCCCGGGACATACACAAACGCGTCGGTGCCGAACGCCATAGTCACGCCAATTTGATAAGCGCGCTTCAGACGGTCCACGAACACGGGGTGCAGTTCGGGGAAGCCGCCTTCGCGCGCGGCGCTCTCGGTAAAATCCGTTCCGACGAGGACCACGTGATTCTTTTTCGCCAGTTGCAAATCTTCGTTGGTCATCATTTCGCCGTGCTCGATCGAATCGACGCCGGCCTCGGCGGCGTTGCGCGCCCCGGCGCGCGTCCAACAATGCGCGGCGAGCTTCAACCCGTCGCGGTGCGCCTCTTCCACCATGAAGCGGATGTCGTCGGCGCTGTAAATATATTTCTGATCGTCGACGACGATCTTGATCACCGTCGCTCCGTAATGAATATTTTCGCGGATGGCCTTGATCATTTCGTCGTGCGTGTCGGCGAACGCATATTCCGGTGTGGCCAGATCGCGCTTCTCGGGCTGCAAATGAAATTGCCCGCCGTACGGCGCGATGATGCGCCCCGCGTTGAGCATGGTGGGGCCGGGCACAACGCCGCGCTCGATGGCTTCGCGCAAAGCCGTGTCCGCGTAATTGCCCGCGTTGCCCACGTCGCGCACCGTGGTGAAGCCCGCCGCCAGCATGTCTCTCGCGTTCGCGACGCCTTCAATCGCGCGGTAGGGGGTCGGGTCGAGCAGCGTGGTGATGAAATAACTGTTCCCGTCGCGTTCTTTTTTGAGCGTCATGCAGAGATGCGTGTGCGCGTCGAACAGGCCGGGAAGAACTGTCGATTTGCTGAGGTCAATGATTTTTGCATCCGCGGGAATGGATACATTGGCGCCGACGGATTCAATCCTCTTTCCGCGCACCAGAATGATTTGATTCGTTTCCGTCGTGCCTTTTTCAGGGTCGACGAGCTTGCCTGCCTTGATGGCATAGACGCGGTCCGGCCCCGGCTGCGGGTATTGCGCCGCCATGGTTGGCGTCGCGGCCGTCAACAATACGATGGAAAGCATCAGAAGACAAAACAAGATGGCTCGCGCTCGCATGCGGGACTCCTTCACCTTGAGGGAGGAATGTTGCCAGAAATCTAATTCCGTGGGAAGCGACGGATAAAACAGAAATGGCTCGCGGCACTACGCGCGTTTGGGCAAGGCTGCCTTGATGTCCACTCGGATGTACTCATACAACTCGTCGGTCACGTTCACACCCATGTGTTGCGCCTGCGATCCGTTTCCCCATAAGACGCGTCCGGCCTTGTTGTGCGCTTCTTCGGTCGTGCCGTTTTCCAGAGTCTGATGAAGGTTTTGGTCCGTCATGAAAATGATGACCGAGCCAAACGGATGATTGTGCATTTTGACTTTGTCGCGCCCGGGGATTCGGCAACGGATCACCCGGACGTACTCGTTTTCAAATTCCAGGTGGTAATGCTCCGGATCTGCAACCGTGCACTCGTGGGACGTGTCCACGCCCGGCTCGATTGGTGCGGAGTTGGAATTTTGCGCAGCGCGTGTAGCAATCGGATTCCCCATTGTGGCAGCGGCGAGGGAGGCTCCAGCTGCAGCTTTCACCAGTTCCCTCCGGTTCAGTTTTCCAGGCATGTCGTACCTCGCTTCCAAGGGAAGATAAAAAAATAAACGCGGGCTACTCATGTGGCACAGGCTTCAGCCTGTGGGTTTTGGTTGTACTAAAGCGCGATTCCCTCGCGACGAAAACCCGGTCGTGAGCCATGCGATGACATCGCTCGCGTTCCGATCGGGCGGAAAAACCGGATAGAAGACGTGCTCTATCGTTCCGTCGCGGATCACAAGGGTCAAGCGCTTCAGCAACGTCATCCCGCTTGTCTGAAACGTCGGCAAGCGCAGCGCTCCAGCAAGGAAAAGATGTTCGTCCGAGAGAATCGGAAACGGAAGTTGCAACCGGTCCGCCGCCTCGCGTTGATAGGCGCTGTCCTGGGTTGAGAGTCCGAAGAGATGATTGACGCCAAGAGCTTTCAAATCCGCAAAACGATCGCGGAAAGCGCATGACTGGGGCGAGCATCCCCTCGCCCCGGGGATCAGGTCCCATCCGGCAGGGTTTTCGATGCCGGGAATTCCCGTTCGGGGATACGCATAGACTACGACCAGGCCCGGCTGCGTAGAGAGATCAACGCTTGTGCCATCCGTGGCAGTTAACGGGATGGAAGGCATCCTCATTCCCACAAGGTGAGACGCCGCTCCATCGTCGATCGGGCTTGGTATCGCTGACCAATCGGGAGCATCGATGCTGCTTTTCATCGCATCCTTCGCCGCGGAATTGTTGTTGCTCGCCTCTTCAGAGGCGAGGGTTTTGCGCGCCACGAGAAAACAAACCCCGCCTCTGAAGAGGCGGCCTACAGCAAATCGACTAGAGCATCTGCCGCAGGACGTACGGCAAGATGCCTCCGTGGCGGTAATAGTTGACTTCTTCTGGCGTGTCGGCGCGCGCGACGGTTTGGAACAGTGTCTCTTTGCCTTGTTTATCGCGGGCGCGAACTTCGACGGTCATTCCCGGCGCAAGTTTTGAAATGCCTTCGATGGTGAACTCCTCGAACCCGGTAAGGCCGAGCGACTGCGCCGTATCACCCGCGCGATATTGCAGCGGCAGAACGCCCATGCCGAGGAGATTGCTGCGATGGATGCGCTCGAAACTTTCCGCGATCACGGCGCGCACGCCGAGCAGCAGCGTGCCTTTGGCCGCCCAGTCGCGCGACGATCCCGACCCATATTCCTTGCCGCCAAGCACGATCAGCGGCACGCCCTCTTTCTGGTATTTCATCGATGCTTCGTAGATCGACATTTTTTCGCCGTCGGGCTGGTGCACGGTCCAGCCGCCCTCGGTACCCGGCGCAAGCTGGTTGCGCAGGCGTATGTTGGCAAAAGTGCCGCGCATCATCACTTCGTGATTGCCGCGGCGCGCGCCGTAAGAGTTGAAGTCCCCCGGCTTGACGCCCTGCTCGATGAGCCACTTTCCGGCCGGGCTGTCGACGCCGATCGAGCCCGCGGGCGAAATGTGGTCGGTGGTAATGCTGTTGCCCAGCATCGCGAGGACTCGCGCGCTGTGGATGTCGGTAAGCGGCGCGGGACTCTTCGTAATTTTTTCAAAGAACGGCGGATTCTTGATGTACGTGGAGCGCTCGTCCCAGGCGTAAATATCGCCCTTTGGCACCTTCAATCCTTGCCAGCGGGAATCGCCCTGGAACACTTCGCCGTATTCCTTGTGATACATCGCGGTCGTGACGTTCGCGCGCACGGTGGATTCGATCTCCTGCGGCGAGGGCCAGATATCGCGTAAAAATACGGGCTTGCCGGACTTGTCGTTGCCGAGCGGCTCGCTGGCCATGTCGAAATCCATGCGGCCCGCGAGCGCGTAGGCGACCACGAGCGGCGGCGACGCCAGATAATTCGCGCGCACGAGCGGATGGATGCGCCCTTCGAAATTCCGGTTCCCGCTGAGGACCGAAACGGCGACGAGGCTGTTGTCCTTGATGGCCGCGCCGATGTGCTCTTCGAGCGGGCCGCTGTTGCCGATGCAAGTGGTGCAGCCGTAGCCGACGAGCTGGAAGCCCAGCTCATCGAGATATTTCCCCAGGCCCGCGGCCTTGAGGTAATCGGTGACCACTTTCGAGCCGGGCGCTAGGCTGGTCTTCACCCAGGGCTTGCTGTGCAGGCCGCGCTCGATGGCCTTTTTCGCCAGGAGGCCGGCCCCGAGCATCAGGGACGGATTCGAAGTATTCGTGCAGCTGGTGATCGCGGCGATGACGACCGAACCGTTCGAAAGCTCGAATTTGTCGCCGTTGTTTCGCACGGCAACGTGCTTTTGCGCGGCGCCCTCGAGCGACTTTTCGAACATCGATTTCGATCGCCGAAGCGGGACGCGGTCCTGCGGGCGTTTCGGTCCGGCGAGCGTGGCCTCGACGGTTGCGAGATCGAGTTCGAGCTTGTCCGTGTAGATCGGGTCCGGCGTGGCATCGGTACGGAAAATACCTTGCGCCTTCGTGTATTCCTCGACGAGGCGCACGCGGGCTTCGGTGCGGCCCGTGAAGCGCAAGTACGAAAGTGTTTCGGCATCGACTGGGAAGAAGCCCATCGTCGCGCCATATTCGGGCGCCATGTTGGCGATCGTCGCGCGGTCCGGCAGGCTGAGGCTGGAGAGCCCCGTGCCGTAGAACTCGACAAATTTTCCGACCACGCCCTTTTTGCGCAGCATTTCGGTGACGATCAGCACGAGGTCGGTCGCGGTTGTGCCTTCGGGCAAGCGGCCATGCAGCTTGAAGCCGATCACTTCGGGGATCAGCATCGACAAGGGCTGGCCGAGCATCGCTGCCTCTGCCTCGATGCCGCCGACGCCCCAGCCAAAGACGCCGAGCCCGTTCACCATGGTGGTGTGCGAGTCGGTGCCCACGAGGGAATCGGGAAACGCCTGCGTCTTTCCGTCCACTGTCGCGTCAAACACGACGCGCGCCAGGTATTCGAGATTCACCTGGTGGCAAATGCCGGTATCCGGGGGAACAACCTTGAAATTGTTCAGGGCTTCTTGTCCCCAGCGCAGGAAAGCGTAGCGCTCGACGTTGCGTTGAAATTCGAGTTCCGCGTTGAACGCGAAGGCCATGTCGGAGCCGAACTTGTCGACTTGCACGGAGTGGTCGATCACGAGTTCCGCGGGCAGCAGGGGATTCACTTTTTTGGGATCGCCGCCCAGCGTGCGAATCGCTTCGCGCATCGCGGCGAAATCGACGACGGCGGGCACGCCGGTAAAATCCTGCAAGAGGACGCGCGCGGGCATGAAGGAAATTTCCTTCTGCGTCGCGGCGTTGGGATCCCAGCCGGCCAGCGCCTCGATGTCTCCGGGATGAACGAATCGCCCGTCCTCCTGGCGCAAAAGATTTTCCAGGAGCACGCGAAGCGAAAAGGGAAGTTTCGAGACGTGCCCCACCCCCTTTTTCTCAAGCGCGGTCAACCGGAAAATTTCGTAGGATTTGCCGTCCACCTGGAGCGTGTCACGCGTGCCGAACGAATTTTTGGATGCGGGAGACATACGAACCTTGTTCCTTTCTCGTGTGTTGCAGAGTCAATCATAACGCATCCTCATGTTCCGCGCAGCCCGGCAGTCCGGGAAACATATTCCTGCATGGCGCATTAGCCTGGGAAGCCTGGCCGCAGCTGGTCCGGCGAGCCGGGGCGGGCAAAGCTACCAAATAACTAGATTTCAATTTTTGCTGGTAGAATGTGTGATACCATGCCCGGCGATCCTCTCAAAAGGAGACCAACATGAAAAAATTGATTTTCGCGGTTCTGGTGGTTGCATGTGCATTTACCATTTCCATGGGTACCAGCGCCCAGGACGCCCCCAAAACGCATACGATGACGGGATGCTTGAGGGCTGGAACGGCCCCCGGCAGCTACTTCCTCTCCGATCTCGAAAAGGGACCGAAGACGGTCGGAATCGTATCGTCGGATGCCAACCTTGCCCCGCACGTCGGACACAAGATTGACATCACCGGCACAGCGGTTCCTCCTGCTGACGCTGAGGCCATGAAGGGCGTTGAAAAGGCCCCTCACTATATGAAAGTGACGGCCATCAAGATGGATTCACCGACCTGCCCGTAACGGTCTGAATTTTCCATTTTCGCGCTCGTCGGTATGTCCGCAGCACGACGGTCCGAGATGGTTACAACCTTCCGCCTCGTCCCGGGCGGCCCAGCCGTCGGGGCGAGGCGTTTTTCTCTATAGATGTTCCTCCGCGATTCGCTTCGGTTAGAATACCAATGGGCGCTCGCATAGCCGGATGAACATTCTTCTCATTTCCACGTATGAACTTGGCAGACAGCCGTTTGGCTTGGCTTCGCCTGCCGCGTGGCTGCGCGCTCGCGGGCATGATGTTTCATGCCTCGATTTGACGCGCGAAGCGCTCGACGAAGAGGCAATCCTCGCCGCGGATTTGATTTCCTTTTATGTGCCGATGCATACGGCCACTCGTCTGGCGGCGGGCCTGGTTCCAAAAGTCCGCGAAAGCAATCCGCGCGCTCACATTTGTTTTTACGGGCTCTATGCACCGGTCAACGAGGGATACTTGCGCGGCCTCGGCGTCGGCACGATTCTCGGCGGCGAGTTCGAGGAAGGTCTGACGAGCCTCGCGTCGCGCTTGCAACAAGGCGCGACGAATGGCAACGGCTCCGGGAAGCAGCCGGAGCCCGTCATTTCTCTTGCGCGGCAGAAATTTCTTGTGCCCGACCGCGCGGGCTTGCTGGAGCCGTCGAAATATGCGCGCGTGGTGATGCCCGGCGGCGAGCATCGCGTTGTGGGCTCGACCGAGGCGACGCGCGGGTGCAAGCATCTTTGCCGGCACTGCCCGATCGTGCCCGTGTACAACGGCGTGTTTCGCGTGGTGGAGCGTGAAGTCGTCCTCGAAGATATTCGGCAGCAAGTCGCGGCGGGCGCGCGGCACATCACCTTTGGCGATCCCGATTTCTTCAACGGTCCGGCGCATTCGATTTCGATTGTGGAAGCGATGCACCGCGAGTTTGCGGAGCTCACTTACGATGTGACGATTAAGATCGAGCACTTGCGCAAACACGACGCCCTTTTGCCGGCGCTGCGCGATACCGGATGCCTCTTCGTTACGAGCGCCGTGGAATCGGTGGATGACGCAGTGCTCGAAAAATTTGACAAGGGCCACACGCGCGCCGATTTCCTCGCAGCCGTCGCGCGTTTCCGGGAATCGGGCATGACGCTCCTGCCGACGTTTGTGCCGTTTACGCCGTGGACGACGTTCGAGGGTTACATGGACTTGCTGGACGTGCTCGCCGAACAAGGTTTGTCTGAAAACGTGGCGCCCATTCAGCTTGCCATTCGACTGCTGATTCCGGCAGGTTCGCGCCTGCTGGAATTGCCCGAGGTGAGCGCGATGGTAGGCCCATTCGATTCCGCGGCGCTCGTCTTTCCCTGGGAGCACGAAGACGCGCGCGTGGATGCGCTGGCGCGCGAAATTTCGCAGCTCGTGCAGCGCGGGGATAGTCTCAAACTTTCGCGGACGGAAATTTTTTCGCACATTCGCCGAGCCGCGTATGCTGCTGCCGGGAATCGCGCGCCGAATGGCATCGCGCATTCTGTGTTGAAGAGCGCGCCGGTCCCGTATCTCGATGAGCCCTGGTATTGCTGCGCCGAACCGATGGACGTTCAGTTCGTTTCCATCGGAAAAGTGAAGGAAACTGTAGCCAAGGCGGATCAATTTGTGTAAGGCTCATCGAGCCAACATTTTTATTGAATATTCGTTGTCGTTCCGTATTTGCTGTAGCCCGGGTCTTCAGACCCGGGGGTTTTCTACCCCAACGTCGAACATTCCCCGCCTCTGAAGAGGTGGGCTACGGCAACTGGCGCGACAAAACCATATGAGCAGACTACTGATTCTCGCGAGTAAATTGGGTTACCAGACGCGCAGCTTCGCCGAAGCCGCGAAAGCTCTTGGTGTGGATGTCGTGTTTGCAAGCGACCGCTGCCACCAGCTTGAGGACCCGTGGGCGGACGGCGCGATCGCGGTTCGCTTCGACGATCCCGAAGATGCGGCGCGCCGCATCGTCAAACAATCGTTCGTGCGGCCCGTGGACGGATTGATCGCTCTCGGCGATCGGCCAACGGCGACGGCGGCGCACACCGCGCGCGCCCTGGGATTCGCCTACAATTCTCCGCAAGCCGTGGAAAATTGCCGCAGCAAATTGCGCCAGCGCGAAGTATTGCGCGATGCGGGACTTCCGGTGCCCGGATTTTTTTCCTTCCGGCTCGACAAGCGCCTGGAAAAAATTCTTCCGCGTGTCCAATTTCCGTGCGTCGTCAAGCCGCTGCGCCTGGCCGCGAGCCAGGGCGTGATCCGCGCGAATCAGCCGGAAGAATTTCAGGCCGCCGTTGCGCGGATCAAGGACCTGCTGGAATCCCCGGAAGTTAAGGTCACGCACGAACCGGAACTCGACCAGTTGCTGGTGGAGCGCTATATTCCCGGCTCGGAAGTGGCCGTCGAGGGATTGCTCACGCGTGGAAAACTGCGAATTCTCGGGGTTTTTGACAAGCCGGACCCGCTCGAAGGGCCGTATTTTGAAGAGACCCTCTACGTGACCCCCTCGCGCCTCCCGGACGAAATATACGACCGCGTTCTGGATTGCGCCGAACGCACGGTTCAGGCTTTGGGGCTCACGCACGGCCCGGTTCACGCGGAGTTTCGCATCAATGACAAAGGGCCGTGGGTGCTGGAAGCGGCACCGAGGCCCATTGGCGGGCTGTGCGCACACGCGCTTCGATTCGGGCCGGACCGCATTTTCCTTGAAGAGCTGCTCGTGCGTCACGCACTGGGCATGCAGGGAACGGACCTCGACCGGGAAGACGACGCGTCCGGCGTGATGATGATTCCCGTGCCCAAGACCGGGGTTCTCGAAAAAGTGGAAGGGGAAGAGCAAGCCCGCGCCACTCCCGGGATCGAGGATGTGCAAATCACGGCGCGCCTGCACGATATCATCGCAGCGTGGCCCGAGGGCGCGACGTATCTCGGCTTCCTCTTCGCGCACGCCAAATCGCCGGCCGAAGTGGAAGCCGCGCTCCGCCACGCGCACAGTCAATTGAAATTTGAGATTACCGAACGGTTGCCGGTACAACATCCCGTGACGGGCACGGTTTGAGTAGCACAGACTTCAGTCTGTGGTTTTCCGATTGATATTGGCAGGCGTCCTGACCTTGCCCGCGAACGAGCACCTCGCATCGTATTTTTTTCGGACACGGCGGGTGAACGGATGCGCGGCCTGAGATTTCTGACAAAAATCCACAGACTGAAGTCTGTGCTACTTAACCCTTCGCTCTGGGCGGGACGTACCCTTCCGGCAGCTTGGCGCCTTCTCCGAAGAAGTACTGGTCCATCTGCTCTTCCATGATTTTCTGCGAAGCCGGGTCGAGCGGGTTTAAACGGTACTCGTTCACCAGCATCTTGGAGTATTCGATCCACAGCTTCCAGGCCTCCGCCGAAACGTTCTCGTACACGCGCTTGCCCAGCTCTCCCTTCCACGGGATGCGTTCCAGGCCTGGCATATCCTTGTCAAACTTCACGCAATGGACTATGCGCTGGCCGGGCTTTGCAGGCGCACTCGAAGCCACGGGATTTGTCGGGCCACAGGATTCATCCGCCATCTGCATCCTCCACCGGGGAACTTAGGCAATCTGTTCCCATCTACGATACTGCAAGACTTGGAGAAATCCAAACCCGCAGGGGGTAAAGTAGCACAGGCTTCAGCCTGTGGGGTTTCGTCTTTGCAAGGCCGAACCCCCGCAGACTGAAGTCTGTGCTACAAAAAGACCTAAGCATTATTGCATCCCCGGCTATTGAATGCATTGGCTAGCCGCACCCAAAAATGATTTTCGAAGAGTGCAGCGTTTCCTGGCCCGGTTCGCTTACAATATTCAGGTCACGCGACAGGCTCTGAGGGGGCGCGATGTCGGACGTCACGGCGCTGTTTTGGGATGTGGGTGGGGTAATCCTGACCAACGGTTGGGACCGGCGCTCGCGTGCCGCGGCGGCCAAGAAGTTTGGTATCGACTGGGAAGAATTTGAGGACCGGCACGATCTGGCTTTCCCCGCGTTTGAAACCGGGCGCATCACTCTCGATACCTACCTGCAGCGCACCATTTTCTACCGCAAGCGAAGTTTCACTCGCGAAGAATTCTCCGATTTCATATCTGCGCAATCGGCGGAATTTCCGGACTCGCGCGCAGTCTTGTCCGATGTGGCCGCCACCGGAAAATATCTCCTGGCGACGATCAATAACGAACCACTGGAAATTAACGAACGCAGGATTCGCGAATTTAATTTGCGGCGCGAGTTCAAGGCGTTCTTCAGTTCGTGCTATTTGGGCGTCCGGAAGCCCGATGAGGGCATCTACAAGCTGGCGCTCGAAGTGACCCAGCGCGATCCCCAAGAATCCCTGTTCATCGACGACCGGGAGTTGAATCTGGAGTGTGCGAAGCAATTGGGGATGCACACGATTCATTTTCAGAACGCGGCGCAATTGCGGCAGGATCTGGCGGCGAACGGTGTAGTGATCCCCGCAGTAATTACCAAAACGTAGTAGCGGAGGCCTATATGGAACTCGGAATGGTGGGGCTGGGACGCATGGGCGCAAATATGGTCGAGCGGCTCGTGCGCGGCGGACATCGCGTCGTGGGCTACGATCGCGATGCCGGCGCCGTGGCGCGCGTTACGTCCGCGGGCGGCGGAGGCGCGGATTCGCTTGAAAACCTCGCCGGGAAGCTGGTGGGGAAGCCGCGAGCCATTTGGATCATGGTCCCGTCCGGCGCGCCGGTCGATGAAACGATTGCGGCGCTTCTTCCGCACCTCGCGAAAAATGATATTCTGATCGACGGCGGCAACAGCAATTACAAAGACACGCAGCGCCGCGGAGTGAGCCTGAAAGCGCAGGGATTTCAGTTTGTAGACGTAGGCACGAGCGGCGGAATCTGGGGGCTCAAGGAAGGGTACTCGATGATGGTGGGCGGGGACAAATCCGCGGTCGAGTATTTGCGCCCGCTGCTGGAAACGCTCGCGCCCGCGAAGGATCAGGGATGGGGACGCGTCGGTCCATCCGGTTCGGGCCACTTCGTGAAAATGGTTCACAACGGCATCGAGTACGGAATGATGCAGGCGTACGCCGAAGGCTTCGCGATCCTGAAAAAGAAAAACGAATTCGCTCTGGACATGCACCAGATTTCGGAGATTTGGCGTACGGGTAGCGTCGTGCGGTCCTGGCTGCTGGATTTGCTCAGCATCGCGCTGAAGGAGAACGCCGAGATGGCGGGCATTGCTCCTTACGTTGCGGATTCCGGAGAAGGCCGCTGGACTGTGGCTGAGGCGATCGATCTCGACGTACCGGCTCCCATCATCACGTTGTCGCTGCTGCAGCGGCTCACGTCGCGCGATTCCGATTCGTATTCCGACAAGCTGCTGGCAGCGATGCGGAACCAGTTCGGCGGCCACGCGATCAAAGCGGCCGCGAAAAAGTGAGGGCCCGAACATGACGCCAGGAAAAAGCGCAGTACTCGACTCCGCCGAGCCGGCAAAACAGAGTTCCATCTCGCCGGCCGATCCATGCACCATCGTCATCTTTGGAGCTTCGGGCGATCTTTCGCGCCGCAAGCTGGTCCCCGCGTTGTACGGCCTGGCCGCGCAGAATTGTCTGGCGCGGCGTTTCGCCATTATCGGCTTTTCGCGCACGCCCATGACCGATGAGGCATTTCAGAAGTCGGCCGTCGATTCAGTAAAAAAATTCGCGGACGCCAACACATTGCGCGAAGCGGAGTGCAAGGAATTTGCCGGCGCCCTGGCTTACGTCCCGGGCGAGTATGATCATCCGGATGCATTCGAGAAACTAAAGACTCGTCTCGAGGAGCTGGACAAGGCGCACAAACTGAACGGAAACCGGCTCTTTTACCTGGCCACGCCTCCGGAAATTTATCCCATCATCATCGAACAACTGGACAAGGCGGGCCTTGCGAAAAACCCCAACGGAAAATCCTGGACGCGAATCATCATCGAAAAGCCCTATGGACGTGATCTGGCTTCGGCAAAAAAGTTGAACCAAACCGTTGTCAAAGCCTTCGATGAATCGCAGGTTTACCGCATCGATCATTACCTGGGGAAGGACACGGTCCAAAATCTCATGGTGCTGCGGTTTGGCAATGGTATTTTCGAGCCGCTGTGGAACCGGAACTACGTGGACCACGTGCAGATCACCGCGGGGGAAACCTTGGGCGTCGAGCAGCGTGCGGCGTTTTATGAAACCGCGGGCGCGACGCGCGACATGATCCAGAGCCACGTCCTGCAACTGACTTCACTCGTCGCGATGGAGCCGCCGGCGGCCTTCGATGCCACCGCCGTGCGCAACGAAAAAATCAAAGTTCTGCAGTCGATCCGGCCATTCACGCCGGAAAGCATCAAGCAGGATATCGTTCGAGGGCAATACGGTCCGGGAAGCGAATCTGGAAATTCCTCCTTGCTTAACGGGTATCGCGAGGAGCCCGGCGTGGCAAAGAATTCGGCCACGGAAACGTTCGTCGCCGCAAGCCTGCTGATCGATAACTGGCGCTGGGCCGGCGTCCCCTTTTATCTGCGGACCGGCAAGCGCCTTCCCTCGCGAGTCACCGAAATCGCCATCCAGTTTCGCCGCGCGCCGCACCTGGTATTCCGCGGCCAGGATTTGTCCTCAAATGCTCTGGTGCTGAATGTCCAGCCCGATGAAGGAATTTCGATTTCCTTTCATGCCAAGCTGCCGGGACAGGCCATGAAATTGAAAACGGTGACCATGGATTTCAGCTATCAAGCGGAATTTGGCGGGGGCGAACGATCGGCGTATGCTACGCTCATCAATGATTGCATGCGCGGCGACGCGACGCTGTTTGACCGGGCCGATGGCGTGGAAGCGGCATGGGCCCTCGTGGATCCCATTTTGAATTATTTTCAAACGAACAAACCCAAATTTCCAAACTACGCGGCGGGCACCTGGGGCCCACACGAAGCCGATGAATTACTGGAGCGCGATGGCCGACACTGGCGGAATACGTAAAGGCGTCCCCTCGGAGATTCTCCCGGGCGTGCACGTGTATCCTGACCCCTCCGAAGTAGCGCGCGGCGCGGCCCGGCATTTCGTCGACTATGCCTGGCAATCGATCGCCAAGAATGGCCAGTTCATGGTCGCACTGTCGGGAGGAACTACGCCGCGGCAGATGTTCGAAATTCTCGCTTCCGAAGAATTTCGAGGCCAGGTGGATTGGGCCAAGGTGCACTTTTTCTGGAGCGATGAGCGCGCTGTGCCTCCCTCGAATGCCGAGAGCAATTACGGAATGGCGCGACGCGAATTGCTGATTCGAGTTCCGGTCCCGGAAGGCAACGTCCATCGCATGGAGGCCGAAAAACCGGGCATCGGCCGCGCGGCCCACGAATATGAGGAAGTTCTCCGGAAGTATCTCGAACTGGATGACCGCGGTTTCCCGCGATTCCATCTGATTTTCCTCGGTCTGGGAAAAGACGGCCACACCGCGTCCCTGTTTCCCGGCACGCGCGTGACTCAACAAACGTCGCGATGGGTCAGTACTCCGATGGTGACGAAGCTGAATATGCGCCGCATGACGCTGACCTTGCCTGTGCTCGATGCGGCCTTGCGCGTCATCTTTCTGGTCGTGGGTTCGGAAAAAGCGGAAATCCTGCACGCCGTGTTGCAGGGGAAGTCCGATCCTCCCTTTCCCGCGCAGCTCGTGCGGCCGCGGGATCTCGGACAGAAAATTTTTCTGGTGGATAAGGCCGCGGCGGCGAAGCTGACGCCTCCTGCCGCTTCCGACAAGCCCGCGCCTCAGGCGAAGCCTGCGGGGACGACCCGCGGCAGACCGGAGAGAAGCACGTGATACTGGCTGGGGACATTGGCGGCACCAAGTGCAATCTGGCGCTGTATGAAATCCGCGGCAAATCCCACCGAAAAATCATCGACCAGCGGTATGAAAGCCGCGAATTTCCCACCTTCGATGAAATGATTTCGAGATTTTTGTTGGAGACTCGCTCCGAAACAAAAGCCGCGGGGAAGCACTACATCGAGGCGGCGGGTTTTGGCGTCGCCGGGCCCGTGATCGATCATCGAGTCAAGGCGACCAATCTTCCCTGGATTGTCGACCGCGCAACGCTTGCCAAACAACTCGGAACGCCGCACGTTGTCCTGCTAAACGATCTGGAAGCCACGGCTCATAGTTTGGCGCTGATGGCGCCATCGGAGCTTTCCACTCTCAACCAAGGCACGCCTTCGCCACAATCGACGCAGGCCTTGCTCGCCGCGGGCACCGGCTTGGGAGAGGCGATTCTGTTCTGGGACGGCAAGCAGTACCTGGTGGCCAGTTCCGAAGGAGGCCACACGGATTTTGCGCCGCGCACGGAACAAGAGATTGAATTGTTGCGCTACATGAAAAAGCAATACGAATTTGTAAGCTTGGAACTGATCCTTTCGGGGCGCGGTTTTCGGACCATTCATTCCTTTCTCGATGCGTCCGTGACTCATCCTTCCTTTGAAGGGCCGGAAGCAGACGCCGCCCCTGAAATTACGCGCCTCGCTCTTGCCGGGCAGTGCCCGATCTGCGTCCAGACTCTCGACCTGTGGGTGAGTCTATACGGCGCCGAGGCAGGCAATCTGGCGCTGAAGGTTCTCGCGCGGGGAGGAGTTTGGGTTGCCGGCGGAATTGCGGTGAAGATACGCAAGAAGATGGAAGACGGCGCGTTTTTCCGGGCCTTCTGCGAGAAGGAAAAGTTCGCCGCGCTTTTAGCGCAAATCCCGATTCACATGGTATTGAACGAAGAGGCGCCGCTCATCGGCGCGATGTCACAGGCAATCCAGGCCGCGGGAATCCGTTCCGTTTAAGGATTTCCGCCGGGTTGCAGGCGGCCCGTGGCTTCAATTTCGATGGTGACGTTGTCACTGACCCGCAAAAGAAAGTTGCTTGGGTTCTTCAGACCCCACTTCACATAGGGAATCTCGATGTGAGTCGTCATTTTCAGATTCCCGCCATCTGCCTTCACGTCAATCGGAAGCGTCACGTCATGATCCTGTCCGTGCAGGCGAAATTGGCCTGACACTTCCACTTTGGAAGTTCCCTCGGCGGCCACCGCGCCCGTCATTTTCATGGGTGTGAAAACGATTTCCGGAAATTTGGCGCTTTCGAGAATTTCGCGATGCATCTTCTTGTCCCGGCCGCTGTTGCCGCTGTCGCCGCTGGTCGCGTCCACGACGATCGCGCCGCTGATTTTGCCGCTGGAAGGATCGAAACGGATGGTGCTGCTTTTAAGGGCGAATTTCCCGTGAACGGTGTGGAAGTTCCCCTCGAGCGAAAATTCAATCTTCGCCTGCGCGGGGTCGATTCGGACAATGGATTCCTGGGCCCGGGACGCGGGCTCGAGAATCAGTGTGGCGAGTCCCGCGAACACCGCGAGGAGGAACGGAAGGGAGGATCGACGAGGGGAATGGATTTTGCGAATCATAGGCGTTAGGTCCGTAGAAATTTCCAGCCGAAGCCGGCGATTTCAGCCATGCCAACCGAAGAAAGCGGCATCGTCTCTGCGTGAATCGCCAGCAATCTTGAGAACAAGCCCGGCGTATCCTGAAACAAGCGAATGGTCCTGCGGCGGATCCAATCACTTCCAGCCATGAGAAGCATGAGGCGCGACATCGCAATGGGCACGGCTGCGATATGTCTGTGCGCGTGTTGATAGTGGGCCAGATCGTCCAGTCGCATTGCCTCCGCCAGAGGAATGGCTTGCTGAAATGAGAGGCTGAGACCGTGGCCCGTCACCGCGTCCACGGTTCCCGACGCGTCACCGACCAGCGCCACGCGCTCCCGCGTGACTGCCGGTAGGATTCTCAAGCCTGTGGCGTCGCCTATTTCCCTGGTTGTCTGCGTCGCTCCCCGCAATTTTTCTGCAAGAACCGGGAATCGCGCCAGAGCTTCCTCAACCCGCAGCGCGGGATCAGGCGAGATCACGGCCACGCCAATCTCCTGCCCCGCCATTGGCGTGATAAATATCTGGCAGCCTCGCGCCCAATGAACTTCAGCCACGTCCGACCATGGCCTCACATGAAAGTGGCTGCAAAAACCGAATCGTTTCCTTCGGGCGACCCGCGGATCGAGTCCAGCCCATTTGCGGACCTGCGAATTCTGGCCATCCGCGCCGATGAGCCACCGGTAGGAAAATCTTTCTTTTGCCGTCGTCACAGCCTCCGTATCGATTTGCGTCACTCGCGTTCCCCAGCGGAATTCCACACCCGCCTCGACTGCGTGGTTGACAAGCAGTTGATGTAACTTTACGCGTCGTACGGAAAAGCCCGTCGCGCCCGCAAAATCCGCGCGTGCGGAATGTTCCCCGTCCACAAACCGGATTCCACGGAACAGAAAAGTGTTTTCAGGCGGGAAATATATGCCGAGCCTTCTCAGTGCGGCAACACCCTGGGGCAGGATGCCCTCTCCGCAGGGCTTGTTGATCGGGGGTATCCGGGCATCCAGAACAGTTACTTGCAGGTCGAGCCTGCGTGCCGCGATCGCCGCGACGATGCCCGCCGGTCCCGCTCCGACAACGATGACCTCGCTTCGTTTAGTCACAATTAGATCATCAGATGCCAGCCTGGCGGACAAAGTTGTTCCGCGGCCCGTCATATGGCTGTAAATAAATTGTCTCGTCCATGAATGGGGGGCCTGTATTTGCAAGGCAAGCGCGGCGCTCAGGCCTCATGCTCCAGTGCGGCGCGAGCGTCCTTCAGTTCCTTTCGCTTCTCCGCGTCCATTTTGGGGAACGAGAGATCCAAACACTCCATCGCGCTGATGGCTGCTTCCGCCACCACCAGACGCGCGAACCATTTGTGATCGGCCGGAACGACGTACCAGGGGGCGTGTTTCGTGCTCGTATTTCGGATCATGTCCTCGTACGCCCGCATATACTTCTCCCAGTGTTGCCGCTCCAGTGCGTCGCTCATTGAAAATTTCCAGTTTTTCTCCGGGTCTTCCAGCCGCTCGAGGAACCGTTTCTTTTGCTCCTTTTTCGAAAGGTGGAGGAAAAACTTCAGCACCACGATCCCGTTTCCCGAGAGATAGCGTTCGAAGGCGTTGATGTCTTCGAACCGTTTCTGCCAAATGTTATCCAACACCAACTGCGTGGGAATTTTCTCGCGGGCCAGCAATTCCGGGTGTACGCGGACGGCCAAGACTTCCTCATAGTAGGACCGGTTGAAAATGCCGATCTTGCCGCGTTCCGGGAGAGAATGCGATGTTCGCCATAAAAAGTCGTGCTGCAATTCCTCGTCGGAAGGAGTCTTGAACGAATTGACCTGGCAGCCCTGCGGATTTACTCCGGACATGACGTGCTTGGTGGTGCTGTCCTTTCCCGCGGCGTCCATGCCCTGCAAGATCATCAAAATGGCCCAGCGATCCTGGGCATATAGTTTTTCCTGCAGCTTGGCGAGGCGGGCGATCCCGCGTTCGAGCGCTTCCTTCGCGTGCTCTTTGGACTTCAGGCCAAGCGTGTCCGCCGGATTGAAATCCTTCAGGCGGAAATGCGATCCATCCGCGACCTGGAAAGGCTTCGCAAATTCGCGTAGTTTCATGATGGCGCCATGTCCTTCCTGGTGGAATTCTTCCGTGCGTTTCACTTCTGTTTGCCGGGGAGCCGGACGACGATCCCGTCCAGCTCTTCCGTCATTTTGATCTGGCAACTCAGCCGGCTGTTCGTTTCAGGACCTTCCGCGGCAATGCTCAGCATGAATTTCTCATTGTCTGTCACAGGAGGGATCCGGCTCAAAAACGAAACGTCCACGTAGACGTGGCACGTGGCGCACATGCAATTCCCGCCGCATTCGCCCAGGATCCCCTCAACCCTGTGATTCAAGGCCGCCTGCATGACCGACATCCCGGAAGGCACGTCAATCTTCCGGGAAATTCCGCTCGACGAAATATAGGTGACGATGGGCATCAAGAATCCTCTTGCCTGGTCTGCACTGCACAGATGCGCGCCTTAGTGTAAATGCCGCCGGCGAATCCTGTCGAGCTTTCCTGTTCTTCCATCTCAATCTGCGCATTCGATGGGCGAGTACACAGAAACCAATAAAGTGAAAGGACAGGTTGCCGATAGTACCCAACGACGGACTTCTACCCCCTCCCGCTACTGTCCTTCAGGACAGCAGATTTCGCAGTCCGAACGGAATATTGTCTGCCTCCATAAGCATGGCTATGGGGGAAAGAACACAGCCGTGGCTTCAGATGAATTTCATTTCTCTCAAAGGAGCGCCGCCTGTCCTGACATGTGCAGAGGACGGGTCAAGTAACTGTCACGAAACATGACTTACGGACGGCGGGTTTTCGATTTTGGCATCGGTTTTGCGGTAGGCCCAAGCGCGGTGGAAACCAGCTCAACCCTCGCTTGGCAGTCACAACTTCCCAGCTCACGTCAGGCGAAGGAAGGGGATAGCCATGAAAAAAGTCCACGTTGTTCAGCCCCTAAGGAAGACCCGGGAGACAGTCATGAAGCAGCATCTCCGCGTTTTGCGAAGCTTGTCGGTGATATTTTTCGTTCTTACGGTCTGCCTAGCTGGGGCTGGAGTTTTTGCTCAGCAATTTAGCCGGGAAAGAGGGCAAGGAGGGCAAGGAGGTCAAAGAGGACAAGGAGGGCAAGGGGGGCAAGGAGGCAATCTGGAAAGCCTGGACCCGGGCCCTCGCAAGGGTTTTGGAGTCACGGGCAATCCGACCTTTCCGAGCAATCCGGGCAATCCGGTCCAAGGCCTTTCGTCGCAGCAGATCTTGTTCTTCCAGAATGGATTGTCGCAGTTCAACGAACTGGAAGGCGTCGCTCTGCCCTCGCCGGGTAACGGCGGGCTCGGGCCGGCGTTTAATAGCAACTCCTGCGGTTCGTGCCACTCGCAGCCTGCAGCGGGCGGAACTTCCCCCAACGCAAACGCCTTTCCCAATGTTGGGCAAAATCCGCAGTTTACGGTGGGCCAGTTAATCAGTGTCAACAACACGATTCCGTTTTTTGTCACTGCGGACGGCCCCGTGCGTGAGGCGCGCTTCAAATCGGATGGCGGTGTCCACGACCTGTTCACGATTGCCGGCAGTTCTGACGCGCCAAGCTGCACCTTGGCGCAGCCCGACTTTGCCGCCGAAGCCGCCAACGGCAACCTCAGTTTTCGCATTCCCACACCGGTCTTCGGTGCGGGCTTGATCGAGAACATCCCTGAAAATACCATCCTCGCCAACCTCGCCAATTCGGCAAGCCGGCAGTTGGGAATTGCGGGTGTTCTTAATCGCAGCGGCAACGATGGTTCCATCACCCGGTTCGGCTGGAAGGCCCAGAACAAGTCCCTGCTCATCTTCGCGGGCGAAGCCTACAACGTGGAGATGGGCATAACGAATGAGGTGTTCCCCACGGAGCGCGGCTATCCGCCAAATCCGATTCCGCCTGGCTGCCTCGTTAACCCAACACCGGAAGACCGCACAATTTTCGAGGCGACAACTCCGGTCGGTGTCTCATCCGACGTGGATTCGTTCGCCGAGTTCATGCGCTTCCTGGACCAGCCCGCTCCGGCCTGCACGGGAACTGCCTGCTCGCCGCAGATTCAGTCGGGCGCGGCCATCTTCGTGTCCATAGGTTGCGCAAACTGCCACACCCCATCGATGACCACGGGCGTATCCAACACGACGCCCGGTCTTTCGCAGGTGCAGGCCAATCTCTTCTCCGACCTGGCCCTGCATCACATGGGAAGTAACCTCGCGGACGGAATCTCGCAGGGAGGCGCCGGTCCGGACCAGTTCCGCACAGCTCCGTTATGGGGAGTCGGCCAGCGAGTGTTCTTCCTGCACGATGGGCGCACATCGAACTTGCTTCAAGCCATCCAGGAGCATGCAAGTCAAGGAAGCGAGGCCAACCGGGTCATCGAAAACTACGATCAGCTATCGCCGCAAAACAAGCAGAGCCTGATCTTGTTCCTGCGTTCGCTCTGACCGGAGGGAGACGGCCGGCACGCGAGGGTTGAAAATCCTTTGTGTGCCGGCCAACACCAGAGGTGGCTAACTGTCGCGGTTGGCATTCCGCATTCGCGGCTCCTCCTCAGACTTTTCTCTCCACACGTTGTTCGACTACTTCTGCACTTTGATGGGGACAGGTTTTTGACAGTCCCGAATTCCTGTCCTCCGCTCGCTCCTAAAACTGTCCTCCAGGCCAGCTTACTTCAAAAATCGAAATGGAATACCGTCTGCCTCGGTACGTGAGGCTTAGGGGGAAAGAAAGCCGAGTTTGCTTCACGTGAATTTCATTTCTTTTAAAGAATAAATTCCGCCTGTCCTGCCTTGTGCAAAGGACGGGCCGAACGCCGGATGCTACGCAATTTGGTGGACGAGGGATTCGATCCCTCGAGACCCAATCCCGGAGGTGGGCTCAACAAGGTTCAATGAACCAAGCCTCGATAGGCATTCACAAATTCCCAGCCCGCAAAAACTAAGGGGGGAAATTGCTATGAAGAGAAATCTGGAAGTTCGGCCGGGCAATCAGGGAAACGCAGCTGGGAACGGGGGCACCAGTTCAAAACGCGCGCTGATTCTACGAAGTTTGTCCATGCTGGTTTTATTCCTCGCGTTCGTCTTCGTAGTGCAAGGACAGAACTCCGCGAAAGACCCGGGTCCCCGCACCGGGTCGCCCGGTGCAGGGACTTTTATAGCCGGACTTACATCTTCGCAGCAGGCCTATTTCATGGATGGCCAGACACGGTTTCAGGAGATAGAAACCGTCCAAAACGGCAAGAATAACGGTCTTGGGCCGACGTTCAATTCTAATTCATGTTCGAGCTGTCACGCTCAACCCGCCTTCGGTGGAACAAGCCCGTCCGTGAACCCGCAAATTGCAGTCGCAAATTTGGATGGCGCGGCCAACACGATTCCATCGTTCATCACTCTGAACGGTCCGGTGCGTGAAGCCCGTTTCAAATTCGCGACCGATGCGAATGGAAGACTCACCAACGCGCCGGACGGAGGCGTGCACGGCCTCTTCACAATTCAAGGGCGCAGCGACGCCACGAGTTGCCAGATGGCTCAACCGAACTTCGAGCGCATGCTGAATGAAAACAACATTTCCTTTCGCATCCCCACGCCCGTCTTCGGCATGGGGCTGATCGAAAGCATCACTGAGGATTCGATTGTTGCCAATCAGGCCGCGGAAGGTGGTGCGAGGCAGTTCCTGGGCGTCTCCGGGACGCCCAACCGCAGCGGGAACGACGGTTCCATCACGCGATTTGGATGGAAGGCGCAAAACAAATCCCTGCTGATGTTCGCGGGAGAGGCCTATAACGTGGAAATGGGAATCACCAACGAACTTTTCCCGAACGAACGCGGGTATCCTCCAACCCCGATTCCAGCGGGCTGCCTGATCAATCCAGCCCCTGAGGACGCCACGAATTTCGACGTCACATCTACAGTCGCGGGCCCGAGCGACATCGTGGCCTTCTCGAATTTCATGCGCTTCCTCGATCAGCCCGCGCCGTCCTGCACGGGCTCGAGCTGCTCCCAATCGATCCAGAACGGCAGGAATCTTTTCATCAACGTTGCCAAATGCTCCGTTTGCCATACACCGAGCCTGACGACAGGCACGTCGTACGTCGCAGCTCTTAGCAACGTCCAAGCGAATCTATTCTCCGATTTGCTGGTGCACCATATGGGTTCGCGGCTGGCCGATGGGGTTTCGCAGGGAGGCGCAGGCCCGGATCAATTCCGCTCGGCTCCGCTTTGGGGACTTGGCCAGCGGCTATTCTTCCTGCATGACGGGAGGACTTCCGATCTGATTCAGGCCATCGAGGATCACGCAAGCCCCGGCTCGGAAGCCAACACCGTCATCCGGAACTTCAACGGCCTGACGGAAAGCCAAAAGCAGGACATACTGAATTTCCTGCGCTCGCTCTAGCAATTCATGTCACAAGTTGTAGGGGCACGACATGTCGTGCCCCTACAACAGAGCGCAAGCCTCTGCATGCCAGTCCGATTAGATTGTGGGTGATTGCTTGGGACTACGACTTGCCCCAGACTTTGCGCGCGGTATCCACCACAAGCTCAAGTTTCTTCCACTGCTCGTCCACGGTTAGCAGGTTGCCGGCGGCCGTGGACGCAAACCCGCACTGCGGGCTGAGCGCCATGTTTTCCAGCGGCACGAACTTGGCAGCCTCGTCGATCCGCCGCCGCAATTCATTTTGCGATTCCAGTTTCGGCGATTTCGTGGTGATCAAGCCGAGCACAACGCTTTTCCCTTTTGGAACCTGGCGCAGCGGCTCGAACCCGCCGCAGCGCTCGGTGTCATATTCGAGAAGAAACCGATCCACTTGCAGTTGCCCGAAGAGCCTTTCCGCGATGGCGTCGTAGCCTCCCTCCGTGAACCAGCGGCTCTTGTTGTTGCCCCGGCAAACGTGCAAGCCGACCGTGACGCTACTGCGCGGCACTTCGCGCAACGCGGCATTATCCCCGGCAACTGCGTTTTCAAGTTCCTTGTCCGGGTTCCGGCCCGCCTGCCTCATCTTCGCCCGTTGCAGCGGATCGAGGTAGTGGGAGTAAAACGGCGCGTCGAACTGAATGTACTGGACGCCTTCCGCGACCAGCCATTTCACATCATCGCGAACAATTTCCACGAGGTCTTTCAGCAGGTCGGCGTGCGTTGGATAGAATTTGTCGGTGATGCCGGCCTTATAGCTCGCCAGCATGAAATTCGAAGGCGCGGGCAGAGTCACTTTGAACGGCCCGTGCGTGTTCTTCTTCAAGAAGGGAACTTCGTGGCCCGTCATTTTTCGGAGCTTCCGGAGTTTCGCGCCGGCGGCAAGCGCCGTGCTCCCTTCCACGCCTCCGCCCGGCCCTTTCCACTCCAGGGGCACGCGTTCGGAAACAAAGCCCTCGACCGCATCTGCCATGTCGGTGAGCCAGGAGCCTCGCCGCATTTCGCCGTCGGTCACGACGTCCAGCCCTATTTGTCGTTGCTTTTCGAGGACTTCAAGAATCGCGCGATCCTCTGCGGCGCGAAGCTGTTCCAGCGGTAGACTCCCCGCGGCATGCGCCGCGCGAGCCTGCTGCAAGTACGGCGGGCGAAGCAAACTGCCAATGTGTTGCGAACGATAGGAAGCAGGCATGTCGAATTATTTCCTCGTTTGATAAGAGTAGAGAATTTTTTTCATTTGTTTGAGAAGCAACGCAACAGTATCGGAGGCAAAAGCGAACGTCAAGGGTCGCCATTCGTCCCCATTCGTCAATGGTATCGGGATTTGTTGCGGAATCCGCCTGCGTTTGGTCAGTCCAATTTTCGCGCGAGTTCATCCAGCCAGACGTCCAGTGTGGAGCGTTGCTCGGCCGTCAACCCTCCGAACACCACGCCCATGCCGAAGCCGGCATGCGTGTAGATGACCGTCCCGGAAAACTCGCAAGTACTGCAGCCGTAGCGAATGCGAATGTGCACGTCGGTATCTTTGGGAAGCGGGTTGATCGAATCGATGTAACAGCCGCGCGCGCTCAATTCCGAGACACGCGCGTGACCTTTCATTCCAGTGATTTCTGCTTCGGCGATGAATGCGAAACGCGGAGTCGTTCGAGCCACGGTGTAGGGAGTGTCGCTCATTTTGTCGCTTCGCTCCGATGAGGAGATTTGGGCCAGAACCCTTCTTCCCATTGTACGCAGAGCAAGAGTGCCGCGCGGCTCCGCGCGCGTTTGATTGCGAAAGAGCTAGCTGTACTTTAGTACAGGTAAGACCTGGACCGGGAATTGGGGCAGGATTGCACTATCCCTTGGCCGCGGTACAGGGTACAAGCAGTACCTACTTTTCAAAAAACCTCAGCGGCTCGATGATTTTCGTAGCGCCGGCGTCCCGCCGGCTCCGTGCCCCAATACTCAGCCCGAACACTGCCGGCAAGATGCCGGTGTTACGAAGGACACGGACGATCAGGATTGTATGGCCCGCGGCGCGCGTGCTAAGATTTTGCACGCTTAGGGTGGAATTCCCCACAGGAGTGAAATATGAAATCGATTGTTAGTATTCTTGCTTGTGCCGGCATGCTCTCGTTCGCGGCGGGCGCCCATGCGCAGAAGGCGCGGCCGGTTCAGACGTTCGATACGTCCGCGGGACCGGTCAAAATTACGCCCGTCTACCACGCGTCGCTGGAAATCGAAGCCGGCGGAAAGATCATTATCGTCGATCCGGCCAAGCCGGCGAATTTCGCCGGGCTGCCGCAAGCTGACCTGATCTTGATTACGGATATCCATGGCGATCACTTGGATCCGGATCTGATCAAAGCCGAGAGCAAGGCCGGAACCGATATCATCGCCCCGGCCGCGGTCGCCAAGACCGTGACCACCGCCAAAGTCATCGGCAACGGCGAGAAGACAACCTGGGGCGCTTGGACGATCGAAGCCATCCCCATGTACAACACGACGCCGACACGCGGCCCCAAGGCTGGCACTGTGTTTCACGAAAAAGGGCGCGGCAACGGCTACGTGCTCACCTACGGCGGCAAGCGCTTCTACTTTTCGGGCGACACGGAAGGCATTCCCGAAATGCGCGCTCTCAAGAATATCGATGTCGCTTTCATCTGCATGAACCTGCCCTACACCATGACGCCGGAAGAAGCCGCCGATGCGGTCAAGGCATTCCATCCCAAGGTGGCCATTCCCTATCACTATAAAGGCCAAGACACGGCCGTATTTAAGAAGGCGCTGGAAGGCACGGGCATCGATGTGCGCCTGCTGGATTGGTACCCGAGCTAGTAAGAGCGGTTTGGAACTAAGTAGCACAGGCTTCAGCCTGTGGGTTTTGGTCCTAGCAAGGACTAACCCCCACACTGAAGCCTGTGCTATTTCTATTTATCGAAGGCTAATTCATTTTTTGGCAGGAGGAACTTCGGCCGGTTTCAATTCGCCCGCGGCTTTTTGGATGTCTTCAACCACCTTCGCGTCCAACTCAAACAGCGCAGGTCCATCCGCTCTCTTCGCGAGGTAGCCGCTTCCGCTCTTTGAAAAATCCACTTTTTCGACGCGCTTGCCGTCCTTGGAAGTCGCCGTTACGGATAAGGCCGGGCTGGAAAATCCTGTCGTCGCAAATTTCGTAGCCGTCAGTGTGCGGATCGAGCGCAAGAATTCCTGCACGGTCAAGGGATCCATCTTTTTCCCGTCGGACCACCAGTCCTCGCCGCTGCGCGTCAGGAAATATCCCTTCGCTCCGTCGTGCATTTCCACCTTGTCGGGATCCTGATCCGCGAAATCGAAGACCCTCTTCTCGCGAAAATCCTCCGCATCCTTATTGACCGCATCGCCGAGTTCATTCGGCACTTTATACACGCCGTCCATCGCGGTCGTTTTCGCGTAGTAGCCGTCCGCGGCTTTGCGAATTTGCAGCTCTTGCGAGCCGGAGGCGTCCGTGGCCTTCAAGTTCGCGATCGGGGCGCCCGAGGCAAACAGGGAAGCGGCCTTCTTCATATCCGCGTCCGAAGTGCTTGGGTCCATGGTCGCCGTGCGCAGTTTTTCGATGATCGTTTCCATCTTGGACGTGTCCCCGCGCAAGTTCGCGGGACTGCGAACGGTCCATTGCCCGTCGGTGGAACTAAAAGTCATGATGCAATTTCGCGCCGCTAATTTCCACGCTGGACAGCTTGTCGAAATCGACAGGCATGAGCCGCTTGTCGCGCAGGTCTTTCAGGCCCTTGTCCAAATTCGCTTTTGTATTCTTGGGAACCGAATACACTTTGGATTCGCCGGAAACCATGACGTATGCGGAGTCGCCCGTGGGTGTCTCGTCGCCAACCAGGATGGTATGTGTCTTTCCGTCTTTTCCGGTGGCGGTTACCTGAGCCTCCGGCTCCGCCAGGCCAAATTGCTTCAGATCGGCGGCCTTTTCCTCAATGAGCGTCGCGCCATCCATCGGCGACAAATTGTAAAGAATCGTGGAAACGGAATCCTGATCGGCGACTAAAGATTTCGGCGAAGTGATTTTCCAATTCGATGCGCCGACCCGGTTGAGAGCGACGTCGTCGCCGTCCTTTTTCTTTACTTCCAGCTTGGAAATATCATCCTGAGTCAGGGAAATAACCTTGGCGTTGGTCGCGCTCGGTGCGGCGGTCACAGTATCGTTTGCGGGCTTGCGATGATTGGACCAATACAGTGTCGCGGCGAGCGCTGCCAGCACAATGGTCGCCACGAGGAGTTGTCGCATCTTCATCATGTTTTTGTCTCGCGGTGAAATGAATGAAATCCAAGCTGCCGCTATCTCCTCCGCCACCACACGGAGAGACCTGCCAGCAAAAGCGCTCCCGGCAAGAGGAACTGGCTGCTGAGGCGGACCCAGTTAAATTGCGCCCCGGTCATGTTGACTTTTCGATCTTCCGGAGGTTTCGGCCGGATGGAGATCAGGTCTTCATCCGAGGAAAGCCAATTCATCGCGTTCATCGCCAGGTCGCTGTTGCCGTTGAACGAGAGGAAGGAATTCGCGACCCAGGAGGAACTGCCGACGACGACAAAACGTCCCTCTGAATTTTCCTTGTCTGTTTTGTAGGTTCCGGCGGCGGCGATGGTCAGCGGGCCATGCGTGTTCTTCGGATCGTTGGGATTCACGTTCGGCGTATCCAATTTGTTTGTCGCCAGGCTCGAATCCGAGGATTCAAACAGCTTCTGCACGGTCGTTTTGTCCGTGTTCTTGATCGTCAAGGAACGAGACAGCGGAAAACCCGTGGCGGTGCCTTTCATTTCGTTCACGATTGGATGCGGATCGTAGGTGGATACCAGAGCGATCGTCGGTCCAACTCCAAACAATTGGCCCACCGGGCTCAAGTCCAGCAGAAGATTTTTTTCCGCGCTGACGCCCCAGCCCTGCAACACGCTGTCCAGCGCATCGTTATCCGCGGTAGGCCGCCCGATCTTGAGGGGCGGATCCAGCAGGAACATGGCGCGCCCGCCGCCTTCCACATATTTCTTGATGGCATCGACTTCGGGCTGCTGGTAGTCGCTCTTGGGACCGCTGGCGACCACCACCGTGCAGTCCGACGGAACTTCCGCCTTTTCCAGCAGGTTGATGGACTTGCTCGTGTAATCATCCTTGCTCAATAAATCCTTAAGATGCGACAGGCCCGGCCGATCCGCATCGTCAATCTGGCGTTCGCCGCTGCCCGTCAGGAAGCAAACGTTGCGCGTATCGCTCTTGAGGTCCCGGATAATCGCGCCCGTGACATCTTCTTCCGTCATGCTCTTGGCATCTTCTTTTTTCGCGCCAATTTGCACGACCGTGGTGCCGTACTTGGTGATGCCCGCGGCGCGCGCCGCCTGCGGATTCTTGTCGGGATCGACGTATTCGAGATGGACCTTGGGCGAAAGCGTCGCGTAACGGTCCAGCAAATCCTTGCCGGTTTGAAAGCCGGTCGTCTTGTCGAAGTAGGTGATCGATATGGGTTGCGACAGCCCCTTCACGATCTTGGCGGTCTGGTCGGAGAGGCTGTACCGCTTGTTCGACGTTGAGTCGTAAGACTTGTTGTAACGGTTGGCCAATACATTGGCCACCGAAACGATGCACAGGATCACGAGAATATAAAACGTCACATACGCTGCGTACTTGGTTTGTCGTGCTTCCATCCACTTGCGATTCACTTACGACCTCCACCGCATCGATTCCATCGAGCGCGCCGTAAAAAACAATCCCAGAAAAATAACGGTGACGTCAAAGATGACGTCCTTCGTGTCCAGCAATCCTTTGGCAAACGAATCAAAGTGCGTAATCACGCACATATAGGAGAGCACCTGCGCCCACGTGGCGTTTTCATATTGGCTGACCCAGCCCAGTACCCACAGCATCAGGCAAACGCCGAAGGTCACGGCGCCGGCGATGATTTGGTTTCGCGTCAGCGTGGAAATAAACGTTCCGATGGCGATCAGGCCGCCCGCCTGCAACAGCAGGCCCAGATACCCGATGGCCAGCGGCTTCCAATCGGGATTGCCGTACCGGAACAGAAACAGGATATCCAGGACGGTCGAGAGCAGCATCAAGGAGTACATGATCACAGCGGAAAGCCATTTCCCGACGATCACTTGCACGTCGGTGATGGGCGATGTAGTAAGGAGTTCGATCGTGCCGCTGCGCTTCTCCTCGGCAAACAGGCGCATCGTGATCAAGGGGATGAAAAACAGCCCGATCACGTTGATGTTGGCGAGCAGCGGCCGCACGACCTGCTCGTTGATGTTCATCGGAAATTGCTCGCCTTCCAGCGTGGCTTCCATGGCCATGTTCACGAAATAGCCCACGGAATTCCAGAAGAAGAAACCGAAAATAACGGCGAACATGACGAGCAAAATGTAGGCGACCGGCGATACGAAATAGCTGCGAAGTTCCTTGCGGCAAATGATCCAGATATTTCTCATGAATTCTGTCCCCCTGCAGCCACGGCTTCCATTTCCGCGGGCGCTTCCGATCCAGTCAATTGGAGGAAGATTTCTTCCAGGCTCAATGCCGCGGGCCGAAGCTCGTTCAAATCCCACCCCGATTCGACCACGGCGCGGGCGACGGCGCCCCTCACTCCGCGGTCCTTGGTCGCCTCAACTTCAAAAATGACGCGCTTCTGGCCGTCCGCCTTCGCGATGACGCGGCTCACCCCGGCAATCTGCTCGAGCTTGCGCTGCACCGCCGCAGGGTCCAGGCCGCCGTTGCGCCCCGCGACTTCGACCAGCACGGATTCTCCCGAGCGCGCGCGCTGCTGGAGATTGCTCACCGAATCGGTGGCCACGATCTTGCCCTTATTGATGATGATGACCTGCTCGCACGTCTGGCTGACTTCCGGAAGGATGTGCGTGCTCAAGATGATGGTGTGATCCCCCGCGAGGCTCTTGATCAGGTCGCGCGTCTCATTGATCTGCTTGGGATCGAGACCAGCCGTAGGCTCATCGAGGATTAACACGTCGGGATTGTGGATGATCGCCTGGGCGAGGCCCACGCGTTGCCGGTACCCCTTCGAAAGCTTCCCAATGATTTTGTCTCGAACGTCGGCGACCGCGCAGCGCTCGCAGGCGTAGTCCACGCGGGCGCGCAAGTCCGATCCGGACAGCCCCTTGATCTGGCCGACGAACGACAGGTACTCGGCGATGCGCATCTCCGGGTATACCGGGGGAGTCTCGGGAAGGTAGCCGATGCGCTTCTTCACTTCGAGGGGCTGTTCCAGGATGTCGAACCCGGCCACGGTAGCCGTTCCGCTCGTCGGAGTCAGGAAGCAGGTGAGCATGCGCATCGTCGTCGTTTTACCGGCGCCGTTCGGTCCGAGGAACCCGACAATTTGCCCGCGCTGGACTTGAAATGAAATTTGGTCAACGGCGGTCGTGTGTGCGTACTTTTTCGTAAGTCCATTTACTGTGATCATAAGGATTCTCTATGAGACAGACGCATAGGAAACAAAAACAGTTGCACAGCCGCAGATTTAGATTGCGAAGGACGATTCTAAGAATCTTGGAGGCCCCCTGTCAATCCTCAACATTACGCGGCAGATTTCGAGGAGTAGCGCCCCAATCCACGAGGACAAGGCGTGGGGGTTAAAGGTTTCCGCCTTCAGGTCATTTTTGACCATGGCAGAATGACTATGGTTATATGGGAGAATGCGTATGAAGAAGATGGCAGCGGGCTCCTCTAAGACCAATTGTCTCGCCGTCATGGACGAGGTGCAGGCCAAGCACGAGACGGTCGTCATCACCAAGAACGGCAAGCGGGTGGCAAAGCTCGTCCCCATCAACACCGAGACGGACGAGATCTATAATTTCATTAAAGGCAAGGGCGCCGTCACGGGAGATGTCGTCTCTCCCGCGCTTTCTCTGGAGGAGTGGGGCAAACTCAAGTGATCCTCGTGGATACGCATGTCGTGGCCTGGCTTGCATTTGACCAGGATCGGATCTCCGGGAAGGCCAGAAGCGCAATCGACGAAGCGCGCAAGAATGCCGACGGCTTGGCAATTTCCGATATCACTCTGTTGGAATTGGCCACACTAGCAACGAAGGGACAGATCCACCTCGACATCAGCCTCGAATCCTTCCTGCAGGAAGTCGAGTCTCGGTTCGTGGTTCTCCCAATCAGCGGCCGGACATGCGCCCGCGCCATGGGATTGCCTGCAACTTATCCCAAAGATCCAGCAGATCGAGTGATCGCGGCTACCGCGCTCGTCGAGGGGCTATCCTTGCTTACCGCCGACCGTGCGATCCGCCGGTCGAGAACGGTTCAGACGATTTGGTGAGAACGATTTGGTGAGGACAAAGACACTTCCGCCAGGGCAGCTCAGTCGGAACTCCGCGCCGGCCATTGATTTACGGCCTGATTCCCCTGATCTGATTTCTTGGTGAGTTTATCTTGCCCGCCTTCATCGATTTTTTCCAGCAGTTGCCAATCCTCGCGCAATTCTTCGCTCGATATTCTGGGAGCGCGGCTACGCCCCAAAGTCTGTTTCAAGCGAGTTATCATGAGTCCCCTTTGGAGTTCACAGGGAGCGACTTCGCTTTCGAAGTCACTCCGCGCAACACCAAGCTCCAAGGAATCGTTCCCGTCGAGGGTTTTCAAAACCGCTTGCCCTGCCGCGCCAAATTCAGGCTGTGCCTTTTCAACGAACCTTCGCCACGAGATTTCGTCGGGGGTTGTGTCGCTATCCGTATCAATAGCCGCCACGGTCCGTAAATCCTTCAAGTAGGTCCTCCTTTCCGCATTTGTTGGCGGAGCCAATGGAGCGCCGGCCAGGCTGAACACCAATGTATTCCTCGCGGGATTAAACCTGTCACCGACCAGATCAACGGCAACAACCCCGCCGGCAAGGAAAGGATGAAACGCGGCAAGAATTACAACGTATTTCTTGGCGCGGAAGAGCGACTCGAGAACGCCGCGAACCGGCCTGCTGCGTTTCACGCTGCCGGGCACCTGGGGAATCACGTAGCGGGTGAATTCCAAATCTGGATTGCGCTTGCTGTAGCTGGCGAGCGACTTCGCCGTATGTTTCGGCTTGCTGACGAACAGGTCCGCCATGGCGCCCCGCGACACCGATTTCGGGTAATAGAAATTGAGGACTTCGCGAACGAAGTCGGCGCAATTGCGGGAGACGACCTTGTAGGATTTAACATTCGGCCGGGAATTGAGCCGTGCAATCAGAGCATCATCTTGTTCCGGGGTGGTTTCAATCTCGTAGCCATAGTTCGTGCGGTCATACGATGAGCCAACGAGTTGGTACCAGTCTCCCTTGGGCATATCGCCGCCAGGGGCATCGGGCGCGATGTCTTCCAAATGGGCGCGGCGATATTGATCGCGCAGGAATGCCACCAGCTTCGGATCCGCGTAGAGAGGAACATCTTCCGGGTTTTCGACGGCGTACAGGTACGGGAACGAGCGGGATCGCGATCCAATCATATCCCCCGATTCGCGTATAGCGGCTGATGACTACGCCGTGCTCTCCGGGGTTGCAGCGTCGCAAGGTCACGGGAGTTCGCGGCGCAAACACGCGTCAGGTAGACCGCGGTGTGGCCGGTTCCTGCCAGCGCTCCGTCGTAGCTATAGGGCTCTTCGAGCAGGACAGTAGCGTTTGCGCACGCCTCCGGCGCACAAGCGGCCAACAAGAAGAATAGGAGAATCCCAAAGCTCGCCCATTTGAATTCTGCCCACACCACTAGCCCCTTTGAGCTGGCCATATCATAAGAACACTGCCTGGGCGCATAAAGTTGCCCGCCGATCATCGGGGGAATGCTGTATAAGCCAAATTTAAAAGGCTTAACTACCCTAAATGATTAAAGGCCGGACCGCTCCGCCAGTCCGGCCTTCCGTGCATTGCTCGTGAATGAACTCCGCCCAATTAAGCAGCGAGCTTGGTTGTCTTACCGGCGAGCACATCAACTTTTTCCTGGAAAATCGTCTGGCCGGACGGGTCGCGAAGCTCGATGTTATGAGTCCCTGGGCGCAGAGGAAACGTCTTCAATTGGCCCACAGTCCCGGCGTAGCCCCCATCCACATACACGCCCGCGTCCTTCATCTTGGTATCGATTTTTACATTGCCCGCATACGGACCTGGCACTTCGCCGTAAGGGGCGAAGTAGGCTGGGCCATACCAGCCGTAATACGCCGGTCCATAGAACCCAGGGCCAAAGTAACCGCCGATGAAGATTCGGGGGCGTGCCGACGCAACCGGCACGAAAATCGCAAGCGCCAGAAGAACCATCGCGGAATATTTCCAATAGCGAGTCATCTTTCTTCTCCTTTTCACTTCGGTTCTTACTTTCAGTACTTTCGATAACGAATAGTGCATGGCTGATGCCAAAAGTGCCCGAACGAGTGAGGATTTTTATAAGCTGATTACTATCAGTTAGTTACAGTGAAGCAGGGGGATTCGCGGCGGAGTTCAATTGCCGGGTGACTGGTGGTTTTCGCGCAGCCGGCGGTGGTTTTCATCATGGTGCGCTGGCAGCCTGAGGCCTCCGCTTCACCTTTCTGGCCCCACCCGCCAAGCGAACGGTGGGACAGGTGACTGCCGGGTCACACCCCGTCCTTTTTAATACTAAGCATGTCAGCGCAAACGTGCGATTCTGCATCGTAGTTGGGTGAGGTTTACTAGGAACCCCAGCCTAGATTGGTGCCCACTCCATGAAAATGAGAATCGTGTTGGCGATGGCAATTGCGGTCGCGGCGCTGGCTCCCTGCTTTCCAGCGGGCGCCTCCCTCGGCGGAGACATGACTTCCGTGCGCGACGACCAAATGAAATTGCAGGGCACCCTGCGGACGACCAGCAACGGCCCCTACAACGTCCATGAAATTCAAGCCTCCAGCGGACTCGTCCTGAGGGAATACGTTTCCCTTTCTGGAAACGTTTTTGGCGTCGCCTGGCAAGGCCGCACGCATCCTGACTTACATCAGGTGTTGGGCGCGTACTACGACCAGTACGTCCAAGCTGTGCAGGCTCAGCGCGCCCAGCGCCACGGCCATGGTCCGTTGCTGATTCAACTGCCGGGCCTCGTCGTACAAATGGGCGGACACATGAACTCCTTGATCGGTAAAGCCTATATTCCTCAGGGGATGCCTGTGGGGATGCACCCGGAGGATATCCGATGAGAGCGCTTCCTTCTCGAATCCTTCTTTCTTTTGGTTTGGTTGTGGCTTCGATTTTGATGTTCGGATGCGGTGCAGCAAGCAATAACTCACCGGGGTCCTCTCAGAACGGAAACAACCCACCTTCAAATGTGGTGACCATTACCGTTAACGGGGGGCCCAATGCCAACTTTGATGACGGCGCTTTTACCAGCGTCACTATTTGTGTCCCCGGCAGCACCACCAATTGCCAGACGATCGGCGGAATTCTGGTTGACACCGGATCTTCCGGCCTAAGAATCTTATCCTCGGCGCTCACGATTTCATTGCCTCAGCAGACCAATTCCAGCGGCAGTCCCATCGCAGAATGCGCTGTGTTCGCGAGTGGCGTTACCTGGGGACCTGTTCAAACAGCCGATGTGAAAATGGCCGGCGAGCAGGCAAGCTCGATGGCGATTCAGGTGATCGGTTCCTCGAATTTTTCAAACATTCCCGGAACTTGCACTGGACAGGGTGTGCCCATGGACGATCTGACGAACCTGGGAGCCAACGGTTTGCTTGGGGTGGGGCAGGCTATTCAGGACTGCGGCTCGGCTTGTGTTCCGGGCGGCCAGATGACGTACTACGCCTGCCCATCCTCGGGTTGCACGGACACTCCGGAAAGCCTCGTTTTACAGGTCCAAAACCCGGTGGCGGCTTTCGCGACTGACAATAATGGCGTGATCGTCGAGTTGCCGGCCGTTTCCGGAGCCGAAGCCAGCGTCAGCGGCTCTCTCATCTTTGGGATCGGCACGCAGTCGAATAACGGCCTGGGGGGCGCAACGGTTTTTGGAACCGATCCTTTCGGCGATTTCAGCACCACTTACAAAAATACCGCGTATCAGAGCTTTATCGACAGCGGTTCAAACGGAATCTTTTTTCTCGATTCACCCACCACAGGGATACCGGTGTGCAGCGGAAACCTAAATTTCTTGTATTGCCCCACCTCGACACAGAACATCTCCGTAGAAAATAATGCCCAAGCGGGAACAAACGGGGCAAGCGGCCCTCTCACCTTCACAGTGGGGAATGGGCTCACCCTGACAAACAATAGCGATGACGCGATCAACGGCCTGGCCGGCCCCTTCACCCTCGCTCCAGTTTTTGATTTTGGGCTGCCGTTCTTTTTCGGCCGCAATGTGTTCACGGCTTTCGACGGAAAAAGCACTCCCGGTGGGACAGGTCCTTACTCGGCCTACTGAAATTTCCACCTCTATGCCGGCGTTATTTTTGGTCCAGCATTGAATTTCTGCTGCAACAGAAGCGCCGCTTGAAGAACTCTCGCATCTTGCCCGAGGTCGGCGGTGAGCTGTAATCCGAGGGGAAGTCCACTTGCAATCGGCATGGGGATCGACACGGCCGGGGTTCCGAGGGCCGTCCAGGGCGCGTTCATTCTCGGATCGCCGGTATTGGATAAGCCCAGGGGCGCAGGACCAGTCGCGGCGGGAGTGAGAATCACCGGCGTGGCCTTGAAGATCTCCGCCATTCGCACCCTGCTCTCCGCAAGGTATCGCCTGGCCTCGTCGTACCGCTCCGAGGAAATCTTCAGACCATCGCCAATCAAATTTGCCAGCGGCTGGTCCAGCCGGTCGCCAAACTCCTTCAGGCGCGCCTCATGAAATCGGGCGCCCTCGTAAAACATTTCCACATCGTTCGCTTCGTCGAGTTTTTTGAGAAGCGCGGAAATATCGACCGTCTTAATCGTAATGCCCGAGCGGCGCAATAAAGACAACGCCTGCCGGAATGCATTCGCCATTTCCGGCTCGCATTCCGGGACCGGTTCAGGAGCTCCGAACGCGAATTGTTCTTCGCCGCCTGCGGGATGTCCCAGCGCTTTCCAGAGTGCCAGCATGTCCGCGGGCGTGTGCGTGAAAAGGCCGAGAGTGTCCAGGCTCTTGGACAAGGGCAACATGCCCTCTGTGGGCAGAAGGTCGTAGGTCGGCTTGAATCCGGTAACGCCGCAATAAGAGGCGGGCCGGATCATCGAGCCTCTCGTTTGCTCCCCGATCGTGAAGGGCACCATGCCCGCGGCGACGGCCGCGGCCGAACCGCTCGAGCTGCCGCCTGGAGTGTGCTCGAGGTTTCGCGGGTTGCGCGTCGGCCCCGCTGTCCGGTACGCGAACGCGGTGGTCACAGTTTTGCCGAGCAGGATCGCCCCGCGGCCGCGCATTTCCCGAATGATTGCGGCGTCCGCGGTGCCGAGGCGGCCTTTGTAAAGCGGCGAGCCGTATTCGGTCGCCATGCCCTGCGTCTCGATGATGTCTTTGGCGCCAAACGGAATTTCGGAGAGCGGTCCGTCCGCCGTGGGCCTCTCGGGCTGCACTTGGACCCATGCGTGAATCGACGGATCGAGTTCCCGGATGCGCTTCAGGCAGATCTCTAATCCGCGTTTTCGAGTATCACGATCCGCTTGCAGCCATTCGGTGAAGGTCTCCATGCGAGGGGATTCTACAGCGGCCATGGGGCGCGGCGGCAAGGCGGCAAATTCCGAAATGCCGGCCGACGCGCCGACAACCGCGCTGGCCTTGATGAAATCGCGTCTTGTGAATTTCATGGTTCGAGTGGGCCCATCTTACGTCGCATGTGCGGCCGGTACAAGAACCGCGCTCACTTTAGATTGAGCAATAAAATATCATAGTTAAAACGAGGACTACTTTCGCGCGGGCGAAACGCCGGCGGGCTTTCGAACCGACTCGTCATAGGCGTTGTGCTCGTCCTGGACGCAGAACCACTCTGAGAGTTCCCATCCCGGCTCCAGTTTGTGGAGTTTAGGGGGACTGACCCAGGGCTTCGTGTACGCTGCGGGGTCGTCCATGATGATCTGCATTTCCAAGGTGTCGTGATTGAGCCGCCGGTAGCGCTCCGTAAGGTGCATCTGTTCGCTGCGTGGATTGCCAAAGCCATCCACCCATACCTTGTCGTTAAAGCCGACAGTGTCGACTACGAATGTGTCTCCCTCCCACTTTCCAACCGAGTACCCCAGCCAACTGGGATCAGGATTCTTGGGAAGCTCTCGTCCGTCCGCCCAGATGGTGCGCCAGGCGTGATACTCCTCGAAGAACATGAATACTCTGCCGGGAATCTGAATGATCTCAAACGGATTGGGAAGAATAAGAAGTCTTGGAGGACTATCCGGCTCACAGCGCAAGGATGGATTACCTTCCTCGCCTGGAACAGCCCTGGGACCTGTTACGGGTTTTGCGGCATCGAATTTCGCCTGTCCCCAAGCCGTCAAGGGAGGGCGCATCTTTTCATCGACCCCATTCATTCCAGGGATCCCCGGCCCAGCGCCAGAGGGATATTGCATCCAAACGCCGGACAGATCATGCGAGAGTGCTGGCGGCGCAGCCTGATTTTTTTCCGCTTCCGAAGACTTGCCGGTCTGGGCCAGCATCATCGGCGAAAAGGCCAGTGCGGCAGCGATCGAAGCAGCGAACCGAAGTCGCATCTTGAATACCTCAAGCCACCAGTAAGATTTCGGCGTAAGTTTCCATCGCCATACCGGAAATGTCCATCACAATTCAGCTGTTGACTGGGTGAGCGACCCGACATATAGGTGAAAATGGCGCGCCCGGAGGGATTCGAACCCCCGACCCTCTGCTTAGAAGGCAGACGCTCTATCCGTCTGAGCTACGGGCGCTATCTGCTTAATTTCTCATAATACAGGCGCTTACGCTACTTCCTGCTTCCACTCGCGAGTACAGGACCGCACGACTTCCGAAGCACAGGTCAGCGCGGCGTGAGAAAACAATGCTTGCCGGTCTCGGCACAGGTTGCGATAGCAGGTGCGATCTTCCTTTCTCCCCATGAGAAAATAACAATATGAATAACCTCGTTGGTCTCGTCATCGCCGCCATCGTTACGCTCTTTTTCGTGCGCAGGTACCTTAAGGAGCATAAGCTCAGGGAGGCACGCGCGCACGAAGCCGCAAAAAAGGGAACATTGCGCTCGGACGGGCCCCAGTCCCAGCATCCGCATATCGACACGCAATATTGCATCGGCTGCGCCACATGCACGACGGTTTGCCCGGAGGGCGACGTGCTGGCCATGCTCGGAGGGCAGGCCGTCATCGTCAACGGGTACAAGTGCATCGGTCACAGCTTGTGCGCGGAGGCTTGCCCTGTTGGCGCCATCACCATGGTCATGGCCAGCCCAAGCATGGGCGCGGACCTGCCTCAATTGACGCCAGAATTTGAGACCAGCGTTCCCAATTTGTTTATCGTCGGGGAACTTGGCGGCTTGGCGTTGATCAAGAATGCCATCAATCAGGGGCGCGATTGCGCCGACACGATCGCCGCCAGGGTCCCAGGATTACGAAAGGGTAAATCGAGCCCGGACGTCCTGGACGCCCTTATCGTGGGCGCTGGACCGGGCGGCATCAGCGCCTCGCTGCGCGCCATTGAACGAAAGCTGAATTATCTCACCGTGGATGAAGGCGAAATTGGCGGGACGGTGTCGAAATATCCGCGTCAGAAATTGGTGCTGACCAGCCCGGTGGAACTCCCGATCTACGGAAAGTTCAAGAAGACGGAATTGTCCAAGGAAGATCTCCTCGCAATTTGGAGCGAAATCTTGAAGAAAACCGAATTCAAATTCCGCAAGGGCGAGAAAGTGGAAGACATCAAAAAGGGAGACGATGGCGTTTTCACCGTCAACACCACCAAAGGGCAACACCGGGCGCACGCCGTCGTCCTCGCTCTCGGCAAGGGCGGAATCCCGCGAAAGCTCGGCGTCAAGGGCGAGGAACTGCCGAAGGTCATGTATCGCCTGATCGAGGCGGACCACTACGTGAACAAGAAGATTCTGGTTGTGGGAGGAGGCGATAGCGCCGTGGAAGCAGCGATGGGGCTTGCCCATCAAGTGGGGAACCAGGTGACGCTATCGTACCGAAAAGAATGCTTCACGCGGCTTAAGGATCGGAATGAAAAGAGAGTCCAGGAGAGTATCCAAAAAGGGAAGGTCAGCGTAATCTTCAATTCGATCCCGGTGGAGTTCAAACAAAGCTCGGTCATCCTCGACGTCAACGGCAAATCGCAGGAGATTCCCAACGATTTTGTCTGGATTTTTGCCGGCGGCGAGCCTCCTACGGCATTCCTGAAGAAGATTGGCGTGCGTGTGGGACTTCGCGACATGACGGCCGAGGGAAGCAGCGAGGCCAAACAATCCAAGTTAGTTCATGTGTGAGCAACAAGTAGAACAGGCTTCAGCCTGTTGGGTTTGAATTGATCGGAAGGAAAACCAACAGGCTGAAGCCTGTTCTACTTACTGCGTCCGGGTATTTCCTTGGCCATTTATGGGCGGATGTCCGGGAGGAAGGGAATTGGAATTTCCGCCGCCGGGGACGAGATCGCGAAAATTGGGCATGGAATCTGACGATGGCGGAGTTCCATTGCTATGCGGATTTTCGCCAGGCGCGGGATGTTGGATCGAGCCTCCCGCCGGCTGGGTATTTTGCACGACCCAGAGGCCATTCTGCTTTTCCAAAGAGTAGGCGACTTGCATTCCGGCGCCCTGCGGCCCTCCCGTCTTGGGCTTGAACTCCACTTGCGCCTGGGCCTGGTTCCCCTGAATGGAAACATTCGTGACATTCATGTCCATGGCGCCGAGGTTCAGCGTTTTCAAGGAAGCAAGGTGCTGATTGATGCCGGAGCGAATGGCATCGGCATCGCTTTCCTGTTTCTTGCAGCCGGCGAAGAAGACAAGCAGACCCATAACAGTTAGAAAGTACGCAGTGTGCTTCATGCGAGTCTCCTCTTCCTTACCTATACCCCATCCCAAGCACGACGACAATGTGAAGGATGGCGAGGATAGCAAAGGAATAACTAAATGGGCGGTGAATGACGTGCCACAGATTAAAAACCTGCTTGGTCCGGGACAAAAATAGAATTCGCTTGGACAGGGACGCCTGCTTACGCGCGGTTTGAATGGCAAATTCCAGTTCCGGATTGCGCGTCGGGAAAATACCAAAAAGCGAGGTAAGCCACGCCAGGAACCCGGCCGCGCGCAAGCGAAGCCAGGAAACCTGAAAGGGGCGTTTCAGGTCCAGCCAGATCATCCAGCACAGGGCCGCCATCATCGGTGTGCGGGCCACTTGCGCGGAACTCGGCAGCGCGAACAGCTCGATAAGGCTGGTGCCGATTTTTTCGTGTTTATCCTCCGCGTTCCATCGGAGCTGCACTTCCGCATCTTGAATTTCCTTGATGGTCAGCTCGGCCGCATTCAGCGTTCTTGGAATCTGCGAATACAAATACCGGCCGATGAATCCGCTCAGCGTCACGGCGGTCATGATCCAGAACGCCATGCCCGCGATTCCGCCGAATTTAAACGAAGAGTGCAGCGCGATCACGAGCGGTGCCGCGGTGCCCAGAACGACATGGAAATCCAGCCAGTGGCGCGAATTTCCCTGCCTCCCGAGCCAGCCCCACCGCTTGCGAAGCGGATAAAGATAAATCAGGAAAAACAGGAGCACGCCGAACACTCCCAGATTGACGCCAACGAGGCCGCTCGGGCGCAGCAGCATGTGCTTCGGCGAAAAGGGGCGGTCTTTCCAGGCCAGCGTGTAGTAATCGAAGCCGTAGGCGGCGAATGCGCCGACGAACGCCATGGAAATGATCCAGGCGATCAGGATCCGGGAGCGATGCCTTCGCTCCGAAGCTTCCTTGCTGAACATCATCGTTGTTTGTACGGCCGCGGATTGACTCATCGCAGTTGACCTATCTCCTCGTGAATGTTGACGTTGAATCTCTTGTAGTCCGTGAACCGGTGCAGGTTGCGCCAGTGCTGGCGCGGCGTATCGACGTCGATCACCGCGGACTCCGCAATCCAGACGGATTCCGCGGGATCGTGGAAACTATGGAGCGCGTAATGGACCTCGCTGCGCATACCCGCCAGGCCAAGATCGCTCAGGCTGGAATCCACCTTGGCTTCCAGCTTCACGATGGCGCCGGATTGGGGATCGATCCAAAGCGTGCCGGACATCGGCAGCGGATAATTTTTTCCGCGCAGACGGAGCGATGCAGGTGAGGACGCGCCCGGAACAGGAACGAATCGAATCATGGCATAGGAAACACCATCGATCGTTTCGGCGCCGGCGGGCTCGAACACGTAACTGGCTTCGTACATGGGATGCGCCACGAGGAGCAGGCCGGCAAAGCCGGTGGTCACGAGCAACGTCCGGGCCGGATCGCGATAAGCCGGATTGCGAGTTTCGCGTGTCTCGTTAAATTTCAAGGTTCCGCTCTCACTCGTGGCTTGAAACTGATAGTTGTAGGCGGAGTTCTCTCGATAGATGGCGTGGCCGCTGTTGTTCAATACAATCTGCGTCACGGACTCCTTGCAGGTCAGGTCGGAAAACTTGTCGAAATATTCCTGGACGTGTTTTCGCGCGCGCGCCAGGGCATCGAGCGATGGGGAAGCGTCGACTGCGACGATCTCGCCGGGAGGGGCTTGGGCTGCGCAGGTTCCACCCGTCACTGCGGACGTGGCAACCAGCACCACGGCACACCACCATTTCCGCCGAGCTGTTACGCGGGAACATTCGGATGTTAGGAATGGGATTCCGCTCATTTGCGAAGCTTTCCTCCAAACCGGTATCCGAACGTAAAATTCGTCTGCTGATAGTTCATCGATGTGCCCATATTCCAACCGAAGAGTCCTTCAAAAAAGTAGCGCGGCCCAATCGTCCAATCCACTGTACTGTTCACGAATTTTGAAAACGAGTTCGTGCTGAACGCGGAAGTGAGATGCTGCATTCCGCCCTGGACTTGAACGTGAATCCGGTCGCCGATCGCTCGGGAGACGGAAATAAACTGGTAGTCGCCCTGCCCAAAGGAGCTGTTGAATTTGGTGTACCGCAGGTCCAATTGCAAACCGGTATTGCGTATTTCTCCGAACGTAAGCCCGTACATCTGGTTCCAGGAATTTGCGGTATCCGTGCTGCTCTTGCTGCGGCCCACGTCGGTGGAAATCGAAATGCGATAGGGTAGATCCACGCGCACTCCCCCGCTCAATCCCTGGAATAGAAATTGATCCAGCAGGCCGGTGCTGATCAGGGCCGGATCGAACGTGGGCAAATTGCGCAAGTAATTGTGGTTGAGATCGAACGTCAGCAACGGAATCGGCTGGAATCGAACGCTCGAGAAACTTTGCGTCAGCCCCGTGTTGTAGGTAGCGCCGCCGAGCGCCGTGCGCGCCGCATCGACCTGGAGCGAATTGAAAACGGAAAATATGCGGCCCACCGTAATCGTATTTTCGGCGAACGCGAACTCGCGCGCGATGTGCCAGGCGATGCTGGTCGCCGCCAACCCGAAGGTGTCATTGAATCGAAGGTGCTCGAAGTCGCCTTTCTCATAGTTCACAAAGGCCCCCGCGATATTCTGGTTTGGGGCGTAGCTCCAGGAGGTCGGGTCGGGCGTCGATCCGCCAAACACGCCGGTCGTCAACCGGCTGGTAATGCGGTAGCCGAAGTACGCTCCGTCAATCGTGCTCAAGCTCGGCGCATACGGCAAGAAAAGGCGCCCCACGCCCATCGTGATGATGGAATCAGGGTTCTGATAATAAAGGCCAAGGTGATAAGTCCTGTTGAGCAAGTCGTTCAGAGTCGCGGGCGAAGGTCCGCTGGAATTGCCGGAATTCTGCGTATTCAAATCGCCCCGCCAGTAGCCTGTGAAATTCCAATGCGTGCCTCCGATGCGGCTCATGTCGGCGTCGATCAGGAGCCCCACTTGCCTTGAGCCGATGCCTCCCGGTTCGGAAAGATTTCCATAGTCCAATCCGATTCGGCCGCGTATTTGGTTTCCAATGGGACTGCCGCTCTTTTCGGTCTCGGCGGTAGCCCGAATCTCCTCATCCAAAGGATCTCCGTAGGAAAAAGTAACGACGACAGGATAATTTTCGGATTCCACCGCGTTGACCTTGGCCTCCCGGGCATGAACGCTTTCGATATCCAGGTAGGCAACGTCGCCGGCAATCGAATCTTCACGCGATTTAGTTATTTCGGCAGCCGAGGATGAGTCCGCCACTGAAAAAATGCGCACATCGGCAATGGGCTCTTGCCCCTGAAACCTCACCGCGTCGGTCGTTCCGCCGTTCGGATCGGCGTGAACCAGGTGCAGAATCATTCCCTCCTCGAGTCCCCCGTTACGCCCGGCATCCAGATAAACAGCGCCTTCGGAAACGTATTTAACGTGGAAAATATTCACCGCCGTGCAGAGCGTGAGCGGTGGGGATAGGTCTCCGAGGCGGGCCCGGGGGCAGGAGCCGGCAAGCCTTCAGGAGCTGGAGCAGAGGCGGGAAGGCGGATACGTGGGAGCAGTCTGGGTCTGGGCATACTGTGCACCCTGCGCGGTGAACAGCGCTATTCCGAGCGCCAGGGCACAGCTTAGAATTTGCCAACGCCACATTTTCGTCCCTTGACTATCCATTGGGGTGGCATCCCGAGGCCGTGCAGGTCATGGGGCCGTAGTTGCCCGCGTTGTGCCGTCCGGAGTCTTTTTGCCAGCTCGATTCCGGCGTATGGCATCCGTTGATGCAACTAAACGTCACGTAGTTCGTGGCCAAGCCCGGAGTTTGATGGCAACTGGCGCAGGTTGCGGATTGATGGGGGATCCTCCACCACGAGTGAGTGAATGTCGCGCCAGTCCATGCCGTGGTGTTGTGGCAAGTCGAGCACGTGCTCGCAGCCGGGAAACCGGACCCGGTATGGTCCGGCACGGACCCGCCCAGCGTTGCGGTGCTCTGCCACTGAGCGGTGTGGCAACTGTAACAATCGGTCGGCGGCACAGCGGAACTGGTGTGGCAAAGGTTGCAGGCCACGGTGACATGCGCGCCGGTCAAAGGGAAACCGGTTGCATCGTGATTAAAAACCGCGCCTAGCCACGAGGTTGTAGTGTGGCACGACGCGCACGTGGTGGGGTAACCGGAAGTGACGTGATTGGGCACCGATCCGCCGAGGGTCGTCGTGCTTTGCCAGGCGGCGGTGTGGCAACTGTAGCAATCGGTGGGCAACGTGCCGCTGTAATTGCCATTCACATGGCACAACGCGCAGGCTACGGTGGTATGCGCGCCGGTCAAGGGGAAGGTCGTGGTGGCGTGATTGAAGGTTGAGGTCGTCCAATTTGCAGTGGAATGGCAGATCGAACAATCTGTCGGAAACCCTGCCGTAATATGATTCGGCACCGCGCCGCCAAGGGTCGTAGTGCTTTGCCAGGCAGCCAAATGGCAGCCGTAGCAGGCTGTTGAATTCAACGCATAGTTGTTGCTCACGTGGCAGGAGGCACAGGGGGTCGGCGTCGGAGAAATATGCAATCCCGTCAGTGCAAATCCGGTCGTGCCGTGGTCCCACGTTGCGGTTGTGAAGCTCACTGTCGTGTGGCAATTGGTGCAGTTAGCCACCGCGAAAGCAGGCCCGGCACTGGAGTGCGGCGGGGCATTGGTCCCCTGCCAGCCGCCGCCATAGTTTGTGTTCAAATGGCACCCAGAGTTTCCGCAATCGGTCGGGGCGATCGAAAGTGCGTAATTGTTATTGATGTGGCAAAGATTGCAGGCCACGGTTGCGTGGCTGTTGGCCAGGGGGAAACCGGTGGAGTTGTGATTGAAAACTCCCGCGGCCCACGTGGTGATGGGGTGGCAGCTCGCACAGGCCGAAGCCGTGGTCGGAAAGCCGGCCGTGATGTGGTTTGGTACCGATCCGCCAATGGTTGCAGTGTTTTGGAACACCGCCTGGTGGCATCCGTAACAGTCCGCTGAATTGAGCGTGTAATTGTTGTTCACATGGCACGATGCGCAAGGGGTCGGCGCCGGGGACATGTGCGTTCCGGTCAGGGTAAACCCGGTGACGCTGTGGTCGAACGAGGCCGCGTCCCACCCTGTGGTGGTATGGCAAGTGGAACAGTTCGCCGCGGCAAAGGCGGCGCCGGAAGTGGAGTGCACGGGATTATTGGTTTGTTGCCAGGTGGTCAGATGGCATTGCGAGTTGCCGCAATCGGTCGGGGCAATCGTCAAACTGTAGTTGTTGTTGATGTGGCAGAGCGCGCAAGCCACATTCGCATGGCCATTGGTCAGCAGGAAACCGGTCGTGCTGTGGTCAAATGTCGCCGTCGTCCAACTCACTGTATTGTGGCAGGTCGAGCAATTTGAAACCGCAAAGGCCGAACCCGCTGACGGATGGACGGGATTCGTGGTCTGCTGCCAGGTCGTGAGATGGCAACCGAGTTGCCGCAATCGGTGGCAGCAATCGCCAAACTGTAGTTGTTGTTGATGTGGCAGAGTGCGCAGGCCACATTCGCATGTCCATTGGACAGCGGAAAGCCGGTCGCACTGTGGTTGAAGACTCCCGCGGACCAAGTCGTGATCGGGTGGCACGTCGCACACGCCGATGCCGTCGTCGGAAATCCGGCCGTGACGTGATTCGGTACCGCACCGCCAATCGTTGTGGTGCTGATAAAAGCCGCTTGATGGCAGCCGTAACAATCCGCTGAATTGAGCGTGTAGTTGTTATTGACATGGCACGACGCACAGGGGGTCGGCGTCGGGGACATGTGTGTTCCGGTCAATGCAAACCCGGTGACGCTGTGATCGAACGCCGCCGCGGTCCAGCCGGCTGTCGTATGGCAAGTGGAACAATTTGCCGCGGCAAAAGCGGCGCCGGAAGTGGAGTGCACGGGATTATTGGTTTGCTGCCAGGTGGTCAGATGGCATTGCGAGTTTCCGCAATCGGTCGGGGCAATCGTCAAATTGTAGTTGTTGTTGAGGTGGCACAAATTGCAGGCCACATTGGCATGCCCGCTGGTCAGCAGGAAACCGGTCGTGCTGTGGTCGAACGTTGCCGTCGTCCAACTGACCGTCGTATGGCAGGTCGAGCAGTTTGCAGCCGCAAAAGCCGTGCCAGCCGATGGGTGGACAGGATTATTGGTCTGCTGCCACGTCGTCAAATGGCATCCGGAATTTCCGCAATCGGTCGGAGCGATCGTTAAATTATAGTTATTGTTGATATGGCAGAGAGCGCAGGCCACGTTCGCGTGGCCATTGGTCAGCAGGAACCCGGTCGAGCTGTGGTCGAACTTGGCGTTCAACCAATTGTCAAAGGAATGGCAGTTCGTGCAGTTCGCGGCCGCAAACGCCGTTCCGGCCGATGGATGGGCCGGATTGGTCGTCTTCTGCCAATCCGTCAGGTGGCAGGACGAGCAGGCCGTCGAAAGCCCCAGATAATTTCCGACCGCCGCGTTTTTATGGCATTCCTGGCATTCCACCACGGCGTGCGCGCCGAGCAGCGGAAATCGGTTGAAGTGCTGCTCAATCGATTGGACCGACGTCCTCCATCCGAGAACCGTATGGCACTGAGCGCAGTTCGCGCCGAATTGGGCGCGATGAATGTCGGCGTGGCAATTGGCGCAATTCTTGCCAACGTCCGTGAACACCGGCTTGGTGTGGCATCCGGTGCAGGACACTTTTTCGTGCATGCCGCGAAGCGGGTACCGCGTGGAGTCGTGATTGAATTCGGGGATGGCGCGAATGGGCGCCCAGCTTGTGTTGGTGTGGCAATTTTCGCAGGGAATATTAAGGGGACCGTGCGGACTTCTGCCAGGTTGCCGCTGGGCGTCCGCCGGGCGGCCGCAAGAAAGGATGACAACAAGGAACACGAGCCAACTACCGAGTTGGGCGACGCGCGAAATGACTGCCCCCTAATGCTTTAGCGAGCTCCGACCCCTCACGCAAGATTGGGCGCACTGAACTTTAGCGTTTCCAGTGACCGTCAAACTACTGAGCCGAAGGCCAGAAAACGGACCTGTCCTTTGGGAGAGGCGATAGAGTTTTCCCGTCTCAACGCGCCTAGAGCGGCCGAACATCCGCCCCATGGCAATCCGCGCAATTCTTTGGCGTGGGCTTGTAGAACAAGACCGGCTTGCCCTGGACCTCGCGCTGCAACGCGTGGCACATCGGGCATCCCACATTGGCGTGGCCGCCCGTCAACGGGAATTGCGTCCGTTTGTCGTGGTCAAACGTGGAAGGGGCCCACCGCTGGTCCACATGGCAATCCGCGCATTTTGTGATTCCGTCCTTGGCGGCGAATTGGCCGCCGTGCGGATCGGTGTGGCAGGCTTCGCAATCCTTCGGCGTTCCCTTGAATTGAATTTCGTGGGTGCCGGGAAGCGCCTTGTGGCATTCGCCGCACGCGGCCACGCGATGAGCCCCGACCAGGGCAAATTTCGTTTTCGAATGGTCGAAGCTGCGGATGTCGATCCAGGACCGGGTGCCGTGGCACGCTTCGCAGCCCAGCGCGGTTCCATCGGCGCGCTTCTGCGCCATGCGGTCCTTGAATTCGCCCTTATGGGGATCGGTGTGGCAGGCAGTGCACGTGCTGTCCGCGAAATGGAACGGCAGAATCTTGTCCGTCCTTCCGGCGAGGCCGGCTTTGTGGCAATCCGCGCAGGCGACGGCCACGTGGGCTCCGGTCAGCACAAAGTGGGTGTTCTTGTGCTTGGCAATCGTGAACGTCGAGCGATGGAAGTCCTTTACGGTGTGGCAATCCTCGCAGCGATTCTGGTAGGGAGCGGCGGCAAATTGCTTGTCATGCGCATCCTGATGGCAATCCGTGCAAGCCGCGAATTTCACTTTGTAGACGGTGTCCTTGCCGGCCGGCGTGTGGCATTTGTCGCAAGCGACGGCCGCATGCTTTCCCTCCAGCGGATAATGCGACGTCGCGTGCTCCTTCACGCCAAATTGCGATGGCTTCCAGCCTTCGACGGTGTGGCACTCCGAACACTCTCCCTTGCTGGCGCGCGCCTGGAACTGCCCCTTGTGCGGATCGGGAGCATGGCAATTCGCGCATTGGGCAAATGCCAGCGTCTTCTTGAAATCCCCTCCGGTGTGGCAGTCGCTGCAACCAACTTTCAAGTGCATTCCCAGCAGCGGGTATTTCGTTTTCGAATGGTCGAACTGCATCGACGCATTCACTTTTTTCCAACTGGCGGTCGTGTGGCAGGATTCGCACGTTCCCTTGAACGCGCCCTTATGCGGATCGGTGTGGCAGGCGATGCAGGTATCGAATTTGATCCCCGTGAACTTCACCGTCTTGTCGGGGCCGGAAGGGAAGTGGCATTTTTCGCAGGCCACCTGGGCGTGCATTCCGGTCAGCGGATACTTGGTTTTGGAATGGTCGAACTGCTTGGCTTGTTTCCAGTCGGTCACGTTGTGGCAGGTCTGGCAGTCGGCGCCGAGCTGGCCTTTGTGGACATCCTCATGGCAGGTGACGCAATCCTGCGAAAGGCCCAGAAAGGAATGGGGAGGTTCTTCTTCTGAATCAATGCGCGCTGCGCCGGAACCATGTGCGCCGGCGTGTGGCATTTTTCGCAGGCGACGGCCGCGTGCTTTTCGACGAGCGGATATCCGGCCTGGCGATGATCGAATTGTTTGAGCGACGGCTCCCAATGAACGAGCGAAAAATCCTCGCCATTGTGTTCGAGGTGGCACCGCACGCAATCCCTGCCGTTGGGGTTCTTCATCCCGAGCAGGGCGTGATAGCCCTTATGCGCGGTCAGGCGGTCCGCAATTTCCTTATGGCATTCGAGGCATTTGAACGTCGGCGTGCTGGTTCCGAATTGGTGGCAGGTGTTGCACTGCGTTGCGCCGTTGAGGGATTCGTGCGCTTTCGAGAGGGGGCCAGGCGAAATTTGGGCGCGGGCGCCGGCAGCGACGAGCAGGAATTCGCTGAGCACCAGCAGCGTGCCGAGGAGGCGCAGGGCAGTGAGGGTCCAGGCACTGCGGCGCTTCGCCTGCAAAAGGGAACGGCAACAGACTCCTCCGACGAACCGCTTTTGGCTCAACCACCGCCATCAGCGTGATCCAAAATTAGCACCCGCAACGATTCCCCAACGTATGAGCCTACCAGTTGTGCCTTCCAGCAAAGCTGTCCTGAGGGACAGGTAAGGGATGGGTATTGATACTGTTCGTTTAACGAGTAATGGCCGGAAGACGTGGCAGCGGCGGCTATCGGGAAAGGAGGGAAGCGATGGACATGGCGAAAACAGATTCGAATTAAATTGTGAAATGAAGGATGCCGCTGGTGAACCCTACATTTGTAATTGGATGTAGACCAAATAACCGGCCAGGGCCAAGCCAAACAGAGCCACGAGGATTCCGACGAGATCGACCAGGAATCCCGCGGGCTCGAACTTTCCGGATTCCAACTGGTGGCGCGTCTGGCGGTAGCGAAGCAACCCGGCGAGTGTGAGCAACACTCCGCCCAAAATCGCGATGGCTCCGATCCAAACAGTAAGTCCCCCCGTCCGGAATGTTTGGCCTTGCATCTGCATGAATTGGCGGATGGCGATGGCGAAACGGCCGATCGCAAAACCGAACACGACAATGGCTATGCCCGTGCGCACCCAGGCGAGAAAAGTTCGCTCGTTCGCAAGATGATCGCGGGCGCGGTTTGAGCTCTCTCCGGTTGCAGGTTGAATATCGCTTCCCGTTGGCTCAGACATTAGTCCACCCGGGAATCAACAGATGCGATTTGCGGAATACGCTACGCTACGACACTTTGAAGCAGCGGGCCGATCACGGCGATGTTCTTTACTAGTTCATCCGGGATATTGTGGCGCTGTTTTAGATATTCAGCGCTGTTGTAGGAAACCCAAACTTTGCCTCCCGCGTCCTCCCACACCAAAGCCTTCAGCGGCAGATCGATGGCGAGGGTGGGAGAGGCCACCATCAGAGGAGTGCCCCCTTTGGGGCTTCCGAAAATGATGAGTTGAGTCGGGTGCATTTTCATGCCAACCTTTTCAGCCTCCCCGCTGTGATCGATGCGCGCAAATACGGTGAGGCCGCGCGATTGCAAAACGGAGTCCAGCCGCTTGAGTGTTTCCGCAACTGGGTAAGGACTGCTCAGGTGAACCAATCCGTTGTCTGGAGACGCAGCCATTTCCGTACTCCCTGAGGGTTTTCCAAGTAAATCCCGCCAATCCTATCATGCGCGGAAGAAAAAATTGTCTCTGCCATTGGCCATCAGAGCAGGCTTCCGTAGCGAGGGCCGGGAGTTGGCTTTTTTGTCTCCGCTCGTGGCTCGCCCAGAGTCATAATTAGGCATGCTCACCGTTTTCACCATTGGGCATTCGACGCGCACGTGGACAGAGTTCCTCGAACTCTTGCGCGCGCATGGAATTGAGCGCGTTGTGGACGTGCGCAGCATTCCCAGATCGCGGCACAACCCGCAGTTCAATCGCGAGACGCTATCGGCGAAGCTGCGCGGCGCCAGAATCAGCTATGTGCATTTGCGCAGGTTGGGCGGCTTGCGGCACGCGCGGCGAGATTCGCCGAACATGGGGTGGCGCAACGCCTCGTTCCGAGGATTCGCCGATTACATGCAGACGCCGGAATTCGAGAAGGGCTTGCAGAGATTGATCAAATTGGCGAAAGAGAAGAAGACCGCGATCATGTGCGCGGAAGCGGTGCCCTGGCGGTGCCACCGCTCACTCATCGCTGATGCGCTCACCGTACGCGGGATCCGCGCCGCGCATATAGTTAGCGGGAAGCGCGTCCAGGTTCACACTCTCATTCCCTTTGGGAAGGTTCGGGGAGAACGCATCACTTACCCTGCTTTCGCCTCCGAAGGCGTCGAACTCCCGCGCGTGCGGGAATCCTCGAGAGGGAAGCGGCTCGCCGGCGAACCTGCCGTCCGATCTTGAGAATGTTGTAACACACTATCTTGGATCATCGTCTACAATAGGGAGGTCGGTCAGGCTGATTTTTCAGGGTTTTGCTCGGAATGGGTGGAGGTTTTGGGCCATGCGGTACAACGAGATTTTATTTGTGGCGGCAATTTTCCTTTGTTCCTCAGCGATGGCACTGGGTCAGAAGGCTTCTACGGCGCCTGCTCTTTCACAACCAGGAAATCAAAACTCAGCAGATTCTGCGAAGGATTGCAGCGTCGACTCCCACGGACCACG
>CAWHTN010000008.1:0-101296 GCA_963832265.1 uncultured Acidobacteriota bacterium
TGACGGTTTCGCTCGCGGCGGTATTTTTTCCTCTCGTCTTTATGTCGGGGCTGGTGGGGCGCATCTTCCGCGAATTCGCGATCACCATTGTAGTGTCGATTTTCGCCTCGGGGTTGGTCTCGCTCACGCTCACGCCGCTCATGTGCGCGAGGCTGCTGAAACCCAGAGGGGAAGGCGTCAAAAAGAACTGGGTGGAGCGCACCGTCGGCCGAGTCGAGGAAAAAGTCCTGGAAGTGTACGGGAAATCGTTGTGGTGGTTCCTGCGCCATCGATGGATCTCCGCACTGACGTGGGTCGCCTGCATGGCCGGCACGATTTTACTTTTCATGGCGGTTCCGAAGGCCTTCCTGCCGATCGGGGACAGCAGCTTTATCTGGGGCGTAATGATCGGAAAGGAAGGGTCGTCGCCCGCTCAGATGCATGACTTGCAGGATCAGGCAGGGGTACTCATGCGCGAGGATCCCGCCGTCGGGGCCACGTTCACAATGAGCGGGAACGGCCAATTCCTGGCTTCGAATCAGGGACTTCTCCTCGCGTTTTTGTATCCGCCGCAACGTCGCGCGCCGATTCAGGCCGTCGCGGGCGGGTTGATGGGCCGGCTGGGCACGATTCCCGGCATTTTCCCTTTTCTGCGTCCTTTCCCGGTGCTCGAAATCAGCACGGGGGCGACCAATACGAATCAGGGCCAGTATGCGTACTCGGTTTCGGGAGTGAATTCGGAACAGGTATACGACGTCGCGCAGAAGTTGATGGGCAAGATGATGCAATACCCGGGCTTTGCGACCGTCAACAGCGATTTTTTCGATCACACGCCGAATCTGGAAATCAATATCCGGCGCGACCAGGCGCGCACCTACGGCGTTTCGGAAACGCGAATCCTCAATCTGCTCCGTAACGCGTATTCGCAAAATTATCTGTATCTGATCAAGAAGCCGGAGGATCAGTACCAGGTGATCCTCGAGGTGAAGGATTCCGAACGCGCGCACGCCAGCGATCTCTCTCTGCTTTACATCCGGTCGGATGACGGGAAGAATCTCGTACCGCTCGGCGCCCTCGTGGATTGGAAAACAACTTTGGGCCCGCAGAACGTGAATCACCTCAACCAGTTCACCGCCGTGACGATTTATTTCAATTTGAAGCCGGACGTGGCGATCGGCGACGCCACCGACTTCATTTCCAAGGCCGCGTCGGAAGTCGTGCCCGTGACGATTCGCGCGAGCCTGCAGGGCGAGGCGCTGACGTTTCGCGACACGGTTCGCGATTTGACCATCCTGATGGCGCTCGCCGTGTTCGTCATGTACGTGATCCTGGCGATTCTGTACGAGAGCTACGTCCATCCGCTGACCGTGCTTTCGACGCTGCCGACGGCGCTCGTCGGCGGGTTGCTGACGTTGTATTTGTTTGGCGAGCAGGCGTCGCTGTACGCGTTCGTGGGAATGTTCATGCTGATGGGCATCGTGAAGAAAAACGGAATCATGATCGTCGATTTCGCGCGGCAGCGCGTGGATGCCGGCGAGACCGCGGAGAACGCCATTCATGAGGCGAGTATCGACCGCTTCCGGCCGATCCTCATGACCACGCTCGCGGCGGTGATTGGCGCCGTGCCCATCGCCGCCGGCTACGGAGCCGACGGGGCGTCGCGCCGTCCGCTGGGCATGGTAATCGTCGGCGGGCTGGTGGTCTCGCAATTCATCACGTTGTATGTGACTCCGGTAATTTATTTGTACCTCGAGCAGTTCCAGGAGAAGGTGTTGAACCGCACGTCATTCTTCCATTCGGGACACACTCAGATTCCATCCGCGGGCGGACAAATTACGGCTCACGATGGGGCGGCGGATTGAGACCCAGGTTTTAGTAGCACAGACTTCAGTCTGTGGGGTTCCATTGGAGCTTGCCGAAATTTTGGATTGGAGCGAGTTTTCGGTTGTGTGTGGCCCGTCGATCTTGGCCCTCGGGAACAGCCCGGGCTTGCTGACGGAACCCCACAGACTGAAGTCTGTGCTACTGGTGCTGATCATCAGAAATTTATGAATAAATTTTTCATCCATCGGAGCGCGTTGTTTGTTTCGCCAATCGCATTGTGCGTGCTCGGCGTTTTTCTCGCCGGCTGCACGGTCGGCCCCAATTACAAGAGGCCGAACACCGATGCCCCCACCGCTTACCGGGGACTGACAGCGGAGGAAGCGGCCAGCGCCTCGACGCAATCGCTCGGCGAACAAAAGTGGTGGGAAGTTTTTCAGGACGAGGAGTTGCAGAAGTTGATTCGCACGGCGCTGCAGCAAAATTATGACGCGCGGATCGCGGCGACGCACGTCCTCGAAGCGCAGGCGCAAGTGGGGCTGGCGCGCGCGAACCAGCTTCCCACTGTGAGCGTCAGCGGCACCGGCACCGGCCTGCGCAATCCCGCAACGGGACCCATTCCTTCGTACAGTTTTAATTTTGGACGGGTGACGGCAAACGCGGCGTGGGACGTCGATTTCTGGGGCAAGTATCGGCGCGGTACTGAAGCGGCGCGGGCGAATTTGCTGTCGACGGACTGGGCGCGCGAGGAAGTGAACGCCACGCTCGTATCGAATGTCGCCGCCGCATATTTTCAGCTCCGCGAGCTCGATCTGGAACTGGATATTTCGCAAAAGGCGCTGGCCTCCCGCAAGGAATCGCTGGAACTGACCAAGACGCTCGAGGAACACGGCATCAATTCGATCTTGGACGTGCGCCAGGCGGAACAACTCGTCTATACCGCCGCGGCGGATATCGCCGATCTCAACCGGCGCATCGGACAGCAGGAGGATTCACTCAGTACCCTCCTGGGAAATAATCCGGGCCCGATCGCGCCGCGCGGCAAGGAGCTCATCGACCAGCCGCATCCGCCGGCGATTCCAGCCGGCCTTCCCTCCGCGTTGCTGGAACGGCGCCCGGACATCCGCGAAGCGGAAGAGTCGCTGGTTGCGGCGAACGCCCGGATCGGAGTCGCCCGGGCCGCTTATTTTCCCGATATTTCGCTGACGGCGCAGCCCGGATTCCTGAGCTCGTCGCTCACCAGTTTGTTCAGCGGATCTGCCGGGCTGTGGACGTTTGCGGGAACGATCACGCAGCCGATTTTTGAGGGCGGAACGCTTCGCTCCAATGTTCGTCTGGCCGAAGCACAGCAGCAGGAAGCGGTGCTGACCTATCAGCAGACCATTCAAGGCGCGTTTCGCGACGTCTCCGACGCGCTGATCGCTTACCAGCAAAATCAGGAATTCCTGGCGCAGCAGGAGTTGCTGGCGCGCGCCGCCGAGGACGCCGCGCAGCTTTCCGGCCAGCGTTATCAGGCTGGCACCACGAATTATCTGGAAGTCCTCACGAACGAAACGAATGCCCTGTCCGCGGAACTCGGCCTCGCGCAAGCCCGCCTCAACGAACTCCTCGCCCTCGTGCAAATCTACAAGGCGCTCGGCGGTGGTTGGCAGCAGTAGTAATCCAGCGTTCCGGGTAGGACAGGCCAGCGGCTAAAGCCTATAGATTCTGCATACTTACGGCACGGCTGAACAGGCTGCGGAAAAAATGTCTTGTTTTGTCATTCTGAGCGAAGCGAAGAATCTCTCTTCGATTTAAGTATAAGAAAAGAAACAAGGAGAGATTCTTCGCTTCGCTCAGAATGACAGCGCTTTGAGTTTTTCCGCAGCCTGTGAAGCCGTGCCCTACGAAGCTTCGGCAGCTACCACACATGCGGTGATCAGTAACCCCGTCGTCACTTCGGCGGAGGCTGAACTTCGCGCAGGCGGCGCTCGAGGAATCGGCGCTCGCTGTCGTTGGAGACTAACGCGAGCGCTCGCGCGTAACTTTTCGCCGCTTCGTCACGCAGGCCGAGGCGGCGTTGTAGATCGGCGCGCGCGGCGTGCAGCAGATGATAGTCGTTGAGATGGTTCGCGGCGGCGAGTGCATCTATCATTGCGAGCCCTGCGCGAGGGCCTTCCGCCATGGCCAACTGCCACGGCGCGGTTCAGGGACACGATGGGCGAGGGCTGCACGCGCTCCAGTTGATCGTAGAGGCGGACGATCTCGGCCCAATCCGTGTCCGCAGGGTGAGCAGCCTTACAATGCACCGCGGCGATCGCAGCCTGCACGGCGAATGGGCCCGGCGTGCCGCGTATCGCGTCCTTTACGAGAAGCAAACCCTCGGCGATCTGCTTGTGGTTCCAGCGGCTGCGGTCCTGTTCCTCGAGAACAACAATTTCTCCATCCCCATCAAGACGCGCATCGCGCCGCGCGTCGTGAAGTAGCATTAACGCGAGGAGCGCTTTGGCTTCGGCCGGAGGTTGCGGGTCCATCAAGGTGATCACCAGGCGGCCCAGGCGAATGGCTTCGGCGCAGAGATCGGTCCTGACGAGCGATGTCCCTCTGGTAGCGACGTAGCCTTCATTGAAAACGAGGTAAATTACGGTCAGGACGGCCTCGAGCCGCGCGGCTAGGTCATTCGTTCCAGGGACGATATACGGGATGCCTGCGTCGCGAATCTTGTGCTTGGCGCGCACCAGCCGCTGCGCCATCGTCGTCGGAGAAATGAGAAAGGCCCGCGCGATCTCGTCAGTCTCGAGGCCGCAGAGCGTTCGAAGTGTTAGTGCGACACGCGCTTCCTGGGCCAGCGCGGGATGGCAGCATGTAAAAATTAGGCGGAGGCGCTCATCTTGAATCTCGCTGGCCTCGTACTCCTTCGCTGGAGTGGACCCGGTGTAATCGCGGGCCAGCTGAGGCTGGATCTTTTCCGTGAATAGAGTTCGCCGCCGGAGCCGGTCGATGGCCTTGTGGCGCGCGGTTTGGATAATCCAGGCGCGCGGGAGAGCCGGGACACCGGATGCCGGCCACTGCTCCAGAGCAGCCGCAAATGCTTCTTGCGCATACTCTTCGGCCAGATCGAAATCGCCCAGCAACCCGATCAGCGTAGCCACAATCCGTCCCCAGTCCGAGCGGTAGACTTCTTCTACGGCTGAGGCTGCATTTACATCGGAAGGCATACCCAATTGTATGAATTTCTTGGTATAGATGTCGATCTGACCCTGCGCCGTTCGACTTATGTGCAGGGGATTGGATTCAGGACGCCCGGGACATTTACGCGCCGGTGTCCAAGACTGCTCAGGAGGCATCATGCCAACCGGCCGGGCTACGCCCAAGAACATCGATGAGTACATTGCATCGTTTTCGCCTGAAGTTCAGGCAATCCTCAAGAAGATACGGTTGACTATCAGGGACGCAGCACCCGGAGCGCAGGAGACCATCAGCTACAAGATTCCAGCGTTTAGGCTGAACCGGATTTTGGTGTACTTTGCTGCTTTCAAGAACCACATCGGGTTATATCCACCGGTGAGGGGCGATGCAAAGCTAGTGAAGGCGGCGTCAGCCTATGCGGGAGTGAAGGGCAACCTGCAATTTCCACTCGACCAGCCCATCCCCTACGGCCTCATCGAGAGAATTGTGAAGTTCAGAGTGAAGCAGAATTCATTGAAGGCGACCCGTTCCACTTGATCGCCGGAGGGCGTCTCTCACTCGTCGAGCAAGGGAGGCACAGATGAAATACATGTTGCTGATTTACCTGGATGAGAACGGACTGAGCGAAACGGAGCGGTCGCAATGTTACGAGGAGTCCGCGCAGTTCGCCGTCCAGCTCAGCAAGAGCGGGAAGTATTTAGGCGCGGGGCCGCTCCACCCGACCTCCACGGCGACGAGCGTCCGTGTGCGCGACAGCAAGCAGCTTGTGACCGACGGCCCGTTCGCGGAAACGCGCGAACAGCTCGGCGGATACTTCCTCATCGACGCCAAGGACCTCGACGAGGCCATCGGGATCGCCGGGCGGATCCCTGCTGGGAAGTGGGGAACCGTCGAAATTCGGCCCGTCATGGAAATTGCGGGCTTGCCGCAAAATTAGCCGGACGGACTTGTCGATTTCACATGCCGCCGTTCGACTTAATAGTAGAAAGCGAATTCAGCTGGTTGAAAACTTTTAGCAGGCCGAGAGCAGAGGGAGATGGCGAAATGCAAAAAATCACACCGTTCTTGTGGTTCGATGGGAAGGCGGAGGAGGCGGCCAATTTTTACGTTTCCATTTTCAAGAACTCGAAGATTGGAAAGGTCAATCGTTACGGTGACCACGGGCCGGGACCAAAAGGAACGGTCATGATCGCGACGTTTCAGATTGATGGGCAGGATTTCATCGCGTTGAACGGCGGCCCGCAATTCAAATTCTCACCGGCCATTTCGTTCGTCGTGAATTGCGAGACGCAGGAAGAAGTCGATGACCTGTGGGAGAAGCTTTCCCAGGGCGGAGCGAAACAACAGTGCGGCTGGCTGCAGGACAAGTTTGGCGTCTCGTGGCAAATCGTTCCGACGGCGCTCGCCAAGCTGATGAGCGATCCGGATCGCGAAAAAACCAGCCGGGTCATGCAAGCATTGATGCAGATGACCAAGATTGACATTCGAAGCTTGCAGCAGGCTTACGAGCAGGCGTGAAGCGTGCTACTTAAAAAAGGAGACAGGACTATGCGATTCATGATGATCGTCAAAGCGAATAAGGATTCCGAGGCGGGGAAGATGCCGAGCGAGGAACTGCTCACCGCCATGGGAAAATACAACGAAGAGCTGATGAAAGCGGGCGTGCTGGTCGATCTCTCGGGACTTCAGGCCAGCTCGAAGGGCGCGCGCATCATGTTCTCGGGTAAGAAAATAACGGTGATGGACGGGCCGTTCGCCGAGACCAAGGAGCTGATCGCGGGCTACTGGATTATCAACGTGAAATCGAAAGCAGAGGCGATCGAATGGGCCAAGCGCGTCCCCAATCCCCACGGCGAGGGCCAGGAAGGCGAGATCGAGATTCGCCAGTTTTTCGAGATGGAGGATTTCGCTCCGAGCGAGGCGGTCGATCGCGCGGTGGAACTGGGGAAAGAGCTCGCAAAAACCAAGAAACAAGCGAAATGAGGATGTCGATTTTGATGCTCGCCGTTCGACTAGCTATTGAAGGAGCAATCAGCTCAATCCCGCATTGCTAAAAGGAAATCACGATGCACCTGAATGCGCATCTATTGTTCAACGGCAATTGCGAGGAAGCGTTCAAGTTCTAAAGGAGAGATATAATTTATGCCATCAGCCGCTCAACCGATTTTGCAATCAGCAACACAACCCGGCTCGCTCTCGAAGAAAGCATTGTGGACAGGGCGCATATTCAGCGGACTGGTCGCGGCCTTTCTACTTCTCGACGCCGTCATGCATTTGATGAAGCCGGCGCCGGTCGTAGAGGCATTCGCGAAGCTCGGCTATCCCTTATATCTCGCTGTTGTTCTGGGAATCGTCGAACTCTTGTGTGTTGTCCTTTACGTGGTTCCGCGCACGTCAATCCTTGGCGCGATATTACTGACGGGCTATCTGGGAGGCGCGATTGCCATCCAACTGCCCACGGGAAATTCGCTCTTCGGCGAAGTGTTGTTTCCGTTTTATATGGGCGTGATCGTCTGGGGTGGGATTTACTTGCGCGACGACCGGCTGCGCACACTGATTCCCTTGCGGAGCTAACCTGGGCCACAATGGAAGCAAGCTGCGTGTTGCCGGAGGCAAACGTTTAAACCGCAGGAGCGGGAACTTCAGGGAGGAGCGAGAGAGATGAGCAAAGTTCGCGTACTCGTAGGCACACGGAAGGGCGCATTTATTTTGTCTTCGGATGGCAAGCGGGAAAAGTGGGACGTCAGCGGTCCTCACTTTGCCGGCTGGGAGATCTACCATCTCAAAGGTTCACCCGCTGATCCAAATAAGCTATATGCATCGCAAACTTCCGGCTGGTTCGGACAGATTATTCAAACTTCCGATGACGGGGGCAAAACGTGGCACCAGCCAGGATCGGCTCCGGGCGAGCAGCTCGAGCCCGGCAAGGCGGTGGGCGAGAGCAACAAGTTCGTGTACGACGCGTCGCCCGGAACGGGCAAACCGCTGACCACGCATCAGTGGTACGACGGGACGCAACACCCCTGGGAGTTCAAGCGAGTTTGGCATCTCGAACCGTCACTGACTGAACCGAACACCGTCTACGCCGGAATTGAGGACGCTGCCTTGTTCCGCTCGACTGACGGCGGGCAAATATGGAAGGAGCTGCCTGGACTGCGCGGCAACGACACCGGGCCACGCTGGCAGCCGGGAGCCGGCGGGATGTGCCTGCACACCATCCTTCTCGATCCGAGCAATCCGAAACGAATCTTCATCGCCATCTCGGCCGCAGGAGCGTTCCGCACTGACGACGGAGGAAAAACCTGGAAGCCGATCAATCGCGGGTTGAAATCGCAATACATCCCGGACCCGAATGCCGAAGTAGGACACTGCGTTCACCGCATCGCGCAGCACCGGTCGCGCCCGAACACGCTATTCATGCAGAAGCACTGGGACGTGATGCGCAGCGACGATGCCGGCGATAACTGGCGCGAGATTAGCGGAGACTTGCCGACCGACTTCGGCTTCGTGATTGACGTGCACGCGCACGAGCCGGAAACGGTCTATGTCGTCCCGATCAAGAGCGACTCGGAACATTTTCCGCTGGACGGAAAATTGCGCGTGTATCGCAGCCGCACGGGCGGAAACGAGTGGGAGCCGCTGGCCAAAGGCCTGCCGCAAAGCGATTGCTACGTCAACGTGTTGCGCGACGCGATGGCCGTCGACTCACTCGATGCGTGCGGCGTGTATTTCGGCACGACCGGCGGGCAGGTCTATGCTTCGGCGGATGCCGGGAATAACTGGGCGCCGATCGTGCGCGATCTTCCGGCGGTGTTATCCGTCGAGGTTCAGACGCTGCCATGATCCGAGTGGTATTGCCGCAGCATCTGCGAACGCTTGCGCGTGTGAGTGGCGAGGTGACGATCGAAGTCAACGGCCCGGCGACGCAACGCTCGGTCCTGGACGCGCTCGAAAACTCCTACCCGGTGCTGCGCGGCACGATCCGCGACCACGTCACGCTGGAGCGCCGGCCATTTTTACGATTCTTCGTCTGCGCGGAAGATTGGTCCCATGAAGCGCCGGACGCTCCCTTGCCCAAAGAAGTCGCCTCGGGCGCGGAGCCATTTCTTATCATCGGAGCGATTGCCGGAGGATGAGTTTGGACCGCAGGAACGACGCGGAAAAAAATTCTCAAACAGTGTGCCGCAATTTTTTAATTTCTCCCGGCACTTCGCTGCTTGGTGTGGATTTGGGCGCGGCGGCAACAGGCGCAAAAACTCGGACCAGCTCCATATCGAGCCAACCACGTTCGGCTTCATTGTAAAGAGTGGCCAGCGCCTGGCTGGCCGAGAATGCTTCTCGATAAGGCCGGTCCGTGGTCAGCGCGTCGTAGATGTCCACGATCTGAAGGATGCGGGCGGGGAGCGGAATGGCATCTCCGCGGAGGCCGTCGGGATAGCCGCTTCCGTCCAGGTGCTCGTGGTGGTGGCGAATGATGGGAAGTACGCGGCGAAACGATTTCAACGGTGCACAGATGCGCTCGCCTTCGATGGGATGCCGCCGCATGATCGCGGTTTCCTGAGGTGTGAGCGGCCCCGCCTTCAACAGGACCGAATCGGGGACAGCCACTTTGCCGACGTCGTGAACGATCCCGGCGACGCGAAGCGCTTCGACCTGATCGTTGGACAGGCCGACTTTAAGTCCCAATTGCATGGCCGATGTCGCGAGCCTCTCACTGTGGCCCCGCGTATAGCTGTCGCGCGCTTCGATCGTGCGGGCTAACGAAAGGACCACCGCCTCGGCCTGTTCATCGATGTAGGTCTTGAGCTGTATCAACGATTGTATCCTCGTAAGCGCCTCCCAGCGCGTCGGCCGCGCTCCCCACACATCATCAGCCTCCGCGGCCCGCAAGTTCGACAGAGATGGATCGCCAGAGAGTCCCTCGATCAAAATAACCGGCGTGAGCTTGTTGCGCGGATCGTCTTTCAGCCGGCGGCAAATTTCCAGGCCCGATACATCCGGCAAGCCGGCTTCCATCAGCACCAGGTCCGGCCGAAGATGCGCGCACAGATCGGGAACCCGTTCCCCGCTCGCAATTGCAACAGTATGATAGCCTTGATTCTCCAGCAGTTGCTTCCAATTTTCACGTTTCTCCGGATCGGCAAATACAACCAGAATCGACGCATTCATCCCGTTTCATCCCCCCTCAACAGGCACACGCAGGCGAAGCCCCGGCAAACGGCTCGTTTGCCGATCCTCGGTGACGAGGCGCGCAAGCACGACGTTTCGCGCCCGCTTTCGCTTTGCAAGGCCCGCGAGCAAGGGCCACGGGGACGACAGGGGTCGAGGGAGGCAGGGTTTTACGGCAAAAACGTGGCCAAACGTTCACTATATTTTTTAGACTGAAAACGAAGGGCTCTACAGGATTATTTCTTGTGCACTAAAGTAATTAGGGTATTTTTTTCCCAAGACAGGGAAAAAGTGCCCTATGGAAAATAGAATGGGCGCATGTCGCAACCGTGACGATATCTCCGATCTACAACAAGGTGCGCATGCGCACGCGGGCCTTGTGCAATTGCGACTTGGAATTGCCCACCGAGCAGTTCACAAGCGTAGCGATCTCGTTGTGTTCGTACCCCAGCACATCGTGAAGAACTAACATCCTCTTATACCCATCGGGCATCTGGCGGAACACGCGCTTCAGGTTTTCGCGGTCGAACAGGCCCATGAGCGATGGGTCCGGACCACCCGGTATCTGACGCGGCACGCCGGGTTCCTCTTCATAGTGATCGTCATTCTCCAATGAGATTTCCACCCGCTTCTTTTTGCGCAGGCTCATCAGCACGGTATTCACGGACACGCGATGGAGCCACGTGGAGAAGGCGGATTTTCCCTGGAACGTGTGAATCTTGCGGAAGACTCGCATGAACGCCTCCTGGGTCAGGTCTTCGGCTTCGGCCTCGTTTTTCACCATGCGGAGGCATAGGTGGTAGACGCGGTTGCTGTATCGCCGGTAGAGTTGCTCGAACGCTTCGGCATTGCCCTCGCGGGCCTGTCGAATGATTTCCACTTCAGGAATGCCGCTCTGTTTGTCTTCCTCTTTAACGTGCAACTCCATGCCAATCTCCCCTTTCAAGTTTTTCTTGTGGATCGTTCGATCCCCTTTAGGTCGCGAGTACACTGGTTCGACGGTTTACAACGGACCGTTCACCCCGCTTACGAATCCACCGACGTGCCCGGTAAGAAGGGTCAAAGCAACTGCCACGACTTCGACGGCCAAACGGAACGCTGGCGAATTGGCCAGCGGTTTGTGTTGTTCCTTAATGTGCAGCCAACAGACGAGCCAGATCAGTACGCTCGAAGAGAGCGCCAGGAACATGTGCAGCTTGAGATTTCCCCGCGGGGGTTTGCCTTCAAATTGCAGTTGCCACGCCAGGAGGCCGGTTGCGACGGTGGGAACGGCGGCGATGGCCGCCGCTATCACCGTGTAATACGCTGCGCGAAGCATAGCGAGATTTCGCTTTCGCAGCGATAGCAGATCGAATGCGACGCTGACAAAAATCAGCGCGATTGGAAAGTGGACCATCGCCACATGCTGCGCATGTTTGGCGAGGAGTACCGACTTCAGATCAAACGGATTCATTCTGTTCTCCTCGCATCACTGCACTACGATTTTAGCTGTCATCTTCGGGTGGATCGCACAGTAGTAGTTGTACGTGCCCGGTTTTGTGAAGGTAAACGAGAAACGGTCATCCGTATCGAGAGCCTTCGATTTGAACATTTTGTTGTCATCGCTAGAGACGACATGCGGAACATCGTCGTTGTTTGTCCATGTGACCGTGCTCCCGGCAGGAATGGTGATGGTTGCCGGACCAAAACTGAAGTTGTCGATCTTGACTGTGGCGGCGCTTGCGGGTATGTCACCAGGGCTCATAGCCAAGCTCGGCCTGGTTCCAGTCGTCAAGGCAAAGGCTGCCACCACCATTGCCGCCAATGCGAATATCCACTTGATTCTTTTCATCTTTTTTTCTCCTTTAGATTTTTCCTACAAAATGGAAATCCACTGGATCACGCCAGAGTTGAATCTACGATCGCGAGCGAGTGCGAACCTTGCACGTAGTTCACATGCGAAATGCCCAGCACGCTGCGCAATTGGTCCGCGGGCACTTTCATGGGGCCCGGCGACGGCGCGGTGCCCGGTGCCGGCTGAGGGAACGCGGTGGACAACGCCGTATGGAACGTGACGTTGCCTTCCACCTTTTGCATGATCTGATGGATATGGCCGTTCAGGACGGAGACCGAGCCGAAGCGCTTCAAGTATCCGAGTGCCTGTTCGCTGTCGTCGGTGCCCCAGCCCCATTCGGGATAAACCGCCCAGAGCGGGATGTGCGCGAACACGATCACCGGCGTGCTGCTTTTCAAGTCCCTCACATCATCCTGGAGCCACTTGAGTTGGTCGGAGCCGAGGGATCCGAGGCCGCCTGCTTTGAGGTCCACCACATTGACGAGGCCGATGAAGTGCGCGCCCTTGTGGTCGAAGCTGTACCAGCCCTTTCCTTTCGTGTCTTTGCCGAAGCGGTCCAGGTATTGCTGGCCATCGTCGGTGAGGACGTCGTGCTCGCCGGGTACGTAGAAAATCCGTCCGGCTTTGGCGCCCTTGAGGACTTGCTCGGCCGTGTCAAACTCGGACGGCTTGGATAGCTGCGAAATATCGCCCGTGTGCAACAGGAAATCCGGGGGCGCCGCTGCGCTGTTGATGCGATCGACAGCGACCTGGAGTGTGGCGGTGACGTCGGGATTGGCTTCTTTGCTGAATCCGATGTGGGAGTCGCTGATCTGGATGAAACTGAAATCCGCGCCCTTCATGTTCGCCATGTCCTTCCCGCCCATGGCGCCCTGCATCAAGGGCAACGATTTCAGAATGCCGCCGTGAACTGTATAGAGGACCCCGGTGCCGGCCCAGGCCATGCACTGCAGAAATCCCCGGCGGTCAATGCCATCCTTGTTGATGTTGTCGCGAATAAAGTCAGCCATTTGTTATTTCTCCTTCGGCGGGCGTGGGCTGTAGAATGCTTGCCGCACGCGGCCTTCGGGATGTAAGACTTGTGCGGGCGGCGGTTATTCCCCGCAAAGGGCCGATTTCATGGCCGGGAATAAAATAGCGGTGGCCGCAGTCTTACTAGTGCCCGATTGGAAAGCCGACTTGAAAACGGAATAGAGAACGGCGAGAAGCAGAAGAGTGCCAGGCGCAGCAACACGCGAACGCTTCGAGCAAGCTGTCCTGCCTCATCTGGACGCGGCGTACAACCTCGCTCGCTGGCTGACGCGGAACGACCAGGACGCGCAGGACGTGACGCAGGAAGCTTTTTTGCGCGCGTTTCGATTTTTCGACGGCTACCAGGGCGGAAACATGCGGGCGTGGCTGCTCACGATCGTGCGGAATACGTGCTACACGTGGCTGCACCAGAACCGGCCGCCCGAATCCGCCGTGGAATTTGACGAGGAAATTCACAGCAGCGAATCGTCCGGCGGCGCCGACCCTGAACTTCAGGTGCTCGCGAGCGCCGACAAGGAAACCTTGCATCGTGCGCTGGAGGAGCTTCCGGGAATCTTTCGCGAAGTTCTGGTGCTGCGCGAGATGGAAGGAATGTCCTACAAGGAAATTGCCGACGTCGCATCGGTTTCCATTGGCACGGTGATGTCGCGCCTGGCGCGGGCGCGGACGCGATTACGGGAATCCCTGGGCGCCGCGCTTGGAAGTTTCGTCAAGGAGTCGTGAAGTGAGCTGCAAGCTGACACAACGCTTTGTTCCCGGCTACGTCGATGGCGAGCTCGATCTGTCGCGCACCATCGAGATGGAAACGCACTTGCAGGTTTGCGCGGAATGCGCGCGGGAACTTGAGAGGCTCCAAGCGTTGCGTGCCGCGCTGCGGCATGGTGCGCTGGCGTATGCTGCGCCGGAAGGGCTGCGCGAACGTATTCAATCCTCAATGCGCACTTCTATTCCAACAAATGTCCCTGAACGTGCGAGCGGCTGGCACCCTCTTCAATTCTTGCGCTGGGCCGGCGCGTTTGCCGTACTAGCGTTGTGCGCCGTCACCGCCTGGCAATTGCTGCCCGGCCTGCGCGGACGTACGAGCGACCAGCAACTTGCGGCGGAAATTCTCACCAGCCACGTGAGGTCGCTCGAAGCCGGCCACCTGATGGATGTCGCCTCCACGGACCAGCACACGGTAAAACCCTGGTTCGACGGCAAGCTCGATTTCTCGCCCCCGGTCGAAGATCTGGCGAGCGACGATTTTCCTCTTGTCGGCGGCCGTCTCGATTATCTCGAAGACCGCGAAGTCGCCGCGCTGGTCTATCAGCGTCGAAAACATTTCATCAACGTGTTCGTGTGGCCTGACGCTGCCGGATCAAGTTCCACTCAGACCATCGCGCCCCAGCAGGGTTACAACATGATGCGTTGGTCGCGCGCCGGCTTCCAGTTCTGGGCCGTGTCGGATGTAAGCGCGCCCGACCTCGCGGAATTTGTCCGCCTTCTGGAAACTCGCACTTCGCCCGATTCGAAGTAGCGAAGGCGGCGGAACGCCTCAGAACACCCCCGCAAGTCCGAAATTGCCTCATTTGTGTTAATCTGTGTACAAGAGGTTATATCGATGGGAAATACGACCACTGTTACCGTGCGCGTTCCAGCCGACTTGAAGAATCGTCTCGATAAACTGGCGGACGCCACTGCTCGCAGCCGCTCCTGGCTTGCGGCCCATGCTCTCCAGGTCTACGTGGAGGATCAGGAGTGGCAACTCGCCGCCATTCGCAAAGGAAAGAAAGACGTGCAGACGGGGCGCATCATCTCGCACGAGAAAACGGCGCGGTGGCTGCGCTCCTGGGGCAAGAAACGCGAACTGCCCCCGCCGTCATGCGAATAATCTGGACTGAGACAGCCATCGCCAATCTGGTCGGAATTCGGCAATACATCGAACAGGATCAACCCGCGACAGCACGCCGCGTGGCGCAACGCATACTCGCCTCCGTGGAACGCCTTGCCAAGCATCCTCATCTCGGCCGCCCCGGCCGCGAACCAGAAACACGCGAACTCATCGTGGCAGGCACGCCCTATATTGTTCCCTACCGAATTCACCGAGACCGTCTCGCAATCCTTGCTGTTCTGCATGCTGCTCAAGACAGAACTCAGGAGTAGTGTTTTTCGCGACCGAAGCGGAACGACGGTGCCCCGAGCGCGGGGCCCTTTCTCATCAAAGGAACCATTGCCAGAGGGTAAAGGCCGGATGGTAGAAGGTGCCCCGAACGACCCACCTTGCGTGCTCACTCCCATTGGCTGTAGCATGCCACAATCAGGCTATCGGGCCGGGCTGCCGGTGAAACTGCGGCGGCTGACGGACCGTCTATTTAGGAGCTACCTTTATGAGGCTCCTCGCACCGATTTCGGCGCTACTGCTTCTGGCAGGCGTGAGCACGGGTCTCGCTGGCCTTCCAACGCGGCGGGTACAGCGGGGATGAGTATGGCGGCGCCCGAGAAGCGTTTTCTTCCAACGGGGATCTCGGTTCCGGGAAATATGAATACTCGTGGTCGCGGCTGCGCTATTCGATGGCGGGCGCGAGCAGTGGAGGCTATGGGTACGGGCGCTGGGCCAGTTGGTCGCGCGACTACCCCAAGGCCGACCGGCAATTCCTGATTGCGATGAAACGCCTGACGCGCATCGATGCGCGGCCCGTCGAGCAGGTGGTGGACCTGGACAGCGAAGGTCCACAGGCCATCGAGAATTTTCCGTGGGTGTATGCCGTCCAGGTGCAGACGTGGACGTTTACCGAGCCCGAGGCCAAGCGGCTGCGCGAATATCTGCTCAAGGGCGGCTTCCTGATGGTGGACGATTTCCACGGCGCGACCGATTGGGAACACTTCATGAACGGCATGCTCATGGTTTTCCCGGACCGGCCCATCGAAGACCTGACCGACAAAGACGAAATTTTTCATGTCCTGTACGATTTGACCGAGCGTTTTCAGGTGCCGGGCGAGCAGTACGTCGGCACGGGCAGAACGTACGAGAAGGACGGCTACATCCCGGAATGGCGCGCGATCAAGGACGACAGGGGCCGCGTGATGGTCGCGATCTGCCACAACATGCACCTGGGGGACGCCTGGGAATGGGCCGATGATCCTCGCTATCCGGAGAAGTTCGCGTCGCTGGCGTTTCGTTTGGGGATCAATTACGCGATGTACGGAATGACGCACTAACGGCGAACTTCGGGCCGCGAATCCAGCATCCTAATCATTTGGAGAATTTGCGTTCTGTTCGTTTTAGGGGAGTCCGCCGCGACTGGCGGAACTCGGAGCACAGACTTCAGTCTGTGGGTTTCCGGCAGAGTCCCCGAGGCGCTGAATCCGTTTGGAAGATCGTGGGTGCACATGGCACGGTCTGTGAGTTTGAGTGGAACCCCACAGACTGAAGTCTGTGCTACTTGAAGTCGTGCTACTTAAAGATATGTTCGAATTTCTATTCAAATATCCGCGCGCCGTTTTTTCGAAGGGCACCCTGGTGCTGCTGGGCGCCTGGCCGTGGTGGGTCTTCGTGCTTTTCCTGTTGGCGGCGGGCGCTGGGCTGGGCTGGCTGATTCGTTCGAAAATGCCGGAAGCGTCCACACAGGTCAAAAACTGGAGGGCGGGCGTCATCTGGCTGCTGCAATTTGCGCTGGCGGCGCTCGTTCTGCTTTTGCTGTGGCAGCCGGCCGTGTTGGTGGCCGAGCTCCGGCCGCAGCAGAACATCATCGCGGTGCTGGTGGATGATTCGCGGAGCATGTCCATCGCGGACACCGGCGCGACCCGGGAAGCACAGGCCATCAAGGCGCTCGAAGGCGGCGTGCTCGACCAACTGCAAAAGAAATTTCAGATCCGCATCTACCGGCTAGACCGGCAAATCTCGCGCGTTCCGAAGCTGGACGACCTGAAAACTTCGCCGCCTGCGTCCGCGACGCGCATTGGCGACGGCCTTAAGCAACTCGCCGGGGAAGCGGCCGATTTGCCCATCGGCGCGGTGGTGCTGCTCAGCGACGGCGCGGACAATTCCGGCGGGATCGATCTCGATACGATTTCCACGTTTCGCAGCCGCAGAATTCCGGTGCACACCGTCGGCTTCGGCCTCGAACAGGTGGCGCACGACGTAGAGATCAACGACGCCGTGGTCGCGCCGCGCGCGCTCGCCGATTCGCGCCTCGCCGCCAAGGTGACGCTGCACCAGCGCGGCTATGCGGGGCAGAAGGCGATGCTGACGGTGCGCGACGGCGGCAAGGTTCTCGCGGGGCGTCAGATCACGCTGGCCGGCGACGGCGCGACGCAGAACGAGACGCTCTTATTCAATCCGGGGGATGCAGGAGCCAAGACGCTCCAGTTTTCCATCGATCCGCTTCCGGGCGAGGAAAATCGCGACAACAATTCCGTCGCGCGGCTCGTCAACGTCGAATCGGCCAAGCGCCGCGTCCTGTATGTGGAGGGCGAGCCGCGCTGGGAATACAAATTCATCCGCCGCGCGGAGCAGGATGACCGGCTGCTGACCATCGTTTCCATGCTGCGCACCAGCGAAAATAAAATTTACCGGCAGGGTATCGAAGATCCGAAGGAACTCGCCGACGGTTTTCCCTCGCGCGCCGAGGATTTATTCCCCTACCAGGCGATCATCATCGGCTCGGTGGAAGCGAACTACTTCACGGCGGCGCAGAAAGAATTGATCCAGCAATTTGTGGATCGCCGCGGGGGAGGACTGCTTTTTCTCGGAGGCCGCGCATCGCTTGGCGACGGTGGCTGGGCGGCGTCGAGCCTCGCCGATCTGCTGCCGGTTACTTTGCCCAATAAAAAAGGTACATTCCATCGCGATCCTGCAACGGTTTCGCTGACATCGGCGGGAGCGGACAACATCATCACGCGGCTCGTCGAGGACCCGGCGGGGAATGTGGAGCGCTGGAAAAAGCTTCCCTATTTGATGGACTATCAGGAAGCCGGGACGCCAAAACCTGGCGCAGTGGTGCTGGCGGAAATGACCGCCGCGGGCCGGAAGATGCCGATGCTGATCACGGAAAATTACGGCCGCGGGCGCACCGCCGTGCTGGCCACGGGCGGCACATGGCGCTGGCAGATGAGCCAGCCGCTCGAGGATCAGACGCATGAGGAATTCTGGCAGCAGTTGCTGCGCTGGCTGGTGATGGACACGCCGGGACATATCGTGGCTTCGGTTCCCAGCCAGATGTTGCTGGACGACGGGCGCGTGCAATTTTCCGCCGATGTGCGCGACAAAAATTATTTGCCCGCGGCGGATGCGCACGTCGAAGCGCACATCCTCGGGCCGGGAGGCTCGGCGGCGCAAATCGAAATGACGCCGGACCCGAACGCGCCCGGCACGTTTCATGCGGAATGGACCGCGGACCAGGCGGGATCGTATCTCACCGAGGTGATTGCCACGCGCGACAAGGATGAACTCGGCCGCGATGTTCTGACGTTTGCGCGCATGGACGGCGTCGCTGAAAATTTCCATACCGAGCAGAATCGCGCCCTGCTCGAAAAACTTTCCGCCGAGACGGGCGGGCGCTATTGGACGCCGCAGGACGTTTCCAAACTGCCCGGCGAAATTTCGTACTCCGAAGCGGGCATCACCGTGCGCGACACGAAAGAGTTGTGGAACATGCCCATTGTTTTTCTGCTCCTGCTGCTGTTGCCGTCCACGGAATGGCTGCTGCGGCGGAAGTGGGGCGTGGTGTGAGGGATTTTAGTAGCACAGACTTCAGTCTGTGGGGGTTCGTTTGCGAGCCCGGGCCGGCGCGCGCTGGCCAAGATCAAATGGAAATCCACAGACTGAAGTCTGTGCTACTTTTCGCGCCGCGTCGTGGATCGTAAATCGATCGGGGGGTTGCTTTAACAGACGAATTATGAAGGCTAGAAATAAAACATGGCGAAGGGCTGTGCTGGTCGCGGCGATTTGGGCGGCTTTCGTCGGGTTCGGCGCGCGGGCGGCGCAGGCGGCGCCGTACTACGTCACCGTTTCGGGCCTCGGAGGCGAGCCTGACTACGAGCAGCGGTTTACCGCGCTTGCGAAAGACCTCGACAAACTTTTCAAGGCCGCGGCGAGCGATGCGCATGTCTATACGCTCACCGGAAGCGACGCGACGAAGGCGCATCTGACCGACACGCTCGGCCAAATCGCGCGCGAGGCCAGACCGGAAGATGAATTTACGCTGATTCTGATCGGCCACGGCTCCTACGACGGCGAAGTGTATAAATTCAATCTGCCCGGGCCGGACATTTCCGGCGAGGACCTGGCCATTTTGTGCGACCGCATTCCCGCCAAGCGGCAATTGATCGTGAACACCACGAGCGCGAGCGGCGGCTCAATTGGCGCGCTGCAAAAAGCGGGACGCATCGTGATCGCCGCGACGAAGACCGGGACGGAGAAAAACGCCACGGTTTTTGCGCGCTACTGGGTGGACGCGCTGCGCGACGGCTCCGCCGACACGGACAAGAATGAAGCCATCAGCGCGCTCGAAGCGTTTCAATATGCCGACCGCAAGACGGTCGCATTTTACGAATCGCAAAAACGCCTGGCGACGGAACACGCTGTGATCGAAGATACCGGCAAGAAGGAAGCCGTTCGCGCGGCATCAACGGAAAACGGAGAAGGGTTGCTGGCTGCGAATTTCGTTCTGCTGCGTCTTGGCGCGGCGCAAAAGGCCGCGAACGATCCGGCCAAGCGGGCGCTGCTCGACAAAAAGGAAGAACTCGAACGCAAGATCGATTTGCTGAAGTACCAGAAAGCCGCCATGTCCGCGGAAGATTACAAGAAGCAGCTTTCCGACGCGCTGCTGGAACTTGCGCGCGTGCAGGGGGATCTCGACAAATGAACGGGCAAGCCACGCATGCGCGCACGCGCGGATTATTTTCTCGCGTCGTTGTGTGCGCGGCGTGTCTTGCCGGCGCGAGCCTCGCGTGGGGCGCGACGCCCGAAGACTGCCACGCTTTGCGCAAGCACGGCCATCGCGCCGAAGCGCAGAAGTGCTATGAATCGCTGACCACCGCGCGCGATCCTTATCTTCGCGCCGAAGGCTTCTGGGGCATGGAAATGTATCAGGACGCGAACAACCAGTTTCGCATCGCGGCGGACGGGTCGCCCACGAACGCGATGATTCGCGTGCGCTGGGGCCGCCTGATGCATGAGCGGTTCAACAACACGGAGGCCGACAATCTTTTTGGCGAAGCGCTGCAGCGCGATCCGAAGAACGCGCAGGCCTACTACGGACTCGCGCTCGTCAGCGCGGACGGTTTTGACAGCAAGGCGATCGAATATACGAGCAAGGCGATCGAACTCGATCCGAAATTGTACGAAGCGCACGAACTGATGGCCAACCTGCTGCTCGAGGATTCCGACGAAGCAAAAGCCTTCGACGAAGCGGACGCCGCGCTGAAAATTTCTCCCGAGGCGCTCGATGCGATGGCGATCCATGCGGCCATCGAAACGCTCGCCGACCGCTCGCCCGATGCATGGCTGGAAAAAATCCGCCAGGTCAATCCCGCTTACGGCGAAGGGTACGCGCTCGTCGCGTATCATCTGGTTCTGAACCGCCGCTACGAAGACGGCATCGCTTACTACCGCAAGGCGATTGAAGCGGACCCGCGGCTCTGGTCGGCCCGCTCGCAGCTCGGCATCAACCTGATGCGCCTCGGGCAGGAGGATGAGCCGCGCAAGCAGCTGGAAATGTGCTACGAGAACGGCTTCCGCAACGAAGAGACCGTCAACAGTCTGCGCCTGCTGGACAGCTACAAGAATTTCGTCACGTTCAAAGAGGGAGACACGATCCTCAGGCTCAACAAGAAAGAAGCGGAGCTGCTGCACCCTTACTTTGAAGCGGAGATGAAGCGGATCATCGCCACCTACGACAAAAAATACAAAATGAAGCTGCCCGGGCCAGTGCAGGTGGAAGTCTATCCGGACCACGAGGATTTCGCCGTGCGCACCATGGGCATGCCGGGCCTCGGCGCATTGGGAGTCACGTTCGGCTTGGTCATCGCCATGGACAGCCCTTCGGGACGCCCGCCGGGAGAATTTCACTGGGCGAGCACGCTGTGGCATGAGATGAGCCACGTCTATATTCTCACCGCGACGAATTTTCGCGTGCCGCGCTGGTTTACGGAAGGGCTCGCGGTCCACGAAGAGACGGAAGTTTCGCCCGAGTGGGGCGACCGCATCACGCCCGACGTTCTCGTCGCCATCCGCGAGAAAAAACTTCTGCCCGTCGCGGAGCTCGACCGCGGATTTATTCGTCCCGAATATCCAAATCAGGTGATCGTGTCCTACTATCAGGCGGGCCGCATCTGCGATTACATCAAGGAACGCTGGGGCGCGGACAAGCTGCTGGACATGGTGCATTCGTACGCTGACCACAAGACCACGCCCGACGTGATCCGCGCGGACCTGGGGATGGCGCCCGAGGAATTCGACAAGCAATTTCTCGATTGGCTGGACAAGGACGTGGGCAAAACGGTGGCGAATTTCGACCAGTGGCGCACGAAGCTGAAGGATCTCGCGGGGCAAGCCAAGAACAAGAACTACGACGAGGTTCTCAAGGAAGGCGAGGAAGTGCGGCGGTTGTATCCGGACTACATTTATCCCGCGAATCCGTATGAATTCATGGCGGAGGCCGACCTCGCGAAAAACGACAAGCCGGCTGCCGTCGCGATTCTTACGGCGTACGAAAAAATCGGCGGGCACAATCCTCCGGCTTTGAAACAACTGGCCTCGCTCGAGGAAGACCTCGGCAAGCCGGCCGACGCGGCCGCGACGCTCGACCGCCTCAACTACATCTATCCGGTGGACGAAGAGCTGCACCGCCATCTCGGCGATTTGTGGTTCGCGCAAAATAATTTTCCCGGGGCAATTCGCGAATACAATGCCGTGATCGCCTTGGGCCCGATCGACAAGGCGTCCGCGCAGTTCAATGTGGCCCGCGCGTATTTCGCGGCGGGACAGAAGGACAAGGCCGAGGATCACGTCCTCGCGTCGCTCGAAGTCGCGCCCGACTACCGCCCGGCGCAGAAGTTGCTCTTGCAGTTGAAGGATTCCAACGAAGGGAAATAAAAAATGGCCTCCATCGCACAGCTCGATCCGGATTCCGCGGAACTGAAAAAGCGCATTGAACGCTTTCAGACCGTGCGCGACAACATTCTCGGCCAGGTCCGCCAAGTGATCGTCGGGCAAGAGGAAGTGCTCGACCAGATCCTCATCTCGCTCTTCGTCGGCGGCCATTGCCTGATCACCGGCTTGCCGGGCACGGCGAAGACGCTCATGGTCCGCACGATTGCGCAGACGCTGGGCCTGGCTTTCAAACGCATCCAGTTCACGCCCGATTTGATGCCCTCGGACATTACCGGGACGGACATCATCGAGGAAGATCCCACGACGGGGCACCGGCGCTGGACCTTCGTGCCCGGACCGATCTTCGCCAACATCGTGCTGGCCGACGAAATCAACCGCACGCCGCCGAAAACGCAATCGGCGATGCTCGAAGCGATGCAGGAACTCTCGGTCACCGTGCGCGGCAATCACTACAAATTGCCGTCTCCGTTCTTCGTGCTGGCGACGCAAAATCCGATCGAGCTCGAAGGCACGTATCCCTTGCCCGAAGCGCAACTCGACCGCTTCCTGTTCAACACCATTCTCGATTATTTGAGCGCGGCCGACGAAATCAAGGTGGTGGACTTGACCACGACGACGCACGTGGCGCAAGTGGAAGCCGTGACTTCCGCCGAGGAGATTCTGGATTTCCAGCAACTCGTGCGCATGGTGCCGATCGGAGATTCTCTCGCCCAGTACGTCGTCAATCTGGTGCGCGCGACGCGGCACAACAGCGGCTCCGCGCCGGACTTCGTGAAGAAGTACGTGAACTATGGAGGCAGCGTGCGCGCCGCGCAGTTCATCGTTCTGGCGTCCAAGGCGCGGGCGCTGGCGCATCGCCGCTACCACGTCGCTTACGAAGACATTCTCGCGCTGGCAATCCCGGTGCTGCGCCACCGCATCCTACTGAACTTCCACGCCGAATCGGACCGCATCGATTCGGATGAAATTTTGCGGCAACTGCTGGAACACATGCCGCCGCCGTCGAAGGCATAAGTAGCACAGACTTCAGTCTGTGGATTTTCGTTGAGTATTCCGGGCCGAACGCGCTAGCCAAGATCAAGTGGAAACCCACAGACTGAAGTCTGTGCTACTTGAACCCCGCCGCCGCGCTCGGCGGAGAAGTGGAAAGTAATTGTCATTCCGAGCGAAGCGAGGAATCTCTCTTCGTTTTGACTCCAACACCGCGGAGAGATTCCTCGCTTCGCTCGGAATGACAAAAGTGGTTAGGGGAACTCAGGAGATATCCGATAAATGCTGCAACGCTTCCTCGATCCCGCGGTGCTCGCCGGAATTTCCGGTTTGGATTTGGTGGCCAAGACCGTCGTCGATGGATTCGTCAACGGCCTGCATCGCTCGCCGGATTTCGGCTTCAGCCAGGAATTCGCCGAATACCGCGCCTACTCGCCCGGCGACGATCTGCGCCACGTGGACTGGAACGTCTTCGCGCGCACCGAGCGCGCCTACCTCAAGCGTTATCGCGGCGAAACCAACAGCATCCTCACCGTGCTGCTCGACGCCAGCAACTCGATGAAATTTTCTTCTCACTCCGTAAACAAAATGGATTACGCGCGCTTCACTGCGGCGTCGCTGTTCTATCTCGCGATTCAGAACCAGCGCGACGCGGCGGGACTGATCGTCTTCGACGATGAAATTCGCACCTACATCCGGCCGTCCACGCGGCAAGGGCAGTTGCATCGCCTCCTGAGCGGGCTCGAACAGGCGGAGCCTCACGCGCGCACCGATTTCGCCAAGCCGCTGAATCATTTTCAGCAGTTCCTGCGCCGCCGCGGAATCGTCATCTTCATTTCCGATTTTTACGATTCGCCGGAACACATCGTGCGGACCATCGAGCCGTTGCGCTTCCACGGCAACGAAGTCGTGCTGTTTCATGTTCTCGATCCCAAGGAAATCCGGCCGGAAATCGGAGAACCCTCGACGCTGATCGATCTCGAAACGCAGGACCGGATCGAGATCACGCCGGAATATGTCCGCGATGAATACCGCAAGAAATTTGACGCGCACGTGGAAGAACTGCGGGACAAAGCGCGCGGCGCGGGAATGGATTACCACTTGCTCGTGACCGACCGGCCGCTCGATGACGCGCTCCGCGAATATCTCTCGATCCGCCAGGGGAGGAACTAGATGGGCCTCCTTGCTCCCTGGTTTCTGGCGGGCATCGCCGCGGTGGCTTTGCCGTTCTACGTCCACTTGCTGCGGCGCCACACCACGATCCCGCGGCCGTTCAGCTCGCTGATGTTTTTCGAGCGGCGCACGCAAAGCTCGATCAAACATCGGCGCCTGCGCTATTTGCTTCTGCTGTCGCTTCGCACGCTGCTGTTCCTGCTGCTCATCCTGGCGTTCGCGAATCCGTTCATCAACCGCACGGCCGCGAACATGAACAGCGAAAAGCTTCAGCTGCTGGTGATCGACAATTCGTTCAGCATGCGCGCCGGAACGCGCCTGGCCGATGCGCGCCGCGAGGCGCTCTCCGTGCTTTCTTCGCGAAGGCCCTCGGACAAGGCGCAGGTCATGTCGCTCGGTTCGCAGATTCAAGTTCTGACGCAGCCGTCGCTCGATGCGGGCGCGCTGCGCGCCGCCGTCGACAATATTCAGCCGGGCGATTCGCGCGCCAGCTACGGCGAACTGGCGCGCGCGGTGCGTTCGCTTGCGGATTCGGTGCACACGCCCATCGAGCTGCACTTTTTCAGCGACATGCAAAAATCCGCGATGCCCGGAAGTTTTTCGGAGCTGGCGCTGCCCGCCAACGTTTCGCTCGTGCTGCACCCGGTGGCCAAGGAAACCGCGCCCAATTGGACAGTGGAAAGCGTCAACGCGCCGGGACAGGTTTGGGATCCAAAAAAAGCGCGCGTGCAGGCCGTCATCGCGGGATTCGGCACTCCGGCCGCCACGCGCACGGTTTCGCTCGTCGTGAATGGCAAAGACCGCCGCCACGAAGACAGTGGCGGTGCCCGCGAATGGCCGCGCCACCGCGGAATTCCAATCGCTCGATGTGCCCTACGGTTTCACGCGCTGCGAAGTGCGAATCGATTCGGCGGATACTTTTCCGGCGGATGACGTAAGCCTTTTCGCCGTCGAGCGATCCGACCCGCGCCGCGCGCTCTTCGTTTCCGATGCAGGTGACTCGCGTTCGCCGCTCTATTTTCGCTCGGCCCTCGGTTCGGCCGCGGAGTCCGCCTTTACGCTCGACATGGTCAGCGCCGGCGAGGCGGCGAACCAGCCGCTCTCGAAATTCGCGTTCGTCGTCCTTTCGGACTTGATCTCGGTCCCTGCGCCTTTTGAAAGCGCGCTCATGCGTTACGTGCAGGGCGGCGGCAGCGTGTGGATCGCGGAGGGAACCTCGGCGGCGCACACGACGCGCGTTCCCGTCTTTGGCGGCAACATTCTGGACTCGCACGATTATTCCCGCACGAGCGATCGCTATCTGAACGTGGCCGACGCCGATCCCTCGCACCCGTCCGTGGAAAAGGCCGACCACTGGTCCGGCGTGAAATTTTATTTTGCGGTACGCGTCGATCCGGGCGACGCGCGCGTGATCGCTCACCTGACGGACGGGACGCCATTGCTGCTGGAAAAGAAAATCGGCGAGGGCAATGTTCTGCTCTTCGCTTCCGGCCTCGACAATCTCACCAATGATTTCCCGCTCCATCCGATCTTCGTGCCCTTTGTCGAGCAAACCGCGCTGTATTTGTCCGGCACCGAGCGCCGCAGCGGCGCCCGCGTCGTGGATTCCTACCTCGAGCTTCGCAGCTCGAAGGAACAATCGGTCGGCGTCCAGGTGATCGATCCCGCAGGCCACCGGCCTCTCTCGCTGAAAGATTCGACATCCGCGCAAACCTTCCAACTGGCGAGCGCCGGATTTTACGAGCTCCAGCTCGCGAACGGACGCCACGACGTGATCGGCGTCAATCCCGACCGCCGGGAATCCAACCTCGAGGTCATTCCGGACGATGTTTTGGCGCTCTGGCGGGGAAATTCGGGCACGGGAGCGGTGCAGGCCGCGGCCGGAGGTTCCGCTCAGGAACAGACCCAGCCCTACCGTTTATGGTGGTATATTATGCTTCTAGTATTCGCCGCGGCCATCGCTGAATCCCTGCTTGCGGACCGATACTTAGGGGCCCAGCAGCAGGAGGACTTATGAGCTTCAGGGACCAGCTCAACTCCTATATTCACCAATTGGAGAGACGGCTGCGCCTGGGCGCGATGTTTCGCGGGGCCGCGATTCTGACCTCGGTTGCCCTGGCCGCCACCGTTGTCCTCGTTCTGATCACCAACGCCTTGGCGTTCTCCCGGTGGAGCATCACGAGCGCGCGCGTAACGCTGCTGTTTGCGCTGGTGCTGGCCGTGACGTTCGGAATTGCCCTGCCTCTCGTCGCGCTCAACCGGCGCCGCGCCGCCCGCCAGGCCGAGGAGATGTTTCCCGAATTCAAGCAGCGCCTCGTGACGTTTGCCGAGCGCGACGTCGAAAAGCGCGAGCCTTTTCTGGATTTGCTGGCTCTCGATACGCTGAATGTGGCGCGCGCCGCCGAACCCAAGTCCCTAGTTCCCGACAAGAAGCTGGCGACGTTTCTTGGCGTAGGCGCGGTGTCGCTGTGCGTGCTGGTGTGGCTGATCCTCGCCGGGCCGGGATATCTGGGCGAAGGAGCTGCCTTGTTGTGGGCGGCGACGCCGCACAGCGGGACGGCTCCCTTTTATGACATTCAAGTGGTCCCCGGCGATATTTCCGTGCGGCGCAATTCCGATCTGATGGTGACGGCGCAGCTCATCGGCCTGCAAACGCAGAACGTGCGCCTGTATGCGCGCTATCAGAGCGCCTCCAAGTGGGATCAGGTGCCGATGAAACCGCAAGCCGGAGGCTCGGGCTTTCAATTCGTTTTCGGAGGCCTGCCGGAAAGCGTCGAATATTACGTCGAAGCGGGGCCGCTGGACTCGAAACATTTCAACATCCGCGTGCTCGATCTGCCGAACGTGAAAAACGTCCGCGTGACGTACCACTACCCTTCATGGACGCACTTGCAAAACGTGACCGAGGAGCGCGGCGGCGATCTCCGCGCCGTCGAAGGCACGGACGCCGATCTCGAAGTGGAAACCGACAAGCCCATGCGCGACGGCATCCTGGTGCTCGATGACGAGCAGCAGATTCGCCTTTCGGGCGGCGAAGGAAATGTTTACAAGGGCACAGTCCGCATGGAAAAGGACGGCGTGTACCACGTCGCCGCTCTCGATCAGGGGCAGCCCGTGCGACTCTCGAACGATTTCTTTATCGAGGCGCGCAAGGCGGAGCCGCCGAACGTGATCATCGCGCGTCCCGGCCACGACTATCGCGCCAGCCCCATCGAGGAAGTCACCGTCGCGGTGAAGGCCGACGACGAATTCGGCGTCTCCGAAATGACGCTGCACTATTCGGTGAATGGCGGGCCCGAACAGACGGTCGACTTGCTCAAGCAGAAAGGCGCGAAGCAGGCCGACGGTTCCACCATTCTTTCCCTCGAAGATTTCAAGGCCGTGCCGGGCGACGTCGTCAGCCTCTATGCGATGGCCAAAGACGCGCACACCGAATCGCGCACCGACATTTCCTTCATCCAGGCCGATCCTTTCGAGCGCGAGTACTCGCAGTCCCAGGCGGCGGGCGGCGGAGGTGGTGGCGGGGGCGGCGGCATGGGCGAACAGAACGACATCTCCCAGCGCGAAAAAGAAATCATCGCCGAAACCTGGAAGCATCAGGGCGACAAGAAAGCAACGCAGCAGGAAGCGGCCGACGCCGCCAAATTCCTCTCCGGCGTGCAGGCCAAACTGGGCGAGCAGGCGAGATCGCTTGCCGGACGCATGCAGAGCCGCGAACTGTCGCAGGAGAACGAGGAATTCAATAGTTTCGTGAAAGACATGAACGCAGCCGCCGAAGCCATGGGTCCGGCCGCCCAACAATTGCAGCAGCAAAAATGGCGCGAAGCCATGCCCAGCGAGCAGAAAGCCCTCCAGAACCTGCTGCGCGCCGAAGCCACGTTCCGCCAGATTCAAGTGGCGTTCGGCAGTTCGGGCGGAGGAGGCGGAGCGGGCGGCGGCGCCGGGCGCGACCTCGCGAGCCTGTTCGATCTGGAGCTGGACACCGAAAAAAATCAGTACGAGACGGCGCAAACCGCGGGCGGCTCGGCCAGCCAGCAGCAAAAGGAAATCGACGAAGCGCTGCAAAAACTGGATCAGCTTGCGCGCCGACAGGAAGAGCTGGCCGCGCAGCAACGCAACAACCAGCAAAGCTCCGAGCAGCGCTGGCAGCAGGAAATGTTGCGCCGCCAGGCCGAAGAGCTGCAGCGCCAGATGGAGCAGATGGCCCGCAACAACGGCCAGAGCGGGTCAGGCTCGCAATCGAGTTCGCAGCAGGGCGGCGCGCAAGGCAATTCCTCTTCGGGCTCTTCCGGACAATCGGGTTCGTCCGGACAATCCGGCGCGGGAGGAAAGTCGGGCGACCCGCGCGTCCAGCAGTCGCTGGACCGCTTGCGCCAGGCGACCGATGACATGCGCCGCGCAACCTCTCCGCAGCAAAGCGAAGCCGAAGCGCGCCGCGCCGCCGATCGCTTGAAGGAAGCCACCGACCTGCTCGGCAGCATGCGCCAGCAGCAGTCGGCAACGAAGGTCGATTCGCTCGCCGACGAGGCCAGCCGCCTCACTCAGGAAGAGCGCGACCAAGCTGGCAGCATTCAGCAAGCCTTCGGTCAGGGCATGGGATCGCAGGCCGGAACGGCGCAACGCAGGAAGCTCGCCGACGATCGCGAGAAACTCGCGAACGACCTCGGCGGCCTGGAAAAAAATCTGCAGGATACCGCGCGCGAACTCGCCACCAACAATCAGAATGCCGCCTCCACCAAACTGCGCGAAGCCCTCGGCGACATGCAGCAGTCCGATTTGCGCTCGCGCATTCAGCGCGGCGCCGACTGGATGCGCCGCGGCATCGATCCCAACGCGAATGGCATGGAGCCGGAAATCGCCGCCGGAATGCAGCGCCTCGAAAAAGAAGTGCATGACGCGCAGCAGGCCATGGGCGCTGCCCCGCAGCAAGGAAACGATTCGCAGCAGGGGATTGAAACCGCGCTGAACCGCGTGGAGCGCCTGCGCAACCAGCTAGGCGGTCTATCGCGCGACGGCCAGGGACGCCAGCAAGGGCAGGGCCAGGGGCAGCAGGGCGGCCAAGGGCAAGGCGGCGGTCAGCAGTATGGCCGCGGCAATCAGGGCGCCTGGAGCCCCAACGGCGGCCCGGGCGCTAGAATTGGCGGCGGTGACAACGGCGGAGCCTACGGCAACGCATACGGCGGAGGAGCCAATGGCACTGTCTACGGCAATCTGGACACTGGGAACGACACGCCGCGCGGTGGGCCGCCAGTTCAGCCCGACAATTCGCCGGTTCCCCCGCAGCGCGCCTATGAAGACACGCTGCGCGATTTGAATCAGCTTCGCCAGGCCGTACGCGAAGATCCGGAGACGGCCAAGCAAGTTCAGGAACTCATCCAAGAAATGGAGCGCCTCGACCCGAGCCGCTTCCCCGGCAACCCCGCGCTCGTAGAGCAGCTCCATTCCCAGGTGCTCGCCGACGTGGACAAGCTGGAACTGCAATTGCGCCGCCAGCTCGACGACAAGGATTCCGGCCAAGTGCGCAGCGGCGACACGAAAACCGTGCCGCAGGGCTACGAAGAATCCGTCGCCGAGTATTACCGCCGCCTGAGCAAGAACAACAAGTAGGATTTTAGTAGCACAGACTTCAGTCTGTGGGGTTCCGTCAGAGAACCCGGGTCGACCGCGCCAGCCAAGCCGGATGCTTATGACGGTTTGAGAAAATCTGCGCGCCAGCCAAGATCAATTGGAAATCCACAGACTGAAGTCTGTGCTACTCAAACCTACCGTTTCGGAAGAGGCTTGCGTGGAAGAAGCTGGTCCGCGTTCGCCGTCATGTAGACAAACGAAGCGACGATCACGGCCATCTGCTTTAAATCCGCTGCCTGGATTCGCTCGTACACATCCATGTTCGTGTGGTGCGTGCGGGTTTCGTATTCGATCGGGTCCTGAATGAATTGAAAGCCGGGCAGGCCGACTTCATCGAAGGAGACGTGGTCGGTGCCGCCGGTCCCGCGAGCCGAAAGCGTGGTCATTCCGTCGGCCTTGAACGGCTCCATCCACTTTTCAAAAATGGGCCGCACGGCTTCGTTGTCCTGCAAATAAATTCCGCGAATTTTTCCTGTACCGTTATCCACATTGAAATAAGCCGAAAGCTTTGCGTCGCCGGGCTTAAAGTCCATCGTATTTCGATCGGCGAAGTGTTCCATGACGTAGGCGCGTGACCCGAGCAGCCCCTCTTCCTCTCCGGTCCACAGCGCGAGGCGCACCGTGCGCCGCATCCTCGCGTTGCACGCTTTCAGAATGCGCATCGCCTCCATGATCACGGAGGACCCGGCGGCGTTGTCCGTCGCCCCTGTGCCACTCGCCCAGGAATCGAAATGCGCGCCGAGCATGACCACCTCATCGGGCTTGTCCGTGCCCGGCATTTCCGCGACAATGTTGAACGAATTTAAGTTGTCGTCGAAAAACTTGTTCGCGATGTTGATTCGCAGCGTCACCGGAATGTTTTTCTCGAGCGTGCGGAAGATGCGTCCGTAATTCTCGATATCCACGGCGACGCGCGGGAGCACCGGCGCGTCCTTCGGATCGCGCGAGCCTCCGCTCATCACGGTCATCGTGCCGCCGTCGTGCGGAGCGGGTTCAAGCCAAGCCACGGCGCCTTCGTCGGTCAGAAATTTCACCAGCTTCTCGTTGAATTCCTGTTGCTTGCGCAGACGGTCGCGCGCGCCTTTGTCGGGAGGAGGCTGGGGCGGGCGCGGCTGCGCGAGGTCGCCTAGCTCCTGATCGGTGAAGCGATGCGCCGGCGCGTCGAACTGCGCTTCGACCACGCGCATCGGCGCGGTCAGCACAAACATGCCTCTGAGCCTGCCGCGATAAAACGCGAAGTCTTCTTCTTTTTCGATTCTTGCATAGATCGCATCGGCGGTGATGGGTCCGTTCGTTCCCGGCGTCCAGGCTTTGGGATACGCGATCAGCGGAAAATGCCGCGGCGCAATTTCGCTCGCTTCAAAGATCTCGTTGGACCAGCCGCGCCCAAACGGTCCCCACGTTTCCTCGTGCACATTCGCGAGGCCCCACGCGCTGAGCGTCTTGACGGCATACTCGCCTGCCTCCCGGATATTCGGCGAATTGGTCAGCCGCGGCCCGTACACATCGGTGAGATAGCCCATCACCTCCATGATGTGAGAATGCTGGGTTTCTTCGTCTCGGAACTTGCCGATGACCGAAAGGTCAGGCGCGAGCCAGTCCGTCTGCGCTGCCGCCAAGGCGAGCGAGAATGCCAAGACCACAACGGCGGCAAGTTCCGCGTATACACGAGTGTTTCGTTTTCGCATGGCCGGCTCAAATTCTACCCTGAGAATGGAATCGCACGTCACTCATTCACAACTTCGCTGTCAGCTTGAAAGCCTCCTTCGGCCACTGCTCAATCCTCAGACTTCTCGGGACTTGTGGCCAAAGTGCTAATGCCGGATCGGGCCCGCAAATCGCCCCAAGCAGAGCCTCACCATCGCAAAGTCGTTTGGATGGCGTCACTTCGAGCCCCGAGCCAGCTTTGCAATCGCTTTGGCCGTTCAGCCAGGTACATTTGGTGTAAACCTTCGGTACATCCGTACCATGGCAGCCGTCCTATGATCCTGCAAATATCGTGGGTCGATCGAAATCAAATTGAAACGGTCAAATCAGACGGAACGCTGCGTTCCTAAGGAGGTCTGGAAGCAAATGCGGTACTTATCAAAAGCTCTTGTCGTCGCGATTGGCTTACTCGCAATCGGTGGCATATCTTCGTCCGTTCGTGCCAACGATATGCTGGTCGGTTCATTCACACTGCGCCGTCCCGCTCAGTGGAATAAGACCATGCTTCCCGCAGGCACCTATAAATTCAAGCTGGTCCGTACTCAAACGGACGCCAATATGCTTGTGGTCAGTGGCGAGAAGCAATCCATGGATATATATGTCTTTGCCCATTCGGCCTGTGAGACCTGCCGGAACGCTGGGTTGACTCTCGAGGTGCAAGGCGACCATCGCGCCGTCACCTCGTTGACGCTACCAGGATTTCACGTGGATTTCAGTGTGCGCGGGTCATTGGTGGATGCCAAAGCGCAGCCGGACAATGCCACTCCTTATTCCGAACAAATCGATGTTCGCGTGAATCCAAACTGAATTCACGACCCGCTTCGGCCTTGCTGCCTTTTTGCTCGTGGCGTGGCGGGAGCGCGCAGTATCGCTCTCTCACAATCCGGAAATGCCCTCTCAGGAGCGCCTCACAGCCAAATAGTTTTGCTGATTGTCAGGAAACTGGCATAGAATGGGATCATGAAAAAGAGAGTTTCTAAAAAAGAAAAGGCCGCTCTCGCTCTTACGCTGCTCGCAGAGGAGCACTTGAAATCCTACCCTGCCGAGGAACAAGAGCGGATGATCCGGGCGTTTGGTTTGAAGATTGCCGAACTTAAAAGGAAGCGCGCCAAATCTTCAAAAGCTCGCGCAATTTCTCAGGGTCGTCGGCAAGCTTCATCTCGCGGATAGCATCCACAAACTCACGTTCCGTCCTCAACGTCAGGGCTTCGCGAAATTTTTTCAAGAGGTTTTCCCGGCGACGTAAAGCCTCCACGTCGACGCGGCGTTTGCCCCGGCTTTTTTCCTCCCTCATCACATCCCGAATGTCCGAATCCTTCGGCTCATCAGCCATTTTGTACTCTCCGTTCCTCGCAGCGAGAAGAAATATAAGTATGTTAGCCCGCAACGTGCAAATGCACTTGCAGCGGATTCTAGGGCGTCCGGCCGATGTTTTTTTACCTCAAAATCAAAAACCCACGACATCAGGCCGGAAATTTCCAGCTCGGATGCGTGGGTCACGAAACCGACGAACTCAGGTTTGGTACCTTCGCTCTTGATTATTTACGAGGCTTGCCGCCTATGCGAACCGTTCGCTCGGCCCAAAGGGTAGGAAAACAATCCGACCCTCGTTTAGCGAAGGCTTGGCTCCTTTTCAGCCAAGCGCAACTGCTTCCTTGTTGGTAACGCTATCATCCCGCTCGCTTCTTTTCAAGAACGACGAAGCCGAATACTGTGGTAACCTTAATACTTCGGATGCACTTGTAATTCCTCTCGGAATCGAACGTGGGGGCTGCAAGTTCGCACTTGCAGCCTTTCCTGTTTTCATCGCTTATTCCGGCGGGCTTCAAGTAAAGCCCGCACCCGGCTCCGAAACGACAATCGAAGAGAAAGCTAGGATTTCATGCCACAGATTCGCAATATCGCCATCATCGCTCACGTGGACCACGGGAAAACCACGCTGGTGGACGCCATGCTCCATCAGAGCGGCGTGTTCCGCGACAATCAGGTCGTGATGAAGCGCGTGATGGACTCGAACGATCTCGAGCGCGAGCGCGGCATCACCATCCTGGCGAAAAACACGGCGCTGTTCTATCACGACACGAAAATCAATATCGTGGACACGCCCGGCCACAGCGATTTTGGCGGAGAAGTCGAGCGCGCGCTGAAAATGGTGGACGGCGTGCTCCTGCTGGTGGACGCGAGCGAAGGCCCTCTGCCCCAGACGCGCTACGTCCTGCAGAAGGCGCTCCAGGCAAAGCTTCTGCCCATCATTGTGCTCAACAAAATTGACCGTACCGACGCGCGCACCGCGGTTGTGCTCGACGAAATCTACGATCTTTTCATCGACCTCGAAGCCACCGAGGACCAGCTGGATTTTCCGGTTCTCTACACCAACGCGAAGACAGGAGTCGCGCACCGGAAGCTGGACGACGGCTCGACAAATCTTCAGCCGCTCTTTGAAACCATCGTCTCCGCGATTCCCGAGCCGAAGGGCGATCCGAACGGTGTGTTGCAAGCGCAGGTCATGAACCTGGACTACAGCGATTTTCTCGGGCGCATCGCCATCGGTCGCGTGTTCAACGGCACGCTGCGCCGCGGCGCCGATGTAGGCATCTCGAAGCGATCGGGAGAACTCGTCCCCACACGCCTCACCAAGCTCTACACCTTCTTCGGCCTCGACCGCGTCGAGGCGGAGGAGGTGCCCTGCGGCGACCTCGTCGCCGTCGCCGGCGTGGAGGGAATTCAAATCGGAGAGAGCCTGACGGAGCTCACAAATCCCGCCCCGCTCGAACCCCTGGTCGTGGACGAGCCAACGCTGGCGATGAATTTCACGGTGAATACCGGACCGCTGGCTGGCCGCGAAGGCCAGTGGGTGACTTCGCGCGACTTGCGCGCGCGTCTGCAGAAGGAATTGCTCACCAACGTTTCACTGCGCATCACCGATTCGGAAACCACCGATGTGTTTCGCGTTTTTGCGCGCGGCGAATTGCAGCTCGCCATCCTGATCGAAACGATGCGCCGCGAAGGCTACGAGCTGATGGTCGGCAAGCCGGAAATCGTGGTGCGCGAGGAAAACGGCAAGAAACTCGAGCCGCTCGAGCGGTTGGTGGTCGATTGCCCGGAATCGTTTGTCGGCGTGGTGATGGAATCGCTCGGCCGGCGCCGCGGCGAGCTTGGAAAAATGGTGAATCACGGCTCGGGCTGGGTGCGCATGGAGTTCACGATTCCCTCGCGCGGCCTGATCGGATTGCGCGGCCAGTTGCTCACGGACACGCGCGGCACCGCGCAGCTTCACACCTTGTTCGAGGGCTGGACCGAATACGGCGGCGAAATGGCCTCGCGCCCGACCGGCGCGCTCGCGGCCGACCGCGCCGGCCACACCACCGCCTTCGCGTTGTGGAACCTGCAGGAGCGCGGCGAACTTTTCGTCGGCCCGGGCGAGGAAGTCTACGAAGGCATGGTCGTCGGGGAAAACTCGCGCGACGCCGACATGGACGTCAACGTCACCAAGGAAAAAAAGCAGACCAACATGCGCGCGTCGAGCGCCGACGAGGCCATCCGCCTGATCCCGCACCGCCAGTTGAGCCTCGAACAAGCCATCGAGTTCATCGCCGACGACGAACTCGTCGAAGTCACGCCGAAATCCATCCGCCTGCGCAAGAAAATTCTCGACACCAAGAAGCGCCCCAAGCGCTGGCAGTTGATCCGCGCCAACGCCGAGGCTTCGCAATGAAGTAGCACAGACTTCAGTCTGTGGGTTTCCATCAGATCTTGGAAGGCGCGCAATCTTGGCAGCCACCCGGCCCCGGCTCACTTACGGACCCCCACAGACTGAAGTCTGTGCTACTCGAATCTACTCGCCTGCCGCATGCGCCTTCGCAATTTCCTTCTTCTCCTGATCCTGGCCCAATTCCGCCACGCACTGCTCGAGGACTCGCGCGATCTCCTGCGGGTCCGATCCCGCAGGAAATTCCACGGGTTTGCCGATGTGGACTCGAATGCGGCCGGGGCGGTTGAACTTGCTGCGCGCTTCGCGAATATCATACGCGCCGTCGATGCGCATGGGCAGGACGGAAAGTTTCAGATTGCTGGCGAGCAGGCCGATGCCGCCGCGGAACGGCTGCAATTTTCCGTCCGGCGTAAGATCGCCTTCCGGGAAATACAAGAATGGTCCATCCGCGATCGGCCAAATCCCCGGCAAAGCGGAAGCTTTCGCGGAAGCCGGATTTTTTGGGCAACGGAAACACGTTGAAGAGGGAGACAACCAGAAAATAATTCATCCGGTTCAGCCAGCGCCGCAAAAAAAACCATTCGCGCGGAGGCCGGCGCATTTCCGCGAGGCGCTCTCCGCCCATCGCCACTGCAAGTCGATGACGGAAACGCACAGGCAGCGCCGCCAGCACAAACCCCACATCCAGATAGATCACGTGATTGGAAATCACGAGAACGGGACCCTTCACGCCGCGTAGATTCTCGCGCCCAAATACGCGCGGGTGAGCCATCAAATGAGTCGCGGGCCAGGTCAGCAGGTAATAAAAGAATGTACGCATCCACGTCACCGGCCAGCGCTGCGCCCACCGGGGAAACACAAATTCGGATCGAGCGGGCGATGACCCGCGCACCAGACTCTCGAGTTCGCCGACAGTCCTGGCCGAGGCGAAACGCGTTTCGTTCAGGTCCACCTGGTAGCGGTCTTCGATCGCGCCCAACAGCTCGACGCGATCGAGCGAACTCAAGCGCAGATCGCTGTCGAGATTCGCATTCGGGTCGACTTCGTTGCCTCCGCCTTTCACCCGCGCGATCAGTTCCCCGATTCCGCCAGTCGTAGCCGGCCAGTTCCCGGCGCCGCCCCCATTGCCCCATTGCGCTTCAACCGACGCGCGAATCTCGGCGAGCTTCGGTTTGCCGGTGGACGTGCGCGGAAAATCCGCTTCAGGCCACAGGAACCACGAGCGCATCCTTTGATATTCCGCCAGGGATTCGTTCACGCGCGCGACAATCCCCGCGGCATGGCGCGGCTGTTTCACCCGCTTTTCGTCGTTCAATAGCAGAACGCCGCAGGGCTCGGCGTTTCCCCCGCGTTCGAGTCCCACCACCACGCAGTCCTTCACTTCCGGTTCGCGCCGCAACAAAGCTTCAAGGTCTTCGGGATAGACGTTCATGCCCGCGGGCGTGACGATGACGTTTTTCTTGCGCCCCTTGAAATACAAATTCCCCTGGGCATCGAGCGCGCCCAGGTCCCCGGTGCGAAACCACCCCGCGTCCTCGCCGTTCTTCGCGACAGCGAGAGTCTCGCCGTCCTCCCAATATCTCGCCGCGATATTTTCTCCGCGCACGAGAATTTCGCCGTTCTCATCCAATTTCACTTCGCGGCCTTGTAGCACTTTCCCAATCGAGCCTCGCCCGATGCGAAACGGGTGATTCACGCTGACCAGCGAAGTCGTTTCCGTCAGCCCGTAGCCTTGAATTGCGGCGAATCCGGTGCGGCCCCAGAATCGCTCCGTTTCCGGGTCCAGCGTCGCGCCGCCGGAAATGACGGCCCAGAATTTCCAGCCAAACCGCCGGTGAATTTTCCGGAATCGCCACATGCGGCGGAGAACCTTTTCATTCTCGGCGGCGGCAAAATCCTTGCGAAACGCTTCGAGCGCCCCCTCCGCCTCGAGATCGCGCTCGATCTTGCCCTGCAGCGCTTCGAGCACACGCGGCACCGCAACTAGAACCGACACGCGCTCCTTCCGGATCGTCGAAATGATTTCCGACGGGTTGAGCGAATCCTGAAAGTGGACGCAGCCACCGAGCAGCGGCGGGATCCACACGCCCATGAATTGCCCGAAGACGTGGCTGACGGGAACAAGATCGAGAAATCGCAGCGGGTGAACGAAGCGTTCCCACTTGAGGTACGGCTGCATCCCCGCTTCGAGCGGCTCGAGGTTGGCGAGAATGTTGCCGTGCGAAATCACCACGCCTTTCGGTTCAGCCGTCGCGCCCGAAGTAAAGATGATCTGCGCGATCGAGCTGCGGGTAAGAGGAGGAGAGACGTAAGGTTCGCTTGAATGCTTGCCCACGGCTTCCCGGAGGGAATCGAAAAGGATTGCGGGCCTCTGTTCACCAATCAGTAAATTCTCACGATCGGCCAGCACGAGCCTGGCGTCCACCTGCCGCGCCACGCGGCCGGCGAATTCCGCCGTGGCCCCTTGATCCATCGGCACAGCGACCGCGCCGCGCAGGATGCATCCGAAAAACGCGGCCACCCATTCCGCGGAGTTCCGTCCCCACAGCAGGATCCGGTCACCGGGCGCAATTCCAACCCGCTCAAATTCCCGGGCGCATTGCGCTGCAAGGCCCGCGACGTCGCGATAGGACGAGCGCGAAGTCCGGTAGCCGGAGCGCCGCACAAATGCCGTGCTGCGGCCGTGTTTAGGGTATTCCTGAAGGTAATCGATCAGCGACTGGCGAGGCATGGCTGGGGTCCCGCTCCTCCCAGGTGGGCGGCGTCTCAAGAGAAGAGTAACCCTATTTGGCCCATCGTGACGAGGCGCGTCCAAAAAACGGCACGCGGACCGGTAAATAGCGAGGGTATAGGAAGAGTCAAACGCAAATGTTAAAATACGCTAAAAATCCTGTAACATAATGAAAATAATATGGGTTATTGCGTTCTACCGCCCTGGAAAGGCCTTTATTTTCTGGATACGATCCATCTAGACAATAAATGCACTTTTTTGGTAAAATTGCCTTGCGTTTGTTGCTCTTGTGATTCCTTTTGACTCGTTCAACGGGGCTGCAAGTCTAACTCTTGCAGCCGTTTGTTTGTACGGGCTAGAGGCAGTCAAGGCCCCCGCACCCCGCCCTGCGTGGCGCGCCGGTCAGTACGAGAAGCGCAAATAGCTTTTAAAGCGAGGTAGTAGAAGTGAAAGAACAAGGAACAGTGAAGTGGTTCAATGCCAGCAAAGGCTACGGGTTCATCCAGCGCCAGTCCGGCGAGGATGTATTTGTCCATTTTTCGGCAATCCAGATGGACGGATACAAATCTCTAAACGAAGGGCAAGCGGTTGAATTCGAGGTCCGCAAGGGCCCCAAGGGCCTGCAGGCGGAGAACGTTACCGGCCTCTAGTCTGACAAACGTGGGTCCGTCCCGCCCGCCGCGGCGGGCGGGACGGACTCGCTCCCTCGCAGCAAGTGCTCCGCAGGTGCCAGAAGCAAACAAGGAGGCAGTTGTGCAGGTTCTTTCCGAAGGGCAGTGCATCAAGCACGAGCAGTACGGATACGGAATCGTGGCGGAATCCGATGGCGAGCGCACGACGATTGATTTCGACAGCGTCGGCATGAAGAAGTTCGTCACCGGCCTCATGGCCATGGAGCTTGTGGGAGAAGCGCCCGAACGGCCCACCAAGCCACGCCGGCGCAGCAAGAAAGCCGGCGCGACAGCTGCCGCAAAAGTAGCCGCGGCCAGCAAGTAAATCAGGGACACGCGAAATTTCCCAGCCAAGGGTCGCGAGCAGAACGCCGATAGGGTGCAAGTGTGCGCATGCTCGTGCGTGTCAAAACTCACCACACCGCATGCTGAAAGTGGATGCTTTGTCCTTGGCTACGCCCTGGCTGCTTTCCCACGAAATGCGGGAGCGAACACTTCGGCGACAAACGTCTCCAGCGTCGTAGGCGTGGTGTTCCGGGCCGAGCGCGGTTCCTGCGACTTCATGTGGCCCGTGTTCAACGCATCGGACATTTCCAGAAGCAAATCCACCATATTGGAAGACATGCCCATCTGCATCATGGCCGGCTTCAGGACGGTAGCCGGAACCTGCCTGTAAGTCAGATCGGGTTTCCCGATCGCGGCGCCAATGATTTTTGCCGCTTCCGCGTAGGTCACATGCCGCGCGCCCAGCAGCTCACGCGTTTGCATTCCAACGAAATCCAATTTCGCGAGCGATTCAGCCGCAGCCTCGCCGATATCACGCGTATAGATCATCGGCAACGGCACGTCTACGCGGACTGGACCCGCCATGAACCCAAGCTTTTGAATGATGCCTACCTGAGGGAGCAAGTTCTCCATGAAATAGCCGCAGCGAAGGGATAATACGTTGAGCCCGTCAATCGATTGAAGCTTCTGCTCCAGGCCGTGCACACCCATGACGGGCCCGGTGCCGTACGTCTTGTCCGCCCCGGTGCTGCTGAGGGCGATCGCGTAAGCAATCCCGTTTTTTCGTATGGCCGAGGCCAGGGAATCGGTCACCCGTTCCTGGTACGCGCGAACATCCGGCGCCGAGATGTTCGGCGGCATGACGGCGTAGACGGCGCGCGCGCCGGAAAATGCTTTTTCGAGGGCTGCCGCGTCGGTCATATCGGCCACAATAGCTTCCGCGCCATTCTTGGTGAATCGTTCCAGCCGCTTGGCGTCCCGGCCAATGACGCGCACCTTGGCTCCAGTGGCCAGCAGCTTTTCCGCCGCTGTACTTCCCGTATTCCCCGTGGCTCCTGTAATGACGTACATAGCGCCTCCTCACCGTCGCGTTCTTATACGGCTATTGTTGTCCCGTTATATAAGAGTACTGCCGTTCCCTGCGGTTTCAAACTACGTTCTTTCTGCGGAGCAAGACCCCAAGTAGACGCCGCTCGGCGCCCAGTCCCACGGGTAGCGGTAGTTTCCGCGGGATGCTCGGTGCTATACTTTGATGCGCCAATAGCGGTCCCCGCACTGCGTTTACGGCCCATGATTCCGCGGAGAGGTGCTGGAGTGGCCGAACAGGGCTGACTGCTAATCAGTTTCACCCCAAAAGGGTGACGGGGGTTCGAATCCCCCCCTCTCCGCCAGAATTTTCCCAATTCCATAAAAGGGGCGTGTAGATTCAGGACACGTAATCCGCCGATCGCGCCGGATCGTGCTGGAGGCGGTGTTTTCCTTCTGCCATAATGAACGAGATGATCGGTGTATTTCGCTGAAATCAAGACGGCTACGAATGAGATTCTGGAACGATTGCTCTTGGATTTTATCAATGCGAATTTGCATGCAGGTTCGCCGTGTCAATCCGCGCAGGCGCTCGTATTTGGCTGTCCTGTGCGCGATTCCTTTCTGCTTGCTCGCTTGCGGCAATCAAGGCCACCCGCTAATAAGCGCCCCCGCCGTTACAGTCGGTTCCACACTGGCATCCGAACAAGTCCTCAATCGCCATCTGGAAGCCGACCCACGCACGCTCGATCCGAGTCTGCTTACCGACGTCGTGGGGCAGCGCGTTCTCGACGACCTGTTCGAGGGATTGGTGACCCTGGATGAGCAAGGGCGCAACGCTCCGGGCGTCGCGACGTCGTGGGAAACAAGCTCCGACGGAAAAACCTGGACGTTTCAGTTGCGCGACAACGCCAAGTGGTCCAACGGCCTGCCGGTCACCGCGGACGATTTTGTCTACGCCTGGCGCCGCCAGGTGGATCCCGCCACGGGCTCGGAGTACTCTCAGGCGCTGGCGCCGATCGAGAATGCGATGGACGCGGCCGCCGGGAAGATGCCTCCCAGCAAGCTGGGAGTGGAGTCCGCCGGTCCGCACACTCTCGTCATCCACCTTCGCGCCCCGACCGCTTACCTGCTATCCCTTCTGACCAACGCATATCTGTGTCCAATTTATGAGCCTGCGGTAAAACAATGGGGTGACAGTTGGACGCAACCGGGGCACCTGATTTCAAACGGGCCCTTCCTTTTGTCCGAACGAGTCATCAACGGGCACATCACGCTCGACAAGAACCCATACTATTGGGACGCTGGCCGCGTGCGATTGACAAGAGTGATCTACCACAACGTCGGCGACAACGACGCCACCACGAGCCAATATTTAGCCGGCAATCTCGACTTTACCAATCGATTCAACGTCTCCGAAACGGAACTGCTGAAGCAAGTCCTGGGGAGCCAAGTCGTGCTCTCCACCAGTTTTGCGACGGCGATGTTCAACTACAACTTCGCGAAACCTCCCTTTCAGGGAAACGTTAAGTTGCGATTGGCGCTCAATATGGCCGTGGACCGTGAAATTCTGGAGAACTACATCGACCATGGAGTGGGGATTCCCGCCTACAACATGATTCCGCCGCTGGAGGGGTATACCCAAGCTATTCCGGATTGGGCGAAACTTTCTTCGGACGCGCGTCACGCCCTTGCTCGCAAGACGTATCAAGAGGCCGGATACTCCGACGCGCATCCTCTCGAAGCGGTGCTCACCTATGCCAGCGGGGGGCCCGGAACGCGCCGCTACATGGAAGCGCTATCCGCAATGTGGCTGATGAATTTAGGCGCCAAGGTCCAGATCTATAACGAAGAATGGAAGGTATTTCTGCAGGCTCGCCAGATGAAACAGCCCGAGTTCTATTGGGCGGCCTGGAGCGGCGACTTTCCCGACCCGTTCACATTCATGCAGCTCTACCAGACCGGATTCGGCATGAATGAAGGAAGCTACAGCAACCCGAAATACGACGCGCTGGTCGACCAGGCCGCCGGAATGGAAGACGGTCCCGCGCGCTTCGCTGTATTCCACCAAGCCGAAGAGATTCTCAATGAAGACGCGCCGTTCTTGCCGGTGTATTTCTATGTAAACCCGCATTTGATCAAACCCTATGTGAAGGGCTGGCAAGCGAATCTCTCGGATCGCAATTTGTCGCGCTACATGTATATTCTGACGCACCAGGAGAGCTAACTTGCTGCGCTACGCCATTTCCCGGCTGCTGGGCGCCATTCCCACCGTGCTAGTCATCATCACGCTGTCTTTTATGTTATTGCACGCCGCTCCCGGCGGCCCATTCGATTCGCAGAAAAAAATTCCTCCGGAGATCAAACAAAATATCGAGCGGAAGTATCACTTGGATGAGCCGCTGTACAAACAGTATCTTCGTTATCTGGTTGGAATTCTCCAGGGTGATTTCGGCCCGTCCTATCAATACCGCGACACCACCGTGAACGAGATCATCCGGGAAGGTTTTCCGATTGATATTGTGATCGGAGGCTGCGCGCTGTTCGGTGCGCTCCTCATCGGCCTGCCGATTGGAATCATGGCCGCGCTTCGGCGTGACACCGGGTGGGACCATCTGCCGATGGGACTTTCGATGATTGGAATTTCCGTGCCTGTTTTCGTGGTTGCGCCGATTTTGATTCTGGTTTTCGCCGTAAATCTTCACTGGGTGCCGGCGGGCGGATGGGGAACAGGTGCGCCAAAGAATGTATTTCTGCCGGCCGCGGCGTTGGCGGCTCCATACATCGCCTATGTCGCACGCCTGATGCGCGGCAGCATGGTCGAGGTTCTGAACAGCCCTTTCATTCTGATGGCCCGGGCCAAAGGCGTGCCGCAATACCTGGTGATCCTGCGTCACGCGCTGAAGCCGGCCCTGATGCCTTTGGTTTCCTTCCTTGGTCCGGCCGTCGTCGGCGTGATCACCGGATCGATCGTGATCGAAACGATCTTCGGCCTTCCGGGGATCGGCCGGGCCTTTGTCGACGGAGCGCTCAACCGGGATTACACGCTCGTGCTTGGCGTGACGATCCTGTACGGCGTGTTGATCGTGGTTTTCAATCTATTGGCGGACTTGAGTTATTCCGTGCTCGATCCCAGGGTGCGCTACTGATGGCAGCCACGACCGATGCTCTGAACATTTCCGCCGCGCCCGCAGGCCGCAGTCTTTGGCAGGACGCGTTCTCCCGCTTGTTATATAACCGGACCGCGGTGGCCAGCGGCGTTGTGCTCGGCGTGATCGTGCTGGCTTCGATTGTGGTCCCGTGGATTTCTCCTTACAACTACTACACGCCGCAGTGGGCCCTTTTGAATGCGCCTCCCACGTTTCACGGCGGGCATATTTTCGGAACCGATGATCTGGGCCGAGATCTCCTGGTGCGCGTGATGTGGGGCTGCCGCGTCTCCTTGCTGATCGGGATGGTGGCCAGCATCGTCAGCGTTGTCATTGGTGTTTTGTGGGGAGCGGCGGCGGGATTCGTTGGCGGACGCGTGGACTCCTTCATGATGCGCATCGTGGATATTCTGTACTCGGTGCCGTTTATCCCGTTCGTCATCGTGCTGGTCGTCATGTTCGGCAGAAATCTACTGCTCATTTTTGTGGCGATTGGCGCGGTATCGTGGCTGGACATTGCCCGCATCGTGCGCGGCCAGACGCTCTCGCTGCGAAACAAGGAGTTCATCGAAGCCGCGCGCGCGTCGGGAGTTCGCGGGCCGACCATCGTCACGCGGCATCTTGTCCCCAATCTCCTGGGCATCGTGATCATTTACGCGACGCTCACCGTTCCGTCGGTGATTCTTTTCGAGGCCTTTCTGAGTTTTCTCGGCCTCGGCGTGCAAGCGCCCATGACTTCGCTGGGTGTGCTGGTTTCCGACGGCGCGAGCGAATTGCAATCCTATCCTTACCTGTTGTTCATTCCGGCTGTTTTCCTTGCATCAATCGTGTACTGCTTAAACTATTTAGGCGACGGGCTGCGCGACGTGCTCGATCCGAAAGAGCGTTGAGATGACCGACGCCCCACTTCTTCAGGCGCGCAAGCTGAGTGTGGATTTCGCCACCCGTGAAGGCGTTGTACGAGCAGTTTCCGAAGTGGATCTGGACCTGGCGGCGGGCGAAACGCTGGCGATCGTGGGGGAATCCGGCTCCGGCAAAAGCCAGATGCTCTTGAGCATGCTGGGCCTCGTCGCCCGGAATGCGAGCGTCACAGGAAGCGCGAAATTTAAAGGCGAGGAACTGTTGACCGCTCCCGAAAAACGCCTGAATGAAATCCGCGGGTCCGGCATTGGGCTCGTCTTCCAGGATCCCATGACCTCCCTGAATCCATACCTATCCATCGGCCTGCAATTGACGGAGCCGGTGCGCATTCACAAAGGCGCGGATCGCGGCGCCGCTGCCGCACAAGCCATCGAAATGCTGAAGGCCGTGCACATTACGGAACCGGAGCGGCGCATGCGGCAATATCCGCACGAGCTTTCCGGAGGAATGCGGCAGCGGGTGGCCATCGCCATGGCCCTGATCTGCCGGCCCGAAATCCTGATCGCGGACGAACCAACCACCGCGCTGGACGTCACTGTGCAGGCCCAGGTGCTTTCCCTTTTGCGCGAGATCCGGGAACAGTTTGGCACCGCGATCATCCTGGTGACGCACGACCTGGGCGTGATCGCCGAACTGGGCGACAGGGTGAACGTGATGTACGCGGGAAAAATAGTGGAACGAGGATCGGTGGACGATATTTTCTACAACTGCCGCCACCCTTACACCGAGGCGCTCGAACGCTCGATTCCCCAATTCACAAAGGTCCGCCCCGCGCGCCTGACAGCCATCTCGGGCAATCCTCCGAATCCCCTGCACCTGCCTCCCGGCTGCGCGTTCGCGCCCCGGTGTCCATATCGCCTGGATATCTGCGACAAGAGCGTGCCTCCACTTGAAACCGTTTCGCCAAACCACGCCAAGGCGTGTTTCTACGAGGGCCCGCTCGGAACTGCGGCGGAACTGTCCGCATGAGCGAACCCATCCTTTCGATTCGCAATTTGTGTGTGTACTTTGACGTTTCCGGCGACGGATGGTTTGGCCACCGGAAGGTCTTGCGCGCCGTTGACGGAGTAAGTTTCGACCTGGATCGAAGCGAGACGCTGGGAATCGTGGGCGAGTCGGGCTGCGGAAAATCCACGCTTGCCCGGGCAGTTTTGGGATTGGTCCACGTGACTTCCGGGGAAGTGCGCTTCGCAGGGCAAGATTTGGCCCGCCTTGATTCCGAAAAAATGCGCGAACAGCGCCGCCACCTCCAGATCATCTTTCAAGACCCGCTATCTTCCCTCGACCCTCGCATGAACGTAGGGCAGATCATCGGCGAGCCCCTGCGTTCCTTCTTCCCCCGGATGACCCAGGAGGAGCGGCAAGCAAAGGTCGTCGAAATGATGCAGCACGTGGGCCTGTTGCCGGAGCAAATCAACCGGTACCCGCACGAGTTTTCAGGAGGGCAGGCCCAGAGAATCGGCATTGCCCGCGCCTTGATCTTGCAGCCCGAAGTCGTCGTCTGCGACGAGCCTGTTTCGGCGCTGGATGTTTCCATCAAGGCGCAGATCGTGAACTTGCTCGCGGATCTGCAGGCGAAATTTGGCGTGTCGCTGCTCTTTATCGCGCACGACCTGGCATCGGTGCGCCACGTGAGCCACCGCGTGATGGTGCTCTACCTCGGCAAGGTGATGGAGCTGGCTCCGTGGGACGAAATCTATCGCGCGCCGCGCCATCCCTACACGCAGGCGCTGATCCAGGCTATTCCGCCCGCGGACCCGAAGCGCGCGCGGGCTAATCCGGCAAAACCTCTCGGCGGGGAGCTTCCTTCGCCGATTGCGCCGCCGTCCGGCTGCGTGTTTCGTACGCGGTGTCCCTATGCGATCGAGCGCTGTGCGCAAGAGGAGCCGGTCTTGCGCCGCATCGGGGAGAGCTTCGTCGCTTGCCATCTTGCGGAACAGATTCCGAGTATCCCAAATTCGTAGTATTATGCGGCTGGGGAGTGTGGGAAGTTGAACTGGCTGCGTTTTCCCATTAAGTCCGGTAGGTTCGAGTCCACCCCCTCTCCGCCACATCCAGCAGTGGGTACGCGACTCCCAGATATGCCTCAGAGTGAGACTCTGGAATGTGACTCACAGGCAGGAGAGCCACAAGACCCCGATTGCGGAAAATGAGCCATGACGGACGCACTGGCAAAAGTTAAAAAAAAATTGCAGGATGAAATCACGACGCTCGAGCATGAGATGAGCGTGGAGCTGCCGAAAGAGCTCATGAAGGCCCGCGCCCACGGAGACCTCTCCGAAAACGCCGAGTTCAAGTATGCCAAGGAGCGCCAGGGCTATGTTTCGGCGCGCCTCGGCCAATTGAAGAAACGCATGGGCGACCTCGGCATGCTGAACCTGAATAATATTCCCGCCGACCGAGCCGGTTACGGCTCACGCGTCTGGGTGCTGGACACCAAGAAATCCGTCGAGATCGAGTATAAACTGGTCAGCACGGAGGAAGCGGACGTCACGCTGGGTTTGATTTCGACCACCTCCCCGATCGGAAAAGCGCTCCTGGGACGAAACGTCGGCGATGAAGTCAAAGTGCAAACGCCCGCGGGGATCAAGGAATTCGAGATCGTTCGCTTGAAAACCATCCACGAAGACGAATAGCGGCGCGGAGGTTTGTTCACCCGCATTCCTGTAAGGAGGGGCTGATATCGATGCGTCATGTAGGGCTGCTCGGCGCCGTGGGAGAGACCATGGCCCTTCTGGGCCTGGGTCTGCTGTGGACGTACCGCGAGCAGGCGGCCGACTGGCTGCGTGAGCTTCTCGAAATCTGGCGCGGGGAGGTTTCAGGGCGCGACCCGCATCTCTCCGATCCGGTCTACCGGAGGTCGAAACCGCGGCGGCCGCGCGGCGCGCTTGCGCTCATCAGCGCCGTGGCATTGGTTTTTATCGGGCAAATTCTCTTCCTCATCGACCTCACGTTTTAGAATCAAATTAGCCTAAATTTCTCGAATCCACGTCGGGCACGGCTTCACAGGTTGCGGAAAAAGGGCCCAACGCTTTTTGTCATTCCGAGCGAAGCGAGGAATCTCTCTTTCTTTTCATGGGGTTAAATCGAAGAGAGATTCCTCGCTTCGCTCGGAATGACAAAATGAACTTCTTTTTCCGCAGGCTTGAAGCCTGTTCTACTGGTAGGAAGGTCGCGGGACCCGCTCCAAAGGAGCCGGCCCCGCACGGTGATTGAGGTCCCACGTCGTCAGTCCACGGGCCCTTTTGCCCCCCGAGATGTCGTCGCGGAAGTTGAGGATGTAGTTGAGGTGGTGTTCGAGGGTGAAACAGAAGACGGCGCAGAACCCGGCCTTGAAATCGCATCGGAGGCAGCGGGCACGCGTCGTTCGCGCGGCGTCCCGGATCGTTCGATTCTCCGATTGATTTCCATGGCGGCTCCAAAATTCTCCGCGGCGCCTTTCACGAACCGCGGAGCTAAGATTGCAAGCGGGCCGTCCAGGAAAATAAATAAATAGGACGGTCCCGCTCATCCCCCACGCACGGGAGAAAATAAGCTTCGCTCTTCTCAGCCTTTGCAGGATGCACGAATACTTCCATTCAGGGATCGAACGGAAGTAGTTCGTTAAACCTGCTACTCTGAAAGAGTTACTGCGGATTTCTGATTTTTGGAATCGGGGGTTTGCTGTAGTACTAGTCCTGAAATTCTTGCTCGCTTCGACGCGTTTTGTCGGAATGCGGACACCATGTCGATCCGGGTAGAACAGGCTTCCGTCTGGTGGGTTTTGCCTTCCTTTCGGAAAACCCACAGGCTGAAGCCTGTGCTACTAAACCCGAATCCGCAACTGTTCCAGCGAAGGCCAGATCCAAATAATTGCACGATTTACGGCTCACGAGTCACGCTCATCCTTGCGAATTCGTAATGACGGCGGCGGCGCGAAACACGGCGGCCAGGAGTTCCACAACGATACGGCAGTACACAATCCACAGAAGCAGGGCCGGAACGCCGAGAATCAGCGCCAGCAGACCATTGGACGTGGAAGTTTGGAACCCGCTGAACACGAACCAGACGGCGGCGACCAATCCGATCAGCAAATGAACGCCATAGAGCAGTTTCAGCATGCGCGGCGTCACCAGTCGCTGAAACGAAAAGTCCATCAGGTTCTCAATCAGGCCGTTTTCCCGGGGGATCGCTTGCCCTTCGATGTAGGACTGTGCGGTTGCCATGGCGTGATTCCTCCAGTCAAGAATTTTCGGGCAGGGAATTCCATCGTACACAAATGCGCGATGCAGGCCTCCTCTTCCGAAGGACGGGCCTGTTCAAAGAAATAGCTGGCCAATCGTACAGGTCGCGCAGAACTTGCCGTGGGACACATCAGGCGGGCACGAATCATACCCCCCGAGAAAGCCCACGGCCACTATGCAGGGGTTTACACCAGCCACCAATCACAAGTCACCAGTCACATTTTTTTCCTCTGGACCCCCGCTCCGGCCCGCGCTATAAGTCCGCATCAGTTTGAGACCGCAGCCGCCGCGGCTGCCCCGAGTGAGGCCGATCATGTTCTGTCAACGGTGTGGATTGCGAGTGGAGGAAGGCAACCGATTTTGCCAGGCCTGCGGCCTGGAGGTCGGCGCCACCGTAGCCGCAGAGCCCGTGGCCGCGAGCCCGCTCCCTCCGCCGATTGCGGCGAGCCCACATGCTCCCGCGGTGCAGCCGTATGCTGGATTCTGGCTGCGCTTTGCCGCAGCTCTCGTCGACGGACTGATTCTTGGCATCCCTTTCTGGATCGTCGTGGGCGTTATGATTTCGATGTTTGGCGGACTTGGATTGATCCTCCACAGAATTCCGCGCGGTTCACAGCCGACGGATCCGCGCGAGGTCATGGCTCTTTTCGCGCCGTTCTTCATGGCGCTCCTTCTCGGGTGGATCGTCTTCTTTATTTTGCAGTGGCTATACTTCGCGGTGATGGAAAGCTCGCCGCGCCAGGCGACCTTCGGCAAGTCCGTGATGTCCCTGCGCGTAACCGATGCTGAGGGGCAGCGCATTTCGTTTGGCCACGCCACCGGCCGCTTCTTCGCGAAACTTGTCAGCGGAATGGTTCCGCTCGGCATTGGTTACATCATGGCGGGATTCACAGAGAGAAAGCAGGCCCTGCACGATTTGATCGCGGGAACGCTGGTGTTCAGGAAATAGGGCCCCACTCCTTTTGTCATTCCGAGCGAAGCGAGGAATCTCTCTTTCTTTTCATGGGACAAAACCGAAGAGAGATTCCTCGCTTCGCTCGGAATGACAAAATAAACTACTTTTTCCGCAGCCTGTTCAGCCTATCCTACTTGACTACGGCAGCAACCCGAACTCGGCCACGCTGTTTGTCGTCGCGGCGAACACCTTGCCGTCGGCGATCATGGGCGTGATGAATTTGTTGCCGCTGCCGAAATGGTCTCGGCTGTTGGACGCCTGGTTGCTGTTGTAGAGCTCTTGCGTCAGGTCATTCGCGGCGAAGGCGTGCAGGACGGCCGTGCCCGTATTTTCAATGGCCCAGACGATGCCGTTGGAGGTCCCATTGGCCGAGACGCTGGGGAGCACGCCGGGATAAGTGAACGACGCTCCTGTTTGGACCGGCGTGGTGGCAAGCTTTCCGCTCGCGATCGAGAAAGATTTCAGAGTTGAGCCCTGGTCGCAGTAGTAGACCGTGCTATTGAAATACGCCGGCACGCCCCATACTCCGTTCGGCACGGCTCCAGGCAATTCCTGATACACGTTGTTCGAGTTCGCGTTCCATTTGCCCATGTTGTTGCGGTTCACCACGTAGAGATTTCCGTCTTTCCCCGCGCCAACCGCCAGATTGAGAGTGCTCGCCGTGCCGTAGGCCAGGTCAGGCAACACCATGGCTCCGCCGGAACCGAGGTCCACGTCTCCGCCCGACTCGTTCACCGTGTTCGACATATTGAAATAGTCCGCGACCTTGAGAGTGCCGCCCGCCGTGGAAACCTTGACGTAGCCATTGCCATAATCTTGCTGGTTCGGGAAACCGTTCGCGTCGAGTGTAGTGTCGAACGTGCCGTTCGCGATCAGGGCGTAGATGTTACCCTGTGCGTCGGCCGCCAGGCCTCCGCCGCTTTGCCAGATCGATCCTTCGCTGCCGTTGGGAGTGAGATTGAGCACGCTCGTTTGCGCCAGGCTTGTTTGGTTGTAGCCCATGATCCACCCGGTGTACGGGTTGAAATCGCAATGCGAAGCCCAGCTCGTATAAACCACGCCGTTCAGAAGAAGCAACGCGGCTCGATCCTTGTATTGCTTGGGATCGAAGACGACTTGTCCTCCGGAGCTGTTGGCTCCGGTTCCGGGATACATCGCATGAACCGTGATGGGCCCGCCCTCCAGCTCGGCGCCGGTCGTGATGTCGAGGGCGTGGAGGCGCTGAAAATATGTTGAACCATTTTTCGACATGGCCACGGCATAGAGGATGCCGTGCGCGCCGGCCGCGCGGTCGATCACCGGCGTCGAGGTGATGCCGATTTCCGGCGAGACTTGGCCGCAACCGCGGTCGTCGCTGCTCGTTTCGCCCGATCCGAGCAGCGAAACTTTCCAGAGCTGCGCGCCGGTGTCGGAATCGAAAGCGTAGGCCGAGTCGTGCTCGGTCACGATGAACACGACGTTGTGCGCGCTGCCTCCCACGGAGAGTTGCGACAGATACAGCGGTTCCGCGTCCACCCCGCCGTCCACGGCGAGGTTGCGGAGCAGGCCGAACGTCGTCGAATTCACGCTGGCCAGCGTCAATTTTGTTTCCGTAGTGTTCTGGCCGGTGCGGGCAATGTCGTTGTGATAGGTCGTGACGTCGGTTCCGGGAGAAGTGACGACCGGGTTGACGGTCAGCGTTGCCGGATTGCTCGTAATGTTGGTGACGGGGTTGGTGACGATCACGCGGAATGTCGCGCCGTTGTCGCCGGAAACCGTCGCCGGCGTTGTGTAACTTGCTGCCATTGCGCCGGGAATGTTCAAGTTATTTTTCTGCCATTGATAGGTGAGAGGCGCGGTTCCCGAAGCCACGACGGAAAATGTCGCGGTTTGTCCCACGGTCACCGTCTGGTTGGACGGCTGTGTCGTGATGCTCGGCCCAACGGAAGCCGGGTTTACCGTCAAGGTTGCCGAGTTGCTCGTAATGGTGGACACGGAGTTGGTCACCATCACGCGAAACGTCGCGCCATTGTCGCCGGAAACCGTTGCTGGTGTTGTATAGCTCGCTGCCGTCGCGCCGGAAATATTCGAGTTATTCTTTTGCCACTGATAGGTAAGGGGCGCGGTTCCTGCGGCCACTACGGAAAAAGTCGCGGTCTGTCCCGCGGTCACCGTCTGGTGCGCCGGCTGCGTCGTAATGCTTGGCGCCACGGGAGCAGCATCTACAGTTAAAGTAGCCGGCGCGCTCATCGCGCTGCCGGCCGAGTTGCTGACGACCACGCGGAACGCCGCGCCATTGTCGCTGGAAACCGTTGCCGGAGTCGTGTAGGTCGAGGATATCGCGCCGCTGATGTTGGCGCTGTTTTTCTGCCACTGGTAGGTGAACGGCTCCGTTCCCGTCGCAGTCACGGAGAAGTTCGCCGGGTGCCCCACCGTGACAGTCTGGCTTGCCGGCTGAATCGCGAACCCGGGGACGGTCACTTTCGTCGATAACGATGGATTAGTCGTGCCGACGCAACCCCACAGCGCCAGCGCAAGCGTGAGAAAGCATGCGACCGCAGCAAATTCCTGTTTGCGTTTCGTAAGCATAGTAAAAGTTCCCGTGACACGAGAGGCTGGCACTTCCTAGTTTAAGCCGGAAGAGCGTTTGGAACACCTGTTCGCAAGGCCGGATTTGGTCTCCTGTTCAGGAAGGGCACATTTGCACGTGGGTGAGGGCGATGCGCGGCTTCGGTATCTGCTTTGAACCCGACAGAGTCTCGATTAAAAAATCGTCTCGGTAGTTCTGGCTTCTAGGAGGTCGGGGCTTCAGCCCCGACGTTCAGGCTTGCGCATTTGTGGGCCTTGGCCCCTGAAGCTTCAGGGCCTAAAGGCCTCGTTCACGCGTCGCTGATCGTCCGACCTAAAGGTCGGACCTCCTAAACGGCAACCTCAAATTCGATTGCGGCGAAAGGCTGAAATTAAGTCAGTACGTTGACTCCGCCGGGATTGGATGCGCCGCGCGGTTATGCTAACGTCTTCCCCTTATGCCACATCTCATTGGCGTGCTGTTGTCGGGGCGCGGGTCGAATTTCGAGGCGCTGGCCGATAGCATTGCGGCCGGGCGAATCCCAGGCGCGGAAATTGCCCTCGTGATCAGCAACCGCGAAGGCGCGCCGGGTCTCGCGCGCTCGGCGGCGCGTGGAATCGCGTCGAAGGCGATTCCGTCGAAGGGACTGGCTCGCGAGGACTACGACCGGCTTGTTGTGGACGAGTTGCGGAAAGTGGGCGTTGAGATCGTATGCCTCGCGGGATTCATGCGGCTGCTCTCGCCTTATTTTGTGGCCGCGTATCCGCAGCGTATCCTGAATATTCATCCGTCGCTGCTGCCGTCGTTTCCCGGGCTCGAAGCGCAGCGGCAGGCGCTGGAATACGGCGTCAAATTCAGCGGCTGCACCGTGCATCTGGTGGATGAAAATCTGGACGCCGGGCCGATCCTCGCACAGGCCATCGTGCCGGTGCGCGAGGATGACACGGACGAAACGCTGTCCGCGCGCATCCTGGCCGAGGAGCACCGCATTTACACCGAAGCCGTGCGCCTGGTCCTTTCAGGGCGATATCGCATCGAGGGCCGCCGCGTGATTGCGCTCCGAAATCCGTCATGACCACGAAGCCACTATTCAAGCCCGTCGACGAACAGCTCGCCTACCTGCGCAAAGGCGCGGCGGAAATTATTCGCGAAGAGGACCTGCGCGCGAAGCTCGAAGCTTCTTTGAAAACCGGCAAACCGCTGCGCGTCAAGCTGGGCGTGGACCCAACGGCGCCCGACCTGCACCTCGGCCATACCGTGGTGCTGCGCAAGCTGAAACATTTCCAGGACCTGGGCCACACCGCGATTTTTCTGGTCGGCGATTTCACGGCGATGGTCGGCGACCCCACCGGGCAATCCGAGACGCGCCCGCCGCTGACGCGCGAACAAGTGGATGCCAATGCGAAGACGTATCTCGAACAGGTGTACAAAATCCTGAACCGGGAAAATACCGAGGTCCGTTACAACAGCGAGTGGCTCGGAAAACTATCGGGACACGATATGATTCACCTGTGCGCGCACTATCGCCTCGCGCGCATGCTTGAGCGTGAGGATTTTCGCTCGCGCCTGGCGGGCAATTTGCCCATCGCCATTCACGAGCTGCTCTACCCGCTGCTGCAAGCCTACGATTCGGTCGCGCTCCAAGCCGACGTCGAGTTGGGCGCCACCGAACAAAAATTCAACTTGCTCGTCGGCCGCGAAATTCAGCGCGAGTACGGCCAGGTTTCCCAAGTGGCATTGACCATGCCGATCCTCGTGGGACTGGACGGCCAGCGCAAGATGTCGAAGTCGCTGGGCAACTACGTGGGCATCAGTGAAACGCCTTCGGACATGTTTGGCAAGCTGATGTCTCTCTCGGACGCGATGATGTGGCCCTACTTTGACCTCGTGACCGACCGCACGCCGGAGCAAATCGCCGCGCTTGCAGACGAAGTGAAGGCGGGCGCGAAGCATCCGATGGACGTGAAGATGTCGCTGGCGAAAGAAATCATCGCTGGATTTCACGGCGAGGCCGCGGCGGAAAAAGCGGCGGCGGAATTTCAGCGCGTTTTCCGCGATCGCGAGGCGCCGGACGAAGTAAGAGAAATCACCATCCAACGTTTAGGTCTCGGAGGTTTTCAATTGAAACAGCTGGATGACGAAATCGACCTGACGAGAGTACTATCAGTTTCCTCAACAGGAATTGAGAAGTGGACACGGTTCTTGTTCGAGTTGAAGCAAGTATCTTCAGCGTCTGAGGCTGAAAGAATCGTCAAGGGGCGCGGTTTTGAAGTTGACGGGAAAACTATAAGCGACCCCTCTGCAAAAATAGATTTGAACCAACCTGGCACTCACATGTTAAAAATTGGGAAGAAGAAATTCCTGCGCATCGTCATCGAATGAATCGCCGCGGGCCGATTTGGTAGCACAGACTTCAGTCTGTGGGTTTCCATTTGATCTTGGCTGGCGCGCACGGCCTGGGTTCACCGGCGGACCCCCACAGGCTGAAGTCTGTGCTACTCGATGCTTGCCATGCGCGGCGGAACAGAACAAAATAGGCGCGTCCAGCAGGGAGTATACCGAATGTCGAATCGCGTGAAAGTGGAGATTTACGGACAGAGCTACACCTTGGGCGGCGATTTGGACGAAGCCTACGTCCAGAAACTGGCGCGCTACGTGGACGAAAAAATGATTGCCGTTGCCGAAGCGACGCAAACGGTGGATTCCGTGCGCGTTGCCGTGCTGGCGGCCATGGCGATTGCCGACGAACTCCATTCACGCCAACAGGATACCGGCCACCGCGACGACGCGCTCCGCGAGCGCGCGCAGCAGTGCCTGACCATCCTGGAACGTGCCTTGAAGCAGACCGCGTAGGACGGGCTTGAAGCCTGTTCCACCTCAGGGCTTTACCGAAACGTCGTAGTACGCGATGGTGCCGCCTTCGCCGCGGATGGGGTCGATGCGCACGATTTCGAAACGGCCGTGGTTCAAGTCCTGCACATTTTTTTGGACCGTCTCATGAAGGTCGTGTTCCAGCTCCGGCGTGCGAGTCGGAGTCGCCAGCAAACGCGCATCGACGCGGTAGGTGGCGATTTGGCCTGGCGCCATGGTCCGCAATTCAACCAGTGCCGAGGCGGGGGGTGGGCCGACCGATGGCTGGTCCGTGTAGTGAATGACGAGCGGCGAGAAGAGGACGAACAGGACGATCCCGGCGACCGCGAGATCATACTGCCAGGTTCCCCGTTCGTAGGACCAGAACAGAACCCGCACGATGGCTCGCCAGAGCGTTCGCATGTCAGTCGGCCGGCACCCCGTCGACGATTACGCCGTCGCGCATGTGCACGACGCGGTTGGAGTACGCCGCGGCTTCGGGGTTGTGCGTGATCATGACGATGGTCTGGCCCAGTTCTTTGTTCAACTGGCTCAACATGGATAGCACAATTTCCGAATTTTGTGTGTCCAGGTTTCCGGTCGGCTCGTCCGCCAGGATAATTTTCGGTTCGTTGACAATCGCGCGCGCGATGGCCACGCGCTGCTGCTCTCCGCCGGACATTTCCGACGGCCGGTGCTTCAGGCGGTCGGTGAGGCCGAGCATCTTGGTGATGACCTCGAACCGGTGCGGGTCAAAGCCGTCCCCGTAAATATGTTGCGCAATGGCAATATTCCCCCGGGCGTCTAGTGTCGGCAAGAGGTTGAACCTTTGAAATACGAAGCCGATCTTGTGCCGCCGCAGCTTGGTCCGTTCCGCGTCGCTCATGGCGATCAAATCGTTGCCGTCCACCAGGACGTGCCCCCGCGAAGCCTGCGCCAGCCCTCCCAGCACATAGAGCAGGGATGATTTCCCACAGCCGGAAGGTCCCATCACGCTGACGAACTCTCCGGGCAGCACCTTGAAATTAACGCCGCGCAGCGCCGGAACTTCCACCTTTCCCGCGTGATACAGTTTCCAAAGATTTTCGGTAACGACGATTGGCTCCACTCTCAGATTCCTTATGGTGAGCAGCGCTTCGGCAGGCGGTCGTATTGTAGTCGTGATTGGCATTTCTGACTAGGGCCGAGGCTGTCTCAGGCGACGGTTTTCAGGCCTTGTAGCGCCCGCCTTCAGGCGGGCATTTGCTAGCTTGCACGATGCCCGCCTGAAGGCGGGCGCTACAACAGTGTCTGAAATCCATTTTGAACTAATCGTAGGAAAGGGCCTCGATGGCGTCCTTGCGGCTGGCGAGCCACGCGGGGTAACTCGCTCCCAGAAGGCCGCCCGCGAACGCAATCAGCGCGGAACGCACGATCCAATCGGGCGTAATCAGGATTGACAGCGTCGGAAACGAAGACAGAAAGACGGCCCGCCCGGTGTAGCTCATCGCAATCCCCACTCCGATGCCAATCACGCAGATGAGGGCCGATTCGCCGAGCAGCGCCCGAATGATATATCCCTTGGACGCGCCGATGGATTTCAGAACGCCGATGTCCCGCGTTCGCTCGATCACGGTGGTATACATCGAGAGCAGGATCACGAGGAAGCCGATCGACACGGCAAGCGCGATCATGCTTTCAATGAAGGCGTCGAGTCCCGGCAGATTCGAGGCGGTCATCAAGGACAGGAAATCCTTCAGGGGCCGAATTTCGTATCCCGTAAAGATGGAGCGCATCTCGTCCATCACGGCCTGCGTGTGGTCCGTGCGGGTGCACTTGATAAAGAAAATCGAGGCCTTGTCGCGCGAGCCGGAAAGGTCCTGCAAAGTCGCAAGGGGAACGAACAGGCGCGCGCCTTTGCCGTGTTCCACGATTCCGGCAACGTGAAAATCGTGGTCCAGCAGGCGGAAGGTGCTGTCCACCGTGACGTGCTTGGCCTTCGCAGCCCAGTCATCGAGCAGGATATCGTCCGGCCCCTGCATGTCGTGGCCTTCCAGGAAAACGAATCCGCCCGAAACGTCGCGGAACGACTTCGGATCGATTCCGTAAATGATGTCCACGCCGCCGGAGGAACTGAATTGCAGCAGGACCGGAGCGACCGCCTGGACGTACCGGAGTTCGCGCAATTTGTCGGCAATCTTGATCGGCATGGGCGCCCCGCTGAATGCCAGAAAGACGGAAGCGGAGGGCGGCTGCAGCATGATGTCCGCGCCGATGCCTTCGATACGCTTGGCGGTCTCCTGCAGCAGGCCGCTGGTGAGCCCGACGATCAGGATGACGAGCGCCACTTCCACTCCGACGGCGATGACGCTCACGATGGTGCGAATCGGGCGGTGCAAAACATTATTCACAACCAATTGGCGAATCATTGTCGTGACACCGGTTGGGACCCCGATTGCGCTCCCGAAGGATCGTCGCTCACGCGGACGAGGTCGGTGCCCTCGGGCTGCGCCAGTTCAAACTTGTCCGGCGAAATCGGTTCGTTCAGGGTGAGCTTCAGAATCTTGATCTCGAGTTTGTAATCGTCCTGGGGGCGCCAGATATGGATGTCGCGCGCAAAACTCACCTGTTCCTTCGCGGGAGCGCCTTCGGCCGGGGGCGCAAGTTCCCAGTCCGAATACTGGATGTCGGAATCGAGTTTTCCTCCCGCGCCGAACAGTTGGACGCGCGAGACTTTCAGATCGGTGCGGCTATACCAGACTTTCCTCGCGATTTCGAATTTTCCGCCTTCCGCCGGCCGTAGCAGGGTCAGGATGTAATAGCGGCTCACGCTGAAATCAAACTGCTCGAAGAGGACATTCGCGCTGGCTGAAAATTCCGGCCAGAACAACGCTTCGACGATATGTTGAGGGCGCAGATTTTCCAGGGGCTTTTTCGATGCACGGATGAGGGCCGTTGGCCCGACCAGAAACGAGTTCTTCGAGGGAATATAAATCCGGAATTCCTTGCCGTTGCTGACCATGTCGAAAATATTTTTGGCGACGACGGGAGCCTGCCCGATCACGCGCACAGTCGCGGGACGCTGCGCCAGGATGAATCCGGGAACGTCATGGTATTCCTCAATGACGCCGCTGTAGGTCGTCCCCGTGCTGGGAATCAGATCCACCGTCGCCTGCAGGCTTTGCACGGCCCGCACCTGGTTGTTGTAGCTGGCCAGAAGATTCTCTTCGCTGGATTCCAGCTGAGGGCGGATTTCTTCCTTCTTGACCTCGGTCCTTCTCTTGATGGTGATACACCCTGCCGCTTGCATGGCCAAAAATGCAAGCAGCAGAACCCAGATTCGCGGATTTTTCCTCAGTGTTTCCTGCTCCCCCAGCACGAACATTCAATCTAACAACCGCTCCGAATGGTGTCAATTTGAAACGCCGGGTGGGTAGGACAGCCACTCTTGGCTGTCCGCTTTTGCCCCGCTAAGACTGCACGAGACAGCCAAGAGTGGCTGTCCTACTGAACCCGCAAACTCACCATCGATCGCCCCCGGCCCTTTTCGCCGCATGCGGGATGAGTTACAGTTCCAGCAGGCAACACTTCGACACCGCATGGACGCCTGGGGGTCCGGGGAAATTTGGGGCCAGAAAAGCTACTGCCTCCGCTCTCGTGCCGGCCATCCGCAACGAAGAAAGGGGTTGGATTTCGATTCCATGAGTTCGATCGCTGAAATGCACGTGGTTTCGCGGATTGCGGATGATCGCGACGAATTAGAACTCTCGGTCGTCATGCCCTGCCTGGATGAAGCGGCAACCGTGGGCATCTGCGTCAAAAAGGCGATCGACGCCCTGGAGCGGCACGGAATCCGAGGCGAAGTGATCGTCGCCGACAATGGCAGCACCGACGGATCACAGCAAATTGCCAGCGACTTTGGCGCGCGCGTCGTCCCCGTGGAGAAGCGCGGTTACGGCAGCGCCCTGCAAGCCGGGATCGCCGCGGCGCGCGGACAGTTTGTCCTGATGGGCGATGCCGATGATACGTACGATTTCTCGCAACTGGACGAATTTGTAGCGAAACTCCGCGAAGGCTATGACCTCGTGATGGGCAATCGTTTCCGGGGAAAAATCCTGCCGGGCGCGATGCCGGCTTTGCACCGCTATCTGGGGAATCCTGTTCTGACGGGATTGGGGCGGCTGTTCTTCAAAAGTCCCGTGGGGGATTTTCATTGCGGCCTCCGCGCGTTTCGCAAGGATGAGATCGAGCAGCTCGAGTTGCGGACACTGGGAATGGAATTTGCGAGCGAAATGATCGTGAAGGCCACGGCCTTCGGTTTGCGCGTCACGGAAATCCCAACGACGCTTGCTCCCGACCGCAGGGACCGCGCGCCGCACCTCCGCACGTGGCGCGATGGATGGCGGCATCTGCGTTTTTTATTGTTGTACAGCCCGCGCTGGCTGTTTCTTTACCCGGGGATTGCCCTGGTCGCTTTTGGAATGGTGGTAAGCGCGGCGCTTCTGCCGGGGCCGCGAAAGATCGGGAACGTTGTGTTTGATATTCACACGCTGCTGTTCGCGGCGATGGCAATTCTGATTGGGTTTCAGTCCGTGGTCTTCGCGACGTTCACCAAGATCTTTGCGATCTCGGAAGGCCTGCTGCCGGAAGACCCCCGCCTCACGCGGATGTTCCTCTACATTACGCTGGAAGTCGGCCTCGTTGCCGGAGTCCTGCTGATCCTCGCCGGTTCCGGGGCGTGGATGCTGGGGCTAGAGTATTGGCGCATCCGCCAGTTCGGCCCGCTCGATCCCGAAAAAACGCTGCGTATCGTGATTCCGGGCGTGGTGTGTTTCACGCTGGGATTTCAGGTCGTCCTCTCCAGCTTCTTTCTCAGCGTTCTTGGGATGTCTCGCCGATGAATGACGCGGAAGACCTCTTCGATCAGTACGCGGCCGCGTACGAGCAGGCGTTGTCGAATGCCATTGCGCCCTCCGGGGAAAGCCGCGAATATTTTGCCGAGGGCCGTGTGGCCTGGCTCAAGCGCTGCCTCGAGGAACGGAAGCAGCCGGCCGACTCGCTGCTGGACTTTGGGTGCGGCGACGGCGCGACGACGCCACTGCTTTTCCAGGCGCTGAAAGCGAAATCCGCGGTCGGGGTGGACGTCTCCGCCAAATCGCTCGAGATCGCGCGGAAGCGCCACGCCAGCGAGCGAATCCGCTACGAGTCCATCGGCGAATTTCAGGCCTCCGGCCAAATGGACCTTGCGTATTGCAACGGGGTGTTCCACCACATCCTGCCGGCACAGCGCGCGGCGGCGCTGGCGATGGTCCATCGAGCCTTGCGCGAAGGAGGCGTTTTTTCCTTCTGGGAAAATAATCCGTGGAGTCTGGCGACGCGCTACGTCATGTCGCGTTGCGCGTTCGATCGCGACGCCATCCCGCTGTCTCCGCCGGAAGCGAGAGCGCTGTTGCGGGTCGGCGGCTTTGAAATCCTGCGCACCGATTTTCGTTTCATTTTTCCACGAGCGTTGCGGGCATTCCGCAAGATCGAAGATTTTGTGTATCGCGCGCCCCTGGGCACGCAATATCAGGTCCTCTGCCGCAAGACCCACTAACCAGACAGATGGTTATTGAGAATTTCCGGCCATGGCTTGCCCCGCCCGCAGGATTTGATCGCGCAGACGTTCGCGAGTGATCCCCAGCTTGTTCCTGCAAAACCATTCCAGGAAGAATCGCGCGGCCAGCGCAAAACAGAAGAGAAAAAGGGAGGCAACCAGCATGGCGAACGATTCACGCTCGACCAGCAACGTCCAATTGATCGCTTCTTCCCAGGGCGGCCAGATGAAATTGAAAACTCCCCGCAGGCGCTTCCCGATCCATGGAATCCGCGTGAGACGCAAGTGCACGGTGCTCTCATACGTGTAGACCGCCGGATAGTTGGGGATGGATTGCGTTGCGGCCCGGAAAATGGCGGGGTCCTTCAGTTCCGTGCGGGTAGGATAGCTCCCGTCCGGAAGACGTAAAACGAAATGGTATGAGGGATCAACCACGACCCAGCGATCGCCAACCAGGACTTCCACAACAACGTGTTTGCTGAGCCCGTATTGATCCAACAAAAGAAGCCGCCGCGCGTGCAGGCCGCTGCTCTGCGCAAGGTTGACGAACGCATTCGTCGCCGTGCCGCAGACTTGCAGAAGTTGTTTGATGTTGAGCGTTTCTTCCGGATTGCGTCCGGGCAGATCACCCGGGTCTGCAGCGCTGCGCCGCACGGGGCCATGAGCCATCCATTGCAATATCGCTTCGACTTTTTGCTCCGTGTCGTCGGAAGCAGGGATAATTGCGTCGGAAAAGCCCTTCAAATAGCTGCGCGTCGAGAATTCCCACCCAGCGCCGTAAAGAACAGCCACAAGGGACGCGGCCAAGAGCACGTTGACGGCAAGCCAGCACGCCCGGATGATTGGATGCTTCTTCATGCGTCGCGCCGCTCCGCGATCAGTTCCCGGTACAGAGTTTCCATTTGAGCGAGCGGCTCAGCCCAGCTGAGCGAGTTCGCCACCCCCTGGCAACCTCCGCGCAAACGCGCGGCGAGCGCCCGGTCATCCAAAATCCGTGCCAGTCCTGCCTCCAGCGCGGCGCAATCATGGGGCACGACGAGACCCGCGCGCTGGTCCACCATCGGCGCGATTCCGCAGCGATCGGTGACCAGAACAGGAGTTCCACACGCGACCGCTTCCGCGGCCGTATTGCCGAAATTCTCGTTTTGTGAAGGCAAAACAAACACGTCCGCGTCCCTGTAGGCCGCCCATTTGGCATCCCCATAAAGCGGGCCTGTGAATAAAACGCTGCCGTTCAACCCCATTTGCGCGGCGATTGCTTCCAGACGCTGGCGGAAACCATCCCCTTCGTCCGGCCCCGCCATAACCAGCACGGACCCGTGAGATCCATTTCCGCGCCGGTTCCAGTGAGAAAATGCCTCCAACATCAGATCCGGACTCTTCTTTGATACCAGACGCCCTAGAAACAGGACAAGTTTCACGTCTTTGGGGATGTGCCACTGATTCCGGAACGAGCCGGCGGGCGGAAACTGCCCAGGGATCTCAATCCCGTTTCGGCGGACCACTATTTTGGAGTCTCCGATCCCGCCTTCCAGGAACTCCTGGCGCTCTTGCTCCGACGTCGCGATCACACGGCTGGCTCCCTGGAGCAGGCGGCCACCGAGGGTGTCGTGATAGAGGCGCTTGATCCAGATACTGCGTACAATTGGCAGGAACATGCCCATTGGTTCCACAATATATGGGCAGGCGATCCGGCGGCAAGCACCGGCGACGCGCGGTCCGACCAGGTCGTAGAGGCCATAAATGTGCGTAAGATCATAGCCGTCAAGCCGTTCGCGACAAAACGCGGCGACGCCCGGGTTCCAGGTCAAGGAGCGATACCGGGCGCGCGTTCGAAGATAAATCGCTTCGACGCCGTTTTCCCTGGCCTCGAATCCCCAGCGTCCCGGAACCGCGCCCGTTATTTCCCGCTTCGCCGAGTCGAATCCCAGATCGGCGGTTAGGACTGTCACGGCATGGCCGGAGGATGCCAAACCGCGGGCGAGCGCCCTTACTTTGACCGTGGGACCTCCCATATCAAGAAAGGGGTAGTAGGATTGGGTCACATGCAAGAGGCGCATAGGAACTTGAGTTTCAGACGTGCTTGTAGCGCCCGCCTTCAGGCGGGCATATTAGGCTCAAGCACATGCTCGTCCGCTGCGGCGGACGAGCGCTACACTCTGGCCCTGGGTTTGCTCAATGGGCTATATAGCCAGGGAAAAGATTCTAAAGGGCCTTCCCCTGCCGCGAATTATACTCCCGCGAGCCGCCTTCCGATGGGACGCTCGTCAATTCATTGTTGTTGGGCAAGAACTTTGGCCAGGATCTCGGTCAAGTGCGATTGAAATTGCGCAAATGAAAATGTTTTCTCGATGCGGTCTCTCCCACGCGCCCCCATTTCCCTGGCCCGGCCAGGATCGTTGAAAAGAGATTCGAGCGCTTGCGCGAGACGCCCGACATCCCCGTGCGGCACGAGCAAGCCCGTCACGCCGTCCTCCACGATGTCTGGAATACCTCCGTGCGCCCCGCCAATCACCGGTTTTCCGTGGGCCATGGCTTCCAGAAACACGAGGCCAAAACCTTCTCCCCGGCTGGGCAGCGCGAAGACGTCACAGCTTGCGTAGCAGGCGAAGAGTTGCTCAGGCGTCAGACCGTGGAGAAAGTGCGCGTGTTCCGAAACACCGAGATCGCGAGCGAGCTGTTCCAGTCTTGGCCGGTCGTCTCCGTCGCCGACAAGCACGAGCGATGTGTCCGGCGCCGCTTTCAGGACACTCGGCAGAGCGGCAATTAAATTGTCCGCGCCTTTATATTTTTCGGCGGTATCCCATCTGCCGACCGTCAAGATGATTCGGCCAGTCCGTGGAAAACCCGGCGGAGGCGAAAGCGGAACGGCCGCCGCCAGCCGCGCCTCAAATTCGGGGTCGAGACCCCAGGGGAGCCGCTGGACTTTGCCGGGAAGAATATGTTGCTCGGAAACGAGATGCTGCACCGTGTCCGCGCTCGGCCCAATGACCAAATCCGCGCGGCGGAGCGCGGCGCCGCGCGGCCAGCCGAGCGGTTGCCACACCTCGATGCCGTGGGTGAAGACCATCGACCGGAATTTCCCGCCGCGCGTTTTCATGGCCCACTGGATGGGAGCTAAATGCGGGTGAAGCGCAATCACCAGGGCCGGTTTGCGGCTCGCCGCGCGCAGCGCTGCCAGCGCGAATTGGATCTTGCTCCCCGCATAGCCGGAAGCGGAAAATTCCAGCGAACCAACGCGCACAGTGTGCAATCCCTGCGGATCGTTGAGGCTCAGGAAACGGGCCGTCATGCCCCGGTCAGAAGCAAATTTCGCGGTCACAGCGGCAACGTGGCGGCTGGCGCGCTGAACGCCGCCGGCCGGGAGCACGTCCGTGAATAATCCCACGATGGAGCTCATTCGCGTAACACGACTGGCCTCATTGGGCGCCGCGCAATCCCGCATTTCCGAGAACATCGGGAGAGTCTACATCACGCCGGGGAGCTGTGACATTGGATGTGGTGATGGAAATCATCGCATCACCAACTGGAATAAGGGCTTCCCTGGTGGACCGCAATCACGTGCAACCCCCCGCTTAAATTACAACATGGCAATGGGTTAGTTTCCGGATGCGTCGTCATTCGGGAGTTGGCCATCGGTACTCTCCGATCTCTCGCGAACCTGCTCTGGCGGCAAACTCGTTGTGTCGTAGGCAGGAGAAGCGTACGATGCGCGAGACGGCCAGAAATCCTGCTACTGCGGCGAAGGCGATAAAACTAAAGTGACGACGCGGGGGACAGAGCTATGAAGCCCATGGCGAGGATCGCACCGCTGACTGCGTTGGTGCTTCTATCTACAGCCTCCATGGCACAGATGAGACCTGGAGCAAAGGTCGAGAAGACCTATGGCCTTGGCTTGCCGCGCGACATGGACAAACTCGTCATCGACGACAGCGAATATCCCGACTATCCGCTCAAGCCGGGCCAGGAAGCATACAAGGACGTGGACGGTTACCGCATCAAGGAATTGATCAAGAAATTCACCGCCATTTCCCTGAAGAGCCTGGATGACGGCGAACAGTATTGGGGCCGCGTCACCGGCACGAAATACGACAAGATGACCTCGGAGTTGATGGCCGATGAGTTCAGCAAGCTGGGTCTAAAAATCACGCGCCAACCCTTCACTGTGAAGGAACTCTGGTATCCAACCCACTGGGAGGGGAGCTACAGAGCAGGCGGCAAAACTGGCACGTTGCTGACGCTTTTTCCCGTCAACGAAACCAAGCCGACACCCGCAGCCGGCATCACCACCGAAGCCCTCTGGGTGGGTATAGGTGCAGCGCCCGATTTGCTGGGCCGTGACCTCAAAGGCAAAGCCGTCCTCGTGTACAGCACCTTCGTGCCCGGCGGGCGCAGTCACTCCGCCAGCGACCGGGCCAGCCTCTTCAATTCGGATACGCTGGTGACCAAGGCCGGAGCAGCCATGATCATCAACATCATGGCCGTGCCCGGCAATGGGCAGTTCAACCCAGAAGGCGCTCCCACAGGCCCCGACGCCGTCCCTACCATGACGATCAGCCAGGATGAAGGCTTTTTGCTACGCGACTTGCTCGCAACCGGCGAGAAGGTGCAGATCAGCCTCAAGCTCGACATCGCGAATCGCGAGAACGTGCCAAGCCAAAATGTCTATGCTGTCCTGCCAGGTGCCTCCGACGAAGAGGTTATGGTGATGGCGCACACCGACGGCTTTTTCCAGGGCGCCATGGACAACGCCAGCGGCATGGCCACGGCTATTGATATCGCCCGGCACTATGCCGCGATCCCACAGGCGCAGCGACTGCGCACGATGGTCTTCGTCGCGACTCCCGATCATCACCACGGCGAGACCGGGCTCCATCTGATGATTACGACTCATGATTGGAGCAAGGTGGCGGTAGTGCTAAACGCCGAGCACACCTCGCAGACCCTGCTCTATATGTATAACGCCGATGTGATAACCTCCAATGCAGTCAGCGCCCGGCGTTGGTTTGCCAGCGGCAGCCCTGAATTCCAACAACTGGTCAGGAAGACACTGCAAGACTTCAACGTCTCGGTATACAAGGTGCCGGAGGCTCGGGCCGGCGGTTCGCTGGGCCCCGTCAGCCCTTATGCGCCATCTTTCCACATCATCGACCACGTGATCTATCACACAACGTTGGACACCCCCGAATTGGTGCCGGCCGTTGGCCTTGCCTGGAGCGAGCGGGCCTTCCTGAAAATCATCGATGAAACTAACAAGATGACCATGGCTCAGATCCGGGGAAGCAGCAAACTGCCAAACCCAATCAAGTAGATTGACCACGCACACGTCAACGCAAGGAGTTGGCTTGATCCCCCGGAGCCGAGAGCGACGGCCACATTCTGATAACCCCTGCAAGTCTTCAATAAAACAAGGCTTTTTGCGTGGTTTGAGGCGATAACTTCTGGTTTGTCGGCTACTCGGAAACTGGCCCGCTGCGGACAACGCGGCTCTCTATGCGGCAATGTGATTTGCTGTTACGCTGACCGTTCGTTTTGCCAGCCGAGGGGGATCATAGCGTGGCCGGAAATCCGAAGCGCATTTTGCTGACGGGCGGAGCCGGATTCATCGGCTCGCATGTGGCGGAGGCTTTGCTCCGCAACCATGCTTCAGTTGAGCATCGTGGACAACCTCGACGAGTTCTATTCTCCCGCGTGGAAAAAAGCCAATCTCGAATCGATTCGCAAAATCGCGCCATTCGATTTTTTTGATCAAGACATTTGTGCGATGGAGCGCATGCGGAGAACTGTCGCCAGCGTCCGGCCGGATGCGATCATTCATCTTGCGGCCCGGGCCGGCGTTCGCCCATCGATCGAGCAGCCACGGCTCTACGAGCAGGTGAATGTGGCCGGCACGGTGAATTTGCTCGAGCTCTGCAGGGAATTCCAAGTGTCGCGGCTGATCTTCGGGTCTTCGAGTTCCGTGTATGGCGCGAGCAGCCGGGCGCCATTTTCCGAAGAGCAATCCGGCCTGCGCCCGATCTCGCCGTACGCCGCCACCAAGCTCGCGGGGGAATTGTTTTGCTACACGTACGCGCATCTTTACAAACTGCCGGTGATGGCTCTCCGGTTCTTCACCGTGTACGGACCGCGGCAGCGGCCTGACCTCGCCATTCACAAATTCGTCGCTCGCATCGAGGCGGGAAAACCGCTCCCCATTTTCGGGGACGGAGAATCGGGGCGGGATTACACGTATGTGGATGACATCGTCGCAGGCGTCCTCGGCGCGCTCGATTACGATTTTTCTTCCACGGACGGAGCGCCCTTTGAAATCTGCAATCTCGGCAATTCTCAACCGGTAAAACTTTCGGAACTGGTTCGCATGCTCGAACGCGCGACCGGGAAGAAAGCGATCGTCCAGCGGGAAGCGCCGCAACAGGGCGACGTGCCCCTGACGTGGGCCGATATTTCAAAAGCAGGGAAGCTGCTCGGCTACCGCCCGCAAACAACGCTAGAGGAAGGGCTCAAGAAATTTGTCGCGTGGTATCGCGCCGCCGATCCGAGCCAGCGCGCGTGAAACTGAAATATTCAGAACCCGGTCCCGTCATCTGACTCTGGCAGACACGATCCTTCAATTGAGCACGTCTTTTCACGGGAACCCACCTTCCGATCGAATCTGCTCTTCGGCAGTAAGCCAAAGTTACAGGTCTTAACGCACTTGTTGGAAAAAATGTACAACGACGGGAATCCAGACGAACTTGGGCAGGCGCGGGGGGAAGACACGCCCCGGTGTCAGTTTGGAACGCAACGGTTCGGGCGGTGATTGCGGACTACCGCCAAGAAGCTATTCTTGTTGAGACGATCGAGCAGCGCCTCGACCAACTGACTGCGGCTGGCGGGAGAGAAGAATTCGCTAGACCCGTCGCAGAGTTTATCTCGTAGATACAAGCAGGGGACACCCCGTCTACTTAAGTAGCCGATTGAGGGATTGCAAAAATGAATGCACCTATTAACAAGACTTGCCGTGCCACGAAGCGGGACCAGTCAAAATGCCAGGCTTCGGCATCTCCTGGATCGGAGTTCTGCTTTTTTCATGATCCATCGAAAGCCGAAGAACGTCGGGAAGCACAAGCACAAGGAGGGCGCCAGAACCGCATGAAGACGCTAGACGCCACAGCAGCTGACGTGAATGTCGAAGACTGCGGGGACGCAAGAGCTCTCCTAGTGCGAACTATTAATCAGGTTCTTAAGGGCGAGATTGACCCAAGGATTGCGAATTCGGTGGGCTTCCTAACAAACCTCCTGATGAAAGCGGCGGAACAACATGAGTTGGAAACACGGATCGAACAACTTGAAGAACTGCTCAAAGTGCAAACCACAACATTCGACCTAACGTTGACAGGGACAGACGATGAACAACTCAGCGAAAAGCAAGCGACTGGACAAGATAGAACTTCAGCTGACACCGAAGCAATGGGCGATCAGACTGGCCGACGAGATAAGACGATACCCATCTCTTGAGGCTCTCACGAAGGTGATCGCGAAAGGTACTTATCGAGAATCACCATTCAAAGCGCCGTTTTACTGCCTGGAAGAACAGGCTAAAGAGTGCTGGCCAAAAGACGCCCGTAGAGAGTTTGAACTGAGCAATAGACTTCGGATGGAATTTCAGGCGCTGAAGTCACTGATAATTCGCATCAACGAGGAGATGCTTATAAAGGCGGAGAGGAACAGACTGAGGATGCAGCTGCTGGCGTCAAAGCTTAAGAATCTGATGTATAAGGGCGTCTTCGCGCTCAGTGGCTTCCCCGAAGTGTTAAAGGAAAGTTCAGCGAGCCTGGCACGGTTGCGCCATTCTTCGCTACTCGATGATTGGGCCAATGATTCGAGCGCGCTATTTAAGGAGACACTCGCAGACAAGGCTGCGGTTCAGACCGTTCAGGAAAACTATTTTGAGAGCCACCCAATTCTTTACGAAGACATTGAAACTGCAGTTGAATTGACAATCCAGTCGGTCCGTGAGGCGATTGTAGGGTTCAATGATTACCGCAAGGATCAAGCCGACTTGACCAATCAAGTGTCTGATCAGGAGCAACAGAAAACCGGGATTGCAAATGCCATGCCTTTCGAACCCGAGAACGGCCTGCAAATCGATATCGAAGCCCTTGAGAAAGGCGACGAGATGTTGGTCCAATCTATCGTCGAGAAGTGGATCATGAATGCCCGAGTCACTGGAATTGCCGATATACTGAAAGAAACTGGTAAACACGAAGACTTCCTCTGGAAAGACCTTCGGAAGAATATGGGACTGGAATCCTGAGCAGGATAAGAGTGATCTGCCCGCAGATAAGATCAAACTAGTTAGAAATACGACAGTTGCTCCCACTTGTAAGTTGCCGAAAATAGGTGACCCCGCGAGACCGGCGCCCTGCTTCTCAGCAACTGCCAGTTATAATCCAATTAACTTGCATCCCAAATTTCCTAGATATGACGAGCTGAGCCAGGAGTGGCCAGTCGGTTCAAGCGACGGTTGATCAAATGTCAATGTCTTCTTTAGTTTAACCAGATGCGGGTCATCGAGCACATTCGGTGCCGTGGATTTGATGTATTGAAATTTAAATATCTGATTGATGATTCCAATGCGTCAAGGAAAAATCGCGTCGCGGAGAGAATCCTGCAAAGCCCCCATACCCAAAAATTTAGTGAACCGCACTTTTAAAATCGGATCGTCTTTGCCCAAGTCCACTCAACTGTCGACGTTGGTTATGCCCGCCTCCTAGTTCGCCGCTTCAATGTAGATAACTCCGCAGTGACACTCGTAACCTCGTTCCGAACGGCACGATCGAGAAGGAATTCGATCTGTCTATTGAGCGAACGATGTTCTTGATTTGCGAGCTCAGCTATCTTTACTTTGAGACTTGCGGGTATTCGTATCAGGAGCCGCGCGCGTGGTTCTACTGGTGGCCTAGGCATGGCACTCACATGAGAATTTATTTGTTGACATCTTATGCCACAATGATATCATTATGATATCTTGATTTGCTCAACGCACTCTAGGAGTACCAAAATGCGAATAGTCGAGACGAACTCCACGGCTAAGCTAGTACGTCAGAACCTACACGTAGTCAAGCAGCTTTATCCGGGTCTGCGGCAGCAGGACTTTCAAGCTTTGCGTTCTCTGACTCGAACATTAAACCTTTGCGTTTTGAACGGGGAGATTCTCAACATTGAAGGGAAGTGGTACGTAACGCACGCTGGACTCCTTCAAATCGCTTTGCGGCGGCGGTGCTTCGGAATTCGCACTTCTCTTCAGGAGAAAATCTCCGACCCCAACGCTTGCCGCTGGGTCTTCAAGGCGACCGTCTACAAATCTCCCCGCTCACGCGGCTTCGTCGGCTACGGTGATGCCGATCCATCCAACGTCTCTTCTCTGGTCCACGGCGCCGAAATGCGCGTCGCCGAAACTCGCGCCGTCAACCGCGCCCTCCGCAAGGCTTACGGCATCGGACTTTGTTCGGTCGAGGAGCTCGGCTGGGCGCCTAGACCTAGTGCTCCTGTTTCATCCGGTCAACACAGGGCTCCATCAAATGGAAATAACGGTCACGAGAACGGCCGGCCTCGACTCCGCGACCGCCTTTGCCTGTTGATCCGCCAGCACCACCTCGATGCTGCCCTCGTGAAAGCCTATGCCGCCGACTACTGTGGCACCCCCACTCTGCGAGATGCCAGCCGGGATCAGGTCGAAGCCTTCATCAACGATTTGGCCGAGCGCGCCGACAAAAATCGCGACGCGCTAGTCTGTACGCTGAATGCCTACAGAAAGCAACCGGCGGTCAACTCATGAAGCGTCATATCCCAGGTTTGCATGGCGACAGTCCCAACACTCCAAGCGTCTTGGAGGGTATTTTCCTGGCCCGCGTCGATAGGGTCTTTTTCCGCTGGCATCCCGAGCGACCGTTCTACGTCCTGCGACTCATTATTCTTGAGCCAAGAGAACATGAAGGCCGTTCCCTCAACGGTCGCCTCTACTGCACTCCCAAAGCACTCTGGAAACTCCGCTGGTTCCTGCGGGACTTTGGCTATGACCCCGATCTCTTGGGCCGAGACGAAGTGGACGAAAAGGCGCTCGTCGGCCTTCGTGGAATCGTTCGGATTTCCCGCACCACCCTGAACGGCCGCTCGTTTCTCAATCTCGGCGGGTTTGCTCCAGTCAGTGAATGGGAAGAACTCTCTCCAACCTCGACAAGCAGCCAGGAGGTGGCCCGTGACGTTTAGCTACACGCAGGTTTCGCAATACTTACGCTGTCCGAGGAGCTACCGCTTTCGGTATCTGGACGGATGGAGGGAGAAGGAGTCTCGGGCGGCGCTGTGCTTCGGTCGGTGTTTTGAGAAGGCTATTGCGGCACTCTTCGAGCGCGAGGACGCGGGAGCAGTTTTGTTCAAGGAGTGGGGAGCGTACCGCGACGTTCCGCTCGAATACTCCCACGGAGATGACTGGGAGCGCCTGCTTCGTCAGGGAATCGGCCTCTTGGAACAGTTCGGCCGAGATAACCGCATCCGCATTCGCCAACCCAAACACAACATGCAGAAGAAGATTATCCGCTCGCTCTCGAGCGGCAACGAGTTTGTGGCCTACGTCGATGCCGTTGGCCACCTGGACGGCACGCGGCGTTTGCTGGAATGGAAAACCACGAGTGCCCGTTACGCGGAGCAACCCGAGGGGCTGACATCGCTTGACCTTCAGCTTGTCTGCTACTCCTGGATCACGGGTATCTCCGATGTCGCCATTGTGGCGTTTGTGAGGAAACGTGTTCCGGAGATTCAATACCTGCTGGCTTCGATCACGGAAGAGCAGCGTCAGGAGTTTGGCCAATTGGTCGAAGCGACCGCCCGTCAAATCGAAACTGCTCAGTTCCCATCCCACCCAGGAATCCGTTTCCCGCAGAACGGGTGCGTCAGCTGTGCCCACCTCGGCCTGTGCCTTGGGAACGATTCACTCGTTGGGACCAAACTCATTCGTCAACCAGGAGCGAGCGACCTTGATTGGCTTGACGTGCTTGACGACTAAAGGAAGGCCTCTCGTGGCTCCCAAGCTCAATCGCCGGCGTGCCGTGTTTGTGCTCTCGAAGATCGAAGAGATCTTGTCTTGGGAGAAGGCAAAAGAGCGCGAACGGGATTCAAAGTTTGTTGAGCTGGGCCGCTATCTGTGCGAGGTTCGGGCAGGTCAGTACTGGAGGGTGGACAATGTCCGTTCGTTCGATGAGTTCCTGGAGAGGAAGTTCCCGGAGTCCAGGCGCAAGGCCTACTACCTGATGGCCATCCACGAGCAGCTGCCTCGCATTCACAAGGTGGAACTGCAGCAGGTGGGCTGGACGAAGGCGACAGAACTAGCGAAGGTGGCGCGGAGGGATGGTCAGAGGTTCGATTGTGCAACCTGGTTGCACAAAGCTCGCGAACTACCCAAGGAGGAATTCAAGCGAGAGGTCTCGAAGCACCTGACCGGGAAGGAAACGGAGCCGTGGGAGATTCTCTATTTCAAGGCCTACAAGAGCCAGTTGCCTGTCATCGAACAGGCTCTTGAAACAGCGGCACTGATGCTGGGGAGCGACAAGTCGAGAGGCTACTGCCTGGAGATGATCTGCGCGGATTTTCTGGCGGGAGTGAGTTTGGAGGCTGGCAACCAAGATGCGTTATTACCTTGCCTCACTCGGCTGGTCATTGGTCTTCCGAAGCCGCAGAGGAAACAACTCCTAGAAGAAGTGCAGGTCACGTTTTGAAGGGAATCTTCGCCAAGCGGCCACGATTGAGGCTTGATCCGGAAGCGTATCGCCAGCTCTGCCGCGAAGTTTTGGAGCGAGACGGGTGGCGATGTCAATCGTGCGGGTGCATGGAAGATCTTCAAGTCCATCACATTCAGTGGCGGAGCAAACTAGGGGATGATTCCGCGAAGAATCTCATAGCTCTCTGTGCCAGATGCCACCGAGAGGTTCATCAACAAGGGCAACGAATTGAAAAGACCTTTGTGAGGCGCTGATGCGGTGAAATCAAATGGAAATCTCAAAAAAGTCGAGTGCGCTCTCGAAGATACGAGTCTCGCAGTAGGATGTTGTGCTATCAAAGCAATCGGGCAGCAACTGCTGATTCTCAGGCAGAAGAGGAATCAAATTGAGCCTGCGCTTTCTTGTGGCGTCGTTTGCCATAAACCCTTTCATTTGAGCGGAGCAATTGATCTGGCCGGACCTCAGGAGGTATTAACACAGAAATACTGCTGAGATGTTAAGATTCGGCATCTATGGTCTTTCTAGCCTACTTGGATTAAATGAAACGAGATACTATATCTAAACTTTCCTGCCCACGATGTTTATCTACAGAAATTTCTAGATCCAGTCGCAGAGGCATTCTCGAGCGCATCCTTCTGTACCCTCTGGGTTTTCGGGCTTATCGATGCCGGAATTGCCTTACCCGTTTCTATTCTAGAACCAAACAGCACATCGCGCCGACATATTGATAAGCCTGCCACCCAGCCTGCTACGGCTTGTCAGGATAAGTTTGGCGGATACGCACCAACGAGATTTCATCGATCTTCAATTCCGAGTCAGCGATTACAAAACTTTGATGACAAACCGGGCATTCCAGATACCATCTGCGCGACAGTTCCAGAAACATTTTCCTGCCGTCTGGCTCGTACCCAGGAATCACGAGCCCCATGCAATTCGGAACTGGGCAGATGGCGTAGTGGCAAACAGGCATGATTAATTGTATAGCTCGATTGCTACACTGGGACTCACATTTAGTGCGCCGGTGTTGAGGGTACAACCACCCGATGTAGTTGCTTTCTCACTAGGCGAGCAATTTGACCAAGAGGCGAACGATCGCGCCGGACGCTTGGTCCCCCTAGACCCAACATCGGCTCGGTCAGTCCGCCCCTCGGGCTCTAAACTTCCTCTTGAATGTACCCCCTTACCATCTTGGCATCAAGCAATCTGTGTATTTTTAGATGGGTTATTGTTCAAGACTGATCCGCTCGGGAGGTTTATTTATTGCGGAACATGACGTACATGTTTTACAAGGAACAAATACCGCTGCAACTGGATTGGTTGATCGGTCAGGACAACCATAGTCATCCAAGATGTTGAGTTTGGAGATGCCAAAGCGCTGTATTACTTTTTGTGGAACAGTTTTATTCCTGCTATTTCACTGGGACCAATGCGGCGCCTGCAGGTCTCCACTTGCCGTCCAGCTTCACGAACATCCGTAGAACCGTCGCCTCGTCCGTAACCACAATCTTGCCGCTCGCGTCAGCGGCCTTAAAAACCGTGTGATCCGTGGCGAGGGCAACGTTTCCGTAGACGGCCATCAATTTGAAATCCTGCGGGTTAGGTCCCGCGTCTCCTGGGGAAACTGGGTGAGCAGTGGCGGTCGCCGTCTGTCTCTTGACCATTTCTTGCTTGTCCGTAACTTCTCCCTGGCGGCTGATCTCGAAGAAAGTATCGGGCCAAATCTTATTCTTGAAGTCAACACAATCCTGAGCGTGGTTCTTGTGATATTTATGGGCGCAGACCCACTGGTCGTTTATGTCCGCCAGCTGCTTTTCCAGGTCTGTCCAGCCCTTGTCGCCTTTCTTCATGGAATCTTGAGCGACAGCCATGGAGGAAACGGCCACCAGCGCTAAAACGAGCGGAACGCGAATCCACTTCATTGCGAGTCTCCTCCCTAGATGGACCGATACTAAAAGCAGTTCAAACTTAAGCGAATTCTACTTTTTCAACTCTTTGGCCACAGGACGCCCTGATCTTCCTTCGTGACCGGCCCAAGGCCTTTGTAAACGAACTTCTGCACGCGTTGTCCGCGATAGGTCTCCGTCACGTAGATGTTGCCTTTGGAATCCGTAGCGATGCTGTGCGGGCCGTAGAATTCGCCCGGTTGCCGCCCACCCTCTCCGAACGTGGTTAGAACTTCGAGGGTGTCGCGCAAGAGGATGTGGACGCGGTCGTTCTCCCCATCCGCCAGGTAGATGTACTTCTGTTGCGGGTCCTTGGAGAACGCAATGTCCCACGCCGAACCCGACCCCAGGGTGCGCTTCGCGATGAATCCTTCCTTTATGAAGGTTCCGTCCGGCTTGAAGACCTGAATCCGATCGTTTACACGGTCACAGACATACACCAAGCGATCGACGGACATATCCGCGCAATGCACGGGGTTGCGGAATTGCTGGGCCGGCGGCGCGTCCGGGTCGTATTTTCCGAGGTCGGTATCGTCCGGCTTGTGCCCGTAGGCGCCCCAGTGGCGCTTGTACTGGCCCGTATCCGCGTCATACACGATCACGCGATGGTTGCCGTAACCGTCGGCGACGTAGACCTCGTTGGTCTGTTTGTCGATAAAGGTCTTCGCCGGCAGCCTCAGGTTCTCAACGTCGTTGCTGCCCTTGCTGTGGGCAGGCTTGCCGATCTGCATCAGGAACTGGCCGTCCTGCGTAAATTTCAAAACCTGATTGTCGAGGTAGGAATTAGTTGCGGACGCAGCAGATTCATCAGGCGCGCCGCCCGCCGCGGGGCGGGCAGCGGGCCCCCGACCGTTGCCGCCGATCCAGACGTTGCCCTTGTAATCGATCGTAATCCCATGGTTCGAATCGGGCCAATCGTAGCCGTTTCCTTTTCCGCCCCAGTGGCGGAGCAGGTTGCCGTCCTGATCAAACTCCAAGACAGGCGGCGCCGGAGCGCAACACATGGCGACAGGCGGATTCGACGTGGCGTGGAGCTCGCCGGGTTCAAGCGAGCCCTGGCGATGAATGATCCAGACGTTGTCCTGCGCATCGACGGAAACGCCGATGGTCATTCCCATGAGCCAATGGTTCGGCAATGGCTTTGGCCATAATGGGTCGACTTCAAACATCGGCGCCTGTACCGTTGCGGCTTCGACCGCTGCCCGCTTCTGAAGCACGGTGATTCCCACTCCGAGTGCGATCAAGAGCGCCAGAAATGTTGCCCCGACATAAATATTTCGCTTCATACGTTTCCCCCTCAATTCTGACGGAAGACCTGCAACTTCTTGCAGAAGCTAGAGCGCGCCAAGCCCGCTGGTTACACTATTGGGAGACGATCGGCACCAATACTGCCCCAGCCACTCTCCATTTGCCCTTCTCCTTTACAAACATGCGGAGCACTCCCATTTCCCGAACGACGACGATTTTGCCGTTCGCATCTACTCCCTTAATCATCGTGTGATCAGTTGCCAATGCAACATTTCCGTAAACGGCCATCAATTTGAAGTGATCCGGGAAGGCGCCGGTACCTGGCTGGCGATCGGTCTTGGCCATCAGGTCCATCATTTCCTGCTTATTCACCACGCGCCCACCGGGCAGCACGTCGAAGAAGTCATCTGTCCACAGTTCTCCCATGCTATCGGGGCCGGTCATTTTCTTATCAAATTCGGCCTTCATCCATTTCAGCTCGAGCGCAAAGAGTCCTTTTTCCAACGCAGCATTGCCTGCGCTTGTTTGGCTCTTCTCCTGAGCTAAAAGAGGCAGCGGCATACAGGTGGCAACACACAAAACCAATACCCAAACATCTCTCATGCCGCTGGTTCTCCTTGTCGAACTCGATTCCGTTTCTGTTACCGGACACATGCCGCGAATCCGATTGCGCGCCATCATTGATCCGCCAGATAAAAGTATCCGACCCTGTCGTTTGAGGGGCTACCGTACCACAAGCGTCCCTGGTCATCCGGGAAGAATTCGCGGAGCGTATTTTCCGAATGCGGGTAAGGGTATTCGATCACTTTTCCGGTTTTTGGGTCGAGGCATCCCAGCTCATCCATGTAATACGACGCGTACCAAATCTTGCCGTCCCTGTCGATGCCAAGGGCATACGGGCTTGGCCGCGCGCTGGGCAACTGGTATTCCTTAAACGTTTCGGTCTTGGGATCGAAGTGGGCGACTTTCCCTGAAAAATACTCCCCAAACCATACGCTGCCGTCGGAGGCAACTTGAATTCGTCGCGGCTCGCCCTTGGTCGGCGGTGCCCAGCTTTTTTGCTCTCCCTTACTATTCACCCTGTAAAGTTTCCCATCATCGCGGAGCCCACCGGCCCAGACGTTATCGTCCTTATCGATCGTTATCCCATAAAAAGAGCCGTCGTCCGCATAGAACGCGGTGAATTTATTTGTTTCGGGGTCAAATCGATTGAGAGGATTTCCCGTGCTCCATATCATTCCTTTTGAATCGACGCGAATCGTCTGCGTGGTTCCCACCGAGGGAGACTCGTATTCAGAAACCTGTTTCGTCCGGGGATCCAGCCTCCCAATTTTATTTTTGAATTGCTCGGAAAACCACACCGTGCCATCCGGCGCAGGAACCGCCGAATGAATTCGGAGAACATCGGGACTGGATACGGGGAAGTCGTCCAGCTTGCCCGTCTTTGGGTCCAGTCTCGCTATTTTGTTCACGGGTCCGTTATAGGGTATCCAAACGTTTCCTTTTTTGTCGGGAACCGCACTCCAAGGAAACTTCCCTCCCACTTCGTACTCGACGTAGACGATATTCATGGCGTCATCGCCGAACGACTGCACCACCTTGTCGTACCCGGGCACATCCGACGGCGATTTCGGGAGGATCGAGTCCTCTCCAAATACTCGATTCAGATACGACGCTATATCCGCGGCTTCCTGATCATTGATTCTCACCCGCATGGTGGTCCGCATGTATTCGACCCGATCTCGCCAGCCGGCTTCGTCGCGAACCGTGGAAGCGATCCGAGTCTGAATCCCGTGGCAGGCAGCGCAGGTAGCCGTTGGCTGTCCGGGTTGCGGCGTAAACAGAGCTCCCTTGCCTTTTCCCGCAGGCAACAACTGATCGGCTTGATAGAGCGATAGGTCGGTCCAATGCACATTCCCCTTCTGGAGGACAAATTCGAACGAGACGGATTGATCGGGCGTCAGGTTGACGCCAGTACGTGGCTGGGCCTGGTAGCCCACGGCGCGGATTCGCAGTTCATACTCACCGGCAGGCAGGTTCGGTATCCGGTACTGCCCTCCTCTGCGGGACAAGACGCTGACCGTAATCTTGGTATTTGTGTTTCTCGCTTGGACAAACGCTCCCTCGAACGCCACGCCATCGGGGCCCTTGACCGTACCCGTCACGTCTGCCCCATAAGCGAGCGTTGCCATGCAGAGAACCACAATCATGGACGCGCCTAGTCTTCCGAGTCGCTGCATTGTCGATGCCCTCCCTTCCGGTCTCCTGGAAATTCCCAGGACCGCCATCAAGCGAGAACAGCCAGTTTCGATCACAAAAAGTTGAGTGGGGGGAGTCCTCTCCAGTGCACCATTTTTCTCAGATTGGCGGAGTCTATCAGCGCATCCAGCCGGGCGCAAGACTGTGCCGTGCGCCTTGCGGCTCCGGAAGAATTCTTGATGCTTTGAGCTAGAGGTTGGTTTCTATTTTACGTTTTCTTGTATGGGCGAAGAGCTTCTTTTGCCACTCCGCCGATCCAGCGCGGTTGCAAAAATAGCGCGCATCTCGACACCGTTGCGGTCCCACGTATATTCGTCGGCGGTCACTGCGGCTTTCGCAGCGATGCGCTCTCTCTGTTCGGGATGCTCATAGAGCCATCGGATGCGTTCGGCGAGGCCTGCCACGTCGTTTGGGTCCTGCAAAATCAATCCATCCACGCCATCGGTCATAATTTCGGCTGTTCCGTTGGTCGCGGTGGTGATCACGGGCAAGCCGCAGGCCATGGCTTCGGCGGGAGGCTGCGCAAACGTGTCTTCGAGTGATGGGCCAACGTACACGTCCGCGGCGCTGTAATACCACTGAACGTCCGCGCGAGACGGGCAGAACTTCACTTTTCCTTCGAGTCCGAGCTCTCGAATCCTCGCTTGGTATGGTGCCGAATCGTCCTTGCCCGCAACGACGAGGACCAGCGACAAATCCTTCTGTTGCGCGAGCGCTTCGATCAAGGCGACCAGGCCTTTCTTTTTCCAATCGTTGCCAACGAGCACAAGAGCAAAAGTATCTTCTCCGATGCCGAGTTCCCTGCGAACCTCGGGCCGGTTGCGAAGCCTTAGAGCACGGTTGAAAATCTTGTGATCGAGGCCGATATAAACGATCGGCAATGGTCCTTCGACGCCGTAATGACGCTTCAAATCGTCCGCTGTTTTTTTCGCGATCAGAATCAAACCGGTCTTCGAATTCGTATACATGCGGCGTTCGAGAAAAATAATCAGCCGATAGTAAAGCCACCGGTGAATGAGCCGGGGCCAGAAACGAAAGGGACTGTTCCGGAACCGCAATTCATGCGCCGACATGCGGACAAATTCGGCGAACACGATGTGAATGGAAATCAGATCCGCGTCCCAGCAATTCGTTCCCGCCGTGTAAACCAGGTCGGGCCAAAGCCCGCGCACGCGCGCATCCCACCAGCGCCACAAGTGATTGGCGGCGAGCCACCAAAGAAAATTCAAAAGGTGAGGCCCGGGGATCCGGGGAATCCGGTGCCATCGCATGCGGGAGAGGTCCACGTCTTCGACGCGCTGGCTATAGATATGAATTTCGTATTCCTGGGGCAGCCGCGTGATCCATTCGGCGATGCGCCGCTCGGTTCCGTGGCGTTTATCGATGAAGGGAGAAACTATCGCAATCCGGACGGGTGGCATTCGTTGGCAGCGCTCCCTATGGGCTAACCTGCATGAGTTCGCACCAGCGCTGGAGAACAAAAAGATTCCAGACGCGCGACCATCCCACGGCGCCCTCCGACCGCTCGTAGTGATCCCACAGCCGATTCACCGCTTCTGGCTGGAGGATGCCGGTCTGGCGGAGCCGGTCCGGCGCAAACGCTTCCTTCAACACGTTGCGCAAGTCATTCGACAGCCAGCGCTGAAATGGAAACGTGAACGTGCGTTTCCTCCGTGCCGACAAATCCGCCAGAAGAGCGGGAGGTAGGAAAATCTTCGCGGCATCGAGCAGTAGCCGCTTCTGCTGCATGCGAATACTCGACGGCAAGGGAAGCAGAAACTCCACCACGCGATGATCGAGAAACACCGGCCGGACTTCGATGCTGTGAGCCATGCTCATGGCGTCCAGGTCGCGCAGCAGGCGCGGCTCCAGATGCGTGTGAATGTCCATGAAGGCGAGGCGCTCGCGGAGATCTTCTTTTTCGACTTGCTTGGACCAGTACGTCAGATGATCCGTCGCTTCCGTGTGATGGCCATTGCGGGCGAAGGAGGGGGAAATTAACTCGCCGACATCCCGGTCCAGGAAAAGCACCTTCACGGCAAGCTGTGCGGCCACGAACGGGTCGTCGGCGCCAATCAAGTAGGAAAGTTTTCTCCAGCGAAACGGAAATGCGTTCTGGTCGAGCAGGCGGCCGAACGGGACTGAGGGGAACGGCTTGGCCCACCGCGCAACCGTGTTGAACCGTTCGAACCAGGCGAGCGAATCGTACCCCCCGAACAACTCATCTCCCCCTTGGCCGGATAGCGCGACTTTGAATCCGGCTTCCGCGCCAAGTTTCGAAATCCAGTAGGAGTTCAATCCGTCCACGGAAGGCTCGTCGAGAGCCCAGACGGCGTGGTCAAGGTCGGCTTCCACCCGGCTTGCCTCTAGGGTCACGACATCAAGCGGAATGCCCAGCGCTTCCGCCGTGCGGCGCGTCAACTTGCTTTCGTCGAATTCGGCCTCGCCGAATCCGACCGTCATCGCCGAGAGATTTTGCGCTCCGGCGGCACGCGCTAGCGCGCCGAGGCACGCCGAATCCGTGCCGCCGCTCAGAAAAATCAGCACGGGAACGTCCGAGACAAGATGATTTCTCATCGCGTCAAGCAGAACGTTCGAAAGGTCCGCGGCGAGGTGATCCTTCGAGAACGGCTGCGAAGAGCGGGGGGAAAGCGACCAGTACGGCTCCGTGCGCCACTTGCCGTCCTTCCAGACTCCAATGTGGCCGGGCGCGAGCGGAGTTACTCCGCGAATGGCGGACCACGGCGGAGGGATATGCCCGAGTTGGAGGAACGCGCGCAGACCCGCAGGGTCGAGCTTGCGCGGCACGAGGCCGGAGGCAAGCAGCGCTTTGAGTTCGGAGGCAAATACAAGCTGGCCGGCGGACTCGTGCAAGTAAAGAGGCTTGATGCCCAAGCGGTCGCGCCCGAGAACCAGTTTGCCTTCGCGCTTGTCCCAAATTGCGAAGGCAAACATGCCGCGAAGTTTTTCGACGAAACGCTCGCCATACTCCAGATAGAGATGAAGGACAACTTCCGTGTCTGAGGTAGTGCGGAAGGAATGGCCGCGCCCTTCGAGTTCGGCGCGCAATTCTCCGGCGTTATAGGTTTCGCCGTTGTAGGTGATCCAGGTCTGGCCATCCGGGCTGGACATGGGCATGCGCCCACGATCGCTCAAGTCGATGATGGAGAGGCGGGCGTTAACCAGGAGACACGCTGCGAATTCCTGGACACCCTGGCTGTCAGGACCGCGGTGCTTCATGGAGGCGGCCATGCGGTCCGCGGCCGGGCGCAACGACTCGTCAGAATGAGTCGTTGCAATCCCTGCAATGCCGCACACGAAGTCTATTTTCCAACCAGCGCGAGTCGCCAGCGTGGCACTTCGCGCAGGTGTCTGGGAATGGGGACGGGCTGTGGCATTTGTGAGAGTTTAGGCAGGCGATACAACACCCCGATAAGCAGCCAGAAGTATGCGTTATTCACAAAATTCTGATAGACCTGCATTCCGAAGTACATGAGCAGGACGAGATCCACCACCGCATACCACCAAATTGCAAAAGCCAACGGAAAATATACGGTTTCGCGAAGATTTCGAACCATCTTCCAACCCTGCCAGAGCAACACCGAAACCCAAACAAACCACAGAATAAGACCAAAAATGCCCATTTCCACGATGAGGGACCCGTAACCGCTTTCCACGTTAAACGCCGGCGGGGGCTGGTTCAAGAAACTGGAAACATATTGCATTCCCAAGGAGGATAAGCCTGTGCCGTGTCCGGTGAGCAATTCTCCCTCTTGGATGGCGCCCATAAGATTTTGCACGGGGTAATCCCAGGTTCGGTTGAGGAGCTCGGAACCTTCGCCATTCAACGAGAGCGTTTCGGTAAAGAAAGCCCAATTCCCGCCGATGACCGTGGGAAACACTTCGACCATGAGGATCAAGCCAAGTCCGCCGATCAGGAAGCCCCGGCGAAGCGCCTTCACCATGCGATGGCCCTGCCCCCACCGCCAGGGGGCGCCCCAGAGAAAAGCGGCAGTCATCACAAAGGCGCTGCCAATCACGAAAACGAATGGGGTGCGAGTCCCAGTAATCATGATAGCGACGGTAACGACTCCTATCCCCCAAAAGCCATACTTGGCGCCCGGCTTCCGGCTGAGCAGAAGGTACCCTTGTGCGCCCATCGCCAAAATCCAAAGCATGATCAAGTAGTAGGAGAAGCGGCCCGCGCTGACGAAAACGGAACTGGGAGCAAATATCTCTTGGTGGGTTACAGGAGAGTATCTTGTTAAGTGAGAGAATGCATAGAGCTCATCTTCGTTATTTTCCGGCGTAAGGAAGCTCACTCCCAGCACGGACTGGGCAATTCCCAAACCTGAGATCACGATCCCGGCAACCAAACTCACCTTGAGAAAACGATCCAAGTCCTCCGGGCGCTTGAGCATCGCGTAACCGAGAAACATCAGCGGGGCGTAGTAAAAATAGAGTTTCAAGCCCAACAAACCATACATTATGTTCGGGGAGAATGTATTGAAGACCTCGACGAATGCAAGCGCAAAAAAAATCCCGAGCGGAACGAGAAAAGGAAACTTGAAAATGTCAACTTCCCGCCGGCGTTTTGCGAGATAGAACGAAAGGTAGGCAATTGAGACCAGGAAGTCCTTGGCAAAATATACTGTCATGCTGTTGCCAAGATATTTGCGGGCGAGATCCTCAAATAGGAGCCAAAGCAAGAATAGAAGCACGCCGCTGCGCCAATCATTTAGGATATGAATAACGAGTGCAACAATAACCAGACTCAATCCGAACATGATCAAATTCTTGTCAGAACCTGCAACGATCCAACTTGCCAATTCCCAAATGACGCCCACGATGATCAGACCCATTACTGCAGCCTTGACCTGCCGATTACCGCTAAGAGAACCTGCTGGTGGTTAGCTGCATACTCTGTCTTTGGAGATCAATTCCTCCTGGTGATTATGCTTGCGCGATTCGCGCACTGCAACGGGCAAACTCACATGATGCACAATGCGCTCACATTCCGCGAGGGTGAAGATTTAAGTGTCCGGCTGTGGGACAATTTAATCGTGTTCCCATCCCGGCAGACTGGGGCTGATAGGAAAAAATACCCTGGAAATCAGCGAACTAGCAAGTCGAAAAATCTATGGTCTCAATGTAGAATCTTAGAATCGTTGTAGTGTCGAAAAGCGGGTATGAACTTGCGACGGGAGGGATATAGGTACTACGAGGCGAAGACCGGGAATGAGTTTGCAGCCAATGCGATATCGAATTCTCTTTTGGGGAAAGGAGATACTTTTCCCCGGCCTTGATCTGCACACGCGATGTCGATATCGATTCCTTTCCAGATACTTTAGGCAAGGAGCCATTGACACATTGGATGCAGGGTGTGGCAATGGAGCGCTATCCTACGCGGCCTACCGGAGGGGGAATCGAGTGCTGGGTGTGACCATGGAGCCAGGGCAGGTGAAAAAGGATAACGAGTATTTTTCTTTTCTGGGAACTGATCCTGATCGGCTAAAGTTTGAGGTCTGCAATCTTTACGATTTGCCAAAGATCAATCAGAAATTTGATCAAATCATCTGCTCGGAAACATTGGAGCACATTACAAGGGACAAACTAGTGGTTCAACACTTTTACGACATGCTTCGCGAAGAAGGGGTGTTGCACCTCTGTTGCCCGTACTCGGAGCATCCAGGCAATAAGGGGCGAGTTTGTACCGATGAATCGGTGGGATGGCACGTCCGCGATGGATACACTCTAGAAAGCTACCGGGCGCTCCTTGAACCGGTAGGATTCCAGATCGTCAAAAGTGCTGGGTTTGGTTCACCCCTTTTAGTGAAGTTGACGAATGTCATTCAGCCCGTGTTGAGCCGAAAGGGTGCGAAATTCGCCCTGCCTTTGTTTCTTCTCACATGGCCCCTGCAACTTCTCGACTACCAGAATCCCGCGATCCCAATCTCGCTCTATGTTCAATGCGTGAAGACGCCGCGACATTAGGAGCATCGTAGATATTGTTGACTCCGGCCTCTGTTGAGTGACATTTACAGGATGATTGCTGTCGGCGCATAGGACGATTGTACATGCCCATTCGTGTGAAGCCGACAGACAAGACGACATTGAGAAACGGGGCCGTTAGGATGCCGAGAGAGGCTTCATAAGGTTTCAAACAAATGGTGCGCGCTGGCGGAATTCAAGTGGAAGCTCAATCTTTTGCTACGAACTCAACCGCACGAACGAAGCTATCTACGTACTCCTGGGGCGACCACGTTTCCATGCGGCGCCGCGCCGCACAGCCCATGCGCGCCCTCTTTTCCTCATCCGGCAAAATCTGCCGAAGGATCGCGGCCAAAGCCTCGACATCCCCGGCCGGAAACACATAGCCGTTTTCGTCCGGACGCACCAGATCGAATTTCGCGCCCACGCTGTCGCTGACTGCCACGGGCAAACCACAGAGCATGGCTTCGTTGACGACCAATCCGAAGGGTTCGAACAAAGAGGGCAGGACGAACAAGTCCGCGGCGCAATAGGCAGACGGGAGCTGCGACTGATTCAGAAAACCAAGAAAACGGACGCGGTCCGCGATGCCTGACTCTGTAGCCCGGCGTTCGAGACGGCTTCGTTCAGGCCCATCACCGACAAGAACGAGATAAGAATTCGGAACATTCGCCCGGGCAAACGCTTCGAGCAGATCCATGGGACCCTTCCAGCGCTGAAGCTTGGCGCAGAAGAGCGCCACAGTTCCGCCGGCCGGAATGTTCCAGGCGGCACGCGCCGCACCGCGGTCTACTTTGGCAGCTCGTTCGGTCCACCAATCATTGTTGACTGCTGTTGGGACAAGGAAGATGTGGTTGCTCGGAAAGCCGAGGGACTTCAAATACTCCACACCTCCGGAGGACGAAACCAAGAGGGCGCTCGCCAGCGAAAAAATTCGCCGCACCAGCCACCTCTTGAATCGAAGCTTCCAGGGCGATTGCGTCCTCCAGCTTCGCAGACTGTGCGAATCCGTTATGAAAAGTATAGGAGTGCCATTCCATTTTGCCGCTGCGATGGCGATCCATGCCGTGAAATAAAAATAGCCGGGGAGAATCGCGGCATCGAAGCGACTCTTGCGAATCAGATTCCACACTCCGGGATTGAACAATCCGAAGAAGCGACCCAATCCTGGAACTGGCGAGTGATTCGGCAATTGGACCCACGGATAGCCCTCTAGTACGGATGTGTCCCAGGCAACTTCCACGCCGAATTCCGGGTCGATCTCGGGTTTCGCGCCTTGCAGCGTGCAGTATGCGATTTGGAGATCGAGGCGCGGATCCTGCGCCATTCGGCGAAACAGTGGAGACGAGTACTGAATCACGTGAGACGCCAGGATGAGAATTCGCCGTCGCCGCCCGGCAGCGAAGTCCGAGGCATTTGCAGCTTCGATGGTTTCTCGAGACATGGTGCCGGAACGCAATCCGGAGAAACGCAAACAATTTCTGGCACCGAAGTCTTCCGGCGCGTTCATGGCTTTCTTCCTCTTGCATTGATCCCATTGAATCCGGTTCCGATGTAGACATCCACGAGGCCCGCGTCGGAAAACCACTGGCGCACAGTGTCAAGTGTCTGCGGATGGTCGTGCACGGGAGAGAACATATCGAGGGCGCTCAGGATTTTCACCTGAACCAGTTCTTCGTCCGTGAAAATTAATCTTGGCGCATGCGATACCGGGCCGATGGGAATGAGGTTGCCAATCGGTTTTCCCACGAGCGGCATCTTGTAGAGCGCCTTCTTCAAGTAAAACGCCGGGGGAATCACCAGCGAGAGGAATCTGTGAACGCCTTTGGGACCCATCCAGGTGAGAAAGGGGCGCGCCCAATATTTCAGCGGGGGAAAGAGTCCCGTGTGCTTGTGATAGACGTCGACAACAATCTCTCCGCCAGGGCGCAGGAAGGGCACCAGGCTCATGAATGCGGCGCGCACGTCCGGACAGTGTTGCAGGACTCCCATGCAGAATACTTTGTCGAACGATTCTTTCCTGAACGGAATTTCGTAGATGCTGGCTTGCACGATGTGGACGCGGCCGGAATCGCCGTTATTGCGGAGATTGGCTTCCACGGCGTTGCTCAAGTCAAAGGAAAATAGTTCCGCGCCGGTTTCGAGCGCGATCTGGGTGAAGCGGCCCATGCCGCAGCCCGCCTCGAGGATCGCCTGGCCGTCCATTCTTTGCGGCCATTGCGTCGTGGCAAAAAAGCGCTCGCGGCTCAGGTCGTTGCCCATGTGGCTGTCGAGCTGGGTCTTGTCGAAGTAGTTCCACTGGTATCCAAAACTGTGGGCGTATCCCTCGCTGGGAACAAATCTCGCAATGGACCGCACGATCGGAAAAACATGTCCGCAGGACGTGCAGATCAACTTCCCTTCGGTGACGATTCCATTATTTTCAGTAGTAGAAGCGGATTCCGCACGGAGGGGCGCGCCACAGGCGATGCATCTCAGCCATTCCACTGATTCCAAATTCATCCCGGGGCGCAGCTCCTTGACTCCCATTCGTTCCTCACAACCTTAGCCCGTTGGCGCAGGCATTCCAAATGATCTGAACTTCGTTACGCGCAAGGCTTAAGTGGCACAGGCTTCAGCCTGTGGGGGTTAGTCCAAGCAAGGACCAAAACCCACAGGCTGAAGCCTGTGCCACTTGAGCATCGTAACTTTATCCTGAACGAGTCAAGAGTTCCAACGTTACCTGGATGGATTGTCCCGGCAAGCGCACAGAGCCGGCGCATGGATAGGAATCGGCACGAATGGTGGACCTTATCGAAGGCAATTGTGGCCAGTGTATACTGCCCGCGGCACGAGACAGACTGCCAGCGCAAAGGGGAAAGGGATGAGAGCGATTGCTGTACCGGGCATAGACATCCAAATACCCGTCGTAGGATTTGGCTGCAGCCGCCTTGCTAGCGTTGGCGAGAAGAAAGCGCTTCATCTGCTTGGGACGGCGTTCGATGCGGGAGTGCGTCACTTTGACGCTGCGCGCTACTACGGATACGGAGAAGCCGAGGGGTTGCTGGGAACCTTCGTGAAATCCCGCCGCGCGGAGGTCACGATTACGACGAAGTTCGGCATCGAACCGCCACGGCGCACGAGTGCGCTGGGATTTGCCATGCAAGCGGGGCGTCGGCTCGCGCAGTTCGTGCCCGCCGCGCGCGGTTTCCTGCGGCGCCGGGCGCAAGGCCTCGTCAAGAGCGGCGCCTTCAGCGTGAAAGACGCGCAGACCAGTCTCGAAACGAGTCTTCGCGAGCTGGGCACCGATTATATCGATTTTTTCCTGCTGCATGAATATACAGTCTCCGAAAATTCCCCCGATGAGTTGGTGGCATTCCTGACGGATGCTGTCAGAGCCGGAAAAATTCGCTATTTTGGATTGGCAACGGGAATTGAAAGTGTCTTGCGGGCCTTGGAATGCCAGCCGGAACTTTGCACGATCGTGCAATTTGAGAACAGCGTGCTCCATCGGAATGTGGAACGACTTCCCCGAGGCGGGCCAGATCGGCTCACGATCACATTTGGATCGCTCAGCGCGAGTTATCATTCGGTTTCAACTTTCCTCAAAGCGCATGGCGATATCGCGGGAAACTGGTCTGCAGAACTCGCCGTGGATTGCTCCAAGGACGAAACAATCTCCGCGCTGATGCTAAACTATTCGGTTCAAGCGGATCCGAATGGACTCGTGCTGTTTTCATCCAAGGACGCTTCGCGAGTGAGCAGGAATGTGAAAGCGGTTCTGGAACCTGAACTTTCTCCCGCGCAAGTTGAGTTGTTCGGGCAGCTTGTGGAGCGAGACATGATGCCAACGAAACAATCGGCATAGAACTGAAGTCGCCGGTCAATTGAAACTCTGCCTTTGAATCTCAGCGGACGCGGCTTTTGCGAATATCGGCGCGTGGCCGGAACGATGGGCGCTCTCTTTGCAGACGACACGGAGGAATGATGAAGAAGCTTTTGCTGCTCATGAGCGAGTCGCGTAGAAAGCGGCTTGCCTGGGCGATGTTCAGGAACCAGGGAGAGTTTCTAAACGCTTTGGGCGGCAACACGCAATTGCATCAGTGGCTGAAAGCCAATCAACCGATTCCGTACTTTAAACACAGATTTGAACTCTATGCCGACATGCAGGCGAAAGTGCTGGCTGGAGAAGCAATCGACTATCTCGAGTTCGGAGTGCGTTATGGGGACTCGCTTTTCAAGTGGAGCGGTCTCAATGCCCACCCCGATAGCCGGTTCTTTGGTTTCGATTCTTTTGAAGGAATTCCTGAAGATTGGGTCAGCGTCACGGGAGAGTCGAAGAAAGGCGCAATGTCTGTGGGAGGAGTCGTGCCTCAGACTTCCGACCCTCGCATCCGTTTTGTGAAGGGTTGGTTCAACGAGACCTTGCGCCCATTTTTGCGGGATTTTACGTCTCGCTCAAGACTGGTGATTCATAACGACGGGGATCTGTTTTCTTCTACACTCTACACGCTGGCCACGCTCGACCCCATTTTGCGGCCGGGTTCGATCCTGATCTTTGACGAGTTCGCAAATCCGCTGCATGAGTGGCGGGCTTTTCAGGACTACTGCTCCGCCTTTGGCCGCTCGTGCAAGGCATTAGGCGCGGCGGGGGATTATTTCACGCAGGTCGCGATGGAACTTTTGTAGCGCCGGCGTCCCGCCGGCGATTTTTCCGACTTCCACACTTTGCAAAAAAGCCGGCGAGACGCCGGCGCTACAGAAATCCACAAAGTCATCGTCCGGACATGGCGCTCTTGAATTGCGACGCTATGGCATTCCAACAAAAGTATTGCTGCGCTGCGGTCGCATTGCGTCGCCGCAGCTCACGGTATAAATCTTCATCACTCAAAACCTGGGCAAGGGCTTGCACCAGTCCTTCGCGATCGTGGAGATCGACCAACTTTACGCCAGCCTCGGTAATCGGGAAACCGGTCTCCGCCCCACGATAGCCGACGATGGGCACGCCGCAGACAATTCCGGCGATCGCGCTGCCACGCCTGCTGGACACATGTCCGCGAACGCACAGCATCACCTGAGCGCTTGCGAGAGCATGCACGAGATCTTCGGCGGGCATCAATCCGAGCATCGAGAGTTCAATGCCCGATCCGTCCAGCGCTTTGCGTAATTCCTCTTCAAATACGGCGGTTCCTCTCCCGATCGCGATCAGGCGCAAACGGACACCTTTGGACTGGACGCACTTCAGTGCATAAGTGATGTCTGAAACTTCCTCAACACCTTGAGGGCCGCCGGTAAATCCAAAAACGGCAACCGTAGACTCACTCGACGGCAGCCCGTCATTGTCTGCGATCTTGCGGCCGAGTTCAGGGAAGTTGGATCCGACGGGAATGAATATTGCCTTGTCATGCCGTGGGAGAAGCCACGTGATTTTGTCGACGGGAACCGTGAAGACAGCCAAATTGGAACGTGCATAAAGCCGGCGCAGTAGGTGCATCTGAGAATATGCGCGGGCACGGCCCACGATGCCCGAACCACGCGCCGGCATGAAGTCGTGAAAAACGACGCCGGGGCGAGCGCCGCATTGCCGCAGGACATCGAGAACATGAGGGGCACGCAGAGGAAATCCGCGGGACGACCACGCCAGCGTCGTGTATTGAAGGAAGACCCAGCGATCGCGCCAGGCCGCGGCTGCTTTGCGCATCTCGGCGAGGGCATCGCGCCATCCTTTTTCAGCCCAGTGAACCGGCACGATCTCGAAGGAAAGTCCACACTGGACGCCGGCCTCGCGCAGTTTTTCGCAATAATCCGCCACGCCGTCGGTGGGCTCGTCCCGCCGCCCGAGCAGCAAGACCGCCTTTTCAAGGCTCACTTTTCCACCAGATAGGAACCGATGACGAGGGCGTCCATGCCGGAACTGAAGAACGTCCGAATGGCGTCGGTGGGCGTGTTCACGATCGCTTCGCCGCGCAGATTGAAGGAAGTGTTCATGAGGACGGACACGCCCGTGTGCTTGCCGAATTCGTTGATGAGATTCCAGTACAGCGGGCTGATCTCTTTTTCCACCGTTTGCGGGCGCGCGCTTCCGTCGACATGAGTGACCGACGGAATGACATCGCGCTTTTCAGGACGCACCGGGTTCGTGAGAATCATGAACGGAGAATCGCAAGCATGCTCGAGATATTCTCCCGCCACTTCTTTCAGCATGGAGGGCGCGAACGGGCGCCACCATTCGCGGAATTTGACCGCGTTATTCACTTTGGCGTTCATTTCCGGATCGCGCGGATCGGCCAGGATCGAGCGATGTCCGAGCGCGCGCGGGCCAAACTCCATTCGTCCCTGGAACCACCCGATGATTTTTCCGTTGGCGAGAAGCTCGGCGGTGGTTGCGGCGATATCATCCAGCTTCGCCGCGCGGAGTTTGTACGTGCGCAGCGCCTTTTCAATTTCTTCGTCGGAAAATTCGGGACCGAGATAGACGTGGCGAAGCGGCTTCATGGGCAGCCTCCCGCCGTTGTCGAGGTAAGGCGCAAACACGGCGCCGAGGGCCACCCCATCGTCCGACGCCGCGGGCTGAACAAAAATATGGTCGACCACGCCCGACGCTTGAATTTTTCCATTCGCTTTCGAGTTGAGCGCCACGCCTCCGGCGAGACACACTTCGCGGCAGCCGGTCTTCTCTGTCGCCAGCTTCACGAGCGCCAGCATGGCGCCCTCGCAGGCGTCCTGCACGGCAAAGGCAATGTTCTTGAAGCTGTCGTCGATTTCGCTTTCGGGCGTCCGCTCGGGGCCAAGCCGCTTGGCGATGGCCGAAGTGCCGTTGTTGCGCTCAAAAAGAAGCGGCGCATTGACGCGATACGTCTCGTGATTTAGCGAGATGAAATCGCCAAGATTTACGCCGGGAATTCCGTAGGGGGCAAGGCCCATGACCTTCCATTCATCGCTATTGGGAACGAATCCGAGGTATTGCGTGAACTGTGCGTAAAAAAGGCCCAGCGAATTCGGCCACGGAATCGTGAGCACAGGATCGAGCCTGCCGTCGTGGCCGTACCAGATGGAACTCGCCTCCCAGGCCCCGCGCCCGTCCATCACGATGACGGCAGCCTTGTCGAAACCACCGTAAGAGTACGCGCTGATAGCGTGGGCCAGATGGTGGTCCACAAACCGCATTTGCGCCCTGGTGGGACCGAAATGATACGTGAACCGCTTAAATCCGCCATTCTGGTGGGCCATGCTGGCGTACGAGCGCGTCACATTCAGTAGATTTTCAAAGTTGAGGGGAAATTGACCTTTGGCAAAACTTTTCAGATCGCTCACTAACATTCGATGGGGCGCCGGCCAGCCCGCGCAGACTGCGTCGAGCTGATCGGGCCGCACGCCGGCAAAATTGAGGCAAGCGCGAATGGCGTTGTGCGGAAAGCCCGCATCATGTTTGATCCGGCTGATGCGCTCTTCCGCCACGGCAAAAAGGAGTTCACCGTCCCGGGCAATGCATGCGGAAGAATCGTGCATCTGTGAATAATTAAATCCGAGGGTAATCACTGAGCGTTTGTCCTCGATTTCAGCCCGCAACACCACGCCATCGGGGTGTCTTCCCCGGTCATCTCTTTCACCTCTGCGCCCGCGGTCTCAATGGTTTTGCGCACCAACTTGGCGTCAAGCGAGGCGCCCCGCCAGCTTTTCCCCGCAATGTCGGGAGGGAGTCCCAATAAGGAAGCGACTCCACGGCTGGCTTGCCGAAATCCAAGCGCCCAGGGGAAATCGACGATTCTCCATGCCAGGCGACCCTTCCAGTTCATCGTCATTTTGGGAACGGAGTTGAATTGAAAAAGGAACATCCCGCCGGGCTTCAGCACACGAAGCATTTCGCGAATGTAGCGAATCGCAAACTCAGGCTCGGGCATATGTTGGAGCACGATATAGCTGAATGCGAAATCCACCGTTTCATCGCCAAGTCCCGACAGATCAATTCCATTCCCTAAAATCCAATCGACGTTGGAGGCTTTCGGGAAAAGGGCTTTGGCGTGGCCCAGCATTTCCGTTGAAATATCGAATGCGTAGGCGCGTGAAAACCGCTGCGCGAAACTTCGCGTCATGCGCCCCGCTCCGCAACCTAATTCCAGCATGGCCTTCCCTTTCGGCTCCCATTGCCATCGATCGAAAACAGGCGCCACGAGCCGCTGGTAATCTTCCTCGCCGGACTGGAAAAACGATTCGGGAGTCCAATCCTCACGCCAAGACGCGATGTAATGGAACGCATCCTTGCGCGCCCGCTCGTCCCAATCCTGCCGCATCAAATCAGTTGTATCCACGTTCGCCGGGCCTCCCTACGTTCGCCGGACTCCTTTTCCCTCACACGAACTCTACCAGACCGTCTTTACTCACGATATTCGTCTCAACCAGATCGAGCTAAAGGTATTCGGGTTTTGCGCGACGGACTCATAAATGGGAATGCTCTGCTTAAGGAACGCCTCATCAAAATAACGAATCAAGGGAATGGACAGGGAGATTTTAAAATTCTTATTAAACGCCAGAAATGCCTGCAACACCATCGGCTCATTCCAAAACATGGGCCATTCCTGTCCAAAAATCCAAAGTTCCGGCGAGTAGGGGAAATTGTAAGGGTACAGGATGTCGTGAAAGTGCGTCACGACGCCGACGTTCAGAACGGGTAGCACTTCCAGATATAGAAACGGCACATCCCCGTCGACGCGCAGGATACGGCTTGAATCAATGAACAGAACATCATTTTCCTGCAATTGCCGGAAGAGCGAGACATCGACATCTTCCACTTTCTGGGGCAACACCCGGATGCCTGGAATGGTGGACAATTTTTCAAAGGGATACGGTTCGATACAGGTGATTTGGAGTGGATGCCCCTCGCTCGCATTCCGCACTGCCGCCAGGCTGCAATAAAAGGTCGATACGCCCGAACCGACCTCAATAGATCGCTGCGATTTGAGGTGCCGGATCATCATGTACAGCGTCAGCGCGTCCACGGCAGTATAGCGCGGCCCAAAACCCATTTGCCGGACTTTCGCGTAAGTTGGGCAGGTTAGAAATTCATCCAAGTAGTTTGCGAGTAATTCCGCGAGCGCTGAATTCATTGCCTCCAGGTCGTCCTCTATACCGTGGAGCGCGCTGGGCCGATTCCACCGCGCAACATTCGCTTTAAGGCGCGCAACCGAGGGCAAGGGGGAATAGTAATCTTCGTCGCGGGCGACTTGATACCCGGCCTGCTCAAGCGAACGCTGAAAGGCAACGGGATTCCTCCGCGCGAATCTGCGGCTGGCCAGCGCCAAGCATTTCTGCTGGACGGACACCAGCATTCGCTGGAGTTGCTTTAAGAGATTCCACAGCCACGAGGGCATTACTTGCCGAAGCATTTTCGCTCGTATCGTTTATGAAAAACTTTCCATCTCCGCCGCGCTGTTTGGCGTTGGTACAGAATAGAAAATTAGCGCGTTGTAGCCGATCCCCTGCGGCAAAGTTAACTGAGAAAGCGAGCAAGTGAATTGGATAGATCCGCGAGACATCTCCTCGACCTCAGTCCGTCAAGGCATTTTCGATCTCAAGATTCAAATAGTAGCGTCCACGGATTTGCCTTGCGTCAAAATACTTCGGAATCTCGCCAAGGTTAAAAGCCAAATCCCGTACAACATGAAAACGGCGGACACGAGTGCTCCCCAAATTCGTGAGATATGCACAACCGGCAGAACCCACCACCAAACAGCGACGATTCTCAGCGCGCGGGAATCGGAAATTTTCGAAGCTGGAACATCCGTGCGTTGGGCAAACAACTGGCTCACGTCCGTGTGGCGCGCATCTTGTATTTGCCGATACGCCGCGGGCCACTGGTGCAGCAACGGGGATCGGCTTGGGCGCCACATGAGCTCCTCATTCGTTACTCCCTGTTCATTGGCCTCCGCAAAGTAGCGGGTATAAAACGACACCAGATTTGGCGCGGTCAGGACGAAGCCGAGAATCGCGGACAGCACGAGGACTTTGCGCCAGGCATTGCTGAGCACACCTGTCAATGCCACGAGGCCGGGGAGGATAGGGAGCAAATGCCGCGGTCCCCACGACCAGCCTCCAAGCCCGAGTCGCGGATAAAAGGAATGTAAAAGCACAAACGAGCCCGCCAGAGCGACAATCGTCCACGCTTCGAGCCGCCGCGTTTTGATTTGCGCGAGCGCGACCAGGGATAAGATCACGCATGGGCAAAACCAAATCAGCCCTTCGCCTGGGCTGATAAGCATTTCCGCCACACCTTGCGGGACGAATTTGAAAGAAAAATCCCACGGCGGCCCGAACGTGCGAAAATTTCCGAAGCGGTAAGAATTGTAGAGAAAATACATCGCGAGGCCGGCGACGCTTCCAATCCCCGGAAGTGTGCTCAGCCAGAACCGCCGCGTTTTCCATAGCAAGTAAGCGGAAAGAATGGGCCCCAAGATAATGCCGGTAGGCTTGGCGAGGACAGCCAGGGCCGTTACGGACACGATCATCCACCATGGCCCCTGCTCGAACGTGAGCAGGAGAGCAGCCGCTATGAGTACCGCCAGCAGCGGATCGGCATAAAAATCCCGCGTATAGGCCAGCGCCATTGTGCCGAACCCATAGGTGAAAGCCGCCACCCACGCGCCCGTGTCAGCGCTGCCGAGCGATAACGCAAGCAGGTATACAAGTGGAACGGTCAGCGCGGTGTACAAGGCGGGCAGAACAGGGACGCTTATCGATTCAGCATAATGCACCGGGACGTGGAGCACGCTTGACGCTTTGAGCGCGACGGCCACGACGGGAACGGCAAGAAACGATTGTAGTGGATACCAGGACGAATAGATGAGGCCGCCCTTGCCGGGTATGCCCAATCCAGCCGGTACGGCCACGTTGTGGCGGGCGACAATCGAATCCGCAACGGCGAGCATGGAATATCCGTCAATGGAATAAATTCCGGGCGGCAGGAAGGCCAGATAAATCAGCCAAGTCCCAAAGAACATGAAAAGAAATCGCGCTCTCATTCTTGGGGACTTCTCCTTCTTTCCACTAGGAACAACGCCGTTGTCCATTCGCCTTTGGCAATTCCATCCACATCCCCTGGACATCTAAAACAGTGATTTAACGTAATATCCGCGCGCAATTGTAGCATCCCATCGAGACAACGACGACCGCGTTGCTGAAGAACTGAAGAAATTCATTCCCTCGTTGCCGTGGAACGGCTCGACTGATTTGCTAATCGTCGCGCTTGGGTTGAGCTGCATGTTGAAAAACTACTTCCAATTGCGCAGCCACCCGCTCCCACGTATGTCGTTTCATCGTTTCTTGCGCAGCGCTTCCAAGGCGGGCGCGCAGTTCAGCGCAATGGATCATCCTCTGGATCGCGGCGACAAATTCCGCCGTGTCGCCGGGCTTCACGAGCAGCCCATTGTATTCGTTCTCGACAACGTCCTTCATGCCGCACGTTTCGGTGGTCACCACCGGCATTCCCGTGGCCATGGCCTCCAATAACACGATGGGCATTCCTTCGAATAAGGAAGGAAATACGAAAATGTCATACCGTGCGTACAGGGAAGGCATTTCTTTCCGGGGAACGAACGGAAGGATTTCCAGCTTTTCTCGGACGGATGCCGGGAAAAATTGTCTTACCGTTTCCGCGCCGGCGGAACAGCCGGCAATGGTAAGGCGCACCTGGGGAATGCGTTTTGCGAGTTCGTCAAAGCCGTCGCGCAGATAGTAGACGCCCTTGTGATCCAGCCAAGTTCCCACGAATAGAAGCCGCGGCGCGTCTCCCGCGGTGAATTCCCTTTGGATGAAGAAATGGCTTTCGACGGCATTTGGAACGTACCAAACCTTGCCGATTTCGCGATCGTATTTCAGTTGGAGCATCGTCCAGGTTTCCCAATTGATGACCACGGCCTGGTCCGCCGTTTGAATCGACCAGCGGTAAAGCGGCAGGTGATAAATCTTTTCCCACATTCGGTTCTTCCAGCGGAAATACCAGGCGCGCCCTTTTTTCGCCTCGCGCCCCATCGCGTGAATGCGCCGCTCTTCGATCCCGTGAAGGAACATCACGTAAGGCGGCAATCCGGCTCCCGGCCTGAATCTTCGCCAGAAACCATACATAAATCCTATGGGCGCATGAATTTGGACGATATCGAACTCGCCTTTTCGCCGGCTCAGAAGTTTCGCCAGCCGGTACGAAAAATAGGCGGCATGGAAACGCGGAATCCCCGCAGGGGATGGAAGGACATCTTCACTAAACAGGCAGGTCACGTCGTGTCCGCGGCCGCGCAATGCCTGGGCGGTGTTGTGCACGACATTTGCAACTCCGCCTTCCGGCTGGCCCGAAGACAGGGTGGCAATCGCTATCCTCATCTACCCAGCCCTTCCCTTTCGCGCCATGACGAAGTAGTGATACGCGAAAGGACTGAGAAACCGGCGAATTGAACGGTTCGATTCGAGCTTCGGAAATTGAACCGGATCGCGGCCGGGAATGAATGGGAATTGATGAACTGTTCCATCCGTGCGAATAATTTTCCATCCGGCCCCGGTTACGAAATGGCGGATCTGTGGGAAAAAGAACCGTTCGTCAAGCGGCTGGGACGATTTCAGTCCGGGGTGCCGGAGGGCGGCATAAATCAGGTAAAGTCCCATGAAGTTCAGATAGTTCGGCGTGGTGAGGTAGAGCATTCCGCCCGGGTTGCAGACACGGTACATTTCGCGCACGGCCGCGCGCGGGTCCGGAACGTGCTCGATCGTTTCGCAAGAGACGACAATGTCAAAAGAATTTTCTTCAAAGGGCATGTTCTGCGCGTCGGCTTGCACGTAGGTGACACGGTCAGCGAGCGTCGGGTGACCGAGCAGTTTTTCCTTTGCGATGGCGACAGCCGAGGCCGAAAAATCCGCGCCGCAAACCGAAGCATCTCTCGACCCAAGAAGCCGCGAAAAGCCACCCCGGCCGCACGCAATTTCGAGGATCCGCTTCCCCTGGACCGGAGGCAGGAATTGAAGGACGATTTGGTACCACGGGCTTGATTCGTCGGCGTGCTCGGGGTCGGATTCGAAGACCTTAGCGTGCCACTTGTCGTACTCAGTGGCAAGACTCATGAGGCTTCCCTCCGAGACCGGCTCATATGCTGGGGCTCGGGAACTGGAAAAAAAATCCTCCTTGCCCTGAGATAAAACCTATTCGCCGCGAATTTTCTGCGGACGTTGTAGTACAGGCGCGGCGGACAAAAGAGCGCCGGGGCGAGGCTTGCCAACTTGAAAATCATATGAGATACGGATCCATCTTCGTGGACAATCCGATAAAATTTCCACTCTGCGCGAACCGTTTCCCATGGAAATCCGCCCTTCGCCTGGAGGCGCAAGAGATCGGCTTCCAACTGCACGGCTTCGACTACGGCCTTTATCGCATTTTTCGCCAATCCGAACTTGGATAGTCGTTCGGATATTGCTTGCGCCAGAATTTCTATGCTTTTCTGCTTGCGCAAGACAGATTCCTCGTTGAATTCAGATAGCTGAAACAGATTCCCGGCGTGGATGCGATAAAATGTCAATGGCTCTCCTAAAATCGAAACCACGGAGAACGCGGCGGCCAGCGTAAAAATATATTCGTCTGCCTCGATAACGATCGATTCGGGCACCGGGAGAATCTTGCGCAAGATTTCCGTTCTTACGGTCATGCGGCTCGTGCCAAGCTGGCTTTTGCGGCGCCGAAAAATCCGCGCGCCTTGAAGAGAATCGATGCGGAATCGAGGTGTTTCGTGCAACACTTCCGAATGTTCGTCTCCGTTTTCGAGGACTTCCGTGATTCCGTTCCCTATGATTCCGGCCTCCGGATCTTGCTCCATCGCTTCCACCACCCGACGGAGCTTTTGCGGCGCCCACCAATCATCGCCATCGAGGAAGGCAACAATTTCCCCCTGGCACTCCGGAATCCCAGCGTTAAATGCGGAAGCCTGGCCGCCATTCGGTTTTTTCAGCAAACGCACGCGCGGCTCAAACCGGCGGACGATTTCCGCCGTATGGTCGGTCGACCCATCGTCCACGACGAGGATTTCAACGCCGTCCATCGGCATGTCCTGTTCAAGGACGCTGGTGATGGCACGCTCGATGAAGCACTCGTGGTTGTACGTGTCGATTAGTACGCTCACATGCGGGATGGCTTTTGCTTTCATAGAAAGACCGGCTCGCCGCTCTAGCCCGCTGAGCGATATCTCGCGCTCAACTCCGCCTCGTTCTCCCGGATCCAGGCGAGGATGGAATCCAACCCTTCGGCAAGACTTACTTGTGGTCTCCAACCGACTACGCGTTCAACCTTCCGATTGTCCGTGATGTAGATCACGGTATCTGCCTTGCGTGGAGTCTTCTCTTGCGAGATTGACATTGCACGGCCTAATCTTTTCTCAAGGAACTGCGTGGCCTCAATAAGGGAAATTGAGTTCCCAACGCCACCACCGGCGTTAAACACACCGCTGCGCAAGCGGCCAATCTGCCTGATCTCCAGGTCCACCAGCCGGCACACATCCTCCACGAACAAAATATCTCGTACCTGCTTGCCGCACCACCCGATATATTTCAAAGGCAGGCCAAACCAGCAGGCAACCGCCCACCACACGACCCATCCTTGATCGACCTTGCCAAACTGTCCCGCTCCAGAGATCACGCCGAGGCGGTTAACAATGACAGGGATGTCGAAGGCGTCCGCGTATTCCTGGCATACCACGTCCGCCATCAACTTGCTAACACCGTAGATACTACGACTGGCCCCGTCAAGGCTAAACTCTTCGGAGACACCGAATTCCGGATCGAAGCCCGATGGGCGGCTCTCTTCCGGAAGATTTTTCCAGGCAGCGGAGTCCCACTCCAGACGGGTCGCGCTCTCGAGCCGTGGCAGCGCGTTGATTCGGTCGGAGCTATAAATGCGGTTCGTGCTGCAGAAGATCAGCGGGCACAGGTGTTCCCGCGCAAACTCAAGAACGTGGATCACCCCTATTGTATTGTTCGTCAAGTCGAACATCGGATTGGTATAGCCGGAGACGACCGACGGCTGGGCACTGGCGTCGCAAATCATCTCGATCCCCGACGGCAGGCCGACAAAATCCTCAGAGCACCGAACATCGCCATGGACGAAGGTGACGCCGTGCTTTTGCAATGGCCCGATGTTGGATTCGCTGCCTCGGCGCACAAGATTGTCCATGGCCACTACGTCATGCCCCCGCTCGCAAAGATATAGTGCGAGTTGCGAGCCCAAAAATCCGCAGCCGCCGGTGATCAGAATCTTCAAGGCGTCATACCTCCGAAGAAATCTGCCGCGATGGGGATTTGGGATCCGCCGCAAGCCACAGACGGAAGTCGCGGTACGGGAAATAACCTAAAGCTGCAAGGTCGAGTCCCAGCAAATCAAAGCGCCGGGCATTCAGGTCACTTCGCACCAAATCGAGGAACGTATGCCGGAAGTGAACGAATAGAGCATGGCCAAGGACGGAGCGCAAACGCACTCCATTCGCATAGGCACGAACACCAAATCGCCACCATCGCCAATAGGTATCCAGGATCGAAAGCGCTGTATCGTGTCTCAGATGAACCACAAGTGGCTCCGGGTCGTACAGCAAGTTCCAGCCCTTATCGCGCAAGCGCTTGGAAATGTCCGTATCTTCGCCGTTGGTGCGCATGGATTCGTCATACCCTCCCGCTTCACGCACGGCTGACTTGCGAAACATATTATTGCAGCCGAAAAGAAATCTGGGATTTTGCAATGGTTGATCGCCCCACTCTTGCGGCATGTGCGCGCAGCGCCACCGGTCGGCCACAGTCCGCTGGTTGCCTTCGATAAGGCGTCCGCCAACTCCCGCGACTTTGGGATCGTCAAAATGCCGCACCAGGCCCGCGAGCCAGCCAGGATCGGGAACGCAGTCCGCATCGAGTGATGCGACAAGCTCGTTGCGAGCCGTACTGAAACCCGTGTTGCGTGCAGCGCCGAGGCCCCTGTTGTGGGGATGGCGCACCAATGTCACGCCGGGATAACGAGCCGCTATTTCTGCAGTCGCATCACGTGAGCCATCGTCAATTACCAGAATTTCATTCGCAAGAAGTGTTTGTGCTAGTAGGCCAACGATTGCGCGAGAAAGAAACTCCGCTGAGTTATACGCCGGAATGTAGACAGTCATTTTATGCACGGTTGTAAGATCTTTTGTCGTGCGGGCGTTGGGCGGCGGAAGACAAACGTCTTTCGTCCCGCGCACTATTTTTACTCATGCGTCTTTCGATCCGACGCAATCGATACGTTCCAGCCGAGTTGCCGATGATTCAGCTTCGCTGACAACAAGAGTCGCGACCCATCCTCACGTTCCCGCACGACACTTACGTCCCAACTTTCTGCTTGTGCTCGCGCTCGCCAGCCAACATCTCTTCCAGGATAGAATCGAGGCTCCGCGTCATACTCCAGCCGGGGTAGTGACTCTTCAGTTTTGCCATGTTCGAGATGTAACAGATATGGTCACCTTTACGCGCCTCTCCCGAGTACTTCCAATTGATCTTGCGGCCTGTCAGCGCTTCTATCCGCGAGATAGCCTCCAGGATGGAGACGCTGTTGGCACGCCCGCCACCGAGGTTGTAAACTTCGCCGGGCCGGGGATTTCGCGCAAACTCGTCGAACGCGCGCACAACATCAAAACTATGGATGTTGTCACGGACCTGTTTGCCTTTGTAACCAAAAACAGTATACGTTTTTCCGGAAAGCGCCACTTTGAGCAAATACGAAAGAAACCCGTGAAGCTCGACACCTGAATGAGACGGCCCCGTCAGGCAGCCGCCGCGGAAAATTCCCACCCCCATTCCGAAATACCGGCCGTACTCCTGCGCGTAAATGTCCGCGGCAACTTTGGAAGCGCCGAAGAGCGAGTGCATCGTTTGGTCAATCCGGCAAGTTTCGTCAATTCCTGCAAAATCGCCTGGCTCAGAATAGTCGTAGCGCGTCTCGTTCTCGCGTAATGGTTTCTCGTTTGGCGAGTCGCCGTACACCTTGTTGGTGCTCATAAAAATAAATGCAGCGTCACGGCAATGCTGGCGGGTGGCTTCGAGAAGATTCACGGTGCCAAGTGCATTCACATCAAAATCAATTAGTGCGATGTCCGCTGCCTTGTCATGCGACGGTTGCGCGGCACAATGGATTATCAAGTCAAAATGATTCTCGCCAAACATTGTCATCACTCCGTCGCGGTCACGAATATCTAGCGCCTTGAAAGTGAATTGGCGCGTAGCACTCTTGAGTCGCTCGAGATTCCACAATGTATCCCCCGGAGGACCGAAGAACACGCGCCGCATGTTGTTGTCCACACCGATTATTTTGTGACCTTGACGGTCGAAGTACTCGACGGCTTCAGAGCCAATTAGGCCGCTACTTCCCGTAACTAGGATATTCCAGGGCTTCACGTTGCCGCTCCTTCTCGAACCACTTCTTAACGCGCACCGTTATGATTGCCGCCATGGTAGCGCGCAACTTTCCCAAACTAACTTTATTTTCTTTCCAACATCGTTTCGTACAAGCTAATATGCCGCCTGGCCGTAATTTCTAGAGAATATTCTCCAACCGCGATATGGCGGCACTTAATCCTCATTTCTGTAAGTCTCTCGGGACGGGCAAGCATGGCCCGGATTCCCTCACGAAGTGCCGCTGAATCCCCCGAAGGAACCAGCAGCCCTGTATCGCCGGCGCGCACCATTTCTGGCATATCACCCGCGGGAAAACCAACCACAGGAGTTCCGCAGGCGAGCGATTCCAACACGATCAACGGCCCAGTTTCCTGCAGCGCGGGAACTACGCAGAGATCGGCCGCGCTGAAAACAATCGATAGAAGCCGTTCACTCGTGACGTATCCCAG
>CAWHTN010000009.1:0-291187 GCA_963832265.1 uncultured Acidobacteriota bacterium
GATTCACGTCACAGACTCGAGGTTCTCTTCGACCGAGCATCGTTGCCGCTGTTGTGGGATTCGGGTTGGAACCAGTGGAAACATTTGCTAGGTGCCAAGGTCGGAGTCAAGGCGCCCTTCATTCAAAGCGGCAAGTATGAACACCGAGCTGGCGCATGGCATCTAGTGAAGTGGGAAACTGCTCTTTCGAGTCGTCTCGAAGTGGCGCTGCCGTCAAACATTGCTGAACAGGTTGCAGAAGCCCGCAGGCTCCATCATCGTTTCGGGGAGTTTGCCGAGGCCCTCGATCAAATTCGAGCGCGCCTTGAATCTGTGCCGATCGAGAGAGGTGACCTCCAAAAGCTCTGCGCTGGATTAGGCATGCCTGGCGATTTCGATGTCTCGCTAATAACTTGGAAGCCGGATTATGACGCCTTCTATTATAAGCAGCTCTGCAAGCGTTCTCGTCGTCTTTATCTGTTTCGGTCGGAGTACATCTTCGATCTTGAGAAGGCGGTGATCGTGGAGACGCCTCAGCTCGGCCATGCCACATACCTTTTTTCCAAGCCTGCTAGTATGTCCGAGTTCCTGGCGATCTACAGCAAGGTCACCAGGGAAGACATTCTTCGGAACCGCAGCAACGTAGCTGAAAGGCTCGGATTCTTGGGCCGTCTGATCCACGGTCTTAAGCCGCAGGCCTGGTTAAAGGATCTGAAAGCGCGCGTTGGTGAGATCGCTGACTACGTAGAGGCTTCCGATGGAAGGATTTAGGACGTGTTCATAGACGGACGCTCAGAAGGGGACCGTTTCACTCTCGGCGTTTGTCGTGTCGCTGGCCGCCGCGCCTTGACCGTTCACGTTCCGGCTCGCGTTTGGCGCCCCACCAAGAACGCGCAGGGACGCCACAACCACCTCCGTCACCGTCTTTTGGCTTCCCTCACGATCCTCGAATCGCCGCGTCTGGAGACGACCCTCGACGAACACTTGCTTCCCCTTGGTCACAAACCTTTCAGCGATTGTCCGCCAGCTTGCCCCAGGCAACGCGGCGGACCCATTCGACCCGCTGGACATTTCCGTCCTTCTTGTCGCGGAAGGATTGGTTGATTGCGAGCGAGAAATTCGCAACGGACTTACCAGCAGATGTGGATCTTACCTCCGCATCCTGCCCAGCATTCCCGAGGAGAATTACCTTGTTCACTCCGATGCTCGACATGCTAGTTTCCTCCATTTCAAACCCTAAGTGAATTCCTGGCGAAAGAACTGAAAAGGTAGCCATGAAACATGGAATTGGCCTAAAGAGGGCTCATAAAGATTTGATGATGATATCCAATGGAATCAGTTCTAGCATCCTCATCGTCTCTGCACCTCTGTTTGTGACGTGGCATTATCGAACTGCCATGAGGAGAAGATTAATTTTGCCGTTTGTTCGCCAAACGTTTTGGTGGCAGTTCTGGTGGCACTTGGATTGTCAATTTCCGACGAAGTGTGGCACGGCTGGGCTGGCTGAAATTCTCAGATCTACTTGAAGTGACGTGGCTTGACGAGTCCTGACAGTTCCTGGCGTAATGGCCAAAATGGCTTAAAAGGCCGCTGCTCTACCACTGAGCTACGCCCCTAACGTTTTTAATTCAAGTACGGAATGCGCAGTGGCTTCCCGTTCTTACCGGTGGGAAGATTCAGCTTGCGGCCGCTCCAGTCTACCATCTCCCGCGGCAGGGAGTACATGCTGCCCTTGCGCGGGCAGGACTGGAAATGTGCGCGACGGATTTAGGCGAACCGAAAAAGCAGGGATACGCATTGCGATAGAGGTAAACAGGATTGAGGGCGTAAGGCCCGGCCGCGTGATTTGGCGGGTCCGCCAGAGTTGCGACTTAACTCGTCACCCTTTCAAGCTGAAGATCGCGGATTCGACTCTCACTTCTTTCCGCCACCTTCGTAGCATCCTCTCTCCGGGCGGTCTCCACGAAATTGACAAACCTTCGCGCCAGTTCACGGATGCGACCCGACTGGCGAAGCGCAATCGCTTCCCGAGGGAACAGAGCCTCGCCGATGCCAAGAGCGGTTGCTCCCGCCGCCAGATAACCGGGCGCGGTCTGCTGGTTCACGCCGCCGGCAGCAATCAGCGGGATTTGCGCCAGCGGAGTCTTCAGGGCTCTGATGTAGTTCTCGCCGCCAACCGCCGCGCAGGGGACCACTTTCACAAAGTCCGAACCGGCTCGCCACGCCGCGATCACTTCGGTCGGCGTCAACGCTCCTGGAAAAACGACGACATCTTCCGCCATGGCGTATTCCACGATTTCCAAAATGAGGCCGTCCGTCGTCAGGAACCGCGCGCCTGCGTCGAGGCACCGGCGCGCTGCTTCCGCGTCCATGACGCTTCCCGCTCCGACGATCATTTCCGGCGCATTTTTTACCAAGCCGGCGATCACTTGAAGGGCTCCGGGTATCGTCGTGGCGATTTCCACGATCGGAATTCCGCCAAGCGAAACAGTTTCAGCGGCGAAGTGAGCATCCTTCGCGGAAGAAACGCGAATGGAAGGAATAATGCCAATTTGTTGGATGAGTGTACGGACTTGTTTACGATTCATTGATCCTTCTCTCCGCGCTCGCCGAATTTCGCAACCTGCTTTGGTATGTGACGAGTACAGGGATAGGATACACCTCCCTTTGCGCCACTCCATTTATTTTTTGTTTATATCCTCACCATCACGAATTCCGATCCTGGATGGCCTCTCGAGGCGGTATGTGTGCACAAACCGTATGAAAATGAATAAGTTACACGCGGACTTTTCCAAACCCATCTACAACTTAAGGTCGATGCCGGCCAATTTCTGAGTCTTAAGCCGGGGGATAAACGGAATGATGAGAGTTCCCTTACGACTTGTTGACAGCACTGTATTTAGATTAGGGCATGGCAAGCAGCGAACAGAGTCTTCCTTTTCAGAGGTCGGCCATCAGTTCGTCTCCCGCGGCGGCTAAGACAATCGCCCCGGCGCCAGAGCGGCGTTTCCCGAATGCCCCCGTTCGCGCGTGGAAAATGCGGCCGCTCTTTGCCGAACTTGCGAATGTCGAAGCGCGAATCAGCGCAAGTCTTTTCCCAGTCGTCGAAAGCCCAAAATATGTTTTCTCGGCGGAGTCGCGATTCCAAACCGAAAAAGAAATCGTCGAGGCCTCAGGCTGTGCTGGTCCGCTCCCTTTCCTGCTGAATGGTTCGACGATTTACTCGCTCTCGCCGCTCACACCACGTTCCGTTTTTGCCTCCGCTATTAAAGCGGGCCACGCACCTTCTAAGGAACAATTTTCGGATTGGCTCTGGGATGCGAAGGAGTCCCGGTTGGCGATCGAACTTCTGGACCGTGGTCTGCGTCTGCACGCCTGGAAACGAGGACTGCGATTCGACGAAGACCATGCGCTTTTTTATTTTACGCGCTCGAAGCCCAAAAAGTTGTGGTGGGAAATCGGCGGAAAAATCGTCCAGCGTGAAGTCACGGCGCCGCACCTCAAAAAGCACGAAATCGACATTCATCGACATGCGGAATTCCAGTGCGGATGGAAGCATGAGGCCATTCGCGCCGGTTTTGTGCAATTCGGAAGAAGTCTGTTCGTGCAGTTTGAGCCGGCCTGGTTCTTGACCGAGTTGGACGGGAAAACTCCGGCCACAAGCCAGACCGTCGCGCCATTGGATTCCTCGCGCTCAAATCGAAGAGTTGCGGACGTTTTGCGCACACTGCGTTTCTGGAGTGCCGTGTTCGCGAAAAGCCATCGAGAGCTTCGCATCGAGACTGGCGCGGGCCCGATCCGCGTCAGAATGACTCCCGCGTCAAGTTCCGCTCCACGAATCATCCCAAAAGAGCCCGCGAACGTGAATCATTTTGCACTCGCCGATATGGAAGACGACGGCCCGATTCCGGAGCTGGCTCCAGTCGAGCCCTAGAAAAACTGCGGGAGACAAGCTTCTTAAACTGGCGTTCCTGTCGAGACACACCCTCCTAACTGTCACTTCGATTGCAGCGAGGAAATGTTTTTTCGGCCGTGACGCAATTGAACGCGGATCCTCCGCCGCTCTCCGAACGGAAAAATACCACTTTTCCGCGACCAGCTAGTCACTGGCCAGAGTCCCTTCCTTTCGAGCGCGAACTCGCTGCAGCCGTCTCAACGAATCACACAAGCTTGGGCGCGAATTCCCGAATGCGGTCCGCCTGACGATACTGAATGAATTCGCGCGGGATCAACGCGGCGCCTGCGCCGAGCGCAACGGCACCTGCCCGAATGAAATTCTTCACAGTCTGGTGGTTAACGCCGCCCGCGGCCAACCCCTCTGTGCCTTTCCGGGTAATATTCTCAATCGCCTTCCGAAGACCGTCTGGTGTGCGCCGCCAGGTGAGCTTTGCCACTTTTCACAAAGTCCAGGAATCGGCGGGCCAACTCACCGATCCGAGCGGACTGGTGAAGCCGGACCGCTTCCCTGGGGATAAGTTCACGGCCTATGCCGAGCCCGATGGCTCCAGCCAGAATCAATTTGGATGCGCTTAGTTGATCCACGCCCCCGGAAGCGATCAGCGGAATGTGAGGGAACATCACATGCAGCGATGCGATGTAGGTTGGACCGCCAAGCTGGGCGCAGGGAACGACCTTGACGAAATCCGAATTCGTCTCCCACGCGCTGATGACTTCGGTAGGCGTCAGCGCACCCGGAATCACGACCACGCCCTGTTTCGCCGCAAATTCAACGACAGCGGGATGGAATCCGTCGCTGGTTAAGAACTGGGCTCCGGCGTCAAGGCACTGGCGCGCGGCCTCTGGACTCGTCACACTACCCGCTCCCACGACAACGCCGGGAACGCCCTTCGCAAGATGCGAGATAACCATCGTGGCCTGAGGCACGGTTAGCGCGATCTCCACAACGGGAATTCCGCCCTGAGCGACCGTCTGGGCTGCGAACAGTGCATTCTCCGTCGAACGTTCACGAACCGCGGCGATGACGCCGGTTTCCTCGATCCAGGCGCGAACTTCTTGTTTTGTCATGAATCTGGCTCCTCAGAGTTGGCGTCCCGTGACTCAACCCGACGTACGATAGAAACCAAATACTTGAAAGACCGGACTAATTTCGTGCCCTGCGATGGTTGCTCTCCAAGTCACGGCAAATTCCTGACACCTACGGCTTCGCGAAGCTGCTCGACCGCAAGCAGGTACGCAGCGAGCGTCTGGCGATAGCCGAGTTCCGCGGCGCGATAGCTGCGCTCGGCGTCCAGGAAAGCGAGCAAGGGGATGCCGCCGCGGTGGTAGGCGTAATCGGCGATGTCCCGGGACCTCTTCGCGATGTCCCGGTACTTATCCCGGTAAAGCAGAACCACTCTGTCATTGGATTTCAGGCCTTCGTAAGCGTCCTTTACGTCGGTCAATACCTGGCCATTGGTGAACGCTTGCTGCTCCTTCATTTGCGTGATGACCGAATTGGTCCGGGCGATTTCTCCCTGATTGCGGTTAAAAATGGCGAGCGGGATGCTGGCGAAAAACGTGGCCGCATTGATGCCGTTGACGTGGGAATAGTTCCCCTGAACGGTTAGATCTTGTTTTCCATCCGCCTTCGCCAGCAGATAGGCGCTGTTGGCCGCGGTCACGCCCTGCACTGCCGCGCGCAGGTCCGGGCGATTCTGAAGAGCTTGCATTTGCAAGTCATCGATGTTGGATTTGATTGGCAGATAATCGAACGCGTCCACGACGTCGTAATCGGCGGACACGGATTCGTAACCAAGCAGTTGCCGCATGTCGGACAGTCCTTGCGCCCGAGCGAGTTGCGCCGATTCCAAATCCGTCTGGAATTGCAACAACTGGACCTCGATCATCAGGTAGTCGTTCTCGCTGATGCCGCCTGCTTTGAATTGGAATTCGCCGATATCCACGGTTTGTTGAAAACTTTTCAAATCCTGCTGCGCGAGATCGATCGTGGATTCGGCCAACTGCACATCGGTGAACAGAGTAGCCACTTGATACGTCAGCCCGCGTTCATTGTCCGCGACCAGCGAACGCGTCTGAGCCGTTACATCTTTGGCCGCCTGATAGCGGGCCTGGCGCTTGTGGCCGCGTTCAATCAGGTAGCTGAGGCCGATATCACCTTCGGTGTTGTTCTTCAGATAATCTGGAGTGGACACACCGCTATAAAGGTCGGGATTTTGCTTCGCGGGTGAGCCGAGCGGCAGATATTCCCAGTCGGTAAACAGCGCTGGATTCGGGCGGAGATTGGCTGTCACTTCCAAGTCCAAGCTCTGGTCGATCGCGGTACGCGCAGCGATCATGTTGTGATTGTGCTGGAGCGCCATTTGAATGGCCTCGTCCAGCGTGATCCTGACGGGGCCGCTCGTAGCCTGGGCAAATGCCGCGGGCGCAGCCAGAATGGAGCTGACCGCGGCGCAAGCGGCCACGCCGGCGCAGATTCTCCAAAAGTTGCGAGTCGTTCGATTAGACTTCAAAGTTCGCCTCCGGTTCCGGCAGCGTGTCGCCGTCGCTCGCAAACCAAACATAGAGCGTGGGCAGGATGAAAATGCTCATACACAGGTCGGCGATCAGACCACCGACGATTACGATTGCGAACGGCCGCTGCGAATCGGACCCGATAGCATGCGAGAAAGCCGCTGGCAAGAGGCCGAATGTCGCCACGAGCATGGTCATCATGATGGGACGCAACCGCAGAACCGCGCCCTCAACTGCGGCATCCACGACCGCGTGACCATGCGCACGGAGCTGATTAATGTATTCGAGCATGATGACGCCTGTCTGGACCGAAACGCCGAAAAGCGCTAGAAATCCGACGCCCGAGGCCACGCTGAAGAAAGTATGGGTAATCAAAAGAGCCAGCAGCCCGCCGACGCGCGCCATAGCCACCGTGACTAGAATGAGCACGGCCCATTTGGCCGAGCGAAACATGGTGTAGAGAATGATGAAGATGATCAGGATGGTGATGGGAATGATGATCAACAATCTGGCTTCGGCGCGCTTCTCGCTTTCATATTCTCCAGCCCATTCGAGGTGATAGCCTCGCGGCAACTGTACAGCCTTGTCGATCTTGGCTATGGATTCCTCAACGGTAGACCCTAAATCCCGATCCCGCACTTCAAACCGAATGGCGACGTAGCGTGAGTTTTTTTCACGGTAGATGTCATAAGCGCCGTCTTTGACCTGCACCTTAGTCAATTGCGCCAGAGACACGCGTTCGCCCGAAGGCGATAGAAGACGAATATTCTGAATCGCCTCGTTCGTATCGCGATATTCTTTCTGATAACGCACGGTTAGGTTATAGACTGCCTCCCCCTGCAGCACTTGGCTGACCGGAAAACCGCCGACAGCTGTTTGAACGGCATCTTGTATATCCGCCACATTGATGCCAAATCGCGCAGCGGCTTGCCGGTCGACCGTGAGATCCAGATTCGGCTGGCCTGTATCGCGTTGAAGTCCCAAATCGTGGACTCCCTGAATGCTGGCCATGACCTCCTTGATCTGTTCCCCTTTGTCCTCGAGAACGTCCAAGTCCGGGCCGTAAAGTTTGACGGCAAGGCCGCCTTTTGTGCCGGTCAGCGTTTCGTCCACGTTATCTTCAATGGGCTGGGAGAAATTCCAGAACGCCCCGGGGTATTTCTGGAGCTCACGATTCATTGCAGCTATCAGTTCATCTTTATCCTGATTAAACACGGGCCGCCATTGTTCCTTGGGCTTCAAGTCAACGAAATACTCCGTATTGCCGAATCCTCCCGTGTCGGTTCCGTCGTCGGGCGCTCCGGCTTGCGATACAACTGTGGTGACTTCGGGAAACGATGCGAGGATGTGGCGAGATTGCGTGGCGAAGCGTTCCCCTTCCGTGAGACTCGTGCTGTTCGCCATCGCACCGCGGGCCCAAATGGCGCCTTCATTGAGATGGGGCAAGAACTCCGCGCCAATAATTCCGCTGAACGTGAGATACATCGCCACCAAGAAACTGGCCATTCCAACGCCTATGGTCACCCAGCGGTGATCGATGGCCTGCCGCACAGCGCTTCGGTACCATTTCGTCAGAGCAGACATAACCGGGTTGTGCCATTCCTTGACTCCTCTGCTGAACAACCAACTGCTCAGCACCGGTGCGACAAGGATCGAATAAGTCATGGCGCCGAGAAGGGCGAACGCCACAGTCCAGGCCATCGGTTTGAATAGCCTGCCTTCCACGCGTTGGAGCGTGAAAATCGGCATGTAGGCGGTGATGATGATGGCGATCGCGTAGAAAACCGGCCGCTGGACCTCATGACAAGCCTCGCGGATAGCTTCCGAGGGCGATTTCACGATGACCGTGATCCGTCCGGGAGGGGTTTCTCCGTTGGCAGACTCGGCGGGGCTGTACCTGTGGTTCAGGTGCCGGACGATGTTTTCGACCATCACCACGGCGCCGTCAACCATCATTCCGAAATCCAGTGCGCCCAACGACAGAAGGTTGGCGGGAATCTTGCTCAAATCGAGCCAAATCGAAGCGAACATCAAGGAAAACGGAATCGTGATCGCAACGATCAAGGCGGCGCGAACGTTTCCAAGGAACAGAAGGAGGATGATGGTTACCAGAATCATCCCTTCCACCAGGTTGTGCTCAACCGTGTGCAGGGTGAAATGAAGAAGATCGCTGCGGTCCAGCATGGGAATGATCTTCACGCCTTCCGGCAAGATGCGTTCATTGAGCTGTTTCACCTTTTCGTGAATCGCGTCGAGCGTGGGACCTTCCTCCGCGCCTTTCAGCATCAGCACGCTGCCCTGGATGACGTCGAGCTCATCAATGATCGCGCCATCCGGACGATGGGTCGCTCTGGCCATGTGCCCCAAACGAATTCTGGGACCCATTTCGACAACCGCAATGTCCTTGATGCGAACCGGCGTCCCATTCTTTGTTGTCAAGATCGTCTGTTCAATATCCTGCAAGCTGCGGTAGAGTCCGAGCGCGCGGACGTTCATCTGCTGCAAGCCCGTCTCCACGAAGCTGCCGCCGGCGTTGATGTTATTGATTTGCAGCTGTTGCTCTACCTGACCGATGCTTAATCCGTAGGACACCAGCTTGTTCGGGTCCACCCGCACCTGATACTCCCGAGCCGTTCCTCCGAAGTCGGATACGTCGACGACATCCTTAACAGACTTGAACTCCTTCAGCAGGACCCAGTCTTCGATGGACCTCATGTCCATCAGGTCGTAACTGGGATTTGTGCTTCTGATCGTGTACCAATAGATCTGACCCGTCAGGCTCCAATCCGTTCCTATTTGAGGCTGAACGCCGGGAGGCATCGAAACCAGGGTGAGTCTTTCAAGGACCTTCTGGCGGTTCCAATCGTTAACGGACGAGTCATCGAAGACGAGCGTCATGAACGAGAGGCCAAATAGGGACTCGGATCGCATCACCGAGAGGTGAGGAATTCCGTTTACCTGAATTTCGATGGGGATGGTGACCTGCTGCTCCACTTCTTCGGCGGAACGACCGGGCCATTGGGAGATAATCGTCACATAATTGTCCGCGATATCCGGATAGGCTTCGACGGGCATGTCGTGGAAAGCCAGCATTCCGGCGAACATCACCAGAATCGCAGTGGTGATCACCACGAACCGGTTATTCAGCGCGAAGTCTACGAGTTTGCGAATCATGGTCTTTTCCTTAGGCCTCCGGGCGCCGCGTCACTCATTGTCGATTGCATTTTGGATAGTGCCCGCATTGGACACGACCTGCTGGCCCGGCCGCAGACCGGAGAGGATTTCTTGCATCTGGTTCGGCAACTGCGCACCGCTGGTAACTTCGGTTCGGCGGAATTTCCCTTGCGTAGGAATGAAGACCCAGTCGCGATCGTGCAAATGCAGGATCGCGGATGCCGGCACGGACGTGTAGGTATGCTTCTCGTTGCTGAATAAGGTGGCCGCGGCGAACATGCCCGGGCGCATCATCTGCCCCGGGTTGGGAACTTCGATGCGAACCTTGGCGGTGCGAATATTCGGATCGAGAATGGATCCAATGTTGCTGATCTTGCCTTTGATAACTCTCCCTGGATAAGCGGTCAGCTTGATGTCAGCGGGTTCTCCCAGGCGCACATTGGCCAAGTCGTTTTCGAAGACATCGCAAACAATCCATACTGTCGTCAAATCGGAAATCGTAAACGGATTGGGCGACGAATAGGCTTGGACGCTCGCTGCGTTCGTCACTTCCTGATCGGTGATTACGCCCGAGATGGGAGCAAGGATGTCCACGATGCCGTTGGGCTTGTCGGGATCGTTGCCCAGGAGTCGAAGATGCTCGGTCGCGGTCTCGAGCGTCGTTTTGGCGTCATCTTCAGTGTCTTGCGCGACCTCGAGGTCTTGCTGTGCCATGGCGCCATGTTCAAAAAGGTCCTTGGTTCGATCCAGTTGCTTTCGCGCGAGGAGTTCGTCGGAGACGGCTTTGCGGTAGGCGTCGAAGCCTCCCGCCACGTCATCGCTGCGCACGCGCAACAGCACTTGGTCCTTTTGAACGGTATCGCCAAGCCGTGCGCGTATATCGACAACGCGGCCGGACGCCAGCGTAATCACTGGCACCGTACGCGCGATGTCCGGAAGCACAACGCCGTTGGCGATCAATTCCGATGGGGCTTGATATTGGGTCGCCGTAACGATCGGATACTGTTCCGGATGATCCACCGCGAAGTCGCTGACGTCCACGCCCGGAATGATGTTGGCCGGTGGCGGCGCTTCTTGCGCTGCAACATCTCCTTGCCCTTTTCCGCATCCGCCAAGAGCTAACAGTGACGCCATGGAGACTGTGAGGAGCCCGAACTCCAAATTCTTGATTTTCATGATCATGACCTCTAATCCTTCGCGTCGAACTTTCGATTTCATTCCAAGAGTCGGCGCGCAAATGTCCTTGCCGGCGCGGCACAGCACGCCTACTCCACACGCATGCCTGGCGCACCAACTAATTTCGTGCGCTAAATAACTGTTGCGAAAGGTGGAGCTCTTCCCGGACTCGATGCGCGGCCCAATCGATTCGTAACGGTTTGGGTGGAAGAAGAAAAAAGGCATTCCTGCAACTGCGGATCAAACAGTCTTCTGCTATTTGGAAGGCGGACTGCCTTGAAACCCGAGGACATCAACAATGCGAACGTTTGAGAATCACGCCTTCGTGAACCCAGATCCTCGTTCGATGAAAAGGAACTTGGATCCGGGCCCGACACGGCGACTTCAAAATGTTCGTGGCCGTCGTTGACGAGCACCGTGGGAAGCCAGCGCAGCAGCGCCGGTCTTAGCACGACGTCGTTTTGAACTCTATCTCCCGTCATATCGTGCATCTCGACCTGGAGTCCGCCCGGAGGAGCCCTCACGATGACGGACTGCTCGACGCCCGAGGCAAGATGCAATTCAACGGTGTACTTGGCGTACCCGGCGGAGGGCTGCTCGATCACGGTCGCAACATCCAGACTGTGATCGCCGTCAAAGTTCATGAAGTAATTTTTTACTTCGGAACGATCGGTCGATCCAGAAATTGCGTTCTTACCTGTGGCGGAGAGATTGGCACTGGCATCCTCGTGATACGCAGCGTGGCTCGACACCGAAGCGCGATCCAGGCTGGCAAAGCTCAGCGCCAGCATCAGGAACAAGCCCGCGGTCCAAGCAGCGTCCCGGCTGCGCATGAATCCGTATTTGGCAATAAGCTTCATCGAATTTGTTGAGGGCCTTCAGACCGCGCATCAATGATTCCCAGCCGGCGCAGCAGCGCACCCGCCAGGCAATTTCCCGCGAACGCCATCCAACGCATCAATTCAAGTGTTCCGATCACGAGCACGAAATACATTGGTTCCTTAATAGTTCAAGCTTGATAAACACGTCGTAAGCGAATCATAAAAACATTCATTGAATTTTTGTTTCTCGCAAATTCAAAATTCAACTGATCATCTAAATCTGCACTCAGAATTGTTATTTTTTGCAAATTCCGCCTGTACGGTTGACCGCGATGAATCCTTGACCGTTCTTCCTCTGCCTCATTGAGACCGGCGTGAGTTGAGGCCGCCGTGGCGGCCTCAACTCCCCGAGAATGAACTGCAGCAAATCCATCCATTGAATTCCCGATTGCCGTAAGTTGGTTGCTCTTTGGCCCTACGTTGTGTCTCATCCGATCCTCCGTAAGGCCACGGTGCGTTGCATTAGAACCTCGTCATGATCGCGAAGGTAGCCACGATCTGACTGTGGCGAAGATCCGGAGCCCATGCGGCCCAGCCTGCGCCTTGCTGCGTGGCGCAAGCCCTATCAACAGGTCCACCTGACCCTGCCGCCCCGAGGTTATCTCCCAAGGGAGTCACGGATGAGCTGTTGAAGAAGCCGGCCCCCGATGGTGTGGAGACCTGACCAGCAGGTGGATTTATGGCAACCGGGATTAAGGCTGCAGATGAGGAACCGTTGGTGCAAACATAGAGGGCGGGCGATCCTGTGTTTCCACCCGGAGGCGTGATTCCTCCTCGACCCGACCAATACGGCACGTCCGAATGGCGATAGCCCATCTCCCCTAGGAAGGTCAACCATTGCGAGGGCATGTATTCGAAAGTAGCTGTTGCATCGTAGGCATGATATTTGTCACCTGGATTCCCCGTGAAATAGGGAGAGCCGGTAGTCGCGCCCGCTCCGTTGATCGGAGGCAGCAGTGTGAGGTAGCGGCCGGGGTTATTCAACTGGCCGCCGCCGAGTGTTATTCCGTAATGGTCATGCGCGAATTGGAAACGCTGGTAGGCCATCCACCCTAGGAAAGCCTGCTTCGAGTTTCCGTTCTTGTCGTTATAGCAACTAAGCCCGCCGCCGTATTCGCATCCAAGATCGCCCGTGAACGACATGGCCATCATGTCCAGGAATTTATCCGGCTGGTTGTACTCTCTGATCTCAAAACTGTCGTCGGTGTGGATACGGGAGCGAAGTGGGAGCTCCTACGTCATCCGTGCCCATGCCGTAATTGTTGAACACCGCCGAAAACCACGGCGTCGGGCGCCACAGGATTTGGCCTCCGAGTCCGGGTTTACTGTTGGCTCTGGCATAGGATTGCCATCCATTGATGATCCACGGCTCTATCTTCAGCTTGGCGGTGGGAAACCACTGGATGCGCAAGCCGTTAAAGAACCACGGAGTGTTCGAGGAGACGTAGGAAGGTTGATAGGTCCAGTTGTCAAAGTTGTAGTAACTGAACAGGCCGATGTAGGACACGAAAATTCCTGCATCGACGTTCAGCCCGTGATTGACGTCGAAGTGGTACCCGCCCCATCCTTCCGAAATGTACTTGTAGGCGGCGGAGAGGTCCCATTGGCCCTTAATAACGCTGGGATCATTGCGCGGCGTCGTGGTGGAAAACATGCCGAACATGGTTAGGAGCCTTCCACGGACGTGCCCGATACGAATGTCGCCGCCGAGGCTCAACTGCTCCAATTGCCATTCATTGACCCGGAAGCTCTCGGTCGATCCACCCATCGTGTCGTCGTGCGGATGGTTGAAATCGTCCATGTAGTTGACGTCAGCCCTGAATTCAGGGGTGAAATATTTCGTAGACCACGGGCTGTCGTGTTGGCGGCCATTGGCGTTCATCCACGTCCAGTCGGCGTAAGAGAACGGCTCAAAACCTGCCGGGTGGTCCGGGATGTCAGTATCGCCCTTGAAGTAGGTAGCAGTCCCCCCCGTCGCCAAATATTGCCCTGGGGCTAGTTTAGGAGTTGCAGCAGCCTGATCAGGAGCAGCCCCTTGCGGTGCGGCAGCTGCCGCCGGCGTTGCCGTTGCCGGAGTTTCCGCTGCTGGTTGATCTGTCGCTGCATGACCCTTCAATTCCGCCTCAAGCTCGTCGATGCGCCTTCGCATCGCGGCCAATTCGTCCGCAACCGCAGCGGGGATTGGTTGGCTGGAGGGGGTTTCTGCAGTCTTGGGTGTTTCGGTGGTGGTTACAGCGCTGGTTGCCTCTGCCGACCGGACTGTTCCTTCAGAAGAAGTATCAGTTGTTGGTTGAGGATCCGCCACGCGCAGGCTAGCGGGCTCCGCGCGATAGTCCCCGTTGTAAGTCCGGTACCCGCTTCCCGAGTTTCTGAGTATCGACGCGCTCCGGTCTGATTTAAGCGAGATATCAGAACTGACGCTCTGCCCCGGAATTACGTTGACGTCCATAATCCCCGCAGAGGCGTACCCGTCGATCCTAGCGCTCATTTGATAATGGCCTGGTTTGAGCTTCTTGAAAGTATAGCTGCCATCTTCGGCGCTGATCGTGGAGCGCTCTACGTCCACATCCGCGTTGAGTATGACAATCTGTGCGCCGGCCATAGGCAAACCACTCGGGTATCGTGCGACCCCGTAAACGTCACCGGGAGCATGGTCCGCCGTAAGAACATGCTGTTCCGGTTTCGGAGTCCTATCATCGAAAGCACTCCGAGCGTGGCTCATCGGATCGAGTGCTGACTGATCCTCCATCCCTGGAGGCGTTCCTGACGGGGACAATCCTGACTGTGCATGCAATGATGCAGTGCACAAGAGCAGTGCCAAATGGACTACCCCCCCGGCCGATAATATCCCCCTCAAAATCGGTCTTCGTTTCATATACACCTTCCTCGTAAAATTAACTGCTGGTCTGCAACCTAGGGGAGCCCGCGTCAACGGCGCATAAAGGGATTGATTGAAACTTTGATTGCCAGACATAAACGAATTGATATGCATCGAACAATTTCCTTTCGCATCGGTTTTTGAAGTCGCGCATTTCTTCGCGGCCCGCCTGTGTTTTGTCACGGTCCACAACCCGTTCCTGATTGAAATCCAATGCGGTAGAAGCGGTTCGGTGTCCATTTCGTTCTTGGCGTCCATGAATGCAGATTAATTTGCGGATAGTAAGGAACGCATAAACGATCTGCGTTATTCAGATAAACGGGGATAAACAGCGGCACGAAAGATCTTCATTCCGTTTGAGTGATTTCCCTATGCTTGTCACGAGGACCCAAGCTAACAAATACACTTCGTGCGATTGACAGGCAGAATCCCGGAATCGGTGAGGATCTTGATAGGAGGACAATTGTGATGGCTTTCTTGGGTCATTCGTTCCTGACCCTGCTTATTTGGGGGAAAAGGACTACGGGGAGCATTGCGGGGAGGAAACGGACGGGATGGCAGATTGCCGGCTATTCTTGTGGGACCGTCATCAGGCGTTTCGGCCGCGCGTTCTCTTCCTGGAGAACGTGCCGGCTGAAACGCTCTGCAAGTTGTTTCATAACCATTAGTTCTTAGCAGGAGCGATGGAGGTCGCTTCTACCGTGCCCATCAACACATACGAAGTGCCCCTCGGTTCGTCCTGATTCAGATGCCCGGCAACGGCTACCGTTTGACCGGACAATTTCGCGAGTTGATTCGAGTCTCCTGCTAAACCGAAAATCTGGTTTCCGGAGACAAGGGTGTATTGGCCACCCTGGAAGTTGACACAGTATTGGATGGTCTGGGCGACGCTCATCCCTTTCCGCGGAGATATCGAACCAATACCGAATCTCGAACAGCTCACTTTCCCGGTGATGGTCACACTGTCTGAATTAGACTTCGTGGACGACTGGGCCGCTGGTGCCGCCAACGCCGCGAACGGGCTGGCGAGAACAGCGAAAAGCCCTGCGTAAATCGCAACTTTTTTCATCGTGGCTCCTTTGTGTGTTTTCCTTTTGGAACAACCCGACGAACTGATCCACTTCGATGATTTCGATCGCGCCGCATGGTCTGAGCCATAGCCAAACCATTTTGGCAATGATCAAAACTTCCGTCGCAGATGCGTTCATCGTTCACATAAACGAATGTAAACAATCCGGAGTCAACGAGGCATAAACAATCCGTACGAATCAGGTAAACGGATAAAGAATTGTAGACACAATCGAAAGGAATTATTCGGGCGTTTGGAGGCGGTAGCCAACAAAGGGCTCCGTCAACAAGAATTTAGGCTCCCGCGGCAAAGCCTCAATTTTCTTCCTCAACCGGTTAATGAAGACTCGCAGGTATTTTCTCTCGTCTACATGCTCGGAGCCCCAAACTTCCCGCAGAAGCTCCCGGTGAGGGATCGTTCTGTTGCGGTGCGTGGCAAGATAGAGGAGCAGATCGAATTCCTTGGAGGTTAGTCGAATTGGTTTGCCGGCGACGATGACTCGTCGCGACTCGAAATTGATCTCGACATCGTCCAATTTCAGGCGGGTCACTCCGGAAATTTCCAGGGAGGGCGTTCTCCTTAATACGGCCCGAATACGGGCCAATAGCTCTCCCATAGCAAACGGCTTGGTTACATAGTCGCAAGCCCCGGCATCCAGGGCTTCGATTTTGTCCTCACCGGCCTCGCGCACGGTAAGCATAATAACTGGCGTAGAGGACATCGTATGGATTTCCCGGCAAGTCTCCACGCCCGATTTCCCCGGCAGGTTAATATCAAGAATTATCAAATCGTATTTCTCGGAACGGGCAAGCTCCTGGGCTTGTTCGCCGGATCCGGCTTCGTCGACTTCGTAGCCCCTTGCCTCCAGCGTCGTACGCATGACGCGACGAATCTGCGGATCGTCATCCACGACTAAGACGCGGCCTTCGTTTGTTTTCATTCCCGTTCTCGGAACGAAACGCGTATATGGGAGACTCGAAGCCAATTTGCCTCCGTCTCTGTTCGCCGGCTCATTTCCGATCCAGCGCTCAGAGACAATTTCATTTTGTTTTCGCCTTCCAGATATGCCGTGCTGAGCCTTCGTTGAAGCCCCGATGCTCACACTCAGCTTCCAGGTATCCACGAAATAAACAAATCATCTGTCTGTACCTGAATGATCAACCTTTAGGATAGACCGCAAACAATCAACAACACATAAACAAACCATACGGGCGGAGTTAACGGGCATATATGCAATGGAAAGATATTTTCTATGTAACCCAGAGGAAGAAAGACCCCGCTCAGGTTCACTTTGAGCGAAGGGAGGAATCTCTGTTGAAGAAATACAGAGATCCCTCGGCCCTTCGCCCCTCGGCGATACATGACGGCTTGCAAAGTGTCTCAATAACGGGATAAACGAGGCATAAACGAAATGTCTACATCGCATCAACGAAATTGACGGCCTCTTACCTCTCATAGTTTGCTCCACCTGCAGAAGCCTGAGCTAGAATGCAATCGTGCTGAAACGCTTGCATTTTCAGATAAGTGGTTATGTCGCGGGACTCGCGGCAATCGGTCTGATTACGCTGATCTATTACCGTCAATTTCTGTTGGTCAAGACGACGACGGTCGTTTTAACTTTCCTGCTCGCTATTCTCATTGCTTCCGCAGTCTGGGGCCTCGGAGTTTCCGTCTTTATGTCCGTGATCGCCATGATCTGTGTCGATTACTTCTTCTTGCCGCCCGTCGGCACGCTCAATATTAATGATCCGGAAGATTGGGTGACTCTTCTTTCATTTCTCATTACCGCGGTGATTGGGAGTGAACTATCCGCGAGGGCGAGGCGCCAGGCGCAGGAGGCCAACCGGCAGCGCAATGAAGTGAGCCGTCTGTACGAGTTCAGCCAGCGCCTTTTGCGCGCACGGGACCCCGTGGAATTGTTGAATCAAATTCCCTCGCAAATCGTGGAGTTGTTTCATGCCCGGTCCGCGGCACTGAACCTTATGGGGAAGGAGACCATCTATCGATCGGGAATCGACCTGCCTGAAATCGATGCCGCACGGTTGAAAGCAGTTCAACCCCGCGGCAACCTGGAATCGGATGTCGAGCAGGGAGTTTACTACTGCCCCGTTCGGCTCGGTGCGCAAACAATCGGTAGCTTCGGCGTTTCGGGCTCGGTGGTTTCGAGGGAAACGCTCGAAGCCATCGCCACGTTGATCGCGTCAGCCGTTGACCGGATGCATGCGATTGAGCGTTTAAGCAAAACCGAGGCAGCGCGGGAGAACGAGCGGCTCAAGTCGGTCTTGTTGGACGCCCTCGCTCATGATTTCAAGACTCCGCTCACCTCGATTAAGGCGGCGGCCACGAGCCTCCTGGAAGATCTGGAATTCAACAAGCGGCAGCGAGGGGAACTTCTGGTGGTCATCGATGAAGAGTGCGACCGGATCAATCGGGTGATCGGCCAGGCAATCGAAATGGCTCAGTTGGACGCCGGCGAGGTCAAGCTTCAACCCGCCGCGCATTTCGTGAGCGAATTGGTCGCCGCGGCGCTTGAAGATTGCGCGGCCGTTCAGAACGCGCGTCCGATCCGAACCGAAGCCCAGCGGCAGGACGCGCGAATGCATTGCGATTTATTCTGGGCGAGAAAGGTCCTCGGGCATCTCATCCGGAATGCGGACCTGTACTCCTCCCCCGGAAAACCCATCACGATCACGACTGAGGAAAAGAATGGATTTGTCTTTTTTCATGTCGCGGATCTGGGACCAGGCATAGAGAAATCGGAAATCGATCAGATTTTTTTCAAGTTCTATCGGGGCAAAAACCAGCGGCATCGGGTCCCGGGGACGGGGATGGGGCTTGCCGTCGCGAAGGCGATTGTCGAAGCCCACGGAGGAACGATCGAAGTCGCCAGCGAAGTGGGGCGCGGATCGGTCTTTACTTTCAGCTTGCCAATCGAGACCGGTGACGAAGGGCGTACAGTGAAACTCCCGCCGATTCTTGTAATTTTTTCCTGAACTCTAAATAGTTTGGGCCGGGCGCGCCTGCTCCGGCAATTCCAATCGGTAGCCGACCCACGGTTCCGTCAGCAAATACTTGGGGGAACTCGGGGACGCTTCGATCTTTTTCCGCAACCGGTTCACGAACACACGCAGATATTCCTGCTCGCCTCCGTAGTCGGGACCCCAGACTTCTTGCAGCAGTTCCCGGTGAGTAATTGTTTTGTTCGCGTGCGCGGCCAGATAAAAGAGCAGGTCGAACTCTTTCGTCGTCAGCCGGATTTGCTTGCCTTCGGCGATAATTCTCCGCGCCTCAAAATCGATTTCGATATCACCCAATTTTAGTTGCTTGTCTTCCATTCCCGCGGGAAAACTCGTTCGCCTGAGGAGGGCGCGGATCCGCGCCATCAATTCAGACACACTGAAAGGCTTGGTCAAATACCCATCGGCGCCGGCATCGAGCGCCTGGACCTTGTCTCGCTCCGCGCCGCGCACCGTAACCATGATAATGGGGAGGTCGGACGCAAGACGAATCTCACGGCACGTTTGCACGCCGGAAATCCCGGGCATATTGACATCCAGGAGCAACAGATCGTACTTTTCGGAACGGATGAGGTCCAGCGCCTCATCCCCCGAACGCGCATCCGAAACTTCGTAGCCCTGCGCGACCAGCGTCGTGCGCATCACGCGCCGAATCTGCGGCTCGTCATCCACCACCAAGATATGCCCCATGCTCATTTCACGCCTCTGGCCAGCAGGACGGCTGAACAGGCTGCGAAAAAAAGGCCCCACGCTTTTTGCTTCATTCCGAGCGAAGCGAGGAATCTCTCTTTCTTTTCATTGGTGCAAATCGAAGAGAGATTCCTCGCTTCGCTCGGAATGACAAAATGGAATACTTTTTCCGCAGCCTCTGAATCCGCGGGGAGCCCGTCCACATAATAAATACGGTAGTCCTAAAGCGATAAAGATGGCGTAAACAATTCACAGCCAATACCTAAAGACCTGAGTGTGGATGGCTTGACAGTCCAACTGGGCATGCCTTCTGTGTCGGTATTTTTGATTCTCAGGACGCCATAATTCTGGCGCGAAATCGGATTAATGCAAATATTTATTGCTTTATTGAGGCGGGCAACTTTCAGACGAAGCAGAAAGCCAAAAAAGGCGGGCGCGGTAAGCGCCCGCCTCTTCGGCGGTACTTATACAACTGAGGACCCGGTCTGACGATTTCGCGGGGCTTAGAAGATTATCTTCAAGCCCAACTGGATGTCGCGGCTGCTGCCCGAGCCGAGTGCCGGGTCGCCCGCGGCTTGGTCCGGGGTTTCGTTGGCCGCGCCAAACGGTGTTCCCGCAGCCGACGGATCGTTGTTGGTCAAGTGGCCCGAATCGATCTGCCCGAAGAGGGGATGGTTGAGAACATTGAAGAACTCGCGCGCGGAACTGGGCGGTGACCCGTTCCTTGATCTTGAAGTCTTTGAACACTGAAAAGTCGAACGTGCGGAAATTGGGGTTGTGGAAAAGGTTCCGTCCATTGGTCCCGTAGGTTCCGTAGGCGGGCGGAATCAAGACGGAGCTGCCACTCGCGTAGCAACCGTTGTTCCACAGCGAAGCCTGAGCGAGAGCTCCCAGGGCACTGGCGGCAGAGTTGCACGCCGAGTTTAGAGTTGGACTAGTGGGAGAGTAGCCAAGGGCATTGACCTGAGCAAGCGTGTCGCCGTTATTTTCGAGCATACCACCGCCCTGGATAAATGGGATTCCGGCTGGCATCGCAACGAAATCACTTGGGCTTACCGACAAAGTCCCAAGCTTCTCCCCACGGGTTGGGATTGTTAATCTCGTTGGTTCCGCTGAAATCATTGGTCGCTATCCTGGGCGGACCAGGGTGTCCCGGGCTGTATGGTCACGATGGCATTGAGGGTCCATCCTTGCAGAATCTGCCCCGGTGTTTTCAATCCGGGGATTGCATAGGTCGCCTCAAGAGTGAACCGATTCCGGATGTCATAGTCGCTGTTCCCGTAATTCAGATCGGGGAACGTGTTATTCAGCGGGATGGAGCTCCCAAAATTCTGGGAGACATCGTCCAGAGCATGGCTGTAGGTGTAGGCAGCTGTGAAGGAAAGGCCATGCGACGTCCGCTGCGTGAGTGAAACCTGCAGAGCATCATAATGAGACCTGTCCTGGTTCGACAGATGGTCGATGTACGAGATGTAGGGGAACTTCGCATGGTATTGCCCCGTCGGGGTCAGGTCGCCTGCTGCCGTACCTGGGCCGCCCGACTGACAAGTCGCAAACGGGTCACCGCCCGGAGCGGTCACAGACGCGGCGCAGGCAGAAAGGAAGCCTGCTGAATACCCCGCGCCGATAGTCGGCGCGTTGATGTCCCTGGTCCCATAGATCTTCACGCCATGGTTACCGAGGTAAGCGACGTCCACTGAGAGGTTATTGGTGAAGCTATGCTGGATGTCGATGTTCCAAGTCTCGACATAGGGTACGCGCAGGTTGCGGTCAAAGGCGGCAGTAGAGCACGCTGTTGGTGCGGTGTTGTTAAGAGCGAAAAAGGGTGATGTGGAAGGGTACGTATTTTGAGGAATCTTTGTCCCGTCCCCGCATGCCACGATGCTGGCATTAAAAATGGGGGTATTCGGGCCATTATTCTGCCATCCTGATGTTTCGCCCGCAGCGGCAGGGATAAATGTTGCGGCCGCAATGTTGCCAGAGCCCGCTACGCAGGTCCCGCCGACGCAAATAGCGGCTCCGCTCGGAACCTTGCCGAGACCCACAGAGTTGCCGCCGGCATTCAGGAACGCCGAAGAGGGCACGAACTCATACAACAAACCCGCGCCCGCACGGACCACCGTTTTCTGATTGCCGAAGACATCCCAGGCGAAACCGAGCCGGGGCGACCAATCGCGGTGATCGGGATTGTAAGGGGCCGTGATCCCGTCACCCACCTGCACGAAGCCAGTAGGAGAATTGGGATCGAAGTTGCCGAGCCTGTTGTTGTTGTCGGACCAAACCGTGCCCAACTCATAGCGCACGCCGAGATTGATTGTGAGCCTGGGCGTAGCCCGGTAGTCATCCTGGAAGAAGCCAGCGAAGTGATTGGTGTGCACGTCGCGGACCGCGTCGCCCACGAAGATCTGAGAATTCTTCTTGACGATCCCGAGAAGGAAATTCTCAGTATTTGAGAAATTAATTTGCCCCTTGGCGTGGCTGGTGGCGCCGGAAGTGGTCTCTACGTAGGTGTATTCGCCGCCAAACTTGAAGGCATGTTTGCCTTTGAGATAGGAAATGTGGTCCAGAAACTCGACGTTCTGGCTCGGTCCGACGATCTTGGGCCAGTTGCCGCCAAGCGGGGTGAATGTCGGAAAGGCAACACGGATTGTTGGCTGACCGAAGTACAGAGGATTGGTTACGCCGGTGTTAATGTCGTAGCCGGTCGGGATTCCGCCGGAGAGGCCCCACGGGGCCTCCGGGTTAGCATTGTGGTCCGCCGAAAAAAAGGGCAGATGATAGTGCGTGTAACCGACCTTGAATTCGTTCACATAGGAGGAATTCGGAACAAACGTCCAACTGCCCGAGCCCACTTCGAGCTTTTACGGGAAATAGGGACTCGGACAAATAGCTGAAGCGATCGCGGACGGGTTGTCATTCCAAATGCCCGACCCATCGCCGATGAAGTACATGCCGCTCAAGGTGTTTTTGTCGTTGGGGTGATAATCGACCTTGGCCAAACCGTTGTACGTGGAATTAACGTCCGACATGGTGTACACGCCGCCAGGAACGACTTTCGTGGCATTACCAGCAAACTGGTTCCCAGGATTGAATCGGAAAGACGTTCTCGAACGAACTGGAGGCGGCCTGAGGGATGCAACTGCCGGAGGGAAGTCCCGCGAGTGTGGCGCTGAGCGGGGTGACGTTTGCGCGGCCAACAGCGTTGCAAGCATCTACCATGCTGTCCAGGGTCGGGTTTGGATCTGATGTTCCAAGCAAAGAGACATCCGCTGGCTGAAAGACCGCCGATGTAATTCCCAAGTTGAGTAGCTGGGCTTCGTAGCCGACATACCAGAACAGCTTGTCTTTCAGGATGGGACCGCCAGCGGTAGCGCCGTATTGCTCAAACGAGAGCGACGGCACTTGCACCGGGGGCCCGGGTTGAAAGAAGTTCTGCGCGTCCCAGGAGCCGTCGCGGCCAAAGGCGTAGGCCGAGCCGTGCAGGGAATTGGTGCCGGATTTCAGCCCGATGTTGATCGCGACGCCGGGTTTCCACCCTACTTCCGCCTTGGGATCCTGCTGAATGTTGAAGTCCTGGATGGAGTCGATGGGCAGGATGCGTGGCCGCATCGCCGGCAGGTGCATAGCCATTGAGGAGCTGCGAGCCCTGGCCCCATTCATACGCCATCAGACCGTCGATCAGGAACATGCTGTCGCCGGGACGCAGGCCCATGCTCGACTGATTGCCTCCGCCGCCGCCCGGTGAATTGACAAATCCAGGGCGCAGCGTAAGCAAGTTGACGAAGTTGCGGCCGTTCAGCGGAAGGTCCGCGATTTTCTCGGTGCTGATGTTGCCGGTCAGAGTGGCCGACGTTGTTTCCACGAGCGGGATATCCTCGGTTACAGTGACCGTCTGGGTTTGCTCACCCGTCTGCATAACGACGTCCACCTTGGCCTCTTGACCCACGCCGATGACCAGGCCTTCGCGGTCAAACGCCTTAAATCCCTTGTATTCGACACGAACCTTGTACGTGCTAGGGTCGAGGTTGGGAGCGGCATACTCTCCCGCTTCGTCCGTGGTCAAAGTTCGGGTAACGCCTTTCAGCGTATCCGTTACGGTCACTGTGGCGCCCGCGATGGTGCCGCCCGATTGGTCTCGAACGGTTCCTAAAATGCGGCCTTGATTGGATTGCGCGGACAGCGAAGCGGAGATCAGCAATATCCCGAACAGTGATGCCAAAACTTTAGCAACACGCGCACGACTCCCACGCCATGACTCGCAGAGCACGGAAAGGTTCATATGCCCACCCCTTTTTAAACTTCGAGTGAAAATCTGGCCTGTGGATACACCCTCTATGTGCGCGTCTTTAGCATCTGTTCGAGATGAATGTCAATGTATTTCTTTTTTGGAGTTCGCGGCGTGTGGAAAATCCGGGTGTTCCGCTGATGCGGAATGCAGGAAATGTCTCATGCACCAAATGGAGCGTTCACTGCTTGGAAGGCAAAACCGGGTGAAGTCCAAAGGCTTCGTTTTCAAACATGTCCTCGCAAATCGCTTCGCCGGCCCGGGCGTCCGGCCTGATACGGAAGGTTCTCGGCGTCGCATCCCAGGTCTTGGTGTAGGCAATCGGATCGTCGATGGTCAGGTTGAGCTGCAGGGTCTTGTCGTCTACACGCCGGAAGCGTTCGATGAGGTGCAACTTGTCGCTGTGCGGGTGGCCCATCCGATCGAGCCAATTGACATCGCTGATACCAACCGTATCGACGACAAATGTATCGCCTTCCCATTTGCCAATCGAGTGCCCCATCCACGTGGGCTGAAGATCCGCAGGGTGCGGACGCCCGTCCGTGTAGATTTGGCGTATGTTGCGACCGATGAACATCAGCATGCGGTCCGGCAACTCGACGAGTTGGAACGCCGCCTGAACGGCTGCATAAATGCGGGGAACGCCGTTCGGGAGGCAGCTATAAGCGGGATCATTCGACTCTTCCACGGGGTGCGGGCCGAAGGAAGGCTTGTTGGCTTTGAATTTCTCTTCCGCCCAAGGGGTCATGGGAGGCTCTTCCCCGATAAGGGCATAGTTGTACCAAGGCACGCCGCGCGGCGCACGTAACGCCCAAGTTCCGGACAGATTTCTCGACGGAGCAACATTCTGGCCCTTTGCCGTTCCCGGCTTTGTTGCATCGGATGGCGCGTCCGATTGAGCGCGCGCGGCGAACGAGAGAGCCAGCGCAGCCGGCAGGATCATCAGCGAAAAGAGTAAGCGACGCATTCGAAGCTCCACTGTTTTACATTATGTAAAATAAGCAGCCAGTAAACTCAATCCCTCGAGGGCAGCATCGGCTTCAGTCCAAACGCCTCGTTAATGAAGATATCCTCGCACGCTCCCCCGCCGGCACGCGCGCTCGGCGGCCTCAACTGGAAAACTTTCCGCGCCGTCCAGGGCGCCGTGTAGGCCTTTGGATCGTCGATCGTCATCTCCAGCTCGAGCGAATTGTAGGCCGCGCGGCGGAAGCGCTCCACGAAGTGCAGCGCATCGCTGTGCGGATGACCCATCCGGTCAATCCAGGTTCGGTCCTCAATTCCGATGGTGTCGACGACGAATGTATCTCCCTGCCAGCTTCCAATCGAATGGCCCATCCACAGCGGGTGCAGGTCCTTGGGGTGCTGCCGCCCGTCCGTATAGATTTGGCGCACATTCTGCCCAAAGAGCATGAGCGTTCGGCCGGGCTGCTGGATGATCTGCATCCCAGCGGCGATGGCGGCGTAGACGCGAGGCACTCCCGGCGGGAAACAGCCGTAGGCCAGATCGTTCGAATCTTCCTTCCTGTACGGGCCGAAGGAGGGCTTGTTGGCATTGAATTTCGCCTCCGCCCAGGGAGTCATGGAAAGGTCTTCGCCTCGAAGCGCGTAATTCCACCAGCCCCCGTCATCATCGCCATAAACGCTTTTCCGAGCGTCGCCGACAGGCGGGCGGGCTCCCCAAGTGCCGGACAAGTCGTGTACCGGGTTTGGCTCCTGATCTCCCGCCTTTTGCGACGGCGCCGGTTTTGGCTCGACCCCGGTTTGGCCAAGGATCATGGAGGCAAACAACAATGCCGACGCCAACAGAATCGAAAGTGTTAAGAAATTTCGCAAATCAGCAACTCCGGTCTTATTGGCGGTCTGCGAGTTTTTCCTGCTCGCACACGCCTTCCCAGTCAAGAGTCATGCCCGTCTGCAATTGAAAGCCGGTTTGCACCGTCCAAGGTTTCGTGTACGCCTTGGGATCTTCAATCGTAATTTCGTCGCTGAGAGTGTCGTGGTTGACGCGCCGTATCCGCTCGGTGACGTGTAGCGCGTCGCTGTGCGGATGGCCGGCCCGATCCAGCCAAGTCTTATCATTGAAGCCGATCACGTCGATGACCAGGGTATCGCCCTCCCACTTGCCGACGGCGTCTCCCATCCAGAGCGGAGGATCCAGAAACTCGTCATGCGCGCGCCCGTCAATATAAATGTGGCGAACGATGCGATCGTACTCGAACATCATGATCACTTCGTCCGGCAGTTGCACGATTTCTATCGGCTTGGGATGGAGATAGATCCGGGGCAGCCCGGGTGGAAAACAGCCGTACACCGGATCGTTGGATAGCTTCGCCGTTGTTTTATTGGGGCCGAAGACCGGCTTGGCGGCCTTATATTTTTCCTCAGCCCAGGCGGTCATGGGGGGAGCTTCTTTGGCGAAGGCAAAACTGGAATATGCGCTGGCACCTGCGGATGGATGTACCAGCCACATGCCAGAAAGGTCGGCCGGCGCCTTTTTGGGAGCCTCTGGGGACCCTGATTTCCCGGGCATTTGGGCGAGCGCAAGGGAAAAGGAGGCGAACAGGATCGGCAATCCCAAGATCACACACATCTGGTATTTGCGCATGAAGTCTCTCAGTCGTTGCGAAATCCGCAAGCTTGAATATAGTTGCGGGCTCGATGGAATGAGGCCGCTGGCACGTATCAACCCTCAGTTATCATCGCCACCGAGTGCGGTGATCTCTTTGCCGTCGGCCATTTGAAGCTTCATCACGCGGAGGACGTTGGCCCCGTTCTTGGCGCGATTCCCAATCATCGTAATCTGGTCGCCGGGCTTGAACATATCCTTGGTCCACCCGCGCCTGTGCAAGGTGCCGGGATTGGTGAATTCGCCGTCCCATTTCACGAGCGCGCCGCTCTCGTCGGCCACATTGATAAACAACTGGCAATGGGGATTGATGAAGTCGAACTCCACGACCGTTCCCTTTAGAGTCGTGTTTTGCGATGTATCGTATGCCGCCGCTCCGTGGTGCGCGAACATTGGACCAGCAACTAAAAGAAGAACTACAGCAGCGCCCAGAATTACTGTCAGCTTGCGTGTCATCCTATGCCTCCCTCGTGCGTTCGGATCGGCCTAACAACTAACCGAATTACTTTGCCGGGACAAACTTCTGAATCCTTTCGCCCGTCGTAACCTCACCCGTGTAGATGTTTCCTTGCGAATCCGCGGTAGCCACGTGCAAGCTGTGGAACTGGCCCGGCAGATGTCCGGCATGGCCAATCCTGCCCGCCACGGAACCATCTTTACGGTTGAGGATCCACACAACGCTGTTCATCATATCAGCGACGTAGAGATATTTCTGCTGCGGGTCGGGGGAAAAGTTAATGGAACCCGCTGTATTGTTGCCGCTATTATTGGCGACCGGAAATTCCTTCAAGAATTTGCCCTGCTTCGTGAACACTTGAATCCTGTCGCCCCCGCGGTCGCAGACGTAAACCAGCCCATCATTGGAAATGTGCACGCAGTGGACCGGCTCGCGGAATTGCTTTGCTGGCGGATCGCCAGGGACGCGCGGCGGCAAAGGATCATTATTGATTTGATCCAAAGGAATGCCGTAGGCTCCCCAGCCGCGCTTGTACGCTCCGGTATCGGAATCGTACACGATCATCCGTTTATTCAAATATCCATCGGCGATGTAGATTTCGTGGGCCGCGTCATCCAGTTCCGCCGCGGCGACTCCACGCAAGAGAAGACTTGTTTGCTGATTATCCTGCTTCTGCTGATCCTGCTGCTCGACGGCAGGCCCGCGATGGCCAAAGTCAGAGATGAACTTTCCATCCGCCGTGAATTTGAGCAGGGTGTCTCCGGACCTGGCGCCCGCGAGCCAAACGTTTCCCTGTTTATCCACGAAAATTGTGTGCTCCGAAGCAGGCCAGCCGGGCGCATAGTTGGGGCCGCCCCAGGACCGGAGGAGGTCGCCCTCGACATTGAATTCCAACACCGCGGGCGGCGGCACGCAGCATTCCGCGGTGGGCGGAATCAGCGTTGCAAAATTCATGGTCTTGTCCAAGTCACGAGGACGGTTCAGGACCCAGATGTTGTCGTTCTTATCCACGAACATTCCGGTGACGCCCATAATGGTCCAGTTCACGGGCAACGGTTTGGGCCAATTCCCGTCCAGCTTGTAGCGAGGAGAATCCTGCGCCTGTACGGCTGGGGCAATACTTAGCGCCAAACTCGCGCAGAGTCCGACAACCAGGGCGCATGCCGTCATCCAACTCTTTCCACAACGCATTTGAGTACTCCTCTCTGGAGTTGCCTGATCGACAGGCGGCTTAAGAACGATTCCGGATAAGAAATGTGAACTTCAATGTTTTTCCGCCCCTTTAACTGCCAGTCCTAGCGCTAACTTACTATTTTATAAATATAATCTATTTGCTATATTCACCCCGCAGGCCGGGGAAACTAACCTTGCCCCATCCATTGCGAGAGAATTTCCTTGAGCACACCTGCGCCGGCATTCGCGCCAGTTTCCTTACCATTGAGACGGATAGCCCATGGAATTGGTTTCAGCGGCTTCACGGAATCCTCCGGCGTGGGAATGTGTGGTCGGGTTCATAGGCCCAGATTGCAGTCGTCGCGGGTTTCCGCAATCTTCGATTTTGAGACTCCGTTACGCTCCAGTTGAAAGTGTGAACGGAGATTTATATTTGCGAGGGATTGAAAGTCAAGGGAAATCCCTTGACATGTTTGAAACTGAATGATAATTCCGCGCATCAATGGTCATTGACATACGGGGTGCTGGTCGCCCGATCCACAGATAGTTGTGAGAGTCTCGCCCTGCCCATGCGATTTACAAACGATTTGGCTGTTTGGCGCCACCCCGGTCGTATTGGCGGGCTATTCCCTGCTGCCCCAAGGAGACACTGATGAATAGGACCCGATATGCACTCGCGGCTTTCGTCCTGACGATACTTCCCGGGTCGTACCTGGCGCTCGCGCAGCAGAATGTAACGCCGCAACACCCGATGTCGTTCTTCGTCACCAGCGTGGGTCTGGGCAAAGGGGCGAACCTCGGTGGTTTGGCCGGCGCCGACGCACAATGCCAGGCGCTTGCTACCGCAGTGGGAGCGGCCGGCCACACTTGGCACGCCTACCTCAGCACGCAGGCGAAGGACGGCCAGCCAGCGGTCAACGCGCGCGACCGGATTGGACAAGGTCCCTGGTATAACGCGAAGGGAGATATGATCGCTCACGATCTCGCCGATTTGCACGGCGACACAATCGAACTCGCGCGACTCGGCAGCAATCTCAACAAGATGACCGCGCTCACAGAGAAAGGCGAGATCGTTCCGGGCTTGAGTGAAAACCCGAAATGCCCAGGGCCGGGTTGCAACGAGCACGAGATGCTGACGGGCTCGCAGCCGGATGGCCGCGCTTTTGCAGACAACGCGGATCACACGTGCAACAACTGGACGAGTAACACCGATGGCGTGGCATTCGGCACCAACTCATGGGAAGAAGCTGAAATCGGTTTTTCCGATCGCAACGGCGGCGGCAACGGAAATTGGAATTCATCACACCCGACCAGGGGTTGCAGTCAGAAGGCTTTGCTAGCCACTCATGGCGCGGGAAGGTTTTATTGCTTCGCACCAAATTGAATTGTTGTCCTAGCAGGTTTTAAATGGTTTCACGGATCGGCTACTTTTTTGTTGCTCTATTGATCGCCAAATTGCCGGCCGAAGACGGCGGCCCATTGGCCTAAGACGAGGAGAGACGAATGACCAAGAATCTGTGGAAAGTTATGCTGGTTATGGTGGCTTTGCTGCTTGTCTCATTTCTGGCGCTGGCGCAGGATGGCGAGCAGCAAGGCGGCGCTCAGCGGCATCCGATGACTTTCTTCGTCACGAGCGTCGGCATCGGCAACGGCGCCAATCTCGGCGGTTTGGCTGGAGCCGATGCGCATTGCCTGATGCTCGCTACCGCGGTGGGAGCAGGTAGCCACACTTGGCGCGCCTACCTCAGCACGCAGGCCAAGGACGGCCAGCCCGCAATCAACGCGCGCGACCGAATCGGGCAGGGGCCGTGGTACAACGCGCGCGGACAGCAAATCGCTCAAGGGCAAGCCGACCTGCACGGAGACACGCTGGAACTCGCGCGTCTCGGCAGCAATCTTTTTAAGCAGTCGGCGCTGAATGAAAAGGGTCAAGTGATGAACGGCGTCGGAGATACCCCGAACACTCACGATATGTTGACGGGTTCGCAGACGGATGGCCGGACCTATACCGACGGCCAGGACCACACTTGCAGCAACTGGACCAGCAACGGCGCAGGCAGCGCTCAGGTGGGACATTCCGACCGCATTGGCGCCGGGAACAGGTCCTGGAATTCTGCGCACGCGTCGAAGGGGTGCAGCCAGGACAATCTGGTGAGTACAGGCGGCGCCGGCTTGTTCTACTGTTTCGCCATCAATTAGTTCGCACCGAGGATCGAAAGTTCGACGTTGGCGAACTCATCGAAAAATCTGACTGCTCGATTTCGAAATTCGAACCGTGGTGTTTCCCGCCGCCGGCTATGAAAGACTATCTTGCTTGCGCCGTCTTTGCCGGCGATTCGCCTCGTTGGTGCTCGAAGTAATCAATAAAGTCGACGATATGGTCGTTATACTCGTCCGGGTATAGCCGGAAATCGAAATGATCGGCCTTGTTTACGATGATCATTCGTACCTTCGGATTTTGCACCGCGATCAAGTCGTATAGCGCGAGGCCCCGCACCAGCGGGACCGAATGTTCGTCGTGCCCCCAAATAATCAGCACCGGAAACGGGAGGACATCCGGTTGATTCTGGATGCGCGCGAGCAAATCTCTCTTATAGACATTGAACGGCGAATCCACGGGAGTCGTTCCCGAACGCTCGCCGGCGCCGGCCTTGATCTTCTCCTCGGCCTCTTTGGATTTTGGAAGCTCGTTCATATAAACGGCCGCATCCCAGAACTCCTGGTCCCAATTCGCCTCCGGCTTGTAGGACAGAGCCTGAAGCCTGCACTTCCAGAAAGCCATTTCCGGTTCTTTCGGACATTTCAGCACCGGGTTCTCGCTGGGCGGGACGCCCGGTCCGAGAGGCGCGGCCGTGACGCTATCCATAATGGTTAGTGTTCTGATGATGTCCGGATGCTCCACGGCGATGAAGAGCGCCATCCCGCCGCCGTGCGAATGGCCGACCAGGTTGACCTTGCCGAGTTTCAAGGTCTGAATGAACTGGACGATGTGGTCCATTTCGGCGTGGATGTTGTAGTCCTTGTCCGTCTTGGGATTATCGGTCAAGCCGGAGCCCAGCCGATCCAGCGCGAATACGTGAAAGTGCTTGGCCAGGCCGGGAATGTTTTTCGCGAAGTAGTTTGCACTGGCGTGGCCCGAGAAGCCTTCCTCGGCGTGAATCAGTACCATGGGCTCGCCGGTGCCCATTTCGTAGTAACGCGTCCTGATCCCGTTGACGTCCACGAATTTTGCCTTGAGGCCATCGATGGAGCCGTCCTCGTTGACGGCCTGGGCTTGGCCGGCGGCGAGCATCGTCAGCAGCGCAAGCATCAGAACTTTCAGCGGCACGGTCCAATCTGCCCGATGGCGGCACAGGCAGGGACGGAGCGGAAATGCGACATGGTATTGCTTCTTGATTGACACGAGTTTGTCCTTTCAGGAGCGGGCCGCGCAGGACTTTCATTCGCAATCGGCTGCGGCCATTCCGTAACGCGTTAAGTCACCGGCTCAAACTGACCACAATTTTTTGCAGCCCACTCTCGCACGCCGCGAGAGGCAGCTCAAATCTGTTTTCGAACAACTTCAGTAGATTCGCTTGGCGAAAGCTATCACAAAGAACCTTGACGCGCACAGTGAGTAATGCTAAATCACGGCGACGAACAAACGCTTTCACGGTTTGGCGCCACCCCGATCTTAATTGAGTGGCTATTCCGTGCTACCCCTAGGAGATTCAGATGAATAGGACCCGATATGCTCTTGCAGCTTTCGTTTTGACGGTACTTCCCGGGGCGTACCTGGCGCTCGCGCAGCAGAATGTAACGCCGCAACATCCGATGACGTTCTTCGTTACCAGCGTGGGCCTGGGCAAAGGGGCGAACCTCGGTGGTTTGGCCGGCGCCGACGCGCACTGCCAGGCGCTCGCTGCTGCGGTGGGAGCTGGCGGCCACACCTGGCACGCCTACCTCAGCACGCAGGCGAAGGACGGCCAGCCGGCGGTCAACGCGCGCGACCGGATTGGACAAGGTCCGTGGTACAACGCGAAGGGGGAAGTGATTGCCAGCGATCTCGCCCACCTGCACGGAGACACGCTCGAACTGGCGCGCCTGGGCAATAACGTGAACAAGTTGACGGCGCTGACGGAGAAGGGCGAAATCGTTCCGGGGCTGAATGACAATCCCGATCCGAAAGACAGAACCTGGGCGTACGCCTCCGAGCATCCCAATTCCAATCGCCACGAAATGCTGACGGGCTCGCAGACCGATGGCCGCGCGTATACGGATAATATTGATCATACCTGCGGGAATTGGACTCTTGGCTCGGAAGAAGGGCTGCACACAGTTCGAGGCAACGAAGGCCCTGCAGCGCAGATCGGACTTTCCGACGCAAACGGCGGCGGGAATGGCTCGTGGAACTCCTCCCATCCAACCCGGGGCTGCAGCCAGGAGGCTTTGCCGGCCAGTCACGGCGTGGGCTTGTTCTATTGCTTTGCAGTTAATTGAAGGAACGCAGGTCTTTCATAGCGCCGGTGTCCCGCTGGCATTCTTGCAGTGTAAAGAGTCAGAAAAGCAACCCGCGAGACGCCGGCGCTACAACACACCATCGTCATTCGGAAACGCGACTCCATGATTCTGAACGCTTGATGAGAAACTCTGCTTAGGCTGGGATTCGGGCGCGCGGACGCTTTCGTTTCCATTCGTAATCCTTGCGCAGCAAGGCCTGGTGTTTCTTGCACTGCGCGCAGATCTCGGCGAATGCCGTCTTCACGCTGGCGAGGACGTCGGATCCTTCCCCCGTGGCGTGCAGCGTGCCCGTGGGAAGCGAGAGATTGATGGAGAACGTGTAGTTTTCCTTTCGCGCATGCTTCTCGATATCCGCATGCAACAGCACCAGGTCTGGTGCATATCTTTTGAGCAGCTTGTCCAGCTTCGCCGCTTGCCGTTGCGTTTCTTTTTCGACGGGCTCGCGCCATTCTTCATGAGCATTGCGAATCGTCAGTTTCATGACAGGACCTTTCCGGGCGGAATTTGGAAGGAGGTTGCGATTCGCGGCTCGACCCGCAAACGCATGGGCAATTTCAGAATAACAATTCGCCAATGCGGTTGCAAATGGCAGGTTCCCTGAAGACACCTGAAACATCCCGACAACGATGGAAACGAAACTTCGCGGCTACTTCTTGAAGAGATTTTCAAACGCCTGGCGGGCGTCGAGAGGCCGTGATGCGCGTTCCGGCGATGCCGAGGGACCCGAGGGGGGAGCCGACGGCGCGGTATCCTTTTCAATCGTGGTGCGAAATTCGTAGAACGTGCAATCGTTTACCTGGTCTTTCCGCGCAATCCGTTCGGGAACGGGCTTCATGCATTCAAATCGCGCGGCGGTGTCAAAGTAAGCGCACTGCTTGCAGCAATGCAACTCGAAACTGCAACGCGGGCACTTCCCTTTCGGATCGAAACCCGGCTGAAGCACGGCGCCGCAATTGGAACAGCGCGCGCGTGTAATCGTGCCCACCATGCGCGGTGTTCGCGGCCCGATCTGTTCTTGACGTGGATGGCCTTCGTGGTGCTGACGTTTTTCTTTTTTTTGGGGCACGTCAGTACTCTGGTAGCCCCTATGCTTATACTTCCGGTCCAAGGAAACCTCCGGGGGGATGCTCAATCATAGTCTGAATCAGAACATGCCAGTCGAATATTAAGCGAATCTGTCACAAATCTTAAAAATCCTAAAGAATGGTTGATTGCGGGTCAAAACCGTTCTCGGGCTGTTTCTCACGATTCGCGGGCCCACAGGCGGGCGAATCCTTCCGCACGCAAATCCGGTTGCAATAATTTCCGTGGCATTCCGGCATCGGAGAGAATTGCTTCGGCGGCCAGGTAACCGGAGCGGACGGCTCCCTCCATTGTGGACGGCCAGCCGGTCAATGTCCAGTCCCCTGCGAGAAATAATGCCGAGAGGGGGCTTTTTTGCGCGGGGCGCCAGCGGTCCGACCCGGGCGCGGGCGAAAACGTCGCGGACATTTCCTTGACGACGGTTCCCTTCACGAGCGTGGCCTCGCGAGTCTTGGGAAGCACTTCGCGCAGTTCCTCGAGACACAGCGCGATAATTTCCTGCCGCGAGCGCGAAGCCAGGCTGTATGACGCGCTGATGACCAGCTGCAAATATTGTCCGCCATCCTTCGCGCCGCCGCCGTAGAGCTGCGTTTTGTTGAACACCCACTGCGTCGTGCTGTCCAGCAGCGTGAGGAACGGCTCGCTCATCACGGCTCGATCGAACCAGAGATGCACTCCGGTGATCGGCGAGGTACGCAAATTGCTTAGGTTCAAAAACACGGGCTCGCTTTCCACAACTTCCTTGGGAAGCAGTTCCGGCAAGACGTCCTGCGGCACCGCGGCGAGATAATAGTCCGCCGTCTCCACCGAACCGTCTTCCCTTTCCACTCCTTCGACGCGGCCATCCACAACGAGGAATCCGCGCACTCCGGCGCGCAACTGAACTTCCCCTCCCTGTGCGGCAAGCGCCTTGCGGCAGCCTTCGTACAGCTCGCCGAGAGGAACGCGCGGGATGCCGACGCGGTATCCGCCGCGCGTGGAGAGAAACGCTTTCCAGAACACGTCGATTCCGTAGCGCGCGTCGATGCGATCGAGTTCTTCATCGAGCGCGCTGACCAGGATGACTTCCCAGAAGCGGCGAATCGCGCGCGCGGTCTGGCGATGCTTTTGCAGCCACGCGAGCATCGTGACGTTTTCGCCCGCGCCGCTCGCTCGAAAGATCCGCGGGGCGTCCTCCGCTGCGCGCAATGGCAAGAAGCGCCTGCGCGATGCGCGCGTTTGTCCGCCCAGCCGAGCAGCGGAAAAAACGCGAACGAAGGCGCCATGTGCAACGGCGGCGGAAGCGCCACGGATGCGATCGCGCCGCGCCGCCCATCCGGCGCGGCAAACAGCAGCCGGTCAAAAAATCGGATCTGATTCGCGGCGCCAACGCGGCGATAGAAATCCTCGAGGTTCGTGCAGCATCCCAGCGTAACGTGCTGGCAGTTGTCGACGTGCTCGCCGCCGGGCAACACGTAAGACGCCGCACGGCCGCCCAGATGGGGCCGCTTTTCGAGCAAACGCACGCGGAAGCCGGCTTCAGCCAGCGCGACGGCCGAGGAAAGTCCCGCCAGGCCGCCGCCGATCACGATCACGCTCTTCGAGGACATTTTTTTGGGAATACCAGCCCAGCCGCGCGCGCAGCAGGATCCCTGTTTTTTCGGGAGCGCTCAGCCGCACACGTTCGGAGAAAACATCGTACCCGCGCGCTTCGATGCGGCGCAGCAGGCTGCTGTAAATTCGCGCGAGGGCCCAGAGCGCGGCGCGCGCATCCGCATGCACCAGCGGGATGAGTTCCACGCCCTCGCGGTAATAATTCCAGGCGCGCGCCGCCTCAAATTCGAGCAGGTTGCGCACTTCCGGCGTGAGCGGCCCGCGCGCAAGCGCTTCGGGCCGAACACCGAATTGCGCGAGATCTTCGAGCGGCAGATACACGCGTCCCATCTCGTAATCGCTGTGCACGTCGCGGAGAATATTGGTCAGCTGAAAAGCGATGCCCAGCTTTTCCGCCAGGTCCGGCGCGTGCGGATCGTCAAATCCAAATACGTGCAGGCACGTAAGGCCCACGGTTCCGGCCACGCGGTAGCAGTATTCGCGCAGCCGGTCAAACGTGGCGTATTCGCCGACGGTCAAATCCATTTCCGCGCCGGAAATCAAATCATGGAAGTAGCGCGGAGGAATATGGAACCGCTCGATCGTGTCCGCAAACGCGGGCAGAATCGGATGGCTCGAAACGTCGCCTGCGGCAGCGGCGTCCAGCGCGGCGCGCCAGCGCGCGAGGCCTCGCTGCTTGTCCGCCGCGCTGCCGACCGTGTCCGAAACATCATCAACGAGGCGCATGAAGGCGTACAGCGCGCACAGCGCGTCCCGCTTGGCTTGCGGCAGCATAAAAAACGCGTAATAAAAATTGCTGGCCGACGCGCGCGCGATGCGCCGGCACTCCAGTATAGGATTGCGACAACTTCGTTTGCGGTTCCGACCGGTTTATTTCCGATATTTGATCGGAAGACATCCGCCCTCAACAATTGCCAGCCGTCCTGGAGCGGCAGGAGCGATGGGCGCAGAAGGCTGGGCAAATGAAAACAGGCGCAGGACGAGAGCGCGCACCAGCAAGCGAAAACTGCTTCGATTTCGGGATCGAAGGCCTGTGCTCGAGCGTGTTGTATCCGATGGCTTCGATGGCATCGAGCACCGCAAGCCCGCCGCGGCTGAACATTTCTATATCCACGCGCAAGGCGGGATCGACAGCTGCGGGCGAGCGGCATTCCTTCCGCAAACAATTGCCGCGTCCGCGCAACGAGTTCCTTCATCAGCGAAACATAACGCGCGTCGAACCGGCGCTGCGACAATGTCATCCTCCGAAAGCCCGTGCGCAGCGAGCGCCTCCAGCGGAATGTAAATGCGTCCTTTCTCGAGGTCGCGCGTGACGTCCTGCCAGAAATTCGCGAGTTGCAAGGCCGTGCAGGTCGCATCGGAAAGCCGCTGCCGCTCCGCATCGCGATACCCGCACAGATAAAGGACCAGCCGCCCCACCGGATTCGCCGAATAACGGCAGTACGCGAAAACATCGTTCCAGGTCGCGTACCGGTGCACGGTCTGGTCCTGGCGAAACGCGACGAGCAGATCGGAAAACGGCTCGATGGGAATGTCGAGCGCAGACAATGGTTTCGCGCAGCGCGATAAAAACGGGGTGCGAAGGTTTTCCCGCGTAGCAATCGCGCAATTCCTGGTCCCACTCGTTCAGCAGCGCCAGGGCTTTTCCTGCATCGGAAATTTCATCTCCCAGATCATCCGCCCAGCGGCAGTAGGCATACAGATTGTAGAAATGCTGGTGCAGCCGGCGCGGTAGCAGCCAGGAAACGACGTTGAAATTTTCGTAGTGATGCGTGGCGAGCCGGCGGGTGTAGCGCTCGGCCTCCGCGACCGTGCATCCGGACGGCGGCAGCCCTCGTCCGATTTCGAGTTCAGCGGGTATTTGCATCTTGCTGGAGAATTTGTGGCACACGCTTCAGCCTGTGGGGGTTTGACCTTGCAAGGACTAAAACCCACAGACTGAAGTCTGTGCTACTTACGGAATCACCGCGACTTTCATTTCGCCGTTGCGATGCTTCATGTGCTCGAACATTTTCGGAAGTTCGGTAAGCGGAATTTCCGCGTTCACGAAATCGTCCGAGCGGATTTCGCCTCGCGACACCGTCTCGAGCGCTTCCCGGATAAACCGCGGCGTGTGATGGAAGGTGGACTTGATGGTGATCTCCGAATAGTGGAGCGAGTTCGGGTCCACGGAAACCTGCGTGCCCCGCGGGCACCCTCCGAACAGGTTGACGGTGCCGCCGCGGCGCACCATTTGCAGCGCCCATTCCCACGTCTGCGCCGTTCCCACAGCTTCGATCACGGAGTCGGCGCCGCGCCCGCCTTCGGTCAGTTCCCGGACCGCCTTCGCCGGATCGCTGAGGTCCGGCGCGATGAACGCCGCGCGCGCGCCAAAGCGTTCCGCCGCGCGAATCTGGTTCGGCCGTTTGCCGAGTGCAATCACTTTCACGCCGCGGCCCGACAAAACGCGGATAAATTTCAAACCGATCGGCCCGCAACCGATGACGACGGTCGTGTCGCCCGGTTGAATACCGGTCTCATGAATTCCGCGAAGCACGCAAGCCAGCGGCTCGACCATCGCCGCATCCTGGAACGAAACGTGTTCCGGGATCACCAGCATGTTCTGCCGCACGATTCGTCCCGGGATGCGAATATATTCCGCGTAGGCGCCGTTGTTGAACAGCAAGTCCTCGCAAAGATTGCTTTGCCCCTTGCGGCAAAACAGGCACACGTTGCAAGGCGCCGAATTCGAGGGAACGACGCGCGCGCCGACTTTCAGGCCGCCATTCACATCGGAGCCCAGCGTTTCGACGATGCCGGAGAGTTCGTGCCCGAATACCGCGGGCGGGGTAATCATGCGGGCGTGGTATCCCCGCTTCCAAACTTTCAAATCCGTGCCGCAGGTCAGGGCGACTTTGACGCGGATCAGCGCCTCATCCGCCGCGAGCCTGGGGATATCCACGCTCTCGATCCTCAGATTCTCGCTTCCATATAAAATGGCAGCGGTCATGTGACCGTTTCTTCGACCGTTCTGTTCGCTTCTATTCAAGGATGAATCACCACTTTTAGAGAATCACCGACCGGACGGGCCGCCAACTGCAGCGCCCTATCCATATCTTCCAATGAAAAATGATGTGATATCAATTGCTTCACCGGTAACTTGTGCGTAAAAATCAGCCGCGCGGCGTCCTCGGCCCTGTCGATGGCGGCGCTGTAGCTGCCCAAAATTTCCTTTTCGTCAACTCCGACCGCAGCCGCTGGAAACTCGATCTTCATCAGCGGATCATTCTGAGCAAACAATAGCACGCGCCCACCTGGTCTTGCGAGGTTTAACGCGTCTGTTAATGCTGCCGGAATAGGCACAGCGACCAGCACCACGTCCGCGCCGCGCCCCTCGGTGCGCGATCTGATTTCTTCCGCAAGACGTCCTTCGCGCGGGTCCACCGCCAAATCGATGCCGAGCGACACGCCCTTGGCGCGGCGCTCCGGCATGGGATCGCTGCCGATCACGGTCGCGCCCTCGAGCTTCGAGAGCATCGCCAGGAGCAGCCCAATCGGCCCGAGTCCCATGACCACCGCTGTCTCACCCGCGGCCACGCGCGCCTTTTCCACCGCCTTGATGCACGTGTTCACGGGCTCGATGAACGAGGCTTCGTCAAAACTGATATCGTCCGGTACGGCCACCATTCCAAGCTCGGCAACCCACGGCAGGGCGCGCACGTACTGGGCAAATCCGCCGCCATTGGGATCAAATCCGGCCGTAAGGCCGACTTTCTTGTAGCCCGGACATTGCGAAAACAAGCGCCGCTCGCAATAGAAACACGTCCCGCACGGAACGTGATGAAAGCTCATGACGCGGTCGCCCAGCTTCCATTTGGTAACACCCGAGCCGACCGCGACGACAGTTCCGGAAACTTCGTGCCCGAAGATCTGCGGGGCCGCGACGAATCCGTGCTCAATTTTTTTCAGGTCCGTGCCGCAAATTCCGCACGCCGCGACCCGAATCAAAACTTCTCCCGCTCCGATCGCCGGCACAGGAACGGTTTCCACAACCACTCTCCCCTTGCCGCGGTACACCGCCGCGCGCATCGTGGATGGCACTACATGCGCCGCTCGCGAAGTCTCGAGAATGATTCCCGACTGGCTCATAGCGCGGCCACCGTATCCTGCTCAATGGGAGCCAGACGGTCGGCCATGGTGCCCGCAAACGCGTCCAGGAAATCCGCAAGTCGTCTGGACGCAAACTTGGAATCGCGGCTCAATTTCAACAGATCCGGCAAACCCGCGGGCCTTCGCAAGACCTGGGAGATAATGCCCATCACGCGTATCTGGCCCTGGGCGTCGCGCGCCCGCTCGAAATCGTAAGGCATATCGAAGTCCGCTGTGTCACTAATGGCCCGAATCGCGACCGCCGGCACGCCGCATCGCGCCGCCTCCGCAAGGATCGTGTAGCTCTCCATATCCACCGCTTCCGCCTGGCTCCTCAGTTTCCGCTTCTCTTCGGCGCGCGCGACGAGCGTCCTCGACGTCGCCATGCGCTCAATTTGCCGCGCCCCGCAATCCACCGCGGTCGAAAGCAGCTCGCGATGGCTCGCCACGGCGACCGGTTCTCCTACTTCGCTGACCAGCCGCGCGGCCAGGATGTCTCCCGGGCGATGCCCGCTCCGCAGAGATCCGGCGAGTCCGGTCGAAATGCAAATATCGGGCCTGTAGCCGAAAGACCTCTTGGCGGCGTTCAGCGCGTGGTCCTGCCCCATGCCGGTCAGAATTGCCCGGACTTGCGCGCCGCCGAACATCGCTTCAAACACCGGCCATTCCCCGGGCAGGCGCATAAAATTCCTGCGACGCTGCCATGGCGCAAATTCCGATCGCACCGCGAATGTCACCAGTATTTTCATGAACTCCGGCACTCATTCAAGCCGCACGCGCGCCGGCGACAGCCGGCGCACGTCCCGCGGCGACGTAACCATTCGATTCGTACCAGGCGACCGCGCGCTCCAGGGCCGCCTCAATCGGCCCGGGCGCAAAACCAAGCTCACGTTCGGCTTTCGAGGCGTCCACAAACATCTTGTGGCGCGCCATGCGCACGCCTTCCAGTGGAATCTGCGGCTCGCGTCCCAGAAGGCGCGAGACCCCGGTATCCACCCATCCAGCAGCATAGGCCAAAACATAGGGAAATTTCCATCGAGGCGAAGGACGCCCGCTCGTGGAAGCAAGCATTTCCAGCATTTGTTTCAGCGTCAAATTACGCCCGCCAAGAATGTAGCGCTCCCCTACGCGGCCGCGCTCGGCAGCGAGCAAATGCCCGCGCGCGCAATCTTCAACAGGAACAAAGTTCAATCCGGTGTCCACGTAGCCGGGCATGCGTCCATTCAGGAAATCGACGATGATTTTTCCCGTCGGTGTGGGCTTCCAATCGCCCGGCCCCACGGGAGTCGTCGGATTGACGATCACCACCGGCAGGCCTGCCTCTGCGGCGCGCAGGGCGCATTCTTCGGCCTTAAATTTTGAGCGCTTGTAGTGCCCGATCATTTCCTTCACGGACGATTGCGTCTCTTCATTCGGCAAAGCGCCCTCGCGCGGGACGGCGATGGTCGCGACCGTGCTCGTATAGACGAATTTCTCGACGCCCGCTCGCCGCGCCGCGTCGAGCAGGTTTTGCGTCCCGTTCACATTCGATTCGTGGATTTCCCGTGGATCGCGGGCCCACAGCCGGTAATCCGCGGCGACGTGAAAAACGCGCTGCACGCCGTCGATTGCGCGATCGAGCGACGCGCGATCCCTCAAATCCCCTGTGAGGCGATCCGCGTCCAGCCCTTCCAGAGCGCGGAGATCGCTGGACGGGCGCACCAGCACCCGCACATTCTCCCCGCGTCCCGCCAGTGCGCGGGCGACGTGGCTGCCGAGAAAGCCTGTCGCTCCGGTGACCAGCGTTTTCATAACACTCGCAATCTTCCGTCCGAGGATATCAAATCCGCGTTTGACGCCGGCGGAGGCATTAACGTGGAACCTCCACCGGTGTGCCCATTCGTTGGAGGCTCTTTGGGCGCATTGCGATCGGGGTTGCCGCCCATGTGTCCGCCAAATTGCCATTTCAGCATGGTCCAGGTGTCGCCCAACTGGCGTTTCGCGCCCAGCACGGGCGTCGTTTCAAATCCCACGTGCATCATGCAGTTGGCGCAGCGCGGGTCGTTTCCGGGGCCGTAATTTTCCCAGGGAGTCTGGTCAATCATTTCGCGGTACGTCGCGTAGTGATTGTCGGTGATAACGTAGCAGGGACCTTTCCAGCCGCGCGGATTGTAGGTCGGCGTGCCCCAGGCCGTGCATTCCAGCTCTCGCGCCCCTCGCAGGAAATCGAGGTAGATGGGCGAAACCATCAGATTGTATTTGTCGAGGAGAGACACGGCCGCGCTGAATTTGGCGCGAATGTCCTCGCGCGTCATGAAGATGTCCGTGGTCTGAACCGCCGAGTAGCCATATGCCGGCGCGAGCATGTACCCGTCCACTCCCAGCGTATCGAGATAGGAGTAGAGGTCGGCAATCTCGTTCAGGTCCGTTTCTTTGTAGATCGTGGTATTGGAGCAGACCAGGAAGCCCGCGGCCTTGGCGGCCTTGATTCCCTCGATGGCCTCGCGAAACACGCCGTCGCGCTCGACGCAAAGGTCGTGCGTTCTCTCGAGCCCGTCCAGGTGCACGTTGAAGAAAAAGCTCGAAACCGGCTTGAATTCGTGCAGCCGTTTCCGGATGAACATGCCGTTCGTGCAAAGAATAATGTGGCGCCCGCGATCCAGAATTCCTTTCGCGAGCTTCCCGATTTCCGGATAGATCATCGGCTCGCCGCCGCAAATCGAGACGATCGGCGCTCCGCACTCATCCGACGCCGCGAGGCATTGCTCGACCGTCATGATTTCGTTGATCGTCGATTTGTATTCGCGGATGCGCCCGCAGCCCGTGCACGTGAGGTTGCAGGCGTGCAACGGCTCGAGCATCATCACCATCGGAAATTTTTTGGTGCCGCGAAAGCGCTGGCCGGCCACATACTTCGCGAGATTCGCGGTCATCTTCAGGGGATATCTCAATTCACTCTCCTAAGCCTTCTGCCTGTCGAATTCCTGCGGCCGCACGATCAATCCGCAGAATTGCGTGATCCTGGTCGCCACGTTCCGGTACCGCGCGAGCGCGTACAAAGGAAAATAATTCCGGTACAAATGATATTTCAGATAAAACACGCAAGGAAATCCCGTGCCCGTAAATTCCTTCTCGGCCCAGGAACCATCGGCTTGCTGCTGCTCCACCAGGTGATTCACGGCGCGCGCAATCGCGGGATCCTCCGCCTCCGTCGCCGCCAGCAATCCGATCAGCCCCCACGCGGTCTGGGACGCGGTGCTCGCGCCTTTGCCCTTGAGCGCAGGGTCGTAGTAGGAAGCGATGGATTCGCCAAATCCGCCGTCGGAATTTTGCACCGAGCGGAGCCATCCCACCGCGCGCTGGCAGTAGTCCCGCGCCGTCAGAGCGACGGTTTCGAGCGCGCGAAGCACGCCGCTGGTTCCATAAACGTAATTCACGCCCCAGCGTCCGAACCACGGTCCTTCGCCCGTCTGATCTTTCAGCAAAAATCTCACGGCCCGCTCGATCACCGGATGCGTCGCGGGCCATCCGTAACGGCCGAGACATTCCACGACGCGCGCGGTCACGTCCGCGGTGGATGGATCGATCATCGCGTTGTGATCGGCGAACGGAATCTGGCACAGGAATTGGCGGTCGTTGTTGTGGTCGAACGCGCCCCAGCCGCCGTCTCTGTTTTGCATCGCGAGCAGCCAGGTGAGGCCGCGACGGACGGCCGCTTCCATGCGCCCCTTGTCGGGATAATCCACGCGCTGCAGGGCCATCAGCACGAACGCCGTGTCATCGACGTCCGGAAAGAAATCATTGCGGAACTCAAACGCCCATCCCCCCGGCATCACTCCGGGAGTTTTCAACATCCAGTCGCCAGAGCCGCTAATTTGATTTTTGAGCAGCCAACTCGCCGCCTCGATGAGCGCCGGATGATCCGGCGGCAAACCTGCTTCTTCAAGGGCCACCATCGCAATCGCGGTGTCCCAAACAGGGGAAACGCACGGCGCCACGCGGATGGTGTCGCCTTCCTCGATCTCAAACCGCGAAAATTCGTCGATTTCCCGCGCGGTGAGCGGGTCGTCCGGCGAATGCCCGAGTGCGACCAGCGCAAAAATGGCGTTCATCATGGCCGGATAAATCGCGGCCAGTCCTTCGCTGCGCTCCAGGTGCTCGAACATCCATTCCCTCGCCTGCCGCAGCGCGCGCTGCCGCAAGGGCTTCCACGGCACGCGTTCGTACAATTTCAGGCCGCGATCCAGGGCGAGGAAGAAATTCCGCCAGCTAAACAATTCTTTATCCCAACTCAGGCCCAGAGCCTTCCGGGAGGGATCGCGATATAGTTCGTCCACGCACACCCCACCGGGAACGTTGAAGAGCGGCTTGTGCGCATACAGAATCGTCAGCGGAATCACAATTCCGCGCGTCCAGGACGACATCTCGTAAATATTGATCGCGAACCAATTCGGTAGCAGCATCAACTCCGGAGGGATCGCCGGAACCATATCTCCATCCGACCGCCCCCACCAGCGCCAAATAAAGCCGTGTATAGGAATTCGCCGACTCGAGACCTCCGAGTTCATGCACGCGCCGGGCTGCCCGCTGCAGGTGATCGCATTCGGGTGCGTCGCCCGCCAGTCGTAACGCAACGTATGCTTTGATCGTGGCATTCAGTTCGGATGGCCCGCCGAAATAAATGTTCCAGCCGCCATCGTCCAACTGCCGCCGCCGCACATAATTCGCAAGCTTGGCAATTCGTTCCGGGTTGGCCTTGTTGATGACTTGAAGGTAGAAAATATAATCGGATTCGAGAGTCGTGTCGGCCTCGAGCTCCCCCATCCAATAGCCTTCAGACGCCTGCAAGGAAAGGAGATAATTCACTCCACGGTCGATCGTGTCGGAAAGGCGATCCGACAATACGGCAAGGACACCCGTGGAACGAGTGGCGCCGGACTGCTCAAATTGGACGCGTGTTCCTAGAGCCATCGCTTATGCCCAAACCTCACAGATTCTTTGATGCAATTTTAATGGAGAGGGTTCATGTGAATACACCAAACCGTACGCCCTCAGTTCGTTAAAGATGTGGCTTGGGATACTTCGGACCGCCCCGGTCAGATCTACCAGCCCGGTCCCCAAGCACCAGTACCTGGAATCCCCATTCGTATTATCTTCGGTCTTTGGATGGGGGTCAACAGGGATTGCAATTGTTGTGCATACACGAGGATAGCCCCTTTGGTTTCAATAGTCCATGACAGTCATTCGCCTTTTGCGAGGATATGGCTCTCAAGCCTCTTAAGCCGTTCCGCCAGCTCGGGCAGGCGGCTAAACCAGGCGAATTGCTTCTTGAATTTATCGAGTGGCCGTGCGGGCGTGCCCCACACAATTTGGCCGCTTCGCACAATTTTGCCGGAAGGGATTCCTGCTTGCGCCCCAACCACGGCATCGTCTTCGATCTCGCAGTGATCGGCAATCCCGACTTGACCGCCGATGGCCACATTCCTTCCAATTACGCTGGAGCCCGAAATCCCCGTCTGCGCGGCTATCACTGTATTTTCCCCGATGCTTACGTTATGCGCGACGTGGACGAGGTTGTCCAGTTTCGTGCCAGCCCCGATTTCCGTGCGATCCAGGGATCCGCGATCAATTGTGGCATTCGCGCCGATTTCCACATCCTCGTGAATTTCGACTTCGCCGACCTGTGGAAATTTCCGTCGCTTCCCGTCCTCGGCGACATAGCCGAAGCCGTCGGAGCCGATCACAGCGCCGGAATGCAGGATTACGCGGTTGGAGAGCCTGGCTCCGACATATAAAGTCACGCGAGGATAGAGTCGGCATCCTTCCCCGATCCGCGAGCCCCGGCCAAGGAAACAGAAAGCCCCAATCTCGGTTCCCGCTCCGATCCGCACGTCTTCCTCAATGACAGCGTAGGGTCCCACCCCCACACCAGGAGCGAGTTGAGCCGATGGCGCGATTACGGCCGTGGGATGAATTCCGGTGGCGATTGGAGTTGGGGGAAGCAGCCACTCCGCGGCGCGCGCAAATATCAACTTGGGATTCCCAGCACGGAGCAAGGTTTTTCCCGGCATGGAAATACCGGGCGCAAGGACCACGCACCTCGCCGCGGATGCAGCGGCACGATCCAGGTGGCGCGGCGAATCCACATAGATTAGATCTTCGGCGCGGGCCGATGCGGGCGATGCCACGCCGGATACGCGAGCCGCGCCGTCGCCCTCCAGCGCGCAGCCCAGAAAATCTGCCAGTTCCTTCATCGTTCGTGTCATGAACGGTTTCCCCTTCCTACAGCATCCAGTCGTCGAGCTTTGAACCGCTTCCCCTTGGCAAGCCTGATTATTTGTAAATAGGCGGGTCGCCGGGCGGCCGCGTCTTCCATCGGCGGTGCACCCAGAGCCATTGTTCCGGATGCCGCCGCACGTAATTTTCGATCACGCGCGTGAACCGTTGCGTGTTTTCGCGAATGTCCGCGGCATCGTCGCCCGTGCGGACAATTTCGACCTGAGGCTCAAAACAGAGCCGGTATTTCCGAAGAGCATGGTCCCAATGGAGAAACCCCGGCACGACCGCGGCGCCCGTATGCAGCGCGAAACGCGCCAGGCCGGCCGTCGTGCACGCCGGAATGCCGAAAAAATCGACGAACACGCCCTCGGTCAGCGCCGTGTTGTGGTCGGCCAAAATCCCGACCGTGCCATTTGCCGCTAAAACTTTCAAGACAGCGCGCGCCGACTGATTTTTGTCGATCGGCAGATTCCCGCTCAAGCATCGATATTTCGTGATGAGCGCGTCCACGCGGGGATTGTCGATGGGCCGGACCAAAAAATGGAGCGGATTTCCGAAGAGCGCCTGCGCGTAGGGCGCCAGTTCCCAGGCGCTCATATGCCCGGTGAGAAACAGAACTCCTTTGCCTTGCGTTTGGGCCGTCGCGAAATTCTCGAAGCCGTCGAGCAGCACGGTGCGCTCGATGTTGTTTTTCGTGTAGCTCGGAAAGCGGGCGAATTCCGCCGCCATCCATCCCAACTGTCTCACCATGCCGCGAATGGCGGCGCGACGCTGTTTCTTGCTCCATGCGGGGAACGCCAGCTTCAAATTTTCCGCCGCGGCGCTTCGCATGCCCGGCCGCATCCAGAACAAAACCATCGCCGTGCGAGCACCGAAAAATCTTGCCAGCGGACGCGGCATCGCGCCAATCGTCTTCAGCAACAGCCACACCGCTGCATATTCCAGGCGTTCTCGCACCCGAGGATTATAGTAGGACAGGCTTCAGCCTGTCTGCTGTTCCGCGCGAGACAAAGCATCAAAACCTTGCGGGCTGAACTGATTGTGAAAAAAGTGATTTTTTTGTCATTCCGAGCGAAGCGAGGAATCTCTCTTGGATTTGCCCAAACGAAAAGAAAGAGGGATTCCTCGCTTCGCTCGGAATGAAAATATGAAAGCGCGACTCCTGCCTTCAGCGATACGCTGTCGGTGGGAAACCTTTAAGGAAAGGAGTCGCGCATGAGTGAGTATATCGCGTTTGATTCGCATAAGCGGTACACCTGGGTGGACCGGGAAGACCACTCGACTAGAAAAAACAGCGGCCATCGGTTGGAGCATGCTCCGGGAGCGGTGCGAGAATACCTGAACGGATGTGAACCAGGAACCGCCGTGGCCGTGGAAGCGACCGGGAACTGGTATTGGATTATTGACGAGATCGAGCAAGCCGGGTTGCAGCCGCGGTTGGTGCATCCGCGCAAGGCCAAGCTGATGATGGGGCTGACCAACAAGACCGATAAGCTGGATGCGCAAGGGCTGAATCGTTTGCAGCGCAACGGCACGCTGCCGACGGTGTGGATTCCGCCGGGGCCGCTGCGCGATTTGCGCGAGCTGACCCGCACACGGCTGGTGCTGGTGGCGCAACGCACGCGGCTGAAGAATCGTCTTTCGGCGACGCTGGCCAAATATGGAACGCCCGCGAGCGAATGCAGTGATCCGTACGGCAAGCGCGGACGCGCCGAGCTGGAGAAACATCTGGAGGGCTTGCCCGAACAGACGCGTTGGGTGAGCGGGCAGTTGCTGGCGCAGTTGGATTTTGTGAGTGCCCAAGTGAAGCAACTGGAACAGCGGCTGCAGGAGTTGGTGGAAGTCACGCCGGAAATGCAGTGGCTGCTGACCCTGCCGGGAGTGGGCGTGATTCTGGCAGCGACGATCGCGTTGGAGATCGGAGAGGTGGAGCGATTTCCAAGCGCCATGCATTTGGCCAGCTACTCGGGAACGACGCCGCGGGTGCACGCCAGCGGAGGAAAAGTTCGTTACGGACCGTTGCGGGCCGACGTGAACCGCTATTTGAAATGGGCGTTTGCCGAAGCGGCCAATTCGGTGGCGGTGAATCACCTGCGCTGCCCGGAGCGGCATGTCAGCCAGTTGTACCGGCGGCTGCGCCAAAAGAAAGGGCACCCCAAAGCGATTGGAGCAGTGGCGCGGCATCTAGCCGAAGCCGCCTTCCATGTGCTGCGCGGCAAACAGATGTATCAAGATCCCAGTTTTGGTCGAGGTCGGACCAGCCAGGTGTAAGCGCGATTTTGTCATGATCCCACTCGATGGGATCGCGGAATGAATGCGACACACCTGCGAATAACTCCATGCCCCTTCACGAGGGCGAAGAGATGACTCGGTACGACCCGTTCGATGGATTTTTGCATTGACACAAGCGCTTTCAGAGATGACAAAAAAAGGGGGTCCGTTTTCCGCAGCCCGTAAAGCATCTCCTACTGGCCCTCGCGTCTTGCTGCTGAAAACAACCGGCTCGAATGCTAGACTCAACCGCTTGAATTCCACAGCTCCAATCCGCTCGCGCGCCGCCGAAGAAGGCGACTTCCAGATTCCACTCTGGGGCATTCCGTTTGTTCTTGTCCTCCTCTACGTGTGCCTGTTCAGCGGCTTGGGCGCGCTTGGCCTCGTTGGCCCTGACGAGCCGCGCTACGCCGCAATCGCCCGCGCGATGGCTGAGACGCACGATTGGGTTACGCCGCGGCTGTGGGGGACGCCATGGTTTGAAAAGCCGGTGCTGTATTACTGGCTCGCCGGAATCGCCATGCGCATTTTCGGCGTCGGCGAATTCGCCGCCCGGCTGCCGTCGGCTCTGGCAGCTCTGCTTGCCGTGGCCGCCATCAAGTGGACCGCGCTGCGCTCCTACGGCATGGGAGCGGCTTGGTATTCGCTCCTGATGCTGCCCACGTCGGTCGCGATAATCGGCTTCTCGCGCGCCGCAAGTCCGGATATGCTCTTCGCCGGCCTCTTGACCGCAGCGATGGCCGTGGCCAGCGAAATGTTGCAGAAACCCCGCCCAGGGCCGATTCTGCGCGTCGCGTTCGGATTTTTTCTGGGTGCGGCAGTCCTGGCAAAGGGTCCTGCCGCCGTGATTCTCGCAGGTGGCGCGACACTTCTATGGGCCGCCCTCTCCCGCCAGTGGCGAGCACCATTTCGTTTCCTGCATCCTTTGATCATCGCGGTGTTTTGCGTGACAGCCATGCCCTGGTACATCCTCTGCGCGTTGCGCAATCCTGATTTCCTCCGCGTCTTTATCTGGCAGCACAATTTCGAGAGGTACCTCACTCCCATTTTTGAGCACCGCCAGCCGTTTTGGTTTTTCGGCCCCATTTTTCTTCTGGGAATTCTTCCCTGGCTTCCGCTACTCATCACTTCGTTCTTTGATGCCGCCCGAAATTATCACTTCGGAACACGAATGAACTCGCCGGCACTTTTCATAGGTTGCTGGGCGTTATTCACTCTGATGTTTTTTAGCCTTTCACAGTCCAAATTACCGGGATACATCCTTCCCGCGATCCCGCCTGCTGTTCTATTGCTGGCCAGGAGCCTCGTGCGGCAGATCGAGCAAAAGGCGAGAGGGTTGAGTATGGTTTTCGCCGGAATCGGAATTGTGTTCCCTGTTTTGGTTGGAATCGTGCGCGCGAAAATCATGCCGATTTTCGGCCTGGGAGTAGGATTTCTTGGCCCAGGCCCGATGGCAGGTGTTCATGTAGGAATAGTTGCTGCCCTAGTGGGTGGCGTGCTGATCGTTGCGTTTGCGTTTTCTCGCAAATGGAATGGTGCAGTCTGCGTCGTCGCCTGCACAACCGTCGTTCTCTTGTTGATCGCAAATCGCATGATCATGCCGGGAATCGACGCTCTTATTTCTGTGAGACCTGCCGCCGCAGTTCTGATTGGGATGTATAAAGTGAAACCAAATGAAATCGCTATCTACCGTCTACCACGCGCATACGAGTACGGATTGAACTATTACTTTGAAAAGAATTTACCCGAGTTAATGCCCGATAACACAAATGCATCCATCATATTTTATGGCGTGAACTCGGATATATTCGGATTCCCCGTCATGCGCCCAGGCGGCATATTTGATTCTGATCCAGCATCGATCGACGGGAAAATCTGGTGGGCCTGGAAAAAAGATCGGCCCAATCGCCCCATGCGTCGTTATTAGGGTGCGCTCAATTCCGTAGCTGGATCACCTGGAGCGATCCTGTACAAGGCGTCCAGACGGCACATTCGATTCTTGTCCAGCATTTATCGGCAGGTAATTCTGGTGGGCCTCGAAAGCGACGGAACCGTCCAATCGCTAATCGCCTGGAGCAGATTCACCCGCCGGCGGCAAATTCACGAGGAAGAAACTCACGATCCGGTTTTCGTAACTGCGTTTTTCGTCGTCCAGCATCCCGCCGTAGTTTCCGTGTTGCAGGACGACAAGCTCGTGCGGAGGCGGGGAGATGCGGAACAGTTCGGAGGTCGAAGTGGAAAGCACAGGATCGTCAGGCGATTCTAGATAGAGCTGGGCGACACCCGAAAGTTTTCCGATTTGCGTATTCAAAGGGGGCACATCCCGGAATTTCGAATTGACCCAGCCAAAAATTATCTGCGACATTCTGGTGACAAGGGGAAGCGATCCAAGACCCGAGCGCCTGACTTGCAGCGCGACCATATCCTTCGGATGACCGTAGGGAGATTCCGCGGCAACGGCCCGAACGCGGTGGTCGCCCGCGGCTTCCGCCAGTGCCACGTATGCCCCCAGATTCACGCCCCACAATCCGAACCGGTTCGCGTCCACGTCGCCGCGGTTGCCGACCGCGTTCATGGCGGCCCGCAACTCCGCGACTTCTTGCAATCCCAGTGTGGAGCGCCCTCCCGCCGATCCGTGAGCCGAAAAATCGAAGGCCAGCACGTTGTACTGCTGGTCCTGCAACGCCGAAGCCAGCGTGAGGAGTTCTCCGCGGCTGGATTCGTAGCCCGGGCACAAAACAATGGTGGGCGCGGTTTTCAGGCCGGGGAAAAACCAGCCGTCGCGCGGTCCCTCGCCGCTTACCGTGAAATTGAGCTTGTCGGGATGACCGGGGAAATTCTGCAGGTCGATCTCAGAGTGGCTTCGCGCGGGAGAAATCATCCGGTAGACCAAATATCCTGAAACAGCTCCCACGGCAAGCAGTGCGAAGAGGGTCAGAGCCAGAATGGCTATGGCAAGCTGTGTGTACCACGTCGTTGGATGTCGAAGTTCGGAAGAGAAACCCATGCGCTCGGATTCGTGGCCGTGCAGCGAAGTCCCGCCCAGCCGGCCGAACCGCTAGGGACGGGGTACGTTTCGCTCGGCACGCGAATGGTAGCACAAATGGCAGCGCGCCACGGACAACCGATCCGCCGAATGTTTCCGAAGTACATGCGGCTGCCTGATTGAATAATATGGTAAAAATGATTGTGCACGCTGCGAGTCAAAGACTGGGGACCGGTTCCATGCAGATTGTCGATCTGCGGCAGTTATCCTCCTGGCAGCTCGAACCGCTGCTCGCCGAAGAGGCGCAGCAGTGGCGGGAAGAGTTGCGCTGGGATTACCGCGCCTCCACGGAGCTGATCAAGAAGTTCATCGACGCGCGCTCCCTCACCGGCTCCGCCATTTTGGAAAACGGGCGCCCGGTCGGATACGCCTTCTACGTGCTCGAAGATCACAAGGGCTTGGTCGGTGGCCTGTTCGTCTCTCCCCGTTACTCGCAGCAGGAATTGAGCCAGCGGCTTCTCACCGACACGCTGACCACACTCAGCGGCATCCCGAAGCTCGAACGCGTGGAGGCGCAGTTGATTCCGTTCGGATATCAACTCGATCCCGTCCTGACCGAGTACGGCTTCCGGCTGTACATGAGGCAGTTCATGATCGCGCCGCTCGCTCCTCACGCGGGAGAGGCGCTCGACGTTCTCCCCGGACTCATTCGCGAAGGGCCCGGCGCGGGGCTGATCCTCGAGCGGTGGGACCACCGTTATTTCGAGCCTTGCGCGCGGCTGATCCAGCTTGCCTATGCGAACCATGTCGACGGCGAAATCAACGATCAATACCGCAGCGAATCCGGCGCCCTGCGTTTCCTGAAAAACATCATCATCCTGCCTGGCTGCGGACAATTCCAGCCCGAGGCTTCCTTTGTGTTGCGCGCTCCGCACGCCAACCACCTGGTCGGCGTGATCCTGAACTCGCGCGTCTCCGAAGGCGTCGGCCACACCACGCAAATCTGCGCCATGCCCGGCTACCAGGGCCGCGGTCTCGGCCGCCGCCTCATGGAAGCGTCCCTGCAGGCGCTGCGTGTGCGCCACTTTACGACGGTGTCGCTCACCGTAACCTCGGGCAATGAGCGCGCCGTGCGCCTCTACGAAAAACTTGGATTTGCCACAGTGAAGAAATTCGCCGCCGGAGTTTGGACCGCGTACTAAACCGTGAAGGTGACTTCCCTCGAGTCGCAAGAGAGTTGAGAATTTAAATTCCAAATTGCAAATAATTCAAAATTCGGCGGCCACGCGAAACCACGCAACCTCCTGCAATTAGGGCTCCGATATCTGAGATCTGAAATTTCAAATCTGAAATTTTCCGGCGGCAGGTGACGCACGGGAAACTTCACCGCGCCCGAGCCTTGCCGATCGATTCCCGCCTTTGCCATACTAACAATCATGCGTAGCAGGTTTACCCTCGGTCTGGCCCTCCTCTCCTTGCTGTTCAGCGCAGTCGCTGCACGCGCCGACGAGATTCGCCTGAAGGACGGCACCAAGATCATCGGCACCATCGTGGGCTTTGAAAACGATTCGTTCCGCGTCGAAACTTCGTACGGATTCGCGCTCATCCAAAAGGACAAGGTCGCGGACATTAGCATCATCGCCACAAAAAAGGATTCCGAGCCAAAGCCCAAGGCGAACGCGCCCACCCCGCCGTCTGCCACTGAGACTCCAAGCGTAGTCCCCGCAGTTGCGAAGGAGCCGGCTGCTCATTCGAGCGGTTCGGCGGAGGCAAACGCGCTTGCGCCGTTGCGCGCCCCTGTCAACCCTGGCGCCGCCAGTGCCGCCGCGAAGACGGAGATTGCCGCACCGAAGATGAAGAGCGTGGCCGTCGCCGCACCTGCGCCTCCCGTAGCGCCCCCCGCGCCGCCGCCGGCTCCGGAGCCGCTCGTGATCCGCGACGAAATTCGCGGCAACCAGTACGTGAATCTCACTTACGGATTCCAGATGTATAAGCCGCCGAGTTGGGATTTGATCCCGGCGGCGCGCAAGGCCCTGCCCGACGCCGTCGCGGCGCTGGGAACAAGCGATCAAACAACGCTGATGGTGATCGGCCGCGAACACGCGAAAGATTCTCTCGACGCGCACGCCGCCACGACGGGAAAAGCCCTCGGTGACGTGTACGAAAATTACCGCGTGATTTCGACCCGCCATGTATCCGTCGCTGGTTTCCCCGCCGTCGAGCAGCGCTCGCGCGGAACCGCCGACGGCCGCGATTGGTCCGTCACACTCTTAACGCTTTTAAAGGGAAATGACGCTTTTACTCTTCTGGGAATGACCTATGCGGATTCGGACCTGATCCAAGTCCAGGAAAACGTAATCGCCAAAGCCGTAAACAGCTTGACATTCACCACGCCGTAATATTCCAACGGTTTTCCACCAGTCACAAGTCACCAGTCACTTCCGCCCCACACGAATCACGCCCCTCACGCCACATTCACCGTCACCGAGTGATACCCCGTCGCCCCGTCCGGCCATTCGCCCGAACGGGAAGACGTCTGCAATTTGCCGTTCGCGTCGGTGGCGCGCACTTGAATCTCGTGCTTGCCGCTCTGCGGATTCGCCCACACGTAACGCCAAAACGCCCACACTTGCGACGGCATCGGATTGCTGAAGATCTGGCACGGATTCCAGGTGGCGCCGCCGTCCGTCGAAATTTCCACTTTCGCAACCCCCACTTCATTCGTGACCGCCCATCCAGTCACGACAAAACTTTGTCCCGCGATTTGTTGCGCGTCGTGCGGATCGTCGATCACAGATTGTAGTTGCCGCTCGCCCGTGTCCGACCATCCCATCCATTCCCAGTAGCCGAGATGGCTCTTGTCGACCAGCTCGATGCGGGTAAGCCATTTCGGCGTCTTCATCCCATAAATGCCGGGCATGAGCACGCGCAGCGGAAAACCGTGGATGCGCGTCAACGGCTCGCCGTCCATGTCATAGGCCAGAAAATTCGCGCCGCGCATCAGCCGCTCCGCCGTGTGCCCGGTCGTGTATCCCTCCGCCGCGTACAGGATCGCGTACTTCGCGTTCGCCTTCAGCCCGGCGCGTTCCAGCAAGGGGCGCAGCAGCGTCCCGCGCCACTCGGCCGTGTCGATCAGGCCGCCCGCAATCTCATTCGAAATACATTCCAGCGTGAGCGTCGTTTCATACGGCGCCAGCTTTCGAATATCGTCATAGTCGAAATGTAGCGGGTCCGTGACCAGCCCGTCGATTGTCAGAGACCATTTGTTCACGTCCACCGCAGGCTCGCCGTGCGACGACGTGACGTAGAACTGGTCCACCGGCGCAATGGCGCGCAGGGCCGCCTCCGGACCAAACCGCTCATAGCCCTTGACGTTGACGTGACTCGCACCAAATCCATACGCCAGCGAACGGTATACTGCATAGGGCAACAGAATCCCCAGCCCCGCGCCTCCCGCTATCGAAATGAATCTGCGACGGTCCATGTGGCTTTACTCGACTCTACCACTACTTAGATGCTACGGAGGAACGAGACGTTCGGATGAGCCAGCAGGACAGCTACTCCTGGCTGTCCGGTTTTTGCAAGCTGCTAGCTTGGCGAACTGAGATTGACACCAAAGAGCGGCTGGCATAAGGTTCTGGACAATGTTAGGGTTGAAATTCCAGAGGGTACTCAAATGAAAAATTTGCTGCTGGCTATGTTCCTCGGGGCCGCTGGTCTTCTTCTGTTTTCCGGGGCGCTGCTCGCGCACCACGGCAGGTCGAATTACGACGTGACGGGCACCGCCACCGTGAAGGGGACCGTGACGGAATTCGAGTGGGTTAATCCCCACGCGCTGATCCATCTCGATGTTACGGGCGAGAATGGCGCTGTGGAGAAATGGATTGCCGAAACGAATAGCCCGAATACGTTGTCCCGCCAAGGCTGGAGTAAGAATACCGTGAAGATCGGGGACGAGATCACACTGTTTGGCCACCGCGTCAAAGGCGGCGGCAACTACATTAATTTTAGCAAAATTACTTTCGCCGACGGCCGTGTGCTTACCCCTGCCATACAAAATTGAGGAGTGGCTACCGAGGCTGCCGAAAGGTCCTCAATTTTGTCATTCCGAGCGAATCGAGGAATCTTTCCGCCGCGCAGTTCCGGCCAAAGAGAGATTCCTCGCTTCGCTCGGAATGACAAAACAGAATTTTTTCACAGCGGTTTCTGTCAACCGTTTGAGGCCGCACCCGCCGTACTGTTTTGACTCTGATCGCAATGGAAGGGAGAGCCTCGATATGCGAAATCGATGGATGGAACCGATCTTTGCGATTTTGACGGTGCTCGCTTTCTCGCCTGCGATGCTCGCTCAGACCGGTGGACAAACGGAAACAAAAAAGTCCCAGGCCGCTGTCCACGCGCCGGACCTGACCGGAGTTTGGGCAAATATCACGGAAGTGGGTCCGACCTTCAACTCGAAGGAAGATCCATCTTTCCAGCCCTGGGCAGCGGCAAAGTGGAAGGCGAACAAGAACGATGATCCGGGGCAACCAAGCATCACCAATGGACGAGTGGACCTGGACCCGACCATAGCGAGTTGTTTTCCGACCGGAATGCCCCGCCTGATGACGGAAGTTTTCCCTTTCGAGATCGTTCAGGTCCATGACCGGGTGCTCATCCTGTTCGAGAAAGATTACGCAGTGAGCCACATCTGGACGGACGGGCGAAAACTTCCCGAGGATCCGGATCCCAGCTACATGGGCCAATCGGTTGGCAAGTGGGATGGGGACACCCTCGTAGTCGACACGATCGGTCTAAAAGACATCACCTGGCTCGATCGGCAAGGACATCCCCATAGCGACGCGTTGCATGTGGAGTGGCGTGTGCGGCGCGTGAGTCACGACAGATTGCAGATCGACTGGACGTTCGACGACCCCAAAGCATTCACAAAACCATGGACGGGACGCACGATTTACAGGTACCACCCGGATTGGACCCTCGAGGAATTCATTTCCTGCGAGGACCGTTTGTTGCACGGAGGAGAATCACTGGAGCAGAAAGCCGTGAAGGGGCATGACAAATAGCCGCGCTAGAACTTCGTGACTTCGGTGAAGTGAAAATTGCGGACCTTCATCGGCGGGACGACCATTTCGAATGATTCTTCCCCGGCGGCGCGGACGGCGGGGCCCATCATCTCAACGTTCGAAAGCATTTCCAAAATGCCCTGATTGAAACGGAAATTTCGAACGCCGCCGGCGACTTTGCCGTCTTGAACCAGGAACGTTCCGTCGCGCGTCATGCCGGTGAGCACTTTTTCGTAGGGATCGACGTCGCGAATGTACCAGAGGCGCGTGACCAGGATGCCGCGCTCGGTCGATCGCACCATTTCGTCCACCGTTGAATCGCCGCCACCGAAAACTAGATTCATCGGCGCTTCGCCCATATCGTTGGGCAAGGGAAAGCCATGGCCGGTGGGCTTGGCTTTCATTTTTTTGGCCGTGGCACGCGAGTACACCAGATTGGTTGGGACGCCTTTGTCCACCAACAGAATTTTCTGGCGCGGAATTCCTTCGCCGTCGAAGGGCGCGCCGGACTGCAGCGGATGGTAGGCGTCATCGTGGAGCGTAATATTTTCGCCCAGTACTTTTTTGCCCATGCGCTTGTTGAAACAGGAGCGCTGGTCCGCCATCGCCGTGGCCGAAAAATCGTAAAAGAGAAACCCGACGAGATCGAGCACGGCCGAAGGTTCGAGAATCACGGTCCAACGACCTGGCGCGGCCTCGCTCGGCTTGCGCGAGGCGGCTGATTTTTCGCTCGCGCTGCGGGCCATCGCCGCGGGATTGATGCGATCGAGGTCGGGCGAATTGGCCTTGGCCCAACCCGAGGAATCGGATTCGAGAATCGTAATTGAAAATTCGGCGCGCGTCTGGCGATGCGATGCAAAAAGGCCTTTTGTGTTGGCAATCGCCGATTGCGTGACGCCTGTCGAAAAAATGCCGGCGGCCGTTTGCTTGTTTTTCTCGGCCATTTCCGCAACGCGTGCGATGGCGCGGGCGCGTTCGGCCGGCGTCGCGTAGGCGGTGTTCTCAAAATAGCGCGCGGCCTTGGCGTATTTTTGCGGCCCGGGCATCGGCAGGAGATCGGGATTGCGCGGCTGGCTGCGCGCCAGCGACTTCGCGGTTTCAACCACGCGCCGCAGCGAATCGTCGTCGAGTTTGTTGGTGGTCGCGCGCGCCGTGCGGCCGTCGAGCACGGTCCGCACCGAAACGGCGAGCACCTGCTCCGCGACGTTTTGATGAATCGTGTTGTTGGCGAAGCGCGTCAGCGCGTCGGAGATCATGCCGATTTCGACTTCGGTTTCGTCCGCGTCGCTGAATTTGAAGACTCGCTCGGCAATACGCCGCATGTCCGCGTCGGAAAGCAGATGCAATGCGGCCACGGCTGGGCCCGCTGTGCGCCTCTTGGAAGCGCGCGTTTTCTTCGCCGAATTTCGAGAGGGTCTTGTCACAAATCCCCTGATTGTGCGCCGTTTCTGGTAGCACAGACTTCAGTCTGTGGGGTTCCATTTGATCTTGTCTGTCACTTGGAGCACGGGCTCACTATCGGAACCCCACAGGCTGAAGCCTGTGCCACTAGGACTTCGCGAACGCGGCGCCCAGCTTGATGTTGCGAAAGCGCGCGGGCGATGCGCCGTGGCCCGTGCCCATCGTTTGCATGGGCTGGCCCTTGCCGCAATTGGGCGTGCCCCAGAGCGTCCAGTGCTCGCGCGAACAAATGGCGTCGCAACTGTTCCAGAATTCCGTGGTGATGCCGCTGTAGCTGGGATTTTTCAGCATGCGCGTTTTTTTGCCGCCCTTGATTTCCCAGGCAATTTCCGTGGAAAACTGAAAATGGTAGCGGCGGTCGTCGATGGACCAGGAGCGATTCGTCTCCATCAAAATGGCGTCGTCGGTGTCGGCGATCAGGTCCTTGTAGCGCCACGTTCCGGGAAGAATGCTGATGTTGGTCATGCGGATGATCGGCAGGCGGTTCCACGATTCCGTGCGCATCGTTCCGCCGGAGCGTTTCAGGCCGATGGAAACAGCCGGTCTCGCGATTCGACAGGTAGCCGGTGAAGAGTCCGTCGGTGATGATCGGCGTGCACTGCGCGGGAACGCCTTCATCGTCATAGCCGAAGGTGCCGAGGCCCGGCCCGTGCTCGAGCCGCGCGTCGGCTACTACATTGACAATATCGGAACCGTACCGCAGCTTGCCCAGTTTTTCCGTCGTGAGAAAACTCATGCCCGCGAAATTGGCTTCCATGCCGAGGACGCGGTCCAGCTCGATCGGATGGCCGATGGATTCGTGAATCTGCAGGCCGAGCTGCGAGCTGTCCAGAATAATCGTCTTCGTGCCCTCCGGCGATTGCGCCGCCGAATGCAGCGCGACGGCTTCCACGGCGACGCGCAGCGCATTGCCCACAAGGTCGAGCGATTCCACGAGTTCGTAGCCGGCAAGCATGTGCTGCCCGCCGAAGCTGTTCGGATACGAGCGCTTCTGAATTTCGTTTCCGGCAAACGCCGTCGCGACGATTCCCGCGCCCGACTGCATTTTGATCTGGTGGATGGCCGAGCCGAGCGACGAGGCGAAAAATTGCTCGATGCGCCGAAAGTTCATCGAAGTTTCCGCTACCGTCACGCCCTTGACGCGCGACATTTCGCGGTCGGCCGCCAGCAGCAGATCCAGTTGCCGCTCGATGGGAATTTGGAACGGGTCTTTGACATACGGATTCTGCCAGGTGTCCTGATAGGCATCGGCGGGCACCATTTCCACGTCATGTTTTTTGGCGAGCGCGGACGCTTTCGCGATGGCCACGGCTTCCGCCGCGCACGCGGCGATTCCCTCCCGCGTCAGGCGATCGGTGGAAGCAAAGCCCCACGATCCCTGAGCGATCACGCGAATGCCGATGCCATAGGATTCCGATTCGGCGAGCGTGCCGACCTGGCCGTTTTTTGTGGAGAGATCGCGGAGGCGAATATCCATGACGCGCGCATCGGCGTAGGTTGCGCCGCGCACTTTCGCGGTATCAAGCGCCCAGTTGGCGAAGTCCCGCATCATGAATTTAAAACTGCCGAACCCAAAAAGCTTTCACCACAGAGCACACAGAGGGCACAGAGAAAATCTTACGTGCCTTCCGACCAGGACGCGAGATACAGCTCCTGCTCGGGCGTGAGCTTATCCATTTGCACGCCCATCGATTCGAGCTTGAGCTTCGCGATCTGGCGGTCGATGGCCTCGGGCACGACGTACACTTGCGGCTTCAATTCCGACGCGTGCTTCATCATGTATTCAGCGGAAAGCGCCTGGTTGGCAAAGCTCATATCCATCACGGCGGCCGGGTGGCCTTCCGCGGCGGTCAGGTTGATGAGGCGCCCTTCTCCCAGCAAATAAATCCTGCGCCCGTCCTTGGTCGAATATTCCTCGACGTATGGGCGCGCGATGCGCTTCCCGTTGGACATTTTCTCGAGCGCCGGAATATCGATCTCGACGTTGAAGTGCCCGGAATTGCAGATCACCGCTCCATCTTTCATGCGTTCAAAAGCCTCGTGGTTCAGAACGGACTTGTTTCCCGTTACAGTGACAAAAATATCGCCGATCTTCGCGGCCTCCACCATGGGCATCACGCGGAAACCGTCCATCACCGCTTCGATGGCCCGCACCGCGTTCACTTCGGTGACGATCACGTCGGCGCCCAGGCCCTTGGCGCGCATCGCCACGCCCTTGCCGCACCAGCCGTATCCCGCAACAACCACTCTAAGCCCGGCGATAAGGAGATTCGTCGAGCGAATGATGCCGTCAATCGTGGATTGCCCCGTGCCGTAGCGGTTGTCGAAGAAATGCTTGGTCTCCGCGTCATTCACGGCGATCACCGGATACTTCAGCGTGCCATCTTTGGCCATGGCGCGGAGGCGGATCACGCCGGTCGTGGTTTCTTCCGTGCCGCCGATGACGTCCGCGACGAGATGCTTGTGCTTGGTGAGGAGCAAAGTCACCAGGTCCGCGCCGTCGTCCATGGTCATCTGCGGTTTGTGGTCCACGCAGGCGTTCAGATGCGCGTAGTAGGTGGCGTTATCTTCGCCCTTGATCGCATACGTGGGAATCGAGAAATCCTTGATGAGCGATGCGGCGACTTCATCTTGCGTGGAGAGCGGATTCGAGGCGCACAAAACCAGATCGGCGCCGCCATCGCGCAGAGTGATGGCCAGGTTCGCTGTTTCGCTGGTCACGTGCAAGCACAAGGAAAGTCGCACGCCTTTCAGCGGCTGTTCCTTGATGAATCGCTTGCGGATCAATTGAAGAACGGGCATTTGCTGGTTGGCCCATTCGATTTTTCGTTTACCCTGTTCCGCGAGGCTCATATCCCGAACATCACCAGCTGTGCTCTGCACCGTCTTTGTCACGCGAATTTCTCCTGTCTTTCAATTTGTAGCGCCCGCCTTCAGGCGGGCACTTTGAACTCAAGCAGATGCTCGCCTGAAGGCGAGCACTACAGGGCAAACCGCAAAGTTGCCCCAAATTCAATCGGCATGAATGCGTTTTTCCGTTAACGGCGAACGGCAACTTCTTTTCCGCTAAGCCCAGCCTGGCTGCGAATCGATTCCGCTTTGTCCGTCAACTCCCAAGTAAAACCCGGACCCGAGCGCCCGAAATGTCCGAACGAAGCCGTCGGCCGGTAAATGGGCCGCCGCAGATTGAGCGATTCAATGATCCCGCGAGGGGTGAGCTTGAACGTGCTGCGGATCAATTCAGTAATCTTCTCGTCCGGAATCGCGCCGGTGCCGAAGGTTTCCGCCATTACGGAAACGGGATCGGCGACGCCGATCGCATAGGCAAGCTGCACTTCAATCTTGCTCGCGACTCCCGCTGCCACAAGATTCTTTGCCACGTGCCGCGCCATGTAGCATGCCGAGCGATCCACCTTCGATGGGTCTTTGCCTGAAAACGCGCCGCCGCCGTGCCGGCTATAGCCGCCGTAGGTGTCGACAATAATCTTGCGGCCCGTCAGGCCCGCATCGCCCATCGGTCCGCCCACGACGAAGCGCCCGGTCGGATTGATGTGGAATTTCGTGTTCTTGTCCATCAGCGCGGCAGGAACCACTTTGCGAATCACTTCGTCGCGCACGGCATTTTGCAGGTCGGCATTGGAAACGGATTCGCTGTGCTGCGTCGAGATGACGACAGTGTCCACGCGCACCGGGCGGTCGCCTTGATATTCGATCGTTACCTGCGATTTGCCGTCCGGCCGGAAAAAGTCGACGATGCCCTGCCGGCGGACCTGGGAAAGCCGCTGCACCAGTTTATGGGCCAGCGTAATCGGCAACGGCATCAACTCTTCCGTCTCATCGCAGGCAAAGCCGAACATCAGGCCCTGATCTCCCGCTCCGCCAGTGTCCACTCCCATTGCGATATCCGGAGACTGGCGCTTGATCGAAGAAACAACGGCGCAGGTTTCCGCGTCGAAGCCGTACTTGGCGCGCGTGTAACCAACGTCGCGCACCACGTCGCGAGCGATGTCGGAATAGTCCAGCACCGCCTTGGTCGTAATTTCGCCCGCGACCATGACGAGCCCGGTGGTCACGAGCGTTTCGCACGCCACGCGCCCGGCCGGGTCTTCCGTGAGCACCGCGTCCAGTACCGCGTCGGAAATCTGGTCGGCAATTTTGTCCGGATGGCCCTCGGTCACCGATTCCGAGGTAAACAGAAATTTGCGATTCTTGTCGCTCAAGCCAGCACCCCTTTTAAGAAATCCGCAACGAAAAACAGGTACATTTCACGCGAGGGAATCCATTTTTGTCCGAATCGACGCTAACATGCGACCCCAACCCTGTCAACGAATTGGGGCCAAACGTCGCGGGTCAACACTAAATTGCAAGAATGCGAGGTTGTAATGCGCCGGGAACGCCAATCTCCCCGCCGCGGCAGGCGGTTTGCGCGACGTCCGCCGCTGCGGAGAGATTGGCGTTCCCGGGTTTCAACCGGGCGAGCTACGAATCATCTGAAGCGTCGGCGGCGGTCCCGAGCGTCCCTTTTCTCCGCGCCATTAGAAAAGCGCGAATAAACGGATCGAGATCGCCGTTCAGCACCCGATCGACGTCGCCCATTTCAAATTTCGTGCGGTGATCCTTGATCAGGCGGTAAGGCTGGAGCGTGTACGTCCGGATCTGGCTGCCGAAGCTAATGTCCCGCTTGGTGTCGTCCAGCTTGCGCGTTTCCGCCTGGCGCTTTTCGATTTCTGCTTCGTACAGGCGCGAGCGGAGCCATTTCATGGCCAGCTCGCGGTTCTTGTGCTGGCTGCGCTCGTTCTGGCACTGCACGACGATGCCGGTCGCCAGGTGCGTGATGCGCACCGCCGTTTCGACTTTGTTCACGTTTTGGCCGCCCGCGCCGCCCGCGCGAAACGTGTCCACACGCACTTCCTCGGGCTTCACGACGATCTCGATACGATCATCGATTTCGGGAATGACAAAGACCGAGGCGAACGACGTGTGCCGCCGCGCGGCCTGATCGAACGGCGAAATCCGAATCAGGCGATGCACGCCGCTTTCCGTGGATAGAAAACCGAAAGCGTTCTCGCCTTCGACGCGCACCGTCGCGGATTTCAAACCGGCGCCTTCACCGGGCGTCAGGTCCATGACGGTCGCGGTAAATCCTTTTTGCTCCGCCCAGCGGAGATACATCCGCAAAAGCATTTCCGCCCAGTCCTGCGATTCCATGCCGCCCGCGCCGGGCTTGATGGTCATGATGGCGTTCAGGCGGTCGTTCTCGCCGGAGAGCAGCGTGACGGTTTCGAGTTCCGAAACGTAAGTCTCGGCCGCGGTCATCTCGCGCTCGGTCTCTTTAAGGAGGGAATCGCGCTGCGCGGAGTCTTTCTCTTCCTCGGCCAGATGAAAATAAGTGTCGATATCGCTGGCCATGGTCTCCAGCTTCGCGTCGGAAGCGAGAACCGCCTCCGCCGCCTTGCGCTGCTGCATGACTTTCTGGGCTTGTTCCTGGTCCTGCCAGAAGTCGGGCTGCGCGATTTTCTTTTCCAGGGAGGCTACGGTTTCGCGGCTGCGGGCAACGTCAAAGATAGCTCCGCACGAGTTCGATGCGCTTGCGAAGTTCTTCCTGCTGCCGCTGTAAATCTTCGATCATCATGATGTGGTGTCCCGCTGAATTAGGAAGTTTTGCGCGCAAATGTGTCGCGCGCAGCAATCAACAGTAACACGAGCGCGATGAGAACGCACAGCCACGCGAGCCAGTCGCCCCAGCGCGCATACGGCGTCAAGTCCGCGCGAAACGCGTACGGAGCTTCCAGTTCTCCGCGAATGTTCGCCGGAAGCCGCGCCACGATCCGCCCGTATGGGTCGATGGAAACGGTGATTCCATCGTTCGTGTCGCGCAGCAGCCAACGCCGGTTCTCCACCGCCCGCACGCGCGCCATCGCCAAATGCTGTCCCGGCGCGCCCGACCCGCCGAACCAGCCGTCGTCCGAAATGTTTACGAAGAGTTGCGCGCCGGCGAGCGTGAAGCGGCGGACTTCATTCGGGAAAATCGCCTCGTAGCAAATGTAGACGCTGAAGGGACCGCCGGATATTTTTCCAACTTTGTACTGCGAGCCGTGCTGAAAATCGCCGATGAGGCCCGTCAAATCCCTGGCAAAGAAGAGCCAATTCCTCCACGGCACGTATTCGCTGAAGGGCACGAGATGGATCTTGTCATACATGAAATCGAGCGCGCCGTCCGGGCCAAGCAGCGCGGCGCTGTTGTTCGCGCCACTTTGGCCATTTCCCAGCGGCTTAAAATCGATCACGCCCACTAAGAAGCCGTTCCCTGCGCCGCGCGCGATGCGTACGGCGCGAGACTGAAAATTTGGATCCTGCAAGGAAAACGGCGCGGGAACTTCCGGCCATATCACCGGGCCAGGTACTTTTTGCGCGGCGTCAATGCTGAGGCGTTCGAGCTCGTCCATTTCTCCCGCGTGGACCTGCATCCAATTGGACGGATAATTGAGCGCCACGGGAAAATTCGTCTGTACCAAATGCGCAACGCGATCGGCCCGATCTTGCGGAACAAAGCGAGGACCCGCGACTGCAATCGCGATCAGCACGGCATTGGCGCTAATCCACATCGTCTTTCCGGCCTGCCTGCGCAGCGACATTTGCAGAACTACCCAGGCCGCTAGAGCGTTGTAGGACGCGACCACCAGCGAAAGGCCAAAAATTCCGGTGATCGCCGTCAGTTGGACAAACACCAGATTTCCCGCCGCCACGTAGCCAAGCAGATTCCAGGGAAAGCCGATGGCGGGCAGATGCGTCAAGGCGAATTCCATGGACACCCACAGGAAAGGAGCGGCCAGACAGGCGCGGGCGCTGCTGAAACGGCCGGCCCACGCGACTCCCATGGCAAATGCCGCATGGAAAAGAGACGTGGCGACGATGACCAGCGCGAATACGGCACCCGCCTGCATCACGGGAAGAGGGCCGTAGTGCCGCATCACAGTGTAAAACCACGGCAAACTCATCCCGTAATACACCGCGCCCTGCAACCATCCCAGCAGAAATGCGAAGCGCAGCCGCTCGCCCAGCACGGCGACGATCAGCAGCGCCGGAGCGATCCATCCCAGAAGTGGGATATTGAAAGAAGGGTAAGCCAGCGCCAGCGCTACGCCCGAAGCGAGTGCGAGCAGCAGCCGGACTGTCTTCGACAAGCTCATGGCCACGGCATTGTAGACCGCCGGCGCATCCACCGCACACCGGGAAAACGCAGACAGGGTCGAAGTTCAGTTGCCGGCGATCTCGATTCTCGGGACTTGGCAGTCTAACGGATGCCTCTCGAACGCCGCGGGCCGACTGTGAGGGACGTCCCCGGCCTGGATTTTATTGAAACTTCGCGCGGCGTCAGAGCGTATAGTTTATGTGGGTGGAATACCCGCCACGCGCGGTGAAGATTTGAATTTCGAGAGGTATCACGGTGAAAACCAGGATTGTTTCGCTCTTCGTGGTGCTTGCCACTTCCCTGCTGATTTCCGGGCCGGCGTTTGCCCACCACTCGATGTCGATGTATGACCGCGGCCACGACACCACGTTCAAGGCCACCATCACGCAGTTCGATTGGGTCAATCCGCACTCGACGATCACCTTCACCGTCACCGACGAACACGGCAACACCGAGAAATGGGTGGCGGAAGGTCCCGGCCCGAACCGGCTGGCCAATCACGGCTGGACCAAGGACACGCTCAAACCGGGCGACCAGGTAACGATCGTCGGCAATCGCAACAAGGACGGCTCACCCACCATGCGTTTTGAGAAAGTGATCTTGCCGGGCGGCCAGGAGCTTGAAGCGCGCCCGCGCTATTTCTAGAAATGAGGGATTCCTCTCTGCGTCCTGAATAACCGTTCCAATTTTCACTCAGCGAAAAGACTGTTTATCAGGATCAATAAAGTACTTCGGGAGCCCGCAGTTTGCGCACTGCTGGTGGAGAAGCAGCCATTTCCTGGTTTTGCCGGCGAACCGCTTTCGGCACCTGGGGCATTTCCACTTCCACAGGTATAGGCCCAGCAAAACGAGGGTCGCACCCCAAAGGATTTCGATGACCAGGTAATATTGGAGAAGGCTGATTGGAACGAGGGGCGAAAACCCGACGATCAACAAGAGGAAGAAAACGATGCGAAGTATCCTGAACCGGCTCCATGCCCATTGATAGCCGGCCATCGCCCAGCCTCCGTCCTCTCCGCGGCACGCATCGTACACGCGCGCATATTCCACGGCAACCCAAGTCCCGATAGCTCTTCTCATCGGAATTTGGCTTTCTCCCTCAGCATTGTGTTCCAGGCCACATTCCGACAATCCCCCACATTCCGACAATCCTGTCGATAAAAACTGGGCGATAGGGGCGCCTCTCTCAAATTCCACAAGGCGTCGTCGGAGCGACGCAGTTGCGAGCTTCAGGATGGCACCCGCAACTGCGCGGTCTTGCTTTCCGCGCACTTTGGCTACGCTGCTTGCGGCCTCGCCACCCTCAATTCAGGTGTGATTTGCCTTTCCAGCAACTGTTCAGATTTGGACAGATTTCCCAGTGTGGCCGCGCTACAAATAGGCGTGCACCGGTGAACGCGATCCTAAGAGATGGGAGACTGTCCAACATGCTCGCGGAGCGAAAGAAAGATTTTTCACCCCTTTATTCCTCTTGGTTCGGGAAGCCGGTGGTTATGCTCGTCGATATCCGCCAACATCATGTCCCAATGCTTTGCCGCATTGTTGGCGAATCTGTCGCCGACGTACGCGTCCGCATACAGTCTGGATGGGAGATGGATATCCGGAAGGATTTAATTCTAGCCGTCGAAGAATTCGTCATCGCCTCGGAAGACCGCGTGAATTGAAGCGGACACGCAGGCCCCAAACGTTCCGCCAAAGGTTCATTTTGGGGCTATACACTTTGACCACCCAACTTGCCGCTTCTTCACTCCTCCCGGTCAAGGGCATGCCGCCAACTCCAGAGAAGGAGGCTTCTCGGATTGAGGGATTTTCCGCTGGAACGGCTTGGGCCATATTCGGCTCCTCGGGCCTTATTCATGTTGGAAGGGCGAATCGGCTCGTCGGCGAAATTCGGCGGTCATTTTAAAATGACCTATTCCCGGGTGTTTCTGGTATGGACTGCGAATAGATCGACCCCTATTCTGAAATTTGGAGAAAAATACGTTGCTCGCAATCCGAAGGACCGTCATAGTTTTCGTCATTCTCCTTACCCCTGCGATTGGCAAGTCGCAGACGCAATCTCCCGATAACTCCACTCCCCTTGATCATGTGCAGCCATCCTCCCCGCCGCCAACTGATGCGGCCCCTACACCGCTGCCAGACAAGCCCACGGCGGTGACGCCAGACCAGGCCCCGGACGCCCAGAACAAAAAAGACGATTCCCAAGCTCAGCAGACCAAGCGCATGCTCTGGGTCATTCCGAATTTTGGCGCTGTGAACTCCAACACGGACCTTCCTCCGCTGTCCACACGCGAGAAATTCGTACTCGCCGCGCAGGATAGCGTCGTGGATTATTCCTCCTACACGTGGGCCGGAATCCTGGCGGGGCAAGCCATGCTCTTAAATTCCGATCCAGAGCTCGGCCGCGGAATCAAGGGTTATGGACGCTATTATTGGCGCACCTTCACGGACGGGGTATCGGGGACTTTTTTCACCGAGGCCATTGTCCCGGCGATTACGCACGAGGATCCCCGCTATTACACTCTGGGCCAAGGAGGGTTTTTCCGCCGCACGGCTTACGCGATATCTCGCGCCTTCGTCACTAAGACGGATTCTGGAGGCACGACCTTCAATTGGTCCGAGGTGGCAGGAAATGGACTGGAAGCCGGCTTGTCCAACGCCTATTATCCGCCTCAGGAGCGCGGCCTGAATCAAACGGCCCTGAACTGGGGAACGCAGATGGAATCCGCCGTCCTGAATCACGTCTTCCAGGAATTCTGGCCCGATATCCGAAAGAAACTCCTCCGTCAGAAATAGATCAGCTCAGAGACTGAGAGGATCGATCTGCGGTTTGGGAAGTCGGTTCCAGCCTCGCTTGATTCCAATGAATTAGTATCGCGTCACCTTGGCTGAATGGGGTGGTGCTATTTGCGTTTGCGGGAGTCATGTTTTTCGTGCGGAATCCCGCGGGGGCCAGCCGTGGCCGAAAGATTTAGCTAGGGAATAGCAGTTTCGGGCTCTGGGCCAGGGAAAAAGGCTGCTTGGGCTGACGAGCGCGCAGGAGCGGGTTGGTCGATCTGGTAACTCACATCTTCCGAAACCATTTTGTACTCGCCGGCGATTCGCACGTTGGCTGTGCTTTCCGAAGATGTCTGCATCCACATTTCGCCGACATAGCCGAAGAGAAGGACAATCCGAACGTCCCTCAGCCACCAGGAGGAACTTTTTGCAGGTTCGCCCTCGACGCGGTGAATTAGGTAGGTGTTGGCATCCACCCAAATGTTCCCGCGCAGCAGGTTCTTGGCTTTGCGCAGCGGAAGCAACTCAAGAACATAGCAGTGGCGACCGTCCACATCCTCCTGGCGAATGAACTGGAAATCGTAGTTGTCTCGCGAGATGTCGGTCGAGCCCGAATCTTTTGCAAACGCCATCTGGCCTTCCAGCATTCGACGGACAATGCTTTCTCCCATGCTGGTGCCGTGTGTGAGCCGGAGAGCGTAGCTCTTGAGATAAGGCGGGACGAAAGTCAACTCCGCAATTACCTCGGAGGTGGGGACCAATGCCTCCTTGCCAAATAATTTGTAGTCGCGCGTGACCACATAGGGTTGAAAATGAATGTGATTGCGCTCCCCGGCCTGCGCCATGCGGGCAATGATATTTTCGGTTGAGGCCGGACTTTCAGTCTGAGCGGATTCGCATGCCGCCGCCGTAGTCAGAAACAAGAGGATTGACCACGCGATTTGTTTCCGAATCCGCATGAAGAGAATCTCCGCCAATTCTGTCCGGGCCGGAATCGCTTTGGTCACTCGAGCCGGACGAATCTCGAAACGCGGCTGCCGCTGCGCCAGCAGAATTGAGTATCGGATACACGAGCCGGGAATGTCTGTCCAAATGTGCACACGTATGTGGGTAGAGGAAACCAGTTCTACGTGCGAGAGTCCGACAACATGACACATTCCGATAAATCCGGGACATGGCGTTCTGGAGGTGCCACACGAAGTTTTCGGCTCGGCCTGCCATGCGGGCACGCATCGACGCCAACCTGCGGTGGCAACCGCGGCAGGCCATAACCTATTGCATATAGCCGGCGCCGATTACGAAGCCCTCCAGGCAGTGGACATCCTCACTTCCGACGGACGGTCTTCGATCTGCCTCAAGCATTCTTGTCCGCAGTCTCGGCACATTGGCCAGCGCGAGCATGAACTGAGCCGGAGGCGAGGCTCGTCTAAAATCGCCTGCATGCCCATAGACCTGGCAGCCACTTCAACCACTGCGGGCTTGTGGGTCTCTGGGCAAGTCACCAGCCTGGTCCCGTGAAACTTGGAATAAACTCGAATTCCCTGGATCACGCGGTAGCCCCAGTAGGGCGCCTCAAGGCCGAGAACGACGACAGCAACCATAAAGAGCGCGACGTCAAATGCCGCAACAAGTACGTTCATATGACCTCCTCTGAGTCCTGTGACTCACAGCATGCACTGTGCCAAATCTGCGGAAGAAACGCTGTGATCCACAACACCGTGCCTTGTGATTGGGGAGCTGGACATTCCGATAGGCAGTTTGTCAGATGAGCTGAGAAGGCCTCATATCGGAACATTGGAATTTCACCACCATGTAAAGTGGGCCACATTCCAATCCCGTTCTTTGGGAAGTGGCGTTCTGGAGCCGCCCCACGAAGTTTTCGGTTCGGGTGGCGATGCGGGCGCGCGTAAAAGCAACCTTTGAGGAAAAGCGCAGCGGGCCAGAACTTAATGCATAATGCGGGCGGCGGATCCATCAACGGATCGCAGCAGGAGCCTGATCGAGCGATGCGAACGATCACTCTGGAAGAACACATTTCGACGCCTGAATTCCTGGAAGCAATGGCAAAAGTGTGGCCGGGCGATCCCGTGGTTGCTATGTGGCAGGCTCAACGAGACAAATTGTTCGACGTCGGAAATGACCGGATCTCCGATATGGATGCCGCGGGGATTGATATGCAAGTGCTGTCGCTATCCGGCAGCCTGGACAGGCTCGATCCTGCTATCGCAACCGCCTTGGCACGGGAGACGAACGACAAGCTGGCAATTGCTGTGCAGACCCACCCGGACCGCTTTGCCGCCTTCGCGACTCTTGCGCTGCAGGAGCCGGAGAAGGCGGCCCTAGAATTCGAACGGTGCGTCCGGCAATTTGGATTCAAAGGCGCTCTCGTCAACGGAACCAGCAACGGCCTGTTTCTCGACCATCCGCGCTTTACGCCCTTCTTTGAAACGGCGCAGGCTCTGGACGTTCCAGTCTACCTGCACCCCGCGCCACCGCCGGAAGAAGTGAGGAAAGCATATTTCGGCGGACTACCCGCCAATCTTGGATTTGTTCTTTCCACCGCCGGCTGGGGGTGGCATGCGGAGACCGGGATGCATTGCCTGCGTCTGATCGTTTCCGGGCTGTTCGACCGTTTTCCCAGACTCAAGATCATTATCGGGCACATGGGGGAAGCGCTGCCTTTCTACATTGCTCGCGCGGACGCTTTCCTGGCCCAGAGTGCCACGCATCTCAAGCTCGGCGTTTCCGAGTATTTCCATGAGAACTTCTACATCACTACCAGTGGATGTTTCTCACTGCCTCCATTCCTTTGCGCCTTGCAGGTCGCCGGCGCCGACCGAATCCTCTTTTCTGTGGATTACCCTTACAACTCAAACGCCATGGGACGAGCCTTCCTGGACGCTCTGCCAGTCAGCGCGGAAGATCGGGCAAAGATTTCGCATCGCAATGCGGAGCGCCTGCTCAAGTTCTAGGCCGCATCGCAACAGACCACATTCCGATAATGCGTTTATCGCGAGGAATTTGGATCGACCCAACATAACGCATGGGCAGAGAAGTTTTATTCTTCGGTGATGTTTACGCGGACTTAGGCCTTCGAGTTGAAGAGACACGCGCACCTGAGCATATGAGGACGTTGCAATAATTTCGCGCCGGCTTGCATTCAGCCGGGATCTGGTACGTCTTATGGAGAGAGTCGCTCCTCAGACCGTGATTGTCGTTCCGTCGAACTTCGTGAAAGTAAATCCGGAGAACGGTTCGCTGAACGTCTGTTTCATGTCATAGAGCATGCTAATGGTTGCAGCCTCGCCAAGCAGATTCGATTCGACCGCGTCGCTGCGCCAGTGTACGCCCGCCATGTTGCGTCCCTGCGAAACGTTCGAGACGACTTTGTTCAATTCACCGCCCACGGTGAGCGGCGCTTCACCCACGGGCGCCACATACGGGATCAACGTCTGTCCCCCGTCCGCCGGATTCGGAACGACCGGATTCTTGATCAACTGCGTATCGTCAAACAGCGCCTTCAGCATCGTCACGCACGCGCCCGCCACCGTGGCGTGGCCCGAGCCGTATGACGTGTGATTCGGCGATCCCTCGGGGAAGGCCATCGGCAGTAACGCCGTTCCATGCTTGGAGAGCACGAGATTGAGCACCTTCGACACGTTGAGCAGATCGGAATGGATCGGATAGTTGCATATTCCCCGCCGCTTCACCTCGACGCGCCCGCCAAATTCTTCGGGCCGCAAGCGCCGATGGACCAGCCACTTCTGATACCAAACGTCCTTCAACGCCCGCGTCGCCGGTTCGCACGCCAGCGTCAAGACCGCCGGCCCGCCGAACGTTCCGAAGCCGACCTGCGCCAGCGATCCGTTTGGATCGAGCGCCGTGTTGCGCGGGCGGCCGGCCCCGCCGTCGTAAATGCGTCCGTAGGGATTTCCGGGATTCGCGAGATATCCGTTGCTGAGCAAATTGATACAGGCAACAAAATATGCTTCGAAGAGCTGGTCGATGTTGACGTAATGCGTCAGGTCCCGGCCGCTCCTGCAATACGCCATACCTGCCGTTGGAATCGGCGGCGTATTCACTCCGTTCTGCACGGCGAGCCAGCTCGTGAAGTCCGTCATATAGTCGATGCCGTTTGCAACCGTCACCATGCGCGAGTCGATTCGCATGGATCCGAAATTGCATGGCTGCAGGAGGAATTGCGAAATAAACGGACCGACCGTGCAACCAGGATACGTGTCCCGGAACAGCGTTTTTGTGGTGACCACGCCGCCCGCTTTCGGCCCGCGGAAATCCGACAGTTTCGACAGGTCCGCAGCCGCCCACTCTGCCAAGGGACTCGAATTGTAATCCGCGAAGTTGGTATCGCGGAGCAGCGCCATCCAGTACAACTCCGCCATCTCACCCGCTTCCTGCGCGCTGGCGAACGCCGGGGCCGGACACAGTTCCAGCTGATGCGAGTCTGTCCCTTCGAGATCGAACGCGTACCCGGAACCTGGATTGACCAACCGGCGCTGCGTGCTTGCGCTCGGCGATCCGAAGTGGCCATTCAGCGCCAGCGCTTCGAAATCAGCGAACCGCCCGGTGGAGATCGCCGCGATCATCGCCTGATACGCCGCCGGATCGACTTCGCCGGTCGTCGGATTGTGCTTCAAGTTCTTCGAGTAATTTCCAATTTTGGACGGATACAACGCTTCATCTCCGTTGTCATTGTGACTCGGGATGGGGACGGTGCTTTCCCGCTCGGCGACGCCCTGGCGGATACTTTCCGACGAGTCGGCGCGCGCAAGGCCGCCCTGCGGCCCAATATCGTTCGCGTAAACGGTGGCCGCACCCGACAACATTGAAATCGCGGGCAGCGATGCCGCTACTCCTGCTGAAACACCCAGTGTGTTGAGAAACGCCCGCCTGTCGACATTCGTCGTCTGTTTCTTGCCCTTCATCGTATTCTCCATGCAGTCAACTTTTCGTCCTGAGCGGGTTAGGACGGAAAACAAATCCAAATGATACATCACCTATAAATTATATTTAATATATACTTTTCGGTTGGCAATGGCCCGCTTTGAGCAAGTGCGCGTTCTTAGACTCTAAGTGCCTGAATGAGCCAAGTCACAATTTCGAATACGGCTTATTTCCGATCCATCTAAAACTAAAAGATGGACTCTTTCGCAAACTCCGACTCCACATAGGGCGTTGACTCTGGGGGCAACGGTTCCCTGCGTCAAGAACCATTCTTGATGGTACGCCTAGAACTTCTAGTACTTTGCGGCATGTGACTCTTGGTTCCGCGGGACGGAGATCCACATTCCCATCATTCTATTTATGGGGACCCGAGGTAATCGACATTCTCGTCGTGGACAGAGGGCAAACGCATATATATTTTCCCGGATCGAGCAGCCGGTGTAGGATCACACCAGTTTCCACATCGCATCAGACATTTCGGCAATTCAAAAATTGCGGGAGGTTACCCCATGCAAGTGAGACGTGTTCGTTTCCGGACGAAACTATATTTATTCGCGGCACTCGTGGCATGTGCCGGAACGATCTGGTATTCAGGTTTTCCATCGGTGTTATTCGCCAAACCGGCCCCCACCGCCGCCGTTGCTTACGTTACGACTGCTGAGATTGAAGGTGCCCTGCGGCAAATGCCGCCGACCAGCACGACCTTTGACAAACCGATCAAGACGGTCGACGCGGGAGCGTACAAAGTTACGATTGTTATCCTTCGGCGGATACCGGGCAAGACCCCCGACAGTTCCCTCCTGCACGACAGGGTGACGGAGGTCTATCAAATCCTCACGGGCGCCGGGATGTTCGAGACAGGAGGAACGCTCGTGGATGGGAAACCCGTGGACCTCACTTCGGAAGCCGCCGGCCCAAGCGTCAGAGGCACGATTCAGGGCGGCGAGAGCCGCCGGATGGGACCGGGCGATGTAGTCGTGATTCCTCCGGACGTGCCGCATCGGTTCAGTAGTCTCGAAGGAACCATCACTTATCTCGTAACCCGCATCGAGGCGCCTCGTCCCTAAGGCAAGCCGCGCGGAATGGCCCACGAGTCTCTATCGAGAGATAAGTATGATATGCAAAGGTTGGTCGAAGTGCTTATACGACACCCGGAACCACAGGAACACGATTCCGTGCGAGCGTTGGTAACGACGGTTGCGAACGAAAACTTTGGAGACCTCTTCGCTCCGTCCACTGTCCCACTCAACCTTGAAGAGGATGATTGGTCTCTGGCTTGGGTGGCTGTTTCTAACGCTAAGATTATTGGTGTGGTCTTAACGCGTCAAGAATGGATCAGTGATCTATGGGTGCTTCGCGAAAGCCGGAGACAGGGCGTTGGTCGAAGATTGCTCGCGCAAGGTGAATCCGAGATAGCTAGCCGTGGTCACCGCATGTTCCGCCTTCGAGTCGTTAAGTCCAATACTGTGGCCGTCCAATTCTATCTTCAGCAGGGCTGGCAAATTGGGCGTGAGTTTCCACACGAGAAGTTTCACCATGAGATGTTTGAGATGGTCAAATCGGACCAAACGGCCACATTCCGATAATCCCGTTCTATAAAAGGGGACGTCAAGACAAATTCCTCCCCTGCGACGGCAAGGCACAGGGAAAATGGTCTTGCCGTCCAGCCCCCGTATTGGAACGAGCCTCTGTGAATTTTCCTTTTCCGTAGATTCATCGTGCTTTCGTAACGACGCCCGTTAGTTCCTGACGCAGACAAGCAAACTGGTTGTGCCGTGCCAACCATGGTTCTATCTGAGGCTTTTCGCCTATCGCTTTTTCTGGTTGTCCGAGGGGGCATAGGGTTTCTCGAAAGACTCAGTGCCTGAAGCACACGCCTAACGGGATTCTGGATACTCACCCTCGAACCAGAGCGTCCGCAGAACCAACCAGCCATCGCCCGAAATGAATCTAGGGATGGACTCTCGACAGACGCTCAAGCTGCTTGTTGTTTCAAATGTTCGGCGTCGAAACCGACTCCTTTCTTCCAAACGATCAAAGTGATGGCTGCGATCTTGCGCGCCAGGGTAAGGCGCGCCATCGTTGGCTTCATCCCTCGGGCTACTAAACCCGCGTGGAACTCTTGGAACGGTCCGGGGACGGCAGCGGCTCGGGTCGCGGCACCCTTGAAGATATTTTTCAGATCGTGATTGTGGTTGGCGTTGAGCCCGCGAATGGCCAGGAATTTCTTGGAGCGTTTCAGCCGGCCCTCCACGATTCGGTATTCTCCACTCGTGGAGGTTTTCAATGCCAAACCACTGTACGCCCACAGTTGCCGCTTGGTGCGAAATCGATGCGGCGTCTGCATCAGAGCAATCAACAGAACGGCTCGAATGGGTCCAATCGAAGGAATCTGGCGCAGCAATTTCATCGCGCTGTGTTTCCGGCCTTCCGCCAACAGATCTCGTCGTACTTGCTCGCGCAACGACCGCAAGGCGTCCAACTGCTGGTAGTAGATCTCCGCACGGCGATGCACGCCGGCTTCGGTGATCTTGACGAGCCATTCCGAGCGATAGCGTGGTGCGTACACGCGCTGCCCCGCGCAGGGAATCGCCCAACTCCTATACAGGGCTTTTAAGCGGTTCATCACACGTGTGGTATCGCGGGTCAATGCCAGATAGCTGCGGGCCACTTCCTTGAGCGCGCGAATTCCTGTTTCGCCGTGATAGACCGGGTTGAGCTTGTTCAGGTACAACAGGTCGGCCAGCTTCCGAGCATCGATGCGGTCGCTCTTGTTCCCCGCTTTTATCAGCGCGTTCTTGCGCGGATCACACACCAACACTTGCGTGACGTGGGGCTTCAGCAGATCGTGCAACCATGCCGCGCAGGTTCCTTCTTCCAAGGTCACGTGCAAACTACCGCGCAATCCGTGAATAAACTGCAGAATCGTTTCGGCTTTCGTTTCCAGGATCGCTTCCATCACCAGCTTGCCGGCGGAATCCAGAACCGCCACCGAGACCGTTGCTTGGTGAACATCCATCCCAATATACTTGGCGTCATTCATAAGGGTGCTCCTCTCTGTAGGCGTTGATGCGAACGATCAAAACCTACTGCAAAGGGGCGCCCTTTTATAATGCGTTTCACGGGACTTGGCTGAAATATTCTCAATCCCGATCAAATCTTTAACGGCCACGGTCATTCTCTGTGTCTCCTAAAAGCTGTGTTTTGATGGTGCATACTGATTCCCCAAGTTGTCTCCATCTGTGCACGATAACGTATGCTCCATACAGCGAAATAATTATAATTCCCGTATTTGCAACACTTTTGTGAACGTGCGTGATGGAAATCGAAGTGCACCAGATCATTGGATGCGCTTATATTACCGTTTGTTGATGTTTGACTTAGCGGTTATGGCCCCACTTACTTATGGCGTGTGGCTTCACAATTTGCGAAAACCGGTTTTATTGGTGGTTTCAATTGCTCTGCTTGTCGCGAACTATGTAATTGCGAAGAAGGTTGTCCGCCAAAGCGAGACTTTATTCCTCAAAAATATCAAATGGAGATCTGGTCTTTTGTGGGCTTGGACGCTCGGTCCTGTAAGTACCGGATGGCTACCACTAATGTTCGCCTCCTTGCTCGTCAAAACACAGTTTTCGGGGATCGTGGACATGGGTTTAGTGGCTTATGGCGCTTTTTCTTGTTGGTCAACAGTGAGTAGATCGGAAGAGTGGCGAATCAACAATTCGGCCAATTCGCGTCCAATCGACCCCTCGAAGATTGAGAGTTACTTAGTTTCGAGTTATCGGAATCGGGAAGCGATAAATGAAGTCCCAGCCACGAAAACGAGGCCGGGTTGGGTGTGGTTCATCTGTATCTGGTACACAATTGGTGCCGTTTTCTCTACGTTGATGCTGTACCGATTGTTTTCAGGTTCATTGCTGCTTACTCCGCAAGCCAAGGCGTCCCTCGCAGGCGCAACAACGTTCGACTACCTCCAAAGCATTGTGCAGCCACTGCTCTGGGAATCCGCAGCCGTTGTTCTCTTTCTGCTTCGGAGAGAGGCGACCTATCTCTTTTGGTCATTACTTGGGATCAACGTAGCCTCGGTCGTCTACCATCACGTTCTAAATTATGGAATTAGATCGAATACGATTCGGGGCGGAATAACAACGGCATTAATCGCAGTTGGGGCCAATCTGGTGATCTGCGTGTATTGCGAGCACCTAAAGCGGAAAGGTACGCTCACGTAAGCAGTAGCCAAGTCCCGATAAGTCCTCTTATCGGAATGTGGGATTTGGCAAATTCCTAGTTGCCAAGAGTGCCGTTCCTCAGGACTTTGGTGATGATCTAACGAGGCGTCGCTTTAGAGCGGTCAGTCCAGTCACGCCGCCGAGAACGAAAAGCAAGATAGATGCACTTCCGAGTGTAGTGTCCAAATGGCACTTAAACGTATCTTGGATTGCATTGTGGATTCTGAATTCGATTTGACACGCCGCGAAAGTGGGCAGCCCCGAAACGCTCGCGAAAACTGCGCCTAGAGTAAACGCAGCGATGCTGATAAGTAGTAATCTTGAGGCATGAAACTTCATTAGTGCAGATAATACTCCAACTTGGGTATGGCCATGTCCTGTGAAGTTCTATAAAAGGGGAAGTCAAGAAAAAATACCTCTCCTGCGGCCGGATATTTTCTGACTTCCAGCCCACGTAATGACGGGAGGATTTGATCTGCCCTAGCGCCCCAGAGATTCGACTCATCGCGTGTTGCGATAAGTCGATTTGATTTTTCCATCCCAGTGGTTTCATCCTACGGCGGTGACGCCCTTCAGTGTTTGAAACAGATAAGCCGGACGGTTGTCAGGTGCCAACCATGGTTCTATCAGAGGCTCGTGGCCTATAGCTTTTTCGGGTTGTCCGAGGGGGCATAGGGTCGTCTCGGTGGCTCGGTGCCAAGGCACGCAGGGCCTAACTTCACAGGTTGATACTCACCCTCGAACCCGAGCGTCTCAAGAACCGACTGGCCACCACCCGAGATGATCCGGAGATGGAAAGGGCTCTGTGCGAGGCGCTCAAGCTGCTTGTTGTTTCAAATGTTCGGCGTCGAAACCGACTCCTTTCTTCCAAACGATCAAAGTGATGGCCGCGATCTTGCGCGCCAGCGTGAGACGAGCCATCGACACCTTCATTCCTTTGGCGAGCAGAGCGGCGTAGAAATCCTGAAAGGGTCCTGGTATGACACTGGCCAAGGTGGCCGCACCTTTGAAGATGTTTTTCAGATCATGGTTATGGTTGGCGTTGAGCCCACGGACGGCCAGGAGTTTTTTGGAACGCTGGAGTTGTCCATCCAGGAAACGATATTCGGCACTGGTTCGAGTGGCCAAGGCCAGACCACTGTAGGCCCAGAGTTGCCGCTTGGTGCGAAACCGATGCGGTGTCTGAATCAGAGCGATTAGCAGAGCAGCTCGAATCGGGCCGATACAGGGAATCTGTCGTAGCAATCCAGCCGCGGGATGTTTCCTGCTCTCGGCCATCAGGTCCTGCCTGGCGTCCTGGCGTAAGGACCGTAATACGTCGAGTTGCTGGTAGAGTCGCTCGGCTCGGCGACGGACGCCGGCTTCAGGTAGTTTCTGCAACCACTCGGCACGATGACGCGGCGCGTAGACGAGCTTGCCGGCACAGGGAATGGCCCAGCTTCGATACACCGCCTTGAGTCGATTCATGACTTGGCTGAGATCTTTGGTGACCGTCAGATAACTGCGCGCCAGTTCCTTCAAGGTCCGCACGCCATTCTCTCCGTGGTAGACCGAGCTGAGCTTGTTCAGGTACAGCAGTTCGGCCAGCTTGCGGGCATCAATGCGGTCGCTCTTGTTCCCAACTTTCAGCAGTGCATTTTTCCGCGGATTGCACACCAGCACTTCAGTGACGTGGGGTTTGAGCAGGTCGTGCAGCCACGCTGCGCACGTTCCTTCTTCAAAGGTCACATGCAAACTGCCGCGTAGTCCGTGAATAAACTGGAGGATGGTGCTCGCTTTCGTTTCCAGCACGCACTCCATCACCAGCTTGCCCGTGGAATCCAGAACTGCAGCGGAGATCGTTGCTTGATGAACGTCCAACCCAATATACTTAGCGTCATTCATAAGGGTGCTCCTCTCGGTAGGCGTTGATGCGAACGATCAAACCTACTCCAAAGGGGCGCCCTTTTATAATGCGTCGGCTTATCGGAATGTGGCTTTTTACCCGCGGAAGGAGCTGACCACATTCCGATAATCACCGTTAATCAGGATTTATCCTGTCTACGTCCACGGAAGTGCATCCATAACCTCAATACGGGGAAGTTGTCCCGCCTTTAGTTGAAACCTGAAGAAGGAAGTAGCGGCTCTCGGCCCGAACTCGGATAGAGTCCGGGATGAGAACTCTTTTTAGAGAGGAGAGCCGCTATGGCCGAGAGATACCAGAGCAGTGGGAAGAAGTCCACGAAGAAGTTCGAAGTAATGGGGAGCAAAGAAGTGGCGGTGCGGTTGCCGCTACCGCTGGTGGAGGTGTGGGAGGAGTTGCAGCCCGAGGTCGAACACCTGACCGGGCTGGCGGGATTGAAGATCATTCGGGCGGTGATCGAGGATGAAGTGATGCGACGGGTAGGGCCGCGCCACCAACCGGATCCGGGGTCGAGTTGCTTGCGTTGGGGGCAGCAGCCGGGCTACGTGGTGTTTGCCGGGCAGAAAGTAGCGGTCCAGCGTCCGCGGGTGCGCACGCGTCAAGGCGAAGAAGTTCAGCTCGACAGTTACGCGCGGCTGCAACACGACGGTCGACGGCAGCGGGCGGTGCGGGAAGGGATCGTGGCCGGGCTAACCTCGCGGAACTATCGGCGGGCGGTGCAGAGCGTGCTCGATGGCTATGGGATCGAGAAATCCAGCGTGAGCCGCCAGTTTGTACAGGCCAGCGCGGCACAACTGAAAAAGCTGTACGAGAAAAGACTGGAGGAACTCGATCTGGTGGCGATCTTGATTGACGAGATTCATCTCGGCAAACAGGTGTTGGTCGTGGCGCTGGGCATCGAAAGCAGCGGGAAAAAGCAGGTGTTGGGACTCTGGCAGGGCGCGACGGAGAACACCACCGTGATCAAGGAACTGTTGGAAGACTTGGTGGCACGCGGGCTTGCTCCAGAGAGACGCTACTTGTTCGTGATCGACGGGGCCAAGGCTCTGCGCACCGGGATCGAACGAGTGTTCGGCGGGCGCGCCGAAGTGCAGCGCTGCCAGATTCACAAGCGGCGGAATGTGAAAGAGCATTTGCCGAAGAGCGCCCAGGGCGATACGGATCGAAGAATCCGCAACGCCTACGCGATGACCGGGTATGCGGAGGCCAAAGCGGAACTCGGGAAAATCTTCCGGCAACTGGAGCGCATCAATCCCAGCGCGGCGCACAGCCTGGAAGAAGGGCTGGAGGAAACCCTCACCGTGCACCGATTGGGCGTGGGAACGTTGCTGCGGCAAACGTTGGCTTCGAGCAATCCCATCGAGTCGTGCCTTTCCACGGTCGAGCGCGTGTCACGGAATGTGAAACGCTGGCGAGCCGGAGATCACGCGCTGCGCTGGACCGCGACGGGTCTGTTGGAAGCGGAAAAGAAATTCCGGCGAGTGAAAGGCTATCGCGAACTGGATATGTTGCAGCGCAAACTGAATCCGTCATTGACTCAGCAGGAACAGGTCGCGTAAGGTGCCCGAAGTCGAGAGCCGCCACTTTCAACTAAACCGGGGACAATTTCCAATACGGGAACACCGAAACGTAACTCCGAATTCACCGGCCGGCTCAAACTCCACGGCGAATGAACGTTTCCACGGACCTTCTGAAAGTTCTTGGGACTCGATAGACAGTCCGAATATCACGTTCTGATTGCTGAATCCCTCAATCTCCAGATCGAGTACGTCATGGAAGCGAAGTGTTGCTAGTGTATGATTTCTCAAAACGTAGTAACCTCGGGCTGTCCTGCCTCGGCTGGAAATGGAGAAAGCGTTCATCCGTTAAGACACTAACGGAGCGAACACATGAAAAAGCAAAGGAAGCACTACACGCCGGAAGAGAAGGTCGCCATTCTGAGGCGGCATTTAGTGGACGGAGTACCAATCTCGGATCTGTGTGACGAACTCGGACTCCAGCCGACCGTGTTCTACCGCTGGCAAAAGGAGTTCTTCGAGAACGGAGCAGCGGCTTTCAAGCAGCGAGGACGGACCAACCATCAGCCCGAACAGGAACGAATCGCGTATCTGGAGAAGAAGATCCAGACGAAGGATGAGGTTCTGGCCGAACTGATGGCAGAGCATGTTGCCCTAAAAAAAAGAGTTGGGGAACTCTGACCGGGGTCTGGGTTCCGCACGATACGCGGGACCAGATCGTGGATTTCGTCCGGCGCTGGTCGGAGAAAACCGAGATCAGCGCCGGGCGGTTCATCGGGTGGCTCGACATCACGGCCAGTAAGTTCTACGGCTGGCGAGAGCGATACGGCAGCATCAATGAGCATAACGGCTGGGTTCCCCGGGACTTTTGGCTGGAGGATTGGGAGAAGCGGGCGATCATCGCGTTCCACCTGAAGAATCCGCAGGAAGGCTATCGGCGGCTGACATTCATGATGCTGGACGCCGACATCGTGGCGGTGAGTCCGGCCAGCGTGTGGCGGGTGCTGAGCCGAGCGGGATTGCTGCGGAAGTGGAACGGGAAGCCCTCGAAGAAAGGGATCGGCTTTGAACAACCGCCGCAGCCACACCAGCATTGGCATATCGATATTTCCTACCTGAACGTTCGCGCGACGTTCTACTACCTGTGCAGCATCCTTGACGGCTACAGCCGTTTCCTGGTTCATTGGGATCTTCGCGAGCAGATGACCGAGGCTGACATTGAGATCATTCTGGAACGGGCCAAAGAGCGGTACCCGGGCGTTAAACCGCGGGTCATTTCCGACAACGGCCCGCAGTTCATCGCCAAGGATTTCAAGGAGTTCATCCGCATTTCGGGCATGACGCACGTCCGGACTTCACCGTATTACCCTCAATCGAATGGGAAGATCGAACGTTGGCACAAATCACTCAAAGGGGAGTGCATCCGTCCGGGAACGCCGTTGTCGCTCGAAGATGCGCGACGTCTGGTTAAGGGCTACGTAGAGCACTACAACAACGTGCGTTTGAACAGCGCAATCGGGTACATCACGCCGAAAGACATGCTCGCTGGGCATCAGCAGGAGATTCAGGCCGACCGGGATCGGAAATTGGAGGCGGCAAGAGAACAGCGGAAGAACCGGCGCAACAGGGCCGCGTGACGCGGATCACTCGCGAGTTGCCGACGCAATATAAAGGGCGCCCCTTAGAGAGTAGGGTTTGGGTGGTTGCCACAACCCCTACCGAAAGGAGCGCCCCAGATGGATAGCGCGAAGTATATCGGCCTGGATGTGCACAAGGAAAGCATCTCGATCGCGGTCCTGAATGCGGCCGGCAAGATCGTCATGGAATGTGTGATCGAGACCAACGCCACCCTGATTCTGCAGTTTTTCCGCGGGCTGCGCGGAGAGTTGCACGTCACCTTTGAGGAAGGGACCTCGGCCGCCTGGCTGTACGATCTGATCCAGCCGCACGTCACGGAAGTCGTGGTGTGCAATCCTCGCCAGAATGCCCTGCTGAACGCACGGCAACAAGAGTGACCGCATCGACGCACGGAAGTTGGCGGATCTGCTGCGCGGCAACCAGCTCAAGTCGGTCTACCACGGTGAACACGGGGTGCGCACTCTGAAGGAGTTGGTGCGCAGCTATCTGACCATCAGCAAGGACACAGCCCGGGTGATGACCCGGGTGAAAGCGCTGTACCGCAGTTGGGCCATCCCCTGCACCGGCAAGCAGGTCTATGCACCAGGCCACCGTGCGGAGTGGCTGGCGAAGATCACCGTACCCGGGGTGCACCGCCGCGCGGAGTTCTACTTCCAACAGCTCGATGCGCTGCGGTCCTTGCGCCAGCAGGTGCGGCGCGAGTTGCTCGGCGAGAGCCAGAAACACCCGGCGTGGAAGCTGCTCTGTCAGATTCCGTCGATGGGTCCGATCCGGGCGGCGGTGTTGATCGGCATCGTACAGACCCCGCACCGCTTCCGCACCAAGCGGCAGTTGTGGGCCTTCAGCGGTTTTGGCATCGAGACGCACAGCAGCGGCGACTATCGGTACGTGGAAGGACAGCTACGAAGGACGAACAGGCCGGTGTCCGTTCGCGGGCTCAACACCAACCATAATCACGATCTGAAAAATCTGTTCAAGGCTGCAGCGATCGTCGCGGCCCACAAGCCCGGTCCGTTTCAGGAGTTCTACGCGGCGCTACTGGCCAAGGGCATCCATCCGGAGATGGCGCGTCTGACGCTGGCGCGGAAGATCGCGGCGATTACCTTGCACCTCTGGAAGAAAGGAGCCCGTTTCGACGCCCAGTATCTGAAACCACAAGCAGCTTGAGTGTCTCTGATCGAGTCCGCTCCATCGCGGGGATCTTCTCTGGCGGTGGCCGTCGGGTTCTTCGAGACACTCGGGTTCGAGAGCGAGTCTCAACTGAGAAGTTAGGCGCGGTGTGCCTCGGGCACCGAGTCTCACAGCCGACTCTAGGCCCTCTCGGATAACCCGAAAAAGCCATAGGCCACGAGTCTCCGATAGAACCATGGTTGGCACCTGACCACCGTTCTGCTTTGCGGGTCTCAGAACTGATCGGCTTCGTTGCGATAGGCGATGAAAACCGCTGGTAGAAGAAACCCAAATCACTGGGTCACTGCGCCCTGCACACCGAGACCATGGATGCGGCTGGTCAGAACTCTCGCTCGTTCACGGGGGCTGGGAAGCAAGAAAAACTCCGGCCGCAGGAGAAGTGTTTTTTCTTGACTTCCCCCTTTATAGAACTTCTCAGGAGTTGGCCTGGCGGTGTATTCGACATCTGCAGACGTATTAGTGTTCCGACCTTAGGAATTCCATCACAAGTCTAGTGCAGCGGTCTGGCTGATCGATCCAAGCGGCATGACCCGCATCTGCAACAACTTCACAACGTGCATGCGGTGCTAAAGCGGCCATCTCTTGGCCTTCGGTCGGCGGACCAAAGAAATCCTTGTCACCCCAGATGAAAAGTGTCCTCGGCCGTAAATTCTTCAATTCCGGTCTGAGTCCGTAGCTTAGCCCGAGGTCCTTCTCGCTCACGAGTTCGTCGAGCATCGAGTTCCATGAGCTGACGTAGCCAGGTATATTGGCATCAGCGTTATCCGCTTCGATCAGCGTGGGGTCCACTCTCTCCAGATGGGCAACAGTCGTGTCCACCCAGGCCTTACGCGTATCTTCCATACTGACACGCTCAGGCATCCTCATCTCGTCGCTGGCTACTATCTTTTTCCACTTAGCCGGAGGAGAGCTTCCCGCTGGCTCTCCGATTAAGACAAGCTTGTCTACTCGTTCAGGATGGGCAAGTGCAAACACGAGCGCAAAATATCCTCCCATCGAGAGGCCGATCACGTTTGCTCTAGGAAGCCGCAGGGCATCCATGATCTCGTTAACCATTTCCTCCGCAGTCATTCGGAACGGAAGACCATGAAAATTCATTCGGTATGTGAGCCCGCACCCCGGCAAGTCTGGTGCGTATGCGTGGTAGTTATCTTGGAGGGGCACCAGAAGCTGAGCCCAGGACGCGCCAAAGAGCCCACCGCCGTGGAGCATAAGTACAGGCTGCCCTGTTCCCACTTCGAGGACGTGCATCGGAAGCTGAGCCGACCTGATCCGCACGAACCGAGACCGGGCTAAAAGGTGATACCGAGCGAGCAGTCGTTGTTCCGCCTCCTTGAACCGATCAACTTCTGACCCTGACAAAAGAGGTGAGTACGCGCTCGGATCGATTGCTGCACGTAGCCTGCAGCTGCTTAGGGTGATTAGACCAGCTTGCAATCCGAACGTAAAAAACTCTCGACGATGCATCGTTTAATTCTCCGTGAGGCGCAGTGGCAATCGTACCGTTCGGCACACGGCCCGGTGGATTGAGCCAATTCTATAACGGCTGGACGAGCGCGTGATAACTCCCGAGAAACGGACAAACCGGAGGTTGAGACGGATGGACGTGGTGGAGCTACAATGACCTTGCCCCGAGGGGCGTATTACTCACTAACGGAAGGCGCCCTCTCTCCATTTCAGGCTGAACCAGCACAGGGCATCGATCTCGTTGGTCAACTCCCACAAATGAATCTTTGTCGTGAGAACAGGAAAACGAGGATGGCTACGTTCCGTCATGCTATCGCCCCGCCATAGGTGCAGGTCAACGACCTCCGCATCATGAAATGATGGCCAGCGACCAAAAATACAGGTCAGCTTTTCGCTCCCTTCGATGTGCGTTTCGACGTTTGCCATGGGGGCTAGATACACCCTTATCGTAAACCGCCCGAGGCCGTTTACCGGACCAATTGTTTTCTACGCACACTGGGCCAAGTCCTGATAAGTCCTCTTACCGGAAGCTGGCACCTTTTATCAGGTATTAGACCCAAGGCAGGAGGCGGTGCAAGAACCCCGGAAGAAAGATTGGAGCGGACGAAGGGCATCGAACCCTTACTTGAAGCCGGGAAGGCTCCCGTTCTTGTTGAGCTACGCCCGCTCTGGGGAATAACATAAATCTGGTGGAAGATTGCCATTGGCCCCGAAATCACGCAAGAGTACGGGAGTACTACATTATTGGCGGCCAAGTCTCGATAAGTCCGCTTATCGGAATGAGGCCCACGACTGAGACCGCAGAACCAGGAAAGTCCGCCAAACGGAAGGTGGTATCATAAACTTCTGCCGAGAACAGTGCGGAATCCTATGTCAATTTTTGCCAAGAACGAGCCGCTGACGGATTCCGACTTGGATCATCTAGGGCGATTCCTAAAGGATTGCAAGGGCGGCAAAGCCATGAACATCGAGGAACTCGATGGGTTTTTCGCTGCCCTGATCGTCGGTCCTGAAATCGTACTGCCCAGCGAATACATGCCGGAAGTGTTCGGTAGCGAGACGCCGGAGACCTATCAGTTTGAGAGTCTCGAAGAAGCCAATGAAATCTTGGGACTGATGATCCGTCATTGGAACGATATAGCCGAAACGCTTTCGAAGGGCAAAGTGTATTTTCCCCTTCTGCAGTTAGACGACAATGGTGAGGAACACGGTAATGACTGGGCTCGCGGATTCATCCGGGGGACCCGCATGAGACAGGATGGTTGGGTTGAGCTGCTGGCCGATGACGATCACGGCGCATGCATGATCCCTATGATGATGCTCTATCACGAGCACGACGAAGATCCGTCCATGCGTCCCAAGCCGATTGGTCCGGAGCAGCGTAAAAAGGTAATCTCATCTATGGCGGCTGGTTTGGTGGAAGCATACCTTTATTTCAGGCAGGAAGGGCAGCCCCAGGCGAGCACTCGAAGACCTGAGCCACAGCACGCTAACGTTAAGATTGGGCGGAACGATCCATGTCCGTGCGGTTCTGGGAAGAAATTTAAGCGTTGCTGTGGTGGCGCGACCATCCACTAGTCCATCCGCACTGACTCAGTTTCATGAAGTCCTGCGCCAAGTCCTGTGAAGTCCGCTTATCGGAATGTGGGCCGGTTCATTCAATGCCCAGGCATTATGAGTGAAAAGATCCCCGCCAATATGAACGCCCCACCGATGAACACCAAGCTCACTGTGAGGCTAATAACGGATCTTCCAAATGTGAAACTAAAGTGCTGAAACCACAAAATATGTTCTTGGAGGCCTGACAACCCCGACAAGAACAAGAAGCTACCGAGGATGATGAACGCAATCCCCACAGTCCATAGTTTGGTCCGCCAAAATTTGTCGGGCTTCGGTCTCTTCCAGTGCGCCCACTTATTTCGGTTCGACATTGTTTGATTGCAGTGTACCTCAATCGCTGAAATTGTCCCCGGTTTAGTTGAAAGTGGCGGCTCTCGACTTCGGGCACCTTACGCGACCTGTTCCTGCTGAGTCAATGACGGATTCAGTTTGCGCTGCAACATATCCAGTTCGCGATAGCCTTTCACTCGCCGGAATTTCTTTTCCGCTTCCAACAGACCCGTCGCGGTCCAGCGCAGCGCGTGATCTCCGGCTCGCCAGCGTTTCACATTCCGTGACACGCGCTCGACCGTGGAAAGGCACGACTCGATGGGATTGCTCGAAGCCAACGTTTGCCGCAGCAACGTTCCCACGCCCAATCGGTGCACGGTGAGGGTTTCCTCCAGCCCTTCTTCCAGGCTGTGCGCCGCGCTGGGATTGATGCGCTCCAGTTGCCGGAAGATTTTCCCGAGTTCCGCTTTGGCCTCCGCATACCCGGTCATCGCGTAGGCGTTGCGGATTCTTCGATCCGTATCGCCCTGGGCGCTCTTCGGCAAATGCTCTTTCACATTCCGCCGCTTGTGAATCTGGCAGCGCTGCACTTCGGCGCGCCCGCCGAACACTCGTTCGATCCCGGTGCGCAGAGCCTTGGCCCCGTCGATCACGAACAAGTAGCGTCTCTCTGGAGCAAGCCCGCGTGCCACCAAGTCTTCCAACAGTTCCTTGATCACGGTGGTGTTCTCCGTCGCGCCCTGCCAGAGTCCCAACACCTGCTTTTTCCCGCTGCTTTCGATGCCCAGCGCCACGACCAACACCTGTTTGCCGAGATGAATCTCGTCAATCAAGATCGCCACCAGATCGAGTTCCTCCAGTCTTTTCTCGTACAGCTTTTTCAGTTGTGCCGCGCTGGCCTGTACAAACTGGCGGCTCACGCTGGATTTCTCGATCCCATAGCCATCGAGCACGCTCTGCACCGCCCGCCGATAGTTCCGCGAGGTTAGCCCGGCCACGATCCCTTCCCGCACCGCCCGCTGCCGTCGACCGTCGTGTTGCAGCCGCGCGTAACTGTCGAGCTGAACTTCTTCGCCTTGACGCGTGCGCACCCGCGGACGCTGGACCGCTACTTTCTGCCCGGCAAACACCACGTAGCCCGGCTGCTGCCCCCAACGCAAGCAACTCGACCCCGGATCCGGTTGGTGGCGCGGCCCTACCCGTCGCATCACTTCATCCTCGATCACCGCCCGAATGATCTTCAATCCCGCCAGCCCGGTCAGGTGTTCGACCTCGGGCTGCAACTCCTCCCACACCTCCACCAGCGGTAGCGGCAACCGCACCGCCACTTCTTTGCTCCCCATTACTTCGAACTTCTTCGTGGACTTCTTCCCACTGCTCTGGTATCTCTCGGCCATAGCGGCTCTCCTCTCTAAAAAGAGTTCTCATCCCGGACTCTATCCGAGTTCGGGCCGAGAGCCGCTACTTCCTTCTTCAGGTTTCAACTAAAGGCGGGACAACTTCCAATCGCTTATCGTAGGGAGAATTCCCAAGTCCCGAGAAGTCGTGCCGGTTCAACCGGTCGATGCAACACCCTATAACCAGTTGATCTGAGAATACTTCCCATCGAGAATCAATCAGTATGGCAGTACTCAATCAGAACCTAAACAGGGCTTTTGTTTTGTCTGGGTTGACGCCCGCGAACGAAATCAGCTTCCTAGACTCCTACAAGAAGACTTTGAGCAAGTGTTGCAACGACCCATTGAGACTGACCTGCTCCCCAAAATCCGCACAAAAGTAAGTATGATTCTAGCGAAAAAAGGGGGGAGAGGCATGTCCAAAGGAAAGCACTCAGAAGCGGAGATGATCGCGGCCTTGAAGCAGATGGAGGCGGGGCGCAAGGCGGAGGATGTGGCACGGGAAGTGGGGGTGTCCAAGCACACGATCTACGCTTGGAAAGCAAAGTACGGCGGCATGGAAGTGAGCGAGGCGCAGGAAGTGAAGCAGTTGCGGGAGGAGAACGCTCGATTGAAAAGGCTGGTGGCGGATCTGAGTTTGGACAAGGACGCGTTGCAATCGGTAATCCGAAAAAACGGCTGGAGCTCGCAGTCTTGAAGGCGGCTGTGGGGCAAGTACGCCAGGAGTATGCCTTCAGCCAGCGGCGGGCCTGCGGACTGCTGACGATGGCGGTGTCGAGTTACCGCTACCAGACGAAGCGCAGCGATGAAGGGTTGCGGGAGCGGCTGGTGGAGCTGGCGCGGGAGAAGCCGCGGTTCGGGTATCGGCGGCTGCATGTTTTGCTGCGGCGCGGCGGAGAAGATGTGAACCACAAACGAGTGCATCGGGTCTATCGGGAGGCGGGGCTGAGTATTCGGCGCAAGAAACGCAAACACTGCGAGCGAGCCGGGCAGCCGCTACGGGCTTGCAGTGCGGCGAATCAGGAATGGGCGCTGGACTTCGTGCACGACGCGGTGGAAAGCGGGCGAACGATCCGAGTGCTGAGCGTGGTGGACGCCTGCACGCGGGAATGCCTGGCGTTGGAAGTGGACACCAGCTTTGCGAGCCGTCGCGTGACGCGTGTGTTGGAGAGGATCGTGGCGGAACGCGGTGTGCCGCAGGCGATTCGGTGCGATAACGGGCCGGAGTTGACGTGTCGGCATTTCCTGGCCTGGTGCATCGAGCGGAAAATCGAGTTGGTGCACATCCAACCGGGACGGCCGATGCAGAACGGACGGGTGGAAAGTTTTAACGGACGTCTGCGAGAAGAATGTTTGCAGGTGAGCTGGTTTGGAAACTTGTTCGAGGCGCGGGAGAGGATTGCGGCGTGGCAGCGGGAATACAACGAAGAGCGGCCGCACAGCAGTCTGGGATACCGGACGCCGGAGGAATTCGCGCGCGAAGTCGGCGGGGAAAAGAGCTGTGGAAAAGGCGCTACGTGGAAAAGTAAAAGCCACTTTTCCACTGCGCTTGGAAATCCCGCAAAAGTCGCGGGATTCCCACTTTCCCACAGCCCCGACGGCGACGGGCTCACCACCGTCGAGCAAGCGAACGGTCCGGATGTCGTATCATGAAGTGTGCGGAGTTGGGGGGCAGGTCACTGTCGTCATCGGAATTCCCTACATAATTCTGGAGGAATTTCTTTAGGGAGTTCACCTGGCCTGAACTCGGTCTATGCTGTGGTTGGGCAAGACAGGTAGGCGCTAGGACCATAAGACCGAAGGCCACAACCGCGACTGTCATTAAAAGGAAGTTGAGAAAACCTTTTCGCATAGCCAACACTATGTCCATTTGTGTTCCTCGTTGGTTCGATCAAGAAAGACCCGCACAGGCTAAGACAAAAGGAATCAGGGATCAACAAGGTGCTCTTGTACGAGTGTGGCCAAGTCCTGATAAGTTCTATAAAAGGAAAAGTCAAGAAAAACACTTCACCCTCCGCCGGATAGTTTCTGACTTTCCAGCCCTCTTGAACGAGCGCGAATGGTTTTGGCCTTCCGCTCCGTGGACTCGGTTCTGTGCGCAGCCAATGGCGGCTGTTTGGATTTTCTCTCCCAGAGGTTTTCATCGTATGTTCGCGACGACGCCAGTGTGTTCTGAGACCGACAAGCGAAACGGTTGTCAGGTGCCAACCATGGTTCTATCGGAGGCTCGTGGCCTATAGCTTTTTCGGGTTGTCCGAGAGGGCCTAGGGTCGTCTAAGAGACTGGGTGCCCCAGGCACGCAGCGCCTAACTTATCAGTGGAGACTCGCTCTCGAACCCGAGCGTCTCAAGAACTCGACCGGCCCCCGCCCGGAGAGCTTCCAGGGGATGGGACGGACTCCAGAGACACTCAAGCTGTTTGTGGATTCAGATGTTGGGCGTCGAAGCGGACTCCTTTCTTGCAGACGATTAACGTGATCGCGGCAATTTTGCGTGCCAGCGTCAGTCGTGCCATTTCCGGCCGGATTCCTTTGGCCACCAGAGCCGCGTAAAATTCCTGGAAAGGCCCGGCCTTGGTGGCGGCGATGATGGCTGCGCCCTTGAAGATGTTTTTTAGTTCGTGATTGTGATTGCGGTTGAGCCCGCGCAGCGAGACTTGCTTCTTCGAGGGTCGCAGTTGCCCATCGACATAACGATGATCGGCGCTGCTGTGCGTCTCGATGGCCAAGCCCCCATAGGCCCACAGTTGCCGCTTGGTGCGGAAGCGGTGGGGGGGCTGCAGGATCGCGATCAACTGGGCCGCGCGGATCGGACCAATCGAGGGAATCTGGCAGAGCAGTTTCGACGCCTGGTGCTTCGCGCTCTCAGCCAATAACTCGCGCCGCACTTGCTGCCGCAACGACCTCAGCTCATCGAGTTGTTGGTAGTAAAACTCCGCCCGGCGGCGCACACCGGCTTCGCGGATCTTGCCGAGCCACTGGGCACGATAACGCGGCGCATAGACTTGCTTGCCGGCGCAGGCAATGGCCCAACTGCGGTACACCGCCTTGAGGCGCGTCATCACGCGAACCACATCCCCGCTGATCGTCAGATAACTGCGCGACAACTCCTTCAAGGCTCGCACGCCGTGCTCTCCGTGATAGACCGGCGTGAGCTTGTTCAGGTACAACAGTTCGGCCAGCTTGCGTGCATCGATCTGATCGCTCTTGTTGCCTGCTTTCAGCAGCGCGTTCTTCCGCGGGTCACACACCAGCACTTCGTTGACGTGCGGCCTCAGCAGGTCGTACAACCAAGCTGCCCAGGTTCCTTCTTCCAGGGTGACGTGCAAGTCTCCGCGTAGCCCGCGGACATTCTCAACTATCGTGATGGCCTTGGTTTCGATGACGGATTGCATCACCAGCTTGCCAGACGAATTTAAAACTGCAATCGAGATCGTTTCCTTGTGAACATCCATCCCGATCTACTTGGTGTCATCCATAAACAGGGTGCTCCTTTCTGGAGGGGTTGATGCGAGAGATCAAAACCTACTCCAAAAGGGGCGCCCTTTTATATTGCGTCCTCTTATCGGAATGTGGCCCCGATTCGGCCTGATGAAGTTATCGCATGACGCGGAAGGTTAATTCTGCTTGCGGTTACAAAATCCGGAGCCGAACGAGGAGGGTCGGCGGGTTGCTCGGGTCACAGATTTCTTGCGTCGAGGGTAGAAGGAGTATTACGATGCGCGAGCTGAAAGTCTAAATCGGAAATTCCGGATCATATGAATTCAAACCCGGCATGCGAGATGGCTTCGCTTTGTCCCGGAATAAAAATAATATTTATTTGTAACCTGCAATGGCCTGCGAGGCTCTCATGAGGATTCGTGTCTGGCGATTGGCGCTGGCCTTATTTCTTGCTCCCGCCATTTTCGCAATTCCCCCGCAACAAGGAAAAACCAATCGCGTGCCGCCGCCCTGGGCGTACGGCCTTAAGACCCCTCTGGGCTCAGCCCCATCGGAAGAGCCAACACCCACGCCAACGGACCAACTTGCTGTAGATGACGGTAAAGTAATCAGTCTTCCTGGCAGCCCCGTAAGCCTTACGCTGACGCAGATGCGCAATCAGGGGACGGTCGATTGGTATCCCGATGACCATCCCAAAATGCCGGAGATCGTGGCGCAAGGACGGAAACCGGACGTACTGGCGTGCCCTGCCTGCCACTATACAAACGGGAAAGGCGACCCCGCAAACGCCACGATCGAGGCCCTCCCTTACGCTTATTTCGTGCAGACGATGGAGGATTTCAGGGCCGGATTGAGGAAGAGCGCGGATCCAAGAAAATCCAACACCCCCAATATGATTAAGTACGCCAAGGCCATGACCGACGATGAGATAAAAGAATCCGCCGAATATTATGGGGCGATTCCATTAATATCCAGGATCGAGGTCATCGAAAGCAAGACGGTTCCCAAGACACGTCTCGTCGCCGCCGGTTTGTACTTCCCCTTGCCAGGGAATGAGACAGAGCCGCTCGGGAACCGCCTCATTGAAATGCCAGAGACTCCGGAAGCGTTCATTTATAAAAACCCGCGCTCCAACGCCGTTGTCTATGTGCCGGTGGGTAGCATCAAGAAGGGGGAACGGTTGGTGATGAACGATGGCGATGGCGAGACCATTGCGTGCATCTATTGCCACGGCCCGGACTTGCTGGGACTCGGCCGCATCCCGGGAATCGCGGGACGCCTTCCTGGCTACATCGTGCGCCAGCTTTTCGACATACAGAATGGGGCTCGCACAGGGACATGGACGGACATGATGAAACCGGTGGTAGAGAAATTGACGATCGACGATATGATCGACATAGCCGCTTACCTCTCCTCCCGTAAGATTGGTGACGCGCAGTAATCGTGGCTGAAGCGGACGGACATGATGCTGCGCCGCGTCGAGGAAATATTCCGTAAGTCTCCTGGATGTTACCGTGGCGTTGCTCTGAAAGAGGAAATGGGTCTTTATACCTTGAGGCAGGCCAAGTCCCGAGAAGTCTTGTCGGAATATGGCTTTTGCGCCTAGTGGGAGCCACGTGGCCGATTTTTTGTACCACGGTGAGTGAGAGAGTTTATATCACTTGGCGTACGGTCCGACTTCAGGTTTGCCCTGCGTGTCTTTCAGAGATCCAAGCTCTGTGGCCACGCCCCTTTCGATCGCCGCCGTTTCGCTGCCGTTTTGGAAGCAGGTGAAGTCGGGGCGATCGAGCCACGCGAACGGGCCGCACAGGCGCTTCCCGGCGCTGAGCGCGGCGTCATGCACCACGTTGATCAGACGCTCGTAATCGGGGTCGCCCTGTTTGTACCCGGAAAAATTGCCGAGGTCCGAACTGGCTGCAAATAACGCGTCTACCCCTGGAATGCCCGCGATCTCGCGGGCTTGCGCCGCGCCGCCGACGGTCTCGATCATCTCGATCAGCACCACGTTTTGATTGATGGTATCGCGATAACCGCCCGGAACGTTGCCCCAGAACGCAGCGGAATACGCCTGACCGGCTCCCTGACTGCGCTTGCCAAGCGGCGGGAAATAAGTCCAGTCTCTTCCGGCGACGCCTTCCTCGAACGTTCGAACGGTGGGGATCACCACGACCAGCGCGCCTTCATCCATGGCATGCTGAATTTCACGCTCATTTGCATAGGCGACGCGAACTCCCGGCACCGCTTTCGCATGCGGGCAGGCCTGCCACATTTTGGCCACGTTCTCCCACTCGCGCGGGCTGTGCTGCATTTCCGTCCAGATGAAGTCATAACCCGCATTCGCCATGGCGCAGTAAGTGGACGGATCGGAGGCTGCCGAGACCGTTCCGCCGGTCAACTTCTCGCCGCGCATCATCTTGAGCTTTACCGGGTTCCAGATTTTTGCATTCGGCGGCGGATCGAATCGATGGCCGTATTTCCAGGTCTTCTCGTCGACCGTTTCCTGATTGACGGCCCCGGCCGGCGCTTTGGTCGCAGCGCGGGAGTCCTTGCCGGCGGGCGCTGCGAGCGGGAACTGCGCGGTTCCGCCATTGCTGCGGTCGGCATCGGGATCGGCCGAGGGGTTGGCCTGCCCTTCCTGCCTCGAATTGGCCGACTGTTGCGCAAGAACGTGAAGCGCCCCAACTCCAAGCGCTGCGGTAATCACCATAAGCAGTGCAAATCGACGATTCATTTTCCGCTCCTTTCGTGTTCCCTGTAAGAGTCCGTGTGAGAACTCGATTCTGGTTCGTGTAGCGCCCGCCTTCAGGCGGGCATCTGCATGATTCCAGAGTGCCCGCCTGAAGGCGGGCGCTACAAAAGCGTGGCAACTTTGAGTTTTCACGCAGACTCTGTAAGGCTGGTTTTAACACATGGCGGTCATTTACCGGCAAGGGCATTTTTCAGGATTTGGTCCACGCGCACAAACATGTGGTCTTGGGCAAACAAAGCCCACTGAAACGAAATCGGTCGAATCAGATTGTTACGAGGTCTGTGAAATTGGGGTTTTTGGCAATCTGCGAATCACGCTATTGCGCAGCAGGAGAAATTTCAGCGGGGATTGGGCGAATCGCGCCAGCGGTTGTCAGTGCAGGTTGAAACGGGTTATGCTTCGCGAGTATCCTTGATCGGAGAGATTGGCCAAGATTGCAGAAGATCGTGCGCAAACTCGCAGCCATTGCGGCCCTTTTGGCGCTGCTTCTGCCGGGTGTATCCGCCTTGGCGGAAACCATTTCTGTCGCTGATTCGCTGGCGTGCTGCAACACGGCCTATTGCCCGGTGCACCATCGCCAAGGGCGCGATCTCCAGAAGGACAAGAGCAATTGCGATGCGACGGGCATGGCCGGACACAACAATTGCTCGATGCGGGCCTGTGACTCCGCACCGAATCCGATCGTTGGAACCGCCGCATTTGTTCTCGTAACCCCCGTTGCCCTTCGCGGTCCGGCCATTGCGGAGGCCACTCCTGCCCTGGCGTCCCTGTTCTTCCCTTACGTGGCCACGGTTCCTCTGATACCCCCTCCTCGTACTTTTCTGAGCTAACTGAACGAAGCGTATCGCAATGGCAAATTCCACCGGATCAGGGATTCGTCCGTCCGGCATCGTTCGGAATTCAACTCAGAAGGGGAAGAAAATGAAACACAGGGCGCTTTCAAGCAGTCTAGCTATTTATTTGGCTCTTGTGGCGGGAGCTGTGACCATCGGCTCTACGCCGGCACGAGCTGAGATTTTCGGGAACGTGCATGGCATCGTCCATGATCCGCAGCACCGGCCCATTCAAGACGCAGCAGTGGATTTAAAGGCTCAACATTCCGATTGGGTCCAACACCAAAAAACGAATGGCGATGGAGAATTCGACTTCAGCACCGTGCCATTAGGCGAATACACGGTCACCGTCACTGTGGCCAACTTTCAACAGTCTCAGCAGAATCTCGTTGTCGGGTCTGGTACGAGCCCTGTGCTGCATTTTCAACTGGTGCTGGCTAGCGTCACGGAGAAAACAGTTGTGACCGGAGAACAGATTACTGCAACGATGGACTCGGTGACCCCCACGGCGCTTCTGAGCCGACAGGATATTCAGGAGACTCCTGGAGCCGACCGCACCAATAGCCTGGCCATGATCACCGATTACACTCCTGCTGCCTACGTGACCCACGACATGTTGCATATGCGAGGAGGCCACCAGGTGGAATGGCTGATTGACGGCATCCCCATCCCCAACACAAATATCGCAGCTAATCTGGCCCCGACGATTGATCCGAAGGACATCGATTATCTGGAAGTGCAGCGCGGCAGCTACGACGCCACGTATGGGGACCGCACCTACGGAATTTTCAATATTGTGCCGCGAACCGGCTTTGAGCGCGATAAGGAATGCGATCTCGTGATCAGCGCCGGAAATTTTTATCAAACCAACGATCAAATCAGTTGTGGCGGACACACGCAGCGATTTGCCTACTACTTCAGCGGGAACGGAAATCGCAGCAATTACGGCCTGCAAACTCCAATCCCCCAGGTGGTTCACGATGCGCAGAACGGCTATGGAGGATTCGGCTCGCTAATTTTCAATCCTGACGCCAAGAACCAGTTTCGGCTTGTCACTTCCTTGCGCCAGGATTATTACCAGATCCCCATTGACCCCGACCCTAACTCGATCGGAAATCAGCTGGTGTTATCGGTATATGGAGGGTCACCCAGTTACGGCTTGTCCGACGGCGAGCATGAATCCGATGGCTACGCCGCCTTCACCTGGGTGCACACGTTCAATTCCAAGCTTTTGCTCACCGTTTCGCCGTTTTTCCATTACACGAGGGCCAAGTACCAAGGCTCGATTAACGATACTCCCGCGCTCACGAATGCGGATTTGACTTCGAACTATGCAGGATTGCAAGCGTCACTGCATGCAACGGTCTGGAGAAATGACATTCAGGCCGGGGTGTACGGTTTCGGGCAGCATCAGAACAACAATTACGAGAACATCTGCCAACCTGCCAATTCGCCGACGTGCTTCTCCCTCCCACCTCAGACGACGCCGATCGCGGGCGGACTTGTGAACGTATTCCTCAATGACAGGTTTGCGATCACTTCCTGGCTGACGTTAATTGGGGGCCTTCGCCAAACGCACTTCACGGCGGACTTCGCCGAAAACGCGACGGACCCGCGCGTGGGCGTAGCCGTAAGAGTTCCGCGCCTGAACTGGGTCTTTCGCGCCTTCTACGGCGACTATTACCAGGCTCCGCCTCTCGAAACGGCTACCGACTCGCTGAATACTTTCGCCAGCGGCCAGGGTTTCGGTTTCGGCCGCCTGAATGGCGAACGCGACGAAGAACACCAGTTCGGCGTCACCATTCCTTACCGCGGCTGGGATTTGGACGCCGACACTTTCAAAACCCGTGCGATGAACTGGCTGGATCACAACAACATCGGAGAATCGAACATCTTTTGGCCGATCACGTGGTATGAGGCACTGATTCAGGGTTGGGAACTTACACTGCGCTCCCCCCGCCTCTGGCATTTCGGCCAGCTTCATCTGGCCTACGCAAATCAATTTGCTCAGGCGACTTCTCCCATTACCGGAGGACTGATTTGCCCGCCCGCGACGCCCACTTGCTCTCTGTATCCTCCGCCGGGATACGGGCCGGTGGATCACGATCAGAGAAACACGTTGAACGTGGGTTTCAATGCAACTCTTCCCTGGCAGACGTTCGCTTCGACTAATGTGTCCTACGGCTCAGGGTTCCACAATGGACTATACCTGGTCCCGAACGCACCCTATACCAATGACGTCTATCTGCCGGGGCATACCACGGTTGATATTTCGCTCGGCAAAACCTTTCTCGAAAAATACACGGTTTCCGTAACCGCGATCAACGTGGCCAACCACCGCGTGGAAATGGACAATAGCCTGACGTTCGGTGGCTTCCACTGGAGCGATCCGCGTCAAATTTATGCCGAGTTTCGTTACCGTTTCCACTACTGAAAAGAGAGAGGAATCCACAGATGAACACAGATAAACACTCATAAAAAGACAAGAAACAACTGAAACAATGTATCGGGTAACAGGGCTTCCTGGTTTCTGCTTTTCAATTTCAAATCTTGAATCTGTGATTATTGATTTTTCCGCGCTTTTATCAGTGTTTATCTGTGTTCATCTGTGGCTCCCCCCAAAAAGCAAAAGGAGCCGCGACGGGAATCGCGGCTCCTCTTCTTGTCCTGCTCTGAGATTACGGAACCACCGCGCTGACCTCGGCGGAGTAAGCACTCTCCACATTGCTGGAATTGACCGAAGTGACGACGAAGAAATAGGTTTGCCCGGCTTGGACGTTGGCATCGGTGTACGACGTCGCCGCATCCGGCGTGCTGGTCATTTTTGTGTACGGGCCGCCGGATACAACTGACGAATAGGTGTTGTAGCCAATCACGGTGGACGCGCTCGGCGACCAGGTCAATGCCACCGAGTGACTCACGGCCGTGACTCCCGTGCCCGAAAGCGCGATGGAATCCGGCGAGTTGGTGGCGTTGCTGGCGACGGAAATTTTGCCCGTTACGGCGCCCGCCGAAGCTGGAGTAAAGGTTGCCGTCAAGGTCGCTGTTTGCCCCGGATTCAGCATCACCCCGGAAACGCCGGTCGCATTGAAGCCCGCGCCCGAAACGGTAGCTCCGGAAATCGTGACGAGGGAATTGCCGGCGTTGGTGAGCGTGACGGTCTGCGTGCCGCTGCTTGGCATGGTCACACTGCCGAAGCTCAAGGAAGACGCGCTGGAATTCAGAAGAAGCGATGAAGCGCCTACCGTAAGTATCGCAGCATTGCTCGTCGCGCTGCCCGCGCCGTTGCTGACCACGGCGGTGAATTTCGCATTATTGTCCGTGGATGTTTCCGCCGGAGTGGTGTATGTGGGGGAAGTTGCGCCACTAATCGGGGCGCCGTTCTTGCTCCACTGGTACGTCAGTGGGGCCGTGCCGGTAGCCGCGACTGTGAACGAAGCCGTTTTCCCGGCGATCACTGTCTGGCTGGCCGGTTGCGTCGTGATGGCGGGAGCCACGGTAGTACTCGTCACGGTTAGCACGGCGGCATTGCTGGTTGCGTTGCCCGCGGTGTTGCTCACCTCGGCGGTGAACTGCGCATTGTTGTCCGCGGTCGTTTCCGCCGGAGTAGTAAACGTGGAGGAAGTCGCGCCGCTGATCGCCGCTCCGTTCTTCTTCCACAGGTACGTCATAGGCGCTGTGCCGGTAGCGGCCACGTTAAAAGTTGCCGTTTGTCCCACGACGATCTTCGCGCTTGCTGGCTGCGAGGAGATTGTTGGCGCCACCGGTCCGGTCGTCGAACTGCGTGCCGGTGCCGCTCAGGGCTATTGAATTCGTCGAACCGTTAGACCTCTTGAACTCCAGGGAGCCCGAATAGGCTTGCGCGGCGGACGGTTTGAACGACACGGAGCCAGTCAGGCTCTGGCCGGGATTCAGATTGACCGGCAAAGAAGGTCCGGAAAAGGAAAACTGGGATGCTGATGAAAAAATACTGGAAATCGTAATCCTGCGCCTATTTTCGTTCGTTATGGTTACAGTGTGCGCCGTGCTGGTCGAACCTACCGATTCGCTACCAAAACTGACGGATGAAGGACTTACCCTTACATTCGCGTGCGCCGCTGTTCCAAAAGCGAGCAAGATCGTCAAGGCCGCCGCAACAGCCTGAATTTTATTTCTGATTTCTCGGGCAATCCGCATTTTGTTCCCCCATCTTCCGTTTGTGCCAGGCCCCACGACTTGAGCGCAGAGTAGTTCACGGCGAATTGACTGCTCGACTGGTCGTTGGGACTGTTGAAGGACAGGCCCTGGACACGACCGTTGATACAGGTCGAGCCCGGCCCTCGAATGCCGGCAAGAAAATTCCAACGAGCCAAAAATGTTCTGTGAGAAATTCGAGAGGCCTCGAGCGCGAACTTCAGAATTCGCGTGAAATGATCCGGCCCGCCGGAAATGGTTTGAACTTCAAGCGCCAGAAAGAGCGTTGCGCTGCCCACAGCGGCGTGTTAGGGTAGCGAATAAAAGGCGAAGTATAGAGGAGACCAGCAGTGGCTCAATCTCTAGCGGTGCGGCCCACGAAAGACTCGGTCACGCTCGCGCGCGTTCGGGAAATTGTCGAGCAATTCGCCGAGCGCGACCGCCTCGGCGAAATCATTACCGCCGTGCACCATATCCCGGCGCGCGAGGCCAGGTTTGCGCCGATGCCGGAATGGGTGCGCCCCGAGGTGGCGCACGCCTATTCGGAAAAAGGCGTCGCGCAGTTGTATAGCCACCAGGCCATGGCCGCGGAAGCCGTCAGGGAGGGGCGCAACGTTGTGGTGGTTACGCCGACGGCGTCCGGAAAAACGCTGTGCTACAACTTGCCGGTCCTGAACGCGGTCCTTGAAAATCCGGACGCGCGCGCGCTGTACCTCTTCCCCACCAAAGCGCTCGCGCAAGATCAGCTTGCCGAGTTGCACGACTTGTCCGCGCGTCTCGACAATCGCTTCGGCGTATTTACTTACGATGGCGATACTCCGGCCGACGCGCGCAAGGCGATTCGCGAGCGCGGGCACATCGTGCTATCGAACCCGGACATGCTGCACACGGGAATCCTGCCGCATCACACGCGCTGGCAACGTCTGTTCGAGAACTTGCGCTACGTGGTGCTGGACGAATTGCACACCTATCGCGGCGTGTTCGGCAGCCATCTGGCCAACGTGCTGCGGCGGCTGCGGCGCATCGCCCGCTTCTACGGCTCGAACCCGCAATTCATTTGTTCCTCGGCGACGATCGCGAATCCGGGCGAACTCGCATCTCGCTTGGCGGAAACCGATTTCGAGGTGATCGAAGAAAACGGCGCGCCGGCCGGAGAGAAATTTTTCGTCTTCTACAATCCGCCGATCGTGAACCGTTTTCTGGGAATACGCCGCAGCTATATCAACGAGTCGTCGCGCGTGGCCCAGGAATTCCTGAAGCGAAATCTGCAGACCATCGTGTTCGCCAACTCGCGCCTGTATACGGAAGTCTTGCTCACCTATTTGCAGCAGGCGAATCCGGTGCAGCCTGGACAATCGCCCGCAATTCGCGGCTATCGGGGAGGCTATCTCCCCGGCGAGCGCCGCGAAATCGAGCACGGCTTGCGCGAAGGCCGCATTCGCGGAGTGGTCTCGACCAATGCGCTGGAGCTCGGGATTGATGTTGGCTCGCTCGACGCAACGATCATGGCGGGCTATGCCGGAACAATTGCCTCCACGTGGCAGCGCGCCGGCCGCGCCGGGCGGCGCAGCGGAAGTTCTTGCGCGGTGCTGGTCGCTTCCTCGGCGCCGCTCGATCAATTTATCGTGCAGCATCCGGATTATTTTTTCGGCCGCTCGCCCGAGCACGCGTTCGTCCAGCCGGACAATCTGGAAATCCTGATCAATCACCTGAAGTGCGCCGCGTTTGAATTGCCGATCGCGGCTGGCGAAACCTTTGGCGGCGTGGATGTCCCCGATCTTTGCGCCCGGCTTGCCGAAGCGGGCTTTCTCCATCGCACCGGCGAGCACTGGCACTGGACTCAAGAAGCTTATCCCGCGGACGCCGTAAGCCTGCGCTCGGTGACGTCGGACAATTTCGTGATCGTGAACATCACGGAAGCGGCCGAAGTGATCGGCGAAGTGGATTTCTCGAGCGCGCTCACCGCGGTTCATCCGAAGGCGATTTATCTTCACCAGGGACAGCAATTCCACGTCGAAGCGCTCAATTTCGAGGAGCGGAAAGCGTACGTGAAGCGCGTCGATGTGGACTACTACACCGACGCCATCCGCTATACGCAGGTCCGCGTGCTGGAATGCGCGGCCAGCGAACGCATCGAGGCGGGCGGCGCCGACGCGCAGGCCGCGCGTTCCCACGGCGACGTGCTGGTTCGGTCGCAGGTGATCGGCTTCAAGAAAATCAAATTTTTCACGAACGAAAATGTAGGCGACGGCAAGCTCGAATTGCCGGAAAACGAAATGCACACGACCGCTTTCTGGCTGACTCTCGAACGCTCCCTTGTCGAATCGCTTCCCTTTTCCATCAGCGACCGCCAGAGCGGCATGTTCGGCCTGCTCCACGCCCTAGAATCCATTGCGACTCTATTGCTGATGTGCGATGCGCGCGACCTCGGCACGGCCATCGGCGAGCGCCCGCCATCGCCAGGTTCCGAGATCGAGTGGGAAGAAGCCGCGAGCCCGGAAGACATTGCCGCCCTCGCGGAAAAAGAATTCTTCGAGCCCAACCTATATCTCTACGACGCGTATCCCGGCGGAATTGGATTTTCCGAGCCGCTGTACTGCGCGCACAACATCCTGCTCGCAAAAACCCGCGAGCTGATCGCCGCATGCCCCTGCGAAAATGGATGCCCCTCGTGCGTCGGCCCCCTAGGCGAGCGAGGCGAGCGCGCCAAAGAAGCAGCCTTGGCGATCCTCTCCCGTCTCGGCGCATGAAACCAAAGAGAGAAATGGAACCACAGATAAACACAGATGAACACTGATAAAAGAAGCAAAAAGCAAGAGAATCGGAGTGTGAAAGGAACTTTTAGCTTTTTCTATCTTCCCTCCAATAGGGTCTTGTTTTTTCTTATCAGTGTTTATCTGTGTTCATCTGTGGATTCGATTTTCGTGTGCTTACTTTGAGCAAAGAAGACAAATTCGCCCGCATTGCCGCGTTGCGTCCCGCGCGCAGGAAGCAAGCTCCAGACCTGCGCGTTTCGGAAGATTCCGCCGGAGGCGACTGCCTCGCGGAACTTCTCGGCGCGAGGATTAACCGAAATCATTACGGCGAACACTTATCCCTGAAGCAGTGGTACCCCACTCCGGAAATGTGTTCGCCGGATGCGCGTTCACTTTCCTTGCTGCTTCCTCAATCCGCGGATGCGGCGGATTCCGTGAAGGCCGCGATCGATCCCGAACAGTGGCTGTTCCTGGACACGGAAACGACCGGCCTCGCGGGCGGCACCGGCACGTATGCGTTCATGGTCGGCATCGCGTGGTGGGACGCGGGAGGCCTGCAGGTCGAGCAATTCTTCATGCGCGATCTCGATGAAGAACATTCGCTGCTGCTCGAACTCTCCGAGCGCATGAAGAAACGGCCCGTGCTCGTGACATTTAACGGAAAAAGTTTTGACTGGCCGCTGCTTGAGACGCGCTATCGCATGACGCGAGCCGTCCCGGCCTTCTCTCCCAGGCTGCATCTGGATTTGCTGCATCCCGCGCGCCAGCTCTGGCGGCTGCGGCTTGGTTCGGTGCGCCTCAAGGATCTCGAACGTCATGTCCTGGGCCGCGATGGCCGCTCCCTCGATTGGTCCCGCCACGACGACATCGATTCTTCGCTCATTCCGCAAATGTATTTCGATTATCTCCGCGGTGGGCCGGCCGAACCGCTCGTGGGAATTTTCCGTCACAACCAGATGGACTTGCGCGGCCTGGCGGCGCTGGCCGGAAAAATTCTCGCGCTGCTCGATAGCGGAAATGGATTCGCGCAGGCATTGAAAGCCGAGACCCACGACGCGATCGATGTCCTGGGTCTCTCTCGCCTGCTGCGCAAGCGCGGCCATTCCACGCGCGCGCGCGAACTCTACGAAACCGCGTTGCGTTTTGGCCTGCCCCGTTCCGTGGAGCATCTTGCGCAGCGCGAACTAGCCCAGCTTGCAAAACGCGAGCTCGATTACACGCGCGCTGTTTCGCTCTGGGACGCGCTGCGCCAAGCGCCCAGCCCGAGCAAGCGCAGCGAGTCACCCTTGCTCGCGGAAGACGCGCAGAAAGCGCTCGAATCCGCCATCGAGGCCGCCGAGCAGCTCGCGATTTACTACGAACACCGCGTGAAGGAGCCGTCGCGTGCGCTGGATTTGATACGCGCCGCGATCGGTGAATTGCAGGAAGCTCATCGCGCGGGAAGATTCACTCAGGTTTGTGCAAGAAAAATCGAAGCGCGCCTCACCCGCCGTCTTATGCGGTTGCAGCGCCGCTGCGCAGATCCCTCTTTACTTAGTCCCATGCGGGCTGCAATTCGGAGAGTGCACGAGTAGGACAGGCTTCAGCCTGTCGGGTTTGATTTTGCAGTCCTACCACAAATGCGACAGGCTGAAGCCTGTCCTACCGGCACCGGCAATCAAACTCGGATCAACCGGAAACGCAGTTTCGTTGACATGCGGCTCGCTCGGATTCACCGGCACGACTGGGCCGGCCGGCCATCCCATTTCCATCGTCAGGCGATCGAACATCGCGCGGCTGCCGCCTTCGAGAACGAAACAATCGGAGTCCATGCAACGAAGGAAGACGCCGTCCTCCGGCGTGTCGAACGAAAAGAAATTCGGGCGGCGCATCAAATTGGTCCGCGGGTCGTACTTCATTTCCAAAAGTTCGCTATAGGCCCCGAAAAAGCGCGCCGCGGCGGCATCGCTCGCCAGGCGAACGCGAAACAGCAGCATCGTCCGCTTATTTTTTTGATTCTCGAAAATCGAATAGCGATCGCCCGCCCACGTGGCGGCCAGCATGGTGGACCGATTTTTGGGCAGGAATTGCTTGAGGATTTCTTGCACCCCGAATTCCCCCATATCGTTTTCATCGAGCTTTTTCCAGTCGGCGGAAACCACTCCTTTAGTCGCCGGCAGTTCGATCTTGGCAGGCACAACTCCCTGCAAGTACAAATCGGGATGCATGATTTGCTGCGTTGAGACTGGCGGCTTGTCGAACACTTTATAAAAATCCGGCCACCCGTTCCCGGCCTTGAGCAAGTGCTGCGTGAACGTGATCCCCGCGAGATACGGGAACAGAAGCTCATCCTGCAGCACCTTCGGGGCTTTGGAGAGTTCCGGGCTGCTGTCCAAATCGCCCATCAGCAAGGCAGGATCGAAATCGCCGAGGTCCCGGATACCTCCCTTCCCGCCAAGCTCGTAATCGAGCATGGCGGCCATGGCCGAACCTTCGATCACCGCATCTCGCGCAAGTTCCCCGTCATCATTCGGCTTCGCCGCATTCGTCCATTTGTCGATGTGAAAATGCTGGTCCTGCAAGGCGTGCGTCAGCTCATGCGACATGACCGGGCGCTCGTCGGCGGGAGACGTCCAGTCCGCGATGAAAAACTCCTGGCTGTCCGGATCGTAGAGTCCGGCGATCTGTTCGGTCAGCACTTTGACGAGCACCTGGTCGAGGGGATAGTCCTTGGGGATCAGGCCGAATTTCTCCATGGTTTTCTGGTCCGCGTATCGTTTGTCGGCGTCCTTGTCTTCCTTCATTTTCTGTAAGAGGTAGGCTTGAATTTCTTCCCGCGAGCGGAGGCTCTTTTTCAGCGGTGAAAGAATCGGCAGGGAGATCAGCTTGCTCATTTCCGCCAGCACTTCGTCGGCCGCCTGGAGGAATTCCTGGCTTTGCGCGGAAGCGGGTGGCGGCAAGGAAGCGGGCGGGGAAACTCTTTGCGCCGACGCTCCCAAGGCCAGGAAAAGTGCGGCGACAATGCCGGCAAAGATTCGTTTCACGCGATCCGTCCCTTCCGTTGCGAGAACCAGATTAACATTTTGATGTGGATTTTAGACGAATGGATGTCGGCGGAGGGAAAGACTTGATAACCCTTGGCGCTGCCCATTCAAGACAACGCTTATTTCGCTGCCGGTGTTGGCAGCGGCAAATCGGCCGTCTCGATCCGCTTCCATTCTCCGGCCTGAAAACGATACAGGTCGCGCGACATCTTAAGGCACTGTGAGGGATGATCGTCATCCACCTGGGAACAGTATGCGAGACGAAGACCCATTTCATCGGCCTCATAGCTCGATTGCTGGAGCAAATCCGAATTCCACAGCGCGACCACCCCATGTCCATCGAATTTCCATGCAGAAAACATACCCGTGGACAAATCGTCCGTCCGGCCGGAAATCGTGACAAATACCGGTTCGGAATTCGAGACGGGCGCCAGTTCCAGGTCGCTATCGAAAAAATCTTTCTGCACGAAATGATCGATCTTCGCAGCCAAAGCGTAGTGTCCGGCGCCGCCCGCATAGATTCGCACGGCTGCCGGCCCGCCGAGGCCGAAATTGATCACCATGGCATAGGCCGCGGGAGTGCCGCCAAGTTTCACGAGCCGGTAATTCTCTCCCACCGGAGGCGTGTGGGAAGCCAGCTCTGCCAGGCCCCGATTCGCTCCGTCCAGGTTCGGTCCTGCCGGAATATTCAAATCGGAAACTGCGATGGAATCCAAAAAGGCGAGTGCTTTCTCCATCTGCGCTTCATTTTCGTCCCCGCCGCTCAGCCGGGCCGCGGAAAGTTCCTCGGAAATTCGTTTGAATTCCGCGGTCGCGTCGCCGGCGGTCTGCGCGCGCACCCATGCTGCAAAGGGACTGGCACAGAAAATGACAAAGCAGAAGAGAATTACCGACCTGGCCATCACGGGCCGGGCCGCCGGACGAGTTTTTCGAGCAACGCGAAAAAATAGAGTTCATTTGGGCCTCGACTCTAATACACTCATTGCGTGGGGCGCAACAAGCAGGGGGGCATCCAGGCACGAAACGCTTCTTCACAAATTCATTTTACTATTTAAATTGTGCATGAACGCGCGAGCACAAAGTCTATTTCGAGATTTTTCAGCAACGCGGCCGATGGCCCGGGATCCTGATTCTAGAGGAGGGGATTTCTTTCCTCCTCTTTACCCTTTGCCAAAATCGTAAACTGCATTTGAATTCTAGTCTCAAGCGCCAAAAGGACTAACCGCCGTAAAGGCGGCTGTTCTGGAAACATAACAGAAAGGTAGCCTGCACCATGGCGATTCGGAGTTTGAGCCACCCGGGAGAACTTCCCGCTCCTGACATGCAGCCGGGCACGAGGCTTCGCAGGTCCCGCGAACGCCTCGGGCTGACCTATCGGGATGTGGAGCGAGCGAGTTATGAATTGGCGTGCCAGCGCGGGCGTCCCGATTTTATCGTCCATCTGAGCCGGCTGGCAGACATCGAAAATCGAGATGTAACTCCCAGTCTCTACAAGCTTTACGCCCTGGCGGTGATCTATCACCTGGATCCAAAAGAGGTTTGCGAGTGGTACGACGTCCCCTTCGAGGGCCACTTTTCCGACGGGATTCATCTGAGCGCTCCGAATACGCATCTTGCCGCAGCGCCGGCCAAGTTGCGGGTCCCTATTCGGTTTGATCCGGCCTTCGACCCGCGTCGCACGGAATTTCTAACCCGCATGGTCGAGCGGTGGGGAGACCTCGAAGGCACATTCTTCGATCAACCCTCGAGATACCTGTACGGATATGTGGGTGTGGACGATAGGCGAATGCACCCGCTTCTTCGCCCGGGGAGCCTGGTGCTCTTGGATCCCAAACTTACGCAGGTCAAAAATTCCGGCTGGACGAACGAGTATGAGCGGCCAATTTATTTTCTTGAGCTGCACGGACAGTTCCGATGTTGTTGGTGCCAGTGCGAGAGCGGGAAGGTGATCCTGACTCCTCACCCCCTATCTTCCTGTACACCAGAGGTTTACCGTTATCCGGAGGAAGCGGAAGTTGTCGGTCAGGTTGTGGGAGTCGCGATGCGGTTGGGGCCTAGTTAGGCTTTCTCGAAGAAAATATGGCCAGTAGGGCGCCCATATTCGAACAAAACAAGTCCTGTAGATAATCTGGCAAGCCTTCCGGGCACATGTTCTGGAAATAGCGATTCTCACGCCAGTTTTCTACCACATCCCAATACTTGTCACCCGCCGAGTCCAGGCACGCGGATAAATCACGCTCCTGGTCTCTCAAGGGCGTCTCCAAAATCCTGGAAAACAGCTCTTCATGGCAGTGTGAAAGCGCGGCCTGGACGGCGCTCTCGGAATAAAGGCTTGTTAGGCCGTCGTGCTCATACCGGCCCGAATTCGAGTCCTTCAGCGAGCTGACGTAATAGAGCCGCCCAAAAACGCTGGAGATAGCCGCCAGGGTCTGAGAAGAAAAATCCTCGATGACGGCTCGACTCTGCTGGAAACGCTCCAATGACTCCACAAGACCACCCGTTCTGATTTCTGAACTCTTTTGCTCGAATCGACCTCAATGCAGAGCCTTCAGTGTATCAAAGGTACGACTCTGGAGGGTCATCCACCATGAAAAAGATTATCAGCGCGTCGTTTCTTGCAGCATTTGCCTTGATCATGCTACTCCCTGTTACACGGCAAGTCAACGCTGCATCGGTTAATCAATCGGTATCTGCGCCAGGGCGGCGTGCCCTTGCCGGGGAGCAGTGGCGGCGGCCACTACCAGGGCGGCGTTCCGTTGCCGGGCAGTGGTGGCGGCGGCCACTACCAGGGTGGCGTCCCCCTGCCGGGAAGCGAGCGGCGGCGGCCACTAAGAATTCGAGTCCGGGCCGAACTGCCACACGAAGAAGTATTGCCCACGTGTAAGCGCAATCTTCGTGTTATGATATGCCAGTTCGGTCCGGACACATGAATCATCTTCAAACCGTACTGACATCGCTAACATTGGGAATTGAGATTGTTCTCTGCGTTATCGTGTTTACAAGGAAGAGTGCAGAGAGTCCTGCCTTTTTTTGCCATATACGCAACCGTCCTTCTGGCGCATACGATTGGCATGTGGTTCGTATACAAAACTTTCGGGTTTCATTCGTTGGCTGGCTACTATTGCTATTGGATTTCACTCTTATTGAATGCAGGAGCGCGTAGCCTTGCCATCGCGGAATTATGCCGGTACAAGCTGCGCGTGTATCGAGGGATCTGGGGGCTTGTCTGGCGCGTGTTAGCGGCGTCTCATGCTTTTTCTCGTTACATGCGGCTATTGACACTTGGGGGCAACCGAACCGGCTGGCGATTTATTCACTGACGCTCGATCGTGATCTTGACATCGCTTCAGTGGCCATCCTTGCCGCCCTTCTGCTGATCCACAATTATTATGGGCTTTCTCTCGAACCACTCCAAAGGACAATCGCCGCTGGGATTTGCCTCGTTTGCGCCATCGACGTAATCGGTGAACACCATACTACGAAGTCTTTTCACGGGCTACCTGTTCCCCTGTGTTCGTGGCCAGCCAGTACGCCACTCTGGTTCAGCTTGAGCGTCAATTCGAGCGAGTCGAAGGCATATGGAGCACGGTCCATCTCCTCTGCTTCATGGCTGTCGATGGGAATCTGGTGCTACGCGCTTCGAAAGCCGATTCCGGCGCGCATAGCAGGCTCCCGAGTTACTGCCTGCCGAGGTTTATCGGGAACTGTCGCCGGCGATCAATTTGCGTCTCAGCGCTTTTAATGACAGGCTGGTGGAGTTGCTGAAGCCATGAATGACCTTAGCATCGCCATTCTTCTTGCAATCGCCATCTCCGGGATTCTCGTGTGGCTTCTGATCCCCCGGCACAAATCATCAAAGACCGCCCCCGAGTCTTTCCATCCGGGTGCCATCAACGCGCTCCCCACCGCGAGGCATTACGGCTATTTCCCCCAGGTCCGCCAGGCACTTTCCGCGGCAGACTCTCAATACCTCATGGAAACCGCGCCTCCGCACGTGGCAAAACAGGCGCTTCGCGAGAGGCGTGCGGTTGCCCGGCGCTTCCTCAAGGGACTGCACGAAGATTTTTCCAACCTCGCGAAGCTGGGCCGGATGATTGCGGCGATGTCTCCGGAAGTCAGCCACGAGCAAGAAACAGAACGGCTGATTTTGAGCCTGAAATTTCAGATTCTGTATACCCTTGTGTGGTTGCGCCTCTCCACCGGCAATTTGCCGCTCCAGCAGCTTGAACATTTGACGGGACTAGTGGGAAGACTCGCCACGCGCATGGATGAGGCCATGGCCAAGATCAGCGCGCTATCGGCGAGACCGCTTGCCGGAGGACTCGGCGCTTAACGAACAGACCTCGCAAATTCTGGGTTGACCCGCAAGTCCAATCCATCCATTCGTTCGCTGCAAAATCCCTAGTTACAAATTTAGCACTTCATTTCTTAATTGGACACTTGGCCGTTGGCGGAGACGCGCCCTGCCGTATAATAAACTTCTTTGAGGGTTGGGTGGCCAAAACCAAATTATTGATCGTTGACGACGAAGAGGCGATTCGAGAAGTCGTTTCCACTCTCCTCGAAGCGCTGGGCTACGAATGCTCTTCCGTCAGCAATGGACGGCTGGCTAAGGAATTCCTGCTCCAGCATCCGGTCGACCTGGTCCTGAGCGACATGGTGATGCCGGAAATGGACGGCCTCAGCCTTGTAGACTGGCTGCGCAAGGCCGAACCTGACATTCCGGTCATCATGGTTACCGCCATGCACGATCTCTCGACCGCGCTGGAGGCCATCCGGCGAGGGGCCTACGACTACATCCTGAAACCTTTTGAAAAAGACCAGCTCTATCTGAGCGTGCGCCGCGCTCTCGAGCACCGGCGTCTGGTCCTCGAAAATCGGAACTACCAGCGCAATCTCGAACAGTTGGTCGAAGAGCGGACGGCGCAGCTCCAGGGCGCTCTCGAACAGCTCGAGCGATCTTATGACGATACGCTGGAAGCCCTCGGCGGCGCGCTGGACTTGAAGGACGCCGAAACCGAAGGCCACTGCAAGCGCGTGACGGCCTTCACCATTGCGATTGCGAAAGCAATGGACGTGGAACCAGCGCTGCTCCCGCAAATCGCCAGGGCCGCATTTCTCCACGACATCGGCAAAATGGCCATCCCGGACCTCATCTTGCGCAAGCCCGGCCCACTCACGCCCGAAGAGCGCGACATTATGCGCACGCACTGCGAAATCGGGTACAACATGGTGAAGCGAATTCCCTTCCTGAGGGAGGCGGCGGAGATTGTCCTTTCGCACCAGGAATATTTTGACGGCACCGGCTATCCCCGCGGCTTAAGCGGAGAAGACATTCCCCTCGGCGCGAGAATATTCGCGGTCGCTGACGCTCTGGACGCCATGATTTCCGACCGCGTGTATCGCAAAGCCTTGTCGATCCGGCATGCGCAAGAGGAAATTCAGCGATGCTCGGGAACGCAGTTCGATCCAAAAGTTGTCGAGGTGTTTGTCAAGATGCATTCCACGCTTTGGACGGAATTGCGGGAAAACATCGGCACGCCGTACCGCCTGTCCCAATTAAAAGCCGTTTGAGGAACATCGCGCACGCTCTGAATTTCGCCCCGGGTCTTGCGCAAATTGCCTGGCGCTTGTAGTATCCTGCAGAAAAGGAAAAACACAATGGCTCTGGTGCCGATCAAGACGGCTTCGACGACGGGATATTGCGACTGCATTCACGGCTGCTACGAACTGGCCAGCCTGCGCGACGAAGACACGGGAAAATCCTTTTGTCCACGCTGCGCCAAGGAGCATCTCGAAATGAACGTCGGGATCGGCTTGCCGCAACCGGCGCCATCCAAGGTCTCCGCAAATTCGGGCTCGCTCGCCGCGACGCCCCAAATTCCTCCCTCGGCCGATCCTCCTGGCCGGCTCCGATAGGAGCGTTCTGGCTAATGTAGCGCCCGCCTTCAGGCGGGCATCTGCCTGCCTCCAAAGTGCCCGCCTGAAGGCGGGCGCTACAAAATCGTGCCACTTTTGAGTTCTCACACGTAATTGGGCGGCCCGATGTCATAATAAGAGTGCGCAGCGGGCCATCCAATGCCTCAGACCACGACTTACGAAATCTTCATGGACGGCTCCTGCTCGTTCTGCCGGTGGACGCAGGCGAAGATCGAGCCGTACGATTCCCGTTCGCGGCTGCGATTCCTGGACTACAACGATCCCGCGGTAGCGGCGCAAGCCCCCTTCTCGCGCGGCGAACTCGACAACGAAATGCACGTTCGAACGCCGGACGGCTCGTGGCTCAAGGGATTCGAAGCGTGGCTCGCCTTGCTCCGGGTTCTGCCGAAGCTGGCTTGGCTCGGACGCTTCGCCAGTATGCCTCCCATGCGCTGGATGGGGCCCTCTGTGTACGCATTTATCGCGCGACACCGCTACAGCCTTCCCGGGGCGCCCGCGCGCTGTGAGAGCGATACGTGCGCGATTCCCGGGCGTCCGTCCAAGTGACGCGTGATACCATGTTCGCGCCGTGAAACTTCCAATCCCCTGCCGGGACTGTTCGAATCCGCGATGACCGCGCCGCCACGCCCTTCCATGGAAATGATTCCAATGCTCGACCTGCGGGCGCAGTTCGAAACCATCGCGCCCGAAATTCGCGCCGCCGTTGAGGCAGTCCTGACCGCGCAGCAGTTCGTCCTCGGACCGCAAGGGGAAGCGCTGGAGCGGGAAATCGCCGAAGCCTGCGGCGTGCGTTACGGCGTGGGACTCGCCTCCGGAACAGAGGCGCTCGAACTCGGGCTGCACGCGTGCGGCGTGAAGGCCGGAGACGAAGTGATTGTTCCGGCGTTTACATTCATCGCCACGGGCAGCGCCGTCAGCGCGCTTGGCGCTCGCCCGGTGTTCGCGGACGTTGAACCCGCAACGTTCAATCTCGATCCGGACCAAATTGAAGCGCGAATTACGCCGCGCACGCGCGCGATTGTCGCGGTCCATCTGTTCGGCCTTTCGGCGGATATGGACCCCATTCTCGCTGTCGCGGAGAAGCACGGCATTCCAGTTATTGAAGACAACGCGCAATCCTTCGGTGCCACTTACCGCGCGAAGAAAACTGGGTCAATGGGACGCCTTGGCTGCCTGAGCTTCTATCCCAGCAAAAATCTGGGCGCGTATGGCGATGCGGGGATGATCGTCACGAGCGAAGAAAAGCTTGCTGCGCGCCTGCGCTCGCTGCGCAATCATGGGCAGACGGGCCAATACCTCAGCACGGAGCGCGGCTGGAACAGCCGCCTGGATGAACTGCAAGCCGCGATCCTGCGAGTGAAGTTGCGCCACATGTCGGATTGGACGGCTGCCCGTCAAGCGCACGCCCGGTTGTACGACTCCTTGTTGCAGGATTTGCCCGGGATTGTTCTGCCACGCGTGCCGCCCGGAAGAGAACATGTCTACTACCTCTATACGATTCGCGTCGAGGGGCGCGCCGGCGGCTACACCAGGGCGAACGACCGGGGAAATGAAGTGCGCAGCGATCTCGTTCAGCAGCGCCTGAAGGCGCGAGGCGTCGCCAGCATGGTTTACTACCCGGTGCCCCTCCACTTGCAGCCGCTCTACGCTTTGCTGGGAGGAAAGCCCGGGGAGTTGCGCGTCAGCGAGCGCGCCGCGCGCGAAGTGCTTTCCATTCCTCTTTACCCGGAACTAACGCGCGAGCAAATCGAGCGCGTCGCGCAGGAAGTGCGCAAAGCAGTAATTCAGGCTGAATGAATGAGGGGCTTCTAGTGGAAGAGGCTTCACAGTCCGCGGAAAAAAGGCCTTGTTCTGTCATTCTGAGCGAAGCGAAGAATCTCTCTTCGATTTAAGTATAGGAAAAAAACAAGGAGAGATTCTTCGCTGCGCTCAGAATGACAGAGTTTTTAGTTTTTCCGCAGCCTGTTCAGCCTGTGGGGTTTGGTCCTTGCAAGGACGAATCCCCACAGGCTGAAGCCTGTTCCACAAAAACCTTTCCATGCAGATTGAATTTCACTCAAATCACAGCTGCGGAATTAAGCGGTGGCAGAAACTGCGCGGCGGTACAGCAAGAACATCACGCTAAGAAACAAGACCAGAGCAGGAGTCAGCAGCGCGAGAATTCCCCAATCGAGGGAGCGCTGCCCGGACGCGCCCAGCGCGGAAGCCGAAGCGTAGCAGAGCGCGCAGCCTTGGGCGAAGGCGCCCTGCGCCAAAGCCAGAATTGCGAGTAGGGCCGCTGCAGCAAATTTCACGCGCATCTCAATTCCCTCCGAAAGCGTTTCGTCCGCCCATCCATTCTACCTCAATGCGGCCTCATTTGTAGCAACCGGAAGGCCTCCGGGAAGAAGAAAATAAACATCATGCAGAGGCAGAAAATCGTCGCCGGGATCAGCAAGAGGACCAGGGAGAACTTTTCATATTTCAAATGCATGAACCACGACATGATCATGCCCGCTTTGACCACGGACAAAACGACCAGGATGCTCAACATGACCGCAGGCCGCAATTCCTCATACGCAAGAAAAACTTCCAGGAAGGTGATCGCAACCAGGCCAACCCAAACGGTAATATTGGTTCCGACGCTGGCACCCGCGTGTGCTTCTTCGGCATGCGCTTGTGTGTTCATGGATCTCTTTTTCTCCCGAATCGCAGGCTTAGTACTTCACCGACATCAAGTAGATCATGGGAAACACGAACATCCATACCAGGTCGACGAAGTGCCAGTACAAGCCGTTCACTTCGACGTCCTCGGCGGAGAACTTGCCGCGCCCGTAGCCGACCGCCACAATCCCCAGATAGATCACGCCGATCATGACGTGCGTCATGTGCAGGCCGGTGATGCCGAAGAACACGGCGCCGAACAGCGGCGTGCCCTCCGGGTTTCCTGTAATGGTAAAATGTTCTTTAGTAATCATGTTGAACCACTCGGTCAAGTGCAGCCCGGTAAAGAGCAATCCGCCCACCATGGTGGCGACCAGCCACATGACCGTCTTCCTGCGGTCGTTACGCTGCGACGCCATCACGGCCATGACCATGGTCAGCGAGCTGGCCAGCAGCACCACCGTCATGGTCGTCGAGAAAATGATGGCGGGATTAATGGGAAACGGCCGCGGCCAATCGGGATTGGTGAGCCGCGAATAGCTGTAGGTAATGAGCAGCGCCGAAAACGTCAGCGTGTCGGAAACGATGAACAGCCACATCCCCAATTTCTTTGAACCAATCGCAAAGGGAGATTTTCCGCCGGACCATGCCGAATCCAGCGCCGCGTCGGCTTTTACGTCATGCACGATTCACCGTCCCAGAGTTAGAAGTGCGAACAGGAAAATCCACAGCCCATCCATAAAGTGCCAGTAAATCGACGTCAGCTCCGCCGCCGTGGCCTGCGAGATCCGCGAACGCTTCCACGGCCGGAACGTGACGTAGAACAATGCCAGGATTCCGCCGGCCAGGTGCGCGCCGTGAGCGGCGGTCAAGAGATAGAAAAAGCTGCTGCTGGGATTGGTCGCCAGCAACATTCCCGCAGCGGCGAGTTGGCGCCAGGCAATGATCTGCCCGGCCAGGAAAAGCAATCCGAGCCCGGTGGTCACCCACCACCAGGACTGGAACGCTTCCCTCTCGCCGCCCTCCAGCTTCTTACGCGCCACCACGATGGTGACGCTACTTGCGAGCAGTATCGCGGTGTTGAACCAAAGGACTGGAGGCAATGTCGTGCTCTGCCAGTCCATGCCAAGACCTTTTCGGACAATGTAGGAGCTTGCCAGCGCCATGAAGAACATCACGATGGCCGCGAGCCCTAGTTGGAGCGCCGTGAAGTAGGCACGGCGCGGAACGGGCCGCCGCGACCCGGAAGAATCTCCATCGTCGTCGCCACCGGCGGGCGGAGTGGTGCCGCCGCCGTGACCGGCGTCTATAATCTCGAGATCGTCGACGATTGTTCCTGGCATGGTTCTACCTTTTAACTAAAAGCTATGCCTTACGCACCAGATTCGGCGCGAGATGCTGCGGAATGAAATCATCCGCCGCGCCGGGCACGCTGAACTCGTACGGACCGTGGTACACGATTGGCTCATGGCCGCCAAAATTATCGTGCGGAGGCGGCGACGGGATCGACCATTCCAGAGTCGTCGCATGCCATGGGTTCTCTTCCTTGGCTTCCTTCCCCGCAATCAAGCTCCAGATAACGTTGAACAGGAAGAGGAGCTGCGCCGAGATCGTAATAATCGCAAAAACGGTGATAAACACATGGACCGGCTGCAGTTTCTGGAGGAACGTCACCGCGGTCGAGTCGAAGTAGCGCCGAGGATGTCCGGCCAGGCCCAGGAAATGCATCGGCATGAAAATGCCGTAGACGCCGACGAACGTAAGCCAGAAGTGGACTTTGCCGAGTCCTTCATTCAGGAACTTGCCAAACATCTTGGGGAACCAGAAATACGCTCCGGCGAACATCCCGAAAATCGCCGCGACACCCATGATCAAATGAAAGTGCGCGATCACGAAGTAGGTATCGTGCAGGTAAAGATCCAAGGACGGTTGCGCAAGGAACAGACCCGAAAGGCCGCCGCTCACGAACAGCGACACAAAGCCGAGGGCAAACAGCATCGCGCAGTTGAATTGGATTTTGCCGCCCCACAGCGTTCCCAGCCAATTGAATGTCTTGATCGCCGAGGGCACTCCAATCGTCATGGTGAGGATGGAAAATGCGAACGCCGAATAGGGGCTCATCCCGCTCACGAACATGTGGTGGCCCCAGACGCAGAAGCCGAGGAAGCCGATGCCGCAGACGGCTCCGACCATCGCGCGGTAGCCGAATACCGGTTTGCGCGCAAACGTGGAGAGCAGATGCGAAGTCACGCCCATCCCCGGAAGAATGGCGATGTACACCTCCGGGTGGCCGAAGAACCAGAACAGGTGCTGCCATAAGAGCGGAGAACCGCCCTTGTGCCAGGTGATCACTTGATCGGTGATCACCAGACCGCCTGGAATGAAAAAGCTCGTGCCGGCAATGCGGTCAAGCAAGAGCAAGATGCACGCGGCCAGAAGGACGCCGAACGCGAGCAAGCCTAGGATGGCCGTCACCAGCCAAGTCCAGCAGGTAAGGGGAAGCCGCCCGAGCGTCATGCCCTTCGCGCGAAGATCGATCAGCGTCGTGATGAAGTTCAGCGCGCCCATCAGCGACGCGGCGCAGAAAATAGCAAGCCCGACAATCCACAGCGTCTCGCCCGCGCCTTGCCCGGGCCCGGTAATTTCGCCCAGGGCGCTCAACGTCGGATACGAAGTCCAGCCGCCGATCGGAGCGCCGCCGGCCACGAAAAACGCGGCGACCATCACCATCAGGGACACAAACGTCGTCCAAAACGAAAGCATATTGAGGACCGGGAACGCCATGTCGGCGGCGCCAATCTGAATGGGAAGGAAGTAGTTGCCGTATCCCGATTGCGGCGCCGTGGTCAGCACCATGAAGATCATGATCGTTCCGTGCATGGTTACCAGCGCCAGATATTGCTCGGGCGTCATCAGACCGCCCTTGAAGAAAAACCAATGGGTGTTCGGCCACGCCAGATGCAAGCGCATCAGGAGAGACAATGCCATGCCGAGGAATACGGAGAACAAGGCGAGGGTCAAGTACTGAATGCCGATCACCTTGTGATCGATGCTGAAGACATACTTCCGAATGAAACCGGACGGAGGTTGATGTTGCCCGTGGCCGCCGCCGTTTTCGTGTGTCACCATGAGGCCTCTCCTCAGAGTCGTTCATCTCGCCCGAACAAACTAGCGGGCGAACGCGTCCACTTTTTTACTGGTTGGCCGCTTCCTGATCTCTCATCCACTTCTGGAAATCCGCTTCGGACATGACGCTGAGAATGCTGTGCATCCGATAATGTCCCAGGCCGCATAGCTGCGCGCAGACAATTTCATAGTCGCCGGGATCGTTCGCGGTGAAGTGCATGCGAATTTCCATGCCGGGCACGGCGTCTTGCTTCAGACGCAGTTCGCGCACGAAGAAACTGTGCGTAACGTCCTGCGAGCGGATCACGAGCTCGACTTCGCGCCCCGCCGGAACGGCGATCACCGGGGAAACAATGTCGTCCTTGGACGCCGGATCGGTCGGATCGAGCCCCACCGGATTGCCGGTGGAGGCGCTGACCAGTTCCGGTTTCTCGCGGCCGAATTTTCCGTCCGGGCCGGCATAGCGGAAATTCCAGACAAATTGCTGTCCGGTGACCTCGATTTGAAGCGCGCCCGGCGCGGCGTCGGTGAAGTGCACTTCCGCCCAGGCGTTCCGGGCGTACAGACCCAGGCCGACGAACAACACGACGGTGGCTAGCGTCCAGATAATTTCCATCGTGTTATTGCCTTCAAAGGAGGCGGCCTTCTGCCCCTGATCGCGGAACTTGAAAATCGCGTAGGCCAGGCCAAGCTGCGCCGCCACAAATACGATTCCGGTGATCAGGAGGGTACGCATGAATTGCGCGTCGATTTCTTTGCCGATGTCGTTAATGGGCGCGGGGAACCACCACACCTTCGCCCAGAAGATGTACACGGTGACGACCGTCATGAATACGAGAAAAACACCGAAGGCCAGGGCTGCAGAAGTGGACCCGCGTTCGGTTCGTCTACTCAGCATCGTTTCCGCTCCAGGGTCTTGCAGGCCTATTTGCCGCGGCCCGAAATCTCTACGTAAGACGTTCGTGCCTGACAAAAACAATTTCGATAGCCTGAACGGGACATCATATACATCCCGGGGGAAATTTCAACAATCTTTCTCGTCGGCATCGAAAAAATGGATAGTAAATGATGAAGCGTTAACTAGGATGGCATAAAATGCATCCAAGCCATGGGAGATCGAAACAGAATGGATCCTATGCGGAAAATCGGCTTATTTCTCGGCATTTTTGTCGCGGCGCTTGCCGCGGGCGCGATTCCAAGCGAGGCCCAGCTGGCCAGCCCTACCGCCAGGGCCGCATGCAAATTTGCGGATGGCAAGACGATTACGGTGAATTACTCCAGTCCACGCATGCGCGGGCGCAAAATTTTCGGCGATCTGGTTCCCTTTGGCGAGGTTTGGCGCGCGGGAGCGGACGATGCGACGTCTTTTGTCCCGAATGTGGATGTGGTCGTGGGCGGCAGGAACGTGCCCGCGGGCAGATACACGTTGTTCACGCTGCCCGCGCCTGACAAGTGGACCTTGATCCTCAGCAAGAAAATCGGTGAGTGGGGCATTCCGTATCCGGGCGAGAAATTCGATTTTGCGCGCATGCAGATGAAAGTTTCCAAGCTTCCCTCACCGCTCGAAAATTTCACGATTTCCTTCGATCAGGCAGGGACGAGTTGCACGATGAAGCTGGATTGGGAAACGACTCGCGCTTCCATTGATATTGCAGAGAAGAAATAGTCGCGACCCGCTTTACTTCGAACTTTTAAGTAGCACAGCCACTTTTGGCTGTGTGCCTTTGTTACGTGATGGAAAAACCACACAGCCAAGAGTGGCTGTGCTACTTAAAAGCACGAACCAGTCTGCGCTGCTGCGTTCCCAATTGCCGATTTTGTGAAAGTTGGTGAGGATATCTAATCTGAGCTGCGGGCGGCCGTTGTCGCCGCGGGCGTCTGGCCGGCTTCGGCTTCCGGCTCTTCGACAATTTCACTTTCCCACTCGACCGTAATCCCTCGCCGCACGCTTTCCGAGGCGGCGCAGAGTCCTTCGTGATGTTCGAGCGCGCGCTCGACCGTGGCGCGTTTTTCCTTGGGCACTTTCAGGCGGTAGTGCAGCTTAATGCCCGTCAGGATCATTTTGCCGTCAACGTCTTCGATGCGGCCTTCGGCTTCGACCTGCAGCTTGTCGGGATTTGCGCTCACGCCGCGCGCTTCGAGCGCGCCGGCCACGGTTCCGGTCATGCAGCCGCCGACCGCCGCGACGATATAATCGAGCGTGGAGGCCATGGGTTCATCCGGCGAAAGCTTGAAGTACTGGGCGATGCCGCCGTGAATCCCCATGCGCAGCGCGCCGGGAAAGCCTTCAATTTCGGCCCGCTTGATCTTGCTTTTGCCGGGCTCCTTGGAGATTTTCACTTTCGATTTTTGAATTAATTTTCCCATTGAAGTTGCTCCTATACGATGACTTTAACGCGACTTAGGAAAGCGCTTCCAGCAATTCCGCGACGGAAAAAGGCCGCGCTGCCTTTACAAAAGCCGTGAACAGGCTGCGCGGGTCGGTGCCGTAGGAAATAGAATACTCCTTTCCCCGAAACAGTTTCCGGGAAAAGTGGTGGAATTCCTCGTCAAACGCTTCGCGCGTCGCCCCATTATTTGGGGCGACCAGTCGGTCGTTGATGAAGATTTCGATGTCCTCCCCGTTAAAACGGAATTTTCCGTCCAGCCGAGGTTCCGCTTCCAAACGCTGGCACGCCGTCAGAGCAGCCCGTGCGGCCTGCGTCAAGCAATCCTGATTGCCGCCATCGAAGGCTGCCTTCCGGTTGTAGCGGACGCCCAGGCGGTTGCCGGTGTTGTCGACGCTGTAGTTTCCCTCGTGTCCGATCAGAACGATTCCCGGCCCCGCGGGGACGTGGGTGTAATCGGCCACATCGATCAACAGCTCGTCGCCGTTTTGGTTTTCAATCCAACTGTGAAACACCGGGATGAGCGGCTCGAGGTTTGCACCCTCGGGATTCTGGACGAGGAGTTTCACGTTGACGTGCTGAAGTTGCATGCGTTGGAGTCCTTTTTGCAGGTCAAGTAGACCTTCGCCCGCTCAGGCGTGAGCCGGCGCCGAAATTCGATTGTAGCAACTGTGCGCAGCGTCAATAAAAAGTTGAGCCTCATCGATCAGGTAACGGGCCGAGTCCCGCGTGTAAGGTTCACCCGATTTCTCATGGGCGGTAAACAAGTAGTGGGCGAATTTTCCGCCGGCAAATGGATCGAAGAATTTCTGCGTGTCGTAGAACCGCGCGCGAAATTCTCGGACGATTTGCGCCGGATCGTCCGCGATGTTGGAAGACTCGATCTTCACCAGGCCTTTCGCGGCGCGCAACATGGATCGATAGGCTGTCTGCCCCGCCTGTTCGATTTGGCCGCCCTCAAGCGCCACCTGGGCCTCGAATAATTCCCTTTCGGCAGCGGCGAGATCGAACTCGACGGAAGAAACGACTTCTCCGGCGCATTCGCCCGTTCCTAGATCCGCAAGAGTGTATTCCCGGGGATCGCCCCAATCCTGGAAGAACGAACGGTCCGAGGAATCGGCCGGCGGTCGCGCAAGATCTTCGAGCATTTTTTTCAGCTCGACTTTGCCGGTTCGCCCGACGAAATCCTTGAAGCTCTCCCCGTTCTTTCGATGGGCCGCGTAACGGTCCGTCAGGCGAGACACGACGGCAGGAATATTTTTGGACGGGATCGCGATGACCGGGAGCCCGTAGGAGGCTCCGTTATGTTCCCACTCGCCGCCCAGCACGACCTGGAAGTGCGGAACCGCGTAGCCCGACATTTTGCGGCTTACGCCGTAAAAGCCGAGGTCGGCCACGTGATGCTGGCCGCAACTATTGAAACAGCCGCTGATCTTGATGTGCAGTCTGCCGACGGAATCATCCGACTGGAAACTTTTCTCGCCGAGTCTCTTGCGCAACTCCGCAGCCAAACCGCGCGAAGAGGAAATGCCCAGCTTGCAGGTGTCCGTCCCCGGGCAAGCGGCGATGTCCACGATGCTGCCCGCGCCAGGATCGCCGAGCCCCGCGGCTTCGAGAGCCTTGTGCAATTCAACCAGATCGCTTTGGCTGACCCAGCGAAGGACGATGTTTTGCTCGACCGTCGACCGGATCGTTTCTTTCGTAAAACGGCGTGCGATGTCGGCAAGAGATCGCAGTTGGTTGGAGGTAATGTCGCCGAGCGGGAGCGCGATCGTGACCACCGTATAGCCATCTTGTTTCTGCGGCCGCGTGTTGGTCTTCACCCAACGCTGGAAAGATTCCGAGCCGAGCAACGGCGCCTTGCCGCCGGGGCGAAGAGGCGTCTCCTGGAATTTTTCGGCGTCCTCGACGAAATCCGTCCATCGCGGATCGTGGGGCAAAATTTTTCGTTCTTCGAGCACCAATTCCTTGAATTTCTCAATCCCCAAATCCTGAACCAGGAACTTGATTCGCGCGCGGCTGCGATTTTTCTTTTCGCCCAGTCGGGCGAAAACGCGGGAAATCGCTTGCGCCAGGGGCAGCAATTCTTCCGGCGGAACAAACGAGTCGAATAGCTTCGCCTGGTAAGGAACGGCGCCGAGACCTCCGCCGACGGACACTTCAAAGCCGCGCTTTTCTTTTCCGTTTTCGATCTGCGTGACGGCGACCATGCCCATGTCGTGCATGCTCGCGAGCCCGCAGGCATGCTGCGAGCATCCGCTGAAGGAATGCTTGAATTTCCGTCCGAAATTCTGGGTGTCCGGATGGCCCATCAGGAATTTGGATAAGGCGCGGGAGTAGGGCGTGACGTCGAATTTTTCATCCGGGCAGACGCCCGAGTAGGGGCAAGCCGTCACGTTGCGCACGGAATTTCCGCAGGCCTCGCGCGTGGTGATCTTTGCGGCGGCCAGGCGGCGCATCACGCTGGGCGTGTCTTCAATGTGTACGTAGTGAAGCTGAAAATCCTGACGCGTGGTCACGTGCGCGATGCCGTCGGAATACTCCTCGGCGAGGTCCGCCAAAGTCTCGAGCTGCTCCGCGTTCAGCCCACCCGCGGGAATCTTGATGCGCTGCATCCCCGGAGCATCCCACATCGTATTCGGGCCCTTGGTCAGTTCTCCGGAGGGATAGCCAAGCAGCTGAACCGTTTTGCCGTTGTGCCTTTGTCCATTGTCATAGCGCTGGCCGTAAACGCCTCTTCGAAGGCGCGTCTCGGCAAACAGGCGCTCGTCGATTTTGCCCTGCTTTCGGAGGGCGATTTCCGTTTCAAAGATGTCTATTTCGCGCGCCAAAGCCTCCGGAATCTTTCCGGCGAGCCGTTCGGCCCAGGAAGAGTTCGAGACCTTCATCTATCTGTCGCCTCCATTACAAGTATCCGGGACTGCGGCCAAACGGTACGGGCGGTTCGTTTACTCTACAGTAGTCCACAAATTACTGCGCGCTTTTTGACGCCGCGGCAAGGTCCAGTGCGTTCATCGCAAAAACAAAAACCCACCTTCGGGTCGGTCACCGAGGTGGGCTGCCTGCGCTTCGATCTGTCGTTTCCCTATCGCGCGATTCCCCCACACACCGGCGCACTGTTGCCGCAACAACAGATGCAGACGCCGATCTTGATCCTATGGCTCATGGGACATTACCTATCATACAGCGGCGCGAGAGAAAGTCAATTCACGCGGGGTTTCTCGTGGAAGGAGCAGCCGGAACCATGGAATCCAGTTGAGGCTCGCTCATGGAGCAGTTATGCGGATTCGAGCGCAGGAGGAGGCGATGGTTCCGTGAAACGAATGGATAGATCGGAAATTTCGGGTTGATGGAGAGCGCACCCGGCTTGATCTAATCTCACGGGAGCCTGGCCTGCTTCTTATATAATTTCATTGTTGGGCTTGGTTCCTTGCAATTTCTTCTCGCCCCGCAATCGCCAATGATTTCCCACAAGAACAATTCCGGTGCAGATGGCGGCCTTCAACTCGACACCCACGAGCCGCCAGAAGAGTCCGGGCAGGCGGACGAAATAGCCGTTTCCGGAGAGCTAACTCGAAGCCAAGATGGTCGCCCATACGTTACTCGCTCTTGGGCGAATGCAAGGGCGGCGGCAGGCGACGCGTGTCACTGGCTCATCCCTGCGTTCGTAGCCCTGTATGCCAAATACGTGATTCTGATCCCTGGCCGAGGCCTCGAGATCGCGCAACGCGCAATGGCTCAATCTTCGGGCCTTACCGAATCGGAAATCGACCGGTGGCATGCTCTCTCCTTTTTCCGGATGGATCTGCTGGTCGGTTGCATCCTGGTCCCGGCAGCATATTTTCTTGTAGCGGTCATCCTCCCGCGCAAATGGAGCTCTCGAATCGCCTGGACATCCAGCGCGATCCTGGCCTTGATGATCTATATCCAGATCCAAGCCATGGAGACGACGGGGAGCTATATTTCGCTGCACACATTGCGCGTCGCGGTGAGCTGGGGCCTGCACGAACCCTTGGCGAACACGTCTTTTCTAAGCTGGGGGATCGTTGCGGTGGTTTGCGTTTTGGCGCTGTCGTCTCCCATGATTACCGGAGCGCTCCAAAAAAGGATGCAAGGCAAAGATGCGGCCACTTTTTCTCATCGTGCGAGGATCCTATTAAGAAGATTCGGACGTGCCATTGCTGTTTGCGCGGTCGCCGTTACGGCGCTGGCGTGGGCGCCCTCTAGCCCCGCCACGGTGTTTCATCGCAGCGCCATGATCGTCGCTTTGCGCGCCTACCTCGATGCAGGCCCAGTCGAGGTAGGAAAAGCCCAGGAATTTGCGCGCGAAATGGCGGCGCTGACAATCCCCCAACTCGAAGAGCGTTACCGGGAACTGGTGCATGCCCCGTCACCGGCGCGCGACGCCACCTATTGGGCCAAAGCGCAGGGATATAACGTGATTTTCTTTGTTCTGGAAACCACTCCGACGCGATTTCTCTCAGTGACCGGCGACCTGGACGCATTCCCCAATCTGCAAAAGCTTCGGGAGCAATCGTTTGTCCCAACGCAACACTACACGACGTTTCCCGTGACTCACCGCGCCCTGTATTCGCTTTTCGGCTCTCTTTATCCGTCGCCCGGCGACCTCAGCCTGCCCGAAAAGCACGCCAAAGTCGCGCTGCCGGGGATGTTCCGCGCGCTGGCCGCAAAGGGGTATCAGACCGCCGCCTACATGCCGTTCCGCTGGAACGGAGAATACGATGACCAGATGTTTGAAATGTTAGGGGTAAATCGGCTGATCTATCCCGACGCGGCGATTTTCAGCAATGTGGTCGGAGCGTCGAACGCCGGGAAAAACTGGCGGGAGGCCCGCTTCCAGCGCGACCGCTCGGCGTTGGCACTGATGGAAAAAGATTTGACCGACTGGCTTTCTCACCGCACGAATTTTGCCGCCGTATTTCTTCCGCAAGTCGGGCACGTGCCGTTGCCCTTGCCCGATGGAGATGGACCGCGCAGCGAGAGCCAGGTCCTGAGCCAGGAGAAAACAATTTTGCAGGCCGAGGACGCCTGGCTGGGTGAGCTCCTTCAGCTCCTCAAAAGTCATAACGAACTTGCGCACACATTGATCATCGTCACCGGCGATCATGGCATCCGCGTGGCCAACGAAGACCCCGTGTTCACGCCCGGTTTAATCGACGACTATTCGTTCCAGGTTCCGTTCTTGCTCTACGCCCCCGGAGTCCTGGAGAAGACAAAATGGATTCCCTGGGTGACCTCGCACATCGATGTGCCGCCAACCGTCCTTGATTTGCTGGGCATCGATGGCGAGCGCGAACTGATGGAAGGCGCGCCCCTCTGGACTCCGGGTATTGCTGGACGCTCGACGTATTTCTTTGCTTCTCGTTTGCTGGGCGCTGACGGATACCACAGGGACGGAAACTTCTTCATGTGGAACGAATCCTCCGGCTTCGCCTACGCGAACCCGAATCTTCATTTCAACATTCTCGACCCGCTTCCTCAATATTCCGGGCGTTCTTCGAATATCGTGGAATCGGTCAGTCAAATGTCCAGCCTTCAGCAAGCTCTGGAAGACAAGCTGGCCGCCTCCTATCCCCCACACTGACCCTCGCAAACAGCGATAGGGCCGAGGCATACCGATTTCAGTGCCCACCCGAAGGCGATGACTTCTGGAAATCTGCTATTGGCACTTGCGGCTCCTCTGTGCTGTAAAGCGGTTGCCCTCTCTTGGTACCTGCTCGTATAACAGAGTGTGGGAACTGTCGGATCAAACATCCAGCACCAAAAGCCGTTCGACATGCGCTTGTTGACCGGTCTCTTCTTTCTTTCCGGCGCGTCCAGCCTCATCGTCGAAACGGTCTTGAGCCGCTTACTCACCTACACCTTCGGCAATACGACTCAGGCGGTAAGCACCGTCCTGGCTGCTTTCTTGGGAGGCCTCGCCCTGGGGGCGTTTTGCTTTGGTTTTTGGGTTGACCGCTGGCAGCCAACTCCCTGGATCTACGCCGTGCTGGAAGCCGCGGTTGGACTGTATGCGGCAATTATTCCCAAGATGTTTACAATACTCACCGCTGCCTATGTGCACATATGCCACCAGTTTGTCCTGGGCCCGGCGTCGCTCACCGCGTTGCGCTTCGGCCTGGCCTCCGTTGTGATCCTGCCCGCCAGCTTCCTGATGGGCGGCACCTTGCCGGCTTTAAGCCGCTACGTTGCAAGTCGTGATGCGCAATTCACGGTGAGTGTGGACAGCCTCTATAGTTGGAATACACTTGGCGCCGCATTTGGCACGCTACTTTCGACCTACCTGCTCATTCCCGTGTTCGGGATTATGGGAGCCATCTATTTGGCGTGCGGAACAAACCTGGTCATTTTCATTTGCGCCGGCGCGATTCCGAGACTCGAAACCGGCGCGAAGGCTCTTGAATCCACTCCCTTTGAAGACGCGCCTCATGGCGGGGACATGCCAACCTTGGGGCACTCACGAATTTTCCTGTTAATCGGGGCCTTTTTCACGGGGGCGGCTGCGCTAGGTTACGAGGTAATCTGGACACACGTACAGGCGTTCACGATCGGCAGCACCGTCTATGCCTTCGGCGTGACGCTCTTTGTTGTTTTGTGCGGTCTCGGTTTCGGGGCGCAAGTCATCGCGAAAAGGTTTCGCACAGCAGAGAGTTGGAGCGTCGGCCTGGTCGTTTCACAATTTCTCCTCGGCTTGGTTGTATTCCTAAGCCTGCCTCTTTGGGACCACCTGACGAATGTATTCAGCCGTGGTTCCCGGGGGTTTCTCCAATTTGACGCTTGGGGCCTCGCGCTCTTTGCATTTGGTAGCATCGCTTACGGGCGATGGAAAATGGGCCGGCGGTCGCACGCCGAAACATCCCGCGGAAAGAATTCCTGGCAGATTGAGCTGCTTCTATTGGGCGGAGTCTTGGCTGTCGCTTTGACAATCTTCTTGAAATATGGCGACGATGCCATTCTTGAAGCGGGGATCGGGATTCAAGCCCCAACTCTGTTTATCGCCAGTGAATTGATGCGTTTTCTGTGCGCTTTTTTCATGCTGATCGTTCCGGCCGTATTGCTTGGCACCGGATTTCCCCTGCTCCTCAATCTCTATTCCGCCTCTGCTCGAGCCGAACAGGTAGGTGAGCGCGTCGGAGGACTGTACGCAGGTAATACCTTCGGCGCGATTTTGGGCTCTCTGCTGACAGGCTTTTTCCTTATCCCCCTTTTGGGATCACAAGGCACTCTTCGTACTCTGGCCACTTGCAGTATGGCCGCGGGCCTTTACTTTGTCTTTCTGTTGTTTCCGCCCCTGCTAGTGCGGAGAATGGCCTGGTCTGCTGCAGTTTTCGCCGTTATCGCACTGGGTTGGCTGGGAATAGGCAACTGGGACCCGCGGCTGCTTTGTAGCTGGCTCCTACGTCTATTTTGGCGCTCCTGCCAAAGTGGACCGCGTGATCTATCAACGGGAAGATGTTGCCGGGGGAATGACTTCAGTCGTGCAAAATGGGCCGGAGCGCACGCTGCTGTCCAACGCCAAATTTCAGGGCAACAATTCCGGCGAAGAGAGCTCACAAATTCGGTTCGCACTTATTCCCATGCTCTTCGTCCGCAGGCCCGAACGCGGTTTAGTGATCGGGCTGGGCACGGGCCAAACGCTTCAGACACTTTCCCTGTTTCCTTTCAAGGAAATTGACGTCGCGGAGCTGGCGCCGCAGATCGCGGAGGCGGCGAGACTGTGGTTCACGGATGTAAATGGGGGTGTACTCGATCACGATCCCCGCGTTCATCTTTCGATTGCGGATGGGCGAAACTTCTTATTGCTCTCTCAGGCAGCCGTACGATGCCATAACGATTGAAGTTTCCTCCATCTGGATTGACGGCGAAGCCGATCTTTACAACCGGGAATTCTATGAATTATGCCGGCGGCACCTTGGACAGCAAGGGGTGTTACAGCAATGGGTGCAACTCCACCACATGCGGACGAAAGATCTCCTGGTCATCCTGAACACAGCAACTCGCGTATTTCCTCACGTGGCGCTGTTTGTCGGCCCAACACAGGGAGTTATCGTGGCTTCCAATCAACCTTTGGAAGCGGATTTTACTCAACTCCAGGGTTGGGACACGGATCCTCGCGTGCGCGACGCTCTGGATCGCATCCGTATCCCGGCAACAGAATCACTGCTGGGGGACCTGATGTTATACGGAGACTCGATGAAGAAGGCGTTATCGCATCTATCCGAGACGTATCAACTGCGGCAGGATACCGAATCAAGTGATCTTCGACCGTATCTAGAGTACGAAACCCCCAAGGGAAACATGTATCCAGCTTCTACCCTTTTGAACAATCAATCATTCCTGAAGGAGTTCCGGACCACCGCTCTGCCTTCGGAACTGCTGATCCGAAATGTGCCATCGCAGGACGAGAGCAACCTGCTCCAGGCATACGTTCTCGCCGAAAGGCATCAGACGCAGGCAGCGCTCGACCTGTTTGCAACTGTGAACGGTCCTACTCGGGTTCAGGCACAAGAAGAAATCTCTCGTTTGAAACCCATTCTGGCGTCAAGCCTGCGATAACGTCCGCCGCCCCTCCCGCACGCCGACAGCATCTAGTGCTTGTCAGGATGGTCGTGGCGCCAGTTCCAGTAGTCCTTCTGTTCATCCTTGTTCAGTTTGTTGTAGTCGCGGTACGGCTCGTGACGTTCGCCCCAATAGCTCCGGTAGACGACGTCCTCGTTGCGATCCCAGGTATGATAGTCACTGTGATATTCATCGTAGACTCGCACGCGAGCGGCGCAACCGGAACTCGCAACGGCAATCAGAAAACTCGCAGCAAGGCATGTTGAACTTAGGATTCGCTTGATTCGGGACATTTTCGCAGCCCTCCGTGGATTCGCTTGAAATGGACTATTCCTCCACCCAGTTTCCCCTCTTTGGTTGAACACTGGACTTTGATCAAGGTTGCCATCCTGGCATCACATTTTCCCGAATGCGCAGCGTTGCAGGGCGGATTGTCCCTTGCCGCTGCGGGAACAAGCTGCCGAAGAAGTGTCATTCTTCATAAATCGCTAGCGACCAGCAAGTTACAACGAACACGGGAATGTAAGAATCGGTCCATTGCTGTACTCCGGCATATTCGTTTCACCCGTTGGGAAATCACGTTTGTTTTCATCGGCTTGCCGGGTTTTTCCGGCGAGTGACCCTAGAGGGGCTTCCGGCATCTGAATACGTAACCAGCCCTATGCCCGCGGCCCGACGCGATTTCTCAACGCCGCGACTTCAACTTCAAATTCTGTTTCCGGAGGCGATTTTCATGGCTCGAAGGCTCCTGATCCTGCTGGGACTTTTCTTCGCTTTTTCAATGTCCGCGAGGGCGCAGAGCATCGATTTGTTTGGCGGCTATTCCTATGAACGGTTTGGCGTTTCGCCGGGAAGAAATCTCAACGGGGTGGAGATCACGGGGCAATATAAATTCAGGAGTTGGCTCGGCCTCGCGGCGGACATGGATGGGCATTTCGGCTTGCCGTCGCAACCCGACGCCCGGACCCTGGATTTCATGGCCGGGCCCCAAATTTCCTTTCCGGCGCGCATTTCCCCGTTCATTCATGCTTTGGCGGGGATCGGACATGCCAGGACAAACGGAATTGCGGACACTTCTTTCGCGGGAGCGATCGGGGCCGGAATCGACATGCACATTGTGCCGTTCGTTTCCTGGCGAATCATTCAGGCCGATGACCTCATCACGCACCACTACGGCGGTGTGCAACACAATGCGAGGATATCGACGGGACTCGTGTTCCGATTTTAGTTTAGATGGGATTTGCGGGACATGAAGCCAGTGTTTAATTTCCCTGCCTGTCCCGGCTTTCGCGACGCGCTAGATCGCCTAGATGCCGGCGTACCAGGAGAAGCCGCGCTCCACGCCTCCGGCTCCGAATCCCCTGCCGATGTCCTTTACGGAATCGGTCAGCGTGATGAGGGAAAGATACTTCGTGCTCTTGCCGCCAAGCTGCCGCGGTACGCGGAGACGCAGCGGAGCGCCGTGAGGAATGGGAAGTTCCTGGCCGTTCATCCCGTAGGCCAGCAAGGTTTGCGGATGCCAGGCGTCCGCCATGTCGATGCTGTTCCACTTGCCTCGGATGGTCTGTTTGTCTGCTGCGTCAAAATTGGTGTCGAAGCCAAAGAACACGACGTACTTCGCCTGCGGGAGGACTCCGACAAGATTCAAAACGTAGGAAAGAGGGACGCCGGTCCATTCGGCTATGAAGGACCAGCCCTCTTCGCAGGCCTGATGGAAGACATGGTTTTCGGAAGGAAAGCGCCTCAGTTCCGCAAGAGAGAGAAACGTGGGGCGGGAAACCAAGCCGTCGATTTTGAGCCGCCAGTCCGCGAAACCACCCGCCAATAAGCGATGGTAGGTTTCGTCCTCGGGAGGTGGGCCCTTTACAGGCGCGATCTTTGAGATGTCGCTGCGGTTATACTCACGGGCCAGCGAATGCCGGGAGGTCAAGAGTCGTTGGACGGCATAGGTCATGGTTTCGCCGACTCCGTAGACGCCGCCGTCGTCGGGCGGAATCAGGCCGTATCGACCCGCGAGGTGTGCAGCAATACCCAGGCCGGTGGCGCCCGCGGCTGCCGCTAAACCCGCCTTCATCAGCTTTCGCCGCGAAAGTCGGTCACTCATGAGCGCTCCTTCCCGGAAGCACTGTAGCCTGTAATCATGGACCGCACGCGGTCCGTAAAGCCTGCCAGCCAAACCATGGCGATGTGCACACAAAGAAAGAGAACCAGGGCCAGAGCGACGAAAAAGTGAATGGTGCGCGCCGATTGTTGTCCGCCGAACCCGCTCCGGAGTACCGGGACCACGGACGCGATGGCCGGAGACATGGCCAGACCGCTGAGAATGACCAGAGGAAACAGCACGAAGACAATAGCGAGGTAGGCCAGCCTCTGGAGGACGTTGTACGTCAGCGCCTCCTCTTCACTTGGCCGCTTCAACTGCATATCGTGCCAAACCATGCGCCAGATACGGCCCCAAGCCAGATCACCCTTCGCCGGCAGCAAATTCTTGCCGAAATGATGGCTGAGCAGGCCGAAAAGGGCATAGACCAATCCAGTCAAGACGCAGACCCATGCCGAGAGAAAATGTAGATACCGGCCCCAGCCCGAATGGCCGATCATGAAAGGTATCGGAAGATCGATCAGCGAGGGGCCTCCCAAGGCTCCTGTATCGCCCCAATAGAGGCGCGGATGGGCAATGAGAATTTGGATTCCGCTGTAAAGCAGACCAACAAAACTAAGCGCCGTGATCCAATGGGTTATGCGAACGACCGCGGAGTGCCGTGGAGGATCTTGGCTTTCCGTGCCTTGGATGGCCAAGTCTGGGAGGTACGCTGTCCCCGCCATAACTCACCGCCGCGATGATAACTTCTGGAATTTCCGATCTGAGCTTCTCTGCGCAAAACGATATGCTCGCCGCCCGGTCGTGTCAACCTCGAATCGCTGTGGCCGCTGCTGCGGGACCTGCGCGGCTCGTTTCGCGGTTCTGCTAATCGCTCTGCTGAGCTTAGAGATCTTACCGCGGATTCGGCTTGAATTCTGATTTCGCCCAGATGTGATTTGGTGGCGCGGGCGTTACGAAACCTGACTCTCTACAACGAAGAAAGTGACCACCGATCCAGTCACTCAAATCGTGGTCGGAAATCTGTTCCGGGGCGCGCGCACAGGTTGAAAAGGACGCGGAAAAAGTAGCTTATTTTGTCATTCCGAGCGAAGCGAGGAATCCCTCTTTGATTTGACCTCATGAAAAGAAAGAGAGATTCCTCGCTTCGCTCGGAATGACAAAAAGCTTTGGGCCAATTTTCCGCGGCCTGTGAAGCCCCCTGGGGAGAAGTCAGGTGCGGGAGGTTACGTAGCGGTCCGGATGGCGGCTCTTGAGGAGATGCCGCAGGCGGTCGCAAGCTTGCTCGAGGGAATCGAAAAGTTCGTCGACTTCCTTGGTTTCGCGGGACATTTTTCCCGCGTCGATATCCGCGACGAGTTCGTGGCAGAGATTTGTGGCGCGGCGAACGCGGTCGGCCACGAGCATCGAAACGATTTCGCTGTCATCCCGGCCCTTGAGCTGAAGTTCCCGCAATTGTTGAACCGCTAGGGCGGTGGTGCGAAGGGTATCGACGGTGTCGCGGAATTCGTTCAGCAAACGGAAATCGATTCCTTCGGCCTGGAGCGATTTTTCAAGCTTTTGAAGTTCGACGCTGGTCTTTTTGACTTGGAGATTCACGCCCCAGAAGCTGTCGCTCGGAGTAATTAACTCAACAATAATGCCATGCGAAACGCCTTCCCTTGAATTCGGGGTGGCCAGGACGCGAGCTTCGGCCGATTCCGCGGAAAGAAAATTGGTGAGTGTAATCCGGCTGCCGACGGTAGGGTAGAGCGTCATTTCCAAAAAGCCGCCGTTGGCGTTGACCTGTTTCGCGACGGCATGCACCAAAACGGGGATGCCCTCCGAATTGCGCCAATTCGCTTCAATCGGTACCGCAACCAGAAAGCGGGAAGTTTTTCTTCGCTCCACCTTCGATCCGTTCGGGGTGGTTCCACGCCCCGACATACCTGCTGATTTCCTTTTATCCATCGTGCCTTCTCTTCCCCCCGCTGGGTTCGGCCGGCTTCAAAGGCAATTCATGCACACAACCAAAGCTTAATCACATGTCCTGAAAATTACTACTGTACGGAAGGACAGTAGTCCGTCCACGAATTCCGGGAGTGACTCTCGCGCCGACAAAGCGCGAATCTCATCCAAAGATCTATTGACCGGGGGCAGCAACGTCCATGTTGGCACGCGCTGGGATGGGGCGATAACCGCTGCGTGTTCGGATTCGGTACTTTTTGTATTTCGGATTAGTGAGTTTCACCGTGATAGTGCGCCACCCGCGGTTGGGATTCGGCTGCGGGTAGTAGCTCATAAAATATAGATGCGCAAGGTCTTCCCGGATGGAGCTGAAGGCATCGCGCTGGTCTTTCCAACTCTTGGCGAAGTAGGCCTCGCCGCCCGTGCTGGCCGTCATACGCTCAAAAACAGCCGCGGAAGCCGCGTCGAGTTTGGCTTCTCGGGTGCTGATCATGTAAATGGGGACGCCTTCGGACTGCGCCAATTCGTCGACGTCTTCCGGAGAAACCATGCTGGAGTTGTCCGGGCCATTGGAAAAGACGACGACGACTTTCCGGCCGGAATATTGGGCGGCATCCTTCAGGGTCATGAGCAAGGCGTTATACAGCGCGGAATCATCGCCGTTCACGGTCTCGCGCACGCCGCGCAGTACCTGGGAGCGGTCCGTCGTAAGCGACGCGGCGCGGTAAAAGTCCCGGCTGTAGGAATAGAACGCCACTTGATACGGGTGGTCGAGAGTCCGCACGAATTCCGCGATGGAATCCTGGGCAAACACAAAGCCCCTGCCGCGGAACATGTAATTGCTGGTGTCAAACAAGATGAAAACGTTGGAGCCACTCACCGCCGAGGCGATTCCCTCCAAGGTACCCGTTTGCGTGCCCCCGCGCGGAGGATCGCTTCGCCGGTGCTCCGCCGCCGGGTCGGCTACCGGGTCCTTCGGGAGGCTCGAATCCTGCGCGGCTTGGAGCACATTTTGCGGACCTTCGTTTCCTTCCTCAAATGTGGCGACCTTCTGCGGAATCTCGTCCTCGGTAATGTCAAAATCCGAGGGGCGCAGAGTGGTCACATAGTTTCCCTTGGCGTCCGTGACGGCCACGTTCAATTGCACCATGGAAACGACAACGCGAATGACGCTGCCGCCATTATCCTGGCCGGCGTCCTGCGCCGCCAGCCAAACCGCAAAGCTGGAAAGGAGAATCAGAAGCCCCAAGCACGGAAACAGGTATCGTTTTGCCATGGTCCCCTCGTGATATTGCCCGGCGCATTTCTGCGAATCTGGTTTCCCACCTGAAATCCCCGCCTGCGAATCCGAAATTCTTTAGAGCCCGGCCGACGGACCGCTCTTCGGCAACGCCGCGATCTTGCCCTGGCGGAATTCTTCACCGGTTTCCCGCATCGCGCGCAGGACTGCGGACCAATCTTCGAGATGCGAGGCGAAGGTTTGCTCCACCATTCGGCGAGTGAGTTGGGGAACCAGCACGTTGAGCATGACAGGCGAGTAGCCCATTTCATCGGCCAAGCGCCCCCAGTACAGGTTACCCGAGTCCCACGACTCAGCCATCAGGCGGCTGGAGTAATAGAGAAACGTGGGGATAGGCTTCATGCTCATCAACTCCCGCCCATAGTTCTGCGCCAGAGCCGGATGAGGGACGCCAAAATCCGCCGAGATTCGCTCCACACTCGTCTCGACTGGGAAGCGCTCCAGCAGGTCGTCCAGTTCCTTCCCTGCCTGACCCCAGTGCTGCTTATCGGAGGCAAATCTGCGGGGATATTCCGCCGCCAGGTAAAAGCTCTCCGCGGGGGCGATCAATGCAAGGGCCTCATCCTCGTGCCCGGCGCGCAAGGCCGTCTCTACTTGCTCCAACCTTTGAGGAAGCAGGCAATCCGAGAGGATACTGGCGACGGATTCTCGCAGTTTTTCATCTTTTGCGGCGCCGGTCAGAAGCTCCTCGCCTCCACGCTGATACAACGCGACAGCGTGCAACTCGTTTCGGGACACACTCCACCATCGCGGCAGAACCGCGCTGGTGATCAGGCCCGGAACCAAATCTTCCCAAATGAGGGACTGAACGTTTTGGGGCACGATAAAGTCCTGCTCGATTCGTGCCAGGGCATAAGGCAAGTCGGCCATGGAGCCGATCAGGTGCGCGCCGCCGCTGGCCGTCCATCCGCGGCCAAAAATGCGCGGCGAGCGCCAAATCTGGTCGCTGGCGGTGGCCGCCTCACCCGAGTAATCGCCTCCGGAGAAATCATGGGATCGAACAAAGAGCGGGTTGTTGTGAATCATTTGAGCGCCGGGCGGCTCGTAGTAGGCATAGTTGAGCCCTACTAAAGTGTCCCTCAAAAAGGGAGTGAGCAAGGCATGCGCTTGGGCCAATTCGGCGGGGCTGCTGGGAGATTTGATGATTTTTATTAAGTCGGTCCGCATCTGCAAGGCGGTGTGGCGGTTGCTGTAGAGCCCCGCGGCAAATTCGGTCCTTTCACTCTTGGTAAAGAGAGGCTTCGGCATCTCGAATTCACGCAACTCCCCGGCAAGAGGGAGCAGCGAGTCGGCAATTTCCTTTCCCTTGGCCATTTGGTCGAGGCCATCTCCCAGGGAGATCAGCGTGTCCAAAGAAACCAGGCGCTGATCGTCGATCACTTGACGCATCTTGCCGGCCATCTCGGATCGTAACTGCTGTCCCTCTTTGGAGTACTGCTCAGGACCGGCAAGCAAGGCAAAGATCTGGTCTTGCGGAAGGTAGGTTTTGCCGGTGGAAGCGCGCAATAGTTCCGCGAGCGCTGTGCGCCCAGCCACATAAACCTGGTCGGAAGTATGCAGCGCGGCGAACGCGCTTAGGATTTTTTGCCAGGAATCGTTCAAACGAGCGTCGGGAATCTGGCCTTGCCGGGCCAGGATTTGCCAGAGGCCGAGGTTGGCTTGCAACATCCCAAGAGCATCCGTTCTTGCGAGATGATCGGGGATTTGATTCAGACTCTCGGCAACGGTAAGAAATCGCGTGATGGATTCATTGTTCAACGCGTGGAATTCCGCAAACATCGGATATTGGTCGCCGAAGAGCGGGAACTTGTCGGCCAACAGGCGTGCCGTGGAAACATCGAGCTGCTCGTTTGGAGCGCGCTCGCGGTCGATCTCCGTTAGCATCAGGAAGTTGAAGACTGGCCCCTCAGGCATCGCATAACGGGACACACCGATCATCCCTTCCACCACCTGCTCCGGATTATTCCAGCCCGCGGCCTTCACGCTCCAATCACGGATGAGCTTGGAATCCGTTTTGCGTCGCAAGACGTCCTTCCAGACATCGATATTGCCGGGGATGTGCGGTTGGCCGTTGGAATCGATTTGCAACCGCGCCTCGAGCAAGAAGAGGCCAGGGTCCGGCCGGAAGGAATGCTTGGTCGGAATTGGGGTTACATCGCGTCCGCGAAGCGCATCGTAAAAATGTTCCAAGCGGCGGGGCGCGGTGAAATAGGCCTGCTGCGTTTGGCTTACGCGGGACAGAGTGTCGAAATACGCTGCCAGCCAGCCGCTATCTTTGGACAGAAGACGGGAAATAAAGTCAGCGGGAGAACGCGGACTGACTCCCACCAGATCCTTCCATGCGTTTTCCGCGCCCGGTCCACCCGGAACGAGAACTCTTCCCGACCGAACACTGATCTGGCTGCCGTAAAAATCCAGTACCGAAGCGCCCAAGATCAACTTCTTCATGCCCAGGGATTGCCATAAGAATTGACCCGTTTCGGTATCCATGCGCGACATCGCCCAATACAGACGGGCCAGGTCGGGATCACGCAAAATTGAGTCCACGACTCCGCGGTTGGCATTTTTCTTGTTCTGCACCCAATCCGATGACTTGTAGAGCACGGGAACTCTTGTGGAAGCGTAGGGAGTATCGAACGGCTTGCCTTCCCGCAGGGCTTCTTCAAGGTCTGCCAATGGGAACCCGGAATCGATGGTAAGGAACGCCCTGTTAGCGTCAGCGGTCTCGAGCGCTTCATCCGGTCCGCAGGCCTGCTGAAGCCGGTATCCAAGAATGACAAGAAGCTGTCTTGCTTCGTCGCAATTTGAAACGTGAATCACTTGCCCTTTTCCCGCCAGGGCCTCCAATTCGCGCGCTTGATCCATATACCAATTCACGAGGACCAGGAATTCCGTGGGTTTGCCGCCTTGATAGCCGCTCATGACCACGTTGCGCGCCAGCAGGGGCAATAACTCTTGGGGTGTGATTTTCTGGCTGATCGCGGCCATTCTCAAAAACGAGCGCATTGGACCAGGGATGGAAACTTCCTCAGAGGTTGAGGAACCATCCGAACCTGATGATTGCGGCGCAGCGGAGGCTGTCCGGGCGGAACGTTGCGCTGGGGCTGGAGGAACCGCGCCCCAGGAACGCTCACGGAACCCGCCAAATAGACAGAGACACCCGCAAAGGAGAAAAACGGACAGGATGCGACGAGATTTCATGGCCCTAACCTCCACCGACCGTTGGAGACGATGACTTTTGAAACCCTGGGCGCCGTCGAGGACTGCAGTGAAACATTGCTCTTTGCTCGGCCTCGTTCTGGCTCGTCTGGACTCGGCAATCTGCACTCACCGAAGTCCCTGGCCAAAATCTGAGTTATGGTTCTGTCTTGTGTCCCGGCGGGCCCCTCTTTCGTTCCGACCTAAGCGTTCTGTGGTTGCGAAGGATAGATCATCTTTCGGACCGCAGTCAATCACCACGACTTCAAGACAGCTATCGGCAAAAACCGCTGCAAGGCCAATGCAAATCCATTCGAGCTTTTTCTTTCTCGGAAAAATTGCGCGCCGGTTTCCATCGGCAACTCACTTGAATTCTCTCCGGTTGATCAGTGACAAATCCAAGATTCGCACTCATCATAATAAAAGGCCGCCACGGCCAAACGAGTCAAAACCGGGAAGGCGAGAAAAAATCCTGCCTGCTTGGGGCGGGGGGTACGGGAAATGTACAGGAGAAGACTTTTTTAATCAACTGCCACAGAACTGGTGGGGATGATCGGTGCGGAAGCGGAATTAGCCCGGCCCGCCAGAAGGAATCACAGCCGCATTGTTGAAATTCTTTCTTTCCAGAAGCTTATCAGTCGGCTGTGCTGATGGTTTGGAGCTGTGATTCAAGCGTGGCGCGATACTCGCGTTCCGAGACGAGGTCGGCCTGAAGTTTTTTGACCAAAGACTCGAGGCGCTTTATTTCCATGCGCAATTTCTGAAGTTCTTGAGTGTTGGCCGCGGGAGCGCGCGGCGGCGCGGAAGGAGCGGGCGCTTGCAGCATTGGCCGTGGGGCAGCGAACGTAGGCGCGGGAGGCGGAGAGGGCTTGGAAAAAGTTTCGGCGGCGCTTTCAAAAAACCGGGTGAGCGGGCTGGCCGTCGCCACTTCCGTCGGCGAAGGCGTCTGACTAGGTTCGGGGCGGTTCAAAAGTTTTTTAACGCGAGCCACCAAGTCTTGAGGATGGAAGGGTTTCCGAATCAACTCGTCCGCTTTCACTACGTGGGCCCGTTCGGCAACCTCTTTGTTGACCACTCCCGACATCAAGAAAACAGGCGTTCCGCCTAATACCGGGTGCTGTTTGATGAATTCACAGAGCTGGTATCCATCCTTGTCCGGCATGATGACGTCGCTGATGACGGCATCGGGAACGGTCTCATCGAACTGAGCCACGGCGGAGGCCATGTCGGAGCAAGTCACCACATTAAAATTCTCGCGGCGAAAGGCGATCTTGACCACCTCGCGCATGGTGGCGCTGTCGTCGATGAAGTACACATTGGGTTTGGAACCCGGTTGGCGCAGCGTGACGTCGTTCATAGGACTTCCCTTTCCGCTGGATGCTGGTTGGCCTCGTCAAATTCGCGCAGGGCGTCGAGAAGCAAATCCATCGAGCGCCGATGCACGGTCCGCTGATTCGCAGTCGTGCCGACGACGAGCTTGTAGACGCCAATCCCCGACTGCTGGCAATCCTTAACGATCTGAATGACGGCTTCCTCACCAATCCGCTTGCCGTATTCGGCATGATGAATTTCGCCGGACTCAAAGAACAGGACGGCGTCGGTCTCGCCCGCGTTGACGTGCAGAGCGCCGGTCTTGCGCGTCTGATCCAGCATTTGAATGATGCCCGCCAAATCCAAATGCTCGAGGCTTCCGCTGAGCGATGTGTCCGTCGTCGAGAGCATTTCCGTCGGCTGGAATCCGTGCCGGGAGCTGTGCAGAAAAGAGCGGATATGACTGGCAATGTCGGCGGGATTCCTTCGCCGGTCGATATAATCGTCGCAGCCGGCGCGATACGCCTCGAGCGGGCCCTTGTCCGCGCTGTTGCCGAGGGCCATCAGCGGTATGTTCGCCGATTTCGGGTCGCTGCGCAGCACGGGAACCATCTCGAAGGCTCCCATCTCCCGAAGTTCGGTGGCGCAAAGAATAATGTCGGGCGTATTCCACTCAATCATCGTAAGCGCATACGACGCTACGGGGTGATGAAACACCTGGAAACCTTCTTTCATCAATGCGTCGGTCATGCGTTTGACAAAATAAACATTGCTGTCAATCAGCAGGACACGCGGCGCTGTTCCAGCCTCGTTCACGACAACGCCTCCGCCGCAGGGATTGTTTCTTCTTCATTCCTGACGCCGGCCGCGATCGTTTTTTCGAGATCCAGCACGTCAATCCGTTCTTCGTTCAGGTCCAGGTACCCGTTCACAAAATCTTCCGGACTCGCCGGAGAAAGCATGATTCCGGCCACGAGTTCGCATTCCCCTTGAACCGGGATTGCGCACCGCTCGGAACTATTCGAGATGCACCGTTCCACAACCAGGAAAAATCGCGCCGGGGGAGACGCTTCACCCAGCAGGCCAGGTCCCAAGTCCAGCACCGGAACGATTCGCCCCCGCCGCAAGGCCACGCCGGTAATCAGCGGCGTGGTGTGCGGAAACGAAAACAGGATCGGAGACGCAATCAGCTCCGCCACGCAATCACGAGACAACGCGACGCGCCGTTTTCCAACATGAAAAACGACGAACGAAGGGACGAGAGAGCTGTTGTCCGCGCTCATGCCGGCTCTCTTTCGTGCCGCCCGGCGTCCGCGGTATGCAGCAAGCCGGGATTTTGCTCTTCGAGCCGCTGCAGTTCCACGTCCGAGAGAAATCCAAGGGGATTGGCAACGGGCAGAACCTTGCGGTCCAGAACCGTGAGGCCGCGATACCAGGTGCGCTCTTCTCCGCGGAAGGATTGGGGCAGCGACAAGAGCACTCGCATCTCCGCCATCTCTTCAATTTTGTCCACCAGCACGGCAACGGGCGCGTTGCGCAAAATCAACACCGTGGTTGGGCGCGACTGGGACAAATGGAAATGTTCGTAGCCACTTACCACGTAGTAATACCGGGAGTCTCGCTCCACGATGTGGCGAACTTTCCGCAACACGGGGCGGTCCAATTCCACGATCGTTCCGCCCAAACTGTCGGTGCTCCGAATTTCCTGGATCGACGCGGCGGAAATGACGAAGCTGTATTCGGCAATCGAAAACACAGCGACTTGTTCCCGCGGCCGATTGTCACGCGGCATCAGACTGGAGTTGGCCGGATGCGTCATCGGGATCCTATGGGCTGCATCAGCCGGCAAATGGATTCCAAATATTTTTCGATTGCAGGATACATTTCATCAATGCCAACGACTTGATTCACGGCGCCTGTTCGGATCGCTTCGGCCGGCATACCGAAAATGACGGATGTGGCTTCATCCTGCGCCAGCACGCATCCCCGGCCCGCTTTGACGGCCTGAACCCCTTTTGCGCCGTCGTTCCCCATTCCGGTCAGGACGACTCCCACGACGTTCGCGCCTCCGTAAGCCGCGGCCGATTCGAATGCGACGTCGGCACAGGGGCGGTAGCCGGAAATTCTCGGGCCATCATCCAGTTTGATCCGGCCCGTCATGGAGATTCGCAAGTGGTGCGACCCGGGGCAGACATAAAATGTTCCCGTCTGGAGCGCCTCATTTTGTTCCGCTTCCTTCACGCGAATCGACGCAACCTCGGTGAGCTGCAAGCTCAGCTGGGAGGTAAATGTCGCGGGCATGTGCTGCACGAGCACGACGGCCGCGGGAAAATCTTTCGGGAAACGAGGTATCAAACGCATCAGGGTTGCCGGACCGCCGGTGGAGGCGGCGATCACGACGAGAGGAAGCCGCACTTCGGAATTGCCAACTTCTTTTGTGGGCTGCGCCTGGGATCTCGATTCCACGCCAGCCGAATGATCGTGCAGGGCGGCGGTGCGAACCACGCGAACCTTCGCGGCCATTTTCAATTTGCCAAGAAGCTCGTCGCGAACATTTTTCATGTCCAGATCGATGCCGCTGGAAGGCTTGGTGACGAAATCGATGGCGCCCAGTTCCAGGGCGCGCAGCGTGCTGGCGGCGCCTTGGCGCGATTCGGAACTGACGATCAGGATCGGGCGTGGATTCTGCGTCATGATGTGCTGCGTCGCTTCCAGACCGTCCATCCGCGGCATGTTGATGTCCATGGTCATCACGTCCGGCTGGAGAGTCTGCGCCATGGTGATGGCTTCGCGGCCGTCCTTGGCTTGCCCGACCACTTCCAGTTTCGGATCGGTGCGAATGATTTCCTCGAGGACTTTCCGCATGAAGGCGGAATCGTCCACGATGAGCACTCGCGTTCTTTTTTCGGCAACGGCCATAGCTAGACCAGATCCAGTGCCGGCGCGGCGGGACGTCGCTGCCGCGTGGCGGAATTCATCAATTCTTCAACCACCGTGATTAACTGTTCCTCCTGCACGGGCTTGGTCAAGAAGGAAGCGGCGCCTTCTTTCATCGCGCGCTCGCGATGCTTGGCGCCCGCTCTCGAAGTGACCACCAAAACGGGGATGCGGCGCGTCGCGGGGTCCTGCCGCAGGTGCGACATCAATTCGTATCCGTTCATGCGCGGCATTTCAATATCGGTAATTACGAGGTGACAACCCACCTGCGCGACCAGTTCCGCGGCCTCCAGCCCGTCCGAAGCGAGCTTCACGCAATACCCGGCCTTCTCGAGAATTCTGCCGACGAATTTGCGGACGCTGATCGAGTCGTCCGCAATGACCACGACTTTTTCCACGGCGGGCTCGTCCACCGCGGCGGCAGGAATGCTGCCGGACGCGACCGCCAAGGCTCCGGGTCCGAAAATGCGAGCCGCGTTGGCGGAAGGAACGACGACGTCCACTTCGGCGGCGGATGTGCCGGCCAGACGGTTCACATCCACCAGCAAGATCAGACTGCCATCGGTGGAAATCGTGGCTCCGGGGAAGAGTTTCACCCGGCGCAGGTACTGGCCCAGATTCTTGATGACCACTTCGTCCTTGCCGAGAACTTCTTCGACGACCACACCCACTTGGCGTCCCGCGGCGCGCACGATCACCATATTCATGTAACCGTTGGTCGGCTCGATGGGAGGAAGAGCCAGCGCGGAGTCCAGCCGGACGACTTCCGTGACGACGCCTCGCACTTTCGTGAGCAACTTCCCGCCAACGTCTTCAATTTCCGCCGGGCGCAGCCTGCGGATTTCTTCCACGACGGCGAGGGGCATGGCCAGAACCGTCGCGCCCGAACGCACGAACAGAGCTTGCGAAATAATCAGCGTGAGCGGAACTTTTACGCCGAAGCACGTGCCCTTGCCTGTTTCACTGCGAATTTCGATTTCGCCGTTTAAGGAGTGAACGTTGTTGCGGACCACGTCAAGCCCCACGCCGCGCCCCGCGACTTCGGTCTTCGACTCCGCCGTGGTGAAACCGGGATGAAACAAGAAAGCCCGCAGCTCATTTTCCGAGAGATGTTCGGCTTCGGTGGCGGAAACCAAACCGGCGTCGATTCCTTTTTGCCGAATCCGCGCGTAGTCGAGCCCGCTGCCATCGTCCTGGACTTCGATGAACACATGATTGCCGCGATGAAAGGCGCGCACCGTCACTTTGCCGCGCGCGGATTTCCCCGCTCGGTCGCGCGCCGGCGCATCTTCGATTCCGTGCGCGATGGCGTTGCGAACCAGATGAATCAACGGATCGGTGATCTGCTGCACGATGTTGTTGTCAAGCCGGGTGTCTTCTCCGACGAGTTCCAGGTCCACCGACTTGCCGCACACCTTGGCGGCATCCCTCGCCGTGCGCGAGAGACGCGTGTACAGATTCCCGATCGGCACCATTCGCGCTTCCGTGATCTCATCCTGCAAATGGTGTCCCAGTTTGGTGAATTCATCGATGTCCCCGCCGACGCGGCCCACAAATCCACCGAGCTGCGAAAGGACTTCCGAAATGTCGGCGGAAATTTCGGTCAGCGAGCGAGAGAGAATATTGAAATCATCGTAGCGATCCATCTCGAGATCGGAAAAATCCAGCCAGCCGCCGGTGGAAGCCGGCTGCTGGGCGCCTTGCACAGGCCCGTCCGTTTTCCGGCGCTCAGCGGGACCACTGTCGGAGCTGCCGTTGCCCAAGCGTGTAAATTCGTATTTCTCCTGAAATTCGGCGACCTTGTCGGACAACCGCTTTCTGGAAATCCCGAGGACCTCGACGAGCTTCTTCAGTTCCGCCATGCGCCCGATGAGGCGAGTTCGATTGATGACCAACTCGCCGACGCTGTTCATCATGTCGTCGAGGCGCGCAAGAGAAATGCGTACGGACTTTGCCTGGGGACCGCGATCCCCCATCTTTCCAGTTCCGCCCGGCGAGGCATTGGCATGCGCGGCAGGCGCGGCTTCCGCATCCGTCTCCACAGATTCGGGGCGAGCCGCATCCTCTCCGGTGGCGGCGTCCTCCAATAGATCTTCCGGAATCCACAGCGCCATACGCGCCAGGAGTGGCCCAACGGTGGAGCGCATTTCGTCGTTGCCCGTCCAATGCCGGTGCAGGAATTTTCGCAGGGCATCGACCGTCTGGAGACATGCGTCCGTGATCTCCGCGCTGGGACGCAAAGCTCCATCTCGAAGCAGACCGATCAAATCTTCCAACCGGTGCGCGACCGCGCCCAATCGCCGCAAGCCCACCTGCGCCGCCGATCCTTTGATCGTGTGAACGGAACGGAAAAGGCGGTGAATCTCTTCGGGGTCCGGATTGGATTCAAGGCCGAGCAAGCATTGGGTGGCGATTTGCAGATGCTCTTCCGCCTCGGGAATGAAAAAGTCCAATACCTCCCTGGGAACATCGTCATCTTCCGGCAGATCGTCCGCCAGGTTGCCTTCGGACAGAGGCAATGAATCGCGGGCCTCAGTCGCCTGGCCGGTTGACAAATTATCTTCGGATTCGGACGGGGACGTTGGCACGATTCCGAATGCAAATGAGTAGCGATGCTTGAAGGCGGCAATGTCTTCGGCGATTTCCTTGCCGTCCGTACTGATTTGCAGAAGGTCGAATTCGAGAACGGAGATCGCGTCCGCCAGGAACTCGGTGAGCGGGCCGTACGTGTCAGGACTCAGTTGCGCCTTGCGGGCGTATTGAAAGATGTGCGCCAGCCTCCCGGCGATGTCGGCGAAGAGCGGATACCCCCAGCGGCTTGCGGATTCGGCCAGTTCATGCGCGGCGTCGTAAAGCCGGACGAGATCGTCGCCCGTGGACTGGGGTTCGACCGGCAGTGCGGCGTATTCCCGCAGATACTGAAGGCGCTCGGAAGCGTCTTGCAGAAATTGCTCGAGCGAATTGGAATCGCGGGGCGTCATGATCCGTTCCCCAATGCCGCGGGTTTCAGTTCGGTCTTCGATGCGGCCGGCTTGACGTAGTACTGGCAATCTCCATACACCGCCGTCTCGAACTTTACCGGAGCGGTCTTCATGGATTCCGAATGGCCGAGGAAGAAAAGACCGCCGGGTTCGAGCGTGTCATAAAATCGTTGCAGCAGTTCGTTCCTGCGTTCTTCGGAGAAATACATCAGGACATTCATGCAGAAAATGCAGTCCATGCGGCCCACGTAAACGGACCGCGCCAAATTCATCTGCACAAACGAAATCATTTTGCGGAGGCGCGGCTTCACTTCCCAGGAATCTCCGATTTTCTTGAAGTGCGTCTGCAATTGCAGCGGAGTGACGCTTGCGAGACTCCGGCCGGCGTAGACGCCGCGTTCCGCAAGCTGGAGCGCGTCGCGGCTGATGTCCGTCGCCAGAATTTCAATTTGCCAGGCGTCGGGAAACGGCAAGGTGTCCGACAGAGTGATGGCGATGGAATAGGCTTCTTCGCCCGTCGAGCAGCCCGCGCTCCAAATCCTCAACACGCGCGGGTTGCGCCACATGTTGCGGGCCTGAACTTCGGGCAGAACCACGCGCTCGAGTGCCTGGAAAATATCCGGGTAGCGGAAGAAGGAAGTTTCCTGCGTTAATAGGCTTCCGAGGAACCGGTCATACTCTACATTAGAGTTGCGGATCCGGCGAAGAAGCGTGGCGGCGTTTTGTTCGCCGTTGGCGCGCAGATATTCATTCACGCGCGGGGCGAAGAACCGCTCGCGCGAGGCGTCGAAGAAAATGGCCGACCGCTCTTCAATCAGCGTGCGAAGCTCGTCGAGCTCCGAAGCGGTCACGGCAGCCGGTAGCGTGGATGATTTGTCCATGCGCGTTCCAGGGATCCTCAGACCGGCCCCTCCGGGCCGGTTTCCGATGGGTTACCGCCTCGCCTCGACGACGGCTGGCTCGCGCCGAACCGTAGCGGTCGGGCCATTGGACCGGAATTGGGACAGTGCATCGACGAGCTGCTCGGAGAGCTTCACCAGCGTGCCCACCGTGCCGGCCGCTTGCCGTGCGCTCTGCGAAGTCTGCCGCGTGATCCCGGAAATGATTTGCATGGCGTTGGCGACGCCTTCCGTGCCGCGCACCTGTTGTTTGGAAGCGAGTGAAATTTCCTGGACGAGTTCCGCCGATTGCCGGACGACGCTCGAGATGGCTTCCAGCGCTTTCCCGGCTTGATCCGCGAGGCCCGCGCCGACTTCCACTTCTTTCGTGCCTTCCTCCATGACGACCACGGCTTCGTTCGTCTCGGCCTGAATGGCCTTGATGAGGGCCGCGATATCTTTCGTGGCCGTGCGGGAGTGCTCGGCCAGTTTGCGGACTTCGTCGGCGACGACGGCGAACCCGCGGCCGGCTTCTCCGGCGCGGGCGGCTTCGATGGCGGCGTTGAGAGCCAGCAAGTTGGTCTGCTCGGTGATGTCGTTGATGACGTTGATGATTTCGGAGATTTCCAGGGAGCGATCGCCGAGCGACTTGATCTTGCGGGCGGTGGCCTGCACGGAAGAACGGATGCGCTGCATTCCATCGAGCGTGTCGCGCACGGCGCGGTTGCCCTGTTCGGCGGCGTCGAGAGCGCGGCGCGCGGCTTCGGCGCTGGCTTCGGCGTTGTTGGACACTTGTTTCATGGAAACCGTCAGCTCTTCGACGGCAGAAGAAGTGTTGGTGATTTCCTGATCCTGCTGGCCGGTGCCCGTGTTCATCTCGTCCGTGGCGACGAGAATGCGGTTGGCATTGGTGGAAACTTCGACGGCCGCATTGCGCACGCGGTCGAGAACCGTCGTGAAATTGTCCAACATGAAATTAATGGAATCGGCGACGTTGCCGAGCGCGTCGTTGGTGACCTTCCCGCGCAGCGTCAGATCGCCTCGCGCCACCTGATTGATGAGGTTCAGCAGGTCCGTGATGCTCTTCTGGAGAAGTTCCTGCGCCTCCTGGTTCCCGTAGGCCTTGGCAACGCGCGTGGCCGTGCGGTTCAGATTTTCCGCGATCACGCTGAACTCATCCTCGACGGGCACTTCCGCCTTGGCGCGCGAATCGCCGGCCGCGAACCGCTCGGAGAAGGCGGACAGCGCTCCAATCGGATTGAGCACGCGGCGCGGCAACGTCATCAAGAGCACAAGCGACGTGAATACCGCAATGCCAGCGGCAATCAAAAATTCCATGCCCGCGCTGCCCGAGGTTCCGCCCTGGAAAACCGAGGCGCCCCCTGAATGCACGCCGGCTTCATAGGCCAGCCCGAGCACGCCGAATAATGCGACGCTCGTCCATATGACGAGCATCCAGATTGTCGAACTCAACCGGGTCTTCATGACTTCAAAACCTCCCTCATTTCGCTTTCGCAGCGCCCTACTCTTCTGCAATCCCTACGTGGCCCGAAAATCGCCCGAATTAAATGACGGGCACGGAAAAAACTTGAATCAACTGGCGCAAGTCCAGAACCAGGGCCAGGCGTTCTTCGTGCCGCAGCATGGCGCGGCAGTGCGGCATGTCCGGCGGCGCGTGGTCCAGGAGCGATTCCGAATTCGCCGGGAACGTTCCGATCACTTCGTCCGCGGCAATCCCGACATGCATGTCTTCGCTCTGGTCATCGCCGGCCAGCACGGCGACGATGATGCTGCGGGGCAGCAGGCCCGGCCTGCGGCCTTCGGTGACCGCGATATCCACGGCGGGAATAATCGTGCCGCGCAAATTGAAAACGCCCATCAGGAATGGCGGCCCGAGCGGCACGCGCGTCACCAGCGGCCAGTCCACCACCTCTTCCACTTCAAGTACGGGTAAGCAAAACCGCTCGCGCCCGGCGCGAAAAACACAAAATTGGCGGGAAGGCAGCGCGTGCTGGCCCGATCCGGAAATCTCCGCCAGCTCATCGGACAGCATGTCCGAAGGGAGTGGATTCAGGTATGTTTCGTCCGGCATCAGGCAAACCGCCTTACTTCACGCAAGAGATCGACCGGCGCAAACGGCTTCGTAACGTATCCGTTGGCGCCCTGTTGCTCGGCCCAGAAGCGGTCACTCGGCGTCGATTTTCCACTGACGACAATGATCGGAATGCTCTTATACGCTTGCGAGTTTTTGAGCGACCTGCAGACCTGAAAGCCGTCGCGCTCCGGCATGACGACGTCGAGCAGGATGAGGCTGGGACCCTCGGAATCGATCGTCTGTTCGATTTTGGAAGGATCGCTGATGCCGACAGCGAGGTACCCTTCCTTCTCCAGGACGGACTGAATCATCCGCACCATTCCTATGGAGTCATCGACAATCAGAATCTTTTTCACCGACTACGCCTCAGTTCAAAGTGCCCCATCATGAGAAAGCAAGTGCAGCGCCACTCGTCAAAATGAGTTTCTCAATCCGATAATGCGTTCAACCGGCTGAATCCCCGGCCTTTAGCGCCTACTGGGCGCCAGTCAGGTCTTGGACGATTCGGCCATCCTCAACTCTGGCGTCTCAAGGTGAGATTTTCTCTCGCTCAATTCCATCTCATTCTCAATCGAAGAGAGCCGCTGAACAATTTCGTTCAACCGCAGCGCCATGGTGTGAATGGTTCGCACGTTTTCCCGGCATTGGTCCGGCAAAGGCTCCTCGGAGAGCAGAATCAGGTCGGCGTTGCCAAGGAGAGACGTGAGCGCGTTGACCATCCCGGGGCGCGCTTCCAGCAAGGATTTTCCAAGGATGCCAAAGCGCCTTTGCGAAAGATTCGTGATTTCCGATTCGCGCGCGCGCTTCTCCGCCGCCTTCCGCCGCAAGACTTCGCCCACCAGGGAAAACAAAATTTTCGTCCATCCGGGACATTCCGGAAGCAGGAGCCAGTCGCCGTGCGCGGCGCGAACCATTTCCAGACATTGCTGGTCGCCAACCGCGCACACCACGGATTCGGAATGCACTGCCGGCCCTTGCGGAAGTGCCGCGCCCTCGCGCAAAGGCCCCAGAACTACGATTTCGTAGCCGGTAGAACTGGCCTGCCGGCTGACGCCTGAGGAAACAACGGTGATGATTGGAGAATCCTTCTCGGTTCGCCAGCGGGACGTCAAGGACCGCACGAATTCGGAATCATCGGAAACGACCAGAATTTGCCCGGGAGTCATCGTTTTTCTTGTTTCGGCTCATTTCCCTTTTGGAGTTGTTCCGCTTCTTCCACCAGGGAGAGCAGCCGTTTGAGACTGATGCCCAGGTTGACGGCGCCGTCGGTCTTCATGGTTCGCTTGAGCTGGTCCACGCGTTCCTGAAATCGTGGGATTTCGCCGCGCGCATGGGCCACGGCCTGGTGCAATACCTTGAAATCCATGAGGCGTTTTCTTCGTTCCAGCGCGGTGGACAGCAAGGCGCGGGCCACGATCAGGCGGCGCAATTCTTCGGAATCCTGCCCCGAATCGCTGATGAACGCCGCTACTTCCCAGGCAGACAACAGAATCCGCGTATTTTCCACCGTTACAGTGGTCATGGAACGCCCTCGAACCGGCGGGGTCGCAATCAACTGTTCCCAGATCTTTTCTTCCGAATTTTCGATATCCGCGACGCCGATGACGGGAAGGGCCTGGTCCGAGGACGGAGGCGCTTCTTCCGCGGCAGGATTTGGCCGCGAGACGGGATCCGCAGGGCGCTGAGAAGTTGCGGATGGAGGGGGAACCGGAGAAACCGGCGGCGGCAACGCGGGTTTCGCGCCCTCGTCAGATTTGCTAACGCGCATCGCCTCGGCAGCAGCTAGCACCTCCCGGGTAATTTTCTGTGTGGCAATCGTGGAGGCTGACGTTTCAGGAGCCGTGGAAGGGTTGAGAGCTTCCTCCAGATCTTCGCGCAGGCACATCAATTGTTCATACGGTTGATACGCGGAGTCCTGGCTGTAATCGGTCTGGAAGGGAGGCTTCCAGTGCTGGTGAAACTGGCGCAGTTTGGAGATGAGTTCCTTGGAGGAAAGGCCGGCTCTCCGGCAATCGACGACCTTGAGGCCTCGCTTTTCGAGTTGAGTCAGAGCCGCGCCGATCGCTCGCAGATCCGCATGCAGCCACTGGATGAATGTCCGGCGAAGCAGGAAATTAAACCGGCAGATGGCGACGAGTGCGGGCGCGTCATAGAACTTTTCCCCGACCGCCACTTTCACCATCTTCCCCTGCTCCAGCAAGCCCTGTTCCATGAGGTCGCGCAGGCTGCGGCACTGTTGCGCTGTTTCCAGGATGCGATCGAGCGGTTCGCAAACCTCGACGGAGCCGGACTCCACTTCCCCCAGGACCGGCTGAAGAATTTTCGCGACGTCGGAGATCTCTATGCGTCCGGCAATCAGATCCTGCGGGGCGGAAAGAACGAAATATTGAACAATAAGCAAATCAATCTTGTCCCGGTCGGACGGAAGTTTTTCCGGCTTACTTAGATGACGCTGGAGAAAAAGGCGCAGGCCATCTTCCCGCGCCACGGCAGGGGCGACGAGGAAATGGCGAAGGTGGACCGCTTGTACTTCCTGATCCACTTGATCCAGCCAGAGTAGGTCGCGCTCCCGGGACTTTTTGTCCGTCCACGAACCGGAATTTGTCCCCAACGAATATGGCCCGCCGATGAGTTCAAGCTGGCGCGCCAACGCTTCATAGATCGGATACAGCCGGCTGAATTCCTCCCACGTTTGGGGCACGGAGGAAGAAAGTGCGTCCGGCTTACGAGTGCGGCTCCGGTCTGTGATAATCGAGTTCACCTTTATCCTTGAATGATCCAATGGCGGACTTCGGCCACGAATCGGGCCGCAATTGCCTTGTGGCCTGCGCCGTCTCGAATCGCCACAACGACCGCGTCCGTTCCCAGGGACCTGTCGGAATTCTCCAGATGAAGCCTGTCCGCCAATTCCAGCGGAAGACGCGATTCGAAGAAAACCATCATGGAAGTGCCGAATTCGATGACAGTGCTCTCTTCCAGCAGATGGCCCTTCCCTCCTGCCACGCTCACCAAAATCGAAATACGCAATGGAGTGGCATTCGGGAACAGTTCCGCCAGGCTGCGTAACGCGGACTCACTGTGAGACGGGGCCGGAAGATTTGCAGTCTGGCGCATGATTCTGACTAGGGCTCAGTGCCGGTGAGAAAATCCTGGTTTCACTTTCCCGATCGCCTGAGCGCAAGCGTCCACGAGAGGTAATGCAAGAGAACGACCAAAGGCGGAGAGAATCCACAAGCTCGCTAAGGTGTTCATTTTCTGGGAGTTTGCTCCGGAGGGACGAGAAGGTTTTCCAGCGAATCTCAGATTGCGACCCTTTGTCTCACTCGGAAGGCTCGGCCGGGGGTTTTCACCAATCTCTTTAGACTAAAATCTTCTCGCCTCGCTGAGTTGCGGAGATTTGGTAGCGTTTGAGTTTGCGATACAGGGTCGCGCGGCTGATTCCCAAAAGCTCGCCGGCTTTTGTTTTGTCTCCACCCACTTTTTCGAACACGCGCTGGATCGTCAATCGTTCGAGTTCATCGAGCGCGACAGTGGAAGACGCGTCATTCTCCTCGGGCGCGGCCGATTCCATCTTGCTCATGCCGTTGCCGCGGAGCAACGCGGGGGACAGGTCGCTCTCGTCGATGGATTTGCGGTCGCCGAGCGTCACCGCGCGGCAGAGGCAGTTCTCCAGTTCGCGGACGTTGCCCGGCCAATCGTAGCGCATGAGCAGCTTCATGGCGGCGGCCGTGAATTTTATGTTTTCGCCCTCCGCCAATCGATCCAGAAAATATTGCGCCAGCATGGGGATGTCCGATCGCCGCTCGCGCAAGGGCGGCAGAGTGATTGAGACTACGTTCAGCCGGAAAAAAAGATCCTTGCGAAATGTGCCGTCATTGATTGCCGATTCCAAATCGCGGTTCGTGGCGGCTACCACGCGCACCTGCACGTGGATGCTTTCATTGCTTCCCACGGGCCGCACTTCTTTTTCTTGCAACACGCGCAGCAGCTTCGCTTGCAGTTCCAGAGGCAATTCGCCGATTTCATCCAGAAAAATCGTGCCTCCGTCGGCCGCCTGAAACAAACCGATCTTGGATTTGGCCGCTCCCGTAAAGGCGCCTTTGGCGTAACCGAAAAGGTCGCTCTCCATCAGCGTCGGGACCAGGGCGCCGCAATCGACGGCCACGAGCGGCCGCTTCGCGAACGTCCCGCGATAGTGGATGGCGCGCGCGACCAGTTCTTTTCCTGTTCCACTTTCGCCGCAGATCAGCACGGGGGTCCATGTGTCTTTCAGGCGGCTGATCATCCGCAAGATCTCGCGAATTTTGGCGGAATCGCCGATGATCCCGTCCAACTCCTGGTCCGTCTCGACGCGCTCCCGAAGGACCCGGTTCTCCTGCACCAGCCGGATTTTTTCCTCCATTCGGCGAAGCAGCATCCGCAGTTCCTCCACGCGGAACGGCTTCTGGATGTAGTCATACGCGCCTAATTTCATGGCTTCGACGGCGGATTCGATGGAGCCGTGCCCCGTCATGATGACGACTTCGGTCGCCGGCAGGCGCGACTTGATCTGGCGAAGCAGATCGGCGCCGGACAAGTTGGGCAGGCGCAGATCCGCGATGACGATGTCAGGCGGGACCGCGGGATTCTGAGCCAGGGCGGCTTCGGCGCTCTCCGCTTCCGAACAGAGATACTCGAGCGAGCTGCCCACGGTCATGCACAGCCGGCGAATGCTTTGCTCGTCGTCGACGACGAGCAGCCGAATCCTGGAATCGTCCCTAGTCACCAAGGTGCTCCTTAAACAAAAATGAGTTGCCTTACAAATATTCCGGCGAAATCAATCGAAACTAAATTCACCTGTCCGGCCGCATGCCCTACGAGCTGATGGCCGCAGCCGGAAAACGAATCAGAAACGTGCACCCTTCGGCGTTTGCATTGTTGCGGCATAGAATTTCGCCATCGTGCGCCTGGATGATTCCGTAACAGATGCTGAGACCCAGGCCGGTTCCCTTTCCGACCGGCTTGGTCGTAAAGAACGGCTCAAAAATGCGGTCCGGATTCGAAATTCCCGGTCCATTGTCGCGGAAATGAATCTCCACATTTTCCGCACAGGCGATGGTCTCGACTTCAATTCGGCCGGGGCGCCCGCTCTGCTCGATGGCGTCAAAAGCGTTATTGAGAATATTCAGAAAAACCTGTTCGAGCTGGTGCGGATCGGCAACCACGACGGGAAGATTCTCGGCCAGACGTTCAAAAATTTCGACATTGCGGTTCGACAATCCGTAGGACCGCAGCTTGAGAGTCTGGCGCAACACCGCGTTCATTTGAACAAGCTCGCGCTGCGGAGGCATTTCTCTCGCGAAACGCAGCATATTCTGAACGATCAGGCGAGTGCGCTCCGCTTCCTGCAAAATGATGCCTAGATTTTCTCGCGCGAATTCCGGGAGCTCTGGATTTTCAAGCAGAAGGTCGGTGAAACCGACGATGCCGGACAGCGGATTGTTCACTTCATGAGCCACGCCGGACACCAGTTGACCGAGAGCGGCCATCTTCTCGGCGTGCGCGAGTTTGGCCTGCAAAAGAGAGGCTTCGGTGACGTCGGTCATCACAACCACGGCGCTGCTCGCGTCTCCACTCCTCTCCCGCATCGAACTGAGATGCACGACGAAGCGCGTCATGCTTCCTTCCCTCCGCAGAAACGGCAGCTCCAGTCTCTGAACCGCGCCGGTATCCAGAACCGTCCGCAACGCTTCCTGAAAGATCGGCCTGTGGGAGGTGTGAATCAGGCGCGCGAGCGGCAGGCCCTGAAGCGCTTCCACCGAATAGCCGATCTCCGCGGCGCGGTGATTCACGTAGCCGATGCGTCCGGAAGCATCGAGCACGAGAATAATATTCTGCGTGTGATTCAGGATGCTCCAGTTGAAATCACGCTCGCGCCGAAGCGCCGCGCGCGAGTTCTTCTGATCGGTGATGTCCAGAATCAGCCCGCGATATTGCAGGAGCGCTCCACCGGCGTCGCGAACGGCGCTCACATGGAGGAGCGCCTCGAGCGGGCGGCCATTTTGACTTCGCAATTCGGTTTCGCGGTTGCGCAGGATGTCCGTATTCCGCAACTCCTCCAGCAGACGGCCACGGCCTGCCGGCGGCAGCAGATCTTCAAACAAATTTTTCGTGAGAAGCTCTTCACGGCTCGAACAGCCCAGCATCTGCACCAAAGCGTGATTTGCATCCACCATCCGCCCGTGCGGATCGCAAAAGAAAGCTCCCTCTTGAATGCTGTCGAAAAGGTCGCGGTAGCGCCGTTCCGCTTCCATCTTTTCGCGAATATTGACGAGGACATGGATCGTGTGCGCGTCCGCCCCTTCGTCCGGGGACATTTTCGTCGTGGATACCAGGAAGCTGCCATCCGCCAGGAGTTCGACCGGTCCTTCGACGCCACCCGGCTGATCCGAACAAAGAGGGCACAGCCCGGCGATTTCTTCCCTCTTGGTTCCAAGCACTTCGTGGATCGGGCGCCCGATCAATCTGGATGGATGAACGCCCAGTCGTGCGGCGAGCGGACGATTGATTCGAACAATATTTCCCTCAGGATTGTGAACGACGATCGAGTCCGGAATCGCATCAATGACCCGGACCCACCGCTCCCGGGAACCATGCACTTGTTCAAACAGGCGCGCGTGTTCGAGCAAGCCGCCAAAACTGATGCCGAGGAGCGTTAGCCGGTCCAAAAGTTCTTCAGAAATCTCTGCCGCGTCTTGCCACGCCGCGAGGGCCGCGCCGAGGAACTCGCCATGGCTGAAAATGGGCACAGCAACTTCGGAGGATCCGCCATTGCCCTTCCCCCGATCGACTCCCTGCGATGAGGTTTGGCAAATGATCGTCTTCCGAATTTGCTGCGTTTGGGCAAGCGATCCTGCTGCGCTGGAGGACAGGATTTCTCCTTGCGTTCCCCAAGTTGACAGCCCCGCGGTTTCCAGGATGCGCCAAGCCCCTTGAGCGGAAGCGCGACAGCAGCAGACACTGCTGGCGCCGAAGAATTCGCGCACCGTCTGGCAGAAGAGGCGAAACAGCTCGATCTGGCTCAAGCCGCAGGATTCAGAAGTAAGACGAGCCAGTAGCGTCTCAAATGACAATCGAGTAATGCTTGGCAATTCGTGAATCGTTCTTGTGGCGCACACTGGGGTACGAATGCTCCGATAACTTCCTTATCTCTTAAGCGTTTATCAATTATGGGATTAACCGCAGTCAGGTCAATATTACTTCCGGGTTTTAAATTGAGACGGTTCCCTTGGCGGCAACAGGCATCGCAAAGTGAGACGAGCAATCACCCCCCAAGCCCGTGAGTGAGACATTCGATGAATCAGGTAGACGGTGCGCCGCATTCTCCCGCATCCCGTAAGTTACTTAATTTCAATGTGTTGCGCGCCTTCTCGCTCACTCACGTCACAACCATGGAGTGACCAGCCAACTGGTAAGGTTCTTGCATAAGTAGATGTGCTGGAAATCTCTCTGAGGTGACTTATGTCTCGCTCACATCGAAATTGGTTACTATTTGCGACAATCGCCCTCTCAGCCGCAGCCCTCACCCTTGTGCCGGTGAAATCCCTCGCGCAGGACGCGCCCACCGGCGACGTTAAGGATCACGGTGGCCGAAAAGTGAAGTCGTCGGTCAAACCGGTCTATCCAGATGTCGCCCGCCAGATGCACATCACGGGCACGGTGCGGCTCGAAGCAACCGTGGGTCCGGATGGCAAGGTGCGCGATACGCGCGTGGTCGGCGGAAGCCCGATGCTGGCTCAAGAGGCCACCATTGCCGTGAAAAAATGGAAGTATGAAGAGGCCCCGAAAGAGACGGTCGAAGTCGTTGAAGTCGTCTACCAGTAATCCGCCATGCGGGCGCGAGGTACTTGGGGAACGATTGAAAGAATTGAGAGGCGATTGCACATGACCATTGGCAGGAAGCTCTACACCGGCTTTGGCTCGATTCTGGGGATTCTCATCCTCCTGTTCGTGGTCAGCTTCACGGCGAGCCATATCGAACACTCCGCGAGAAATACCGCTGCCGAAGCGCTCCATAGTATTCAAAACATCGAAAGAGTTCGTTTCCAGGTGATGCAGGGAGGGCTGGACCTGCGCAACTACTTGCTCAGCGGCGACCCGCGCATGGAATCGGCGAAAGCAAACGACTCCAAGGTGTTGGGGATCACGCTGCGTGAAGCGCGCGAAAAGACAACGGACGAACAACTGCGCGATCTCTATTCTTCCATCGAATCGAATCAGCAGAGCTGGGATGACGAATTTGCCGCACCCCTGATCGCCAAGCGCCATCAAGTTGACGCCGGGCAGACCACGGTGTCGGATCTTCAAATTGTTTACCTGCAACGCTCCACGAACAATTGGGTGGAAAAAAGCGTGACGGCGATGGACGAGGCCGAGCGCGGCATCCAGAAGGCGCTGGACAAATCGGAAGAATCGGCCAATACATCCGCATCCATCAGCGCCGTCGTCCTGACATTGGGCACGATCCTGGGAGCCATCGTTGGGATCTTCGTTGCGTATCGCACATCCTTGTCCATCACCCAGCCCCTTACGGAGTTGATTGATGTCACCCGCGAGATCGCGGAAACCGGCGATCTGGACCAGAACATTGATGTCCACAGGGACGATGAGATCGGCTCACTGGCAAATCATTATCGCAACATGATGCTTCATCTGAAAGAAATGGCCAACGCTTCCTCCGCAATTGCCGAAGGCCAATTGAACGTAACCGTCCGGCCAAGGTCTTCGCGCGACACGATGGCCAACGCCTTTTTGCGGATGATCGCGGGACTTCGCGACCTGGCCACGAAAATCCGGGACAGCGCGACGGGCGTCGCGTCCGGATCGAGCCAGATGGCGGGCGCGTCCAACGAATCCGCCAAGGTCAGTGTCGAGGCGGCCAGAGCCATCGATGAAGTCACCAGCACGATGCACGAAATGAGCATCAACGTGCAGAACGTGGTCAAGAGCACGCAGTTGCAATCGTCCAGCGTCGCCGAAACTTCCGCTTCCATCGACCAGATGGTTGCCTCCATCCAGAGAGTCGCCGACACGGCGCGAACTCTTCTGGAGATTTGCCAGCGCTCGCGCGAGGAAGTCCACCGCGGCATCGAGACGATGGACAAGGCCACCAACGGCCTCACCCGCACCAGCTCCGCCATCCGCTCCTCGGCGGAAATCATCGATGTCCTGGGCCGGCGCGCGGATGAAATCGGAAAAATCATCGAGGTCATCGACGACCTCGCCGAACAGACAAACTTGCTGGCCCTCAATGCCGCGATCGAAGCAGCCAGAGCGGGCGAACACGGGCTCGGCTTCGCCGTCGTGGCCGAGGAAGTCCGGAAGCTGGCCGAGAAATCCACGCAGTCCACGAAGGAAATTTCCGACCTGATTCAAGGAATTCAAAAGGAAGCGCGCGAAGCCGTCGAGAACATGGAGAAGAGCACGACCATGGTCCAGCAAGGCCTGGAACTGGGCAGCGAGCTGAACGTGGCGCTGACCAAGATTTCCGACGTGGTCTCCGAAGTCTACAAATACGCGCAGCAAATCGGCGGCGCCACGAACGAACAGTCCGCGGGCTCGACTCAGATCGGCAAGGCTACCTCGCGGCTCACCGAAATCACGCAGGAAATTAATTCCACCATCGAGGAGCAGGCGTCCGGCGTGCAATCGGTGGTTCGCGCGATGGAAAAGATGCGCGAAGTGGTCCAGCAAGCCACGTCCAGTTCCTCACAGCTGGCCGCCATGGCGAAACACTCGTCCAAGCTCTCTCACCGGCTCATCGAAGTGGCGGACCTCTTCGTTCTCGAAGATCAAGGCCACTCGAGGCCCAATGCATCCAAGCGGCCTTCCCTCGAGGAAGAATCCAATCCGGCTGAATTGGAAACCGAACTGGCGCGGGTCTGAACCTTGAGCAGACCATTCGACAAGCAGTTGCAGATTGTCGGTCTGCGGATCGGCCGCGAGACCCTGGGGCTGCCCATCTCCTTGGTCCGTGAGATTGTGCGCGTCCCCGAAATCACGCCGGTTCCGAACGCTCCCGATCACATCGAAGGCGTCATCAATTTGCGGGGCAAAATTATTGCGGTCGTTGACCTGAGCAAGCGATTTGGCGAAGCCGCCATCGAACGCAACTCGAAAAGCCGGATCGTCGTCGTCGAATTGGAAGAGCGGCTGGTGGGACTTCTTGTGAATTCCGCTTCCGAAGTGTTGCGGCTCTCGCCGTCCGAAATCGAGGCCCCGCAAAACGTTTTTCCCAATGAAGACATGAGCTATGTGACGGGAGTCGGCAAGCTGCAGGACCGGCTGATTATTCTTCTCGACCTGAACCGGATTTTACAGCGCGTTGAATTGCAGCGATTGAACGAGGTCGCGGAACTCGCCGGCGCTTCGATGGGCGCTGGACCGTCCCGGCTGCGTTAACGAGAGATTGGCATTCCGAGCGCCGGAGAATCATGTCCACACCAACCATACTCGCGCCCATTTCCCTGACCGATCCTGAGTTGAAGCTCTTGCAAACTCTGGTCTACCAGGAATGCGGAATGTTTTTTGATGAGCGCCGCATCCACTTTCTTCGCGACCGCGTGCAACGGCGGCTGAAAGTCTGCCAGGCGGATTCCTTCTATAGTTACTACCGCTTGCTGACCAGCCGGGAAGGCAAAACGGAACTTACCGCGTTGCTGGAAAACCTGACCGTCAACGAAACAAGTTTCTTTCGAGCCAAACCCCAGCTGGAACTTTTCCAGAAAACAATTCTTGAGCAGATTCTGAACCGGAAACAGGCCAATCGCGATTGGAGCTTGCGCGTCTGGAGCGCGGGCTGCTCGACGGGGCAAGAACCCTACAGCCTCGCCATGCTGATCTGCGACGCCCTGGCCTACTACTATCTGCGCAATCCGTCGGCCTTCGAGATGCCGTCGCCAAAGCCAATCGTTCCGCCGCCCTGGAAAGTGGAAGTTCTCGCCAGCGACATGAGCTATTCCGGCCTCCTGACGGCTCAGCAGGGCGTATACAGCGATTCGCAATTGGAAACCGTGGACTATACCTCACGCCTGCGCTACTTCGATAAGCTCGCGGACAAGTATTCCGTCAAGCCGGCGCTGAAGAGCCTCATTCAATTTGACTTCCATAATTTGAAGACGGACTTCCTGCCGCGCCGCAACGACATTATTTTTTGCCGGAACGTGATGATTTATTTCGATGAGCCCGAGCAAAAGCGCCTGATCGAAAAGTTCTACCACTGCATGAATCCGGAGGGATATCTGTTCGTGGGGCATGCGGAGAGCCTGTTCGGGTTGAGCACGAAGTTTCGCATGATCCATTTGAACAACGCCACCGCGTACCAGCGGATCGAGGGGAGCGAGTGAACTTTTTTTCCGATGAACGCGCGGCGGAACTTCGCGAACTCTTCTTTGAGAGCGCGCAGGACCAACTACAGGAGCTGAACGAGGCGGGCATCCTCCTGGAAACCGACCCGGCGGACTCCGACGCGCTGGCTCGCGTCCGGCGGGCGATGCACACGCTCAAGGGCGACGCCGCCGCTTGCGGGTTCCGGCAGCTCAGCGAACTCGCGCACGATATCGAAGATTTGTTGACGCCGGCGCTGGTGATCGAGCGCGGCGAAGTGGTAGCCGAGATTGTCCTCTCCGCCGCGGATAGCTTTCATGCCATGCTCGGTGCGCATCGCGGAAACCTCCAGCCTCCCGATATCACCGAACTTCGGGCGCACATTCGCTCGCTTGCCGAGAGTCCGAAATCCGTGTCCGGCTCTCAGCCATCGCATTCGCGGCATGAGTGGACCGGCAAAGATGAGCAGCAAATCCTGGAAGCTTTGCGCGACAAAATGCCTGTCTACCACCTGGCGCTGGGAATCGACCCCAGCCTCCAGATGCCCGCGGCGGCGCTGCAACTCGTGCGCGCGGCGCTCGAAAAATGCGGTACCGTGGTGGCGCAGTTCCCTGCCAGCGGAGTCCCGCTGCAAACTCTTCCCGCGGTGCATGTCGCCCTTTCGAGTTCGCATCCGCCCGAATGGATTCGCGCGCGGTGCCAGGTTCCCAGCATCGTGTCGGATATTTCCATTGAGTTATTGAAGCTCACTGAGGACGAACCTCGCGACGCCCTCCAAGTTCTTCTGGAGGCCGAGACGGCCGCCGAATCGATGACCGCGCTCACCGGCGAAAACGGCCATCCCGAATCGCCTGCCGAGGGAACGCCGGGAGCTTCCGGCGCGACGGGAGGGATGCTCGGTTCGACCGAAGCCTGGCTTCGCGTTGAGACGGGCCGCATCGACACCGTCATGAATCTAATCGGCGAATTGATCATTGGGAAATCGATGCTGCACCGGGCCATCAATGAATTCGACCAGAGGTTTCCCAAGGATGCATTGCGCAACCGCCTGGGCGACGTGCTGTCATTTCAGTCGCGCGTCCTCGGCGAACTTCAAAAATCGGTCATGAAGATCCGAATGGTCCCGGTCGAGCAGCTCTTTCGGCGTCTCCCGCGCATCGTCCGAGACGTGGCGAAAGCGCGCAAAAAAGAAATCGCCATCGAAATGGCGGGACAGAACACGGACTTGGACAAGAGCGTGCTCGACGCGCTCGCCGAACCAATGGCTCACCTGATACGCAATGCCGCCGATCACGGCATCGAAACGCCGGAAGAGCGTCTGGTGCATGGAAAGTCCGCCCGCGGGACGATTCGTTTGGACGCCTACCATCAAGGAAATCAGGTGGTGATCGAAGTTACAGACGACGGGCGCGGAATCAACCACGAAAAGCTGATGCGCAAGGCCGTGGAAGCCGGAATCGTGTCTCAGGAAGAAATCAAATCGATGTCCCACGATGAAATCCTCAGGCTGATCTTCCATCCCGGGCTGACCACCGCTGAGGAAGTCACCGAAATCTCGGGACGTGGCGTGGGCATGGATGTCGTAAAGACCGTCATGGACCGGTTGAAGGGGAGAGTCGCGGTGGAAAGCGAACCGGGGCGCGGCACGACTTTTCAACTGATCGCGCCGCTGACCCTCGCGAGCATTCAGGCATTGATGTTCCGCGTGGAGAAACAGCACTACGCCGTGCCGCTCGATTCCGTGATTGAAATTGCTCGAACGACCGACAGTGAGATTCACAAGATCGATGGCCACGAGGTGATTCGGCTGCGCGACCAGGTGCTGAGCGTCGTGCGCCTGGACCAACTGATCGCCTGCGAAACGATTTCGCAAAAGACGCGGCACTTTGTGGTGACGATCGGCGCAGGCAGCCATCGTTTCGGATTGATTGTGGACAGCCTGGTGGGAGAGGAAGAACTCGTCATCAAAGCGTTCGAGGACCGTCTGGTCGCCACGGAACTGGTGAGTGGCGCATCCATTCTGGGAGACGGAACCGTGGTCCTGATCTTGAACGTCCCCGCCGTGGTCTCGCACTTGACGCAGAAGCGACTCCTCGAGGTGGCCGTATGAGGAGGAGCCCAGTTCGCGTGCTGGTGGTGGACGATTCCGCGTTGATGCGGAAATTGATACCACAATTGTTGCAGGGCGATCCGGCCATCGAAGTGGTGGGGACCGCGATGGATGGCCTGCTCGGCCTCAAGAAAATCGAAGAGTTGCGCCCCGATGTGGTGACACTCGATCTGGAAATGCCGAGAATGGACGGCCTCGACATGCTCCGCGAGATCGTCCGCCAATACAGTATTCCCGTCATCGTGGTCAGCAGCCACACTTCCAAGGGCGCGTATTCCGCGTTGAATGCGCTCAGCCAGGGCGCTTTTGATTTTATCGCCAAGCCTACCGACTCTCCCAAGGGCGGGCTGGAGCAAATTGCCAAGGAACTTGCGGTAAAAATAAAAGTGGCGGCGATCTCGGGTCCGCCCAAGCTGACCTTCCATCTGACAGCCAACACAACGCATGCGCCGAAGCCGCAACCCACCGAGAGTCGGCCCACGCGGACAATCGCGATTGGTATATCGACCGGCGGACCGAACGCTCTGCATTACCTATGTTCGCAGCTTCCGGCGGAATTCGCCGGATGTCTGCTCATTGTTCAGCACATGCCCGAGGGATTTACCGGGATGTTCGCGCGGCGGTTGAACGAGTGCTCTTCGATTCACATTTCAGAGGCTCTGTCAGGAGATATTCTTCGGCCCGGCCGGGCGTTTGTATGTCCAGGTAACCGCCATTTGAAAATTCGGCGCACCCCGCAGGGAGACATGATTGCGCTTGTGGACCAGGCGCCGGTGAATGGACATCGGCCATCGGTGGACGTGCTGTTTCGGTCCGTCGCAAAAGAACTCGGCAAGGAAAGCGTCGCGGTCCTCATGACGGGGATGGGCGACGATGGCGCCGACGCCATGCAGGCCGTGCAAGCGGCGGGCGGCTTGACCATCGCGCAAAGCACCGACTCCTGCGTCGTGGACAGCATGCCGCGGGCGGCGATCGAAGCCGGTTATGCTGCGCGCGTCGTATCGCTTGAGAACCTTCCCAGTGTTTTACAGATCTTGTGTCAGGACGACGGTTCTAACCCTCGTGCTCTCGCAACGGAGCTTGAAACGCTTCGCGGAGATCGCCGTTGAGACAGATTTTGAGAGGAGAAAGTCATTATGGAGTTTAAGCCACTAACCTCGGGAGAACAGCCGAAAATCCGCTTTCTTGTGGTCGACGACTCCGTCTTCGCCCGTAAGAACATTTGTAAAATGGTGGAAGCCTTCGGGGGAGAAATCGCCGGCGAAGCGGGCGACGGCATCGCGGCCATCTCCAAGTACAACGACACACGTCCGGACATCGTGTTGATGGACATCACGATGCCGAAAATGGAAGGCATCGAGGCCGTGGAGCATATCGTCCGCGATCACCCGGAAGCGTGCATCGTCATGGTTTCCTCCGTGGGATACCAGGACAACATTCTTTCCGCCCTCCAGAAGGGCGCCCGGCACTTCGTGCAGAAGCCCGTGAAACCCGAGGCGTTTTACGAAATCATTCGTTACGTGTTGAGCGAAAATTCCGAGCCATCGCGAACTACCCCAGCAGAGGTCCAGTCATGAACATGGAGCTCATTCAGCCCTTCATCAATTCCTTGGACGCCGTCATCTCCGAGACCATGCGCTGCTCCGCGCGGATTGCGGACGTGACCATGGAAGAGGGGAGTTACCAGCGGACCGGAGTTGCGGCGCTTGTCATCCTCAGTGGGGATATCGAGGGGAGGATCATTCTTGACATGGACGCAGCCGCCGCCAGCCAGGCCGCTTCCGATCTTTCCGAGATTGCCGGCGCACCCACGGAAGAAACCACGCGCGAGATTGTCTGTGAACTGACCAACATGGTGATCGGCAATTCGGTGACGCAATTGAATGACCGCGGGTTCAAATTCAGAGTGCATCCGCCCGAAATGTTTTTGATTGACGTGGGACCGCGGGGAACGCTGGACAGCGAAACGGTTTTGCTCCGGTTTGAGTTGCCCAAGGGCGCGGTGTATCTGAACATCGCCGTTCACGAGAATTCTCCCGCGCTGGTCGGGTCGCCCGCTTAAACTTGTTCGTCCTCGATCCGCAAAATTCCCGGATAGTGAAATTGAGCAGCTAGTGGCACAGGCTTCAGCCTGTGGGGTTTCGTCCTTGCAAGGGCCACCCCCACAGGCTGAAGCCTGTGCCACTTAAACCGCTTGGTTCCAACTGGCGGAGTCGCTATGCTGGCGGCTATGAAAATTGGATTCATCGGATTAGGCAGAATGGGCATGGGCATGGCGCGCAATTTGCTCCGCGCGGAGCACACTGTTGCGGTCTTTAACCGCAGCCGCGAAAAGGCGGTGGCGCTTGCTGCCGCCGGCGCGCGCGTGGCGAGTTCCCCGGCGGACGCTTGCCGAGATGCGGGAACTGTTCTAACCATGGTCGCGGACGATCACGCGGTCGAGGAAATTGTTTTTGGACGTGATGGCATCGCTTCGGCCATGAAGAACGATTGCATTCACGTTTCGCACAGCACGATCAGCACGGCATTGGCTCGAAAATTAACCGCGGAACATGCGCAGCGGAATCAGGGCTATCTCAGCGTGCCCGTCTTCGGCCGCCCGGAACACGCGGAAGCGAAGAATTTGCTGGTGGTGGCCGCCGGGCCAACTGAATATGTGGAACGCTGCCGCCCCCTTTTCGACGCCGTGGGACGCCAGACCTTCGTGGTCGGGACAGAACCCTGGCAAGCGAACGTCGCCAAGGTGTGCGGCAATTTCCTGATCATCAGCGTGATTGAGGCGCTGGGAGAAGCTTACGCGACATTGCGGAAAGCCGGCGTCGCTCCGCAGTCCTTCCTCGAAATCATGAACTCTTTATTGGGATCTCAGGTCATTGCGAACTACGGTCGGATCATCGCGCAAGAGCAATTCGAGCCCGCTGGGTTCGCTTTGAAGTTGGGATTGAAAGATGTTCGGCTGGTATTGGCAGCGGCCGAGGAATGCGCTGCGCCGATGCCGCTGGCCAGCCTGGTGCACGACCACCTGCTTTCCGCCCTGGCGCAGGGCCAAGGAGAAATGGACTGGTCGAGCATGACGCAAGTGATTGCGCGCAACGCGGGGCTGAAATCGAAATCATAGGAAGGTGTGTCGTGGCACCGGCGTCTCGCCGGCGTTTTTGAGCCGTGTGGAGATCAGAAAAATTGCCGGCGAGACGCCGGCGCTACCCCGAGCCTCTTAGTTAACGACAAGGAGAACCGCACATGTCACTTGTAGATTTTGTCCCCGGCGCAAAGTTCGAGGAATACAAAGAGCGTTTCAAGCAGCATTACAAACTGGAACGGCGCGCGGACGGCGTCATTCTCGTGCAAGCGCACACCGCCGGCGGACCCATTCAATTGAGCGTCGAAAATCATCGTTCCGTCGGCCAGCTTTTCAAAACCGTCGGCGCAGACACTGAAAACGAAGTCATGATTTTTACCGGGTCGGGCAAGGAATTCATGATGGACGCGGACCCTGAAGGCTTCAAACTCGAGCAAGAGGATTTGCAGCACTGGGCCTATGAGTATGCTTATAAAGACGGCCGAATCAATGTCAGCTCACTTGTAAACGATCTGGAAATTCCGACCATCGGCGTTTTGAACGGACCGGGCTTTCATACTGAAATTTGCCTCATGTGCGATATCACGATTTGCAGCGAAGACGCCGTCATTTTCGATCTCCACTACGACATCGGGTCCGTTCCCGGAGACGGCATTCACAGCTGCTTCATGGAATTGCTGGGCGTAAAGCGCGGCGCCTATGCCCTGCTCACCGGCCAGGCGATTGACGCGCAAAAGGCCCTCGAGTATGGACTCGTGAATGAAGTCGTGCCGCGGGAAAAGCTTCTCGATCGCGCCTGGAAACTTGCTGACCACATCATGACGCAGCCCCGCATTACGCGCCGCCTCACCACGCAGATCGTACGCCGCCCCTGGAAGAAGAGGATCACGGACGATTTGGACGGCGGCTTCGGTATCCAGATGTTCGCGCATCTGGCCAAGAAGAAGTCCATCCACAGCAGAAATCATATTGCTTCATCGATCGCCTACGTGAAGGAAGGCAAAGAAAACAACATCAAGTAGCGGTCATTCAGCTTTTTCGTAGCGCCGGCGTCTCGCCGGCAGTTTTGCAACTTGGGAAGAGAAGAAAAACTGCCGGCGAGACGCCGGCGCTACGAAGCGGATTCTCAATCCTGCGGATTCGTTGCAAAAATGGACAGCTCGGGTGTGAAACCGCGGTCGTCCATCTCCAGCACTGATTTCACCATGTACGCAATGTCTTCCGCACGGAGCTTGGTCGCATTTTCCTTCTGGGCTAACCCGGCCGTCGGATAAAAATTCGTCAATACTTCGCTTGGGTTGACCAGAAATACTCGCACGTTGTGCTGCCGAAGCTCCGCTCGCCAACATTCCGTCATGCCTCGAAGCGCGAATTTGCTCCCATAGTAGGCTGTTCCTTTGGGGGCTCCGCGCAGAGCGGCGGTTGAAGCGATGTTCACGATGTTTCCGCGCCGCCGTTTTACGAAATGTTTGGCAGCCTCGCGGGCCATCAGCATCGCTCCCGTAACGTTCGTCGCAAACACGGCCTCGAATTCCTTTCGGTCGAAATCCACGAGATTCTTGAAGACGCCGCTGCCGGCATTGTTCACCAGAATGTCCAGATCGCCGAACTGCTGCAGAATTTCGCGATACGTCCGCTCGACATCCGCCTCCACCGTCACGTCGGCATGAATGGAATGCACGCTCAGTTCTCGCGCCGTCTCCGCCAGCCGGAGCTTGTCGCGTCCCGTGATGGCGACGCGCGCCCCGCTTGCGGCAAGCGATTGAGCCACGGCTCGGCCGATCCCGCTACTGCCTCCAGTGATCAATGCGACTGCGTTTTTGAGGTTCATCCTCTTACCTCCACTGAGTTGCAAACCTTGGGATATTGCCACAGCCAGGCCGGCGGCGTCACTGCGTCTGATGTGAAGGGAGCGATTACGAATTTGTAGGTCAGCGAGTACCTGACAGGGTTATACTCTGCCGATTCCAAATTGGCAGGTGCCTATGGCGATCCTCCCTGGCAGACGTCTAGGGCCTTACGAAATTCTCTCCGCGATCGGTGCGGGCGGAATGGGTGAGGTGTACAAAGCCCGCGATACCCGCCTCGACCGAACCGTCGCGATAAAAGTTCTGCCCACGCATCTCGCAGGCCGCGCTGAATTGCGCGAGCGCTTTGAGCGCGAAGCAAAGACCATCGCCAGCCTGAACCATTCGCACATCTGCACCCTCTACGACACCGGCCATCAGGACGAAATCGATTTTCTGGTGATGGAATATCTCGAAGGCGAGACACTCGCGCAGAGGCTGCTGAAAGGTTCGCTGCCGATCCAACAGGTATTGCAGTACGCCATCGAGATTGCGGATGCGCTGGACAAGGCGCATCGCAAGGGCATCACCCACCGCGATCTGAAGCCCGGCAACATCATGCTCACCAAGTCGGGGACGAAGTTGCTCGATTTCGGTTTGGCGAAGTTGACACAGGAAGTCGCTCCCGCCACTCCCGTTTCACAGCTTCCCACCGCGAACGACGCCATTACGGCGCAAGGGACAATTCTGGGAACGCTTCTCTACATGGCTCCCGAGCAACTGGAAGGCAAAGAGGCGGACGCCCGGACGGACATCTTCGCCTTCGGCGCCGTGGTCTACGAAATGGCCACGGGCAAGAAGGCATTTGCGGGCAAGAGTCAGGCGAGCGTGATCGGAGCGATTATGTCCTCTGAGCCTCCGCCGATATCTTCTCTTCAGCCGATGACGCCGCCCGCGCTGGATCGCGTGGTGAAAAAGTGCCTGGCGAAAGAGCGTGAGGACCGCTGGCAATCGGCAAAAGACTTGACGGATGAACTACAGTGGATCGCGGGATCCTCCGACACCGCAAAGGCAGCCGCGCAAGAACCGAAGCAGACCAGAAAAATTTGGCAGCGGCCTGTCGTGCTGGCAATACTCGGCGTGGCAATCGCCGCCTTGGCTGGGACCGCAATCTGGAAATTCAAGCCTGCTCCGCCTCAGCCGGTCACCCGCACCGTGATTAGCCTGCCACCGGATCAACGTCTTGCTGCGATGGATGAGCCTGTTGTGGCCCTTTCGCCCGACGGGAGCAACCTGGCCTACGTCGCGGTCCGAGGCGGAACACAACAGATCTTCCTTCGAGCTTTGAGCAGCCTAGAGGCTAGACCTATGCCGGGCACAGAAGGCGGATTCGCCCCCTTCTTTTCACCGGATGGCCAATGGCTGGGTTTTTTCCAAGGCGGAGCACTCAGGAAAATCTCCGTAAGTGGGGGAGCTGCGGTTACTCTGGCCCAGACAGGCGGCAGCCCCCGCGGAGCTACATGGGACAGCCAAGGGAAGATTCTCTTCACCCCTGCTACAGCCACACCACTTTTGCAGGTCTCGGATGCGGGAGGAGTTTCAAAACCCCTGACACCACTGAACCAAGGGGAGGCAACGCAACGATGGCCGGTAGCCTTGCCGGACGGTAAGGCAGTGCTCTATGCCAGCGGAACAATTGGCGCGGGAAGTCTGAATATTGTTAGTCAGTTAATCGAGGCGGGCAAGAGGCGTGATCTAGCCCAAGGGGGATCGTCCCCTCAGTATGCACGTTCCGGGCACTTGCTCTTTGCGCAAGGGGACACTTTGATGGCTGTGCCCTTCGACCCCGAACGACTGGAAACTAGGGGCTCCGCAGTCCCTGTCGTGGAAGGCGTTGCCCACTCCGGTGACGGAGCGGCTCAATACAGCGTTTCTAACTCTGGCTCGTTGGTCTACGTTTCTGGCGGGGTTACTTCGGTCCAAAGAAAACTCTTATGGGTCAGCCGCAATGGGACGGAACAAGTATTAGGCGCTCCTGCGCAAACCTACGGATATCCCCGCCTGTCTCCAGATGGGCGCCGAGTGGCGCTGGAAACCGAGGATCAAATCTGGCTTTACGATCTCTCCAGGGATACGCTGACCCGGTTTACATTCGAGGGTACAAATAATCAGAGCCCGGTGTGGACGCCGGACGGCAAGCGGATTGCCTTTTATTCGAACAAAGGAGGGCCCGCGAATATTTGGTGGCAGCTTGCCGATGGCAGTGGGGGGCTGGAGCAGTTGACGACAACCCAGTATCCCCAAATTCCGAGGTCCTGGTCTCCGGACGGGAAAACGCTTGCATTTCACGAGAATAATCCCACCACGAAAAAAGACATTTGGGTGTTGCGGCTGAGCGATCGCAAGGCTGAGCCGTTTCTACGGACTCCGTTTAATGAAGGGGGACCGGTGTTTTCACCCGACGGACATTGGATTGCCTATATTTCCGATGAATCAGGACGCCCGGAAATTTATGTTCAGCCGTTCCCCGGCCCAGGCGGAAAATGGCAAATTTCAACCGAGGGCGGCAATGAGCCGGCCTGGAATCGCAATGGCCGGGAGCTGTTCTATCGCAGCGGAAACAAAATGATGGCTGTGGATGTAACGACCCAGCCCACGTTCTCTGCAGGCAAACCCAAAATGCTCTTCGAGGGCCAGTACGTTGCGGTCCAGCCAGGCCTCACAGGGACCGCCTACGACGTGTCTCCAGATGGCCAGCGTTTTCTGATGGTAAAGGAAACCGAAGCAAGCATATCCGCCACGCAGATCAACGTCGTGCTGAACTGGTTTGAGGAGCTGAAGCGTCGCGCGCCTGTGGGAACAAAATAATGAGCGTGAAAATTGGAACTCGGCTTGGTCCCTACGAAATACTCTCCGCGATTGGTGCGGGCGGAATGGGAGAGGTGTACAAAGCACGCGATACTCGTCTCGATCGAACCGTTGCCATAAAAGTCCTACCCACTCATCTCGCTGACCGCGCGGAATTGCGCGAACGGTTCGAGCGCGAAGCAAAAACTATTGCCAGCCTGAATCATCCCCACATTTGCACGCTCTACGACACGGGCCACCAAGACGAAGTTGATTTTCTGGTGATGGAGTACATCGAAGGCGAGACGCTCGCGCAGCGATTGCAGAAAGGTCCGCTGCCGATCCAACAGGTATTGCAATATGCCATCGAGATCGCCGACGCGCTGGACAAGGCGCATCGCAAGGGCATCACCCATCGCGATCTGAAGCCCGGCAACATCATGCTCACCAAGTCGGGGACGAAGCTGCTCGACTTCGGTTTGGCGAAACTGACGCAGGAAGTTTCGCCAGCCACTCCTGATTCGCAGCTTCCGACGATGCAGAACGCAATCACAGGGGAAGGAACGATCCTCGGGACGCTGCAATACATGGCGCCGGAGCAAGTCGAAGCCAAGGAAGTGGACGCGCGCACGGATATTTTCGCATTCGGCGCGGTGGTCTACGAAATGGCGACGGGCAAAAGAGCATTTGCAGGGAAAACTTCCGCCAGCGTGATGGCTAAAATCCTGGAAGTGGATCCGCCGTCCATTTCTTCGCTGCAACCGATGACGCCGCTGCAACTGGACCGTGTGGTGAAAACGTGCATGGCCAAGGATCCCGATGAGCGCTGGCAAACGGCCAGCGATCTGTGCCGGGAACTGAAGTGGATTTCCGACGGCGGCTCGCAAGCGGGTATCCCAGTCCCGGCACCGTCGGAACTAAGATGGAAAAAATTTCTTCCCTGGGTCGCAGCATTCGCGGTTGCGGTTGTGGGCATTGCGGCGGCAGTGCCGTATGCGCGTCGCTCGATCCCTGCCGCAACGCATGCGGTTCGTTTCACCATTGGCGCGCCGGAGAAAGCGGCGTTTGAATCAAACCCGGCCTTCTTGAGCATCTCTCCCGACGGCAGCAAATTGGCGTTTGTCGCCGGAACCGGCCCCACTTTGATGGGCTCGTCCGGCATGTCGCTCTGGATTCGCTCCCTGGACTCCCCGGCTGCCCAGGCGCTCCCGGGAACGGAAGGGGCAAGCCAGCCCTTTTGGTCGCCCGATAGCCAATTCGTTGGATTTTTTGCCGGCGGGCAGCTGAAAAAGATCGCCGTGTCGGGAGGACCCCCTCAAACTTTATCGGAAGCGCCATCGTCAAATACCGCGGGCGCTTCCAGCACGGGCGGTTCCTGGAGCCGGGATGGAGTCATTCTATTTACGGCCAATATTAAGTCAGAGGTAATCAATCGCGTCTCCGAATCCGGTGGCGCTTCCTCTCAGGTGACGACACTTGTCGGCTCAGGATCCGAAATTGCCCATTTGTGGCCTCAGTTTCTTCCCGACGGCAAGCACTTCCTATATTTGGCGTTTGGCAGTGCGCCGGGGGCAGGCGCGATCTACGCCGCATCCCTGGATTCCAAGGAGAGAAAGCTGATTCTGAATAACAACACAGACGCCATCTATGCTTCATCCGGATACTTGCTATTCAATCGTCAAGGGACGCTGATGGCACAGCCATTTGACGCAGCTCGGCTGGAACTGGGGGGCGAAGCGGTTCCCATTGCGGAAGGGGTACAGTCTGTCGGAATCACGGGCAGGGCGGCTTTCACGGTTTCCGACAACGGTGTGTTGGCCTACCGCGGGGGAGGAGGAGTGGTTCCTCTGACACTCGCATGGGTGAGTCGCAATGGGACCGAGCAGCGCATTGCGGCGCCAGCTCATAATTACGTGTTACCCCGTCTTTCACCCGATGGACAACGTTTGGCCGTTGGGATTGAAGAAGCGGAGGGCCAAATCTGGATTTACGATCTGTTCCGAGACGCCATGACCCGTTTGACATTCGAAGGGACAGGCAATGTTGATCCCGTCTGGACTCCCGACGGCAAGCGGATCGCTTTTAAAGGAAGTAGAAACCGCCTCTTTTGGCAGCCTTCGGACGGGAGTGGCGCCGCGGAAGAACTGACGAGCAGCGAATTGAGTTCGAATAATGTTCCCGGTTCGTGGTCTCCGGACGGACAGGAGTTGTGCCTCACGGAGGATCGAGCCGTCCGCAAAATTTGGATCTTGCCGCTCAAGGACCGTAAGCCGCACCTCTTCGTGGATAGCCCGACGTATGACACCGCGCCTCGCTTTTCGCCCGACGGAAACTGGATCGCTTATTCTTCGAATGAGTCTGGCCGATACGAGATTTACGTCCGACCCTACCCCGGGCCGGGCGGCAAATGGCAAATTTCAACCGAGGGCGGCAGCGAGCCGGTGTGGAATCCGAAGGGCCATGAACTGTTTTACCGCCAAGGCCAAAAGATGATCGCTGTGGATTACAGCGCGCAGCCGACGTTTTCCGCCGGCAAGCCGAAACTGTTGTTCGAAGGCCCCTATGTGCCGACACCAAGGTCATTTCCTGACTACGATGTATCCCCGGACGGCCAGCGCTTCCTTATGGTCAAGGCGCCGGAGCAGGCGCAGGCGCCCACGCCAATCAACGTCGTGCTGAATTGGTATGACGAATTGAAGCAGAAAAATCCAGCGGGGAACAAATAACGGGCGGGAGGCCGCCGAAGTGCGGTGTCGTCCCTACGCGCTCTTACGGCTCGCTGGTCTAATGCTCGAAGCTCTCAAAGGCTAGGTTATCCTCGCAGATGTGCTCGAGGATGTCCCAATCGGGGTGCAGTAGGAAACGGATCTGCGCCGTCCACGGCTTCGTGTAACTTTTGGCGTCGTCAAATTTCAAGTCGACTTGCAACGTTTTGTCGTCCACGCGGTGGATGCGTTCGAGGATGTGCATCTGCGTGCTTTCCGGATGGCCCACGCGGTCCAGCCAATTCTTTCCATTGAGGCCGATTGTATCGACGACCAGCGTGTCGCCTTCCCAGTGGGCGATGGAGTGGCCGTTGTAGGAAGGCTTCACGCCAGAGGGATGCTTGCGCCCGTCGATGTAGATGTGGCGCACGATATGGTCGTACTCAAACAGTTCGATCACTTCCTTCGGAGTCTGAATGATTTGCATGGGAAAAATTTGGATGTAAATGTAGGGCATTCCTGGAGGAGTGCACTTGTAAACCCTGTCGTTCGTTTCGTTGAGTTTGACGCCGTTCGGTCCCTGGGAGGGTCTGGCCGCGTCGAACTTCGCCTTTCCCCACGCGGTCATGGGCGGCTCGTCCTTGCTGAAGGCTGCGAATTGGTACACGCCGGACATCGCGTTCCAGACTCCGGAAAGATCGTGGCTCGCGACCGAGCTTTGCGCCGTTGCTTCAGCCGGCGAGGCGAGGCCCTGCGGATTGGATTTGGTTGGTAAAGCAGTGAAGAGGCCGGTTGCCGCCAGCACAACCACAAACACCGCAAGGCGAATCCGCATCGGGGCACTCCTTCTTTGTACCCTCACACTGTCAATATTTCCGATTTCGTATATCGGACAGGGCATCGTACGCTTCCTCAATTCACGAAACAATGATTTAGGTGGAGTTTTGTTCGCCGCAAGGATTGATGGCCGGGGTCCCGGCCTGGCTTTTTCCAGGAATGACGCGGAATGCGCGCGCTTTGAATCAGCTGCTCGGAAAGCGTAGGATGTCAGCCGCTGGGTGCCTGACGGAAATAATCGTGCAGTTGCAGAGGATTCCATGGAGTTTACCGTTCGCGGGCCGGTCCTGAACGCGCTGGGTAGGTGCGCCCGCCGCTTTTTTCCCGCAGCTTTCAAACACAGAATATTGAAAATGCCAAACCTGCAGACGGAACGGCTCGCGTTGCGCCCGTTTGATCACAAGGACCTCGGAGAAATAGCTGCTTGGGAAGAAATTGCCACCGCGCAAAACTCGGGAGCCGCGGCGCAGGAGTTTCTCGACTATTGCTTGCGCGAATACCGCGAGCGAGGAATTGGCCCCTGGGCAATTCGGAGTAATGAAACAGGGTCGATTGTGGGCAACTGCGGTTTCCCGGAAATCAACTTCAAGGAACATCGTGGAGAAGTCAACTGTTACATCGCTCCGCCGTATCGAAGCCGGGGGCTGGCCACCGAGGCGCTGATGTCGCTCTTCGCATTCGGATTCGCGGAGATCGGGCTCACGCGAATCCAGGCCCGAGTCGACCTGGACAATTTTAGTTCTCAACGGCTGGCCGAGAAGGCGGGAATGAAGTTTGTAGGATTTTTGGAGCCTGCCCCGTCGTTGAAGAACGCGGGAGCAAAACAAAAGCTGTACTCCATCCTAAGAAGCGAGATCCGCGTGGGAAACGATCCGACTGTTCGATTTTCGGTAAGGACAGAGCGTCCCGGCCCTGCGACAGGTCCAGGAGATCGGACGTGAAGTTCGCCCATTTCGCGCATGTCTGGAACAAGCCGGGAATGACGCCGCACGAGCGTTATGAGCAACTGTGGCGCGAACTTCAATTATGCGACGATCTCGGCTTCGATTATGGTTTTTGCGTTGAGCATCACTTCCGTCCAGACGAGAGCTGGATGTCTTCGCCGAGTCTATACACGGTGGGAGCAGGGGCGCGGACACGAAGTATTCGCCTCGGGCCGATGGGCTACGTCGTGCCCCTCTACCATCCGTTGCGTTTGGCGGAGGATATCGCGATTGTCGATCAAATGCTCGGCGGGCGCATGGAGCTGGGGATCGTTCCCGGAATCACTCCGGATTATTTTCGTCCGTTTGGCCTCGACTATGAGTTTCGCAAGTCCCCCACGCTCGAATTTGTGGATTATCTTCGCGCCGCTTACGGCGAGAAGCAGCCTTTCTCTTTTCATGGCGACAACTACCATACCGATGACGCGATCCTTTCCGTGCAACCATTCCAGAAGCCGCATCCGCCAATATGGATGATGAGCCGCGATCCGCAGACGCTCGAGTTCTGCGCGAAAAATGGCATCCATCCCGGCTATTTTCTGGTTTATCCCCGATCCGATGCCGCGCCGCGTTATCGCAAGTTTCTGGAAGACTGGAAGGAAGCCGGCTGGACGTACAAACCCAAAATCGCCTATTGCACGATCATCTATGTGGATGAAACCGACGAGAAGGCTCTTGAGATTGGTCTTCTCCGCGCGAGCCGCGCCTATGAAGGCTTTCTGGCGGCAGCGCGGCCCGGGGAAACATTCGAGGACCGGGTCCGCGCGCACGCACAGAAATTCATAGGACGGGGCGAGGGTGGCGCGGCCGAACTGATGGCCAATCTATTCGATCCGGATTTCCTCATGAAGCATGAGCTGGTATTTATCGGCTCGCCTGAAACGGTTGCGAAAAAAATTCGCGCGACAGCTCAAGCGGGGATGTTCAATACCATTATGGGTGAATTTAATTTTTCCGATTTGCCGGAGCCCGATCTGATGCGCTCGATCCGGCTGTTTGGAGAAAAGGTGATTCCCGCGTTGCGCGAGTTCGAGCCATTCTGATGCGAGACGTTGCAGGCGATTGACCCTCCAAGAACCAGCGGCGGCCACTGCTCCGTTGAGAACTGCCAATTGGAGGCGTGCCGGTATACAATGCCGCACAATTCGCAGGCCAGAACGGCTATCTGCTAACGAGAGCGAGGTTCCGGGTTATGAGACGAAATGTGATTCGATTGTTCCTGGTTGCCGCGGCCGCGGCGGTCCTTTTTTCTTTTCCAGCGATTGGCGGCGCGCAGACCGCTCCATCCGCACAGCACAAGGCGCAGCCTCCGCACTCGGTCCGGCTGTACGTGTTCGATTGCGGCGTTCTCCATAACGCCGATATGGGCCGCTTTAATTTGAAAGTGGAAGATGTCACTACGACGGACATGTCCATGGGCTGTTTCCTGATCGCGCATCCCAAAGGAAATCTGATCTGGGACACCGGCGCAATTCCCGACGATTCCTGGACTCCAACCGGCCGCATGATCACGCAGCATGTCGACACTTCCGGACGGGCAGAAACGAGATGCGGACGTGGACAAGACCCTTCGCGGGCAGCTCGCGGAAGTCGGCTACTCCCCTGCCGACATCAACTACCTTGCTCTTTCGCACTACCACTACGATCACACGGCCAACGCGAATCAGTTCGCAAGCGCAACATGGCTCGTGCGGCAGGTCGAACGCGACGCGATGTTCGGCGGAAAATTCTCAGGCTCGCTGCAACCCTCGACGTTTTCGGCGTTGCAGAAAAGCAAGACGATCATTCTCAAGACCGATGAATATGACGTCTTCGGCGACGGCAGCGTCATCGTCAAGGCCGCTCCCGGCCACACACAGGGCCACCAGGTTTTGTACGTGAAGCTGGCCAAGACCGGCGGCGTCGTGCTCTCGGGCGATCTCTACCACTATCCGGCGGAGAAGACGCTGGATCGCGTCCCGACATTCGAGTTCAGCCAAGAGCAGACTCGAGCAAGCCGAGTCGCGGTCGACGCCTTCCTGAAGAAAACGGGCGCGCAGCTTTGGATCCAGCACGATTTCGAGGGCAACGCGAAATTGAAAAAATCGCCACAGTTCTACGAGTAGCGGCCAGCTCCCATTGACCTATCGAGTCCGTGTGAGCCGCGCACGCGCAGCGGCCGCGCTGTTGCTCAACGCCACATGCTCGCAAGCTGCTACTGCGATGAACTGGCTTTCTGATCCTTGATCTGCAGATTATTCACTACTTGCTGAACGTTTGGCACTGCGATCGCCACCTTCTCAGCGCGGGCACGCTTGTTTTCCGAATTCACTTCCCCTGTTAGCGTGACGACACCGCTCTTCACTTCGTATTTTACGGTCTTCAGCAAATTACTTTGAATCAGCGCCGCGTCCAGATTCTTTTCAATGCCTTGGTCCAAATCCGAATTGATCGCTTTTGCATCTTTTTCCAGACCCGGAGGAATCACGGCAATCTGATCCGCAACAACCTGCGCGCCCGCCAGGGACTTTGCAAGCGTCTCAGCTTGCGCCTTGTCGCCGTCGCTCGCCACTTGCCCACCCAGGGTCACGATGCCCTTGTCACGATCCTGACTGACAGAGACATCTTTTAAGCCGGCCTGATCGAGCGATTTGCGAATGCCATCGGAAACATCGGGTGATGCGGCCGTCTTAGAGCATCCGTAGAGCGTCCCCGCGCCAAGCAGCGCGAGCATGGCAACGTACAATCTGATTTTTCCCATATTTCTCCTTTAATGAAATCGAGACGGAATCTTAAACGGGAATGATGCGATTTCTAGTGCGTGTGCCCTTTGCATACGGAGTGTTCGCACAGGCAATCGATGTCCGGCGTCTTTTCCATTGCCTCACACTGCGCGCTGCAATATTTGCCTGTTGTTGCGGTACATGAGCAAATCGGGTGTGCACACTTGTCGGTTTTCACGGGTTCCATTTGTTTCCTCCTTTTTCAGATGTCGAGCGGATGATCCGAGCCAAGATATTAGTCGTCAGGAAAGTCTATTTCTGTACAGAAACGAACAGATTGCGATATTGGTCGCATCGCTGCCGTCGTAGATGGGAATCCTTTGGCTGCAAAGCGGGCACATTGCGTAATTATTTTCTTGGATCTCAATCAATGCACGCACGCGCCTGGCCCCAATTTGGACGCAACTAATCCGCACGTGTTCGCTGCCACGGCTCGCTTCGTTCCGATCCAGCCGACTCCTGAGCTACCTGCCATCGGGAGAGTCGCTTTCACCGGAACTGAGGTTGGCCGGCGCTCTACACGCTTGCTGTGCTGCCTCTCATGAAATGCAGCACCAGTAATATCAGCCCCACCACTAAAGCAATGTGGATGAAACTGGTGGTTACGTGAAATGCGAAAAATCCAAGCAACCAAAGAACAATCAGAACTGCTGCGATTATTCCAAGCATGTTTTCCTCTCCTTGTTTCTCAGTGCGAGAACATCTGCGGCCATGTTCTTCCAAACACTTCTGGTGCTTCTTCGAGTGCAGGAGAACACTTCACAGAGATCACTCTAATCACAGAGAAGCGGAAGGGATGTTCCATTTTGAACATTTTCGCTTTTTGATTTCACCGCCAGTCTTTCACGCGATTGCCAAAAAACTAATTTCCTCATCATGACTTCGCGCACGATCCATCCAGACACCGCAACGATTCGATGCCCCGTACGCCTTGGAGGAATCACGCGCCGCAGACGATGCCACGAAGACATGGCGAGGCGCGTCTAAACGTGAGAGAATGTCGGCAGGCGGCAGTGGCGGAACTGGCAGACGCACCAGCTTGAGGGGCTGGCGGTAGCAATACCGTGGAGGTTCGAATCCTCTCTGCCGCATGAAATTCCAACCTAGAATTGGCACAGAATTTTACTTCTTGAGGGCTACGTAGGTAAGAGTCTGCATCCCTTTGTATCAACAGGTTCCGCAAAAACAGACGATGATTTTGGTTTTGTTCGATCTTCCCTGGAATTCCGCGGCATGGGATTCAATCCGCCGGGACTTGCAGCGCTCTTCTCAAAATGGCGTGTCTGGCAGCTCCGCACGAGGTAAGGTGAAAAAAAATTGTGTTGCGCGGCAACGAGTTAGCCGCAGGATTCTGATCGGGGTAGGTTATTTCGACGGCGCAGGGGCTGCCGGAGCGGGAATGGCCGGGGCAGGGGCGGGCGCTGACGCCGGAGATGCCGGAGCAGGAACCGCGGGCGCCGACTTTGACGTCTTCGAGAATTGTTGCAACACGGAACTGCCGGTTGACCCTACAGCCGAGTTCTGGTGCATGGTCAACGCCATGGACGTGAGCATGAACATGATGGCGCACCAGGTTGTCGCCTTGGAAAGAAAGGTCGCCGCTCCGCGCGGGCCAAACGCCGTTTGGCTGCCCGCGCCGCCGAAGGCGCCCGCCAGGTCCGCCGCCTCTCCACTTTGCAGCATGATCACGACAATCAAAAGTGCGCAGATGATGATGTGCAATGTGACCAGCATAAAATACACTTTCCAGCCCAGCGCCAGCAGGCCCAATCCCACCGCCAACGAAATCGCCCATTTCACTTCTTTTGGCATTTCTTTTCCCTTACTTTCAGAAATTCACAATGGAGGCAAAGGCCTCCGCATTTAGACTTGCTCCGCCGACCAGGGCTCCGTCAATTTCCACTTGAGCCATCAATCCCTTGATATTGTCGGGTTTGACGCTGCCGCCGTAGAGGATTCGCAACCCCGCGGCGCGTTCCGGAGTAAAATTCGCCGCCGCCTGCGCTCGCAAGAACCGGTGCGCCTCGGCCGCCATTTCCGGCGTCGCTGTGCGGCCCGTGCCGATCGCCCAAACCGGCTCGTAAGCAAGGATGATACGCGAGAACTCGGCACCGGTCAACGCGGCCACACCGCCAGTGAACTGGCGCCCAAGCACTTCCTCCGTCTTGCCGCCTTCCCGCTCGGCGAGCAATTCGCCGACGCACAGAATTGGCGTCAGTCCCGCCCCGAGCGCCGCTTTGACTTTTTTATTGGCGCTCTCATCGGTCTCTCCGAAGAATTGCCGCCGTTCGGAATGCGCGATGATGACGGCGCGGCATCCCGCCTCGGCCAGCATCGCGGCGGATACTTCACCCGTGAACGCCCCCTCGGGCTCCCCGTGCATATCTTGCGCGGCGATCGAAATCGGAGTGCCCTTCACGGATTCCACCGCAGCCGCGAGAGCCGTGAATGGCGGCGCGACGATAATGTCGCAATGCACGCAGCCCTGCACGAGCGGCGCGAGCGCCGAAAAATACGCGCGCGCTTCCGCCTGCGTCTTGTACATCTTCCAATTCCCCGCGATCACCGGTCGCCGCATCGCACCCCTTCTCTTCTCGGTTTTCTCTGTGCCCTCTGAGTTCTCAGTGTTAAATGGTTTTAGGGTTTATCGGTGAGCGCTTCCACGCCCGGTAATTTTCTGCCGCCCAGAAATTCGAGCGACGCGCCCCCGCCGGTCGAGATGTGGGAGACTTTGTCGGCGAGGCCGGCCGCGTGAATCGCGGCCACGGAATCTCCACCGCCCACGATGGACGTGGCGCCCCTGGCAGTCGCCGCCGCGACCGCGCGCGCGATTTCCAGCGTGCCGTTGGCGAACGCCGGCATCTCGAAAACGCCCATCGGGCCGTTCCATACAATTGTTTTCGCGCGCGCCAGCTCCGCGGAATATTTCGCGATGGTATCTGGCCCGATGTCCAGCCCCATCCAACCGTCTGGCGTGGAAGTGACGCTCGTCGTTTGCGTTTCCGTGTCCGGCTTGAATAGGGCGCCCAGCACATGGTCGGTCGGCAGCAGCAGGCGAAAATTTCGCTGTTTCGCTTCGGCGAGTAGTTTTCGCGCCAGATCTACTTTGTCCGCCTCCACAAGCGAATTCCCGACGGGCAGCCCCTGCGATTTCAGAAATGTGTATGCCATGCCGCCGCCGATGAGCATCGCGTCGGCCACGCGCATCAGGTTTTCCACGACTTCAATCTTGTCGGATACCTTTGCGCCGCCGAGCACGGCCACAAATGGGCGTTCGGGATTCGAGAGCGCTTTCCCCAGATAGGCTAGTTCGCGCTCCATGAGGAGCCCTGCCGCGGCCTGCTTCACAAAGCGCGTGATCCCCACTACGGACGCGTGGGCGCGATGGGCCGAACCGAAGGCGTCGCACACAAACAAGCCGTCACATAGCGCTGCCAACTGGCGTGAGAAATTCTCGTCGTTGGCCTCTTCCTCCGCGTGGTAGCGCACATTTTCGAGGAGGAGCACGCCGCCATTCGCGAGAGCTCGGCTCTTGGCTTCGGCATCCGCGCCGATGCAGTCCGCGGCAAAATCCACGGTCACGCCAAGCAATTCCGCAAGTTTCGCCGCCACGGGCTTCATGCTGTATTTTGGATCGGGCTTTCCCTTGGGCCGCCCCAAGTGCGAAGCGAGGACGAGCCGCGCGCCGCGCTTGCGGGCGAACTCAATCGTCGGCAGCGTTTCGCGGATGCGCGTATCGTCGGTAACGCGCGCGCCATCCAGGGGAACGTTAAAATCCACGCGCATGAAGACGCGTTTCCCGCTCATTTCCAGATCGCGAATGGATAGTTTGTTCATGAATTATGTCGGAAGTCGCATTGGATTAGGAGACTGAAACATCGGTTCAGCGAGATCACAAGGGACTTCAGGGGCTAAAGCCCACGTACTTTGCCAAGTTGGGTGTCGCGGCTGAAGCCGCGACCCACAAACCTTCGCCGTATCGCAACATTTTCTTGGCACTGGAATCGCGCGAATCACCAGTCACCGGTCACCAGTCACTTCCTCCTACATCTTCGACGCCAGAAGCGTGATCAAATCGCGGCAACGGCTGGAATATCCCCACTCGTTGTCATACCACGCAAGAACCTTGGCGCAATTCGTTCCCACAACGCGGGTATAGCCGGAATCCACAATCGAGGAATGCGGATTCCCGCGGAAGTCGGCGGAAACCAGTTCTTCCTCCGTGTATTCAAGGATGTTCTTCATCGGGCCGTCGGCCGCGCTCTTGAGCGCGGCGTTCACAGAACTAACCGTCACCGGCTTTTCCGTGAACACCGTCAGATCGACAACGCTGACGTTCGGCGTAGGCACGCGAATGGAATAGCCGTCGAGTTTCCCCTTCAGCGCCGGGATGACCAGGTGCAGCGCCTTGGCCGCCCCGGTCGAAGTGGGAATCATGGAAAGCGCCGCCGCGCGGGCGCGCCGCAAATCCTTGTGCGGCAGGTCGAGCAGCTTCTGGTCGTTCGTGTAGGAGTGGATCGTGGTCATCGTGCCGCAGGAAATCCCGAATGTGTCCTGAATCACTTTCGCGACGGGAGCGAGGCAATTGGTGGTGCAGGATGCGTTCGAGATGATGTGATGCTTGGCCGGGTCGTAGGATTTGTCGTTCACGCCAAGCACGAGGGTCAGGTCCTCGTTCGTCGCGGGCGCCGAGATGATGACTTTTTTCACCGTGCCGCGCTTGTGCTTGGCGGCGTCGGAGGCATTCGTGAAGAGGCCCGTGGACTCAATCACAATGTCCGCGCCGACCGACGGCCAATCGATTTCGCCGGGATCTTTCGTCTTGAACACGCGGAAACTCTTGCCGTCCACGGCAATGGAATCGTCGGTGTGAGTCACCTTCTGGTGGAGATTGCCGAGGACGGAATCGTATTTCAGCAAATGCGCGAGGGTCTTCGAGTCGGTGATGTCATTTACCGCGACGAATTCAATCGCTGAATTTCCCAGCGATGCGCGCACGATATTCCGTCCAATGCGGCCAAAACCGTTGATTCCCACTTTAATCGGCATGAATCCTCCGGAAGAGTGAATAGCGCAATCACCGCTCCATCCCAATCAGTTGCAAGGGCCCGGTTGCACGCACAAAAAGAGTTGCAACAACATTCAAATCTTCGGCCATATGCAGTGGATATTTACCGCGATCGCTGTTGACCTCACATCGGGGCCTGGACGAGATCATTCCGTCCCATCAATTTCTTTCACTCGGAATGCAATCTCAAGATGCTAGGGTGGCCACAACGAAAAGTCAAACCAGTTCGTCCATGCGATGTGTCAAAAATGTGATTACCTTCATCCGTTTTTAGAACTCTATTTCAGTATCCCTTGCAGCGTACCAACCTTGCCGTCGATTGGCCCCGTTTGCAGACCAAGAATCCTCGCGATGAAGGGGTACACATCGACGTTTTCGAAGGACGCCACGGTGACGCCTGGGCGAATGTCTGGTCCGGCCGCAAAGAAAATCGCTTTCATGCTGGGCATCTGCCGCGGATCGTAACCGTGACCGCCTCGAGGCGGCATACTGGTGCCGCCTTTCGCATTGGGATCGTGAGCCACGATGGAATACGGGCCCGTCGGCACGACGACCGGATCGCCTTCGCGCGGATTCGAATTAAAATGCAAATAAGCGGGCACCTGGGCGCGCCGGTATATTTTGAACATGTTACTCTTGCCCAAGAGCGATTGGTAAGCCTTCTCCGCATCCGCTTCCGACTTTGGATAGAGCCGGCCACCGAAAGTTTCGAATTGCGACAGATCAGCCCATTTATCGAGAATCACCCAGTTGCCCTGCAAAGTTTCCATTCCGTGATCGGCAACAACAACTAGGTCGACCGGCAGTCTCGAGGCGGCGATCCCTTGCGATAGTTTTCCAATCATTTCGTCGAGGTGCCGGGCGGCCTCGGCTGTTTCCGGCGCATCGGGACCGTAGGTGTGGCCGGCTTCATCGGTATCCTCGAAGTAAAGCGTGATGAAATGGGGCCTTTTTTCCGGCGGAAGCTGGAGCCACGCGAGCACCTGGTCGACGCGTTTCTCGCCGGGAAATTTTTCATCGTACACATTAAGGTAGTAGCTCGGTCGTTTACCCTGAATGTCCGCATTGGAGCTGGGCCAGTAAAAGCAAGCCGCGCGCATTCCCTGCTGCTCCGCCAGCACCCACAGCGGCGTGCCAGCGTACCAGCTGCCGTCGCCCGTGGCTTTCGGATCGGTGAGGGTGTAAGTCTCTTTGCGCGCAGGATCGTAGAAAGTGTTTCCGACGATACCGTGATGATCCGGGTAGAGGCCGGTCACGATCGTGTAGTGATTCGGAAACGTCACCGACGGGTACGACGGGATCATTCCATCCGGTGCGCTCGCACCTCGCGCCGCCATCGCCAGGAGATTTTTTGCGCCGTACTTCGTTGCATAGTCGAAACGAAATCCGTCGAGCGAAACCAGCACGACGTAATGTTTAGCTTGTTGCTTCGCGGTGTTCGGCGGATTCGGGGCTTCGAAAACCTGGGCGGTCGATTGCGCGGCGCAAATTGCCGCCGTCAGGATCAGAATTAACAGAACGGACCAGGCTCGGGTAACCGAGGCGCCCCATCCTCGCCGTGACGAGGATGGGGCGCTCAAAATAATTTCTCGCGTATTGGGATGAAAATACAATTGGTCCGGGAACTACTGTGGATATTGGTGAACCTCGGTAACCTTGTCCCCTTCAAAACTCACGAAGATCGTCTTGGCAGGAGGCGTGCCATAGATCCAATCTTCAATTTCGTTCCCGTCGGAACCTTTTTCGCGGACTTTGCGATCCGGCCGGCCCATCGCCGCCAACACCATATCGTGATCCATGCCCACCACGGGTTGCTTGTCTTGAATTGCTTTCTGAATCTCGGGAGGCAAACTTTCCACCCACTGCACTGCCGCGGAGTGCCGCTTTGAGAAATCGAGCACGTCGGAAAGGTACTGCTCCAATTCCTCGGCCGTCATTTCGGGCAAAGGCTTGTCAAAATCCAGGTACAGCGTGGCGCCCGCGTTTGTGTTTACGGGAGTGGCCGGACGTAGTTGTCGCAGTCGGGATACCGCCAACTTCCAAATGGATGCGGTCGCGCAGCCTGGTTTTCCCGCGGCCGCCGCCATTGATGTCAATAATGATTTCCTTTTCCTTGAAATCCAGATTCGTGATCTGCGCGTGGTCTCCCGGATTGATGGCGGAACCGGCCGAGGCGACCGCCATCCGGAGCGCATTCTCATTGAGAGGAACGCCGGCTTTCAGATGGAATCCCTTTTTCCCCGCGGGTATCGCTCGAACGACTCGCACAACTTCTCCATCCACATACCGAACCAGCGACAGGCGAGACATGGGTTGCAAAGGCCCCGCTTGGGCTTTTGTTGACTGGGCGGAATCGTCGGGGGAATCGTTTTGCGCAGGCTTCCCTTTATCGGCACGTTGAGCTGTTCCTTGCAATGCAGTCAAGTTTTCGTCGGGAGAGATATTTGCAACCTGACTGGGAGGGGGCGTGCAAAGCAATCCGGACGCATCCGCGCTCAACAGGAGCGCCGCCGTCGCCATCATGGAGGCCAGCCGGACCATTCGGTACCTTCTCGGCCTATTTTAACACCAAACGTGGCCCGCGGGTGCGTCAACGATTTGGAGGACTGTCGGCGTCTGCTTGAACGACAACTCCGCCGCGATCGATTCGCAACGGCAACAACTTTGCGCCTGTGGCGACGACAGCGGCTTCGACGCCCGCGCGCGCGTCAGGGTCAATCACGAGCGTGAGGCAGCCGCCGCCACCAGCGCCGCAGACTTTTCCGGCAAGCGCGCCCTGACGGCGCGCGGAAGAAATCACCTTGTCGATGAGCGGAGTCGAAATCGTATGCAGATTGCGGCGGCGGAATTCCCATTCTTCGCGTATCAGGCGGCCCACTTCGTTCCATTCGCTTCGCTCGAGCGCGGCACGCACGGCTCGCGCGACGATCGAAATTTTTTCAAGATTTTGCGAAACGCGCCGGTCGCCATCGATGTGCCGCTTGAACACTTCCCAGTTGTTGATGCCATGTTGCCGGGGTTTTCCTGTGTAACACAGGACGAGGCGGCGCTCGAGTTCGTCGAGATCGCAGCCGAGGGCTTCGCGCCGTTCGCCGCCCGGGGTGAGGACAATCGCGGCTGCGCCACCGAACGCCGGAGGGTAGTGGTCCTGCGTCCCTGTTGGCACGCGGATGACGATAGCCTCGACGTCGCGGCTGATGTGGATCCAGTCTTCCCGCCGCAAGCCAGCATGCGTGAGCCGGTCCAGGGCGGCGCAGATGGCCACGGCCATGGCGGATGAGCCGCCGATTCCCGCCCCGGCAGGCGCTTCGGAATCCGTGGTCAACGTGAACCCGCCCGCCGGGCGGAAGACCCGCACGAGGTGCGCGAGCAATGGCAACTTGTAGCGGCGCGCGCGGCACAACGCGTCGAATGAGGCGAACGACTCCTTACGCTTTGTGTCACGCGAGGCTAGAACTATGCGGCGAGAGGGCTCCGGCGCGGTTTCGATCACGCATGAAGCGTACCGAGTGATCGCGCAATTCACGGTCAGCGACCCTTCGTGAAACAGGTACAGCGGCCAGATGTCCAGCGTTCCCCCGGCCAGGTCAATCCGCGTTGGCGCTCTCGATTCGATTCTCACTTTGACTTGTTCCCTCCCCCCCGCTAGCCTCATGCTTCGCACGGAATTTTGAGTTCCGCGCGAATCATACCAGATGAACACAGTCACCCAATCCAGAACGGAGCCGCGTGATTCCGTACTTGCACGATTCATGCTGGGCTTTGACGGCGATTCCCTTCCCGGCGAACTCGCCGAATATCTCGCTCGCGGCCTTGCTGGAGTGGTTATTTACAAGCGAAATTTCACGAGCGCACAGGGATTGCGGGAACTCACATTGGCAATCCGTGAGGCCGCCGGACGGCCGGTGCTGATCGGAATCGATCAGGAAGGCGGGACGCGTTTTGCGCTTCGAGAACCGTTCACGGCGTGGCCTTCGGCGGCGGAACTGGGACAGAAGGGGAATGCCGAATCCGTGGAGCTAGTCGCCCGCGCGATGGCTATGGAGCTGCGCGCCGTCGGATGCAATCTCAATTTCGCTCCGATGCTGGACCTGCATGTGAATTCAGAAAGTCCGGTGACAAAGGATCGCAGCTTCGGCTCTGATCCGAATCTCGTGGCCAGAATGGGCGCCGCGTTTGATCGAGGATTGCGGTCTGGGGGCGTGCTTTCCTGCGCCAAGCATTTTCCGGGGCATGGCGATGCCGCGGTGGATCCGCACCTGGACTTGCCGGTTTTCGCGGGAACGATGGAGCGGTTGGAGTCGGTGGAGCTTGTACCCTTCGCCGCGGCGGTGGCAGCGGGTGTGCCAATGGTGATGACTGCGCACATCCTGTTGCCTCAAATCGATCCTGAAAATCCCGCCTCACTTTCGCGCACGATGCTCGACGGGGTCTTGCGGCGCCGCTTGCGTTTCGACGGCGTGATCCTCGCCGACGATCTCGGCATGGGCGCCATCGCCAAGCGATACGCGCCGGGAGAGGCCGCGGTGCAAACACTCCGCGCGGGAACTGATATGGCCATGCTATGTCACGACTGGTCTGCCGTGGCGCCTGCAATCGCGGCGCTCAGGAGAGCGAAGCTGGAAGGGGGCTTCGACGAGGACGAGTGGCGCGCATCTTTGAACCGGATCGAGCGCGCATGTATCCAGGCTGAAGCGCCGGGGCCCAGACCCTCGATCGACATTTTGGGGTGCAACGAATATCAGCGGTTGGCGGAGGGAATTCGCGCGCGCGTGCGGTGATGCAATTCGGAAAAAATCTTTAACACAGAGAACACGGAGGGCACAGAGAAAACAATCCTCAAGAAACGCCGAAATCTACTCTGACGTTATGACGGCGCGTACTGAAGGGGGAACTGCTTCGGACGACGCATTCTTGTTTGCTTCGACTCGATCGTGCGCCAAGTGCGGCTCGAAGCAACGCCGGCAGCGCGGTTCGTACATTCCGGCGGCGCCGACGACGATTAGGTCTTCTGAAGCAACGAGCCGCTGCGTATGCACGGCGGGATTTCCGCACTGCACGCAGATGGCGAGCAGCTTGGTGATTTCTTCGGCCACCGCCAGCAGGCGCGGCATCGGCTCGAAGGGGCGCCCGAGGTAATCGGTGTCCAGGCCGGTGACGATCACCCGCTTGCCGGCATCGGCCATGCGCATGCAGGTGTCGACGAGCCCTTCCCCGAGGAATTGGCCTTCATCGATCCCCACCACTTCGGTCCGCGGCTGGACCATTTCGAAGACCTCGGCCGCGTTCCGGACGACCTGCGACGGCAGCTCGAACCCGGAATGAGAAACGATGTCCGTTTGAGTGTATCGCTGATCGATGACCGGTTTGAAGATCTGCACGCGCTGCCGGGCGATCTCGGCGCGCTTCAAGCGCCGGATTAACTCTTCACTCTTGCCTGAAAACATGGGGCCGACGATCACTTCGATCCAGCCCATGTTCCCTTTTACGATGTCCACTTGACCTGGTCTCCTAAGTTTATCTTGCCGAAGAGTAGCATATTGCGCCGCAACTCCGGCAAACATCATCGGCAATTGAAAACCGAATTCGTCCGAAGTTTACTTCAATCGGTGTCCATCCGCGGTTTCGTAATTCTTATACGCGCCAGAGCGGCGCCTGCTTTTCCTTCCCGTATCGATCGAGTAGAAATTTCTTCAGCTCATCCACGTTCGCAAATACGCGGTCGGCGCATGCCAGCATCCAGCCGCTGATTTCTCCGAGAGGCGCGTCCGTCACGAGATAGACCGGAATGCCCCGGCGGTGAGCAAGCGTCAATTCCGCGGAGGTTCCGCCCGAGGAGAGCGCCGCGCCGTCGCCGCTCAAAGAACAAATGACGTAGTCGGCCTTATTCTCGACGATATCGAGATCGTATTGAATGATCTTGCGGACCACCCGGCGGAATCGTTCGACGTCCGTTTCCTTCCAGTCCCGGAAGTGCCCGGCTTCCTCGTCGGTGAGGTTTTTCTTTTCGTCTTCGGCGGGATCGTAAACGCGATGCCCCAGTTCGTTGTGCAGGAACGGCGTAAGTTTCCGGCGCCACAACTTGCCGCCATCCGGCGCGAATTCAATCGGGCCACACAAGTATGCCAGCATGGAAATTCGGTAAGGACCAGTTAAGAAGGAATGGAGCGGCCGATGGGACTCGAACCCACGCCTGGACCTTGGCAAGGTCCCGTACTACCCCTATACTACGGCCGCCCGAATCATCGAGACTTTAACATGCCAGCGTTTTGGCGACAAGATCCTAGCGGGACGGAAATTAACGATGGCCCTGTGAACACACCCGTAAGGCCAGGCCTGCCCGCCCGGGCATCCTTTGAGAACCTGTAAGACAGTGGGATCAGCCGACTTGCAATACTCGCGCGGTTTTTACGACAGGAGACTTTCGTTGCCGCTCGGCAAACTTGGCGGCCTTTTCCCTGTCCGTATACACGCGAGCAAACCGCTCCCCGTCCTTGTAAAACACTGTGACCTGCCAGTGTTTGTGCTTCCGCCGCCGATCCTTCCCGAGCTTGGTGCGTTTCCGTGCGGTTTTGGTTTTGGGCATGGTTTGAATATCTCAATGACGCATCGTGCGCGCAAGTACCAATTAGGTCAATACTTTGCACGCAATCGAATTATACTTTATTATCGCCTCCGTTGTAACGACTAAAGGCAAGGTACCAGAATTCGGCCACTTGACCGCCCAGGGCCGCCATTTAGCACGGCGTGGAACGCTCTACTTTCGAGTCCATTCCAATGCCTGGCAAAATTCATTAAGAAAATATTAAGGAATTGAGTCGTCGCGGCGACACGCCTTTTCCTCAATCTCAGCGCACTTATACAGGGCTGAATCAAACATTCGGATTATTTGAGCTGGCAAATCGTCCATTCTCATGGGCTGTGGTTCCCATGGGATTGCGAATGAACACGATCAGAAATTTGGAATTCTCTTGCGCCGCGCCACAGCGTCTAATGAATGCACAATGCCGACGGGCATGCAAAGGTTTGGACCCCGGCAATTCGGTGCATGTTCGGCTCCAGGAAACATTTGCCGATATTTAACGCGTTGTTCAAGGAGCGTTTAGGAAATTCGCTCATCTTATAGATGGAGTGAGCCGAGTCCGGAGTGGTCCAATAGTGCAGGAAGGGATTGGAGGCAGGATGATTCAAGTCAAAGAAGGAGCGAGGGTCGAAAACCCCCGCAAATATGAACCCGGCGCGGTCGAACACCTTCGGCGATTGCTGGAAGTTGGCATCCCGGCGCAACGTGATGCCCACCGCGAGAATTTCTACGAGATCGAAAGCAATTACGAGACCTATTACATACACGTATCGCCGATCACCGGAAACGTGGTGCTGTTGGCAAAATGGCTGCGTCAGCCGCAGGACTGTTGCCTCACGTCAGGACACCTCGTCGCATAGGCCCGGCATCCATGGTTCCCGACCCCCTCGCTGCGCGATAATATTTTATATTTCAGCAGGTTACAAAAATCGTTAGGACTGAGCACCTGGATTCCACGATTGGCCCTTCTTCATGCGGCCACGCAATTGAGGAGTTACTGGTGAGCGGTGATTGGTTGTAGTTGAAACAGACCTGGCCGATTCGTCCAGTGTGCAAGCAACTTCCTGAAGACCTACAGGCAAAAAAATAGGGCGAAACGGCGGTCGCCGTTTCGCCCCGATTTCTTACAGGCTGGTGACGTTCGCTGCCTGCAGGCCCTTGGGGCCGGAGGTGACTTCGAACTCAACCGCCTGGCCTTCGTTCAACGATTTGTACCCCTCCGCTTGGATCGCGGAGAAGTGGACGAAGATGTCCTCGCCGGACTGGCGCTGGATGAACCCGAATCCCTTGCTGGCATTGAACCACTTTACTGTTCCTTGTTCTTTCACGGTGTTTCCTTTTCACTGATTTGAGCTATTTGGTGCTTCTCGACCGCCTCCAGCCGTACAACAAAAAAAGGCTACGAGTTTGTAACTCGCAGCCCCTTTAAATCGAATCTAAAGGTTTCACAAGAGCAACAAACGCAATTGCACGATATCACGAATTTGAATTGGAACCTAACGATTTCCACAGGGTCTGAGACTTCCACCCGGCTGGTTATCTTTTTGCCTTGCGATGCTTGAAGAACTCGACTTGGCGCAGGCGCTTCTTGGCCTCTTTCAAAGTTTTGTAGGGTCCGCCAAGATTTTTCCCCTTGCTCGAAACCACCTTGTATCCGTCCTTCACCTTTGCGATCATCGGGAGCCGCCTCCCTTCTGATTTCGCATCCTGGCCTGCCTGCGACAGAATCATAACGTTGGATACAGGACGGGTTCAAAGGCGCTGCTGGAGTTCGGCCTGCAACTCGTGCTGCCGGACCGGGGTTAGTTTCGCGCCAGATTGCGTGACATAGAAAACGTCGGTTGCGGTTCCACCCTCCGTGTCGATCAATCCGACTTCGATATTGAAGTTGTGCTCGGCAAATGTGGAGCTGATGTCATACAGAAGACCGGGCCGGTCGAGGGCCACGATTTCGACGACAGTGCTGTGCGAGGAGCACTCGTTGTCCATGTGGATTCGCGTTTCCACGATGACTTTGGGCGGCCGTTTTTCAGGCTGAAATTTTCTTTTCATGAGGGCGGAGACTTCCAGATCGCCCAAGATCGCGGCGATCAGTTGCTGCTTCAGCCGGATGATTTCCGACGGATTGTGATCGAGCGTTTGGAACCGGTCGGAAAAACGCAGCGCGTCCAGAACAATGCCGTTTCGATTGGCGCAGGCGTCGGCCTTCAAAATATTCATGCCCCACGAAGAAATCGTCCCCACCACTTTCGTAAAAAGAAAGGGACGATCCTTGGTGACAAGGACAAGCTCATAGTATTGGTCCCGCTTGGTGATGCTGATTTCCGCAGCGGAATGTCCGAGACGCCGGTACATCCGGTAATGAGCGGAAATTTCCGTGGACGAATGAGTCAACAAATACCGCCGGGGAAAGCCATCGAGGAAATTCCTGAATCTGTCCGCTTCCACCGCATCTTCGCCCGTTGGAATCAGGCGCTCGAGCTGGTTGGCATCTTCTCCCGCGAGATACATGCGCTGGTCGTCCACCGAACGATTCAGATAATTTTCCGTGGCGGCGTAAAGTTGCCACAACATCTCCGCCTTCCAAGTGGTAAGGGCTTCCGGATTCACCGCTTTGATGTCCGCGTAGGTGAAAAGCGTCAGCATCTTGAGATGTTCGATGGTCCCAACCGTCTTCGCAAAATCGTGGACCGCTTCCGGGTCGAAAATGTCACGCCGCAGCAGCGTGGCGGACATGCGCAGATGATTGGCGATGAGGAATGTTACCGTCTCCCTATCGAAAGTATCGAACCGTAAGCGCTCGAAAACGCCAGTTACCGCTTCCAAGCTGCCGTCCACGTGGCTCTCGTTGGGCATACCCTTGCCGACATCGTGAAACAGGAGCGATAAATAAAGCAGTTCCGGGTGCTCCAACGAGGAAAGAATGTCGCGGAACCGGCGGTCCAGATCGCCTTTTGGGGACGCGAGGCTGTGCAGATTTTCGATGGTCACAAGGGAATGCTCATCGACCGTGTAGCGGTGATAGTAATCGCGGATCACGAGGGAGTCGATCGCCTGAAATTCCTTGAAGAGCAAAACCAGGAGGCCGACGCGGTGCATCGCGCGCAGCGAAGACGCAGCGTATGGCAAGATCAGAATCTTGCGGAAGTACTCCCACAAGTCCGGACTGGTGGAATTCCACTTCTGAATTCGCGGCAATGCGGCTTCGACCGCGTTTTCGGTTTCGGCGGTCAACTTGAGATCGTGCCGCGCGACAAGCTCAAACAGGCGGAACATCACCTTGTGGTCTTGCACGGAATCGGATTGCCGCAAGGAAATTCGACCGTCCACAACTTTGAAATCCGCTGTCGATAACGGGGACCGGCGGGCGCCCAGCAAGCGCTTCCACATCGACTTCGCCCGCGGGACTTCGTCAAACAGGACCGTCAGCCGGTAAATGGCGCGCGCCTGCCGAAAATAGGCCCGCATCCAGTCATTGGGAGACGCCGCCTGCCCTCCATGAAGTCCGATGCCCTTCGCCGCCGCTTCCGACTGCATCTCGTAGGTCAGCACGTTGAGGTCGCGGCCCTGGCGATAGTGGAGGTAACACCGGACGGCATCGAGGAAATCGATCGCGTTCACGGCATCGGCGCGAAGCGGGAGCGGCAGCAGGGGCGCGGGGTCTTTCCATTCGCGGGAACGCTTCATCTCCGCGATTTGCGAGAGCCAGCAGGCCACTTGGTAATCGCGGAGACCGCCGGGGCCGTCCTTGATGTTGGGCTCCAGGTGAAAAATCGTTTGGCCGTATTTCTGATGCCGCGCGCGGGCGAGGCCCGTAAGTTCCTGCATAAGGGTTTCGGATTCGCGGATCACCATCCCGGGAAGGACGCGGGCTCGCAAACGCTCGTAGAGTTTTTCATCGCCGCAAATGTAACGGCAATCCAGAAGCGAAATGTTGAATTCGATGTTGTTGCGATAAAGTTTCCCGCATTCCGCGAGCGTCCGCGTAGTGGGGCTTACGCGAAGATGCAGGTCCCAGAGAGACTGGCTCAGCGGAGCAATAGCCTTCTTGCTAAGAAATTCCTCTTTGCCTTCCCTTGCGTAGAGAAACAGGAGATCGATGTCCGAATACGGAAATAATCCCTGCCGCCCGTACCCGCCCATGGCGGCAACGCAAAACCCTTCGATCGGACCGCTCGCCGCCGTGACTTCATTCCACAGCTCGGTGATCACGGAATCGATCAGCGCGGTACGGTCGTGGACAGCGGCTTTACCGTCGCCCGACTCTTCAAAGCGTTTCTGAATCCTCGCGGATTCTTCCGCGTACAGTTCCTGCAAACTGGATGTGCGATTCTCGAGCTTCATAACCGACTTGCGAGGCCCCCGCCCGCCCAACTAAGAAGAATCTGCGGAATACAAAAACACTTCCGATTTAAAATTTCCGATTCCGGGTAGTTGGACAATCACCGGGACTACAGCGCGGAAACTCCACGCTCCTGGTTCCGTATCCGAATGGCCTGATCCACCTTGGAAACAAATATCTTTCCATCGCCGATTTTACCAGTCGACGCGCTTTGCAGAATCGCGTCGATCGCGGCGTCCACCAGGTTGTCCGGGATGACGATTTCAATTTTGATCTTTGGGAGGAGATCCACCGTGTACTCTCGCCCGCGATAGACTTCCGTGTGCCCCTTTTGCCGGCCGTGCCCGCGCACATCGGAGATGGTCATGCCTCCGATGCCCAGTTCCGTCAAAACCTCTTTCACCGCTTCAAACCTGGACGGCTGAACGATCGCTTCAAGCTTCGTCATCATCTTCTTGTCCTCAGAGTCGAACCGCAGATTCGATTCCTTGCTGCGTCTTGGCAGCGCCCTACACTATAGGGCCATTCTACCCGTTAATTCCACTGGATGAATCCTCCGGGTCAACCCTAGCGCGGGGTTCAACCCGTGGATTTTGCGGCGACCCCCACACTGGCTGAAGCCTGTGCGACCAAAAACACCTCCGCCTGAGAGTGACGATGATTTGCAAAATCATTTCCTTGCTGGAATTCTCGCGCCGATGCGGGATGTAGTAATTCTATTCTTCTTACGCAAGACCAAGACCACAACAACCGTTGGCGGGAGAGCCGCCTCCCCTGCGCGCCTCTCCCGCTTCCGGTGGTTCGCCCAATCAGAACATGAAGCCAGCTTCGATCGCTCCCCGGAACTGGTTGGTGTTGGATCCGGTCAGGGGGACTCCGGGCAGGCCGATTCCAAACCCCGCGTCCCCGGTGACGAAGTTCGTCAGGTGAACGACCGCGAGGTCCCCCCGAAGGAAGAAGGCGTCCTTCACCCAGGTCGGGGTCACGGTGAATGCAAACGCGCCGGTTCCGGAACCGTACGTCAGTAAGTTGGCTTCGCGCGTTGCGACGCTTCCGCTCGACTTGATGTACTCCGGCCGCGCGGCCAGCGAGAACCCGTGCTTGAACGCGTAATTGACAAGGACCGCCCCGCCGTTGGTGTGTGCGCCGGGGGTGGTGTACACGCTGTCATCCGATTTTACGACCGTGTACTGGTAGTACGGACTGATGATCAGCGGCCCTTTCGTATAGGTGTAAATCAGGTTATAGACCTGCTCGTTGTTCTGATATGCGGGCGTCACGCCGAAGGAGTTGGCGGGGCCGATCCTCACGTAGGTGTTTCCGGCGTTTCCTGCGCCAACAAAACTGATCGTATTCGCGGCATTCACCGCATAGGCCAGGGACCCCGACAGCGTTGTGTAGCGGTCCGAGTAAAAATTATCGTTCCAGCTGAACGCCAGCGTGAGCTTCTTGTACGTTTCATTGAGCTGAATGCCGCGGCTGACGGCCTGCTCCTGATTCCAGAGAAGGCCGCGCTCGATGTTCATGTTCTCGAAGGTGAACGTGTACTCGTCCCCGACCAGCGTCGGCAATGCCCCGATCTCGATGTTGAAATTGCCTTTCACCAACTTTGCGTAGCCCACGGGGAACGGGCCGAACAGCCCAGTGGTCGTTGGGCCGGTCTTCGCGAACTGCACTCCGAGTATCGGTACATTGTAAGCGCCACCTTGCAGGTAGAACTGAAACCACCCGGTGGTCTTTTGAATGAAGATCTGCGCGTTGCTGATGTCGACGTGCCCCTCGTCGCCGTGGACAACGGGATTATTGTTGAACAGACCGATACCGCTCAGAATGCCGGTTATTTCAATTTTTCCAAACGGACCCGCGGGAAGCTCATGCGGGATCCCCGTTGCGAGCGGCCCTGCCATCGACGGGGTTGGCAGAGGCATCGGTGCGGCCGCCGCTGGCGCCGCCGCCGGAGCCTGAGCCGCTGGTGCCGGGCTGCCTTGGTCCTGTGGCCCGTCGGCCGCGGAAGCAGCCGATTTATCCAAATCAGCCAACTCCGACTTAGTCGCGTCGGTGGGCTGACGCAAGTCTGCAGGGCCTGACGTGCTGGCAGAGGCCGATGAATTCGTAGTGCTCGTTGTGGCCGTTTCGCTCCCTCCTGCGGATTCATCTGCTGCCAAACGACTTGCTGCACGGCTGGCTGGAGCCCCAAATCCTACCAACCCTAATGCCAATAGACCTAAACACACCCCATAAGTCTTATTCATGGAATAGACGACTCCTTTTCCGCTGGTAGGCCGGTGAACGTCAGGCCCTGACCAGCGCCGGAAGTTTATGTTTTGTTAACCTCGCGGTCCAATTCATACTTTTTCTCTTAGCAATCAGGAATGTGGTAGCGACAAGACAAATCGTCTGCATTTGGAAAAGCAATAGCTTCCTTTTCGCTGGCCAGCTCCAATCGTGTTTCAGAGAATTCCATGCCGCGTCGAGTTGAAGTGGATAGGACGGATCCATTGGAAGGGATTCTCGTCCCTCCGGGTACATTCCTTGTGTACCTCTATGACGACCACACGAAGCACTTAAAGGTAGAGGAAACCAGGCAGGCCAGCGGAACAGTGCAAATTGGAGAATCCGACGACGCCCCCAAAATCGATCTCTCGCCGGGAAAGAAAAAGGAAACGCTGGAGGCAAGCTTGGGCAATGGAGTAAAATTTCCCGTGACCCTGACCCTGCTTCTGCATCTGCCTGGCATGGAGCCGGATGCCAAACCGGAGTTGTTTAATTTTACGTTCACGCAGTTCACGGATGAGCGCGGACCCGGGACCTGCCATCCCATGGCCAACATGCCGAACATGTGCCGGTAATTCATACGGGCAAATTTGATTTCAAAAACTTTGGGAGAAACTTTTCTATGAGACGTGTTCCGGCAAAATGGATTGTTCTTGGTTCGATCGCGTTTTTGATCCTCATTCAAATCATTCAGCCGAGCCGGACGAACCCTCCCGTGGTCCCTTCGCGCAGTCTCGAAGCGCACGTGGACGTGCCCCCGGAAGTTCAAACGGTTCTGAAACGGTCCTGCTACGACTGCCATTCCAGTGCGACGATATGGCCGTGGTACAGCTTCGTCGCTCCGGTTTCCTGGTACGTCGCCCACGACGTGAACGCAGCAAGAGGCCACGTCAATTTTCAGAATTGGGAAGCGCAGATTAATGAGCAAGAGGGGAAGGAACATTTAGGGCTTATCTGCAAACTGGTCCGCGAAGGAGACATGCCGCCGGCCGATTACCGCCTTATGCACAAGGACGCTTACGTTTCTCCCGCGGAAACAACTGCAGTTTGCGCCTGGTCCCAGAAAGTCGGCACGACGGAGGATTCCGACTCCGGCAAGAAGCCGGATTGAGCGCGGATTCCCGGACCGCCCGATTCCGCCCTATTCAAATAGCAGAACCGCGATTCGATAGTTAGAAAATCCGGTCTTGGCGTTGCTGGGACAAGCGCCCACAACTGCGGAATGGTATTTGCCGGTTTGGATTCTCTGCTCGAGCACGTCGGGGAGCGTTTCGAGCTCGGGCGTCGCATAATGCAGGACGAAGGAAGGGACGTGGCTTCCGGCATAGCCGTTGTCCAGCACGCAGGAGCGGCGCGCGTCGCTCGCATAGTTCAAAAGCCGCAGCCCGCGCGACCGAAGTTTCGCGCTGACGATTCCCTCTTGCTCATCCACGGACAGCTTCGCCGCCTCCAGTGAAAAATCCTCCACGGCGAACAAGATGCCGTTACGTTCGGCCACCGCAATCCCCACCGAATCGAGTTGTGGGTCGAGCAGGTTTGCGCGGTGCGGCGGCGAATTCATCCACTGCCGGTGAAGGCTCTCCGCGCTCGGTCCCTCGGCCACATTTTCCGCGAGGGAACTGAAGCGCGCGCCGGCTTGCGCAGCGCGCTCGGCCATCCCTGGCTCGCCGGGAAGCTGGTGCGAAAGCGTATTCTGCGCCGCCATGCGGAGCGCATGCTGTCGCGCTGCTGTGGCCAACGTGGCGCTCCATTTTAAGGGTGCAAGCCCGCGCGCCGCGCGCTCGCGGTTCGCGGATCCAAAAAGGGATTGGGCAGGGTCTTTCTGCTGGCCGCGAGCGGGAGGCAAACAAATAACCACAATTGCGAGACTAGTCGTAGCCAGTACGGAAGCAACCTTCATTTGCGAATCCCCTCACATCCTTGAACCCGCCTCGTTTTTATTTTACTCGCATATGGCGACAACCATTCAACTCACCTGATTTCCTGAGTTCGGATGAAAAACTGTTTGGCACCTGGTGGCGCCGGCGCCACGGGATCGCACATCGATTTTTCGCGAAGGCCCAACCGTTTGGATGCCGAATCTTGTGTGTGAGAGGGCGGCGTTTTGGATATCATGGAGGGCTTTGGAGACTTCATGGAACCTGCTCTGGTGGATTTGAAAAATGTGCGGGTCATTCGAGGCGATAACGTCGCGCTGGACGACTTCAGCCTGCGGATCAAGGCCGGCGAACACGTCGCGATTCTGGGACCGAACGGCTGCGGGAAGTCGACGCTGATCAAGACCATCACGCGCGAGTGTTACCCCGTGATCCGCGAAGGCTCCTCCATGACGATTCTGGGCCAGTCGCGCTGGAACGTCTTCGAGTTGCGCTCGGTCCTGGGCATCGTCTCGAATGATCTGATGCAGGACGTCACAGGAGAAACGAGCGGCCGGGAAGTGGTTCTCTCGGGCTTTTTCAGCAGCACGCGCATTTTTGACCATCAAACCGTCGAGCCCTCGCAACGCAAACGCGCCGACGCCGTGCTGGAGCGAATCGGAGTGCCGCATCTCGCCGACCGGCCCGTCGCGGAAATGTCTTCGGGCGAAGCCAAGCGCATCCTGATTGCGCGCGCGCTCGTCCACGATCCGCAGACGCTCTTGTTCGACGAACCGAGCAACAGTCTGGATGTTTTCGCGCAGCACGGATTGCGGCAAACCATGCGCGAACTCGCGCAATCCGGAATCGGCATCGTTCTCGTGACGCACCATCTTTCCGACGTCATTCCGGAAATCGACCGCGTCGTCTTAATGAGGAACGGAAAAATTCAGGCGGACGGCAAGAAAAAGGATCTGCTGAATCCGGAGGAAATCTCGCGCCTCTTCGGCATTCCGGTCGATATCACTCGGCGGGACGGCTATTACCATCTCTGGTGATCAGACGGAATAAGAAACGCTGTCGTCGGAAGCGACCGTTGCCGCGCCGTTGCCGGAGGCGGCAGCCGCCGCGGCGGCTGCTTCTTGCTGCAGTTTTGTCCCACGGCGCATCGCCACGACGCCGGTTCGCACCATTTCCAGGATGCCGTAGGGGCGCAGCACTTTGAGCAGGCGGTCGATCTTTTCCTCGCTGCCGGTCATCTCGATCGTCAGCGAGTCGGTGTCGAAATCGACGACGCGCGCGCGGAATACATTGACGACCTCAAGGATATGGGAACGTTCATTGTGCGGCGCGGAAACCTTGATGATGGCCAGGTCGCGGCAAATCGAAGGTTTCCCCGTGATGTTCTCCACGAGCAGGACGTTCACAAGCTTGTAGAGATTGGCTTCGACTCGCAGCGCCTGGTCGCGGTCCGCATCCACCACGATCGTCATGCGCGAAACTTCCGGCTTTTCCGTGCGGCCCACGGTGAGCGAATCGATGTTGAACGCGCGGCGGCGGAACAGCGAGGCCACGCGCGTCAGCACGCCCGGCTTATTTTCAACATGCACCACAAATGTGTTTAGCATATGTTTCTCACGCGTCCGTCGCCGTCTCGACAATCGGATTCGGGCGGCGAATCATTTCGTGCAGCGCCGCGCCCGCGGCAACCATCGGATAGACCGAATCTTCCTGCTCCACCTGGAAGTCGATCAGGACCGGTCCCTTGTGCTTGTGCGCCATTTCGACCGTCGGCACGACCTGCGAGCGCTGCGTCACGGCCACCGAACGAATCCCAAATGCGTCCGCGAGTTTCACGAAATTGGGGCTGAGGATCGGTGATGCTTCGTAGTTGCGTTCGTAGAAAAATTCCTGCCACTGTCGGATCATCCCCAGGTAGCCGTTGTTGATGATGGCGATGTTGACCTTCAACTTTTCCTGGACCATCGTCGCGAGCTCGCACATCGTCATCTGGAAGCCGCCGTCGCCCACCACCACCCACACATCGGCTTCGGGGCGAGCGGCCTTCACGCCGATCGCGGCGGGCAGGGCGAATCCCATGGTCCCGAGTCCGCCGGACGTAATCAGCGAGCGCGGCTTCTCGTGCTTGTAATACTGGGCTTCCCACATCTGGTGCTGGCCCACGTCGGTGACGACGATCGTGTCCCTGTCGCGCGTTTCATGCCACAGATCGTTGATTACGTGCGCGGCGTAGAGGTGGCCGTTGTCGGGCAGGCCCTGAATGTCGCGCACGGCGACGTCGCCCTTGAGCCGGTCGATGTAGGCGAGCCACTCGTGGCGGTCCTGCGTTTTCAAGTTCGGCAACAATTCGCGCAGGACACCTTTCAAATCGCCGACGAGCGCGACGTCCACCTTCACGTTCTTGTTGACTTCGGCGCGATCGATTTCGATGTGGATCTTCTTCGCGTTCGGCGCGTACGTTTTCAGATTGCCCGTGACGCGGTCGTCGAAACGCATGCCGAAGGCGATCAGCAAATCGGCTTCCTGGATCGTCGTATTCAGCCAGGCTTCGCCGTGCATGCCCATCATCCCGAGACTGAGCGGATGAGACGCGGGGAAGCCGCCGAGGCCGAGTAGCGTAAGGCCCACTGGAATATTTGCTTTTTCGGCGAACGTCCGCACTTCCTCCATCGCGCCGGACAAGATGATGCCGTGCCCCGCCAGAATCACCGGCCGCTTGGAATTGTGGATCAGCTCCAGCGCCTGTTTGTATTCCTCGGAAGTCGGCGACAAATCAGGACGGTATCCAGGGAGCTGCGGGACAACAGGCTTGCCGTCGAATTCGCAGGTGGACTGTTGCGCGTCCTTGGTGATGTCCACGAGAACCGGCCCGGGACGGCCGGACCTGGCGACATAAAAAGCCTCGCTGATCGTCTGCGCGACTTCGCTGGCGTGTGTGACGAGGTAATTGTGTTTTGTAACGGGCAAGCGTGACGCCGGTAATGTCCGTCTCCTGAAACGCGTCCGACCCAATCAGCTTGCTTCCCACCTGGCCCGTAATGCAAACGATGGGAGAGGAATCGAGCATGGCCGTGGCAATCCCGGTCACCATATTCGTGGCGCCCGGACCGGACGTGGCGACAGCCACACCGACGCGCCCCGAGGCGCGCGCGTAGCCGTCGGCCATGTGCGCCGCGCCCTGCTCGTGGCGGACGAGTACATGATGGATATTGCTGTACTTCAGCGCGTCATAGGCGGGCAGGATCGCGCCGCCGGGATAGCCGAATACAGTGGTAACGCCCTGTTGTTCCAGACATTCCCAGAGAATTTGCGCGCCTGTTTTCATCATAAAAGTATCCGTTCAAAATGGCTTAGGCTATCCACCCGAATGGAATGGGTTGGATGCCCCTCCATTGTTCCACCGGGCTACAAAAATAACCCAGACCCAAATCATGAATTGACCGGGCAGTCCCATCCCCAAGTCCTGCCCACAATCGTACCCGAATATTATACTAGAGATTCAAAGCAATCGGTCTCTTCCAATAGAGCTACGTGGCTAAACTGCTGGGAGCCTCTCCATACTTTACACCAGGGCGACCTCCCGGTCGAAATTCGGCTTCTTTTGAGCATGAAGCTTCAGGTTGACGCCACAAACGGCCGCAATGCGCTCAAGTATCAGGAGAGAATGACCGGTGTATTCCGCATCTTCCAGGCGCGCAATCACGGATTGCGTCGTGCCAATTTTCTTGGCAAGCTCCGTCTGTGTCATTTCAGAATCTTGGCGCATTTCGCGAACGAGTAGAGCCAAATCAATCTGCTGTACGGTCCGGGAAAAGGCCTTCCGGTAGGCCGCGCTCTTTCGGGAGCGCCGGCTGACTATCTCATCATGCTGGTCGCGTTTCATAGGCCCAACTCCTTCAAGATCGCTTCCTTTTCTTTCTGCGAATCCGCGTACCGGTTCCGGTATTTCATCCAAAGCTTCCTCAGTTGCTCTGCTCTGGCAATTTCGCCTGTCGGGGTCTGTTCCGTCTTCTTCTGAAAGCCCGAAGTGATCACGATCATCCTTCCCGGCTGATAGAAAAACAGAACCCGAAAAATCCTGTCGAATTGCTTGACTCTCAATTCAAAAATGTCATTCGTAAGTTTCTTTACGAACTTTCCCTGCATCCGATTGCCATAAATGCGAAGGCGATCTAGAAAAGCATCGATCCGGGCGGCGGCTTTTTGATCCAGTAAATCCACGAAGTCCCGTGCCGGCATGCGCCCGTTCGGAAGCTCCACATACTCGATGGCAAATCCGACGTCCAAATTTCCTCGTGCGCCGCTTACCAATGCCTGATTATCGCATTATTGCGATGTGAAATCAAGAAAGATCAAGGACGGCCTGGAGGATGAATTCCATTTTTTTAATATGGCAGCTAGCGCCTATCCGATGAGGTGACGTTCATTTCGCATCCGTCCAATCCAGGATGACCTTCCCCGCCTCTCCGGTACGCATGGCCTCGAAGCCCTTCTCATAATCGCGCCAGGAAAAGCGGTGCGTTATGATCGGAGAAATATCCAGGCCGGATTCGATCATGACCGTCATCTTGTACCAGGTCTCGAACATTTCGCGGCCGTAGATGCCCTTGATCGTTAGCATGTTGAAGATGACGCGGCTCCAGTCGATGGCGACTTCGGTGGACGGGATTCCCAGCATGGCGATTTTGCCGCCGTGGCACATATTTTCCAGCATTTCGCGAAATGCCTCCGGCGAGCCCGACATCTCCAGGCCAACATCGAATCCTTCCCGCATCTCAAGGCGTTTCTGCACCTCTTTCAGGCGCGTGGTTCGCGAATCCACAGTAATCGGGATACCCGCCTTTTCCGCAAGTTTGAGGCGATTCGGATTCACATCGGTGATGACCACATGGCGCGCGCCGGAAAATCGCGCGACCACCGCGGCCATGATGCCGATCGGGCCGGCGCCAGTCACGAGCACATCCTCGCCGAGCACGGGAAACGAAAGCGCGGTGTGAACCGCATTTCCGAAGGGATCGAAAATCGCGGCGATCTCGCGCGCAATGGGGCGCGTGTGCTTCCATACGTTCATCATCGGCAGGACCACGTATTCGGCGAACGCGCCCGCGCGGTTTACTCCCACGCCTTGCGTGTACGCGCAAAGGTGACGCCGCCCGGCGAGACAATTTCGGCAGCGCCCGCACACGACGTGCCCTTCCCCGCTGACCAGATCGCCGGGATGCAGGTCCGCCACGTTGGATCCGACTTCGACAATCTCTCCGCAGAATTCATGCCCGATGACGAGCGGCACGTGAATGGTGGCGCGCGCCCAATCGTTCCAGTCGTAGATGTGCAGGTCGGTCCCGCAAATTCCCGTGGAGAGCACGCGAATCTTGACGTCGTTGATGCCGGGTTCGGGCTCGGGAACATTTTCGAGCCAGAGGCCCCGCTCGGCGCGGCTCTTAACGAGGGCTTTCATTCCGGATGTCCCTCAACATTTCCGCCGGATTCGGCTTGACGAGATGCGGAAACACTCAAACTTTTGTCATTCCGAGGCGCGCTGCGCGCCGAGGAATCTCTCTTTTCCCTGGGTTCAATCAAAGAGAGATTCCTCGCTTCGCTCGGAATGACAAAAATAAACTGCTTTCCTCGCACCGGCTAGAATACCAATCCACGAATGACGTCTATTCGCGCTCCGCCCGCTTCGCGCCTGCTGAGGCTGGAGGCCTGCCCTTTTCCGGTCTGTGCCGCGGTGCGCCGTCGGCAGACTTGGGTTTCCGGTTGGATTTCTCCATTTTGGATACGGCGTAGGCAAGAAGACCGAACACATCGCTGAAGCCGCTGCGAACACGCTCCCTCCAGTACTTACCTTCCTGGCCGATGTGACGATATTTTTTGTAACGATTATCCAGAAGCTGGCGCATGGGAACTTCGGTAAGCGGGCGGAGGGCGGCAAGCAAGTGGTGCTTGAGCGTTTCCGCCGCCGCGGCTGGATCGAGATGCGCCCCACCCTCGGACTCCGGCACCACGGTATCGATGATGCCGAGGGCATGGAGGTCTTGCGCCGTGAGTTTTAGAACGTCCGAAACCGCCTCTGCTTTTCCGGCATCGCGATAAAGAATCGCGGCTGCGCCCTCGGGAGAAATTACGGAATAAATCGCGTTCTCGAGCATCAAAACGCTGTCGGCAACGCCCAGAGGCCAGTGCGCCGCCGCTTCCGCCTTCGCCGATAATCGCGGAGACGATGGGCGTGGGCAAGTTGGCCATGGTCGCGAGATTACGCGCAAGAGCAAAGGCGATGCCGCGATGTTCGGATTCGTAGTTCGCCTGGGCGTTCGGGCAATCGACAAGAGTAATGACGGGAATCTTAAACTTGGAAGCCAGCCTCATCAGGCGCAGCGATTTGCGGTAGCCCTCGGAGTACGCTTTGCCGTCGTGCGATGCAGCCTTTTCCTCGGGAGTGGCGCCGCGTTCCTGGCCAATCATGATCACGGTGTCGCCATTTAGTTCGGCGATGCCGCCGATGATGGCGGGATCGTCGCCGCTCCACCGGTCCCCGTGGAGTTCCAGGAAGCGCGATGCCATGTGTGCGATGTAATACTTTGCGGTGGGACGGCCCGAGTGCCGCGCGAGACTTACTTTTTGCCAGGCCGTAATATGTTTGGATTTCACTGCCGGCGCCAAATCCTTGCTCCCCGGCTCCATCGCTTTGTTTCGCTTCAGGTGGCCGATGAGATAAGCGGTGACCGCGGTCAAATCCTTCCGCCCGATCACGAGATCGATTAGCCCCGCCTTGAGCAACGTGTCGGCGCGGTGCGAATCCTTCGGCGGCGCGACGCCTGTTGTTTGTTCGATGACTCGAGGCCCCACAAATCCGATTTGTGCGCCAGGCTCGGCGATCAGAATGTCGCCGAGCGAGGCGAAGCTGGCCGTAACGCCGCCAAATGTCGGGTCTGTCAGAATGGATATGAACGCAAGTTCCTGACGGTCGTGCACGGAAGCGGCGGCTGCAACTTTGGCCATTTGCATCAGCGAGAACATGCCTTCCTGCACGCGGGCGCCGCCGCTGGCCGCCACGCTGACGAGCGGAATTCGGCGCTGCGTGGCCTCCTCAAAGGCATGAGCGATTTTTTCTCCCACGACGGAACCCATCGTGCCGCCCAAAAACGCGAAATCGAAAACCACCAGCACCGCCTGGTGTCCTCCGATTCGGCAAAATCCAGCGGTGACGGCCTCGCGGACTCCTGTCTCCCGGCGAGCCTCCTGCAAACGAACGCGATAGGATTTGTGGTCTGCAAACCCGAGCGGATCGACGGACACCAGCTCGCGGTCCAGTTCACGAAATGTCCCTTCATCGGCGAGCAAGGCGATTCGCGCGTGCGAAGGCATGGACATGTAATGATTGCATCCCGTGCAGATGTAGAAGTTCGCTACCAGCGCAGCCCGTGCGTGAACCGCGCCGCAACCGGGACACTTCGCCGTGGGAGGGATGGAGATTTTACCTCTCAGCATGATTCCCTTCTTCCTGGTAACCACCGTGCTCTGAAGCCAACGAGCGGAAGCCGACAATCCAATTATCGCAGGTCGGCACCCGCCTTTGGATGAAAAATTCGTGACTGTGATTATTGAATTAGGGAGACGCAATGCATAGCCAGCTTTTGAATTATTGAAAGATAAGAAAGGAAGGAACTTAGAGGTCGCGGAAACTTTGAAACTTTGGAGGGAGGAGGGCCGAATGTGGGTGTTCATTCGGCCCCGGGGTGGTCAGGATTGCTATCTGCTCATGTGTGAGATTAGGGGAGGCCTGGAATTTTGTCCAATTCATCGTTTTGATGGAATGGATCAGATTCCATTGCCCTGACGTGGAGGGCTTAGGGAGAATTTCTGGGAATAGACTTGGAAAGCGATGGCGCGGACGTCTCAAACCTGGTGTTTTCCCATGCCGTGGACGGAGACTCGAAACCCAGTACCGTTCGGAAAAGGATTTCTAGATCCGAAAAAAATGTGCGGGTCCTCGAATATTTCAGCGCGATTTCCAATTTGATCGGCAAGATTTTTGCAATGTAGTGCTCCTCGATGGAATTTTCGAGAAACAACAATTCTTCATGGCGGAAGCTGAGAGATGCCAGGTCCGTAATTCCGGGCGGCCTTTGCAACAACTCTCCATATTCGTCGGGAAAAATATCGACAAATTTTTCCACCTGAGGCCGCACGCCCACGAGCTGCATCTCGCCCTTCAAGACATTCACGAGCTGCGGCAGCTCATCCAATTTATATCTCCGCAGAAAGCGGCCGACTCGCGTGACCCGCGCGTCCCCGGGCGCCGTCAGAAAACTGCCTTCCGCGCAGCCGGTGAACATGCTCCTGAATTTGAGGAGACGAAATTTCCGAAGACCCTTGCCAACGCGGTACTGAGAATATAAAACGGGGCCGCCATCATCGAGCTTAATCGCCAAGGCAATTGCAGACGAACAGAGGGACCAAACAGGCAAGCCCTGCCGTTACGCAAAGTGTGTCAAACAATCTCCGCAGGACCCGATCCAGGATATTTCGGTGTCGGGGCAAACAAGTGGGTTGCTGATATTCACGCTGGGCCACGGGAATATCCTCCAACCGGTCGCCGTTTTTTATGGCGATACCGGCGCTAGTGAACGGGGATTAAAAATTATCTTGTGATGGCCGTAAGGACTTTCCGAATGGGATTTGGGCCGTCCAGGGTCGTGGGACGATACAACAGGGCCAGAACAAAACCGAGCGCGTAGGACAAATGATAGACGGCAAAAACAATGGGCAAGCTGGGTAAGTAGCCCCACCCTTTCCGCTTCGCGACAGAAAAAGCCGTAGCGAAAGATGCGATGAAATACAACCCGGCCAACGTAAACCAGTCGGCAAGGAACATGTCTCGCCACCAGGTTACTCCGCCGAAATTCGCTGCCGCGGCACAAAGCAGCAAAATGGCTCCGGCGAGCAAGCAGGAACCCGGCACGAAATTTCGCCAGGATGCGAGCCGGCCATGCTTGCGAACCACAGCAACTTTCCAGAACCCGTATTGAAAGTATTGCCGAAACAGCCCTGAAAGGCTGGCTCTGGGCCTATACCAGAATGTGATTTTGGGAGACTGCCACACGGTTCCACCACTGGAAAGAAGCCGCGCGTTCAATTCGTAGTCCTGGCCTCGGACCATTTTTTCGTCAAACAGGCCGATGCGTTCCAGTGTAGATTTGCGCCAGCAACCGTACACCACAGTATCCGCCGGGCCTGCGTATCGCGGATCGCGAAACTTGGCGCCGCCGGTGGCAAAAGGCGTGTGGAAGCCTAACGCAATGGCCTGCGCAATATACCCGTCCGCGCGCGTCAATGCCGGGCCACCCACATTCTCGGCATTGGTTTCATGGAGCACTTCGACGCAAGAACGCACGTAGTCGGCGGCATAGGTCGCGTGGGCGTCCATGCGGATGATGATCTCTCCCCGGGCTTCACGGATCCCTCGATTCAGCGCCGTGGAAGCGATTTTTTCGGGATTGTCGAGGACGCGAACCGCCGCAAACTTCCTTTCGAATTCGTCGAGAACCAGCCGCGTCCCATCCTCGCTCATGCCATCGGCGATCAGGACTTCCATTTCGATCCGGCCAAGTTTCTGGCGAAGAACCGAATCGAGAAACGCGCGGATGTGCCGAATTTCATTCCGGCAAGGGACAACCACCGAGACATGAATCGATTGGCTTTCCGGCATGGGCAATTCCTTTCCCGCATGCGGATCTGAAATCACAAGATGAAATCGTTCGGGGATATGAGATGAGACTACAAATGTTGCGCGATTGGGTCGCATGCCGGGATGCGATTTTCACTTACACCAAATTCCAGACCATTCCTCTCGCACATGCCAACGACCGCGATAGCGAGGGACAGCGCAATGGTCGGCAGCTTCTCCCAATAGAGAGTGGCCAAACCGAGACTATCGAGACCCATGGCAAAGATCAGCGCCAAGAGCAACGCTCCTTGGGATTGAAATCGTGGATTTCCGTATAGAAAAAATCCGGCGCGGATAAATTGGAATACGGCAGCAAGGAAACAGAAGCAGACCGCCCAAACCCATTTCAAGCCAGACCGTCAAATAGGTATTGTGCGCGCGCCCTTCGCTTCCGATCAGAGTCAAATAGTTCAATTCCTGCCCAAATCCATGGCCGACAAGAGGGTCCTTTTGAATAGCCTGAAATGCCATGCCCCACCGGTCAAACCTGTGACTGAAACCTTCTCCTGTTGAGAGATTCACAGCGGTGGCATCTTCCGTTAGCCGAGGGTCCCGCGAATGCAGATACAGGATGGCGGACAGGCACACCGCACCAAAGACCAGGACCCACTTCCAGCGGCGCACCATGCAAAGAAACAGGAGGAACCCCGCGGCAATACTTATGCTTGTGCCGCGCACAAACACCAGCGCGGGCATGAGCGCGAATCCCGTGGCGAGACACGGCCAGAGAATTCTGTTCGTCAGTGTTTTTGAAAAAATGATTCCACCCAATCCGGCCGCGAAGACAAGCAACAACGCGGCCTGGCCGATCGTATTCGGATTCCAGGTACCGAATGTGGCGGCGCTCTTCAATTGCTCAAAATTCGCAAAATCATTGGATGAGTTCTCGCCTAGATGCTGGTGAACTTGAATCACCAGGGCCACGCCGCCGCACATCAGGCCGGCAAGAAAAAATCGAAGCCGTCTTTCCGATTGAACGATAAGAGGGAGGACAAGGATGATGACAGCGCATCCAGCCATTCTGGCTGCGTCATAGCCTCCGGGCGGGCTTCCCTGCGCCGTTTCCACAGCGATCGACAATAAGCAGGCAACAAGGAAAATCCCTTGCCAGATGAATATGCTTTTCTGCCTTCGAGAAAGCGGAGCCGGCGCCCACAAATGGTGCGCGCCAGAAAGAGCACGATGAGTACGTCATCCAGGCGAATGTTGATCGTAGTGCCGAGAGGATAGGCGAAGTCGGGAAATCCGAGCGAGAACGCGTACAAGAAAAGGCTGTACTCGGGCTTCGTCCAGAGAAACACGGGCACAAGCAGAATCGCGACGCCTATTTCAAACCAAAGTGTGGGGGTGGGATACATGATGATTGCTTTTTATGCCGCGGTTCTCAGCACATGCGCTTACCTGACCATTTCGATCCGCGAATTTTTAGGAATGACGCGCGCGGGAACGCCGCCCGCCATCGTGTACGGCGGAACATCGTGCGTGGCCACGGAATTGGCCGCGAGAACAGCGCCGCGTCCGATGACCACGCCCTTCGTGACCGTCGCGTGGGCGGCGATCCACGACCCTTGGCAAATGCGAATCGGCGCAACATTGCTCGGACCAAACCGGAAGGATCCATCGAGTTTCGTGTGGTCTCCGCTGACCAAAATGGAGTACGGTCCGAGTTGCACTTCGTCCTCCAGGACGATTCCTCCCCGGGCGTGCAACCAGCAACCCGTGGCGAGGAAGACATCGCTGCCTATTTTCAAACGATTCGTAAAGTTGATGGTTACATGCCGCGAGACCTGAAGATTTCCCCCGCAGCTTTTGAATGAAGGCCGCAACAAGAATCCGCGCAGCCGAAGGACAAGCCGCAGATCGGGCAACCAGCTTGTGGCAGCACTGATGAAATGGAACCAGAGATATTGGACCACTCGCATTGCGCCGCTCCTACTCCTGCGGAACCGCTGCTCTCTCCGCAGGCGCATTCGTATTCAGTTCTCTGAGCACGACGGCAATAAATCGATCCAGCGTTTGCTTGCGAGCCGCCAGCAAGCCATTGCAAATCATCGCGCGGCGCAATTCGCCGTCGCCGATCACGCGCTCCATGGCGCGCGCCAAAGCCCGCGCATTTTTGGGAGGGACGAGCAGCGCATCGTATCCGTCCGTAACCGTTGTCGGCACGCCTCCGACCGTGGTGGAAATACACGGCAGGCCGTTGGCTCGAGCTTCCACCAAAACATGCGGCGTTCCCTCGGAAAGCGTGGGTAGAACGAATAGATCCGCGGCATGCATGCGATCGAATAACGGCTTGCCGTTCGGCACGTACCCCTCCCAGCGAATGCGCTCGCGAATTCCTAGCGCGGCGGCGATGTCGTCCAGTTTCTTGCAGTAGTCCGGAAATTGGCGCGGCCCGACAATCTCCAGTTCCCACGGCACATCCGCCTGGAGCTGGGAGACGGCGTCCAGCAGGTACTCGATTCCCTTCTCCGGACGGAGGAAGCCGACAAAAAGGATTCGCACGACTGGGCCCTGGCAGGTATCGGTGCGAGAAAAAAACTCACTGTCCCGAATCGTGCTCGAGACGATTTCGACCGTTCTTGGAGAAGCATGTGCGCGGGCTACTTCGCGGCCGTTGCAAATCAACGTTCCGTTCGTGACCCACCGCCCAAGACGCGTGAACAGTCGATCTTGTAGCGCATAAAGCAATGCGAAGGTATCCACAACGGACCCTCTCCTGTTGTGTGTTCGCAGCAGCGTGACGGGATCACTAACGACCCAATGGCAAATCGGTTTGCGAAATATTGCCGCGCAAAAATACAGCACCGCCGTGTAAGGACATCCTCCCCGGACGAATAGAACATCCGCTCGCCGGCAGGTTCGCATGTAGGCGCGCGCGATTCCAAATAGATGGATCAGCGATCCGGCGGTCGTGCCCCAGAAAGGTTGCGCAATGAGTTCGAGATTCGGCGCATTCAATGGGGCATCGAACGGCGCGGGAGGAGGGCCATGCACGACTCTGGCGCAAACGCAGACTTTTTCAAAATGCTTGGCAAGCGCTTCGGCGACCCGCCCGGACGCCGCTTGCATGTAAATTTCCCCCGCGCTGGAAAATGCGCGGACAGGAGTGATGTATCCGAGGGTTCGGCTCATCTTGAATTCCAAACAAGACTTACGCGGGAGACCGCGAGTATCGCAATCGCAAATCCGCCAACTGCTGGAAAAACAACCGGACGTTTCCCGCTCCAAACGGCCAAAATTGGAGCGGCGAGATTCTTAACCATTTCGCCGCGGCGGCAACCAACACGAGCAACTGCGCGCAACCGCTCATCCAAACGGCGATGGCCATTCCCATGAGCCCGAACCGCCGCAGGAAAAACAGCGCCGCAAGGGCCATGACGCCGATTCCAACCAACTGGCTGATCAAGCCCGAGTGGGGACGTCCCAGACCTCGTAGTCCTTGATTCAGAATGTTGGCTGAGGCCGTCAGGGACGCTGCCAGGGTCAAAACCACGGCCGGCCGAATGGCGCGAGAGAATTCGAATCCAAACAGCGGCACGACGAGGAACGGGATCAGGCCAGCCAGGACCAGCCCTACCCCGCAAGATACCAAAGCGGATTGGCGAAACGTTCCGGTGATGATCTTTTCCTGGCTCTCTGTATTCCTTTCATTCGAAAGAACGGCGAAAGAAGTGATCCCCAAAGCATCGCCGAGCGAAGACTGTCCGTTGGCAAAGGCCGCGGCGACGGCATAAATTCCAGCGGCCTCCGTGTTGAGCAGACTCACGACCAGGATGGTGTCGAGTTGCAGCGAAATCAGGTTGCTGATGGTTGCTCCAAAATAAGGCGTCCCGGCTCGCAACAAATGGCGGCATCCGTCAAATCGCAATTTGCCGGCAGCCAATGACTTTCTCTGAATCCACAATCGCAAGAGGAGGGCCAGCAATTCGCTTGCGAGAAATGCCGAAACGAACCAACGCACCTGATTTCTATGAGTCACACCAATAAGACCGATGAGAGTGAGATAAAAAACAGAGAACGAGAGTCGCAGAAGATTGTACCGGCGCCAGCGCATCCGGCCGTGCTCGACGGCCAGCAGGACTTGATTGAAAATGTCGAGCGGAATGAGCAACAGGCAAAACCGCGCCACCGGAAGCAAATAGCTTCTGTCCGCGGGAAGGAGCAGCGGAATCAGGAAATACCCGCCCAGAAGGTACAACACGGCGGTAACCAGTCCGACTGTCACTCCAACGGCTGCCCAATCGCACTCGCGTTCGGGATCCTTTGCAACTTCCCGGGCAAGAACCCAGTTGCAGCCCATCAATCCCAGGTTACTCAAAATCACGGGCCACAAAATGACCGTGGCAAGTTCGCCTCGAGCGACAGGACCCAGCAGTCGAGCGCTGAGAATGCCGGTCCCTGCGCCGCAGGCCTGGATGACCAGGCTGGTGGAAAAAGTTCCGAAATTGGCTTTGGAAAATATCACGCGTACGGGAGCGGATTATGCCGCGCCCGCTTCTTCATTTGGACGAGCGCAGGCGTAATACGAGTAATCATTCAACGAGGAGTCGCGGTTGTTCAGAACGACCCCGATAAGATTGGTTCCCACGGAGCGCGCTTGTGACTCTGCATATTGAACGACCTGGCGCGGCGTCTCTCCGCCTTTGACGACCAGGATCGTTGCGCCGACCATGCTTCCCAAAATGCGGCTGTCTGCCCGGTTCAGAAGAGGCGGCGAATCCAGGATGACGAAGCGATAGGTCGCCATCGATTCCTGAATCAGGGCCCGCATCCGGTCCGACGAAAGAAGTTCGGAGGGATTTTCCGGGATAGGGCCGCAGTGCAGAACGTGCAATCGGCTGATCGCCGTGGGAAACACCATTTGTTGCCACGCGCCCTGGCCCGCCAGATAGCTGCTCAGCTGTGAGCCGTTTTCTGGAAAATACTTCTGAACGCTGGGACGGCGCATATCCGCATCGACCAGAAGAACCGGCTTGCCGAGCTGCGCCAGGGAAAATGCAAGGTTCACGGCGACCGTGGTTTTTCCCTTCACCGGGCTGCGCGCTGGTCACCAATATGGAATTCGCGAAGCGCCCGGAAGCGGAGAGAATCACCGAAGTTCGAAGCTCGCGAAAAGCCTCCGAAAAGGCGGACCCTTTATGAATTCCCAGATCATGCCGGGAATGATCTTCAATCAGTCCGCCGCCTTGCGCGGTTCCCGAACCGGCCAAGCCAAAGATGAGGTCCCTATCCGCGCGTGCGATACCTTTCTGCTTCCTTCCGTTCAGGGCGCCAAACGTGGGGATAAAGCCCAGCACCGGAACACCCAAAAAGTGAAATACGTCTTCGCTATACCGAATGGTCTGGTCTAGATGTTCCTTGAGGAAGGCCATCGAGACCCCGAGCCCCAAACCAAGAAATGCCGCCAGCCCCAGATTGAGAGGATAATTTGGGGCGATCGGTTTATAAGGAACGGTTGCAGGATCGACGATCCGGATGTTGCCGGCTTTCAGACCCGCCGTGACGCCCGCTTCCTTGAGCCGCTCCAACAATCCTTCGTACAACCCCTTGTTGGTGTCCACCTCCTGGCTCAGGATTCCGTACTGCACGGATTTTTCTGCAATCTGGTTCGCTTCCGCCTGCCTTTCCGCGAACGCCTGCCGCACCAATTTTTCGCGCCGGAGCGCGGCGAAGTAATCATTGCTGATTTTCTGCGCCGCGCGCCAGCGCTCCCTCTCCAGGGAACTTTGAATTTCCGCGATCTGGCTCTGGGTTTCCTTGACCTTCGGATAGTCTTCCGTGAATGTGGCGGCAAGTTGCGCGTGCTCCCGCTGAAGGTCCGCAAGCCGGACGGTAAGATCCTGCAACAATTTGTTGTCAAATACGCCGGGAAGCGATGCGTAATCGCCGGATTGAATGAGCCGGAAAATCGACTCTTTCTCGAAGCGGTCCGCCTCGGCCTTGGTCAGCTCATCCTGTATCTCGCGGACGCTTTGGTTGACGATACTCTCCTCTTGCCCCTTGTCCGTGACAAGGTAAAGAAGGCCGTTCTCCGCGGCATATTTATGCAAATCGTCTTGCGATTTTTCGAGCTTGGCTTTCAGGTCCTGCAATTGTTGTGAAAGCCATCCGGAAGCTTTTTGTGCGGCGCCCCACCGCGCCTCGAAATTTTTCTGGATGTAATTTTCGACGACCGCGTTCACGGCTCGCGCCGCCAAATCGGGGTCCTGCGAATCGAAGCGAAGCTCGACGGCGCGGCTACGCCGGATCGGCCTGATGTCCAAACGGTCCTGGAAGTGGGTGAGCACGGTTTCCTGGACCAACGGGTCGGGCACAGCCGCGCTGTCGGTAGTGGGGACGGAGGGAGAAACTGGAGCCGCGCTCGCTCTCCACGGCGAGGCGAGGGAGGAAGGGAGGAATTCGGCTTGCCTGTCCAGGCCGAGTTGATGGATGACGCGTTCCGCCAGATCATCGCTGGCCAGGACCTTGTACTGTGTTTCCAGGTAGGCGTCGGAAACTTCATCGAGTTGAAATAGCTCTTGCGGATTGGCGACGCTGGGATCTTCTTTATCAATCTCAATCAGCGCTTTGGCCTGATACACGGGCTTCTCGTAGATGGATCCGACCAGGACGGTAACAAACAGCACGGAAAATGCGGTCAGAACCGTCCATCGGCGCTTTCGGATGATTCTCCACCAGGCCACAAGGTCGGGCGGCTTTTCCATCGTCGCCGGGCGGATCGCTCCCTGCATCGCGCGGCGTTGTTCCGCACGAACTTCCCGCGCCGTGAACACTTCCATCTTGTTCTGTTCGTTGCCGTCTGGTGCCATGCCTTCACCACTTGTAAATCGCGACGCCCGCGGCGGTCTGCACGGCCGCTTCCGAGCCGCGGTAGAGGATGCTTTTAGCCGCGCTGTTTGGAACAAAAACGATGTCTTTTGGCTGCAGGAACGTGTCTGGGGCTTTACCGGAAAAAATCCTGCCGAGATTCATTGGGATTTCGGTCCGTTTTCCCGAGGCCGGGTCCGTGCGAATAATTCGAGCCCTGCTGATCGCCGAAGTGTGCGTCGGGCCCTCGGCAAGCGCGAGGGCCTGGAGCACGGAAATGTTTTCGTTGTTCTGCAAGACAAACCCGCCCGGTTTCTGGACTTCCCCCACCACGTACACGATTCCGGCGCGGGGAACTTTGACGATGTCCCCGGGACGGACCGGCACGTTCAAGGCGGAATCGGCAGAGTCCAGCAATTTCTTGAGGTTGATCTCCTCGATTGCGCCGTTCTTTTCCTGCGCCGTCGGTTGTGAGCCATTGGAACTGCCGGGCTGGGTGTATTCAGCGCCGTGCTGGATGAGCACCGTATCGCCCGCATCGTCCGCGAGGCCCTGGGCCATGGAAAGAACCTCGATCACCGTCTTCGTTCCGCGAATCTGGAATACGCCCGGCATTTTCACGGCGCCCACGACGGAGATGGAGTGGCTTTGCAATTCTTGAACGAACACGCCGACGTGAGGGTCTTTCATATAGGTGCGGCGCAGATGCGCTTGCAGAACGGATTCGAGTTCTTTCGGTGTCAGACCGGCAGCATGCACCGCGCCCAATAATTGAAGGGAAATCTCGCCACGCGCCGAAACGCGCACCGTGCTGTTCATTTCCGGCGCTTCAAAAACGGAGATATTCAGCAAATCGTCCGGGCCAATGCGGGAGTCGCTGGTTTCGGATTCGGTTGTTGTTCCGGCAAGCTTTTCGTTCGCCTGTTGCAGGCGCTGATTGATCTCCGCCGCGGTTTGCGCCTTGAGCGAGGACTGGCCGTTGTCATTTGGCAAAGCTTGCGCCAGTGTAGATGCTGCAATGAGGAAAAACGCCAGACCCAAAATTGCCTGCACTACAAAAACTGTTCCGTGAAATTGGTTTCTTCTCACGATGACCTGCTCAAGTCTGGAAAGATTTGCGCCGCGGGTTTCGCAGAGTGGCCGTCGACTCCACGAGCGAAGGAACCGTGCATGAGTTTTTGCGAAACCTTGACGCCGGTCGCGATCAAGGTCGCTTCCACTGTGTGGTAGAGCAAAACAGAGAGGGACATGAGCACGCCGCCAAAAATCACGATTTGCAGGCCGACGTTCAAGCTTCGGCAAACCGCAAAGCCGATCCAAATCGCGAAATAGTGGAACAAATAAATTCCGTAGGAATATCGGGCGATTCGTTGGGTCACGCGCGTCAACGGATTTTCCCGCATCTCCCGAAAGAAGCACACTCCCAGACCGATCGCGAAACAGATGAACCATCCCGTCTCGATCGGCTGACTTCCGGACAGCCACAGAAATGCCACGCAACAAACCACCAGGAATACAGGCCAAGACGGGGCCGGCAAGAATCTGGGCCGGCGCCAAAGTTTGTAAGCCACTATCCCCGGAAGGAAACACGGCGCGAAACGCGTGAATTTCAGGAGCGCTTCTGCAGGCGACCGGATGCCTCCCTCGCTCAGGGGCAGCACGCCCGCAGAGAGTCCCGCCGCAAACCATAGCGCGACCGCGGACCACCAGAATGCGATCATTGCCCACCACGATTTCATGCGCGAAGCGAACAGGAATAAGGCGGGCAGGACCAGATACATCTGAAGTTCCAGCGGCAGGCTCCACAGAATGCCCGGGTTCGCCTTCTGTCGCGTCACATTTTGAATGAGCAGAAGGTTCGCGAGAAAGTTCCCTGCCGACTGATGGAGCATATTGAATCTGCCAAATTGCAGGTCCGACGGAATGTGGAACAGAAAGGTGAATGTGACGAGAAGGATTGCGAGCGGGTAGATGCGGAAGCAACGCCGGATCATGAAGGGGACGAACAGAGATGCGCTTGAGCCCGCGCTCTGCCGCTCCAAAGAGAACATGAGCACCAGCGTGGTGTGCACAAAAAAGAGCATCACGCCGAGCATCCCGAAATCCGTGACTCGCAGCGTTTCAGTTTGCCAGTTGAAGAACTTCGCCAAATGGAAGCCCACGACGAGCAATACAGCGAAAGAACGAAGCAGATCAAGATTACGAGAGTTGGTGGTCATTTTTTCCATGGGGGTCTGCCTTCGGCAACGCTGGGCGGAACATGCGATGGCGCGGACGTTGGAATTTGCGAAGTGGTTCGGTGAATTCACCGTCGCGGTAACAATGAATTGAAATAGGGAAATGTCCATTGGATCGCGCGAACTTGCCCTTCGAAATGAGTCACACTTAGGCGGAGGCCGAAATCCGAGGGGATTGCTTTGGCGCCGGAATTGGCCCAATTCTCTCCACATTCAATAGATCGATCTCCACCGCAGCGGACCGTCCCAGCATTTCCATGGAAACAACCAGCCGGGTCACTCCCTTTTTGCGGGCCAAAATCCCTTCTAGCCCCATCAAAGGCCCGGTTTTGACCCTTACACGATCGCCGGACTGAAGATATGGGTGAGTCTCCACGCTGGGGCAAATTTCGACGATCTGCCGGACCGCATTCAATTGACTCTTCGGCACAATCGCCGGACGCCCGCCCCATTTCACGATGCGGATTACACCCGGGGTGGTGAGTATTTGGAGCTGACGGTCCATTCCCTCGCGGATAAACACGTAGCACGGGAACAACGGAAGCCAGAGCGTCTTGGCGCGGTCCTGCCACCGGCGGACGCTACGATAGAGGGGAAGATAGACGTCGTGACTTTTATTCGAAAGCGCGAAGGCGACGGATTTCTCGTGCTGATGGCGCGTAAAAAGGGCGTACCAGTTTGGTGTGCGAGTCGAGCTCTGAGTTTCCATTTCCATTTCCACCAATTGCGTATAGCTCTGCCATCTGACTTACAGGAGGCTTTGACCCCAGATAGTTGGGATAGTTGCGTTGCCGGATCGCCCTGATTCGCGTTTGCTTTCAGTGCGCTCTGCCTGCTCCGACGAGGGCCACTTCAGGTTCGGCCTGCATTGGCATCAAGCCCCATTGATTCAGATCATCGGTCACGACGGCAAAACCGCGGATCCAAATGTTTGTGGATGGGTGCTCCACGCGAATGACTCGGGCTCTTCCCGTAATGCGCATCATGAACTTCACTCCCGTAAGTGAGGGGAGGAGGAGGTCCAACTGAATCGGGCAATCGGGCGGGGGCATTGTCGCCGTCAGTATGAATGCGCCTTGAATGCTAACGTCGCGCGTGATCCCTTCTCCTTGAAAGCGCTTGTGACCCGCGCCTTCCCAGGAAAATACCGCGGGTGCATCCAGTCGATATCGAATTTCTTTTCTCATTTCCATCGACTCCCTCATATCACGGCTCAAGAATTCCTCCCTGAAGCCCGCCTAAAGGTTCATTGACAATGTGAGGCGCACGATAGGCATTTCCAGAGAAACGGACAATAGGCAGGACGTCCCGGCAGTCTTGGAATGACATTTTGCTTGTCACGATACATGACAAATGTACCTTCCTGGCGGCACGGAATCGCCCGGCCGGCATGCCGCCGCAGCCTCCATAACGGCCGGGAGAGCATCAAATACGGTTGGCACGAATAATGACAAGCGCGCATAAAATAGCTTGCATTCCTGCGGTGATTTCGTATAGTCTGCGCCTCTCGGATCTCTCCCGGTGGGGTACCGAATGGGTCAGTTGTTACAGCCTCTCAGCGCAAGCCATCAGTGTCCTCATCGCGGATGCGGACCGCATGAGCGCGCACCTGATCGCGGATGGACTCATGCGCGGGCGCAACGACATCGTCGTGGTCGCTGTTTCCAATAGTTCCGACGAGGCGATTCGGGAACTGGAAAAAAACCAGCCGGACATCGCCCTGATCAATGCGCACCTCCAAGATGGACGGTTGAAGGGTTACCACGTCCTGCAATATCTGCAGATGCTTTCTCCCAAGACCACGGCCATCATGTTAATTCCGGACTCCGAGCGGGACCTGGTCGTGGATGCCTTCCGGGGCGGCGCCAAGGGCGTTTTTTGCAGGCTGCACTCCATAAAGTTGCTGTCAAAATGCATTCGAACCGTGCACGAAGGCCAGATTTGGGCCGACACGCGAAATTTGGCCTTCATCCTGGAGTTCCTCACCCAGCTCAAGCCGTTGCGTCTCATCAAACCCGGCGGCGGGATGACCCGGCTGACTCCGCGGGAATCGGAAGTGGTCCATCTGCTAGCTGATGGGTTAAGTACACGGGAGATTAGCCAAAAGCTCGTCCTGACTGAGCACACGATTCGAAACTATCTGAGCGCGATCTATGACAAGCTCGGCGTCTCCAGCCGAGTCGAACTGGCTCTCTATGCCGTCGCGCGGGAGGATTTCAGTCGGCCGACGGGAGACTGAGAAGGCCCCTGTTCCACCAATAGGGCTATTTGGTATTTGTTTTCTACCCACAGAATTTTCCAGCTATTTTGTACCTCTGGATTCCACCGAGAATCTGTACGATCATGTGAGACCTCTGCAGAAACTGATTTGTGTGAATGCAATCCGTCGTGGCGGGCGAGTGATCGCCGGATGCGGTCGAGGAGAAGACAACGATGAGCCATTCGGCTCGGTACGAACGCGGGTTGGCGAAATTCGTGGAAATGTATGGAGAGCGAGCCAAGACATTTCTGGCGTCGCTCGAAGGGATCGCCCCCGATCTCGGAACGTACGTCATGGAATTCGGCTTCGGGGATATTCATTGCCGGCCTGGGTTGAGCCTGCAATCCCGCGAGATCGCTACGGTCGCCGCGCTCACGGCGCTGGGCACTGCGGGGCCGCAGCTCCGCGCGCATATTGACGGCGCGCTGAACGTGGGATGCTCCGAACAGGAAGTCGTCGAGGTCATCATGCAGATGGCGTTGTACGCGGGTTTTCCGGCAGCCATCAACGGAATTCAGGCGGCGCGGGAAGTGTTCCTCGAACGATCCAAGCAGAAATGATTGTAGGTCCTTCCAAATTCGTACAGGTTCGCGTTCGCCAGGAATGGTTGGTGTTTTCTATTCTCCGATTGTTAGACGTCTCTAAGGAACTAAAGGTCTCCGTTTAAGGAGAACAACCTTTCACTGACAAAGCCTTCCGTCTGGAAATCTTCGAGTAGAGACAGCACATTGCGGCGATTTTGCCTTCTCATCTTCCGAAACCGCGCCTAACTCCATACTTGAGGCGGGATTAGGAGTAATCGGCGCAGGAAGCAGCATGCCTCGCGATTTGAATTGGTTCGCAATGAAACTCTCACTAAAGCGAACTCACCCATTGGACGATTAACTGCGTGTATCTTGTGCGAGCTTGTGTCAATTGGAAGGCCGACGGGAAAAATCGGATCACTCGCCGCGAGTGTCCAATCGCGCCATGCCGCTATTTTCATCCGTCCAAGATGAACGATCGCAAATAGGGTGGTGCAATGGACGACCTGATCAAGGAATTCCTGGTCGAAAGCATTGAGAACCTGGACCGGCTCGACAGCGAACTGGTCAAACTTGAAACCGATCCGTCTTCGCAGGAACTTCTGTCAAGCATCTTCCGGACCATCCATACGATTAAAGGAAGTTGCGGTTTCCTGGGATTCAGCAAACTTGAGAAAGTCGCTCACGTGGGAGAAAGCCTTCTCTCCCGCCTCCGTGACGGAAAACTTTCCCTGACGCCGGAATTTACGAGCGGTCTGCTGGCGATGGTGGACGCCATTCGGGCCATGCTCGGAGAAATACAAACCACCGAGCCGGACGGGATTGAAACCTACCCGGAACTCATCGAAACTTTGAATAAACTGCAAAACCAGGGCAAGGGACCACCTCCCGAGGCAGCCGCCGAGACGTCTTTAACAAAGGAGCCCTCTAAGAAAAAGCAAAGCGATAGTCTAAAAGAGAACTCTGCAAAATCCGTCCAGCCTCCTCCCGTTCCAAAGCAACCGGAACAGGCACCTCCCGTCCGGCCCGAGCCGCCCGCCCCATCGGCTGCGGCTTCGGGAGAAACTCCGGCGGGGCAACACCCGACAGACGATTCCCGCTCCAGGAGCGCGCCGGCGGAAACAATCCGTGTTGACGTCCACCTCCTGGACCGGCTCATGAACCTGGTGGGAGAGCTGGTGCTGACGCGAAATCAAATCATGCAGTTTTCCGCGCGCCAATCCGATCCCAATCTGGTCAGTCCAGCGCAACAACTTAATTTGCTGACGAGCGAACTGCAAGAGGAAGTCATGCGAACGCGCATGCAGCCGATCAGCAACGTCTTTGATAAGTTCCCACGCGTAGTCCGCGATGTGGCAACCGCTAGCGGCAAACAAGTTCTGATCGAGATGGAAGGAAAGGAAACGGAACTCGACAGGAGCCTTCTCGAGGCCATCAAGGATCCGCTGACTCATATCGTTCGGAATTCGGTGGACCACGGAATTGAAACGCCCGACCTGCGCGTCGCTCGCGGAAAGCGACCCGAGGGGCGCCTCAAGCTGCGGGCGTGTCACGAGGGTGGACAGGTCCTGGTCGAAATTTCCGACGACGGCGCCGGAATCGATACGGCCCGTGTAAAGAACAAGGCCATCGAGCGCGGCGTGATCACCGCCCAGCAAGCTGCGCGCATGAGCGAAGGAGAACTGCTCAATCTCGTTTTTCTCCCGGGATTTTCCACCGCGGAAAAGGTGACCAATCTTTCCGGCCGCGGCGTGGGAATGGACGTAGTTAAAACCAACATCGACCGCGTCAACGGCACGGTGGATCTTCAGAGTTACCTCGGAAAAGGCACGACCATCAGGATCAAAATTCCCCTGACGCTGGCGATCGTCCGGGCGGTGATCATTCAGAGCAATGGAAAACGGTTCGCCATCCCCCAGGTCAACATCCAGGAACTGGTTCGCTTGGAGGCCGATCGCGTGCGAACCGATATCGAGTCGGTTCACGGCGTTCCGGTCTTATCGCATGCGCGGGCGACTGCTACCCCTGATTTACCTCAATGAAGAACTCAAGCTCGCGAAAAAGACCGCGAACCAGGCCGAACAGGACGAAGCAACGAATATCGTCGTGCTCCAGGCGAACGACCATCCCTTTGGGCTGGTCGTGGACGAGATCAATGACTCGGAGGAAATCGTGGTCAAACCCCTGAGCAAACAGTTGAGGGCGCTCAAAATCTTTGCCGGCGCGACGATCATGGGCGATGGCAAGGTGGCCCTGATTCTGGATGTGGTTGGTCTGGCGCAGAACGCGAGCATTCTCTCGGATGCGAGTGAGCGAGCGCTTGCCGAAAAGGCGGCTGAGGGGGTCGCGAGCCAGGACCAGAGTCAAGCCGAAAAGCAAACGTTCCTGCTTTTTGCTGGACCGGACGACGCTCGCATGGCGTTGCCACTCAGCACGGTGGCGCGCCTTGAAGAATTCGCGGCCGCGGATGTCGAGAAATCCGGCGGTGAATGGGTGATTCAGTACCGCGGAAAGATTCTGCCGCTGATCCGCCTCGATGTTGTGCTGGAAGAGAGAAGGACTCGATTGCGCCACCCCAAGCAGCCTGTGGCGCCCGATCCCATACAGGTGCTGGTTTGCAATGATGAAGGGCGAACCATCGGAATCGTGGTGGAGCGAATCCTGGACATTGTGGAAGACCGGGCCGACGTGAAATCCCCCGCCGTGCGGGAAGGCATTTTGTGCGCGGTGGTGATCAATGACCGGGTAACGGAGCTTATTGATATTCCCGCCCTTCAGCGGATTGCCGAAGCCAATCGCATTCTCTCCAGCGAACACGCGGAGGTCATTAACTGACACATGGCGCAAACCCATCAGTACTGCACGTTTTATCTCGACAAACTCATGTTCGGGGTGGAACTCGAAAAAGTTCAGGAAGTAATTCGCTTTTTGGAAATTACGGAGATTCCCCTGGCCCCACGGGTCGTCAGTGGCCTCATGAATCTCCGCGGGCAAATTGTTACGGGAATTGACTTGCGGAGACGCCTGGACTTGGCGGACAGGCCGGAAGAAATGCACCCCATGAATGTGGTGATCCGAAGCGCCGACGGGGCGGTGAGCTTGCTCGTCGACGAAATCGGCGACGTCGTGGAAGTCACTGACGAATCCTTCGAGCGCCCGCCGGAAACTTTGCAAGGCAAAGTCCGCGAAGTCATCCTCGGCGTCCACAAGCTCGAGAAACAATTGATGCATGTATTGGATACGGAAAAGGCGTGCGAAACGGCGGAGAGCGTGGCATCGGGCGCCACGCCCTAAAACCAAATGGATTTGCCTTGCTGAAACACAGTTCGATCTTTCCGACGACAATGAAATTGTCGGATCGAACCTGTTTTCAGCCGAGAAGGGCACCGTGCAGTCGAATTGCGATTGAATCGTTGAAGGCCTCCCAGCTGGGGCACACGGCGCCGCCCGCGCCGCAGTGAGGCGCTTTCTTTTTTTTCCGCCAGATTTCGACATTTGAGCATTGGAAGGAGAATAGAAAATGAAATTTACGATCGGAAACAAACTTGGACTGGGTTTTGCAACAGTGCTCGGATTAATGATCATCAGCTCGGGGCTTGTCTATTTGAAGGCGCGCGACATTCGAGATGTTGACGCAAGGGTAGACATTCACTCGTCAACCCAAAAGGCACTCCTCGAGTTGCAGAGGGATTTGAATCAAACACAGAGTAAAGGGCGCCAGGCGGTCCTGGCAGGCACAGAGCAAGCGAGAAGAGACGTTGCACGAAAGGCATTCAATTTGACTTGGGACGATATCAAGAATGACGTTGCCCTGCTGGACGGGTTGGCGCCGAAGTGGCCTGCTCAAGAAAACCGCGACCGCTGGGCAAAAGCTAAAGAAGTGTTTCCGAAACTCCGGGAGGCCCAGGAAGCCTCAATGGATCTTGCAATCGGCGCGAGTTCCGAGTCTGTCGTCAAAGCGGGGAACGATTATGCCGATAAAGCCACAAGCGTAAACGACCCTCTTAAGGCAGTTCTTGGAGAGATGGCCGACTCTTTTACCGCACTGTCTGAGAAGAACAAAGAGGAGCAGGCTTCGGCAAATACTTCGATGAACTGGACCATGCTGATTTCTGCTTTGCTGGGGCTCGGAATCGGCATCAGCGTGGCCACCTATATGGGCCGTAGCATCTCCTCGGCTACTTCCGCTGTCCTGACTAAGGCAGAGGCCATCGCCTCAGGCGACCTGACAGGCGAAGAAGTCAAAGTAAACAGCAACGACGAACTGGGTGCCTTGGCCACTGCCATGAACAAGATGCAAGCCAGTCTTGTGAAAATGATTGTCGCCGTTGCAGAAAACGCGCAGCAGGTGGCGAACGCCAGCGAGGAATTTTCCGCCGTCAGCCAGCAGATCACTTCCAATTCCGAAGAAACCTCCGCGCAGGCCAACGTCGTTTCCAACGCCACCGATCAGGTCAACCGCAACCTCCAGACCGTCGCCACGGGCGCAGAGGAAATGAGCTCCACCATTGCGGACATCGCCAAGAACGCTACCGAGTCCGCCCGCGTTTCCAGTGAGGCCGTCAAGACAGCGGAGACCACCAACGCGACTATCTCCAAGCTGGGTGTCTCCAGCGCGGAAATCGGCCAGGTCATCAAGGTCATCACCTCCATCGCGCAGCAAACCAACTTGCTTGCCTTGAACGCCACGATCGAAGCGGCCCGCGCCGGAGAAGCGGGCAAGGGCTTCGCCGTCGTCGCCAACGAAGTCAAGGAACTGGCCAAGCAGACCGCCAAGGCCACAGAAGATATCAGCCAGAAAATCGCGGCGATCCAATCCGATACCAAGGGAGCGGTCGACGCCATCGCGACCATTGGCGCCGTCATCAATCAGATCAGCGACATTTCCAGCACCATCGCGACCGCCGTCGAGGAACAAAGCGCGACCACCAACGAAATGTCGCGAAACGTCACCGAAGCCGCGAAGGGTTCGAGTGAGATCACGCAGAACATCGCGGGAGTTTCCCAGGCGGCGCAAGGCACGTCTTCGAGCGCGCACGAATCGATGAAGGCGGCGCAGGCGCTGGCACAGATGTCGACGCAATTGCGTGGCTTGGTCGAACAGTTCCGGATCAGCGGCGATGGCCCTGCCAACGGGCGCGGCAGACAACGCGCCGCGTAAGGGGCCAAAAACGTTGCCACTGGCTTGCTGCACGAGGGTGCGCCTGCCTACGTTGCGCCAGAGTTTCAAAGTGCGGGGGCCAAGCTGGAATAGACAACAATGCCGCAGATTCAAATCATGATCGTTGACGATTCCCTGGTTGTGAGGAAGGTACTGATCAATGTGCTTTCGAGCGATCCTGATCTTGCCATCGCCGGATGGGCCAGCAATGGCCGTTTGGCGCTGGCCAAGCTCCAGACGCTGCGACCGGACATCATTTTGCTGGATATCGAAATGCCGGAAATGAATGGCCTGGAAACCATTCCCGGAATTCGCAAGATTCTTCCGCATGTACCAATCATTATGTTCAGCACGCTCACGGAACGTGGGGCGGAAGCAACCCTTGATGCCCTCGCGCTCGGCGCCTCGGACTACCTTGCGAAACCTAGCAACCAGAACATGGCCGCCACGTCGGAGGCGATTCAGCGCGACCTCGTTCCCAAAATCAAAGCGTTATGCCATTTTTCTGCACGCGTCCAGATTCCGGTGCCCCGCGTCCCAAGTCCAATCGCCCAAGCTCCGCGCCACGAGATTCGATTTCATTCCGCTCCCGTACGTTCAACCCAGCTCAAAATTATTGCCATCGGAGTCTCCACAGGCGGTCCCGATGCGCTTGCCAAACTCTTGCCTTCTTTCCCGGCGAATTTTCCCTTGCCCGTGGTCATCGCGCAGCACATGCCGGCTATCTTCACGATGCTCCTGGCCAAGCGCCTTGCAACCAAATGCGCGTTGCCGGTGCGGGAGTGCCAGCCCGGTGATTTGCTTGGCCCCTCTTGCGTTTGGATCGCGCCCGGGGACTATCACATGGTCGTGCAAGAGGAAGATCACCGCGTGCGCTTGCACACGCATCAAGGGCCACGGGAAAATTTCTGCCGGCCGTCGGTGGACGTGCTCTTCCGATCGGTCGCCGCCGTTTACGGAGCAAGTTCCCTCGGAGTGATTCTGACCGGCATGGGACAGGACGGATTGAAAGGGTGCGAAGCGCTCTCCGCGGCCGGCGCCTCCGTGATCGTCCAGGACGAAGCGAGCAGCGTCGTCTGGGGCATGCCGGGCTTTGTGGCGCGCGCCGGGTTGGCTGAAAAAATCCTGCCGCTCGATCAAATCTGCGCGGAAATCATGAGGCGCGTCGCCGCCCAGCCTTTGCTTCAACTCACGCACTAACCTGAATCAACAAATGTCGGTGCACGTTGGCGATGTGGCAGTTGTAGGGGCACGACATGTCGTGCCCCTACAGTCAACGCACTAGCCATTGGTCGAGAATAATACTGGCATACCTTGCGATGAGCTTGGCGTGTAATGTGTTGTGGCGCCGGCGCCACGAAAATCGGCGTCCTTTGTTGAGAAGGTGGGTTGCGTTCTATGGGTCAGGATCGCTCCGAGGAATGCGGGCTAACGATCTCACAACCCGAGCAATCGTTGGCCATTCCCTCCCAGGATATTTTCCACCTCACTCGCGGGCAGTCCGGCTTCGCCGATGTAATCCACGCACAGTTTGAACGCGTCGCCGCGCCAGAAGGGATAATCCGTTCCGAACAAGAGGTGATCCGCGCCGAGAGTTTCCCGCGAGCATCGAAGCGCCGACGGATTGCCGTTCACGGTGTCATACCAGAAATATTTTGCCTGGACGCTGGGCGCCATGGCCGAGTCCGGCAGGAAATGATCCTTCAATTGGTCGAGCCGGGCCGCGAGAAAGGGAGCGAATCCGCCGAGGTGCGGCACGATGATTTTGATATCCGGAAAGCGGCTCGGGAAATTTGCCTGCATGAATTGCAGCAGGCACACCGTGTCTTCGAGCGGCGCGCCGACCGGCCAAACCAGCTTGGTGGACTCGATCAGTTGCGATCCGAGGCTGCCGCCGATCGGATGAATAAAGAGGACGGCTTTGCGGCGATTGAGCTCGGCGAAAAATCCGTCGAAGGCCGGATCGGCGATGCTCTTTCCGAGGACCACGGCGCCGGCCGTCACGCCCACCATGCCGAGTTCATCGAGCGCGCGGCGCGTTTCCGCGATCGACGCCTGCACGTGCGGCAGAGGAGTGCACGCGAAGGCCGCGAAGCGCTTCGGATGTTCCCGGACGATGCGCGCGTAAATATCATTGCCGAGCCGTGCCGCGTCCACCGCATCGTTTTCCTTCGAAAAATAAGGGAGCTGGCCGGAGACGGAGAGAATCTGCATGTCCACTTTGGAACGGTCCATGTTGCGGAAGTGGTCTTCGAGGCCGCTGAAATCGGCGGAATCCAGTTTCATCCTGCGGATTAAACCGGTGACGTGACTTCCTCCATAGAGGTCCAAACGGTCGATATATTCCAGAGGAAAATAATGCGCGTGAACGTCGATTCTCACGGGAATCCTTCCAGTTATGAAATTTCTAAGTCTTGAATCCTTAAATGCGATTTAGGAAGCAGGCGCGAGTATACATCGACTCGTCTGCCCACTCATTGGATTCACAAAACGGCGAACGCTCAGTTGGGGTCGCTTCGTTACATTCAAGAAGATTTTAGTAGCACAGGCACTCTTGCCTGTGCGGAGTTCGCGATCGTTGTTAAGCCGTCAGACCTGTGCGTCGTCCGACCCGTGCGTTCCACAAAACCGCACAGCCAGGAGTGGCTGTGCTACTTGAGTTCTTTCATAAGAGGGTTGGGCTTTTTTAATTTTTTGCCGATAGGGAAGGTGTGAGCGAAAAAAGGACCGAGTTCAGAATTCCACTGATGGCGCGGGTCGACGTCTTGTGGGCGGACGAAGACGGGGCTCCGCGAGTGGCGCCAGCGACACTCGAAGATACATCTCACAGTGGCATGAGCATGCAAATGAAAAATGAGATTCGCGTTGGTTCGCATGTCACGGTCAAGTGGGGAAGCGAACAGGTATCCGGGACAATTACGAATTGCCGCCGCGAAAAGGCGCACTACATCATTGGCATAAAACGAGACCCTGACGATGGGGACGATAAGAACTAGTTCGGATCTCGGTTTCGCCCAACATTTGTGGAGTCCGCCGCCGCTGCGTTACTTGCCGGCTGCCCCCGCGGAGTCGCCCTTCCCCGCCAGATAAAAATAGCCGACTTTGTTGTTGGGCGCGGTGCCGTACCACATTCGCCCTTGCGCATCGCGGAAGAACTCGCGTATGGCCGGTTCGGAATGAGGAAACGGATACTCGATGACCTTCCCTGTCCGCGGATCAAAACGTCCAATCAGATCCATGTTGTGGGAGTCATACCAAAGATAACCGTCGGCATCAAAACCGAGGCCATAGGGACTCGGATCAGGGCCGGGCAGCGGAAATTCCTTGAAGGTCTGCGTCTTCGGGTCGAACCGGGCCATTTTTCCACCGCGAAATTCGCCGGAGTAAATCATGCCGTCGGCGCCGATTTCCATGCGTCGAGGGTAAGCGTGAGGCGTGGGGAGATTCCACTGGGTAACCTTCATCGTTATTCCGTCGACTCTGCCGATCTTGCTTACCAGCGGGCTCGTAAACCAGGCATCGCCATTCTTATCCGGTTTGACGTCGTACGCATATTCACCTTCGACGAAGCGCGCGAATTTCCCGGTCTCGGGATCGAAGCGGGTCAGCGGGACGCCGCTCGTCCACACCTTTCCGCTCGGATCGATTCGGACCGTGTGCTTCGATCCGCCGTCCTCGATTCCCTCTTTTCCGGGCAGGTACGCATCTTGATATTCGGTGATCTGTTGCGTTACAGGGTCCCATCTCCCAATCCTGTTCGAGCCTTGCTCGGCGATCCAAACCGAACCGTCCGCCGCCGGCACGGCTGAATGAACTCCGCCAGTACCGGCGAAGGGAATCGAGAAATCTTTCATCTCCGCCGTTTTCGGATCGAGCCGCGTAATTTTATTTGCCGTGCCAAAATCGGGAATCCACAGAAAACCGTTCTTGTCAGGGGCGGCGCTGAACGGCATGCGGCTTGGGGCCGGCATGTCGTATTCGACGTAGACAATGTTCATGGCTTCGCTGCTGAAGGGCCGCACCGTTTTCTGATAGGCGGGCATGTCCGCCGGAGATTTTGGCAGCACCGAATCCGGGCCGAACAGACTGTTCAAATAATTGGCCACATCCTCCGCGTCCTGATCGCTGAAATTCGGGCCTAGAAAAATGCTGAAATGCATGGCTTCCCGCATGTACGCGACGCGGTCCTTCCAACCGTCCAGGTCTCGCCTGACGGAAGCCATTCGGCTCTGAAATTGATGGCAGATGTTGCAGTGCTCAAAAATCAATTCCTTCCCTTTTGCCGGAGGCCAGAGCTGCGCCGCTTGGTATTTGGAAATTTCATTCCAGCGCACCATGGCCTTTTGCAACGCAAAATCAAACGAGACGTTTTGGTCGGCGGTGAGAGTCACGGCGTTGCGAGGATCGGCACGATAGCCCACGGCCCTGATCTGCACGCGGTAATCCCCCGCGGGCAGATCGGGAATCCGGTAATGCCCCTGGGTGTCCGACAACACGATGACCGTGATTTTGGTCTTCGCGTTTTGCGCCTCGACAAACGCACCTTGAAACGGCGCGCCATCCGAGCCATTCACAGTCCCAGTGATCGTCGCCCCGTAACAGGCTGATCCGAGGAACGCTATCCATCCGAAGAGGGCCAGGATTTTGCTTTGTGACCGCAAGCATTGCTCCTTTTTTTCTGTTGTATGCACCTGGTTGTATGTAACGGGAGGATCGCCGCCTCCGATTCGCTATGACCAGCTAAGATCGTGATTTTTGAGGGGCAAGGAACGAATTCGTTTGCCCGTTGCAGCGAAGATCGCATTGCACACCGCTGGAGCGACCCATCCTACCGCTTCTTCGCCAATGCCGGCTATCGGGTCATCCGTTGCGCGGACCCAGTGCACACTTATCTCGGGCATCTCTGTCGCCCGCAATAATGGGTAGTCATCGAAGTTGCTTTGAACGACGCGCCCTTTCTCGATCGTGATTTCCTGACGAAGCGTCGCGGCGAGTCCCATCGTAACTTGCATCTCCACCTGCCGTTCGGCGGCCAGTGGATTAACCAGGAATGGGCCCGTGTCCACGGCAACGTCCATCCGCTCCACGCGGACTTCGCCCTTTTTGCTGACCGAGACGGTGGCCACTACTCCGATAATCGTGATCTCTGTCCGGCTGAGGCGGCGACTATCTCCGATGGCGATCCCCATCCCGGTTCCTGCCGGCAATTTCCGGCCCCAATCGGACTGCTCGGCGGCTGCACCCAGCACTTCGGTCCAGGCCTTTGCGAAAGGAAACTCCGCATTCGTCTCCAGCAAAGCGCGGCGGTAGAGGTATGGGTCCCTGCCGGCAGCGTGGGCAAGTTCATCGACAAAGGTCTCCAAGAAGAACTCGTTTTGAGATCTGCCGACGGACGTCCAAGGCCCGGTCGGGACGTGCGTATTTCGGAGGTGATAGTCGAATAGCTGGTTGGGCACGAAGTAAGGAAGTTTGTGCAGACCGCGGATGAGCTGTTCGTTGCCCGGTTCGGGTGTTCCGCCATTGCGTCCATTTGATGCGAGGCCGCCCTCGGCCGCCACGAGCTTCGAGGCGAAGACGCCTTCATCCATCCCGACGACTCGCGTATGCCAGGCGAGTGGCATTCCGTCCGGTCCTAGAGAAGCGCGGAACCTCGACACACGCATCGGCCGATAATATCCGTGGCGTGTCGTTTCCTCCCGGCTCCAGATAACCTTGACGGGGCGTCCCCCTAACTGCTTGGCAATCGCAACAGCTTGACGCACGTCGTCCTGATTTCCGCGCCGCCCAAACCCGCCGCCGAGGAAACAGTTGTGGAGATAAATTTTCTCCACCGGAACGCCGGCAACTTTCGCTGCATCGATCGTGGCATTCTCGGGATCCTGCGACCCCACCCAAATATCCACTCGATCCGCCGTGACCTGGGCAGTGCAGTTAAATGGCTCCATCACCGTGTGATCCAGATAGGGAACTTCGTAGACCGCCTGCACGACCTGCGAAGCGTTCTTGAGCACGCCCTCCGGATCTCCCTTTAAGGTGACGACCTTGGCGCCCGTCTCATCCAGAGTGGCTCGCGAAGATTTAAAGAATTCCTCCGAAGTGTCGTTGCCGTGCGTACCTTCGTCCCACTCAATCGGCAGGGCATCCAACGCGGTCCTCGCGTGCCAGTAACTATCGGCCACCACGGCGACTCCTGCCTCAATCTCCTCGCCGCTGAACTCCACCACCGAATGCACGCCCGGCCGGCGCTTGACGGAGCCTGCGTCATAGCTCTTCACCTTGCCCTTGAACACCGGCGACGTCTTCACCGCCGCATAGAGCATGCCGGGCACGCGCACGTCAATTCCGTACGTAGCGCTGCCGTCCACCTTCACAGGCGTATCCAGCAATTTGGTAGGCTTCTTCATCAGCGTGTACTGGTCCGGCGTCTTGATCTTCGGCTCTGCGAGTAATTTGATGGCAGCGGCCTTCTCCGCCACTTGTCCGTAGCGGAGCGTGCGCCCCGTCAATTTGTGGGTAATTACGCCATCCTTGACCGTGAGTTCCGCTCTCGGCACACTCCAGGTCTGTGCCGCTGCTGCCATCAGGCGCTCCCGCGCGCTCGCGCCGGCTTGCTGCAAGTAGGGGCGTCCCAAGCGAACCGAACTGCTCGAAGTTGTGTTCAAGCGCCTATACACCTTGTTTTCGCGGAAGTGACGATTGACGGATACGTATTCCGCGCGCACTTTCGACCAGTCACATTCCAGTTCCTCGACAAGCATCTTCGCGCAAGATGTGATCACGCCTTGACCCATCTCCGATTGGCCGATGCGAATCGTCACCGTATCGTCCGGTGCAATCACAACCCAAGGGCCGACCTCGATGTCATTTCTGCCGGCCATTGATTCCCAGGGCCGGCCGGATAATTTGGCAAGATCGGCAGCACGCAGAGCGTCGCTCTTTGGAAAGGAGAGTCCCAATGCCAATCCCCCGCCCACGGTAGCGGCGGTCACGACGAATTCTCTCCGGCTTATTTCACGATTTGCAGACATGCTCACCTCCAAATAGGCGCCTAGGCCTTCGCAGCGATTTGAGCGGCGCGGCGAATTGCCTGGCGGATGCGCAGGTACGTACCGCAGCGGCAAAGGTTAGTGATTTCCCTCTCGATGTCTGCGTCGGTTGGGTTCGGCTTGTTCGCAAGCAGGGCGGCAGCTGCCATGATCTGTCCGGACTGGCAATACCCGCACTCCGGCACATCGCCCTCGCGCCAGGCAATCTGGGCTGGATGCTGGGCATTCGGCGACAGGCCTTCGATGGTCGTGATTTCCTGGCCAACCATCAGACTTGCCGGTACGACGCAGGACCTGACAGGTTTCCCGTTTACATGCACGGTGCACGCCCCGCAAAGGGCCTTGCCGCAGCTGAACTTCGTTCCTGTCAGACCGATCGTGTCCCGGATGACCCACAAGAGAGGAGTCTCGGGTTCCACATCTACGCTATAGGTTTTTCGATTGACTTTCAGGGATAGCATCGTGAAGACCTCCACAATCTGTGCAGAATCTCCCGTGATCGAAACGCCGCCAGCCACCGGAGACTCATTTCGCCGGATCCCTATTCCGGAAGCAACGATTGCTGATGAATGTACACCAACTTCTTCGTTTTGGTTTAGCTGAGATTTCCATTTTGCCCGGAACTGGAACCTCCTTGAAACGCCAGCCTACCTCGTCTTGGCAATGCCGATCTAAAGTTGACACGAAGCGGAGCCGGGCATATCGTCTTGCGCAAGGACCAAATCAAAATCGCCAATTGGGATCACACTGATGAAAAAAGACAAACGGAATCAGAACGGTTTCTCACGCCGGGATTTCCTCAAGACGACAGCCACTGGAGCAGGCGCCGCCGCTCTCACCGGGCTTGGCGTGGAAGTAGCGAAGGCCGAAGGACGGCCCGCGCGCTGGGATAAGGAAGCGGACGTTGTTGTCATTGGGGCGGGAGCCACGGGGCTGCCCGCGGCTATTCAAGCCGCCGAAGGGGGCGCGTCCGTGATTCTGATCGACGCGAATACGGACGTCGGCGGTCACGCGATCTTGAGCGGCGGAAACGTGGCTCTCGGCGGCGGCACGAGCCGGCAGAAAAAATATGGAGTGGTCGATTCGCCGGACCTTTTGTACTCGGACTTAACGGATTGGTCCGTGGTCGAGCCCAACGGATTTCCCGATTACCGGTACAACGACAAGGAAGTCATCCGCGCGTTTGCCGACGAAAGCGCCAAGACCTACGAGTGGCTGGTCGAACACGGCGTCACCTTTGTGGAAAAGGCGCCGGACACGCTTGGCGGGCACGCCTGCGGCAACTCCGCCCCGAGGGAAAGCCATGCCGCGCCGCTGGCGTTTGCGCTCGTCCAGAATGGCGGACCGCTGCCTGGGGATAAGGGTGCAACCACTTCTTCAGGCGTCGGCCTCATCCGGCCGCTGGAAGCTAGCGCGAGGAAGCTGGGCGTGCAGGTTCTCCTGCAGCACAAGATGACGGGCATCGTCCGCGAAAATCCGAATTCCGGGAGGGTCCTGGGAATTTCGGCGACGAGCCAGGGCAAGACCGTGAACATCCGCGCGCGCAAAGGCGTCATCATTGGCACGGGCGGACACAGCAGCAATGTGAACTTTCGCAGAATTTTCGATCCGCGCCTCACCGAAGAGTACCAGGTGGCCGGCGAACCTTACTCCTTCCAGGATGCCAGCGGAGAAATCGCGGCCATGTCCATCGGCGCGTCGCTCTGGGGCGCATTCAATCAATCCGGAGAATTTGGCCAGAACGTCACCAAGGCGGGATGGATCGGTTGCCAGTACGGCTACGTAAACCTGAGCTGGCAGCCTGACAGCCCCATTTTTTCCAGGGCGCGCGCCACAGGCCTCTTCGTGAAGGATTATCAGGACGCGATCCTCGTGAATGTCGCGGGCCAGCGATTTTACGATGAGACGCAAGGCCAATTCCCCGCGAACAATTACAACTCCATCAAATCCTACATCCCGCGAAGCTACCTCAACGCCGCGAACGTGAAGTACGAGACTTCCAATTTCATCAATGCGGCTTTGGCTGGCACCGGCGATACGACTCCGGGCGGCGGCCCGATCTGGGCCATCTTCGACTCGGACGCGGTCAAGCGCGAAGGCTGGAAAGTTACGGCTCCCTACGTGGATTACGCGGAGGGTTATTTTTTCTCAGCGGACTCCATCGCGGACCTCGCCGCCAAAATCGCGAACAAGTTCCAGAAAAAACCGATGCCGCCGAACGCGCTGCAAGACACGGTGACGCGGTACAACTCCTTCGTGGATGCCGGCAAGGATGCGGACTTCGGAAAGCCCGCGCCGAAATATAAGATTCAGACGCCTCCCTTCTACGCCGCCTGGGCAACACCCGTAATTCACGACACGCGCTCCGGTCTGCGCATCAACGGAAAGTGCCAGGTGGTCGACCTCAATGGCGACGTCATTCCGGGCCTCTACTGCGGCGGCGAGTCCGCGGGAGGATTCAGCCTGCACGGCCTGGCAAGATGCGCGGTGCAGGGCCGCATCGCGGGAAGAAACGCAGCTTCGGAAATGGTTAAAGGCTAGCGGGCCTCTGAATTCTAATCCACTCGACGGCAAGACAGATCGCGCCGTGTTCGTATTTTGTACCGGCATCGAAATCGCTATCAGACTGGATAGGTCCCCATAAGTAGTGCCGCCAAATTGACGGCGGGCAACGTGCATGCTAAAGGACGGCTCCATGTCGAAACAATTTCTTGCCATCGCTCTGGGGATTATCGGAGTCGGCGTCTTGAGCTTGGCTCCTCCCGATCTCACGGCGCAGGCCTCAGACCCTGTCGCCCTGAGCGGTGTCGTCAGCTCACAACAGGAAGGCCTCATGGAGGGCGTCGTCGTCAGTGCTCGACGCGACGGCGCCAACTTCACCGTGTCAGTGGTAAGCGACGCGAAGGGGAAATATAGCTTCCCGCGCAGCCACGTTGACCCCGGTAAATACGCTCTCACGATACGTGCCGTAGGGTACGACCTGATTGGTCCCGGGGCCGTGACGATCTCTGAGGGCAAAACTACAAACGCCGGATCTCAAGCTCGACAAGACCAAGGACCTCGCCGCGCAGCTCAGTTCCCTCGAGTGGGCCATGAGCGTCCCCGGCACGGCCGAACAGAAGAACAAGGTCATCTATCAAGTAGTGAGTTGCGCCTACTGCCATGCTTTGGAACGCGTCATGAGGTCGAACCACACGGCCGATGAGTTCGTGGAAGCTTATCACCCGCATGCAGAAGTACTTCCCGGACGGCTCAGCGGTCAGCAGGGACAAACGGGGCCGCGGGCAGATCGGCATCCGCCGAACCAGGTTGCCGCTGCCGACCAGAATCCGATCTGGGGCCGTGAGCCTTTGGGGGTTCCGAAGAAAGAATTGGCCGAATACCTCGCCACAGTGAATCTCAGCGGCGGAAAGACAACGTGGCCCTTCGAATTGAAAACGCTTCCGCGTCCGAAAGGCAAAGCCACGCGCCTCATCATCACTCAGTACGACATGCCCCGACCCGACACGGTGGCGCACGATCTTGACATCGATTCCGCGGGCACGTCTGGTACACCGACGAAAGCCGAATGTTCTTCGGGAAGATGAATCCGAAAACCGGCAGAATTTACAGAGTACCCGCTGCCGCCCGTGCCGCCCGGCGACCTGCCGGGAACGCAGAGACATTCAAGTGGATCGCGACGACAACATCTGGTTCCCGCGGCGGATCGCCAGCTCCGCAATCGTGCTGACGAAGTTCAATCCGAAGACCGAAGAACTGAGCACGATCGAAGGAGTCGGGACGCAATTCATGGCACTCGGACCCGAAGGCAAAATCTGGGCGGGCTGGTCGCGGATCGATCCGAAGACCATGAAAGTGGAGGCCACGTACGGGTGGGAGAAATCACCGAACATTCCCCCTGGTCCGCACCGCCAGTACATCGATCTCACCGTGGTCAACTCCAAGGGGAATCCATACGCGCCGGATATCGGCCGGCTCGTACATCATTGGCATTGACGCCGAAGACCGGTGAGGCCAAGTTCTGGCAGGTCCCCACTCCCAGGTCATCTCCGCGCCGCGGTCGAATGGACGCGCAGGACCGTTTCTGGTTTGCCGAGTACACCGGGGACAAGATCGGCATGTTCGACACGCGCACGGAAATGTTCCAGGAATGGCCCATGCTGCGCAAATACACGACGCCGTATGCCGTCTCGGCTCCCGACAGAAACGGCTACGTATATGCGACGAGCAACATGGCCGAACGCCTCATGCGCCTTGATCCCAAGACCGGCGAAATCGTCGAGTATCAGATCCCGACCGAGTTCGATTCGAAGAAGATCACCTACGATCCCACGACCAGCCGCTTGACGCTGTGGATGGTCAACACTCGCACCGCGAGAATGATGAAGGTCGAACCGCTTGAGTAATTGACTAGACGTGCGCCCGATGCGCCCGGTCATGGTATTCGATTGATGGGGCTATAGGATTTCAGGAGACAACTGATCATGCCACACGATAATGACACTGGGGTGCGCCCGGTCGATATTCACGCGCATTTTTTCCCGCAAGCCTATTTAGACGTGATCGCGGAAGAAGGGGCGCGCTTCGGCGTGGAATATCGCGCCGCGGAGGAAGGTTTTTATATCAAGACGGATGCGCGCTTCCAGGGACCTCTTCCCTACCGCGCGGTTGACTTGAAGCAGCGAATCGCGGACATGGACGCACAGGGCACGGCGGTGCAGGCGATGTCTCTCACCGGACCGATGGCGCATTGGGGAGATGAAGAAGTCTCTCACAAACTGGCGCGCTCCTGGAACGATGCGGCGAGTGCCGCGCACGTCCAGTATCCGACGCGACTATTTGGACTACTCACGCTTCCGATGCTCTTCCCGGATCGCGCCATTGACGAATTGAATCGCGCGAGCAAAATGCCAGGAATATGCGGCGTTTACATGGGTACGAATATCAACCAGCGCGATCTTGACGACCCGCTTTTTGAACCGATTCTTGCTCGCATAGAAGCGCTGGACCTTCCCATTTTCCTGCATCCGCTGCAGGTGGTGGGCGGGCAGCGCACCGCGCCTTTCAGTCTCTCGAACCTGTTGAGTTTCCCTTTCGACACCGCCATCGCCGCTTGCCACCTGATTTTCGGCGGCGTGCTCGACCGTCATCCCAAACTCCGGTTTACACTCCCGCACGGAGGCGGCGTGTTGCTCATGCTCATGGGGCGCATCGACCACGGTGCGGCAGTGCGTCCGGAAATCGAAAAATTGCGCTTACCGCGGCCTCCTAGCAAGTATCTGCAGCGGTTCACGTTTGACACTGTGGTCCACTCAAAATCCGTCATGGAGTTCGTGATCAGTGAGGTGGGCGCCGAGCGCATCATGATCGGGAGCGATTATTGCCTCGATATGGGATACGAAAGGCCGGTACATTTTTTGGATCAGCTGAATATAACCAGCGCACAACGAAATTTGATCTTGGGCGACAACGCCGGACGACTTCTCAAGCTTTGAAGAAGCAAGACCCGGAGCAATTTGTTGGCGGCTGCTCTGCCACGGAACTTCCGGCCCACGAACTTTTTCTTTTACCCTGACTAATTAGGGGCTTCAGGCCGGAGGAAGGGCGTCCGTGCGCTCATAGATGACAGCCAGGGAGTCCTGATAGCACCTGTGCCAGCCGCGCGTGATGCTGAGGAGGTTGGCGATTGGAGCGCCGGGCTCGACCAGGACAGTGCGGATGTCGCGGCGGAGGAATTCCGGCTGGGGATTCACTTGCCCCTCGTACATCTCGTTGAAGTGCGTGAGAAAGGAATCGCCGTAAAGATCGGCGCGCCCGTCCACATAGACGCGATACTCCGGATAGAGTCGCCAGATCAGATAGCCGCCGAAGGGGTAGGCGTTGAAAATCTGCCCGGCGGGGCGGCTGTGTTCGAGGAAAGTGACGGCGTCCTCTGGGAAGCGGGTGCGTTCGAACATGGCGGCGCCGGCAATCCCGGCGTGCCAGCGCCAGCCGCACAGGAGCACGACCAAAACTATCGCCGCGTGGCGAAGCAGGAGCGGAATACGCCAAGGAAGAGGCGCCGGGCGCCAGCCGGAAAGCAGGGGAATGCAAGCGACGCTGAACAACGCCATGTTGCGCATGGAATGCAGCGCGGCTCCGGCGAAAAAAGTAACGAAGAGAATCTCACGGGGACGCAGCGTTCTCCGGCGCAGCGCCAACGCCAGAACGGTCAAGCCGATCAGCAGGAAAAATGGAAAGAAAAGGCGCTGCAGCGGATTGGGCGGCTGCCACTCCGTTATGAGGGCCTGCATGGCGGGAGAGCGCAAGGTTTCAAATGGATACGTGTAGAGGCGCAGACCATTGGGATTCAGCGGCACCACAAGAAGACAAGCAAGCGCCGCCGCCCCGAGATGAGTCGCGCGCGTGAGGAGTTTCTGCCGCGCGCTCGCGTCGGTCAGCGCGTCGAGCACATAACCCGCCAGGTACAAAAGAATTACCGTCGGCCCAAGGATGTATCCGCCGTGCAGATTGACCCACAGAATGGTCAGCAGCGGAAGGGCGACCAGGGGCCGCCAGGCGCTCGTGCGGCGGTGAGCTTCCAGGACAAAACAAAACAGGGAAAACAAGCACAGCGTGAACACCTGCGGACGCACGAGGAATGTAGGACGAGCAGCCCACACCGCCAGAGCCAGAACAGGAAGACAAATATAGAGAGGCCCTTCGGAGCAGCGATAAGCCAGCCAGTAGGCGGCTGCCGTGATCAGGCCAAAAAGCACCAGGACAGCGGCATAGCCTCCGAAATGGTACGTGGCATAAAGAATCAGTTCGGAAAGCCATTCATGCGCAATCCAGCGTTGTCCCACAACCGTAAAAGTGAAAGGGTCGCTGCGCGGAATCGCATGGGTTGCATAGATGAGCTGGCCAGAGCGAAGGTGCCACCAGAAATCCGCCGATGCCAGCGACGGCAGGCAAACTGCGAAGAGGCCCAAAAAAACGGCGGTTTCAGCGCTATGCGCTTCAAGCCACTGGCGGATGCGGAGATACATGATGAAACGATTCTAACGTGGCCAGGTCAGTGAGCGGCGTTCAATGCCGGGCGGAGGTTGCGGAGGAGTTACGCCAAGCGCTGTTTCAAGATTCTATTTGCGAAAATTTCGAGGGCTAAAACGAATCAAGATCCCAGTTGACAAGAACAACGCTACACCGCTATATCGTGCGTAGACTTGCAGGGAGGTGAAGAAAATGCCGGTCCGATCGAAAGTGAATTCAATGCGATGGCCGTTGCTTCGCATGTGGGCTGTGCTGGTTCTGGTCTCCTGCGGCCTTGCCGGGCAGGCGCTCGCCCAGGAACCGGGCGCGCGCGACAGGATTTACGTCGTGACGCATGCCGACCTCCTGGGGCCGAATATGCCCGCCGGCAAAAAATTGCTGCAGCAATACGTTGCCGACAGCCGCAAGGAAAAGGGCTGCGTGCGCATCGAGGTGTACGAGCAGGTCTCGCGCCTCAATCATCATATGATCGTTGAAGTCTGGGAATCGCAGCAGGCATTCGATGCGCACATCGCCGCCGCGCACACCGTTCAGTTCCGCCAGCAAATCGATCCCATGCTCGGAAGCCCTTATGACGAGCGCCTTCATCACATCCTCGAATAGCGCTCGATTTCGCTGGCGACCAACTCGTGGAAGCGACGGGAATTTGCCAATGCGCGGCGGGCAAGAAGTGGTGAACCGGGTAGGACTCGAACCTACAACCCGCTGATTAAGAGTCAGCTGCTCTACCATTGAGCTACCGGTCCACGAACTTTTTATTTTACCATGACTGCATGATTTTGCTGGCTCCTCGGGGCTCATCGACGGAACCCTAATTTCGAGAAGTCTCGCATTGCCAAGCTGTTAGTTGCTGTGGAGGAGGTCCGACCTTCAGGTCGGACAACCAGTCTCTCGTGAAAATGGCCTTCAGGCCCTGAAGCTTCAGGGGCTGAAGCCCATGAACAAGCAAACTCGAACGTCGGGGCTAAAGCCCCGACCTCCTGAAGAACAGATCCAGATATTCCGAATTAGGACACTATCAGTTCATCCGATTGCTTTTTAATCCCGCAATTTTTCCGCAATTTCCTGGGCGATTTTTTTCGCGCGCTCAACGTCGTTCGGGTCCAGGGAGATTGCCGCGACGCGCGGATGGCCTCCGCCGCCGTATTGTTCCGCCAGGCTGGCCAGATTGTCTTCCGCGGCGTCGGGATTCCAGGGGTTTGAGCCAATCGAAATTTTCGCGCGCGTCGGCGAAGCGAGCACGCTCACCGTGTAGCGCGCCGCCGGGTACAGCATGTAGGGAATAAACTTGTTGTAGCCGTCGATGTCCAGGTCGCTGATGTCGAAATAAATCACGCCGCCGCGGACTTCGATGCGCTGCCGCAGCAAGTCGATCGAATGGCGGTGCTTTTCGAGCAGCGGGCCGAGATGCTTGGCGACGATCGGCAGCTGGATCATTTCCGCGAGCGGACGCACGGACAGGTCCGGAATAATTTTGGCGACCAGGCCTTCTTCCGGCGCGGCCTCGATCACCAGGGCCAGTTGCGTCGCTGGCTCGGCGAGAGCCACGGCGGATTCCGGCGTCGGATACTGGGCGCCGTCGATGATATCGCCCCAGTGAATCAGCTCGGCGAGCGGCTTCACGTCGAAGCCGAACTGCGCGCTGGTCACGTCGGCCAGCAGCTTGGTGCAGGATTTGTAATCGGGGTCGTAGAACTTGTGGCCGCTGCGGTCCTGGCGAAAGTGCTCGGCGTCGGCCGGGAGTGAGGAACGCGCTCTGGTGATGGTCAAACCACCAGGTTACGCGCGGCGAACTCGAGTATTTGAAATCGACGATGGCGTTTTCATCGCCGTCGAACAAGGCTTCCGGGAAGGGATGCCTGGCCTGGTGCGTCATCCCCGTGAAATGAAACTCCGCGCCCGGCCGGATGCGCTCCCGGAAAAAGCGGTAGAAGACCGCCGACGATGCCGCGCCGTCGAAGCATCGGTCGTGAAAGCACAATCGAACTTTGACCGGGTCCGCCACTCTTCGCCCTCGCCCCACCCAATGCCAAACCTAAAAGCAGATGGAAAGCCCTAAAAGATGGACGCGACCGGCAAGAATGTCAAGATGAAAAGGAACGGAGTTAAATAGATAACTCCCTTTCTCCTTTTCAGACCTAATTTCACCCTGCAGCTGCAGTTCTTACTTTCGTTTCCGGCGGGCGCTATTCGCGTGGTCCAGTTTGGCGGCCGCTTTGATTCTTGCCACATGGACAAACTCAAGCTGTGCTCCCGATGAAGTTCCGCATGCCTTGCCCGGTTTGGCGTGACACTCCGGACAAACCAGCGTTACCGGACTAATCGGAAGGTGTTCTGGAACAACAGGCTTTTTTGACATGCACGAAACTTTGCCACAGTATTGGAACCGAATCAGAATGCGTTTGGTGGTCTGCATCAGTTTTATACATGTCACGCACGATACTTACCCCAAATACAAATATTCGCTAGGACTCACTCCAATGGAGACGACTGCTATGAATTCAAGGATTGATACCGATCCTGGGGAATTTAAGGACTTACTCGCGGCTTCAATCAATGCCCTGAAAGCGATGCACCTAGCGTGAAATGCCTATTCCGCAGCCGTGGCAGCCTTGGAAAACCATGCAAAATATCCAGACGCGACAGCGTGCTCCAAACAGGTTCTGCCGGAACTTCCTTAACCCAGGACGTTCCCGACCTCCGAGCGAGGCAACTATATGCTAGTCAAAAAGAAGGCTTACAAGCTGGAACAAGGAATAGGGACTAAGTTGTGGGGCAAATGGTCCTGGCGCCTTCAGGATGAGCGGCAGCCAACGCCGGGAAAGCTCAGAGCCGTGCGCCGGCTGCCGCGACGAAAAGAAGCCGGTACTAGTTGCCGGAAAAGCTTTTTGCAATGCCGGCCGCGATCGGGACCTCGAACTTCTCGTGTTGGTACGCCTTCACCATGAGCAGAATCCAGAGAATGAACGCAACCAGGCTGATCAGGCCGTACAGCATGGATCCCAACCCGAAAGCACCGTACCCGCCCATCATCATGAATCCCACGCGAAAGAAGAAAATCCCAATGACAATGTTAAGGATGTGCAGCCCGCCGAACACCACGATCGATTGCGCCGCGTGAAATCGCACAAACGGCCGCTTGTCGATCAGGAAAAAAATGATCCCCGTGACCCATCCAACCAGATAGCACAAGAATGCGGCCACGTTTTCAGACATTCCCGACTGCGTACTCTGTGTCGTTTGCACCACCGCCGCACCTCCCGATTGCGCCTCACCGCATTTGGGGCAGAATCCCGCGCCCGCCGCCACTTCACTGCCACACTTGCTGCAAAAGGCCATTGTGTTTCTCCCCTCCGGAAGTCGTTAAGGACAGAGCCCCGCACGTCGCGCGAAGGCTATCATTGCTGCCTTCGCCACACAAGCACCCCTGTGTAAATCGGAAAGATTGCCGCCGGATTGCGCGCCGTTGTAAACTATGCCTGATCTTAAAATGCTAACCTCGCCGGGAATGGCCGGTAGGCCTGACACCCGCCGCGAATCTTGTTAGCACGAACCGATGGAGACCTTCCTTAATCTTGTCTGGCTCGCAGTCACCGTGGCCGCAATTTGGCTGTGGCGATTCCGCTGGATCGTGTCACGGGAAAATCCGAGACATAGCGCGAGAATGGAAGCGGTTGCCATGGTCTGCGTCCTGGCGCTTCTATTCCCCGTCATTTCCCTTACGGACGACTTGCATCCTGAAACCGTGGCTGTGGATGCGGCCTCAGGCAAACGTAACGCCTGCCTGATCGCAGCCAGCGCTCCACACGTGCGGGCTGCAACCGTAAGCCCGGGAACGCGCTTATTGGTGGGGATGATTTCGAGGCCCTTTGCCGCAGCCAATTTTGTCAGTTCAGAATTGATTCAAACTCTTAGGTTTAATGATTCAGGCTCCTTAGCTACCGGTTCATCCGGCCGCTCTCCCCCCTCTCTCCTGTAATCAAATATGGCACTTTCGCCGCCCCGTATGCCCGAAGTTTGACCGGGCGGGGCGTCAATTCCTTTTTCTCTTTTGGCGAGAGATCTGAGGCCGCGCATTCGGACATGCGACTTCGGACCTTTCGGATGCGCCAAGTCCAAGAAAGCTTGGCATGCAGATGCCTTGATGGAGAGGCAAAAATGAACAAGAAATTAATTTGGGTCCTGCTGGCCGCTGGTCTGGCCGGGACGAGCTGCGGCCAGGCTAATACCGATCCGAAAGCGGAGGCGCCCCCGCCCGCCCAAGTGGAGCACGAACAGGATGGAAGCGTGGTCCAAGTCGACCATCCGGAACAGATCCCGCTCGTCACGGCTGTCGCCCGTAGTTCCAGACCGGAGCTAGTGTTGACAGGAACCGTGGCTCCTGACATTTCGCGGAACGTGCCGGTCGTCTCGCTGGCCTCGGGCCGCATCGTGGAACTTCGATCTCGCCTTGGAGATACGGTGCAGAAGGGCCAGTTGCTCCTGATTGTTCGCAGCTCAGACGTTTCAGGCGCCTATTCGGATTACCACAAGGCGGTTGCCGACGAGGAACTCGCCCGCACGCAATTCGACCGCGCGAAAGATCTTAACGCCCATGGCGCAATTTCTTTGAACGACCTTCAGGTAGCCCGTGATGCCGAAGAAAAAGCCAAGGTGGATGTGGAGACATCAGCAGAGCATCTCCGCCTCCTGGGCAACGATCCCGATAAGCCAAACAGCACCGTAGAAATCCACGCCCCGATTTCTGGAGTCATAACCGACCAACAGGTCACGGACGGTGCCTCCTTGCAGGCATATGGACCAAACCCGTTCACGATTTCGGATTTATCCTTTGTCTGGGTTGTCTGCGACGTTCACGAAGACCAGCTGGCCAGCGTCCGCTTGGGTGACACCGCCGAAATCCGCTTGAACGCTTACCCCGACCAGCTCTTCAAAGGCACGATCACCAACATCGGCGCCATCCTCGATCCGAACCTTCGGACGGCCAAGGTGCGAATGGAAGTGCGCAACCCGGGGATCATGCGCCTCGGGATGTTCGTGACGGCCACGTTCCGGGGCCAGAAGCAGGTTACACACACTACGGTTCCGTCCACGGCGATCCTGCATCTGCATGACACGGATTGGGTTTTCGTGATCATGCCGGACAAAAAATTCCAGCGCGTGGAAATCGTCACGGGCAACACGCTGCCCGGAGACATGCAGGAAATCGTTTCCGGCATCATGCCCGGAGCGCAAGTGGTCCGGAACGCGCTCACCCTTCAGAACACGGTGGACCAGTAAAATGATTCGCAGACTTGTAGATTTCGCCCTCGAAAACCGCTTCATGGTCCTCGCGGCGGCGGTTCTGCTTTTCGGTTGGGGCGCCATCTCGTTTCATCAGCTTCCCATCGAAGCGTATCCCGACGTGGCCGACAATTATGTGGAAATCATCACGCAGTGGCCCGGCATCTCCGCGGAACAAATCGAGCAGCAGGTCACGATTCCCCTCGAAATCGCAATGAACGGGATCCCTCACGTGGTTCATTTGCGCTCGTTCTCACTCTTCGGACTCTCCGACCTGAAGTTGATTTTTGACGATCAAGAAGAGAACGCCTGGGACCGCGAGCGGGCCCTCGAACGGCTGTCGCAAGTGACTCTGCCGACGGGGGTAGTTCCACAGATGGGAACGGATTGGAGCCCGGTCGGCCAGATCTACTTCTTCACCTTGAAAAGCACCAATCCGCAGTATGACGTGATGGATTTGAAATCGATCGAAGATTGGACTGTCGAGAAAAATTTCAAATCGGTTCCCGATGTTGTCGATGTCGCCAGCTTCGGAGGCCCTACGCGCGAGTATCAGGTACGCCTTGACCCCACGAAACTGATCTCCTACGGACTCAGCATCGCCCAGTTGGAGCAACAGCTCACGAGCAACAATACGAATGCAGGCGGCAGTTTTATCGAGTCCGGCCAGCAGCAAATTAATATCCGTGAAGTTGGACTGGTCCGAAACGTCCGCGATATCGAAAACACAGTCCTCACGGCCAAGAATGGCACTGCGCTCCGAGTCAAGGATATCGCCGTCGTGGCCCAGGGCCCGAAGATCCGGCTCGGCCAATTCGCGCGCGCCATCCATCGCGAAGACGGGAAAATTATCGACAACGACGATGTCGTTTCAGGGATCGTGCTCCTGCGCAAAGGCGCGGATGCCGATAACGCGCTCGCGGGAATTCACGCCAAGGTCAAGGAGTTGAACGACCGCATCCTGCCGCCCGGGGTGAAAGTCGTTCCCTTCATCGACCGCAGCGATTTGGTGCACTTCACGACGCATACCGTCCTCCACAACCTCACGGAAGGCATCATTTTGGTAGTGATTGTTCTCTTTCTCTTTGTCGGGAATGTCCGCGCCGCAATCATCGTCGCTCTTACTATTCCTTTTGCGCTCTTATTCGCTGCAACGTGCCTCAACCTGAAGGGCATTCCCGCAAACTTGCTTTCTCTGGGCGCGCTGGATTTTGGAATGGTCGTGGACGGCGCAGTGGTCATGATTGAGAACATCGTCCGGCATATGACCCATCCAAAAAATTCTTCAAGAAAAACCATGGAAGTTGTCAGTGAAGCCGCGCACGAAGTGCAGAGGCCGGTCTTCTACGCCATCGCCATCATCATCACTGCCTATTTGCCCATCTTTACGCTGCAGCGAGTCGAGGGGCGGCTGTTCCGGCCAATGGCCTGGACGGTGGCGTTTGCCCTTCTCGGAGCGCTGATTTTTTCAATGCTGATCGCCCCGGTTCTTTCCACTCTGCTTTTTCGGAATGGGGTTAAGGAATGGCACAACCCGGTGATGGCATTTTTAACTGATCGTTACCGCAAGGCTGTGCGCTATGCGATAGAGCATCGCATGCTCACCGTGGGAGTCGGAGTGGCTGGATTATGCCTGGCCGTTTTTCTTGTCTATAGCGGTGTGCTCGGTTCCGAATTCTTGCCTCACTTGGATGAGGGCGCCATCTGGGTGCGCGGAACACTCGCGTCCAGCGTCGGGCCCAGAGAATCGATCCGGATCGCAAATCAGGCTCGCGCGCTGCTTTGTTCTTTTCCCGAAGTGCCCGAGTGCACGAGCCAAGTAGGACGGCCCGACGACGGAACAGATGCGACGGGATTTTTCAACACGGAATACTTCGTGGGGTTGAAACCAAAGGAAGAGTGGCGGCCCGTCTTCCATCAGGATAAGGACAGATTGATCGCCGCCATGAATCGCGAATTGGATCAGATCCCCGGCGTGACCTGGGGTTTTTCTCAGCCCATCGAAGACAACATGGAAGAAGCGGTCAGCGGAGTAAAAGGCGAGCTTGCCACCAAAGTCTATGGCGATGACCTGAAAGTTCTCGAAGAGAAAGCCGATCAGATCGTGAGCACGATGCAGCAGGTCAGGGGAATCGAGGATCTCGGAGTCTTTCGCGCTCTGGGCCAGCCCAACATCAACTTCGAGGTGAACCGAGAGCAGGCCGCGCGCTACCAAATCAACGTCGCGGATATTCAGGATGCCATTCAGACCGCGGTGGGAGGGTCCGCTCTGACCCAGGTATTGCAAGGCGAGCAGCGCTACGACCTGGTCTTGCGTTACCTCCCGCAATACCGCACGACGAAGGAAGCACTGGAAGACATTCGCCTGTTGTCGCCGTCGGGCGAGCGAGTCTCCCTCGCCCAGCTCTGCACGATCAAGGAGCAGGACGGTGGCTCGGAAATCTATCGTGAAGAAAACGAACGCTACGTGGCGATCAAGTACAGCGTGCGCGGCCGGGATCTCGGCGGCGCGGTCGAAGAAGCGATGCGCAATGTGAATGCGAAAGTACAACTACCGCGCGGATATCACATCGATTGGGAAGGCGAATACGAAAGCCAGAAGCGGGCCCAGGCGCGCCTGCTCGTCATCGTGCCCCTGACCATTCTCGTGATCTTCATGATTATTTACTCCATGTTCCGCTCTCCGAAATGGGCGGCATTGATTCTGGCCACGGTTGCGATGGCCAGCGCCGGCGGCCTGCTCGCGTTGCTCATTACGGGTACCCACTTGAGTGTTTCCTCTGGCGTCGGATTCCTGGCGCTGTTCGGCGTCTCCGTTCAGACGGGCGTCATCATGCTGGAATACATCAATCAACTTCGCGCCGCCGGTGGCTCGATTGAGGAATCCGCGATTGACGGAGCCGTGCTGCGGCTGCGTCCCATCATGATGACCATGCTGGTGGCGACGCTAGGTTTGTTGCCCGCCGCGCTCTCGCACGCGATCGGTTCCGATTCTCAGCGGCCCTTCGCGATAGTTATCGTAGGAGGCTTGATGGTCAACCTGGCGATGAGCATTTTTATTTTGCCCACGCTATACGTCTGGCTCGCAAGAGAAGGCGACAAACTTCCGGATCCGGAGCCCAACTTCGAAGCGTGACCCGCGAGGTAGCACAGACTTCAGTCTGTGGGGGTCCGTTCGCTTGCCCAGGCCGCGCGCGCTAGCCAAGTTCAAATGGAACCCCACAGACTGAAGTCTGTGCTACTTGCGCCGGGAAGCGGCGCTCATCCTCGGTTATACTGTCAGGCAACGCGGAAGTGGCGGAATTGGCAGACGCGCCAGCCTTAGGAGCTGGTGGCCGAAAGGCCGTAGGGGTTCGAGTCCCTTCTTCCGCAAATCCCTTTTCAGAATATGGGGGATTATGCGAAAAACCGCTGTTTTACTGGGCTTTTTGTGAGGTTGAGGAGACAATTGCGGACATCCGTGGACACCGTTTTCGACCTCACTGGTACAGAAGTCAGCGGACTGGTACAGAGCCCCAGCCGCGCCTTCCGCTTAAAACACTCCAACCTCAGATGACCTCAGTGACTCGCGCCATCCTCACGACAGGGCTCTTTGTATTCGTCGGGTTAATTCTCGCGTGCGGTTCGCTGGTAAACGCTGAGGCAGTTTTCATGGCCGTTTGAACCAATGGTCCGTCACAACGTCTACTTTGTTTGATTGTACCCTCGCATTCCCGGCAAACTCGTATTCCATTTCCTTCAGGACGCCGTTGACATAGAAAAGATCGTTCGTCCCGTCGTGCGTGACCGCCACGTAAGTCCAAGTGTTGAGGGAGCGGCTACATAGACGACAAAGGATTTCTCATGCAGCTAGAACGTGCCCACAACCACGGCTGGAAGATAGAGGTGGTAAGTTGGGACGCGGGCTGCAATCGCTACCTGCGGCAGTTCGCGGAGAAAAACGGCGTGTATCGTTCCTTGGAACCCGCCTACGAGCAGGTCACGTTCATTGACAACAAACGCTGGGCGAAGTGAGACAGGAGTGATGGCATGGCGGATGCAAAGATAGAAATCAAGGTCGCTGGGTTCTCGTTCACTAGCGAGGGCACGGAGAAGTGGCTGTCCGGCGAACTGGAGAAGCTGCTGGCAAAAATTCCCGACCTGATCCGCAAGAAGAAACTCACTTGTATCGTTTGAACGTCAGAGACAGAGTGTATTGGGGAGCCATTCTAAAATTAGTGCATCGGTCACCTACGGAGAAAAAAATGCCACGACCATCTCCAGCGTTCAAGGACAAAGAAAGTGCAGCTTTGATTGCACTCTATGAAGCACCGGATGCTTCGTATTCAGCGTACACACATACACAGAAATTGAACCCAACAACACCAATGAGTACCCCGGGATACGAAGCCGCGTTCAACAATACCCGTGATGCGATAGAGGAGCTTGTTCTCCAAGGTCTTGCGCAGGGTAAGAGATTGAGGGGTGCCAACGAAATCTACTTCGACGAACTTGCGTTGACTTCCAAGGGTGAACGGGCAGCAATTCAAGAGAAAAGTACGAAAGCGGAATTGGAGAAAGCTTTGGCGGATGTAGAATCCGAAGAGAAAAAGTGACCGGAGAACATCCCCACGAAATAATCCTCCAGAAAATTCTGTGGTAAGATTCAGTGTTCTATGCGCCTGTAGCTCAGCGAAAATAGGTATGAAAACATTCACAGCGCTTGCCCTGATCTTTGCGGTCTGCACCCCCTCCATGGCGCAGCAGTCCGCAGACCAGTTGCCTTTGTTGGACACGTCTCAAGCCGAACAGGGCTACGTCGCCGCTACCGGACGTTGGGACAAAGACCTCTACCCCAAGAACTCAGAGATGGAAATCACATGCGTAAAGGCACAAGTGTCTCAACTCTCAAAATCTTCCGTAGGTTTTTGCCTCATGGCTTTGGGGTTTACTATGGATGCGGCTCCGAATGTCGTTGGGGTTAGCACCGACTACTACGACATCGTCTCTTGGGGTAAGTCACGGATCATCGCGGAGAAAAGCTTTTCTAGTAATCTGTGCCCGGAGAACCGACAACTGGTGATTGACTTCCCATCCAACACCGTCACCTTGACCAGCAACGTGTCTCTGACCGAGGAGTGCGCGAACTGGATAAAGGGGTCGGGTTCTAAAAAGAAACTGGAGCCAGTCGTGGCTTATTCTTTGAAGCATTCCCCGTTCACCTCGAATGCCGATAAGCAGTCGAATCCTTTTCTAAGAGAAAAGTAAAATGGAAGTCGCGACCCACTGACCGCCTGATATGACAAAATTCAGCGCAACGAAGCATGGCGACCTCGTCAACAAGATCGCCCTTTACTGGCAGAAGCAAACCGAGCGCGAGGTCAAGGCGGAGTCATGGTTCATGGCGGCTCTAGCACTCGGGAGCACCCTTGAGGCGATGCTTTATGGCTACTTCATCATTTGGAGTGGCGACGAGGGCAATGACCCCGCTAAGGACGGTGAGATACCCGATGACTTGACGCTGCACCCTCTCATCAAGGCGGCAACGCAAGGCGACCTGCTGAGTCCGATCAAATTCAAGGACAAGTTTGGAGAGCATGCAGTTGAGGGCGTTATCAGAGAGATTCAGAATATGCGCAACAACATCCACGCTGGCGTGGCTCTCAGTAACGGCTTTGACCCAGCGAAATTCAGCAAAGAGGAGTTCATGCGCCTGAAAGAAATCTTTGACGCGGCGATAGACAACTGGGAACGGAAGCTGTGACGCGTCAGTTCACTTCTTTTCGAGGATTCCCTTGGCCGACTCCCGCATATTCGGGACGCTGACGAAGAAAGAAGCCGAGGTTCTTCGGGAGTTCTTTCAGCGGTTCATCCAAATCTGCCCGGACGCTGACAACAAAATTGACCCAGCGGATCGGAAGCGGATCGCGAAGATGAAGTAAATTCTGTGCGTGGAGCGATGTACGCGGCCTTCTAAGCGAACAGCAGACCACCGAGAACAAGCAAGGCCATCGCCGCTCGTATTCCCAGCGAGGAAAGCCAATGCCACTCTGGATTCAGGGTTTCTTGGATTTCCCATCGGGCTCGCCTGTTTGTTCATCGATTCGCTTGCGCAAATTTTCTATCAAACTCCTTGTTGCACTATGAAACCCAGTCAATAGGCTCCCCCATGCCTTGCTATCACTCCACAATTCATCTCCGCTTTTGGGGTCGGCCACAGTCAGGAAAGTGGTTCCGTGTTCGACGGCGGTCGTTTGTGATTGGCCTTGCAGATTTACATTGCCCGATCCATCCACCGTTCCGGTTGTGTTGGAATTCGTGACCATGGTGGTTGTGTACTCGCGCGCCGATAGTACGAAAATCAAATCCGCATCTTCTCGTTTCGACACTACTTTGTACCGCCCCCACTTTGTTATCTCGTCATAAGCCTTGTCCCGAAAGGCTGCATTCCCGGCGAGATTCACGATGTATACGGTTTTTGCCTGTATAACCAAATCCGGCAATGGTGCGTGTTTGGTTTTCGCGGGCGCGATTGGCGAAATAATCAGAAGAAATGCCGACAATTTGAGAAGAAATGTTTTGGCTCTCACAATGCTGGGGATTCCGGACGATGGTGATCACCGATTCCGGGCGATCGTGATCGCGGTTCCGGGCTGATCGTGATCACCGTTCCGGATGATCGTGATCAGGATTCCGGTGTGATCGTGATCAGTTTATCGCGATCCCCGGAACGGTGATCACGATGGCCCGGAATGATTTCCACAGCGGAGTGGCGCTGGACATCACAGGAGGCACGCTAGTCTCCGAGGGTAACTTAGGAGACCGACAGCGTGCCAACCAGGAGATCGTCCATGCGCAAGATCAAGGAAGTTCTACGTTTAAGATTTGAACTGGGGCTGGGGCAGCGGGAGATCGCCCGAGCCTGTTCGATCAGCCAGGGGGCCGTCCATAACTACCTGAAGAAGGCGGCAGGAGCGGGAATGCAGTGGCCGCTGCCGGAAGGTTGGGACGAGAAGCAGATTGAAGAAGTTGTATTTGGGAAGCAGCGTTCGATCGAAGAATCCTCTCCGCGAGCCTTTCCTGATTTTCCAGCCCTCCACCATCAGCTCCAGCAACATGCCCATCTGACCTTGCAGTTAGCTTGGGAAGAGTATCGGGAAAAGAATCCTGAGGGTTATCGTTACAGCCGGTTCTGCGAGTTGTATCAACAGTGGCGAGGGAAGCAGGACGTGGTTCTTCGCCAGGAGCATAAGGCGGGCGAGAAGGGCTTCGTCGATTGGGCCGGAGCGACGATGCCGGTGCAGGATCCAGACACGGGAACGACGTGGCAAGCCTCGCTATTCGTGATGGTGCTAGGGGCCAGTTCCTACACCTACGCCGAAGCCACTCGCGATCAGCAGCTGAGCGCTTGGATCGGTTCTCACATCCATGCCTTCGAGTACTTCTGCGGAGTTCCTCGGTTGCTGGTGCCCGACAATCCGCGAACGGGAGTAAGCCGCGCGTGTCGCTACGATCCCGATCTCAACCCCACCTATCAAGAAATGGCGATGCACTACGGCGTGGGTGTCGTGCCGGCGCGTCCCTATCGTCCGCGGGACAAGGCCAAGGTCGAGGTCGGCGTACAAATCGTCGAACGCTGGATCGTGGCCGCGCTGCGTCACCGGCAGTTTTTCCGGCTGGAAGATCTGAACCACGCGATCCGGGAACTGCTGGAGCGGTTGAACCAGCGGCCGTTCCGGAAGCGCGACGGATCGCGTGCCAGTCTGTTCGCTTCGCTCGAACGCAGTGCACTACGACCCTTGCCGGCCGAGCCCTTTGACATGAGCCAGTGGTCACGCGCCCGGGTGAACATCGATTACCACATCGCCTTCGAGGCCAACCTGTACAGCGTGCCCTACACGCTGGTTCAAGAACTGGTGGAAGTGCGAGCGACTCCATCAACCGTGGAGATCTTCCACAAGGGGCAGCGCGTGGCCTCACATCTTCGTGGGCGTGGCCGAGAGCAGGTAATCACCGAGCGAGAACATCGGCCCAAGAGTCACCAAGCGCATCTGGAGTGGACTCCCTCGCGCATGGTGAACTGGGCGGAGCAGATCGGACCGCACACGGCACGGCTATTCGAACGGATCCTGGCCGAGAAGCCGCATCCGGAGATGGGGTATCGATCCTGTCTGGGAATCATCCGGCTGGCCGAGCAGTACTCGGCGGGAAGGATGGAAGCGGCAGCGGATCGGGCGCTGCGGGCCGGCGCCTACCGCTACCAAAGCGTGAAATCGATCCTGAAGAACTCGCTGGACCAACAACCGTTGACCAAACCATCTTCGCCTCCTCCCCCGCCTCTTCACGACAACATCCGGGGCGCCGGATACTTCAGCGAGGAGGTCTAGCGATGCTACAACAACCTACGAAAGAAAAACTCTATGCTCTCAAGCTCCAAGGGATGATCGAAGCCATCGAACGGCAGGAACAAGATGAGGCGGCACGAGAGCTGGGCTTCCTGGATCGTCTGGCGCTGCTGATCGACCAGCAGTGGAACTGGCGAGAGAACCAGGCGTTAATGCGACGGGTCAAAGCTTCGCGCTTGCGTGGCGCCGCTTGCGTCGAGGACATCGACTATCGCGCGGAACGTGGGCTGAATAAAAGTGTGATCCGTGGACTGGCTCAAGAGTCCGGGTGGGTAAAGAATCACGAACACATCTTCGTGCTCGGACCAACCGGTGTCGGCAAGAGCTATGTCGCTTCGGCACTGGCGCAGAAGGCTTGCCGGGATGGCTATTCGGTTTACTACACCAGGACCGCAGCGCTGTTCCGGGATCTAAGCATGGCACGAGCCGATGGCAGTCTTCGCCAACTGCTCAAACGCCTGAACCGGATCGACGTGCTGGTGATCGATGACTGGGCCATGGCCCCGATGGTGGAATCAGAGCGGAGAGACTTCTGGGAGATCGCTGAAGACCGCTACCAAACACGTTCGATGATCCTGACCGCGCAACTGCCGGTGTCCCGCTGGCACGAGCAGATCGGGGATCCTACACTGGCCGACGGGATCCTGGACCGGTTGGTGCACAACGCCCATCGGATCGAGATGCGCGGCGAATCGATGCGGAAACCTCGACGAGAGAAGGGAGAAAAATGACTCATCATCGGCGGGTAAAAAGCTGTGGAAAAGCCGGGCAAAAAACGCCCTTGGAAATCGCTTCGCGATTCCCACTTTCCCACAGCTACGGCGGCGACCACACCTTTCCCTTGACGATCGTGATCACTTTCTGCAAAATCCTCCGGCCAGCGTCGCTTCGCTCCGACGACTGATCACATCACTCCGGAAGGCTGATCACGATCAGCCCGGAATCCCGATTACCTTCGCCGGAATCCCCACAATGCCCTCCAAATTCATTTTCCGGCTGAGGGGGGCACACCACCAGCAGTTAATCGCGAAAATATCTTAATCAGTGATTGGCGGATTGAACACTAATCTGAGGCAAGAAATGTGAACCTTATCACGTAGCAGACAGTGGAAAGTTGCGGGCACATCATTCGGCAGCAAGCTTCCGCTTCGTGCGTGAGTCGAACATTTCCCGACGGTCGTGGGCTTCAGTATACTGCCTGTTCTTGATCTTGATCTTGAGCCACCCAGCCTTCCGATACGGTGCATTCTTTCGTTTTGCCACGATGCCTTCTAGGTTTTGCTCGCACACTGCCTGGAACAAATCCCTCCCGTCACAATTTAGAGAGGGCGGATGCGAGGGGAGGAACCGTTAGCCGATTAGCCGCTCGACCCTGGTTTATTGCTTGCGTTCTAGCCTTTGTGTTATACCAGCTCTGGTAGCGCCTTAGTTCGTTGGAGGTGCGCTATTCAGAAGGAAACAACTGAACGTTGGAAGATACTCTGCGAACAAGCATCAAAAGAGCAGAACCCGCAGAAACTTACCGAATTAATTAAAGAGATTAACCGGCTGCTTGAAGAGAACCGCTCGCAGAAGTAGGGTCGGTATTTCAACGGATTCTAGGACTCGCTTTACCTAAGTTGGCGGGCTTCCGTAGAACTGACTGACATGTTCCTTGCCTTATACATCCCTCCGAAGCGGTAACCCCCTGCCACAAGTCCCCTATAACCCTAAAACACGGCCACCAGAGGCCCGCCACGAGGTTTTGCGGGCGATCCTGGCACTGTACGGTCAGGCCATAGTGACCTGTGCCACTCAGGACCCGGACGTGGGTTTGACGGGCAGCAACGAACTTGCAGTGTCTTGGCTGTCTCGCTTTAAATGAGACGAAATCAGCGTGTCAATTTCGACGATTAAAAACCTCATTCTTCGGAGCAGCAGTCTCCGCTCTTCCGGGTTATGGGAAACGCGCAGACTTTCTATCAGCCCGTCGAACTCTTGTGTCAGCCACTCGATCCGCTCTGAAAGAATGGACATGGAATGCAGATAATAGAGATGTGAGAGGGCAATGAAAATACGATATTGGCTGTATCTTTGCTCAATCCGATTTTCAAATTTTGAACAGATTGGACCTGGAAACATCAGGCTACATGATTTTTTGTTGACACGGTCTGACGAAGAGCGGAAGATCGCCAACGTTCTGTCCATTGACCCCATCGCCGCGTCGGTGGTCCCGAGACTAATGACGCGGCGTACATTCTTTCTTTTCTTTGCATTTGCGGGGCTGTGGTCTTTGCGTTCTGGGAAAAATTCTAGCCTTCACCCTTCCTATTGGCGCAATGCTTGATTGCCGGGATCAACTCAGTTGCCAGCTCTGTTTTATCCAAAAGCTTGACGGCTCCCATAGACTCCGCGAGAGCGTTCGTTTCACCGTCCTTCCAAATCGATATTGCCAGCAACCGCGAACCAATTAGGCCAAATTTTAGTTGCGAGGGTTTAACGGCGCGTCCATCGCGCATCTGAAGTCTAGGACGCGGAGTTCACTTATCGCTCGCGACGACTTTACTTCGCTTCCACCGTAAAACGGCCGAAGGAATCATCTTCCGGATTAGGCAAAGATGGCGGAGGGTCGCTAGCAGGAAAGCTGTTGGCAAGCGTCTTATCCTTCATCTTTTCCTTCCTTTATTTCTCCCTGCGAAGCTGCTTTGTTTTTCTCCCAGTAAATCTTATAGACTTCCGCAAATATCTGCCGCGCCTTCTGTTCGTTCATGGCTTCCGTCGGGGTCAATATATTAAGCTCGCGATGACTGTCTACAACCATCCGGGCCTCTCGGTACTCGAAGGCTTTGTCGAATAGAACTTTGAATTCATCGCCTAAGTCATGAGCATTCCCCGCTCGCAAGTTGTCTGCCCAAGTGTCCACAACCTCCTTAGCTAACGTATCTGCCGCTTCCAAGTAATCTTCGATTGGCCGCATTTGATTGAACAACTTATGATACTGCTCTAAGCGTTCTTAGCCTTCGCGAAATCCAAGCCATGTCCGTAGGCAATCGTGGTATCATACTCCGTATAGGGGCTTCAGCAGTGACCGCAAAATTACCAATAGACAGAGGCTTTGTCATCCTGGGTGATGCGAAATCAGAAGGGTTCGTGGCAAGGCTTGCCGATGCACTTGAGATCAGCATTGAGCATGCTTGGCGAATGCTTCAATGGGTTGGTCTAACCCATCCCGACGAAACCCACAATTAATCCGCAGTGACAAATGACGTTTCGGAGTAGTACAACATTTGGCAACAGCAGAAAAAATAACAGGTAGTAACGTCGGGATGTGACATTCCGTGGGTTAGTTACCGTATGGTGGTCTCGTATTATCGAGCGCCTTTACCCTATTGCTCTCATCAAGTGTCCAGACATGGTCGTGCTTATCACCTCGGGCTGATGAGTGTATTGCTTCAATGTTTTCGCGAATATTCAGAATCAACCAAAATGTTGCTTCACTGATTTTTCTTTCGTCGGCTGTTTGGACAAAACGGGCACTCCGAGTTCTCTTGCACTTAGGACAAAATGCCAAGAAACTTCTCATCTCAGACTCCGGGAGGAATCCATCCTTCTGGCTGGCAAGTATACCCCAAATGATCGGCGTGGTTTGATTATCGCTTCTTCTGGATCAAGCCACGCTACCTCACCTTATCAATCCCCTCCATACACTTCGGCGATCATTTCAAAGTAACTGCCTCGGACGCGATACTTCGTGGGCCTTTTCCTGCCTGACATTCTCAGACTTATTTGAACAATTGGCCTTGCTCCACTGCTCGATCACGTTCACGTGTATCTGTCGCCAATTGTCCTTGCCAAAGTTCCCTGAACTGCTCAACTTTTCCGTGTCCGTTTCCAGCGTAAGGGAGACCGTGTATTGTTGTTCACAGTTTGCGAGCGTATGTTAGATCTACTGAGGAACTCCCGGCTCCTTGGTCTCCTCACTTGGAGTTCTTTACGCTAAACGAATCCTCGTTGTCGATGACAACGCCCCAGGGGCTTAGTACAGGAGTTCATCGAAGCTCGGCCCAGTTTCGAACTTTGCGCGGGAGCGACAAGATTTAGGAGGTAAATCTGATGGCACAACCACAAATGGGTCCAATTACCTGTAATCAATGCGACGGCTGGTTCGCTTCAGAACAGGAATTGCAGGCCCACATGCAAGCAGCCCATCGTAGGTCTGTCCCGGAGCAAAGTACTACCCAGCGTGAGGGAACACAACCAGATGACCGGGAAACGACAAAGTCCAAAATCTCAGACGGGCGAGCGACCTGATTTGAAAACCGTGGGTAAATCCACTAATGCTCGTAGCGTATGAAAATCGAGGACTACAAATTAAAGAAATCCCGGCTAGCGAAATAACAGTCTTCCAACATCCCATTGCAAGCCATGACGAAGCTCTAAAAATACAGGATGAAGCTGCAAAGCTGCGCCCGGATGTTCATTGGGTCATAGTGGGACTCGGTCCTTGGGGAGTTCGCGGGGAGCTTTGAGTCCGGGGGCGTGGCAAATTCTGGAACGCGCAGTTCGGACACTATCTTTTCCCGGTAACTACCTCGCTGTAGAATTAGTTATGCCTGTTTGCCGCTATGCTATCTGCCCGGTTCCGAATTGCATTGGCCTCGTGATTCCCGCGTACGAGCCAGACGGCAGGAAAATGTTTCTGGAACTGTCGCGCAGATGGTATCTGGAATGTCCAGTTTGTCATGACAGCTTTGTAATCGCTGACTCGGAATTGAAGATCGATGAAATTTCGTTGGTGCGTATACGTCAGACCTATCCTGATAAACCGTAGTTCGTTTTTGGTCCCGTTGGTGAAAGTTTCAGTGAAAATGTTCTCACAGGATATACGATCTCAAGCCGGTTTGATCTAGCACCAATTAGGACCGAGGCGTGCGCTGGTCGGGCGGCAACGGACTGCTGTCTTGCTTTAAATGAGACGAAACCAGTATGTCGATTTCGATGATTAAAAATCTCATTCTTCGGAGCAGCAGCTTCCGCTCTTCCGGGTTATGGGAAACGTGCAGACTTTCTATCAGCCCGTCGAACTCTTGTGTCAGCCACTCGATCCGCTCTGAAAGAATGGACATAGAGTGCAGATAATAGAGATGTGAGCGGGTAATGAATATACGATATTAGCTGTAGCTCAACTCTCCGATTCCCGCGCAATGGAAATGGTTCGTTTGCGGACAAGTAGATTGACGTGATATATCTCTCCGAATGAAAACCCACAAACATACTTCCTTCAAAACAGATGCTCGGCGAAAGCACCACCATTGGCAGGTGACTGTGTTTTACAATGACGGTGAGCGATTTGCTCGCACCTATACGAATCATGCCAAGGCCGCTGGATTTGCGGAACGACAAAAGAAATCGCCTGTCGTGAAAATGGCTCGCGTCATCGAAATCAGCTAGTCCTGCCACGGTCCGCGCACGGCATGATCTGGAGCACGTCCACACTTCGCAATTTTCGTCCGGGAGATTGGGTCCTTGTACGGTCGAGCCACCCTGGCCTATGGGCAAAAAGCCACATTCCGATAAGGGGACTTCACGGGACTTAACAGCCGGGCCTTGCTAAACTCGTCGTCGCACACTCCGGGGCCTATGTCCAAACGTGTCGCAGCTGCGCTTCTAGGCGTTCCACTCTCTCTGGCAACCCTTTGGGGAGCTTACTCTCTGAGCTTCAATTTCTATGTGGAATATTGGTGGATGCCTCTCGACAAATACGGCGTTCGTACGCCTTTACGCTGGCAAGACGTTGTGTTTATAGCTGCCGTCTGGTCCGTTCTACTCGTGCTGTTTTATGTTTCCTACCGACTCGTGAGGCTTGCGTTCCACCGCGAGCGTTCGGCGTAGGGAGCATACGAAAAAGCCACATTCCGATAAGACGACTTCTCGGGACTTGGCTCATTTCTCGGTGTAAAGTGAAGCAACCATGAACTGGTATTTTCGAGTCCTTAGAAAATACGCGGTTTTCACGGGCCGGGCGCGGCGGAAAGAATATTGGATTTTCAGTCTGATCCACGGCCTAATTATTTTCGCCTTCAGGTATCCCCATTTTCTGACAAGTACGATTGATCCCGAAAGCCACATCGGGCAAATCGGCTTGCTTTATACATTTGGAACCTTCATCCCATTAGTTGCAGTGTCAGTTCGCAGACTCCACGACACAAATCGCAGCGGATGGTGGTGCTTCCTTATCTTGATTCCATTTATAGGTTTCATCCCCGGATTGATATTCTTGACAGAAGACAGTCAGCCGGGTGGCAACCGATACGGTCCCAACCCAAAAACGGACTCAACGAGCGATATAGTCCCTGAGGTAGGGTGATATTGAGGTTCCTCTCAACTTCCCGAGAGTCACAATTCCCACATTCCGGTAAGAGGACTTCACAGGACTTGGCCGGTTATTGCTGGAAGGCACTCTGGCGGAGCTTACCAATCCGACCACGGGGGCCGACGACAAAAGGCAATGAAATAGCATTCCAGTCCCGATCCGCGTCAGCAGGTTCCTGGATTGCGGTGCTAGGGTGAAGGGCACGCCAGTTTCGACCATCATCGGTGGAAAAATCCGTACCGTTCGGGCCAACGGCGATCCAGATTTTCGCTTGCTTATCGAAAACGACCGAAGAACGGTAACTTTGCGGGGGTGTCGTGGAAGCGGTCCAGTGCTGTCCGCCATCTACTGTGAAAGCTGCGGTACCCTTCGGGCGTTCGGGATGTTGGGAGTCTCCCCCGACCGCGACAAGGGTGACTGGCAGCCCATACACGCCACCAGTCCATTTCTCCTTACCGCGCAACGGTGCTTCACCCGCCAGCGACGTTGCCAATGAAAATGCTCCGGCTGTCTCGGAAATCGCAAGAGGAATTTCACCTCCTACGAATCTATATGGAACGTAAGGATCGTGCTGAAAATTGTACTGCTTTGTCCGGCTGCGACTACCCGAAGGTCCTCCGGTGACGATCAGCGTCCCCACCGGTCCGTAAAGGAGTGCCGAGTTGCTGGCCGCAAATAGCCTCTCGCCTTGTCGAGCAGCGGCGCGCTCTCGGGAGCGGCTCCAGCTTTCGCCGAAGTCATATGTTAGAAATTCGACGAACTCACCTCGAACTGGATTCCCGTAGAGGACACCGATTCGATAAGGCCTGTCTTTCTCTCCGATCGTAAACTTGACAGCAACCCAAGACCCGTCAGGATCAGGGTTGGTGACAATCAGCCTCCAGGAGCGGCAATCGTCTGTTGTCTTGTAGATCCGCGAGAGTGCTCCTGTGCCGTACGACATTACAATCGCCGCGTGAGCATCGAAGCCTTGGATTCCGCGAAAGTCGAGCTGCTCCGCACCCGTTGGGGTCGAGCAAGTCTGCCAGTGTTCTCCACCATCCGAAGTTCGCAGGACCACCCCATTCGTACCGCTGGCCCACGCGACTTCCTCACCAACCGAGTCAATGCCGCGCAAATCAGCAGTGGTCTGCGAGTTTTGAAGAACCCACTGGGCACTCGCGTCAGCCGAGAACAGAATCACACACGCGACCGTTAATGCGACTCGGAACACTTCAGCAGTATAAGCCCAGGTCCTGTGAAACGGGATTCTCGTCATCTGGGATTTGCGGGAATCCCACATTCCGGTAAGACGACTTCTCAGGACTTGGCCGAAAGCACAATAATGGCGATGCCTAAATGCCTCTAGCAGTTCACTTGTCCAGCAAACTTGCGTATTTGCGCATTTCCGGCTCGGACCCCGATCCGCGTTTCATTGAGGTCAGGCGGGTCTCGATGCGAATGGCCGTCTGATATTGTGGGACCGACTGTACCGACGCGGTGTAAACAACTCCGAGAGCCGGCACGATATGGCTTTCCGTGGAATCGGTGATCACCGTTGGGTCATTATCGTCTGGCACCTTCTGCAACAGCACGTAGCCCTGCGCCTCCCCGTTCGGCGTCTTGACCGGCAGCGGTCCCCACATTTCGAACTGATGGCCGGTCTCGGGCTTTTGACGGTTGTCATGCCACCGCCACGATTGATGAAATTCCCCTCCCGGCACGCCCATCATCAGTTCCGGCGGCGTTGCTTCCTGGGTGGCGCCGCCGCTCGTCATCTTCGACGTGGCAAGCCCCTTGTCGGTGACCAGGGTCCATGTTGAGCTGACAATTTCGCCTCCGCGATAAACGTCCGTTCGGACACCTGCGGGATCGGACCCGACAACCCTCGTGACGAGTGTGCCTTTCAGCCATCCTGGCTGGGGATCGGCTTCGGTGATTCCCTCGAACGGAATCTTAAGTCCCGGGCGCGGCTCCTGCAGGGCACGAATTTCGTTGGTCCATTCCGTCCCGTTGGTCAAAGAGCCCATGAGTTCGACGGGACTCTTGAGCTTTAGCTGCGCTGCGGCGGCAACGACCTCGAATTCCTGGCTGCCGAATGGCTTGTCATCGACGGCAACGGTCAATTGCCAACGACCGACGGGCAGGTCGCTCAGGAAGTAATGCCTCATAAGAAATCTGGTGCCGCCGGCAGCTGCGATGGCTTCGGCCTTCCCCTGAGAATTCATGGTGAACTTTCCAGGGGCCTCGAGCGGCGTGATGTGGGTGGTGACCTTATGCTGCTTCTGGTCGCTATAAACGAATATGGCCACGAGTTGTCTGACATTGGCCGGAATCCTGGCGGTAGGGTAGACGGGACTGAGATCAGCAGCGCCGTCAAGCGCGAGCTGAACATTCTGAGCGCGCACGCTGGTGCTCAGCAAAAGAATCGATAGGATGGCGAATGATGAAACACGCATCTTGTAGGCTCCTGGAGCGCGAACTGCTAGTCGGCGACTCGAGTTCCTGCTAAGGCCGATTTTACGGGCACGATGGCCGTTACTGAAGATGAACCTAGAGCTCAGGCACTAAAATGATCAGAGCGGCTAACGCTTCACCCCAAGCATGGCGGGAGCTGCCAGCATACCTTTAGACGTGTACTCGATGGGCACCACCCGATAGCGATACACCATGCCGTGAGCGCCCACAGCGTAGCCGCTATCCGGACGGTCGATGCTAAAGGCATCCACCGATGCGGGAAACCCGATGTCTCGGGAGACCCAGTGCTGGCCGCCGTCCACCGTGTAGCTCATATTCTGGTAGTGAATCGCCCAGCCCACTTTCGCATCGGCGAACTCTATATCTGGTTTGCCCCCTATTTGCCCAGTAGCGCCAGTCCATGTTTTCCCGCCGTCGGCCGAATAGAAGAACTTTCCGCCGGTCAGCAGCGCGCCATGGTTCTCGTCCGTAAAATAAATCGAACCTTCCCTTGGGTCTTCTCCCGGAAGAACCACAGAGGATTCCCACGTTGCCCCCCCATCCTGCGTCCGTGCGATGACAAAGCCGGTGCCGTTGGCTCCGGCATTGCTGATTGCCCAGCCCGTGCGCTCATTCAGAAAGAACAGTTTCGCGAATTCGCACTTCAAGTTGCGGCTCAGGCCGTTCACCTCCACCGTCATTTGACAGGGATAAACGGCTTGCCAACTACGACCGCCGTCTTGCGTTCGCATGATTCCGGCGCCGCTAGTCACAAAACCTACCTGGGCTGAGGTGAAGCGATAGTCGCCTCGATGCTGGGCAACCGTTCCGACATCCTTCCATTCTTTTCCATCCGTGCGTAGCAATTTATGGTCGCCGACTCCGGTGTTCTGGACGGCCCACCCCAGCGTGGGCCCGAGAAATCGAAGGTCGTGATAAGAACGATCGGACGATTCCGGATCGCCCAACTGGACCTCCCAGTTTGTGCCCCCGTCTGCTGTGTGAAGAATCACGCCGCCCTGCATGGACGTTTTGCCACCAGCGACCCAACCCTCCTCGGGGCTGGTGAAATGTACCGAGCTTATTTCGATATCGTTTTTTACATTGACCGGTTCCCAGATCGCTTTGAACTTGGGTTCGGTCTTCTGGGCGGTGACGGCGGACTTAGCCACATTTGGCGCGCCGGTCTGCCTTTTGGGTGCCTGAGCGAAAGCGCAAACCCCCACGAGTAGGACTATCCCTGTTAGTCGCATCTTGACGTCAGAGAAAAAGAGCATGTGATCCTCCCCAAATCGCTAATCACAGATGCCTAGCGGGATTTATCCGACACAAGAGTTCCCATATCGCGGTGTTTTTTGTTCTCTTGGTATCAGGCTGCTCCCGCCCGTGTTTCGCTGGCCCGCATCTCCGAACAATTCTCCACAACCCAGAAAGCGTATTCATTGAAGTCTGTCGGCAAACTATACACTTTTTTCGTCGAGGTGAACTTACAAAAGCCAGACTATGTGATCGCAGGTTTGAAATTGGCGATTTCTCCACTACGAATCGTGGCCAAGTGACGCGGTAGGGACGATCATCACTGACCGCCCCCCGCACAGATCCGTACGGGCGCTTCTACGCATACGGCTCCCACCTTGGATGAGTGGCGAGGAAGCGAGCTACAGGATAGGGATGCAGAACGCGTGGAGCTGGAATCCACCGCTTGAAGATCCGGATGACCCGGTCCCACGACCTTCGTCGTTGACTGCGTCGACGTAGAATGAGCCACCACAATCGTCGCAAGCGTTGTCCAAAGACACTCAACCGATCGATGTTGCCGGGGACCGCATGGTAACGGTAATAGCCGTTCACAACCTTTCGCAGCCATGCACCGACGTCGGCAACCGGCTCGTGCATTCGGTGGCGTAGTTCTGCTTTAATTGCTTGCAGCTTCGCCACCATGCGCTTCTTCGCCGTTTTCCGCCAGACGGTGAATGCTCCGTTGCTCCGGAGCTTCCCGCAATAGTGCGTGAAGCCCAGGAATGTAAAGGTCTCCGGCTTCCCTTCACCACGCTTCTCCCGATCTCGGGCGGCAAACCGCCCAAACTCGATCAGTCGTGTTTTCTCCGGATGCAGTTCCAGTCCAAACTTGGCCAATCGCTCCCGAAATGCTTCCAGGAATCGCTCGGCTTCCGTTCGGTTTTCAAAACCTACCACCAGGTCATCGGCGTAACGGACGACAATCACGTCTCCCGTAGCCACTTTCTGGCGCCAGGCCTCGATCCATAGATCGAAAACGTAATGCAGGTACACGTTCGCAAGGATTGGAGAAACCACGGCTCCTTGCGGCGTTCCTACCTTACTCTCCGACCACTGGCCGTCTTCCGAAACCCCCGCCTTCAGCCATTTCTGAATCAGGCGCAGGATCCGGCGATCGGCTACGCGGTGCTCGACGAACTTCATCGACCATTCGTGGCTCATGTTGTCAAAGAAGCCTCGGATGTCGGCGTCGAGCACCCAGTTCACGCGCTTCCTTTGGATGCCCACCGTCAGCGCGTCCAGCGCTTGGTGCGGGCTGCGACCGGGACGGAACCCGTGCGAGAATCCTTGGAAGTCCACCTCGTAGATCTGGTTGAGTATGGTCACCACGGCTTGCTGGACGATCTTGTCTTCCAGCGCCGCGATGCCCAACGGGCGTTGTCGCCCATCGGCCTTCGGTATGTAGACTCTTCGTGAGGGTTGCGCCCGATACGCTCCGCGCTGTACCCGGTTGTGCAGATCGGTAAGCCGTCCTTCCAACCCGGTTTCATACTCCGGCCATGTCACGCCATCTACTCCCGGTGCTGCTTGCCGCTTTAAGGCGTAGTAGCTGTCCCGGAGTAGATCCACGCTCACATGGTGGAGCAAAGCCGTGAACCGTTCTCGTCTCCTTTTCTTTGCTGCTTCTCGCACACCGCTCAGTCCCTGGGACACTCGTGCCCCGCTCTGTGTCGGGTTGGTGTTGGACAGAACGATGTTCTCCTTGGCCCGCACCCTTTTCTCCCCAGTCTCCGCCGAAGATCGCTCTTCTTTGTTCGTCTGGTTCATCGATAGTATGGTGCGGTCCGACTCCTCCAGAGCGTGCGCGTCCGCCTTCTGGCTTTGCGCCTTCGCGGACCGGCCTCGTTCCCTTTCGGGCCGAGGCGCTCCAGAGGTCTCCCGGTTCTCGTGCATGTTGTTTCTCAGCGTGCGCGGGTTCTAAGACTACGCAGGACCGACTGCTCGCTCGCGTTATCGCGAAACAGCCGTGTTGCCTTCCTCTTCTCAGGAGAGAGTCGGCGTCCTGATGTTCCGTTTTTAGAAGCTCAATAGCCCGGCCCACCGATACCCCTGTCTACGCTTCAAGCGGCATCTCGCGATGACGCCTGCAAGACTGAGGGCCAAGATGGAGTCGCTGGCTCCTTTCCTGTAGGACTCTTTCATTCCCTGCAACATGCCGGTTTAACCCGGCGCTCCCTGAGAAACGGGATTATCGGAATGTGGCCCAAACTGCCCAAAAGCTGCATTCGGAGAACAGCTCTTACCGCCCGTTGCAAGACCAGTGTGATCTATATCGGGCTCTTGGCGGAAATGTCGGTGTTCACATCAGTCCGAGAGCCATTTGATCCGCCTCGTATCAATCCGGCAGTCCAAATTCCGAACAGCCGATAAGAAAACCCCCAGTACGTCCGTACCGTTGTCAAATTCGGATTGATCGTGTAATCTGCGGCCAGTATCAAGAGTGGCGGCGATTTGAGCCGTCCGGCAACCGAGCCAGAGACAAGGCCACGGTGCTAACCTTCGAAAGAAGGGATACGGCCTGTAGGGGGCAAAAACCACCTTAGTCCTCCCCCATTACTTTCGAAGGCATCTTCTCCACTTGGAGGCATGATGACTTCGCATGATTCGTTTGTAGCTTCAGGCAACTCTCCGACTCAATCTGGAAAAATCCAGCCTGACTTTGCCGTAGAAAACCACGGCAGTATTTTCCTCCTCAAGCCGCTCACGCCTTCGGCCACTGCGTGGGTCGAAGAGCACATCGGACAAGAAAACGGATACCAGCCCTATTTCCCCACAGTCGTAGTAGAGCCCCGATACATCGCTAACATCGTTGCGGGTATTCAGAACGATGGCTCGGCGGTGTCGTCATGAAAGCCGCCAAGGTTCTGCAAGTCAAAACGGAAGATGCCGCAACCCATGTCGTGATACGAAGCGCGGCAGGACGAAAACTTTTTGATATGACCATGCCTGGATTGACTCTCGTTGTCACCGTGTCTGCGGACGCGGAAATTAAAGTTGATCCGAGGATGCCATGAAAAAACTCAGCCTATTCGACCGCAAATTCTTGGCGGTGTGCAAAATCAGTGCGGCAGTTGAGCCGTTCAGTGACATGGCATTTCTTCATGCCTGCGGAATTGACACTCGGCTCACGCCCGAAGAGTTTTTGTACATGAACAAACATCGCGATATGACTCCATGCCGTGGATGCGGGGCGAGCACTTACGACCAACACGGGCAAGATTGCAGGCATCGTGCGCTGGATGGAAGCTGGGAGGCATTCGAGGCGATGCAAAAGACGGTGGCGCGGAACTACGCGAAGCACATCGCTGAGTGTGGAGCGGACGAGGCGGAAGCCGATGCGATCTGCGATGCACCCTCGGCGGGTTGGTGCGGGGAGCCGTCGTACACAACACTAGACGGCATTCCGGTAGACGAGACGGTGCGGATGTTGCAGGAGGCAGGCGTTCCGGTGACGGCGGAAAACTGGATGAACTTGCAGTTTGCTGGGCATCCGCCTGCCGTTGGCGAAGTTGATGGAGAGGTGTTAGCGATGTTGCCGGATTTTGTTCGAAAAGTTTATGACCCTGACTACGAAGAGGATGACGAAGAAGACGAGGAGGGCTGATGCAAAAAATATCGAAGTCCGACCGTGCATTCTGGACGAAGTACGGAATCGACCCTGGCGTTCCTTCGGGCAACGGCATGCTTGAAGACCTGTACGAGGCGATGATGCGCACAATCCGCGCTATGGATAATGACCAGCGCGGACACATGCGGGCAAAGATGCGGAAGGGCGTCGGATTTGCGCAACCGTCGAGCGGCGGGAAACCGTCGTGATTTGCCGTCCGGCAGATGTCGCCCGATGAAAAGGCTCACTTGCGCACAAAACTGAACAAGGCGTTCAATCCTTCGCCGATGTGAGCGCCTTCAAGACGGTCGGGAATTTCTCAACTTGGTCGAGAAACCCGGGCGTTGCTGCCTCAAGGTCCGCCATCTTCTGCATTACCGCTGTTACCTTTTCCACAGGAGCTATCGGAGCCGCCTGAGCCTGTTTCGATGTCCATAATTTATGTTTTAAGTTGTCGGAAATCGGCAGAGGCGTCAGCTTCTGCGCGAGTGTCGCGGCGTCTGGCGATTGCATATAGTGGTCCCACAGCATTTCTCTTTGTCCGTTTGTGATGCTTGGGTCGGCGTTAAGGATCGGCGAGACAGGGTCATGCCAGGGACTTCCTGGCGGAATGACTGCTTGCGGAGCAGGCGCGGCGGCTGGCTGCGTTGTCACGGATGGGGACTTGCTCTGGTTGTATCGCAACTCTCGGGGTGTCGGACCCTCGGGCGCCGCGTCTGAACTTGGCGCCGAGACGGCGGGTGTCGGAGCAGAGGCTGGGGCTGATGCTCGGGCGACTAGTGCTTTGAGGCCAGCATGTGGGTCGGCGGAATTGGGTTCAGTTCCGCTCTGAGCCTCTTGCGATGATTGTGCTTCTTTTGCTTGAAGTGCATTTTCGGCTTCGGCCATAAAATCCTTTCATTACTTCCAGCCACCGTTTGCGAGCAATGCCCTGGTCTCAATATCGATTGGCTGGCCCTTCCACGGTTGCTGTTCGGCTTCCAGTTTTGCCTGCCGTCGATTCTCAGGCGCAGCGGTGATGATATCCACAGGTGTTTGTGGCCGCATGTCAATTGGAGGCGTCGTTCGCGCGCTCCACTTCTGCTGATCGGAGGCGATGAGCGTAGCACGCTCTTCGTCGCTCAATCGCTCCCACTCATAGAGATTCATTACTTACCCCAAAGACCAGAACTTCTCCCGTTTTGAAACGCAGAAATAAAAGCTGTATTGGCCTCGGCGCTCGGGTCGCCGCTGGATTGTCCCGTAACAGACTCTTTCCATGCGGCAAGGAGTTCCTCGGGAGTTGCGTTGTCCGTTAATTTCTTCATCTCTTCCTGGGTCACGTCGGCCTCAAATAGCAGGCCCCGATTCTTTAGATTTTGGTAAGCATGATTCATTGCGCCGACACGATCATTGGTATCCACCAAACCTAGCGTCTGAATTTCCATCGCCATCAGTTCCTTATTTTTTTCGCCGAAGGGAAAATCAGGATTCTGGCGCTGAAATTCTTCAGCCGATTCAATCCAGCGTTGTTCAAGTTGCTGGCCCGCTGCCAGGTCAATGTCAAAACCTGCGCTCTGGAGGCGCTTCTCGACAGCAGCCTCAATGGCCCCTGTCGCCTGCATATATGCCTCGGGTGTGATAGCTCCACTGCGAAACTGCTCGGCCAATAAAGATTGTTGATACACTTCATTGGCAATATTACGAGGCGCAGCCTTCCTTGCCTCCACCAACTCAGCATGCAGGGCAGCATCATCAAGAACTTTCTGGGCAGCCGCTGCCTCCAATGCAGCCTTCTGCGCCGCTGCGGTTGCAGCAGCCTTCGCAGTCGCGGCATCACTCGCAAAACGACCAGCGGCATCACGTGTTTGGCCTTGTTCTTTCGCGAGGTGGTTTTGCAGCACCTGTTGCGTAAAAGCGGCAATTTCAGCAGATGTTTGGCACTTATCAAATTCCGCCTTCTCTTCAGGCGTAAAGGTAGAAAAAAAGTCTGACATATCGTTTCCTCTCAAATCCGTTTTACTTGCCGTACAAAATAGAATCCTCAAGCGCCTGCAAATCCCGTTCGTTATCCGCACGGATTACCAATGTCCGCCGACCGCTTGATGGAGCGAATTTGATTTCCCGCTCCAGCTTGAATTGATGAGCAGCAGGCATGGATGAGTCCGTCGGTGCCTGGACTACTGGAGGAGCATCGTGCAGTATCTGCCTCATTGCCTCGACATTCTCAGAAATACTTGCGCCTTGTGATGCGGCAAGAATCGCGGCATCAAGTTCGGGGTTGCTTGGTGTAACGCCATTGTAAGACATGATTCATTCCCCTTCCCGCGTGTTCTCGTCATCCTTGGCGTGCAGTGGTGCACCAATCCGCACGTGCTTTGATGTTTGCGAGCCATAAATCTTAATCAAGGTTGCCGTTTGCTCAGGGCTGGGCTCGTATTCCCACTTCGGCAACGGCAGCCCATGCAGTGTCATATAGAACTGATGCTCGGCTTCTTCGCTTGATAAAGTCTTCAGCCATTCGACTGTTTCAGGTTCGTTCTGCCGAAGTTCACGCTCGTGATAGCCGCATCGCCCCGCGGTCCACCGAGGCTTTCCGCAGTTCGGGATACAGCACACGCTCCGCTGATGTTTCGCCAGCATGGCATTACGCCACCTGAAAGAGCGATTCAAACAATGCGGCTGGAACAACGAATTTCAATCTGAGTTCAGCATCCGTCACAAGATAATCGCCTGCTTCTGGTGTCGGGACATTTGGCTCTGAGGTCCAGCGACCCTTGCCTTCAGAAGTACGAAGGCTCACACCTTGGTTCGGGCCTACGAGTTGCCCGCCGATAATCAGCGGCTCAATTCGGTCAATCTTGACGGCAGTCACATTGTGCGATTTCAATTGGTATGTCGACATAGCTGCTCCCTTCGTTCACAGTTTTTAGGCTTGCTGGTGATGGAGTGTCCACTTTTTACGAACTATTTCGTACAGTGGGTGAGCGTCGACGATGCGGTCGGTGCCCCGTGGATTATCCCGAGTCGGCAACTCTCCGACAATCCAATGTCGCGGCTCGAACCAACTCATGCAGGTATGGCAAAAAAATCGCGGCTGACGGTCGGGGAAATTGTTAACGGCAGAGATGCTCGGCGCGCCCGTCACATATTCGTGGAGGCAATCCTCCTGCGCCTTCCTTGTGTTGGCGAGGTTCTGTTCAATCTCTTCCTTCATCATTTTTTTCTCGCGCAACATCCGTTCTTTCTTGGTGACTTCGTCTTCGGATGGAAGGCGACGTTGCCGTTCGGCTTCAGCGAAAGCGGCAGCAAGAGTTGCGGGCGTCATCTGGCTCTGAGCGAGCAATGGCGCAATCCCCGCCAAAGCTTCTTTGACGGCTGCGGCGATCATACCGTTGACTGCGGCCTGTGCCCCAGGTGTTAGCAGCTCGGACGGCAGCGCAGCAGGCTTCACGGATGTTTCCGCGACGGCTGGGGCGGCATTCTGCGTGTTGCTTACGTTGCTGGCGGGCGTTGCGAGTCCTTCAAGGTCTTTCTTGGTGAACATACAAATCTCCTCGCCGCGATGCGGCAATAACTATGGTGCGGATTACTTCAATTCCTGAAACCGTTCGAATACTTCCCGCATTTCGGCGGGATGTTCTTGGACTGCCTGGAGCATATCGGCCTTCAGGCTCGCGACATTCTTGCGAATGCAGTCATCGACATGCGCCTGAATTTCGGGTGTGATGGTATCAATACGATTGTTGTCATTTGCGTGCATGGCGTTTTCCTTTCGAGACTTTCTTCGTCGGCTTGAATATAAGTTTTCCATATTGAGCAACAAGTTTTCGTCTTTCGAGACTGCCCTCGGGTGCGGCGTCCATCGCAGATTTCAATTCCTCAAGAGCTACCTGCCGAGCGGATTTGCCAAACCGACTATAGGCACGAAGGGCGGCTTGAATCTTTTTCTCACGGAGCAATTGGTAGCCGAAAATTCGAAGACTCTCCGCTGTGGTTGGTTCGTACGACGCAGCTTGGGTCGCAAGCGATATCGCCGCTGAGTCCAAATCAAAACCGTCGATGATTTGCTGCACGATGGTTTGAACAAACAACCTTTGACGTGGCTGCAGGCGTTTGAATGCCTTCGTTTGTTCCAGAGACTCCAGCGTCATTCCCGATTTGTTAATCCGAATCACTGGGCCGCTCCTACTGGACGCTCCAAACACATCTCTACTTATGGAAAGGAAAGTCTAAAACTTACGATGGTTTTACAGTTTAGGTGAGATTACCCGCTCTGGGCTTGGTGGTTTCAAGATTTGAGCACCCAATCGAACGCCCGCATTTTGTGGACGGCGTCGAGAAATGATTTCGGAACGATGACGGGCTTCTTGCCCGACCAGATGTCTTTTGTCTGCTCTTCCGTGAGCCCACCCGTCCAAGACAGAACGTAGGCGAGTTTGAGAATCATATCGACGTGGGCGGCGACAAAGATATCTGCTTCGGCCTGGATGCTGCGCAGCGTGGTTTCGTCTCGCCCGTAAGATGTAATGTCGTGGCGGTCCTGCAAACAACCTGCTTCGCCCAGGTGGAAATATTTCGAACCTGCCAATCCTGCGGACAGCACGAACAAATCATCAGCGACTGTGCCTCCAACAGACCACGTCATGCCAGATGCATTCCCACATGCGACAGTCATCGGACGAATATCGACAGATGTCGGAAGCTTTCGGTAGACACTTGCAGCGGCGTGTGAAGCTTCGTGGAGTGCGTAATTGACCTGCGTTAATTGGGCTTTATGGCTGCGAGAGACGGGCTCAACCGCCATCACCATACAAAAAAGTGATCCGTCGTTCCACGGCTCATTATGCTCGGGCTCAGCAGGAGCGTTGAGTTTCTGAAGCCAGGTCATCTGCGGTTTTGTAGACGGCAAGACCTCATGCAGATACCCCGTCTGCGTTGCGGCGGCAACTTGTGCAGCGCAGTCAGCAAAATCATCATGAGAATTTGGCGAAGGGAATTTCAATAACTGCTGGCAGAGTTTCGCATACGCACCAGGAGTCCCTTGGAATTCTGTGACACCATTGATGACGGATACAGCGAAGTACAATCGCTTGCCGCGCATTGCGAGTTCGCTGTCCGCGATTCTTTTGAGTTTGGCATCTTTCTGATTCGAACCCGACTCAGTGAATGTAATCGGCACACGATTCAGCAAAAACTGCGGCATCGTCGCCCGAGCCGTCAGATTCAGCAAGAAATTTTCAGAGCCGAGGTCTTTCTGAATGAACATTGTTTCGGGACGAATCAACTTGATAGTGTTCAACACGAGGTCGGCTTTGTCGGCTGCTCCGAACTTTCCCCACCAGCATCCCCAGATATAATGCGCGCCGCCGAGTCGAGGCTTTGCGAAGGCAAAGATGACACTGTCGTCGCAGTCTTCGCCGAGTGCATAAGCCATGTCGCCGCAGAGATACTGCAGGGAATCACCACGCCCAGGCATTGCCGAGAGTTCAATCGTCGATGAGTCAATCAGGTCCTGCGTAAAGGTCTTGAACTGGATGGCGACTTCGGGCTCGTTGAGATATTGGCAACTGAAATATCGTTTCCCATATTCATTCAACGCACCGAGCAGGAACTGCTTTGTGTGCCCAAACAGTTCGCCGTTTTCTTTCGGAACAGCAGGAAACAGACAGGTCTTCTCGCCGCCTTCAACGAAGCCAGAGCACAGACAGCCAGGCTTTGTGCACGGCGCAAGCAGCCCGAGATTCGAATGAAAGAGTGCAGGGTGCTTGCAATTCGGATTCTGACAATCGCTCGACCAGCATCCACGAATGAGGAATGCCCAGAGTACATCCTGGCCTGCAGCGGCCATCTCTTGCGCCTTCGCTTGGATTCGGTCGTATGTGTCGCCGACTGCATACCGTGTTCCTGTCACCAGCATCGAACCACTCAGCGGATCGAGCAGCGGGCAGATGTCAAGGTAGTCCTGATATGATTGCTCAAGCGCGGGCTCGCTGTCCCAGTTCGTGTCATTGACGAGGTCGTCGATGATGATAAGCGTGAAGTGGCTTCCTGCCTTCGCAGCCTTCGCTGTTGAAATTGCGAACGTCGGCTCAGGGAATATCGAATCGCCGCGGGCAGGGACGCTCCACTCGTGAGCATTGCCCCAATCAGGCGACTCATCAGTCCACTGACCCTTCTTCAATTCGCTGACCAGGCAGAACTCTGGGAACAGCCGTAAGAATTCTGGAGTCGGACGACTGAAGACCTTCTTCGTTTGGACGCTCTGACGTTTGCCGAGATTCTCGCCGCCCGTCAGGAAGCAGATACGAATCCGAGGGAAGTTCAGAATGGCGTACACCGCCTGAACACGGATGCCGAATGTTTTTCCAATGCCGCGAGGAAGCAGGCACATCTTTTTCTTCGTGGTCTTCGTCGCGAAGTCCTGAATCGTCATTCCCTTTTCGATCCGACCAAAGAAGTCGAACATCACCCGATGAGGATTCTCAACGAGGTCGAGACCCATTACGCGGGACAGCACAAGCTGGTCGCGGAGACAGGCTTCGCGGTTGGCAAGCCACTTCTGGAATTCGGTCTTCGGAAGTCGACGCAAATTATAGGCAGCGACACGGGGAATCTCGACACCATTCAAAATCAGCGGCTGGTAGTTCGGATCGTCAGGCACAAACGTGTAGGGTCCGCCGTCAACATCGACGTGGATATACTTCTGCGCGGGTTTGTTTGGATTGAATGGCATTACTCGATGTCATCCACGGTGAGGATTTGGCCCTGGGCATCTACGCTGGCCACACGATATTCGGCACCGTCCTGGGTGACGATATCTCCGACCGCGAACGTCTCAGGCTTCGAGGGTTCCGCGGCAGTGACGCGCGCCATGGCATCGGCGGCAGACATCCGATGCGGGAGGTCAGCGGTCCCGAACTTCAATCGGGCGTACAACGCCATTGCTCGGATGTGCGACTCCGAGCCTATGCGGCTCCGATCCATGGTCCGCTTGGTTTCCTGAATGAAGGCTTCGAGTTCCGTCAGACCCTCGGCGACCTGGAGGGCTTGACGGACATGCATATTGCCTTGGATGGTGGTCACGAGAACCTTGAGCGAGAGTTCGGAGGCCGTCGGACATGCGGCACGAGTCGCGGCGATAGGGTCGCCAGTCACGAGGAATGTATCGAGCCATGTTCGTTGCTTGATCGTGCAGGCGAGGTACTCTTTTGTTGCGTGGAATTCTTCTTGAGTGAGTTTCATTTGAGTTCCGATTGAGGACAACCCGAGGGCGGCGGCTGCCGTAGCAGAAAGGACCCACCGCCCACAAGTGTCTCTACTTATGGCGAGCCGAGTCTTAAAACCTAAATGTCCGATTAAATGCTGGCTTAAACGGCAGGCGCACACATGGGGTTTTTATCTGGACAGGGAGGACCTGCAGGGAGACGGCCTTGGGTTCCAGGGCTATATAGGCGGATTGAAACTGTTACAGGTTGGTTACGGCATGCGGCAGACGGACACAAGATGGGGGCGTAGTCAACTCGCCAAGCAAGCCATGAGCCTTGGGGGGCTTCCAATCGCCAAAAAATATCGCCATGGGACCCACTGATTCTACACCAGTTAACTCAACAATAAGTAATGCAGCGTTGTGGAAATTGGAAATGACTTTGCCCTCGGGGAATCGCGGCGGTGCGATGGGGCGGCTAGCAAATCAAAATGGAGGGGGTAACCGCGACGGCGCGACCACGGCGCTATGCCTTCAGCACGTTGAGAATTTTCTTGACCTGAGCAATTCGCTTGCGGTCGGCAGGGTCAATGTGATTGTCGGCATCTGGACAGATGGCAACGAACCGTTGCAGAAATTCGACGAGGATAGTGTGTTGAACCTTTGTCAGTGTGCCCCAAGTGCGGCTATCCATTCTGCCTCCTGTGTGATGGGCGAGCCCTGGCGCTATGCGCCATGCTTGCCGAGCAAGTCTTCGGCGTCCTGCCGTGGCCCCGACCGTTCAATGCTGCGCAGTGGTTCGCTGGCGACTGGCTCCAGGTCTGCGCTGTGTCGGAGCACTCCCGCGGCTGGCTTCGCTGGCTGCACTCGCTTGACGGACTTCTTAGCCTTCGCTGACTTGCCTTGACTGGCGACGTATTCGGTCAGAATGGAATTCACCAGATGCCCAGCCGACCATTCCTTGCTCGCGGCGATGCTCTCTAATGCCTTGCGTATCTCAGGCTTAATCCGAAATGTGAATGTGCCCGCTTTCATGGTAATCACCTCGCTTGCAGGATAACACGGCCACTTGTCTTGTCAACGATTATCATGTCTTATGTGATAAGCTCATGCAAACGCTTATCTTACAAGTGCTCACAATTCACTTCTGGGAAGTTGACGATTTCTCTTGACATCTATAAGCGAATATGAGACCATTGCTTACGTTGTAAGACACTGAGAGGAGCACTCAATGACTTACCTGAAGCCCGCTGAACTTCTGAAGGTCCTGCAAGCCGCTAAAGATAAGAGCACACGAGACTTCTGCCTTATCCTTCTGGGCTATAAATGCGGCCTCAGAGCCTCTGAACTGTGCCGCCTGACCCTCGACGATATCCAAGGCGGCTATCTGGACGTGCAACGCCTGAAGGGCAGCCTGCACACGCGCCGACCGCTGCAGCATCACGCTAACCCACTACTAGACGAGGTCCAGGCGCTGGCCGACTACCTGAAAGAGCGCGGCGATGCTGACGGCAGCCGCATCCTATTCATCAGCCGCAACGGTAGCGGGCTCTCCCGCCGAGCCGTCTATAACCTGTTCGAAGACGCCGCATTCAAAGCAGGCATTGAGGCTGGTCGCCGTAACCCACACATTCTAAAACACTCACTCGGCACCCACATGCGCCATGCTGGCATGGGCATCGAGTTGATTCGAATCGCCCTCGGCCACCGCGACCTGAAAGCGACCGCCTGCTACCTGTCCGTCACCTCGGAAGAGGCTGGCGCAGCCGTCGACCATACCATGGCAATCTTCGCATAACGCCCGCACAATCCTGTCGACCAAGCCGCTGATTCTAGGCGGCTTTCGTCGTTTCTGGACCTGCCTGCCGCCAATCCCCGACATCTGACCGCACATTCCGCCGTCGAAGTACGCCCATATTGACCGCTGGACGGCAAGAACTGCCATTCCCGTGGCTTCCACGTGACGGTTTGGCAGTCTGCGTGCTCGGGAATGCGTCTATTGCCGTCGTTTGGTAACCTTTCTACCCCAAATCGCAGAATCAGACGAAAATTTTGCGGGTCGTTCGCGGACGCCCTGAATCCAGCTATCGTCGCCGTCCGTCCGAACGGCTGTCCGACCGCTCGTCTCTGGCCTTGCGCCGCCTGCGCGTCACCCGTCATGATGTCCAAGTCACTCGCCCAGGACGCCGCCGCGGCTGGGCTCGCTCATCGCCATGCTCGCGGGTGCCGTCCTCGTTGCTGGTCGACCGTCGCCCTTGATGGTCTCTTGACTCTCAGCCATTTGCCTATTCAGCCTTCACAGTCTCTGTAGACTTTCGGCTGTCATCCTTGCACGAGCACCCTGTAGCGGGTGCGATTGCGATTCGAAGCGCGGAAACGAAAAGTATCCGCCGCCCCATTGCAAATTTCAGTGGCTGCCGCCAGTCCCGACCGCATACACCAGCGCTTGCTGATATGTCATGTGCTCGTAGGTTCCGTCAGGCAGGAAAAGCACGCCGCGCGAGTCTTCCTGAAGCGACTCCTCTGCAGAGAAGACAGGGGCATGGTGTTCATTCGTCTGAGCAAACTGACGAGCACGTTCGAAATTATCACCATAAGCCATGGTCACGTACAGGTGTTGCTTCTCTAGCCAAATTTCAGGAATGAAGTCAGCCACGGTCTTTGCTCCGTCCATCTTCGTGGTCGTTCTCTTCAATCAATCCATGAGAGCACAAAAACTGCGAGCGTGTGGGCTGTCGATTTGACAATGACATCTTGCAAGTACCCGCTGCCTCCCTGCGAAGTAACGCGCTGGCGCGACTCCTGACCGCGCGATGCGCTATTCTGGAAAACCTAGCCGCGACGAGAAGACGGACAAATCATAGGGCATACCATTCGGGAGTTTGTCCTCCCATGAATTCTTGCCGGAATTCTCGGTATAACAGTCCATGCAGAAATCTTTTGTGCGCCGTGGCTCGCCTGCATACCCAAATGCTACTTTTCTCATCGGTTTCTGGTGTCGGTCACAGATGCCTGGTTTACCTTGGTCCTGGTGGCTTACTTCATTCTGCTCTGCCATGGTCGTCTCCTCCGCTTTGCGGACGTTCTGTTCAAACAACCCATGATAGCCCACTCAGCCATTTCCTATCTCAACAATCCAGCAGGCAGTGTGAACTTGCCAACCCAGTCCTAACGGTGGGCGAAGCCCACGAGACACAAGACCATGAAGTAACCGCTGGCCGTCACTTGCGTAGCCGTACGAAGTAGCCGTCAACAGTTCCGCCCGAGGCGTGGATGTCATAGGCCAGTTCCAAGTCGTACTTGCACGCTGCTGTGAAGGCGGCGCAGAACAAGCCCGTGACATGCTCGGCTAAAATAATCTGTTCGTGCTCGTGAAAGTTCCCGAGCAGTTGACGGTCGCCGCGGGCATCGCATGCGCGCACCAGTTCGTGAAGATAAACAGCTTTCTTCACCCGAGCAACATTCACGATAAAATGCGCCATCCCGTCGACTGTCATCATGATTTCTTTTTCGTCGAGAGTGATGAAGACCTGTCAGAGCCAAATCACCACTCCCGACGCATTGCACTGGACCCGCCTTCGAATCGGACTTGCGAGTGTGGAGTGCTCGAACTTTCGTAGCGGTGCTTCCCAGTGCCGCCCGCCGACTCATCCACGTCCCCAGGCAAACTCTTCAATCAAAATCACCGACCAGCAAATGGTTGCTGGACTTTCTCTTCGAATGAGAGCGGCGTCCCTCGATCAGTGCTCGCTCGGCATCCAGGTGCGCTTGGGTGGAGTGTGCTCCGTCCAATCCCAGATTATTTAGTCGCTCGCGAATTTGACTGTCTGTCAGCCGTACTGGTGGCTTGCGCCGCCGTGCTATTTTAGTCCGACGTGTTTTTGGTATTGTGCCGTCTCGATCCAGTTGGGCACGCCATGTGTTGTCGATCATAAAAACTTCTCCATTGTTTGAAGTGCTGCTTTGGAGAAGTACCCTGCTCGATGCGTCTCCGTTCTTAAAACTTTATAGTTACTCCGACTACTGCGCCGCCGCACTTCGGTGCTTTCGTTGAAACACCGTAATTCGGGCGGCGTGTTGAACAAACGCCTCTACCGACCTGTCGTTCTTCATTTCATTACAATCAGAACAGCATGGAGCACAATTCGAGAGCGTGTATCCTTCTCCTGCGATTACTTGGTCCATCCCGCTTGTTTCATCAGACGCGCCGCAGTAATGGCACGGGTGGTTAACAATTGCTTGATATTCCTCGAACGATATTTCGAAACGATGCCCTCTGCGTTTGGCCCCGGCTGCGCACTTTTTATATGCGCCGAGGGGGTTGCAATTCTTACATCCGTAGCGGCTCCTGCCGTGCTTGCAAATTTGGCTCCCGCCACAATCCTGGCAGTACGCTTGTATCTTACCGTGCTCGCAAATTGCCCTGCCGCCGCAGGGCTGGCATCTGTCACGTTGCCTGCCGTGCGGGCATAAAATATGACCGCCTTTATCTCGTTTAATTACCGCTTCGGTCGATTGCACATAAACACTTCCCGACGTTCACTCCCAGCGGCCAGATTGAAACTGTCCCGCCTTGATGCTTCCTGCTCACCCTATTCGAACCAATCCCTTCTGAAAGCTCCGCTCAGTAATACCCGCGACCGTCACCCACAAGTTCCACCGTCGTCGAGTTCGTGGCGCGGACTCCGACTACCTTCTTGAAGGGATCGTGCCGATAGTCGTCCAGTAATGGCGACTCGGGCAGCACAATCCAGGCGTCCTTGTCTGGGCACTTCTTCAAAACCGCAATAAGCTCGCGCACGCTCAACCCTCTCAAGTCCGTGCCTATTATTTTAGCCATTTGCTTTGCTCCGTTCTGCCGCAACTGCGGCCTTGCCGAATTGCCTCCCACGAGAGGGGTCTCTTCTTTCGACGGTGTTAGATGGAAAGTTGGAAGATAGAGAGTTTTTTTATACTTTCTATCCAACTTTCTATCCAACACATCATAAAGAACGGAGCCTCCGTGTGATACAGCAAACAAACGAGTTACGAATCGCATTCCGTCCAAAATTGTTGGATTGGAAGCATCAATACCCCCCTACAATGCCTCGCGAGGCATTGCACCCCCTATTGAGGGTTCCATTCCAACTATTTTTATGAGAATGCCTCCATCTGCTCCTCAGCATCCTGCACCTGCTGAGCGACCCAGATAGGGTTTGATTTGGATGTGTTCCATTGATATTGCTTGGCCATGCCCTTGCCGACCGTCTTTCCTGATTTGGCGCGGATGTATTTCTTTGCAAAGGCGTCTTTAACGTGGAGGTCGGCAGTAGAGTGAGGCATCTGCAACGCGCGCTGCATGTCCAGAATCGTCCACCAGTCCTTTGTGGGGTCGGTCTTAGCTAGCCGGAATTGTGCTTGGAACCATTCGATCTCTTCCGATGGACTATCGACCGCGGCATTATCCTCGAAGTCAGGGACTTGAACCACTTGTCCGTTTTCAAATCCAAGCGTAAAGAATTCATCGTCCCCGTGGCGCGGCATGACGGTCATGATCCGCTTCCCTTTTGTTATCGTGCGCGGTCCTTGCGGGAACTGCATGATAATCATAGTTACCGCATCTCGTGCCCAGCCGCCTGAACCTAGGACGTTGTCGCGCATGTAGGCGTACTCTTGACCGACTTTAATCTTCGGAGAACCTAGTGTGCCGATGATCGCGATGTGATAGTGACGGGCGACCTGAACTAACAGGTTCATGAATGTAGATACACAGAGAATGTCGTTTATCTTGGTGAGCAGCATATCAACGCCCTCGACGAGTACGATGGCTGGTAATGCGCCCTGCTTTACGGCGTACGACTCAATCTTCGTGATAATCTGCTGAACCGCGGCAAAGTCATGGGACAATGTCAAGCCCTCAAAGGGAATTAAATCCGTCCGCATCCGCAATTGCCTCATGGTGCGCCGATGTTCGGCCGGTCCTCGATCAACGCCCATCACGCAGAAGGGCAGTCCATGACTAGCGTGACCCAGGAAATTCCCGCCGCACAGTTGAGTCAATAATATTTGATAGGTCGTCGTCGTCTTCCCTGCGCCGGATGGACCGCCAATTAGCGATACCTCCCCCCGAGGGAACCAGCCGCCGTCGGTTTCATGGGACTGTGCGGGAATCCTGTCCAATACATAGTCATCATCGTTCGCTTCAGTTGTTGGAACGGCGGGTAAGGTGAACACCAGTTCAGCCGGTGGGGTACTGGCCGACGAGGTATTTGCTTCTTTGCCTTGGAGTGCTTTGGCGATGGTGTACTTCTTTTTGTGTTCCCATTCCTCGCGCATCATTCCTGAGTGTTGAAACGCGGCGTCTACGGTTTCAGTGGTATTGAACCCGGCTCGAACAAGGTAACCACACAAAGCCAGATCGGCTTCACTTTGACTAGGAAACCTCTGGCCATGCGCATCCACAGTTTTTTGCCACGCGCCGGTCCAAAGACGCATGAACTTTTCGCTGGCGATCTTGTTTGAAAGGATAAGGAAGTGAAGCAGTTTGATGGTATTCGAGTCCGTGATTCTTCTGATGGAGCCCGTTGATAGTCCTGGGACCTCATCACCTGTGATGGTAAAGTAGCGCGAACTATTCTTATCATATATCTCGCCGCCAAGATTATGGTTCCCCTGTTTGCGGCCCTCTGGCAGTGGGATCGGCGATTCCCATATAAGATGAAGACCTGTTCGGCTTGGTGAATACTCGCAGTAAGTGCCCGCCAACTTGGCGATGGATGCCGCGAAGGGACTAAGCACGCGCGTGTTGTTGAGAGTTTCAACTGCGCCGTCTAAATCGCCGCCTTGAAGGTCACCCTTTAGCACCAACCCCGGACCTTCGTAGTCACTGCCGTTCAAAACATCGGTAGCTGCAACGGCCTGTTCAAACGACGCCCATGTAGTTGAGTCGTTGGTCTTGGCATAACACTTATCGCCATTTCGTTTAGCGTCAAAAGGCGGTTTAGTTGGCTCGCCATCACGAGTTTCATATTTCCAAACAACCCAATTAGGTGTGTCTTTCAATTGCTGCGGGACTTCGGTGTAGGGAAACATCACAGCGCCGCCTTGGTGCCGTGCTGTCCGACTATCGCAACGGGCTCAACGTCGGCAGCCTTCATGAGACCGGGCTTGCGGGGATTCGGGACCAAGTGAAATTGAACGCGGGTGCCTTTGGGTAATGCGACTTTCCCAACAAATGCTGAAATGTGGGTAAAGACATCTCGGCCGGATTCGTCGTCTCGGATGAAGAAAAAATTGCGTTCCGGCATCATTCGGGTGAGTGTGCCGTATTGGTATGGAAGTGCCATGATCGTACTCCTTCACGTAATAACGCTCGCCGAAACCTGCCTGCTGTGGCGAAGAGCCTTGCTAAATCAAAAACTGATAATCGGTGTTGCTGGCGGCCTTGCTCAAGGGCCGCCGTACTCGAATCGGTTTGAACTTGGTGGCAAATTTTCCACAATGTCTGCTTAAGCAGACAAACTGTGGAGTTAACTCCACAAAATGTACGGTTTAACCGTACAAACTGTACAGTTAACTTTACAAAATCTGTTTACTTCGTTGGCGCAAACGCTCGGGCAATGCGCTTCTCTTTCAAAATCCAATCCCGCAGGGCCTGTCGAAGAACGCTCGACACCGACAGTCCGGCCTGCTTGCCATAGAACCTCATGCCCTTGACGGCTTGGTCGCCCAACATCACAGATGTACGCAACATAATGTCTCCCTACTTATGGAGCCCGAAGTCTTAAACCTCCCGAGTTACCAACAAGTTACGGGTTATTTTTGGACACAATTGCGTCGTTCGCACCGAGGGCAGCCTCCTGACAGAGTTTGCAGTTCGGATTTACGATTCCGCGGTTGACGTGCCATTGGCGATGGCTTCTTGCAGATTGGGCAACCGCTTGGTCAATCTTCGGAACGAAATCTCCAGTACCGAATTCCAACCCTGTCGCGCCACTTCGGACTCGCCGTCTCGCCAATTTTACGCAGCGCTGTCGTTGCGCTTCTGCTATTTGCGCAGTCGGAAATGCAGGACCAACTTGCTCGAATGGAGCCATCGTCTGGACAATCACCCACTCTCCCGCACGCGCTTCAATTTTATAAGTCTGCCCCTGATGAACATATCGGACGTACGGTTTCCGCTGAACCTCGCGCAGCTTTCGCCGCGTTTCCTCTGACTTTTTGCGTCCTGTGCCTGCTGCGCTTAATTTGCGACGAGTCTCTTCGGAGATAGGTGGTCGGCTCTTTGCGGCCTCGCTCCTTTTACGGCTAGCCTTCCACGCTCGGGTACATCCGCAGTTACATTGAGTTCCCCCAGCGTACCTGAAGTGGTGACGAGCCGCCTGCGAACACGGCGGATACTTGCGCTTACGTCTCCCTTTAGAGGCAGCGCCGATTTTCTTGCGTGTTTCTTCAGAATAAAAGCGACCAGTGTTGGTCTCACGGGTCCGTTGTCGCCGAGTCTCGGTGAATATTGCCCCGCTTGTCCCTTCGCCGCCATCCGTCAAATTGCGGAGACATCCTGTGCCGTTGTTCGCGCGACCAAACAATGCAATCAATGCGGCCTCTGATTCGAAAGCGGCGGCTTCGTTGGCCTGCGGAAAAATCAGAATGTTGGATGGGTCTTTAGGTGGATTGCAACGATGACCGTGGCGCGAGAACGCTCGACCATTAGTCCCTTTGCCTGCGTAGTACAGAGCCCCTGCTGGGAATGTTCCATCCTTCTCACGAATCCACAGATAGGAATAGAACTGCGTTGTCTTCGGCGGGGAATTTCCAGATTCCGAGAACGCCAGTTGCGGCCCAGGACTCGAACCGCTTTCGGTGAATGCGACCTGAGCACTCATGCGCTCTGCTCCTCGGCGGCCTGATTCTTGGGGATGTTGTTGTTCATGCTGTCACCTCATTCGTCAACTCCAGATAGGATTCCGGTAATTTCTTGGCGTCTCGCGCCCTACGGCTTGCAGCGGTCGCAGCAACCGCCGCGCATCTCGCCCGCTTTTGCATCTCCCTGAACAGATCGACCATTTCATGATTGAAATGACATTCGTTCCCGATGACGAAGAATTCATCATTCAGTTTGCAATAGACGACCTTGCCCGTGGCGGTTCGACCGATCCTCGTCCAATTATCTGCGACATAGCATCCGCCGTTTCGCTGCGGTGTCTCTAGAATATAGGTTTCAAAACCGATGACGCCTTCGCCGTAGCGTTCACACCAGTCGGCGACGACTCGGTGTCGCCACGCCGCCAAGGTCGCGCTCGCCAGCCCAGCCTTGTGGATCTCCAACCGAAAAACAGTGTTAGCGATTATCGTCCCGAGAATTTCACCGCGCATGCGCTGCATCCCTTCATGCTCGCCAGTTTGGGTGTAGTAATCGTCGAACTGATTGACCAAATCCAGCCCAAAAAAGGTATCCCGTGCCTTACCTGCGCTCGCGCAACTCCCTCCTGTGATGATGCCCACGACATCGTCATTCAGATGAATCAAGTAGGATAGGGAGCGTCCGACGACGCCGTTGTTAGGGACGTAATGACGGTTGCGAATCTCCCTGTATCGAGAATCTCCGCTCGTACATGGTTCGAGTTGAAGGTGCATGCTCATTTTGGTTGTGTTTGCAACCATCTTTTCGCTTCGACTTCCGAAGCAAAGGAATACGTGCAAGTAATTTTGAAGCCATCGTCGTACTTGATTGCACAGGCGACATTCAATTCCGCCGCGAGGTTCCGAAGTCTTTCCAGCCCCATCCCATGCGAGCGACTGGCAGTTTGTGTCTGCAGTTCTGGATGCATGGAGTAGTCAAACGGGCGTTCCGTTATCTTATGCGGGTGTTCGATGCACACCGCACACATATTGAGCAGTGCTGGATCCTTCGTATACACAGGCATGCAATCATCGGTTGCGTCGGGCTGCCAATTATTCACAGGCTCAACGGATGCGGGTGTCTCGGGTTGGACTGGCGGTTTTGGCTGCCGATTAGCGGACCCGTCGTGTTTGTCGCTGGCGGGATTGCTGCCCTGAATCAACTGTTGAATGCGTCGGCGAGAATAGCGGAGGACCTCCGTGCAATATGCCTCGAAGGTGGTGACGCCGCAAATGGTTTCGTCGGCGGGCTTCTCCATGAAGTCCTGTCGGACCTGAACAAGCAAAGGCACCATCTCGCCGATAAACTTGACGAACTGATTGGCGAGGCGCTGACCTCGCTGTTCTCGGGCTTGTGGAGAACGAGAAATTATTTCTCGTTCGGTGGGCGCTACGGTCGCCAGGGCGGTCGTGCCTTCGGTCTCTCCGATTTGCTGGAAGACCTTGGCGCGGGTTTGGGGGTCGAGTTCGGCTAGGGTGACGGGACTCATGCCGCCCTCCGCTTGCGTGGCATCGCCTTGACTGGCACAGCGGGAATAAATCGAGCGGCGATGTAATCGTCGACACTCTTCCGCACAAAGAGCAAGCCGCCTGCATCACGAATGTGGGCGATGGCGTTTTTCTCGGCGAGTCTGTAGATAGACTTGAGGGAAGTTTTCCGCAGCAAGCCTGCCAGTTCCCTTGCGGTCAGGAAAACTGCGTCTGCAGGAATGACAACGGGTACAACAGGCACAACGGCTTTTTTCTTCTTGAGCTTCGGGGACATGGACGTGGAACCTTTGGTTCAAGTTCCACGCCTTGGGATACGAGGCGGGTGTGTTGGGCTGTCGCTATTGCTTACGACAGAGTGGCACTTGTTGTGCGGCGGTTGTTCCAGTCACCCTTGTAATTCCGTCTCACGCACCGTACGTCTTTTGACGGTAGTGACTGGCCGACTCGAATTGTTGTTCATTTTTATAATGTCCCTATTGTCCACGAAAGTCAAGCGGTCTTTTTTTGGTTGCGGCGAAGTTTCGTTTCAACGATGCTTTTCGTTTCAGCGGCGCTTTTCGTTTCAGCGTCCGAATTGACGACGCTCATCTGTGGTTGGACAAATAATGTCACTCTCGACGCTTTTCGTTTCATCCGCACGACGTAGTTCCGTTTCAGCCCGCTTTCGCTTCCGCCATGCCCGAAGTCGGTCGGCATCGGAAGCGTATATCCGCGGTCTGCCATTAACCCAGGCTGTTGCGATCACGGCGGGAAATAGAGGTTTAACCCATAAATTGATGTGGGGGCGCTTATACTTACGGGCCGTCCCGCTTTCGTCTGTGCCGACCAAGGAATATCCGACACTCTCCCAGAACGCATTGGATTCCAGGTCTGACCCGCAGCGAACAACTCGCCGAAAGCACCCAATAGACTCGCCATATTGTTCGACTGCAGCCACCAACATGGCTCCGTAGAGTCGTCTGCGCGCATCGTACTGGATGCAGACCTGCGGACATCGCAACAGTCCACGATAGCCCGAGCCTGCCAAAATGTATCCGCATGGCTCGCCATTCAGGAGCCCGAGAAATAGCCGTCCCGCTTCAGTCCCCTGCTCAAATACCCGCCTCGGCAAGAATCCTAGCTCATCAGAGTTCTTGGACTGTAGACTCTCGACGTAACGCAACAGGTCGGGATGTGATTTGACGATGGTGAAATTCACGACTTGCCTGCCTTGAGTAACTTCGGTTTCGAATAATCCTTGAGGAGTTTGGCGTATTCGGTTTGGACTCGCCCTCGATTTTCACGAGTGTCTGCCAGATACCGCTCCGTCGTGGTCAATTCGGAATGACCCAGGTCGGCCTGGATTTCGCGCGGCGTAGCTCCATGCACCACCATTTGCAGCGTGGCGTATGTCTTCCTGAAATTATGCAAGATGTGCTTCTGGCATTCGGGCCGACTGAATGTATAGTCCGCCGCTATCGCGCGCTTCTGCAACCCGCCGATGTGGTCCGCGAAGTTTTGATTTGGATTTCCGACTGAGTTAGGGAACACCAACTCCTCGTGTTTGGATGTGCGCGCTTGTCGAGCCTGGAGCCAGTTGCGCAGTTCGTCAGGCATCACAACCATGCGCTTCTCGTGGTCTTTCACACGCCAATCCCACTTCGGCTTATCCTGAATCGTAATCTTGCCCCGACCGTCGCCGTTCTTCCAGTTGATATCCGTCCAGCATAGATGCTGTATTTCTTCGTCGCGGCAACCAGTCAATGCGAAAGTCAACACCAATTCCCGCAGGTCCTGCGCGTCATAAATGGATTTTTCTTCGTCGTATGATGCAGCCGCCTCCAGCATGGCTCGCAAATCTCGCGGCGTGTAGTAGACCACATCCGAAATGCGCCCCTTCTTCACGCGCGGGACATCGCGATAATCCAGCAAGCCTGTATCGGTCGGATTGTATTTGCGCGCCTTCGACAACTTCACGCTATTGCGGGCCAAGAATGTATCGACGATGATGAATTTGCGCGCGTCACCGTGCGCCGCTTTGCCTGCCCGCCGATTGATGTGCGCGCCTAACCATTTTTTGAAGTGCAGTAGAATTGCTTTGCCGCGTTCGCCGTGGAATTCCGACATCTGAGTTGCACCGAACTGAGCACATGATGCAGCGAAGTCTCGCATCGCTTTCTTGTAGGCTGTTACGCTGGTGGGGGCCAGCCCATTGTCGCCGCCAGTGCGCCAGTCTTCGATGCGGGATTCACAGTAGGTGATGAATTCTTCGACGGCTGCGGCGATGGTCCCCTTGGCGAACGAGGGTGCCAGAATACTCTTGACGGCTTCCGTGGGATTGATGGCAGGGAGTCCCTGGGTCTTTCGGTCGAAGGCGACCGTGAACTGGTCACGGGCGGACAGGGCAAGAGCCAGCGTGGCGTACTTTTTCCAGACTCGTTTGCCGTCGACGGATGTGCGGAGATAGAACTTTCCATCGTAACTCGCAGGCAAGTGTGGCTGGGGAACGGCGGAAGGCTTGCTCTTTCTGAATTCGAGTTTTGTGCGAGTCCCATTTGAATTCGCCAGGATGTACAGTGTGGCTGTGGCTCGCATGAATCACCTCTGTACGCATCCTAGCAAAATAGGGTACAGGAGTCAACCGAATAAGGTACAGGAGTTTCCCAAAAGCCAATGTTTGAGCGGCTCGCAGCGCATAGAGGGCTCAAATCCCTTCTTCCGCACCATTATTACTTTTTCTCTGTGCATCTGTTCGAAACATTATTTTTGCCGCACGGCTCGTGCGTGTTGACGTTGATCTTGGATTCCCCTATACTTTGCTTTCGCTGTACCCCGCTTGCAGTTCTTTCCCGTTTCCATTTTTCCGGACCGAGAAGCGGCAAAGAGTAGAAGTACGAACCTTAGGGCGGTTCCTGACGTATTTCGATCATCTGACAACGCAAACTGTGATCCCGAAGGCCTGACTATGAGTGAAGCAACTTGCCGGCGCGAATTGGAACTGGAAATTCCCGCGGAAACCGTGCAGAAAGCGGTCGAACGCGTGGCCAAGCAATTTGCCCGCGTCGCGCGCGTCCCCGGTTTTCGACCGGGAAAAGCGCCCGTCACGTTGATCCGGCGCCGGTTTGCCGACGACATCAAGAGCGAAGTACTGCAATCCCTGGTGCCCGAGCAGATCGAGCGCGCCGTCACCGAAAGCAAGCTGGTCCCGGTCACGCAGCCGCAAATCGATAAGGTCGACTTCACGGAAACCGGACCGGTGAAGTTCCGCGCGACGTTCGAGGTCCTGCCGGAATTCGAGCTCGGTCAATATAAGGACCTGGAAGTCGAAATTGACGACGTCAAGGTCGAAGATTCGGATGTCGACAAATCTCTCGAAGAGCTTCGCGATCGGGGCGCCACGTTTGTTCCCGTCGAAGGCCGGCCCATCGCCGACGGCGATTACGCGCAGCTCAAGCTGAAGGGCATCCCGGCGGGCGGCGGCGAGCCGCTCGAAGCGGACAGCGTCCTGTGCCACGTGGGCGGCGAAGAAACCATGGGGCCATTCAATGAAAATCTGCGCGGCGCGAACACCGGCGATCACAAAAATTTTGACGTGATCTATCCCTCCGACTATCCTGATCCAAAGCTCCAGGGAAAAACATATACCTACGCGGTTGAGGTCCTGGGCATCAAGGAAAAGAAGCGGCCCGAGCTGACCGATGAATTCGCCAAGGATGTGAGCGACGCGCAGACCCTGGAAGAGTTGCGCAAAAAGATGCGCGAGAATCTCGAGGCCGCGCGCTCGCGTCATCAAAGCGACCAGACGCGGGAAAAGCTTCTCGCCCAAATCGTGAAGTCGCATGAGTTCCCTGTCCCCGAGGCGCTGGTCGAGCACCAGATGGACTCGCGCCTCGAACGCACGGTGAGGTCGCTCGCCTCGCAGGGAGTGGATCCGCGCGCGGTGAATGTGGACTGGGTGGCGCTGCGCAGCCGGCAAAAGGACCGCTCCATCGAGGATGTGAAGGCGGAGTTGCTGCTGGACCGCATCGCCTCGGCGGAAAATATCGAAGTGGGCGAGGAAGAAGTGGAAAAGGAAATTGCGGCGATCGCGGAGCGGAGTGGCGAATCGGCCACAGCCGTTCGCGCGAACTTGACAAGGCAAGGTGCGCTGGATAGGATGAAATCTAAGATCCGGAGTGAAAAAACTCTGGACTGGCTCTGCAGCAATTCCCGGACTCGGACAATAACCAAGGAGAAATGAAGTGGTTCCGGCCGGGGTCCTCCGCGCAACCTAAAAAACATAAATGAAGCATACTGATGATATGACTCCGCACGCAACAACGCTCATCCCCATGGTGGTCGAGCAAACGAACCGGGGAGAGCGGGCATACGATATCTATTCACGCCTGCTCAAGGACAATATTATTTTCATCGGGACGCCGATTGACGACCACGTCGCCAATCTGGTCACCGCTCAGCTCCTGTTCCTGGAAGCGGAAGACCCCGAGAAGGATATTTCGCTGTACATCAACTCGCCGGGCGGCTCGATCACCGCGGGAATGGCGATTTATGACACGATGCAGTTCGTGCGGCCGAGCGTCGTGACCATTTGCGTCGGCCAGGCCGCGTCGATTGCCGCCCTGCTGCTGACCGCCGGGGCGGCGAAGAAGCGTTTTTCCCTGCCCAACTCGCGCATCCTGATTCACCAGCCCTGGATGTCGGGATTGTCGGGCCAGGCGACCGATATTGATATCCACGCGAAGGAAATCCTGCGCATGCGCACGGTCATCAATGGCCTGCTGTCGCAGCACAGCGGCCATAATCTCGAAAGTCTTGAAAAAGACGTCGAGCGCGATTTCATCATGTCCGCCGGCGCAGGCCAAGGAATATGGACTGATCGACGAGATAATTACCAAGCACCGCTAACGCGTTCCAATCAGTTAGTAACGAACAAACGCGGCGGTGTACGGAAGCTGCAAAGGGGCCTAGAATAATCCGCACGGCAAGGAAAACTGTCCCTTGACCGGGCCGACCGGCGGAGGGCGACACACCGTTGAGAAAACTCAGCACTGACGAACCATTGCGCTGTTCCTTCTGCCATAAGACGCAGGAGCAGGTCGAGAAGTTGATCAGCTCGCCCTCGGACTATCCGCGCGCCTACATCTGCAACGAGTGCGTGAATGTCTGCGAGCAGATCCTCGAGGAGGAAAAGCGCGAGCAGGCCAATCCGGTCAACAAGCGGCTGCCGCGGCCTCCGGAGATCAAGGCGTTCCTCGACGGCTACGTGATCGGCCAGGACAAAACCAAAAAGAAGCTGGCCGTCGCCGTTTACAACCACTACAAGCGCATTTTCCTGAATCGCCAGCCGGGCGACGTGGAACTGACGAAGTCGAATATCCTGCTGATCGGCCCGACCGGAACCGGCAAGACGCTGCTGGCGCAGACTCTCTCGCGCATGCTGGACGTTCCCTTCGCCATCGTGGACGCCACGACGCTGACCGAAGCCGGATACGTCGGCGAGGACGTCGAGAACATCATCTTGAAGCTGCTGCAGGCCGCCGACGGCGACGTCACCAAGGCGCAGCAAGGCATCATCTATATCGACGAGATCGACAAGATCTCGAAGAAGGACGAAAACCCGTCCATCACGCGCGATGTTTCCGGCGAAGGCGTGCAGCAAGCCCTGCTGAAGATTCTCGAAGGCACGATCGCGAATGTCCCGCCGCAGGGCGGGCGCAAGCATCCGCACCAGGAATTCACGCCCGTGGATACGACCAACATTCTGTTCATCTGCGGCGGCGCGTTCGTGGGCCTGGAGAAAACCATCGAGCGCCGGATCGGCCAGAAATCGCTCGGCTTTCACACCGACGCGCAGCCCACCACCGCGCAGCGCCGCAACATCGAACTGCTCGACCCAGGCGCAGCCCACCGATTTGATCCGTTACGGCCTGATTCCCGAATTCGTGGGCCGCTTGCCCGTCGTCGGCGTTCTGGGCGATCTGGACAAGGGCGCGCTGATGCAGATTTTGACGGAACCGAAAAACGCGCTGATCCGTCAATATCAGAGACTGTTCGAGTTTGAGAACGTGCGGTTGCGGTTTGCCGACGATGCGCTCGAAACCGTTGCGGAACTGGCTCTGCAACGCAAGGTCGGCGCGCGCGGCCTTCGCATGATCCTCGAAGACCTCATGCTCGAACTGATGTACCACCTTCCGGCCCAGCGCAAACTCCGCGAATTCGTCGTGACTGCCGAAATGGTCCGCAGCCGCGAGATCAACTGGACGCTGCTCGAAAAAGCAGGATAATACGGGTGCGGGTCGGCCGCGAATAAAAGATCGCTCAAGGAGCATAAGATCCACGGAACCCATGTTCAACCGAGAAAAGAATGAATTGAAGCGCGTGCCCATGATGCCGGTGCGCGATCTGGTCATCTTCCCCCAGATGATGAATCCGTTCATCGTGGGCCGGGAAAGTTCCCTGCGCGCGCTCGAAGAAGCGCTGGCCACCGACAAGAAGATTTTCCTCGCCACCCAGCACGACGCTTCGGTGGACGATCCCAAGCCGGATGAAATCTACACCGTCGGCACGCTGGCCAATATCGTGCAAAGCGTGCGGCTGCCGGACGGCAACTTGCGCGTGCTGGTCGAAGGCGTCGAGCGCGCCAAGGTCGTGCAGGTCACCACCGACGAAGGATTTTTCCGGGCCGCGCTGAAAGTGATTCCCAACAAGGCCGAGCCTTCCCCGCAGATCGAGCAGGCCGTCACCAAGGTCACGGGCTTGTTCGAGCAGTACGTGAAGCTTTCGCAGAGCCTGAATTACGACACCATGATTGCCGCGACGCGCGTGGACGACCCCGCGAAGCTTTCCGACACCATCGCCGTCCAACCTGCAGATTCCCGTCGAGGAAAAGCAGGAACTGCTGGAAAATTTCGATCCGCTGGACCGCCTGACCCGCGTCGGCGAAATTCTGGAAAGCGAAATCGAAAAGCTCAACGTCGACCGCAACATCAATACCCGCGTCAAGCGCCAGATGGAGCGCGCCCAGAAAGAGTACTACCTCAACGAAAAGCTGAAGGCCATCCAGAAGGAACTGGGCCGCGGCGAAAAAAACGAACTCGAGGAACTGAAAAAGAAAATTGACGCCGCGGGCATGCCGAAGGACACCCAGGAAAAGGCGATCCAGGAGTTGAAGCGCCTGGAAATGATGCCGCCGATGTCCGCGGAATCCACCGTCAGCCGGAATTATCTGGACTGGCTGCTGGCCGTGCCCTGGAAAAAGAAGATCGAAGGAAATTCGCGACATCGCGCTCGCCGAGAAGATTCTCGAAGAAGATCACTACGGACTCGAAAAAGTCAAGGAGCGCATCCTCGAATTCCTGGCCGTGCGCCAGCTGGTGAAGAATCCCCGCGGCTCGATCCTGTGCTTCGTCGGGCCTCCGGGCGTGGGCAAAACGTCACTGGCCATGTCCATCGGCCGCGCCACCGGCCGCAAGTTCGTGCGCGTCTCGCTGGGCGGCGTGCGGGATGAGGCGGAAATTCGCGGCCACCGCCGCACTTATATCGGCGCGCTGCCCGGCCAGATCATCCAGATGATGAAGAAGGCCGGGACGGTCAATCCGATCTTCGTGCTCGACGAAGTGGACAAGATGTCCACCGACTTCCGCGGCGATCCGTCGGCGGCGCTGATGGAAGTTCTCGACCCCGAGCTGAACCACGCCTTCACCGATCATTACCTGGACGTCGAATACGATCTCTCCAAAGTCATGTTCGTCTGCACGGCCAACGTGATGCACACGATTCCGCAGCCCCTGCAGGACCGCATGGAAATTCTGCGGCTTCCCGGCTACACCGAAGTGGAGAAAGCGCAGATCGCCAAGCGCTTCCTGGTGCGGAAGGCGCGCGAGGCCGCCGGCCTGACGGAAGCGAACCTCACGTTCACCGACGAAGCCATCACCCACATCATCCGCCACTACACGCATGAAGCCGGCGTGCGAAACCTCGAGCGCGAAATTTCCAATATCTGCCGCAAGGTGGCGCGGCGCGTGGTGAAGGAAGGCAAGCAGTACTCGATCGACGTCACTCCCGAGAACGTCGGCGAATTTCTGGGCGTCATCAAGTACCGCGAAATCTGGGCCGAGAAGAAAAACGAAATCGGCTTGGCGACCGGCCTGGCCTGGACCGAAGTCGGCGGCTCGGTGCTCTCCACCGAAGCCACCATCATGCAGGGCAAGGGCCGCCTGACGCTCACCGGCAAGCTCGGCGACGTCATGCAGGAGTCCGCCCAGGCGGCCATGAGTTACGTGCGGTCGCGCACCGCGAGTTTCGGCCTGCCGCGCGATTTCTACCGGCACATCGACATTCACGTGCACGTTCCCGAAGGCGCCATCCCCAAGGACGGCCCTTCGGCCGGAATCACGATCGCCACCTCGATCGTCAGCGCGCTCACGCGCATTCCCATCCGCTGCGACGTGGCCATGACCGGCGAAATCACCCTTCGCGGCAAGGTCCTGCCCATCGGCGGCATGAAGGAAAAGTTGCTGGCGGCTCACCGCGTGGGAATCCGCACCGTGATTCTCCCGAAGGACAATGAAAAGGATTTGGCGGAAATTCCGGCGGAAATTCAGGCCGGCCTGACCATTCGGTTCGTCGAGAACATGGACGAAGTTCTGGAAATCGCATTGGAACGGCCCCTGACACCCGCGACGCACGACGCAGTCCCGGAAGTGGCGGCGAAGTTTGAAACGGAAACCGAGAGCGATCAAGAATTGACCAACTGAGGGAAACCTCGGCTCCTCCGTCCCGATGAAACGCAATCGAATAACCAGTCCGTGGGGTGCTTCGGGAAGTGGGACGCGGCTGTAATTCGTATCGCCCATGATTTGAATATCCAGTTTGGCTAACCCGGTCGGAAATCGAATAGCACCTGCCCGGTGTCCGCCGATCAGTACAATCCCGGCCTGAACTTCAGGCTTATCTCTATAAAGAATTAAGGAAATGAAAACGATGAGCATTAGTCTTGCAGAACTGAAAGAAAAAAATATCACCGATCTGGCGAAAATCGCCAAGGACCTGGCCATCCCCGGCTCCAGCGGCATGCGCAAGCAGGAGTTGATCTTCCAGATCCTGCGCGCCCAGACCGAGAAGAACGGCTTGATCTTCTCCGAAGGCGTCCTGGAATGCCTGCCCGACGGCTTCGGCTTCCTGCGCGCGCCGGAATACAACTATCTGCCCGGCCCGGACGACATTTACGTCTCGCCGTCGCAAATCCGGAAGTTCGATCTGCGCACCGGCGACACCGTCTCCGGCCAGGTGCGGCCTCCCAAGGACGGCGAGCGCTATTTCGCGTTGATCAAAGTCGAAGCGGTCAATTTCGAGGATCCCGAGGTCGCGCGAAACAAAATTTTCTTCGACAACCTGACGCCGCTCTATCCCCAGGGCCGCCTGAAGATGGAAACGACCCGGGAGAATCTCACCGGCCGCGTGCTGGACCTGCTCTGCCCGGTCGGCAAGGGGCAGCGCGGACTGATCGTGGCGCCGCCGCGCACCGGAAAAACCATGATGCTGCAGGCCTTCGCCAACTCGGTCACCACCAATCATCCCGGAAGTCGCGCTGATCGTTCTGCTGATCGACGAGCGGCCGGAAGAAGTCACCGACATGCAGCGCACGGTGAAGGGCGAAGTCATCAGCTCGACCTTCGACGAGCCGCCGCAGCGCCACATTCAGGTGGCGGAAATGGTGCTCGAAAAAGCCAAGCGCCTCGTCGAGCACAAGCGCGACGTCGTGATTCTGCTCGACTCGGTCACGCGCCTGGCGCGCGCCTACAACGCCGTCACGCCGCCTTCCGGCAAAGTGCTCTCCGGCGGTATTGACGCCAACGCCCTGCAGCGCCCGCGGCGATTTTTCGCCGCCGCGCGAAACATCGAGGAGGGCGGCTCGCTCACCATCATCGCCACGGCCCTGATCGATACCGGCAGCCGCATGGACGACGTGATCTTCGAGGAGTTCAAGGGCACCGGCAACATGGAAATCAATCTCGACCGCCGCCTGGTGGACAAGCGCATTTTCCCGGCCATCGACATCAACCGTTCCGGCACCCGCAAAGAAGAACTGCTGATGCCGCCCGACGAGCTCAACCGCGTCTGGGTGCTTCGCAAGGTGCTGAATCCGCTCTCGCCCGTCGAAGCCATGGAGTTGCTCTTGGGACGCCTCTCCAAATCGAAGTCCAACGCCGAATTTCTCGCTTCCATGTCCAGCCCAAGCTAGAGCATTTGGCGCGTTTCTATTCCCCCTTCCACTTCGGCCGGTGCCGGTCCGTGCGGCATTCGACCGATTGAGAAGGGGTTCCGCATGAAATATCTGGCTCGCCAGCCCATCCTGAATCGCGCGCGCGAATTGTTCGCCTACGAATTGCTGTTTCGCAATGGCCTGCAGAACTCTTGCGATGGGGTGGATTTCGAAGTTGCATCGACTTCCGTCCTGGATACTTCTTTTCTGATCGGCTTTGAGAAAATCACCGCGGGACATCGCATGTTCATCAACTGTCCCCGCGATTTTCTGCTTCGGGATTATGTTTCTCTTTTTCCGCCCGCTTCGGTGGTGGTCGAAATTCTCGAAACCATCAAACCCGACAAGGAAGTCATCGAAGCCTGCAAGCGCTTGAAGCAGGCGGGATACACCATCGCGCTCGATGATTTCGTGGATTCTCCCGACTGGGCGCCACTGGTCGCGCTCGCCGACATCCTCAAGGTGGATTTTCGCCTCACCGACCGGAAGGAACAAAGCGCGATCGTTTCCCGGTACGCGGGAAGAAAGATTCGCATGCTGGCCGAAAAAGTGGAGACCCAGGAGGAATTCGCGGCGGCGATGCAAATGGGATACTCGTTGTTCCAGGGCTATTTTTCTGCCGCCCCGAAATGATGCAGCATCGCGCGTTGCCTTCCTTCAAGTTGGCCTACCTGGAACTCCTGCGCGCGGCGACTGCTCCCGAATTCAACATCCACGAACTGGCCTCCAAGATCAAGCACGAGCCTTCCCTGACGTTCCGTTTGTTGCGATACCTCAACTCGGCGGCCTTCGGCCTGCGCTCGGAAATTCGCTCCGTCGCGCACGCCC
>CAWHTN010000010.1:0-19226 GCA_963832265.1 uncultured Acidobacteriota bacterium
ACGGACCGGATGAAGGGCCGTCCGGTTGGTGGGAAGCAGCGGCACGGGCAACCGGGGACTGACCAGAACATTGATCAAAAACGTGACGGCCAGCAAAGTGAAAAGCGCGCCGCTGATTTCCAGAATACGGCTGGTGCGCCGCCAACGGCGGCGCTGCTCATCGTAGAATATGGGCTTGCGCGGCTTCATGCTTTCATCTCAAGCGAACCGTCCTTCGGAACGGCGTCGATGACCATCCAACCTGCCACTCAACCTCGCGACGGGGAAGACCCGATCATACTCGCACCGCGAGGCGGCGTCACGGCACTTTACGCGCACACGTTCCTGGCCGTAATCGTGGGGCTGGCGGCCCTGCGCCTGGCGTTCGTCCACTGGTTTCCGACCATGACCGACGACAGTGCAACCTACCTGCAACTGGCGAACAACTGGGTCGACCATCATGTCTATGCGTTAGCGCCAAGAACGGCCAGGTGGTTCCGACGGACCTCCGAACGCCGGGCTACCCGGCCTTTCTGGCCGGAGTGACTCTACTCGTTAGACGCTCCATACAGGCCATTCTGTTGTCTCAGGCTGTCCTGGACGTCTTCACTTGTATTTTGACGGCTGCGCTGGCCGCGGCGTTAGCACCTGCCGGGGCGCGCCGCCCATGTTTGGATCATAGCGCTTTGGCTCGCCGCGACATCCCCTTCCTGGCGAACTACTCGGCCGTGGTGCTGACCGAAGTCGTGGTGACATTCCTGGCTACCGCGGCGCTCGCCTGTTTCGCTCTGGGGCTCAGGCAGGAGCCCATGCAGTTGGGTATTCGAATCGGCAAGCCATGGAACCTGCACATGGCCTTTGCACTGTTTGGGGCGTTCTTCACCGGGGCGGCGACTCTGGTGCGCCCCGAAATGCCGTTGCTTGTGGCCGTCGCGGTTCTCGTGTACGGATTTCGCGCATGGAGGGCTCAGGGCGCGCGAAAAGCAATCTTGTTGGCTGCAGCTATGTCTGGCGCGTTTCTGCTGCCGCTCCTGCCCTGGGCCGCGCGGAATGCCATTTCCTTGCACAAGCTGCAATTCCTCGCGCCGCGCTATGCCACGTTTCCCGGCGAATATCCGCCGGTGGGCTATTACGCCTGGACAGGGACGTGGCTCGAACGCTTTCGCGACGTATATTTTACGGTTTGGGCGATCGGAGAAGACCCCGCCGACGTAAATGATCTCCCTGCATCGGCTTTCGATTCTCCCGAGGAAAAGGCGCGAGTCGCGGATTTGATCGAGCAATACGATGACAGCCCCGAACTCGACATTTCTCCCGAAATCGATCGCCAATACGCCGAAATCGCCCGCGAGCGGACGCAGCGCCACCCGCTGCGTACGTACGTCCGCGTACCGTTCGAACGCGCCTTGACGATCTGGTTCACGCCGCGGACCGAGCTGTTGCCCATCGACGGCAAATTCTGGCCTCTCCGCGAGCAATGGGAGGATTCCCACGCCGACGTGCTCGTCACGGGAGGGTTTGCGGTGTTGGGCTACGTGTACGTGGCGCTGGCAATCGGCGGATTTTGGTTTGCCTGGCGCATGCACCGGGAAAGTGGCGCGGCCGGGACACTCGCGGAGGCGAACCTTTGGGGGATTGCCCTGCTGCTCGTGTATTTTCTGGTTCGAACAGCGTTCCTTACCACCGTCGAAGCCCCTGAGCCTCGTTACGTCATGTCGTGCTATCCGGGAGTGCTTGCCTTCATTGCATTGCTCGGAATTCGGAAAGAGAAGCACAAGGAAGCAATATAAGATTCGAACGCATCAAAGTTGTGTGGTGAAATGCTTTTGCTGGAGTGTTCGCGCGAGGTGACCCGATGAAGAGACGAAGCTCGATCCTGCGCGGTGTGTTTGCCCTTTTGCTCGTGATGTGCCTCGCGCCGATGCTTGCGGCTTGGGAGCGCGAGCCGCTGGGCGTGTTTGCCGGGCGGCGCGCAAAGCTCGCCGCCGCGGTCAATGCACCCGTTGTGCTGTTCGGCTACACGGGCCACGAAGAAGCGAATCCCTCCTATGTTTTCATGCAGGAAGAAAATTTCTATTACCTCTCGGGTCACAACGAAGAGGGCGCGGCGCTGCTGCTCGTGCCCGAATCGGCGGAGCAGAAAGGCTGGAGCGGAGCGCGCGAGATTTTGTATCTTCCGCCGCGCGATCCGGCCGAGGAGCGCTGGAACGGCCCGCGCATGGGGCCAGACGACCCGGGCATCCAGGAAAAGACGGGCTTCGCGCGCGTCGAAACATTTGCAAAATTGCGCGATGCGCTCGCCGCGCTGGCAAAAAATTATCCGGAAATCTACACCGAATTGCCGGGCCCGCACGACGAGGGCTACCCGCACGCCGCGAACTGGTCGAAATGGGTGAAGGACGCGGCGCCGCTGGCTTCGCTCAAGGACATTTCCCCGGCGGAAGGCACGCTGCGCGCTATCAAATCGCCGGGCGAGCTGGCGCTGATGCAGAAGGCCATCGATCCCTCCATTGACGCGCACTTCGAGGCCATGAAGATGATGCGGCCGGGCCTGTATGAATATCAGGTGGCGGCGAAGATGGTCGAGATTCACGCGTACGCGGGATGCGAAACCGAGGCGTACGCGCCGATTGTCGGCACGGGCTTCAATTCGACCGTGCTCCATTACAACAAACTCGACCGCAGGATCGAGGATGGCGACGTTGTGCTGATGGACGTCGCCGGGCAATATTCCGGCTACGCGTCCGACATCACGCGCACGATTCCCGCGAACGGAAAATTTTCTCCGCGGCAGCGCGAAATTTACGAAATTGTTCTGGGGGCGCAAAACGCCGCGATGGAGGCGCTCAAACCCGGCATGACGCTCTACGGCAAGGACGCGACGAGCCTCCAGAAAATTTCCATGGACTACATCGATTCGCACGGGAAGGACATGGAGGGCCGCTCGCTCGGACGGTACTTCATTCACGGACTCAGTCACCACGTGGGGCTCGACGTGCACGATCCGAGCGGGCCGTCGCGGCCGCTTGAGGCGGGAATGGTCATCACGCTCGAGCCGGGGATTTACATTCCCGAGGAAAATCTCGGCGTGCGAATCGAGGACGACGTGCTCGTCACGCCGACGGGCTACAAATTGCTCACCGCGCGCCTGCCGCGCTCGGTCGGCGAAATCGAAAAAATCATGGCGGATGGGAAAGCCAAGTAGGACAGGCTTCAGGGGCTGCGGAAAAACTCGCAACGAGTCATTCCGAAGGGCTGGGTTTGCCCAAGGAATCTGTTTTTTCTTGGGTTTGGCGAAGAAAAGCAGATCCCTCGCTTCGCTCGGGATGACAAAAAAGCACTTTTTCCGCAGCCTGTTCAGCCGGTCGCTTTTGCGGCGAAACTAGAAAACCAAAACCCGACAGGCTGAAGCCCGTCCTACCGGGACGATCATTTCTCCTTCAGCTTGAGCCTGCTCTTGTTTTCCTCGAGGAACTCCCGCAGTTTTGGCGCTGCTTCCAGCAGCCGGTTCCACTGCTCGTAATACAATGTGACCGGGAACCGGCCCAGGCCGTAGACGCTCACTCCGCCTTTTTCGCCGACTTTGAAATCCAGTTCGCCGGTGTGCCGCGCTCCCTTCTTTTCCAGTTCCTCCAAGCGCGCCTTGAGTTCATCGTATGTCGGTTCCGCCATTTTTTCTCCCTCCGTCATTTCTCTAAGCTGACTCAGATTGTACTCCACCCGAAGCGTGATCCGCATCGGACTCCCGCTCGGTCCGGCATTACTCACGGTCGCACTCGCGTTGACCGGCCCTCTTCCCAGCGTCTATAATCTATTTTCGGAGGGCGGCGCACTTTTGGTCCGGCATCCCTAAACCGCCCAGACTGCGCGAATCGAAATTGCAGCCGAGTGGAAGCGCCTGCCGCAAGACCCCGTAGGCATCAGGAGAATATGCAATGCGAGCAACACAACTGCGCCCCGGAATGACCATTCGCCACGAGGGCGAACTGTTTACGGTCCATAGCGTCGAGCACCGCACGCCGGGCAACAAACGCGCCGCCATGGCCACGAAAATGCGCAACCTGCGCACCGGCTCGATCATCGACTACAGGTTCCGCGCGGAAGTAGATATCGAGCGCGCCATCTTCGATGAGATCGAGCACGAATATCTGTATTCGGACAACGACGGCTACCACTTCATGAACACGGAGTCGTACGAGCAGTTTCATCTCGGCGCGGACGTGCTTGGGGAAGCGGTTTACTACCTGATTCCAAACACCACGGTGAAGCTCGAATTTTACGAAGGCAAAGCCATTGGCGTCGTGCTGCCGGACACGATGGACCTCACGGTCGTCGACACCGAGCCGACCGTGCAGAAAGCCACCGCCAGCGCGGTGATGAAAGCGGCAAAGCTCGAGACGGGGCTTACGATCCAGGTGCCGCCGTTCGTGAACACCGGCGACAAAGTAAGAGTGGATACTTCGGAAGCGCGCTACGTCCAGCGCGTGTAAGGTGTAATTTGCTCGGAAGGTTCAGGCGCTTACAGCGGAAAGTTCCAGTGGCGACTCCGCCAGCAATCCTTCGAGGGCGGACACCAGATCGGCATCCCACCAGCCGCGGCGCGTTTCTTCCCACATGATTTCGAGCGCCTTTTCCTGCGAGAGCGCCTTGCGGTAAGGGCGATCGGTGGTAAGCGAATCGTAGATGTCCACGGTTTGCAGGATACGCGCCATGAGTGGAATCTCATCGCCCTTCAAATGGTCGGGGTAGCCGCTGCCGTCCTGCTTTTCGTGGTGCGACCGGATGATGGGCAGCACGCTGCGGAAGGATTTCATGGGCGCGCAAATGCGCTCGCCGACGATCGTGTGTTGTTCCATGATCTTCCGCTCGGCGGCGTCCAGTGGGCCGGGCTTCAGCAGCACGGACTCGGGCACGGCGACCTTGCCGATATCATGCACGATTCCGCTGCGCCGCAGGTCGTTGCAATCCTCCCGTGACAATCCAATTTTTTCGGCGAGCGAAACGGCGGAGCGCGAGAGCCGGTCGCAGTGGCCCTCGGTATAGGGATCTTTCGCTTCGATGCTGCGCGCCAGCGTGCACAGCACCGTCTCCGCGTTTTCCAGTTCGTCGGTGTAGCGCTTCAACCGCACGAGCGAACGCACGCGCGCCAGCAGCTCTTCCTTCTTTACTGGCTTGTGCAGAAAATCGTCCGCGCCCGCTTCGATGCCCTGGATGCGATCCTCCGCGCTGGCGAGCCCGGTAATGAACACCACCGGAACGAAGCGCGTCTCCGGCCGGGACTTGATCGCGCGGCACACCGAGAATCCCGAAGGTCCCGGCATCATGACGTCGAGCAGCACCAGATCGACAGGCTGGGAGCAGGCCGCTTTGAATGCCTGGTCGCCATTCTCGACCGCAATGACGCGGTAGCAGTTCAAGCGCAGCATTTCGACCAACGGTTCGCGGATGTTTTCATCGTCATCCGCAACGAGAATGATTCCCTTGAGCGAGGTAATGGAAGACACTATTCCCCCTATGGCTGGCCGCGCGATTCGGAACAAAAGGTAGGGTCCCGAACGCGATCATTCAGCTGCTTGCGATTGAAGGCAAGTATATCTTCGACGCGTGTGGTAGGGGTGTCAAGATGACTTGGCGCGCGCGTCGCATCAGAGGTTCAAGAAGAAACAGAGTTCTGCGCCGATTTGAAACAACCGCGCTGGATTTTCTGCCGAACTTCGTCCGCCACGTGATTTATTTGAAAACGCGCGCAAAAATCGCGTCGACGTAACGCAAGTGCCGATTCAGATCAAACGTATTTTCGAGGGCGGCCCGGTCCAGAAAAACTTTGATGCGCGGGTCGCCAACGACGCGCTGGCGAAAGTTGGTTTCCGTTTCCCACGCCGCCATGGCATGCTCCTGCACCCATTTGTAGGCGTCTTCGCGAGGGGCGCCCGCTTCGATCAGGTCCAGCAGAAGCTGGCCGGAGAAGACCAGGCCGCCGGTGGCGTCCAGGTTGCGGCGCATGCGCTCCGGGAAGACGCGCATTCCGGAAACAATGTCGGTCATGCGCGCGAGCAGGTAATCGGCGAGGATCGTCGAATCGGGCAGGATGACGCGCTCGACCGAGCTGTGCGAAATATCGCGCTCGTGCCAGAGCGCGATGTTCTCAAACGCCGCGCCGGCGTTGGCGCGCACGACGCGCGCGAGGCCGCACACCTGCTCGCTCGACACGGGGTTGCGCTTGTGCGGCATCGCCGAGCTTCCGCGCTGCTCGCCGCCGAACGGCTCCTCGGCCTCGCGCACTTCGGTGCGCTGCAGGTGGCGGATTTCGAGGGCGATTTTTTCGAGCGTGGCCGTGAGGATCGCCAGCGTCGAAACATATTGCGCGTGGCGGTCGCGCTGAATCACCTGCGACGCCACCGGAGCCACGTCGAGGCCCAGGCGTTTACAGATGGCCGCTTCCACGTCCGGCCCGAGGTGCGACGCGTTGCCCACGGCGCCGGAAATTTTTCCCACGGCCATTTGCCGCGCGGCGTGGCCGAAGCGCTCGAGGTTGCGGCGGTTTTCGGCAAACCAGTTGGCGACTTTCAAGCCGAACGTGATCGGTTCGGCATGAATGCCGTGCGTGCGCCCAATTTGAGGCGTGTGCTGAAATTCGCGCGCGCGGCGCTCGAGCACTTCGCCAAAGCGGACGAGTCCATGCTCGACGAGGCGCGACGCCTCGCGAATCTGCAGAGCCTGCGCCGTGTCCACCACGTCATTGGAGGTCAGGCCGTAATGCAGCCAGCGCGCGGCGTCGGGGTCGCCAATCGTTTCGCCAACGGCCATGGTGAAGGCGATCACGTCGTGCTTGACCTTGGCTTCGAGTTCCGCGATGCGCTCCACTACGCCTGCGTCGATGCGCGCCTTCTCGCGGATTTTCGCGGCGGCGGCCGCCGGCACGACTCCCGTTTCAGCCAGCGTTTCCGTTGCCGCCAGCTCCACTTCCAGCCAGCGGCGGAATTTGCCCTCCTCGGTCCAGACTCGGCCCATCTCTTCGCGCGTGTATCGTGAAATCAAGCGGAACTCCCTCGGCGCACACGCCATCGGAATCAGGCGCGGCAATCTGCGAAAATTAGCTGGGAAACTCCCTTGCTGATGATACCCGAAGTGCGCACACTGTGTCGCGGCGACGCCAGTAGCACAGACTTCAGTCTGTGGGGTTTCGTCAGTTCGCCCAGGCCGCGCGATAGCCAAGATCAAATGGAACCCCACAGACTGAAGTCTGTGCTACTAAACACCCCTTCCCACGTGAGTTACACTGGAGCGGATGCGGAACCGCAAAAACGTTTTTCCTTTTCTATGGGCCTTCTTGGTGCTTCTTGTTGTCGCGTGGTTCATTCACACGCAATTTCCTTCGCCGGGAACGAAATCGCCGGAGACCAGCGAACCGGTCCGGGCTCATGCCGGGCCGCCGGATATTTATCCCGACTCGGCGCGAACGCCGGGGGCAACCAATCCGGACATCACCCAGGAAAATATTCGCCAGACGATCTGCAATCCGAGATGGAGCACGAAATCGATACGCCCGGAAGCGAGCTACACCAATCGCCTGAAAATCGAACAAATCGGGGAATACGGCTACTCCGATTCCCGCTTGAAAGATTACGAAGAGGATCATTTCATTCCGCTCGAGCTGGGCGGGAATCCGACGGACCCGAGGAATCTCTGGCCCGAGCCGTTCGAGACGTCCGTTCCGGACGGCGGCGCGCACGCCAAGGACAAAGTGGAAAATTACCTGCACGCCGAAGTTTGTTCGGGAAGCCTGACGCTCGATCAGGCGCAGCGCGAGATTGCGGAGGATTGGTACCGCGTCTATCAGGCATCCGTGCCGCACTAAAAACGCCCACGCCTCCGAACACGAAATCTCTCAAATGGTGATGGATCGGCGCTATGGCGGCAAGGTGCAGGATGCGCTGGTGCCATCATCTGGAGTAAAATCAGACTATGACTGGAATCCAGTACGTGACCGATGAAAAAGGCCGCAAGGTCGCTGTCCAAATCGATCTGACAAAACACGGGGAACTGTGGGAAGACGTTCAGGATGTTCTTGTCTCACGGTCGCGCCGGCATGAAAAGCGCATTCCCCTGGACAAGGTAAAAGCGAAACTCATAAAGACCGGCAAGCTTTCACGTGAGTAGCTATCGGGTCGCTCTAGTCTCCAGCGCGGAAAAGGAATTGCATCGGCTGCCCAAGAAAGTAATTTCCCGCATCATCCCTCGTCTCGAACAGCTAGTGTCGGCTCCACGTCCTCCGGGCTGCAAAAAACTCAAAGGCGGAGATAACGAATGGCGGATTCGTGTTGGTGACTACCGGGTCGTCTATGTCATTGACGATGTGGCGACAACCGTGGATGTGACTCGAATCGCGCACCGGGGCGACGTCTATGAATAAGTTGGACACGGCCCCGACGCTTCACAATGGGAATTTGGATCCCTGTCTGATTTACAAATTCAGCGTGGGAAGCGGCGAGGTTTGGGAGGCGACGATGAGTTCGCCGAAAAACGCGGCGGCGCCGGTGCGCCGGCCGAGCGCTTCTTCGGCGGAGATGCGCGCGACGTCGGGATTGTTGTTGTTCTCGGAGAGATGCGCGAGGACGATATAGCGCGCGTGCGCGTCGAACGCTTCCGCATCGGCAAGGAATTCGCTGACCGTGTGATTGGACAGGTGCCCCGTGCGGCTCATCACGCGCTGTTTGATGTGCCACGGATACGGCCCCACCTTCAGCATTTCCAGATCGTGATTGGATTCGAGCATCAGGCAGTCGGAATCCCGCAAATGAACTTTCACGAGTTCGGGCAAGTAGCCGAGGTCGGTGACGATCGCGACTTTCGTTCCATTCGTGCGAAAGGTAAATCCCAGCGGATCGATGGCATCGTGCGGAATCGAAAACGGAGAGACTTCGATGTCGCCCACGAGGAATCGCTGTCCGGCGCGAATGTGCTCCACGCGATCCAGGCGCTTGTGCGAAGTTTCGGGCAGGATGCGCATCACCTCGGTATGAGTGGCTTCGTTCAGATAGACGGTCGTGCGCCACTGGCCGAGCACTTGCGCGAGCGAGCCGATGTGATCGGTGTGTTCGTGGGAGATGACGATGCCGTCGAGGCGATCGACGTCGCGGCCGACCGCGGCCAGGCGCCGCAGCGTTTCTTTTTTGCCGAGGCCTGCGTCGACCAGCAGCCGGGTCTGATCCGTCTCGAGCAAAGTGCAGTTGCCCGAACTGCCTGAACCCAGAATCGTTACGCGCAGACTGATAAATTCCCCCGGCGGACATGCGCATGTGCGCGCAGGCCGAACGAATAATGACAAAGCGGAGCGCCTGCGTCAATCGGGCAAATGCGTTCTAATCAACATTTTTAAGTAGGACGGGCTTCAGCCTGTCTAGTTTTAATTTTCGCATGGTCCGAAAGGCAGACAGGCTGAAGCCTGTCCTACCAGAACCTTCACGCCAGCAAATCGCGCGTGGCCCGAAAGCCATTCAAGCTGCCGAGGACGGTGAGGGTGATGCGGCCCGGCTCGAAGAAATCGCGGGCGATGGCGTGGACTTCCTCGCGCGTCACCGCTTCGATTGACGTCAGCATTTCGTCGAGCGAAATAAAACGGTGCAGGTACATGGCCTGGCGCGCGAGGTTGGACATGCGCGCGCTCGTCGACTCGAGCGAGAGCATCATCGAGCCCTTGAGGTGATCTTTCGCGCGGCGCAATTCCTCGGCGCTGACTCCGTCGCCACGCACTGCGCGGAATTCGTCGCACACGGAACGAATCAATTGCGCCGCGGATTCCCGCGAGGTTCCGGCGTACACGGAAAGCACGCCCGAATCGGTGTAAGGCGAGAGGTCGCTCTCGATCGCGTAGGCCAGGCCCTGCCGCTCGCGAATGTTCTGAAACAGCCGCGAGGACATTCCGCCGCCGAGAATCACGTTCAATAGCGACGCCGCGTAGCGGCGTTCGTGGGCCAGCGGATACGACGGCACGCCCAGCACGATGTGGACCTGCTCGAGTTCTTTTTTGTCGCGCTGCTCGACGCAGGCGTGCGTATCGGGCGGTGTGGGCTTGACCGCTACTGCGGAGGGTGCCGCGCCTTCAAATTCGCGCGCGACCAGATCCACCAGATGCGCATGCTCCAGATTTCCCGCTGCGGTAACCACCACATGGTTCGGGGCATACCACTCCTCGAAGCATTCGGACACCGAGCCCCGTGAAAATTGCGACACGGTTTCCGGCGTGCCCAGGATCGGCATCCCCAGCGGATGCCCGCGCCAGAAATTCTGCGTGAACAATTCGTGAATCAGATATTCGGGGTTGTCCTCTTCCATCTTGATTTCCTCGAGGACCACCTGCTTTTCCTTGGCGATGTCTTCGGCGTCAAAGCGCGGGTGCAGGACGAGGTCGGAAAGCACGTCGACGGCAACCGGAAGATGCTCGTCGAGCACTTTGGCGTTGAAGCAGGTCATTTCCTTGGCCGTGAACGCGTCGAGCATTCCGCCGACGGAGTCCACCGACTGCGCGATTTGCTCGGCCGTGCGCTTTCGCGTGCCCTTGAACAACATGTGCTCGATGAAGTGGGCGATCCCGTTCCGCTCGGAGGATTCGGCGCGCGATCCCGAGGCGAGCCAAATTCCCACGGAAACGGACCGCACATGCGGCATCTTCTCCGTCACGATCACCACGCCGTTCGGCAGTTCCGCTTGTTGGATATCGCGCGCTGGCTGATTCATGCGTCTATTGTGGCATACGTGCGGCTGCGAACGCGACTCGATGGCTGGTGTGTTTCAATTCATCGGGCAGGACTCATGCATGCCAGGGAAATGGAACACGCGCACAAGTCCGAATCTCATATCGATGTCTTACCGTTTTGGCGGCACCGGGCGCTTTCGGTGGGCAGGGTCCCAGTCTTCGGGCGGAAATCCGATTCCCCAGAAGCGCGGTGAGGGCTGCGCGAAGCGAAGTCCCACCTCGGTCTTTCCATTCACAATGTTTCCGAGGGTTACGACGTTGCAGGCGATTTCATAATCCGTCTTTAAGTTCGTCAGCAGAAGCGGCTGTTCTTTGACAACGGGCGTCTGAATCTCAACGAGGCAGCCATTGGCATTGACTTCCACGGTCTGGGTGATTTCCTTGAAGGGCGGGCCGGATTCATTATTTCCGTAAATAAATACGGGAATAGCGATGCGTACCCTCGTGGTTCTGTGCCGTGCAGTTTTGGTCTCTGCCATGACGGACTCAACTTAATCAACTTCAGCGCGCACTTTCCCCACGATGGGTATGGTACCACTATCCAAAATGTGCGATGCCAGGGAGCATTTCAGGATGTGTCTAGTCAGTGGCTTCGGGTGGACGACCGGATTTCGATTGCTCGCGGGCGCGCATGTTAATATGAAAGGACGCCTTCAGGGAGACTGCGCGTGTCTGTCGAATTGCTCGGAAAATCAGCGGAGGAACTGCGCGAGTACGTCGCGTCGCTCGGCGAGCGGCCCTTTCGCGCGGCGCAGCTGTATCATGCGCTGTATGCGGAGCGGCGTTTTGAATTTGCCGCGATGACGAACCTGCCGGCTGCGCTTCGCGAACGCCTTGCGTCCGTGGAAGGCGGACGCATCACGCCGCCGCGCATCGTGCGCCGGTTTCCTTCCGCGGATGGATCGATCCGGTATCTGTTCTCGATCGGCGGCGAAAATGAAAAGCCCGCGCAGATCGAGGCCGTCTTCATGCCGCGCGAAGGGCGCCAGACGATTTGCATTTCGACGCAGGCCGGATGCGCTGTCGATTGCCATTTTTGCCTCACCGCGCAGTTGGGGTTGATCCGCAATCTCACGGCGGGCGAAATCGTGGGGCAAGTTCTCGTTGCGCTCGAGGAAAATCGCGAGCAACTCGCGCCGCAGACCAACGTCGTGCTGATGGGCCAGGGCGAGCCGCTGCTCAACTATGACGCGACGATGGCCGCGGTGCGCATCCTGCTCGATCCCAAGGGAGTCGCGCTTGCGCCGCGCCACGTCACGCTCTCCACCAGCGGCATCGTTCCCGGGATCGAGCGGCTCGGCAAGGAAAAAATTCGGCCCAGCCTGGCCATTTCGCTGAACGCCTCGAGCGACGAGCAGCGTAACTCGCTCATGCCCATCAATCGCAAGTATCCGCTGGATGTGCTGCTGGACGCTTGCCAGAAGTATCCGCTGCGCCCGCGGGAATATTTTACGTTTGAATATGTGCTGCTCGGCGGCGTGAACGATACGCCCGAAGATGCGCGCCGCGTCGTGCGCCTCATCGCGCATATCCGCGCCAAAGTGAACCTGATCCCGTGGAATCCCGGAAATTTGCCGTATCGCGCGCCTACTCCGGAGAGCATCGAGGAATTTCAGCGCATTCTCGTGGAGAAGGGAGTGCCGACGTTCGTGCGCTACTCGCGCGGACAGGATGTCTTCGCCGCCTGCGGCCAGCTCGCGCTGATGGAAACGCCGAGCCCGCTTGTTGCGCTGCAGTAGTAGAACGGGCTTCAGCCTGTTGCTTTTGAATTTGGGTTTCCTTGCGGGAAAGTCAAAAGCAACAGGCTGAAGCCTGTTCTACTTAATTCCAATCACCGCCATCAGCCGTCCTGTCTTCGCGCCTTCGCGGCGATAGCTGAACAAAAGGTCCGTGCGGCACGCGGTGCACAGATCGCTCACGCCGATTTGTTTTTCCGGCACGCCGGCATCGATCAATTGCCAGCGGTTCGAGGCGCGCAGATCGAGTTGCACGCGCGGCGGCGGAGGCACGTGCCCCGGCGGCATCATCGTCAGCCAGGGAAGCCAGAGCGGCTCTTCGCCGTGCGCCAATTGCTCGAACGGTCCGTCGAACCAGTCTGCCGCCGTGGGAAATTGCGCCGCGAATGCCTGCGCGACTTCGGGGCCGACTTCGTAGCAGCAGCGTCCGATCGCCGGCCCGAGCGCGGCGACCACATCGCGCGGCTGCGTTCCGAATTCCATGCGCATCTGGCCAAGAGTTTTTACGGCGATGCGCGCGAGCGTGCCGCGCCAGCCGGCGTGAATGGCCGCCACCACGCGCCGCCGGGTGTCCGCCAGAAGGATGGGCACGCAGTCGGCAGTCTGCACGCCCAGCAGCAAACCCGGAGTGCCTGTAATCAGTGCGTCCGCTTTCGGAGCTTCAGCGCTGGGCGCGGCGGCAACGTGAATCACATCGGAGTGGAATTGGCGCAGCGCGATCAGCGGCATTTCGCGAGCGCCAACCGCGGCCATGAATTTTTCGCGATTCGCGGCGACGCGTTCGCGCTCATCCCACTCGGTGAAGCCCAGGTTCAGCGCAGGCTTTCCGTCGAGGACGCTCGCTCCGCCGGGCCGCGTGCTGAAGCCGTGCGCGAGCCAGCCGAGCTTTCCGAGCGCGCGTGACTCCACTACTTGCAGTCCGCCCGCGCGGCGTATCACCCAGGCGGGACTGCCGCTGCGCGGCGCCGCGCGGTCTCCGCGCGTGGTGGGACTGCGTCCTGAAGATCGAGTTTTAATCGCCCGCGCCATTCGTGCCGTGTGTCCTACTCACCACTTTAGCGTAACGCGTCCGATTCTGTCTGCCTCTCGCGGACACGGTATAATTTAGGCTGGCTCGTGGCACAGGCTTCAGCCGGTGGGTTTTGGTTCTTGCAAGTACGAAACCCCACCGGCTAAAGCCTGTGCCACTGGCCTTGCCGCGCGAGGAGTGCAACAAGGAGTACAAAGAATGATTGTTGGCCTGGGCGTGGACATCACCGAAGTCGACCGCATCGAAGCGGCCATCGCGCGCCGCGGCCGCGCTTTGCTCGAGCGCCTGTTCACGCCGTCGGAAATCGCGTATTGCGAAAAGCATCGCAATCGCGCCGAACGCTTCGCGGGCCGCTTTGCCGCCAAGGAAGCCGCGATGAAAGCCCTCGGAACCGGCTGGGCGCGCGGCGTGCGCTGGATCGATATCGAAGTCGTGCGCGAACCGAGCGGCAAACCCACGCTGAAATTGTCAGGCGCGACGCGCGCGATCGCCGACAGCCTCGGCGTGAAAAACATTGCGGTGACGATCACGCATGACGGCAACACCGCCCTCGCGCAAGTCATCTTCGAATCGTAAATTCCAAAAGGTGCCCGGTAGCACAGGCTTCAGCCTGTGGGTTTCCGCCGCCGCACCAGGACGAACCCCACAGGCTGAAGCCTGTGCTACTGGGCCCGCCATGACAGATTGGATTTATTCTACGCAGGGCTGCCTGTGAGATGGCCGCCTGCTACGCCAGTAATGCGCACGTCCAGAAATTGATTCGCCGGCCACTCGCCGGGCACACGTACGTCGAGATAATTGCTCGAGAGCGCGCGGGTCCACGGCCCGGACGCGTCCTCGCCTCGGCGGTTCAGCGTTAGGACGCGCATCGAGCGTCCCGTTTGCGCCGATTGAAATGCGGCCTTCTTCTTTTCGCCGAGCGCGCGCAATTCGCGTGCGCGGCGCGCGATCACTTTCTCCGGAACTTGATTGCGCGACTCCGCCGCCGCTGTTCCCGGCCGCGAAGAAAACGAAAATACGTGCAGGTAGGTGAGCGGCAGCCGCTCGATGAGCGAGAGCGTCGCTTGATGTTCTGTCTCGGTCTCGCCGGGGAATCCTGCGATCACGTCCGCGCCAATGGCCGCGCCGGGGAGCCACTCGCGCGCAAGCTCTGCGCGGCGCGCATAGTGCTCGGCGCGATACCAGCGATGCATTGCCGCCAGGATGCGGTCAGAGCCGGATTGCAGCGGCATGTGGAAGTGCCGCGCCATCCGCTCGCTCGTGGCGAAAATTGCGATCAAATCCGCCGTGACGTCCATCGGTTCGACGGAACTGACGCGCAGACGCTCGACGGGCGTTTCGTCCAGGATGCGCCGCAATACTTCTCCGAGCTGCGCGCGCGGCGTGAGATCGCGCCCGTAGTTGCCGAGATCGATTCCGCTGAGCACCACTTCCCGCGCGCCGCCGTCGCACAACTTGCGGATTTCCTCGATGACGCTACGAGGCGCGAGGCTCCGGCTGCGCCCGCGCACCTGCGGGATCACGCAGTAAGAGCAGCGCTTGTTGCACCCGTCCTGAATTTTCAGCACGGGGCGCGTGTGACCCGCCTCGCCGCCTTCGACGGGAGCGACGAGCAGTTCGCGCTGCTCCAGAATATCGCCGGTCAAAATGTTTGCCGGACCGCCGCCGGGCGAAAGCGATTTGCCTGCAATCATCGAAAGAGGCACAAATCCCTGGCGCGTGGCGGGAGGAGAATCTGGCGCCGTTTCCCGCCCCATCTCCTGCCCCATTTCCTGGATGATGCGCGGAATTTCCGGCTTGTGCGAATTTCCTACGACCCAGGAAACTCCTTCGAGCGCGGCAAGTTCTTCGGGAGCGCGTTGCGCGTAGCAGCCCGTCACGATGACGCGCGCCGCCGGGTTTTCCCGATGAATCGTGCGAATGGATTGGCGCGCCTGCAGGTCCGCCGCGGCCGTCACCGTGCACGTATTGACCACGACGACGTCGGCGGAATTCGCATCCGCAGAAACCGCGTAGCCGCGCTCGACGAGTTGGCGCTCGATCGCCGCCGCGTCGGCCTGCGTCGCCCGGCACCCAAATTGTTCGATGAAAAATGTAGCCATTGTGATGTGGCGCAGGCTTCAGCCTGCGGGGTTTAGTCCTTGGTAGCACAGACTTCAGTCTGTGGGGTTTCGTATGATCTTGGCGGAGAGTCCAGGGCTCATTGATGGAACCCCACAGGCTGAAGCCTGTGCTACTTGAACCCCCGCCCAGAGCGCAGCGAAGATTATAGCAGGTGGCCATTTCGCAAGTGGACTCAACCCTTTGGTGCGGAGGGATTTCACCAGTCACTGTTCACGAATCATCAGTCACCAGAAGTGTTGTTCGCATACTCCCGTTCAGGTATCTTCACTGGAAGCAGAGTGGATATGGTCGACATTCATTGCCACATTCTTCACGGCCTGGACGATGGCGCGGACACGCTGGAAACATCCATTCAGATGGCGGAAATGGCCATCGCGGACGGCGTCACGCATGTGGTGGGGACGCCACACGCCAATTCCACCTACAAATTCGATCCTGAAATCATCCGCCAGCGCCGCGACGAGCTTCAGGCCGCCGTCGGCGACCGCCTGAAACTGGCGACCGGATGCGATTTTCATTTAAATTTTGAGAACCTTCAGGATCTGGAGAAAAACCGCCAGAAGTACACGATCAATCAGAAGAATTATCTGCTCGTGGAATTCGCGGACTTTTCCATTCCGCCGTCCATGGACGACACCATGCACCGCCTGCATCTCATCGGGTTGTCGCCCATCATCACGCATCCTGAGCGGAACGCCATGTTGCGCACCAAGCCCGAGCGGATGTATCGCTGGCTGCACCAGGGCAGCTACGTGCAGATCACCGCGCAATCCATCCTCGGGCGTTTCGGAACCGCCGCGCAGCATCGCGCCGAGCAATGGCTGGACGAGGATCGCGTCCACTTCGTCGCCAGCGACGCGCACAATCTGAAGGGCCGCCCGCTGCAGCTTCGCGCCGCATTCGATGCCGTCGCCGAGCGCCGCGGCGAAGAAGTCGCGCACGCGCTGTTCCGCGACAATCCCCTCGCCGCATTTGAAGGCCGCAGCCTCGCCTACGAGCCCGAGCAGGCCGACCCGGGCGCCAAGCCGATCCAATACCGCAAGCGCAAGCGCTTCATTTTTTTCTGAGGGGTTTGGTAGCACAGACTTCAGTCTGTGGGGGTCCGTTTGCAAACCCAGTCTGAGCGCGCTTGCCAAGTTCTGACGGAAACCCACAGACTGAAGTCTGTGCTACTCAAGCCATCCTATTCGCAAGACTTCATCGCTTGTTATCGCGCTGATCAGATTTCGCGCGCAGCCAGCTCCGGGTGCCGTTCCAGCAGCCATTCCGCGATGGTGTGGTCCAGCTCGGGCAGATGTCCCGTGAAGAAGTGATCCCCGCCGGCAACGATCGCCACCCTTGTGTTTTCCTGGATGCGCGGAGGAAACTGCTCGACCATCGCGCGCAGTTTATTCGGCGGACCGAACTGGTCGAATTCGCCGGACACCAAAAGCTTTGGCTTATCGCAGGTGTCGAGATACGAGAAGCTGCGGCTGCCAAGATCGCCGACCGGCAGGCCGAGACCCAAGAGTTCCGTCACGCGCGGATCGCCGCACCCGGCGCGCAAGCCCACCCAGGAACCAAAACTGAAGCCCGCGAGGAGCTGCGGCACGCCGGGAAATTCCTCCGCGAGAAAATCCAGCACGGCCAGGACGTCGTCTACCTCCCCGACTCCTTTGTCATGGCGTTCCTTCGCTCAAGCCCACTCCGCGAAAATTGAACCGCACGACGGGCAGCCCAAAGCGATGAATCGTTTTCGCGGTCTGGTAGACCACTTTGTTGTGCATCGTCCCGCCAAACAGCGGATGCGGGTGGCAGACGACGGCGGCCAGCGGCGGCCGCGCGCCTTCTCCCTGCTCCGATGTGGACCACAGGATCGTTTCGATGCGGCCGGCGGGGCCGGGTAGCATCAACGTCCGATGAAGTTGCGTGGACATGCTGGAACCCATGTAACCACAGAGCGGCGCCGAGGGACAAATCGCGGCTGTCACCCGGCGCCAACAAGAGGAAAACTTTTTCGGATCATCGTGCGTTTCCCGTTGCGATTTTTATTCCGCGATGCTACGGTGTGCTGGCTGAACCTGGAACGCCCTCTTCCGGGGGAGTAATGCAACAATCGACAGAACGCCGGGCATCGCGGCGATTTACGATGACGCTGCCGTTAACGGTTCGTTCCAGTGAGCCGGGCGGCAACGAACGGCAAGGACAAACGCGGGACGTCAGTTTCCGCGGGCTCTATTTTTTGATTGAAGCGGATTTCGCGCCGGGATCGTCCATCGAATTCATTCTCACCTTGCCCCGCGAAATTACCATGGCCGGCGACGTCCACATCCGATGCTTTGCGGAAATTGTGCGCGTCGAACCGCACAACGGCCGGCGCGGCATGGCCGCGCGCATCGACCGCTACGAGTTTTTGCCCACGGTCTCTTGATGTTCCGGAACTCGCCTGCCCGTCAGGACCGCAGCTTCCAGCCTGCGCGTCCTAAGAATCCGGCGCACGTTTGCGGAGCTGCACAGATTGCAAGTCTGTCCCGCGGCTTTTTTTCGCTTGCGCTGGTTTCGCAGTAGAATTGTTGGCGAAGAATACGACCGGAGGAACGATGGAACCCTATGACGTCAAATCGGCGCTCGATGAACTCAAGGAAGATGCGGTGCTGCCTCACCCCGTGCGCTTGCGCGACATGATCCTGAGGACACAGCTCGGCGCCGGCGAGGCGCTCGAACTGAATCGCGAATTTCAGAGCTACCTTTCCCACTACGGCGAGACGCAGAAGGTTGCGCTCGAAATCCTGGAAAGGCTTGCGGCCAGCGAGGCCAAGAAAGCGTAGACTCCAAGATCGCGCCCGGAGGGAAATCACCCCGCGCGGTGAAACCGCACGGCGTGCGAACACGGAGTCGTTCCAGCTCGCCTGAAATCATGCCCCGAGAAACGATTCTCATCGACGCCGACGACACGCTCTGGGAAAACAATGTTTACTTCGAGCAGACCATCGAGGAATTTCTGACCCTGCTCGAGCCCTTCGGCTATCCCCGCGAATATGCCCGCCACATCCTGAACGAAACCGAGCGCCGCAACATCCGCCAGCACGGCTACGGCGTGCGCAGCTTCGGCCGGTCGCTCGAGGAAACCTACATGAAGCTTGCGGGGCACCAGGCCGAGCGCTCGACGGTTGAAAATATTCACCATCGCGTTCAGGAACTCGAGCGCACGCCTCCCAATATCATGGACGGAGTCTCGAAACTCTGGACTATCTGGCCGGGCGCCACCGCCTGATCCTTTTCACCAAAGGGGAAGCGGCCGAGCAAGCGGCCAAGGTCGAGCGGTCGGGACTGCAGATTCATTTCGACGCGATCGAGATCGTTCCCGAAAAAGATGCCGCCACCTACCGCGCGCTGGTGAACCGGCACCACGTCGTGAAATCGCGCGGATGGATGGTGGGCAACAGTCCTCGCAGCGATATCAATCCCGCGCTCGAGGCGGGGTTGAACGCCGTGTTCATTCCTCATCACGCCACGTGGGCGCTCGAGCACGAAGAAGTGCGCAGCGGGGCCGGCCGCCTCCTCATCCTGACGAGCTTCCGGGCCTTGCGCGAACATTTTTAGGTGCACAAGTGGAACAGGC
>CAWHTN010000011.1:0-87400 GCA_963832265.1 uncultured Acidobacteriota bacterium
GACCGAGGTGGGACTTCGCTTCGCGCAGCCCTCACCGCGCTTCCGGGCAATTGCATTCCGTCCGAAGACGGGAACCCCGCCCACCGAAAGCGCCCGGTGCCGCCAAAACGGTAAGACATCGATATGAGATTCGGACTTGTGCGCGTGTTCCATTTCCCTGGCATGCATGAGCACAGCCCGATGAATTGAATAACACCAGCCATCGAATCGCGTTCACAGCCGCACGTATGCCACAATAGGTGCATGAGCCAGCTCGCGCGCGACATCCAGCAAGCGGCGCTGCCGAACGGCGTGACCATCGTCACGGAGCGGATGCCCCAGGTGCGCTCGGTCTCCGTGGGCATTTGGCTGGGCTCGGGCTCGCGCGCGGAATCCTCCGAGCGCAACGGCATCGCCCACTTCATCGAGCACATGGTGTTCAAGGGCACGCGCAAGCGCACCGCCGAAGAGATCGCTCAATCGGTCGATTCCGTCGGCGGCATGCTGGACGCCTTCACCGGCAAGGAAATGACCTGCTTCAACGCCAAGGTGCTCGACGAGCATCTTCCCGTCGCCGTGGACGTGCTCTCCGACCTCGTCTTGCACCCGCGCTTTGACGACGCGGATATCGCCAAGGAAAAGCAGGTGGTCCTCGAGGAAATCAAGATGGAAGAGGACAACCCCGAATATCTGATTCACGAGTTGTTCACGCAGAATTTCTGGCGCGGGCATCCGCTGGGGATGCCGATCCTGGGCACGCCGGAAACGGTGTCGCAATTTTCACAGGGCGCGGTGTCCGAATGCTTCGAGGAGTGGTATGCCCCGAACCACGTGGTGATCACCGCCGCGGGAAATCTGGAGCATGCGCGGCTGGTGGATCTGGTGGCGCGCGAATTTGAAGGCGCGGCACGCTCCGCAGTAGCGGCCAAGCCCACGCCGCCCGATACGCACGCCTGCGTCGAGCAGCGCGACAAAAAAGAACTCGAGCAGGTCCACATCGTGCTGGGCGTGCCGTCGTATCCGCTGGCCCACGAGCGGCGCTACGCGGCGTCAATGTTGAACGTGATTCTCGGCGGCGGAATGTCCTCGCGCCTGTTTCAGAACATTCGCGAGCGGCAGGGCCTGGCCTACGCGATCGAAAGCGACCTCTCGCCGTACACCGATTCGGGCGTGCTTTCCGTGTACGCCGGAACTTCGCGGGAATCCGCGGCGCAATTGATTCGTTCCGTGTGCGACGAATTCCGCGCCGTCCGTGGAGACGGAGTCAGCGACGAGGAATTGCGCCGCGCGAAAGATCATCTCAAGGGCTCGATGATGCTCTCGCTCGAATCGACCAGCGCGCGCATGTCCAACCTCGCGCGCCAGGCCATGTACCTGCACCGTTTTATTTCGCTGGACGAAATGCTGGCGTCGATCGAAGCGGTGACGCGCGAGGAAGTCCACGCCATCGCCCGCGATTTCTTCGAGCCGGACCGCATCACCCTCACCGTCCTCGGCAGCTTGAACGGCTTTCGCGCCACGCGCGAATTGCTGGCGTGAAGGTTCTGGTAGGACGGGCTTCAGCCTGTCTGCCTTTCGGCCATGCGAAAATTAAAACTGACAGGCTGAAGCCCGTCCTACTAAAAATGTTGATTAGAACGCATTTGCCCGATTGACGCAGGCGCTCCGCTTTGTCATTATTCGTTGGGCCTGCGCGCACATGCGCATGTCCGCCGGGGGAATTTATCAGTCTGCGCGTAACGATTCTGGGTTCAGGCAGTTCGGGCAACTGCACTTTGCTCGAGACGGATCAGACCCGGCTGCTGGTGGACGCGGGCCTCGGCAAAAAAGAAACGCTGCGGCGCCTGGCCGCAGTCGGCCGCGACGTCGATCGCCTCGACGGCATCGTCATCTCCCACGAACACACCGATCACATCGGCTCGCTCGCGCAAGTGCTGGGCCAGTGGCGCACCACCGTCTATCTGAACGAAGCCACGCACACCGAAGTGATGCGCATCCTGCCCGAAACTTCGCACAAGCGCCTGGACCGCGTCGAGCACATTCGCGCCGGACAGCGATTCATCGTGGGCGACATCGAAGTCTCTCCGTTTTCGATTCCGCACGATGCCATCGATCCGCTGGGATTCACCTTTCGCACGAATGGGACGAAAGTCGCCATCGTCACCGACCTCGGCTACTTGCCCGAACTCGTGAAAGTTCACTTGCGGGATTCCGATTGCCTGATGCTCGAATCCAATCACGATCTGGAAATGCTGAAGGTCGGGCCGTATCCGTGGCACATCAAGCAGCGCGTGATGAGCCGCACGGGGCACCTGTCCAATCACACGGTCAGCGAATTCCTTGCCGATGCGGAAGCGTTCGACGCGCACGCGCGCTACATCGTCCTCGCGCATCTCTCCGAGAACAACAACAATCCCGACGTCGCGCGCATCTCCGCCGAAGAAGCGCTCGGCCGGCGCACCGGCGCCGCCGCGTTTTTCGGCGAACTCATCGTCGCCTCCCAAACCTCGCCGCTTCCCACGCTGAATTTGTAAATCAGACAGGGATCCAAATTCCCATTGTGAAGCGTCGGGGCCGTGTCCAACTTATTCATAGACGTCGCCCCGGTGCGCGATTCGAGTCACATCCACGGTTCTCGCCACATCGTCAATGACATAGACGACCCGGTAGTCACCAACACGAATCCGCCATTCGTTATCTCCGCCTTTGAGTTTTTTGCAGCCCGGAGGACGTGGAGCCGACACTAGCTGTTCGAGACGAGGGATGATGCGGGAAATTACTTTCTTGGGCAGCCGATGCAATTCCTTTTCCGCGCTGGAGACTAGAGCGACCCGATAGCTACTCACGTGAAAGCTTGCCGGTCTTTATGAGTTTCGCTTTTACCTTGTCCAGGGGAATGCGCTTTTCATGCCGGCGCGACCGTGAGACAAGAACATCTTGAACGTCTTCCCACAGTTCCCCGTGTTTTGTCAGATCGATTTGGACAGCGACCTTGCGGCCTTTTTCATCGGTCACGTACTGGATTCCAGTCATAGTCTGATTTTACTCCAGATGATGGCACCAGCGCATCCTGCACCTTGCCGCCATAGCGCCGATCCATCACCATTTGAGAGATTTCGTGTTCGGAGGCGTGGGCGTTTTTAGTGCGGCACGGATGCCTGATAGACGCGGTACCAATCCTCCGCAATCTCGCGCTGCGCCTGATCGAGCGTCAGGCTTCCCGAACAAACTTCGGCGTGCAGGTAATTTTCCACTTTGTCCTTGGCGTGCGCGCCGCCGTCCGGAACGGACGTCTCGAACGGCTCGGGCCAGAGATTCCTCGGGTCCGTCGGATTCCCGCCCAGCTCGAGCGGAATGAAATGATCCTCTTCGTAATCTTTCAAGCGGGAATCGGAGTAGCCGTATTCGCCGATTTGTTCGATTTTCAGGCGATTCGTGTAGCTCGCTTCCGGACGGATCGATTTCGTGCTCCATCGCGGATTGCAGATCGTCTGGCGAATATTTTCCTGGGTGATGTCCGGATTGGTCGCGCCCGGAGTCCGCGCCGGGTCGGGATAAATATCCGGCGGCCCGGCATGAGCCCGGACCGGTTCGCTGGTCTCCGGCGATTTCGTTCCCGGCGAAGGAAATTGCGTGCGAATGAACCACGCGACAACAAGAAGCACCAAGAAGGCCCATAGAAAAGGAAAAACGTTTTTGCGGTTCCGCATCCGCTCCAGTGTAACTCACGTGGGAAGGGGTGTTTAGTAGCACAGACTTCAGTCTGTGGGGTTCCATTTGATCTTGGCTATCGCGCGGCCTGGGCGAACTGACGAAACCCCACAGACTGAAGTCTGTGCTACTGGCGTCGCCGCGACACAGTGTGCGCACTTCGGGTATCATCAGCAAGGGAGTTTCCCAGCTAATTTTCGCAGATTGCCGCGCCTGATTCCGATGGCGTGTGCGCCGAGGGAGTTCCGCTTGATTTCACGATACACGCGCGAAGAGATGGGCCGAGTCTGGACCGAGGAGGGCAAATTCCGCCGCTGGCTGGAAGTGGAGCTGGCCGCCACGGAAACGCTGGCCGAAACGGGAGTCGTGCCGGCCGCCGCCGCCGCGAAAATCCGCGAGAAGGCGCGCATCGACGCAGGCGTAGTGAAGCGCATCGCGGAACTCGAAGCCAAAGTGAAGCACGACGTGATCGCCTTCACCATGGCCGTCGGCGAAACGATTGGCGATCCCGACGCCGCGCGCTGGCTGCATTACGGCCTGACCTCCAATGACGTGGTGGACACGGCGCAGGCTCTGCAGATTCGCGAGGCGTCGCGCCTCATCGAGCATGGACTCGTCCGCTTCGGCGAAGTGCTCGAGCGCCGCGCGCGCGAATTTCAGCACACGCCTCAAATCGGGCGCACGCACGGCATTCATGCCGAACCGATCACGTTCGGCTTGAAAGTCGCCAACTGGTTTGCCGAAAACCGCCGCAACCTCGAGCGCTTCGGCCAGGCCGCGCGGCAAATGGCCGTGGGAAAAATTTCCGGCGCCGTGGGCAACGCGTCGCACCTCGGGCCGGACGTGGAAGCGGCCATCTGTAAACGCCTGGGCCTCGACGTGGCTCCGGTGGCGTCGCAGGTGATTCAGCGCGACCGCCACGCGCAATATGTTTCGACGCTGGCGATCCTCACGGCCACGCTCGAAAAAATCGCCCTCGAAATCCGCCACCTGCAGCGCACCGAAGTGCGCGAGGCCGAGGAGCCGTTCGGCGGCGAGCAGCGCGGAAGTTCGGCCATGCCGCACAAGCGCAATCCCGTGTCGAGCGAACAGGTGTGCGGCCTCGCGCGCGTCGTGCGCGCCAACGCCGGCGCGGCGTTTGAGAACATCGCGCTCTGGCACGAGCGCGATATTTCGCACAGCTCGGTCGAGCGCGTCATCCTGCCCGATTCGACGATCCTCGCCGATTACCTGCTCGCGCGCATGACCGACATTGTTTCCGGAATGCGCGTCTTCCCGGAGCGCATGCGCCGCAACCTGGACGCCACCGGCGGCCTGGTCTTCTCCGGCCAGCTTCTGCTGGACCTGATCGAAGCGGGCGCCCCTCGCGAAGACGCCTACAAATGGGTGCAGGAGCATGCCATGGCGGCGTGGGAAACGGAAACCAACTTTCGCCAGCGCGTCGTTGGCGACCCGCGCATCAAAGTTTTTCTGGACCGGGCCGCCCTCGAAAATACGTTTGATCTGAATCGGCACTTGCGTTACGTCGACGCGATTTTTGCGCGCGTTTTCAAATAAATCACGTGGCGGACGAAGTTCGGCAGAAAATCCAGCGCGGTTGTTTCAAATCGGCGCAGAACTCTGTTTCTTCTTGAACCTCTGATGCGACGCGCGCGCCAAGTCATCTTGACACCCCTACCACACGCGTCGAAGATATACTTGCCTTCAATCGCAAGCAGCTGAATGATCGCGTTCGGGACCCTACCTTTTGTTCCGAATCGCGCGGCCAGCCATAGGGGGAATAGTGTCTTCCATTACCTCGCTCAAGGGAATCATTCTCGTTGCGGATGACGATGAAAACATCCGCGAACCGTTGGTCGAAATGCTGCGCTTGAACTGCTACCGCGTCATTGCGGTCGAGAATGGCGACCAGGCATTCAAAGCGGCCTGCTCCCAGCCTGTCGATCTGGTGCTGCTCGACGTCATGATGCCGGGACCTTCGGGATTCTCGGTGTGCCGCGCGATCAAGTCCCGGCCGGAGACGCGCTTCGTTCCGGTGGTGTTCATTACCGGGCTCGCCAGCGCGGAGGATCGCATCCAGGGCATCGAAGCGGGCGCGGACGATTTTCTGCACAAGCCAGTGAAGAAGGAAGAGCTGCTGGCGCGCGTGCGTTCGCTCGTGCGGTTGAAGCGCTACACCGACGAACTGGAAAACGCGGAGACGGTGCTGTGCACGCTGGCGCGCAGCATCGAAGCGAAAGATCCCTACACCGAGGGCCACTGCGACCGGCTCTCGCGCTCCGCCGTTTCGCTCGCCGAAAAAATTGGATTGTCACGGGAGGATTGCAACGACCTGCGGCGCAGCGGAATCGTGCATGATATCGGCAAGGTCGCCGTGCCCGAGTCCGTGCTGCTGAAGCCCGGCCCACTGGACGCCGCCGAGCGGAAGATCATGGAACAACACACGATCGTCGGCGAGCGCATTTGCGCGCCCATGAAATCCTTCCGCAGCGTGCTGCCCATCATCCGGTCGCACCACGAAAAGCAGGACGGCAGCGGCTACCCCGACCATTTGAAGGGCGATGAGATTCCACTCATGGCGCGTATCCTGCAAACCGTGGACATCTACGATTCGCTTACCACCGATCGCCCTTACCGCAAGGCGCTCTCGCAGGAAAAGGCGCTCGAAATCATGTGGGAAGAAACGCGCCGCGGCTGGTGGGATGCCGATCTGGTGTCCGCCCTCGAAGGATTGCTGGCGGAGTCGCCACTGGAACTTTCCGCTGTAAGCGCCTGAACCTTCCGAGCAAATTACACCTTACACGCGCTGGACGTAGCGCGCTTCCGAAGTATCCACTCTTACTTTGTCGCCGGTGTTCACGAACGGCGGCACCTGGATCGTAAGCCCCGTCTCGAGCTTTGCCGCTTTCATCACCGCGCTGGCGGTGGCTTTCTGCACGGTCGGCTCGGTGTCGACGACCGTGAGGTCCATCGTGTCCGGCAGCACGACGCCAATGGCTTTGCCTTCGTAAAATTCGAGCTTCACCGTGGTGTTTGGAATCAGGTAGTAAACCGCTTCCCCAAGCACGTCCGCGCCGAGATGAAACTGCTCGTACGACTCCGTGTTCATGAAGTGGTAGCCGTCGTTGTCCGAATACAGATATTCGTGCTCGATCTCATCGAAGATGGCGCGCTCGATATCTACTTCCGCGCGGAACCTGTAGTCGATGATCGAGCCGGTGCGCAGGTTGCGCATTTTCGTGGCCATGGCGGCGCGTTTGTTGCCCGGCGTGCGGTGCTCGACGCTATGGACCGTAAACAGTTCGCCCTCGTGGCGAATGGTCATTCCGGGGCGCAGTTGTGTTGCTCGCATTGCATATTCTCCTGATGCCTACGGGGTCTTGCGGCAGGCGCTTCCACTCGGCTGCAATTTCGATTCGCGCAGTCTGGGCGGTTTAGGGATGCCGGACCAAAAGTGCGCCGCCCTCCGAAAATAGATTATAGACGCTGGGAAGAGGGCCGGTCAACGCGAGTGCGACCGTGAGTAATGCCGGACCGAGCGGGAGTCCGATGCGGATCACGCTTCGGGTGGAGTACAATCTGAGTCAGCTTAGAGAAATGACGGAGGGAGAAAAAATGGCGGAACCGACATACGATGAACTCAAGGCGCGCTTGGAGGAACTGGAAAAGAAGGGAGCGCGGCACACCGGCGAACTGGATTTCAAAGTCGGCGAAAAAGGCGGAGTGAGCGTCTACGGCCTGGGCCGGTTCCCGGTCACATTGTATTACGAGCAGTGGAACCGGCTGCTGGAAGCAGCGCCAAAACTGCGGGAGTTCCTCGAGGAAAACAAGAGCAGGCTCAAGCTGAAGGAGAAATGATCGTCCCGGTAGGACGGGCTTCAGCCTGTCGGGTTTTGGTTTTCTAGTTTCGCCGCAAAAGCGACCGGCTGAACAGGCTGCGGAAAAAGTGCTTTTTTGTCATCCCGAGCGAAGCGAGGGATCTGCTTTTCTTCGCCAAACCCAAGAAAAAACAGATTCCTTGGGCAAACCCAGCCCTTCGGAATGACTCGTTGCGAGTTTTTCCGCAGCCCCTGAAGCCTGTCCTACTTGGCTTTCCCATCCGCCATGATTTTTTCGATTTCGTCGACCGAGCGCGGCAGGCGCGCGGTGAGCAATTTGTAGCCCGTCGGCGTGACGAGCACGTCGTCCTCGATTCGCACGCCGAGATTTTCCTCGGGAATGTAAATCCCCGGCTCGAGCGTGATGACCATTCCCGCCTCAAGCGGCCGCGACGGCCCGCTCGGATCGTGCACGTCGAGCCCCACGTGGTGACTGAGTCCGTGAATGAAGTACCGTCCGAGCGAGCGGCCCTCCATGTCCTTCCCGTGCGAATCGATGTAGTCCATGGAAATTTTCTGGAGGCTCGTCGCGTCCTTGCCGTAGAGCGTCATGCCGGGTTTGAGCGCCTCCATCGCGGCGTTTTGCGCCCCCAGAACGATTTCGTAAATTTCGCGCTGCCGCGGAGAGAATTTTCCGTTCGCGGGAATCGTGCGCGTGATGTCGGACGCGTAGCCGGAATATTGCCCGGCGACGTCCATCAGCACAACGTCGCCATCCTCGATCCTGCGGTCGAGTTTGTTGTAATGGAGCACGGTCGAATTGAAGCCCGTGCCGACAATCGGCGCGTACGCCTCGGTTTCGCATCCCGCGTACGCGTGAATCTCGACCATCTTCGCCGCCACCTGATATTCATACAGGCCCGGCCGCATCATCTTCATGGCCTCGAAGTGCGCGTCAATGGAGGGATCGATGGCCTTCTGCATCAGCGCCAGCTCGCCCGGCGATTTGATAGCGCGCAGCGTGCCTTCCGCCGGGGAAATGTCCTTGAGCGAAGCCAGCGGCGCCGCGTCCTTCACCCATTTCGACCAGTTCGCGGCGTGCGGGTAGCCCTCGTCGTGCGGGCCCGGCAATTCGGTGTAGATTTCCGGATAATTTTTTGCCAGCGCGGCGAGCGCATCGCGCAATTTTGCAAATGTTTCGACGCGCGCGAAGCCCGTCTTTTCCTGGATGCCCGGGTCGTCTGGCCCCATGCGCGGGCCGTTCCAGCGCTCCTCGGCCGGATCGCGCGGCGGAAGATACAAAATCTCGCGCGCTCCGCTCCAGCCTTTCTGCTCCGCCGATTCGGGCACGAGCAGCAGCGCCGCGCCCTCTTCGTTGTGCCCCGTGAGGTAATAGAAATTTTCTTCCTGCATGAAAACGTAGGAGGGATTCGCTTCTTCGTGGCCCGTGTAGCCGAACAGCACGACGGGTGCATTGACCGCGGCGGCGAGCTTCGCGCGCCGCGCGGCAAACACGCCCAGCGGCTCGCGCTCCCAAGCCGCAAGCATCGGCGCGAGGCACATCACGAGCAAAAGGGCAAACACACCGCGCAGGATCGAGCTTCGTCTCTTCATCGGGTCACCTCGCGCGAACACTCCAGCAAAAGCATTTCACCACACAACTTTGATGCGTTCGAATCTTATATTGCTTCCTTGTGCTTCTCTTTCCGAATTCCGAGCAATGCAATGAAGGCAAGCACTCCCGGATAGCACGACATGACGTAACGAGGCTCAGGGGCTTCGACGGTGGTAAGGAACGCTGTTCGAACCAGAAAATACACGAGCAGCAGGGCAATCCCCCAAAGGTTCGCCTCCGCGAGTGTCCCGGCCGCGCCACTTTCCCGGTGCATGCGCCAGGCAAACCAAAATCCGCCGATTGCCAGCGCCACGTACACGTAGCCCAACACCGCAAACCCTCCCGTGACGAGCACGTCGGCGTGGGAATCCTCCCATTGCTCGCGGAGAGGCCAGAATTTGCCGTCGATGGGCAACAGCTCGGTCCGCGGCGTGAACCAGATCGTCAAGGCGCGTTCGAACGGTACGCGGACGTACGTACGCAGCGGGTGGCGCTGCGTCCGCTCGCGGGCGATTTCGGCGTATTGGCGATCGATTTCGGGAGAAATGTCGAGTTCGGGGCTGTCATCGTATTGCTCGATCAAATCCGCAACTCGCGCCTTTTCCTCGGGAGAATCGAAAGCCGATGCAGGGAGATCATTTACGTCGGCGGGGTCTTCTCCGATCGCCCAAACCGTAAAATATACGTCGCGAAAGCGTTCGAGCCACGTCCCTGTCCAGGCGTAATAGCCCACCGGCGGATATTCGCCGGGAAACGTGGCATAGCGCGGCGCGAGGAATTGCAGCTTGTGCAAGGAAATGGCATTCCGCGCGGCCCAGGGCAGGAGCGGCAGCAGAAACGCGCCAGACATAGCTGCAGCCAACAAGATTGCTTTTCGCGCGCCCTGAGCCCTCCATGCGCGAAATCCGTACACGAGAACCGCGACGGCCACAAGCAACGGCATTTCGGGGCGCACCAGAGTCGCCGCCCCGGTGAAGAACGCCCCAAACAGTGCAAAGGCCATGTGCAGGTTCCATGGCTTGCCGATTCGAATACCCAACTGCATGGGCTCCTGCCTGAGCCCCAGAGCGAAACAGGCGAGCGCCGCGGTAGCCAGGAATGTCACCACGACTTCGGTCAGCACCACGGCCGAGTAGTTCGCCAGGAAAGGGCACGTCGCGGCGAGCCAGAGGGCTATAATCCACACGTGGCGGCGCGCTCCAGCGGGTGCTAACGCCGAGGCCAGCGCAGCCGTCAAAATACAAGTGAAGACGTCCAGGACAGCCTGAGACAACAGAATGGCCTGTATGGAGCGTCTAAAGAGTAGAGTCACTCCGGCCAGAAAGGCCGGGTAGCCCGGCGTTCGGAGGTCCGTCGGAACCACCTGGCCGTTCTGCGACAACCCATAGACATGATGGTCGACCCAGTTGTTCGCCAGTTGCAGGTAGGTTGCACTGTCGTCGGTCATGGTCGGAAACCAGTGGACGAACGCCAGGCGCAGGGCCAGCCCCACGATTACGGCCAGGAACGTGTGCGCGTAAAGTGCCGTGACGCCGCCTCGCGGTGCGAGTATGATCGGGTCTTCCCCGTCGCGAGGTTGAGTGGCAGGTTGGATGGTCATCGACGCCGTTCCGAAGGACGGTTCGCTTGAGATGAAAGCATGAAGCCGCGCAAGCCCATATTCTACGATGAGCAGCGCCGCCGTTGGCGGCGCACCAGCCGTATTCTGGAAATCAGCGGCGCGCTTTTCACTTTGCTGGCCGTCACGTTTTTGATCAATGTTCTGGTCAGTCCCCGGTTGCCCGTGCCGCTGCTTCCCACCAACCGGACGGCCCTTCATCCGGTCCGTGAAAAAACAAGAACCAAAATCACGCTGAAAAGGACTGGGCGGCTACGCCGCGTCGAATCGCTCGGCCAAATGCCCGCCGCGTACGATCCCGTGCGCGCCGCATTTTACGTCAGCTGGGACCCCACGTCTCTCGCGGCCCTTCAGCAGCATTTCCGTGACATCGACCTGCTCATCCCCGAGCGCCTGCACTCCATCACCGCAACCGGCCGCCTGGATGTGGAGGCCGATCCCAAACTCGCGGCGTGGGAGCAAACGCTGCAGCAGCAAACTCCGCCCATCAGAATTCCCACGATGCCGCTGCTGAACAATTCCGACGGCACCAACTGGCTTACCGACGAAATGGCCACCATGCTCAAGAGCCCCGCGGCGCGCGGAAATCTGGCCCAACAGTCGGTCCGATATCTTACACAAAATCATTTTGCCGGACTGGTTGTCGATTTTGAAGAAATTCCCGACAAAAGCCAGAAGGATTTCAGCCAATTCATTTCCGAGCTTGCCAAGGATCTGCATGACTCGAATCTGAAACTCATGGTTGCTCTCCCTGCGGCCGACTGGATTTACGATTACGCCGGAATTGGAAGAGCCGCCGACGCCGTGATCCTGATGAATTACGACCAGCACTGGCGCACCTCCGGGCCCGGCCCCATCGCCGCGCAGGATTGGTTCGTGAGAAATATCGAGGCGATCACGAAGCTGGTCCCGCCGGGAAAGCTGGTGATGGGGGTCGCCAACTACGCCTATGACTGGCCCAGCAAAGCGGGAATGAAGGCGCACGAGCAGGCCAAGGTCGAGAGCTTCCAGGAGTCCATCGTCACTTCGACGGAATCCGAAGCCCAGGTCCAATTCGATTCGGATTCTCTCAACCCCTACTTCTCGTATTCGGACGAACATAACTTCATTCACCGCGTCTGGATGCTCGACGGCGTCACCGCGTACAACGAATTGCGCGCCGCCGAACGCGTCGGCGTGCAAGGCACGGCGATCTGGCGGCTCGGCTCGGAAGATCCTTCCGTCTGGTCGATCTGGGATAACACGCGCCCCAACGACGCCGACCGCGCGAAGCTCGAGGACATGCCTCCGGGTTACGACCTGATCCTCGAAGGCGACGGCGATATCTGGCGGTTCGCGGACACGCCGGAAAAAGGGAAACGGTCGATTCGCTTCGATCCTTCCACCGGCAACATCGTTGAAGACAATTATGAAAAAGTTCCCTCCTCGTATCGGATCTTCCAGATGGGCGCCGCGCCTTACAAGGTCGCGCTGAGTTTCGATGACGGGCCGGACACGACATTCACGCCCAAGATTCTGGATGTTTTGAAGGCGAAAAAAGCGCCGGCAACATTCTTTGTGATCGGCAGCAGCGCCAACGATGCGCTGGGAATCATCCGTCGCGAATATGCCGAGGGCCACGAGATCGGCAACCACACCTACACGCATCCCCGATGGAACGAAATCTCGCGCACGCAGATTGACGTCGAACTGAATGTGACCGAGCGCCTCCTGAACAGCACGCTGGGCGTTAAGACGCTTCTGTTCCGTCCGCCGTACGGCATCGACCACCAGCCCGAAACAGCGGATGAGGTCGCGGAATTGCCGATCGCGCAATCCATGGGCTACCTGATTGTGGGCGCGCGAATCGATCCGCACGATTGGGGCGAGCCGGGCGGAATCCCGCCGGCGCCCGCGCAGGTAATCGTGCAGCGCGTGCTCGAGCAGGCGCGTTCCAACGGCGGCAACATCGTGCTGCTCCACGACGGCGGCGGAGATCGCACGCAAACTGTGCTGGCCTTGCCGCAAATTATTGACGGCTTGCGCGCCGCGGGATTCCAGATCGTCCCCGTGTCGGACCTTGTCGGACAGACTCGCGCGCAACTGATGCCGCCGCTCACCTTCCGCGAACGCCTGGTCGCCCACGCCGACGGGCTGATCTTCACGCTGTACGAGTGGTCGCGGCTGAGCGTGGCATTTATTTTCGTCCTGGGAATTGGCCTGGTGAGCTGCCGCGCGATCATCGTGGGATTTCTCGCGATTATCGAAAAGTTCCGGCCTTCGCCTCCCGATCAGCCGGATTTTCAGCCGATCGTGAGCGTGCTCATTCCCGCCTACAACGAGGAAGACGTCATCGTCTTCACGATCAATTCCGTGTTGGAGTCCGACTATCCGCGGCTGGAAGTGATTGTCGTGGACGACGGATCGAACGATGGCACCGGCGAATTGCTCGATGCGCAATTCGGGCGTAATCCCGCTGTGCGCATCATGCACCAGCCCAATACCGGAAAGCCGGCCGCGCTTTCCCATGCCCTGGCGGAAGCTTCGAGCAGCATCATCGTGACCATCGATGCCGACACCGCCATCGAGCCCGACGCCATCAGCAAGCTTGTCCGGCATTTCGTCAATCCGAGAGTCGGCGCCGTCGCTGGAAATGTAAAAGTGGGCAACCGCATCAGTTGGCTCACGCGCTGGCAGGCGCTCGAATACGTCACCAGTCAGAATCTTGAAAAGCGCGCGTTCGATTTGTTGAATTGCATTCCGGTCGTCCCCGGAGCGCTCAGCGCCTGGCGCGCGGAAGCGATCAACGATTCCGGCGGCTTCAGCGCGGACACCGTGGCGGAAGATACCGATCTGACGATCACCATCCGGCGCTCGGGCTGGAAGATTGACTACGAGGAAGAAGCGATTGGCTGGACGAATGCTCCCGAAACCGCGTCCACGCTGATCCGCCAGCGATTCCGCTGGACGTTCGGGACGCTGCAAGCCTTCTGGAAACACCGCGACACTCTGGGACGCACGAAATACGGGACGCTCGGCTGGATCGCGTTGCCCAACATGTTCCTGTTTCAGCTTCTGTTGCCGCTGTTCTCTCCGGTGATCGACCTTCTGTTCCTCGGCTCGCTGGCGTTGTACGGCGCTTCGCTATTGCACTTCACGCATCTGCCCACGTTCTATACGGGCGCCGACGTGCAACGCTCGCTCGTATTTCTTTATCGGATTCATGCTGATCGATTTTCTGACCTGCATCGTCGCGTTCACGCTCGAACGGCATGAAGACTGGTCCCTGCTGTGGCCGCTCCTGCTGCAACGTTTCTACTACCGCCAGATGATGTACTTCGTGTTGTTCCGCTCGGTGATGGGCGCCGTGCAAGGCAGGTCGGTCGGCTGGCGTGGCGTCGAGCCCGAAGTTCCGTCGGCTCCTGTAGCGCAGGTAAAAGCCTGAAGTCACTGCAAGCCTTCCACACCGCACAGATTTGTAAACGCACTATTTGACCAACGAGCTTGCGGAGACAACCTCCGCAATCCTTCATAGCGCCCATCTTCTCAACATCCGAGTGGCCGACCACCCGTCCGGCATTACTACTTGCAGGAGCCAGATTGATTGGACCATTCAAGCTGGATCGTATAGTTGCCAAGAGTGCGGGTTTTCCAGGCACAGATGTCCCCGATTTCACCATTCTTATCGTCATACCAACCCTGCCCGGGAACGGGATCGGTGATCGATTCGCAAAGTTCATGCGAGGTTGTCGAAGTGAGAGCATCAAAGGCAGCCAAGCCGCCGGTGCAACCAGAGCAGCCAGGATAGGGCATCACTGCGTAGTAGACCCCCCCATCGAATGAGTCGTGATAACCGCAGAATGACTGGCACGAGGCGCTGCCTCCTTGGATGACTTGCACACCCTCGGGAAGAAAGACGAAATAAAGACTGTTGGGGTTGCTGGCCGGCAGCGTGCCAGCATTGATCTCCCCCCGAACCAATTGCTGGATTGCGCTGTCCTGAACAGACGTGCCGGGAGCCGGTGAAGTGAGAACAGTCGTGCCGATACGTGTGCCATGGCCGATTGCCTGCCCCGGAACACTGTATTCGCCGAGTTGGTCGATGAGCTGGCTGGTCAAGATGTAATCGAAGAACTGATTGATTTTACCGCGGAGATCACTGTTTGGTGCTTGCTCCCAGGCGGAGCCCCAAAAGATAGTGAAAACTTGGGCAGCGGTGAGAAGCGGGCCGTTACGGTAGGTAAGATGCGGCAAAGCTGTAACACGAGCCGTCGGGGCTTCGGGGCGATGCAGGGGAACGATACGGATCGGATGTTGCAATGTGTCCGGTGATTTCTTCCGGTGAGGTTTCGTGGCCATCGAGAGCTCCTTGTGAGGCATGAAATGAATGACGCGGCTGGGAGGGTAACGGGTGGGCCAAACAACGGTAACGAACAGTCGCGAAAAAGTAAATCCGGACAGCGAGCTGCTGTCCCAAAGAATCAATGGCTTGCGCCCCCAGTTCCACAGTAGTGGACCATACGATAGTTATCGCGTAATGGCTCGTTGTGCGCTCGTTTGCGGGTGGTTTACGGCGCAGTCGGAAGTAATTCCCCGTAAGGGCCCAAAGAGTTCCTCGTGAATCCGGCGCCGCGAACTAGAGGGGAATTGAAACGACCCACGGGTTAATATTGAACCCTGCGTTGGTCGCGACCGCCGCTCGCGGTATAATCCTCTGGATGCCAACGAGCAAGAATTTTCCGCCGATACACGGCACCACGGTCTTGTGCGTGCGCCGCGACAACAAAGTGGTGATCGCCGCGGACGGCCAGGTCACCATGGGCGAACACGTCATGAAGCATACGGCGCGAAAAACGCGGCGGTTGTTCAACGAAAAAATTCTGGCGGGATTTGCCGGGTCGACGGCGGACGCGCTTTCCCTGTTCGAGCGGTTCGAGGGGAAGCTGCAGGAACATCAGGGGAATCTTGCAAAATCCGCGGTCGAGCTGGCGAAGGAATGGCGCAAGGACCGCGCGCTGCGGCATCTCGAAGCGCTGCTGATCGTCGCGGACGGCAAGTCCACGTTTCTCGTTTCCGGAAATGGCGACGTGATCGAGCCCGACGACGGCATCTGCGCCATCGGCTCCGGCGGACCGTACGCGCTGGCTGCGGCCCGGGCGCTGTCTAAACACACGAAGCTGGCTGCGAAGGAGATCGCGCAGGAGGCCATGAAGATTGCCAGCGAAATTTGTATTTTCACGAATGCGAATTTCACGATTGAGGAGTTGTAGCAATATGTCCGCCCACCCATTTTATTTGTCATTCCGAGCGAAGCGAGGAATCTGCTTTTCCACCCGGGCCGCAATCAAAAGCAGATTCCTCGCTTCGCTCGGAATGACAAAAGGGGATGACTGTCGGATTTTGAAGTTGAAACTGGGTTCGGCCGCTGGCGCATCGGTGAGATGAGGAGCAAAATCTAATCTATGGTGATCTATCTTCCCGGCGAGCAGCACGAACCAGAAGCCGCGGTTGAGCCGTCGTTCGACGAGCTCACTCCGCGCGAAATTGTCGTCGAGCTGGACAAGTACATCGTCGGACAGGCCGCCGCAAAGCGCGCGGTCGCCGTCGCGCTGCGCAACCGCGTGCGCCGCCAGAAACTCACGCCTGAGATGGCGGAAGATGTGCTCCCCAAAAATATTTTGATGATCGGCCCCACGGGAGTGGGAAAAACGGAAATCGCGCGGCGCCTTGCGCGCCTCGCCGGCTGCCCGTTCATCAAGGTGGAGGCTTCCAAGTACACCGAAGTCGGCTACGTCGGCCGCGACGTGGAATCCATGGTGCGCGATCTGGTCGAGACGTCCATCGACATGGTGCGCGAGGAAAAACTGGACGAAGTGGCCGAGCGCGCCGAACACGCCGCGGAAGAGCGCGTCCTCGATCTGCTGCTTCCCGCTTCTCCTCCTCCGCCGCCCGAGTCGCCCAACTCCCCCAATTCTTCCGCCCCGCAGATCGAAGAGCCGCGCCGCGACCAGATGGACCGCACCAGGGAAAAACTTCGCGCGCAGTTGCGGGACGGCAAGCTCGACCAGCGCCTGGTGGAAGTCGAAGTCCGCGAGCGCTCGACGCCCGCGTTTGAAATCGTCTCCAGCCAGGGCGTCGAGGAAATGGACATCAACGTCAAGGACATGCTCTCGGGAATTTTCGGCCAGCAGAAAAGGCGCCGCAGGATGACCGTCGCCGAAGCCTTCGATTATCTGATCCAGGAAGAAGAAAACAAACTGATCGACATGGATCAAGTGACGCGCCTGGCCGTCGAGCGCGCCGAGCAGATGGGCATCATTTTTATTGACGAGATTGACAAAATCGCCGGGCGCGAGTCCGGCCACGGCCCGGACGTTTCCCGCGAAGGCGTGCAGCGCGACATCCTGCCGATCGTCGAAGGCACCACGGTAAACACGCGCTACGGCATGATCCGCACCGATCACATTTTATTCATCGCCGCGGGAGCGTTTCACATCAGCAAGCCTTCCGACTTGATCCCGGAGCTGCAAGGCAGGCTGCCGATCCGCGTCGAGCTCACGGCGCTCACCGAGGGCGATTTCGTGCGCATTCTCACGGAACCCAAGAACGCCCTCATCAAGCAATACATCGCGCTCCTGGACACGGAAGGCCTCAAGCTGAATTTCACCGAGGATGCGATCGCCACGCTGGCGCGCTACGCCGTCATGGTCAACGAACAGACGGAAAACATCGGCGCGCGCCGCCTCCACACCATCCTCGAAAAAGTGCTGGACGAAATTTCCTTCGAGGCGCCGGACATGAAGAAAAAGAATGTGAAAGTGGACGGCGCGTACGTCACCAAGCAGCTTGCCGACATCGTGAAGAATCAGGACCTCAGCCGGTACATCCTCTGACGCAATGGTGAAGCCGATGGTGAAGAGATGATCCGCGCCGCCGCGCTTCTCGCCCTCGCGTTTTGCCTCCTCGCGTGCGCACTGGCGGCAGGGTGCGCGGCGCCCGGCGATCCTACCGCGCGGCATCCGGTTGTTCCCGTTGCGGTCAGCGACCTCGCCGCGCGGCAGTACGGCAACGCGTTCGCTCTCACGTTTACCCTGCCGGCGCGATCGATGGATCGCGAAGCCCTTGCCGAACATCCCACGATTGAAATCTATCGCGCCGCGCTTCCTCCTGGCGCCGCTCCGGACAAGAAGACGGCGTGGCGGCTGGCGTTCACGATTCCTTCCGCGCAAGTGGATCCCTATCTGAAGGCGGGACACATCGAGTTTCACGATCCCCTCACGGCGGAAGATTTCGCTCGCGCGGCCGGCTCATCGATGGCGTACAAGGTTCGGACCAGGGCGGCGAAGGCGCGCGCCTCGGAGGATTCAAACATCGTCGTGGCGCGGATTTATCCGCCGCCGGAAGCGCCGCGCGACGTCCACGTTTCAGTCACGGAGTCGGCGCTGGTCGTGAACTGGACGGAAGCTGCCTTGCCGCCCGGAGCTTCTTCGCGCGTGTACCGCGTCTACCGCGCGGAAATCGAATCCGGCCAGGAAAACCCTCCGCAAGATCTTTCCAAGGCAAAGTTGAAAACACCGCTGGAGCTTGCGGGAACTTCGCCTTCGACCGAGTTTCGCGATTCACATTTCGAGTTCGCGACGCCGTACGTTTACACCGTGCGCAGCGTGGCGCAATTCGGCGCGGATCTGGTCGAGTCCGCCGACTCCGCGCCGGCCATGGTCACTCCGCGTGACGTCTTTCCTCCTGCCGCGCCCACGAACCTTGAAATTACGATTATTCCCGCAACCCCGCAGGCCCCTGCGTACATCGAACTATCGTGGGCGATCAGTCCCGAGGGGGACCTGGCGGGGTATTCCGTTTACCGGAGCGAGGGGGAAGACTCACCCGGCGAGCGCGTCAGCACGGATATATTGCCGAGTCCGACGTTTCGTGATATCTCCGTATTGCCTGGCAGGCGATATTACTATCGTGTTTCCGCTCTTGACCGCGCCGGCAACGAAAGCCCCAAGAGTTCCGCCGTCGTGGCGGACGTTCCATAGAGGGAAGCTCGAGGAAGGATGGCATGGCAGCCCGACTCCAGCTTCCGGGCATGCGGTGGTTTTTGTGGCTGCGCATCGCGTCGTTGCGCACCGGCATCCTCACGGGAATATATTTGTCCTGTGTTTTCGTCGCGTGGTTGGAAGTTGCCAATCGCGTCGCCGAACTGGAGCCTTTTGCCGAACTGCGCAACCTCGTGGCGGGCGCGATCTTGATCATGGTCCTCGGGATTCCCGTGCTCCGCTTTCGTAATCATCCCGGAAAGCTTTTCGTTTCGGGCCTGACGGCCTGGGCGCTTCTGACCATTACGTACGTCGCGGCGGAGATCCATTTCACGCTGCTCGAAAGCCGCATGGGGGCGTTCCACGTTTTCGTGCTGGGCGCGGTTTCCTACGGCTTCGTTGCCGTGCTCGATTGGGTATTCCTGATGTGCGCGGGAGTTCGCCACGAGCACATCGTTCAGTCCCGGGAAACCGTGGCCTCCGCCGGCAAGCACCATACGCACTAATTTCTCAAATCCCTCAAGAAGGAAAAAGGACTCGATGAAACTCTGCCGTTTTCAACCAAAAGAGAAAGCAGGCGCCGCCGCGCAAGCGGAAGTTTTGCAGGGCGTTATTTCGGGCGAAACTGTTCGCCAGGTTTCCGGCGATATTTTGGGAAAGTGGGAAGTGACGAGCCGGTCCTGGCCGCTTGCGGACGTGAAACTCTTGCCGCCGGTCGCGCCCAGCAAAATCGTCGCCCTCGGCAGAAACTATGCGGATCACGCCGCGGAATTCAACAACGCCCCTCCGAAAGAGCCGCTGATTTTTTTGAAGCCGCCGTCGTCGCTCCTTGCGCCCGACGATCCAATCGTGCTTTTGCCCGGGGTGCAGCGCATCGATTTTGAAGGCGAGCTTGCCGTGGTCATGGGGCGCAAGTGCCACAATTTGCGCGACGGCGAGGATTACCGCCCCTACGTCGCCGGCTACACGCTGCTCAACGACGTCAGCGCACGGGATTATCAGGCGCTCGACAAGCAATGGACGCGCGCCAAGGGCTTTGACACGTTTTGCCCGCTCGGACCGGTTCTCGAAACCGAGTTCGACGTCACCCACGGCACAATTGAAACCCTCTTGAATGGCGTTAGGAAACAGTACGCCCCGTTCACCCTAATGCTCTTCCCCATTGATGTTATAATTCCCTGGGTTTCGCGGGTAATGACGCTTTTGCCGGGCGACGTGATTGCGACGGGAACTCCGGCGGGCGTCGGCCCCATGAAGGCCGGCGACGTGGTGGAAGTCGTGATTCCCGGAATCGGCACGTTGCGAAATCCGGCTGTGAATCCGCCGGCCTGACCTTGGCGGTGTCCTCCCCACCGCGCTTGTTTCGTTTCTGCGCAAAGGAGGCGACAAACATGAAATTCTTTCTCGATACCGCAAACCTGGATGAAATCCGGCAGGGTGTCTCGCTGGGATTAATCGACGGCATCACGACCAATCCCACGCTGATCGCCAAGGAAAAGCGGCCCTTCCGCGAACACATCATCGAAATCTGCAACATCGTGAAAAACGGCGAGATCAGCGCCGAAGTCGTGTCCACCGATACGGCCGGTATCCTCCGCGAGGCCCGCGAGATCGTCACGTGGCATCCCAACGTGATCGTCAAGATTCCCATGATTCCCGACGGCGTGCGCGCGCTGAGCATCCTGTCGAAGGAGCACATTCGCGTCAACGTGACGTTGATATTTTCAGCGCCGCAGGCCCTGATTGCGGCCAAGGCCGGCGCATATATCGCCAGCCCGTTTCTCGGCCGACTCGATGATATTTCCTCCGACGGCCTGACGCTGCTGCGCGAAATCATGGACATCTACAAGGCCTACAACTTCCCGACGCAAGTCCTGGCCGCGAGCCTGCGCCACCCGCTGCACGTGGTGGCGGCCGCGCGGATGGGCGCGCATATCGGCACCATGCCGTTCAAAGTATTCGAGCAGCTCTTCAAGCACCCCCTCACGGACCGGGGACTTGAAGGATTCTTGAAAGACTGGGAGAAAGCGCGCGAGACGCTGGGCGATGTGTTCGAGCCGGTTGCCGCGCGCAATCCGAAGCGTTGAAGCACCTGGCAATCGATTGGCGGATGGTTCTGGTAGGCGCGGCGATCGTCGTGGCCGTCGCCTTTGCGGCTCTGCGTCAATACTTCCGAAAACCGGAAGACCCGGAAGACGAAGAGCGCCGCCGCCGTTCTCAACTCAATCAAGTCGGGCGCATCGTGGAAGGGCTGGTGGTCGAGCTGGTCGAATCGCAGGGGCCGGTCGCGCCCGCATCGAGTCCCGCAAAATCTCCGGGCGGCAAGGCCGCGCCTTCTGTATCGGGCGGAAGCGGTTTGCGCCGCCTGGTCCGGTACAGCTATTCCATTGCCGGCGTCACCTACGAAACCGCGCAAGACGTTACCGGCCTCGAAGAGCGCCTGTGCCTCGAGCGAATCGCTTCCGGCCAGCCTGCCAGCGTGAAGTACGATCCGTCCAATCCCAGCAATTCGATTCTTGTGGCGGACGACTGGTCAGGCCTGCATTAATCTCCTGAGGGCTTAGATTCCTATGCGAAGTTTCACTTCATCCATTGCGGCGTTTCCGGTGATATTCGCCGCGGGAGTCTCCGCATGGGAATGAGAATTCTTGGCTCCGTGATAGCTGTGCTCGGCGCCGCCGTCTTAACTTTGGCGTGCATGATTGCCCTGGTGCGAGGCACCATCCGTGCTGTCTCCATCGATCAAATGCCTCTTCGCGTTCTCGCCGTCTCCGCGGACCTTGTCTTAGGGACTCTCCTTCTTCTCGGGTGCATCTACCTGGCCACGCATCTGGCCGTTCGCATAGTGGGCGTGGGGCAAGCCGAATTTCCGCCTCTGCCGATCGACGAGTATTCCAGGGACGTGCGCTCCGGCGATTCCGCCAAAATTTAGTGGCATAGTGCTTCGAGCTTGTGCGAAAGTCTCGAAGGCCGTGCGCCACGATGCGCGCGCGGACATCGTTCTATGACCCGTTCTATGGATAACGAAACGAAATCGAGTGATCCGATCGCGGAACTGCGCCGCCGGAGCGCCGAAGCGGAAGCCGGAGGCGGCGCGGAACGGCGCGAGCGCGAGCACAAAGCCGGAAAACTCACGGCGCGCGAACGCGTCGCGCTGCTCCTTGACGAAGGCACGTTTGAAGAACTCGATAAATTCGTCGCGCACCGCTCGGATGAGTTTGGGATGCAGGAACAGCGGACGCCCGGCGATGGATTCATCACCGGCTTCGGGCGCATCTCCGGCCGTTTGGCGTACGTGTTCGCGCAGGATTTTACCGTGTTTGGCGGGTCGCTCTCGGAAACGAATGCCCTGAAAATCTGCAAGATCATGGATCTGGCGATGCGCAACGGCGCGCCCGTGATCGGCCTGAATGATTCGGGCGGCGCGCGCATCCAGGAGGGGGTGCGCTCGCTTGCAGGTTACGCCGATATTTTTCTGCGCAACACGCTGGCGAGCGGCGTCGTTCCGCAGATCAGCGCGATCATGGGGCCGTGCGCCGGCGGGGCTGTCTATTCTCCCGCGATCACCGATTTTATTTTCATGACGCGCGACACGTCGTACATGTTCATCACCGGGCCGGACGTCATCAAAACGGTGACGCACGAAGATGTTTCCAAAGAGGACCTCGGCGGCGCGATGACCCACAATGCCACGAGCGGCGTCGCCCATTTCATCGCCCGCGATGACGCCGAATGTCTCGCCATGATTCGCGAGCTGCTCGGCTTTCTTCCGCTCAACAATCTGGATGACGCGCCGCGCCGCCCGACTTCCGATCCCGCCGACCGCGCCGACGCCGCGCTCGATTCGATGGTTCCCGCCGACGCGATGCAGCCGTACGACATCAAGGACGTGATCCACGCCATCGCGGACGACAACTATTTCTTCGAGGTTCACGAGCATTTCGCAAAAAATATCGTGGTCGGTTTCGCGCGTCTCGGCGGGCAGCCCGTTGGCGTGGTCGCGAATCAGCCCGCGGTGCTCGCAGGTGTGCTGGACATCAACGCCTCGGTGAAGGGCGCGCGATTCGTGCGTTTTTGCGACGCGTTCAATATCCCGCTCATCACGCTCGAAGATGTGCCCGGCTTTTTGCCCGGCACGCAGCAGGAATGGAACGGCATCATCAAGCACGGCGCAAAATTGCTTTATGCGTTCGCTGAAGCAACGGTCCCCAAATTAACGGTGATTACGCGGAAAGCGTATGGCGGTGCCTATTGCGTCATGTCGAGCAAACACATCCGCACCGACGCGAATTTCGCCTGGCCGACGGCCGAAATTGCGGTGATGGGCCCCGAAGGCGCGGTCAACATTGTCTACAAACGCGAACTCGAACGCGCGCCCGAAGCCGACCGCGAGCGCCTGCGCCGCGAAAAAGTCGCCGAGTTCCGCGAGCGCTTCGCCAATCCCTACGTCGCCGCCGAACGCGGCTACATCGACGCCGTGATCGAGCCATCGCAAACGCGCGCGAAACTCATCACCGCCCTCCGCTCGCTCGAAACCAAGCGCGACACGAACCCCAAAAGGAAACACGGCAATATCCCGCTATGACGCGATTCTTGCCGACAACGAAATGACACGCGATCCGTTGCCAATCGATGCGACGTGACGATTACCGGCGGAGTGGGTTCAGTGGAACAGGCTTTACAGGCTGCGGAAAAACTAAAAACTCTGTCATTCTGAGCGAAGCGAAGAATCTCTCTTTTCGATTTAAGTCCAATGCACAGAGAGATTCTTCGCTTCGCTCAGAATGCAGACAACGGCGTACTTTTTTCCGCAGCCTGTGAAGCCTGTTCCACTTGTCTCACTTTCAGAAAGGATTGTGAGGGGACCAACGAAAAGAGAGTTAGAATCGTATAAGGAATTCCTCGGGGAGGACGCCATGAAAAGATTTGTGTTCGCAATCGCTCTCTTTTTGGCCGTCCCGGCGCTTCGCGCGCAGCAAGCGGAAACCGGCGGCAGCCCGTCTCAGGCCGCAGCCCAGACCGCGCAAGAGGCGCCACCACAGGCAACGCAAAATCTGAAATCCCAGGATAATTTGCCCGCGTCCATCCGGCCGGGCCATCCTCTCGATCCCGCGGACGTCGATATTCTTACCGGGAAACGGGACAGGGAGATTGAGGCAGCTCAGAGGGCCGCAGTGCCTTATTCGGTGGGGATGTACGGAACCTACGGAGACCCCTACGCGATGCAGGGGCGTCTTGGCAGAGGGTTTGATATTCCGATGCTTCCGCTGGCGCGAATCAGCAATCCGTTTTTCTTTTCCACGTTACAGCCGCGCGGTTTTGGACGCGGCGGGTTTCGCGGCGGCCGCTGATCGCCTTTCGTTTGCTTAACGCGACCGTCTCTACTGGACCACCGTCCTCGCCACATCGCCGATCTTAAATCCCGTGCCGGTGACAGGTTTGCAGACCGCGGATATTTCGTCCACGTCGGTGACTTCCAGTTCTCCCAGCTTGGTGGTCATCTTGCGAAGAACCGCGCCGGTGGCCGGGTCCTTGATCGTGCTCGTCACGCGCTCCACGGACATGTGGTCGCCCACTTTGATCCCGGTCTTCAAGCCGACGTTTAGCACGATTTGGTCGCCGTCCACGGCCGCCACCAGGCCTTCCACCTTGATGATGCGCGCTTGCAGCTTGGGCGCCGACGCGATCACGCCCGCGGTCATTTGATCGGTCGCGGCCTTCACGGCCTCGCCGATAATGGTTTGCTGGAAGTCGCTTGAGCCGAAGTCCACGGCGCCTCCGCCGAATCCGTGCCAGTTCCCGCCGCCGCCCAGAAGGGAAGTGCTGCTGCGCTTGGATTCGCCCTTGCCTTCCGCCACCCCGAGAATCTCCGCTGTATCGATATCGACCAAGCGCGCGTCGAGCATGACGTTAGCCTTGGATTCCTTGTGGCCAATTCCGCCGATCCCGAATCCGCCGAAGCCGCCTCCACCGCCTCCCACATTCCTGTTTTTGGTCTCGTTCCCAAACTCGGTGATGCTGCCCACGATGATGGCATCGAGGCCAAGGATCTTGCCGATTTTGGCTGCCGACGCCGGATTGGCGCGGTCGCTGTTTGAAAAGTTCTGCTCCGCCAGGATCTTGTCGAGCGCCTTGCGTTCGATCACGCTGTACGTCCCGTCCGTCACCAGATTCTTGACGAGAAGGTCGGCGATTCCCCTGCCGACGTCAATGTCCGACCCGAACAAAGCCGCCGAGTTGGTCTTCACCGTCGCGTAGTCAAAATCGAAGACCGCAACGCGTTTCTTGCGTCCCTGGGGCGCCTGTGTTGCGGCCGCGACCGGAGCGCTGGCGGCCGGCTGAGCAGCCGGTGCGGTGCCTTGCGCTCTCGTAGCCAAAGGCACGCAAAGAACGCTCAAGACAAAGAGGGCGGCAAATCGTTTCATGGCGATCTCCTGTTCCGAAGTGAGGCAGCGTGAAAAGTACAGTAAGCCCGGTATTGCAGTCGAATGATTCTAGTGAAGCGTAAATCCTTATGTCAACCATCGCTTTGGAAGGATGCGCGCAGGAAGTCACTTTCGGCGGATTCAGGATTGCGCTTCCCTTCGGGCCAGAATGCGTCTCGAAGCCAGCCCCAGTGGAATCAGCGAAAAAACAAGGAACAGCAGCACGGTCAAGACGAGGTCCTTGAACCCCGGCGCGAAATCGCCGCCATGCCGTATGGCAAGGACGCAGATGTAATAGGCCGTTGGCGCGGCGAGAACGATTTCCGCGATCAGGTAGGGCTTCAAGAGTCTCCCGCGGAAGAAAATCATGGACGCCGCGATCACGAGCCACGTGGCCGTGATCCACTCCACCGGGTAAATCACCTTGTTATCGAAAGAAAAGTGATTGATGAGGAGAACGGGAATGCCGGCGCGCGGATCAAGAATAAATGGCGGCCCGCCCGGCCAGCAGTAAATTCCGATTTGGTAGACGCAGAGGGCGAAAAGATACGCTCCGAGCAGACGCTCTCGTTGGGGTTCAGTTTTCTTTTCGCCATTTGCTAGCGCCATTCCAGGAATTATTGCTCGCCGCCTCCGCTGTGTCCACGCTTGGATAACTATGGACTAGGCGACCGCACGTTTCATCGAGCCGATCGTGATAAACTGCTATCACAGAGAATAACCATGGAGCGACAGGTCACTGCAATCATCGAGAAACGTGGAAAGTGGTACGTCGCCACCGTTGAGGAAATTCCCGGTGTGAATACCCAAGGCCGAACTCTTGCTGAAGCTCGCCGCAACTTGAAAGAAGCCCTGCAACTAGTCCTTGCCGCCAATCGGGAACTGGTTTGCCGTGATCTCGGAATTCCCCCGCCTTCGTAACCTCGAACGTCCTGATTTCCTGCTGTGCTAGAATCCTGCTCGCTGTTGAACGTTTGGAAAAAATGTTCCGCAAAATTCTCATCGCCAATCGCGGGGAAATTGCCGTGCGGATCGCGCGAGCTTGCCGCGAGATGGGCATTACTTCCGCCGCGGTTTTCAGCGACGCGGACCGCGCCGCGTTGCATGTTCGCCTCGCCGATGAAGCCTACCGGATAGGCCCCGCTCCCTCGCGCGAGAGTTATCTTCGTATCGACAATGTGATGGAAGCCGCGCGCCGCGCGGGCTGTGACGCGTTGCATCCCGGATATGGATTCCTCGCCGAAAATCCCGAACTTGCGCGGGCGTGTACCGCAAACAAAATCACCTTCATCGGCCCGTCGCCTGAAGCGATGGAGCGCCTGGGGTCGAAAACCGCGGCCCGCCAACTCGCCGCGCGGGCGGGCGTGCCCATGGTTCCCGGGACCAAGGATCCGATCGAAAATCTGAGCGACGCAGGAAAAATCGCGCGCGAGCTTGGCTATCCCGTGCTGCTCAAAGCGGTATCGGGCGGAGGCGGGAAAGGCATGCGCCTGGTCGCGGCGGATTCGGAGATGGCCGGCGCGTGGCGCGACGCCGCTTCGGAAGCGCTGAACGCGTTTGGCGACGCGCGCCTTTATCTCGAAAAGTACGTTGACCGGCCGCGCCACATTGAAATTCAAATTTTTGGCGACGCGCACGGCCACATCGTGCATCTGGGCGAGCGCGAATGTTCCGTCCAGCGTCGGCACCAAAAAGTAATTGAGGAATCTCCGTCTCCCGTCATGACGCCGGAATTGCGCCGCGCCATGGGCGAAGCCGCCGTGCGCCTGGCAAAGGAAGCGGGCTACGCGAATGCGGGCACGGTGGAATTTCTTGTGGACGCGCAGCGCAATTTTTATTTTCTAGAAGTGAATACGCGACTTCAGGTGGAACATCCGGTCACGGAAATGGTCACGGGACTCGATCTGGTGAAGCTGCAGATCCGCGTCGCCGCCGGCGAGCCGCTTCCCTTTTCGCAAGAGGACATCAAGCTTTCGGGCCACGCCGTTGAGTGCCGCCTCTACGCGGAAGATCCAAGCAATCAATTTTTCCCGTCGCCCGGAACGATCCTTTCGCGGCGCGCGCCTTCCGGCCCCGGAATTCGTTTGGATGACGGCGTGTACGAAGGTTTTGCCGTCTCGACGGAATACGATCCGATGCTCGGCAAGCTGATTGCCTGGGGACAAGATCGCGCGGAGGCCATTGCGCGCCTCGCGCGGGCCCTCGAAGAACATTCGGTCACGGGAATCAAAACGAACTCGGGCCTTCTTCTCGGCATTCTCCGCGATCCGGAATTTCTGCGGGGAGAAATTTTCACTCGCTGGTTGGACGAAAAGCTGCCTCATCTCCTCGCTGAAATGCACACGCAAGAACGCGACGTGGCTGCCGAAGATGCGGCGATTCTCGCGGCGTTGCTGCATTCTCTCGGCGCAAAGGATGCGGCGTCCGCCAACGGCGTCACCGCGGAAGCGGAGTCGCGCTGGAAGCGCGAAGCGCGTCTCGAGCAGGTCGATCGAAGTGAGTAGACGCCCGGCGGAATATGACGATGAAATATGAAGTTGCAATCAACGGCGCGCGGCGAAACGTGGAGTTCACTCCGCAGGCGAATGGAACGTCGAGCGTGACGTTCACCGTCGACGGCCGGTTGGTGGAAGCCCACGCCGTGCGAATTTCGCGTGGGGCGTATTCGATTCTTCTCGGAGGGCGCTCTCTCGAAGTCACCGCCGAGGAAACCTCCAATGGCCTTCTAATCCGCGCGAATGGCCGCGAATTCCAGGTGGAAATTTTCGATCCGCGCTCGTGGCGGCGCAGGCGTGGCGCAGGGATCGAGCTCGAAGGGCGTCAGCAGCTTGTCGCGCCCATGCCCGGGAAAATCGTGCGCGTACTCGTTGCCGCGGGCGAGCAAGTCAGCGCCGGCCAGGGCCTGTTGGTTATCGAAGCGATGAAAATGCAGAACGAAATTCGCTCGCCCAAATCAGGCACAGTCGAAAAGGTGGCGCGGGAAGGGCAAACGGTCAATGCCGGCGAGGTGCTGGCGATTGTGACGTAGTAGCACAGGCTTCAGCCTGTGGGGTTTCACCAAGCAGCCCAGGCCGTGGGCGCCAGCCAAGATTCCGTGGAAACCCACAGGCTTCAGTGTCAAGTCTCAGGACATCCCTTACACAGCGGTCTCAGGACATCCTTTACACTTTTTCAGGGACAGGGCCGAGCCGCCAGCGGTCCACCGCGGTGGACCGCTGGCGGCTCGGATCGAGTTCGCGCACCAAACTCCGGCAGTAGTACACCAAGATCCTCTCCCCGATTCGAATCAGCTGCACCCATTCTCCTGCCAGCGCTTTGCTGATCTCCCACCGTCGCCCCTCGACCGTCATCTGTCCTGCTCCGCCTAGGCGCCGCACCTCGGCTCCCGTTTCATACTCCCAAGCAGGAGGGTTGGCCTGATAGCCCCGCTCGCTCCGGCGCCACACCGACCCCGGCGTCTTCATCCCCAACGCTTCGTGCGGTCGCTCTTCGTTGTACTCCTGGCGAAACGCGTCGTACCACGCCTGCTCCGGCTCGCTCTCCGACCGGTCTCGCTTCCTTCTCGCCGCTTCCAACGATCCATGAAATCGTTCCACTTTCCCTTGCGTCTGCGGATGTCGATACCCGCTGAAATGCAGTTTCATCCCTTGCTTCATCAACCATACTGTCAGCCACGTCCATCCCGCCGCAGCCTGCATGTTCCACCACGGCGTCCCGTGATCCATCAGCATCCCGTCCGGTACTCCGCAACGCTGAAACGCCTCCTCCAGCCGCTCTCGTACGGCCTCGGCTCGCGTCGATCCTGTTTCCGCCAACGCAATGGCATACCGGCTGTGATCATCCAACACCGACAGCGGCCCCGTCTCCGCGTTCCATCCCGCCGACCCTTTGAAATCCATCTGCCAAAGCTCGTTCGGCGCTCCTCGCTGGAATCGTTGCACCGCCCGCCGATGCCGATCCTGCACTCGCACCAAATTGTGCCGCACCAAAATCCGGTGAATCGTGATCCGCGGCACCTTCACCCCTTCTCGCTCCAGCAGCACCTGCACCTTCTTCGCTCCCCAGTCCGGCCGCTGTTGCCGCAACTTCACGATCCGCTGCTCGATCTCCCCCTCCGTCCGTCGCGGACTGTGTTCTGGTCGCCGGCTCCTCTCCACCACCCCGGTGATCCCGCCCCTCTCATACCGCCGCAGCCACTCATACCCGGTCGGCCGCGAAATCTCAAACTCCTCGCACAACTCCCGCATCGTCTTTTCCCGCCGGCTCGCCAAGATCACAAACCGCATCCGTTGTTCGTCTACGTCCACTGTTCCCCATGCCATCCTCGGCCCTCCTGGAGGGCCGACGCGGTCTGTTTTCCTTCGTCACCGGCCCAGCCGAGTGTAAAGGATGTCCTGAGACCGCTGTGTAAAGGATGTCATGAGACCGAACACTGAAGCCTGTGCCACTAAAATCCCAAAATTTGAAACATTATTTTGCTGGAGAGGGCGCAGCATCGCTCGCTGCTTTTGGCGCGACGACGACGGGAAGTTTCCCCGCCGACTCCACCACTTGCTGGGCAAGGTAGTTTGTAATCTTTGCGTTATTCCGGGCGGTAGCCAGGTACGCGGCGCGCAGCAATTGTTCCTTGCGATTGCGGATGTTGTCGCGAATCGACTGCTGCACGGACGGATCGTTCAGGTCCCGCTGCCCGGGAGCTTCCTTGCTCACGAGCTTCAAGATGCGGTAAGAATCCCGCAGAACGATCACGCCGCTGATTTGCCCCGGCTTGAGCGACATCACCGCTTTTTTCAAAGCGGGATCGCTCTGGGAAAGCGAGGATTCCGGCACGTAGCCCAGGTCTCCGCCGGAACCAGCGGACGCGGGGTCTTCCGAATAATCCATGGCCACTTGCGCGAAGTCCGCGCCGGTGCTGAGCTGCTGATCGAGGGCCGCGATCTTGCGCCGCGCCTCGGGATCGGTGGTGGCATCGTCGTTCTTGCGATTGCGCAAGCCCGGATCCTTGTGCGGAGTGACCACGATCTGCGCGATGCGGTATTGCGGCTCGGTCACGTTGAATTGCGCGCGATTCTGGTTGTAAAAATCCTGAACGTCCTGATCCGTGACGGTGATCTTGGCCACCACTTCGTGATTGATCACCTTTTGAATGGAGAGCTGCTGGCGGATGTCGTTTTTCAAATCGTCCACCGTGTAGTTGCGTCCTTTGAGCTGGCGCTGAAATTCTTCCTCGGTGTACGGGCTCTTGAATTCGGTGAATTTGTCCTCGACTTCGCCGTCGGCGGCCTGAAGGCTCAGCGTTTTCGCCTTTTCCAGCAGGATGTGATTGTTGATCAGCTCATCCAGAACATTCAGCTTGAGCGACAGCGCTTCGTCCTGCGAAGGCTGGGGCGCATCGGGGTTCAGTTGCGTGCGGTAGTATTTGTCCACCTCGGCGCGCGTGATGGGCGCGCCGTCCACGACGCCCCACACGTTTTCATCCGGCACCATTGGCTTCTTGCATCCGGACACAACCGCCAGGGCCGCGGCCAGCACAAACCATCCCCGCCCACGTATCCTCAACGATGTCTCCTTTGACCGGATGCGGGCTGCACAACCCGCCGATACGATGTTCCGATGCGGAAATAGGCTCGTTAGGCTGCTTTCGTGACGCGGCCGGAGCGAATGCAGGAAGTGCAGACGCGAATGTGCTTGCGCACGCCTTCCACCACGGCGCGGACACGTTGCAGATTAGGATTCCAGCGGCGGCGGCGGGTGTTGTTCGCGTGACTGATCACGTTGCCGAACGACGGCCCCTTGCCGCAAATCGTGCATCTCATAGCCATGACAACTCCTCACCCATTCTCACAATGTTGGGCAAAGTGTGCAGTTTAGCAGAGTTTTGGCCCATCCGCACCCGATTTGATGCCTTGTAGCCGCCTAATTTCAGCCCTTCTCCCACAATCGAAGAATTTGATGGTGCCGTTTAGGAGGTCCGACCTTTAGGTCGGACGCTAGAGGCACTTAAACGTGACCTTCAGGCCCTGAAGCTTCAGGGGCTAAAGCCCGCGAACGCGCAAGCCAGAACGTCAGGGCTAAAGCCCCAACCTCCTAAATCCCGGAATTAACGAGTTGATTTTCAAGTTAAGACACTACCGATACCTTCGGTTTGGGCCATTTTCCGACGATCCATTTTCTTGGAACTTTGCCGCCGTAACCTCGCAATTCGTGTTGGGATCTGCTCGGATGGCAAGGGCATTGTGTCGAACAAGGGAAAAGCGTTCGATGCATGACTCAGAACTCAACATCGGAAGTTTTTTTGACAGAATTTTGACTTTCATTGCATCGACGGGTTGGAGTACCATCCGCGTTCCGAGTCATTCGGATGTCCGGCTAGGTCATTGGAGTCTGAATCTCGCTGCGCCAGGAGAGTTCATGAGACGCGCCCTTTTTGGTTCCCTCGCATTGATCGCTGTCGGTTTGATGGCCGGCTGCGGTGGCGGCGGCATTGGCGGCGGCTGCCTCCTCGGTTGCGGCGGGCCCCCGCAACCCAACGCCCTGAACGGCCGATACGCCTTCGTGGCCAATGGCTTCGACTCGTCCGGGAACCCGATGGGCATGGCCGGCAGCTTCGTATCGGATGGTCTGGGCGATATCACCGGCGAAGTGGATGTGAATGACAACGGAACGGTCAGTTCGAGCACTTCGCTGGCAGGCACTTACGCGTTTGACGCGAACGGACTGGGCTCGCTAGTCACGGTCTCGTTAACCAGCCCGGTGTCAGGCATCGCTCAACCATTGGCATTCGGCATCGCCCTTCAGGCCGGTGGTACGTTCGGCGACATCATGAGCGTGGACGCCAACAACTTCATCGTCGCGGGGACGATCCAGCAGCAAAGTTCCTCGGTTTTCTCGCTTGCCAGTTTGGCAGCGGACTACATCATTACTCTCAACGGAAGAAATGCGGCTGTTCCGACATCCGCGCTCGGCCGCTTTACGCTCGGCGCGAGCGGCACCAGCACCAATGTCCTCTTTGATCGCAGTATCGCGGGAGTCGGCTCGGCCCCTGCCACATCGGCTGTGGTCACATTCGTTTCCGGGCCAGACACAAACGGACGCGGGACGATGACCGTGACCATCAATGACACTCTGGTGCCTGCCTCCGGAACACAGAATTTCGCTTATTACGCCATCACGGCAAATCGGTTCGTGGCTGTAGAAACAAAGGACCCCACCGGGGGAACCATGATTGTCAACGGGTCCAAACAATCTCTCTCTTCGTTCACCGCTTCTACCGTCAACACTACGGGCGCCGTATTTGGGGTCGCGGGACTCGACACTTCCCCCGCCATCCTGAACGAGATAAGCGCTGCCGGGCAATTGATAATTTCCGGCTCCAATTCGGCAACCGTGCTCTTCGACTCCAACGACGGCGGCGGTATCAAGGGTCCGACCACGCTCTCCGGGACAGTCGTGTTTGATCCGACCACCGGCCGCGGGACCATGACTGTGCCGAACGGTTCTGTTGACGGCCTCTTCGATTCCGCGGTTTTCTACCTCACGGCCTCCGGTACGGGTACGGTCCTTGACACCGCAGCCGGGGCCAGCAACCACGCCATGGCCGGACCTCTCTCCCCTCAGTCGGGCTCGTCCTTTGCACTCTCGACGATTTCAAGCCAGATGATCGTACGCGACAGGGGCTCATCGGTGAACGACGCGCAATCCCTGGTTGGCGCGATCGCTCCCACGACCACCTCCGGCTTCTACAACTTTGATCTGGACCAGCGCTTTCCGTCCAATCCTTCCATTTCGACCACCACGGACGGGGCCATTACCGGCATCTCGGTGCTGTCGCTGGACGCCACCAGCGGCAGGGGTGTGATGTCGATACCGACCACAGGTAATCCGGCGACTGAGGTCTTTTACGTGATTGGTCCGAACCAAATGGTTTTCATCGACGTGAGTCCGGTAGGCAGCGGCAACAATGGCGCTTCTCCCGTGTTTTTCGTGAACCCGTTCTAGATGGCAGCGCCAATCCGCCCGCGTCACTTTCGTGATCGACGATAATTTATTTGCACGACGGCTCAAGGTTGCGGTGGCTCGTCCAGCGCCGATCATATTCCAAATCTACTTTCCGTAGTCTTGAGTGCTGCGTTGATCGCTGCGGCTCCCCGGCCAAAAAGACCTCTACTTCTAAGAAACTGGCCGGCTGCTTTTGCGGGACATCCATTCGTGGCGCAATTCGCCCACGAGGTAGAGCGAACCGGTGATGAAGATAACGTCTTCAGGAGAGGCGAGTTCGAGTGCGCGCGCCAGGGCTTGCGCGGGATCTGGCACAACTTCCGCGCGCTTCGCATGATGGGCCGTCATTTCCGCGAGCAGCGGGGCGGAGATGGCACGAGACTGCGCGGGCGTCGTGAGAATGACTGCGGAAGCGCGGGGGAAAAGCAGGCCCGCAATTTCATCGACGGCCTTGTCGCGCATCGCACCATAAATCAAAACAATATTCCGGCCGGGAAGGAATTGCTCCCAGAAGACGGCGATTTCGCGCGCGCCGGCGGGATTGTGCGTGCCGTCGACGTAAATTTCCGGGCGCTCGCTGATCTTTTCAAGGCGGCCGGGCCACGCGGCCGCGGCGAAACCGCGCGCGATGGCTTCGTCGTCGATGGGCGCGCCGCGCTCGGCCAGCATGCGCGCGGCGGCGAGCGCCGTGAGCGCGTTGCGCACTTGAAACCGGCCGGCGAGCCGCAGAGCGATGGGGATGCGAACGCCGGAGTCGTAGGAAATCGCGGTGAACGAAAAGCAGCCTTCGTGGGCGACCACGTCCTCCAGGTAAAAGGCATTTTCAATTTCCACGAGAAACGCGGATTGCTCCGCGCAGCGGCGCCGGATCACCACGCGCGCGATGAGGTGTTCGGCGGCGCTGACCACGCGCGCGCCCGGCTTGATGATTCCCGCTTTTTCTCCAGCGATTTCCTCGATCGAGTGGCCGAGATAATTTTCGTGGTCAAAATCAATCTGCGTGATGACCGCGACTTCCGGCAGCAGAATGTTGGTCGCATCGAGGCGGCCGCCCATGCCGGTTTCGCACACGGCGAACTCCGCGCCCGCGCCGGAGAAATACACGAAAGCAATCGCCGTCACGCACTCGAAAAACGTGGGGTGCGCGGCGAGGCGTCCGGCGGCGAGCAATTCCTCGATGGCCGTCCGGACGCGCGTGAACGCGGCGGCAAATTCCGCGTCGGAAATTTCCCTGCCGTCCAGGCGAATGCGTTCGTTGATGCGCTCGAGATGCGGCGACGTGTACAGCCCGGTGCGCAAGCCCGCCGCGCGCAAGATCGAATCGAGCATCGCCGAGGTGGACCCTTTGCCGTTCGTGCCCGCGACGTGCACGGACTGAAACTCGCGCTGCGGCTGCCCCAGGTGTTCGCAAACCACGGTGATATTTTTCAGATCGAATTTCGTGGCGCTCGCCTGCCGCGGAGAGGCGAGTTCCCGTCCCAGGCTGAAGAGGTACTGGACCGATTCTTCGTAGTTCATGCGGTTAGCCTTGCAAACTCATCACGGTTCGAGCGGCTTTCGTAGCGCCGGCGTCCCGCCGGCAATTTTTGTAATTCCTGCACGGCGCAAAACTGCCGGCGGGACGCCGGCGCTACCAAACCCGCGGCGCCAAACCACATGTGGACGAAAACCGATTTAATCTGCATGCGAAGTGAGATATCCAAATTATTTACGCCAGGAAAAAATCGAGGGCGGAGGAGATGTAGGCCTTCAGGTCCTTGCGATGGACGACGGCGTCGAGAAACCCATGCTCCAGCAGAAACTCCGACGTTTGAAATCCCTTGGGAAGTTTCTGGCGGATGGTCTGCTCGATCACGCGCGGGCCTGCGAAGCCGATCAGCGCGCCGGGCTCGGCAATGTTGATGTCGCCCAGCATGGCGTAGCTCGCGGTAACGCCGCCGGTGGTGGGGTCGGTCAAAATGGAAATGAACGGCAGGCGGACTTCATCGAGGCGCGCGAGCGCGGCGGAAACTTTTGCGAGCTGCATCAGGCTGATCGTGCCCTCCATCATGCGCGCGCCGCCGGAACTGGAAACGATCACCAGCGGCAGCTTTTTGGCGATGGACATTTCCACCGCGCGCGTCACTTTCTCGCCCACCACGGCGCCCATCGAGCCGCCGATAAACGCGAACTCCATCGAGCAACAAATAACCGGACGCCCGCTGAGCAAGCCTTCCGCCGTGATGATGGCGTCGGCCTTGCCCAGTTTTCGGCGCGCTTCTTTCAGGCGCGCGGCGTAGGGCTTCGTGTCCGTAAATTTCAGAGGGTCGCTCGAGGCGAGCTCGGCGTCGTGCTCGACCCAGCGCGAATCGAGGAGCAGTTCCAGCCGCTGAGTCGCGCTCAATCGGAAATGGTGCTGGCACTTCGGACAGATGCGCCAGTTGGCGTCCAGGTCTTTCTTCCAGACAATCGTGCGGCAGTTTTCGCACTTGGTCCACAGCCCTTCCGTCTTCACGCGGCGCGCGTCAGGCGGCGTGGGCTGGTCGATCCGTTTTTTTTCCCGCTTAAACCAAGCCATCGTGGTCGAGTCCTAAGAGCAGCACGTGCGTGCCGCTGAATACCGAGCATCTGTTGCTCAACATCGGAAAATCCCCGCCTCTGAAGAGGCGGGCTGCAGCATCTCTGCAACGCGTGTGGAACCGTTGTAGCCCGGGTCTTCAGACCCGGGGTCTTTCTGCGGCCGTCGAGGAGCCCTTACAGGAAATGGGCACAGCCCAATCAGGTTCTCCGGTTAGTTCTACTTTACTTCCGCGGGAGTGGACGTCGCCGGGCCCTCGCCCACAATTTCCAGAATCACGTCCGCGTCCTTGGCTCCGTCGTAATGAACTTCCTTTCCGAAATGCCTGGCGAAGCTGCCCGGCGGCAACGGCACTGTGCTATCCGGATCGAATTTGGTGCCCGTTCCCACCCACCAGGTTCCAGAAATCACGGTGATAAACCGGTCATTGGGATGGAAGTGCGGATGGCTCATGTGATGGGCATGCCACTTCACGAGTTCGACGTAAATTCCCGCCGATTCCGGATTGCCCGCCAGAACGGCCGTGCTCTCGCCTCTTTTCATATCATCGTCCCATTTGATCTGATCGGGCATCTGAATCTTGATCGCTGCGGGATTGAGATCGGCGGCTCTGACCGACCCAAGCAATAGCAGAGCAGCACCCCCCAGCGCGGCCAAAAACAAGTAGATACAATATTTTTGATAGATGGACATCACTGCCTCCTCATGACCGAGTGGGGCTCTGCTTTTGCGTGGAGCCCGCAAGAATTGTGGTTCAGGGATTCGACTTGGATCGGAAAAAGAGGGGCTTCGATTCCCGCTCAGCTTCATCCTTTTCGATCCAAATCCATCCACGGTACTTTACGCCCGAGCGCCATCACATGCAAACCCGATGGCATTTAGTAGCGCAGACTTCAGTCTGTGGGGTTTGGTTCTTGCAAGGACGAACCCCCACAGGCTGAAGCCTGTGCCACTTGACTCGTATCGATACTTCAAGAAACAGGGCTGACGGGAGATTCCTGCCGCTGCATCGCTTTTCTTGCTTCGGCGATGCCGCGGTCGATGGTGGTTTGCCAATCCGCGTGGGGAATCGAGGAAGACTGCGCAGCTTCGTACAGGCGCAACGAATCTGCAGGACGATTCATGCGCTTCAGATAAATGCGTCCAGCGGCCATTTGCGCAAGCAGCCCCTGCTTTTCGGCGGGATACGCTTTCGCGAGCTCCAAGTATTCGTCCGCGGCGCGCGAGATGTCCGGCTGGGTTTCCAACTGGCGGCAGAACTCGAGCCACAGTGACGCAGGGAGTTTTTCTCCGCCGGCATTTCTGAAATCCTGGCAGGTCTGCAAAGCGCCTTCGTGATCGTTAGCCTTGATTTCCAAGCTCAACAGTTTCGCAAGTGCGTCGCGCTGCGCCGGGAGATCGTTCTTCTGCCAGTAGATTCGCTGGAGCATGCGGTACGCGTCGATCGAATCCGGCTTTTCCAGCAGCAGTTTCTGCAAGCTCGCGGCGGCCGGATCCAATTGCCCTTTTTCCATTTGTTCGCCGGCTTCCGCGAGCAGTGGATGGCTGACCCAGGAAATTTTTTCCTGAATTCCCTTTTCGGCCATCTGCTCGAGTCCCGATTTTTGAACCGCGAGAGCGATCAGCGCCCCGAATGCGAAGCCGCCGACGTGGGCCCAATGCGCGACGCCGGACGACTGCCCAAACGCCGAGCCGTAGAAAACTTCCGACAGCAGCCACAGAGGCAGAAGCCAGTACGCGGCCATCTTGAACCGGACGAAGCGGTAAAAAAGCAAGTAGCCCATCTCGATTTTTGTCGTGGGGAAACGCACGAGGAACGCGCCCATGAGACCGGCGATGGCTCCCGATGCGCCAATCGTCGGCGTGAAGCTGCCGACGTTGACCATGGCATGTACCTGGAACGCGAGCACGCCCGCGATTAAATAAAACGCCGGGTAGATCACCCGGCCCCAGGTGTCCTCAAGGATCGCTCCGGCGAGCCACAAGAACCACATGTTGCCGATGAGGTGCAGCCAGCCGGCGTGCAGGAAATTCGCGCCCACGAGGCCCAGCAGCGTGGGATGCGCCGGAATAAATGCGTACTTGCTCAGAAGCGAGGCGGAGTCCAGTTCCGCGTAGCGATCGCCAAGAGAATCCATTTCCTGCTGCAATGCTTCCGGGTCTTCCTGCATGCGGATTTTGGCGTCCCAGACGTCAATCACGTCCCGGTTCGGACTTTGCGCTTCCTTCCACACAGCGGCATTTTTGGTTTGGATAGAGGTGACGAACTCCTGCGCTTTTTCCGGGACTTTCAGCTCGGGATGCATGGCCGAGAGCAGAACGAGATGGAGCTTGACCACGCCCAGTTCCGGGCCTTGCTTGTCGATTGTCCAGTGAGTGCCGAGAAAGACGATGAAGTTCAGCGCGATGATTCCGAAGGTGATTACGGGCCACCGGCGCCCTTGCATGTTTTCATGACGCAGCGGAATCAACATCCCAAGGTCTCCATCCAGGAAGCGAGAAGGGTCACTTTCTGACGGCTTTGCTTCCTCCAGTTTAAGAGGCCTTGAAGCTCCATTGACCGATATTTCCAGGCCGACTCGGGAATCAGTAACACCTGACGGATTGGACACGGGGGAAAGTGGAACAGGCTTCACAGAATGCGGAAAAAGTCACCATTATCGAGCCGCAGCGCCTTGCACCTGAATTTTTGGTTCTGCGGGACTGTCAGGATGCGATTTTTGGTCGGCTGAATGCCTCGATTTAGATCGCTTTTCCCGTTCTTGCCGAGCGCTCCCGTCTCCTTTAGGCTGCTGGGATCAACTTCACCATGCGGATCAAGTTGAAGGCCGCGGCCCCCAGCGAAAATATCCAGTCCACTCGCCGACGCCCTCGAAATTTCGTCTTCCTCAGTCCTGCCACCACTTTCATCCAGCCGAAGATTTTCTCCACCAGTTTTCGCTTGCTCTGACTGATCCTAAATCCCAAGTCCTCTCGCTCGCTGGCCGTCAACCAACTCCGCCGTTTCTTTTCGTATTCCGCAATGTGCGGTGTCACCGAAAGATTCCGCAATCCCTCAATAAAATCCTTCTCCTGATATCCCTTGTCTCCGCCCACCGTGATCGGTCCACTCCGCTCTCCCGCTTTCCGCTTCGCCCGGATTTCTCTCAACAGCTCGGCCAACATCTGCAACGCCGCGTCCCGCTCTTGCCGCGTCCCCGCCTCCGTCACACATGGCTTCCTCACCAGCCCATTTCGGTTTTCCATCACCACGTGTCCCAGATAACTCGGCTTGGCTTCTCCCGCCGCGCTCTTCTTATACAACCGCGCTTCCGGATCGCTCTGGCTCTGGTGCGTGTCCCGCAAGAGTTTCTCTCCTCCACGACCGCTGCCTTGCTCCGGCGGATCTTTCTTCTCCTGAAAACTCCGCCGATTGGCCCACGCCTCGATCATCGTCCCGTCCACCGTGAAGTGTTCGTCCGACAGCAACTGGTGCTCCTCCGCCTGCGCCAACACTTGCTCGAAAAATAGTTCCGCGATTTTCCCGTCCAGCAGCCGGTCCCGGTTCTTCGTGAACACCGTCTCGTCCCACACCGGCTCGTCCATGTTCAATCCTACAAACCATCGGAACAGCAAGTTATATTCCAGCTGCTCCATCAGCAGCCGCTCGCTGCGCACGCTGTACAGCGCCTGCAACAGCAGCGCTCGCAACAGCCTCTCCGGCGGAATCGACGGCCGCCCGATACACGCATACAACGCGTCAAACTTGGGCGACATCCGCTGCAACGCTGCGTCGGTCATCGCCCGCACACGCCGCAGCGGATGATCCCGCGGCACTCGTTTCTCGCTCGAAACGTAGCTGAACATCTCTTCCTGCTGCTTGTCGTTGCCTCTCATGTCTGCTTAGATGCACTCGCTACCATTCCGTTCCGAAAATCCGCCTTTTTCCGCAGCCTGTTCAGCCTGTTGGTTTTGGTGCTTACAAGGACTAACCCCCACAAAATGAACAGGTTGCGGAAAAAGCCGTGTAGCACAGCCACTCTTGGCTGTGTGCCTTTGTTAAGTGCTGCAAAAACCACACAGCCAAGAGTGGCTGTGCTACAAAAATCTATCGGGCGGCGACCTGCTTGGAAGCCGCCGGAGGAGGAGTGACCACGGCGGCAAGGATGCGAATCATGCCGTCCGTCTTGCTCAGAACGTAAATTTCGCCGTCGCCGCCCATCGAGAGGCGCACATCCGCGCGGCCCCCGCCGTAGGGAACGCCGTAGGGATCGGGCTTAGCCGTCAGGAAAGTCTTGCCGCGCCAGCCGCCTGTGGCGTTCGCCCCTCCGGGCAGGACACCTTGATGAGTAACCGGATCGGCGACGCCGTCCTTGTGCGCAAAGGCATCGGCAACGATGTCGTACATCCGGCGCTTGACCGGGGCTTTTTCGGAGGCATCATACGGGCTCTTGTACATGATCTGGATTTCGTGAATCGTGGCCTGCTTGCCGCGCTCTCCGTGGGCGGCCAGCATTTCCGCGAGGTCGGTGTAAAAAAGGCGCCCCGTGGTCATGTCCGAGAAAATGTATTTCCCGACCATCTGCGGCATCTTCTTGCCGCGATACACAAAGCCGCTGCCGATCGAGTCGCCCTCTTCGTGGCTGTACACGGCGACGGGATAGATGGGCGCGACCGGTTTCTCGAGGCCTTCTACGGTGAGGAGGTCCGATCCGGGGAATGGAACGGCAGGGTTCGATTGCGTTCCGGTCTTGCCTCCGCCGGGAACAGTCAGCACCTCGTCGCCTTCGCGCTGGGAGTAGCCGTAATTGCCGCCCTTGGTGAGGATGTTCACCTCTTCCCAGGAATGCAGGCCGATGTCATTCACGAGCAGGGTGTTTGTTGGGACGTCCCAATCCATGCGGTGCGGATTGCGCAGTCCGTATGCGAAAATTTCTCCCCTCGTTCCGGCAACGAAAACAAATGGATTGGGGTCAGGTCCGGTGCTCGGGATGCGATAGCGGCCGTTGTCGCTGAGCTTGTCGTTCGGGCGCAATGCGAGGTCGGGCGTGATCCGCAGGATTTTTCCCTGCAATGCGCTGAGCAGTTGGGGAGTCGTTTGCGTCGGTCCCGGAGTCTCTCCCGAACCGCCATCGCCCATGGAAACGTAGAGATTGCCGTAGTTCGCGCTGCCGGGCTTGGCCAGCGGATCGAAAAGAATATCGCCCATGGGGTGAATCATGCTGTTGAATCCGACGCGCAGGATTTCCCGCGCCGTTCCCTCAAACGTGGAATTTTTGATGTTGGTGTCCGTCCATTCCACGAGGACCGATTCATTTTCGTCGTCGCCCGCCGGCGGCTTCACCACGGGAGTCATCGCGTACCCATCCAGTTTCAGACTCGGCGTATGGGCGTTCGTCGGCTGGGCCGATCCAGGCTTGGCGGGGTCTTCCACATGAACGGTATAGAATTTTCCGTTCTTCGCGTAGTTCGGATCGAAAACAATGGCGGACACGCCGGAACCGAAGCGCTCCGTGGCGTACTTGGGAAAAATTTCAGGAAAGGTGATGTACGGAGTGAATTTCCGGGTCGCTTTGTTTAAGGTATAGAGATTGCCATTCATGTCAGCGACAAAAAACCGCGTGGACGCGAGCGGAGCGTTGGCCGGCTCCGAGCGCAGCGTATTGACGCGCGCAAGCATTCCTTTGTAATCGATAGGCGGCGGGTAGGCGTGATCTCCCATCGCGCTTGAAAGCGGGGGATTCGCGTAATCCTCGACCAAAATCGCCGTGCCGTCCTTCGTGACCTGCGAACTCGAAGGATATTGAAGCGGGTACTGCGCCCACGCAACCGGCAGGCTGAGCAGCAGGGCGGCAAAGAGCGCCATCCCGCAATAAAATATTGCTTGTCGCTCGATGGTCCTCTGTTGGCTGGGCATCGCAATCGTCTCCTTCTTACTTATGTTCGTCGTACGAGTTCGCGCGGCATATCAATAATAAATAACATTTCGGTGACTGCTGCGCCAGAATGACGCGAAGATCGACTCGTATACTTGCAGAGTATAGTACGGCCACCGCTGAGGGAATCTCTGAAAGAACTTTTGCGCCAAGGTGGGGCTTGCTCATTTTGTACAAGTTATTGTACAATGTGAATGGAGGCCCACAATGCCCGAACGACTGACCTCGACCAGCAAGGCGCGAGCCAAACTGCGGCGTTTATCCCAAACCGCGCAAAAGAGCTTGGATCGATACATCATCACGGTTCGGGGGGAGCCTCAATCGGTGCTGATCGGGTACGACGAATATCAAAGCATGAAGGCCGCCGTTGATTTGATGCAGCGCCCTGAAGTTGTGGACGATATCAAGACCGGGTTGAAGGAACTGGATGAAGGCAAGGGCGTGCTTTTGACGGAAATAAAGACGCGCGTCCGTGAAGCAATCCGAATGAAAGAGACCAACAAACTGGCACAAGAACTCGCGGCCGAGTCAGGGGTGGATTCGCACATCGTTGAAACGATCATAGATCATCTTGGGGAGAAGATGATGAGCCTTTTCTCAGCCCAAGGAAGCCCGTTGATTCTCAGGGTGGGAGAAATCGACCAGGATCCGCGAATTGATCCTCTGAGGAAGACGGTTATCTCCGACCTTGTTTACTTGGAAGCCTCGAAGCGATACTTTGAGCAGAAAGGAATTCGTCCAGCAGTGAAAGCGGCGCCGACGAAGCAGAAGGCTTCGCTCCCGAAAGCTCAGAAGGAATCCTAGCGCGTGCGGGACCATCTCATCAGCCCCCGCGCCATCGAACGGCTCGCAGATTTGAACGCCAGGGACGCCGAATTAGAAATCATAGAAGCGCAAGTTGCCTTGCTGGCAAAAACACCAAGACTTGGATATGTTCTCCCATTTTCCGATCCTCGCGAGCTTCGCCGCTATGACGTGGGTCGGTTCGGCTTAATCTATAAATTCAATGATGCTAGAGTTGAGATCGTCACAGTCGTCAGGTGAGCATGTCCTCCCAAACTTTAGAAGTTATCGGCTTCGCAGCAACCGTACTGGGAAGCAGCCTGGGTATTTGGGGCGCTTTGATGCAAGCGAATGCGTACTACCCGTTTAGCATTTTCGAGTTTGCAGAACATATCGCGCGAGTATTCAAAAAAGGATTCAATGCTGTCCCATTATAAGTCGAACAGTTTCAGTTGCGTGCAAGGATCGGCATCCTCGCTGTTGTCGGCAAACTGAGAAAACCCTGATAAAAGCGGGGTTTTCTCGAAAAGAGTGATGCTTAAAATCTGTAGGATTTTGTAGAGAGTCAAGTCCAGTTGGGACTGTTTTTTGACAATGGCCACGAGTACATACACGGCGATGGCCACCCAGATTTGGGTCTTGACCGCGTTTTCCGAAGTGCCGAAGAACGACCGGATATGAAGATGCTGCTTGATCCAACGAAAGAACAACTCCACGTTCCAGCGAGCGCGATATAAGTCGGCAATGGTGAGCGCGGGGAGCAAGAAGTTGTTGGTCAGAAAAATCAAACGCAGATCTTTCTCGGCGTCGAAGTAATGGATGCGCCGCAGCGGATCGGGATACAACTGCGCGGTTCTCGGTCCGGTGAGCTGAATGGTCTGATCGGATCGCACTCCGCTGGAGCGACGCACCGGACGCCAGTCGCGCCGCCAGAATTGGGTGTTGTGTTTGGCGCGGGTGATGAAGAACGCACAACTTTGTTTGAGCACGTAGAGCCGCCCGAAATCCAAATAGCCGCGGTCGAGCAGATAAAAAGCCCCGGCTTCGGGCAGCAGTTGATCGAGAATGCGGACATCGTGCACCGCGCCGCTGGTCACATAAACATTGGTCGGAATGCTGCCGCGGAGGTCGAGCAGCGTGTGCACTTTGACCGCGCTTTTGTGGCGGCGGAACTGCGCCCAGGGAAACAGCGACAAACACAAATCGATGGTGGTGGAATCCAGCGCGTAAATGGTCTGGTCCAACTCCCCCGCGAACGGTTCGTCGCGATACAGCGGGCGAGCCTGAGCAATGAGCACGCGCGCGAAATCGGCAAAGATGCGCCAGTGGCGCTTCTGGTTGGCGTGCGCCAGGGTGTTGCGCGAGATGCGTCCGCGAAACCCCATGTGATACAGCTTGGCTCGCTGCGAGCGCAAGCAGGCTTCGATGTCGCGAAGACTTTCGCGGTAGGTGAGCTGAGCGAAGGCCAGGCAAAGAAACTGATCCCAGCAAGAAAAATCCTTGACGTAGCGATCGCCTTGATAGCGATCGACGCAAAGTTGAAACTGGTAGGTTGGCAGATAATCCAGGAGCTGAGAAAAAACGGTTCGGCCAAGATTCATCGACTGCCTCCGCAAAAGGCTGGGAAGCAGTAGAATGGCACCGAGAAAGAAGCAAATCACTGAAATCGAAAAAACTCAAAATGGCACCTTACCTTCGTTCTGTCAGGCAGTTACAAAGAGAAGCCTCGACGTTCTTGGGACACTATTGAAAAGGATTAACAAATTGGAGCGTGGAAGAAGCGCTCAAGCAAACTCGCGTGACGGCAAGACTCGGGGAAGACAAAAAGGAAGATCGCGCGAAATCCCTGATCGGGCTTTATCTCGTTTTTTGTGGTTTTTTCTTAAACTTGATCGGCGCCTCTCTGGCCTTGGTGGCATCCATTATGGAGTCCGCCTCCCGCAGATAGACCGAACTCTCTGATTCATTTCGCCTTCCTGGACGGGGCCTGTCCTTTCGCAAGCAGGATCTCGACTGTGAATAATGTCACTACCATGTCTATGAAAACTACGTTATAATCATAACCAATGGGCTGTATCCCGATGTCAGGGAGCGGCACCGGAGGCGGTTATGAGCGTTGTTCCTTCTGCGGGCAACGGTAAGATTACCGTGCCTGGCATCCTCGAACGCAAGTCTGGGATTTCCTCACAAAATTCTTCACCGGCAAAGATTACATGTCTCACGGCGTACGACTATCCGACGGCGCGGCTGCTGGACGAAGCGGGCGTGGACGTTCTGCTCGTCGGCGATTCGCTGGGGATGGTGGTGCTCGGATACGAGAGCACCTTGCCGGTCACCATGGAAGAAATGCTGCTCTGCACGCGGGCGGCGCGGCGCGGCACGCGGCACGCCCTGCTGGTGGCGGACATGCCGTACGGCAGCTATCACGATGACCCGGCGGAGGCCGTTCGCAACGCCGTGCGCTTCGTGAAGGAAGCGGGCGCGGAGGCCGTCAAGATCGAAGGCGGCGAGCGCCGCATGGAGCTGATCGCGCGCATCGTGGACGCCGAGATTCCCGTGATGGGGCATATCGGCCTCACGCCGCAATCGGTGAACGCGTTCGGCGGGTTCCGCGTACAGGGCAAGACCGAGGAAGCGGGCGAACAGCTTTTGCGCGACGCGCTCGCTGTGGAAGCAGCGGGCGCGTTTTCCATCGTGCTCGAATCGATTCCGCGGGAGCTTGCGGCGCGCATCACGGCGAAGCTCAAAATTCCCACGATAGGGATCGGCGCGGGACCGGATTGCGACGGCCAGGTCCTGGTGATCCACGACCTCGTCGGCCTGAGCTTCGGCCACAAACCGAAATTCGCGCGGCGCTATGCCGATGTGGGAGAAATCATTTCCCGCGCGGCCGCGGAATATTGCCGCGACGTGCAGCAGGGATCTTTTCCTTCCGACGAAGAGTCGTACCATGCGCGCGCGGAGAAGGCCGGCGCGCTTCTTGCACAGCGCAAATAAACACGCATCCCAAAATCATGTATTAGAATCCACGCCGGAGGATATTCGATGGTTACGCCTGAACTGATCCGTTTCCTGTTCCAGTACAATGCCTGGGCCGATCGCCGCCTGCTGGATGCCTGCGGCGCGCTCTCGAACGAACAATTCACGCGCAATCTCGGCTCGAGTTTCAGTTCCGTGCGCGACACGGTCACGCACCTGTACGGCGCCGAGTGGGTGTGGAACGAGCGGTTCCAGGGACGCTCTCCCTCCTCGCTTATTTCCGGAGCCGGGTATCCCGATCTCGCCTCCATTCGAGCGAAGCTCGAGGAAATGGACCAGTACTATATCGACTACGTCTCGAAGCTCGCGCAGCCGGATTTGGACCGGATCATCCGCTACAAGGGTTTTAACGGCGATGAATTCTCGAATCCGCTGTGGCAGAGCCTGCATCAACTCACCAACCACGCCAGCTATCATCGCGGGCAAGTGGTCACGATGTTGCGGCAGCTCGGCGTGAAACCGGTCTCCACGGATTTGATCATGTACTATCGCGAGCAAGCCGCGGCGGCGCGCGCGTGATTCTTGGTAGCACAGACTTCAGTCTGTGGGTTTCCATCAGACCTTGGCAGGAACGTCGATCTCGGCTAACGCGGGCGGCCCGAACTATCTTACAAACCCCCACAGACTGAAGTCTGTGCTACTAAACCCCCTTGGAAACCATCCACACCATCGAATGGATGAAGCAAGTGGCGCGCCAGGCGCGCGCCGAAGGACGCTCGACCGGCTTCGTGCCCACCATGGGCGCGCTCCACGCGGGACACCTGTCGCTCGTTCGCGCCGCTCTCGCCGAATCCCAGCCGGTGATCGCTTCCATCTTCGTGAATCCCACGCAGTTTGGCCCCAGCGAAGATTTCCAGAAATATCCGCGCACGCTCGAAGCGGATAGCAAGAAGCTCGAAGACGCGGGCGTCGATTATTTGTTCGCGCCCGAGTCCTCGGAAATTTATCCGCCGGGATTTCGCACCTGGGTAAATGTCGAGGGTCTCTCGGAGCGCCTGGAAGGGCGAGTGCGGCAAGGACATTTTCGCGGCGTCACGACTGTTGTATTGAAACTGCTCGAAATCGTTCAACCGCAGAAAGCGTTTTTCGGGCGCAAGGACGCGCAGCAGGCGCGCATCATCCGGCAGATGGCGCGCGATTTGCATCTGGATTCGGAAATTGTGGTGTGCCCGATTGTGCGGGAGGCGGACGGACTGGCGATGTCGTCGCGCAACGCTTACCTGAATCCCGAGGAGCGCCGCGCGGCCACGATTCTTTTTCGCGCGCTCGACGGCGCGCGCGCTTCCATTTCACGCGGCGAGCGCGACGCGTTGCGGCTCACGGCCGCGATGCGCGAAGCGCTCCGGACCGAGCCGCTGGCCGAGCCCGAGTACGTGGAACTGGTCGACGCGGAAACGCTCGAGCCGGTCACGCGGTTGCGCGGCGTGTGTCTTGCTCTCCTAGCCGTGCGGATCGGTGCCGTTCGCCTGATCGACAATCTTCTGATCGAAGAACGCGAGCGAGCGTTTCACACAACGCTGTGATGCCGGGTCTTGGTAGCACAGACTTCAGTCTGTGGCTTTCCATCAGATCTTGGCTGGAATGTAAATCTTGGCTAATGCGGGCGGCCCGGGTTCGCTTACGAACCCCCACAGACTGAAGTCTGTGCTACTTAACTACTGCAGCGATTTCAGCGCTTCCACAACTTCCGCGGCATGGCCTTTGGATTTGGCCGTCGGCCAGATTTTTTCCACCTTGCCGTCGGGGCCGATCAGGACCGTGCTGCGCACAATGCCCAGGTAGGATTTTCCCAGAAAACTTTTCATGCGGCGCGCCTCATACGCTTCGATCACGGTGAAGTCCGGGTCGCTGAGCAGCGGGAAATTCAGCTTCTGCTTGGCCTTGAATTTCGCCTGCGACTCGACCGAATCCGCGCTGCAGCCGAGGATGATGGTGTTGAGCTTGTCGAATTCGTGCTTCAATTCGCGAAACTCGATGGCTTCGGTGGTGCAGCCGGGCGTGCTGGCCTTGGGATAAAAATAAAGCGCGACATGCTTGCCGCGCAGATCCTTCAGAGAAATTTCGCGGCCGTCGTCGGCGGCAAGCCGGAACGCCGGCCCTGGATCGCCTTCCTTCAACATGAAAATGCTCCTTCGAGAATTTATGTTCGCGGAAAGACTCAAGTAGCACAGCCACTCTTGGCTGTGTGGTTTTGTAGACCGCACGCACAGGCTAACCACTCATGTCGATCGCAAAACCCGCACAGGCAAGAGTGCCTGTGCTACTAAATCCTCAGGCAAGCAAACGCTTGAGCGTGTCATTCACGGTTTGCGGATTGGCCTGACCGCGCGAGGCGCGCATCACCTGGCCGACGAAAAACTTGAACACTCCCTCGTTGCCGGCGCGATACTTCGCCAGATTGTCCGGATTTTTCTCGATCACTTCGCGGCACCACCGCTCGATCTCGCCCGTGTCGCTCACTTGCGCGAACCCCTCCGCCACGATGATTTCCGCGGCGGGCTTGCCCGTCTCAAACATTCGCGCGAATACTTTCTTTCCTGTGGCCGCGTTGATTTCGCCGCTTTCGACCTTGGCAATCAGCGCCGCGAGTTCCGCGGGCGGCACGGGGCTTTCCGTGATTTCTTTTCCCGCGTCTTTCAGCAGGCGCAGCAACTCGACCTGAATCCAGTTGGCCGCGGACTTGGCCGGCGCGCCCGCGCGAGCCACGCTTTCAAAATAATCCGCGAGTTCCCGCGTCGACGCCAGCACCCCGGCGTCATAAGGAGTGATGCCATATTCCCGCACGAAGCGCTTGCGTTTCGCATCCGGCAGCTCGGGCATCGCGCGCGCGATTTCGTCGCGCCACGCGGCGCCGACGCGCACGGGCAGCAGGTCCGGCTCGGGAAAATAGCGGTAGTCATGCGCGAATTCCTTCGAGCGCATCGGATCGGTGCGTCCCGCCGCCACGTTCCAGAGGCGCGTTTCCTGATTGATCTTTCCGCCGGATTCGAGGACGCCGATTTGCCGCTCGATCTCATATTCGAGCGCGCGCTGCAAGTAGCGGAAGGAATTAAGATTTTTCACTTCGGCCTTGGTGCCGAACTTTTCCGCGCCGCGCCGCCGCACGCTGACGTTGGCATCGCACCGCAGCGAGCCTTCTTCCATGTTGCAGTCGCTCACTTCGGTGTACAGCATCACTTCCTTGAGCGCGGTCAGATACGCATGCGCCTCGGTCGGCGAGCGCAAGTCCGGCTCGGACACAATTTCCGCGAGCGGTGTGCCGCCGCGGTTGTAGTCGACGTAGCTTTTTTCGGCCGAATCGGGAAATCCCTCGTGCAGATTTTTCGCGGCGTCATCCTCGAGGTGCAATCGCGTGATGCCGATGCGCTTGATCTGGCCCTCATGCTCGATCTCGAGGTGGCCGGCCGTGGCCAGCGGCAATTCATACATCGAAATCTGATAGCCTTTTGGCAAATCGGGATAAAAATAGTTTTTTCGGGCGAAGCGGGAGAATTCCTGCACATTTAGATGCAGCGCCAGGGCCGCGCGGATGCCCAGCTCGACCGCGTGCTTGTTGAGCACCGGCAATGCGCCCGGAAGTCCCAGGCAAACGGGGCAAGTGTTCGAATTCGGCGGATCGCCGAAGCGCGTCGAGCAGGCGCAGAACGCCTTGGTCAAGGTCTTCAGTTGCACGTGAACTTCGAGACCGATGACCGGCTCGTACCCCGCCATGACTTCGGGCGAGATGCTTGTGAGGCCTTCCTGTGTCCCCTTCGCCATAAGAGTCGACTAGTATACCATCCGTCGCATAGCTTCGCCGGGCGCGCGAGCAGCGGGACAATTCTCCGCAGCCAATCCTTGATGTTGGGAAACAAGCGGCATTCTCTCTGGAAGGCTAGCGCAATTAATCCTTGGGCGCTTTCCAACCGGGTGGAAAGAGGTACGCGTTATTTTCCTCGCAAATCTCTTCTCCGATTTCCCAGTTGGGTTTCAGGTCGAAGCGCCGCACGGCCGTCCACGGCTTCGTGTAGGCCTTCGGGTCTTCAATTGTGAGATTCACTTCCAAGACGTCTCTGCCTGCCCGGTGGATTCGTTCGACGACGTGAAGCGCTTCGGAATGAGGAAGCCCCCACAAATCCACCCAGGTGAGAGCATTAAATCCGGTTGTATCCACGACGAGCGTGTCGCCTTCCCAATGGCCGATGGAGTCGCCCATCCACGTTGGGATCAAGTCCTTGGGATGTTCCGTCCGATCCATTTGAATCTGGCGAACGAGATGCTCGTGTTCGTGAAAAATTACAATCCGTCCCTGGAGGGGAATGATTTCAAAGGGCGCGGGGATTTGCCAGATTCTGGGCACGCCTGACGGAAGGCAAATCGAGTCCGGATTGAGGGACGCACGATTGATTTTGAACTGCTCGGCTCCCCAAGGGGTGAGCGGCGCTTCTTGCGGAGCAATCAGGTTGGGATGGACTTTGTCCTGCATGAACCAGACTCCCGCCAGGTCCGGGTGCTGGCTTGCGCCGGCGGCTTTCGAATCCTGAGGCGGGCCCGCCACGCCGGCAGGCGTCATAGCCGCGAGAACGAAAGTAAGGGAGGTTGAGAGGAGCCAAAAAAGCGGGCGCTTCATTGCCATCACCTCTCCAACTGGTTTTCGAAAACCGCCACAGAATTCGCCCAGTCTATGAATTGCCCGCAATTGAATTGGGACTAGCGCCCTCCGTCGTATCCGGAAAGCATTTCACGCCCGTCCGGCAGCACAATCTTGACGAGGACCATGAGGGGCTTGCCTTCTTTATTCGGATGCCCGGTCACAGTGACCAGATCGCCCGGCTTGAACGTATCGCGCTTGAACCCGGCCCGCATCATCATCAGCAGACTCACCGCTTCGACGTTCCACTCCACGGAATTGCCGGTGTCGTCGGTCGCTTTGATTCGCATTTCCATGTGCGGATTGATAAGCAGATAGTCAATCACCACGCCCTTGACGGTTACGGTGCGGCTAATGTCAAAGTTCGGGACGCCGTGATGCGCAAACAGGGAAGACGCGATCGTCAGATATACGAGGCACGCAAGCGAAGTAATTCCCCGCCGAATTTTCATGGCGTGGCCCTCCAGGGAAAGCGATCCACTCGGTTCCCCCACCCTTAGCGGCAGATTATACACATCCGACACTTGTAAGTAACTGCTCAAGAATAGAGGCGGCGGACGCGGGGATCCCCCTTTTCGGTCTGGACACGCCCTGGACAATCCTGCGAGACATTTTCCCGTTTCCCGTGTTGAATAAAAGTGTATATTCCCGGACTTGGGGACCCGTACGATCGCCCCGGCCAGGTAACGCCGGATTCAGGGCCAGACGCATTGGAAGTCAACTTGGAAGCCCACGGAGGGGCTATTTATGCGAAAGCTTCTAACACCCAAAATTCTCCTGTTCCTGTTTGTACTGCTCGTTTTCCCTGCGCATTCATTTGCGCAGGTGGCCATCTCAGTGGCCATCGGGCCGCCGGCATTGCCCGTCTACGCGCAGCCGCCCTGCCCGACGGAGGGGTTCATGTGGACTCCCGGCTATTGGGGCTGGCGAACTGAGGGTTACTACTGGGTTCCGGGCGTGTGGGTTGCGCCACCGCGCGTGGGCGTGTTCTGGACGCCGGGCTACTGGGGCTTTGCCGGCGGGTTGTATGGCTGGCATGGAGGCTATTGGGGGCCGCACGTCGGCTTCTACGGTGGCATTAACTACGGTTACGGATACGGAGGGGTCGGCTTCGTCGGCGGCCGTTGGGGCGGCGGAGGCTTTGTGTACAACACGGCCGTCATGAACGTCGGCGTCGGCTTTCACAACACGTACGTCGACCGCACCGTGATCAACAACACGACCATCAACAACAATCACTATAGCTTCAACGGCGAGGGCGGAGTGAATGCCCGCGCCACTGCGTCGGAACAAGCGGCCGAGCACGAAAATCATTTCCAACCGACGTCCAACCAGCTTTCCCATGAGCAGGCTGCCCGCTCGGACAACGGTCAACTGGCTTCGGTGAACCACGGCCGGCCCGGAAATGTGGCCATGGACTCCGTCAATGGACGGCGTTACAACCAGCAGGGACGCATCGCCAACGGCGTCTCCTCCGGACAACTGACTGCCGGCGAGACAAAGAACCTCGAGGGCCGGGAAGCGGGTTTGAACAATGAAATTCACAACGACCGGGCCGCCAATGGCGGCAGGCTGACGCCGCAGGAACGCGGGCAAGTCAACCAGCAGCAGAACAACCTCAGCAAGTCGATCTACAACGACAAGCACAATGCCAATACGGCGACCTACGGCAACAACGAGGTCGGCGCGCGGCGCGATTTGCAGCAGCAGCGCATCGCGAACGGCATCCGCAGCGGGCAAATGTCTCCTTCGGAAGCCGCCAAGGTGGAAGGGCACGAGCAGAGTATCAACAAAAACATCGCGGCCGACCGCCAGGCAAACGGCGGGAAACTTACGCCTCAGGAAAAGAAGAACATCAACGGGCGTCAGAACAATGCCAGCCGGCAAATCTACAACGAAAAGCACAACGAAAAGACCGCGCCGAAGTAAACGCTCGACCGGCCTGTGATTCCTCTATCGCGCGGCGGCCCATCTAACGATGGGCCGCCGCGCATTTTTTTGGCACAAATAATTCCGCAGTTGCTTCCTTCGTTTGGCCAATAGAGTGAAACCCAGATGAGCTTGGTTTTAAGTAGCACAGGCTTCAGCCTGTGGGGGTTCGTCCCTGCAAGGCCCAAACCCCACAGGCTGAAGCCTGTGCTACTAAAAGCCAACCCGCATGCCACTCAGGTCAGCCAAGGGACGCAGATTTATTTTCTGTGTTTTGGAAATGTGAGATCGACTACTGCAAATCGCAACAGTCGGAGAATTAAGCGTTAGCCCTTGCTGAAGCCGGGAGCGGGACGCAACTCCGGGCGCGGCACTTGCTTGGGCTCGGCGCCGGGGAGAGGCGTCGGCGGCGAAGGCGGCACGGGGCGCACCTTCTCCGGCAGCGGCTTGTTTTCCATGAGCAGTTTTAATTCCGTCGCGTCGAGGACTTCCCGTTCGAGCAGGGCGAGGGCAATCCGCTCGAGCGTATCGCGGTTATTCTCGAGAACGCCGTGCGCGTTATCATAGGCGGCGGTCACGATGCGGTGAACTTCCTGATCGATCCGAATCGCGGTGTCTTCCGAGAAGTCGCGGTGCTGCGCAATTTCGCGGCCCAGGAAAATCGCTTCTTCCTTCTTGCCATAAGCCAGCGGACCGAGCGAGCTCATACCCCATTCGCAAACCATCTTGCGAGCGATATCCGTGGCGCGCTCGATATCGTTGCCCGCGCCGGTGGTGATGTGGCCAAGAAAAATTTCCTCGGCGCAGCGGCCGCCCATCAGCACGGTGAGCGTGCCTTCGAGATAGGTCTTCGTGTAGGTGTGCTTATCGTCGATGGGAAGCTGCATGGTCAGGCCCAGCGCCATGCCGCGCGGAATAATCGTGACCTTGTGCAGCGGATCGGTGCCGGGAGTGATCGCCGCGACGAGGGCGTGCCCCGCTTCGTGAAACGCGGTGTTGCGCTTTTCTTCCTCGGACAGAATCATCGACTTGCGCTCGACGCCCATCAGGACTTTGTCCTTGGACATCTCGAAGTCCGCCATCATGACGAGCTTGCGTCCCTGCCGCGCCGCCCACAACGCGGCCTCATTGACAAGGTTGGCCAGGTCCGCGCCGGAGAATCCGGGCGTGCCGCGGGCAATCACGGACAGTTCCACATCATCGCTCAGCGGAACTTTGCGCGTATGCACGCGGAGAATTTCCTCGCGGCCCTTGACGTCCGGGCGCGCGACCACCACGCGGCGGTCAAAGCGGCCGGGGCGGAGCAGCGCGGGATCGAGCACGTCGGGGCGGTTGGTCGCGGCGATCAGGATGACGCCTTCGTTGGACTCAAAGCCGTCCATTTCGACCAGCAGGGCGTTGAGCGTTTGCTCGCGCTCGTCGTGGCCGCCGCCGAGGCCGGCGCCGCGATGGCGTCCCACCGCGTCGATTTCATCGATGAAGATGATGCAGGGTGCGTTCTTCTTGCCCTGTTCAAACAGGTCGCGCACGCGGCTGGCGCCGACGCCGACAAACATCTCGACGAAGTCGGAGCCGGAAATGGAAAAGAACGGAACGTTCGCCTCGCCCGCGATCGCCCGCGCCAGCAAAGTTTTTCCCGTGCCTGGAGGGCCGACGAGCAACACGCCTTTCGGGATGCGTCCGCCGAGCTTCTGGAACTTCTGCGGGTCTTTCAAAAATTCGATAATTTCCTGGAGTTCTTCCTTGGCTTCATCCGTGCCGGCCACATCCTTGAACGTCGCTTTTTTCTGCTGCGCCGTCAAAAGGCGCGCGCGCGATTTGCCGAAACTCAGCGCCTTGTTTCCGCCGGCCTGCATTTGTCGCATCATGAAAATCCAGAACGCCACCAGCAAAAAGAGCGGCGCGGCATTCAACAGGAAAGTAACCCAGTCCGCGCGATTCACTTCCTTGACGTTGATCAGGACTTGCTTGTCCCGCAGGGTCTTGGCCAAATCCGGCGCCGATTCCTTGAAAATGGTGGTGCGGAATTTCTTGGAGGGCTCGCGCCACTCGCCTTCGATCTCGTAGCTGGTGGGCGAAAGGTACAGCGTAACTTCCTTCACGTTGCCGCGATCCACCTGCGCCATGAACTCGCTGTAGCTGGGTTCTTCCTCGCGGGCCGACTGGCCGCTCTTGGAAACGAGCGTCCACAACAACACGGCCAGCATGATGATGAACAGCCAGAACATTACGGTCTTCAGTGTCGAACTCGGGTTCACGGCTTTACCTCACCTGCCGGGTCTTCCGGCGCGCGGCATCCTGATATCGCCCGCGCATCAAGAACAAACTCTTGGACTTTGAAGTGCATTCTCCTGCGGCTCTGAATTGCCCCTAACCCTTAGATGCATGCCGAGGGCCAAAGTAATCCGGCCATCTTCAAAGTTCCTCCTCGCCAATCACCAGCCCCGTTTGGGTTCCCGGATGCGGCGCAAGTTCCTCGGCGACCGGATAGCCGGATGCCCAAATCACTTTCCCCTCACTGGTCAAAACAGGCCAACTCCCCCGGGCGCTTCGGGGAACACGAGATTCCAGGAGCAACCGTTTTAGTTTTCGAACGCGCCGGCTCCCATGTGGGCGATAGGAGTCGCCGGGACGCCAATTCCGAAGGACCAGTGGCCAATGGACACGGTCGAAATCAAGGGCACCCCGTCCCACTACAGTGTCGCTCTGGGCCGGAGGCCAGTCAACCATTTTCAAATTGAACCGGCGGTGAATTTCCGTAACAACAACGGAAGCGGATTCCATGCCTGCAGGCCGCGAAACAGTGTATGCAAAATCGCAATTTTGACGCGAGTTTTCGCCGTCTTGCAAAGAATCCAACGCCGAAGAAATATTCGTGAAACGAAGCCGGTCAAAAATTCGCTCGACGCAAACTCCGGGCAAATCGATCTTCGCACCGCTTTGCGATTTCGCGGCCAGATCCACAACGCTATCGACATGCCGCGAAGTCAATTGCTCGCGGCTGCCTCGGAGATCAGAAAAAATCCGGCGCACCAGGCGGCGAGTCAAAGCCATGGTTGGCGGAATGATTGGCGAGACCGAAGCCGCTGCGGGGCCGCCCATGGCGCCCAGCTGAGGCAATGGCGACAAAAGATCCTCGACGCTCAAGGAAATCGCAGCCGGAGATTCGCGTGTGGCCAAGGCATGGAATCGTTCGTCTTCGAGCGACCGCCAGAATGTTTCGTCTTCGCGCGCGTGCATCGCCAGACGCGATAAGCGTGTCACTACAGCGGGATCGAAATCGCGAAGGAGAAGCGGAATCAGTTGGTGGCGAATCCGGGCGCGTGTGCGGGAAGTGTCTTGATTGGTCGCATCTTCCCGCCAGGGTTGTCCCAAATCGGAGAGAAATCCGCGCAATTCCTCGCGCCCCAATTCCAGCAGCGGACGAATGATCAGCCCGGCGACAGGATAGATTCCCGCCAAGCCCGTCAGGCCGGTGCCTCGCAGCAGATGCGATAAGACGGTTTCGGCCTGATCGTTCGCCGTGTGAGCCACTGCGACGCGATTCAGGCCGCGCGCTTCGGCCACGGAGGCAAAAAATTGATAGCGCAATCGCCGCGCTGCGTCTTCCACATTCCAGCCGTGAAGTCGCGCTTCCCCGGCAACATCGGCGCGGCCGGATTCAAATTCCAAATGGAATTCCTCCGCCAGCGCTTTCACGAAGCGCTCGTCTTCGTCCGCTTCCGTTCCCCGCAACTGATGGTGGAAATGTAAAACCAAAACCGCGATCCCTAGATGCGTCCGCAACTCGGCGAAAATCCGGAGCATCGCCACCGAATCCGCGCCTCCCGAAACGCCAATGCCCACGCGGCCGCCCGGCCCAATCATGGCGTGCCGGGCGATGGTGTCGAGAACGCGTCTGTGCAGCTCTTTGATCATCCGAGGAAACTTTCGCGGCGGATTCCTTCGCCGGGTGGAGGCTCGTCGCCGCGGCGACGAGCCAGCCTGAAATAATGATGGTAACAACGATGGCCGGAATCTCACAATCGGCAGTGAGCTTTCCCGAGAGCATGTGGAGTTGAATCCGGCGGGGCTGAATTAGATTAGATGGCTTGCTTGTTGCGCCATGATCGTGCGGTTGTAAGCAATTCGGCGATCCAGAACCACTGCGGCCGCGTAGGCGCAGCCGCCACGTTCCGTCTCGATCCATGCTGTGGCGGAAGGAATCGTCCATTCGGACAATCGGCGCACGAAACCCAGCAAATGAAAATATGCCGACACGACAAGCAACGTATTGCCGTCCGCGCCCGATTCCGGGCAAAGCGCAATCAGTTCCGACAGCCGCCGGAATTGGTCGCCCGCCGCCGTCCTGGCCGTGAGGCCGCAAATTTCGCGGGCCTGTTCGGACAATTCATGACCGCGCGATTCAGCGATCAGGGAACGGCTGTAGGAGACGAAGAACTGCAGCAACGTCAAAATGGAGATGACGAAAATCATTCCGGCCATCATTGATTGGGGGCGAGCACCCTCGCCGTCGACAATCGGGCGTCTTCGGGAACTTTCAGGAAGGTATACGCCCAGGAAGCAGGCAGCCATAGGGAAGTAATTGGGAAATAGTACTGCCAGAATCCATGATTCGGGTACAGATTATTAAGAGCGTAGCTGCCGGCGGACAAACTTACGTAGACGCCCATTGAGAGCACGAGTTGCATCAAGCGCGTCCTGTTTTCGTGCAGTTTCGCCATCGCGCCCCAGAGCAAATAGGTCAACACGACCCCGACAAAGTAGAGGTTCTGTCCAAGTTCCACGACAAAGTGCGTAACAAACCGGTTGGCGGATGTTGCGACCATGTAATAGGAAATTCCAGCCGTTCCCGCCAAGAGCAGCATGGCTGCCGCACGAATGTATTTCCCCACACCCATATCCGAAAACACATGGGAGTACAGATTCATCAGAACGAAATAAAGACTGATCGTAAACAGCGCTTGCGAGTAAAAATAGAAATAAAAGTAGGCGTTAGAGTCGTAACCCGAAGTTCCGATGATGATGTAACTGCTGAAGTCGGACGCAAAGCAACAGCATAGATAAAGCACCAGAGTGAAATGCTGTAGGAAGGCTCTCCTCTTTAGCAGACAGGCCAAAGAGAAGAGTTCCACAAGAAGAACCGCCAGCCAGATCGCGTAGTTAACTGGGCCCAGCACGAAAAAGAACCTCCGCGTGGGCCCAGTCGACTACAGGCTTCACGCTTTAGCTACTGGCCTCCACCGCGTGGCAATGGCGGAGGGAAAGGCCTACCGCCCTGCGCCGAGAGGCTGGTGCCCGAATTCACGGCATGTGTGACCGCGATATTCCGTAGCCCCATCGCTCCCGACAACACGAGCAACACAAAAGCGACTACCGTTAGACACTTGGACATAGACCCTCCGGAAGGGAAACTAACCCGGAGGGAGTATAGGTAGATCTGTTCCCTAATGGAACAGAATTGTTACCATGTGTCTAAACGATCAACACCTTTGGACAAGGTCTCGCTGAACGGCTCTTGCCGTCCAGTGCGGGACTGTTACATCGGCATTGTCCACGATTAAGATAGAATCCGGGATCGCCGCGGTCAACGGTACATCAGTACTACAAGAAGTTGCCACTAAGAGCCTATGTTATCAATGACATCGCCCGATCAGGCGAAGGTGCGGCGGGATGATCTACGTTCCTTGTCCCAGTTTGGACCGGCTTGGATAAGCATTGTCCGTCTCAGGCGCCCTTTCCCTGCTTGACAGCCCTTGGAAGGCATCCGTAACATGGAGCGCCTTATTCTTGCCGGTGTAGCTCAGGGGTAGAGCGAGGGTCTCATAATCCCTAGGTCGAGAGTTCGAGTCTCTCCGCCGGCACCATTCATTCCATCGGTGCTTCCAACTCCTCTATTTCCGGCATGACTTCGGAACGCTTCCAATCCCTGGCCAGGCAATACACATACGCGGTCAGGCAAAGTGGCAGAATCCATGCCACGCGCCCTTGGTAACGATCGTACACTCCCGCGAACGTGGCGCAAATTGCCGCGTTGATCACGAGATATGCGAGGGCCGAATAGAAGAACAAGTTGATGCGTCCGAAACGGCCCGTGCGCGCAAGCAGGAGGCAAGTCACAACACTTAGCCAGAATACGGTCGCATCCAGTGCGGCAGCGTCGTCCGCCAATGGGGTCAAGCGGTCGCGATACTCCCTGCCGTTTATAAACGCCTGAAAATCGCCGGGAAACACTAACGGGATGACGTTGCTATTCCATTCCCTGGCTCCGTAGGAGCGGATTTCATCCCCCGTGCGCAGGGAGGCAAGCTGGAGCAAGGTTTCCTTTGCGCTACTCACCGCGAATCTAAGCGGGTAGGCGAGAATGGTTCCGCGCACAATTTTCTCCATCTCATCGTCGTGTCCTTTGAGTTCGAGGTACAAAGGATGCTCGAACAGGAACTCTTCCTGCGTTTGAGGCAGATCGGAGAGATATCCGCAGGAAATAAAATCCTCCTTCGGGCAGCTCTGCCGCAGGAAATCCCCCGCCAGTCCATCGCCAAAAAGCCTCGCCAGCAGGAATGCATTTCTCGATGGTGAAAGTCTGAAGCCGAGGCCCATCTGGCGATTCAACGCCGCGGTGAAGATTCCTGCTGCGAGGATCGGAAAGAGCAACCAAACCAGTACGGACCTTGTCGAAGAAAGCACGCGTGGCGTGCGATTCATCTGCCTCAGGATGACCGCCACCACGACGAACAGCACCGCGATGGGAAGCAGCGAAGTGTGGGCGGCGATCGAGATCGTGAAAATTGCGGCTAGGACGATGCGTTGGATTGGTTTTATTTCCTCGGCGAACGCCAGCAAGAATGCCGTCAGAAACAGCAGCCCCGCAAAAACGTCCGGCATGAGCAGCGAAACCAGCCAAGGCAGGCTGGTCAGCCCCGTCAAAACGCAGACGCTGGCAAGGAAATAGAGGTCGGCAAACTTTCGGTCGCCTTCGGTCAGGTAATCGCACGTTTCGTACAGGACGTACACGACCATGGCCGCCTGCACGACGATCGTGAACCACGCGCTGATCCCCATGCTCGTGAGCCGCGTGAAGATGGCATAGCCGGGCGCGCGAAACGGAGCAAGCGCGATCAGAAACTTTCCCGTCAGGAGGTAACCGCCGGTATCCGAGAAGACGGTCGGATAGCCGTTGTACAGCGCGATCGAGACCAGCGCGCAGGCTGCCACCGCTCCAACGAAGAGCCGCCTTACACCGAGTCCTTCCTTTTCTTCCTCTGGCTGTGAGTTACTGTTTGCGTCCTCCAAGTCCGCTCCCCAGGATGAGTTTCGATCTCTTGCACTCTTCGACCGATTCAAACTACCCATTACTTTGCCTGAATTCGCCGGTTTTGGCGGTTTAACTTTTTTATGCTATCAATTACTCGCGCTTTGCATGGTTGGCAGCGGGTTCGAGTCTCACCGCCGGCACTACTCGTTGCTTAAATCCATTTCACTTATTTCATGCTTCAGAAGGAGCAGACATTGGCGAAGATCACCGGTGGCCGATTTATCGCGGAATTTCTGAATGCCCAGGGCGTGACGGCTTTCTTTTTCGTCCCGACGATGCTGAGCCGCGCCCTCGCCGAAATGGACAACATGCCCATCAAGCGCGTCCTGACCCACGGCGAGAAGGCGGCCGCGTACATGGCGGACGGCTACGCGCGCGCTTCGGGGCGGCCCGGCATCTGCGCCGCGCAGGCCGTGGGCGCGGCAAATCTGGCGGCGGGCCTGCGCGACGCGTTCATGGGGCACAGCCCGGTGATCGCCTTGACGGGCGGCCGGTGGGGCCACCAGAAACACAAAATCAATTACCAGGAAATGGATGACTTCCCGATTTTTTCTCAGGTCACGAAAGCGAATTTTCAGGTGGACAGCGTGGGCCGCTTGCCCGACCTCCTGCGGCAGGCGTTTCGCGAGGCTACGTCCGGCACGCCCGCGCCGGTGAATCTTCTCTTCGCGGGAAAAGAAGGCGACATTGAGCACGATGTGGCTGACTTGAAAATGATTGCGGAAGAATCGACCTCGCACGTTCCCGCTTATCGCCCCGCGCCGGAGGCGGCGCGCGTTGCCGAGGCCGCGCGAATTCTGAAAAAGGCGAAGCGGCCCGTGATTGTTGTGGGCGGCGGCGCGCGCTTGTCGGGCGCCGGGCCTGAAGTTTTGAAACTTGCGAAAACGCTTTCGATTCCCGTGGCCACTTCACTGAACGCCATGTCCCTCGTTTCGGAGAACAATCCGCTTTATATCGGCGTGCCCGGAACCTACTCGCGCTCCTGCACAAATAAAATCTTGATGCGCGCTGATTTGGTTCTCTACATCGGGAGCCAGACAGCCGGACAAGTCACTCATTTCTGGAAAATTCCGCCGGCTGGGACGCCGGTCATCCAGATTGGAATCGATCCCGCCGATTTGGGAAGGAATTATCCGAACGCCGTCTCGCTGCTGGGCGACGCGAAAACGGCATTAAAAGCCCTGAACGAGGCGGTTGGCGGCCCGGCCAAAACTCCGCGCAACCCCAAATGGGTCGAGGAAACAAGCGCGGCGGTGAAAGAATGGCGCGCGGAAGTAAAACCGCTGAGAGACTCCGACGCCGAGCCGATGCGCCCGGAACGGATTCTGAAAGAATTGGGAGACTGGCTGCCGCGCGACACCATCGTCGTTTGCGACACGGGCCACGCGGGCATGTGGTGCGCCCAGCAGCTCTGGGTTGCGAAGCCGTGGGATTTTATTCGCGCGGCCGGATCGCTGGGCTGGGCTTTCCCCGCATCCCTCGGCGCGAAAGTCGCGATGCCGAAAAAACCGGTAGTCTGCTTCACGGGCGACGGCGGTTTTTGGTATCACCTGCAGGAACTGGAAACCGCGGTGCGCTGCGGGATTCCCACGGTAACGGTCGTCAACAACAACAATTCCCTGAATCAGGAAACCACAATTTTCCGCCAAGCCTACGGCGGAAAACCGTCGAAGAAGCAGGGCGAGATGTGGCATTTCTCGAAAATCAACTTCGCCACGATTGCGGAAAGCATGGGCGCGCTGGGAATTCGCGTCACAAAACCCGGCGAGTTGCGCTCCGCTCTGGACCGCGCCATTTCGAGCGGCCGCCCGGCGGTGGTCGAAGTGATGAGCGACATCGAGGCTCTCGCGCCCAACGCGTGGGAAGGCTAGTCGGTAGATCCCCTTCCTGTGGTTACAGGCGTGAAGCCAAGTCGCGGTCTTCGGCGGCGCCCTGCTCGAGACGGGTCAGTTCGTCGCAGAGGACGATCTTGCCATCGTCAATCACGAACAGGGCGAATACGCGGACGGCGACTCTGCCGCCCGCGACCTTCTCGGCTTCGGCGCGGTGGATGCTGACGACGTTCGCGCCCTCCGCGACGGCGCGCTCGAACGTGATCTTGACGTTCTTGACCGTGCGCTTGAGTTCGCGGACGTGAGCGACGAATCCCGGAAAATCGAGCGTGCGCCCGTCGGTCTTCTGCACGTACCGGGGACTGAAGTAGCGGGCGATCGCGCCTTCATCGAACGCGTCGGAAGCGAACACGTCTTGAAACGCGCGCTCGACCAGGGATTTGTTGAACTCTTCCTGTCGGGTGGGCCGCCCTGCCGCGCTCTCCTGTGGGTGAACGCTCATGGCGGGATGATATCACCTCAGTACGCCTCCACCTCAAAGGGGCGAGCACTAGGCTGGGGTATACTTCCTACAGGTTGCGGAAAAAAGGCCTTGGTCTGTCATTCTGAGCGAAGCGAAGAATCTCTCTTCGATTTGAGTATAGGAAAAGAAAAAAGGAGAGATTCTTCGCTTCGCTCAGAATGACAGAGTTTGGGTTTTTCCGCAGCTTGTTCCTGGTCGCGCACAGCTAATTCAATCGTAGGAACTTATTTCCAGGGAGAATCGGCTGCGGAAGTGGCAATTTGTTTTGTCATTCCGAACGAAGTGAGGAATCTCTGTCGGGTTTACATGCAGGAAAAGAGAGATTCCTCGCCCCGACCGCGGGCCTCGGAATGACAAAACTTTGAGTTTTTCCGCAAGCTGAGAACCGTGTCGGAGAACTACGACGTCATCGTCGTGGGAGGCGGGAACGCAGCGCTGTGCGCGGCGCTTGCCGCGCGTGAAGCAGGGCGCCGCGTGCTCGTGCTCGAACGCTCGCCGGAGCATGCGCGCGGGGGGAACACGCGGCACACGCGCAATATCCGCTGCTCGCACGCCGCCGGCGACCAATTTTTTTCCGGGCCGTACTCCGAAGAGGAGCATCTGCAGGATTTGATTGGCGTGACGGGCGGCCCTGAGAATCTCGATCTCGCCAAACTGGCCATTCGCGAATCGAGCACGCTTCCCGGATGGATGAGCGCGCACGGCGTGCACTGGCAACAGCCGCTCGCGGGCACGCTGCATTTGGGGCGGACGAATCGCTGGTTTCTCGGAGGCGGCAAGGCTCTGCTGAATACGTATTACCTGAAAGCCGCGCGCATGGGAATTGCTGTGCGCTACGACGCGCTGGTGGAAGACCTCGTCATCGAGAACAATCGCTTCGAGGCGGTGCGGCTCAAGAACGAAAATGGGGGAGAACTGATCCGCGCGCGCGCCGTGGTCGTTGCGGCCGGCGGCTACGAAGCGAATATCGAATGGCTGAAGCGGCATTGGGGCGATGCGGCCGACAATTTTATTATTCGCGGCACGCCTTACAATGACGGCACGTTGCTCGCGGCGCTGTTGAAACACGGGGCGAAGTCGATCGGCGATCCGAAGGGTTTCCATGCGATTGCCGTCGACGCGCGCGCGCCGAAATTTGACGGCGGAATCGTGACGCGGCTCGATGTAGTCCCTTTTGGCATTGTCGTAAACCGGGACGCGCGGCGCTTTTACGACGAAGGCGAGGAAATCTGGCCCAAGCGCTACGCCATCTGGGGAACGCTGATTGCCGGCCAGCCGGGACAAATCGCTTACGGCATTGTGGACGCAAAAGCGATTGACCGGTTCCTCCCGCCCATGTTCAAGCCGTACCAGGCCGATACGCTCGAAGCGCTCGCTCCCCAGCTTGGCCTCGATCCCGGCACCTTCGTGAACACCGTCACGGAATACAATCGCGCGACGGCTGGAAACGCAGAGCTGCGCATGGAAAAGCTGGACGGCAACTGCACGCGCGGCCTCGCTCCGCCGAAGAGCAATTGGGCGATTCCGATCGATCGTCCTCCGTTCTATGGGCTGCCGCTGCGGCCGGGGATCACGTTCACCTACATGGGAGTCGAGGTGGACGAATGCGCGCGCGTCATCGATCAAACCGGGCGGGCATTTCAGAATGTTTTCGCGGCGGGAGAAATCATGTCCGGAAATATTCTCACCAAGGGTTATCTCGGAGGTTTCGGCCTGACGATCGGCTCCGTGTTCGGCAGACTGGCGGGCAGAGAGGCGGCGACGAGTGCAAGGGCTTGACGTCATTCAGGAAGCCGGCCGCCAGCTGGTCATCTGCAACGCGTGCCGTTACTGCGAGGGATATTGTCCCGTGTTTCGCGCGATTGAGACGCGCCGCGACTTCAAGCAGGGCGACGTTTTTTATCTTTCAAATTTGTGCCACGACTGCCGCGCCTGCTATTACGCCTGCATGTTCACGCCGCCGCACGAATTCGCGATCAATATTCCGCAGATTCTGGCGGAGGCGCGCATGGAAACGTACCGCCGCTGGAGCTGGCCTTCGATTTCTCGGGCGCGCATTCAAAAATCGCAGCGTGACCGTTGTTCTGGCCGCAGGTTTCGCGGCGCTCGTCGCCGTTCTCGCGCTGCTTTTCATTCCCTCGGAAAATTTGTTCGCAGCGCATCTCGGTCCCGGCGCGTTCTACGAAGTGGTGCCATATCTCGCGATGGTGGCAGGCGCGCTGATTTTATTTTTTTACGGAATCGCCGTGTGGCTGCGCGGCGGCGCGCGTTTCTGGTCGGAAACGCGCAGCGCGCTGAAAGAGCGAGGAGGTTTGAAAACGCTGGCCGCGGCAGTGGGAGCGGCGCTCGGTTTGCGATATCTGAAGGGCGGCGGACCCGGATGCTTCTATCCGGACGAGCGGCCCTCTTCCGTTCGGCGCGTCTATCACTCGCTCACGTTCTGGGGACTTACGAGCGATTTTGTTTCCACGTCGCTGGCATTTATTTACCAGGATTTTTTTCACATCCTTCCGCCTTACTCGCTCACCAGCGCGCCCGTGATTTTTGGCGGCGTCGGCGGCGTGGCGCTCATCATCGGAACAGGCGGCCTGATCTATTACAAATTGCAAAGCGATCGCGAGCCCGCGGCCGCAGCCGCTTCCGGCATGGACTACGTTTTTCTGGTCACGCTCGGCCTCACGGCGCTGACGGGAATGCTGACGCTGATTCTCCGCGCCACCGCGGCGATGGGAAGCATTCTGGTGCTGCACCTGGCATGCATCGCGGCCTTATTCGTCTCCGCGCCATATGGAAAATTCGTGCACGCCGTTTATCGCACCCTCGCCTTGATCCGTTATGAGATCGAGCAAAGCCAGCCGCACCAGCGCGTTGGACATTAAGTAGCACAGGCTTAAGCCTGTGGGTTTTGGTCCCTGCAAGCACCAACCCCCACAGACTGAAGGTTGTGCCACCAAACCCTCGAATTCAGCTGACCTTTCGTCATGAACATTTCTTGTAAAACGCGAAACCAAAGAATTAGTAGTTTCGTCCACTTCATTATATAAATGCCGGTACGGTTAGATCGGCCTGACCCAAGACCAGAACCCAGGGCGGATTGCAAGGGGAGGAACGGACATGCGAGGAATGACACGCGCGATGATGTGGTCACTGGTGGCGCTGATTTGTTTCACGTCACGACCGGTTGCCGGGGGCCCGCAAGGCGCTTCCGGAATCACTGTGGACAAAAGCAGCATTGGCGGGGTGGTGGTGAACAGCAATGGTGCAAAGCCGGAAGCCGGCGTCTGGGTGATCGCGGAGACAAAGTCGTTGCAGGTACCGTTCCGCAAGATTGTCGTCACCGATGATCAGGGACGCTTCCTGGTTCCGGACCTGCCGGATGGAGCCTACGAGCTATGGGTGCGCGGCTACGGGTTAAAGGACTCCGAGCGCGTCAAATCGGCCCGCGGCGAGACGCTAAAGCTGCAGGTTGCCAACGCTGCAACTCCGCAAGAAGCGGCGAAAATCTATCCCGCCAGTTATTGGACGTCGCTGATTCAGCCTCCAACGGGCAGCGATCTCCCCGCCAGGTACAAGACCCAGGAAGAATGGCTTGGGGACCAGAGGAACGGGTGCAACCACTGCCATGAACTCGGCATGGTCGCCACGCGCCGCTATACCACGGTTGAAGATTGGGATGCTGTCTTCTCTCGCGCTAAGGCGATGCATCAAGAACTCAATTTTCTAGGCAAAGCTACCGTAGAGAAGGTTCTTGCCGATTGGGGCGCTCGCATTGCGGCGGGAGAAGTTCCCCCCGCTCCGCCGCGTCCAACCGGCATCGAACGCAATGTCGTCGTCTCCCAATGGGATTGGGGATCCCCAATTTCCTTCATTCACGATTTAGTCTCTACTGACAAGCGCAATCCGTCGTTGTACCCGTATGGGAAAGTCTACGGCGGGGATCGAACCGCCGGAGGCATGTTGTGGATTCTGGACCCAGTGAAGAACACTGTCGAAGGGCTCAATCTCGAACCACGAGACAAGAGCCACGGTTTCTCCCTGACAAAGGACTACTACCACGGGGCGGAAGAAGAGCAAGCGTACACGGGAGAGGACAAGGAGTGGATGGACAGTCCCCACAATCCCATGATGGATCAGAACGGCAGAGTCTGGATGACCGAGCAGATTCGCGCCGGCGGCGCCAAATTCTATCCAGCCTGGGCCAAGGATACGATCGCCCTGGACGCCACGGATAACAATGATCCGGCTGCGAAGGATATCGCGTTCAATCTTCTGTCCAAAAACGGTAACAACATGGAACTCGGCTACTACGATACGAAATCCAATAAATTTGTCACCGTTGACACTGCCTATAACACCCACCACTTGCAGTTCGATTGGCAAGACCGCATCTGGACGGATGGCGGCGGCAACGCGATGGGTGAAATGGACACCAAAAAGCTGGATTTCAACAATATCCAGGGAACTGAGCTAGCTGCTCAGAAGACCTGGATGCGCATCGATATGGACACCAAGAAGATGATCCCCGGAACGGGCTACGGCGTGGCGATCAGCCCCGTCGACGGCACCGTTTGGGAAACCTCTCCGCAAGCTCTTGGCCCAGCGAACAAGGTGTACATGCTTGATCCAAAGACGAACAAATTCAAAGATTACCCGCTGCCTGCTCCGGGACGTTTCCCGCACGGCATTGACTTCAGCACGGACGGGAATGTTTGGGTGTCGCTGGGCAGCGGTCATCTCGGCCGCCTGGACGTCAAGACCGGCCAGTGGAAATTCTGGGAAAACCCGGGAGTAAAATTTAAGGGCACCGGCAGCGAAACCGGCACCACCGATTTCCCCTACTTCCTGTGGGTAGATCAATTCAACGCGTCGGGTCTCGGCAAGGACACCGTCATCGTCACTGGAACCGCTTCGGACGCAATGTTCATATTCGATCCGAAGACGGAAAAGTTCAGTGTGTTCCGAGTTCCTTTCCCGCTGCCGTTTTACACTCGTGGTTTGGATGCTCGAATTGACGACGCCAACGCGGGTTGGAAGGGCCGCGGAATGTGGGCGACGTACAGCTCGTACATGCCCAAATTCACGGAAACCCGGCTCGGCTCGGTCAATCACATTCAGGTGCGCCCGAATCCATTGGCGAATTGACGCGTAGATTCGGCTGACGAATTCGTCCGATTAGATGAATGAAGGGCGTAGTCCTTCCGCCGCGGTGCGCGGTTGCATTGTGCGAATTAAAATCTGAAATCTCAAATTTGAAATTTCAAATTTGAGATTAGGTCATCTCGTAAATGGTCATTGTGGGTCGCGGCTTCAGCCGCGACTTTCAGAGACTTGATAAACAGGGGCTTTGGAGTCTGTGTGAGAACTCGGCTTTGGTTCATGTAGCGCCCGCCTTCAGGCGGGCATCTGCTTGATTCCAAAGTGCCCGCCTGAAGGCGGGCGCTACAAAATCGTGTCAATTTTGAGTTCTCACACAGACTCTTTAGCCCCTGAAGGCCTTTCGAGTTTGGATGGCTGGCTAATCGATGATATGGCTTCATTTTAGCTTTCAGTTTTATTGGCCTTCCAGTATGAGGCAAACGATGGCAATGCGATGGGGCCGACCAGCGGCAACAGCAACATTCCTGGCCGCAGCGCTGTTGTCGCTCGTGTCCGTCATTTCCGCCCAAAACGCGCAGAACGCGGAATCATTCAAGGTGCGCCTTTCGCCAGTTCCCATTAGCGTCGCGATGATGTCTACGATCGCGGGCTACGGTTCGCTCACTGCGACGCTGCAGGGCAAGCAGCTCACGATTCAAGGAACATTTGAAGGACTGCGCTCGCCCGCCACCACGGTGCAGATTCACCGCGGCCCCAAGGGTATTCCCGGCCCGGCGATTGTCGATTTAAATTTAATCGTGACGAAGGCGGAGAAGGGGTCAGTCAGCGGAACGATTGAGCTGACGCCGGATCAGATTGCCGATCTCCGCAACGGCCGCTTGTACCTGCAAATTCAATCCGAGCGCGCGCCCGACGGCAATCTGTGGGGCTGGCTTTTGAAGTGATGTGAATGGAAGCCATCCCATACATGGCAAGCCCTCAAAACTCGGTAGGGCGTCAGGGGCTAAAGCCCTCGCGTTTCGGATTCATGAAAGTCGCGGCTGAAGCCGCGACCCACAAAGACGCCATAATGACGGACGATTGATGAGGAACGTTTTCAACGAAATTCCTACGCTTTGTGGGTCGTGCCTTTAGGCACGACAGAATGGCCTGTATCTTTTGGGGGTTTTAACCTTTGAGGTTTTCAATTCTTTTTTCCCGGAAGCCGCAGTTCAGTGGAGAAACCAATGCTAGAACGGAAAGTTCGTAGATTTGTGATTTGCTCTGCGATAGCCGCACTTGGCTTCTCCATCGCAATGGCGGCCGCTCAGCAACCCGCAAGGACCGGCCCCTTCACCGCCGAGCAAGCCGCCGCCGGGCGCGCCATTTACCAATCGACCTGCTCGACGTGCCACTTGCCGGACATGAAAGGCACCTTCGAAGCCCCTCCGCTCTCAGGCGCTAATTTCATGAACACCTGGCGCAACCGCCCGACGAGCGACCTCTTCACTCGCATCCGCAACACCATGCCGATCAGCAATCCCGGCTCGCTCAGCGATCAGGACGCCGCCAACCTCGTCGCATTTATTTTGCAAGCAAACGGCGCGATTGCCGGCACGCAAGCAATGACGGCGCAGACGATCGTGCCGATCGGAGCCGTCGCGAACGGCGGCGCGCCGCCGCCCGCCATGCAAGGCGGTGAAGAAGATGCCGCGCCGCGCGCTTCCGCCGCGCCGCGAAACGTTCCTCTCGGAGTCATCGTCCCGGGCGAAGTGAAAAATTACGTTCCAGTGACCGACGAGATGCTCCTCAAACCCGATCCCGCCGACTGGCTGATCGTCCGCGGAAGTTACCAGGGCTGGAACCACAGCGCGCTCACGCAAATCACCCGCGACAACGTGAAGGACCTGCGCCTGGTGTGGTCGTGGAACATGAACGACAGCGTGGCGGCCAACGAGCCCACTCCGCTCGTCCACAACGGCATCATCTACCTGATCAACACCGACAACATCATGCAGGCGCTCGACGCGCGGACGGGCGACCTCATCTGGGAAAACCACATGCGTCCGCCGAAGAGCCAGGCCGGCGGGACGGGCGCGATGCGCAACATCGCCATCTACCAGGACAAAATTTTCGCGGAGACGACGGATGCGCACCTTTTCGCTCTCGACGCGCGCACCGGCAAAACCGTGTGGGACGTCATGGTCGGCGACAGCGCCAAGGGCTACGGCAGCTCGAGCGGGCCGATCATCATTCACGGCAAGGTGGTTCAAGGCGAGAATGGATGCGACCGCTACAAGGCGCAGGATAAAGATCAGGGCTGCTTCATCAGCGCGTTCGATCCAGCAAATGGAAAACTCTTGTGGCGCTTCAACACCATCGCTCGCGCGGGCGAGCCCGGCGGCGACACCTGGGGCGATCTGCCGAACATGCTGCGCGTCGGCGCGGAAACCTGGATCACCGGCAGCTTCGATCCCGAGCTGAACCTGACGTACTGGGGCGTGGCGCAGGCCAAACCGTGGATGCAGGTGAGCCGCGGCACGAAGGGCTCGGCGCTGTATTCAAGCTCCACGCTCGCCCTGAAGCCCGACGATGGAAAACTCGCCTGGTATTTCCAGCACGTGCAAGGCGAAACGCTCGACATGGATGTAGTGTACGAGCGCGTGCTCGTCGATATCGGCGACCGCAAAACGCTTTTCACCATCGGCAAGGACGGCATTCTCTGGAAACTCGATCGCAAGACCGGCGAATTTCTCGGCGCCAAGGAAACTATTTTTCAAAATATCTTCAACGTGGATGACAAGACCGGAAAACTCGCCTACCGGCCCGACATCCTCGAACAGGAAATCGGCAAGTGGACTCCGGTCTGCCCCAGCACCGAAGGCGGCCACAACTGGCAGGCCATGAGCTACGATCCCGCCACCGAGCGGCTCATCATCCCGCTCAGCCAGAGCTGCATGGAAATGTCCGGCCGCAAAGTCGAGTTCGTCGAAGGCTCGGGCGGCACCATGGGCGACCGCCTGTTTTACGAAATGCCCGGCACCGACGGCAACGTCGGCCGCCTCGCCGCCTTCGACGTGAAGACGATGAAGGAAGTGTGGAACGTGCAGCAGCGTCCGTCGTTCCTCACCGCCGTGCTATCGACCGCCGGCGGCATCGCCTTCGTCGGCGACCTCAACCGCGTCTTCCGCGCCGTCGACGTCAACACCGGCAAAATGCTGTGGCAAACTCGCCTCGGCACATCGGTGCAAGGTTTCCCCGTAACGTTCAGCGTCGGCGGCAAACAATACGTCGCCGTAACCACAGGCCTCGGCGGCGGCAGCCCGCGCAATGTCCCGCGCACGATCCTGCCTGACGTCCACTACCCGACGACCGGCAATGCGCTGTATGTGTTTGCGTTGCCGGAAAAGTAGCATCAGACTTCAGTCTGTGAGGTCATTCGATCCCGCCCTGTGCGCGCTAGCCAAGATCAAGGCCTGGAAACCCACAGACTGAAGCCTGCGCTACCTGTCCGCCAAGTTCCGCAATCTGCTAGGCTGAATGACAAAAACGGCGGACGCGTCGTACCCGATTCCAGTACAATGGCGGGCTGCGAGAATCGGTTCAAACTTTCCCGCAACAGCGAACCAGAACTTTGGAGGACGGATGGCGGAAACGGGAGCATCGGCGCGCAAGCTGACGATGGACGACATTCGCGCGGCGGCGGAGCGGCTGAAAAATTGGGGGCGCTGGGGCGCGGACGACGAAGTTGGCACGCTCAACTACACGCGGCCGGAAGACATTGTCGCGGCGACGCGGCTGGTGCAAAAAGGCAAAGTGATTTCGCTGGCGCTGCCGTACGACCATCGCGGGCCGCAGGGCGGGAAGACGAAATATCCGGCGCTCGGGCGGTTCAATCCCGTGCACCTGATGATGCGGACGGGGACCGACGCGTATTCGGGCGTGCTCGACAGCAGAAAAATTCGCAGCGCGGACGACGTGATCATGATGCCCACGCAATGCGGGACGCAGTGGGACGGGCTCGGCCACATTTTTTACGGCAATCACATGTGGAACGGGTACGACTGCCGCACGGTGACTTCGGCGGGCGCGCAGAAATGCGGCATCGAGAAAACCAAGGACCGCATGGTGGGGCGCGGCGTGCTGCTCGATATTCCGCGCATGCTCGGAATGGATCGCCTGCCCGACGCCTTCGCGATCACCAACGAAATGCTGGGCCAAGCCGAAAAACATTTTGGCGTCGAAGTGCGGCGCGGCGATTTTTTGCTGGTGCGCACGGGGCAGATGGAAGCGATGCTCGCCGCGAACACGTGGGACGGCTATTCGGGCGGCGACGCTCCGGGCCTCGCGTTTGAAACGCTGGACTGGCTGCACGCGAAGCAAGTCGCGGCCATCGCCACCGATACCTGGGGCGCCGAAGTGCGTCCCAACGAGACGGACGAGGCCAATCAGCCCTGGCACTGGATTTCCATCCCCGTCATGGGCCTCACGGTGGGCGAAATTTTCGATCTCGGAGAACTCGCGAGGGAGTGCGCGGAGGACAAGCGTTACGAGTTTCTGTTCGTGGCGCCGGCATTGCCGGTGACGGGCGCGGTCGCTTCGCCCGTGAATCCTTTGGCGATTAAATAGTGACTGGTGCTCGGTGACTGGTGATTCGTAACCCGTGTCTGACTCACATTGCACGAAATTAAATTTTAGGAGGTCCGACCTTTAGGTCGGACGACCAAAGACGCAGAAACGGGGCCTTTAGGCCCTGAAGCTTCAGGGGCTGAAGCCCGTGACTATGCGGACTGGAATGTCGGAGCTGAAGCTCCGACCTCCGCAAACCAGGACAGAAAATTATGAAATCCAAAAGGACAAAATTGTGACGAGCACACCCGCGGGAGATTCCGCAACCACACTGACGGTATCGCAGGCGCTGGCGAAACTTGTGCGCGCCTACGGCGCCGAGTACGTCTTCACGCTGACAGGCGCGCCGCAGGATCCGCTGATCGAAATGCAGAATCACGAAGGCGTGCGCGTGGTCCTGGGGCGCAGCGAGCGCTCCGCCCTGGCAATGGCGGACGCTTACGCGCGCGTCACCGGCAAGCCCACGTTCGGCATCGTGCAGTTCGGGCCCGGCGCGACGTATCTGCCCGCGTCGATCATCGACGCGTTCTGGGCGTCGAGCCCGCTCATCGCCATCAGCGGCACGACCACCACGAAGACGCGCTACCGCTACGAGTATCAGGAACTCGAGCAGACTTCGATGTTCCCCGCGATCACGAAGTGGGCGGGCGACCTGCCGCAGCCCGAGCGCATTGCCGACGTGTTGCGCACGGCCGTGCGCGCGTCCGTGAGCGGCGTGCCCGGCCCCTCGTATCTCGGCATCCCCGCCGATTGGTTCGGCAAGAAGCTGACGATTCCGCAGGAAATTTATGCCGAGCCCGCGTTTCTTCGCACTCCCGCGCTGAGAGTCGCGCCCGTCGCGCAGGACGTGGAGCGCGCGATCGCTCTGCTTGCCACCGCCGAAAAACCAGTGCTGATCGCCGGCGGCGGCGTGATTCTCTCCGAAGCGTGGCAAGAGCTGACCGCGCTCGCCGAGGCGCTGAACATTCCCGTGGTGACCACGATGGCGGGCAAAGGCAGCATCGCCGACACGCACGCGCTGGCCGTCGGCGTGTGCGGCCGCTATTCGCGCAAGGTCGCGAACGACACGCTCGCCGGCGCGGATTTCTGCCTCGCGATCGGCACAAAATTGAGCTCGATGGGTACCAACGTATTTCAGTACCCCGGCAAAGGCACGCGCATCGTGCACATCGATCTCGATCCGAATTCGCTCGGCCGAACGTACCGCGAGGAGTTGTCCATCGTCGCGGATTCGCGCGAAGCGCTGAAAATGTTGCGCGAGGCGGCGCTCGCGGCGCGCGTGAACGGAAGCAAATGGGCCGCCTGGACGAAGCAAGTGCAAGGCTCGGTCGCCGCGTGGCAGCAAGATCTCGAGCGCGTCTCGCGCGAATCCATGCATGAAGGAAAACTCAATCCCTATCACATCATGCGCCTCATCGATCAGCACGTCGGCGGCGACGACATGCTCGTGGCGGACACGGGCTACATGGCGGCGTGGGCCGTGACCGTGCTGCAGCAAAAGAAAGCGGGACGCAACACGCTGCGCGCGGCGGGCTCTCTCGGCTGGGCGTTCCCCGCGGCATTCGGCGCGAAGCTCGCGGTGGGACCAAAGCGTCGCGTCTTCGCCCTCACCGGCGACGGCGGCCTCGGCTACCACCTTCCCGATCTCGAAACCGCGCTGCGCCTGAAACTTCCGACCGTGACGATTGTGATGAACAACTGTTCGCTCGCGTTTGAATATCACGTACAGAAATACGTGCACGAAGAGATTTGCCCGGAGGCCAGCGAGTTTCTCGACGTGAAGTTTGGCGACGTGGCCAAAGCGTTTGGCGCGCACGGCGAACGCGTCACGTCCGCCGCCGAGTTCATTCCCGCTTTGCGGCGCGCGGAGGAATCGGGAAAGCCCGCGATCGTCGACGTGGTCGTGAGCCGCGAACTCCCGCCGCCCGTGACACGCTACGAAGCCGCCGGCTTGCGCAAAATCTGACGACGATGCATTTTCAAGTAGCACAGCCACTCTTGGCTGTGTGGGGTTTGCCATCGCCGTGCACCGATGATTTGAGGGTGAGGCCAACAAAACCGCACAGCCAGGAGTGGCTGTGTTACAGGCGGCGTACCAGTCCTACATTGAACTCCCACTAGAAGCCGGGCCACGAACGCTGTAACCTAGTATTGGCGCCAGGCCGCAGCCCGATACGCATTGAAGTGGGGACATCATGAGAAATCGCAGAGGAATCTACTATTTCTTATCATTCGGATGCGTCTTGTTGTTCGCGGGAATTCTGTGGGCGCAGAACACGCCCGACCGCGCATTGATCGTAAACGGAAAGTCCGCGGGGATGGTCGTCCAGATGCGCGGCCACGCCTACGTCGACGTTGAAACCGTCGCCCAGTTCATGAACGGCTCCGTCACCCTCGAGGCCAATCGAGTCGTGCTTACCTTTCCAGAATCGGGTACGACAGCGGCACCCAGCGCCGGCATCGCGCCGGCGCCACAGGCTCCTCCGCCAGGCTTGTCCAGGAATTTTGCGAGTCTGGCCATCGCCGAACTGGCGGAGATGCGCGAGTGGAGAGGAGCGGTCGGCGCGATCCTCACCTACGGCGTGCCGGTTTCGGGAACCTGGCCACAGGACTATCACGATCGCGTGCAGGCAAACCTGGGGCAGGTAGGAGTGGCTGCATCAACGGCCGCAGACCAGGACGCCATGCAACTCCTCCAAAACGAATTTTCAAACCTCTCCCGATGGGCCAATGACGTCGTGACGACGCGCCAGTCCCTGAATGCTACAAACACGGTGCGCCCCGACACCATGCAGACCGATCAAGGCCTGGCAAAGATTTCCGATTGCAGCCGGTTTTTGAATTCCATGCTTGTCAGCGGAGTGTTTGCTGACGATCAGAGCTGCCACTAGTCCCGCGGGTTGAGTAGCACAGGCTTCAGCCTGTGGGGTTTTGATCTTGCAAGGACTAACCCCCACAGGCTGAAGCCTGTGCTACTCAAATCCGCCGCACCCCCTAGTGAAACGTCCCAGCGATGGGGTATATTCCTTGCCTGCTACTTTTTCCGGGTGGTTCCAGAATTTTGGGATCCATCTCGAACGGATACGCCATTTTTACGCGGCGAGGACTCGCTTCGTCTTCCGAGCCCGCCGGGCAGAAGATCGGATTGGAAAGGAAAACACGATATGACGGCAACATCGCCAAGCACCGGTGAAGGTGCTGCCGGAGCGAAGGCCACACCGGTTTCCGACGCGGCTTGGAAATGCCTCCAGGGCGCGTACGACTTGCAGGTGCACGTCGCGCCCGATGTCATCGAGCGGCGCATCGACGACCTGGACCTGGCGAAGGAATTTCTGGCGCGCGGACTGAAGGGGTTCGTCCTCAAGTCGCATTATTTTCCAACGGCCGAACGCGCCAAAGTCGTCACGAAAGCGGTGCCGGGCATTGCCGCGTACGGGGCCATCACGCTGAATCATTCCGTGGGCGGCCTGAATCCCGTGGCGCTGGAGCTGGCCGGGCGCTCGGGCTGCAAGATCGTATGGTTTCCGACCGTGGACGCCAAGAATGAAACCGCGGGACGTCTTGACGGGCCCAATGTGAAGCTGCCTTTCTGGGCAAAAATTCAGAGGGAACTCGCGGCAACGGGGATCTCTCCGCCGCCGCTCACGGTGCTCGATTCCGATGGGAAAATTTCCGAGGTCACGCGCCGCTGTATCGAGTTGATCGCCAGGCACAACATGATTCTGGCGACCGGGCACCTCGGGCGCGTCGAAATCTTCGAGCTGGTGAAAACGGCACGCGAAATGGGGACGAAAAGAGTTCTCGTCACGCACGCGGAATTCCCCTCGCAAAACCTGACCACGGACGAACAGAAACAGCTCGCGGGAATGGGCGCCTTCATCGAGCACTGTTTCACCACCATGCACACGGGGAAAGCTCCGTGGGACGCGGTGCTCGAAGCCATTCGCGTGGTGGGCCCGGAACGCTGCGTGCTTTCCACCGATCTCGGCCAAACGATCAATCCGCCAGTCGCGCAGGGCTTTGCCATGTTTGCGCAGAAAATGCTGGATAGCGGATTCAGCGTCGACGAGATTCGACGGATGACGGTCACGAATCCGGCCGCGCTCGTTCAGTAAACGCGTTCAGTAAACTACGGAGAATTTTCCCATGAAGCCAAGAATCGTACGCAACATCGAACGCCCGGACGCGGAAGTGGTCCGGAAACTCGGCGAGTTCGGCACCGCCACGGTGCACGAAGCGCAGGGCCGCACGGGCTTGATGCTGCCTTACATGCGGCCGATTTATCCGGCCGCGCGCATCGCGAGCCCGGCCGTGACCGTGCTGTGCCATCCCGGCGATAACCTGATGTTTCATGCCGCCATCGAAGTGTGCAAGCCGGGAGACGCCCTGGTCGTGGCGACGCACTCCGATTCCACCGACGGATTTTTCGGGGAATTGCTGGCGACTTCCTGCCGGGCGCACGGGATCAAGGGACTCGTGATTCACGCGGGCGTGCGCGACGTCGCCGACCTGACCGCCATGCAGTTCCCGGCCTTCTCACGCGCGATCTCCGCGCAGGGAACCGTGAAGGAAACGGCGGGCTACGTGAACATCGACATCGTCTGCGCGGGAGCGCTGGTTCATCCCGGCGACGTCATCGTGGGAGATGTCGACGGCATCGTCGTCGTCCCGCGTCAGGATGCGCCGGAGGTCGTAAAGCTGTGCGAAGCGCGCCTGGCCAAAGAAGCGAAAAACCGCGAGCGCCTGAAGGCCGGCGAATTGGGCCTGGACATGTACGGCCTTCGCGAGAAGCTGAAGAATCTGGGCGTGGAGTGGGTGTAGTAGGACAGGCTTCAGCCTGTCGATTTTCGTAAATCGCACGAAATATTGCCCGCACAAAAAATCAAAACCAACAGGCTGAAGCCCGTCCTACTGGCGGCTAGAAACCCTTTAACATGGCAGCCAATTCAGCCTCATTCCCGGCATCCTGAAATAATCGGATCGCCGCGATTCCCGCGGCGCCCGCCGCAATGCACTCGCGCGCATTTTCCGCGTTCACGCCGCCAATGGCGAGCACGGGAATTCCAACCGACGCGCAAACTTCGCGCAGGCGTTCCGTTCCTTGCGGCGCGCCAAATGCCGCCTTGGACGGCGTCGCGAACACGGGCCCGAAAAAAATGTAGTCCGCTCCGCCCCGTTCAGCCGCGCGCGCCGACTCCAGCGAATGGCAGGAAACGCCAACCAGAAAATCAAGGCGTCGGGTGGAGCGGCGCCACTCTGCTACGACTTCTATCGGCAAGGATTTCTCGCCGAGGTGAACACCCGCGGCATTTGCGGCCAGCGCGACATCCAGCCGGTCGTTGACCAGAACGCGCACGGAGTTCTCGCGCGTTTCGGCAATTGCGAAACGCGCGAGCTCCACAAGAGAGCGCGAATCGAGTTCCTTCTCCCGAATTTGAATCCAGCCGGCTCCCGCAGCGGCCGCCCGACGGATGGAGTCGTGAAGCGAGTGCGCGCGAGGCAGGACCGACTCACCCGGCACAGAATCGGATGGAATGCGCGCAGTGTCCAACGCGCGCCCGTCGGTTACGTAGCAGAAAATGGGTTTACGTCCGGGTGGCAACGGAGTCCGTCCGTCCCCGCAGCATGTTCGCGGCGAGCATGATATCCAGCGCTCCGAGACCTGTCACCGCTCCTCGCACGGAAGGATGAAGGAGGAGCGGAATCAGCCCGGGATACTTGTCGAGGAAAAAATTGTGGTCCCAATACCCCATCCAGGGAACCAGTACGAGCAACACTCCGAGCAGAAAAACATCAAGGCAAAGCAACACGTGCAGGAAAGATTTCATTCGGGGTGTGTCTACCGCGCCTTCCCGAGAAGGGCAATCCGCTCGGACACATCACGGTAATCGATGTTCATTGCGTAGACCTGCGAAAAACTGGTGAACGCTGCATGCGTGTCGCCCGCCAATTCCTGGGCGACTCCCAAATCGTACCGCAACGCAAGAATCGATTCTTGATCCAGTCCCGGCGTCTTGAGGGCCCGTTCGTACCAGATTGCGGCAATGCCCGGCTGCCCTTTCTCCATGAATGCCAAGCCCAGCAGCGTACTACATTGCATGGCATAACGGAAAGCGGGCCCTTTGTCGGTCGCGCTGGCCACTTTCTGGAATTCGCTGATGGCTTCTTCCAGCAAGCCCATTTCGCGGTAGGCGATTCCCAAATTGTAGTGGGTCTCGAGATCCTCGTCTTCCTTGGTTTCACCGAGCTCGGAACGGAATTCTTCAAACAGGTCGCCCAACGGACCGCTGAGCGATCCCCCAGTTTCCGCCGCGGGAGTGCCGTTCCCGGAGGTGGCGTGAGCTGCAGGCGGTTTTACAGCCTCAGGCGGCTTTACAGCGGCAGGCGGCTTCGCTGGTGCAGGCGGCTTCGCAGCCGCAGGGGGCGTCGCAGCCGCGGGAGGCGGGGCGGAAGCTTGAACCGGGTGGGCGGGGACGGACCCGGCTGGTATTCCTAGCGCCGATGTAATGGAATCCAAATCCCCGACGAGGTCCGCGATGAGCGAGTCCGCCGCCTGGGTATCGCTCTCTGCAATTTCCACGGGCGCCATGGATTGGAGTTCCAGGTCGAAGGCCGGCGCCTCAGCAATCGCTTCGTCCTGCGATTGCGCCGCCTCCGCGGGAATCAATACAGGCGCGGGGACCTGGACGCCGCGTTGCTGCTGCGCGGTTTCCGGGACGGCTGTGGGCGTCTCCTCCTGCATGGCGGTTTCGAGTTGCTGGGACAGCGCCGCCCACTCATCCGACAAGTCAACCTCGTGCACCACCGATTCCACGGGCATGGGAATGGCCATGGGTTCCACCGGCGGCGCTTGTGGCGGCGCTTGTGGTGGCGCTTGTGGCGGCGGTGGCGGCGGCGCTGCCGCAACCGGTTCGTCGAGTTCCGCCTGAATGATGGGAACAGCAAATTCCGGCGGAGCGGCGGACGCGGGCGGCGCGGCCTTTGGCTGTTCATCCGCAGGGACGAGCCCAGCGGCGCGCTGAAAGCGGCGGCGGAGTTCGGCAAATCGCTCCGTGCCCGGGCGGTCGTTCCGCTCGATGGCAATTTCCTCAAGAACCGCGGCGAGTTCCGCGGTGCGGGCGTCATTGCCGGAACCGACGGACAGATCGAGCAGGCGTTCGAGGATAGGAGTGTGGCGCGGCGCGCGCTCCAGGACGGCTTCCAGGAGATCAATCGCTTTTTGCGTCAAGCCATAGCTGGAAAACAAATCGACATCGGTCAAAGCCTGCGTGACGTATCGCTGCGTTTCTTCCTCGAGCGCCGGTTCGGAAGACGCTGGCGCCGCCGGCCTGACCGCCTCTTCCGTGGGCGCCAATTTTACGGCCGGTGAAATTTCTCCTGAGATGGGTTCCAGCCCCGTCTTCGCGCGCAAGCGCATGTATTTGCGCCGCGTGGTTTCATCTTCGGGAGTTCGTTCCAGCAATTTTTCGTAGGTGGCGAGCGCCTGGGCATCTTTCCCCGAAGTTTCATAGGCGTACGCGAGTTGAGCCAGCGCATCCGGCAGCCGGAACGAATCGCTGGCCCGGCCGTAAAGATCCACCAGCCACTCGAGCGGCTCGAGCTGCCCCGGCTTGCGTTCCGCGAGACGCGAGAGTGTTTGCGCCAAGGCTTCGTGCTCGCCCGAGTCGATCATCGTGTCGCGGATAAGAGCGAGCATGGCATGCGCGCGATCCAAATCCCCGGCTTCCAACAACGAGCCCGCAACTCGGTGCACCACTCCATACTGTTTCGGATCTCGCGCGTACACTTTTTCAGCGAGCGCGGCCGCCTTGACTGGCTGGCCGCTTTCCATATACATGCCCAGCAGCATCGTCGTCGTTTCGCCGCCGCTGTCGCGATCCGGAAGAGTTTCCAGGAGTTTTCCCGCTTCCGCGGCCTTACCCGAAGCGGTCAACGCACGCACCTTTAATACAAACGTGGCCTGGTGCGCTGGATCCAGTTGCAGGATGCGGTCGGCCAGGCGAATGGCTTCGGCGTGGTCTCCTTGCTCCAGAATCTTCTGCATGGCGCCGTGGAACATTTCAATGGATTCTTTCTGCTGACCCATGGAAAGGTGCAGTTCCGCCAGGCGTATTTGTATGCGCAGGTTGTCGGGCTCGGCTTCCAGCAGCTTGCGCAAGAGCAGCGCGGCTTGCGGCTGGCGCCCCGCCTTCAGTTGCATTTCGGCGAGCTGCAAATAGAGGGGCCGCGCCTCGCTCAAGACTCCCTGCTGTACGTAAAGTTCCGCCAGCCGTTCCAGCGGGCGGCTTTCCTCGGGAGCAAGCTTGGCGACTTTCTTGTAGATGGCGATGGCTTTGGTGGTGAAGCCGTCGTTCAGAAAAATCTTGGCCAGGCGTTCAAAATATTCCAGGGCCTGGAAGGTCTCCCCTTGCCGGACGAAAAGATCTCCCAAGGTCATCAGGGTGACCTGATCCTTGGGCTCATTCTTGATAATTTGTTGGTATTCGAGGATGGCCTGCGGCATCTTCCCTTGTTGAAGATACTTCGCCGCCGCGTTGAGGTGCTTGGTCTTGTTATAAGCCATCTTCAGTTGCTCATTCCATTGTCCCGGCTGGAAAAGTTGAAGTCGGACAATGGTCGATTCGCTGCCGCTTTCTTTCCGGCCTCTCCGGGCCGGCACACCGCGGCGCAGTAAACAGCCTGGTTCGGCCGGATCGCCATAGAGCGATCCCCGCAGGCTTAGATTTCACGCTAGCACGCGGCAAAATCCGAAGTCAACGCGACGCATTCAAAAGCGTACGTGGCAGTTAAGAGCGTGAATCGGGACCCGTGATTCGTGACCCGTAAGGGCAGAATCGTCTGGCTTGGTGGCGGGCGGCAAGTGACGTGGTGACCGGTGAAAACCTTTCCTGGGGCGAGCGCGCCGATGAAGCCTGTGGCTTCATGGGTTGTGGTTCACGAGTTCACGGGACACGGCTCACGAATCACGGCCCAGCGGCAAAGCTACCTGTGTCGCGCCCGCGGCCCAGCAAGTGGCCTCGCGCACCGGGGCAAAGGAAAATCGATGATGCGGCGTCGGCCCGTGCGCGCGCAGGGCGGCCAGATGTTCGGGCGTGGCGTAACCTTTATGACTCGCAAGCCCGTAATGCGGGTAAATCACGTCCCACTCGACCATGAGCCGGTCGCGTTCCACCTTGGCGATGATCGAGGCGGCCGCAATCGAAATCGATAACGCATCCCCGTGAATGAGCGATTTCTGCTCGATCAGCACATCCAGCTGCATGGCGTCGAGGAGCAAATAATCGGGCGAGATTTTCAACTGCCGCAGGGCTTCGGCCATGGCCTGGCGGCTGGCCTGATAAATATTCCAGGCGTCGATGCGGCTGGCATCGACTTCCGCGATTGCCCAGGCCAGAGCGTGTTCGCGAATTCGCATCGCCAGCACTTCGCGGCGCTCGGCGGGCAATTTCTTGGAGTCGTCGAGGCCGACGATGCGCCGCTTGGGATCCAGGATGACGGCCGCGGCAACGACCTGGCCGAAAAGAGATCCGCGCCCCACTTCGTCAAGCCCGGCGATTCTTTGCCAGCCGCACTTGCGCGCTTGGCGCTCGAATCGGGAGGAGCATTGCTTGCGCATCGCCGCGGATTTTACCACGCCGGAATTTAAGATGAGCCGCAGATTGACCCGTCTTTTTCACAAGCAACACGGCCACGTCTTGAATCGGTTGCGCGGCTATTGAAGCTGCCATTCCATGGGTCGGCCGTAGGGGCACGGCATGCCGTGCCCCTACGGCCGATTGCGCGGACGGCAGAAGGAAGACGCGCAGGCGCTGTCCGCCAGGAAAAGCAAAAAGCCCGGGGAAAGTTTCCCCGGGCTTCGCACAAAACAAATGCTCGATTTGAATTTCTAGGATTCTTTTTCAGTCGCCACAGGTTCCGGCGCTTCCACACGCTCGACGCGCTGCAATCGCGCTGCCTTGCCCTTCAGCCCGCGCAGATAATACAACTTGGCGCGGCGAACCCGGCCCTGGCGCAACACCTCGATCAAACTGATCGACGGCGAGTTGGCCGGGAAAATGCGTTCGATCCCGACTCCAAAGCTCACGCGCCGCACGGTGAAGCTTGCGCCCGTCGATTTCCCGCGCTTTTTGATGATCACTCCCTCGAACGGCTGGATGCGTTCCTTGTCGCCTTCGCCTTCCTTCAACCGGACGTGGACGCGCACGGTGTCGCCCGGCCGCAACGCGGGGAAGTCCTTGCGCACTTGTGCTTCCTGAAATTTTTCAATGACTCGACTCATGGCTTAGATTCCCGGCAGACCCACTCAGGCGGGGTCGGCACTGCAAACACAATCGTTGAGTATAGCCTGAATTTCATCATGATTGCCACAAGAAACCACCCGCGCGCCAACCTTTCCCGTCAATGGATTGAGCCCACCAGAGTCCCGGCTAAATTCTCCTGCGCCAGATCTTTCCGCGCATAGATCCACATGGTGTAGGGAGGATAATCCGCGTCGGGCAAGGGGCCAAACTGTCCGACTTTTACGTAATTGGCCATAATCCAATTATAGATCGGCACATTGTAGCCGCCGTTCGCAAAGCCGGTTACGTGGTATTCCACCACGATTCGATTCGAGATCAGAACGTAGCGCACGTGGTTCGAGGCCAATTCGTCGATGTACTGCTGCTCCTGTTCCGGCGCCACGTATCCCGGCACGAGCGCATACATCCGGCTCGGAGCGTCCATCCCGGCATAAACGTACAGGCTGGGGGGTTCCGGCAAAACCAGAATGTCTTTTCCGTTTCTCGTGTGCGTCTTCATGAAGGAAACGATCTGTGGAAAAAGAACGGCCACGTCCGGCCGGGTATAAAAGCTTCCCTGATCCGTGGTAAGCCGCGTGGTCAGCATTTCCGGCCTGGGAAAAAGCAGCAGAAACAGCAAGGCGGTTTCGGCGGCGAACATGGTCCCAACCACAAAATCAGCGCGCTTGGCGTCCAAGGTACGGCACGCCCAGCGAATAATTCTATACAGCAGTATCGCAAATACAATAAACGCCGCGCCGTTAAAAAAAACAGTGCATTGGTAGAGCGTGGCCCGAAGCAGCATCATCACGCGCAAAGCGACCAAGCCCGCATAGATTCCCAGCGCGGCTTCTTGAAGGGCCATCTCGTCCCGCGGCTCCCGAACGAATTTCCAGAGAGCATACCCGGTGAAAAATACGACCAGAAAAAATAGACCATGGGGGAAAATGGATTCGGTCGCGGGGATGAGCACAGCCGTCCATTCCTTGGCTGCCTTCGCGATTCCCATCGGATACACCCTCAGGAAAGCGACCGTGCTGATCCACAAAGGAGTGAGAGACGCGGTCACTACTGCCGCCATGGACCAATGTGAGCGGAGGTCCAGTTTTTTGATCGCATAAACGGCAAAAGTCGCGAGCAAAGCCCATTCGGCTACGGCCAGCAGTGTGTACTCCGTGCAGACCAGCAATTCGGATGGAATAAAGCGGAGGCCCTGCGCCGGGATGGTTATCTTCCCAAACGTGCGCATGAAATACGTTCCCGGCGTTGAAATCCAATTCTCAAAAAAGATCAGCCGTGCGGACAATTTCCAGACGAACCAGCCATAGCCTGCCACGGCAGGCAGCAATCCCGCAAAACACACCGCGATATTCCGGAGAAGATCGGAAGAGGAACGGCGCATCCAATAGCAGGCTGCGACTTGGAAACCCAACAGGGCGAGACAGGCAACGCCGAATTCCTGCTTGGTCAGAATGACCAGGCTTCCCAACAAAGCCGCCAGGCCAAGATCCAACACGCGCATGCTGGAAGCGTGGCGCAATACAAAATACAGGCAGGCCAATCCGAGAAACGCCGCTAACGAGGCCGCGTAACTATACGGGAAGACAAAATTGCGGATCGACGGATAAAACGCCTCGAATAGAAAAAAGAGCGACGGCACCGTGCTGCCCACGATCCCCATACGAAAGCGGCGTGCGATTTCAAATGTAACCAGGGCGGTTCCGATCGTCAGCGCCAATCCGAAAACATAGAGCACCGTCAACTGAACGCCGAAGATCCGGAACAGCAACGCTTTCACATACGGCGCCAGCGGCCCGTACATGTACCAAAGGTCGCGGAACAGCAACTTCCCCTTCAGTATTTCCGCGGGAACGTAGAGTTCCCTTCCGTTGTCGATCTGAAAATCTCCCCAATGGCCCCAGGTGTACCAGGCCAGCGCCGCGGCGACGCCGACGATGACGGCTCGCGCGATCCAAATTCCTTTTTCGCCCGAATCCTCGCCGCTCGCGCTACTTGCCTGCGGAGACTTCAACGTCTTCGGAAGATCCGCTACCATTTCCGTCGTGAAACTCACGTTCATCGGACTCCTTGGCGCGCCCCATCGACGCGCGCTCTACAACTCCCAGCAGCCTGCCGTCCGGCGATTCCGCCAAGACCGGCAAGCTATTCAAAAACGGTTCGCGTTGTCTTTTTCGTCTTGGATGACCTGTATGCGCGAGGTATTGCACGGCTTCGACCACGGCTTCCGGCTTGATTCGCTGCATGCAGACATTATTCCCGTTGCACGGAGGTTCGTCCGCCTCGTACAAACAGGGGCTGCAAAATACCTGCGCGTAGAAAATATCGACGTAGGGCAAGTCCTGCCCGTAATGTTCGGGGTTCGCGGGCCCGAACAGGCAAACCGTCGGCCGTTCCAGGGCAATTGCCATGTGCATCGGACCTGTATCGTTTGTGAGGACGCACGCCGCGCCCTGTAGGAGCGCAAGAAGTTCGCCAAGTTTCAGCCGTCCGGCCGTATTGAGCACGTGAACTTGAACTTCAGGCGCCAGCTTGTCAAAAAGGCTTTTTACGTATCCAGCTTCGTTAGGAGCTCCGATCAGCACGACTTGATTGCCCAACGAAACTAAACGGCTGATGGCCTCAAGCACACTCTCGGTCGGCCAGCGGCGCTCCAGCAGCAAATCCGACGCGTTCGGATTCACGGCGATGTACGGCTGTTCCGGCTGCCATCCTGAAGATTCGGCGAGGAGGCGGGACACTTCCGATCGCTCCCGGTCATGGACCAGAATCGGTCCCAGGAGTTCGCTCTGGCCGGCGGGGATTCCCGCGACTCGGCCAAGCTGCAGATAGAGCTGCCGCACCGGCATGCGCGTATTGAAATAAACCAGGTGGGTATAAATTCCCTTTTTGAAGGCTGTACTGTGGCGGTAAAACCCCAATCGATTTCGCGTCATGGCCCATAACGCGAGAAGAGACGCGAAGCCGGAATAGACCTCGAGATCGAAGTAGAAATCGGCTCGCAGCCGGATAAGGGTTGCAATGGTCCGAAGCGTGGTGGCCGCCATCGACAGCATACTGCGGTCATCCATCACGACAATTTCATCTACGCTCGAGAGCCGCGACAGAAGTTCCCGATTGGATCGCATCGTCACGAAAACGAGCTTCGCATTCGGGTAGCGTTGCTTGAGCGCTCTCAAGAGAGGGGCGCACTGCAAAATGCTTCCCATGCCAATCAACTTGGCGACGACGATGACCTTCACATTTTCGGACGTGACGGAGTGATCGCGGCGCAGCACCCTGCCAAGCAACCGCGCGGCTCCGTTAAATAGAAACGCCAGGGGGACAGCGAGGATTCGGTCGGCGAGAATTCGTCCCTTGTGAGTCATGGTCGGAGGTCGATTCTTGGGTGAGCGGACGGAATATGCCGCCAAGCCTTGCTGAAATCAGACTCTTCGCCGCGAACGTACGATCGAGTCTCTGCATGCTATTCCAACATGGGCCTCCAACGCAGGCAAGACAAGCCACGGAAGAGTGTGCTTGGTGAGTAAAATAGGATTTGCGGGATACGCTGTTTCCAGCGCCAATTTGGAATCTATGGTAAAGCCGCCGCATCCCAGCACCCAGACCCTAGTTCCTCTGCAACTATTCCGGCATTTCCGTTTTGGATTCTTCCACCGGGAGGATATGCTCGAATTCCTTGGTGAAAAGATCGACATGTCTCAAGCCATGAGGCCTTGCTGATGATGAGACACACTCGGATTTGCCGTACATCTCTTGTGAAATGTGATTGAAGCCTCCGTGCACTCCATACACTGGATTATTCTGACGGTCTGTTTGCTGCTCCTCTGGCCCAAGCCGGGATTGGGTGAGCCGATTCTGGCCCGGATGGAGCGAAGGTTCGCCCAGTTCGCGCGAAACAAGCAGATCGCCGTAGCGGCCATTGGCGGCGTCACGATCCTCGCGCGAGTGGTGCTCTTGCCGTGGCTGCCCGTGCCGCAGCCCAAAGTTCACGACGAGTTCAGCTACTTGCTGGCCGGCGATACATTCGCTCACGGGCGCCTGGCGAATCCGCCGCATCCGCTCTGGATTTTTTTCGATACCTTTCACGTGATTCAGCATCCGACGTACGCGTCGATGTACCCCCCGGCGCAAGGAATGGTGCTGGCCATCGGAAAATTGCTTGGCCAGCCGTGGATCGGCGTAGTGCTGAGCGTTGCCGCCATGTGCATGGCGTTCACCTGGATGCTGCAAGGCTGGGTCCCGCCGGAATGGGCGCTGCTCGGCGGCGTCCTGGTTTGGATGCGCTTCGGTGTGTTCAGCTACTGGATGAACAGCTATTGGGGTGGAGCGGTGGCGGCGACCGGAGCTGCCCTGGTCTTGGGAGCGTTGCCCCGAATCTGGGATCAACAGCGCCCGCGCGACGCGATCATTTTTGGTTTGGGAGCAGGCATTCTTGCGGTCAGCCGGCCCGTCGAAGGCGCTATTTTTTTCATTCCGTTTGGCGCGGCGCTACTTTGGTGGGCGCTGCGGCTGAACGGTCCGACGCGAGGCGCTGCGATGAGGCGCATTCTTTTGCCCATCGCCGCAATCCTCGCCTGCACCGCGGGATTCATCGGATATTACAACTGGCGCGTGACGGGAAGCCCCGCTGTTTTCCCTCACTTCATCGAGCAGCGGGAAATCACTACTGCTGTTTTCTTGTGGCAGCATGACAAGCCGCCCATCTCCTATGCCAATCCGCAATTCGACGACTTCTACCACAATTTTCTGCCGAGCTTGTACCAGCCAAGCTGGGACGCGGCCAAAGGACAGTGGTGGTACAAGTCCACGGATTTCTGGGAATTTTTCCTGGGCCCTGCGCTGTCGATCCCTTTTCTCGCTCTGCCGTGGGTGTTGAAAGATCCGCGGAATCGATTGCTGCTCGTTCAGGCCGCTCTCTCGGCCGTCGGCCTCTGGGTCATCGTGTATTACCACGCGCACTATGCCGCGCCGCTCATGGCCACTGTTTTTGTCCTGATGATGCAATGCATGCGCGTCCTGCGGCGGTTGCGCATCTTTGGCAGGGCTGTTGGCGTTGCCTTGACGCGGCTCATCGTTCTTTTCAGTTTGCTCATTGGACCCATCTATTTCGCGAAGTCCGTCATTTCCCAGCCGAGCGCTTTGTTCGAATGGTCGCATCGCCACAGCCTATTAGCGCTCGCCGTCCCGCTGCTGGTCTTGGTGCTATTGCGCGTGGGTTTCTCGCTCGCCAAGCGGCCTGTGGCGCCGTGGCGGGCAGTTCTGAGCGCAGGCTGCGAACTTCTGCTGGTCCTTGCGATCGTGCTGCAACTTTGCGAGATGCAAAGGAATCTTTACGCGGATGCTTTTCCCTACGTGGATGACCTGAACGAACCCTTTCGAAAGCCGGTCGAAAAGCAGCTCGCGGCTCTCCCCGGCGAACACCTCGTTCTGGTCCGCTATTCGAAAGATCACAATTCCGGCGAGGAGTACGTTTACAACGAGGCTGACATCGATCATTCGAAAACAGTTTGGGCGCGCGAAATCCCCGGAATGGATCTCGGGCCGCTTCTAAATTATTTTCGAAACCGGGATGTGTGGCTCTACGAGCCGGATGAGGACGATTCGATCGTGCAGCCCTATGACGGGCCGCCGCATTGAAGTGGCACAGGCTTCAGCCTGCGGGGGTTGGTCCTTGCAAGGACTAAAACCC
>CAWHTN010000012.1:0-129901 GCA_963832265.1 uncultured Acidobacteriota bacterium
CGCGGGAATCGCAACGCCGGCGAGCCCTCGCCAGACTAGGGCTGTTCCTCCGCAGCGCGGAAAGCGGTATTTCGCGCCGCCAGCCTTGCAATCACTCTCTTAGGGGGTCGGAGCTTCAGGCGGTTGGCCGAACCTTTACCGACGAGAAGGTGTTACGGGTGCCCTGTCCCCGGTTTTTGGGGGCAGGGTTTTTCGTTTTTCGCCTTTGTCCCGGCTGAATGATCTCATCTCACCGGACCGGGTCTACCGGCACTATTCCCGGTTGCCGCTTTGCGCGGTTGCCCGTTCTCGCCGCAAGCGAGAGCGGGTCTCTTAGTCTGACGTGTCCATGCCGAGGGGACTGAAACGCTACTACGGACAGCAGAGATCTTCTCGCTTGTAAGGGCTGTGCCCGCCTAACTACAAGGCGACATTGACGCGGACGTTATAATGGTCCATGTTCGCGGCCAAAGATTGCGCACCGCAAGGCGCGGCAGCCTCCTCCCGCCTGGTCACTTTCGCCGTTCCAGCCCGAATCAGCAGCAACCTTCGCCAAAACTCCCAAAACCGCCCCTTTATTTTCAGCACATTGCGCACTCTTTTGCGGGCGCAAATTATCCAAGCCACTTATTTTCATTCATTCCGCGCCCTTCGCCGCAAGAGCGAAAACTAACCCAAGCATTTTCAGCACGTTCCGGACTCTTTCCGCGCTCTTCCGCACAAGAGCGAAAACTAACTCCCCTGTTTTCATGCGCGTGCGCACTCTTTTGTAGAGGTGCCAATATACTAGGCTAACCAAACTGTGATAGAGTGGAGTTCGCCGTGACAGGGCAACTCCAGTTTTGCACGCTTTGCACATTTTCCACAGCGGCCCAATTCTTGACTTTCGGCCTAAATTGTGGCTGGCATTTGCCGGGTATACAGATATACTTTGTCGTGAGGGGGAAGCTATGTTTGATCGACAGAAGTTCAAAAAACTCGTTCATTACATCTGCTTTCGGCGAAAAGACAATCCGTCCAGCCTCGGCTACGTTAAGCTCAATAAGATATTGTGGCTTTCGGATTTTGTCTCGTTCTACAGGCTCGGTGAATCTCTTACTGACGCCAGATACGTGAAGCGTCAATTCGGTCCGGTCCCCCATCAGATCGTTCCTGTACTGAAAGAACTAGAGAACGAAGGCGCGCTGAAAATCGAAGAGAAGATGTACTTCGGACGCCCCAAGAAGAGCTTTGTGGTCTACAAAGACGTGCGGGACGATTTTCTCCCACCGGAAGAAAAGAGAATCGTTGATAGCATGATCGACTTCGTTTGCGATGAACACACAGCAAGCTCTATAAGCGAGCGTTCCCATGACGATGTTTGGAAGTTCGCGAAGGATGGCGAAGAACTTCCGTATTACACGATCTTTTCCAACAAGGGACTAATCACCCCCGAAGATCGCGAATGGGCACAATCTAAGCTCGAATCTACAAATGGCTGACTGTCTCAGTGCGCACCGTCATTGAGTCCAACATCGTCAGTGAAATCATTGACAAAGAACAAGCGATTTATCCGCGATTGCGTGACGCCTTTGAAGCATTAAAATGGAGACTGGCACACGCGCCTGATGATGGAGAATTGCTTGACGAAATGCATTGGATATTCAAGCAGGATGGAAACCACGAATTCAAGATACCGACTGTGGTTGTGATCTATACATTCGACGTTAACACTGTTAGTCTCATGTTCGTCCTGGTCAAAGTGCCGAGCCTCTGATGAACAAAAGGGTCGCAAAAAGCAATCCAGAATACGATAGGTTACGCTGCGTGGGGATTCCGGACGATGGTGATCACCGATTCCGGGCGATCGTGATCGCGGTTCCGGGCTGATCGTGATCACCGTTCCGGACGATCGTGATCAGGATTCCGGTGTGATCGTGATCAGTTTATCGCGATCCCCGGAACGGTGATCACGATGGCCCGGAATGATTTCCACAGCGGAGTGGCGCTGGACATCACAGAAGGCACGCTAGTCTCCGAGGGTAACTTAGGAGACCGACAGCGTGCCAACCAGGAGATCGTCCATGCGCAAGATCAAGGAAGTTCTACGTTTAAGATTTGAACTGGGGCTGGGGCAGCGGGAGATCGCCCGAGCCTGTTCGATCAGCCAGGGGGCCGTCCATAACTACCTGAAGAAGGCGGCAGGAGCGGGAATGCAGTGGCCGCTGCCGGAAGGTTGGGACGAGAAGCAGATTGAAGAAGCTGTATTTGGGAAGCAGCGTTCGATCGAAGAATCCTCTCCGCGAGCCTTTCCTGATTTTCCAGCCCTCCACCATCAGCTCCAGCAACATGCCCATCTGACATTGCAGTTAGCTTGGGAAGAGTATCGGGAAAAGAATCCGGAGGGTTATCGTTACAGCCGGTTCTGCGAGTTGTATCAACAGTGGCGAGGGAAGCAGGACGTAGTTCTTCGCCAGGAGCATAAGGCGGGCGAGAAGGGCTTCGTCGATTGGGCCGGAGCGACGATGCCGGTGCAGGATCCAGACACGGGAACGACGTGGCAAGCCTCGCTATTCGTGATGGTGCTAGGGGCCAGTTCCTACACCTACGCCGAAGCCACTCGCGATCAGCAGCTGAGCGCTTGGATCGGTTCTCACATCCATGCCTTCGAGTACTTCTGCGGAGTTCCTCGGTTGCTGGTGCCCGACAATCCGCGAACGGGAGTAAGCCGCGCGTGTCGCTACGATCCCGATCTCAACCCCACCTATCAAGAAATGGCGATGCACTACGGCGTGGGTGTCGTGCCGGCGCGTCCCTATCGTCCGCGGGACAAGGCCAAGGTCGAGGTCGGCGTACAAATCGTCGAACGCTGGATCGTGGCCGCGCTGCGTCACCGGCAGTTCTTCCGGCTGGAAGATCTGAACCACGCGATCCGGGAACTGCTGGAGCGGTTGAACCAGCGGCCGTTCCGGAAGCGCGACGGATCGCGTGCCAGTCTGTTCGCTTCGCTCGAACGCAGTGCACTACGACCCTTGCCGGCCGAGCCCTTTGACATGAGCCAGTGGTCACGCGCCCGGGTGAACATCGATTACCACATCGCCTTCGAGGCCAACCTGTACAGTGTGCCCTACACGCTGGTTCAAGAACTGGTGGAAGTGCGAGCGACTCCATCAACCGTGGAGATCTTCCACAAGGGGCAGCGCGTGGCCTCACATCTTCGTGGGCGTGGTCGAGAGCAAGTAATCACCGAGCGAGAACATCGGCCCAAGAGTCACCAAGCGCATCTGGAGTGGACTCCCTCGCGCATGGTGAACTGGGCGGAGCAGATCGGACCGCACACGGCACGGCTATTCGAACGGATCCTGGCCGAGAAGCCGCATCCGGAGATGGGGTATCGATCCTGTCTGGGAATCATCCGGCTGGCCGAGCAGTACTCGGCGGGAAGGATGGAAGCGGCAGCGGATCGGGCGCTGCGGGCCGGCGCCTACCGCTACCAAAGCGTGAAATCGATCCTGAAGAACTCGCTGGACCAACAACCGTTGACCAAACCATCTTCGCCTCCTCCCCCGCCTCTTCACGACAACATCCGGGGCGCCGGATACTTCAGCGAGGAGGTCTAGCGATGCTACAACAACCTACGAAAGAAAAACTCTATGCTCTCAAGCTCCAAGGGATGATCGAAGCCATCGAACGGCAGGAACAAGATGAGGCGGCACGAGAGCTGGGCTTCCTGGATCGTCTGGCGCTGCTGATCGACCAGCAGTGGAACTGGCGAGAGAACCAGGCGTTAATGCGACGGGTCAAAGCTTCGCGCTTGCGTGGCGCCGCTTGCGTCGAGGACATCGACTATCGCGCGGAACGTGGGCTGAATAAAAGTGTGATCCGTGGGCTGGCTCAAGAGTCTGGGTGGGTAAAGAATCACGAACACATCTTCGTGCTCGGACCCACCGGTGTCGGCAAGAGCTATGTCGCTTCGGCACTGGCGCAGAAGGCTTGCCGGGATGGCTATTCGGTTTACTACACCAGGACCGCAGCGCTGTTCCGGGATCTAAGCATGGCACGAGCCGATGGCAGTCTTCGCCAACTGCTCAAACGCCTGAACCGGATCGACGTGCTGGTGATCGATGACTGGGCCATGGCCCCGATGTTGGAACCAGAGCGGAGAGACTTCTGGGAGATCGCTGAAGACCGCTACCAAACACGTTCGATGATCCTGACCGCGCAACTGCCGGTGTCCCGCTGGCACGAGCAGATCGGGGATCCTACACTGGCCGACGGGATCCTGGACCGGTTGGTGCACAACGCCCATCGGATCGAGATGCGTGGCGAATCGATGCGGAAACCTCGACGAGAGAAGGGAGAAAAGTGACTCATCATCGGCGGGTAAAAAGCTGTGGAAAAGCCGGGCAAAAAACGCCCTTGGAAATCGCTTCGCGATTCCCACTTTCCCACAGCTACGGCGGCGACCACATCTTTCCCTTGACGATCGTGATCACTTTCTGCAAAATCCTCCGGCCAGCGTCGCTTCGCTCCGACGACTGATCACATCACTCCGGAAGGCTGATCACGATCAGCCCGGAATCCCGATTACCTTCGCCGGAATCCCCAGATTGTGCCTGAACTTGAGACAACATGGTCGTATTCGGAGAGGAGAAAGTGTCGGTACTTGATTTCGGCTTCCACCGGATCGACGAACTGAGTCTTCGATAAATCAATATCTCCATCGGCGATAGTCCGGATGTTCAAAAATCTCAATCCGGAATCTCGGTATTGCCACCTGCGAAGACCCGGCCCTTCTAGGTAATCGACGTAATCCGGGTATTGTTGACACCATCCATCAGGAATTCTCCCGAGTTCTGATTTCACAAAGTTGACCTTTTCATGGCCGGGAAAGCGGAAGTTCACGAACCACTCACGATAAATCATTTGCGACATCTCTTCCAGAATCTTGATCCGACGAGTGTTGTTTTCGATCAGGTCGTCGTAGGCGGAGAGTATGTTGGTGATTTGGTTCTGTGTCCCGATATCGGGAAGCTTGATGGGAATGCGGCTAACGATGGCCTGATTTAATGAGGCCATTGTCACCCCATGTGAGCATTGATTCATCATCCATTTCTTGTGCGAATCAGTGAGAAAACTGTATGAGAGAAAAATTGGAGTAAGCTCACGACTACTGAGCCTCAATCTGAGGCAATCTGAACCTTGGAACCAACCATCTTGTTGGCTCCGGATTAAGGCATGTCTCTCCACCGCACCCTTGCGCCCGAAAACGATGTCGTTTCGCTGGAGCAGATGATCTTTTAATCTGCGCACTGTCTTTTCATCGATGAATTCAAGCTTCTCGGGGACCACAGAGCCAAATCCAATATTTCTGACATTAATTACCGGAGTACCACTTTCAACGTAATCACTAGCATGCATCTGCGTACCAAAAGGCCCGGTCTTCATGTCTGCTTCGCCCCGATCTATGAATTCCTGAATTGTCGTTACCCTCCATTTGGAATTCATCAGAGGCTCTTCTCCAGGAGTCTTTCCACATTTTCAGAAACCGTGTCTTCCAAATTCCGGGCTAAAGTATTTAGGGACTCCAGTTCTTCGTTAAGCTCCTCCAGTCGCACGCCAAACTCAAATTCATCAGCCGCTCGTTCAGCTACACCTATATAGCGTCCGGGATTGAGGCTCCATTCTTGAGCTTCAATCTTTAATACGGTCATTGCCTTACAAAGGCCCGGCACATCGATGTACTTTCCTTTAGGAAAGTGTTCCTTGATAAGCTTCTGGCTACCGGCCTCGGTTTCGATATCTTCATCCCGAAAGAGCCTCACGATATTCGAAATGAACTCAATCTGTGCGGATGTGAAGTCACGATGCGCACGGTCAATTTGTCGAAATATATGGCGAGCATCGATAAAGAGGACTTGTTCCTTCCGTTTCGACTTGGCCTTTCCACGGTCCAAGAACCAGAGAGTGCAAGGAAGTGTCACGGTATAGAAAAAATTCGGACCTATCGAGACAATGGCATCAACGGCGTTTGCCTGGAGCATCCGCCGCCTGATCTCCAGTTCCGTCCCTCGCGCATCACCCGCCGAGTTTGCCATCACAAAACCTGCCCGGCCACTTGCGTTTAGTGCGCTGTAGAAAATCTCTATCCACAGATAGTTCGCATTGTCGGCCTTGGGCAGGCCGAAGGGGTATCGAGGATCATTTTTGATCCGCTCTTTATCCACCTTGTCCACGTTGAACGGTGGATTCGCCATCACGAAATCAAATTTCCCAACGCCTTTGTGCGGGTCTTCGTAGTAAGTATTGGCTTGCCGGATGTCGCCTGAGAGCCCATGAACTGCGAGGTTCATTTTGCAAAGCCGGATAGTTTCGGCGACTTTCTCCTGACCATAAATCGCTATTTCGTTAATACTTTTCTTGTGGTGTTCGACGAACGCGGCTGACTGGACAAACATTCCACCGGAGCCACAAGCGGGATCGAAGATGCGACCGTGGTAAGGTTCGATGATCTCCACGATTAGTTTGACAATGCTCGTGGGTGTGAAGAACTCGCCCCCCTTCTGCCCCTCGGCCATCGCAAATTCCCCGAGGAAGTACTCGTAAATCTTTCCGAAAGCGTCTCCCTCAATCGTCATTGGAATCGATGAGAAGTTTTTGAGAAGGGAGATCAGAAGGCTCTTGTCCAGCGTGTTGTATGTCTTTGGAAGAACGTCCTTCAGGTCTTCGTTCTCGGACTCGATGGCCTTCATCGCGTCATTAATGGCCTTACCGATGTCCGATCCTTCGGGCAAGCTCAACAGAGTCGCGAACCGCGCCTTTTCCGGTATGTAGAGCACACCTTGCGCTTGATAGTCGATCTTTCCGATCTTCCGGCGTCCGCTCCCGGATGCAGTGAGCTTTTTCTCCGCGTCCGAGAACTTCTGATCCGCATATCGGAGGAAGATCAGCCCCAGGACGGGGACCGAATACTCAGACGATTTGAGCTTGGAGTTCGCCCGGAGTTCGTCGGCGGCTTCCCAAAGACGCTTTTCAACTTCTGTGTGGTTGGCTGGCATAGACTATTTTTGCTAGAAGTAACGTATTGAGTCGGGAAGAGTTTATTCTGTTAGCGGCGAATTCCGCAAGGATTCTGAAAATAGGCTTGCTCAATCAGAATCAAGCTTGGGACGGGGTTCGACGGACAACGGGAGAAGTAAATGCGGCTAATCGACAACATTCCAGTCTGGGGTCCTCCAGACGAAGGCGCACTCAGTCAGATCAAGACGTGTGCCAAGACAGCCGACAAGGTTGCTTTGATGGCCGACCATCACAAAGGCTATGCCGTGCCAATCGGCGGAGTGGTCGCCTACAAAGAATCGATCAGTCCGAGCGGCGTCGGATTCGATATCGCTTGCGGGAACAAGGCTGTCTTGCTGGATATGCCCGGCGCTGACCTTCGAGCCAACATCGGCAAGATTATGGATGACGTATTCCACACGATTAGTTTTGGGATTGGACGGCGCAACCTGGAGCATGTAGACCATCTATTGTTTGACAGTCCAGGGTGGAAGTGCGATGCCGCTGCCCCGCTAAAACAGATGGCTCGCGAACAGCTAGGGACGGTCGGCTCAGGCAATCATTACGTTGATTTGATCACGGATGAACAGGACCGGGTTTGGATCGGCGTGCATTTCGGGTCACGCGGACTAGGACACAAGATCGCGACTTGGTTCTTGAAGAAGGCTGGAGCCAAAGATGGCATGGATGTTGAACCATGTGTGATCGAAGCGAATAGCGATCTTGGGGATCAATACATCAAGGGCATGCACCTCGGCGGCGAGTATGCTTACGCTGGAAGAGATTGGGTGTGCAGGAGGGTTGCGCAACTCCTCGGCGCTTCAATTCTCGAAGAGGTTCACAACCATCACAATTTTGCTTGGCGAGAGACCCATGACGGCGAAGATTATTGGGTAGTTCGCAAAGGCGCAACGCCAGCATTCCCAGGGCAGAAAGGATTCGTCGGCGGCACTATGGGTGAAACATCGGTGATTCTGGAAGGGGTTGAGAACGACGAAGCAAAGCATTCTCTCTACAGCACGGTTCACGGCGCGGGAAGAGTGATGGGCCGGATGGAAGCCCGTGGCAAGACAGATCGCAAAACAGGACAGGTACTGCGTCCGGGTAAGGTGACATCAGAAATGATGCAATCATGGCTCAAGAAAGCCAATGTCGAGTTACGCGGAGCGGGGCTCGATGAGTCGCCGGATTGCTACAAGCGGTTGTCAGAAGTGCTTTCGGAGCACGGCAAGAGCATTCGGATTTTGCACGCCCTTACGCCCGTGGGCGTTGCGATGGCCGGAGCTAACGAGTTCGATCCGTATAAAGATTAACGGGCGACAAGGAAAATGATGTCCACCTACCGCTACATCTCATCGCAACCATTCGAACGCGATGACATCGAGTTGGTCCAGATGTTCCTCAGTCAGTATAAAGACGAAGGCGGCAACTCGTATGTTCTCAAAGCGCGACCAGATGTCGAAGAGCGCAAAGCAAAAGCTGTTGAGGCAATAGCGGTCGCGGAGAACGGGCGAAGTCTCGCTATCGAACATACCTATATCCAACCGTTCGAAGGTCAGAAATTTGATGACGTTCCGTTCCTTACTTCGTTTGAGCAGCTTCGGACAGATGAATCGTTGCGGATTCCCAACCGATTTATTGATGTCCTCGTACCAGCGTTCGCTATTCCAAAAGGAGTTGACTGGAAGGAAGTTGCCAAACAGGTGCGCAAGTGGTTCACCGAGTTGAGCGGCAATTTTCCATCGGAAGGGGAGACTGAATACTTGATTCCGGGATGCGGATTCGAACTGAAGGTTGTCGTCCAGACTTTTGACCTTCCCGAAACTGATGGTGTTGTAGTCTTAGGCCGCATTTTACCGGGAGGCGACCCGATTGATGCGGTTCTCCAAAAGGCTCTGATCCAAAAAGTACCAAAGCTAGTGGCCACTCCCGCAGACAAACACATACTGTTGCTAGAAGACGGCGGCACTGCAATCGGTTTTGCCAAGGTTGGGATGGGTCTCGACAAGAGCGTTGAGAATTTACCTGACCTGAAAAAGGTCGATTCGGTGTGGACCATCCATACTATGGAGTGGAAATCGAAGGGGAACGTCTTGTTTTTTCGTGTTTGGCCAGGTTGGACAGGCGAGAGATTTTGGATTGAGGATGGGCGGATCACAAATACCCGCCCAAAGGAAGCGTGATATAAGCAGGGCAGTGCGTCCGGCTACGTCCAGGGGCCGCAGGGGATCGTCATAGCGACTCAAGATTTGTCGGGCTGTGTAGTGCAAAATCCCGCGAATGACGACTGCGGATGAGACTATTCCTTGCTGCTAAGGTGCCACGCGCCGCAATACTGGCATTTGTACGTCCTCAATTGCACCGGACCTGCTTCCTTGTCGGCCATCCTGTGCGCTGCCGTGGCTCTTGCTTCGCGTTCGTTGGCGTACATGCGCTTCCCGGACACTGCGCACATGCGCGGCTGATCCCGCTTTACGGCGTGTGTTTCTACCAGTGGTTGGGTGTGACGGTATTTTGTCATTTCCGCCTTGCAGGTTAAGTCTCTTCATCCGTGCTAGACGTGAGGTGACAATGCCTTACTCGGTAGTATGTCAGGCTGCTGTTGCATAGCAGGCAATTCCACAGATCGGCAAAGCCACACCGCCGTCCGTAGGAACGCGATCCTATATGGAAGGGATTGTGTACCGAAACTTTGCAGCAACCTCTGCGTCAACGCTCGTCTCCACGCTGGCCACCTTGTTGCGTTTCACTTCAGCCCGCAGCGCAGCCGCACGATCCTGCGATAAGCCGCACGTCATGAAAAGCACCTCGGCAGCGTAAACGTCCTCGACCGTGACCGGGGATGCGTTCCGTTGGTCCACGGTCGGAAGGAAGACCAAACGCACCGTGCCATCGGGAAACATATCGACCATTAGTTTGCCGGGAATTTTTGCCATGAGAGCGAATTCTAGCATGTGCAGGTTCCTTTACGGTGCTAAAGCATCGAGCTGCCTACCTGGAAGCCGTCACGGCCACGTAAGCCGCTGATCCGTGGCAGTCGGCCATCGAGGCGTCGAGCGAATCCAAGACGGCGAACTTAATTATATTTTGAGTTATAATGTTGATTATGGACCCCGCAACCGCTTGGACAATTGCGAAGACCGCTGGGGAAATTACCAAGAAACTGTACGAACTTGCGAAGTCTGTCAAAGACCGCGATGAGAAGCAGCAGATTGACGAAATACTGGATCAGTTGCGTGCGCTAAAGCAATCGGCTTCCGAACTTGAAGACGAGAATCGAGAGCTTCGGGAGAAGCTGCGATTTAAGAGCGATGACTATGAGTTTCGAACGCCGTTTTACTATGACAAGGCGCACCCTGGCCAACCACTCTGCCCAAAATGCTTCGCCAAGAATCTTGCTGCACCGATGGGCGAGCCTGGGCAGACGGGTGACCCTGATTATCGTCAATGCTTGGCGTGTGGGCACGCTATCCGCGTCGCCGCTCGTTCGCGCCGCCAGATGCCCTCACCTAACTACTAATTGAGCTTGACCCCAAATCTATGAAACTGGAATTGTCAGATGCCGATCTCTTGGCGAGGATGCGAAATTTCGAGGACCATTTCGTTGAGCGAAAGACCTCAGGCGATATGAAAGACTTTCTAAAGACAATCGTCGCTTTTGCAAACTCAGCCCCAATTGGGTTTCCAGCAGTGCTCTACCTTGGCGTTAGAGATTCCGGTGAGATTGAAACTCCTCAAGTCAATCTCGACAGTCTACAAAAGACCGTCAATAAAGAAATACAAAAGACCTACCCGCGCATCCCGTGTTTCCAAAAGATTCTCGAAGATAATAAGCGGCAAGCCCTAGCCGTAATAATTTTGGGAAGTGAGAGCCGTCCGCACTTTGCGGGGCCATCTTTCATCCGCACTGGCTCTGAAACGCTAGAGGCATCCGAACAACAATTCAACGAATTGATCGCTGCACGCAACAGCAAGGTTGCTAGAATTTTGGCATTCAAGGGCACGGTGGTGAGCGTTACTAATGTTCACCGAACCGCGAATCATGTGAGCGAATCGAATTGGGGCGAGACGGTGACTATCTATTATTGTGATCAATTCTACGTCACGCTTGCGACGGGACCAGAACCTAAAGATAGGAATACGTACCCCTTGAATCAGGTGGAAATTTCGTTCGACGATGCCCAAAACCGCTTACTTCTGAGAATCATAAGATAAACCACCAGCTAGATCGGCTGTAGAGAACCACAAAACGCCTGCAACCTCAGACTCTTGAAACATGCCCCTGGGCGCCTCTGTGGCTGCTCGCAACGGAATCGGGTGAGGTGAGAGGCCGGGACTCGCGTTTCGTGCGGTGATGACATCGTCACGCTTCACTGCTATTCCGGCGCGAGCAGTGCTTTTCCTAGCAGGCGCTTGACTCGCTCTGTGATGCGAGTGGACGTGAATTGTTTTCCTGTCTCCGTCGCAACCAGCGCGGCGAACTTCGGGCCTAAAAGAATGTCTTCTATCGAAACACCATGCTTATCGGCTGCTTTCAATAGAGCGGCTGCGATTTTAGGGCGGTCAGTATCGCGTACTGACACACTCATAGAAGCTTGACCTGGAATTTCCTGCGGGTCCCCTTCGGGGATAAATGGCATATACGATTTCGGGTCCGGGTTTATCTTCGTCTTCACCGGATATAGCGCCCGTTCGAGCGCAATAACCTCTCCGTCAATCTCGAACCCTACGGAGCTGACATGCACTGGGAACAAAGAACGATTTCTTATAAGTATCCCGAATGTGGGTCCGAACTGGTCACTTTCTAGAACCTTGCCTCCCTTTAAAGCATCTACGTGATAGAGCAACTTTTGAACGATAAGCCGTTCCTGGTCGCGTCGGTACGTCCACCAAAATAAGGCGATACCTGGAATGCCCGCGAACAGTGCCGTGAAAAGTGCGGAGACGACACCAACAATCAACTCTTTTTCAATTTCAGGCGTCATACGCTGCGGATTCTAGCATCCGTTCTAATAGGATAGGTATATTACATTCGTGTTATTCTAACCGCGACCCCGACAGGAATTTAGGTTGAGAGGAATCGGTCGTGGATAATCAAGAAGGCATCGATAGCAAAACAAACGTAGCCCCTGATACCCCTTCTACCGCAGGCGTATCCGATACCGTGAAAACCGCTCCTACAAAGCCAGCTGAAATCAAGGGAACCGTACCCCCAATAAACCCCTCTACAGCGGGTGTACCCCAAGTTGGGAGCGCCCCCCAAACAAAGTCAGCAAGTGAAGAACTCCACCAAGTCGAAATTCAAATGACTGCATTTGAGCGTTCTACTTTGCGTTGGGCAAAACTCGCTGTATTCATGTCCGCATTGGCCGCTTTATTCGTATGTGCTCAGTGGTATGAGATGCACTCCAGCTCCGGTGACACTCACGATTTAGCAGTAGCAGCTAAGGCGCAGGCCGATGCTTCTAAGGCCATCGCCGTTGCTACTGGCAAACAGGCTGATAGCACTGCCCAACAAGTGCAAGAGCTGGATGCGAGCGTTCGTCAAGCCACCCGACTTGCCAAAGCCACCGAAGCGGCAAACGGAAATGTCTTGAACTCTGACCGTCCTTGGATGGGCGTGGGGCTGGCAGTCGATGGCTTCGAGGTCGGTAAAACGCCAAAAGCCACCCTCGCATTTTTTAATAGCGGCAAACGCCCCGGCAGGGTCACCGTTACGCAGTACAGATGGACCATGTACTCCGAATTTCCGAAAATTGTCAGTTACCCCCCATCCAGTACGGAGCAAAGCACAAACATCGTCCTTCCAAACGCAAGGGCTGATGTGAGTTTTACACTGGATGCGGTAACCGACCAGATGATGCAACTAATCAAGGCGGGAACCGCAACAATGTATGTTCATGCTAACGTCGAATACGATGATCCGGTAACTCGACAACATCATCGGACGCACGCTTGTTGGCAGTATATTTATTTCGAAAAGGGAATAAGCCCCGGATTTTACAACTGTCTGGGGATTCCGGACGATGGTGATCACCGATTCCGGGCGATCGTGATCGCGGTTCCGGGCTGATCGTGATCACCGTTCCGGATGATCGTGATCAGGATTCCGGTGTGATCGTGATCAGTTTATCGCGATCCCCGGAACGGTGATCACGATGGCCCGGAATGATTTCCACAGCGGAGTGGCGCTGGACATCACAGGAGGCACGCTAGTCTCCGAGGGTAACTTAGGAGACCGACAGCGTGCCAACCAGGAGATCGTCCATGCGCAAGATCAAGGAAGTTCTACGTTTAAGATTTGAACTGGGGCTGGGGCAGCGGGAGATCGCCCGAGCCTGTTCGATCAGCCAGGGGGCCGTCCATAACTACCTGAAGAAGGCGGCAGGAGCGGGAATGCAGTGGCCGCTGCCGGAAGGCTGGGACGAGAAGCAGATTGAAGAAGTTGTATTTGGGAAGCAGCGTTCGATCGAAGAATCCTCTCCGCGAGCCTTTCCTGATTTTCCAGCCCTCCACCATCAGCTCCAGCAACATGCCCATCTGACCTTGCAGTTACTAATCGGAGCATAATATAGATGACATACAAGCAATAATGTGGTAGTGTGTCGGACATGGAACAACAAGATGCCCGCTCGCTGTCGGGAGAAGGCCAAGAAGATCTTCGCAGGCGCGTCGTCGAGGCCGTTCAAAAGGGTCTTTCTCAAACCGGGGCGGCTGGGATTTTCGGGGTCGCGCGAGGGACGGTGAGCCGCTGGATGGGGCTGGTGGAACGGCAAGGACGCCGAGCGCTGAAAGCACGGCGTCGCGGACGACCTCCGGTTTCGCGATTGGCGCCGCATGAAGCAGCCACGACGGTGCGCTACATTGTCAGCGGTTGCCCGGAGCAGTTGCTTTTGCCCTTTGCGCTGTGGACCCGGGAAGCAGTGCAAGAATTGCTGTTGCGAAAGTTCGATCTGCAGGTTTCGGTGTGGACGGTGGGACGCTATTTGCGAGCCTGGGGTCTTACCCCGCAGAAGCCGGTGCGGCGGGCGTACGAACAAAATCCGGTGGCCGTGCGGAAATGGCTAGCAGAAGAATATCCCGCGATTCGCGCACAGGCGCGGCAGTTTAAGGCGCAAATTCATTGGTTAGACGAGATGGGGCTGCGTTCGGACCACCAAGCGGGACGCAGCTACGGACGCCGCGGACAGACGCCGGTGGTGTTCGGCACGGGTCAGCGTTTTCGGTGCAACATGATCTCTGCGATCACTAATCGCGGGCGGCTAGCCTTCATGATTTTTCGTCAGCGCTTCACGACGCGGGTGTTTTTGAATTTCCTCGGCCGCCTGCTGCGCCTGACGCGAAAGACCAGACGGAAAATATTTCTGATCGTGGATGGCCACCCGGTACACAAGGCGCGATCGGTGCGCCGCTGGCTGACCGAGCACGCGCAGCAGATCAGGATTTTCTGCTTGCCGTCGTACAGTCCGGAACTGAATCCCGATGAATTGCTGAACCAAGATGTGAAGACCAACGCACTCGGCCGTGTTCGTCCCGTGAACGTCCAGGAAATGATGGGTAACCTTCGCTCTTACCTGCGGATCACACAGGCCCGACCCAAACTGGTGAAGCGCTATTTTCGCGAACGACATGTCGAGTACGCCGCCAGGTGAAAACTGTCACATATTTAGTGCTCGGAGTAATAGCTTGGGAAGAGTATCGGGAAAAGAATCCTGAGGGTTATCGTTACAGCCGGTTCTGCGAGTTGTATCAACAGTGGCGAGGGAAGCAGGACGTGGTTCTTCGCCAGGAGCATAAGGCGGGCGAGAAGGGCTTCGTCGATTGGGCCGGAGCGACGATGCCGGTGCAGGATCCAGACACGGGAACGACGTGGCAAGCCTCGCTATTCGTGATGGTGCTAGGGGCCAGTTCCTACACCTACGCCGAAGCCACTCGCGATCAGCAGCTGAGCGCTTGGATCGGTTCTCACATCCATGCCTTCGAGTACTTCTGCGGAGTTCCTCGGTTGCTGGTGCCCGACAATCCGCGAACGGGAGTAAGCCGCGCGTGTCGCTACGATCCCGATCTCAACCCCACCTATCAAGAAATGGCGATGCACTACGGCGTGGGTGTCGTGCCGGCGCGTCCCTATCGTCCGCGGGACAAGGCCAAGGTCGAGGTCGGCGTACAAATCGTCGAACGCTGGATCGTGGCCGCGCTGCGTCACCGGCAGTTCTTCCGGCTGGAAGATCTGAACCACGCGATCCGGGAACTGCTGGAGCGGTTGAACCAGCGGCCGTTCCGGAAGCGCGACGGATCGCGTGCCAGTCTGTTCGCTTCGCTCGAACGCAGTGCACTACGACCCTTGCCGGCCGAGCCCTTTGACATGAGCCAGTGGTCACGCGCCCGGGTGAACATCGATTACCACATCGCCTTCGAGGCCAACCTGTACAGTGTGCCCTACACGCTGGTTCAAGAACTGGTGGAAGTGCGAGCGACTCCATCAACCGTGGAGATCTTCCACAAGGGGCAGCGCGTGGCCTCACATCTTCGTGGGCGTGGTCGAGAGCAAGTAATCACCGAGCGAGAACATCGGCCCAAGAGTCACCAAGCGCATCTGGAGTGGACTCCCTCGCGCATGGTGAACTGGGCGGAGCAGATCGGACCGCACACGGCACGGCTATTCGAACGGATCCTGGCCGAGAAGCCGCATCCGGAGATGGGGTATCGATCCTGTCTGGGAATCATCCGGCTGGCCGAGCAGTACTCGGCGGGAAGGATGGAAGCGGCAGCGGATCGGGCGCTGCGGGCCGGCGCCTACCGCTACCAAAGCGTGAAATCGATCCTGAAGAACTCGCTGGACCAACAACCGTTGACCAAACCATCTTCGCCTCCTCCCCCGCCTCTTCACGACAACATCCGGGGCGCCGGATACTTCAGCGAGGAGGTCTAGCGATGCTACAACAACCTACGAAAGAAAAACTCTATGCTCTCAAGCTCCAAGGGATGATCGAAGCCATCGAACGGCAGGAACAAGATGAGGCGGCACGAGAGCTGGGCTTCCTGGATCGTCTGGCGCTGCTGATCGACCAGCAGTGGAACTGGCGAGAGAACCAGGCGTTAATGCGACGGGTCAAAGCTTCGCGCTTGCGTGGCGCCGCTTGCGTCGAGGACATCGACTATCGCGCGGAACGTGGGCTGAATAAAAGTGTGATCCGTGGGCTGGCTCAAGAGTCTGGGTGGGTAAAGAATCACGAACACATCTTCGTGCTCGGACCCACCGGTGTCGGCAAGAGCTATGTCGCTTCGGCACTGGCGCAGAAGGCTTGCCGGGATGGCTATTCGGTTTACTACACCAGGACCGCAGCGCTGTTCCGGGATCTAAGCATGGCACGAGCCGATGGCAGTCTTCGCCAACTGCTCAAACGCCTGAACCGGATCGACGTGCTGGTGATCGATGACTGGGCCATGGCCCCGATGTTGGAACCAGAGCGGAGAGACTTCTGGGAGATCGCTGAAGACCGCTACCAAACACGTTCGATGATCCTGACCGCGCAACTGCCGGTGTCCCGCTGGCACGAGCAGATCGGGGATCCTACACTGGCCGACGGGATCCTGGACCGGTTGGTGCACAACGCCCATCGGATCGAGATGCGTGGCGAATCGATGCGGAAACCTCGACGAGAGAAGGGAGAAAAGTGACTCATCATCGGCGGGTAAAAAGCTGTGGAAAAGCCGGGCAAAAAACGCCCTTGGAAATCGCTTCGCGATTCCCACTTTCCCACAGCTACGGCGGCGACCACATCTTTCCCTTGACGATCGTGATCACTTTCTGCAAAATCCTCCGGCCAGCGTCGCTTCGCTCCGACGACTGATCACATCACTCCGGAAGGCTGATCACGATCAGCCCGGAATCCCGATTACCTTCGCCGGAATCCCCAACTGTCATGAATACAATGAAGCAAATTGACTCAAGCCTTCCAATTCTCGAATGAGAACTCCACGCCTGTTATTTGCCTGTGAGCCGTTCGCCATGCCTCTAGACCCGGAACCCGCCCACACCTCGCAATTTTCTTCCGGTAGGATCGTGTCGCAGGGCGAAAACGCCGCGTCTTACTTGAGATTGGGTCGTCGTCCGGCGTGCCCTCCTACTTCCAAAGCGCGGAGCGTTTCTCAACGTACGCGGCCAATTTGTCGTAACGAATCAGAAGTTTCGAATCATTTTCCGATTGAGCCATCTGCTTTTGCTCGGCGATACATTCATTGATTCCGGCAAATTGGACTCGTCGCTCTTCAACCGTGGAAAGTGAAGCGATTTTCTCGCCTAGGAAATCCAGCATCGGTCTCCCGTCCGCATCTATGGTGATGAATTGTTTGCATTCAGCCGCCAGCCGATTCGCTAACCGCCCGAGCGGTGAAGTTTGCGGTAGCCGCGCTGTCTGCTCCAGATACGCAATCAGTTCATTGCTTACGAGGATTCGCGGGTAGTCTGCTAGTTTGCTTTCGAGATTGTAGGCATTTCCCAACACGGGGCCGTAGACTTCGGGATCATCGCTTGCAGAGATGTCCAATCCCAATCCCACATCAATTCCGCCCCGAATTGGAGACTTTGTGGAGAGACCTGTCAGATGCAGAATACAACATGAAGCGATGCAACCCAACACGCCGATCATCGAAGCGCACCGATCTTCATCACCCAGGAAAGACACTTCCATGATGATTGAATCCCCGATGTTTCGGCTCCTTAGGGATTGCCGTGCATTTAGGATTCGTTCTCTCGCGTCCGAAGGCAGTTTGTCCAGGTACAAGCTGGGCCTTCCAAACCCTTCGAAACATGCTCCAAGTCTCCGGCGGAGCCTAATCACATTGCCTGCCGTTTCCCTCAGTAATTTTACTGTTTCTTCGTCATGGCTTGGGATCGGCGCTAGTTGCAAGAGCTTTCGACGCTGCCCAAGAATATCAAGGAAAGCGACACAGTAGAACCCATAGTGAAACACTTTATCGGATTCCTGCTTATGCATTGGTTTGCTATGAAGTGGCCGAGGTCCTTTGTTTCTCTTGGCAGCCATACGTCAAAATCATCACAATTTCACTCTGATTCCACTTGTTCCGCATCCATGAAATCAATCGGGCAGCGGCACGGTGACTTTGGATTCATTGCAGGTGATCTTTTCATCGGTGCGGCGAATTCTATCACGCCTCTGGGGTGCTGGGCCACTTTCGCACCGCGTGAGCGGGGAGGAGGTCTCTAATGCTTCGTTTGTGGACGAGATATTTAACGTGATATATTCATCCAAATGAAAGCTCGAAAATTCACATCATATAAGACAGACAAGCGGCGAAAACACCATCACTGGCAGGTGACCGTGTTTTACAAGGACGGTGAGCGGTTTGCTCGCACCTACACAGTTCATGCTAAGGCCGCTGGATTTGCAGAGCGGCAGAGGAAAAGTCCGGTTGTGAAAATGGCCCGCGTCATTGAAGTCAGCTAGTCCCGTCCTACCTGCGGTCCATCTGCGTGCAAAATTGAACAGTTTCCGGCGTGGCATTGGGTCAATCTAGTGGAGTGAAAAAGGAAGACCTCAACCTCAAACAGATGTCCTCCGTCCCCTGTCCTACATGCGGTGTAGCTGCCGGGAAGCCTTGTATCCTGTATTCAGGTGGGCCGCGTTTTGAATCTCACGTAGCCCGGAAGCTTTCCGCTCTTGGGCCTCTTGAAAGGAAGTAACGACCCGGCTGGTCCAATTGTGCCCTGTGTGTCATTAGCGAACCTGTTTTATCTTGACTGATAAAAATACTTGGTGTTACAGTCCCGTCCATTAACTAGCCGAAATCCGAGGATTGCCGTGACAGAATACGACATCTTCGAGGTACTACCCGACAGAAATGTAATCTGGCGTGCGTGTACTCGCAGTCTTGAAGACGCGAATATCATGCTCGTAAATCTTAGCAAGCAGTCCACAAATGAATTTTTTGCAATTCATCTTCATACAAATGAAATCGTTGCGCGTATGAATTACGCAAGCCACAGTAGCGGTCCTGCCCGCACAGAATCAAATGTGTCTTAATCGACAGCCACCTTCGACATTAGCTGTTAATTAGATGCTATTCCCAGAAGCTTCTGGCCTACCATCAGTCGTGCCCAGTAAGGGTGCAGTCGAAATTGTCAACGGCCCCTGTCTGCAAGATTGATAGACCAGACCCGCGACTGGAAGAGAGTCGAATGATCAAACCTATGAAGTCCTGCGGTTCTGTCAATATTGCGACCGTTGCGGAAATTCTAGAACGTGAACTCCATCCTTTGATTGAGGCATGGCTTGTCCGAGTTGAGAAAGAGTCGGACCTAGCGCATATCCCGTTAACCCATGATGAGCGCACGGAGCATCTTCCCCACCTTTTGCATGATGTTATTAATTGCTTGCGTATGGACGCAGGGACGAAAGCTCCGATTTCGAAGACTGCGGGCGAGCATGGCGATTTGCGACGTAAGCAAGGCTACACGGTAGCGATGATGGTTGAAGAGTCCCGCCTATTGCAGGTTAGCATTTTCACGACGCTACACGAGAACGTGAAGCGATTGGAATTCAGCGCACTGCTTCCTGACGTTGTGACGATTGCAGACGAGGTAGATGCGCAATTGAAAGAGCAGATGTTGCGGTTCATGGCCGCAGACGCTGCCTAAAAAGCAAAACCCAACCAACACTTTTGTGGGGATTAAGAGAGACGCCAAGGCCCCTACAGTCTCAGAACGCGCTCACCAGAGGCTATTACAGCGTACTTCGCCATGCGGCTGGGCATAGGGAGACAGGGTGATTTTGACCTTGTGCTCCGTGCTCTTATCGGAATTGCCCTGGCCACTGTGCCGCGTCTCCTACGGTCTTTTGTACCGAAACTTCCCCGCAACTTCTTCGTCAACGCTCGTATCCACGCTGGCAAACTTGTTGCGTTTCACTTCACCCCGTAGCGCAGCCGCACGTCCCGGCGTCAACCCGCACGTCATGAAAAGAACTTCGGCTGCGTCGAGGTCCTTCACTGTGAGAGGGGCTACGTTTCCGCCTCCGATGTTGGCAAAAAACACCAGACGCACGGTGCCATCAGAATACATATCGACCATTAGCGTGCCGGGGATCATCTTTGCCATTGGCCTCAGAAAGCTCGATAGATTAGCTGGTGACGCTGCTATGCGGATGTGCTCTTACAACGTATGAATTACTCAGGTTTCTTTGGGAGTCTGTCTTCTTGAACTGGGGTTCTTGATTGCTTGATGCAAACGTGAGACATGAATTCCTTGTCCCGCTTCGCTGCAAAATTCCGCTTCATCTCGTCGATAGAGTCGCCATGGGGAGGTCCTGAAGGGACGAATACCCAAGCGCAGTCGGAGCAACCCCAACAATGAGTATGCTCTACCCATACTATTGCGCGGGCCATGCCTGATTATAGCGTTTCGGTTGTCACGGAAGTCAAGGTCAGGCGTTGCCCAGTGTGCAGTATTGGACAGACACCCAAAACCCCTGAGTGTACAAACAGGATGAAAACCAATGGACACATATTCCCCACCTCGGGGCCGGATAAATACCCTCATTCGGCCCCTCTACCTCTATTGGTTCCTCGACGCAACCTCGTTACGGAAGCTTCCGTGATGTTGGATAACCTACGGAGTGCCCTTAGCCGTGCATGGGAGAATGCCCGCAACCGGAGACCCTGCCATGCAAGACAAATGGTCCAAAAAACTTCCTGATGGTAGGACAGTCGTTTACACATCGGAGTTCCGCGCCGGAAATGGTGGCGCGATTACGGCGGAGCTAGACCAAATCGTTTTTACCCGCACTGTTCCAGGGCAAATGACGCGAGAAGAGGTAGAGGCCCGTTTCGCGACCCTACTAAGCCAACCATTGACCCGCAGGCACAGCCGACGTTTGTACATCCACGTTCGAGTTAATTTGCACTGGCGACTTGAAGATCAGAGCTTGATCTCTGAGGAGACGGAGACCGTCGTGGTAAATGCCCACGGTGCTCTTGTCAGATTAGACGCGGTGCCGCTGCTTAGCCAGAAGGTAACCCTGGAAAACATCTCTACTCATGAAACCCAAGATGCAACTGTCGTGTTTCTAGGTAAGGCGGCGGCAAAGAGCGGAAAGATTAGTGTTGGGGTTCAGTTTACCAAACCAAATCCTTCGTTCTGGCGCGTGTCTTTCCCTCCCGAAGATTGGTCCCCAGCTCACCCGGAAGCAAAAGCATAGCAATCGCAATAGAAGAAACGACTTCCAATGGAAGGGTCCCGAATTACTTCGGGCGAGACTTCATCGCTGTGCTCACCACGGTTCGAAAGAACCGTAGGGTTTCCATCCTTCATCTTGCAGTTGACGATACGTCATGTCGAACAATTTCTGGGCTTCATCAAAGCTTTTTGCCGGAATCACTTTTAATTCTTCCGATTGTTTTGGACGCCACCGTGTCCCACCCGATAGCCGAACTCGCCAGCCGCCTTCGTATGCGAGAATTGTTAGTTGGCGGTACGGGGAATCACTGGTTGGTTTTTGCTTGTAGAAAGCGGCCAGCATGGTGAAGTGATTCGCTCCTGGCCGCTCAGTATACGCTCAATACGAAACACAAGCGAAAACCAAGGGTGGATAACCTTGCAAATGGTTGTGAGGCCAGCCATATCACGTGTCTATCTTTATGATTTGTTTATGCCCAGATTTCTATGCTATTTTCCTCTGAATTGTGCCAGACAAGACCCTGAAATCCGTTGTCCGCTTCCTAAGAAGTTTCGTAGCATTCCTGGTTTTGTGCGTGATTGAAGCTATTTTCTGGCAATTGGTATTTCGTCCGAACCGTTTTTTGGATCATTCCGGGTTGGTCTCTGTACCGCAAAAATGGCGGAGTTTGTTCTCCCTAATTTTTCTTTGCTCTACAACTCTAATTATTTTGTGGGTGGTAGACCTTTTCGAACGCAAAATACTTGACAAATGGGAGGGTCGCTAAGGCTTGCGGCCTCCGGCGGCGTTATTCAGCCCCTTATATCTCCCACCAAAGCGGTAACCCGCCCGCCACAAGGCCCCTACAGCCTCAGAACGCGGCCCAGGAAACACGTAGCGCGTCTTTCTGGCCTACCCTGCCACTGCATCACCGTGGGATCAGGTTGTCATGCCTTGTGCTATCCCTGGTCAATTGGACTGGTTTATTTGTGGCAAATCTAATTAACGTGATATATTCCTCCGAATGAAACCTCGAAAACGCACATCATTCAGCAAAGACAAGCGGCGAAAACACCATCACTGGCAGGTGACCGTGTTTTACAAGGACGGTGAGCGGTTTGCTCGCACCTACACAGTTCATGCTAAGGCCGCTGGATTTGCAGAGCGGCAGAGAAAGTCACCAGTTGTAAAAATGGCCCGCGTCATTGAAGTCAGTTAGTCCTGCCCCGTCTGCCATTCTGGTACATTTGTGCGCCAAGGCCACAATCCGAGAAGAGGAGTTCTCGGGACTTGGCTACGATTCTCTTTTTGCTTTGGTCGCAGTTGAAACTGATGCCCCAGCCTGCCGAATGATTCGGACGTGGAGCCAAAAAGGTCCTTTTCATGTCCGCTTTTTCCCACGGTTTTGCGCATTCCACGTAAGCCCCGCACGTGTTTGATAGCAGATAGCTTTGGGCATCGAATTGCGGTTCTCCATAACTGAATAGGTAACAGAACCTGCTGCCAAACATTTTAGAAGAGGAGGATAAGAAACCATGTCTTCAGGTACGCTGCGGACGTTGGTCTTGACAGGGGCAATAGCAGTCCTGCTCGCCCTGGGCTCAGTACCATTGATGGCCGGTGGCGCTGATCCCCTTGACGGGGTAAAAGATTTTCACGCAATAGGCGCTGGACCATCAATATCGGGCTGTTCTACAGCTAGCGGCACGCTTAAAGGCGAGCCAGTAGGGACTGCCCAGTACACCTTGCTCCTTAATTGCGGCGCAGGCGCAGCTCCTCCAGGAGGAATGCCAGCTCCAGCAGCTCCTCCAGCGGCGGCAGCTCCAGCGGCTCCTCCAGCAGCAGCTCCGAAAGCAGGGAGCGGAACCGTGCAGATCATCTCAGGAACGCTGACTCTCACCAAAGACAACGGGACTGTCTTGGTGCTGGATGTGAGCCTTATAAGCACAGATAGTTTCAGCACTGCCTTTGGCACCTATTCGGCACCGAGTGCCGCTGGCGGTTCCTCGAATAAATATCAACTCGTTTCTGGCGCGGGCAGTGTGATTTTTGGATTTGGAGCGGGTTCGATACCATCGACGCTTCACATTGATGGCGTCCTCGTCTTCCCAGACCCGGATTAGGGCTTGTCGGAGCTTGGCGTAGGAGTCTTCCGTATCCTGCGCCATTGCAAACTCTGCTGCGGGGGGCGCAGTCTAATGCCAGATTGCTCCCCTCACACCTCCTGATAAAGGGATTATCGGAATGTGGCCCAGAAGCCCTTGGACAGGTCAACCGGGCCACTGGCACACTAGGCCGCTGGGTTGCGCGACCTCGGTAACAACCTCGCCGCACGGTAACTCATTGCCCCAATGCCACTACAGCCCCAGAACGCGGCCACAGGAAGCCCGTGGCACAACTTTACCGCGTTCTCTGCCAACTATTCCCTGTGCCGTCTTCGGTCGGCTTGCCATTCGTGGAATAGTATTTGTGTAAGTAAACGGGATAGCGCAAACCATGAGTAGTAACCGATGACATCTTAGGCGTCTGAGACAATCAACCATCGGATTTCGCCGCCACGTTCTATCTTTTCCACGATCCAGTGATGTGACTTGAACAGGGGGTCGTCACTGTCATTGATACGTTTGCACATGTCATCGGCGGATTGTTTCGGAAACCCGGCAATGAATTCAGTTTCGTAGGGAACCGGCACCGGATCGAATCCTACCAACTTAATCGCCAGCTTCATGTTCGATTCCCTCCCCAGTTCAGATCGATTCGAATGCGTATGAACTATCAAACTAACATGTTATTTTCATGAAAGAGGTGAAACAATGCCACTGGTATTCTCTCGACCGAATAAGCTCGACCATGCTGATACCATTCGCTACGAGATGTACATGCTGCGTTTTTCGATCAAACGACTAGCTGAAGGAACACTTACAGAACGCGACGCCTGGGTGTACTTGGAAAGCTTTCTAATTCACTACCGAAGTCTTCTCGACTTTCTAGGAAGTGAAAAACCGAGCAAAACCGACCTTCACATAACAAATATTTGGAAGCTAGTCCGTTTGGCTGAGCCGACGAAGTTGAAAAAAATTTATGCAAGCGGAAAGAAGTTGAGGGCACGTTATGAGCCGTCCGACAAACTGGGTGGTGGTCGGATTTCTCAGTATCTCCAGCACTGCACGATGAAACGAATCGATTTCAAAGATTGGGAAGTCAGCACGATGTATAGTGAGATCGAGCCGTTGTTATCCGAGGTGGAACGGCATCTTGGACCCCACGCGGGAGTATTGGATGCTATTCCTCCGGTTGGACACCTGGACATGTTCTCTGCAAGCACAACAATTGGCACTTACACGGCGGTCTCCGCAGTGCTTGTTGATCCTAAACGGGAATAGCAAACGCATATAGCTGCTGGACGCTTTAACGGGGCCACCGCCGCGATTTGCCGGTGGGTTGCAGGGAGGAAATGCCGCACGGCCATCCAGTGGTATGATGCTGTTTATGGAAGATAAACCTCTACTGCCGGGCCAATGGATCGACGATCTGCCGGAACCCCTCGAAACGGTGGCCGATGTCAAAGACTTGTTTGAGCGTGTCGATAAACTGAAGGCCGCACGACTCGAAGCCGCGGTCCTCCGCGCATCCAAGAACTGAACCCTGCCTCTCGCAGCCCCTCAATAGCGTCCTGGCAGCGGTAACCTCAGAATCTGAGCCTCTAGCAGCCTCGTGGCGCTGTGATCCGGCCATGGCTGGGTGTTGGGACAGTAGGCGGATATGACCTGGTGCTTCCTCGATACTAGCCACGCGAAATGAAAACTTGCTAAGGAGCCTTCTGGGCCTCATGATCTATCCAGCAGGAGCGGCGACGAGTCAACTCGCAGCTCAACGCGAAGTCTGCGTGCTAGGGTCACAACGGATGTACTGAATCGAGTACGGCGTGCCGTAGCGGTCCTAAAATAGCTTCAACGGTCTGACCAGACCAATCTTACAACGCAGTTTTATTGCGTCGGAGTTTGTCTGTGTCTACCGCCGTCCGTAATTCCCTTCCTGAAGAGCACGACTTCTCCGTCCAAGAGCTTGCAACGAAGTGGAACCTCAGCGATGACTTTATCCGCACCCTGTTCGAAAAGGAACCGGGAGTCTTAATCTTCCAAGTTCCGGGGCGCAGATCAAAACGTCATACCATGCGCATCCCGGTATCCGTTGCAGAGCGCGTCCGACTCCGTAGCGGTCAAAAATAATGACGCTTGACTTACATATAGACTCACATGCATACTTAACGGTGGGAGGTGTACCCTCATGAAGGAAATTAAGGCCCCGGTTTCTCAGCGTGCTCTGATTCAACGGCTAAACCGCAAGCTAGAGAAGGAAGGTTTAACCGTGAAAAAGACCAGCGGGAAACGGGCCAAGGTTGACCTTGGGGAATTTTTCCTGCTCGATTTGAAACGAAACTCGGCTGTAAAGCTGCATGTGGACCTACAGAAGTTGGGCCACGAGCATGGTGTACTGGCCGAGTGGGAAAGGATGGAAGGCTAATGCTGAAACTGTACAGGCGACACAAGCCAACATGCCGTTACTTCGCTGAGCCGCGCACCCATAACAAGTGCACATGCAAAATCTGGGCCGGAGGGATGCTTGCTGGAGCAGAGGTGCGGAAGTCTGTAGGTACACGCGACTGGACCAAAGCAAACCAGATCATCCAAGTATGGGAAGCCGAGGAAAAGTTTACGGAGCGTAGCACACCCGTTACCTTGGACGAAGCTTGGGAGAGCATCCATGTGGAATTCATGTCCCGTAATCTATCCCATGAAACCATCCGAAAGTACAAACATCTTGAAAAACAAATGAAGGCTTTTGCTAAGGATCGTGGCTTGATTCATCTAAACCAATTCGATCTGGATACCTTGAGCCAATTCCGGGCAAGCTGGAAAGATAAGCCAATGTCCGCTGGCAAGAAAATCGAACGGATGCGGTCCTTTTTCCGATTCGCGGTTGATCGTGAATGGGTAAAATCGAATGTGGCTGCGAAGATGAAAATGCCAATAGTTCACGGCACACCCACCATGCCACTAACTCCAGAAGAGATGCAAAAGATTTATCAAGCGTGCGACACCTTGGTAAGAGAGAGCACGAAGCCAGAAAAGATGAATCAATTGCGGCTGAAATCCTTGATTCTGGTCATGCGCTACACAGGATTGCGGCTTAGTGACGCATCATCACTTACAACTAATCAAATCGATGGGAACGCAATTGTGGTTCGCCAAGCCAAGACTCACGTCAATGTGAGAGTTCCGATTCCTGAGTTTGTTACGCAGGAATTGGCCAAGTGCCCGAGGCAAACCAAGTCGCATTTTTTCCGTGTTGGACTCAGAACGAAGGATCACACTTCGGGCGGCTGGCAGGATCGAATCAAGGAAGCGTTTGATCTGGCAGGGATAGGGAAGGGTGAAGGCCACGCCACAAGCCACCGGCTGCGCGATACATTCGCGGTTGAACTGTTGCAGTCCGACATACCGATAGAGCGCGTCAGCAAGCTTCTGGGCCACAGTAGCGTGGCAATCACAGAGAAGCACTATGCACCGTGGAACAAGGCCCGACAACTCCAAGCTGAAGCAGACGTTGTGAGAAGCTGGAAGAACGATCCGCTTTTGAATGGCGAAAATCTGGATGTTTCGAAACTTCCCCGTACAGAATCCGTACAGTTTTCAAACTAGCCTTCGCAAGTCACGGAAAACAATCACGAAAAAATGGCGGAGGGGGAGGGATTCGAACCCCCGGGACCCTTTCGGGCCCAACGGTTTTCAAGACCGCCGGTTTCAACCGCTCACCCACCCCTCCGGTCGTCCTAGTTTAACTGCCAAGGCCCCAGCCTTCCAAACATTAGGTTACGTAACCTAAGGTCTTTGGTCCACCCACGGGTTGATCAGCAACACACCGGTAGGCGCGAAGTGTTCGGTATTCCTGGTCATGACATGAAGGCCGTGACGCCGTGCCGTGGCGGCAATCAAGCCGTCACTTGCGGGAACAATCTTACCGGCTTTCTGCGCGGAGGCGGTGAGTTCTCCCCAGGTATGGCTGGTCTCGAGATCGACGGGCAAGATTCGGTCGGCGTAATACCGTTCGAGGGCCTGCAACCACGCCTGGAGGTCGCGTTTGATCTTGCTTTCCTTGAGAAGGGCAATCCCCTTGGCGACTTCTCCGATGGATACGACGCTGACAAAAAGGTTATCGCTGTCGAGAGCTTCCACCGCGCGGCGGACACCGGGATGCCCCTTGGGACGCCGCAGTTCCGAAAGCACGCAAGTATCGAGCAGGACTCTCAAAACTTCACTTCTCGCATGGGGGAGTCATCGCGCTTGAGATTCAACTTTTCGAGACTCGGCCCTTCGCCCAGGAGAAATTCCTTGAAGCCGGGACGCTTGCCTGTGAGCTTTTCGTAATCGCGCTCCGCCACCACCACCACAGCGTCATCGTGACGGCGGACGCGTTGCGGCCCCTCGGCGAGAGCGCGGGTAACCAGTTCACTGAAGCGATTTTTTGCATCGGCCAACCGCCAGTCCATGGTTTCCTCCTTGGCTAGATTGTCTAGCTATTGTAAGCCATTTCGTCGTCTCCGTCAACGGCCGCTCTGCAGTTTTCTCCATTGACGGCAATATGCCCTCCGTGTAATATACCAAAGATGGCATGGAAGATCGAAGGCACCGATGAATTCCAGGAATGGTTCATCGGCCTGACAGATGCCAAGCGAATATCCATCGCTCGCAAGATCGATCTTCTGGAACAGGTCGGTCCCAGGCTTGGCAGGCCGGATGCGGACCAACTCAAGGGTTCCCGCTATCCGAACATGAAGGAATTGATTGTGCAGCACGCGGGGGATGCTTACCGGATTCCCTTCGCATTCGATCCGCGCAGAGTGGGAATCCTGCTGCTCGGCGGACGCAAGGCCGATAAGAAATGGTACAAGGCAGCCGTCGCTGCCGCCGACAAAATTTATAAAAGGTATCTGGAAGAACTCGAAGAAGAAGGATTGATCTAGGAGGACCCGATGCGAGCGAGTTGGCGGGACATTAAGAACCGGACGATGACCAGGGAGCAACAGGCCCGCGCACGTGCGCTGGCCATGCGGGACTTGAGGGAGATGAAGCTGCGCGATTTGCGTGAAGCATTGAAGATGACGCAAGTCACGCTCGCCAAGAAGCTCAAGACGACGCAGGCCGCCGTCTCGCGCCTGGAAAAGCGCCCCGGCATGCTGGTGAATACCCTAGGCGATTATGTCGAAGCCCTTGGCGGCAGGATTGAAGTACGCGCGGTACTGCCCGACCGCACGGTCAGTCTCACGCAGTTTTTTCGCAAGAAGCCGGTGGTTGCGCGCATCCGGAAGAAGACCAGCCACCGACGAACCGGCCGGAATCTCAAATCAAAAACCCCGCCCTTGAAAGTCGTCAAGGACGGGGCACCCTCAGATCTAGTTTCGTGACTCTGGGTTGACATTAATAGTGATATTACCCATCCGTGAATCGCAGTCAGAAAGAAACGAAATCCCGGGCCACCCGCCCGGAATCTTCGTCAATTGGTGATTATTGAGGCATCTGCGGCTGCTGAATCGAATCGGGCGCTCCGTCGATGAAATAACCGGGGCGCGTTCGGACGATAGCTTTGGGTCGCCCAACAGCTACATTGATCCTGTGGAAGCCGGGCGGACCTCCGATATTTGGTGTGTAACTGAGGATGTATTGGGCGTGGATTTCACCACCGATCTTGTCCAGCGCCGATTGTATGGTTCGATCACGAATGACGCGGTAGTGAACGCCACCTGTCGAAGCTACTGCAATTTCGAGTTGGTGATTCTTGATTTCGTTTGTGCCTCGCGACAGCAACCAGATCGCTGGCGTAAGAAGGTCGAAGTAAGATTCCCCCATCGCACCGCGAGGGGGGGCCTGAGTGGAGGTAGAAGGAAATCCCTTTGGAAGCGGCACCGTGCTTGACCCATTTGTCCCGTAGCGAAGATCAGCGGCAGTGCTGCTCGGGCCGACGGCGAAAATGCTGATATTCGCAAGCTGCACCTCGCGTAGGATTAAGCCAAGTTTCGAATTGCTTGATTGATCCTCCGATTCACCAAGGATCAGCATTATGCGGCGAAAATTCGGCGGCTGCATCTTCAACAGGTCCACTGCTGTGGACATCGCATCGTAAAGGTGCATTTCCGGTGCTTTGAATTCCACTTTGTTGATAGCACGTTCGATTGCGTCATGGTCCTCGGTGAACGGCTGTCGCACTTCGACGGTGCTGTCGTACGTGATCACCGCAGCCCTGCCTTCGAGTGCCATCACAGTTTCGGTGAAAACGCTCCCCATTCCCCGAATCGCCGGGGCCATCATTTGAATGTGCGAGCTTGTCTCGATTACCAGTGCGACGGCCAACCGGTCGCCGCCAATATCGAACTGTTCGATGGTCTGTTCCACACCGTTGTCATAGATATGGAAATTGTCCTTGGTCAGGTCAATGATCATTTCGCCCTTAGAGTTCAGAACCGTCACCGGCACGATCACTTCGTTCACATTCACTTTGATCGCATGATCTTGTCCTTCAGTCGTCCCCATTGGGTCGGGCATTGCGCCTAGTGTTGGTCGAGTGGGCCTAGCCGGAGCCTCTTGGCCGGACAGTAAAGTTCCAAACGCCAGCGATGCGACGTGAACGATCCCAAGCGTGATTCTCAGTTCTCTCATTGCCTGTCCAGTTTATCGGATTCATCTTCATAGTGACATGTTGGCCGAGTGGCCCGACCTTTGTGCGATTTTGAATTTGAGGGTGCCCCGTTCTTCGTCGTGTGAAGGGCGGGGCTTTTACGGACGTCAGCCCCTCTGGAATCTCAAGCTGGCTCTTAATTATCGGTTAAACGGCGCCACAAGCGTGGCGTGTCCCGCGATGTGACCATCCATGGCCTTCATGACGTCGGCGCGAGTGGCCGTGGCGGGCAGATCGAGCTTCTGATCCAGGGCGAATAGTTCGAACGCGTAGTGGTGCGCCACCGGGACATCTTGCGGCGGACATGGAGGGCGGTAGCCAAAGTTTCCGTTCTGCCCGGCGTTGCCATTCGTTTGATGGCTCCCGTCCGGCAAGTCCGCGCCTGCGGCGGACACGCCCTCGGGCAGCGAATTCGCGCCTGCGGGCATGTTCCAGACCATCCAGTGCAGGATGTCGTCGACACCCTTTCGCGGGCGGGGCTCCATGTCATGCACGATCAGGGTGAAGCTGGCCGTGCCTCGCGGGGGCTGCATCCATTGCAACGCCGGCGAGACGGCATCCGATCCCGCAGCGCAGGTGTGCTTTGCGGCGATCATCTTTCCATCGGAGATGTCCGTGCTCACGAGCCTCATAGGCGGAGGAGGGCCCGCAGCGCCGCGCTGGCCGCCTGGAGCGGCTCCGGCTGCGGGCGCGTTCTGCGCAGCAGCCGCAACACTTGACGCAGCTAAGACCACCAAGGCGCTCAGCAGAAAAAATAAGTTGTGCCGCATACGCGCTCGCCTCCTTGCCTCAGTGCTTCCTGCCTCCCTGCTCTCAGCTTCCCTGCTCCCTACTCCCTGCAACCCGCTACCTGCCTCAGTAATAAACATACGCCGCTCCTGATTCCTCGGCCGGCTTGGCGGTTCGAACAGGATTAACGCCAGCGCCGCCGCCGCTATCTTTGAAAGCGCCCACGGCCAGCACTTTACCGTCCGCGTTCAGCGCGACCGAAATTCCAAATTCAGCGGAAGCCCGCGGGTTCGATGCTTTGACGTACGAGACAGGCGTCCAGGTCGTTCCGCTGCGGGCGTAGACATACACCGCGCCGGCATCTTCGGCTGAGGCGTCCTCCTGATTGCCGTTGAGGCCGCTGGCGCCGCTATCCTCGAGATGAGAGCCGACGGCCAGCGTGTTGCCGTCGCGGCTCAGGGAAAGAGCCCACGCGAATTGGTCATTGAGGCGCGTGTTCGTGGCCTTGACGAATGCCTGTTGCGTCCACGCCGAGCCGGTTCGAACGAAAACGTACGCCGCTCCGGTGGAGACGTCCGATGCCGCGTCGTTGCTGCCTTCCGTCGGGGGCTGGATTCCACGGAGGAGACTGTCTTCGTCGAACGCGCCCGCAGCCATCGTATTGCCGTCATCGCTGATGGCGATGGAGCAGCCGAGCGAGTCGCCATCCTCCGCGTTCGAAGCCATCAGGCGAATTTGTTGCGACCAATTGCCGCTGGCCCGAGTGAAAATGTAGGCAGCGCCTTTTCCTCTCTCTTCGTCGTAGGCGCCTACCGCCATCGTGTCCCCGTTACCGCTGAGTCCCACGGAATAGCCGAACAGGTTTCCTCGGGCTGTCGTATTCCAGGGCTTTACGTAGGCCTGCTGCGACCAGGTATCGCCGGCGCGCACATAGACGTAAACGGCCCCGGCGCCATCGGCGGATTTGTCGGCCTGATTGCCGTTGATTCCCGTGGCCGCGCTGCGTTCAGAAATTGCGCCGGTTGCCATCGTGTTGCCATCGCCGCTCAAAGAGACGGAGTAACCGAATTGGTCGCCATCGGATTTTTCACCCGTGTTTGAAGCCTTCACGTAGGCTTGCTGCGACCAGGTGGCGCCTGTCCGCGTGAAGACGTAGACGGCGCCTGCGCCCGGCATCGACGCGTCTGCCTGATCGCCGTCAATTCCCGTGGCCGAACTGGCTTCGCCGGTGGCGCCCACGGCCATCGTGTTCCCGTCGTTACTCAGGGCCAGAGAGGATCCGAACTGGTCGCCCTTCTTCGTGTTTGACGCCTTTACGTAGGCCTGCTGAACCCAGGCGCCGCCATTCCGGGTGAAAACATAAACTGCTCCGGCATTGAGCGCGGAATGATCGGCCTGATTCCCGCTGATGCCTTTGGCCGCGCTATTTTCCGCGGTCGAACTCACGGCCATGGTACTGCCGTCGCCGCTGAGCGCCACAGCAAATCCGAACTGGTCGTCTTTCTTTCCATTGGAGGCCTTCAAGTAGGCAATCGATTTCGGATTCCACGCGGTGCCCGTGGGGTGAATCGGAGCACCGCGCGGATTTGCAGCGGGTTGGGGAGTGGCCGCGGGCGCCTGAGCGAAACTCACAGCGCTGCAAATCAAAAGCCCCGCGAACAATACGCCGGATCGCCTGCCAACTAAAATTTTGTTGCTCAATTTCATTCCGGCCTCCGTTGAGGGTCCTTGCCATGCACGTTCCAACGTTTACAGGCAGTGCCATGCAATACACGGCATGACCATAACCGATTCCAGCGGCAACGAAGCGCGGAGTGCGGCGGTCTCAATCGGCTGTCTATTGTCCTTGCTCGCTTTTGAAGCTGTTGTGGATGGTCTTGCCGGTATCCGTCAATGTAATTTTGCTTTCGTGGGAAAGATTCATATCGCACGAGCCGTTTTTGTTGCGGGGGCCAACGATGGTGATTTTGTCGCCCGGCTTCAACGTGTCTCGATCCCAGCCATCGGCCCTGCGCAGCGCGTTCGCGCCGCCCAGTTCGGCATGCCACCGTTGCATGGCGCCATTCTGATCCTTCGCTTCAAAAATAATCGCCGAATGCGGATTCTCCAGTTGAAATTCCAAGACAGTCCCTTGCACTGTGTACGGGTGTTCCTCGTCATAACGGCCCGCAAAACCATGATGCGCGAGCGCCGGAATGGAAACCACGAAAAGCCCGACGGCCGGGAGTAAAAAAGAAGCTAGCGACTTGAATTTCATAGATGACCCCTTTCCTTGGCGGCGAATTTCTCATCGCGCGCGTGAATTGTCAATTCGCGTACCTACTCGGCGGCCCAGCCTTAAGGCGCCGATTCGCTTTTTTACTTATTACGAGTTCGCAGTGCGAGAAATATATAGTGGAAAGACGTGCGCGCGCCGAAACAAGTTGCGGAGAATTTCCGGGTTGACAATCTCCCGGGCCGCAGCGCAAAACAATTTGGTTCACTCGGAAGGATTTCGGGTGTATAAGGTGCCCATCTGGGCGGTCAAAACGGAAATCGTTGCAATCGCTCCTACCCTGGGACGGCCACGCAAGACCGAATGTTGATCCGTGCAAGAAAATGGAGGAGTGCTATGAGAAACAAGCTGGCGGCCGTTTCCTTCGCGGTCATTTTCGTCCTGGCCGTTTGCGTTCCGCTGTTCGCGCACCACGGCTACGCGGCCTACGACACGGACAAAAAGGTCACTCTCAAGGGGACCGTAACGCGGTGGATCTGGTCCAACCCCCATTGCATGATTCAGCTCGACGTAAGCGATGACAGCGGCCACGTTGTGCGCTGGATCACCGAGACTGAAAATCCCACCACGATGACCCGCAATGGCTGGACCGACAAATCTATAAAGGTCGGGGAGCAAGTTACCGTCATTGCGCTGCCGGTCAAGAATGGCAACCCTGCCGGCCGCATTCTCGAGGTCGTGCTCTCGGATGGCCAAAGGCTGCCCGGACGCGTAAACCCGGCCACCGAAGTCAAGCCGGACAATTCTCCGAAACCGTGAAGAGCCGGAAACGAACACTGTACCGTGGGGAGGGTTCGCACAATGCTAAAGCATTTTGTCGCCCCGGGAGTTTTCTTGGCAGCATTGATATTTTTGCCTCTCGTACATTCTCAAACGGATAAGCCAAGGTCGCCAGCCCCTACTGCCCCGGGTCACGACGGTTGGGGACGGCCCATAATCCCAGTCGCGAAAGATCACAAGGCAGACCCTGCTCCTTCACATGACATTTCCGGAACTTGGGAGCAACCGGATGCGAGCGGAAACCAGGTACTCGGCGCGAAGGCGGCGCCGGAAGACGGCAAGCCGGAACACCGGTTGCCCTACACGCCTCTGGGGCTGGAAGCGTTGAATCGCACGAAGCCAGGCAATGGAATTCGAAGCGCTCTCCCCGCGGAGGCAAATGATCCCGTATACTCCTGCGATCCCCAGGGATTTCCTCGCGTGGACCTTCACGAACTAAGAACCACGCAGATCCTTCAGACGCCACAGAACGTGACCATCCTGTACCAATACAACAAAATCTGGCGAGTCATCTGGACCGACGGCCGGGAACTCCCCAAAGATCCCGAACCGCGGTGGTTCGGATATTCGGTGGGCAAGTGGGTGGATGATTACACGCTGGTCGTCGAGACCACCGGGACCGATGAAAGAACCTGGCTCGATCGAGCGGGCCGACCGCATAGCGCCGACCTGCGCGTCGAGGAACGCTTTCACCGCGTGGACCGCGATCACCTGGAACTGACCGTGACGATTGACGATCCGAAGATGTACACGAAACCCTGGGTCGCCCTCGACAAATTCGTTATGGAGCTGCAACCGTCCAGTTTCGATGTCCGGGAGATGATTTGTTCGCCGTCGGAGTTTGAGCAATACAACTCGTTGATCGGCCACACCGCTAGCGACACAGACAGCCGCTAAGATAACTAAAGAAGTGTCAGCCCGCCTGCGACGAAAACAATTTGATTCACTCGAATGGATTTCAGGTGTATAAGACTGTCAATCCGGGCGGTCAAAACCGAAATCGTTTACATCGCTCCTGCCCGCGAACGGCCATGCAAAACCGAATGATGTCCCGTACAACAAGACGGAGGAGTGCTATGAGAAACAAGCTGGCGGCCTTTTCCTGCGCGGTCGTTGGCCTGATGGCCGTTTCCGTTCCGCTGTTCGCGCACCACGGCTATGCGGCCTACGACACGGATAAACAGGTCACTCTCAAGGGGACCGTCACGCGGTTTGTATGGTCCAATCCCCATTGCATGGTTCAACTCGACGTAACCGATGAGAGCGGCCACGTCGCGCATTGGATTGCAGAGACGGAAAATCCGTCCGCCATGATCCGCGTGGGCTGGACAGACAAGTCGTTGAAGGTCGGGGATCAAATTACACTGACAGCGCTGCCGGTCAAGAGTGGCGCGCCTGTTGGGCGCATCATCGAGATCGTCCTCTCGAATGGCCAAAAGTTGCCGGGCCGCATAAATCCGTCCAACGAAGTCAAGCCGGACGATTCTCCCAAACCGTGAAGAGCCGCGGAGGCGCGCCAAACTATGGAAAGGGTTCGCACCATGCTAAAGCACTTTATTTTCCCGGGGGTTGTGCTGGCAGCGTTGATTTTCTCGCCTCCCGTGCGTTGTCAGACGGATAAGCCGAGGTCGCCAGCCCCTACCGAGCCGGGTCTAGACGGTTGGGGTCGCCCCATAACCGGTCTCCCGAAAGATCGGAAGTCAGCCCCTGCCCCTCGGCACGACATTTCCGGAATTTGGGACGCAGGGGACACCAGCGGAATCCAGCCGCTCGGCGCCAAGGCATTCCCGGATGACGGCCAGCCGGAACATCAGCCGCCTTACACTACTTTGGGGCTGGAAATGTTGAAGCTCACCAAGCCAAGCAATGGAACCAGAAGCGTTCTCCCTGGCGAGAACAATGATCCCGTATTCACATACGGTGATCCCCAGGGCTTTCCTCGCGAAGACCTTTATGAACTCAGGTCGACTCAAATCCTGCAGACGCCCCAAAGCGTGGTCATCCTCTATCAATTCGGCAAGGTCTGGCGGGTCATCTGGACTGACGGCCGGGAACTCCCCAAAGATCCCGAACCGCGGTGGTACGGATATTCGGTGGGCAAGTGGGTGGATGATTACACGCTCGTTGTCACGACCATCGGGACCGATGAAAGGACCTGGCTCGATCGAGCCGGCCGCCCGCATAGCGCCGACCTGCGCGTCGAGGAGCGGTTCCACCGGACAGATCGCGATCACTTGGAACTGACCGTGACGATTGACGATCCGAAGATGTATACCAAACCCTGGGTCGCTCTCGACAAGTTCGTTTTCGACATGCAGCCGTCCAGTTTCGATGTCCGGGAGATGATCTGGTCTCCGTCGGAGTATGAGCAATACAACAAATTGATGGGCAACTCCGCTGGCGGCAAAGACAGTCACTAGGATTTGAATGCAGGCGTTCAAGACGGAAATCGTTGGGATTGCTTCCGTACTTGGACCTCCGTGGTAAACTGAATGCTGTCCCAAAAAGGAACATGGAGAAGCACGATGATAAATAAGCTAAGAATTATTTCCTTGGTAGTGGTTGCCCTGTTGGCGGTTTCGGCTCCGCTCTTCGCCCATCACGGCAACGCGGCGTACGATGCGACGAAATGGATCACCGTGAAGGGAACCGTGACGAACTACATCTGGGCGAATCCCCACGTCTTCGTGAAACTCGACGGCAAGGACGACAGTGGCAACACGGTGCATTGGATTGTCGAAAGTCAAAATCCCGTGTCCATGAGCGCGATCGGCTGGACCAAGGATACGTTCAAGCCCGGGGATGAAGTCGAAATTGAAGCCATGCCGGCCAAGAATGGCAATCCGGTCGCGTTCCTGGGGAGTGCCAGCCCATCCGCCCCGAGAAAACGCATCGTGATCAATGGCAAACAGTTCCAGTAAAAGGGCTCGAGTGTAGCGCCCGCCTTCAGGCGGGCACCCGATGGACCCAGGCTGGCCAACCTAAAGGTTGGCCGCTACAACATTGCCGTTCGGTACTCGCATGTTGCTGTCAAGGGTAGATCTGAAGGGTTGGAATCGAAGCTGCCGGAGGAATTTCGGAAATGTCCAAGCACTTTATGATCTCCGTAGTTGCCCTGCTTGCAGGATTGACGCTTTCTCCCATTTTGGGCGCGCAAACCGCTGCGCCCAAAGCGGCGGGAGCAGAAGCCAAGCCGGATAAATGGAACAGCATCCCGCCGGTCAAGACCGCATACGCCGGCAAGAAGTCAGCCCCGGCTCCGCGCCGCGACCTGTCCGGCGTGTGGGACGCAGCTGAGGCGGACGGGGGACGCCAACCGAGCGGCGCGTTAGAGCACCCGGCGCTGATGAAACCCCGGGGAGAGGGCATCGAAGGGGGACAGCCCGACGAGACAGGCATTATGCGCCCCTTGCACTACACGCCTGCGGGCCTGGAAGCGCTCAAGGCCAATAAGCCTTCCGGACCGGGTGTCAGACAAGTCCCTGCCTCGCTTGCCAACGATCCCATGGACCAGTGCGACCCGATCGGTTTCCCGCGTATGGAACTTTATGAATTGAGGACCATACAGCTTCTTCAGAACGCAAACCAGGTAATTTACTTAAATCAATACTTTGGCAACTTCCGCGTCATCTGGACGGACGGGCGGGAACTCCCCAAGGACCCGGAGCCGCGGTGGAACGGCTACTCCGTCGGAAAATGGGTGGACGACTACACGTTCGTGGTCGAGACCACCGGGCTGAATGCCAGAAGCTGGCTCGATCACGCCGGCCGTCCGCACAGCGAAGATTTGCGTGTCGAAGAACGCTTTCACCGCGTGGACCATGACAACATGGAGCTCAGCGTGACGATTTACGACCCGAAGATCTATGCCGAACCCTGGGTGGGTCTCAACAAGATGCCTCTCCACTTGCAACCAGCCGATTACGATATGCCCGAGTTCCTCTGCTCGCCCATCGATTTTGCGGAATATAAGAAGCAGGTTGAGGACGAGGTCCTTCCTTCGTCGGATAAGAAGTAGCTCGCGCGAATCTCCAGTTGCCACTACAGGCCAAGGGGCGGTCTTTCTCTTTCGAAACTCTCTCCCCGGCGAAATGCTTCACGATGATGCGACCTGCCCCCGTAATCAATACGAACCGAAATCACAACAACCCTCAGGACGTTCTCGCGCATCTAAGTTAGTGTGGAGTTGTAGTTTTACCGATGCCGCAGTCGGAGCGGGGCCCGTAGATGATTTTGGCGCTGGTGGTGGCGATCCTGGGGATTGTGGGCGTGGCGCTGCTGCTTCGTCCGTGGCCCTTTTTCCTTCCTCCTGAAGAATCTCATCCCTATCATGACCGGAACGTGGCGGTGGAATTCGTCAAGTGGGTGGAGCGGCAGGCGGTTGCGCGCGGGTTGAACGTGCGCGGCGTGGCGCGGCCCGTGCCGCTCGAATGCAAGAAATGCGGAAAGTCTTCCAACTATTTCGTCTATCCCGACGAGGTGTGCGAACGCTGCTGGCGGGCAACGCTCAAGCCGGTTTCCACGCCTGCCAAGGAACACCGGCCTTAGATCTCTGTTTCGAGATCCAAAAATTGGAACGTTTTTGTAGCGTCCGCCTTCAGGCGGACACTTTTGAATCAGGCCGGTGCCCGCCTGAAGGCGGGCGCTACATTGTTCAAAGCCGAGACTCTCACGCAGGCCCTTTAGGGCCAAACTAAGAAATTTTCCTCGGATCAACATAGGGCGCTGTGAGCACGTGTGTCCGGATCGTCAATCATGATGATTAGGTATAGACAGGCGCGGGCGGAGTGGCAATCCGGCGGGAGGGACGCTACGCTAAATATGCGGGAATTTTTACTCGGAGTGTGACGTCCGCCGACCATGTTTTCCGATCCAACAGGCCGCAAGCTGGCGCGCGTCCTACGTTCCTCGACGCTTGCCGTCGTGGTTGCGTACGCGCTGCGGATGGCGTTGCTGTGGCTTTCGCATTACAAGGAAGCCGCTCATCCGGTGCTGCAAGTTTTGGGGCTGGAGGAGGGTCGAATCGCTTGGTCTCTCGCCACCGGGAAAGGATTCTTTGGACCGTTCGCGGGATACGAGTCTGTCACGGCCTGGCTCGCCCCCGTGTATCCCTTTCTATGGGCCATCTGCCATAGGTTTTCGCACCTCAATTCGGAAGCATTCATTTTGCTTGGCCAGACGATGAACTGCGCGTTTTCCGCCGCGACGTGCTGGCCCATCTTTTCCATCGGTAAGAAACTTTTCGGCGAAAAAATCGGACTGGCCTCCACCTGGGCGTGGGTATTCCTGCCGTACGCGATTCTGATGCCGCTGGAGTGGGCGTGGGACCAATGCCTGGCCGCTTTCATTCTGGCGTTGCTCGTCGACGCCACTCTGCGCTTGCGCGAATCGATGTCGCCGTTTTCGTGGTCGGGATATGGGCTGTTGTGGGCTCTGTCGGCTCTCGTGAATCCGGCGCTTTGCGGCCTGCTTCCCTTCCTGCTCGGATGGTTGATCTTCGAGCGATGGCGGGCGGGCGTGAATTCGCCTGCGCTGTACGCGAGAGTCGCGCTGATGTTCGTTCTCGCGGTGCTGCCCTGGACGATTCGCAACTACTACGCGGTGGATGGCTGGGTCTTCGTCAAATCGAATTTCGGGCTGGAGCTGTGGATCGGAAATCATCCCGCCTCTTATACGAAGGAACTTCACCCCATGTTCAGCGCCCCGGAGCGCTTTCTTCTCATCATGGAGGGCGAGGCGGGTTACAACAGGGGGAAGGAACGCATGGCCGTTGCCTACATCCAGGCGCACCCGCGCGAATTCCTGGAGAAATCCTGGGGCCGTGTTCTGGACACCTGGTCGGCCAGGCAGGATTCGTGGGCGGACGGCTGGATCGCGGCGCTTCACCTCAGCCGGGAGGACGTCTGGCTCTGCTCGGCTTTTTCCGTGCTGTCCCTTGCAGGACTGATGCTTGCATGGTGCGCCACCGGGATGGAATCGCTGCCGCTGGCGATGTGCCTCATCGTGTTTCCGATCCCGTATTACATCACACATACCGCGCTGCGGTACCGCCATCCCATCGACCCGTTGATGACGATCTTCGCCGTGTACGCAGTGTCGCGTTTGTGGCGCGCTTTGTCTCCGCGCCCGGCGATGGAGCCTCTGCAAACGATGACGGCGGCAAGATAAAGCGCAAATCTTCCGTGAATCCCGTTGGGCAGCTATAGTCTTCTTGCGTCTCTTGATATTCCTGATTCCGTTGCTGGATTTGTTTTAGCTCGCGTCTTCAGACGCGAGGTTTTTCTCCATTGTGACGCAAAAATCCCCGCCTCTGAAGAGGCGGGCTACAATTTGGTCGCTGCCCCGCTTGAGTTCCGCACGCCGGGCAGTACAATGATTCGTCGCGGAGGTCACAATCACATGGAAGTTTTTCTGACGGGCGCCACGGGATATATCGGAAGCGCGGTTGCGGAAGCGTTGCAGAAAGCGGGGCACAAAGTAACTGGCCTCGCGCGCACTCCGGAAAAGGCAAAGCAGCTTGAGGCGCGCGGAGTCCGCGCCTGTCTGGGCGATCTGCTCAAGCTCGAAACGGTTGCCGCGCCGGCGCGCGCCGCCGAGGGCGTAATCCACACAGCCAACACCAACGATGCAAATTCGGCGCAGGCGGACGCGGCCGTCGTGCGCGCGATGCTGAAAACCTTGGAGGGCACAGGAAAGCCGTTCGTCTACACAAGCGGCGTGTGGGTGCTGGGCTCAACCGGAGACAAAGCAGCGGATGAGCAGACGCCGGTGAATCCGACGCCGCTCGTCGCGAATCGTCCGGCCATGGAACAGGAAGTCCTCGGCTACAAGAGCCGCGGTGTGCGCACGATTGTGATCCGCCCCGCGCTTGTCTACGGGCGAGGAGGCAGCATACCAAGAATGCTCGCGCAGTCCGCCCGGGAAACCGGTGCGACGCGCTACGTCGGAGACGGCCAGAACCGCTGGCCATTTGTGGCTGTCGATGATCTTGCGCAACTCTACGTCCTCGCGCTGGAAAAAGCCGCGCCCGGGTCGCTATACAACGCGGCGCACGGCCCCTCCTATCGTGTGCGCGAAGTGGCGGAAGCTGCGAGCATCGGTGCAGGCGCAAAGGGCAAGACGCAAGCATTGCCGCTCGACGAGGCACGCAGAACGATGTACGCATTTGCGGACGCGCTCGTCCTCGATCAACAGATAAGCAGCGAGAAAGCAAAGAAGGAATTGGGTTGGTCGCCGCGCGCGGCGTCGGTGCTGGAGGATTTGAAAACTGGATCGTACACGCGCTAGGCGTCCCAATCCTGATCGAGGTGACTCAACCCGCGAGCGCGGCGCTCAACCGGCTCATGTCGGGCGCGCTTTCTAGGGTTCTCACGAGTTCGACGACTGTACCGGCCTTTTGCGGCGGCCATTTGGCGAATTCGGCGTTGCCGCGGAACTTGTCGGCCACTTCTTCGTAGGTCATGGGATTTTCCGGACTTCCTTTGGCGGGCTCCGTACGGCCTGAAATGACTTTCCCGTCTTTCATGTAAATTTTGAGGATGCTTTGCTCGACGAGCATGGCTTGCAGCGAAGCTCCCTGAAGTTCCAGCTTGTTGAATTCAGGGTCCACGTAATACCGCACGCGGCGAATCATGTCCTGCACATCGGGGCGCTGCACGACCGCGTCGGTGAACGAACTCAGAGTCGCCTTGCGCTCGAGCAGAAGGATGCTCATGGCATATTCCATGCTGAATTTTCCCTGGAGGCCGGTCGTGGGGTGGTGCTGAAAGAGCGTATTGTAGTTGCTCAGGTTCCCGCCGACTTCGACCTTTTCGACATCCGCCGCTTTGATGTCGTTCTTCTGAATGAGACGCAGCATCTCGTCCATCACCTGCTGCTGGATCGTGCCGCAGGGAAATCGTTTGATCAAATCTCCGGGCGAGGCAAACATCCACGGTTTCCCGAGGCGGTCGACGATCGTTTTCGGATCGAACCCTCCGCCCACCTGGAAAAATCCGAGCGGCGCTTCGAGAATATCCGGCGCGGCTGTCCAGCCGATGGCCGCCAGGTCGGCGGCGACGGTGCCGCTTTCGCCGGCATGTCCGGCGTGAAACGGCTTGGTCATGGAACCAAAATTGTCGCGCAGACCGCTGGCCTCGGACCCGGCGATAGCGAGTGCAATGGCAGTCTTCTCTGCATTCAAGCCGCGAAGTTTCGCGCACGCCGCGGCGCTTCCAAAAGTTCCAATGGTGCCCGTCGTGTGGTAGCCGTCCTGCTGGTGACGGGGCGATACCGCGTCGCCGATTTTGTTTGCGACTTCGACGCCCACGTGAAACGCGAGCATCAGGTCCTTGCCGCTCCGGCGATTTAATTCGCAGAGCGCGAAGGATGGCGGAAGAACGGGCGCCGCGACATGCATCGCCGAGCCGGTGTCGTCGTAATCATCCGCATGGATGGAAATGCCGTTGGCCAGCGCCGCAAAGCGCGGATGGACTTTCATTTTCGTTCCAATGACGCTGGAGTTTCCGCCGCATGGGCCGAGCGACTCGATGTATTGCCGGATGATAGGGCCGGCGGTCGAAGCGGACCCGGCCAGCGCCAGGCCGAATCCGTCCAAAATTGTTTTCTTGCCGAGGGCGATCACATTCGCTGGAATGTCCTCGTACTTTGTGTTCACGATAAATTCCGAGACGTATTTGGTCAGCCCCGGCGCCTTGGCTAATTCCTCCGCGGGACTTGCCAAAGCTTCCAGAGGGTCGCCGCGCAGCGCCAAACCGGCGAATGCGAGCGATGTCTTGCAAAAGTCACGTCGAATCATTTGAGTTCACCTGTAGGACAGGCTTCAGCCTGTCGCACTTCTAGTAATTGCAACACTAAACCCGACAGGCATAACAGGCTGCGGAAAAAGTGCTTTTTTGTCATCCCGAGCGAAGCGAGGGATCTGCTCTTCTTCGCCAAACCCAAGAAAAAGCAGATTCCTCGGGCAAACCCAGCCCTTCGGAATGACTCGTTGCGAGTTTTTCCGCAGCCACTTAAGCCTGTCCTACTCACAAATCCTCAGGGCCAGTGGAAACAGCCAAGTCCGGCGGCGCTTCGTCGAGCAAAGCCCTCAAATCAAGCGCGCGAGTGAACATCGCCAGATTGCCGTGCGAGTCGCGCGGCCACATTTCCTTTGGCCGATCCCAATACAATTCCACTCCATTATCATCCGGGTCGCGCAAATAGATGGACTCGCTCACCCCGTGGTCGGCCGCGCCTTCGAGCGGTATGCGTGCGGACAACACTCTTCGCATTGCGGCGGCCAGAGCTGCTCGCGTCGGATAAACGATGGCCGTGTGGTACAGGCCGGTCGCGCCCAGGGGCGGCGGCGAACCTCCGAGGCTTTCCCAGATGTTCAAGGCAATGTGATGATGATAGCCCCCCGCGGAGAGAAAAACCGCGCCATCGCCGAGCCGCTGCATGATCTCGAATCCGAGAATGCCTCGGTAAAATCCGAGCGCGCGCTCGAGATCGGCAACCTTCAGATGAACGTGCCCGATTCGCACCGCCGGGTCAACCGTGTAGGCCGGGATTGATTTTTCATTTCTTTTCGGAAGCGCCATCACCCATCACCGCCGGCGAAAAATTTCAGAGAGCGTTAACCTCGGCTGAGTTTCCGCCACGGAATGGTGAGAGTCAAGGGCGTGGCGCAAGGCGGAGACATTTCAAGCGCCGAGCCGGCCGCCCGCCGAGTTTACTCTTGACAAGTTTACTCTTGACGATTGACACACCTCGAATGTCGGCGGAGAATGCGCGGCAGGTCCCTCACAAGCACAGATTCCTAAAAGCATACGGAGGACAACTTGAAGCAGAAATTTCTCTGGCGTGGAGTCTTGATTGTCGCTCTCTGCGCGGTCCTTGCCATCCCCGCTCATGCAGATCAACTAGGCGATGACATACGCAATGCCGTGATCGGAATCGTGGCCGTGTCGGTCGCCCTGGTAGTCATAACTGTTGTGATCGTTCACGAATCGAGGAAAAAGAGAACGGTTACGGGCTGCGTCATCTCTGGAGCGAATGGGATGAGCGTGACGGACGAAAAAGACAAACGGATTTACACGCTGTCCGGCAACTCGGCCGACATCAAGCCGGGTGATCGAGTTACCCTGCAGGGCAAAAAAGCAAAGCCGAACGGCGCCAACGCGCCGCTCGCCTGGGATATAAACAAGGAGACCAAGGACTTCGGCGCCTGCCAGCCCTAGAAGTATTTTCGACGCAAAACCCGCGCCGCGCTCTCCCCGCTAAGGGCGCCTGCGTGTCGTCGCCACAAACTGAACGGCAAACGGCCTGGGATCAAACCGCGCGTTGTTCGAGCTAGAGTATCCCTGACGTCACAAGCTGCAACCCTCCCGCTTACGACTCTGAAAATTGTGCGTTACAATTTTTATTAATTCGAGTGAGATCGCAGCGCAATGCCAGCCCAGTGGTTAGTTCTTATCAACAGGAGAATCATAAAATGCGAATCATAAAATTAGTTTCGATGCTGGCAATTTTGACCGCAGTCCCCATGTTTGCGCAGGGGCCTCCGCCCTCTTACGGACCGGGCCAGCTTGACGATCTGGTGTCCCGCATCGCGCTCTATCCCGACCCGCTCGTGGCGCAAATTCTCGCGGGCGCCACGTATCCCGACCAGATTCCCGACGCGGCGAAGTGGGCCGATCAGCATCATTACCTCACCGGAAAAGCCCTGGCCGACGCGATCCAGGGGGATCAACTTCCGTGGGATCCCAGCGTTCAGGCGCTCTTGCCGTTTCCCTCCGTGCTGGAGATGATGGCTTCCGACATGAACTGGACCACTAACCTTGGAAACGCGTTCCTCGCGCAGGAACAGGACGTGATGGAAGCGGTCCAGCGGGAGCGGCGGAAGGCTCGCGACTACGGGTATCTTCGGAGCAACGGTCAGATTGTCGTTGGCGGCGGTCCGTATATCACGATCATGCCGGTGAACCCTGCCTTTGTCGTTGTGCCTTACTACGACCCGCGAGTCGTTTTCTTCGCGCCGCGTCCCGGATTCTTTGTCGGTGGCGGGATTCGTTTCGGCTATGGCGTAACGCTCGGAGGATTCTTCCGGCCGTGGGGCTGGGGCTATAACCGCTTTGACTGGGGCGGGCACGGCGTGTTCATCAACAACGCCAGGTGGGGGCGAACCTGGGTGAACCGTGGCGAATATTCTCATCCCTACGAGGGCGTCCATCGATTTGGGCCAGGAGATCGCGTCCCGGAACGGCATGAGCTGGAAGAACGGTCCGAGCACGAGCGCACGTATGAACGCGAAGGACGCCGGGCGCCAGAGGAACATCGCGGCGGCGGGGATCGCGGCCACGGTAACGGCGACGATCACGGTGGAGATCACGGCCACCGGTAAGGAAGATTTTTCGCTATTGTAGAGGCCGCCTTCAGGCGGGCACTGTAGATCCAAGCAGATGCTCACCTGAAGGTGAGCGCTACAGGCAAACGGCGTGCGATCAAGCCGCGCTTTTCCGTTTCCGGTTCGCCCACACCAAACCGGCGAGCCCCGCGAAAACCAGAATCCCGCCGCGCACCGCCCAGCGCATTTCCCCGCTCATGAAACTTCCGGGCAACACATTGATTCCCTGCAGGACCCAGATGCTGCCTAGTAACACAAGAAGTACGCCCACGATGTTCAAGACGATTCGCATAGTTCCTCCATCAGTCCGAGCACAAACCCTTCCCTTGAGAAACTTCAAGGACAGGCCACCCGCATGCCTGTGGTTTAACAGTTTGCGGGAATTCGAGTAGCACAGCCACTCCTGGCTGTGCGGTTTGGTAAGTCGCACGGGCAGGCTGCCAATTTGGCGACAATCGCAAAACCCACACAGGCAAGAGTGCCTGTGCTACTGAATCATTCGCGCGCTCCCGCACAGCACCGTTGCGCCCTTCCATTAATTCCGTTGCAAAAGCGGGCGCAGCTCGCGGATATCCTTCACATTTTCTAGGCCTAGCACTTTCTCGATGAGGGCGTCGCACTTGGTTGCGCCGAGGACGGGAACAATGAGATCGCGCGCTTTGGCGACAACCTCTTCGCGGCTCATCGGGTTTTCCGGCGTGCCGCGCACGGATTCGACGCGCTCGGTCAGTTTGGTTCCGTCGTTCAGCGTGACCTCGACGATGGCCACGCGCTTGGGGATGAGTTTTTCGAGTTCGTCGTCGGCAATGAGCTGCACCTTGGCGCGCACGCGGAGCACTTCGGGGTCCTGCATGCGCGGCTTGTCGTGGGCCGCTTTGAAGGAAGCGGTCTTGTCGATGATCATCACCGCGACCATGTGTTGCAGGCAGATGTCCGGCATCTCGCGATTGTTCACGGTGTAGGCGGCGCTGGTCGCGTCACGCACGACGACTTGTTTCACCTGATCCGGCTCGAAGGGATGCTTTTTCATTATCAGTTGCAGCGCGTCCAGCGGCGATTGGATGGGGCCTCCGGTCGTCCATCGCTTGAGCGTCGTCATTGTCACTTCGTACCGCTCGCCGAGGCCTTCTACCATTTTTCCTGGGTCGGCTTTGGGATTGTAGGACAGGACGAAATTATCGGGGCCCGACATGACGTCGGTGACGGCTGTCCAACCCAGCTGGACCATCAGAGCGGCGTTCACGCCGTTGCGGGCGCTGCTGCCGCCGAAGACAAATCCTTTTTCGATGTGGTCGGTGTCGCGCCGCCACGAGGCAAAGCCGGCGCCCGCCTGCTGCGCGGCGTAGTCGAGCAGCCAGCGCATCTGCTGGGCGTTCAGGCCCATCGCACAGCCGGCCGCCGCCGATGAGCCGAACGTTCCCACCAGAACGTGAGTGTCCTTTAGGATGGGCCCTGTTCCGACAGTCTGAAACGCGCGCATCCCGACGTCGTATCCGAGCGCCACGGCGCGCGTGAAGTGCTGCCCGCTGATGCCCTCTTTTTCACCGATCGCCAGCGTGGCCGGCACGATGGAGCTTCCGGGATGCGCTCCTCCACCGGTGTAGTCGTCGTCGGTTTCGTCGGAATGAGCGAGTTCCCCGTTGGCGATGGCCGCCTCGATGGGTCCGAGGAGGACATCGGAAGCGACCACGGTGCAAATATTCGGGCCGCCATAGGCGCGGGCAAATTTCAGGGCCATGCGTCCGGGAGGAAGCTCGGAGCCGGAAATCATGGCGGCAAAGGTATCGAGGATGTGGTGCTGAGTTTCTCGCAGAACTTTATCGGGTAACGCGGCGTTGCGAGCTTCGCTCATGTAGGCGCTGAGCTTGGCCATCATTGGGCTGACTTCGGAGCTGGCATCTTCGGCGGCCAATTCCGCGCCGCCCGGAAGCGCCGCGGCTGCGAGGACCCACGCCGTGCGTTGCACCAGATCTCGCCGAGTCAAATTCATTTTGAAGTTTCCGCGTGAAATATGCGCATCTCGATCGCGTCCCATGACCAGTCTCCCGCCATCCTGAATTGTAGATTTCGTCCCGGCCTACACACGGACGATTCGCCGCGTCGTGGCATTGTAACTGAGATTTCTGCCACTAGCGCTCTCGAGCCATGTCCAGTCACTCAGCGATAGTTTGGATATCTCGAACGTCGGGTTTCAGAGCGTGCGTGAGAAGTCGGTTTTGGTTCATGTAGCGCCCGCCTTCAGGCGGGCAACTGCTTGACTCCAAAGTGCCCGCCTCAAGGCGGGCGCTACAAATTCGATCGTGGGAGAAAGCTCGAATCTAGTGCAGTACTCACCGTCGTTCTGCGGACTGATTCTTAGGTTCGCGGTGGTATCATCCCTTGCGCAAATGACACCGACTCGCATCCCGCTGACGCCAAATCAAGTCCGCGGGTTCTGGGCGGCGTGGGGCGGATGGGTGCTGGATGGGATGGATTCCTTCATCTACGCGCTCGTTCTGGTTCCGGCGCTGCGCGAATTGCTGCCTCGTTCGGGAATCGCGCCCACGACCGCCAATATCGGATATTACGGCGGGATTCTGTTCGCCTTGTTCTTGATCGGGTGGGGGATGGCCCTCTTGTGGGGGCCGGTCGCCGACCGGTTTGGACGCGTCCGCACCTTGATGCTCACCATTATTTGTTTTTCGCTTTTTACTTTGCTGAGCGCCTTTTCCACAAACATCTGGATGCTCGCCGTGCTCCGGCTCCTCGCCGGAATCGGCATTGGCGGAGAATGGGGGATCGGCGCGACGCTGATCTCGGAAGAGTGGCCGGAGGAGCGGCGAACCATGGGCGCGGGGATGATGCACACGGGTTATTACTTTGGATTTTTTCTGGCAGCCCTGGCCAATTATTTTGTCGGTAGCCGGTACGGCTGGAGATGGATGTTCGTTGTCGGCGGCGTGCCGGCGCTGCTCGTGATCCTGATCCGCAGAGGAATGACCGAGCCTGCGCGCTGGGAAGCGAAGCGAGGACTGCTTGGCCAGAGATTGACAATGCGGCATACGTTTTTGGAAATATTCTCGCCGCGCTATCGCCTCCGCACTTTCCTCAATCTGATGTACCAGCTTGTCTCGACGATTGGTTTGTGGGCGGGCTCGGTGTACGTGCCGGCGGCGATCACGTATTTGGCGGCGCGTGCGGGGCACACGCCATTTCAAGCGGCGCGTCTCGCGTCCTATGGAACGGCGATCCTTTCCATCGGAACGATTCTGGGCGCGCTCAGCTGTGCCTGGCATTGCCGACCGGCTCGGACGCAGAGTCAATCAGGCGATTTTTTATTCGCTGATGTTCGTGATTATCGTGGTGACGTTCGGATACGTCTTCTATTTGCAGACGGACGCGCTGAAATGGTTTTTCGTTTGCCTCTTTTTTCTCGGGATTGGCGGAGCGAATTACACCGTATATTCTTTCTGGCTGCCGGAGCAATATGAAACCGAATGCCGAGCGAGCGCCCTGGCATTTGCGCAAAATGTGGGACGCTTCGCCGGCGCGGGCGCCACATTTCTTGTCGGAGTAGGAGTGCGCCACTTTCAAACGCTGGGCATTCCCGTGGCGCTGACGGCTGTTGCTTTCATCGTCGGGCTTTTGCTTCTTCCCTTCGGAGTGGAAACGAAGGGCAAGCCTCTGCCCGCTTAATTCATTGGGATAACGAGGATGGAAGATGGCTCAGCAACGTGACGCGCAAGCAAAAACTGAAATCCGCGACGGAATGAGAATCGATTGGGACGCGCCGATCCCCATGGATGACGGCATCGTCCTGCGCGCCGATGTTTTCCGGCCGGCGAGCGAAGGCCGCTATCCCGTGTTGCTGACTTACGGGCCATATGCAAAAGGGCTCGCCTTTCAGGATGGCTACCCCGACGCGTGGGAAACCATGGCGCGGAAACATCCGGATGTGGTTGCGGGTTCGACCAACCTTTACCAAAACTGGGAAGTCGTGGACCCAGAGAAATGGGTGCCGCACGGCTACGCCTGCGTGCGAGTGGACAGCCGCGGGTGTGGACGTTCACCCGGCTATATCGATCCTTTTTCGCCGCGTGAGACGCGCGATTTTGCCGCGTGCATCGCCTGGGCCGGCGAACAATCCTGGAGCAGCGGCAAGGTCGGCCTCAACGGGATTTCGTATTACGGGATCAATCAGTGGCAAGTGGCGACGCTGCAGCCGCCGCATTTGGCGGCGATGTGCGTCTGGGAAGGCGCGGCGGAGTGGTACCGCGATACCTCGCATCACGGCGGAATTTATTGCACGTTCTGGGCAAACTGGTATGACATGCAGGTCAAGACGGTGCAGCACGGGCTTGGAACGCGCGGGCCGCGCAGCCGCGCGACTGGCGATCTCGTATGTGGGCCGGAAACATTGACCGACGCGGAACTGGCTGCCAACCGCTGCAATTTCGGCGCCGATCTGCTGGCGCATCCGCTCGATGACGATTACAGCAAGGGCCGCTCGCCCGACTGGTCCAAGGTGAACGTGCCGCTGCTCTCCGCCGCGAATTGGGGCGGCCAAGGATTGCATCCGCGCGGCAATTTCGAGGGTTTCCTGCGAGCGGCGTCGGTGCAAAAATGGCTGGAAGTCCACGGGATCGAACACTGGACGCATTTCTATACCGATTACGGCCGGGAAATACAGAAACGTTTCTTCGACCACTTTTTGAAAGGCGAAAAGAATGGCTGGGACCGCGAGCCGCGCGTGCGGTTGCAGGTGCGCCACCTCGATCGCTTCGAGGATCGTATGGAGAAGGAATGGCCGCTTGCCCACACGCAATGGACGAAATTTTATTTCGATTTCGCGAGTGGCGCGCTCGTAACGCAACCGCCTGCGGAGCACGCGAGCCATTCTTTTGACGCGATGGGCGACGGCGTCACGCTCGTGACGCCGCCGCTCGCAGACAAAACCGAAATTACAGGTCCTTCCTCGCTGAAACTATTTATTTCTTCAAGCACCGAAGACGCCGATATTTTCGCCGTGCTGCGCGTTTTCTCCCCTGACTTGAAGGAGATTGTTTTTCAGGGAGCGATTGATCCGCATACGCCAATCGGCCAGGGATGGCTGCGCGCTTCGCACCGGAAGCTCGATCCAGCCTTCTCGAAACCGTGGCGTCCGTATCATACGCATGACGAGTTGCAGCCATTGAAACCGGGCGTGCCGGTGGAATTGGATGTGGAGATTTGGCCGACAAGCATCGTGGTCCCCGCGGGGTACCGGATCGCGCTCACGATTCGCGGCAAGGATTACGAGCACGCGTGCCGGGGCGGAAAACTTTCAAATTTCAAGAATGAACTTCGAGGCTGCGGACCGTTTCTGCACGACGATCCCGCCGATCGCCCAATGAAACTTTTTGCGGGCGTGACAACGCTGCACAACGGAAAAGACCGGCAGCCTTTTCTGCTGGTTCCCATTGTTCCAAGGAAATAGTGAGCGGATTTAGTGGCACAGACTTCAGTCTGTGGGGTTCCTTCAGCAAGCCCGGGCTGTTCCCGAAGGCCAAGATCGACGGGCCACACACCTCCGAAAACTCGCTCAAATCCAACATTTCGGCAAGCTCCAATGGAACCCCACAGACTGAAGTCTGTGCTACTAAAACCAGTCCGCTGTCCATGTCGAAATTCTGCCCATAATGGTGTTGAAACCTGGCGAGCCCTCTTCCAGAGCCTCAGAGCTTTTGCGATCTTAGGCCAGTTGCAGCAAGGGCCGCAGCTCTCTGATATTTTTCACATTTTCGAGGTTGAGCATTTTGTCGATGAGGCTCGCCGCGCTTGCCGCGCCGAGGACGGGCGCCATCAGTTCGCGCGCTTTGCTGACGACCTCCTCGCGCGTCATCGGATTTCCCGGAGTGCCGCGCACGGCCGTGACGTGCTCGCTGAGCTTCGTTCCGTCGGTGAGCGTGATTTCGACGATGGCCTCGCGCCGCGGCAGGGCGCGTTGGAGTTCGTCATCGTCGAGGACCAGATTTACCTTTGCTCGCACGCGCAGGACGGCCGGATCTTGCATCCTCGCCTTGTCGTGCGCCGATTTGAACGACGCGGTTTTGTCGATCAACATGACCGCGACCATATGCTCCAGGCAGATATCCGGCATTTCGCGGTTGTTCACGACGGACCCCTGCGTCCTGGCAACCCGGACCGTCACCTGCTGTACGTCGTCCGCCGTGAAAGGACGCCGCTTCAGCAGAATTTCCAGCGCGTCGAGCGGCGCCTGGATGGGCGCTCCGACGGTCCATTTCTTGATGTCGGTTACTGCAACCTCGAAGCGTGCGCCAAGTTGGTCGACAAGACCCGCGGGATTTGCCTGCGGCGCATAGGCCAGGAAAAAATTGTCGGCTCCGGAGAAAATGTCGTCGACGCCGGTCCAGCCCGATTGCACAAGCAAAGCTGAGGTCACGCCACCGCGCGCCGGCATGCCGGCGTAAACGAAGCCCTTCTCGATGTGCTGCGTATCGCGCTGCCAGGCGGCGATGCCCGAGGATTGCTGCGCCGTGTAATCGAGCACCCAGCGCATCTGCTGCGGATTGAGGTTTGCCGCGCTGGCCGCGGCTGCGGCGGCGCCGAAAATTCCCATGATGCTGTGGGTGCTCCTGTGTTCCTCACTCTGGACGGACGCGCCGCCCATGGTCATCACGACGCGCGTCCCGACATCGTAGCCGAGGACCACTGCGCGCAAGAACTGCGCTCCGTCAATGCCGAACTGCTCCCCAGCCGCCAGCGCCGCCGGGACCACGGCGACGCCCGGATGCGCGAGCGTCGGGGCGTGCGCGTCGTCGGTTTCGTCGGAATGTCCCAGCACGCCATTGACGAGCGCCGCCTCGATCGGGCCGCAAAGAATGTTGGAGCAGATGACCGTGGCGACTTTTTCGCCACCGTAGCTTTTGGCAAACTTGAGCGCCGCTTGACCGGGAACCAGTTCAGAACCGGAAACCATGGCCGCAAATGTGTCGAGGATGTGGTGCTTGGCTTTTTCTGTGACTTCGTCCGGCAGCGCGCGATTGCGCGCTTCGCTCATGTAGGAACTGAGCCGCGCCATCACCGGGCTGACGGAATCCGCAGCCAGCGCCGGTACGCGCGAAAATCCCGCAGCCGCGACAGCCCAGCCCGCGCGCTGCAACAAGCCGCGGCGGCTCAGGTACCAATCATTGTTTTGCTCCCGGACTTGCGCGATCCGGTCACGTTGCATACTCGATTTCCTCCCTGTTCCTTTTGCGATTTCTGACAAGACTGACGCCGTTCGACACCGCTGCCGACGCATTGTAACCGAAAATTGTGTTCGCGTTCCCGGACGGTATATTTCGCTCGTTCTCCGCAATTGTGGCGCAACGTATGGTAGTAATGTGGAATCCGCAAATCGCTAAGGAGCGCCATGAGCTACGTTGAAAAGCATCTTATCGAGGGAGAGACGATTATCTACGAGACGCGGCTGCACTGGATCGTTCTCATCGCGCCGGTTGTGCTCGGAAGTTTATTCGCTTTGACGGGAGTGGGAATGCTCGTACTCTCCGGGCGGACCAGTGCCGGCCAAAGCGCAGCGCACCAATCCTTGGTGGCCATTGGCGCCGCCTTTTTCCTCGTGGCTTTCATTTTTATCGCCCGAGGCGTGGTGATGAGAAACGCAACGGAAATGACGGTGACCAACAAACGCGTTTTTGTGAAGGTGGGACTTGCCGCGCGCAGAACGATTGAGCTGCTGCTATCGCGCGTGGAGAGCATCGGCGTCGAAGAAAGCGTGATGGGGAGAATGCTCGGCTACGGGACGGTGATCGTCCACGGAACCGGCGGCACGCCTGAAATCTTCAACATGATTGCACATCCGCTGGAATTCAGGACGCAAGTGCAGCAGCAGATTGAAAAATCACCAGGAAACTCGCGCTAAGCGGAGTGTCCGTCGTCCCAGGAAACATCCTTTGAACTGTTCCCGCAATGCAAGTTGACGTTTTTATTTTTCTCTTTACGCGGAATTCTTAAGAAATTCTTATCATTTCTCTTTTTGCTTGAGTTACAGCCGCGTCCCATCGCAACAATTTATTTGGGGAAACCTCTTTGTGTTTCGATCTGGGATGAGAGAGGCGATTCCGCTTGACGCAGTGCGCGCGCGAGCACACTCTACTCGTGCAGATTGGATGCAAGCCTGGCAACCATTACGCATTCCTGCTCCGCCCCTTCCAGATTGCCTCGAGTGTAATTCCTAGTTCCCTATTTAAAGTGAGAAGGACCAGATTCCGATAATTTCTAGAGACAACACCGATCGAGAGGAATAAGTCCTGCCGCGCGACGGTCCGTGATTTGTGATTTGGACTGCGGCAGCGGCCGGGAATCGGATCATGAAAATCGAAACCGAAATTGAATCGCGCTATCCGAACGGCGCGCGCCGAGCGGCACCGAGTGGAACGCCCACGCGGGCGCTCGTCGTCGAGGATGAAGAATCCATGTGCGGTCTCATCAAGGAAGCCCTGGGAGCGGCGAACATTGAAGCCGTGACCCTGACAAGAAGCGCAGAGGCCGCTGGCCCATTCCAGAAAGAGAAGTTCGATGTGATCCTCGTGGACCTGGGCGCGACAACAGGGAACGGAAACGCACTGGTGAAGAAAATCCGTTCCTCGGGGCTCAACCGAAAAACACCGATCGTCATGATCAGCGGCGATCAGAGGCCGGGCGCCCTTTCGGAGGGCTTCCAAGCGGGAGCCAGTTTCTTCGCCTACAAGCCGATCGATCGGACGCGCTTGATGAGCCTTATCCGCGCCACTCAGGGGACAATCGAGCATGAGAAGCGCAGGTTCCGGCGCGTCCCGGTGCGGGCCAAGGTTCAAGTCAAGTGTGGCGATAAAATCGTGGAAGGTGAAACGGTCGATATCAGCTACAACGGCGCGTTAGTTCGTGCTTCCAACACATTTCCAGTCGGCTCCCTCGTGGAAGTCAGCTTGTTTCTTCTCGCTGGAAAGCCTCCCATTGCCGGATTGGGGTCCATCATGCGGGTAGAGGAGGGCAACCAAATGGGCATTCAACTCGAGCGCATGCCGGCCGCCGCGAATGGACGATTGCAGGCGTATTTGTTGCCTCTCACTTCCGGTTAAGGCTCTTTCCTTAGATAACTTCACTTTTCATTGAAAAACTTGAAGCCGTGGCTAGCTCGGGCGGACAGTGGCGGGCGGCGCGGGCCAATCCGTGGGCACGAAATCGACGCCCCAGAAATGCGGCGCGGGCGTAAGGAATTCGACGCCGACGCGCTGGCCTTTGTCGGTCGCTTCGCCGAGAAAAACGACGCGGGATTCCTGCTCTTCCTGCGTGAAGGGATTGGTGAGGACGACCATGGCGTGCATGGCGAGCGGCTGGTTCAAATACATCAGGCCGCCGTGCGCATTGATCACGATGGTTTCGCAGGCTTCGCGGAAGCGGCGATTGTCGGAATTCTTTCCCGCAACCACCACGCGCACCCTCATGAAAACGCGGGTACTGCGGCGAACCGTGTCGAATTCGTTCTCGGGCATGGTAAGTCTATGCTGCGGCACTTCGTTTGCTCCGTCAACGAGACTGTCACCGATGTGTTCCCGCCTTGCAACGTGGGGGGCCGCTGTCACGATCGTAGGGGCACGGCATGCCGTGCCTCTACGGCCAACCAACAGAAGATCATCGCGAGCGTTTCCATGTGCCTGTGGATGGATTACGCGCTATGATTTCGCGTGATACTCGCGTAACTTGCATTTCCAAGGGGACCGCACATGAACTTAACCGAATACATCGATTCCAAACGCGACGAACACCTAAATGAACTCTACGAATTTTTGAGGATTCCAAGCGTCAGCGCGCAATCCGAGCACAAGCCGGACATCGAGCGCGCCGCGAAATGGGTCGCCGAGAAGTTGCGCGCGGCGGGCCTCGACAACGTCGAAATCCTGCCGACGAAGATGCATCCGCTGGTATACGGCGAATCGCTGCGCGCGCCCGGCAAACCGACCATCCTGTTCTACGGCCATTACGATGTGCAGCCGGCCGAGCCGCTGGAACTCTGGACATCGCCGGCGTTTGAACCCACCATCCGTGGCGGAAATTTGTACGGCCGCGGCACCGCCGACGACAAAGGGCAGGTCCACATCCACATTCGCGCGCTCGACGCCATCATGAAAACGGCGGGCAAGCTGCCCATCAATTTGAAAGTGATGATCGAAGGGGAAGAGGAAGTTGGCAGCGTGAGCCTGTGGGAATTCGTGAACGCGAACAAGGCGCGGCTCAAGGCCGATGCGCTGGTGGTCTCGGATACAGGGATGCTCGCACGCGGCGTGCCTTCGATCACGTATGGGTTGCGCGGACTGAATTACTACCAGATCGAAATTACGGGGCCGGCGCAGGACCTGCACTCTGGGATCTTCGGCGGCGCGGTGCCGAACCCGATCACGATCCTGTGCGAATTGTTTGCCAAACTGCACGACAAAAATTCCCGCGTGGCAATTCCCGGCTTCTACGACGACGTCGCGAAACTTTCGAGTGCCGAGCGCAAAGCGCTCAATTCCCTGCCGTGGAAGGCCAGCGAATTCAAGAAGACCGTGGGCGCGCCGGGACTCAGCGGCGAAAAAGGATGCTCGATCGTGGAGCAACTGTGGACGCGCCCGACGCTCGAGTTGAATGGTATCTGGGGCGGCTACACGGGCGAAGGCGCGAAAACGGTCATTCCGTCGAAAGCGTTCGCGAAATTTTCGACGCGCCTGGTGCCCGATCAGAATGCGGACAAAATCACGAAGGCCGTGGAGCGGCAGATTCGCAAGCTGTTGCCGAAAACGGTGAAGTTCAAGCTCGAAGTGCTCAGCGCGGGCAAAGCGTGGGTCGCGCCATACACGCACCCATTCTTCGAGGTCGCGCACGACGCCTTGGAGAAGGGATTTGGAAAGCGCGCCGTGTTCATCCGCGAGGGCGGATCGATTCCGTTCGTCACGCAGATGCATGACACATTCAAGGTGCCGTGCATCCTGCTCGGCTTCGGCTTGCCGGATGAAAACGCGCACGCGCCTGACGAACACATCGCGCTCGAAAATTATTTCGGCGGAATCAAGGCCGTGGCCCAGTTTTACGAAGGCTTGGGAAATCTGTAGCACAGCCACTCTTGGCTGTGTGCCTTTTTTTGACGCCGCGAACCCCACACAGCCAAGAGTGGCTGTGCTACCTAAACCGTAGACAGCGAAGCCTGCCGCCCGCGCGCAAATTCTTCCAGCGTGGCATTTGCGGTGGCGATGATTCCCAGCGCGTCGGAGACGGCTTCCAGTTTCGCGCCGGGCACGACGACATACATTTCGTCCGCGCCAAGATTCGTGTACACGCGATTTCCGATGCAGCCGAGCGTCGAAACGGTTCCGTGCGCGAGCGCCGCGGGAAGCGCCATGCACGACGGCCGGCCGAGCAGCGGCAGCGTGCTGCTGGCGCCGGCGCGGATGGAGGCTTCGTTGAGCAGCATCGCCGCGGGAGCCTTTAATGCAAAGATCACCACGCTCGGCGCCACGGGCGCATCCCCGAGCGGCGCGAAGACAACCGCGGCGGGCTCTTTGGAAAGGCGCGGGATGCCGGGAACTTCTTCCGGCCGCACGTAGCCGAGATTGAACATCATGCCCAGCATCGTCTCGGTTTCCTGAACGCGATCGGGCGGTAGCTTGACGCTGTGCGTGTAGGCTCCCACGGCGCAATTGAAGTGATCGGCGGGAACCGTGTAGAACGTGCGGCCCGCGGCGGCCAATCGCCAGAAGCTGCATCCGGCGGGCTCGGTGCCGGAAAATTTGGGGATGCCCGAAGGCTCCGCGTCAAGAAAGGTGACGGCCACGGGGCGCCGGCCGAGCGCCAGCCGCGCCGCAAATCTCTTTTCGAGTTCATTCCAGTTTGTCATTTGCGCTCCTCGCGAAAAAAACGAACAGCAAGAATAACACACTCGCGCTCCCCGAGGGCGCTCTGCTGGAAGCCGCGTCAAATCGGGGTTTTTATATGTTTTTTCTTGCGTTGCGCGGGCTTCGCCCGTATAGTGCTCGCCGTGCGCGGCTCGCACGCTTTGAAGTGTGCCGTCGCGTCCGCAGTCTCAATTCTGAGGAGGAGAAAGAAACTAGATGGCAAAACCACTGAGCAAGTCCAAGATTGTCGCGCACGTCGCCGAAAAAGTGGGCACTTCCAAGAAGGTCGCCGCACTGTTCTTTGAAGAACTGTTCAAGCTGGCGGTGAAGGAAGCCAAGGGCGGCGCGGGCAAGTTTGTCATTCCGAACATCGGACGCGTCGTGAAGGCGCACCGCAAGGCGCGCATGGGCCGCAATCCGCAGACGGGCGAAGCGATCAAGATCAAGGCGAAAACCGTTGTTCGTCTTCGCGCCGCAAAGGCCCTCAAAGACGCCATTCTCTAAAAAGAGGCTTTTCGCAAACCGGACTTTTTGAAGAAACGTGCGGGCTGGGTGTCTCGCCGTGGTTCCGAATCCGCAGAGGCGGTTGGCCGGGACGTGGCATCTCCCGCTCATTCACCCAGCATCCCCTTTAAACTTCGCAGTGATTCGCTCACTGCTCTTCCGCCCCGGGTCCGGCCCTCCGGGGCATTGTTTTTTGGTTTTGAGTGGCGCTGCCTTCAGCCTGTGGGTTTTGGTACTTGCGAAGCTGGACCGCACAGGCGGAAGCACGCACCAGGAACCGGCCTGTCTTTGCATTTATCCATGCGTTCCACTCCCCAGCTGGGTTATCTTTGATTTGTGAACTCCGAGCCCCAGAATATCGTATCGCGATATGCGCAACGGCGCGTTCTGCTGTTCAGCCTGCTCTTGCTGGCACTGTTGTTCGCTATCACGGCGGCGCTTGCCCGGACGTATCATGCCCGCGAGGAAGGCCTCGTTTCGGAATGGTTTCAAAAGGGAAACACGGACCTGGCGGATGGGAAACCCACGCAGGCATTCGAGGATTTTAGGAATTCCCTTTCCTACGGTCCCGAGAATACGGATGTGCAACTCCGCCTGGCCGAGGCGTTGCTGGCCGATGGCCGGTTCACCGAAGCGCGTTCGTATCTAGTGAACCTTTGGGACCGGGCTCCGGGCTCGGGCGAAGTGAATCTTGACCTGGCTCATGTTTCCATGCAAACGGGAGATATGGATCAGTCGATTCGCTACTTTCGCGGCGCGATATCGGGCAGCTGGGAAAAGGAACCCGCGCTCCAGAGACGAAATGTGCGGCTCGAATTGTGCGAATTTCTCCTTTCTCACCGGCAGACCAACGACGCGGAGGCGGAAGTCGCGGGACTCGCTGCGGATACTCCCGCCGATAACGGCGCACTGCACGAGGAAAACGGCCGCCTCTTTTTGAGGGTGGGAGAGCCCGGCAAGGCTCTCACTGAATTTGAAGCCGCACTACAGATCAATCCCCGGCAAAGTCAGTGGCTTGCGGACGCCGGTCAGGTTGCATTTGAGGACGGGGACTATTTGAAAGCGGAAGCTTATTTTTCCAGGGCGGATCGCGAGAATCCCTCCGATGAAATTCACGCTTCGCTCATGCTGGTTCGGAACGTCCTGGGCAACGATCCCTTTTTGGCTGGACTAAACGACGAAGAACAGGCGCGCCGGTCCTGGCGCGACTTTGAGCAGGGCCTCGATCGTCTCCGCAATTGCACCGGGACTCGCGTGGACAATTCCTCTTCGGGTCAGTCACCGTCCGATATGGAACTCCTCAACAAAGAGGCGCAAGACTTGCAAAAGCGCGTAAAACTCGGGTTTCTTGTCAAGAATCCTGAAATGCGTGACGAAGCCATGCAACTGGTTTTGCGAATTGAAGGCGCAACTTCGCAGATCTGCGGACCGGCTACAGGCATGGATGAGGCGTTGACTCTGATTGAAAAGCGGCACGAGGGAAACAATCCATGAGCGATTGGGACACGCGGGTGGAGGAAACACAAGTTCTCGCTCCAAAAGGAGAGCCTCTGCCAGTGGGTGAGAATGACTCGGGCCTGAAATGGCTGAGTTCCCGGGCGCGCCGGCTAACTCTTTCCGAGGGCAATTTATTCCTGCTGCTGGCGATCATTATTGGAATGTTCTCCGGAATGGCAGTGGTTTGTTTCCGCATTTCCATCGAATGGGTTCGCCTCGGTCTTCTCGGGTCCGCGCTCTCGCCGTCGCCTCTGCGGGTTTTATTGGTGCCGGCGGGAGCTGGCCTGGTCGTCGCTTTTCTGGTCCAGAAATTTTTTCGCGCCTCCCGCGGAAGCGGCGTGAACCAAACCAAGGCCGCCGTCTACGTTTTCGACGGGTACGTGCCCTTCCGAACCGTCATCGGAAAATTTCTGACGTGTTCGCTCGCGATCGGCAGCGGCCAATCGCTTGGTCCTGAAGATCCATCCCTGCAAATGGGAGCAGGGATCGCCTCCGCGCTCGGCCGGCGCTTGAAACTTTCCAGGGACAAGCTGAGGCTGCTCGCGCCCGTGGGCGCCGCGGCGGGCCTCGCTGCGGCGTTCAATGCGCCCATTTCCGCGGTCTTGTTTGTGATCGAGGAGGTGATCGGAACGTGGAGCGCGAGCGCACTGGGGGCGATCGTGCTTGCGGCGGTTTCCGCCGCCGTCGTCATGCGATCCTTTCTCGGCGGGGAGCCAATGTTCCGCGTCCCAGCGTATACCCTCGCGCATCCCGCGGAACTGCTTGCCTATGCCGTGCTCGGAGTTGTCAGCGGAATTCTGTCTCTCGCGTTCACAAAGATCATTGAGTATTTCCGTCCGAAGCTTCGCGCCCTGCCTGAATGGACGCACTATTTGCAACCTGCGGCCGCGGGGCTGCTGATCGGTCTCATCGGCCTGCGAATCCCGCAAGCGATGGGAACAGGATACCCTTACATCGACCAGGCACTTCATAGCCAGTACACTTGGGAAATTCTGGCGCTTCTTGGATTCACAAAAATATTGACGACGAGCTTGTCGTTTGTCAGCGGCACGCCGGGAGGAATGTTCGCGCCGGTGCTGTTCATCGGCGCGATGATTGGCGGAGCGATTGGCGGGCTCGAGCATCATTTCTTCCCGCAAATCGGCGCGTCCGTGGCGCCGTTTGCGCTGGTCGGCATGGGAACTTTCTTCGCGGGCTTTCTGCGCGTTCCGATCACTTCCGTGTTCATGGTGGTTGAAACCAGCGGAAGCTATTCCATCGTTCTGCCGGTCATGATTTCCAACACGATCGCCTACTTGATTTCCCGCAAGTATCAGGACGTCGCGCTGTTCGACCTTCTGGCCAAGCAGGACGGTTTGGAATTGCCTTCGATGGAGGAACAGCGCGAGCAGATTGTCCTGCGCGTCGAGGACGCCATGCGGAAATTGGATCTGCCGCCGTTGCAGGCGAGCGACACGTTCGCTCGCGCCCTGGAGATTGCGGAATCTTCCACGGAAGAACTCCTGTTGGTGCGCTTTCCAACGGGCCGGTGGGCGGGAATCGAGAGAAAAGATTTGTCCACGATGGCTTCGGCGCACCCTCCGGAGACGCTGCTGCGCGAAGTATTGTCCACGGCGCGCTTGCCCATCCTGCATCCCGATCAGCGCCTGGATGACGCCTTGCGGTTTATTCAGGGCCACGCGTTGTTGCCGGTAGTCAGTCGCGCGGGCTCGCGCAAACTGGAAGGGGTGCTTTCTCTTCCGGATATCCTGACCGCGTACCAAAGAGCTTCCTGAAATTCGTGGGTCCACATTCAGCGGACGGAGTAGTAGCACAGGCTTCAGCCTGTGGGTTTTGACTTTGCTTTTTCACTCTAAACACTGCTTAGCTCCAACACTCACCCCCACAGACTGAAGTCTGTGCTACACAAATCACCGCGCCAGGTCTGACGCAAACACCAGCCGGACGCCTTGCCGTTCCGCCTCGGGCAACATTTCGTTGAGTACTTCCAGCGTCTCCGGATGCGGATGGCCGATCGCCAGCGCCGCGCCTTTTTCACGGGCGTCGCGAATCGCCAGCACAAATTGTTTGCGGATGGCCGGGACCGATTGCTCGTCGTCGAGGAACACGTTGCGCCGGGCGGCTGCGACGCCCGCCGCATGCGCCGCCGTCTCCGCGACCGTCGCCGCGGTGGTGCGGCTGTCGATAAAAAACAAATTGCGCTCGTGCAGCAAGGGCATCAACTCGTCCATGAGTTTTTGATCGGCGGTGCCGAGCGAGCCTTCGTGATTGTTGACGCCCGCGGCGTACGGCACAGTGTCGAGCATGGATGCAAACGTTTGCTCCACGGCGGCTGAAGCCATGCCGGGATGCAACTCGATCGCTTCGTCCCTGTCACCCGCATTCGAGGCCATGGGCAGATGCAGCATCACCTGGTACCCGCGACGGTGCGCCTCTTCGGCAATTTCGCCCGAGTTTGCCTCGTGTGGAAGGACGGAAATCGTCAGCGGATAAGCGATCCGGAACAGTGAGTCAGCCTGCGCGCGGTCGCTCCCAAGATCGTCGATGACGATGGCAAGTCGCGGGCGTCCTGGCGCTGTGGACGCAACTTCCGCTTTTGGCAGAGGCGTAATGAGGTGGATCGATTGCGTCCGCCGGCCATCCATCAGGTAGTCGAAGCGTTCCAGGCCGGGCGCTCCAGGCCGCATGACGCGCTGCAAGTGATGAAATTCCGCAACGCGCGACATTTCGGCTTCAATGGCGTCGTGCGCGGCCCGGTCCGGAGCACCCGCATTGGTAGACGGCACGGTGATGTAAATGTGATCGGCGACGAGCGCCTGCTGCTTGCCCGGCTGGCGCGCAGCGAACTCGGGCCGCATGCCCACTTCGGCGCGCCCGCCGCTGGCGTTTCGCGCGGCGAAAACAAATTCACGCGTTATGTTTCGGATCCCCACGCTTGACGCGGGCGCGGATTTTTTCTTGCAGCCCGCCGCGAACAATAGCGCGGCCGCAAGCAAATAAAATGAAATGGAACGCAGAGGGAAAATTTGAGTAGCGAGTTGGCCGAGCGCGTCCGGTCGGCGATTCACACTTCAGGCAGCCTTTTGGGCCTCGCCACCTTTGAGCAGCTCGAGACCCTTGTTGTAAACCGGGTCGTCCGCTTTGGGCAACTGGCCGGGACCGAGCGGGGCCTCGTCCTCCAGATCGGAGGGTTCGGCGGATGGATCGACGGCCTTCGGATGCACCTCCACCGTGGGAGAAACGCCGTCCTCCACGATGGATTTGCCGTCAGGCGTCGAATAAAACGCGACCGTGAGGATCAGCGCTCCGCCATCATCGAGCGGAATAATTTTTTGTTCGGAAGCGGCGCCGAAAGTGCGCTCGCCAACCAGATCTCCACGCTTATTGCCCTTGATCGCCCCGGCAAGAACTTCCGCCGCGCCCGAAGTGCTCGGCGAGATCAAGACGTCCACTGCGGAGTGCCACACGGCCTTGTCCGGCTCGGCATCGAAATCCTTGCGCGACATGGTTTGCCCTTCGAGCGAGGCAATCCTCCCGGAAGTCAGGAAAAGTTGCGCGGCGACAACGGCTTCGGTGACGTCTCCGCGAGTACACTCGCGCAGGTCGAGAAGCAATTTGTGGACGCCCTGCTTGTCGAATTGCGCCAATTTGTCGTGCAGTTCCGAAACATCCAGAGGTTCCAGCGCGGGCAAGCGCACGTAGGCCACGTCGTCGCCGACGCGGTCCGCCACAATATGTTCCGGGCCAATCACCGCGCGGTTGATGCTGACTTCCTGCGGTTCCGTCTTCCCGCGCCGGATCACAGCCACTTTTACGGGAGTTCCGGGAGCGCCCTGCAAAAGAGCGTTGGCCTGTCCGACGGACATATCGCGCGTCGCGAATCCGCCAATCGATTCCAGAATTTCGCCGCTGCGCAGGGCGACCTTCCCAGCCGGGCCGTCCGGAACGACCGAGACAACCACGATGTAGCCGTACTTCTTCGATACGGTCATGCCCGTTTCGCCGCGCACCGCATTCTTGGTTCGGTCGCGATAGTCAGCATACTCACGCGGGCTCAGGTAGCCGGACAGGGGATCGAGCGATTCGAGAAGTCCATGCATGGCGCCCGACGTCACGACGGCCATGTTGGGCTCATCCACATAGTCTTCCTGGATGTGCTGGAGCACCTCGCCGTACACGCTTAGGGACCGGTAAGACTTGTCGTCCGTGGTCTTGCCAAGCACATAGCCCAGACCCACGTAAAGAAACACGACGACGGAGAGTGTGACAACGGAAATTCTAGCGAGGCGGCTCATCGTTGTTATAGGCCTCATACACGAAGATAAAATCCTTATTATGATAGCACGACTAGCACATAGGACGCGCGGCGATTCTCGGAGTGTTGCTCATAGGGACTTATTCGCTCCGCAGCACGGAGGTGCGACGGGCTCAATACGGTGTAATCTTCTCTATTGGCGTCAGATACGTCTGTGAGATGCGGTCCTGCCAGCAAAGCTGATCTTCATCCCAAAGCGCCCACACAAAACCCAGGAAGCACGTGCCCGCGGAGATTAAATATCCAAAGCTTCTCCAAACCATTTGGCGCGACGTGGGCGCTCCGCCGCTAAAGCTGACGACCCGCAAGCCCCGCAGCATCATGCCCGGTGTCGAGCCTCCAAAAACCGTGAATAACGCGAAATATTGGGCGTAGAAAAGCGCCAGCGTGGCCCCTGCCACTGTTAAGTCCAGCTTGTTAAAACCGATATGTCCGCCCAGGACTGTAAAGAGCGCGAGCATTCCGCCGTAACTGAACAGCAGCAGACCCACATCCACGATCGCCGCCCTGCGGCGCTCCGGGAGCGAAGCCACGGAATACAAGTGGGCATGCGATAAATCTGGGCTAGGGGATGAAGTAACCGGCCAGCGGGAATGGCTGCCGGCTGCGGCCGTCTCCAGATTGGGAATTGAAATTTCGAATCGTTCGTTGCGATGCGCACGCGAGCCGACTGTCTTCTTGGCAGGCGCCGTCGAGGCAAACTCCGTCCTTGCGAGGGAGGATTCGATCGAGCGCGAGGGATCGGATTCGAAGGGCAGAGCCGGTTGCAATTCGGCTGACGTACCACCGCGACGGCGGGCTCGATAGTCCTGAAGCCTGCTGGAAACTTCACGCCGCCATTCGGGCTCGACGGCCAGATTTCCTTCGGTAGGAGTGGCAACTCGGCGCGAGACCGGCGATCGTCCGAGGCCGCCCAAAGGGGCGTCGCAGAAACAGCAAATATCGGACGGATCGCCATTCACGGCGCCGCAATGCTGACAGGTTTTTATCACCGTTCCGTTTTGCGCTGCGGACGTCTCGCCGAACGGAAGTCGGGAGTCGAAGGCATTCTATCAGCAACGCGCCGCCGTGAAAAGGTTTGCGTCGATCTGTCGCGAATTGGATACCCCAGGCAGCCCCGCGCGCACCAATCGCGATCTATAGCTAGCGAAAGCGGCCCGAGCACTTTGACCTTCGCCGGCGCGGGTTCCACTTCTGCTCTAAGCGTTTTTGGTGAATAGAGGAACACGCTGGAATCATTGTAAGCCTTCAGAGGGAATGCTAGGCTAACGAGCTATTTTCAACAAAGCCCTTACAGGTTCTACTTTCTCCTGGTGACGGGCGCGGGCTCTACTTGGAGCCCGCCGGAACAATTGGCGGCGCCAACTCATGGGATTCGTTCATAAATTCGGTGTCGCAGACCGGGGGCGTGTCCTTCTCGCTTTAATCGTGAGTCTCTTTGCTCTTCGTGGGGCTGCCGCACAGGAAATTAATCCGCCCTCCTCATCCGGCGATGCCAGCGTGCGTCTCGAAGCCGAGCAGCAGCGCAAGGAAGGCGACCTCTACTTCGCCGACGGCAAAGTCGAAATCCAGTATAAGAACCTTCGCTTGCGCGCCGACCATGTGCAGTACAACACGAAGACCTATATGGCCACGGCCAATGGCCACGTGCTTGTTCGATGTGGACACGCAACACCTCGCGGCGGAATCCGCTGATTTCAACGTGCAAAGCGGGGAAGGCCGCTTCGAGCACGTGCGCGGCGAAGTCATGGTGGTACACAAGCCGAACGCAAACATTCTGATTTCGCCGAATCCGCTGACCTTTGAAGCGCAGGAAGTCCGGCGGCTCGACGCGCAGACCTACTGGATCGAGCATGCCTGGTTGACCGTCTGCGAACCCGACAAGCCCAGCTGGAAGTTCTCCACGACTCACGCCACGCTCCACGTGGATCGTACGGTCGCCATGCTCAACGCCAACTTCCAGATGTTTCGTCTTCCGCTCTTGTATTTCCCGTATGCGTCGGTGCCCGCGGGGCGCACGCTGCGGAAATCCGGATTCTTGATACCGGAATTCGCAGACACTTCGGTCAAGGGATTCGTCTTTGGTGACGGCTACTACTGGGCGCCCAAGGATTGGACCGATCTATCTCTCGGCATGGCCTACCTAAGCCGGCGTGGATGGCAACAGAATGGAGAATTTCGCGCCAAGCCCTGGGAGAACGTGTCGATTTCGGCGAGATATTTCGGCGTGATCGACCGCGGATTGCCCGAGCCGTTGCTGAATGCTCAGGGAATGCCGGTGCTCGATTCCTCGGGCAATCCGGAAACGGCGTTGCAGAGCCAGGGTGGCCACAGCGCGCAATTCAAACTGGACGCGCAACTGCGCGACGGCTGGCGCGCGGTCGCGGATTTCGACCAGCTTACCTCGCTGACATTTCAATTGGCGTTTGCGCCGACCTTTGGCGAAGCGGTGAATTCCGAGGTGCGCAACGCGGCATTCCTGACGAATAACTTTCGAGGGTACAGCGCCGATTTCGCCGGGATCAGTTATGAGAACTTTGTAAACGCCCAGCCGCAAGTCGTCGAGGATGTTCGGACCGCTCCTGAGGCTCATTTCATCTCAGTGGACCAGGCGCCATGGAAGAACCTGCCAATCTATTTCGGTGGAGATGCGTTCGCGGGAGCGGTGCATCGCAACGATGAAAATCTGGTGACAAACCCAACGACGGGAGTGGAAACCGTTGAGCCTGGAATAATTACTCCCGCGTTTGTGGAGCGGTCGGAAATAGCTCCGCGCGTCGTCGTGCCGTTGCGCTGGGGACCCGGGCTCGGCGTTACCACGAGTTTCACTGCCCGGACCACCTTTTACAGCTCGCAATTGGTTGGGGGCTCCGTGGTGAGCGACCCGTTGCGCCGGACCACGGGAGAAGTGAACGTTGACCTGCGTCCGCCTACGCTTGAGCGGGTCTGGCAAACCGCCGGCGGAAAATGGAAGCACACGATCGACCCGGAGATCGAATACAACTATGTCGGGGGTGTGGGTCAATTCGACCGTTTTATACTTTTCGACGAGGATGAAACGCTCACCGACACGAATGATCTGGTGTACTCCATCACGCAGCGGTTATATCACCGAACGAGAGACGGCCAGGCGAACGATGTGGTCACCTGGAAAATCGCGCAAGCGTATTACTTCGACCCGACCTTCGGCGGCGCGCTTACTCCCGGCACGCGCAATGTTTTTCAGGCGCTCGATTCGATCACGCCGTTCGCGTTCGCGAATGAACCGCGCCGATTTTCTCCGATCAACAGCGACCTGGTCATTTCGCCGGGCGGGAAATACGATGCCGAGGTCCGGCTGGATTACGACACGGTGCGCCATAGGATTACCACGGCGGAGACGCTTCTGAAAATTCACCCGACTGAAAATTTCAACTTTACGGTGGCGCAGTTTTCCATCGACAACACGGCCGGGCCGCCGCCTTTCAACGCGACGTTGCAACCGCCCGCGAATCAGATTCGGGCCCAGGTGGGATATGGCGCCTCCAACCGCCGCGGCTGGAACACCCAGGCAGGGGTTGGCTATGACGTCAAGCAGAACGTCTTGCAGAACGAATTCGTCGAAGTAACTTATAACGGATCCTGCTGCGGAATTTCACTCGAATACCGGCGCCTTTCGCTCGGAGAGATCCGCACGGAAAACCAATTTCGCGTTTCGCTGAACATTGCAAACATCGGAACGTTCGGAAATCTGCGCCGGGAGGAAAAAATCTTCTAACCATGAAGAACAAGAACGATGCATCGCTCGCGTTTGCCACGATCGAGGAACTTGCCGCGCTGCTGGCAAAGCGCAAGATTTCCCCGGTCGAGTTGACCGGGCTGTTTCTGCGCCGCATCGAACGGCAAAATCCCGCGCTGAACGCATTCCAGACGGTCACCGCCGAAAACGCGCTCGCCGCGGCGCGCCGCGCGGAAAAACAACTGCTCCGCCGCCGCGGCTCGCGGCGCGAAAATTCCCCGCTCCTCGGGATACCCATCACGCTCAAGGACAACATCTGGACGCGCGGCATCCGCTCCACGGCGGGATCGAAGATCCTGCGCGATTTCGTGCCGCCGGAGGATTCCACCGTCGCGCGAAAACTTGCCCGCGCCGGCGCGGTCTTGCTCGGCAAAACAAACCTGAACGAATTCGCTTACGGGATCACCGGCGCCAACGCGCACTATGGCCCGGTGCACAATCCGTGGGCGCTCGATCGGATCTCCGGAGGGTCGAGCGCCGGCTCGGCCGTCGCGATTGCCGCGGGCCTTTGCGTCGCTTCCATCGGCACGGACACTGGCGGCTCGATCCGTGTCCCATCCGCTTTTTGCGGGACCGTCGGGTTGAAACCAACCTTCGGGCGCGTCAGCGTTTTTGGCACCATGCCGTTGTCGCCGTCATTCGACCACGTCGGCCCGATCGCACGCAGCGTCGCGGACGCAGCCCTCCTGCTCGGCCTGATCGCCGGGCGCGATCCGTCTGGACCCAACTTCCTCGCCGAGGCCGGTGGAAGATTTCCGTGGCGCGCTGCGCAAGCCGCTCCGCAAGTTTCGTCTGGGCCGTCCGCGCGAGCTTTATTGGGAAAAGCTGGACGGCGAAGTGCGCCGCGCGGCACAAGCGGCCCTGCGTGACATGGAAAAGCGCGGCGCCGTCGTGCGGGAAATTTCCCTTCCGCACTTGAAGGAAACGCGCGAAGCGGCGGCCGACATTTCGCTTGCGGAAGCGCTTCATGTCCACCAGGCCGCCGGATATTTTCCGTCTCGCGCCGCCGATTACGGCGAGGAAGTGCGCCAGCGAATCGATGCGGGCGGGAATGTGCCGGCCGTTCGTTATCTCGCTGGTTTTGACGTGCGAAAGCGTTTGCTCGCCGAATTTGACGCGGCCTTCCAGGACGTCGACGCCATCGTTGCGCCCACGGTCCCCGTCCCCGCACCGCTCATCGGCGCCGAATCCGTGCAAATCGATGGCGAGCAAATCGGCGTGCGCCCCGCTCTGGTCGGCTCGTGCCGGCCGGCCAATTTCACGGGACTCCCCGCGATTTCCATCCCCTGCGGATTCACGCGCGATGGCCTGCCCATCGGATTGCAGTTGATCGGCCGCGCGTTCGATGAAACAACGCTCTTGCGGATCGCGTTTTCCTACGAGAGCGCAAATGATTGGCGCGCGCGCCACCCCATCCTCGGCTAACAGCAGCCTCTCCACAGGCCCGACCCGAGGCGATTGAGACCCGGGAACGCCAATCTCCCGATTGGCGTCTTGCGCAATGCCATTCAGGAGAATGGCGTTCCCGGGCGCGAGCGACGCGCGTCTGTCCCCGCACGCAAGATTACTGGCCTGCAAGAAATCTACCGAGCAAAAGCATAGTTGTGTGAAAATAGACGACGGGTGAATCGTTGGCAGGACTGCAGCCGTCTAATCGAATGTTGCAAAGGCTGTCTTGCACCATCCTTCGCCGGAGATAATTTCGTCCGATGCAAGTTTCGATTCTTTACGCCTTCCTAGCGGGAATCATCTCGTTCCTATCGCCGTGCGTGCTACCGCTGGTGCCGGGCTATGTCTCGATGCTTTCCGGAATCGGCGTTGAGCAGCTCCGCACGGGCCAGCCGGCGCGCAACAGTCTATTTGCTTCCTCGCTGGCGTTTGTCTCGGGATTTTCCGTGGTCTTCATCAGCTTCGGCGCATCGGCGAGCGCCGTGGGGCAATTTCTGCTGCAGCATAAGACGCTCATGGGGCCCATCGCCGGGGCGATGATCGTTCTGTTCGGCCTGCATCTGGTCGGTTGGCTAATCAAGCTGCCCGTGAATGCGGGACTCGTGATCGGCGGGGTGCTGGCGTTTGGAGCCGCGATACTTTGGCGGCGATCTGGAACCGACACCGTGGGCCCCGGCGGAATCTTCGGCTCCGTGCAATTGCTTTCGGTCGCGCTAATTTTCCTCGCTGGACCGTCGCTGACGCGCTGGCTCAACCGCGATCTGCGCTTTCACAATCTCGGCAGCCAAACGCAAGAAGAAGCCAAGGCCGGCGGCGCGCTTTCCGGCGTGACCAGCGGTTTCCTTCTCGGCTTCGCATTCGCCTTTGGCTGGACGCCGTGCATCGGCCCGATTCTCGCCGCCGTCCTGGTGCTGGCCGCAAACACGCAGACGATTTCTCGCGGCGTTTTTCTGCTGGCCGTCTATTCGGCGGGCCTCGCGGTCCCCTTCCTGCTCACCGCGATTGGAATCAACCAGTTCCTGCGTTTTTATCAAAGATTCCGGCGCCACCTGCATACTGTGGAAGTATTGAGCGGCGTGCTGCTGCTGTTCGTCGGCGGCCTGATTTTTTTGAACCGGCTGACGTGGCTATCGGGTAAACTAGTCTTTCTGAATAAGTTTGCGCTGTAACGGGTGCGGGCTCTACTTTTACGCTGAACGCTTCGAGCGAAGCGTGGAGCCCGCCGGAAAGAAGTGCTGGACATGAAAAAGGGTATCTTCATCGCCGCAGGTGTGGTTGCATTGCTTGCCGTCATGGTCTGGGCTGACCACAAATTCCCGGCGGCCGGTGCGCCTTCCGCAGGCGCGCCCTCCAAACCGACCGATGCTCCCACTGTCACCCTGAAGGATCTCAACGACAAGGACGTCACCCTCCAGCAGTACAAGGGCGAGGTGGTCCTGGTGAACTTCTGGGCAACCTGGTGCGCGCCCTGCAAAGTGGAAATCCCGTGGATGATCGAATTCCAGCAAAAGTACAGTCCGCGCGGGTTCACCATCCTGGGAGTTTCCATGGATGAAGACGGCAAAAAAGCGATCGAACCCTTCCTCGAAAAAGAACGCTTCGACGTGAACGGCCAACAAGAAGCGATGAGCTATCCCATCCTGCTCGGCAACGACGCCATCGCGGATAAATTCGGCGGGATCCTGGGCCTTCCCACGAGCATGCTCTTCACCCGCGACGGCAAGAAGGTCAGGACAATCGTCGGCCTAGTAAATCACGACGATATTTCCAAGGCCATCGAAAGCCTGCTGTAAGCTATCTCACCCCCGCGGACGTTCTTTTTTCTGCTTCCCGTGTGAAATAATAGAGGCGTGACGCGAAGTGCATGAAACCTCGAATCCATCATTTGCGCGAACCGATCGGCGTGGCGCTGGAAACGCTGCGCGCGCACAAGATGCGCTCGTTTCTGATGCTCCTGGGGATCGTGCTGTCCGTTTCGACGCTGATCATGGTCGTCGCGCTGATCTCCGGAGTGAATCTGTATGTCGAGAATCGCATCGCCAACCTCGGGTCGAACGTATTCCTGGTTCTTCGCTTTCCGATCATCACCGACATGACTGAACTGGTGAAAGGCAACTCGGCGGAACAAACCGATCACCTGGGACGATTATGAATTTTTGCGGGACAACTCGAAGCTGGCCTTGCGCGTCGGCGCCCAGGCCAATCTTCTGGGCCGCACCAAGGCCAACGGCCAGACCGTCGAAGACACCACCATCTACGGCGTAACCGCGAATATCGGCGACATGAAGACCGAAGAGCCCGCATCGGGACGCTATATTACCGACACGGACAATCAACACCGGTCGCTCGTCGCTCTGATCGGCACGGACGTCGCGGAAAAACTTTTTCCCGGCGTTGACCCCATTGGCAAGGAACTCGATGTGGACGGACGGCCCTACGAAGTCGTGGGCGTGGGAAAACCGATTGGCACGGTGCTAGGCCAGACGCGGGACAATTACGTCTACATTCCGATCGAAACGTGGATGAAGTTTTATGCGACCAGTACGACCAGCCTGGCGATCAACGTGCAAACGCGCGGCTCGGACTGGATGTCGCGCACGCAGGAGGAATCGGAAACCCTGATGCGCGCGCGCCGCCACATGAATCCGAACGATCTCGACAATTTCGGCGTCCTGGACAGCGGCTCGCTCGTGGATTTGTTCAAGCGAATTACCGGGGCCCTCGCGGCTTCGATGGTCGGGATCGTCGCGGTATTCCTGGTGATCGGCGGCGTGGTGATTATGAACGTAATGCTGGCGACGGTGACCGAGCGCACGCGCGAAATCGGCCTGCGCAAATCCCTGGGCGCGCGCCGCTCCGACATTCTCCTTCAGTTCCTCACCGAGACCGCCGTAATGTCCACGATCGGCGGGGCGATCGGAGTCGCCCTGGCCTACGTGTTCGCGCTGGTTATCGCCGCCAACACTCCCGTGCCGATGCACGTCCCGATTTCCGCGGTGATCATTGCCCTGGGGGTTTCAACCGCCGTGGGCGTGTTCTTTGGATTGTACCCGGCGAGCCAGGCCGCGAATCTGAGTCCAATCGAAGCGCTGCGGCAGGAAATGTGAACATGACCGGGAATCCATGCGAATAGCGCTCGGCGAAAACGCGAACATGGCTCTGGACACGCTGCGGGAGAACAAGCTCCGTTCGTTTCTCACCGTGCTGGGCGTGGTCATCGGAATCACGGCGCTCATCACGGTTGCGTCCATCCTGGTGGGATTCTATGCGGATATTACCGTATACCTGGACGCCTTCGGCGCAAATACCATCTGGGTCTTCAAAGTTGCCCCCGGGATCAGCACCGGACGAATGACCGCCGAGGAACGCAACCGCAAGCCGTTGACGTACGAAGATGCGCAAGCCATACGTGAGCAATGCCCGTCGGTACAGGAAGTGTCCGTGTCGGTATTTAAGCGCGTCTATGACTTCAATCGCCAGCCCGATATCACCGCGCGCTACAAGGACAAGGAAGTCAGCGGCCTGAATTATTCAGGATCGGATGTCTACTATCCGGACGTGTACAACGCAAGACCCTACATCGGGCGCTATTTCACCGAAGCCGAGGATTTGCACCGCGCGGACGTCGCGGTCATCGGCTTCGATCTTGGCAAGGCATTTTTTCCGGACGGCAACGCGGTGGACCAAATCATTTACGTCGAAGGATTTCCTTACCGCGTCATCGGCGTCTTCGAGCATCGCAAGGGCCAGCTCTTCCAGAATCCACCCGTCGAAAAGCAGGTGCTGGTGCCCTATCATACTTACCGCAAGCATCATCCCGCTGACGACGATCATTTCATCGGCGCCGTGGCGGCTCCCGGAAAAATGGCAGAAGCGAAGGACGAAATCAGCGCCGTCTTGCGCCGCACGCGCCACGTTCCCTATTCGGCGCCGGAAAATTTTGGCCTGTCCTCCGCCGAGGAAGTTGCCAACCAGTTCAAGCAAATCACCGGTTCGGTTGCGCTGCTGACCGCCGTGGTCAGCTCGATCGGCCTGCTCGTCGGCGGAGTCGGCGTGATGAACATCATGCTGATGTCGGTCACGCAGCGCACGCGCGAAATCGGCGTGCGAAAAGCGATTGGCGCGCGCCGCCGCGACGTCATCTGGCAGTTTCTGATCGAGGCGGTCGTGCTCACGGGCTCGGGCGGAGTTATCGGCGTGCTGCTGGGAATCGGCATCAGCCTGCTCATCCATGTGATCTGGCCCAGATTGCCTTCGACGGTGCCGCTCTGGGCGGTGCTGCTGGGGGTCCTCGTTTCCATGGCCGTCGGCCTTTTCTTCGGCATCTATCCGGCGGTGAAGGCCGCGCGGCTCGACCCGGTGGACGCACTGCGCTATGAGTAGAGAGACAATTTCAAATTTGAGATTTGAAATTCACAACTCCCCTTCCTGCTCCCTTCCTTGCCCGCGCCGCGGCTTCGCGGTACTCTGTTCTCACCATGGATGAACAAGAATTTCAGAGACGATGCGATGCGGCGTTTGAATCGCTGCTCCGGCGATTGCAAGAAGTTGGCGATGAGCGTGGATTTGAGGTCGAGGGCGGGAGCGGCAAACTGGAAGTGCTCTTTGAAGACGCGGAGGAAACTCGATTCGTGATCAGCCCGAACACGCCGGTGCGCCAGATTTGGATTTCCGCGCTGACCACCAGTTTCAAGCTGTCGTGGTCGGACGCGGCGGGAACTTTCGTCCTCGATAAAACAGGTGAGACGCTCATGCAACTCATGGGACGCATCCTCACCGAGCAACTCGGCAGCCCAGTAACGGTATAAATTTTATGAAATTACTACTTGAAATGGTCCTGCGATTCTCCGGCCGGCGCGTAAATGTGTCCGTTAGCGATCGTGGCAAAAGTGCGTCACTCCTGCTCGTGCAGGTTGTGTTTCTGGCGCTGGCTGCGCTCATCGTTTCCAGCGCGTCGGCGCAGGATAGCGCCTATCCGCCCGCGGCAAGCGTGCTTCAGCCGCAGACTTACGTTTCGTTGCAGCCCGTGCCGCGCGGCCGGTCATTTGAAATCGCGGTAGTCGCCAAAATTTCTCCGGGTTTTCACATCAACGCGCACATGCCTTCAGAGGACTATTTAATCCCCACAAAGATATTGGCGGATCTCTCTCCTGGAGTTTTCCTCGTGGAAACGACGTATCCGCGCGGGGTAATGCGCGCATTCCGATTTTCGAAGACGCCTCTGCGCGTTTACGAAGGCTCCTTCACCGTGCTCATGAAACTCCGCGCGAACGGCTCCGCCCCGCTCGGTCCCCAAAAAATTGGCCTTACGGTTGGCTATCAGGCTTGCAATCAGGACGCGTGCCTGCCCCCGACGAAAGTTGCGGTGACGGCGGACCTGGAAATCGCCGCCGTGGACACTCCCACACATCCCACCCACACGGATATTTTCTCTACATCTCCGGCTGAGAAGTCCAAGTAGGACAGGCTTCAGCCTGTCGCTTTGTGATGGAGTTGCGTACGGAAACCCGACAGCGTGACCAGGCTGCGGAAAAAGTAGTTTATTTTGTCATTCCGAGCGAAGCGAGGAATCTCTCTTCGATTTGACCCCATGAAAAGAATGAGAGATTCCTCGCTTCGCTCGGAATGACAAAAAGCGTTGGGCGCTTTTTCCGCCGCCTGTAAAGCCTGTCCTACTCATTCGGTCCCCAATTTTCGCGGTACGGAATCAGCGCGCAGCGAGCGCTCCATCGGCGCGGCGCAGGCGGCTGACCACTCGCTCCTGGCCGATCACCAGCATCGTTTCAAACAGCGGCGGCGCCACAGCCTGCCCCACGATCGCGACGCGCGTTCCGTTAATCAAGAGACCGGCTTTTACGCCTTCCGCGGCGGCCAGTTCGCGCAGAGCGTGGTCGCACGCGTCGTGATTCCAGTCGGGTAGCGCTGCAAGAACGTCCGCCAGTTTGCCGAGCATCGCGCCCAGGCGTTCGTCCTTCCAGAATTTCTCGCGAGCCTGCGGATCATAGTCGAACGAATCGCTGAAAAATGCGCGGGCCCACGTCGAAAAATCCGGCAGCAACCGCGTGCGAGGACGGAGCAGGTCCACTGTTTTAGAAAACCACTCGTGCTTTTCGCCAGCCCATTCCGGTTGCCACAGTTTCGAGCGCTCCAACTCGCCTTGCACAAAAGGAAGAAGCTCCTCGATCGGCAGCTTCTGCAGATATTGCGTGTTGAACCATTCGAGCTTCGGCCGGTCGAAGACGGCATTCGTGCGGCTCACGCCTTCGAGCGTGAATCGCGCGACAATTTCCGAGGTGCGCAGAAATTCCGCGTCTCCGACCGACCACCCCAGCAGCGCCAGAAAATTCCGAAACGCTTCGGGCAAAAAACCTTCGTCGCGGTACGATCCCACGCTCGTCGCGCCGTGGCGCTTGGAAAGCCGCGTGCGGTCCGGCCCTAGAATCAGCGGCACGTGCGCAAAAATAGGCGACGCGGCGCCGAGCGCGCGATACAGCAGCGCTTGTTTCGGCGTGTTGGAGATGTGATCGGAACCGCGAATCACGTGCGTGATCCGCATGTCGATGTCGTCCACCACGGCGCTCAATTGATAGGTTGGGCCGCCGCGCGTCTGGCCTTCCTTGGGTGAGCGCAGGAGAACGAAATCCTCGATCTCCTCGTTCGACACTTCGCGCGGACCGAAAACGGCGTCCTCGAATGGAGTGGTCTCGCCGAGTGGAACGCGAAAACGAATCGCCGCATTTTCCGCGCTCAATCCCGGCTTGCCTTCGCGGCACGCGCAGCGAGTGATGCGCCGCGGCCCCTGCTCCTTTTTCGCGTCCTCGGTTTCCTCGACCGCGTCGCCGCCCGCATATTTCTCCGGCGGGCAATCGCAAAAGTACGCCGCGCCCGAAGCGGCCAGCTTCAGCGCCGCCTCACGATGCAACTCCAGCCGCTGCGACTGAAAGTACGGCCCTTCATCCCAATCGACGCCGAGCCATCGCAGCCCGTCAAGAATTCCCTCAACCAGTTCCGGCCGATTGCGTTCAATGTCCGTGTCCTCGATGCGCAGGATCATCGTTCCGCCGCGTCCGCGCGCAAAGAGCCAATTGAAAAGCGCGGTGCGCGCGCCTCCCACGTGCAAATATCCAGTCGGAGAGGGCGCAAACCGCACGCGAATTTCGCCGGCCGGCTTTCCCGATTCGCTCGAAGTCGTGGACATGCTCCTTGCCAGTCTCTCCCGTGAGTGAAAAACGCTTCATCTTAGCCGAACCGGCGCAGGAAGGCGAGCCACCGCAGCAGGCGCGCAGTGCGCTACTTTCGAATTGAAAATCACCGATTCGAACCTCAATCCAATGTTTTGGACCTTGCACCCAAGACAGCAATCATGGCATCATATACACATGCCAAAGCGGATTAAGCATGAGAAGCGCCCAACGGATGTAAATGAACTAGCCCATTATTTAGCAGATGAGTCCGCACGCGGAGGAAGTGATACACCACTGCCGAGTAAGGCTCAGATTTCAGTGTTGATGGCAGAACTTGGACGCAAAGGTGGAAAAATTGGGGGTAAGCGCCGCATGGAAACGATGACTCCCAAGCAGCGCCGAAATGTGGCTCGGAAGGCTGCACAAGCTCGTTGGAAAAACAAATAACGGCTCGACTCAGTGGCTCTATGGTAGACTCCGCCCACCGAATGGCTAATAAACAACCAGCGCGCGTGCTAACTTACCACTCTGTCTTAGAAGAGACACAACAAGGTCATTCCACGCGCCTTTACTTATATGACAAATTGGAGAGACAGCTTGCTGGCAAGTATGCGGTGGTATCTTTTTTCACGATGTTCAACCATCCGCGAGTTCTCTTACAAGATTCAGATGCCGATATGCTTGAGGAAGTTCTTCAAAATTATGACATAGGAAACCGCCAACTCGCTTTGATCTTAAATTGTCCAGGCGGGGATGGCTTGGCGGCTGAGCGCATTATCACGATCTGTAGGAGCTTTAGTAAGCAGGGCTACACTGTGATAGTTCCTAAACAAGCCAAATCCGCTGCCACGATGATCTGTTTAGGTGCTCGGGAAATTATGATGAGCAATACTTCTGAATTAGGCCCGATTGATCCACAGATCAGTTTTGACGGGAAAACTTCCTATGCCGCGCATGAAATCATCGAGAGCTATGAGGGGCTAATATCGAAAGCTACTAAGGCTAAGGGTAGAATCGATCCCTACCTTCAACAACTTCAAAGATTTGATGCCCGTGACATAAGATGGGTCAAATCAGCACAACAGCTTTCCGACAGTATTGCGGTCAAGGCTTTGCAAACAGGGGCGATGAAGGGGAAATCGCAGAAGACAATTCAGACCAAAATAAAGCCGTTTTTGAATCCTCAATTCACAAAAGTTCATGGGCGGCCGATCTACCATGATGTCGCAGAAAAATGCGGTCTACCAGTTACACTGTATGATATTCAAAGTGAGTTTTGGCGCACCATTTGGGAACTTTACGTTAGACTGAATCATGCGGTTTCAGGATACAGAGGAGCTAAGATCGTCGAATCAAGACAAGACCATTACGTATCGCCAATACCGCCAACTTCCGGAGACGAAGATTGATGCTTAGGAGTACAACAATGGGCCAAACAAAAAAGAAGAGCAGAAAGAGAAAACTCGGAAAGTTGAGAATTTCTAAAGGGCTGCGGGATTTCTTGCCCCCAGTTTCGCGGATTAGCGTAATTTTGCCATCTAATTGGCAAATCAGCGCAATTAAGGAAAAATCCTCAACCAACCGCGACACCACTATTCGCGGAAATCATTAACAGAGTTACTGGAAAGTTTCTGACCTAGTTGACTTGTCGGAAGCCGAAGAAAAGGCACAAAGAACTTCTTAGTTCTTAGTAGCCCACTAATCAGCAGGCGATCCGTATGATTCCGAAACGACGATATACGTCAATTCCCAGTTAAAAAATCGTGTGTCCGATCGCTCAAGTGCCTTGTTCCTAGTCTAGTACCCCCGTACCCTTGACCGTCTGGAAAGGCGTCCCTTATAGTCGCGAAAGTGGGGAAAAGTGTCGGTAGAGGTGTGGTGTCTCTGTCGCCGGTCAATAAATCTTCTTGGGAGGACTGGCGGCGTGGATTCCTTGATGAGAGTTCGCTCTCTTCACCCAACCTCTTCTACTGCATTCCCCTCGAGTGGGAAGTGCGAACAGCGGCCCAGGCGGCGCATTTGATTTGATGACCTCGGAAAGCATTATTGCGATCACTCTGCTGGCCACATCGGCATTGACCTCGGGCCTCTTCGCCTACATGCACAGCTTGCGGCGCCAAGCCTACCTGATGCTCTGGAGCGCCGGATGGTGCCTGCTTGCCCTCCATTATCTCAGCCCCGCGCTCGAGCCCTGGGTGTCCGTCGCTCCCTGGCAAACGTCGGTCAACGAATGGCTATTGGCCGCGGCAGCGCTGCTGTTTTTCAGCACCGCCCAGGTGTACTCGAATACCGAGCCGTGGGTTCGTCCGCAGATCGCCGCGGGCGGCGTGTTTGCATTGTGGTCGGCCGCCTACTACCTGCATGCGGTCAGAATTTCGCCGCAGCTGGGCGTCGCCGCGGTGCTTGCGGTGGTCGCCTGGGTCTTCTACCAGGAGAGCCAGCGTCACGAAACTTTCGCGGACTTGCTGCTGGCTGCTTCGTTCCTCAGTTGGAGCGCCATCCTGATCGGGGAGTTGTTGCTCAGTCCGCGCATCGCCAATTCTCTGCGTGCGCTGGAGCTTCTGCCTCAGCTGTTCGCGGCGGCCTTGATGGTGATGGGGCTATACGAAGAGGAAAAACGCCGAGTCGAACAGAACATGCTGGCGCTTTCCAACGTGAATCTGGCGACGTCCAGTTTTGTCGGCCCAGAAATTCAACAGATGCTCTCGCAAGCGCTCGAGCGCGTGTTGAGCGTCGTGCGCATGCCGGCCGGCGCGCTTTTCCTGCATCATGGACATCCGCAGGGGCCCACTTCCGTGGTCGCCGCCGGCTTGACGGAGAATTTTTGCGCCATCGCCCAGGAAGAGGGGCTCGACGATCATCTGGTGGATATGGTTTCGCGCCTCGGCGGGCTCGTCGTTTTCCGCGATCTTGGCCGCGACTCTTCCTGGACGGCTCTCGAAGGCGAGGAAGCCTTCCGGCGTTTCCGTCAACTTGCCACAAGCCAGCATCTGCGCACCGTCGTGGGAATTAGCCTGCAGGCCAAGGAGCAGGCGTTCGGCGTTTTGCTTCTCGGCACCGCCGACACGCGGCGGCTTAACGGCAGCCGAGCTCCGCCTCCTGCTCGCCCTGGGCCATCAAATCGGAATGGCCGTGGAAAATAGCTACCTCGTCCAGCAGGCCGCGCGCCGCACGCAAGAGCTTCACATGCTCAACGAAATCGGCCGCGCGCTGAGCTCGACCCTGGACCCGGACACGCTTTTTGAAACGATTCTGAGCGAAATCAAACGCCTGTTCGACGTGAACCATTTCTGTGTCGCCCTGCACGAAGCGTCCCGCAATGAAATTAAATTTGAAGTCGAGGTGCGCGACGGCGAAGTTCAGCCAAAAAGGACCCGGCCATTCGGCGGCAACATGGTGATTGAATACCTGATGCGCACGCGCCAGCCGATCTTGATCCGGGAAAATTACGTCGAAGAAATGCGCAAGCTGGGCATCGAGCCGCAGAATTCGCACGAAGGATGCTTCTGCGGCGTGCCTCTGCTGTTGTACGAGCGGCCCATCGGGGCCATGATCCTGGAAAGTCCCCAGGAACGCGCGCTCGACCACGGCCACCTGGAAATGATGCGCGTGCTGGCGAGCGAAGCGGTGATCGCTCTCGAAAATGCGCGTCTGTTTCGTGAAGAGCGGGCGAAATCGCGCCGCTTGACCCTGTTCAACAACATCTCCCGCAATATCATTACGACCCTCAATCCGGATGAAATGCTCGCGAAGATCGCGGAAGAGCTGGAGCAAGGGCTGGACTACTCGCATATTGGAATCGGGCAGCTCGACTATTCGGCCAAGGAAATCGTGATCCAGGCCGAAGCGGGACAGCGCAAGGGCGCGCTGGGACGCCGTCTGGGCCTGGACGGAAATGTGGTTGGGCGCGTCGCGCGCACGGGACAGATGGCGGTGGTGTCCTATGACGCGGAACACTCCACGGGCGAGCCTGTGCTCGAGGGTTCGGAATCCGCGATCGCACTGCCGATCGTTTACGCCGACCAGTTGCATGGCGTGTTGTACGTGGAAACGGACAAGACCTCCGACTTCCCGCAAGAAGAGATCCTGTTCCTTGGTACGCTGGCCGACCTGATTTCCGGCGCGCTCCACAACGCCATGACATTCCAGAAGGCGCAGGAACAGGCCATTACCGACGGCATGACCGGGTTGAAAACCCATCGCTTCTTCATGGAGGCGCTCTCGGGGGAATGGAAGCGCTCGACGCGCGCGGGACGATCTTTCTCGCTGGTGCTGATGGATCTGGACCGCTTCAAATTCGTCAACGATTTTTATGGGCATTTGGACGGCGACCTGGTCCTGCAGCGCGTGGCGCATATCCTGGAATTGAATTGCCGCCGCTCGGACGTCGTGGCGCGCTATGGCGGAGATGAGTTCGTCATCTTGATGCCCGAAACGGACTCCGCGCAAAGCCATCAGCTTGCCGCAAAGCTGCGCTCGTGGATTTCCTCCGATCCGGTCCTGCGCGACAAAAACGTGACGTCCAGCTTTGGCGTCGCGACGTTTCCGCTGAACGGATCCACTCCCCAGGAACTGATTCAGGTCGCCGATGCCTCGATGTATCTTTCCAAGCATCAGGGCGGCAACGCCGTTTCCACCGCGGATCAATTCAATTCGGAAAATTCCCGGCAATGGAAGCGCGACGTTCTCGACGCGTATCTCGGCGTCACGCTCAAGCGACTGTTCTCCACCGGCCCCGACGCATTTGTGGAAATCTACAGCCGGATCGAGCAATTCGCCAGGTCGCTCGCCGAAACAGAATCCGGGTCGAAACCCGAGGGCGCAAATGGAATGTCAGGATCCTCCGGCGAGTCGTCCTTCGAGCCACTTCCTCCCATCGTCATGGATACGCTCACGTCGCTGGCGCTCGCCGTCGACGCCAAGGATCAATTCACGCAAGGACACTCCAATAAGGTTTCCAGCTACGCCGTCTTGATTGCCGAAGCCATCGGCCTGAAAGGCCCTGAAATCGAGGAAGTGCGGCTCGGCGGCATGCTGCATGACGTTGGAAAAGTCGGAATCGTGGAATCGATATTGAACAAAAACGGCCCGCTCAATCCCGAGGAATGGGAAGCGATGAAGCGCCACGTGGAATACGGCGCCAAGCTGCTCGAGCCGCTGCGAGGCACCGAACATATCCGCGAAATGGTCGCCCACCACCATGAATTCTTCGACGGTTCGGGCTACCCGGAAGGACTCGCCGGCGACCAGATTCCAATGGGTGCGCGGATCATTGCGATTGCCGACGCCTTCGATACGATCACGTCCGAGCGGACGTACAAGAAAGCGCGCACGCCGGACGAAGCCTTCCAGGAACTCGACCGCTGCGGCAGCGCGCAATTCGATCCCGAGCTGGTGCGCCTGTTCATCTCCCGCCTGCGGGAATCGCCGAACCCACTGATCCCGAATCCCGCCCTTGCCCAGGAACCGGAAGTCTTCCACTGAACCCGGTAGGACAGGCTTCAGCCTGTCTTCTTTTGACTTCTGCCAGCTGCGGGAAAATCAAACCCGACAGGCTGAAGCGTGTCCTACTACAGGTGCGTCCCTGAAACGCGGCAGCCACACCAAGCTTGTTTCGCCGCCTTCGATTGCGTAGAATCGCGGTTCTTCTAGCCGGGGATCATTAAGCCTCACGGAGAAAGAATGTCCAGACGCATTGCTGCAAAGATTACCGGTGTGAGCGGGTACGTGCCGCCCCGGGTGATGTCCAATGCCGATTTGGAGAAGCTGGTGGACACCGACGATGCCTGGATTCGGGAGCGCACCGGCATCCGCGAACGCCACGTCGCCGAGAAGGGCGTCGGAGCGTCGGACCTGGCCACTGCTGCCGCACGCCAGCTCCTGGCCTGCAAAAAAGTGCCTGCGTCGGAGATCGACCTGATCGTGGTTGCCAGCGTCACGCCGGACATGATGTTTCCCGCAACCGCCTGCCTGGTTCAGAACAATCTGGGCGCCACGCGCGCATGGGGATTCGATCTTTCGGCGGCTTGTTCCGGATTTCTCTATGCCCTCACGGTCGGCGCCCAATTTGTGGGCGCCGGCACTCAGAAAAAAGCGCTCGTCATCGGCAGCGACGTGATGACTTCCATTCTGGATTATCAGGATCGCGCCACCTGCGTCTTATTTGGAGATGGCGCGGGAGCCGTCCTGCTGGAACAGACCGACCGCGACGACGAAGGCATTCTCGATTTCGTGCACGATGTCGACGGCTCCGGCGGAAAATTTCTCTTCATGCCCGGCGGCGGATCGCTTCACCCGGCTTCCCACGAAACCGTGGACAAGAAGATGCATTACGTCCATCAGGAGGGCGCTCAGGTCTTCAAATACGCGGTGCGCCGCATGGCGGATCTTGCCTGCGAAATGCTCGAACGAAATGGATTCTCGAGCAAAGACCTGGCGCTGGTTGTGCCCCATCAGGCCAACTTGCGGATCATTCGCGCCATGCAGGAGCGGCTCGGCGTGGAGGACGCACGAATCATGGTGAACATCGATCGCTACGGAAATACAACCGGCGGGAACCATCCCCCTCGGCCTGCGCGATGCCGTCGCCGAAGGCCGGCTGAAAAAAGGGGATCTCGTCTTACTCGTTGCGGTCGGCGCGGGATATACTTCAGGCGGAGTTCTTCTTCGCTGGGCCTACTAGCAGACGTTCCGATATTCAATGCAATGAACTGGTGTTCTTCTAATTTACATCCCGCGGACTTGGGCGGCGCAAACCATGTTGCGCTCCATGTGTTGGTCCATCAGAACCGCGACGTAGCGCGAGCAGGTAGCCATTTCCGAGTTCGCCCAATTGGCCATTGCGGGGACGATACTGCCGAGTTTCTCAACCATTGCATAATACGCACGAATGGCCGTGAAGCTGCCGTTCGGGCCTCGCAGGTCTGGAGATAAGTCCTTTAGAATTAATATGCTACGGAAGTCCTGGGCACCAATCCCATCATGCGTGATCCCCGCAGCCACTCGGATTCGTTCCGAGATCGCCTGCGCCGCAATTCCGGAAATGGTCGCGCGCCAGTAGTACAGCCCAAACTGGGCGAAGGCGACCACCGAGACCGCGAATATGACAGCCGGAATCATCCAGATTCATCCTCAGGATTACAGTTTCACTTATGTCTCTGTTCGGAACAATGGACGTATCGTACTGACCCGATACACCCCGAGTACTAGTGGCGACCATTATCTGGAACTACGTCCTGCGAAAAAATTGCCTAAATCGAGGCCCTGGACACGGCGCGCCAGTAGTAGAGGAAGAAATCCCTACAGGCAATGGCTGAAAGACCGAAAACAATAACGGCCGGCATTCGGGGCCTTCCTCCAAATCCCAGTTTGGGATAGGAGAACGGCAGGGGCAATGGACCCGCCGTACTACAAGTTTGCATTTTGACCTAAGTCTTTATAATAGAATTGGATGGCGGACAGGCCCCTCATCCTTGTCTGGTTCAGCGCGGAGGGATGCGGTAAATCTGCTTTGAATTCGACGAGTCGCAATCGTATTCGCGAATTTCGATTCTCCACTGCGGTTCACCCAACTGCGGAAAAAAGCGCTGTTTCCACTTGTACCCTTCGTCACGCATCCTGAGCCGGGACGATATGGAACCGCAAGACTGATCCAATTGCCGAGCCACATCGTCCATGGGTTTGTCTCCTTCTGAATCGCCCCCACGCCGAATCAGGATCATTTTCCCGCCCGTGGGATGCCCGGCGGCAAGCCAGCCTGCCGGGGAATATACCTGTGGATGCCTGACGGAATCGGGAAGTAAGCCCTCGAATCTCCAAGGTCCGTTTTGGCTGGGTACGCGGAGAAGATAAGTGAGATAGAAAAGAAATGAAGGATGGTCGGCGATCACCGTTGCGCCGCCTCTGATTTTCGCGGCCGCATCCCCCGCCACTTCCCGCCAGGGTTCGATGAATTGTGGTGCGGAATAATAGCGCCGCGAATAGATTCCGTACCACCCTGCCGCGCCGATGATCAAAAGACCGGCCGCAAGAGCGAACGTCGCCCAGCGGGGCTTCGCCGTCTCAATCGCAACACCGACCGGCAACAAGACCCAGGGAGAGACTAGGAACAGATACTGCGTTTGAAGGATTCCGAGCAGCGCCATCACGACCAATATGGCCATGCTGTAGAACAAGAAACGCCGCGCGGGACGTGGAAGCCACCACGCGACCAATCCCACACAAAGCAGGACCGCGAGTCCCGCGGGAACGCTCACCCACCAATACCATGGGGCAACGGATTCGCTGACGAATAGCGAGAATACGTGAAACCCCGCGCTCGCAAGAATCGTAAGGGCGCCCTGATGCAAATTCATCCCACCGGAAAGGCTAGAGCGAAACGCTGAAAAAAGAGGAAGGAAAGAAACACATAACAGCGCAGCAGTTCCCAGGAGAACTTTGGGAGTTGCCGCAGGTTCTTTGGCTCGCCAGCGAAGAAACTGATCGATCACGAGGCACACGAGAATCGCCCATCCGAAATAGCTTGTCCAAATCAAACAGGCCCAAAAGAAAAATAATGCCGCCCAACGGCCGACGTTCTGGTCCTCCAGAAACTTGAAATAGGAGAGCGTCAAACCAGCGACCAAGAAAAACGAAAACGAAGAGGAGGTCGCCAGTCGGCCGAAATGAAAGCCGACCGGCCATAGGACCCCCACCCAGATGACGGCGATGCCCGCAGACGACGACCCTGCAAAATGGCGGCTGGCGCGGCCCAGCAGAAAAAGTCCCGCAAGAAAAAAAAGAACGGATGGAACCCGAAGATAGTCGAAGCTTCCTCCCGTCCAACGCAGCCAGAAATGGAGAATAATTTCAAAGAGCGGGGGCTGCCCGTGCATGCCGGCGCCGGAAAAGAACTGGCCGAGCGTCGTTCGCAGCGGATTCGCCGCGGCGCTCAGAGTCATGGATTCGCCTTCAAGGAACGTCGCGGAGTTGTTGGTGGTAAACAAACCGATGCCCAGCAGCAGAAGCGGAACCATTTGCTGTGCGATTGCGCTCGGTTGGCGTGGGCGGACCGGCATGACTAATTCTGGCTCGGGCGCAACGGGAAGCCTGCCCAGGCGTTGAGTAGGCCCAGGGTCTCGCGCATCACATCCAGGGCGTCCCGTGTATGGCGCCACCAATGTGCGCTGTCGAAGGTGTCATCCTGGGCGTAATGCACGATCATGCGCGGTTCGGTGCCCACCAGCTTGCGCCAGATCGTGCGTACCCGGCGCGTGTGGGCTTTTGAAGTGACAATGATTACGGAGTGGAAATTGGACTTGCGTAGATCCTCCGCAATTTGGCGGACCTCCGCCTCCGTATTCGCATCCGGGTTGTCCAAAATACGGATGGAATCCGGAGGAACTCCCTTGGCGATCAAAACTTTCTCATTATAAAAATCTTCACCCAGATAGGAAATCTTCATGGCCTTCAAATCATCCACGGGAGAAACCGGAGGAGAGATCCAAACCAGGTCCGAGTATCCAGCCTTGTAGACTCGGGCGGCTTCGACGGCGCGTTCCGGAAGGCGCCCGCTCAGGACCACGATCACATCGGCATGAACGAGCGGGTCCTCGACGACGAGCCAGGTCCCCACAAAGAAAAACAGCGTCGCCGCCATGACAACAATCACAACGAAAATTCCGCCGGCAATCAGCCAGCGGCGCATTCTCGACCTTGATTCAATCAAAATTCCGCCTCATCGCCCGGCCGCGTCCAAGGAACGAATCCCGCGTTCCTCAAGCACCTCGGCCAGCCCCTTCTCCGGGTTCGTGGAGCGCTCTTGTAAAAATCAAATTATAGTGTCGCTTGGTGCAGTCCTCGCAGCGAAAAGGCCGCAATAATAACAATGGAAGTAGGACCAATTCAAACAGCCCGCGCCGGTGCGAACGGCGAACATCAAAACTATTACAGGACGGACAGCATCGTAGCAAATAAAATCGGTCGTGGGGCATGGTCGTAGGGCGGACCGGGAATCCTAACCCGGTCGCCGGTGGAGGTCAATTGCGGCCCGCGGAAACCCATCGCCTTCGCGGCGACGGCGCGGGGCAGTTACAAATCCGCTCTGGCTCTGACAACCAGACTTTGTGGGGAAGACGGCTACGGCTACAATGAAATTCAGCGTGTCCGCAAGATTCGACCGCGTGGGGAATTACGAAATCATGAAGAAACGCAATCATACGGAAAACATCTGCACGAAAAGGCCGGCCCGTTGCGCGCGGTAGTCACGGGAGGCGCGGGATTTCTCGGGTCGCACCTTTGCGACTACCTCCTCGATCGCGGCTGGGAGGTTCTCGCGATCGACAACCTGGTCACCGGTACCCCCGCCAACCTGCGCCATCTCGCGGGGAACCCTCGATTCGGGATCGTTCAGCACGATGTCACGAAATTTATCGATGTACCGGGCCCGGTCGATTACGTCCTGCATTTCGCATCGCCGGCAAGCCCGGTCGACTATCTGAAACTTCCGATCCAAACTCTGAAAGTGGGCTCGCTCGGAACGCACAATACCCTGGGCCTGGCCCTGGCGAAAAAAGCCAAGTATTTCCTCGCGTCCACATCGGAGTGTTACGGCGATCCGCACGTCAGTCCGCAGCCGGAAACGTATTGGGGCAATGTCAACACGGTCGGCCCGCGCGGCGTTTACGACGAAGCCAAGCGTTTTGCGGAAGCCATGGTGATGGCGTATCACCGGGCCAAGGGCCTGGACACACACATCATCCGCATCTTCAATACCTACGGCCCGCGCATGCGCCTCAACGATGGCCGCGCCCTGCCGAATTTCGTCTATCAGGCGCTGACCGGTCAGCCCATCACCGTTTACGGCACGGGAAAACAGACGCGCAGTTTCTGCTACGTTTCCGATTTAATCGACGGAATCTACCGCCTGATGATGTCCGACGAACATGAGCCAACCAACATCGGAAATCCTCACGAAATAACGATCCTGGAATTCGCCGAGCGTGTCCGCAGCTTGCTCGGCGTGACCACTCCCATCGTCTTCGAGCCCCTGCCGCAGGATGACCCCAAGCAGCGCTGCCCGGACATTTCCAAGGCGCGGCGCCTGTTAGGCTGGGAACCGAAAGTGAATTTGGAAGAGGGGCTGCGGCTGACGCTGGAGTCGTTCAAGAAGCAGTTTGCGGAGACAAAAACAAGTTAGCCGGCACAGTAGGACAGGCTTCAGCCTGTCTCCTCTTGAGTGTCGCGCTCGCAAAAACCGACAGGCTGAAGCCTGCCCTACTGGCCGGCCATCAAGGCAGCGGGATCGGGCCGTCCGAAGCTCACATATTCGAATCCCAGCTCTTTCATTTCGGCAGGGCGCAGCATGTTCCGCCCATCGATCACCAGCGGACGCGCCATTTCCTTTCGAACGCGCTTCCAATCGAGCCGGCGGAATTGCTCCCACTCGGTAAGGACAAGCAACGCATCGGCTCCCCGCGCCACTTCGTAAGGGTCTGCAGTGTAGTTTAAATTTGGAAACACAGCGCGCGCGCGCTCCATGGCCTCGGGATCGGTCGCGCGGACTTCCGCCCCTTCCGCGAGAAGGCGCCGGATCACTTCGATCGCGGGCGCAAGGCGAATGTCATCCGTGTTCGGCTTGAACGCAATCCCCAGGACGCCAATCTTTTTCCCCTTCATCACCCACAGCGCCTTCTTCACTTTCTCCAGGAGACGCTCCACCCGCTGTTTGTTCACCCGCTCGGCTTCCTTCAGCAAACCGAAATCCACGCCCGCGCGATCGGCGAGCTTGATGAACGCCTGAATATCTTTCGGCAAACAAAATCCTCCGAATCCCAAGCCCGCCTTCAAAAACTGGCCGCCGATTCGCGGATCGAGGCCCACGGCGCGCGTTACTTCCTCCACGTTGCCGCCCAGCCGCTCGCACAAATCCGCGAGCACGTTCGCGTACGAAATTTTCAGCCCCAGGAACGAATTCGACGCGTGCTTGATGAGTTCCGCGCTGGCAATCGTGGTCACCACAAAATCCGGCGTCGCCGCCGGCGGACAATGCGGCTGGTGCACCGGGCAGCGGTAACGCCCCTCAAGAATCGGCCGGTACAATTCGCGCAACTGCTGCTCGCTTTCTTTTTCCTCAACGCCGATCACGATCCGGTCGGGATGGAAAAAATCTTCTACCGCGGTTCCTTCACGCAAAAATTCCGGATTCGAGGCCACGCGAAATTTGGCCCCGGGATTCGTTGCGTACACTTGCAGCGCCCGCTTCAGCTCCTCACCCGTCTGCGCCGGCACAGTGCTCTTCTCGATCACCAGCTTCGGCGTGCTCGATTCCTTCGCAATCATCCGCGCCACGTTCTCAATCGCCGATAGGTCCGCTTCCCCTGTTTCCGTTGGCGGCGTCCCGACACAAATAAAAACGACGTCGGCTTCGCGCACCGCTTCTCCGGCATTCGCCGTGAACCGCAATCGCCCTTCGCGCACTACGCTGTCCAGCACCTTGTCCAGATGCGGCTCGTAAATCGGAATTTTCCCGGCCTGCAGCGTTGCGATCCGCGCACTATCGTTGTCGGTCGCGATCACTTCGTGGCCAGCCTCGGCCAGACAGCTCCCCGACACCAAACCCACGTACCCGCAGCCAATCACCGCCAGTTTCACGCTTGCTCTCCCGTTTGAATCATATCCCTTCCTGCTTCATTCGCGTGCGGACCGATTCTCGCCGATTCCTGCACCCAACAAAAGCCCTTTCCCTTCCTCGTTGCCACGCAAACACTTCCCCAGCGCATTTCTATCGACGCATCCGGTCGGCGAATTATGTGACCTCTGACTCACCAGGGAATGCGGGGTTTTCGTAGCGCCGGCGTCTCGCCGGCTTTTTGCAACTTGTGGAGAGTGGAAAAATCGCCGGCGAGACGCCGGCGCAACTACACCATCCTGGAGTTATTTTCTTCGAGCATTCTAAGTTATTGCCGAAACATTCGCGCTAAGTTTTCGCGAGCGAAAAACTCCCGATCACCAGCGCGTCGACGCCGGAACAGAAATAGCTGCGCACCGCATCGCGCGGCGAAACCACCAGCGGCTCTCCGAACAAATTGAATGAGGTATTCACCAGCATGGGCGCGGAAGCAAACTGGCCGAATCGCCCGAGCAGCCGCCAAAGTAGCGGGTTCGCCGCGCGCTCCACGACATGCAATCGGACGCGCCCACCCGGGAGAAGAAATCCTTCCAGCAGGCGCGCTGCTTCCGGCTTTGCCGTGCCAAGCGTGGCCATGAATCGCGCGGAGGGCGAATAGTCGAAATATTCCGCAGCGCGCTCGGCCAATACGGATATGGCGAACGGCCGGAACGCTTCGCGATGCTTCACAAATTCATTCAGGTTTTCCTTGACGTACGCAGCCCAGGGAGAAGCGAGCAGGCTGCGATTTCCGAGAGCTCGAGGGCCGAACTCCGCCGCGCCGTGGAACCACCCCACGATTTTTCCGGCGGCAAGCAACTGAATGGTTTCTTCCAGCCTCTGATCGTCTCCCACGTGAAACCGGTACCGCGCCTTGCAATTGTCGAGGACTTGCTTGATGTCCTGGCTCGAGTAGGTCGGCCCCCAGTCGAGTTTTCCGACGGCGCCCTGACGCGGTTTTCCTTCTATATGATGGCGCACGTACCACGCCGCGCCGAGCGCGGTGCCTTCATTGCCTGCCGCGGGTTGAACGAAAACGCGATCGAAGCCCGTGTTTTTTTCCACGTGCGAGACCACCACAGGGTTCAGGAACAATCCACCCGCCAGGCACAAGGATTTTGCGCCGGTCTTCTTCCGGTACCGCTCCGCCAGTTCCGCGGCGAGCGTGCCACAAGCCTGCTGGACGCTCGCGGCAAGCTGCTTCCGCAATGCATCCGGAATCGGCGGACGCGGCGAGCCCGTCTCGGCGGCTTTCCCAATGGCGGGGTCCACTCCAACGGCTCGATAGAATTTCGGAGATAAAGCGATGTGTCCGGCAAGACCCGCATTGAAATAACGGGTCGCCAGGCGCGGCAATTTTCCCGGCGCGCGGCGCAGCATTTCCAGAAACAGGGCCTCGAACGCGGGATCGCCTTCGAGGCCCAGCCATTGCGTCTTGTGCTCATCCGCGTGGGGCGTAAAGCCGATCAAGTCCGTGATCTGCGAAAAAATCCATGCCGGCGAATGCGGAAAAGGAATCGATTCGAGAACGCGCAGGCGGTTGCCCTCGCCGAGCGCAATCGAGCCGGAGCGCCCGTCGCCCTGTTCATCAAGTGTAAGCACCATAGCGCGATCGGCATCGGACGCGTAGAAAGCGCTGGCTGCGTGGCAAAGGTGATGTTCGAGGTGCAGGACTTTGAGGTGCGGAGATTGGCCCAGCGTTTCGAGCAAGCGGCCGTTGTTGAGTTCGCGGCCGAGCTCGCCAAGCGCCTTCGTCTGGTAATAGCCGCTGGGAACCGGAGCAAATGGCGTCAGCTTCGCGCGCATCCATGCCTGACGCACCCAGGTGCGCACGGGCCGACTGGCCACGGCCACGCATTCCACGCCGTCCCACCCGGTCCCCGCGCGCTCCAGGCAAAAGCGAATCGCCTCGCGCGGAATTCCCGCGGCGGTGCGCCTGCGCACGAGCTTGCTCTCCTCCATGGCGGCGAGAATGCCGTCGTCGGAAAGCAGCGCCGCTGCGGAATCGTGAGCGAGCCCGGAAAGGCCGAGGATGTTCAAGCGCTTCCCCTGTTGCTGCCCGGAATCTAGATAGGCAGCATCGCGGAGTTTACGCGTGGAAAGCGTGCATGTCCACGCACGAGGACTCGGGAAAGTAGCTTATTTTGAAAGTCATTCGGAAAGTTCCGGCATTTAGGAGGGCGGGGCTTCAGCCCCGACGTTCAGGTTTGCACATTCGTGGGCTTTAGCCCCTGAAGCCTCAGGGCCTAAAGGCCTCGTTCATCCCCCGGAATCAGTCCGACCTGAAGGTCGGACCTCCTACAATTAAATTAAATTCGATTCGTTATTTCGTTGGTTGTGTCAGCTTCAACCGCGCTGCTTGAGCGCATTCCCCGGTGACGACAAAATAGCGCGCCACCGCTTCTTTCCCGATCTCGAAGGGATGCGGCTCGCCGGGCTTGCGCGAGGCGAGCATCCTGATCTTCGTGGTCGCGTAATCAAATTCCGAGTGGTTCGACATGAAGACGGTTGCGTTCGCCGCCGCCGCGGCAGCGGCCATCTTGCTCTGAGACTTGATATAGGCGTCGAAGTTCGCGGCCGTGCTGGGAAAGTTGAACGCCGTGCCGCCAGAATATGCCACGGTAAGCGGCTTGCCGTTATCCTTTACCGTAAAGATCATCGAGAGCGTCCCCGGCGTATGTCCCGGCGTGGCGATGAGGGTCACCGCCGTGTCGCCGAGCGTGATTTTCTGGCCATCGTCGGCGACGATGTCGCGCTTCGGTTTTCCGCCCGGATACCCGTTGACGGATTTTTCGATGGAATCCCAATCGGGACCGCCCATGACGATGCGGGAACCGAACCGGTCCTGCATGAGTTTGGCTCCGCCGACGTGATCGGGATGCGCGTGGCTGATGATTACGTACTTGACCTTCGCCGGATCGAAGCCTAGCTTTTTCAATCCACCCACAATCTCTTCCTCGGAGTTGTACGTCCACAGCGTGTCGATGAGGATGATTCCCTCACTCGAGGTCAGCGCCCAGGAATTGTGGATCTTTGAGCCGACGAAATAGAGATTATCGAAAACTTTGGCCGGTTCGATGAACCATGTATCCCGGGCAGGAGCGGGGCCGGGCGCCACGTCGCGCAATGTATTCGGCACCGCTGCCGGCGCCACGCACAAACGAGCCAGCGTGCCGGTAAAATCGAATCCCGCGGCGTCTCTGGCTGCGACCAAATGGGCGTCAATCGCGTCCGCGGTATTCTGCGCAAACGCGCTAGCTCCGCATAAGCTGAAAAGGAGGACAAGCGCGGCTCCAACATTGGCTGTGAGCTTCTGCATCGTTGCACCTCTTCCGAGCTTCCCAATTTTACTCAGGGCCTCGTTTTAGCAGCGGTTCAAGTAGCACAGACTTCAGTCTGTGGGGGTCCGTCAGTGAGCTCGGACCGAACGCGATTAGCGGGATTGATGAGTGTAATCGTTTGGAAAAGCTACACGCCAGCCAAGATCAGATGGAACCCCACAGACTGAAGTCTGTGCTACTAACACCCCGCACCGATCCACATTGCAAACGACGTTCGACGGACAGCAAATAAGTAACTTCGTGGAGTTTACTCGCGGACGGCGAATGCGTCCATGCGCAGAAAAAATTCAGCCACGATTTTTGGGCAGGATTGAACCGCCGGAGAGCAGCCCGCGAAGAGCGAGCAAGAGGAGTCGCGGCTGGCTCAGCGCGATGTTCCAGAGGACGCGCGAGGCTTCGTCGCGCGTGTACTGGCTGAGCGAGCGGCGCGTCGAGTCGTTCATGAGATCGACCAGGCGGCTGTAATCCGCCTGCTTGAATTGATGAATCGTCTTGCGAATGAGCAGGTGGAGATCGAGCTCGCGGCGCAGCGAACGCAGTTCGCGGCTTTCTCCGCCATTCATGATCGATTCCGTGACGCCGATCGCGCCGCGAAATCCAGTGACGATCCCGCCGACCGTCGAAACTTTCACCTGCCCGGCGGCATCGCCCACCAAAAATACGCGCCCCGCTCCCACGCGGCGCTCGACCGGAGTCCACCGGTCGTACACCGGAATGCGCGCGCCCTGGTATCCGAGTGGCGTGAACCCGCGCTTCTCCATGAAGCGCTCGAGGCAGCGGCGAGTTTCCTGTCCGTCCTCGCCGATCAAACCCAGAACCGCCCGTTCGCTCGATTCCGGAATCAGCCAATAAAAGTACGGCGTGTCGTCCGGGATGAACCAGACGCGCACCGTGTTGGGCGACATATCCGCAGGCACGCGCACGATGGCCTGCACGAGAGGGACGGTTGGCTGGCGTGGCCATCCGGCGCTCTGCGCGACGCGCGAGAGCGCGCCATCGGCGCCGACCACCACATCGGCGTGGAGTTCCTCGATGCGGGCGTCCTGGGCGCGTTCGACATTTACGCGCAGCCCCGTTCCGTTGCTTTGCAGGTCCACGAACCGATTGCCAAAGGAAACTTTTGCGCCGTGGCTTTCTGCGTCGCTCGCAAGGTCGCGGATCAGACGCGATCGCTCAATGATCAGATCCGGGCGGTCCAAGGGAACCTGGGCGGTGCGGCCGTCGGTGAATAATTCAAATTTGCGGATTTCGTTGACGACGGCGGCATCGCCTATCTGACCCAGCAGTGTGCGCATGTGGCTCGTCACAATAAGCGTGCGGGGAGTGGGATCGAACTGGTCGGACCGTTCGAGCACTTCCACCGCACATCCGGCCCGCGCCAGAAGCGAGGCTGTGAAAAAACCCGAAGCGGAACCGCCGATCACGGCGACCTGCGGTCCGGATTTGGTTCCTGGCCCTTTTTTGATTCCTTGCTGCAGAGTGACCATCCCGCGATTCAAAGTCCTATCGCATGCCAATAGCGCATCGACGTTGACGCGCTTCCATCCTCGAGATTGTAGACGAATTGCAAGGACTGGCGTCCAAGGACGGCCGCCAGTCACCCTCCGCGGCGCAACGAGAATATCCTAAAAACCGAGTCCCCCGGATATCCCATCACCGAGCCGAACAGCGAGAGAGCAGTATAGCCAAACCGCGACGTAAGGCAAAGCGGAAGGCGACGTTCAACGAAAGAAAATTAATTGTTCCAAGTTGGACTCGCGAGCCGAAGACGAATATCATTTCAAACGAACGATTCCAGGGCCGCGAACAATTCCACACCGCGTGCCAAAAAGGGAAGGCCGTGGGCCCCAAGTTAATCTCCTTGCAGGTAGGAGTCCCGCGCATTGTCACTCGGGATGGCCAGGAAGTCTCGACGGGCATTTTCAAAGCGCCCGTCAAAACACGCGTGCGGATGCGATCGTTGAATCTCGACGGGGACCAGCAGGCCGATTTGTCCGTTCACGGCGGACCGAATAAGGCCGTGTATGCCTATCCCTCCGAGAATTATCCGTTCTGGAAAAGGGAACTGCCGGGCGTGGATCTTCCCTGGGGAGCCTTCGGAGAAAATCTGACGACGTCGGGCCTCGCTGAAAGCGCTGTCTGTATCGGAGACCGCTTCACGATTGGCACAGCGGAAGTGGTCGTTACGCAGCCGCGCCTTCCCTGTTTCAAACTGAATCTGAAATTTGGCCGCGACGATATGATCAAGCGCTTCCTGGCAAGCCGCCGCACCGGCTTTTATCTTCGCGTCCTTCGCGAAGGAGAAGTCGGCGCAGGTGACGAAATTATTCAGGTCCATCGGGACGAACACCGAGTTTCGGTATTGGACGCCTTACGCCTGCATCTCCATGAATCGGATTCGAGCGAATTGCGCAATCGCGCCCTCCAGGTGGAATATCTCTCCCCCTCCTGGCGCAAAGAATTCAGCGAGCAGCCTTAAGTAGCACAGGCTTCAGCCTGTGGGGTTTGGTCCTGGCAAATACGAAACCCCGCAGGCTGAAGCCCGCGCCACTCGGATGCCAATAAGAATATCCAAGGAGGAATAGATGAAGGTGAATGTGGGCTTGATCGGTCTCGGCCGCCTAGGGCGCGTCTATGCGCGTGACTTGGCGGCACGCGTCGCGGGTGTGCGCCTCGCTGCTTTGGCGGACACGAATGCCACGCTCGCGGAAGAAACAGCGCGCGAGCTGGACGTGCCGCGCTGGTACATGGATCCTTTGGCGATGCTCGACGATCCCGGCGTCGACGCGGTCATCATCGTGAGCCCAACCCAAACGCACTGTGACCTTGCTATCGGCGTACTGGAACGCGGAAAACCGGTGTTTTGCGAGAAGCCTCCCGCATTGTCTCTCAGCGAAACTCAAAAGATGAAAGACGCCGTCACGCGCGCGCATGGCTTCTTGCAAATGGGCTTCATGCGCCGCTTCGACGCGGGCTATGCCTCCGCCAAGAAAAAAGTCGACGACGGCGTCATTGGCACCCCCATAGTGTTCAAGTCTTCCTCGCGCGATCCCTATCGGCCCTCCTTGGAATACGCGAACCCCAAGAGCAGCGGCGGCATGATCGTCGACATGGGCATTCACGATTTCGACCTGGCGCGCTGGTACATGGGCGAGGCCGCATCGGTCACCGCCGTCGGCGGAACTCTCGCGTATCCGGAGCTCAACGAAGTCGGCGATATCGACAACGCCATCGTCTCGATCACGTTCGCCAGCGGCCGCATTGGCGTCGTCGATCTCAGCCGCAGCGGCGTTTACGGGTATGACATCTTCGGTGAAATCCTCGGTACCACGGGCACCCTGCGAATCGGCTACCTCCGTGAAACGCCGCTGTTCGTGATGACCAAGAATCAAGTCGCGCACGACACCGTGCCGTTTTTCATGGAGCGATTCCGCGACGCTTACCCTGCCCAACTTCAGAACTTCGTGGACAATCTTCGTAACGATCGCGAGCCCCCCATCACGATTGACGACGCGATGGAAACGCTGCGCATCGCGCTGGCGGCAACTCGCGCGCAAGCCACCGGGAAGGCGGTTTCGCTGCAAGATACCTCTTTGTAAACGTGGCCTCCGTATCTTCGCTGCTTGAAATACACATCCTGAATGTGTATGCTGGTTTTGGACCTGAATGGAGGCGTTCCTACGATGTATTCCCGCATCAATATCACATTGCCGGAAGAAACGATTCGACTCATCGACCGGGTCTGCAAAAAGGGCAATCGGAGCCGCCTGATCGACAAAGCGGTGAAGCGTTACGTGACCGACGCGCGCCGCGCGAACCTGAGGAAACTCCTGAAGGAAGGCGCGTTGCGCCGGGCGGAACGCGATCTTCGTTTGGCCGAAGAGTCGTTTTTCCTGGAAGAAGAGGCATGGCACACAAACGGGCGGTGAATTACCCCAGGCGCGGTGAAGTGTACCTCGTGAATTTTGATCCCGTGATCGGCGCTGAAATCAGAAAGACACGGCCGGCTCTCATCCTTCAGAATGACATCGCGAATCGCCATAGTCCATTGACCATCGTCGCCGCCATTACGTCTCAATTCGAGGAACCGCTCTATCCCACGGAAGTTCTTTTGAAGGCGGGCGAAGGCGGGACCACGAAAGATTCGGTAATTCTCTTGAACCAAATCCGCTCGGTAGATAAGCGGCGCCTCGTGCGGCGACTAGGGACGATCCGTTCCGAGTCGATGCGCCGCGCGGACCGATCCCTTCAGATCAGCCTCGGGTTGATATCGATTTAGAATTCGACACTGAGGCACTATGCGGCAAGCTTGTTTTTCGGCGTTTGTCGCTCGTAGGGCGCGCGCTCGAGCAAACCAATTGCGCCAAGGACGGCCACGGCGGCAAGTGCGGCCACCGCATAAGCAGGCCCCGCGCGCAGATGGCTGATCGCCAAGGCCAGCAGGCCGAAAAAAGCGCCGAGGGCGTACATCAGCAAAACGGCGGTGCGCTGGCTCTTGAAGAGATTTGAGAGGCGGTGCGCGGTGTGGTCCTTGCCGGGAGTCGTGAACGGCAAGAAACCGCGGCGGGAACGGGAAATGGAAATCAGCGTGGTGTCGAAGATCGTCGAGCCGAGAATGAAAACGGGGATCAGCCACGCAGCGTTGTGACCTGCGGTGAGCACCGGGCGCAGCTTCAGCGCCAGGGTCGCCATCAGGAAACCGAGAAACATCGCCCCGCCATCCCCCATGAAAATTTTCGCGGGCTTGAAATTCCAGCGCAGGAATCCGGCGGCGGCGCCCAGGACCGCGGCGGCCATGGTGCTGACCAGGAGCTGGCCGCTTTCGAGCGCGAAGATGGCGAAGAACAGCGAAGCCATCGCGGCGACGCCCGCGCAAAGCCCGTCCATGTGATCCAAAATGCTGAAGGACGCGGTGATCCCGACGACCCAAACCAGAGTCAGCGCCGTGTCCGCCCAGACACCCGCCGTTCCCGGCCAAATGTTGGAGAAAACCTGAGCGCGGATGCCCGAAGCGAGTAGGATGACCGCCGCGGCGGGCATGGCTCCGAACAACTTGATTTGATGATGGAGCAGACCGCGGTCGTCCAAAACGCCGACGACGGCGACAAGCGTCGCGCCGGCGTAAATGCCGATCACTTCCGTCAGCGCGCGCCCGTCCATCGACACGAGCAGCGCGATCAGCACGCCCAGATAAATCGCCAAGCCGCCGAGCAGCGGCATCGGCTGGACGTGCACTTTGCGCGGCCCCGGATGATCCACCATCCCGACGCGCAGCGCGAGTTGCCGCACCGGAACGGTGAGCCCCATGGAGGCAATCAAGCCAACAGCAAATGCAATCAGGCCCGTATTCATGAAAAGACCAAGTTCAGCGCTCGGTCAGCATCCCCTTGAAGATAGCATCTACGCGCGCACAGTCCCTATCTTTGTAATCCCAATCGATAGTGCGTTTCAAGCCTTCGCGGTGCGGCACGGACTCGCTTCGACAATGGGTCAGTCCGCTATTGCCCGCCAGTGCAACGCCGGAATGCGGCACGCTGGCTTGTCAGGCGGCGGAAAAATCAGATTATTTTGTCATTCTGAGCGAAGCGAAGAAACTCTCCTCGGTTTGCGCCCATGAAAAGAAAGAGAGAATCTTCGCTTCGCTCAGAGTGACATAAAGAGCGGGGCCCTTTTTCCCGCAGCCTGTTATTTCTGCAGCACGCCAATGCCGTAGAGCCCTTCCGGGTGAGCCATGTATTCCCTGTGGGAATAGCTTGTTTTGATCGTGTCCCAAAACGCTTTCACCTGAGTTTCTTCGTAATTTCCGGCCACGTCATGGAAAACAATGAGGCCGCCCGAGCGCACCAGCGGCGAATACATCTCCCAGTCCTTTTTGACTCCCTCAAACGTGTGATCGCCATCGATGAACAAGAGATCGATCTGGCGCCCGGAAAGCAGCCGTTTCGTTTCCTCGAGCGTCGATTCACGGTGAGAGTTGGCCCTCACTAGGTGCAGCTTCTGATGATCCTGCGCGAATCGCCGGTAGATGGGAGCGCGAAAAGGCGAATAGCCGCCTCCAAACTTGCCGCCCGGCAAATCGATGCTGACCAGAATTGCATCGGGCCGGGCCAGACGAGCCCAGAGGTACAAGGTCCCGCCCCTGTGAGTCCCAATCTCAAGCACCGTTTGCGGATTCAGTTTCTTGACGTCTTCCATCAGCCGCACAAGTTCCTCGGGAACCTGGAACGGGAGAAAGAAGGCGTCACAGTATTTGACCGTCTCCGCCAGCATTTCCTCGGGCCGGTCAATCAGCGAGGTGGTCAGCCGGTTCAGCTCTCCGATTCCCATGTAGGCCTTGACGTACCGTGCCGCGCGGGAGAGTGGACTCATCTACGCGGAAGACCTCCGGCCGCAAATTGGCTCGCTCTCTCCCGTCACCAGGATTGTCTTTTCCGTCCCCATCATTTCGGCCTGCGTCACTGGCGAACTGCGTCCTCCAGCGTCTCGGAAAAAATCTTCAACTGCTTCACTCTATCATAGGAAAAAGAAATCTCCCGCGCCCGGCGCGCCATGGTTTGCAATTGTTCGGGGTCGCGCAGCACACCTCGTATCGCTTCCGCAACGCTCGCCGGATCATCCGGATTCGTGGCGACGCCGCAGCCCGTCCGCCGGATAATCCGCGCCACGTCGCTTTCTTCCGGAGCGACCCCCAGGACGGGCCGCCCCGCAGCAAGCGTGGGATACAACTTGCTCGGCACTACAACGCCTTCCAGTCCTCGCTTGACCGTAACGACGTGCATGTCTCCGGAAGAAAGCACCAGCGGCACTTCGCTCGCCGGAAAAAACGGCAGAAAGCGAATCGCGCGGCATCCCTGCGCCATAGCCTCGACTTGGATCTTCATTGCTCCCTCGCCAATAAATACAAGGCCCACACCTTCGCTCTCCAGCATTCGGACAGCCGAAATGAGCGTTTGCCACGCTCCATAGAAGCCTACATTCCCCGCATGCACCAATACGAAACGGAAATCGCCGCGAATCTCACGAGCCACGGAATTTTCCGCGGAGGGAACAGTTTCCGGAATGATTATTCCGTCGCGGGAAACAACGACGCGGGCCGGATCGATCCCTTTCGCGACGATCCGATCGCGCATGTCTTCGCCAAGAACAATCACGCGCGCCGCCTGGCGCAGCGCCCAGCGATGCATGGCCTCCCAGCGCGCCGTGAAACTGCCCGGGCGGACGATCGAGCCGCCCACGGCCATGTCCGGATACAAGTCGCGAATGTTGTACACAAACGGACGGCCCGAGAGTCGGGCGACGAGAGCGCCGGCGATGCCTTCGATGGGCGGGTCGGTCATTGCCAGCACGATGTCCGAGGAAATGGAAAGCGCCCTCGGAATCGCCAGCGAAAGATAGGTCAGATAATTCGAGACGCGGCGGCGCATCTGAAAACGCGGATAGGCGGTCGAGCCCACGCGCTCGACAGCCAGATTGCCGCGAACCTCGCGCCGCAAGAGGTAGCGCGGATGGCGCTCGGCCGGATCGTAGCTTGGCCGGCCCGCGAGCACGGTCACGCGATGATTCACCGAAAGGGCTTCCGCGACCTGCGCGGCGCACTTGGCCGTGGCGCTCGTGTCCGGCGGAAAATATTCGTTTAGAAGAAGAATATGCACAGGCTCATCCGGGAAGAAAACGAAACGTGTGTAAGGGCAAAGCCGCCATCATGCAAGATCGCTACTCGCCGGTCCAGCGCGGCGCCTCGGCGGGCTCGGAAGGCCTGCGGATCAGGACGTCGCCCAGCACAAGCGCATCCATCTTGGTGCGCAGAAAACAGTCGATCGCTTCCTCCGGGCGGCAAACGATCGGTTCGTTGTCATTGAACGAAGTATTCAGGAGCACGGGCACGCCGGTAAGATTGGCAAACTCCCGGATCAGCCCCCAATAGCGGGGATTCGCGCCATACGTGACGGTCTGGAGGCGCCCCGTGCCGTCCACGTGAGTGGGCGCGGGAATCTCCTCGCGTTTCTCGAGCCGCACGGAATAGGCCTGCGTCATGAAGGGAGACGGATAGGACTTCTCGAAGTACTCTCCCGTGGATTCCGCGAGGATTGACGGGGCAAACGGCCGGAACATTTCCCGGTGTTTGATCCTGGCGTTCAGAATGTCCTTCATGTCCGGCCGGCGCGGATCGGCGACGATGCTGCGATTTCCCAGCGCGCGCGGTCCCCACTCGGCCCGACCCTGAAACCAGCCGACGATTCTTCCGGCGGCGATTTCCTTTGCCGCTTCCTTGGCGATCACTTTCTCGTGATGCTCTGAGATCTCCAGTCCCTCGCCTTGCAAGCGGCTGGCAGCGACAGCCGAGGCGATCTGCGCGTGCGAATAGCCCGGCCCCCAGTAGGCATTTTCCATGACGAACGAACGAGGCCGGCCGAGGATCTGATGATGCACGAAATAAGCGGCGCCAACCGCGAGCCCCGCATCTCCGGCGGCAGGTTGCACGAAGATTTGCTTGAATGGCGTCTTATCAAAAATTTTCCCATTGGCCAGGCAATTGAACGCCACCCCGCCGGCCAGGCACACCGCGTTTTGCTTGGTTCGGGCGTGCAGCCCGCGAAGCATTTGGAACAAGACTTCTTCCAGGCGCGCTTGCAGCGAGGCCGCGCCGTCGCGGTGCACCTTCTCGACCGGAGCCGCCGGATCGCGCGCAGGCCCCAGGCGTTGGGCCATATAGTTGGAGAACATCGCGCCCAGCTCGGGAGTCTTATCGGCGTCGCGCCAGGTCATCTCAGGGCCGGTGCGATGATGTTTGAAATATTTGAGTCCCAGGCGGAAGCCGATCCCTCTGGTGTTGCGAACAATGCGGCGGAACTCGTCCATGTAGGCAGGCTGGCCATAGGCGGCCAGTCCCATGACTTTGTATTCGTCGCCGAATTTGCGAAATCCCAGATATTGGGATACGGCCGTGTAATACATGCCCAGCGAGTGGGGAAACGCAATCGATCCGTCGATGTGCATGCGATTGCCCTGGCCGGCCCCCCACATCGTACTGGCGAAATCGCCGAGCCCGTCCGCGGACAGCAGCGCTGCCTGGTCGAACGGAGAAACGAAAAACGCGCTCGCCAGGTGCGCCTGGTGGTGCTCGATGCGGTGATACTTGGCTCGAATCTCGCTCGGCGAGACATCGAATGCCTTCGCGAGCGCTTCTGGAATTCCCGCGAACCGGCCCATCACTTTTATTCTTTCGGCCGCAAAACTCGGCATCCTCAGGGAGTACAGGAGTTTCGTCCCGAGGCGCGCCCAGGGATTGCGCGGGATGGCGATGTGGTCGACTTCACGGAGCGTAATGCCTGCGGCGTCCAGGCAGTACCGGATCGCCGCCGACGGGAACCCCGCCGCGTACTTCACGCGGTTAAAGCGTTCTTCTTCGACGGCGGCGAGCAGGCGGCCGTCCGCGACGATCGCCGCGGAGGCATTTCCGTGGTAGGCATTGATCCCAAGGATGTACATCCGGAGTGGTTTTCCCTTCCCTTAAGACCTCGGGTTCGAGGCAGTGACTGAAACCTCAGCGGTGTGAACGGCATCTGCGTTCGAAACCGGACGGTTCGCCGCATCCGTCACGTGGTGGCGAACCCATTCGTTGAGCACAAACAAGCTCCAGGGACGCGACCAATTGGTCTGGCCAATGACGAAGTTCTGCCACGCGCCCCGCACGGCGCGCGGATTCATGTACTGCCGCAGCGGCGGCGTGAGATTCGACAAATCCTGCGACAGACGCACGCCGAGCGGACCTCTAAGCCAGACATCCCACGGCAGAGTGAAAGTTCGCTTGGATTGGCCGACGACTTCATCCGGCAGCAAGTCGGAAAGCGCTTCCACCAAAAGGGATTTCGGAACATCCCGCGTGTATTTCACGCTCTTTGGCAGCCGGCCGACAAACTCCACGAGGCGGTGATCGAGAAACGGCACGCGAACCTCAAGAGAATTGGCCATGCTGGCGGAGTCGGTGTCGCGCAGCAGCGTATTCACCATGTACGACTGCAATTCGAAACAGGAAACGGAAGTAAAGGAATCGAGCCGCCCGGCCTGCCGCGCCGTCTCCCGCATACGCGCGCGCCAGGGGTATTCACGATTTCTTGAATACTCGGCGGATTCAAAATACGGGGCCAGGAGCCGCTGTACCCGGGAAGGAGTGAACAAGAGCCGGGTAAAATAATACGCATGCGGGAAGTCCTCGGGAGAACGCCAGGCTGCGGCAGCCTTGCGCACCGCGTCGCCCGCCGCAATCCGGACGGCCGCTGCGGCGGTCAGGCGGCGGAAGGGGGCTGGAATCCATCGCCCAAGCCCGGCCACAAACGCGGCCCGGGGAGTCGATACAAACGTGGAGTACCCTCCGAAGATCTCATCGCTGCCGAGACCCGAGAGAGCCACTTTCAATCCGCCCTGGCGCGCGGCTCGCGACACAAAGTAGGTATTCAGGCCGTCCATGGTGGGCTGGTCCAGCGACTTGACTGCATCCTCCAATTGGGCCACCAACGTATCCGGGGCGAGGAGAACTTCCTGATGCCGTGTTTTGAAGCGTTTGGCCGTTTCGCGCGAAATCCTGGCTTCGCTGTACCGCTGCTCGGGAAATACGACCGTAAATGTGTGCAAGTTGCTCTGGAAGCGGCTGCCGAGCGCAACCAGGCTTGTCGAGTCCAATCCACTGGAAAGGAAAACTCCCAGGGGTACGTCCGCGATCAGGTGTTCGCGAACGGTTTCCTCGAGCAACGGGCGCAAAAGTTTTGCGGCCTCCTGAAAAGTTTTTGGCGGCGGACCTTCCTGTTGAAGCACGGCGTCGGAATAAATCCAGTAGGGCTTCGGCGACGGTTTTGCCGGCGGAGCGTCGGCGGGAAAAGCAAGGCAATGTCCCGGAGGAATCGAGAAAACGCCCTCCACCAGCGTGGACGGTTCGACTACGGAACCGAATGTAAGGAAAGCTTCCAGCGAATCCGGCGACAGGCGCGGCTGGAGCCGGCCGCTGGCCAGCAGGGAACGCACTTCGGAGGAAAACAAGAGAGCGCCGCCGGCGGCCGCGTAATACAGCGGCTTGATTCCCAGCCGGTCCCGCGCAAGAAAAATTTGCGCGTGCCGCGCCCCGTCGCCCGAAGTGCCCGAGGAACGCGCATCCCAAATGGCAATGGCAAACATCCCGCGGAGTTCGCGCAAACATTGTTCGCCCCATTCCTCATAGGCGTGAACAATGACCTCCGTATCCGAGTGAGTCCGGAACGCGTGCCCGCGCCCTTCGAGCGTCTTGCGCAACTGCGGGAAATTGTAGATTTCTCCGTTGAATACAATCGCGACATTGCCCGTTTCATTGAATACAGGTTGGTGTCCGCCAGGCAGGTCAATGATGCTGAGGCGGCGCATCCCCAGCGCCGCCGACGGAGCCACCAGGATCCCGTCTTCATCCGGGCCGCGATGCTCCAGCGCCCCCATCATCCGGCGCGTAATTTCTTCGGCCAGTTCGGCCCGCTGAATTCCTATGACGCCGCAGATTCCGCACATTCCGCGTTACTTTACCGTGAACCTGCCCGCAGTTCCACCCTTACCTCAAGAATGTTGCCCCCAACGCTGTAAATTCGCGTCCTGTTCCCGATCTGCCGCACCCGATCTGCCGTAAATGTTCGGCGCATTGCGAATCAGTATGGGAAGGCGTGGCCGCGCCGAAGCAGGGGCTGCTCGAAAAATCTCCAGGACAATTTCGCGATGGCATACGTCAGCAAGGCAGCCAGGAAAGTGACTGCCGCCGCTTTTCCATCCGTGACGACTGGAAGCGTGTGCAATAGAATCTGGTGGCAGAACAGGAATACGGCCGTGTGAATGATGTAAATGCAATACGAAACGCCTCCGATGTCGCGCAAGAATCCAAGCCGCATGAGCGCCGCCAGAAGAGACACGCGCCGCGAAAGCACCAGGAGCAGCACCACGGCAAAAAACAGCGCAAGCCAGGTGTATCCGGCGGTCTGCGTCAGCGGAAGCAGCGGGTCCGAGTACCACCTCCACAGGCAGGCGACTCCTGCGAATAAAATGGCGAACGAACCATATAAGACCAACGCATGCGCCTCGAGCCAGGCGCGCGCCTTCGGATTGTTCCACAGCAGAGCCGCGAGCACGCCCACGGCCAGCGAATCCGCGCGGCATGGCATCAGCCGGTAGGCCAGCCAGGGCCCCTCTGAAAAAGCATTGCGGATCACGAAGCGCAGGATCGGCGCTCCGAACGTGACCAGCACGAGAACAACCGCGAGAACGCGCTTCGGCAGGTATCGCACCAGCAATGGCGCAACGAGATAAAATTGTTCTTCCACGGCCAGGGACCACGTGGAGGAAAACCACCAGAAAGACACCGTGCTTTTTAGAAAATCCCGAAAATTCTGCAGAAAAAGAAAATGCGCGAGAATGGAAATGTCGATTTTCTGAACGGATCCGACCCGCGTGGAAAGAAAATTTCCCGCAAAAACAGACAGAACCATGTAGGTCAGGATCCACGCATAGTAGAGGGGAATAATTCGGAAAAATCTGCGGGCATAAAATGTCTTGAAATAATTGGGTGAGCCGCGAGCTCCAAGCAGAATTCCGCCAATCAGAAACCCGGACAGAACAAAAAAAAGATCGACTCCCGTCCAGCCCAGCCGAAACCAATAGCCGTTCAGAAGACTAGCCGCGCCAATCCCCGGAACAGCGAAGAAGTGTCCAACCAGGACCAGCAGGATCGCCATCCCGCGGAGACCGTCCAGTTCCGGTATGCGTCCCTGCGGAATACGATCCGTCATGAGGCGTCACAGCGACGGTAACAGCCGAAAGCAAGATGGGTCAAGCGACGTGGACAGGGCCTACCTTTCGAATGGAGGGGAATTGATACGCTACGGGACGGTGTTACTGACCGTTGGACGCGTGCCCTGCCAAACGCCAATGCCTATGGCAGCCCCGGTGCCGGTCAAAGTAACCACCACAGGCACGATGGAACGCGTCGCGGCGGCGGCTGGAGCCTGATTAGCTGCTGCCGTTGTTGTGATATCAGTGAGGTTCTGCGTGCTCTGGACTGTCTGAGCCGTTGTAGGGGACGGCCCTTGGAACGCCCCAGCCTTCGAAATTCGAAGCATATTCCCTGCGGTCACGCTGACGGATTGACTGCTCAGATTAGTGAAGCGCACGACGCCTTCGAACACCATCAGCTCCGTATAGTCGTTCGTAACCAGGAGCGAAAAATCCGTGCCCACCAGCCCCGCAATGCCAACTGGCGTGTGGACTTCGAATTTCGCTCCCGGACGCGTTAATTTTGTAATTTTCCCGCGCATCCGTCCGACTAGGAGGTCGAGTGAAGTCTGCTGCGCTTGGGCGTCATGCTGCAGGACGCGCAGCGAGGAATCCGAACCCAGATTCAGTTGCGAACCGTCATTCAGCGCAATGTGCGCCCGGCCGGTTGGGCCGCTGCGCAAGCCGTCATTCCAGTAGATGCGGTCGGAAACCGCCGCGACAAGCACCTGCGAAGCGCGGTCGATCTGCACCTGTGGGGCGAGGCGCGAAACTTGGCCCGCTGCCGGGCTGGAGGACCCTTGGGCGGGGGAAGCGTCTCCGCCCGTGGCATCCAGAGTAGCCGTTTCCCCGGCGCGCAGCCTGTAGGACGTCTCGTTCCCTGCTGCCGTCAGATCCGCGCCACCTGCGACGGCCGAAACCTGCGCGCGCAAGCCGGCTAGACGAACTTCCACCGAGCTTGGTACGCCTTCAGACGCAGCAATCTTCATATGAAAGTACGGTCCGGAGACGGCAAACGACTCTGCCCCATCCGCTCGCACCTGTAGGTGTCCATTGCGGAGGCTCACGCCCTTGGACTCGACCACCAATTCCGAGAGCGGAGCCACGAGCACCGAACTATTCCCAAATCGTAGCGCCACCGTGGAGGCTTCTCCCAGACGGATGACATCACCCGGAAAAAGCGTCGCGCCGACGGGCATCGGCGTCCCATTCAGTTTCGCGTCCTTGCCGGTAATGCTGGTGGCGGAAGCGGCTGGATCGTTCGCCCGCGTCGCTCCAAATGCCATTGAGCAGGGAGCTGCGGCGCAGAACAGGATTCCAGCTAGAAAAAGCAGCCCGGGAAAATAGGAACGGCGGAGCAGCATTCCGCACCCGCTTTCAGAGCCTGTGAGACGACTCGTACGTGCACTTGAAAACGTTTTCATAGCGTCCACCACCACGGAAGTCCGAGCATGTAACTGCCACTCCCCATGCCAGATAGCGGCACTATAGTTGATAGTCGGCACAATTCTCGGGCGAGATGAGGGCGGTGTATTCGATCAGTTAACCGACGATGCGGATTTCAGTGGGACAGCCTCTCTTGGCTGCCCGCTTTTGCGCACGGAGATTGTACGAGACAGCCAAAGGTGGCTGTCCTACCAAGCAGTTTGCCCCGCTACCAGGGGGTTGCCGGGAACTGCACATGGAGAACGGTCTCCGGCGCATGGAATCACGACACGCGTATAATTTCTATAGAGGAAAACATTCGATGAAGGGACTTATCGGCATAATGATCACCGCCGCGGTCGGCCTCGGCATCTACATGTACACCTTGAAGCAAGCCGCGCCGGGTCCGGGCATGGTAGTGACGCAAAACATCAGTGTGGTCGGAGTGAAGAACGACTTAATTTCCATCGCGCAGGCCGAGCGGATGTATTACACGCAAAACGGCTCCTACGCCGACTTGCCCACGCTCTCTTCCTCCGGGACGATGAACATCACCCGCACCAGCCGCGACGGGTACACGTACACCGCCGAACCCGCCGGGAACGCCTTTACCGTCACCGCGACCTACACCGCGCCGCCCGTGAACAATCCCGCAGGCGTTACGCCCCCGCACTTTCCGACGTTCACGATCGATCAGACCATGGAAGTCCACCAGGGCGACTGAGCCGCCCGAAATCGAACCGTAGCGCCGGCGTCTCGCCGGCGATTTTGCACTGTGACGGAAGTGGAGAAAATCGCCAGCGGGGCGCTGGCGCTACGAAACCCATCTCCCACACGAATGGCCGCCTGACGGCTGCACCGACTCTACGGCTTTTTGTTTTTATCCGCGACAAGCATTCCGCCCGACGCAAAATCCGTGTGCGGAATATCCACGAACACGATGTGAGTCGATTCAGGCTTGGCTCCCGCTTCTTCCATCAGCACTTTGGTGATGCCTTCGACAACTTTGCGTTTTTGATCGACCGTGCGCCCCGCGAGCCATGAAATATGCACATCCGGCATTTCGATATCCTCCTGGAAAATTCCGCTCCGCGAGTCTAGCGCGAAAAGGCGAGTTGGAAAACCCCGGCAAGACGAAGATGCTGGGCCGCATCCCGAGTAAAGAATTTCAGGTGTAGTGGCGCGCGGTTCGCTCAATCGCGGAGTTACTTCCCGGCCTTCAATTCTGAATACACCATCCCGACAAACCGGTCCGCGCTTGTCCCCGCACCGGCCGGCAAGAGCCCACCAGGAACTTTTGCATCGTAGGGGGCCGTCACCTTGGCGGCCAGCACTTCCTCCCGGGTCTTGCCCTGCGCAATCATCTGCTGCACTTTTGCCTGCACGGCGAGGATCATGTCGCGGTAGGGGATGAGGTCCGTCCGGTGGATGATGGTGCCGTGGCCCGGAATGAGCTTCGTATCCGGGCCGGCCAGCTCCATGGTGGCCTCGAGCGCTTCCAGCGCGCCCTTCAACGAGCCGCCATTGTTCGTGTCAATGTAGGGATACCCATAATTGCGGTAGAAATCGCCGATCATGATCGCGTTGGCATTCTCAAACCGGATCATCGTATCGCCGCCGGTATGGGCTGCGCGAACTGGAATCAAGTCAACGACTTCGCCGTTCATATGAAACTTCACCGGCGCGCCCAGTCCATAAGTAACGACGGGAAGTGAGGCCGGATCCCTCGCCGGGGCCGGATTGCCATTGGCCAACGCCGGTGGATGTAACAATTCTTCGCGGAGTTCTTCCCGCGCAAAGATTGTGACGCCCATCTTGGCAAAGTTCGCGTTGCCGCCCGTGTGGTCGATGTGTACGTGGGTGTTGGCCATGAAACGAATCGGCGCCGGGCTGATTTGGCGGATCGCCGCCAGGACCTTGTCGGTGAGCGGCGCGTATTGGGCATCGACCATGAAGATGCCGTCCGGTCCAACCAGCACGCCGATCCTTCCACCGGCAGCGTCCTGATGGCCCGGGTCTAGACCCGCCGAACCGGACAGCATATAGAGGTTCGGCGCGATCCTATCTGCCGTAATGTCAATTTTGCTGTAGTCCGGCCCCTGGGCCCAGGCGTTCGCGGAAAGGACCACGGCAACTAATACCACCGAGAGGAACTGCCTCGTTGATTTCATTGACCTTGCTCCTTTTATGAGTTCATCCTGAGCGCCTTTTCCAGGGCATGGGCCTTAGCCGTTATTTCCGATTTGGACTTCAGTTTCGCGCATCGTACTCTTCCTCTCCCTTCAAAACAATGAATTGCAGCCTGTTCAGACAGGAGTTGGGATTGCAGAGGTCTTATGGCCAAGCCCCGCGCCATGACTGCTTATGATGTTCAATCAGTAGGTAATTACATGGCAACTCGCGCTGCGGACGCCGGTTCGGCGCCCACAATGTTTGCTAACCTAGCAGGACTACGGATATCAACGAATATCTCTTAACGGAGTGGATCATGTCTTTCAAATCAAACCAATTGCCCCTTTGCGCCATAACGAAACGCATCACCAAATCCGCGTTGTTCTGTGTCGCGATCCTCGGCGTACTTGGCCTGGATGCCGCAAACGCAAGAGGACAGGCATCGCCAAGCAGCACTTCCAGCGTATCCCGCACGGCTAAGGCGGTCACTTACCGGCGCGGCGGCGTAGCGAAAGTTTCCCTCCAGGGTACGACCTTGATGCCCGGAAGCACTGGCGAAGCCCAAGTCGAGAACAAGGGCAATCGTGTGGAAATCGAAGTGAAGTTCGAGGGCATGGAGCCGGCAACTAAGTTTGGCTTTGAGTTCCTGACGTATGCCCTGTGGGCCGTTTCTCCGCAAGGCCGCGCCGTGAACCTTGGCGAAGTACAGGTCAAGAACGGCAGCGCCGAAGTCAAGGCCATTACGGACATGCAGACGTTCGGGTTGGTTGTGACCGCCGAGCCGTATTTCGCCGTCTCCCAGCCGGGAGATGAAGTAGTCCTCGAAAACGCGGGCGACGCGAGCGACGAAAGCATTGGGGCCACCTACGAGTTGGTTCCTCACGGCGTCTACTCTTCCTCGAACACAAAAATTGAGAACGTGATTTTCGGAATCGACCGAAAGACGCCGATTGAACTCTTCGAGGCGCGCAATGCGGTCCGCATTGCGAAGAATGCCAATGCTGGAAAATACGCGGCCTCCGCGATTGCGAAAGCCGATAAGCAGTTGCAAGAAGCGGAGGATGCCTACGGGCGCAAGAGCGATAAGAAGACCGTAATCTCCATGGCGCGTGACGCGGTGCAAACCGCGGAAGAGGCCCGCGTAATCTCCGTGAAGCAGAAGGCAGAAGAAGACGCCCAGGCTCAGGCCGAGACGGACCGGCGAGCGGCCGAGGAGCGCACCGCGAAAGCCCGCGCCGACGCCGAAGATCAAGCCAATCGTCGGCAGGAAGCCGAGCAGGCCCGCCTGCAGGCCGAAGCAGCCAAGGCGGATGCGGAACGCATGAAGGAAGAGGCCATGAAGGCCGCCGCCGATGCGGCCAAGGCCAAGCAAGATGCAGATCAGGCGCGCCAGGCCGCGGTTGCCGAGCAACAGGCGGCGCTCGCGCAGAAGCAGGCGGCGGAAGCCGAAGCAGAAAAAGCACGGCAGGCGGCGGCAAAGGCGGAGGCAGAGAAGGCCGACATGCGCGCGCAACTCCTGGCGCAGTTGAATTCGATCCTGCAGACCAATGATTCCGCGCGAGGGCTGATCGTCAACATGTCCGACGTATTGTTCGACACCGGCAGCTTCACTCTGAAACCCGGCGCGAGGGAAAAACTGGCCAAAGTTTCAGGAATTTTGCTGGCGCATCCCGGACTGACCATGCAGATTGAAGGGCACACCGACAGCGTGGGCGGCGACGCATTCAACGTGAAGCTTTCGGAACAGCGCGCTGATTCCGTCAAGGATTTTCTGGGGGAACAGGGCGTGTCGCTGTCATCGATCACCGCGCAAGGGTTCGGGAAAGCGGAACCCGTGGCGACGAATGACACGGCGGAAGGCCGGCAGCGCAATCGCCGCGTCGAAATCGTGGTCAACGGCGATGCGATCGGGACGTCTGCCACCGCAACGGCTCGCCCTGCAAGCCAAAACTCGTCGCCGCACAGCTCAACAAACCTTCCTCGTGAAGAGGAATCCCATCCGGAAAAATAGCGCGTTTCTGGCGTCCTCCGGGCCTGAAACACGCGCATCAGGATTTCGGCGCCGTCCTGAAATTCCTGGCCCATGAGTCTGTCGCGAAATTGCGAAGAGACAATCCTTGGCGAAAAGACGTTGTGAGGCCACTTTTCCTGCTTGCAGTTGACGGGGGAACGCTCCAACGTGTTCCGCCTCATTCACTCATCCGGCAAAACCGGCAGAATCAGCGGCTCCGCCTTTGCCGAGTCATCCCGGAGCTTGATGTATAAGAGCGTCCCGTTCGGGCGCGGCACGCTCAATGTAGAGTCTGAGAAGCCAATCGGCACGGATATTGCGTGGGTGAATTGCGGGTCGGAGGCCACGGAATCGATCAAGAATAAATTCGACCCGATCAGCCTGCATTGCTTATCCGGACTGTCAGGGCAGCGAACTTCCTTTAAGGTTGGAATCCGCACCAGGGTTGCGAGAGGTTGCCAATCTCCGTTCCCACCGTCAATTTCAACCGGCCGAAAGCGCAGCGGGCCGAATGCCGACGGTCCAAAACTCTTGAGCGGATCGAGCACGGCAAGCACTGTCTCTGAATTTTGCAGGATCAGATTTCCCTCGGCGACGCTGAGCGATACATGAAAGGAGTCATCAAGACTTGAAACTTCGATCTTTTCATTTCGCGGAAAACTTTCCGGCACTTCGGTCTTCAAGAAGAACGAGAGACGCCCATCCTGGGGGAGCTCATCTTGATCCTCCAGGTGAACGGAAGAGCGGGTCGGCCCGGGTTGCACGCTTTTGCTGATCAAAGTGACCTTGGGACGCGGCTTTTCAACCGTCGTTTGCAAATCCAGAACGCGGCCATCCTTCAGATCAACGCGCGCAACCAATTTTTCATTCGTCTGAAGAACATCGGCGGGCGATGAGGAGCCCGCAACGGCCAGCTGGAGTTCGTCCTTTCTATCGGCCCTGGATAATTTCGTCGGCACGAATCGAATTCCCTTCAGCTCGAAACTGTTGACCTCATCCAACCGTGTGCCTGTTAAAACGCCCTGCTTGTCGCCTGCATTGATTTTGAAATGATCCAGTTCGGCTGCTTCCGCGTATGTCTGCAAAACAAGTTCGTCTGAAGTGGCCACGCCAAATTGCTTCACCGTCAGCTTCACGGAACCGGACGTTTCCTCTTTCAGAGGGACCTGAATTTCCAGCTCATCCGTCTTCAGGGCTTTCCAGCTTGCCTTAAGATCCTTATGCTGGTTGTCCTGGACGGTCACGCTATCAACGCACACGGCGCATTCGGAGTGCAAATGGAGCGTATCCACGCGGCCCACGATAAGGCCCCCCTGATCCGCAGGCGCGACGTTCCAGGTTGCCGGATGGGCGTTTCGCAAATGGAATGCAGGCCCTTCGAAAGAATCGAATCCCCAATTTCCGTAAAGTTTTCCGCTGATGTCCGAATCCAGGTTGGCGCCTGCGAGTGCACGACCGTCAATTACAAATCCACCCCGAGCGGGATCGGGCGTTGCGAGCAGGTCCGTCACGCTCCCACCTTTTCCCATGATTCGAAGAACGAAATCATGCGCGATCTCCGTGGAAAACACCAAGGGAGCGCCATCAACCGGAAAAACAAGCGGGGCTTTTTCGAGGCACTGAACTTGTTCCGGGTCGACCGCCCGAAGTGGAGGCAGTTGCGAGGCTTCTACCGCGGGGAGACCCACAACCAAGACCGATTTCGGACTTCGAAACGACGGCGGGTTATTGAGCCGAAGATTTAGTTGCGTACCTTTTGGCAGCGCGAGGGCTGGGATGTATTGGTAAGCCGCTGTATGCAGGTTGCCCAGGATTCGCGCCAGGTCAACGACCGCGCCCACGTATGGACTGTAAAATCCTCCGCCAGCCATCGACGTAGCGCTGAGAGCTCCCATCAAATCCGAAGCTGGACCGGAAGTCAGCGCAGCAACCATGGATTGGGTGTGCCCATCATCCAGGACAAGCTGATCGGTATTTTGCGTCAGGCACGTTGATTGTTGTTCCGCGGGCCGATCGAAGCACTGCTGGTCCAGCTTGATGCCCAACGTCCGGGCAAGTAGGACGGATCGATCGTGAAGCGCCTTCGTATCCATGCCGGCGCTGTTTTTTATCTCGTCGAGGTATCGGTCCGCCCGAGTACGGTCCAAGCCGGCCTGATTCAGGTCCTGCGCCGCCCGGACGAAGGCCCCAGGTTTGCTGCGGACGGCTGAACGCAAACTGCTGAAGTCGCCGCCAGTTTCAGGAGCTAAAAACAGCAGGGCCTGCTGGGCTTGCTTAGGGACGGTAACGACGACGCCTTCCGACTGCACTTGCTTGTTCCATGTCTCCGCTCTTGTGAACCAATCTTCGGGCGGGGGATTCGTCGTGCCCCGAAGAAATGCAACGACAAGCAAGTAATGCACAGATTGATCGTTGGGTAGGTCGACGTGAATCCAGAGCCGGTCCGCGGGCAGCAGGTTGGGCACGCCTGCAATGCCGAGTGTCTTTCCGGCGCGAGTTACATTGATTTCTATCCTTGGCCCGGTCAAATCGAAGGCATTATCCGGCCGCGCGAAACCTGTCCGCACAACTCCCAACAGGAATATCGCTAGAGCCAAACCGTAAGACAGCAACCTGGAATCAATCCGATGAAGCATCTTTCGGGCGCCCATATTCTTTCCTTTCCGATAACATTTGGCACTAGAGCAAAACCGTCAGGAAGCATGATTCGCAGAGAAGTTGAAAGTGCCTTTGATTGTGACAGACGGGTGGGCGGCTATGATTCTATCCGTTAAGGAAGCTAGCGCACCTTGATTTTATTTTATTTGTTTCCTGAGGCTCATACAGGGAAATCCACCGGCTTTGACTTGAAAGCAAGTGGATGACTCACAAAAGGCGAACCACTGCCGGGACGAATTGCGTTCCGTGCCTCGCGCAGGGGCTGTGCTAAAATGCTGTGTCGATGCACCCCCACCTCAAGTCACTCATCGAACTGCAGGCCGTTGATTTGCGCTTGATTGGAATTCGCGAGCGTCTGGCCGCTTTTCCAAAGCGCCTGGCAGAAGTGGAAGCTCGTGTTACGGCTGCGCGGCATCAAGTCGCCGCAGCCAAGGAATCGCTCCTCACCGGCCAGAAAGAGCGCAAGACGTACGAGATGGACGTCGAGCAATGGAAAGAGCGCGCGAAGAAATACCGGAACCAGAGCGGCGAGGTCAAGACCAACGAAGCGTATAAAGCCCTCCTGCACGAAATCCAGAACGCCGAAGACGAAGTCGCCAAGGCCGAGGACCGCCTGCTCGAACGCATGGTCTCCGGCGAGGAGTACGACCGGCAGGTGAAGGCCGCCGAAGCGGCGGTGAAGGAAATCGAAGCGGCCGCGAACAAGGAACGTCACGCGATTCAAGCCGAGTACAACGCCACGCAAAAGGAATTGACCGCCGCCGAGGCGGTGCGCGCCGCCGCGGTTGCCGCTGTGCCGGAAGATTTGGTCGACCACTACGAGCGCATCGCCAAGCGCCACGGAGGCATCGCGCTCGCCGAAATCCGCGGCGAAGGCTGCGGCCAGTGCGGCGTCCACATCCGCCCGCACGTGATTCAACAATTGCAGCGCGACAGCAATGAAGGATTTTTCCACTGCGAGACCTGCACGCGGATCCTCTATTATGCGGATCACTCGGCGGCGCCCGGACCGCCGGCCACTTCCGCCTCCGCGGTCGCCGCCGCCGGAGATCCGCCAACTACCCCCGTCCGTGAAAATTAATCGTAAGGCGCAGAAATTTAAGGTTTGTGGGTCGGACCTTCAGGTCCGACAAAAATGCTGCATCATGATGGGGCCTTTAGGCCCTGAGGCGTCAGGGGCTAAAGCCCAGGATATTGCAAGCCTGAATGTCGGCGCTAAAGCGCCGACCCACAAACATGTGGAATCTCCATCAATGGCGGCCGGCATGAAAATTGCGAGCGCACGAATTAACAAAGTGAATGCGGGATCGGATCGATGATCAAACCCACGCACAAAGCGTCCGGGAAATTGTTCGAGGAGCCTGAAACGCCATCGGCGCGTCAAGAAGGCGCGTACACGGCGAATATTGACGGCGCGGCGCGCGGGAACCCCGGGCCGGCGGCGTACGGCGTGGTGGTGCGGCGTCCCGACGGCTCGACGCACGAATCCCTTGGAAAATATATTGGCCGCACCACCAACAACGTCGCCGAATATTACGCGCTGATCGCGGCGCTCGATTATGCGGCGGCGAGCGGGATCAAGCGGCTGCGCGTTTACAGCGATTCGCAATTGATCGTGAATCAGATCAAGGGCCTGTACAAAGTGAAGCATCCGGATTTGCGGCCGCTGCACGAGCGCGCGAAGAAGCAAGCCGCGAGCCTCGAAACCTTCACGATTCAGTATGTGCCGCGCGAGCAAAATCGCGATGCGGACGACCTCGCCAACGCCGCGCTTGACAGCACCAGCGGCGTGAAGCCGGCGTACGGCGCCGCGCCGGCAAAAGTCGTGAGTCCGGCCAAGGTTCTATATTTGGATGACTTGCACGTAGGCCAAAAATTCACCACAGGCACCTACCGCATGGATGAGGCACGGATAAAATCGTTCGCCGCGGAGTTTGATCCGCAGCCGTTTCACCTGGACGATGCGGCGGCGCGGGACAGCGTCTTCCGCGGGCTTGCCGCGAGCGGATGGCATACGGCGGCTGTGACGATGCGTCTTCTGGTGACCAGTGGACTGCCGTTCGCCGGCGGCCTTGTCGGCCTGGGCGCCGAGATCGCGTGGGCTAGGCCGACGCGTCCGGGCGACACGCTCCGTGTGGAAAGCGAGATCCTCGACATCGTTCCCTCTCGCTCCAAACCCAATCAGGCGGTTGTTACGGTGCGGAATGTTACCGTCAATCAAAAGGGCGAGCAGGTACAGGTATTAACAACAAAAATTCTTGCGTTCAAGCGCGGTGACGAATCTAAAACAGCGAATTGAAAGTCGACGCGGCAGAATTTTGCTTAGTAGCACAGACTTCAGTCTGTGGGTTTCCATCAAATCTTGGATGAAGTGAAATTCTCGCTGCGCTGAATCTTGTCTCGCTCGTCGATTCGGCTACCACGGGCGGCCCGGGCTGGCGAATGGAACCCCACAGACTGAAGTCTGTGCTACTTAAGACGCTTTCTTCAACACATACGATCGGTACAGCGTATCGCGCTGCTCGGGCCTGTAGCCGGCGTCTTGAATGATGCGGCGGAGTTCGCCTTCGTTCGTGCGATTGCGGACGCCGGCGGCGAAGACTACGTTTTCCTCGATCAGGATGCTGCCGACGTCGTCGGCGCCGAATTGCAATCCCACCTGGCAGACCTTGATTCCCGGCGTGAGCCAGCTTGATTGGATGTGATCGATGTTGTCGAGGTAGAGGCGGCTGATGGCCAGCGTCTTCAGGTAATCGACGGCGGTGGCTTGCGGGATTTTCTTTCCGAGCGGCGTATTGTCCGGCGCGAACATCCACGGAATGAACGCGGTGAAGCCGCCGGTATCTTCCTGGATGCGGCGCAGGCGCTCGAGATGGTTGACGCGGTGGCGGTATTCCTCGCCGCAGCCGAACATCATGGTGGCGGTGGTGCGCATGCCGAGCGAGTGGGCCACGCGGTGCATGTCTTCCCATTCGTCGGAGGTGCACTTGAGGCGCGAGATGCGCGCGCGGATTTCGTCATCGAGAATTTCCGCGCCGCCGCCGGGGATCGAGTCGAGCCCCGCGGCCATCAGGCGCGCGATCGTTTCGCGCACGCTCAAGCCGGAAACTTCGGCGATGCAGCCGATTTCCGGCGCGGAGAAACAGTGCAGATGGACTTGCGGAAAACGCTGCTTGAGCGAGCGCAGGAGATTTTCGTAATACTCGACGCGCAAGTCCGGGTGCAGACCGCCCTGCAGCAGGATGCCGGTGCCGCCCAGCTCGATCATTTCCTCGATCTTTTCGTAGATGGACTCGAACGAGAGCAAATAGCCCTCTTTTGAGCCCAGCGGGCGGTAGAACGCGCAGAACGAGCAGTATTCGGTGCAGAAATTGGTGTAGTTGATGTTGCGGTCGATCTGGTAGGTCACCACGCGCGGGTCGGTTTTCTTGCGGCGCACTTCCATCGCCGCCATGCCGATGCCCACCAGGTCATCGGAGCGAAACAGGTCGAGCGCTTCTTGTTGTGTCAGTCCCATGGATACGCTTCCTTCTTAAATTGCGTATTGTTTTGTAGCGTCCGCCTTCAGGCGGACACGCTTGACTCAAGCAAATGCCCGCCTGAAGGCGGGCGCTACATTACCGCGCGACGCTTGTCGCGCCGACGAATTCCACCTCGCGCGCGCGCGGAATCAAACCGGCCAGCGCGCACTCCTCATAATACCGCCGCAGGCCCGCCAGATTCTCCTCATCGAGCGAAAAATTAATGTTCTCGGTCAGATAGCGCTCGAGTTCGCGCGGCGGAAGTTCGAGCTTCAAGGCCGCGCCCTCGGCGATTTCGCCAATGCGCGCCAGGCCATATTCGCGCGACGCCTGAAAGTCCGCGGCGATTTCCGGCGTGATCGCGCCGCGCCGGGCCACCCAGATCGCCAGGACGGAGGGAAGCCCGGTCATTTCGCGCCACTGCTGCGCAATATCATATACAAACAACGATTCAATGCCCTTGATCGGCTGTTCATCCTCGCCGCCGCAGCAACCGCAGCCATCTGCTTGCGGGACTTTCGCTTGCAGCGCATCCACCTTGAGCCGCAGGCGCAGCGCCGGGTCGCCGATCACGAGCGCGGCGTCGGCGCGGGCTAGCATCTTGTCCGGATCGGGCGGCATGTCGATGAATTCAGGATCGATATTCCAGTGGCGCCGGCTAAGAATCCGCGCGAGGCCCACCGAACTGCGCGAATTCGTGTCCAGCGCAAAGGTTTTGGCCATTTCGATGGGCACTTTGGAAACGACCAGGAGGCTGCGGACCTCATTCTTGGACGCGATTGCCATCCCCGGCAGGGCGACGACGTCTTCCATGCGCTGGTACTCGATGGCGGGAATGATGCCTACATCGGCGCGCCCGGCGCGCAAATCCTCGGCGCACTGCGAAGGCACGGCAAACAGAAGTTCGTACTTGCCCGCCAGAGGCCCGTCGGTGAAGCCCCAGGCCAGCGGCGCTGTATTCAGGAATTCCACGATGGAGATGCGCAGTTTGCCCATATTCGTTGTTGCCCGGGGACGAATGACTATAGCATAGCCCGGGCGGCGTCCCGCACGCTCGCCAAGAGAGTTCCGCGAGCGCATCGTTTCGCGCCGAAAAAGAGCTGATCTTGAAATTTCGGGTTTGCATTTCCGCGTTGCAACATCTCTCCGCGCCCCAAATATTAGGGAGGAACCTTTTCTGGACAAAGACCGCCCTAGGGAGTCTCTTAATGTGCACATTGCTGCATTCTGGTGCAACAGAATTTCGCGGATGTCGTGTGTTTTGCCCGAGATTCAAAATGTCGGAAATGGAAGGCGGCATGCAGTTCAAACTTCGCGGGTTGGGAGTAGCGCTGCGGGGACGACGGCCCCGAGAGAAATCGGGTACGTGAGCGCGCTCCCAACCCACTTTAAAAAATTCAATTGCCTGCACTTTCCGCGCGCCCCGCTTTGTCAACTTTGTGTAAATTATTTATTCCAACTTGTTTGCGGCCGTTTCCGCAAGAAGTTCTGTCGATTCTTTATCAAAAATCTTTCCCGCTATTTCCATTCCGAGTGTGCCTGTTTTAAAATTCCAGCATGAATTCGGAAATTGTGTATTGTAAGGCCCCTGGAAGGCGGATCCACAAAAAATGACCATCACCGGTGGCTGGAGTTTCTTGACTTCCACCTCGCCAAGGGGTTTACTTACGGCAATTCAATCAGCTGGCGAAATTGGCTGAACGATATATTTTCAACGCTCCCCAGAGGCGGAGGGGTGGCTTGCCGCCCGCATCCCGGGGAAACTGGAATGGAGCGAAGCATGCGAGACCGCAGGGATTTCTTGAAAACCGTCGCGGGCGCGACGACCGGAATGCTGTTGACGGGAAACGCTTTTGCGGGTTCCGCCCTTCAGGGCGGTCCGGCAGCGCCGGCTGCGCCCGTGAACCGCCGGGAAGTGTCTGTGGCCGGGCGGCGCGTGAAAGTCGTCGACATACACGCTCACTGCGTGATTCCGGAAGTGTGGGATATCGTCAAGGACACGCCCCTCGCTCCGAATGCCGGCCCTCGGGCGCGCGGACCGAACCTCATGGGGCCGGACCGCATTCGCGCCATCGATCAACTGGGAGTCGACGTTCAGGTGCTCAGCATCAACGGCTACTGGTTCTATGCCGCCGCGGACCGTGACCTGGCGGCCAAGATCGTCAAGCTGCACGACGAAAAGCTCGCGGAATGGTGCGCCGCTCATGCGGACCGCTATGTGGCGCTTAGCTCGGTCGCGCTGCAGTTTCCCGACCTGGCGGCCGAGCAGCTCGAATACGCCGTCAAGAAACTGGGCGCGCGCGGCGCCGCCATCGGCGGCCACGTCCTGGGGGAAGACATTTCCTTGCCGAAGTACGATCCGTTCTGGGCCAAAGCGCAGGAACTCGGCGTCGTGGTTTTCATGCACCCTCAGGGCGCCGAGAATGTCCTCCAGAAAGATGCGCTCAAGGGAAGAGGCGACCTGGGCAATGTCATCGGGAATCCCCTGGAAACCACGATTTTCCTCACGCGCATGATGTTCAACGGAGCATTCGACCGCTTCCCCGGCTTGAAACTCTGCGCGGCGCACGGCGGCGGCTACCTGCCTTCCTATCTCGGGCGGACCGAAGTCGCCTGCGAAGTGCGGCCCAATGCCGATTGCGCAAACAAGAAACCGCCGAGCGCCTATATGAAGAGCCAGGTTCTAGTCGACACGATCGTTATTTCCGAAGAGGGCTTGCGGCATCTCGTGGCGGAAGTCGGCGCCGGCCAGGTCGTCTTTGGAACCGATATGCCATTCGTTTGGCACTCCAACGTGGACCTGATTCTGAACGCGCCGTTCCTCAGCGACGCCGAAAAAGAAGCCATCCTCGGCGGCACGCTGGTCAAAATGCTTCGAATTTGAATGAACCGAGCCTATAAGACCGTCTTTCTCAAAAGCGATGAACGCGCATTCTAAAGCGAAACCGTGGCTGCTAAGGAAGCCTCTGGCTCGCGGCTCGGCTGTAGGGGCACGGCATGCCATGCCCCTACAACTGCGGCAGCAGCGCACTATTGCGGTATATATTGAATTCGCGATGGATCTTTTGCGCGTTTGTGTGAAATCCGGGCTGATTCTATTTTTGCTTTCCTGCCTGACGGCAAGTGCTTGCCACGCCCAAAGCCGAGATGTGGTCTGCCGCAGTGGTGTAGGCTATTTCGAAGCGGAGTTCCCTACCGGCGTCAAAGTGCATGTTGGAGCTTCCATGGTGGGTGAACTAGAGGCACGAGTCTGTGAGGCGGCGCTCAGTTGGGGCGATCAACATTTAGTGATCTCGGATGCGGCCCCGGATCTGGATATTGATGCATTCGGCGTGGATTTGGGCTTGGGTGGGCCTGTGGTTGCGCTGCAAGTGAGGAAGTCGAAGGCCGAGTGCTGCATGGAATATCGAATTTATTCCCTGCGCTCGCCGCCCGTACTGCTGCACAGCATGACTGGCGGAGAATTCTTCAGCGCTGCGGACACCGATTTGGACGGCCGGGTTGAAATCTGGACGAACGATGCCGCCTCGGTGGAAGGCTTCGAGAATTTCCGCTTGCGCGATCTGGACTTTGCCCCGCCGGTCGTCCTGCGCTTCGTGCGCGGCCAATTGCTGGATGTAGGTTCCGAGTTTCGATCCTATTTTGACCAGAAAATCGCGGAAGAGCGGGCCAAGCTTAATCCGCAAGATCTTAGCGATTTCAAAAACAGCGACGGCAAGCTGGCGTCCGCTGCCGCCTTATCAGCCGGCTGGCTATCCCGCATGCGAAGCGTGAAAGTAAAAGTGTTGGAAATCGTGTGGGCCTATCTTTACAGCGGCCGCGAACAGGATGCCTGGCGTTCTCTCGACGAGATGTGGCCCGCGGCGGATTTGAACCGGATTCGCGCCGCACTCCTGGACGCGCGGGCGCGGGGGATCCGCTCCCAAGTGGATGGAGTGTCAACCGCAGTTCCCACTGGCCGGGAAATACGCGCGAAAATCTTTGACGGGACAACCACCGTGGTCGCAACGCCGGGATTGACCCCGAAAGGCGTGAAGTCCAAAGAGGAAATAACTCCGCCCAGAGCCATACTGATGGAACGGCCACCACCGGTGACTCCATTGGAGATCGAGCTGGCGCAATCGGAGTCGACGCTGGAACTGGTGATCGATTCCGCGGGAAAAGTCCGGTCTGTCGAAGTGCTGGGAAGCGCTCAATCGGTTGACGACGGTCTCCTCAAATCAACTTCGGACTGGAAATTCATTCCCGCGTACAGCGCCGGCGATCCCGTCGCTAGCCGGATTCTCCTGGGCGTCTCGCTGAAAAAATGAATTGGTTGTGGGCGGACGGCCACAAGCCGGTTGGAGAATGTTTGCGTCTTCTTGCGACTGCAGAAGGGACACGGTAAACTTTCGCGCCTGAAGAAGCGAAGCCGGTCAACGCACGAGATTTCTAATCACGCGGTCCGATACTTAATGAACCGCGACGCAATGAACGATTCCTACTAGGAGAAACCCATGGCCAAAGGATATTGGATATGTTTCTACCGATCGATCTCGAACCCGGACGCGGTTGCCGAATACGCGAAATTGGCGGGCCCCGCCATCCAGAGCGGCGGCGGCCGATTCCTTGGCCGCGGGATGCCCACGAAGACGTACGAAGCGGGGAAGAATATGCGAACCGTGGTCATCGAGTTCGAGAGCGTGCAGAAAGCTACGACCACGTTTGAGAGCCCAGCCTACCAGGCCGCGTGCCGCGTGATCGATGGCGCCGCCGAGCGGGACATCCGAATTATAGAAGGGCTCGCCTGATCCGGATTTCCCAGAAGCCACCTGCAGCACATCCACGTACTCGTAAAATGCAGTCACAATGTGCGACGACAGGACAAGTGGCACGTCCCCCGTTAAAAATTGAATAAATCCGCATTTGTTCTGTCGATTTTTGTTGATTTTTGTGTGGAGAGATTGCAAGGTTTCGGCAGGATGAGTGCCGAAATCTTGCAATTTTATTTTGGGGAGCAGGGATGAAACCGAGACCCAAAGCGCAGGACAGCGGGACGCAGGAACTGTTTCGGGCCAAGCTGAGGAACATCATCAATCTGGGACATGAGCTGGTGCGGCTGGGCGAATTGATCGACTGGGGGCGGCTGGAAATACATTTTGCGCCGTACTATCGCGAGGCGGGACGTCCGGGGCTGCCGATCCGTCTGGTGGTGGGGCTGCATTTGCTGAAACATATTGAGGGATTGTCAGACGAAGCGGTGTGCGAGCGGTGGGAGCGGGATCCGTACATGCAATATTTTTGCGGGGAAGAATATTTTCAGCACGCCTTTCCGCTGGAGCGATCGGGGATGACGCATTTTCGCAAACGAGTGGGGGAGGAGGCGCTGGAGACGTTGTTGCAGGAGACGCTGGCCGCGGCCTATCGGGGCGGGGCGCTGAATGTGCGGGCCACCGAAGCGGTGGCGGTGGATACGACGGTGCAGGAAAAAGCGATTGCGCATCCGACCGAACACGGACTGCTGCTGACGGCGATCGAGCGGTTGGGCCGGCAAGCGAAAAAAACGGGACTGCGCTTGCGGCAATCGTATGTGCGCGTGGCGCGGAGAGCGGCGATGAAGACGGGGCGATACCTGCACGCGCAGCAGAAGAGACGCGCCAAGCGGCAGGTGAAATTTCTGCGGGTGCGCCTGCGGCGGCTGATCCGCGACGTGCGCCGCAAGATGGCGGCGCTGCCCGCGCTGGCCGAATCGTCCGTCGAGCGGCTGGAATACACGCTGGGACGCGCTTGGCGCATTGCGCACCAGCAGCGCGGTGATCGAGATTACGTTTATTCCTGGCACGCGCCGGAAACCGAATGCATCAGCAAAGGCAAAGCGCGCGCGCCGTACGAATTCGGCTGCAAAGTTTCCATCGCCACGAATCTGCATCCGGCCAAGGGCGGCCATTTCATTTTGCAGGCGCGCGCGTTGCACGGCAATCCGTACGATGGTCACACGCTGAAGCAGGCGCTGGACGATGTGCGGGAAATCGTGGGCCGCAGCCCGCTGCGCGTCGCGGTGGACCAGGGATATAAAGGGCACCGGCTCACGGGTCATCCACACACGGCGGTCTACATCACCGGGCAGAGACGAGGTGTCACGGATAAAATCAAACGTTGGTTGAAACGCCGCGCGGTGGTCGAACCGATCATCGGGCACGCGAAAAACGATGGGCTGTTAGGCCGCAACTGGTTGAAGGGACGCACCGGAGATCGCTGCAACGCATTGCTCGCAGCCGCAGGTTTCAATCTCAGGCAGCTACTCCGCTTCCTGAGGGGGCTGCCTTATTTTTTGCGCGCCTTTTTCTGCGCCATCCTGTTCACGCTGCGTATACCCATAACCCTCGCAGCGTAAAACTCAAGTTCAAAATGATTTCTTAACGGCGGACTGGCACAGGCTTCAGTGTCAAGTCTCAGGACATCCCTTACACAGCGGTCTCAGGACATCCTTTACACTTTTTCAGGGACAGGGCCGAGCCGCCAGCGGTCCACCGCGGTGGACCGCTGGCGGCTCGGATCGAGTTCGCGCACCAAACTCCGGCAGTAGTACACCAAGATCCTCTCCCCGATTCGAATCAGCTGCACCCATTCTCCTGCCAGCGCTTTGCTGATCTCCCACCGTCGCCCCTCGACCGTCATCTGTCCTGCTCCGCCTAGGCGCCGCACCTCGGCTCCCGTTTCATACTCCCAAGCAGGAGGGTTGGCCTGATAGCCCCGCTCGCTCCGGCGCCACACCGACCCCGGCGTCTTCATCCCCAACGCTTCGTGCGGTCGCTCTTCGTTGTACTCCTGGCGAAACGCGTCGTACCACGCCTGCTCCGGCTCGCTCTCCGACCGGTCTCGCTTCCTTCTCGCCGCTTCCAACGATCCATGAAATCGTTCCACTTTCCCTTGCGTCTGCGGATGTCGATACCCGCTGAAATGCAGTTTCATCCCTTGCTTCATCAACCATACTGTCAGCCACGTCCATCCCGCCGCAGCCTGCATGTTCCACCACGGCGTCCCGTGATCCATCAGCATCCCGTCCGGTACTCCGCAACGCTGAAACGCCTCCTCCAGCCGCTCTCGTACGGCCTCGGCTCGCGTCGATCCTGTTTCCGCCAACGCAATGGCATACCGGCTGTGATCATCCAACACCGACAGCGGCCCCGTCTCCGCGTTCCATCCCGCCGACCCTTTGAAATCCATCTGCCAAAGCTCGTTCGGCGCTCCTCGCTGGAATCGTTGCACCGCCCGCCGATGCCGATCCTGCACTCGCACCAAATTGTGCCGCACCAAAATCCGGTGAATCGTGATCCGCGGCACCTTCACCCCTTCTCGCTCCAGCAGCACCTGCACCTTCTTCGCTCCCCAGTCCGGCCGCTGTTGCCGCAACTTCACGATCCGCTGCTCGATCTCCCCCTCCGTCCGTCGCGGACTGTGTTCTGGTCGCCGGCTCCTCTCCACCACCCCGGTGATCCCGCCCCTCTCATACCGCCGCAGCCACTCATACCCGGTCGGCCGCGAAATCTCAAACTCCTCGCACAACTCCCGCATCGTCTTTTCCCGCCGGCTCGCCAAGATCACAAACCGCATCCGTTGTTCGTCTACGTCCACTGTTCCCCATGCCATCCTCGGCCCTCCTGGAGGGCCGACGCGGTCTGTTTTCCTTCGTCACCGGCCCAGCCGAGTGTAAAGGATGTCCTGAGACCGCTGTGTAAAGGATGTCATGAGACCGAACACTGAAGTCTGTGCTACTTGTTATTTCTCGGCGTTGGCCGCGGGCTTCTCGGGCGCGTATTTAACAAGGGTCCCACCCTCGGACTCATAGACTTGCGCGCCAATCGCACCCACAATCTTGAATCCCTTGCTATCCAGCAAATCCGCCGCGATCCCGGCCCGGTGCGCGTGATTGGAGACCAGAATCAACGGTCTGTCCTTGGGGATTTGGGCGAGGTGCTTTTCGAGATCCGCCGCCTGGATGTTGAGGTACACCGGGAACCCGCCGTTCTGGGCAATTTCCGTTGGCCGCCGGACATCGAGCAATAAGACGCCACCGGGCTTGGCAAGCAGCGCGTCAAATTCCGCGCGGGTGAGTATCTTCGCCTTGCTGGGCGCGGTTGCAGCCGGTTGCTGCGCAAAACTCACCGCGCTTGCGAGCAGGATCAGCAGAACGAGTTTCTTCATGGGGTTGCCCTCCATTTTCCATCGGATAAACGCAAAATCTAGTTTGCCATTCTCCCACTCTCTCGCCGCTTTGCAAAGAGCTGCCGCACAAACGCACCTCAGCGAAGATTTGCATGGCAATGCGAAGGATCTCCTGAAATTCTAAACTGCGGCGCTCGGGGCCGACATTCATTTGACAAGCGCGTTTGCCGGCGCGAATCGGAACCTTATTGGTTCTTTCCGCCCACCTGCAATTCAAAGCCATCCGGATCGCTGAAGTGAAAACTGTTCTCCGACGTCCGCGTTTTGAGGCCGCGCCGCTTTAATTCGTCTTCCACCTTTTCTCTCACACTCTTGTCCGTATCCCAGTTTGCAATCGTCAGGCAGACGTGGTCGACCACGGGGGTTGTAGGCGCCTTGCGCGGGTGAAAGATGAGCAGCGATTCTCCCACCGCCAGGTTGGCCTTTTTCCCGTCGTCCAACTGAACTTTCAATCCGAAAAGCTCCGCATACCAATCGCGGCTCTTGCCGTAATCGGCGACTTGATAACCAACATGATTCAGGTAGGTGGCTTTCAGCACGGTGCCTTCGGGTTCCGCGGCCGTGGCCGCGCTCGCGGACGAGGCTGCCGTCGCCGCCAGCGCGAGGCTCTGAATCAGTTGCCGGCGGGTCATTCTTCCGTCCTCGAAGTCGTGAAGAAGTTTCGCGATCACGTGTTCCATTGCTTTGTCCTCCTCTTCGCAGTCGCATTCTCGTTTGATTGGCCGGTTTCCAGGTTTCCGCTTGCGCCCCACCCCAATTGCGCCGAAGCATAATCCCGACAGAGGGGCGTTGCAAGGACGTTAGCAAGCTCTCGCGAACGAATGTCTTTATCCGCAGCCAAGAGATTGGGGTATAGTCTGGGCATCATGCGATTGCCGAATGCAACTGCCGCTAAAAAACATTTATTTGGCGCTGGAATTTTTGCCGCGCTGCTCCTGGCTCTTGCGCTGCGCTCTTTTTTGCCGGCCGTCTCGGCGCAGGGATGGGAGCCGGCGATCCGCGATTTTGAAGAGCAGGACAAAGTGCATCCGCCCAAGCCCGGCAGCATCGTCTTCGCGGGAAGCTCCAGCTTCCGGTTTTGGGACACGCTCGCTTCGGACATGAAGCCGCTCGACGTGATCAATCGAGGATTTGGCGGCTCGGAGTTTTCCGACCTCGACATGTACGCGCAACGCATCGTCGTCGCCTACCACCCGCGCGCCGTGGTCGTCTACGAAGGAGACAACGACCTCGCGGAAGGCTCTTCCAAAACGCCTGAAATGGTCGCGAACGACTTTCGGAAATTCGTTCAGATCGTGCACGCCGCGTCGCCGGACACTTGGATTTACATTCTGGCGATCAAGCCGTCCAACCTGCGCTGGAACCAGTGGCCGCAGATGAAAGCGGCAAACAAGCTGATGCAGGACTACGCCGCGACGCAGAAGAATGTGCAATACATCGACATCGCCACGTCCATGTTCGATCCCAAGGGGAATTTACCTGCCGATCTTTTCCGATCCGACGGCCTGCACCCGACTGCGAAGCTTTACTCGATGTGGACGGCAATCATCAAACCAATCCTGCTCCAGCGATTCGGGCCTGGAAAAAGCACTTCACGCCTGGGTTTCCCCGCTCCCACCTTGTTGCAACATTTGGGTTGAGTGGCACAGGCTTCAGCCTGTGGGTTTTGGTGCTTGCAAGGACTAGCCCGCTCGGGCTGAAGCCTGTGCCACTCAGCAACTCTTCTCCCATCCTGCTAGAATAAGGATTCGTCTCGATGGCAAGCTGCAATTCGATCCTGGGGACAAAGCCCAATGTTTGAGAACCTGACAGACAAGCTGCAACGAGTCTTCAAAAACCTGCGTGGCCAGGGAAAGCTCACGCAGGAGCACGTGGACGAAGCGCTCGCGGGAATTCGCGAAGCGCTGCTCGAAGGCGACGTCAACGTCGGCGTGATCGATGAATTGCTGACGCACATGCGCGACAAGGCGCTCGGCTCCGAAGTTCTTCTGCAACTTTCGCCCGACCAGCAAGTGATCAAGATCGTGCGCGATGAGCTGGCGCTGCTTCTCGGCAAGCACGCCAAGCCTCTTTTTTCCTCGCGCCCGCCGTCGGTGTGGATGATCGTCGGCCTGCAAGGCTCGGGCAAGACGACGACCACCGGCAAGCTGGCGAAGTGGGTCTCCGCGCACGGCCACCGGCCCATCGTGGTTTCCACCGACGTCTATCGTCCCGCGGCGCGCGAACAGCTTTTGCAAGTGGCCAAGGCGGTCCACGTTCCGTGCTGGCCCGGCACGGGCACCGACAAGCCGCTCGAAATTGTGCGCGGCGCGATTCGCGAAGCCAAACTTTCCGCGCATGACGTAATTCTCGTGGACACGGCCGGCCGCTTGCACATCGATGACACGCTGATGGAAGAGCTGGGCACGCTGAAGCGAGAACTCACTCCGGCGGAAATTTTGTTCGTGGCGGACGCCATGATCGGGCAGGATGCGGTCCGCTCCGCGGGCGAGTTTCACAAGAGGCTCGGCCTGACGGGCGTCGTCCTGACGAAGCTCGACGGTGACGCGCGCGGCGGCGCGGCGCTATCGATCGGCAAAGTAACCGGCGCGCCGGTGAAGTTTGTGGGCACGGGCGAAAAATACGACGCGCTTGACGCGTTCTATCCGGAGCGCATCGTCTCGCGCATCCTGGGCATGGGCGACGTGCTTTCGCTGATCGAGCGCGTCGAGCAGTCCGTGGACGCCAAGCAAGTGGCCGAGCTCGAGCGCAAGCTGCGCCGCAGCGAATTCACGCTCGAGGATTTCCGCGACCAGTTGCGCCAGATCCGCAAGATGGGCCCTCTCGAACAAGTGCTTGGCATGCTTCCGAAGGTGGGCCCATTGGCCAAGGTCCCCAAGGACGTGCATGTCGACGAATCGAATTTGAAGCGCATCGAGGCCATCATCAACTCGATGACCAATTCCGAGCGCAACGATCACAACGTCATCGACGGCAAGCGCCGCAAGCGCATCGCCCGCGGCAGCGGCACTTCGGTGCAGGAAGTGAACCAGGTGCTGAAGCAATACCTCCAGATGCGCCAGATGATGAAGCAGTACGGCGCGCTCGCCGCCCAGGGCCGCCTCAAGGGCCTCGGCAAGCTCAGCGGCGTGTCGTAGCACAGGCACTCTTGCCTGTGCGGGTTTTGCGACTGTCGTTTCGAGGAGTAGTCTCTGCGTACACCCCACAAAACCACACAGCCGAGAGTGGCTGTGCTACATAAGCCCCGACAAACCTCTGGCACCGTCATGGCATCTCTATAAATGGGCCAATCAGGGGATTGGAAGGCCTGCGGGGTATCGCAAACAAGGGGAACCAGCTATAATCTTGGGCCAGGAGGAAGTGAAACGTGCTGGCAATCCGCTTGGCTAGAATTGGCAAGAAGAAGCAACCGTTTTATCGCATTGTCGTGCTCGACAAACGCAAACCCCGCAATGGCAGGACGGTCGAGATCGTCGGGACCTACGACCCGCTCAAGAAACCAGCGTTAATTCAGATGAACGCCGAGCGCGTGAAGTACTGGCTGTCGGTCGGTGCGCAACCCAGCGACACTGTTCGCAGTTTTTTTAAGGCCCAAAAGATCGCTTGAACCGCCCCGCGGTGGCTCAAGGAAGGTTCCCCTGGCCCTCGGAACCTGCACAAGTGAGAGCTCGAATCGAACCCGCGAATGTGACTGAGGGAGGGCCCCATGAAGGACCTTGTGGAAGCGATTGCGAAGGCATTGGTCGATCATCCCGAACAAGTCCAGGTACGATCGGTGGATGGGGAACAAGTCACCGTGCTGGAATTGCGCGTGCATCCCGAAGATCTGGGCAAAGTCATCGGACGGCAGGGGCGGACAGCGAAGTCCATCCGTACGATCCTCGGCGCCGCCGGTATGAAAATTCGGAAGCGCCTGACGCTTGAAATCCTCGAATAGAGTGCCCGCGGAAAAATTCACAGGCGTAACGCTTGCGAGAATTCTGCGCCCTCGCGGCCTTCGTGGCGAAGTGGCCGCCGAAATCCTGACTGATTTTCCCGAGCGTTTGCCGAAGTTGCGCGAAGTGTGGCTCGCAGACGGGCGGAGTGCGCCCCGGCGCATCATCGTGCAGCGCTGCTGGCTTTCGCCAGGCCGCGGCGGCCAGGTTATTTTTCATTTTGCGGACATTGACAGCATCGAAGCCGCGGACACCCTGCGCGGATTGGAAGTTCAGGTGCCCATCGAGCAGCGCGCGCAGCTCGACGCGGGCAGCTACTTCGTCAGCGATCTTGTCGGTTGCGAAGTATGGGAAGCGGGTGCTGCGTCGGCGCTCGGTTCGGTGCGCGACGTCGAATTCCCGGGCAGCGCGCCTTTGCTGGCGGTCGATACGAGCGAGGGCGAAGTCCTGGTCCCGCTCGCAGCCGAATTTTGCGTTCGCATTGACGTGAAGGCGAAACGCATTGACGTGACCCTCCCGGAAGGCTTGCGCGATTTGAATCGCGGTTGACCCCCGCTGCGATACACTGTCCCTGCCATGCAGTTTGAGATCATCACAATTTTTCCTGAATTTTTTGCCGGCCCGCTGGATTACGGAATCGTGCGCCGTGCGCGCGAGGCGCGTCTCGTGGACGTGCGCGTGCACGACCTGCGCGCCTTCACGCACGACCGCCACCGAACCGTCGATGATCGCCCGTTCGGCGGCGGCGAAGGCATGGTGCTGAAGCCCGAGCCTCTGTTCGAGGCCGTGGAATCGCTGTTGGGAGATGGGGTTCCCCCCGGAGGGCGCGCGAAAGGCAATTCCGATATTGGATTTGTAGGGGCACGGCATGCCGTGCCCCTACAACGTGAAGCAACACCAACCGCAGGGAAAGGTACGGCCATTGTTCTTCTCTCCGCATCTGGAAAATTATTTCGCCAGGATGCGGCGCGCCGATTTGCGCAACTCGACCGAATCATCCTGCTGTGCGGCCGCTATGAAGGAGTGGACGAGCGCGTGGCCGAACACCTCGCCACGGACGAACTCTCGATCGGCGATTTCGTTCTTTCCGGCGGCGAATTGGGCGCCGCGCTCATCGTGGATGCCGTCACGCGCCTGATCCCCGGCGCCCTGGGCAACGAGGATTCCACACTGAACGAGTCCTTCAGCGGACCAGCAGATTTTGGCGACAGTGAAGTTCAAATCACGGGTCACGGAACACGGGTCACGAGCCACGTTCTTCTCGACTGCCCCCACTACACCCGCCCCGCGGAATTCCGCGGCTGGAACGTGCCCGAAGTTTTGCTCGGCGGAAATCACGAAGAGATTCGCCGCTGGCGTCTGCAAAAAGCCCTGGAAAAAACGCGGCGGAACCGCCCGGATTTACTGGGCAACGCCGGCCCTCTGTCCGTAGACGCAGACACGACACGCAACGCTTAGTCAATTTCACAAAGCATATTTGGATGGGCTTTTGGTG
>CAWHTN010000013.1:0-10153 GCA_963832265.1 uncultured Acidobacteriota bacterium
GGGAGGTACGTTCATTCCCATTGTCCGCAGATTAGTATTTGCGCATTCTGGCGTTCCGGCATAAGCAATCAAGCTATCAGGGGGCGAAGCCGTCAGTCAAACGTTGCATGAATTGAGTAGAGTCCTAAATTCGTGTTGCTAGTAAAGCAGTCGAACGCGGAATTGTCGCTCGATGGAGCGGAGGGTGCCATCAGCGTGTCTCGAGTCTATGCTCGGCCAAAACGCTTGCGATAACGTCACGAGCTTGGTCTTGATCGGCGCGTTTCCCAGGTCTCTCCGCGACAATGAGTAGCGCCTTCCAGAGTGCCCAACCGCGGGCGCGAGCCCAGGTGGACTTGTCCGCGGACAGGCTTTTGCGGAATACTTCCCGGCCCTCCCCACACAACAGCGTCCAGGCGATGGTCAAGTCGCAGGAGGGGTCGCCAACGGCGCAACTACCGAAGTCGATCACCGCAGATAGACGACCATTCTCGACGATCAGGTTCCCTGCAGCCAAGTCACCATGCACCCATACGGCCGGACCGCACCATGGCGCGGCAAGGGCGGCCTCCCATACCGCGATCACCTCATCGGCGTCGATCTCGTCGCGAAGCAACGCCAGGCTTCGCCTAGTATCAGTGTCATAGACACTTAGGGGGCCGCCACGATAGAAGCTGTGTGGGCCAGCGGGTGGCCCGTCAGCAGCGTCGATCCGTTGCAGGGCGAGGAGAAACTGTGAGAGGTCGGCCGCAAATTGGCGTTGATCACCGATGCGTTCCGGAATGGCGGTGTCGCCCTTGAGCCAACTATAAATGGCCCACGGCCAAGGGTAGACATCGGCTGGTGCGCCCAGCACTATCGGCACGGGTACTGGAAGCGGAAGCATCGCTGCCAGTCGAGGGAGCCAGCGATACTCCTTGGCCACTTGCGGCACGTATTTCGCGGCAGTGGGCAGCCTGGCCTTCATGTCATCGCCCAAGCGGAACGTGCTATTGTCCCACCCGCCAGCGTCCACGTGTCTAACTGGCAGGTTTCTCCATTGGGGAAACTGCGCGGTAATCAGACGGAGGACAAGCGAGGCGTCAATTTGAATTCGGTCATCGTTGGTCATCGGCTCTCAATAATTATAGGAGATTTGGCTGCCTACCAGGGTCGCCGGGCAGTTGCTTTGCATTAGCAACACTCGTGACGTGGTTTGCTCTCCGACGACGGAAGATACGATCAGCAGCGGAAACACAAAATTAGGACATTACCATAAACTGCGTCCTGACTCATTCTGAAAGGAACCGTGCCCTCTCCGTCCCGAAGGACACGGGACGGAGAGGCCTCTACAAAACCTTAGCGCACAGGCGCGGTTGGTTTTGTAGAGGCCGCCCGGTCTTGGGGCGGGCAGATTCCCGCAGCTTCAACCCACATTTCCGAATTTAACTTTTCTCAATGCACCGTACAGACGAAAATCGCCGGCGCTAGGCGTGCGGGACCCGCTTGCCGGCGAGCACGGTTACGCTCGGCAGGAGCCTCTGGTGGCCGGTGATCTTGTTATTGTAGTTATCGAGGAAATCGAAATTTCCCTTTCGCAGTTCGAGCACCGCGACGTCGGCGGGCGCGCCCACGTTGAGCGTGCCGCGGTCGTTGAACAACGGGAAGATGCGCGCGGCATTCACGGTGGCTCGCGCGATGGCCTGATCGAGCGTCATGCCGTAACCGAACAGCTTCGACATGCAGTTGGGAAGGTCGATGACCCCGGTTTCATGGGCGTTGGTGTTCCAGTCGGTGGAGAATGTGTCGGGCCAGAAACCGGCCTTCATGATCGCGCCAATGGTGTCCCACCTCATGTGCCCTTTCTGCCCGTTGCCGACGTCGAACCAGACGCCGCGGCGCCGCGCCGCCAGCACTTCGGGCAGGATATGGCCGCTGTCGTCGATGATGCTGTTCGGGGGCGGCGCAAACATGTGGGTGACGATGTCGCCGCGCTTGAGCAGGTCGACGAGTTTGGGAAGCGGCGAGATGGTCTGCCCCATGTGGATCATCACGGGCAGGCTGAAAGAGGTTGCCACTTCCTGCGTTCGCCGGAGCACCTCGTAATCGTTCTCGCCCGCGACATCCCGCGACAGCCGCGCTTTGACGCCGACGATGAAGTCGCGGTTCTTCGCGATCGCTTCGCGCGCCGCATCGACATCCGCGTTCTTCAGGTCCATGGTGTCGCCATCGGGCAGGATGCCGGCGCGGCCGATGTTGATCAGTACGCGGCCCGGCTGAATTGACGTTCGCGCGACGGCAATCGTATCCCCGATGTGATCGGCCCCTTGCGATCCCGCATCGATCCACCCGGTCACGCCGTCCTGCAGGACGAGGCCGGGCCCCTGGGTGAAGCGCCCGCAATGGGTATGGATATCGAGCAGGCCAGGGACGACGAGTTTCCCATGCGCGTCGATGGTGTCGGCCGCGTCGCCCGCGATGGTGGCTTCGACGGCGGCGATGCGGCCTCCCGAGATCGCCACGTCGCGGATCGCATTGAGCCGGACGGAAGGATCGATGACGCGCCCACCCTTGATGATCAGGTCATAGCTTGCCGCAAATACTTTCGGCACGCGTGCAAACATCGCCGCGCCCGCGCTTGCGGCGGCGACTGAAAGAAACCGGCGCCGGTTCAACATTGCAGCCTCCCTAGTGTGTCTTGAAGGGCTGATATTGAGCGTGTCGAACCTGTCTGTCAACAAGGGATCAGGCGAAGAGGAATTTGTAGCGGCCGCCTTCAAGCGGGCCACTTTGGAATCGGGCAGATGCCCGCCTGAAGGCGGGCGCTACATGAATCAAACCCAAGTTCTCACAGAGAGACGAATAGCCTCGGAAAGCGCATGATTAGCGTGGCGAGAAGGAGCAGCACTCTCACCCACCACCAACCCTACAATTTATTTAGACCGTCAAGGCCGGCGACTTTGTATGCTTCGGCGAACGTGGGGTAATTGAAAACGGTGTCGCGAAAATAATCCATGGTGCCGCCGAACGTGAGGACAGCCTGGCCGATGTGCACGATTTCCGCGGCGCTTTCTCCGATGACGTGGACGCCGAGGACTTTGCGCGTGTCCGGGTGAAAGAGAATTTTCAGCATGCCGGTGTGGTCGCCGACGATTTGCGCTTTGGCCAGCTCTTCGTATTTTGAAATGCCGACTTCAAAGGGGATGTGAGATTCGGTCAATGTGGCTTCGGTTTTGCCGACCATGGAAATTTCGGGGATGGTGTAGATGCCGTAGGGAAGGAGAGCCGTGCTCATTTCGGCGGGCGCGCCAAAAATGTGGCAACTGGCCATGCGTCCCTGTTCCATGGATGTGGAAGCAAGAGAAGGGAATCCGATGACGTCTCCTGCCGCGTAAATATTGGGGACAGACGTTTGGAAGGACTCATTCACTTCGAGTTTGCCGCGTGAAGCCGTCTTGAGTCCGGCAGCTTCGAGGTTCAGCAGATCGGTGTTGGCCTGGCGGCCAACCGCGTACATCAGGCAGGTGGCGTGGATGTGTTTTCCGCTTTCGAGATTCGCGACAACGCGGCCGCGCTCGTCCATTTGAATCGCGGTGACTTTTTCGCCGAGGCGGAAGATGGCTCCCTGGCGGCGCATGTGGTAGCGCAGCGCCTCCACGATTTCGGAATCGACAAAATCAAGAAGCTCGGGTCTCTGTTCGATCAGGGTGACTTCCACGCCCATGGCCACGAGCATCGAGGCGTATTCGAGACCGATCACGCCGCCGCCCACGATGATTAGTTCGTGCGGGATTTCCTCCATTTGAAAGAATTGGTCGCTGGCAATTATTTTCTTACCGTCAAAAGGGACATCATCGGGATGGGAAGGCCGTGTCCCGCAGGCGATCAGAACGTGACTCGCGTGAAGCATGTGCGCTTCGGTCGCGCCTTGCACTTCGATCGTATTGGCATCGAGGAACTGGGCGGTGCCGCAAAGCAAGTCGATCCCATTGCGGCGCAACTGGTCGCGCACGACGCCGGTTTCCCGTTCGACGACTTGCGAAACGCGGGCGGCCAGATCGCGAATGGAGATGCGATCCTTGACGACGTAATCGTTCCCGTAAAACGAGCGGTGGCGGAATCCGGTCAGGTGAAGAATGGCTTCGCGCAGGGTCTTGCTGGGAACGGTGCCACCGTGAATACAGACCCCGCCGACCATGTCGTTTCGATCGACCATGGCCACGCGCTTGCCGAGCTTCGCGGCGGCAATGGCGCCTTTTTGGCCCGCAGGGCCGCTGCCAATGACGACGAGGTCGTATTGAATCGGATGCATCAATCCTCTTCTGTCTGGTTCACGCAGAGTTTCTGTAAGCAAAGGTGTGCGCCCTCACGGTTGAGATGGCATGAAATCCGTTCGCGCTCAGTGTATGGGAGCACGGGTGCGGAAACAATCCCGCCACCGGTGGTTCTCGCCATCATGGGGTCCGCCTTCCGCGACCAATTTATGTCTAAGTAGTTTGGGCACAATAGTTTCGCGCCAGCCGTGAGAATTCGTGAAAATGCGTTCCATCGAGAAAACGAATCGCCGAAACCCCACTTCTTCCCAATATTAAGACGCCCAGATGAAGGCCAGGTTGCACGTCCAACAATTTTTATCGGCCGCATTCATCGTTCGCTTTACTGGCTTCCTTGGGAGAACTAAGTGGGAAACTATGCTTGCCCAAACTATGGGGGAATAGGCGAAGGGGGAGCCCCATCGAAACCTTCGGAATTCTTGTAACCAAAGCGGGCCTTGGAGCCCTCTAAGACATTAGATTCAATACTGTAGACGAGAGCAAGAACTGGAGCATTCCGGCTAAAAGATGCATATCTCTGCGCCATTCATACGTCGGCCCGTTGCGACTTCGCTTTTGAGCGTTGCCATTCTGCTTGCAGGCGCTGTCGCCTTTTATTTGCTGCCCGTGGCAGCGCTTCCCCACGTGGATTTTCCCACGATCTATGTTCGCGCGTCCTTGCCGGGTGCGAGTCCTGAGACGGTAGCTTCCTCTTTGGCCACACCACTGGAGCGCCAGTTCGGCCGGATTGCAGGCGTCACACAGATGACTTCCGCAAGCCAGTTGGGCAACACCGGGATCACGCTTCAATTCGATCTGGATCGAGACATCAACGCGGCGTCCCGGGACGTTCAGGCGGCGATCAATGCGGCTGCTGGACAATTGCCGGCCGGCCTGCCGCAACTCCCGTGGTACCGCAAGATTAATCCGTCCGAAACCGACATTTTAGATTTATCTATCTCCTCGGACACCATTCCAAGGAGTCACCTATATGATTTGAGCGATTCCATACTTGCGCAAAAAATATCCCAGGTCGACGGCGTAGGCCAAGTCAACACATACGGGGGAGCCAAACCGGCGGTTCGCGTGGACGTGAATCCCAACGCGCTGGCCCACTATGGGATAAGTTTGGAAGCGGTACGAAGCGCTCTTCAATCCGCGAACGCGAACACCCCAAAAGGGAATCTGGAAGATCTATCGAACCGGTGGGTTCTATCCGACACCGACCAGCTCCTGAAGCCCGAACAGTACGCGCCATTAATCGTAACGTATCGCAACGGGGCTCCGGTACGGCTGAGCGACATTGCCAAAGTGACAGAGGGAATTGAAGACCTGAGAAATTCGGGATACGCGAACGGGAAACCTGCCGTGGTGATCGGGATTGGCCGGCAACCCGGCGCGAACATTATTGAGACCGTGGACCGCATCAAAGCGCTGCTGCCTGAGTTGCGGGCTTCGATTCCGCCATCGGTCACGTTGACGCCCACGTTCGATCGCACCACGACGATTCGGGCATCCGTCAATGATATCGAATTTACTTTGTTGCTGACCGTCGCGCTCGTGGTGATGGTCATTTTTCTATTCTTGCGCAATGCCTGGGCGACGATCATCCCCAGTATCGCGGTGCCGCTCTCCATCATCGGAACGTTCGGAGTGATGTACATTTTGGACTACAGCCTCGATAACCTTTCTCTGATGGCCTTGGCGATCTGTACTGGATTTGTAGTGGACGACGCGATTGTTGTCATCGAGAACATCACGCGATATCTGGAAGAAGGGGAAACGCCGCTCGCCGCGGCGATGAAGGGATCCCGCGAAATTGGATTCACAGTATTGTCGATGAGCCTTTCGCTGATCGCTGTGTTCATTCCTCTCTTGCTGATGGGTGGAATTATCGGGAGACTTTTCCGTGAATTTGCAATCACCTTGAGCGTGGCCATCGTGGTTTCCTTGTGCGTGTCGCTCAGCACGACTCCAATGATGTGCGCCTTGTTCCTGAAATCGGAAAAGGACATGAAGCGCGGGAAATTGTACCGGGCGAGCGAGCGGGTATTTCAATGGAGCGTGTCAACCTACGCTTCCGGATTGCGCTGGGTTTTGCGGCATCAACCTTTTATGCTCGTGCTTACCGGCGCGACGATTTGCCTCAGCGTTTATCTCTATATTGTGATTCCCAAAGGTTTCTTCCCTCAGCAGGATACCGGTCTGATGGCTGGAAATATCCTGGGAGCCCAGGATACTTCCTTTCCCGTGATGCAGGAGAAATTGAAGCAATATACCGACATCGTTATGAGCGATCCAGCGGTGAAGGCCGTGGCGGCGAACACTGGTGGCGGCGCCGAAAATACCGGGCGTATGCAAATCGAATTAAAACCTATCGGCGAGCGAAAGGTCACTGTCGATCAAGTCATTGCGCGCCTCCGCCGCAAACTTGCGGTGGTTCCGGGGGCAACGCTGTTTCTCCGGGCGTATCAAGACATCACGGTAGGCGGGCGGATCAGCAGTTCACAATACCAATACACGCTCTCGAGTGAAAATCTCAATGATCTTCAGGAATGGGCGCCCCGCGTCGAGGCGAAGATGAGGCAGATGCCGCGGCTGCGAGACATTGCCAGCGATCAGCAAACGCGCGGATTGCAGGCCACCCTCGTGATTGACCGCGATACGGCGTCGCGGCTCGGGATTTCACCGTCGACCATCGATAACACGCTCTATGACGCGTTCGGCCAGCGGCAAGTCTCCACGATCTACACGCAATTGAATCAGTATCATGTGGTGCAGGAAGTCGATTCCAACTTTCGGGAAAGCACAGATGCAATTCAAGGACTCTATGTGCGATCATCGACTGGAACCCAGGTGCCCTTGAGCGCCTTTACCCACTATGAGACGCAGAATACGGCTCTGGCTGTCAACCATCAGGGCCAATTTCCCGCGGTTACGATCTCGTTCAATCTTGGAGAAGGGGTCGCTTTAGGCGACGCCGTGACCGACATCGAATCGGCGGTATTGCGAATGGGGCTTCCTTCCGATATTCATCCGACGTTCCAGGGGAATGCGCAGGCCTTCCAATCTTCTCTCTCTAGCCAGCCGTGGCTCATTCTGGCCGCGCTGGTCGCTGTTTATATTGTGTTGGGGATGCTCTACGAAAGTTACATTCACCCGGTCACGATTCTCTCGACGTTGCCCTCGGCCGGCGTGGGAGCGCTCTTGGCTTTGCTGGCATTTCACAGCGAATTGACCGTGATCGCGCTCATAGGAATTGTTCTATTGATCGGCATTGTAAAAAAGAACGCCATCATGATGATCGATTTTGCGCTGGAAGCGGAGCGGTCCGGAAAAACGCCCGAGGAATCCATCTATCAGGCGTGCCTGCTGCGTTTTCGTCCCATCATGATGACGACCATGGCGGCGCTATTTGGAGGCTTGCCGCTGGCGCTGGCGGCCGGCACCGGCGCGGAATTGCGCCGGCCTCTCGGGATCAGCATCGTCGGGGGATTGATGGTCAGCCAGGCCCTCACACTGTATACGACTCCGGTGATTTACCTTTATATGGACCGGCTGCAAATGCGATTCCGCCGGCGCAAGCGCGCCACTGCGATTCCCGGCGAGGTTCCTCCAACGCCCGCATCTCTCCAAGGTCCGTCGCTGACTTAAGCTTCAAGGTGCCGTAGAATTGGGGCGGAACGCGGCATGAAGATCCATCTCTCCATTGCATCCGTAGTCCTGCTCACCGGGCTAAGCATCAGCCTGCTGGCCTTCCAGCGCCGCGTGTTCGAGCAAGACGAAGAAACCCCGCCGCTTGCAGCCGATGCGCACCAGAACGCGGAATGGGCATTTGCGCGTTACCATTTCCGATCGAACAACGATGAGGGCGGGTTCCGACGATTCCATCTGTGGGCGGCGGATTATCCAAAAGCGGACCGGCAATTCACAATGGGTGTGCGTCGCCTTACCCGGCTCCACGCGCGGGGAGTGGAGCAGATTGTCGACGCGGATACCGACGAGCTATTCAACTGGCCGTGGATTTACATGGAACATGGCAACGGCTGGAATCTCACGGAGGACGAGGCGCTACGGCTCCGCCGGTACCTGTTAAGGGGCGGTTTTCTGCTGTCGGATGATACGCACGGGGATTATGAATGGGAGTCGCTCGTCCGAGGTTTGGAAATGATCCTCCCCGGGCGGCCGATTGAAGATTTGAAGAACGACGACGAAATTTTTCACGTGATGTATGACCTGGACGACAGAGTCCAGATCCACGGCACGCGATTTCTCTGGGGAGGCTGGCCATACGCGTCTGACATGGTTGTGCCGAAATGGAGAGCGATCCGTGACGACAAAGGCCGGATCATAGTGGCAATCTGCCACAACTCTGATGTGGGTGACGCTTGGGAATGGGCCGACAGTCCTCATTATCCCGAACGGGAAACTGGACTGGCTTACCGAATCGGAATCAATTATATCCTCTTCGATATGACGCATTGATTTCCGGGAGGCAGATTTCAGACGGCGGAAAAGACAGTTCATTTTGTCATTCCGAGCGAAGCGAGGAATCTCTCCACGATTTAACCCCAGGAAAAAAAGAGAGATTCCTCGCTTCGCTCGGAATGAAAATATGAAAGCGCGACTCCTGCCTTCAGCGATACGCTGTCGGTGGGAAACCTTTAAGGAAAGGAGTCGCGCATGAGTGAGTATATCGCGTTTGATTCGCATAAGCGGTACACCTGGGTGGACCGGGAAGACCACTCGACTAGAAAAAACAGCGGCCATCGGTTGGAGCATGCTCCGGGAGCGGTGCGAGAATACCTGAACGGATGTGAACCAGGAACCGCCGTGGCCGTGGAAGCGACCGGGAACTGGTATTGGATTATTGACGAGATCGAGCAAGCCGGGTTGCAGCCGCGGTTGGTGCATCCGCGCAAGGCCAAGCTGATGATGGGGCTGACCAACAAGACCGATAAGCTGGATGCGCAAGGGCTGAATCGTTTGCAGCGCAACGGCACGCTGCCGACGGTGTGGATTCCGCCGGGGCCGCTGCGCGATTTGCGCGAGCTGACCCGCACACGGCTGGTGCTGGTGGCGCAACGCACGCGGCTGAAGAATCGTCTTTCGGCGACGCTGGCCAAATATGGAACGCCCGCGAGCGAATGCAGTGATCCGTACGGCAAGCGCGGACGCGCCGAGCTGGAGAAACATCTGGAGGGCTTGCCCGAACAGACGCGTTGGGTGAGCGGGCAGTTGCTGGCGCAGTTGGATTTTGTGAGTGCCCAAGTGAAGCAACTGGAACAGCGGCTGCAGGAGTTGGTGGAAGTCACGCCGGAAATGCAGTGGCTGCTGACCCTGCCGGGAGTGGGCGTGATTCTGGCAGCGACGATCGCGTTGGAGATCGGAGAGGTGGAGCGATTTCCAAGCGCCATGCATTTGGCCAGCTACTCGGGAACGACGCCGCGGGTGCACGCCAGCGGAGGAAAAGTTCGTTACGGACCGTTGCGGGCCGACGTGAACCGCTATTTGAAATGGGCCTTTGCCGAAGCGGCCAATTCGGTGGCGGTGAATCACCTGCGCTGCCCGGAGCGGCATGTCAGCCAGTTGTACCGGCGGCTGCGCCAAAAGAAAGGGCACCCCAAAGCGATTGGAGCAGTGGCGCGGCATCTAGCCGAAGCCGCCTTCCATGTGCTGCGCGGCAAACAGATGTATCAAGATCCCAGTTTTGGTCGAGGTCGGACCAGCCAGGTGTAAGCGCGATTTTGTCATGATCCCACTCGATGGGATCGCGGAATGAATGCGACACACCTGCGAATAACTCCATGCCCCTTCACGAGGGCGAAGAGATGACTCGGTACGACCCGTTCGATGGATTTTTGCATTGACACAAGCGCTTT
>CAWHTN010000014.1:0-147114 GCA_963832265.1 uncultured Acidobacteriota bacterium
GCTGCGGAAAAAACCCGTCAATTTCATTCCGTAGGGCCCTGCCTGTCGAGATTTAGCTTTTCACGTCCCCCGTTAAAAATTGAATAAATCCGCATTTGTTCTGTCGATTTTTGTTGATTTTTGTGTGGAGAGATTGCAAGGTTTCGGCAGGATGAGTGCCGAAATCTTGCAATTTTATTTTGGGGAGCAGGGATGAAACCGAGACCCAAAGCGCAGGACAGCGGGACGCAGGAACTGTTTCGGGCCAAGCTGAGGAACATCATCAATCTGGGACATGAGCTGGTGCGGCTGGGCGAATTGATCGACTGGGGGCGGCTGGAAATACATTTTGCGCCGTACTATCGCGAGGCGGGACGTCCGGGGCTGCCGATCCGTCTGGTGGTGGGGCTGCATTTGCTGAAACATATTGAGGGATTGTCAGACGAAGCGGTGTGCGAGCGGTGGGAGCGGGATCCGTACATGCAATATTTTTGCGGGGAAGAATATTTTCAGCACGCCTTTCCGCTGGAGCGATCGGGGATGACGCATTTTCGCAAACGAGTGGGGGAGGAGGCGCTGGAGACGTTGTTGCAGGAGACGCTGGCCGCGGCCTATCGGGGCGGGGCGCTGAATGTGCGGGCCACCGAAGCGGTGGCGGTGGATACGACGGTGCAGGAAAAAGCGATTGCGCATCCGACCGAACACGGACTGCTGCTGACGGCGATCGAGCGGTTGGGCCGGCAAGCGAAAAAAACGGGACTGCGCTTGCGGCAATCGTATGTGCGCGTGGCGCGGAGAGCGGCGATGAAGACGGGGCGATACCTGCACGCGCAGCAGAAGAGACGCGCCAAGCGGCAGGTGAAATTTCTGCGGGTGCGCCTGCGGCGGCTGATCCGCGACGTGCGCCGCAAGATGGCGGCGCTGCCCGCGCTGGCCGAATCGTCCGTCGAGCGGCTGGAATACACGCTGGGACGCGCTTGGCGCATTGCGCACCAGCAGCGCGGTGATCGAGATTACGTTTATTCCTGGCACGCGCCGGAAACCGAATGCATCAGCAAAGGCAAAGCGCGCGCGCCGTACGAATTCGGCTGCAAAGTTTCCATCGCCACGAATCTGCATCCGGCCAAGGGCGGCCATTTCATTTTGCAGGCGCGCGCGTTGCACGGCAATCCGTACGATGGTCACACGCTGAAGCAGGCGCTGGACGATGTGCGGGAAATCGTGGGCCGCAGCCCGCTGCGCGTCGCGGTGGACCAGGGATATAAAGGGCACCGGCTCACGGGTCATCCACACACGGCGGTCTACATCACCGGGCAGAGACGAGGTGTCACGGATAAAATCAAACGTTGGTTGAAACGCCGCGCGGTGGTCGAACCGATCATCGGGCACGCGAAAAACGATGGGCTGTTAGGCCGCAACTGGTTGAAGGGACGCACCGGAGATCGCTGCAACGCATTGCTCGCAGCCGCAGGTTTCAATCTCAGGCAGCTACTCCGCTTCCTGAGGGGGCTGCCTTATTTTTTGCGCGCCTTTTTCTGCGCCATCCTGTTCACGCTGCGTATACCCATAACCCTCGCAGCGTAAAACTCAAGTTCAAAATGATTTCTTAACGGCGGACTTTCACCCGTGTGGGTGCAGCGATTTTCGGTCGGCGCAACGCTTCGATTTCCCTCGCTTTTCCCCCGGTTGGCCGAGCCTTTCCGTCTTCGTCAGGCTGCGGGCATCAACTTCGTCATGCGCATCAGGTTGAATGCCGCGGCGCCCAGCGACCAGATCCAGTGTACTCGCCGACGCCCCCGAAATTTGATCTGGCGCAGTCCCGCCACGACTTTCATCCAGCCGAAGATTTTCTCCACCAGTTTCCGCTGGGTCTGGCTGATCCGAAATCCTTGGTCCGTCCGCTCCCTCACCGTGAGCCAGTTCCGCCGTTTCTTTTCATACTCGGCGATGTGCGGGGTGATCGAAAGTTTTCGCAATCCCTCGATAAAATCTTGCTCCTGATAGCCCTTGTCCCCGCCCACCGTGATCGTTCCGCCAGCCTCTCCCGCTTTGCGCTTGGCCCGAATTTGTTCCAGCAGTTCCCTCAGCATCTGCAGCGCCGCGTCCCGTTCCTGCCGCGTCCCCGCCTCGGTCACGCAGGGTTTCATGACCAAGCCGCTCCGATTTTCCATCACCAGGTGCCCTAAAAATGCCGGCTTGACCTCGCCCGCCGCGCTCTTCTTGTACAAGCGTGCTTCCGGATCGGTTTCGCTTTCGTGCGTGTCCCGCAATAATTTCTTCCCTCCACGCCCGCTGCCTTGCCCGGGCGGATCTTTCTTCTCCTTGAAACTCCGCCGATTGGCCCACGCCTCGATCAGCGTCCCGTCCACCGTGAAGTGTTCGTCCGACAGCAACCGATGCTGCTCGGCTTGCGCCAGCACCTGATCGAAAAACAGTTCCGCGATCTTCCCGTCCAGCAATCGGTCCCGGTTCTTGGTGAACACCGTCGGGTCCCACACCGGCTCATCCATGCGCAATCCCACAAACCAGCGGAACAGCAAGTCGTACTCCAGCCGCTCCATCAACTGCCGCTCGCTGCGCACGCTGTACAGCGCCTGCAACAAAAGCGCCCGCAGCAGCCTCTCCGGCGCAATCGACGGCCGCCCCAGGCAAGCATACAGAGCGTTAAACTCCGGCGACATCCCCTGCAGCGCCGTGTCGGTCATCGCCCGCACGCGCCGCAGCGGATGGTCTTTCGGCACGCGCTTCTCCATCGGTACGTAACTAAACAGATCGTCCTGCTGCGGGTCGTTTCCTCTCATGCACACTTGAACGTATTCACTTCCATCCGGTTGCGGAAAATTGACTTTTTCCGCAACCTGTTCAGCCTGTTGCACTTAAAGTCGGCCACCCGTGGAAATCCCAAAAGGCGGGGCAACGATAACAAACGCGCGGTCTAGATTTGAGAATCCTTCTCCGTCTCGGCGGGCAGCATCCATAGGCCTGCTATTTTCCCAGACGGGTCGAAGGCGATACGAACGATCATGGGTCCATTTTCGAACTCGCACCGCACGTCCACGCGGTCAAACTCAGGATCCTTCCGCGCCACCCTGATGTTCTTGAACGGGCCGAGATGCATCATGACGTGCATCCACGACGCTTCCAAGCGGTCGGTGGGCATCCTCCCTTTCATCTCATCGTTGAATCTGGTGTTCACCTCGCTAAACTGATGCTGCCGCAAGAGGTCCGTGATCGTCTTGGCCGATGCTTCCATGGTCTCCGGGCTGACATCGGAAATCGGCGCGATCCGGAAATAAGTGATCGCGTTCGAGTCGTCGAACATCAGCTTCAATTCGACTTTGTAATGTTCAAACTGGCTCTTCGAAACGTAAATAGGCGCGCCCTGCACCGTCCTTGTGGTTTGTGAAATTTGCGCCTGGAATGCGCCGGCCACGCCGGCCAATTCTTCCCGCGCGCCTTTCAGGTCACTTTCGCTCACGGAATCCTTGAGTTCGGCGCTGAACCGCTCACGAACGGATGCGAGGCCGCCATGGGCGAATTCATCCATGACATCCTTGGTGATCGACAGGCGCTTCTCGTCGGACGTTTGCGCATTTGCAAGGCCCTGGATACTCAAAACGATCGAGACCAGCAGCAGGAAATTTCGAAGCGGGCGCATGGTGACCTCCAGCGTTGCAGACAGAGGCTGTGTACGCGGACGTACCAGCGCATAGTATCACCGTGGCACAGACTTCAGTCTGTGGGTTTTGATTTTGACAGGCCACTCAATATTAAACAGGCCAGAGGCTAAAGCCGCAGCTATTCTGCCTGCTCTGCGGCACGGCTTGAAGCCATGCCCTACAAAGATTTGGCAAATGATTTGGCAAATGATTTGGCAACTTCAACGTAAGCTGAAGCCGATTCTGCTCGGCTATATTGTGAATAACGGGCGAAGCTCGCGCACATCGCGCACTTCTTCCAGCGCGTTCACGCGCTGAATGAGATTCGCCGTTCGCTCGGCGCCCAGGACCGGGGCCATGAGGTCGCGCACCTTAGCGTTTAGTCCCTCGGTGCTCAGCGGGTTCTCCTTAGTACCAGGGGGAAAGCGCGTAAAGTGGCTCACGGTGCGGCCATCCTTGAGGGTCACCTCGACCATCCCGCTGCGCGGCGCCGCAGGATCCATCAGCGTTCGATCGGCGATCAGTTGCACGCGCTCCTTCACGGCGCGGATTTGCGGGTCCGCCATGCGCTCATGCGAGTGGCTGTCGGCGAAGGAAACGGCGCCATCGACCAGAGCCACCGCGATGATGTACTGCAGGTTGACGTCCGGCATGGAACTGTTGTCCACGATCCCTGCGCCATCCGCTGGCAGGCGCACGACGATACGCTCTACATTGTCCACACGCAGCGAGTTCTCCCGGCGCAGAGTAAGAAACGCGTCCAGCGGGGACTGGATGGGGTAGCCGACGGAATAAGTTTTGATGGACGTTTCGGCAATCCAAAAGCGGCTGCCGAGACCTGCCACCATCTCCGCGGGTTGCGGTTTGGTGGAGAGCGCTTCGAGAACGTTGTGCTCGCAATCGAAGACGTCGCGTACGCCGGTAAACCCCGCCTGGACCATCGTGGCGGCTGTCACGCCGTTTCGCGCGCCCATCCCGGAGAAGTCGAACGCTTTCTCCACGTGCTCGTTATCCGAAGTCCAGCTCCACAGGCCGGACACCTGCTGCGCCGCATACGAGAGCGCGTAGCGCATCCCTGTTTCATCCAAGCGTGCGAGAGACGCGGCTGCCCCTAAAGCCGAGAACGTGGAGCCAACACCCTCCGCGCTGCGGTGCGTGCCGCGCACGAGGTCCGGCCCGAGCGCCATGAGAAAACGGCAGCACACGTCGTAGCCGAGCACAACGGCCCGCAGGAGATCCATGCCCGAGCGGCCTTCGCGTTCCGCCATGGCCAGTGCGGCGGCCACGGAAGAACATCCGGGATGCGTCTTGGTAACCAGTTCGACGTCATCCGTTTCGTCCGCGTGGCCGCACATGCCGTTGGCCAGAGCGGCGTTGACCGCGGAGGTCTTGATGTTGGTGCCGATGACCGAAGATTCCGGGACGCCGCCTTGCGCCCGCACGTAAGCGATCGCCATTTCTCCGGGCTTGAGGCGGCTGCCGGAAACCATCGCGCCCAGCGTGTCCAGGATATGGTGTTTGCCTTCGAGCGCCACATTTGGTGGAAGTGTGCGATCGCGCGCTTCCACCATATAGCGCGCCAACTGGCCGGTGAGATCAGCGGCAGCGCTTGGCGAAGCCTTCGGAGATTCCTGGCGCAGGGACAGCGCTGCGCCTGTCAGTCGCTTCGCTGGAAGCGCCGCGGCAGCGATCACGCCGCCCGCGCCTTGCAACATGCGGCGTCGCGTCAGGCCCGCAGGGGATGAGCCGCCCTGTGTGGCAGACTTTCCGCCGCGATCGTCTTTCACGGCGTCCTCCTCAGTGAATCCGAAATTTCCGTTTCAGCTATCCGACAATCAACACACTCTACAATCATCGCAGGATTCCATCACGATGTTTTCTTTCCAGTGGCGCAGGCTTCAGTGTCAAGTCTCAGGACATCCCTTACACAGCGGTCTCAGGACATCCTTTACACTTTTTCAGGGACAGGGCCGAGCCGCCAGCGGTCCACCGCGGTGGACCGCTGGCGGCTCGGATCGAGTTCGCGCACCAAACTCCGGCAGTAGTACACCAAGATCCTCTCCCCGATTCGAATCAGCTGCACCCATTCTCCTGCCAGCGCTTTGCTGATCTCCCACCGTCGCCCCTCGACCGTCATCTGTCCTGCTCCGCCTAGGCGCCGCACCTCGGCTCCCGTTTCATACTCCCAAGCAGGAGGGTTGGCCTGATAGCCCCGCTCGCTCCGGCGCCACACCGACCCCGGCGTCTTCATCCCCAACGCTTCGTGCGGTCGCTCTTCGTTGTACTCCTGGCGAAACGCGTCGTACCACGCCTGCTCCGGCTCGCTCTCCGACCGGTCTCGCTTCCTTCTCGCCGCTTCCAACGATCCATGAAATCGTTCCACTTTCCCTTGCGTCTGCGGATGTCGATACCCGCTGAAATGCAGTTTCATCCCTTGCTTCATCAACCATACTGTCAGCCACGTCCATCCCGCCGCAGCCTGCATGTTCCACCACGGCGTCCCGTGATCCATCAGCATCCCGTCCGGTACTCCGCAACGCTGAAACGCCTCCTCCAGCCGCTCTCGTACGGCCTCGGCTCGCGTCGATCCTGTTTCCGCCAACGCAATGGCATACCGGCTGTGATCATCCAACACCGACAGCGGCCCCGTCTCCGCGTTCCATCCCGCCGACCCTTTGAAATCCATCTGCCAAAGCTCGTTCGGCGCTCCTCGCTGGAATCGTTGCACCGCCCGCCGATGCCGATCCTGCACTCGCACCAAATTGTGCCGCACCAAAATCCGGTGAATCGTGATCCGCGGCACCTTCACCCCTTCTCGCTCCAGCAGCACCTGCACCTTCTTCGCTCCCCAGTCCGGCCGCTGTTGCCGCAACTTCACGATCCGCTGCTCGATCTCCCCCTCCGTCCGTCGCGGACTGTGTTCTGGTCGCCGGCTCCTCTCCACCACCCCGGTGATCCCGCCCCTCTCATACCGCCGCAGCCACTCATACCCGGTCGGCCGCGAAATCTCAAACTCCTCGCACAACTCCCGCATCGTCTTTTCCCGCCGGCTCGCCAAGATCACAAACCGCATCCGTTGTTCGTCTACGTCCACTGTTCCCCATGCCATCCTCGGCCCTCCTGGAGGGCCGACGCGGTCTGTTTTCCTTCGTCACCGGCCCAGCCGAGTGTAAAGGATGTCCTGAGACCGCTGTGTAAAGGATGTCATGAGACCGAACACTTCAGCCTGTGGGTTTTTGCCCTTGCAAGGACCAAACCCCACAGGCTGAAGCCTGTGCCACAAACTTCCATCGCAAACTAATGCGCCAGCGGACCAGGGCGAAGCTGAAAGTGCAGCAGGATCGACACGGCTGACTTGCCTCCCTCGATGTGCCAGACCGGGATCTCGGAAAAATTCGACCACAGGCCTCGGCCTTTCCACCCAGCCTTTGGATCGTCGATGCGCCCGTCCAGTCCGCGAGAATAAAAACCGAGGGGGTACGGAACGCGCAGGACGACCCACTTTCCGGTATCCGGCTGCAGGACGAGAAGTGAATCTGAATTAGTGCCGGTTGCCATCGGAATGTTGTTTCCCAGCCCGAAGGTGTCGAAGCGGTCCACCCAGTTGTAATAGGGATAGTCCGCGCTGCCCACGTTGGTTCCCTTCAAAAGAGGGCCCGGAAGGTGATACAACGTCCAGCCTTCGGGACATTGCTGTCCCGTGGCGGTTGGCCCGCTCCGGACAGCGCACTTACGCCTGTCGAAGCTTGCAAGGTGCCCGCTGCCCGCAAGGGAAGTCCAAACGATGCCGTTGCTGTCAATGTCCACCCCATGCGGAAAAAATCCCTGATTGCCGGAAGCGCCGGTATTATCGTATGGCGATTCGTACACTTCCGTGCGGCAGGTCGCCGGGGGATTCGAGCCGCGATCGACGCGGACCAGTTTTCCAGGCACGCCGACGGCGGCATACCACGCGCTGCCGTCGACAGGATTTACGGCTAGCCCGTAGGGAAAGCCCGGAACGGCGCTGTCCGTCTTCCAATCGAATTTTCCATCCCCACGTGTGTCGAGGTAGGCGGGGCACCATCCCTGCGCCGCCTGTTCGTCGTGTGTCTCTTCGTAGAGGCGCGTGTTCACCCAGCCCACGGCGCCCTCTTCTCCGCTGAAGTACAGGGTATCGTCCTTGTCCTGTGCGAACTGGAGGTGATGCGTGCCGAAGCAGGTGTCGATCATCGTCCACTTCTTCGTTTCCGGATCGTACATGGACAACTGCCGGATGCTTACGTCGAGCGGGTCATTTTTCGCAAAAATATTGTTCGAACCTTCCTTGCAGTAGGCCGGGTCAGACTTGCTTCGAATTGACGAGGTCACCCAGACGCGGCCTTTTTCGTCCATCATCGGATTGTGCGGACTATTGGTGGCATTCCAGATCACTTGCTCGCCAAAATAGGGTGACGGGAAACCCACTTCCAGCGACATGAGATAAGGCGCGATCTCTTTTTGATCCACGCGCGTGGGGATATCAATGTGGCTAGACTCGTTCGTCAGGGGATTTTCAACCTCAAGCGTCCCCGAGCCTTCCGAAGTTGCGTAAACGAGGCCGTGCGGATTCACCGTGGGGTTGCGTTTGTCGGTGGTCATCTCATCGTGTACCCAATCGGATGGCCCGCGTCCCCATTCCCATTCGGTGATAACCACGTTCCGCTCGACTCCCTGAGGCCGCGGCGGCACTGGAGGCAAAGCTCCGGCCGCGATCCGGTCACTCCAATCGGAAAGCATGGCCAGCGCCCGGTCGTGTGGGAGCTGGTTTAGGGCCGTGGCCATCAGCGGACCCCTCTGGCCGGACTTCAAGCGGCGGTCCCACGCCGCCGCTGTGGAATCGAACGTTCCCAGGCTGGGTTCGATCTCGCGCGTGAATTTGTCTCCGAGCTGATGGCACTGCGTGCACGTCCTCATGGCGAAAAGCCACTCCGCCTGGTTGTGGATTCCGCCGGAGAGCACGCTGGCCTGCCCGTTTTCGCGCCTGCCGTGCTGCGGAGCGGAATTGCGTTCCGGCTTCAGAAACGGGAACTCGCTCGCGGAGGGAACCTGCAAGAGCGAATACCAGTAGTTCGCGGGATAGATTTGCGCGGCCGCGCGCGCATCGGGAGCCGGCGCCGCCTTCAGGGCGAGCGTTTTGCCCGGCGCGGATATGATTGGCGCAGAATCGACGAGGCCATACCCCCTTACCCAAATCTTGTAGTTGGCCTTCGGGAGGTCGGGCACAAGGAATCTTCCCCGGTCGTCGGTGACCACGATTTTACGGAATTTTGTCGGCAGATCGGTGGTTTCCGCGATCACCCAAACTCCCGCTTCCGGACCGGTCGGTCCGCTGACCACTCCGCCGATATCGTTCTGAGCCACGGCGATCTTGTCCGTCTCGGCCCGATGGGCGGGCGCGCTCGTTTGGCCTGCTGCCAATTCGGCGGCGCACGCCGCCAGGATCAGACTCAATGCAACAAATATCGCTCGCGCGTGTTTGCGATTTTCCGTCATCACCTTCTCCTCGGAGTGCAACATCCTTATCAAAATCGTCGGAGGGTGGCAAGGAAACTCGTCCTGCCAGCCCCAGTAGCACAGACTTCAGCCGGTGGGGGTTTGTTGGGGCGGGGTCGCCATTACTGCCACCAAAACCCACCGGCTGAAGCCTGTGCTACTAACGACTTGACACGATTGGTGACAACGGAGTAGCGTCACTGCTGCCGTGGAACTGGATGCTTCCCTCGACTGGCTGTCACTTTCGCTGACGCCGGGCCTCGGCTCGCGTCTCACCGGGAAATTGCTGCGCCAATTCGGATCGCCCAAGGATGTGTTTCGTGCATCCCTTACTGAACTCGAGGCTTGCCACCTGCCCTCTGTGCCCGCGCGGGCGATCCAATCCAAGCACGCGCACAAGGATGCTGAAGAGGAACTCGCGCAAGTCCGCAAGCTGGGCTGCCGCTTGTTGAATTGGGACGAGCCGGAATATCCGCAGAGGCTGCTCGAAATTTACGATCCGCCGCCGCTGCTTTACGTGCGCGGAGACGCCGGTGTACTCAACCGCCATTCGATCTCGATGGTGGGCACGCGCCGCCCGACGCCGTACGGCAACCAAGTGGCGGAGCGGCTGGGGCACGACCTGGCCGAGCGCGGCCTGACGATCGTCAGCGGCATGGCGCGCGGCATTGACAGCCTGGCGCATCAAGGCGCTTGCCGGGCTACTCACGGGGCGCCGGTCGGAGTGCTCGGCACGGGCGTGGACGTTATCTACCCGAAGGAGAACAAGAAATTATTCGCGGAAGTGGAAAAGCGCGGCGCGCTGATCAGCGAATTCCCGCTGGGCACGCACCCGGCCCCCGAGAATTTCCCGGTGCGCAACCGCGTGGTCGCGGGAATATCGCTTGGCGTGGTGGTCGTACAGGGCGCGCAGTATTCCGGCTCGCTCATCACCGCGCGTCTGGGGATGGAGTTTGGCCGCGAAGTTTATGGCGTGCCTGGGAATGTAACCGTGGACGTGAGCTTTGCCCCGAACCAGATGATCAAGCAAGGCGCCAAGCTGGTGACGTCCTGGGAAGACGTGATCGAGGAATTGCCGACGGAAATCCGCGCCGAGCTGTTTCCTGTCGAGGCGACCACCAGCGCGGAGCGCGCATCCCTGTTTGAGGGGGCACTTTCCCCTGTGGAGAAAAAGATCTTCAGCTTGCTGGGAACGGACGAATCGATTCACGTGGATGAACTGGTGGAAAAGACGGAATTGAACTCCTCGGAAGTTCTGGCGGCGCTGTGCGAGATGGAGATGAAAGGCATCGTAAGGCAGATGCCGGGGAAGCAATTCATCAAAATCCTGCTGTAGGGGCGTTTCTGCTTTGCAGCCTTCGCCAAAAACAAAACGCAGGGATTTCCCGCTAAATCGCTGAAATTACAACCCTCTACGCAAATGTGCCGCAGCCTATAGAATCGAGAACGACACAAGGCGCATCTATCAAGCGTTGACAAACAGTGGGAACGAGGGCCACGCTAGGAGAAAGGAAAGGGAAAAACGCTTCTCACGTGGGGCGTTCAGGTCTGAAAAAAAGTCATGGGAAGATCGCTGGTCATCGTCGAATCGCCCGCAAAAGCGAAGACGATCAACAAATACCTGGGCCGCAATTACGTAGTCAAGGCCTCCTACGGGCACATTATGGACCTGCCCAAGAAGGTGCTGGGCATCGATATCGCGCACGGGTTTGCGCCGACCTATGAAGTCAATCCGGACAAAACTAGCGTTGTGACGCAATTGCAGAAGGCCGCCTCCACCGCCGATGCCGTCTATCTGGCGGGCGATCCGGACCGCGAAGGCGAGGCCATTTGCGCGCACCTGGCCGAGGTGTTGAGCGGGCCTAAGCTCGAATTTCCCACGGAAGAAGAAAAAGCAGCCGAAGAAGCCGCCAACGGGAACGGCAAGAAGGGCAAGAAGAAAGCCAAGAAGCCCGTTAAGAAAGCAGTTGCCAAGGGCAAGCCCGTCATCGCCCGAAAAAACATTTTCCGCGTGATGTTCAACGAAATCACTTCCAAGGCGATCAAGGCGGCGTTCGAACACCCCGGCGAGATCAACGAAAATCTGGTGGACGCGCAGCAAGCGCGCCGCGTGCTGGACCGGCTGGTCGGCTACAAGATTTCGCCGCTGCTCTGGGACAAGGTGCGCCGGGGTCTTTCCGCCGGACGCGTGCAAACCGTGGCGCTGCGCCTGATCGTGGATCGAGAGCTCGATATTCGCGCGTTCGTGCCGGTGGAATACTGGACGATCCACGCGATTCTGGCCGCCGGCGAGCCGCCCGCGTTCGAAGCAAAGCTCACCAAATATAAGGGTGAGGACATTGAAGTTCACACGCAGGCCGAGGCGGACGCCATTGTGGCCGCGGCAGGAAAAGCGCAATGGAAGGTGGCCGGGGTCACGCAGAAGGAAAAACGCCGGTTCGCGCCGCCCCCGTTCACGACGTCAAAGCTTCAGCAGGCGGCCTACAATCGCCTGCGCTACACCGCCAAGCGCACCATGGGCCTCGCGCAGCGGCTCTACGAGGGCGTGGAACTCGGCCAGGAAGGCTCGGTCGCGCTGATCACTTATATGCGCACGGACTCGGTGCGCGTTTCGAATGACGCGCTGGACCAGGTGCGCGGCCTGATCGGCTCCCGATATGGCCAGCCGTACGTGCCCGAGAAGCCGAATTTCTTCAAATCCAAGAAGGATGCGCAGGACGCCCACGAAGCCATTCGTCCGACCGATGCCGCCAGGACGCCCGAGGACGTAAGACCCTTCCTCAGCGACGACATGTTCAGGCTGTACCAACTTATTTGGCAGCGGTTTGTGGCCTCCCAGATGGTGCCGGCGGTGTTCGACCAGACGACGGTCGATGTGGCGGCGGGCGATTACACGTTCCGCGCGTCCGGCTCGGTGCAGAAATTCGACGGATACCTAGCCGTGTATCAGGTGTCGGCCGAGGATGATGAAGACGCCGATGCGGATGCGAGCAAGGCCCTGTTGCCGCCGGTCTCGGAGGGCGAGACGCTGCGTCTTGAAACGTTGCGCCCCGACCAGCATTTTACCGAGCCTCCCCCGCGCTACACCGAAGCGACGCTGGTGAAAGAGCTGGAAGAAAAAGGCATCGGCCGCCCTTCGACTTACGCTTCGATCATTTCCACGATTGTCGAGCGCGAATACGTCACCAAGGATCAGGGGCGGTTTGCTCCGACGATGCTTGGCGAAAAAGTGAGCATCCTGCTGGTCAAAAGCTTCGAGGATATTTTCGATGTGGGCTTCACGGCTCGCATGGAAGAGGAACTCGACGAAATCGAAGAGGGAAAACTTCCGTGGAAGAAAGCCGTGAAGGAATTTTACGGTCGCTTCGCGGCGGACCTCGAGCAAGCCAAGGGCGAGATGGAATCCTACAAAGCGGGGATTCCCACCGGGCAAAAGTGCGAGAAGTGCGGGCAAGGCGACCTTCTCGAGCGCATCAGCCGTCACGGCTTTTTCCTGGGCTGCTCGCGCTATCCGGATTGCGATTTCATTCGCGATCTCTCGCCGGAATTGCCACCCGAGGGCGAGGATGGCGCGGCGAAAATCGAAGCCTGCGACAATTGCGGGCGCGAGATGATCATCAAGCGCGGCCGCTGGGGAATGTTCTTGGCCTGCACCGGATATCCCGATTGCAAGACGACGCGGCGATTGAAGGCCGGAACGCGCAAGGCGCTGCAACCGGACGAACTGCTCGATGAAAAATGTCCCGACTGCGGTTCGCAACTGGTCAAGAAGCACGGCCAGTACGGCGAATTCACCGGGTGCACCGCCTATCCGAAGTGCAAGTTCATCCGCGCGAAGACGCTGGGCATCAAGTGCCCGAAGTGCGAGACCGGCGAACTGACGGAGAGGGTTGCCAGGAAGGGACGCCGGCGCGTCTTTTACGGGTGCAACAAATATCCCGCATGCGATTTCACGACGCCGCACCTGCCGATCCCCGAGCCATGCCCGAAATGCGGCGCGGCGTTTATCGTCGAGAAGCGCGGCAAGCTGGGCGCGGTGAGAACCTGCATCAAAGAGGGTTGCGATTGGGAAGCGGCTCTTCCGGAGGCCCCCGCCGCGGCCGTTCCCGAAACCGTGGGCACAGCCCAGTCCTGAACGTGTCCGCGTAGTCGCCGGGTTTTTGTTTTTAGAATGAGCGCGGTCTCTCCAGGGCGCGCGTGAAGCCGCGAAGATTGCGGTCCGGCAGGGGGAAATGGATTCCGCGGTAAAACAATTCTTGATTTATTTGCGCGCGGTTCGCAACGCTTCCCCGCACACGATCCGCAGCTACGACACCGACCTCGGTCAGTTCCTCACGCTTCTTGACTCCGCCCGGCACCGCAATGCCGGCGCCCCAGGACGTCACGCACCTCATGATCCGCGAATTCGTGGCGCACCTGCACGACCTGAAATTGGAAAAATCCACGATTGCCCGAAAGCTCGCGGCGATTCGATCGTTCTTCAAATTTGCGGTGCGGGAAGGCCTGGTCGTGCGGAATCCGGCGCGCATGGTGGCGACTCCCAAGCTGCCGAAGCGCATCCCCTCGGTGTTGAGCGCCGAAGATCTGAATGCGTTTCTCGATGGAGTGGTGGCGGGACCGGCGCGCGAGTCCGAGCGCGGCAGGCGGGCATCCGCTAACGACGACAGCCGGCTGATGGTCAAGCGCGACCGCGCGATTCTCGAAATGCTGTATGCGTCCGGGCTGCGCGTCAGCGAACTCACGGGACTGAATCTTGGCGACATGGACCGGAAGGAACTCATGCTGCGCGTGCGCGGCAAGGGCAACAAGGAGCGCATCGTCCCCTACGGCGGAAAAGCCGAGCAGGCGCTGGAAGCCTACGAACCCTTGCGCCACGAAATGCTGCGCAAGGCCGGGGGACGCGGCGACCGGCAGGCCGTGTTTCTCAACCATCTGGGCACGCGGCTGACGCAGCGGTCCGTGGCGCGCATCGTCAAGAAATATGCGCGTCTGGCCAACGTGAACTGGGACTTGCATCCGCATTCCTTGCGGCACGCGTTCGCCACGCACTTGCTGGCCGATGGCGCGGACCTTCGCGCGATTCAGGAATTGCTGGGACACTCTTCGCTGTCCACCACGCAGCGGTACACGCACGCCACGATTCGCCAACTGCTGGAGGTGTACGACAAGGCGCACCCGCGCGCCTGAATGTGCTTTGTAGCGCCGGCGTCTCGCCGGCGATTTTCCCAACCCCTAAACAATGACAAGGAAGCCGGCGAGACGCCGGAGCTACAAAACCACGCACGACATGGTCTTATCCTTGGATATATCGTAAACCGATAATATTTCAGGGCGTTCCGTTTTGAAAAGGACAATTGCCGTGGAGGCGCGAGCTGAGTTATTCTCGGCAAGCTTCGCCAGGGGTGAAGTGCGAGGCGACGATACGCCGCCGCTACGGCGGCGGAAGAATGCCGGATCGAGGAATCTTGCAGCGGCCTTATGGAGGGCATCGCCCGACGAATGCCCGCCGGTCCGGAATTGTTCCAAATGACGAACGCTCAACCTACGGGAGACCATGGGTACAATGAATTTCTTTCAAAGAAACATCTACTTCGTGTTGGGATGGATCGCTTTCGCTCTGTTTGCCGCCCCCGCGGTGACGTTTGCGCAAACCGACGAGATCCAGGTTTACGACGCCGAGATTGAGGACCAAGGCAAATTCAATCTCATGATCCACAGCAATTTTACCCCCAGCGGGCGGACGACCCCCGTTTTTCCCGGCGGCATCATCCCCAACCATTCGTTCAACGGCACGGCTGAGTGGGCCTACGGGGTGGCCGACTGGTTCGAGCAGGGACTTTATATGCCGGTGTACACCATTTATTCCCCGGGGCGCGGCGGTACGATTAACGGCTTTAAGATTCGCGAGTTGTTCGTGCGGCCGCACGCTCACGACCACACGTTTTTCTACGGCGTCAATTTCGAGTTCAGCGTCAATTACACGTATTGGGAGTCCCGGCACATCACGTCCGAGGTCCGGCCTATCGTGGGATTGCACCTGCATCCCGTGGACATCGTCTTCAATCCGATTGTGGATACCGACTACACCGGAGGATTTGGAAACCTCGAATTCGTTCCGGCAACGCGCGTCGCCTATAACTTCAATGACAAGTGGGCCGCCGCGCTCGAGGAGTATTCCGATGACGGGCCTCTGCGCAAATTCCTCCCGATGCATGACCAGTTCCACGAAGTCTGGGCCGTCATGGATCACAATAATAAGTTCCTGAATATCGAAACGGGCATCGGATTCGGCGTGAGCCATGGGGCCGACAAGATAACTTTGAAGCTGATGCTTTCGCGCGATCTGAATTGACTGTGGACGGCCTGCCCGCGGACGCTTCCGCTTCACCGGCTGAAGCCGGAACACGATACCGACGATTTGGCCGAGCGGAAGCTTGGCCCTCCTATACGCGCAACCGCTCAAATCAAAACAGAAACTGAGAAGGAGGCGTTATGGCAATGCAACGCCTGATTGAATATGCCGAGGCGAGTCCGGAAGTCCGCGCGGTGTACGACGACATTCTGGCGACGCGCAAGACCGATTACATCAATCATTTCTGGAAGGCGCTGGCGAATGATCCCGCGACCCTCAAGCGGACCTGGGAATCCATCAAGCAGATCATGGCGCCCGGCGCGCTTGACGCGCTGACCAAGGAACTGATCTACATCGCCGTCAGCGTCACCAACCAGTGTCCCTACTGCATCGCTTCGCATACCGACTCCGCTCAAGGCAAAGGCATGACCGGGGAAATGTTTCATGAACTCATGGCCGTCGTGGGCATGGCCAATGAAACGAACCGGCTGGCTGCCGGGTACCAGGTGGAGATCGACGAGCGATTCAAGGCGAAGTAGGTTCGGTGATCTTCAAGTAGCACAGGCTTCAGCCTGTGGGTTTTCGCCAGTCCTACGCGAGACGAAACCGTGGGCGGCCGACTGCCTGGAGGACTGACGGAACCCCACAGGCTGAAGCCTATGCTACCTACTTCTGATATAATTTCACTTTATGGAACTCACAACTATTATAAATTTGATCTGCTTGCCGTTCCCGTGTGGAATGGGGGGTGTGGGAGAGTGCCATGGACATTGTACGTATTTTTGACACGACGCTGAGGGACGGGGAACAATCCCCGGGATTTTCCATGTCGGTGCCGGAAAAAGTCCGCATGGCTCACCAGCTGGAATCGCTCGGCGTGGACGTCATCGAGAGCGGCTTCCCTATCGCTTCGGCGGGAGACCTCGAAGGCGTGCGCGCGGTTTGCCGCGAAATTCGCGGCTGCACGGTGGCGGCGCTGGCGCGCGCGCGGCGCGATGACATTGACGCGGCGCTCGAAGGGCTCGCCGGAGCGGCGCATCCCCGGCTGCACACGTTTCTCGCGACGTCGGACCTGCACCTGCATCACAAGCTGCGCCTGACGCGCGAAGAGGCGCTCGAAGCTATCTCCAATAACGTGCGCTACGCGCGCAATCATTGCGCGGAAGTCGAATTTTCCGCCGAGGACGCGAGCCGCACCGAAATCGGTTTTCTTTGTGAAGCGGTCGGCCGGGCGGTTCGTGCCGGCGCGACGATCATCAATCTGCCTGACACGGTCGGCTACGCGGTGCCCGAGGAGTACGCGGCCATGTTCCGCCGCGTGATCGAGTATCTGGACGGCGCGGATGGCGTGACGATGAGCGCGCACTGCCACGATGACCTGGGCCTGGGCGTCGCCAATACCCTGGCCGCGGTGCAGGCGGGCGTGCGCCAGCTCGAGCTGACCATCAACGGCATCGGCGAGCGGGCCGGAAATGCCGCTCTGGAAGAAGTCGTCGTGCTGCTGAACGTGCGGCAGGCCACGCTGGGCGTGAACACAAATGTCCATCTCGACCAGCTCTTTGCGGCAAGCCGCCTGCTGGTAGAAATTACGGGCGCGCCCCTGGCGCCCAACAAGGCGATCGTAGGCGCGAACGCGTTCGCCCACGAAGCCGGCATCCACCAGGACGGCATCCTCAAGAATCCCCTCACCTACGAAATCATCTCTCCGGAAGCGGTCGGCGTTCCCAAGCGGCAACTGGTGCTCGGCAAACATTCCGGGCGCAATGCGCTGCGCGCGACGCTCGTCGATCTGGGCTACCAGCCGTCGCGCGAAGAGCTTGACGAATGCTACAAGCGCGTGGTGACGCTGGCCGATGCGTCGAAAAACGTGACGAATCGCGATTTGCTGGCCATCGCGCACCAGGTGATGCGGAAGCGCGGGAGCGAAACCCCGGTCGGCGCGGAGTAAATAGTTCGCAGCATGTTTTAGTGACACAGGCTTCAGCCTGTGGGGGTCCATTTGATCTTGGCTGGCGCGCGCGGGTGGAGCCCGGGAACGAAAACCCACAGACTGAAGTCTGTGCTACTTTCCTCTGGACAATTGACCGCGAATCGTCTTCCATAGCTCCCAACTTGTGGTTCTAATGGGGGATTTGCATGCGTAAAAAGCTGCCTCTTCTTGTGTCCCTGGTTCTCTTTGTTCCGTTTTCGGTAGTCCACGCACAACAGCAGGCACAGAAGAAGCCGCTGGATATTTATTTCCTGGACACGGAAGGCGGGCAGGCCACGCTGTTCGTTTCTCCCTCGGGACAATCGATGCTGGTGGACACGGGATTTCCGGGCAATCAGGGCGCGCTTGCCAGCGGAAGCGAACGCCCCGGGAGTCACGCGCGATGCGGACCGCATTATGGCGGTGTTGAAGCTGGCGAATGTCGGCGTGCTCGATTACGTGGTGATCACGCACTTTCACGGGGATCACGCCGGCAATGCGGCGGAACTCGCACATCGAATTCCCATTCGCCATTTTGTGGACCACGGCCCCTATACGGTTGAGATGCAAGCGGGGCGGGACGCTCCCATCTTGTCGTACTTGCCCATTCGCGAGCACGCGCACGTGACCGTGCCAAAACCGGGTGACCGGATTCCTGTCGAAGGGCTCGACGTGCAGGTCGTTTCCTCGGCGGGCGAAGTGATCAAGGAGCCGATGGCGGGAGCGCCCGGAGCAGGAGCGCCTAATCCGTTTTGCCGCGAAGCCAAATTGAAAGAACAGGACGCCACGCCGGAAAATTTTGAATCGGTGGGAATCGTGGTGCGCTACGGCGGGTTCCGGCTCGTCGATCTTGGCGACCTGACTTGGAATCAGGAGCACGCGCTTGCTTGCCCGAATAATCTGGTCGGGACCATGACCGTGTTTCACACCACGCGGCACGGAGATCCGCATTCTGGAGCGCCGCAATTCGTGGACGCGATTCGCGCGCGCGTCGCGGTGATGAACAACGGCGAAAGAAAGGGCGGTTCGCCCGAATACTGGCAAACCGTGCATGAAGCGCCCGGGCTCGAGGATTTCTGGCAGATCCATCGTTCGGCGGCGGGCGGCGCGGACCACAATTCGGCGGAACAGTTTCTCGCCAACATCAACGAAACCGATCACGGCCACTACATCAAGATGTCGGTGCGAGCTGACGGCAGCTTCACGATGACCAACGAGCGAACTGGATTCACGAAGGAATATCCGGCGCGCAAATAGCACAGCCCGCCGCGGCGGCCTGTGTGGGGTTTGCGCTCGCAAATCAAGTTGAAGCCCGTTCGCGTAGCTGCACACACATTCACCTGCAAAACCACACAGCGAAGAGTCGCTGTGCTACTACGAGCCTGCAGGGCTGCTTTTGGGCCGCGCGGCGCCGAACGAAATCTCCAGATCGGGTCCGTAAAAATGTTTGGGCAACCAGTTCTCGCGCCCTTCCGGGAGGAGATCGTAGAGATGCCAGACCGCGGAGAACGGATCGATGCCGCGATGGTGCCCGGGGGCGCGCGACATTTCGGTCGTATACGTGAAATAGATTTTGCCGTCGGGAGCGCGGCGAAATACGCTGACGGCGGGTCGTTGTCCTTTTTCGTCCTCCGCAAAAAAATCGCGGTTGAACGTGTTGTCGTGGCTGGAGAGAAGACGCATCTTGTCCCAGCCGCGGCTGCGGCCCCATTCCCTGAGGCGGCCGATTTCCACTTTGGAGACCAGCACGAAATTGACTTTGTTGCTGAGGTGCTGCGCGATGCCCGCATAGCCGTCGGCCCACATGTTGCACATGGGGCAAGGAAGTTTGTCGTTCGGGCCCCACATCATGTGATCGACGATCAGGCTGTCCTTGCCGGGAGCGAAAAGTTCCGAAAGATGCACGTCCCGGAAATTCGCGGGGGATTCGTCGCGAAGATCGGATGGACCTTCGCGGAATATGTAGTCGGTTTCGACTAGCGGGCCTCCGGGCAATTTTCTGCGAAGAGCGGCCACGCGCTCGGTTTGGTCCTTGAGCGCAATTTCCGCTTCCAGCAATTGATCTCGCAACTTTCGATATTCTTCGCTCTCGCCTTTGATCATCACATTCATGACCCGCTCCTCTTACGAAGATTGACAGCTGCCGGGTTTTGTAGGACAGCCACTCTTGGCTGTCCTCGTTGGGCTAAGCAAGACCTCGGAGGACAGCCAAGAGTGGCTGTCCTACAAATCACCACGCAAATCACGCGAACGGGTTTTCGTCCGCGCTGGGACCATAGATCGAAGGCACAGGCACATCCAGCAATCTGAGATAGACGGAAAGTTGCCCGCGATGGTGATAGAAGTGGTTCATCACCACGGCGCGAATAAAACCAATGCGCGGCGTGGACATGAGTACCTTCCCGTTTCTGGTTGCCGTCCAGATGGACATGATGCGGGCATCGTCCAGCTTGGCCAGGGTCTGCTTGGCGTGCGCCGTGCTTTGCGTGAACGCGTCCAGGATTTCCTTTTTATTCTGCGGTTCCGGCTGAGACATATTGCCGATCTCAAACGAATCTTTGCTGACCGCATCGGCGAGGAAACCCTGGCCCCGAGCGATATGCAGCCCGAGTTGGCCGAGCGAGTAAGACTTGGCGTGAGGCTTCCATGCGAGTTTGTCCTCCGGGATGCGGTCGAGAACGCGCTGCGTGGTTTTGGCTTCCTGGTCAAGCTCCATCAGAATCGAATCGACGATTGCCATAGTTGCTCCTTTAGTGTTTGTCAGATTTGCGGTCAATCTTTCACGAACTTCAATGTCCACTTTCAGTCGGCGAAAAAGATAAACAGCCTGTCATTCCGAGGCACGCCGCGTGCCGAGAAATCTCTCTTTGCTCGCGTTTAAACCAAAGAGAGATTCCTCGCTTCGCTCGGAATGACAAAACAAAGTGCTTTTTCCATAAACAGCGAAGCTTACATGTTCAAATAATTCGCGAGCTGATTGATGCAACCCTCCCATCCGTGTTCGTGTTTATCGCGCTGTTCGACATTCGGCAGATTCTCATGCGTGAGAACGATTTCCGTCGACGGCCCCAAATCGCGAAACTCGATCGTGACCAGAGACTCATCCACATCCGGGTCATGCTCCCATCGCCAGGTGAAGGCGATTTTTTCGGGCGGCTTGATCTCTCGATACGTTCCGCTCACCTTATGGACGTTGCCGTCCTGGTGATGCATCTCCACGCAATATTTTCCGCCCACCTGCAATTCCAGCACGGGCACGATCGTGGAATATTCCTCGGAAGGAGCGAACCAGCGGCCCAGCTCGATCGGATCGGTCCAGGCGCGAAAGACTCTCTCGCGCGGCGCCTGGAAGGTTCGTCTCACCTTCAGCGTAGTTTCTGGGGATAATTTTTCCTTGGCCATTCCGAAACCTCCGCCGGCTGTTGAGCCAGATATCGATCGAGCGCATCGAACTGCGTTTCCCAGAACGCGCGGTACCGGGAAATCCATGCTTCGGCTTTCTTCAAAGGACGGGCGGCGAGCCGGCAGCGGCGGGTGCGCCCGAATTTTCTTTGCGTGACGAGGCCGGCTCTCTCCAGCACCCTGAGATGCTTCATCACCGCAGGCAGGCTCATCCGGTGGGGCCTGGCCAGCTCCGTGACGGAGGCCTGGCCGCGGGCCAGGGCCGAGACGATGGCGCGGCGCGTGGGATCGGCGAGGGCTTGGAAGGTGGCGTCGAGTTCTCGATTATACTTAACCATTCGGTTTAGTAATATATGGTCTTGCTCTCCGTGTCAAGCGCGAATTTTGCGCAGTCCGGCGGAAGAAAAAAACAAAAGCTGCCCGCCCTAAAGACGGGCGGCCTCTACAAAACCAACAACAAGGCGGGACGGTTTTGTAGCGGCCGTTTCGTCCCGTGTTTTTCGGGGCGGAACGGGCAATTTCATGATCAAGCTGGGTCGTTGCCACGACGCCGCGCACTGACAGGAAGAACGATCCAGACTATACTATTTGGCCTTGGGCTGATTTCATGCGTCATGGCAAGTGAACGGAGAAAGAGTTGGCGCCGGCCCGCGACAAAACCATGACCATTCAAAATAAGAAAATTGTCCTCCTGCCGGGCGACGGCATCGGCCCTGAAATCATGCGCGTCGCCGTCCGCGTGGTGAAGGAATGCGCCGCGGAATTCGGCCACGAGTTCAGCTTCGCCGAGTTCCCTTTCGGCGGATGCGCCATCGACGCGACGGGCGACCCCCTCCCCGCCGAAACGCTCGCGGCTTGCAAGGCCGCCGACGCCATCCTGCTCGGCGCCATCGGCGGACCCAAGTGGGATGCCGTGCCGCTCGCCAAGCGCCCCGAAACCGGGTTGCTGGCGTTGCGGAAGGCGCTGGGGTTGTACATCAACCTTCGCCCGATCGATTTGCACGCGCCGCTCCGGGGCCTTTCGCCGCTGCGAGTCGACCGCGCCAGCGATGTCCACATCGATTTCGTGCGCGAACTCGCCGGCGACGTCTATTTCGGCGAACATCGCCTGGAAGCCGATCCGAGCGGTGAGCGCGCCACCGACGCCGGCGCCTATACGACGGGAGAAATCGAACGCGTCGCCCAATATGCCTTCGCGCGCGCGGAAACGCGAAAAGGCCGGCTCGCTTCCGTCGATAAATCCAACGTGCTGGCGATGTCTCAGCTCTGGCGCAGGACGGTGACGCGCGTGGCTGCGAATCATCCGAGCGTAAAGCTCGAACATCTGTACGTGGACAACGCCGCGATGCAGCTCGTGCTCGCTCCCGCGCAGTTCGACGTGATCCTTACTTCAAACATGTTCGGCGATATTCTGACCGATCTCGGCGCGGCGCTGGCCGGCTCGATCGGCCTGATTCCGTCGATGAGCTGCGGGCCGGGGCCATCACTCTATGAACCGATTCACGGTTCCGCGCCCACGCTTGCCGGGAAAGACGTCGCCAATCCGGTGGGCATGATTCTTTCGGCCGCGATGATGCTGCGCGAAAGCTTCGGCCTGAAACGCGAAGCCGAATGGATCGAATCGGCGGTGGACCGCCTGTTTGCCAACGGAATCCGCACGCCCGACACCGTGGAGCCGGGGACGACCAAAGTCGGCTGCGTCGAATTCGGCGAGCGTCTGTCACGCGGAAATGGCCGGCGCTTCCAATAAACCCCGGCGCACCAGCGCCTAGCCTGGTTCCCGAGCCAGGGACTTTCTCACGACCTTCGAAAGCCGAGCACAGTCTAAACAGGCTGCCGAAAAAATGTCTTGTTTTGTCATTCTGAGCGAAGCGAAGAATCTCTCTTCGATTTAAATATAAAAAAAGAAACAAGGAGAGATTCTTCGCTTCGCTCAGAATGACAGCGCTCTGAATTTTCCCGCTGCCTGTAAACAAAAAGTGAGCGCCCTCTGATTGAGGGCGCTCACTTGGGAACCACCTCGCGGTGGGAGAGAACTGAGCCTTAGCTAACGCCCTGCGTCGTCGCCGAAGTCCAGGCCCGGCAGGACCGGGGTTCCTTCCTTTCTGACGGCATCGAGGTCGTCCGGATCAAGACCCAGGGACTTGAGAATCGTGGGCGCCACCTGGGTGGTCTCCACAAAGCTGTGGATGGTTCGGCGTTCGAACTCGGGATTGGATACCAGAATCATCACGTTAGTGTCATCCCAGGCGAAGCCGCCATGTTCGGATTGCTTTTTGAGGCTTCCGGTGTAGACCACACCCACGTTCGGCAACACGATAATATCGGGCGTACGGGGATCGCCGCCTTCCCGAAGACGGCAACAGGGACCCGGAGTATCGGGCACGCCGGGAGGGTTAAAGATCGTGTCCAGCGAAGCGCCATAAAGGATCTGGCCGAGTCCAATGGCCGTGCCGTTGGCCTCAAGGAGGGCTACCGCCGCAGCAGTGTGTTGTTGGAATCCGTCAGCCAGAGCTGAGAGATATCATCCTCCGCCAGCCCTAGGCCGGTGGTCGCGGAGAGCGGAAGAAGGAGTAGCGAGAATCGAGGACGGCGGCGCGCCGTTCGGGTCCCGAATGTCCGGGGATGGGGAAGAAGCGGTTGGTATCGATGGGCGACTGCCCGTGCTTGGCGGTGATGATAATGAGCGGTCGAATGGAGAAGATGACGATCCTCAAGTTCTTCCACCATCTGTCCGATCGCGGCGTCCACGAATTGGATCTCGCTCGCCAGCGGGCGTGGGGTCACCCGCGGCGTCCGTGTAACCCCCTTTGAGTCCGTTTTCAATCAACTTCTGCCCGACGCTGACCGCCTGGAAGTTCATCCCAGAGATGGCCGGGACGGGAGCATCGCTCTTGCCGAGGTGAGTCTTGCCGTTGATTTCGTTCAAGATAGCAGTTGACTTTTAGCTGGTCGTAGCATTGGATGGATTGAAAATCGGTCGGTCCAGTCGTCAGAACTGGCGGCGATCCAGAACAGTCGAACTTCGTTCCGGCGGTGGTCACACCTGGCAGGGGGATCTTATTAGAGTTGACTTCGGGCGCGTAGTAGTCGTCCACGTTGTCGGGGCTGTTCGTTCCGGTCGGTCCGGAAACCACGGCATAGACGGGGTGCTTGTCGGACCAAGCCGTGTAGCCCCCCGCCTTGTGGATCACGCCGTAAATGGTATTGGTGCGGACGAAATTCCAGGGGTAAACGGGCTTGCAGCCGTTGAACGGATCGCGCTCCAACTTGTTAGGATCAATGGATAGTACCCCGCCATCCAGGGTGGAGTAGGGGCCGCCGCCGTTGACCTTGGATTGATCGATTTCAACGCCTTCTTCATATTCCGTCTGCGTTCCGTTATTGACGCCCACAAGGCAGGACCCGCCGGCAAGTCCGTTGCCGGTAGTGGTCATGGGCGGCGCCAGAACGCGATCGTAAGCCACGTCGTAGAACGCGCCGACCGTTCTGGGTGTGCCGCCGGTCACGAGGGCCATCAGTCCGGGGAAGGAATCCGACGGCCGGGAAGTACTGGTGCGGGTGTAGTTCACGCCCGTCTCGCCGAGTTCGGCCAGATGCGGGCAAGTTTTGGAGGCCACGCAGTTTGCGAAGTCGACCGCGTGCATTCCGTCGATGCTGATCAGCAAAACATGACGAACTCGACCGTGACCGTCGCCGATCCGCGGCCTGTCTTTCGGTCCAGCGTAGACAGTTCGACATGGTGAACAAAATAAGTGCGGCAGTCAAAACGCCTGTCTTTCCACTTACTTTCCATTCCAATCCTCCTTAAAATTTTACTGATGTGTACTTGCTACAGCGGGGGAGTGCACTTTACTTATCGGACTTTGAGAGCCGTGAATCGAATATGAATCCTCTGTAAAAAACCAAACAACAAAGCGGCCAGATTTTGCGCGCAGCGGCGCCGGCCGGTCCTCCCCCTCCGCCGGATTCCAGGTCCTCACCCAAATACAAATCCAGCTTCTTTTTCCGCTCCTCACTCAAACATTTCAAATTCCGCCAGGGAAGATTCGATTTGGCGTTGTCCAGCCAACGAGCCCAGGTGCTTGACACCACTTGTCGTAGGGTGCTATAGCCCGGCCAAATAAATAAGTTGTTACCCGGACAGAAGTGAGGCGCAGCGCAGCTCGTTTCCGGGAAAACGAAATCGTCCACAATCAGGACGAACAGATCGGCATTCTTCCAATTCTTGAATCCATGGTAGGAAGCGTCGAGGCCCGGCCCGTAGTCGCGAAGATGTAGCACTCGAACTTACTTGGTTTGCCGATCGTCCCTAGGGGAGGTTGTCGTGAAGAAAATGACGAATCTGTCGGTCAGTTTTTTTCTTGTACTTCTTTGCGGGATCGCCGTCCATCTCGCTGCTCAAGCTCAACAACCAGCACTTGTGATTGAGGGAGGAACCCTGATTGACGGCAACGGAGGCGCGCCCGTACAGGACGCAGTCGTGGTGATCCAGGGGAACAAGATCATGAGCGTATCCCGCAAGGGCCAGGCCGCCTATCCGGCAAATGCCCAGGTCATAAAGGCCGATGGCAAATTCATCCTTCCGGGTTTATGGGATGCGCAGGTCGTCTACCAGTGGTATTTCGGAGAGATGATGCTGAACCACGGCATCACATCAACGATCGATGTCGCAAATCCCGGAGAAATAGCCGTGCCGCTTCGCGATGCCATCTTGCACGGGAAGATCCGCGGTCCGCGGCCGTTTACAGGAATTACGAGGATGGTCAAAGCGGCTCCGGGCAGCACCGGCCTGGAGAGTCCATTGACTCCGCCGCGAGCGCCGAAATCCGTTCAGGATGCTCGAGACTTCGTGAAGGATGCGGTTGCGGCCGGCGCCGATTTTGTCATTTTGCAGGATGGGTCGTTGCCGCTGGAATATTATCAGGCGGCTTTCGACGAGGCCAACAAGGCACACAAACCGGTTTTTACAAGGGCGTACGGGCCGATTTTTGGTCCAAAGGAAGCGGCCATGCTGGGTACGCGCAACTTGCCGCATTCCGCGGGAATTGGGACTGTCGTGACGAAAAATCCCGGTGCAAGCCGCAACGAACTGGATCTGTACGCGGATATGGATGAAGCCAAGGCCAAGGAATTGATCCAGCTTCTCGTGCAACATAAGACTTCGGTGACGCCCACCTTCAATATTCTCTATCCGGGATATGCCAAGGATTGGGCGCGCTTCGAGGAGGACGATCGCAAGACGCTGAGCGATCCGAACCTTCTCGCTTACTATCCGCCGGAAAGCGTCGCAGTCCAACTGGGGGTTTACAGCCGCGGAGCCCAGGGCCCCGCACGCGAGCGGAGAATGAAAGGATTTCAGAATACGTTGCGGTTCCACAAAATGTTCGTTGACGCCGGAGGGCATCTGGTTCCCGGAGCCAATACCAATGCCACTCGGGTCCCGGGAGACAATCTCTTTCACGAGATGGAAACTTTTGTGGAAGCCGGTATCACGCCGATGCAGATTATTCAGGGCGCGACGAAGTGGTCGGCTGAGATGATCGACAAGCAGAACGAGCTGGGCACGGTGGAGGCGGGCAAGCTGGCGGATGTGATCGTCGTGAATCAAGACCCGCTGCAGAACATCGACAATCTGCGCAATCTGAATACCGTCATTTTTGACGGCAAGGTCGTGGAACTCGGGTATCACCCCTGGTATACATCCGCTTTCCCGATGGGGACAGGGACGAATTCTCCCGTGGAGGCCTTACAGTGGGCAGCTGCCTATCAGAAGGTCGTGTTCGGAGAAGGGCCGGGAGAAGGGGATACACCGGCCCCTGTTGCATCCACGGGGCTCCGCGATCCAGTCGAGTCTCCGCAACCGGCAGTCGAAACGATCAGTCCCACCATGGTGACGGAAGAGAGCGGGACGCTGAACGTCACTCTCAAGGGATTCAACTTTGTGCGCAGGTCGCAGGTCTACTTCAAAGGGGTATCCGTTCCCTACAAGGTAGTGAGTCCCACCGAACTCCAAGTCGCGCTTGATGCAAGCCTGCTGAAAGAAGCGGGATGGTTCGACCTGGTGGTGAAAAATCCGTGGCCCCTCAGCGCCGCGGCAAAACCGTGGGGAGACGGCACTTCAAACAAAGCACATCTCCTTGTGAACTATAAGTATTGAGTTTGCAGAGCTTTTACCGTGGCGCACGCGATTCTCGGGCAGAATTTTGCAAAAAATTAACTTGGAAGGTCGCCCGGGACCGCCAATCTTCCGATTGGCGGTCCCGGGTTTCCACCCACACTGTCGCTGTTTCGTTGATCCATTTAAAAATCCGGATTAGTGGGAATCCCAGTCCCGATCGTGGCACTCATCGCGATCTCTGTCCCGGCGATCGTCTCGGTGATCGCCCTGGTCATGATTCGAGGTATCGACGAACACCATGCCTCCAGGACCCTTTAAACCCGTCACGATCGGCGTGACGACTCCCGTGGTGAAATCGAGTGTTCCGACAAATGGTCCTCCGTCGGCGGCTGTGAACGCAGTACCCGGCGAGAAAGCGTTTCTGCTTAGCTTATAAACGGCGTTCAGGCCTTTATCCGCGAAGAGAAGAAATCCCTCCGTCGAGGTGATAAAGGCGGTGTCATCGGTTTCAACGGACATCGGCCCGCCGGGAGTTAAATAGCTCAACGGCAAACGCAATACGCGCTGATTGTCGGAGTCGGGGTTGCTCACGATAATCAATTCCTGATCGCCCTGGCTATCCAGGACGATATTGCCCAGCGGGTCAAGCGTCATGGAGTCGGGGTCTTGGAGGTTGAGCTTAATCGTTGCGTCGGTGGGGATATCGATGGCGCTCGCTTCGCCAGCGAGGACGGGCTCGACGGCAACCAGATTGCCTTCCAGGCGGGCGCTGACAATGCCCGGGCCGGTATTCGGATTATTCGCGGGGTTCGAGGCGCTGATGTAGACCTTGCAGCCGCGGAAAACGAGGTCATCGTAGCCGCCTCCGTGAAGCGTGGGACCAAAAGTAAATAGTTTCCGTTGATGTGTCTCGGTATTGATGATCACGAGATTAGCGTTGGCATCTTCGTTCTGGACAGCCCAGAGGAGGTGGGTGGACGGGTCAAACTTTAGTCCGTCGTTGTGGCCGACCACCGTGTAGGTGTACACGACGCTTCCGTCCATCCGGTATTCGACGATTTGGCTACTCAGTCCATCGGAGCCGTCGGGCAGGTGGCCATCGCCGTATCCCACGAAGACGTGGTCGCCAAGCACGGCAACGGAGTCGGGGGCACTTAGCCCTGAGGGAGCCTTGGCAAAAACAGTCAATTGGTAGGGAGCCACGGCAGTCTGCCCGAAAGCGGGACCGGCGATCATGCCGGATATGGTCAGAACCGCCAGAGCGAAGACAAACCTTGTTACCTTCTTCATAAATTTGCGTCTCCAATTCGTGGGGGGTAAGAAAAACGTTTTGAGACTAAGTCCTGAAGAAAACAGTTCCGTGAACAGGGGATGAACTTTTGACGACAAGTCGCAGTCTCAGCCCGTCCCACCGGAGCGCCTAGGAGTGCGAAAATGGGGCTTTTCTTCGCGCCGACGGAAACGGATTGCCAGGTCCGGCGCAGAATCGTTTAGCCCAGTTGTCATGCCACTTTTCTGTCTGGTCATCCGCTCCGGTTAACTGGCGGCCGCAGATGAGCTTACCCGCAACCTGCTTCTCATTTTGCACAATATACTTGCCAAACCCTTGCGATTCAGGGGCCGGGAGTGATAGTTTCAATCTGGCCAGACTGGGTGATTCTTCTTTACATCATTGGAGTGGAACTCACCGTTGAGTAATCAGAGCGCCCAAAATAGTTCTAACGGCCACCGCGTTCCCGGGAGCATTCCTCCATCTCCTTTGCAGGCGGACCTTGGTGCCCTTACGTTCTGGCGCGTGGAAGGGAGCCTGGTCGCGCTCGGGGCAGTCCGCCCCGTGGCCTACTTCACATGGAATTCCCACACGTTCGCAGGGCGCTGGGCCCGCCGGGGGGGAACTCTGGCGCTGGCGCTGGTGCGGCCGTTCCTCTATGCGGGTCACCGGGTGTTTGCCACGCGCGTCCTGCACACGCTCTTGTCCGGGGTTACGCGCGATCGCCTGGATTCGCTGGGCGAGGAATATTTCGAATACATTCTGAAGAAGCAACTGAAGGCGGAGGGCGTTGAACGCCTGCGGGCCTGCGTGGCGGAGAAGGGCGCGGAGAATGTAGTGCTGGTCAGCCAGGGACTGGACCATGTGATGCGGCCTCTGGCGCAGTTTCTCGGGGTTTCTCGCCTCGTTTCGAACCGGCTCGAATTCAGAAATGGAATCGCCACCGGCCGCCTGCTCGATCCCGTGATTCGGCCGCGGAGCCCCAAAGCCTGGGCCTTCCAGCGGAGCGCCGATGGCCGCGTGCCTACGGACCGCCTGTTGAGGAATCTCGGCCTGACAGGCCATCCGGAGGGGCTGGAAAAGGCGATTCTGCCGGCGGGGCGACCCCAGGCGGCGAACGATCGCGCCCTGGTCGTCTTCAACGGGAAGAAACAATCCGAACCGCTCTCCGTGCGGCGCACACTGGCGGGGAAAAACATCCTTTTGATCGGGGTTACGGGCTTTATCGGCAAGGTATGGCTGGCGCAGCTTTTAAACGAAGTCCCGCAGATCGGCAGGATCTACCTGCTGATCCGCCGCCAGCGCACGACGACCGCGCAACGGCGCTTTGAGAAAATTTTCGAGGAGTCGCCCGTATTTGACCCGCTGCAGGAGCGGCTTGGCGAGCGGTTCGCGGAGTTTGTCTCCGAACGCGTCGAAGTCGTCGAGGGCGACGTGAGCCAGCCGGGACTGGGGATTGCCCCGGAGATGCGGGCGCAACTTGCGCGCAATCTCGACCTCGTCGTCAATAGTTCCGGCCTGACGGATTTCAATCCGGACCTTCGCGAAGCCCTGGCGAGCAATGTGGCGCCGGTCCTTCACCTGATTGAATTTCTGCGCGCATCAGATCACGCCGCGCTGATCCACCTTTCGACCTGCTACGTCGTGGGAGGGAAGGACGGCCGGGTGGTCGAGGAAGTGCAGCCAAATTACACGCCGCTCGGCGTTGCGGATTTCGATGCCGACCACGAGTTGCACGCCTTACGGGAAGTGGTCGCGCATGCCGAAGCGCGCGCCGAAAGTCCGGAGATTACGGCGGCGCTTCGACGGCAGGCGCTCGGTAAACATCGCGGCAGCGATGAGCCCGCCGGGCCCGAACTGGAAAATCTCATCCGCAAAAATCGAATGCGCTGGCTGCGCAATCGACTCACTCGCGCGGGAACTCGGCGCGCGCGCCGCCTCGGCTGGCCCAATACGTACACGCTTTCCAAATCGCTCGCCGAATCCATGATCGTGCGTCACGGCGCCGGGCTGCCGATTGCCATCGTGCGGCCCTCGATCGTCGAAACTTCCACCGACCAGCCATTTCGCGGGTGGAACGAAGGCATTAATACTTCGGCGCCGCTTTCGTATCTGCTGGGCACTTATTTCCGGCAGTTGCCGACCAACGAGCGCAAATGCCTGGATGTGATTCCCGTGGACATGGTGTGCCGCGGAATGACCTTGATTGCCGCCGCGATCATTGCGCGGCGTCACGAGGCGATCTACCAGCTTGCCACTTCGGCAAGCAATCCGTGCGACATGGGGCGCTCCATCGAATTGACCGGCCTCGCGCACCGCAAACACTATCGCTCGCAGCAGAGTCTGGAGAACTGGATGCGCATGCAGTTCGACACGATTCCCGTCTCCAAATCGCGCTACGAGAAATTTTCCGTTCCCGCGCAAAAGGCCGTCGTTCAGGGCATCAATCGCGCCGCTTCCGCGCTGCAGATGAAAAAACCGCCGCTGGCCCGCCAGGAGCGCGACCTCGCTCGCGTCGAAAAACTGATCGAGCTCTACGAGCCGTTCATCTTGCATAACGAGCAGGTCTTTGAAGCGCAGAATGTGCAGTTGCTTTCCGCGGCGCTTCCTCCGGAAGAGCGCGAGGCATTTGGATACGATCCTTCCGCCGTTGACTGGTGGGATTATTGGATTAACATCCATATCCCGGCCTTGCGCCGGTGGGTCTACCCGCTCATCGAAGGCCGCCCGATGGAAGTGCGTCCGCACCGCGCTTTTTCCTTGCAGCACGCCGGCAATGGAACGGAACGCCCGGAAGATCTGCCGCATGCTGGGGCGGCGTCAGGCGCGGGGACCCAAAACTAATCCATGGCCATCTTTCTGACCGGTTCCACCGGATACATTGGCGCCCACGTCGCCTCCATTCTGCTGGAGCGCCACACGGACCGCTTGAACCTGCTGGTGCGGGCGAAGACGGAGCAGGAGGCGAGCGAGCGCCTATGGCACGCGTTGCAATTGCATCTGGACTTTCCTCAGTTCCGCGATGCGCTCGAAACGCGCATTTCCGTTTTTCGCGGAGATCTCACGGAGCCGCGTTTTGGTCTGGACGCGACTGAATATACGCACCTGATCGGCACGACCGAGTCGGTGATTCATTGCGCGGCCTCGCTCAATCGCAAATCCGAAAAAAGCTGCCTCAACGTGAATTTGCGCGGCACTCTGGAAGTCGCGCAACTCGCTCGCCGCGCGCAAGACGCGCACGGCCTGCGCCGCTTCAGCCAGGTTTCCACCGTCGCCGTCGCGGGCCACCGCAGCCACGAAGTGGTTGCCGAAGATTCTTCCATCGACTGGAACCGCTCCGACTACGACCCCTATGCGCGCACGAAAAAATTCTGCGAGCACATGGTGCGGGAACTGCTCCCCGATGTTTCTCGAACCGTGTTTCGTCCGAGCATCGTGCTCGGCGACAGCCGCCGTCCTGAAACGACGCAATTCGACATGGTCCGCGCATTCGTATTTCTCGCGGGCTTGCCGGTTCTGCCTTTTCGCTCCACCGACCGGATCGATATCGTCCCGGTGGACTACGTCGCCGAGTCCGTCGTCACGCTGCATCAAAAACTCGATCCTGAACACGAGATCTACCACCTCTCTTCCGGCACGCGTTCCGAAACGTTTGGCCAGCTCACGCACGCGCTCGCGGAATCCGCTGGAAAAATGCAGCCGTTGTTTTGGCCGGGGCTCGAGCGGAATTTTTCTTCCGTCGTAAACTGGCTGTCGAATTCTCGCGGCACGGTCGGCCGCAGCGCGTCCCTGCTGAAAGTGTTTATGCCGTATCTCGTTTGGGACACGGTGTTCGAGAACTCGCGCGTCGTCGCGGAAATGGGCCGCGCACCGGAACCTTTTTCCAAGTATTGCTACCCGCTGCTGCGATTCAGCCGCGATCATCATTTCTCCTATCCTTACGAGCCTTGGCCTGCGTCCGCGGCATTGGTTCGCGAAGACGCTGCGGCGGCCGGCGTGGGATCCGCGCGAGGGTCTCACCCATGATGGACTTCATCCTGGAAGCGTGGACCAGCGCGTACATCGATCTCTCCAGCGCGCTTTGGAAGTTTGGCGCGGGACATCCCTGGCAGCCTGGCGAGAAGCTGAAACTCCTCTTTGCGGGATACAACGGCACGCGCAACACGGGCTCGGACGTTCGCGTCGAGGAAATGCTGCGGCAAGTTCGGCGTGTATTGGGCGAGGAAAATCTCGCGCTCAGCGTGATGTCCCAGAATCTGGAATGGAGCCGCGGTTATTTTGGAGATGCGCGGCAGGTATTTCTTCCGGACATCTATCCGCCGTTTCTGTTCCGCGAAGTGAGGCCGCATCACGGCGTGATCGCATGCGAAGGATCGATGTTCAAAAGCAAATTCGCGGATGCTCTCACCACGATGTTCATCGGCGCGCTGGGAATTGCTTCGGCCGAGAATAAATTGTCGGTTGGTTATGGCGCCGAAGCGGGCTACATGAACCCGATGCTCGAGAAGATGTGCGCCCGTTATTGCCGCCGTTCCTTGATCATCACGCGGAATGAGGAATCACAGGCGGTACTCAGCAAACTGGGCGTGGCGAGCGAAGCCGGCACGGACACGGCATGGACGTTCGAGCCGCACCCTCCAGAGTACGGCCGCAAGGCATTGCTCGATGCCGGGTGGGACGGCGAGACTCCGGTGCTGACCGTCTGCCCGATCAACCCATTCTGGTGGCCGGTGACGCCATCCACGCCGAAGTTTGTGGCGCACGCCTGCTTCGGCGCGTACAAGGATAGCCACTACCGCACGATTTATTTTCACAAATCGGGCGCCGCGGTGGATGCCGCGTACAAGAAATATCTGGCCGCGCTGGCGCAAGGCATAAAAGCGTTTCGCAGCAAGCATCGCGTATTTCTGATTCTGGTCGCCATGGAAAGGCTGGATACGAGGGCGTGCGACGAGCTCGCGCCGCAACTGGGCGGCGCGCCGGTGTTCAGCGCCGATAATTTTGACATGTACCAAATCGTGAGCATTTTGCGCTGTTCTAGCCTGATGGTTTCTTCGCGTTATCACGCCATCGTCACTTCGATGCCGGCCCTCGTGCCTTCGGCGGGAGTCACGATGGATGAGCGCATTCGCAACTTGCTTCGCGAGCGCGGCCACGAACATTTGCTGCTCACGGTGGAAGATCCGGATCTCGGAGAAAAACTCGCCGGCGTCATGGATCGCCTGGCCGCGGAATCCGAGGCCGTGCGGGACGGAATAGCTCGCTCCGTCGTTCGCAATTTGAAAATCATGGCCCGTATGGGGGTCTTCCTGGAGCGCGCGGTTCATCAGCAATACCCGGAATTTCCGGTGCGGTCGGGCGTGCGCGGCTGGGAAGAATATTTGCCGCCGCTTAGCCCTAATTTGGAGAGACTGCTCAACGCGTATGAAGGCGCGGCTGCCGCCGCAGCCGGAGATTAGCCTGAGAGATCGCGTGGGATTTTAGTAGCACAGGCTTCAGCCTGTGGGGGTTCTTCTACTCCGCGCGAAAATCCACAGGCTGAAGCCTGTGCTACTTAAGGCACCATGAATTTCCTGGAGAATATTTTTTCAAAATTGCAGGGAGCTGCCGGCCGCGTGGTGTTGGCCGAAGCGAGCGCGGGAGGCGATCGAACCGCTACGGGTTCGGACTTGCTCGGCCAAATCGCCGTCGCGCGCGCATTCTTGCGCGCTTCTGGACTTGCGAAGGGGGACCGCTGCGCGCTCGTTGCTCCGAACAGCATCCGATGGGCCGCGCTCGATCTCGCGATCATCGCGGAGGGGCTCATCGCCGTTCCGATGTACGCGCGCCAAGCAGCAGGAGAATTGGCCGCGATGCTGCGCGACGCCGGGCCGGGCTTGATTTGTTGCGGCGATGCGGCGCTTCGCGATGCGATCTCGGCGGCGTGGCCCGATGCGCCGCGCTTTGTTTTGTTTGATGAAATTTTCAGCGCCAACTCAGCCGTCCGCACCAAGCGTGGCTCCCTCGCCCTCCGTCCTTTCGCCGCAGGACACGGTCGCCATTCTGTACACTTCAGGGACTTCCGGCGAAGCCAAAGGCGTGATGCTGACGGTTGGCAATCTCGATCACATGCTTTCCTGCACCAAGGCTCGCCTCGATGAACTGATGGGGCCGCGCGACGTGCCGGATCGCGTGTTTCATTACCCACCGCTCTGCTTCGCCGCGTCGTGGATTCTGTTGCTATCGTGTCTGTCTCGGACCAGCGTCTTTACGTTTTCGATGGACCTTACGAAGCTTGCCGATGAAATCCGCTCCGCCGCACCGAACTATTTTCTCAACGTCCCATTGCTGCTGGAGCGAATGCGTACGGCCATCACAGACAATATTCGGAAGCGTGGCGGGACAATCCAGAAGGTTTTCGACCATGCGCAGGAAGCCTGGTATCGGCTGGATGCCAAGGCGCCGCATGCGTGGGACTTTTTCTGGCTGGGACTGGCCGGCCTTTTGATTTTCCCCTCCATCCGCAAACGCCTGGGACCCAATCTTCGCGCGATGATTTGCGGCTCAGCGCCTCTCGCCCGGGAAACGCAACTATTTTTCATGATGCTCGGAATCCCCGTGCTGCAGGGGTACGGCCTCACGGAAACCACGGGCATCTGCACCTTGGACGATCCGCGGCACGTCGAGCCGGGACGCGTCGGCCCCGCGATTCCCGGCATCGAAATGAAAGTCGGCGAGAACAGTGAAATCGTCGTGCGGGGCCCGAATATTTTTCCTGGCTACTGGCGCCGTCCGGAGCAAACGGCCGCCGTGCTGCGCGATGGATGGTTCCACACCGGCGATCAGGGCGAGGTGGATGCGAACGGAAATTGGCGCATTACGGGCAGGCTGAAAAATCTCATCATTCTCAATTCCGGACACAATATTGCGCCCGAACCGATCGAGGAGGAATTATTTCGCGCCGTCCCCGGCGCGCAGCACGTCATGCTGGTCGGGAATGGCCGAAGTTTTCTTTCCGCTATCATCACGGGCGCAGCCTCCGGCGCGGAAATTGATTCACAATTGGAACGGGTGAATGCTCCGCTGCCGCACTATCGGAAGATTCGCAGGTACCACGTGGCGCAGGAATTGTTTACCATCGAAAATGGCTTGCTCACAGCCAACGGAAAATTGCGGCGCGATACGATCGCCGCGCGATTTGCGGCGGATATTGAGCGGATGTACGCAAAGCAAGAGTAGATATGATTTTGGAGGTCGGGGCTTCAGCCCCGACATTCACGGACTATAGCCCCTGAAGCTTCAGGGCCTAAAGGCCACTTTTGCACGACTAGGATTGTCCGACCTAAAGGTCGGACCTCCTAAACAGCAAAGTCAAAATCGATTGCGTGTGATGGATCGATTTCTGGACTGGGCGAAGTTTCGCATCACCGAAGGCTGAACGCATGGACGAATACAAAGGAAAAACGCTCTCGTGGCGGCTGTCCGACGGTGTCGTCGAGCTGGCGCTGGATCGCCCTCCGGCGAACGAAATTGGCCTCGCCATGCTCGAGGATCTGGAGCGCTTCGTCTCCTCTCTCTCCGCTCTGGAATCGAAGGCCAGCGCGCTCATTCTTTACAGCAAGCAGAAAGCGGGCTTCTCTGCCGGCGCGGACTTGCGCGAACTGTACGAGCAGGCGCAAAAGCTGGACGCGCCCTCCGCCGCGAAGGGAGTCCGCTCATTCCTGGAACGAATTCATGCCGTCTTCAACCGGCTGGACACTTCGCCGCTTACGACCATCGCGGCCGTTCACGGCGTATGTTTCGGCGGAGGATTCGAGCTGGCGCTCGACGTGCGATCTGATCATCGCGGACAAGATGGCGCGCTTTCTGCTTTCCGGAATTGCGGCTCGGACTTATCCCCGGCTTCGGCGGAATTCCGCGGCTGAAGCGCGATATCGGCAACGCCGTGGTGCGCGATCTTCTGCTCACCGGGCGCAGCATCAATGCCACAAAGGGACTTTCGGTGGGCCTCGTGAGCCAGGTCGCCGCGGAAGGCGAAGCCCTGCGCCTCGCGCGCGCGACTGCCGCGCAGACGACAAAATTCGATCGCGCGACTGCCGCCACCGCGAAGCGCTTCATCAAGCCGCTGCCTGCGGAAGAACTGCGCTGCGAAATCGACATTTTCTGCGAACTCTTCACGCGGCCAGCCGTCATGGAAGGTCTGCGCAAGTTCGTTGAAAACGCTGGCCCGCATCCTTATCTTCCGTGAACTTGCAGGCCGCTTTTTTCTACAAATCCAATTTTTCAAGGGTTGAATTGAATATACAGAGCATCCTTGATATGGGCTTGGGGAGCCTTGCTTGCCAATATAACCATCATATGCGCGAGCTTGATTTGGTCGATAGAGCGGAGGTAAATGACTATACGTTTTGCCGAATCCTTTTTCGTGATAACGAGGACAGTCGTCGAAGCCCCCTTCCCTGAGCGTACCTCCCTGTGAGACCCTGCAACTGATTCGTACGGTATGAAGATGCGGAAAACCGAAAACCCTTGGCTTATCCCGACTTCGTCCAAACGAATCTTCTTGCTATTTAAATAGAGAACCATGAATACACTCGCACCCATCCACGCTTCCAAAAGCTGGATAGGCATTCTCTTCCCCAGCAAGACGCTTACGAACCAGAGTAAAGCGGGTAGCCCTACCGTCCAGAAAACCATAAGGGAAGTGTTCGGACCTGGTCTCAATTCGACAGGCAAACGAACGTCGCTTTTGTCATGCATTTGAGTTCAAATACTCCCCTTTCGGGTCGGCTTTATTGGTCTCTACTATTGCGCCAATCGTACAACATACCCTGACGCGGAAAAACATTAGTCACGCGGCAATGTTCGTCATTTCGGGAAACTTGCCCTCACGGGTCCATCGTGTCCATAGCCAGCGGACTCATTCTTCCTGTAAAATGGAATCAATGATGAAGACAATTGAGCAGACAACCGACGAGATCTTAAATCTTGCCGCCACTCACTTTAAGTTTCCGCGCGCTGAACTTCAGGCTGGCGACGATTTCTACAAGAAGCTCGGGATCGACAGCTTGCAGGCGCTTGAACTGCTCACGCGTCTCGAAAATCATTTCGGCGTTGAACTCCCGGATTACGAAGTACAAGGCGTCAGCGACTTTCACACACTCGCATCACGCATCCAGGCAAGGCTCTGAGCGACAATCGGAATAAAACGATTCCACCGATGAATTCCTCATATAATCTTGCTTCTCGCTGCGTCTGTGTGCCTCTGTGGCAATTTTGATGCTTGATTTGGCGAAATACGATTCGCTGGGAGCGGCGCTGCGCGATGCGCTCGGACACTGGCCCGAGGAAGTCTGCCTGATCGAAGCGGACCGCGATCACGAACGCTCCCGCCTCACTTACCGTCAGTTCGGCGAAGCCGCCGAGCCCGTGGCGGCAGCCCTTGAAGAATCAGGTTTTGCCGCTGGAGACCGCGCCGCGATCATTATGACCAATCAGCCCAAGTGGCTGATTTCGGCGTACGCCGTGTTTTTCGCGGGCGGCGTTCTTGTTCCGCTCGATTACAAGCTCTCCGCCGCTGAGCATCTTCAATTGCTCGGGCATTCCAAAGCCCATGTTCTTTTTGTCGAGTACCCACTGTGGCGAGCCATCACGCAAGTGCCCTCGTTTCGCGAACACAAACTGCGAACGGTGCTCGTGACCGAAGCGCCGCCAAATGCCGATCTCGCGGGCGGCGCGCGCTGGGAGGGATTTCGCGGAGCGCGCGCGCCCGAATTCCGGCCGCGCGCGCAAACGGACACGGCCTGCATCGTCTATTCGTCCGGTACGGGAGGCCACCCGAGGGGCTGCGTCCTGACGCACGACAACTATCTCGAACAGTGCGCCGCGGTAACGCCGGTTTTTCCGTTCTGGCCCGGCGCGCGCTATTTGAGCATCATCCCCACCAATCATGCGATCGATTTCATGGGCGGCTTCCTCATGCCGTTCACCGGTGGAGGGGCCGTCGTTCATTTGCGCACGTTGCGGCCGGAATTCATCCGCGAAGCCTTCACGAAATATAAAATCACCTACATGGCCGTAGTTCCCCTGATTTTGAAAAATCTGCAACGCGGCTTGCGTGAGAAATTTGCCGCGCTTCCGGCGGCCAAGCGGAAAATGCTCGACGCGCTGATCGGCTTGAATCGCGCGCTCACGCGCGGGAAGCCGCGTCCCGGCCTGAGCCGCGTGCTTTTGAAGGAAGTCCATAAGGCTTTCGGCGGCGGACTGCAAGCGCTGCTCGTCGGCGGCGCGTTTACCGAGCCGGCCACGATCGAGTTTTTCCACGATATCGGCATCCCTATTTACAACGGCTACGGTTGCACGGAGGCGTGCACCGCCATCACACTGAATGATCTCCGGCCCTTCCGCCCCGACACCGTTGGCAAACCCGTGCGCGGGATGGAGATTCGCATCGAGGAGCCGGACGCGGACGGAATCGGCGAAGTGGCTGTGCGCAGCAAGACGGTGATGTCCGAGTATCTCGATGATCCGGAAATGACGGCGGAAACCATCGTGAATGGCTGGCTCATGACCGGCGACCTCGGCCGTGTCGACGCGACGGGCCATTTGCAACTTTTCGGACGGAAGAAAAACATGATCGTCACCGCCGAAGGAAAGAACATCTATCCCGAAGACATCGAAAACAATTTCGAGGGCATTGCGGTGAAGGAGTTCTGCGTCTTCGCGGCGAACTACATCTGGCCGCAGCATACGATGACGGGCGAGCAGCTCGTGCTGGTGCTTCGTCTCGAGCCCGGACACGCTGTGAACGAGACACTCATCAAGGAACTTTCCCGGCGCAACGCGCAGCTTCTGAATTACAAGCGCGTCTCCGGCTACGTTGTCTGGGATCAGGATTTTCCCCGCAATGCCGCGATGAAAATCAGACGCGTCATCCTTGCCGGACAAATCGGCAAGCAACTCGACCGCGGCGCGATGGTTTCCTTGTGAATGAGGCTTATTTCACGATCGTGAATCCGGCAGCCGGCGGCGGACGCTGCGGAAAGCTGGCCGCGCGCGCGCTCGAGCGGCTCCGCGCGGCAGGCCTTACTCTCGAAGTGCGCGAAACGCGCGCTCCCGGAGAAGCTACCGTGCATGCGTGCGGGGCTTATGCCGAGCGGTTTTCGCAAGTTCATTGCCGTGGGCGGCGACGGCACGAGCTTCGAGATCGTCAACGGACTTTTTCCGGACGCATTCACAGCAAGGCCGCGCCTCGCTGGGATTTCTTCCGCTCGGAACCGGCAATTCGTTTCTTCGAGATTTCGTTGAAAACGGAACGACCCTCGCGGAATTTGGAATCAAGGCAATCCTCGAACGCCGTACGCGTCCCTGCGACGTCATTCGCCTGGACCACTCGGGCGGCTCCATTTTTTACATCAACACGCTGAACATGGGTTTCGCCGCGGACGTCGCGACGTTGACCAATCGACGTCTAAAATTTCTGGGCGAGCCCGGCTATCTGGTTGGGGTGCTGGTTTCCCTAGCCCGGTTGCGCCGCCGCCCGTTTCCGCTTCGCGCGGACGGCGAGCGCGACGACCGGCGCTGCCTGTTTGTTGCCTTTAGCAATAGTAAGTACACCGGCGGTAAAATGATGATCGCGCCGCAAGCCTCGATCGATAGCGGCACGATTGAATACGTTCACTGGGGGCCGATCGGCCGCCTGGGCCTGGTGCGGAATCTGCCGACTTTGTTTACCGGCTCGCATATCCGGCATCGAATGGCTTCGAGGCGCACGGCGGCGCGGATCGAATTCGAGTTGAAGAATCCCGTCGACGTGGTCGTCGATGGAGAAGTGCTCACGCTCGAAGCCGAATCGCTGGAAGTGCTGCCCGGCGCGCTCGATGTGATGGTATGAAGGTAGAAAGCGAACAACCGATTCCCGCGCCTGTGGCGACGGAGGCCCCCAGCGAACAAGGCCTTCGCCGCGCGTGGGCCATTGCGCGGAGCACGTATCATTGGCTGCTCTCCGCGGCGTTTTTCTTTCCCGTGTCCACTTTCCTCCTTCTGCTCGGCATCCTCATCGATCCGCGCAGAAATGATGGCGCGCAGCGCTGGCTTTGCCGCGTGGTCATGCGGCTCGCCGGCGTGAATCTCGTGGTGCGGCGCGCGCCCGGCTTCGACCCGGCGCGCACCTGCTTTCTTATCATCAATCACGTCAATTTATTCGATCCGTTCCTCCTGTACGCGACGGTCCCGCAATTTTTCCGGGGCCTGGAACTGGAGTCTCATTTTCGGATTCCCGTGTACGGCTGGATGATGAAACGCTTCGGCAATGTTCCCGTGCCGGACGTGAACCGGCCCTCCGACTTGAAACGCATGTGGCGGCTGACTCGCGCGGCGCTCGATTCCGGAGTGAGCCTTGCCGTATTCCCCGAAGGGCAAAGGACGCGGGATGGCCGCGTGGGGCCATTCAAGGACGGAGTGTTTCGTATGGCGCTGCAATTCGGCACGCCCATCATTCCCATCAGCGTGGTCGGTTCATTTGAATTCAACAAAAAGACAAGCTGGCTGATCCGGCCGGGAACGGTCACCGTGTACTTGCACGACGTGATTGAAACGAAGGACCTGCGGAAGGGAGATTTTCCGGCGCTGCGCGACCGCGTCCACGCGATTATCGCGGGCCCGATTGAGGAGGCTAGCGCGTCCGAAGCTAAGATCAAGAGTGTGGCCTAGTGCTGGTCCTCGGGATTGAAGACTTGGAAGCCACACTCTTGAGCAACCTTCGCCAATCGATTGTCAGCAACCCCAAACTCCACAGTTCCTCCGGTCTTGCCACCCCATTTTCCGACCCGGAGACTATCTTTGAGCCAAACGGCAGCGGAGAGGTGGATTGCGTCCCCGGCCTTAAGGGAATAGGTCTCCACAAGACCGGGAAGAGCGGTCATAGAATTTAGATCCAAATCCAATTTGCTCAGGCTGAAAAGCCAGTCGTTCTGGAATTCATCTCGTAACCTGATGAATTCCTGCTTCTCAAGTATTTTGTCCCTGAATTTGCGCGCGATAGCTGAATGAATTTCGGCGTAACTGAGTATGGATGTGAAAATTCTCTCGCCACTTTCAAAGCGGGCAGCCACAACAGCGCTCCCCTTCTCGGTGAAATACCTCTTGGCGAGAGCAGAGGCATCCAGATACAGCATCAGACTCTGTCTTCCAGAATCATTTGCGAAACTGGCTTGCCCTTTACTTGTATAGGTTTAAACCGCTTGAACGGGCGTGTTCCGAGACGCAAGTGGCCTTCGGCTTCAAGTTGCTTTAGGATTTTATCCAAACCATCCGCGTCTCCCAGTTTGGGGCTCGGCGGGACGATATGCGCGACGGTCTTCCCGCGATCAGTGACAATAATCGTTTCGCCTCTGCGGACTAGTCCCAAGTAACGGCCCAAACGGTTCTTGAGTTCACGGCTGCCAACGGTCTTCATGTAGCTACCTCGTCTCTATTGTAGCTACATTGCTCCTGGGAGTCAATTCCGGCTGGATGGAACGACGCCGGACAAGCAAGGCCTGCGTTTCTGGCTAGAGCGAGAGGCGGATGCCGGGCAGCGTGCGGCCGGCCTTGGTTTCCTGCCAGGTGTGGAGAATCCGGTGGATGACGGTGAGCGTCGCGACGATCGCGATCACCCAGAGCGCCGGCGCCATGCGATTGAACAAGCCGCCGAGGATTAACAGGACCATGCGCTCGGGGCGCTCCATGAATCCGACTTTGCAAAGAGGAATCAAGGATTCCGCACGCGCGCGGGAATAGCTGACCATGACCGATCCGGCCGTCGCCACCGCCGACAGAACAACGTAGGAGGTCCGCTCGGCCACGGCGTAATACACCAGCAAGCCCATGTAAAGCGCCATGTCCGAGTAGCGGTCCAGCGTCGAATCGAAAAACGCGCCAAAAGCCGTCACGCGCTTCTCGCGGCGCGCCACTTGTCCGTCGAGCATATCGAGAAACGCAGCGAAGAAAATCACCATGGCCCCGGAACGGAATTTTCCCATGGCGAACAGGAAGGCCGCCCAGCAGTTCACCAAGAGTCCAAAGAAGGTCAGCAGGTTCGGGTTGATGCCGGTCGAGGCGACCACATCCACAATTTTTTCGAGCAGCCAGCGGCCGCCCTCGCCAATTTTGCGTGTGATCATGGTTTTTGCGCCGTGGTCCCCTGACGGCGCGAAGGAATGATACGCCACCGACCCGCTGTCCCTCAAGTGCGGCAGGCTCTGCCAAGCGAATTTCGTTGGAATTTCGTTGTGTTGTACCTCGATGAAAATGTCCCCTTTTGTCCTCGATTGAAATGTCCCCTAATGAACGGCCTCGGAAGGAGGCCGGATGGGGAGAATCGGGATGAGCATGAGGGAACTGCGACGAGTGGAAGTGCTGGCGCGGGTGAAAAGCAAAACGCTGAAGGTGGTGGATGCGGCGAGCCTGGTGGGAGTGAGTTACCGGCAGGCGAAGCGGCTGTGGAAACGGTATCAGGAAGAAGGTGCAAGAGGGCTGAAGCATCGGAGCGCGGGAGGAACCAGTGCGCGAGCCAAGCCGGCGAGGTTTCGGCGACGGGTGATGAAGCTGGTGCGGGAAAAGTATGGAGAGGGTGAGGGAGAGCGGTTTGGACCGACGTTGGCGGCGGAGCATTTGGCGAGTGAAGACGGTCTGCAGATGGATGCGGAGACGCTGCGGCGGTGGATGTTGGAGGAAGGGCTGTGGAGTCGGCAACGCAAGCGGAAGGGGTATCGGCAGCGGCGAGAGCGGCGGCGGCACTTTGGGGAACTGGTGCAGATGGACGGAAGTTTTCACGATTGGTTGGAAGGGCGCGGAGCAGGCGGCTGCATGATGAACATGACCGACGACGCGACCAGTGCGGTGCAGTTGCGGCTGGGCGAGGAAGAGACGATCTGGGCGGCGGCCAACATCTTGTGGGCGTGGATCGAACACTACGGAGTGCCGCAGTCATTGTATGTAGACTGGAAAAACCTGTATAAACGTGACCTGCCCCCCAACTCCGCACACTTCATGATACGACATCCGGACCGTTCGCTTGCTCGACGGTGGTGAGCCCGTCGCCGTCGGGGCTGTGGGAAAGTGGGAATCCCGCGACTTTTGCGGGATTTCCAAGCGCAGTGGAAAAGTGGCTTTTACTTTTCCACGTAGCGCCTTTTCCACAGCTCTTTTCCCCGCCGACTTCGCGCGCGAATTCCTCCGGCGTCCGGTATCCCAGACTGCTGTGCGGCCGCTCTTCGTTGTATTCCCGCTGCCACGCCGCAATCCTCTCCCGCGCCTCGAACAAGTTTCCAAACCAGCTCACCTGCAAACATTCTTCTCGCAGACGTCCGTTAAAACTTTCCACCCGTCCGTTCTGCATCGGCCGTCCCGGTTGGATGTGCACCAACTCGATTTTCCGCTCGATGCACCAGGCCAGGAAATGCCGACACGTCAACTCCGGCCCGTTATCGCACCGAATCGCCTGCGGCACACCGCGTTCCGCCACGATCCTCTCCAACACACGCGTCACGCGACGGCTCGCAAAGCTGGTGTCCACTTCCAACGCCAGGCATTCCCGCGTGCAGGCGTCCACCACGCTCAGCACTCGGATCGTTCGCCCGCTTTCCACCGCGTCGTGCACGAAGTCCAGCGCCCATTCCTGATTCGCCGCACTGCAAGCCCGTAGCGGCTGCCCGGCTCGCTCGCAGTGTTTGCGTTTCTTGCGCCGAATACTCAGCCCCGCCTCCCGATAGACCCGATGCACTCGTTTGTGGTTCACATCTTCTCCGCCGCGCCGCAGCAAAACATGCAGCCGCCGATACCCGAACCGCGGCTTCTCCCGCGCCAGCTCCACCAGCCGCTCCCGCAACCCTTCATCGCTGCGCTTCGTCTGGTAGCGGTAACTCGACACCGCCATCGTCAGCAGTCCGCAGGCCCGCCGCTGGCTGAAGGCATACTCCTGGCGTACTTGCCCCACAGCCGCCTTCAAGACTGCGAGCTCCAGCCGTTTTTTCGGATTACCGATTGCAACGCGTCCTTGTCCAAACTCAGATCCGCCACCAGCCTTTTCAATCGAGCGTTCTCCTCCCGCAACTGCTTCACTTCCTGCGCCTCGCTCACTTCCATCCCGCCGTACTTTGCTTTCCAAGCGTAGATCGTGTGCTTGGACACCCCCACTTCCCGTGCCACATCCTCCGCCTTGCGCCCCGCCTCCATCTGCTTCAAGGCCGCGATCATCTCCGCTTCTGAGTGCTTTCCTTTGGACATGCCTCTCCCCCCTTTTTTCGCTAGAATCATACTTACTTTTGTGCGGATTTTGGGGAGCAGGTCAAACGAGCGCCCACGGCGCGGGAACAGCTGCGCGGCGAAGAACCGGTGACGCAATTTGGGAGGATGTGCGAGAAGCTGGGGATCAAGATTATCGCGGCGGGATCGCCGCAGGCCAAAGGACGAGTGGAGAGAAATCACGGCACGCATCAGGACCGGTTGATCAAGAAGATGAGACGGAAAAAGTTAGGGACGCACGAAGCGGCCAACGCGTATTTGCAGCAGGAATATCTGCCGGAGCACAACGGACGGTTTCGGCAGGCGGCAGCGGAGGCGGAAGATTATCATCGGCGGGTGCCGAGCGTGGCGGAGCTGCGGGAAGTGTTCCGGCTGGAGACGGAGCGGGTGATCGGGAACGATTGGGTGGTGCGCTATGACAATCGGTTTTTTCAGGTGCAGGCGCAGAGCCGGAAGTGGGCACCGGCGCAAGGCAAGGTGGTGGTCTGTGAGTAGCAGGACGGAACGGTGGAGATCGAATATCGCGGACAGAAGCTGCCGTGGAAAGAGATCTTGAGTGCGGGGCCGCGAGTGTCAGCCGAGGTGGGAGCATCGCGGCAGTTTCGGGTTGCGGCCTGCGCTACACCCTAAACGCGCCGCACAAGGCGCGGCGCAGGGTTCCGCTCCGGCCGCAACCCGAAACAGAACAAAGCAAGAAGAAGCAAATGCAAAACCACAAAAAGGGGACATTTCTAACGAGGTAAGGATGGGGACATTTTAAAAGAGGTATGACACGGCGAATTTCGTTGTTGACACGTTCTGCGGCATGTGATATTTCCTGAACCAGATTTGATGGTTGTTTTTTGTACGAGTTGTATTTCACGAATTCTCAAAGGCAATTATCGGCTTTCATTTATTGAGTTTACCCAGCAACACCCCACCCCACCCCGGGAGGTGATGACCAATCTGGTTATCACCTCCCTTTTTTTGTGCCTCCCCGATTCGCCGGCCTATGGGGGCGCAAACCCCTAGCCTGGTTAATTCATGAGAGGCGAGAATCGTAGCGCAGAAAACGGATTGGTGAGGGAGGAAAGGATGGCGGCCTGTCGTCGACTCTCAAAGAAGTTTGCGCGGCTGCTCTTTTGACCTTATGAAGCGTTTTTCGAGATAGCTCCGCCTGGCGCATCCGAGAGTGTGTTGTCGAACAGGCGAGACCATCTAAGAGGAGTTGCAGACGGCTTGAAAGAGATTCTGAAAAGGCCAGCCGCTGGCCAGGTGAATGCGGATGCAACGAGCTGTTTCGCGGATGCGCGCGCCAATCTTGAACAGCTGAATGCGCAGCGTTTCGATTTGTGCGGAGCGCATCGACAAAGGTAGTTGCAAACGAAACAGATTGACGAGATTGTAGGCGAAACTGTGCAGCAACAGGCGGAACGCATTGGCTCGGAAGCGGTGGCAGCTCAAGCGGTCAGCGGCGAAACCATTCTTGAATTCTTCAATGCGGTTCTCACATTCCCCGCGATCGTTATAGAAGGAAAAAATGGAATGGCTGCGGCCTTTCAAGTTGGTGACCAGAAAGCGCACGTTGGTTCCAGATTCGGTGTGTTCAGCCTTGTAGCAGATGCGCCGCTGATGAGACCCGCTGTGAGCGCGATACAGAAAGCTGGAAAAGGAGCGCTGCGGGTTGCCGGTGCGACGATACCGTCTCGCGAGACGACGCTGCAGCCGCTGCGCTTTCTCTTGCAACCGTGAGTTGGCAGCTATGCCGATGGCGTACTGGATGCCGAAAAACTCGCAGAATTCATAAAGCAGTGGCAGAGCAAACCCGGCGTCAGCGCGCAGTTTGATGCGGGCCTTGGGAAACTCTTTCTGGAGTCGCGGGACAATGCGTAACAGCAGGGGGATGATGCGGGCGTGACTAGAGACCGCGCCCGCCCGCAATCGGGCGGCCAACAAACAACCGGTGTGACGCTCAAAGACCAGCAAAGGATGATACATGTGCTGGTCATAGCCACCATTGAAAAAACTGAGCTGCTGTTGCCCGTACGTTGGATCGTCGGTGGAATCAACATCCAGCAGGATCTCTCCCCGCTTGCGAACCTGTGCTCCGCAGATCTTCACAAACCAATCGAGCAGAGCATCTTGCAGCTTGAGAAGATCGCGCGGGGAGGGTGAGTTCTCCCAGCGGCTGAGAGTTGGCTGTGATCCGAGAGGTTCACCGAGCGTCTGATCGGCAAGAATCTGAAATGCCGGATCGTGACGTAAGCGATCCGCATCGTTGGCGTCCTCGTAGCCAGCGATGATCTGGTAGAGGCGCTGGCGCAACAGCGACAATCCAGGGTGACTCACACGCGAATCGTCGCGATCATCACAGACGCACTCTGCCAAGCCGCGAGTGAGTCCATGCCGCTGATCAAAAGCTCGCAAAGGCAGCAGGCCGGCATCGCTGGTGATCTGGCCACCAGAAAAATCAGCTCGAATGGATCGGTGTCGGTAGAAGGAAAACGAAAGCTGTGGTATACAAGATGTCATCTTGGGGTGCTCCGAAAGAGAATGCTGGGTTCGCGAAAACCCAGTGTTCATCAATCTTTTAGAGCACCTTTTCTTTTTTTGCCAGTGAAATCGTGAATAATCCAGGCTAGAGGATGCATAAATACCCTTTCGGATAATACAAATCGGCGGGTATGTGGGAGCGGCTCAGCGTGCCTGAAATCCGGGAAGCCTCCTGGAGGATCAGTTCCTTTTGGCGTCTGGATTCCGGATGGACCAATCTTCAGGAGGGAAGCTGATGCGCCAGAAGCCAGGATTAGGATTGGTGAATTCGAAGGCGGTGCTATATTTCCCAGCCGCGGCGCGTGTGACCAGCTTTACCGAGCATTGAATGTTCTCGCTCGTCCGCACATTTCGCATGGTGACGACCTGGCCCTGGTCCAGCGACGTGCCCATTTCCACGAGGGCGCCATGCGCATTCACGATGATGGTGTGAGTCTCTTCACTGAAGGGAGATTTATTGGCCAGCGTCCCTTCCACGACGATACGAACCTGAAGGAACAGGCGCTGGCTGCGTCTTCGGCCCGCAGTGGTTTCCATTATTCCAAAGCCTCGAGGATTTCGTCGATCCGCATCTGGGGAGACATCGAGTTCTTATAACATGGCCGAAATCAATCCGGCGAAGACTGCATGCCGAGTGTGCATTGAAATGCAACACTCCTTCAAGAACATATGTGGTTCGACAACGGGCGTGATGCAGCGTGGCGCGATCGGACGCGGACTTTTAGCTCGTCATTTCTTAATTTACACGACAGGTAATGGTTCTTTCTCGCGCGTTTTTCCCGAGCGCTTTTCCGCATACAAAGTGCGGTCGGCGCGCTCCAGAAACTGGTCGGTGGTTTCGCCATTCTCGTATCCCACCCATCCAGCCGAGAAGCAGATCGGAATTTTCGTGCCCGCGTATTCGGTCTCCATGGGGCGGAGGCGGTCCAAAAGCATTTGGACCCGATTGGTGCTGCATTCGGGGAGCAAAACCAGGAACTCGTCGCCGCCCATGCGCGCGGCCAAGTCCGATTTTCGGATCACGGAGCCGAGGCGGTGGGCGAAATGCTTGAGGACCTGGTCTCCTGCGGGATGACCGTAGGTATCATTGATTTGCTTGAACTTGTCGAGATCGAAGGAAATCACGGTTAGGGGGTGGCCGTAACGCGCGGAACGCGCCGCCTCCGACGCAAGGCGTCCTTCCGCGACGCGACGGTTGGAAAGGCCGGTCAGGGAATCCACCAGAGCCAGCCGCTCGAATTCCCCCGCCCGCGCTTGCAAAATCCGCATCTCTTGAATCTTTCTGGAGAAATCGCGCCGCAGCCGCTTCACCGTAATCTGTTGATAGATGGTGTAGGCGTTGAAAATCAGAACGAGTCCAATCAGACCGCGCACGGCCCGATTCAAGCTGGCTTGAAAGAGCGGGTCGTCCACTTTGACCAGTCCCGGAAAGCTCATCGAGAACACAGCAAAGGTGAGCAGCAGCATGACGATCACGGCCATGCTCCAGAGCCACCAGTCCCTGTGTTCCAGCCTCTGCAGCTTTGCCTGCAACTCGGGCAGGCTCGAATCCGGCAGGGGATCGGGGTCGTGCATGCTTGTCATTAGCGGCGATGAACTCATGGCTGGTCGCAGGTCCTGGGCGAACTCAGAAAATCACGAAACGATTATAAAGGCTGCGGAAAAACGGAGACGCAAGAAAATACCCGCGGCGTACCGGAACGGCCATTGTACCCCGGTACAGTTCCCCGCTCAGTTACTGTAACGCCAATACGCGGGCGATTGCGACGAAAAGGGCGGGTGGCCAATCCATTGAGATGGTTTTGAACTACCGCGTGGCCGCTCCTTCGTGCTCTTTCGAAGGGGCGGAGGGTTTGCATTTTCCTGCGCTTAGGACTTACCCGCCTTTTTTCAATTCGGCGAGAACCAGCTTGGCAACTTCGCGCAGGGTTTCAAACACACCATGGCCGGTAATGGCGACGGCCTCGTTGATGGGTTCGCCTTTGACTTGCAGTTGCTTGGCGAGCTCCTCGACGGAAAGAACCCCGGGAAGATCGCGTTTATTGAGCTGCAAGACGTAGGGAATCGTATTGAAGTCGAGCTTGTGTTCCTTGAGGTGCTCGCGAAGATTCTCCAGCGTTTCCAGATTTGCGTCGAGCCGCTCTTCCTGCGAATCCGCGACGAAGACCACGCCATCGGCGCCCTTCAAGATCAACTTGCGGCTGGCTTCATAGAACACCTGGCCAGGAACGGTATAGAGATGAATTCGCGTTTTGAAGCCGCGGACGGTGCCCAGGTCGATCGGCAGAAAATCGAAAAAAAGCGTCCGGTCCGTTTCCGTCGCCAGGGAGATCATCTTGCCTTTTTGCGCGGTTCCTGTGTGGTCATAGATCCACTGCAGATTGGCAGTCTTACCGCCCAGACCTGGGCCGTAGTACACCAACTTGCAATTAATTTCGCGAGCAGGAAAATTGATAAAAGGCACAGTTGTCCGGACGAACCGGGTCCTCTTTTATAGCACACGCATGAAAGCAGGCCAATCCTCAAACCAGGGAATGTTCCCCGCCAGGCATTAGATGGGTCCCAACAGCCGGCCATGATTCCCGAGGTATAACCCAACCGTGCGGTTTTGCAGGGGTCGGGCTGGAATGCCCTCCATCCTGGGACAGGCTCTATCCAACCCGGCTAGGTTCTATCGCATCTTTTCGTTGAGCTCAAGTGATCCTCGATCCAATTGTTCATCCATGAATAAATGTTTTGGCTGCCGAAAAATAAGGGCTTGGTCTATACTCTGGTGCTCAATTCCGAATAGAGGAGAATACCGCATATGAAAGGTTTCGTGATTGGCGTCCTGCTCGGAATCGTGGTTTTCGCCGGCGGCCTTTACTATTACTTCGTTTCGGGAACGGCTCCCGCGGCAGTTGCGGATCCGCCGATGTTGATGGAGCGGAAGATGGCCAGCCGCTCGCTCGATGCGCATATTGATAAGGCAAATGTCCCGGCGCCTCCGATCCAGCCGAGTGAAGATAATTATGTGGCCGCCGCCAAACTTTATAAGGACCAATGCGCCGGTTGCCATGGCTTGCCGGACCAGCCGCCTCCCGCGATCGCAGGCAATATGTTTCCCGACGCGACGCTGATGTTCAAGGGCAAAGGCGTAACGGACGATCCGCCGCAGGTGAGCTACTGGAAGGTAAAAAATGGAATCCGGTTGACCGGAATGCCCACTTTTAAGGGAATTTTGGACGACACGCAAATGTGGCAAATGGCGCTATTCGTTGCCAATGCAGATAAGCTTCCGGACTCGGCAAAAAAGCTCTTGGCTCCTGAGCCACCTCCGGCCGCCGCGATTTCCTCTGCGCCGCCAAAGGGTTCTGCTGCAAAGAAATAATCCGCGGCTTCGAGGAGAGCGCAAAACATGTACTTCCACCGCACACGCCCGCAGTTGCGTTGACGATAGAGGAGTCCTCTGTTAGACTCGCCAAAATGGCAAGGACCGGAAAACCGACAAAACGCGCGAGACATGGGGCAAGCGCTCCATCCAGAAGCCGTAAAATATTGAAAAGCAAGGAAGATAGCAAAGTCGCCGCGCACGCGGAAGCGGTTCGCCAGATGGTTGACCCTCAATTCGAACAGCAATTAAAAACGTACGAACTGGCCGTTCAGCACTTCCACCAACAAAAATTTGTGAAGGCGAAAGAATTGCTCGAAAAGGTCGAAGTCGGCCCGAGTAAGGAGCTGGCGGACCGAGCGCGGGTTCACCTTCGCATTGTTGAGCAACGTATGGCCAAACAGCCCGCTCCTTCCGTGCGCACACCAGAAGAGCACTACCAAGCGGGTGTGGCCATGATGAATCTGGGGCGCTGGGACGAAGCGCGAGAACATTTGCTGCGCGCGCGCAAGCTGGCGCCCAAAGCCGATTACGTATTCTATGCGATGGCGGCGCTGGATTGTCTGACTGGAGAAGCCGAATCGGCAATGCAAAATTTGAAAGTCGCAATTCAGTTGCGTCCGGAAAATCGCTACCACGCGCGCAACGACGAAGACTTCGCGTTTCTGCAGGAAGATCCGCGCTTTACCGAATTGCTCTACCCCGAACGCGAAGCCTCCGGCGCTTGAATCCAGTTGTGCCGCAATCTCGCTCCATAGCGATGCGATCCCGATGAAAAAAAGAGCGCGAAAACCCGACCTGGGCCACGGCGGAGTGCGTGTGGTCGCGATCGGCGGCGGCACCGGGCTTTCGATGCTGCTGCGCGGGCTGAAGCATTATGTGGCGCGCCGGCGGCAGGAGTCGGAGCGTTATCCGATCAGCGATCTCGCCGCGATCGTCACGGTCACCGACGACGGTGGAAGTTCGGGCCGGCTGCGGCGCGAATATCGCGTTCTGCCGCCGGGTGACATTCGCAATTGCATGGTCGCGCTGTCGCAGGATGAAGCCCTGCTCGGGCGCCTGTTTCAATACCGGTTCCACGAGGGCCGCGGTTTGCGCGGACACAGTTTCGGAAATCTTTTCCTCACGGCGCTCAGCCACGTGACGGGCGATTTTGCCGAGGCCGTCCGCGTCAGCGGAGAGGTTCTGGCAATCCGAGGACGAATTTTTCCGACCACGCTCGAGAATGTTTCATTGGAAGCAGTAATGACGGACGGGAAAGTTGTCCTGGGCGAAACGCGCATAGCAAAAAGCAAAAAAAAAATACGCCGCCTGAGCCTGCGTCCCCGCCGCGTCCGCCCGCTTCCCGAAGTGCTGGAGGCGATCAACCAGGCGAACCTGATTTTGGTCGGCCCCGGTTCTCTCTACACGAGTATCCTGCCGAATCTCCTGGTTTCGGGCGTCGCCGAAGCCATTGAGAAATCCTCCGCGACGCGGGTTTACGTCGCGAATCTGATGACCCAGCCGGGTGAGACGCAGGGTTATTCGCTTGCCGACCATGTGCGCGTCATTTACAGCCACACGCGGCGGAAGCTATTCGACTGGGTTGTGGCGAGCAACCAGCGCATCTCTCCGGAAGTGGGGCTGCGTTATAGCAGGCGCGGCGCCGAACCGGTGCGCGTGGATATCCAAGACCTTCAACGCCTCGGCGTGCGCTGCTTGCTCGACAATTTGCTCGAGGAGCACGGCGTCGTGCGGCATAACGCGGCTCGTATTTCGCAGCTCCTGATCGAGGAATTTGTCGAGCGCCGCCCTCCCGCCCGCTGAACCGTCTACATCGCTCACATGTTTCGATTCCTCTTCTTGCGCCGTGCGCGGTTTGGTTCGTATACTGGCCACGACAGGTCCACTACCCCAAATTTTTTTGGAGGATGGATCGGCGTTAGTGCGTGGGCGATGTCCTGCTGGTTGCGAATGCGGCCCGCCGGGTGGATGAGGAGTGTTTTTATGGCCACGCTTGCTGTCCACAACGAATTCAATGTTTACGAATCGGCCGATGCGCGCTTTGAAGCGGCCGCGCGAAAACTGGGCCTCGAAGATGGCCTGTACCGCTTCTTGAAATATCCGAACAAGGAAATCACCGTTTACATTCCGGTGATTCTCGATACCGGCCGGCTCGAAGTCTTCATCGGTTACCGCGTGCATCATTCCATCGTCCGCGGACCCGGCAAGGGCGGGATTCGATTTTCGCCGAACGTGACGCTGGATGAAGTTCGCGCGCTGGCAAGCTGGATGACCTGGAAGTGCGCGGTGGTGAACATTCCTTTTGGCGGCGCAAAAGGCGGCGTGATTTGCGATCCGAGCAAACTATCTCACGGCGAGCTGGAGCGCATTACGCGACGTTATACCGCTGAGTTAATCGAGTGGTTCGGCCCCGAGCGCGACGTGCCCGCCCCAGATCTCGGTACCAACGAACAGACCATGGCCTGGATCATGGACACCTATTCGATGCATGTGCGGCACACCGAGACCGCCGTCGTCACCGGCAAGCCCATCGATCTCGGCGGATCGCGCGGGCGCCACGAAGCCACGGGGCGCGGTGTGCTCATCAACTGCGACAGGGCGATTTCCAAATTTCGCATGTTGCGCGTGAACACGCGCGTCATCGTGCAAGGCTTTGGCAACGTCGGTTCGATGTCGGCGAAGCTTCTGTACGAGGCCGGCTACAAAATTGTCGGCGTTGCCGACATTCACGGAGCGCTGTACAACGAAAGCGGTTTCGACATTCCGAAGGTCATCGATTGGGTGTATGCCCAGAACAAGCCGCTTCCGGATTTCCCCGGCGGCGGCGCCAAGATGAGCGCGAGCGAAATCCTCTTCCAGCCGGCCGAGCTGGTCATCCCCGCGGCCGTGGAAAATCAGATTACTTCCGAAAACGCGCACCGGTTGCAGGCCCGCATCCTGTGCGAGGGCGCGAACGGGCCTTGCACGGCGCTGGCGGACGAAATCGTGGACCGCAAAGGCATCTTCGTGATTCCCGACATCCTGGCCAACGCCGGCGGCGTCACGGTGAGCTATTTCGAGTGGGTGCAGGACCGGCAGGGATTTTTCTGGACCGAGAAGGAAGTGAACGACCGCCTGAGGGAAGTGCTGGAACACAGTTTTGAGGAAGTGGTGCGCTACGCCGAAACCCATCAGGTGAATAACCGCGTCGCCGCGTACATGCTCGCGATCGACCGCGTCGCTTTTGCGCTGAAGGAACGTGGAATTTATGCCTGACAGGAGTACTATATCGCCGCCCGCCTGGAGGCTTCTCGAAATCCGGTCCTGGCCGGGCAGTTGCGAAAGCAGCGAGGTTACAATCCGTCGTCCCTAACCGATGAATGCCGATTCTATTTCTCCGGGAAACGTGAAGTCCGAGGACGAACACCGCCGCGACATTTGCACGGTGGGCCGGTGGATTCACTCCCGCGCGTTTGTTGTCTCCACCGACGGGAATATTTCCGTGCGCCTCGATTCGCGCCGCGTTCTGACCTCTCCGACAAGCATGAGCAAGGGCATGATGGTCCCGGACGATCTGGTGATCACCGATCTGAGGGGCCGGAAAGTCGCCGGACGCCGCGAAGCTTCCTCCGAACTGGCGATGCATAATTTGATTTACAATCGCCGGCCCGATGTTCACGCGGTGGTCCACGCGCATCCGCCCACCGCGACCGCGCACGCCGCCGCCGGAATTCCGCTCAATAAAGCGCTGCTCAGCGAACTGATCATCGCGCTCGGCTGCATCCCGGTCGCGCAATACGGCACGCCCGGGACGCAGGAACTTTCCGATGCGCTCGAGCCGATGGTGCAACATTACGACGCGATTCTGCTGGCCAATCATGGCGTCGTGACTTGCGGACCCGACTTGCTGACCGCTTTTTTCCGGATGGAAACCGTCGAGCATTTCGCTCAGGTGTCCTACATGACGGAGTTGCTGGGGAAACAAGTCTTGCTTTCTGGGCGCGATGTGGAAAAATTGCTCGTCGCGCGCGCCCGCTACGGCACGACGACCGCGTCCACGATTCTTCCGGGCTGTCCCGTGACGAGCGACGACGCGGAGAACGGCGGAGGGCGGCCGGAACGCATTTCGGTCACGCGAGAAGAGCTCGAAGCGTTGATCGAAGAAGCAGTGCGCAAGGACCGCGCTCTGCGATAAGCACGCGAATCGGCAATTGAATTTCAGGCCATCGGATTTTTCAGTAGTCGCGCCGGCCGGAATTATTTGACGGCCGGACACGGAGGAAAAAGCATGGGCGAAGCACTCGGCATGATCGAGACCCGCGGCCTGGTCGCGATGATTGAGGCCTCGGACGCGATGGTCAAGGCGGCCAAGGTCACGCTCGTCGGCTGGGAAAAAATTGGTTCGGGCTACGTGACGGCCATGGTCCGCGGCGACGTTGCCGCGGTGAAGGCCGCGACGGATGCCGGCGCCGCCGCTGCACGGCGCGTTGGCGAATTAGTGGCCGTTCATGTCATCGCGCGGCCGCATCAGTCGCTCGAGGACGTGCTTCCCATCGGGAAGACGGCTGTCGCCGCCTGACACTAGGAGCGCGGTACTGCCTCGCTCGGTCGCTCGCGACTCGCAGCAAGGCGGCGTGTCGACGAGCGCTGCGTGATCGCGTCTCTGATCGTTTCACGCGTGTCGCTCAGTCATCGCCGTTGTCCCTTGTGAATTGTTTTACACAATTTTAGTAATGAGGTTGTTGCTGGCCCCATGATTCTCGCACGCATTGTCGGTACGGTAGTTTCGACGCGCAAGGATGCGCGCCTGGAAGGCAAGAAGCTTCTCGTCGTGAAACCGATTTCTCCGCAGGGCGACGACGAATCCGGGTACATGATCGCCGTCGATACCGTGGATTCCGGATTCCGCGAAACCGTCCTGGTCGTCACCGGCAGCTCCGCGCGCAACGCCGCCGAATGCAAGGACCGCCCCGTGGACGCCGCGATCGTCGGCATCGTCGATGAAGTGATGCTCGACGCCCTGCACGAAGCCGAACTCGCCGCCGCGAGGAAGAAATAACATGCTCCTCGGACGCATCATCGGCAACGTAGTCTGCACCATGAAGGACCCCGCGCTCATCGGGCAGAAACTCCTGATCGTCCAGCCGCTCGACCGCCAGGGCCGCGACAAAGGCCTCCCCGTCATCGCCCTCGACGCAGTCGGCGCTGGCACCGGCGAAACAATCTACTGGTGCCGTGGCAGAGAAGCCAGCTTCCCATTTCTCCCCGCCAATTTACCCACCGAAGCCACCATCGTAGGCATCGTCGATTCCGTGAATATTCCGGTGAACTAGCCTCCGCTCTACCTCTTTTGCCCAATTCTGATTTCAAATTTTATTCTTTCAAGTTTAGGCATTGGACCCTACACTTCACCGCATGCTGATTGGCCGCGTCATCGGCGATGTGGTTGCCACGCAGAAAGTCCCCTCCCACGAAGGGCGAAAAATCCTCGTCGTCCAGCCGCTCCATCTCGACGGCACCGATCGCGGCGATCCCGTCCTCGCGCTCGACGCCGTGGACGCGGGCATCGGCGACCGCGTGTTGCTCACAACGGAAGGCTTCTCCGCCATGACTGCCGTCGGCCGTCCCAACTCTCCCATCGACTCCGCCGTCATCGGGGTGATTGATTCGGTCGATCTGCGCGACGTGTGATTTCGCGAAATGAATCCACAGATAAACACAGATGGACACTGATAAAGGCGGATCAAATCTTAGTTTAATTTGGATGGCGTATCGCGCATGGCCCTGCCCCGGCGTTGCGTGTTGTACCTCGATGAAAATGTCCCCTTTTGTCCTCGATTGAAATGTCCCCTAATGAACGGCCTCGGAAGGAGGCCGGATGGGGAGAATCGGGATGAGCATGAGGGAACTGCGACGAGTGGAAGTGCTGGCGCGGGTGAAAAGCAAAACGCTGAAGGTGGTGGATGCGGCGAGCCTGGTGGGAGTGAGTTACCGGCAGGCGAAGCGGCTGTGGAAACGGTATCAGGAAGAAGGTGCAAGAGGGCTGAAGCATCGGAGCGCGGGAGGAACCAGTGCGCGAGCCAAGCCGGCGAGGTTTCGGCGACGGGTGATGAAGCTGGTGCGGGAAAAGTATGGAGAGGGTGAGGGAGAGCGGTTTGGACCGACGTTGGCGGCGGAGCATTTGGCGAGTGAAGACGGTCTGCAGATGGATGCGGAGACGCTGCGGCGGTGGATGTTGGAGGAAGGGCTGTGGAGTCGGCAACGCAAGCGGAAGGGGTATCGGCAGCGGCGAGAGCGGCGGCGGCACTTTGGGGAACTGGTGCAGATGGACGGAAGTTTTCACGATTGGTTGGAAGGGCGCGGAGCAGGCGGCTGCATGATGAACATGACCGACGACGCGACCAGTGCGGTGCAGTTGCGGCTGGGCGAGGAAGAGACGGTCCACCTTCGCGACGGGCCGCATCAAATGGGCAGAGTGGGAATTGATGCCACTTCGGTTGACGTAGCTCTTATCGTTAGAGTACCGTGCCTCGAATAAGAAATGCCTTTTCCCGTTTATCTTCGAATCGGCCCGTTCCAAGTGCACCCCCATTGGGTATTTGAAACGCTGGCGTATGCAATTGGATTTCGAGTCTATCTCTATCTTCGAAAGTCCCGCGGAGACTCCCTGGCCTACGAAACGCGCTGGTGGGTGATAGCAGCGGCAGTTGCAGGCGCCGCCGTAGCTAGCAAGGTCCTGTATTGGTTTGAAGATCCGCGCCTGTCCCTCGCGATTTGGCAGAACCCCGCCTTCCTACTGGGTGGCAAGACGATTGTCGGTGCGCTGATTGGTGGTTTGGCGGCTGTTGAATGGACCAAATACCAATTAGGAGTCACGCAGCGCACTGGTGATCTTTTTGCTCTTCCATTGACGATCGGCATCGCAATCGGACGGATCGGATGTTTTCTTACTGGTCTCGAGGATCACACCGCTGGCATCCACACGTCATTACCTTGGGGCGTAAATTTCGGCGACGGGCCGCGGCATCCGACTCAGCTCTACGAAATTCTTTTCTTAACCTTTTTGGCTTTCGCAATCGAACACGTGGCGCGCAGACCGTATCGGGAAGGCGACTTGTTCAAACTTTTCATGACCTCTTATTTTGCCTTCCGGCTTGCCATCGACTTCCTCAAGCCCGACGCGCGCGTTTTCGCCGGGCTTTCTTCCATTCAGTTGGCCTGCGTGGCCATGCTCGTTTTTTATTCTCGCGACATTTTCCGCTGGTGCGCGTTCGGACTCAGGGTCAACGCGAGATTTAATCCTACGGAAGTGGCGGCGTCCCCAACGGGGCCGCACTCTCCGGCAGGAAAGAAATATCTTATAAACGAGATCCCAAGCGCGCGTCGATTACAAAGCAGGTGCTGATCCTCCTTTTCAGCGGTTTGCTCTTGAGCGCGGGGTCGTGCGCGGGGTTCCTCGGCACTGCCAACGGGTCTAATCCGCTTGCTTTTATGTTCGCAATTGGTTTCGTAGCAGGCGTGGTCATGATGTTTTGCACTGTTGTGTGGGCCGTGATTCGAGCTGCAAGCGGCGAATGAACGGATCGAGGTGTTGTTATGGGACAACGCGTGCGGCCTTACCTTTTTTATGACATTGCCTTGACGATCTGCTCGACGTGTTTCCGCAAGCTGGAAGGAAAAATCGTCTTTGAAAATGGGAATGTCTTCTTGTTGAAGCATTGCCCCGCTCACGGACCCGAAAAAATCCTCTTGGCCGACGACGTGGACTATTACCGGAGGTGCCGCGAAGTCTTTATCAAACCGCCGGAAATGCCGTCTCGATACAACACCCCTGTACGATGGGGTTGCCCGTATGACTGCGGACTTTGCACCGACCATGAGCAGCACTCGTGCCTCTCGCTGGTGGAAATCTGCGATGCCTGCAATCTGCGCTGCCCAGTATGTTACGCCGAAAGCGGCCCCGAGAGGCAGGAGTTTCGTTCTCTCAAACAAATCGAAAGCATGCTGGACGCGGTCGTGCGAAACGAGACCCATCCGGACGTTGTGCAGATTTCCGGCGGCGAGCCCACACTCCATCCGGAGTTCTTCAAAGTTCTCGATCTTGCGAAGGCGCGGCCGATCCGGCATCTGATGATCAACACGAAGGTGTGCGGATCGCGCAGGAAGAATCGTTCGTCGAGCAGCTGGCTGACTACATGCCGGATCTCGAGGTTTATCTTCAGTTGGATTCGCTCGAGCGCGGCCCCTTGGAAGAGTTGCGCGGCGCGGATTTGCGCCGCGTGCGCGAGCAGGCCCTGGAGCTGTTAAACCGCCACAGAATTTCGACCACACTGGTGGTCACATTGAAAAAAGGCCTGAACGACGGAGAAATCGGACGCATCGTGGAATATGCGCTTCGGCAGCCCTGCGTCCGCGGCGTGACCTTCCAACCGGTTCAGGCTGCGGGACGGCTCGAAGGCTTCACTCCCGCCACCGACCGGCTCACCCTCACGGAAGTGCGCCGAAAAATTACCGAGCAAAACCATGTTTTCCGGCCCGAGGATATTTTGCCCGTCCCATGCCATCCGGATAGTTTGGCTATGGCCTATGCCCTGAAGATCGACGGCAAAGTCGTTCCGCTGACCGGGATGATCGATCCCAAAATCTTGATCGAGGGCGGTCGCAACACCATCGTTTTCGAAGACGACGAAGCGGTGCGGCGTGGTGTCTTCGAGTTGTTCTCCACATCGCACTCACCGAAGTCCGGCGCTGCGAGCCTGAGAGACCTTCTCTGCTGCCTCCCACATCTCGACGCGCCAACAAGCCTGACATACGAAAATGTTTTCCGCATTCTGATTATCCAGTTCATCGACGCGTTCGCGTTCGACGTCCGCTCGGTAAAGAAAACTTGTATTCACATCGTGCATCCCGATGGACGCCTGATTCCATTTGACACTTACAATTTGTTTTACCTCGACGCGCTCGAACAAACGCGTCTCGCTCCCCTGAGACGGGCTGCGGAGCCGCTCGCACAATTGGGAGAATCGAATGTTTCGATCACCGGCCCCGTTTGATTCGCCCTATGAAAAGCATGATCCAGGACCCGGAGTTGGAGCAGGATTTGGAATTGGTGTTCTTATTTACGTTGTGTCGTGGTTCCTTGTGACCGTGGTTGAAATCAATGCGTTTCCCATTGCTACTATTGCGACATATACCTCTGCAAACTTGATCGCACATCTTCTTCTCAACGGCGGCCTTATTTGGGGCTCGCTGGCGACCTATCGAAGAAGCTGCGCGCAAGGCATAATCACTGCGGAGCCCTTGGTTTCTTATTGGACAGTGCATGTTGGGGAGTCGCAAGATACATCTCGGCCTTGCGCCGCTTGCTTAGGCCGTTGCGTTGACACCCTGCCAACGCGCCGCCATAATCGCGGGCGGGTAGACACGAGATGATTGCTCAACTTCGCGGAACGCTCGGGGATAAACGGCCTAATCAAGTGCTAGTGGACGTGGGCGGAGTCGGCTACCTCGTGCACATTCCGCTTTCGACGTTTTACGCGCTGGGGGACCTTCATGCTAACGTCACGCTGTTGATCCACACGCAGGTGCGCGAGGACGCGATCGCCCTCTACGGCTTTCTGAGCGCCCGCGAAAAGCATTTGTTCGAGCTGCTGATTTCCGCTTCCGGCGTGGGGCCGGTGCTGGCGCTGAAAATTCTTTCCGGCATGAGCGTGGACGATCTGGTTCCCGCGGTCCGCTCGGGCGATCTGGCGCGCCTGACGCGCATTCCCGGCGTAGGCCGCAAAACGGCCGAGCGCATGATCGTCGAGCTGCGCGACAAACTCGCTGCGATTGAAATTCCAGAGGATGCGCGCAGACCGGTCACGCCGACGGATTTCCGGCGATGTCGTGTCCGCGCTGCTCAATCTTGGCTACGACCAGCACGCTGCCGAACAGGCTGTCGAGCGGGCGGGAAACAACGGCATCCGACATTGAGATTTTGCAGCGCCTTGCAACAATTGACCGCGCCCGCGCAAGCCAGCGCAAGGGCTGCGCGATATCCGAACACATGAAACGATTGATCAGTGCACGAGGCACACTAGGGATGAGTTCGGAACTGGAAGTGAGCCGAGAATGGAGAAGCCTACGCGCCGTACGTCACGGCGCGGCGCTGGATGAAGACGCGCGCATCGACGCAAGCGTGCGCCCGCAGCGCTTCGCCGACTACATCGGCCAGTCGCGCGTGAAGGAAAATATCGAGATTGCCATCCAGGCGGCGCGCAGCCGCGGCGAGGCGCTCGATCACGTTCTGCTCTACGGCCCGCCAGGGCTTGGCAAGACGACGCTTGCGCAGATCATCGCCAGTGAACTCGGCGTGACCATCAAGACCAGTTCCGGACCCCTTCTCGAACGCAAGGGCGACCTGACTGCGATCCTCACATCCGAACTCGAACAGCGCGAAGTTTTTTTCCTCGATGAAATTCATCGCCTCGTTCCCGCAATGGAAGAAGTCCTGTACCCCGCGATGGAAGACTATCGCATCGATCTGGTGATCGGGCAGGGCGCGGGGCAAGAATTCACCCCATGATCTTGAATCGCTTCACTCTGATCGGCGCGACCACTCGCGCGGGCCTCGTAACCGCGCCGCTGCGCTCCCGTTTCGGCATCGTTCACCGGCTCGAATTTTATACGCCGGAAGATCTGGTCAAAATTGTTAGCCGCTCGGCATCCATCCTGGGAATCGCCGTGGATGACGATGGCGCATTCGAGCTTGCCCGCCGCAGCCGGGGCACGCCGCGCGTTGCCAACCGCCTGCTGCGCCGCGCGCGCGATTTCGCGCAAGTGCGGGCGCAGGGACACATCACTCTCGCGGTAGCAAAAGATGCCTTACAGATGCTGGGCGTCGACGAGCATGGCCTCGACGAAGTCGATCGCACCCTCATGCTTACGATTATGCAAAAATATTCCGGCGGCCCAGTAGGGCTCAGCACCCTTGCGGCTTCCATCAGCGAAGAAGAAGACGCCATCGAGGAGATTTACGAACCCTATTTGATGCAGCTCGGCCTGCTCGACCGCACGCAGCGCGGCCGCCTCGCCACAGCCCTAGCCTACAGAACTTTAATATCGAAAATCCCCACAGGCAGCAGGCTCTTCCACTCTAGATTCATGCGTACGAAATTAGGCTAATCCTTCTCTTCCAACGGGTTGCCATATTCAGCGAGAAGGTTCCCAAGTTGCTGTCCGTCAATCAGCCTCGAGCCGACCGCGCCGGCCAGCCCTTTGGCTTGTACACTGAACCCCGAATTCGTGATCAGAATTCCCTTGCGGGCTTTTCTGTCCGCTGTTACCGCGCCATAGAACTCCCTAACCGTTGGTGCACCCACAAGGGAATCAGGGCCTAATCTTTTGAAGTGAAACAGATACCGCCCACCGATGACCGGCTTATCCAGGATCGAAACGATAACAATTCCACCGTCGCCAATCGCCTTTGTCATTTGGGTCTGAAAGCCCATAAAATCTTAGCAATTGGGTGATGAATTCTTCGAATTCGACTCCGGAAAGACTGTTTAGGTTCTTCGATTGGATGGGCGCCCCCGTTGTCACGTTCATGAGGCCCAGCGCTGCAAGAGCTTCTTCAGCATCTTTTTCGGCAATTGTGCCTGCACCCGTTTTCGACAATTGCCGAACCAGAATCTCCGCCTGCCTCGGATTTCCGTTGCTCATCCTTGCGATCAGGCTCATTGCATCCGGAGCGAAAGTCAAATCATTGGTGGCCGCGATTCGTCCGGCGATTTGCGCGAGTTCAGGAATGGAGTAGCTTTCAATTGACAGTTTCAAGAAAAATAAATTCCTCAACCCTATGGGACAATCCGATTCTTTCAAGCATGTCCCAATACAAGTAAACGGATTGAGTTTGAACGCATGAATTCGTGCACTGGCCCCCTGTCCAATCATTAGATCGATGCGAAACTCTTCAAGTGAGGTGCTGAGGATTTCCTTTAGTGGCTGACGCAAGCGGCAGACATCTTCAATCAGAAGAACCTCATTTGATTCTAAACTCGTTAGGATTGCAGTCAGGTCTCCCTTGCGTTCCATCGATCGGGCGAATGCCACCTTTGCTGTAGCACCCAGTTCTTCGGCAAATGCAAGTGCAATTGTGCGCTTTCCCATACCTTCGGGGCCAATGAAGAGAAGATGACCGGGTGCAGTTCCCTTGCTGACAAAGAAGTTCCTGAGCACCTCAAGGCGGTTAACGATTGCAGTCTGGCCAACGATTTTCTTTAAGCCGCGCATATAAGAAGGAAGCGGTGATTAGCGATTGCCGACGCATAATACCCTCTTCAACTGGGTACGGAAAGGATCACCCGTGAAAAAGGCACAGTGCGGACGTGTTGCGGCTGTGCTTAGCTCCTAAGTTTTATCCGTGTTAATCCGTGTGCATCCGTGGTTTCATTCTCAAGTATGGCGGACGGCAAACTTATCTATCTATCTCTCGGATCGAACCTGGGCGATCGGCCCGCGAATCTGGAACGCGCCATTGAAGCTCTCGCGGAAATTGGCGTGCGATGTATTGCGCCGCTCTTCCATTTATGAGACCGAGCCCGTCGATTTTCTGGCGCAGCCTTGGTTTCTCAATTGCGTTGTCGAGGCGGAGACTTCGCTTGAGCCGCGGCGATTGCTGGAAGGACTGCAAGCGATTGAACGCAAGCTCGGCAGCGAGAAACTTATCCTGCGCGGCCCCCGGATCATCGACCTTGACATTATTTTCTACGAAGCAGCCGTGATTCGCGAAGCCAGAATGGAGATTCCGCACCCGCGCCTGGCCGAACGCCGCTTCGTGCTCGTTCCCCTGGCCGAACTCGCTCCCGAATTTCCGCACCCAGTTCTGCGCAAAACAGCCGCCGAGTTGCTGGCCGCCACCGAAGATCGTAGCGCGGTGCGAATCTGGCAGCCGGGGCAGGGCGCCGGTGATTCACAATCGTCGGGGAATTGAGTCCTGCTTGGCGGGGATCAGTAGCGGTTTTCCGAGGGCTTCTTTTTCTTTTTCCCTTCGCGTTCTTCTTTTTCCGACTTTTCGTATTCCGCGATCTCTTCCTCGGTCATGACGTACTCGTCGCGTTTGGCGAACATGTTGGTGTTGCGTTGGGCGAAGGCATTGCCGGATTCGCGGCCCTCGCGCCCTTCCTTGCGTTTGCGCTCGGACAAGTTGGAATCGTGGCGCACGCGACGAATCGGGTTGGCCAGCGCGGCCGCTTCCATCAAGAGATCGCTGACCTTTTCGAGCAGATCATGGAATTGGAATGGCTTCAGGACGTACGGCAATCGTTCCCGTTCAAAGATCGGAAGCGCATCCAATGCCGCCGACTCGGGCACGACGAAAAGCACCCGCGCGCGGACGTTGCCTGCCTCGACCGCAGGCGCCAGCGCCAATTCCCTGAGCGTCAAGTAGACCGGGCTGGTCAGCCCGATCATCGCGATGTTCACGATCACCAGCGACCATTCACCGCTGGAGAGCTCTCCGAGGGCCTGGTTGACCACCGGCACAACCCGGACTTGCCATCCTTCCGAGTCCAGCACTTGGCGCAAGGCCGACTGGTTCGCCTCATCGTCTTCGATAATCAGGATGCCGATCTTGGCCAAGTTTCAATCCCTTTCAGAGTATCGAGTATAGCCCTCGATTCCACGGCTTTTGCCGCCCGTCTACCCGGTACGGTCTCAAGTGTCACCTGTACTTCGGCCGAAATTGGCCCGAACGATACTCCGGAATAGGCGAATAAAATACGAATATTGTTCTTGACAAAGCGAATAAAAAGCGAAATACTGCCCCCGTGCTTCGCGAGACGGGTCATGGCGACTGCAACCTCGATTCCTACGGCCTCCGAGAACCTTCCTTTCCGAAGGAAGGCTCTTCATGGCCGAAGGAGCGATCCCACACCCACCTTATTCCCCGACGTCCCCAACCAACGGGACAGCGGGCCGGATACCCTGCTGCCACCAGGGTCCGCGCCCGAACGCGTCGGCATCGCCCGTCTCGCCTTCTCCTCCCCGCTTGCTGACGCCAAGCGCGGCACGGAATATTTCCTCCTGCCGGTCAAATCAATTTTGAACCACTGTGAATCGACCCGCGTCCCCTTTTCCTGGACGATGAACCCGTATCGAGGCTGTGAATTCGGCTGCCAGTATTGCTACGCGCGGTACACGCACGAATATATGGAGCTGGATGCGCGCGACTTTGAGAAGAAAATCTACGTCAAGCAGGATGCCGGACCGCTCGCCGGACGGGACTTGGGCATGGAAAAGGTGCAGGGCGAGCACATCGCCATCGGGACCGCCACTGACCCGTACCAGCCGGCGGAGCGCGAATTCGGCGCCACGCGCGCGATTCTGGAACAAATGGCCGCGCGCAAAGGGCTAAGCGTTTCGATCACCACAAAGTCCGATCAGGTGCTGCGCGATGTGGATCTGCTGCGCCGCATCGCCGAGCATTCCAGCATATCCGTGAATCTGAGCATCACCACCATGCGCACGCGCCTGGCGCGAATCCTGGAACCGCGCGCGCCACGTCCCGATCTGCGCATGCATGCCGTGCAGGAACTGCGCCGCGCGGGCATCGCGGCCGGCGTGTTCGCCATGCCTGTCTTGCCGGGCATTACCGATCGCGAAGAAGACCTGGACGCACTTGCGCGCGCCGCACGCGATGCCGGCGCGCAGTGGTTTGCCGCCAGCGTGCTATTCCTCATGCCGTCGGCGCAAAAACAATTTCTGCCGTTCCTGGACGCGAAATTTCCCAAGCTCGCGCGGCGGTACCGCGAATGGTTTTCCCGCGCGGCCTATGCGCCCGAAACCTATCGCCGGGAAATTTCCGCACGAGTAGCTGCGCTCCGCAAGAAATACGGCCTCGGCGTCCGCCCTCTCGATCCGGGTCGTCCGCCGGAACGCGAACGGCAACTGAGTCTTGGCCTTAAGTAGGACAGGCTTCAAGCCTGTCGGTTTTGATTTCCGCCAGTACAGAAGAACCGGCGGCCTGAACAACTTACGAAAAAAATCAGAATTTTGTCATTCCGAGGCGCGTTGCGCGCCGAGGAATCTCTCTTTTCCTGAGTCTAAACCAAAGAGAGATTCCTCACTTCGTTCGGAATGACAAAATAAATTACTCTTTCCGCTGTCTGTGAAGCTTGTCCTACCTACGGCAGGATGATGCGCGGCTCTTCCTTGGAAACGCCCACTTCGCTCGGAAACTGCGAGCTCAAAAACTCGATGAATGCGCGCGTGCGCGGCCGCCCGTTGGAGCGCAGCCGCCCGAAACGGAGAAAGAAAACCAGGAGGTGGAAAATCTCCGTGTCCTTGAGCGCGGGAAACTCCGGATGCTCCGCTACATGTTTCTTTTCCTCTTCGATGAATTTCGCGAGCGCGGCATATAGCCCGGCGGCCACGGGAATCTCCGGCGGTTTTTCGTAGTAGATCCCGGACAGCAGCGTTCGGCGGGTCTCCGCCATGGCCTGCACGGCGGCGAACACATCCGAATCGGCGAGAATACGCTGATCCGCGACATGGATGAGCACGGTGTATCCAAGGCCCGACAGCATGGCTTGCCGGGTGTGAATCAGATCGGCGGGGAAGGAGACGTCCGGGAAAGGGATGTCGCTTTCGGCGAGGGGTTTCGGATGGTTTTGCTCCCAACGGTGCGCGGCGACCAGATAGGCGCAATCGCTGGGGCAGTCGATGGTCACTTCGCGCTCGGTTCCGCAGTCGATCGCGCAGATTTTCTCGCCTTTGGCGGGGCAATAGCGTTCGGCGCGGCGTTTATTGCAGATCGGACAGATTTTTTTGTCAGCCACTCGTGTTTGCTCCGCGAAAGGCGCGCGGTGCGCTCCTGGGATTTCGCAAGTTCCGTGCGGAACGAAAGGCAACGCTACGCAGGGAGTTCAATAAATTCGAGCCGGTTACCCCATGGATCTTCGGCGTAGGACCGGCGCGCGCCCGGAAGATTATCATCGTCGATAACCTTCACACCCCGAGCGCGCAGCGTTTCGCGCAATTCGTCCAACTGGAAGACCGCGAAGGCCGGGTGCGCTTTCTTGGCTGCCCGAAAATCCCGCTCCACTCCGATGTGCAGCTGCTGCGAGCCGCACTCGAACCAGCAGCCTCCGCGCGCGCGTAAGATTGGCGGCTTCTCGATCTCTTTCATCCCCAGGACCGAGCCATAGAAATCCCTCGCCGCGGATTCACATCCTTCAGGCGCCGCGATCTGAATGTGATCGATGCGCGCCACGCTTGGATTCATACGACGCAGAATAGCATGATCGTGCAAGGCCAAATGTTTCGTCCTGTGGTTGGCATTTTCAGAATCCTGCCTTCCAAGCGCAGAAGCGCCCGCCGAGTCGCCGCGTCCGGGCAAGGACGCGGCAAATAGAAGCGGGCGCGGAATTACTTCAGTGAATTTGGATCGGAAAGATTTTTGGGTGACTTTTTTTCGAGCAAGGAAACAAGCTTCTGCCCGGACGGCGGCACCGGTACCGCGCCCTTCCGAATAATTTCCGTCGCGGTCAATTTTTTCCCATATAGCTTCTCGTTGGCCTCGTTGTCGGGCCGCAAGGTCGAGCCCTCGAGCGAAATGCCCGCGAACAGTCCGCGTGAGCGCGAGTAAGAGAGAATTTCCGCGCGCAGCGTGGCATCCGTGTTCGCCGAGGCGTCGCGTCCTTTTGGTCCGGCCGCTGCCGCCATGTCCGCGCCGAGTTTCACCTTGCTGGTCAAAATCGCCGTGGCGCCGCGCGGGTTCATGATCAGCAGGACGAAATCGGTCGCCTGCCCGCCCAGTTGAAATCCAAGGCTTCCGCCCTCCAGCGCCGCCATCGAGGGCGCGCCCCAGGGACCGGTGAAATGCGCGCCGCTTCGGCAAACCATCGCGCCGCGGCCATAGCTTCCCCCGACGATGAACGCCGCCTTCAGCACGGAGGGGAAAACGACGACGCATTCCGCCTTGTCGAGCAGGTCCTGCGGAATATTGTCCGGAATATTCATAATTTCTTCCATCACCATGCCGGAATTTTCCAGCCGATCCGTTTCCTTATCGTTATCCGGCGGCGCGGCCAGCATGGGAGCGGCAGTAAGAGCGAAAATCATCCCAAGCAAAAGTGGTTTTCTCATGAGTTCGATCCTCCTCGAAGTGGAGCACAGCGTAAACCGGGCTGGATGCCATCAACATAATAGGGTTTCCCGCAATTTCCTGCAATGCGCCGGAGGACGCCTCCCGAGAAATTCAAGGGATTGTAAATTGCGGGTAAGATTTGGGAATTCACATTGGTTTCCAGTTCCGCCGACCGTGTGGACTATAATCGATTTTCCTTCGCGCACCATCCACAGGAGCGGATCGATGGCATTGCACCGAAAATTACACGGACTCCTGATTGGATGCGTTGTTTTCGGCATGGTTGTCTGCGCCGGGACGCCGTGCTCCTCAGCGCAATCGCAGCCTCCCAAATCCGCGAGTTCGCGCGCCGGGGCGGCAAATACCAAATCCGCGTCTCGCCCGGATGTGGAACGCTTCCGGGAGCGAGCCGAGGCCGCGCTGTCCGCCGCGGGGCCGGACAAGGGAACGTGGGGCGTGCTGATTACTGACGCGGCGACGGGCGAAGTTTTGTATGCGCGCAATGCCGCCGGATATTTCATGCCGGCTTCCAACGCCAAATTATTTTCCACCGCTCTGGCGCTCGCCACGCTCGGCCCGGACTACCGCGTAAGGACCACCGTCGCGTCGAGCGGCACGGTCGATGCGAACGGCGTGCTGAACGGCAACCTCGTTCTGATCGGCCGTGGTGATGCGAATCTCTCCAACCGGAAATTTCCGTTCGACAAAAAAGAGGAACGCGACGGGCCGCCCGACAAAATTCTCGCCGAATTGGCGGACGCGGTTGCGGCGCGCGGCGTGAAGGAAGTCACCGGAGATGTGATCGCCGATGACAGCATGTTCCAGCACGAACAATTTCCGAGCGGCTGGCTCGTTGACGATATCCTGTGGTCCTACGGCGCGGCGGTATCCGCGATCGCTGTTAACGACAATACGTTCACACTGGATTTGCGCCCGGGCGCTCACGAAGGCGATTCCGCCCGGTATGACGCGGGACTCGCGGCCGATTTCTACACCGTCGAGAATTCGGTTCTTACCGGCTCGCGCGGCAGTGAGGAAAAATTAGCCGTGGCGCGCGATCCCGGCTCGCGCCTGATTCACGTCAGCGGCACGATGCCGCTCGACGCGCCGCTTCGCCGTCTCACGATTGCCGTCGAAGAACCCGCCGAGTACGCGGCCAGTTTGCTCGCGCGTCTCCTCGAAGCCCGCGGCGTGAAGGTCGACGGCCATCCGCGCGCGCGCCACGCCGCGGACCCCGCGGTTGACCCCGCCGCGCCGCGGACGGTTCTCGCCGAGCACACTTCCGTTCCGCTGTCGGACGAGGTTCGCCTGACGAACAAGAACAGCGAGAACCTTCATGCGGAACTTCTCCTGCTGCTGGCCGCGCACGAAAAGACGGGCGCCAGGGATTACGATGACGCCTTGAAATTTGCCGCGCAGTTTTTCCTGGTCGCGGGCATCGCCGATGGCGACGTCGTGCTCAGCGACGGCTCGGGCCTGTCGCGCAAGGATCTGGTTACGCCGCGCGCCGTCGTGCAATTATTGCGCTATGCCGCCGCGCAGCCCTGGGGCGAGCTGTATCGTTCCACCCTCCCCGTGGCCGGCGAAGACGGCACGCTCTCGGACCGCATGAAAAATACGCCCGCGACCGCGCGCGTCTTCGCAAAAACGGGAACCATCGGACATGGCAATACGCTCTCGGGCTACGCGACGACACTACATGGCGAGCGGCTCTTGTTTTCGATCCTTGGAAACAACAACAATCTCCATGCCCAAGACGCGAACAAAGTCATCGATGCGATTTGCGTGGCGATGGTCGAGGAGTTGGAGCCAGCGCCGCAGACAAAGAAAAGGAAGTGAAGGAAATGGAGGAAGTATAGGAAGTGGAGGAAAAGCGAGCCGGAGCGGGTTTTGCGATTGTCAGTTGTTTATGAATTCGTGGAAGTTGAAAAAATCGCACAGCCAAGAGTGGCTGTGCTACTTGAGCTTTCCGAAATCTTTGTGGGTCGCGGCTTTAGCCGCGACATTCAAATGGCGACTATCGCGGCCTTCAGGCCCTGAAGCGCGATGACATCATGATAGAGAAAATAAAAACCATCACCGTGTTCGGAAGTTCACGTCCCGAGGATGGGCACGCGGATTACGCGGAAGCCCTCGAGCTCGGGCGCGCGCTCGCGGCGGCTGGATTTGCCGTCTGCACTGGCGGCTACGGCGGCGTGATGGAAGCCGTTTCGCGCGGCGCGCGCGAGTCCGGCGGACGCGTCCTCGCCGTGACGTCCACTTTCTTCCGCCCGCGCGCGAATCGCTGGGTGGAAGAGGAAACGCGCGTGGCCACGTGGCAAGAGCGCCTGTTTGAACTCGTGCGCCTCGGCGACGGCTATGTCGCCTGCAAAGGCGGAACGGGCACGCTCGTGGAGCTCGCCGTCGTCTGGGAAATGCTCAACAAAAAAGCGATGGAGCAGCGACCCTTCGTCGTGCTCGGTAATTTCTGGCAGCCGATTCTCGATCGCGTGCGCGAAGTCGAGCGCGGGCACGCCTCGCGATGGGGCGAGTCGAGCGATCCGCTCGTGCACCAGGCGCCCACTCCCGCCGAAGCCGCGCGGTTCTTGGCCGCGCGACTCGCGAATGGCGCCCCGCATGGAAAGGGAAAATTAGGAAAACGTGTCGCGTACCGCGGAGGATATTCTCGAATTTGACCGGCTGCGCGATCTGTTGCGCCGCCAGACGACTTGCGCGCCCGGACGCCGCGCGGTGGACGCTCTTTCGTTTTCGCAAGATCGCTCCGCGCTCGACGCCGCCTTCGCGCTGATCGCCGAGGCTGTCTCTTACCTGGTCGACGGCAGCGAAATGGGATTCGGTTCGCTGGCCGATCCAGGGCGATGGCTCGCGGAACTCGAAGCGCCTGTCGCCGTGCTCACGCCGCCCATGCTGCTCGATGCGGCATCGCTCGCGGACACGGCTGCCATGCTGCGCGACACCTTTCGCGAGAGTGCGCGCACACAATCCGGCCCTACCGCCCGGCAATTTCCGCTGCTCTCCGCGCGCGCAAGTTCTGTTGCTGACCTTCGCCCGCTCGCGGCGGCCATTCGCCGCGCCGTACTGCCCAACGGAGAAATCAGCGACGATGCCTCGCCCGAACTAAAGCGGATTCGCGCCAGCATGGGCCGCACGCGCGAGACGATTCAAAAAACGCTCGAGCAGATGTTACGCGCTCGCGCCGGCAACGCTGGCGAAGATTACGTCACGCTGCGCAACGACCGCTTCGTCATCCCGGTGCGCGCGGCCGAGCGGCGACAGGTGCAAGGCGTCGTGCACGCCGCCAGCGCGACGGGGCAAACCGTTTTCGTCGAGCCGTTTGAAACCGTCGAGCACAACAACAGGCTCGTGCAGCTTGCCGAGGACGAGGCCGCGGAAATTACGCGAATCCTCGCCGAGTTGACTGAGCGCCTGCGCGCAAATCTGGGGCCACTGCGCTTTGCGGTTGAGACGATTGCCGAACTCGACTCCATATTCGCGCGCGCGCGTTTTGCGCGAGAATTTGATTGCACGCTGCCCCAATTTACAAACGAAAATTCTCGTGCGCCGTCTTCCCCAGATCAAAATGCGCTTGATCAGCCCTCGCTGGAACTGCCCTCCCTGGAGCTAAAAGACGCGCGGCATCCCGTGCTCGCCGATACGCTGCGCGCTCACGGCCGCAGCGTTGTCCCGATGACGCTTGCGCTCGGAGGAACCAAGACCGTTCTCGTCATCAGCGGCCCGAACACCGGCGGCAAAACCGTCGCGCTCAAAACAGTGGGTCTCGCCGTGCTCTCCGCGCAGTCCGGCATTCCTGTCGCCGCGGAGACGGCGCGCTTGCCGCTCGTCGATCGCGTGCTCGTGGACATCGGCGACGAACAATCGATCGCCGCCGATCTCTCCACGTTTTCCGCGCACATCCTCAACGTGCGCGCCATGCTCGAAGCCGCCACGCCGCGCTCGCTCGTGCTGGTAGATGAACTGGGCACGGGCACAGCTCCGGAAGAAGGCGCCGCGCTCGCCGTCGCCCTGCTCGACGAATTCCGCGAGCGCGGCTGCCTGACGCTCGCAACCACGCACCACGACCGCCTGAAAACGTACGCCTCGACGACGCCCGGCGTCCTCAACGCCGCAGTTGAATTCGACGAAGTGAATCTGCGCCCAACCTATCGCCTGATGGTCGGCGTGCCCGGCGGCTCGAGCGGCATCGACATCGCGCGCCGCCTCGGCCTGCCCGCGCAAGTGATTGACCGGGCGCGCGCGCAGCTTTCGCCCGAAGCGCACGAAGCCGCCGCGCTGATCGCCTACCTGCATCGCAGCCGCGACGAACTCGAAACGCTGAAGCGCGAGGCCGCGCGCGCCGCGCAGGATTTCTCCGAAGAAAAAAAGCGTTTGCAGACCGAGTGGACCGAGCCGGCAACGAAGCCGCCTGAAGGAACTCGAGCAGCAATTCTCTCAGACCATCGAGAAACACGAAAAGGAAGCTGCGCGCGCCATCGAGGGCGTGAAGGAACGAGAACTGCGCGCGCAACTCGAAAAACAAACGCACAGGAAACTCGTGAAAGCGCGCGGCGACGCCCGCGAAGAAGCCGATGCCGCAACCGTTGCGCACCTGGCCGATTCGCAAGCCGACTTGGGAATCGCCGCGCGCGCAATCGGCCAAACCCGTCGCGCAGAGCGACCTCGTTCCCGGCGTGCGCGTCCGCGTGCGCGGCTTGGCCGCCCCGCTGACGGTGCGCCGCAGTGACGACGACGGCGCCGAAGTCGAAGCCGGCCCGCTGCGAATGAAAGTCGCGCTCTCCGACATTACCGCGATCGTAGGCGAGGAAGCTCCGGCGGAGCGGGCCCTGCCGCGAGGCGTCACCGTCCGCACGCAGCCTTCGACCGAACCTGCCGGCCAAGAAATCAACCTGATCGGCTGCACCGTCGAAGAAGCCACGCGCCGCGTGGACAAATTCCTCGATCAGGCCGCTCTCGCCGGTTCCTCGCAAGTGCGCCTCATCCATGGCCACGGCACCGGCGCCCTCCGCCGCGGCCTCGCCGAATTCCTGAGGACACATCCGCTAGTCGAATCGATCCGCTTTGAAGCCGAGGACCGCGGCGGGCAGGCAATTACCTTAGTTGAACTGAAATAATGGGGGCTGGACGATGTGGGCCAAATGGCTTGAAATGTCCAGTAGAATCTAGTAGAATCTACTAGATTCTATTAGAATTCAGTAGGAGCGAGTAGTAGCCATGCCTAAAATGAACACGATTGAACAAAGAGCCGTCGGCGTTTGTAACTTGGACGAACACAACGAGGCTCGCATTGAGAGAAACCTCTTCAACGCGAACGGCACCACGTGGGAAGCTCTCCGATTTTGTAAGAACAAAGACGGGCAGCATAATCGCGTCCACCTGGTTCTTGACGAAAACAAATTTGTCGAACTGTTTGAAGACGCCATAAAGAACGGCGTCTTTCACCAACACACAATCGATCGTTTGAAGATGGTCTTGGAGCGCCGCGACCCGTTCCTGGAGGTGATCGGAATCGGATCCGATGGAACACTCTCTCAAAACATTGATGAAGAACTCTATGGTAAGAATCCCGCGTGAAGCTTTTCATCGATTCGTGGGGATGGCTCGTCCTGGAGGATTCCAGGGATCCATTGCACCAAGCCGCTACCAGGACATATGCCGAGGCTGCCAAGTCGTCAGGGAATGTTTTTACGACGAATTTTGTTCTGGACGAGACGATAAGCTTGCTTTTTCGCCGGCGTCCTTTCGAGGAAGCGGCACGCTTCATAAACGGGTTACTGACATCGCCACTCATCGGGATTGAAGAGATTACTCAGACGCGGTTTCGAAGAGCCTTTGACCTGCGTCTTGCGTTTCGCGACAAACCGGACATTTCCTTCACGGATTTGACGATAATGATTGTCGCGCAAGAATTGAACATCACGCATATCTTGACAGGTGACAGGCACTTCATTCAGGCAGGGCTCGGTTTTCGCCTTCTCCCATAGAATGCTCAACCTTACTGACGGCATTCACGGCCAAAAGGCCCAGCCCTCCTATTTGTGGCAGTCGAGTAGTAGAACGGAATTCGAGCGTCCCGGATCGGGCAATTCGGAAGACCTCGCCCGCAAGAATAATCAACTAAATTGAGATTTCCGGTTTAACCGGCGGCGCGAGCGGCTGCCCCATAGGCATCCGCAAGCGCTTTCGTGTCGGTATACTCGCGGAATTTCGCGACCTTCCCGTTGCGTACGGTGAACGACATGATCCAGTCGACCTCAACGGTCCGGTTTGTAGCTTTCACTTTCGCGCGCTCCCAGCCGACCACGAGAACGCGGTCGCCATCGGCCACGAATTCACGGGGCTGGAAATCCAGGATTTCTGTGTCAGCAGCCAGCTTTTGAAAAAAGTTTGCGACTCCATCGCGCCCGCGATACGTGCCGGCAAGCGGCAATCCCGCGCCGGGAATCTGCCACTCCACATCTTCCGCCATTAACGCCAGTAGCCCCGGAATATCGCCTCGGCTGAATGCGGCGTATCCATCCTTTACGACTTGCAAATTTTCTTGCGTGCTCATTGGAATCCTCCTGATTAAAATTTCTGTCCCGCCCGCAGGGAGGCAATACTTATACGCCCGGGCGTCTTCCGATAGAAGTGAATTATTTTTAATGCCGCGCGGCATTCGGGAGAATGGCGATTCCCGGGTTAACCCACGCGCGACGTCGAAGCTCCGCGGCGTGTACAATACGCATCCGAGCGTTCCCATCGTACTTACATGGCGGAAGCGGGCTCATTTGCGGATCGCGTGAAGCAGCAGGCGGACATTGTCCGCGTGGTGGGCGAATACGTCCGCCTGAAAAAGTCCGGGCAGAATTTCACAGGGCTGTGTCCGTTTCATTCCGAAAAGACGCCATCGTTTGCCGTGCATCCGGTGAAGCAGATTTATCATTGCTTCGGGTGCGGCGCGGGCGGTGACGTGTTCAAGTTCGTGATGGAGATGGACAAGATCACGTTTCCGGATTCGGTGCGCGCCGTCGCGGAAAAATGCGGCATCGCGATTCCGCGCGCGCGGGAACGCACGCCCGAGGAGCGCCAGCAAAATCAGCAGCGCACTTCGCTCGTGGAGTTGCATCGCGAAGCGGCGGCGTTTTTCGTGCAGCAGTTGAACGCCACGCCGGAAGGCCGCGCGGCAAAAGCGTATCTGCTCGACCGCGGGCTGGACTCCGAGGCGATGGCGCGCTTCGGCATCGGCTTCGCGCCGTCGGGCGGAGAAGCTCTGCTGCGCGCGTTCAAGCAGAAATATCCGGAGAAGGCGCTCGAAGTTTCCGGCCTGTTCAGCCGCGACCAGAACGGCCGCCTCTTCGACCGTTTCCGCCGCCGCGTGATGTTCCCCATCGCCAACGATACGGGAAAAATTGTCGCGTTCGGCGGCCGCGCTCTGGGCGACGACCTGCCGAAATATCTGAACTCGCCCGAAACTCCCATCTACACGAAGAGCAACATTCTTTATCATCTCGATCGCGCGAAGGAAGCGCTGCGTCAGAGCGACTTCGCCGTACTGGTCGAGGGCTACATGGACGCAATAGCCGTGGCGCGCGCGGGAATCTCGAACGTCGTCGCCAGCTGCGGCACCAGCCTCACCGAACCGCAAGTAAAACTTCTGAACCGGTTCACGCGGCGCATCATCGTCAACTACGATCCGGACACGGCAGGGCAGGCCGCCACCGAGCGCTCGCTGACGATCCTCCTCGAACAAGGCGCCGAAGTGTGCGTCCTCGCGCTTCCCGGCGGCAAGGACCCGGACAGCTTCATTCGATCCGAAGGCGCCGCAGCCTACACGAAATTGCTGAACGAAGCCCCGCCGTACGTCGACTATCTGATTTCACGCGCCCGCAAAATGGACATGTCCACAGCGGAAGGAAAACTTCGCGCCGTGAATTTCCTCATGCCTTACGTGCAGCGCATTCCGGATCGCATCCTGCGCTCGGAGTGGGCCACGCGCATTGCCCAGCAGCTTCGCATCGAGGAGCCGGTGCTGCGCGAATCGATGCGCAAAGCAGCGAGCGAGCGCCGCAGCGAAGTGAAGGCCCGGCCGGAACTCGTTGGCCGCGTGGGAAAACCGGCCGAGCGGCGCTTGGTACAGATGTTGATCGAAGCCGAAGAGTTTCGTTCGCAGCTCGCACAGGAAATCCGCACGGAGGAGTTGCACCGCGGCCTGGAAAGCGAGCGCATCCTAACAGCACTTGTCGAAGCCTGCGCAACGGGTGTCCGCCCGGATGCAGCCGAGTTGGCCTTGGCGCTGGAAGACCGCGACCGCCGGCTCCTCTTCGAAATCGCATTCGAATCCGCCGCCCCGCCTACCTGGGAAGAAGCCCAAAGCTGCCTGGCGGTCTTGCGCCGCCGCAGGGCGGAAGAGGAATTGTCCAGCGTCCAGAAACAGATTGAAACGTTTGCGGCAGCCGCGGGCGCGGGAGCAGGCGGGGAGCTGCGGCGTCTTCTGGAGCGCAAGCAAGAGTTGCGCCGGCGCTTGGATCCTCCCGCGCATGAATCTCTGCACTAACCAAAGTCTTTAGCTCTCGCGGAAAAAATCTATTGTGACAAGGTTTTAGTAGCACAGCCACTCTTGGCTGTGTGGGTTTTGCAATCGTAGTTCGGCAAGGAGCCTCCATCAACTCACAAAACCGCACAGCCAAGAGTGGCTGTGCTACTAAAAGCTTCCGCAAATCGACTTCTTCGATCTTCCGTGCGCGATTCGGTGGTTCTATTGATTAATACCCGATAAACAAAAGAGTTGACGCATTTGCCTGCGTCCATATAAATAACTTGATCCGGTTTCGTCTCGGTGGCAACGTAACGCATGAATGCCAAGTTGCATCTAAATGCGTGTGGGGCTCTCTCTTGCGAATTCCGGATGCATCGGAGCCGAATGCATCGTTTGCAAGGCAAAGAACCAAATCACTGAGGCGCATGCGGAGTCATTTTGAGCACGAGTTGCGAAACTTGAGTTTCGGTGGTTGCGGATTTTGCCGATAGTGGATTCGGGGCCAGTTTTGCTGTACTGCGTCGATGTAAGGGCTGCTTCTGGCATTATTTTTGGAGGACTCCTTGGCGCTGGCTATCGAAGAGAAATACGATCAGGTACGGCAGCTCGTTGCCATGGGCAAGGAGCGCGGGTACCTGCTCTATGACGAAGTAAACGACATCCTGCCCGCCGAAGTCCATTCCTCGGAAGAAATCGACGACCTTCTCTCCACTTTCGAGAAATACGGAATTGATATTTACGAAGACGCGGCCGCGGCAAAGGCCGCCCGCGCGACCGCCGATCCCACCGTAGCAGAAGCTCCCGAAATCGAATCCAAGGACGAACTTCCCGTCGCGGAGGACTCGAGCGAACTCGACCTCACGCCGGGCATGCTCGAAAAGACGAACGACCCGGTTCGCATGTACCTGCGCGAAATGGGCACCGTGCCGCTCCTGACTCGCGAGGGCGAGGTGGCCATCGCCAAGCGCATCGAGCGCGGACAACTTCTCGTCCTCAAAACGATCACGCGCTCCCCGATCATTCTGAAGGAACTCTTGACGATCGGCGACGACCTCCGCAAGGGCACACGTTCGATCAAGGAAATCGTCCAGTTCGACGATGAAGAGCTGACCGAAGAAAAAATCGAAAACAAGACCAAGAAAACGCTCAAGGTCCTCGACAAAATCGCGAAGCTGTACAACGAATGCTTGCGGGAAGCCACGAAGCTCGAGCGGATGACGAAGTCGAAGAAGCGCCCGTACATGCGCGCGAAGTATCACGTTTCCCGCCTGCGCATCGAGATGTCGCAACTGGCGCGCTCGATCGAATTCCACCTGTTTGAAAAAAAGCGGCTCATCGACAAGATCCGCCACACCGTCGAGCGGCTGCAATCCCTCGAGCGCGAGGCCGGCAAACTCGAGCGCCGCGCCGATGCCTCCAAGGGCGACAATGCCGCCGAGGCGCGCAAGGAATTGCGCACGCGCCGCACCGAGCTGCGCGAAATCGAAGTGACCAGCGAGACCGGCCTCACCGATTTGAAGCGCATGCTTCAGGTGATACTTCGGGGAGAAGCCGAAGCCGAGCAAGCCAAAAAAGAATTGATCGAGGCCAACCTCCGACTGGTCGTTTCGATCGCGAAAAAATACACCAATCGCGGATTGCAGTTCCTGGACCTGATTCAGGAAGGCAACATCGGCCTCATGAAGGCCGTGGACAAATTCGAATGGCGCCGCGGCTACAAGTTTTCGACGTACGCGACGTGGTGGATCCGCCAGGCCATCACCCGCGCCATCGCCGACCAGGCCCGCACCATCCGCATCCCCGTGCACATGATCGAGACGATCAACAAGCTGATCCGCACCAGCCGCCAGCTCGTGCAGGAACTCGGCCGCGAACCGACCTCCGAGGAAATCGCCAAGCGCATGGATATTCCCGTGGCGAAGGTCCGCAAGATTCTGAAAATCGCGCAGGAACCGATTTCCCTGGAGACGCCGATCGGCGAAGAAGAAGATTCGCATCTCGGCGATTTCATCGAGGACAAAGCTGTCGTTTCGCCTTCCGACGCGGTCATCAACCTGAATTTGAAGGAACAAACCTCCTCCGTCCTGAAGACTCTGACGCCGCGCGAGGAAAAAGTTATCAAGATGCGTTTCGGCCTCGACGACGGCTCCGAACACACGCTCGAGGAAGTCGGCCAGTCGTTCGCCGTCACCCGCGAGCGTATCCGGCAAATCGAAGCCAAGGCTCTCCGCAAGCTGCGCCACCCGTCGCGCTCGCGCAAGCTCCGCGCTTTCCTCGAAGGCTCTTCGCGCGATTATCTTTGATTCAAGTTTGATTAAGCGGGAAGTTCGACGTACGAAGAAGTCGTCTGTGGTTCGGGGACCGGATAGCCTTCCTGACGCAATCCATCAACGTGAAATTCAATCCCTTCGCGCATATTTTTTTCCGCTTCTTCGCGAGACTTTCCAGTGGACACGCATCCCGGAAGGTCAGGTGAATAGCTTGAGTAACCGTTGCCTGTCCGCTCGATAACGATGAGATATTTCTTCATTTCTTGATCCTAGATGTTTCGTTGTTCACCGCAGGCGGTCAATCAATTCTTCCTTCGGGATTCCGTTCCACAAACTTACGCGCATTAGGATGTCGCTCAATGTCCCTTTGGCCAAGATTTTGTGGTCCGGAACAGTGACATAGTGTTCGCCAATCTGTGTCACTTTGACTAATCGTATGTGGCTCCCGCGTTGTCGCAGAGTTTCATACCCCAACGAGTGCAGCAGTCGGATGAGATCGCGGCCGCTAATCTGTGGCAGCCGGGGCATGGTTCAATTTCATTTCGGACACAATCAGGATATCGATGTCCGCGGGCCGTGACCCATTCTCGAAATGCAGCGCTACAGCTTCTTTTATGTTGGCGTACAGTTCATCTACAGTCTGCCCCTGCGTGAAAATGTCCTCGCCAATGCCGCGCGCGCACCAAAATTCGCCGTCGTTGTAGACCTCAATTTTTACGAGCATCGGAGCCCCTCATTAAATCAATGCTATCGCGTTCTACGTCGATTTGCCATCTCTGCAGTTCAGGCGGTGGCCTTACGCGCAGCTTCTGCATTCCACGCAGCGACAACTTGGTCGAGACCTTCCCTGTAAGTTGGATACTGCGGCGTCCAGCCGAAATCGCGCCGCAGGCGCGCGTTCGTCGTCCTTGTCGATTGCGTGAAATACGCCACGGCGCGCTCGCCTGCAAGCCATCTTGCGAGCCAGACGGGAACGCGGCGCGGGCGCGCCGCGCCGAGGCGCGCTGCGGAAGTTTCCAGCAGCGTGCGCACGGTAATCAGTTCATTGTCCACTACGTGCCACACGCCATCCCGCGGTTCCTCCGCAACGATCACATAGGCGCCCACGGCGTCGTCGGTGTGAACCATGGCCCATTCCGCGTCTCCGCGGCCGATGATGGGCATGGCGCGTTTCCGCAACGCATCGGCGAGCATTCGCGTGTGCGCGGAATCGCAATCATAGAACGCGCCGCCGCGCAGAACGGCCGTGGTAAACCCTTCCGCCGATCCTGCATCACGCGCAATCGCTTCCGCGTCGATCGCGGATTGATAACTCGGATCGGCAACCACCGGAGAATCCTCATTGAATGCGGATCCATCCTTCGGCCGGGCCACCCAGACCACGCTTTGTTGAATGTATGTCTTCGCGCCGATTTTGGCGGCGGCTTCGGTAAGGCAGCGCGTGCCTTTGCGGCGAATGCGGTCGTTCATCGCCCAGTCGTCGGGTGTCGTCTTCTGTTTTGTGGGTATCGCCGTGGCCGCATGGATGACGGTGTCGCAACCTTCCGCCGCCCTGGAAAGGGATTCCGCATCGAATAAATCCGCGTGGCGCGGCTCGCCGCCTGCTTCTCTCACGGCATTTTCCGCTTTCGCGCTGCGCACTTGCCCGATCACCGAATGTCCTCGCGCCACGAGTTGCCGCACGAGCCGCCGCCCCAGCACTCCGGAAGCCCCCGCGATGAATACTTTCATCGAGCCGCTCCTCATGGCAGTTCAGTAGCACAGACTCAGTCTGTGGGTTTGTTTTTGCTCGTGCGAGAGAACCCCCGCAGGCTAAACAGGCTGCAGAGAAAATAATTTATTTTGTCATTCCTCGCTTCGCTCGGCATGACAAAAAGCGTGGGGCCCTTTTTCCGCAGCATTTTAAGCATGTGCTACTAAACCGCCGCCGTGGTCGTTTTTCCCGCGCCAATAGACAGCGAGCGCACGCGCAGCGCCGCCACGACCGCGCCGCCGTAGATCGCGCCGAGGAACAGAAAAGCAAGAGAAAGCTTGAAATTCTGCGCGAACCACCCGAGCGCGTAACTCATGATCACCTGAAGAATCGTCGCGATCACCGAGAACGCCGATTGGGCGCGTCCCATGAGCCGCGCGGGTACCGCCGTCATGATCGAGGATTGCGTTAAGACCCCGCCCAGCGCGCGGCACGCCCCGAACAGGGCATTCATCGCCACCGCCACCGCCAGCACTCTCGCGAAGGGAAATAGTGTGTGGCCCACAGCAAGGATCGTTAGCGCTGCGACAAGCACGCCGTACGGTTTCTTCCGCGCCAGCGTGTTGGCGGCGAGGCCGCCCACGATCGCACCGCCTGCCCACCCAAGACCGATGTATCCGTATCCGCGAGGCCCCGCCGAGAGCAAATCCTTGGCCAGGGCCACTACGAGCACGTTCGCGCTGATTACGCCGGCCATCATGCAGGAGTAAGTGATCCCCAGGGCCAGCACGCGCGGCTGTTCCCACAAATACGCGAGCCCTTCGGCGATGTCCACGAACACGCTGGAAACCGGAGTCAGCAACGCTTCAGTACGCATCAGCGAGGGTTCGGACATTTCGGGAGGAGCTTCAATCGTCGGGGACGCGGACGTCAGCCTCGTGTTGTTAGCTTCCGTCGGCGCGTAATACCCATGCCGCAACAGCAGCAGGCAAATCGCGGAGATCAGGTAGGTCGTTCCATCGATGCCGAGAATTCCGGCGAGGCCCGCGCGTTCGTACGTAAATCCGACCAACGCGCCCGCCGCCGCCATTCCGCCTTGCACGGCAATGAGCACGGTGGCGTTGGCCGTGATCAATTTTTCCTGCGGCACGAGCTCCTGAATCAGCGCATTGGTGGTGGACCAATAAATCGCGAATCCCACGCCCAACAGCAAAACCATCGAGTACAGTTCCCACATCTCCAGATGTCCCGCGTAGGCCAGCGCGGCCGTCCCCAGAACGATCACCGCGCGCGCGGCATCAATGGTGATTCCCAAGTAGCGCCGGTCCACCCGATCGATAAGCACTCCGCCGAACGGAGGCACGACCAACCCCGGCAGCGTCACCAGAATCACGATCAGGCTGACCTTTACCGTGGAGTGGGTCGCGCCCAGAACGTACCAGGTCACTCCGGCAAAATTCATCCCCGTCCCAAACAGCGACACCAGCATTGCCACGAAGAAAAAGGGGAAACCCGGAACGCGAAAAAGCGCTTTCCAGCTAGGGGTCGATGGAGGATCCGGGGTCATTTCAAAATCGGGAGAGCCGCTCTTCGGCATCTGCGCCAAGTTTAGCGGCAATGTTGGCTCAGGTCCAAGAAAATGAATCCGCTTGTAGCGAAATCATTCCATCAGGAAGCGTCGCCTCATTCCTTCCATGAATCGCATCGCAGTTACACTCCATCGGTCAACATCCAACCAGCTGATTCTAATGGCGTTGCAGCTATTTATGTGCATTCTACGATTCGTTTATGCTTCCTTTAGAGGCAAAAAGTTATTTTGCTTGCAGACAACCGTGTGTCGCTGGGCGCGTGGAGGGTGCGGCAAATGTTGACGGAGCAGCTCCAACCGGGAGAGCGGTTCGAGTATTTCCGCATCGAAGCATTCGTCGTGCGCACTTGCATGACCTCCATCTATCGCGCGACGGACTTGCGCACCGGCCAACTCGTTGCGATCAAAATCCCGCACCCTGAACTCGAATGCGATCCGGTTTTTTATAGCCGCTTCCAGCGCGAAATCGCCATTGGCAAGAAGCTTAAGCATCCGGGAGTCGTGCAAACGATCGACAGCGGCGATATGGACCAGCTCTGCATCGTGATGGAGTGGGTGGACGGGCGCTTCTTGCGAGAAATTATGTCGAAGGAAGGAAAACTTTCCGTCGAACGCGCGACTCGCATCGCGACCGGTGTTTGTGAAGCCCTCGATTACATTCACAACCTGGGCGTCGTGCACCGCGACCTGAAGCCCGAAAACATCATGGTCGGCGAGGGAGACAGCACCAAGCTCATCGACTTCGGCATCTCCGCCAGCGAAGGCATGCGCCGCCTTACGTTTTCCAAATTCTCAAACGCCATGGGCACTCCCGATTATATTTCGCCCGAGCAAATCAAGCGGAAGCACAATGATGGGCGCAGCGACGTCTACGCTCTCGGTGTCATCCTCTTTGAAATGCTGACCGGGCAAACGCCATTCAACGGTCCCAATCCGTTCGCGGTGATGAACGACCGGCTGGTGAACGATCCGCCGTCCGCGCGCGAGATCAATCCCGAAATCTCCATACAGATGCAGGAAATTCTGTATCGCGCGATGGAGCGCGATCCGGACAATCGTTTTGCGGGTGCGCGGGAATTTGCCGTCGCGCTGGCAGACCCGACAAGCGTCGAGGTCATCGACCGCTCGGCGCGCAAAGAGCGAAAGCCCGTTCGTCTTCCTTTTTTGAAGAGGATCCTGTCCTACACCATGCTCCTGATGATTCCCGTCGTGATTTTCACGCTGATATTGCTCGTCGCCCATTTGAAGTAATTCTGCCTTCCTGCGCAGCATCCCGCTCCTGAGCCGTCAAACCCCGCCGGATTACTCTTTCCGCATGCCAGTACTCCCGGTCCATAGCTTGTTTCCTTTTAATCCGCAAGCATGGAAGGAGCATTCCCCAGTTGTTCGCAGCCCCGGATCGCGTCCCCAGGAGGACAACATGCCACGTAGCCTAAGCCTCATCGCAGCGTGCGCGCTGGCGCTGGTCTTTTGCGCGCCCGGACGCGGCCAGGACTCGCCTTCGCTCGGTGACCTGGCGAGACAAGCGCAAAAGGACAAAGCCAACAAGCCGCAAGCGAAGGTCATTACCAACGATGACATGCCCTCCGGTTCGGGCGGCCTCTCCCTCGGCGGCGGGTCAGGGCGGATTGCGCAACCGGGGTCGGCAGGAAATTCCGGCGAGATTCAGTCCCCCGCGGAAGGCATCTTAAAACTGCAATCGGCTATCGACAGTCTCGATTCGCTGGACCGCGAAACGCTGGTCAGCAACGCCCTGGATGGCAACAAATCTAATTTTCCGGGCCGCGCCAAGTGGGAAGAAAAATTGTTCGCCGCCAAGCAGACCTTTGTTTCCCAGAACCGCGCCGTGCTTCAAAAAGCGAAGCAACTTGAAGCTACCGCCGAGGGAATGAAAGACGTTCAGGACCCGAACGATCCTCGCGCCAAGGCTTTCTCGGCAAAATTGCAACAACTTGTTCAAGAAAGCCAGGACAACCGCGCCGCGTTTCAGGCCGTGATCACGGAAGGCAAGGATCTCGCCGCTCAGGCTGGGGCGCACTAGCCCGCATTTTCAGATGGTTCGGTTGAAACTAGGGAACGCCAATCTCCCGATTGGCGTTCCCAGAGAAATCTCCAGGCGATTCTTCACCCAGCCCAGGGCAGAGCTTTCGCTTAGCGCGCTCCGAAAGTAACATTGTCATCCGGCAGGACAACTTCATAGAATGACGCGCACAACGCAAGCTGCTTCTTCGGCTTCTGCGGATCGTAAAAAATCGGCACGTTCATTCCCACGGAAAGCTGGTGAGACCCATCTGCCGCGCCGCGGGAGAAATGTTCGCCAAGGGGCGTAGTGAATTCGTAGCGAATGGTTGGGCCATGCCGCGCCAACCTTTGTTCCGTCACGCGACCTGTGCCTATTTCTCCCTCGGCCAGAAGAGGCTTCTGCCGTGTGATCGTGCGCAACATCACCGGGCCTGTCACCAAAACGAAGACGATCGGCAGCGCGTACATCAGAAATTGCGCTGGCCCCGCGTTTCCGGCCGCTGCTGTCGTTTTCGCCGACAACCCGGCAACGAAAATTCCCATGGAGGCGAACAGAATAGCGAAGACCAGCACTGCCGACGATTTTCCGCGCCGGCTCATCCGCACAGGCCGCGGCCGAGCCACCTCGGCCAGCCTGAGGCTCAAGTCGTCATAAGGCCCCGCGACGTTTCCGGTCGTCGAAAAATCATGCATTTGATTCACCGAGGGTCGCAAGTTTTTCGTAGCGCCGGGGTCTCGCCGGCAATATTTTTAGTCTTCATGCAATGCGAAAAAGCCGGCGAGACGCCGGCGCTACGAATTCCGGATCAGAAATTCCCCTGCGTGGGGCTATAGGCGCTCTTCAAGTACGTTTGAGATTGCGCCTCGCTCTTGAGCGGAAGGATCTTGTCCGGATCGAGCCGCACCATGACGTAGCGGATGTGATCGTCAATTTTCGTGAACCAGTGCCCGGTCCCCGCCGGAATGATGATCATGTCGCCCGCCTTCAGTTCGTGCACTTCCGGATTCTTGATCGAAGCGGCGCTGAAGCCGGGACCATTCTGTTCGCGCACGGTTTTCAGCGTGCTCGGCCGCGGCTTCGGGTCCACCAGGTCCGGCCCCGTCAGAAGCGTCGCCGACCCTTCGATGACGTAGTAAACCTCGCTCACCTGCTCGTGCTCGGCCACCGCTTCCGCCACGATGTTTTCCGCGCCTGTGGCCTGTCCCAGCTTCCCGCGGTAGATGCTCCCAATGCCGACCTGAACTTTGCCGACATCCACCGAGCGCACCTGCTGATCCACGAGCTTGTGCTCGATGGCCCGCTGGTTATAGCCGTCCAGCTCGCTTTTGGGAACATACACAGCCGACAGTGATTGCACGTGGGCTTCGGTTCCACTTCCTGCGCGAGCACCGGGAACACGGCGATCACAGCGCTCAGCACCGCGACTTTCAAAGCAATATTTTTTATCTGCATTTGGCTTTCTCCTCGGAAATATTTTCCAGGCCGCATCGGATCCGCTTGGCCTTATCTATACATTAAGTTCGCTCGGGGTGGGTGGAAATAAATGCTCGGCAAGATACTGCCTCATACTTCAAGTTTCGGGAAGTCACAGTCGTCCCGATGATCCTCGCTCGTTCGGAGGCATGATCAGATTACCGGAAGCCAGCTCCTCGTTCCTTTCAGTCCAGTCACTTAGCACAATCCGTCTTATGATGTACCGATGCCCCCACTGATCGAGCTGCGTGGCCTCACCGTCGAGATACCAACGCCGGCAGGATGGATTCGTCCGGTGGACGACGTTTCCTTTGCGCTCGATGCGGGCGAATCGCTTGGACTTGTCGGTGAATCGGGGAGCGGGAAATCGATGCTCGCGCTGGCGCTGATGGGTTTGCTGCCGCCGGGCGCGCGCGTGGGCGGCGAGGTGTGGTTCTCTGGCCCCTCCGGCCTCGGGGCAAGCGCGAACGGCGCCGCTGCGTCGCGCGCGAATTTGCTCACTCTGCCCGAACGCGAACGGATCGGCGTGCGCGGGCGCGACATCGCCATGATTTTTCAGGAGCCCATGACGGCGCTCAATCCCGTCATGCGCGTGGGCGCGCAAATTGCCGAAGCGATTCGCGCGCATCACGCCGGGCTATCGCGCGAGGAGGTCGATCGCTGCGTCCTCGCGGCGCTCGAACGCGCTGCCGTGCCGGAACCTGCGATGCGCGCGCGCCAATATCCGCACCAGCTCTCGGGCGGCTTGCGCCAGCGCGCCATGATTGCGATGGCGCTCGCCGGAGACAATGGGAGGGCTCCACGCCTGCTCATTGCCGATGAGCCGACCACCGCGCTTGACGTCACGGTACAAAAACAAATTCTCGAATTGCTCGCGAAGCTGCGGCGCGACCTCGGCCTTGCGCTTCTTTTCATCACGCACGACCTCGGCGTCGTCGCGCAAGTGGCGGATCGCATAGCGGTCACCTATGCAGGACGCATCGTGGAAGAAGGCCCCGCGCGCGAAGTGCTCGAGCGCCCGCGGCATCCTTATACAGCGGGCCTTTTGCGCGCTTCGCCGCAACTCGTGCGCCACAAACTCGAGCCGATTCCCGGCACCGTGCCGTCTCTCACCGCGCTGCCTCCCGGATGCGCGTTTGAGCCGCGCTGCCCGTTGCGCATCGCCGAATGCGCCGCGGCAATGCCCGAGCTGCGCGCCGCAGGTCCCGAACATCGCGCCCGCTGCATTCTGGTTGGAAAAAATACTGGGGAAAAAGTGAAGTAAAATTGGACGACGATTTAAGTAGCACAGACTTCAGTCTGTGGGGTTCCAATTGATCTTGGCTGGCGCGCAGATTTTCTCAAACCGTCACAAGTATCCGGCTTGGCTTGCGCGGTCGATCCGGGTTCTCTAACGGAAACCCACAGACTGAAGTCTGTGCTACTGTTTCTCTCGTTCCATTCATTGCGGACAAAAAATTTGGAATAATAACGCGATGACCGCTGAACCAAGCCACCACGACAAGATCCGCGAGCGCTTCACGGAAACCGCGGACGCATTCGCCCGAACGGTCCGCCGCACGCGAGCCGAGGAAGGCGAGGAGCTCGCCGAACGCGCCACGGCCGGCCTTGCAAACGCGAAGAACATCTTGGCCGTCGATCTCGCCTGCGGCCCCGGCACGTACACGCGTCCGCTGGCTGCGCGCGTTCGCCACGCGATCGGCGCGGACCTGACTCCGGCCATGGTCGAAAAAGCGCGCGCCGAAGCCGCGCGCGATGGCATCACCAACATTGAATTTGTCTGCGCCGATATTTACGCGCTGCCCTTTGCCGACGGCGCCGCCGGGATCGTCTCCTGCGGCTACGCGTTTCACCACATGACCGATCCGCCGCGCGCCCTGGCGGAAATGGCGCGCGTGTTGCAGCCCGGAGGCCGCGTGGCGATCACCGACATCATCGTGCGCGAGGGCTGCGATGGCGAGTTCCAGAATCGCGTCGAGCGCGTGCGCGATCCTTCGCATACGGTCACGCAGAGCGTTGCGAATTTCCACGCGATACTCCGCGATTTGGAGCTGCGCGTGGTGTCTGAAAATCTCCACGACAACTGGCACGATTTCAACGTCTGGATGGGAAATGCCTGTAAGCCTCCGGGCGATCCGGTCTACGTGCAAACTCGCAGCATGATGGAGAGTTGCATCAACAACGACCGTTCCGGGTTCCGCCCGCGCCGCTCGGAAAAAGCTGCCAGCGGCCTCGAATTCATGCACACAGTTCTGCTGCTGATCGCGGAAAAGCCGGAATGAAAAATTCCAGTAGGACAGGCTTCAGCCTGTCGCAGTTCTCGTCGTCCACCGGGCCGAAAACCGACAGGCTGAAGCCTGTCCTACTCGAAGCGCGCAATTTGCGGAAGACGTTTCCCGCCCCGTCGAGCGCGTTTGCGATGGGCACGTCGCGCTCCAATGGCGGCGCGCCCTCCAGTGTCACGGCAGTAGACGATGTAAGCCTCGATCTAGCCGCGGGCGAAACCCTCGCGATCGTCGGCGAATCCGGCAGCGGAAAAACGACGCTCGCGCGCATGCTCTTGCGCTTGATCGAGCCGGACTCGGGCGAGTTGCGGGTCGACGGCCGCGATTTTCTCGCCGCGCGCGGCGCGGAATTGCGCGCGCTGCGCCGCGAAATGCAAATGGTGTTTCAGGACCCGTTCGCGTCGCTCGATCCGAGAATGCGCGTGGGCGCCATCGTCGCCGAGCCGCTCGAAATTCACGAGCCGCAGCTTTCCCGCGCCGAACGCCGCTCGCGCGTCGTCGAAATTTTGCGCGCCGCAGGCCTCGGAGAAGACGCGCTCGCCCGCTACCCTCACGAATTTTCCGGCGGCCAGCGCCAGCGCATCGGCATCGCGCGCGCCCTGGTGCTCCGCCCGCGCCTCGTCGTGGCGGACGAACCGGTATCCGCGCTCGACGTTTCCGTTGGCGCGCAGATTCTCGAGCTGCTGCAAAATTTGCAGCGCGATTTCGCGCTCACCTACCTGCTGATCTCGCACAGCCTGCCCGTGGTCGCGCAACTGGCCACGCGCATCGCCGTCATGCAGGCCGGCCGCATCGTCGAAACAGGCCCCGCCGCGCAAATTCTCGCCGCGCCCGCCCACCCGTACACGCAGTCTCTAATCGCCGCGATCCCTGCTTTGCCGAGGGGTTAAGAATCGAATAAGAAACGTCCAGAAATTGTCATTCCGAGCGAAGCGAGGAATCTCTCTTCTTTCCTCAAGTACACGGAGAGATTCCTCGCTTCGCTCGGAATGACAAACGCAGGCCTTTGGTTTCTTATCGCCTGGCGTTTTGAAGGGCACTCATTCTCGGCCTTCCACCTTTTAAGCCATTCCTTCTTGCGGCTTTGGTCTTGGCCGCGCTCTTTGCCAATCCGCCCCTGCGCCCTATTTCGTTCATCCATCGTTTCGTCCCAAATCGATGCTCGAGCAGGCCGAGAACGTAGTGATCGACATCGAGTAGTGGCCAATGAAGGCCAGTGCCATGCCCCACGATTTCGATTTTCGATAGCTGCGATTGGTTCGCGCCTTCGAGACCTTGCAAGTGCGTTCGTGGAATTGAAATCCTAAACCCATCGGCAAAATAGAGGCTCACCAAATCCTCTTTCGCTTCATATCGCACTCTGATTACACGCGGATCATTGGCCTCGAATTGCCGCGCGCGTGCGATGGCGGAATCGATCTGGCTGCTGGAAACATGGACTTTGTGTGTTCCTTTACGCATGCATTTTCTCCCACAGCGAAGCTAACTCGTCAAAATGTTCCGCCGATGCTCTCAAAATCCTACGCACATCACTGCGCTTGGCATTGCCCGGGCGGATGCAGTCGGGCCTATCGGCGATTGCGACATTTCCATCGATTCGGAGGTCAACGATAACTTCAGTCTCTCCCGTAAAACCATGAACATGCCGCGGCTCATGGTCTTGCGGATAAGCAATGAACCGGACCTTGCTGAAGCGAAGCGATCCCACGCCCTTCATTATAACCCAAGCGACTTGGGTTATCAAGGCGCTCTTGCGAATGGAGCGCCCCGTCGGAAAATAAATTTGATGCCGAAAACAAAAAGTCCACTTCCGTCCTGCTAAACTCAATCGGATGGAATTCCACTTCGAAATTCTGAAAACCGATCCGACCGGTGCGCGGCTCGGGCGCCTGACGACGCCGCACGGCGTGATCGATACGCCCGCGTTCATGCCGGTGGGCACGGCGGGAACGGTGAAGGGCCTCACGCAGCAGGCGCTCACCGAACTTGGCGTTCAGATTCTGCTGGGCAACACGTATCACTTATATCTTGCGTCCCGGCCACGAACGGATTCGACAGCTCGGCGGGCTCGCATCGCTTCATGTCCTGGCCGGGAGCGATCCTCACCGATTCGGGCGGCTTTCAAGTGTTCAGCCTCGCCGATCTGAGGAAAGTCACCGACGAAGGCGTGGTTTTTCGCTCGCACCTGGACGGCTCCGAGCATTTTCTTACGCCTGAAAAATCGATCGAGATCCAGCAGGCGCTCGGCTCGGACATCGCCATGGTTTTCGACGAGTGCATCGAATATCCGGCCGATCGCGAGCGCGCGGCCGGCGCGGTGAAGCGCACGACGGAATGGGCGCGCCGCTGCCGCGACTATGCGCTTGCCTCGATGGAATCGAGACGCACGAACGCGGAAGCCTCGACCAACCCGGGCCAGGTGTTATTCGCCATCGTGCAGGGCGGCACGCATGCCGATCTCCGCCGCGAGAGCGCGCGCCAACTCGTGGACCTGGATTTTCCCGGCTACGCGGTGGGAGGCCTCGCCGTCGGCGAACCCCACGCGCTTTCCTGTGAGATGGCGGCCGTGGCTACCGAAGAACTTCCGAAGGACCGCCCGCGCTACGTCATGGGCGTTGGCTTCCCCGAGCAGCTTGCCGACTATGTCCGCTGCGGCGTCGACATGATGGATTGCGTTTTGCCGACGCGCAACGCGAGGAACGGTTGCCTCTTCACCAGCGCCGGCCGCGTGAACATCCGGAACGCGATTTATGCCGACGATCCGCGCCCGCTCGATGAGCGATGCTCCTGCATGGTCTGCCGCACTTACTCGCGCGCCTACTTGCGCCACTTGTTTCATGCCAATGAAATCCTGGCATCTATCCTGAACTCCCACCACAACGTTGCATTTTTCCTTGACATTATGGGCAAGATTCGACAGGCTATCGCGTTCGGGGAACTGGCGGAATTCTCCTCGGAGTTCCAAGCGCGCATCGAAGCGGGTGAACCCTAGTAGCACAGACTTCAGTCTGTGGGTTTCCTCTGAGGGCTCACGATCCGCGCCTAGGGTTGCGTCTTTACGCTGAATGCTTCAGGCCGTGCGTGGAGCCGTGCGGAATGTGGGTGTGAGCGTCGTGGTCCTACCCTCTTCTTCCATGATCGAGAGTGGCGGGACCTCTTTTGTCCGCGGTTGTGAGCCTGGGGATTAATCGTAACGGGAGGCTGGGGTCGCACTGATGTCATTGTTTTTCCCACCAGGAAATTTGTCATTGATGGCCCAGGCTGGAGGCGCCGGAGGTCTGATGGCGTTCTTGCCCCTGATCGTCATCATGGGCATTTTCTATGTGTTGCTGATCCTTCCCGCGCAGCGCCGCCAGAAGAAAACCCAGGAAATGATCAACGCCCTGAAAAATGGCGATAAAGTCATCACCAGCGGCGGTTTATACGGAACGATTGTGGGTCTCGAGGGCGATTCCGTCCAGCTTCGCATCGCCGATCAGGTGAAGGTAAAGGTCCTGCGTTCCGCGGTGTCCGGCCTGCAACCAGATGGTAAGGAGGAGTCGTAGGGCCGGGGTAACGATCCACTCCGTGTAATCTGGCGGGCAAAAAATACAGCCCGCTCCCGTGGAGTCCTGAGCCAGTTCAAGCCATGACATCGAATCTCAAGTGGAAAGCGCTGTTCATCGTAGCCGTCATCCTGGCATGCGTGATTGGTCTTGTGGGACGGCCGGATTTCCCTCCCAAGTCCTGGGCCGGGATCAAGTCGAATTTTTCGGACAGCATCAAGCTGGGCCTGGATTTGCAAGGCGGCACGCACCTGATTCTGCAGGTGCAAGTGCAGGAAGCGATCAGCCAGGAGACGGATCAAACGCTCGACCACATCACCACAACGCTTCGCGACAAAGCCGTTCGCTACGACGAAATTCGCAAGCTAAGCGACACGCAGATTCTGGTCCACAACATTGCTTCCGAGCAAGCCGGCACCGCGCGCAATCTGATTAACGATCAGTTTCCGGATTGGGATGTTTCTCCCGCTCCCGGCGAACCTTCCGGCTACCTTGTGACGATGAAGCAATCGCGAATCGTCAACATTCAGCAGCAGACCATGGATCAGGCCGAAGAAACGATTCGGCGACGCATCGACGCGCTCGGTTTGACGGAGCCTCTCGTTGCTCCGTACGGCCAGGGAGAAAACGAAATCATTGTCGAGCTTCCCGGCGAAGGCGATCCCAACCGCGCCAAGAGCGTGATCCAAGCCGGCGGCCAATTGGAACTGCATCTGGTTCTGGACACGACCGCATATCAGTCCGAAGCCGCGGCCCTGGCTGCGCACGGGGGCGTCTTGCCGCCAAACGCGCAAATCGTTCAGGGAAAGAGTTCGGCGTCGGGCACCAGCCAGGCCCTTGGAGAAAGCTGGTACGTGATCGATCGCGTGCCCGTGGTCACAGGGCGCGACCTGCGCAGCGCCACCGCTGTACGCAGCACGAAAAACATCGGCTTCTTCGATGTGGATTTCACGCTTTCCACCGAAGCGGGCCGCCGGTTTGGCCCTTTCACCGAACAAAACATCGGCAAGCAACTGGGCATCGTCCTCGAGCATAGACTTCAGACGGCTCCGGTGATCAACGGCCGGATTGACGACACGGGCGTAATCGAAGGCCAGTTCGGCGAGCAGGAAGCGAACGATCTTGGCCTGGTCCTCCGTTCCGGAGCGCTGCCCGCATCGATCAAGTATCTTGAAGAGCGCACCGTCGGTCCCTCGCTCGGAGCGGATTCCATCCGGCACGGCGTTCAGGCTTCGATCATCAGCCTGATCGTGGTGATGGTATTCATGGTTTTTTATTACCGCCTGTCGGGCATCAACGCGGTAGTTGCCTTGATTTTGAACTTGGTCCTGTTGCTCGCAGCCTTGGCGTATTTCGGCGCCGTGCTTACTTTGCCCGGCATCGCGGGCGTCATTTTGACGATTGGTATGGGCGTTGATTCCAATGTTCTGATTTTCGAGCGCATCCGGGAAGAGTTGCGCGCGTCGAAAGCGCCCGTTTCCGCCGTCGACTTAGGATTCAAACGCGCCTTCCTGACCATCATCGATACCCACGTGACGACCATCGTTTCCGCCGCATTTTTGTTTTTGTTCGGCACGGGTCCGATTCGCGGGTTTGCGGTCAGCTTGGCGGTCGGGTTGTTAGCGAACCTTTTCACGTCGGTTTACGTATCGCGCGTCATCTTTGACTGGCACCTGGCCAAGATGCCCCGCGAGGCAGAGCTGAGTATTTAGTAGCGCCCGCCTTCAGGCGGGCATTTGTTTGGTACTGAAATGCCAACCTGAAGGTTGGCTACAAAGATGTTCTTTTAGGAACAGTTTAATTTCGGGAACAAATCTATGATCGTTGGTGTCCAACTCTAACGGGTCAGAGTGAGCATGAATTTCTTCAAACAGGTAGATCTGGATTGGATGGGGAAAGCCAAGTATTTCTTTGGCTTGTCGGGTCTCCTGCTCTTGGCGGGAGTAGTCTCCATCGTCTCCCATGGCGGCCTATTCTATGGTATTGATTTTAAAGGGGGTACGGTTGTAGACGTACGCTTTGCCGGCGCCCCTCCGATCGACACCCTTCGCGCCGGGCTGGCGCAGCAGGGGATTGGGAATAGCACCATTGTTCCGGTCAGTGATCTCACCACTTCGAACGGAAACGAAGTTCTGATCAACCTTGAGGAAAAGGGCCAGGGGGCCGAGGCGCTCGATGCCGGAAAAACGGCCATCCTCAATGCCCTGCACGCCACGCTGGGTGCAGGCGAGGCTGGAAAGCAGGATTTCAACGCGGCCGGGGCTGAAACGATTGCAGAAGTCTTGACGCGCAAGGATCCCTTGGCGTTGGGGACAACTGCCGGCGACCGATACAATCAGTTGGCGCGCCAGCTTGCCACGTTTCGCGACCGCGATCGCCGCGGGATTGTAACCGACTTGGGCGAACTTTCCGCTTCCGGCGCGAATGCCAACGTAATCGCCGCGCTGCGCGATTCGTTCTACACCAGCACGTTCGCCATCATCAACGTGGAGATCGTTGGACCGAAAGTCGGCTCCGAACTGCGCCGCCAGGCCGTAGTGGTAACACTGTACGCCCTGGGCGGAATGTTGGTTTATATTGCATTTCGGTTCGAGTGGGTGTACGGTGCTGCCGCTGTCTTGGCGGTGTTTCACGACGTACTGATTACGCTGGGTCTCTTTTCCATCTTTCACTTTGAGATTTCGTTGACGGTGATTGCGGCGCTGCTGACCCTGGTCGGTTATTCGATGAACGATACGATTGTGATCTTTGACCGGATCCGAGAAAACGCGCGGCTCATGCGCCGCGAGCCGTTCAAGGCCATCGTGAATCGTTCAATTAACCAAACTCTTTCGCGCACCATCCTGACCAGCGGCCTGACGTTTCTGACGGTCCTGGTCCTGTTCCTGATGGGCGGCCAGGTCTTGCGCGCTTTTTCCTTTGCTTTGGTGGTTGGAATTCTGGTAGGAACGTATTCCAGTTTTGGCATTGCCGCGCCCTTGGTTGTGGCCTGGAACAATTGGAGAGGCGGGGGCGGGGCGGTAGTTACATCCGGAACCGCAGCCGGTACTAAACTCCGGAAAGCCTAGGGATCGGCGTGAGGCCCGCTGCGGCGGTCCCGCTCTGAAATGCCCTGGAGCTTTCCGGCAGGAGGGACGTACGATGTTTGACGATCTGCTCGAATCTACAAGCGAAAAGAAGAAAGACAACAAAGGTTGGGGTTTTGTGCTCTCGGGTGTTGTGCAGGCCGTGATCCTGGGCATTCTCATCTTGATACCTTTGATCTATACCGAGGCGCTTCCGAAGGCGATGCTCTCGACTTTGCTCATCGCCCCGCCGCCTCCTCCGCCACCGCCTCCCCCGCCGCAACCCATCAAGACAATCATCAAACCGGTTGCGCGCTTGATCCAGTCCGGAAAACTGATGCAGCCGCACTCCATTCCTCATGAAGTGGCTGTGTTCAAGGAAGCCGAGCTTCCGCCGGATGTGATTAACAATGCCGGTCCGTCGGGCGGCGTGTTTGGCGGCATCCCTGGACAGGGGATGGTCAGCGCGGTGGCTCCGCCTCCGCCCAAGCCAGCGGCTCCTTCGCGCATCAAGCAGGGTGGCAACGTGACGGCGGCTGCGATCATCACGCAGACCCGTCCGCTCTATCCGCCCCTGGCGCGGCAGGCCCGTATTCAAGGCAACGTGGTTCTTCACGCGATCATCGACAAAGACGGCAAGGTTGCCCAACTTGAAGTGATCTCCGGTCACCCGCTTTTGGTGCAATCCGCTCTGGATGCCGTGAAACAGTGGCGCTACAAACCGACGCTGTTGAATGGCGACCCGGTGGAAGTTGATACGACGATTACAGTCACGTTTACGATGGGTGGTTAAGCTTTGTGCAGGACGGCAGCCCGGGGGTCGGTCTTCATAACATTGAAGGCCGCGAATTGAGGCCGCCAATCAGGGAGTCGGCCGGGACCGGCAATGCCGGTTCCGGACCGCAAGTTTCAAACGAAATAAAAAGGAGCGAATCATATGCTTGGGAATCTAGCCGTTTGGGCAATGAACATGGTCGTCCTGCAGGGGAGCAACTGGGACCTGAGGGCCATGTGGGGCAGCATGAGTATTATCGCGAAGGTTGTGGTGGGCATCCTGTTTCTTCTGTCAGCTTGGTCACTCGGCGTTATGATCGATCGCGTGCTGATGTACAGCGCGGCGCGCAAACAATCCCGCGTCTTCGTTCAGCAGGTAGCGGGCGCATTGCGGGAAGGCAAACTCGACGAAGCCATCTCCATCGCCGAGCGCAACAAGAAGAGCCACATCGCAAAGGTGGTTGCCACCGGCCTTTCCGAATTCCAATCCGCATCTTCCCAGGTCGCTGACGCGGAAGTGATCGAAGCCGCCAAGCGCGGCCTGGATCGCTCGGTCGCGATCGTGCACGCCGAAATGAAGCGCGGCCTTTCCGGCCTCGCCACCATCGGCTCCACCGCGCCGTTCGTCGGACTGTTCGGCACCGTGGTCGGCATCATCAACGCGTTCAAAGGAATTGAAACCACGAAGGCTACCGGGTTGTCGGCGGTCGCGGGCGGAATTTCCGAAGCGCTCGTCACCACCGCTCTTGGCCTGCTCGTGGCCGTGCCCGCCGTGTGGGCGTACAACTATTTCACCAACAAGGTTGAGGCGTTCGACGTCGAAATGGACAACTCCTCGATGGAGCTGGTGAACTATTTCATTACGCGCCGCGCGGGCGGAAAGAAGTAACCCATGTCATACAAGCCAACCGTCGGCCCACAGATGGCCGCGCCGAACGTGATTCCTATGGCGGACATCATGCTGGTGCTGTTGATCATCTTCATGGTGGTCACGCCCATGCTCACCAAGGGCTTTCCAGTGGATTTGGCGAAAGTCAACAATCCCAGTGACATGCCCGATGCTGATAAAGACGACGCGGTCATCGTCGGTATTTCAGCGGCCGGGGACGTCTATATGGGCAACACCAAGTCGGACGTTTCGCAAATCGCCGATCAGGTTCGGGATCGCATTTCCAACAAGCTGGACAAGACCGTGTTCGTCAAGAGCGACGGTCGCGCCAAGTATGGCGATGTGGTCAAGGTCGTGGACGAGATTCGCGCCGCGGGCGTCGATAATGTCGGCTTGATTACCGATCGGGCTGAACAGCAGAATCGGCGGACCGCTCCACCACCGCCGGCAGGCTAATTCCCGCTGGGAAGCGAGGCGATTGTCCCCGCTTCCCGGTTTTGTTTTTGTTAGCGCATCCGTTCCGGTGATTGCATCGGGACGCGGAACATGAATTAGGAGCCACGACAATGGGAATGGACGTTGGAGGAAAACAGGGCGGTTCGATGGCGACGATGAACGTCGTCCCGCTGATCGATATTCTCCTGGTGTTGATCATTATTTTCATGGTGATCACGCCGCTGACGCCGAAAGGTCTGGATGCGCTGGTGCCACAGCCCGCGCCGCCAAACCAGAAGCAGCCGGACCAGGTTCAGCAGAAGACGATCGTCGTTCAAATTCTCGACACCGGGAAATTGAAGATCAACGATGAGGACGCCACGTGGGATTCTCTTGGGCCGCGCCTCACCGACGTCTTCAAAGAGCGGGCCGAGAAAGTCGCCTTCGTCAAGGGTGATGACACGGTGCGCTTTGCCGATGTCGCGAAAGCGATCGACATCATGCGGGGTTCCGGAATCGACAAGGTTGGATTGATCACCGCCAATCTGGAAGCGGGGAAGTAGATTCATGGCGGTTGCCGGCCCGGCCGGGTTTCGGTGCATGCCGGTTTAATTTGCCCTCAAATAATAAAGTTGCTTTGATCCAGGGCCTTGCTGGTGTAGAGTGTGCGGCTGTGGCTTGTGCCTTCGTGGTTAGGGGTGGCGTTGAAATAGCGAAGGCGGTTTTTTGCATCGCAGGACGACAGGTACAAGCGTCGGTAACTTCACTGCCCTCTCGGGGGAATACAAAATATTCGCGGGGATGGATTGTTTGCCATGAATCCTTTTGCGCATTTTTCGCACTCCAAAAATAAAAATTCCGTGGCGCTGTTCGCGGTGGCCATGATGGCGCTCGGTTTCGGCGCGTCGGGCTGCGCCAAGCTGAAGGCCCGCGACGAACTGAACAAGGGCGTTGCCGCCTATCGTGATGGCAAGTACGATCAGGCCATCGAGTACTTCAAGGATGCGAAGGACAACGACCCCACTCTGACCAATGCCCGCCTGTATCTCGCCACCGCTTACGCCACGCAATACATTCCCGGCGCGCCATCGGATGAAAACGTCCGCATGGGCGAGGCGGCGGTCAAGGAATTCCAGGACGTGCTCTCCGCGGATGCCAACAACATCTCGGCCATCGATGGCATCGGATCCATCCTCTTCAACATGGCCGGAACTCCCTACACGCGGGCCCGCTTCGAGGAATCGAAGACTTACCACATGAAGCACATCGCCCTGAAGCCGGAAGATCCCGAGCCGTATTACTGGATCGGCGTCATCGACTGGACGCTTACCTACCGCTCGAACCTCGAAACGCGCGGCACGTGGCGCCTCGCCCATCCCGGCAAGCCGCTCAAGGACGACGACCCGATGCCCCCCGATGTTCGCGACGCTTACTCCAAAGAGAACGGCCAGATGATCGATGAGGGCATCAACGACCTCAAGAAGGCCCTGGAACTGCGCCCCGATTACGACGACGCGATGGCCTATCTGAATCTCCTGCTGCGCCGCAAGGCCGACGAGGCTGCCACTCCCGACGAGCGCGCTTCCTTGCTGAAGCAGGCCGACGACCTCGTGGAGAAGGCCAAGGAAATCAAGCAGAAGAAAATGGAAACCCCAGCCAAGCCCTAGCGGGCGCTCGGTTGGTTCATTGAATCTTTCTACAAGAAGAGCGGCCCGGCCCCGGGCCGCTTTTTTATTTCCCATTGCTTGGCGGTATGGAAATGAATCGGGGAAATTCGCAATGGAGGCGTGCGATTCCCCGTGAGTCTGAATGCGCAGCGCGGCATTCAGGGATCTCCTAAGGCAAAATCAAGTGAACCCTGTAGAAGGAAATGCGGGCCCGCGAAACAACGTTGGACATTGAGCAACCGCCTAAATAATTTAGCTTGAAAATTGGAGAAATAATCACAGAAGAAAACCGCAAGAACGGATACACGTGTCTTGTGAGGCGTGTGATAACTTAGCACGTGTAAGCAAGAGCAAGGCCACAGGGGACGAGTACTACAGAGTTTTTCATGCCACCCATAAGAATAGATGTGCTCCGAAAAGTTGAATTTTGGCGTAATGCAGTTTGTGGAAAACGAATTGAAAATACTTATTGTCAGTGCCGCAGATAGTCGCGTCTTCGCTCTCTACCTCCCATCTTCGCGAGAGCGGAAAACTGGGGGCCCCAATGTCAGACCTGCTGAGCTTTTTGCGTGAAGAGGAATTGCGCCGCAAGTTAAGCCACTCCGCAAGATTATCATCGCAAAATTCCATCCAGGCCCGCAAGGGAACCTCCAGCCGCGTTGAAATAAAGAAAACACTGCCCGCTGGAACCGCAGGCGCGATGGCAATTCAAAATGCAGGTTTGCCGGCTGCGCGCTTGAAACGCGTCCTCGCCTACATCGACGCGCACTTGGACGAAATCATTACTCTCACCGAACTCGCGCGAAGCGCAAATCTAAGCGTCTACTATTTCGCGACTCTATTTAGGAAAAGCACGGGCTTCAGCCCGCATCGATACATTCTCCACCGGCGCGTCTTGCGCGCGCGCGAACTCCTGCGGAACACGAGCCTCAGTGTGCTGGATGTGAGCCTCGACCTGGGATTCCAGCACCAAAATAACTTTGCGCGCGCTTTCCGCCGTATCACGGGCATGACGCCGACCTACTTCCGGCGCAGCAAACTTCCGGACAAATAAATCGGAAGATTAAGGCCAGGCCGGCCCCTGCGTCTCCCTGGCTGATTTGAAAGTGCCCTTTGGAACCGGCGAAAAATTCGGAGGTGCAACGTGAAAAGTGGAGCGGAAAATATGCGGCGACTTAAGATGACGTACTCCACCCCGCGCCTCGTCCCTTACTCCCCCAGCAGTCTGGCTGCTAGCGTCAGGAAAAGGAGTACTGAGGACGAGCGGCCGGTTGAAAACCGGTTATCGCCGCCAGGCACTCAGCCACCGCCCCTGATCATCGAAGGATTTGAAGGTGAGGTGGGAGATCTAGTTCAAGTCCTGTCCTCGAATGGATGGCGCTCCTTTAGAAGCCCAGAGCCCCCTGCGGAGGCAACGGAGACAACGTCTGAAAAACATGAGGGGCCTTTGAAAAGCGGAGTCAGCATGTTGTTGGTGGACATGAGGCGCTGCTTTTTAGGGTCGCGCCAACCGCTCACCCGAATGGAAATGGACTCGGATTCAAATGCAACCCTCACGGTGATCTTGACCGATTCGGGCCAGGATTTCATGTCTGGCGGCGAACTTCGTCGAACAGATCGATGGCATTTCCGGGGCCCCATCGTGACAGGTGGCCTCGGCGTTTTGATCAATTCGGTTTTCCAAATTTGGGCGGCGCCGATGGAAACGCCGGCGAAACCAAGCTCAACCATAAGGATGAGCAGGTCCAGCGCTTCGGCAATCGCATGTGCAGAGAGAGAGTGATTTTTTATGGGCATATTCTCGAGGTGGACATCCACAATACACGGCGCCACGGGGCGTCTTGACGAACTCGATCGCGACCATGTGGCGAAAGCGCTGCGCGATGTGAGGGCCGGGTCTGAGTCGCTCGCGCAATTCCTGAAGGAACGCCAGCTCATACCGGCGAGCGATACCTTTGCCCTGGAGCGTGGCCGCGAGCGCGTGGAACGGTCAGGACTCCTGCGCATGATGCAGGAAACGTGCGCGGCAATTAACGAACTGGGGGGAAGGACCATTGTCGATGCGCACACTTTCCTTCCGCCGGAACCGATCCTGGCGTGTTTCATTTTTGTGGAAGAGGGAGCCGAGTACCTAATACGTCTGGAACTGCAAGAGGCGACCCCCACCCTGGTATTCGCCGAGCGCAGATGGCGCGATACTGTGACCAATGATTTTGTGCGCTGGGCTTACCGCCTGGCCGAAATCGAGCCGATGTCCATTACGGTCAGGCTGATTCACGAGATTCACGACGACCATGTTTCCGCCGAACAGGTTCGGGAATGGTTCTTCTATCTCATTTCAGGCCTGGACCGCTCGCACGCCCCCTCCTTCCGCAAACCCTCGAGTTAGCTTGGGCGGCTGCGAAGGTCAAGGAAATCAAGCAAGATAAAATGGAAACCCCGGCCAGGCCGTAACGGACGCCAGGCCGGATCATTCCAGTTTTGTAAACGAGGCGGCCCGGATACGGGCCGTTTTTCGTTTTGAGCCTGCCAGCCGCACCTCCGGTCAAGGGAGCGGAGAGAGCGCCTAAACCGCGATCTTTTTGAACGCCGAAAGCATTGGCCACCGGCCTTGCCTCGCAAAGTCCCCGCCATCCGCCTCAGGATCATCATCCTGATAGTAGGTTGCCCCCGCCAGGCAACGCCCATAGGCGACGGCGTCTTGCGGTTGATTCGGCCGGGCAAAAAGGTTAGGCTCTCGGGCGAAAATGAGGGGAAAAACGGAAATCTCGACTAAATAAGACGAGGCCCTTCGTGTCCAAACTAAGCGCCTTGCGCGGCCTGGCGCTATCCCCATCGTTCTTCACGCGCAAGCGGGTTCGTGGTCACGCCACGTTGCTCGCCGTAATCTTGTGGTCGTTCTATGCCGTGAGTCTGACGCATCCTGGTCTGCGCGATTGGCTTGGGACAGTCAAGGGAGCGGATTTCGTCCACGAATACGTTTTAGGAAAAATCGCGCTTGAGCGCAATGGGCCACTGCTATACGACTACCAGGGGCAGATCCAACTTTCGCGGCGGGCCATCCCAGGCCTGGGTGACGAAAGCTACCTGCCGATTTACGCGCCACAGGTTTCCCTGATCTATTTGCCATTTGCCGTGCTTCCGTACCTTTGGGCGGCGGCACTGTGGGCGCTTTTCAGTGCGATAATCTATGGAGCATGCTGTTACGCAGTGTGGAGAAGCGCTCCGAATCTACAGGGAGAAGGATCGACGATTGTAATCCTTGCGCTCGCACTTCCAGCTTTCTTCAATCTGATCGCGTTTGGCCAGAATTCCGCGATCGCGCTCGGTGCGTTCGTCCTCACCTACTTCGGATTGAAGAGCCGGAAGCCGTTTCTTGCGGGCATGGCGCTGGGCTTGCTTTTTTACAAGCCGCAATTGGGGATCGCCGCCGCCGTTTTGTTCCCTCTGACGTTGGAATGGCGATTGATTCTGGGCGGGCTTGTCACGACGGCAATCCAATTGGGCATCGCGTGGGCGTACTACGGCAAGCATTCTCTGTTGGACTACTTCCACGCGCTGCGAAATTTGGGACAGAATGCCGGGCTGCTCGAACCGAAGCTAGACCAGATGTATTCGCTGCGGTCGTTCTGGCAGATGTTACTGCCGTGGCCGAGCGTCGCTTTCGCCTTGTACCTGGCCAGCGCCGTCCTCGTGCTGGCTCTGCTTTACAAAACGTGGCGCTCGCCGGAGCCTCTGTCTTTGCGATACGCGGCGTTCCTGGTAGCTACCGTCCTCGTGGATCCGCATCTCACTACCTACGATTTGGTCGTGTTGGCGCCTGCGTTTCTTCTGATTGGCGACTGGATTCTCGGGAACCGCGCCGATGCGAGGGTAGGAAAAACAATGTGGTTGATCTATCTCAGCTACGCGCTGCCATTATTTGGCCCCGCAATTCGCGATCTACACGTGCAAGTGGCTGTCCCCGTATTTTTTCTGCTTTTCTTGGTGTTGGTCCCCGGCTCCTCTCGGAGAATGCGCTTACAATCTTTCAGCCCGGATAGCGGTTTCGATGTTCCTGAATAATGCAGAATAAGTGGATCCCAGTTTTTCGCGTGAAATGGCTACCTTAAGGCCAGCGTTGCCCCAACCGAGGAAAGCCGTTGGATGAAAGCGCCAAGCGGAAGATTCCATATCGTTGGACTCCTGGCTCGCCGCGAGAAGGGCGTCCGCCGAATAGAGCCTGTCTCTTTTTGTGCACAACGGGAAATTGGGACTGAGTACTCGTGTGTCGATATCCCCCCCTCATTCCGGCACTCTGAATAACAACCAGTTCTCTGTCAAGGAGATCGCACTGCCTGCCCCTCTGGAATCAGTATTGCTCCAGTACATGGGGATTTACTCTGGGCACGCTTTAACCCGGGTAATCGTCGGCGCGCATGATGTTGAAGGACAAGGGATACAGAACTTTACTTCTGTGTCATAAACCAGGCGTTTCGGGACCTTCATTTGCAGCCGGAATGTAGCGTTAGCTATCGTTTGGCGCATAGTTTCCTTGTTCCTGCGGTCATGAAAATGTGTTTCCTTTGGTCGTCCCATGAATTCAATTTCGACTCCATTCGAACCTGAGAGCCATTCCATTCGAGCGCCCGCTTGTCAGCCCCTGCGAAAAGATGAGGAAACCGCCTCTGCGCCGCTGGAACTCGCGATCGTGATCCCTACATTTGAGGAGAGTCGTAACATTCGGCCGCTCTTGGAAAGGCTGGCAGCGGCGCTAACAGGCATCCAATATGAAGTAATCTTCGTCGATGACGATTCCGGAGACGGGACCGCCGCTTGCATCCGTGAAATCGCCGCAACCAGTCACAATATTCGCATATTGCAGCGCGTTCTTCGCCGCGGCCTGGCGTCCGCATGTATCGAGGGCATGATGGCAACCGCAGCGCCTTATATTGCTGTCATGGATGCCGATCTTCAGCACGACGAGCGAATCTTGCCCCAGATGCTTGCCAGACTCAAATCGGATCGCCTCGATGTCGTCGTGGGCACGCGAAACGCCACAGGCGGCAGCATGGGAAACTTCGCGTGGCATCGCGTCTTACTCAGTAATCTGGGACGCCGTTTAAGCAAATCAATATTGCGAACTCATCTGAACGATCCGATGAGCGGTTTTTTTGTTGTGACTCGCGATTTTCTGGAAGAAGTCGTTCGTTCCACCTCTGGGATCGGTTTCAAGATCCTGCTTGACCTGGTCGCCTCGGCGCGACGCCCCTTGGGGGTCGGCGAAATCCCTTACACTTTTCGCGAGCGCCTGTACGGCTCCAGCAAACTGGATGTCGCTGTCGGTCTCGAATACTTGCAGTTGCTCATTGACAAGAAGATCGGCGACATCGTGCCGGTTCGTTTTCTGATCTTCAGCATCGTGGGCTCCGTGGGCGTGTTGTTGGCTTCGGTCGTGCTTTGGATATTGGTGGCTATTTTCGACTTTGGTTTTCTGAAGGCCCTGGCAATCACGACTCTCGTCGCCATGACGGGAAACTTCTTCCTGAATAACAGCATGACCTATCGGGATCGCCGCTTGAAAGGATGGAGAATCCTTACCGGCCTGGCAACATTTTACGCCGCCTGTTCGCTTGGAGCCGTAATCAACCTCCGTCTTGCGACGTCGGCGAAGGAAATTGGCCTGCCTTGGTACATCGCCGGCGCCTGCGGTCTGGCTGTTGGCGCTGTGTGGAATTACGGCATCACCTCGTTCACCACGTGGCGCCGGGCCCGAAGTTTTCCGAGGCCGCATCCTTCAGGATCTGTTTCTCGCGTGACATCTCTGCCACCAAATGCTTCAGCTTCCCGTTCTCCCGCTCCAGTTCCGTGAGCGTCCGACCCTGGCCGTGTTTTTGAAAGATTTTGAAGTGGCGTGTGCCCCAGTCTGCGGTTTTTGAGGGCTGGGGATACTGATTTGATTCTTAAGGGCTTGTTCAACGAATGGGATCGATGCGGACCAGCCCGGCGTCCTCCCTCGCATGGAACGAAAAACTGCCCCTAATGATAATCTCTTGTGTGAGACGCGGGACCCCCTTCCATTGCATTCTTGGCCCGCGCCCGGCACACGTAAGGCACTCCAGGAACTCTTTTCTCCCCTGGGAGCATCAAATAGACATAAAATACAAGGACATGTCTTCGTTGGAAAAGCCCGTAGGACTATCTTCGCTCGTTGGCGTCGGCGGCAAGACGGAGCGCACGACCAAGGCCCTGCAGGTGCGCTTCCTCGAGCTGGTCGAAAAAGTGAGGCAAACGCGCCCGGCGAGCGACATTGAGCTCCTGCGGCGGGCGTTTGACTTTGCCGCCGAGCAGCACCGCACGCAGTTGCGCAAGTCGGGCGATCCCTACCTGTCGCATCCCCTGGAAGTCGCGCACATCCTGGCGGACATGAAGCTGGACATTACGACCCTCTGCGCCGCGCTCTTGCACGACGTGGTCGAGGACACGCGCGTCTCCACGCAGCGCATCGCCGAGCGCTTCGGGCCGGACATCGCGACGCTCGTCGAAGGGGTCACGAAAATCAATAGGCTGGACCTCCTGGCTCCTGAAGCGCGCCAGGCCGAAAACGTCAGGAAAATGCTGCTGGCCATGGTGAACGACGTGCGCGTCGTCGTGGTGAAGCTTGCCGACCGGCTGCACAACATGCGCACGCTCGGTTTCCTCTCTCCCGAAAAGCAGCAGCGCATCGCCCGAGAAACGCTCGATATTTATTCTCCGATCGCGCACCGCCTGGGAATGGGGTTGATCCGCGGAGAGCTGGAGGACATTGCCTTCAGCTATCTCGAGCCCGAGGCTTACCAGCAGCTGCAAAACACGGTCGTCTCAAAACGAAAAGAATTCGAGGCTTTTCTCGCGGAATTGAAGGACACGATTCGCAAGCGCCTCGACGAAAACGGAATTACCGCCGAAGTCGATGGCCGCGTCAAGCGCCTCTATTCCATTCACCAAAAGAGTTTGCGCCAGCACCGCACGGTCGATCAGATTTACGACCTGCTGGCCGTGCGCGTGATTACCGACACGATCCGCAACTGCTACGCGGCGCTCGGCGTGATCCATCAGGTGTGGCGGCCCGTCCCAGGCCGGTTCAAGGATTACATCGCCATGCCACGGCCAAACCTCTACCAGTCGCTGCACACGACGGTGATCTACTCGGGACAAACGTTTGAAGTGCAGATCCGCACGCAGGAAATGCATCGCATCGCCGAACAGGGAGTCGCCGCTCACTGGCGGTACAAGGACGGCAAGGACGTTTCCGACGCGGACGATCAGCGCATTTTGTGGATGCGCCAGTTGATCGAATGGGTCAAGGAAATGCAGGAGCCGTCGGAATTCATGTCCACGCTCAAAGTGGATTTGTATCCCGAGGAAGTGTACGCGTTCACGCCGAAGGGAAAAGTGCTGGCGCTTCCGCGCGGCGCGACGCCCGTGGATTTTGCTTACGCCGTGCACACCGAAGTCGGCAACCAATGCATCGGCGCGAAAGTGAACGGGCAGATCGTCCCGCTGCGGCACGGCCTCGCGAATGGCGACGTGGTCGAGGTGATCACGCAGAAGGGCCACGTCCCCAGCCGGGACTGGCTGAATTTCGTGCGCACCTCGCGCGCGCGGAGCAAAGTCAGGCATCACATCAACTCCATCGAGCGCAGCCAGGCGACAGAAGTTGGCCGGCGTTTGCTCGAGCGCGAAGCTCGGCAAGTGGGCCGCACCCTGAAAAAAATCCCCGAGGCCGAACTGCTGCGCGTCGCCACCGAATACGGATGCGCCAAGCTCGAGGATCTGTTCGCCGATTTGGGCTATGGGAAATTCTCGGCGCGGCAGATTATTTCCAATGCGCTGGGCGAGCCGCTGGCGCCGGCCAAGCCCGAGGGAGCGAAGGAAGATTCCTCGGCGCGGCTCGTCTCGACCGTCCGGCGAATGCTGGGCGTGGGCGAAGCCAAACTGCAGGTCGGCGGGCAGAGCGACCTGATGGTCTTCCGCGCGAAGTGTTGCAATCCGATTCCCGGTGACGAGATCGTGGGATACGTGACGCGCGGCCGCGGCGTCGCAGTCCATTCCAATTCGTGTCCCAACGTCCAGAATTTGCTGTACCAGGTGGAACGCCGAATCGACGTGGAATGGGGCGGCGCGACAGGATCCACTTACCCCGTCACCTTGTTGATCCGCGCGCAAGACCGGCCCGGCATGCTCGCCGACATCACCGCCGTCATCAGCGAGACCGGCTCGAACATTCGCACCCTCGGCAGCCATCCCGATAATTTGCACGCCCGCATCGACCTCACGCTGGAAATCGCAGACCGCAAGCAGCTCGAACGCATCACCGCCAATATCCGCAAAATCCCCGGCGTCTTCGGCGTCGAACGCCTCTACAACATCTGAACGAATTAGTAGCACAGGCTTCAGCCTGTGGGTTTTCGTTTCCGGGCGGGCAAAAACCCAGAGGCTGAAGCCTGTGCTACCAAACCCAGTTAATCTTCGAGGCACAGGCCAATTCCACTTTCTTCCATGTCAGTTACAATTGAACAATGCCCTCTCTGCGTCCATGGCGTTTTGATCCCGCCCGGCGTCTGCCGTATGGATTGCTCCTGGCATCGGTCGTGCTCCTCTGCTCCTGCAAGCCCGCACAAAAACCGGACACGGAGCAAGCCGACCAGATGGCCATGTGGCTCGACAGCGTGCCGCAACTGAAGACCTTGAACATTTCCAATGCGGAAGTCACAGAACTCAATAAGGCGCATGAGGCTGGCCTAACCGATCCGTCCAGTGTCGTTTTGATTCAGCTCGCTCGCGATCGCAAGACGCCGTTCGCGGACGGGGAATCCGTCGCGGATTTGTTGAATGCCGGGTCGTCGGAAGCAACCGTCCTGGAGCTGGCGCGCCTCAATCAATTGGGTCCTTGGGCCGGAGAGGCTCGCGCGATGCGCCTGGCGGGACTTTCCGACAAAATCATTCTGGCCGTTGCGCATCGCCGGTCGAAGGGATTGACTGTGCTCTCCGGGCAAAAGCTCGGGGAATTGAAGAACACCGGCGTGTCTGACGCGATGATCATGGAAATGATTCAGAAGGGCGACTCCGACGCAACCGCCACCAAATTCATCGCTGAGCGCGAACGCGCCGCCGGCGGCCACAGATTCGTATACCAGGCGCATGCCCACAAATAGAGCCGAGGATCTATCAAACTTCGCGATTTTCGTTTTGTGGCAGCACGCTTCCCGTATATCCTCACAGGTTGAAATAAAATCCATGACCGCGCGGATGGCGCTGGCTCATGGGTGGAAATTGTGAATCCCGTGAAACTTGAAATCGTTCAGGCCGGAAACCCCGTTTTGCGGCAGCGCGCCCGCCCCATGAGCGTCGCGGAAATACGCAGCCGCGAAATTCAAAAATTGATCGAATCCATGCGAACGTGCATGCACGAAGCGCCCGGCGTGGGGCTCGCGGCTCCGCAGTTAGGGCTCGCGCTGCAACTTGCGGTGATCGAGGATCGCGAGGATTATCACAAGGAGATTTCGGGAGCGCTGTTGCGGGAGCGGGAGCGCCGCCCCGTTCCATTTCATGCCATTATCAATCCGGCGCTCGAGGAAATCGGTGAAGAAAAAGCCGAGTTTTTCGAGGGCTGCCTGAGTCTCTCCGGCTTTACCGCTCTGGTTCCTCGGGCGCGCGCCGTGCGCGTCACCTGCCTGGACGAGCGCGCCGAGCGCAAAGTGATCGAAGCTTCAGGATGGTATGCGCGGATCCTACAGCACGAGATCGATCACCTCCACGGCACGCTCTACATTGACCGCATGCGGACGAGATCCTTCACCTCGATGGAAAATTTGGCGGAGTTCTGGAAGGGCAAGCCGGTGAGCGAGATCAAGTCGGAACTCGAACTCAAATCGAGCTAGCGAAAATGCGCGAAACCAAAGACCAAACCCCACAGGCTGAAGCCTGCGCCACGAAGACCCACACCATGCTCATTGTTTTGTATCCGATTGCAATGATCTGATTCGATTGTAGGAATCGCGGACAACCAACTTTTGACCCGCATGCGCAGCCCCGGTAGAATCAATACATCTTGCTCGTGAAATCAAGATCTCGATTCTATTTTGCTGTTGTCCTGGCTGCGTGCGCATCCCTCGCGGCGGGCTGCGTGCACCCCCTTGGCCCGGGCTATCAATTCGCCGATCGCCAAGCCGAGATTCTTGTTTCCGGAGCCGCCCCGGGCCGCATCCATTTTCACGTCGCCGATGAACTTGAAAATGCCGGCGATCGTCCGCTTCGTTCCCTGGAAATTCGTTTGCCCGAAGGGCCGGTGTTTGGCGAACAGAACCTGCGCGTCGTCATCGAGGGCGCGGAAATTTCTCCGCAGCGCAGTTCGCCAACGGATGTGCGGATGATGCGCGCGCCATTCGATCCTCCGTGGCCGCAAAATGAGAAACGCAGTGTCGTCACGGAATGGGATCTCGTGCCGGAGTCCTCGGCGCGGGGAACGATCGTCGCGTCGCCAAGCGGTTTTTTTATCGCCGACGAAACGGCGCTCCCGCTCTGGCAGACGCCGTACGGTGTTTTTGCCAGGGGCGGAACGAATCCGGACAAGGAGCTCTTGACTGTATTTGCGCCGCCAGATTTTCGCGTTCTCGGCCCGGGAAAAGCCCTCAAGCGCACCCCCGACGGCGATTATGTCGCCCAGCGCTTCTTGATCAATCCGACAAATGATTTCCTTCCGTACGTCGTCGCGGGCCGTTACCAGGAGAAGGTCATCCAGTCGCGGCAAGGCGAAGTCCAGTTCTGGACGTTTCACCCGATGGACGTCCCGGCGGCGGAAGCGGCAGCGGAGCGGCTTTCGTCTTCCATGAAAGCGTTCACAGAATATTTTGGCCCAGCTTCCACGGGAAAATCCACCGTGCGAATCGCTGAGGCGCCGGCTGTATTGCCCGCCGAATTTGGCGCATTTCTTGATCCCGGTGGAGTTTCCTTTCCGGACGGCGTGTTGCTCGATCCGAGGGTTTTTCAACAGGGCATCGCGAGCGAGACGGTGCTGCAGCTCTCCGAATACGAACTGGCGCGAACGTGGTTCGGCTGGCGCGTCCGCCCGCGCCCGGAAGCGCAGATTCTGATGGGCCGCGGCGTGGGGCTGTTCGGCCTGGTGATCGCCGCCGAGGGCCGCGGCGAGGACCAGAGACGCGGCATGATAGCGTCCCTCATCAATCGCTACGATGAAGCCCGCGCAACCGCGCCCGACAAGCGGCTGATGGAACCGCCGGCCGGCTATTCGCGCGCCGAGCGCATTTCAACAGGTTATCGTGCCGGTCTTTTTTTCGTTGAGCTGGAAGACGTGTGCGGCCGCGATAATTTGCGCACCGCAATGCGCGATGTTCTGCACGATCGCGCAGAAAGCGATACCGGCTTTGAAGAGCTCCGGGCCGCGGCGGAATCCGCGTCAGGGAAAGACCTGGCGGAGATGTTTCGCAAGTGGCTCGTTGAACCGGGCATCCCCGAGGATTTTCGTAGTCGCTATCAAAATGTCTCCAGCGCGCCGCGCGGATACTAGATGATTTTTCAGGGGCGGATACCCCGCATCGGTCGATGAGAAGAAATTGTTGCATAGCCTATTGGAGTCTCGTCGTTTTCAGGAAGTGGTTTCTCAAGCACAGCAAGAAAGACCCCGGGTCTGAAGACCAGGGCTACAACATTTGCACAAGCGATCGGAATTTGCTGTAGCCCGCCTCTTCAGAGGCGGGAATTTTTGTGAGTTTGTGTAACTGATTCTATCCGTCAGGAGGATCGCGTGATCGAAACCGTCGCAACCGACCGAGGCCCTAAAGCCATCGGTCCGTATTCGCAAGCCATCCGCGCCAATGGATTTGTATTTCTCTCCGGGCAAATCCCGCTCGATCCGAAAACGCAGCAAGTCGTGGAAGGCGACGCCTCGGCGCAGACCGAACGCGTCCTCGAAAATCTGAAGGGCGTTGTGGAAGCGGCAGGATCGTCCCTTCAGCGCGTGGTGAAGACCACCGTATTCCTGGCCGACATGAACGATTTCGCCGCCATGAACGAAGTCTACGCGCGCTATTTCGCGACGCATCCGCCCGCGCGTTCCACCGTCGAGGTGGCGCGCCTCCCGAAAAATGTGCGCGTCGAAATCGATTTGATTGCGCTGCTCTGACGCGCCTGTTCCCGGACATGACGCAGCGTGGATTAGAGTCCTATGCGGCCGCTCCCAGCGGCGCGTGCCATTGTTCCGCGAGAGCGCTGACGATTGCCCGAGCGTCCGGTTCGAATTCGGGCTTAGGTCATGGGCCGGGAAGCTGAGCCGCCATCCCCGTCCGTTACAGCATTTTCGGCACTTACCTGCCGCAAAGCCGCAATTTGTTGCACAATCCGCGGCTGCCGGCGAGGCCGCGTTCGAACGAACACCTTTGTTTTTGCACCACCTTCCTGCAGCAAACGGCATCTAAGCATGTGGGTACTCGACTGCTTCTGTTCCTCTTGCCGATTGGTTTTTGATATGACACCAATCACCGAGTTCGATCCAGTTTCGCCACGGATTTAGTATGGAAAGCGGTAATCTTGGGGTAGATTTGTACTAGTAAGCGCCTATGGCCGAACCTCTGGGGAGGCTACCTTTGCTTCTTCGCGAGAAGATCAAGTTGGTGGTTCCCGGTGAATTTTCCGGGAGGGCCTGCTTCTCCGCGTTGAGGGATTTTGGGCGGCGAATCTACTCCGGCGATCACACGCAATCCCCCGAGAACCAAATTTCGCTCGCACGAACTTTTGACCGGCGAGCGTCCTCCCCCGAATTGCACGGACTCATCGGCACGCTCAGAACGATCCGCCAAAGAATTCTGGCCAACACGCTACTGCTCGGCTGGACGAAATGGTTCGTCTGGCTGTTGATCGGCCTCATTGTGGTTGCGGCAGTCAGCGTCAAGCTTGCGGGAGCGCTGCTCTTTGCCGCCGTGTTGGCAGCTGTTGGCGCGGCAGCTATTTTGACCTGGACCTGGCGGAATCGGCCTTCCAATTACGAAACCGCGCGGCGCTTCGATTCCGCTGCCGGACTTAAAGATCGGTTGTCCACGGCGATTTTCCTTGGCGGCGTCGAGGATCCGGACGGCATGATCGGCGAGCAGCGCAAGGACGCCCTCGCGCGGCTCACGAAAGTGGACCCGTGCGGATTTTTTCCACTCCAGTCGCCGGGAAATATCCGGCGCGCTTCCATTCTTGTTTTGGTCGCGGCGGGATTATTCGCCTATCGCGTTCACCACAAGCCGCCGCTTATTTCGCTGCTGCAAACCACGGCGCGTTCGCAGCTCGTGCAATCCATTTTTTCTCCCATCGTGCACGCGATGGAAAAAGATCTTCAGAGAACGATGGCCCTGGTCACGATGAAGCCGGACCCGACCGGCGAAGAAACCCGGCGCGGCGACGCTGCCTCCAATAGTGAAGACCTTTGGAAGGCGAACGACGACAAGGGCCCGGGCGCGGAAGATCAAAACAATGCGGCGGATGCGGGCGATCAGCAGCAGGACGAAATTCAGGCGCCGGGCAGTCAGGAAGGCGATCCTTCCGGCGAAGCCCGCCAGCAGGAAAGCAACTCGCAATCTCAACAAGGCAAGAGTGGAAACGATAACGCGGACGGAAAATCGCAGGAGCAATCGGAACAGCAGGGGCCCGAGGGGCGCCAATCCCTGGGGCAGTCGCTCATGCAGGCGCTGAAAAACATGATGTCGAATTCGCCGAATCAGCAGTCGAGCAATCGCCAGAACCAGCAGCCGCCGAACGGCCAGGGCACGCCGCAATCGGGCAATTCGCAGCAGCCGGGCGCGACGGAAAGCGACAAGCGCGGCGAGTCACGAGGAAATTCCGACGCCAAACAGAAAGCCACGCAAACCGCCAGCGAAGGCGCCGGCAGCCAGCAAGGCACGAAAGAGCTGCGAAAGGATCAGGAGACGCATCCCGTCAACGCGGTTCCGGATCGCGTTGCGCTTGAGGCCAGCGGGTTCAAGGAACAGACGCGCATGAAGGTCGCGACCGAGACCGGCACGGCGCAGCTTGCCGTGCGCGATCAATCGCCGCAGCAGGACGCCGTGATCAACGGCGCCGAGCAGGAAAATATTCCGGCGCGCTACCGTTTTTACGTGCAGCGTTATTTTGAACATGCGGACAATGGGACGCATTGAGTTAGAATTTCGGAGAAATCGGATGGCGGTCCAGGGGATCGGGCTCGACTTGTTTACCCTGAGTTGCAAAGGGGAGCCCGCGAGAACAAGGATGGGTTCATGACCAGTTCGGTGGGAACAGAGGGCCAGACGGGCGGACAGCCCCTCGGCCAACAAGCGGAATTTCTCGCCGACAAAATGGCGGAAGTCCGCCGGGAAATTTCCAAGGCGATTGTCGGCCAGGCGGAAGTGGTTGAGGGCGTGCTGATCGCTTTGCTGGCCGGCGGGCACGTGCTGCTGGAGGGCGCGCCGGGCCTCGGCAAGACGATGCTGGTGCGCACGCTGGCGCAGGCCGTGGCGCTGAAATATTCGCGCATTCAATTCACTCCCGATCTGATGCCGGCCGACGTGATCGGCACGTCCGTGGTGCAGGAAAACGGGGACGGAAGGAAATCGCTCGGCTTCCAGCCCGGCCCTATATTTACTAATCTACTATTAGCTGATGAAATTAACAGAGCGACGCCGAAGACCCAATCGGCCTTGCTTGAGGCCATGCAGGAAAAGCAGGTCACCGTGGCCCACACCTCGCATCTGCTGGAAGAGCCCTTTTTCGTGATGGCCACGCAGAATCCCCTCGAAATGGAGGGGACCTACCCGCTGCCCGAAGCCCAGCTCGACCGGTTCCTTTTCAAGCTGCGCGTGCCCTATCCCGGGCGCGAAGACCTGCACGATATCCTGGACCGCACGACGCAGGGGACGCCCGCCATTGTTTCGCCGGTTGTGAACGGCACGCAGATTCTGGAGATGCGAAAAGTCGTGCGCACGGTTCCCGTTGCGCCGCACGTGCAGGAGCACGTCGTAAAGCTCACCATGGCCACTCATCCTGAGAACCGCGAGAACCTTCTCGCCAGCAAGTACATTCGCTACGGAAGCTCGCCGCGCGGGGCGCAGACGTTGATCCTCGGCGGGAAAGTGCGCGCGCTCCTGGACGGCCGCTACAACGTCAGCATGGAGGACATTCGCGCGCTGATGCTGCCCGCCCTGCGCCACCGCATCATTCTGAATTTTGAAGCCCAGGCGGATGGCCGGACGCCCGACGACTTGCTGGAAGAAATCGCCGGCAAGCTCTGCGCGAAGTAAGGTTTTTGTAGCACAGGCTTCAGCCTGTGGGGTTTCGTCCTTGCAAGGACTAAAACCCACAGGCTGAAGCCTGTGCTACTAGAGGCTGAACCCTATGGCCACAACTTCTCCGCTCTTGCTCGACCGCGAATTTCTGAAAACGCTGGAGCAGGTCACGCTGCTGTGCCGCACGAACTTGTCCGGCGCGGTGGGCCCGGAGCACCGCTCGCGCACGCGCGGCCCGGGCATGGAATTCGCAGATTACCGCCGCTATAGCTTCGGAGACGATCCCCGCTCGCTGGATTGGAGCGCCTATCTCCGGCTGGGAAAACTATTTCTGAAAATTTACGAGACCGAGCAGCATATTCCCGTGCGAATTTTGCTGGACCGCAGCGAATCGATGGACTTTCGGCGATGAAGGAGAATCGAAATTCCTTTACGCGCAGCGGCTCGCGGCCACGTTCGCCTATCTGGCGCTGCTGCATCTGGACACCACCGCCGTGATTCCGTTCGCGAGCCGGCTGAACAAACCTCTGGTCGTTTCCGGCGGGCGCGAGCGGCTTTGGCCGGTGCTGCAATTTCTCAGCGAACAATCGTGCGAAGGCGGCACGGATCTGTTTGCTTCCGTGAAGGAATTCATGAGCAGTTTTTCCACACGGGGAATTGCCATCTTGATTTCCGATTTTTTCGATGAGCAGGGCTGCGAGCGCGCCGTAGAAATGCTGCGTTCGGCCGGGCACGATTTTGTTTTGCTCCAGGTACACAGCGCCGAGGAGCAGCATCCCTCCGCCGCGGGCGAACTGATTCTGGAGGACGCCGAGACGGGCGCGCAGCGCACCGTGGAGTGTTCGCCGCAGAGCACAGCGTTGTACGAACGGAGATTTCAGGAATTTTCCGCGCGCTTGCGGCGCCTCGCTCTGCGCAACGGCGGAAGATACGCGCGCGCGGTGACGAATATCGCCTACCAGGAGTTTGTTCTCCGAAGTCTTCGGAGCGGGCAGGTGCTGGCATGAACTGGCTGGCGCTCAGTCCCGCGGAAATCGCGGTCGTGTGGGCGGGACTTGCTGCCGCGGCGCTGTGGCTTTACCTGCACCACCGGCGTCCGCAGCACCGGAAAGTTTCCACGCTGCGTTTCTGGGCCAGCGTGCAACCGATCGCGCAGCCGCGCCGCCGGAAGCTTCGCGAACCCTGGGCATTCCTGGCGCAAATTTTATTTTTGTTGCTGCTCGTCCTGGCGCTGGCGAATCCGCGATGGGGCCCTGCAATAGAGGGCCGCAGCGTGGCGATCGTGCTTGACGCTTCGATTTGGTCCCAAGCGCGTCCCGCGGGCGAACCGGCCTGGATCGACCGGGAACGCGCGGAAGCGATGCGCGTGCTGGATTCGCTTCCTGGCGGAGACCGCGTGCTGCTGCTTCGTGCGGAAGCAGATGCGCCGCCCATCCTGCCGTTCACAACGGACCGTGCGGCCTTGCGCCGTGCCATCCTGAATGCTCAGCCTTCGAGCGTCGCCGCTGATCTCCCGCGCGCACTGCAAATGGGCCGCGCGGCGTTGGGAGGCGCGAGACGCGGCTTGCTGGTTTACGTGGGTCCCGGCCTCGTCGATGCAGAGCAAGCGCGCAGCCTTGACGAATTTCGTGCGGAGGTGGAATCCCCCGAAAACACTGGCGCGCAGCCTCAATTTCTCATGCGTCTTGTAGGCGATTGGGATGCCGTGCAGAACCGAGGCATCACGCGGCTCTCTCTTCGCCGTGACGCGGCTCAGCCCGATCGCTGGCGCCTGCTCACGCAACTGAAAAATTACAGTAAAGAAAAAGCGGACATCGTGCTGGCGTTTTCCGTGAATGGACAGCCGATCGGCAAGCGCAAACTATCGCTCGCTCCGGAAGCGCTCGCCAACGCGGAAGATGAATTTACATGGGACCAGGGCGGAATGTTGCAGGCGGAAATTAGTCCTTCCGACGCGCTGCAAGCAGACGACCGCGCCACTGTAAATATTCCGACGTTCCGCACGGTGCACGTGGCCGTATTTGCGAGCGGTGCTTCTCCTTTTGCCGCGGACCTGCTCAGCGTGCTTTCGAGCAATCCGTACGTGCAGGCGCAGATTCTGCCTCCGGAACTCAGCGCAAACATTTCCCCGGACATCGCGATCTATCAAGGCGCGAATTTGCCCGCGCAGCCGGACTTCAATTCGATTTGGTTTCTCAGCGCCCCGCCGGTTGCCGGGTCCAAGCCGCTGCGCGTGACGGGATGGAACCTGCAGCATCCGGTGACGCGGTGGGTCCGCACGCGCGACATCAGCGTGCGCAATCCCGCCGCGCTAAAAGTCGAGCCCGGCGATACCGTTCTCGCTTACACCGAGGGAAACCCGCCGGCGCCGCTGATTGTGGCGCGCGAACGAGGCGGGCGCAGAATTCTGATCATCGGCTTCAATCCGCACGATTCCAATTTTCCGCTGGAGTCGGCGTTCCCGTTGCTGATGGCCGGGAGCGTCGAGTGGATGACGCATTCCGTCGACGAAGTGGCGGACTCGCTCTCCACGGGCGAGATCGATCTTCCCGGTCCGGCGACAAAAATTATTGCGCCGTCCGGAAAAGAAGTTCCGTTTGCGCGCAAGGGCGCGGACGTTCATCTGCTCGCGTCTGAAACCGGAATGTACCGGATCGTCGCGCCCGGCGGCGAAACAAGCATGGCCGTAAATCCTCCGGCGCTGCCCGCGCAGCGTGTGCAATTGACTTCGGCGGAGGCTGCGGAAGTGGAAAGGGAGCCGCTGCCGCCCGCGGCGTGGGACATGTGGCGATGGCTGGTTCTCCTGGCCATCGTGGCGCTGTGGCTGGAATGGTGGCTGTATTACGCGGCGCGGGAGAAGCAGCGCGCGGCGGAAGTCCAGGAAGCGCCCGGCGATCAACCTTTGCCGGAGTTCGATCGGGAACTCGAAGAGCACGAGGAATCCGGGTTCCGCAATCCAAATTTTGTTGGCAGGTGACAGAGTGACGTTTGACCAACCCATTTTCCTGGTGCTGACCGGATTGCTTCCTGTCCTGTGGGTCTTGATGCGCAAAGTGCCGGGAGCGTCGCAAACGTGTCTGGCGCTGAAATGCGCGGCCTTCACTGCGCTGGTGATCGCGCTGGCCGGTCCCTGGGCTCCTCTCCGGGTAGAGAAACTGGCCGTCACTGTGCTGATGGACACGTCGGCGAGCATGCCGCGCGAATCGTTGCAGCGCGGCGAGGCCATGCTGCGCGATCTGGTGCGCAAAAATTCCGGCGCCGATTTGCGGCTCATCACGTTTGCCGAGCACGCCAAGCTTCGCGCCGTGCCCGCGCAGGCCGACCAGGTGAATATTCCGCAGGGCGTCGATCCGAAGGAAGGAATGGCCACGAATCTGGAGGAGGCGCTGCAACTGGCGCTCAGCACGTTTCCGTCGCAGGGCCAGCGGCGTATATTACTAATTAGTGATGGCAACGAAAATCGCGGCCACGCCCTGACCGAAGCGCTGCGCGCGCGCGAGAGCGGCGTGGCCGTATTTACCGTGCCCGCCGGCGGCACCGCGCCCTTGTCCGTTCAGGTGGAGAGCGTCGCGTCTCCGCAAGATGTGTTTTCGGGAGAACGTTTCCCGATGACGCTGCGTCTCGACAGCGGCAGCGCGATGAAGGCGCGCGTCTGGATGACGTCCGAGGGCCAGGAAATCGCCTCCACGACGGCGGATTTGGCGGCGGGCGGCAACGTGGTCAATCTGGAAGCGCGAATCTCGCACAGCGGCGTCAGCCTGCTGGAGGTGCACATTTCCAGCGCCGGCGCCGAGCAGGTCCTCGTGTCGCGTGCGGTTACGGTGCGCAGGCCGCACGTGCTCTACGTCGCGGGCGGCAACGAAACTTCCGCGCCGCTGCTCGACACCTTGAAACAGGCCGACGTCGACGTGGAAAAAGTTACGGCTTTTCCGGTGAATCGCCCGGCGCGGGATTGGGACGCGGTCCTGCTCGACAATTATCCCGATCACGATCTTGCCGCGGATGAGGACTTGGCGCTCGAACGGTACGTGTATTCGGGCGGCGGCTTGATTTTTATCGCCGGCGACAGCAACGCCAAGCTCCCCGAGGAACCGAAAACGCCGTTCGAGAAAATGCTGCCGGTGCGCGCCGAGCCGCCGCCGGAAAAGCCCACAGCCGTCGTGCTGGTGCTCGACAAATCCGGAAGCATGAGCGGCCCGAAAATCGAAATGGCGCGCGACGCGGCGCGCGCCAGCATCCGCACGCTGCGCCCCATCGACATGATCGGCGTGATTTCGTTTGACGAAACTTTCAACTGGGTCATTCCGATGGGCCCCGCCGGCTCGCTCGAAGATAAGAGCAACCTCATCGCCCAGATCACCGCCAACGGCGGCACCAAGATTTATCAGGCGGTCGAGGCCGGCTTCGAGGCCATCGTGGACCAAAAGGCCACGCACAAGCACATCATCCTGCTCACCGACGGCGTTTCCACTCCCGGCACGCAGGAAGATTTCCCGAAACTCGAGCGCGACGCGCTGGCCAAGCACGTCACCATTTCCACCATCGGCGTGGGCGACTACATCAACCGCGATCTGCTCGACGAACTCGCTCACAAGACGAGAGGAAAATCACACTTCGTCGAAAATCCCGAGACGATTCCGCAGATTATCAACGCGGAAGTGAAATCCACGGAAGACCTGGCGATTCAGGAACGCCCCGTGCGCGCCGTGCGCGTGCGCCCCGTGGAATTCACCGACGGCATCGATTTCACGAAGGCGCCGCGCCTGCGCGGCTTCGTGCAAGCGGAGGCGAAAGACGGCTCGGAAGTGATCCTGCGCGTGGACGAAAAAAAGCCTCTCCTCGTGCGCTGGCGCTACGGCCTGGGCCGCGTGATCGCATTCATGTCCGACGCCAAAAGCCGCTGGGCGGCGCCCTGGGTGCGCTGGGAATCGTTCGGCACCTTGTGGCCGCAAATGGTGCGTGACGTTTCGCACCGCGACCGCACCATCCGCGCGGGCGTGCGGCCAGGAAATCAGGAAGGCGAAGCAATTGTGTTTTACGACGTCCTGGCGAATGCCGACAATCCCGCCGGCGAGACGCTCGATGGCGCAGGCCCGCCGCACATTCTCGTTGAGACGCAGGGAGCGGCGCCGCGCACGCTTCCGCTCGAAGAGACCGCGCCGGGCCATTACGAGGCGCGCATTCCAGCCGATCAGGGCGGGCTGTATCACATCGTTTCGGGCAGCTCGGAGCTGATTCTGCCCGAGGCCGGTTTCTATCGCGAATCGGAAGAGACGAAACCCCAGGCGGTCAACACGGCGCTGCTCGGCGAAATCAGCCGCGTCACGGGCGGACGCATGCATCCCTCGCTCGATCAATTGTTGAATGATAAGGGCGCGATGGTGCGCGAACGGCAGGCGCTTTGGCCCTACTGGCTGATCCTCGCTCTCCTTCTCAATTTTGTGGAAGTCGCCCTGCGCAAGGGATTCTTCGAGCGGCTCGCGTCGTGGCTGCGCCGGCATTCGCTGCCGCGCTGGCACAAGCAGCCGGCTTAGTACGTAGCACAGGCTTCAGCCTGTGGGTTTGGGCGTTGCGCGTGCGACATTTAAACCCACGGGCTGAAGCCTGTGCTACTTTCGGCCGACATTAGCTTTGCAAAGAATTCGGAGTTAAGATTCGGGATAAGTAAATTCCTGCGGGAAAGGAGCACGCCATGAAAGCGACCCGGCGCGATTTTTTGGCGACGGCAGCCACTGCGGCCGGAGCAGCGGCAGCAGGCGATCTTGCCGCTCACGCGCAGGATCCCGAACACAGCCACGCCCATGCCCACCAGGCAGTTCCTTCGGACATGGCCCTGCGAGTGAAGTCGCTGGAATCGCTGCTCGTCGAAAAGGGACTGGTCGACCGGGCCGCGCTCGACGCGTTGATCGACACCTACGAGCACAAGGTCGGCCCGCGCAATGGCGCGCAGGTGGTGGCGCGGGCCTGGGTGGATCCCGCCTACAAGCAGCGCCTGTTGACGGACCCCGACAAGGCCATCGCCGAGCTTGGTTTCGGCGGCCAGCAAGGCGAGCACATGGTGGTAGTCGAAAATACTCCGGCGGTGCACAACATGGTCGTCTGTACGTTGTGCTCGTGTTATCCGTGGCCGGTGCTCGGTCTGCCGCCGGTGTGGTACAAGTCCGCGCCGTATCGTTCGCGCTCGGTGATTGATCCGCGCGGCGTGCTGCGCGAGTTCGGGCTCGAGCTTCCCGACGAGGTTGAGGTGCGCGTCTGGGACAGCACTGCGGAGCTGCGCTATCTGGTGCTGCCCGAGCGGCCATCGGGCACGGAGGCGCTGAGTGAAGATGCGCTGGCCGCGCTCGTCACGCGCGACTCAATGATCGGCGTTGGCAAAGTCCTCCCACGGCGGGAAGGAGGCGCGGCATGAACGGCGTGCATGACATGGGCGGCATGCAAGACATGGGTCCTGCCCAGGAAGAAAAAAACGAGCCGGTGTTTCACCATGCCTGGGAAGGCCGTGTATTTGCGATGTACCGCGCCGCGGGGGCCTGGCACAAATGGAACATCGACGCCGCGCGTTACTCGAGAGAACTGATTCCCCCGGCCGAATACCTGCGCATGAGCTACTACGAAAAGTGGTACGTGGGGCTGGTGGATCTTCTGACAGCGAGAGGACTGGTCACGCGCGCGGAAATCGAGAGCGGAAGGCCCGCGCTCGGATCGAGCAAAGCCACCCCGCCGCTCACGGGCGAATCAAATTCACGATTCAGAAGCTCTGGGCGCGTCCACAAAACGGAACGTTTCGGTGGCTCCGCGCTTCCAGGCCGGCCAAAGCGTTCGCGCCCGCAACATCAATCCCGTGGGACACACGCGATTGCCGCGTTATGCACGCGGGAAGCTGGGCACGATCGATCGCGATTATGGCGTCTTTGTGTTTCCGGACACCAACGCCCAATTCCTGGGCGAAAATCCCCAGCATGTTTACGCCGTGCGTTTTTCCGCGCGCGAGCTGTGGGGCGAACAAGCCAAGCCGCAAGATACCGTCTATATTTCCATGTGGGATGACTACCTTGAGCCAGCATAATTCAGCGCCCGATCCTGAAAGGCTCGCCGCGTTGCCGCGCCTGCCGCGCGATGAAGGCGGGCCGGTATTTCGCGAGCCCTGGGAGGCGCAGGCGTTTGCGCTCGCCGTGAAACTTTCGGAGCAAGGGCATTTCACCTGGAAGGAATGGGCCGCCGCGCTCGCGGACGAATTGAAGGCCGCCGCCGATCGGGGCGAGCCCGATGACGGCTCGCATTACTATGAACACTGGCTCGCGACTCTGGAGCGCTTGGTCACGGCCAAGGGCCTGAGCGATCCGACGGCCCTGCTCGCCCGCAAGGAAGCGTGGGCCGATGCGTATCGGCACACTCCGCACGGAAAACCTGTTGAGTTGGCAGCCGCCAACGGCGGCAAAAAGTAGCACAGACTTCAGTCTGTGGGGTTTCGATTGAGCTTGGCTAGAGTGTGAGATCTGGGCGCATCGGCGGAAATCCACAGACTGAAGTCTGTGCTACGAAAACCTCGCTACTTCGGAATCCAGCTCGGATGTGCGGAGAACAATCCGTCGACGAAACCCGTCTGGTAGCAAAGAAATAATCCGAACGCGACGCTCACAAATCCCGAAGCCATCGCGAGACCCGCGATTCAGGCGCACGAAATGCTGCAGCGAATAGGCGAAGGGGAGCGCAATGGCCGCCGTGATCAGCATCATTCCCGCAACGGTTCCCAATCCAAAAATCAACAGATAGCCGATGGCCCACGAAGGACGGCTGATGGTCGTCAAGACCAGGAGAGCCACGGCGGCCGATCCTGCGAGGCCGTGCACGATTCCGACGAGCAGCGGGCGCAGGATGTGAAACAGGCCCAGTTTTTTCCACCACTGCGGCGTCCATCCGAGGATGGAAAAGGAATCCATCAAAATCGGTTCCCCATCTTCGTCATGCGTGTGAACCATCCAGCGGCCGAATAGAAAATGGGAATGCGCGCCGGAGCCGAGGCGCCGAATCGTGATCCATTCGATCGCGCGGCGGAGAACCCCCGTGAGATTCAAGACGCCGAGAAGAATCAGCATGAGGCCCACGCGACAATTCCATGCTCAGGCCGATGCGCGGGGGGATCGTGAGCTTGAACACAATGATGGCCGAGCCGACGGCGAGGATCGTCAACGTGTGCCCCAGCCCCCAGAGTGCGCCGATCAAGGTGGCGTGCAGCATCGTGCGTTCGCGGCTGACGATGGTGGTCACGGCCACGACGTGATCGGGATCGGTGGCGTGCCGCATCCCGAGAAAAAATCCCAACAGCATGATGGCGAATAGCGCGGTCATCGGAATCGCTCAGTATTTTCTGTGGTCGAGCGGGGGAAGTCCAGCGAACCGTTCGCGGGCGACATCCCACAGTTTCTTGTTGGCGAGCGTCATGTCGGATGCGGAATGCGCGAGAAGTCGCACCACGCAGCCGCCTCGCGAAACGAGAGTGGCGCCGCCGCGAACATTCGACAAAGCTTTCAATTCTTCATTCAACGCGGCGGAAACCTCTTTCCAACGCGTGAATCCATCCGCGAACAATCCCATGCACGACATGTAATCGAATTCCTCCATCCATCCCGGCCGGTCGGGCCGTTTCGTTGCAGGAACAATTCTCGTCCGATTGAGGTAGGCTGGTCGGCCGGACTCGAACACTTCCGTTCGGCAATCGATTTCCGTAAAACTCCAGCGTTCGCCATGGGCCACGCGGCCCGACGCCATTGAATCCAAAATGATGGCGCGGCTGCCGCGTCCCATTTCGATGCGCAAAGATTGGCAAAGCGCAGAGCCCACGTGCGGAATGACGTGGTCGGGAAAATATTCGAGCGTGGCTCCTTCGCCCAGGTGGATCATGGTTTCGAGGATCGCTGGTTTTTCCGTGGTTCGATAAATGCGCGTCGCTGAAGGCGTCGTCAGACATACGTGCGTCCCGGCTTCCTGCACGACATCCGTGACGAGGTGATCGCCTCCCAGCACTCCTCCTGTCGGGTTCAGCAGCATCAGGTAGGAGGCGCCGTTCGCGAGGGTAAGCGGCGTCAGCGCCTGCAGCGGCAGAGAGAAGCGCGATTGGGCGAGGATCGTGTTCGCACCGTTCCGCGCAAATCGCAGACGAAGGAATCCGTCGCGCCCGACGCGTTCTGGGTTCAGCTCACTCTTCAAAGAGCAGGGAGTGGCGAATCCATTCGATGAGCGTGTCCACTCCTGAGCCGGTTTTGAGATTGGTGAAGACGTAGGGCCTCTCTCCGCGCATGCGCTTGGCATCGCGATCCATCACTGTGAGATCCGCGCCGACGTAGGGCGCGAGATCGATCTTGTTGATCACCAGCATTCCGGACGTCATGATGCCCGGCCCTCCCTTGCGCGGAATTTTGTCGCCTTCGGCCACGTCGATCACGTAGAACGTGGCGTCGACCAGTTCCGGGCTGAACGTGGCCGCAAGGTTGTCGCCGCCGCTCTCGATGAACAGAATGTCCAGGTCGGGAAACTTTCGCATGAGCGCGCTCGATGCTTCGAGGTTCACCGATGCGTCCTCACGGATCGCGGTGTGCGGGCAGCCGCCGGTTTCGACTCCGACGATCCGGTCGGGCGAGAGGACGCCGCGGCGCGTGAGAAATTCCGCGTCCTCGCGCGTGTAAATGTCATTCGTGATCACGGCAAGTTGATACGCCGGCTTCAAGCGAGTGCACAACGCTTCGACCAGCGCGGTTTTTCCCGAACCGACAGGCCCGCCGATTCCGATCTTGAGCGGCTTGGAAATCACGAGCGAAACAACCTCGCATCGAGCGTGGCGTGGTGCATGCTCGCGATCTCAAGCGCGGGAGCGAAGGACCATATGTCGGCCTCGTGTCTGTCTTGCGCCTCTTCCGCAAGCGTTGCGATGAGCGGCTTCACGTTCCACACGATGCGCTGGCCTGCGAGCTGGCCGAGCGGCAAGAGCCGCAGCGACGCACCTATAAGAGCCGCACTTGTCGAATAGAGATAGGCGCTAGTCATTTCGAGCGTGTCCCATCCGAGGATTCCGCCGATCATTCCGAAAACAATCGCGTGATGGCCGGGCGTGGTTTCTCCAGCGACGGCGTTGCCAAATTCTTCGAGCATCGGATGGCATGGCAAGTGAGTCGCCACGCGCAGTGTTTGTCTCCCCATCTGGCGGCTGGCGTCGCGCAATTCGCTCGGAGCTTTCATGGCGTCGAGCATTTCGTCGAGCGCCAGACAGGACGCGAGGTCTTCTTTTGCCGCGGCTCGCCGCGCACAGACAAGTGCGACGGCATCGGTGGGTCCGGCGCAGCCTTCCAGATACGCTCGCAGAAACGCCTCGACTCCCACTGCGTCCCGGACTTCACCTGCTTGCACGAAGGACTCGAGACCAAACGAGTGCGCGTAGGCTCCCGCGGGGAAGAATCCATCCGTAAATTGAAGCAGGCTAAGAAATCGATCCATGTTGATGCAATTGTGTGTTCCCGATGGGATCAAAGATTGCCTGACGCCGTTCCCATGGCGCGCCCAGGCGGTCCATCAAGCGAACCATCACTTTGTCGTCCGGAACCAGAATTCTGCTTTTCTCGAGCGCCAACGGAAAATGGCGGTTGCCAACTTCAAAGGCGATCTTCACCGCCTCATCGTAATCCGATGGAAGAATTTCCAGAACGGATTCAATGGCGGCTTCGATTCTCAAATACCAATCCGCTCCGACATACAGGATCGCGCCGGATACAAGCGTCGTCCCCGTGGGAAGCGCGATACCAATTTTGCGTCCTCGCTCAGTGGTAAATCGCCCGCGTATCCAGCGGCGCTGCTCCCAGGTGAGGACCAGTTTGTCTTCTTGTTTCGCGCGCAATTCGTCTTGATTTGCGGAGGGAGCCAAGCAATCGATGATGAGTGTGTTGCCCCACATTAGAAGAGAAAATAGCGCTGCGCCATGGGCAGTACTTGCGCGTGCTCGCACGTGAGAAGCACGCCGTCCGCGCGCACTTCGTACGTGTCCGGATCGACCTCGATGCGCGGCAGAGCGTCATTGTTGACCATGTCCCGCTTGGTCAGGCCGCGGCAGTGGTTCACGGCGACGGTGTTCTTTTTCAAGCCGAGTTTCTCGCGCAAGCCTCCATTCACGGCTGCCCGCGACAAGAACGTCAGCGAAGTGGAGTGCAGCGCGCCCCCGTAGCTGCCGAACATCGGCCGGTAAATCACGGGCTGCGGCGTGGGGATCGAAGCGTTGGCGTCGCCCATCGCGGACCACGCGATCATCCCGCCCTTGACGATCATCTCGGGCTTGACGCCGAAAAACGCGGGTTTCCACAGCACGAGGTCCGCGAGCTTCCCGGTTTCCACCGAACCAATTTCGTGCGCGACGCCGTGAGCGATCGCCGGATTGATGGTGAACTTCGCCACGTAGCGCCGCACGCGCACATTGTCGCCGCCGGATTTTTCTCCAGGCAGCGGCCCGCGCTGGCGTTTCATTTTGTCCGCCGTTTGCCAGGTGCGCGTGATGACTTCGCCGATGCGGCCCATCGCCTGCGAATCCGAGGACATCATGCTGATCGCGCCCAGATCGTGAAGAACATCTTCGGCGGCTATCGTCTCGGCGCGGATGCGCGATTCCGCGAAGGCGATGTCTTCCGGAATCGAAGGGCTCAGGTGATGGCACACCATGAGCATGTCGAGATGCTCGTTGAGCGTGTTGATCGTAAACGGCATCGTGGGATTGGTGGAGGACGGCAGGCAATTCGGCTCGCCGCACACTTTGATGATGTCCGGGGCGTGGCCGCCTCCCGCGCCTTCGGTGTGATAGGTGTGAATCGTGCGTCCCTTGAACGCGCGGATCGAATCCTGCACGTAGCCGGCTTCATTGATCGTGTCGGTGTGAATCGCAACTTGCACGTCGAACTCTTCCGCCACCGAAAGCGCGCGATCGATGGCCGCGGGGGTCGTGCCCCAGTCTTCATGCAGCTTCAGGCCAATTGCGCCGGCCTCGATTTGCTCGCGCAGCGGTTCGGGTGAAGAGGAATTTCCCTTACCCAAAAATCCCAGATTGACAGGAAAGGCGTCGGCGGACTCCAGCATGCGATGCATGTTCCACGCGCCCGGCGTGCAAGTCGTGGCGTCGGTGCCCGTGGCCGGGCCAGTGCCGCCGCCGATCAGCGTCGTGAGGCCGCCCGAAAGCGCTGTCTCCACAAGCTGCGGACAAATAAAATGGACGTGGGCGTCAATTCCGCCGGCCGTCACGATTTTTCCTTCGCCGGCGATTACTTCCGTTCCCGCGCCGATGACCATGCCGGAGGTCACACCATTCATGATGTCCGGATTTCCGGCCTTGCCGATTCCCACGATGCGTCCGCCGCGGATTCCGATGTCGGCTTTGTAGATGCCGCCGTGGTCCACGATCACCGCGTTGGTGATGACCAGATCGAGAGCGCCGTCCGCGGAAGTGGCCGTCGAGGATTGGCCCATGCCGTCGCGAATGACTTTGCCGCCGCCGAATTTTGCTTCTTCGCCGGGAGTCGTGAGGTCCTTTTCAATTTCGATGAACAATTCCGTATCGGCCAGGCGAACGCGGTCGCCGGTGGTCGGCCCGTACAGGTCGGTATACTGCCGCCGCGGAATTTTCAGACTCATGAAGGAAACCTCTCAGTACCCCTTCAAAACTTTTGGTCGGCGGCGCGTTTCAGCGCGCCCGGCTTGGTCGATTCGTCTGCGAGCCCATTCGTCAAGCCGTTGAGGCCGTAGACGTGTTTGGAGCCGCCGAGTTCAACCAGCCTGATTTTCTTGGAGTCGCCGGGTTCAAATCGCACCGCAGTCCCGGCGGGAATATTCAACCTCATCCCAAAAGCAGCGGCGCGGTCGAATCGCAGCGCGCGATTCACTTCAAAGAAATGGAAATGGGAACCAACCTGGATGGGACGGTCTCCGGTGTTGGCGACTTCCAATTCGATTTCGCGGCGTCCTTCGTTGGCGATCACGTCGCCTTCCGCCAGTTTGTATTCACCAGGAATCATCGGACACCTCACAGTCTTTCGCGCCAGCCCCAGTAGCACGGGCTTCACAGGCTGAGGAAAAAGGGCCCCACTCCTTTTGTCATTCCGAGCGAAGCGAGGAATCCCTCTTTCCTTTCATGGCGCTAAATCGAAGAGAGATTCCTCGCTTCGCTCGGAATGACAAAATAAACCACTTTTTCCGCAGACTGTGAAGCCTGTAGAGTTTGGTCCTTGCCACCACGAAACCCCACAGGCTGAAGCCCGTGCTAGTACTTAACGGATCGGATGATGCACCGTCACCAATTTTGTGCCGTCGGGAAAAGTTCCTTCCACCTGGACCTCGTCCACCATTTCCGGCACGCCTTCCATCACGTCATCGCGTTTCAAAATCGTTGCGCCATACTCCATGAGTTCGGAGACCGAGCGGCCATCGCGGATTCCTTCGAGGATGTCCGCGGTAATGAGCGCGACCGCTTCTGGATAATTCAGACGCAGCCCGCGCGCCCGGCGCTTGCGAGCAAGTTCCGCGGCTGTAGCGATCATGAGTTTTTCAATTTCTCGTGGCGTGAGATGCATATCGCCTTGTTCCGCCGCCCCGCGGACCTGTGCCGCGCACTTGCGAATGATAGCGAAGCGGCCCGCGATTGACCATGCAAAATCCAAATGCTCTGCATTGGATCGCGATTTGGTAGGACAGGCTTCAGCCTGTCTGGGTTTGCCTTGGCAAATTAAGAAAAGAGACAGGCTGAAGCCTGTCCTACATAACCGCTGTGGTGTATGATCCGCCGGAACAAACCCCAACATGCTCCAATACCTCGAGCAGCAAACAAAGCTGACGGGCAATCAGCGCCGCATCATTGCCGCCGCGGTTTTGGGCGACATGCTCGAGTTCTTCGACTACTTCCTGATCGGCTACGTCGTGGCCTTCATCGCCGGGCCGTGGAAGCTCACGTTTGGCGAGTCCGCCGTCATTCTGTTGTCGTCGGGCTTCGGCGCGATGTTTGGCGCCGTGTTTTACGGCTGGCTCGCCGACAAGATCGGCCGCCGCAAAGTTTTCCTCATGACGGTGATCAATTTTTCGGTCGCTACCGGCATCCTGACGTTTACGCCCGACAACGCGTGGGTATTCCTCTCTGTCTTTCGTTTTCTAATTGGGTTTGGAGTGGGAGGCCTGTACTGTGTTGACCTTCCGCTGGTGCAGGAGTTCGTGCCGGCTTCCAAGCGCGGCATGGTCGGAGGCCTGGTCACCGCTGCCGTCCCGATCGGCGTCCTGATGGGTGCGGCGCTCGGCGCGTTTGCGACCCCGTATGTGGGCTGGCGGGGCCTTTTTGCGATTGGGATGGTTCCTGGGCTTCTCACGCTGCTGATCCGCGCCTGGGTGCCAGAATCGCCTCGCTGGCTGATCCAGATGGGGCGAATCGAGGAAGCGAGGAAATCGCTGGCCTGGGCCCTCGAAATGGACCCGGCAGCCCTCCCAATGGATGCGGGCGCGCCGGAGGGGCAGAGGCAGCCCATGTCCCGGCTCTCGGACATCTTCCGGTACCCAAGGAGCCTGGCGGTCTCTTGGATCACGAATCTAGGCGCGCAGACGGGGTATTACGGGCTTACTCTGTGGGTTCCGACCTTGTTGGTCCAGCTATTGGGCGTCACGCCCGCGCGGGCATCCTTCCTGCTGATCTTTGTCAATTTTGCCGGTCTGTTTGGGCGCGTGGGATTGTCCTATCTATCGGACGCGATTGGCCGGAAGGGGTCCGGCGCCATCGCCAGTTTTGGGGCCGCGATCCTGATTGTTGCGGCCGCTCTTTGCCACAACGTTTTTTTCGGAACCGTGTCCGTGTTCTGGCTCTTGTTGATCGTAAACAACGCTTTCGCCGACGGCGGCTTTGCGATCGTCGGCCCGTATTCCGCCGAAGTTTGGCCCGTGGCGCTGCGAACCACCGGCATGGGCTCGGCCTACGGATTCGGCGGTCTTGGCAAAGTGATCGGCCCTCTGGGGCTCGCACTCATCGTGGGATCGTCGAACATCATCACGCCGAAGGCGTCCGTCGCGGCGCTGTTGCCGTCGTTTTCTTATCTCGCAGCGTGGTTCGCGCTCGCGGGTCTCGCCTACATTTTCATTGGAATGGAAACGAAGGGCCGCTCGCTCGAAACAATTGAGCAGGCCCTGGACAGTTCACGCGCTGGGGAACTTGCATCCGCGAAGGCCGAAAACCCCCGGGTCTGAAGACCCGGGCTACAGCAACATCCGAGCACCCGAGACCTTTTCTTTACAAGCTGCGGCGCCGGATTTGTTGTAGCCCGCCTCTTCAGAGGCGGGGCTTTTTTCATCCATTTTGGAAGAAATCCCGAATCATCGTCGGCGCGGGTTATTCGCCATCTTCTCGAGGACCGCGCACACTGCGCCCGTATCTTCCGCGCCGCGGCCCATCGCCATCGCAGCGGTATAGAAAGGTGCGCTGGCCGAAAACAGTGGCGTCGGGCAATCGATTTTTCGCGCGTAGTCGCCGATGATGGTCATGTCTTTCTGCCAGGTCTGCACTTTCATCGTCGCTTCGGAGTAGTCTCCCTTAACCATCATGGGGCCGCGCAACTGAAGCATGCGCGAGCCTCCCGCGCCATCGGCGACCACCTTCAGCACCATCGCCGGGTCGAGCCCCGATTTCATGGCTAGCACCATGGCCTCGGCGGCGGCCACGTTGTGAATCGCCACCAGAAGATTGGCGACGAATTTTACTTTCGAGCCCGCGCCAAACGCGCCGACGTAGTAATGAGCGCGCGCAAAACCGTCCAGCACCGAAGCGATGCGGCGAAAAGATCTGCGGTCACCGCTCGCGTACACCACCAGATCTTTGACGCGCGCTTGCGCGCCCGTGCCGCTCAGCGTGCAATCGAGCAGAATTGTGCCGCGCGCCGCCAGGCGTTTGCGCGCTTCTTCTTTCACCGGGATGGACAGCGTGCTCGTCTCAATGACGATTTGATTGGCGCGTGACGACTTGGCCAGTTCCGCGGCGGTATCCAGCAGCGCGTCGGAAGAAGGCAGCGAAGTCACAAGAATGTCGCATTTCTTGGCGACTTCCCGGCAATTGCGCGCGACGCTTCCGCCCGCCTTGCGGTGGTCCTGACGCCGCCGCGGGAGAACGTCGTACCCCAAGACCTTGAATCCCGCACGAATGAGATTGCCCGACATTGCCGATCCCATGATTCCCAGTCCAATCATGCCTACAGCCTTTGATTGCATGGTCCTCCTTCCAATTTGTCGCAGTGGTTTAAACGCGAAGAAATACTCTAGCAGAACGCGCCGAAGAAGGCAGGAAGTCGGAGGGAATTGAAAGCGTGAGTGATCTGCGAGTCAACCGTCCGGCGCGCTTGTTGATTGAAGATATGGGATTCACATTCGATCGGATGGTCACTTTTTAGGGGCGTCGTCCGATTTAGGCGCTCCCGGGGCCCCAAATCCACCGCTTAGCTTTTGGCCAGTCGGTAGCACAATCTCCAGGACACGGCCGATAGGCTTGCCATTTTTGGCCGGCTCCAGAGTGACGGATATTTGATCGCCGGGCTTCAGGGACAACTTGGTCCAGCCGCGGTTGACCATGTCCGCGGGGTTGCTCGTCTCAGCCGCCCAATGGACAAGCTGGTCCTTGTCGTCCTTGACGTCAAACTGAAGGAGACAGTGGGGATTGGCCCAGTACCATTCGGTTACGGTCCCCTTTACGGAAACTGTGTTTTTACTGTCGTACGCCGCGTTGCCATGATGTGCAAACAACGGAATCGAAGCAATCAAAACACCGATCGCCGGAGTAAGAACCTTCAAACCCTTCACTGGTCGCCTCCTGTCTTCGGTCTGGAAAGCTTCTATTTCCGGAACAACGCGATATGCCGGGATCAAGTCAAGGTCCGGGCGCCTTGTTGTCCGGTTCGCTAACCGGCTTGCCGATCAGCTTGTCGAATTTCTCGATCTCTGACAGCGAGCAATACATCTCCATCACATCGGTATGGGGGTTTTGCAGCTTCATGGGGAACCTGTCCAAGGCCACCCACGGTTTTGTGTACATCTTCGGATCGTCAATCGTCACCGTCAACTCCAGGCGATCGTGATCCACGCGGTGGAACCGTTCCTCCACGTGCATCGCGTCGCTGACGGGACGGCCGGCAAGGTCCATCCAAGTTTTGTCGTCGCCCATGGTGCCAACGGTTTGGACAACGAGCGTGGTATCGCCCACCCAGTTGCCGACCGAATATCCATAATAACGTGGCTCTCGAACTTCCTTGCCTACCAATACGCCTCCCTCAACCACTTTGGGGACTTCGCGCCCGTCCGTCCAGATCACGCGCCACGTCTCCGCATATTCATAGAGGATTGCTACTTTATATTCGTTTTGAAGGATCTGCGTCTGCCTCAGGTTATATAAGTCCAAGCGCGGGAACCCGATTGGCTCACACTTATCTCTAGGATCACTATAATTTCCGGGAAGCACAGCATCGACTCCCTCAAGCGCTTTATGGGACTTGTACGTGGCCAAGCCCAAAGGTGTGTAAGGCAATTGGTGTTCCGGCTTGCCGTCATTAGGCATTGCCTTCACGCCGATCGGTTGGATGCCGTCCCCAGGCCCGTTGGCAGGCTCCCAAGTCCCTGAAATGTCATGACGCGGGGCAGCGGTTGGGACAGCCTTCTGATCCTTCACGGCAGCCGAATGTTCGGGGCGAGCCGTTTGGGCGGACGCCAGGCAAGAGGTCAGTCCCTCGACGAGGAAAAGCGCTACAACGACGACCCGAATTCCGGCCGGACATGCTCTATCGAGACCAAACGGGAGCGCAGCTACATTTTTCATGAATATAGGAACCTCGATCGCCCGCTCCCCGCTCTGAAGAACGATTACTGTTGGACACAATTCTCCGAACTGCACTTGGGGAACCCCATTCCGGTCCCAATAGGGCCGAAGATACGCTTGCAACCAGGCCGCGTCAAGATCACTTGTGCCGATTCAGTAGAATCAGCGCGAAGGTCTGGAATTTCCGGCCATGATAATCTATAAGTTTGTGCGACTGATCGTAACCATCCCATAGAGGATTGAGGCTCATGACGAATCCGAAGGACAAAGTAACGCTCCAGGATATCCAATCCGCCGCGGAACGCCTGAAAAATTGGGGGCGCTGGGGCGCCGACGACCAAGCCGGCACGCTGAACAATATTTCGCCGCAAGACATCATCGACGCGGCGCGCCTCATCCGCAAAGGGAAAGTGTTTTCGCTGGCGCTCAATTTTGACAGCAACGGCCCGCAGAGCGGCTTGTGGGGCAACCGCTTCAATCCCATCCATACCATGCTGGCTACCGGAACCGACGCGGTCGCCGGCCGCCAGGAATCTATCGGAATACGATATGCCGACGACATGGTCTCCATGCCTCTGCAATGCGGCACGCAGTGGGACGCGCTGGGCCATGTTTTTTATGGCGAACAAATGTGGAACGGCTACGATGCGCGACTCGTCGATTCGGACGGAGCACACAAGAACGGCATTGAAAACGTAAAGGACAAAATGGTCGGGCGTGGCGTGCTTCTGGATGTGGCCCGGCTCAAAGGCGTGGACTCGCTTGAGGACGGCTACGGCATCGGCACCGCCGAACTCGAAAGATGCGCAGCCGCGCAAGGCGTGGAAATTCGCAAGGGCGATTTTGTGATCGTCCGGACGGGGCACATGGAACGCTGCCTGACCGCGGGCAATTGGGAAGGCTATGCGGGCGGCAACGCGCCAGGCCTGCGTTTTGAAACGGCCGAGTGGATTCGGAAGACGGACATCGCCGCGATCTGCGCGGATACCTGGGGCTGCGAGGTCCGGCCAAATGAAACGAGCGCCGCGACACAACCCTGGCACTGGGTGGTCATCCCCATGATCGGCATCAGCATGGGCGAGATTTTTTACTTGAAAGATTTGGCAGCGGATTGCGCGCAGGATCATGTGTACGAATTCTTTTTCTGCGCCCCGCCGCTGCCGATTACGCGGGCGGTCGGTTCTCCCGTGAATCCCATCGCCGTCAAATAGTCCAATCCACGCAGCTTTATGAGATCAGATAAGGTATGGCCCGTTGTGGTTGTGGGAGCAGGGCCGAACGGCCTCACTACCGCAAACCTGCTCGCGCGCTATGGCATTGATGTTCTGCTCATCGAGCGGAACGAGACGACGGTCCAGGAGCCACGCGCGGTTTCGATTGACGACGAGTCACTGCGAACGATGCAGGCGATCGGCGTGGTCGACGCCGTTGTGTCGCGCGTTGTGCTGGGTTACGGATCCGATTACTTCAGTGTGGGAGGATCGTGTTTTCTGCGGGTTCGCCCAACCGCAAAGGAATATGGATATCCGCGGCGGAACGCATTTCGACAACCGATCTTCGAGCAGCAGTTGCGGGATTATTTCTGCACGCACGCGATCAAGGAGACTCATTCCGAGGCATGGTTCAGCACGGAATTGATCGACTTCCAGCAAGGCTCGGACGCTGTCGATCTTGTTTTGCGGCGCGCCGATGGAAGCTTGGCCGAGGTCTCCACCCCGTATCTGGTCGCGTGCGACGGAGGGCGCAGCTTCGTCCGCGAAAAACTCGGGATTAAACTCAGCGGGTCCACATTCCGTGAACGCTGGCTCATCCTCGATCTCGAGGAAACCCGGGACCACACGCGCGATACAAAAGTCTTTTGCGATCCGGCGCGCCCGTGTCTCTCGCTCCCCGGGCCGGACCGGACCCGGCGTTTTGAATTCATGCTGCATGAAGGCGAATCCGAGCCGGAGGTCACCTCTCCCGAATTCACGAGGAAATTGTTGAGCTGGCACGGCGAAGAGTACACCCCGCTCCGCCGCAGCCGCGTCTACACCTTTCATGCGCGCATGGCGGACCGCTGGCGCGACGGCCGCATTTTCCTGGTGGGCGACGCCGCGCATCTCACGCCTCCGTTTGCCGGGCAGGGAATGAACAGCGGGATCCGCGACGCGCATAACCTGGCGTGGAAGCTGGCGGCAGTGATTCAAGGGCGGCTGGGCCCGCGCCTCCTCGAGACCTACGAGCAGGAGCGCCGCAAGCACGCCTGGGAAATGATTCTGCTGGCGCTGCGGATGGGCAAAGTGATGATGCCGCGCAGCTTCTTGAGCGCCGTTGCATTACAGGCTGCCTTTCGCCTGCTCAGCGCCGTCCCGCCCGCGCGCGACTATTTCGCGGAGATGAAATACAAACCCAAGCCCCGTTTCGATGCGGGCTTCCTCGCACGCGGAGGCAAGCACGGTGCGAGTCCCTTGATCGGAAGACTCTTCCCGCAGCCCGAAGTTCGCGCCGCGGATCACATCGCGTTGCTAGATGAATTTCTGGGGAATAATTTCGCGCTGGTTTCCCTGCCGCAGACGCCGCTACATCTTTTTGATAAATTACCCGCCGATCCATGGCAGCCTCTGAAACTTCAGCGTGTCGCGATCCGCACGCCCGGCGATTCCGTTCCGGCGCCGAAGGGAGTCACTAGCGTATTCGATGCCATCGGCGATTTCTCGCGCTCCATGAAGAACCTGTCTGCGGGACTGGCGTTGATTCGCCCGGATCGTTATGTGGCTGCGTATCTGCAAGCCGAAAATCTGGAGGCTGGTGTGCACGAAGTGCACGAAATGATCGCGCGCACGTGGAAGTAGCTCGGTCCCAAGTAGAACAGGCTTCAGCCTGTGGGGTTTGGAGTTTGCTAGGACGAAACTCCACAGGCTGAAGCCTGTGCCACCGGCCCTTCCAGGACACATCGCTTCCTCAGTCAATAAAGGGAATTGTTGGTGCAGGGGACTCGTGAATGATTCGGACTAGGGTTTGGATTTCGCCTTGGATTCATCGCGAATTTCGTCGTTAAACCGGTGTTCCTCCGACGGCGAACAGATTTCCTCGAAAATGGCCGCTTTGGGATTGACGAATGTGATGGTTTCCGCCACCCACGGCTTCGTATACGTTTTCGGATCGGTGAGCGTCATATCGAGTTTCAGCGTGTCCTTGTCGACGCGCCGCCAGCGCTCGACGATGCGCATCTGGTCGCTGTGCGGATTGCCGAAATGATCGATCCACGTTCTGTCGTCATAGCCGATGGACTCCACGACGAACGTATCCCCATCCCATCTGCCGATCGCATACCCGTACCATGCCGGATCGGGATCTTTCGGAAGTGCTCGCCCATCGGTCCAGATCGTGCGCCACGTGTCGTGATACTGCATGTGCTGCAGCACCCTGTCCGCAGTCTGAATAAATTCAAACGGCCTCAGATTCGCCTCCCAAAGGTCGCGCGGATATCCCAAGGGCTCGCACTGGGAAACCGGATCGTTGTTCAATTCAGGCTCAACGGCTCGAGGGCCATAACTCACTTTGTTGGCTTCAAATTTCGCCTTTGCCCCACTCCGTCATCGGCGGAGGCGAAGCGTCCGATCTCATCTGCGGCGGGATTTTCTTATCCTTGACGTCCCGCCATTTGTCGTTCAGGGAGTGCCTCTCGAAATAGCCTGCTGTTGTGGGCGTGGACCACACGCCGGACAGGTCGTGGGGATTGAACGGCGTTGGCTTGGAAAGTTCCTTCGGCAATTCGTCCGGCTTCCACGCTCCCGGCGAATATCCCGGCGTGCCGTACGTTTGCGCGAACGTGACGCACGAGAACGCCAGCAGCGCCGCCAGGACCTCGACCGATTTGAGGAGTCGATTCCACATCGTACATCTCCTTCGGCAATTCATTCAGACCCCGTTCTGGATTTAGGTTTCATGATTTGGGTCGCCCGCGTGAAGGCTGAAATGCCGGATGAAAAACTGCGGACCTAACGTTCAGGCGTCTCGTACTCCGTGTCCGCGTGCTCACCATTTCCCTTGACGCCTCCCGTCGTGACCGTGCGGCCATCGGGGAGCACCATATGATGAAACTCCACCCGCGGGGCGCCGGATCGGGAAGGGTGCCCAGTGATGGTTATCTTGTCCCCCGGCTTCAGCACATCCTTGCTGAAGCCCGCGGCGGACAACTGGTGCGGATTGCCCAGCTCTGCTCCCCAATGCACGATGTTGCCGTCGTCATCGGTCACATCGAACAAAATGCCGCAATGGGGGTTGGACCAGATCCATTCTGTCACGGTTCCCTTCAGCGTGATCCATTTGTCCACTTGATACGCCACGCCTGTCCCGTGATGCGCGGACATAGTGGCGCTCCATACCAGAATGCAGATGGCCAAAATCGTGGAGATTGCGAATACTCGCTTCAAGTTGGCACCTCTGATCTTAGAGGTTTCCGGGATCCAGGTTTGCCTTCCAACCTCTAACTTTCAACATCCAGCCTCAAGAATTGGTGGGCCTGGGTAGACTTGAACTACCGACCTCGCCCTTATCAGGGGCGCGCTCTAGCCACCTGAGCTACAGGCCCTTCGCGGACTACTGCATTGAACAGTGACAAACATCATAGCGGCCCACCAACGAAAGGGTCAAGTCGAAGAGAAATCTGTCCTACTCGGCGTTGACCCAAGAGCTTGAATGACATATGTTGTGGCGCAAGAGACCGTCAAAAAATCCGCATTTGCGAGAAAGGAATTGACGAGATGAATCCAGCCGGTTCAGTGGGACGCATCGAATTCAGCGCATCCGAAAGCGGAACTCGAATTGAAAAATTCGCAGGTCGCACGGGAGATCACTCTCTTGGCCGCGCATTGGGATATTTCATTCTGCGCCTGTCGCTCGGCGTCGACATGCTCATGCACTACGTCGTGAGAACGTGGGGCATCAGCAAGGATTTCGTTCCCGTCACGGAAAAAATGTTCGAGGGCAACCTCTTGCCGATGTCGTGGGTGCACGTTTTCCTGACGGTCCTTCCATACTTTGAGGGCTTGCTCGGTGTTTTACTGGTGCTGGGTCTGTGGTCGCGCCTGGCTCTGACGGCGGAGGGTCTGCTGGTCACCGTGCTGCTCTTCGGCACGGCGCTGCGGTCGGACTGGACCGTCGTCTCTCACCAGATGATCTACCTGGTCTTTGTTTTCATCCTGCTTGCCGTGGAACAGTACGATTATTTTTCAATCGATTCGTTTCTCGCAGGACGCCGCAGGAATTGATGGGGGCCAATATGCGTGGCCGAGCAAAGCGCGGATACAGTGGAGGCGAGTCCCGGCCGCAGGAGAGAAACGCGTGAAGTTCCGCATCTTCTATTTTCTGGCGATGATTCCCGCTGCCTGGATCGCGATCACGCCGGCATTTGCGCAGGACCACATCACCGTCTCGAGTTGTCCCGCGCAATCGAAAATTCCGGTTACCTTTGCAGCCGATTGCTCGCACGTGAACGATGCCGCGTCAAAGCAACTCTGCGGCGCGTTCCTTCAGAACCAGGCGTGCAAGGTGTTTCCAGCGTACCGGAAAATCACCGGCATCCATCTCGAGGACAAATGTCCGTCGATCCAATACAACATTTATGAGAAAGAAAATTGGCCCTATCCGAACCCGAAAGGCGAAGGCGGGCTGGCGGGCAAGTGCGTGATCACGATCATGGCGGATTACTCGGTGAACGTTAAATCAAAAATTGGCCCGTACGACCTGCACGAAATTCTTCACGAATATGAGTTTGTGGACGGTCCGTTCATCGATGAGCATCCGTTTTTCGATCCTCTCCAGACAGAGGCGGCGCGGGAAATTGGCGACGCGTCGGGAAGTCAGGCTTACCTGGCGCGCGTGAAAGACGAAGCCAGGCAGTTTGGCAATTCACTTGCGGATCATGAGCCTGTCTCCGAGAAAAACTGCGTCGCGGCGGAGAAATACATGGAGACCACTCTCTACCTGGAAGATTCCAGGAATGCCTATGTCTACTACCTCAAACTCAGCCCGTTGCCTGCCAAATGGACGCGAGCCGATCTAGCGGCCCGCGTGAACCGCATGTTCAACGTCGTCTCGAGCGGCAAGGCCAGGGAGTTCTTGCTCGATCATGGCTGCGGCCCGTTCTGAATTAAGTAGAACAGGCTTCACAGGCTGCGGAAAAAACCCGTCAATTTCATTCCGTAGGGCCCTGCCTGTCGAGATTTAGCTTTTCACCCGTGTGGGTGCAGCGATTTTCGGTCGGCGCAACGCTTCGATTTCCCTCGCTTTTCCCCCGGTTGGCCGAGCCTTTCCGTCTTCGTCAGGCTGCGGGCATCAACTTCGTCATGCGCATCAGGTTGAATGCCGCGGCGCCCAGCGACCAGATCCAGTGTACTCGCCGACGCCCCCGAAATTTGATCTGGCGCAGTCCCGCCACGACTTTCATCCAGCCGAAGATTTTCTCCACCAGTTTCCGCTGGGTCTGGCTGATCCGAAATCCTTGGTCCGTCCGCTCCCTCACCGTGAGCCAGTTCCGCCGTTTCTTTTCATACTCGGCGATGTGCGGGGTGATCGAAAGTTTTCGCAATCCCTCGATAAAATCTTGCTCCTGATAGCCCTTGTCCCCGCCCACCGTGATCGTTCCGCCAGCCTCTCCCGCTTTGCGCTTGGCCCGAATTTGTTCCAGCAGTTCCCTCAGCATCTGCAGCGCCGCGTCCCGTTCCTGCCGCGTCCCCGCCTCGGTCACGCAGGGTTTCATGACCAAGCCGCTCCGATTTTCCATCACCAGGTGCCCTAAAAATGCCGGCTTGACCTCGCCCGCCGCGCTCTTCTTGTACAAGCGTGCTTCCGGATCGGTTTCGCTTTCGTGCGTGTCCCGCAATAATTTCTTCCCTCCACGCCCGCTGCCTTGCCCGGGCGGATCTTTCTTCTCCTTGAAACTCCGCCGATTGGCCCACGCCTCGATCAGCGTCCCGTCCACCGTGAACTGTTCGTCCGACAGCAACCGATGCTGCTCGGCTTGCGCCAGCACCTGATCGAAAAACAGTTCCGCGATCTTCCCGTCCAGCAATCGGTCCCGGTTCTTGGTGAACACCGTCGGGTCCCACACCGGCTCATCCATGCGCAATCCCACAAACCAGCGGAACAGCAAGTCGTACTCCAGCCGCTCCATCAACTGCCGCTCGCTGCGCACGCTGTACAGCGCCTGCAACAAAAGCGCCCGCAGCAGCCTCTCCGGCGCAATCGACGGCCGCCCCAGGCAAGCATACAGAGCGTTAAACTCCGGCGACATCCCCTGCAGCGCCGTGTCGGTCATCGCCCGCACGCGCCGCAGCGGATGGTCTTTCGGCACGCGCTTCTCCATCGGTACGTAACTAAACAGATCGTCCTGCTGCGGGTCGTTTCCTCTCATGCACACTTGGACGTATTCACTTCCATCCGGTTGCGGAAAATTGACTTTTTCCGCAGCCTGTGAAGCCTGTTCCACTTGTGCACCTAAAAATGCTCGCGCAGGGCGCGGAAGTTCGTCAGGATGAGGAGGCGGCCGGCCCCGCTGCGCACTTCTTCGTGCTCGAGCGCCCACGTGGCGTGATGAGGAATGAACACCGCGTTCAGCCCCGCCTCGAGCGCGGGATTGATATCGCTGCGAGGGCTGTTGCCCACCATCCATCCGTGCGATTTCACGACGTGGTGCCGGTTCACCAGCGCGCGGTAGGTGGCCGCATCTTTTTCGGGGACGATTTCAATCGCGTCAAAATGAATCTGCAGGCCCGAGCGTTCGACTTTGGCCGCTTGCTCAGCCGCTTCGCCCTTCGTGAAGAGGATCAGCCGGTGCCGCCCGGCCAGATAGGCGAGTGTTTCGAGGACGCCGTCCATGATGTTGGGAGGCGTGCGCTCGAGTTCCTGGACGCGGTGGTGGATATTTTCCACGGTCGAGCGCTGGGCCTGGTGCCCGGCGAGCTTCATGTACGTTTCCTCGAGCGACCGGCCGAAACTGCGCACGCCGTAGCCGTGCTGCCGGATGTTGCGGCGCTCGGTTTCGTTCAGGATGTGGCGGGCATATTCGCGCGGATAGCCGAAGGGTTCGAGCAGCGTGAGGAATTCCTCGATGGTCTGCTCGAAGTAAACATTGTTCTCCCAGAGCGTGTCGTCGGCATCGATCAGAATGGTTTCTCGGGGCATGATTTCAGGCGAGCTGGAACGACTCCGTGTTCGCACGCGTGCGGATTCTCCGCGCGGCGTGAATTCGCACAGGGCTCGATTTTGCGGTCTACCCTTTCTTGGCTTCGCTGGCCGCAAGCCTTTCCAGAATTTCGAGCGCAACCTTTTGCGTTTCGCCGTAGTGGGTAAGGTAGCTCTGAAAATCCCGGTTCAATTCGAGCGCCTCGCCGGCGTCGTGCTGCGTTCTCAGAATCATGTCGCGCAGGCGCACGGGATGAGGCAGCACCGCGTCTTCCTTGAGCTCATCGAGCGCCGATTTGACGTCGTAGGGTTCCATCGTTCCTCCCGGTCGTATTCTGCACGAACAATTCTACTGCGAAACCCGCGCCAAACGAAGCAGTAGGACAGACTTCAGTCTGTCGCTTTTGAATTGGTAGGAGAAATTGAAACCTCGCAGGCTGAACAGGCTGCGGAAAAACCCGATTTTGGTGTCATTCTGAGCGAAGCGATGAATCTCTCTTCGATTTAAGTCCAATGCACAGAGAGATTCTTCGCTTCGCTCAGAATGACAAACGTACTTTTTCCGCAACCTGTGAAGCCTGTCCTGCTGGCGGGAGTTCCGGAAAATCAGGCAACGGAGGGCAAAAACTCGTAACGCTCGATGCGAGCGGCAACGCCGCGCCGGCCGTTGTGCGGTTCGACGCGCACAATTTCCGCGAAGCATCGTATGTGGACGTCGCCGGCCATGGTAATTTCGCGCGGCAAGGTAAGGATGAATTCGATGGACGATCCCGGCGCGAAGTCCGCTTCAATCAAAAAATAGAGGCCGCGGAAACTGACGTCCCGCGTTTGTCCTTGCCGTTCGCCGCCGCCCGGCTCAGTGGAACGAACCGTTAACGGCAGCGTCATCGTAAATCGCCGCGATGCCCGGCGTTCTGTCGATTGTTGCATGAGTCCCCCGGAAGAGGGCATTCCAGGTTCAGCCAGCACACCGTAGCATTGCGGAATAAAAATCGCAACGGGAAACGCACGATTGATCCGAAAAAGTTTTCCTCTGGTTGGCGCCGGGTGACAGCCACGATTTGTCCCTCGCCGCCGCTCTGTGGTTACATGGGTTCCAGCATGCCCACGCAACTTCATCGGACGTTGATGCTACCCGGCCCCGCCGGCCGCATCGAAACGATCCTTTGGTCCACATCGAAGCAGGGGGAAGGCGCGCGGCCGCCGCTGGCCGCTGCCGTCTGCCACCCGCATCCGCTGTTTGGCGGGACGATGCACAACAAAGTGGTCTACCAGACCGCGAAAACGATACATCGTTTTGGGCTGCCCGTCGCGCGGTTCAATTTTCGCGGCGTGGGCTTGAGCGAAGGAAGCCATGACAAAGGAGTCGGGGAGGTAGACGACGTCCTGGCCGTGCTGGATTTTCTCGCGGGTGAATTTCCCGGCGTGCCGCAGCTCCTCGCGGGCTTCAGTTTTGGTTCCTGGGTGGGCTTGCGCGCCGGGTGCGGCGATCCGCGCGTGACGGAACTCTTGGGTCTCGGCTTGCCGGTCGGCGATTTTGGCAGCCGCAGCTTCTCGTATCTCGACACCTGCGGTAAGCCAAAGCTTTTAGTGTCCGGCGAATTCGACCAGTTCGGTCCGCCGAATAAACTGCGCGCGATGGTCGAGCAGTTTCCTCCGCGCATCCAGGAAAACACACGGGTGGCGATCGTTGCCGGCGGGGATCACTTCTTCACGGGACATCTGCCCGAGCTGGACCACACCATCGCGGAATGGCTTCTGGAACGGCACCCGGAGCTGGCTGCGCGCGAAATCTGATCAGCGCGATAACAAGCGATGAAGTCTTGCGAATAGGATGGCTTGAGTAGCACAGACTTCAGTCTGTGGGTTTCCGTCAGAACTTGGCAAGCGCGCTCAGACTGGGTTTGCAAACGGACCCCCACAGACTGAAGTCTGTGCTACCAAACCCCTCAGAAAAAAATGAAGCGTTTGCGCTTGCGGTATTGGATCGGCTTGGCGCCCGGGTCGGCCTGCTCGGGCTCGTAGGCGAGGCTGCGGCCTTCAAATGCGGCGAGGGGATTGTCGCGGAACAGCGCGTTTGCGACTTCTTCGCCGCGGCGCTCGGCGACGGCATCAAATGCGGCGCGAAGCTGCAGCGGGCGGCCCTTCAGATTGTGCGCGTCGCTGGCGACGAAGTGGACGCGATCCTCGTCCAGCCATTGCTCGGCGCGATGCTGCGCGGCGCTTCCGAAACGCCCGAGGATGGATTGCGCGGTGATCTGCACGTAGCTGCCCTGGTGCAGCCAGCGGTACATCCGCTCGGGCTTGGTGCGCAACATGGCGTTCCGCTCAGGGTGCGTGATGATGGGCGACAACCCGATGAGATGCAGGCGGTGCATGGTGTCGTCCATGGACGGCGGAATGGAAAAGTCCGCGAATTCCACGAGCAGATAATTCTTTTGATTGATCGTGTACTTCTGGCGGTTTTTCTCCAGATCCTGAAGGTTCTCAAAATTTAAATGAAAATCGCATCCGGTCGCCAGTTTCAGGCGGTCGCCGACGGCGGCCTGAAGCTCGTCGCGGCGCTGGCGGATGATTTCAGGATCGAATTTGTAGGTGGAATTGGCGTGTGGCGTCCCCACCACATGCGTGACGCCGTCCGCGATGGCCATTTCCGCCATCTGAATGGATGTTTCCAGCGTGTCCGCGCCATCGTCCAGGCCGTGAAGAATGTGGCAATGAATGTCGACCATATCCACTCTGCTTCCAGTGAAGATACCTGAACGGGAGTATGCGAACAACACTTCTGGTGACTGATGATTCGTGAACAGTGACTGGTGAAATCCCTCCGCACCAAAGGGTTGAGTCCACTTGCGAAATGGCCACCTGCTATAATCTTCGCTGCGCTCTGGGCGGGGGTTCAAGTAGCACAGGCTTCAGCCTGTGGGGTTCCATCAATGAGCCCTGGACTCTCCGCCAAGATCATACGAAACCCCACAGACTGAAGTCTGTGCTACCAAGGACTAAACCCCGCAGGCTGAAGCCTGCGCCACATCACAATGGCTACATTTTTCATCGAACAGTTTGGGTGCCGGGCGACGCAGGCCGACGCGGCGGCGATCGAGCGCCAACTCGTCGAGCGCGGCTACGCGGTTACTGCGGCTGCGAATTCCGCCGACGTCGTCGTGGTCAATACGTGCACGGTGACGGCCGCGGCGGACTTGCAGGCGCGCCAATCCATTCGCACGATTCATCGGGAAAACCCGGCGGCGCGCGTCATCGTGACGGGCTGCTACGCGCAACGCGCTCCCGAAGAACTTGCCGCGCTCGAAGGAGTTTCCTGGGTGGTAGGAAATTCGCACAAGCCGGAAATTCCGCGCATCATCCAGGAAATGGGGCAGGAGATGGGGCGGGAAACGGCGCCAGATTCTCCTCCCGCCACGCGCCAGGGATTTGTGCCTCTTTCGATGATTGCAGGCAAATCGCTTTCGGCCGGCGGCGGTCCGGCAAACATTTTGACAGGCGATATTCTGGAGCAGCGCGAACTGCTCGTCGCTCCCGTCGAAGGCGGCGAGGCGGGTCACACGCGCCCCCTGCTGAAAATTCAGGACGGGTGCAACAAGCGCTGCTCTTACTGCGTGATCCCGCAGGTGCGCGGGCGCAGCCGGAGCCTCGCGCCTCGTAGCGTCATCGAGGAAATCCGCAAGTTGTGCGACGGCGGCGCGCGGGAAGTGGTGCTCAGCGGAATCGATCTCGGCAACTACGGGCGCGATCTCACACCGCGCGCGCAGCTCGGAGAAGTATTGCGGCGCATCCTGGACGAAACGCCCGTCGAGCGTCTGCGCGTCAGTTCCGTGGAACCGATGGACGTCACGGCGGATTTAATCGCAATTTTCGCCACGAGCGAGCGGATGGCGCGTCACTTCCACATGCCGCTGCAATCCGGCTCTGACCGCATCCTGGCGGCAATGCATCGCTGGTATCGCGCCGAGCACTATGCGCGCCGCGCAGAGCTTGCGCGCGAGTGGCTCCCCGGCGCGGCCATTGGCGCGGACGTGATCGCAGGATTCCCCGGCGAGACCGAGACAGAACATCAAGCGACGCTCTCGCTCATCGAGCGGCTGCCGCTCACCTACCTGCACGTATTTTCGTTTTCTTCGCGGCCGGGAACAGCGGCGGCGGAGTCGCGCAATCAAGTTCCGGAGAAAGTGATCGCGCGCCGCGCACGCGAACTGCGCGCGCTCGGCGAAAAGAAGAAGGCCGCATTTCAATCGGCGCAGACGGGACGCTCGATGCGCGTCCTAACGCTGAACCGCCGAGGCGAGGACGCGTCCGGGCAGTGGACCCGCGCGCTCTCGAGCAATTATCTCGACGTACGTGTGCCGGGCGAGTGGCCGGCGAATCAATTTCTGGACGTGCGCATTACTGGCGTAGCAGGCGGCCATCTCACAGGCAGCCCTGCGTAGAATAAATCCAATCTGTCATGGCGGGCCCAGTAGCACAGGCTTCAGCCTGTGGGGTTCGTCCTGGTGCGGCGGCGGAAACCCACAGGCTGAAGCCTGTGCTACCGGGCACCTTTTGGAATTTACGATTCGAAGATGACTTGCGCGAGGGCGGTGTTGCCGTCATGCGTGATCGTCACCGCAATGTTTTTCACGCCGAGGCTGTCGGCGATCGCGCGCGTCGCGCCTGACAATTTCAGCGTGGGTTTGCCGCTCGGTTCGCGCACGACTTCGATATCGATCCAGCGCACGCCGCGCGCCCAGCCGGTTCCAAGGGCTTTCATCGCGGCTTCCTTGGCGGCAAAGCGGCCCGCGAAGCGTTCGGCGCGATTGCGATGCTTTTCGCAATACGCGATTTCCGACGGCGTGAACAGGCGCTCGAGCAAAGCGCGGCCGCGGCGCGCGATGGCCGCTTCGATGCGGTCGACTTCGGTGATGTCCACGCCCAGGCCAACAATCATTCTTTGTACTCCTTGTTGCACTCCTCGCGCGGCAAGGCCAGTGGCACAGGCTTTAGCCGGTGGGGTTTCGTACTTGCAAGAACCAAAACCCACCGGCTGAAGCCTGTGCCACGAGCCAGCCTAAATTATACCGTGTCCGCGAGAGGCAGACAGAATCGGACGCGTTACGCTAAAGTGGTGAGTAGGACACACGGCACGAATGGCGCGGGCGATTAAAACTCGATCTTCAGGACGCAGTCCCACCACGCGCGGAGACCGCGCGGCGCCGCGCAGCGGCAGTCCCGCCTGGGTGATACGCCGCGCGGGCGGACTGCAAGTAGTGGAGTCACGCGCGCTCGGAAAGCTCGGCTGGCTCGCGCACGGCTTCAGCACGCGGCCCGGCGGAGCGAGCGTCCTCGACGGAAAGCCTGCGCTGAACCTGGGCTTCACCGAGTGGGATGAGCGCGAACGCGTCGCCGCGAATCGCGAAAAATTCATGGCCGCGGTTGGCGCTCGCGAAATGCCGCTGATCGCGCTGCGCCAATTCCACTCCGATGTGATTCACGTTGCCGCCGCGCCCAGCGCTGAAGTTCCGAAAGCGGACGCACTGATTACAGGCACTCCGGGTTTGCTGCTGGGCGTGCAGACTGCCGACTGCGTGCCCATCCTTCTGGCGGACACCCGGCGGCGCGTGGTGGCGGCCATTCACGCCGGCTGGCGCGGCACGCTCGCGCGCATCGCCGTAAAAACTCTTGGCCAGATGCGCATGGAATTCGGAACGCAGCCGCGCGATGTGGTCGCCGCGCTCGGGCCGGCGATCGGACGCTGCTGCTACGAAGTCGGCCCCGAAGTCGCGCAGGCATTCGCGGCGCAATTTCCCACGGCGGCAGACTGGTTCGGCGGACCGTTCGAGCAATTGGCGCACGGCGAAGAGCCGCTCTGGCTTCCCTGGCTAACCATGATGCCGCCGGGGCACGTGCCTCCGCCGCCGCGCGTGCAACTCGATCTGCGCGCCTCGAACCGCTGGCAATTGATCGATGCCGGCGTGCCGGAAAAACAAATCGGCGTGAGCGATCTGTGCACCGCGTGCCGCACGGACCTTTTGTTCAGCTATCGCCGCGAAGGCGCGAAGACAGGACGGCTGATGGCGGTGATTGGAATTAAGTAGAACAGGCTTCAGCCTGTTGCTTTTGACTTTCCCGCAAGGAAACCCAAATTCAAAAGCAACAGGCTGAAGCCCGTTCTACTACTGCAGCGCAACAAGCGGGCTCGGCGTTTCCATCAGCGCGAGCTGGCCGCAGGCGGCGAAGACATCCTGTCCGCGCGAGTAGCGCACGAACGTCGGCACTCCCTTATCCACGAGAATGCGCTGAAATTCCTCAATGCTCTCCGGAGTAGGCGCGCGATACGGCAAATTCCCGGGATTCCACGGGATCAGGTTCACTTTGGCGCGGATATGCGCGATGAGGCGCACGACGCGGCGCGCATCTTCGGGCGTATCGTTCACGCCGCCGAGGAGCACATATTCAAACGTAAAATATTCCCGCGGGCGCAGCGGATACTTCTGGCAAGCGTCCAGCAGCACATCCAGCGGATACTTGCGATTGATGGGCATGAGCGAGTTACGCTGCTCGTCGCTCGAGGCGTTCAGCGAAATGGCCAGGCTGGGCCGAATTTTTTCCTTGCCGAGCCGCTCGATCCCGGGAACGATGCCGCTGGTGGAGAGCGTGACGTGGCGCGGCGCAAGCGCGACTCCCTTGGGATCGAGCAGGATGCGCACCGCGGCCATCGTCGCGTCATAGTTGAGCAGCGGCTCGCCCTGGCCCATCAGCACGACGTTGGTCTGCGGCGCGAGTTGCTCGCGATTTTCCTCGAGCGCAACGAGGACTTGCCCCACGATTTCGCCCGCCGTGAGATTGCGGATCAACCCCAACTGCGCGGTGAGGCAAAAATGGCAATCGACAGCGCATCCGGCCTGCGTTGAAATGCAAATCGTCTGGCGCCCTTCGCGCGGCATGAAGACGGCCTCGATCTGCGCGGGTTTTTCATTTTCGCCGCCGATCGAGAACAGATACCGGATCGATCCATCCGCGGAAGGAAAACGGCGCACGATGCGCGGCGGCGTGATGCGTCCGCCTTCCACGGACGCAAGGCGTTCGCGAAGCGCAGCCGGCAGGTTCGTCATCGCGGCAAATTCAAAACGCCGCTCCGCATACAGCGCATGATACAGCTGCGCCGCGCGAAAGGGCCGCTCGCCGAGCGACGCGACGTACTCGCGCAGTTCCTCCGCTGATTTTCCGAGCAATTCGACAGACACGCGCAGTCTCCCTGAAGGCGTCCTTTCATATTAACATGCGCGCCCGCGAGCAATCGAAATCCGGTCGTCCACCCGAAGCCACTGACTAGACACATCCTGAAATGCTCCCTGGCATCGCACATTTTGGATAGTGGTACCATACCCATCGTGGGGAAAGTGCGCGCTGAAGTTGATTAAGTTGAGTCCGTCATGGCAGAGACCAAAACTGCACGGCACAGAACCACGAGGGTACGCATCGCTATTCCCGTATTTATTTACGGAAATAATGAATCCGGCCCGCCCTTCAAGGAAATCACCCAGACCGTGGAAGTCAATGCCAATGGCTGCCTCGTTGAGATTCAGACGCCCGTTGTCAAAGAACAGCCGCTTCTGCTGACGAACTTAAAGACGGATTATGAAATCGCCTGCAACGTCGTAACCCTCGGAAACATTGTGAATGGAAAGACCGAGGTGGGACTTCGTTTCGCGCAGCCCTCACCGCGCTTCTGGGGAATCGGATTTCCGCCCGAAGACTGGGACCCTGCCCACCGAAAGCGCCCGGTGCCGCCAAAACGGTAAGACATCGATATGAGATTCGGACTTGTGCGCGTGTTCCATTTCCCTGGCATGCATGAGTCCTGCCCGATGAATTGAAACACACCAGCCATCGAGTCGCGTTCGCAGCCGCACGTATGCCACAATAGACGCATGAATCAGCCAGCGCGCGATATCCAACAAGCGGAGCTGCCGAACGGCGTGGTGATCGTGACGGAGAAGATGCCGCATGTGCGATCCGTTTCCGTGGGAATTTGGCT
>CAWHTN010000015.1:0-6867 GCA_963832265.1 uncultured Acidobacteriota bacterium
TCAATAGTGTCCCAAGAACGTCGAGGCTTCTCTTTGTAACTGCCTGACAGAACGAAGGTAAGGTGCCATTTTGAGTTTTTTCGATTTCAGTGATTTGCTTCTTTCTCGGTGCCATTCTACTGCTTCCCAGCCTTTTGCGGAGGCAGTCGATGAATCTTGGCCGAACCGTTTTTTCTCAGCTCCTGGATTATCTGCCAACCTACCAGTTTCAACTTTGCGTCGATCGCTATCAAGGCGATCGCTACGTCAAGGATTTTTCTTGCTGGGATCAGTTTCTTTGCCTGGCCTTCGCTCAGCTCACCTACCGCGAAAGTCTTCGCGACATCGAAGCCTGCTTGCGCTCGCAGCGAGCCAAGCTGTATCACATGGGGTTTCGCGGACGCATCTCGCGCAACACCCTGGCGCACGCCAACCAGAAGCGCCACTGGCGCATCTTTGCCGATTTCGCGCGCGTGCTCATCGCTCAGGCTCGCCCGCTGTATCGCGACGAACCGTTCGCGGGGGAGTTGGACCAGACCATTTACGCGCTGGATTCCACCACCATCGATTTGTGTTTGTCGCTGTTTCCCTGGGCGCAGTTCCGCCGCCACAAAAGCGCGGTCAAAGTGCACACGCTGCTCGACCTCCGCGGCAGCATTCCGACCAATGTTTATGTGACCAGCGGCGCGGTGCACGATGTCCGCATTCTCGATCAACTGCTGCCCGAAGCCGGGGCTTTTTATCTGCTCGACCGCGGCTATTTGGATTTCGGGCGGCTCTACGTGCTCAAACAAAGTTGTGCGTTCTTCATCACCCGCGCCAAACACAACACCCAATTCTGGCGGCGCGACTGGCGTCCGGTGCGTCGCTCCAGCGGAGTGCGATCCGATCAGACCATTCAGCTCACCGGACCGAGAACCGCGCAGTTGTATCCCGATCCGCTGCGGCGCATCCATTACTTCGACGCCGAGAAAGATCTGCGTTTGATTTTTCTGACCAACAACTTCTTGCTCCCCGCGCTCACCATTGCCGACTTATATCGCGCTCGCTGGAACGTGGAGTTGTTCTTTCGTTGGATCAAGCAGCATCTTCATATCCGGTCGTTCTTCGGCACTTCGGAAAACGCGGTCAAGACCCAAATCTGGGTGGCCATCGCCGTGTATGTACTCGTGGCCATTGTCAAAAAACAGTCCCAACTGGACTTGACTCTCTACAAAATCCTACAGATTTTAAGCATCACTCTTTTCGAGAAAACCCCGCTTTTATCAGGGTTTTCTCAGTTTGCCGACAACAGCGAGGATGCCGATCCTTGCACGCAACTGAAACTGTTCGACTTATAATGGGACAGCATTGATTTCAAATTTGAGATTTCAGATTAGAACCTTAAATTCAAAATCGAGAAGTTTGATTCTAGTGGGATTCTCCGGGTGGTCGGGGCCAGTTGACGATAATCCCGTTTCTCAGGAGTTGGCCTAGGGCTGAGAATCTACTGGCGGCTGTGCTGAATTTAATTTTTTCCGGTGGGAACTTTCTGTTTCAATTCTTCAAACCAGTTCACGACGACGTTGATCTGCGCGGGCGGCGCCGTGGTTTTCAGCATCAGGAATTTCTGGCCGTCGGCGGTCACGTCGTAATTGGGAGTGGAATTGGAGAGCGTCACATATTGGCCCTGGAATAGCGTCTTCGGCGTACCCGCGGAAAATGCATGTTGCGTATCGATCGGCGCGGCCATCATCTTGTTTCCATTTCGGAAGAACAATTCGCGCCCGTTGCGGTTCCACAGGGGTTCCCGGCCGCCATCGCTCGAAATTTGCCACTTTCCTCCCGGACCGGGATAAGGCACGACGTAGATTTCGGAGTGGCCCGATTCATCCGACGAATACGCAAGCCAGTGCCCGTCGGGAGAAAATTGTGGCGCGCTCTCATTGAACTTTGTTTGCAGAAAAATCTGCGTCTTGTGGTCGCTGGGCGTCAGCGTCCAAATGTCATATCCCATGTGAGGATCGATGATGGCATATGCCAGAACTTTTCCATCCGGCGACCACGAGCCGGGAATGCTGAGCTGTGGGCTGGTATTCAGCCTTTCCAATCCGCCGGTTCCATCGGCAAGTTGCCAGAAAATGTTCCTTGGGCCAGTTGAGTTCGAAATATAAGCGATGCGTTTGCCATCCGGTGTCCATAACGAGCCCAGGTTGTTTGATCCTTGAAACGTGAACCGGTTTAGTGTGTCGCGAGCTATATCGTAGATATAGAGCTGGGCATCTTTTTCCGTGATACCGATAGCGATCCGCTTCCCATCCGGAGAAATTTTCGGGAGAACATAGACATGGGGCGCGGCGGGCAATGGTAATTCGGCTCCGTCCCGGGTAACCCATTCGAGATGGACAGGAGCGTTGCGCGAACTCCCCGGCACATAGACCAGCGTGCCATTCGATGAAAGGCTGTAATCGGTGGACGACGAAATGGAGTTGGATGAGCCATGCACCAAAAGTCCATCGACTACAGGAACAGGATTTCCGGCGATTTCCAGCCTCTGAAGGTCGAAGGGAACAGCCATCAATGCGCCCGCCTGCGTGAAGAGCAGATGCCCGCTCGGCGAATACGTGGGATCGGTTCCACCTATTAAATTTCGCACCTTCCCCGTGTCGAGAGAAAGCACTGCAATCTGCGGAGATGTTCCGCTGTCGGCGGTAAAAAGCACGGCGTTAGATCCAGGCAGAAAGGTCGGCCACAATTGGTTCAATGGCCCGCTTGCCGGACTGGTCAGCTGCTTCGGCGTTCCGCCTGATTCCGGCAGTTGCCAAAGGCCATCGGCGTATCGTCCAAAAATAAAGTTGCCCCGCGAGCCCCAGGTCACGCCGATGGTATCTCTCGCATCTACGTCGCATACGACGATTGGCTGGCCACCATCCACGGAAACTTTCTTTATTTTTCCTTCGCTGCTGACATACCCCAGCCAGTGGCCATCGGGGGAGAAGAAGGGCTCGTCGACCCTTGCTTCATCCGGACTGGAGACGAGCCTGGGTTCCAGGTTATCGGAGGATCTCAGGTAGAGCCCCTCTGCACCATTTTGGATTGCTGTGTATGCGATGTACTTCCCATCCGGAGAAATAGCCAACAAATGAGAGCCGGAACCATTCAACACGGTCAGTTCTTGAGTGGAGGGAACCGTGATGACATAGCGGCCCACAGGCTGCGGCGGGGCTGAGGACTTGCGATTCCACGCAGCCAGGCTCGCGATTGCGGCTACTAACAGTAAGGCACCGGCACCAGCGATGATTCCCAGTCTGCCGGACGGGCGCATCCCTTTCGGCGCGGCAGCTGGCGCGAGGCTGGCCTGCGAGCCGGTGTCAGCGACCCATTTCAATTCGTCGCACACGTCGCTGGCCGCCTGCCAGCGTTTCTCCGGCTCCTTGGCCAGGCATTTCCTTACGACGCGGTCGAGAGCGGGAGGCGTCATGGGCTGGAGCGAAGCCATCGATGGCGGTTCCGCCTCCAGGATTTTGGCCATCACGCTGGCGGAAGTTTTTCCTTCGAACGCTTTCCGGCCCGTGGCCATTTCGTAGACGACCGCGCCGAACGCGAAAATGTCCGTGCGCGCATCGATTTCATTTTGCTTGCCCTCGACTTGTTCTGGCGCCATGTATTGCAGCGTGCCCAGGATCGTCCCTTCGCTCGTGATGTTGCCCTGCAACGTGGGAAGCTGCGAATCTGGAATGGACGGAGCGACTTCCTGTTTCAGCTTGGCCAAACCGAAGTCGAGTAACTTTGTTCCGGACTTGCTCAGCATGACGTTGCCGGGTTTCAAATCGCGGTGGGTGATGCCTTTGCGATGAGCCTTGTCCAGCGCGTCGGAAATTTCGATAGCATACTGCAATACGTGTTGGATTGGTAATGAGCCTTTTACGAGACGCTGCGCCAGCGTCTCGCCTTCGACATATTCCATCACCAAAAAATCAATTTCGTCCTGATGGCCTACATCATGCAGTGTGCAGATGTGCGGATGGTTAAGACTGGCGATGGTCTTTGCTTCGCGCTCGAACCGCTCCCGCAATTCAGAACGATCTGCAAGATGCGTCGGCAAAACTTTAATTGCGACAGTTCGATCGAGGCGAGTATCGCGGGCCTTATACACTTCGCCCATTCCACCCGCACCAATCGCGGTAAGGAGTTCGTAAGGCCCTAGACGTCTGCCGGGCTGAATTGGCATAGACCCCTGCTAATTTAGAGTGCGCAGATTATACCGCCGTGAGGTAGTTACACACCTGCAAATTCTTGTCCGTTCCCAAGTCCCGAGAAGTCCGCTTATCGTCATCTGGCTTTTTTGAGCTTGGGCCAGGGGACGACGTTTCGAGCCGAACCGGCCCTTCGCGCAGCGAGTGACGAGGATTTCACGGCGCAGGTCACCCGACTAAACCGCTGCGACCAAATTCACTGCCGGCCGGACAGTGGAGTTCAGGCCACGTGAGTTGCTGAGACGGCCTTAGGGCAGGCGATTCACGAACTACGCCTCGCTGAACTTCGCGCAAGCGAATCACCAGTCACGATTCACGAATCACATCTTTTTCTTCATGCGCAGATCGCGGCCGGTCATTTCCGGCGGCACGGGGAGACCGAGTATGCCAAGGAGCGTGGGCGCGACATCGCGCAGCGAGCCGCCGGGCGCTAGGGGGCCGGCGCCATCCTCTGTGGCGAGAATCAGCGGGACGGGATTAGTCGTGTGATAGGTGTGCGGGCCGCCGGTGACTGGGTCGATCATGGTTTCGGCGTTTCCATGATCGGCGGTGACAATCCAGGCGCCGCCGCGCGGCTGCAACACCTGGCGGATGCGGCCCAGGCATTCATCCACAGTCTCGACGGCCTTGATCGCGGCTTCCAGAACGCCGGTGTGCCCTACCATGTCGGCGTTGGCGAAATTCATGACGACGGCGTCGAAGCCGCCCTTCTCGATGGCCTTCACAACCGTTTCGGCAATGCCCGCGGCGCTCATTTCCGGTTTCAGGTCGTACGTGGGGACCTTGGGCGATGGAACTAGAATTCGCTCTTCGCCGCCAAAAGGCTTCTCGATGCCGCCGTTGAAAAAATAGGTGACGTGCGCGTATTTTTCCGTCTCGGCGCAGCGGAGATTTTTCAAGTTTTGCTCGGCGAAGACTTGCGCCAGGATGTGCGCGATTTTTTCAGGTGCGATCACGTAGCGCAGCCACGGCCAGGCCTTGTCGTACTGTGTCATGGCGACGTAGAAAAGATTCGACGGGCGCTTCGGATCGGAAAACTCCTTGAATCCCGGCTCGGCGATGGCGCGCGTCATCTGGCGCGCGCGGTCGGCGCGAAAGTTGAAAAAAATCACGGCGTCATCGTCGCGGATCGGTCCGGCAGGCGGCGCGCTTGCCCCGATCACGATGGGCTCGATGAATTCGTCGGTCACGCCGCGTTCGTAGCTGCGGCGGATCGCTTCGACCGGGTCAGCCGATTTCACCGGGGCATCGCCGTGAACGACGGCGCGGTAGGCGCGCTCGACGCGTTCCCAGCGGTTGTCGCGGTCCATCGCGTAGTAGCGGCCGGTGAGGGACGCGATGCGCCCGCAGCCGATCTCGCGGATTTTCTGCTGCAATTGCTGGATGTAGTCGACGCCGCTGTGCGGAGGCGTGTCGCGCCCATCCGTGAAGCAGTGAATGAAAACGCGCTCGACGTGCTGCTCGCGCGCCATCCGCAGCAGCGCAAACAAGTGTTGCATATGCGAGTGCACGCCGCCGTCGCTCAGCAGGCCGAGCAGGTGCAGGTTGCGCGCGCGGCCCCGCTCCATGGCGTCGACGATCAACGGCTGCTTGAAAAATTCGCCGTTCGCGATCATCACGTCGATGCGCGTGATGTCCATGTGAATGATTCGACCGGCGCCCATGTTCATGTGGCCCACTTCGCTGTTGCCCATTTGCCCTTCGGGCAAGCCGACAGCGGGCCCGGACGTCTGAATCAGGGTGTTCGGGAAATCCTTCAGCAGGCGGTCGTAATTCGGTTTTCGCGCGAGGGCAATCGCGTTGCCCTTGGTTTCGGCGCGGTAGCCCCAGCCATCGAGCACTGTCAGTACAATCGGTTTCGGTCGTTTTGGCATAAGCGATCAGAATTCGTGATGCGGGTGAACGTCCTAATTGACGGTGCCAAAGGTAGGATTATCTCATCCTCGGCTAGAGAAACGGGTTGTGGATTTCAAGATCATCAAATTTCTGCCCATTTTGAAAGTCCTCACTATATAAAATTCCGCACTCTGCCGCTAGTGCACTAGCGACGATTAAAGCGTCATACCACTGCAAATGGAATCGCTCGACAAGCTGAAGAGCTCTATGAAATAGAGCGGGCGAAGAGTGAACAGTGCAAAGCGGAATAAGAACTGTCGAAAGGAAATGCTCGGCTTCCTCGAGACGCATCGGCCCTGGAGAACGCCTACGCGCGACATTAAAAAATTCCTGGACAACCTGGTAGCTGATTACGCCCTTCCGGGTTAGGAGACCGTGCCGGAGCAGTCGATCGGCTACCTCGGCCTTGGGTGCGGACGATTGATCAAACGAATAGACAATAATGTTGGTATCGAGAAAGAAATTATCGTTCATTCATTTCGTCGCGAGTATAGGGCGGGTGCAAGCGAACGGTCCGCCTGAGCCGCTTCATCAGGGCATCGTACTCCTCGGCTTTGCCTGCTTGTTGGGTGAATTGGACGAGCCATTCGCGGAAAGCATCGTTGAGGGTACGCTTTTGGGCCCGGGCGAGCTGACGGGCCTGCTCGATGAGTTCTTCGTCGGCGCTGAGAGTGATATTTTTCATACGAAGGTAGTGTACACTATTCTCGTGTACACTGCCAAAGAATTATTTTCGCGCTAACGCTGCGCGGCCCGG
>CAWHTN010000016.1:0-41657 GCA_963832265.1 uncultured Acidobacteriota bacterium
TGGTGCGGCTGGGGCGACTCGAACGCCCGACCTCGTGCTTCGGAGGCACGCGCTCTATCCAGCTGAGCTACAGCCGCGTAGTTCCTTTATATCATGCAGGCCTGGTTGCGCGCATTCCTGGGATCAATTTTTGAAGGCTCCTAGATTAGAAGTTTTCGATGCGAGTCTGTTCAGCAGGTCGGGGCTTTAGCCCCGACGTTCAAGCTTGCGCATTTGCGGGCTAGAGCCCCTGAAGCTTCAGGGCCTGAAGGCCCCGTTCGCACGGCGCTAATTGTCCGACCTAAAGGTCGGACCTCCTAACTGAACTGGGTCGTGCTAGAATCCGGCCGGAACGTCTCCACCAGGTCGCACCCTAAAAAAGGATGTCGCCGTCCATGGCGCATGATGTTTTTGTCAGCTACGCCTCCGGGGATAAGACGGTGGCGGATGCCGTTTGCGCGACGCTGGAGTCCCACGGGATTCGCGTTTGGATCGCGCCGCGCGACGTTCTCCCCGGCATCCACTACGGCGAAGCCATTATTGACGCCATTCATGAGTGCCGCATCATGGTGCTCGTCTTTTCCTCCAAGGCCAACCTATCCGGCCATATTCCCAAGGAGATTGAACGCGCCGTCAGCCAGGGCATCACCGTCATGCCGCTGCGCATCGAGGATGTCGCGCCGGCCAAGTCGCTGGACTACTTTATCGGCAGCGTCCACTGGCTCGACGCGTTGACCCCGCCGCTGGAAGTCCATCTTCAGAGGCTGGCCGCGAATGTACAGACCCTGCTTTCGCGAAGCGACGCGAGAACCGAAGTGCATACAGGTCCGGCGCATGCTCCCGCGAACGCGCCAGCCTTGCCTGCTCCGGCGCGCGTCACGCCGCATGCGGCGCGGCCCACGTGGGAATATTTCGTGATCGGCGGCTTGGCCGCAGTCGTTCTGATTCTCGGTTTCCTGACGTACCGTTCCAGGTTCCAGCGGAGCACGGCGACGGCAACCACGGAAATCGTAGCGTCTAAATCAGCCCCGCTGCCTGCCGCATCTCCCGTAGCCGTTCCTGTAGCCGTTCCTACGGCGGGCTTATCCGACAAACCGAAGAAACTTCTGGCGCCTGCGAGCACAGCTGCTTCAGCAGCTCTTTCTGGGGTTCCTGCCACAGCTCCTGCCGCGGTTCCTCCCGCGCCTCCTCCCGCCGCTCGCTCTGCGAAGCCGCCTCGCGAAGTGGCCCTGCATTACGTGGATGATTCAACCGTGAAGCTCGAACAACTCATCGGAGATGAGGACAAGGAGAGGCACAAGCCGACCGCGAACCAGACCTTCACGCGATTCGGCGTGGAGGGCACGGAGCTGGGCAGTTCTTTTGAACACCAAGGGCACATCTATTTTCTGTTCGGTCCGACTCTGGGCCCTGCGCCTGGGTTATCCAACACGATCGCGACTTCTGACACAACGAATCCCAGCGGCGGCGTTCACTTGGATTTCCTGACGAACGGCGGCAAATATATCGCCGTGCAGCCGACCGGCGTCACGATGGCGCCGATGGATGTGCCCGTGGCGGGAATCAGCCTGGACGGGCAGATGTACGTGGCCATCAGCACGAATTTCACGAAGGGCCGGGCTACCGAGCGCTCCGTCCTCACCAAGTTTATCGCTCCGGAAACTTTTCAGACGATTCGCACCATTTCCGAACTTCCCGACGGGCGATTCATAAGAATGTCCATGCATACCCAGCCGGGAACCATCGCGGGGCTTCCTCCCGGCGGCCCTTTCATCCTCACTTGGGGAACGGGCCGATACCACGAGAGCGATGCCTATCTGTCGATCGTCCCCGCGTCCCAATTTGAGGCAGGCAAAGGTATTCGCTACTTCGCGGGCCTGGACGCGTCAAACGCTCCGACCTGGAGCGACAACGAATCGGACGCGACTCCGATTGTGAAGGACGGCACGCTCGCAGACTTTTCCGTTACCTGGTGCAAGGAACTTGGTTTGTGGCTGATGACCTATGACCGCAGGACGCAACCCAACGGGATCGCGTTTTCCTACTCGCGCACGCCGTGGGGACCCTGGAGCGAGCCTGAGATCTTATTCAACCCTATGCGTGACAACGCGCTCGGGAAATTCATTCATGGTCCCTTTAGGAAAATTGACGACGGTCTTGCAGGGCCAGTCCTGGGACAGAGGAATCGAGTAAACGCCGCGGAAGTTCGTGGTGGTGCGATTGCTCCTTATGTCGTGGAGCGCTGGACCAAAGTGCAGGGCTCCGAACTCGAACTCTACTACTTGATTTCGACTGTCAATCCCTACGTTGTTGTTCTCATGAAATCACTCTTGCGGATCGAGTAGGGAGCGAGGATCGTGAATTACGCTGAACGGGGAACCGCCCTCCCCATTTGAATGACCCTCATGAGCCATCCACCCCGGACTTCTCTCCACCTGCCCGTCGCCCTGGCCATAGGTTTCACCGGGCATCGCAAGCTTCCGGATGAAGCCAAGTGTCGCGAAGCCATTCGTAAGGTGCTCCTGGAATGGATCGAGAAAGTTCCGGGAGTTGTTTATGGCGTGACTTCGGCCGCCGCCGGTGGAGACTTGCTGTTTGCGGAGACCTGCATCGAGTTGCATCTGCCGATCCGCGTTTTTTTGCCTCTGCCGAAGGAACAATTCCGCGATGATTTTGACGAACCTGCATGGGCCCGCGCGGAATGTGTATTCAAGAACGCGCTGTCGGTGGAAGTCACCGGCGCCGGAGAGAAATTGACGGAGCGATATTACGAATGCGGCGTCGAAACGGTGCAAGAGAGCCAGTTGCTCATCGCGCTCTGGGACGGAGAACCCAGCCAGGGATTGGGCGGCACTGCGGACATGGTTCACTTTGCGAAGGAACAAGCGCGGCCGGTCATTTGGATTCACAGCGCGACCGGCGCGGTGCAGCAATTCAACGTGAGTCCTGGAAATCCTGAACGATCCGGAAATGCGCTTCCTGAACGAATTGCCCGGCCCCGCCGTCCCAATGCCCGCGGGTTTCCCTCGCGATCTGGCGAACGCGTGGTTTGTCAAATTGGATGAAAATGCCAGCCGAGTCGCTCCGCAGTTTCGCCGCATGGCCGCGATCCCAATCTTCTGCACCGCCGCCGCGGCCGTGCTGAGCGGAAAAACAGCGTACACCGGCAGCAGCGTGGTCTGGCTGTGGATGGGAACGGCGTTTGGAGTCATGGCTGCCTCGCTGCCAACGGTCCTGAGATTCGATCGCCGCCAGGTTGCCTGGACCAGGATGCGAACCGCCGCGGAAATTTGCCGTTCGTGCCTGGCGCTTTGGTGGACGCCGGCGCTGTACGAGGTTGTTGGACCCGAGGTTGTGCCAGATCTGGCCGGGATGCTGACGTCGCTGAATTTTCTGAAAATGTCGGATCGCGCGGCGCACAAGAACAATCTGGATGAATTTAAGCGGCTCTACAGAAGCGAGCGGGTGCAGCATCAGATCGCCTATTTTTCGCGCCACGCAAACGACGCAGCCGCGTGGGCGCGCCGATACCGGAATCTCACCTGGGCCAGCACAATTCTTGCCGCAGGGCTCGACTTTTGGCTGCTGCTCAACGCACATGGCCTGAACCATTCGATTTCAGCGCGGGTGAGGCCTGAGCTGGCGCTGTCGGTTGCGCTCTTCTTCCAAATCGCCACGGTTGCCGGATCGCTCGTGGTGGTCAATGACTACGTGCGCCGCCGGGATCGCTACAGGGAATTGCATCGCATGCTGTTGCAGTGGGACAAACAGCTGGAGCTATCCGAGACGTGGACAATTGTGCTGCGGATTGCTTCCACCGTGGAAAAAGCGTTACTCGCGGAATTGATTGAGTGGAGATCGCACATCCGGAACCAGAAACTGCCGCAGAAATAATACTGCGCCCGCCCCGCGCTTGAGGCGGCACCCGCATAGCTTAGTCAAAACTTACCGGACCGGCGCAGCCTGGAGCGACACCGGTCCGCGAGCGACACGGCTCGGGGATCTAGAACTCGAATCGCGCCGAGAGCTGAATGTTGCGCGATCCGTACTTCGGGGCCGCAGCCAGCGGCTGTCCGAAATTGCTATTCGCCGTGGCATCCCAGATCGGAAGATTGGTGCAATTGGGGGCGCCGATCGGCGTGCATTCTTCGGTAGTTGTGTACTGCACGTTATTCACCGAAGTCTGCTGGAAATTCGCATGATTGAACAAGTTAAACGTCTCGGCCCGGAACTTCAGCCCCAGCCGTTCGTTCAACTTGAAGCCGCGCGCGACACTCAAATCCACGTCTCGCACACCCGGCCCGCGAAACGAATTGAATCCTTCCCCCGGCACAATCGAAAAATTCACATTTGGCGAATCGAATACGGCCGTATAGGGACGGCCGCTTGCGATGGTCGCCACCGAGGAAAATGTAAATCCCCTCAATCCTCGCATCACCGGCGACCACGATCCACTCAAAACGAGACGGTGCGTCTGGTCCAGTTGCGAGGGACCTCGCTGCGATGCCTTGTCGAATTGATTCATGTAGCCCGTTCCAACATCGATTGCTTTCGAGAACGTGTAGGCCACGGCGCCGAGGAATTGTCCCGACTGGTGCTTCAGCGAAACCAGCATCCCGTGATAGACGGAGGTGCCGGAATTATCCACTGCGTTGATCGCAGCGAAATTGGAATCGACAAATCCGTCGATGTTTTCAAATTCCGGGACCACATACGATTTTCCGTTGGGTAGATTCACAGTCGCTTGCGTAAAATTCCCGCCAAACGCCAGCTGTTGATCCGGCGGCACAAGGTTCAGGTCATATCCGAAGTTCCCATTCGCTTGCCTGGTCACTCCGTTGGAATTTCCCAGGAGCGCAACACCATGCGTGTACACATAGCCAATGCTCATGGAAGTCCTCGTTCCGAAGCGATGCTCCACGGTCAGATCGCCTTGCTCCACGTATGGATTTCGGAAATTCGGAACGAACACGTGAAGCGATTGGCCCCCGGCCCCGGCGCCTCCTGTGGGCGGAGCCGTGAGCCCGTTTGGATATGTGACGAGCGGAGCGTTGTTGCCGAACGCAGGTCCGGTCAGAAATATGAACTGTCTGGAGACTCCGTTCGTGACCAGTGCATCGGAGACATCCAGCAAGTCCTCCTGAATAAAGAAAATTCCGAACGACCCGCGGACTACGGTGTCTCCTTTGCCGTCCAATGAATACGCAAACCCTATGCGCGGCGCGACGTTGTTGTCGTCTCGTGGAATGCGGCAGGTGAGCGCAGCCACCGGATTTGGATCCGGACTGCAAACTTTAGGCTGCGGGAGCCGCTGGTAATCCCAGCGTACTCCGTAGTTCAGATTCAACTTCGACGTTGCCTGAAACTTGTCCTCCACGAACAAAGAATACGTCGGAGCCGTAAACGGTACTGTTGATTGTCCGAACGATTGCAAATCATATTCAAATGCTCCCGTGGCTACGTCGGCCAAGCTTGCAAATTGAAAGTATCCCGCCGGGCCGTACACAAAATAATCGCGGTCATGGTTGACGTTGATGTCGACGCCGCTTCGCATCGTGTGGCGCCCCAGGATGTACGTGAAATTGTCGGAGAACTCGTACCGTTGGTCCGAGGTGGAGAGTTGGAAGCGATTTCCTCCGAATACGTACCCCGTATCCGGGTTCTCGATTACGGTCGCCGGCGTGGTCGGCGGGGAATCCGGCAAGTCGGAATGAAGATCGTAGGCGTAGTGAAACCTCGCTTCGTTGAACATCTTCGGGCTCAGTGTGGACACGACCGAGAACTGGAAGAAGTGGCTCGTCGCTCCATCCGTCAAACTCAGTCCATCGCCGGTTGACGTCGGTGTATTGAAATAACCGTGCGGGCTGAGGAATCGTTGAAAGTTGTAGGACGCGGTGAACGAGTTTATGGTCGAGAGCTGTCCGCTGAGTTTCACAAACGCTGTGTTTTGGTTAAAGCTGCGGGGAAAGGACCCTGAATTTGCGGTCAGGATGTTCGCAATCGAAGGGTTCGCGGCGAGGAAGGCGCTTTGCGCGGCAGCGTCCCCCAGGGTTTGCAGCGCGGGGCTATCGTTGACGGTAACCGGCTCGTTGCGGATTTGTCCTTCGTAGTTGGCCAGATAAAACAGCTTGTCCTTTTTTATCGGCCCACCCACCGTAGCGCCGAATTGCTGCCGCCGGTTCGGCGGTTTGGCAATACCCAGTCGATTGTCGATGGAATCGTTCGCATTCATTGAGGAGTCCAAAATGTAGTAGTAAGCGTCACCGTGAAGGGCGTTTCCTCCGCTCTTGGTCACGGTGTTCACGAGCCCGCCTCCCGACTGTCCGAATTCGGCTTCGTACCCCGACGTGTTCACCTGGAATTCCTGCACGACATCTTCGCTGAATTGGAAGGGAATGGTGCCCCGGCCGATCGCCTGCGAGAAAAACGCATTGTTATTGTTGCCGCCATCGACCTCGTAATTGTTGAAGTTTCCGGAAACCCCGTTAAAGCTCACCATACCGAACTCGCCGTCGGTCGTCGCGCCCGGCGTCAAAAGCACGAAATCCGTAAAGTCGCGTCCGTTCAGCGGCAGGTTTTCGATCGCCCCTTGCCCGACCACGGAGCTGATCGACGTTTGCGTGGTATCCACCAGCGGAAGATCCGCCGTCACGACGACTCTCGTATCGGTGCTTCCTACGGCCAGTTGAGGCCGCAGACTTATCGTCGTTCCAACCGTCACGACTACACTGTCCAGTTCCATGAATTTGAAACCGGATTTCTCAATGCTCACGTGATAGCTGCCCGGAGTCAGGTAAGGAAAAAGAAAATGTCCGCTCGGGTCGCTAGTCTGTACCGTAGCCACGCCCGTCGCGTCGCTGCGCGCAGTTACCGTGGCGGCCGCCACAGTGGCGCCACTCTCATCCAGAACCGTGCCTTCCACCCGCCCGCTTCCCAGACCCGACTGCCCCGCGGCCGGCTCTGTCATCAACGCCGCCGCGATCAGGCCGCAGACCAACAAAGCAAAGAATTTCACTCCCCGGATGGCGCGTTTCCGCAATTTTATTTCCATCATGCCCCCTTGTCCTCTGGTTCTTAACATCTTGCGAAAGTTCCCGGTTCGGCGGTGTGCATCACACTTGCCACTTAGTCCCGGGGCTCTCCCTCATTCCCCAATGAGCACTACTTGCTTCCGGCCGAACCCCACGAAACCAGAGGGATCGTAGCATCGGCCAATCCACTTAGATCCATTTTATTTTTGAGTAGCAGGCATTTCGATCCCCGAAGACGCCGTTGGGCAATCTACTCCCTTTACGCGGATACGGGGAAGTCGTACTGCTTTTTTTGAAACGGTTGGTTTGGTTGCGGTGCAGGTCGGCGTGTGTGAGACGTATTTGAGATCCTGCAAAAGCGCGCCGGGGCAGTGCCTACTCGATACTGTCGGCGAAAATAGAGCGGCCAATCACCTTCACGTCGATAGAAATGGGAGGCCGCAGACCGCTGCCCTGCACGATCGCTCCCCGCACCCAGGTGTTGCCTCCGAGAGCCCCGACTTTCAAGGGATCGTACACGGTGGCGTCGCACGGATTCACGACCATGGGATGGTTGGCATTGAATCTATATTTTGAGGCGAGCCGTCCGAGATCGGTCACGAATTCCAATTCACAGCGGCCGAATGGTCCCTGGAGGGAAAACGCCCAGTATTCTCCGCCGGGAAGCCGGATCACCATGGCGTGAATATTTTCCAGTGTGAGAGGATTCACGAAAATGAATTTCTTTGCGGCCCACGGTTTGGAAAGTTCATCCATCGTCGCAGCCAGGGTTGGCCCTTCGTGAACTGCCGGAATGGGATTTAGCGGCGGCGGCGAGGGCGCGCCCTGCTCCGTGGCTTGCGCGTCAGAAGAGGAGGAATTGGCTTCGCCGTGGGACTTGCTCTTCACCCACCAAAATAATACTGCGCCGAGCAACACGACGGCGGCTGCGATGCCGCCGATTTGCAACAGGCGCTGCGTATCGATGCCGCCCATGCCGCCCCGTGCCTGGCGTGCTCCCGGACCGACGCCGGGAATTTGCGGCATTTCGGGCCGGAACGGATCAAACTTGTTCTCCGCGGGTTTGTCGGGAGATGCGTCCGGAGTTTTCGTGGGTAGTTTGACAGGCATGGGAATCAAAATTTGCGCATGCGGATTACTGTACCGTTTTGCTCGTGCTTCACTTCATCCATCAGTTTGTTGATCAGCAAAATGCCGCGGCCATGCTCGGAATACAAATTAGAATCGTCGGTGGGGGAGGGAATGGACTTGGGGTCGAAACCGCTGCCCGGATCGCGAACTACGATCACGATGCCTTCTTCTCGATCGCCGCTTATGGAACATTCAATTTTTTTGGCAGGATCTCCCTTGCAGCCATGCAGGATTGCATTGGCCAGGGCTTCGCGCAGCGCCATCTCAATTTCAAATTCCTTGCCCGCGGCATATTCCAACTCACCGACCAGCCGCATAACCCAGGCCACCACAGGCGAAATGGCCGTGACATCGGCGGGCAGACTCACCTCGAAGCGCATGGGAGAGGAATGCACATTCCCTGACGTCTTTGATTTCAAATTTGTACGCATACGGGATTTCGAGCGCGTGTCGCACGCGCGGATTGCACAAAAAGGGCAGAATTCGCAGTCCCGGGCAACTGCAAGGCTGCCGAATCATATTTTGGACCTGAGTGGACTTCCTTACAAGCAGAGGGGAATGCTTGTGTTCCGCATGAATACCCCATCCACGGGCCTAGAGGGCTAGGGAAGCTTGATGTCGAATCTGCTCGTTCAAATTGGCAATCGCCAAAAGCAACTGCAGTAAATTCGAGCGCATTTCATCGCCCAATTCCAGGCTTTCGCTCCCAACAGTCTCCACAATGAAATCCACTTGTGCGAGCATCCAGTCGCGCGCATCGCGGTCAGCGGCTTCTCCCCGGCTTACTAGCTCATTGATGGCGTTGAGCTCTTGCGTGGAGTCCGCGAGGTAGCTATCCAGACTCTGGCCGCCTTCCACGAAGCTTGTGGGGAGTTCGATCACCGACCGTTCGGAGTAACTGTTGCGGTTAGGAGTCGTCATGGGTCACACCTCAATAATCTTCCTTCAAGCTATAGGAGGCTAGAGAGCACGAATGCTGCCAACCCGGTAATGCCCTGCATCTCCCTTGTTTTGGCGAATCTGCGAACAATCTGCCCGCGGCGGGCCGGCCTGTTTGGCTGGGCACAACGGATAGAATCTATCCTGCCTGTGGAGGCAGTGGGAATTTCAGACCCGGCCGGAATTGTGAGGGGTGAGGCGTACAAAACTCTTTTCCATGGACCAAAAGTATTGACTTGCCGGGAAACTCCTAAGCGAATTAGCATGGACACGCCATACCACCGAGTAGATGATGGGTGGGCCAATGCAGTCGCACCTTGGGATGCGAGGAGGGTCATCCGTATGCGCAAGTTAACAATTCTATGCGCGGCGCTTTTTTGTTTCTCTCTTACAGCGTCAGCACAGGATTCTACAGCGGCGTTCGATGCCAGCAGTCCAGCCGGTGAACCGGCCGCTCCCGCGTCGCTAATTCCGGCGGATCGCGAGCCGTGGCAATTGGGCGTGGGGTTTCAGTTCCTGCAATTCAATGTCCTGGGCCAAAAATTCCATGATTACGGCTATCAAGCGGACGTCACAAGATATTTTGTCAACTGGTTTGGTGTGGAAGGCACTGCGATAGCTGGATTCGGACACTCGGGGTCGCCCAGCATTACCGCGAACTCGCTATTCCTTGGCGGTGGTCCCCACATTTCGGTGTACAACACCCACCACTTTGAGCCGTGGGTCCACGTGCTTGTCGGTTGGGAGCGCTTCCGCTTCACTCAATCTCCCGTGCTTGGCAACAATTCCCACGCCGCGTTCATGGCAGGCGGGGGAGTGGACTATAAGATCGGCATGGGGCGCATCTATTGGCGCGTTCAAGGCGACTTCATGGGAACCAACATCGGGCCTCCCGGGTTTTCAAAAAACTATTCTGTCGGGACAGGCTTAGTTCTCAACTTCTAAAGGACGCGGCAATCTTTTTTTCAATGGCCGGTATGGAGCGAGGAATCTTCGCTTCCTACCGGCCTTTTTATTTTGCGGCGCGGGGGACGATTCGCTCTTGCGAGGTGGGATCGGGAATTTATAGCGTGGTGGGATGAATCTGTCCGCTAAGCCGCTGCGCCGTGGCACTTCTTATATTTCTTTCCACTACCGCAAGGGCACGGATCGTTCCGGCCCACTTTTGCTCCGGTGCGGACCGGCTTTGGCTGCTCTGCTTCCGCAGCCCCGGCTTGAAGCTTCATTTCCTGCTGTTGCCGGCGCTGGCGGCGCTCAATTTCCCTGGCTTCGTCTTCCGGACGGGCAGGCTGAACCAGGAAAAGGTAGCGGACAGTCTCGGTGTCGATACGCCCCATCATGTCCTCAAAAAGAATGAAGGCTTCCTTTTTGAATTCGACGAGCGGATCTTTTTGTCCGTACCCGCGCAGGCCGATGCCTTCCTTCAAGTGGTCGAGCGTTAACAGGTGGTCCTTCCATTGCGTGTCGACAATATCCAGAATGATCCGCCGTTCGAGCCAACGCATCATTTGCTCGCCGAACAGTTTTTCCTTTTCGGCGTAGCGTTCCTTGACGCGCTCGACAAGTGTGTCCGCCAGTTCCGCGTGGTTCATCTTGCTCGCGTCGATTCCGGCCGCCTTTACATCGATGCCGTACTGGTTCAGCACTTCGGCGGCGAATTGAGTGACGTTCCATTTGCCTGGATGCTCGCTTGCCGGGCAAGAGGTTTCCACCAATCCGCGGGCAATTTCTTCCGCAATCCCCAGGGCGTAATCTTTTTGCTCTTTTCCTTCGAGGGCGGAGCGGCGAATCGAATAGATCGTCTCGCGCTGCTTGTTCATTACGTCGTCGTATTCGAGCAGGTGCTTGCGCGCCTCGAAGTTCTGGGCTTCGACGGCCATTTGCGCATTTTCGATGCGGCGTGAAATCAGCTTGGACTCAATGGGAATTCCCTCGGTCATACCCAGCCGGTACATCAGCGCCTTGACGCGCTCGCCGCCGAACACGCGCAGCAAATCGTCCTCGAGCGAAAGGAAAAAGCGGGAGGAGCCCGGGTCGCCCTGGCGGCCGGCGCGCCCGCGGAGCTGATTGTCGATGCGCCGCGCTTCGTGGCGCTCGGTGCCGAGAATGTGCAAGCCGCCAAGAGCGATCACTTCATCGTGCTCCGCGCGGCATTGCTCCACGTACATATCGTAGATCGGTTTCCATTGATCGGCGGGAACCTGAAAAATCTTGCCTTCCTGCTGGAATAGGACCATGTTGGCAGAAGCGCTGCTCTCGGCGCCGTCTCCGCCGATCACAGCCGGCGCCGCGATGTACGGAATCGCGAGCCTTTCGTGCAAGCAATGCTCGCGGGTCATCGCTTCGGGGTTCCCGCCCAGCAAGATGTCGGTGCCGCGGCCCGCCATGTTGGTGGAAACCGTGACCGCGCCCTTGCGCCCCGCCTGAGAGATGATTTTCGCTTCGCGCTCATGCTGCTTCGCGTTCAAGACCTGGTGCGGGATGCCCGCCTTTTTCAGAAGATTCGCCAGATGCTCGGATTTTTCGATCGAAATCGTGCCGACGAGTACCGGCTGGCCCGATTCGTGAAGTTGCCGGATCCCGTGCGCGTGGGAGTTATCCTCTTGCAGGATGCCGTTGACCACGGCTTCATATTTTTCACCCGCCGTGCGGTACACCACGTCCGAAAATTCCTCGCGGCGGAGCGTGCGGTTGGTGGGAATCAGCGATACGTCCAGTTTATAAATCTTATTGAACTCGGTGGCCTCGGTCTCCGCGGTTCCGGTCATGCCGGAAAGTTTCTTGTACATCCGAAAATAATTCTGGAAGGTAATCGTCGCGAGCGTCTGATTCTCACGCTCGATCTTGACGCCTTCTTTCGCTTCCACGGCCTGGTGCAAGCCGTCCGACCAGCGGCGGCCGGGCATTTCGCGCCCCGTAAATTCATCGATGATGATGACTTCGCCGTTTTTGACCACGTACTCCACATCGCGCTTATAAAGCGTATGGGCGCGAAGTCCCTGATAGACGTGGTGAATCGTTTCCATGTGCTGCGGGTCGTACATGTTGCCGAGCCCCAGCAGCCTCTCGGTTTTGCTGACGCCCTCTTCGGTCAGCGTCGCGGTCCTGTGCTTTTCCTCGACGATGTAATCGATGTCCTGGATCAATTTCGGAATGATTTTGTCGATACGGTAGTACTTGTCAGTGGATTCCTCGGCGGGACCCGAAATGATCAGCGGGGTACGGGCCTCGTCGATGAGGATCGAGTCCACTTCGTCCACGATCCCGAAGTGATGGCCGCGTTGAACGCAATCCGCCAGATCGAATTTCATGTTGTCGCGGAGGTAATCGAATCCGAATTCGTTGTTCGTGCCGTAGGTGATGTCCGCGCCATAGGCCGCGCGCCGTTCCACGTCGCTCAGATCGTGGACGATCACGCCGACGGTCATGCCCAGCGCGCGGTAAATCGGGCTCATCCACTCCGCGTCGCGCCGCGCCAGGTAGTCGTTCACGGTTACGATGTGCACGCCGCGCCCTGTGAGCGCGTTTAGGACGGCAGGAAGGGTGGCGACGAGCGTCTTGCCTTCGCCCGTCTTCATTTCGGCGATTTTGCCTTCGTTCAGGACGATGCCGCCGATCAATTGCACGTCGAAATGGCGCATGCCCAGCTTCCGGCGGCCTGCTTCGCGCACCAATGCGAAGGCCGGGACCAGAGCGGGTTCCAGCGCATCCTTGCAGCGCTCTTTGAAGTCCGGATCTTCCAGTGGAATGCTGCCGAGGCGTCCCTGCACCTCGGTCCGCAGCTGTACCGTTTTCTCTAGAAGCTCGGCGTCACTCAGCTTCTCAAATTCCGGCGCAAGCGCATTGATCCGGGTGACCAGCGGCTGAATCACCTTCAGGTCTCGCTCATGCTTGGTGCCGATGAACTTGGCAACGACTTGGTCGATCAGAGTATCGACTCGCATCACAACCCTTCAGTGTCCTTCGGAATAAGCTTCCTGCTCCGGCGGCGGGCTCCGAGGCCCTGCGTATGAGATGCAGGCGCGCGCAGTATGAGGGCAACCTGCCTGCACGCTCAAAAATTCATTGTACCCTGTCCCGCAATCGCGTTGCAAAGTGAGGTGATTCCAGCGGCTGGAATCGTGGAGATCGGTGAGAGGAAGTGTTTTGAAGCCCGGCTGGACTGTGCTAAAGAAGGCAGCTATTGGGGGGCTTTCCTGTTAACACTGAGAGATTACGCGAGGATGCCTTCACAAGGTGAGATATCCACTTACAGTCATGACCTGGCCGGAAATCCGGTAAACACCTGACGGACACCTCGAACCCTGCTCATGCAAAATGCAAACGAGGGTCCATTTATTTCGAGCAAAAAACGAGCGGCGAGGGAAAAATTGCATGGCGATCCGGCGCCTGGATTCAGCTGATGGGCGAAAGAGGTGCCTTGTAAATGATTGAATTTGCAATGGCGTAACAATACGGCGAAAATTGGTCTGTGGTTTGGCTCTAACGATGCGAATTCGATTGAGGTAGATTCGGTTGGCAAGTGTTTCGGTAATGGGGACACGAGCCCGACAAGTTCAACCTGAGATGGACCCTTCGGAACGGCAATTTGACTTAATTTAGGCCGCCCGCACCCAACCCGGCGCGGCCCATCCCCGGGACAGACAGCAAAGGAGTATCGATGCGCACGGCCTTGAAAATGGTCCTGCCCCTGATCGTGAGCGTCGCGGTCGTTTCCGGACTGTTCGCGTGGTACCAGGTGCGGACGGAGAAACGCATCCTGAGAAGCGATCTGTCCCGGAGAGCTGAAATTCTTGGCGAGACCTTGCAGGAAAATGTCGAACCGCTGATGGATCACGCGCCGGACAAGAGTTTGCAACGGCTGGTGGAGCGATTCGGCGAGCGTGAGCATTTGAAGGGCGTCGCTGTGTATGACGCGGGGGGAAAGGCGCTGGCGATCACTCCGGGAATTGCGAGGGAGTTCCCGAGCTGGCCGGAGGTTGTAAAGAACGCGGCCGGAAAGAATCAGGAACAGGGCGAATTTGTCCAGGAAAAGAGCACAGATCAAACCGGAAAAGAGGAAGACCTGGCGGTGCACATCCTGGCGTGCCCGCTGCACCGGGACAACGAGCTGACGGGAGCCCTCGCGTTGTTCCATGACACGACCTACATCGATGTGCAGGTTGCGCATACGCTTCGCGATTCGCTCGTGAATGCTCTGGTGCAGACCCTGCTGATCACGGGTTTGGCGCTGATACTGGTGCGATGGACCTTCATGCGGCCGCTGAAGCGAACGGCGCACTGGCTGCGCACGCTGAGGACAAGCGGCGCAAGCGGCGCCAAAGCCCCTCCGGCGCTGCCGCAGGGACAAGGAGAAATTTTCGACCAGTTACATCAAGAAGTCACGCATCTGGCGCGCGACTTGAGCACGGCGCGGGCGACAGCGGAGGAAGAAGCGAGGCTGCGCGATTCGGGTGCTTCCATTTGGACGGCGGAGCGGCTGCGTGTGAGCTTGCATGACAAACTTCATGGGACGCCGCTCTTTGTCGTCTCCAACCGCGAACCGTACATGCACGTGATGAATGAAAGGGATGGAACAATCAGCGTCATCGTGCCGGCGAGCGGCCTCGTGACGGCGCTCGAGCCGGTGTTGCTGGCGTGCAACGGGACGTGGGTGGCAAGCGGGCCTGGGAGCGGAGATCGCCAGGTGGTGGACGCCAATGACAGGTTGCGCGTGCCGCCGGATCATCCGAGTTACACGCTGCGACGCGTGTGGACGACGGATGAGGAGGACAAGGGATTTTACGAAGGATTTTCAAACGAAGGCCTCTGGCCGCTGTGCCACATCGCGCACACGCGGCCCGTGTTCCGTCCCGAGGATTGGCTTCATTATCAGCGGATCAACCGGCGATTTGCGGATGTGGTGCTTCAGGAAATGGAAGGCACGGAATCGCCGATTCTGCTGGCGCAGGATTATCACTTCGCGTTGCTTCCGCGCATGGTGAAGGACGCGCGTCCGGATGCTCGCGTCGCTATTTTCTGGCACATTCCGTGGCCGAATCCAGAAGTGTTTGGGATTTGCCCGTGGCAAAGGGAACTGGTCGATGGCTTGCTGGGGGCGGACTTGATCGGATTCCACATTCAGACGCACTGCAATAATTTTTTGGAGACTGTGGACCACGCTCTGGAAGCGCTGACGGAGTGGGACCGCTTTGCCGTAAACCGGCAGGGGCACGTGACGCGCGTGCGGCCGTATCCCATCAGCGTGGCGTTTCCGGAGACCTTGCCAAACGAGGCGGAGATGCGCAACGCGGGAGCGGAGCGAACCTTGATTTGCGAGGAGCTGGGCATCGAGGCCTCGTTACTTGGCGTGGGAGTCGATCGTGTGGACTACACGAAGGGAATTCTGGAGAGGTTCCGGGCAATCGAGCGATTCCTCGAACAGTATCCCTCCTTCCAGCGAAGATTTTCGCTCATCCAAATCGGGGCGCCGAGCCGGACCGATATCGACCGGTACAAGAATTTCCTGGATGAAGTGACCGCGGAGGCGGAGCGGATCAACGCGAAGTTTCACGCCGGACGGTGGAAGCCGATTGTTTTCCTGAAGAGACACCACTCGCACGAAGAGATCACGCGTTACTACCGCGCGGCATCGGTGTGCCTGGTGACTTCGCTGCATGACGGAATGAACCTGGTGGCCAAGGAATTCGTGGCGTCGCGTCCGGACGATCGTGGTGTGCTGATTCTCAGCACATTCGCGGGAGCGGCGCTCGAGCTTTCCGACGCGTTGCTGGTGAACCCGTATGACATCATGCAGATGAGCGAGGCGATTCATACGGCGCTCGAAATGCCGGAAGCGGAACAGGCCAAGCGGATGCAATGGATGCGGCGCGAGGTGAGGGAGCACAACATCTACCGGTGGGCGGCGAACCTGCTCAGCGATCTGACCGAAATCCGAATCGAGGCAACCGACCGCCCGGAGGCGCGGCAGCCGCAATGACACGGACGTAATGGTAGTGGACCAGTTTCCGATTTTGCTGCAAACCGTTCCTTATGCACCCATTGATCGAGTAAATCTAGCTACCTCCTGTATCGCTTGGCGGCCGCCGGCGAGCACTCCGCGCATGGAAACAAAAGCGTGAATCATCCCCGGATAGCGGGTCACGGTTACAGGCACGCCGGCCTCCTGGAGGCGCTGTGCGTAGGCTTCGCCCTCATCCCGCAGGGGATCGAACTCGGCTGTAATAACTAATGCGGGCGGCAGGCCGCTGAGGTCCGGCGCAAGCAAAGGCGAGACTTCCGGGTGGCGCTTAAGATCGGCGGAGGCGAGGTAGTGGCCGGCAAACCAATGCATCGCCGCGCGAGTGAGGAAGTAGCCTTCGCCCAATTCGCGATACGAGCGGGTTTCGAAGGAGCTGAAGTCGGTAACCGGATAAAGCAACACCTGCGACGCCAGTGCGGGACCGCCCGCATCGCGGCAACGCATGGCGATCACGGTGGCCAGGTTGCCGCCGGCACTATCACCACCCACGGCGATGCGGCGCGCGTCTATGCCCATGCGCTCCGCGTTGTCTGCGGCCCACAAGGTCGCGGTGTGGGCATCTTCCACCGCCGCCGGGAACTTGTGTTCGGGCGAGAGTCGATAATCCACTGAGATCACCACGGCGCCGGATTCCTTGGCAAGAGCGCGGCATACCGCGTCGTGCGTATCCAAATTGCCAAACACGAAGCCGCCGCCGTGGAAGTAGACCAGCGCCGGGCGATGCCCGCCATATTCGCCCGCGTAAACGCGCACCCGCACGCCGCCGCCTGGCCCTGGAATGGATGTCTCTTCTACGCGCCCCAGCGCCTCGGGCTCACCCCCGAGGATTTTCATCGGTTCCACCCGGCTGCTGCGGGCTTGGGCTGGATCCTGGTTTTCGAGCGGCGGCGCGCCTTGCGCGTCCATCATCTCCAAGAGCGCGCGCACTTCTGGGTGCAGCCGTTCACTACGAGTTATGGGTTCGGGCACGGGGAAATCCTCTGAGTCATGATACACCTCGATCAGAATTGGCTAGGCAGCGTCCAGGTGGTCGCCCACACGGAAACAGCCGTCATTTTGCTCCGCGAACCGACTCGTCGATGGCGAACTTGGCGAACTTCAACATGGCGGCTTTCGTTCGAAACGGAAAGCGGCCGGCGACGGCGAGTTTCGCGATCCCGTGGACGAGCGACCACGCATACAGAGCCCGCTCCATTGTGTTTCCAGCCGGCAGTTGGCCTTCTTCCTGACTATTTCGAATGTAATTCACCAGGGTGTTGAACGCTTCCTGCGAGGCCTGCAAGTACTCGGGATCTTTGCAGGCGATGACAGGGGCGTCGAACATCACGGTGAAGTGCTCCGGTCTGCGGATTGCGAAAGCCACGTATGCCAAGCCGGACTGCTTCAGCTTGTCTAACGCATTCGATTGGCGGTTCACCCGCCTCCCGCATGGCGCGCGTGAGTTCGCGAAATCCCTGCGCGGCGACGGCGGCGAGGAGCGCGTCTTTGTCGCGAAAATGGCGGTAGGGCGCGTTGTGGGAAACCCCGGCTCGCCGCGCGACTTCGCGAAGAGTGAACGCCGCCGGCCCCAATTCGGCAATGACGCGAACCGCTCCTTTCAGGAGTGCTTCGCGCAGGTTGCCGTGATGGTAGGGTCGCTGGGGCATCGGTCTAGAAGTATTTTACACGGGCATGTTGACAAACGCAACATCGATCCCTTATAATGTTGCCAGTGTCCACATTGATCGTGCAGGGGAGGTTTTCATGGCACAGGGCGGCATTTCCGAAAAACAAGCACCCAGCGAGCATTCCTACGACGCCATCGTCATCGGCTCCGGCATGGGCGCGCTCGCCTTTGCCGCCATCATGGCCAAGCTGCGGATGTGGCGCGTCCTCGTCCTCGAGCGCCATTTCAAGATCGGCGGGTTCACGCACACCTTCAGCCGTCCGGGCGGTTGGACCTGGGACGTCGGCGTTCATTACGTGGGGGAAATGGGACACGGGCATGACCGGGCGCAAGCTCTTCGATTTCATCACCGATGGCGGCGTGGACTGGGCGCCCATGCCGGATGTTTACGATGTGTTCGCTTATCCCGGCCTCACCGTAAAGGTGCCAAAGGGCCGGGCGAATTTCGAGCGCGCCCTCGTGGAAGCCTTTCCCGCGGAAAAGCAAGCCATCGGCGAATATTTCCATGACATCAAACGCGCCGCGGGCTGGCTCAATCGGCACATCATGGCGATGGTCACGCCGCAACCGGTGAGCTGGATCGTGAAAACCATCAATCGCTTTTCGGAACGATCGGCATTGCAAACGACGCGAGCAATATCTGGAAAGCCACATTCGCGACGCTCGTCTTCGCGCCGTGCTCGCTTCGCAATGGGCCGACTACGGATTGCCTCCGGGCCGCAGCGCCTTTATGGCCCACGCCGTGATCGTAAGCCACTATCTGAACGGCGCATGGTATCCCGCCGGCGGAGCGGGAGAAATTCCCAAGGCGGCGAGTTCCGTGATTCAAGCAGCGGGAGGAGAACTTCTGGCGGGCCACGAAGTCACAAAAATTATTTTGGAGAACGGCCGGGCCGTGGGCGTGGAGGTTCAGCTCAAGAAAGGGAAGGAGCAACCTCGGCTGGAATTTCGCGCGCCGGTGATTGTTTCCGATGCGGGTGCATGGAATACGTTCACGCGCTTCTTGCCCAGCGAGGCGATCCCGTTCCGCGCGGAACTGGAAACACCTCCGGAGGGCCTGGAAGCCGTCGAGCTGTTTCTTGGACTGAAGCGGGATCCTCGCGAGCTGGGTTTTCAGGGAGAAAATTACTGGATCTTCTCCTCTTTCGATCACAATCAGATGTGCGCCGGCCGGGATGATTTGCTCGATGGCCGCGCTCCGATGGCTTACCTTTCGTTTCCTTCTTTGAAAGACCCGCGGGCGCGGAGCCACACAGCGGAAATCGTGGCGCCCTTTTCCTACCGCACTCTGGAGGCGTTTCGCGAAGAGCCCTGGCGTCGCCGCGGAACCGACTATGAATCGGCCAAGGGCCGCATCACAGAAGCGTTGTTGGACCTCGTGGAAAAGCAGCACCCGGGCTTTCGGGAACTCGTGGCCTACGCCGAACTCGCCACGCCCCTTTCCTTCGAATTTTTCACGGGCGCGCCATCGGGAACGATCTACGGGTACCCGGCGACACCGGACAGATTCCGAAAGACCTGGTTCAGGCCCAAGACCCCCATCCGGAACTTATACTTGACCGGTACGGATGCAGCAGTGCTCGGAGTCATGGGCGCCTTGATGGGCGGCGTGGCCACGGCGAGCACGCTTCTCGGTCCCGCGGGCTTTTTGGAGATCATGCGGGCGGCGAATTCATTTCCATCCGGCGCGAGTCCCGGCCGCAATTAGTCAAAACAAAATGGTATGGGGCGGGAAAAGTCGTTCCCGCCCCAACCTGCGCCTAACAGGAACAATGAATCCTGCAACTTCATCGCTCCTTCCGCGGCGCGTGGCAATATTACTGTCGCCCGAAGGTGTAGCCGATTGAGACCGTAACTTCCGGAACAATGTTCCGCCCATATTGATTGGTCAGGTTAGGTACATAGTGGAGATCGAATTGAGGCTTAATGAAAATGTCCCCTTTGACGTACAACTTCACTCCCACTGCGCCGTGCACTTGAAAGTGGTTGGAACTCGCAAAGAATTGACTTCCGCTGAAAAGGGTCCCCGCCCCCGGATTTGCATAGTACGACAGCTTGGCACCGCCGATTCCTCCTTCAAGTACGGGCACGACCTTCCGATCCCCTGAGGTCGGCTGATAAACCGCGTTAAAGTCATAAAAGGCGGGACGGATGTTTATCGGTGTGGGTGGGGTAGTCGTAGCGGTGTCGAAGTAGTGCGATTGAGCAAAACGGAAGCTGTACTCGCCATTGAACCCGAGGTGTGGCTTGATCATAAAGTCGGCGCCGAACACGCCAAAAACACCACCCATTCCCGATACCGCCACGCAGGGCGCCGGGGGTGTGACAGTTGGATCGGCGATCTGGCCGGACGGACAACCCGAATTCGTGGCCGCGCTGTCGAAGGCGCTGCCCAAGCCAAAATAGGCGCTGACCGCTTGTGCGCTTGCCTGTTTGACCCCAGCCAGCAAGAGAAGAACGAGAAGCGGAAGTGTACGGATCGTTAGCTTTGACAAGGACTCTCTCCTTTTAAGAGACGTAGTCGCACTTCAGAAATTACTTTAGCCCATAATCCCAACAGATGTCGGAGGGCGTGTTCGGCGTCGTTTCGTAAAACCTACCGCCCGACCATGATTTTGAGCTGAAATGGCGGATTCTATCTTTCACCCATCGGGCGTAGAAGTGCATTGACTGCCCATCGCGCTCTCCCCACCGAATATAGATGGTCGCAAACAACTGATGGTTGTGCAGAGATCAAAATAAGTTGTGCGTTTCTACTAGATTCGGACCCCGCAAAAACGAGAAAAACACGTATGGAAAAGCTGGGAGCCCCGAGACTTCCCTCAAACCGGGTCGCAGCGAATTGTAAATTTAACCAGCGGACTGGGTGAGAAGCACTTGTTCATCGGCATTCGGCGAAGTCTTGTTTTCGAGGAGCACTTTGCGAAGGCGGGCGCGTTCGTCCAGATCCATGTCGGCAAATTCAAAGCCGAGACCCTGAGCTCGCGCATCGCGCATCAGAACCTGCGCGCGGATCGGGCGCAGGCCCGACCCGATTCTCATCGAGACGAGCGTGCCCGGCAGCAGATGCTTTTCGCCGGCCGCGATTCCTCCGCTCAGGCTTAACCCGCGAATTTCCAGCCGGTAAGAATCCTGCCCGACCGTCGCAATGGCCGTGATGGGTTGCGACAGGCGCACGCGAGGATACCGCCTGCGGCGGAAATATTTTGCGTTGGGCAGCGGATCGAGAGGCGCCATGGCCAATTCGTTTTCGCTGAACCCGCATCGGGGGACAAAATCCTCCGCCCAATTCGGATCGATCTTCGTCATGGACTGCACGGCTGCCAGGCGCAGCTCACCCGGGTGCGTCCAGCGAAACATGTGCCGAGCTTCGGCGATGCCTCGCAACAGTTCCGTGGCCTCTTGCGCCTTCAGCCTTCCGAGCGCCTCCACCGCTTTCAATCGCACAAACAGCCCGGCCGAGCGGCCCGCCTCTCCCTCCGCCATGCGCAATAAAGTGGGGATGCAACTCGCGTCTTCGCTCAATCCGATTTCATCGATGGCCAGTGGCAGCAATACTGGGTCCAGCATGTGAAGCAGATTCACCAGCAGAGTTCCGCGCTCGGCCGCGCCGCCCATCGCGATCAGACGCACCACGCGGTCTTGCGCTTGCCGCGGCCAATCGGATAGGCGTTCCGGCAACCAGCGGTCGATTGTGGTGTGGTCGAGGCGGCTCAGCAGGCCCGCGGTTTCCGCGGCTTCGTTTGCGGAGCCGGAGCGAAGCGCGTCGCGCAGCGAGGCCATCAATTCCTCTCCCACGGCGCGCGCCAGGTCCACGAGGCGCTGCATCTCGGCGCGGCTCGAAGTCCGGTTGAAACGCGAAATCAAATTTTCCGCCGCGCTGCGCGGCACGCGTTGCAATAAAATCTCCAAACCTTCCAGCTTGCGATCCCCGCGCAATACGTCTTCCAAAAATTCCGGCACGCGTTTTTCCAGCCCGATGCGCGGGCGCAGGCTTTGCGCAAAGACAGGCCGCTGGTGCTCCACCGTATCCAGCGAATCGAGCGATTGCAGCAGCGCGGGGAACAACCGTTTCAAGCCCGCTTCCTGCGCCAGGCGCACGAACGCGGCGCTGATGAGCCCTTGCAAATTGTCGTCGCGCTCGACGCTCAACTGCGCCCCCGCAATTTGGATAGCAGGCGCGAGTGGACGGCCTCCGAGCGAAGCGTATACATCGGCGAGATCCGCGATGCCGATCGCCGATCGGTGCCGCGCCTCGAATTCATCACTTTGCAGGCAGGAGGCGTAATTCTGCAGGATCGCGAGCACTGTTTTCTCATCGCCGTTCTTGAGAAGTTCCTCGACGTACTGCTTGATGTTGCGCGCCGGAATGCACCACGCGTCCGAAGAAGTGAGCACGGCGCGCTTGCCGCGTTCCGGCACCGCGGCCCAGAACTGTTGGTCAAGCAACTCCGCGGTCGATTCGACGATCACTCCCGCGTCCGCCAGCTTTTGCTCGTGCCCGCCCAGGATTTTTCGCAGGCCTTCAATTTCCTGAGACATCTTTTCAAACATCTGGCGCACGGCGTTGACCTTCACCTCGCCGCGCTGATACCGCTCCAGGGCGAACTTGATCGCGAGATGCTCGGCGAGGCGCAACAGCATCGGGTCCTTCGCATTTGACGCAGGCGCTTGCGCCGCCACGGATGCCAGGGCCTGCCGCAACATCTCCTGCGATTGCGCCGGGAATTTAGTTATTTCCTCCTGCAGAGGCCCGGGCTGTAGGCCTCCGCCCGGGCCTGAGACCGTGTGCCCCAGACTCGTCAGAAGTTTCAGAATTCCTAGGATGTCTTCATCTTTGGTGGTCCAGGCTGACATGCCGCTTCCTGTATCGCTCGGTCCGCGCGCGCCGCTCGTCGAGCCCCCGCCGCCAGGGCCGCCCGGGCCCAGGCCGCCGGGACCTCCTCTGCGTGGTCCTCCACTCCCGGCTGGGCCTGCCCCAGATCCTCGTTGGATGACTCCGCTGCCCGGTTTCGCGCCAGAGTAAGGGCTTTGGCCACCGGGGACGCCGCTGCCCGGGCCGCTTCCTGCTCCTGTGCAACCAGGCCCACCGCCCGCGCCTGACCCTGTGCCGCCTCCAGCGCCCGTTGTGCCGCCGATCGTTCCAGTGCCAGGTCCACCAGTCCCTACACCGCTCCCGGCACCCCCCGCCGTTGCTCCACCCCCTGTGCCGGTGCCGGTTACATTTCCCGCGCCCGATCCCGTGCCCGCGTTGCCACCTGTGCCTCCAGCCCCTGCCGTCCCCGTCCCTTCACCGCCTGGTCCGCCGCCGGGGCCATCGCCCGATTCTCCGCGTGATCCTTCCGCTGCGGCGATCAATTGCAGCAGTTTCTGCGGGTCGCGGAGCCAGTCCTTCATCGAATCGGCGTCGGCGCCCAGGGTTTGCGCGGTTAGCAAACCGGCTGCCAACGCGTCGCTCTTGGAGGAGTCTTCCGCGACGAAACGAATCTCGTTGATTCGAATGTTTGAGCCGGCCAGGGCCGTTTTGAGCTGCGCCGCCAGGACTGCGGGCTTGGTATTATTCGTGGGGAAAGCGCGCACCAGCCGTTCGAAGTCTTCTTTTGTGACGCGGGACGTGAATTGGATGCTGGCGAGGCCTGCGGCCGAAAGCAATTGGGCAAAGCTTCGCTCGGCGGGGGACGCATCGATCGGCACGCCATCGAGCAAGAGCTGCGACCCCGTGGCGCTCAGCAGCAGGCCGGATTCATTGGTGACGGGAATCGCTTCGTGCAATTCATTCCACGCGGTATTGAACTGCTCGGTTGTGCGGGCATGGTCAAAGCTGTAGAGCCGCGCATATTTGAGCAGAATGTTGAGGCTGCGTATGAAAGCGCGCGCGGATGTCTGTTTGGTGTTGACTGAATCCATCGCGTAGCGGGCGCACCGAGGGTGCGCCCCTCCTTTCTTACCCTAGCGCGGGGCCTCGCAGGGAACAATGCCGCCCGCCCAAATTGTGGCCAAATGAGAACTGCCTGTCCCAATGGCCGGGTGCCAGTGGACGTGCGGGCCTTTCTCGTTCAAAATGATGCGCTGTAACGTGCGCAGCCAGAGATACTGTTGAATTAGGAGAAACTAACCATGCCGCCTCCCCCGATGCCCCAGCCGCCCAAATTGCCCATCCAGGGTGTGAAAAACCTCGTCGCCGTCGCGAGCGGAAAGGGCGGCGTGGGAAAGACAACGGTTGCCGTGAACCTGGCCCTCGCTCTCAAGCGTCTGGGCGCATCGGTCGGCTTGCTCGATGCGGATGTGTACGGCCCCAACGTGCCGATCATGCTGGGAACCGAAGAGCAGCCCCAGGCGCTCAGCGAACGGGAGATTCTGCCCGTCGAGGCGCAGGGGTTGAAGATGATTTCGATGGGCCTGCTCAATCCGGGCGACAAGCCCATGATCTGGCGCGGGCCGATGCTGCACAGCGTGATGCAGCAATTCCTGCGCAGCGTCCTGTGGGGCGAGCTGGACTATCTGATCATCGATCTTCCTCCCGGCACCGGCGACGTGCAGCTTTCGCTGATCCAGCTCGTGCCGGTGACCGGCGCAGTGCTGGTTACCACGCCGTCCACGGTTGCTCTCGCCGATGTCCGCAAGGCCATGGAAATGTTTCGCCAGGTCAATGTGGACATTCTCGGAGTCGTCGAGAACATGAGTTTTTTCAGTTGCCCGCATTGCCAGGGGCGCATCGACGTCTTCGGCCACGGGGAAGGGCGGCGCATCGCGGACGCGTACGGCGTGCCCCTGCTCGGCGAGATCGAAATCGATCCGCAAATCCGCATCGGCGGCGATACCGGCAAGCCGGTCGCGCTGCTCGGTCCGGACGCGCCCGGGGCGAAGAGCATCTACGCGATGGCTCGCGCCGTCGCCGCGCGTTTGGAGGCGAAGCCGGCTGCCGCGCGCGGGTCAGTCGTTGAAATTGATTGACGATTAAGTAGCACAGGCTTCACAGGCTGCGGAAAAAAGGCCTTGTTCTGTCATTCTGAGCGAAGCGAAGAATCTCTCTTCGATTTAAGTATAGGAAAAGAAACAAGGAGAGATTCTTCGCTTCGCTCAGAATGACAGAGTTTTTAGTTTTTCCGCAGCCTGTTCAGCCTGTGGGGTTTGATTTTTATCTAATTGAAAAGCAAAAGTCTGAAGCCAGTGTGCTAGTTGCCGAATCTTTGTAGGGCACGGTTTCAACCGTGCCGATGAGTCGAAGAGAAAAAATCGGCTTTAGCCGCTGCACTGTTCGAGCATGAATTGGCACCAAGAGCCTTCAGCCTGACGGATTTCGAGCTTGGAAGGACTAACCCCGACAGGCTGGAAGCCTGTCCTACTTGTGTGTTAGCTTCACTTGTTTCAATTCCATCGAGGTGCGTGCATGATTCGCAGCCATCACGGGCGGACACCGCAAATTGCGGCGTCGGCTTACATCGATCCTCAAGCGGTCGTCATCGGCGACGTTTCCATTGGCGAGCTTTCGAGCGTGTGGCCGTGCGTCGTGATTCGCGGCGACGTGAACTGGATCCGCATCGGCTCGCGCACCAATATTCAGGACGGCTCGATCCTGCATGTGTACAAGGACACGCATCCGTTGGTTTTGGCTGACATGGTGACAGTCGGACACGGCGCCATCCTGCACGGCTGCACGATCGAATCGCGCGTCCTCATCGGCATGGGCGCGATCCTCTTGAACGGAGCGCGCATCGGCGAAGGCTCGATCGTGGCCGCGGGCACTTTGGTTCCAGAGGGCACGGTGGTCCCGCCGGGAAGCTTGTTCATGGGGCATCCCGGAAAATTTCGCCGTGCGCTCACGCCGGAAGATCAGGCGAGCATCCAAGCCTATGCGGATCGTTACGTCGAGTATTCGGAGACGTACAAGACGGAGGCAAAGTAGGACAGGCTTCAGCCTGTCGCCTTTTGGTCGGGCTGCAATCCGCAACCCGACAGGCTGAAGCCCGTCCTACTCGTTCAGCTACAGTCCCACGAGGGTGGAGCGTAGAAGACACTGACAAGAAGGAAGAATGACAGTTCTGAAATCACAAACCACCGGTCACGAGTCACCAGTCACAGGATTTTCCATTGTCGGATAAAGCCAAATTCCAGGCCATCAAAGGTGTGCGCGACATTCTTCCGCCGGAGTCCGCGCTGTGGAACCGCGTCGAGCAGACCGCGCGCGAGGTGTTTGGCACTTTCGGCTTCGCAGAAATTCGTTTGCCAATATTTGAGCAGACGGAATTATTCGCGCGGTCCGTTGGCGCGGACACAGACATAGTGAAAAAGGAAATGTTCACGTTTGACCTTCACGCCTCTCAAGATCTGGAGGTGCGAAGAGACGCCATGATTGGCAGGCGCATTTCTAATCCCTATGATGCTTCGGAATCTGAATTACAGACGGTCCGCGAGGCAGAGACACAAGTTGGTGTTTTTATCCAGATTATTGATAATGCGATTAGGGAAGACCGCGTCGCACGGACCCCTGAGAATGTCCGAGCCCTAGACGGATTAAGAACGTTGTACAAGCAATTTCATGAGATATGCGAAAACTATCGCACCTCTTTCCCTTCAATGGATCCTCGGTGGAATATAGAAACTCAGTCATTGTTTGAGGGGATTGCGTCTTACGCGGCCGGACTGAATTTTGGCTCCCATGTGTCACTCCGCCCCGAGGCCACTGCCTCTGCTGTGCGTGCATATATTGAGCACGGAATGCAGGTTCTGCCGGGCAATGCGAAGCTCTACTACATGGGACCGATGTTTCGCCGCGAGCGGCCGCAGAAGGGGCGTTATCGCCAGTTCTATCAGATTGGCGCGGAAGTGCTCGGGTCTTCGGATGCGCCGGGGATCGACGCTGAAGTGATCGAGATGTTGATGAGGCTTTTCGAGCGGCTCAAGCTGAAGGGCGCGGTCCTGAACATCAATTCAATCGGCGATAAGAATTGCCGCCCTGCATACGTCGAAAAATTACGCGCGGAATTGCAAAAGGTGCGCGAACATTTGGGAGAGGACAGTAAGCGGCGCATCGAGACGAATCCGCTGCGTGTGCTGGACTCGAAGCTTGAAAGCGAGCAGGGCATCATAGAAAAACTGCCGCGCATCGCCGAGCATCTTTGCGCGGATTGCCGCGCGCATTACGACGAAGTGAAGCGGCAGCTTGGGATGCGCGGCATCGCGTACCAGGAAAACTGGCGGCTCGTGCGCGGGCTCGACTACTACATGCGCACGACATTTGAAATTACGGCACCGGGGCTCGGTTCGCAGAATGCGGTTTGCGGCGGCGGGCGCTATGATGGTCTCGTGGAATTGCTCGGCGGTCCGGCCACAACAAAGGGAATCGGATTTGCCATTGGCACGGACCGGCTGGTGCTCTCGCTGCAGGAAGCGGGAGAGGGCGAGACGCCGGGCGGCCCTGCCGGTAAGGCAGTTGGACCTGACGTGTATCTTGCATGGTTCGGTGCGGCGGCGCAGTCCGCGGCGATTGGTCTTGCGCGGCGGCTGCGCGATGCGGGGTTCGTTGTCGAGCTGCCGGCAGTCGAGATGAAGTTCGGTAAGTCGCTGGGTCTTGCGGATCGGTTGAAGGCCCGCCACGCTGTCATCGTAGGCGATGATGAATTGGCAGCTGGAGTTGTCACCGTGAAGCGCCTCAGCGACGGAACGCAGCAGAAGTTAGGCGAGCAAGAATTGTTTTCGTATTTGCGCGCGGTTTAGTAGCACAGACTTCAGTCTGTGGGGTTTAGTCCTTGCAAGCACGAAACCCCACAGACTGAAGTCTGTGCTACTAAAAAACGGAAGGAAAAACGACTCGTGCTCGATTCACTTGGAACAATGCAACGCACGCACTATTGCGGGGATCTGCGCGCCGCGGACGCCGACAAGGACGTGGTCCTGATGGGCTGGGTCCACAAGCGGCGCGACCTCGGCAATCTTCTCTTCATTGATTTGCGCGACCGCTCGGGCCTCGCGCAGATCGTGTTCAACAAGGAACTCCATGCCCAGGCGCATGGCCGCGCCGAGGAATTGCGCTCGGAATTTGTCGTTGCCGTGATTGGGCGCGTGGTGAAGCGGCAGAAGGTGAATCCCGATCTCACTTCGGGCGAAGTGGAAATTATTGCCACCGAGTTGCGCATCTTGAACACGTCGAAGACGCCGCCGTTCGTGGTGGAAGACGAATTGACCGCGAACGAAGATACGCGCTTGCGTTACCGCTACCTCGATTTGCGGCGCACGAAACCGCGGCAAAACCTCGCGCTGCGCCACCGCGTGATGCTTGAAATCCGCAAGGCCATGGACGAGATGGGTTTTTATGAAATTGAAACGCCCATGCTCACGCGTTCCACTCCCGAAGGCGCGCGCGATTACCTCGTCCCGAGCCGCGTGCATCGTGGACAATTTTACGCTCTGCCGCAATCGCCGCAAATTTTCAAGCAGATTTTGATGATCGGCGGGATGGACCGCTACTTCCAGATCGTCAAATGTTTTCGCGACGAAGACTTGCGCGCCGACCGCCAGCCGGAATTCACGCAACTCGACCTGGAAATTTCGTTCCCCACGCAGGACACGATTTTTGGCGTGATTGAAAACGTGATGGTGCGCGCCTGCGCCGTCGCCGGCATTGCCGTGAAGGGACCGTTCCGGCGCATGGAATATAAGGATGCCATCCGCCGCTACGGTTCCGACAAGCCCGACCTGCGCTTCGGGATGGAATTGCACGACGTGACCGAACATTTTGCCGCGGCGCGCGAAACGCTGCACATCGAAGGCAACGTGCAGGCGTTTGCAGCGCTCGGCGCCGCGACATTCTCCCGCAAACAGCTCGATGAAATTGCCGAGAAAGCAAAATCGCTGGGCGCGCGCGGCGTGTATCCGATGAAAGTCGCGGCCGAAGGCGTGACTTCGCCGCTGGAAAAAAATCTTGGCGCGGATACGCTGAAGAAAATTGCCGCAGTGGTGGAAGCCAAGCCGGGCGATCTCGTCGTCGCCGTCAGCGCGAAGGAACAGATTCCCGGGACGGACGCCGCCGCGCTGATCGCCGGGCAGTTGCGTTTGCTGCTTGCGGACCAGTTGAAACTCATTCCAAAGGACCGCTGGGAATTTTTGTGGGTCACCGGCTTCGCGCTCTTTGAATGGAACTCCACCGAAAAAGCGGTTGTCAGCGCGCAGCATCCCTTCACGGGGATTGTCGAGGAAGACGTTTCGAAACTCGAAGACCCCTCCGACGAAGTGCGCTTGTCCATGCGTTCGAAGGGATACGACTTGGTGCTGAACGGCGTCGAGCTGGGTTCGGGCAGCATTCGAATCCACCAGCAGGAATTGCAGGACCGCGTGTTCAAGATGCTCGGCCTCAGCGAGGAGCAGCGGCGGAATCGCTTCGGGTTCTTCCTCGATGCGCTGTCGTACGGAACACCGCCGCACGGCGGCATCGCGCTCGGGATGGATCGCGTGGTCGCGCTCCTCGCGGGCGAAAAAGCGATGCGCGAGGTGATCGCGTTCCCGAAGACGGCGAAGGCGCAGGACTTGATGGCCGATGCGCCTTCGACGGTTGACGCGGACCAGCTCGATTTGCTCGGCATCCAGTTGAAGCCAGCCATAGAAAAATAGCTTTTCTCGTGAGAAGGTTTGGGAGGTCGGGGCTTCAGCCCCGACGTAACGTGCGGGAAAGAAGCGGGCTTTAGCCCCTGAAGGTCCGATGAGCAAGCTGCCTCACAGGACTGGTCCCGGGCGGACGTATTTCGTCTCTTCAGCTACGTGGGAGAGACGCGAGCTTTTTCGAGTTCCGCGAGTTGCTGAAATCCTGGTGCAGCGCATTCTTGCCTGCCGCGAAAAGGGCGCCGATCTGCTTCATGAATTTGTCGTGATGCCGAATCATTTTCATCTCCTCCTCACGCCTGGTGAAACAACATCGTTGGAAAAGGTCGTGCAACTGATCAAAGGGGGAAGTTCTCACGAGATTCATCAGCAAACCGGGAATAAAATGGAAATCTGGCAAGTTGGGTTTCATGATTGGTCGATTCGAGACGGCGAAGACTATCTCGCGAAAGTCAGGTATATTCACATGAATCCGGTTCAGGCGCGCCTCGTTGAGCGGCCAGAAGATTGGACTTTTGGATCGGCTTGCGGGGAGTTTGTTTTGGATCCAGTCCCGGAGAAATTCAAGTCTTGAACTTCAGGGGCTAAAGCCCAAGACGTCTAGGGAACAGTTACGGCCGGGCTGAAGCCCGGCCCTCCTAAAAGAACCATGACACGAATACGCATACTTGCTGAGCACGTCGCGAACAAGATCGCCGCGGGCGAAGTGGTCGAGAGACCCGCGTCCGTTGTGAAAGAATTGCTCGAAAACGCTCTGGACGCCGGGGCGCGATCGATTCGCGTGGAAGTGGAATCGGGCGGGAAGCGGATGATTCGCGTGATCGACGACGGGACCGGGATGATTCACGACGACGCGCTTCTGGCGTTCGAGCGGCACGCCACGTCGAAGCTGCGCACGGCCGACGATTTGCTCTCGATTGCGACGCTCGGGTTTCGCGGCGAGGCGCTGCCTTCGATCGCCGCGGTCTCGCGCCTGCTGCTGCAAACGAGGGCGGCCGAGGAAGAAGAGGGAACGCGCGTCGAATTTGCGGGTGGAAAACTTGTCGGCGTGAATCCGGAAGGGCTGCCTTCGGGGACGACGATCAGCGTGGCCGATCTTTTTTATTGCGTGCCGGCGCGGCGCAATTTTCTGAAGTCGGAAACGACGGAGCTCGGGCACATCGCTTCGCTCGTCACGCATTACGCGCTCGCTCATCCCGACAAACAATTCGTTCTGAAGACGCCGACGCAGGAAATCATTCACGCGACGGCGGTCGAGACGATGGCCGAGCGCGTCTACCAGCTTTTCGGTCGGCAGGCGCTCGACGAATTGTTTGAGCTTTTGCCGGTTCGCTCGCCCATGCGCGCCGCGATCACCGAAGCGGAACTCACAAGTGAAGAGCGCGCCGCGGAACTTGTCGTGCGCGGGTTCGCTTCGCGGCCCGAAGTGCAGCGCGGCAATCGCAACGGAATTTACGTTTTTGTAAACAAGCGCCTGGTGCGCGACCGCCTGATCCTCCACGCGATTCACGAGGCCTACCGCAACGTGCTGCCGCCCGCGGTTTTTCCGGCCGTGCTGCTGTTTCTCGATTTGCCCGCCGAGGAAGTGGACGTGAACGTTCACCCGGCCAAAATCGAGGTGCGCTTTCGGCATCCGCAATTCGTGCACGACTTCACGCGCGATTCGATCCGGCAGGCGCTCTCTCGCGCGAGGCCGATTCCAAGTTTCGCCGGTGTCGCGCCGGCCGCCGCGGGCCCGGGCGAGCACGATAACGGCGCCGCAGCCGTCGCGGCCGCTGCAGGCGCGAGCCAATCGAGCACAGGGTTGCCGCGCGCCGTCATTCCTCCGATGGGTGCGCCTCCCAACAGCGAGTCGCCGATGAACGCGGCCAGCGCAACGGGCGCGGCGATTGCCGGCGATTTCGAATTGACCGTCGCGCCCCTGCGGCCGGAGGCGCAGCGCTTCCGTTTCGAAAGCGGCATCGGGACAGCTTCCGAGGAATCGCTTTCCGAGAGCGTGCGGAATTTCAGCGACGCGGAACCGCTGGCGAGCGCGGGGAGCTTGACCGAACTCAAGCCTCTGGGGCAGGTGAATTCGAGCTTCATCGTGGCCGTCAACGGCGAAGGATTGTGGATCATCGACCAGCATGTGGCGCACGAGCGGGTGCTGTTTGAGCAGCACCTGCGCGCGCGGCGCGAGGGGCAGCTCACCGGGCAGCGCGTGCTCGTGCCAATGATGGTGGAGCTTTCGCCGCGGCAAATCGTGATTTTCGAGCGCATCGCCGAGGAGCTGACCGCCAACGGCTTCGAAGTGGCGCAAATGGGGCCGCGCAGCGTGGCGATTCATGCGGCGCCGGCCGGAATCGCTACTTCCGATGCGGAGCGGCTGCTGATGGAAATTCTGGACGGTACCGAGCGCGAAAACGCGGCGATTTCGATGGATTCGCTGCAGGCGAAAATCGCCGCTTCGACTTCCTGCCATGCGGCGATCAAGGTGAACATGCCGCTCGACCAGCAAAAAATGGAGTGGCTGCTCGGGGAACTCGCGAAGACGGAAGCGCCGATGAGCTGCCCGCACGGGAGGCCGATCGTGCTGCGGTACTCGGTGCGCGAAATCGAGCGCGCGTTCAAGAGAATTTGACCGCGCGAATTTGAGGCTCTTGTGAAAGACAAACTCATCATCGCCATCGATGGCCCCGTGGGATCGGGGAAGAGCACCGTCGCGCGGCGCGTGGCGGAAATGCTGGGCTACACGCACCTGGACAGCGGCGCGATGTATCGCGCGGTGGGGTTAAAAGCGTTGCGCGACGGCGTGCCGCTCGATTCGCCGGAGCGTCTGGCAGCGCTGGCCGGCGCGGCGCGGATCGATCTCGTGCCGCGAGAAGGGAAGCTGCTCGTCCTGCTCGACGGCGAAGACGTCACGGACGCGATTCGAGCGCCGGAGGTTTCGCACGCCGCCTCCGTGGCCGCCGTTGTGCCGGGTGTGCGGCATCCGATGGTGGCCGAGCAACGGCGCGCGGGCGAGCGGGGCGGCGTAGTGATGGAAGGGCGTGATATCGGATCGGTGGTGTTCCCGCACGCGGACTTGAAGATTTTTCTCGATGCTTCTCCCGAAGTGCGCGCCAGCCGGCGCCAGCGCGAACTCGAGGAAATGGGCGAGCCGAGGGAATTTGAGAGGGTCCTCGCGGAAGTGCACGAGCGCGACCGGCGCGATCGCGAGCGCGAGATGTCGCCGCTGGTGCGCGCCGCGGACGCCGTGCTTGTGGACAACACGGCGATGGATGCGGAAGAAACGGCGCGCGTGATTGTTCTGCTGTCGAAGGAACAGGCGACGGCGGCGGTGGGGTGAAGCGGTGACTGGTGATTAGTGACTGGTGACGGGTGATTCGTAAATCGTGAAGTGTAGTCCAGCTTTCCTTATTTTTTGCTACGCGTTTGAATCTGCGATTTCTTAAGGCCCGAATCAGAAAACCTTCAGCCGGCAACCGGGACGCGGACGCTGCGGCGGAGCGCCGTGGACCAATCCACGGCGGAGACGTACAGCGCGGAAACTTGTTCTTCTTTCATTCCCGTCTCTGAGACGAGCACACTTACTTTTTCCCAATCGGCGCGTTCGTGAGCCGTCGCGAGCTCCAGCAACTGCCAGTACAAGCCTGTACGAGCCTGCAACGCTTCCTTGATTTCGCTGCGCACCGGCAGTTCCGCCAGGATGGAATCGAGCGGCTGGTCAAGGATCGCGTCCATCACGGAGAGAAGCCCCATCAGGAACAGATCGTTGGCATGTGCGGGCATTCCGGCGAGCGGCGCCAGCAACTCGCAGAACCGCCCGCGTATGAGCGGCACGGTCATCAATTCATCGGGTTTCCCATCCGCCAGCACACCGACCGAAACCACCGCGATCCATTTCCGGAGCTCGCGTTCGCCGAGCAGGGAAAGGGCGTGCGCGACGGAGCGGATTTCGGAGCGGAGGCCGAAGGCCGCGGAGTTGAGGTACCGAAGCAAGCGGAACGTGAGGGAAGCTTCGTGCTTGATCTTCAAGGCCAGTTCCTGGATGTCGAATTCGGGAGCAGTCGCCGCGCGCAAGAGTTCAAGGTAGGCCAACTTGAAGGAAGGCAACTTACGATGCTGCATTAGTTCGGGGCGGCAGAAAAAATAGCCCTGGAACAGCGAGTATCCCATTTGCATGGCCGCCGCGTATTCCTCCTGGGTCTCCACTTTTTCCGCCAGCATGCGAATGTTTTTTTCCGCGTACCGGGAAACAATCGCCTTCTGTTCCGTCCGGCCGGTGAGGCGAAAGTCCACCTTGAGGATGTCGGCGAGCGCAACCAGGGGCGCCCAGTCGGGAGAATCCACGAAGTCATCGAGCGCGATCGCGTATCCCGCTTGCTTCAGGCGCTTGCAGGCTTCGATGACTTCCTTGTCGGGTTTGATGTTTTCGAGAATTTCGACCACCACCGAAGCGGGCGGAAAAAGAGAAATATAGTCCCGAAGCAGGAATTCGCGGGGACAGTTGATGAACATGCGGTGCCCCGCGGTAATTTTCTCAAAGCCGATCAGTAAGGAAGTATCCATGACGGACGTCGACGCAAGTTCGAGATCCAGCCCGTCGCAAGAGTTCTGTAGGCCATTGCGAAACAGCAATTCGTAGGCGAATAATTCACGCGCGCGATTCAGGATGGGCTGGCGGGCCAGATATTTCATGGAGGAACCCCTTCTCGATCGATCGAATACCGAACGGTCCGGCGCCGGCCGAAGTTGGAAGGGGGAATAGAAACGCGCCAAATGCTCTAGCTTGGGCTGGACATGGAAGCGAGAAATTCGGCGTTGGACTTCGATTTGGAGAGGCGTCCCAAGAGCAACTCCATGGCTTCGACAGGCGAGAGGGGATTCAGCACCTTGCGAAGCACCCACACGCGGTTGAGTTCATCGGGCGGCATCAGCAATTCTTCTTTTCGAGTGCCGGAGCGGTTGATGTCGATGGCCGGGAAAATGCGTTTGTCCACCAGGCGGCGGTCGAGATTGATTTCCATGTTGCCGGTGCCCTTGAACTCCTCGAAAATCACGTCGTCCATGCGGCTGCCGGTATCGATGAGGGCCGTGGCGATAATGGTGAGCGAGCCGCCCTCCTCGACATTTCGCGCGGCAGCGAAAAACCGCCGCGGGCGCTGGAGGGCGTTGGCGTCAATACCGCCCGAGAGGACCTTGCCGGAGGGAGGGGTGACGGCGTTGTAGGCGCGCGCGAGACGCGTGACCGAGTCGAGCAGGATCACCACGTCGCGCTTGTGCTCGACAAGGCGCTTGGCTTTTTCGAGCACCATTTCCGCGACCTGAATGTGGCGCTGCGGCGGTTCGTCGAATGTCGAGCTGATGACTTCGCCCTTCACCGTGCGCTGCATGTCCGTGACTTCTTCCGGCCGCTCGTCGATCAGGAGAACGATCAGCGCGACTTCCGGGTGATTGGTGGTCACGGAATTCGCGAACGCCTGCAACATCATGGTTTTTCCGGTGCGCGGCGGCGCAACGATCAATCCGCGCTGCCCCTTTCCAACCGGGCAGAGCAGGTCCAGCACGCGCCCCGTGAGATTCTCACGGGTCGTTTCCATTTTCAGGCGGCCCTGGGGATAGAGCGGCGTGAGGTTGTCGAAGAAAATTTTGTTTCGCGCGACCTCGGGATCCTCGAAATTGACCGCTTCGACTTTGATCAACGCGAAATAGCGTTCGCCGTCCTTGGGAGGCCGGACCTGTCCCGAGACGGTGTCGCCGGTTCGCAGGTCGAACTTCCGGATTTGCGACGGCGAGACGTAAATGTCGTCCGGGCCGGGGAGATAGTTGTACTCCGGCGCGCGCAGGAAGCCGAAGCCGTCGGGCAGGCATTCCAGGACGCCTTCGGAGAAAATCAGGCCGTTCTTTTCCGTCTGGGCGCGCAGGATCTGGAAGATCAACTCCTGCTTGCGCATGCCGCTGGAGCCCGGGATGGCCAGGTCCTTGGCGATCTTCGCCAGATCGGTGATATTTTTTTCTTTCAGTTCCGCAAGACTAATGCTCATCGTTTTCATTTCCTTAATTCTCTATAGAGATAAGCCTGAAGCTCAGGCCGGGATTGTACTAATCGGCGGACACCGGGCAGGTGCTATTCGATTTCCGACCGGGTTAGCCAAACTGGATATTCAAATCATGGGCGATACGAATTACAGCCGCGTCCCACTTCCCGATGCACCCCACGGACTGGTTATTCGATTGCGTTTCATCGGGGCGGGGGAGCCGAGGTTTCCCTCAATTGGTCAATTCTTGATCGCTCTCTGTTTCCGTTTCAAACTTTGCCGCCACTTCCGGGCCTGCGTCGTGCGTTGCGGGTGTCAGGGGCCGTTCCAAGGCGATTTCCAGTACTTGGTCCATGTTCTCGACGAACCGTAGGGTCAGTTCGGCCTGTATTTCCGCCGGGATGTCCGCCAAATCCTTTTCATTGTCCTTCGGCAGAATCACGGTGCGGATTCCGACGCGGTGAGCCGCCAGCAACTTTTCCTTCATGCCGCCGATCGGCAGGACCTTGCCGCGGAGGGTGATTTCGCCCGTCATGGCCACGTCGCAGCGCACCGGAATGCGCGTGAGGGCGCTCACGATCGAAGTGGCGATCGTGATGCCGGCCGAGGGACCGTCCTTCGGGATCGCGCCTTCGGGAACATGCATGTGGATATCGAGATGGCGGTAAAAATCGCGCGGCAGGCCAAAGGTTGCGGTACGCGACCGCACGTAGCTCATCGCCGCCTGGGCCGACTCTTGCATGACGTCGCCCAGCTTGCCGGTGAGCGTCAAGCGTCCCTTGCCCTGCATGATCGTGGCTTCGGTGGAGAGCACCGAACCGCCGACTTCAGTCCACGCGAGGCCCGTGGTCAAGCCGATTTCGTTTTTCTTCTCGGCCCAAACTTCCCGGTACTTGATAACTCCCAGAAATTCGCCGACGCCCTCAGGAGGGACATTGATCGAGTACTGTTTTCCTTCCTTCACCACGCGCCGCGCTACCTTGCGGCAGATGCTGGAGATTTCGCGCTCCAGGCTGCGCACACCGGCTTCATGCGTGTAGTGCCGGATGATGTGCGAGATGGCTTCATCCGTGAAGGTGATGTTGGTTTCCGTAAGGCCCGCGGATTCGCGCGCCTTGCGCACCAGGAAGCGTTTGGCGATCTGCGCCTTCTCCGCTTCGGTGTAGCCGGGAAGCCGCAGGATTTCCATGCGGTCCTGGAGGGGCTGCGGAATCGTGTGCAAGACGTTGGCGGTACAGACGAACATGACTTTGGAGAGATCGTACTCGACGTCGAGGTAGTGGTCGGTGAAGGCGTTGTTCAGCTCGGGGTCGAGAACTTCCATGAGCGCCGCCGACGGGTCGCCGCGGAAGTCGGTGGACATTTTGTCCACTTCGTCGAGCACAAAAATCGGATTGATCGTTCCGGCCTTTTTCATCATCTGGATGATCTGGCCGGGCAGCGCGCCTATATAGGTGCGGCGGTGTCCGCGAATTTCCGCTTCATCGCGCACGCCGCCGAGAGAGACGCGAATAAATTTGCGTCCGGTGGCGCGGCCGATGGACATGGCGAGAGAGGTTTTGCCGACGCCTGGAGGCCCGACGAAGCATAGAATCGAACCGCGGGGATTTTTCACCAACTGGCGCACGGCCAGGAATTCGAGGATGCGTTCCTTGACCTTCTCGAGTCCGTAATGCTCTTCTTCGAGAATCTTTTCCGCGAGCGCGATGTCGCGAATTTCCTTCGATCGTTTTTTCCAGGGCACGGCGAGCAGCCAGTCCAGGTAATTCCGGCTCACGGTGGATTCCGCGGACATCGGCGGCATCATTTCGAGGCGTTTCAATTCCTGCGTGGCCTTTTCGAGGGCGTCCTTCGGCATGCCCGAGGTTTCAATCTTCTTTTTCAGTTCCTCGAGTTCGTTCTTTTCGCCGCGGCCTAGTTCCTTGTGGATGGCCTTCAATTTTTCGTTGAGGTAATACTCTTTCTGGGCGCGCTCCATCTGGCGCTTCACGCGGGTGTTGATGTTGCGGTCGACGTTGAGCTTTTCGATTTCGCTTTCCAGGATTTCGCCGACGCGGGTCAAGCGGTCCAGCGGATCGAAATTTTCGAGGAGTTCCTGCTTTTCCTCGACGGGGATCTGGAGGTTCGACGCGATCGTGTCGGAGAGTTTCGCGGGGTCATCCACGCGCGTCGCCGCGATCATCGTGTCGTAATTCAGGCTCTGCGAGAGCTTCACATACTGCTCAAAGAGGCCCGTGACCTTGGTGACCGCCTGTTCGATTTGCGGGGAAGGCTCGGCCTTGTTGGGAATCACTTTGAGCGTGGCCCGGAAAAATCCCTCGTCGGTCGAAATTTGCACGGCCTTGGCCCGCTCGACGCCTTCCACGAGCACGCGCAGGTTCCCGTCCGGAAGGCGAACGCTTTGGACGATGTTTGCCAGCGTACCGACGGAGTAGATTTCATCGGGCTTGGGATCGTCGACGGAAGCATCGTGCTGGGTGGCGAGGAAAATCTTCTTGTCGGTGGCCAGGGCTTCTTCGAGCGCGCGCAGGGAACTTTCGCGTCCCACGATGAACGGGTTCATCATCTGGGGGAAGATGACCAGATCGCGTACTGGCATCATGGGCACGCGTTTCGATTCGGTCTTTTCTCGGTTGAACATGGGTTCCGTTGTGATCTTATTGCTCCTTGAGCGATTTTTTATTCGCGGCCGACCCGCACCCGTATTATCCCGCTTTTTCGAGCAGCGACCAGTTGATCTCGCGGCTGCGGACCATTTCGCCGGTAACGACGAATTCGCGGAGTTTGCGCTGGGCCGGCAGGTGGTACATGAGCTCGAGCATGAGGTCTTCGAGAATCATGCGCAGTCCGCGGGCGCCGACCTTGCGCTGCAAGGCCAGTTCCGCAACGGTTTCGAGGGCATCGTCGGAAAACCGGAGGCGCACGTTCTCAAATTCGAAAAGTCTCTGATATTGACGGATGAGCGCGTTTTTCGGTTCCGTCAGAATCTGCATCAGCGCGGCCTTGTCCAGATCGCCCAGAACGCCGACGACGGGCAAGCGGCCCACGAATTCGGGAATCAGGCCGTAACGGATCAAGTCGGTAGGCTGGGCCTGGCTGAGCAGTTCGATGTTGCGGCGCTGCGCGGTGGTGGGCTGCGCGTCGGTGTGAAAGCCGAGCGATTTCTGCCCGATCCGGCGTTCGATGGTTTTTTCCAGGCCCACGAATGCGCCGCCGCAGATGAAGAGAATGTTGGTCGTATCGACGGGCGTGAATTCCTGGTGCGGATGCTTGCGCCCGCCCTGCGGGGGGACGTTGGCGATCGTGCCTTCGAGAATCTTCAGCAGGGCTTGCTGCACGCCTTCGCCCGAGACATCGCGCGTAATGGACGGGTTTTCGTCCTTCTTGGAAATCTTGTCGATCTCGTCGATGTATATGATTCCTTGCTGCGCCTTGGTGACGTCGCCGTCGGCCGCCTGCAAGAGCTTCAAGATGATGTTCTCGACGTCCTCGCCGACGTATCCGGCTTCGGTCAGCGTCGTGGCGTCCACGATGGCGAAGGGAACGTCCAGCATGCGCGAGAGCGTCTGCGCCAGGAGCGTTTTTCCCGTTCCGGTGGGACCGATGAGAAGGATATTCGACTTCGTCAGTTCCACGTCGCCCGGCTGCCGGTTCAAGAAGATGCGCTTGTAGTGGTTGTAAACGGCGACGGCCAGCTTCTTTTTGGTTTTATCCTGACCGATCACGTAGCCGTCGAGGAACGCCTTAATCTCCGGAGGCCGCGGCAGGCGCTTGTTGACCGGATTCGCTTGCTCGCGCTTTTCTTCCTCGAGGATTTGTTCGCAGACCGTCACACACTCGTTGCAGATGTAGGCGCGCGGGTAGTCCGAGGGCGAGCTGATCAACTTCTCGACCTGCTCCTGCGTTTTATGGCAGAAGGAACAGCGCAATGGTTCGTCAGTGCTGAGTTTTCTCAACGGTGTGTCGCCCTCCGCCGGTCAAGGCCCGGTCAAGGGAAGTTTTCCTTGCCGTGCGGATTATTCTAGGCCCCTTTGCAGCTTCCGTACACCGCCGCGTTTGTTTATTACTAACTGATTGGAACGCGTTAGCGGTGCTTGGTAATTATCTCGTCGATCAATCCATATTCCTTCGCCTGCGTCGGCGGACATAATGAAATCGCGCTCGACGTCTTTTTCAAGACTTTCGAGATTATGTCCGCTGTGCTGCGACAGCAGGCCATTGATGACCGTGCGCATGCGCAGGATTTCCTTCGCGTGGATATCAATATCGGTCGCCTGGCCCGACAATCCCGACATCCAGGGCTGGTGAATCAGGATGCGCGAGTTGGGCAGGGAAAAACGCTTCTTCGGCGCCCCGGCGGTCAGCAGCAGCGCGGCAATCGACGCGGCCTGGCCGACGCAAATGGTCACCACGCTCGGCCGCACGAACTGCATCGTGTCATAAATCGCCATTCCCGCGGTGATCGAGCCGCCCGGCGAGTTGATGTACAGCGAAATATCCTTTTCGGGGTCTTCCGCTTCCAAAAACAGGAGCTGAGCGGTCACCAGATTGGCGACGTGGTCGTCAATCGGCGTCCCAATGAAAATAATATTGTCCTTGAGCAGGCGGGAATAGATATCGTATGCCCGCTCTCCCCGGTTCGTCTGTTCGACGACCATGGGGACGAGCGTTGTTGCATGCGGAGTCATATCATCAGTATAGTTCATTTTGTTTTTTAGGTTGCGCGGAGGACCCCGGCCGGAACCACTTCATTTCTCCTTGGTTATTGTCCGGGTCCGGGAATTGCTGCAGAGCCAGTCCAGAGTTTTTTCACTCCGGAGCTTAGATTTCATCCTATCGAGCGCACCTTGCCTTGTCAAGTTCGCGCGAACGGCTGTGGCCGATTCGCCACTGCGTTCCGCGATCGCCGCAATTTCCTTTTCCACTTCTTCATCGCTCACGTCGATATTTTCCGCCGTGGCGATCCGGTCCAGCAGCAACTCCGCCTTCACATCCTCGATGGAGCGATCCTTTTGCCGGCTGCGCAGCGCCACCCAGTCCACATTCACCGCGCGCGGATCGACTCCCTGCGAGGCCAGCGACCGCACCGTGCGTTCGAGGCGCGAATCCATCTGGTGCTCGACCAGCGCCTCGGGGACAGGGAACTCATGCGACTTGACAATTTGGGCGAGCAGCTTTTCCCGCGTCTGTTCGCTTCTGGCGATGCGTGCGCGCCGCTTCGAGATTGTCGCGCATCTTCTTGCGCAACTCTTCCAGGGTCTGCGCGTCGCTCACATCCTTCGCGAATTCATCGGTCAACTCAGGCCGCTTCTTTTCCTTGATGCCCAGAACCTCGACCGCGTAGGTATATGTTTTTCCCTGGAGCTTGGGATCGGGATAGTCGGCGGGATAGGTCACATCAAAATTCTTGTGATCGCCGGTGTTCGCGCCGCGCAGATTTTGATTGAACGGCTCCATGGTTTCTTCGCCGCCCACATGGCACAGGACGCTGTCCGCTTCGAGCGGTTCGCCGCCGCCTGCCGGGATGCCCTTCAGCTTGAGCTGCGCGTAATCGCCGTCGGCGATGGCCCGGCCTTCGACGGGAACAAAGGTGGCGGCGCGGTCGCGCAATTCCTCGATCGCTTTATCGACATCCGCGTCTTCGATCTTGTGGTCGTCGACCTCGACTTCCAGGTCCTTATATTGTCCCAGCTCAAACTCCGGCAGCACCTCGAACGTCGCGCGGAATTTCACCGGCCCGGTTTCCGTGAAGTCGACCTTGTCGATTTGCGGCTGCGTCACCGGGACCAGCTTGCTTTCGGTGACGGCGCGCTCGATCTGTTCCGGCACCAGCGATTGCAGCACTTCGCTCTTGATGTCGTCGGCAAACCGGCGGCGGATCAGCGTGACCGGCGCCTTTCCCGGGCGAAACCCCGGCACGCGCGCGACGCGGGCAAATTCCTTGGCCACGCGCTCGACCGCTTTCTGCACGGTTTCCGCGGGGATTTCCAGTTCCAGTTCGCGCCGGCAAGTTGCTTCAGTCATGGTCAGGTCTTCGGAATCGCAGTTGGCATTGTCAGATGATCGAAATACGTCAGGAACCGCCCTAAGATTCGTACTTCTACTCTTTGCCGCTTCTCGGTCCGGAAAAAGGAAACGGGAAAGAACTGCGAGCGGGGTACAACGAAAGCGAAGTATAGGGGAATCCAGGAACAACGTCAACTCGCACCAGCCGTGCGGCAAAAATAATGTTTGACAGATGCACAGAGAAAAAGTAATAATGGTGCGGAAGAAGG
>CAWHTN010000017.1:0-854015 GCA_963832265.1 uncultured Acidobacteriota bacterium
CCAGGGAAATTGAGCGCCGCCAGCGCCGGCAACAGCAGGAAATGAAGCTTCAAGCCGGGGCTGCGAAGCCAGAGCAGCCAAAGCCGGTCCGCACCGGAGCAAAAGTGGGCCGGAACGATCCGTGCCCTTGCGGTAGTGGAAAGAAATATAAGAAGTGCCACGGCGCAGCGGCTTAGCGGACAGATTCATCCCACCACGCTATAAATTCCCGATCCCACCTCGCAAGAGCGAATCGTCCCCCGCGCCGCAAAATAAAAAGGCCGGTAGGAAGCGAAGATTCCTCGCTCCATACCGGCCATTGAAAAAAAGATTGCCGCGTCCTTTAGAAGTTGAGACTAAGCCTCTCCCGACAGAATAGTTTTTTGAAAACCCGGGAGGCCCGATGTTGGTTCCCATGAAGTCGCCTTGAACGCGCCAATAGATGCGCCCCATGCCGATCTTATAGTCCACTCCCCCGCCTGCCATGAACGCGGCGTGGGAATTGTTGCCAAGCACGGGAGATTGAGTGAAGCGGAAGCGCTCCCAACCGACAAGCACGTGGACCCACGGCTCAAAGTGGTGGGTGTTGTACACCGAAATGTGGGGACCACCGCCAAGGAATAGCGAGTTCGCGGTAATGCTGGGCGACCCCGAGTGTCCGAATCCAGCTATCGCAGTGCCTTCCACACCAAACCAGTTGACAAAATATCTTGTGACGTCCGCTTGATAGCCGTAATCATGGAATTTTTGGCCCAGGACATTGAATTGCAGGAACTGAAACCCCACGCCCAATTGCCACGGCTCGCGATCCGCCGGAATTAGCGACGCGGGAGCGGCCGGTTCACCGGCTGGACTGCTGGCATCGAACGCCGCTGTAGAATCCTGTGCTGACGCTGTAAGAGAGAAACAAAAAAGCGCCGCGCATAGAATTGTTAACTTGCGCATACGGATGACCCTCCTCGCATCCCAAGGTGCGACTGCATTGGCCCACCCATCATCTACTCGGTGGTATGGCGTGTCCATGCTAATTCGCTTAGGAGTTTCCCGGCAAGTCAATACTTTTGGTCCATGGAAAAGAGTTTTGTACGCCTCACCCCTCACAATTCCGGCCGGGTCTGAAATTCCCACTGCCTCCACAGGCAGGATAGATTCTATCCGTTGTGCCCAGCCAAACAGGCCGGCCCGCCGCGGGCAGATTGTTCGCAGATTCGCCAAAACAAGGGAGATGCAGGGCATTACCGGGTTGGCAGCATTCGTGCTCTCTAGCCTCCTATAGCTTGAAGGAAGATTATTGAGGTGTGACCCATGACGACTCCTAACCGCAACAGTTACTCCGAACGGTCGGTGATCGAACTCCCCACAAGCTTCGTGGAAGGCGGCCAGAGTCTGGATAGCTACCTCGCGGACTCCACGCAAGAGCTCAACGCCATCAATGAGCTAGTAAGCCGGGGAGAAGCCGCTGACCGCGATGCGCGCGACTGGATGCTCGCACAAGTGGATTTCATTGTGGAGACTGTTGGGAGCGAAAGCCTGGAATTGGGCGATGAAATGCGCTCGAATTTACTGCAGTTGCTTTTGGCGATTGCCAATTTGAACGAGCAGATTCGACATCAAGCTTCCCTAGCCCTCTAGGCCCGTGGATGGGGTATTCATGCGGAACACAAGCATTCCCCTCTGCTTGTAAGGAAGTCCACTCAGGTCCAAAATATGATTCGGCAGCCTTGCAGTTGCCCGGGACTGCGAATTCTGCCCTTTTTGTGCAATCCGCGCGTGCGACACGCGCTCGAAATCCCGTATGCGTACAAATTTGAAATCAAAGACGTCAGGGAATGTGCATTCCTCTCCCATGCGCTTCGAGGTGAGTCTGCCCGCCGATGTCACGGCCATTTCGCCTGTGGTGGCCTGGGTTATGCGGCTGGTCGGTGAGTTGGAATATGCCGCGGGCAAGGAATTTGAAATTGAGATGGCGCTGCGCGAAGCCCTGGCCAATGCAATCCTGCATGGCTGCAAGGGAGATCCTGCCAAAAAAATTGAATGTTCCATAAGCGGCGATCGAGAAGAAGGCATCGTGATCGTAGTTCGCGATCCGGGCAGCGGTTTCGACCCCAAGTCCATTCCCTCCCCCACCGACGATTCTAATTTGTATTCCGAGCATGGCCGCGGCATTTTGCTGATCAACAAACTGATGGATGAAGTGAAGCACGAGCAAAACGGTACAGTAATCCGCATGCGCAAATTTTGATTCCCATGCCTGTCAAACTACCCACGAAAACTCCGGACGCATCTCCCGACAAACCCGCGGAGAACAAGTTTGATCCGTTCCGGCCCGAAATGCCGCAAATTCCCGGCGTCGGTCCGGGAGCACGCCAGGCACGGGGCGGCATGGGCGGCATCGATACGCAGCGCCTGTTGCAAATCGGCGGCATCGCAGCCGCCGTCGTGTTGCTCGGCGCAGTATTATTTTGGTGGGTGAAGAGCAAGTCCCACGGCGAAGCCAATTCCTCCTCTTCTGACGCGCAAGCCACGGAGCAGGGCGCGCCCTCGCCGCCGCCGCTAAATCCCATTCCGGCAGTTCACGAAGGGCCAACCCTGGCTGCGACGATGGATGAACTTTCCAAACCGTGGGCCGCAAAGAAATTCATTTTCGTGAATCCTCTCACACTGGAAAATATTCACGCCATGGTGATCCGGCTTCCCGGCGGAGAATACTGGGCGTTTTCCCTCCAGGGACCATTCGGCCGCTGTGAATTGGAATTCGTGACCGATCTCGGACGGCTCGCCTCAAAATATAGATTCAATGCCAACCATCCCATGGTCGTGAATCCGTGCGACGCCACCGTGTACGATCCCTTGAAAGTCGGGGCTCTCGGAGGCAACACCTGGGTGCGGGGAGCGATCGTGCAGGGCAGCGGTCTGCGGCCTCCCATTTCTATCGACGTGAAGGTGATTGGCCGCTCTATTTTCGCCGACAGTATCGAGTAGGCACTGCCCCGGCGCGCTTTTGCAGGATCTCAAATACGTCTCACACACGCCGACCTGCACCGCAACCAAACCAACCGTTTCAAAAAAAGCAGTACGACTTCCCCGTATCCGCGTAAAGGGAGTAGATTGCCCAACGGCGTCTTCGGGGATCGAAATGCCTGCTACTCAAAAATAAAATGGATCTAAGTGGATTGGCCGATGCTACGATCCCTCCGGTTTCATGGGGTTCGGCCGGAAGCAAGTAGTGCTCATTGGGGAATGAGGGAGAGCCCCGGGACTAAGTGGCAAGTGTGATGCACACCGCCGAACCGGGAACTTTCGCAAGATGTTAAGAACCAGAGGACAAGGGGGCATGATGGAAATAAAATTGCGGAAACGCGCCATCCGGGGAGTGAAATTCTTTGCTTTGTTGGTCTGCGGCCTGATCGCGGCGGCGTTGATGACAGAGCCGGCCGCGGGGCAGTCGGGTCTGGGAAGCGGGCGGGTGGAAGGCACGGTTCTGGATGAGAGTGGCGCCACTGTGGCGGCCGCCACGGTAACTGCCCGCAGCGACGCGACGGGCGTGGCTACGGTACAGACTAGCGACCCGAGCGGACATTTTCTTTTTCCTTACCTGACTCCGGGCACCTATCACGTGAGCATTGAGAAATCCGGTTTCAAATTCGTGGAACTGGACAGGGTAGTCGTGGCGGTTGGAACGACGATAAGTCTGCGGCCTCAACTGGCCATAGGAAGCACCGAAACGAGAGTCGTCGTGACGGCGGATCTTCCGCTGGTGGATACCACGCAAACGTCGATCAGCTCCGTGGTCGGGCAAGGGGCGATCGAAAACCTGCCGCTGAACGGACGCGACTTTACGGATTTCGTGCTTTTGACGCCGGGCGCGACGACCGACGGCGAGTTCGGTATGGTGAGCTTTAACGGGGTTTCCGGAAACTTCAACAATTACGAGGTCGATGGCGGCAACAATAACAATGCGTTTTTCTCGCAGGCGATCGGCCGGGGCACCATTCCCTTCCAATTCAGCGAAGATGTCGTGCAGGAATTCCAGGTGAACACATCGGGGTACGAAGCCGAATTCGGACAGTCGGGAGGCGGGCTCGTGAACACCGTGACCAAGAGCGGAGGAAACGCCCTTCACGGTGACGCTTACTATTACATTTTGGACTCCTCAATGAATGCGAACGATTCCATCGACAATCGACTGGGTATTGCCAAACCGCCGAACCGGCGGCAGCAATTCGGCGCTACGGTGGGTGGGCCGATAAAAAAGGACAAGCTGTTTTATCTGGCCAACTACGAAGGACAAATCCGCAACGAGCCGGTTACCGTCAACGATAGCCCCGCGCTGCAAACCCTGGGGGACGCTGCCGCGCAAAGCGCCTTCCTCGCCGCGAACCCTTCGATTGCGAACATCCTGACCGCAAATTCAGGGTCCTTTCCCCGCAGCTTTAACCAAAACACAGCGTTTGTGAAACTCAGCGGACAGCTCTCGACCATAAACTCGTTCACCGCGTCCTACAACTTTCAACGATTCCTCAGCCCGCACGGTTATTTCAATACACCGACGTCAACCGGCGATGGACTGAGTTTGACGGATGGAGCGACGAGCCACTTCTTCCAGTTCTCGGTCGTGTCCACACTGAGCCCGAAGATGTTCAACGAAGCGAGGTTTCACTACGCCTACGATCTTCATTCCGACTTGCCGGATTCCCCACCGACCACGCCGGCGACCGTAATCGAGAACCCGGATACGGGGTACGTATTCGGAGGAAATCGCTTCCAACTCTCCACCTCGGACCAACGGTACGAGTTCTCCGACAATTTCACGTACATCCTGGGGCGCCACACGATTCGAAGCGGCGTCGACATCAACGTCAACCATGACCGCGATTATTTTGTGTACGGCCCGGCGGGATACTTTCAATTTGCAAGCTTGGCCGACGTAGCCACGGGAGCATTTGAATATGATTTGCAATCGTTCGGACAATCAACAGTACCGTTTACGGCTCCGACGTATTCTTTGTTCGTGGAGGACAAGTTTCAGGCAACGTCGAAGTTGAATCTGAACTACGGAGTACGCTGGGATTACCAGCGGCTCCCGCAGCCTAAAGTTTGCAGTCCGGATCCAAATCCGGTGGCTGCGCTCACCTGCCGCATTCCACGAGACGACAACAACGTCGCGCCGCGCATAGGGTTTGCGTATTCATTGGACGGCAAAGGAGACACCGTAGTCCGCGGGTCGTTCGGAATTTTCTTTATTCAGGAGGACTTGCTGGATGTCTCCGATGCACTGGTCACGAACGGAGTCTCCAGACAGTTCATATTTCTGACCGGACCTGCGTTCGGCAACAACGCTCCGCTCGTCACATATCCAAACGGGCTCACGGCTCCGCCCACAGGAGGCGCCGGGGCCGGGGGCCAATCGCTTCACGTGTTCGTTCCGAATTTCCGAAATCCATACGTGGAGCAAGGCGATCTGACCGTGGAGCATCGCTTCGGAACGAGGACTTCCATGAGCATTGGCTATGTGTACACGCATGGTGTTGCGCTCCTGGGAAATTCCAACGGAGTGACCAGGCAAGCGAATGGGAACTTCGGATATGACCTGAACCTTGTGCCGCCGGATCAACAGCTGGCGTTTGGCGGGAATTTTACGCAAGCGACTGTGAATCTACCCAACGGAAAATCGTATGTGGTCCCGGAATTTGAAAACATCGACGGATTTGTCGATTCCAATTTCGCTGCGATCAACGCAGTGGATAATTCCGGCACCTCCGTCTATCACGGGATGCTGGTTTCGCTGAAGCACCAGTCGGGACAATTCCTCGGCGCCGTGGCCTACACGTTCTCGAAAGCAATCGATGTTGGAACGGGCTACATGAATCAATTCGACAAGGCATCGCAGCGCGGTCCCTCGCAACTGGACCAGACGCACCGTCTGGTTTTGAGTGGATCGTGGTCGCCGGTGATGCGAGGATTGAAGGGATTTACATTTTCCTCGGTGGCGACCATCGCAAGCGGCCGTCCCTATACGGCTGTTTTCGATTCGCCGAATGTGAATTTTTCGATTGTGCCGGGGGAAGGATTCAATTCGTTTCGCGGGCCCGGTGTCCGAGACGTGGATTTGAGTATCGCGCGCGGCTTCAAGTTGAACGAACGGTTGGGGCTGAAGTTCCGGGCCGAGGCGTTTAACTTGTTTAATCATGCGAATTTCCAGCAGACTTCGGTGAATAACGTGCAGTACACAACCACCGAAGAATGCACGCCGATCGGCGCCCCCAATTGCACCAATCTTCCGATCTGGGATGCCACGGCGAATAGCAATTTCGGACAGCCGCTGGCTGCGGCCCCGAAGTACGGATCGCGCAACATTCAGCTCTCGGCGCGATTCGAGTTCTAGATCCCCGAGCCGTGTCGCTCGCGGACCGGTGTCGCTCCACGTTGCCCCGGTCAAGTAAGTTTTGACCAAGCTATGCGGGTGCCGCCTCAAGCGCGGGGCGGGCTCAGTATTATTTCTGCGGCAGTTTCTGGTTCCGGATGTGCGATCTCCACTCAATCAATTCCGCCAGCAACGCCTTCTCCACGGTGGAAGCGATCCGCAGCACGATCGGCCACGTCTCGGAGAGTTCCAGCTGTTTGTCCCATTGCAACAGCATGCGATGCAATTCCCTGTAGCGATCCCGGCGTCGCACGTAGTCATTGACCACCACGAGCGATCCGGCCACCGTGGCGATTTGGAAGAAGAGCGCAACCGACAGCGCCAGCTCCGGCCTCATCCGCGCCGAAATCGAATGGCTCAGGCCATGCGCGTTGAGCAGCAACCAGAAGTCGAGCCCCGCGGCAAGAATCGTGCTCGCCCAGGTGACAACCCGGTACCGGCGCGCCCACGCGGCCGCGTGATTGGCGTGGCGCGAAAAATAGGCGATCTGATGCTGCACCCGCTCGTCTCTGTACAGCCGCTTGAATTCATCGAGATTGTTCTTGTGCGCGGCGCGATCCGACATTTTCAGAAAATTCAGCGAGGTCAGCATCCCGGCCAGATCGGGCACAACCTCAGGTCCAACGACTTCGTAGAGCGCCGGCGTCCACCAAAGCGCCAGGCACGAACGGCAAATTTCCGCGGCGGTTCGCATCCTCGTCCAGGCAACCTGGCGGCGACCGAGCCTCAGAACTGTTGGCAGCGAGGCGGCCATGACTCCAAGTGCTGTTCCCATCCACAGCCAAACCACGCTGCTCCCGGTATAAGCTGTCTTGCCGCTCAGCACGGCCGCGGCGGCCGTGCAGAAGATGGGAATCGCGGCCATCCGGCGAAACTGTGGCGCGACGCGGCTGGCATTTTCATCCAATTTGACAAACCAGGCGTTCGCCAGATCACGAGGGAAGCCCGCGGGCATTGGGTCGGCAGGACCGGGCAACCCGTTCAGGAAGCGCATCTCCGGATCGTTCAGTATTTGCGGACTCACGTTGAACTGCTGCACCGCGCCGGTCGCGCTGTGGATCCAGATGACCGGCCGCCCTTGTTCCTTCGCAAAGTGAACCATGTCCGCCGTGCCGCCCAGTCCCTGGCTGGGCTCTCCGTCCCAGAGCGCGATGAGCAGCTGACTCTCTTGCACCGTTTCGATGCCGCATTCGTAATAGCGCTCCGTCAATTTCTCTCCGGTGCCGGTGACTTCCACCGAAAGCGCGTTCTTGAATACACATTCCGCGCGGGCCCATGCAGGTTCGTCAAAATCATCGCGGAATTGTTCCTTCGGCAGAGGCAAAAAAACGCGGATCGGCAGATGCAACTCGATGCAGGTCTCCGCAAACAGCAAGTCTCCACCGGCGGCGGCGGACGTCACGCCATAAACAACTCCCGGAACTTTCTCGATCCATTCCAGGAGCACCTTACGTATGGCTTCGCGACACTTGGCTTCATCCGGAAGCTTGCGATGCCCGGTGAAACCTATGGCCAGGGCGACGGGCAGGTGGAGAGAAGTCCGGGGTGGATGGCTCATGAGGGTCATTCAAATGGGGAGGGCGGTTCCCCGTTCAGCGTAATTCACGATCCTCGCTCCCTACTCGATCCGCAAGAGTGATTTCATGAGAACAACAACGTAGGGATTGACAGTCGAAATCAAGTAGTAGAGTTCGAGTTCGGAGCCCTGCACTTTGGTCCAGCGCTCCACGACATAAGGAGCAATCGCACCACCACGAACTTCCGCGGCGTTTACTCGATTCCTCTGTCCCAGGACTGGCCCTGCAAGACCGTCGTCAATTTTCCTAAAGGGACCATGAATGAATTTCCCGAGCGCGTTGTCACGCATAGGGTTGAATAAGATCTCAGGCTCGCTCCAGGGTCCCCACGGCGTGCGCGAGTAGGAAAACGCGATCCCGTTGGGTTGCGTCCTGCGGTCATAGGTCATCAGCCACAAACCAAGTTCCTTGCACCAGGTAACGGAAAAGTCTGCGAGCGTGCCGTCCTTCACAATCGGAGTCGCGTCCGATTCGTTGTCGCTCCAGGTCGGAGCGTTTGACGCGTCCAGGCCCGCGAAGTAGCGAATACCTTTGCCTGCCTCAAATTGGGACGCGGGGACGATCGACAGATAGGCATCGCTCTCGTGGTATCGGCCCGTTCCCCAAGTGAGGATGAAAGGGCCGCCGGGAGGAAGCCCCGCGATGGTTCCCGGCTGGGTATGCATGGACATTCTTATGAATCGCCCGTCGGGAAGTTCGGAAATGGTGCGAATCGTCTGAAAGGTTTCCGGAGCGATAAACTTGGTGAGGACGGAGCGCTCGGTAGCCCGGCCCTTCGTGAAATTCGTGCTGATGGCCACGTACATCTGCCCGTCCAGGCTGATTCCCGCCACGGGCACATCCATCGGCGCCATCGTGACGCCAGTCGGCTGCACGGCGATATATTTGCCGCCGTTCGTCAGGAAATCCAGGTGAACCCCGCCGCTGGGATTCGTTGTGTCAGAAGTCGCGATCGTGTTGGATAACCCAGGCGCGGGGCCCAGCGTCGGACCGAACAGAAAATAGATGTGCCCTTGGTGTTCAAAAGAACTGCCCAGCTCCGTGCCCTCCACGCCGAATCGCGTGAAGGTCTGGTTCGCGGTCGGCTTGTGCCGCTCCTTGTCCTGATCTCCGATGAGTTGTTCGAGCTTCACGGTTGAATCATCCACGTAATGCAGGGCCACTTCGCGAGGCGGCTTCGCAGAGCGAGCGGCGGGAGGAGGCGCGGGAGGAACCGCGGCAGGAGCTGTGGCAGGAACCCCAGAAAGAGCTGTTGAAGCAGCTGTGCTCGCAGGCGCCAGAAGTTTCTTCGGTTTGTCGGATAAGCCCGCCGTAGGAACGGCTACAGGAACGGCTACGGGAGATGCGGCAGGCAGCGGGGCTGATTTAGACGCTACGATTTCCGTGGTTGCCGTCGCCGTGCTCCGCTGGAACCTGGAACGGTACGTCAGGAAGCCGAGAATCAGAACGACTGCGGCCAAGCCGCCGATCACGAAATATTCCCACGTGGGCCGCGCCACATGCGGCGCGACGCGCGCCGGAGCAGGCAAGGCTGGCGCGTTCGCGGGAGCATGCGCCGGACCTGCATGCACTTCGGTTCTCGCGTCGCTTCGCGAAAGCAGCGTCTGAACATTCGCTGCCAGCCTCTGAAGATGGACTTCCAGCGGCGGGGTCAACGCGTCGAGCCAGTGGACGCTGCCGATAAAGTAGTCCAGCGACTTGGCCGGCGCGACATCCTCGATGCGCAGCGGCATGACGGTGATGCCCTGGCTGACGGCGCGTTCAATCTCCTTGGGAATATGGCCGGATAGGTTGGCCTTGGAGGAAAAGACGAGCACCATGATGCGGCACTCATGAATGGCGTCAATAATGGCTTCGCCGTAGTGGATGCCGGGGAGAACGTCGCGCGGCGCGATCCAAACGCGAATCCCATGGGACTCCAGCGTCGCGCAAACGGCATCCGCCACCGTCTTATCCCCGGAGGCGTAGCTGACAAAAACATCATGCGCCATGGACGGCGACATCCTTTTTTAGGGTGCGACCTGGTGGAGACGTTCCGGCCGGATTCTAGCACGACCCAGTTCAGTTAGGAGGTCCGACCTTTAGGTCGGACAATTAGCGCCGTGCGAACGGGGCCTTCAGGCCCTGAAGCTTCAGGGGCTCTAGCCCGCAAATGCGCAAGCTTGAACGTCGGGGCTAAAGCCCCGACCTGCTGAACAGACTCGCATCGAAAACTTCTAATCTAGGAGCCTTCAAAAATTGATCCCAGGAATGCGCGCAAACAGGCGTGCATGATATAAAGGAACTACGCGGCTGTAGCTCAGCTGGATAGAGCGCGTGCCTCCGAAGCACGAGGTCGGGCGTTCGAGTCGCCCCAGCCGCACCACTTTTTTCCGTGCTATCCATTCAATCACTCGAAAGGTTTGTTCTAGGCAGGCCCACCTGTCCGGACTTGATACCAAAATCTCGTGGACCCTTCGGGGTCTGCTCTGATGGCAATTTCTTTGTGTCAAGGCGAAGAACAGCGTACGATGCGCGGGACAGCGGACCAAATCGAAAATTCCGGCTTCGAGCAAGGAAGGCCGATCATGAAAAAAATCTGGCTGTGTGCAACGCTGCTTGTTTTCTGGCCCGCGCAGGGATGGGCGCAAACCACGGAAGAACTGGTGAATGACGGCAAGAATACGGACAACGTCACCACCCAGAGCATGGGTTATGCCCGAAATAGCTACAGCCCTCTCAAACAAATTAATAAATCCAACGTCAAGCGCCTCGTGCCCATCTGGAGCACGAGCCTCATGAATGACCAGGGTGAGCTGGCGGCGCCAACGATTTACAACGGCGTACTGTACGCGATCAACGGCAAATGGTCCTTCGCCATCGACGTGGAGACCGGCAGGCAGATCTGGCGCACGCCAGTGCACCTCGAACCGGAGACCCGGCGGGCAGCTTTTCACAGAGGCGCGGCGACGATCTATAACGGCAAACTTTTTCGCGTGACGATCGACGACCACATCCTTGCACTCGACATGAAGACGGGAGAAGAAGTCTGGAACCAGAAATTCGCCGATCTAAAGGACGGCTACTACGCCACCGGCGGGCCGATCATCGCCAACGGCGTTCTCATTTCCGGCGTGTCCGGCGGGGAGTCCACCACGCGCGGTTTCCTGGACGGCTGGGATCCCGACACAGGGAAGAAACTGTGGCGCAGATACACGATTCCAGCGCCGGGCGAGCCCGGCTCCGAGACCTGGCCAAAGAATAGCGACGCCTGGACGCAGGGCGGAGGTCCGACGTGGCGCTCCGGTTCGTACGATCCCCAACTCGATCTGGTCTATTGGGGCACGGGCAACGCGGAGCCGTACGACCCGAGGCCTCGCGAAGGTCTGGATAGCCTGTACACGTCCAGTGTGCTCGCGATCCGGCCGAAGACGGGCGAGATTGCTTGTTACTACCAATACACGCCGAACGATTTGTATGACGTGGACGGCACCGATGAGAATGTCCTCGCCGATCTCCAGGTAGGCGGCAAGCCTCGCAAAGTGATGATCCAGACCAACAAGAACGGTTTTCTTTATGTGCTGGACCGCACGAACTGCAAACTCATCACCGCCCACCCGTACGTCAAAGTTAATTGGGCCACGAGTATCGACCCGGATACCGGCCGCCCTGTGTTGACGGACGTACAGAAACGTTTTCTCGCCGGAGAACAAGTCGAAATCTGGCCGTCACGCGGCACAAATGCGGTGCCCATCGCGTACGATCCGAACACGGGCCTCGCCTACGCGAGCACGTGGAACGTACCGCGCATACAACAGCTCGCGCCGCCGAAACCGACAGTTCATGGCGGGCAATCGACCGGCGTGCTCGGCAGTTTCCCGGAACCCAAGCCTGGGGACGTCCTCGGCCATTTCGTGGCCATCAATCCGCTAACCGGCGAGAAGAAATGGGAAATTCCGTTGACCGATCTGCCCAGTTCGGCCGGCATGCTCGCGACCGGCGGCGGGCTCGTGTTCACCGGCAAACTCTCGGGCGAATTCATCGCGCTCGACGAGAACACGGGCGAAACGCTTTGGCAATTCAAGACCAGCTCGAGCGTCAATTCGACGGCCATCACGTACACCCACAAAGGCCGCCAGTATGTGACCATTGCCTCGGGACTCGGCGGCGGTCTCGCCACTCGCTATGCGGCGACAAAAGTGCCGGCCGGCGGCTCGATCTGGACGTTCGCGTTGATGCCCAAATGACTCTTGACGAACCTGCGCCAGGGGTGGCCCGCCCTTCCACTGTATCGAAGTGACCGCTTCAAGAATTTTAGGTGGCGCGTCCTTCGCTTTTCGACGCGTGCGGGTATTTGAATTCCCGCAAGTCACTAGAAGCTTAATCCAAGGCCGTGTTGCCGCTCGCTACGAGAAACTAAAGTTGATCTCCACCCTCAAATCGATCGGTGTTGGCACCCCATCGAGGACCGTGGGTTCATACAATCTTTTCGAAACGGCGGTCAACGCCGAGGGAATCAGAATGGGATGGCCGCTGACCACGCGCATGCCCGTCACTTTGCCATGTTCGTCGATGACCGCTTCGATGATGACCACCCCGGAGAGGCGGGCCTGCTTGGCAAGAATTGGATACACCGGGTCGGGAGCAAACAGCAGGCGCGGCTGCTTTACGTCGCCGCCCACGCGGACGGGCACTTTCGGCCCTTCCGCAACTACGGGCGCAGGCGGCGGCACACCTTTAAACGTGCCTCCCAGCACACCCCCAAGAACGCCTCCCTCCTGGCCTCCTGGAATTCCGCCGGGCACTCCTTCGGGCGCCTCATCCGGGGGTGCCGCTGCGCTGCCGGGAGCGGTTGCGACGGCTTTCGGAATGAAGGAAGGCGCTGTCAATTGTACGGGCGAGAAGACGCGCGCAGTCGCAGTGCGAGCTGGGCGTGGCCTGGCCGAGGAGGCCATCGGCGCAAGCGGAGGCGCCGCAGGGGGTGTCTGTGGCGCTGCAAGGAACGTCAAATTGAGCTTTTGGGAATCGAGCCCCGCTGTGAAATAAAGCGGAACAATCAAAAGCAAAGCCAGGATCGCGAAGTGGACGCCGATGGACGCGACCCAATCGAAAGCGCTGCGCCGCTGGCGCGAGGAAGCATCCTCCAGCATGGCTTCAGCAAATACGTCCTGCAGCGGCTCTACTTTTGGCGGGGCAAGAACGATATGCGCCCTTGTCTTCGCCGCCGATTCCGTTTCTTCAACGAACAGAAAGTGTTGACTTTGCACTGAATCACCCTCAGGTCTGCCGAGCGTTTCAATTCGGTATATTGGGCATGTCACGGGCCCAGCCGGCGCGCTCACGCCGATTTCTTCCCTTTTCCTCCTATTAGACGGTAAAAGAATTCGAACGATTCAGCCATGACAGGCGTCACTTCCTAATGTGACGGAGATCACAGTCCGATTCGAGAGGAATTCGTCGCCTTCGAGAAACAAACCTGTAAGTGGTGAAGTTTCAAGTTGTCCGAATCTGGAGAGTGACGCATCCTTCGACTTTCGAAAGGCGCGTGTTTTTGAACTTCCAAATGCCACTAGCCCGCTACTTAATGTCCTGCACGGCTGCCATCTCGGACGCGGTTCGCAGCCGGAAGTAACCCACTCTGAAAATGTTTTCCGCCCCGAACCAAATTCTTCCCTTGGAATCCTCGTTCAGGTCCCGCGTACTTCTTTCCGCGTAGGGCGAAGGATATTCGGTGAATTTGCCCGACTTGGGGTCGAGCCTTCCGGTGACATCCGTGTAGAACGACGTATACCAAACATTATCGTTGTGATCGACGCCCATTCCGTAAGGTGTCGGCGTTGGCCCGGGAATCTGGAATATTTTGAAGGTTTCAGTTTTGGGATCAAATCGCGTCAGGTTGCCGCCGAAATAATCCGCGCACCATACGTAACCTTGCGAATCGACTTTTACGCGCCGCGGGGCTCCATTCAATTTGTCGTCGGTATTGGGCGGCAGGTACTTGGTCACTTTATTTGTTTTCGAGTCCACCTTGACCAGCTTCCGGTAATCCCTGGCGGTAAATTCTCCCGCCCAAATGTTTCCTTCCTTGTCGATGGCGATTCCATAGGTGTCGGGAACGTCCGGGAAGTTGGTGTATTTTTTCGTTTCGATATCGAATTTTTTAAGCGGCCGGCCGGACGCCCAGATATTTCCCGCCGGATCGGCCACCGCCGTATGAGTCCTGGGCCCGCTGCCAATCGTCTCCGTGTCGTTATTTCGGAACTGGGGCCAGGGAGCAATCGTGTTGGTTTGTCTTGGCCTCGGCCCGTCGTACTGATCCTTGTAGACGGGGTCGAATTTTTCCGTGCGTGTATCGAATCGCACCAGGGCGTTTTCATCCTGTATCGTGAGCCATACCGACGAGCCATCCGCGGTGGGGAAGACTTCATGGATGGTAGGCCGCGACGGATCATCCAATCGGAAAATCTTCACTTCGCCGGTTTCCGGATTGAGCTTCGCCAGACCGCCGCCCATTTCCAGCCAGATGAAACCGTTCTTGTCAGGCCGGCCTGTTCCGGGACGATCCTTGGGTTCTCCCGTCAACTGGTAATCTACATACACGATGTTCAGGGCATCGTCGCTCCAGCTCGCGTGATCCTGCTTGACGGCTTGATAGCCCGGCAGTTGAGTCGGAACCGCAGGGGTGTCGGAGTCGGGGCCGAAGACGCTGGCCAGATACGTCGCGGCCTGCTCGGCGATTTCGGGCTTGATGTCGGCGACTCCCACTTGCCGCATCACGCCAATCGCGCTTGCCCAGCCGTCGTGATCGGCGCGCATTCCCCACTTACTCATGCCATGGCAGCCAAAACATTGCTGCAGGAGCACGTCCCGATCCCTCGCCTCCGGTTGCGTCGCCGGAATGGGCAGCAGCATCCCGGCCTGGTATCTGGTCAGCTGGCTCCATTGGACCGCGCTCTTCTGCATTTTGAAATTTAGGCTTACCGTTTGGCCGTCATCTACCTTGATATCGCTGCGTTTGGCGGGGTCGCTCTTGTACTCAACGGACGTGGCCCAAATCTCATACGTACCAGGGGCCAAATTGTTGACCAAATATTTTCCTTGCGCGTTGGAGAGAACGATGGTGACCATCTTGGTTTGCACATTCTGGGCGCGAACGAATGCAGCCTTGAAGGGAGCGCCATTCGGCCCCTGGATTGTCCCAGCGATGTTTCCGCCCGCGGCCGCACACCCGATGGACACGAACAAGGAAACAAAGACCAGGCTTAGGAATTTCTTCATTTTGTTCTCCCGAATCGCCGGCGAAAGATAGGCCCGCCAGTCAATTTTGTCCGCTCGATTGAGTTTTAGAAATGCCCTTGAACACGAACGTTTAAACCTGCCCGCATCCTTCGCCGCTCGCGCCGTCCGTTCACTTCCAGGAGTCGATCGCCTTCCTCTGGAGCGACTCCGGAGGATAGTAGACCAATTCCAGGCGCACGCCGTTGGGATCGAGCGTATTTGAAATGAGAGCTTTGGTTCCGCCGAGGTGCACGTCTTCCACCTTCAGCCCCTTTTTCTGTAGGGAAGCGACAGTTGATTTCACGTCATCCGCAAGGATGCCCGCGTGAGAAAATCCGGCCGGGTGGTCCTTGTCGGCCGGCGTCATTTCGAGAAACGTGTTGCGATCAATCTGGAGATACACGACCGGGTGGCCGGCGCCATCCGTGAACGAGAACGCTTTGCGAAAGCCCATGTTTTCCGTGTAGAACTTCGTGGACTCGTCCATGTCCTTCACATACAGTGCGAAATGATTCAGCGTGAGACCATTCAACTTTTTTTGCGGCGACGCAGCCGCCGCCATGATTAGAGATCCGACTAGCGTCCCCGCCACGAAGAGCGCCGATCCACTCATCCAACGCATGTAAACCCTCCCTGAAATTTCGATTTCATCCCATCAAAAAAGCTTGGCCCTGAAACCTGCCATCCCGGCATGTTGGCGTAGGGTGGCGTCCCTTCAACTGGCCCGAATCCGGTCCCTGATCTGGCGCGCCAGCTTTTCGATATCTTCCGCCTTTTTGACCAGGGAAAGGGACAGAACATCGGTTTCGGGCGTCTTGTCCGATTCGTCCTTCAAGTCCTTGGCCAACTGCAGCAAATGGTCGACGTCACGCCTCAATTCTTTCTGGTCTTCCTTGAGCATGCACTTTTGGATCCGCCCGCGGAGGCAGGGGAACGTCTTCTCCTCCGCTTGAATTGCTGGCATCCGGAATTTGGGGAACGCGAGAGGGATCGCGCCGCTGTTGGCCCTGGCCGCCGGCCAGCAGGGCCCGGGTTCCAGCCAGCGTCGCGGCAACGCCCGAAAGAAAGAATCGGCGTCCGGTCTTCATCGGATTCTCCTGCGGCCGCAATTTCTCCTGCTATCCCTCATCTTGAGGGGAATCCCGGGATGCTATAATCTCGTCCGGACATTATGACGCCAATCGTATTCAAATGGACAGATATTGCCGCCGCGCATGGAATTCGCATCGTCACGATTTTAGTGATCGCCCTGATCCTGAACCGGATCTTGCGTTCCCTGACGCGCCGTCTGATTCCAAAGGCCGGGACCGAAGGCCTGGGCCGGGTCGCGCGGATGCACGAGCAGCACGTGAAAACGCTGGCGGGACTGATGTACAGCGCGGGGACCGCCCTGATCGTCGTTGGCGCGATCCTCACGGCATTGCCGGAGTTCGGCTTCAACGTCACGCCCATTGCTGCGGCCGCGGGCCTCTCGAGCCTGGCGATCGGTTTCGGCGCGCAGCATCTGGTCCGCGATCTGATCAACGGTTTTTTCATCACCATCGAAGATCAGTTCGTGGTTGGCGAATCCGTGCGGATCGGGACCGTGATCGGGCGCGTCGAGCATCTGACGCTGCGCCGCACCGTGGTCCGGGACATTCAAGGCGCCGTGGTCTCCATTCCCAATGGAGAGGTCACGCAGGTCGCAAATCTCAGCCGGGACTGGGGCCAGGTGTTCGTGGACATTTCCATTCCGCAAGAGTCATCGGCCGATGCGGCGCTGGCGGCGCTCGAACGCGTGTGCGCGGAACTCAGGGCCGATGTTTCCTGGTCGCCCGTCCTGGTGGACGGGCCGCGGGCGCTGGGCGTGGACTCGTTCGGGCCGGCCGGAACAACGCTGCGGCTGCAGCTTCGCACCGTCCCGGGGCGGCAAGACGACGCGGCGCGGGAATTGCGCCGCCGGATTCAAAACCGCTTCGAGCAGGAACACATTCGATGGGGCGGCGTGCAGCGTGTGGAAATTGTCGGAAACGAGGCGCTCCAGAGTTTTACCGCGCGTTCCAATTCCTGAGGGGATCGCAAACAAAATTTCGTTATTCCTTTTGAGGACCCTGAGAGGAAAGCTCCAAAGAAGAGTGATGCGCCTCCTCATGCTCCGCCGCTCCCGCCATTACGGTGCGATTACGGCCTTCTTCCTTCGCGCGGTAAAGAGCCATGTCGGCCATCTGCAGAATTTGATTGGCGGTGTCCTCCGGCCAATCCGCGGTGGCAACTCCGCCGATGCTCATCGTGACTTTCAGAATGCCCGCCGACGTGTCGATGGGCATCCGGCAAATCGATTCGCGCAGCCGCTCGGCCTTCTCGCGCGCTTCTAAACCATTGCATCCCGGCAGCAGGATCAGAAACTCTTCGCCTCCGTAGCGGCCCACGGCGTCGTAGGGCCGGACGTCCGCCTGCATTCTTTTTGTGACTTCCCGCAGAACCGCGTCTCCCGCGAGGTGTCCGTAGGTGTCATTGACGGACTTGAAGTGGTCCAGGTCCGCGATCAGGACGCCGAGGGAAAGGCCCTCCCGCCGGGAGCGCCAGGTCTCCCTTTCCAGTGTTTCCAGAATCGCTCCGCGGTTCCAAACTCCGGTGAGAGTATCGTGCGTGGCCTTGAAGCGCATGGCTTCGCGTGCTTGCACAAGGTTGTCTTCCAGTTCCAGCAGGCGCAGTCCCACCCGAATCCGGGCCTTGAGTTCCTGCGGGTTGAACGGCTTGGTCAAATAGTCATCGGCTCCGGATTCGAGGCCTTCCACCACGCTTTCCTTGGCGTCCTTCGCCGTCAACAGGAGAATGTAGGTGTACGGGTCTGGCCGCACCTTCCGCAGGGCGCGGCAGACGTCGACGCCATTCTGGCCGGGCATCATCCAATCGAGCAAGGCCATGCGCGGGGCATCCGGAGATTTCAACATATCCCAGGCGGCGTCGCCATCTTCGGCTGACACCACGTCGTATCCCCACTTCCCCAGCATGGCCTGAAGCATGCGGCGCGAAACCGGTTCGTCATCGGCGATGAGTATTCTCATTTAGTAACCCCCAGGCAGAGCTCGGCGAGCGTTGGGCGCAGGCGCTCCACGGCTCGTTCGACCTCCGCAAGACTTTTCTTCGCGGATTCCGCGTCCTTGCTTTTTGCATCTTTTTCAAGCTGCAAGGCGGCGGCGGTTGTGGCCTTCGCCGAAAGATTGCTTGCCGCTCCCTTGAGGGAATGCGCGGATCGCTCCAGCACGGCCATGTCGCCGCGCTGCAGGGCGTCACGCATCGCGGTGAGCAGTTTGGGTGCGTCTTCCTGGAAGAGATGGATCATTTCAGTTAGCAGTTCCCGATCTCCCTCCACGCGCTCCAGCAGTGAAACACGGTCGATCAGTTCACCCGGTCCTTGAGTAATTTCCGTCATGGCATTGCTCCCTCCCGATGCCGCCAGGCACCGCTCAATTTCGGCGAACAGGCCGGCAGGGTGAATTGGCTTGGAAACGTATCCGTCCATTCCACTGGCGAGGTACCTTTCCTTGTCTCCTCGCATGGCATGCGCGGTCATCGCCAGGATGGGGATGTGCTTGCCGGAACTTTTTTCACGTTCCCGAATCGCCGCCGTGGCTTCCATGCCGTCCATCTCCGGCATCTGGATGTCCATAAGCACGACGTCGAATCCGGGGATTCCGGCATTTTCCCAGGCCGTGAGCGCTTCTCGGCCGGTGCTCGCGAGAATGACGCGATGACCTGCCTTTCTCGAGCAGTCGGATCGCGAGCATCTGGTTCACGGGATTGTCTTCGGAGAGCAGAATGTTGAGCGGCCGCCCCTTGGTTTTTTCCGGAACGAGAACCGATGAATCGATCAACCGTTCCTCGGCGGCGCCCAGCCCCAGCGCCGTCAGGATTGCGTCGAGCAGTTCGGACTGGCCGACGGGTTTGGTGAGGCACTGCTTCACACCGAGTTCGCGGCACCGCGCCGTGTCCGACAGATGGCGGTTTCCGGAAAGCAACATGATGACAGCGCCGGCGAGACCCGGATTCGCTTGAATTCGCTGCAAGACCTGGAACCCGTCGACATTTCGGCATGAGCGCGTCCAGTAAAATGACCGGAAATGCGCGGCCGGCTTTTTGCGCGGCTTCCAATAGCTCCAGAGCGCTGGCGCCGCTGTCAGCCAGAGTTGGGTTCATGCGCCAGTTCGTCAACATCTCCGAAAATATTTTGCGGTTTACGAGGTTATTGTCCGCTACGAGAACATTCAGCCCCGGCAAGGCTTGTCCGGCAATTTGTTCCTGGTCCGACGCGGTCGAGGCTCCTTGTTGGAAAATGCACGTGAAATGAAACGTGCTGCCCTTTCCTAGTTCGCTTTCCACCCAGATACGCCCGCCCATGAGTTCCACGAGCTGGCGCGAAATCGTGAGGCCCAGGCCAGTTCCGCCAAAACGGCGCGTCGTGGAACCGTCGGCCTGGGCAAAGGATTCAAAGATGATGTGCTGCTTTTCGAGCGGGATTCCCATGCCGGTATCCGAAACGGAAATGTGCAGCCGCACTTCGTTCGCCGGTCCTTTCTTCGAGTTCCGCATCCAGAATGACGTTTCCCTCTTCGGTGAACTTGATGGCGTTGCCGATCAGATTCACGATCAGCTGCCGCAGCCTCGTGGGGTCTCCGATCAGGAACTTTGGCACGCTGGGCGACACACGCGCGCATATCTCCAGGAGCTTCTGGTCCGTCCGCTGGGCCAGCGTTTTCAACGTATCCCTGAGCAAATCTCGAATCACAAATTCAGTTTTCTCAAGCTCGAGCTTGCCCGCTTCAATTTTGGAAAAGTCCAAAATATCGTTGATGACGTGCAGGAGGCTGTCGGCGGAAGATCGGACCAGGCTGAGATAATTCCGCTGCTCGGCCGTGAGAGTGGTGTCGAGCGCCAGCTCGGTCATTCCGATGATGCCGTTCATCGGCGTGCGGATTTCGTGGCTCATGTTGGCCAGGAATTCACTCTTGGCGCGGCTGCCCGCCTCGGCCGCTTCCTTGGCCTCAAGCAGAGCCGCTTGCGCCCGTTTGCGTCCGGTGATGTCCAGAAATGTGACGACTGCCCCGACGGCCTCGCCCTCTTTGCGAATGGGGTATGCCCAGTATTCCACCGGAAAACTGGTGCCATCCGCGCGCCAGAAAACTTCTTCGTCCGAGTGAACACCTTCGCCACGGCGCAACGAATTGAAAATCTGGCATTCCGCTGCCGGGTAGGGAGCTCCATCCGCATGCGTATGGTGCATCTGCACGTGCATATCCTTGCCCAACAAGGTGTCTCCCCGTTCGTGGCCCAGCATTCGAATTGTGGCCGGATTGCAAAACGTACATTTTCCTTCCCGATCGATTCCATAGATCGCCTCGGCGGTGGAGTCCAGAAGCAGCCGGATTCTTCCCTCACTCTCATGCAATGCTTCCTGGGCGCGCTGGCGGTCCGCCACTTCCTGTTCCAGTTCGGCCGTGCGTTCGTCCACGCGGCGCTCCAGGTCTTCGCGGGCGTGGCGCAACTCGGCGTCGCGAATCTGAATCTGTCCGAGCATCTCGTTGAAGCCGTCGATCAGGACGCCGACTTCATCCTCCGAATGCTTCCCTGCCCGAATGGAATAATCCCGGGTGCTGGTAACCATTTTCGTGGTCCAGGCCAGCTCCAGGATGGGATTCGAGATGGGGCGTTGCAGGCGGCCGGCCATCGCATACGCTCCCAGAGAGACCACGGCCACGATCAAAGCGAAAAAGAACAAATACCCAACCAGGAGTTGTTTGTATTCGACCGTGTCCCCTTCCAGAAACACGGTTCCCACTTTTTCGCCTTGGAAAATGATCGCTTGGAATATCAAGACACGATTGGAAGTAAACCGGCTGGATTCGCTTTCCACGGGCGGCGCGGAATACTTGCTTGTCGATGCGCCGCGGTGATAGACGGCAAAGGGCTTGCCGTCACGATCGTAAATGACAGCCGAGAGAATATGCGGCTTGGCTGCCAGGGCCCGCAGAATGTCCTGCGCGGAATTGGGATCCTTGAATGCGAGCGGCGCCGTGCTGTTCGTTCCCAGGATATTTGCCAGGGCGTTCAAGTCCTCCAGGCGCAGTTCCTTGAATCGATACACGCCGTATTCCGCGAACCCGGTGCCGGCCGCGCACAGGGCCACGAACGTATTGATCATGATGACCAGCGTGAGCTTGTGCCGCAGCGAAAGTTTGCGCGTCCATTGCATTTTAATTCTTCGGACCTCCCTCCGTTCCCGTCACCACGCGAGCGAGCGACAACAGCTTTGAGCTGACCTTCAAATGCGCATGGCTGGTGGCGCCCACGTCGATGGCCACTCGCACTCGGGCGTCTTCCACCACAAACTGGATCATTCCGCCCACGCCGATAAAATTGTCCATGTCCGCTACCGTCAGGACGCTGGATCCTTGCAAGGACGTGAGGATCGACGGGAGGCGTTTCTTTTCCGATTCGCTGATGAATAAAATATTGCAGGCGCGCAGATTGTCGACGGCCTGAAATTTTTTGACCAGCAAATCGCGGCCCAGCACATTTTTCCCGTCGACAAGCCGGGCCAATTCGTCGCCGATGGGGGTATCTCCGATAAATCCGATCACCCATTTCCCATGGGGATCCGCGGCTGGATCGTCGGGCCATTCCACGAATTTCAAGAAGTTGAATAAATAGGCCGCCTTGACCTGATATTCGGTCGGGGATTGGTCCGCGTAAGCGGCGCGATTTGCAAGCGGAGAATAGGCAGCCAGCAGCAGAGCGGCCAGGTATGCGAACCGCCGTCCGCGCGCACGCGGGCGTGGATTCGAATTGTATGGCAGAGCCAGACAATGAGCGGTTCGTGTTGTGCTCTTGATGGACCGCACTTTTATTCCGTGAGGACTCCCCATCTAAGGCGGACTGGTCCTACCCGGTGCGGGCTCGTGTTTCCCGCCCTCGCAGGGAAGGCTGAAACTATGCAGGCGCTCAGAAATACGGTTCGAACGCATGCAACCCTGGGCCCCGCGGAATTGTTATCTATGCCTTGCCTGGCTTCGTTCAATTGCTTCCTTCCTTGCCATTTCCTCCCACCACCTTCGCCAAACTTAATAACTTGGAACTCATTTTCAGCTTGGCCCGGCCGGTTGCATCCACATTGATCGCAAATCGGACACGGCCGTTTTCGTTCAGAAACTGAATCATCCCTCCCGCATCGAGGAACCCCGCTGTGTCCGCCACGGTCAGGACGCTTGAGCCATGCAAGCTGGACAGAATCATGGGGAGTCTTTTTCTTTCCGATGCGCTGATGAACAGGATGTGAGCGCCGCGCAAATCCTCGCCGGGGCGATAAATGCGAATGACGAGATCGCGGCCCTGCACGGTCTTGCCGACGACCACCTGCGGCAGAGCGTTCCCGAACGGGTCCTCGCCGACCACACCAATGACAATTGGCGCGAGCGGATCCGCAAACGATTCCTCGGGCCACTCCACGAACTTGAGAAAATTAAACAGGTAGGCAGCCTTGACCTGATATTCAGAGAGTGCATCCTGCGCATGTGCCCGTAAGGCGTCCACAAGGTGGATGAAAGACACCAGGGCTAGTAGAGTCACAATGAAGCGTAAATGAACCAGCGATGGCCGGGTTCGGATGCGCGTGATTTCGTAATCTCGTTTGGTTTGCATGGCGCTTAGAATCTCCAGGTCACTTTCGCGTAGCCGCTGCGCCGGATCTGGCTGGATTGCAGCGCTCCATTCACGTCTTCGAACTCCAAATGGTGGTCTTGCAATAGATTCTGGCCCACTAAGCTAAAGGTAGTTTGTTCCCAAGGCTTCCAGGTGAGTCCCACATCCAGCCTGGTGTAAGCAGGGATCGTCACATTCGAGAGAGGCCCCTGGTTATCGAGTTGGCCGATCTCATAGGCTGCGGCATCCAAGGCCAAATTTTTCCGCAGGTCGAATTGCGTGCGAATTTGCGCAGTGTGATCCGGTACGGCGCCTTCTACAAACGGGCCTGTCACGGTGTCGGCGCTTGGGGGATCGGTGTGCATGTGAAGCGCGTCGAATGTGTATCCGGGACTGAGCGTCCAGCGATCCGTTACTTTCCAGTTCGCGGTGATCTCAAGTCCGTGGGTCTCCCCATGCATTAAATTCTCGTAGATTAGCGGGATGACCAGATGAGCAGGAGCAGGCGTGGACTCGGCAAAGGGCGTGCCTGGCTCCGTGGTTTGAAGATTGTCGTAATCGTTGTAGTACGCGGCAAGATCCACGGAAAGGTGCTTGCTTAGAGCAGTCCGATAGCCCAACTCATAAGCAATCAACCTTTCATCCCGGTATTGCGGATTGCCGTACAGCCGGAGCAGTTCAGGGACGCCGCCGGGACTGGTCCCGATATCCCCGATATTCAGGACCAGGTCGGTATCGTTGCGGGAGGGAGCCCGCAAAGCGCGGGAAACCGCAAGCCAGAGCATGTGGCGGGCGTTAGGCGCCCAAGCCATGCGGATGCTGGGCATGAATTCGAACGCCGTGTAATCGTTGTGCTCCAGCTTCATACCTCCCGTCAGATATAGCCGGTCAGGAACCAGGGCGATTTCATCCTGAAAGAATCCGTTGAATACCTGGTGGGTACTGCTAGCGGGGTTCTCGGCGACCGTTAGGCTCCCCAGAATGAGGTCCGTCGTATAGCGGTACCCCAATCCCCAGACGATGTCTTGCCGACCGCCCAGCGCGATGTGGTGCTGAAAACCGAAGTCCAAGGTGTCCCGCGTCTCCGGATTCTGTGGATCGTCCCGCTTGTGACGATCGAAAGAAATCTGCAAGCTGGTGTCGGATCGCGCCGAATACACGTGGTTCCAGACAGATTCGAAGGAACCGTTTCCCAGGTTGATCTGTTCGCTCTCAGCCACGAACCCGGGCGACGTAACCGAAGGCAATACAAAGCCGAGTTCGCCTTCTCGCCCGGTAACAATGTCACCTTCCACCATCAGGGAGTCTTTCGACGACAAGGCGCTGTCCATCCGGAATCCGCCGCGCAATTGGTGCCAGCCGTCCGCGCCATTCTGGCCGTTGAGGTCCAGAAGGTTCGTGCGGTTGAAATACTTCGCGTAGACGCGGTAGTCTGTCCCCTGTTTCAACTCTCCGCCGTATTGGACCATTCCGCTTTCTTGATCGATGTTTCCGCCCTCGGCTACAACCATTCCGCCGCGCGTTTCGGAAGACTTCTTGGTGAAAATATTGATGACGCCGTCCACCGCGTTCGCTCCCCAAACCGTTCCCCCCGGACCTCGAATCACTTCAATTCTTGCAATGTCCTCGAGGGGAAAATCCAGGACCGTGTCCCAAAAGACGCCCGCGAAAGTGGAGGTGTACACGACCCGCCCGTCGATCATCACTAGCAGCTTATTGCTGAACTGCTGGTTGAATCCGCGCGCGCTGATGGCCCAGGTGCTTCCGTTGATTTGCGCGACGTTCATCCCCGGCACCATCCGCAGCACATCGGGAATGCTGGTGGCGCCGGAGCGGCGAATGTCTTCTTGCGTGATCACGAAAATCGCCGCGGCTGTTCGCGAAAGTTTCTGCTCCTTCTTTGAGGCGGAAGTCACCTTGACGTTCATCAAGTCTTCGATATTCAGTGTGGTCAGATCCACGCCCGAACCCGTACCGTGGTCAGATTTCTGTGCCAAAAATGGGGCGCAAAAAAAAAGGAAAGTCAGGAAAGCGCTCATGAGCTTCGACTGCTTCTCATTCAGCGCCCACATCTCCCTATTCGGCTGCCGTTTGGCGAAGATTGGAATCAAAGTTGAAGGCGCTTCCTTAAGCTGAGTACTCCAAATGTGCAGAGTTCTTCCCAAGGCTACTCCACGGAATGCATTTGCATAGCTATGGCCAAAAGGCAGTCGCTGTTCATGCGCTAAACTTCTGTTTTCAAAAGAATTGCAAGATTAGAAGCGAGCTAATCGAGACGCGCTCTTTGTCGCGCGGTTCCGGATTGGTTCTGGGCGCACCGATTTGACTCACTTCGGGCCAACTTCAAGGGTGAAGTAGCGCTGAGGGTTGCAAGGCTAGAATCTCGCATCGTTCGCTAGCGAGGAGCTGTTCGGACACACAGAACTTCCAGCAGACGGACGGCTGACCGCTGCAATGGCCTTTGCGTTAGTATTTATGCGCGCCTTCGGAACTCCAGCTCCGGCGGGACGCACACTTCAAGACGATGTGGGATGGGAGTGAGGCCATGGCCGCCTGGTTCGAGATTGTAGGAAGTGTGGCAGCGGCATGCACGACGCTTTGCTGGCTGCCGCAATCGGTGAAAATTATTCGCGAGAAGAGAACCGAGGGCATCTCGCTCATCACGCAGAGCGTGTTTACTCTCGGTACCGCGCTCTGGGCGACCTACGGCTTGCTCTTGAATAACCGGCCCGTCCTGTATGCGAACAGCGTGACACTTCTCTTCGCGCTGGCCATATTAATTCTCAAACTTCGCTATCCCTAGTTCGCAATTCTTACGAGATTCGACGACGGGGATGAGGTGAAAGGACAAGGTGCTATTTCCGTGATCCCATGCGACCTGTATGGGCGCACAATCACCCGGCAATGTCGCCCGGGAACGCCATTCCCCTGAATGGCGTTATGCAAACTGCCCGCCGCGGCGGGGAGATCGGCGTTCCCGGAGATCGACAGCCCCGCCAGCGTCCCTTGGGAATAATTTTCTTCCCAGAGGTCCTTTGCCGGCAGGGATATCTTCGTTGCATCGGGCGAAACTCCCAATGGACTTCATTCGGCCATTCAGTCTTTCGTTTTAGTGCAATTTATCGAAAGCTGAAGATTTCCCTGAAAAAAGACCTGATTTCGTGAAAGCCATACCCTGCCGAAAGCTCCAGGGCGGATTCACTGATCGCGGCGGTTGACCGCGGGACCGGGTTCTGGGCCGTTGTTTGTGTTTGCTTGAGTGGCTGGGGTAGCTGGAGTGCTTGTTTTGTCTGAGTGCGTGCGGTTGCCGTTGGGAGAGACTGGACTATCTGTTTTGTCTGAGCGTGCGCCTTTGTTGCTTGGTGAGATTGGACGGTGTTGTTCATGGATCGTCGCTTCACCTCGCAGGACTGTATCGGCGAATGGCGAAACGACTTTAGAGGAAATGTCCCTTTTAATTTCCAATTTAGAAACCGGCGAACGATTGCCTGTTCAAATCCCGAGGGGAGTCGCTCCCGTGGTTCTCGAAGCGAACATTGCGCTGGCGCGGCATGGGGAATTCAATCCGCCAACGAATGGGAAACAAAGCTGACGATTTTGGAGGCGCGGGTGGGAGTTGAACCCACGAATGGAGGTTTTGCAGACCTCTCCCTTAGGCCTCTTGGGTACCGCGCCGAAACTACAAAGTATAGCGAAACTGGCATCGACTTGTCAGGGCGCGTGCAGTTGCCAGCCGATCTAGCGGGAAGCCACGGGCATGACTTGGGCTTCGCGGATGAAGCGCGCGGATTCCTCGGGCGGCGTGGGGCAGATATAGAATCCCGTGCCCCACTCGAAGCCGGCGACTTTGGTGAGCTTGGGAATGATCTCGATATGCCAGTGGTAATGCTCGCTGGTTTCCTCGCCGATGGGCGAGGTGTGAATCATCAGGTTGTAAGCGGGCCGGTCCAGCACCACATCGAGGCGGGAGAGATTGTCCTTGAGCACCTTGGCCAGCCCCGCATAGATCAGGCTCTGATGATTCTCGAACGCCGAAGCGTGCTGCTTCGGCAGAATCCACATTTCAAATGGAAAACGCGGCGCGTAGGGAGCAAGTGTCACGAACAAATCCGTCTCGCCGATGATGCGCACGCCCGAATCCTGTTCCTGCCGGATCATGTCGCAGAAAATGCAGCGCTCTTTTTCGAAGTAATAGTGGCGCGAACTGTCCACTTCCTCGCGCACGCGCTTGGGAACGATTGGCAGCGCGATCAACTGCGAATGGGGATGCTCGAGCGATGCACCGGCGGCTTCACCGTGATTCTTGAAAATTAAAATATAGCGGAAGCGCCGGTCGTTTTTCAGGTCCAGCATGCGGTCGCGGAACGCCCAGAGCACGTCTTCGATTTGCTTTTCAGTCATCGTTGCCAGAGTGCTGCGATGGTCGGGCGTTTCGATGATGACCTCGTGCGCGCCGACGCCGTTCATCCGATCGAAGAGCCCTTCGCCTTCCCTGTCCAGGTCTCCCTCGATGCCCAGCGCGGGAAATTTGTTGGGAACGACGCGCACTTGCCAGCCCGGTGTGTTCGGGCCGCTTCCATTGCGCCCGTATTGGAGAACCTCGGGCGGCGTCTTGGATTCATGCCCGTAACAAAACGGGCAGATGCCGATTCCCTTGATCTCGACGCTCTCGCGAAGAAAATCCGACGGCCTTTTGGCTCGATCCGTCGAAATAATGACCCATCGTCCAGTGATGGGATCCTTTCTCAACTCGGGCAACGCTTCCTCCTGCCTGGTAAGACCACACACTTTAACATCGGACATCGCAGAAAAAGGCTTATTTTAAGTCTGACCGACCCGTTAAGTCTTGCGGAACAATCACAATACTTATTGGGCGGCAAAAGCGCCCTTGTGGAGGCGCACGACGGGTCGCTGGCCGGGCGGGGCTTCAATCGCGAGAATGTCAAATCGGAACGGCGCGCCGGCGGCGCGGTACTCGCGGACAAATTGCCGGGCCATTCGCGAAAGGTGCTGCTGTTTTCCGGCGGTGACCGCATCCTCGGGCGAACCGAAATCGCCGCTGGTGGACGTTCGCGTTTTCACTTCGACGAAGGCGAGCGTCTCGCCATCGTATCCGACGAGATCGATTTCGCCTTTGACGCCGCGATAGGTGAAGTTTCGCGCGATCATGACGTAACCGTTGCGGCGCAGATACCAATAGGCGTACGTCTCGCCGCGCACGCCGGTCCGTCTCGCCTTGCGCCCGGCGGCGGTCGTGCGTGCCTGCGGAGCGGACGATTCGGCAAGGCCTTTTCGGGCGGCCCAACTCACCAAGCCGAACATGGCGCGCGCTAAAATCGGCACAGCCCACTCCTCCGTTGCGCAACCTGAGTTTATACCAAAAGTGACTCTGGTTTTCTCTGTGACCTCTGTGTTCCCTGTGTTGAAAGCCTTGCTCTACGCACGAAAAAACTTTTAACACAGAGGGCACGGAGAACACAGAGAAGAACAAACCGTGAGAATTTCCGATCCTACGCCGACTTCTCCACTTCGCTGATGCATGCTTCCAGCGTCTGTGCCGCGAAAGCAGCCTGTTCTTCATCGATGACCAACGGCGGGGCGATGCGGATTGTATTTTCGCCGGCGCCGAGCAGGAGCAGGCCCTTCTCGAATGCCAAGTCCACGATCGCTTCGCGGAGATCTCCGGCGCGCTCCTTGGTTTTCTGGTCGCGCACGATCTCGACGCCGATCATCAAGCCTTTGCCGCGCACATCGCCGACAATTCGGTGCCGCGCGGGCCAATCCGCCATGCGGCCCATGAGAAATCCGCCGACCCGCCGCGCATTCTCAATGTATTGCGATCTCCAGCAAATCCATCGTTGCAAGCGCCGCGGCGACGGACACTGGATTGCCGCCGAACGTCGAAGCATGCGCGCCCGGCTTCCAATCCATCAAGCTCGCGCGCGCAATCGTCGCGGAAAGCGGCATCCCCGAGGCGATGCCCTTGGCCACACACAAAATGTCCGGCTCGATTCCGGCGTGGTCGCAGGCCCACCATTTCCCCGTGCGTCCCATGCCGCTCTGCACTTCGTCGCAGACGAGAAGGATTCCATACTCCCGGCAAATACGTTGCAACTCAACGAGGAATTCCCTAGGAGCGGGGACGTATCCGCCTTCGCCCTGAATCGGCTCGATGAAAATCGCCGCCACTTCTTCGGGATCGACCATGCGCTTGAAGATTTCGCGTTCCAGAAACGTCGCCGATTCGACGCAAGTGCAAGGCGAAGGATTGCCGTACGGGCAGCGATAAGAATTCGGATAGGGAATGTGAAACACGCCGGCCAGGAGCGCGCCGAATCCCTTGCGCTGGATTGCCTTCGACGCAGTGAGCGAAAGCGCTCCAAGAGTGCGCCCATGAAAGCAGCCATGAAACGCGATGATTTTGTCGCGGCGCGTGTGGTATCGCGCCAACTTGATGGCCGCTTCTATCGCTTCCGTGCCCGAGTTGCCGAAATAAACTTTCTTCGCCTCTTTGCCGGGAGCCACGGCGGAGAGCCGTTCCGCAAGTTCCACGAGTCCCTGGTAATAAAAATCCGTGCAGGAAATGTGGATCAGTTCGGCGGCCTGTTTCTGAATCGCGTCCACGACTCGGGGATGGCAATGCCCTGTCGAGACGACGGCGATTCCCGCTGCAAAATCCAGGAACATGTTGCCGTCCACGTCCTCGACCATCGCGCCACGGCCCGACTTCGCCACGAGTGGATAGCCGCGCGTGTAGGAAGGCGAAACGAATTGCGCGTCGCGGGCGATGACTTCCCTTGCCCTTGGACCGGGAAGCGGCGTCAACAGAATGGGCAATTTGGCGTCGCTCGTGATCTCGCCAACAGATTTCTCCACGAAGGTCCTCCAGCGGGTGTGGTTTCAGTCCCATGACCCGGACTGCGCGGAACGCGTGCATCCCTCCCCAGGATCATGGATCTCGGGATCGAAAGAGAGGGACCTGATACTAATTTACGCCGAAGGAGGCGGGCCGTCGAGAAGAGGTAATCAGGAAATGTTTACGCTTCGGAATCGCCCGGTTTTACTTGCGTTTCAGTAGAACAGGCTTCAAGCCTGTTTCGTTTTGGAGTGGAGTAAGAGCGAAAATCTAAACCAGACAGGCTGAAGCCTGTCCTACTTGCGCTTCCAGCGCACACCGCCGTCGCGGGAGTCTTCGAGAATGATTCCGCGCTCGGCAAGCTGGTCGCGAAGGCGGTCCGACGCAGCAAAATCCCGGCGCTTGCGCGCGGCTTGACGTTCGGCGACGAGGGCTTCCACTTCGGCGTCGCTGGGAGCTTCGGAACCCTGGCTGATTCCAAGCGAGCGGAGCTTTTCCGCGTCGTCATCGCGCAGCACTGCAAAGATCGCATCGAACTTTTCCATCACATCGAGCACGGGCGCCGCGTCGCCCACGCGGAACTCGCCGCGATCCATCGACGTGTTGGCGTCGCGCACGAGATCAAAGATCGCCGCGAGCGCCTGCGCGGTGTTGAGGTCGTCCGCAAGGCCGCGGTCGAACTCGTCCTTCGCTTTTGCGGCGCGCTCCGCGATCGCTGGAGAAGATCCTCCAGGAAATTTCCCGGCCCGAAGGCGCGAAACAAAATTCCTCAGACGCTCCACCGAACTCGCCGCGCCCTGCAGACTCTCCGGCGTGAAATTCAACTGGCGGCGATATGGCACGGAGGCCAGCAAGAATCGAATCGAGGACGGCTTGTGGTCGTGGGAAAACAGCTCGCGCAACGTAGCGAAGTTCCCCATCGACTTCGACATTTTTTCGTGATCCACGAGCAGATGCTCCGCATGGAGCCAGTACCGCACGAACTTCTTGCCGGTGGCCGCTTCGGATTCGGCAATTTCATTTTCGTGATGCGGAAAGACCAAGTCCACGCCGCCGCTGTGAATGTCCAGCGTATCGCCCAAGTACTTCAGCGCCATGGCCGCACACTCGATGTGCCAGCCGGGACGCCCCGGTCCGATCGGCGTCTCCCAGAAGTGCTCGCCGGGCTTGGGCGCTTTCCACAAGGCAAAATCGCGCGCATTGTCCTTGTCGTAGCGATCCATGTCCACGCGCGCGCCGGTCTGCATCCCCGCCACGTCAATCTTTGAAAGTTTGCCATAGCCCGGAAATTTCGCGATGCGGTAATACGTCGAGCCCTCGCTTGTGTAGGTGAATCCCTTGGCCGTAAGGCGCTGGATCAGCTTCACCATGTCGTCGATATGCTCGGTGGCCCGCGCCACATGTTCGGGCGGCTCCAGATTCAGGGCGCGGCGATCGTCCAGATACGCTTGGATGTATTTGTCCGTATATTCGCGAATACTGACGCCCGCTGCAGCCGATTTCTGAATGATGCGATCATCCACGTCGGTAAGGTTCATGACCTGAATGACGCGGAAACCCCTCGACTTCAAATACCGCCGCAGGACATCCTGAAAAACAAACGTACGGAAATTACCGATGTGAGCGAAATCGTAAACCGTGGGTCCGCAAGTGTACGATCGCACCTCGCCGGCCACCAGCGGGACAAACGGCTCCGTCTGGCCGGACATGGTGTTGTGGAACCGGATCTCCGTCTTGGTGGTTCGGTCCCCGCTGCTAAGTGTAGGCTGCGCGCTCATGGCAAACGCGTTATTTTAACCGACGCGCGCGGATGTAGCAAAAGGTCTGTTGGGGGAAGAACTGGCACATCCAGCAATAACATGTATCGGGAGTCGGGTAGTTCCCGCTGAAACCGTCTCTTCTCGGAACGCAGGTCCGGCGTTTATCGCTTGTGCGCTTGCGCGTAGTCGATGGCGAATTGTTTGAGGGTCGGGCTCGTCATGCCCAGCGCAGTCGCTTCCTTGGCGGCGCGATCGACGTCCCAGTGATCGACCACCAGCCGCTTGATAAACCACATCGTAGCCGCGCGGCCGCCGCCCGCGCAGTGGATGAATGCCGGGTCGCTGCCTTTCGCGGTGATCGCGTCCAGGAATTTGTCGGCCACGGCGGGATCGGGCGCGGTGCTGCTGAAAGGGAGGGAATAGTAGCGAATATCGGCGGCCTTCGCGGCAGCTTCTTCCTCCGGAAGGTTTGCGCCGTCCTCGCTCGGCTGCCGCAAATTGATGATCGAAGCAAAACCGAATTTTTTGATTTCGGGTACAGCAGTGGCTTTGATGGCCCCGGAGCAGGCAACCGTCGTCTCAAGGCGATGCAGGTTTGTAATCCCATCGACCGTCTGGCTGGTCACCTCCTGCGCCCGGACCGGCGTCGTAGCCAGCCAGAGACTCGAAATCAAAGCCGCCGCAATCAGGAATTGTGATTTCATGGGAAACCTCCTCAAGGAGTGATTGCATTATGCGACGAAAGGGCTGGAGAAAGCTAGTTTTCGTAGCGCCGGCGTCTCGCCGGCGGTTTTGAACTTGCGTCGGGTCGCAAAACCGCCGGCGAGACGCCGGCGCTACAAAACCTCACAAATTTGTGTCCTTCGGATGCGATGGCTATAATAAGAGTGTCTGCTCAGAACCAACTGAAGTCCAAGACCATGATCGTTCCGGCACAAATCGAAAGTCCAGCCTCCCTGGCGCACCTCGATCTCGAAAAGGAGATTACGCGCCTCAAGCGGGAGATGAATGCCGTGATCCTGGCGCACTACTACCAGGATTCGGAGATTCAGGACCTCGCGGATTTTGTGGGCGATAGCCTGCAACTATCCCAACGAGCGGCGGCCACTGAGGCGGACGTCATCGTCTTTGCCGGAGTGCTGTTCATGGCCGAAACGGCCAAGATCCTTAATCCAACTAAGCCCGTTCTGCTGCCCGACTTGAAGGCGGGCTGTTCGCTGGCGGACGGATGCCCGGCCGAGCTATTCAAGGCGTTTCGCGAGCGTTACCCCGATCACGTATCCATCACCTACATCAATTGCAGCGCCGAGGTCAAAGCGCTGAGCGACATCATCTGCACCTCGAGCAACGCCGAGAAAATTATTCGCCAGATTCCGCCGGAGCAACCCATTTTGTTCGCGCCGGACCAGCATCTCGGGCGGTTCCTAATAAAAAAGACGGGACGCGAATTGACCCTTTGGCCGGGCAGCTGCATCGTTCACGAAATGTTTTCCGAGAAGAGTTTGGTGCAGTTGAAGGAGCGGCACCCGGGAGCACTGGTCCTGGCGCATCCGGAGTGCCCGGAAGCTGTTCTGCGCCATGCGGATTATGTAGGTTCGACCACGGGAATCCTGACTTTCGCAACGCATAACCCGGCAACCGAATTTATCGTGGCGACCGAAAGCGGCATCCTGCACCAGATGGTAAAGGCTTGCCCTGAGAAAACTTTCATTTCCGCTCCCGGCGAAGGCGGATGCTCCTGCAGCGAATGTCCTCACATGAAGCTGAACACGATGGAAAAACTCTATCTCTGCATGCGCGACCGGAAACCGGAAATCACGCTCGAGGAAGGTCTGCGCCAGCGCGCTTTGAAACCGATTCTCCGAATGCTGGAGATGAGTTAGCCTTCCTCCATTTCCCATGTCCCCTTTACTCGACGCATCCGCATGCCACAACTTGCTGCGGTCTTTTCTCGCCGAAGATATCGGCGCCGGCGATATCACCACCGAAACGACGGTCTCCGCATTGCAGCGCGGACGCGGCGAGGTGATTGCCAAATCGCCGCTGGTCCTTGCCGGGATTGAGTTGTTCGCCGAGGTCTTCCGTCTTCTGGACCTCACAACCACGGTGGAAATCTTCTCCCACGACGGCGAAGAACTTACGGCGGGAAAAGTACCGGCACGGGTAAACGCTTCCGCGCGCGCGCTTTTGACCGGTGAGCGCGTGGCATTGAATCTTTTGCAGCGGCTCAGCGGCGTCGCGACGCTCACCCGCCGGTTTGTCCGCGCGATTGAAGGCACCCAAGCGGAAATTCTGGATACGCGAAAAACGACGCCCGGCTTGCGCGCCCTCGAAAAATACGCGGTCCGCGTGGGCGGCGGCAAAAACCACCGCAAGGACCTCGGCGAAGCCGTGCTGATCAAGGAAAATCATATTCGCCTGGCGGGAGGCGTTTCGGCCGCGCTCACGGCAGCCCAAGCGGCCAAAGGCCGCGTCGCGTGGATTGAAATTGAAGTCACAAACCTGGACGAATTGCGCGCCGCGCTCCCGCACAACCCCGATGTCATACTGCTCGATAACATGAGCCCGTCCCTTGTGCGTCAAGCCGTCGAGCAGGTGCGCAAGCATTCCGCGCCGAATAAGATTCGGACCGAAGCATCCGGAGGAATCACGCTCGAGAACGTGAGAGAATTCGCCGAGGCGGGAGTGGACTGGATCTCCGTGGGCGCGCTGACGCACTCCGCTCCGGCCGTGGATTTGAGTTTTGAGATTGAGCCATTCTGCTAAAGTATCAGTTGCTACGCGCTATCAGTTGTAGCCCGCGTCTTCAGACGCGGGGTTTCTCCACAACTAGCAGAAAACCCTCGCCTCTGAAGAGGCGAGCTACAACATCGCCGATGAATTTTACGATTGGAGATTGGACCAGCAAGATGCGCTTATTATGAACACTGCGATCCAAACCGACATTCTCGTCATCGGCAGCGGCCTCGGCGGCCTGGCAGCGGCATGGGACGCGGCCAAGCGCGGCTGCGAAGTCACGCTGCTCACGCGCGCTCACGAGCCCGAGGACAGCAACACCTATCGAGCACAGGGTGGAATCATCTATCGCGGGCACGGCGAGCGGCCCGAGCAGCTTGTGGAGGACATACTCTCGGCCGGCGCAGGTCTCAGTTCGCCGGAAGCTGCTTCCCTGCTGAGTCACGAAGGCCCGCGCCTGGTGAAAGAAATCCTGATCGACGAGCTGCACGTTCCGTTCGATCCTTCTCCGGAACATCCTGGCGAACTCGATCTGACGTCCGAGGCCGGCCATTCCATCCCGCGCATCATTCACTTCAAGGACCAGACCGGATTTTCGATTGAGCGGGCATTTTTTGAGAGGGTGCAGGCTCACCCCAAAGTGAAAGTGCTCGCAGATGCCACTGCGGTGGACTTGCTGACGGCTTCGCACCACTCGGTCGAACCCACCGACGTCTACCGCCCATTGACCTGCGTGGGCGCGTACGTGCTCGACCAGACCACCGGAAAAATCTTCTCCATTCTCGCCAAGGAAACTATTCTGGCGACGGGCGGCCTCGGCAGCGTTTTTCTGCACACGACGAATCCCCCGGGCGCGCGCGGCGACGGCATCGCCATGGCCTATCGCGCCGGGGCGCGCTGCATCAACCTGCAGTACGTCCAATTCCATCCGACGGCGCTCCTGGCCCCGGACGGCTGCTTCCTGATTTCGGAAACGGTGCGCGGCGAGGGCGGCCGGCTCGTGGATCGCCAGGGCAAGGAATTCATGCAGCGGTTTCATCCCGCCGGTTCGCTCGCTCCGCGCGACGTCGCCGCGCGCGCGATTTATCAAACCATGCTCGAATCGGGCGAGCCTTGCGTCTATCTCGACATCACGCAAAAACCCGCCGACCAGCTTCGCGAGCGTTTCCCCGGCATCTACGCCGTCTGCCTGGAGCGCGGGATCGACCTCACGCGCGAGCCGATCCCCGTCGTTCCCGCGGCGCATTACAGTTGCGGCGGAATCGCCACCGATGCGTGGGGCCGCACCACCGTGGATCGCCTGCGAGCCGTAGGCGAAGTCGCGTGCACCGGTTTGCACGGCGCAAATCGCCTGGCCAGCACGTCCCTGCTCGAGTGCCTCGTCTGGGGAACGCGCGCCGGACAGCAGTCCGCCGAGCGCATCCACCGCGGCAATGATTTTTATTTTCCCCAAGTCGCCGACTGGCGCTACGAGAACGAGCCCGCCGATCCCGCGCTTATTTCGCAGGACTGGCTCACGATCCAGCACACCATGTGGAATTATGTCGGCTTGATCCGAAGCGAGAAAAGATTGAATCGCGCGATGCGCGTGTTGCGCGAGCTGGACCTGGAAATCGCGCGCTTCTACGAAAAATGCGAAATCAGCGATTCCATCATCGGCCTGCGCAACGGCATCCTCACCGCGCTCTTGATCCTCGATGCCGCCGACCAGGCCCGCGAAAGCCGCGGCTGCCACTACCGCATCGATTAGGCCTTAAGTAGCACAGGCTTCAGCCTGTGGGTTTTAGTTGCGGCAGTGTCGTAATCAGTTTCCTTCCACGAACGACTTTAGCCTGCCGAGGGTCTGGTCCCACAGCTCGGAGACGCGATCAAGGTATTTCTTCATTTCTTCGATCGGCTCTGGGTTGAATTCAAATAGGCTCTCGCGGCCGGAACGAACGCTATGCACCATTCCTACGTTTTCCAATACGCGAAGATGTTTTGTGATCGCCTGCCGGGTCAGCTTGGAACCCTGCGCCAGTTGAGAGATCGAATGGGGCTGCCCGCCACAGAGCTTCGCAACCAGCGATAGCCGCGTCTCGTCGCCCAGCGCGGCGAAAACCGGTGCGGGGGCCCGCCTTTTGACGGCCACGCCGCTACGGCTTCTGCGCGACATAGCTCTCAATATTCTTCATTTGCTGCGTCCAGCCGCCGTCATTCTTTCGGAACGCTTCGTCGCGGCGGTCGCTGGGGACCTTGTCGAAACCGGACTCGGTGAGAACGAGCAACGTGCCGCCCGGAGTTTTCTCCAGCCGGAATTCGACCAGTGTGGGCGTCTCCTTCGAGTAATCTACTTTGGGGTCGATGCCATAGGGATGCCAGGTGAAAGAGAAGAGTTTTTCGGGCTCCATTTTCTGCACGACGGCCTCCCATTTCACGTGCTCGTAGCCGGGATAGGTGATGTGGCCGCGCGAGATCTGGCCCGGCACGAACGGGCCATCCAGTTTCACGCGAAACCACTCGCCGAACTCGCGGTGATCCGTTATCGCGCGCCAGACCCGCGAAACCGGCGCTTTAAGTTCCATGCGCTTCTCAATTCGATGCTCCATATTTAAGCAACCTCCGGGTTGCATATTAACGCGAGCCTCTGCTAAAAGGCAACCTTTTTGTTGCTCATTGTGATGATGGGATTCCGAGCTGTGAGCGGGGAACAATTCCACTTAACGCGAAGTCTTTTCCGAAGATCCCGATGCCGCCGCGGTTTTCATCTTCCATTCGCTTACCGGGATGCGCGGCATATCGAACAGATCCGATGTGCGGGCATACCATCCGCGGCCATGCATGCGGCCGAGCAGCCTCAAGCTCGGAGTGTCAATGTAATATTTCGCGGCGTCCAGGACGAATTCGTCGCGGACATGCATCGCCAGCACGCGGCCCAGAACGAGCCCGCTCTCGCCCAAATCCACGATCTGCATGAGCTCGCACTCCATGGCGACAGGGCTCTCCGCGATGCGCGGCGGCTTTACCCGCACGGAAGGCGCGGGCGTCAAGCCGGCCTGCTCTAATTCGTCCACGCTGGAATCGAATTCGATTCCCGTGATATTCATGGCTTCGGCGTTCGCCTCAGCGACTAGATTCACGACGAACTCGCCGGTTTCGCGAATGTTCGCGCGGCTGTCCTTGGCCTGGCCCGGCTTGCGATTGCCGATGCCGATCGCGACGACCGCCGGGTCGCCCGAAAACACGTTGAAAAACGAAAAGGGCGCGGCGTTGAGCAATCCATTGGCATCCTGGCTGACCACCCAAGCGATCGGCCGCGGCGTCACCGTGGAAACCAGCAGTTTGTAACATTCCCTGCCCGGGATTTCCTTGAAATCGAATAACATGATGGAACCCCCATTTCCGAACTGTAGACATAGCTTACAACAGGATCGCGGGACGGGCCATCCTGCAGCGGGCAATGGAATCCACCTGCCCGAAAGTCCAGCGACGAATTGCTAGGACGGCGACCCCCCTCATTCAACTAGGGCATTCGTTGGATTGCTCTGGGTTGACTGCACGCATAAAACGTGCTACACGTATAATACGTGATACACTGAAGAGGTAGAACTTATGGCAAGCCCAAAGCACACTGGAAAACAGAATCTAACCATCAGTCTAGATCTGAAGACCATCCGAATGGCCAAGATTCTCGCCGCCAGGCGATCGACCTCCATCAGCGGCCTCGTGGCCAACCAAATTGAAATCCTCGTCGGTGAAGAAGAAGCCTACGAACGCGCTGAGCGGCAGGCCATGTCATTGCTGGAACAGGGTTTTCACCTAGGCGGCGTCATTCGAGCGAGCCGGGATGAATTGCATGAGCGGTAAGACATTCATCGATACGAATATCTTGATCTATGCGCATGACATTGACGCGCGAGTGAAGAATGAAATCGCAAAGGCAGTTCTACGGGAGCTTTGGAGCGAACGGACCGGCGCTCTTAGCATGCAGGTACTCCAGGAGTTCTATATCAATGTCACGCGGAAGATCGCGTCCCCACTATCCAAGGATTCAGCGCGCAGTGTGGTAACGAGCTACGCACTCTGGTGCACGGAAAACACTCCAGCAGAAATATCCGCGGCGTTCCGAATCGAGGACGAATCACGGATCGGCTTCTGGGATGCGCTGATCGTTTCCTCAGCCGTCAAAAGTGGGGCGACACGGATTCTCTCGGAAGATTTGAACGCAGGACAACGGATTGCAGGCATTCTTATTGAAAATCCATTTGTGGGAGCTCCCTGAACTTCAATCGTTTCGCACGGCTGCACTACCCTATTCCCTCTAGAAAGATTCTGCAGCCGTCCGGAAAAAACTTCTCTCATTGCCCGGCGCTTCCCTGAAATTTGGCGCAGCTGGCGCATGCAATCAACTCACTCTGCAAGACTTCCAGTTTTCGCCGACATTTTTCATCGAGTGGGCCTGGATGTGCACGTATGCCAGTGCCCTCCCATAATCCAGGAGGTACACGCTCATGGTTCGAAAATTTCTGATGCTTGCCTCGCTTGCCGGCTTCTTGCTGGCCGTATCCACACAAGCTCACCCTCCGTACCAGAATTCTCAATCGGATCAGCAGGCTCCCAAAGTCCACTCGGTTACGGGGAAAGTGACGCAGGTCGAAACCGGGGGCAAGGCGTTTTCGATGGACATTAGTCAAGGGAACGACAAGCGTCCGATGCGGTTTGTCCTAGACAAAGGAACGACGGTGCAAGGCCACGTGGCCGCCGGAACAACCGCAAGCGTGGATTATCAGTCGGACGGAAGTGGTCAGCTCGTTGCTCTCTCAGTCAGCGAACAATCGGCTCAACCGCAGTAGCGCGGGGAAGCTCCAAAGCAGTACAAAGGGCGGAATCAGTCTGATTTCGCCCTTTCCTTTGGTTGAACGCGCGGTCTCGAGACCTGCAATACCTCAAGTGGACGAACGCAGAGTTGGCTGATACGCGCTTGCGTCTTTACTTCGAGCGCGACGCATGCTAATTTATTTTCCCGTAACCGCCATCGTAGCGCCAGGCGGCTGGGCCACTGTTAAACGACCCTTCAGCGATTTTGTCGCGGCTCGAACCCTCCCGAGTAAGCGGAATACGTTTCTGCCGATATGTAGATAATGGGCTTGGTGTGAACGATTCTTGGGAACCCGCCCACCCAGCGTGTACACGGCGGAGGCCATAAAAGGGGAAATCTTGCTTAAACTGCGCAAAGTCGAGCTCGTGGGATTCAAATCGTTTTGCGAAAAGACGCACATTACTTTTAGCGGCAGCGGGCTCACCTGCGTCATCGGCCCCAATGGCTGCGGCAAGTCCAATATCGTGGACGCCATTTCTTGGGTTCTGGGCGAGCAGAGTCACAAATCGCTGCGCGCCGAGCGGATGTCCGACTGCATTTTTAACGGGACGGCCAAGCGGCCACCGTTAGGCCTCGCGGAGGTCACGCTGACTCTGATTGATCCGGAACTCGCGGAAGCGGCGGAGTTCGTGCTGGGGCCGCAGCAGAGCGAAACGGCTGCGCCTGGGCCTGTTGGCGTTCCTGACAGCGCTTACGGGGCAACGGCAAAACCTTTCAACACTGAGGACACAGAGGGCACAGAGAAAAACGCCGAGAATTCGGATTCTGAGGGCGAGGATGCCTCTATGGAGGCTCAAGCGGACGGCGATGAATCCAAGGGACCCGGCTTTCTGAAGAAAAAGCGCGCGGGGGCTGAAAAGCCCGCGATGCATTTGAAGCCCGGCGAGGTCGTCGTGGGGCGCCGCTTGTATCGCTCGGGCCAAAGCGAGTATCTCATCAATGGCCGCGTCGCTCGTTTGCGCGACATTCAGGATTTGTTCATGGGAATCGGGCTCGGCCCCGACTCTTATGCGATCATCGAGCAGGGCCGCATTGGGCAGATTCTCAGCTCGAAGCCGACCGACCGGCGCGCTATCATCGAAGAAGCCGCCGGAATCACGAAATTCAAAACCAAGCGGCGCCTCTCGGAAGCCAAACTCGAATCCTCCAAAATCAATCTCTCCCGCGTGAACGACATTTACGTCGAGGTGGAAAAGCAGCTTGCGTCCCTCAAGCGGCAGGCCTCGAAGGCTCGCCGGTACGCCGAAATCCGCGAGCAGATGCGCGGATTGCTGCGCCAGGTTCTGGCGAGCAAAGCAAAGGAGCTCGACCTCGAAGCAGATCGGCTGGCAAGGCTGGTCCGGGGAATCTCGCAGCAGGAATCTCTGGAAGCACAGTCGGTGAATCAATGGGAAGCGGAACAGGAGCGCCTGTCGTCGCGCACCTACGAACTGGAAGGCGAGTTGCGGCAGCATCAGAACGTCTTGGGCCAGACAGCGCTCGAACTCGACCGCAGCGAGAATCGCATTCTGTTCAACCGGCAGCGGACCGCGGAACTTACCGGCCGGCTCCAGCAATTGAACGTAGAAATCGAGCAGGGCGCGGCGCAAGCCGCGCAGGTCGAGTTACGCGCTGCCGCGCATGGCGAGTCGGTCACGGCAATCCAGGGCGAAGTCTCGCGCGTCGAAGCAATACTGACGAACCTGGTTGCGGCCACCGCTGAAATTTCGGGCGCCCACGATTCCACTGAAGAGCGCATTGCCGCGCTGCGCCGCTCGGCTGCCGAACTCGGCGAGGAACTGACGCGCTTGCACGGAGATCAGGCGCAGGCGGAACAGACGCTCGCGCATCACATCGAAAGCGTGAGGCGCTACGAGCAGCAGGAACAGCAATTGCTCGAGGAAGCCTTGCATCATCGCGAGCGCGCGCAGGCCGCCGATCTGCACTGGCAATCCGTGCTGGAGCGCACGCGCAGGCTGGAAGAACTGGTGCGCAACGCGCAGGCGCGCATCGCCGACCTTCGCCGCCAGCAGCATGAAGCCACCGCGCAGGCCGCCGCCTCCCGCGACGCTCTCGCCAGCGGCCGCGCGCGGCGCGCATCGGTCGAACAGATTTTGAATGACCGCTCCTACACCGCGGATGCGGTCCAGAAACTATTTGCTTCGAGCCAAAACGGCGATGAATCCGCCGGCTTCCGCGCCGTCGGCGTGCTGGCCGACTATGCCGAAGTCGAGCAGGAATACGAGAGCGCCGTCGAACAATTTCTGCGCGACGAGCTGGAGTACGTCGTCGTCGAAACCTTTGACGTGGCCCGCGCGGGCATTGCCATGCTGCGCGACGAAGTCGGCGGCCGCGCCACGTTTTTCGTGGATTCGCTGCGCAAACTGAATTTGCAGCCGAACGAACCGGTCGTGCCCTTCGAGATCGAACGCGAAACGGTTTCGCGCCTCGATCGTCTCGTGGAGTTTCGCGATCCGCTGGGCCCGGCGGCAAAGCAGTTTCTGCCGCGGCTGCAATCGGCGTTCCTCGTGGAACAATCCGCGGTGGCCGAGCGTCTCGCGCGCGAGAATCCCGCATATTCTTTCGTGACGCCCGACGGCACGACCTATCAGGGCCGCGTCGTCAGCGGCGGCCGTCCGTCGGAAGCGGGCCCTCTCGGAATGAAACGCGAATTGCGCTCGCTGGACGCGGAAGTATTGCAACTCGAACGCGCGGCATCGGAAGCGCAGGCGGCGCTCCATCACATTGAAGAAGAGTTTCGCGCTTGCGAAGCAACGCTCGAACAGGCGACGGCGCAGCACGTCGAATCGGAAAAACTCGAGGTTGCGGCCACCTTGCAGCGCGACCAGGCGCGAGGCGACATGGTGCGCCTCGGAATCGAATTGAGCGATTGCCAGACCGAGCTCGGCCGTTTGCGCAACGATGCCACGGCGGCCCAACGGCGCGCCGAGGCCGCGCAACACAGGCGCGGCGAAGTTTCCAGCGCTCGAGCGGGAGCAGAACAGGAAATCGCCCAGGCCATGGAGCAGCAAATCGCCTTGCGGCAAACGGCGCAGGTCAAACAGGAAGACCTGGCATCGCGGCGCGCGGAGATGGCCGCGCTTGCCGAACGCCTCGCCAGCGCGGAAACAATCGCGGCGCGGATGGCGCACGAACTTCAGGAACTCGTCGCGCGGCGCGCGGCGTTGGTCCTTCAGCGCGATTCGCTCGTGCAGGAACAAGAACAGCTTGCGTCGCAGACAGCGGAGCATCAAAGGCAGGTCGAATCGCTCCGCGCGGAAAAGCTGCGCCTCGAAGCGCGCGGCGCCGAGATGGAGCGGGAGTTCGATGCCACGCGCGTGCGTTCCACCCAGGTGGACGACACGCTGCGAATGGCCCGCCAAAAGCTCGGCGATTTCCGCGAGGAGCGCAGCAAGCTCGAAATCGAGCGCGCCCGCAACGAGTCCGAACGCGAGCACCTGCGGCAATCGTGCGTCGAGGAGTTGAACGCGCAGCCGGAAGATTTGATCGCGGAATTCCCCGCCCTCCTGACCGGCGAGGAGCTGCGCTCTTCCGACGCGCAGTATCACGAACTGAAAACGCGGATCGAGTCGATGGGCCCGATCAACATGATGGCCCTCGAGGAATACAACGAGTGCGAGCAGCGCTTCGATTTCCTGGGCCGCGAACGCGCCGACCTCCTGCAATCGATCACGGACACCCAGCAGGCCATCGCGGAACTCGACGAGGTCTGCAAACAGAAATTCGAGGAAGCGTTTACGATCATCAATCAACAATTCGCGACGGCGTTCCATACGCTCTTCGGCGGCGGGACGGGCGAGATGAGGCTGTCCGAACCGGATAGCTCCGGCGAGCCGGGGATCGACGTGGTGGCGCAGCCGCCGGGCAAGCGCCTGCAAAACGTGCTGCTGCTCTCGGGCGGCGAAAAGGCCATGACGGCTCTCGCGCTGCTGATCGCCATCTTCCGCTACCAGCCGAGCCCGTTCTGCATCCTGGACGAAGTGGACGCGCCGCTCGATGAAGCCAACGTCGGGCGCTTCACCAAACTCGTTGCCGAAATGAGCGTGGGCACGCAGTTCATCGTCGTGACCCACAACCGGAAAACGATGGAGATGGCGTCGGTCCTGTACGGCGTGACGATGCAGGAGCCCGGCGTCTCGAAACTCGTCTCCGTCCGCTGGGACGACCCCGCGGTCGCGCAAGCCGCGACGAACGCCGCGTAACTTACCGCGGAAAAGCAGAGAAAAGCTGGAAAGGTTTTCTCTTCCTTCTTTCTCTGTGCCCTCTGTGTCCTCTGTGTTAAAAGTTTTTGCCTTTGGTCCGCCAAATGGAGCGCACCGCGCGCGCACAAGGCCCTCATGGGAAGTGAAAAACTTTGCACACCACTTTCGTTTCCTTCGCCGAAATAAGTTTTCCACTTTTCGCTTTTCTTCTCCGTTGACATCGCCGGGCCGTAGGCTAGAATGTCCGCCTCTCGGAAGGATAGGACCCATTTGGCTTCTCCAAAATTAAATACAGTCGTGTGGGAAACAAATCTCCCCGGAATTCACTTTCTGAATCGCGGGAAGGTGCGTGATTTGTACGAAGTGGGCGGCCAACTGCTGCTCATCGCCACGGACCGCCTTTCCGCGTTTGACGTCGTGTTGCCCACGCCGATCCCGGACAAGGGCCGCGTGCTGACGCAGCTCTCGCTGTTCTGGTTCAATCTGCTGCGCGACGTCATTCCGAATCACATCGTCACCGCAGCGGATTTCCCGGCCGAGCTGGCGCCCTTACCAGGGCCAGCTCGAGGGCCGTACCATGCTTTGCAAGCGAACAAATCCACTGCCGATCGAATGTGTCGTGCGCGGATACCTGTCCGGCTCAGGGTGGAAAGATTATCGCGCCACCGGAAAAATCTGTGGAATCGCCCTGCCCCCGGGCCTTCGCGAATCCGAACGCCTGCCGGAAGCCATTTTCACTCCGTCGACCAAGGCGACCACCGGCCACGATGAAAACATTTCGTTCGACGGTGCGGTCTCGCTCGTCGGAGCCGAGCTTGCCGAAAAAGTGCGCGCCATCAGCCTGGAAATTTATCGCCGCGCCGCCGCGTACGCCGAACCCCGCGGAATCATTCTGGCGGATACGAAATTTGAATTTGGCCTTGTTGGAAAAGAATTAATCTGGATTGACGAGGCCTTGACCCCGGACTCCTCTCGTTTCTGGCCCGCGGACGGCTACCTGCCCGGCCGCGCGCAGCCCTCCTACGATAAGCAATACGTGCGCGACTACCTCGAACGGATCGGGTGGAACAAGCAGCCGCCCGGCCCGGATCTGCCCCCCGATGTCGTTGCCGCAACCCGCGAAAAATACAGGGAAGCGTACCGGCAATTAACGGGCCACGAACTCAGCTAGGCGCGCCGCCGGAATCCTCCGGCGGCGAACAACTCATGTGCGGAGCGTGCTACGGTGAAGGAGCAATTGGAAACGCTGGTTGGCCTGATGGTGGAGCGCGGAATCCATTTCGATGAAGCGGTGAACGAATTTGAAAAGAAATTTATCAAGCGCGTGCTGGACCGTTTCCACGGCAACCAATCGCGCGCCGCGCGGCTGCTCGGAATTCACCGCAATACGCTTAGCCGCAAGATCGATCTTTACAAGCTCGATCATCGGCAGCGGCGGGGGAAGTGACTGGAGGCCGGTGATGGAGGCGGTGACTGGTGATTAGTGACTGGTGATCGGTGATTCGCTGGCTCTGAGGTCAATCCAAGGCCAGAGGGTTGGGTTCTGATTCGAGATTTGAAATCCAATTCGTGCGGACTCTGTGAACTTTGCTTTGGAACGCGAGCACTGCCGATCGATTGCATTTGTTGCCCATAAAAAATGGCCCCGGAAATTTCCCGGGGCCATTTGTTTTCTCGATGTGCTCTAAGTTCAGTTCCCTGCGGGAGCCTTTTTGGCGGGAGCCTTCTTGGCCGGCCCTTTCTTGGCCGGCCCCTTTTCCTCCGGCAAGTCCTCCATGTTGATCTTGGCTTTATCCCACGTCAGCATGAAGGGACTTTGCGTATACCCGGTTAGAGTGCCCGTAAACCGGACTACGGCGTCTTTCTCAAGGCGCTTTGCTTCCGGCTGAGCATCGACCTTAACGGTCATGTTGGCCATGGTGGCCGCTTCGATTTCCTCGGGCGTGGCGCCGCGGAACACCTTAAGCGTCACGGTATCGCCATCCGCCACGGGCGGTTCCATCACGCGGACACCGACGTCGGGATATTCCAGGCCGCAACTGGCAAGCCACATGGCCTTGCCCGCATCGCCTCCGGCCACCAGGGCAGGGATAAAGTTCGCCGTGTCGTCACGCGCCTTTTGCAAGTCCGCGGCGCTCGGAACATTCAACGTGGCGGGCTTATCCGAGGCGCTGGCGGCAAGCGTGAGGAGTTCGGTCACCTGGTCGTCCACCAGCTTGTCGCAGGCCGGCTGCTGGTAACGAATGATTTGATTCTTCAGATAGGCTCGCACTTGCGCGTCGTTCGGGATCTTCAGATCGATCGCGCGCGCGAGTTCCCAGAATCCATCCGTTCCCATCGGCGGAGTCATCTGTAGATCCACGATGCCGAGACGGTAGTGAGTAACGGGATCCTCGGGAGTAATCGAGAGAACCGTCTTGTAGTACCCGGCCGCCGCGGCGTAATCCTTCATGTTTGTCGAAGCCAATGCCGCGACCGCATTGAACAGAACCTTCACGCCCTTCTTCTGCTGCTCGAATTGGTCCGCGGGCACAGCGTCGGGCTTCTTGAGATCATCCAGGGCCTTCAGACCTGCAAGGCCGGCATCTCGCGACTTCGTCAGCGAATCAGGGGTTTGCAGCGTCTTATCGGTTGGGACTCCCAGATAAAACGCCTGGGCCCGCGTGTAGTACGCTTCGAGGCGCCCTGTCGCGTCAATCTTGTCGCCGAGGGCGATCATGCGGTCCGCGTACTCAATCGCCTGAGCGAAGTTTTTCAGGGCCATGTACGTCGTGTAGTAGTCGCGATAGATATACGGCATCAGGGTGGAGTTGGGATAGGCCTTCACAAAATCATCCAGCGCCTTGACCTTTTGCTGAGGATTCGCCTCTTTGTCCGCCGCCTGGTACTGGTTATACTCGGCCAGCGAATAACCAGGCTTCGCTTGGTCCGTCGCCGCCTGCGGTGCGGCCCACAAGTTTCCCGCGCTAGAACCAATTCCGAGCGCGATCCATAACAGACCGGCGCCAGTCACAATCCACTTTCGTATCATCGGCTTCCAGCCTCCTCAGCAAATGTCGCAAATCTGATTGAACAAACTAATGTGCAAGAATATCTGCTGGCTTAAAGCTACCGGATTATAGGGAATCCTACTCTATGGCGCAAGCGTGATTCCCTTCGGCTTCCGCGCCGGAGTCACGCCTCGCCCTTTTTGGCCCTGTGTCTGGCGCGGCGGGCGCTGATGTTATGATGACGAATTCCTCGCCAAGGAAGCCTGGGCAGAGAATATCATTACTCCCGGCAATAAAGGAGAACCAATGCAGCAACAGGATGCCCTTGCATGCAAGGTCGCACTGATCACGGGAGCGAGCCGGGGAATCGGTTTCGCGATTGCGCGCCGCCTGGGACAAATGGGCGCGCGCGTCTCCATTTGCGGGCGAGATCAGGCGAAGCTCGAACAATCGGCATCCAGCCTTCGTGGCGAAGGAATCGAGACGCTCGCCGTTCCAGCGGACGTTGCGCGCGCGGATCAAATCTCCGCCCTGGTTCAAAAGACGCAGCAGGAATTGGGCCCGATCGACATTCTTGTGAACAACGCCGGCACAGGCGTGTTTGGCCCCTTTCATGAATTCGGGGAAGCCGATTGGGACACCGTCCTGGACACGAACCTGAAGTCGGTATTCCTCGTGTGTCGCGCCGTTGCGCCGGAAATGATCCGCCGCCAGACGGGCCATATCATCAATATCAGTTCGCTGGCCGGGAAAAATACGTTCGCCAACGGGGCGATTTACTGCGCGTCGAAGTGGGGCCTCATGGGCCTGACCGGAAGCATGGCCGAGGATTTGCGCGGGCACGGCATCCGCGTGAGCGCCATCTGCCCCGGCTCGGTGGCGACGGAATTCCCCGGGCAAGGCGGCAAGAAACCATCGAAAATCCTGCAACCGGAGGACGTCGCGCACGCCGTGGCGGCCCTCGTAACCCAAGCCCCGGGAAGCTTCATCAGCGAAGTGCACATCCGCCCCACGCGAAAGCCGTAACTACACGCGGGTTTTCTCTGTGCTCCTCGGTGTCTTCTGTGCTGAAGATTTTGCCTTTGGATGGGCAAACCTTGACCCAGAGGACGCCGAGAAAACCGTCCGCAACATTCCTCTTGACAATAGTCGTTTCAACGAGTATTGTTGGCTCATGCAACGAGCCGCCAAACCGAAACGCAATTCGCAGGCCGGCCTGGAAGCCCGCGTCTTCGTCAGCCTCCTGCGCACCGCCGACGCCCTGGCCCGCGGCGCCGAGGCCCTGATCAAGCCTTACGGCCTCTCCGCCACGCAGTACAACATCCTGCGCATCCTGCGAGGCGCCGGAGAAAAAGGCCTGGCCTGCCGCGAGGTTGGCTGCCGGCTCATCTCGCGCGATCCGGACATCACTCGCCTGCTCGACCGCATGGAATCCCGGGGAATAATCGCCCGTGCGCGGGAAGCGCAGGACCGCCGTGTGGTCAAGACTCGCATCACCGCCGAAGGGCTACGGCTTCTGGAGGAGCTGGACCAGCCCATGCACGAATTGCATCGCCGCCAGTTGCGCCACCTTCCCGCGAAACAACTCCGGCAACTGTCGAATTTGCTCGACCGCGCCCGAGGGGATCATGACGAGGCGCACTCTGCCGATTGAATTTTTGGAGGCCAACGCATTCCTCGTGAGGAAATAAAATCAAGGAGAAACCAAAATGAACACAGCCGTCACCGCAGCATCGCAGGGCACCAAACCGGTCCAGTGGCAAATCGATCCCGCCCATTCCGCCGCGCACTTCAGCGTCCGGCACCTGATGATCTCGAACGTCCGCGGAGAATTCACCAAGCTCGGCGGGAGCGCGCTCATCAACCCGGCCGATCCGGCGAAGTCCTCGGTCGAAATAACGATTGATGCCGCGTCCCTGAACACACGCGAACCCCAGCGCGACGAGCATCTTCGCAGCGCGGATTTCTTCGATGTGGCGAATCACCCGACACTTACGTTCCGGTCGAAACGAATCGAGGCACTTGGTGCCGAGAATTTCAAGTTGACCGGCGATCTGACGATTCGCGGCGTCACGAAGGAAGTCACCTTCGACGTGGAAGGTCCGACTGCTCCCATGAAGGATCCCTGGGGCAATGTGCGGGCTGGAGTTTCGGCGTCGGCGAAAATCAACCGCAAAGATTTCGGAGTCGCCTGGAATGCCCTGACCGAGACAGGCGGAGTTGTCGTGGGAGATGAGGTCAAGATTACAGTCGAAGCAGAATTGATCCAGCAAGCTCCCGTTGCCTGAGCCATCTCAGAATGCACCACGCGAAATTGCGACGCTCCGCGATTTGGCCGGATGGGACTTGCCCGTCCGGCCAAATTTATTCAAAGATATGCGCCCAATTGGAAAGGTAGAGTATCTAATCATGATCATGGAAAAAATAGCCGAGACACAATCGCCCATTCACGAATTAATTGGCCGGCGATGGAGCCCCCGCGCCTTCTCGGATCGGCCTGTCGAGCCCGACAAACTCCTCAGCCTGTTCGAAGCCGCCCGCTGGGCTTCGTCCGCGAGCAATGAGCAGCCCTGGGCTTTTCTTGTGGCTTCACAGCAAGACCCGAAAAATTTCGAGGCCCTGGCCGGCGTGCTGGTAGAATTTAACCGCTCCTGGGCAGGCAAGGCGCCCGTCCTGATCCTGACCCTCGCGCATACTCAATATGAAAAGGACGGGAAACCCAACCGGCACGCGTTCTACGATCTGGGCCAGGCCGCTGCGAATTTGTCACTACAGGCGACGGCCCTGGGTCTCGCGACGCACCCAATGGCGGGGTTTAATGTTGAGGCCGCGCGAGAACGTTTTGCCGTGCCTGAAGGTTGGGAGCCGGTCAGCGTGATCGCTTTGGGGTATCCAGGAGATCCCGAATCTTTGACGGAAAAGTTGAAGCAACGGGAAACCGCCCAGCGCCGTCGCAAGCCGCTCGAAACTTTTGTTTTTTCTGGCGCATGGGGACATCCGGCGCCGATCGCAGGTTCTGCCTGATAGAAATGAAATGACTGAATTGCTCCAATTCGTTGTCCGGCATGGATATATGCTGGTGTTCGCGTGGGTTTTTGCCGAACAGGCGGGCCTGCCGGTTCCTTCTGCACCGCTGCTTCTGGCCGCGGGTGCGCTTTCAGGAACGCACCAGATGAATCTAGGGACGGCCATTGCATTTGCGACTCTCGGGGCGGTGACCAGCGATACGATGTGGCATGAGCTTGGACGGCGGAAAGGCGTGCGTGTCCTCCAATTGCTTTGCCGGATTTCGCTCGAGCCCGACTCTTGCGTCCGCAGGTCCCAGGTCAGCTTTACGCGCAACGGCCCGCGGGTGCTGCTGGTCGCCAAATTCATTCCAGGCTTAAATGCGATGGCCGCGCCCTTGTCCGGCATTATTCGGATGGATTGGCGCCGGTTTCTGCTATTCGATACCCTCGGGGCGTTGCTCTGGGTGGGTGCCTTCACGATCACAGGCTACACGTTCAGCAGCGACCTCGAACGCGTTGCCGCGAAGGCGGCTTATCTAGGGGAATGGTTGCTCGTCCTTTTGCTGGCCGCATTCGCAGGCTATATTCTGTGGAAATACTATAATCGCCGAAAATTCCTGAGCAAACTGAGGATTGCGCGAATCACTCCCGAAGAGCTGAAAGAAAAAATAGACGCAGGCGAGGACATTATTATTGTCGACCTGCGCCACGCGCTCGACTTCGATGCGAATCCGGAGACGATACCTGGCGCCCTCCACGTCGATGCCGCGGAGCTCGAGGAAGCGTACGAAGTCATTCCCCGGGATCGGGAGATTATTTTGTTTTGCGCGTGCCCAAATGAAGTGACCGCCGCGCGGCTCGCTCTCCTGCTGCGCAGCAAGGGAATCACGCGAATCCGCCCGCTCTCGGAAGGCTACGAGGGCTGGCGCAAACGAGGTTTCCCGATGAGTCTCGCTAAAGACGAAACCGGGGACGCGCAAGCGGCGAATGTATAGCTGCCAGTTGGATTCGTTTAACCTGGGAACGCCAATCTCCTCGCATTCGGGATGCGTTTTGCGCAGAGAGCGCCATCCGCGCAGGAATGAATGGAGCCCGAATTCCCGGCGGCACCCTCGAATGACGAATCAGAGCCGCGGTAGCACGATGCCTTGCTGCGCCTGGTACTTCCCCTTCTTATCTTTATAGGAAATTTCGCATTCCTCGTCGGACTCGAAAAAGAGAACCTGGCACAGCCCTTCATTGGCGTAGATCTTCGCGGGGAGCGGAGTGGTGTTGCTAATTTCCAGCGTAACGAATCCCTCCCATTCCGGCTCGAAGGGCGTCACGTTCACGATAATCCCGCAGCGCGCGTACGTTGATTTCCCAAGGCAGATGGTCAAAACGTTTCGCGGGATGCGGAAATATTCCACCGACCTCCCCAGGGCGAACGAGTTTGGTGGAACGAGGCATTCGGCTCCCTTGAACTCGACGAGCGACCGCGGATCAAAATGCTTGGGGTCGACAATGGTGGAATTCACGTTCGTGAAAATGCGAAATTCGTCGGCGACGCGGATGTCGTACCCGTAGCTGGACACTCCGTAGCTGATGACGCCATCGCGGACCTGGCGGTCCTCAAATGGCTCGATCATTTTGTGTTCCAGCGCCATCTTGCGTATCCAGCGATCCGGCTTTACCGACATCCAGGGCCTCCTGCATGGCCTTGCAAAGACGCGCATCTTACCCGAGCGCGTCCAGCTTGACAACCCGCAACTGCATGTCTAGCATAGCTTGCCGTCGAACAGTAGGAGGGTGGTGTGATTAAGCTGGATATTGTTAATGCAGTCGTAAACAAGACCGGCGTGAGCCGGACCAAGGCCGAACAGGCCGTCGAAACCGTCTTTGAAGCCATGAAGAATGCGCTCGGCAAGGGCGAGCGAATTGAGCTGCGCCGCTTCGGTGTGTTCAACGTGCGCCCGCGCAAGACCGGCATCGGCCGCAATCCGCGCACCGGCCAGGAAGTCAGCATCCCGCCCGGCAAAGCGGTGCGCTTCAAGCCCGGCAAGGAACTTCAAACGCTCTGAATCCACATCTCCTGGTTGCGAATTCCCGCCGAACCCTTGCATCGCCGCAGGCATTTTTTCGTTCGAACGCGTGCGGCGCGAAATCCCGCGCGGGTTCGGCGCGCGGATACTCCGCAATTTGAAGACGCAACTGGGCCTTGCAATCGCAAGCACCCGAGCTTATGTTATCGCTCAGCCGAAAACTAAAGACCGGAAATTAAGGATTGAATCATTCGTTTCGATCCGCAGACCTGCTTCAGCCTCTTCGAACAGGAGAACTACAATGCGCAATCGCAGGCAATTCCTGAAGGACGCGGCGGGCGCTTCCGCTGGGATGTTTTTCCTGGGAAGCGGTGCGTATAGTTCGCAAGCGAATGCGCCGGCGCCCCAAGCGAGCGCGGCCACCAAGCGGCGTGAAATTCGTGTCGGGCAGCGCCGCGTCAAAACAGTGGATGTGCACAGTCATATCGCTCTGCCGGAGGCCGCCGAGGTCTTAAAGGGAACGCCTCTTGAGAAACTCGCGGCTGGTGGGCAAACGCGCGCCGGGACAGACGCGCATTCGCTTGGCCCCGGGCGTCTGCAAACCATGGACGAAATGGGAATTGACGTCCAGGTGGTCAGCATCAACGCTTTTTGGTATTCCGCCGAGCGGGATTTGGCCCGCCGATTGATCGACGTTCAGAACCAGAAACTAGCCGAGTTGTGCGCCGTTCACCCGGACCGATTCGTGGCGCTTGCCTCCGTGGCGCTCCAGTTTCCCGAACTCGCGGCACAACAGATGGAAGACGCGATCAAGCACCTGGGAATGCGCGGCGCCGCGATTGGAGGGACGGTGGAGGGTCAGGAACTGTCATCTCCCAAATTCGACCCGTTCTGGGCCAAAGCGGAGGAGATGCAGGCACTGATCTTTATGCACCCTCAGGACAGCGCGGTGGCCACGGGAGTCGCCTCCCGCGTCCAAGGAAACGGATTCCTCGACAATGTGATCGGCAACCCGCTCGAAACCACCATTTTTCTCTCGCACTTGATTTTTGAAGGGACGCTGGACAAGTTTCCCAACCTGAAAATCTGCGCGGCGCACGGCGGAGGCTACCTTCCATCCTACAGCGGACGCATGGACCAGGGTTGCCTGACACTTCCCGGCCGTTGCACGAAGGCCATTCAAAAAAAACCGAGCGAGTACCTGAAGCAGCTCTACTTCGACGCCATGGTTTTTACGCCCGAAGGTCTGCGCCACCTGATTGCCGTCTGTGGGGCGAGCCAACTCGGCCTGGGCAGCGATTATCCGTTCGCGTGGGAGGTTCACCCGGTCGATAAGGTCCTGGACGCACCCGGGCTGAGCGACAGCGATCGCGAGGCGATTCTCGGCGGGACGATGCGCAAGCTGCTGAAAATTCCGGCGTAGGATTCCAAATCTTGCTCCAGAATGGATGGAGCGCCTTAACAGGCTGCGGAAAAAGCAGTTTATTTTGTCATTCCGAGCGAAGCGAGGAAGCTCTCTTCGATTTGGCCCCATGAAAAGAAAGAGAGATTCCTCGCTTCGCTCGGAATGACAAAAAGCGTTGGGTCGTTTTTCCGCAGCCCGTTAAGCCGGCGGCGTGGGTTACGCAGCCTACGCTGGCACTTTGGCAAATCCACCTTGACCCGTTACCTTGGCTGGCGCATCAAATATCTTATGACTGACCGAAGCGAATTTGAATCCACCCCCGCGGAAACTCTCTCTCCGGACGTGCTCGCCTGGGATCTGCCTCCCAATCCCTACTGGGAAAATCTGGAGGCTCGCAAGCAGCGGAGATCGCTCAGCAATTGCCATTCTGCTTTTCGTGTTGACCTTGATTTCCACGCTGGCGGTCGGAGCGCAATACGCATCCTCCTACGCGTCCGGGCAATCCCCTGATTTTGATGCGCTCTTTTCCACGTATGCGTCCTTGCTGGCGCACCCCCAACTCTTGCTCGCCGGCGTCCCTTTTGCCTTCACGCTGATCGGCATTTTGCTGGCGCATGAATTGGGGCATTTTTTCGCGTGCCGCTATTACGGGATTTCCGCGAGCTACCCCTATTTCCTTCCTGCGCCGACTCTGATCGGGACGCTTGGCGCGTTCATCCGCATTCGCTCCCCGATTTACAATCGCAAGGCTCTATTTGACGTGGGCCTCGCGGGACCCGTGGTTGGATTTCTGTTTGCGGTCCCGGCGCTGGCGATTGCCATTTTTTATTCGCGGGTCGTTCCATTATCGGACGCGCATTCTTCCATTGTCTTCGGGCAGCCGCTCGTGATGCGCCTGCTCGTCGCCGTGCTGCGGCCCGGCGTTGCACCGGGAGATTTGCTGATGCATCCCGTGGGGCGCGCGGCATGGGTTGGTTTATTCGCGACGGCGCTGAACCTGCTCCCGGGCGGACAACTGGACGGCGGGCACATCCTCTATTCCGTGGCCAGCAAGTATCACCGGAAAATTACGCTGGCCGTCGCGCTGCTCTTGATCCCTCTCGGCCTGTTTTTTTGGAATGGATGGATCTTGTGGTCCGTCTTGCTGCTGGCGATTGGCTTCCGTCACCCGCCGCTGCTCAATCGCTGGGAGAAGCTCGATCGCACACGGCTCGTCTGGGCCGCCGTCGCCGTCCTCATGTTCATTCTGTGTTTCATGCCCATGCCGGTCATGATCCGCGGCAATTGATTCGCCTTTAAGTGGCACAGGCTTCAGTCTGTGGGTTTTCTGCTCGGTGACGCAGCGGAAAATCCACAGACTGAAGTCTGTGCTACTCAAAACCTAAAACAAACTCAGCGGATCCACATCCACGAGGACCGCTTTCTGCGGAATTTCTTTTTCTTCACTGAAGGCCAGCAATTCCGAAACGGCACGCGTGAGCTGCGCGCGCTTCGGCGCCTTTAGCAAAAATTGAAAGCGATACTCGCGCTTCAGCCGCGCAAGCGGCGCCGCGGCCGGCCCCAGCACTTTCACGCCGCGCGACTTCCTGAGGAGCCAGAAACGCGGAAAGCTGGCGCGACCACCGGATGGCGTTCTCAATTTTTGTGTCGCGCACCAAAATGCTCGCCAGCGCCGTGAACGGCGGATAGTGCAGCAGACGCCGGAATTGCACCTCCTTTTCAAAAAAAGTGAGGTAGTCCTGCCGCGCGGCCAGTTGAATCGCGTAGTGCTCCGGATAATACGTCTCGACGAGCACTTCCCCGGGCAGGTCGCCGCGGCCGGCGCGGCCCGCGACTTGCGTCAGCAATTGAAACGTGCGCTCGGCGGCGCGGAAATCCGGCAGGCTGAGTTGCGTGTCCGCGGAAACCACTCCGACGAGCGTGACCCGCTGAAAATCGTGCCCTTTCGCTACCATTTGCGTGCCCACCAGGATATCGATTTTCCCAGTTGCGAAGTCGCCGAGCACCTGCTGGTACGCCTGCTTGGTGCGCACGGAATCCCGGTCCAGCCGCGCGACCTTCGCGGCGGGAAATTTCTCGCGCAGTTTTTCTTCGAGCTGTTCCGCGCCGGCGCCGAAGAAATAGACGTGCTCGGAATTGCACTTCGGGCAGCTCTCCGGCACGCGCCTCGAGAATCCACAGTAGTGGCATTCGAGCCGCTGGCGCTGCTTGTGATAGGTCAGCGAAATGCTGCAGTTTTCGCACTGCACGCCCGCGCCGCACGACCGGCAAATCACGAACCACGAATACCCGCGGCGATTGATGAGGATCAGCGATTGCGTTCCCTCAGCGAGGCGCGCGGCGATGGCTTCGCTGAGTTTCGACGAGATTGGCCCGGCACGATGCGTGGCCTTGAAATCCTCGCGCAGGTCGACGATCTCCACCGGCGCGAGCGGCCGGTTCTCCACCCGCGAATCCAGCTGAAGAAGTTGGTATTTTCCTGAGCGCGCATTTTGAAAACTTTCAAGCGAGGGCGTCGCGGACCCGAGTAGCACGACCGCCCCTTCGAGTTTTGCTCGCACCACGGCCACGTCCCGGCCGTGATAGCGCGGCGTTTCTTCCTGCTTGTAACTCGCTTCCTGCTCCTCATCGACCACGATCAGCCCAAGATTTTCGACCGGCGCGAAAACGGCCGAGCGCGTTCCCACCACGACGCGCGCCTCGCCGCGCCGCACGCGCCACCACTCGCGCGCGCGTTCCACTTCCGGCAGCGCGCTGTGCAGCACCGCGACGCCCGCCCCGAACCGCGCCCGAAATAACCTTCCGCACCAAAGCGTCAGCGCGATCTCCGGAACCAGAATCAGCGCGCTCTTGTTTCGCGCAAGCGTGGCCTCTACGGCGTTGAGATACACTTCCGTTTTTCCGCTGCCGGTGACGCCATAGAGAAGTCCCGCGGTAAAAACACCCGTCTCGATCCAGCCGCGAATGACTCTCAATTCGCGTTCCTGATCCTCATTCAAAATATTGGAAGGCGGCGTGAAATCCGCATCGAACAAATTTTCTTCGATGGTGAGCGGTTCTTCCCAGCATTTCAGTTTTGTCCTGCCGGATCATCCGGTCGACGAGTGGCCGCGATACTTTGGCGAGTTTTGCGAGTTGAGGCAGCGGCAAGGGGCCGCGTTCCTCCGCCAGAACATGAAAGACGCGCGCTTCTTTTTCGGGAAGAGAGACGCTCGCATCGCCCTTTGGTGAATGCTCAGAATGGTCTGAGTTCCACGCGACGATTTTCTGTACGCGCGCCTCGCGCCGCACCGCGACCTCGCGCGCTTCAAGCTGCCTGCGCCGCTGCAGGCGCTCCGCCGCCGCTTCGCCGCCGGGCAGCTTGCGCAGACGGTCCGCGCGCACCGGCCGCCCCTCGATTTCCATGAGCGAGAGCAGCGCCAGCTCCGCAACTTCGGATTCGCTGCGATTCCCCGCTGCGTCCAGTTCAGCGCGGCGCGCGCGCCCCGCATCGGTCATCAGAAATTCGCGCTCGTGTCGCAGATCGACCTGCGGCGGCAGCATCGCGCGAAAAACTTCCCCCAGCGGCGCCACATAGTAGCCGCCCACCCAGCGCCCCAGTTCCACAAGCTTCGGCGGCAGCGCCGGAATCGCATCGAGCACTTCGACAATTTCCCTTACATTTTTTACGCGCGCGGGATCGGGCCGCCGCACAGACGCCTCCACAACCACTCCCGTCATCGCGCGATTGCGGAACGGAACGAGCACGCGGCTGCCCGCGCAGACCGATCCGGCCAGGCGCTCCGGAATCTCATACGTGAACAGCGAGCGCAGCGGAACCGGCAGCGCGACTTCGCAATAAGTGGAGGACATGTCGGAGAAGTAGTGTAGCAGCAGAAACTCAAGTGGGCATTGCCAGGCAGGTTTCTGACGGCGGGCGAATTTCGTAGCGCCGGCGTCTCGCCGGCATTTTTCGGCTGTCGCGGCGTCCGACAAATCGCCGGCGGGACGCCGGCGCTACAAAATCACCGCGAAGCTTTCTTCGGCTGCAAGCCGAGAAGCGCCATCACTTTTTGCAAATCCTTCCAGACTTCGCCCTTCGCATTTGGGTTGCGCAGCAAGTAGGCCGGGTGATACGTGGCCAGCAGCTTCGTGCTCCGATAATCAAACCAGGTCGCCGCGAAATCGCGAAATCGAATCCTTGGTTTTCAAGAGCGCCTGCGCTGCGGTCAAGCCCAGGCAGACAATCGCCTTCGGCGCGATCACGTCCAGCTGGCGGTACAAATAGGGCGAGCAAGTCGCAACCTCGTCATCCTCGGGCTTCCGGTTTTCCGGCGGCCGGCATTTCACGACGTTGCAGATGTAAACCTGCTCGCGCGTGAGGCCCATCGCCTCGATCATCTGCGTCAGAAGTTTTCCGGCGCGGCCCACAAACGGCAGCCCTTGCACATCTTCATCATGTCCGGGGCCTTCCCCGACAAACACGAGTTCGGCGCGCGGATTCCCTGCACCGAAAACAATTTTGTTTCGCTGCAGGTGCAGTCGGCAACGCGTGCATTCGCCGAGGTCTTCGCGGATCCGTTCCAGCGTATCGTTCTCCACGCGGTCGATGGCCTCAAACAGGGACGGCGCATTCACAATGGGAAGCACGGAAACAGGCGGAGCTGTCTTCGCAGGCGCGATGGCAATCGCCGGCCGCATGACAGGCAACGCGGCAGGCGTTTCTTCCGCCGCTCGTTTGATCGGGCGTTTTCCCATGGTTCTCCGGTCGGTGTAAAACGCACCGAGATTCAAATCATCGTAGTAACGAAGCCAGGCTTCCAGTTTTTCGCGTGGAGTTTGCGTGGAAGAGGAATCCATCGGCAGGTCAGCGCGCGCGCTGCGTCGCGCCCGTTTGTCCTATGGTTTGCCCCATCGGTTGCCGCAGGCCGCGCAACTGATCGAGGATGCGGTGCGCCGCGTCAATCTTCGGCATGCGCGCGAAACGCTTTTTCGCTTCCGTCGCGGAAATACAGCGTAATGACGTTCGTGTCGTGATCGAATCCCGCGCCCTCAGCCGTCACGTCATTGGCGACAATCAAATCGGCTTGCTTGGATTCCAGCTTGCCCCGCGCATGCGCAGCGACGTTCTCCGTCTCCGCGGCAAAACCGATAATCGCGCGATCCCCCTTGCCGCGCGCCACGTCGGCGAGAATATCCAGCGTCGGTTCAAGCTCCAAATTCAGCCGGCCGTTCCCGCGCTTCATTTTTTTCGTCTGCGGCGCCACAGGCCGGTAATCCGCCACCGCCGCCGCCATAATCAGCGCGGTCGCTCGCGGGAAATGCTCGAGCACCGCGCGGTGCATCTGCTCGGTATTGCGCACGGAAACAAATTGAACGCCCTGCGGCGGATCGAGCCGCGTCGGCCCGCTGATCAAGATCACGCTCGCCCCACGCCGCGACGCGGCTTGCGCCAACGCGTAGCCCATCTTGCCCGAAGAACGGTTAGTCAGAAATCGCACCGGGTCCAAGTCTTCGCAAGTAGGGCCGGCAGTAACGATCACCGTCTCTTCCTGTAAATCATGTTCGATTCCCAGCCGGGTGCGCACTGCCTGAGCGATAGCTTCCACGCTGGCCAGGCGTCCCGCGCCGGTCATTCCACACGCGAGATACCCTTCCTCCGGCGCAACGACTTGAACGCCGCGCGCACGCAGCATTTCGACATTCTCCTGCGTCGCCGCGTGCTCCCACATGTTGACGTTCATGGCGGGAGCGACAATCACGGGCGCGGTCGTCGCCAGATACAGCGTGGTCAAAAAATCATCCGCGACGCCGCGAGCCATTTTCGCGATCACGTTCGCCGTCGCCGGAGCCACGACCAGCAGGTCGATCCGCTGGGCCACGGCGATATGCTCGATGGCGCTTTCCACATTCGCGCCCGCGGATTCCTCGCCAAACATTTCGGTGATTACTTTTTGTCCGGTGAGCGCGGCAAACGTGAGAGGCGTGATGAATTCCTGCGCGCTTTTGGTCATCACCACTTGCACGTCGATGCCTTCCTGCTGGAGTTTGCGCACCAGTTCCGCCGCCTTGTAAGCGGCCACTCCGCCGGAAACACCGAGTGCCACGCGCATATAAGTTTCGCGGCGCTATTCCTTGCGCCGCTTCCCATCCTTGTCCAACAAGTCGCCCGGGATTTCAGGCAACTGATATTCGAGCACGCCCGCGACCAGCTCCTCAATCGCCACGCGAGTGGACTTGTGCGAGCGCGGATTCGCCACCAGTGGAGACGCTCCGAGCATCAACTGCCTCGCTCTTCGCGCCGCCACCACCACAAATGCAAACTTGCTATCCGGTGCCTGACTCTCGGCCGTCATGAGATCGTTATCCTCCAAAAGATTCCAGAATCTTGCGTGCGCGCTCGCTCAAGCAACTGCGAAGACACCGCGCGGCCACCGTGATCGCCTGGATTTCGCGTCCGGCCCGCTCCACATCGTCATTCACCACTAGAAAATCATACTCCGTGTAACGCTGCATTTCCTGCCGGGCCCGTTCCAGCCTTCGTTGAATGGCCTCTTCCGGGTCTTGCCCTCGCGCCCGCAACCGCCGTTCCAGTTCTTCCTTCGCCGGCGGAAGAATGAAGATGGCGACCGCGTGGGGCAGCTTTTGTTTTACCTGTTCGGCGCCCTGCACGTCAATTTCGAGCACCAGGTCCAGCCCCTTGCGCTGCGCCTCATCGAGCCACTTGCGAGGCGTGCCGTACCGGTGCTTTCCGAAAACGCGCGCGTGTTCCAGGAACTCCCCGGCGCGAACCCTGCGATCGAATTCCTCTTCGGAAATAAAATCATACCATTTTCCGGCGCTTTCCGTGGCACGGGCCGGCCGGGTTGTGCACGATACCGAAAACATCGTGCCCGGCACTTCCAGCATTTTTTGCACCAGCGTGGATTTTCCCGACCCCGAAGGTCCGGACACGATGAACACCAGAGGCTGCTGTGCCTGTGCCAGCGTCATTCCACGTTCTGCGCCTGTTCCCGCAGTTTCTCGATATCGGATTTCACTTCCAGCGCCAGGCCCGTGATTGCCAGGCCCTCGGACTCCACGCCCGGCGTCTTGGAAAGCAATGTGTTCGCTTCCCGCTGCATCTCCTGCAAAAGAAAATCGAGTTTTTTCCCCGCCTCGCCCGCGCCGGCCAGCAATTTCCGGAATTGTTCGACGTGGCTGCGCAACCGGGCCAGTTCCTCGCTGACGTCGCTGCGCTCAGCCAGCAGCGCAGCCTCTTGCGCGAGGCGAATGGGATCGATCTGCACGCCCTTCAAAAGCTCTTCCAGCCGTTCCGCCAGGCGTCGCGCGATGGCGGGACGCACGCGCTCCGTGAGCGTCTCGATTTCCGCCGTCCTTCCCGCAATCTGCCCCAGGATTCCTTGCATCTCCACGGTCAGCGCCTGCCCTTCGGAACGGCGCATGCCCTCCAGCTTATTCAGCGCTTGCTCCAGGCAGCCTTCCACTTGCTCGCCCAGCTTCTCTTGCATTTCCTCGCTCTGCAGCTCGCTGGCCGCTCCCGGCGCCGCGACCACGCCCGGAAGCCGGAAGAGCCCGACCAGGTCCGGCTCGCTTTTTACGCCGAATTCCTGCCGCAGCCGCTCCACGGCCTTCATGTAGGACTCGACCAGGTCGTGATTGACTTCCACTGTGCCTGCCGCACCCTGCTCGTAGTAAATGTTCACGTCCACGTGGCCGCGCTTCAAACGGTTTCGAATGGCTTGCCGGATGCGCGATTCGAACACTTCAAACCCATCCGGCATCCGCAGATGAAGGTCCAGGAACCGGTGGTTCACGCTTCGCAGGTTGATGCGCACGGAGCTTCCATCGCGCTCGGCGCGGGCCTGCGCGAAGCCGGTCATCGAATAAATTCCGGTGGGTGCCGCAGTGGCTTTCATCGATCCGCCTTTGGCGCGGGCGTCGCCGCGTCATCCACGTCCGCGAACTGCATTTCGTAAAGGCGCGCGTAGGTTCCGCCCCGCGCAAGGAGTTCCTGGTGCGTGCCCGTTTCCGCGATCGTGCCGTCCTCGATGACGATGATTTTGTCGGCGCGCCGGATCGTCGAGAGCCGGTGCGCGATGACGAACGAGGTGCGGTCCATCATCAGGTTCGAAAGCGCGCGCTGCACCAGCATTTCCGACTCGGAATCGAGCTCGGACGTGGCCTCATCCAGAATCAGGATGGGCGAATCCTTCAGGATCGCCCGGGCGATGGCGATGCGCTGCCGCTGCCCGCCGCTGAGGCGCTGCCCGCGGTCGCCCAGCATCGTCTGATAGCCCTGCGGCAATTCCAGAATGAAATCATGCGCCAGCGCCGCCTTTGCCGCGGCCTCCACGCGATCTTTTGGAAGTCCCGGCCGCCCGTAGCAGATATTGTTCCAGACCGTGTCGTTAAACAGAATGGTTTCCTGCGTCACGATGGCCATCTGTTCCCGCAAGGACCGCAGCGTCACTTCGCGCACGTCCACGCCATCGATGCGCAGGCAGCCCGACGTGACAGGGTAAAATCGCGGCAAGAGATTCACGAGCGTCGTTTTGCCCGCTCCACTCGATCCGACAATCGCGATCACTTCGCCGGCGCGCGCTTCCAGGGAAATATCGCGCAGGATGGGCAGCTCCGGATCGTATCCAAAGCTCACTCGATCGAATTCCACGCTTCGCGAAAAGGGAGGCAGCGCAGGCATCCCTGGTTCCGCCTCCGGCTCTCCCGGCCGGCCAATGTATTCGAATACCTTGGCGGTCGCTCCGAACGCCAATTCGAATTGCTGATACACCGTGCCCAAACCCTTCACTGGTTCGTAAGACTTGAACAGCGCGTAGACAAACGTGACGAAAATCCCCGCGGTCATCGCGCCCATCTTGATCTGCACGCGCGCGTACATCAACACCAGCACGATCACGACCGCGCCCAGCAAATCCATGAGCGGGGAGGTGGCCACTGCGCGCGAGATCCAGCGCATGTTCTCGCGCAGCAATCGTGCCCGCCGAGGCGCGAAACTTTCCGATCTCGAAATCCTCCATCCCGAAAGCCTTCACGACCCGATTGCCGCTGACCGTTTCTTCCAAAATCTGCGACAGCTCGCCAATCCCCGCCTGAATTTTCTCCGTGGAGCGCCGGATGCGTTTGCCCTAGCGTCCTGACCGGCCAGACCACAATCGGAAGGAGCACAATCGAGCCGAGCGTCATCTTCCAGCTGGTCGCGAGCAGCACGGCGAGCAGAAAAAACAGCGTGAAAATGTGCCGGAAAGCGAGCGCCAGATGCTCGGAAAACGCGTTCCGGACGCGTTCGACGTCGTTGATGACCGTGGACAACAAGCGCCCGGTCTGCTGGTCCTGGAAGAAGCCGATGGGCTGCCGGATGACCTTGGCATAGACCTGATTCCTCAGGTCGGTGACGCCCGCAATTCCCGCGTATTGCACCAGCACGTTGCCAAGGAATTCCGCGAGCCCCTTGCCGATGAAAACGGTGAGGATGGCAATCGCAAACAGAGTTCCGACGCTGTGAATCCGGGAGGGCAGAAAGGAGTTCAAATAAATCGCCTGGTGGGTGAGCGGATTCTTGATCAAGAGGAGTCTGGAATCGGGAGCGGTGGGATTGAGCACGCGGTCAAAAATGGGAGTGATCATCAGGGCGATCAGCCCCTCCGACAACCCGACCACGGAAAGACACACGACCCCCATCGCAAGCCGTATTTTGTACGGCATGGCGTACCGCAATAACCGGCCGAATTCTTCCCGCTTCGTCAAAGAAATTGCTGATCCCCTGTGAGACGAACGAATGCCGCAGGCTTTGGTACGCTACGAATCGCCCACGCTTTTGTCAAGCCGCCGCGCCACGCTGTTGCCCTGAACTGGATGCTGCGCCGATGGTTCCTGTGTAGCGCTCGCCTTCATGCGAGCACGGTGGATTCAAGCACATGCCCGCCTGAAGGCGGGCGCTACAACACTTCCCTACTTCGCCAGGTCGCGATGCACAACTTTGGAAGCATATCCCTTTTTGTGTAACGTCTTGCGCACTGCTTCCGCCAGCATTACCGAACGGTGCCGCCCGCCCGTGCAGCCAAAAGCAATCGTCAGATAGCTTTTCCCTTCCCGGATGTAATGCGGGATCAAATAAACCAGCAAGCCTTCGACGCGCCGCAAAAATTCCCCGGTTTGCGGAAACGACCGGATGTAACGTGCGACGCGCGGATCGCGCCCCGAATATTTGCGCAGCTTCGGAATAAAGTGCGGATTTGGCAGAAAGCGCACGTCAAAGACGAGATCGGCGTCGGCTGGAATCCCGTACCTGTATCCGAAGCTCACCAGCGAAACCATCATCGGACGGCGGTCCGTTTTTTGGAAGCGGCGGATGATGAATTGCCGCAATTCGTGAACGTTGAATTTTGTCGTGTCGAGGACCACGTCGGCGAGCTTGCGGATCGGCTCCATCAGCACGCGCTCGCGGCGCAATCCCTCCAGCACGGGACGGTCATGCCCGAGCGGATGCGGCCGCCGCGTCTCGCTGAACCGCCGCAGCAAAGCGTCTTCACTCGCTTCGATGAACACGAGCGTCGCGGGATTTTCGCCGCGCAACTGCCGCAGGATCGCGGGCAATTTTTCCAGCTGGCCGCCCTCGCGCGCATCCACCAGCAGCGCCGCGCGCTGAATTTCTCCGCCGGCCTGCATGTGCAATTCACTGAACGTGGGAATCAGCGCGACGGGAAGATTGTCAACGCAGTAAAAGCCGAGATCCTCGAAGGTTTTGAGAACGGTGCTCTTGCCCGAGCCGCTGAGGCCGGTGAGAATCACCAGTTGCCGGGCGTCGCGCGCGTTGCGGCGCTTCACGCGGACCGGCCTACGCCTTGACCCGGCGTTGGTGGGTGCTGGGAATGCGGAGGTCTTCTCTGTATTTTGCTACGGTGCGCCGGGTGACGTGGATTCCGGCATCGTCGAGCTTCTTGGCGATCAGGTCGTCGGTAAGCGGGTGGGCGGTGTCTTCTTCGTCGATCATTTTTTTCACGAGGCGCTTCAATGTCTGCAGCGACATGTTGCTGCCTTCCGGGCCGTTGACCGATTCCGAAAAGAACGACCGCAGCTCCAAAACTCCCTGCGGCGTGTGCGCGTACTTGCTCGAGACGGCCCGGCTGACCGTGGACGGATGCACGCCGACTTCCTCGGCGACTTCCTTGATCATCATGGGCTTCAGGTGGTCGGCGCCGTGATCCAGGTATTCAAATTGCCGCTGAATGATGATCTGGCAGACTCGCAGGATGGTGTGCTTGCGCTGCTCGATGCTTTTCATCAATTGCATCGCCGCGGTCACGCGTTCCTTCACGTAATTGCGGACTTCGCGGTCGGCCGCGTCGCGGGCGAGCAGTCTGCGGTACACGGGCGAAAGCCTCAGTTGCGGCACGTCATCATCGTTCATGAATACTTGCCACTGATCGTCCACTTTGCGGAAATACACATCCGGCTCGACGAGGCGCGGCTGCGTCTTGTTGTAGCGCAGCCCGGGGCGCGGATCGAGTTTCTTGATCACGTCCACCGCGCGCTTCACGAGCTCCACGGGACGGTTCAACGCGCGCGCAATTTCCTTCAACTGGTTCGCCTGCAAGAGCCGCGCCAGAGGCGTCTCCGGATTCAGCTCCTCGGCCTCGCTCGCCACCAAGGGCCGCTTCGGCAAACATTCCGAAACAATCTGCATCGCCAGCGCGTTTTGCCCATCCAGCGTGCGAAGCTGCGTCAATAGGCATTCGCGCAAGTTGCGGGCAGCCACGCCCAGCGGATCGAATTCCTGAACCACCGCCAGGGCTTCCTCGACGTCTTCCATCGAGTACTTTCCGTTTTGCGAAATTTCCTCGAGCGAGGCGCTCAGGTAACCGTTCTCATCGAGGTTGCCGATGATCGCTTCGGCGATCTCGCGCACCACGTCGTTGCAAACCGTCACGCTCATTTGCCATGCGAGATGTTCGGTAAGCCCCTGCGCCGAGGAAAGGAACTTGTCAAACGACGGCCGCTCAATGGTTTCAGTCTCTCCGCGCTCCGGATTGCCGCCGCCGCTATCGAGGTATTGATTGAAAAACGAGGCGACATCGAAATCCTCGAAGGGACTGGGTGGCTCGACCTCGGGAATTTTTTCGGTTTCCGCTTTCAGGAAGGTTTCGTCGCTGTAGTCTTCGGGGGTAACGCTTTCTTCGGATAATTCTTCGAGAACCGGGTTCTCGATCATTTCCTGATTGATCATCTCCCGGAGCTCAAGACGGTTCAGCGCCAGCACGCTCACCATCTGGACCAGGCCAGGTGTAAGGATCTGCTTCTGCGCGACCCGTAAGTGAAGTTTTGGCTGGAGCCAGCTCATAAGCGTTCAATTCAAACGGAAATGATCTCCAAGATAAACACGGCGGACCTCGGCGTTGCCGCTCAGGTCATCCGGCGTCCCGGCGGCAAGCACTTTGCCGTTTTGGACGATGTAGGCGCGATTGGTGACGCTCAAGGTCTCGCGCACCTGGTGGTCGGTGACCAGGACGCCGATTCCTTCGCGGCTCAATTCGCTGATAATTTTCTGGATATCCACAACGGTCAAGGGGTCGATCCCCGAAAAGGGTTCGTCCAGCAGAATGAAGGCAGGCTCCAACACGAGGGACCTGGCAATCTCCAGCCGCCGCCGCTCGCCTCCCGACAGCGTGTACGCCCCGTTGGATCGCACCGTTTCCAGCTTCATTTGCGCCAATAGCTCCTCTAGCCGGTCCCGCTGTTGCTCTGAAGTCAGAGGCAGCGTTTCCAGGACCGCAATCAGGTTCTCTTCGACCGTAAGCTGCCGGAAAACCGAAGGTTCTTGCGGCAAATAACTGATCCCACTGCGGGCCCGGAGGTACATGGGGAGGTCGGTAATGTCGTCCCCGTTCAGCAGGACGCGCCCGGAATCCGGCCGGGCTAAACCTACCAGGATATAGAACGTCGTTGTCTTCCCAGCGCCGTTAGGCCCCAGAAGCCCTACCACTTCACCTTGGCTGATCTCCAGGTTGAGGTCGTCTACTACTTTTCGCCCACGATAGGACTTGCTGAGTTCGACGGCCTGGAGCTTGAGCATGCCACATCATTTCTCGACCTGGTGAAGCGTCACTGTTTTCGAGCCATCCGCCGAATCTACAACGATCCTATCATCAGCAAAATAGAAGGTCAATTGACGCCCCGTGGTGGTGTCGCCAGTTGAGCTATATAGAGTTGGTTTACCTTCCGAAAGAACAAACTTGCCTTCCGAAGCCGTGTATTCGGCCCGGTCCGAGGTCCCGCGGCGGTCTTCCTGGCGGACGGTCACGTCTCCGCTCGCCACGGAACGCGACAATTGTTTGGTGCTGCTTGCGGCACCCGCGTCGGAAAAATAGAGATCGATTTGGTTGGCTTGGATGGAGCCTTGCTCTGAATCGACCCTCGCGTCCTGTTCGATTCGAGCGCGCGACTCCGTCTCCCAATATGTGAGCAATCCTCCGCTGACATGCCCCAGCTGCGTGCCAGGATGCGCCGCTTGGCCCGCCGATGCCCTGTTCGATGGCGGTCTTGCCGGTTTGCTCGAAGATGGCCGTGGCGCCTCTCCCGGCTTCGGATTCCACGCCGCCTGAGGGAATACTCCGCGCACTTTTCCCTTCGCCACCAGAATGTGCGTCGGACTGTCCAATTCGATTGTGTCTCCCTCGATCACCGACGGTCCCTGCCACAACCTTCCTTTTCCGGAGTACACCGCATGCCCTCGCGCCGTGTCCGCGACGAGATGTTCGGCCGAAACGTGCGCAGGCTCCTGCGCGAGATTGGAAATACTCTCCGCCGTGGGGTGCAAATCCGTGGTCAGCACATGACCGTCGGCACGCAATGTATTCGCCCCTTGCACGAAGGACGCCGATTGCGCCGTGGTCCGCGTCGTCGCATCCGCAAGGATCACGGAGCCATCCAGCGTGACAATATTGCTGGCGCGATCCAGGTGGGCGCGGTCTCCCTGACCCGTGCGCTGCCCATCACGGAAATGGACAGTCCCAGTTTGGTCGATCGTTGTCCATTGGCCCATACCGTCAAATTTCGCCGCGAGTTCGCGCGATGACGTGATCTCGTCGGGCGCGTCACCAAGTTTGCGCGTCACTTCCACTCCGCCGGCGCCCACCAGCTGTTGCAACTGGTTCTGCGCATCGAATTTCAGATTCATCTGCTTGCCCGCCATCCGCGTCGATTGCGGAACAGACTTGCCGTTCACGAGGGCCACGTTCTGCCAATCGACGCGCGCCGGAGCGAGCGTGTTCACGCTTTCCACGAGTGTCTGTCCCGGGCGGGAATCGTTTGAAAAGTGGATTTCAAGAGCGTCGCTTTCGACGTGACGTGCTCCCCCGTTGAAAGAGGCGCTCGTGGAGGTCAGCGTGACGCCGTTGCTCGCTGTCAGCAGGCGAGGCGTGTTGTCAGATGAAACGAGGTCCACCTGAATGCGCCCGGCATCGATTCCGTCCCCGCCGACAGGAGTGTTGCGCGTGCCGTGAACGTTTCCCGTTGCCACGATAGTCTCGATCGAACCGTCCGGCCTGAGTCCCGAGTTGATTTCGTCGGCGCTGAGGGCAAGCGGCCCTTGAGGACTCAGATCGTGCAATTGCGGATGGCCGCTGGCGACAAAGCGCCTCGCTTGGAATGTATCGTCAAGCTCCAGCAGCAATTTATCCGCCGTTAGCTCCAGCGTCGTCTGCTGCGCATGGACATCCCCATCCACTACCACTAATCGCTTCTCGCGCTCGAATGACATGTTGTTGCCCGCTACGCGAACAAGCTTTTCGTCCGTTGCCTCGGTTTTTTCAGAAGGATTGGATGTCGAAAAAGAAAGATTCAATTCGACGCCCTGATGCAATCGGAGGGTCCCACTGTTCGAATCGTAGCTCACGCCCACGGCGCGGCCCTCTCCCGCCGGCCAGCGGAACGTGACCGGTTTGTCCGTCCGCGCCTCGCCGGAATCCCGGTCAAACGTCACGGCTGAAGTCGTGACCAGGATGGCATTGGCGCTCGCTTGCGGAACGCCTGCGGCCTGCAGTCTGATTTGAACTTCCCCGGCGCAACTGATCTTCCCGGTATTCGAAATGAAATCGCAAGCTTTGGTGACGAGAGTGTCGTTGCGCTCGCCTTTTTTCCCGTACACGACGATGGCGACGTCTTCGAGGAGATTCCGGCTGCCCTCCTTGAATTCCGTCGTCCGGGACGCCTTCACGGTATATATCGTTCTCTGCCCCTCGACTTTGGAATACGAAAACTCGTTCGAAAGTTGCTCGATCGTCGGCGGCACGGCAGGCGGCGCCTTCTTCTCCGCCTGGCGCGCCACCCAAATATTCCGGGCATACACCCCCGCCACAACCACGGCCAGCAGTCCCGCCGCCGCAAGCGACCACCGCGCGTATTTCTGCGCTTCGCTGTTACGCATCTGTTCGAGAGCCTCGAAGACTTAGACGCCGAGTATAGGGGACTCGTTGGCGGCGAACAACCTGGTGCGCGTCGAAAGTCGAACGGTGTTAAAGTTCAGAAAAATCAGTATTAACAGGGTGCGGAAAAAGAAGTTCATTTTGTCATTCCGAGCGAAGCGAGGAATGACAAAAAGCGTTGGGCCCTTTTTCCGCAACCTGTTAAACAAGGGAGACTTCGCAAGGGGTGCGAGTCTCGCCGGAGCAATCCCGGGCGAGCAAAAAAAGAGGAAATTAAGTGAGAGCCGTAAACGTATTAGATTAGCGGAACATCGTGTCTAGAGACAACCACGGTCCACCGCTCGCAAGCGAACAGGGGAGGTGAAATTCAGATGAAAGCCGCCATTGTGAGGGAATCGGGCAAGACACCGATATTTGGTGACTTTGACGATCCGGCGCCCAGGGCAGGAGAAGAGTTGATTACCGTCACGGCGTCGGCATTGAGCCATGTCACAAAAAGTCGCGCTTCGGGTTCGCACTACACCACTCCCGGCAGTCTTCCTGCTGTCGTGGGGATGGACGGTGTTGGCCGTACGCAGGAGGGCCGCCGCATCTATTTCGTTATGCCCAAAGCTCCCTTCGGCGGCATGGCTGAAAAAGTCGCAGTGAGGCGGCAGCAGTGCATTCCTCTGCCGGATGATGTCGATGACGCGACCGCCGCTGCGATAGCGATTCCAGGCATGTCCTCGTGGGCCGCGTTCAAGGAGCGCGCCCATCTCGTTGCCGGGGAGAACGTGCTGATCAACGGAGCCACCGGAGCGGCGGGACGACTGGCCATACAGATTGCCAAATACCTGGGAGCGAAGAGGGTCATCGCGACCGGACGCGACCTCGCGGCACTGGAACAAGTGAAGGCCCTTGGCGCGGACGCAACCATTTCACTCCTCCAGTCCCCCGAAGATTTGGAGACGGCTTTCATGGAACAGTTTGGCGGCGAAGGCGTCGATGTGGTTCTCGACTACCTCTGGGGACAGAGCGCCGAAGTTCTGATTGTCGCTGCCGCAAAGGCAGGCGAGGATGAGGTGCCCATCCGCTTCGTTCAGATCGGCGCATCGAGCGGAGGTAACATTACTTTGCCGAGTGCGGCGCTTCGCTCATCGGCGCTGGTATTGATGGGAAGCGGAATCGGAAGCATTGGATTCGAGGGCCTGGTCGGCGCGATTCATGGCGTGATCCAGGCCGTCATCCCCGCCAAGCTGAAAATTAAAACGGAACTTGTGCCCTTGGCCGATGTGGAAGCAGCATGGGATCGAGATAGCGCCAAATCGCGCATTGTTTTCATCGTTAGTTAGCATGCGATAACACTTCGTTAGTTGCAATTTCCCTTGGCAGTCCTCTCTCGACGATGTGAGATCCAGTGAACTTTTCATGCGCTCAATTCGTCCACGCATGCCCACCTCCGAGCGATTTCGGAAGAGCGGATGGCCTAGCGCGAAAGCGCCTCCAGCAAAGCATCGCGCTGCATGTCCGCCTGGCGCGTGGTCCCTTCGAGGATGACCCGGTAGACCACCAAAGCGGCCGCGCTCAAGGCGAGGTAAACAAGAGGCAGCAGCCAGAACCGCGCGAGCCAATTGCAGAGCAAGGCTGCGCCGGAGATCACTCCCATCTCCACGAAAAACAATCCAAAAGAAATGAGCGTCGTTAATCCCGACGGACGCTGCCGCCTCACACCGAATTCAAATTTCCGAGGGAATTGAAGGGAAAGCCAGTTCCCCACTCCCAAATGAATCAACGCGGCGAACAGAAGCGCCGCCCAAGTCGCAAGAAGAATGAGCAGACTTGGGGGATGTCCCGTTGCTGTTACCAGAACCAATGCCAGGAGCGCTTCCAAGACCAGGAGTCCGCCGTGAAACAGATTCTTGGCCAGCATTACGTCGCCAAATTTCACTGGAGCGAGGAACAATCTCTCCACGCCCCGGCCTTCGTAGGCCAGGTTATTGGGGCAAAAATTCATCATCAGCAACAGGATGTAGACGACCGAGGCGGGATATGCGAAATTGCCGCCAAATCTTCCAAAGAAGGAAAGTCCGCTCTGCCGCCTCGGCATGGACGTCGTCATGCTGAAGAACGCGATCAGAATCAGCGGCATGAAAGCGTTCATCATCTGCATCGTGTTTCGGTAAAAATATCGAATCTCCTTGACGAAAATGGCGGCTACGGGCGCGCTTACGATTCCTGAGATGGGCCCGGACTCCTGTCCGGCGACCGCGCCTCTCGGCGACAGAGGAACCGGAACATGTTTCGCAAGGGGTTTTTGGCGTACCGGCGCGGCACTTTCTCCCAGATCTTCACCGGTGAATTGCGCGCGTACTCGAAGCGCGAAAAGTCCGCCGAACCCCAGGGCGTAAATCCCAAACAAACCGGCCGTCCCCAGCGCCGCCGCCGAATCGCCGTTGGCGGCACGTTCCAGCACGGTTCCCGCTAATGCCGGCGGTAATGCTCGCCACACGCTGGCGCTATTTTCCAAGGCGTGCCTCAGCGCCGAGCCCCTTCGTTGCAAAATGACGCTCGAAAACTGTACGCAGAGAAATAACACGATGGATATTGCCGTCACGATTTCCCGCGTCCGGCGCTTCGCCAGCACGCGTTCCAGCCACGCAAACACAAGCCGATTGAAGAGCAGATTCATCATCACGGAAATTGCCAGCGCCAGCGCGGCCCACCCCGCCAGGTCCGGCCGGGCGATCGAGACGCCCACGCCAATGGCCGCATGCCACAGGATTCCAACGAGCGCGAATGGGTCCGCAACGCCATACGCCGCGCTCATCAGGAAAAAAGCGGAAAACCGCAGCGGGAACCGCAACAGGTTTCGGCCATCAAAGCCGGGATTCATTTCCGAAGCGAGGACAGGCACAAGCTGCCAGAACAGGAAGATGATCCAAAGCATTACGGAGAGAAAGATCCATTTCCGGGAGATCACGGTTACATAGGCGCCGAAGCAGATTCCCACTGAGACTCCCAGCACCTGCACTCCGAAAAACAAACCGAGCAAGATACTCCCGGCCAAGTGCACTTTCTCGGATTTGCTGCGCAGGCCATTGCGGAATGTCTGCCAGCGGACCGTGACCAGCAGCGATAATTGGCGGCCCAGCCCCGTGGAATTGGCTACTTCAGCCATGAAAGCTCGTCCTCCGATTTGCGCGACACGCCTTCGTTTCCCACCACGGCCAGGAAAATTTCCTCGAGGGTAAGTTTCTGCGCTGGAGCGACAACGGCGGCGCCGCCGTTGACATGCGCGGCGGCGACTCCCGCGCGAAGTTCGTCGAGCGAGCCCTGCGCGATGATCCTCCCCTTATTAATGATGGCCACGTGGCTGCACAAGCGCTCGACGATTTCGAGCACATGAGACGTCAGGAAAATGGTCGCGCCCCGCGCCGTCATGTTGTGCAGCATCGTCTTCAATGTGCCCGCCGCGATCGCGTCCACTCCCTCGAAGGGTTCATCCAAAAATAAAATTCTCGGCCCGTGGATCACCGCGGCGGCGAGCGCAAGTTTTTTCTTCATGCCATGCGAATAATCGACCACAAGTGTTTTCGGGCGCTCGGCCAGGTCCATGAAATCCAGCAATTCCGCCGTGCGCTGCGCGGCCGTCGCGCGGTCCAGGCCGTACATCTGCCCCACGAAATTCAAGAACTCGGTCCCTGTAAGCCGGTCAAACAGCGCCAGACCTTCCGGCACCACGCCGATCTGCCGCTTGACCTCGGTCGCGTTCCCTTCCAGGCTTAGCCCCAGCAGAGTGATGCGTCCTGCGCTCGGCGCCAGCAGCCCCGTCAACATGCGAATCGTGGTGGATTTCCCGGCCCCGTTCGGCCCCAGGAAACCGAAGAATTGTCCGGCATCCACGCGCAAATCCACGTGGTCCACAGCAACGAGGTTGCCGAAACTGCGCGACAATCCTTCCGCGACGATCGCGGGCTCAGGCATCGATCCTCCAAATCAGAAGCATGTACTGGTTACCACACTAGTTTCTCATGGCAAGGGCGGAAAGGCTTTCCCGGAGCATGTTCTTCGTGTCCAGTAAGCCTCCTTTGGAGGATGGTGAATTGAATCCACGCGCGCGCCTTTGATCCACCAAATTGCCGTATACTGCTCCGGGCCTTCAGAGTCTGCGTGACAACTCGGTTTTGATTCATGTAGCGCCCGCCTTCAGGCGGGCATCTGCCTGAGTCCAAAGTGCCCGCCTGAGGGTGGGCGCTACAAAAACGTGCCGATTTTAACCTCTCACACAGACTCTTCAGGCCAAATCGGAGGCGTGCTGCCAATCAGGGAGGAAGCGATGCTGACGCGACGCAAGTTCGTAACGGGAGCAATTGCCGCGGGGGTTCTGCTGCGCACGGAAGCCGGCTTCGCGAAAGCTGCCCAACCAGCCACGCCGGTGAATTTTGAAATCCCGCCGCACGCCTGCGACTGCCACACGCATTTTTACGGCGATCCAAAAGTATTCCCGCTTTCGCCCGCGCACCTGTATACGCCCGAAACTTTTCATCCCGAGGATATGTCGGCGCTGCACCGCGCCTTGCACATGGAGCGCGTCGTGATCGTGACGCCGAGCGTCTATGGGCCGAACAACAATGGCTCCACGCTGTTTGGCGTGAAGGCGCGCGGCGCGACCGCACGCGGCATCGCCGTCGTGGACGATAAAACGCCGGACAGCGACTTCGATGCCATGTACCGCGCGGGCGTCCGCGGCGCGCGAGTCATTTCAGGAGTTTCCGGCCCGACCGATCCTGCCGCCGCCCGCCCCATTTATCAGTCCGCGATGAACCGATTCAAGAATCACAAGTGGATGATCGAGCTGTATACGAATCTGGGAGTGATCTCGAACATCAAAGATCTGGTCCATTCTTCTCCGGTACCGACCGTGTTCGATCATTTCGGCGGCGTGCAAGCCTCGCTCGGCTTGCAGCAGCCCGGCTTCGCCGATCTCCTGGAACTGCTTCGCTCCGGCAGCGCGTACGTGAAAATTTCGGGCGCCTATCGCGCGTCCACGAAGGCCCCCGATTATCCCGACGCCGTGCCCTACGCCAAGGCATTCATCGAAGCCAATCCGGATCGCGTCCTCTGGGGCACCGACTGGCCGCATCCCGCCGCCACACTTCCCGGCGCCAAGCCGAGCGACCCCATGCCCACGTTTCCCATCGACGATGGCCGCCTGCTCAACCAGCTCCCGCTTTGGGCGCCCGACCCGGCGATCCGCAAAAAAATCCTGGTCGACAATCCGGCGCGGCTGTACGGGTTCTGAGGTCGCGGCGAAGGAATGGGTTGTGTGGGATCAGTAGCGATCAGAAACAACCCCACCCTTCGCGAGGCGCGAAGGGTGGGGCACCCGGCTTCCCGTTTGCAAATTCAGAGCGCGTTAAGAAACGCGATCAGATCAGCCTTCTCTTGGGCGGTAAAACCTATGTTGAAACGCTTGTCGTAGAATGTGAGGACATCCGCCAGGCTTCCGGCCGAGCCATTGTGAAAATAAGGCGCGCGGCTGGCAAGTCCGCGAAGAATGGGACCCTTGACTTTTCCAATATCCACCCATTTCCCGGTAATGAGCGCGCGCCCCGGATCGGTGGTCTTGACGGTATCGCCGGTGGTGTTGTTCTTCAAGGTGAACACCGGAAGGTAGCTGACATCCAGCGGACTCGTCGTGTCCGCTACGCCGATGTTCAATGGCGCAGAAACGGAATGGTCGCCCACATTGGGTGTGTCATGGCAAGTTCCACAGGTGCCGGAAAACGATGCCGGGAGCCCGACCACATCGTTTATGCCCCCGACGCCAGAAATGATAATCGGTTTCGAATTGAACAGCGCTTCACCGCGGGCGATGCTGGCTCGCCGGCCAAGCGAATTCGTCCAAGCATCAAACAAATTGAAGATCTTGGGGTTGAAGGGCGCCTGGGTGGGATTGAACATGAAGCTCGGCGCGAAGGAATCGTTGATGCCGATAAAAAATTGCTGCGAGGCGAGCGCTACGGGACCGCCCGATGCTCCGTCATCATTCAGAAAACCAGCAAAGTAGTCGATGGCTTGCGCGGTTCGCAAGGACGTCTCGAACTCTACGATGTCTTGTACCTGCGCTGGCATGGGAATCGCGCCTTGCGCGTGTCCGGTGGTAGCATCGATGGCTTGATGAGCCAAGTCTCCCAGCAACGCAGAATCAGGGTCGGGGTAGGTGATCTTCTCGGTGCTCGGTGGCGTAGACTCGCGCCCATCCGCCATGACAGTGCTGAGAAACTTCAGGTTTGTCGCCGGCAGTGGACGTCGGTACATCGAAAGTGTCGAGGTATCGCTGCATCCATAAGGATTACTGACGTTTTCCACCGTGAATTCGGCGCCAGCAGGCACGGATAAGGAAATTCGAATCAGGCCCCTGCTTAGCAGCAAACTGTAGGCTTTGCGCCGCCCTTCCAGCGTCGATGTGTCGATGTCGTGGTCGCAGTTCGAACCGTCGTTGGTTCGGAAGATGGGATCCAAACCTCGGGTCAGAAGGAAACGCACTTGTACTTCTATTGCGGAAACACTCCACCCCTCCCCGGGTAAGTGGCAGGAGGAGCAGGACCGCCCATTGGTTCCGAGCGATTGGAAGAACGCCCCGGTCAAGCTGATCGGAGCATTCTTGATGTTGTAGGTTTCCAGAAATCCGCTACCGTTCGGAAACGGGGTCTTGTTGGGCAGTGATTGCGCGCCTGTACTCAACCCCACAATCAGACCCATGATCAGTACAGCGATGATCTTGAGCTTCATCGTGGTCTTCCTTTCGTTTTTGCGGTCGGAATCCTCGCATCGGACCGATTCCACCGAAGGAACCGGAATTCCCTTGCGAGAACGATCTTCAGGGACTTGGCGTGGAACTATATAAGAAGGAGTGCTATAAACTAGACCCTAAAAGGGCTATGAAGCCCCTCGCCCGTACTCCCTAAGGATGACCCGTGGGCCTACAGCATCGCCCGATGCAGCGAAAAGATGTGGCTGAATGCGCCAGGATCATAGCGGCGCACCCGGTTATCGGTCCGCGATATGGAAGTGCCATCTCGGATTTGTGTCCGGCCTGGCTCCGCTTGCTCGAATGGGAATCCAAAATCGCCAGGGTCATCGAGGAAGTCGACGGATCTCATTCCACGATTTGCTTCGTGGGGGTGAGCGTATTTGTTCGCGACGATTTCGTTCGGGAATTGAAGACCCCGCCGCTTTTCTGGTTTGGACCAGAGCTGGCAAGACGGATCGTGCGAGGAGATTCTCCGCTGCTCTCTGACAGGGAGGTGCGAGAGGCAAACTCAAGCGGCGGCATGAACACGGTCACATGGGAAGGTTGCATTCGCCCGGGATTTGAGTCGCACACGGAAGTTCATCGGAAACTTCTCGGCGTATTTATTGAGGCGCATCGCGGTTACCTTTGGAAGGAGGCGATTTCCTCTCAGATCGAAAGTGTGGAGCGACTGCAGTGGATGCTCAAAACCGGCGGCCTACTTTGGGACCCAAAGCATAGCCGTTATATTGAGCCCTTGGAAAAACATCCGCAGGAAATCATCAGGAAACCCCACATTCTTGGCGTGACGCGGGAGATAGAGCAGCAAAGGCCCGGCTCATGGGTTGGTGCCCTCTTCGATTATCATCCGCCGCAAGTCGGCTTCAGCCAAGGCGAACAGAGGCTGTTGCTTTCAGCCCTATCGGGACGAACCGACGAGGAGTTGTCCGCCGATCTGGGCACTTCCGCTTCCACCGTCAAGAACACTTGGCGCTCGATCTATAATCGCGCGGTCTCGCGCCTGCCGGAACTATTTCCAGAACACTCGGGATCGGATGCGCGAATCTCGGAGCGCGGGAAGGAAAAAAAGCGCCACCTTCTGGCTTACCTCCGCGAGCACCCCGAAGAACTGCGGCCAGTATCGCGAAAACTCCTGCAGCAAGCGGTCGCCCAACGGAAGCCCTCACGCAAATATAAGCGTGCGTGAGAAGCTCACTTCAAAAGCCCCACACTTTCACGCTGCGGTTGACGCCTTCCAGCCAAGGAGTCGCAGAATGCCGTGAGCGTGCGGTTACTTTGTGGGCTTGGAAGCGGCGGGCTCGCCGACTCTGTTGGCAAATGACTTTTCTTCCGACGGCACGCAAATCTCCTCTACCATTTCGTCCTTTGGCCGCAGCTTCATAACTCTGTGAGGGCCGACGATGGGCTGGGTGTAGGCCTTTGGGTCGGTGACCGTAATGTCGTAGAGGATGGTGTCATGGTCCACGCGGCGGTAGCGCTCGGTGACGCGCATGTCTTCGCTGTGCGGGTAGCCCGTGGAACCTAGCCAGGTGCTGTCGCGAAAGCCGGCGGATTCCACGACGAATGTGCCGTCTCCCTCCCAGTGACCGATCGCGTATCCGTACCATGTGGGATCGGCGTCCTTGGGAAGCGACCGGCCGTCGGTCCAGATCGAGCGGTACTCGTGCTCGCGTTCGAAGAACTGGATCACGCGGCCGGGGGCCTGGACGAATTCGAATGGCGTGTACATGAACATTACGCGCGGGAAACCCATCGGGTCGCATTGCAGGATGGGGTCATTGCCGCCCGGAGCGCGTTTTGGGCCGTAGCCGGGTTTTTCCGCGTCGTACCTTGCCTGCGCCCACGGCGTCATCGGTGGAATCAGATTGTCGGGGGCGATTGGTTCGGAGGCGCCGGTTCCTTCGTAGTGCCACAAGCCGGAGAGGTCTCGCTTCGGGGCGGGCGCTGGCGCGGCTTTCGGATTTCCTTGCTGCTGAGCGACGATGGGGAGCGCGACGAACGACAAGGCCATTAGCATTGCCAGCATGAATCTCTGCATAAGATCGCGCTGGGACTTTTTGCTGAGTGGCACAGGCTTCAGCCTGTGGGGGTTCGTCTTTGCAAGGACCAAAACCCACAGGCTGAAGCCTGTGCCACTTGAATCTTGTACATCGGTGATGAACATGCTCGTTACTTCGCGGGATTGTGGGCAGCGGGCTCGCGGATTCTCTTCGCAAACTCATTCTCCAGCGACCAGACGCAGGGCTGCTCTTCAATCTCTTCGTGCGGCTTGAGCTTCATGATTCTTTGCGGCGCGACGATGGGTTTCGTGTAGGCCATCGGGTCGGTGACCGTCATGTCGTACAAAATGGTGTCGTGGTCGACGCGATGGTAGCGCTCGGTGACTCGCATTTCCTCGCTGTGCGGAAAACCTGTGGGGCCAAGCCAGGTCTTGTCAGTGAAGCCGGCCGATTGCACGACGAAGGTGTCGTCTCCCTCCCAATGGCCGATCGCGTAACCGAACCACGTCGGGTCGGCATCGGTGGGAAGCGCCCGCCCGTCGGTCCAGATGGGACGCCATTCGTGTTCGCGCTCCCAGAACTGAAGCACGCGGTCGTGCAGTTGAACGATCTCGTTCGGCGTGGGCATGAACATGACACGCGGAAAACCAATCGGATCGCATTGCAGAATGGGGTCATTCCCGCCGGGAGCGCCTCTCGGTCCGTATCCGGGCTTCTCGGTGTCGAATCTGGCCTTCGCCCACGGCGTCATGGGAGGCATATCCTTGTCGGGGGTCATGCTATCGGCGCCGCCAGTCCCTTGATATTGCCAGACGCCGGACAGGTCGCGTTTTGGTGCGGGCGAGGATGCGGATTTTGAAGCAGTTTGCTGCGGAGCGGCCTGGGCGCGCGCGATCGTTGAGAAGGTCAGCGCCGCCACCGCGGATGCCAGCAGATATGTCAGCAGAGGATGTGGGCGACTTCGCACCTTGCGCCTCCTACCGTTTGTGGAAAAGGCCGAGTTGAACAGTTAGCTGTATTTCAATCGCACGAATTGCAAAAACCGCACAGCCAAGAGTGGCTGTGTTACCGGATGTCCATCTTTAACTCGTGGCCATCGGCGAATACGATCTTCCCCATTTTGTTGCCGGAAAAGCCGACTGGCGCTCCATTTTTGGCGGGGGCGAGAGTGATCGTAATTTGGTCGCCGGGCTTGACGGAGGTCCGGGTCCAGGTGTTCCGCCGCAGGATGCCCGGACTCTGACTTTCGACCGCCCAATTTGTAGTGGCGCCTTTATCGTCTTTCACGTCCATAAAAATCTGGCAATGAGGATTGGACCAGACGAATTCCGTCACCGTCCCCGTGATCGTGATCCAATGCTGTTCGTCGTAAGCCGAATTTCCGTGGTGCGCCCACACCGGGCCGCAAACCGCGAGAAGACCTGCGATCAAGATCATGGAGGTTCCCAATTTAAAATTCATGCGACACCCTCGCAAAATAAATCTCCCCGCACGCATTGGGCTCGACCCTGCCCCGTTTTTAAAGATCGGGCAGTTCCTTGCCGTCCGCGAGCACGATCTTCTTCAGACGCAAAATCTTTGCGCCGTTCTTGGATTGAAACCCAATGGCGGTGATGGTGTCGCCGGCCTTCAGCGTGTTTTTGTCCCAGTCGCCATTGCGGACGAGCATCGCCGGGCTTCTGGCTTCGCAGGTCCATTTTTCGATCTCGCCCTTATCGTTTTTTGCGTCCATGAAAATTTGCACGTGGGGATTGATGAATTCGAAGTTCGTCACGGTCGCTTTGACAGTCACGAGCTTGTCCGTGTCGTAATTCGTTTCTCCGTGATGCGCCGGGACCGGCGCCGAAACAAGAAGAGCGGCAAACATGATGGCAATGCAGAGCGCCAGATTTTTCATTTTCTAAGCCTCCAGCAAATAGCGACCCAAGCCGGACACACAATTCCGGGAACTTCAGCGCTTGGAAAGTGACTGAAAGAAATATCCCACCTCGATTGGAGACATGTCAATCCCAAAGTCGCTACTTCGCGGGTTTGACTTCGTTGTTTTCGATTTCATCGAAGGTATCCTGGTCCTCGCAGAAAAGTTCCGCCAGAGTCCACTTCGGCCGCAACAGGAAATCCAGGTGCGCGGTCCAGGGCTTCGTGTACGCCTTGGGATCGTCGACGGTGATGTCGTCGGTTAAATGGAAATGGTTCGGCCGCCGGATCCGCTCGACAAGGTGAAGCGCTTCGCTGTGCGGGTGGCCGACGCGGTCCAGCCAGGTCTTGTCGTTAAAATTCACGGTGTCGGCGACCAGCGTGTCTCCCTCCCAATGCCCGATCGCGTCGCCCATCCACAACGGGCCAAGAGTTTCGTCATGCTTGCGGCCGTCTGTAAAAATCTGGTGACGGACGGAGTCATATTCAAAAAGCATGATCACTTCGCCAGGCGACTGAATCACCTGCATAGGGAATGGATGCATAATAACCCTAGGGTACCCGGGTGGAGTACAGGTGTGGTAAATAGGGTCGTTCGTTTCCGCGAGAGGATAGGAACGAGTTCCGAAGGAAGATTTGGAGGCCTTATATTGCGCCTCGCCCCAGGCAGTCATCGGAGGCTCTTCGTCGTTGAGTTCATACATCCAGAACCGCTCCACGACGCTAAGCGGCCGGGGACGGTCAAGCATCCAAACCCCTGACAAGTCATGCGCTGTGTCCGAATTGGAAACCTTCGACGCTTCGGATGACTGTTTGGTTTGAGCGGACGCCGCCGCAGAAAAACTCAACACAATCGCGGACGCCAACGCAATTCCAAGTAGATGCCTTCGCATTTCGAAACTCCTCCCCGGACTCGAAATTCCTTTTTTGGCTCAGTTTTGAGGATCATACACTGCGCCAGTTCGGTGGCGTCAAGACCGATTCAAACTCGGACCGCCCCATCGAGTGATGCCCTTCCGCATCCGCGCCCACTCCGGCTGGATTCACGGACGGCGCCGTCTACTTCGCCGGCGCCGCCTCTTCCTTATCGATTGTTTGGAAGCTCTCTTCATCCTCACAGAACTCTTCCTGCAAAGTCCACTTGGGCTTCAACACGAAGGGCAGATGCGCGGTCCAAGGCTTCGTGTACGCCTTCGGGTCCTCGATGGTGATGTCGTCCACCAAATGGTCATGATCGATCCGCCGGATGCGCTCGACCACGTGGAGGGCCTCGCTGTGCGGGTGACCGATGCGGTCGATCCAGGTCTTGTCGTTGAAATTTACCGTGTCCGTGACCAGCGTGTCGCCCTCCCAATGTCCGACCGAGTCGCCCATCCACAAAGGGCCGAGGGTCGTGTCATGTTTGCGGCCGTCCGTAAAAATCTGATGGCGCATGGAGTCGTACTCGAAAAGCATGATGACTTCGCCGGGCGTCTGAACGATCTGCATCGGCAATGGATAAAGAAAAATTCGCGGGAAGCCCATGGGAACGCAGGTGTGGTAAATGGGATCGTTTGTTTCCGCGAGGGGAAAAGCGTGAGGTCCGAAAGAAGGCCTGGCAGCATTGAATTGCGCCTGGCCCCAAGGCGTCATGGGAGGCTCGTCCTTCGTGAACTCATACGCCCAGTATCGCTGCATGACGGTAATCAGACGGGGATGGTCGTCGAACCACACCCCTGAGAGATCGTGCGCCTGGTCCGGACTTGAGGCCTTCGTCGCCTCAGATGGCTGATTGGTTTGAGCGAATGCCGCCGGCAAGAAACTCAAGACAATCGCGGACGCCAGAGCAATGCCCAGTAAATCCTTTCGCATTTTGAAACTCCTCCGCAAACTCGGATTTCCGCGGGCTATTTCGTCGGGGCTGCCGCGTCCTTGTCCAACTTCTGAAAACTCTCCTCATCCTCACAGAATTGCTCTTGCAAAGTCCACTTCGGCCTTAACCCAAATTCGATGTGCGTCGACCAGGGCTTCGTGTAGGCCTTTGGATCCTCGATGGTGATGTCGAGATCCAGGTGCGTTTGATCCTTCCGCCGGAATCGCTCGACAACGTGCAGGGCGTCGCTGTGCGGGTGGCCGATGCGATCGAGCCACGTCTTGTCGTTGAAATTTACGGTGTCGGCGACGAGCGTGTCTCCCTCCCAATGCCCGATCGAATCTCCCATCCACAAGGGGCCGAGGGTCGTATCGTGCGCGCGCCCGTCTGTAAATATTTGATGCCGGATGGAATCGTACTCAAAAAGCAGGAGGACCTCGCCGGGCGTCTGAACGATCTGCATGGGAAAAGGGTGGAGATAAATGCGCGGCAGGCCGGGCGGAGAGCAGGCGTGATAAAGCGGGTCGTTTGTTTCGGCCAGGGGATAGGCTCTCGTTCCAAAGGAGGACTTGGTGGCATCGTATTGCGCCTGGCCCCACGCAGTCATGGGCGGCTCCTCGGCGTTGAACTTATAAATCCAGTACCGCTCATTGACCGTGACCGGCCGGGGACGGTCATCGAACCAGACTCCCGATAAGTCGCGCGCTTGGTCAGAACTTGCAGTTGCCGTCGCCTTCGTTGCCGGTTTGCTTTGAGCGGATGCTTTCGATGAAAAACTCAAGGCCATCGTCAACGCGAGTGCCACGCCGACTCGATGAATACGCATTTCGAAACTCCTCCCCGGGCTCGGATTCCATTCTGAGAAATCAGATGAGGAGGATCATACCCCGCGGGAGTTTGCCGGCGTCAAGATGAATTCGCGAGGCGCGCCAAAATTGAAATTATGCCATTTCATTTATAGGCTTTGTGGGTCGCGGCTTCAGCCGCGACATTGAAGCACTAAGGAAAAGTGGGCTTCAGCCCCTGGCGGCCATTCGAGTTTAGATGGCCGTAAATTTATGAGATGAGTTCATACAAAGAAAAGGAATCCGCGATTCGGACAACAGACGAGACGCGCTTGGAATTGCTCAGGCGGCAACTTTTTACAGATTATCTTTCACCGTGCCGTCCGCGAGCGTGAGCTTTTGAAGGCGCATAACCGTCGTCCCGTTCTTGGCTCGAAAACCAAAAACAGTGATGACGTCGCCGGGCTTGAGCGTGTTTTTGTCCCAACCGCCTACGCGCACCAGCATGGTCGGACTCCTCATTTCGCAGGCCCATTTTTCCATATCGCCTTTGTCGTTCTTTACATCCACGGTAATCAGAGTGTGAGGGTTGATGAACTCGAAGTCCGAAACGGTCCCTTTGACGGACACGACCTTCTCCGTATCGTAATTCGCTTCTCCGTGATGTGCCTGGAGCGGGGCCGAAACCAGAAACGCCGCGAAGGTTACGGCTAGAAAGATCGCAAATTTCTTCATTTCCCAAACCTCCGAAAAAACGCGAACAAAGTTGAAATTAAATTTGCCGAAACCACCGGCGTTAGAAGAAAGACCTATTCAAAATATCCCATCGAGTACGAAGCCTGTCAATCCCACAGTCGGCGCCCGCCAACCTCCTGTATATAGCCTGTAATCAGCGACATCCACGACGAAACCGGCCCCATTATTTCGGCGGCGTGGACCCGCTCTTATCGAAGTTTTCAAAGCTGTGCTCGTCCTCGCAGAACTGTTCTCCCAAAGTCCAGGTCGGCTTTAACACAAAATCCAGATGCGCCGTCCAGGGCTTCGTGTACGCTTTCGGGTCCTCGATCGTGATGTCGTCGGTCAAATGGCCGTGGTCGGTCCGCCGGATGCGCTCGACGAGGTGAAGCGCTTCGCTGTGCGGGTGCCCGACGCGGTCAATCCAGGTCTTGTCATTGAAATTCACGGTGTCGACGACCAGCGTGTCTCCATCCCAGTGCCCTATCGAGTCGCCCATCCACAAAGCGCCAAGCGTCGTGTCATGCGCCCGGCCGTCTACATAAATTGGATGCCGGAGCGAGTCGTACTCAAAAAGAACGAGGATTTCGGCGGGCGTCTGAACGATTTCCATGGGGAAGGGATGAAGGTAAACCCTGGGTAGCCCCGGGGGCGTGCAACTGTGATAAAGGGGATCGTTCGTTTCCGCGAGCGGATACGTATGAAGTCCGAAAGAGGACTTGGCCGCATCGAATTGCGCCTGTCCCCAAGCCGTCATCGGAGGCGGCTCCTTGCTGAATTCATAATTCCAGTATCGCTCCACAACCGGCGCCGTCCGTGGATGATCCTGGCTCCACAGCCCCGACAAGTCGTGCGGATCGAAGGAACCAGGATCAGTCGTCGCTCCAGATGCCGCTTTTGTTTGAGCAGACGCCGCAAAGGAGCAACTCAAAAAAATCGCGAATGCAAACACGACACCCAATGGACGACTAAGCATTTCAAAACTCCTCCCGGGCTTTAATTTCCCCTATGCGATTTTAGTTTGAATAAATCATACAATGCAGGAGTTCTACGACGTCAAGAGCAATTCAAACCTTGGATTTAAAACCCGCAACCGGCAATCAGTTAGAATTCCCGCGCGTCGCGCGGCGTGGGATTCGTTCTTCCGCGTTTACCCTGGCGCTCAATCCAGCCAAAACCCTAATGCTTATTGAATGCAGATTTGTTTTCGAGTGCTTCCGACCTACGATCGCTTTGGCAGCAGCGGTTCCGGGACCGTTAAACACTTCGACAAAGCTTCCATCCCTATTTATCTTGATCCCCAAGAAGTAATCGGGAATATGGTCTGCGGGGAAAGTAAGATTTTCTTTCATCGTTGCTTTGATCTGTACCTTTCGGCCATCCTTCGTTTCTCCGTCGTGATGACGACTCATGCCCTCGTATAGCGAAACATCGTAGTACTCTTCCGCTAGAATCTCGCCTATGTCGCCGACCAACCTTCCATCAAGCGTGAACTTCTTCGCTGGATGAGCTTGCTGCAGATCGTCCACTATTTGTAGCAGCATTGTAATTGATCTTGAGATCGCTTTTGACATCTGAGACTCCGCGATTGCCCCATCTTTTGCGGTCTTTGCGACGGGTTAGTTTCTAGAATCGATACCTAGTAACATATGATCGTGCAGATCCCGCGGCCGGTGGTGATCTATCTGGGATCCTTGTGCTTAGTCCACCGGATCTGCTTAGGATGGTGAAAACGATGAGCAAGTCGACCTATCCTTTGAAGCTGCCCCTCTCTATCAGGAAAGCCGCGCAGCGGCTGGCAAAAGAAGACGGTGTGTCCCTGAACCAATGGATCGCTGTGGCCGTTGCGGAAAAAGTCGGTGTGATTGAAACGGCCGCGGAGTTCTTCAAGAACCGCGCGAAAGGAGCACCAGGGAAAGGATTGATGAAATTTCTTCGCAATGCGCCGAAAACAGCGCCCGAGGTCGAAGACTCGAAACGGTAGAAGTTTTCTTCCCTACGAAAAACTCCAAATTTCGCGAAAATCTCGAAGAGTGGAGCACCCCACTCATTCCAAATTGGCCAGAAATCTTTCAATCTAAATCCGACGGAACGAAATATCCCACTTTGTTATTCGGCGCGGAGCCGTACCACATGCGGCCCTGCGCATCGAGGAAAAACTCCTTCATCATGTTTTCCGAGTGCGCGTAGGGGAATTCATTGACTTTGCCGGTTTTGGGATTGAGGCGGCCGATGACGTCCATTTCGTCGGACGAATACCAGATGTTGTGATCGCGGTCGATCCCGAGCGCGTAAGGCGTCGCTCTTGGTCCCGGCAAATCGAATTCCTGGAACGTTTGCGTCTTCGGATCGAACCGGCCGATCTTGCCGCCCTGATATTCCGCGTACCAGACGATGCCGTCGTCGTCAATTTCGATGCGGCGCGGCCAGCCACCCTTCGATGGCGGGGCCCATCGCGTAACCTTGCCCGTATTCGCATCGACCATGCCGATTTTGCCTTGCGGATAAAATTCCGCGAACCAGACATTGCCGCTCTTGTCGAGTTCGACGCCGTAGGGCGAAAACGTGTCCGGAAAATGAGAAAACTCGTTGTTCTTGGGGTCGTAAACCGTCAGATTGTTGAACACCGCCGTTCCCCACACTCGTCCTTTCGAATCGACGCGCACGGTGTGTTTCGAACCGCCGTCCTCGAGCCCTTCCATCCCCGGCTTGTAGGTGTCCTGGTATTCCGTGATGAGTTTTGTTTTCGGATCCCAGCGGCCGACTTTGTTCGCGGCCTGCTCGGAAATCCACACGGAACCATCGGGCGCGGGCACGGCCGAATGAATGCCGGCGGCGAATGAATTCGGCGCGGTAAATTCCTGGACCACGCCGGTTTTCGGGTCGAGCCACCCGAGTGTGTTCGCCGAGCCCATGTCCGGAATCCAGAGTTTTCCGTCTTTGTCCGGCGCGGCGCTGAACGGCATGCGATTCGGCCCGGGCATGTCGTATTCGACGTAGGTGATTTTCAACCCGTCATCGCTGACGGGACGAACTGTTGCTTTGTATCCCGGCAGGGCAGCTGGAGATTTCGCCAGCTTGGCATCCGCGCCGAATGCGTCATTCAAATAATTCGTGAGGACAGCGGCATCTTCCTCATTGATGTGATTGCCCAGGCGAGCGTGGCGCGTGGTGAGCATGAAGTTGACCGCTTGCGTCCAGCCGTCATGGTCGCGTTTCACCGCGGCCATGCGGGATTGGAAACCGTGGCAGGCAAAACAGTTCCCATTCAGGATGTCTTTGCCTTTTCCGGGAGGCAGCAGCGTTTTGCCTTGATACAAGGAAAGATCGGCCCAGCGCACAGCGCCCTGTTGCAGCGCGAAATCGAGCGAGGAGGAATCGCCCGCGGCAAGTTTCACGCTTGTGCGCGCATCGGCTGTGAAACCGGTCGCCGTAACGCGGACTTGATAGTCGCCCGGCGGCAAATTCTGCATGCGGTAGCGGCCCTGATTGTCGGACAGGACGTTCACGGTGATTTTGGATTGCATATTCTGGGCGTGCACGAACGCGCCCCGAAATGGCGCGCCGGCGGGGTCCTTCACGACGCCGGAGATGGTCGCGTCCGCCGCTCCATAGGCAAACGCGGCGCAAAAAATGACAAGGCCTAGCGCTTTCCAAAATCGATTCATGGATCGTCTCCCTATTTGCTTCGCAGTTTGCAAAGGCCTGGCTGACAGTGCGGACAAGATTGAATCTTCGTTCACGGAAACCTTCTAGTTGCTCGTGCCGTATTGTGCCAATTCTACCATGTTAAATGACAACCGTGGCGTGTCTGCTTTTGTAGCACAGCCACTCCTGGCTGTGTGGTTTTGTAGCTCGCATATGCGGCTAGCGGCCTAACGACGATTGCAAAACCCGCACAGGTCCGCCGCGGCGGATGCCTGTGCTACTCGGAAAGCTCCCTTCTAGTGAGCCTGCATGCCTCGGGCTTTGATGGACGGCAAAGCGTCCGCCCCTGCCAGGAATTTAATCAGCGCACCCGCGGCCTCGGGATTTTTTGCATTTGCGCTGACGGCGGCGGAGAAGCGGACGTAGCCTTGAAACGCGTCAGGAAAGGGTCCCAGCAGCTCGAGGCTTTTCACCGGCAGGATTTCGCTCACGAGCGTGATGCCGAAATCGGCTTTCCCTTCGGCCACAGCAGCGTTCGTGCCGTCGGACGTATCAAAGAGCAAGGTCTTGGCCTTCATGGTGTCGGCAATTCCCAGCGTGTCCAGCATTCGCGTGATGTAGGGCATGCTCGCGCCGCTGGGCCCGTAGGCGATCGCCTTTGCGCCAAGCATCGCGCGCTTGAGCGCCTCGGGCGTGCTGATGTCCGGCCGGGCCGCTCCCTTGCGAATGCCAATGCCCACGCCCACGCGGCTGATGGGCGTTCCTTCTCCGCCTATCGTCTTCCCTTCTTTGCTCAATTGCGCGATGCTTTCCACAGTCACGATCACCACGTCAAAGGGCTCGCCCGCGTCAATTTCCTGTTTCAGTGCGGCCGTCGGACGGTATTGCACCGAGATCGTGTGCCCGATCGCATGCTCGCTTTGCGGGAGCAAGTCTTCGACCACGGCTTTGATGCCATTTGAGGCCAGCACATGCACTTCGGACGTTTGCGCGCCTGCGCCTTGCGAGAATAGCAAAACACATGCACAGCGTGATCGCCAGCAATCAAGTAGTTTTCGCATGTCGATTTTTCCTTGTTTCATCTCTGATTTATTCCATTGTCTATCCGTACGGTATCACCAATCAGCAGACTAGCGAATAGTGGCCGCGCTAAACCGCGGCGGAACCTCCGCGAATGAACGTCCGCTTGTTTCCTGAATTTGTCGATTCGCTGACATATCCGAGTCGAAGAACCGGACCAGCGGCGTTATAATATTAACGGTGAAGCAGCGGTGAAGATGTCCATAGGACGATTTCAAATAGAAGATGACCAGAATGCGGGAACAGACGGTCGTTGGATCGCTGGGATACCGAACCTTCCTAAAGTGATGGTCATATGGCAGGACCAAGCAGGAGGCAGGCGTTCGGTGAGAGCACTGGCACTGCGCGTTCTTACGGACCGGATCGAGCGCGCCAAGTCATCTCCTACTCCGTAAATTCAGCGTTTCTCTTCCGCATCCACGTTGAGCAATTGGCCCAGCACGAAAGCACGAAAAGTCTATCGCGCATTGCTCCGCCTCGGTTGGGCGCCTAAGCCCGGCAGCCGCAAAGGCTCTTCCCACATTCAACTAGTTCACCCTATCAAGAGCACCGTCTACACCTGGGCATTTCACGATGACATTGAGATTGGCCCCAATATGCTCCGGCGCATCGCCAAGCACACAGGCCTCAAACCCGAAGATCTCTAGGGAAGCGACGAGTAGCGGATCGATCCCAGTCTCAGTTTCCACAAATACTTCGTGTTCCAGGCCGAGGTCGCGCGCGGAAGGCGTGAGGATGGTCTTGCGGCCAATGAAGATTTTTTCGCTGCGCGTCATCGCGCGGCGCACATCGTTTTCGCTGACGAAGGCTTGAATTTCGATTGTTATTTTCGCGGGAGGCTCAGGCTTTTTTCCGACATCCGTAATGGGAGCGGAAGGAACAGACGCATCCGCAGTTTTTGTCGCGCTGGCTGAAGCTGGGGAGGAAGGATCCGCGGTCGCCGACTTTGCCTTTGCAGACGAACTAAAAAAGCGATCCGCGATTTCGGCGGCGATGGACGATGGGCTTGCCGATTCTTTCGGCGCAGGCGCAGGAGCGGGCATAGATTTTGGCGCGCCGCTGCCGCGTGCGATCCCTTGTGCTGCAAGCACGCGTTCCACCACGCGAGTAATCGCCGCGCGATCCACGCCGCCGATGGATGCTGTGGGAGCGGACGCGACAGGTTTCTTTTCTGCCTGCTTCGCCTCAGGAGAGGACGGCGACGCAGTCGACGTTGATACTGCCACGGAGGCTCGCGCCGCCGGCACGCTCACTTTTTCCTGGACCGCCTCTGGCGCGGGCGAATTCGCGGCTCCCGCCATGCGCTGGTCCGCGGGGACGGTACGGTGCTCGACGCCGCGCGTTTCCCACGCGATCCGTTTTACGTTCATCAAATGCTGCGGGCCGATATTGTCCGAAGTGATGTTCCCGCCGGGCGCGCCGCATCCGAGAGTCATCGCGGGAAAGAGATTCGTCGAATAGCCGATGGAGCCGTGCACCGACGCGCTGTTCACGACCACGCGAAACGCGGGCATGGCTTCGCCGAATTCCAGAATCGCGGAGCGATTCTGCGAATGGATCGCGCACGTGTGCCCCAGCCCGCCGAATTCAAGCAGCCGGCGGCAAAGCGCGATTCCCGCGGCCAGGTTCGCCACGGCATAGAACGCGAGGATGGGTGACAATTTCTCCGCCGAGAGCGGAAACTCGCGTCCCACTTGTTCCGGATCGAGGCGCGCGATCAGCACGCGCGTCGCGGGCGGCGCCTTGATGCCGACCATTTCGGCGATCACGGTCGCGGCGCGGCCGACAATTTTTGTGTTCGGAGTGTGCGACCCCGGCAGGAACACGAGGCGCGACACCTTCTCCATTTCTTCCGCGGAAAGAAAATACGCACCCTGCTGGCGGCATTCCTCGAGCGCCCGCTCGCGCACCGATTCCTCGGCGACGATGGCCTGCTCGGACGAGCAGATCGTTCCGTAATCGAAAGTTTTTCCGGCGATGATGTCCGCGACGGCCTTGCGCACATCCGCAGTGCGCTCGATGAACGCAGGCACGTTGCCCGGCCCGACGCCGTAGGCCGGCTTGCCCGAGCCGTACGCGGCCCGCACGAGACCCGTGCCGCCCGTCGCCAGAATCACGCCGACCTCGGGCCGCCGCATCAGCTCGCGCGTGCCTTCGAGCGTGGTGTGCTGCATGCACTGGATCAGTCCCTCCGGCGCGCCCGCCGTGAGCGCGGCGCGGTCGAGCAGCGTGGCCGCCTGGCAAATGCACTTGATGGCGGAGGGGTGCGGGCTGAGCACAATCGCGTTCTGAGCCTTCACGGAAATCAGCGTCTTGTAAATCGCGGTCGAGGTTGGATTCGTGGAGGGAATCACCGCCGCGACGACGCCGATGGGCGAGGCCACTTCGACGATGCCCTTTTCGCGGTCCTCGCGAAGAATTCCGACGGTGCGCATGCCGCGAATCGCGTTCGGCACGTTCACCGCGGCCAGCGTGTTCTTCACGATTTTATCGGGAACGTTGCCGAATCCGGTTTCTTCCACGGCCGTGCGCGCCAGCGGCTCCGCGTTCTCCGCGGCCGCTTTCGCGCAAGCTTCCACGACGGCGTCGACTTGTTCCTGGGAAAATGCCGCGAATTTTTTCTGTGCGGCGGCGGCGCGGGCCGCCAGTTCGCGGGCTTCTTGAATGGAGATGAGGTCGCGATCGCGCAGGCTCAAAACGCTTTACCTTCTCCTACGAACGTCGTTGCCGCAGCTTGCCGGTTGTTGTAGCTCGCCTCTTCAGAGGCGAAAGTTTGCTCGATGGAACGCTAAAAAAATCCCCGCGCCTAAAGACGCGGGCTACAACAAAATCGTGACGTATCGAAGCGCGTCAATTCCGCATCTTCTACTTCTTCACTCCCGGCGGCGCTCCGCCTCCGGGCAAAATCTTTTCGACGTGCTCGTGCGGACGCGGGATCACATGCACGGAAACGAGTTCGCCCACGCGTCGCGCGGCAGCCGCTCCGGCATCCGTCGCCGCCTTGACCGCGCCGACATCTCCCCGCACCATCACCGTGACATATCCCGAGCCGATATATTCCTTGCCGATGAGGATGACGTTGGCGGCCTTCACCATGGCATCGGCGGCTTCAATGGAAGCGACCAGGCCCTTGGTCTCAATCATCCCCAATGCTTCGTTGGACATGCGCTCCTCGTCTCGGCTCGTCCGGGACATCCAACCCATTCACACTGCGGCGTGTCACCGGGTGCGCTGAGACTAGCATGGCATACGTGGTGAATCAAGAAAATGCGGGAGGAAGGCCCTTGCGTTACTGTGGAAATCGCGCCGCGAAGTCTTTTTAAGTGGCCGCCGGCAGTACTCCGATTTTTGCCGCGGCCACGCCGTTGCGCGTCGTGTTCTTAATCGCGTACATGGCCTCGTCGGCCAGGTGCAGCAATTCCACCTTCGTCTTCGCGTCCGAAGGATACGAAGCTACGCCGATGCTCGCCGTAAAGTGGACATCCAGGCCTTCGGTGTTCAGCCAGCGCGTTTCTCCGATCAGCTTATGCAGGCGCCGGGCGACCACAAACGCGTTTTCCTTCGAGGCCTGCGGCAGCACGATCACGAATTCATCGCCGCCATACCGAAACGCGAAATCGATCCTTCGGCAGGCGCTTTTTACGATCTGTCCCACTTCGGCGAGAAGTTTCGATCCGACCAGGTGCCCGTACGTGTCATTGATTCCCTTGAAGTGATCGAGGTCGATGAACACCACGGAAAATTCGTAGCCGTAACGCTGCGAACGGTAAATTTCCGTTTCCAGAATGAAATCCATGTGCCGCGCGTTATACAGGCTCGTGCAATCGTCCGTAATCGTGAGCTCGTGAATGCGCTTCACGTGCCGCGCATTTTCGAGTGCAATCGCGGCGAAATCCGCCAGCGCCTCAAGCAGCGCCAGGTCCCGCTCCATGAATCCTTCCCGCTCCACGCAATTGATCAGCTCGATGACGCCCAGGCAGTGGTCGCGGTAGCGCACCGGCACGGCGACGATCGAGCGCGTCTCTTGTTTTGTTTTTTCATCGATCTTGGAAAAAAACCGCGTGTCCTTGCTCACGTCGGGCACGATCACGGCTTCATCGTGCTGCGCCACCCAGCCGGCGATTCCCTGCCCCATCTTGATCCGCACGTCCTTCAGCGCCTGCGCGCCCTTGCCGACCGCCAGCTCGAAATACAGATCCTGCTTGATTTCATCGACGAGTAGGAGCGACCAGGTATCCGGGCGCAGAAATTCGTCGATTTTTTCCATGATGGTGCGAAGGACCTGGTCGAGTTGCAGGGAGGACGTAAGCGCCTTGCCCAGTTCGTGGAACACCGCGATTTCGCCCGCCTCGCGTTGTTCTCCCCGAACCGTTGTGCTGCGGCGCCGCTCGATGCCGGAAAAATTCTCAGTCGTGGTCACTGAAAGCCTTGGTGCCAGAGTCTATCGCGGGTCACCCGCCGGTCGCGGAAGGTGTTGGGGCACTAGAAATTATAGTCAACTCTTGTCGATCTGTGCAACGGCGACTTCAGAGGGTGTTGCTCGAAAGTGAAAAGCCTCCTAAATTGACACTTTTGGCGGGGTTTTCCGTGAGATTGACACTCCCGCGCCGCCCGCCTATATTCGCTGGGAACAACGGGCCGAAAAAAAACAATGACCACTGGCACTTTTGGCGAGAGCCTAAAACGCGAACGGGAATTGCGGAGCGTCACTCTGGAGGAAATTTCCGCCGCCACGCGAATTGCCACGCGCTTCCTGAAGGCCATTGAAGACGAGGAATGGGATCAGCTTCCCGGCGGGGTTTTCAACCGGGGATTCGTGCGGGCCGTGGCCCGCTATCTCGGGCTGGATGAAGAAAATACGGTTGCGGAATATACCCTGGCTGTTGGTGACCGCCCAAGCGTTCCGGTCTGGACCGGCAGCCCTCCCGTGGTCACTCCGGAGCAGCCCTGGCTGGCTTGGATCATTGCCGCCGTCGTTGTCCTGGCGTTGCTGGGCGGAGGCTGGTTCGGCGCGCGGCGCCTGCTTGCCTGGCGCGCCGCAAGGCGGGGCGCCGCGGTAAGTGCCGCGTCCTCTCCCGCCTCCTCTGGCGCGTCGCAGCAGACCGCCGATGCGACCGTTCCTGGAAACAGCGATACATCAACCCCAATCGCTCAGGATGCAACCTCGGTGGCGCCGGCTGTGGCCACGGATTCCGCGTCTGCCTCTGCGCCGATTTCGCCGGCGAACGACCTCATGGAACTGAAAATCCGGGCGGGCAAGAGAACCAAGGTCACGATTGTGGCTGACAATGATATGGTCTTTGACGGAACGATGAAGGCCGGCGAAAATCATTTCTTCTCAGCCGCGGACCATTTTCAAGTGACCGCCAAGGATGCGGGCGTGCTGCACATCGAGTTGAACGGAAAAGCGCTCGCTCCCATTGGTTCCCCGGGACACGCGGGCAAGGTCACGCTCACGCGAGACACTCTTAAGGGAGCCCCAAGTGGCGGAAATTAGCGCCGCGTTGCGCGATGAAATTCGCGCCGGACGCACGACCTCGGAGCGCAAGCTTGCCATCTGCAACGAGGCGGCGTCGCTCGCGCCGGAAGACCGCATCGAACCGCTCTGCATTCTTGCCGCCGATTCGGATTCCGCCGTCCGCGAGAAGGCCGCGAGCGTACTGCTGACCCAGCCGCTGAAAACCGTCCTCGCCGCGCTCGCTCGGCCCGGCGCCGCTCCGGAAATGTTCGCCTACTGCGCCGCCGAATTTTCGCGCCGGCCGGGCGTGGCCGACGCGCTGGCCCAAAACACCACTTGCCCCATCGAAGTCCTTCGCCCAGTCATCCGTCATCTCTCGGTCACTGCCGTTCAAGAACTTTTCGAGGACCTCGACCGGATGAGCACTTCCCCCATCCTGGTGGCCGAACTCATCGCCTCCGCGGTAATCAATCCGGAGCAGCGTACACTTCTGCAGGAGTTGCAGCGCGCCGAGCCGGAACCCGCCGAGGCATTCATCGAAGCCGCGGAAGCCGCCGAGCCGGACAAGGCAAAACGCGAAACCCTGCTGCAAAAATTGGGCCGCATGCGCGTCGTGGAGCGCGTGCAACGCGCGCTCAAGGGAGGCCGCGACGAGCGCCTCCTGCTGATCCGCGATCCCTGCAAGGTCGTTCAGCGCGCTGTCCTGCAATCCCCGCAACTCTCCGAGCAGGAAGTGGAATCCTTCGCGAACATGGCCAGCCTGACTGACGAAACCCTTCGCCTGATCGCCGGCAACCGCAAGTTTCGCAAAAACTACACCATTACTCGCGCGCTGATGTTCAATCCAAAAACGCCGCTGGAGGTTACGCTCCACCTGTTGCCCCACATGAAACCGCTGGACCTCAAATTCCTGTCGACCAACAAAAACGTTTCCGACACCCTGCGGACAGCTTCGGCGCGCCTGCAGCGCCAGCGCACCGCGGAGCGCAGCTCGTAGTCTCTTGGAACCACGGATGCACACAGATAAACACGGATAGGAAAAAAGGCTAAGGGCTTGCGTCGATCTTCTGAATATCTTGTGAGTTAATCTCCAACGGCGAGGAAATTACATTGTAGGCTTATTCTTTTCCGTGCTATTTCTTTTTCTATGGCCATAGTGCCCTCTGTGATTCAACCCTTGAATTTCTTCTTTCTTATATCCGTGTTCATCTGTGTGCATCTGTGCGTTCCAAATTTATTTCACAAAAACGATTGATCGAACGGCTTCGGCAAAAGCCCGGACATGCGATAGCGTTCGACCTTGCCACTCAGGTTCGCGAGGATCACTTCCGCGTCGCCGCAGAATTCCCACAGGATTTGGCGGCACGACCCACATGGAGGCGTAAGCGCATCGGTATCCGCGACGACGGCGACGGCGTCGAATCCGCGCTCGCCTTCGGAAATCGCCTTGAAGATGGCGACCCGCTCGGCGCACAGCGTCAATCCAAACGTGGCATTTTCCACGTTGCAGCCGGTAAAAATTCTGCCGGATTTGGCGCGCACCGCGGCGCCCACGCGAAAATTGGAATAGGGCGCGTGCGCGTGCTCGCGCGCGGTTCGCGCCGCGGCGATCAATGCGTCGTGTTGGGCGTCGTGTTGGGCGTCCGGTTCACTCATGGCAGGTCCTTACTCATGCGTGGAATCACGGCGCGCAGCAGGGCCACAAAATCCGCCTTCACGCGCTCGCCGGTTTCCATGACTTCCTCGGTCGTAATCGGCTGATCGAGAATTCCCGCCGCCATGTTCGTCACGCAGGAAATTCCCAGCACGCGAATTCCCATGTGCGCGGCGGCAATCACTTCCGGCACCGTGGACATCCCGACGAGGTCCGCGCCAATCGTGCGCAAGTAGCGAATTTCCGCCGGCGTTTCGTAGCTCGGCCCGGTGAGCGCCGCGTAGACGCCCTCGGCGATTTCGATGCCGAGGCGTTTCCCGTCCTGCAGCGCCGCCGCCTGGTACGGCTTCCAGTACACCTGCGTCATGTCTGGAAAGCGCTCGCCGAAATGCTCGTCGTTCGGCCCAATCAAAGGATTCGTGCCCTGAAGATTGATGTGATCGCGCAACACGACGAGACACCCTTGCTTGAAATTCCGATTGATTCCGCCTGCGGCGTTCGTAACCACTACGGCGCGGATTCCCATGCGGGCCATCACGCGCATCGGGAAAATCACTTCGCGCGCCGAGTAGCCTTCGTAGAAATGCACGCGTCCCTGCATGATCGCCACCGGCACGTCCGCCACCTTGCCGATGACCATGCGCCCGGCGTGTCCGATTGCGGTCGATCGCGGGAAATGCGGAATTTTGGCGTATTCAATGCGCGCCGCGCCCGCAATTTCGTTCGCGAATGCGCCCAAGCCGCTGCCGAGAACCAGGCCAATCCGCGGCCGAAGTTTTGTTTTTGCCAGGATGAATTTCGCGGCTGCCTCGGCGCGCAGAAACTCCTGGCTCGGTTTTAATTTGGCCGTCCCGGATGCGCTCATTTCAAAAACATCCCCACAATCGACGCGGACATCAGGTTCGCCATCGTCCCGGCGAGCATCGCCCGTATGCCGAATTTCGCCAGTTGCGATTTCAGATTGGGCGCGAGCGCGCCGATGCCCCCGATTTGAATTCCTATCGAGCTGAAGTTTGCGAAGCCGCAGAGCGCGAACGTCGCAATCGTAAACGACCGCGGATCCAGCGCGCCTTTCATTGGACCGAGGTACGAAAACGCGACCAGTTCGTTGAGCACCATCCGCATGCCCAGCAGATTTCCGATCTGCACGCAATCGTGCCACGGCACGCCGATGATGAACGCCACAGGTGCAAAGACCCAGCCAAAGATTTGTTGGAGGCTCCCCGGGAACCACAGGATGCCGTGCCCGCCCAGCCAGCTGTGAACTCCCCCCAAGATGCCGTTGACCAGAGCGATCAACGCCAGGAACGCGATGAGCATCGCCCCCACATTGATCGCCATGCCCAAACCTTCGCCTGTCCCGCGCGCGATGGCCGCGAGAAAGTTCGAGTCGTGCTCGACGTGTTCCATATTCACGACGCCCATGGTTTTCGGCTGCTCCGTCTCCGGGCACCAGCATTTTGGAAATGAGCAGTGTTCCCGGCGCGGTCATGATCACCGCAGTCAGCAGGTGCCGCGCTTCCACTCCGAACGCGATATAGGCCGCCATGATCCCGCCCGAAACGTGCGCCATGCCGCTGGTCATGATGGTCATCAACTCGGATTGCGTTAAGTCCGGCAGAAACGGCCGGATCGTCAAGCGGCGCTTCGGTCTGCCCCATGAAAATACTCGCCGCGACGTTGAGCGACTCCGCGCCGCTCGCACCCATGACGCGCTGCATCGCCCACGCCGCGGCGCGAATCACCACTTGCATCACGCCGAGGTAGTACAGCAGCGCAAACAGCGAGGCGATGAAAATGATTGCCGGCAAAACCTGAAACGCAAAGACGAATCCGATCGAGGAATGCTGCTTCCCCAGCTCGCCAAACACGAATTCCGATCCCGCAAACGCATAGTCCAGCAGCTTATTCACTGCGTCGCCCGCCCGATAAAAAAGCATCTGCCCGAACGTCCAATAGAACACCAGAAACGCGAAGGCGATCTGCAGGGACAATCCCCAAATCACCATCTTCAGCTTGATCGCCCGCCGGTTGGTCGAGAACAAATAGGCCAGCGCAAGCATCGTCAGCAACCCCAGCACGCCCGTGAATCGGCCCATTCGCGGTCTCCTCGCGTCCCGGATGCAGCCGGGAAATGCCCGTCACAGTAGCATGCCGGAGAACATCTCGGGATGTGGAAATTCAGATGTGCAGGATTTGTCGCCCGCGAAGAGGGTCAAACCAAATTGTCATTTCCGGAAGCGAACGAAACAGGCTCTTCCCTACGTACCATGTATGGTACACTACCAGTGTGGGCAAGAAACCCAAGCCTCCTGTTACTTCGGCTGTCCCGTCTGGAGCACTCGAAAAATCGGGCAAGCGAGTTCCAGCGGTCTTCTTCCGGACGGATGCTGGCGGAGAGCCTTTGCGGAACTGGTTGAAGAGCTTGCCCTTGGATGAGGACCGCAAGCGGATTGGCGAGGACATCAAAACAGTGGAGTTCGGCTGGCCGATCGGGATGCCCGTTTGCAGATCGCTGGGCGATGGTGTTTATGAAGTGCGAACGAGCCTGGCCCAAAATCGAATTGCGCGGATACTTTTTTACATCGACAAGAAGGGCCGAATGGTCCTTCTGCACGGATTCATCAAGAAGACGCCGAAAACACCGAACGAGGATTTAGAACTGGCGAGGCGAAATATGAACCAGCATCAAAAAGGATTGATATGAAAACAAAAAAAGTCCGTAGAGTGAAAGACCGCACCGGTTCGACCTTCGACAGCTTTCTCGAGGACGAGGGGATCCGGGAAGAGGTCGAGGCAGTGGCAATCAAGCGGGTACTCGCTTGGCAGCTTAAAACAGCGATGAAAGAGCAGCGAAAGACCAAGCAACTCATGGCGAAACAGCTTCGCACGAGCAGATCGCAACTCGATCGTTTACTCGATCCGCAAAATGTTTCTGTGACGATTGCTACAATCACCCGGGCAGCCCGGGCTCTTGGTATGCGGGTCATCCTTCATGTGACGGACATGAAGGCAAAGCGAGCCTAGCCAGGAAAAGAAGCTGGATTCATTCTCGATATTTTTAAGTTTCCTACACGCCAATCACTCGGTAGACGAGCGGAGGAAGGGATTTTGGTTTTTCGGGCTCGATACGATATGCGGTTTCGACGAGCCTCCGCGCTTCGGCGAGACGAGCGTCAGAGTTGTAGTTCATCGTGCACAGCGGCTCGCCCCGCTCGACTGCGTCGCCGATGCGCTTGTGAAATTCGAGGCCAACCGCGGGGTCGATCTTGTCTTCCTTCTTTTCCCGGCCGCCGCCCAGGATCACGCCGGCCACGCCGAGTTGTTCGCACTGGATTGCGGCGATGTATCCCCCATCAGAGCTGACGACGGCGAGAGTCTGCCGCGCATGTGCCAGGCGATGCGGATCGTCCACGACTCCCACATCCCCGCCCTGCAACCCCACAATTTCACGGAATTTTTCGCGCGCCTGGCCGGAGGCAATCAAGTCCGTGGAAAGCTTCTTCCCCTCGTCCAGCGTCTTCACGCGCTCGCCGAGGAAAAACATCCACGCCGCAAGTTCCAGGCAAAGCTCGCGCAGGTCCGCGGGCCCTCCGCCAGCCAGCACTTCGATTGACTCCGCGACTTCCATGGCGTTGCCGGCCTTGCGCCCGAGCGGCTGATTCATGTCGGTCAAGAGCGCGACCACTTTCTTGCCCATGCGCTTCCCGGTCTCGACGAGCAATTCCGCCAAATTCACAGCGTCGTCCATCTTTTTCATGAACGCGCCCGATCCGGTCTTCACATCGAGCACCAGCGCGTCGATCCCCTCGGCCAGTTTCTTGCTCATAATCGAAGCGCAAATCAGCGCGGGGCTTTCGACCGTCCCGGTCACGTCCCGCAACGCATAGATTTTCTTGTCGGCAGGCGCGATTTCGGCTGTCTGCCCGATCAGGGCGCACCCGCAGGTCTCGAGAACGTGCCGGAATTCGGCGAGTGTCAGATTGACGTTAAATCCGGGGATGGATTCCAGCTTGTCCAGCGTGCCCCCGCTGTGTCCCAAGCCGCGCCCGCTGATCATGGGAACTTTCAGGCCGCCGGCAGCCACAATGGGAGCAATGACCAGCGAAGTCTTGTCGCCCACCCCTCCCGTGGAGTGCTTATCCACCTTGCGCCCGGCCAGGTCGGAAAAATCCAGGACGCGGCCCGAGTGCAGCATGGCCTCGGTCAGCGCGGCAATTTCAGGCCGGCTCATGCCGCGAAGCACAACCGCCATCAGCCATGCCGACATCTGATAATCGGGAATGTCGCCGTGAGTGTACGAGGCGATGAGTTGTTGGATTTCCTCGGGAGCGAGTTCGCCCGAGTCCCGCTTGCGGCGTATCAGGTCAACGGCGCGCATGCGCTTAGGGGATCAATCCGCGGCTGCCAAACGGGAGACGCCGGAGGCACCTTGGAGCAGCTCCAGATGGGTGATTTCCGCCGGGCAGCGGAGTCTCCAGGGCAGAACAATCGTGCCAATACCGCGGCTGACGTAAATCTGCGTGGCTCCCATCCGATCCCAGCCGATCTTGTACCGCAGCCGCTCCGGCGAGCGCCCGTAAACGGTGCCGAGAAGGGGCAGGTTGACTTGTCCGCCGTGGGTATGCCCGGAAAGAACCAGGCTAACGTTGTGCCGTGAGGCAAGGTGGATCACCCGGGGATTGTGCGCAAGAAGGACCGTGGCCGCCTCGCGCGGCACTCCGCGCATCGCACGCCGCAAATCCGCCCCATACCCGTAGTCGTCCACTCCAGCCAGGTACACGGACTCGCCGCCAAACCACAACGTGACGTGCCGGTTGCGCAGGACATCAATGCGCTGCCGGCGTAGCGCCGTACTGATGGCATCGGCATCCACGCGGAAATCGTGGTTCCCGAGCACTGCGTACACCCCGTAACGCGCCCGCAGGCGCCCCAGCAGCTCCGCCGCCGGCCCAATATTTCGCCGCGAGTACGTGACGAAATCCCCGGTGAGCGCAATGATGTCTGGATTCAGCCGGTTTGCCTGGCGCACCGCTTCGGAAAGCCATTCCTTGGGGAGAAATAGACCGTGGTGAATGTCGGAAATTTGCACTACGCGCAAGCCATGAAACGCGCTCGGGAGCGCATCCAGCCAGATTCGCTCATTATTCACGCTGAAGCGATCACCGGGACGCCATACTGCTGACGATTCCTGTGCAGCTCCTGACGAATACTGCTCAATGCCGCCTCGGCGCCATCGACCCAGCCATCGGGAAAGTTTGTCGCCTGCTCCCGCGTTCCCAGGAACCGGAAATGTGAGGCTGCTTCCCATCATCGCTCAGTAAATACAAGCCAACTTTCCCGAGCCTAACACCCGCTGGAAATGGAGTCAATGCAACGTTTTACGGGGTCGTGTACAAAGGGGAAATGTCAACTTCGAAGCAGCTGGTACCTTAGGACAGTTATTGCGCAGTTACGGAACTCGTGCCTGAGCCGCCGCTCGTTCGGCGATGCTGGCCGCGACTTCTTTCATTTCGGTATGCACGCGGCCGTTCGAAGCAAGAAGTTCGCGGTCTCCCAGCCTATAGGGCTGCCCATCGAACTGAGTCACTGTCCCGCCGGCCTCGCGCACCAGCAAAACGCCCGCAGCAGTGTCCCAGGTGTGCAGGCCGAACTCCCAGAAGCCTTCGAAGCGCCCGCAAGCCACGGCTGCGAGGTCCATGGCGGCCGAACCGTCGCGCCGCACGCCGTGGGAGCGCAAGGTAAAATCCCAGTAGTAGTGAATATTCGGATTCTGGGCGCGCTTGACACTGGGAAAGCCAGTGCAAAGCAAACTCGTGGACAGCTTTTCAATCCGGGATACCTCAATTTTCTTCTGGTTGAGGTATGCCCCTTCTCCCTTGACGGCCGTGAAGAGCTCCCCGCTTACGGGCTGTAAAATCACGCCCACGATCAGCTCCCCCGCTTCCTCAAGACCGAGAGAAACCGCGAAACATGGGTACCCGTGAGCAAAATTAGTCGTGCCATCCAGGGGATCCACGTGCCAGCGAAAGGGCGAATCGCTTTCCGACCCGCCACCTTCTTCGGCCACAATCGCGTGTTTCGGAAAATGGGCCCGCAGCCGGGACACAATAGCCTGTTCAGACCGCTTGTCGGCCTGCGTCACAATATCCACTTCCCCCTTGTAGCTGATCTTGACCGGCCGGTCGAATTCCGCGAGCAAAATGGCCCCCGCCTCCCGCGCCGTCTCAATCGCCACATCCAAAAATGAATTCATGCGCTTGTTTGGCCCCTACACCAAATCATGCCAGAATTCCCGCAGCTAAAATAGGAGCGTTTGATGGGAGGGTGAATAGAGGTTGCGGGTTGCGGGTTGCGGGTTGCGGGTTGCGGGTTGCGGGTTGCGGGTTGCGGGTTGCGGGTTGCGGGTTGCGGGTTGCGGGTTGCACGGTGAAGGCTGCGGGTTACAGATCTGAAATTTCAAATTTGAGATTTGAGATTTTATGGTTTCAAATCACTTCGGACTTCCGCCTTCGAAAGCAGGTCTGCGCGATTCATGAGCCACGGATCACGGACCACGGGTCACGAACCACGGACCACGGCTTCTTCAATCCAGCCTCCCCCCCGAGTAATACGCCTTCCTGCTCCGCACTTTGCATTCGCACTTCACGCGGACTTCGAGGTTGCGGAACGTGCCCGCAGGCGGTCGCGGATCGGGATAGTAGGCGATGCGGTACTGCGTGCGGAGTTCGCGGTCGATACGGTCGAACATCTCGCCGAGCTGGGCGATGGTGTCCGGGAAATAGGTCGCGCCTCCGGTCGAGTCGGCGATGGTATCGAGAGCATGTTCGCCGGCGGTGTTGCGTCCGCCCTCGTTCTTCACGGCGCGCACGACGATGGTGTACAGAAGCGCATCGGCGCGAAGAGCGGCGCGCCGGGCCGTCTCAAAGTCGGCACGGCTGGTCGTCTCTCCGGCGTCAGTGACGAGGACAATCACGCGCCGCCGGCCCGCTGGGTTTTTCGACAGCCCTTGCGAGCCCAGAAAGATCGCGTCATAGAGGGCCGTCCCGTCGCCCGGGACGATGCGCCGCAACCCCGCTTGCAAAAACGGCACATTCGAGGAAAACGGCGCAAGCTGGGTCACGGCGTCGGCAAATTCGTAAACGGCCAGGCGATCGGCCGGGCGCACCAGTTTCTGTATAAATCGGGAAGCCGCGTCTTCCTCAAATTCGAGCTCCTTGATTTCGCTCAGGCTCGAATCAATCATCAGAGCCAGGTCCAGCGGCTGCTGGGTTTCCGGTTCGAGGATTTCAATCTTTTGTTTGACACCTTCCTCATAAACCTCGAACTGGTCCGCCGTAAGACCGAGAGCGGGACGGCCGTCCTTGTCCAGCACGCTGGCAAGCATGCTGACGAGGGTGACTTCGGTGCGAATGCGTCCGCGCTGGTCCTGGTCATTTCCCTCTCGCGCCGCGACAGGCTTAAGCGTCGCCGCTGCAAACGCCGCCAAAAAAGCGCAGCAGGAACCAAGCGCAATTGCATTGCGGAGGCAAGTCCCGCTGAGACCGGCCATTCTTCCTGTAAATTTGTAACGGAACGCGCTGGGAAACGAGGGTATCGGCACAGAGATAAGATTCCTGCGCCCGCGAAAAGGATTGCTCAGGCGGAAGGAATTTCTCCTTCGGCCCAGACGGCGCCGTCGCGGAAGAACTCCTTCTTCCAGATGGGCACGTTGCGCTTCAGAGTGTCAATTCCGAAGCGGCAAGCGTCAAAGGCGGCGGCGCGATGCGCCGAGGAGACTGCAATCAACACCGAGGTCTCCCCAATTTCCAGCCGGCCCAGCCGGTGAACCATAGCGAAACGCCGAATCGCGAATTTCTCGCGCATTTCCGCCCCGATTTCGCGCATTTTCGCAATAGCCATCGCCTCGTAAGCCTCATACTCCAGATACAACGTGGAGCGGCCGGCGGAATGATTGCGCACGATTCCTTCAAACACCACTACGGCGCCATCAGGCGGGGCCTTGAGTTGCGCCACGATTTCCGAAGTCTCGATCGGCGTTCGGACCAGGGCGCACAGGTTTTCCTCGACCGCGGCCCCGGCGGGAATCGCTCCGCCGCTGACAGGCGGAAGAAACGCGACCTCGTCGCCCGAAGACAGCGGCGCGCGCCACTCCGCGAATTCCTGATTCACGGACGCGGCGATCGACGCGCGAAACTTGGCAAGTTCGGGAAAACTTCTGCCGTAGCGCTCGAACAGATCCTCGACACGCGCCCCGTCGGAGAGCTCCGCCTGCTCCTCTGCCTTACCCACAATGTCTTTTAGCCGTCCGAAGAACAGCACGCGCACACGCATTTGATTATTCTATCCGCGCCAGCCGGAAAGTTCCACTGTGCGAATCCGTCCTGCGCGAATCATTTCACCTCAAGCGATTTGCTTATCGAGAGGCACGATGCTTGTTTCTCATCGGTCTAGTATTGCGACAGCACAATCATTTTGCCGTAGCCCCGCACGAGTGTGCATGAGAACACAAGGTTGACGCGTTTTTTGTAGCGCCCGCCTTCAGGCGGGCACTTTGGAATCAGGCAGATGCCCGCCTGAAGGCGGGCGCTACACGAATCAAAACCGAGTTCTCACGCGCACTCGCACGGGGCCGCTGGTTTTTGGGGGCGGATCGGGGTACATTTCTGCCGAAGTAGACGCTGTCCTTACTTGCGGAGAAAGAATCCACCAGGAGGCGGAACAAAAATGACCAAAGTTTCGAGGCGAGGTTTGTTGCACATGACCGCCGGAACGGCGGGAGCGATGGGCATCTCGACATTGGCGACGGAACTCAGCGCGATGAGTACTCTCGCGCCGCGCGAGCCGGAAAGCAGCGCCGCCAATCCGCAGGCGGCCGCGCCCGCAGCGTTGGGAAACGAGCAGTTCTACAGAGACGACTGGCTCGGCGCACCCTGGATAAAACCCGAGACCGCCTTGCTCATCCACGGCAACGACGAATCGAGCATCTCCTGGTTCGGATGGATTCCTCGAATGGCTCAGGAGTTTCGCCTCGTTCGGCCGGACCTGCCGGGATTCGGAAATTCCCCGATCCCGCAAAATTTTGAATGGTCCATGCCGAGCATGGCGACTACCATGGCGCGGCTTCTCGACCGCCTCGGAGTGGACTCGGCGCATATCATCGGGGCCAAAATGGGAGGCGCGATTGCGATGCAGTTTGCGGCCGATTACCCGCGGCGAACGCGCACGCTCACGGTCGTGAGCGGACCGGCCTCACGCGTAGCCGCGAACATTCCGTTCACCGCCGCGTCTTCTTCCGCCCAGCAAAGACGGCTTGGTTCCGCGGCCTCAAAAGAGCTCGTGGAATACTGGAACACGCTGATGGGTTCGACGAAGCCGCAAACAAAAGCCGGCATGGCCAAAGTGGAAGAAGGACTCAATATGGAAAGCGTTTTGCCCCGCATTGCCGCGCCGGCCCTGGTCATCACATCCGACCGCAGCGCGCTGCAATCCGTGGAATCCGTTCTGCGCTACCAGCAAAAAATCCAGAACTCGCGCCTTCTCGTCCTTCCGAGCGACGCCTATCACCTCGCCGTCGTCAAGCCCGACGATTGCGTATCGAACGTTCTCTCGTTCATTAAGGATTTAAAGCGGGGCGCGTGACGTGGCGTTACTCGATCAGCCCTTTTGCAGCACTCCGCGCAGCTCGCGGATGTCCGCTACTTTTTCGATTCCGAATATTTTATCGATCAGAGCCGCGCAGTTCGCTTTGCCGAGGACGGGTTCCACCAGGTCGCGGCATTTCTGCGCCACCTCTTCGCGAGTCATCGGATTATCCACGGTGCCGCGCACGTCCGTGACGCGGTCGGACAGGACGGTTCCATCGTTCAGGGTGATTTCCACGATGGCCTGCCGCGCCGGTTCCAGCTTCTCGAGCTCTTCGCTCGGAACGAGTTGCACCTTGGCGCGAACGGCAAGGACAGCCGGGTCTTTCATGCGGGGCTTGTCGTGCGCGGCATGGAACGATGCGGTCTTATCGATGAGCATTACGGCGACCATGTGCTGGAGGCAGATGTCCGGCATCTCGCGATTGTCGACGACGCGCGCCTCGGTGTTGGCAAGACGCACGACGATGGACTTCACGTCGTCGGGATTCACGGGATGCTTTTTCAAAATGTCATACATGGCATCGAGCGGCGCCTGAATCGGCGAACCCACGGTCCATTTCTTGATGTTGGTTCGCGCAATTTCGTAGCGCTCGCCGAGTTGCGAGACCAGTTCCTCCTGATTGGCCTTGGGCGCGTACGCCTGGAAATAATTGTCGACGCCCGAAAAGATGTCGTCGAGCCCGTTAAATCCGGCGTGGACCACCAGGGCGGAGGTGACTCCGTTGCGCGCGTTCATGCCGGCGAAAACGAATGCTTTTTCGATGTGCTCGGTATCGCGATTCCATGCGCCGATGCCCGAGGATTGCTGGGCCGTGTAATCGAGCAGCCAGCGCATCTGCTGCGCGTTCAAGTTCGCGGCGCAGCCTGCCGCGGCCGCCGCTCCAAACACGCTCGAGATGGCGTGCGTGCTCTTGTGGCTCTCGTTCCGGAAATTGAGCGCGCCAAAGCTGATGGTCATGCGCGGCCCGACGTCGTAGCCAAGGGTCACGGCGCGCAAAAACCGCATTCCGTCGATGCCAAATTTCTCCCCGGCCGCCAGAGTGGCGGGAACGACCGCGCATCCGGGATGCGATTGCGAGAATTCGTTCGAGTCGTCGGTTTCATCGGAATGCGCCAGCATGCCGTTGATGAACGCCGCCTCCGGAGGGCTCGAGGTCATTTTCGAGGCCACGATCGTCGCGGTCTTGTCGGTCGTAAAGTCGCGGGCGTACGTAAACGCCGCGCGAGCCGGAGGCAGGTCCGAACCGGAGATCATGGCGGCAAACGTGTCGAGGATGTGATGCTTGGCCTTCTCGACCACTTCCTCCGGCAGAGCGCGCCCGCCGGCCTCGCTCATATACGCGCTGAGCTTGGCCATGACGGGACTGACGGTCTCTGCGGCAAACAGTCCGCTGGGAAGCGCCGCAGCCGCGACGCTCCACCCAGCGCATTGCAGCAAGCCGCGGCGGCTCAGGATTCCCGCGCCGGCCGCTTTCAGAAGGTTGGCGTTTCGTTGATGTTCCATACTCTCCCCCCGCGGAATCCTAACATGTTGGTGGCGGCTCACGAAAGCCATACCGCCTCCTGGTTAACGCCCTGCATGCTCCGGTGAAATTCAGCGCAATTCTGAAAATTTGACTCCTTCAACTAGTACGAAAAAGTCGGAGCTGACAATTCCGAAATTCAATTGACGTTGCCGGCGCCCGCGCCGTAGCGTGGAAACAGTAGGACAGGCTTCAGCCTGTGGGTTTTCGTGGAGGCCTTGCACATGCGCATTCTGGTTTCAGGCTCGACGGGATTCCTGGGCACGGCGCTCGTGGAATCGCTGGAGGGGCAAGGTCATTCGATCGCGCGCCTCGTGCGGCCCGAGACTTCCCAGAAAAGCGCTGCCGGAGTTCGCGCGGAAAGCGTTTCTTGGGATCCAGTTGCGGGCCAATTCGACGCAGCCGGAGCCGAGGGCACGGACGTGCTCATTCATCTCGCGGGAGCATCCATCGCCGGGGGACGCTGGAGCGTCTCGCGCAAGAAACTTTTGCGCACGAGCCGCATCGACGCCACGCGGCACCTGGTCGGTGCGCTTGCCAAATTGCAACGGCCGCCGCGCGCAATTGTGGCGGCATCGGCCATCGGTTATTACGGCAACCGCGGCGATGAAACGGTCACGGAGGCGAGCGCCCCGGGAAACGATTTTCTTGCCCGGCTCTGCCAGGAATGGGAGGCGGAAACGGCACGCGGAGCCGGGTTCGGCGCGCGCGTGGTGAACCTGCGTTTCGGAATCATCCTCGCGGCGCACGGGGGCGCTCTGCCGCGGATGGCGATGCCGTTCAAATTCGGCGCGGGCGGCCGTCTTGGCGATGGCCGCCAATGGATGTCCTGGCTGACTCTGCGGGAAACCATCAGCATCATCCAATTCGCCCTCGCGACTCCAGGGCTCACCGGACCTGTCAACGCCGTCGCGCCAAATCCCGTTCGAAACAGCGAATTCACAAGCGTCCTGGCGAAAACACTGCACCGGCCAGCGTTGTTTCCCGCGCCTGCGTTCGCACTTCGGCTGGCGCTGGGGGAAATGGCGGACGCATTGCTTCTCATCAGCCAAAAGGTGATGCCGTCCAAGCTTGCGGATTCGGGGTATGCGTTCTTGCAGCCCAACCTTGCAGGTGCGCTCGCGGACGTATTCCGAAAATAAAATCTCCGGGCGCCGATTTATTCGAATGGAATTCCTCTAAATCCTCTGGAAACCAAGCAAATTTGTCTGAATCCGATTGACATCGAACGTGACTATGCTACGATCATTTGCGTAGGAGGTGCGTATGGATGAATCGGATGACGAAAAGCGATACTTCCGTGTGACATTAGCGTGCCCGACATGTGGCAACCCAATTGAAACTTCGATAGAAGCGGAACTAGATTACCCCGACGACGACATTAAAGATTCACTGCCTGATTATGACTTCGACCTTCGTTGTAAGGTCTGCGACAAGGAAGTTCGTGTTCGGCAGGTTCTCAAGGTGATCGAAATTCCGAAAGCAGCACACGAGAACTGGCCGAGGCAACCCTCCCGAACTTAGGGGCTGATATCATGAAAACGGTGCGAAGCCGGACGCAACAGAACGCTGTCATCGTCATTGACGATACAAAGTTCTTCGACCCCGGGTTCCGGAACTGCACACCGTAGTACGGTCGTGGAAACTTCCGACCGCACCGCGTCACTACGTACTTCTGCAAATACAGCTTTGTCGGTGCTGACTGGGAAGCGCGTTACGCCCTTGGCCTCGGTCACGGATAGTTTCGGGTTCGTGCCCTTCTCGATCGTGGATCAAAGCCTCCCAAAATTCACATCAGGAGCGATCCCTATGAATACAGCTGATGGGTCAAAGGTCGCTCGGCACCCTTATCCCGGCTGGCCGAGCAAGCTCACGAGGCAAGGACGCGCAAATCTTCTCGCTGCTGTCGAGCGAATCCTCGAACGCGGAGCCGCCGATGAAATCGAGAAGTTGTACTACTGCGTCACCAGGATCGAGGGGACCGGCCAAGCGCAACCCAGGCCAGTACATTTAGGACGGCGGCACAGGACGCCATCTCAGAGCTAGGTGCTGAAGTTTTCGATGTTGTTCTCCGCAGTAACAGAAACGGAGAGCGACTCCCCGAGATGAGACGGTGCCATCTTGCCGGCGATGGTTTTCGTGAGATAGGCCAGACCGGTCGCGGAATTGCGTTCCATATCGCGGCTGCCGATGTTGTTGAGGCAGTGCATGAAGTAGGCGACGCAACGAAGCGCCTTTCTCTATCGCGAGGATCGCTGCTCCGACAGTACTCAAGGGCGGCAGCGAGATTTGGTCGGATTGAGATTCTCATTGAATCTCCCAGGAGTTGACCATGGCAACAGGCACGGAAGGCAGAATTGCCGAATCCCTTGAGAAAATCGCCAGGGAACTGGAATCTATCCGCCAGGAGCTTCAGAAGATGAATGGCCATCAGCCAACTGAGAAGAAGCCTCCTCCGGGAACTGGAAGGATCGGGTAGGGTCATTCCCACTCGAAATCACTTTTTGAGCGACCCCTGGGGCGAGCTTTTTCCCCGACACGGCGGCCCAAAACCAATCTTTCTTCTGTGGATTTTTGGAAAAGGATATTTTCCCTGGCGCACTGAAATGCTCACAGATCCAATTGAGATAAGAGAGTGTCGAGATTCGACTCATCGACCAGGAGGTCGGGAGTCTTCGCGGAAAGCCCTTCCATTTCGTCAAAAGCCTGAAACAGGCGCATCTTGGCGACCGCGTATTCCTCCGTCCCGGTGAATTCCCGGCCGGTGCGCGCGGAATACTTTTCCAGGGTGTTCTTGTCCACGAAAATCCGCACCGGAAAAACATGCTTGCGGTCGACCGAAGCCATGTATACATACTCGGTTCCCGCCGCCGCGCCGCGCTTTGATTTCTCCACTTCGTAAAAATAATATTGGTACACGTAACCCGTCGCGGCGGAATAACTTTTGACGCGATGCGCGGCTTCCGGTCGAGGCATGCAAGGATTATTCAAGCCCAGGACCAGCCATGTCAACCTAGCGGAAGGTAGTGGGCGGTAGGTGGCAGGTGGCAGGGTCTCACGTTTTGACTTTCCCTGTACCCGATCACCTGAAACCTACAACCTGCGTCACCGCCCCAATTTGAATCCCGCTTCCCGATTGCTTTTCCCAACTCGGCACGAAGTCGCTATCAACTCGGATTAACTGCCGCCGCAAAAATTTTCCTTCGGCTCATGGAATCTCCGGAACGAAAGATCTGCAACACCGTGATGGCGTGAGCTTTGCACGAAATTCATTCCCTTTCCAATCTGAGCAACGGCCTTCTCTGGGAGCACGTTCCGCCCGATGCACCACGCTGGCACAACGCGTGCACTTGCCGCTGCAATGGAAGGGAGCGCGAAAGTTCGCGGACGCCGCACTCGGACTCTCACCCCGTCTCACTGGCGTCCCGCGTTGCTTCTCGTCGCGTCGTTCCTGGGCTGTGGCGGACTGGTAGGTTCGGGCCCGCCACCGCCCCCTCCCGCGGTTACGGTGACGGTCGCACCGACGAACGCGTCCGTGCCGCTCGGGGAGCCGCAGACTTTCACCGCGACGGTCAGCAATGCAGCAAGCACAGCTGTGAATTGGAGCGTGAACGGCATTCCCGGCGGGAGTGCGACGGTCGGAACGGTCGACGCAGGCGGCGTCTACACGGCTCCGGCAATTCTTCCGGCGCCCACTTCCGTTTCCGTGCAGGCCACGAGCGCGGCGGACAGCTCCAAGACTTCGGCCTCGATGGTGACGATCACAAGCGACATTTCCGTCTCGGTCTCCCCGGTGGCGATGCCGGTCGAACTGGGCGCTTTGCGGCCGTTCACGGCCACGGTGAATTCCGCCGCCAATCCCAATCGTTCCGTCACCTGGATGCTTTCCGGCAGTGGATGCACGGGCGCCGCGTGTGGAACCGTGGATTCTTCGGGGACATATACGGCGCCGCAAATTTTCATTTCGCCGCCGAACCTTTCACTCACCGCCGTCAGCGTGGCCGATCCATCCAAGAGCGCCACAGGGAACATTGCCGTCACGAGTTCCTTTTCCTTGGCCGTGACCGGGGCGTCGACGATCACAGCAGGCAATGCGGCCGCCTTCGCGGCGACGCTCACGCCGGCCGCCAGCTCGAATCCAAGCCGCGTGATTTCCTGGAGCGTCGCGGGGACCGGTTGCAACGGCGCGGCCTGCGGGACGATTTCCCCGGGCGGCCTGTACACCGCGCCTGCGATTCCGCCTTCCCCTGCCACCGTGCAAATCATCGCCACGCCGCAAGCCGATCCATCGAAGACAACCTCCGTTTCCCTTTCCATTCTTCCCGGCCGTTAGCGTTTCGGTCTCGCCTTCCGCCGCGACGGTGGCGCTCGGCAGCGCACAGGTCTTTCAAGCCACCGTGACCGGAGCGCAGGATACGTCGGTCACGTGGGACGTCAATGGAGTGGTCGATGGCAACTCGGCGGCCGGATCGATTCTCAATTCGCAAACCGCCCCGGACAACACCCTGTACTCCGCCCCGCAAGCCATGCCGGCGGGCGGATCGGTGACCGTGAATGCGCGCAGCAACGCCAATCCGAACGTTTTCGCAAGCGCCACGATCACTTTCTCGGCTGCTTTCAGCGTGACTCTGACGCCGGCGAGCGCGACGCTTGCCGTCAGCGAAAGGCAAACCCTCACCGCACAGGTCAACAACACGCCCAATCAAAATGTGACGTGGCTGGTCAACGGAATCTCAGGCGGAAATTCGGTGACGGGGCAGATTTGCGTCGCAGGCGTCCAACCCATGCCGGCCGGTTTCGGCCAGCAACGGCGGAAGCGTCGATTATGTTGCCCCGGCTGGAGTGCCCTCTCCCGATCCGGTCACCATCACGGCCACGAGCCAGGCGAGCAGCACGCCGAGCACTTCGGCAAGCGTCACGATTCTGCCGCACGTCGTCGTCAGCGTTCAACCGGGAAGCGTAACGATAGCAACCGCAGGGCAGCAGCGATTCGCCGCCACAGTCACGGGCTCTAACAATCAACAGGTCCTCTGGTCGGTCACGGGCATAGGGTGCGCCAATCCAGGGGTCTGCGGGTCTATTGATACCACCGGCCTGTACAACGCGCCGCCTTCGCCCATCCTGATCGAAGTGGTCGCCACGAGTTCGGAAGACATCACGCAATCGGGAACGGCATTCGCCACGATTAACTTTAGCCCGGGCATTCTTTCTCTCTCTCCGACGAGCGCCTACGCAGGCTCAGCGGGCGGCTTTACTTTGCTCGTTTCCGGGATCAACTTTTCTCCGTCTAATCCCGGGCCCGGTTCCACGATTCTGGTGGCTGGCGCTGCGCGGTCCACCTCGTGCTCATCGAGTACGCAATGCATTACGTCGCTTCAAGCGGCCGACCTGCAATCCGCGGGAAACCTTACGGTGCAACTGGAGAATCCCAGCGGGTCGCTCTCCAATACGCAAACCTTCGTCGTGCTGGCGCCAGGCTCAGATGTAGGGGGGATCCCTCTGACGCCGAGCGCGCCCACGAGTACTGGCAATGACATCGTCGTCGTGGATCTCAGCACCAACGGCGGATCGGGCGCCGCGGGAAACGTAACCCTGAACATCGGCGCGATCGGAGCCTACTCCGTGGCGACGTCGTCCTGCGTGCTCGCCGGAAGTCCGGTCATCATTCAGCGGCCCGCTACGGGAATGGGAACCGCGGACCTGTGCGTTTTTTCCGTGCGCGCCCTCGATCCGTCCTTCACCTATACGATCAGCGGGCCGCCAACGCCGGACATCACCGTCAGCAATCGCGAGCCTCTGGGCCTGGGAATCTTGCACTTGACGCTGCAAGTCCCCGCTACGGCCGCCCCGGGCCCGCGAACATTGTTCGTTGAAAATCCGGAAAAGGACAAGGCCGCCGGAACCGGGGCCATCGAGGTGCGTTGATGCGAACCAGAACGCGAATCGTCATTTCCCTTTTGCCTGCAATCTCTATTTCTCCCGGCCGTTTGCGCCACCACGCTCGCGCGACTCAGCCTCGATCAGCTGGCCGCGGGATCCGACGCCGTGGCGCGCGTGCGCTGCGCGGGCGCCGAATCGCGCTGGGAAAACGGCTCGATCTGGACGGTGGCGACGCTCGAGGTCGTCGAAACCATGAAGGGAAATTTGCCCCGCGAAATTGCGGTGCGATTGCCGGGCGGCCGCGTCGGGCATCTGATCTCTACCGTCGAGGGCACGCCCAAATTCAATCCGGGTGACGACGCCGTCGTGTTTCTGGAACGGTCGCCCGCGGGAGGATTCACGGTTGCCGGCTGGGTCGAGGGAACCTTCCGAATCTCGCGCGATCCGCGAACCGGGAGCGAAACCGTGACGCAGGATTCGAGCGCCTTCGCCGTATTCGACACAGCGACTCGCGCGTTTCGCGCCGAGGGCATCCGCCGGATGCCGATCGGTGAGTTTCGCGCGCGAATTGCCGCCGCGCTCGCCCGCAACGAGGAGAAATCCAGATGAGCGTAAATCGCCGTCGTAAATTCCGCAGCGCGATGTCCGTTGCCGTTTCCGGCCTGTTCCTGTTGCAAATCACCGCCGTGTATACCGGAGCCTACGATCTGGGAACGACGGTGGCAGACATGCGCCAGGCGTCGTCCGCGTCGGGCGGCACCTCCTGCCCGCAACTCACCCGCTTCGACATTTCCACGCCCGGCTCGATCAATCGCCAGTGGAGCACATCGCTCGGCACGAATCCCGTCACGATCCTCACAGCGGACCAGACCCCGGCGGGCCAGTTGAACGAAATCGAGGCGGTCATTCAACAATCGCTGTCGGTGTGGACGGGCGTTTCCGGCACTTTGCTCGTGCCGACCACGCTCGGCGGCCTTCAGCGCACGTCTGTAACAGGGGCGTGCACGTCATCGGATGGGCTCAATTCCATCTGCTTCAATCAGAGTGACGCGGGGTTCGCCCTCGGTGTTCTGGCGTTCACGCGCGTCGTTTCGGCGGACGCCGTGGGCGAACAGCTTTCTACGAGCACCGCGCCCTCCACGTTCATCGGTGAGATCCTGGATGCGGACGTGCTGTTGCTGCCCGGCAACGCCAACACCACCTTCGCCACTCCCGCCGCGCTCCCCTCGAATCCGAACGCCTACGACCTCGAATCCATCGTGACGCACGAACTCGGCCACTCCTTTGGCTTCAATCATTCGGGCGTGTGGGGCGCGATGATGTTTCCCTTCTCTCCGCTACCGGGCCAAATGACGGGTACAAGACCGACTGCGCAGTCTCCCGATGCGCCGCTTTCCGACGACGATCGCACGGGCCTGCGCATGCTCTATCCGGACCCAAGCGACTCCGCGCACATAGGCGCAATCAGCGGCCACGTGCTGCCCGCGAATCCTCTCGCACTGCCCATTTCTCCCGCCGGAGTGACCGGCATCTTTCCCGCGCAGGTCGTGGCCCTGGAAAACGCAACCGGTACCGTGACCGCCGCCGTGATGGCAGGCTGGAGTTGCAGCGACCCTGGCCCGGCGCAGTTTGACGGCACGTTTTCCCTGCAGCGATTGCTGGTCGGGACCTCGCAGAGTTATCAGATTTATGCGGAGCCGCTGGACGGGCCGGTGGTCCTGGGGAACGTCATTTACAATTTGAATTCGCTGTGCCGGAATTCGACGACCGATCCCGGCTGGCCGGCCCAGTACGGGTGCGCGGCGCCGGCATCCGCGGCGCCTTTTTCCGCGCGCATTCGGCCGGGGCCATAAGTTTTTTCCCAATGACCCGGCGCCTATTGCGTTGCAAATGGAAATGCCGCCCAGGGCCGGAGGGCCATGGGCGGCATTTTGCGTGACTTGCGAATTCGTGGCTTCGCGTTTACTGCGAGGAAGTGCTGAGCCACTGGATGCGCTGAATGGATGGCATTGTGTTCACGGGCAAAGGACCGCCTTGCGTGAGCGCTGTCGAAGGGAACCACGGCGGCGCAAAATTGGCCCGAGCCGTGAACCGGCGATCGAACCAGGTATTTTCGGTATTCACGTCCGCCGCATAGATGCAGCTTTGTTCCATTCCGCCCACGTTATTGAACGTGTTGATATGCCCATTGGATAATTGGCCGCCCTTGCCGCTGGCGCAGCCACCTGCCGAATCCGCCACGGAAATGGTCGCAATGCTGCCGTCCACTTCGATATTTTGGTCGGCTTGCGTGTCTTGGGTGATGAAATTGCCCACGGCGGTATAGAGGCCAAGCACCTGGTTCATGTTTGCGGCAGCGGGAATCAGGGAATCCTGCGGGATGGAGACCGGCTCTGTTTTATAGAGGACGTCTCCGGTGGCAATGATGTCGCCATTGGCGGTGATGTTGATCATGGCGTTGTCCTGGATGGCTCCCTGGCCTTCTCCCGGACCGTGAATCGTGACGGTCCCGTCCACGTACACCATTGCGGAGGCTTGGGCCGTGATGTTATCCATGGGAACACCGTTCAAGGTCACGGTCGAGGATCCTTGTGTGACCTTGGTCGTGCCCGTGCTGCCGTCCGGAGCCGTAGCTGCGGGATCGACAGTGATTGTCGTGGTCGTGCTACCCTGCTTGATGATGTATTCCTGCGCGGTGGAGGATCCACTAACAGGAATCATCTGAACGTCGGCGCCTCCCTCGACATAGAAGCCACCACCGGCCATGCACGGCGACGACCGTGCGGGGCTTAGCCCGCCGCAAGCAGCCACGCTCCCCTGATTCATGAAGACTCCTTTGGTAGTAGTACTCGTATAGGCGGTGCCGGAAGGATTCGTCAGCGTCTGAAGCCCCCCAGGACCCGAAGTCGTCCAGGAGTTGTTATTTCCGAGACCATCGACCACCGCTTCCACCTGATTGAAACTGTTCGTTGGCAGCGGCACTGTGGGTTGATTCAGTTTCAATCCTTGCTCAAAATCCGGCGCGACAAGGTTCGCGCCCGATCCGTAACTGGTTGCGGTCGACAAATTGTAACCCCAGCTTGTATTCCAGTAATAGACCTCGGGGCCGGCCTGCCCGACCGGATCGGTGAAAATGTAGGGCGCCGTCCACGGCGAGATGGAGGGCATGAATTCCCACGCGGTGTTCGTAAACATGGGCCCGGTCATCGTGCCCGGAACAAGCGGCCCAATGCCGCCCTTGTAATAGTCAATGAACGCGCCGAAATAAGCGAAGCTGACGCAATTTGTAGTCGCCTGGCCGTCGACTTCCAGATTGATATTCCCTGATTGGGTGACGGTCTGCTGTTCGCTGCCCTGCGCGGATCCCACCGAAGTAACGGTAAACGGAAATGTGTATTGGTATCCATTGGCGGGAGGGCCTGGCGCGTTGCAAACGGTGGTATTAAATTTGTTCGCTGCCGGCGCAGTTGGCAGGCTCAAGGTGATATTCGTAATCTTAAAGGATTCTGTCCACGAGCCAGCCGCATTGCCTGCATTCAGACTGGTCGAAGATCCGTAAGAGGAATTTATGTGGCTCACGATCGTGGCGGCCAGCGTATTCGCCTGCGCCTGCGTAAGAGGCGGCGACGCAAAGATCGCCGGCATTCCGGCAACGAGCTGGTCCTGGGCAGACTCGATGGCAACGTTCGCGCCGGAATCGGCCGCGTAAAAAGAGCCGCGATAATTGCGATAGTAGCCGCCGATGAGGGTTTCCGAACTCATCGCGATCACCATTCCGACCGACAGGGCCATGATCATGGACAGCAGAAGCAGCGTGATGACGAGCGCCACTCCACGTTCGGCCGCCCGGTTGGGCAGCGGCCGGAGCGAGCCGATGGAGGAAACAGGATGGGTGCCGCGCACTGCGAATCGGTTTGTTTTCATATATTTATTCCTTAGTAATAATTCATCGACATGTTGCGTGGATTGACGACGACGTCTGCGCCCAGAACCTGGTAGGGCCCCCCATCAAACGAATTTGCAAACCCGGCCGTGGGGTTCGGAGGGGTCCTGCCGATCATGGTCACCCGCACGGAGCGCACCAGCGTAAAGTCGTTGCCGTAGCCAATCGGGGTACTGCTTGGTAGATTCTGAGCCGCGAAGCTGTACGTGGGAGTGCTGGTCGTGTCCGAAGCATTGGAGGTTGCCGCGCCAACTTTAAAACCGATAATCTGCTCGGCGATGATGTTGGCAGGACCGCCCGAGGCCTGGCGAATCAACGTCGGGTCTTGAGGATTGGTCGTGGCGTCGACATAATAATGAGTGGGAGTAAACAGCATGACCCAGTCCGTGGTGTGAAATATCGTTCCCAGGTTCGCGCTGGCGGTACTCGAGATGCCGACGGGATCGTTCGTCGATGAATTCGTGCCGTCCGCATTGGAGGGATTGAATGTCAACGCGACGCAGTTCGCGCCACACACGGTCGGGTTCGCGGTCAACACGATGGTATTCACCTTGGGCGTGTAGGCGGTGGTAGTGGAACCAGTTCCCGTCGGCAATTGCGTTCCCGAACTGGTGGTGCCCGAGGTGATCAGAAGCAATTGCTCGCCCGTGGTAAACGCCGCCGCCAATTGCGCTGCTGTTTGAGGGGGGTTGGGCTGGATGTAGAACGGCGACGAGGTCGTCACGCTGTCAGCCCCTGCTGTCGTGCTTCCTGCGCTGTTGGTCGGATGATAGGGAACCGTGCCGGGGTTGATGGTAAGGACATACAGGGAATCAAAGCAGGCCGCTGTGTACGTGTAGGTTGCCGCAACGTTGCAGGCGGTCGTAGGAACCTGGTTGGTGATGGAGACGCCGACCGGCCAACTCGGGATGATTCCCGTTGGCGGGTAGTAGCCCGTTCCGGCATTCACCAGATCAAGCTGCAATTGCGACACGGCGTTCTGCAATGCGATGTTAAGCGCCGCTGTGTTCTGCTGCTGGGTGAAGAGAGGCGCGTTCTTCGCAAACATGGAGAAGGTCGCGCCGCCGATGGCCGCGAACATGGCCATGGCGACCAGTAATTCAAGCAGCGTGAAACCAGCCGCGCTGCGGTTTTGGGAGGTCTCGCTTTGCTTTATTTTGTTCATGTAAGTGTTCATTCGTGCACCGTGGACATTTGGAATGTGACCGGGGGTTGCACAAACCCATTTTCCAGGGTTACCAGTACAGTGACGCGCCGCACCCCGGCGACTGGCTGGTCCTGCTCGATAATCCAGCGACGCTTGTAGGCGATCTGGTTCGCGGAGCTTGGACCCGCCGCGGTGGCCGCCGAGGTTGTGATGATGCCGGTCGGCGCGTAGGAAATGGTTTGATATTGCGTGGTCCCGCTGTTCAGGAAACCCACGGTCTCCTCCATCGCGCCTTGCGACGGCGAAAAGTAGACCTCGTCGAAATAAGGGACGCCGGCGGCCGACACTGTATCGGTCGTAAGGGCGCCGCCCGCCGAGACGGTGGGGTCCACGGCCGGATAGCGATTCAGGTCCTCAAGTTTCTCCGTCGCCAGAGTCGCCGCCTGGTTCATATACCCGCTGCGCGCTGTGCCTCCCAGGGTGCTCCCGAGAAGAGCGGCAACAGACACAACGCCGACGATGAGAATGAATGTAGCCACGAGGACCTCGAGAATCGTGAAGCCCCGGGAGTGCCGCCGCTTAATGTATTGAGACTGAGCCATAGTTGGACACCGTCAATGTTTTAGTCGTTCCGTTATAGGTGATCGTGAGACTTGCCGGCATCGCCTGCCCTGAAGCTGTCGTCACCGAGCCGTTCGGTTTGCATTGCAGAATCAGGTGCCCGGCGGAGCCTGAGTTGGGTGTGCCCACGCCCACCGTGACCGCCGAAGTGGAAATGGGCACGGCGCTGCCGATCGAGCTGAATGTCGTCGCGGGCGGGATTTCACTCGAGAGCTGGATCTGATTCGTCGTCCCGTTGAAATCCACCTGATAGGTGTAGCCATGCATGATCGCTTGATAGCGCGGCCCTTGAAGGGCTCCTGCCGCCGTATCGACCGCCGCGTCGAGTTGATAGGTTGCGATCGCCGTTCGTGCGCTCGGTACTGCCATGGCCGTTAAGAGCAACCCGATGGCGACCACGATCAACGCTTCCAACATGGAAAACCCTGCCGCGGCCCAATTTTTCTGTATGATTTTCTTGTTCATGCTCGCCATTTCAGGAACTCCAACCGGGCATCTTCGAGTGTTGCGGCCGTACGGCCCGTTCCCGTTTCGACTCGCTGCCCTCGGATGCGCGCCTTTGCAGATATTCTTGCCTAGTATGCCAACCGAATCTTCGATACCACCCACATCCAGTAGAGCAACTGTCCGGCCACCCTCTTTCATCCAATCAAATGCTTTAATATCTGTAGGTTATGGGGAAATTGGAAGGCACAAAAAGTGGCCTCCTAGTGGGGTGTGGGTAGAAACTGTACAAATCGAGTGTGGCTCTGTAGGGCTTCATTTACGTCCTCGGGCTAGTCAGCTTCGAGAATTTTGGAGGGGGTCGTATTTGGACTAAGCTAAATATTTTCAGGGAGATGGCTTCTTCCCACTCAAACCCGCGCAATGCACGGGACGACCCCTATGATGACCTTATCGGCGAAAATGAAAAAAAGTGTAGGCCGGGGTGCCCTGAAGATTTGGCAAGGGCTTGGTGAGACAAGTCGGAAGCAGCGGGACTGTCCTAAGGGGTATTGGCTCTTGACTCGTTGAATTTTGAATCGAAGGATTTCATGCAGTTCACGATCGTTTGGACAACGGCTTCGTCGCCGACCGCGGTATTGATCATGACGTGGTACACGGCGCGGTCGGGCCAAACCACGTGAAAATATTTTTCGAGGAAACCCGCGCGCTCGCGATCGACGGTATCCACAAGCTCCTGCGCTTCTCTCTCGCTTTTCCCGCGAGCCAACAGGCGCCGGACCTTGTCTTCTCTCGGGGCATAGAGAAACACGCGAAAAGCGTCCGGGCGGCTGCTGAGAAAAAGTTGCGATCCCCTTCCGACAATGACGCAGTCTCCCTTGCTCGCGGCATGCAGGACAACGCGCTGCGTGATCTTCAAAATATTTTCGCTGTCCACCAGATTCAGCTTGGGCGCATTGAGGCTTCCCTCGTAACTTCCACGCATGAACGATTTGATGAGACGATAGTAGAGTGGGTCGGTTCGCTCCTCTCGCTGCTGCACAACCGCCTGGGGACAATGCGCGAGGTGGGCGATTTCCTCCGTCAGAAGTTGGTCCCACAGTTTCCAGCCAAGTCGCTCGGCAAGCCGCTGAGCGATTTCACCGCCGCCGCATCCATATTCACGCTCCACTGTGACGATCTTGAGCATGCCGTCTCCAGTGCGCCCGCAGCGACTTGCCCGGGCGCTAACGATGACACTGCATTTACTCCGCCACTACATGGCCTCCGCCGCCGGGATCATTCTTTTTTAATATGAAAGCGAGAAAGAACATGATGCCAGACCCTACGGCAAGCACCATGAAGGTGTCAATATAGGCCGCGGCGCTGGCCTGCGCTTGGATGGACTGATAAATTCTGGCGTAAGCCGCTATTTGCGCTCCGTGCTTGTCTAACCCGGAATCGGCCAGGTGTTGTGAAAGATTATTGATCGCTCCTTGAAAACGGGGATTGCCTTCGCGAATGTGGCCAACGAGAATCTCCTGATGAAATTGGGCGCGCCGCGCAAGTAAGGTCGTCACAATCGAGGTACCGACACTGCTGCCCATATTGCGCATGAAATTGACCAGTCCTGAAACCGAATTATTTTTCTCCGGCGGAATTCCTATATATGCCACCAGCGTAATCGGCACGAACAGGAAACCCATCCCGAAGACCTGATCGACGCGCAGCCACAATGCGGTATTGAAACTCATGGCCAAGTCAATCTGCTTTGTGGAATAGAACATCGCCAGGGCCAGGCAGAGCCAGCCGAAGGCGATCAGGTGCCGCGCCTGAAGCTTCGTCGTCAGCGTGCCCATGATGGGCATTTCAATAAGCAGACACACCCCTCCTGCGGAAATCGCAAGGCCCGCGACCTGGGCCGTGTATCCCGCCAGAGTCTGGAGAAATAGCGGCATCAGTACCAGGCTACTGAACAACATGATCCCGAGCGTGAACATCATCAGGTTGGAACTGGCGAAGTTGAAATTCTTGAATAAACGCACGTCGACGATGGGCGCCTTTTGGTACCACTCCCAGATCACCAGCGCGATGAGGCAAACCGCGGCGGTGACGACTAACATCGTAATGAAATGCGATCCGAACCAATCGTCCTCTTGCCCCTTGTCGAGCAACACTTGCAGCGCTCCAACGCCCAATGCCAGCAATGCGATCCCAATGTAGTCCAGCTTGACTCCGGCCGCTTTGATCTTGGCCAAGTAGGGCGGATCTTCGACGAAGCGATAGACCAGAAGGAGAGTGAGCAGGCCCACCGGAAGATTGATGAAAAAAATCCATCGCCAGGAATAGTTGAAGGTGATCCAGCCGCCCAGGGTGGGACCAATCGTCGGCGCGGTGACGGCCGTGATGCCGTAGAGCGCGAAGGCCAAGCCGCGCTGCTGCGGCGGAAACGTGTCCGCCAGAATGGCCTGCGCCATGGGTTGCAGGCCGCCCCCGCCCGCGCCTTGCAGGACACGAAAGAAAAGCAAGAGGCCCAGGCTCGGCGCGATGCCGCAAAGCAAAGAGCTTGCGGTAAACATGAACAGGCAAATCGTGAAAAATCGTTTGCGTCCAATCGCTCCGGCGAGCCAGCCGCTGATCGGCAGGACGATCGCGTTCGAGACCAGATACGATGTGAGCACCCACGTGCTTTGGTCGTTGCTCGCTCCCAGATTCCCGGCCATGTACGGCAGGGCCACGTTGGCGATGCTGGTGTCGAGGACCTCCATGAACGCGGCCATGGCCACGACCACGGCGATCAGCCAGGGATTAAATTTCGGCCGCCAGATTTCCTGATCGGCCGTGAGGGAGGCGGCGGTGCTCATCGGACGTATACGTCGGGCACAACGTTCATGCCCGGGCGAAGCTGGTGATCCTGGTTTTCTCCCGGATCGAGAACGATTTTCACGGGAATGCGCTGAACGATTTTTACGTAGTTGCCTGTGGCATTTTCCGGCGGGAGCAGGCTGAAGAGCGGGCCTGTGGCGCCGGCAACGCTTTCCACGCGGCCCTTGAACGTCCGCCCGCTCGAGTCCACATGAATGTCCGCTCTCTGTCCGATTTTCATTTGCCTCAGTTGCGTTTCTTTGAAATTGGCGGTGATCCAGATTTCATCCAGTGGAATGATGGTAAGCAATTGCTGGCCGGGTTGAACGTTCAACCCGACCACAACCGTTTTGTTCACTTCGCCGCTGATGGGCGCCGTGATTTGCGTGTATTGCAGATTCAACTCCGCCTGTTCCAGGGCAGCGCGTTTCTGTTGCACATCCGCGACCGCGGCGCGCGCGCGAGCCCGCACCGACGTCACTTGCTGCGGGCCGGTCTCGGCGGATTGGCGGCTCGCTTCGGATTCTCCGAGCTGGCTTCGCGCCTGCTGGACCGCTTGTTGAGCGGCCGCCTCGTTGTCGCGCGCGGCCGCCACGGAAGCCGTGCTGGCTCTTGCCGCTGCCAGCGCCTGATCGTACACTTGCGCGGCGACTTCCTGTTTGTCGAGCAGCGCCTTGTAGCGACGAAGATCGTCTTGCGCCTTCACATCGTTCGCTTCCGCAGCGTCCAATTGAGCGTGGGCGGCGGCGACGCGATTTTCGGCGTTGGCGATTCCGGCACCCGCGTTTTCCACGCCGGACGCGGTAAATTTCAATTGGCTCGAAGTGTTCGCGGAAGTAATCGGAACGTCAATGTTCATCGATTGGGCGGTAGCCTCCGCGCTTGCGAGATTGGCCTTGGCCGCTTCGACGGCGACCTCGTAATCTTTGGGATCGATTTCGACGAGCACCGCGCCTTTCTGCACGTTCTGGTTGTCGTCCACATTCACTTTGGTCACGTATCCGGAAATTCGGCTGCTCACCGGATAGAGGTGTGCATCCACCTGGGCATCGTCGGTGGATTCATAGGTGCCCAAATAGCGCCACAAAAAAAAGCCGCCCGCCAGCACGACCAGTGCGATCACAAGAATGAGAATGTTTCTGCGGCTATTCGAGCGCTTGTAGCGTTGAGGTGGTGGAGGTGGCGCGGATTCCCTGCTTGCGTCAATCGTCAAACCAGATGGATGCTCATCAGCCATGGATTATTTTCCTTTGGAGTATTCTTCGGCGCCTTCGTCGCCGGACCTTATGGCACGCGCCAGCAAAATTCCGGTGTAAATAAAATTATGGAGACTGCAGACGTACCGTCGTGGGCACTCGCTACCGCCTTCGATTGCCGCGATCACCAAGGAGAATCACGCCCCGCGCCTACATCGTTTCTCGGCCGATTGGCAACATACAACCGACGGTTGAAGAATGCAAACCGCGGGCATGGCGCTCCGTTACTCGATTTCGAGACGGCTCACCGTGGATCATTCCTGTCTTCACCGGATACGGCATAGAACAAGGATGACCTCACAATGGATGTCAGAGGAATTTGATGCAGAACAACTCTATTGGATACCGTCGAATTCTTTGCGCCGGTGGGTCGTCAGCGGGTTTTTCAAAGGGGACGTAAGTGCGCTGTTCTGAGGGAAATTGGTAGCCCGGACGGGGGTCGAACCCGTAATCTTCGCCTTGAAAGGGCGACGAGTTAACCATTACTCTACCGGGCCACACGGAAGCACGCGAGGCGAGCCTGGCGTTCTAGAATTCTAGCACACTCGCTCGCACGGCACTGGTGCTTCGGGAAGAAGTTCAAAGTTGAGAGTTAAGAGTTAAGAGTTAAGAGTTGTGAATTATGGCCTGTGAGCTGTTTTTTCAGCGGACGGTTTTCACCAGTCACTATTCACCAGTCACCAGTCACGCCTTCCTCTCATTGTGCTCCTCGAGCCAGGCCATCTGGATCGCTTCCAGCTTGCCCTCGTTGGACTGCTTGGGATCGCCCGTGAATCCGTCGAGGCTCGTGACCCACTTGTGAAGGTCCGTATAGCGCACCGCGAGCGGGTCGGCGTCCGGATATTTTTCGGCCAGTTGAATTCCGATTTCTTCCGCGTCGTCCCAGTCAAATGTGGCGGGCATGCGTTTCTCCGAGTAGCACAGCCACTCATGGCTGTGTGATTTTGTGGGCCGCAGGTACAGCGCCGACTCAACGTGATTGCGAAACCCGCACAGCCAGGAGTGGCTGTGTTACTTGATCCTAGTGTTCCGCTTCCTTGGCGAAATTTTTATTCCACTCCGGGATTTCGACGACCAGGTCGCGCGTTCCGTCGGGCACGCACTGGCAGCCGAGGCGCGACTTTACTTCCAGCCCGGGCGCGTCGTCCAGCTGATCGAGTTCGGCGTCCGTCGGTTCGTTGCAGGACTCGAGGCCTTCACGCACGATGACGTGGCACGTCGAGCACGCGCAGACGCCGCCGCAGGCGTGGTCGAGGCCCATGTGAAATCCCGTGGCGATGTCCAGGATGCTTCCCGGCAGGCCCTCGCGCGCGTAGGGAACTTTCTCGGGATCCACTTCGACGGTTTTGCCCTCGGTGACAAAGGTCACTTTGAATTTTTTCGTCGCGGGCGTGTATTTGACTTGTTCAATGTAGGGGTTGCTGCCGCCCATTGTGTGCTCCTTCTTGACTTCTCCATCAAAACTTGTGCCGCGCCTTCACATCTGAAAACCCACAGGCTGAAGCCTGTGCCACTAAACATCCCCAAGCTTTTTGCCTTCCAGGGCTGCTCCTAAGGCGCGGTTCATCATGCGTTCGGCGAGCGGGGTGGACGCTTGATTCAGCACATCCACGAACGCGCGGACGGCCTTGTAATCCGTGCCGGCGAGCGCTTCGCGCAGAGCCGCAATGGCGTCGTCGATCGCGCGGCGCTCTTCTTCGGGAAGCTCGCCCGGGGCTTCCGCCAGCTCGCGCGCCAAAGCTTTCTCCGTGAGTTGCAGAATGCTTTCGGCTTCGTTGCGCGCTTCGATCAACTGGCGCTCGGAAAAATCCTGCTCGGCGAATTCGATCGATTCCTCGAGCATGCGTTCGACTTCGGCGTCGTCCAGGCCGTAGGTCGGCTGGACTTCGATCGAGTGCTCGGTGCCGGCGCGCAGATCGCTTGCGGAAACTTGCAGGATGCCGCTTGCATCGATCAGAAATTTCACTTCGATGCGCGCGAGGCCTGCTGGGCCCGGCGGAACTTTCAACTGGAATCGCGCGAGGGAACGGCAATCCTTGGCCAACTCGCGCTCGCCCTGAAGAACGTGGATGTCGATCCCGGTCTGGTTCTCGACGCCGGTGGTGAAAAGCTCCTGCGCGCTCGCGGGCACCGTCGAATTTCGCGGAATGATTTTCGCGACGACGCCGCCCATCGTTTCGATGCCGAGCGACAGCGGCGTGACATCGAGCAGCAACATGTCATTCACGCCGCCTTCGAGAATGTCCGCCTGCACCGCGGCGCCCAGCGCGACGACTTCGTCGGGGTTGAGCTCGGAGTGCGGGCGGCGGCCAAAAAATTGCTCGACCGTTTGGCGCACGAGCGGGACGCGCGTCGAGCCGCCGACCAGCACGACTTCCTCGATCTCCGCGGGAGTAAGCTTCGCGTCGGCAAGCGCCTGGCGCACAGGGCCCATGGTGCGGTCCACGATCGGGCGAATCCAGCGCTCGTATTCGGCGCGCGAAATCTCCCGGAAATAAACGCCGCCATCGGGCAGAGGAAATTTGATCGTGGTCTTGTCCGCTTCGGAAAGTTCGTGTTTGGCGGCGATCAGCGCTTTGCGCAATTCCTGGACGAGTTCGGGCTGCGTGGCGAGGTCCACGCCGAGGCCGCGAATTTCTTCGCGCGCCATGCTTTGCAAGGCGTTATCGATGTCGTCGCCGCCCAAATGCGTGTCGCCGTTGGTCGAGAGCACCTGGTAGATGTCGCCGTCGCTCGTCGAAATCAATTTCAGAATCGAAATGTCGAACGTGCCGCCGCCGAAATCGTAGACGGCGACGCGGCCGCGCTTCTGTTCGTGCAGGCCGTAGGCGAGCGCCGCGGCGGTCGGCTCATTCACGAGGCGCAGGACTTCGAGGCCCGCGAGGCGCCCGGCATCGCGCGTGGCCTGGCGCTGCGCGTCGTTGAAATAGGCGGGCACGGTGATCACCGCGCGCTCCACCGAATCCTGAAAATAATTCTCGGCCCAGCTTTTCAGTTCGCGCAAGATGAACGCGGAAATTTCCGGCGGCGTGAACACGCGGTCGCCGAGCCGCACGCGGATCACGTTCTTGCTGGCCGGATCGATGCGAAACGGAAAAATTTTCAGTTCGTCCTGCACGTCGGCGGGACCGCGGCCCATCAAGCGCTTCACGGAATAAATCGTGCGCTCCGGCTGCGTCAGCAAGCGGCGCTGCGCCGCCTGGCCGACGACGATCGATCCGTCCGCATCGACGCTCACGACGGAGGGACACAGCGGCGTGCCGTACGGGCCCGGGATACACTTCGGCCGGCCCTCGCGCTTGTCCTGATAAGCGATCAGGCTGTAGGTCGTGCCGAGATCGATGCCGACTGTTTTTGGCAAAGTGTGTGGTGTCTCCTTGTGTCGACGCGTGATCCGTGGCCCGCGATCCGTGGCCCGTGAAAACCTTCATCACAGGACACGGGTCGCGGCACACGGGTCACGTTGCCGCAAGTTCCTGCCTCACTCCGTTCACTAAATTCCGGATGTACGAGCGGCGGTTCAGGACTTCGTTCATCCGCTCCATGAGTTTCTTTTTTGCGGCTTCGTCGGCGGCGGAATCCAGCGCGGCGTCCCATTCGGCCGAGACGCCTGCCAGTTCCTTGTCCACATCCGCCAGCGACGATTCAAATTTGTGTTGCGCCGATTCGAGTTTCGCGCGCAAACCGGCCATTTGGGCTGCGTTTCCGCCGGAGGCGCGCGCTTCGCGCAACTCGTCCAGCGATTCGTTCAGCTCAAAAACTTCCTCCAGCAATTCGGGCGGCGCCTGCTGCTTCTTCTGGCCTTCCTTGCGCATGCCGGAAAGGCTGAGCAGGTACTCGACGCGCGCGACCGGATCGCGCAGCGTGCGGTAGGCGTCATTCAATTGCGAAGAGAGGTCGAGTGAAAGCTGGCGCTCGTCTTCGGAGGCGCGCGCGAAATGATCGGGATGCAGCTTCCAGGAGAGCGAGTGGAAGCGCTGCTCGAGCGTGGCCAGGTCCAGAGTCAGTTTCTGCGGCAGGCCGAAAAAAGCGAAGTAATCGGCGCCCTTTGGCAGCGGCTGAATTTTTCCGCAGGCCGGGCAAAAGTGCGCGCCGCCGGTGGCTGCCGTGCAGCTCCAGCAATTCGCCGATGTCGTCACGGTTGTGGATGGTGCGCTCATAATATCGATCGGTGGGTGGGCTTAGTAGCACAGACTTCAGTCTGTGGGGTTCTGTAAATTTCGCCCGCCCCCCCAATCACCAGCAACTGCCGAAAAGCGATGCGGCACACGATTTGCGCTCTCGCCAAGATCAGATGGAAACCCACAGACTGAAGTCTGTGCTACAAAAGCGGCGCTACCAAAAAAAATGGCTGGCGGGCTCCCCATCCCGGCCAACCACGCGTTTCACTCGATTCGAGAGGAAGCGCCTGCTACGTTCCCTGAGAGAGAGTCCCCCCACTACTTCGCTTAAACCCGACAGGCTGAAGCCCATCCTACCGCGTGAACGAACTGCCGCAGCCGCAACTGCGGGTGGCCTGCGGATTCTGGAACACGAAGCCGCGCCGCATCAGGTCTTCCTGATAGTCCAGCGTGGTGTCATTCAGGTAAAGGAAGCTCTTCGGGTCCACGAACAGCCGCGCGCCGTTTTCTTCGATCACTTTGTCGCGGTCGCGCGCCTGCGTCTCCAGACGCATCGCGTACGTCAGCCCGGAGCAGCCGCCGCCCTGAACGCCCACACGCAGCCCGCCGGATTCCGCCGCCACGCCTTCCTTGGCGAGCAGCTCCTGAATTTTTGTTGCCGCTTTTTCCGTAACGTGAATCATATTTCGTTCCGATCCGACCTCTTTTAAATACCGTTCAAATCCACGCTGCTCTTCCCATCAGGCTCGATGGGACTTCAGGGGCTGAAGCCCTTGCCTCTCCGGTCCTTGAACGTCGCGGCTGAAGCCGCGACCCACAAAGATCGTCGAGGAGACAGCCACTAGTCGCCGGCTGATGTCGCGGTCTCCGCGGGAGTGGAAGTTTCTTTCTTTTTCTTCCAGTCCGCGATGGCCGCCTTGATGGCGTCCTCGGCGAGGACCGAACAGTGAATCTTCACGGGCGGAAGGCTCAACTCGCGCACGATGTCCGTGTTGGAGATGGCGAGCGCTTCCGCGACCGTCTTGCCCTTGACCCACTCGGTCGCGAGCGAAGAACTGGCAATCGCCGAGCCGCAGCCGAAGGTCTTGAACTTGGCCTCTTCGATGACCTGCGTTTCGGGATTGATCTTCATCTGCAGCCGCATGACGTCGCCGCACTCGGGCGCGCCAACCAGGCCCGTGCCCACATTCGGATCGTCCTTGGGCAGGCTGCCGACGTTGCGCGGATGCTCGTAGTGATCGACTACCTTATCGGAATAAGCCATTTCACTCTCCTTCTATATTGGGCGGGCTCCAAGTAGAGCCCGCACCCGATTTGACGAAATAATCTCTTCCGTGATTCTTCTTAATGTCCACCCGCCGAAGCTCCCCAATTCATCTTGCTGAGGTCGATGCCTTCCTTGGCCATTTCGTAGAGCGGCGAAAGTTCGCGCAGCCGCTGCACGACTTCAATCACGCGGCTGGTGACGTAATCCACTTCTTCCTGGGTGTTGAAGCGGCCCAAGCCGAAGCGGATCGAGGTGTGCGCCAGGTCTTCGCCGACGCCCAGCGCCTTGAGCACGTAGCTCGGTTCGAGTGTGGCCGAGGTGCAGGCCGAGCCGCTCGAAACCGCGACGTCGTTGATGCCCATCAGCAGCGATTCGCCTTCGACGAACGCGAAGCTGATGTTGATGTTGTGCGGCAGGCGATGCGTCATCGAGCCGTTGATATAGACTTCGTCGAGCTTGGAGAAGATGGTGTCCTTCAGGCGATCGCGCAGGCCGCTCAGGCGTCTGCTCTCGTCCGCCATTTCGTTCTGGCAAAGCTCGGCCGCCTTGCCGAATCCGACGATGCCCGGAACGTTCAGCGTGCCAGAGCGCATGCCGCGCTCGTGGCCGCCGCCGTCGATCTGGGCGGAGAGCTGCACGCGCGGGTTGCGCCGGCGCACGTAGAGAGCGCCGCAGCCCTTGGGGCCGTAAATTTTGTGCGCGGTCAGCGAAATCATGTCCAGGTTGTCTTTTTGCACGTCGACCGGAATTTTCCCGGCCGCCTGCACGCCATCGGTGTGGAACAAGATGCCTTTTTCCTTGGCGATCTTGCCGATTTCCTGGATCGGCTGCACCACGCCGATTTCGTTGTTGGCATACATGATGGTGATCAGAATCGTTTTCGCGGTGATGGCGCGGCGCAGATCGTCGAGATCGATGCGGCCGTCCTTGGCAACAGGGAGATAGGTCACCTCATAGCCGTATTTTTCGAGGCGCTTGCAGGTATCGAGAATGGCTTTGTGCTCGGTGACCTGCGTGATGATGTGGTTGCCCTTTTCGCGATACATTTCCGCGGCGCCTTTGAGCGCCAGGTTATTCGATTCGGTGGCGCCGCTGGTGAAGATGATTTCCTTCGGCGTCGCGTTGATCAGACGGGCGATCTGCGCGCGCGCGTTTTCCACCGCTTCTTCGGCCGTCCAGCCAAAGGAGTGGTTGCGGCTCGCGGCGTTGCCGAACTTCTCGTGGAAGTAGGGCAGCATCGTTTCGACCACGCGCGGGTCCACCGGAGTGGTGGCGTGATAATCCATGTAAATCGGCAGTTTAATAGCCATGCTTGTTTCTCCCGTCTCGAATTCTTTCGATCCCCTGACGCAGTTTCCTGAAATTCGTTTGGTTCTTACGTTGTCATTCTGAGCGAAACGAAGAATCTCTTTCCCGCACTAGGAATCGAAGAGAGATTCTTCGCTTCGCTCAGAATGACAACGACAAAAAAACAAATCCTAAATCGACAGCCCGACAAGTTCGGCGTCGGGCGAATCTTCGGCCATCTGTGAAATCGTGACCGAGCGCAACACTTGCGCGATACTTTCGTTCACTCGCCGCAGCGGCTCACGCACCGTGCACGTGGAACTCTGATCGCAGTTCCCATGGTTCGTTACGCACGAGGTGATCACGACCGGCCCATCCACGGCGTTGATTACATCGAGCGCCGAAATTTCCTTCGGGTGCCGGGCCAGTTGATAGCCGCCACTCGAACCGTGACGCGCCGTCAGGAGCCCGTGCTTCGCCAGCCGTTGCAGCACCTTGGCCAGAAGCGGCGCGGAAATCCCATACGCATCGGCGATATCGGATGCGCTCTGCGAGGGTTCCCCACGATGCGTCGCCAGGTGCCGTACGGCGATCAGGGCGTAGTCCGCTTTCTTGGAGAGCTTTAACATTCGATATGCGACCAAACTAGTCGCAGTTGAATAATAATGCCAGTCCGGTACCGATGTCAAGTAGTTCCGACCTCGGCAACTCCCACCGGGCCAGCACCTTACATTACGACCAAATTGGTCGGGTTAGTCAAATTTGCTGCAACGAAATGGCTGTTTTCGGGGTCGATTGGCGTTATTGGGGGGCTGAACGGGTAAGCTGGCGTAGGGGCACGGCATGCCGTGCCCCTACGGTTTAATGTCAATTGCCTGGGAGGACTTCGACAAATCCCATGCGCCCAGAGAGGTTACCGCTCCACCAGACTCGATTGGGATTGTTAGGATCGACCTCAATCCTTCTGGGGTCCGACTCCGAATCCGGAAGCGGGAACTCTACCCACTCGCCCGTCTTGGGATTGTAGCGGGCAATTTTGTCGGCCTGTTGTTCGCTCACCCAAACGAGATTGTTCTTGCGGTCCACGCTGACGGAATAAGTGCCGGAGGTTTCCGTGGGAGGAGCGAAGAACGTCATCTGCTTGGTTTCGTAATCGACCTTCATCAGCAGTCCCGCGTTCCAAAGCCCGACCCAAATGTCGCCCCGTGCGTCATGGCTCATGCGGCGCGGATAGGCAACGCCGTCGAAGGGAATCTTGTACTCCTCGACTTTGCCCGTGGCCGGGTCGATTCTCGACATGCGGTCAGCAGTATCTTCGGCCCACCAAACGGAGCCGTCGCCGGCAACGGTGATGCCGTATGCTCCGGTCGGCACCTGCGTGGCGACGTAGGAGGGCGGGTCAAAGAACTTGAATTCCTTGGTGGACGTGTTGAGCATGCGCACCTGGTTTCCACTCGTCTCCCAGATGGAGCCATTCGGATGAATCAGCATCGAGTTGCCGCCGGCGTCGGCACGATTGTCCTTGGGCCAATCGTAGGCCGTGAATTTACCGGAGTTGACGTCATAGTCGAGCCAGCGGTAGTTCGATCCATCGGGCACCCACAACTGTCCCTTGGCATCGATCTGGAGGTTGCCCAGCAACTGGCCGTCGTCTGCTGCTACGCCTGCGGGAATGGAAACTTCGGTGTATTCGAGCGTTTTGGGATCCAGCTTGCCCAGCTTGCCCGCCCGCTGGCTGACCCATCCGTTGCCGTGCGGATCGACGGCGACGTCATGAGGCTCCGAGCCGAGCATGGTGTCTACGATGTCGTATTGGACGGCCCTGTAGTGCAGCGCCTTGCCTTCGAGAAAGGTCCGGGGCAGGCGGTCGTTAAGATCCACCTGGCGAACTGGGGCGAAATTGGAGGATAGATAATCGATGGCGAGCTTGGCTTCGTCCGGAGTCAGATCACGGATTTTTGCGGTTCGCATGCGAGCGCGCATTCTGCGGATGGTGAACGCCCAGTCCTCGCGCGGCATGTGGAAACCGACGAATCGCTCGGTGTTGTGGCAGGTCGTGCAGCGCGCGGCGACAAGTTTCTTGCCGTCGCCGTCGGGCAAATCTTTCGAGACCGTGACCATCAGCGCTTCGGGAGTCTTCATCGGCCAGGCGCGCGGGAGCGCGGCCCCTTGCTTGGCGGAAAGCGACAAATCTTGTTTCGCGGTCTTGCCTTCCGCTACGTCCACCGGCGCGGAAACATTGCTCTGATAGCCGCCGCCAACGCCCTGGATCACGTACTGTCCGGCGGGAAGATTGCTCACGGTGTAATGCCCTTGCGCCTGGCTGATCACCATGAATTCGAGATGGCGGTCGTTGTTCTTCAGTTTCACAAACGCGCCGGCGACAGGTTTCCCGGACACGTCCTGCACGACGCCCTCGACGGTGGAATTATTTTCCGCCGCTCTGGCAAACTGGCCGCAGAAGAAAAGCAATACTGCCGCAAAAAGGACCGCGAGTTTCGATCGCGTCACGATGGATGTCATTCCCGATCTCCTTGTTTTTTTCTCTCAGCGTGCGTGAGCGGTGGGCCTGCAATCAATGCCGTTCCAGCCCGCCTGTGCAACGAAAGACGTTCAAAATGTGTGTTTGGATCCGGCTCTTCGCGGAGTATACGCCAATTCCGTTCCGGCGCACTCACGATTTTTGAACGGACGGTTAAGAGAGGTGACTAGTGACCGGTGACTGGTGACTGGTGAAAAACGTCGCGGCGCCTAACTTCCTCGCTGCGGCTTCCATTTTTTCAGGAAATCGACTACGTCTTCGGGGCCTATTCTGACGGTGGATTCAAATTCTCCCTTTTTCTGGCTGACGACCAAGGTGCCGTCCGGGTCGAGAATGGCGAGGCTGGGAACGCCTTTTTCCAGCGGTATTTCGTATTTTTTGGCGAGGTCGAGATTCACATCGTAATTGCCGACGTTGATGTGGATGACGTGGTAGTTCGCGTTCACCAGCGGGGCGAAGGCCTTCGAGCGAAACGTTGCGTCCAGGACATGGCAGTCGTAGCACCAGTTTCCGCCGAACACCAGGAGGACGCGCTTGTGGTCCTTGGCCGCCGCGGCGAGCGCCGAGGAAATTTCCGCTTGCGCTTCTTCCGGCGGCGGATACAGCTGCGTGTTCGGCTTGGCCGGTTCGGGCAGGCGGCGGGCTTCCTTTGCCGCGAGATCGCCCCGTTGCGTGGCGATGATTTTCCATTCGCCAAGCTTTTGCACCCAGACTTGCGCGGCTGAGACGATGTCGGAATTTTCTCCCGCGCTGGTCTTGATTTCCGCTTCGATTCGCAAGACGAGCGACATCACGCCGGGCTGCTGCGTCTTCGCCTCGAGAACTTTGATGTCGAGGTGGTCGAGTCCCGCCGGTTTGAGAGAGGACCAGAACATGGGCTCCTCGGAGGGATCGAGCGTTTCGGTTTTTGGCGTCTTTGTCCTCGCTGGGGGAGACGTTGTGTAATAGGACGTGAGAGCTGCTTTGTCGCCGGCGAGGACGGCGGCCTTCCAGTTGTCAAGAGGCTCGAACGCGAAGGAGGCCGGGACTGCCGATGCTTTTTTCGCGTGGGCCTGCTGCGGGGCCGTCTGAGCAAAGACGGCAGATTGCGAGCAAAGGAGTAAGGCGACGATCCAACCGGGACGAATGGTTTTCATTTCTCCTCGTATCCGTTGCAGGAATGCGATTGTATCCTATCGAATCAAACGTCCGCACCTTTTGATTTTCGAGAGTGGCGCCACTTTGCGACAGACTTCTTTCCCGGGACCAGTGATTCGGAACTTCGCAATCTTCGCCAGGGTTTACTCAGGTAGTAATTCTATTGAGTCGATCCTTCAAGAAGCGTATCCTGTGCGGACTGCAAGTCTGAATCGGAAATTCAGGCTGAAATGTGGACGGGACGTTACGCAAATGCTCAGTCGATTCCATACCTCGGTAATTGTTCTGGTGGTGGCACTGACTTTTTCTCCACTGGCGAATGCCCAAAACGTTCCGCCTCAGCAATCAGGGGCCGCCAAAGATCAGAAAGCATCTCCCTCCCCCGCTCCACCACGCGACATTTCCGGAACTTGGACGCCTGCCGACGGGCCGAACGAAGGAATCCAGCCTTACGGCGTGAAGGCCATGCCAAACGACGGGAAGCCGGAGCATCAGCTTCCGTATACTCCATATGGATTGGAAACTTACAAGTCGCACAAACCGCTCATCGGAAAAGATGAGGTTCTTCCTACGGATTACAACGATCCGCGGGATAAGTGTGAGCCATTGGGATTTCCTCGAGCAGACCTTTACTATCTGCGAGAGACTCAGATCCTGCAGAACGAGTACAAGGTGGCGATCTTGTATCAATATGGGGAGGCATGGCGCGTGATTTGGACGGATGGGCGAGCGCTTCCCAAATTAGTGGATGGAGGAGTGCTGGTGGGGAAGGAAGTTCGAGAGCAACGCTTTTATGGCTACTCGGTCGGCAAATGGGTGGACGATACCACGCTTGTCGTCCAGACCATCGGGATGATGCCGGAAGACAGAGTCTGGATGGATATTACCGGCCGTCCGATCAGCGACGCGGCGCGCGTGGAAGAGCGCTTCCATCGCGTGAACCACGACCGATTGGAACTCACTGTAACCATTGACGACCCGAAGATGTACACCAAACCATGGATCGCCATGAACAAATTTCCGATGCGGTTGGAAGATCCGCACAGGGACGTGATGGAAGTGTACTGCTCCCTTGCCGAGATGGAAAAATACAATAAATTATTCGCCAGCCCCACAAGTGCGCCGGCGAATAAACCGGGCGGCGATGCACCTGCCCGATAACTTGCTCAGGCGCGTTCCAGAGTTGAGGGGAAGTCATTCATTCGCGACGTTCAGGTCATGAGGGTTCCAGGCCAGATATTCTTTGAAGGGAGGCAATTAAAATGAGGATGAGGGCTATTTCAACATTCGCCCTGGCGGCCGGTCTCCTGAGTGTGTCCATGCCCGTGTTGGCGCACCACGGGACCGCAGTGTTTGACACGGACAAGACGCTCACGTTGAAGGGTAGCGTCACGGAATGGGACTGGTCCAATCCTCATTGCCTCCTTCAATTTGACGTGAAGAATGAAAGCGGCCAGGTGGTGCATTGGATCGCAGAGACTCAAAATCCCGCCAACATGGTCTACGCAGGTTGGGGGAAGGCATCCTTTAAACCTGGGGATGAAGTTACCGTCACCTTGATGCCGACCAAAAATGGACTGCCGTACGGGCGAATCAATCTGGTCGTGCTCCCAAACGGCAAGACGTTAACCGCCAGTGGAACGATCACGAAGGATACCCCGGGCTCGTCGAGTGGCTCTAAACCGGGAAATTATCCCAAGCAGTGAGGAGCGGCTTGGGCAAGGAGACCAAGCCCTGCGACGTTGTCTCCCCGGAGTTTTGCCCCTTGCCTGGTTTCATGTTCCGCACTCTTCCGCAAAAAAGACCCCCTCAGGAAATTGTCGCTCGTTAATTCCCTCGCGTAATCCGCGCCGGTTTTCGCTACAATAGGTCGGAACCGAGTAGAAGCAGGCGGATGAAAATATGAAAAAAGTCCTGGCCATTTATCCGGGGACGTTTGATCCGGTGACCAACGGGCACCTTGATTTGATCGAGCGCGGCGCAAAGATATTTGACCGGCTGGTGGTCAGCATCCTGCGCAACTTCGACAAGGAGCCGCTGTTCACGATCGACGAGCGCGCGGAGATGCTGCGAGAAGTTACGCGGCCCTGGGCCAACGTCGAAATCGATGTGTTCAGCGGGCTGCTGGTGGATTACGCGCGGTTGCGCGAGGCCAATGTGCTTCTGCGCGGCATCCGCGCGGTTTCCGATTACGAGTACGAATTGCAGATGGCCATGATGAATCGCAAGCTCAATCCGAATGTCGAAACCGTTTTTATGATGCCGGCGGTCGCTTATAGCTATCTCAGTTCGCGGCTGGTGCGCGAAATTGCGCAACTTGGCGGGCCGATTACGGGTCTCGTGCCGCCGCTCGTGGAGGAGCGCCTGCGCGCTAAAGTTCTTTCGTAGCACAGGCACTCTTGCCTGTGCGGTTTTTGCAATCGTAACTTGGTCGAGTAACATTTGTGCGGATACAAAACCACACAGCCAGGAGTGGCTGTGCTACTCGAACCAGAACCAAAGGAGAGTCATCCCGTGCAACTCGCTGCTCGCGTTAACCGCATTGCCATTTCGCCTACCTCCGCCGTTATGGCGGCGGCCGAAAAACTCAAAGCCCAGGGCGTTGACCTTGCCGACTTCGGCCCCGGCGAGCCGGATTTTCCTACGCCGGAGCACATCCAGCGTGCGGCGATTCGCGCGCTCGAACAGGGGCGAACAAAATATACGCCGACGCCCGGGATCGCCCCGCTGCGCGAAGCGATTTGCAAATGGCACGCGGCGCAATTCGGCTCGTCCTACACGGTGCCGGAATGCGTTGTTACGGTCGGCGGCAAGCACGCCCTCTTCAATGCATTCTGCTCGCTGCTGGAAAAGGGCGACGAAGTTCTGATCCCCGCGCCGTACTGGGTCACCTATCCGGAGCAGGTCCTGTACACGGGCGCGACGCCGGTGCCGGTGATGACTGATCCGTCCGACGGCTTTCGGCTGCGCGCCGAGATGGTATCTCGCGCGATTACGCCGCGAACCAAGCTGCTGATCGTGAATTCGCCGAGCAATCCCAGCGGAGCGGTCGTTCCGAACGACGAGTTTGTGAAAATCTACGAAGTGTGCCGCGCGAAAAATATCTGGGTGATGACGGACGAGTGCTACTCCCACTTCTTGTATGGGAACGAGAAGCCGTGGTCGCTCGCCGGCGTGCCGGGAACGAAGCCGAATATCATCGTGGCCGGTTCGCTGTCCAAAACGTTTGCCATGACGGGCTGGCGAGTGGGGTACGCGCTGGCGCCCGAGCCGCTGATTTCGGCAATGATCAAAGTGCAGAGCCAGTCGACGTCGAACCCGACATCGATCTCGCAATACGCGGCGCTCGAAGCGCTGACCGGACCCATGGACACGGTAACCGCGATGCTCGCGGAATATGCGCGGCGGCGCGACCGCATCGTTTCCGGGCTTCGTGCGATTCCCGGTGTCACCTGTGTTGAGCCGGGCGGCGCGTTTTATGCGTTTCCGAGCGTTGCCGCGCATCTGGGCAACGGCATCGCGGACACGACGGCGCTCGCCAAAGTGCTTCTGGAAAAGCAGCATCTGGTCTGCGTCCCCGGCGAAGCGTTCGGCACGCCCGGTTACATACGGCTTTCCTACGCGACCTCCATCGATCGCATCGAGGAAGGACTGCGCCGGCTCGAACAATTCTTCGCGATGGCGGAAGCGGCCAGGTGAATTCGGGAACCATCCGTTCGGGGCGGGCGCCTGCGCGGCTCGCCCCGATTTTCGTGCCTCGCATTTGGGGCGCTCGCGATCTATCTCCGCTGTTTCCGCAACGATCCCATGAACCAGAGCCAATCGGCGAAGCGTGGCTGACGGGCGACGAATGCGCGTTTGCTTCGGGCGAATTTGCGGGGCGCACGCTTGGCGAGGTGTGGCCATTGCTCCCGGACGAATGGACCGGGACGGGCCTGCGCGGGTTGCCACGCATTCCGCTGCTCGTCAAATTTATTTTCCCGGAAGAGAAACTTTCCGTGCAGGTGCATCCCGACGACGCGTATGCGGAGCAGCACGAGGCCGCGGCGGGCGGCGTCGGGAAAACCGAGATGTGGTATGTGGTCAGCGCGCGCGAGGGAGCGGCGGTTCGCGTGGGGCTGAATCACAACGTGACGCGGGAATCGTTCCAGCGCGCCGTGGTCGATGGCACCGCGGAGAATTGTCTTGGGAGAGTGGCCGTCCATCCGGGCGACGCCGTTTTCGTGCCAGCCGGGACCGCGCACACGATTTGTCCCGGCGTCGTTCTGTGGGAAATCCAGCAGCATTCGGACATTACCTATCGCGTCTTCGATTACAACCGCGTGGGAGCTGACGGCAAGCCGCGCGCGCTGCATATCCGGCAGGCGCTGGACGTGATGCAATTCGGCGAACAGAGTGGCGGGCTTTGCGATCCGGTTCGTATCACGCGCGGCGCGGTCACGGAAACGTTTTATGCGGCGTGCCGGCACTTTGCGACCGAGCGCTGGGAATTCCGCGAGCGAATTGCCGCCGTCACTTCGCCGGAGCATTTCGATTTGCTGATTTTTCTCGAGGGCAAAGGGCGCATCGAGTTTGCCGATGGGGCTGAATCCTTCGCGCCCGCGGAAGTTTGGCTGATCCCCGCCGCTCTCGGCGCGTATCAGCTTGCGCCGGATTCTCCCACAACGCTCTTGCGAGCGTACGTGCCGGACTTGAACGGCTTCGTGCAGCGGCTCGCCGAGGAACGCATTGCGGAAGCGGCGTGGTCGCGCGTGGTGCATCTGTGACGCGAGAACGGAGCCACGAAACGCTCGCCGCGCACGCCATCATTCTCGCCGGTGGCCGCGGCACGCGCTTCTGGCCGCGCAGCCGCACGCGAACGCCGAAGCAATTGCTCAACATCGTCGGCGACGACACGATGCTCGAGCAAACCGCCGCGCGCCTTGCGCCGCTGTTTCCGCCGTCGCGCCAGTGGGTTGTCACCAACTCCGAGCAGGCGGCCGCGGTGCGAAAGCAAATGCCGCGCGTCCCCGCGTCGCACATTCTTGCGGAGCCAATTGGCCGGAATACTGCTGCCGCGATCGGGCTCGCCGCCGCTCATTTGTTGCATGACGGTTTGGGCAAGGAAAACGACGCGCTCATGGCAGTCCTTCCCGCGGACCATTACATTGCCAAGCCTTCGCGGTATCTGCGGATCGTGCGAGCCGCGCTGCACGTTGCGCACGCCGCGGGATCGCTCGTCGTGCTGGGGATTCCGCCGTCGCGGCCCGAGACAGGCTACGGATATATCGAACGCGCGCGAGCGAAAGCGGTGGATGCGGATGGCGTTCCCGTTTTCACGGTGCGACAATTCACGGAAAAACCGGCGCTGACGCAGGCGCGAAAATATGTGGCTTCCGGACGCTACTACTGGAACGCGGGGATGTTTTTCTGGCGCGTCTCGACGTTCCTCGGCAACCTCGAGAAATTCCTGCCAAAGACTCACGACGCGCTGATGCGCCTGGCGGGCGAAATCGGTACGCCGCGTTACGCGCGGACACTCGCGCGCATTTATCCGAAGCTCGAAAATATTTCCGTGGATTACGCCCTCCTCGAGCCAGTAACGCGCCATTCATTCGCGCCAAGCGTCTTCGTGCTGCCCGCTGAAGTGGGCTGGAGTGACATCGGTTCGTGGGCCGCCGTCTACGAATTGATCGCGCGGAAAGCCGGAGAGAATGTTTCCGCGGGAAAATTTGTTGCGCTCGATGCGCAAGGAAATTTTTTCTGGAGCCCGAAGAAATTCGTCGCCGCGGTCGGCATACGCGATCTCGTCGTGGTGGAAACCGACGACGCGCTGCTGCTCTGCCCGCGCGACCGCGCGCAGGACGTCGGCAAAATCGTGAAGTGGCTGGAAGCAGAGAAACTTTCGGGCTTGCTGTAAATCGTCTCGAAATTATTTCAACTGGAAATCAGGCGGCCGGCCACTTTCCAATCCGTAATTGCTTGAAGAGGTGCGGGATGAAACATGGCATTTCACGTCGAGCTCTCATCCGCAGCGTTGCCGCCGCAGGCGCATTGGCCGGCGGATCACGAGCGGCGGCACAGGAGGCTCCTGGAATCCTGGGCTTCGATCACGTGGCCCTTCCCATGGAGCACACCGAGGAGATGCTGGCCTTCTATCGCGGTCTTGGTTTGCAAGTGATCGAGAACGCAAACGCCTGCTCCGTCTACATCGGCAACCAGATGATCAACTTTCACCGGCCCGCGCACTGGCAAGACAAAGCGTTCACGTTGAGAGCTCCCGCCGCAAAACCGCCTTGCGGGGACCTGTGTTTTGTGTGGGGAGGCACTCCCGAAACGTTAAGAGCAATGCTGGACCGGGCAGGAGCAAAAGTCGTCGAAGGTCCAGTGGTACGCCAGGGCGGCCGCAAGAAGACTGGGTCAAGCGTATACGTGCGAGACCCGGACGGCAACCTCCTGGAATTCATGATTTATCTATGAACGTGTAATGAGCCCCGTGCCGCACACTTGTGGTGTTCAAGGGCGCGGGTTTTTCCGCCTGCTCTAATCTAAATTTCCGGTAGTCACCTACCATGATTGTTATGCGGGTTTAGTAGCACAGGCTTCAGCCTGTGGGGGTTCGTCCTTGCGAGGACCAAACCCCACAGACTGAAGTCTGTGCTACTTCTCGCATCCGCGTACTTCGCATATACTTCTGGACTGTGAGCGCGATTAAGTTTGGGACGGATGGCTGGCGCGGCGTGATCGCCGAGGATTTCACATTTTCCAATGTGCGGAAGGTGGCGTGCGCGATTGCGCGGTACGTGGTGCGCGCGGAAAAGCCCATGGCAGGCGTGCTCGTCGGGTACGACACGCGGTTCGGCTCCGAGCGGTTTGCGCGCGCGGCGGCGGAAGTCGTCTCGATGACCGGCATGCCGGTGTGGATTGCGGAGAAGGCGTGTCCTTCGCCGGCGCTTTCCCTGCTGGTGAGGCAGCGCGGCGCGGCGGGCGGGATCATGATCACCGCGAGCCACAATCCTTACAAATGGAATGGCGTCAAATTTAAGGCGAGCTACGGAAGCTCGGCGCTGCCTTCGATCGTGGCGCAAGTGGAAAAGGAACTTGTCACGGTGCTGGCGAACGGCGTGCCGCCATTGCCTCCGCAGCCGGATCACATCCAAACGTTGGACATTCTTTCCCCGTATCTCGAAACGATCGAGAAAATTGTGGATTGGGAACGAATCCGCGCGGCCAAATTCCGGTTCGTCGTGGACCCGATGCACGGCGCAGCGCGCGGACTCCTGCGCGAGCTGATGACAAAGCACGGCATCGCGTGCGATGAAATTCGCGGCACGCGCGACCCGCTATTCGGCGGCGTGAACCCCGAGCCCATCGAGCCGCACGTCGAGGCGCTGCGCCGCGCGGTGCTCGCCGGCAAGTACGACGCCGGGCTGTGCGCGGATGGCGACGGCGACCGCATCGGGGCGATGGACCGCGACGGCACGTTCATCACGCCGCACCAGATTTTTTCGATTCTGCTCTGGCATCTTGCGGGCACGCGCGAGATTTCCGGCGACGTTGCAAAAACATTTTCCTCGACTAAAATGATCGACAAGATCGCGGAGAAGTTCGGCCGCAAAGTTTTCGAGACGCCGATCGGGTTCAAATACATTTGCGAATTGATGCTGGAGCGCGACATTCTGTTGGGCGGAGAAGAATCGGGAGGCATCGGAACGAAACTTTATCTGCCCGAGCGCGACGCCACCGTGATGGCGCTGCTGCTGGTGGAAGTGATGGCGTGGCACAAGAAATTCCTGGGAGAACTTGTCGCGCAACTTCAGGCGGAATTTGGCGAGCATCATTACGGACGGATCGACCTGGAACTCAAGCCCGGACAGAAGGAACGCGCCATCGAGCATTTCAGCGGCGCGAAGATGACGCGAGTGCTTGATTGGGCTGTCGAGCGCCGCGAGGATCTGGACGGGATCAAGTTGTATCTGGACAACGTAGGATGGGTGATGCTGCGCGCTTCGGGGACGGAGCCGATGTTGCGCGTGTATTCCGAGACACGGAGTGCGGCGGCTACGCGGCAAATCCTCGATCACACCTGCGCCATTGTTCGCGGCCTGTAGGTCGCACGGAACGGAATTCCTTACGCGAAGCGTAAAGTGGCACAGGCTTCAGCCTGTGGGTTTTAGTCCTTGCAAGGACACAACCCCACAGGCTGAAGCCTGTGCCACTAAGACGAAATCCCCGAGGCGGTCTGCAGCAATTTCTAATCAGGCTGAGGTTTTTTCGCCGAAGGATTTCGCGGCGGCGTCGAGAATGCCGTTTATAAACGCGGACGCTTCTTCGGAAGAAAACTTTTTCGCGAGATCCACGGCTTCGTTGATCACCACTTTTGCGGGAGTGCTGGTCGTGCGCATTTCGGCCAGGGCCAGGCGGAGGATGGCGCGGTCGATGGCGGCCATGCGCTCGAGGCGCCAGTTTTGCGCGTGCGAGGAAATGATGGGGTCGAGTTCCGCGGCGCGAGCGGCGGCGTTTTCAAAAAGCTGATTGGCGAATTCCCGCGTGGATTTCTGGGCGCGCGCGTTTTTCCAAAAACCGTCTTCGATTCGGGAATGCTCCTGTTTCCCCATTTCCCATTGGAACAGCATCTGGAGGGCGTACTCGCGGGATTTCCGGCGCAGAGTCATCTAGCGGCGTTTCCCGCGGAGAGTGGTTTTGGCGCTGCGCGAAGCGTCGGGCGAGCGTAGCTGCTTGGACAGGTTGGCCATTTCGATTGCCGCCAGTCCCGCGTCGTAGCCCTTGTTTCCGCCCTTAAGTCCCGCGCGGTCGATGGCCTGCTCAAGCGTGTCGCACGTGAGGACGCAAAAAATCACTGGAATTCCGGTGTCGAGTTGCGCGAGTTGCACACCGCGCGCCACCTCGCCCGCGACATAGTCAAAGTGTGCGGTCTCGCCGCGCAGGACACAGCCGATGGCGATCACAGCGTCGACGCGTCCGCCCTCGGCCAATTTTTTCGCCGTGAGCGGAATTTCAAACGAGCCGGGGACATGAACGACCAGGATGTTTTCGGCGTCAGCGCCGGCAGCTTCGAGCGCATCCACGGCTCCCGCCAGCAGGCGATCGGTAATAAAGCTATTGAAGCGGCTAACCACCAGCGCGAATCGCAAGCCCGCGGCATTGGCCCCCGCGCGAATTTCTTTTCCGTGAAAGGGTTTGTTCATGTGAATAAATTTCGGCTTCGCGCGTTCGCGCTACTTTCCGCGAAATTGCGCGGGCCGCTTTTCCAGAAACGCGCGCGTTCCTTCCCGCATATCTTCGGTGGCGGCGCACAGGCCAAAGAGAGTCGTTTCCAGGTACTGGCCCTCCGCAAGCGGCATTTCCGTTCCGCGCTCGATAGCTTCCATCGTGAACTTGACCGAGAGCGGCGCGTTGGCAATGATTTTTTTCGCCAGGGCCTCCGCCGCGGGCATGAGCTCCGCCGGCTCGTACACGTGATTCACGAGGCCGATGCGCAGAGCCTCCTCCGCTGAAATCATTTCTCCGGTCAGGCAAAGTTCGTGCGCGACTCCCTTGCCGCACAATCGCGTGAGGCGCTGCGAGCCGCCATAGCCCGTGAGGATGCCGAGCTTCACTTCCGGCTGGCCGAGCTTCGCTGTTTTGCTTGCCAAACGCATCGAGCAGGCCAGCGCGACTTCGCATCCGCCGCCGAGCGCGAAGCCATTGATGGCCGCGATCGAAGGTTTCCCCAGCGTCTCCAGCAGGTGCAGAACGCCCTGGCCAAACGCAGCCGTTTCCTTGCCGCTGACCGGCGTCTGCACCGCGAGTTCCGCGATGTCCGCGCCGGCCACAAACGATTTTTCTCCCGCGCCGGTCAGGATCAGGACGCGAACTTCGTCGTCTTCGCGCGCGGCGGTCAGGATTTCCTTCAGCTCTTCCATCGTTTTCCGGTTGAGCGCGTTCAATACCTTCGGGCGGTTGAAGGTGATGAACCCGATGCGATCCCGCTTTTCATAGAGCAGGTTTTCGTAGGCCATCCGCATCCCTCAATTCTTCGCCATTTCGAGGGCAATGATTTCATTGCCGCCGCGCTTTCGAGCTTCCTCGAGGCCCGCCTCGACGCGGTTGATCAGGTCGGTGACGATGTCCTCGTTGTCATAATCCTGCCGGTTGATCGCCTCGGCCACGGCGAAGCTCATGGTCAACTGCCCTCCGTCCCATTGCGGACGCAATCCGCCGACGGCTCTCTTCAGCTTCTCGGCGAACATCTGCGCGCCCGAGAGCGGCGTGTCCGGCAGAACAACTGCCAGCGCCCAGGAAGTGTACTTTATCGCGAGGTCGGTTTGGCGGATGATTGCTTGCACGGATTTTCCGAGCTGCTCCATGTACCGGTCGAACGGACCCTCTCCCTGCTGGCGCAGAAGTTCCGGGCCGCCATCGATCTGCAACAGTGCCAGCGCCAGAGGAATGCCCTGCGTTCGCGCGCGTTGCGATTCGTGGAGCAGGCAATCGATGTAGGAGCCGCGCGCCAGCAAACCTGTTTTTTCATCGGCCACGGCAAGTGTGCGCACGAGCGTGCGAAGGCGCGTGTGGTGCACGCACATCAGCATTTGATCGCCGATGGATTGCAGAAAATAAGTTTCGTTCGGTTTCCAGGCGTGCGGCCCGGCGAAGCCCACGATCATCATTCCGGCGGGAGATTGCGTCTCCGGATCCGTGAGCTGAACTCCCAGAGACGTTTCCAGGCCCATTTCCCTGAGGATGGGCGCGGCGGCGGCTTCGAGCGGCAAGCCGCCGAGCGGGTCGGGCGAAGCGCGTTCAATCTGGCCGATCAGGCGCACGATCTGGCTGCCGGGGGATGCCTCAACACCGGAGGCGCAGAACTCCGACGCCATTTGTGGCGGCTGCCCGGGAGGACCGACCACCGCGAGACATCTTGCCGCTCGCAAATAGTTGCCGACCTCATTCACCGCGACCGAAAGCATGGCGCGCGGCGAAGGCTGGCGGAAAACGTTTTGATTTATTTCCGAAATTTTCGCGAGATCGCGCAGCGTTTCGGGAGCGTAGGGGGAAGCGGTCGTAACGCGATTCACGGGCTCCTCGACAACCGGCCGCGCAGGTTCGGCCGGCCTGTGCGGGACACTGCCCTCCTCCGGCCACCAGTGCGCGGCTTCAAAGAGGCCTTGCAGGCGTTCGTTATTTTCTTCTTCCCCGGGAAACAATTCCACAATGCGTTGCAGCCGCTCGATGGCTTTGGACTGGAGCGAGTACTGAACAAAAATTTCCGCCTGCACGAGCAGGTCTTCGAGTGTCTGCCCGGATTGAACTTCATCCAGAATGGCCGTCGACGGTTCGCTGCTTTTACCGCGGGGCTGTTCGTGCGCGGGGGCGTCCGGGCGATGCGTCGCGGCATTGGACAGACGGGACTTTACGCGGCTCAAAAACTCGTCGCTCGCGCGCCCTTTCATCAGGTCGAGGCGCCCCTGATTGCGCGAATCGTACGGGTCGATTTCGACGAGTTTTTCAAGAGCTTCGCAGGCGCCGGGAACCTGGTCATGGGCCATGTTCAAATCGAAGAGGCGAACCAGGGCGTCAAAATACTTCGACTCGCGGTTGATTTCAGCGTAGAAGGCTGCCCAGAACTGGGCCAGGCGCAGCGACTTTGGGAACGCTTCCACCAGTTGGTCGACGGCGGATGAGAATTCCGATTCCCGCCGCGCGGCGAGCATGCTTTTCTTGGTGGTGGATAAAAGATTGACGGCTTTTTCTTCCTGGCCGGAGCGAAGGAACTCACTGGCAAGCGAGAAAAATTTTTCCGGCGAACCCGCTCCCTGATTCGTCATGCGCTCCAGGACGGTGCGTGCGGCGTCCAGTTGTCCGGAACGCATGAGGGCTTCGGCATAGGTTTCGAGAAACGTCGCGTCCTTTTCGGTTTCGCTCAAAGGCGCGAGCAGCGCGGCGGCTGCCGGCGCGTCGCCCTTGCGCAGCAGCGCCTGGGCATACATCAGGGACGCGCTGCGATCGTTCGGGATGAGCTTGTGCGCTTTCGCGAAAAATTCAATCGCCTCGTCATCGTTTCGCGTGGAGAGTTGCCCGGCTCGCAAAAATCCGCGGGAAGCAGCCGCGTGATTGCCGAGACGTTCGGCCAAATCGGCCACGGCGATGTGCCGCTCGCGACTTTCGGAATCGATCTGCGCGATGCGCACGAAGCACGCCAGCGCATCGTCTCCCTTGCCGCTCAACTCGTACGCCAGCGCGGCAGACATGAATTGTTCGATGGCCTCTTCCGTGCGGTTTTGCTTTTGCAGAAGCAGGGCGTATCGCGCGACGCGTTCCGGAGGCTGCTGGTGCAGCTTCAAAAAGCGCGCATAAAGAGCAAGCGCCTTGGGCTCTTCCCGCGGGCTCGTAAAGTGGTCAAAAAGCATCCCGTAATAAACAGCCGCCCGGTCCGGCCGGTTCTGCATGGTGAAAAGGTCGCCCAGCGACTGCATGGATTCGAGGTGATTGGGCAAGGCGGTCAGGACCGATTGATAGGCCTCGATAGCCTCGTCGATGCGGCTCTTCTCGACGAAGCGCTTGGCCTTTTCCAGTTGCTTGACGATGTCCACGCTCATGCGGGCTCGGGCGGTTTCCTATGTGAAGTTGCGACCGCAGACTCGCGGATCGACATTGGCCAGGACAAAAATACTATATACCGCTGCGGCTTGGCGTGCCAAACCGATCGCGAATGTGCTGCTCAATTCGGCAATTCCAAGCTATGCAAAGATTCATGGCCCTTACGGGGTTCGGACGAAAGGAAGTGGTTGCTATCCGTTACAATCTGCTGAGCTAGATGATGTCCGCTGATGAGAACTGTGTCAGACTTTCAGGGATGAAAGCTCATAGTGCTCGCCACTTAATCGAACACTCGCCTAGCAGTCGGGGCTGCGGCGAGAGCCGCACAGACTGATGCGCGAATTTCTCGATCTCCTTCGCCAGAACCGCAACTATCGCTGCATGTGGATGGGGCAGGTCGTCAGTGAAATCGGCGACAACTTCAATAACATTGCCGTGTTTGCGCTGGCGATGCAGCTGACTCATTCGGGCCTGGTCGTTATGGGCGTCATGCTGTCGCGCGCCATTCCGGCGGTCACCATTGGACCGCTGGCGGGCGTGATGCTGGACCGGTTTGACCGCAAGCGCATCATGATCGCCAGCGATCTCACGCGAGCCGTTGTGGCACTGGGATTCATTCTGGCCTTGCGGCAACAGCAGGTTTGGCTCTTGTACACGTTCAGCGCGCTGCTAATGATTGCGTCGCCGTTTTTCACGGCCGGGCGCTCCGCCATTCTACCGACGATCGCGAATGAGGACGAAATCCATACCGCGAATTCACTGACGCAGACGACGCAATGGACCAACCTGACGATCGGTACGTTTCTTGGCGCCACTGTAGTCGGCATCGGCTATGAATGGGCGTTTACATTCAATGCGCTTTCGTTCCTGTTTTCGGCATGGGCGATCTGGAAGTTGCGGGAGCCGCACGGCAAAAAGTTTCGCGCCGACCACAGAGATCTGACGGAAGCGGAGGTCGTCCGTCCTTGGCATGAATATCGCGAGGGTTTGCGGTACATGCGTTCGGTTCCGCTCGTTCTTGCGATTGCGCTGCTTGCGGTGGGATGGGCCACGGGCGGCGGCGCAGCGCAGATTCTTTTTACGCTGTTTGGCGAAGTTGTGTTCAATCGCGGGGCCGCCGGAATCGGCACAATTTGGGGATTCGCCGGGATCGGGCTTCTTGTCGGGGGCACGTTTGCGAACTGGCTGGGCAAGCGGCTCTCCTTTGAGGAGTACAAATTGGCGGTCTTTGTCGACTATCTGGTGCACGGCGGCGCGTACGTCCTGTTCAGCCGGACGCCGCAGTTCGAGCTGGCGCTGTTGTATATCCTCGTGTCGCGCGCCGCAATTGCCATGAATTCGATCCTGAACTACTCGTATTTGCTCAAGACGGTTTCCGACCGATATCGAGGCCGCGTCTTTTCCACGATCGAATCACTAACGTGGTCGATGATGATGATCTCCATGGCCGCAGCGGGGATTGCTTCAACGCGCTACAGTCCGCGAACGATCGGAGTTGTGGCGGGCTTGCTCAGTTCGACCACTGCAATTTTCTGGGGATGGGCGAACTGGACCGGCCGGCTGCCGTTGCCCGAAACGTGCGGCGTGGAAATGAACGAAGTGGAAATACACGGCGACCCGGTAGCGTGACTAGGGATCGGAATGTTGTGACTTCTCAAGAACTCCGCGCACGCTTTCGGCCTGCGGCCAGTTGTGGCACACTGAATTGTTACGAAGCGGTTCAAGAATCCCGCCGGGCAGTGAGCCGTTGAACTTGCGCCCGCAAATCACTTCGACAGGAGACTTTTACCGGCGTACGGGCGCGGGCTGTATTTGCAGCCCGCCTGAATTGAAGGCCGCGCGCCGGCAGGCTAACTGATGGACCCACGTTTCGTCCGCAATTTTTGCATCATCGCGCACATTGACCACGGCAAGTCCACACTGGCCGACCGGCTGCTCGAGCTTACGGGCGCGCTCAGCCAGCGCGAGATGAGCGCGCAGGTGCTCGACTCGATGGACCTCGAGCGGGAGCGCGGCATCACCATCAAGGCCAAGAGCATTCGGCTGCACTACAAAGCGAAGGACGGAAACGAATACCAGCTCAACTTGATCGACACGCCCGGCCACGTCGATTTTTCCTACGAAGTTTCCCGGGCGCTTTCCGCATGCGAAGGCGCGCTGCTGGTGGTGGACGCGAGCCAGGGCGTCGAAGCGCAGACTGTCGCCAACACGTTCCTCGCGTCGCAGCACAATCTCACGATCATTCCCGTCATCAACAAGATCGATCTCCCCGCCGCGCAGCCCGATCAAGCGAAGGAGCAGATCGAAAACGTCCTGGCGATTCCGGCATCCGACGCGCTGCTGATCAGCGCCAAGAGCGGCCTCGGAGTGGAATCGGTGCTGGAGGCCGTGGTCGCGCGCATTCCTCCGCCGACCGGCAGTTCGGAAGCGCCGCTTCAGGCGTTAATTTTTGATTCGTGGTTCGATCCTTTTCGCGGCGCCGTGGTCCTGGTGCGCGTCATGAATGGCCGGATCACGCGGCATATGAAGATTCGCCTGTGTTTCAACGATCAGGTGTATGAAGTCGAAGCCCTGGGCGCGCTCACTCCGAAGCCCGTTGTCCTCGACGAACTCGTCGCCGGAGACGTCGGCTTCGTCGTCGCCAACATCAAGCAAGTGGCTGATGCTCGTATGGGTGATACCGTCATCGAGGCCGCGCGGCCCGCGCCACAACTGCCCGGATTTGAAGCGATCAAGCCCATGGTGTTTGCGGGCCTGTTTCCGGTGCTGGCGAGCGACTACGAAAACTTGCGCGACGCTCTCGGCAAATTGCAACTGAATGACGCAGCGTTTTTTTACGAGCCGGAAAATTCCGTGGCGCTCGGATTCGGTTTCCGTTGCGGCTTTCTCGGCTTGCTCCACATGGAAATCGCCCAGGAACGGCTGGAGCGCGAATTCGGCATCAACCTCATCACCACGGCGCCGAGCGTGCGGTACCGGATCACGACGACGACCGGGGACCTCGTCGAGGTGGACAGCCCGACGAAATTTCCGCCGCCCAACGAAATGGCGAAGATTGAAGAGCCTGTGATCACGGCGATGATCATCACGGCCGAGGAATCGGTGGGCGGAATTCTGCAGCTGTGCGAGGAAAAACGCGGTGTGCAGAAAAATTTCGAGTATCTCTCTCCGCAGCGTGTGATGCTGACGTATGAGATGCCGCTCAACGAAATCGTGCTCGATTTTTACGACCGGCTGAAGAGCGCTTCGCGCGGCTACGCCTCGCTCGACTACCACCTGGCGGGCTACAAGGAAGCCGACCTCGTGAAGCTGGACATCCTGATTGCAGGCGAGCCTGTCGACGCGCTGGCGCTCGTCTGCCATCGCGAGTTTTCCTACGAGCGCGGGCGCGAACTCGTCACGCGATTGCGGAAGCTGATCCCGCGCCAGATGTTTGAGGTGCCGATCCAGGCTGCCATCGGCAGCCGCGTGATCGCGCGCGAAACCGTCGCGGCAATCCGCAAGAACGTGCTCGCCAAGTGTTACGGCGGCGACATCACGCGCAAACGTAAATTGCTCGAGAAACAAAAAGAAGGAAAGAAACGCATGAAGCGCGTCGGGCGCGTGGACATCCCACAGGAAGCGTTTCTTGCGGTGCTGAAGGTTGCGAGTACTTCCGACGAATAGTTCTCACTCACGATAGGGAAAGCTGAAAGGATTCTTAGTGTGGAAGACTATAAGAAATTGTTGGCGGATATCGAAGAGTTAGAGTCGATCCGCGCCTATGACGCGCGCAATCCTCGGGAGATAAAGCCATCCCATTTCAGAAAGCCACACAGGAAATTGAACACTCACGTAAGTGAATTACTCCGCTATCATTATCTTCGCGGGCCCAGTGTGTTCCTCTTGTTAAATCCGAAAAGCGTTCACCACAGAGTCACAGGGGCACGGAGAAACCCTTTGAAAGAAATCATGTAACGCTAAGGCTTTGGAATTTCTCGGGTTCGCACTTCCGCGCCGAGGCGGCCGCGAGCGAGTTGCACGTTGACTTCGGCGCCGACGGAAACCTGGTCGGCGGCGTTCACTACGTTTCCAGCGGCGTCCGTGCAGATGGCGTAGCCGCGTTGCAGGACTCGCAGCGGGCTGCGTTCGTCAAGCTGCACGCGCAGCTTTTCTAACTGCTGGATCTTGCCGACGAGGTACCGCTCCATGCGCATGCCGAGTTCCGCCGAGCGCTGCACGAGCCGCAGGCCAAGCGTTCGGATTCGAGCGCGCAAGTCGAACGACGCGATACGCGTCGCGGCAATCGTATAGCGGTGTCGCAGCCGTTCGAGGCGGCCCTGCAGCGCGACGCCAAGCCGCGCCGTCATCTCGTCCGTCTGCTGCCGGTGACGGCGGAGCAAATCCTCGAGGCGTCGAAACCCCATGTGTGTTGTGAGTTCCTTCAGGTGATGCCGCCACTCCAGCAGAATGTATCGCATGCGCTGCGAAATCTTGTGCTCCAGTTCTCCGAGATGGCGCTGAAATTCCTGCCGCGATTGCACGACGATTTCGGCGGCGGCGGAAGGCGTGGATGCGCGCACGTCGGCCACAAAATCCGCGATCGTGAAATCGGTTTCGTGTCCCACGCCGCTCACGATTGGGATCGTACACGCCGCAATCGCCCGCGCCACGGATTCCTCGTTGAACGCCCAGAGATCTTCGATCGACCCGCCGCCGCGCGCGAGCAGAATGACGTCCACCATTTGTTTGCGATTGAAATATTTGAGCGCCGCGGCGATTTCTTCCGCCGCGCCTTCGCCCTGCACGCGCACGGGATAAACGATCAGGTGCAGATTCGGAAATCGCCGCCGCAGGATGCGAATAATGTCGCGCACGGCCGCACCCCTGGGAGACGTCACGACGCCGATGCGACTGGGCAACATGGGAAGCGGCTTCTTGCGCGCTTTATCGAAAAGTCCCTCGGCCTCGAGGCGCTTCTTGAGCTGCTCGAAGGCGAGCTGCAGCGCGCCGACTCCGGACGGCTCGATGTGCTCCACGTAAATCTGATATTCGCCGCGCGGCTCGTACACGCTGATCGATCCGCGCACGATGAGTTTCAATCCGTCCTCGGGCCGGAACTTCAGCCGCATCGCCTGCGTGCGAAAGCACACGCAGCGCACCTGCGCCCTCGCGTCTTTCAGAGTGAAATACAAATGGCCGGACTGCGCGGGGCGATAGTTGGACACTTCGCCCTCCACCCATAGATTGGAAAATTGCGCGGCCAGAATGCCGCTGATTCGCGCCGTCAGCTCCGCCACGCTCCAGATTTTCCGCTCCGGCGCGAGATTCAACTCGAATTGCTTTACCTTTTCAGCCATCGCACCAGCCACAAGATAAGCGTAAGCGCCACGCTCAGCAGGATACACGTCACCACGGGGAAATAAAACGAGCCATGTTTTCCTTGGTAGGCGATATCACCCGGCAGGCGCCCCAGCCGCAACGGAAACCCTCCCCTACGCGCGCCCAGCCACACAAGCGCGCCTATCGCTGCAAGCGCCGCGCCCGCGAAGATCATCATTCGCCCGAGTTCGCGCATGGGTTCCACCAGTTTCAATTCTACCTAATTTCCGAGGAAAACAGCCTTAGGTTGGGTGACGGCCCGCACATCCATCGGTGACCAAGGACACATCCTCCATTGGCAGAATAGCCCATCCTTAACGTGAAGTTGGTGGGCGCTTCGAGAGCCGCAAAGTTGGGCGAGCCAAAGCTCGGAGGTTTCAGATGAAAAACAATCGAACTGTTTCGCTTGCTCTGATCGTTTTCTTTCTATTGGGTTCCACGCGGCGTTCGCCCACCATGGGACCGCAAACTTCGATTCGACGAAGTCCGTCACAGTAAAAGGCTCCGTGACGAACTTCCAGTTCATCAATCCCCATGTGACCATCTCCATGGATGTTAAGACGGATGATAAGGGGAACGTCCAGAATTGGCAGGGAGCACTCACTAGCCCGAATCACTTGATACGATCCGGGTGGACAAAAGACACACTCAAGACCGGCGACGTGATTGCGATCAGCGGCTTTCCGGCCAAAACGGGAGCGCCGGAAATCTGGATTCAGAAAGTCGTGTTGGCAAGCGGCGAGCAACTCGATACGAGTGGTGGAAACTAGCTCGCGCGCATCGCGCCGCGCTCAACGCCTATGCTGCGTGAAACGCGTGAACATTGATTCGCCCGAGTTCGCGTTTCGGTTTCATCCGTTCCGAATCTAGCTAGATTGCCGGCGGTTCAACTACACGTGACAAAGGAAGGTGGTGGCGCAGATCTCGCAGTTTACACTTCCGGCGCACCCGTGCACGACGCGGGCGAACCGGGCCAGCTATCCCCGCGGTATTTGCCCATCACGCGGCCGACAAGAAGAACGAAAGGAAAAACGATCCACTGAATAATTCGTGGCGGCATCGTAACCGATTGCGTATGGCGATGCCGCCACAACACGTGGGCCAGGTAAAAAATCGATGGCCGGCCGGACGGGCTGGCGTTGAGAACCGCAAACACCGCCTGGAGGAAGCGATCCAAGTCTCCCGCCGGAACTGCCCTGCCACTCAACTTCAGGAGATCGTCGCCTGCGTTCCACCAGGCATGAACGACTCCGGGCGGAAAGACGGCGGTCCCTCCAGGCTGCACAAGGATCTTCTTTTTTCCAAGCCGGGCTCCGAGTGTTCCCGCTTTCACAATGCCTTCTTCCCGTTGATGGAAATGCACGTGGGCCGGAGGACCACTCGCTTTTGGCGGCAGCGAGCCGTCGATGGCCAACACGGTTTGGCCATCGGCGTCGCGCGTTCGGCGCATTTGCAGGATTTCCCCGGTGTGGCGGAGCTCCAATTGAAGTAAGTTATCCAACGATTCCCTTCGCGCTTACTGGAATTTCTGGTTAGTCAGATAAGTTCATAACCGGCGAAGAAATATCCCAATTCAAACGCCGCCGTCTCCGGAGCGTCCGAACCGTGCGTGCAATTATTCCCGATATTGGTGCCGAGGTCGCGGCGGATCGTGCCCGGCGCGGCCTTGGCTGGATCGGTAGCGCCCATCGTGTCGCGCCACTTCAAAATCGCACCCTCGGCTTCGAGGGCGAGCACCACGACCTTGCCGGAACTCATGAACTCGGTTAGTTCACCAAAGAAAGGCCGCGCCGCATGCACCGCGTAAAAGCCCTCGGCCTCTTTCTTGGTAAGTCGCAGCGATTTGATCGCGACGATTTGGAACCCAGCCTTTTGAATTCGGGAAACAATTTCACCTGCCAGCCCACGCCCAAAGGCGTCCGGCTTAATGATTGCCAGTGTACGTTCGATTGCCATTCCGTCAGTCTCCATGAATTAAAATTGAGCCGAAGAAGCGAGGGTTAGTAGGCAATGCAGCTGCCTTGTTCACCCTCGCGATCTCCACCTTACTTCTTTATTACAGATGCCAACGTGGAACCGATGTCCGCCGGACTTTGAATCGTATGAATTCCCGCCGCGGCCATCGCTTTGTACTTCTCGACGGCGGTGCCCGCGCCGCCGCTGATGATCGCGCCCGCGTGGCCCATGCGGCGGCCCGGAGGCGCCGTCTGTCCAGCGATCAATCCCACGACGGGCTTTTTCACGTTGGTCTTGATATAGGCGGCGGCCTGCTCTTCCGCGTCGCCGCCGATTTCGCCGATCATCACGATGGCGTGCGTGTCCGGATCTTCGTTGAAGAGTTTGATCGCATCGAGGTGCGTCGTGCCGATAATCGGGTCGCCTCCAATGCCGATGCAGGTGGACTGGCCGATGCCCAGTTGCGTCAGTTGATGAACGGCCTCGTACGTCAGAGTTCCGCTGCGGCTCACCACGCCGATGTTTCCCTGCTTGTGAATCCGGCCCGGCATGATCCCCATCTTGCATTTCCCGGGCGAAATAATTCCCGGACAGTTTGGCCCGATCAGGCGCGTCTTGGAATTTTTCAGCACGGCGGCCACGCGTACCATATCGAGCGTGGGAATGCCTTCCGTGATGCAGATGACGAGCGGCACGCCGGCATCGATCGCCTCGAGAATCGCGTCCGCTGCAAACGGCGGCGGCACAAATATAATGGACGCGTCCGCTCCCGTTTCCCGAACCGCATCCGAAACCGTGTTGAACACGTGCACATTCTCGTGCTTCGTGCCTCCCTTGCCCGGCGTAACACCTGCGATCACCGTAGTGCCGTATTCGATCATCTGCCCCGCATGGAAGCTGCCTTCGCGCCCGGTAAGCCCTTGCACGACGACGCGCGTCTTTTCATTCACCAGCACGCTCATCGCGCACCTCCCGCTAGCGCTACGACCTTCTCCGCTCCGTCCTTCATATCCTTCGCGATCGTGAGCCCCAATCCCGAGTCGCGCAAAATTTCCTGCCCTTTTTCCACGTTTGTTCCTTCCATGCGAACCACGACGGGAAGTTTGAGATTTAGTTCCTTCGCGGCAGCGACTACGCCCGACGCCAGCACGTCGCACCGCAGGATTCCGCCGAAAATATTGATGAAGACGCCTTTTACGCTCGGGTCTTTCACCAGAATCTTGAACGCATTCTTCACCTGCTCGGCCGAAGCGCCGCCGCCGACGTCCAGAAAATTAGCCGGCGAGCCGCCCGACAGCTTGATGATGTCCATCGTGCTCATGGCGAGGCCCGCGCCGTTGACCATGCAGCCGACGTTGCCTTCAAGTTTGATGTAGTTCAGCTTGTAGGTCGAGGCTTCAACTTCCAGCGGATCTTCCTCGTTCAAATCGCGCAGCTCAACGATATCCTTGTGCCGGTAGAGCGCGTTGTCGTCAAACGCCATCTTCGCGTCGAGCGCCACCAGCTTGCCGTCGCCCGTCACGATCAGCGGATTGATTTCGGCGAGCGACGCGTCGGTTTCGAGGAACGCGCGGTAGAGCGCTTGCAGGAACGGCCCTGCCGCAGCGGCCGCGTCACCAGAAAGGCCCAGCCCGAAAGCCAGCTTGCGCGTATGGTAGGGCTGCAAGCCGGTCGCCGGAAGAATCGTCTCGCGCAGAATTAACTCGGGATTCTTGTGCGCCACTTCTTCGATTTCCATTCCGCCCGCAGTGCTGGCCATGATCACGGGAGCAGCGACGGCGCGATCGACGAGAATGCTCAGGTACAGTTCGCGCTTGATGTCGAGCCCTTCTTCGACCAGCAATCGCTGCACGATGCGCCCGGCGGGACCGGTTTGCGGCGTCACGAGCTTCATCCCCATCATGGCCTTCGCGAGATCGGCCGCTTCCGCCGGCGATTTCGCCAGCTTCACGCCGCCAGCCTTTCCGCGCCCTCCGGCGTGGATTTGCGCCTTCACCACAACGATTTTTGTCCCCAGCCTCTCGGCCACGGCACGCGCCTGATCGGGCGTGGTGACCATTTCTCCGCGAGGCGTCGGTACGCCAAAGCGTCTGAATATTTCCTTTGCCTGATATTCGTGGATCTTCATCGTCCGTCCATCAGTGCTAGAATTTAGTTACATTGGAAACTTTAGAGTTTATAGGGAACACTCGAACCGGGCAAGGCGAAAGGAACCAATTGAGTTTGCAACGGATGCCAATTCGGAACAATGCGGCTGTGCGTTCGCTGCCGCTATTGGGCAGTTACCATGGCCTGAGTCTCGTCCACCCATGTTGAATACCCTCATCAAAAAAGTGGAGGCGGGCTCGGACCTTTCGCGCCAGGAAGCCGAAATCGCGATGGAGGAGATTCTTTCCGGGCGCTCCAACGAAGAGACCATCGTCGCGCTGCTGACAGTATTGCGCGCCAAGGGCGAAACAGTAGGAGAGCTGGTCGGCTTCGCCCGCGCCATGCGGCGGCATGCCACGCCGGTTTTCGCGGACGGATCGCGTCCCGACGAATTGTTGGTGGACACCTGCGGCACCGGTGGCGATTCCTCAGGAACATTCAACATCTCGACGGCGGCGGCGTTCGTTGCGGCCGGCGCGGGCGTGCGCGTCGCCAAGCACGGTAACCGCTCGATCTCCTCGAAATGCGGATCGGCGGATGTTCTCGAAGCGCTGGGGGTTTCGCTTGATGTTCCGCCGGAGCGGGTCGGCGCGGCCATTCGCGAGATCGGGATCGGATTTCTCTATGCGCCCGCGTTGCACACGGCCATGCGGCACGCCATGCCGGCGCGGCGCCGCCTGGGACGCACCGCGTTCAACTTGCTCGGTCCTCTGACCAATCCAGCCGGCGCGCGCGCACAGATCGCCGGAGTTTTTTCGGAGAAAGTCGTGGAGAAAGTGGCGCTGGTGCTCAGCGAACTTGACGTCGAGCGCGCGTTCGTCGTCCACGGCGAAGGCGGGCTGGACGAAATTTCGCTGGCCGGCGAGACATCGGTTGGCGACGTGCACCGCGACGTGGTGCGGATTTACCAGGTCACGCCGGAAGATTTCGGCCTGGAGCGCGCGCCCCTCGACGCGATTTCGGGCGGAGACGCGGCGCACAACGCGGGCCTCATCCGCGCGATTCTTTCCGGCGAGGCCGGCCCGCGCCGGGACATCGTCGTCGCCAACGCGTCCGCAGCAATTGTCGCCTCGGGCCGCGCCGCCGACTTCCTCGAAGGCGCGCAGCTCGCCGCCGCGTCCATCGATTCCGGCGAAGCCCTCAAGAAACTCGAGGCGCTCATTGAGTTCGCGAACAAGTAGCGACAGGCTTCAGCCTGCGTTTGTGCCTCTTGTAAATGCTTTCGGAATTACAAGAGGACACAGTGCCAGAAAAACCTACAGCGAAAGGAAATTCTTCAGGAGCTGCATCCCCACGTCAGTCAGCACGGATTCGGGATGGAATTGCACGCCCTCCACGCGCATGGTCCGGTGACGCAGGCCCATGATGATCCCGTCAGTTTTCGCGGAGATTTCCAGATCGGCCGGAAACGATTTTTCCTCAACGATCAGCGAGTGATAGCGAGTGGCGACAAAATCCTGCGGTAAATCCTGGAAGACCGTTTTGCTGTCATGATGGATGCGGCTGGTTTTGCCGTGCATGATTTCCGGCGCGCGGATGACTTTCCCTCCGAACGCGTACCCGATGGCCTGGTGGCCCAGGCACACGCCCAGGATGGGAATCTGCCCCGCAAAACGCCGGATCACGTCCACGCAAATGCCGGAATCTTCCGGCGTGCCCGGTCCGGGAGAAATCACGATGCGCTCCGGTTTTTTCGCGGCGATTTCGTCGAGCGTAATCTGGTCGTTGCGATGCACTTCCAGCTTCCCGCCCAACTGGCCGAGGAACTGCGCAAGGTTATAGGTGAACGAGTCGTAGTTGTCGAGAAGCAGAATCATCGTTCAGTGGTTCGCACTCGATCGGCCGCGAAGGCTGTTGTAACCCGCGTCTTCAGACGCGGGGATTTTCGCAACACTCGGCAGGAAAACCTCGCCTCTAAAGAGGCGAGCTACAGTGCTGCGGAACAAATCAACGCGCCTCTGCGCGGATCGTGTCCGGATCGGGTTCTTCTTCGTCCTGCGCGCACTTCCGGCGGGTATCGGAAACGAAGTCGTCGAGCTTGCCCTGGTCGCGCATCTGGATGATTTTATCCACGTAGGGCCAGCGCGCGTCGGGCTCCCCCTTGAGGATCGACTGATACGCCTTCAACGAGCCGAGCAAACCCGCCGTGGCCACAGCCTGTTCATCTTTGACTTTGTCCGGGTGCTCGATCATGAACGCGGCGCTCGAGATGATCATCTGCCTGACAATTTCCTTGGAATGGCCGCGCGGCGGATTCGGCATCTTGCCGAAATAGTCGAAGCACACATTCACGGTGATGTCCGGAATATCCACGATCCATTGGATGACCCATTCGCGATTATCCTTGGCATCCTTGGCGAGCGGATCCTCTTCGAGTTCGTGCGCGACTTTCACGGCCCGGGTGCGCTCTTCGGCTGTCGACGGGCCGCGCTTCGCCTGCTGCTGCGCTCGCGCCGTCCGAACAGCGAAAACTCCCAGCAAGAGAATTGCAAAAGCGATGGCTCGAATGGAGTGCGCCCTCATGGTGTGCTCCCGATGCCGCTGGCCGTGCGATTGGCCCCGATTCCCCTGAAATGTAATAGTACACGAATTTGCCGGGGAGGCGAATCAGGTAGCACAGGCTTCAGCCTGTCGGGGTTGATCTTGCAAGGAACGAGCAAGCTCACAGACTGAAGCTGTGCTACGAAGCGCCGTCCGCAAGGCCGTGTACAATGAAATGGCAAAAAGAATCGTGACGAATCGGAGTCGCTGAAAACAAGCGAGACTCCAGAAAGCTCTTCAAAAGAGGCCCATGGCAAAGTTTGAAAAACACATCTTTATCTGCACCAACCAGCGCCCCGACGGCAACCCGCGGGGCTGTTGCAATCCTTCGGGCGAGGCCGAACTTCATCGCGTATTCAAGGAAAAGTTGCGCGAGCGCGGAATTCCCGGCGACAAAGTTCGCGCAAATAAATCAGGATGTTTGGAGCAGTGCGAGGTCGGCCCAACGGTTGTCGTGTATCCCGACGCAGTTTGGTACGGCGGCGTAACTCCCGCGGACGTCGATGAAATCATTGACTCGCACATCATCGGCGGCCAGCCCGTCGAGCGCCTGATCATTCCAGATTCCGTGCTGAACAACACGCAGAAAAAAAGCCTAGACCCTCTTTTCGCACCACAATGCCTGACGGTCAGACACAACTCGCATCGAGTCAGCAATGAATGCAGGCTTATCGTAGCGCCGGCGTCTCGCCGGCAACCTTGCTGATCTTCGGCTCAAAAATGCCGGCGGGACGCCGGCGCTACATGCCACCCCTAATTGACACTCGCCCACTCCAAGCGTAGGCTCGCGGCACGTTCAGTGATGGAATTCAATTCAGACCGCGGTGAGGTTTCAATGAAGATGAAAATGTGTCTCTTCCTGTTGTCCGTGCTGCTCGCTTTGCCTTTGTTCGCGCAGCAAAGCGTGCCTGAACTTGCTTTTGACTCCGTTCCGAATTTCTTCAAGCTTCCCCCCGGAATGAATTTCGGCGAGGTCCCGGGCGTGGCCGTCAACTCCAAGGGGCACGTCTTCGTGTTCACGCGATCCAACAGCGCCAACGGTCCCGCCTACGCACCTGCGGCGGCGCAACTCTTCGAGTTCGCCCCCGACGGCACGTACCTGCGTGAAATTGGAAAAGGTCTTTATGCCTGGTCCGAAGCGCACAGCGTGCGCATCGATAAGGACGACAACATCTGGGCCATCGACAAAGGTTCCGACATGGTCATCAAGTTCAACCAGGCAGGCCGCGTAGTCATGGTTTTCGGACGCCGCGCCGAAGGCGCCGACGAGGAATCGAAACCGTGGGCTCACCCCAATCCTCCCCTTCCCGCCGTGGATGGACTCTTCCGCCAGCCCACCGACGTGGCCTGGGATTCGGACGGCAACATCTACATCACCGACGGATACGTCAACTCGCGCGTCGCGAAATATGACAAGAATGGCGACTGGGTAAAATCCTGGGGCGACAAGGGCACAGAGCCGGGGCAATTCCGCCTGCCGCACGCCATCGTCGTGGACCGCAACAATAATCTCTACGTAGGTGATCGCACCAACCGGCGCATTCAGGTGTTCGATACCGACGGAAAATTTCTGCGCATGTTCACAATCGACGTGCCGCCCGTTCCCGGAACGCACTCAACCAATGGCAACACTCCCACCGGCGAGCGCCTCGCCGCGGTGATCGGCGCTCCCAATTCCATCTGCATCACGCCCGGCGCAAATCAAGTTCTTTACGTTGGAGAAACCACATTCCCCGGACGGATCTTCAAGGTTTCGCTCGACGGAAAAGTGCTCGGCGTGATCGGCCGATCGGGCCGCCAATTAAAACAGTTTTCCGGAGCGCACCAACTCGCCTGTGCTTCGGATAACGTGGTGTTCGCCGCGGAAACGTCCAACTGGCGCGTGCAGAAATTAATTATTCATCCGTAGAAATAAGTAGCACAGGCTTCAGCCTGTGGGTTTTGGTCGGAGCACGCGCACACTTGCCGCAACGAACCCCCACAGGCTGAAGCCTGTGCTACTGAACCTTAACCTCGACGGTTGCGGTCTTCGCGTGTCCCGCACCGTCGTCAATCGTCAGCGTATATCTGGTTGTCTTGCGCGGCGAAACGTGAACGCAGCGAGCAAAGGCCGGCCAGGTGGGTTCTTCCGGTTGCGGGTCGATCTTTACGGCTTTTGTGTTGGACACGCTGTAGCAGAGGGAACTTTTCTCCCCCGCCTGAACCGTCATGGGATCGGCGGAGAATTCAAGAATCTCGAAGTGATTTCCTCCCATGGCCTCGAAAGTCTGTTGATCCTGTGCACGCTTCTTTTCTGCTGCCCTCTCTACAATGGCTTGATTTGCCTCCCATCTCGAATAAAAGACCCAACCGATGTAAAGGGCCACGAAAAGAAAAGCCACAATCGACACGATCATATAAATTCGGAATCCTGCGCGAGGCTCAGGGGCGGGACTATTCAACACCGAACACCATCCAGCGTTCTCATTCAAACGTTCCGCGCAACTGGACTGTATATCTGTTTCCTTACTTGTTTCGATGCTTGGTCTTGAAGCCACCCGGTGCTGGATCGTCGCCGCGATGCGCAATTTCAAGCGCGGTGAGCAGGGCTCGCGCTTTGTTCACCGTCTCCGTGTATTCCGTCTCGGGGACCGAGTCCGCGACCAGGCCCGCGCCGGCTTGCACGTACGCCACGCCCTTCTTGACGACCATGGTGCGAATCGCGATGCAGGAATCGAGATTCCCCGAGAAGTCGAGGTACAGGATCGCTCCGCCATAGATGCCGCGGCGCGTGGGTTCGAGCTCGTCGATGATTTCCATGGCGCGGACTTTCGGCGCGCCCGAAAGCGTGCCTCCGGGAAAACAGGCGGCGAGCGCATCGAAGCAGTCCACCTCTTCGCGCAATCGTCCGCGCAAACTCGAAACGAGGTGCATCACGTGCGAGTAGCGCTCGACAAACATCAGCTTCTCGACGCGCACCGTGCCGTATTCCGAGACGCGCCCCAGATCGTTGCGTCCCAGATCGACGAGCATGATGTGCTCGGCCTGCTCCTTGGGATCGGCGGCAAGTTCGGCTTCCAGTGCCGCGTCCTCTTTTTCATCGGCGCCGCGCCGGCGCGTCCCGGCGATGGGCCGGTAAAACGCTTCGCGGCCCTGCACCTTCACGAGCATTTCGGGCGAGCTGCCGACCACGGCAAGATCGTTCAGCTTCAGGAAATACATGTACGGCGACGGATTCACGACGCGCAAGGAGCGGTAAATCTCAAACGGGTCGGCGTCGGTCTTCGCTGCGAAACGCTGGCTGATGGCCACTTGAAAAATGTCGCCCGCGCGAATGTATTCCTTCGACTTGTTCACGGCACCGAGAAATTTGGCGCGCGAAAAATTGGACGTAACCTTGAACGGGCGCGGCTTCCTGCGCTTCGGATGTTCCGCGGCCACGGGCGCATCCAGGCGGCGGCGCGTGCTCTGGATTTCGCGCACGGCCTGGTTGTATTTCGCGCGCAGGCTGCCTTCCCCGCCGGTGAACACGTTGCGCACGATCCAAACTCTGTGCCGCACGTGGTCGAATACGACGAGACCGAGAAAAAACATCATCACCGCGTCGTCCATACCGACGTCGTCGCGCGTCGTGTCCGGAATGCGCTCGATGAGCCGCACCATGTCGTAGGAAAAATATCCGATCGCGCCCGCAACGAGCGGCGGCAGGCCCGGCACGCGCACGGGACGATACCTTTCAACGCGGTTGCGCAGGTAGTCGAGCGGATTCACCTGCACCCAGGACGTGCGGCTATCGCTTTCCAGCACGCACGCGCCGTTAACGTAGCGAAACACTTCGCTCGGGTTCGCTCCCACGAACGTGTACCGCGCGATCTTTTCCCCACCCTCGACGCTTTCGAGCAGGCAGGCGTACCGCGCGTTGTGCGCGAGCCGCAGATATGCGGAAACCGGCGTGAGCGTGTCGGCCGTGAACGTGTCGTACACGGGCACGAGATTTCCCTGCCGCGCGAGCTTGCGGAAGGATTTGAAGTCAGGCTGTATCATAAATTTTTCGGCGATTCCCGCGTGATTCTCCGGGGCTGCGCGTCACGAGCGGCGCGCTTTGAATTTTTCTTCCCGATCGAGCGCCGAAACCACCGCGCGGCGCATGGCGCTTTCCGGCGCGCGCTCGCCCGTCCAAATTTCGTATTGCGCGAAACCCTGCGCGAGAAACATTTCCACGCCGGAAATAATCTCGATGCCCTTCCGCCGCGCCAGTTGCAATAATTCCGTTTCCCGCGGGCGGTAGACCATGTCCATCACGATCCGGCAATTCAGTTCCGCGCTCGCGAGCGGCGAGCCGCCGTGCGGGTGCATCCCGATGGGCGTGCAATTCACAATCGCGTCGAAAAATTCATGCGCTAGGTCGGCCCGCGCCACGACCTGCCCTCCGACGGCGCGCGCCAGTGCGCGAGCGCGCTCCGGACGCCGCGCGCAAAGACATACAATCGAGCCCGCCTGCGCCAGTGCGAACGCCGCCGCTCTCGCCGCGCCTCCCGCGCCAAACAGCAGCACGCGGCTACCCGCGAGGCGCATCCGCTTCTCCAGACTGCGCAGGACTCCGACGTAGTCTGTATTGTACCCGTACAATCGCCCGCCACCACGCACGACGACGGTGTTGACGGCTCCAATGCGTGCGGCCAGCGGATCGCAGCCGTCCAGCGAGCGCAGAATCGTTTCCTTATGCGGAATTGTGACCGCAAGGCCCGCGACTCCAAACCCCTCCCTCGCGCCCAGAAATTCTCGAAGATTCCGAACCAGAAACGGCACAAATACCGCATCGAATTTGCGCGCGCGAAAGGCGGTGTTGTGGAGCAGGGGCGAGAGCGAATGCCCGATCGGATCGCCAATCACGCCGTACACGCGCGTGCGACGAGTGATTTTCGCCGCCCGGTAAAGGCCGATCATCGCATCCAGAGAGAGCTGGCCGGGCGCAGTGGCCTGTTCTACAGCTGCGTACGCCAAAGCGCTGCTCATGCGCAGCGAGAGGACGCGCCCCGCGAGTCCGAATTCGCCCATCGGGATCACGACCACGTCGCGGCGGGTCCGAGCCAGTTCACAGATGCGCAAGCTGTCAGAAACAGAATGGCATTGCGCTGCGATCTTAATCGCTTGCTCACCCACGCGGTCGAGCCGGCGAGCGATACCTGCGAGGTTTCGCGGCGTTCCGCGAAAATCGTGATACGACACAATCACACGCGCAGGTAGAAAGCGCACGCGTAAGTTCACCCCGGGCAATATGCTTTGCCGTTTCGATTTCAACATCGCACCAGTCGCAGCCGGAGCGGACCGCTTGCGCCAGGATCTCAATTTGCTCTTCCCGGCTTCCTTGAAACAGCCCTCCCCCTTCTTTCCGCCGGCACGTTGCAATCAGTAGTGCGCGCAGGTGATTGCGGCCGAGCCAGAACAGGAAAGCTTCCCTCTCCTTCGCATTACGAAGATAATCCAGGCGCAATTCCAGTGTGCGCGTCTTGCGCAAGCCCACACGGACCTGCGCCCTCATCTCTCTCGCCGTTCCAGCGGCGATGACTCCGCACACGCGATCTTTTCCGAAGAGACCCTTCAAGCGCCCACCATCCCCCAAAGCTGAACTTTAGGCTTCTATCACGTGGGTTACAAATGTGTAAAGCGTCACCCGACGATTTCTTGACGGTCTCTGGGGCCAGTGCTAGCTTTGATGAGCAGCCTTAACCGGTTTCGGGATGTATTAAGTTGCGAACGCAAGGAGCAGTCTCCATGGACAAGAAAATTAGCTATCGCATTCTAACTATAGGACTTAGAGTGGGACTGGGCCTGGCGGTGGCAGCTGGAATTGCCGAAGCGCAAGCGATCCCTCTGAACACTCCCTCGACGCGGCAGGTGTATTGTTCCGGTTTAGTCACTGACCAGCCGGTTCCGCATGATTCCTACATAATTTCCGGTGAGAATTCCCGATATAAGACCACTTTCACCACGGGCGACTACGTCTACATCAACCGAGGCGCGGAACAAGGTGTAAAAGTCGAAGACGAATTCGAAGTGGTCCGGCCCGTCAGCGATGCCATGGCAACGACCGTGTGGTTCAAGTACCAGGCCATGCTTAATAAAGCCATGGGTACCACATATGCGGATATCGGGCGGTTGCGCGTCCTGCACGTCGACGCCAAGACATCCACCGCGGAAATGGACCTAGGCTGCGAAATGATGCAGCGTGGCGACATTGTGCGCCCCTTTGTGGCCCGTCCGGCTCCTCAGTTCCACGCCGTGAAGCTTGATCTCTTCGCCGCGCCCTCGGGAAAGAAAACGGCCATGGTCGTCACCACCAAGGATTACAACGTGCTGACCGGGACTGGCAGAATTGTTTACGTCAACCTGGGCAGCGCGCAGGGCGTTCGCGTGGGAGATTACTTCCGAGTTTTCCGTTATCAGGGAACGCACATTGAGACGGCCTATCAGTTCCAAGATACGGCCTACAAGGCGTTTGGCTACGGAAGCGCGCCCGTCAGGTACGAATGGAATAATCTTCCGCGCCAGGTGCTGGGCGAAGGAATCGTCCTGCGCACCGGACCTAATTCCTCCACCGTTATGGTGACGGATGCACGATTTGAAATCTATGTCGGCGATTACGTGGAAGTGGAATAATTTCGGCCAGAGTCTCTTTCCGCAATCCGCACCAGAGAAAAAAGGATCTGATTCGCGAGACGAATCAGATCCTTTTTCGTTTTCCTTACATGCGTGGAAAGAAAACCTTGAAAGTGCGGGCAGGAAGTGGCGCAGGCTTCAGCCTGTGGGGGTTAGTCCTTGCAGGGACCAAAAAAAACTCCACAGGCTGAAGCCTGCGCCACAAAACCCGACTTCCATTTTACGATTCGGAAATTATCCGCGGCACCTTCTCCGAATAAACTTCCGCGGTGAAACCAAACACCTGCGTCTCGGGATCCCGCCAGGCATTGCGCGCCAAGCCCGCCTTGATGCAAGTTTCCTCGAGCAGCCGTTGGCCGGACCATTTTCGATCGGTGGCGACTTGCGGAAGCAGAAGCCCCTTGGAGGACCCGCGCACCACCATAAGCCCATGCAGGCCCGCTACAATGGCTTCGGGAAGAATTCGTTCCGGCGCGGTTAAGACGGAGATTTCGATTTCCAGACTGGCGACTTCCCCGGCGCTGATTGGAGGGAATCGCGAATCGTGCAGCGCCGCGTTGATCGCGGACCGGGCGACCACGTCGGCAAGCGGGCCGGGATTCTCGACTTGTCCCACGCAGCCGCGCAGAATTCCGCCGCAATACAGGCTGACGAAGGCTCCTCTGGGTTCGGAAAGTGCCGCAGGGTAAGGCGGGAAATCGGGGAGACGTTTTTCGAGGATGACACTGGAAATCGCGCGCCGGGCAATCTCCACCAGCCCCAGCCAATCGTCACTGGACAGTCGGGACATCCTGAGCGTTCTTGCGCCGTTCGAGAATTCTCAAGTGACGCCGTTGCTTCACGCTGCCGTCGACACGGCCCCAAAACTTTTGAAAATACTGAAACGCGGAGACCACCGCGCTTCCCACAACCAGCCACAACAGCAGCACGCCGAGCGGCCGAATCATGGCGTGCTTGGCCGCCAGGATCACCGCGCAAACAGCGATCACTTGCAGAACCATTTTCGTTTTGCCGAGCGCCGAAGCTGGAATGGTAAACCCTTCGGCGGAAGCGATATTTCGCAGCCCGAGAACCACGATCTCACGCCCGATGATGATCACCGCCATCCAGCCGGGCACCAGATGCATTTCCACCAGGGAAATAAAAGCGGCGGACATCAAAAGTTTGTCGGCGATGGGATCGAGCAGAATTCCGAGCGTGGTGATTTCGCTTCGACGGCGCGCATAATAACCATCCGCCCAATCCGTGGCCGCGGCCGCCAGAAGAATGAGCACGCCCCACTCGGCAAAATTAATTGTTACTCCCAAGAATCCAATATTTGGCTCGCGGGTCAAAAGGATAACGACCAGCACTGGAATAAAGAAAATGCGTAGAATCGTCAGGCTGTTTGGCAGGTTCATGACACACCCGGGGGGCTCCCTGCTCCTATTTGGATGTACCCGCCCAGTTGCGAGGCGTAAGCCACTATAGTCGCACCTGTGCGGGCAGTCAACGATTGCTCAAGAGGAGTTCCAGAACACAGAAAAAGGCTAACGTCCACAAAGGAAGCGCGCAGCCAAGCCTGTGTACTCATAGGCAAAACGCAGCCGCAAGGCTGTGCAAATCATGGCTTTACAACCAACTGATTGGGAATGGGGCAAAATGCTGAATGATTCAGCATAAATTTCTGTAACAGATTGACAATAAGGGAGTTAATTTAACGACGAGCGATGGGGACCGCCATGCCATCGAAACTCTTCGTACTTCGGCGTCAGCGATGGAAAATGATTTCCACAGACATTTCCACAATGAAGCGTCATTTCTTTGACCACGCCGCGACCTCAAAAATGCGTGGATTCCTTTGATTCTTGAGGGCTTTCGCGCATTCCTCTATTTTGGCTGAGTCTCAATTTTCTTGAATTTAGATCGGCGAAACGCATCAGGCCAGCGTTGGGTCCGGACCGATTCTCAATTGTCGAGCCACGGATTCCGGAATTTCCGCCTCGATGGCCATGGCCGAGTCCTGCACTTCCGAATGCAGCACGCGGCCCAGAGCATGCACGAGGGCGATCGCGCGGCCATTCGACAATGGAAGAGTGAAGTGCAAATGGAGAACGGGATCGACGGGCATTGCCTCATCGATGTGGGCCAGCAATGCTTCCAGCCCTTCGCCGGTGAGTCCGGAGACGCGCGAGGAATTGTGATTCCCATTCATGGCCGCGGCTTCCTCGGGGGAGAGCCTATCAATTTTGTTCAGCACATGCAGGCGTGGCCGGTCCGCGACCCCGAGTTCTTTTAGAATTTTCTCTACTTCGGAGTCCTGCTCGGTGTGGTGCGGATTCGAGATGTCCGTCACGAGCAGAATCAGCGCCGACTCCTGGACCTCCTCGAGAGTGGCGCGAAACGCGGCGATCAATCCCGGCGGAAGGTCGCGAATAAATCCGACGGTATCGGACAGGAGCACGCGCCGGTTCGACGGGAGGCGCACGGCGCGCACGGTCGGGTCGAGCGTGGCGAACATCTTCGAGGAAACCAGCACCCCGGCGCGGCTCAACGAATTGAAGAGCGTCGATTTCCCCGCGTTCGTGTATCCCACGAGCGCGACGGTTCCGAGCGGCACGGCCTGGCGCGTCTGCCGCCGCAGCGAGCGCTGTTTGCGAATCGCTTCGATCGCCCGCGAGATTTTTGCCACGCGTTCGCGAATGCGACGGCGGTCGGTTTCGAGTTTCTGCTCGCCAGGGCCGCGCGTCCCGATTCCGCCGGCCTGCCTGGACAGCTCTTTCGCGCTTCCGGCGAGCCGAGGCAGCGCGTAATTCAATTGAGCGAGTTCGACCTGGAGCTGCCCTTCGCGGCTGCGCGCGTGCCGCGCAAAAATATCCAGGATCAGCTGCGTGCGGTCAATCACGCGGCATTCGGTGCCCTTTTCGAGATTGCGCAGTTGCGTTGGCGTCAAGTTGCGGTCAAAAACAATGAGCGGCGCGTTGTGCAGGTGCGCTTCGATTTTCACTTCCTCGATCTTGCCGCGCCCGATCACGGTGGCAGGATCGATCTTGTCGCGCATCTGAAAGATGCTTCCGGCAACTTGCGCGCCCGCGCTGCGAGCGAGCTCCGCCAACTCTTCGAGCGAAGCGCGTTCCGCATCGCCTGCGTCAATCCCCGGCACATGCGAGGCTCGCTTCATGCCCACACCTACCAGGAACACGCGCTCGTGGCTTTCTGTCGGACGTGTAGTCTTCATTCGGCGTTAACGGTGGACACAAATCGCAGGCGGGGGGCATGCGACGATTGGGACAGTCTCACAAACGCATTATACACCCAGCAGGAATATGCCGTCACCGCGTTCCAGAATCGCAAACTTTGACGAGCTAATCTCTTTTGCGGAGGCGTAAATTCTTAAAGAAGGTTTCGCCATCGATGGGTTTTACACGGCGGCTCTTGATATCATCAAAGCGGTTATCGAGCATGATGCGAATTTCCGCAGTTCCCGCCAGGTAGCCTGTCATCGCATCTTCGATAAGATCGTCGGTCGAATAACCACTCTTGGAAGCCAGCTCACGTAGGCGTAATTCCGTCTCGGGTTTAAACCGCACTTCCATAATTTTGATTCCAAAGAAGAAGCTTGGATTTGTAAAAATGTTCAACCTACTCCTCTACTCCAATTCCGGTAACAACAAAATGTGGTAGATCCTTACCAGGTTCGAATAATCGCCATTGCTCCCCATTTAATGAGTTCGATGGAAAAACCTCCAGTGAGAAACCACCCTCAAGCAGGGTGCGAAAACTTCCTGCGCTACCCACCTGGATCTCCTGCACTACGAACTTGCAGGTCTCTTTCTTAAATAGCGAGTCGAGAAGCTTGTCGTGGCGATTGGGGTCGTGTTCCCAATCAAAATCCTCGGGATATGGCTTCTCTTCGTCATATTCAGCGGGATAATACAGGTCCTGCCTTCCAACGACTACTCTGTCTCCATGTATGATGCGCCACGCGCATTCCACGTGGAGCGCGTAATCACCGATCTCCTTTTCCATTCCATTCGGACCCACTACCCTCCGTCGCTGACCGAAGTCAAAGCAAGCCATATCGGCCGCACGTGTGCATCGCCAGAGCGCCTTACCTACAAGCACCCGAGTCGCCTCTTCAATTTGTCGCCGCATTGTACTTTCAGTCTTCGCAGTACCCATGCTCACCGTCGGAGTTAACTTGCCACACGGGATTGCGCATTCCCTGCCACCAACTGTCTCAGCGGCTGCGACAACTGCCGGATCATCCCCGAAGCCGGGGAGCCAATGCACGAGGGGCTCCTTGCGGAACCAAGTAACCTGGCGCTTGGCGTAGCGGCGCGTGGCCTGGGCGATGGCTTTCGTGGCGGCAGCGAGGGTGACAGTGCCTTCGAGGTGAGCGTTCAGTTCGCTGTACCCGATGAAGTCGAAGGGTTTTGAATTTTGCGGGACGCCGTTGCGGACAAGGCTGGCAACTTCATCGAGCCAGCCGCGCTCGAGCATGGTGCGCGTGCGGCGCTCGATGCGGTCGTAGAGCGCGGCGCGCGGGGGTTGAAGGCCGATCTTGATCGGGTGGTAGCCTTCCAAGGGCGTGCGGCCCGACCGGTGAACTTCCGAGAGCGGGCGCCCCGTGAGCAAACAAACTTCAATCGCGCGAATCATCTTCGGGCGGTCGCGTGAACCGATCCGCAGCGCCGCTTCAGGATCGAGCCGTCGCAGGACGCGATGCAAATACTCCAGGCTGCGGGCGTTGGCGCCGGCTTCCAGGCGCGCGCGCAATTCTTCCGAGCGCGCCGGGGCGTCGGCAAGGCCTTCGAGCAGAGCGCGCAGGTACAACCCGGTCCCGACGGTCAGGATGGGCAGCCGCCCGCGCTGGCGCAAGTCTCCCAGTACAGCGACCGCTCGGGCGCGGTATTCGCCCGCCGTGAAGGGGAAACTCGGGTCCACCAGGTCCATCAAGTGATGCGGAACGCCGCTGCGTTCTTCGAGAGTGGGCTTGGAGGTGCCAATATCGAACCCTCGATAGACTTGAGTGGAATCACAGGCCAGGACATCGCCCTTTAGTTTGCGGGCCAGCGTCACGGCGAGCGAGGATTTGCCGGAAGCCGTCGGACCCACAATGGCAACGAGCGGGAGCGAGTCGCGCCCCGCTATGGCAGGTTCTTGGAATTGATCGGGCGTTAGTTTCGGAGCGGCGCTCATTACAGGTATTTCCAGTACCGGATGACCAGATAAATCAAACACAGCAGCGCCAGCAATAGGAACCCCGCCACTTGTGTGCGGGAGGGCTTCACTGGGCAGTCTGTGAGTTCAGGGGGATATTATACAGGAAAATGAACCTTAGCTCGATATAGGGCCCGCTGAACGCGGACGGCAGCGGTTCGAACGGCGTCGATGCGCGGATGGAGGACGCCGCAGCTCGGTCCAGGGGCTCCTTGCCGGAACTCCCCATCATGACGGGCTCTTGCTCCGGCACGACGCCATTCCGCATGATGCGAAATTGCAGGACGACCTTCCCTTTATCCCCCAGGCGCGCGGATTCCGGCATCACGGAATACCAGTTGCGCTTTACGCTGGCGAGCACGCGAGCAATGTAGGTGGAGAAATCGACGCCCTCGGTTGGCGTTAATATTTCCACCGCGTTGCCCCCAAAACCTTGCCCTCCGCCCCCTCCGCCACCTCCTCCGCCATAGCCACTGCCGATGGGTCCTTCGTAGGTGGCGGCCTGCGACCCGCCGCCCTTCATGGCCTCTTGCATGGATTCCTGCAATGCCTTGCCCGGAGAAAACTTTGGCAGCACCAGACTAGGGGTAGCAACGGGGGGAGGCTCTTGCGGCCGGATGGGGCTCTCCGCTGGATGCGGCTGGGACATGGGAGCGGCCGGCGAGGGCTTTGGGGCAGCCGGAGTCTCCCGCGGCGGCTCAGGCTGTGCCGGAGCGGCGGGCTGCACTTCACGCGGGGGCGCCAGTTGGCGCAGCAGGCGCGGATCGACCTTCACCACCGGAGTCTTTGGCCGGGGCGCCGACGGCTCCCTGGCGATTCGATTGAGATCCGAAGGTATGTATAGATCGGTAATGTTCCGGGCGATTTCCGCATCCGTGGGCTGGTGATATGGAAATAATTTTGGCGCGAGCAGGATCAGCAGAATCACCACAAAGTGAAACACAATCGAAGAAACCCGCGCCACGGCGTTCCAGGCCTCGGTGCGGTCCACGGCCGGCTTGGTCATGAGATTGACTTCGCCGGTGGTGAGGACGTCAGGATCGAGGACGTCGGGCAAATCTTGAATGGCAACGATCTGCTTCGGTTCAAGTTTGGCCGCGTGCGCATCTTTGGGAACGGCCACGCGCGAATCCAGGATCGTCAGCGGCACATAATTGGGCGTTTTGCTGATCGCATCGAGCGGGGTGTTCGGCATGTCGCGCGGAACGACGACGGCGTCGCCAAGCACCTCCAGCTTGAAATAGGAAGGAATCGAGGAGTGGGGATCGAGCTCGAATTGCGGCAGGTCCGATGGCACGAGCGTGCGCGCGTCGAGGTTTGAGCTCAATCGCCGCGGCGGCGCGTCTGTGGGAGACACGACCGGCCGGGCATTTTTCGGAACTAAAATCCTAGGGATCATGGATTTGCCTGCGGGGCAGCAAAGGCACCCAATTGGACGCGCCGGCCGTGCTCCAGGATGCCTGCCATAACCTGGTCGGCGAGCGCCAGGGCGCGCCGACCGGCGGCGCCGTCCACCGCTGGGGCGCGGCGCGTCCGCACGGATTCCAGGAACGCGCGCAATTCGGCTCGGAGGGGTTCTTCCCGCTCGGCGGGAAGCGCCGCAAAATCAAACTTGGGCTGCGGACCCGGCTCGGCAACCCGCACGCGGAGCGCATCCTGGCGCGTGAAATCCACGGAAATATATTCGTGCTGCTGGAAGAAGCGCATTTTTCGCACCCGCTCGGTGGAAACGCGGCTCGCGGTGACATTGGCAACCGCGCCGGTCGCGAAATCCAGGCGGGCGTGCGCGATGTCCACTTTGTCGGTCAGAACGGGAATTCCGATGGCCTTGATGTCCACCACGGGCGCATCCACCAGTGCGAGCAGAATGTCCAGGTCGTGAATCATGACATCATACACCACATCAATATCCAGGCTGCGCGGCGTGAACACACCGAGGCGATGAACTTCAAAGTAAAGTGGACGGTTCAGTACCGGCATCACCGCGACGATCGCGGGATTGAACCGTTCCAGATGCCCGACTTGCAGGATGCGTCCCGCGCTGGAGGCTGCGGCGAGCAATTCATCCGCTTCGGCCAGCGAGGCGGCCATCGGCTTTTCGACCAGCGCATCGATGCCGAGTTCGAGCAAACGGCAGCCGACGCGCGCGTGCTCGACGGTGGGCACGGCCACGCTCGCGGCGTCCACCTGGCCTGCGAGCGATTCGATATCCGGGAAAACTTTTGTGGAATATTCGGTGGCGATTTTCTCGGCGCGCTCGGCGCTAACATCCACGATGCCGATGAGTTCCGCGTCGGCGAGTTCGCGATACACGCGCGCATGATTCCGCCCGAAATCTCCGGCGCCTACAACCGCAACGCGGACTTTACGACCACCCTGAATTCCCAGACTCACAACTTCCCCTGTTTCGCCGGCCGTTCCGCCCCTCCGATGGCCTCCAGCGGGAATGCTTCGATAGCGATTCCGGCGGCGTCGGCGGCTTCGATGACGCGCGCGCGGTCGAACAGCAGCGTGCGGCCCGCGTCCATCCCCAGCGCGGTGACACGGCAACGCTGCATCACTTCGACGGTTTTGAGGCCCACAACGGGTACATCAAATCGCATGTCCTGCCGGGGCTTGCTCACCTTTACCACGACCAGCGAACTGCCATCCGCGATGCGGGCGGCGCGCTCGATCGTTTCGTCCGTGCCCTCCATGGCTTCGACGGCCACGCAGGCGCGGTCGCGAATCACCACCGTCTGGCCAAGATCGAGTCCCGCGATCTGCCGCGCAATTTCCCGGCCGTAGGCAATGTCCTCCGCTTCGTGCGCATTCGGCGCGCGCCGCGTCAGCACGCCCGGAGCGGGAACCAGCGGCTTCAAAAACGAGGTCGAGTCCACCAGTTGAACTCCCTCCGATTCCAGCACGCGCGCGACAGCCCCGATCAGCGAATCGGTATTTTTCAGCGGCAATGAAAGCAAAAGTTTCGCCAGTTTCCAGTCCGGACGAATGGAGCTGAAAATTTTATTGTGCTTCACTTGCCCGGCCATGACGGCGCGGGTGACGCCCTCCTGATGCAGCAATTCCAGCGTGCGCGACAGCTCACCCAGGCTGACCCAATGCAAACGCGCCGCGACTTTCTCGAGTTCCGGCGAAGCCTCTTCGCGAATGGCGATCACGGCCATTTCGATTCCCTGGTCGCGCGCCGCTTGCAAAACGAGAAACGGAAATTGTCCGTTGCCGGCAATCAAACCCCATCCGGCGGAAGCATCTGGGATAGCCGAAGATTGCATAGGCGTCGAGGAATTCACTTGTGAAGGCCGCGCTCCGCCGATTCGATAAATTCCACGAGTTCCCGAACATCGGGCGAACCGTTCAGTTGCGCGCGAATCTGTTCGAGGGCCTGCGTGGTGTTGAGCTTGGAGCGGAGCAGAAGGCGAAACGCGCTCTCGATGGTTTCCAGGCGCGCGCGATCGAATCCGCGCCGCTCGAGGCCCACGGTGTTCACGCCGTAGCATTTCGTTTCGCGCTCGGTGACCACGCGCGAAAACGGCGGCACGTCCTGCGTGATGACGGTGCAGGCGCCGATGTAAGCGTAGCGGCCCACGCGGCAAAATTGGTGGACGGGACTGAACGCTCCGACGTTCACGTAATCTTCCACCACCACGTGGCCGGCCAGCGTCGCGCCATTCGCAAACACGGTGGAGCTACCGACGATGCAATCGTGAGCCACGTGGGAATACGCCATGAAGAGATTGTCGTTTCCGATCCGTGTGACGCCGCCGCCTCCGGTCGTGCCGCGGCTTACGGTGCAGAATTCGCGAAATCGGTTGGCGTCGCCGATGAGCAGCTCGGTGTGTTCGCCGCCGAATTTCAGATCCTGAGGATCGCCGCCCACCGAACAGAACGAATCGAAAACGTTCTTGCGTCCAATGCGCGCGGGGCCGCGCACCACGGCATGCGGTTCCAGGACGCAATCGTCACCCAACTCGACGCCGTCGCCCACAACGGCGAACGCGCCGATCCGGACATCGTGTCCCACGCGCGCGCTGGCGGAAACAATCGCGCGGGAATCAACTTCACTCATCGCGCACACCAACTGCGTCGTCGGCGGTGGCGTCGCTCGGCGCCGCCTCGGATTCGCGATCGACCAGCATGCAGCGCAGGATGGCTTCCGCCGCCACATCGCCGTTCACGGTGGCCACGGCTTGCAGCTTGCAAAATATTTACTTTCCACTTCAGCACCGTCACCTCGATGCGCAACTGGTCTCCGGGCACGACCGGCCGGCGGAAACGCGCCTCATCCACGGCAGCCAGATAGAACAGCTTCTTGTCTCTTTCCGGGATTTCCGAAAGCAACAGCAGACCGCCGGTCTGGGCCATGCCCTCAATGATCAGAACGCCGGGCATGACCGGTTTTCCCGGGAAGTGCCCTTGAAAATAACCTTCATTGATGGAAACATTTTTCAGGCTGACAATGCGCTTGAGCCGCTCGATTTCGAGGACGGTATCCACCAGCAAGAATGGATAGCGGTGCGGCAGAATTTTCTGGATACTCGCGTTGTCGAGAATCATTTCATCGCCTCAATTTTCCCGGCGGCCTGCGCAAAAGCAAGGCCCGCGCCCGCTTTGGCCCGGATGCAGGTGTGGCCTGCAGCCGATTTCCGGCAGAGTATAAGTGTAGCCTATTCAGTGGAATTATATGCGAAACGCGGCGCACCGCAAACGCGGTTCACCGTGGCGCGGGCTTCAGCCTGCGGGGGTTCGCACTTGGCAGGACCAAACCCCACAGGCTTGAAGCCCGCGCTAGTGAGGCTGAGCGAGGGCGCTACTGCTCTGAGATTCAGACAACATGCCCGACGCATATTCTCGAAGGGCTTTGGCCCGGGCGCTGGCCGGGCCGTCCGGAGCAAGCTTGAGGTACTCGTCCAAGTCGTTCAGGAGTGATTGGTAATCTTTGTCGCGGCTATGGATGTCAGCGAGCAAGAGGTAAGCTTCAGGGAAGTCCGTCTTTCTGCGAAGCGCTTCGTGGACACTCTTCTCGGCTTCCACGAACCGGTTCAAACCGAAGAACGCCAAGGCCAGGTAATAGTGGCCCGCCCAGGATTCCGGGGCCAGATCCAAACCCTTGTGGATCACTGATTCGGCCTCCGCGAATTTTTCTTGTTCGTCGAGAATCGCGCCCAGAGCGAGCAGCGGGTGCGCATACTGGCCGCCGCTCAAATCAATGGACTTCCGAAACGCCTGCTCTGCTTCCATAATGCGCCATAGCTTCAGGTCTGCCGCTCCGATCCTGTCGTAGGCCTCGTAGTAGCCTGAATATTCGAGGATCGCGCGTTGGAAATGCGCCAAGCTTCCTGCCGGATCTTTCTTTGCCAAGAGTTCGATGCCCTGCTCGAAGGCGTGAAGGGCCTTGGGTGGAATACTCAGTTCCCTGACGGAAACCGCATAGCCGGGGTGTTGGGATTGCGCGCTCGAATAGAGCGGCACGCACATGCATGCAAAAAGCAGCCAACTTGTCCGGACCCTTGTTCTCATAGCGTCAAGGCCAACGGCAGAGTTGTTCGTGTGCGACTTCTATTCTTTAACAGGATTTTAACCTGTCTGTAACAGGATTGTAATATTTATGTGTCGCGTTGGATAAGGAGATTTGGTTTCATTCGCTTCCACATCCAAAAATCTGCTCACGACGGCGGCGTATCGAATGATCTGCAAAATGCGCTGGCCTGCAAACGAAGTTGCCCCTTGTCAGGTGCGTTGTTAGCATAGCGGCGCGATGAAGGCGTCTTCACAGATGTTGCCGCTCGTGGAATGGCTTCGGCCGCGCGAAGGTGCGATGACGCGCCTTCTTGGGAAATTTGTGCGCGCGGAGTCACCGAGCTTCGACAAAGCCGCCGTGGATCGCTTCGGCAAGATCGTTGCGGCGGAGTGGAGGCGGCGCGGCGCCAGGGTCACGCTCGTGCGGCAGAGGGAACGAGGAGATCACGTCCGGGCAGAGTGGAATCCGCCAGGAAAGCTCGCCAAGGGGCAAATTCTCGTTCTGGGCCATTTGGATACGGTGTACGGACGGGGGACGCTGGCGGGGATGCCGTTTCGAGTGTCGCGAGGGCGCGCCTATGGGCCGGGCGCGTTCGACATGAAGGGCGGGCTGGTGATCGCCCTCTTCGCCGTCGACGCTCTTGCCGCGGCAGGCCGTCTGCCTAAAAAGCGAATCGTCTTTTTGTGGACGAGCGATGAAGAAATCGGGAGCGGGACTTCGCGAGCGATGATCGAACGCGAAGCGCGGCGGAGCGATGCCGTGCTCGTGCTGGAGCCGGCTGCGGGACTCGATGGCCGCGTGAAAACAGGCCGCAAAGGAGTCGGCGAGATCGAGATCGTCGCCACAGGCCGCGCGGCGCATGCGGGCCTGAACCCTGAAGACGGCATCAACGCGATCGAGGAAATCGCGCTTCAAATTGCGCTCGTCTCACGCTGGAATCAGCCGAGCCGCGGGATCACGGTGAATGCCGGATTGGTGGAAGGTGGGACGCGCACCAATGTCATTCCCGAGAAGGCGCGAGTCCTGGTGGATGTGCGCGCCGTGCGTGCCGTTGATATGCGCGCGCTCGAGCGGAAGTTTCGCGCACTGCGGCCCATCCTGCGCGGCGCAAAGCTGCAAATTCGCGGCGGGTTCAACCGTCCGCCCATGGAGCGGAAAAACAGCGCTGCGCTGTATGCCAAGGCGCGAGGCCTGGCAAAAGAAATGGGCGTCACGCTTGGCGAAGCCTACGTCGGCGGAGGATCGGACGGAAATTTTACGGCAGCGCTGGGCGTTCCGACCCTCGATGGCCTGGGCGCCGTCGGCGAGGGCGCGCACAGCCCGGAAGAGAATATCGTGCTTCGCGCGCTACCCGAGCGCGCCGCGCTGCTTGCATCTCTATTGGCCACAATTTGAAGAAGCCCTACTCGTAAGCCTTGCGCAGAAACTGCGCGGTGGAAAGCATCAATTCCGAATAATCCTCATGAAGAACGGCGCGAACAGCGTCTTCCGTGGACGAGCCCGTGGCGATGTGCTCGAGAATTCGTTCCAGGTCATCGATGCCATTGACGGTCACGATCTCCTCCACAACCGCGAGCGACCAGGCATAGGCATTGGACGCGGCGTCCTTGGGCAGATTCAGCCACGAGGATTCGTAGGAGAGGAGAGAAAATTCCATATGGTGCTCGTACGCCGCGGAAAGGGTTCCGGCATTGACCCGGCTGCGTTTTCCTTCCATGTATTGCGCAATGCCCTCCTGCAGCCACACGGGGCAGCGCCCGCCAGTCCTTTGGCCGACGAAACTGTGGGTCAGTTCGTGCTTCAGGACGCGCGCCAGTTCATCGGTCATGGTGGTGAGGCCCTCGACCGGCACGCGGATGCGGCCGTCGTTGAGCGCTCCCGACCAACTCGGCGCTCGCGTGATATCCGTGAACGTCTGGTTCGTGTACAGGACTACGCCGATGGGCTCGGGAGGATCGTAGTTCAAAGTCGCGGAAATCTCCTGGAACTCAGACTCGAGAGTTTTGAGAACTTGTTGAGCAAGTTCCGGAGCGGCTCCTCCGTTGTACTTGAGGCGGAAGTGAAGCGTCTCGCCTTCGTGATATTCGGCCTCCTCCTGGGCATCGCGCTCGGCCTTTTCAAGAGCGTGCTGGGTCTCCTCATCGGGCTTGAGCTCCATGGCGTGCTTCCATTCCGTGACAGCGTCGGCGGCGCGGTTCAACCCGTAATAGGCCCAGCCGGACAGCTTGGCGACTTCGGCTGAGTCCGGATCGAGGCGGCGGGCGCGCTCCAGCAAATCCTTCGCGGCGGAGTACTCGCTCCGCCTCAAATGGAGGTAGGCGGCTTCCAGCAACAAAGCGGTGTTGTTGGGGTCATAGCGGAGACCGACATTATAGTGATCGACTGCCCGTTCGAAATCGCCGACGCTGATTTCGAATTGCGCCGCAGCGCTTTCCGCGGCCACAACGCGGGCGACGACCGTCGGAGTGGGATTCGCGGTTGCTTCGGATTCAAGCCGCGAAAGCAGGTCGCTGTCGATCGTGCCGTCTCGCACGGCGGCGCTTGCCGCGGCGTCCTTGGACGGAGCAGCCAACTCGTTGGGCGGCGCAATGGGGAGGTTCGCGGCGCGATCCGCGGCGGTTCCAGCAGTGGAAATCGGCGAGGAATCGTCATGGACGACTCGGTCGACGATGGAAAGAGGAAAGCTCAGCCGCCCGGCCGGAGTTTCGTAACTCACCTGGCCGTTTTCCTGAACCACGTGCGTGGCGGTGATTTTTCTTCCGCTCTTCAGATAAATCGTATCGGCAAATACACCCCCGGGAATGGCTGAGGCAAGGCATAAGACCGTGAAGAACCGAAGGGGATGCGCCGCGGGAGACCGCATAACGTCATTTTACCAAGAAGGGTTGGCGTCACCCGGCGCACATTCCGGCTTGATGCCCAATCCAGCTACAGACGATTTGTAGTGGCGTCTAGCTTGTGCCGATGCAAGAGGGGCCGGCGTTCTCCAACTTCACCTTCACGGAAATGAGAATAGATCGCTTTGGTGAGTTATATGACCTGGGGAACTCAAAATCAAACCAGACAGGGAAACCTTTGTTCAGCCACAAAAAAAGGGCGGCAAATTGGGCCGCCCTGAAATTCCGTAAATTTTTCTTGGTAGGTTTTCGAGCGCAGGTCTGCCCCTGGCCCGCTCGCTGTCAAGGTGCGCTTGGACTGACGAGAGCGCGCCAAATAACGACGCCAGCCACCGCTCCGATGACCGGGATCGCGATCCAGAGGAAGCGATTGCGCGCAGTCGCACGCGTAGACTGTGGATTTGGATCCGGTTCAGGAGCTTCGGCTTCCACTTCCAGCCGGTAAGAGTTTCCGGCTTCCAAGGTCTTTACCTCGTCGCCCATGCTGACTTCCAGCGTTCCGCGTGTGCTGGTCAAAACTAATTCGGTCGGGCTGATCATGCTGATCTGACCGGAGGTGGCCTGCGCGTTCAAGGGGCGAATCGTTGCACCGTCGGCGATCACTTGGAAAGTCTGCCCAGCTACGGAGGAAACGATCACGGTTCCATTGTCCAGGTTTGCCGAAAAACCGTTCGGGAAGGCATGCACATCGGCGATGGTGTTCTGCCGCAGGACCATTTGTCCAGTTCCGAGCCGGACTCGAAGAGTCGAATTTGTGGGAGTCTGGAGGCGATCACCGTCATAAATCGTCGCGCCACTTGTGGTTACGCCCGCACCGTGATTGCCATTCTCAGCAGCCACGACAACCCCCAAGGGAGCTGAGGGCGAGCTTGCGGGTGCTGCCATTACCGGCGTTTCAATCACCGCAAAACTCAGAATTGCAATCAAAATAGCGGTACACAATATGCGCACGAAAACCTCCACGAGGGCTTGCACTATAAGGGTAGGAAGAAGGAGAGATGGTGTCAAACACGGGAATCTTTTTGGACGCGTAAAATACACCCCCCTGAAGGGCCACAAGGGTAGAGGGGAGAAAGTACAAAGAATCAACCGCTTCCGGGTTGTCCTAGCCCTCTCGTGGAGCCGTTCTGGGGCCTTTGACGGCACGTCCCGGATCGATTGAAGTTTCGCCGGAGTTTCGCTTTTAGGGTCCACCCAGAGCTATTGTCTGCTGGGGCGGGGACGCCCACACTCTAATGAGGCATGAAATGCCGTGCGGCGTTTTGGCGCGCCCTCTTGATTGGAAAATCTGACGGGAACTTATGCGCAATTGGCGGGGGAGAAGTGCGCGGAAATCATGCCAATGGCGCTGCCTGCTCCTAAGGGTGATTTGGACTGACGACAGCGCGCCAAATAATAATACCTGTCGCTACGCCAACGGCACCGATGACAATCAGGATGAAATGATTTCGAGCCGTAGCAATGGGAGGCCGCCGTTGTTGGGGATCCGGCTCTTCGGATTCGACTTCCATTTTATAGCTGCTGCCGGCCTCAACCGTCTTGACTTCATCGCCCATGGTGACCAGGAGGGCCCCACGAGTGCTAGTCAAGATCAATTCGGTCGGACTAATTTTGGAAATTTGAGCGGAGGTTGGATGCGTACTCGCGGGGCTAATGGTTGCGCCGTCCGCGAGCAAATGGAAGGTCTGTCCCTCCGATGAGGAAATAGAGACAGTTCCAACATCCAGGTCTGCTGAAAATCCATTGGGAATAGCGTGAACTTGGGTGGAGGTGCTCTGGTGCAAAAATATTTGGCCGGTTCCGAGCCGAACTCGCATCGTTCCAATGTCCTGCGTCACGAGGCGGTCGCCGTCGTAAATCGTGGCCCCACTGAAAGTAGCATCCACTCCCGCATTGGCGTTCTCGGCCGCCAGAACTACCCCAAGTGGAGCCGAAGGTGTGCCCGGAGGTGCAGCCATCACAGGCGCTTGCAACAACAGGACCCCTAAAATTGCGATCAAAAAGGCGATACCGATTTTGTGCACCGTCACCTCCTGGATCAATCAAGATAAAAATAAGGGCGTGCTACGAATAAGTCAATAGGTATCTCGCTGTAGCGATGGGATTACGGAGCCGTTCCCGCTGACGTCAAGGAAGCATCCCTAATCGCTTTGAATTCGGCTCCGGATTTCCATTCGGGCATGTGGGGATCATTGGCGACGCGGTATCCAACCAGGAAGTAAAGCTGGGAATCCTGGACCGCTCCACTCAGATCCCAGTCCGGCTGAATTTTGTCGGCGGGCTTATGATATCTTTCGGCGGTAAATTTTCGCCGCGCTTCGAGGCCCCAGCCTTCCGGCTTGCCGATAAATTCCACGCCAACCTCCGGGTCGAATGCGGGGACGCCGTTTTTGGCGAATTCGAAATGGTCGGAGCGGTAGTAGAGGCCCTTTTCTGGTTCGGGATCGAACTTTACGGCGCGGCCCTGTTCCGCCGCGACGGTCTCGACCACATCATCCAGCGTGGAGGCTCCGCGCCCGATTTGAACGATGTCCCGGGTGCGCCCGTTCACGTTCATGCCGTCCATGTTGATGTCCAGCGCGGTGCGCGCGAGCGGATACAGCGGATGCTCCGCGTAGTATCGCGAGCCGAGCAAGCCTTGCTCTTCCGCGGTGACGGAGAGAAAAAGAATTGTGCGGCGCGGGGGCCTCGAAAGCGCTTTGTACGCGCGCGCCAATTCGAGAAGCGCGGCGGTGCCGGAGGCGTTGTCGACCGCGCCGTGATAAATTTTGTCGCCGTTTACTTCCGGGCCGATGCCGAAATGATCCCAGTGCGCCGTGTAAATGACGTATGTATTCTTCAGATCGGGATCGCTCCCGGCAAGTTTCGCAATTACGTTGTGTGAATCGATCGTCTGCAGCGCGTTGTGGATGGTCAGCTTGGCGTGGATGCCGAGGGGGACAGGCCTGAAATCGCGGCGGGCGGCGGCGACGATCAGCTTGTCGAGATCCTGGCCGGCGGCGCGAAATAATTTCGTGGCGAAGTCCGACGTGATCCAGCTTTCCACGGCGAGACGCCCCATGTTCTTGTCGGGCGTGGCCAGGTCGAATTGCGTTCCGCTCCAACTGTTGCGCACCACTTCCCAGGGATAGCCGGCGCGGTCGGTCTGGTGAATGATGACGCATCCGGCGGCGCCCAACTGCGCGGCCTTTTCAAATTTGTAGGTCCACCGGCCGTAGTAGGTCATGGCCGCGCCGCCGAATGTTTTGGGATCGAGCTTGGAGGGATCGGCCGGATCAGGTACGGGCGGGTCGTTGATGAGCACGACGAGAATCTTGCCTTTTACGTCTGCGCCCTTGAAATCGTCCCACTGAAATTCCGGGGCCTGCACGCCGTAGCCAACGAAAACCATGTCGGCGTCGATCGAGGAAGTTTCCGTCACGCGCTTGGACCACGCGACGAAATCGTCCTGAAATTTCGGTTCGAGGGTGCGCCCGTGCTCCGTAAGCGTCAGCTTCATGCCACTATCCGGAGTGATGCCGACGAGAGGAACGCTCTGCAAATAAGTTCCATCCGGATTGCCGGGTTCCAGGCCCGCCGAACGAAACTGGTCCTCGACATATTTGATCGTGAGTTGCTCGCCCTTGGAGCCCGGCCCGCGCCCTTCAAATTCATCCGAGGAAAGAATACGGATATGGTTCAGGATGCGATCGCCCGAAAACGAGGCCAGAGCGGTGCCGGGAGGACTCGGTCCGCGCGAGCAGCCGGAGAGGACGGCAATTATTCCGGCAGCGAGAATTAATTTCAAAGGATACTGCTTTCTCACGGGTCGCATGGGCGTCTCCGTCGCGGCCGCGAACAAAAAGTGGCCGCGCCGCTGCATATTATCCTGCACTACCCCGAGTGACAATGCGGAGCTGTTTGCAATCGGCGCGGTACAAGCACACAATTTGGTTCGAGGTGCATTGTGGCTTCCCTTCAGCCTGGACAAGCAGTGCGCGTGAATCTTGCTGGAATGCAGGCGGGAAGCGTTCTCTTTCACGCGGCCGTGACCGCCGCGGTCGGCCACATCGTTCGCCAAACTTCCGAGAATCCGCCGGCCTATCTGATCAAGCTGCTCTTCTCTTTCCGCGGAGTCACCGAAGTCGAAGTGCCGGAAGACCGCATCACGGCTACGTGACATCCTCACCGCAGCCGCTGGAATAATTGTTTCCTTCATCACCAAATATTCCGCGAGGGCAACGTCATCTGACCGGAGTGAGTTAGAATACCGTTGCGCTTTGCGACAGGCGCGCGCGAGGTCCACTTGATCCATCGGCTGATTTTTCACAATGACCGGATTGTTCCCGTCGACGAGGCGCGCCTTTCGCCCGGCCAGGCTGGGCTCACGAACGGCTGGGGCCTATTCACGACGATGCGTGTTTTTCAGGGCGAGGCTTTCGCCTACGAGCGCCACTGGCGGCGGCTTGAAAAAGATGCGGGGCGCATCCGGCTGCCCTTTCCTTTCGATCCGGCGCAAGTGCGGCGGCATCTCGGCGAATTGCTGGCCGCCAATCAAGTGGTGGAAGGCACGGCACGAATCTACATGATCTACAATCGCGTTGGATTCTGGCAGAGCGGCGAGCCAATGCCCGAGGTGGACTTGATTCTCTGCACGGCGGGACTTCCGGCGTATTCCGGGGAAGCGCGCCTGGGCGTTGCCGAAAACGGCCGCCATGCGGCCTCGCCGCTCGCGGGCGTGAAAACCACCGCGTGGCTGAACAACGTGTGGCATCTGGCGGAAGCGCAAAAGGCGGGCTGGACCGAAGTCATCTTGCTCAACGAACGCGGCGAAGCGGCCGAGTGCACTTCCGCAAATATTTTTTGCGTGAAGGACGGCGCGGTTTTTACGCCGCCGCTCTCGTCAGGGTGCTTGGAAGGCGTGACGCGCAGCGTGCTGCTTGAAATCGCTCCACGCGCGGGCGTGCCCATGAGCGAGAAAACGCTGATGCTGGAGAACCTCTACGGCGCGGACGAAGTGTTCATCACGTCCACCAATCGCAGCCTGCTGGGAGTGAGCGAGATTTCAGGGCACCGGTATTCCGTCGTGATGGGAGCGCTGGTGCAGAAACTCGAGCGGGCATTCGATGCCACTATGCGCGAGTACGTTGCGGCGCGAGGCTCTGCTGTTCGCGCCTGAATGGTTCGAGTAGCACAGCCACTCTTGGCTGTGCGCTTTTATTAAGTGCCGCAAAAACCGCACAGCCAAGAGTGGCTGTGCTACTTATGCGGTTCCATGCCCTTGGCTTTCAGGACTGGCACAACTGCGGGTCCTGTGATGAACTGAACTAGCGCTTTGGCGCCATCTTTGTCCCGCGCGTTTGTTGCGATGCCGGCGGCGAAATTTATGTAGCTTTGAAAATCAGGCGGGATCGGGCCGACGAGATCCACTCCCGGGAAAAACCTGATCTCGGGAATCAGCGAGATGACGAGTTCCGCTTTGCCTCCTGCAACATTCATCTGAGGGCGTCCTGCCTCCGCATCGAGCATCAATTTGGGTTTGACCTCATCCGCGATTCCCAGACGCGCGAATATGTCGTAAGTAGGCGCCGCGCTTGCGCCGGTTGGATTGAAGCTTAACGATTTTGCGGCCAGAAGGGTTCGTTTCAGCGCATCAGGCGTGCTGATGTCGGGTTTCGGCGCCCCGGCGCGAACGCCCATTCCCAATCCGGTGCGGGAAATTTCGGCGCGTCCGGCGACTGCGATTTTTCCTTGCTTGATTAAATCATCGAGAACGTCAGAGGTTAGAATTGCGGCGTCAAATGGTTCGCCGGCCTGAATTTTATCCCTCAGATTTTTCGAGGAGTTAAATTGCGCCGCGAGTTTTCGCCCAGTTGAATGTTCGATCTGTGGAGTGAGTTCCTCCACGACTGTCTTCATGCCGTCCGAAATCATCACGCGAAGATCCGTGGACTGCGCCGGAGTCTCGCGAGCAAATAAGTTAAATAGTCCAGCACCCAGTGCCAGGATGGCTGCCGCGGTGACGGTCGCTCTTCTTATTTGCATCACTGTTTTCCCCCTTTTACTGGAATCTGTTGCGCGAAGCATTGAAAACCCCGCCTCTGAAGAGGCGGGCTACAAAAATCGCCGGCGCTTTTACAAATGCTGTAGCCCGGGTCTTAAGACCCGGGGACTTGCTATCGCGATAGAAGCCAACTCTAACAGAGAATAGTTTACAGAGTTACAACGGCTGGTCAGGTCTGGCAATCGTCCGCCACATGTGAGCGACTGGACTGCCGTCATTTCCCAGCCCCTCTTTCGGCTGCTTGAAGTGGCGTCCGACGATATCGATGAATGGCTCGATGGAAACCACGGCGTTCGGATCAAAAGCGTACAAGTCGTTCACTGTGACCAGGCGCGCGTCCATGTACCACGGGTGCTTGCGAACCATCTGGTAGGTCGCTTCGATGTAAGGCGGAGGAACGTAATCGGCGCCAAACAATTGCCGGTAAAGATCCGGATACTCATAACCAACGGACGGGTCGGGATAATAGCGCAGCGCCTGATGGTAGCGAATGGCAAAACTGACTTTTTCCGGGACGTACGGCTCGAAGAGCTGCGCTCCCCACCAGCCGTGGTCGGTGCGAATAATTTCCTGCACCACGTCGTGAAGCAGGCAAGCGAGAATAATTTCTTCCTTCATGCCATTTTTCATGGCCAGGTTCGCGCTTTGCAGAACGTGGTTGGACGTATCCATGAATCGCAATTTAAAGAAATCATAAAGAGTAGGATTGGCGGGCATCGGCGGGAGCTTTCTTACATTTTCGCCTGTGCGCGGAACGTACATGAAGCCCACACCTTCGCGGTATTTGCGCGTTTCGATTTGCGCCTCGACCTCGGCAACGGATGGATATTTGTCGGGCTTTATTTGGTCCCACGCGGGATCGCCGGTTTTCGCCCGGTTCAATTGGGCCATCATGTGGGATTCCAGGGCGTCCGCTCGCGCTTCGGAGTCCATCCGGCTGGCGGCTTCGGGACCGCCAAGACTATCGAGAAATTTCTTCCGGTCAATTTCCATGGAACCTCCTAAGCCTGGAGTTGCGATTTTTCTTCACTATCCAAAACGGTAGACCTGCCGCTATCAAGTGTCAACCTTGGTTGCAGCGCCGATTGCTTATGATCTGGATATGGGTAGGACAGCCAACCTTGGCTGTCCGGTTTTGGCTGTCCCGCGCGGTCACGGTAGGTCAACAGCGAACAGCCAAGCGTGGCTGTCCTGGGAATCGTAGTCGTTGAAATTCGTCTGTTGCACGCGCCCGCGGGCGAACGGAACTTTTTGATCCATTCGGGGTTGAGAATCGTGGGGATTGGGCGTATGAAATTGAGGATGGTGGAACGCGCGCGAATGCGAAAGGTCATTGCAGGCCGTCTAGTGATCGAACCATGAAGCGGTGGACAGAAATCGTCGGTTCGGGACTGTTGGCCGCGACCTGCCTTGCGACGCTGGCCTGGGCTGGCCCTCGCCGGGGCGGCGCGGAATTGTATTCCTCGCCTTTGCCTTCGAGCGGGAGTGACAAGAACAGCGGCAACGCGAATTTTGCCGGCAAACTTCCAATCCGCGAGTTGAACGAAGAGGAAGCGATTGTGCACGCCCTCAACCGGCTTGGATTCGGGCCTCGCCCCGGCCAAGTGGAACAAATTGAAAAGACCGGGCTCGAGAACTGGATTCAGACGCAGCTTCATCCGGAAAATATCGGCGACCCAGTGGTGGATGCGCGCCTTGCGCAATTCCCGGCGCTGGGGCTCAGCGCTGCAGGGCTGCTCGATCAATATCCGCCTCAGGACATTGCAGCCAAGCGGCTGGGGATGAAGGTCGACGAATATCAGAAGCATTTGCAGGAGTTGGCCAAGCAGCCGGGCGGCATGAATTCCCTTCCCTTCAAGGACCAGAATGAAATCGTAAACGAATTGATGGAAGCGAAAATGATCCGGGCGGTGTACAGCGAGCGGCAACTCGCCGAGCAACTTTCCGATTTCTGGTTCAACCATTTCAATATTTTTGTCTACAAAGATACGGACCGCTGGTATCTGATCCCGTACGAACGTGACGCGATCCGCCCGTATGTGCTCGGAAAATTTCGCGATTTGCTGGAAGCTACCGCGAAGAGTCCGGCGATGCTGTTCTATCTCGATAACTCATCGAGCGCGGACCCGCACGCTTTCGACCGCTTGAAGCAGCATCCAGTGCGCGCGCGGCCGGGCGAAAAACTGCCGCCGCTCGGGTCCAAGCGCGGGCTGAACGAAAATTACGGCCGCGAGTTAATGGAGTTGCACACGCTGGGCGTGGACGGCGGGTACAAGCAGGAAGACGTCATCGAAGTCGCGCGCGCGTTCACGGGGTGGACGATCGAGTCGCCGCGCGAAAATCCCGTGTTTTATTTCGACGAGAGAATTCACGATCCCGACCCGAAACGCGTGCTCGGGAAAAAAATAAAAGGCGGCGGACTGAAGGACGGCGAGCAAGTCCTCGACCTGCTGGTGAAGGATCAGCATACGGCGCGCCACATTTCGCTGCAACTGGCGGAGCATTTTGTGTCGGACGATCCCCCTCCGGCGCTCGTCGCGCGCATGGCCAAAACATTTGAAAAATCCAAAGGCGACATCCGCGCCGTGATGACGACGATGATTTATTCTCCGGAGTTCTGGTCGCGAACGGCGTTCCGCGCCAAAGTGAAGACGCCGTTCGAGCTCGTGGCGTCCACGACGCGCGCGATTGGCGCGGACGTGGACCAGCCATTGCAACTCGCGCAGTGGGTTGCGCGCATCGGCGAGCCGCTGTACCAGTGCCTGCCGCCCAACGGCTATTCGGACAAGGCCGTCACGTGGGTCAGTACCGGAGCGCTCTTGAATCGGGTGAATTTTGCGGTCGCTCTGACCAGCAACAAGGTGCGCGGCGCGCAAGTGGACGTTAACTCCCTGGTAGGAGCGGATGTTGGAGCGAATCCTCAGTTGGCGCTCGATCGGGTCGAAACGGAGTTCCTTGCAGGACAAGTTTCCGACTCAACCCGCGCGACGCTGGAAAAGGAAATGGTAGAGCCGCGTATCCTGGGCGCGAAGCTCGACGATCCCGTGACGCAGGTGAACGTCGGCCTGATTACCGGCCTGGTTCTCGGCTCACCGGAATTTCAGAAGCGATAGTTTAGCCTACATTTCTCAATATTAATTTGTGGGTCGCGATCCAAGTAGGACAGGCCTCAGCGGGTCGGTTTTGGTGCATGTCTGAGAAAAGCCAACCCCGACAGGCTGAAGCCTGTCCTACTTTGGGCCCGCAGAATTCCGGCACGCGCTCCGTAAATAGCTCTGCTAGAATCCTGTGCATCCTGATTTTGTTGTTTCCCGGACCTATGCGCTGAGATTCCAATTCGCAAAACGAGAGGATGGTAAACCTGTATGGCGAACCAGAAACCGCAGAATTTAAAGAATCATGGCCGCTTTGTCCCGCTTTTCCACATGTTTGTCCTCCCCGTGTTTCTCATCAATCTAGTCGGGTCAATCATTCATCTGGTAAGAGCAGGCATTTCGTATGGGTCCGTTATGGGTGTACTGATGGCTTTGGCGCTGTTTATGCTCGCGTTCTTCGCGCGCGTCTTCGCTCTGACGGTGCAGGATCGCGTCATTCGGCTTGAAATGCGGTTGCGCCTCGCCGAAGTCTTGCCGGTGGATTTGCGGCCGCGCATTCCGGAGTTCACCGTTGCGCAGCTGGTTTCCTTGCGCTTTGCGAGCGACTCGGAACTTCCGGCCCTGGCGCGGAAGGTCCTGGACGAAAAGCTCGACAATCGCAAGGCCATCAAGCAATTGGTGAAGGATTGGCAGGGGGATTATCTCAGGGCCTAGTGGCACAGGCTTCAGCCTGTGGGGGTTGATTTTGGCAGCACGAAAAGCCACAGGCTGAAGCCTGTGCTACTTATTACTTCACCTGTGTATTTTCGGCAAAGCACCAGTGTACGAAATCCTTGCCGTAGCGAGCGGTCACGGACGAGGGGATGTCATTTTCCTCGAGCCTTTCAAATTCAAAATTGATTTCGCCGTTGGGCTGCACGGTCCCAAGCAGTGAACCATACACATTGACCAAAGCCACGTGCGCATCGGAAGAATTCGGGGGCAGCGCGTAGCGCACGGCTCCGGCCGTGCCCACGATCCATCCGGGCAGCACACCGCCGTTCTGCTTCCAGTAATCCGTGTTGAAAATTCCATCCATGTAATAGTGCGAATGGCTCGCGAGCACGTAGACATGCTTGTGCGCCTCGTCCCGCGCGCGCAACAGATCGGCATAGACGCGATGCCCGCTTTCGATGCCCGTCGGCGACTCATTCATGCTGTGCCCTGCGGAAATGCTTTCAGGCAGAGCCTTGTGCATCCCGGCGACAATCGTCGTAATGGCCGGATCGGCGAGGTCCTTGGAAAGAGTGCGCTCGAACCAGCTCAATTGAGCATCGTCAAATTGATCGGCCGTGGCGCTGTCCAGGTAGTAGAACGAGACGCCGCGGTCGATCCAATGAAAGTAAGTCTTCATGCGGTAGTCGTTGGGATCGTCCTTCAGCCGCTGGGCGCGCAAGACCGGCGAATCGAGCCAATCCGCAAATTGCAGCAGGAAATCCTCGCGGGTTTTAAGGGGAGGAATGGTCTCGTGATTCCCGATGCCCAGGAAAAATGGTATGGAACCGAACGGCTTGATCTGGCTTTGGATGTAGTCGGGCCATTCGATGGTTTCGTACCCCGCGACATCGAGCGGCTTGGAGATGCGCTCGGGCTGGTGCGCGATATCTTCATCGACGCCAGAAGTCCGACGCAGGTCGCCCAGGTGCCAGTAAAACGCGGCCTGATTCTTGTTCGCCGTTTCCGCAATCCCGGGCATTACGACGTCGCCGCAGTTGCGGGAGTCGCCCGACACCAGGAAGCGCCAGGTTTCATTGGCTGGTTGTTGCGCGCTCGCAGTCTGCGCCGTCAATACAAGTGCAAAAGCCAACGTGATCACGAACAAGGCACAGCGGTTTCTCATTATTCCCATCCTATTCCTCACCAGGCAATGCAATTGGAACGTCATTCAGCTGCATAGTACCAGGATAAGATTACACCTCTCACATTCAATTTTTTATTACAGATTGATGACTTGTGGCGCCGGCGCCACCGAAACCCAAGCTTCCGCAACTCAGCAGCCTCTTATGGAAAGGCATCTATTTTTTGTGCGAGGGGAGTGAGTCCGGAGCCTCATTCGTCTCGGGGGATTTCCGGATGCGGTAAACCTCGAGTGCGCCTGAAGAGTAGATTCGCTCGCTGATTCCCGCAAGGGGCGCGGAAAATCGCGGCACATGGTACGCCCACACGTAATCGTAGTCATTCTGGACTTGCTGCCAATCCGGTGGCTCCTCGTACACGAGGTTCCAGAATCCATCAGGCGTGTAGGATTCGTGGATGATTCGCATGGGCGTCTCGCCGGGCGCGTCCATCAGGTACGGGGAAAACCAGCCTCGCCGGATCACTCCGTAAGCCCAGAAATGCGTGAAGGGGCGGTCGATGGGGTCCTCGTCTCCTTCCACGATGGGCAGCACGAGCGCGCCGCGCGGCACGGCATCGAACGAGCGCGCAAGGCCCGCCAGTTCAGGCTGTACTTCTTTAAAATGGAGCGTCACGCTCACGGTGCGCGCGGCGAAAAGCAAAAGCGGAATCGCGACGAGCATTTTTGCGCGCCGGCCCACACGCGCCGTGGCAAGGATCGCCACAAACAAAAAAGGCAGAACGCGAATATCGAGGTCCGATCCTTCCCCCCACATCCACGGGATCACCCAGAACAGCGCGAAGAGAAACGCGGCGATAGCGATCCATTTGCGGTCCCCGTGAAATTCGGAATTTCGCCACCACGCCGCCAAAAACCACGCCGCCAGCGCCGCCAGCGAAATCCAATCCAGCCACGGCCAATACCCGTGCAGGATCATGCCGAGCGAGTCCAGCTTGTCTTCCCATCCGTGAAAGACAATTTTGCTCGCGTTCAGCCCCACGCGCGAGGAGTGCAAATAGAACGCCAAGCCCGGCAATGCGAGCGCGCCGCTCCATAACCAGTCACGAACCGGCCGACGCGAAAGCGCGAGGTACGCCACAACGATCAACCCTGCGATTCCGAAGCCCAGCAGGTGCGTGAAATAGAGCGCCGTGAATGCCGCGAGTGCCGCAAACCATCGCCCTGTTCCCGGCTTCGAAAGCCATCGCAGCCACAACCCCAGCGCCAGAAATCCCACCGCAAGGCTCAAATCGAAATTCAGAAACCCTTCCAGAAAAAAAACGTTATATGCGATCAGCAGCGACCATAACGACGCTGCTTTCGCTTCCGGCTGCGCCTGACGAAGAAAAAACCACACTGCAATAGGAAGCGCGAGCACGCACAGGCTGAGATACACGCGCCCCGCCGTCTCAATCGGGAAAATCCGCCCAAGCACGGCGAGCGACGCGTCCATCCCCAGATAGGGATACGCGCCCCAATCGCCCCGATAGAATTGCTGGAACGAAAAATGCGAATCGTTCAAGTGTGCAAGAACAAACGCGCGCGCCAGATGATTTGGATAATCGAGCAGGGGAGGAAACGCGGCGATCCAAACCGGTGCGAGGAGCATCGCCGCCAGAATCAACATGCCGGCCAGACGAAAAACTGTGAGTGCGGAAACCGAATACGCCGGTGTGGCTTCCGCTGCGTCCATATCTCGCACCTACCGGGCAATCCAGATCAACGGCAGCAATCCCAGTGCCGTCAGCCCCAGCATCAAGATCAGGCTCTGCCTGCCGGTTTTACGATCGGCAAGCACAAGCGCAATAAATGCCTTGGCAAAATTATTGCTGGCCGCTGCGAGGATGACTCCAGCCACGGCGAGACCCATCGATGTCATCTTTCCGGCGGTTTGCGTGAGCCCCATGATGAACGGGTCCACGGGCGCGAGGCCGGAAATCAAGGCCATCGCGTAAATTCCACCGCTGCCCAGATGGATCAGCGCAAAATTAGTAGCCACCAGCACCACAAGGAACACCGCCCCCAACAAAAATGCGGAACTCAGTTCCAGCGGATTTTTTGCGGAATACGCAGGTTTCGTTTCCGTCGTGGGCACGTCGGATAAGCTGGACCACGCCCACCCAACCGCAACGCCAATGGCTCCCAGGATAAGAAAAGGAACCAGCAGGCGATCCATGAGCTGGAGATTAAAAATACCGATCAGGGCGAGAAAGCGGAAGTACATCACGCCGGAGGCAATCAGGATGCCGCCTGCGTAAGTGTGCGGACTATCTGCTGTTTTCGCTTCCTTTGCCATGACCACGGTCGTGAAGGTTGAGGAATATAGTCCTCCGAGTAACGCCGAGAGCCTTATGCCCCCTTTTCCTTTCGCCAGTTTTTCCAGCAGGTAACTGCCGTAAGAGACGCCGCTGATCGCCACGACAACCAGCCACGATTTGAATGGATTCACGGCGAACGGGCCGTAATCCCTGTTCGGCACGATCGGAAGGATGACGAAGGTCAACAGGAGAAACTTCGTGAACGTCAGAATCTCAACGGCCGGGATTTTCGTCGTCAGGTTCTCGAGAAATTCCTTCAACTCGAGCAGCAGCATGCTGACAACGGCGATGGTCGTGGCGATCCACAACTGATCGCGCGACACCAGCGCGCCGATCACGTACGTGATCAGCCCGGAAACTTCCGTGGTTGCCCCGGCTTCGGCGTAAGTTTCCAGTTTGTGCCGGTAGGACAGCCACAGAAACGCGCCAACGACTCCAAAACCAAACGTCAATGGAAGCAGTTGCGTTCCCGACAACAGAGCCAGCGCATAGCCGGTCAGCCCGATCAGCGGAAATGTGCGGACCCCGCCGAAGGTGTACCGCTGCCCCGCGACCCGATGTTCCTCGCGTTCCAGTCCGATCAGGAAACACAAGAAGAGCGTGAGGACAATCTTGACGCCTTCCGGCGGCAATATTTGTAGAAGTTTATCGCTCACGGATTCTGTTCGGCGGCCCTTTCGCCACCGCGAGACTATCGGGAATCGGGAGCAAACTCAATGCTGGAATGCACTTTGAGTAGCACAGGCACTCTTGCCTGTGTGGCGTTTGCAATCGTAGTTGAACGGGTGGCGCACAGGTGGCACGCAGGCCGTCTGCAAAAGCACACAGGCAAGAGTGCCTGTGCTACTTGAGACTCTAGGCGGGCGCATCCGCCAGCGGCAGCCATACTTGAAACAGCGTGTCGCCGGGCTTCGAGGTGACCTGAATGTTGCCGCGGTGCTTTTTCACAATGCGTTGCACTGTGTCGAGGCCGAGGCCGGTCCCCTCGCCAACTCCCTTGGTCGTGAAGAAGGGCTCAAAGATGTGCGTCTGCACGTCGGGCGAAATTCCCGGGCCATTGTCGCCGATTTCCACGACGACGCAGGAATCATCGCGATAGGTGCGGACGCGAAGCTCGCCGTTGCCGCCCATCGCGTCAATGGCGTTGTCGATGAGGTTGGTCCACACCTGGTTGAGCTCGCTGCCAAATGAATTCACAAGCAAAGGCATGCGCTGATATTCGCGCTGCACGGTCACGCCCTTCTTGAGTTTGTGGTTGAGGATCGTGAGCGTGCTTTCGAGGCTTTTCACAATGTCCACGTTTTGCACGGGCGCCTGGTCCATGTATGTGTATTCCTTGATTGCAAGGACCAAGTCGGAAATGCGCGCGGCGCTGCTTTCGATTTCGTCGAGCAGACCGTACACCTCGGCGACCGCCGCAATTCGGACGAGCGCCGCGCGGGCCGTCCCGGGATCAAACTCCGCAAAGATAGATTCGAGCACATCCGGATGAATGTTGCGTTGCGCCAGGCCGGCCGCCAGCTGCCACAAATCGTTCTGTCCGTGGCTCCGGAGCAGCGAATCCAACTGCTCCTCGAGGTCCGACATCGCCAGGGTGTCAAGCGGGGGATCTTTGTGCGTGATGATGCAGGCCTCCAGCCTTTCAATTTCCGCCTTCTGCGTCGCAGTGAGGTCGCGCCGGCCGAGTTCGTGCGCAGCATCGCGAATTTTTTGCAGGATGTCGCGCAACTGGCTTGAGGCGCGCCTGGCGGCGGACGCCGGATTGTTGAGTTCGTGAGCGAGCCCCGCGGAAAGTTTTCCGAGAGCGGCCAGACGGTCGCGCTGCTGTTCTCTGCGCGTTGTCTCGCGGACGCGGTCGGTCATCATGCCGACGAGGCGCTCGGTCAGCTCGGGCATTTTCTGAACGAGGTCGTGAAACTTCGTTTCCGGAAATCGCAGGATGTGGCAGTCGGTCAGCGCACGGGCGCCGAACGTGAACGTTTTCATTCTGGAAAAGGGCAGCCGCCCGGTCACCTGGCCGGCGTTCACGGTAATGATCATTGTCTCGCCAGCGAATTCACCGCGCGCCTGAAGGTTGCCTTCGAGAAGGACAAACATTGCGTCGGCCGGATCTCCCGGGTTCATCAGAGTGTCGCCGGCCTTGAAGCGCATTTCCTCCGCCTGGTTGATGAACCATTCGATCTGGTCATCCGGCAAGCCCGCGAAGGCGGGCACACTCAGCAGTTCCACTTTTTCGATCATTGGACTTTCCGGTTTTTGTAGCACAGCCACTCTTGGCTGTGCGGGTTTCGCAAATCGTAGCTACGCAAGTGGCGTTCGGGCGCCGTGTAAAACCACACAGCCAGGAGTGGCTGTGCTACTTGAATTCTTCTCATTGGACTTTGCTCAAATATTGGTGGATGAACTGCACGGCCACGGACCCTTCGCCGACTCCCGAAGCCACGCGCTTGACCGAGCCGTGCCGCACATCGCCCACGGCAAAAATGCCGGGAACATTGGTTTCAAGCAAGTAGGGATCGCGTTCCAGCGTCCAGCCCTTGGGACGCTCCCCATTGATAATCAGGTCGGGACCCGTGAGGAGAAAGCCGCGATCGTCGCGTTCGACCATGCCTGCCAGCCAATCGGTTCGCGGCAACGCGCCGATAAAAATGAATACAGAGCTTGCCGGGACGCGCTCGATCTTCCCCGTGTCCGAACACAGGACGGAAATTTCCTCCAGGTGCGTTTCGCCGTGCACTTCGGAAACGCTGGCGTGCGCCCAGACTTGAATTTTGGGAGTCTCTTTGATTTGATCGATCAGGTATTGCGACATGGTGCTCGACAAAGAACTTCCACGCACCAGAATGAACACTTTCTCCGCGTGCTTGGCGAAATTCATCGCCGCCTGCCCCGCCGAATTCGCACCGCCAATCACGTAGACCGTTTCTCCCGCGCAGGAAATCGCTTCCGTCGCGCCGCCGCCATAGTAGACGCCCGCGCCCTGCAAGCGATCGATCCCTGGGGCATCGAGACGCCGCCATTGAACTCCCGTCGCGATCATCAACGCGTGGCAGGAAAACTCGCTTCCGTCGGCCAGCTTGATGATCCTGTAGGGACCTTCCGTTCGAATTTCAGACGCTTCCGCTGCCAGGATTTCCACCCCAAATCGCTGTGCCTGCACTACCGCGCGACGCGCCAGATCGCCGCCGCTGAGCCCCGCCGGAAAGCCGAGGTAATTTTCGATGCGCGAACTCATCCCCGCCTGGCCGCCCGGCGCTTCCCGCTCGACCATCACCGTGTGCAACCCTTCCGACGCTCCGTAGACCGCGGCGGCGAGGCCTGCCGGCCCTCCGCCGATGATCGCTAAATCGTAGAAGCTTGTTTGCGCGCGCGTCCGCAGACCAACTTTCTGCGCGACTTGTGCCGGGGTGCTTTCGAGGAGCTTCGTCCCATCGGGAAAGAGGACGACTGGAAGGCTTGCCGCCTCCGGTCCGAGAGTTTCGAGAAGAAGTTTCGTCTCCGGGTCGCTCGCGGAAATCTCCGCGTCGATCCACTGGTAGGGGACGTGATTGCGCGCGAGGAAATCGCGCAATTCATACGACCGGGGCGACCATCGCGTGCCGAGTACGCGGATGCCCGAATAGGCTGGATGGTAGGAAGCTTGCCAGTCGTCGAGCAAATCGTCCAGTTGCGGATAGAGGTGTTCGGTGGGCGGGTCCCACGGCTTCATGAAAAAATAGTGGATGCTGGCCTGATTGATGGCGCCAATCGCGGCGGTCGTGTCAGCATATGCGGTGAGCAGCGCGCGCTTGGCGTCCGGATAAATCCGCATGGCTTCCTGCAAAAAGTGAACGCCGTCGATGCGCGGCATGCGCTGATCCGCGAGGAGCAAGGCCACGCTATCGCTGCGGAGTTTCAACTGCTTCAAAAGGTCGAGCGCGCTCTCGGGCGATCCGCTTCCCAGGACGCGATAATCCGCGCCGTACTGCGACCGCAAGTCGCGTTCAATCGCCCGCAAAACATCTGCGTCGTCGTCCACGCTTAATAAGATTGGTTTCGCCATGGTTGGTCCCAGTTCGATGATGGAGCCATTTCAAACTCACGCGGCACCAGAGTAGACTGATTGGATGCTCGGAGCTTACTTTGGTCGCAGGATTATACCAGTAGCACACGCTTCAGCACGTGGGGTTTGGTCATTGCAAGAGCTAAACCCTACAGGCTGAAGCCTGCGCCACTCGGATTAGCCGAAGATAAGTATGCCCACAACAAAAGCGGAAGATACGTTAAAGTAGGCCCGGCAATGCTCTGAAAATTTCTCTTTCAAAACGTCGATGATCGGGAAAACCATCTCGCATTACCGCATTCTGTCGCAACTCGGCGGCGGCGGGATGGGTGTGGTCTACGAAGCCGAAGACCTCAAGCTGCGCCGCCATGTCGCGCTTAAATTTCTCCCCCCGGAAATGGAGAATGATCCCGCGGCCCGAGAACGATTCCAGCGGGAAGCCTTTGCCGCCTCCGCGCTCAATCACCCGAACATCTGCACCATTTACGAGATCGACGAAGCGAACGGCCAGCACTTCATCGCCATGGAATTGCTGCAAGGAAAGACGCTGAAGCATCTGCTCAGCGGAAAACCTCTGCCTCTCGAACAATTGCTTCAGTTGGCGTCGGAAATCGCCGATGCGTTGGACGCGGCCCACACGAAGGGGATCGTGCATCGCGACGTCAAGCCAGCAAACATTTTCGTGACGGCCCGCGGCCACGCGAAGATTTTGGATTTTGGTTTGGCCAAAGTAGGACGGCGCGACGACGGAGCAACGCTAGTCGGAGACGCGCCACCGCCCACCGCATCGGAAGAGGACTTGACCAGCCCCGGCACGACGCTGGGCACAGTTGCCTACATGTCTCCCGAACAGGCGCGCGGGGAAACACTGGACGTCCGGACGGACCTATTCTCTTTTGGCGTGGTGTTGTATGAGATGGCTACTGGCAAACTTCCATTTCCAGGCGGCACTTCGGCGGTCATCTTCCATGCCATTCTCAGCCAGCCTCCGATTTCACCGCTCAAGCTGAATCCGCAAATTCCGCCGAAGCTTGAAGAAATTATCAACAAATCGCTGGAGAAGGATCGCACGCTGCGTTATCAGACCGCCGCAGATTTACGGACTGACTTGGCACGATTGAAGCGCGACACGGATACGAGCCGCGCAGCCGTGGCCCCGCCAGCCGCCGAAGCGGGTCCTCAGCAGTGGTGGCAGAGAAAATCGGCAATTGGGATCGCTGCGATTCTGTTGGTAGTTGTTGTCTCAGCAGCAGGTTGGTTCTACAAGTCTCGCGCGAACGGCGGCGAGACGATCGATTCGGTTGCTGTCCTGCCTTTCGTAAACGCCAGCGCCGATCCGAACGCGGAGTACCTGAGCGACGGCATCACGGAAAGCTTGATCAACAGCTTGTCGACATTGCCGCACCTCAAGGTGATGTCTCGTGATTCCGCATTTATGTACAAAGGCAAGGACGCCGACGCGCGAACTGTCGGGCAAGCCCTGGGAGTTCGAGCCGTCCTGAAAGGCCGGGTGATGCAGCGCGGCGACGACCTGGAAATTAGCGCGGAACTGGTGGACGCCCGCGACGACAGCCACATCTGGGGCCAGCAGTACACGCGCAAGGCGTCCGACATTTTTGCCTTGCAGGGCGAGCTCGCAAAAGAGATGACCTCCATGCTGCGGATGCGTCTGACGGGCGAAGACGAGAAGCAGATGATGAAGACCTACACCGCGAATCCCGAGGCCTATCAGGATTATCTGAAAGGGCGCTACTGGTGGAACAAGACAACCAAGGAGGGGTTTAACAGGGCCATCGAATATTTTCAGCAGGCGATCGCAAAAGATCCCCACTACGCTCTGGCCTACACCGGGTTGGCCGATTGCTACGGTTCGCTCGCGGGCTTCGATATTGTTCCGGCGAAAGATGCCTATCCGAAAGCCAAGGAGGCCGCGCTCAAGGCCCTGGAGATAGACGACACGCTCGCGGAAGCTCACGCGTCGTTAGCGTGGGTCAAATCAGCCTTTAGACTGGGACTGGTCGGGCGGCGACAGAGAATTCCAGCGAGCCATTGAGCTCAATCCGGGCTATGTGACCGCCCGCCGCCGACGTGGCTTGACGTTAGCCGTCACGGGGCGGTTTGAAGAAGCGATCGCAGAGAACAAACGGGCCGTGGAACTTGATCCGCTCTCGCTCATAAATAATTGGGCTCTGGGAGACACGCTCTATAAAGCACGACAATATGATCAGGCTATCGAACAAGAACTGAGAACCCTCGAGATAGACCCGAACTTCATTCCGGCCCTCGATACCCTGAGTCTATGCCAGGTTACCTTCAAAAGTCCTGTTCAAGGAAGGCCAAGCGGAACTTGAAAAGGCGTTGGTGATTGCTCCTGGCAATACGGTCTCTCTTTCGGCGCTTGGATACGCCTATGCTGTCGGGGGTCGAAGAGCAGATGCGCAGAAAGTACTCGATCGGTGGAATGAACTCTCGAAGCATGAGTATGTTCCAGACCTAGGGCTGGCCCTCATCTACGTGGGACTGGGAGAGAAGGAGAAAGCATTAGAATGGTTGAAAAAGGCCGTTGAGGGGAGGGAGGTGAGTCCGCTTATCACTGCCCCTCCGTTCCGCGATTTGCTACGCTCGGACCCGACCTTCGCTGATTTGATGCGCCGCATGAATCTCCAATCATGATCGGAAAAACCATTTCTCATTGTCGAATTTCGTCGCATCGCGGCGGCGGCGGAATCCGCGTGGTCGACGAAGCGAAGACCTCAGGTTGCGCCCATAGGCGCTTTTGAATTATCAGCGATGGGATTTTCAGATTTGTAGGAGGTTTGATGAGGAACACGACATCCACGATCCGGGGCTGGAGCATTTCCGTGCTCAAAGTCGCTGCGTTCAGTTTGCTTGTGGCAGGAATTGGACAGGCTCAATCAAGTCTTGAGAGCAAGCCAAGCGGCAAAACAACGGGATCGGGCAAGGTTGCGCTGTACGCCGCCGTGGGCGTTGAACTCACGCAATATGACGTGGATATCGATGGCGCGGCGCTCGTCAAGCGAGGTTCGCTAACCCTTCCTGCAAATGTCCAGGAAGCAGCGCAGCATCCTTCGAAGCGATACCTGTATGTTGCCTGGAGCAACGGCGGGCCCAGCAATCTCCCGCCGGACAGCGCTGCACCGAGCGGCAGCCAGCACGGTTTGACCGCGTTTCGCATCGATCCGGCCACCGGGGCCCTGCTTCCCCACGGCCAGCCTGCAGCGCTGCCGTCACGGCCGATTCATGTGACCACCGACATCCCCGGCACGCATGTGCTTGCCGCCTACAACGATCCCAGCGGGGTGACCGTTCACCGAATCGAGACGGACGGTACCATTGGAGCGCAAGTAAAAGAACCCCCAGGGCTGGATGTGGGAATTTACGGGCATCAAGTGCGCGTCGATCCTTCGAACGACATGGTGATTCTCATGACTCGCGGGAATGGGCCAACTCCCACCAAGCCGGAAGACCCGGGCGCGCTGAAAGTATTCAGCTACAAAGATGGACTGCTGGACGAATCGGGCATCGATTGCCCCGGGAGGCGGCTTCAATTTCCAAGTCCGGCATCTGGATTTTCATCCCACACGGCCGTGGGTGTTTCGTTTCTCTGGAGCGGCAAGACAAGCTCGACGTTTTCGAAAAATTAAAGGATGGGACGCTCAGCAAGGAACCAATGTTTTCCAAGGATACTTTGGTTGATCCCGGCAACGTGCGGCCAGGGCAGGCTTTGGGGACCATCCACATGCATCCGAACGGCAGGTTCGTGTACCTGGCCAACCGGGCCAGTGGCACCACGGACTTCCAGGGCAAGCCCGTGTTCGTGGGCGGCGAGAACAGCATCGCGGTGTTCGCGATCAACCAGGAGACTGGCGAGCCGACGCTGATCCAGAATGTGGATACGCGGGGAATCCACGTGCGCACGTTCGCGCTCGACCCGAGCGGCAGGATTCTCGTCGCGGGCAACATGATGCAGCTATCCGTCCGCGACAAGGACGGCGTGAAAACGGTTCCAGCCAGCCTGGCCGTGTTCCGCGTGCGAAGCGACGGGAAACTCGAATTCGCGCGCAAATACGACCTTAACGTGGGCAGCCGCAACATGTTCTGGATGGGAATTGTTTCGCTGCCTTAATGGTAGCGGGATAGCGCACTCTTGCCTGTGCGGTTTATCGAGATCGCTGATCTCCCGCACCATAGACCTTCAATCGGTAGGCAATCCCCAATGGCCGGGGGATCGTCTCACCGTTTGAGATGTGATACTGTTGCGGCCTCAATGGAACTGAACTTATACAGTCAGAAGATAGGTGACATCGTTGTGATTCGGTGCCAAGGCCGTACTTCTGGCCGCAAAACTCCAGGCATTGCAACTTGAATTAGAAAAACTGACGCAGTTGACCAAGAAAGTGGTTCTGCAGTTGGGAGAAGTCAGTTTCATCGACAGCGTCGGACTGGGGGCCTTGGTTCGTCAATTCGGCGTGCTGCAAGCCAAGGGCGGTGATCTCAAGCTTTGTCAGGTGTCTCCATTTCTTCTGAAAGTTCTCCAAGTCACGAACTTACTTCGCATATTCCACGTCTATCCGTCGGAAGCAGAAGCGATACAAGCCTTCTCGAAGGGGCCGCAATTCCATGAAGAGACACTCGGAGATTCGAGAACGCGAATCGTCTGTATCGATCCCTCCCACGATTTGCTGGCGTATATCACGCCTCGACAAATTACAGGCTGCAAACATCACAACAAGAAACCCGTCCGATGCACTGCTGTTTATCCGGGTGGCAAGGCCCCAGGTCCTGATTTGTGGGCCCGGCGTGCAGGCAAATGAGCCCGCGATGCGGGGATTTACCGAGATCAACAAAAAGGTGCAACTTTTGCTTCTTCCCTCAGATTTTTCTACAGCGGAAGCAGGCCAAGCCGGAATTGACTTGGTAAATCGTATCCAGGTATTCCTGTCGGGTCAGCAGTAGTCAACCAGATCGAGTTCTCGAATCAGAAGAGTGCAACTGTGACCTACGCGAGGCTCGAACTTCCCATGAGGTACTTGTCAACCGCGACGGCGGCTTTGCGGCCTTCCGAAATGGCCCACACGACGAGCGACTGGCCGCGGCGCATGTCGCCCGCGGCAAAGACGCCGGGAACCGAACTCATGTAGTCCGCGCCTGTAGCGATGTTGCCGCGCGGATCGAGATTCACGCCGAGCTGCTCGATCATGCCCTGCCTCACAGGGCCGAGAAAACCAAGCGCGAGCAGAACGAGATCGGTTTCCAGCACAAATTCCGTGCCGGGCATGGCCTCAAATTTCGGCGGCGGCCCGACGCGCAGAGCGTGCAGCTCTTTCACGTTGCCGTTTTCGTCGCCCGTGAACTTGGCGGTGTTGAGCGCCCAATCGCGCTTGCCGCCCTCTTCATGCGCGCTCTCGGTGCGGAGTTGCAACGGCCAGAGCGGCCACGGCGTGCTCGGAGAGCGCTCCAGCGGCGGCATGGGCATGATCTCAAACTGGTGGATCGACTTCGCCTGATGGCGGTGGCAAGTGCCCAGGCAATCCGCGCCGGTATCGCCGCCGCCGATAATCACGACGCGCTTGCCGGTCGCGAGAATCTGGTTCGCAATCGTGTCGCCCGCGACCACTTTGTTCTGCTGCGGCAGAAACTGCATCGCGAAATAAATACCTTTGAGTTCGCGTCCTGGAACGTTGAGGTCGCGCGGAGCTTCCGCGCCGCCCGTCAGCACCACGGCGTCAAATTCCTTGCGCAAATCCTGCGCCGGAATGCTGCCGCCCACGTGAGCGTTCGTCTGGAATCGGACTCCTTCGGCCATCATTTGTTCGAGGCGCCGGTCGAGCACGCGCTTTTCCAGTTTGAAGTCCGGAATGCCGTAGCGCAGCAGGCCGCCGATGCGGTCGTTCTTTTCAAACAACGTGACTTCGTGGCCCGCGCGATTCAGTTGCTGCGCGGCGGCAAGGCCCGACGGGCCGGAACCAACGACGGCAATTCGCTTCCCCGTGCGCGTCTCGGGAGGTTCCGGCTTGATCCAGCCTTCTTCCCAGGCGCGGTCCACGATGGTCTTTTCGATTAATTTGATCGTGACGGGCGGCTCGCTGATTCCGAGGACGCACGCCGCTTCGCATGGCGCGGGGCAAATGCGCCCGGTAAACTCCGGAAAATTATTGGTGGAATGAAGGACGCGGATCGCATCCTTCCAGCGGTCGCGATAGACGAGATCGTTCCAGTCCGGAATGATGTTGTTGACCGGGCAGCCCGTGTGGCAAAACGGAATGCCGCAATCCATGCAGCGCGCGCCCTGCACGCGCACTTTCTCTTCCGGGAACGGCTGGTACACCTCGAAATAATCGTGAACGCGCTCCGCGACAGGGCGCCGCGCCGGCACTTCACGCGTGTATTCCTTAAAGCCGGTGACCTTACCCACGAATCACCTGACCCTGCGCGTGCATCGTTCCGGCCTGCGCCGCCACGACGCTCGCCGGGATTCGTGGAATGCCCAGTACTCGTTTGTATTCGTGCGGGAACACCTTGACGAATTTGGGGAGCATCGCGTCCCAGTGCTTCAAAACCCATTTCGCCTGCGGGCTATCGGTCAGCTCCGCATGGCGCGCAACCAGTCCATGCACCGTCTCAAGGTCTTTGGCATCCGCCAGCGGCTCAAGGTCCACGTCGGCCCGGTTGCAGCACTCCGAAGCAAATTCGCCGGTCTGGTCCAGAACATAAGCAACGCCGCCCGTCATTCCGGCAGCAAAATTGCGGCCCGTTTTGCCCAGCACCACCACCAGGCCGCGCGTCATGTATTCGCAGCCGTGATCGCCAACGCCCTCGACGACCGCCGTGGCGCCGGAATTGCGCACCGCGAATCGTTCCCCGGCCATGCCGTTGAAGAACGCCTCGCCGCTCGTCGCGCCGTAGAGGCACACGTTGCCGACCAGGATATTTTCCTCCGGCACGAAATGCGAATTGCGCGGCGGATAAATCACGATCCTGCCGCCGGAAAGCCCCTTGCCGACGTAATCGTTGGCTTCGCCTTCGAGCGTCAGCGTCACGCCCGTGGCGAGGAACGCGCCGAAACTTTGCCCCGCGCAGCCGTGAAACTGAATGCGAATCGTGTCGTCCGGCAAGCCCACGGAGCCGTGACGGCGCGCAATGTGGCCGCTGAGCATCGCGCCGACGGTGCGGTGCACGTTGCGAATGGGCAAATCGAGCGACACGGGCGTCAGACGCTCGATGGCATCGCTCGCGTGCTCGATCAGCTTTCCGTCAAGCGCGTCGTAGAGTCCGTGGTCCTGCGCCTGCGTGCAGCGGCGCCCCACGTGGCTCGGCATCGGCGGATTGTAGAGCACCGCGGAGAGATCGATCCCCTTCGCTTTCCAATGTTCCACGTCCGTGCGCTGCGTGAGGCAATCCACGCGGCCGATCATTTCGTCGACTTTGCGGAATCCCAGTTCCGCCATGATGAGGCGGAGATCTTCGGCGACATAGAACAGGAAATTGATTACATGCTCGGGCTTTCCCGCAAATTTCTTGCGAAGCTCCGGATCCTGCGTCGCAATGCCCACGGGGCAAGTATTCAAATGGCATTTGCGCATCATGATGCAGCCCATCGTGACCAGCGGCGTGGTGGCAAATCCGAATTCCTCGGCGCCCAGAAGAGCGGCGATGGCGACGTCGCGCCCCGTCTGCAGCTTGCCGTCCACCTGCACGCGCACACGGCTGCGCAGATCGTTCATGACCAAAACTTGCTGCGTCTCGGAAAGCCCGAGCTCCCAGGGTATTCCGGCGTGGCGGATGGAGCTGATCGGCGAAGCGCCAGTCCCGCCGTCGTAGCCGCTGATGAGGATCACGTCAGCGTGCGCCTTCGCCACGCCCGCTGCAACGGTGCCCACGCCCACTTCGGCCACGAGCTTCACGGAAATGCGCGCCTGCGGATTGACGTTTTTCAAATCGAAAATCAGCTGCGCCAAATCCTCGATCGAATAAATGTCGTGGTGAGGCGGAGGAGAAATCAGGCCCACGCCGGGGATCGAGTGGCGCACGCGCGCGATCACGTCATCCACTTTGTGCCCCGGCAACTGGCCGCCTTCGCCCGGCTTCGCGCCTTGCGCGATCTTGATCTGCAAGTCGTCCGCATTGATCAGATAATTCGTCGTGACGCCGAAACGCGCCGAGGCCACTTGTTTGATCGCGCTGCGGCGCAAATCTCCGTTCGCATCCGGAGTGAACCGGGCCTCGTCTTCGCCGCCTTCGCCGGTATTCGATTTCCCGCCGATGCGGTTCATCGCGATGGCCAGCGTCTCGTGCGCTTCCTTGCTGATCGAGCCGAACGACATCGCACCGGTCGCAAAGCGCTTCACGATGTCGGCGGCAGGCTCGACTTGATCGAGGGGAATGGCCGGGCCGTTCGGCTTGAATTCAAACATGCCGCGAAGCATTTGCAGATCGCGATTCTGCTGATTCACGATGTCCGCGAATTCCCGGAAGCTCTCGAATTTCTCTTGCCGCACCGCGTGTTGCAGCTTGCTCACCGTCGTTGGGTTCAGCAGGTGGCGTTCGCCTCGCACGCGGTACTGATATTCCCCACCGACGCGCAGTTCCGTGTCGGACAAGTGCGGCGGCTGCATCGCGAATTCATGCTTCATGATCGCTTCGCGCGCAAGCACATCGAGGCCGATGCCCTCGATGCGCGACGACGTTCCCGTGAAATATTTCTCGACGAGCGATTGATTGAGGCCCACCGTCTCGAAGATTTGCGCTCCCTGATAACTCTGGAGCGTGGAAATCCCCATCTTCGAAAACGTTTTCAGAAGGCCCTTGTCGATGGACTTCATATAGCTTTTGAAAACTTTGTCCCACGTCATCTCCGCGGGAAACGCTCCGGCCCGGTGAAGATCTTCGAGCGTTTCAATCGCGAGATACGGATTCACCGCGCTCGCGCCATAGCCGAGCAGTAGCGCAAAATGCATCACTTCGCGCGGCTCGCCGGATTCGACGATCAAGGCCACCTGGTTGCGCGTCCCCTCGCGAATCAGGTGATTGTGAACGGCCGAAAGCGCCAGCAAGCTCGGGATCGGCGCGTATTCATGGTCCACGCCGCGATCGGTCAGAATCAGCAGCGTGTACCCGGACTTGATCGCCAGCGAAGCGCGGCGGCAAAGAGTTTCAATCGCTTCCTCGAGCGGCTTCTCGCCGCCATTGACGCGGAATAGCATGGGCAGGCTGGTCGCCAGGAAATTTCCCCAGCTCACGCGCCGCAACTTTTCCAGCCGCCAGTTGGAAATGACTGGATGGCGCAGCTTCAGCGTGTGGCAATTTTTCGGCGTCTCTTCCAGGATGTTGCCCTCGCTTCCGATGTAGGAATTGAGAGACATCACCAGGCCTTCGCGAATCGAATCGATCGCCGGGTTGGTGACCTGCGCGAACGTCTGCTTGAAGTAACTGAAAAGCATTTGCGGCTTGTCGGACAAACAGGCCAGCGGCGTGTCGATTCCCATCGAGCCCACCGGTTCCTCGCCGCCGAGAGCGGAGGGCAACAGAATCGTTCTCAGGTCTTCGTCCGTGTACCCAAACGCGCGCTGACGCATCCGGATCGTTTCGTGGTTGGTTGGCAGAACGTGCGTTGGACTCGGCAGGTGATCGAGCGTGATCTGGTTTTCTTTGAGCCACTGCGCGTAAGGCTGCCGCGCCGCCAATTGCTTTTTGACTTCCTCGTCCGTGATCAGCCGCTTCTGCTCCGTGTCCACGATAAAAATGCGCCCGGGCGCGAGCCTGCCCTTCATCCGTACTTCCTCGGGCTTGATCGACAGCACTCCCGCTTCCGAAGCCAGAACCACCAGCCCATCGTTTGTCACGAGAAACCGGCCGGGGCGCAGGCCGTTGCGATCGAGCTTCGCGCCGATCACTCGCCCGTCTGTAAACGCCACCGCCGCCGGGCCGTCCCACGGCTCCATCAGCGACGCGTGATATTCATAGAACGCCTTGATGTCCTCGGGCATGGTGGCGTCGTGATCCCAGGCTTCCGGAATCAGCATGGACATCACGTGAGGAAGCGTACGGCCGGAAAGTGTGAGCATCTCCACGGCGTTGTCCAGCATGGCCGAATCGCTGCCGCCCGCGGTGATGATCGGCATGAGCTTCTTCATGTCGTCGCCAAACAGCGGAGTCGCCAGCACGGATTGCCGCGCGTACATCCAGTTCATGTTTCCGCGCAGCGTGTTGATTTCCCCGTTGTGGCAGATGTATCGGTACGGGTGGGCAAGCTTCCAGCTCGGAAACGTGTTGGTGGAAAAGCGCTGGTGCACGAGGCACAGCGCGCTGGTCAAATCGGGGTCCAGCAATTCTTTGTAAAAATCGGTGATCTGCGGCGCGAGCAGCAACCCCTTGTAAATAATCGTGCGCGAAGAAAGGGACGGAACGTAGAAAAAATCCTTTTCCTTCAGGTCGGTTGCCTCAATGGCGGATTCCGCGCGCTTGCGCACGACGTACAGCTTGCGTTCGAGCGCATCCTGATCCATGCCCGGCCCGCTGCGCACGAAAATTTGTTCGATGTAGGGTTGCGAAGCGCGCGCCAGCCGCCCGATCGTGTTGCCGTTGATCGGCGTGTCGCGCCATCCAAGGACCGTCAGGCCCTCTTCGCGCGCAATTTTTTCGATGATCCCTTCGCAAATGAGCCGGTCATGCGTGTCGACCGGAAGAAAAACCATGCCCACTCCGTACTCGCCGGGCGAGGGCAGAGAGAAACCCAGGCTCGCCGCTTCGCGCTCGAAAAACGCGTGGGGAATCTGGATCAGGATTCCCGCGCCATCGCCGGTTTGCGGATCGCACCCGCAAGCGCCGCGATGGGTCAGATTGATCAGAATCTGTATGCCTTTGAGAACGATGTCGTGCGACTTCCGCCCCTCGATGCTGGCGACAAACCCGATGCCGCAAGCGTCATGCTCATGCTCCGGGCGGTACAATCCCTGAGCAGGCGGCATCCCCCGAAATGGGTACAATTCACTCATTTGAGCCGAAATAAAACGATCCAAGGGTGGCAGAACTAGCCGGCAAAAAAAACGCATTCGATTCGGCTAACCCGATTCAACCTTTTACCTGGAGCGCCACAACCTCCTTGACATGACCATTTGATACAAACATGTAAATTTCGATTCCGGACAGTCCCTTTAAACACAGCCTGATATTGGAAAACGGCCCCTCATACACTTCGACCCCGTTCCCAGTCCGGCTTTCCGGAAAGCCTTTATCTTACCATTCTCCCGGCCCGATTGTCCCCAGGGCATTGGCCATCTGGATTTGCTATCCATCGCATTATTTTTTTGGATTGGTTGCAGGCTTCCGCCGCGGTTCTGCTATACTTCCGCATTCAACCATGGATTTCGACCAACTCACTACTTTCATAGAAATTGCAAAACTCGGCAGCTTTTCGCGCGCCGGCCAGAAACTGTTCCGCTCGCAGCCGGCCGTCAGCGCTCAAGTGCGCCAGCTCGAACAGGAATATGGCGAGAAATTGTTTGACCGCGGCCGCAAGTCCGTGCGGCTGACCTCGGCGGGCGAAACTCTTTTTGAATACGCCGTACGCATGGTGAATTTGCGCGCCGAATCCCAGCGAGCCGTGGCCGACAAAGCCACCACGCCTCGAGGAGTACTCGCCCTCGGCGCCAATGAAGCGACGTGCCTGTACGTTTTACCGGAAATCTTCGCGGAATATCACCGCCTTTATCCGGCGGTGCAGATCAGCATCTACCGCAACTTCAGCCACAAAGTTTTGCAAAAGGTCGAGGACGGATCGATTGACGTCGGCATCGTGACGCTCCCCGCGAAATCTCCGAGTCTGAAGTTCCATCCTATTTTCAGGGACCGGGTCATGCTGATGGTCAATCCGCGCAATCCCCTGGCAAAACTTAAGACCGTGCGCATGAAGGATATCGCCGAGCAACCATTGATCTTCCCGCGAACCGGATACACGCGGCAGTTGCTCGACAAGCACTTCCGGCCGTATAAGCCGCAACTCCAGATCACGATGGAGCTGACGAGCGTGGGGATGATCAAATGCTTCGTCGCGGCGGGTCTCGGCGTTTCGCTGATCAGCGCGAGCTTCGCGCGCAACGAAGTCCGCGCCGGCGAAGTGAAACTGATCCCTATCGCGGACGTGGAACTCTGGCGCGAGCTGGGAATCGTCTATCGCCGCGACCGCACGCTGCCGCGTTCCTCCGCCGCGTTTATCGCCCTGGTGCGGCAACGCGCCGCGGAAAATCCTGACCTGGAAGTGGTTCAGCCACGCAAGGTTGCACGCGGCGGCGAGCCAGCCGCGCTCGCGTAATTCTTTCCTCTAAATTTCTTGTAGTTAATAAATGCAACCAAGAGGGCGCCGCCAGAACCAGTAGCACAGACTTCAGTCTGTGGGGTTCCGTTAGAGGTCCCAGTCCGTTCGCGCCAGCGAAGGTCTGATGGAAAGCCACAGACTGAAGTCTGTGCTACCTATCGCACCGCGATCGGATCGATGGTTGACCCCGTCCCGCCTTCGATTTTCAAAGGAGTCATGATGTACGCAGTTTCATAAGCATGCGCCGCCGCGAGTTGCTCCAGCCTCAGATTCTCAACGAGGTAAACTCCATTCACAATCAGAAACATCGCGTGAATCGGCAGATTCATTTTTTGTTCCGGGTACGGCCGCACTTCGACGCAGCACGTATCCGTCCCCACGAGCATCGGATTCTGCTTGATCAGCCACTCTCCCGCCTCGATGCCGATCCCCGGCGAGGATTTCAAATATTTGTCCTTGTCCTTGACCGTGTAGAGCTTGCCCCAGCCGGTATTGATCATGACCGCGTCGCCCGTTTCGATTTTCAGTTTTTCTTTCGCCAGCGCCTGCTGCAAATCGTCCGCGGTGATGACGTAGCCGCCTTGCAGCATGTCCACGTTCTTCAAGCCCGCTACATCAATCAATACCCCGCGCGTCATGATGTCCGGAATTTTCTCGACGCCAAGTTTCGGAAATCCCTGCCGGGCGCCGGCGACCAGGTCATTGGAGGCGCCGCCGTCGCCGAAACTCATATCGTGATTCGTGATGCAGTTGTAGTATTCGCCGCCATAAATCTGGTGCGCGAAGGCGTCAAGTTGCGTGCCCAACCTGTCCAAGCTCCGTGATGACAATCTCCTCATTCTCGCCTCGCGTGCCCGGGTCCGTCGCCGTGCTGCGTTTCATGTGCAGATCGAAGCGCCGCGAGCCGATCAACGGCAACGCCGCCGAAAGGTGGAAGCCGAGCGTAAACACTTCGCCCGTGTGAATCAGTTTCGCCGCTTTCAGCGCCATTTCCGGCTTCATCAAATTTCCGGAGCCCACTTCATCCTTCGCGCCCCATTTCGATGGACACCGCTGCGCATCGCTCGGCATCTCCCACGATTGCGCGCGCATCGCACTGCCCGCAAATCCAAATGCCAGCGCAAAAATCATCACTCGAACCGGTAGCATCGCTCGCATATTCTCCTCCCGTAGATGGATCCAAAATTAGCCAGAGTTTCTCACAGGCAGGCATTCAGGCGCAGGTTTTCAGTAGCACAGACTTCAGTCTGTGGGGTTTCGGCCTTGCAAGGACCAAATCCCACAGACTGAACAGGCTACGGAAAAAGTACGCTTGTCATTCTGAGCGAAGCGAAGAATCTCTCCGTGCATTGGACATAAATCGAAGAGAGATTCTTCGCTTCGCTCAGAATGACGCCAAAACCGAGTTTTTCCGCAGCCTGTGACGTCTGTGCTACTGCTTCCCAATCAACGATTCGCGATCAATCGCGCAATAGGGAATAACTTCATTGGATAAATGAAACCGCCGGGTATTGAGACAAAATCGAACGCCTACGCTGGCCGGTCGCGCAGCAGCCGAACCATATCCGGATCGGAATCTTTCGGCAGAGAGCCGACCGTTTCCGTAGGCTCGGGAATTTCTCCCTCGCCCGTCGCCAGAAACAGATTGGCTTCGAGCCCGTGCTGCTTGTCGTAGAGTTCGCGATATCGCCCTGCGAGCGCGTAAAGCGAAGCGTGCGTGCCGCGCTCGACGATTTTTCCGCCTTCGACCACCAGAATTTGATCGGCGCGGCGAATGGTGGAAAGACGGTGGGCGATGACGAACGTGGTGCGCCCGCGCATCAATTGCGCCAAGCCTTCCTGAATCAGCATTTCGGATTCGGAATCGAGGCTCGAAGTCGCTTCGTCCAGAATCAGGATGCGCGGGTCCGCCAGAATCGCGCGCGCGATCGAAACGCGCTGGCGCTGCCCGCCGGAGAGTTTCACGCCGCGCTCGCCGATGATCGTGTCGTACGTTTCGGGAAAGCGTTCGGCGAATTCGTCCACGCGCGCGATCCGGCACGCCGCCAGAATTTCTTCCTCGCTCGCATACGGCCTTGAAAACGCCACGTTCTCGCGAATCGTCCCGTCAAACAAGAACGACTCCTGCAGCACCACGCCGAGCCGCGTGCGGTAAGAATCGAGACGCACCGTGGCGAGATCCACGCCGTCCACGAGCACGCGCCCCGAAAGCGGCACGTGAAACGCGGCGACGAGCCCGATAATCGTGGATTTTCCCGAGCCGGACGAACCCACCAGCGCCGTCACCGTCCCCGGCTGCGAGCAGAAGCTCACGTCCTGCAACACCGGCTTGCCGGGCTCGTACGAGAAGTTGACGTCGTCGAACGCGAGTTCGCCCACGATGTCCGCCAGCGTGACCGTGCGGCGAGGGTCTTCATCCTCGGGCCGTTCGTCGAGCACTTCCCGCGTCCGCTCGAGTCCCGCGACCGCTTCGGTGAGTTGCGTCCCGATGCCGACCACTTGAAACACCGGCGCGATCATGAACGCCAGGAAGGCCGTGTAGCTCATGAATTGCCCGACCGTAATTTTTCCCCCGATGACTTCGTGCGCGCCAACCAGCATCACGAGCGCCCCGACCACGCCGCCGAGCGCCGTCGTGGAAAAACTCATCATCGACATCGTCGTGAGCGACTTGATTACATTGTCGAGCAATCGCTGCACGCCCTTGGTGAACACGTCGTGCTCGCGCTCCTCCGCGTGGTAGCCCTTCACCACACGCACACCGGAGAGCGATTCCGTGAGCCGTCCGCTGACCTCGGCGCTGATTTTTGCGCGCTCGCGAAAGATCGGCCGCAGAACGCTGAACGCCTTCCGCAGTCCCACCATGCTCACGAGCAACAGCGCCGCCGCGAGTCCCGTCATCACCGGACTGATGCGTAACAGCATGTAGAGAGCGATGGCCGCCGTCAGCAAGCCGCCCAGAAATTCCACAAGCCCCGTGCCAATCAGGTTCCGCACGCCCTCGACGTCGCTCATGATGCGCGAGACCAGCGCGCCGGTTTTGTTCGCATCGTAATACGCGACCGGCAGCCGCCCGACGTGTTCCTGCACCTTCCTTCGCAGTTCGGTGATCATCCGCTGCGCCGCTTTCGACAAAGTTTGCGTCAGCGTGTACGAGGTCACGCCTTGCAGGATCGTCGCGAAAAGCACACCACCCACCAGCGGCATCAACAGCCGCGTCTGGTGATGGATCATCACGTTGTCGACCAGGTATTTCGTCGTGTAAGGAAGCGCCAGGCCGGAAACGCGGTTAATGGCCATGAGCACCAGGCCAATCGCCAGCAATCCCCGCCGCGGCCGCATCAACGCCCAAATTTCAGGCAATTGATCCATAACCCGCAGCGGTTTTTTCTTGCTCGGCTCGGCGGAATCTGTCCGCGCTTGCCTCGTGCCGTGCCCGCGCTCCGCGCGCGAAGCCATCCCGCGCTGCGATCCCATGCCCCCGAATCCGCCCGCCATTCTCATCTGTTAGCCATCTTAGAGGATTTGCCCCTCGCGCCGCCACTCGCGCGCGGGTCAGCGTTGCTTTCATATGCCAAACGAAGCGATCCGATTGGGCAACTTAAAACATTTGCAGTAGGACGTACCTGCATCGGATGCGAGTAACGGACTGCAGGATGCAAAATCTGATGCTACGGGAAAAGTGGCGCACTTACGCGTCATGCCAGTCAAAAATGCAATCAAAACCGGGCTGCGGTTTACCACTCCCCTACATGGCTTGCGATTTTTACGGAGTGTGATTCCCGGTGACATCCGATTTGCACCCAATTTTCCCTTGACACAATCCTGACCCCAACCTAGATTGTGTTCGGACCTTCATTGGAGCCAGGGACCACCGCAGCATCACCGGAATTCCTCTGGGCTTCTCGAATGATCGAAGGGCGGTCTAATGTTCGTTCGCATAACCATTTCAAAATAATCGAACGAGTGAGGCGATACCCGGTGAGTCAACGACGAGGGAACGAATATTGGATCAATCCTCTTCTCAAACGATTCAATCTAGTGCGTAAAACGGAAGCGGATCTCGCCCGGGACACCTACTGGAGACAAATCGAGGAATGTGAACTGGCAGACCGCATTGGAAAACTCGTTGCGGAAGTCAACCGGGCAGCCGGCCACCACATCCTGGAAATGCTGGATTTTCTTCCTGGTCAGAAAAATGTGCTGCGCATTACGTTTGACCGCCAGCGGATCAAACACAGTTTGGAAATTGTGATTCGGGAAAGTGGAGTCGTCCTGATGTTCTCCACCAGGAAACGCGTTTCGGTCGGATGGGGACGTTATATTTCCACCCATTCCATGAGACATAACTCCACGCTAGTTTGGGAACAATATATATACCCTGAAGAAGTATTGGAGCAAAACATCCAAGCCTGGGTTTCCTATCTTCTTTCGGGGCTCGACAAGAAATTCAGACTGGATCAAATACTAAACGCCTCCCCCACCGCGGAAGCGGACCTCAGCGAGGCTCTTCGAAAAGCTTCTGCATAGTGAATTGCACCCTTGGACTTGGGACCCGGCCCCTTGTGCCGAATCCGCGACCGAAACGCAAGCCGCCACCGCCTCATAGCTAGGATCGAAGTTTTTCCAACCTGCTTGACAAAAGCAATAAGCGTTTGTTCTTATCCCCGATCGTGCCGCCGCAACCGGAGTGTTGCGCCGCTGGCCGCCGCTCGGGCCAGGCCTCCCGATTCAAAGATTTTTAAACGCCTTCTGAATTTCACTTGTAAGATGTCGAAGCTGCGGTCCGGTCCCCAGGTTCGCGCGGCATTGCCCTCCTTCGGGTGGTGCGTTGCGGACGCTGGAAGATGCCGGTTGCGGGACGCTCGCGACGGAGAGATTCAAAATGTCCAAGCTTCGCTTATCGATGGCCTGCTGGAATTACGACCGCACGCGCGCGTTGCTCGAGGAGCGCGTCCCCATCGACGGGATCGACCTGACCTACATCAACATCCCCGTCGAGGAAACTTTTTTCCGGATGATCCGCCACCGGGAATTTGACGTCGCCGAAATGTCCCTCTCCTCCTACACGCTTTCCATGTTCCGGGATCCCAAGCCGTTTGTCGCCATTCCAGTCTTCCCTTCCCGGTATTTCCGCCACTCCTGCATTTTCATCAATCGCCACAGCGGAATCCGCGAGCCGAAAGATCTCATCGGAAAACGCGTCGGCAATCCGGAATATCAATTGACAGCTTGCGTGTGGATCCGCGGCATTCTGAGCGACGAATACAAAGTTCCGGTCTCCAGCGTCACCTATCTCCGCGGCGGCGAAGAAACGCCGGGACGAACCGAAAAACAAACCGTTTCCCTCCCGCCCGAAATCCGGCTGGAAAATATTCCTGAAGACAAGACCCTTTCCCGAATGCTTCACGACGGAGAAATCGACGCCATCTATTCGCCGCGAACCCCTTCCAGTTTTGCGCAAGGCGCGGGAAACGTCCGCCTCCTGTTCGAGGATTACGAATCCGTGGAACGCGAGTATTACAAACGCACGAAAATTTTTCCGATCATGCACACGATCGTCATTCGCCGCGAAGTTTACGAAAAGAATCCCTGGGTCGCGCAATCGCTGTATAAGGCGTTCGTGCTGGCGCAGCGGGAAGTCTATGAGGACCTTTACGAAACGGCGGCGCTGAAGTTCATGCTCCCCTGGCTCATCCGCCATGCGGAAGACACCCGCGCCCTGATGGGAAAGGATTTCTGGCCCTATGGCATCGAACCCAATCTACACGGACTGAGCACGTTCCTGCGCTACTCCCATGAGCAGGGCCTTGCCAAACGCCTGCTGACCCCGCAGGAACTGTTCGTGCCGGAGGCTCTGGAATCATTCAAGATTTGAGATTTTAGTAGCACAGCCACTCTTGGCTGTGCGGGTTTTGCTGCAATCCATAAAAGCGCAAAGCCAAGAGTGGCTGTGCTACTAAAATCTGAAATTTTCGATTTGAAATTGTGTCGCTCCACGGAACGGCCTGGGAGGAAAACAACGAAATGGCGGAAACCGGACAAGCACCCGCGCTTCGTTGGTGGGCGCTCGAGCGCGGTGACATTGACGCCACCGTTGCGCAGGTTGGCTTCAACGTGGCGCAGATGATCATCCCCGCATTTCTGCTCGTCCCGGTCGGCATCGCCATGGGATTCAGCGTCAGTCACCTGTTGCCCGGCTTTGCGCTGGGATTCTTCGTCGGCTCCATGGGTCTCACGGCGCTTGCCGTGGGGCTCGCGAAGCGCGAAGGCCGCACCAACGTCACGGCCCACGTGTACATCAACAATGTGCCGGGAATCATCGCTTACACGCTGTCGATCATGCTGCCTGTGTACTTGCAAACGCGCGATCAGGAGCTTGCCTGGAGAGTAGGAGCCGCCGCCGTGGTATGGACCGGAATCATCAAGCTTGTGGCGGCGCCGCTGGCAGGCACAATCCGCAAATATATTCCCAAGCCCGCCATGATGACGGTGTTTGGCGCGGCCATGTACACCTATCTCGCCATGGTCCTGCTGCAACGCATCTTCGATCAAGCCCTCGTGGGAATCGTCGCATTGACCATCGTCGCCGTCTCCGTCCTGGCCAATGTTCCGATAACGAAGTGGAGGATCCCGCCCTTCCTCGTCGCATGGCTCATTCCCCTCGCCATTGGATTGTCCATTGGCTACATTCATCCCGTCTGGCAAGGTTTTTCCGCACAACTTCCCTTCGTGCGGACTCCGGGCCTGCTGCAGGCGATGGGCCTCGCGATTCCCTATCTTTCCGTGATCGCGCCCATGGCGATTTATCAGGTGCTGCAGGATATCGCATCGGTGGAAGGAGCGAACTCGGCCGGAGATAATTACGATGCCCGCCTTGTCGTTGCCTGCGACGGTCTCGGAACTTTTCTGTGCGGCGCCGCGGGAAGCATCATCACTCCCGTCGTCGCCGCGTTGCACCCGCCCTACAAAATGATGGGCGCGCGCATCGGGTTTTGTTTCTGGACGGCAATAATTTTCATGGCCGTGTTCGTGAGCGGAATCTCGTTGTTCATGGCCCAGCTCTTCCCCTGGGCGATTCTCGCCGCGATGATCGCATACGTGGCAATCGGAGTGGGACGCGCGACGCTCCACCACGTGGACCACAAATACATCAACGCCGTGCTGCTGGGTTTGGTTTTGCCCGCCGGAGTGGTCGTGAGTTCCGCAGTGAGTTCCGCCTTACCGGCGCTGAAACTCTCGGCCGCAAATCCCGAAGTCCAGGCGGCGCTGAATCGCTCCATCTACTGGAATTCGATTCAAGGACTCGGCAACGGATTTCTCTTCCTCGTGCTGGTGGTCTCCGCGCTCATCACCGAAATGATCGATCGAAATTTCGGACGCGCCGCAATCTGGTGCCTGATCGCCTCCGTCTTCTCCTGGTTCGGACTGATGCACTCCCCAATTATGCATTGGGGCGCGCAGCCGATGTACGCAAGTGGTTGGCTGGCCGCGGCCTTCATCGTCTTCTCGGCCCGCTGGTGGCGCGGCGATATATCGTAGCGCTCGCCTTCAGGCGAGCATCTGCGCGCGAATCGAAAAATTCCCGCCTGAAGGCGGGCGCTACAAAACCCCGGCCGAGAAACACCCAGAGCTTGTAAGCCCTTCTTTACAATGCTACAAAAAGAATATGGATAAATCAGCCACAGCTCTCTCACCTGCCGAGTTTCGACGGCATCTCTTTTACGAAACTTCCCATTCGCCCTCGCTCGCCGAACTGGTCGGTTACGAAAAGGCGAAGGAAATCATCGACTTCTGCTTTATCGCCAATCCTTACTATCCGACGACCGCGATGCTGCGCGATCTCCAGGACAATTTTCCCAACCTGATCAAGTCCTATCCGTCCAGCAATCCGGCCAGCAGCCAAAAACATCTCGGAGCCGTATTGCATGTGAATCCGGCCCACTTAATCATTGGCAATGGCGCCACCGAACTCATCGTCCTCATCAATACGACTTTAATTGACCGCATCGCCGTGCCGGTTCCGACATTCGGCGAATACATCGAAAAACTGAAGGATCAGCGCGACGCCGAACTCTATGCCTTGAATCCCGAAGAACGATACATGCTCCATCTGCCGCAGTATCTGGATTGGGTGCGCAAGCGCGGTCTCAAGTCGCTGCTGATCATCAATCCAGGAAATCCCACGGGACAGGTTTTCTCTCTCGACGAAATGACTGATTTCCTGAATCAAGCAAAAGACATGGAGCTGGTGATTGTCGACGAATCGTTCATCGACTTTGCGGGAGATCCGATTCCAAGCCTTCTTCACGTCGCCGGCCGATTTTCCAACCTCCTGCTGGTTCGCAGCATGAGCAAGCACTGCGGCGTTCCCGGCCTGCGCCTCGGTTACTGCTACAGCGAAAATCTGTACATCCTCAATCACATGCGACAGTTCATTCCGACCTGGAACGTGAATACGCTGGCGCAATATTTTTTGTCGCTGCTTCCTGCCACTGACGCCGACTACCACGAAGGACGCAAGCGCGTAATCGGCGATGTCCGCTGCCTGTACGATTCCCTGAAGGCCATTCGCGGCATCGACGTTTATCCTACCGGCGCGAATTTCGTTCTGTTCAAAATCAAAGGCGGCATGACGGCCGCGGAATTGCAAGGACTCCTGCTGAAGGACCACAAGCTCTACGTGCGCGACTGTTCGAACAAAATCGGCATGGACCAGCACCATGTCCGCGTCGCCTCGCAAGGCCGTGAAAAAGACGCCAAGCTGGTCTGCGCGCTCCAGACGCTGCTCCGATGAAGCGCCCCGCGGTTCTCGTCGTCACGCGCAGAACCATTCGAAAAAATAAGTTTATCGATTACGTCGCCGAAGCTCATCTCGCGCTTCTGGTCCGCCTGAAGACGCTGCCGGTTATGGTTCCCGTGGTCGAAGGCGCGCGCGCGTGCCTCCCCGGCTACTTGGCGGACATGCGAGGTCTCCTGCTGGTGGAAGGCGAGGACATCGAGCCAAAACATTTCAAGGCCACCCGCGAAAACTACAGACACCTTGAAAAAACCCACCCTCTGAAGGACGAAATTGAAATCGAATTGATCCGCTATGCCTTGCGCAGAAAACTTCCGATTCTTGGCATTTGCCGCGGTTCGCAACTGCTCAACGTTGTCTGCGGGGGAACCTTATATGGCGATGTCCAAAAAGAAAAGAAGTCGAGCGTAAAGCACATTGATTTTGCCCACTACGATAGCTACAGGCATCCTATTTCCATTGTCGCCGGAAGTCCTTTGCAGAAGTGGTACGCAAGGAAAACGCTGCGCGTGAACAGTTATCATCACCAGGGAATTCGCGACCTGGCGCCGCGTTTCCATCCGATGGCGTACGCTAAAGATGGATTGATAGAGGCCTATTGCGACCCGGAAGAAAATTTCATAGTCGGGCTACAATTTCATCCGGAGCGCATGCTGGAAGAGCCGGCTGGAAACTGGCGCATCTGGAAAGCTTTCGGCGCCGCAGTTCATCGCGCACGGTAGCACAGACTTCAGTCTGTGGGGTTCCATCAGATTGCCCAGCCCGCCCGTGCGAGCCAAGATCAAACGAAACCCCACAGACTGAAGTCCGTGCTACTGACGGCCCCGGCCCAATCTAATCGCCCGCGCGCGGCTTCTCACCCGCAAGATAAAAGTACCCAACCTTGTTGTTGGCTGGCGTGCCAAACCACGTCCGTCCCTGCGCATCGAGATAGAACTCCCGCATCGTATTCTCCGCCTGCGGGAACGGATACTCGGTCACGTGACCGGTCTTCGGGTCGAGATTCCCAATCACATCCAGATGCTCGGACGAGTACCACAGCGTGTGGTTCTTGGCGATCGCGAGAGCGTAGGGTGTCGTCTCCGGCCCCGGCAGCGTAAATTCCTTGAATGTTTCCGTCTTCGGATCGAACTGCCCAATCTTGCCCGCTTGAAATTCCGCAAACCAAATCGTGCCGTCAGTATCGATCTGAATGCGCCGAGGCCGCGCATCCGGCGTGGGCGGCTGCCACTTCGTCACCTTCAGAGTCTTCGCGTCCACTTTCCCGATTTTCCCGTTCGGCACGAATTCCGCAAACCAGCAATTTTGATCCTTGTCGAGCACGAGCCCGTAAGCGGAAGGTATTTCCTTGATCTGGGTGAACGTACGCGTCTTGGGATCGAAAACAGTGAGCGGCCCTCCCGTCGCCCAGACTCTTCCCTGCGCATCAATCCGCAACGTGTGCTTGGATCCGCCCGCCAGAGTTCCTTCTTTACCCGGGATATACGCATCTTGGAATTCCGTGATGGTTCGAGTCGCGGGATCCCAGTGTCCCAGCTTGTTCGAGCCCTGCTCGGTCAGCCAGACGCTGCCGTCCGGTGCGGGCACTGCGGAGTGAATCGCGGCTGTGCCCTGATTCGGCACCGGATACTCCTGCACTTCTCCTGTTTTCGGATCCAGCCTGCCGATCTTGTTCGCATTGCCGTAATACGGCATCCAGTAGTTGCCGTCTTTGTCCGGAAACGCGCTCCACGGCATGCGGCTCGGGCCCGGCAATTCGTATTCGACGTACACAATCTTCATCGCATCGTCATCGAAAGTCCGGACCAGTTCCTTGTACTTCGGCATCTCGGTAGGAGACTTCGGCAAAACAGATTCCTCGCCGAAAAGCGAATTGATATATGAAGCGACGTCCGACGCGTTCTGGTCATTGAAAGGACTGCCAACGCCGCCCAGGAAGAAGTGCATCGATTCCTTCATGTACGCGACGCGGTCCCGCCACCCCTCTTCATCGCGCCGCGCGGAAGCCATGCGCGACTGGAACCCATGGCACGCGAAACACCGGCCGACGAGCAATTCCTTCCCCTTGGCGTCGGGGAACAAAACTTCGCCCTGATACTGGGACAAATCGCTCCAGCGCACCATTCCCTGCTGCAGCGCGAAATCGTAGGAGGCGTTCTGTTCCGCCGTCAGACTCACATCAGTGCGTGGATCGGTACGATACCCCACGGCCTTCACTTGCACTTGATATTTGCCGGCAGGCAAATTCTCGATCCGGTAGCGGCCGTCCTTGTCCGTCAACACGCTGACCAGGACTCGCGTGCCAGTGTTCTGCGCTTGCACGAATGCGCCCCGGAACGGAGTCCCGTCCGGACTTTTCACCGAGCCGGTCACAGTCGCCGCTTGAGCGAACGTGGCAAGAAAAAGAAATGCAGTCAGAAGACTGGCGAACTTGAAAGCTGATTTCATGGCACCTCCTAATACTCGTCGCGAAGGAATGTACCCGGATTCTACCGCAATCCTGGCCCTCTAAGTGGCATTCGCTTTTAATAGCACGGACCTTGAGTAGCACAGACTTCAGTCTGTGGGGTTCCATCAGAGAGCCCCGGACTGTCCGCGCAAGCCAAGATCACGTGAACCCCCACAGACGGAAGTCTGTGCTACCAAGCACCCCGACTCACTTCCGAGCAACTGGTGAGATACGCAAGTTAATCCACCAAGATAGGCATGCAAAGCACAGGCTCCACATGGAAGTCGAGCCGGTTGATTTCCTGCAGCGCGCACCCCAGCATGGCGCTGCGGGCAGTTTCGAGAGTGATAATGAACGGCAGCGCGGAGTGTGGATATCCCGGCCGCTGCAGCACCGCGTCGATGCCAATCCCATACCGCGACAGCACGGTAGCAACAGCCGCGATAATCCCGGGCCGGTCATTGACAACGAAGCGCAGATAGTAGGGCGCCGTGAATTCTCCGCTCACGTCCTTCGGCGTCTCCACTTCAGGAAGACTGCCGGATGGCGCCGAGCCGCTGCGCGCGATCGAATACAAATCGGAAACCACGGCCACGGCGGTGGGATCACCGCCCGCTCCGAAACCCGAAAACACCATTTGCCCCGCGTATTGTCCAGTGGCCATCACCAGATTCTTGCTGCCCTCAACGTGCGCCACGAGCGAGGAAGACGGAACCAGTGCGGGCCGCACAAATGCATGCACGCTCAACCCATCTTCCGTTTCTTTTTTGGCCAGCGAAATTTGCCGGATGGTGCAGTTCAATTCGCGCGCGTAGGCAAAATCCACGGCCTCGACGGAAGAAATCGGCCAGCACGGAATCTGTTCGCTTCGCAATCGGACGCGCAGCCCGGCTTGCGCCAAGATGACGAGCTTGGCGCGCGCGTCGTATCCTTCCACGTCGTTCGTCGGATCGGCTTCGGCATAACCAAGTTCCTTCGCCTCCTTCAGCGCCGCTTCAAAGCTTGCGCCCGTCGCTTCCATTTTTGTCAGGATAAAATTGCAGGTGCCGTTGAGCACGCCCGCAATTTTAAAAAGCCGGTCGCCGGCAAGACCTTCTTGAATCCCCATGATCGCCGGGATTCCTCCGGCGACCGACGCTCCAAATTCGAGCCGCCTGCCCGCCTCGCGCGCCACCTCAATGAGTTCCGGGCCGCTCTCCGCGATCAACTGCTTGTTCGCGGTGACCACCGATTTCCCCGCGCGCAGCGCCTTGCGAATCCAATCGCCCGCGGGCTTCACCCCTCCGGCCAGCTCCACAAAAATGTCGATGTCCGAGGAAAGCACTTCGTTGATGCTCTCCGTCCAGCGCACGCTCGCGGGCACCCAGTCCACTTTTTTCCGCGCCACTCCGCGATTAAAAATATGCGTCAAGCTCAAACGTGTCGCTCGCTTCCTGGCAAAGCAATTTCGCGACGGACCTGCCCACGGTGCCGAAGCCCGCAATCGCAACCTTCAGCTTCTTCCGGCGCACAACCGCCTTCTTTGCGGGAGCAGGCTTGCCTTGAGACTTGGATTTTGCGCGATTCGCTTTTGCCGCCAATGCCTCACCTCGCCAGAAACTGGAAACAATTACTTGCGGCCCTTTCAGAGCGCAAGGATTATAAGGTATTTTCAGGTAGGACGGGCTTCAGCCTGTCAGGTTTTCGTCCCCGCGAACGGACCCGTGAAATATGCGACCGTCCGGTGCCGGAAGGAATCGAATCATCCATGGCGCAGATTGATGAGCGGCTACCGCAAAACGTGGAAGGCGAATTCTTCGTGGACGCGAGTTGCATCGATTGCGACGCCTGCCGCCAGATTGCGCCCGCGAGCTTTCGCGATCACGGCGGCAAATCAAGCGTCTTCCATCAGCCGCAAAATCCCGGCGAACTGCACCGGGCCTTCATGGCGCTGGTGGCGTGCCCGACCGCTTCCATCGGCACAGTGTCCCGCCGCAGCGCCCGCTCCGGCGTCGAAGCTTTTCCTGCCCACGTCGTGGATGACGTTTACTACTGCGGATTCAATTCGGAAGCGAGCTTCGGCGCGTGGTCGTACTTGATCGTGCGTCCGAAAGAGCAAGGCGGAAACGTCCTGGTCGATTCGCCGCGTTTCAACAATCCTCTCGTGAAACGCATCGAGGAAATGGGCGGCGTCAATCTCATGCTCCTCTCGCACCGCGACGACATCGCCGACCACGCCAAATTTGCCGCGCACTTCCATTGCCCGCGCGTCATGCACGAGGGCGACAGCGCCGCCGCGCGCGGCATCGAGCGCGTCATCACGGCAACGGCTCCCCTGCGGATCGACGACGACCTCCTTCTCATCCCCACGCCGGGACACACGCGCGGCCACCAGGTTTTTCTCTATCGCAATAAAGTGCTGTTCACGGGAGATCATCTCGCATGGTCGCCCGAACGCGAAACCTTGACCGCCTTCCGCGATGTCTGCTGGTATTCCTGGACGGAACAAACGCGTTCCATGGAAAAACTGCTCGCCTGCCAATTCGAGTGGGTTCTCCCAGGCCACGGCCGCATCGGCCACGGCTCCGCCGAAGAAATGCACGAACATTTGGAAAGATGCGTTGCCAGAATGAAGAAGCAGTGAGTTGCGCAGGCTTGAGTAGCACAGACTTCAGTCTGTGGGGTTCCATTTGAGCTTGGCTAGTGTTCGCAGCCTTGGTGCATTAACGAACCCCCACAGACTAAAGTCTGTGCTACTAAAAGCGTCACACCCGCTCAAGCAAAGTCGCAATGCCCTGCCCCACGCCGATGCACATGGAAGCCAGCGCGTAGCGCCCCTTGATGCGCTGAAGCTGCCGCGCCGCCGTCAAGACCAGTCTAGCCCCGCTCATCCCCAGCGGGTGCCCCAGCGCGATCGCGCCGCCATTGGGATTCACTTTTTCGCTGTTGTCGGGCAAACCCAGTTCCCGCGTCACAGCGAGCGCCTGGGCAGCAAATGCCTCATTCAATTCGAACACGCCGACATCGTCCATCGAAATCTTCCATCGCGCGAGCAGCTTTCGAACCGCATAAATCGGCCCGATTCCCATATAGTCCGGCTCGACGCCTGCGGTCGCAGCCCCCACAACCCGCGCGATCGGCCGCAAGCCAAAGTTCGCAGCCGCCTCTTCGGAAGCCACGAACATGGCGCAGGAGCCGTCGTTGATCCCCGAAGCATTCCCGGCCGTCACGGTGCCGTTCTGGCGGAAAGGAGTGGGCAATTTGGCCAGCGCCTCGATCGTCGTGTCCGCGCGGATGTGCTCATCCTCGGAAACAGTCTTCGTCGTACCCTTCGGACCGGGGATTTGGACTGGAACGATTTCTTCGGCGAGGATTCCGGCCTTCTGCGCCGCCGCGGCTTTTAGCTGCGAGCGCAGCGCAAAGCAGTCCTGCGCCGCGCGATCGACCTTGTATTTTTCCGCGACGTTTTCCGCCGTTTCCGGCATGGACGCGTTCCCGTACAGTTTCACCATCCGCGGATTCGGAAAACGCCAGCCGATGGTCGTGTCGTATATTTCCGCGGTTCGTGAAAATGCAGTCGCGGCCTTGGGCATCACAAATGGCGCGCGGCTCATGCTCTCCACGCCGCCCGCGATGGCCAGCGAAATTTCGCCCGCGGAGATCGCCCGCGCCGCCACCGTGACCGCTTCCATGCCGGAACCACACAGCCGATTCACAGTCATCGCGGGAACCGTGTAGGGAATGCCGCTGAGCAATAACGCCATGCGCGCCACGTTGCGATTGTCTTCCCCCGCCTGGTTCGCGCAGCCGAAAATCACTTCGTCAACCGATTCCCAATCGCTCTTAGGAAACTGCTCCCTTAAAGCTTTTAATGGAATTGCAGCAAGGTCATCGGTACGCACCTGCGCGAGCGAGCCGCCGTAGCGCCCGATCGGCGTGCGTACCCCTTCGCAGATAAATGCGGCAGGCATTTGAGGCCAATCTCAATTCTTCGGTGCACCCCCGGCCGGCGAAATAGGCGCGGTCGGCGGGGTGTCTTGAATGCTGACCAATTCAATTTCAAAAATGAGCGTCGCGTTCGGTCCGATCACGCCGCCCGCACCGCGCTCACCGTAGGCCAAATTCGATGGAACAAAAACTTGCCACTTGGAACCCACGGGCATGAGTTGCAGGACTTCCTTGAAACCAGGGATGACGTTTTTCACTTCAAAGGGCACGGGCTTTCCGGCCTTTGCGGAGCTGTCAAACTCGCTCCCGTCCACGAAAGTTCCCTTGTAGTTGCACAGGACCGTGTCGCTTTCCGCAGGCTTCTTCCCCTGGCCAGCCGTCAGAATCTTGTATTGCAATCCGTCGGGAAGCACGACCATCCCTTCCTTCTTTGCATTTTCCGCCAGGAACGCGTCGCCCTTCGTCTTATTCTCCGCCGCCGCAGCCTCCTGAACCTGCATCTGCTTCTGACGAATCTCTTGCTGCAGCGCGGTGATCACCTGACGCAGTTCATCCTCGCTCATCTGCGGCTTTGCGTCCGAAAGCGCATCCTTCAGCCCTTGCATCAGAATGGTGGGATCCACATCGAGCCCCTGAGACTTCACGCCCTTGCCCATTTCCATGCCGATCGCATAGCTGACTTTCTCTTTCTGCGTCTTGAACCCCGGCGCGAGTGTGGGCGCTTGTCCCGCAGGCGCTGGAGCGGCCGCCGGCGCTTTCGCGGGCGGCGCCGCTGGAGCCTTCGCAGGCGCTTGTTGCGCCCTCACGCCACAGGCAAAAAGCCCGAGCGCCAAAACTGCCATCCCCATCCGCTTCATCCGTCCTCCTAAAGTGAACGACGAGCGTTGCTTTAGCGCTCATCTCCGACTATAGACGGTAACCGATTGCCCCAGCCCGCTGCAAGTTTTCGCCAGCGAGGTTGTCCCTGCACAGATAAGGGCGCGCAGGCTTTAGCAAAGGACGGCTTCGTTTGCCCATCTCTCCGGCAGCAGTGAGGTCGATCAATTTAAATCGAGGGCCTTCTTGAGCGCCTGATTGAGCTCCGTCAGCTTAGAGCCTGAAAGCGAACCCACGTAATCGGTGAGCTCCGACTTACGAACACTTACGAGGTTGTCGCACATGATCCAACTCGAATGCTTCAGGCCCTCGTCGGGGCCGATTGCGACCTGTGTCGATAAACCGTCGCCATTGCTGAAAACGGGTGCACAAATCACGGTTGAGAAACGCGATTCGATGAGTGCTGGACGACTCACAATTGCAAAAAATCGATATTGCTTTGGATCTCGTTCAGGCTTGAAAATGCGGTACAGTTCCCCTCGTCTCACGAATTTTCTCCGCAAATACGGTCAATCTTCCAATGCCTGGTAGGTGAGAACGTCCTCAGCCTCCGCATTCAGGCGGTCGGCAGCGGCGTTGATGCGCTCCAAATCCCGCGCATGCGTTTTCTTGCGAGCCCGCTCCCGGAAATAAATCCGGAGCACGCTTTCAATAAAAGCCGAGCGCGACACTTTTGAACCGGCCAGATGGTCGACCTTGGCCAGGACATCGGATGATAGTGTGATAGAGGTCTTCTCTTTCATACTACTAATATACTACCATTTCAACCTAGGCAACGAGGATAATTTGGCGTTTTGCATCATTCCCACTGGTATTCCCCCCTCCCCTCGTGCAAATCCCGAATTTATGGCACAGTAGAGTCCTCTGATGGCCGAATCCGGGAACTCCTCAAACGCGGGGCGCGTTGCCTTCACGTATCCTGACTTTTCGCTTTACCAGCTGGCTCGTTTTCTGGTCGTAGCCGGCCTCGAGATGCAGTCGGTCGCGGTCGGCTGGCAAATCTACGAAATCACGAAGCGGCCGCTCGACCTGGGCTTGGTGGGGCTGGCCCAGTTCTCGCCGGGCATCCTGCTGTTTCTGGTCACGGGGCATGCTGCGGATACGTTCAACCGGCGAAAACTGCTCATGACCTGCTACGCTGGATTTGGCGTGTGCTCGGCACTGTTGCTCTTCTATTCGCTGAGTGGCCTCCGGACAGTCTTACCGATGTACGCCGTTGTGGTTCTGCTTGGAGTGGTGCGGTCGTTCAACAACCCGGTGAGCCGCTCGCTCTTGCCGCAGATCATCCCCGAAAAACATTTGCAGAATGCCATCGCCTGGAACAGTTCCGTGAACCAGGGCGGGACGATTCTGGGTCCGTCGCTCGGTGGCCTGATCTACGCAGTCGCCAAAGGCCCTGCGGCTGTCTACACGACCTCAATGCTGGCCGCGGCGGGGGCAACTTTCCTCATGTCGCAAATCAAGCTTCATTCCAAGCCTCGGCCGAGGGAGCCGCTCAGCCTGAAATCCGTCTTTGCGGGGCTGCGCTATATCGGAAGAACGAAAATCATCCTGGGTTCCATTTCGCTCGATCTTTTCGCGGTGCTTCTAGGCGGCGCCGTGGCTCTGCTGCCCGTCTTCGCAGCCGAAGTTCTCCGGACGGGCCCCTGGGGCCTGGGCCTCTTGCGCGCGTCTCCGGCGATCGGCGCGGGCAGCATGGCGCTGCTGCTCGCTCACCGCCCCTTCCGCAGCCGCGCCGGCCTGACCATGTTGTGGTGCGTAGGCGGCTTTGGAGCCTTCACGGTCCTCTTCGGCATTTCTCGGAGTCTGGTTCTGTCCATGGTGGCGCTCATCCTGGTCGGGTCCATGGATATGGTCAGCGTCGTGGTTCGCTCCACGCTCGTGCAGCTCGCCACGCCAGACGAGATGCGCGGACGCGTGAGCGCCGTGGAAATGATCTTCATCGGCGCTTCGAACGAAATCGGCCAGTTCGAATCAGGCCTCACCGCGCAATGGTTCGGCGCAGTTCCGGCCGTGATTATGGGCGGAGTCGGAACGCTCCTTATCACCGCGCTATGGGCATGGAATTTCCCCGAGTTGCGCCGCGTTGAGAAGCTCAGTTCCCTCAGGACGTAGGATGTCTTATGTAGCACAGGCACTCTTGCCTGTGTGGGTTTGGCGACTTCTGTTCGGTCGAGTAGTTTCCGCTGGCGACTTACAAAACCACACAGCCAAGAGTGGCTGTGCTACTTTTTTTCAAGCGCTTCGTTGAGGGCGGGGACAATTTCGAACAAATCGCCGACGATGCCGTAATCGGCGACTTCGAAAATCGGCGCGTTCTGGTCTTTGTTGATCGCGACGATGGTGCGCGAGCCTTTCATTCCCACTACGTGCTGGATGGCTCCGCTGATTCCGAGAGCGAGATACAACTTCGGTGCGACGGTCTGGCCCGAGCTGCCGATTTGGCGGTCCATGGGCAGCCAGCCCTCGTCGCAGATGGGGCGCGACGCAGCCAGTTCCCCGCCGAGAAGTTTTGCGAGCTTTTCGGCGAGAGGAATATTTTCGGGCGCCTTGATGCCTCGCCCGACCGCCACCAGGATGGGGGCCTGAGTGAGATCCACGGCCTGCTTGGCTTCGCGGAACAGTTCGAGTGGTTTCGTTCGAATCTGTTCCGGCTTGAGATCCACGGAAATGGACGTGACGGGCGCCTTCGACGCGCCTTGCGCGACGAGGTCCGCGCGAAACGCGCCCGCCTGGAATGTGGCGAACCACGGCGCCGCTCCTTCGAACACCACGTCCGCCGCCGTCTTTCCCTGAAACATCTGGCGGACAAAAATCAGTTTCCCGTTTTCATGGCGGTATCCGACGCAGTCGCCAATCATGCCTTTGCCGAGCGACGCGGCCAGCTTCGGCGCGAAATCGCGCACCTGATAAGTGTGCGGCAAGAGCACCAGATCGGGCTTGGCCTGCGCGATCGTCTGCCGCAGGGCTGCGGTGTACCCGTCGGGCGTGTACGCGCGCGAGCAAGTCATGCTCGACAAGCAGCACTTCATCGAGCTTGGTTGCCGCAAGCTCGCCGGCCAGCGCCGCGACACCTTTGCCAATGACCACGGCCGCGAGGCGGCTCTTTGTTTCCGCGGCAATTTGTTGCGCCGCGGCCAGCGTCTCAAAGCTGGTCTTGTTCCACTGCGCGTCGCGCTGTTCGGTGATCAGAAGAATGTTCATAGTAATCGCACCTGGCCTTACAGTCTGCGGAGAAGGTGCCCCACCCCTTTTGTCATTCCGAGCGAAGCGAGGAATCTCTCTTTCTTTTCTTGAACTAAAACCGCAGAGAGATTCCTCGCTTCGCTCGGAATGACAAAATAGTTCGCTTTTCGGCGGCTCCCTAAATCACTCGCGCTTCGTGCTTCAATTTTTCGACGAGCTTTGCGGCGGCTTCCTTCGGCGTGCCGGTCAAGAATTCCGTCTTCTTGGTTTTCGACGGCACGTAGATGCGTTCGATGCGCTGCGTCGGCTCGTGCGTGACGCCGAGAGATTCGCGCGCGATCGTGGCGATTTCTTTTTTCTTCGCCGCCATGATGCCCTTGAGCGTCGCGTAGCGCACCTTGTTGATGCCGGACTGAATCGTCAGCACGGCGGGCATCGGCAGCTCGACCCACTGGAACCATCCGGCCTCGAGTTCGCGCTTCACGCGCAAGCCGCCGCCCTGCGCGTCAATCTGCATGATGATCGTGGCATGCGGCTGGCCGAGCAGCTCAGCGAGGAGCACGCCCGTCTGCCCAAAACCCTGATCCTCGCTCTGCAATCCCGTCAGCACGAGGTCCGGTTTTTCGCGCTCGATCGCCGCCGCAAGCGATTTGGCCGCGCCGAGCGGATCGAGCGTGTGCGCCTTGTCATCCGCAATGTGCATGCCGCGGTCCGCGCCCTTGGCGAGGGCTTCCTTGATCGTCTGCTTCACGCGTTCCGGACCCATCGACACGGCGATCACTTCGCCGGTGTGCTTTTCTTTCAGGCGCAAGGCTTCCTCGAGCGCGTAACTATCCGGCTCGTTCATCTCAAATCCAATATCGGTTTCGCGGATCCAGCTTGCGTCGGTGATGGCCAGGGGCGCGTCCTTGGCGGGTACTTGCTTGATGCAGACGACAATCTTCATCCGTACCTCACAACAGTTTTGTAGCGGCCGCCTTCAGGCGGGCATTTGCTCGGATCCACGATGCCCGCCTGAAGGCGGGCGCTACATGAAACAAAAACTACCGGGAATTCCAGCGCTTGAACAGCAACGCGGCGTTGGTGCCGCCAAAGCCGAATGAATTCGAAAGCGCATGCTCGACGGCAGCCTTGCGCATGTGATTCGGGATGTAGTCGAGATCGCATTCCGGGTCCGGCGTCTCCTGATTGATCGTGGGCGGCAGCACCTGATCGCGCAGCGCCAGGACGCTGATGCCGGCTTCGAGGCCGCCCGCGCCACCGAGGAGATGGCCGGTCATGGACTTGGTCGAGCTGACGGCAATCTTTTTGGTGTGTTCGCCGAACACGCGCTTCATGGCCTTGGTCTCGATGGCGTCGCCGAGCGGCGTCGATGTGCCGTGAGCGTTGACGTAATCGATCTGGGTCGGCTCGAGCCGCGCGTCGCGAATCGCCGCGCGCATGACGCGGTAGGCGCCGTCGCCGTTCCCCTCGGGCGCGGTAATGTGATACGCGTCGCCCGACATTCCATAGCCCACAATCTCGCCAACAATTTTCGCGCCGCGCCGCTCGGCGTATTCGAGCGACTCCAGGATCAGAATTCCCGCGCCCTCGCCAATCACGAAGCCGTCGCGGTCGGCGTCAAACGGGCGGCTGGCGCGTTCCGGCTCATTGTTGCGCGTCGAAAGCGCTTTCATTGCGGCGAATCCGCCCACGCCCATCGGCGTGATGGCCGCTTCGGCGCCGCCGCAAATCATGACTTCCGCGTCCCCGTGCTGGATCATGCGGAAGGAATCTCCCACCGCGTGCGCGGACGCCGAGCACGCCGTCGCCGTCGCCGAGTTCGGCCCCTTCGCTCCGTAGCGGATGGAAATGTGCCCAGAAGCCAGGTTGATAATCGCCGCGGGAATGAAAAACGGGGAGATGCGTCCGGGACCGCCATGCAGCAGCTTCGAGTGCTCGCGTTCGATCACGTCGAATCCGCCGATTCCGCTGGCTACATACACGCCGGTCAACTCCGCGATATCCGGAGTGATTTTCAGCTCCGACATGCGCATGGCGAAATCCGTGGCGGCCAGGGCAAGCTGGATGAACCGGGCGATTTTCTTCAGCTCTTTTTTCTCGGCCCAATGGAGAGGTTCAAAGTCGCGGACTTCCCCGGCGATGGTGCAATCGAATGCGGCGGCATCGAAATGCGTGATCGTGCGGACGCCGCTCTTTCCCGCCAGGAGATTTTTCCAAACCTCATCGGTGCCGATTCCCAGACCGCAGACCAGTCCGACACCCGTTACTACAACCCGGCGGCTCACTTGATCAACTCTCTCCTGGTGGTTTTGCAGCGGCCTCTGAACTACTTCTTGCCGTGCTTTGTGATGTAGTCCACTGCGTCCTTGACGGTGGCGATCTTTTCCGCGTCTTCGTCGGGAATTTCAATCCCAAAGGCCTCTTCAAAGGCCATCACCAATTCGACCGTGTCCAGGGAATCCGCACCCAGATCGTCCACAAAGGAAGCGGTGGCGGTGACCTCGCCTTCATCCACTCCAAGCTGTTCCACGATAATCTGTTTTACCCGTTCATCGACACTGGCCATTCTGTTTTGCCTCCGATAAGCGCTATGTCCGGCTTCGTGCGGCTCGTTCTTTCACTGCTATGGGTGTTGATTTTGAGCACGCGACATTCTATGTACGGTCTAGCCCAAGGTCAACCTAACTCTGTTAATGCGGGGGCAAATGAGATACTCAAGAAGTCGTTCCGCAGCCCCCTCCCCCTGCGCCTTGGCCGTCGATTGATTGTGCATAGGATTTCACGGCAAAGCAAACGCGTTGATGCCCGAGGTTACGATCACCACGTACTGCTTTCCATTGCGTCCCATGTAGGTCATTGGGTTCGTGTGGCCTTCCGCGTCGAGCTTGGCTTCCCAGAGCAGCTTGCCTGAACGTGATTCGAACCCTCGGATGCGCTTGTCGATGGTCCCCGCGATGAAAACGAGTCCGCCGGCGGTGGCGATGGAACCGCCTTGCCCGAAGGCTCCTGTGTTATGAATCCCCTTGGCCTCCAGTTCGTCGCTCGTGCCGAGGGGAACGCGCCAGGCAATATCGCCCGTGTTGGCATTTACGGCCATTAGCTCAGCCCATGGCGGTTGCTGGCAGGGCATCTCCGTGTCGGGGTCCCAGAAGCGCGCGTTGAACGAACCTTTCCCGAGGGGGCTGAAGCGGCGGTATGCGACTTGATCGCCGTCGGGGGTCTTATCCAGACGGCCCATGCCCCCGACGTTGCGCGAGTTTACGAACACATATCCCAGCGTGGGGTCCACGGAGACGCCGCCATAATTGGGACCACCCTGCTGTCCTGGGAAAATGACCCTGATTTCCTTGCTGCTATAAGGGGTGTAAGCACCCTCGTTGTGAATGCCGCCAATCTGCGCTACCAGATCCCTGCAAAACTTTTCATGCTCGGGCTCGCCCGTAAAGACCTCATCGGGTTTCATTCCCTGTCGCGCAAGCGGCGGAGGTTTCACAGGAAACGGCTGTGTTGGCGAGCTCTGCTCGCCGGGGACATCGCTCTGCGGCACAGGCCGCTCTTCCCACGGATAGACGGATTTACCTGTCTCACGATTCAGGAAAAACATCAGTCCCGGTTTTGAGAGAGCCACGACCACTGGGATTTTCTTTCCGTCGCGAATCACCTCCATCAGCGATGGGGCCGCCTCGGCGTCGTAATCCCACATGTCATGATGCGTTAGCTGGAAATACCAACGCACCTTTCCGGTATTGGCATCCAAAGCCACGATCGAAGAAGAGAATAAATTCTGCCCGTGCCGCGCGCCTCCGTAATATTGAGCAGCGGGTTGGCCGATCGGCAAAAAAATCAGGCCACGCTGCGTATCCACGGTGGCTGCGCCCCAGTTGGCAGGCGATCCGGCGGCCAGCCAATTGTCCTTTGGCCAGGTTTCATACCCAGCCTCGCCGGGATGAGGGATGGTGTGGAAGGTCCACACTAACTTGCCAGTGCGTAGATCCCAGGCGCGAACATCCATTGCGGGACCGTCGGGGTCGTCTTCCTTCCCTTGCGCTCCCGTGACGATCAGGTTGTTATAGATAACTCCGGGGGAACTCATGTGATAGGGCGCGGTGGGGAATTTCTCAGTCACACCGCTTCGTAAGTCGACAACACCTTCCTTGCCGAACCCCGGAACGAGTTTCCCAGTCCTGGCGTTGAGGGCGATCAAACGTCCTTCGCTCGTCCCCGCGAGGATCGCAGGCGGATTGTCTTTATCCCCCGGCCAATAGGTAAGGCCACGAAGCGTGGCGTTCGCCTTGCTCAGATCATATTTCCAGATTTCCTCGCCGCTCTCGGGTTCCAGCGCAACGATGGCATGATTGACGGTTGGGGTGTACAGCATTCCGTCGACCATGATCGGCACGGCCTCTGTTGCGGGTGGGCCTTGCGTCGCGGCATTGGCGGCATCGGAAGTAACGCCGTACTGCCAGGCTTTCCTAAGTTTCGACACGTTCGCGGTATCGATCTGCTTCAGCGGGGAGAAACGCTGGCCGGACTGATCGTAACCGTACGCCGGCCAGTCTGTCTGACAATAGGCAACCGGAGCGAAGAGGCCCGCGAGAAGAACCGCTGCAAGGAATCTCATCGAAATCTCCAGAATTTGTAAACGTGACCGAAATTTCCGAAGTGACTCAATCTAAAAGGAACCATGCCCTCTCCGTCCCGAAGGGCGCGGGACGGAGAAGCCTCTACAAAATCGTAACGCAGAGGTCCGGGTGGTTTTGTAGAGGCCGCCCGCTTTTAGGGCGGGCAGCTTTTCGCCGCATCCACAATTCAAACTGACGCACTTATCGTATGGCGACGATCACGCAGGTTTTCTATCCCATCCGCAAGCCGCCGTTGACATCCAGCACGGCGCCGGTGATGTAGCCCGCTTCTTCGCTTGCCAGAAACACGACGGCCGCGGCGACTTCCGCGTCGCATCCCATGCGGCCGAGCGGTATTCGTGCGAGCAGTGCGTCTTTTACGTTTTGCGGCAGCGGGTCGGTCATCGGGGAAACGACGAAGCCTGGCGCAACGGCGTTTACCGTGATATTGCGCGAAGCGATTTCCAGAGCCAGAGCGCGCGTCAAGCCGATGAGGCCGGCCTTGGCGGCAACGTAATTCACCTGCCCCGGATTCCCCGTCTCGGCCACCACTGACGTCACGTTGATGATGCGGCCATACCGGGCGCGCATCATGACGGACATGGCCTGCTGTGCGCACAGGTGCGCGCCGGTCAAGTTCGTGCGCAGGACGGCGTCCCAGTCTTCCGCTTTCATGCGCACGGCCAGGCCGTCCCGGGTAATGGCGGCGTTATTTACCAGAATGTCAATCTTGCCGAATTTTTCGAGGGCTTGGCGGAATCCGGACTTCACCTGTTCGGCGTCGGCCACATCCATCGCCACGGCCAGACCTTCGCCGCCGGCTGCGGCAATTTCAGCAACGACGCCCGCCAATTTGTCGGCGTTGCGCGCCGCTGCGGCCACGCGCGCGCCCGCCTGCGCCAATGCGAGCGCCGTGGCGCGCCCGATTCCTTGCGACGCGCCGGTCACCAGAGCGACTCGATCTTTCAGGCTGAACATGGGATTTTTTTTAGTAGCACAGACTTCAGTCTGTGGGGTTTCGTTCGCGAGATCGACCCGCCCCGCCAGCCTAGACTCAATGGAACCCCACAGACTGAAGTCTGTGCTACTTACTACGCCTCCGCGGATTCGGACTGCGCTTGCGCGAGTTTTTCCAGCGTCGAGCGCAGGGATTTTTCATCCTCCACGTTGAATACGTGGATCGACCGGTCAATCTGCCGCAGCAGCCCCGTGAGCACGCGCCCGGGCCCCACTTCGACAAACGTGTTGACGCCCTGGTCGATCAGCTCGCGCACGGATTCTTCCCAGCGCACGGGCAGAGTGACCTGGCGGACCAGCGACTCCCGCGCCTCATCGCCGCTGGTTGTGAGTTCGGCGTCGGCATTGTTCACCAAGGGCACGCGCAAGTTGTGGAACGCCGTCGCACGCAGATCGGCTTCGAGCCGCTCCGCCGCCGGCTTCATCAGCGAGCTATGAAAAGGAGCGGAAACCGGAAGCATGACGGCGCGCTTTGCGCCGCCCGCCGATGCGAGTTCCACGGCGCGCTTCACCGCCTCGGCATGGCCGGAAATTACAGTCTGCTCGGGAGAATTCAGATTGGCCGGCGCCACGACTTGTCCGTCGGCCGCCTGCCGGCAAATTCCCGCGACCTGCGCGGGAGCCAATCCTAAAATTGCCGCCATTGCGCCAACGCCTTCGGGCACGGCCGATTGCATGTATTCCCCGCGACGCCGCACGAGGCGCACCGCGTCGGCAAATTCCAGCCCGCCAGCCGCAACCAGCGCGGAATATTCACCCAAACTATGCCCCGCAACAAAGGCCGGCTGAACTCCATTCTGCGCGAGCACACGATACGTCGCCACGGAGGCGGTCAAAATCGCGGGCTGCGTGTTCGCCGTCAGCTTCAGCGCCTCTTCACTGCCGTTGAAACACAAATCGGAGACCGAGAATCCCAGGGCTTTGTCCGCCTCGTCAAACACACTCCGGGCCACCGGATGGTTACCGGCTAGTTCCTTGCCCATGCCGGGGTATTGTGAACCTTGCCCCGGAAACAAAAACGCCAATTTTCCCATTAAATGAACCGCCGTTTCGTCGCTTATGCTTCCACAGGGACAGGAATCGTGGCAAGCTCTTGCTCGATTCTCTCGTTGACTCCGCCCCGCACTAATTCCGTCGCCACCCGGATGGCATTTTTAATCGCCAGGGGATTCGAACTCCCGTGCCCGATCACGGTCACGCCCTTCACACCCAGCAAAGGAGCGCCGCCGTATTCCGAGTAGTCAATTTTCTTTCGAAAGCTCTTATAGGCCTTGCGCGAGAGCACGTACCCGACTTGAGAACTGATGGTGCTCTGCAGCGCTTCCTTCAGCATCGACGCAATATGCTGCGCGACACCTTCGCTGATCTTCAAGGCGATGTTCCCGATGAATCCGTCGCAAACGATGACGTCCACGGAGCCGTTGAAAATGTCGCGCCCTTCGACATTCCCCGTAAAATTCAACGTGGAGAGCTTCAAGCGGCTGTACGCTTCGCGCGTCAACTCGTTGCCCTTCGATTCTTCCTCGCCAATCGATAGCAGCGCCACTTTCGGCCGGCGCGTTCCAAAAATTGCCCGGTAGTAAATCTCCCCCATCACGGCAAATTGGACGAGATGCGCGGGCTTGGAATCCACGTTGGCGCCCACGTCGAGCAAAACCGCTGTCCCGCCGCGGGAAGTCGGAAATGGCGCCGCAAGCGCTACCCGGTCCACCGAAGACAGCGTACCAAGCCCAAATCGCGCAACAGCCATCACCGCGCCAGTGTTCCCCGCGCTGACCAGGGCATCGGCCTGTCCGCCGCGCACGAGCTTAGTCGCGACGTGCGCCGAACTATCTTTTTTCTTCCGGAAAGCCTGCGTGGGCGAGTCATCCATGGTGATGACTTCGGTTGCCGGAACAATCTCGATGGGCAACCCTCGATGCGGGTGCTTCGCCAGCTCCTTCTTCAGCTCAGGGGCAAGGCCAACGAGAAGGATTCGAACGCCCAACTCCCGCGCGGCCTGCACAGCGCCCTCGACTTCAGGACGCGGCGCATGGTCTCCACCCATCGCATCTACGGCTATGGTGATCATTCCAACTCCGGTAGGGGAACCGCGCAAAGGCCGTACACTTCCGGGCGTCAGGTCCCGGTGTCCACGACTTCCCGGCCTTTATAATAGCCACATTGCGGGCAAGCCTGGTGAGGCTGTTTCATTTCATGACAGTTGGGGCACTTGGCGAGGGCCGGAGCCGTCAGAAAATCATGAGCGCGCCGCTTGTTCTTTCGCGCGTGGGAATGACGCCGTTTTGGATTGGGCATACAAACTCCTTCTCTTGGCCCCAAATTGCATGAGGCATTCTATGGTGTTTCGCCTGGGATTCCTATTGCTTTTTGAACCAGTCCTGTTTCAGACGCGCCAGAGGCGCTGTGCGTGGATCGACTGCGTGACTTTCACAGCGGCATTCCTCGTTATTCAAATTCACTCCGCACTGGGGACACAGCCCGCGGCAATCGCTGCGGCAGATCGCCTTCATCGGCAATGCCAGAAGAACCTGCTCGGCCAGAACATCGGCCAGGAACATTCCTTGGCCCTCGAAGAACGCGATTTCGGTGTCGTCAAGCTTCAGACGCTCCTCTTCTTCCTTGGTCATGGTCGCGAGAGGCTTATAAAAGAGGTCAAATTCACGGGCAATATCCTCATGGACGGGTTCGAGGCACCGCGCGCACACCATCTCCAGACGGGTATGCAGCTCGCCTGTGACGCGGATCTGCCCTTCCACGAGTTCGGCGGTCGCGCGGACCTCGAGAGGTTCCGCCTGGCGGAAGTCGCCGGTGCGGTAGTCAACCGTTCCCGGGGCATAGCTTTTCCGGATACGGATTTTGCGGACGGCCAGCTCATTTACGTCTAGGAACATCGGTATTCACCGCTTGAGTGGGGTTCCCTGATACTCTCCCCAAAACCCATTATATGTCCCGCCCGAGTGATGTCAAGGAAGGCACTGCGCGGTTCGTTGCAAGTGGTTCGAAACAGGTACGTGTAGGACAGACTTCAGTCTGTCGCAGGGAAGCGAGCACCGCGAACCAAATCGCGACAGGCCTCAAAGGCTGTGGAAAAAGAAGTTTACTTTGTCATTCCGAGCGAAGCGAGGAATCTCTCTTCGATTTAACACCATGAAACGAAAGAGAGATTCCTCGCTTCGCTCGGAATGACAAAAAGCGTGGGGCTTTTCTCCGCAGCCTGTGAAGCCTGTCCTACGCGGATCGTGCCGAGCCTGTGCCTAGCAATTCCGTGTACTGGCGAAGCAGGAAATGATCGGTCATGCCGGCGATGTAGTCGCATACGACTCGATACTCGGGCGCGCGTTGCGCGAGTTCGGCGTAGGCCTTGGGCATCGCGGCGGGATGCTCAACGTAAAAATCGAAAAGTTGGGTGAGGGCTTCTACTGAATGTTCTCGATCGCCGACGATTGCGGGATTGTTATAGAGGCGCGCGAGAAGGAATTTTTTTAGGACCGCGTTTTCCGCGGCCATGGATGCGCTGAAGCCTGCGAGCCGGCGCGGCGCGTGACGGACGTCTTCGACGCATTGCACGCCCGACGCTGCGACGACGGATCGCGTGTTCTCGATCAGGCCGGTTGCCAGATAATCGAGCAGGCGCTTGGCGGCTTCGTTGAATTTCAATTTCTCGAGGCCATGAGGGTGGCTGCGCTCGACTTCTTCATAAAATCCGGCGAACAGCGGCACCTCGGCGCAAATCATTTCGATGTCCAGCACATGCGCTTCGTAGCCGTCGTCGAGGTCGGCGGTGTTGTACGCGATCTCGTCGACGAAATCGATCAGTTGCGCTTCGATGGGCGGGCGCTGGTCGAGCAAATATTCCGAGAGCGCGGGATATTGCGCCGCGTCGTAATCGCGCGAATGTTTGACGATGCCTTCGCGGACTTCAAACGTCAGATTGAGGCCGGGAAAATCCAGATAGCGCTGCTCGAATTGTTCGACGATCCGCAGCGCCTGCAAATTGTGATCGAAGCTGTCCCCATGCGGGCGCAGTAATTCATCGAGCTTGCGCTCTCCCGCGTGGCCGAAGGGCGGGTGCCCGATGTCATGCACCAGGGCCAGGGCTTCGGCGAGATCGGCGTTGAGTTGCAGCGCTCCGGCAACGGTGCGCGCAATCTGCGCGACCTCCAGCGTGTGCGTGAGGCGGTTGCGGAAATGATCGGAATAGCGCGTGGTGAAGACTTGCGTTTTTGCTTCGAGGCGCCGAAAGGCCCGCGAATGGATCACGCGGTCGCGGTCGCGCGCGTAATCGTTGCGGTATGGATGAGGCGGTTCGGGATAACGCCTGCCGCACGATTTCGCTGCATCCATCGCATAGGAGGCCAGTGCCATGGCACGATTCTATGTCACGGCGCGAGTGATGCCAAATCGTCGCAGGCGATTTTGCCGGTGTTACTTCTGAGTAGGCAGTGGAGACTCAGCCGGTTCAGGCTGATCGAGGGTCGCGTCGATGACTCCGGTAAACGCGATGAAGTGATGTTGAAAGGCGGAAATCTGGGTTGCCAGCGCGCCATCGATGCCCAGAACTTCTCTGGCATAACCCAGCGACTTCTGGGACCCGCTCGTTCCGTTAACGGCCACAGGATTCATCAGACTCTCGTCCAGTGCATCCAGGTTGCGAGCCAGTTCGTTCAAGTCGATCAAAAGGAATAAGTCGAGTTTGAGCGTCTGTTTCTGCGAGAGTTTTTGAATTTCATCGCGGGTGTCATCGAGCGATTGCAGACACCGGCTGTAGCTTCTCTCCAGTTCCTGCTTCTCCTGAAGATCGAGGCTCAAGGATTTCACGTCCATCTTTTTCATTTGCAACTGCGAGCGAAGCAGATCCGAATCCAAGCGCGTGAGAAAGGTCGAGAATTCCCTGTCGCTCATAAGGCGGAGCGCGACTGGCTTCTCCGGCCCCGTGGCGATTTGACCTGTTTCAAATTTTGTGGTGTTGGCAAACACAGGGATGGCGCTCAGGAACGCGAATCCCGTGATGAGTAACTTGCGAATCATTTACCGATCCTCCCGACTCCCCAGCTCATGCGGCCATTTTGCTCGCTATGCCTGGGCCAGTCCCCACAGACTAAGAGGCAACCTGTGGGCCATCCGAAGAAGGACAGGTAACGTGTCCGGCACAGATGTCGTATTCCAAAGAAATATAAGGACTTAGTGGCGTATTCCCGGCGAGAAGAGGCTTCAGACACGGAGAAATCGCAATGGTCCGTTCAGTCAAATGCCAATAAGTGGTATGTCGGGACGCCGAAGATTGTCAGACAGCCCCTTGAGGCGAAAGTGCGGCGAATTGACCTAGTACTGCACGATTATATACTTGACAAAAGTTCGTCATCCTAGTAGACTTTGTTTATTGGAGGTCGCTATGACAAACGAAGAAATAGAGATCATCCTAGGTAACACAATCAGCGAGATAGACCGCCTGAGTTCTTCCATCGAAAATATTCGTGAAATTCTAGCGGAGGTTCTTGAAAAGCCGGAACTGCCTCGGGCAGACCGAGAACGTCTAAAAGAACTTTTATCGCGGCATCGTTCCGACGGCCGATCTCGCGTACTTTCTGAAGCCGGGAACACAATTCGACGAAGGTCTGAGAAGGAACAAACGAAGCAGAAGACTCCGTATCTCCAAGGGAAGAAACCGGAACAGTAGACATATGAATATCCTGAATCTATCTAGGCTTTCTTGGTTTGACGGGCGGGAACGGCAACAGGCTTATCGTTCAAAACTTGTTTCAGGTCTTTCTCAATGGACGCAAGTAGTGCGTCAGTCGGTATCTTTCGGAGTTCTTCGCGCTTCTTTTTATCCATATTCGAGGTCTATATGAACCTAGCAGACGTATCAACACAGTTTACCACAGAAGATCGTTGCCGCGAACTGTTGCGCCGACTTCGCTGGCCTAATGGCGCTACCTGCCCACGCTGCAATCAAGGTGCTGTTGACCTGGAGACCGAGAAAGAACTGTTCTATTGCAAATCCTGTGACTACCAGTTTTCTGTTACCGCTGGCACGATCTTTAACGATAGTCACCTACCACTGACCAAATGGTTCATGGCTACATTGTTGCTTTGCGAAGCCAAGAAAGGTATTTCGGCCTGCCAAGTCCAACGTACCATCGGCGTATCCTACAAAACCGCGTGGTATCTCTGCCATCGTATCCGGGCTGCTATGAAAGAAGCGGACAAACCGCTACTAGACGGCACGGTTGAGATGGATGAGATGTTCGTTGGCGGTTTTCAACGCGGCGCTGGTGCTGGATTCAATCACAATAAAGAGATCGTAATTGGCATTCGCAAACGTAACGGCGATCTTCGATTATTCCACGTAAAAAACAACAAGGCTAAAACCCTTGCGAAATACATTAAAGAAAATATCAGCAAAGACGTGGACTTCGTTATGACGGATGACGCATCGGCGTATCCCAAAGCCATGATTCGTGCTGGTATTCACGGCAGCAAACACCAAACCGTTACGCACAGCCATAAGGTCTACGTCGCGGGAGACGCACACACAAATACTGTTGAAAACGCTTTCTCGTTATTCAAACGAGGAATTGTCGGAACTTGGCATCATTTGAGCGGCAAGCATTTGAGTGCCTATCTTGAGGAGATGGAGTTCAGATTCAATCGGCGCAAGGATAAGAACTTGTTTTTGGATACGCTGAAACAGATGATTACGACACCAACGCTTACGTTTGAGAAACTGACGGCCTAAACCGCGTCATTTTCTTTTCTGTTCCCAGATTACATCTATGATTCCCCGAGTCGCAGCGTCATCCTTGACGTACTGTTTTAGGTCTCTTATCGTGCCCCTATCCAAATGTTCTAGCTTTCCGCCAAAATTATCCAATTCTAAAATCGCTGTTAAACTTTTCCTTCTGCAAAGTCGGTTGTTGAGATGTTTTTCGCTTTCCTTCATGTTTTCATAAGCAATCAAGTCGGCAGGCTGAAGAGATATACAATCTTCCCAGCCCGTTGAAGTGAGAGATGTAAAAACACCTCTTTCTGAAAAATCGCCCCTCTCAATCATCATCTTGAAGGTCTGAAGCAATACTGAATCGTAATCACAGCGGTCGTTAAAAAGAACAATCCTATCGGTCGCATTTTGGCCGCCAATCATAAAACTGCCAATTGTTCGCATTATGTACTGCAAGATTATGGCGTATCCGTATCCTTCCTCTTTGCTGACCGATTCGGGAATTTCCGCTCGGAGATCGTCGGTATAAATAGTGTATCCAATACCATTCATCGGATAAGTTTTTAGGACCGCCAAGAGTTTTTTAAAAAACTCCGTTGACTCCGCATAGTGATTGTCGGGGGACCAAGTTTCAAACTCTCCCGTATTCGTGCTGCACTCGCTTGCGTGATACCGGGATATGGGTGGTCGGCCAGACGCCACCAAGTCTCTATTTTTCTCGGCCAGGACCGCAATCCAATCCTTTTCCAGTCTCTCCCACGTTGAACCGTCTGAAAAGACACACGAAAACCCGAATACCGATTTGTTGCCACTCACGCTCTCGTCTAGATAGCCTTTGAGCACGCCAAAAATCCCCCGGTCAAACCCGAGCGGGTGAAACGTACCCCAAAATTCGCGCAGATTCAACGGATGGCCTCGGCTTTAGTGAAGTATATAATCGTGTAGTACTGCGTACTACAGCACCTTCTTATCAGGCTGCGGAAAAACTCAAAGCGCTGTCATTCTGAGCGAAGCGAAGAATCTCTCCTTGTTTCTTTTCTTGTACTTAAATCGAAGAGAGATTCTTCGCTTCGCTCAGAATGACAAAACAAGACATTTTTTCCGCAGCCTGTTAAGTGAGATTAATTTGCTCCGTTCGCGGGCATAGGCATTGTCACCAGCCCTTTGAACACGAATTTTTGGACTCGCCTGCCGTCCTCCACTTCCGAACTGTAGAGGTTGCCTTTATTGTCGGTGGTCATGTGATGGAGCACGTCGAACTCGCCTGGTGCAATACCGGGCCGGCCGAACGAGTCCAGGGGCTGCAGCGTCTTGCGGTCGAACACCCAGATTCGCGCGGGACTCCGGCTCGCCACGTACAGGAAGCGCTGCGCCGGGTCGGCCGAGAAGGCCACGCTCGCGGCTGTGTTGCCGTTGTTGCACCCGCCTCCGACGACCAGGCACCAGCGATCGATCCATACCTGGGTGATGTATTTTCCATCGGTCGTGAAGATTTGCACGCGCTTGCCGCCGCGATCGGCGACATACACGAGGCCGTCGTTCGAAACTTTGACGCCGTGCACGGGCGGCACAAATTGCGACGGCCCCGGGTCTTTGGGATCAAAGCCTGTGGCCAGGGTGCGCGTGGCTTCTTCTTCCTCCGCTGCTGCTTTTGCGGCCTCTCCGGTCAAAGCGGGCGGGCGCGGGGGATCGTCCATCGGAGTGTTGCCGAAGGCGCCCCACATGCGCTTGTACGCGCCTGTGTCCGCATCGAACACGATGACGCGTTTGTTGCCGTAGCCGTCGGCAACGAAGATTTCGTTGGTCTTGGGGTAGACGAAAACGTCTGCGGGCTTCCAGAGGCTGGTGGTATCCGCGTTGGTCTTCTTTTGCGCGGCGTGGCCGATCTGCATGAGAAATTTGCCGTCTTTCGTGAACTTCAGGATCTGATCGTCATTCCCATTGCCGCTGATCCAGACGTTTCCTTTGTAGTCCACGGTGATTCCGTGCTCGGTTGAAGGCCAGGTGTAGCCGTCCCCCGACTGACCGCCCCAGCCCTGAATGTAGTTGCCTGCGGGATCGAACTCCATCACCGGCGGACCGGTCTTCACTCCGGGCTTCACGGTTCGCGAGCGATGAATGATCCAGATGTTGCCATCGGCGTCGGCCGCCGCGCTGGACACTTGGCCGAGCGTCCAACCGTTCGGGATATGTGGCCAGGATGGATCGACAACGAACTTCGGCACTTCAACGTTGGCGGCTGGAAGGGGAGGAGCGGCGGAAGCTCGGCGCGAGCCAGCAATCGTGAACGCCACTACGACCGCCAAAACGATACCTGCGCTCACAGACAACAAATAGTGGCGGGCTTTTCTTTCCGCGCCAGGACAAACGCGTGATTCCCGCGCCCGATTCCGCTTCGCGTCCATAATCATCCTCCTCTTCGGCTTTCACTCGGGCCGCACTGATTCCATTGGATCGATATCCCCAATCTACATTTCCGAGTTTCATCCTTTGCTGGTGCATCGTACGATTCTCTTGCCTTGGAAACAATGAATTTGCCAACAGGCCAACGTAAGCGATAATTGCGCGGTGAATTCTCTTCTCTGGCCGGTGTATAGTAAACGCTGAGCACAACATTTAGACGGGAGAGTTTCGATCATCGAATCACAAGGTGTGGCCATGAAAAACAGGCTCGGAGTCGCTTTCCTCCTTTTCACATTTGCGATTTTGGTTTCGCGGCCGCTCTTCGCTCACCATTCGAGCTCGTCGTACGACATGGAGCATCCGGTCAACATGAAGGGCGTGGTAAGCAATGTGGAATGGACCAATCCTCACGTGTTCATTTTCCTCGATGTAAAGGACGACAACGGCAGCGTCGAGGAGTGGCGCGTCGAAGGCAACAGTCCCAACATGCTGTTCCGGGTGGGTTGGAAGAAAGAAATGATCAAGGCGGGAGACCAACTGGTGGTGAATGGTGCTCCTGCCAAAAACGGATCAAAAATCATGCGCCTCATCAGCCTCACCCTGTCGAACGGCCAAAAGTACGACGGGCAGGGATTCAAGTAATCCGAATTGGGATGGAAACGGGGAGCGGGTCCAAGGTGCGAAATCAATCCATCAGCTGGGTTCTCGTGGGGGCGGCTTTTGCTTTGCCCCTCGTTATTTTCGCTCAGACAACGCCGCACGCAGGAACTGCGAATGCACGGGCTGTCTCCGCTGCACCGGACTTTTCCGGCGTCTGGTTTATCGACGAATATCACAGAAACATCCTTCCCAAAGAAGATCCTCCCTTTCAGCCTTGGGCGGAGGCAAAATTCAAGGAGCGGCAGTCGGAAAAATTGCACCAGGATCCCGATTCCGGGCCCGACCCGACAGAACGATGCATTCCGCCAGGGATACCCAGGGAGATGCTTCAGCCATTTCCGTGGGAGATCGTGCAGGCGCGCGACAGGGTGATCATGATTTTCGAGTACCAATCCTTGATCCGACAAATTTTTACGGACGGGCGGAGACATCCGAAGGATCTCGAACCGACCTACATGGGCAACGCGATTGGGAAATTTGAAGGGGACACGCTGGTCATCGACACGATCGGGTTTAATGACAAGACCTGGCTCGATCCGATGGGTCTGCCGCACTCGGATGCCCTTCACGTTGTCGAACGCCTGCGCCGCGTGGACCACGACACTTTGGTGGACGAGTACACCATCGACGATCCGAAAGCGTACACGAAACCCTGGACAACGCGGAGAACCTTTGTACTGAAACCGGACTGGCAGATTCAGGAGTACGTCTGCACGGAAAACAACACCGTAAAGTAAGACCTTCCGAGCAGTAAGCGTTTTGCCGAACTTTCCACCGCAGCTTACCTATTCTCTCGAGGTTGAAACAACGGATCGCTTTGTCGTAGCATCGAACTTGGGATGATGATCAGGCGCATATTCGCGGGCTCGATCGGAGCGCTGTTGCTGTCTGTGACTTCGCTGGCCGCGGCGTGCGATGTCTCCTGCACTTTCGCTTCAATGAGTTCGGATTGCCACGCGAAGCAAACCGAATCCCAAGACCTGGCGCCTGGCGGCATGAACATGGACGGCATGGCCATGGCCGGAATGACAATGCCGGGAATGGCCATTAGCGAAGGCCAACAGGCGGTTCCTGCGATTTCGCGGTTGAAAGCGAGTCACCCGTCCATCGGCGAAATGGGGCCGTGCGAAAGGCAGTCTTGCGATAACGGCTCCGCCGTTTTCTCAAAGACGAGCCGTTCCGGTGATTCTCATTTTCATTCCATTTCGGCTGTTACCGAAATTGCGCGGCCCGATGGTGCGCTGACGTTATTTCGCGACGCGCGGGACGACATTGAATACCACTATTCCTGTGACGGAAGTCCCCTCCATCTAAGTCTGCGCATCTAGAACCCTCTCGATTTTTCCTCTCAGTATTTCTCTGTGATCTCGGTGTCCTCTGTGTTGAAGGCCTTTTCCTCGCGAAGGCGAGGCATTTAGCGTGGTGAAACCAATTGCGTCGATGCAAGAGGAGACAACCTCGGGAGATATTTTCTATGCGGCAGTGGATCGCTACGTTTGCACTATTTCTGGCAATTCCGGCGCTCGCCGGAGCGCAGCAAGACGGCAAGAAAGACGACGGCATGCAAGGCATGCCCGGAATGGACGTCACGCAAATGCAGGGAATGAACATGGGTGGAACCGATTTGATGACGATGCATCCGGAAACATTCCCGCAGGAAATCGTCCGCCACTCCGGATCGGGCACGAGCGCCGAGCCCGATTCCACTCCGGTCCCAATGCTGATGACGAAGAAAGGCAAATGGACCTTGATGTTTCACGCAAATGTGTTCGTGCTGGACGAGCAGCAATCGAGCCCGCGCGGCGGGGACAAATTTTTCTCGACCAACTGGTTCATGGGCATGGCGCAGCGACCCCTCGGGCCGGGCGTGTTTACGGCGCGAGCGATGCTGAGCCTAGAACCCGCCACAATCACGGGGCGCCAGTACCCGCTGCTTTTTCAACTGGGTGAAACTGCTTTTGGGAAGCCCATTGCCGACGGGCAGCATCCGCATAATTTTTTCATGGAGATTGCCGCGCTCTACGATTTGAAGTTAGGGAAGAACGGGCTGCTCTCTTTTTATGCCGCACCCATTGGCGATCCGGCCATCGGGCCGATCGCTTACCCGCACCGGGCGTCCGCTTCGGAAGATCCTCTGGCCGCGCTCGGCCATCATCAGGAAGACTCGACACACATCGCGGAGGACGTGGCGACTGTGGGCGTGACCTATCGCTTGGCGCGGATCGAGGCGTCCGGCTTTCATGGACGCGAACCGAACGAAAATCGCTGGAACATCAGCCAGGGAAAAATCGATTCGTGGTCCACCCGGCTGACGCTCCAGCTGGGAAAAAATTGGAGCGGGCAGTATTCGTACGCCCGCATCGCGAGTCCGGAAGCCCTCTTTCCCAATGAAAACCAGGAGCGCATGACGGCGTCGGCCATGTATAACCGCCCGCTCCACAACGGCAATTGGGCCAGTTCGCTAATTTGGGGTCGCACGAGGTCACTTGAAGACAATTCCATTTTCAACAGCTATGCACTCGAATCGACGCTGCGCTTCCTCACGCGCAATCATGCCTGGACGCGCATCGAAAACGTGGACCGCTCAAACGAGCTGCTTCTCGGCGAGAACGCGCTTCCTCCCAATTTCCAAGAGCAGCCGATCGGGCGAGTCCAGGCCTACACGCTGGGCTACGATCGCGATTTCGACTTGATACCGCACGTTGCCACGGCCATCGGCGCGCAAGCAACTGTCTATGGCGTGGGGGAAAATCTGAAACCGGTGTACGGCTCGCACCCCGCAGGGGTGGCCCTGTTCTTGCGCGTCCGTCCATTTTCGGGCGCAGAAAGATAAAGTCTTACTCTTGACGAGAGGTGAAAATTACAACCGTCAATGATAAAGATGAATTCGTTTTGGTGAGATGTCAGCTTATAAAATGGCAGCGAAACGAGTTTGATCGAACTTCAGGGGCTAAAGCCCAAGTCTTTCTGGCCTTTGGATGTTGCGGTTGAGCAGGCTGCGGGAAAACTCAAAGCGCTGTCATTCTGAGCGAAGCGAAGAATCTCTCCTTGTTTCTTTTCTTATACTTAAATCGAAGAGAGATTCTTCGCTTCGCTCAGAATGACAAAACAAGACATTTTTTCCGCAGCCTGTGAAGCCGCGACCCACAAAGATTCTTTATGAGAAAACTTCTAGGTCTTTGCGTTGAGCAAGCTCTAAACCCTGATCCGCTTCCTGGGCCGCGTCGGGGAATTCCTGCTTGACCTGGTTGTAGAGTTTCGTGGCCTGCGCGGGATCGGTCTTGCGGTAATAATCCGCGAGGGCCAGCATGGCCATGGGCTTGGGAACAAATAGGCTGGGCTTATCCGACAATTGTTTGTATAGGTCCACTGCCTGCGAACCCTTATTTTCCTGTAGATAGACCTCGGCCAACTGGAATTTGGCGAGGCCTGCCAGATTCTCGTCGCCGCTTGAAACAACTTGGCCGAGATTTTTCTCCGCCTCTGCGTACTGCTTCAGTTGGACTTCGGAGAGAGCCGCATAGTACCGCGCCATTTGACCGGGCTTCGTGCGCCCGTATTGGCCCGCGACCGCCAGAAATTTTTTGTCGGCGTCGGTGAACTTATTCTTTTCGTCGAGGTAGGTAACTTCAACCGGGTCGGCCGGTTCTCCGGCGGCGCGAATGCGCGCCTGGAAAATTTTCATCGAATCGTCGAGCGCCGCCGAGGCCTTGGCCGTCTGCCGCCGCGCGTACGTGTTCCACCCAAACACCGCCAGCGCCACGACCAGTGCCGCCGTAATCACGAGCCACAAAGCCTGCTGATGCGAAGCGACCGATTCGACTCCCGAGACCAATTTCTCCCGGATCTCGTCCTTCTTCAGGTCCTTGCGCAAGATATGCTGCGCCACAGAGTCATCCCTCCACAGGTTTTCGAATCGCTAATCGTACCACAGGTTTGCATTCCAGGGCCGGAACCAGAAATCGAACGGCGCATACGAGACCTGCGCCACCCTAAAAAGCGAAAGGGCCCTGACCGGGTGCGCCGGACAAGGCCCTCAGAACACGTGTACCCGATTAGGAAGCAGCGGTGACGTTTTCAGCCTGATAGCCCTTCGGTCCTTGTTTGACCTCGAACTCGACCATCTGGCCTTCGTTCAATGTCTTGTATCCGTCCATTTGGATGGCGGAGAAGTGAACGAACACGTCTTCGCCCGACTGGCGTTGGATGAAACCATACCCCTTTGATGCGTTGAACCACTTGACCACACCTTGTTCTCTGCTCAACTTAGTAGCCTCTCTATCTTGAGCGGTCGCTGTTTGCCGGGCGTAACGCCAGTCGGTGGTAGATTACTGTCCGCCGTTACCGGTGCCCCTTCCCCGTTCATCCTGGGTACCTAACGAGGGGGCGTAAACCGTAGCGGGCCTTCGAGCACCTACGGAATTACAGGACCCACAAAAGCGGGCCATCAATACAACAAAAATTGGCGGCTGTCTAGAGAATTTCCCATTTCGGGAATGGCTCAAAATTGGGTGTCGAAGAGAGTTCCTGTGCGTCCCTTGCTCGGTAAGTTCGCGGGAAAGCTACGTTCTAAGAATGAAAACTGGCAACCGCCTGCGCCTCTTGATTGTGGATGTCGAAAACGGTGTACAGCTTGGTGATTTGCAGGAGGTCGGTCACTTTCTTATTCAGGTTCAGGAGCTTCAATTCCCCGCCCTCGCTTTTTACCAAACGGTATCCGCTGACCAATTCACCGAGGCCGGTGCTATCGATGTAGTTGATTCCAGCAAGGTTCATCACGATTTTCTTGCGGCCCTTGCCGAGCTTTTCGCGAATGAGGTCGCGCAGCAGGGCGCTGCCTTCGCCCAGCGTGATGCGCCCGTCCATGTCGATCACCGTGACGTCTCCGATTTCACGGGTGGTTGCCTTGAAGCTCATGGAAAACCTTTCCCGGCTGCTGTCCTTACCGCTTGTGGCGCTTGGCCATGACGACTTCGGCGCCCCCGGCGGCGCTGGAGAGAACATCGACCTCATCCATGAATGCCTTCATCAAAAGAACGCCGCGGCCGGAGTCTTCCAGGACATTCTCGTCATCGCGGGGGTCGGGCACGTCTTCGAGGCGGAATCCCGCTCCCTGGTCCACCACATGGATCACCAGCTTTTCTTCGTGCAACTCGAAGATCACGTGGATTTTTCTCTCGCGGCGCTGCTTGTTGCCGTATTGAAAGGCGTTCATGACGCCTTCGTGGACCGCCAGACCGATCTTGTATTGATCGTCCTCGCCAAATCCGGCTACCGCGGCGACACGCACGCCCACTTCTTCGGCAAGAGCGATGCTCTCGATCAACGTCTCCAGAACGACTTCAATCCGCTGAGGTTTTGAGGGCATCCAGCTGTCGGAACCCGCCTAGGGACTTGTATGGGTAGCATAGCGCCATCGGGTAAGTCAATCCAAGACGTGCGGTTGGGAGAAATGGCGACGCGTGGTTTGTGGCGAAACCGGGAGAAAAAAATGCTAAGTTTGAAAGTTCGGAGTACGCATGGGTTCCTATCTATTGCTCATCATCGCCGCTCTGGCGGCCGGACTGATCAACTCGGTCGCGGGAGGAGGGATGTTTCTTACCTTTCCCGCGCTGGTGTTCACCGGAGTGCCCTCGATCATTGCCAATGCATCGAGCACGACTGCCATCATTCCAGGAATCCTTGCAAGCGCGTGGGCCTACCGCGAAGATTTCCGGAAATCGGAGAACTTCCCGTTTCTGCCCTTGCTGATCGTGAGCCTGGCGGGCGGAATCGTGGGCGCGCTGCTCTTGCTTTTCACGCCGCAGAGGACGTTTGACTCGGTAATCCCCTGGCTCATGCTGGCGGCGACGCTGCTGTTTACGTTTGGCGCGCGGATCACTCCGATACTAAAGCGCGCGTTTCACATCGGCCCGGTCGCCGTCGTCGTCATTCAATTTTTTATCGCCATTTATGGCGGCTATTTCGGCGGGGCGATTGGAATTGTGATGCTCGCGACGTGGACTGTGTTCGGGCTTACGGATATCCACGTCATGAATGCGAATCGAACCTTGATGGGCGCGGCGGCGAACAGCGTCGCCGCCGTATTGTTCATCATTGCCCGGAAAGTCTGGTGGCCGCAGACTTTGGTGATGCTGGTGGCCGCGATCATCGGCGGGTACATCGGCGCGCGCATCCGCCAGGAAAGTGAGTCCGAGCTATATTCGCGCGATTGTTACTGTCGTCAGTGCGGGGATTACGATTGCGTTCTTCCTGCGGCGGCATTAGGTTTTAGTAGCACAGGCTTCAGCCTGTGGATTTTCGTCCTTGCAAAGACCGAAATCCACAGGCTGAAGCCTGTGCTACTAAGTGCTACGAAGCCTTTTCTTTCGCGTACACCAGAAAATCCTCATACGGGCCCTTGAAATCCTCGACGTGGCCGCCTTTGCATTGCCAGATGCGCGTGGCGACTTCATCGATGACGTCGTGATCGTGCGTGACGAACAGGACGGTGCCGGGATATTTCTGCAACGCGATGTTGAGCGCGTTGATCGCTTCGAGGTCGAGGTGGTTCGTAGGTTCGTCGAATACCAGGACATTCGGTTTCTGCAGCATCAGCTTGCAGAAAATCAGGCGGGCCGATTCGCCTCCGGAAAGAGCGCGCGTGGATTTCTCGGCGTCCTCGCCGCTGAACAGCATCTGGCCCAGCACAGCGCGCAACTCCTGTTGCGACGCTTTCGGATCGAACTGGTGCAGCCACTCGACGACGGTCGTGTCCTTGGCAATCGTATCGGTCGTATCCTGGGCGAAGTAGCCCACTGCCACTTCGTGGCCCCACTTGACGTTGCCGGCGTCAGCGAGAAAGTGGCGGTCGGCATCGTCGACATACCCCGGAGCGCTGCGAATGAGCGATTTGATCAGTGTAGTCTTGCCTGCCCCGTTGCGCCCAATCACCGCGATCTTTTCGCCGCGTTCGATGTTTGCGGAAAATTTGTCGATCACAACCTGGCCATCGTAGGACTTCCTGAGACTCTTGAATTCGAGCGGGTGGCGGCCGGAGGGATTTTTCATGTCAAAACGGATGTACGGCCGGGCGATGTTGGACCTGGCCAGCTCCGAAGTTTGGATGCGCTCGACTTCTTTTTTGCGCGACATCACTTGCGAGGACCGCGTGCCGGCCGAGAACCGCGCGATGAATTCGTTGAGTTGCGCGATTTTCTTTTCGCGCACGGCATTTTCGGATTCGATGCGCGAGCGAATCTGCGTCTTGGCCAGCACCATATCGTCGTAGCCGCCCGTGTACATGATCACCGTCTGGTAGTCGATGTCGGCGGTGTGCGTGCAGACGCTGTTCAGAAAATGGCGGTCGTGCGAGATGACGATCAGCACGCCCGGGTACTCGCGCAGATAATCCTGCAGCCAGTGGACGGAATCGAGGTCCAAGTGGTTGGTCGGCTCGTCAAGCAGCAGCGCCGCCGGATTGCCGAACAGGGCTTGGGCGAGGAGGACGCGGACTTTTTGGCCGCCCTGGAGTTCGCTCATCTTGCGCTCGTGCAAGCGTCGATTCGACGCCGAGGCCGTCGAGCAGGATCGCGGCGTCCGCCTCCGCGGTGTAACCGCCTTCGTCGCCGACAATTCCTTCGAGTTCGCCGAGGCGCATGCCGTCCTTGTCCGTCAACTGCTCGTGAGGTTTGGCGTATAGCACATCGCGTTCCTGGAGAGCCTTCCACAACGGGGAGTTGCCCATGATGACCGTGTCGATGACGCGAAATTCGTCAAAGGCAAACTGGTCCTGGCGCAAAATACCCAGCTTCTTTGGGCGCGAGACCGAACCTTTTGTCGGTTCGATATCGCCCTCCAAAATCTTCATCAAAGTGGTCTTGCCGGCGCCGTTCGGGCCGGTGATGGCATAGCGGCGGCCTTCGAGGAACGAGCAGGTGACCTCCTCGAACAGGACCCTGGCGGCGTAGCGCATAGTGACGTTATTAAGCGAAAGCATATCTCTTGATTATAACGTGAAAACGCCAGGCGTGCTTGCTGACCGGGGCTGCGTGAGCGTATTCTGAACCGTAATGAAACCGTAGTAGCACGGGCTTCAGCCTGTGGGGTTTGATCGTTGCAGGGACGTACCCCCACAGGCTGAAGCCTGTGCTACTAAATTCGCTGGCGGTCTGAGATTCGGGATTAGATTGCGAGTTGGAGATGATTTGATGATGAACAAGCATGTTTGGGCAGGCGCGTTCGCAATCCTTCTTGCCGCTACCTTTGCGCTGGCCGGGCAATCCGAAAACACAAAGGCTGGGTCATGGTCCGGCGTCATTATCAACGGTTCATGCAATGCCGATGAAGCTTTCGCCGAGGCGGAGAAGTGTACCGCTGAAACGCCCGGCGCTGCGCTGGCGCTGTATGACGATACGATCCGGCAAGTCTACGCGCTCGACCCGCAGGGTCAGGCGAAAGGCCATTTGGGGGATAGCGTTACCGTTCAAGGCACATTGGAGGGGAGCGCGATTCACGTCGCTTCTCTGCAGATGTTTTCCGAAGTTGGACTTCGTGCGGGACAGAAGGCTCCGGAATTTTCCGCGCGCGACCAATTCGGCAAGACGCAAACTCTCGAAACGCTCCGGGGATCGAAAGGCACTGTACTTTTGTTTTACCGCTCCGCCGATTGGTGCCCCTATTGCAAAGGCCAGCTGATTCAATTGCAGGCGGCCAAGGAACGCTTCGAGAAGCAAGGAATCAAGCTGGCGGGGATCAGTTATGACAGCGTGGAGATCCTGAAATATTTCTCCGACCGGCGCAAGATCGACTTCCCCCTTCTTTCCGATCCGGATTCAAAAATCATTCGGATGTATCAGGTTCTGAATGCGGAGGCGATCGGACCAAACGCGGGGATGGCACGGCCGGGATATTTTTTCATCGATACGGAAGGCATGATTCGCGAGAAATTTTTCGAGGCGAAGTATCGCGAGCGGCTGACCGGAAATACCGTGCTCTCCAAGCTATTCCCGGAACTGGGCGAAGAAGTCACCGGTACCGTCGAAGCCCCGCACTTGCAACTCAGCGTGGGGCAATCGGACCGCGTAGCCGTTCCGGGGAATCTCGTGACGCTGACGGCTGAAGTGCGCCTTCCGCCGGACGTGCATGTATATGCGCCGGGAACAAAGGGATACAAGACGGTCAAGCTTTCGATCGATCCCCTTCCCGATTTCGAGTTGAGACAGGCCAGTTATCCCTCCGCCAAGATTTTATATCTGCCCGCCATCAAGGAACGCGTGCCCGTGTTCGAGGGCGCATTCCGAATCCGGCAGGAACTGAAGGTAAACTCGATGGCTGAATTCAGCGGCGCCCTGGGAGCGAATGGGAAAAAGGTCACGGTCAAGGGAAACCTCGAATACCAGGCGTGCGACAGCAAGATTTGTTTCCTGCCGGCGACCGTGCCGGTCGAGTGGGAGTTCCAGATCGTGCCGCTCGACCGCCAGCGCGCTCCGGAAGATATCCGCCACAAGTAACAGTATCCAGTGAGTGTGCCCCGGCGCCTTTGGCAAATGGCGCGGGTAGTCAGAAGAAGGGAAAGGGAGAAGTGGGGACTACCACCTCCCTTTCCCTATGCCCAAAACGGGCCAAGCGTGTCGGAGTGCGCCTGACCTTCCTCTATTATTTATATCGCAATGCGATATGTCAAATGATGTTTCTTCCTGGACAACGGGGGCGCCCGGTCACCCGCCACCATAACGGCGGTACTTGTCAGAACCCTTCTTGACGCTTTTCTTTGGCTTGCGAGCGTTCCGATCTGTGAGAGTCCAAAAACCCGCAGGCTGAAGCCTGCGCCACTTGCCGTGGGTTGCTACGCCCAGTAGGTGCGGTCGAGGGTGCGGTATTGGATGGCCTCGCCGAGATGGCGGGTCTCGAGATTTTCCGAGGCGTCCAGGTCGGCGATCGTGCGCGCGACTTTCAGGATGCGGTCGTGGGCGCGCGCGGAAAGGCCGAGGCGGCCGATCGCGTTTTCCAGCATTTTTTCGCCTTCCTCGCTGATGGCGCAGAATTTCCGGATCAACTTCGGCGGCATCTGCGCGTTCGAGAAAACTTTTCGTTCGCCGGCATAGCGCTTGGACTGGCGCTCGCGGGCGCGCAACACGCGTTCGCGGACCGCGGCGGAATCTTCCGTGTGGCCGTTCCCGCGCAATTCCTTGTATTTCACGGCGGGCACTTCGATGTGAATATCGATGCGATCGATCAGCGGGCCGGAAATCTTCGAGACGTACCGCTGAATTTGCGGCGGCGAGCAGTGGCACTGGCGCGTCGGATCGCCGAAAAATCCGCACGGGCACGGGTTCATCGCCGCCGCGAGCATGAACCGCGCGGGAAACGTCACCGAAGTCGCGGCGCGCGAAATCGTGACCGCTCCGTCTTCGAGAGGCTGGCGCATCACTTCGAGAACGTTGCGCTCGAACTCCGGCAATTCATCGAGAAAAAGCACGCCATGGTGCCCAAGGGAAACCTCGCCCGGCCGCGGGATCGCGCCGCCGCCGATCAGGCCCGCGTCGCTGATGGTGTGGTGCGGCGCGCGGAACGGCCGCGTGCCGACGAGACCGCGCGCGTCGTCCAAGAGTCCCGCGACGCTGTGGATGCGCGTGGTTTCGATGGCTTCCTCGAGCGACATGGGCGGAAGGATCGTGGGGATGCGCTTGGCGAGCATAGTTTTTCCGGCGCCGGGCGGCCCGATAAAAATAATGTTGTGGCCGCCGGCGCAGGCGACTTCGAGGGCGCGCTTGGCGGCCTGCTGTCCGCGCACGTCGCGCATGTCCACGGCATATTGCGCGGCGTCGGCCAGCATCGTGCCGGCGTCCACGCGCACCGGCGCGAACGATTCCGGCACGTTGACGAGGTCCACAGCTTGCGGCAGATTGCGCACGGCGAACACGTCGATTCCCTCGACGACCGCGGCCTCTCGCGCATTCGCTTCCGGGACGACCACGGCCTTGATCTTGTGCTCGCGCGCCGCCAGCGCCGCCGAGAGAGACCCGCGCACCGAGCGCACCTGCCCGTCGAGTGAAAGCTCGCCAAGAAAAATGTATTGGTCGAGGCGCTTGCCGAAGAACGCGCCCTCACATCCCAGGATGGAAAGCGCCATCGGGAGATCATAGGCCGAGCCTTCCTTGCGAATGTCAGCCGGCGCCAGATTGACTGTGACGCTCTGAAACGGGAAATCGTGGCCGCAATTTTTCAGCGCGGCCTTGATGCGTTCGCGGCTCTCCTTCACGGCGATGTCGGGCAGGCCGACGATATTGAAATCGCCAGGCTTGCCCGAGCCGACGTCCACCTCCACCTCCATGAGGTAGGCGTCGATGCCAAACACCGCGGCGCTGAAGTTCTTGAAATGCATGTGTCACCGAAAGTGACAACTTCCGGTGGGTGCAAGAGTAACCCAAATGGTATTTCCTTGCCAGTGAAAAGGATCGATGAAGTACAGGGTTCAGCCGGTGGGGTTTGGTGGTTGCAGGGACCACCCCGGACTGAACAGGTTTCGGAAAGAGTCGAGTGTCGCGGCCACTCTTGGCTGCGCGTCATTGTTAAGCCCTGCAAAAACCGCACAGCCAAGAGTGGCTGTGCTACGAAAGACTACCGCGAGTTCCCGGCGACGTCATGGACAACCAGATAGGGCCGGAAATCGTTCCATACGCGGTTGATCGACTTCTGATCCAGATCCTTGGATTCCGATTTGTCGGGCTCCTTTTCGGAATAAAGCTGGAGCGTGACTTTGCCGCAGGAGGGTGAGATCGCATCCGGCGGATACGAATAAATCCCGATGTAGGTTGCGTCGGTAACATTCACAAAGGAGCTATGGGCGTTGACGACGGTCGCGTCTTTGCCCGGCTGGATGGGCTCGACTTCCTTCGTGCCGCAGAGAAGTTTCATCCTGTAAAAGTCGGTTCTGAATTTCCAACGGGGGCCTCCCGCGTACGTCTCGATCGCGGGAGTTAGCTCGCGGCCCAATACCGACAGGAACGTCTCGCGCAATTGGGGTTCAGCCTGCACAACAAGGACCGGCTTGTGGGCGCCGACGTACTCATTCCAGTCGCGCAAATCTTCTAGGGGATCGAATGTATTCTGAACGGATTCTTTACGTTGCTTTGTTCTTTTGTCTTTTTCTTGGGCGGCTGTAAGCTTTACTTTCTCTTGGAGTTCATACACAAGAACGGGGGTTACGAGGGCCACGTCAAAACCACCCATCGTAAAAAAGTATGGCCTTCTATCGAACTTAGCTGACCTGATCGCTTCCTTCAAGGGACCGAGCGGGTAAGGATCGGTCGGTTCGACCGGCAATAATCTCGCGCTGGGCCGAGAAAGCTCCCGCATTTTTGTTCGGGCCCGTTCCAATGTTGGCGAAGTCTGGTCAATCCGGACAATCCCCGTAAACCCGGGTCCGGTTCCACCAGGCTTCGAAAATGTCGTGATTCCGATTACCTCACCGAGCGAGTTGAACAACGGGCCGCCAGAATTGCCTTGATCGATAATGTTCACGTCGGAAATAATGGCGCGCTCCTCGACCTTGCTGACGATAGCGCTGGTAATGATTTTCCTCAAGTCTAACGGGCTGCCAATCGTAAAAACTCTCTCGCCCTCCATGGCTATTTCCCGGCCCGCTCGCGGCGTGGCGATTGGCGCGACCGCGGCGCCGGGGAAGGCGCTGAGATCGGCGTAGAGAACGGCTACGTCACGTTCGGCGTCAAATGCCAGGACTTTGGCGGCGACTTTCCTTTTGGCATCGAACTGAACGGATACCAACTCCGATGGTCCGATTACGTGCTGGTTGGTCATCACGAGGCCGGCGGAATCCACGATGAAACCGGTCCCGTGGCCGATTTCACTCCAGACGGTCACGACAGACTTTTGATATTTCTGAAACATTAAGGTGAGGTCATCCACTTTGCGCGCGGGCTCGACAGATGCCGGATCGGCGACTCGAGCGTTGTCGTTGCTCAAGTCCACGGAAACGGATCTATCGCTCACGTTGATTTCCAACTCCCAGGCGTAGTGGCGGCCTTGGAAATCCACGCCCTGCGGAGTGGTCAACCGGTATTTTCCAGGCGGCGCTTGAAACTCGGCTTTGCCTTCAAAATCGGTTTTTGCTTCGTGCGAACTACCAGGATCGTTTGAATCCGCGACAAGCAGGACAGCGAGGTGTGGAACGGGCTTTTGATTCAAGTCCTTGTCCACCAAAATGACTCGCACTTTTAAGTTCGGTAGGTCCACTTGCGACCGGAGGGAAGCCCCAAAAAATAAGAAGAGGAATGCGAAGAAGAGGGTTGCGAATAGAATTTTTCTCATGGCCAGCGCCTCAAGACACACGTGAGACCCTGGAGAGAGGACTCAGTTTCTTGCGACTCGCTTTGATTGTCAACGGGAAACGAGCAAATGGCTCTGTAACAGAAGAGTCGTAACGTTCTTGTTTAGGGCGACGCACCGATGCTTTGAGCTGTAGCGGGCTGAGAGTGCATAGTGCACATGGAAGATACGCAAACCTTTACTGTTCCCATGACCTCTCCTATAGTGAACCCAGGCGCCGGGTCGGTACGCTTCCTCCGATCGAGAAAGGATGTTCCATGCTGATTGGCCTCATTGTCTTTGTGGTGGCTGTGGTGATGTACCTCATGTACGCCTACAACGGTTTGGTGCGGCTGAAGGTGACGTGCGACAACGCGTGGTCGGACATCGACGTGCAACTCAAACGGCGGTATGACCTGATCCCCAACATCGTCGAGACGGTGAAGGGCTACGCGGCTCATGAGAAGGGCACGCTCGAAGGCGTTGTGGCGGCGAGGAATTCGGCGATGTCAGCGCAGGGCCCGGCAGCCAAGGGAGAAGCCGAAGGCCTGCTGACCGGCGCGCTGCGGCAAGTCTTCGCGCTGGCCGAAGCGTATCCCCAACTGCGCGCGGTCGAGAGCTTCACGCAGTTGCAGGGCACGCTCAATCAGATTGAAGACACGCTGCAGAACGCGCGGCGCTACTACAACGCCGTGGTCCGCGATTTCAACACCATGATCGAGCAGTTCCCTTCCAACATCGTCGCCGGGATGGGAAATTTCAAGGAGCGGGAATTCTTCCAGATCAGCGCACCGGCCGAACGCGAAGTGCCAAAAGTCAGCTTCGGCGCGACGGGCGCTTAGCCGCAATGGCTTTTAATGCGAGGCAAATGCGCGGCCCAGTGAAACTTCAGCGGCTAAAGCCGGTGCGTTGCAGCGAGATTGCGGCCGGGCTGAAGCCCGGCCCTCCATGCCATTGCAAAACCCTTCTACGTCTGGCGCTTTTGCTCCTTTTCTCTTTTGCGCTCGCCGTGTCCGCGTCCGCCCGGACGCTCAAAATCGACAGCTTTACCGCGAAAATTATCGTTCAGCCCGACTCCACCCTGGACGTGACCGAAACCATCGAAGCGAATTTCATCGGCGCGTGGCACGGCCTGTACCGCACGATCCCCGTCGAATATGTAACGCCGCAGGGATTCAACACTTCTCTCTTCGTGACATTCAAGGGTGCAACCGATGCCGCGGGGCAATCCCTGAAGGTCGAATCTTCGCGCGAGGGCCCCAACCTGAAATGGAAAATCTACATCGATGATGCGACCGATGTCGTTCGGACCATTCACTTGCACTACCTGGCTCGCAACGGCTTGAAATTTTTCGAGGATCATGACGAGCTGTATTGGAATGTGACCGGCAACGAGTGGGACGTTGGCATCGCCAGCGCCAGCGCGCAAATCCTGCTGCCGCCGGGCGTGACCGGCGTTCGGACGGACAATTTCACGGGATCGTACGGCTCGCGCGCAAAAAACGCCGAGATTACGACGACAGACAATACCGTGGAAATGTTCATGCCGGAGCCGCTCTCATTTCACGAAGGCGTGACGATTGTCGTCGGCTGGGATAAAGGCTTCGTGAAAGAGCCTGGGACGAGCGATCTGATCGGCGAATTCCTCGCCAGTAACTGGCCAATTTTCATTCCCTTATTTGTGTTCGCATTCATGTTCTGGCTGTGGTCCACGCGCGGACGCGATCCGCGCGTCGGTCCGGTCGTCGTCCAGTACGCTCCTCCGGAGGGGATGAGTCCCGCGGAAGCCGGCACGCTGGTGGATGAGGATGCGGCGATGCGGGACATTACGGCCACCATCGTGGATCTCGCCGTGCGCGGATACATCGTGATCGAAGAAAAGGAAAAATCGGGAGTCATGGGGCTGCTCCACAACAAGGAATACGTCTTCCATATGAAGATTGGGCCGAACGATTGGACCAGCCTGAAGACACACGAGCGTGTGCTCCTTGGCGGGATCTTCTCGAATGGCGCGCAACCCGACGTGGAGCTTTCCAGCCTGCAAAACCAGTTCTACAAGAATCTCCCCAGCATCAAGGACAGCATTTTTGACGCGCTGATGCAGCACGGCTATTTCCTGCACCGGCCCGATTACGTGCGCAGCGGCTATGTCACCGGAGGAATTGTTGTAGGGATACTGCTGATTTTCATCGGCAATGCGCTATCGCACAAAATGGGGATGGCGATTGCCCCGTTTTTCGTCGCCGCAATTCTTTCGGGTGGAATCATCGCCGGATTCGGGTGGTTCATGCCTGCGCGCACGGCCAACGGAGCAAAAGCCCTCGCGGGCGTGCTGGGATTCGAGGATTTTCTGTCTCACGTCGAAGCCGGCCGCCTGGAACGAGTCAGCCAGACTCCGGAAACGTTCGAGAAGTTTCTGCCCTACGCCATGGCCCTGGGCGTCGAGAAGAAATGGGTGGGAGCATTCCAAAACATTTACACGCAACCCCCATCTTGGTACCAGGGCGGCTACTACAACGGTGGGTTTTATCCAATCATGTTCGTCAATAGTCTGGACAACATGACGATGCGCGCGAGTTCGGTGATGGCTTCGGCTCCGCGAAGCAGCGGCGGTTCGGGTTTTGGCGGAGGCGGATTTTCGGGCGGCGGGATGGGCGGCGGTGGCGGTGGCGGATTTTAGTGTGGAGTATGTGGCGCGGGCTTCAGCCTGCGTGGTTTGGGCCTTGCAAGGACTAAACCCCGCAGGCTGAAGCCCGCGCCACTCACTTCTACTGCCTGTTGGAAAGCTCTTCGATTCGCAAGGCGACCTTGCGGCCGTTCTGAGTTCGGTAGCTCACACGGACTTCATCCCCCAGAAATACTCCCCGTGCGGGAGCGCTTAGCGCAAACTCTTCGGCAGGGGCGCTCGCATGCGAATTCAGCGTGAGGCGGATTTCGTCGTCCGTCAGGGCCACAATCCTGCCAATTGTAATTCCGCCGCTCCTGGCTCCGCTGTCAGTAGTCGACGCCAGCTTTCGCAACCAGCCGTGGTCGCGGACCGATTCCTCGTGCAAATGGCCGCGCCACGACCCCATCACGTTGGCGCGATTGATGTACCCAACCAGTTTCCGGGGGTCTTTGCGGTCGACTACCGGCAAACGTCCGATATTATTCTCAAGCATTTTCGTCACGGCGTCGAAGACGCGCTCGTCGGAATACGCGACCACTACCGAGCGCGTACCGGCCTCGAGCACGCTCATATCGCCGGACGGGTCTGCCTGAAGCGCGCGCAACAAGTCGCCTTGCGTCACGAGCCCTTGCAAACTCCCGGCGGAATCCACGATGGGCAGCGCGTGGTGCCGCGAAGATTTCAAATCTCCGTTCGCAAATCGATCCGCGGCCACGCGAACACTCTCCTCCGGGACGACCGTGGCGACGTCGCGGGCCATGACTTCCTCGACCTTGAGCTGTTTGAGCGCGTTACTTTCGTAGTCCTGATTCGTGTGCAGCCCGCGGCGCGCCAGCTTTTCCGTCATGATCGAGTTCGGCAGATAGCGCAGGGCGATGGCGTAGGCAATCACGGAAACGAGCATCAGCGGAAGCACCGCGTTGTAATCGCGAACAATCTCGAATGCGAACACGATGAACGTAAACGTCGCGCGCGAAGCCGCTCCGAAGACCGCCCCCATCGCGACCAGGGCGCATGCGCCGGGGGACAAGTGCGCGCTCGGGAAAATATCGTTTACGACCACCGCAAACACGCCGCCCATCGCCGCGGAAGACATGAACATCGGCGCAAGCAATCCTCCCGACGTGCCGGAGCCTAGAGAGAGCAGCAGCGCGACCGCTTTGCAAAGCGCGACGAGAATCAGAAGTTTCAGAGCGAGGCTGTTGTTCAGAATGTCGCCAAGCGTGTCGTATCCCACGCCCAGCACCCGGGGCACGAAAAATCCAATGATGCCCAGTGCAAGTGCGCCGATCGCGGGATGCCAGAGTTCGGAAATCGGTAGATGGTCAAATCCATCCTCAATGAAATAGAGCGCCTTTGTAAAAACAATAGCCGCGCCGCCGCATAAGACCCCGAGGACAAGGTAAAACGGAAGTGCGCGGGGAATCCCGAAATCCATCGGCAGCACATGGAACATCGCACCCGTGCCCATTAAGAATTGGCGAACGCTCGTCGCCAGCGTGGTCGCAATCACAAGGGGAACGAAGGAGCGCCCGCGAAATTCAAAGAGAAGAAGCTCAATCGCGAGGATAACTCCGGCAATCGGAGTATTGAATGTCGCGGCCATGCCGGCGCCCGCGCCGCAGGCCAGCAAGACCTTACGCTCCGCGGCAGTGGTCGAAACCAACTGGCCGATGAGCGAGCCGAGCGCCCCGCCGGTTTGAATGATCGGTCCCTCGGCGCCGAACGGGCCGCCGGTGCCAATCGCAATGGCCGCCGAGATGGGCTTGAGGATCGCGACTTTAGCTTCGATGCGGCTTTTGGAAGTGAGAACCGCCTCCATCGCCTCCGGGATACCGTGCCCCTTAATTTTCGGCGAGCCATACTTCGCCATGAACCCGACGATGATTCCGCCAATGACCGGAATGACGATCACCCACGGGCCGAGTTGATTATTCGCCGGACTGCGAAAATGGAAGGACCATACATGGTAGAACGAAAGATTCGTGAACAGTCCAATCAGGTTGTAGAGAAGAAAGGCAACGATTCCAGCGATGACGCCCACGAGGCCGCCCAGCAGAGAAATGTAGCCGAGACGGAACTGAACTGGAGACTGGCCGCGATCGGGAGCTGTATTCACCTGAGAATTGGAACTCAAAGTTTCGCCTTCCTGTCTTGGGACATCACACAGCGACTTCGCGAATCGAGTGAATATTCCGCTCGGGATTCAACCGGCGGATTGCAGCGTCATAACTTCGTCCGCGCACTCCTGGGCACTCGTGTCGAGCGGATCACCGCTGTCAGCGCGCGGACCAGCGCCGGCGCGGCTGTGCGAAGCTCCGAAATCCGCTGCTTGGCGAGCCTGGTAAGAAGTTTCTCGCCGCGCGGGGTCAAATGCAAAATCACCTGGCGGCGGTCGGTCCGCGACCGCTCGCGGCGCAGGAGTTGCCTTCGTTCGAGGCGGTCCACCAGCTCCACGACGCTGTGGTGGCGCAACTGCATGCGCTCGGCAAGCTCCCGGATGCTCGGCTCGCGGCCGACCGGCAGCCCGCGGAGGGCCAGCATGAGCAGATACTGCTGCGGCTCAAGGTCCGCGTTGCGCGACGCCTCCTCGCTGCCGTTCAGGAATATCCGTATTTGGTATCGGAACTCCGCGAGGGCGCGGAATTCCGCGGCCGTCATCATGCCGGTGGACACCGTCATATTGTATCGCCCTCCGATATAAATACCAGTGCGATTTTTACAACGGGTCCCGATCCATCACTCCGCGCGGCCCGGGAAATCGCGCGCTCAAATGGTCTTCTCGGAATCGAGCAGAATCGTGACCGGCCCGTCGTTGACCAGCTCGACCTGCATATGCGCCTGGAACACTCCGGTTTCCACAGTTACGCCGAGCGCGCGCATCGACCGGGCAAACTCCTCGTAGAGGCGGCTGGCTTCCTCCGGCGGAGCAGCCTGAATGTAGGAAGGCCTGCGCCCCCCTCGCGTGTCGCCATACAGGGTGAACTGCGAGACCACCAGCGCGGAACCGCCGATGTCGAGCAACGACAGGTTCATTTTGCCCGCTTCATCGGAAAAGATCCGCAGATTGGCGATTTTCTCGGCGAGGTACGGCGCCGATTCGAGATTGTCCGTCCGGCTGACACCGAGCAGGACCAGAAGACCGGTGCGGATTTCTCCGGCGACCCGGCCGTCCACGGTGACACTGGCTCTGGTAACACGCTGCACGACGGCGCGCACGCTTCCCCTCCGGCTCCAGGGTTTAAACTGAACCACAAATGAAACCACAGATGCACACAGATGAACACGGATAAAAGATAGGAACAATCTCTAGGAATAGCGACCGATGTTTTCCTAATTGTTTTTCCTTATTGCTTTTTTATCCGTGTTCATCCGTGTGCAACTGTGGTTTCAAGCCCTCTTCGAGCGTCCGCGGTTCCGTGGGGCGGGCTGGCAACTTGGACAAAAGTGGCTGCTCCGGCCTGCCACGATCAGCCATTTGATTTTTGCTTTGCAACGAAAGCACGGCTTCCCGTCGCGCTGGTAGACCCGGTGCTTAAGCTGGAATTCGCCGCGATTGCCGTTGGAATCGACGTAGTCTGAAATGGAAGAGCCGCGGGAACGGATGGCCTCGGCCAGAACCTGGCGGATTGCGCCGTGGAGCGCCAGGAGCTGCTTCTTCGTCAGGTTTCCTGCGATACGTGCCGGATGCAGGCGCGCGCGGAACAAGCTTTCGTCCGCATAGATATTGCCGATTCCGCGCAAGACCCTTTGGTCGAGCAGCAACGCCTTGATGCGAGCGCGCCTCGATCCAAAATTTCGGCAGAATTCTTCCGCGCTGATTTCGAGCGGCTCTCGGCCCAATCGTCCCTTGAAATCCGCCAACTTCGATTCCGGCACGAGAAGCATGCGGCCAAAGCGGCGGACGTCCGTGTAGCGCAGCTCGCGGCCATCGTCGAGAACAAAAAAGCCATGCGTGTGAGGCACGACGGATTCACCGGAAGGAATCACAGTCAATCGACCGGTCATTCCAAGATGAATGATGAGGAAGGACTGCGAAAGTGAAGTGACTTGTGCGCCGCAGGCCTGGAGCCCGATGCATATGAATTTGCCCAGGCGCGTGACGTCTGCAATTCGCATTCCGGGAAGGCGCTCGGCAATCGCACCGGAGTCCTCCACGAAGTCCGTTTTGCCGAATCGCACTTCGACAACGCTGCGCCCCGGCAGCGACAATCGCAATCCGCGCACAACAGTCTCAACTTCAGGAAGTTCAGGCATCGGAAAGTCTCATTCAAAATAGCACAATTAATTGGTGAGCATTATGGAGCCAACAGTTGAAGGAATCCGCAGAAAACAAACTCACAACCAATAATGGAAAAGGGGGTTCACGAATCACCAGACACTAGTCACCAGTCACTAATCACAACTTCACGGCAGCGGCAGTCCCGGAGTGGCGACAATGCCCGCCATTCGCAAGATCTCCTGATACTCGTCTTCCGTAACGGGCGAAATGATCAGGCGCACGTTCTTCAGGAACTTGACCTTTCGAACGGAGGCGTTGTTCCGAAGCTCGTCCAGGGGAATCTGGCGGGGCAGGCGCTCCATGGCGCGCAAGTCCGCAACCATCATTTTCGATTCCCGGTCGTGTGGGTCCGGGTAAGGATCGCGCGTGACCTCGGCTATGGCGTACAGAGCCCTCTCGGGCGCGGAATGGTAGCAAAGCACGCGATCACCCTTGCGCACCTGTTTCAGGGCCCGAATCGCGTCGGGACGCGTCCCAGCCCCTCTCCACATCTCCTTGCCCTTCACAAATAGCGTATCCCAATGATATTGGTGAGGATTGACCGAAAAAATCCAATGGCCCTTCTTTGCCGGTGGGCGAATGGTCGTCAAACCGGGCAGCCTCCGAATTATAATCGTTCTCCGAGAGTGTTGTCGGTCGGACACTATACACGGGACCTCGCCCGTTGTGCAAAAATTCGTGCATTTCTGGGTTGTCCCGTAAAGGGAGTAACCCGTGATTCCTCAGCCCTATAGGATTAGACGCATAATCCCGAAAATCGGACTCAAGAGATTTTTGCGCCGCAATACCTGAAAAGTTTGAAATATGTCCTTATTTTTTAATAATTTAGGACGGAGGCTAACTTTTAGGGGAAACCTTGAACTAGCTCGCTTCAATCCAGATGTCCTCGCCTCTAACCTCAAGCGCGTACGTCTTGACCCCGATCGCCTGATTCATGACCAGCTTGCCGGTGGTCACATCGTACTGCCAGCCATGCCACGGACAGGTAACGGCTACCCCGTGGAGCTCACCCTGGCCCAGGGGACCTCCACGGTGCAGACAGGTGTTATTTACCGCGTAGAACTTGCTTCCTATGTTAGCGATAGCCACAGTCAGCCCGTCCACTTGAAACTCGCGAATCGAGCCCGCCGGAATCTCATCTTTTCGCGCAGCACGCACAAAACCCATTTGCCAACTCCTTTAACGGGATGTTGAAATTGTCAGGCTTTTTTGCTCGCCCCATTAGAGGCGAGCGGGACCCTCAGGACCAGTGGAAAACCCCGCGTCTGACCCTTCGATTGATCTCAGGGCTCGAGACGCGTGCTCCAGCAGCTTCAACGCGGCGACGGCGTCTGCGCGACCATCACGTTGCGCTTGAAGTCCTCTGCCATGCCCGGGTGCAGCCGAATTTCCGTGGGCCGCTTCGCCAGGGACATCTGGTCGATCTTGTCCTGCAGCTTCAGCAGCGCGTAGATCAGGCCCTCAGGGCGAGGCGGGCACCCAACCACGTAAACATCCACGGGAACGATCCGATCGACCCCCTGGAGCACGGAATAGGCGTTAAAGGGCCCTCCCACGCTCGAGCAGGCGCCCATTGAGATGCACCATTTGGGATCGGGCATCTGATCCCACACGCGCTTGAGCACCGGCGCCATCTTTAGGGTCACCGTGCCGGCCACGATCATCAGGTCCGACTGCCGCGGAGAAGGGCGAAACACTTCGGCGCCGAACCGCGCAATGTCAAAGCGCGACGTGGTCGAGGCGATCATTTCGATGGCGCAACACGCCAAGCCGAAGGTCAGCGGCCAGATGGCGGACTTGCGCGCCCAGTTGAACACGTAGTCCACCTGAGAAATCATGAAGTTCTTTTCAAATCGCTGATCGAGAACGCCCATTTGTCTCCTCTAGGCCCTTCGGAAGGGGGAGTATATCTATCCCCTGCAAGGCGAGTCAAACTCGAACGCCAGTTTCCCCTACCAATATAGAATATCACTTTGGCCGGGCTTCGCATCGCTTCCTCGCAACGTTGCTGAACATCTGATTCCCTACTCCGTCTTGGTCCCATGAACAAGAAGTGCGCCCTCCTGGCGGAAGGCGCGGAGTTGAGCGACATCGCGAAACCATCGGCCCGTGTAGGAATCGGGCGCGGGGGTGGGATCGGGAATCTGGCGATGCGCGATACGGCCGAAGCCCGCATCGTGGAACAAGGCCTCCCATTCGTCAGCGCTGAGCAAGTGCGCGGGCGTGGCAAATTGTTTTGCCCACTGGTGGGAATGCGGGTTCTCAAGATAGAAGTTGATCACAATCCACGCTGTGCCACCCTCGCGCAGCACACGGTGAATTTCGCGCAGGCCGCGCGCCGGGTCGGGCCAGTAATACGCTGACTCGACAGAAATCACATTCGTGAAGAAATTTGCGACCCAGGGAATTTCGTCGGCTGAGCCGACCACGAACATGGCGTTTTCCACCGCAACATATTTGCGCCGCGCCCGGCGCACCATCTCGTCGGAAATGTCCATGCCGACTACGCGGCCCTCGGGAACACGCTCAGCCATCATGCGCACGAGCCAGCCTACGCCGCTTCCTACGTCGAGGATATTTTCGTCCCGGGCTAGATTCATCTGGTCAAGAACCGGCAGGACGATGGGGAGATGTTCTTCCTCCATCCCTTCACCGCGGCCCGCCTCGGCCCAGCGGTTGAATTCTTCGCGGAGTGCTTCGTTATCGGGGGATTCTGGCATTAGAAATTGAATTGAAGAATGTAGTAGGACAGGCTTCAGCCTGTCGGGTTTGACTTTCTTCCCGCGCGGAAAAGCGACAGGCTGAAGCCTGTCCTACTTTTCGATCTTCGCCAACAGCTCCACGAATTTCTGCTGGCGCTCCGACTGGTCCTGCCCGCCCGCCGCTTCCGCCAGCTGCGTCACGTTCATCGAGCAGAATTTCGGGCCGCACATCGAGCAGAATTTCGCGTCCTTGTAAAAATCGTCCGGCAGCGTTTCGTCGTGCATGGCCTTCGCCGTTCGCCGGATCGAGCGACAACTCAAACTGCTTGTTCCAGTCGAACAGGAAGCGCGCGTAGGAGAGCGCATCGTCGCGGTCGCGCGCGCCCGGGCGATGTCGCGCCACGTCCGCCGCGTGCGCCGCGATCTTGTACGCGATCACGCCCTGCTTCACGTCCTCCGCGTTCGGCAATCCCAAATGCTCCTTCGGCGTCACGTAGCACAGCATCGACGCGCCGTGCCATCCGATCATCGCCGCTCCGATCGCGCTCGTGATGTGGTCGTACCCAGGCGCGATGTCGATCACCAACGGCCCCAGCGTGTAAAACGGCGCTTCGTGGCACAGCTCCATTTCCTTTTTCACCTGCAGCTCGATCTGATCCATCGGTATGTGGCCCGGCCCTTCGATCATCACCTGCACGTCGTGCTCCCACGCCTTCTTCGTCAACTCGCCCAGCACTTTCAACTCGGCGAATTGCGCGGCGTCGCTCGCATCCGCGAGGCACCCCGGCCTCAGGCCATCTCCCAGCGAAAAACTCACGTCGTGCTTCTTGAAAATCTTGCAGATCGCCTCGAAATTCTCGTACAGGAAATTTTCCTGCTTGTGCGTGTTCATCCAGTGCGCCAGGAGCGCCCCGCCCCGGCTCACGATCCCCGTGATGCGGTTGCGCACCAGCGGCACAAACTCGCGCAGCACCCCCGCGTGGATCGTCATGTAATCCACGCCCTGCTCGGCCTGCTCCTCGATCACTTCCAGCATCAAGCCGATCGTCAAATCCTCCGTGCGCTTCACGCGCGACAGCGCTTCGTAGATCGGCACCGTCCCGATCGGCACGGGCGAGGCTTCGATGATCGCTTTGCGAATCGTGGGAATGTCGCCGCCGGTCGACAGGTCCATCACCGTGTCCGCGCCGTAGTGCACCGAGTGATGCAGCTTCTTCAGCTCTTCGTCGATGTGCGAGGTCGTCGCCGAGTTGCCGATGTTCGAGTTGATCTTGCACTTGAACGCGATGCCGATGCCCATCGGCTCCAGCGCCTTGTGATGGATGTTCGCGGGAATGATCGCCCGCCCGCGCGCCACTTCGCTGCGCACCAGCTCCGGCTCGATCTTTTCGCGCCGCGCCACGTACTCCATCTCTTCGGTGACGACGCCCTTGCGCGCGTAGTGCATCTGCGAAACATTGCGCGTCCCGTTCGCCGCCGCCGTTTCCGTCAACCGCTTCTCAACCCAAGCGTCTCGCACTCCCATGCTTCCCCCTGAAGAGTCTCCACTCGCGGAGCGTCTCTCTCACGATGCCGGATTATCGCACCGCTAAGGGTGCGCGGCAACCAAGTCAGTAGCACAGACTTCAGTCTGTGGGGGTCCGATAGAATGCCCGGGCCGCCGGCGTCAGCCACGATCCGTCTCAAACCTTGGTCAGCATGCTCGCCAAGATCTACAAGATCCGCAAGATCTGATGGAAATCCACAGACTGAAGTCTGTGCTACTTAAACCACGCTGCGCAAAGTTATGAGCGTGATTTCCGGTGGGACGCCCAGACGGACGGGGGCGCCGATGGTGCCGAGTCCGCGATTGACGTAAATGCTGGACGTTGGAGATTGGAGGCTGGAAGTTGGACCGAGACCTGGAATTTCGCTGTCGTCCAGATCGGACGGAGCAAGGAGCGGGCGCTTGTAAAGGCCAGCAACGTAAGGCGTGAAAAACTCCGCCGGGCTCCAGCGATGATCGAGGATTTCCACGCGCACCTGGCCGCCGTGCGTGTGCCCGGCGAGCGAAAGTTCGATGCCCAATTCGGCGGCGCGCGGAAACGAATTTGGATTATGCGACAGCAAAATATTGGGGACGTCGCGCCGGACCAGCGATTGCATGCCGGCCATCATCGGCGCGCGATTCCCCTCGGCGTCCCGCTGGCGCTGGTAATCGACTCCGATCAGGTTGAATGCGCTTCCCTGCCATCGCAACTCGACATTTTCCTGGCGCAGCAGTTTCATTCCAAATTTTTGAAAGAGCTCCGCGGACTTTTCCTCAGCCCGCGCGTAGATCTCATGGTTTCCGTTGCAGCCCCAGACACCCAGCGGCGCGCGCAACCGCGAAAGTTCCGCGATGCAGTCTTCAAGCGGGTCCGTCCTGCCGGTCAGAAAATCGCCGGTGACGACGGTTAGATCGCCCTTCAGCTCGTTGGCCATGCCGACGGCACGACGCACTTGCGCGACGGGCATGTACGATCCGATATGAATATCGCTCAGTTGAGTGATGCGCAGACCGTCAAGAGCGGGAGGAAGATTGGCGATGGGAATTTCGACTTCGCGCACGGAGAACCGGAATCGCTCCGCCGCAAAGCCGTATGCCGCGCTTACAAACGGCACCGCGCCCGCAATCACTCCCGCGGCCTGAAAAAAGTAACGCCGGGAATGATTGATGTTTTCCCCATGCGCGCTGCCCACCGCGAATACGGGCGATGCATTTGGAACTGTGGGCTTGTCCGAATGCGACGCTCGCAAACGCTTCCACAGCCATTCCGCGCCGGCGATGATTTTGATGAAGAGGTAGGAAAAAATTGAACTGGTCACCCACAAACCGAAAAACGCCAACCACCACGAGCCGCGAGAAATGACGCCGCGCATATTCCTCGCCACAGCCGCGAGCGACACGAAGGCAATTATCGCAATCGCCGCGACCATCGCGCCGCGGACCCCCCTTCGCCATGCCGGCCTATCGATCCGGCCCGCAAATCTCCACGCGCGCGCAAACCAATAGCGCTGTGAAAGAAAAGCCAAGGAAAGCCCAGCGATGCCACCTAAAAGGCCGAGAAAAATCAGAACCCCATGAAGCATCAAATATGGTCCCACGTTATTAGCATACCGCATATGTGGGTCGGTTGCACGGAGACGCAGGAGGGCGGTGTTTCGGGACACAATGGTGCGCAGGCGAAGGTTAAAAAGTTTCGGTGACAAACCTGGGAACGCCAATCGGGAGATTGGCGTTCCCAGGTTCAGAAAAACCGCAATGCGCGCTGTTTACTTCGTTGACGGAGGCGGCGTGACGACCGCCGTCATTTTGCGGATCATGCCATCGGACTTGCTCAAGACGTAGACTTCGCCGTCGCCGCCCATGGCGATACGAATATCCGCGCGTCCACCGCCGTAAGCGACGCCCTCAGGATCGGCTTTGGGCTGCTTATGATCGGCGTCTCGCCATCCTGTTGTGGCCGCGGCCGCTCCCGGCAGAACGCGGTCCTGTACAGGGGTTCCTCCCTTGTGCGAATACGTTTCGGCCACGACGTCGAACATCCGGCGCTTCACAGCGGTTTGGCTGGCAGTGTCATAGGGGCTCTTGTACATGATTTGCAGCTCATGAATTTGCGCCTGGTGATTGCGCTGTCCGTGCGTCGCGATCATTTCGCCCAGATCGACGTAAAATATTCGGCCCGTCGTCATGTCATTGAAAATAAATTTTTCGCGCATCTTCGGCATCAGCTTGCCGCGGTACACGAAGCCGCTGCCGATCGAGTCGCCTTCCCAATGGCTGTAGACAGCGGCCGGATAGATGGGCACAACCGGCTCTTCAATCCCGTCCACATGCAGGAGATCGCGATCGGGGAATGCTACGGGCGGATTTTCCAGGCTGCCCGTCTTGCCCGCATCGTCCACAAAAAGTTGTTCGTTGCCTTCGCGCTCGGGATAACCGTAGTTGGCGCCCTTGGCAACGATGTCGACTTCTTCCCAGTAATGCAGGCCGATATCGATGACCAGAAACGTCTTGGTCGTCACATCCCAATCGAACCGGTGCGGGTGCCGCAGGCCGTACGCAAAAACTTCAGGGCGCGCCCCCGCCACATTCAAGAATGGATTCGGGTCCGGTCCAGTGGAGGGAATGCGATAACGGCCATTGGGACTGAGCGCGTCCTTCGGGCGCAAGTTGATGTCCGGAGTGATCCGCAAGATCTTCCCGAGCAAGGTATTGAGCTGCTGCGGAAGGGTGTGCGAGGGGCCGGGTGTTTCTCCCTGAGCGCCGTCACCCACGCCAATGTAAAGATTTCCGTAATCGCTGCTGCCCGGTTTGGCGAGCGGATCGAAAATCGTATCGTCCATGGGGTGATTGCGATCGTATCCCACGCGCAAGATTTCGCGCGCGGTGCCCTCGAACGTGGCGTTGCGAATATTGGTATCGGTCCATTCCACCAGAACGGACTCAAGATGGACGGGGCCCGCCGGCGGATTCACCGGGTCGGTCATCGTGTATCCCGTGAGATTCAAACCGGAGAGCTGCGTGTTGACCGGCGCAGAGGTCCCGGGCAATTCGGGATTCTCGGTGTGCACGGTATAGAACTTTCCATTTTTTGCGTAGGCCGGATCGAAGGTGATCGAAACAATTCCCGTGGCGTTGCCCTTGTCGGAGGCGAATTTCGGGAAGACATCCGTGAACTTGATGTAGGGCGTGAATTTTTTCGTCCCCGTGTCGAGGATATAGAGCGTGCCGCTCTGATCGTTGACGAAGATTCGCGAGGAGGCGAGCGGGGCGTTTGCCGGCTCCGCTCTCATGGAGGAAACGCGGCCGAGTTGCAGCTTGTAATCGATCGCAGCCGTATTCGCGCCAGAGTGCGTCGCGTTGGAGAGCGGCGGATTCGCGTAGTCCTCGAGCATGACCGCGGTCCCGTCCTTGCTGACCTGGGATTGCGTTGGATACTGCGCAAATGCGGCGGGCACGGCCGCGAGGCAAATGGCCAGCAATCCGAATCCAAGACGAATCCTCGCCGACCGCGTGACTTCACTTTGGTTACTTGACATTGTGAATGGCTCCTTTTTCATTGATCCGCAAGTGGAACGTTCCAGCTAAAGCCGAGCAATCGCGCAATCGAGCGCGGCCTAATCCTCGCGCTGACCGATTCGCGAGTCGATCATCGAGGTTAGAAAAAAATGCCCCGTGTTAAATATCATGCCTTCAGGCGCGCGGCTACTCCGAATCAGATTCGCATTCTAACACCTGACCCTTGATCGGGCTTTTCATTTTTCTGTTCGCCTTGTTGGAAGTCCGCGCGTTTGCGGGACTGCCACGAATTTTATCCCGCGCCCCAAAGATTCCTTCTTTGCTTCTCCTCATTTCAGCGATGGAATCGATTCATAAACTATAATTCATATTGTTTATTAATCTGAGTTAATATAGGCCGCTAGTGCTGGTTAATGAATCGGGGCCGGAGTCGAAGGTGACTTCGCAATGATTTCTCGAACGCCTTCCAGCTTGAACTCGAAAGGCTCTACAACTATGCCGCGCGTCATCGCCTCCAGGCTGATCTTCCTCGGTCTCGCCGTTGTTCCCGTTCTTATTCTCATCCTGTGTCCATTGAAAGCATTTGCGCAGGGGGAAACGACGAGCGCGATTGTCGGGCAAGTGAGCGATGCCAGCGGCGCGGCGGTGCCGGGCGCCACGGTGACGGTACACAACACGGAGACCGGGCTGCAGCGAATCGCCACAACGGATGACTCGGGCCGATTCAACTTCACGCAACTGAAGCCTGGCGCTTACACGGTCCGGGTGGAAGCGCAAGGCTTCGACCCGCAGCAGAATGACGCTGTGACCGCCGGCCTTGGTCAGAAGCAGACTGTCGATTTCGTACTCAAGGTCGCGCAAGCTAGGGAAAGCATCGAAGTGAGCGGCGAAGCTGTGATTCTCAACCCGGAGAATGCGAATACAGCAACGACTCTGAGCGCGCCCGCACTGGAAAATCTTCCGAATCCGGGCGGCGATTTGACGTATCCTTTGCAGTTTGCCACCGGCGCGCTCATCAACACGGCGGGCAGCGGAAATGATTTCGTCGGCGGCACGAATGGATACGGCAACGTGGAGTTCAATGGGCTGCCCGCGCTCTCGAACGGCTACATCGTCGATGGCCTGGAAACGAACGACCCGCTGACCAATCTCAACAGTGGACTCTCGACCAACCTCGTTCTGGGACTCAATTCCATTTCGGAAGTGACGGTTAATACGCTCTCCTATGCCGTCGATCAGGGGCGGTATGGAGCGTCGCAAGTCAACTACGTCACAAAATCGGGCTCGAACCAATTTCACGGAAACTTGTATGAATTGTGGAATGGCTCGAAGCTCGACGCGGCCGATTATTTCACGAACGCCACGCCGGGAAATCGCAAACCGGGCTCGACCGTGAACCACTTCGGAGGCAGCGTCGGCGGGCCGATCGTGCACGACAAGCTGTTTTTCTTCTTCGATAGCGAGTGGGTTCGGATTGCGCTGCCCATTGTCACGGCCGCTACCGTTCCCACTTCCGCGTTTCAAACTTATGTTTTGCAGCACGTCCCTTCGAGCGAGACCGCTTTCTACTCGAATATGTTTTCTCTTTACGGAAATATCGCCGGAACGCCTCAAGCGGTCCTCGGCTGTCCGCTCGGTTTGGGCGGGAGCAGCAACGACGGGAACGGCTGCGCGAATCGCCAAAGCGTTTCCCATTCGAGCGACGATCATGAACAAGTCCAGACGGTTCGCATCGATTACAACATCAATGAGAAAAACACCACCTGGTATCGCTTTCAAGCCGACACGGGCGTCCAAGCCGCCTATACAGATCCCATCAACCCTCTCTTCAACTCCGTTTCCCCTCAACCGCTTTACTCCTTTGCAGCCGGATATACACATGTGTTTTCGCAAAATCTTGTGAACTATTTCAATCCCGCATTTTCCTGGTACGCAAGTTTGTTCGGACCAAGCGATTTTCAGAAGACGCTCGCCGCTTTTCCGATTGTGCTGCAAGGCGCCGGCGCGAATCCATTCACAACGGTCGGAGGGCTGGACAACACTTGGGTTCAGGGCAGGCGCGCGTCGCGGTTCTTTATCAACGACAATCTCGCCTGGACCCATGGGGCGCACGAGCTGCGTTTTGGAACGAATGCTCGGATCCTCCGGCTGAATGATTATGATTTCGGGGAGGGCAGCGTCCCGACCGTGACGTATTCCACACTGCAGCAATATATCGGCGGAGTCGCGTCCACGGCGTCAGAAACTTTCCCAACTTCCGCCAATGAACCCTTCAACTTCCTGAATCTCGATCTGTATGCGCAGGACACGTGGAAAGTAACCAAGAAGCTGACGTGGACATTCGGCATTCGTGACACGCTCAATTCCAATCCGCTCAATCCGCACGGTCAAATTGCACGCCTTCGAGGCTCTTTCGATTCCATTTCCCACAATGTAAATCAGCCGCTCAATGCCGCGATTCAGACCGGCCTGGGCAACGTGTTTTCTTCAACGCCCCTGGCGATTCTGCAACCGAGAACAGCGATTGCGTGGCAGTTTGAACCCAAGACCGTGCTGCGCGCCGGCTTCGGGATTTTCAGTGACATTTTGCCTGGGAGCATCGCCGATGTGGTCGGCGTCAACCCGCCTTATGTGAAAACTTTTCAGGGCGGCCTCCTCGGGACTGTCGGCGGCACAGCCATTGCGCCGGGAGCTCGTAACAGTGCGGTCGACGCAACCGTGGCCGCCAATCAGACGTTCAGCTCAGGATTTGCGCAGGGCCAGCTTTCGTGCGCATCCGCGCAGGCGAACCCTGAAACCTGTCTTCCTCCAATCGCCATCACGGCGGTGCCTAGCGGAGAACTTCACGCGCCATACTTCATGGAGTGGAGCCTCGGTTTGGAGCATGAACTGGGGACCACGGGGAGCATCAAGGCGCAGTACGTTGGCACGCGGGCAGTCAACCAGCCCTACTTGACGCAGGTGAACGGCTATCAAACGGTCTGTCAGGGATGTTTCGCGCCGTTTCCCTATTCGCAACCTACTGACCCTCGGTTCGGAGCGGTCACACAATTCGCCACGGGCGCGAACAGTCATTATGACGGGCTCCAGCTGACGGCGATGAAGCGCATTGGACACGGCTTGATGGGGCAAATTAACTATACCTGGAGCCGTTGCATGGACACGGTGTCCAACGGCGGTTTCCTGCAATTTTCGTCGGGTGGTATTCTCTCGCCACTTCCGGGAGAACTGGCGCGGAATTATGGCCCTTGCGATTACGACATCCGTGGCAATCTCAACGGGCAATACGTATATCAATTGCCGTCGAAAGTTCGAAACCAAACTCTCGGCTTTGCGCTGAACGGCTGGCAGGTTTCGGGAACCGTATTTTGGCACAGCGGGCTTCCCTTCTCCGTTCTGGGCACACCCTATTCAGCGAATGGGAATGGCATTGTGAACGGCAGCGGCCCGCAATTCGCGAGCGTGGTTCCCGGCGTGCCGCTCTACGAACACAATCCCATTCCAGGCGTTACGCAGCCGGGAACGGTTCAGTGGCTCAATCCAAATGCATTTGTCTCAACCGTCGACCCTAGTACAGGTGCTTGCTTCGCAGGCGACACTCCGGAGAATTGCCAATTCGGCAATCTCGGGCGCAACGCGCTACGGGGTCCGGATTTTGCGTGGAGCGATTTTTACCTTTCAAAGTGGTTTCCCGTGACGGAACGTGTGAAACTGCGGTTCGACGCGCAATTCTTCAATGTATTCAACCATCCGAATTTTGCGCTTCCCAGCATGGTGCTGGCCGGCATTCCGGGAAAACCCTCTACCCAGACGGGGTTCGGAGCGATCACCTACGCCACTTCTCCGCCGACAGGCCTGCTCGGGGTCGGTTTGGGCGGTGATAGCACGCCGCGAATGATCGCTTTTCAGATGCGCATGGAGTTCTGAGATTTTTGGATCGTGGATGTCGTTTGCATCTCGACGTTCTGGCGCCGGTTTATCGAGGGAACGCGTGATTACTTCACGGCGCCTCCCGGAGTCGCGGTGAATGCCTCCATTTGAAATTGCCATCGACGCCTTTCCTTGCTTGTTAGTATCCTTGCTGAAGGAGGTGGGCCATCTCATTGACGAGTCTCATTCTCCTCTCACTTCTTTCGGGAGTTCCCGTTCAAACCTCTCCAAGCGCAACGGTCAAAGCCAGCGGACACACGTACCAACTGTATTGCGTGCAAGAGGGTGAATTGATCGTTGCGTCCGAAACGGGACTTTGCGAGAAGACCGAAGTCGGCGGAGTGCAGCGTTTCGAGATTCGCAACGAGGACGGGGAAACGCAATATTTTCAGGACGCGCCTGGCGGCAATCCATTCAGCTATGTGGGGATCTTCTCGATCGCCAATGCGGGCCGGGAGATTTTTGATGTGGATATCTCGCAAGACGAAATTCAGGGCAGCGGACTGAAACCCGCGCACGTGATCTATTACTTTGACCCGACTCCGAATGGATTGGTCCCGTTCCGTCCGGCCCTGGTGGGGGTGGATGGCTTTGCCCATCTGAGCACCGGCATCGCGCTTTCGCGAACATTCAGTGCGGGGTTCTTTCAGTTTTCGGTGCTGCTTGATTTTAACGTGGCCACTCATCGCATCGAGATCATGCCGGATCAGATTGCGTTTTCCGCCTTTGCTCCTTCCGGCCGGGACAAATCAGGGCCTTCCCGGACCTCGGGCGAAATCAAAATGTACAGCAATCATGATAATAGTTCTCCCAAAACGGATTTCAGAATTGCGCCAGGCCATTTGGTGACTTGGTGGCAGTCGCTCGATGTCGTCGAGAAGCCGGCCTCAGCACAGGTCGTAACGATCCTCGCGGCCTGGGCGCCTGCATCCTTGCGACCCGCCGACAACGCACCGGAAGGGGTGCAAATGGTTTACTACGATTGGAATAATCTCTGGCTTCAAATTCAGGTGGATGACCACACGGGCTGGATAAAAGGAACCAGCAGCTTTCGTACGATTGGTTTGGAGATGGCGAGCGCGCAGCATTAGAGACAATTCGGCGACTCGGCCGGGGCGCGTGTCAGGCCAGTGACGCAGGACTTCGGTTATCGAAATCCATCCTCTCCTTTGTGCCGCCTCTTCCACGAAATGCCACGAATGATGTATCGTTGCTCGTACTGTCATATCTTTGGAGTGTCGTCATTTCAAAATTATTCTTGCGTGCAGCGGTCTATGCGACATTGCTTTGCTTGGGCTGCTCTATCACAACTTTCGCTCAGGGCGCTGCGCCTGACGAGGACACTTCCGCGACGCCCACGAAAACGTTTTTCGAGGCTCGCACGGGAGAAAGCCTCAATTCCCCGCACATCGGGATCATCCACTATCTTGAGTTTTTTCAAATTCGGAAGAGGTGGATCTATCCCGACATCGGTTACGTGGACTTTGCGCATGGCAATTATCGGGAGTTTTTCATAGGCGGCGGACGCACGCTCATTGACAATAAAATCGCCACGTGGGATCAGGAGTTGCTCTACGTCCAGGCCACGGGCCCGGCCGCCGCGAGCGCGCGCTATTTGCAGCCCTGGTCGATGCTCCGTGTTCGTTTCACTCCGAAGTTCACGAGCGAAACGGTTTATTTCGCGTATTTTCCGCTGAACGATTCCGCCCATATACACCACGTCCTTGAGAGGGCCAAGTTTGAATATGCGCTGAAAAAGCATTGGAAAATAGGCGCAGGATATGCCGGTGTAAAATTTTCGGGTGTGCCGTGGGTGAACAAGCCGCTTCTTACAACGACCATTTCAACGAAGGCGGGCGCATTCGAGTTTTGGCTGCAAAAAATACCGGGCGGCGAGCAAGTAGAGATTCGATACGCTTTAGTCCACACGTCGCACTAACCCACTCGCATTCTTTCTCGCTTCGCCGCAGTCCACAGAAGAGGCTACGGCAGACACAATCTGTGCCGCCGCCTTGGTCATTACAAGTTTCCTAAAATCTAGTTTATCGCGCACATGCGCACGGCCTTAGGATAGACTGGCTCTATGGAAAACCAAGCGCGACGATGGCTGCTTCCCATCCTTCTGACTCTTTCCCTCTTGCTGGGCGTTGGAGCAAGAACTGCCTCCGGACAAGATAGCGGTCCTGCTGCTCCGCCTGATCCAACACAGAACGTTCCCGTGGGACAACAGGGCTCCGCCCAGCCGTATCGAACAGTGTCGCTGCGTAAGCTGCCCGGTAATATTCTGGAAGACCAGAAAGAAATCTTCTTGTTTCCGAAAGAGCTGGCGAAAGGAAAACACTGGTGGCCAACCATCGGCGTGCTCGGAGGGACTGTGGCGCTGGTGGCCTCGGACCCGTACACGGCGCCGCCGTTTCGCACGACCACCAGGTTCAACGGATTCAATCGTGACCTCAGCGCCGTAAACACAGCAGCGTTCATCGCAGCCGTGCCCGCCGCGATGTATGGCGTGGGCTGGCTGCGCAAAAATTCGTACGCGAAAGAGACGGCGCTTTTGGCGGGAGAAGCGGTAGCCGATGGATTCCTGCTCGATATTCCGTTCAAGGGGATCACGGGTCGAAAGCAGCCGGTGAATTACACCGGAAATGGGCCGTATTCGGACAGTTTTTTCAATGGGTCGCACAATCCGATTAATTCCGGGGGATTCTATTCGGTGCATGCATTTGCGGCGACCTCGGTCGCGACGGTCATCGCGCAACGATACCGGAAGCATCGTTGGGTACCCGTTGTGGCGTATGGATTGGCCGGAGTAATCTGTTTTTCGAGAATCACGCGCAGCGAGCACTTCCCTAGCGATGTATTTTTTGGCGCGGCGATGGGATTTGTGATTTCAAAATACGCAGTGCTGCCCGCCCGAAATTGAAATCGAGTTCCCAAAGGCCGCTTCAAGCTTGCAGCAGGCTCACTTCTCCGGCGCGTAAATGGCGAGGGACCCCTGTTTTTCTGGCAAACCGAAAAGGACATTGCAGGCATCGGTTGGGGACGCGTGGAAAGTTTGAGGCAGTTTGCGTCAGCACGACGAGCGCTGCAGCGGCGACGATCTAGCTTCCGGGAAATATCTCCTCGAAGGAATGGACCACGCGGTGCGTACTCGCAATCCGCTCCGAGGACGCCGTCCTGACGCAGAGCATCGTCTGCATTCCGGCGTCGCGGGCTGCGTCCAACTCTTTTTCAATGTCGGAAATGAAGAGAATGTTCTGCGCTTCCACTGCGAGCGCCTCGGCAATCCGCAGATAGCTTCCCGGCGCGTTCTTGGGGCCGGTGGTGGTGTCAAAGTGAGCGCGGAGGAAGCCAGTCAAATCTCCGGCGGCGGTGCTGCCAAAGAGCAGCTTCTGTGCAAGCACGCTGCCGGAGGAAAAAATGCAGATGATCTTCCCTTGGCGCGACCAGCGTGCCAAGGCCAGCGGCACATCGGGATACACTTCGCCGCGCAAGTCTCCCGTGCGATAGCCTTCCTGCCAGATTTTTCCTTGAAGCGATTTCAGTGCGGAGCATTTGCTGTCGCGGTCTATCAACCAGGCGCCGTAGGCAGCCGCCGATGCAAGCTCGGTGCCAGGCGATTCATCCGCCCACCGGGGCGGGTTGAGTTTTTCGGCGGTGTCGGACCGATGCTGCATCTGCAAGGCAACAACGTCTTCGTGAATGCTCGCCTCACTTCCATGCTTCAACAGAAATTGCTCCAATCTCTGGCGGGCGAAGGGGAACAGAGTCCGGAAGACGAAATCGATGGGTGTGGTCGTGCCTTCGATGTCCAGGAGGATGGCTTGAATCGAGTTTCGGCCGGGCGGCACCGCCAACGCTAGCTAACCGCCGGGGAAGCAGGAAGGTAAGTTGGTCCGAAGCAAACGGGTTCGTAACCGCGATCGGCGCCGCTGCCGGTGTAGTGCGGCGTCCAACCAGCAGGATCCTGGAAAAGACGAATCGCGCGAATGCACCGGTCGGAGCACAAATCGAACCAATGGTGAGTTCCGAGAGGCACTCGAATCAGGTCTCCCGCTCCCACCTCGATCGCGACCACCGGCCCCTGTTTGGGATGGATGTGGAACACTCCCCTGCCCGCAAGGATGAAACGAACTTCATCCTCATCGTGCCAATGTTCGACGTTGAATCTTGTCAGCATGGCATCAAGCCCGGGCGTCTTCGGATTGACGTCGATTACGTCCGCGGTGACGTATCCGCCGCGCGCCTTGAGTTCGTCGATCTTGGGTGCGTAAGCCGCAAGGATATCCTCGGCGCTGGCGCCGGGTGCCAGCGAAACGCTCGGCTCCCAACGTTCGTACTCGATGCCCATTTTGGCGAGGTAACTCGTGACCTCTCCAACCTCGCTCAGTGAACGCTTCTCGTCTGGAATCCTAAGAAGAGCCATTGGGATGCACTCCTTGCCCGCGCTTAGGCGAATGTGTCCGGAACACTGGACATTATACTCCGTTTCGGGACCGGCCCAATATTTCCAAGAGAAACTCCAGGACTTCAACGTGGCGCTTGGCTTCCGCCAGGTCCTGTCCCCAAGTGTAAAGTCCATGGCGGCGAAGCAGGAAGCCGTGAACGGCGGGGTTGCGATTCAGCAGAGCTTGGACTTGCTCAGCCAGTCGGGAGATGTCCTGGCCATTCTCGAGGATCGGAAGGATTTCCCGATGCTCGTGCGTTCGGACATCGCGCAGGCCCTTGAGCATCTCGAATCCCTCGAGCGCCACGGCGCCATCGCTTGAGAAAACGTCGGAAAGTACGGTGCTCCATAGCGAATGCGTGTGCAATACCGCGCCGGCCCCGCGAGTGCGCACGATGGTGAGGTGGAGCCCCGTCTCCGCCGAGGGCAGCCCGGTCCCGCGGACCACGCGCGCTGTTTCGTCGATTTCCAGGAATTGCTGCGCGTCAAGCGCGCCTTTATCCAATCCCGTGGGTGTGATCGCCAGACGCAGTGGCTGCTCGCTCACGACCGCGCTGAAATTTCCGCTCGTTCCGAACACCCATCCGCGTTGATAGAAACTCCTTCCGATCTCCGCAAGGGAAGCAGCCAAATTTTGAAAGCGAGCGCCCGATTCATCCCGGCGGGAACGTCCAGACGGCTTGCTCGCGGAGCGCTTCCTGGCACGTGTCATGGCTCGGATTATCGCACGCTCGAGCTGCCAACAAAATCTTGGTTGTGCCTTAATTTGGCGATGGCACTTTGCGATCACGCAGATCAGGCCACGAAAAAAACAATTTATTTTGTCATTCCGAACGAAGTGAGGAATCTCTCTTGGGTTTAAACGCAGGAACAGAGAGATTCCTCGGCGCGCAGCGCGCCTCGGAATGACAAAATTTTAAATTTTTCCGCAAGAGATGCCCGCCTGAAGGCGGGCGCTACAGAAACCAATCCTGAGTTTCCCGCTAAATAATCTTCGCTCGGCGAAGCCACCTGTAGTATCAAGTGCGCCTGCACGCCGTCGATCCGCGCGGGCAGATGGAGAGAATAAAACATGACCACAGGCTATCGCTGGTTCCGGGCGGGGGACCTGAACGGCTTCTTCGCGCTGACGTTCGACAACGTCGCGAATCTGGTGATTCTTGCCAGCATTCTGACCGGCGCATTCGGTTTCCCATCGTCGATCGTTTTGTACCGCATGGTTCCCGGCACCGCCATGGGCGTGCTTGCCGGCGATCTCTTCTACGCGTGGATGGGGGGCCGTCTGGCCAAGCAGACGGGCCGCGACGATGTGACGGCGATGCCGCTCGGTCTGAACGCTCCCAGCATCTTCGGAATGTCCTTCGGCGTTTTGGGTCCCGCGTATCTTGTGACTCAGGACGCGTATCTGGCGTGGAAGATGGGCATGGCCGTGACAGTTCTTGTGGGAGTGTTCAAGATCGGGCTCTCGTTTTTTGGCAATGCGGTTCGGCGGGCCTTGCCGCGAGCCGCGCTTTTAGGGTCCATCGGCGGAGCGGGTCTTGCACTCATCGCTTTGTTGCCAATGCTGAAAATGTATGCCGACCCGATTCCTGGTTTGCTGGCGTTCGGCGTAGTCCTGGTCTCGCTGGTCGGCAAGGTGAAGATTCCGGGGAAAATTCCAGGAGCGCTTGCATCTGCACTGGTCGGCATCGCCGCGTTTCAGCTTCTCCGCGCGGTTCATATCATGAGTCCTCTCGTCGCGGCGCCAACGACGGGTAGCTCGGCAGCGTTCCACTTTGCCTTCCCTTGGCCAACCGTGGCGTTCCTCGGCGGTCTTTCGCTTGCGTGGGTCTACCTTCCGATCATTTTGCCATTCTCTCTGTCGACCGTTGTGGGAGGAATCGACAACACAGAAAGTGCCGCGGCCGCGGGCGATGTATATGACACGCGGGCCATCCTGCTTACCGAAGGCTTCTGCACTTTGTTGGCAGGCCTGTGCGGAGGGGTCGTGGAGAGCACGCCCTACATCGGACATCCGGCCTACAAAGCGATGGGGGCGGGCGCAGGCTACGTGATCTTGACCGGCTTGTTCATAGGTCTCGGCGGCATCTTTGGCTATCTGCCGTTCATCGTGGCGTGGGTTCCGGCAGCAGCGATTGCGCCGATCCTCGTCTACATCGGTCTCGAAGTGATTTCCGAAGCTTTTCTAGCGACGCCGGCGCGCCACGGCTTGGCGGTTGCCGTCTCGCTGCTGCCTTCTGTTGCGTTTCTGATTGCGCTCGAAGTGACCGCGGCGCTGGGAGCGGTCGGCGCGCACGTGACGCAGTTGACCGGCGATGTTGGCGAAACGGTCCACACGGTGATCCTGCTTGGAAATGGTTTCATCATTTCGGCATTGATTTGGGGAGCGGCTACTGCCGAGCTTCTCGATCGCCGCTTCGGACGCAGCGCATGGTGCCTGGTCGTGGGCGCGCTAGCTTGCCTGTTCGGGGTAATCCACTCACCCGCGGCGGAAGGGACGTTTGTTCTGCCCTGGCGCGCGGGCTCGCCGCTGCCCTGGCACTTTGCATTCGGCTACTTGGGCGCGGCGTCGGTGATATTCATCTCGAAGTTTTTCCCGAATGGCAACTCAGCTGCGGAAGTCTGAACGCTTTTTTGATTCATTCACAATACCGTTTGCGTTTTGCCGAGCGCTGCGCGCGATTGGTAGCACAGACTTCAGTCTGTGGTTTTTCTGGTGGCCTTCAGGGAGTGCACTAGCCAAGATCAAATGGAACCCCACAGACTGAAGTCTGTGCTACCAAAACCTTCAATCGGCGGAAAGCACGGCAGGTTTTTGCGTCAGCAGCGCGACGAGCGCGGCGGGATCGGTGATGGGCGGGCGGCATGACGCGCCTACGCAGACCAGCGCTTGCGCGACGTCGGTGCGAAGGTGCGGAAGTGTTTCGGCTAACGCGGGCGCAAGAGCATCTGGCGATGCCATGCGCTCTGGCGTGACTCGAAGAACGGCTTTGCCGAACCGGTAGACGGAATTTGCAGCATTTTCAAGCGCGGCAGCTTGCGGATCATCGCTGGCGCCGGTGATGACAACCTCGAACGGCCCGCGGGCATGCAGCAGGGCGGCGAGTCCGTAGCTTGAGGCGTGAATCCCAAATTGCGGCGCGATGGCGGCAAACGCTTCGAGCGTCGCTTCCGCGCACGCGCGGTGGCGCGCGTCTCCGGTGTAACCGTGCAGGCGGTCGAGCAGAATGGCCGCCGAGGAATTTGCGCCGGGCGTCGGTGAATCTTGCAGCGGCTTGCGGCGCACTTCGAGCCCGCCCATCGGCGGCGCGCCTGAAGCGCGGTCGAAGAAGCCTCCGCCTTGGGCATCAAAATATTCGGCGATGGCGAAGTCTGCCGCGCGCCGGGCTGCGTCGAAATATTTCGGATCGAGCGTCGTCTCATATGCGTCGAGCAGCGCGATCCCCGCAAAAATCTGATCGTCGAGCGATCCGTCGAGGCGCGCGCCTCCCATGCGATGCGCGAATCCGCGCGCGTCGCTCCAGGCTTCGCTGAGCATGCGATCGAGCGTTTTGAGCGCGAAGGCGCGGCACGCGGCGCCCTTCTCTCCGCCAAGCACCGCCGCCGCATCGAGGTACGCCGAGACAAACATCGCGTTCCAAGCAACGTATAGAGTCGTGTCCACAAATGGCGTGGGCCGCGCCGCACGCGCCGCCAGCAGTTTCCCCTTCGCGCGCGCCAGCGTCAGCAGGGCCGTGGCCATATCCATACCGCCGCCAATCGTCCTCGTCACTTCCGCGACAGATTGCGCGATCCACAGAACATTTTTCGCCGGGTTGTGATGCATCTCGCCGTGCGGTTCGACGTCATATCGAAGCTCGACGACGCGCGACTCTTCGGGCGTGAGGACCGCGCGCACTTCGTCCAGCGTCCAGGTAAAATAATCGCCGTCGTCGTCGAGCGTCTGGTCGGCGTCCTGGCTCGCGAAGAAGCCGCCGCGCGACTGATCCGACAGCACGGCATTGGTCCAATCGATAATGCCTTCGGCGATTTCACGAAAAAACGGCTCACGCGCGACCTGGTAGCCGTGCAGAAAATTTTTCAGCAATTCCGAATTGTCGTACGACATTTTCTCGAAATGCGGGACGCACCAGCGCTCGTCCACCGAATAACGATGGAACCCGCCGGCCACCTGGTCGTAGACACCTCCAGAGCCCATTTTCTTGAGCGTGAACGCGGCAACTTCCAGCATCCGCGCGCCGCTGCCCGCCTGGTGGCATTCGAGCAGCAGATCGAGCGCCGCGGGATGCGGAAATTTCGGCGCGCGGCCAAATCCCCCGTTGCGCGAATCGAATAAATTCACGATGGACTCGGCCTGATCCTCCGCCACTCGCGAATCGAACACTCCTCGCCCGCCCGCGAATGTTTCCGCATTCGCCACCGCTTCGGCAAGACGGGACGCGGCTTCTTCCACTTCGGCGCGCCGATTGTGAAAACCCGCGGCGACGGCTTCGAGAATGCGGCGGAATCCGGGGCGGCCCATGGCGTCTTCCGGAGGAAAATAAGTGCCGCCGAAAAACGGGCGCCCGTCGGGCAACAAAAATCCGGTGAGCGGCCATCCGCCTTGCCCGGAGAGAGTGCTGATGGCGGCCTGGTAGCGCGCGTCCACGTCGGGCCGCTCGTCGCGGTCCACTTTCACGGGAATGAAAAGCTGATTGATGATCGCGGCCAACTGCGGATTCTCGTAGCTTTCGCGGTCGATCACGTGGCACCAGTGGCACCAGACCGCGCCGATGTCGAGCAGGATGGGCTTGTCCTCGGCGCGCGCGCGGGCAAAGGCTTCCTCGCCCCATTCGTACCAATCCACCGACTGATGCACGGCGGAGCGGAGATAGGGACTTGCGGCTCGCGCGAGACGGCCTTCGGATTTTTCGTTCACGCTATTCCTTCCCGGACGCTCGATACGCGGCCGCGCAAAAATTGCTTTTCGTTATTGGATCGGATGCTGGGGACCGGTGTCTTCAGGATTGATGGGCTTGCGTCCGGAAAAACCCTCATCCTGGCGGTGATAAAAACGGATGCGGTCTTCGCCCAGCCGCCAGCACAAATAGACTTCTTCCTCTTTGATCATGGAAGGAAAATCCACGAGGCCTGTATCCAGGTCTTTCACGATGCAGCCGGTCGCCTGAATCTGGTCGAGAGCGTCCTTGACCTTGGCGACGACCCGGTTCAGGTCGGCGCGCATTCGGGCGGCGACATCGTAGTCGATGGTGATGCCGCCCATGATCTGGATCCGGTTGGCGATGGCGCTCAAGCTTTCTTCCAGGTCCGACATCAGACGGCGCCCTTCCATCGCGTCAATCAGAAGCGGCTCGACCTGGCGCCGGGCGTGCTCCGCCTCCGAGAGACTGAAGAGTTTCGGTTCGTGTTCTTCTGGGTCCATGGATTTTGCCTGTAAAAGCCCTGGGACTCTGGCTCCGATTGTCCCACCGCATCCTGACTCATTTGGATGCGAGGCTGCCCGGTGCGGTACCATTGTCATTCATTGCGCGGCGCATTTCCAGTGCGGAGGCTGACGTAGCACAGGCACTCTTGCCTGTGCGGTTTTCGCGATTGCCGACATACCGAAAAGCACACAGGCAAGATTGCCTGTGCTACAAAAAGCGTGATCCCGAAACGAATGTGGTAGAGTTTTGCCCCAATGCGCATCTTCGTTCTGGGCACCGGAGCAACCGGCTCTTATCTCGCACACCTGCTTACGAGGCAGGGGCACCAAGTCACTTGCGGCGACCGCGACCTGGACCGCGCTCGACGCTTTCTCGGCAAGAAGAGCACGATTCCGGTGGTTCAGGTCAATGCGCGGAACCTCTGGGGCATCGTGCGCGCCGCACGAGGATCACAATTGCTCGTGAACGCGAGCGCCTCCGTATTCAATGAGATTGTCCTCCGAGCCGCCTTGCGCATCCGCGCGCATTACATCGACCTTAGCGCGCACCTCACGCGCAATCCGTTCAAGGCCGAGCAGCTTCGTTTCGATGCGCGCTTCCAGAAGAAGAATCGCGTCGCGGTCATTACGACCGGCGCCGCGCCAGGACTGACGAATCTGCTGGTGGCCCGCGCCGCACGCAATGATGGACTCCGTGGACGCGGTCTACATCCGGCTGTACGAAAGCATCGAAAGCGATGATCCTATCTCACAGTGGTCGGCCGAAGTCTCCTTCGATGAAGCCATTTCCCTTCCGCGCATCGTGCGCAACGGCCGCTTCCGGTATGGCAAACGTTTCGGCGAACCGGAAAAATTCCGTTTTCTGCCGCCGATCGGCGAGACAACCGTCGTCCTCGCGGCGCAGGATGAAGTCGGCACCGTCCCCTATTTTTTGAAGCTGAAGGACATGGACGTAAAGATCGGCGGCAACGAAATCGACCGGCTGCGGCGCTGGTACCGGCAGGGAAAACTTTCAAAATCGCGAGGACTGGTCGCTTCGCGATTCCCGAAAACGCCGAGTCCACGGCAGGTGGCGCGCATGATCCGCCAGGGCAAGTTGCAGAACGCGAGGTTTGCCGCCGTGGTCATCGTGCGCGGGACCAAGCAGGATCGGCCGATAGAAGTGCGCTACGACGCCACCTTTCCTTCGCTCTATCAAATCCGCCAGCGCGGCCTGGCGCTCTCGCCCATTTCATACGCCACGGCTCACATGGCCTCGCTGTTTATCAAACATTTTCCACGCGAATCAGCAGGAGTTTTCCCTCCTGGGGCGATCCCACTGGAAAACCGGCAAGCGATCTTCAAGGACCTGAAGTCGCGCGGCATCCGCGTGACAATGAAAATGACAAAGAAGAAACCGGCGGACGATGAAGAAGAATTCTAGTTCGCTTTTGTGGCGCAGGCTTCAGCCTGTGGGTTTTGGTTCATGCAAGGACTTACCCCCACAGGCTGAAGCCTGCGCCACTGTCTGCCCTAAGCCCGCGCTTCGTAAATCAAATTAAAAGGCGTCTCTGTGGCGCGGCGGAACTGGGAAAACCCTCCCTCGGTCACCACTTTCCGCATACGTGCTTCTCCCGCCTGCGCGCCGAGCGCCAGCCCCACTTCCTGCGAAAGCGAAGCCGGCGTGCAAAGCAGCGTCGAGGCCGAATAAAACACGCGCCCAATCGGGTTGAGATTATCTTCCACGCGATCGTTCGCGAACGGCTCCACGATCATCCAGGATCCGACGGGCGAAAGTGTGGAAAGGACGTGGCGCGCGGCGCCAACCGGGTCGCCCATATCATGCAAACAATCGAAAAACGTGACGAGGTCGTAGCCGCTGCCCGGAAAATCCTTCGCGTGAGCTACTTCAAAATCAACGCGGTCCATGACACCGGCTTCCCGAGCCCGCGCCCGGGCCGTCTGAATCGAGCCCTCATGGTAATCGAATCCGGCGAAAGTGGACTTCGGATACGCCTGAGCCATCAGCACCGTCGAGGCGCCGTGGCCGCACCCCACGTCAGCTACTCGCGCACCGGCCTTGAGGCGCGCCTCAACGCCCGTAAGCGCAGGGATCCACTCGCTGACCAGATGCGCGGCGTATCCAGGGCGAAAAAATCGCTCGGTGCCGTGAAATAGTTCGTGGTCGTGCTCGTGCCACCCCATGCCTTCGCCGGTCCGAAACGCTTCGATTAATTTCGGCACCGCTTTCGTGGCTGCGAGGGCAACCTGAAATGCCCCCGGCAGAAACGCGGGACTTTTTTCGTCGGCGAGAGTAAACGCTTGCTCCTCTGTCAGGCGATAACGCCCGGTGGGAGCATCCAGCGTGACGTATCCCCCGGCAGCTTGCGAAGCGAGCCACTCGCGAACGTAGCGCTCGGTCGTTCCTGTGTGCGTGGCAAGCTCCGCGGGAGTTTGCCATCCGCCATCGGCCAGCCCTTTGTATAGTCCAAGCTTGTCGCCAATGATCACGCAGGCGGCGTGGAAGGTCGCGCCGAAATCGTTCACACCTCGATGAAGCATCTCATTCAGCTTGCTCTGATCAAGCGCCATGGGCTGCCTCCAAGTTTTTCAGATTCAGACAAAACGAACAGGTTGGAAAATGGACACGAGTACCTCGCGCGTGCGTGCTGAAGCTCCAGTTAGATACCGCGGATTCTACTCGCGGTGAGAAGGCAACGCAACCAGCCTATTGATCAATCGATTCTTCTGGAAGTGTTCCGACGGCGAACGAACTTTGGACGGAGTTTTGCTCCCTGCGTTTCCGGCTCTTCGGTGGACTTATTAGAATGGGCAGGATGAGCGCCACCGTCATGACTCCCGCAATCACATACAGAGCCTGGATATAATTTCCGTTGATCTGCCGCAGATACGCGAATAACAGCGGACCGAAGACCGCTGCAAAGGCCCAGGGCAACATCATCAAGCCGAAAATGGAGCCGACGTCGCGAGGCCCAAAATAGTCAGCCGCAAACGCCGGAGTGATTCCGTAAGCGCCGCCGTAACACATCGCGACGACGAATGTGGCAACCGCCAGTAGCGGGAGAGAATGGATGTTGTGGTACGACCAGAAGAGAGCCACCTCGACGAGATACATCATGAAGAAAGCCGTTTTCCGAGTGGTCAAGTCGGAAACCCAGGACCAGAAAATTCGGCCGGCGCCGTTGAACAGCGCCACGATTCCGACCAGTCCCGCCGCGGTAGCCGTGGTAGCTTTTCCCATCTCCTGAAAAATGGGCGAGGCCTGTGAAACGATCGACAGGCCCGACATCGTGTTGATCGACATCAGCAGACAGATCGCCCACCATTGCCAAGTCCTCAGCGCCTGGCCGAGAGTGAAATCGCGGTCCGATCGCTGCGATATTTGAGCGGCGCTCGGAGTCCACCCTTCCGGCTCCCAACCCTCGGGCGGATTTTGCATGAATGCGCCTGAGGCGATGGCGACGATCGCATACGCAACGCCGAGGTATGCGAAAGTCGGCATCAATCCGACATGCTGGATCAGCCATCCTGCGGCAGGCGCCGAGAATAATGCTCCCGTGCCGAACCCGGCTACCGCAATTCCGGTGATGAGTCCCCGGCGGTCGGGAAACCACTTCACCAGGACGGTAATCGGAACGATGTAACCCATGCCCAAACCGATTCCGCCAATGACTCCGTAGGTGAGATAGAGCCACCATAGTCTGTGAGAAGAAAAGCTCGCGAGGAACACCCCTCCGCCCCACAGCAGGCCCGCGACCATCGCGACGACCCTCGGCCCTTTGCGTTTCATCCACAAACCGCCTACGACCGTGCTGCACCCGAGAAAAAACCAACTGATCAGGAAGGTCCAAGTGACTTCGGTAATGCTCCAGCCGAATTCCTTGGAGAGAGGGATGCGGAAGACGCTCCACGCGTAAGCGGCGCCCAGGGCCATTTGCAAGCACACGCCGGCAATGGCTATCCACCAACGGTTCAATACGGGCATGGTTCCTCCAACGGCGGCTCGGCTCACGATATCATGAGAATTTCTTTAACTGTGTGCGGTTTTTCCGCTGCAACGTTGACTCGGGAAATCCGCTACTTTTTTGAAAGATTGGCCACGCCGGCTTGCGAACACCAATCTTCCCACGCACGCCCCTGGGACGCCGCCTGAGAGTGGAGTTCGCCTGACTGATCGATTTCGCCCGGCGAGAGGTACGTGATAGTCCCGCCCATGGACATCGCCTTGATCACGACCTCCGCGTTCAAGCGCAGATAGAACGTAGTGAATACGGCATCCTGCACAGTCTTCCCGACGATCACGCTACCGTGGCCGCGCATCAGCGCCGCCTTGCCCTTTCCGACCGTGCCTGCCAGGGAGGCACCCATCTCGTTCGTCGTCACCAGCATGTTGGTGTCGCCAAACTGATCGCGAATGTCCCAGACAGGTACTTCCTGACCGATGACGGAGGCCGAGTGCAGAGCGGGACGCATCACCGTCTTCGTCACTGCCATCGGAAGCAGCTCGTGCGCGTGGTTGTGGCAGATCGCCATGACCTCAGGCCGCGATTTATAGAGGCACCCGTGAATGAACCGTTCGGAATACGGCCGCAGCCCGCGCAGATCGACCGGGGTGCTGTCCAAATCAAATTCCAGGATGTCGTCCTTTGTCACGAGGCCCGGCGCGCGCGCCCGCGACATAAAAAACCGCTGCGGATTTTCCGGATTGCGCACGGTGACGTGCCCGAAGGAGTCGACCAGCCTCAAATGCGCAACGATGCGATTCGCAATCACGAGTTCCGAAATTGCCGCGCTGGCATCCACCGCAGGATTCCTCCGGACGTAAAGTAGCACAGACTTCAGTCTGTGGGTTTCCGCAAATTAATCAGAAATTGCAGCGACGCGCAAGAACAGAATTCCGCGGACGCAAGCCGAGCGGCTCGGTGTATGCAAGCACTAATGGAAATCCACAGACTGAAGTCTGTGCTACATAAAAGCAACTGCCTCCGGCGAACCGGAGGCAGTCGGAAAGTTTTGAGATTGTAGACGACTAGTCGCCGGCAACTTGCTCGGCCACCTGAGGCTTCGCGGCTGTGCCGTTCCCGTTTCCATTGGCGTTGCTGATGGTCACGGGAGCGACGGACGGAGTCGCCTTCTTGATGTCGGTGAGCGAGCCGATTTGCACGACTTCCTGCGGCGTCTGCTTCAGCACGAGTTCTTCGTAAATCTTGCGCACGCGGGCTTCTTCCTTCAGGAAATCGGCGCGGCGCCGGGCTCGATTTTCCTCGGCCGCGGTGTTCGGCACTTCGTGGTCGACTTGGCGAACGCGCGCGGCGTCCTGGGCGTCGATCACGAGCGAATGATCGTAGGCTTCGAGGCTCACGGCCTTACCCTTGGCGTAGATGTCGTGCTTTCCGTGTTCCTTGTACCACTGCGCTACGGTCGCGTTCTTGTACATGTTTTCGATGATTTTGCGCCAGCCGATGCCCGTGTTATACGCGCAGAAGGATATCTCGCCCTGCTGCGTTGCGTACGGGATGATGCACATTTCGGTGCGGCGGAAATCGTAGTTGAACAGGTCCTGGAACCACATGCCGGCGATCATCAGGAAATTCCAGGGATCGGTGCGGCGTTTCTTCGCGTCTTCAAACGTGCGCTCCGGGCCTGCTGTGCCGTACTTCTTGCGTTGGTTCGGAGTCAGCCCCCAGGACTTGTCCATCTTCCTGAGCAAATCGATCAGGCGGAACGTCGAGGGCGCACCATAGGGGTTGTAATTTTTAAGCATTGCCAGCGCGAAAGTGAAATTGGAAAAGTTCTTGCCGCGAGCTGCGTCCGTGACCTTTTTGATATCCTCGACGAGTTGCGGCACGTTGAGGAACTTCGGCACAGGCGCCCATTCCTTCGTATCTTTGTTGATCAATACTCCGGTGCCCACCCCGCAATTGGGATGGCAGCCGCAGCTCACCGAGCCCCAAGCTGCGTCAGGGCCATGGGAGAGATCGGCAAATGCGGAGAATGTGCTGATCAGCGAAATGGGGAACCAGTCGCGGGTCGGCTCAATCTTGCCCACTTGCGCGCTGACGTCCTGGGCAAGGTGCGACAGCGTATACCGCTGCTTCAGGCGGCGCTCGGGGGTGATTTCCTCGTCGCGGCCGGTGAACGAAACGGGCTGGAACGCCACGAACGAGATTTTGTTCGGATTCTGCATGGCGAATTTGACGATGGCGCCCACCTGGTCGTTGTTCAGGTTGTTGACGATCGTCGTGACCAGGATGATCTCGATGCCCGCCGCGTGCATATTGTCGATGGCTCGCAGTTTCACGTCGAACAGGTTGCCCACCTGGCGGTGGCTGTTCGCGTCGTTGCCGATGCCGTCGAATTGCAGGTACGCGTAGCGCAGGCCGGCTTCAAACGCCTGCTTGCAGTATTCCTTGCTCTTGGCGAACTCGATGCCGTTGGTCGCCGCCTGCACGCTGTTGTAGCCGATCTTGCGCGCGTGTCGGATCGCATCGAAGAATCGCGGGTGCATGGTTGGTTCGCCGCCGGAAAACTGCACGGACATTTGGCGCCGCGGCTTGATCTTCAGTGCGTTGTCCAGAATTTCCTGGATTTCTTCCCAGGAAAGTTCGTGAACGTATCCCACTTGATTGGCGTCCATGAAGCAGGGATCGCACATCATGTTGCAGCGGTTGGTGAGGTCCACGGTGAGCACGGAGCCGCGACCGTAGCGGACGGTGCTGGAGCCGTGCTTGTGCAGGTCCTCGTCGTTATGCGCCGGGATGTCGCGGCCGGGGAAATTCTGCTCGATCCAGTTCAGGAATTTCGCGTCGATGGCCATCATGTCTTCGTAACGGCCATGAATCGGGCACTCTTTCACCATCCAGACCTGCCCGTCGCGCTCGATGATCTGCGCCTTGATTTCGCCGACCTTTTCGTGCATCAGGTCGCGCCAGTCCTTCTTGCCCTCGAAAATCGCGTCGCGGGCGTCCTTGACGCAGCCAGGGCAAAGCGAGTCGGTTTGCCGCGGCCAGCCGAGCGTGGGCTTGGATTTCTCCCACGACTTCAGCAGCGGCTTGTCTGACCACTTGGGCGTGAAATTCGGATTAGGATTGTACTTGTTAAAAATTTGGATCGTATCGAAGGTCACGCCCGCTGTCTTGCAAAGGACATAGTCCATTGCTTTCCATGCACGTGTACCTAAAGTTTGAGCCATCTTTCCAGTCCTCCACAGTTGCGATTCGAAAACAAAGCACTCAAAACCGAACGGGAGCCCTCAGTAGAAGAATACGGCCCCTGATGCCTGAATAGCCTACCAACTACGCCCCCTTGGCGTCTAGGTAAACCTTTCCCACTGTGTACTTTGCATGTTAACCCTTGGAAACGTCCACAGGGTTGTACCAAAAGGGGTATATGGGGGGCTGAATGGCAATTCAGTGCAGCCAATGGGAACAGCCCGAAACCGTTATTTTGGCACTTCTCCCGAATATGAACTCGCCGCCATTTTATGGCCTTGTCGTTCGCCTAGATTTTCATCAGTAGAAAAACCCTCCTGAATATTTGGAAAGAAAAACCGTGCATAATGGTTGTCTTGGACCTTGTCCCAGATCAAGTAGTTTTCGATTAGGGTATCTAGGGATTTGCTGGGGGGCAATCTAGCCAACGAAACGGGCAACCTTGCTTCTCGGGTCGGTGCCCAGCGACTACCATGCGTCGAGATTCTGGCCGCCCTTCCCCGCCGATCGCCCGCTGAATCCACGGTCATTGGGCTTGCGCGCTCAGCTATCCAGATCGGAGCTTACCAAGGGCTCAACCCTCACCAGTACGAAGGTCTACTGCGAAAGAGTTCAAGTTCTAGTTGAAGCCGTGGATTGCAATCTCACACAAAGCATTGTAAACACGGGCTATAGTTGGATCCTGGACTTTCAATCCCCTCTCCAGGCTTCCCCTCGATGCGCAATTTGGGTAGAAATTTCCCCAGTACTCATGTACTCCGCAAATTGGCTCCATCTGCCTATCGCCAAAAAACACAGCCCGGGTTCAGACTGTTCTCATACACCCAATTGAATAAGTCTTAGGAGGCTTACTTTTATGAAGCATTGGTGGTGCGCTGGATGTGAGGCAGAGGTTGAACTGGACAGACACGGCCGCTGCGGGACCTGTGGATCAGAAGCCGTGGACTTGGTTTTGAGTGAGGACGACTTAAACCATCCAGTTTCAGCGGCAGCCAAGAGTCAGGACCCAGATTCGGTCTGCGCCTGAGCTGAATTTGGAGTCCAGACAGGAATTCTTCGAAGCCAACTAATGAAAGGAAAGGAGGCTAAAACCCCGGCAAAGCCGGGGCAACACTTAACTTAGTAGAACCGGGGAAAAGGAGACACACATATGCAGACCAAGCTACGCGTCATAGCTTTAGTAGTCGTAGCGAGCCTGCTCTGGATAACCCCAGTGTTTGCGGGATCGCAAGGGGCGCAAAGTGCAAGGCAAAGGCGAAGAAGCTAAAAACTCAGTACATAGGAACGGCTTCCTGGTACGGAGAGCAACGGCAAGGGCAGAAAATGGCGAACGGCAAACCATTTGACTGCCACAAATTAACGGCCGCGAGTTGGTACTTTCCTCTCGGAACGAACGATCCGAGTGGTGAACGTGAAAAACGGAGAATCCGTGGTAGTGACGATTACAGACCGAGGTCCGAATCTTCGCCTTCACCGGATCCTCGATTTGTCTGAAGCTGCAGCGGAACGCCTGGGTTACGTGGGGCAAGGCCTGACCCCCGTATTCCTTTACCCAGTGCCATCTTTCGAGACGAAGGCCGCAGGTTTCGATTCCGGGCTGACCGGGACACCTGCCAGCCAAGGCCCCGGCGAGCTCGAGGCCAAAGCCATCGCCGCGCCAATGTGACCTTTGGCATCCGCCTAAGAGCGCCAAGCAATTCCTCGGCGTAGGCGGCACAATCCAAACAATTCCCCTGGCACTCTGCCAGGGCATGCCGGCGATCGTAGTGGCTGGAGTGAAGTGAGACTCCAGCCACGAGCTTGGAGACGTGCGCGAGATCGTGTTCGTTTGCTCGCCGCGTCCATTGGTACGCTATTGGCTTGCGTTCGGCATTCAAGCGACGCTTACCACCTGGGCGTGCATCCAGTGGGGATCGTCGTATACTGGACGGATCAAATTTGGGGAGCACGCCATGATCCGCCACATCAAGACCGGCCAATCCGCCGAAGCCAAAGCCGAGAACAGCGCGCAAGTTCGCAAGACCGTGGAAGCGATCCTCGCGGATATTGCCGCGCGCGGCGAAGCGGCTGTGCGCGAGTACTCGGAAAAATTCGACAAGTGGTCGCCCGCATCCTTCCGCCTTTCCGAAAGCGAAATTGCCGAATGCATACGCGCGTTGCCGCAGCAGGTGATCGACGACATTCGATTCGCGCAGGAGCAGATTCGCAATTTTGCATTGAAGCAGCGGGCCGCCTTGCAGGACGTGGAAGTGGAAACGATTCCCGGCGTTGTGCTGGGCCACAAGAATATTCCGGTGAACAGCGTCGGGTGCTACGTTCCCGGCGGGCGGTATCCGATGGTCGCGTCCGCGCACATGAGCGTGGTGACGGCCAAGGCCGCCGGCGTGAAGCGCATCATCGCGAGCGCGCCTCCCACCGGCGGCAAGCCGCATGCGGCCACCGTCGCGGCCATGCACTTTGGCGGGGCGGACGAAATTTATGCGTTCGGCGGCGTGCAAGCAGTCGCCGCCATGGCCCTCGGCACCGAAACGATCGCGCCCGTGGACATGCTCGTCGGGCCGGGCAACGCGTACGTTGCGGAAGCGAAGCGCCAGCTATTCGGGCGCGTTGGCATCGACTTGCTGGCGGGGCCGACCGAAACCCTTATTATCGCGGACGATTCGTGCGACGCCGAAATGGCCGCTGTCGATTTGATCGGACAGGCGGAGCACGGAGCCGAGCAGCCCTGCCGTTCTGGTCACCAATTCCGCAAAGCTCGCGGCGGAAGTTCCGGCGGCGATCGAAAAACTATTCTCGTGGCTGCCGACCGCGGAGATCGCGCGGCAAGCGTGGCAGAATTGCGGCGAGATTATTGTGTGCGACACGCTCGACGAAATGGTGCAGGAGGCCGATCGAATCGCCTCCGAACACGTGCAGGTGCTGACGCGCGATCCGGATTATTTCCTGAAGCGCATGACGAATTTCGGCGCGCTGTTTCTGGGGCATCGCACCAACGTCGCGTTTGGCGACAAGGTGATCGGGACCAATCACACCCTGCCGACGATGAAGGCGGCGCGCTATACGGGCGGATTGTGGGTCGGCAAGTTCATCAAGACTTGCACGTATCAGCGCGTGCTTACGGACGAGGCCGCCGCGTTGGTGGGCGAATATTGCTCGCGCTTGTGCGCGCTCGAAGGCTTTGCCGCGCACAAGGAGCAGGCGGACCTGCGCGTACGCCGCTACGGCAAAGTAGCGGTGTAGCAGACGAGCGTCGGCGGCTGGAGTAGTACAGTCTCCGTCTGTGGGTTCGGTCCGGGTCGGGTCCAGGTCTGGGCCCGTGCCGGAGCGGACGAGGGTGGGGTATCGCTGGCGCGCGTGTTGGTATCAGGCTGGCATTGAGTTTGGATTGAACTCGCCGACTTTCTGGCGTTGTCATTCTGAGCGAAGCGAAGAATCTCTCTTCGTTTTACCTATAGGAAAGGAAACCCGGAGAGATTCTTCGCTTCGCTCAGAATGACAAAATGAACCACCTTTTCCGCAGGCTGCAGCCTGTGCCACGGTGGTTCGGCATATTTGAAAATCTCATCGGAAAATTGGACACAGATGGCGACATCGAAGAAAAAAGTGGCAAGTAATGAGGTCGGGAGCGGACGTGGAGTGGCAGTTGTGACGGGCGGCGCGGGGAGCATGGGCACGATTATCTGCGGCGCGCTCGCGCGCGAAGGCATGCGCGTGGTGGTCGGCTACAACCGCTCCGCCGAGAAGGCCAAATCCCTCGCCGCGAGTTTGCCGGGGGGCGGACACATGGCGCTCGCTTCGCCTGTCACGGATAGTTCAGCGCTCGCCCAGCTTGCCTCGGAAATTGGCAGCCGCTACGGCTTCTGCGACGTCCTCGTGAATTGCGCGGGCGTAACGCGCTTCGTGCCGCACGGCGATTTGGATGCGCTGGATGACGCGTTAATCGAGAACATACTTTCCACCAACGTGCGCGGCCCGTTCGCGACCGTGCGCGCGCTGCGCCCCTTGCTCGAAAAAAGCAAGCACCCCGGCGGCGCGGTGATCGTGAACATATCCTCGATCGCCGGGCTGACCGCGATGGGCAGCAACGTGATTTATTGCGCGTCGAAAGCGGCTGTCGACAACATGACCAAGTCGCTCGCTCGCGCCCTCGCGCCGAAAATTCGCGTTGTTTCGATCGCCCCAGGCGTGGTCGACAATGCCTTCATCCGTTCGATGGACCAAAAGTGGCTCGAAGAACAAGTGGCGCGGACACCGCTCAAACGTCTCGCCGCCCCCGACGAAGTGGCTTCCGCCGTGATTGCCGCGATCAAGCATCTCACCTTTGCCACCGGCGCAATCATTCCCGTGGATGGCGGACGGCCGCTGAGCTGAGTGAGCAAACAACTACTGCGCGTTATTCCCAAGCAACAACCAAATCGTTGAGGCGCGCACCGACGGGCTGGCGCATTAAGTAGCGCAGACTTCAGTCTGTGGGGTTCCATGAGATCTTGGCTGACGCGCAAAATCCCGGCTGGCGAGCGGACCCCCACAGACTGAAGTCTGTGCTACAAAATGCTCGCAACATTAAGTATTTGAAACTCAATCCCACGGCAAACCTACGTAATTTTCTGCCAGGCTGGTCATGGCGGCGCGGGAACTGGTTACGTAGTCGAGTTCGGCGAGCTGGCGGCGCTGATCGAAGGCGTTGTCGGTGTCGAAGCGGTGGAGCATGGACGTCATCCACCAGGAGAAGCGCTGGGCTTTCCAGACGCGGCGCAGGCACGTCTCGGAGTAGCGCTCGAGCAGTTGAGTTTTTCCGGTCTTGTAAAATTCCGCGAATGCTTTTGCCATGATGCGAACATCCGCCACAGCGAGATTGAGGCCCTTGGCGCCGGTCGGCGGGACGATGTGCGCGGCGTCGCCGGCAAGAAACATTTTTCCGTACTGCATGGGCTCGACGACGTAACTTCTCATGCTCGCGATGTTCTTCTGAAAGATCGGGCCTTCGTTTAGTTTCCAGTCGCCATCCGCGGCGGTCCTCAATTGGAGTTCGCTCCAGATGCGATCGTCGGACCAGGAATTGATGTCTTCATCGTGCGGCACCTGAAGATAGAGCCGGCTGATTTCGCGAGTGCGCATGGTCAGCAAAGCAAAGCCGCGCTCGCTGTAGTTATAGACCAATTCGTCCGAGGAGGGCGGCGCCTTTGCCAGAATGCCCAACCAGCCGAACGGGTACTCTCGATCAAATTCGGTGAGCACGCCCGCGGGAATGCTGGGACGGCAAATTCCGTGAAAGCCGTCGCAGCCTGCGATGTAGTCGCATTGAATTTCCTGAGTCCCGTCCGCTGCACGAAAACGGATGGACGGGTTCGCCCCATCGAAGCCATGCACGCTGACGTCGCTCGCCTCGAAAATAAGCTGGAGGCCCGCGGCGAGCCGCGCGGCAACTAAATCTTTGATCACTTCTTGTTGCGCGTAGATCGTAACCGTCTTCCCGCCAGTCAGGTCGTCAAAGTCGAGGCGATGGCTGCGCCGGTTGAAACGCAGAGCGATGCCGTGGTGGGTGAGCGCTTCGCGCTGAAGGCGCTCGCCGACGCCCGTTTCGATAAGCAGGTTGACCGTGCCCTGTTCCAGCAAGCCCGCGCGGACGCGCTCTTCGATGTATTTCCTGCTTCGCGTTTCGATAACGATGGATTCGATTCCCTGCAGGTGGAGCAGGTGGGCGAGCACCAATCCCGCCGGACCCGCCCCGACAATGCCGATTTGCGTGCGCACTGATTTCCCTCTCGCGGCTCCGAGTAGCACAGCCACTTCTGGCTGTGCGGTTTTCTCGACTTCAGCTCGCCCACGCTCTAACGACGATCGCAAAACCCACACAGCCAAGAGTGGCTGTGCTACCAAAACCTGAGGCCATGCGCAGTGTAGACACACAAGACACACCTTGTCCACGGCGGGGACAAGGTAAATGAAAATTTTGCGAAAGAAATTGCGAAAGGCCGCGGCGTCACTCGTTCGAGATGGGCCGAAGGACGGCGACGGCAAAATGCGCCAAGAGCGGCGCGCCTTCATCGAGCTGTAGCCAGCGCACGCCGCAATGATCCTTCAGATATTTTCCGACGCGCGCTTCGTTGATGCCGAGATGTTCGGCGAGTTTTTCTTTCAGGTTCGAGCCTTCGCGGCTGCCGCGCCCGCTGCGGAGCATGTTGCCGATCCCGACGCGCAGCGTCTGGCACGCTTCGGCGTAATAGTAGGTCGTCTGGTCCGTGTCCGTGATGAGGAAAACGCCTGGACCGGCGGGTGCTTCTTCGGCCTGCTCGAGCGAATGGATCGAGCACGCCAAAAGGCGGCGAAGCTGAGACTCGAGCTGCGCCATGCGCGAGGAAAGCGCGGGATCGCCCGAGCGAACGCGCGACGATAGTGAAGAACCGGCAGGGGCAGGCTCGTAGCCGCGCGCGGGCTCCGGCTCGCGCACTCGAGATTCCGCAATCTCCGCGGATGCCGCGGGACGAGATGCTGGAAACGTTCGCGGCTCAACGACGCGGTCAAACATGGACGGTGGAGCGGGTGGCGCAGCCGGCGCTGCTGACGCGGGGGCAGCGGTGCGCACGCCCTTGTGGCGGCCGCGGCCGCCCCGGCGCCCACGACGCCTGCGGCGGCGGTCCGGGCCGGTCTCGGAAGTTTGCGCTGCGGTTGAGGCGAGTCGCTGCCGCCGACGGCTGTTCGAAAACGGATTCCTGCTCGCCCTCGTTCATATCTTGCCCGGTTTCGTTGGGCTGTTCTTCAGAAAATTCTGCAATGATAGGCTCCAATCGGCTCACTGGCTCTGCAGTGGTTTCGCTGACGGCTACGCCCGGGATTGCGGCAGGCGTCGCGGGAATCGGCGCGCCCAGCCGGACCAGGCCTTCTTCCGCTTTTTGTTTCCATTGTGGGCGGCGGAAACGCTCGGCGGCCGTGGTGAACCAGCGGACGGCTTCCTCGGTCGTGCCTGCCTTCTCATAAAACTGGGCAAGTTCGAACGCCACCATGGCGTCGTGCGTGCGTTCATACAATGCGGATAGCTGGCCGGGGGGATCCGCGCTGGTTCTCGCTTTGCGGATGCGGGCCTGAATTTGTCGCCAATCGCTCACTGAGCGATATTGTAACAGCCGCGCGCACGGGGGGCCATAGCTACTCGCGGAAAAGCTACGGGCTTGTTCCGTGCGAAGTTGCCGGTCACGGAATCGCGCGCTATCATCGGCTCTTGCCAGTGTCGCCCGCCACATTGAGCGAAGTCACACGCCTCGCCGCCTACGCAATTTTTCTTTGCAGCTACCTGGTTTTCGCACTTGGAAAATTTCCGGGAATGAAAATCGATCGTCCGGGAGCGGCCATCATCGGCGCCGTGCTGATGGTGGCGTTTCGCGCGGTGCGGCCCGCCGACGCGCTGCACTTCATCGATTTCGGCACGATCGTTCTGCTGTTTTCCATGATGTTGCTGGTCGCCTACCTTCACCTGGACGGTTTTTTCGACTGGGTGACGGAATGGATCGTCGCGCGAATTCGTCCGCGGCATTTATTGCCCGCGATCATTTTCTTGAGCGGCGCGTTCTCCGCATTTTTTGTGAACGACATCATCTGTCTGATGATGGTGCCGTTCACACTGAAAGTCGCGCGCCGCATGGGCCTGAAACCCGCGCCCTACTTGCTCGCCGTCGCGACGGCGTCCAACATCGGCAGCGTCGCCACCATCACGGGCAATCCGCAAAATATGTTGATCGGCTCATTCTCGGGGATCCGGTACCGAACATTTCTATTTCACCTCGGGCCGGTTGCGCTGGTTGGGCTGCTGCTGGACTGGCTGATGCTGTGGCTGATTTACACGCGGCGCGAAACGCCCATGGTGCAACCCGTAGCTCCCGTCGAGCCGGCGCCCGTCACGCGCGGCAACTTGATGAAGGCAGGAGTGGTCGTTCTGCTGGTCCTCGCAGGATTTCTTGCCGGATTGCCGCCCGCGCAGGTGGCGGCGGTCGGAGCGGCCATCATGCTGATGACGCGGAGGCACGAGCCGCGGCTAGTTTACGACGAGGTGGATTGGGGACTGCTCGTCTTCTTCGTAGGATTGTTTCTGATCGTGGGAGGCGCGGAAAATGTGGGTTTGACGGCGCGACTTCTGGAAATTGGCCAGCGGTGGAATTTGCAGAACTCCTCCACGTTTGCGATTGTAACGGCGGCACTGAGCAACATCGTGAGCAATGTTCCGGCGGTGATGCTGCTGAAATCGATGGTGCCGCGATTTGCGGATCCGCAGCAGGGCTGGCTGATGCTGGCCATGGCCAGCACGCTCGCCGGCAATCTGACCATCACGGGATCGGTCGCGAATATTATCGTCGTGGAGCGCGCCAGGCCGGAAGTGCGGATCACGTTTGGGCAATACTTGCGGGCCGGGGTACCGATTACGCTGGTGACGCTGGCGTTTGGATGGCTGTGGCTTATCTGGGTGCGGTGAAACACATCTTGCAGGTAAATGGGCGGGCGCCGATAGCACACGCTTCAGCCTGTGGGGTATGGTCCTTGCCAGGACGAACCCCCACAGACTGAAGTCTGTGCTACTCAAGCCGCGCTACGCGCTTGCCTTGTTGAGAAACTCGATGGACTCGCGGTCCAGTGCGAGGTCGACGGAAGAAACCAAATCATTCAACTGCTCCAGATTCGTCGCGCTTACGATGGGCGCCGTAATGCTGGGGCGCGCCAGCAGCCACGCGAGAGAAATCCTGGCGGGAGTGGCATTGTATTTTTTTGCGACCTGGTCGAGCGCCGCGAGAATCTTGAAGCCGCGTTCGTTGAGATGCTTCGTTACGTTGCGGGCGCGGGGCTTTCCCGCCACATCTTTTTCCGAGCGGTATTTGCCGGTGAGAAAACCGCCGGCCAGCGGAAAATAATTGATGACGCCGAGTCCTTCCTTTTCACAAACGGGTTCAAGGTTGCTCTCGTATTCCGCGCGTTCGATGAGGCTGTAGTTCGGTTGAAGAGTCTGATACGCCGGCAGGCCGGATTTCCTGCTCGTTTCGAGCGCCGCCGCAAGTCTTTCCGCCTTGTGGTTGGAGGCTCCGATGGCTCTGACTTTGCCTTGTTTGAGGAGCTCCGCGTAGGCTCCCAGAGTTTCTTCCAGCGGCGTGTCCGGGTCGTCGACGTGCGACTGATACAGATCGATGTAGTCCGTTTGCAGGCGCCGCAGGGAATCTTCCGCGGAGCGCAGGATGTGGGATTTCGACAGGCCTTTTTTCCCATCGCCCATGTCCATGCCAACTTTAGTTGCGACGATAATTTTGTTTCGATTTCCGCTTCGCTTCATCCATTCGCCGAGAATTATCTCCGACTCGCCGCCCGTGTGGCCGGGCACCCATTTGGAATACACGTCCGCTGTGTCGACGGAATTGAAGCCGGCGGCTACAAATGCATCGAGCAGCTTGAACGATGTGGCTTGGTCCACCGTCCAACCGAAGATGTTTCCTCCAAAAACAAGCGGAGAGATCTCCAGTCCGGTTTTGCCCAGCTTGCGCTTGTTCATCTTGTGAACCTTTCTTGCGCGATGCGCGCTTCTTGCCACGTCTTGGATGAAATTAAGAAATGGAATGGTACAGACTTGCCGTAGGACTAGCGCTGAAAAAGAAATTTATTTTGTCATTCCGAACGAAGCGAGGATCTCTCGATTTGCCCACGAAAAGAAAGAGGATTCCTCGCTTCGCTCGAATGACAAAAAGCGGGGCCCTTTTCCGCAGCCTGTTCAGCCTGTCTTCTTTTGACTTCTGCCGCCGCAAAAATCAAAACAAGACAGGCTGAAGCCTGTCCTACTAAAATCGATCCATGACGAACGCCAATCCCGCGGCGCGGACCATTGAGCTGGCACGCGCGGCGGGATTCGATCTCTGCGGCATCGCTCCCGCAGCGGAGTTTCCCGAGCTTGCGCATCTGGAGGAGTGGCTCGAGCGCGGCCACGCGGGGGAAATGCGCTACCTGCAGGACGCGCGGCGCCGTTCGCCTGCGCTATGCGATGCAAGGCGCGCGCAGTGTGATCGTGTGCGCACTCAATTACAACACGGCGCTTCCCTCTTCGACGGATTCGCCCGCGCCAGCGAGCTTGCAGCGCAGGCCCTCTCGGCTGGATCTCCCGCTACGCCTGGGGCGACGATTATCATAGTGTCCTTGGCGAAAAACTTGAAACGCTGATCGAGCATTTGCGCCGTGAATTCCCGGAACCTTTTGAGGCGCGCGCCTATGTGGATACCGGCCCGATCGTCGAACGCGTTGCTGCGAAATATGCGGGGCTCGGCTGGCTCGCCAAAAATACATGCCTCATCAATGAAGATCTGGGTTCGTGGTTGTTCCTCGGCGTGATCGTGACGACGCTCGATCTCGCCGCGCCGCCGGGCGCCGCGGAATCGCCGGCGCCGGATTTGTGCGGGAATTGCAGCCTGTGCATCGACGCATGCCCCACGGGCGCCATCGTCGAGCCGTACGTTCTGGACGCGCGGCGCTGCATTTCCTACCTGACGATCGAGCTGCGCGGCGCGATTCCGCAGGAATTGCGCGAGCCCATCGGGCGGCATGTCTTCGGCTGCGACATCTGCCAGGACGTTTGCCCATGGAATCGCCGCGCGCCGGTGACGGCGCTGCCGAATTTCCAGCCCCGCCAGCGCGAAGAATACTCGCTATTTTCGCCGGAACTGGAATGGCTGATCTCGCTCACCGAAGAAGAATTTCGCGCTGTGTTTCGCGGAAGTCCCGTGAAGCGTACAAAGTGGCGCGGGCTTTTGCGCAATGCGTGCGTCGCGATTGGAAATTCCGGTCTGCGCGCGGGCGAGCCGCGTTACGGAGAAATCTGCGCGTGGCTTTCGGAATTGGCTGTGTCCGAGGACGCAAACCTTGCGGAGCACGCGCAATGGGCGCTCGGCCGCCTCGGCTTCACATCCCAGCCGATGCCCGCCTGAAGGCGGGCGCTACATCGACCAATGCACACAGGCTCATTGGCCGCTCGGGTTGTGCCGCCCGGTGGTCGGGGTTAGAATGCAATTGCCCAGTGACAGTGAGCTATCATCCAAGTCTAGTGAGGAGGTATCCATGTCACAGCAGGCTGCAACGTCACAAAAGGAGGGTCCTTTGGCCCACGTTCTTCCACCGCTCCCGTACCCCAGCGACGCGCTGGAGCCCTACATCGATAAGATGACGATGGAAATTCATCACGACAAACATCACAACGCCTATGTCACGAACTTGAATAAGGCGCTCGAGGCGCACGCCGATCTGCAGGCATTGTCGATCGATCAGCTTCTCAAGAGCCTTGACCGAGTCCCCGAAAATATTCGCACGGCCGTCCGGAACAATGGCGGCGGCCACTGGAATCACTCGATGTTTTGGAAACTGATGAAGAAGGGCGGAGGCGGCGAGCCCGCGGGCGCGCTGGCGGACGCGATCAAGTCTTCCTTCGGCTCGTTTGCCGATTTCAAGACGAAATTCGCGGCGGCTGGAGTGGGCCGGTTCGGCTCAGGCTGGGCCTGGCTTGTCGTCAAGCCCGGCAAGCTGGAAATTGAATCCACGCCCAACCAGGACAATCCGCTGATGGCCGGCGGAAAAGCGATTCTCGGCCTGGACGTTTGGGAGCACGCTTACTATCTGAAATATCAAAACCGCCGCCCGGATTACATCGAGGCGTGGTGGAACGTCGTCAACTGGGACGAAGTCGCAAGCCATTACTCGGCTTCGAAATAAACGTTGCTGCCGGAGATTCCGCCGGCGAATTGCACGGCGTCTCTCATCGGCGTGATTTTCAAAATGTTCAGGAAAATCAACGGCCCATCCGGATCGATCTCCGGATGGGCCGTTTTCATTTCCCGGAAGTTAAGTATGCGCTACGTGGCAAACCGCTCGCGCGTAAACATCGGCAAAAGGCGATTGCGCGTGCGGGGAGCTTCTCGTGGCGGAGCAGGAGTTTTTTCGGGCGCGCTGGCCGCCGGCGATTCTTCCGGCGCGCCTTGTTGCCCGCGAACCGGGAAACCGAACAAAGTTTCCGGGGAAATCTGTCCGGCCGAAGTAAGAGCGGGCATGCGGCCGAGCGAAGCTTCACGGCTGAGGGCCACGCGATCGGTGACACCGAACTTTGCCAGCAAGGAAGAAACGTGGAACTTCACTGTGCGTTCGGCAACGTTCAGTTTTGCGGCAATTTCTTTATTCGCGAGGCTCTGAAGGATGCAGTCCAGAACTTCCTGCTCGCGACGGCTTACTTTTACTCCCGCTCCAAGTGCGCGTCCCGCGGCCAGAAGTTCCTGAGCGCGCTCCGCCGCGGCGTCCAAAAGAGACACTCGAGGAACAACCATCAGTTCGTAATCTTCGGGGGCCTGGCCTCGAACGAGGCAATGGACGGCGAGCAAGCCTGCGATTTTTTCGACAGGCATGCCGCCATCGGGATCCGACTCGACGCGGAAACGCACCGCGCCCGAGGTACGTTCGCACAAAACATAACTTTGTGGAAGAAAGGTTGAATGTTGATTTTGCGCTTCAGCGGACTGCTTTCGTCGGCGTATCAGTTTTGGCCTCACTGTTTTCAGTCCAAGCTGGGGATAAGGACCAATTTTTAGTTTTTATAAATTAAAAGTAATTCAGCTTGGGCAATCTCCGAAGCTTGGCTGCACATTCCGAGCTTGGACACCGGCAGACCGGGATAGGAGTCGATTCCGAGGACGAATTCGCGCCCCTGGCATCTTCTCGGAAAAACGCAGCCATGCCTCTTGGCATGACCTTCCTTAACGCAAGATTCAAAATGACACAGACACAGTGCAAGCCGCCTACCATCTGGCATGTGAATTTCTGTTCACACAAACGGAAGGACTTGACCTGCCTTCCACTACAGGGTTCACCTGAGTCTTGGTAGAGATTTCCATGTACCAGAAAAAATTTCACAACGGAACAGATGAAATCTCCGTGTGGGCGCAGCTTGGCATACAATGCCCAAACGGTTACCTCCATGAAAAAGGGGGCCTTATGGCCTATTCGATCGGATGGCCGGCAGGGTCATTCTTGATGGCGTTCTGGAAACTGGATGTTGCGTTTGCCGCCAGCCCTGCGAGTATTGAGCAGATCGCATTGCGATGGATGCACATCGTGGCCGCAATTATTTGGCTGGGTTTTCTGTTTTTTTTCGTACTGGCGGTCGCCCCCACGCTGAAAGCGCTCGATCCCGCAATCCGCGCAAAAGTATTTCCGGAAATCGCTTCCCGGGGCCTGTGGTGGCTGCGGTGGAGCGCCCTGGTCGCGTGGCTGGCGGGATTCCGCTACTTCATGATCCTGGCCAAGACCGACGCGGTCAACGCTGGGAGGCCCCATGCGTGGGGAGCGTGGATCGGAATTTGGCTGGCGTGCTGGCTCGCGGCGTTTGCCATCGAAATGGCGCTACTCCGCGCCGGCGGCCCGCTGGGCAATCCATTTGTGGCGGGGACGCTCGTGTTTTTTGTGGTGGCGGCCGTTTCCTGGCTGGTCGTTTCGCTTTTGGCGCAACCCGGAGTGGGCAACCGCACGCTTTGCATTTCGATCGGAGGCGGGCTGGGAACGATTCTTTTTCTGAATGTGTGGGGGATTGCCTGGCGCTGTCAGAAGCGATTGATTGCGTGGACGCGCGCAGCATCGGAGCAAGGGACGCCCATGCCGCCCGAAGCGGCGAATCTCGCGCGCCTGGCCACGCTCACCATGCAAATTAATTTCTGGCTGAGTTTTCCGATGGTTTTCTTCATGGCGGCATCTGCTCACTTTCCGTTTCTATCCGGTGGGTAAAAGTCTCTCGGATAGAATTTCAGTCCCGCGCCAAGTCAGCGCAGGAGGATGCGTGTTTGACCGGGCGAAATAAGTTCGTAACGAATGCCGCGCCAGCGGATTTGCCGGCTGAACATGGCAACGATTGTGTTCCACAAAGCTAAGAACGGCGCGACCGCCGCAAGGAAAGTCCAGATCCACCCGTCCGCGAGCAGCTTCGTTTTCCAATCCGGAAGGACTTCCATGATTGCGGCAAGGCGGAGCACTCCGCGCCCCATGGAGAGCACCGGCGGGGCAATCGCCAGCAGCAAAAGCTGAACGGCAGATTCGCCCGTTACCAGATGATTGATAAATAATCCGACGCCCATCAGCACAGCGACGCAATAGATGGCATGCGCGATGCCGCCCAGGACCCACAATCTCGATTCGTACACGCGAGTGATGATGATCTGCCGGTTGGTGAATTCGAGCAGGCCCGCCGCGTTACAATCGAACATCGTGGGGACCATGCACTCCGGCGCGAACAGGATCGGAAGTCCGGATTGGCGCAGCGCCCGCGTGAGCGAAAGATCGTCGCTCACCGAACCGTTCCAGAATTCCATCACGTTGCATTGCTCGAAGCGTTCGCGGCGAATCGCCGTGCCGCCTCCCCAGCAGAAATTTCGGTGATGCTCGCCGAGATACGTCGCGGCGGGCGCATTCCAGGCCGATGCCAGCGCGCTCCAGAGTCCGCCGATCTGCGGGAAAAACCAGCGAAACGCCGTCACCGCGCCGAGATTGGAATCCGCCAGCGGCGCCACGAGCCGCGCGAGCCAGCTTCGGCCGGGGCGGCCATCGGAATCCGCAAAAACGTAAACGTCGAACCTTTCCGTGGCCTTCAGAATCGCCGCTCGAAGGTTATTCACTTTCTCTCCGCAATCGTTCGGCCGTCCGGCAATCACGATGTGAACTTTGTGCTTGCTGGCCGCGGTGATGCGCTCGATGATTTTACGCGCAGGATCATCGCGCGCTCGCCATCGCAAAGAAAATCTCGTAATCGGAGTAATCAAAAGAAGTCAGCGCCGAGATGTTTTGTTCGAGACCCGGTTCGGGGCCCTTCACGGGGCAAAATAACGCCACGCGCGGCGCGTAGAATCCGGAATGGCCGCCGGCCCGCCGCTGCGCCAGTCGAAGCCAGCCCAGGCCGTCCCAAAGATTGTACAGGCCCTGCAAAATCTGTTCGAGGACGAGCACGTAGAACAGTGTGAGCATCGCCTGCCCCGTTAGCGTGCGCAATCAAGAGGTGCAGGCCGGAGCATAGCAGATAAATTTCCCCGCGAGGCCGATGGATGAGCCAGTTACTATCGCTATGAAGCTAATCCGTACACAAGGAGAAACAGCCATGCCCGTACGCGTTGAGACCATGATGGTGACTACGTCCCAGGAATTGCCCGGCTACCGCATCGTGCGGAATTTCGGCATCGTGCGCGGCATCATCGTCCGCTCGCGCAGCCTGCTCGGTTCCATCGGAGCGGGATTGCAGACCATCATCGGGGGAAATATCACGATCCTCACCGAACTCTGCGAGAACACTCGCGAAGAGGCGTACGAATTAATGATGCAGCACGCCGCCGAACACGGCGCCAACGCCGTCATCGCGATGCGCTACGACGCCACGGAAATCATGCAGGGCGTCACGGAAGTACTGGCCTACGGCACCGCCGTGCAAGTGGAGCGAATTTCGTAGCGCGTAAAAATAATAGAATCTCGTTCCCGTCTGAGAAATGAAGGGCGCGCGCGGTGTTGGTTCAAGTAGCACAGACTTCAGTCTGTGGGGTTTCTTCCCGGCGCCGTGACAGAAAATCCACAGACTGAAGTCTGTGCTACCCAAGCGTCTGCCGCAAAAGTTTCCGCGCAATCTGTCCGACATTTCCGTAAAACTTCCTTGCGGCGCGGCGCGCCTGCTCCAGCATGGAAGGATCGAGCAGCAATGCAACGCGCGCGACGAAGGGAGCTTCTTCTTCCGGCGCCTTCCCGCGAGCGCGCACTTTAGCCTTCATCTCCCGCCGCGCACTGAACTCCGAGTACAACGCAAGATCGCGCCGAAACTGTCGCCGATCTTCCCCATTCCAATTCTGCGCGCGCGCCAGAGCGGCCAGCATCTCGCGGAAAAAAGCTTCGATCGCTTCCATCTCTTCGCTCTTTAGTTTGCTCTGCTGTTTCTTGCCGAAAAAAGCAGGCAAGGCTTCGTGCACTTCCACAATCATGGCCATCAAGATCTCGCGCCCCATCGTTTCAGCGAGTTCGCGTTCGCGCGCGGGCCCGCCCAGAATTCCGCGGCGGTCATGCTCGGCCACGTACCCGGCCACAAAGCGGCCGACGATGCGGTCATGCACGAGCGCCACGAGCATGTTGTTCGCGAGCGCGCTTCCGTAGATTGGAAACAGTTTGCGTGCGCGTGCCATGGGCAAATCTTAGCAGCACGCAACTGTGGAGTGGACCTTTGATTGTGCGCAAGTGGCGCAGGCTTCAGCCTGTGGGGGTTAGTCCTTGCAAGGACCAAAATCCACAGGCTGAAGCCTGTGCCACTAAAAAAACAAAAGCCCGGCTCTCGATATGAGAGCCGGGCTTTTCTTGCGTTCTGTTCGATTAGTGTACCGGAGGCACCAAAGGCCCTGGTCCGACCGGCGGCAACTGGCCCTTCTTCAGCGCTGGCGCAACCGGCACGGGCTTCGAGAGCGCGAGTTCGAGAGCCTCATCAACCGTGTGCACGAAGTGAATTTGCATTCCCTCGAGCATATGCGGCTGCAAGTCCTCTTTCACGTTCGGCTCGTTCTCCGCGGGCAAAATCACCTCGCGGATTCCGGCGCGTTTCGCTCCCAGCACTTTTTCCTTGATCCCGCCAACTGGCAGAACGATGCCAGAGAGTGAGATCTCGCCCGTCATGGCCACGCGCGGGCGGATGGGCCGGCCGGAGAGCAAGCTCACCAGCGCGTTGACCATCGCGACGCCAGCCGAGGGGCCATCTTTCGGCACCGCGCCCGACGGCACGTGGATGTGAATGTCCTGCTTACGGAAGAAGTCGGGATCGATGTCGTAGCGTTCGGCGTTGGCGCGTACCCACGTCAGCGCGGCCGTCATCGACTCCTGCATCACTTCGCCCAGATGCCCGGTCATGGTGAACTGCTTTCCGCCTCGCATGCGGCTTGCCTCGATGAAGACAATGTCGCCGCCTGAAGGCGTCCAGACAAGTCCGACCGAAACACCCGGCGTCTTGACGCGTTCCTCGACTTCCCTTTCGGCGCGGAACTTCGGCACGCCCAGCGCTTCGTGCACCACCTCGGGCGTCACCACAAGCTTCTCGGTCTTGCCCTCGGCGATGCGCCGCGCCTGCTTTCGGATCAATGTGGCGATTTCGCGTTCCAGATTCCGCACGCCGGCTTCGCGCGTGTAGCTGTGAATAATCTCGCGCAAGCCGTCGTCCGTGAATTCGATCTGTTCACCCACTTTGAGCCCGTGCTCGTCCGCCTGTTTGGGAACCAGATATTTGTTGGCGATCTGGATCTTCTCGATTTCGATGTAGCCGGCGAGCTCGATGATTTCCATGCGATCTCGCAGCGGCTCCGGAACCGGATCGATCATGTTCGCCGTGGCGATGAACATCACCTTGGACAAATCAAACGGCACATCCAGATAGTGATCGCGGAACGTTCCGTTCTGTTCCGGATCGAGCACTTCCATGAGAGCCGCCGATGGATCGCCCCGGAAATCGCGTCCGAGCTTGTCCACTTCGTCCAGCATGAAAACCGGATCGTTGGTTTCGGCGCGGCGGATTCCCTGAATGATTTGTCCGGGCAACGCGCCGATATACGTCCGGCGGTGGCCGCGGATTTCCGCTTCATCGTGCATCCCGCCCATCGAGATGCGCACGAATTTGCGGCCCAGCGCCCGCGCAATCGACTTCCCGAGCGAAGTTTTCCCCACTCCTGGCGGCCCGAGGAAGCACAGGATCGGGCCCTTCATGCCGGGCTTGAGTTTCTTTACGGCCAGGTAATCGAGAATTCGTTCCTTCACTTTTTCCAGGTCGTAGTGGTCCTCATCCAGGATGGCCTGGCCCTTCGGAATGTCGATTTCCTCGAGCCCCGAGGACTTTGCCCAGGGGAGAGAGATCATCCATTCCAGATACGTGCGCGCGACCATGTACTCGGCGGAAGCCGGAGTCATCTTCGCGAGCCGTTTCAGTTCGCGGTCGCATTCCTTGCGCGCCTCCGCGGACATTCCGGATTTTTCGAGCTTTTCGCGCAGCTCGTCGATCTCGGCCTGGCCGTCGTCGGATTCGCCCAACTCCTTGTGAATCGCCTTAAGCTGTTCGCGCAACAGATACTCGCGCTGGCTCTGGCTCACCTGCTCCTGCACTTGCTCCTGAATCTTGTTGCGAAGCTCCAGGACTTCCAGCTCCTTGGAGAGCTCGCGAATCAGGGTTTCGAGCCGGCGCCGCACATCGGCCGTCTCCAATAGTTCCTGGCGCAGCAATGTCGGAAGAGAAGGCAAGTTCGCGGCGATGAAATCCGCCAGACGAACCGGGTCTTCGATATTGAGCGCCGCGGTTTGCAAATCATCCGAGAGTTGCGGGGAGCGCGCCACCACGTCGCGGAACAGTTCGCGGGCGTTGCGTTCCAGCGCCATCAATTCCGCGTCCTGATCGCCGACGAGGTCCGGCTGGATTTCCACGCGAGCCGTCAGAAATGGGCGGAAGCTAACCAGTTCCACCACACGAATCCGTTGCAGGCCTTCCAAGAAAACTACAACGTTCCCGTTGGGCATCCTCACTAGTTTGTGGATTTTGGCGGCCGTGCCAACCAGGTGCAGGTCCGCCGCGGCCGGCTCTTCCACTCGGGGATCGTGTTGCGCCACAATTCCAAGCAGCTTTTCGTCGCCGTGCAGGGAGTTCAGCAGGGCCAACGAGCCCTCGCGCCCGACGGTCAGGGGCTGAACGCCTCCCGGAAACAATACCGTATCCCGAACTGGCAGAATCGGAAGCTCTTTCGGAATTGGAATCGACTTATCGCTCATTGGGTCCCCCTTAAATTCCAAAGGCAAACAGCGTCAAACTGACTCGACATTAAAGTTAGATGCGGGACAAGAGCAAAAGATACCACAAACAAACACGATGATTAGCAACAACCTTTAGTGTATGCCACTAAACAATTAGAAGTTGACGCACAAACGAAATGATCCTAGGTAAGGCAATAAAAATAAAACCCTTAATAGCAGCCCTGCCCGGTATCCACATTTGCGCTCCCCAGTTCCTTGGCGTATAGCTCACATCGGCAAGAATACAAACCTCGTGAGTCCGCTGGAATCGGGTGTTGGCCCTACTTTACGCCGAGCGGTAAGGGTGGGGCGTTGAGTCCGCCTCGCCATAGATTCCCCGCCCTCGTTCAGGGCTGGCAGATCGACCGCGCATATTCGAGGGCGCTTTCCCGGTCATGCAGCCGTCCTTCGAGCTGGGCCTCCTCCACGGCCAGCAGGATTTCCCTGAATCGGGGTCCCGGGACAAGGCCCATGCCCTTGAGATCATCGCCTGTGACCAGCTTAGGGGGATACACTTTTTCGGGGGGAGTTTCCACAAGAAACCGCTGGACGAAGGTGTAGGCCTCGAGACTGCCGTGACTGGCCAGGCAGTCCAGGCGGTGCAGTTCCAGGTGTTCTTCAAATCGTGGCAGGCGGACGAATCGCTTGAGCGTCGCGGTGCGCATCTGCGGGACGTCCTTGAAGCGGAGATGATTCGCCACTAGGGTTTCGATCTGCTCGGTATCCTCATTTGAAAAACGCAAAGTGCGGCAGATGTGCTCGGCCATGCGCGCGCCGACCTCTACGTGGCCGTCGAAGCGGATACGAGTGCCCGGCCCCGCTGCCGGAGCAAAGGTCGGCGGCTTGCCTACATCGTGCAGAAGCACTCCCCATGCCAGCGTTGGGGAGCAATTCGGCTGGAGTTTTTCGAGCATCATGCGCGTGTGAATCCACACGTCGCCTTCGGGATGGAACTGCGGCGGTTGCTCGACGCCCTTCATCCGCGAAATATCAGGAAGCACGACCGCGAGCAATCCCGTTTCATCCAGCAACTCGAACCCTCGGCGCGCGGCGCCTTCGGTCAGCAGCTTGGTCAGTTCATCGCGAATGCGTTCGGGAGAAACCTGCTTAATTTGCGCGGCGAGATTCCGCGCCGCCGCCATCGTTTCCGGCTCAATCTGGAAACCGAATCGCGCGGCAAACCGCACGGCCCGCATCATGCGCAATTTATCTTCCGCGAAACGCAGGTGCGGATCGCCAATCGCGCGCACGATGCCCGCGCGCAAATCGGCGCGCCCGCCGACAAAGTCGAGAACTTCACTCGTCGCAGGATCCAGCAGCAATCCGTTGATCGTGAAATCGCGCCGCCGGACATCTTCCTGTGGAGAATCCGAGTAGACGACTTGATCGGGATGGCGGCCATCGGAATAGCCAATGTCGGAACGAAACGTCGCCACCTCGACCTGCACTCCGTCCTCGACCACCAGAATCACGCCGAATTTCGCGCCCACGGCGAGGCTGTGCGGAAAAAGTTCCTGCACGCGTTCCGGCCGCGCGTCCGTGGAAATGTCGTAATCCGCGGGCGCGCAGCCCAGTTCCAGATCGCGCACGCATCCGCCTACAAGGTAAGCCTGATGCCCGTAACTGCGCAGGGTCGCGCAGATTTGTTCGGCCAGTTCGCGCGGAGTCATTCTTGAATTATGCGCCAATCGGAGCAGTGAACAAAGGATGGAGCGATTCGTGAGGCCCCGTTGTTCGGCTTGTCTTCGAATCGCCCTCCGAGAGACCCGAGCGACACGCTCCGCACGAGCTGTACAATATTGAACACCCGTCAGAATTATGGTAGGTCAGGGCATGCTTTCTGCCGCATTTCGGCACGAATCCACCAAGGTACGCCGCTCCAGGCAAAAAGAGGACACAACAAGTCCCACTTTCGATGTGACATTGTTTCTCCAGTCGGCCAGTCTAAGGAGAAAGGTAGTCAATTTCCGACGCAAAGAAACCGTCTTTGCGCAGGGCGAGTCCGCGAAGAGTGTTATTTACATCCAGGAAGGCGGCGTAAGACTTACCGTGGTCAACGAAGCCGGCAAAGAAGCTGTTGTGGCGATCCTGGGACCAGGTGATTTCGTGGGTGAAGGGTGCCTTGCGGGCCAGTCCCTTTGCGTTGCGACGGCGACGGCGATTACGCCTACCACTGCGCTCGTCATTGAGAAACGCGAAATGATTCGCGCGCTCCACGAGGAACACGAGTTCTCCGACCGCTTCGTCACGTACATGCTGGTGCGAAACATTCGAGTCGAGGCGGACCTGGTAGACCAGCTCTTCAACTCCAGCGAAAAACGCCTGGCGCGCGCTCTGCTGCTGCTCGCGCGGTATGGCAAGGATGAACAGCCTCAAAAAGTGGTTGCCAATCTGTCGCAAGAGAGTCTGGCGGAAATGATCGGGACCACGCGGTCCCGAGTCAATTTCTTCATGAACAAATTCAGGAGGCTTGGCTTCATCGAATACAACGGCGGGTTACACGTCAACGATTCTCTCCTCAACGTCGTCCTGCACGAGTGACCCTCAGCACCTTTGCATCTGATTCGGGCCCTGGGTAACTCCCGAAAAAAGCGCTTGCTTGTCAGGAATTGGCTTTGTTACATCCTCGGAACCACCGGGACGCTTCCACTACTCGTTGCGAAGAACCTTCCGGAGGGACTTGTGCACTTCCAATCCGCCATCGTAACTAATGTACCCCTGCTTTCGGAAGTCATTCATGAAAAGGTTGATTCGGGAGCGGGTTGTGCCAACCATATCAGCAAGCACCTGATGATTTGGATTGGGGACTTCGGCTATGGGCGGGCCCTTTCTATCCAAATGGGCTAGCCCCAGGAGAACGCGTGCGAGGCGTTGTTCCGCAGTGAAAGTCAGCAGCGCCGCCACGTGATCCTGATACTTCTTGAGGGTGGACAACAGATAGGACACCAGAGAAATTGATATCTTATTTTTCGTGTGGAGCAGATTGATCATCCTTTGCTTCGGAATGGACCGTATCGAACTGCTCGTCATGGCAACGGCCGTGGATAGACGAAGAGGAAAGCCAATGAGGCATTGCGCGCCAAAAAAGTCACCCTCGCCCAAGATGGCGGTAACTGCTGAGCGGCGATTTTTCGATTCGTTGGTGAGCCGCACCTCTCCTTCTTGAATGTAAAAGAGGGAGCCAGCAGCTGTGCCTTGCGTATAGACGCTTTGTTTACGGCGATAGTGCGAGACCGTGCCGCCCAAACTGGCTCCTGAAGAGAGGGTATCAGCGTGCGAAGGTAGCTTGCTTCTGCGTGGCATAAGATGCTCCGTTCACGACGAACATGTGGCGTATGTTGCTTCTGCTTCCGACAATTCTAGATGCAGCAAAAATGGCTGTCTGTTCACTATTGAACTGAACGAAATAAGGCGGACTTTTCGATTGGGCCTTGATCTCGAACGTCGCACATTACTCCTATTCTCGACAAAACGAATAATCCACCAGAAGAGACATCACGGAGATTGCCGGGCCCCGGCCATTAACTCTCGACAAAGGTTTTATCGGAATGTAATCACTGCCTTGAATCCGGCGGCGTCGATCTTCCAGGAACAGGAAGTAGCGGTGTGGGAGGTTAGCCTTCCGATCGGACGACTTTCATCATTCTTCCGTTACCCTGCGCGCCTTTGTCATCGAGCCGCCGAATTGAATTTTTGAAAATCCGAAGCGGTCGCGCAAGGCGTCGGTGGCCTTCGCCAGGCGCTCCAGTTTTTCGCGGCGTGTTGCGTCGAGCAAGTCCAGTTGCTCGCCGCCGTGCGTGAACGAAGCGAGCGCCACGCCGACGAGCCTTACTTTTCGAGAGCGGTCGCGGTGGCGCTCGAATAATTTCTTCACCGTTTCAAACACGATGGGATCGAGATGCGTGGGCTCGCGCAGAGTGTGGGCGCGAGTGATCGTTTCAAATCCCGCGTATCGGATCGTAACGGAGACGGTCGATGTACTCAGTCCCGCTTCGCGCAGCCGCTTCATCGCTTTTTGGCTCAGCAGGCTGAGCGTCGAGTCGAGCAAGGCTCGGTCCTGCGTGTCTTCTGAAAACGTCCGGTTGTGCGAAATGGATTTCGGTTCGGCATCCACGAAAAATTCGTAGGTGTCGCCGCCGCGCGCTTTGCGGTAAAGCGCAGTCCCCCACCGGCCGAAATTTTCCTCGAGTTTTTCGCGCGCTGTCGCGGCAAGCTGCCCGACCTTCTCGATGCCCGCCGCTTTGAGCGCCGCTTCGGTGACTTTGCCGATTCCAGGGATGCGCCGCACGTCCAGCGGCGCGAGAAATGCCTCCTCGCTTTCGGCGGGAACCCATACCAAACCGCGCGGCTTGGCCTGATCGCTCGCCACTTTGGCGACGAGGCGCGTTCGCGCCAGGCCCGCGGAGCACGGCAGTCCGGTTGTCGCCGTAATTTCACGCAGCAACGCGTCGGCTGCCGCCAGCGGCGGCCCGTGCAGCCGCTCCGTCCCGCCGAGGTCGAGGTACGCCTCGTCCACCGAAGCCATTTCCACCACCGGCGAATATTTTCCGAGAATCGCCGCGACCCGGTCGCTCCACTCGGAGTAGAGATGGTGCCGCGGCTCGAGGAAAACCGCGTGCGGGCACAGCCGACCGGCCGTGCGCAGCGGCATCGCCGAATGAATCCCATATTTTCGCGCCTCGTAGCTTGCCGTGGAGACAATGCCGCGCTGGTCCGGTTGGCCGCCGACGACGACGGGCTTGCCCCGCAACTCGGGCCGGTCGAGCAGTTCGACGGAAACGAAAAATGCGTCCATGTCGACGTGAAGGATGGAAGTAGAGGAGGTTAAGGAAGGTGAGGAAGTGGAGGACGAGGATTCCATGGCGGAATCGCGCTTGGCCCGGAAGGTGGCGAGCTTCGGCATGGCTGCTCGCCGCTACTATACACTAAGGCGAATATAGAGCGAAGAAGAAGCCGCGCGTAAGCCCTGCTATGGCTAGGGCATGCGAATTCTGGCGAAACTTGAGGTCGAGCCTCGGATTTTATTTGTAACGGAATTGTAATTTGTATATCAACAGCGCAAAAATTCCCAAATTCTTGCGCCATGTGCGGCTCGAAATTCCATGTCATCCGCCGCGTCAACTCCACTCATCGAAATCTTGGTGACCAAAGAAGCAATGTTTTACAGGGGGACAAGCTATGTGTTCCGAACAATGCGCCACAAATCGGCGTAAAAGCTTCGCTAATCCCCCGTTTCCATTTAGTTTTGAGCGAAGTGTGGTCCTTTACCTGCACATACCACCGCACTCAGCTGAACAAAAAATTGAACCGGGGGCCAAGACCATGTTTAAGAGTTCCATCTTGCATATTCAAGATCAAGGAACGGCGGAGGAAAGACTTTGGCGCGCCGTGATCACGAAAACTCTGGAAGAATGGATGTGCGGTCCGCTGAGTTTCAGCCGCAAGGCAGAGCAATTTCTTTTTGAAGACAAGAAAGATTTTAAAGCGGTCTGTTCCTCCGCGGGAATGGATCCGGAACGCTTGAGAAAACGGCTCATGACGATCCGCGCTCGCGGCATCCAAAAAGAAAATATTCCCTTCCGCGTTCGGACTCAGAAAAGGTTAAGTCTTCCGCAACATGGCAGTTGGGGGCAACGAGCGTTCGGGGTTTAGTGTCATTCTCGCCGGCCAATCGCTTTTGCAATCTGTTCAGGCAATTCTTCCTGCAGCGCCATCAAAGCAACACGAACGAGAGCCGCGACGCTGATCGCGTCGCGGATCTCGCCTCGCTTGACGCGATCGATCGCCTCCCAGAAGGGCACGCGCGCAACCTGCAACATTTCGGTTTCATCCGGCTCGGCGGCCGTTTCGGAAAGTTCCCACGCCAGAAATGCCGTGCTGCGTTCATCGGACACGCTGTTGGAAAGATCCATGCCAAGAATTTCTTTCCAACACCTCGCGGAAAGACCACATTCTTCGCGGAGTTCCCGCTGCGCGGATTCCAGAGCGGCGACCGAATGCGCACCTCCACCCTCGGGAATTTCCCAGCTATAGGCGTGTAGCGGAAATCGGTACTGCCCCACCAGGATCACATTTCCATTTTCGTCGATCGGGACGACGCCCGTGGCTTGATTTTTGAAATGAACCGTCCCGTAGACGCCCGGTCGGCCCGAAGGATTTAAAACTTCGTGGTGATCCACGCAAATCCATTCATTTTCGTATACCGTCGCCCGCGACAGCACGGTCCAGGGATTTTTCGCTTCGTCCATGTTTTCTCCGTCCGCGCACAATACTAGCGCAGAAGAATAGGAAGCAGAGGAAGTTATGGAGGTGAAGGAAGTCAAGGATCCGAAAAAGCGCTGCTATCCCACTCATAGGGATAAATTGGAATGGCGCTTCGCGGATGCAACGCGCGAAATTCCGGCAAGGTCGTCAGTAATGGCCACGCTTGTCCATTCAGGAGCGTCGAGCAAACGCGACACGCGTTCCGCGGAATCGTGGCCGAGTTCCAGCACGAGGATGCCGGCAGGTTTGAGCAGCTTTGCCGCTTGCGCGATTAGAGGCGCGTAGATTTCCGTTCCTGCTTCGCCGCCGAAAAGGGCGATGGCGGGCTCATGTTCGCGGACCTCGCGCGGCAACATCGCGATTTCCTGGCGGCCGATGTAGGGCGGGTTGCTGGCGATGAGATCGAGGTGAGGTGACTGGTGGCTGGTGACTGGTGACTGGTGTTGGAGCGCGTCCATCCAGTTGCACTCAATGAAATCGATTCGGGAGGCGACGCCGTGGCGCGCGGCGTTGCGTCGCGCGACTTCGAGTGCGGCGGCGGAAATGTCTGTCGCGATGATTTGTACGGCGGGCAATTCGTACGCCAGTGCGATGGCGATGCAGCCGGAGCCGGTGCCCACATCGGCAATGCGAAATTCTTTTTCGCGGCGCGGGGAGCCGGCTTCTGAACCAACCCCTAAACGTTCGAGCGCAACTTCGATTACATGCTCGGTTTCGGGCCGCGGAATCAGAACGTCGGGTGTGATTTCGAAATCCAGGCCCCAGAATTCCTGATGGCCGGTGAGGTGCTGCGTCGGGACACCGCTCGCCCGGCGGGCGATCAGAGAAAAATATTGTTGGCGCGCTGTTGCATCGAGTTCATGTTCCGGATGCGCGTAAATCCATGCCCGGTCTCGACCGAGCGCATGCATCAGCAGCAATTCCGCTGCCAGCGCGGCCGAGGGTACGTTCTCGCTCTCAAGCTGGGCGATGCCGTCGCGGAGAGCTGTGAAGAGTGACTGTTGACTGGTGATTGGTGACTGGTGGGGCGTCATTTTTTCATCTATGCAAAAACTGGTGTAGATTCTCGTATACACCAAGTTATCTTGCGAAGGTATCCCAGTGGCACAGGCTTCACAGGCTGCGGAAAAACTCAAAGCGCTGTCATTCTGAGCGAAGCGAAGAATCTCTCCTTGTTTCTTTTCCTATACTTAAATCGAAGAGAGATTCTTCGCTTCGCTCAGAATGACAGAACAAGGCCTTTTTTCCGCAGCCTGTTCAGCCTGTGGGGGTTGGTCGGAGCACGATCGCTCTTGCTGCAACCAAAACCCACAGGCTGAAGCCTGTGCTACTTTTACGCCTCGACGAGCTCCTGTTTCAGGCGCTCGGCCTCGTAGTGCGTCATCAGCGCGTCGACGAACGGGCCGAGCTTGCCATCCATCACTTCGGTGAGCTGGTGCAGCGTCAGGCCGATGCGATGGTCGGTCACGCGATTTTGCGGAAAATTGTAGGTGCGGATTTTTTCGGAGCGGTCGCCGGTCTTGATTTGTCCAAGCCGCTCGGCGGCAATCGCTTCGTGCTGCTTGGCCTGCTCCATTTCGTAGAGGCGCGCGCGCAACACACGCATGGCTTTCGCCCGATTCTTGATCTGCGATTTTTCGTCCTGCTGCGAAACGACCAGGCCCAGACGGAATGTGCGTGATGCGCACGGCCGAATACGTCGTGTTCACCGACTGCCCGCCCGGTCCCGAGGAGCAAAACGTGTCGATGCGCAAATCCTTCGCTTCGATTTTGATGTCGATTTCGTCGGCCTCAGGCAGCACCGCGACCGTCGCCGCCGAAGTGTGGATGCGCCCCTGCTGCTCGGTGGCCGGCACGCGCTGCACGCGGTGCACGCCGCTTTCAAACTTCAGCTTCGAGTAAACTTTCTGTCCCTGAATCGACGCGACCACTTGCTTCAGGCCGCCCAGCGAACTCGGTGAACTCTCCAGGATTTCCACTTTCCACTTCTGCGATTCCGCGTAGCGCGAATACATGCGGAACAGTTCCCCCGCAAAGAGAGCCGCTTCGTCGCCGCCCGTGCCCGCGCGAATTTCGACGATCACGTTTTTCTCGTCGTTCGGGTCTTTCGGCAGCAGCAGGAATTTCAGCTCGCGCTCGACTGCTTCCTTGCGCTCGGTGAGCTGCTTCTCTTCGTCCTGCGCAAGAAGCTTCATCTCCGGGTCGTCCGCTTCGAGGGCCATTTGTTTGGCTTCGGCAAGTCCCTTGTCGAGCTGCTTCCACTCGCGGTATTTTTCCACCATCTGGGAAAGCTCAGAATGCCGGCGCGCGAGCTTCTGGTAATTCGCCGAATCGTTCAGGATTTCCGGCGAGGAAAGCTCCGCGGTCATTTCGACGTAGCGGTGTTCGATCTGATCGAGCTTTTCGTACAGCGTTAACTCTGCCATGGCTTGCCCCTGTCAAATAGAATTCCAATCGGAGTTAGAGCTTCGTTTCGAGAGAACAGATTGGTGCGGCGACCCCGCGTGGCGGGATCCAGGAAGGGTTGCGGCTAATAGAATGCGGAAAACACGGTTCGTAACTAATAAAATAGCCTGAAATCGCTGCAAAAGCAATTGGCACGGAGTGATTCGGATTCCGAAAGGCGGCGCTACAGGTCAGATAGGTTCCGCCATTTGCGATCGAAGACTACATAGCTCTTCTTTTTGGTTTTCCCGTTCTTTTGAGGGACCTCGATATCCAGGTTATTGCCGTCGAGCGTTCCGTGAAATTCGATGCTGCCCAACAACTCGTCGCCTTTGATGCACCATTGTCCGTTGTTCTTGGCCACGGCCTCCGCATTGTCGGAGAGTACCGTTACATTCAGATAGAAGACTTGGCCGCCCCCGACGGAGCCGGAATATGTGGAATTGCTCCTGGAGAGCGAATCCTGCGGCAGATTCTTTCCGATTCCCTCATTCACCCGGACCCGCACGTCGACTTTCGGTTTGGCCCAGAGAGGCGAAGCCGCCAGCAAGAGCAGGAGTAACCATACGAGTGGTTTCATTTTCGCTTCTTCCTTTCTGAGCGTTGCGTCTCTCCGGTCTTTGAACTCGACCCTTCGATTCGGGCCTTCGTTCCGCGCATCCTACGCTTCTCCTGCCATCGACACAACGAATTTCGCACTGGAGCAGGGCCTAAGATTGATCGCAGCCTTCCCCAAGGGTAAATTCCCGAAGGCGATACAGTCGGAGCCGGCCCGCGCCCGATCCAGCCCACGTAGCATTGCGAGCGAAAGTGCTCGGTATATCATGCTTGCGCTGGTTGCCAATCCCGGCCGATTAACTCGAGGACAATACATGAAGAGCATTCTTGCAATTCCTTCCGGGCGGAGGCGCGGCGAATTCCTTGCCGCGGTGGCGAGGAGCCGCAAGCTGCATGGCCATTGGACATCGCCTCCACGAACGACAAAGGCGTTTGACCAATACCTCAAAAGATGCGATTTGTCCGCTCATGCTGGCTATTGGATCATGACTGAAGCGGGCGAGTTGGCCGGTGTTGTGAATATAAATGAGATTGTCCGAGGCCGTTTTCGGTCGGGCTATCTAGGGTATTACGCCTTCGCGCCGCACAATGGCCACGGCTATATGACGGAAGGAATTCGGGCCGTGGTCTCCCGGGCCTTTCGAGCGCTCGGCCTTCACCGGCTGGAAGCAAACATTCAGCCTGGAAATGACCAATCTCGGCAGCTTGTGCAGCGGCTGGGATTCAAGCTCGAAGGATACTCGCCGCGATATTTAAAAATAGCCGGCAAATGGCGCGACCACGAGCGGTGGGCGCTGACAGCGGAAGATTGGCCAAGAAACTTGCGCGAGCGCGCGAATCACAAGGGCGAGTCACGATAATCTGCTCCACCGTCAGTTCTACTCATGTAGCGTTGCGAGCCCGAGTGATCGGTATATCATAGGCGTGCGACCTCGCATGAACATGAGCCAGCCCCTCTCCATTCCTGGTGTGACGGCGTCGAGCATCGACGGCGAGTTGCTGTGGGGCTTTTGGTACCCGGCGCTGCGCAGCGACGAACTGCGCGGTCGCCCGCTCGTGACTTCGATGCGAATGGAAGTTCCGCTCGTGCTTGGGCGCGACGCCGCCGGAAAAGCGTTTGCGTTGCGCGACGTCTGCCCTCACCGCGCGTTTCCTCTTTCCGCCGGACAGTGCGACGGGCAGACGGTCGAGTGCACTTATCACGGCTGGCGCTTTGACGCGCACACGGGACAGTGCCGCGAAATTCCTTCGATCACGTCGGATTCCAAGCTCCAGTGCGACCGCATCTATGCCGGCAGTTTTCCGTGCGAGGAGCGCGACGGCTACGTTTGGGTGTATCTCGCGAATCCCGAAGGCCGCGCCGTGGATCGCGCCCATGACGGAAAGACGATCACGCCCGCCCCGGAGCTGCCGAAATTCAGCGAGCGCTTTCGTATCGCGCATCTCACCGCTGACCTCACCTGCAGCATGGACACGGGCATCGTCGGCCTGATGGACCCGGCGCATGGTCCCTTCGTGCACCAATCCTGGTGGTGGCGCAGCCGCCGCAGCATCCGCGAAAAGCAGAAAACCTTCGAGCCGATTCCGGGCGGTTTCCGCATGAGCTCGCACGCGCCTTCGGCCAACAGCGGCCCGTACAAGTTGCTGCGCTTTTACGGTGAGGAAGTCACGACACAGATTGATTTTGTGCTGCCAAATATGCGCACCGAGCAAGTGCGCTGCGGCGCGTACTGGTTCACCAACCGCACGACGGTCACGCCGATCCGGCGCGACCTTTGCCGCCTGGATTTTGTCGCGGCGTGGAATTTGTTCCGCTGGTTTCCGGTGACTCCGTTTCTAAAATTTTTCGGAAAGCGTTTCATCGCGCAGGATCAACACGTGATCGAGCGGCAGCAGCCGGGCCTGAAAGTGCAGCCGCGCATGATGCTGATCGACGACGCCGACCGGCAAGCGCGCTGGTATTTTCAGTTGAAGGCGGCGTATCTCGCCTCGCAGCAGACAGGCGCGCCGATGGCGCATCCGCTCGATGGCCCGGTGACGCTGAAGTGGCGCAGTTAGAAGTGGCACAGACTTCAGTCTGTGGGTTTCCATCTGATCTTGGCTAACGCGTTTGACCTGGAAGATTCAACGAAAACCCACAGACTGAAGTCTGTGCTACTTCACCCCGCATTACAATTCGACATTTCTGCGAGAACGCTCGGTGAATTAGAAATAGAACTGCTGCATTCAGCGCGGCCACGGGCAAGCCGAGCAGCGCGTGGCGTTCGGCGATGCCGCGCACGCCGAGAAAAAGTAAAACTGCGATCTGGCGCCCCGCGCCTTGCAGTCCTGCGGCATCCGTCGCGCGTGACGCCCAACGCACTCCCCAAGTCATCGGCAAAGAGAGAATGACGCCTGCCAGCGCCCACTGCCAGAGCCTTTCGGCGTGCAGCCACCGCATCGAGAGCCGCAACAAAAAAGCGAACACCAGCGACAGAAACGCGCAAAATACCAGTACCAGGAAATACGTCGTAATAATCGCGGCGCCCGCGGCGGAGGGGCCGATCCCCATTCCTTCCGGCGAAGCCCGTTCCTGCAAGTACATCGCCACCGTCAGAAACAATCCGCCGCAGATCCACGAGGCGAGGTAATAGACGAGGCTGCCGCGGCGCGTCATTGATGGCTCAGACGGAGTTTCAGACGCGCGGCAATCAAATTCGCCGCTCGATTTTCGGAAATTCCTGCCAGACTTTCACGCCGCAGAAGTGCGAGCCTTCGGTGCAGATGGGTGTGGCGATTCCGGCGCGGACGTAGCATGGCGGCCCGAGGTACCGGCCGAGCGTAGGAAGCGCCGCGCGGACCTGCTCGACCTCTTCCATCGAGGCCTGGTAAATCTCCTCCTGCGCGTTGAAGCAGGTGCGCATCGTCCACTTGTGCAGCAAGTGCAGGAGCGAACCGGTTTCGACGAGGCGAATGGCTTTCGCGTTCGGCAGCAGATACAGCGCAATTTCGCGGGGCGCGCCGCGGTCAAGCAATTTGTTTTTCGCCGCCCAGGCATCGGCCATCGCGCGTTGGTAGACTTCGCGGGCGCGCGCGTTTCCGGCGATCAGCATTGGGATCACAAAGTCCGGCGAGCGCGTGTCGGTCAGCATCAGAAGCGGGCGCGAGCCGGGCACCATGCGGTGGCGCTGGTCCTGGCTGTCGGCGGTGTGGCTGATTTTTTTCGCGAACGTGAAATTCGCGTGCTGCAGCGCGCGCATGATCGGCGCATGCACGCCGATGTTGAGCGTTTCCAGGCGATACGCGTTGCGCGCCGGATTGAGCAGCCGGTCGATCGCCTCTTCGTCGGAGCACGCGCTTTCGGTGAGGCCCAGCACGGCGCGATAGGCGTCCGCGACGACGCGAGGCGCGTGCGGCGAATAATCGGTCAGCAGCGAGACGCGCCCGGCGAGGCGCGCGTCGAATTCCCGGACGAACTCTTCACCGTGCGCCGTAGAGGAACTCGCGGAACTGGCGTGCGACCACTCCGGCATTTCCTCCTGCTCCATCGGCGCATTATCGAAGCGGTCGAAAAACTGCGGATCGATCTCGCGCACGCGCGCAACCATCTCTCCAATCACCGCGCGCGCTTCGGCGGGCGTATCCGACGCCGCGGCCATCCGCCACAGCCGATGCAGCACGATGCCGGAAAGCGTGTGCACCATCGTCGTCGCCGCCGCGACGGGCAGAACGTAGCGCGCGACTTCGATCGCGCGTTTTTCGGCTTGCCGGTCCACTTTTTGCACGCGCTTGGCGTGCGACATAGGGCCGATGTGCCAGATGTCGCCGAGAATTTCCCGCGCATCGCCGCGCAACAGCGACGTCAGCTCCTGGTAGTACCCCCACGCGCGCGCAATCGCGTCTTCGTAAATCGCGCGCTCAGCCGGGCCGAACCCGATTATTGATGGAGGCAAATAGGCAAGCGCATGATCCAGGCGGACGTACCGCTGGCTCTGCTGTTCGGAGTTGTAAAACGGATGCGCGTGCAGGAACGACCAGACGAATTGCCGGCTGACGTTTTCGAGGCCAAATTCAAAGTGCGCGTGCTGGTAGACTGTGTGATGGCCGCCGTAAAACGTGGACGCCCCGATTTGCAGGCGCTGCTTGTCGGTGACTTCTTCCGGCCCGATGAGGCGCGGCGCGTAGCAGGTGCGCGCCGCGGCGATGGCCGAATCGTAGGGATGAGCGAAGTGATTGCGCAGCGTGACGCGCGGCGCAGCGGCTTCAAACGGCACGCGATCCGGCTGCGGAGAAGTCATCGGTTGAGCGGCCATATCTCGCGCGACATTCTACACCGCTGCGCAATATACGAATAGCCGCACGCGGATGGACTGGTTATCGAAAAAATCCAAAGAATTGTCATTCCGAGCGAAGCGAGGAATCTCTCCTTGTATTATGCCCAAGGAAGGAGAGATTCCTCGCTTCGCTCGGAATGACAAAGATCGGGGTTTCCCACCAATTCTGAAGACGCAAGCGTGAGAGGTACTATCGCTTCTTCTTGTTGGCGTCTTTGATGGCTTGTTGCACTTCGGCGGCCTTCTCGTATTTCTTGGTGAACCGCTCGACGCGCCCGGCCGTATCGACCAGCTTCTGCTTGCCCGTGAAGAAGGGATGGCAATTCGAGCAGATTTCGACGCGCAGGAATTCACCTTTCATCGTCGATCGCGTGGGGAAGGTGTGCCCGCAGGCGCAATGCACGGTTACCGGGTGGTAGTCCGGATGAATGTTCGGTTTCATGGAAGGTCTCCCGCCGGCTGGCCGGTCTGCGCGGCTCCCGGTCATGCGCCGGGGCTACAGTCGCGTCGCTAGGTCAGCGGACAATTTTCTATCATACGTGATTCGCCGGGCCCTGCCAACATGATATACATGCGGGCTGGGAATACGTTTGGATGCTCAGCTGGGCGCGAACGATTCATCGATGGAACAACCGACTTTCCGGGAGGCGGAGAAATGCCGATCCAATCAAAACTGAATTCCATGCGCAGGCCGTTCCTTTGTCTGTTGATTATAGCAATGCTGGCCTCCAGCGGCCTTGCGACTCACGCCCTGGCGCAGGGGCAGGCGACGCACGACAGGATTTACGTCGTGACGCACGTCGATATCATTCCCCCGAAGGCCGCCGACGGAACAAAGTTGGTGCAGCAATACGTGGTGGATACGCGCAAGGATCCGGGCCTCGTCCGAGTGGAAGCTGGCTCGGAAATATCGCGCGGCAATCACATCTCCATCGTCGAAGTCTGGCAGAACCAGAAAGCCTTCGAAGAGCACGTAGCCGCCGCGCACACACGGCAGTTCCGCCAGCAGATCGATCCCATGCTCGGAAGCCCTTACGACGAGCGCCTTCACCAGAGCCTCGAATAGCGCTCGATTTCGCTAACGTCCACTACCTGGGAAAGAGAGGTTTTCGCCCATGCGGGTCGAGATTGTGGAGGAGGCCGAAGACCAGGCGCCGGCTCCGGTGTTCCCACCGGAGAAAAACTATTTGGACCTGCGCGCGAATCCTCACGCGGTCGAAGGAATTGCCGCGGCGCGGCAGCACCTCCCGCTCCGGAATTTCCTGGGCTCCGTCAACAGCGAGGAATCGATCTTCGCCACGGCAAGCGCCGCCACGAAATCGGACTTGCCGGCCGCTGTTTCCGCCGGCCCTGCATATGAATTTGCGTCGCAGGTCACCCTCGTGTTTGCGGAGCCTTCTCTCAATTGGGAGCGGAGACATTACGTGGATCTGAGTTCCAGCTTGAAGGAACTTCTCGAACGCGATACGGCAGACACGGCTCGCGCGACGCTGCGGACATCTTCCTGCGATTTCACCGCCGAAAACCGGCGCGGATTTTGCCTGAGCATTCGTCTGGTGGCGGAAGGCAGCTCGGCGCAACAGGCGGAGTTACGGTGGGGATTGGGACTGGCCCGCATCCAACAGGCGCTTCTGTTTCGATCTCGCACGCTGAAACAAAAAATCGCTGAATGAATCTTGCGCGCAGGTTTCTATTTCGTTCAGGTCACGAAGGAACAGCCGATGCGGGTCGCGCCGGAGCTTCCCTGCTTTTGATAAATGCGGCGCAAGCTGACGCGCACGGGAGGCACAATCGGCACGTGCAGAACGGCATGAAAGGCGTCACTGAATTCTTCCGGACGTGAAGTCTCGACCGCGACCCCGCCATAACCCAAATCTATCACGCGTGCCGTGCGTTCGACTCCCTCCCCGATAAGCGCATAGGCGCGCGTATTCGCGAGGGAAACACGCTCCCACCGCCGCCGCTCCGTGCCTGGTTTTCTTGGTCCGCCAATCGCAGATGGCTCGACGAAAGGCGGCACGGGAGGCGCAACCTTTTGCTTTGGTTCCGGTGGCTTTGGCTCCAGTGGCTTTGGCTCCGGGCCTGCCGGGCGTGGGCTCGTTGCAGCCGCCGGAGCAGGCGCCGAGACGCGCGTTCCATTCTTGAGCTGATAAAGCCTTTCATCGGCCACGCGGATCAGGACTTCCTGCAACTCGCCATCTTCCGGATAAACGGCGAGACCATAATCCAGCGCCAGGGGAACTCCAAGATTCAGAGGCTCGATGGAATTGGCGTACGCGGCGCGCAAGCGGCGGCTCAATGTGGCCGCCTGTTCCGTGTCGGATTGAGGAAGCAAGATCGCGAACTCATCTCCGCCGATCCGGAACGCATAGTCTGAAGTACGCAGGGATTTTCGCAGCGTGGCCGCCGCCATCTGGAGCAGCGCATCCCCCTGCGGATGACCGAACTTGTCATTCACGTCCTTGAAGCGATGCAAGTCGAAAACGACGAGCGCGAGCTTGTGCGTATAGCGGATCGACCGGTTCAGTTCTTTCTCAAAATAGTCGTCGAAAAAGCGCCGGTTATAAAGACTTGTCAAGGGGTCCGTAGCGGCATTGATTTGAAGCTTACGCAGCTCTTCGTATTCCATCAGAATCGGCAAGCGCAACTGGCCTGCCGACGCCAGCACATCCACCAGGGCTGCCTGCAGCGCGACCCTTTTGCCGATACTCTCGGAAAGTTCACGTTTGCGAGCCAGCGCCTGATCCCACAGATCGAGGCTCTGCGTTTCCGTGATTTCAATCTGCGCAATCGAGCGAAAGAACCGCAGCAAGAATTGCCCGCGGCTGGAACGATCCAGCGTTTCGAGCGTGTCCGTCAAGAGCTCGAGGAAAGACTCCTCGGCGGACCAACGTGGTGGGTTGGGGTCACCAGTTTGCGCCATCAAGATTACCGTTTAAATTCCAAAGTACCCCAACGCGGGACGGGCGTGGAGATCGATTACGTAGAAGCATGTGCACGAGAAAGGCCATAGGCCGCGCACAAGCTCGATGAATTTATTTCTTGTAATGCATTGAGCCTGAGAGAGTAAGAACCTCCTGGCCCTTGCTAAATCATAGCCAATGGACACACAGGGGCGCAAGGTGCAACTGTTTGCATACTCTTTGGGGATTTTCCGTTCCCTCTGTTTCACTTTGGAGTATTTTCCGGCCCTAATCCAGCGCCTTCAAAAACTCCACACCTACCAAATAGAACCCGTCCCCGGCGCGGTGGCGGCGCACACGCGCCTGGATCGGAGGAGTTTCGGCCGGCAGCGTCGCGGAAGGCGACGACGGAGCCGGGATTGTCAAATTTATGATCTGATTGTTCCGTATGGCCCGAGCCGTCGCAAGGTACGCACCCGTAGCGCTAATATCGAGCGTCTTTGTGAGGTCGAGGAATTCCAATCCGGCGGCGTCCGTACCTCGGACGAACATTGGAATCTGTACGTGAATCCGCTGAGAACGCCGGCGCTCAGCGGGGGTTAAGCGCATACTCGCTCTTTGTCATAGAAAAGATTTTGGGAAAGTAATTTCCTTCCGAAAAAGTCTAGTACTTTTGAACTAGTACCCTGATTTGAGGAGCACATCCAATGCCAGCAATCACCCAAAAACGGCGTGCTCGCAAGTCCTTTCCATGCAGTCGGTTGCACCTGCCTCTTGGCCTGTGGAATTCCTTTTCCACAACCTGTCCACGCCAAGGTGGCGAGAGGTTTACTACAATTGTGCAAAATAGAACCCATTTACCATTGACACCGCTGTCGGGTTTTGACAGTATCCGGTTGGTTTCCCGCTAACAAACCGAAGTGAATCAAATGGAATTCTCCGCTTTCCACAAAGCGGACAAGTGTCCCGAGGAGACCCAGTTGAGACGCGGTCCTGTCATCGAGTTGCCAGCAAACGAACCGATCCCGGCGAGTGTGATCGCCAGTCTGATCGATTTGCTGGAGCAGCCCATTCTGATTTCCGACCGGACTGGCCGGATCCTTCAGGCCAACTCGCGCGGAAGACAGCGCCTCGCCTCTCACGGTTTCTCGATCGATTCGCATTTCAATTTGTTTTCCGACTTGCTGCTCATCAATCCCAACGTGATTGCCAATCGCATCGAGGGTGGAGAACACCCGATCGATTCGAGATTCGATTGCTGCGGCGGGGCGGCTCGCGCGCGCATCCAGTGGCTGCCGGAAGCGGACTGGCTGGTTGTCCGGATCGAGGACGTGGAAAAGCGCGCCGACGCTGGCCAGATCGCCGCCACGCAGCACACCGTGCAAGAACTGCTTCAGGAACGCGAGATTACCTATCGAAATCTGCTCGCCGCGTACTTGCGGCTTCAGGAAGTCAACCGTCAGAAGACCGTGTTCCTGGCCTCGGCCGCGCACGAATTGAAGACCCCCCTCGCCGTGATCAAGGGCTACTACGATTTACTGCTGTCGGGTTCCCTCGGCAAATTGACCGACAAGCAGCGGGACATTCTCCAGGAATCGAAAGAAAGTTGCGAGCGGCTGGTTCGCCTGGTTTCGATGTTCCTGAATTATTCGGCGCTGGAGAGCGGCAAGCTGGTCCTGCATCTGCGCGAAAACGATCTGCGAGATTGCCTGAGTGAATTGGCGACGCGCTGGCACGAGGCGTTTGTGCGCAAGCATGTCCGGCTCGACACGATTCTGAATACCGACATTCCCATTTTCAAATTCGATTACCAGAAAGTGCAGCAGACCGTCGCAAATCTGCTGGACAATTCACTGAAGCACACGCCCGCGGGCGGAAACGTCACGTTCCGCGCGGAGCTTCACTTCTGGGAACGGCGGTCCGCCGAGGAAGTTCAGACGCAGGATCGCCGGCGCGAGCGCATCCAGCATCCCAATTGCATCAAGGTTTCCGTCTCGGATTCCGGTCCCGGGATCGCTTCCGAGCATCACCAGGAAATTTTCGAGGATTTTGTGCGCGTGGATCGCACCTCTTCGGGGATGGGTTTGGGGCTGGCGATTGCCAAGCGGCTGGTGCAAGCGCATCGCGGGAAAATTTGGGTCGAGAGCGAACCGCGGCGGGGCTGTACCTTTACGTTCCTGCTGCCGATAGACAACGTATAACGGAATTCTGGCAAGATGAAGGTGGGGCAAATGGCTGATAAGGAAAGAATCCTGGTAGTGGACGACGAGCCCAGCATACGAAAGTATCTGGGCACGCTGCTCGAAGTGGACGGGTATCAGGTCGAAGCGGTGACCTCGGGAACGGAAGCGATCAAGAAGATCGAAAACGGCGAACGGCCGGACTTCATCATCCTGGACGTTCTGATGCCCGAAGTGAATGGTCTCGAGACCTTGAAGCAGTTAATGCAGATTGACCGATCCCTTAACGTGGTCATGCTTTCCTGTTCCAACGAAGTGGGCACCGTCGTCGAGGCCATTCGCCTGGGCGCGCAAGATTACCTGACCAAGCCGTTTGAAAAAGCCGAGCTCGACGTGGCCATGCTGAAGTGCCGCCAGAAGCAGCAGTTGCGCGCGGAAAACAAAGCGTTGCGCGAATACTGCGACACGATCACGGAAGACCTGTGCTTCCTCGCCGCCAGCCCGCAGATGGTGCGGATTCGCCAGCAGATCCTTCAAATCGCTCCGGTCGACGTCCCCGTATTCATTTATGGAGAGAGCGGCGTCGGCAAGGAAGTCGTCGCGCGCATGATTCATATGCGATCGACGCGCCGCAACCAGGCCTTCATCAAAGTGAATTGCGCCGCGCTTCCCGGCGAGTTGCTGGAATCCGAATTGTTCGGTTTTGAACAGGGCGCCTTTACCGGCGCGGTGCGCTCCAAACCAGGCAAGTTTGAGCAAGCGACCAAGGGCACCATCTTCCTCGACGAAATCGCGGAAATGAGCCCCCATTTGCAGGCCAAGCTCCTGCACGTCCTTCAGGATCATCAGTTTTCGCGGCTGGGCGGCCGCCAATTGATCGAAGTGGATGTGCGCGTCCTTGCCGCGACCAACGTGGAGATTCAGGAAGCGATGAAATCGGGACGCCTCCGGGAAGATTTGTACTATCGCCTCAACGTGCTCTCGATCAACGTCCCTCCGCTGCGCGAAAGAGCCTCGGAAATCCCGCTGCTCTTCCGCCATTTTCTTCAGAAATACAGCGAGAAATTCAACAAGGAGCCCATGGTTCCTTCCCAGCATTTGCTGGAAGCCGCCGTGCGTTATCCCTGGCCGGGAAATCTTCGCGAACTCGAAAATTTCGTGAAGCGCTACGTCATTTTGGAAGACGATGAAGGCAGCTTCCGCGAACTGCTGGAAATGTCCGCCACGCGCCAGCGAATTTCGCCAAGAGAAGAAGCTGCGCCCGCGCGCGAACAGGGCTTGAAAGCGCTGGTGCGCAGTTTGAAGGATGAAGCCGAGATGGAAGCGATCGCGGATGCTCTCGAAAAAACTCATTGGTGCCGCAAGGATGCCGCCAAGATGCTGGGCATCAGTTACAAAGCGCTGCTTTACAAGATTCGCCAGTTCGGACTTGACACCGGGCGCCCAGCGCGTGCGAGCAGCAAGAAAGTTGGTGGAGGAGGAACTCCCAGTTCAGGGTCCGCACCATCTGATCTTGCGCCCGCAGGCAAGCATGGCTAGTGGGGCTAGTACCTGCAACGGATTGGTCATAGAAGGCGGTGAATTTTCCAGTATTGCCCGTAACACGATTCGTTCAGGGGAGTGGAATCGAAATGAGAAAGTTACTGCAGCTCGGTATAAAAGTGGAACTTCTCATTTCCAATGGCGTATTTATTACTAGTGAAATGTGGGCCTTTTCGACTCTCCCACATCGTCGGAGCAGCGGTTTAGGAGCAATAATCAATAGTTCAGAGGGACTTAACGCCTTTAGATGGAGGCGTCCAGAGTCCTGTTTATCAGTGATCGCCGGTGGGACTTAAGTTGTAAAGTAAATTGTCTCACCACTTTGGAACTTCAATTGCTCCCTTTTCTTAGTCGGGGTGGGTGAAGCGGGCTGAAAAAAGGGGTTCGGGGGAACAAGAAGATGACAGAGCGACGAACTGCTCGTCGATATGACCTGTCTTTGCCGGTCATTATCCGGGTGCCAATCGAAAAAGAGACATCCTCGCGCAGCGGAAAGACGCGCGACATTTCCACACGCGGCGTTTACTTTACAATTGATCAGGATCTGGGTGCCGGAGCCGAACTTGACATCACGCTCACTCTTCCGGCCGAAGTAACCCGCGGTTCGGAAGTTTTCATTCGCGCGATGGGCAAAGTGGTTCGGGTCGACAAGAGACCGGAAAATGGCTCCTCTCGCGTTGGCATCGCCGCAGTCATCGAGCGCTACGAAATAATTCGCACGGAAACCTCCACGCAATAGGTCTTTCGTTTCTTCTTCACGAGGCAGTCGCAGTTCCGCCAGAAGGGTGGCCTGCCTCTCGTCTGTCTGGAAATCCTGATTTGACATTGCACCTGCCGAAACAATTCACCTCTTTGAACGTGCGCCATTCCGTTTAGCCGGCCACAGATGGCTCGGCTTGGGTATTTTTCGAGGTCGTCGCCGGTGCACGCTCGTGACACTTCATGGACGAATCCTTTTTCAGACGATATAATCCCGCCACTGGGAGGCGTTCCGCATGCCGCGCGATTCACGCGGCTCCATCGCAAATGAATTCGCCGACCTTGGACCTTTCCATCGTTATCCCGGCATATAACGAGGAGCTTCGCCTTCCAAAAACCCTCGCTTGCATCTTTGCCTATTTGCAAGTCCGGCCCTATCGGGCTGAGGTGATCATTGTCGACGATGGATCTTCCGACCGGACTATCGAAATCGTCGTCGCCTGCCGGCAAAAATATCCCGCCCTGCGCCTGGTCTCGAACGGGGAAAACCGGGGAAAGGGATTTAGCGTGCGCCATGGCATGATCGAGGCGCAAGGGTCAATCGCGCTATTCACCGATGCGGATCTGTCCACACCCATCGAGGAAGCTGACAAGCTGCTGGCTGTCATGAGTGAGCAAGGATATGACGCCGCCATCGGCTCCCGCGCGATGGACCGCAGTCTCATTGAAGTTCACCAATCCGTGATCCGCGAACAGGCGGGTATTTTCTTCAATCGCCTGGTGCGATGGATCATGGGAATTGAATTTTCCGACACGCAATGCGGGTTCAAAGCGTTTCGCATGGAACGCGCGCGGATGATTTTCGAGCAGCAACGCGTGGAACGCTTCGGTTTCGACCCGGAGATCCTGTTTCTGGCAAAGCGCAATGGACTCCGCGTGGCGGAGGTTCCCGTGCGCTGGTCGCATGACTCCGCAACGAAAGTGAACGTGGCGGCGGACGGAATCCGAATGTTCCTGGAATTATTGTTGATCCGGTGGAATGCGATGCAGGGATGTTATCCCCGGGCTCGCAAGTCCTGAGCAAATGTCAGGGAGCAGCAATATCCGGAGAGCAGCCATGCATCCAATTCTTCGTTTGCGTTCTTTGCATCCGTAATCGATCATGGGTCCGAGACAGTAGGACAGGCTTCAGCCTGTCTCCGCTGCGGCGAGCACGAAAAGCAGACAGGCTGAAGCCTGTCCTACTCAAATTCCTGATGGAGTCGCGTGAATTCGAATGAAGGTATCCGTCGTAATCCCGGTCTATAACGAGCGCGCCTTTATCGAGGAGGTGCTGCTGCGGGTGCAGGCCTCGCCGATCGAGAAGGAGATCATCCTTGTCGACGATAAATCCACCGACGGCACGCGCGGCCTGCTGGAGGATTTAGATAAGGCGCAATCGGAAGGCAAGCGCGAAGTCACCGTGCAGAACGGCAAGGCTCGCCTGTCGCTCGAAAATATCCGCTTCCTCTTTCAGCCCCAAAACGCCGGCAAGGGAGCCGCGTTGCGGCGCGGATTCGAGGCGGCCACAGGAGACATCGTTCTGGTGCAGGACGCCGATCTCGAGTATGACCCCAAGGATTACGGAAAATTGCTCGAACCGATCTTCGAGGACAAAGCCGACGTGGTCTACGGCTCGCGATTCCTGGGCGGCCCGCAGCGCGTCCACTATTTTTGGCATTACGCCGGCAACAAGTTTCTGACGCTGCTCTCCGACATCTTTACCAACCTGAAACTCACGGATATGGAGACCTGCTACAAAGTCTTCCGCCGGGAAGTCCTGCAGAACATCAAACTCAAATCAGACCGCTTCGGCTTCGAGCCGGAAATCACCGCCAAAATCTCCAAGGGCGACTGGCGAATCTACGAGGTCTCCATATCGTACGCCGGCCGCACCTACGCGGAAGGCAAGAAAATCACTTGGCGCGACGGCATCTCCACGCTGTGGTGCATCATCCGGTTTAACTTGTTTGATTGAGGCTCAGGCGCACGCACGGGGCGCAGGCCCCGCGGGTGCTCCGGGACATAATTTGTGCTCCTGCCGCCACCGAACCCGGCACAGAACCTCAATCTGCTCAAATTGCTGTGAGAGAGAGATACCTCTAAAATCTGCTTGGTATACCGACGGCTACTCGGGCTGGCGGCCTGGACGTGGAGGCTTCCCCCATCTCGCACTTTTCAACTTTAGACCCTGGGTGCTAAAAAAACACTTCCGGAGAAACGTTAAACCGCTTGCTGAGTTTCTCGATATGATTCTTGTTGAGTTCCCTTTTGCCGCTCAAAATCTCGGACACCACGCTTTCTGAACCAAGCTGAGGGACCAAGTCTTTTTGCCGAAGATCGTTAGCCAACAGCAACTCCTGCAAGACTTCCACAGGGGAAGCGGAACGAATGGAATGGTGTTTTTCTTCGTATGCCTCAATCAACAGAGTTAAAAGCTCCGCGAAATTCCTTTCCGCAGCTGTCAATTGGCTCCGCCGATCCAATTCCAGCAAAGCGGACACGTACAATTCGTGTTGCGCTTCGGATGTGATGACTCTTGGCGCGCCGGTGTCGGTAAATATGTATTTTTCAATCGTAGTCGCAATCATTTTTCCACCGGCCCTTCATGTATTCGCCGTGACCCAAAATATGCAGGATAAAAACTCTTTGAGCCCTATAGTTGATATAAGCAATTAGCCTGCACCTATTGTGACTAACATCAAAAACAACGCAAGTCCCGACGCTATCAACATTGCTCCAATTCTGTTTTACAGCCGCAAAATGTTCCCACTTGGCGGATTTGGCTATGCGATACCACGCTGCCAGAGAAGCCTCCCACTCGCTATGGGTCGCGCAAGCCTCTCGAATCCTCTTGCGGCTAATGACTCTCACACCCTATCTTCGCATATTGCGAAGTCGGTGGCAAGTGGGTTCTTGCCCCAGTTAAGGAGAGGTCAATTGGATCCACGCGGGATAGATCGACTACACGAAGAAGGAAAATTCGATCAGTGCTTTTGTTCCGTGTCGGATTCGACGCGGGCTTCGGCCTGGTTGAGGCGGTCGACAAGGTTGCTCACCGCCTGCATGAGCGCTTCAATCAAGGACTCTTGATCGTCATTCGTCTCGTCCGAAAAACATGTAAGAAACAAAGTGCTAACCGTCCTTCCTAGCAACTTGCGAGCCCAGGGATTCCCGAAGGGCCACGCGGGCGCGATGATGTTGCGCCTTCAAGGCCGAAACAGTCAGGCCCAGCCGTTGCGCGGCTTCCTTTCCTGAGAAACCCTCGAAGTCGCACAGCCGAATGATCGCGCGGTAGTTTGCAGGCAAGCCTTCCAGAGTCCGGGCGAAAAGGTAAGACAGCTCCGCCTGTGCGCACGCCCGTTCCGGGTCCGGCCCGGGATCAGCAGGCATTTCCGACAAAGCCAATTCGCTGTCGTCTTCCGATGCCTGATCATCGATGGAAAGGATTTGATGGGCGCGCCGCTTGCGCAGTTTTGCCAGCGCGGAGTTGCGAATGATGGAAAACAACCATGTCGAAAATTGAGAGTTCCCTTGGAATTGGCCGATGTGACGAAGGGCGGAAAGCAGGCCGTCCTGCAAGGCGTCTTCCGAGTCATGGCAGTTTTGCAGGACGCCATCTGCCACTCTGAGCAGCCGGGGCATGCAGTTTCCAAACAATTCATTCAGACTTTCGCCGCCATCGCTAGTTGTCAAACAAGCTCGCTCGCCTTGACCATTTTCGAGATGGCAATCCATTTGGTCGATCAAGCGTTCCTCCTGATGGCTCCGAACGATGAAAGTGACCAACTCTGTCCGATAAGGGGCAATTCGTGTGCCATCCGTTGAGGCTGGACATCCAGTTAAGATTGCAAGGAATGCTATGGACCGGAGACAAACCTTAAAAGATGGGAGAACCATTCTCTAACTACAAGAAACGAAAAGGATCGCCGCGTTACAGCACGGAGGAGATTGATTCCCGGCCTGGCCTCAAATTGCGGAAATTTAGGATTGCAAACACAATCCTGGGCTGTGGAGCCCTAGTTCAACCGTTCGCTTTCCTCACATTCTCCGTTCGGTTTTAGCACAGATCCAATAGGGGGGCCACGCGTAGCAAGCCGTTGGATGTCTAAATTCATCGAAATTAAAGAAATAGCGGGTTTCGGTATCCTTGCTTTCATGGAACTCTGCTTGCTCTTATTCCAACGGGCGAATCTAGTCGTGAGAACTCTTTTTCGTTAGCTTGGTATCCGGCCGAAGGCGGAGGCAGGATGAATTGGAGCATGAGCTACCACACGTTTCGATTCTTGGTCTGGTTAGCGTATGCGACTTTTGTTTTTCTGTTCATCACCTTTAGGCACCGTTCCCAGAAATAAGAGCGGTCTTTCGTTTCAGGCTTGCTCGTCCGGCGTTTCAGGTATTTCGAATTGGGGAATTTTCACAACCAGCAAACGCCCAGTCCCCGACGTGGCTCCAGAGGTGGCGCACTGTTCGATCCCCTGACGGGGCGCTACCTCTGGCCCCCTAAACGGCCTTACCTTTGATGGGACTGCTGACTTTGAACCGACATACAAGCAAGGCTTGTGAGATAGAGACGACCCTTGTCAAAGGAGCCACAATTCGTCGACACTGTTCGGTACGAAGGCGACAATCTAATGGGGGGCTGCCATGTTGACCAGACTTCCACTCCCAAGACTTAGTTTTCGCTGGCAAATTACATTGCTGGGCGCGGTCATCGTAGTTCTGTTTATAGCGGTTCTGATCGCGACGCTCGGCGCCTTGCAGTACACCAAATCAGCGGTCCTAAACAACGAAAAACGGCACTTGTTCGATGCGGCGAATGACCTGGCTCGCAATTATGTGGAGAAAGCAAAATCCGCCAGTCAAGTCCGAGGGTTTTCTTCCCTGGACCTTAATTTGATTTCTTCGCCGCAAGCGACCTCGGAAATAAGTCAAGCCGCCTTGCAAAAAGTGGATGGGATTGGAGGTGGTTTTTACAGAATCGACGGCGATCTTCTTCTTGGCTATACGCCCGCCGCAAGCAGGAGCAGTGAACAGCAGCCCGGCCTTAGTGCGGCTCCTGATGATATGCAGCCCACAATTCTCGACACAGCCCGAAATGCTGCCAATACTCATATGCCCTCGGAAAGGGTTTTAACGGGAGGCAATGACATCTTCCTGATCGAAGCGGCGCCCATTGGCAATGAAAAATCCAATTGGGGCAGCGCGTGGACAATTGAGCGCCTGCAGAGTCTTCCGGGCTCGAACCGACTTCGGGCTTATCTCGTTACCGTGGTTTTGGGCATAGCGGCATTGATGTGCGTGATCCTGACTCTTTTAGTTGTCCGGAATCTACAAGCGGGTGTTAGAAAGATTGAGAGCAGTCTCCAGGACTTGGAATGGGACCTGACCTCGCAAATCCCGCCAGGGTCTGACCCGGAGGAAATTCAGCGCATCGCGCAAGCGATCAACCGCCTGGGAACGTCCCTAAGAGAGAATATTGACCGGGAGAAACAGATCGAGGACCGGTTGCGGCATGCCGAGCGCCTCGCGGCCCTGGGGCGTTTGGTTGCTGGAGTCGCGCACGAAGTTCGCAATCCGCTCGCCACCATCCGATTGCGCGTGCAAATGGCCCAGCGAGAAGCGCGGAGTCCTCGCGTGGACGAATCGTGCGCAATCGCTCTCGAGGAAATCGAGCGATTGAATGGCATGGTCAATCGATTGTTGAATTTTTCCAGGCCCGTCCGTTTTCAACCCGAGCCAACCAGCTTGAAACAATTGACCGAACAGAGATTGAACCGATTTCTGGAAAGCGCGCAAAACAAAGGAATCCATATCATAACCAACTATCCTGAGGATGGGATGATGCTTCCCATCGATCAGAGCAAGATGGCACAGGTATTCGACAACGTCATTCAGAATGCGATCGAAGCCATGACCGAATCGGGCGGAACTCTTTGGGTGAGCGTAACATCGATGGTGAAATCCGTGTCTGGAACCGATAAAGTCCGCGTCGAATTCCGCGATACGGGAAACGGGATCAGTTCCAACATGATCAGTAGAATCTTTGACCCCTTCTTCACGACGAAGCCCTCCGGAACCGGGCTCGGCCTCTCGATTTGCCACGAGTTTGTCCGTGCCCACGGGGGAGAAATTCAGATCGAAAGCGCCGAAGGAGACGGCACCAGCGTGCGGATCATCCTTCCGGTTCGCGATGAAGTCACGGAGATTGCGCGCGTTTCCTGAAGCCAGACATGAGTCAAACCATTCTCATCATCGACGACGAAGTCAATCTCCGAAAAACTCTCGCGGAGATTCTGGGCGGGAAAGGCCATGAAATCCTGGAAGCGAGGGACGGGTCGGAAGCCATCGATCTCCTTGGGAGCACCACCCCAGACCTGGTTTTCACCGACTGGAGAATGCCGAAAATGGGAGGTGAAGAAGTCCTCCATCACATTCGGAATGAACAGCGGCTGGCCGCGATCCCTGTCATTGTCATCACCGCGTTCGGCTCCAGTCATAATGCGATTGAAGCGGTTCGCCTCGGCGCATACGATTTTGTAATGAAGCCCTTTGATCTTGAAGAAATCTCGCTGACAGTGGAACGGGCCCTGGCACATTCATCGCTCAACCGGGAGGTGATGGACCTTCGCGCTCGAATTGAACGACAGAATACACTGGGAACGGGACGATTAATTGGTTCGAGCGCCCGGATGCTGGATGCCTTCAAGATGATTGGAAAAGTTGCGGAGACGGATACCACGGTCCTGATCTGCGGAGAATCTGGAACCGGCAAGGAACTCGTGGCGGAGGCAATTCACAATTACAGCCGCAGAAAAGACAACGCCTTCGTAGTTGTCAATTGTGCGGCTCTGCCGGAAAACTTATTGGAATCGGAATTGTTCGGGTACGAACGGGGAGCCTTTACCGGTGCCGCGGCGCGAAAAATAGGCCGATTCGAAGTGGCCGAAGGCGGGACGATCTTTCTGGATGAAATCGGCGAATTGTCTCAAAATCTCCAGGCGAAGCTCCTGCGAGTCTTACAAGACCATAGCTTCGAACGATTGGGGGGCACCGAGACCAAGTGCGGGGATTTTCGTGTTTTGGCCGCAACCAATCGTGACCTGGATGCGACTGTGCGCGAGAGACTTTTTCGTGAAGATCTGTTTTACCGCCTCAACGTGGTCCGAATTACGGTGCCCCCCTTGCGGGAGCGCCGGGCGGATATCGTTCCCCTGGCTGAACATTTTTTGCGGTTGTACAGTGAGAATAATGGTCTCCCCGCAGTTGGTTTTTCCGAGGAAGCCGTCCTCATGTTGCAAACCTATTCGTATCCCGGAAACGTCCGCGAACTTGAAAACATGGTGGAGCGAGCTGTTTTGATGGCCCGTGGGCGGGTCATCATGCCAACTCATTTCCCCCAAAGGGCCGGCACTCCGATTGCATCGGACTCCAACCCGATCGAAGCTGACCTGCTCTCGCTCCCGTTTCACAAAGCCGTTGGAGAACTTGAAAAAAAACTGATTGAAAACGCAATCCGACTCTCCTCGGGAAACAAGACGGAAGCCGCAAATCGCCTGCAGATCAATCGCCGTCTTCTTTATCAGAAAATGGTCGAGCACCAAATCAAAGAATAAGGTCTTGTGTCGCCGCCGACCTGCAAGAATTGCGATTGTTAAAGGCGGCGGATCGTTGTTGCCGCCAACCCGGAGAATTACGCTATAGATCTGCTCGGCATCTGGAGGAAATTCAGTGCTTTTGTTCCGTGTCGGTTTCGACGCGGGCTTCGGCTTGGTTGAGGCGGTCGACAAGGGTATTCAGCGCTTGCAAGAGGGATTCGACCAAAGGCGGTTGATCGCCATTCCCATTCGTTTCGCCTGACGCCGGGATTGCCGCCGCAGGCGCCGGCGGAGGCGTCTGCGCCAGCGGGTCGACGATGTGCAAATCGAAGTCGCGCGCCACTTCTTCCACGATCTCGGGAGGCACAGGATTCTTCTGATCCACAAATGAACTTACCAGCGCGTGTTCGCAGAGCAGATTCGTGACCCTGGGAATTCCGCGAGCGAAACGGTGGACCGCTGCCACCGCTTCCGGACTGAAAATGTCGGGATTTTCCGCTCCCGCGATGCGCATGCGCTCCTGAATGTATCCCTGCGTCTCTTCGAGCGTGAGCTGGCGAGTCTTGGCCCGGAGCGTGATGCGCTGCCGGAGCTGCCGGAGCTGCGGCTGGTTGAGTTTTTGTTCGAGCTCGGGCTGGCCCGCAAGAACGATCTGCAATAATTTTTCGGTGGAAGTTTCGAGATTCGTCAGCAGCCGGATTTCCTCGAGCATTTGCGGCGAAAGATTCTGCGCCTCATCGACAACCAGGACGGCGCGTTCCCCGGCCTGATACCGGTCGAGCAGCCACTGATTTAATTTCAGCAGCATGTGCCCTTTTTGGTTCGATTCGCACGGGATGCCGAAGTCAGCCATCATGAAATCGAGGAATTGCGAGACGCTCAAACGAGGGTTGAACACAAAGGCGGTGAAAACGCGCTCCTTGTGCAGCCATTCCAGCAGCTTGTTGATCAGCGTGGTCTTGCCCGTCCCGACTTCGCCGGTCAGCAAGATGAAGCCCTTCCGCGTCTCAATCCCATAGGTCAAGCAGGCCAGCGCTTCCTGCGTATTCGGCGTCAGGTAGAGATAGCGCGGGTCCGGATTGACGTTAAACGGATTCTCTTTGAGTCCGAAAAACTTCTTATACATTCAAGAACCTCGGGCACAGAATACCAACCACGATCGCTGAACTTCCTGTATTCGTATACATCGAACTTAAGATCGCCCTAACCGGCCGGGCGCAGATGCCAGTTTATGGACAATCCAAAAGTTTGTTGAAGCCCGGCTCCACCGCAACTGGCCACGAGGCACGTAGCGGGGCTGTTTTGCTGCGACGCGCCATAATTGAAATTGAACTGCGCGTGCAGCCCGACCCGCCGCCCAATGTTGGCACCCACGAACCAGTTGTCGAATTGCGTCGTGGCGACACCCGCTTGGGGAAGACTGTCGTTCATTGCGTACCCGGCGTTAATGGATCCCGTCCAGTAGCGCGTGAACTGATGGTGCGCGGAGCCGGAAAATGTATTGCTCGTCGCTCCCAGGAACACGCCTGATCCCCCGGTCAGCCCGCGCGCATAACTGAAGCCAACACCGCTCCGGCGCCGCTCGTAAGTCAGCGAGCTGTTGACCGAAACGAACATGGTATGGAAATCGCCGGCCCCACCGAGGCCGGTAAATAGAATTTCCTGCGGCCCCGCGGCGACCTGGAATGCCAGGCGGCCGGTGATTTTCCTTCCGTAGGCCAGCGCGCCCACATAGTCCTGCACGGAGTTCCCGTTCCCAATCGTGGAGGTCCCCGTCGAGGAAACCCCCGTGCCCGTGAAACTAATCCTTCCGTAGCTTGCGAGGATGGCGAAGGAATCCGAGGGATCGATCAGGTAATCGTAGCCCGCCTGCCCGTCCACCATGGTGCTGTTGAAATATCCGGTGCTGGCAAAATCCAGCAAACCGTAGGAACCGGAAAAAGTAAACGCCGACCTCCGGCTGAAGGAATACTCCGCCTGGCCGAGAATCGAGTTTCGGTAACGCAAGACTTCGCCGGTGTTAATCGTTTCGGCTGGCTGGAACTGCTGTCCGAAGCTGTTCAGGGAAGTCCCCAACAGGGAGGAAAATTGAGAAGTTAGTCCGGGGCCGCCCATGCCTTGGCTGGTAAACGCGGCGCCCGGGGATGCCGCAAAATCATCGCGAAGAAGAACGTGCCACCGGGCCCATGCGGCCTCCTGAGTAACGGTCAGATCGTGATATTGGTAGTGCGGAGCGATCTGGCCAAAAAAGCCCGATGCCGCACCGTAACCCAGGTTGAACGTTTCACCACCGGTGTAAACCGTCGAAAAGTGATACTCGCTCCAGTTGCGATTGAAATTCAGACTCGCGCTGGCCACGGATACGCCCGTCAGGACCGTCTGGCCCCCCTTGCCGGGAGTAGTTTGCCCGATTTGTGAAATCGTAATTGTGGGGTCGAAAGTATTGCGCGTGTGCTGCAGCGATCCCAGAGTGAACGGCGCCGCTCCGGCAAGCGTATTCGTGTCCGGGGTAACCTGCGCCGGGTCGTAAGATTGGGTATCGGATGGCATCTCCACGCCGCGAACGGCGCCGACAGGCGGCTTATTCGAGTATCCGCCGGTCGGAGTCGTATCCAGCGGTTGCAGCGGAGCATTGGGATCGATCGGCGACGTGTCCTGTTTTTGGTCCTGCGCAAATGCCGCGGTAGCGCAAAGCGCCAGAGCGGCAACGAGGGTCCAGTTTGTCATTCGCAATTTCATGATTTCACCTATTACGGGACGACGACAGTGTCGCCCGGCTCCAGCTTGATATTTTGTTCCGGATTGCCGCCCTTGACGACTTCCCGGTAATTGAAGGGCAGCTCCGTGGCCTTCCCGTTGACCATCCGCATCACGTGGATTTTTTTCACGTTGGCAAAGGTCGTAAATCCGCCGGCATTCGCGAGCGCCTGCAAAACGGTCGTGCCGGGAACCAGTGGGAACGCGCCGGCGCGAAGGACTTCGCCCATCACAAACACTCGTTGGCTGTTGATCTGCGTGACAATCACGGTGACCTGTGGTTCCGTGATGTACTTGCGCAATTTCTCGGTCACGGTCGCGGCCAGTTGCTGCGGAGTCGAGCCGGCCGCCTGCACGTCGTTGATGAGCGGCAAAGTGATTTTCCCGTCCGGCCGTACTGGCACGATGCGCGTCATGTCCGGCTCTTTCCAGACATTAATGTCGAGCATATCTTGCGAGCCGATGACGTACGCCGGGTCAGTCGTGGCGGGGGTGACTGTAGGTTTGGCTTCGTCTTCCGCGGAAGCATCGTTCTTCGCTGTAGACACGGACGAATCCGGCTTGCCGGCCTTCTTGTCCTGGAACGCTGCCCGCGTGTTCGCTGCGCTTGCCAGCAATATCAACGCGGCAAAAAAAAGAATTGTTCGGTTCATTGCAGACCTCCTCATTGCTCTTCCGGGCGGTCGGAACCGTCCAGACCCAACTGCTTCAATTTATAGAGCAACGCTTTGTAGCTGATTTGCAGCTCTCGCGCCGCTCTTTTCCGGTTCCAGTGCGTTCGCTCGAGTTGGTTCAGAATCATGGCCCGCTCGGCCACCCGCGAAGCTGCCCGGGCCGCCTCCTTCAGTGAACCCGTCGGGATGTGCGCAGCGCCGTTCTCTGGGATTTTCAAGGCGTCAGGGAGAGGGTCGTGCGCCTTGGTCCCATTTTCAACCGTAAGGTCGTGGGTTGCAAGTTGTTCGTCTCCCAGCGCCACGATTTTTCGCGCGACATTTTCCAGCTCGCGGATATTTCCCGGCCACGCATGCCGTAACAGCAAACTCATTGTGGATTCGCTGAGGTTCGGCTCGGGCCGCTCAAACAGGGACGCATATTTCTTGAAGAAAAATTCCAGCAACGCGGGAATATCTTCTTTTCGATCCCGCAGCGGGGGCAACCGCAAGTAAACTCCGTTGATCCGGTAGTAAAGCTCCTCCAGGAATCGTCCGCTCTTCATCTCCTCTTCCAGGTTTCGCGTGGTCGACGAGATGACGCGCATGCTGTGGCAGCCTTGCGGCGGCATGCCGCTGCTGTCGGGAAGAAGATGAAGCAGTCGTCCCTGTGCGGCCGGTTCCAAGTGATTGATCCCATCCAGAAACAAGGACCCGTTGCTCGCTTGCTCCGCCGGCGATTCATTTTCCGTAAGTTGCAATCGCGCGGAGAGTGAATTGCCCGCCAATCCGGAACACCCGCATTTTACAAACGGCTCACTCCGATGCCTGGAGAGCCGGTGAATTTCAAGCGCCGCAACTTCTTTGCCCGTGCCGCTTTCCCCGACCAGGAGAACCGGAATGTCTGTGGAGGCGATGTCGGCAATCGTGCGCTCCAGTGCCCGCATGGCTGGGCTGGCGCCATGGACGAAATACTGGTAGGTGCGCGCCCGAGAATCAGGCATCCCTACTGATATAAGATTTTCGTCCGCCCGAGTTGCCATTCCACCTCTTTAATCAGACCACAGACTGAGAATGCACAGTCCACACCTGTCGCTCTCGTATATAGAGCAAAGTACGGGCCATGCCCCAGCCTACCGGACCAGAATGTTCGGGATCTGATTAAGTCTTTGTATGAGTTTATGTTAGCAGGGAGCAAGGGATGCGATCAGCGTCTTTGATGCAAACGGCATGTGATGTCGCTGGGTACCACAATGTGGTAATGCATTTCCCTCTTCCGTTGGAGTGTTAAACTCGCCGTCCATAACATGCACATAATAAGGCAGATATATCGACCTGAGTGAGTTTTGCTTTATTCCGAGGACCTTCAGTAGATTTTTGGCACGTGGAAGCCGATTTCCACATTATTCCCTTACATTTCAACAATTCGCCAATCGAAGCCCATGCGACGACGGCCTCTGCTCCTAACTTGAGACATGCTTAACCTTGCCCCTGTGTGAGCATTTCCCAAGTTGGTTACTCATCAGTCTCTGTAGGAGCAACTATCTCGGCGACTGGATGGGTCATTCCCCGTTTGCGGGGCAGGCCGGCCCGGCGGATCTTATAGAGCAAGGCGCGGTAGCTGATTTTCAGCGCGCTGGCGGTTCGTTTGCGGTTCCAGCGATTGGCTTCCAGGACGCTCAAAATGATCTTCCGCTCGAGATCGTGCACCGCTTGCCGAGTCACTTTCTTCAGATGAATTTGCCCATCGAGCGGTATTTCAGGCGTCGCGTGAGTATTTTCCCAATTCAAGAGTTCGCTGGAAATGGCGTCTTCCGAGCCGAGGATTACGTATCGCTCAATCAGATTTTCCAACTCGCGAATATTCCCCGGCCACGAGTGCCTGGAGAGCAACTGGAGAGCAGCGGGAGAAAGGGGCTTGGCCTGCATATTGTGCCGGGCTCTGTGAATCTGCAAAAAGTAGGCCACCAGATCAGGAATATCTTCCGCCCGCGAACGCAGTGGTGGAAGTTCGATGCTGACTACATTGATCCGGTAAAATAAGTCCTCCCGGAAGCGCCCATTCGCGATCTCCAGTTCAAGCCGCCGATTGGTTGCGCAGATGACTCGCAGTTGAACCTGCCGGTCTTCCTGCCCGCCAATTCTACAGAACTGCCCATCCTGCAGCAGTTGAAGCAATTTGGCCTGCAGCGACATGTCAATTTCGTCGATGCCATCGAGAAAAAGCGTCCCGCCGTTGGCCAATTCCACTCGCCCTGGTTTGAAAGAGTGCGCACCCGTGAACGCGCCCTTCTCGTACCCGAATAATTCACTTTCCAGCAGGGCCCCGGGAATTGCCGCGCAGTTTACCTTCACGAAGGCTGCGCCGGGTTTTGGCGAAAGGTTGTGAATAAAGCTAGCCAGCAGGCCTTTCCCCGTGCCGTTGGCGCCTTGAATGAGAATCGGAACACCGGATTGGGCCACTTTATCGATTTTCTGCCTCGCCTTCTGCATAGAGGCTGAACGGCCGAAAATCAGGTCGGTCGGCGGGAGACTGCCCGTCCGGTCACCAAACCCTGCCTTGGAGATAGCTGTGGTCGCCATGTCACCCGGTTCTGGGTCAAATTGGGGAAGGGACACCCACCCCCATTGATCAATTGCACACAATGAGCCAAACTATTTTTCGGAGTGCTTTTAATATTGCTCTGCAACGCAAACTCCCAGGAATCCACATCTCCCTTATTTTTCAATAATTTAAATAGGACATGACCCTTGTCGCTACGGTAGGTTCATGGCCCGAATACTTTTGGAGATATCAACAGGTGGGAAAATGTTTTCTCATACAGGACACCTATGTTCCGAAGGCTGAATCAAGTTGGTACATTCAGGGGCGGCTGTCAGATCCACCCGGATTCGCCCGAAAGGCCTGAGACCACGAACAAATCGAGGCTATCTCCTGTGGTTTCAATCGTATATCCTTATGCACCATGCGATACGAAAAGGGCGGCATACCCTGCTTCTTGATTTCCTCGCAGATGTCGATCAGGCGGTCGTTCGCCTGTTTGGGGTCCTGCTGCGCTTCCCAATCTTCAAAGTTCATATGCCTGCGTCCTTCGTTGACGTCATCGGTAATCACCCAGGACAAAGGGGCTACACTGCCATACCAGGGCCAATGAGTCTGGTTTGAATGGCAGTCTCCACAAGAATGGATCAAGGAAGCGTAGACCTCTTCCGGGACGTGCACGTGAGCGGTTAAGGACCTGGAGGGCACTGCGGGGGGATTGGTCCGCCGGGGCTGGAAAATTTGAATGACGACCAGAAAAGCGATCAGCGCGACAAGGACCTTTTTCACGCGGGCCTTGTTCATCGCGCGTTCTCGACAATTGGCAAGTCACTCGCTGTAAGTCTGGCCTTAATCGGAAATCCCTCCATCGGCCGGCGCAACTGCCGAATCTCATCTTAGTTCAACTTACATTTTGGAATGCAGATGATCTGCGGCTTAATCCGAGCGTTTCAGAATGGTAGCACAACCGCGAATCCCTGTTGCGTGGCGCCGGGCATGCGCCTATATTCGGCTCAAGGGTTAGCTCACCGCGTCAGGAGGTCCGCGCATGCGAGTTGTGGACTTGATTCAATCCCGCGAGGAAGTGTTTTCGATCCGAGACGAAACCACGGTGCATGACGCGGCGCGCTACCTGCGCGATCATCAGGTGCGATCCGTGGGCGTCCTGGATGCCGCGGGGAAACTGGCCGGAGTTGTATCGCAAAGCGATATATCGGACAAAGTGGCGGCGGAGAACAAATGCCCAGCCTGGATGCGGGTTTCGGAGATCATGTCGCGGGACCTGCTCGTCGTGCAGCCGGATTTCCCGCTGGATGAATGCCTGCGCCTGATGGAGAAGCACGGCGTCTTTCACCTGGTGGTCACGGAGGAATCGGGGCGTTTTCGCGGCATGATCTCGGTCGCGGACCTGCTGAAAATCATCGCTTCCGATCACAAAGCCCGCGCCGACATGTTTGAAGCCTTCGCTTTCCCGCAAAGATAGAAGGAAAAAAGTTAGAAGGAGCCTACAGGGGGAGCACTGCGCGGACGATTCATATCCTCGTAAGGGTCTTCATCAATTGGCCCAAGCGCGCGCGCGCCTCCTGCCCCATCACTTTAAACTCGATCCCCATGCCCTTACCGGGCTGGCTATCGCACACCAAAGCGCGTGCGCGCACCTCGCCGCCAGGAACTTGCAGAACCAGCTGGATAAATTCTCCCTTAGGCGGAGGCTCCGGCGTCGAGATAAATAGCCCCCCAAGAGCTAAAACGCTGGCCGTGGATATCTTCCGCTTGCCCGCGTGCTCCCAGGCCACCAGCGCGCCTTTCGGCAACGGCACACGCGCATATCTCCGAACTTTCTGGCTGGAAGACATAGGAACTGCTTACCTAGAGAGTAAACTATCCGGCCTTTCACGAAGTGAAATTCCACGTGGAAGATTGTCCTAACAGGAACCCTGCCAGAAATTGAGAAGCTGCGACTACATGCACATGAATCATGAATTGACACGGCTAAAGGGAATCAAGTCAAAAGCCCCAGCCTTCAAGAACCGAAGACTGGGGCACCCGCCAATTCAAAATCGCTGTACATGCCCGGGCCACCCGTCCGAATCGGGATTCGGATAGAAGATTCATGGTCGCGGTTTCGGCCGTATCGATGGGTGATGGAACGATCCGTTCCCCCGAGGATGATTCACCGTGAGACTTCCAGAGCCTTGGTCCTCCACCTTCTCTCTGGCAACGACGCGGCGCAAAAAACACTGCCCGTGGATTTTGCGCCTTCACAACGCCTTCGTTCTTATCGAGGGCCGCCGTCCTCAGTAAGGGACCTGCTATTGGATCCATGATTCCGGCCCCACATCACTTTCCATCGAGGTACGAGCCAGATTAGCTCAATAAAGAATAGACCTGCTATCAAGAATGAAATTGCGGGATAATAGTGAAAAGCCACTGGAAGAAACATAGTAGTAATCAATGCTGTCCCATTATAAGTCGAACAGTTTCAGTTGCGTGCAAGGATCGGCATCCTCGCTGTTGTCGGCAAACTGAGAAAACCCTGATAAAAGCGGGGTTTTCTCGAAAAGAGTGATGCTTAAAATCTGTAGGATTTTGTAGAGAGTCAAGTCCAGTTGGGACTGTTTTTTGACAATGGCCACGAGTACATACACGGCGATGGCCACCCAGATTTGGGTCTTGACCGCGTTTTCCGAAGTGCCGAAGAACGACCGGATATGAAGATGCTGCTTGATCCAACGAAAGAACAACTCCACGTTCCAGCGAGCGCGATATAAGTCGGCAATGGTGAGCGCGGGGAGCAAGAAGTTGTTGGTCAGAAAAATCAAACGCAGATCTTTCTCGGCGTCGAAGTAATGGATGCGCCGCAGCGGATCGGGATACAACTGCGCGGTTCTCGGTCCGGTGAGCTGAATGGTCTGATCGGATCGCACTCCGCTGGAGCGACGCACCGGACGCCAGTCGCGCCGCCAGAATTGGGTGTTGTGTTTGGCGCGGGTGATGAAGAACGCACAACTTTGTTTGAGCACGTAGAGCCGCCCGAAATCCAAATAGCCGCGGTCGAGCAGATAAAAAGCCCCGGCTTCGGGCAGCAGTTGATCGAGAATGCGGACATCGTGCACCGCGCCGCTGGTCACATAAACATTGGTCGGAATGCTGCCGCGGAGGTCGAGCAGCGTGTGCACTTTGACCGCGCTTTTGTGGCGGCGGAACTGCGCCCAGGGAAACAGCGACAAACACAAATCGATGGTGGTGGAATCCAGCGCGTAAATGGTCTGGTCCAACTCCCCCGCGAACGGTTCGTCGCGATACAGCGGGCGAGCCTGAGCGATGAGCACGCGCGCGAAATCGGCAAAGATGCGCCAGTGGCGCTTCTGGTTGGCGTGCGCCAGGGTGTTGCGCGAGATGCGTCCGCGAAACCCCATGTGATACAGCTTGGCTCGCTGCGAGCGCAAGCAGGCTTCGATGTCGCGAAGACTTTCGCGGTAGGTGAGCTGAGCGAAGGCCAGGCAAAGAAACTGATCCCAGCAAGAAAAATCCTTGACGTAGCGATCGCCTTGATAGCGATCGACGCAAAGTTGAAACTGGTAGGTTGGCAGATAATCCAGGAGCTGAGAAAAAACGGTTCGGCCAAGATTCATCGACTGCCTCCGCAAAAGGCTGGGAAGCAGTAGAATGGCACCGAGAAAGAAGCAAATCACTGAAATCGAAAAAACTCAAAATGGCACCTTACCTTCGTTCTGTCAGGCAGTTACAAAGAGAAGCCTCGACGTTCTTGGGACACTATTGAGTAGTAATGACAAATGAAACCTCCAGCGAAACGCGGAGATATGCCGGTACATCTAGTGGTCCTTGGCCAATCGGGAGCAGGATAAGCCAGAGACCCCAAATCACGGTTGCGAGCCACCCGGGAAGGTACCTGGAGATGGCTCTTATGGGTCGACTAGATGGAGTCGCCCAAATGAACCATCCAAAGTACAAACCCACTAACAAATAACTGAGCCAAGGGCGGTGTTTCTTTTCGCTCATCATCTGTTCCAGCAAGTTCTAACTGCATGCACAACGTCTCCTACGAAAGCGGGTTATGAAGCCCCTTCTAATCCAAGCCGTTTCAGCAGTCTCCCTAGGCCCCATTCCGTAATTTTGCTGGTCGCGGCCCCAATAGTAGCTGCGGCCGTTTCTTTGGCAACACACGAATCCCTCTCAACCCTAGGGTACCAATACCATGGCGTTCGCACTACCTGAACCTTCGGAAAAGCTTCCTTTACAGTCTGTTCGGCTTCTTGCTGCGAAAATTTCCAGGTATTCGGTGACGTAAAACCGCATGATGAATCCGGCAAACTCCAGCCCGGGAAACAGCTGAGGCGGAGGTGGTTCACCGCCGTTCCGGAAATCATTACAGACTCCCAGATCGCAACCGGTCGGATCGGCACCGCCACCGCCGCCAGGGAACTGCATCCCGCAGGGGATTCCAAGCGATTCGCAGCCAAAAGCCCAGGGATCGCCCGAAGCGGATTCGCCAGAAGGCGGATTGGGGTCCGTGCCGACATCAGGTGGATTGTAGAGTGGAGCTTGAGGGCCATTCCGGTCCCGCTCGCCACACCCAAAGAAACAAGGAGGAAAGCCGCCTCCTCCACCGCCACAATCGAATTCGCACGGGTCAGGGTCAAGTCCGCTCGGGTCCGTGGAGCTGAGCGGATTGTTGCGGACGTAGGCGTAGCGGTTCCAAGATTGCGGATCGGTTGGGTCCACTGCGAGAAGCCCCGCAGGGTCAGGCGACGGCCAGCGGCCCTGGATGCCGTATTCGCGTGCCGGAAAATCGTATTCGTTCCCCACCGTGCCCTGATCCATGCCCGTAAACGAATTGTCAGGAGTGCCCGAGGCCGCGTAGGTTTCCCCAAACGGCGCGTAGGCTTCGCCGCCCTGCACCGTCCGGCTCGTTGTGCTCGTCAGGCGCGAGCTGCCCAGCCAATCCGGGTGCCGGTAATAAGGCGGACCTGCGGGCCAGACTGCCTCCGCTCCACCAGGGAGGGGAACGAACGCTGTATACACCCCGTTCGTGATGAGCTGCATTTTGAATCCCGAAGGCGAGTATTGAACCTGCGTGTAGCTGCCGATCTTATCTGCTCGACCATTCAACCAAGAACATCTAGGTGATTCCCACGGTATCAAGAGTCAATGGGCGGCCTATGCATCCCAAGGAGTCACTGTGCAGGAAATCGTTCGTGACATTGCCATCGGCGTCATAGCTGGACGTTTGTGTTCCAATCGTTGTCATCCTATTCGTCGTCGGGGAATAAGTAGCGCCAAAGGAACTGTTGCCGGTCTTGTTGATGTTTCCGAACGCGTCGTACGAGAAATTCTGCGACCAGATTGACCCACAGTTCGCCACCGCAGTGCGCATCAGGTCATCGTGAGAGTAATTGCATGTCTGCGTGTTGGAACTATTGAACGGATCGGTTATGCCCAGACTTCCTAGTGTGCCGTTCGGGTTCCAGCTGGGCGTCCCGACAACCGACTGCGAGCCCACGTTATATTGGCATTTGTTCATCCGGGCGGGTGGCCCGGCCTTTTGTATTCCATAAATTGCCTGCGTTTCACGGTCTAATACTACTCCCGTACGTCCACTCGGAGTTAAGATTGTGAACTTGGGGTGCCCCGTCCTTGACGGTTTTCAAGGGCGGGGGTTTTGGTCCGAGGTCGCATCCGTCGCTTTTGCTGGTACCAATCACGTGCCGAAATTCAAAACCCCCACCCTTCCAAAAAAGCGGAAGGATGGGGCACCCAAACTTCAAAACAAAGGCCGGGCCACCCGCCCTTTCACGTCCTCCGTGCCATGGCCGGTCGAAAGGCATGCCTGCCCAGTTATAGCCCCTCCGGTCTCCATTCAGTTACCGTTGTGCGTCTACGCAACTCGCCTTGGACCGAGCCTTGCTCCGCGTTCCTGGTTCCGATACTCTCGAAGTCTGTGAAAAAGACGGCCAAAAAGAATGCCTTGCAGGTTTGCCTGCTTTCGCCGCACCCGCTGGTGCTCAGCGAATTCGAGCGCGTGCTCGCAAATCCCGCGTTCAAAACGATTTCGAGGCATTTGGAATCGACGCTGGGGCCGGATTTGCGGCATTTGCCGATTCCCAAGGCCACCGTTTACGTGGTGGACGCGCATGTGGCCAAGCCCGCGGCCGGCGCGCTGCTTTCCAATATTCTCGACAATCACGCCGAGGCGCGCATCATCGTGGTCGCCGAAAAATTCGATGCCACGGAAAGTTATTCGCTGCTGCAGATGGGCGCGAAGGGATTGCTCAGCTACGGCGAAGCGCGGGAGCAACTGCCTCGCGCGCTTCCGCTGGTGGCCGCCGGCGGATTCTGGGTTCCCCGCTCCGTGCTTTCGGGATTTGTCGATTCGGTCCTGGCCGGATCGCACAGCCGCCGCCTGAAAGTGGACACCGCGGCGGACTTGAGCCGCCGGGAGCAGGAAGTTCTGAATTCGCTGCTGGAGAATCTGGCCAACAAAGAGATCGGCAGCAAGCTCAATATTTCCGAGCGAACCGTGAAATTTCACGTTTCCAATTTGCTCAACAAGTTTGGCGTCCGCCGCCGGGCCGATCTGATCCTGCTGTGTTACCAAAAGCGCAGCGTCACGACGCCTTGAGATTTGCATCCACCGCATGGATGTGCCCCATTCGTGATTGGCAACTGGGCACAGAGGCGCGGCGAGCGGGTATTGCGTCGATTGGAAAGTTGTTATATTCGGCTCGAGGATGACTTTCATGGAAACTCTACAGGAGTTGAAAAAGACAGCGATGCCTACCGATCGGAAGCCGGAATACTTTAAGGGCGCGCAGCTCCGCGTCGGAATTATCGGGTGTGGATACGTGGGACTGCCGCTGGGACTGCGGTTTGCCGAAGCCGGGCATCGCGTAACCGGGTTTGACACCGACCCGGCAAAAGTCGAAAAGCTGAATCGCGGACAAACCTACATCCAGCATATTCCGCAAAACAAAATTCAGCAGTTCGTGCAATCCAAGCATTTTGGCGCGACCGCCGATTTTTCGCGGCTCGCGGAAGTCGACGCGATCATCATCTGCGTGCCAACGCCCCTGGATCAGCGTCGCGAGCCAGACCTTTCGTACGTGCAGGACACGGCCCAGGCGATTCGCCCGCATCTGCAGCGAGGCCAGTTGGTGGTGCTGGAATCGACGACCTATCCGGGAACGACCGAGGAACTGGTGCTGCCGGTGCTGGAAGAGACTGGGATGAAGTGCCCGGTCGCGCACGGTCCGGACAATGACCAGATCGGGACGGATTTCTTTCTGGCGTTTTCGCCCGAGCGCGAAGATCCGGGCAACAAGCAATACGGCCTGGCGCAAATCCCAAAGGTTGTGGGCGGAGTGAATCCTCCGTCGGGACGCGCGGCCTGCGCGCTGTACGCGCAGATCGTGGCCAAGGTCGTGCCGGTAAGCTCGACGCAGGCAGCGGAGATGGCCAAGCTGCTCGAAAATATTTTCCGCTGCGTGAACATCGCCCTGGTCAACGAATTAAAAATGCTGGCCACGCGCATGGGGATCGACATCTGGGAAGTGATCGATGCGGCGGCGACGAAGCCCTTTGGCTTCATGCCGTTTTATCCGGGGCCGGGCCTCGGCGGCCACTGCATTCCGGTGGATCCGTATTATCTGTCCTGGAAAGCGAGAGAATACGATTTTGCGACTCGCTTCATCGAGCTGGCCGGCGAAGTGAACACCGCGATGCCATATCATGTGGTGGATTCCGTATCGGCGGCGCTGAACGAACGGCAAAAATCCCTGAAGGGTTCGCGGGTCATGGTCCTGGGCGTGGCGTACAAGAAGGACGTGGACGACATGCGCGAGTCGCCGTCGTTAAAGATCATCGAGCAACTCACCGTCCGCGGCGCCAAGGTGGAATACAACGATCCGCATTTCCCGGAGATTCCCAAGCTGCGCCACTACAATTTCCAGGGGATGAAGTCCGTGCCGATTGACGCCAAATCGCTGGCCGGCTACGACTGCGTCCTCATCGCCACCGATCACACCAGCTACGATTACCCGATGATCGTCGAGTCTTCGCAACTGGTGGTCGACACGCGCAACGCCACGCGGCGCATCGCGCGGCACCGCAATAAGATCGTCCTGGTATAAAGCGGGCAGCCGTCGTTTTCGGCTGCCCTTCCGATCCCGTTACTTATTGAAACCAATAATCTTCCCAATCATTGTCTGAATTCAGAAGCTCCCGTAGCATAGACTCAAATGCCCATTGGGACTCCAGTTCCAGGCGGGCCTGACGCGTCCCGCCGGCGCAGTCAACGGGTGATCCTGAGCCTGCGTGTCATCGTGCGCACCGAAGACGGTCCAAAAGACGCCTCCTTCGAGGAAGAAACGCATACCCTTGTTGTGAACGTGCACGGGGCGCTCATCCTCCTGGCCGGCAAAGTGACAAAAGGTCAAAAGCTTCGAGTGACGAACCGCGCCACCAAGGCGGAGCAAGTGTGCCGGGTGGCGAATGTGGGTCCAAAGTCCGAAGGTAAAACGCAGATCGGCGTAGAATTTCTAAAACCCTCCCCGGATTTTTGGCAGATTTCATTCCCGCCCGAAGATTGGGTTGTGCCCGAAACTTCGTCCGTCACTTCAGATGACGATTGAGATTTTGGTAGCACAGCCACTCCTGGCTGTGCGGTTTTCTCTACTTCCACACATCCGTACACGATCGACGTTCGCAAAACCCGCACAGCTCCGCCGCGGCGGATGGCTGTGCCACTCAAGGCAAATGCGTGAGTTCGATTCGCGCCGTGCCAAATGGAATTTCGGCCTCGACGAGGACCGGAGTGTGGGCAGCGTCCTTCGTAATCCACAGCCAAAACCGCGTGTCGGTCAGTTCCTTGCCGTGATCGAACAAACGAAGGGCGACGCGAAAAGCGGGGAAATTCCCGGCGGGCACGGTGACGGTTCCTTGCGGCGTATCGATCCGCGCGACGACGTCATAGAGACGCCGGCCGTCGAATACAGGAACGCGCAGCTCCGGTGTGTGTTGCCAGTCCGCGGCGCGCAGATTAAATAGAAAACTGATCGCGTCGCGCGTTCCAGGAACCACGCGAACCGCCGTGACATCCGGCGGAGCGGGATCGCTATCGCCCGTCATGCGGTACAAATTCGTTTGCGCCTTCCCTTGTTCGTGGAGATACATCTCGAATTGCAGGGAAAACAAATTGGCTGCGGAGGTGTAAGAGTCAAACTGGTCATCGATTGCAAAAAGCGCGCGCGTGGTATCCATGGTGTGCGCGATGGCGCGAAAATGCCACGCGGGACGCCCGAAGAAATTGCGCTGCTCGACGACGCTGGTCTCGATCTTGGCGGCGTTCACCGCGTACTTCGAGAACAGGACGCGGTACTCGAGAATTTCTCCCGGCCGAAATGGGACGGCGATCGTAACCGGCGCCGCGGGAGCCGCCGGAGGTTTACCTTTTTTCTTGGAGGGCTTGGATTGCTGCGCCAATCCAAAAGAAGCAAACGCCAGCACCGCCGCCAGCAGCGACGTAACAGTGGCAAAACGAAGGAATCTTGCGCGTGTCCTCAACAATGAATTCGTTCGGAGCGGCGAAGCCCGGTCGCGCCAATCCTTTCCAGCATGCAAACTTAGACGCCATGACGCCGCCCAGGGGCACGCTCTATTCAGGGTACAGAAAAAAGAGCCCGGAAACCAGTTGCGTCGAGCCTGTGTGTTTAGATGCACGCCGCAACATGCGCGTGATTCGGAAACACCTGAAATCTTGCGATCAGTTGATCCGAATCGGTATTTGAAAGGGATGAATGGATACGATGATGCTAGATGGTTTTGCCGATCATTTCGCTTGCGTGGCCGTGCGGCGACGCACTTCGTCGAAGAAGTTCATTAGGAAGGTCACGTGGTTCCGCGCCTTTTGTCCTTCCGCTGTCTCGACTGGCATTAACGCGACAATGCGTTTGCCGTCGGGCGCTAGATCGAAGTTAATCAAGGTGCCACCGAGTTGCTTCTCCGTCCATATTCGTGGTTTGTCGGCCTCGAAGGAATCGCCCTTTTCTGCGTACGCCGCCACCATGATGTGGTCATCCAAAGTCTCGAAAAGCAACTCGTGCCCGTTGCGCGACCACTCTGGGTACACCCCGCCGCTGTTCGAGATCTGCCATTTCCCCCCCTTATCTGGGAAGGCTCGAACGTAGACTTGGGGGGTCCCCGACTCGTTGGAAGAATAGGCCAGCCACCGCCCGTCGGGAGAGAAGGCCGGCTGACGCTCGTCCGCTGGGGTTTGCAGGAAAACCTCCGGCTTTCCGGCACGTAGTCCCGCGCTATCGCTCTCCACTGGGAGGGTCCATAGATGATATCCGCCGGAACCTAGTTCGATGAAACCCAACCGCTTTCCATCGGGTGTGAAAGAGAATGGAATGTCTCCAGTCTTGCCTTGGGTCAACTGCTGGGGTTTGCCTGCCCCGTCGGAGCGGGCCCACCAGATGCCGCCTCCAGGTCCATTAAACACGATGTAGCGACTGTCGGGTGTCCACACCGGGGCAATGTTGGTGCCGCCGCCGAACGTCAGGCGTGTCATAGTGTCGCGCCGGGCTTCGTACACCCAGATGTCCGACCCGTCGTCCAATGCCAGACGCTGTCCATCCGGCGAAAGGCGTAGCCGCTGATAGCCGCCTGGTTTTGCCAGAAGTGGCTGTGTTTTGCCAGCCGCATCCAGCCACTGCACGGTGACCAGATTGCCTCCCGCCGCTCCGCCGCTGCGGTAAATCAGCGTTCCGCCTTGGGAGAAATCGAACTGTGCGGAGCCGTTTAGAGTGCTATAGCCGACTTGATCCAGTACCGGAGCGGGCGTCCCGCGAATTTCCAGCCGATCCACGTCAAAAGGAACAGCAAACAGCGTGCCTCGGTTAATGTAAATCAGATGGCCGCCGGGCAAATAGCGACCATACGTGCCGCCCCGCACGAGGGTCTTCCTGCGGTGATCCACCAAAGACATCACTTCGATGTTGGCTGTGTCGAACGTCTGCGTTGGACCAGCCGTGAACAGCACAGCCTTGCCTCCTGGCAGGATTTGCGGCCAACGGTGGGTTTGCTCTCCGCTCAGTAAGTCGGTCACTGATGTTGGAGGGCCCCCGTCGGAAGGAATCCGCGAGAGGCTCGCCGTGGGGCTGAGCGCCGCGATGATGTTGCCATCCTCGCCCCAACTGCCACTCCGCCCATTGGGGGCATCACATAACGTGACTGCAGCTCCGCCCTCCACAGAAATCTTATTCAGTTTTCCCGGCGTGAAAAATGCAACCCACTGCCCGTCCGGCGAGAAAAAAGGAGCAAATGCCCCTTGCGTTCCCGCAAGCTCGGTAGCGTTGGGCTGATCGAGCCGCCGGGTAAACAAACGGTCTTGTGACACGTACACTAGCCGCGTACCGTCGGGCGAAAGGATTGCATCTGCCCCGGCGAGTGAGCGGAGCACCACGTCGGGGCCGAGGTCAACGTCCAGCCGCACCAGGGGTCGCAGCGGTTGCTCAATAAGCCGAGTCGCCCGCCACCAGCCAAACAACGCAGCGACCGCTACGATTGCCAATGCTGCGGCCACTGCCGCGAGCAACTTGCTCGTGGATGCTGGAGCAGCCTGCGTGGCACCGGAATCTTTCGGTGCCGCAATTGCATCTTCAATCTCGATCCGAACGTCAGTCGCATCCTGGAATCGCTGGCGGCGGTCTTTGCACAGGCATCGCCGCAGCAAGTGTCGAATGGCAAGCGGTGTTGTTTCCGGTAAACAGCTCCAGTCAGGTTCCACTCGCAACACCGCAGCCAGAATGCCAGCCACATCTTCTCCGTGAAACGCCTGCTTCCCGGTCAGCAATTCATATATCACCGCACCGAATGCAAAGATGTCCGTCGCTTGGTCACCTGCTTGCCGCGTGCCTGCTCGGGACTCATGTACGCCGCAGTACCGAGAATCACTCCCTGCATCGTCGCGGCCATGCTCAGCGTCGGGGAATTACCCATGTCTTCCGTTGCCGTGTCCCCGCGAATGCTTTCGCCAATCCGAAATCCAATACTTTTACTTTTCCTTCCGGCGTCAACTTCACATTCGCGGGTTTCAAATCGCGATGAATGATTCCTTTCTCGTGAGCGGCTTCGAGCGCCTCGGCAATCTGCTTGGCGATCGTAAGAGCTTCCTCGATTGGAAGCTGCGCCAGCCTTCACGCGGTCGGCCAGCGTCTCGCCGGGAACGAGTTCCATCACGAGACAGGTCACGCCGCCGGACTGCTCCAGGCCATAGATCGTGGCAATGTTCGGATGATTCAGCGCCGCCAGCATGCGCGCTTCGCGCTGAAAGCGGGACAGGCGTTCGGGATCATCGACGAAGTTTGCGGGAAGGACTTTGATGGCCACATCGCGCGCGAGCTTAGTGTCGTGAGCGCGATACACCTCGCCCATGCCGCCCGCGCCAATCTGCGCGACAACTTCGTACGAGCCGAGATTCGTGCCAGCGGCGAGCGCCATCACTTTTTCCCCGTGGGAACTTTTTGTTTCAACTCTTCAAACCAGTTCAGCACGACGTTGATTTGCGTCGGCGAGGAAGCCTGCTCGGTCGGCTTGACCATCAGGAACCGCTGGCCATCCGGTGACACGTCATAGGCTGTGCCAATCAGCGGCCAGTCGCTCAGCTAAAGTACTGCCCCTCGAAGAGCATCCGGGGCTTGCCCGCGGAAAAGCTGGGCTGCGTGGTCAACGTCCACGGCCATCATTTTGTTGCCGCTGCGGTAAAACAGTTCCTCGCCCATTGCGGTTCCAGGCCGGCTCCGTGCCGCCCTCCGTCGAGATTTGCCACTTCCCGCCTGGACCCGGAAACGGCTGCACGTAGACTTCGGGGCGCCCGGATTCATTCGAAACATAAGCCAGCCAGTGACCATCGGGGGAAAACCGCGGCGCCCCTTCATTGAATGGCGTTTGGAGAAAGGGCTGCGCCTTGCGGTCGCTCATCCGCAGTACCCAGATGTCCTACTCCGTCTTGGGATTAATCTCATCGAAGGCCAGCAATTGCCCATCCGGGGACCACGACCTCGGAATTTGGCCGTATTGACTCGTGCTCAACCGCTCAAGCCCGCCACTGCCGTCGGCCAGTTGCCAAAAGAGATTTTCTGTTCCCTTCTTTGTTCGACTTAAACGCGATCCGCTTCCCGTCAGGGGTCCACACCGGGATTTTGGTTGCTATTCCCTTCAAACGTAAACCGGGTCAATGTGTCCCGTGCGAGATCGTAAAGCCAGATTTGATTCGTCCGAGTTCCACCGCGACACGTCGGCCGTCCGGGGAAAGCCGCGGACAATTTCGTAGCGCTGTGGCGGGGCCGGCAAGGGCTGCTCCGCGCCATTGCGGCTAACCCACACCATTCGCCGTTGATTTGCTTGAGAGCCCCCTGAAACGATAGACCAACGATGCCGGTATCGGAAAAACTGTACTGGCTCGAAACGTAACCGGCGAATATGCAACGCCCTCGACCACGGGAACCGGTGTGCCCGTGATCTCCAGCCGCTGCGGATCAAAGGGCACGGCCATCAGCGTTCCCCCTTGCGCATAAACCAGGTGCCCGGAGGCCGCGTAGCGGGGTTGCGTCCCGCCGGATCAAGTTGCGTCGTTCGCCCGTCGCGATCGACTGGACGGCAACCTGCGCTTGTCCAATCGCGGGGTCATTTCCGGCAGCAAAAAGCACGGCCTTACCGCCGGGCAAGAACTGCGGCCAGCTGTGAGGCTTTCCCCTTTCTCGAGACGGGCTCAGCGGCTGCGGGCGCCTCCCGCGTCCGACAATTGCAGGAGGGGCGAGACTGTTATGGGTGCGAAGGCGATGATTCCCTGGCTGCCCCAACTGGCCCCGAATGGGTTCACAGCATCGCCGAGCGTCAGCGCCGCTCCCCCGCTCACCGAGATCTTCTTCAGCTTTCCGCCCGCGAAAAAACCTAGCCATTGGCCGTCGGGAGAGAAGAAAGGTGCTGTGGCTCCTTCCGTGCCAGGGATGGGCTTGGCCTCCAGGCTATCCATCGCCCGCAGATAAAGCTGCTGGTGCCGCCTCGGATGGCGGCATAGGCGAGTTGTTTGCCGTCGGGGGAAAGGGCCAGAGCTGGCTTGGTCAGACCCCCAATGCTGGTCCCGGGCGGCAGATTGATGACCGTGCGAGTGACAGGCTTGCGGAGGCGAGGGTTTCAAATTCCAGATGGCAAGACTAGCGACCGCCGCAACTAACAGCGAGAGGTTACGCCGAGGATTAGTTCCCGCCGCCCAAGCGAGCGAATGCCTTTCGTCAGGGGCAACCGGTTCCGCCGCTGCGGGAGCGGCCAGCGCCTCTTCGATCTCGATTCGGGCGTCGGCGGCGTCATGCAGGCGCCGGCGCAAATCTTTTTGCAAACATCGCCTGAGCAGATCGCGAATCTTCACGGGAGTCGAGGCGGGCAGCGCCTGCCAGTCCGGTTCTTCTCTCAACACCGCGGCGAGTATTTCCGTTGTGTCTTCGCCGTGAAATGCGTGCTTTCCGGTAAGCAGCTCGTACAGCACGCAGCCAAACGCCCAAATGTCGGTGCGCTTATCGCACGCTTTGCCGCGCGCTTGCTCGGGACTCATGTACGCTGCGGTGCCCAGGATCACGCCTTGCATCGTCGCGGCCGCGCTCAGCGTCGGGGAATTGGCAGGATCGTCGCTCGCCGCGTCGCCCTCAAAGGCTTTCGCCAAACCGAAGTCCAACACCTTCACTTTGCCTTCAGGAGTCACCTTCACGTTCGCGGGTTTCAGGTCGCGATGAATGATGTTTTTCTCGTGCGCCGCTTCGAGGGCTTCGGCAATCTGCACGGCGATCTTCAGCGCTTCCTCGATTGGCAGCGGGCCGGCCTTCACGCGCTCGGCCAGCGTCTCGCCGGGAACGAGTTCCATCACGAGGCAGGTCACGCCGCCGGACTGCTCCAGGCCGTAGATCGTCGCAATGTTCGCGTGGTTCAGAGCCGCCAGCATGCGCGCTTCGCGCTGAAAGCGGGACAGGCGTTCCGGATCATTCACGAAATTTGCGGGAAGGACTTTGATGGCCACGTCGCGCGCGAGCTTGGTGTCGTGCGCGCGATACACTTCGCCCATGCCGCCCGCGCCGATCTGCGCGACGACTTCGTAGGAGCCGAGACGTGTGCCGGCCGCGATGCTCATTTCTTCAACCCCGCTGTCCAGTTGAGGACCACCGTGATGGGCGACGAGGTCGCTTGCTCCGGGGCTGTGTCGATCAGGAAGCGTTGGCCGTCGGCGGACACGTCGTACTGATAACCTCCTGCGGACACAATGCGCGTCGCGAATAGCGGCTTGACGGCGCCCACCTCAAAGCCCGCGCCCTTACCGTTTACGGACGCCGCCATCAATTTGTTGTCTGGCGTCAGGTAGAAGATCTCAGAGCCGTCATGACGCCATCGCGGAGAGTATCCGCCGGCGGTCGAGATCTGCCACTTCCCGCCGGGTCCGGGAAAGGGTGCAACATAAATTTCGTTTCTACCGGACTCGTTCGAACGGTAGGCGACCCACCGGCCGTCCGGAGAAATTTGGCCATCGACGCTCCCGCCGAATTGCGTTTGCAGAAGCGGAAACGGCTTGCGATCTCCGGTCAGCGGCAAGACAAACAATTCGCTGCTTCTTGAAGAGCCGGGGCTTTCGTAGAGAACAAATTTGCCGTCCGGAGACCAGCTGTCGGGATATTTGTCGAGATTGTCCTCCAGCAACAGATCCTCACTGCCGGCCCCGCTGGAGGGCTTCTGATACAGGTCCATGGAACCCTTCCGGCGTGAGTTGAAAACGATGCGGCTGCCATCAGGTGACCAGACCGACAATAAACGTTTGCCGGGCCGAACGTGAAGCGCGTTCGCAGGCCGCGCGCCACGTCATAAAGCCAGATATCCTGCCCCTTCCCGGCTTCATCTGGAATGGTCACGGAGGCTCGCTTGCCGTCCGGAGAAAGCTCCAGGGCGCTGTAGGCGGCCGGGTCACCAAGCGCGCCGATCTGCTTGCCTGTGCGGTCAAACCAAAGGAGCTGGGAGTTGGCCGTTTCCGCTCCCGTTTGATACGCCAGCGCCCCATTCTCGGACGCGGAGAAGTATCCATACGGCTGCGTGGATGTACTTGTCCGAATCCGTTCGGCAATCGGAAACGCATCGCCCGTCAACACGAGACGCCGCGCGTCAAAGGGCTGCGCAACGAGAGTTGGTCTCGCGCAAGAAGAGAAGATAGCCCTGGGTGTAGAGGGCATTGGCTGAATTGGCGTTGAACAACACTTTCCGTTCGGCCGAGTCGAGCGATCCCAGGTAAATCGGCCCTCCCAAACCTGGACGCGGTGCGATCGTGCTGTAGAGAAAGTGCCGTCCGTCTGGCAGGAAGCTCGGCCGGATGTGGCCAAGCTCTCCTTGACCGAGCACCGTAGCGGGCGTGGGCACGCCCCCCGACGCGGACACTTTCTGGAGCACCGAAGTATTCGTCGGAGCAAAGAGAATCAATCCATCTCGATTCCACGTTCCGCCACGATTGTCCGGCGCGTCGCACAACGTAATCGGAGGACCGCCTGACACGTCAATTTTTTTGAGCTTGCCGCCCGCGAAGAACGCAAGAGTGCGGCTGTCGGGCGACCAGAAAGGCGCCGAGGCGCCCTCCGTCCCGGCAAGCGACTGCGCGGTGAGCGTGTCAAGCGAGCGGACCCAGAGAAGAGACTTGCCTTCCGCGCTTACAGCGACGAATGCGACCTGCTGACCATCGGGCGAAATAATTACAGGAGCCGTCGCTCCCGTGGTCACCGCGCCCGTTCCGGCCAAGCTCCACTTGTCTGGCGGGAAAAGGGTAAAGCGGACAGCATGCGCCTGTTGCGGAGCGGGCCTGGAAATAAACGAAATATCCGAGAGCCAGCGCCGCAAGGAAAAAAACGGCCGCGACGATCCAGGCCAGGCGTGCATCGCCAAGAGCACTCTTCCGGCTGGCGGCGACGGGCGCCGGCATTCCGGCTTGCGAACCACCTTCGGCGATCCACTTCAGCTCGTCGCACACATCGCTGGCCGCCTGCCATCTTTTCTCCGGCTCCTTGGCCAGACATTTTTTCACCACGCGATCGAGCGCGGGCGGCGTCATCGGCTGGAGCGACGACATCGGCGGCGGGTCGGTCTCCAGAATTTTCGCGATCAGGCTGGCCTGGGTCTTGCCCTCGAAGGCTTTCTTGCCCGTCGCCATTTCGTAGACCACCGCGCCGAACGCGAAAATGTCTGTGCGCGCGTCCACTTCTTTGGCTTCGACTTGCTCCGGCGCCATGTATTGCAGCGTGCCCAGGATCGTTCCTTCGCGCCGTGATGCGCGCTCTTCATCGTCGGAAGCTGCGATTCGCGGAGTGGCCGGAGCGGCTTCCTGCGTGCAGCTTCGCCAAACCGAAGTCCAGCAGCTTCGTGCCCGACTTGGTGAGCATGATGTTGCCGGGCTTCAGATCGCGGTGGGTGATGCCTTTGCGATGCGCCTTGTCCAGCGCGTCGGAAATTTCGATCGCGTATTGCAAAACCTGCTGGATCGGCAGCGCACCTTTCTGCAGTCGCTGCGCGAGCGTTTCGCCTTCGAGATATTCCATCACCAGAAAATCAATTTCGTCTTGATGGCCGGTGTCGTAGAGCGTGCAGATGTGCGGATGATTCAGACTGGCGATGGTTTTTGCTTCGCGCTCGAAGCGCTCGCGCAATTCGGCGCGGTCTGCGAGATGAGCGGGCAGAACTTTAATCGCGACGGTTCGATCGAGGCGGGTATCGCGGGCTTTGTAAACTTCGCCCATTCCGCCCGCACCGATAGCGGAGAGGATTTCGTATGGACCGAGTTTGGTGCGAGGCTCCAGAGTCATTTTTTAAATCCCGCAGTCCAATTCAATACCACGGTGATGGGCGGGGGGGTCCCCCCGGCAGATGGCATGTTGACCAGAAACCGCTGACCGTCTGCTGTGACGCGGTAATGTTCGAATCCGCCGCGGACGAAACCAATGAACATTGTCTGAAACAATGCCTTCGGTACGCCTGCCTCAAAAGTGCTATCGGTCTTTACCTGTTCAGCCATAAGGTTGCCATCAGTGGCGAGATAGAAGAGTTCCTTACCGTCGGGCCGCCATATTGGGTCACCTCCGCCATTGGTTGAAATTTGCCATTTGCCCGTCGAAACAGGAAACGGCTGCACGTAAACCTCACGCTTTCCCGATTCGTTCGAGTCATAGGCGATCCAACGGCCGTTAGGAGAGAATCGACCCTCGAGTTCCTGAAACTCGGTCTGGAGAAACGGAATTGGCTTGCGGTCACCGAAAAGAGGTAACACCCATAAATCCGATCCTGTCTTCGGATCGGACCTTTCAAAGAGGATGAATTTCCCGTCTGAAGACCAATCCCTTGGGGAGCGAATATCGCTTGCAGTGAACAGCGTTTCCTCTGATCCTGCGCCACTGGAAAGTTTTTTATAAAGACCTCTGGAACCACCTCTCGTGGATTCAAAAACAATCTGTTGCCCATCCGGCGACCAAACGGCATCGGAGTTTTCCGAAGGATCAAACGTGAGCCTTGATACGGTACCTCGCGCGAGTTCATATAACCACAAGTCCCGGTTCCCAGCGTGTAACCCAACACCGTAGCGGTCGATCACGACGCGTCTTCCATCAGGCGAGAGAGTGGGGTTGCGGTACTCGCCGGGCGGGCCTACCGATTGAACCTGCTTTCCCTCTCGGTCCACAAACTCCAACTGTGAGCTTTGAATCCGCACTCTGGTAGACCAGCACTCCGTTTTCTGAAGCCGAGAACGCCGAAGACGCCAGTTGGAAAGGCTTGCACTTGATCGGCGACAGGACGATGGTTCGCCTATAAGTTCAATGCGATTCGCATCAAATCCTTGAACTGTTAATGAACCGTCGCGGACGAATAACAAGTAGCCGGGTGGTGCATACTGGGCCTCGGAATCGACTTGCAATAGGAGCTTGCTAGGTTTGGAGTCTAACGATCCGACAAAGATTGCGTCGTTTGCTGGTGCAGTGCTACTGCGGGTGAAGTACAGGAAATGGTATCCATCGGGCAAAAAGATGAGGGAGAGTAATGACTTGTCTCTTGTCGCGATTGATCGAGCTTTGTTACCGGAGTAGGCTGCCCACCGGCCGCGGAGACACGATACAGAGAGTTGCCAAGACCTCCAAAAACAATAGTCCCTTCGCGATTCCAAGTCCCTGCCCGAGTCGACGCACTTCCGGGCATGTCACAAATTGCCTGCGCAGGACCTCCGGAGGTTGAAACCTTGAACATTCTTTCTCCAATAAAGAATCCTACGTATTGGTTGTCAGGCGACCAAAATGGCGCCACGGCGCCTTCGGTTCCGGGCAAGGGCCGCGCCGCTAGGGAACCCAACGGACGAACCCATATGCCTTGTTTCCCCTCGGCAATAGCGACGAAGGCAACCTGGCTTCCATCTAGCGAAACAGCCATGGGTCGTCCAGAAAAGGACGATGTTGCGAGGAAGCTCGCTTTCTCCGGTGGATCTATGGAGAAGTAGACAGTGCGCAAATCTCTCGGTGCCTCGCGAAAATGAACTGTGGCGGATAGAACTGCGAGAATCAGAAACACAGCGGCCGCCAGCCACGCGAGACGCTCGCCTGTTTTGCCCGCGCGGAGGAATGGCCGATGGGTTTGCAAGCTGTGAGCCGCCCTCGGCAATCCATTTCAATTCGTCAGCAACATCGCTGGCCGCCTGCCATCTTTTTTCCGGCTCCTTGGCCAAACATTTTTTCACCACGCGATCGAGCGCCGGTGGCGTCATTGGCTGAAGCGAAGAGATGGGTGGCGGCTCGGTCTCAAGAATTTTCGCGATCAGACTGGCCTGGGTCTTGCCTTCAAAGGCCTTCTTGCCCGTCGCCATTTCGTAAACCACCGCGCCGAACGCGAAAATATCCGTGCGCGCGTCCACTTCTTTCGCTTCCACTTGTTCCGGCGCCATGTATTGCAATGTGCCCAGGATCGTTCCTTCGCCCGTGATGCCGCTCTTCATCGTCGGGAGCTGCGATTCGGGAGTCGCCGGAACGGCTTCCTGCGCGAGCTTTGCCAAACCGAAATCCAGCAGCTTCGTTCCCGACTTGGTGAGCATGATGTTGCCGGGTTTCAGATCGCGGTGGGTAATGCCTTTGCGATGCGCTTTGTCCAGCGCGTCAGAAATTTCGATGGCGTACTGCAAGACCTGCTGGATCGGCAGCGCACCTTTCTGCAATCGCTGCGCGAGCGTCTCGCCTTCCAGATATTCCATCACCAGAAAATCGATTTCGTCTTGATGGCCGGTATCGTAGAGCGTGCAGATGTGCGGATGGTTCAGGCTGGCGATGGTTTTTGCTTCGCGGTCGAAGCGTTCGCGCAATTCCGCGCGGCCAGCGAGATGAGCAGGAAGAACTTTTATCGCGACGATGCGATCGAGGCGCATGTCGCGGGCGCGGTACACCTCGCCCATCCCGCCCGCGCCAATCGCGCCGGTAATTTCGTAAGGGCCGAGTTTTGCGCCGGTGGCGAGCATCATTTGTTCAGTTTTGCGGCCCAGTTCAAAACGACGGTCATGGGCTCGACCTCAGTCTGCTTGACTTCCGTGTTGATCAGGAATCTCTGGCCGTCCTTGCTCACGTCATAGAACAGAAGCTCCGACGTTGCGACAGTCTCCCGCGGGTTTGCCTGGAAGAGTGGAACTGGAGCGCCCACATCGAAATTCGCTCCTTCTGTCACGGGCTCTGACATAACCTTGCCATCGGAAGAAATGTAGAATAGTTCCTTGCCGTCGCCCCGCCAGCGCGGCTGCTCTCCTCCTCCGCTAGAGACTTGCCACTTCCCTTGCGCCGCCGGAAAGGAGGTCACATAAACCTCCCATTTCCCGGTTTCATTGGAGGCATACGCCACCCATTTTCCGTCCGGTGAAAAACGGCCATTCTTGACGGTCGAAGACGTTTTCAGGAAGGGAGCGCTTTTCATCTCTGGGAGTGTTAGAAACCAAATCTCAGGGCCTCGGTTGAAGAGGATATATCTTCCGTCTCTTGACCAATCACTGGGGTATTCGTCGGCGTCCGCGTGCTGGATTGGCTTTTCTTCTTGCGCGCCATCGGCGGCTTTCATATACAGGTTAAAATCGTTCTGGCGGCTGGAGGAAAAGACCAACCGCGAGCCATCCGGACTCCAGATCGCCATCGCGTCAATGGCGGGATCGAAAGTTATCCGCTTGGCACCCTCGCCTTGCAGTTCGTAAATCCACACGTCGGTGTTCTGGTTGGCTGAGTCGGTTTTGTCTAACGCCACCGATTTCCCGTCGGGTGCCAAGGACACGTTGGAGTACAAATCGGGCTTGCCCACCGTACCAATCTGGTTTCCTTTTCTATCGAACCAAATAAGTTGAGAGAAAGTGACTGCGCCGCTGTTCTGCGCCACCAGAAGGCCGCTATCGGTCGCTGAAAAGCCTACCCGGCCGACTCGTGCTAGATACTGGATATCAGGGAGAATCGGAACGGGTTCTCCACGGAGTTCGAATTCGCCGGGATCGAAGCGCTGGGCCAAGAGCGTCTTATCACGGTAGAACAAGAGGTAGCCGGGCGCGGCGTAGGCGGCATTAGCCGTCGCTTTCGTTATGAATCTTTTTTCTTTGGAATCCAGCGAACCAACGAAGATCGCATTGGAGTCCCTCTGGATCGATACATTGAACGACATGTATAAAAAATGCTTTCCGTCGGGCAAGAACATCGGCCAGCGCTGGCTACTCTCCCCGCGGCTCGCGTCCGGTGAGCTGACAGGTGTCGGCGTACCACCCGAGGCCGAGATTCGATACAGCCCGGCGCCCAACTGGCCGCTCGGCGTGAAAAGGATTACGCCGTCCCGATTCCACGTCCCTCCCCGGCCCGACGGAGCATCGGACAGCGCCTGCACGGGTCCGCCGTCCAGGTCTAGTTTTTTTAGTTTTCCATCGGCAAAGAATCCGAGAGACTTCCCGTCTGCCGACCAGAATGGAAAACTCGCGCCCTCCGTACCCACAAGGGGTTTAGCATCTTGAGAGCCGAGTTCGTAAATCCAGATCACGCTCTTGCGCGCCGATTCTTTGTAGCCAGTTGCCGCGATGGTATGGCCGTTCGGAGACACGGCCATGTCACGGGCCGAAAATGACATCGGGCCGCGAAAATACATCGTGGGTTCGGACGGCCTGGAGTTTCGCCACCAAATCGCCCCCAGCGCGGCGATGACAACGAATGCACAAAGAAGGAGCCACGGCATCCAAGGTCTGGTCCCTCTTGCCAGCGCCACTGATGCGACTCTGTCCCTGATGTCGCTACTTTCGGAGGCCCACTTCAACTCGCGCGTCAGATCGCGGGCTGTTTGCCATCTGTCATCGGGATCTTTTGCCAAGCAGGTCTTCACGACACGTTCTAGCGCGGGCGGCGTCATCGGTTGGAGCGAGGAAATCGGCGGGGGATCCGCCTCCAGAATCTTGGCGATCAAACTGGCCTGGCTCTTGCCTTCGAAGGCCTTCACGCCCGTCGCCATCTCGTAGACCACCGCGCCGAACGCGAAGATATCGGTGCGCGCGTCGATCTCGTCCGTCTTTCCCTCCACTTGTTCCGGGGCCATGTACTGCAGAGTGCCGAGGATCATGCCCTGGGCCGTGACGGCTTCGGCGACGGTAGGAAGCTGGGAAAGCGGCGTGGCTGGTGCGGCCTCTTGCCGCAGCTTGGCCAGGCCGAAGTCCAGCAGCTTGGAGCCGGATTTCGTGAGCATGATGTTGCCAGGCTTCAGATCGCGGTGAGTGACGCCTTGGCGATGCGCCTTATCGAGCGCGTCGGAAATTTCTATCGCGTACTGCAAGACCTGCTGGATCGGCAGCGCACCTTTCTGCAATCGCTGCGCGAGCGTTTCGCCTTCCAGGTATTCCATCACCAGAAAATCAATTCCGTCTTGGTGTCCCGTGTCGTAGAGCGTGCAGATGTGGGGATGATTCAGGCTGGCGATGGTTTTGGCTTCGCGGTCGAATCGCTCGCGCAAATCCGCGCGGTCGGCGAGATGAGCGGGCAGAACTTTTATCGCGACAATTCGGTCGAGGCGGGTATCGCGGGCCCGGTACACCTCGCCCATCCCGCCCGCACCGATCGCGGAGAGAATTTCGTATGGCCCTAGACGTCTGCCAGGGAGAATTGTCATGGGCTCCCGCCGAGTCGGAATCGGCAGAGTATAACTCAGGGGGTACTGACAAAAATCTATTTTGTCAGTAGTTATGGCCGTCGCGGACTCGATGGGCTGCGGCTAACGTGGGGCTCGGACGGGAGGTCCAGAAAGGTGCGGGAGCAACTCGGTGAGATTATTGACGAGCAGGTCCGGAGGGTACTCCGCGAGGAGGTGGCTGCCAAATCCGTAGGTGACGCCGCAGACCCAGGTGCCGGCATTGCGCGCGGTTTGGACATCGACTTCGGAATCGCCGACGATCATCACCTGCGTGGGCGCCGCGCCGAATTCGCGCAGGATCGATTCGACGCCCATCGGGTCTGGCTTCTTGCGCTCGAAGCTGTTGCCGCCATACACATGGCGAAAATGGCCGGCCACGCCCAGTTCCTGGATGATGCTGCGGCTGACGCGCACGGGCTTGTTGGTGTAGACAGCCATGGGCATTCCTTTGAGCGCGTCGAGCGTTTCGCGGACGCCGGGATACAAAACAGTGTTGTCGAGTTTGTGCGCGGAATAATATTTGATGAAGAATTCCAGGCCGAGCAGGCAATCTTCTTCAGAGGCGTCGCTGCCCAGGGCTCGCGCAATCAGTGACGGCGCGCCTTGTCCCACGTAGCTGAAAATCTGGTCGTGCGGCAGCGGACTTCGGCCCAGTTCCGCAAGGGTTGCGTTGACGGAGAGAGCCAGATCGAGTTTTGAATCGATCAGGGTGCCGTCCAGATCGAAGATCAGCGCGCGGACTTCGGAGAAACGGGTGATGGAGTCCTCCACGAATCTTTTGTGATGGTTCAAGTTTTCGCCACCGTGCTACAGCCTCTCTTTATCCCGCTCACAGGCGACGGGTTGGTTGTCGGCTGCCACTTTGCTGCTACAAAAGCGGACAGCCAAGAGCGGCTGTCCTACTTAAATCTTTGGCGGCCCTCCGCGAAATATTAATTGTAATATAGAGAGTTGCGATTTCCGCGTGCAAAGTCTCCGAGAAGATCGAATCGGAAACGTACGCGTAAACATTCTTGCAGGCACGTTTTTCACACAGGGGGAAGGGCGAATGGCAGAGATTTTTCCGTTTCGGGCGTACCGGTACAATGCGGAACTCGTGGAGCCGGCCAAGGTGCTGACGCAGCCCTATGACAAGATCACGCCGGCCATGGCGGAAAAATACGCGGCGGCAAGCCCCTACAATTTGATTCCCATCGAGAAAGGAAAATCGCGCGCCGAAGACACACCCGCGGACAACGTGTACACGCGCGCCGCGAAAATGCTGGATGAGTGGATTCGGGCCAAAGCGATCGTGCAGGATGCAACGCCTTCGCTCTACGCGTATTTTCAGGAATACACGGTGCCGGGGACGAGCGAGCGGCGCATCCGCAAGGGTTTTATAGCCATCGGGCGAATCGAAGACTACTCGGCGGGCGTCGTCTTCCGGCACGAACAGACTTTGTCGGGACCAAAGGCGGACCGGCTGGAATTGTTGCGGCACACGCAGACGCATACGGGGCAGCTTTTCATGCTGTACAGCGACCCGGCGGCGCGTGTCGATGCCCTGCTTGCCGCGGCTGCCCGATCGAAGGCCGAAGTTGAACTTCGCGATGAGTACGACGTGGTGCACAAATTGTGGCCCGTGACCGACGCGCAAACCATCGAGACCATCCGGCGCGAAATGGCGGACAAGAAACTGGTGATCGCGGACGGACACCATCGCTACGAAACGGCTCTGGCCTACCGGGACGAATGCCGCGCGCGGGCGGGCCGCGTGGACGCGAACGCGCCGTACGAAAAAGTGATGATGACGCTGTTCAATACGGCCGGCGAGGGGCTGACGATCCTGCCGACGCACCGCGTCGTCGCCAATGTCCCGAATTTTTCTTTTGCTGGATTCCGAGCCGCGCTGGCGGATGCGTTCGATGTGCACTCCTACCCCTTTAGCGGCAGCGCGGAGCGTGCGCGAGCCTACGAACAGTTCCGGCGCGATTTGCAGCGCGGCCGGGAACAGCGGGCCATCGGCGCATATGCAGGCGACGGAGCGTTCTACATTTTTGTACTGAAGAAGGAAGCAAATCTTGAAGTTCTCTTGCAAGGAGTTTCACCGGCGCAGCGGCGGCTGGATATCGTCCTGCTGCACCGGTTGATTCTCGAGCGCGGCCTGAAGATTACGCAGGACGCGGTGAAGACGGAAAAAAACATCACCTACGAACGCGAAATGGATACGGCCATCGGCGAAGTGGACTCCGGCCGCGCGCAGATTTGCTTTTTACTGAACCCGGTCAGCGTGGAAACCGTGGCGGAGATGGCCATGGGCGGCGAAGTCCTGCCGCAAAAATCCACGGATTTTTTTCCCAAACTGATGAGCGGTATCACGATGTATCGCTTGAAAGACTGAAATTGAAATCAGAGGGGAACCAGAAGAGCGGGAACCACTGTAGCCCCTTACTGGCCTTCTCTTTTGCCCCATTCACTTCAGATAGCTCTTCGGCATTAGAGGACATTCTTCTCGCATTTAAATGTCTTTTTTGATAGCGTGACAATTTATGTCGTAGTTACATCATCGAAACAAGTAGCTTTTATGGTGTTGACCTAAAAGACTTTAGTTCCTATCGTGGTACTGTCCTGTTTCGGTGTGGTAATTCGTCTTTTGGGCCGCTTAGCACTTGGCATGCCCAATTCGTGAGGTACGATTTGGGACGATACCTCTTCCAATCCCGCATTCCTGCATGCTTTCGTAGATTGCGTGGCATCGCGAGTTCGGACAAACCGCCTCAGACGTGTATCCCGGAGCGAATTCCGAAGAGGTTATTAAGGGGGGAAAAATGAAGGCGGCAAAGAGTCTGGTGCGGGCAGCAATGTTGCTTCTGGCTCTCTTCATTTCTGGATCAGCTTGGGCACAGACGAGTAACGGTACGCTCGTGGGATCGGTCGTTGATCCCACTGGGGCCGTGGTGACGAAGGCGATTGTTTCAGCAGAAAGTTCACAGTACGGCCAGCCCCATGAAGCACGCACGGACTCTGTCGGGACTTACCGCCTGGAAGGTCTGCAACCCGGAGTCTATGCCGTCACGGTAACTGCGCCAGGGTTTGAAGCCCTGACGGTCACCGGAGTCGTCATCAATGGGTCGCTGACAACAACCATCAATGGCAAATTGAAACTTGCGGCGGCCGTGCAGACAATCGAGGTGCAAGCCACCGCGGGGCAAGTGATTGACACGCAGTCCGGGCAGCTTGGCGAGAATATCAGCCACTTGGAAGTGGCCCAACTGCCATATCTTAGCCTGAATCCAGCCGCCTTGGCATTGACGCTGCCGGGAGTTCAGGACTCGCCTGTAGGAAATGGTGCGATCCTACCTGATGCTCAAACGGACGGAATTGGATTCTCCGTGGATGGCAGCCGTCCGCGAGCCAACAATTTTCTGATCGATGGCCAGGATGACAACGATTACGGCGCAACCGGACAGGCCTACCAGCCAATGAACGTTGGCGCGATCCAGGAAGTCGCAATCTTGACGAACTCTTATAGCGCCGAATACGGCCGTGGGGGCGGATCCGTCACTAATTACATCTACAAGAGCGGCACCAACAATTTTCATGGAGACTTGTGGGAAATCAACCGGAATTCCGCGGTGGCGGCCATCCCCGCTCAAGACACAGTCGCGAATACCGTCACCAAGAATCCGTATGACAATCAGAATGTGTTCGGGTTTGACTTGGGCGGCCCGTTGAAAAAGGATAAGCTCTTCGTTTTCGGCACGGCGCAGTGGGACCGGGAGCGCCAGGCGGCGACCGGGCAATTGTTTGATTTGCCGACCGCGGCTGGAATTGCAACCCTGAAGTCTCTGGAGCCGAATGCCAACATCTCGCTTCTCCTGAACTCGATCGGATCGCTGGTTTCTCCTGGCCTGGCGGGCGTGCAGGATATCCCGCTTGGGAATGACCCCGTTACGCATAACCCTCGTCCCAGCGTGGAAATCGGATTTTTTCAATTGCAGAACATCAACACGGCTACCAATTTCGTGGATTGGAACTACCGGATGGATTGGCAATTCACGAATCACGACACTTTGACAGGGAGCGCAATCCGGGATACTGGCACGATATCTCCAGAATCAGCATCGGCGCTCCCCGCCTTCGAAACGCAATTCAGTGGACCCTCGGAGATTTTTCGTGGCCAATGGGTGCATACGATTTCTTCAAAGCTCGTCAACGAATTGCGGTTGTCTTACACCAACATTAATTTCTCATTTCTGCAGACGCCGGCGACGCTTGCGGGACCTCTGGCCAATATTCCGTCCATCAGTTTTGGCACCGACATCAATTTTCCTTCCATCGGGGTGGATAGCAACTTCCCGCAAGGGCGAACCCACAACGCCTGGCAGGTCCAGGAGGGGCTGAGCTACGCGGCCGGCCGCCACACGATCAAGGGCGGGGTGGACATCACGGTTCTCAGCCTTGACGATACGAACCCGCTGAATACGCGCGGCTCAATTATGTACAATTCCGGCGGAGGGTTCAGCTCACTTGGAAATTTTATTGACGACTTTACCGGCGCAGATCCGGGTGGCCTTTCCAAGGGCTTTGGAAATCCAAACCTCAACACCGCGGCCACGATGTTCGCTCCCTACATTGAAGACACATGGAGGATCAAGAGCAACCTTACGCTGAACATGGGCCTGCGCTATGAATACTGGGGCGCTCTGGCGAATGGCCTGGCCTTCCCGGCATTCAATCTGAATGCGGGATTTGGTCTCCCGAACGCAACGGACCCGTCGTTTTCCACCAATCAGACCGCGTTCGATAGCTTGTTTTCGTTCAAAGAGATTCCGGACAAGAGGAATTTTGCTCCCCGCCTCGGCCTGGCCTACGCGCCGCGTTGGGGCCGGTTCCTATTCGGAGACGGGAAAACAGTGCTTCGCGCGGGATACGGAATTTTTTATGACGGACTGTTTACAAATATCACAGACCAAACAGCGGAAACGCAGCCAAACACTTTCGGCGGAGGGCTCCCCTCCCAGACCGGGCGCGGCGCGCAGAATGCTTCCACGTTCCCGGGCATTACGCTGTTCAACTCCTCGCTTTTAATCAGAACAATGGCCAGCAACCTGCACAATCCTCTGACGCAGCAATGGAACGTGGACGTGCAGCGGGAATTGCCGCTGGGACTCGTTCTGACGCTGGCATATGTGGGGACGAGAGGCGAACATCTATTCGCGAATCAGGATTTCAATCCTCAAGTGAATTATTCATACATGAATCCCAATTTCGGGGAAATCGAAGTTCGCACGAACGCCGGAGACTCCTGGTATAGCTCCGGTCAGGCCGAGGTGGAACGCAGAATTCACACCTTGGTTTTGCGCGCGGCTTATACTTATTCGAAGTTCCTGGACGACGCTTCGGACGTAAACCAGTCGACGGGTACAAGCAATTTCTCCCAAATCCTGACCAACCAGCGCTCCGATTGGGGACCCTCCACATTCGACCGGCGCCATCGATTTACCGCGGCGTATGTTTGGCAGGTTCCCCACTCTCATCATGATGCGTTTCTACGAGCCTTGACTGACGCATGGGAGTGGTCGGGCATGGCCACGATTGAGAGTGGAACGCCTAATACTGTGTCACTCAATTACGACAATATTGGGAACGGCCATCCCAATTCGCGTCCTAACCTCGCGAATCCGTCGGCGCCTATCACTTCCCTCGGGATCGACGGCGGCGCTTTGGCTAATTTCGGTTTGCCTGGCCTTACCGGAACGTATGATTTCCATTGCTTGTTTTTCACTTTCAATACGTGCCCAGCGGAGCCCATCAGCACATTCCATTTCGTGTGGCCGAATGGGGGACCTGGAGATGTCGGCCGCAATTCGGTCTTCGGACCGGGACAAATCTATTTCGACACATCCGTCCAGCGCGATTTCCCGATCCACCTGGGGAAGCTCGAAAACCAAATGCTCTCCTTCCGGACGGAAATGTTCAATGCATTCAACCACCCAAATCTTTTCACGCCTACTTATAATATGGAGGACCAAAATTTCGGCAATACGGCCATCACGATCAACGGTGGACGACAAATAAGATTCTGGCTGAAATATTCGTTCTAGCTGGCTTCTCCAAACACGATTGCGCACAAGGGTTTTCCATGCCGAGTCGTGGCCTTTTGCACGCTTTCAACAAAATGGCAGTGGAAGGGCGATCTGACTGAGAAGATACCCCAGGAGAAATGTCTCCGCTGGCTCAGAACCAGCGGAGACATGGAGACTTTAATAGAAGAGCTACTTGGAAAAGCTGGCGATGGCCGCCGATTCCGTGGGATAGACTTCAAACACGGTGACCAGCTTTGTCACCTGCAGAATTTCCTGAAATTTCGACCCGAGATGGCACAGCTTCAGAAGCGCGCCTTGCGATCGCGCACTGCTGTGCGCGGCGACCAGAGCGCCCAGTCCCGAGCTATCGATATAGGTGACGTTGTCCATGTTGAGAACGATCTTTTTTTGGCCGGAGGCCAGCAGCGACTTCACCTTTTCGCGCAGCGAGGTGCTCTCTTCACCGAGCACGATGCGCCCCTCCATCGCCACCACTGCTACTCCATCCACCACGCGGTCCGTCATTTTCAGTGCCACGATCGATCCTCCTGACTTGAGCTTATCTGTGAACTTGAACTCCCAGCGCCGGGAAAAGAGGGCCTCAGTAATAGTCCGAGCAAGACAGGTAATACCCGCACTTGGTGCAAACCAGCTTGCAACGCTTCGGCTCGAGCCGCTCGGAACAAACCGGGCAGAAACTGATGGGGTGCTCCGCAACACGCTGCTGCTCGCCGGAATCCGCGGCCAGCGCGTCACGATCCGCATCTACATGCGCAGTTCGTTCCACGGCCCGAAGGTTATAGCACAACCTGAGTGAGGTGGGAAGAAACAAACGGCTGCCCGCCCGTAAAGCGGGCGGCCGCTACAAAACTCGCCAGCAACAAGGGTGAACGGTCTTGTAGCGGCCTTTCCGTTCACGGAGAATGTTCTCGGTGAACCGTCCCGCGTATTCCGGGACGGAAAGGGCATTTTTGTGGTCAATCTGAGCCACTACCACCTATAAAGTACGTGGGGCCGATAGCACGTTGGGTTGAGGCGGGCAATCTGCGCCGGACGCGTAATATCTGCAACCGCAGCAACCGTAAGCGCATCTCTATTAGTAAGGAATCGGGGAATGATCTCAAAATTCCACATATCCACAGCGGCACTGGGAGGGATTCTGGCCTGCTCCTTGGCCGGGGCTCAGATGCGCGACGGATCGTCCTCTCTCCGGCGGCCGTCCGTGCACGCGAGGCCTGCCGCAAGGGCATCGGCAAATTCTACGGGCAATGCCGGGGCAGCGGTTCCATCCAGCCCGCAAGCCAGCATGATTCAAATTTCGCCGAGTGGACGGATCACTTCGGGCTTTGTTCCCTTCCTGAATTCGTTCAATTTCGACGGCACTTCTGGCGTGCCTGGATTGGGGTTTGATTTCCCGCACTTGGCGGCTATCAGCGGAGGGCTGAGCAACAATCATTTTTCGCGCTCCGGCCACAATGGCCGTCGCGGACAGGGTTCTTTCGTACCAATTTTATTTGGCGGATATCCTTACTACTATGATGACCTGGGCTCCGATCAACCGGAGCAGCAAGCGGTTCCGGAATCGCAGCCTCAGCCGCAAATCGTCGTGATTCAGCAGCCCGTTCCGGCGCAGCAGAGCGCGTACTCAGGGAGCGACGCGGGAAATCTTTCCGCCTCGGTATCGGCGCCTCAAGCAGACGCGCCAATCCGTGATGTGGGCGATTTCATTCTCGTCCGGCGAGATGGGCGAATTCTGTTCGCGTCAATCTTCTCGGTCGACGGCGCGCAATTGAAATATGTCACGCCGGAAGGGATTCGCCACACGCTGGCGATATCTGACCTCGACGCCGACGCCACCCAGCAGATGAATGAAGCTCGCGGAACTACGGTACAGATTCACAACTAACCTGCCCGAATATCGAATCTCAAAATTAATTTCTCGCCTCGTAGATGTGCGGAGGCATTTGGTAGCACAGGCTTGAGCCCGTGGGTTTTTGTCCTTGCAGGGACGAACCCCCACAGGCTGAAGCCTGTGCCACCAAACCCTTTATTATTTCGAGGTTTGAACCGGGTGCGGCATGATGTAGCTGGTTTCTTGCGGCAGGCCGGCGCGCTCGAATTGCACGGTGATGTGCGTGATGTGGAAATCCTTTTCGAGCTTGGCGCAAACCGCCTGCAGAATTTTTTCGCTTTCGTCCATGTGCATGTCCGGAATGCGCACGTGGCAGGAGAGCGCCACCATATCCGTCCCAATCGTCCAGACGTGAATGTCGTGGACTTCCTGCACGCCCTTGATGGTCAGGATGGAACGCGCCACGGACTCGAGTTGGATCCCTTTCGGCAGGCCCTCGAGCAGGATGTTGCCGGCCTCTTGCAGGAGGCTCTTGGTGGACCAGAGCACCATCGCGGCGATGCCCACGCCGATCAACGGATCGAGCCACTGCGCTCCGGTCGTTCGAATGGCGATGGCTCCCGCCAGAATACCGACGTTCGAAATGGCGTCGCCGAAGTTGTGAATCAGCAGGCTGCGGAGATTCAAATCGCGCCGGCTGCGGACGAGGGCGAGCGTAATCCCGCCGTTGATGGCCAGGGCCAAAATCGAAACGCCGATCATCCAGCTCTCGTGGACGGCGACGGGATGGAGGAAGCGTTCGAACGCTTCATAGAAAAGACCGAGCGAAACCAGGACCAGCAAAATTGCGTTGGTAAAGGCGGCCAGAACTCCGGCGCGCTGATAACCATAGGTGCGTTCGTGGTCCGCGGGCCGCGCGGCCCAGTGCAAGGCGATCCAGGAAATCAGCAGCGTGGGAATGTCGGACAGATTGTGGAGCGCGTCGCTGACCAGGGAGATGGAATGGCCCAGGTATCCGCCCAGCAGTTCGGCGACAACCAGCAAAAAGGTAGCGGCTACCGCTCCGGCAAGCACCCCGCTGGTCATTTGCTGGGAAGGGTGCGAATGGCCGGTGGAGTGATCGTGGCCATGCGCGTGGACATGCATCGGCCCTATTGTACCGGGAGTCGCGCCCGGAGGGACAGTTGAACGTTGAGAGACGCTATTTAGTCACGCATATAGTGTTCACGCACATGTGCGCCGGAAGATAATTGACTTACCCTCAAGTGCTCCCTAGTATGAAAAAGATCATCGATTCGAGCCTCCGTGCCCTCTACCCATTCCATCGCAACCGAGCCAGCGGCCAAGCCATCGCGCAAGGTTGCCCAAGACCGTGTCGCCACGCTGCGTTTCTGGGGTGTGCGCGGATCGACTCCCACGGTGGATAAGGCCACGTGGCGCTATGGCGGCAACACGGCTTGCGTCGAGCTGACAACTCCCGCGGGGGCGCGCATCATTCTGGATTGCGGGACCGGACTGAGGATGCTGGGCCGGCATTTGGAAGCGGCGCAGGAACCTCAGAAGCACGAGCCGCACATTTTTGTGACGCACTATCACTGGGATCACATCCAGGGCATCCCGTTTTTTTCTCCCTTGTACGCGGAACAAAACCGCTTCCATTTTTACAGCTTCCGGTCGGAGTATCTGGGCGCGGGCAGCCTGAAGCGCGTGTTTGAAGCGCAGATGGCGTATCCGTATTTTCCGGTGGATCTCAACGCGATGTGCGCCAAGCGGGAATTTACCGAAGTGAGCGGCGGCGACCACATCAGCGTGCCAGGCGCGCGTGTGACGGCGCGCTGGCTGCACCATCCGCAAGGGTGCCTTGGCTTTCGATTTGAGACTTCCGCCGGTACCGTTGTGTATGCCACGGACAATGAGCCGGGCAATCCGAAGCTGGACAAAAGTTTGCTGGAACTTGCCGCGGGGGCGGATATTTTTATCAACGACGCGCAGTTTACTCCCGAACAGTTGGCCACGACGCGCAAGGGATGGGGCCACTCGTCATGGCTCGAAGGCGTGAAAATCGCGGAGGAAGTGGGAGTCAAAAACCTGGTGCTGTTTCACCACGATCCGGACTCCACCGATAAGGCCGTGGACAGCATTTTGCGCGAGGCGCGCGGAAAATTTGCGAATGTGTGGGCCGCGGCCGAGGGCATGGTGATGACGCTCGGCGATGACGATCTCGACGTTGTGATTCCAGCCTCGCGCGAAGGTCTGCGGCGCGACGCGCATTTCCGCGCGCGCGTCAGCGGCCAAACCGACGCGGGCCGCGCCTTTGAAGAAGAAACCGTGATCAGCGATTTAACCTTGCACGGCGCGCTCATCTACCTGGACCACAGCCCGAAGCTGCAATCCGAACTGCAAGTGCAGCTCGACAATCCCGGCATCGACGGCTCTTCCGACAGCCCGCTGCGCCTGCGCGGCTACGTCGTGCGCATCGAAGCGCAAGAGGATAAAGAACGCACCGCGGTTGGGATTGTGTTTACGGAATAATTTCAACGGCCCTTGAAAAATCGCATCTCTTCCAGTTCCCGCCGTCTTCAATAATACGCACCACTTGAACGAACAAAGATTCGCTTGACACCTTCCTCCGCTCGCCTAATCATGTGGCCAAAATAGTCGGAGTTCTAAGTCGGATTTCGTTATCACATCAGAAAGACATCCACGGGCGGCCCTTTAGATTTGCCTATTGCAAAAGAATAAAGGGGGGTGCGGTCCAATGAACCCAAAGGCCATCAAAGTGGCGCTCTTTGTGTGCATTTTCGGATTTTACCTGGCGAATTCGCGGCCGATGCGCGCGCAGGTCGCTGGAGGAACACTCTCCGGCTCAATCACGGACCCATCCGGGGCAGCTGTCGCCAGTGCCCAGGTTGTGATCAAGAACACGGCGACAGGCGTTACCACGACGGTGACGACGAACACGGACGGCTTTTATTCCGCGGCGAACCTGCTGCCGGGGGAGTACGAGGTCGCGGTTTCCGCCACCGGTTTTAACACGGGGATCAAGAAGGGGATCACGATCAACGTGGGGTCGCAGCCAGTCTTTAACCTGGCATTGCAGATCGGCTCCGTCGCGAACAGCGTGGAGGTGACCACCGAAGCCCCCGCCGTCCAGCTTACCAGCTCGGATATCAGCGCCACAGTCACTGCGAATACTGTCCGGGAACTGCCTTTGAACGGCCGCAGTTGGACGGACTTGGCGGCTTTGCAACCCGGTGTGGACACCATCCAGACGCAGCCCAGCTTCGCGACCGGCGCGGACCGCGGCAATCGAGGTTTCGGGCAGCAGTTGACCATCTCCGGCGCGCGGCCGCAGCAAAATAATTATCGCCTGGATGGAATCAGCTTGAACGATTACGCCAATGGGGCGCCGGGCAGCGTTCTCGGCGGGAACATGGGCGTGGACGCCATTCAGGAGTTCTCCGTCCTTACCAGCAATTATTCGGCGGAGTACGGCAAGACCTCGGGAGGCGTGGTCAACGCCATTACACGCTCGGGGACCAATGCGTTCCATGGGAGCGCCTACGAATTCCTTCGGAACAGTGCGCTGGACGCGCGGAATTTTTTTGAAGACCCGACGCAACCGAAAGCTCCTTTCCGGCGGAACCAGTTTGGCGGCACGATTGGCGGGCCGATCGTGAAGAACCGCACATTTTTCTTTTTGGACTATGAAGGCAACCGGCAGTCGAAGGGAATCGCAAATGTGAATTTTGTGCCTTCGCCGGCTGCGCGCCAGGGGATTTTGCAATGCACTCAAAATGACGTCACGAACAATGTGCCTGGGTGTACCTCAACGGCGAGCACTCACACGGTGACCGTTGACCCGGCCGTTCAGAAGTACCTTCCGCTCTTTCCAACTTCGCAGGCTTGCGGTACCGACGTCTGTCAAACCACTTTTTCCGGTCAGCAGGTTGTAAGCGAAAACTTTGTCACAACCCGCATCGATCATAAGTTCTCCGATAAGGACAGCCTGTCCGGCACATACTTGTTTGACAAGTCGCCCTACAACTCCCCCGATTCCATGGGAAACGTGGAACTGAATACCTTGTCGTCAAGGCAGATCGTGGCTGCGGAAGAGACCCACACCTTCACGCCGAATTTCGTCAATGCCGTTCGTTTTGGGTATAACCACGAGTTCGTAAACAACGATTCCAGTTTGAAAGCGCTGAACACGGCGGCAGGGGATCCTACTCTGGGTGCATTTTCCGGCCGCGATGCCGCCGTGGTGAACGTTACGGGCCTTTCCTCGATGACCGGCGGGGTAGGCGGGCTTCCAACTTATTTGTACGGATGGAATTCGTTTCAAGTGTATGACGACGCTTTCTGGACCAAGGGCACCCATTCCATCAAATTCGGCTTTGCCGCGGAGCGCATGCTGCTGCAAGCCACTGCGCTTACCGATCCGAATGGGATTTGGACCTTCGCGGATTTGGAGTCGTTCCTGACCAACAGCCCCAGCAAATTCGCGGGCGGAATCGCCAGTTCCCTGACGCCACGAAATCTCCGGCAAAGCATATTCGGCGGTTATTTGCAGGACGATTGGCGGTTTCGGACCAATTTGACCCTGAATCTAGGGCTGCGCTATGAGATGTCGACCGTGCCGACGGAAACTGACGGTAAACTCGCGAATTTGAGGAATCTTTCCGATGCCACGCCGCATCTCGGCGATCCTTTTTTCAACAATCCGACTACAAAGAATTTCGAGCCACGTATAGGTTTTGCATGGGACCCGTTCAGCAACGGGAGATTGGCTGTGCGCGGAGGAGCCGGGCTATTCGATGTCCTGCCCCTACCTTATCAGTTCATTCTTCTGACGACCCAGGCGGCTCCCTTTTTCCAATACACGTCCATCAACGTCAGCGACCCAACTCTTGCTGTGCCTCTTACTTTCCCGCTCGTGCCCACCGCGGACATATCGGCAAACAAATTGCGTTCTACATATGTGGAATCGAATCCCAAGCGCAACTACGTCACGCAGTGGAATTTGAATCTTCAATACCAGCTTACGCAGAACCTGGCGGCCATGGTTGCTTACGTGGGGTCGCGGGGGGTGCATCAACCGTTTCGCGTGGACGAAGCTGATCTCGTGATTCCGACAAAGACTTCGGCTGGATATCTCTGGCCGCAAGTCGACGTGAATGGAAATCTTATCTCGGGGCCCGACGCGGGGAATTCTCCCGCGACCATCAACCCGAACTTCGGTTCCGTCCGCGGGATGTTTTACCAAGGGCGCTCGTACTTTAATGCCCTCGAATTTCAGTTGGCCAAGCGCATGAGCCACGGCTTCCAAGCCCAGGGCACCTTCACGTGGGGAAAGAGCATGGATACCAGCTCGGCGACGTTGGCCGGCGATGCATTTGGCAATTCGATTTCGAGTCTCAATTGGTTCGACATGAGCTTGACTCGCGGCCTCTCTGATTTCAATGTCGGACGCACTCTCGTTCTCAATGCCACGTGGGATGTGCCGACCCCGGGATCGTTCTCCGGTCCTGCACGATGGCTCGCGAATGGATGGGAACTGGGTACGATCTTTACCGTCAGCGACGGTGTGCCCTTCACACCAACGTGGGGTACCGGAAGCGACCCAGCGAATACACTCAGCAGCGACGACTTCGCTTATCCAAACCGGCTAGGCGGACCCGGATGCAGTACTCTGACAAATCCCGGCCATCCCGAAAACTACATCAAGACGCAATGCTTCGCAGTCCCCACTGCGCCCGACCCCAATTTTTGGGCCACCAACTGTGACCCGGCTCCGCCGAGCTTGGGAGGCCCGATTGCACCGCCACTTTCGCCCCTGGCATGCTTCAATCTCCGCGGAAATGCAGGCCGCAACATATTGATCGGGCCGGGCGTCACCGGTTTGGACTTCTCCGTGTTCAAGAACAACCAAATCAAGAGAATCTCCGAGAACTTCAACGTACAGTTCCGCGTGGAGATGTTTAATATTCTCAACCACCCCAACTTTGCCCCGCCTGGCCCGGGGGACGGCAATACCGATATTTTCGATGCGACCGGAGCGTCCCTGGCCCCGAGTGGGGGAGGAACGGCAGGCGTACTGCTAAAAACGACGATCCCGGAGCGGCAAATCCAATTTGCGTTGAAGGTTAGTTTCTAGGATTGGAATTCGCGTTTTCCGCCACCTTTTCGGCCGGCACCGGACAGAAACGCGATTTTCCGATCATTCAAGGGTTGTGACTTTATTGAACAAAAGCGACATCACGGTTGAAGATTCTTCCAAGGAGATCATAAAGTGAAAAAATCGTTGGGAATATTCTTCGTTCTGTTTTTTGCTTTCACGCTGAGCGGCAGATCGCAAGAAAAATCGCCGCTGAAGTTAATTGCCACTACGCCCCTGCCGGATTTCACTGGGGATTTCGACCATTTCGCGGTCGATCTCAAGGGAAAGCGTCTATTTCTTACGGCCGAGGATCATAAGACCGTCGAAGTGTTTGACCTTGAGGGCAAGCGGATCCACAGCATCACCGGCTTTGGGCAGCCCCACGCCGCCGTCGTTTTGGCCGATTCCAATATCATCGTGACCGACGGAGATGATTTCGGAAGAGTCGCGCTGGTAAACGGAAAAGACTACAAGATCATGAACACGATCAAACTTCCCAATGGTGTCGATGGCGCCGTGTTCAATCCCGTGAATCAATACTATTACGTGGAGAGCGGCAGTGACGATGCCGGCGCAAAGACTCATGTGATCAACATCATTGATACCAAAGCCTTCAAACTCGTCGGCGAAATCACCCTGCCCGGCAATCATTCCGAGGCCATGGCCATCGACCGCGCAGGCAAAAAAATGTACATAAATCTCACGGGAGCGGATCAAGTGGGGGTTGTGGATCTGGAGACGCGCAAACTGATCGCCAAGTGGCCCGTGCCAGACGCGCAAGGGGCGGACGCGCTGGTTCTGGATGAATCGAATCACCGTTTGTTCATCGCCACTCGAAAACCAGCTAAGTTTTTTGTGTACGATACCGATACGGGCAAGGTTGTGACCACACTCCCAACCGCGGAGATGAACGACGACATGTGGTTTGATGCCGCGCGCAAGCGATTCTATGTCACCGGCACTGAAACCACCGCTGTCATGGAACAGCGCGACGCCGATCACTACTCGCGCGTCACGGACGTTCCGACGGGCTACCGGGCCAAAACATCCATCTATGTGCCTGAACTGAACCGGCTCTACATCGCCGTTTCGGGCAAGGGCAAGCCGGACCCCAAAATGGCGTTGCAGGTCTACGACGTTCAGCCGTGAAGCTTCCGGGGCCAAAGGCCCCGCCTATGCGATACGGAGTGTCCGTCAGGCCGGCCCTCTTGAAGGCTGGGCCGCCTGCCGAACTCCTCGGCGTATTCTGAGGAAAAACACCATACTCGATGCTGGTCCTCTATATGGTATGATCTGGAATCATGAAAAGGGCGCGCAAGATCACCGTTGAGGTTCCGGCTGAGCTTCTTGACAAGGCGCAGCGGGCTAGTGGCGCCGGTATCACACAGACCGTCCGTGCCGGCCTGCAATTGATGGCTGCCTCGGAAGCGTATGCTCGACTGCTTAAATTCCGCGGCAAGGTTCGCTTCTCGCGTTCCGTGGCGGAGCTTAAGGATGATCGATGATTGCGGCCGACACCAGCACGTGGGTCGCGTATCTTGAGGGCGCCACCGATGACGATGCAGAACTTCTTCGTCAGGCGCTCCGTGACAAACAGGCAGTGATGGCGCCTGTCGTCCTCAGCGAACTCTTGAGCGATCCCAAGCTGCCTTCCCAAGTCGCCGCAAGCTTGGCTGATCTGCCCTTGATCCAAACCACAGTCGGTTATTGGCAGCGAGCGAGTCTGCTTCGGGCAAAAGTGCTGTCACGCGGGCGGAGGGCTCGTTTGGGTGATGCGCTCGTTGCTCAATCCTGTATCGACGAGGGTGTTCCCCTGCTGACACGTGACCGCGATTTCCGGGCGTTTGCCAAAGCTGCCGGCCTCGATCTTGTCTTCGGCTCTGTTTGAATGCTTGACAATTTGGCGAAGCGCGTTTTAATAGCTCCGAACGCAAATCAAATCTGAAATTTCAAATTTGAAATTTTGAGAAGAACGTTCCCGGGAGCGTGTGATGAGAACGATTTGGAGACTCACTGCGGTATTTATTGTTCTGGGATTCCTTTGGGCCGCCAATGGCGGTGCACAGCAAGCGGCGAAAGATACGCCGGTGGTTCCTCCTCTAACCACGGTCCCCACATTTTCTACGGCCAATATTGCGCGGCAGGGGCATTTCTATGTGGGCGGGAAATGGGTTGGCAAGCCCGGCGAAGAAGTCATGCGCGGGGCCATGTATGTGGAAACGTGGGTGCCGAAAAAGATTCGGTACAAGTATCCGATCCTGTTCATCCAGGCAGGCGGAGGGGAAACCAACGTGGCCTTGTTGCAAACGCCGGACGGGCGGCCGGGCTGGGCCTATGACTTTGTCAACCGGGGCTACACGGTTTACATGATGGATCTTCCGGCAAGAGGGCGTTCGGCCTATGTGCCCGGCGCGGACGGCGACTTGCTTCCGCCGCGCTCCGGCCCTTTGATGGAAGAGGTCTGGTCGGGTGCGCGGCCGCCCTCGACTCCGCAGAGCAGTTGGCCGCAGGCTACCAAGCATACGCAATGGCCGGGCGACGGGCCGAACAAAGGAAAAATGGGCGACCCGGTGTTTGATTATTTTGCCAAGACCGATACGCAAAGTCCGACGGGCAAAGATATGGAAGAACTGTCCGCGAAAGACATCGTGGAATTGGTGGATTTGATCCACGAGCCGGTCATCCTGCTGCTGCACTCGGGCGTGTCGCCTGCCGGCTGGCTGGTGGCGGACGCGCGTCCGAAACTTGTCAAGGGCATCATCGCGGCGGAGCCAATTGCGCCGCCCATCGAGAACGCGGAAAGAGGCGCGACGGGACCTGGGCGCCTGTGGGGTCTGACGAATATGCCGATGACTTACGATCCTCCAGTCAAAGACGCCGCTGAATTGCATCCCGTTCGGCAGGACAAGGCGGATGGGCCGGACCTCATCCCTTGCTGGGTCCAGAAGGAGCCTGCGCATAAGCTCGTTAACCTGGAGGGCATCCCGGTTCTCAATGTGTCCGGCGAGGCGAGCTACCATCGTCCCTACGCCCACTGCATTGCCAAGTGGCTCAATCAGGCAGGCGTAAAGACCAGGTTCGTGAACCTCGAAGATGTGGGAATACGCGGGAACGGGCACCAGTTCATGTCCGAAAAAAATAGCGCTGAAATTTCCAAGCTCTTCATGGACTGGCTCGAGAAGAACGTCCCCTAAATTTTGAGAACCGCGTCCACAGAGCTGCGAGAAGGAAATCTTTCCCGGGCATCAGGAGGTTCGCCATGCCAAGACTTCGGTGGCTACTCTTCGCGATTCTGGTCTCCGCTTGTCCAAACGTGTCGGCGCAGACCTACGATGTCATCATTCGAGGCGGGCATGTCATCGACGGAGCGGGAAATCCGTGGATCAAGGCCGATGTGGGAATTCGCGCCGGCCATATATCGCGAATCGGGCGTCTCGACGGCGCGCAGGCCGCGCGCGTCATCGACGCCACCGGCCAAGTGGTCACGCCCGGTTTCATTGACATGCATACTCACTCCGAGTACACGCTGCTCTACGACGGAAACGCGCAGAGCAAGATTCGACAGGGCGTTACGACGGAAGTGGCCGGCGAAGCTACGTCGCCGGGCCCGATCGAGGGACCGGGCGTCGCGCCCAACTTAGAGCTGCTCAAACCGCTTCATATCGAACTGACGTGGAACACTCTCGACGGCTATTTCCAGCGGCTCATGAAAACCGGAAGCTCCGTCAATGTCGCGTCCTACGTATCGGCGTGCCAGGTGCGTTATGACGTGGTTGGCTTTGAGAACCGGCCGCCGACCGCGGACGAAATGGAAGAGATGCGCCGGTTGGTCGCTTCTACGATGGAACAAGGCGCCGTGGGCCTGGCAGACGCTCTTGAAGCGACTTGCGGATACGCAAAAACTGACGAGCTCATCGAGGAGGCGAAAGTCGTCTCGAGCTACGGCGGTATTTACGGGACGCACCTGCGCGGCGAAGGCGACACCGTGCTGGACTCGATTCGCGAAGCGATCGAAATTGGGGAAAAGGCAAATATTCCCGTGGAAATTTTCCATATCAAGGTGGCGGGTTCCAACAACTGGGGACGGATGCCGGAGCTCGTTGCGCTCATCAATTCCGCTCGCGCCCGCGGCGTGGACATTAATGCCAATCAATATCCTTACATCGCGGCGAACCATCCCACGCTTCCGCTCTTGCCTCCGTGGGCTCTGGAAGGCGGCCTCGACAAGACCATGGAGCGCTTACGGGATCCGCAGCTCCGCGTTCGCATCAAGCACGACATCGAAAACGGCCTGCCTGACTGGTACTCGAACTACGTCCGGCAATCCGGCGGATGGCAGGGGATCGTCATCGGGGCGACGCACGCGGAAAAGAATGCCTCGCTCCCCGGTAAGAACCTCGAAGAAATCGGGCGCATCCGGGAGAAGGACCCGGCCGAGGCATTTTTCGATTTGCTCCTCGAAGAACACGGCCAGGTGATGTGCATGCCCTTCATGATGAACGAAAAGGATGTGCAGACTGCGCTGCGTGAACCTTGGGTCGACATTGCGTCGGATGGCTCGTCGCTTAGCACCGAGGGAGTGCTCTCCGAAGGCCATCCCCATCCGCGAAATTTCGGGACATTTCCGAGAATCCTGGGCCATTACGTACGCGACGAAAAGGTGTTGACGCTGGAGGATGCGGTACGCCGGATGACCTCGCTCCCCGCCCAGCGGCTCGGCCTGAAGGACCGCGGCTTGCTCCGGGAAGGATACTGGGCCGACGTCGTCGTGTTCGATCCCAATCGAATCAGCGATACGGCGACGTTTGCAAGTCCGAAACGATATCCTGAAGGGATTAACTTCGTGCTAGTAAATGGCCGAGTTGTGATCGACCGGGGAAATCATTCTGGCGAACGGCCCGGCATGGCTCTGCGAGGGCCAGGATACAAGGATCGGCTTCAGAAGAATGTGCCATGAATAAAGGAAACCACCAGGCGTATAATGAAATACGCCTAGGATGGAAGAATGGAAGTCACTATAAAAGTTCCTGACCAGTTGGCGGCAGAGGCTCGCTCTCGAGGTGTGTCGGTTGAGGTCTATGTGCAAGACATCCTCGCGCGACAAGCGTTAGATATTACAGGTGAGGGGCGCCTTCAATCGATTCAAGCGGCCATTGAGCGAATCATTGAGTTACGCAAAGGGAACAAGCTCGCAGGTCTTCGGACTAAGGACCTCATCCACGAAGGCCACAAGTACTGATGGCCGTTTTCGTTGTGGACGCCTCAGCAGCCCTAGCTTGGTGCTTTGAGGACGAAGCCAGCAGTTGGACCGACGGGCTTCTGGAACGCCTGCGGCAAGGCGATCGCGTTGCGGTTCCTGCGCACTGGCCCACAGAAATCTTGAACGGTCTTCTCGTCGCTTCCCGCAGAAAACGTATCAAGTCAGGTCAGCCTGCACTTTTTTGGGACGAGCTGGCGCGCTTGCCCATCGAGACGGAGCCGGCGCTTACGGCCATTCAAGCTAAAGCGGCTCTGGCTCTCGGCGAAAAGCACGGTCTCACGATGTACGACGCGGTGTACTTGGAATTGGCTCATCGCCGCCAATTACCATTGGGAACGCTGGATACGGACCTACTCAAAGCGGCACAAGCAGAGGGCGTAACTTTGCTTTAAGGTCGGCCAAAGGCAGGAACGCATCGTCGCGTCAACTTCCCTCCACCTTGACTTGCCTTTCTTCGAGCGCGACCGTCACCTTCAATCCCCAGGAATTCAGACTATGTGGTAGCCACTAGTAACTTGTCGGGCCGTCATGCTGTATATTGCCCAACAAGTAGAGGTACCTATGTATTGCTCGTCGTGCGAGACTAAGAACCCGGAAGACGCGAACTTCTGCGCAAAGTGTGGAAAGCAGGTCGCTCGTACTTCGGAGGCAGCGGCAACTCCCACTAAGAATCTTTTTGATCCGCTGTTGGCAGGATATGATCTTCTTCGACGGCTAATCTCTGGGAGACCTCCCTTCAATCCGGTCGAAGAGCGGCATTCCAAAGCAAAGAAAATTCCGGCAGGTTTTGAAGCCGACGTGGATGTAGCAGTTCACAGCTACCCACTATTCGCGTTCCTCGAAATGGCCAGAGGCGCCTATGGGCTAGCTATTTCCAAAACAATTCGAACCCATAACTTCTCGTTATCCAGTTTTGATGCAAATTTCGAGTCTGGTCATTATGTTTGCGCCGCCGTTCCCTCCCTAGCCAACAAATACGGCAGCTCAGCGCGTGTTTCAGGTGAGGGCTCATAGTCAGGAAGGGAGAACGCTGCTGGATGACCGACCCCTCGTGGTTTTCGAGGGGTCGGAGGGGTCGGCTGTTTCTCTGTGTAGTAGTTAATCGAGCGGTTCGATCTTGACGATCGCGGCGCCATGGTTGCTTCCCGTCCAGATGGTGCCGGGCGTTGTGAAATCGTCGGCGAAGACGCGGCGCATGTTGGTATCGCGCGACGCCCGAAAGTTCAAAATCTTTCAAAGCCCCTGTGCACACGGCATCATTTGATTTAGGTTATAGTGCGTTCAGGGCTTTTCACCGAGTCGCAAAATAAAATCCCGCCTGGTAGCATCCTCAACAAACGCCGCGTAAACGCTGGTTTCATCAAGAGTTTTCAGGTCCTGTTCGTCGAATCCCAACTCGTCAACGAGCACGCGGCGCTCGTTCGACAGCAACGACTTTGTTTGGATGGGATTGTCATCCCCGAGAACGATCTTCAAGTTTTGACTGCGAAAATATCTGGCGGGGTGAGCGGCCCTGCGAGCGATGGCGCCCGTATACCAATTGGAGGTGGGACAGCATTCGACAACAATTCCTCGATCGCGCACCCATTGTAGCGACTCATCGTCCTCCGCCAGGTGAGCGCCATGTCCGATGCGGCTCACTCCGAACCGTTCGGCGGCTTCCCGCGCGGCCGAGCCTGGCGCCGCTTCTGCGGCATGACAAGTCAACCCAAGACCGGCGGCGCGAGCGATCGCGAAAGGTGTTTCATACTGCGCCAGATCGTTGAAGAGCGATTCGTCACCGGCCAAATCGAACCCCACGACTCCTTTGCCGGCATATCGGGATGCCGCGCGTGCGACATCGATGTTCGTTTCCGTGTCGTGGTGCCGGAGTGCGGCAATCACCACGCCGGCATGAATGCCCGTACGATGCATGCCCTCACCGACTCCATCGCAAACAGCGGCCATCACCGAGTCCATATCGAATCCCAAATGCACGTGAGTCGCGGGGCCGAAGCGAAGCTCCAGATAATCGGTTCCATCCGCGGCGGCATCTTCCACGGCTTCGCAGGCAATTCGAGCGATGTGCGCGGGAGACCGGAAAAATGGATAGGTCGCCGCAACCTTGGACAAATAGACCGTGAGATTGGAAGGGCCATCCAGTTGCAGAGCCTGCTCCCATCCACCTTCCGGCGGAGACACGCCAGCTTCGGCTGCGAGAGCAGCCGCGGTTGAGGGCCGCAGACGTCCTTCGAGATGACTGTGCAGGTTCAGTTTCATCAGAGGTCGAGGCTCACCGCGGTCTCCAGTGCAGCTTCGATGCTGCGCATCCAGCCATTCTTCAATGCTTCGTGGACATTGTCGTAGAGGCTGGCTCCGGAGACGAGGTTACTCGAACAGGAACAAATCATCCCGGCGCGCAGCCCGCGCAAACGTGCGACCACATACAGGGCGGATGCTTCCATTTCGACATTCAGAATACCCAAAGAATTCAGTTGGCTGATCCAGGCCGGAGTTTCCGCATAAAAAGCATCGTCGGAGACGGAGATACCCGTGTGAACGGCAAACGTTTTTTCTCTAGCGGCGATTTGTCTCGCGAGGCGGTCGAGTTCCAGCGTGATACGCAGGTCGGGCACGGCGGGATACCCAGCGTGCGCATACGCGGCGGTCGTCCCGTCGTTTCGCAGCGAGCCTTCGCTGACGAGCAAATCGCCAGGTTTTACCTGGGGCTGAAGGCCGGCGGAGCTGCCCACGCGGATAAAGGATCGAACGCCGACTCTGGCCAGTTCCTCGACAGCGATCGCAGTGGACGGGCAGCCCATTCCAGTGGAGGTTGCCGTGATTTTTTTCCCTTTGTACATTCCGGTCATGGTGCGGTGCTCGCGCTTGTGCGCTATTTCGGAGACGCCGGTGAGGAATTCCGCAATCAATGGAACCCGGAACGGATCGCCGGGCAGCAACGCGACAGTCGATACTTCTCCCGGAGCGACGCCGATATGAAATTGTCTTTCGCCAAGGCCGACGGCACTTTTGTCGACGAGGCCTTTATTTTTCACATCCGTCATTTTTGATTCTCCTGATTTTTCCGATCGCGCTACACTCGCTGGACCTGGCTCGACATTAGGGGCACGGCATGCCGTGCCCCTACGGTTGCGACCTTCTTTGAAACTGGCCTAAATTTTTTCTTCGTTTTGGCCGGCTGCTCCTCGAACCCACAGGGAAGCGAACAACGCCATTATCACGGCCGCTACGGAAATCCACATCGCCTCCTGATATCCGGCATAGGTGCCTGAGGCAACGATTGGAGCGACAAGCGCTATGCCGAGTCCTGCTCCGATTTGAAAACACGCGCCATTCAATCCAGGGAGCGCTCCCGGTGCATCCGCAGGCGAGAGTATGACTCCGAGGCCATTGATGGTGGTGAGCGCCAGTCCGTTGTAAAAGACGCCGAGCAGGCTGAAGGCTGCGAAGACGATCCATTTATGGTCGAGCAGCAAGGTGGAAACGAGCAATGCAGCGATGCTCAACGACAATCCGCTCCACATGATTGCGCGCCATCCCACTCGCGGGGCGAGCCATCCAGTAATCGGGGCCGCCAGAAAGCCGATGGCGGCAGCGGGCGAGAGAAACATCAGTGCGGATGCAGTGGCCGACATTCCGTAGCCGGCGCGGTGATCCTGACTGAAGACGACGACCGTAAAGTTGATGGCTGCAAATACCCCGGTAAGAGTCGCGAGCGTCGTGGCGACAATCGGCCATATTTGACGCGACTTCAAATGCGCTGTGCTGATGAGCGGATGAGCGCGGCGCTTCTCGATGAACCAGAATGCCGCGAAGCATGCGAGGGCAACCGCGAGCAGAGAAGCAGCCGCGAGGCTCGCCCATCCGTGCGAACCTCCGCGAGCCACACCCAGATTGACGAAAATCAACGCTACAGACAGCGCTGTCGCACCTGGCCAGTCCATTCCGCCCGGTGAAGCGGCGGTGGACTCCGGCACATAAAGCATGGACAAGGCAATTGCGATGAGTCCGATGACAAGGATCACGAAAAAGATCGATCGGAAGCCCCAATGGTCGGAGAGCATGCCGCCGAGAAACTGGTCGGCCCCGCCGACTCCGCAACTGATCGCGGTCACGAGCCCCAGCGCGGGGCCAAATTGTTTGGGCGTCAAAATATCGCGGAGGATCAGGTAGGTAATCTGAAACACCGAGCCGGACGCACCCTGCAAGAGACGCCCCAGATAGAGAGTTGCAACATTGGGCGCCAGCATCGCGACAACGGTTCCCACGGACATTGCAACAAGCGAGTAGATCAGAATTTTTCTGCGCCCGGCATGGTCGCTGTATCGAGTCAGAACGATTCCAGCAATTCCGCCGACCAGGAAGAACAGCGTCTGCGAAATGCCGACCAGTGACGGTGTCGAGTCCAGCGTGCGTGCCATCTCCGGCACTGCGGGAGCTACCATCGATGCGTTCAACTGGAAGGCGACTACGCCAAAAAGCAGAGCGGTCAGTGTGGCGGATTTCTTAGTAGCATCCGCTGGGATGTATGCATTTGCCGTGCTCTCGTCCGGTTTGCCCGCGGTTATCGGCATGATTGAGTCGCTCGATCATAACAGGGCATGCCAGGCGCCCCACCCTCAGAAAAAAACGCACCCTTGAGTGACTCAACCGTGCGGCGGCCAAAACAATTCCGATGATGGAACGGGTAGCAACCGCATGGGATTTAATTTCAGTATTTCCCAGCCTTTTTCAGCGCGGCATCGATTGTCGCGAGCGGCAGCAGCAGGGATAGCGGCGCGTCCAGCAGCGGCACAGCTCCATATCGCCCGTACCATCCCGCCACCCTCTCATTTTTGGCGTCGATGAGCAGCACGACGCCGCCAACCTCCACCGAGGCCAACAGGCAGCGTCTGCCCGCCGCGAGCAGAAGTTGTCCGCCAATTCCCTTCCCTTGGACTCTGCGATCCACAGCCAGCCGCGCCAGGCGGAATCCGGGCACGTCATGGCGAGCCAGCCCGCGCCGTGCGATTTCCGGCGTCCGGGAATAATCTATCGAGGCGGGGCTCAGACTATAGTAGCCGAGAATGGTTTTCTTATCGGCTTCGTCAATCGCCAGGAAGGTTTTTGCGCCTCCCAATTCGTGGCTCTTTCGGGCATAACGGCGCAGGAATTCATTCAGAGCTTGTTCGCCGCAGTCGAACGATTCTCGATCGTGTTTCTTGTTGATCGGTTCTTCGTGCCACGCTGTCACGATATGGGCCGCCGCTTCGGCAAGGCGCGAGCGGCGGCCAGCAGTTTCGCGTTCGGCGCAGGCGGGTTCTCCAGCAGGTCCAGAACGCGCAAGCTATCCCTTTCGGAGAGCTGGAGATGGTCCGCCTCCTCGATGACCGCCTTGGCGGCGCGCAAGGCATGATGAAGGACAAAATCCGTCAGGTCGGTGTGCTTCAGCGCCACGGCACGCAAAAGAAGGGCTTTTTCCTTCGGCCGGATCCGCAGGGACATCCGGCTGTTGTCTTCCACCGCGATTCTAGGCATGGCAATGACTCCACTGGAATTTCGTGTACACATTCAAATGGTACAAGACGGCAAGAGCGAAGTCAATTCTTGTGTGTATTGATTGCGTACACATTCCCATTGCAGCGGGAAGCAACGTCCTTAAAGTTGGGAATGCTCACGGACTGGGTTGAAAAGAATTTGCACCGACTAAAAAAAACCGCACCCTTGAAAATCACAAGGGTGCGGCACCCGAACTATTTCAAATCAATTGCGACTAAAGTCTCTTAGTCGAGTGGTTCGATCTTCACAATTGCGGCGCCGTGGTTGCTGCCCGTCCAGATGGTGGCGGGCGTTGTGGAATCGTCGGCGAAGACGCGGCGCATGTTGGTATCGCGCGGCATGAGATATTCGGTGTCCTGACCGGTCTTGGGATCAATCTTCGCAAGGCGGTCGGTGGTCATGCCTCCGGTATAGAGATTCCCGCTCTTGTCCCACGTGACGTAGTACGGGCCGGACCAGGGGATCGACAGAGGCCATTCCGTAATTTTCTTCGTCTCTGGATCGAGCATTCCGATGCGGTTGGCTTGATATTCGCCGAAGAAAGCGCGGTCCTGGGCATCCGTGCGGATACGGCGCGGACGGGAATTCGCGGTCGGCGTCTGGAACCAGTCGACTTTTCCAGTCTTGGAGTCGATGCGGCCGATGTAGTCGGTGGCAAAGTCAGTGAAATACAAGTTGTTGTGCGAATCGGAATCGATCCCGTAGATCGTGCCGCGGCGGCTGTCGGGCAATTGCTTCATGGGCTCAAAGCGCTCGTAGTTGCCCGTCTTGATGTCCAGCCGGAAAATGTCATAGTGCCCGGCGCTATCCGTCCAGATCTTTCCATCCACGTCGTAGCGCATGCCAAGCATGTTGGGCTGGGCTGCGTCATCGTTCCACTGCGCCGGCAGACTGTACGTTTTGATCGTCTCGGTTTTTCGGTCGAATTTTGCGAGGGCGCCCTGATACATCATGCCTGCCCACATATCGCCGGCTTTGTCCTCTTCAATGTCGAGCAGGCCCTGTGGATACCCGGCCTTAAGCTGCGGCACCGGAAATTCCTTGAGCGCGCCGGTCTTGGGATCGAGTTCACCGAGGAACATTTCGCCGAAGTCGGTGTACCAGACCATGCCGTGTTCGTCGACGATCACGTCATGAGGCTCGATCGTCGGGCGCGGGAGATCGTATTCGGTGATGATCACGTGCGTAGCTTTGCCGGTGGGGCGCGGAAGCGTCTTGAGGTGGTACTCCCACTGTGCCACCGAACTCAGGTTGACCGTCGAGAGGAACTCGGCCTGCTTGCGATATTGTTCGGGATCTCCGCCTCGATTCGCTTCCACGCGCCGCTGGGGCTTGATCGGCTGGCTCACCTGGGCGTAACCCATCATTCGAGTGATGACCTGCGTGAATTCGTCGGCATCATGGGTCGACGTGACGATGCGCTGTAGCGTGTGGCAACTGACGCAGTTGAGGAGGGATGACTTCTGTTCGTCCGTGCCGGGCATGCTCATGATCCATTCCGCATTGGTCATTTGCGGGATCATGTTTTTTGCCTTCACGAGCTTGAGGTCAGCAGTCGCGGGTTTTTGCGCGGCAAGGTCGGCCGCTGCAGGGAGCTTCGAGGTTGTAGCCGACCGCGCGAATCTTGAGGGTGTAATGGCCGGGATCGAGGCGGCTCGCCGGAAAACTGAAATGCCCTTTGTTATCGCTGATCACGCTGACCGTGATCGTCGATCCATCCTTCTTGGCGCTGACCACGACGCCTTCCATCGGGCCTTCCTCTTGCGAGCTCACTTGCCCGACGAGCGCCGCCGCGCTGGGCGGATCGCCCGCGGCGGATACAATCCTGGGCGCCGAAAAGAAGGCTCCAAAAAGCAGACTGGCTGTCGCGATCAGAACGAGAATTCGAGTTCGCATGGTTCCCTCACTCATGGAAATTTGCCAACGCGCTAACGGCAGAGCGTTTCCGGCACCTTCAAACATTGCTGATGAAGCACGGAGAAGCGATACGTGTAACTCCTGAATGTCGCTATGGGCTGTCCGGCTGAAGAGCAATATACACCAAACCGTCTGCGCATGGAACGGGTGGTCGAATTTCCATGACACACTGCCGCGAAGCGATGTGCTCCTGGACGTCGAATGGCTTTTTGGATTGCCGGCATCAGGGAAACACAAGGCGCGAGCGCTTTGGTGAGCGCCCAAAGACGTCAAGTGGTTCCCTGAGCCGGACTGAGTTACAACGCGCGATATCACTTACCAAGTAAACTTTAACGCGAACTGAATCTGTCGCGACGTCGTATTTGTCAGTGTAATCGCACCGGCGGAAGAGCTCGCCGGAGTGCCGTCGGAGTTCAGAATGGTGCGATTGTCGTTTGGTGCAGTGAAATTCGGCCGATTCATAATGTTGAAGAACTCCGCCCGAAACTGCGCTTTGAGCGCCTCATGGATCGGGATGTTCTTGAACAAGGAAAAATCCATATCGATTAGTCCCGGACCGATTGCCGAGTTGCGCCCTGCACTTCCAAGTTGAGTGCTTATGCTCGGGGACTGGAAGCACTGCAGCTTGACGTAATTACTGGCGTTTTGAGGGTTGACAGGATTAGCGCAAGCGGCCCCGCTGACCTTATCGGGGTATTGATACGGATCTGTTGTACCCATCCCCAGCGGATCGCCGGCAACTAGCAGAGTGAATGGAGTGCCAGAGGCGATCGTCAAGATGCCCCCCGTCTCCCAATTTCCGATGATCGCTTTAACGGGCGAAGCGAGCGACGAAGGCGTTGGGATGTCCCACTCGTAGTGCGCGGTTATATTGTGGCGCTGGTCCTGGTCGGCGAGGCCGCGTCTGCACGACGCGCAAAACCAGAGCAGTGTCGAGATAGAATTCCGGAACGGATCCGAGGCGACCGAACCGCCTCCGGTGTCCATATTTTTGGAATAAGTGTAAGAACCTCCAACCTCGAATGTGCGACTCATGGCCTTGTTGAGTTGGACCTGGAGCCCGTTATACCAGTATTGTCCATCCCAAATGGCCATCTGAGTGCGCCCCGTCTGTTGATTGATGATCGGCGGAAGCTTCGCGGGAACCTCGTGAGGAAACCAGTAGGCAGGCAGGGCCGGGACTCCTGACGTTCCATCTGGTGCCGTTTGCGTTGGGCAAGATTGGATCGTGTAGCCCTGGGGAGCTGTAATGGTCTGGAAAGGCAGCACACACGGCCAGGTGAGCGGATATGTGAATTGTCCTGTCGCGCCCGAGTTGGGATAAACCATGTTGTTGTCATCCGCCTGAAATCTCATGTGGATACCGCGTGCGCCTACGTAACCAACCATTAATGTTGTATTAGGAGTTAGCTGGCGCTGAATATTGAAGTTCCACTGCATCACGTAGTTACGCCGGGGATTGAACTGCATGATGTAGTAGCGGGAGCTTTGGTTGGCAAGAGCCTGGCCGTAGGCGCCGCAGGGCGGGCTAGGACAATTGGCATTGCTAACGTAAGGATTCGACAAACCGCTCTGACTCGCTGAAACATCGAAGGGAGCGGACCCATCTACACCACTCCCCATTTCCACCGGCAGGGGCAATACATCGAATATTCCGAAGCCACCTGCTACCGAGGATTTACCGTCCTTCAAGGGGTCCCAGGCAAAACCGACGCGCGGCTCAAAGTTCCTCTTGGTTGGATTCAACATGTAGGGACTGCCCAGGAAGGGTTGCGGCGGTGCACTTGTCAGCGGCACGGTACGAAGGTTGGAAAGCTTGCCAGCCTCTTCGGTGATGATGCTTGCCATTTCGTAGCGCAAGCCCAAGTTCACCGTGAGATTTGGGCGCAGGTGAAAATCGTCCTGGAAGTAAGCGCCAAAAATTGTCTGGCGCACTCCCCGACCCGTCACTTTGCCCGGAACGTCTGCATTGATTGCACCACTATCGTTGGTCAGGAAATCGTATAGAGTGTTGTAGATGATCTGGCCACCCGGGAAGTCCGCGCCGAACGTGTTGCCTTGAATCCGCTCGACGTTGGCGCCAAACTTCATTGAGTTCCTTCCCTTTGTATAAAACAAGTTGTCGTACACCTGGTACGAATTGAAATGGAATTTTAAGGGAGCCTGAAAAGACAGGCCTCCCGGGTAGCCGGCAAGGCCATCCGAGTTGATGGAGATCTGGCCCACAGTCGATGCGGGTACGAATCCAAGCGACGTATCGGCAGCAGCTGGGTTGATTGCCGTCGCTCCCGAAGGAGACTCCACATTGTCACGATTGTAGCCCACGCGAAAGGAGTTCAGCAACGACGGTGAAAAGACGTGATTTTCTTCTATCGCGACCATCTGGCGGAACATCGGGTTTGTAATCAACAACGAGTTGAATTGATCGGGTTCATTCTGCGATGCTTTATCAAACATGTAGGTGCTGAAAATCCGGTCCTTTGAGGAAAAGGTATGATCCGCCCGGACGATGAAAAAATTCTCAGACGTACGCAGCGTTTGCGTGAACGTGAACTGTGCCGCATTGACTCCCGGAACGTCGCCACTCGTCGCCTGCGGGATCAGGTTTGAGTTTAGAAACGCCACGATGTTCGGATCCAATGCTGTCAGCTTGCACTGGGTTGGAACACCGGTTGCGATGCAGTTCGACGGGAACGGATCACTGGCAGTTCCTTGGAAGCTGCCTGTAAGGATTCCGTTCCGTGCGTCCGTCGAGAGGACGTTGGAAATCAGAGTGGTTCCCAATGCCTGCCTGACGCCCTCATAATCGGCGAAAATGAACGTCTTGTCTTTCTGGATCGGGCCGCCGCCGGAAGCTCCAAATTGGTTGCGGCGAAAGGGCGGAATTTGAGCGGGGTCAAAGAAATTCCGCGCGTCGAGCGCGCTATTGCGGAGAAACTCGTATGCACTTCCATGGAGCTGGTTCGTTCCGGACTTGGTGGTTGCGGTGATGACTCCGCCGGAGGTGCGTCCGTATTCGGTGGAATAGTTGGTGGTCAGGACGGAAAACTCGGCCACCGCATCAGTGCCCAGATTGCCCCCAAGCACGCTTCCGGGGCCGGCGTTTGCGTAATCATTAATATTGACGCCGTCCAGAAGATAATTGTTCTGCTGCGGGCGAGCGCCCGAAATCGTCAACTCCAAACCGAGCCCGCGCTTCACCCTGTCCCCCGCCGTGATCGGGGGTTGGTCCTGAGATTGGTGCACACCAGGTTGCAAAATCGCGAGGTCGGTCCATGAGCGGCCGTTGAGGGGAAGTTCTTGCACCGCCCTCTGCTCGATGACTCCGCTGATGGTTGCATTAGCGAGATTGACCGTAGGCGCCTCAGCCGTGACGGTAACCGTTTCGTTTACGCCCCCTACCTGAAGGGATAGATTCAGAATCAGTTCCTGGCCGACGGTCAATGTAACCCCTTTGCGCAAGAGGGTTGAGAAGCCTTTCGCGGAAGCCGAAATCTCGTAGTTCCCCGGCTGGAGGTTGGGCACGCCAAACGTACCCTCGCTCTTCGTCACGGTAGTTGTGACAATTCCAGTTCCCACATTCGTGATCGAAATATCGACGCCGGGCATCTTGGAGCCACTTGAGTCAGTGACCGTGCCGGAGATGGTTGCTCCAACGACCTGAGCGGAAACCCGCGCGGGAAGGGAGAAACTGAGAAGTAATGCAAGGAATGCCGCAAAACGTACACACGTGCCCTTGAACTCCGAATGACCCATGATTTTGAAACTCCTCTCCAGGTTTCGTGCCCGCTCCGATGCGGGCCACGCTTGGAACTCGTCCGCTCAGGAAGGTATTAACGCGAGACCTTCAATACTAAACCGCTGACTTGACTGTCAATAAAAATATTGCTGTATAACTTCTCTCCATTAGGAATTCGCATGCACTTTCGCAATTCCTCAGTCGCAAAATTTGCAGTGAAATCGAGGACCGCGCTTTCGTTTCCGGATTCGCGGAACGCTTAGTCTAATCAAAGATGGGGAGGGTAGAAAAGGGTTCGCAACGCGCATTCGTTACGAATAAAACCTGGTAAGTTCGTGTGACAATCCGAATTCAGAGCAACGTCAACACCACGATTCACGGCGACATTTCGTGTTTATGACGATGTCTCACTGGACGCGGGCGCAACTTGGACTAAACGTACGCTACAATGTCGTGTGGCTTTCTGAGATATGGCGGATTCTCCTCCAACTACGGTTGATGTTGCTTCTGCGGCGAGTCCCGCGCCTGGCGCCGCCGGGCAAGGCCGGGCCGCCGGGACATTCCGCGCGCTCAAGCATCGCAATTTCCAACTTTTTTTCAGCGGACAGATTATTTCGCTGGTCGGCACGTGGATGCAGACAGTCGCGCAGGCGTGGCTCATTTACCGGATGACTGGTTCTGGGGAGCTTCTGGGTTTGTTGGGATTTGTGGGCCAGTTTCCAATCTTTCTGCTCTCGCCGCTGGCGGGGCTCGCGGCTGACCGGTGGCCGCGGCAGCGCGTAGTGATCGCAACGCAATGCGCCTCGATGCTGCTGGCGTTCATTCTGGCGGCATTGACGATGACCAATCGCATCAGCGTGAAGGAAATTATCGTCCTCGCGACGCTGCTGGGCATCGTGAACGCATTCGATGTGCCCGCGCGGCAATCGTTTCTGATCGAGATGGTGGGGCGCGAAGACTTGCTGAACGCGATCGCGCTCAACTCCTCGATGTTCAACGGCGCGCGCGTGGCGGGACCGGCGATTGCCGGCATCCTGGTGGCGCTCGTCGGCGAGGGCTGGTGCTTTCTGCTCAACGGGATCAGCTATCTTGCCGTGATCGCGGGCCTGTTCCTGATGCGCATTGAAAAATCGAGACCAGTGCACGACGGCGCCGCGCCGCTTGAAAAACTGCGCGAGGGATTCCGCTTCGCGCGGCACACGAAACCGATTCGCGCGCTGCTGGCGCTCGTGGCCATCGTGAGCTTCATGGCGCTGCCTTACACCGTGCTGATGCCCATTTTCGCCGTCAAGATTCTGCACGGCGGGGCTTCGGCCTACGGCTGGTTGATGGGCGCGGTGGGTGCGGGAGCAATGGTTGGGGCACTGGCGATCGCCATGCGGCAGCAATTGCGCGGATTGGGAAACGTCGTGGCGTTTTCGGCGACGGGGTTGGGCGTTTCGCTGGTCCTCTTCAGCGCGTCCCGCTGGTTTTGGATCTCGTTCGCGATTCTGGTCCTATCCGGTTTCACAATGATGATGCAGTTTACTTCGACCAACACGTTGATTCAGGCGATGGTGCCGGACCAGCTTCGCGGGCGCGTAATGTCGCTGTATTCGATGATGTTTCTGGGCATGTCGCCTCTCGGGTCGCTTCTCGCCGGAGCGGTGGCAGATCGAATCGGAGCTCCGGTAACCGTCGCCATCGGCGGCCTCGCCAGTTGCCTCGGCGGACTCGCGTTTATGCGCAAGTGGCCCTCCATGCGAGGCCCGGCGCGCGACCTCATCGCCGCGCAAGGCATGATGGCGCCGGCGCCGCAGCCGGAGGAATCAGGGCCGCCTTCGTGAGAGAGGTGCCGAGAGAGGTATTTAGGCCGTGAGGTGGAAGGTGAGAATGCAGTTGTCACTGCTTACAGTTCAGGACACCTGAAGGGTGCTTATTGGGGCCGGCGGTCTAAAAACTATGCGCCGGCGGCACGAGCTGCGCGCGCGTACTTCCGGACGGCGCCTTCCATGCCGGGCCCGGCATTCTTCAGATCTTCCAGGTTCATCGCGGGGTGCAATTCCACCTTCGCGTTGAAGGCCAGAAACCACGGTTCGCAGATGGCTGGAATCTGAGATGAGTCAGCCACGTTGAGGAAGACAAACGCAGTCCTCGCGCCATTCTCCTCCGCAAAATAAACAGTTTCGGGCTTCAAATCGCTGAGGATGGAGCCGATCGTGGCCCCCAGCGATCCGTCGGCAACCGCGGCGTTTCCTTCCACGATGGGCAAAGTGACCTTCATCAACATTCGCGTGGAGTACCTCCGTAAAGACGGCGCGAATCTACAGCCGCGATAGGTCAATGTCAGCGTCGTAGTTTTTGTATTCAGGTTTCAAAAACCGACGACTGGAAGACCTGCCAATTTCACCCGGCCGTCAACTATTGATTTGCGGCTTGCGGAAGGAAATGCCGCGAGGGTGCAAGAATTGCATGGGTTCAGTACCAAGCACAGGGCACCCGCGAATCGGCCATGTGCACACTAATTTCTTGAATTTCAATCACTTATCTCTCCGATCTTTTTAGTGGAAACCTGGTGGTGTCCGTGCCCCTATTCCCCGTGCCAGCCCCATCGGAATGGAGCGAAGGGGGGATTGCTATGGGCGTCATCAACCCGATGTTGCACCACAATGAGAGTGAATGGTCCGCGGACCGGCCGTTAGCCGTTGAGTCCGATCATCGAGGCCAGTCCAAAACGCTTTGGGTGTTGGTTGTGGTGCTTGGCGCTGCTTTCGGGGCGCTGGCCTACTACGGCAATCGTGTCGTCAAGAGTCAGAATGCCCATATCATGCAGCTGTTTGGAAGCCAAGGCACGCTGACCACGCTTGGCCAGCGCGCGGACGCCGCCGAGACTAAATTGCACGATCTAGCTGGCGATTGGCAAGGCATGGGCCAACGTGTGACCAAGCTGGAAGGTAGAGTTGCGGCGGATGCCAAGGAAACTCGCCTGTACGCCGAGAAGCTGACGCAGCAGATGCACCAGGAAATTACGGCGGAGATGGAGGCCCGCACTTCGACCCTCGACGCCCGGCTCCGCCAGGTGGAATCCGAGCAGGCGGACCAGCGCGCGCAAATGGCGCGGGTCGAGGCGAATCTCAAGCAGGATATTTCGGCCGTCCGCGAGGAGAATGGCCGCGATCTCTCCGGCGTGCGCCAACAGGAAGAATCCAACGCGCGCGACGTCAACGCCATTTCCCAGAAGCTCGACCGGGGGAGGATTGACTTTGAAATCACGAAAGGACAGAAACGGGAGCTGGCTCCCGGCATCTCGCTGCAAATCCGCGGCACGAACGTTGCGCATCAGCGTTACCATGGCGCGTTAACGCTAGAACAGGCCCACCGGACGGTGTGGTTGCGCGATCAGAGTGCGGATGAACCAGTGCGTTTCCTTCACAAAGACGGCGAAGACCCGTATGAACTGGTTGTCACGGACGTGACCAAGAAGGCGGTGGCTGGATATCTGTTGGCTCCTGTCAAGCCCGACGCCGCAACTGGCGCGTTAGTCGGTCAGCGTACGCAGGCCGGCAGTTCAGCCCAAGAATAACGATCCACTGGGCTCAACCCAACACGCAACATTATAGACTCCATGTGCGAGCCTGAAGGAATGCTCGCGAATCAAGAAAAGTGATTCTCTGCCAGACGCGAAAAATCAGATACCGCGGTTTTGTCCCTTTCATGGGTCCGAACCGATTGAATCCTTAGCGCAACCGTATCGATTAGATATAAAATCAATCCCTTCTCATCGTCGGGCCTGTAGCTCAGCTGGTTAGAGCAGCGGACTCATAAAGTTCTACCCACGTTCTAGTACGATTGAAAACAACAGACTTCACTGATTCTGCGTTGGTTAAAAGCAGCAATCTTTGAGTTTCCTGCTCTGGTGATGGCAACCAAATAGCAACCACTGAGTTTCATGCGTGTTCGGGGCGCGGTACATCAGGACGGCTAGACACGCGAAAACGGGATTTTAGGTTGAGGGAATTCGCCATCCCAGAAAGCATGCTCCTCTTCGTGCCACGGAGAGCCGAGTATTGCATTATTCTTCATCCAATCCCTCGCATCATCACGCGTATCAAATGCAAGAGCCAGTTTGGAATCACTTGTAGATTTCGGCTTGCTAGGGTCACCCGAAGCCTGAACGTATGTTTCGGCGGGCTGCATTTTGATGCGATATCGAATCAACCACTTCGTTGTATGACTCATTTTCCCTCCAAATCTAGCGAACAAGCAAAACCCGAATGGCTTTGCTCCTAGATATAGCAAATGCGGGGCACCGTTGGGGGATGTTGTGGAGCGGACGTACCGATACAGTTAACTGCAAGGTGGGCTTACCTTAACGGCACATAAATGCGATGGTGCGAACAAACCTCAGCCAAACGCATAGTAGTATGGGCGCGGAGGCGATACATGAGAGTCCTACTGTGTGCATTTCTGATGGCAGCATTTGCTGCCCCGTGTGTCGCGGAGAAAATCCACGATTCGGATTGGAAGACGGGAAAGTTAACTGACGTTCGTTTTGAAAAAGATTCTCGGATTGTAGGGGTAACCGACCAGCATGGAGGAGAAATCACGCAGCGCCGCAACGATTCTACTTATTATGAGATTGACGCGGGCGACTTAGTGTATGTCGTGAAGCAAGCATTGAGACACAAGCGCGACAAACAACTGAACCTGACGGTAAATGCACCAGTGAAATTCGCTATTATAAAGGGCGATTTTTATGTGCTCGATGAGGACGGGAAGGAACAAAAACTATCCATTGAGAAGAAGACACTGAAGGCAACGCCATGACATCAGAGCAACTCGACAAGTTCACAAAACAGTTCACAAAGTTGGTTCGAGATTATTTTCAACTACAAGCCGAAGTAAAGGCGTTGGCGGGTATTATCCAAACCTTTGTACACGTCAACGAGCCTCCACCGATGAATTGGTTGGACCTCCTGAAACTTGCTCGGGAGACACGGGATTACCGAAATATTTCTGAACAACACGCTCAAGTTCTTTCTCAACTTGAAGACGTTGCTGATGCGAGTGAATTAAGCCGTTTGCTTGGCACCATTCCACCAACACAGTTTTTAAACTAGGAGCCTTATCTTTCTTTTCGTCAAACATGAATGTTCTCCTCTCAAATTGAAATCGTGAAAAAAACCGCTCTAGCAAGCCCGCACAGCCACGAACGACGATGCCGATGACCCCCGAGTCGTCGGCATTTTTCAGTTTCATTTATCGCCCCCAGATATTGGTTCCGAGCGGAGCGATGCGATTGCGACTTCGCAGAACGGCAGCCAAGTCTTCGGGTGTTTTCGCTTCGCTCAACTCACGGGCTTCAACATCTTCGGCGTTTTCAACGACAAGGTTGTTCGCTTGCATATATTCCCAGACGTGCGCAAGTGTGTCGGCGGTCGGCTTGTCCATCAGGTCGGGATTGGCTTGAATGATGTTCAACATCACGTCAAAGTTATCCCCGCCAGCCCAGTCAGGATGTTCTTTCTGGAACTGTTCGCCAGCAGCCTGCCATGTGGAGGCATAACGCTCCGATTTCTTTTCGTCGCTGAACGCCTTGAGTTCTTCAACCGAGATTCCCTGATTTTCTAAACTGCGGCGGACGATTGCGGATTCGGCATCTGCGGCGGGGTCAACCGATGCAGCGGCAATACGAGCAGCATCACGAGCAGCAGCGTCGCCAGCAGCAGCATCCAAGACAGCCTGAGCCGCACGGGCTTCTGCGGAAATGAATCGCCCTTGCGAATCTCGCTGTTGAGAGTTGTCGGCGGGCTTGTTGAAGATGCTCCGCATCAACTCCAACTCTTTGTGCTGGAGTTCGTCCTGCGATGCACCCTCAAGGATGTGTTTCTGTCCGTTTACGATAACAACACGCACTTCGCCCTGCGGAATCGGCTGCTGGACGGGCGTATAGCCGAACCAATCTTTTCCATCACGGTCGTATGGGTCTTTGGCGACGAGATTTTGGGCGATAGCCGCATCGTGCATCAGCGTTTTGATAGCCTGTGCATCTGGTGCTGCAGCAATCTTCGCTTCTAGTTCGGGCGTCATTTTGATTGCACTTTGTTCTGGTGAAAAACTCATTTTGCTTATCTCCTGCCCGTTGTGGGCGACTGCTTTGTCCTGCGATTACTGCTGATACATCTTCCTGATTGCATCTTCCTGAGCGTCCAACTCTCCTTCTGACATTCCGAAGATTTCAAATCTTGAGTTCCCATGCGGATACACAACTCTGGAATGTGTCGGGTTCGGGTTCGGTGCTGGCATTGTCGGTGCTGGTGTGAACTGTGTCGCTCGCCCGTAGAGATTTTCATTCTCGGACGGCGCTGGCACGACCATATGCAATGCCCCGTGAAGTTCTGCAAGCAACCGCTCTGCGGCTTGCGCAGGCGTCCGATTATCGGGATTATCCAACGCCCCGATGACGAGTTTGTTCAGTGACGGCGTGTTCGGTTTGATAAAATCTTGTGGCATCTAAGTTCTCCCTATTTTCACAGTTCGCTTGCTGATGTTGCCATATGTTTTGATGAGCGTCTCTTCGTCTCCGAGCCATTCCCATTTTGGAAACGGAAGTCCGTGCTTCGTCAAATAGTTTTCGTGGCGTCGCTCGTCCAACGTCAGCGATTCCAGTCTAATCACTTCCTCGGGCTGCTCTCGCCGCAATCGCTGAATGCATTGCCCGCAGAATCCCAGACTCCATGCTGGGCGTTCGCAATCAGGCGATGCACAGATAGTCGTTCTTGGATTTCGCATCGCATCACTCTTTCCATGGAATCTTCCCTACGAATTTTGCACCTGCTACCGCTGCGAGTTTATCGGGCACAGGTTCGGCAGGTTTGGGAGTAGCACCCCGCACTTTCTTGCCGCCGAGTTTGGCGAAGGCTGCTTCGGGGCTGTCTTCGGGCACGGTTGGGGTCGGGGCTTCGCTCGCTGGCAGAATAGCGTCGGCTTGCGGTTCAGTTTTTATGTTCGGGTCAGATGGCATTTCGGTCACACTTTCAGTGCGAGTCTCGCACGGTCAAGAATTGCTTGCGGGTACTGTCCGCCTTTTTCAAAATTAAAAACTCTGTTCCATTCCCGCTCAGGATTGACGCCAGCATCCGCCATCGCAATCGTCAACTGGACAGCCAGAGCATAATGTTTGGCGGTGAGATTGATGGTGTACGTCCGCTGCCAGTCACCCCATGTCGCCGCACCGTCATCCTCGCCCATCCCTTGCCGCCAGCAAATAAAAGCACAGGCTTCGTCAGCGAGCAATTTCGCAGGCTTGATGACATGCGAGACATCACGGAATGCCGCCGCTTGTTCAAAATCAGAAAGTTTTTTCGGCGGGTCAGGTTGCAACGGCGGAAGTGGAATCGCCCCGTCAATAGGTTCGCCGCTTGTGAGTTTGCCGTCCGCCGTCAACCCGTACGTCATCTCTCCAAACATTTTCGTGGCTTGCAGCCGCTCGCTGGCAGTTTCGCCGTGAATCATCTTCTTTTTCAACTGGGCGAGGAACTTCTCTCGTTCGGTTCTCATAAGATTTCCGCAATGTCAATGACGGCATCGGCAACGTCGGCGAACTGACTCCCGCTCCCTGACGTGGTCGGCGTCTGCGAGCCCGAGAATCCTGCTGGGTCGGCACCTGCAAGAATCTCAAAGAAGTCCGATTTCTCGTACCAATACGTGCGAACCTCGCCTGACCTGCACTGGAAGGTCACGCTGAAATCCCTTGGGTTCATTCCCGTGATATTTGCTTTGGACATTTTAGTTCGTCCCCAGATTTCCTGCCCCATGCACAAGGTGGCAAACGCAAACGCAAATCGCCTTCTGTCCCCGCAGTTCAAGCGGCAGACCGCTGATTTGAATCAGACCGATGCAGGCTGCGTGATGCCCTTCCGAGCACGGGACGCTGATAGTCGTCAAAACTTCCTTGCCGCCGTTCGGGAATTCAATCCAATCGCTCACGAGTTTGCCTTCTGGACGTACGCTTCAAACACCAGCAACGCTCGGGCGACATCAGGAGTCACGATTTGTGCCTTCTGTTTATTCTTCCGCAGACCTTTCTTAACAAGTCGCTGGAGGTCGGCGAACAGCATTTCGGATTCAGTCAATCCTGAATGCAGCCCGAGGACATAAGCGATTTTCTTATTGCGGAGAATCCTGTTCGCCCAAATGGCGACATGCCGTTCAGCATCGGGACGTTCAGGCGAGGCAATATTCGGGTATGCTGTCCTGACTGCAGCCTTCGCATCGTACTTCCCCTGAGCAAAGAACCCAGCGATGTATTCCAGCGTAAAACTTCTTTGCTGGGGGGACATCGCCATCACGATGGTTGGGTATTGCTCCAAGAGTTCGGGAATCGTCAATTTGGTTGCTGGCATAGCATCTCCGTTCGTTTTCATCAGGGATGGCTACCGAGAGCAGGGAGCAACCTGCATGTGAACCATCCCTGACTGCTCGGGGTTCATGCCCTGCATGAGCGGAACCCCTTCTACTTATGGATTGCCAAGTCCTCTTTGTAAGCGGCGAGATACAATCAGGGGCTGAACGGCATACATGGCACGGATGATGACACCTTCGGGGCGGTGATTTTCACAGTAGAACTGCAGCGAAGGGTACGTCTGGGTTTTGAATTCACAGCGGGTGTTTTCACAGAGCGTTACAAAAGACTGATGAGAGACGTACTTTTGATGTGTCGTCAGGCTAGCCTGGGGATTCCGGACGATGGTGATCACCGATTCCGGGCGATCGTGATCGCGGTTCCGGGCTGATCGTGATCACCGTTCCGGATGATCGTGATCAGGATTCCGGTGTGATCGTGATCAGTTTATCGCGATCCCCGGAACGGTGATCACGATGGCCCGGAATGATTTCCACAGCGGAGTGGCGCTGGACATCACAGGAGGCACGCTAGTCTCCGAGGGTAACTTAGGAGACCGACAGCGTGCCAACCAGGAGATCGTCCATGCGCAAGATCAAGGAAGTTCTACGTTTAAGATTTGAACTGGGGCTGGGGCAGCGGGAGATCGCCCGAGCCTGTTCGATCAGCCAGGGGGCCGTCCATAACTACCTGAAGAAGGCGGCAGGAGCGGGAATGCAGTGGCCGCTGCCGGAAGGCTGGGACGAGAAGCAGATTGAAGAAGTTGTATTTGGGAAGCAGCGTTCGATCGAAGAATCCTCTCCGCGAGCCTTTCCTGATTTTCCAGCCCTCCACCATCAGCTCCAGCAACATGCCCATCTGACCTTGCAGTTAGCTTGGGAAGAGTATCGGGAAAAGAATCCTGAGGGTTATCGTTACAGCCGGTTCTGCGAGTTGTATCAACAGTGGCGAGGGAAGCAGGACGTGGTTCTTCGCCAGGAGCATAAGGCGGGCGAGAAGGGCTTCGTCGATTGGGCCGGAGCGACGATGCCGGTGCAGGATCCAGACACGGGAACGACGTGGCAAGCCTCGCTATTCGTGATGGTGCTAGGGGCCAGTTCCTACACCTACGCCGAAGCCACTCGCGATCAGCAGCTGAGCGCTTGGATCGGTTCTCACATCCATGCCTTCGAGTACTTCTGCGGAGTTCCTCGGTTGCTGGTGCCCGACAATCCGCGAACGGGAGTAAGCCGCGCGTGTCGCTACGATCCCGATCTCAACCCCACCTATCAAGAAATGGCGATGCACTACGGCGTGGGTGTCGTGCCGGCGCGTCCCTATCGTCCGCGGGACAAGGCCAAGGTCGAGGTCGGCGTACAAATCGTCGAACGCTGGATCGTGGCCGCGCTGCGTCACCGGCAGTTCTTCCGGCTGGAAGATCTGAACCACGCGATCCGGGAACTGCTGGAGCGGTTGAACCAGCGGCCGTTCCGGAAGCGCGACGGATCGCGTGCCAGTCTGTTCGCTTCGCTCGAACGCAGTGCACTACGACCCTTGCCGGCCGAGCCCTTTGACATGAGCCAGTGGTCACGCGCCCGGGTGAACATCGATTACCACATCGCCTTCGAGGCCAACCTGTACAGTGTGCCCTACACGCTGGTTCAAGAACTGGTGGAAGTGCGAGCGACTCCATCAACCGTGGAGATCTTCCACAAGGGGCAGCGCGTGGCCTCACATCTTCGTGGGCGTGGTCGAGAGCAAGTAATCACCGAGCGAGAACATCGGCCCAAGAGTCACCAAGCGCATCTGGAGTGGACTCCCTCGCGCATGGTGAACTGGGCGGAGCAGATCGGACCGCACACGGCACGGCTATTCGAACGGATCCTGGCCGAGAAGCCGCATCCGGAGATGGGGTATCGATCCTGTCTGGGAATCATCCGGCTGGCCGAGCAGTACTCGGCGGGAAGGATGGAAGCGGCAGCGGATCGGGCGCTGCGGGCCGGCGCCTACCGCTACCAAAGCGTGAAATCGATCCTGAAGAACTCGCTGGACCAACAACCGTTGACCAAACCATCTTCGCCTCCTCCCCCGCCTCTTCACGACAACATCCGGGGCGCCGGATACTTCAGCGAGGAGGTCTAGCGATGCTACAACAACCTACGAAAGAAAAACTCTATGCTCTCAAGCTCCAAGGGATGATCGAAGCCATCGAACGGCAGGAACAAGATGAGGCGGCACGAGAGCTGGGCTTCCTGGATCGTCTGGCGCTGCTGATCGACCAGCAGTGGAACTGGCGAGAGAACCAGGCGTTAATGCGACGGGTCAAAGCTTCGCGCTTGCGTGGCGCCGCTTGCGTCGAGGACATCGACTATCGCGCGGAACGTGGGCTGAATAAAAGTGTGATCCGTGGGCTGGCTCAAGAGTCTGGGTGGGTAAAGAATCACGAACACATCTTCGTGCTCGGACCCACCGGTGTCGGCAAGAGCTATGTCGCTTCGGCACTGGCGCAGAAGGCTTGCCGGGATGGCTATTCGGTTTACTACACCAGGACCGCAGCGCTGTTCCGGGATCTAAGCATGGCACGAGCCGATGGCAGTCTTCGCCAACTGCTCAAACGCCTGAACCGGATCGACGTGCTGGTGATCGATGACTGGGCCATGGCCCCGATGTTGGAACCAGAGCGGAGAGACTTCTGGGAGATCGCTGAAGACCGCTACCAAACACGTTCGATGATCCTGACCGCGCAACTGCCGGTGTCCCGCTGGCACGAGCAGATCGGGGATCCTACACTGGCCGACGGGATCCTGGACCGGTTGGTGCACAACGCCCATCGGATCGAGATGCGTGGCGAATCGATGCGGAAACCTCGACGAGAGAAGGGAGAAAAGTGACTCATCATCGGCGGGTAAAAAGCTGTGGAAAAGCCGGGCAAAAAACGCCCTTGGAAATCGCTTCGCGATTCCCACTTTCCCACAGCTACGGCGGCGACCACATCTTTCCCTTGACGATCGTGATCACTTTCTGCAAAATCCTCCGGCCAGCGTCGCTTCGCTCCGACGACTGATCACATCACTCCGGAAGGCTGATCACGATCAGCCCGGAATCCCGATTACCTTCGCCGGAATCCCCACTAGCCTAGCATAGTTGGGGTCGTTGGGTCGCAGAGCCCAAGCATGCTTCCGAAGGGACCCCTGCAAAATGCCCACCCGCCCGAGTTTTTTGATTATGCGAATCTGGTCTATCGAGAATTCACCGCATTTTAGGTCTTTGTGCATGGGTGGGTGCGATGGGGCGTTCGCAAGTGCGACTTTCGGATGGGTCGGCTGGTAGTGCCGTGGTCACGACGCCGTCACGACGCTGCGCCCGCAGATGTCTGCACTGGTCGGTGCCGTTGACTTATGCGGAGCCTCGGCGAGCCGCCCGAACTAGGGGCGGGCACGTAGCATGCCAAAACGTCACCAGAGACGCTAGGACATAGCGAAACCGTCAATATGCCTGTGACTGCCAGCAGCCCGCCGATGTCCCTGCCAGCAGCCCCGCCTGCCGCAGCCCGACCGTATCCCGCGAGCCGCCCAGACCGCTTTGAGCCTGTCCACCGCCGTGCCGACCGCCCGCCGACGCCCAACAGGCGAACATAACACGAAGAATACTGCATAAAATGGCATTGAATCAGCACGACTTACAGATTATGCAACACGGACGATGCATGTGCATTATCAACGACTTACAGCAAGGGTGAACATACCCTTCCTTATCAGCCAAAGTGCCTCTGCATAAAGTGATTATCCGTTTGGGAGCGTTTCAGGCGGGCGAACGATATGAACAACGCATTATCGCATATCGCCCGAGCGAATGCAAGGAATCATTTCCCATAGTTGGAGCCGTTGCCGCTGCCGCCAGTTGCGAGCCCGCCCGCAGTCTCGGACACATCAGGTTGCGGATAGCCCCAGACTTCGGCACGGTCTATGTTCGGGGATATCGCCATCGGGAATCCGCCGCTGATGTCTCTCGGGAGGTCTGCAGGCTTGGTGTTCTTCGCCAGCCCATCCAACATCTGCACATGATTGTGTTGCGGCAGTTCGGTGAACTTCAGCGACCGCTCAAATACTTCGTCGGCGGTCTTCCCGCCGTACGCTGACGGTGGATACTGCTGCTGGTTGCCCATCCTCCATTGAAAGACCGTCAGCGGATTGCCCCCTGCGATACGATGCACGAGACACCGTGCTCGGAGCCAGTTGTCGGCGGCGATTGAGTCCAGCCATCGGCGATTGATGGCTTCACCTTGTTCGCCGACGACGATAACGTAGAACTTCACGGGCGACTTGAAGATGTCCAGCGAACGGTACTCAGGCTTCCACTCGTTGAAGGCAATCACAGGTTGATTGGAGCCCAGTCCATATTCCATGAAGGCTGAAGTGGTCAGAAAGACCGTGGACGGTTTGAACTGGTCGCCGACATCGTACCGTTTCGTTCGCTTGGCGAGGTCTTGGAAGTTCGTCGTGACGCCCTCGGGCAGTACAGTCATGGACACGGATGGTGTCACCTGAGATTCGTACGAGTTTGTACGGGGTATTGTAGCCCCTGTTGTATGCCCCGTGGTATCAGGGATTGACACGGGCATTGATGCGGGCATTGGCACGGATGGTGACGGCTCTGCCATCCGCTGCAGGTGAGCGGTAATCCGAAGGCGGACAATCGTGTGCCCGATGCCGTAAAAAGTCCCAATGTCACGGTAACTGAAACCTTTATCACGCATTCGGAGGGCTTCAGCGAGACAGAAGCCCGCTGTTTCTTCAATCGTCGGTGCATGGAATGTTCTACGCCGACCGTAGCCCCGCTTGCTCCGCTGCTTAGAATGACGAATTTCACGATTTCTTGGCTTTTCGTTCATGTTTTACCTTTTTTTACCGACGACCCGACGATAAATTTGCAGAGAGAGCCCAAAGCGTTTGACACCTTTGATGCCTTCTTCTGGCATTTTGGACAGACCATCCCCGCTGATTTCGTCCTGCCGTCCCCGCTCGCAATCGCCCGCATGTACCTGACGGTTGCCTCTCCCTTAACTTGGGTCTTCCCTTTGACCAGTAAGCCTTCTGCTAGTCTTGGCGTCACAAGCATGCCTTACCACCAAACTATCTTCCCCGTGGCGGTGGCTTTGAAACTCGGAACCAGTCTGGGAACGCCGAACCGCATACAGCGGAGCCCCGACTACCGCTTGAGGGCGATGTTCGGGTTGAGCCCGACGAGCCTGCCTTCCATCAATTTCAATTGCTCACGCTCCTCGGCGGTGAACTTGATTGCTTTCCTTGCAGCCTCTTGAGCCAACAATGCTGCAGCAACTTCGGCATCGGTCGGGCGGTAGTTCGGCGGCGGTTGCGGTGCGGGATGTGCAAGACGGTCACGCTGGCGTTCAACTTCGGCGAGACTGTTGATTCGCTGGTCGGCGGATTCGTGCGGCTCAGGCACGGGGATAGGTTCCTGCTCGCTGGTCGGCAGATTGTACCGAAGGTGGTTGCCAAGATTCTCGGAGTCGCCTGTGACGGTCAGCGTCCCGCTGGCAACGAGCGAATCCAATGCTTTCCGTACATCGGCAATCGGGAGTTGAGTGCCGCCTGCGATTTCACGGACGGTTAGACCGTCGGTGACCTTGCACAATTTGATGAATCGCAAAATCTTTGATTCGTTTGGATTCGGGGCTGGCGTTTGCGGAGCCACGGGCGATTCGGACTCGGTCATTTCGCCACAATCAACCACGATGGGTGTCGGGACAAATCCTTGTCCTGCGGTCTTGAGTCCAGCCAATTCACTGCTGAGACTTCGTAATGCGTCATTCTGTTTGTCGGGCATTGTTTTTCCTCACGTAGAATTTAACTTCAAACTCGCTGCCGCAGTCACCCGTGTTCACGATATGTTTTTGGAACAGCCGATGGACTGATTGGCGTACAACTTGAAACTTTAGCCTCGTCCCTTCGGCGAGAGACTGCAGCGACTTGGACGGATTCGCTCGTAGGTACGCTACGACTTGGGAATCAAGAGCGGCTTGCTGGTCGGTGTTGAGTATCGTGTTCATTGTTCTGCCCCCTTTTCCAATTCACTTTCTGGTGAAAATTCTGGTTCTATTCTTCCTTGCGGATGGCGGCTGGTTATCGGGTTCTCCCCTATAGGGGGGAGAAACCTCCGCAAACCTAGCAAAAAAAACCCGCAAACCTACCATTCCGCAAACCCGCAAACCTTTACTGAACAAAGAACTTCAGGTTTGCGGCGACCCCTGAATTCGTGCTTCAATTCGGGTTTGCGGCGACAACCTAATCCGCAAACCTAGCCGCAAACCTAAATCCCATCCGATTTCAGCTTCTAAATTTCCTCGTCCGCTGTCCAGTTCACCAGCCGAAATAGTATTGCGTTGCCCTTGCCTCCCGATGGTGTGGCTGTCCATATCGGTGTCGGCTTGCGGGTCTTTCCTGCGGTCAGTATTGCGTTGCCCTTATCCTTGCTGATGCCTTCGATGTGCAGCATTTTTAGGAATTGAGTCTGGGTCATCGCAGCCCCATTGTTCTGGGAGTGATAGTCAGCCAAGATGGCGGACGCCTTCTCGATGTCCGTGGCAGATTGCTTCTTATAGGTATCGGTTTTGCTTTGGTCTTTGATGACCTCAACCGCCCAGCGGTCGCCGTGGAAATCAATCTTGAATTGGAGTTCCCAGTCGGCACACATCCTGAACCGCTCGCTCTGAATTGTGACGATGTTGGTCACATCGTTTTTGGACATCTTCATAGCCATGTCGGAGCCTGCGGGGATTGAAGTTGAACCCCGAACCGTGCCTGCTTTGTTCTCGTGATGCAGGACGATAACGCCTGAGCCCAGACGTGCAAGCCTGCGAAACTTGAGAGCGAACACAGTCATCTCGGAGCAGTTGTTCTCGTCCTTGCCCTGCAGCCAGTCTGTCAGCGAATCAAAGATGATAATTCCATGTTCCCGAACCATAAACTCAATGAGCCGTGAGTCATCAATCTCCTGCGGCACAGGTTCGGCTGGTTGCCAATCTCCCCAGTAGCGGATTTGGTTTGCGGGAACGCCTAAGTGTTTGCAGCGGTCGCCAATGGTTCCTTGTGGGTTTTCACGGTCAAGATATAGAATGGGAACTGGTCGTGTCACCTTGCGTCCGAGTACAGACGTGCCCGCCTCAATACCCCAAGCCGTGAGCAAGGCGACCATGGATTTCTGTGCTCCGTACTTCGCTGATATCAGCAAGTACCCGTGCATTGGCAGAAAGCGGTCAACAATCCATTCCTGCGGCTCGCTTGATAATTCTGAGACGAACGGAATGTTATGCGTCACCCATGAAGCCATCGCATCCTTGACCAAGGCATCCCATTGAGTTTTGAAGTCACCAAGAACAGATTCATCATTCTTGAATGTCACAGCCAGTTCGCCGACATCTTTCGCATCAGGCAATTCCATCCGATATATTTTCTCTGCAGGCAGCAACTGAGCAATGTTGTTCATGCAGATTTGCCCCGCTGCGTCTTGGTCACCGACGAGGAATATTCTCCCAGCAGTGGAAAGTTTCTTCAGGACTTCGGGCTCCAGTTGCTGCTGTTTTGCGTTGACGACTGAGACGGCAATGAATCCATGCTCGTGAAGAACAGCGGCGTCCAGTTCCGATTCTACGATGTAAACGTCACATCCTTCGGTCACTGCATCAATGTTGAATAGCCCCTTCTGGCTGACGGAATTCTCATTGATGAAATCCTTGGATAGAATGTTCCGAGCCTTGATGGTGTAGAACGTATCGCCAAAACGATATGGAGCAGCGATGAATGTCTTCCTACGCATTTCTGCCATCTTGAAGCCCATCTCGTTGAGTGTCGCTGCTGATGGCGTCACGCTATGAGGGCGACTGGAGGCAAGCGTAGAGACATCGGCATCAGTGACGGGGCGACCTGCCTTCTCCCAGACTGCGGTGGTCATCGGTGACGCAGGTTTCGTTTTCTGAAGAATCGTTGCGGGAGCCTCGCCGACCATCGCTGCCAGTTTGCGGATGGCTTCGGCGGTTTGGACGTTGTCATATTTTTTGACGAAGTCAATCGCATCGAATGTCTTGTTGCATTCCGAGAAGCAGGTGCCGATAACTGCACCGTCTTCCGTCATCTTGAGATGGAATGTTTTGTCGCCGTCGCCGTCGTGGAACGGGCACTTAGTAAAACCATCATCAAAGTTAAGACGTTGCTCAAATGGAGTGATGCCGACTTGCCGTTTCAATTCCTGTAGGTCATATTTCGGTGGTGTTGGCTTGTTACTTTTCATTGTGATGCTCTCTTTGGCTACCGTCATTGCTGGTAGCGACTACATAGACGACAGCCCGTGCTTGCGTGGACAGCGTCTCCGAACATTCAGTGCTTACTGCCTGAAAATTATTCGCCAGCCCCGATAATCCAAATCGGTTGCCGCTTGCTCTTTGGCAGCCGTTGGCGGGCTTCCAAGAGTTGACGGGCTTCCCCGATGGTTGCGGGCGTTACTGCCTGCCCCTGCATCAGAAGATAGTTGCGAGCCTGAGCGTCGGTGATGATAATCTTCTTAGACACGACATCTTTCCTTTTCCGATGTCATGCCCTGCCCGACCGACACGAAACGTGACAAACTGCAACTACTTCTCCAATGCAACTTCTTTCTGATACCGCTTTATCTCCCGACGTGCGATAAGGCGAAACAATTGCGACATGCTCCGTTCTTGACCTTTAGCGGTCGCCTGAAACTCGTCTGCCAGCGATGGCGGGAAATAAATCCCAAGCATTTTTACGGCTTCATGCTGCTTTTTCTGCATTTGAAATCTCCTATTGACAATCGGATTACAGAAGCGTAATTTACTCCCGTTATGAACATCCGCTCCTCAAATCGTCGCCGCCCTGACGCAGCCCAGTCAGGCACTCGCCCCGCCAAGGGCAAGATTAGAATCTCAACGACGTTACACTAACGGCTTGAAAAGTCTTAAACCTGTCCCAAAACTCACTTCCAGAGCCATAGCATTGACGATTCTGCATGTGCCATCTGCGGAGAAATCAAGGGGATGGTTTCGGCGTGACTGCTTATAAGAGACAAGATGGCGAGGAGTTTTGGTGGACCCGCCTAGATTTGAACTAGGAACCTCGGCATTATGAGTGCCTTGCTCTAACCGTTGAGCTACGGGTCCAGTTATAAACCAAACGGAAATGCATCTTCAATTTGCTGAAGCGCGTCTCTCGATTCTTCTGTGGGCGTCTGCACGTAGAATTGTAGCGTAGTTCCGATGTCCGAATGGCGAAGAATTGCGGCGATTACTTTTGGCTGGACTCCGAGCGAATAAAGGTTTGACGCTAGCCCCCTGCGAAAAGCATGCCAGCCCTTCCAGACACAACGTGGGCTCAAATCAAATTTATGGTCGTCTGTAGGCTTGTGCTCCGAACGGGACTTCTGACACTCCAAACATTTTTCTATAGACGGTTTGATGATACGAGCAGCGAGATTATGAAGATTAAGGGGACTGCCCCGCTTCTCGCCAGCGAAAATATAGGCATCATCGCTCGCACCATTTCGGTATTTCTCTAAAACTTTTTGGAGTAGCGGCAAAACTGGTACAGTGCCTTCAGATATTTCAGTTTTCGGGGGTCCTATATGCGTCCGCCAAACGCTTCTTTGCACATGTAAATTCTCGCCGTCGAAGTCACCCCAACGGAGCCCACGAAGTTCCGAAAGACGTAATCCCGTCAGAGCGGCGGTAGCAATCACAATCCGAGCGACCCCTGAAGTTGCAACGAACATTCCTTCAATTTCATCAATAGAGTATGCATGACCCTGAAATTTTTTCGGTTTTCCTGACACAGAGACAAGCCTCATCGGATTTGTGCCATCTAGCACACCTGTCTGAATTGCGTGCGTGAAGATTGCCGATAGCACTGCTTTGATTCGCAAGAGACGTGCATGACCCACGTTGGGAATGCTGTGCATTATCCGTTGCCCGTGAACTGTGCGGAAATCCCGCAGTCTCAAATCTTCCAATCTTGGTTTCAAATGCTGATGAAAAATCTCACGGTAGTCTTTGACTGTAGACGGACGCAATCGCTTCTCAGCAGCGGGTAGGTAAACTTTTTCAATATAATCCGCAAGCAGGACCGCAGACTCAGGCTGAAGTTGTCCGCTGTTGACGGGACCCAGATGCCTTTCAGCGAGCAACAGTACACTTCTCTTGGTGGGATAATCTTTGTTGACAGGGGCGAGTTTGACGCAGGTACGCTTGCGGGTCCTCTCGCCGTCAACTAAAACATCATCATAGAATTGTAGCAACCAACTTCCATGATGACGGTAGATGCGTCCCCGCTGCACGAAAAGATTCTACTGGGCTTCATCCAAATTGGCAACCTATTTGGACACCAGAGCGTATAAATGCTGCCGATTCAATCATTGAGTAAGGACTCATAATCCGTCGGTCCCAGGTTCAAATCCTGGCGGGCCCACCAATCAACCTGGGTCTCAAAAAAAAATGTAATCGAAGATCCTGCCGTTCATTGTGGGTATGATCAGCTTCGCAATTTTCGGAAAAAATTCCGCAGGTCTTGTACGAGCAATTGGGGCTGTTCCCAGCAGGCGAAATGTCCTCCTCGCGGCATTTTTGAGTACTGCATCAAATTGAAATTTCGCGCGATCACACTTTGAGGTGGATCCAAGGTTGGCAACTCGCGGGGAAAAGAAGCGAAGCCCGTCGGCACGTTCACTTTTCCGGTGAGATTGGAACTCTCGTCCACCCTGCCGCGATAAAACCATACCGAGGAGCCGATGGTGTCCGTGACCAGGTAAATCATGATATTCGTTAGGACCTGGTCTTTCGTGAAGACGGGCTCAAGATCGTTTGGCGAATCGCTCCAGATTTTCAGTTTTTCGGCGATCCACGCGCGCCGTGCCGAGCGGGTTGTCCGTGAGAGCGAAGGCGACGGTCTCGGGCTTGTGCTGTTGTTCGTTGTAGTAGTCCCTTTCCACGGCGACGAACGCGTTTACGGTGCGCACCCACTCGCGCTCCTGCTGCGTCTGTTCCGCTTCGGGAGGCGGCGGGACTCCCACGCCGTTGAAGTGGATGCCCAAAAGCGAATCTGGAAACTGATGCGCCAATTGATTCGTGACGCCGTTTCCGACGTCTCCGCCTTGTGCGCCGTACTTCGCGTATCCGAGCACCTCGGTCATGAGCCGGTTCCAGAGCGTAGCCGTCGTGGTCAGGCCGATTGGTTTGCCTTTGGGCTTCGACGAAAAACCAAAGCCCGGAACGGAGGGGACAACCACGTCGAAGGCGTCATCGGGCGAGCCGCCAAAACGGGCGGGATCGGTCAGCGGTCCGATCGCTTCAAGGAACTCGAAGACAGAGCCGGGCCAGCCGTGGGTAAGGATCAGCGGAACGGGCTTCGGTCCGCGTCCCTTCACATGATAAAAGTGAATATCGAATTCGCCGACTCGCGCGAGAAACTGCGGGTAGCGGTTTAAATTTGCCTCTGCTTTCCGCCAGTCAAACTGCGTGGTCCAATACTCGGCCAAAGCCTTCATGTAATCCCAGTTGGCGCCGTAGCGCCAGTCATTCGTTTCAAGCCGGTCCGGGCCAGCGCGTTTCACGCACGCGGTTGAGAATTCTGTCGACGGTCGTCTGCGGAATGTCCACGCGAAACGGCCGTGGCGTGGCGCCTGGAACTTGCGCAGCAAGGCGGGTTTCTGCCAGCAAGGGTAGGCTGCCTGCGGAAAGAAACGTTTCCAGCAGCGCGCGGCGCGATAGATGCGGCATTGAGTCGAATTCCATGTTCAGCTCCTTGCGATGATTTTTCGATACTGGTAGACGACGAGACTTTGGCCGTCCTTAAAGCGTTTTCCCGTGAACGTTGTTCCGAATATGTAGATCGTACCAGCGAACCGCTCTTCCCGTTATAATGTCTCTCGTTTGCACCAGGAATTGGAGATATCTTTGACTCGATCGGCATTCCTCATCGCGTTTTGCGTGTGGGTGGCGCTTCCCTTCTCCGTGGCGGCCGAGAAGGACAAGCACGCCCTCATCCCCACGAAAATCCTGCGGTCAGACACAGTTTATATCGACTGCAGCGCTTGCCCGAGGGCGCTGGCTGCGGCGGGCAAGACTGCAACGATCGAACTACGTGACTGGGCGCGCTTCCGGGTCGTGGACAATCCTCGAGGGGCCGATTTGATTTTCATGTATTCCGGCAATCCGTATCTGGGAGACTACGTCACGCGCGACGGTCCCGACAAAAGGCCGGTGAATATCGAAACCACGTTCATGACGATCATCGATCCGAAAACTGGCGATGCCCTGTGGATGGACGCAAGGAAATGGGGAAGTTTGCGCGTGTCCGGCGCGACGAAGGACTTGATCCAGGAATTACGGCACCAGATGCAGGATCAGGTCAAGACGTGGACTCTGGACCAAATTCTGGAGTGCAACCACACGACGGCATATGCGGCCTTTGCGTTTTTGACGGCGGAACAGGCGCTAGCAAGGGGCGCAGGGAAAGTGGAAATTGTTTAGGACGGACCGGCCATGGTTCTATGCATCGTGTTTGGCCGGGACTGGATTCATATCGCGGGAAAACAAGATACGGCTACGATTTTTTCACAATACTAGCATTAAGTAAGAGTGGCTCGGCGTCCTGAAAATTTGGCCGAATTTGGACTCAGGCGGAAAGTATTCGAAGACCGAGCAGGTTTTTTTCTCGGCCCACAAGAAGGACAACAGCGTATCGATCGAGTTCCGGATCGAAGGCCACCGGTCCGTGCTGTCGCGCGTGACCTACTCCTACTGACATGCTTCCCGCCATACTTGGATATGTCCGCCTGGAATTTCGACTCAGGGAAAAGCGGACACGGCAAAAGTTGAAAAAATGCCCGGCGAAACACGCGATCACGTTCAGTTGAAATCGTTGGCAGTAAATGTTTCTTGAAGTTTAACTAATTGGCGCGCACCAAACAGTCAAAATTAATTGACACCACTAGCGCCGTGTGGTTACCTAAACTCAGGCAAAAATCCGCCAATCAGCGAACTATTCGTGGAAACTGGGTTCCGGTGAACCCAGCATTTTTGGTTTGTGAGGTGTCAGATGAAGTCCAAGCTAGCGATTCTTTTCGCTGTGATTTTCAGTTTCCTGATGGTTTCCGCACCGCTATTCGCACACCACGGGAATTCCGCTTACGACATGTCGAAATCGGTGCCCATGAAAGCGACGGTTACGAAATTCGAGTATAGCAATCCTCATACGCAGATCTATTTCGATGTCACGGACGACAAAGGCGAAGTCGAACACTGGGTCGCCGAGACAACCAATCCGGCCATGTTGAACAGGGTTGGGTGGAGCAGAGATAGCTTGAAGCCCGGCGACCAGGTCACGCTGTTCGTCAATCCCAACAAAGTTGGGGCCAAGATCACGTTTCTGCAGAAGGTTGTGTTCTCCGACGGCAAGGAATTGTCGACGGCAAAAGCGTTTTAGCCCTCCGGCGCCGAGACTAGGATGGAACCATCTTCAGGAGGCGCGCGTGAAAAACTAACGCCCGATGAGGTTATTTCTTGTGGGCGCTGATCGTACAGGGGATCCTGGAATTGAGACGGATTCGCACGCCGGCATTTCGCAATGACTCTAGAAGCTGTTGCACAACCTGAGACAAGCACCTGAAATGACTATGGTTGAGTTTTCAGAAATGGGAGATAAGCAAAGTCAGCAGCGCCGAAGGAGGCACGATGGCGCGGTCCGGTCCGTTGCTGACCGAAGCGCAGTGGGAGAAAATTGCGCCCTTGCTCCCCAAACCGCCCAAACAACGCAAGGGTGGTCGTCCGTGGATTCAGAACCGCCGTGTGCTGGAAGGGATTTTGTGGATTCTCCGGAGCGGGGCTCGCTGGCAGGACCTGCCGGAGAAATTCCCGCATCCTTCGACGTGCTGGCGGCGACTGCGAGATTGGGAGGAGCGGGGCGTTTGGTTGAACATCTGGCGGACGTTTCTGAGCGAGTTGAACGAGCGCCAGCAGTTGAAGTGGAGCGAATCGTTTCTGGACGGCAGTTTCGCTCCGGCAAAAAAAGGGGCGCAGGAGTCGGAAAAACCAAGCGGGGCAAGGGGACGAAGTGGATGGTGGTGGTCGACGGCCGCGGTCTTCCTCTGGGAAACTACCTTCACTCTGCATCCCCGGCGGAAGTCAAGCTCGCGGAAACGACACTCGCGGCGATCCGGGTAGGACGGAGTCACCATGCCGGCCGACCGCGGCAGAAACCGGTGCGCGTGATTGCCGACAAAGCTTACGACAGCGATCCGTTGCGGAAGCGCTTGCAGCAACGCGGGATCGAACTGATCTGTCCGCACAAGAGGAATCGCGTTCGTCCGGCAACCCAGGATGGCCGAGCCCTGCGGCGCTACAGGAGGCGATGGATTGTCGAACGAACCAACGCCTGGCTCGGAAACTTCCGACGCCTGGTCGTGCGCTACGACCGCTCGCTCACCGTCTACGGCGCATTCTTTCATATCGCTTGCTTCATGATCGTCTTACGGAGGGTTGTGCAATACTTCTAGGAGTTTAAGATGCATCACCGATTGACGCATGCGTTTGGTGTGCTTGTGGCCGTAATTGCTTTTTCGCCGATGGTGTTAGCTCAGACAAGTCAGCCGTCGGAAACGAAAAAGTCGCCCGCCGCAAACTCTTCGCCGGCGAAGGGCCTTTCTCACGATCTCTCCGGAGTCTGGATGCAATATGATGACGGCACCGCTCCGGGATTCGCCCGCATGAATGCCGTCGACGATCGAACACGTCCTCCGCTGACGCCTTGGGGACAGAAAATGTTCGATGCGGCGAAGCCGCTCATGGGACCTCGAGCCGTGGGAGGCCAGGAAGATAGCGCCGCACTGCATTGCGACCCGAGCGGTCCGCCGCAGCTTCTCATTCTTCCCAATCCCTGGGAAATCGTTCAAATCCCGGGCAGAACGTTCATGTTTTTCGAGGAGTATCACATTTGGCGCACCATCTGGACGGACGGGCGGCCGTTGCCCAAGGATTCCGATCCCAGCTGGCTCGGCTACTCGGTCGGCCACTGGGAGGGCGACACGTTCGTGGTCGAGACGGCCGGTTTTAACGATAAAGTGTGGGCCGATCTTTCCGGCAATCCGCGCAGCGAACAGATGCACCTGACGGAGCGCTACCGGCGATTGAATCACAACACTCTGGAACAGCAAATCATCATCAACGATCCCATGTCTTACACGAAAGTCTGGGTCAGTCCTCCGAAACTCCACAAGCTGGAGCCGAAATGGGAGATTGCGGAATGGTTTTGCGCGTCGAGCGAATTGCAGACGTATGACAAAGATGTCAGAAAACCATCGGGAGGCGGCACGACCGCGCCCGGCAAATAGAAAATCCAAAGGAGAAGGAATGGAGGTGAAGGTATTGAAGGAAGCAAAGGAAGTTAAGGACAAAACCTTGCCCGTCCATTCGCGCGCGGGCGAGTTTTCGGGTCCTTTACTTCCTTTACTTCCTCAACTTCGTTCACTTCCTCTTCTCAGGCGAAAGTTTCTTGCCAAGTGGCTCGCGGGTTCACTCGTCACCCTCGGAGCGACTCTGGTTTTCTCGCCGATCGCATTTGCTCAAACCGATACTCAGGCCGGGAAGGCTTCCGAAACTGCAAAGAGTCAGGATGCGCCCCCCGCTCTCTCCCATGATTTATCTGGAGTTTGGATGCAGTATCGGGACGGCGACGTGCCAGGAACTCCCGGCATGAATGGCGTGAATGAACACTATCGTCCTCCTTTGACGCCGTGGGGACAGGCGAAGTTCGACAGCGCGCAAGCCTTACAAGGCGCGAAGGCGGTTGCAGGCAAGGAGGACAATTCGGCCTTGCGCTGCGAGCCGAGCGGTCCTCCGCAAGTTCTCATCCTTCCCAATCCGTGGGAGATCGTTCAGATTCCGGGAAGGGTGTTGATGTTCTTCGAGGAGCAACACATTTGGCGCGAAATCTGGACCGACGGTCGGCCGCTTCCTAAAGATCCCGACCCCAGCTGGCTCGGGTACTCGGTCGGCCATTGGGAAGGCGACACTTTCGTCGTCGAAACGATTGGTTTTAACGATAAGGAGTGGGTCGATCTCTACGGGAATCCGCGCACGCCAACGACACATCTCATGGAGCGCTACCGGCGGTTGGATCGCGATACGCTCGAACAGCAGATCATTATCGACGACCCCAAAGTGTACACAAAGCCTTGGGTGAGTCCTCCGAAGCTACACAAGCTGGAACCGGGCTGGGAAATTGCCGAGTGGTTTTGCGTCCTGGACGAAAACAAGGATTACGACCAGGTCGTTCGGAAGCCGGCAGGCGTCGCGCCCGCTTCTAAATAGCAGAAATAACTTTGTGACGATTCAGCGACCGGCCCGAGCTGAATTCACAATCAGGCAATGATGAATGGGATCCGACCAGGGGAACGAAAGAAAAAATGAAGACTTCACAGAGTGACAATCGTTTCGACTCAAAATATTCCAGCAAGGACAAGCGAAAGAAGGAAGAGAAAACGTACCGAAGTTTGATTCGGACACCTGCAGGCGGCGCGCGAAGATCCTTGGGGACTTTGCTTAGGATTCTCAGTTGCTCCTTAGTGCTCGCGCTCATTCCCGCTTTGCGGATCGGCGCTCAATCCGCGGAGCCATGGCATCTCCCGGACATTCCGTGGGCGTTTCCTATTCGCGACAAGGTTCAACCCGTCATCGATGAACGAAGCGGCCCGCAACATGTCCCGGGCAGCACCAAGTCCTACACCCAGGATCAGATTGATGATATTCAAAATCCGCCGGACTGGTTTCCCGACGAGCATGCCCCGATGCCGAAAGTTGTTGCACACGGCGCGGATGGGGGCGTGCTCGGGTGCGCTTCCTGCCATCTCGCCTCGGGACTCGGCCACCCGGAATCCGCCAATCTTGCCGGCGAATCGGCCGCCTATATCGTGCGCCAACTTTCCGACTTCAAGGCGGGATTGAGAATGGGCGAAGCGATGAACGACATGGCAAAAAATCTGTCGGACGAAGACGCCCGGCAAGCCAGCGAGTGGTTCGCGGCGCTCAAACCGAAAGTGTGGCAATCGGTGGTCGAAACCGATCGGGTGCCAAAGACTTTCATCAACGAGCATTTGATGCGCATGCCGTTGCCCGGCGGCGGTGACGAGCCGATCGGCGCTCGGATCATCGAGCTGCCGCAGGATGTAGCCCGGGCGGAGAGTCGCGATCCGCACTCCGGATTTATTGCCTATGTTCCGAAGGGCAGCCTGGCCAAAGGCAAGGAATTCGTGACGACCGGAGGCGGTGGAAAAACGATTCAATGCGTGATCTGTCATGGCCCATCGCTCAACGGCTTGGGCGAGGTGCCCGCCATCGCGGGACATTCTCCGATGTATCTCTTCCGCCAGCTCTACTACTTCAAGGATGGCTCGCGCCACGGCTCGATGGGCGCGCTGATGAAAGGCGTCGTTGCGCATATGAGCCAGGACGACATGCTGGCCATTGCCTCCTACGTCGGCTCACTGACGCCTGGCAGCGAGGAGAATGCCTCAGCTGTGCCAGCCGGCCAGACATCTGCAAGTCTTGCCATGGGCGCCAACGATCGGAAGGCCGCCAAGTAACGATTTCTTTTCGGAGTGGGCTAAGTCTTGCGATTGACGATGTATATACAATTGTATAGTTTCGTGGTACGATGACTTTACGGGTCAGCGGATTCGATTGGGATGAAGGCAACCGGGAGAAGTGCCAAAAGCATGGCGTCTCGATTGCTGAGATCGAGGACCTGTTTACGCAAAGCCCCCGCATTGCACCCGACCCAAGGCACTCGGGAGACGAAGACCGTTTGATTGCGGTGGGGAGAACAAAGGCGGGGCGGCCTGTATTCATGGCCTTCACCATCCGGACAAAAAGCAGACGCCGCCTGATCCGTCCGGTGACGGCCCGGTATATGCACGCCCAGGAGATTGCTGCCTATGAAAAAGAAAGTGCCACGCCTTAGAACCGACAGGGAAGCTGAGGCGTTTCTTGCTCAAGACCTCTCCAAACTTGATTTTTCGCAGTTCAAACCGGCACGGTTTGAATTCGAGAAGAAAGACGAGCAAATCAACATGCGCGTGCCGAAGCAGTTGCTGAAAGCGGTGAAAGCTCGGGCAAAGGTGCGCGGCATCCCCTATACACGCCTGATTCGAGAAACCCTCGAACAGGCCATGGCTGTGCGAAAGTAACTGCGGCTATTGTTTTTCGGGGTTGCGCGAGGACACGTAAGCGGCTAGCGAGATGATGTCATCCTGGGTCAAGTTCGCGACGACACCCTTCATCAGTTGGTCCAAATCACTGTTCCGCGCGCCGACCTGAAATCCGGCCAACTGGCGAACGATGTAGTTTGGCGAGTGCCCAGCGATCCTGGGTATGGGGCCAAGACCCGTCAGCGCCGGACCGTGACAAGCGATGCATGCAGTCGTCTTTCCCCCGCCGCCCGTCGTGGCTAACGCCTCGCCTTTGGCAACGCTTCCGGTCGGCACGTACGCGACGAATCCGGTGTGCGGATCGCGGCACGTCACGCGCTCCGGATCCTCCGGCACTTCAATAATCCTGGAACCGATTGGCTCCATTTTGCCGCCCGGCCGCACGTAACGCCGGCGCCCCTCATTCATATAGGTTTCAGGCACCGTGTCGGTCTCGACGACGCGGATCCAGTGGCGCGGCTTTTGGCTCGCAAAATAGGCGGCGGCTTCCTTCACGTCATCTTCCGTCATGCCCTTGGCGATTTCGCTCATCCGGTGGCGCGGGTCGGTCCGCAACCCCTGCTGAAAATCGTGCAGTTGCGTCATCATATAATCGGCAGTCAGACCGGTCAGATTGGCCGATTCAGGATGTCCGCTTCCCGATGCCAGGTGGCAAGAGGCGCACCCGGGAGTGGCCTTCCCCTCTCCACTCGCGACAACCCTGGGGAACGGCTCGTGCTCCTCGGGATACCAGTCCGGGGGATTATAAATATTGTCGATCTGCCCCTGGGTGTAGGATTTCGTGCTGTCCGGAAGGTGTTTGACCACGCTATTGTCCTCGGGCGGAAAATCAGGAGAAGGTTCGGGAAAGGCCCACGAGAGGTCCATGCCGTTCAACCATCGGGAATCGGGAGGCGGACCCCCGAACACGGGAACGAAAAGCAAACCAATCGCAAGCATCAAGACCAAGGCCTTCATGAAACCTCTCCCCGAGATTATTTTTCGGTTCCATCAATGGCGGGTCCCTGGGTCGAGTTCCCGATCACGGAGTCCCTAACTCATTGTCCTGCAAAAGAACCGCTGCCATACACTATATACGAATTCAATCACGAATTAGTTTCACTGTAAAGATTCGACGCGGCTTGGTGGTGCGCGAATTCGGGATTCTAGTAGGACAACCACTCTTGGCTGTCCGCTTTTGTACCGCTGATACATTGCGGGACAGCCAAGAGCGGCTGTCCTACGCGATGCGTTCCGTAGCCTTCTTGGAAACAGGGGGCGTTGGCAACCAGCTCTCTCCTTGCTGAAGAATGAAAGTATGCTGGAGCGAATACCATGCCCCGGTCACGCCCGGGTCAGGGGCCGGCTCGTTTTCATGGACTACAAAGTTCCCGACGAGCGCGCGCGTCACTCCGAATTGCGAGTCGGTATTCAGGTGAGGATCGTCAGGCGTATAGATCTGCGACGTGATGGTTTTAAAGCCCGGCTTGTAAATCAGAAAGTGCAGGTGCGCCGGCCGGAAGTTGTGCCGCTTCTGTGCGTTCAGGAGTGCGCCCACCGGACCATTCGATCGGGATCGGGTACCCGGCCGGCCTGATGCTTCGGAAGCTAAATTCTCCGTTTGCGTCGGTCGTAAACTTGCCGCGCAGGTTCATCTCCGCCTGCTCGGGGTCCTGATTCTCGTAGAGACCGACAGGCGACGCGTGCCAGACATCGACATCGGCTCCGGCCACCGGCCTGCCTTCCGGATCGCGCACCCAGCCTTTAAAGAAGAGAGCCGGCCCGGGAGTCGGGGACCGCAGGAGCGATCCACCGTTCTCCGTCCTCGGTGAATCCATTCTCCAAAACGGACCCAGGAGGTTGGCGGAGCTTTCGGTGGCGGCGTTCGGGCCGTTGTTCATGAGGCAAACCAGGGTGGAGACTCCCAGCGTTCCCGCCATCAGCCTCACTTCGTTGTGGCTCTCCGTCGTGAGTTGGCCGAGCGCCGCGACATAGTTAATTGCTTTGTCAAATTCATCGTCGGTTAAATTAACTTCGCGCACGAACGCGTGCAGGTGCCGCACCATGCTCTCCAGAATCACCTTGGTGCGCGCGTCCGGCGTGCGCTTCATCTCGTCGAGCACGGCTTGCGTGACCTGTTCCAGATTTTCAATAATCATCGCTTTGGGTCTCCAAGGAAAGGAAGTGGAGGAGGTTGAGGAAGTAAAGGAAGTAGAGGAATGGAAAAATCGCCCCAACGCAAACGGGCGCGAGAGTTTTTATCCTTTATTTCCTTTACCTCCTTTGCTTCCTTTACTTCCCTTCTCCTTCAGGCCGTCTATTTAGGCGCGGTCGAGATTCCGCCGGCGGGTTTTCTAATTACATCGCTATAAGCGTTCTCTTCTTCGATGACGCAGAACCACTCCGCAATTTCCCACGTGGGCTCGAGCTTGTGGAGTTTGGGGGGATTTACCCAAATTTTTGTGTACGCCTTGGGGTCGTCCATAATGATTTGCATTTCCAAAGTGTCATGATTCAGCCGCCGGTAGCGTTCCGTAAGGTGCATCTGATCGCTGCGCGGACTGCCGTAAACATCGGCCCAGAGCTTATCGTTGAAACCGATCGTGTCGACTACGAAAGTGTCTCCGTCCCATTTCCCACCGAGTATCCCAGCCAAGTGGGATCGGGATCCTTGGGAAGGGCTCGACCGTCCGTCCAGATGGTGCGCCAAACGTGCCCGAGTTCAAAAAACATCAGCACCCTGCCGGGAATCTGAACGATCTCAAATGGATTCGGAAGAACGAGAATTCTCGGAGGGCCGTCCGGGTCACAGTGCAAGGTTGGAGCATTCTCCTGACCGGGAACGGCCGTGGGTCCCTGCATGGGCCTGGCGGCATCAAACTTTGTCTGCCCCCAAGGCGTAAACGGAGGACGAAGTCTTTCATCGATTCCAGTCATGCCGGGGACTCCTGGTGCGGGTTCAGCCGGATACTGCATCCAAACTCCAGAAAGATCGTGCGATAGCGGAGAAGATGCGACGGGCGCTTTTGGCGTTTCCGTTTGCCTAGTGGTCTGAGCGGAAAGAATCGGCGCGAAGGCAAGTATGGCTCCGAGGGCAGTAAGCGCAACTGTGACCTGGATGGCGAGAAGTTTTCGACTTAGAGACGGAAGTAGAGGAGGTTGAGGAAGTAAAGGAAGTAGAGGAAAGGAAAAATCGCCTCGTCGCGAGCAGGTGTGAGAGGTTCTTTCCTTTGCTTGCTTTGCTTCCACTATTTCCTTCACTTCCTTTACATCCTTTCTACTTCGGCTTGTCTATTTGTTGGGCGTGGGTGCAACGCCGGCCGGTTTCCGCACTGCCTCGTCATACGCTTTGTCCTCGTCCAGGACGCAAAACCATTCCGCAATTTCCCAGCCCGGCTCCAGCTTGTGGAGTTTCGGAGGACTTACCCAGGACTTCGTGTACGATTTGGGGTCATCGATGATGATTTGCAATTCCAAGGTGTCGTGATTCAATCGACGGTAGCGCTCGGTAAGGTGTGTCGCGTCGCTGCGCGGATTCCCAAACGAATCGTCCCAGAGCTTGTCGTTAAAACCAATCGTGTCGACGACGAAGGTGTCTCCTTCCCACTTGCCGACGGAATATCCCAGATAGGTGGGATCGGGATCCTTGGGAAGCAGCGCGACCGTCCGTCCAAATGGTCCGCCAGATGTGTCCCAGCTCAAAAAACATCAGCACCCTGCCGGGAATCTGAACGATTTCAAATGGATTGGGAAGGTTGAGAAGTTTCGGAGGACCGTCCGGCTCACAACGAAGCTCCGGATTATTTTCCACGCCGGGAACCGCTCTCGGGCCAACGAGTGGCTTGGCCGCATCGAACTTCGCCTTTCCCCAGGGCGTCAAGGTAGGCCGAGTCCGATTGTCGACGGCATTCATGCCGGGCACTCCCGGCACATTGCCGTCCGGATATTGCATCCAGACGCCGGATAGATCATGCGGCAGGGCAGGTGCAGTTTGCGCGGACAGAATCGGCCCGAATGACAATATGGCTCCCAAGAAAGCTAACGCACCCGCGAACTGCATCGCATGAACCATTCCTCGCAGAAAGGGAAATAAAGGAAGTAGAGGAGGTAAAGGAAGTTGAGGAACGGAAAAATTGTCCTGGCAAAATTGGACAGGCGAGGTTTTATCCTTTACTTCCTTTGCCTCCTCTACTTCCTTCACTTCCGAGATCCCCATTCCTTCCTCTCCCATGCGGCTCAGTTATTTCTTGGGCGCAACGCCAGCCGGTTTCCGCACGACCTCGTCGTACGCTTTGTCTTCCTCCACGGCGCAAAACCACTCCGCAATTTCCCAGCCCGGTTCGAGTTTGTGGAGTTTCGGAGGACTCACCCAAGGCTTCGTGTACGATTTAGGATCGTCGATGGTGACTTGCAGTTCCAGGGTGTCATGATTCAATCGGCGGTAGCGCTCGGTGAGACGCGTCTGCTCGCTGCGCGGATTTCCGTAGGCGTCGGCCCACACCTTGTCGTTAAAACCATTGGTCTCGACGACGAAAGTGTCCCCCTCCCACTTTCCAACCGCGGAACCCAAATAACTGGGGTCGGGATCTTTGGGAAGCTCTCGTCCGTCCGCCCAGATGGTGCGCCAAACGTGTTGCTCCTCGAAAAACATGAACATCCTGCCGGGTATTTGCACGATCTCAAATGGATTGGGATGATTGAGAATTTTTGGAGGACCGTCCGGATCGCACCGCAAGGTTGGGCTATTCTCCTCGCCTGGAATGGCCTTCGGGCCCACCAGGGGTCTCGCGGCATCGAGTTGCGCCTGCCCCCAGGGCGTCAACGGAGGGCGAAATCTTTCATTCACGGTATTCATGCCCGGAGTTCCCGGCAGATCGCCCTCTGGATATTGCATCCAGACTCCGGAGAGATCATGGGAGAGTGGCGCGGCAGCGTCTTGTTTTTTTCCCGCTTCGGACGGTTTACCGGTCTGAGCGAACGTATTCGGCGCCAAGCCCAACGCCGTTCCCAAGATAGCGAGAGAAGCCACGAGCCGCATGTCAAAAGCTTTTCGCCGCAAATCGAAGTTGGCGCCTGAACAGGAATCACAGGTTCGTCTTAAAGGCAGAGAAGCCCGATATTTCATCAGCTTTCCCTCTTCAATTTCTTGTCTTCAGGCGCAGGAACGGCGCGGGCACGCAAAAATGCAGAAGTACCCTTCTAAAAAATTATACGCCGTCTTTGCAAGGAACTATAGGTCCACGATCCACTCAAATCAAGTTTTTGGGGTGGCTTGGGAACGCCAATCGGGAGATTGGCGTTCCCAGGTTTCGTTAGCCCGAATGGCCAGGTCTCCACCTAGCCGATTGGCTGATGTAAGTACGCCGCGGTCTGCGGCATCTTGTCCCTGGAGGTTCAGAACATGTCCACAGAACTTATCGATCTATCCAATGCACTGGCCCGGGAAACTGATCGCGCCGCGGCAAGCATCGTCGCCATTCACACGGAGGCGCGCGGATCTTCGAGCGGCGTCGTGTGGCGCAACGGCGTCATCGTGACCGCGGAGCATGCGCTGCGTCGCGATGAAGAAATTCACGTGACCTTGCCCGACGGCCGCATCGTGCCTGCCGCGCTTGCAGGCCGCGACGCGTCCACGGATTTGGCCGTATTGAAATGCGCCGAAGCCGCCTCGCCCGTGGCGGAAATCAGCGACATTTCCACGATCAAGCCGGGAAGCCTCGTGCTCGTGGTCGGACGCACGCGCGCCAGCGGACCGGTTGCCGCGCTGGGCGCCGTCAGCCTGGTTGCGTCCGAGCGACGCACCTGGATCGGCGCAGCGCTCAGTCCATACGTGCGGATCGACGTCGGACTGCAGCCGACAGCTGTTGGCGGCGCAGTCATTGATGCGTACGGCCGCGCGATCGGCATTGCCACGCCGCGCTTCGCACGCTTCGGCGCGATCGCCGTTCCCGCTTCCACGGTGAACCGCGTCGTCGATGCCCTGCTTCAAGCAGGACATATTCCGCATGGCTATCTCGGCGTCGGTTTGCATCCAATCCGTCTGCCCGATGCGCTTCGCCAAACGCTGCAACGCAATGAGAAAACCGCCGCCATTGTCGTTGAAGTGGAGCCCGACAGCCCCGCGCACAAGGCCGGCATCATGATCGGAGACCTGCTGATCTCTTTCGGTCCGCATCCGATCACGCGAGTGGAGGACGTGCACGCGCAGCTCGCCGCGGAAGCAATCGGCAAGCCGGTTGTGGTCAAATTGGTTCGCGGCGGCACGGCGCAGGAAACCAGTGTCGTTGTCGGCGAACGCGCGCACGGAGGCAAATAACATGGCCATCCCGGGATTTGGCGAAATTGCGGAGCAGTTGCGCCGCTCGACCGTTCTCGTTCATTCGGGCGGCCGCGGCGCCGGCTCCGGAGTCATCTGGTCAAGCGACGGTGTTGTAGTGACAAACGCGCACGTCATTCGTGGTTCGCGCGTAAACGTCCAGCTCTGGGACGGGCGCGAATTCGAGGCCGCTATCCGTTCGCGCGATCCGCGCCGCGATCTGGCGCAACTTCGCATCGACGCGGAAAATCTGCCGGCCGCGTCCGCCGCCGATTCTTCCGCAGTGCGCCCCGGCGAACTCGCCATCGCCATTGGCAATCCCATGGGTTTTGTCGGCGCGCTTGCGACTGGAGTAATTCACGCGGTGGGCCCGCTTCGCGGTCTCGGGCGGCAGGCGTGGGTGCAGGCGGATGTGCGGCTGGCGCCCGGGCAATTCGGGCGGACCGCTGGCCAACGCGCACGGCCGCATCGTCGGCATCAATACGATGGTCGCGGGCCGCCTGGCGCTCGCCATTCCCAGCAACAGCGTGCGCGATTTTCTTTCCGCGGGGCCGGCAAACGCCTGGCTCGGCGTCACGGTTCATCCCGCGCTAATTCCGCGACCTGCCGGTGCGGGCAAGACATTCGGGCTAGTGGTTCTCGTAGTTGAGCCCGGCAGCCCTGCCGATTTGGCGTCGCTCATGCCCGGTGACATTTTGCTTGGCACGGAAGACAAGGGCTTCGCGGCCATCGAGGATCTGTCGGGCGCTCTTCAGGGAAGCCGTCCACGGGTCTTGCGTATCGAATTTCTGCGCGGCGACTACTCGAAAATTCGCCGAGTCGCGGTGCAGCTTGGAACCCAGTTGCCGGCAAGGAGCCCTGTGGCGGCGTGATCCGCGTTTTCATTGTCGCCGCTTCCCCGCTGGCTCGCGCCGGGCTGGAAAATCTTCTCGCGGCCCGCGATGTGGAGGTTGTCGCCAGCAATGGAACGATAGACGCTCTAGCCGAAATGCTTGCCGATGCGGCCCCCGATGTGGTCCTCATTGGCTCGTCCGGCGAGCCGTTCGAGCCCATGCTGGAATCGATCCTCGCGTCTGGATTGGCCTCGGATGTCAGCGTAGTCATTATTGGCGATGGCATGACTCCCGCAGCGTCAGCGGACGCGCTGCGCGGGGGCATTCGCGCGGCACTGCCCGGCGATATTTCTCCGGACCAACTCGTCGCCGCTCTGCAAGCGGTGGCCATCGGGTTGATCGTACTGCATCCGGCGAACATGAATGAAGTGCTCCCAGCGGGATCGGCGGCGACTCGCGCGCTTGGCGAGCTTGCAGAATCGTTGACGCGGCGGGAGCTGGAAGTTCTGCAAATGCTCGCCGGCGGATTGAGCAATAAAGAAATTGCCGCGCGGCTGAATATTTCAGAGCACACGGCGAAATTTCACGTAGCGTCGATCCTCGGCAAGCTGGGGGCAGGCAGCCGCACGGAAGCTGTGGCGCTTGGGATTCGCCGCGGGCTTGTTCTTCTATAAGCCACATTTTTCAAGAGAAGGCGGGGTAGCCTTTTGTAGCACAGGCTTCAGCCTGTGGGGGTTAGTGCTTGCAAGGACTAAAACCCACAGGCTGAACCTGTGCTACTAGAACCTGCACTCCCATTGTCCGTGTGAGAAATGAAATTTATAGGCTGTACCGGAATTAATTTTCGCCGATTACCGTGGAGGCCAGGAAAGTTTGCGACAAATGATCGCCCCACGCTTCCTTCACTTCAAGGGCGATTGCATAAGGAAGAAACCGGTCCAGGTCTTCTTGCGCGCTGCCTGCGGGGTTCAGGCGGTCCAGCTTGTCCTGATCCACCTTTTCCAGGAACTGGCGGAAACCTGCGATTTGATCCGACACTTGCCGGCCGAGCGGCGATTTGCGCTTCAGGCGCGGCCCCCACACGAGATTGATCAGCAGAAACGCCACAAGCATCAGGGAAAAAGAAAGGGAGACGCCCGAAGCCACCTTTTTCAGCAGGAACACGATCACCGCGGCGAATATGGAAAATGCAGCCGTGCCCGGAAGCAATTTGATCCAGCCTGTCCCCGCGCGCACCGCGTTTTTCCAGGCCGAGGCGAATGAGAACTCGATCATCAGCCCCATCGTCAACCCCATGAAGAGCACCCAGAGCGTGGCGAAAACCGCGATGGAAGTGTCGCGGCCGCGAGCCGTGACGGCCAAAGCCAGCGCGAACACAAATGTGGCGAGTACGCCCAGCGCTATGATTCCCGAATGCCGCGTGAAATATTTTTTGCCGAGTTGATCGGCCAGTTCATCATGAATGTGAGCAACGTAGCGGCCATTCTGCGCGGCGTTGCGCTCGTCCATTGCGCCGGTCAAGACAATTTCGGGGCCGTCTTCAAATAAAAGTGCGAGGACGAATTTCTCCTCGGGCGCCAGTGCGGCCTCGGCAGCGCGATCGCTCATCAGTCGCGACAGTTTGTATTTTCCGCGATCCGATTCCACGCGAATGCATCCGTGAACTCCAAGTTGCGCAATCACGGCGGCGAACGAGCGCCCATCGGTGATTCCCGAGGAAATATAGCGCGCGGCGGCCGGAGAAATTCCCTCCGGCGGCTCATAGCGCGCGACAACCACGCCCGGCTTGGGATCCGGCCCAAGCCACACCCAGGCGATCAGGTAATAAATAAACAGCAGCGCGGGTGCGACCAGCACCCCGCCTTCGCGGCGCAGAAATACGAACTTCGGCATGTGGATGTAGCCGGACGGCCAGGTGACGGCCAGACTCAGGCTCTGGCGCGGGTTCATATTCGTGGCTCGATAGACGATTGCGCCGGAGGCGTCATCGACCCGCTCGAGTGTGTTTTCAGGCCGGCGAGGAAAACTCCCGCCGAGTCCGCCTACTCTCGGTTCGACCTCGATGTTTTCGCTCGGGACAGCGGCGGGCAAATGGACTGCAAGGATCGCTTCCGCAATCGGAACAGTGCGCTCAGTGCCCACGGCATTCCAGTAAAGCGTGTCGCGCCCTGCGCCCGAAATCATCGCCCAATCGACGGTATAGCGAATCACGAAGCGGTGCTCGCCCGAATCGAGCGCCACGTTGCGCTCCCCAATGCTAAGCTGCGCATAGCCGTAGCGCTTGCCCAGCTCGTACTTGACGCCTTGGCCGTCCTCAGTCACTTCCAGAATCTTCACCCGAATGCCGTTGTCCTTTTGGTACGTGCCCACATAGCGCGTATCCCACCGGTCCGTTAGGGAGATGGGCAAGTCCCGCTGGAAGCCGTGTTTGTAAAAGGATGAGGCGTTGCGAACGGCAATTTCTTCGCGGACATCAAGTGTGGCGTTTTCGCGCACGGTCACGTCTGCGCGAAAAAATGCGATGCCGGGCCGCGCCCCGTCGTCTGCGCTGGCAATCCGGCAGAGGCAGCAAGCGGCAAAGAAAAGCACGGCGGTGAGTAAGCGGCGGCGCACGTTTGCCTCGGGATTCAACGAAAGACGGTACACACTATGGTACGCGGAAAAGGCAGCTTGCCTGGCGGGTGATGCGATGCCGTGTCGCCAGTCGTATACCTCTGGCACCGGGCAGACAATTGCCCCGTCTTGGAAACGGCCAAACCGAGGAAGCCGGTTATATCATCCGGGGTATTCGCGGAGATAGCTCAGCCTACCCCGGGCATCGGACCAGGGGCCCCCTATCCTATAGATAACTCGAAAGAAACCGTTATGGCTTTTGGAGGCTACTTTTGTTATAAGCGAAGGGTCTAGTTTGGTCCTGGGATATTCCACCTGCCTGGTACTGGACTCGAGACCTCATGGAGATTGGGTCATGAGTTTTAGTCACGTTCAAAAAGGTGCGAATCACGGATTAGTGTCTACCCATGGGCAAAAGTCTGCCCAATTTCCATTCCTATATTTTCGCCACACATCCGTGGCGAATCACAAGACATTTACGCAGAAGCTAGGGATCACGGGCCTTCGTTAGGTATTAGGATAAGTCTGAGGGAGCAAGGAGGATACGCATGGCGACCGCAGTTAATGAAGTTACTCACTACACTTCCTATAAGGCGCGGCCTTTCACAAGGGAACAGCGCGAGAAAACCACGATTCTATTCGGCGGCCTGACCTGGAAGCATGAGCGGCTGGTCCAGGGCGTGTTCAACAATTTGAATTACAACGCCAAGCCGCTGCCCAATATCGCGCGCGCGGACCTGGACGCCGGCAAGGAATTGATCGACACCGGCGCGTGCTGCCCCACGATCTTTACCACGGGCAGCCTGGTGAATTTTCTGAAGACCGAAGTCGCCGCCAACGGGAAGCAAAAGACCCTGGATGACTACGTCTTCCTGACGGCCGGCGCCTGCGGCCCCTGCCGCTTCGGCCAATACCACGAATCCTATGAGATGGCCCTCGACGGCATGGGGCTGAAGGAGTTCCGCCTCTTCCTGCTGGCGCAGGACCAGCTCGACCAGGCGCCCGAAAAGGGCGGCGGCCTGGAAATCAATATGCCGCTGAGCCTCGGCATTGTGTGGGCCATTCTGGTGGGCGACATCCTCACGGACATGGAGTACCTGACTCGTCCGTACGAGGTCACGCCCGGGCAGACCGACAAGGTCCTGCAGGAAAGCGCCGATTATCTCTTCGAGGTCTTCCAGAAGCGGCCGCTTCGCAGCAACAAGTATGGGATGCTGGCGTGGCATTTCCTCTCGGGCTATTTCGCGGACGCGTTGCGCGTGGTGCGGAAGAAATTCGACGCGATCGAAGTCGACCGCCTGCAAGTAAAGCCGAAAGTGAAAATTACCGGCGAGTTCTGGCTGCAGACGCATGAAGGCGACGGCAACTACAACATCAAGCGCTGGCTGGAATCGGAAGGCTCCGAAGTGATGCCGCCTCCGGTGGCCGTCTGGCTGGGCTACCTCTTGCACACTCCGCTCTGGCGCATACCAGAGAAGCCGAACTTTGACCGCAAGGCAAAGATGAAGATGGCCATGATCCGCGGGTTTGAGAAGCTCTACGTGGGAACGTACAACCGGTTCCGCAAGGCGCTCGCTTACGTGCCGAACGAATTGCCGGATCAGGAAGAGCTGAAGCAACTGGCGTCGCCCTTCTTCCATCACGAACTGCGCGGCGGCGAAGGACACATGCTCATCGGCAAGGCTCTGCACGCGCATCTTCACAAGCATGCCAACATGACTTGCGAGCTCTCGCCGTATTCCTGCATGCCGAACACAATGTCGCAAGGCGCGATGGCCAACGTGCTGGGGCGTCATCCCGACCTGCTCTACGCTCCCATCGAAATCAAGGGAGACGCCGAAGTCCACGCGCTTTCCCGCTGCCAGATGATTCTCACGGAAGCGAAGAAGCGTTCGCAGTCCGAGTTCGTGGAAGCGATGGCCAAGACCGGTTTGACGCTTGAAAAAATCCGGCAGATCGAAGAAAAGAATCCCAAAGTTAAAAAGGCGACGTACCCCGTGCCGCATATGGGATACGCATCCACGGCTGCGAATTACGCGTTGCATCTCGCCAGCCTGTAATCGGCGAAGAGCGTTTTTTCGCGCTCGCGCGCGTTGCACACTTTTTACGATGTGTCATTCTGAGCGAAGCGAAGAATCTCTCTTGGTTGTCGCGGGCTCAAACCGAAGAGGGATTCTTCGCTTCGCTCAGAATGACACGTTAGTGGAGTGTTGACGAATAGTCCTGAAGCATACTGAAGTCGGCGGGTAGGCGAGGTTGGTCAACGGAAACCGCCGGAGACGCAACAAACGGTACTCAGCGAGGGCCCTCAATGGCTGACGGAAGTTTCGTTAAGATCGCGCCCCTCATGCGGGACCCGGGCATGATGGAAATCAAGACGCCGGAGAAGCTGGCGCCCAGCGCGAATGGCGCGATGATCTGCGGCGTCGACGTGGGAAGCACCACGGTCAAGTACGTTCTCGCCTCGCCGTCCGGCGAAGTCCTCTCCCAGGCCTACGAACGTCACAATACAAAGCAGGGAGAAAAAGTTCTGCAGTTTTTGTCGCGGCTTGAGGCGCAGCATGGCTTGACGCCGCAGCGCGATCGCATCTTCTTGACCGGGTCAGGCGCGGGACTGATTGCTCCCGTCGTGGGAGCCAAGGTCATTCAGGAAGTCGTGGCGGTGGCGGCGAGCGTCGAGCGGCTGCACCCGGCGGTGCGTTTCGTCAGCGAGATCGGTGGAGAAGATATGAAGACCATCTTCTTCAACGGCAATGGGACGACGAAGAGCAAACAAGTCCTGATGCAGAGCGCCTGCTCGGGCGGCACTGGCACGTTCATTGAGAAAACGGCGCGCAAGCTTCAGATTGCTCCGGAAGCGCTTTCCGAAATGCATTACACGGGCCACACGCTGCACAAGATCAGCAGCAAGTGCGGGATTTTCGCGGAAGCGGACGCCAACACGCTGCTCAAGGCCGGCGTCACCGTCGATGAAATCATCGCTTCCCTGTTCGAGGCTGTCGTCTACCAAAACCTGGCCACGCTGACGCGCGGGAACACGCCTTCGCCTGAAGTTCTGTTGCTCGGCGGACCGAATCTGTTTTTCAAGGGGCTGCAGGAAGCCTGGCGGCTGCACCTCACGCACATCTGGCAGGAAAGAAAAATCCAGATGCCGAACGGCAAGCCGCCCGAAGAATACATTACCGTGCCGAAGGACGCGCTGTACTACGCTGCGCTCGGCTGCATCGAAGTGGCGCTCGGCGAGCCGCACACCGTCGGAATCTACCAGGGCACGAAGAAGCTGCAATGGTGGATCGAAGAAGGCCAGTACGAAGAGAAAAAGAAGCAGGGCCGCGGCGGGCTGAGCGACAACGAAGAGAGTTTGAGGACGTTCATCGACGTGTATTCCAAGATGGACGCGACCTCCAGCGCAAATGTCGCCTTGAAGGCGGTCGAACGCAACGGTGGAAACGAAAAAACTGGATCGCGTCCTGGTGGGCTGCGATTTTGGCTCGACCACGGCAAAGGCCGTTTGCCTTTCGGTCGACAAAGAATTGCTCTTCTCGTGCTACGCGTTGAGCAAGGGCAATCCCATCGAAGACGCGAAAAGTTTGTTCCGCCAGCTTCGTGAAGTCATCGGTGACGGCGAAATCCTGGGGCTCGGAATCACAGGCTACGGGAAAGATCTTCTGAAGGGCATCCTGGGCGCGGATTGCGGCGTGGTGGAAACCATCGCGCATGCCTCCGCGGGGCTGCACTACTTCCCCGACGCCGATTGCATCTGCGACGTTGGCGGCGTTGACGTCAAGATCATGATCCTGAAAAACGGGACCGTCAGCGATTTCCGCCTGAACTCGCAATGCTCGTCGGGCAATGGCGCTTTCCTTCAAGGCGTCGCCGAACGATTTGGTATTCCCCTGAGCGAAATGGCCGACAAAGCATTCCTCGCGCAGGCCATGCCGCAGCTTTCGATGGGATGCGGCGTCTTCCTGCAAAGCGACATCGTCAACCAGCAGCGCAAGGGCTGGCAGGCGGAGGAAATTCTCGCCGCCCTGTGCTCGATCCTGCCCTTGAACGTGTGGATCTATGCGGGCGGGATGAACAACCTCAACCAGGTGGGCAAGAAATTTATCCTCCAGGGCGGCACGCACAAGAATCTGGCCGTGGTGAAAACGCAGGTCGATTTCATCCGCTCGAAAGTTCCCGACGCGGACGTCGTCGTGCATCCGTATTCCGGAGAAGCCGGCGCGATCGGCGCGGCGCTCGTTTCGCTGGACTGGTGGGAAAAGGGCGGCCGATCTCAATTCCGCGGCTTCGATGTGATCGAGAAATTGACATATAACACGACGACCGCGAAGGATACCGTCTGCAACTGGTGCCCGGTAAATTGCCAGCGCAGTTTCATCGACGTGGCCTTGCCCGGCGGCATGGGCCGCGAGTGGAGCAAGGTTCCGCTGTCCCTCGGATGGGAACGCGTGATCGTGAATAACTCGTGCCCTAAGGGTTTGGTGGAAGATTTGAACGAAATGAAAGTGATCAAGGCCGGAATAGAGAAAACCAAGAATGCCTTTCCAAATATTGCAGACATGGTTCGGCAAGAAGGCTTCCGCCGCAATACCGTCTCCGCCTAAGGACCGCTCGGGAATCCGCGTCGGGATTCCCAAGGTCCTGAACATGTGGAGCACCCACCAGTTCTGGGTCGCGTTTCTGCGCGAAATCGGGATCGCCTCCGAAAACATCGTATTCAGCTCGGACACTTCCGAGGAGCAGGGCCGCGAATTTGGAAAAGGCCGCGGCACGGTGGATTGCTGCTATCCCGTGAAGGCCATGAGCGGCCACTACGGCGAGCTGGTCTTCGGCCTCAAGAAAAAAGTCCACGTCATCATGAGCCCCATGATTTATTCGCTGCCGTCCTTCATGCGGGGGCACGTTTCGGAAAACCTGGCCTGCACGCGCGTGATGGCCGGGCCGGAAAACATCCGCGCCGGTTTCGTGAAGGAAAGCGACGTGTTCAAGGACAACGGCATCCAGTACGCCTCCCCGTTTGTGAACATGGCCGAACCGGAAATGGTTCCGAAGCAAATGTACGATTGCCTGAAGGATGTTTTCGACATCGACATGGCGGAAACGCAGCGCGCGGTGGATGCGGGTTACAAGGCCTTGCGCGAATTCAATGAAAAGGCGCGCGCCGAAACACGGAAGATTCTGACCTGGTGCGCGCGCGAAAACAAACCGTGCGTGCTCGTGCTGGCCCGGCCCTACCACATGGACCCGGGAATCGGGCACGAGATCGAATCCGATTTGCAGGCGCACGGCTATCCCATCGTCTGGCTGCAATATCTTCCGGTGGACGACGATTTGCTGAAGTGGATTTTCGGAGAGGAAGTGCAGGCGAAAAAAATCCGCTCGCCGCTCGATATCTCCGACGTGTGGACTTCGTCTAACAGCAGCAACACGAATGAAATTCTGTGGGGCGCGAAATTCGCGACGCGTTTTCCGTGGATCACCTGCGTGCTGCGGCTCTCCAGTTATGAATGCGGCATGGATCAGCCCACCTACACGCCCACGCAAAAAATCGTGGAAGCCACCGGCACATTGTTCTTTAAGTTTGGCGATCTCGATTCCACCAAGCCCGCCGGAAGCATCCGCATCCGGATCGAGACCATCGTCCACTACCTGGCGAAATATTCGGACAAGATCATTCAGAAGAAGCTGGCCCTCCTGCCTCCCGATTGCCCGCTGCTTCAAAATAAGCAAGAAAAAGATGAGAAGGCTCTGGCGAGTGTTGCCGGAAGCGACTAGAACCGGCCCAACTGGGCATTTCGTAGCGCCGGCATCCTGCCGGCATTTTTGTTTGTTCAGGGAGGCCGCGAAAATTGCCGGCAAGATGCCGGCGCTACAAATTCATGCATCGTGCACTTCCTGTCAATTTATCTTTCCGGTTCGTCGCTGTGGATTCGCGGCTGCAACTGGAACCACTCCGCAATCCGGTCAAATATCGGAAGGAAAACATTGAAGCGGCCCTCGTCGTGCGCGTGATGCAGCAGGTGGTGGCGCGCGGCCGGACGCAGCCATCTCGGCAGCCAGCCGCCCATGTGCATGCGCCAGTGAATTTCTTCAAACGCGACGTAGTAAATCGCAAAGCCGACGAACACTCCCGCGGTCCAGCCGTTGCGGAAATACCACTGCAGAAGCAAAAACGGCGCGGCATTGGCGAGGAAAAGGCCGACCACTCCCCAGGGATTCCTGGAAAAGTTGACATACCGGGCCATTTCCGGGGAGTTCAGCGTCGCGTGATGCACGATATGCTCCTGGCGAAAAAAGCCGCGCGACCCGTGCAATATGAACCGGTGCAGGCAATACTCGAACCCGTTGGCGTAGAAGAAACCGATCACGAAGCCGCCCAGGATGCCGGGTAGGGAATGCGGGAAAAACCAGAGGGAGACACCCGCCAGGACGGCCCCGGACAAAACCGCAGCCAAGAGGTTGTTTCGTTTGATTCTCAGCCCCTCGGCTTTCGTCTCGGCCCGAATTACGTCATCGGAAGGCATACTGGAGATACGCTAACGCTTTCCCGGATTTGCCGCAAGCATGACAGACTTTGATGTGGCACAGGCTTCAGCCTGTGGGGGTCGTCCTTGCCATGACCAAACCCCACAGGCTGAAGCCTGTGCCACTGGCTCCCCGCGCACGCCGCGTTGTTGAGAAGAAATAACGGTCAGTTGCCGGAGTGCGAAATCACACCGAGCTGCGACGCCTTGGGGCTCTCGGAGCCCACGCGCGTCAGGTAAATCTCGAAGGGAGTCACTTCAAACGGCATTTTCTCGCGGTCCGTGACGGATCCCACGGCCTGGGCCTTCAGCAGCGCCAGGGAATCGTCCCACGGGTCCAGCTTGACGCGGCCGCCCAGCGGCAGCGCCACGATATGCCTCGCGGATTCCGCGTCGCCGGGTTTCGCGGCCACGGAGAGCTTGAGCAATCCGGCGTCTCCCACCCGAGGACTGATCAAATTGGGAATCTGGCGCGCGCGCCCCAGCAGTTCGGCCATGAACATTTCCGCGGTGCCGAGCTGATCCTTGTACGGAGAATTATTCAGGAGGTCCGAAGCCTTCGCGCTGGCCGCGGCATCCTCCTCCGGCTTGCGCTCAAAGTCGAAGTGGTCGAACATTTTCTTGTCCTCGAACTGCAGGCGGTCGAAAAAGGCGAGGCGTGTGTCGACCGGCTTGCGCGTCGTCAGGATGTAGCCCATTTCCTTGGCCAGCATCGCCGCCAGGCTGGCTTCATCGGGGAGAACGTCGATCAATCCGCGGCTCAGCACGATGGTGTGCCCCATCGAAAAAGATTCGATGGTCGAGGTCATCAGCACGCGGCATTGAATTTCGGGTTGGATGTCGAGATTGTTCGTGACTTCGAGATTATTCACCACCGTTTGCAAAACCTTATCGATCTCGCCTTTCGGCGCGACGAGGCCGGATCGTTGCAGCCTCTCCATGACGTTGTCTTCCGCCTGCGCGTCCCACGCGCGCGCTTCCTGCACGGGGGCAAGGTCGTTGTTCGTCTTCGATTGATCGATCACCGGGGAAGCGGATTCGATCAGCACCTGGCTTAGTTCCTGCTCCTGGCGGGATCGTCCCGCGTCGTATCCCCAGAGCCGCGTCTGCGCCTTGTAGGTTGGCGCCTTGACGATCGGGTTCGCCGACGTGCTCTCCTCTGAATAAATAAACGCGGGCAGCCAGAGATTCGGGCCAGCGTTCACGCGCCAACTGTCAAAGTGGAAATTCAGATTGGTGAAGGTACGGCCGGTATAGGAGCCGTTGAATCGAACGATCGTGAAGTCCTGGTCTTCGACCCAGATGCGCCCGATGAAGCGGCCATTGCCCGACTTTTTCTTTGGAGTGATATCAAAGACGAGCGCGCGCACTTCCCCGAGGAATTCGCGGCGGACGTAGTCAAAGTTGTAGTTCTGCGTGTCCAGCCCGTTGTTGTCGAGATAAATCATCTGCAGAAAACCGTCCGGGAGAAACTCGGTGCCGAAGTCGAAAAGATGGGTCATGCTGCCGACCATGTGGTGCACCGTATTGTCGCCAGGTGTGGGAAGAGGCTTGAGGTCCAGCCCCTTGGCAAATTCCGCGCGGCCGATGAAGTAGTGGTCGCCGTCGGGAACCCAGCTCCCGTCGCTTTCCGTAATCCTGACTTTCTGGATGTAGGTTTCCACCAGGGGAGAGTGCTGCCGGATCATGGCCATTTCCTGCTTTTCGCGGGAAACGACTTTGGATACAGCCTGGTCAAGCGCCCCGGCGGGTGGAAGCGATTGCACTTGCGCGGCGAGCGGCGCGGAACAAAACACAACGGCCACAACCAGAAATTTCAAGGTACGCATGGCGCTCATCCCCCCGAAAAACACAGGCCCTGTCGGAAACGTCCCGGGCCGAAAACCAGAACCACCAAAACTATAGAATAGATAACTTGCGCACGCCACCTGCCATCCAGCCATGAAACAAAACGTTCCAGCGGAAGGAATTAGCGGCTCGCTCTTCTTTGTACCATGTAAGACCTTCGCTCGGACTGGAGAATTGTCGCTGGAGTAGGCTTCAGGCGGCCCAGTTTGTCATCGCACGGATTCATCTCGGGCAAAGCACGCACGGCAGCTTTAAAGCGATAGAAGCCCCCACGAGTCGACAATTCTACACCTTACTTAGATGCGGCCGGATGAGCAACTCGTTGTCCCGGGCTATGGAGATTTAATGGCACAGGCTTCAGCCTGTGGGGGTTGAACGGAGCAAGATCGCTCGTCCTTCGAACAAACCCCAAAGCCTAAAGAGTCTGTGTGAGAACTCAAAATTGGCACGTTTTTGTAGCGCCCGCCCTCAGGCGGGCACTCTGAAATCAAGCAGATGCCCGCCTGAAGGCGGGCGCTACAAGAACCAGAACCGAGTTCTCACACGGACTCTAAAGCGTGTGCTACTAAAGGCTTTTCGTGGTACAGTTTGCCGAGGAGCCTCCTCCATGATACGCCACCGATGGGTTTTATTGATTCTCCTCGGCGTTTTTCCGCTTACCGCGCGCGCGCAGCAGGCAGCACAGGCCACACCACTGAACGATACCCAGAAATTGGGCCAACGTATTTTCGAGCAGCGCTGCGGCATCTGCCACGCGCCGGCGCGCGCGGGCTTCGTGATGTATGGCACTTCCCTACACAAGGATCTGATCAACGGAAACGAAGACGCCATCAAGGAAATGATTCGAACCGGAACGAGCAAAATGCCCGGATTCAAATACGGATTGAAGCCCGCGGAGATTGACGCGATCGTGGAATATCTGAAGACAGTGCCGAAGCCCGTCAAGACCGTGCAAGCGGGCGGAGGCATGGTCGACTAGGTGAAGTCTAGAAGTCGCCGGAATTTCGGCTGGAAATCTGAACGGGAAAAAGGAGAGCCTGCGATGCATCACACACAAACTCGTGTCTTGTGGAATATTCTCGCCGCCGCGTTCTTGGCCTTTGTCCTGGCGGCCATCCTGCCTCTCGCAGCCAACGCGGCCCCCGACGGCGCGCTGCTCGCCGGCACAGTCAAGTCGGCCTCCGGCGCGAAACTGAACGGCGTGACGATCTCCGCGAAGATGGACAACTCGACAATCACCAAGTCCGTCTTCACCGACGAAGACGGCGCCTACTATTTTCCCGCGATGCCCGCGGGCCACTACGACGTCTGGGCCCAGGCCGACGGCTTTGATACCGCGCGCGGCGACGCCTCGCTCTCCCATACAACGCACCGCGATTTCATTCTCCATGCCTCCAAGGATTTCGAGCGCCAGTTGACTGGCGATCAAATCCTCGCCTCGCTCCCCGACGCCACGCCCGACGATCGCCGCCTCAAGCGCATCGTTCGCAACACCTGCACCAGCTGCCATCAGCCCAATTACATTCTGCAAAACAAGTTTGACGAGCAGGGCTGGACCGCGATTCTGGAAACGATGAAGCGCGTCAACGTGGGCGGCGGCTACCTTGGCCCGAACAGCCCGATCGCCGCGCCCATCGACTTCCACGAAAAGGAACTCGCCGCCTATCTCGCGCGCGCCCGCGGGCCCGAGCAAAGCGCGATGAAGCTCTCGGTCAAGCCGCGCCCGACGGGCGATGCGGCACGCACGGTCTTCACCGAGTATGACGTCGCGATGTTCGCACCCAACGACGCCCCGAAAACCTTTGCGCTGATCAACGGCAGTGACTGGTCGCTGGGCACGCCTTCCTCCTTCTTCCACAATGGCGTTCACGACGCGCAGGCCGACCTCGACGGCAACATCTGGTTCAGTGTCAATCTGCCCCAGCCGTATGCCAGCCTGGGCCGCGTGGATGCCAAGACGGGAGAGACCAAGTTCTTCCGCGTCCCCGGACTCAACGGAATGGCCGCCACCGGCCACGGCGCCATGCGCGACAAGCAAGGCCACATCTGGTTCGACATGTCGCCCGGTGAAGCGGGTGGCCGCGGGCGCCTCGTCGAGGTCGATCCCGCAACCCAAACACTTCAGGTGTTCACAGCGCCGGAAGGGCAAGAGGGCCCGACGGTGGCAGCCGGCACTGTGGACGTAGACGGCAAAGGCAAGATCTGGGCCTCCACGGTTCACGGCGCTTCGCGCTTCGATCCCCTGACCAAAGAGTTTTCCGAATACAAGTCGCCCACCTACAAGAATGCGGATGGGATCGGAAACACCTACGGCCTGACCGCGGACGCCGACGGCAACGGCTGGTGGGCGGAGATGAATCTTGATCTCGTGGCGAAGACCGACCTCGAGACCGGAAAGGTCAGCGAAGTCAAGGTTCCTCCTGTACCGGGCATCAAGCAGATGTTTAGCCCCGACGAAATCAAGATGTATGAAGCTTATGGCTCGACCTGGAACATGGCCGTGCCCTGGGCCGAAGGCCCGCGCCGAATGGGAGCGGACAAGGAGAGCCACTTCGTCTGGGTGTGCGACTGGTGGGGCGGAAGCTTGGCCAAGATCGACACGCAAACTTTGAAGGTGACGATGGTCCCCCTTCCCAGGCCGGATGTGCAGATGCCTTACCAATCCGCCGTGGACAAGGACCACAACGTGTGGGTCAACTTGATGAACGCGGATGAAGTCCTCAAGTTCGATCCCAAAACTTCCAAGTGGACCGAGTATCCATTCCCCACTCTGGGCGCGGAAACCCGCTACGTTTCCCTGCTCGAACGCGACGGCAAGTTGGAAATCATTTTGCCATACTCGCGGGTGCGCAGAGTGGCGCGCATGGAGTTCCGCAGCAAGGAAGACATTCAGGCGCTGAAGCAGCAAGTGCAGCAGCAGGAACAAGCGCGGGCGCAGTAAACAATCGGCTGCCCGCCCTAAAAACGGGCGGCCTCTACAAATACCAGGCTCGTTCTTAACATTGACACGGCTTGACTTAGGGTGTACGGTCCTGCGCAAGGGCAGATTGAAATTCAAGATCGTGCATCCTTGCGTGAGGTGAATGATGGCCACTCTCTCAGCCGGCGGGCCGGGCTTCGGCAAGACTCTTCATTTTTTAATCACGAAAAACGGAATGAACACCGGCCGCGGGAGAAACGCGTACAAACGGTGGGTGTTTCTCGCCGCAGTGGTTCTTTTTTCATCGCTGGCCGTTGCGCAGAATGCGCCGCAAGTGACGGGTGTCGATCCGGCGTCGGGAAAAGTGAGCGACACGGTGACCGTGTCCGGAAGCAATTTAGGGAAAGCGTCTGTTTCGTCGGTGTTTCTTTCCGACGACAAGAATGATTTCAAAGCCACGATCGTCGATCAGAGCGACGATAAAATTACGGTGAAGGTGCCGCAGTGTAAGCCGGGCGATTACAACGTCTCCGTTCAAGTGGGGGACAAACTCTTCATTAAGCCTGTGAAATTCAAGGTGGAACAATAGAGATCTAGTTGCACACGCTTCAGCCTGTGGGGGTTCGTCCTTGCAAGGACTAAAACCCACAGACTGAAGCCTGTGCTACTTATACCTGAAGCGGAATTGAGAGGGCCTTGCGCGCCTCTTCAAATGTGGACTCGTGAATTTGCCCGTTGGCATCCACTTTCATGTGCTTGGTTTGCATGGGCTTGCCGTCCAGGCGATCCTTGAGCCAGTCCGCGAAGTACGTCGTTTGGCTGGGACCGAGCGCCGCGGCGGATGAACCGACGAGGCCGTGTTCTGCACCTTCATAGACCAGCAACTGTTTGGGCGCCGAGATCGTCTCGAACAAAGCGTAGGTGTATTCAATCGGGCTGAGCTGGTCGTCCTCTCCGGCCATCACCAGGTAAGGAACTTTGATCTTTTCCCCGACTCCCTTCAGCGAAAGCGTTTGCGCGAACTTGTCGAATTCCGCTTCGTCGGTGAAGCCCGCCATGTACATGAACCGCAGCTTGAATGTGGGCGAGGCCACATTGAAGAGCGTGTTCATGCCGGGTTCGTGGCAGGTGGACCGCAACACGCAGCCCTTCAGCCGGTCGTCCACCGAAGCCACTTGCGTTCCCCAAAACGAGCCCATGCTCACGCCGGACAAGGCGATGCGGTCGGGATCGATCTCATTTTGCGAACGAAGCCACGACAGGACCAAGGGGCCGGCCTGCATCCAGTTGGTCGCCGTCGGATGGATTTCGCGGACGCAACATTCGCCCTGGCCCGGGCCTTCGAGCGCGAGCACGGCGATGCCGCGCTCGAGCAATTTGTCTCCGTAGAGCGCGACGCCAACTTCCTTGATGCTGTCCATTCCGCCGATCGCCCACACGGCGGGAATCTTGCCCGTCGCGCGTTTCAGCGGCAAATGCAAATAGCCGGGCAGGGATTTCCCGCTCCCGCCAAACGGGATTTCCACTTTGCGAATTTCGTGATCAGCGAGTTCCATGTACTTCGCGTAGGCGGCGGCTTTCTTTTCATTGAGGGCCAGATTTTCGCGCGACACCTCGAAGATCGGCCACTGGGCGCTTCCGTACAGCAGCGCGGCGATGAAATAACTTTCGCGGGCGGCGATGGGATGGCCGTCCGCCTCAAACTGGCGCGCCAATTTTTCGCGGCGCACGGCGGCGCGCGTGTACTCGCGGGCGATGTCGTTGTACTTGCGCACACGCGAACGTATGCCGATGAAATCGCCTGTCGCGTCCGGGCCGCAGGGCCCCAGCGTGTATGCCACGCGAGCCTGATCCCATTCCACGCCCACGGTCTGCACGACGGCGTCGAGCAGCCAGCGCTGCTCCTGCCAGCGCTTCATCTTGCGCTCCGTCGCCGCGTTCATTTCGGGCGCGGGCGGAGGATCGGGCGGCGTCGCGGCCAGAATTCCCGGCCACGTGGTTCCCGCCCCGCGCCCGATGAAGGACGCGCCGGCCATCGTCGCCGCGCCGCCTAGAAATTCACGGCGCTGCACTAATTTCTTTGCAGGACCTGGTTTGTTTGATTTGGACATCCGTGCCCTCCGTTTGATCCCTGCGGACAATGGTGACTGGTGACCAGTGAATGGTGACTGGTGATTCCGGACCTTGCCCGAATCGTCGTATTAGCGCGCTACAAAAAGCTAAAGTTGATCGTCAGTTCGCCGTTGCTCGTCGCCAAGGTATCACTGGAATATGGTCCTGAATAACACGGCCTCGGTGCGATGTAAAGGAAGGTTGTCACCGAGCGTAATGAATTGCCTTTGTCACTGAGGAGAGGCTGATTCGCCGAAGAACATTTTAATAAATCGACTTAGGAGGTTTTCTACAGTTACAAACAAGATTTCGTTGTCGCGCCAACGGCGCGAGGGGATTCCAGCCCGGGGCAATGCCCCGGGGACCGTGTTCAGGCTATGCGTCCGCCCTGAAGGGGCGGAAGGGCCCTGCGCCCTTTCAGGGCGCACTACACATCGATGGATTCCGAGACTCAGGGCGTTGCCCTGAGCTAGCATCCTGCGGCGCTTTCAGCGCCGAAGAAGTCGGTTTCTTGGCTGGATTTTGGCAGTTCGGGCTGTAGATTGTTCCCATTCCACCCTACCTGTACTTCGCCTGGAATCCCATAAGACGGCTTCCAGCAGGCCCTCCGGCAAGAGAATCTCCGCTGGATATTACTCTGTAAATTATTGAAATAAATGGCCTTAGTAGATACGAACCGATTTTCCAACCGCCCATGCCGAAAGTCCCGGGACCTGTACTAGAACTATCAGCACCATTGTCTTGCCAAATTGGCACTGAAGCCTCATTGGTGTCTCCACTTCTTTTTGCGAAAGTAGGCTTGTTGAAACGATGTACGGCGACTCAAAACGAGGAGACAACCGATGAACTCGAACAAAATAACCCTAGCCGCCATATTCACCCTATTGATTCTCCTTGGCGGACGGTGCACAGCCGCGCAGGCGCAGGATTGGAGCGCAGCTACCTCCGCAGCCGTGGCAGCGAGCCAGCGTGGCGATTACGCCGTAGCGGAGGCCTCCTATAAAGAAGCCATCGATATCCAGCAGACGACTCTGGGCGCTGACAATCCGGGCGTCGCCATCAGTCTGAATAACCTGGCCGTCTTCTACCAGGATCAGTCCAAGTATCCTCAGGCGGAGCAAGCGTACCTGCAAGCCCTGGCCATTCTGGAGAAGGACTCAAGCCAGAAAGCTTCGGCCGGCCTTACGCTGAACAATCTTGCGGCTCTGTATCATGATGAAGGCATGGATGCCAAAGCCGAGCCGCTCTACAAGCGTGCACAGGGAATCTGGCAAAGTTTGGGAAAGAAACAGAGCGCCAATGAAGCGATCGCAGTGATTGGCCTGGCCGGCATTTACCACTCGCGGAATCAAGATGCCAGCGCCGAACCGCTCTACCTGCGGGCCCTGAAACTCTGGAACGAGCCAGGCAAGCCGGAGAGCACGGAAGCGGCCGAAGTGCTGTTCCAGTTGGGCCAGATCAATCACGCTCGAAGCAACAATACCGAAGCCGCACCAATGTATGCCCACGCGCTGGCGATTTGGGAAAACACTTCGCAAATGGATAGCTCGGAAGTGATCACGGCGCAGGCCACTCTCGGCGAAATTTACAGGGCCGAAGGCAAGTATGCGGAAGCCGAACCTCTGCTGGAACGAGCCCTGAAGGCTACGGAACAAAAGCTGGGAGAGGATCATCTCAATGTTGCCGCCAGCTTGAATAGTCTGGCGCTTCTCTACTACTGCGAAGCCAAGTATGACCTGGCTGAACCCCTGTACAAGAGAGCGCTGGATATCCGCGAACAAAATCTAGGGACAGACGACCCAGCCGTGCAACAAACGAAACAATTTTACGCCGCACTGCTCCGCCAGGTAGGCCGAAAAGCGGAAGCCCGGAAGCTGGAAGCACAGGCGTCGGGTAGCGGAGTTGCTCTCCTCTAAAAATCAAAGTGCGGCCCGCATCCCTGCGGGCCGCACTTTATTTTCCGGGTTGCTTTTGTCGCGTTGAATGCCTCGATTTACCCCGCTCGGCAAAACGGAAGCGGATGCTTCCACGGTAAGACCACCCTCAGCTGGACTTCCCAAAATCGTACAGAATCGCAGGGTTTTCGACCAGGATGCGATGGCGCGTCGCCTCGCTCGGCGCCCATTGCGTGAGTAAGTCGAATAGCATGGCGTCGTCCGGCTTGTTTGTTTCGTTCGGGTGCGGCCAATTGCTTCCCCATACCATCCGCTCGGGCGCGGCCTGCACATAGGCCTGGCCGACCTTGTTCACATCGGCGTACGTGGGTGGACCGTCCTTCGTATTGTCGCGCGTCACCGATAGCTTGACCCAAGTGCGTCCTTTATCGACCAGCTTGCGAATGAGAGGATAGGCCGGGTGTTTCATGCCCATCGGCTGCGGGATGTGTCCCATATGATCGAACACGATGGGCGAAGGGAGACGCATCCACAAATCCTCGGCGGCGACGATTTGATCGGGGTCCATATTGATCTGGACGTGCCAGCCGAGCGCGTTGATGCGTTTCGAGAGGGGTTCGATCATATCGAGCGAAGTCGCGGGGGCAATGGCAGCTTGAGCCAGAGAGAAACGGATGCCGCGAATTCCTCCGCGGGCCAGTGCCTTCAACTCCGCATCCGTGATGGTGGGGTGAATGACAGCGACGCCGCGGGCATTAGGCGCAAACTGAGCGATGGCGTCGAGCGTGACGCGGTTGTCAGTGGCATACGGCCTGGGCGTTACGATCACATCGCGTGTCGTGCCGATGCGCTGCTGCAGCAACCGATACTCCGACACACGCGCGTTGGGCTCCGCTCCGGGATCAGGGGCCGGAAACCGCGCAGTATCGTAGATGTGATGGTGACAATCGCACGCGAGCGGCGGGGCTTTGAGCTTCGGCAGTTCCGTACCGGTTGAATTCGGCACCGCAACTTGCGCGTGGCTGGCACGTGCATCGAAGAGTCCTGCCACGCTTAAGGCAGCGAGGCTGGCCCCTTGGAGAAAAGTGCGCCGGCCGATATTGCGTTCGTTCATCGCGCTACTCCCTTTCAGAGTGGAGTGTCATCTTCTACTTTTTAGTTCCAGTTGAAACGCGGGCGCTATTGGGCGCCTTTCTCGCTGGCGGGTTTGCCGATGATTTTGTTGTATTCCGCGAATTCTGACGGGGAACAAATCATCTCTCGGACATCGAAATTGGGCGGCTTCAGTTTGAAACGCAGCTTGTCGAGAGCCACCCAGGGTTTCGTATACATCTTCGGATCGTTAATCGTCACGGTGAATTCCAAGGTGTCGTGGTCGACGCGGTGAAACTTCTCCTCCACGCGCAGGTCGGCGCTATGCGGACGGCCGGCTCGATCGACCCACGTCCTCTCATCCGTCCCCGAGGTCTGCACGACGAAGGTGTAATCATCCACCCACTTCCCTACCGAATAGCCATACCACCTGGGCTCGGGATCTTTGGGGAGATCTCGCCCGTCCGTCCAAATCACGCGCCAGAGCTTGCCAAATTCATACAGGACGACCACGTTGAGAGGCGTTTGAAGGATCTGAGTCGTTCTCAGTTCATAGAGGTCTTCGCGGGGGATTCCCTGGGGATCACAGAAGACGACTGGATCATTTGTCTCGCCTGGAAGGACACTTCGAATTCCATTGCTCGGCTTATGGGAGTTCAACGTCTCGAGGCCCAAAGGAGTGTAGGGCACCTGATGTTCCGGCTTGCCGTCTTCCGGCATGGCCCGCGGGCCAAGCGGCTGGATTCCGTCGTTGCCTGGGTCCCAAATCCCGGAAATGTCATGAATTGGAGCGGCGGCTGGTTTCTGATTTGCTACTGCTCCCGGCTGCTGACCAGGGGTGGTCTGAGCGCGCGCAGGAGAGGTGAGCATCAACGTTGCGGCGAGCGCAATGGTCCAAGCCAAGCAGAACCTGAACATTCCTAAGTTCCTTCCTTAATTTGGATCTCACACCGATTCAACTTACGGAGTTGGATCGGTGGATTTGAAAACGACCCGGGCCTTTAGAATCTGGCCGTTGGAGAGCACGACCTGGTCGATCCGGCCGACCGGCGCGCCGTTCTTGACAGGCGTGAAAGTAACAGTGACCTCATCCCCAGTTTTGAATGAGTCCTTGCTCCAGCCAAGGTTGACCATGTCCGACGGATTGCTGGTCTCGGTCGCCCAATGAACGACATTTCCCTTGTCATCCTTGGCATCGAATTTCAGGAAGCAATGGGGATTGGCCCAGAACCATTCCGTCACTGTGGCTTTCACGGTCAGGCTTTTCGACGTGTCGTACGCGGCAGCGCCGTGATGTGCGAACAGCGGAACTGAAACCGCCAAGCAGCCGAGGAAAATCGTCGCAAGCTTTTTTCTCACGGAATCCCTCCAATCCCCTTCGGACAGGCTCCAAATCGCCGACGCGCCAGAGCCCGCGCTCTTGCCCGAACGGCACCGTCTTGCGCTGACTGCCGATGGCAAGAGCGGTTCTAACCGGAACTTCTGATTTGGAAATCTTACTTGCGCATCGTACGCTTCCGCTGCGCTTTAGACAATGAATTTGCCACCGGAGAGATCGTGTCGAGAAGGGATCTGCGCCGCACGGAGGCAACGAACTTTCTTAGGAGGATACTGTAAATTCTTTCGGCGAGGAGGAAATGTGCAATGACCGAGTTCCGAGAAGGGGATTATCGGAACGCGGAATTCTGCTGAGAGGATGCCGGAAAGATATTCATGCCTCTTCTGTTTCCACTGTTCAGGGTGTCACCAACTCCCGACCTGCTTGAATTTGACGGGAAAAACTTTATTATCCTCCGGGGTACTCATTGGGAAGTAGATATAGGCTCCTTCCTGGTCGGCCATGTAGGTTTTCCCGGACTCCAGCAATGGGCAGATGTCCCCGCGCTGAACGCATTCGTACACGATCCTCTTGCCGTTGATTTCGGTGAACAAAAGGTTCGTGTAAGTGAAAACGCTGCCCGAGGATGAGTTGTGAATTTTTGTTTTTGACGAGACCACTTGAATGGAGGTTTCTTTCCCTTTCGGCGATGCAAAAGCACAAAGAGGGATGAGAACCAAGATGGCGATTTTTGCGGCTCTGTTTAACATTTTTGATTTCTCTCCACGAAGAACGTTAGACGCTAGTTTGGGGCCGATGAATTCCAAGGTTTGTTCCTTAAAGTTGTCACCGCAACGCGCGGGTGGCTTTACCGGCGCCTCACAAAACCTGGAAATCTCTCGACTTATAGAACGTCGGCAAAATGGGAAAGGACTTGAGCGGCGAACTTTTGCGGCGGCGCGGCATGATTTTTCGATTGGGATTACCGTCTCGCGCGTCGTACGTTTTTGCTGGCCTCGGTACAGTCCATTCGCCGACTGGGCGCTGTCCTAATTGGGGGCCTCGGGTGTATAAGAGTCCCCATTCTAGATGTCAGAACGGAAATCAAATTCTTTGGTTTTTCGTTTGATTTTGTGAGAGTGAGGAAAATGTATGGCGCGAAGATCATGCATTCTCGCTGGACTGTTCATCCTGTTCGCCGGGACTGCGTCCGCGCAGACGGTGGATGCCCGGAAAGCTTTGGAGGCGGCTTCCAAGGCCATGGGCGCTGCCAACTTGAAGACGATTCAATACTCCGCGAGCGGCTGGTTCTCGCAGATCGGCCAGACGTACGGGCTCGCCGAAGACTGGCCGCATTATGAAGTTGCCGACTACACGCGCGTGATCGACTACGACGCGAAATGGTCGCGCGAGGATTACACGCGCAGGCAAGGAAAATACCCGCTGCTCGGCAGGACTCCGATGCCGGAGCAGCACGTCACGTCCATCATGAGCGGCAACTATGCCTGGGACATGAAAGGGGATGCGCCGGTGACGCTCACGCGGATGTATCTGGACGGCGTGCCTTACTCCGATCTGCGGCAGCTCGAGATTGTTCTGACTCCGCACGGATTTCTCAAAGCGGCGCTGGCGGCGACCGACGCGACGGCCATCTCATTGAACATCGTGGGAGCTTCGGACATTGGCCTCTCGCAGTTTGGCAGGAAGGTGACGGTCGTCTCTTTCACCATGGGAAAATATAAATTCAACGGGACGATCAACGACCAGAACTTGGTCGAGCTGGTCGATACCTGGTTTCCCAATCCGATGTATGGCGACATGGACTACGAGATGCGCTACACGAAATACAAGGATTTCGGCGGAATCATGTTTCCCGGGCAAATCCATGTGCATCAGGGCGACCCGCGTCTGAACCCGGCCCACAACTATTACGAGATCAACGTAACGGACGTGAAGGCCAACGTGCCGGTGACGCCGATGCCGGTTCCCGAAGCAGTGCGGACGGCAACGGCGCCGCCGGTTAAGGTGGAAAGTCAGAAGCTCGCGGACGGCGTCTGGCTGCTGGGCGGAGGGAGCCACAACAGCGTGCTCGTGGAATTCAACGACTTCGTCGCGGTCGTCGAAGCGCCGCAGAACGAGGCGCGCTCGCTCGCGGTGATCGCGGAAGCGAACAGGCTGGTTCCAAACAAACTGATTCGGTACCTCGTCAATACGCACCACCACATGGATCACGCCGGCGGTCTGCGCACGTATCTTTCGCAAGGGACCACGATCGTGACGCACGAGTCCAACAAGCAGTATTACCTCGACATCATGTTCTATCCCGCTCCGAGAACGCTGGACCCGGACCGGCTGGCGATCTTCAGCCCGATGTACATGATCAGCAGGCGGCCCGCTCCGATTGATACGGTGGGCGGCGACACGCGCGGCGAAGGAAAATACGTCGTGACCGATGGCGCGCGCATGATGGAAATTTTTCATGTGCAGGATATGGCTTACGAGTTAGGGGATCCGTCGTACAGCCAGGGGAATCACAGCGCCGATATGTTGATGGTTTATCTACCGAAGGAAAAGATCCTGATCAATGCCGATCTGTACTCGCCGCCGCAGCCGGGCGCGCAGCCGCCCGCTCCAACGGCCGCGATGCTCACGCTGTATCAGAATATGCGGAAGCTGAAGCTCGATGTCGCGCAGCACGTTCCGATCCATGGGCGCGTTGGGACGAATGATGAATTTTTGAAGATTGTCGGGAAGTAGGGGCACGACATGGCGTGCCCCTACAACTGGGAAACTCTGCTCCGTCGCAGCATTTATTCAATGAGGCTCATACGGAGACTTCGTGATCCCAGTTTGACACGCGATAACGTGCAGCATATAGTTTTGCGCAAAGATAAAGTTGAAATTGGAAATTTGGCTGAGCGAGATGCTGAGCGCGTCCGGCCGCCGGATGAGCTTGGATGTTCAGGAGGCGCGAAAACGGAATGAATGATTCCACTAAAGCCGTCGAAGTCAAATCGCCCGAGATGCTCAAGCTGATCGATAAGGACGCGGCTGTCGAAAAACTTTGCACGGGGTTTTGGTTTACGGAAGGCCCCATCTGGAATCCGAAGGAACAATGCCTGTACTTCAGCGACATGCCCGGAGATGTGCGCCGCAGGTGGAGCGCCGCGGATGGCGTTAAGGAAATCCGGAAACCCAGTAATAAATGCAACGGCATGACCTACGATGCCGCGGGCAACATGTATGTCTGCGAGCACGTCACCAGCTCTCTCGTGATGGAAACTCCGTCAGGCGAACGCAAGGTGCTCGCCTCTCACTGGCAGGGAAAAGAGCTCAACAGCCCCAACGATGTGGTGCTTCGCTCCGACAAATCCATTTATTTCAGCGATCCATCGTATGGCCGCATGCCGGTCTTTGGCCTCGAACGCAAGCAGGATCTGGGCTTTCAGGGCCTCTTCCGAATTTCTCCCGATGGAACGCTGCATCTGGAGGCGGATGATTTTGGCCAGACCAACGGCGTGTGTTTTTCGCCGGATGAGAAAATTCTGTACGTGAACGATTCGCCGCGCGCCCACATTCGCGCGTTCGATGTCGCCCCTGACGGCTCACTGAGCAAGAGCCGCATCTTCGCCGCGAATATTGGCGACGGCGTGCTCGAGAACGGCATCGTCGACGGCATGAAAGTCGATGAGCGAGGGAATATCTACGTGACCGGCCCGCGCGGCATTTGGGTTCTGAGCCCTTCGGCGGAGCAATTGGGAGTGATTCGCATGCCCGAGCATGCCGGGAATTTGAACTGGGGCGGCCGGAATTGGGACGAGCTGTACTGTGCGTGCTCGACTTCGATTTATCGCGTGAAGATGAAAGTGCGAGGAAATCCTGTCGCATACATGAGTATGCGCTAAGAGGAAACATGGCCGACCGGAAACTCAATGCGCGAAAGACGGCGCTGATCATTCAGGATTTGCAGAATGATGTCATCACAGAAGGAGGCGCGTTCGCATCTTCCGGCGCGCCTGCCCATGCGAAGAAACAGAATGTAGTTGAGAACGTGAAAAAATTAGCGGCCGCGATGCGCAAGGCCGGCGGGATTGTGATTCACATTCATTACATCGTTGAGCCCGGCGCGCCTGGGCTCAAGTTGAACGCGCCGCTTTTTCGCGGTTTGGCAGAGAGCAAGGCTGTCGTGCGCGGGACGTGGGGAGCGGCGCCAGTCGAGGGGCTCGGGCCTCAGAAGGGCGATGTTGTCGTCGAGAAAATGCGCATGAACGGTTTTCACGGCACCAAGCTCGATACGATCCTGCAAGGACACGGGATCGATTCCCTGGTGATTACCGGGGCCTGGACCAACTTTTCCATCGAACACACGGCGCGGCACGGCGCCGATTCGGGCTATGAAGTTGTCGTGGCAACCGACGGAACGTCCACCATCAACGACGAGTGGCAAAATGCGGGAATTAATTTTGCTCTTCAAAATATCGCTGACCGCCTGAGTTGCGAGGAAATCATTCAGGCTCTGAGTTAGGCAGTCGCCACCATAGAGAGTGCATGACCTTTCCCCTTGAAACCTCAATCGTCGTATCTTCGGAAGACGAACGGGCATTAATTGTTCACGTGCTTTCAAGGCTTGGAGCCAACGAGCGGGAAAGTTCGATCCAAGCGGACGTTCTGACGGAAGCCGATCTGCGCGGCCATCATTCGCACGGATTGCAACGCCTGCCTGTTTTAGCGGCTCGCATCAAGAAGCGCCTGATCCGTGTCAACGTCGATCCCGAATATATCTGGACTGCGGATTCCGTACTGAGCGTCGACGGAAAAGATGGCTTGGGCCCATTTGTTGCCGAGTCCGCGCACGAGCGGGCAAAATCCAAGCTGAGAGAATGCGGAATCGTTGCGGTGGCGATTCGGAACAGCAGCCACATCGGGATGATTGGGTACTACTGCGAGAAGCGGGCGCGCGAGGGGATCATCTGCCTCGCGATGACGGAAAGCGAAGCGCTCGTTCATCCGCATGGCGGCACGCAAGCGCTCGTCGGCACAAATCCGATCGCCATCGGCGTTCCGAGCCAACCCGCGCCGTTCGTTTTCGATATGGCCACTTCCACGAGCGCGATTGGGAAAATATATGCCAGCAAGCATCGCGGCGAACCCATTCCTCTCGGGTGGGCGATCGATGCCGAAGGCAATCCGACCACGAATCCGGATGACGCGTTGAAGGGCTCGCTCACTCCCGCGGCTGGACCAAAAGGCTACGGCCTCGGCATTTCGATCGGAATACTTGCCGGACTTTTACCGGGCAGCGAGATCGGGCGGCTCGTTCTCGGCACTTTAGACACGGAGTTTCGCTGCACGAAGGGAGATTTTTTTCTTTTGTTGGACCCCGGGGCATTTGCGGGCGGACCCACACTCGCGAGCCGGGTTGCATCCTACCTCGATGAGCTTCGCCACTCGCCGCCGCAGAAAGGTTGCGAGAGTGTTATCGTACCCGGTGACCGGGCGCGGGGGCTTCGAGAAGAACGCGCGCGCACCGGGATACCTCTTCCAAAAGAAGTTTGGCTCGCGGCAGAAAGGCTGAGAGATGAGTCCTGAAGGCAGCAATCCTGTCTGGGGATTTTCGACCGCGGGCAGAATATTCTTTGGATGGGGCGCGGCGAGTGTGTTGCGGGACGTTGCGCGTGAATTCGGCCCGCGAGTGTTTGTTTGCACGGACCAGAATATGGTCAAGGCCGGCGTCTGTGCGACTGTGCTCGCGCAACTTGCCGAAGGGAAAGCCGAGGTCAAAGTTTTTGACGGCGGACAGCCTGAAGTGGATCGTCAGACGATCGAGCGAGCCGCCGCGGTTGCCCAGACTTACGCGCCTGATGTAGTGATTGGTTTAGGCGGCGGCAGCAACCTGGATCTGTCCAAGGCCGTGGCGCTTCTAGTGAAGTATCCCGGTCCGCTTTCGGCTTACTACGGCGAAAATAATGTTCCCGGTCCGATCGCGCCGGTCGTGGCAGTTCCGACAACCGCGGGCACCGGATCGGAAGTCAGTCCAGTCGCTGTGGTTGCCGATCCCGAACGCGCGATGAAAGTCGGCATCGCATCACGCGCTCTGATTCCGAAGTGGGCCATCGTCGATCCCGCGCTGACGGTTTCCTGTCCAGCCAGTGTGACGGCCCATTCCGGCATGGATGCGCTCGCGCACGCGATCGAATCGTTCTGCGCGCGAGTACGAACCGATTGTTCTCCACACGCAATCTTCGTCGGCAAGAATCCGATGTCGGACGTTCTCGCGACAAAAGCGATTACCGCGATCGCAAAATTCCTTCCGGCGGCGGTAGCTCAACCGAACGACCGCGCAGCAAGACAAGAGATGGCATTGGCGAGCCTCCTCGCTGGCATGGCATTCTCGTCCGCCGGAACGGCTGCTGTGCATGCGCTGCAATATCCCGTTGGAGAGGCGACGCACACGCCGCACGGCTTAGGAAATGCCGTCCTGTTGCCCACGGTAATGAGAAGCATTACTCCATCGCGCATTCCAGAAATGGCATTCATCGCGCGCAGTTTGAATCCGAGCCTCGAATCCAAGTCCGATGCAGATGCTGCCACCCGAGCTGCAGGACTCGTCGAGGAACTTGCCGCTAAAGTTGGAATACCAAAAGGCCTTCGCGCGTTGGGCCTGAAACAAGAGCAGCTTCCTCAAATTTCCCAGATGGCGTCCACAGTGCGAAGGCTTCTCGACAACAGTCCGGTTCCCTTTAGCGAAAGCGATCTGTTGCGCCTTCTCCAAGATGCTTTCTAACAACCATGAGACGCTTTGCAGTGTTTATGCACCAATGCTCGTCTCCAAGGACTTTCTCTTGTTTGATAATGCTATAATCTTCGCAGAATGAAGCACATCACGATTGCCCTTCCTGATGAACTCTCAGCAGCCCTGGCGGCTCCGGGGCAAGATTTGTCCCGCGCCGCGTTTGAGGCACTAACTTTGTCAGCCTAGCGCGAACGCAAGATTTCGGCTTCTCAACTGCGCCAGTTGATGGGTTACGAAACCCGCATGGAAGTTGATGCCTTTCTGAAGAGCCATGGGGTAGAACTGGAATACACGCTGGAGGACATTGAGCGGGATCGCGAGACGCACCGGCACCTTGGCATGTAGATGCAATCAATCGTGGCTGATACGACTCCTCAGAATTATCTCGTGCTCATCCAAGCAGCCGAGATTCTCCCGAACCTCTGATGAGCAAATTAAAAACATTAATGCCTCCCGTCCATCCGGGCGAAGTCCTCCGGGAAGATTTTATGAAGCCGCTGGGCTTGAGTGTTAACAAGCTCGCGCTGAAACTGCATGTACCCGCTACCCGCATCGGTGAAATTGTGCACGAACGCCGCCGGATTACAGCGGAGACCGCCCTGCGCCTTGCGCGATTCTTCCACACCAACGCTGAGTTTTGGCTTAATCTGCAGAACTTCCACGATCTGGAAGTATCAAGGCGCTCAGGAAAAGTCTCTGAAATTGAGCGCCAGGTGCAACCTTCGCCGGCACTGGCTTCCTGATTACTTCAGGTGTATAAAAGTGCTCACCGGGATGGTCAGAACAGAATTTCCAACTGGTTATGATGGGGAGGCCCCATGAGCAGGGACAGAATTGCAATGGCATTCGGCCTGGCGGCAGGCCTGTGCTTGTTGGTGTTGTTTGGCGCTCGAGGCGCGCAGACGCAAAGCGCGCCGAAGTACAAGGTCGATGCGGACTGGCCAAAACCCTTGCCGAACAAGTGGAAGATGGGTGGCGTTACGGGGCTGGCCGTGGACAAGGATGACAATGTTTGGGTGCACGATCGTCCGAACGACCTGACCGATATTGAGCTTGAGGCAGAGCTTACTCCCCCGATTGCCGATTGCTGCGTGCGGCCTCCCTCCATGATCCACATCGACAAGGCAGGCAATGTCATCGGTTCCATCGACCCGCCGCAAGGGCACGGCATGGCGGTGGACAGCAAAGGATTCATCTACCTCGGTAATGTTGTCGACGGGATGGGCAACGTCCGCAAGTACGATCCGAAAACCGGCGCGCTCATCGCCGAATTGCCTCGCGCGCCCGAGATGCCGCCAGGCGGCGGTGGAGGCGATGCCGCTCCCACGGGACCACGCACTCCGGGCCACGGCAGCAACGGGCCAGTAATTGGATTCCTGCCGGCCGGGCGCCCCAAAATCGATGCCGATGCTCGAGCGGCCCGGGAGGCGGCGACTGCCGCTTTCCGCGCGAAGTATCCGCCGACGACGCCCATGATCGTGGGGGGAATCGAAGAGGTTCGGATGGATGAAGCGGATCATGAGCTTTATGCAGCCGACAATTACCTGGGCGGGCGCGTGATGGTGTTTGACCTGGACACGTTCAAGTTCAAGCGTGGCTGGGGCGCCTACGGGCACAAGCTTTCAGAGATCACAACCGACGATAAAGACCGGGCGTACACGCCGGGCGGACCGGAGCCCAAGGAGTTCCGGGGCCACCTCACGCTCAATGTGTCCCACGATGGACTGGTCTACGCCGCCGATCGAATGGCGAATCGCATCGACGTCACCACGAAAGAAGGCAAATTCGTGAAGGAATTCACCATGGCCACGTGGACGGGCGTGGGCGGTTCGACCGGAGGCGTGTCCTTCTCGCCCGACAAGCAGCAACTGTTCTTGTTTATTTCCGATCTGACCAACAACCACATCTGGTTCCTCAACCGCGAAGACGGCAAGGTTGTGGGCCAGTTGGGCAGCATGGGCCAAAATGCTGGACAGTTTTACGGCCTGCACATGATCGAGGTGGATTCCAAAGGCAACATCTATACGGGTGAAGTGTTCGGCGGCGAGCGGGTACAGAGGTTTGTCCCCGTTAAGTAATAGGTCCAGTGAAGGCCGGACGAAACTGATCTTACCAGTCGTTGCGTCTCACAAGTTGCGCGTGCGGGGAGCAGGAATGAGCTTGCCGCACGCGCGCTCAGACTGTCGATTGGCTCGACGGCGAAGTTTCACAACCCTCCCTCATCGACGACTTGTGGAACGCGTACCACAGATCGATTGCCCAGTATTTGCGCGCTGCTTTTCCTCAACCGGCGGTCCGTATAAAGTGTGGCCTGACGTGCCCACAACCTCAAACAACTACGCACACTCAAACAGTGAGGGAAGATAGAGGGCATGCTTCAGAAATTGTGTGGCAACTTCGATTCGCCAGGCTTTTGTAGCGCCAACCTTCAGGTTGGCATTCTAGAATCGGGCAGATGCCCGCCTGAAGGCGGGCGCTACATAAACTAAAACTGAGTTACGACATAGGCTCAATAAGGTCAAAACTGTGAGTTTTGCGAAAATAGGGTCAGGCAAGAAATCTTTGGGTCCTTGCGCGCGGAGAGCGGTCCATGCAAGCGGGAGTTTCGTGTGGCTAGGCCTGTGTGTCCTGCTTTGTGGCACTCCAACTCCGACCCAATCTCAGCAAACCGCGACGGATTCGGGAGCATCAGCCGCGGAACAGCTTCCCGTTCAGCAATTGACGGGGAGCATCAACGGAACAATTGTTGATCCAAGAGGAGGGGCCGTCGCCGGAGCCCGAGTGGGGCTTGCGCGTGAAGATCAATCCACAAAACAGGAGACGCTATCGGGCGACGATGGGCAATTCTCCTTTAGCAGCGTCGCTCCCGGGCCTTTTCAATTGACCATTGCGAAGGAGGGCTTCTCGCCGCAAGCAATTTCTGGAACCCTGCATCCGGCAGAGACTTACAATGCCCCGCGGATTGCGTTGGCCCTGGCCCCGGAAAAGACGGAGGTGCAGGTCGTAGTCCCGCGCGTGGAAGTGGCGGAAGAGCAGATCAAGGAGGAGGAGAAGCAGCGCGTGCTCGGCTTCGTTCCGAATTTCTACGTCAGCTACGTCCCCAATGCGGCTCCGCTCACCTCAAAGCAAAAGTTCGAGCTTGCCTGGAAGACAACCCTGGACCCGGTCACCTTCGTGCTGACCGGGGCTGTGGCAGGAGTTCATCAGGCGAACAATGATTTCAGTGGATACGGGCAGGGCGCATCGGGTTACGGGAAACGCTACGGCGCCGACTACGCTGACGGTGTTACCAACATTTTTATTGGAAGCGCCATACTGCCATCGCTCCTGAAACAGGACCCGCGGTATTTCTACAAGGGAACCGGAAGCACGCGGTCGCGGATTCTGTATGCGATCGCAAATTCCGTGATCTGCAAGGGCGATAATGGACGCTGGCAGGCAAATTATTCCAATGTTCTCGGGAGCCTCGCTGCGGGAGGGATCTCGAATCTCTACTATCCGGCGCAGGATCGCAATGGAGCAGCGTTGACATTTGAAAACGCGGCAATCGAAGTCGGCGCATCCGCCGCTGCCAATCTTCTTCAAGAATTTGTCATTCGCAAATTGACGCTGAATGTTCGGAACCACGACCCGTCCAAACCCTAACAATGGGCGAAGTAGAGACCTCTTTCCCCTGACAGGCCGACTATGACAAGTGCGTTTCGGCCTGACGCAGAGACCGCCAGTTGCTAGGAACGAAATTCCCACCAACTGAGAAGATGAATTCAGAGGCTCGTGTCGAAAAATCTGAGATCATAAATAATCTTCGACCGGCAGCGGGTGGCCGGCCGGAAACAAGAGTTGTGCGGCAAAGCCGCCAAGGTGCGATGTCCGGGAGTTAATCTCGAATCCATCGATCCAAGAGGCGACCAAGAGCCATGCCCATAAAAGACCGGCGCGCTACTCCACGATTTCAAGCCAAGCCGGAAAATCGCATCACTTACGGTGACAGGTCCGCGCCCATCCGAGACCTAAGTTTGGAGGGCATTTTTGTCCTCGACCCGGACCCCCTTCCGGCTGGATCCGAACTTACTTTCACGCTGCGAGCCGGGCAAACCGACATCGCGCTGGAGGGGATCGTCCGGCACTCCGTCGTGGAGGTAGGGATGGGAATTCAATTCACGAACCTCTCCGCTGTATCGAAAAGGCGATTGATCATCCATATGGCCAGTTTGGTTTCGGCTCCCAGTGAGATCGTGGAGTCTTAGCTCCGGAGACTATTCATCCCTTCCCCGATCTCTTTACAAAAATGGGCGGGACACGTAAAGTTTGACCATCCACGAGACGCGATGAGGTGGCCAGATGAAGCATAAAACATTCGCCCTTGCCATGTTGGTTTTTGCCGGCTGTCTCTTTTCATCCGGTATTTTCGCGCATCACGGCGCCTCGCGGTGGGACGTCGATGCGTGGGGCACCATCACCGGAACGGTGAAGCATTTCGATTGGCAGAATCCGCACCCGCTGCTGCTTGTTGACGTGAAAAATGACAAGGGCGACGTGGAAACCTGGGCCGTGGAGTTTCATCCGCCGAACGTCATGAGCCGGGGCGTCGGATGGAATCACAGCACGTTCAAACCCGGCGACCAGGTCACGATTTACGGGCATCCCGAGAAAAAAAGCGTTCCCATCGTCAACGGGATGAAAAGCCTGAGACCCGTGAAGGTCACCATGCCCGGCGGCCAGGTAGTCACCGTGGATCCTCCCGGGTACTGAACGCCGCTTGAAGGACAGGTTCTTTCGAATGAAAAAGCATGCGCTGGCTTCAGTAGTGAGTACTGCCGCAGCGATTGTGTTGTCTCTCGGGATGCTGCCGCGCCTTGCGCCTGAGCTTCGCGCGGCGCGCCCGCAAGCGGCAGGCTCAACACCCGACCTGACCGGCATTTGGTCCCCTCCCAGAACGCCCAAGGGCTTTTTGCCGTACAACTTTTCTCCCGAGGCGCCCCCTCCGATGCAACCATGGGCGGCAAAGCGATGCGAACTCGTCGGCTGCGGGACCGGGGCGCTCGGCCGGGCCAATGACGACAATATGGATCCTTACTTGACCAGTTGCGCTCCGTACGGCTTGCCCCGCCTGATGAATCACGTCGGCCCGTTCGAAATCTTGCAGAGCAAAGGCCGGGTGCTGGTGCTGTTCGAAACGGGTAACTCCATTGAGCAAATCTGGACGGACGGGCGCGGCCACCCGGAGGACCTGGACCCGTCCTGGATGGGGCATTCCATCGGCCACTGGGAAGGGGCGACGCTCGTCGTGGACATCGTGGGGCTGACCGATAAAAGTTGGCTGGACACGGCTGGACATCCGCACAGCGACGCGCTGCACGTAGTGGAACGCATCCGCCGCGTGGATCACGACACGCTCGAGAACACGCTCACCTTCGAAGACCCGAAATCGTATACCCGGTCGTGGACTTCAACCATCATCTACAAGTTGCGCCCGGATTGGTCACTCAAGGAAGACATTGTTTGCGAGGACAAGATCCTCATGGATCTGAAAGCGAAAAAAGACAAAGTTTATCCGTATCAGCCCTACCCCATGAATTTTCCGACGGAAGCCATTCCACTGCCCGATGTTGCCAATGCAAAATAGGGAGTTCCCCGGCAGGGCAGCGTGCCGCCGCCAACCTTCAATTGCAACCACCGGCACTGAAAATCGCGCGGGGCAAACAAAATAATGACTTCTCCGCTCGGAAAGACCACATCGGTCTCAATTCTGGTTGCCACCGCCTTCTTCATGGAAAACCTGGACGGGACCGTCATCGCGACGGCGCTGCCCGACATGGGAAAATCGTTCCACGTCAGCCCGGTCGATTTGAACATTGGAATGACGGCCTATTTGCTGATGCTGGCGGTCTTCATTCCGATCAGCGGATGGGTGGCGGACCGCGTTGGCGCCCGGACGGTTTTCGTTTCCGCCATCGCGATTTTCACCGCGTCTTCGATTCTTTGCGGTTTGAGCCATGGAATTTTGACGTTCACCGGCGCGCGCGTAATCCAGGGGATCGGCGGGGCGATGATGGTGCCCGTCGGACGGCTGGTCGTTTTGCGCACGACGGAAAAGCACAATTTGATCGATGCGATTACGTTCATCACCTGGCCGGCACTGATCGCGCCCGTCGTAGGGCCGCCGGTCGGCGGTTTCATCACCACATACGCCTCATGGCACTGGATTTTTTTCCTGAACGTGCCGCTCGGTATCATCGGCATGGCCCTTTCGTCACGGATTATTCCTAACCTGAGGGAAGACCTCGTCAAGCCGTTCGACTGGCTTGGGTTTGTACTGAGCGCGTCGGCCTGCGTGAGCTTCGTATACGGCATGGAACTCGTGGGCCGCGAAAGCGCGCAATGGAAGCCCACGGCCGCGTATCTCGTCGCCGGATGCGTCCTGGGCCTATTCTCCGTGCTTCATTTCCTACGCACGCCCGCGCCGCTTTTGAATCTCGATCTTCTCAAGATCAAGACATTCGCGATCACGCTGCAGGGAGGCTCTCTCTTCCGGATCGCGATCAGCGTTTCGCCTTTTCTCTTGCCCCTGATGTTCCAGGTCGGCTTTGGATTGAACGCATTTCAGTCGGGCCTGCTGATGCTGGGGCTGTTCACGGGCAATCTGCTGATGAAATCCGTCGTGACGCCCGTTCTGCGGCGGTTCGGGTTTCGCAACGTGCTGACGACGAATGGCATTCTGAACGCGATCTTGACGGCGAGTTGCGCCCTATTGTTCCCGCAGACCGCGACGATCATCGTGCTCTTTATATTATTTCTGAACGGCCTGTCCCGCTCGATGCAGTTTACGGCGGTGGGCACTCTTGCCTTTGCGGACATCAGCAAGCCGGACATGAGCACCGCCACCAGTTTTTTCAGCATGATCACGCAAATGTCGATGGGCATGGGCGTGGCGGTGGGCGCAATCGCGCTGCGGCTGGCGGGATATCTGACTGGAAATTCCACGGGAGGGCCAACGACGAAGGAGTTTCACGTGGCGTTCCTGCTCGTCGCCGTCTTGAGCGTCCTGGCGACGCTTGACTGCTTCCTCCTTGATCCGGACGCCGGAGCGGCGGTCAGCGGGCATCAGCCGGCCAAGGTGCCGGAAAAAACATCGGCAGCGACTTGATCGGCGAACTGGGATGATCGGGGTAGCTAAATTTTGGAGTGGCTTACCTTGCTCTTACCCAAGCGGAACCGCTCACTACATGCGCAGCTATCGGCACAGACTGCCAAAAAAACCAGGTGTCCCGAAGCACTCGGTGGCGCGAATTCCTCATCTTATTCGCAACGATGGCAAAGCCGGCAACTTCCACAACGCCTGCCGCCAACATCGCCGCGTTGGTGTGAACGAATGGCCGACTGAGTGGATCAGCCTCTCCCCATCCGGCATTCATTCCCTGACGTGTCTCAATCCCATCCCAGGATGCAACCGCCGCGTGTACACCAGCCAGCGCCATGGCCGGGCGATCCCGCAACATGCCGCAGAGGGAAAGTACCGCTAACAGACAGTGGAACGTCATAGTGTGAACGCCCCATTGGGAGCGCCAAGGGCGTCTTCCGTCGAGGGGCATTTTGCATGCCAAGGGATTGCCCTCTCTAACTACTGGTTTTTGTTTGGGATTAAGGCGAAGCTGAAGTGGCGGCGTTGCTGGTTTGTGTAACCCAAGGTCCACTTACGCGCAAACTCATGCACTCTGACGCGGTACATTCCCAGATTAGCGGTTATCCGTGGCTGCCGCCGCCGGAGAGTTCGCGGACGATGGAACCTACGAAGCCCTTGGCGTCACCGAAGAGCATCAGGGTTTTGTCGAGGTAGTAGAGCGGGTTATCGATTCCGGCGAAGCCGGCGGCCATGCTGCGCTTGATGACCATCACGGTGTGCGCCTTGTCAACGTCGAGAATCGGCATGCCGAAGATGGGGCTCGAAGTGTCGGTGCGCGCGGCGGGGTTCGTGACGTCGTTCGCTCCGATGATCAGGGCCACGTCGGTCTGCGGGAATTCGCCGTTGATTTCGTCCATGTCGAGCAGCTTGTCGTAAGGGATGTCCGCTTCGGCGAGCAGCACATTCATGTGTCCGGGCATGCGGCCCGCAACCGGGTGAATCGCGAACTTCACATCGATGCCGCGCTTGGTCAAATTGTCGTAGAGTTCGCGGACTTTGTGCTGCGCCTGCGCCACGGCCATGCCGTAGCCGGGTACGATGACAACCTTGCTGGCGACGGCAAGAATTTCGGCAGCCTCTTCGGGTGAAGCGCTGCGCACCGGCCGCGTCTCTTTAGCGCCCTTCGCGCTCGTTTGTTCTTGTCCAAACCCGCCAAACAGCACGTTCGAGAACGAGCGGTTCATGGCCTTGGACATGTTGACGGAGAGAATCAAGCCGGAAGCGCCGTCAAGCGCGCCGGCGACGATCAGAAGCTTGCTATCGAGCACAAATCCCATCGCGGAGGCGGAAAGTCCGGCGTAGGCGTTGAGCAGCGATATCACCGTGGGCATGTCCGCGCCGCCGATCGGGATAATCATCATCACGCCGAAGAGCAGCGGAATCGCAAGGAGCACAGGGAATAAGAACGTATGATCCGGATGAATCACCAGATAAATGGCCACGCCGATGGCAACGAGGAGCATTCCAAGGTTGACGATATTCTGACCCTTGAAGAGGATGGGGCGCTGCGGCAGGATTTCCTGCAGCTTTCCTGCGGCCATCAAGCTGCCTGTAAACGTGAGCGATCCGAGGATCACTTCCATCGACAGTACGGACATCATGAACTTGGGCACTGCGGGCGCGCGCAAATAAAACTCGGCCGTGCCGACGAGCGTGACGCAACACGCTCCAAAGGCGTGGCTGAGCGCCGTCCGCTGTGGGACAGCCGTCATTTGCACTTTGCCGAGCGGAACGCCAATGATCGTGCCCAGCACCAGGGCGATCGCAACCCATTTGTAGTCCACGATGCTGCGGTTAAGCAAAGTTCCCACGATTGCGAGGAGCATGCCAAGCTCGCCCGCCCAGACGCCGTGTCGCGCGGTCGTGGGCGAGCTCATCCACTTGAGTGACATCACGAACAGAGCCGTGGCGATGAGGTACGTCAGTTCGATGATCGTGTCTGTTCCGGGAAATGGAGTCATGGTTTCGGGCTGCGGCTCGCTTTGAACATTTTTAACATGCGGTCGGTGATGAAGAAGCCGCCCACGACGTTGCTGGTCGCGGCAACGATGGCGATGGTGCCAAGCACGGTGGAGAGCGTGGATTTGTGTTCGCCGGCCAGGAGAATCGCTCCGACAACGGCGATCGCGTCGAGCGCATTGGTGAGCGACATCAGCGGAGTGTGCAGGAGCGGCGACACGCGGCGAATCACTTCCAGGCCGACAATAGCGGCCAACATAAACACGTAGAGACTGGTTATCAAATCCATTTTCATCGTTAGACTGTCTCCTTCTGCCGGGCTACGAGAGGCGGGAGCGAGAAATATTCCCGAACGCGGGGATGAACGATTTCCCCTCCCTGCGTCAGCAGCGTGCTCTGAATGATGTCATCCTTCAGGTTGAGCTGAAACTTGCCGTCCTTCACAAGCAAATTGAGGAACGCCACGATGTTGCGCGCGTACATCTGGCTGGCGTGATGCGGCACGGTCGATGCGAAGTTGAAATATCCAATGATCGTGACGCCGTCAGCCGTGATTTTCTCGCCGGCTTTCGAGAGTTCGCAGTTGCCTCCGCGCTCGGCGGCCAAGTCGACGATGACCGAGCCCGGCGCCATGCCCTTGACCATTTCCGCCGTCACGAGCACCGGCGACTTCTTTCCCGGAATGACGGCGGCGGTGATGACAATGTCGCTCTCGGCGACCACCTTGCCGAGCAATTCGCGCTGCCTCCGGTAGAATTCCTCGTCCTGCGCCTTGGCGTACCCGCTGGCGTCCTGCGCGTCCTTGGCTTCGAGGGGAAGCTCAACAAAACGCGCCCCAAGGCTGTGCACTTGCTCCTTGGCCGCGGGACGCAGATCGTAGGCGGAGACCACCGCTCCCAGCCTGCGCGCCGTGGCGATGGCTTGCAGCCCGGCTACGCCTGCGCCGATGACGAGGACGCGCGCGGGAGTGATCGTGCCCGCGGCCGTTGTAAGCATGGGGAGAATTTTCGGAAGCGTGTCCGCGGCGATCAGGACGGCTTTGTAGCCGCAAATGGTGCCCATGGAAGAAAGCGCGTCCATGCTTTGCGCCCGGGTCGTTCTGGGCATCAATTCCACGGAAAAAGAAGTCACGCCTGCATCCGCGATTTCTTGAACCGTAACGAGAGACCCAATGGGGCGCAGAAAACCGATCAGGACCTGGTTGCGGCGGAAGAGCGGCAAATCAGCGCGGCCCGTCTGGTCATTCGATCCGTAGCAAAGCATCTGCGTGATGATGTCGGCCGTGGCAAACACCTGGGCCCGATCCGCGATAATCTTTGCGCCCTTGGCGGCGTACTCGGCATCGGGAAAGCCCGCAGCGACGCCCGCGCCGGCCTCGACGATAACTTGCATGCCTGCCTTGGCGAGAGCGGGAATGACAATTGGCACAAGCGCCACGCGCCGCTCCCCCGGATATGTTTCTCGGGGAACACCGACAATCATGAAGCTTCCTCCCTCTGGTCGCTACGGCGCGGCACACGCGCAGTTTCGGCAATCTGAGACGAACGGCCTAATCTGCCCAAGCCAAAGTCGAGAATTTTCTTCGAGAGGGCCACGCCAGGTATGAATGGCTTCCATGTGGCGGCCGACGTGGATCCCAAGCCGGAGGCGCTGGGCGCTTTGGTGACGCAACCATTCACTCTGTTTGCTGCAGAACCCCACACCAAATAATAATTTTACATGCAAAATTGCGAAAGTCCAATTGAAGATCGAGCATTGGGGATTAACCAATTCGCTGTTCTTGAAGGCAAATCCGAGGCTTGCTTTACGGGTGAAGCTTCCAGGTGACACCCGCGTCAGGGCGATTCGGAAATGGGTGGCGTCTTTACTTCCGATCCCCCGGCGGATTCAACCGGTTCGGGCATTTCCGTAGAGGCCATCTTGTTCGTCCGAATACTTCCGAAAACCATGATGAGATTCGTCAGCAAGATCACCGCAAAAGACATGGGCGGGAGAAATGACATGGATTGCCCTCGAACTTCGACCACTTCGATCGCCAGCACAATCGTGATCAGTCCGCGCGGCAGCATCCAGAGGATTTTCTCCCGGTCCGATGCCCCGATACCGCGCCACGTCCACCTGCAAAGCTGGATCGACACCCATCGCGCCAGATAGATGACCCCCGTGAGGCCCAACAACAACGGCCAGATAGGACGCAGTCCCGACAATTCCACAACCGCGCCGATCAGGACAAAAAAGAAGGTGCGGACCAAAAAGGAAAGCTCAGCGTGGAAGTTCAGAATCTGCTCGTGCGCTCCCGCGCCTCCCTGTGAAAATTGAAATAGTGTGGGAACAAGCGAACGGCGTCCTCCGGAGAGATTGGAGAGCGCCAGTCCAAATCCCAGCACGGCGAGCAATCCGCTTCCGCCGAGACGCTCGGTTCCCGCGTACAGAAGCAAGACCATGGAAAAAGTGAGGACTTGCCAGAATTGTTGCTCGGAAAGGAAAGGGAGCAGCCGCGACCAGCCGAATCCGATCAGGAACGATGCCACCAGGGAAATCGCCACCTGCGAGAAAAAGCCGGTTAAGAAATCGCCGACGACGGAACCGCCTGCTTGGTGCGATCGAATCAAGAATCCAACCGTAAGCACCCCCAAAATGTCACCGAGCGTAGATTCGAGTAGCAGGACAATCTTGACGGCCTTTTCCGCCTTCCACTGCTGAAGGACGGGAAGAACGATCGTGCTGCTTGTGCAACCGACGACTGCTCCGGCGAGCAAGCCGTCCCGCAGGCTGATGCGCAGGCTGGCCGACGCAATCAGGCCTGCCGAGACGGTCGTGAGGCCGTAAGCCACCACACCGAACAACAGGCCGCCTGGAAAATGGCTGAGGGTTTCGCGGATGTTCAGGTCAAGCCCGCCCTCAAACAGGATCAGGATCAACGCGAGCGTTCCAAATGCGTGCGTGACGTCCTTGAATTGATCGGCCCGGGCCCATCCAAGGACGGGGCCGATCACGACTCCCGTGGCCATGAGAACGACGACGTCCGGAATTCGCGTCCACCGGAAGAGCCGGTTGGCCCCAAAAGCAAGGACGAGCAGTCCGCCCAGGAGTCCGAAGAGGGACGTTAGATTCATCTCGGAATACACTACACTATGCTCGGCAATCAAAAACCAAATTCCATTTGTCTTCAGATTTTCCGGTACAATTTAAAATCAGCGCTGGAAAGACAGGTGGAGCAAGGTGAATAACGCCTTCATGCAGGAAGCAATCCAGCGGGCGGTGGAAAATGTCCGTACGGGGCGAGGCGGACCCTTCGGCGCAATCGTGGTGAAGGATGGGCGCATCATCGCGACCGGCACGAATTCAGTCACCTCCGCGAACGATCCCACGGCGCACGCGGAAGTGATTGCTATACGCGAGGCATGCCGCGCTTTGGGCACGTTTCAACTGACGGGCTGCGAGATCTACACGAGCTGCGAGCCCTGCCCGATGTGTTTGGGCGCCATCTACTGGGCGCGGCCGGATCGTGTCTATTTTGCGGCTACCGCGAGCGATGCCGCGGAAGCGGGGTTCGATGATTCCTTCATTTACGAAGAATTGAAACGCCCGCACCGCGAACGTAAAATTCCGTTCGAGCCGATGATGCGGGAAGCGGGGCTCGAGCCGTTTCGAGAATGGGAGCGAAAAGGCGACCGGGTCCGGTACTGAAAATCGGGAACGGCCGATTGGCGCTACGTCTAACTTGAAGGATGCGGAGGATTTTGTAGCGGCCGCCTTCAGGCGGGCATGTACTTAAATCTACGATGCCCGTCCGCCGCAGGGGACGAGCATCGCGGATGTAAGCTGATGCCCGCCTGAAGGCGGGCGCTACACAAGCGCGGCAAAATATGGAAGAAAAATTCTTTGGACATTCCGTCCCCCGCAAAGAGGGACGGGAAAAAGTGACGGGCCGCGCCCGGTACGTGGACGACCTCGTCTTTCCGGAAATGCTGCATGGCGTGACCGTGCGCAGCAGCATCGCGCGAGGGCGCATCCGCGGCATACGCTTCGGCGACGGCATGCCGTGGGACGAATTCACCGTCGTCACCGCCGCCGATATTCCAGGAAAAAACGAAATCGCGCTGATCGAACACGATCAGCCTTGCCTCGCCTCGGAAGTGATCAACCATCCCGAAGAAGCGATCGTTTTGCTCGCGCATCCGGATCGATATTTGCTCGAGGAGGCTCGCCGCGCGGTGCAAATCGACGTCGAGCCGCTGCCTGCGATTTTTACGATCGAGGATTCCATCGCAAAACGCGCCGTCATTTTTGGAGAAGACAACGTCTTCAAGTCGTATCACATGGAAAAAGGCGACGTGGATGCCGCATGGGCGCAGGCGGATGTCATCGTCGAGGGCGAATATCGAACCGGGGCGCAAGAACAGCTGTACATCGAAAACCAGGGCATGATCGCGGCGGCAAATCCCGCGGACGGCGTGACGATTTGGGGCTCGCTGCAGTGTCCCTACTACGTGCACAAAGCGCTCGTTACCTTGTTTGGCCTCCCGGCGGAAAAAATTCGCGTGATTCAGGCGGAGACGGGCGGCGGATTCGGCGGCAAGGAAGAATACCCCTCCATGATCGCCGGGCACGCGGCGCTTCTGGCGTGGAAGTCCGGGAAGCCAGTGAAAATTATTTACGACCGCGCGGAAGACATGGTCGCGACCACCAAGCGCCATCCGTCGCGCACGCGGCATCGCACCGGCGTCACGCGCGACGGCAAACTGGTGGCGATGGACATCGATTTCGTGATTGACGGCGGCGCGTACGCGACGCTTTCTTCCGTGGTGCTCTCGCGCGGAACGATTCACGCGGCGGGGCCCTACTTCTGCCCCAATGTGCGCGTCCAATCGCGGGCCGTGGCGACCAACGCGCCGCCTCACGGCGCGTTTCGCGGGTTCGGCGCGCCGCAAAGTATTTTCGCGGTGGAGCGCCACCTCGATCAGGTCGCGGGGGCCGTGAATTTGACACCGGAAGAATTTCGGCGGCGAAATTTCATTCACAAAGGCCAGACGACCGCGACCGGACAACTGATCAGCGAGGAAGTAAATTTCGACGCCCTCCTCGATCGCGCGTTCCGGGAAAGCGACTACCACGCCAAGCGCGAGCGCTTCGCGCGGGAAAATCCCGGCGCTACGATCAAGCGCGGCATCGGGTTTGCCTCCTTCATGCACGGAGCGGGATTTACCGGCTCGGGGGAAGTTTATCTGGCGTCCGTGGTGGAACTCGAAGCGACGCTGGAAGGAAATGTCCGCGTTCTTGCCGCCAGCACGGAAATCGGGCAGGGAACGAACACGGTCTTTTCGCAAATTGCGGCGGACGCGCTGGGCATTGGCTACGATCGCATCGAAATTGCGCAGCCGGATACGGGCGCGGTGCCGAACAGCGGCCCGACTGTTGCATCGCGCACTTCCATGGTCGTCGGCAATCTTGTTGAGTCCGCCGCGCTCGGTTTGAAGCGGACATTGCTGGACAGCGGCTTGCTGTGCGATGCGTGCACCGAGGACGAATTTGTGCGCGCGTGCCGGCGTTACATCGAAACGCGCGGGCCGCTGCGTTCACGGAGCCAATACGAAGCACCTCCCGGTCTGCACTGGGACGACAAGACGTACAGCGGCGATGCCTACGGTACCTATGCGTGGGCCGTTTATGTGGCCGAAGTCGCGGTGGACACGGTTACGTTCGAGGCGCGCGTCACCGATTTTGTCGCCGTGCAGGAAGTGGGCAAGGTGATTCATCCCGTGCTCGCGGCGGGACAGATCGAGGGCGGCGTGGCGCAGGCCATCGGGATGTCGCTCTACGAAAATGTGGTATGGCGCGAAGGGCGCATGGCCAACGGACAAATGACCAACTACATCATGCCAACCGCCGCGGATATTCCTCCCATTCGCGTATTTTTTGAGGAGCAGCCGTATCCCTTCGGCCCGCACGGAGCGAAAGGAATCGGCGAGCTGCCGATGGACGGACCGGCGCCGGCGATTGTAAACGCGATCGAAAACGCGACGGGAATTTGCGTGCGCGAAATTCCCGCGACGCCGGAAGTTTTGATGGAAGCCATGACGGAAAAGGCGGGCGCGCTTGTCTGAAACGGTCAGCCGGATCGGCATCGCTTGCAGGGTCAATGGCGAGCCGCGCCGCGTTCAAGCGTTTCCGATGGCGCGCCTGCTGGATGTTCTGCGCGAGGAAATGCATCTGACCGGCACGAAAGAGGGCTGCGGCGAAGGCGAGTGCGGCGCGTGCGCGGTGCTGATGAACGGCGCCATCGTCAACAGTTGCCTCGTCCCCGCAATTGAAGCGGACGGAGCGGACATTCGCACCATCGAAGGAATTGCCTGCGGCAGCCAATTGAACGCCGTGCAGGAGGCGTTTCTGGAATGTGGCGGAGCGCAATGCGGAATTTGCACGCCCGGCATGGTCATCGCGTCCGTCGCGCTCCTCGAGCGGCATCCACATCCGAGCGATGCCGAAATTCGCGAAGGCCTGGCGGGAAATCTGTGCCGCTGCACGGGCTATCAGAAAATTTTCGCCGCGGTGGTGCGCGCCTGCGAATTGTCACGCGATGATAAACCGGTGAGCCGATGAGGGCCTACGTTCCCGCTTACGATTTGCGCGTCCCGGGGAGCCTCTCGGAAGCGCTGGCTCTGCTCACGCGCGAACCCGGAGTTTGGCAGCCGTTCGCGGGCGGCACCGACCTCATGGTGTTGCTCGAGGCCGGAAAACTTCCCCACAAACGTTTTTTTAGCGTCTCGAAACTGGATGACTTGCGCGGGATCGAAGTGACCACCGCCGACGTGACATTGGGCGCACTGACGACTTATTCGGAAATCCGGAAACATCGCGTGCTTCAGAAGGAGTTTCCACTGCTTTGCGCGGCAGCGCGCGAAACCGGCAGCATCGCCACGCAGAATCGCGGCACGCTGGGTGGAAATATTGTGAATGCTTCGCCGGCGGCCGATTCCCCGCCCGCGCTGCTGGTCTACGACGCTGAAATCGAACTCGTTTCGTCGCGCGGCGCGCGGTGGCTGCCGTACCACGGCTTTCACACGGGCTACAAGAAAATGCAGCTGGCGTCCGATGAATTGTTGCGCGCGGTCCGGCTGCCGCGCCGCGTGAAAAAGTGGCGGCAGTATTACCGCAAAGTGGGCACGCGCAAGGCGCAGGCGATTTCCAAAGTCTGCTTTGCCGGCGCGGCGCTCGTTGAAAACGGCACGATTCGCGACGCGCGGATCGCGCTTGGAAGCGTGGCTCCGATTGTGCTGCGCGCGGTGAAAACAGAGGACGCGCTGTGTGGCAGCAGCGTCACGCCCGCGGTCATCGCTGCGGCAAGGGAATCACTCGCGCAAGAAATCGCGCCCATCGACGACATTCGCTCGAACGCGCGCTATCGCTTGCGCGTCGCGCAAAACCTGCTCGAAGAATTTCTCTCGCAGCTCGCGAAATGACGACCATCCACGCGATCCGCAGCAAACGCGTCGTGACGCCGGAAGGAGTTCGGGCGGCGACGGTGCGCGTTCGTAACGGCGTCATCGAGGCAGTCAACAGCTACAACGACTTTCCTTCGGGCATACACACTTACGACGCTGGAGAATCCGTCGTCATGCCTGGACTTGTGGACACGCACGTCCACATCAACGAGCCGGGACGCACCGATTGGGAAGGATTCGAGACGGCGACGCGCGCGGCGGCTGCGGGCGGAGTGACCACGCTGATCGACATGCCGCTCAACAGCATTCCTGCGACGACCACTGCCGCAGCGCTCGAGACGAAGCGCACTGCGGCGCGCAAAAAATGCTGGGTAAACGTGGGCTTTTGGGGCGGCGTAGTGCCGGGCAATGCTGGCGAGCTGCGCGCTCTGCATCAAGCGGGAGCATTCGGCTTCAAGTGTTTTCTGGTGCCCTCAGGCGTGCCGGAATTTTCGCACGTCACAGAAGACGATCTCCGAGCCGCGTTGCCGGAACTTGCCGCGCTAGATACGCCGCTGCTTGTTCATTCGGAGTTGCCTGGGCCGATTGAAGAAGCAACGAAGAAGGTTGCGAAGTCCGATCCGGCGAAGTACAGGACGTGGCTGCTGTCACGGCCGCCTGGAGCGGAAACGAAAGCGGTCGAGATGATGATTCGCCTCGCGCGTGAATTCAAAGCGCGAGTCCATATCGTTCATCTCTCCTCGGAGCTTTCAGTGCCGCTGATTCGGCGCGCAAAAAAGGAAGGCGTGCGCATTACGACGGAAACGTGTCCGCACTATCTTTTCTTTACCTCAGGCTCCATAGGAAATGGACGTACAGAATACAAATGCGCGCCTCCTGTTCGAGATTTGCGAAACAGCAAAAAGCTTTGGACCGCTTTGGGGAAAAACACAATCGATTTCGTGGTGTCCGATCACTCGCCATCACCGCCCGCGATGAAATGCCTGGACACGGGCGATTTTTTTAAAGCCTGGGGCGGAATCAGCTCCCTGCAACTCGGGCTTCCCGTGATATGGACGAAAATGAGCGGAAGAAATTATTTCACTCAAGCATCTGGTACGCTGGATGTCCAGCGGACCGGCGCGGCTTGCAGGGCTGGAAAAACACAAAGGCGCGATTGCAATTGGATACGATGCCGACATCGTCGTTTGGAACCCGGAGAAGCGCTTCCTCGTGCGGCCGAAGATGCTGCAACACCGTCACAAACTTACGCCCTACGCGAGCCACTCGCTGCGTGGCATTGTGGAAGCCACATTTCTGCGAGGCGAGATGATCTATGATCGGGGGCGCTTCCTGGGCGCTCCGAGCGGCGCGCTCTTGCGGCGAGGCGAACGCTGATGGATTTCACCGAATACATCGATCTCGCCGCCGAGCGACTGGGCGGACGAGTGCTCGCCGCGAATGATGAATTTTTTGCGCCCAAGGAAAATCTGCTGAAGGCCTCCACTCCCGTCTGGATCGCGGACAAATACACCGACGTTGGCAAGTGGATGGACGGCTGGGAAACACGGCGCCGCAGAACGCCGGGCCACGACTGGTGCATCGTGAAATTGGGGCTTCCCGGCGTGATTCACGGCGTCGTGGTGGATACTTCTTACTTCAAAGGGAATTTTCCGGAACATTGCGAACTCGAGGCATGCTCGGCGGATGGCGATCCTGGCCTTGCTCAACTTGAGGACCATGCAACGAAGTGGATCACACTGCTGCCGAAGTCGCCTCTTACGGGCGACGCTCAAAATCCGTTTTCGCTCGCGCCATCGAGCAGGGTTACGCACCTGCGATTCAATATTTATCCGGATGGCGGTGTGGCGCGCCTTCGTGTCCACGGCGAAGTCATCCCGGACTGGCCGGCGCTCAACCGCACAGGAGGCGAGATCGATCTCGCCGCCGTCGAGCACGGCGGTTGGGTGATTGTCTCGAGCGACATGTTTTTCGGCTCGCGCAACAACCTGATCCTCCCGGGCCGCTCGACCGGGATGCATGACGGCTGGGAAACGCGCCGCCGGCGCGGGCCTGGACATGACTGGTGCATCGTGCGACTGGGCGCGGCGGGAAAAATCAGCCGCATCGAAGTCGATACTTCCCATTTCAAAGGAAATTTCCCGGAAAGTTGCTCGCTCGAAGTCTGCACCGCGCCGCGCGACCTCATCGATCCAACCGCGCTCGGCGCCCTTCCCTGGAAAGAAATATTGACAAGGACGAAGCTGCAAGCGGATTCCCGGCACGTCTACGAAAAAGAGTTGCTGGACTCGGGAGAAGCGACGCACGCGCGTTTTCACATTTACCCCGATGGCGGCGTGGCGCGGCTGCGCCTCTTCGGAACTTTGGCGGAGAGGGTTTCCTGACATGACGCTCGCGGAATTCAATGCGCTGCCCTCCGCTCAGGCGGAATCGGCGCTGTTGGATTGTTGCGGCTCGGCGCGCTGGGCCGCGGGTGTCGCTTCGCGCCGCCCCTATGCAACCGTGGAAGCGCTCCATAAAGCCGCCGACGCAATCTGGTGGAACCTCGAACGCGCCGATTGGCTTGAGGCTTTCAGTCATCACCCGCAGATCGGCGACAAGCCCGCAAGCGGTTCCGAATCCGCGCGCCAGTGGGCCGAAGGCGAACAAACCGGCGCGCGCGCGGCAACCGAAGACGTGAAGGCGCGCCTCGCCCGGGCCAATCGCGCCTATTTTGAAAAATTCGGCTACATCTACATCGTGTGCGCCACCGGCAAAACCGCCGAAGGAATGCTTGCGATTCTGAATCAGCGCCTCCAAAATGATCTGGCCAGCGAACTCTCGATTGCGGCGGAACAGCAACGAATGATCACGCGCCTTCGCCTGGAAAAACTCCTGGCGGGCGAACAACGAGCGTCATGAGTGAAATTACGACCCACGTTCTGGACACTTCTCGCGGCCGCCCGGCCGTCGGCTTCCAAGTCGGATTGCAGATAAAGTCTGCCGAGACCTGGAAAACGCTGGGCGCTGGTCTAACCGATGCAAACGGGCGTTGCAGTGAACTGCTTGGGGGTAGCCAATTGGAGGCGGGGACTTATCGTCTGCTCTTTAACGCAGGCGACTATTATCGGGAACTGCATGTCGAGACCTTTTATTCGGAAATCTCAATCGTTTTTGAAGTATCTCATCCGGAAGCGCACTACCACGTGCCGCTCTTGATCAGCCCGTTCGGCTACTCGACTTATCGCGGCAGTTGAGGCACAGCAAGAAAATCGCATTACTACATCGTACGATTCTTCAGGATTTTCAGAAACGACCCATAATGTAACTCTTCGATCGTCACCCCCGTCAGGCGTTCCGCTTCCGCTTCGCTGATCGCTCCGCAATTAATCGCGCGCAGGAAAAAATTCAGCAGCCCTTGCCCCGTCGCCGCGTCGTCGAACACATCGCCGACGAGCGTGGCCTTCGCCGCTTTCTCGACGAAATTCTTGAGCCGTACTGAGGCAGAATCGAGTCCTTCGAGAAAAAACGAAAACACGGCCGCGTAGCGCGTGGGAAGCTGCGCCGGATGCAGGTCCCAACCCTGGTAGTACGCCGAAACGAGCGAATGCTGGATGTGTCCGTAGTGAAGCCGCCAGGCGCGATGAACGGCCTCGCGATTTTCTTCCTGCTGCGCGCGCGTGAGCCGCTTCCCTTTTTCCGCGCGGTGAGGCGGCGCGGGGAGAACATTCGTCGCGCCATCGGAAAGCCAGATGCCTGTCCCGGCAAACGCGACTTGCATCATGTGTTTGGCGAAATCGCAGGCGGGATGGTCCATCACTTGATAGGCCGCGGTAATGCTGCAGCTTGCCGTGTAATCGTAGGTGCCAAAATGCGCGGCGATGCAGCGTCCACCCGACGCTTCCAGAAATCCCGGCAAACTCGATTCCCCGCGTTCATTGAGGATCGCCTGCGTCGTTTCAATCATCATCTCGAATCGCAGCGAACCTTTTTCCAGGTCCAGCGCGGGTTCCATCGCATCGAGCAAATGCGCCAGCGCGGCCATTTGCTCGGGGATCACGACTTTGGGCAAGGTGACGACGAAGTTTGCGGGAAGCCGTCCGCGCGTGGCTTCGCAAAGCACACGGAGGAAAAGATCGAGCGTGCGGATGCTGCGGTCGCGCAATTCCGGCGAGAACGGTTTGAGGCGGATGCCGATAAACGGCGGCAGCGAATTCTCGCGGAGTCCCTTGGCAACTTCCTCGGCGGCGAGCTTCGCGTGCTGGTCTTCTTCCGCATCGGGACGATTTCCGTAGCCATCCTCGAAGTCAATCCGGAAATCCTCGACCGGCTCGCGCTGCAATTTTTCGAGCACCCGGCTGTAGATCGTTTGTGCCATCCAGGCCGCGCGATTTTCGAGCCGCAGTTTTTCAGGCGATTTGGCGAATTGGCGCTCGGCCGCGGCGGCTTGCTTGCCGGATTTTGGCAGCGCCCCCGCTCCCGGCAATCCGATCGCGCGCGCGAAAGTGAACGCATCCGGCGCAAATTCTCCGAGAGTCGCGAGGGCCACTTCGCCAAGCCTCCTGGAAATTCCGGCCCGAAACAAATGCGCGCCGCCGTATACGACGTGTACCGGCTGGCGGCGTCCCGTTTCTCCGGGATAGCGCCGCGCGAACGCGGCCGAAGGCCCTTCCAAGATCCGCAACGCAGATTGAATCAGCCGAATCCGACAATGAGGTTTTCATTTTCCCGATCTTTCCGAAGTTTGGCGCACGCCACTTGCAGGCTGGCGGAAACCAGCCGCGCACTCGTCGCCCATCTTAAACGCGTGGTGCGCAAGATTCAATTTCGAACCAATCCAGGAAATTTACGGCAAATTGGGTCTGAAGTCCGCGCGGCAACTCCAGGCCAAACCCTGTAGCGCTCGCCTTCAGGCGAGCATTTGGTTGAGTCAACGATGCCCGCCTGAAGGCGGGCGCTACAAGAGCAACCGCAATCCAAGTAGTCACAAATGCTCTGCAGGTTGGCGACAAGGAATGAGTTAGAAGATAAAAGGATTACACGGACGGAATCGTGGCGCGGAGGAGAACCCAGGCAATCCAACTGTGACACGAGGGAGAAATTCGCTCTGCCGCCTCATCAGGCAGCGAAGGGCAGCCGCGATTCCCTCCCCCGAGCTAAGCCGGTGAACTCATGGTCCGCCGCTGTTGGAAACATTCGCGGCAGAACACGGGGCGTCCCTGCGTCGGGCGGAAAGGAACTGTGGTTTCCTTTCCGCACTGCGAGCAGGTCGTTTTGGTTTCCGCCCGCTGGAAGTTGTTGGTGCCTGTGCCTGGACCCGGGCTCTGAGAGCGTTTGGCTTTGCAGTCCTTGCACCGCTTGGGCTCGTTCTTGAAGCCCTTGTCGGCGAAAAACATCTGTTCGCCGGCGGTGAAGACAAACTCCTGACTGCATTCCGCGCACTTCAGGACCTTATCGTGATATTCCATACGCTGCTCCGAGGCTCCACGCTGGTTGGAGAGCCCACGGCACCCCCGATGGAGTCAGATTTTGCTGGGATACGCCGGGGAAGAACGTGGGTCCCAATTCCGACTGGTCCGAAGGTGCTTAGGAAAATCCCGGGTCGTCTAGCTTGCCTGGGGGAGCTTAATCCAGCTCCCGCCGCTGCTTTTTGCGCAGCCGCTTGCGCGATAACGCTTGTTTCGCGCGGCGCTTTTCACCAGGCTTCATGTAATAACTGTGCTTCTTGATTTCCTTGATGATGTCTTCCTGTTGCACCTTGCGTTTGAACCGGCGCAGCGCATTTTCCAGAGACTCACCTTCTTGAATGCTGACTTCAGCCACTTAGACTTCACCGTCCTTCCGATGCATGTGGCAATAATGGCTATTAACCATAAGTGTTATGAGAGGTCCACTCGTTTCTAAACAGCCTATTGGCTCTCACTTCTAGCGGACCCGCCCACCGAAGTCAAGCTTTGTTTTTCAGGCCCGGCCTTCGATCCGGCAGGATTCAGGACAGGCTTGTATGGGACTTTCCGCCGTACCTGCTAGAATATCGGAGCACCCACCCCCGGCCCCGGCCTTTTGAGGGAGGGTAAAGAGATGCGCTCATGTCCCTGATGCGCGATGCGATCGGCGTTCTGCTGGCAGGCGGGCAGGGCGAACGGCTGTGGCCGCTCACGCGCGACCGCGCCAAGCCCGCCGTGCCCTTCGGCGGCATCTACCGCATTATCGACATCACGCTCTCCAACTGCATCAACAGCGATCTCCGCCGCGTTTTTGTTCTCACGCAATACAAAGCGCTTTCGCTCAACCGGCACACGCGGCAGGGCTGGTCGCAACTGCTCGGCCTCGGCGAATTCATCGAAGTCCTGCCGCCGCAGATGCGCGTTTCCACCAATTGGTATCTCGGAACCGCCGACGCCGTTTACCAGAACATTTATTCCATCGGCAGCGAGCACTCGCGCTACGTCATCGTTCTGTCCGGCGACCACATCTACAAGATGAACTACCAGAAAATGCTTCAGCAGCACGTGGATTCCGGGGCCGATGTGACCGTGGCCACGTTCGAGGTGCCGTCGCAAGAAGCGGCGGGCCGCTTCGGCGTCATCGAAACCGACGCGAATTGGCGGATCGTCGGCTTCGAGGAAAAGCCCGCGTCGCCGAAGCGCTCGCACCTTCATCCGGACATGGTCAACGCCTCCATGGGCGTCTACGTCTTCAATACGCAGCTCCTGATTCCGGCGCTCCTTGCGGACGCCGAGGACCCCAATTCCAAGCACGATTTCGGGAAAGATATCCTGCCGCGCATTTTCACGAAATATCGCGTGTACGCCTATAACTTCATCGATGAGAATAAAGTCGGCGCGCAATATTGGCGCGACGTCGGCACCATCGAGGCTTACTATGAAGCGAACATGGACCTGGTGTCCGTCTCGCCGGTTTTCAATCTGTACGACAAGACCTGGCCGATCCGCACTTGGCAGCACCAATATCCGCCGCTGAAAACCGTCTTCGCCGATTCCAATCGCATGGGCGTGGCGCTGGATTCCATGGTGGGCGGAGGGTCGATCATTTCGGGAGGCCGCGTGAATCGCTCCGTCCTGGGCTACGACGTGCGGACCAACAGCTACTCCGATGTCGAAAGCTCGATCCTGTTCAATCACGTGAACATCGGACGCCATGCCCGCGTTCGCAACGCCATCATCGACCGCCACGTCACGATTCCCGAGCGCGCCGAAATTGGCTACGACCTCGAAGCCGACCGCCAGCGCTATCACGTCACCGAAGGCGGAATCGTAGTCGTCGTCCGCGAAGAATCCATGATCGAGGAACCGGAATGAGAAAGGCAGGGAGTTAGGCGGCAGGTTGTAGGTTGCAAGTCTGAAGAGTTGAGAACGTTTGACGGGCGGTGTTTCCTCCTAACTGTTAACTCTCAACTGTCAACTTTTAACTTTCCTCTCTCCTATCCGTGTTCATCTGTGTTCATCTGTGGTTGCTCTCGGTTTTGACTTTTTCCCAGGAGGCGGCATGTCGACGAAAATCGCGCGGGTGCTTGGCAGGCAGATCATCGATTCGCGCGGCAATCCGACCGTGGAAGCGGACGTCATCCTCGAAGGCGGCGCGCTCGGCCGCGCCGCGGTGCCCTCGGGCGCGTCCACCGGCGAGCACGAAGCCATCGAATTGCGCGATGGCGATAAATCGCGCTACCTCGGCAAGGGCGTCCTCAAGGCCGTGGCCAACGTGAATGGCGAGATTGCCCGCGCCGTCACCGGCCTCGACGCCTCCAACCAGGGCGCGCTCGACCGCCGCATGATCGAAACCGACGGCTCGCCGAACAAAGGGAATCTTGGCGCCAACGCCATCCTCGCCGTTTCGATGGCGGCGGCGCGCGCGGCCGCATCGGCAGCGCGCCAGCCGCTGTACAAATATCTCGCGCAATATTCGAGCGACCCTTCCGGCAACACGCTTCCCGTCCCGATGATGAACATTTTAAATGGCGGCGCGCATGCCGACAATTCCGTGGATTTTCAGGAATTTATGGCCATGCCCGTGGGCGCCAAGACGTTTGACGATGCACTGCGCATGGGCGTCGAAGTCTTCCACCGGCTGAAGGCGGTGCTGCACAAGCGCGGCTATTCCACTGCGGTCGGCGACGAAGGCGGCTTCGCGCCGAACCTGAAGTCAAACGACGAAGCCATCGAAGTCATTCTAGAAGCCATCGCAGCCGCCGGCTACAAACCCGGCGAGCACGTCGCCATCGCGCTCGATCCCGCCTCGAGCGAGTTTTACGACAAGGCCAGCGGCAAATATGTATTCAAGAAATCCGACAAATCCGCGCGCACCTCGGAGCAAATGACGAAGTTTTATGTCGATTGGGTCCGCCAGTTCCCCATCGTTTCCATCGAAGACGGCCTCGCCGAAGACGATTGGGCCGGATGGAAACACATGACCGTCCGAGCTGGGAGGAAAAGTGCAGCTCGTCGGCGACGATTTGTTCGTGACGAACACGGTGCGCCTGCAGCGCGGCATCTCCGAAAAAATCGCCAACGCAATCCTGATCAAGCTCAACCAGATCGGCACCGTCACCGAAACCATCGAAGCCATCGAAATGGCGCGCAAGGCAGGCTACGCCTCCATCGTCTCGCACCGCTCCGGCGAAACCGAGGACACCTTCATCGCCGACTTCGTCGTCGCCATGGGCACGGGCCAAATCAAGACCGGCTCAGCCTCCCGCACCGATCGCGTCGCCAAGTACAACCAGCTCCTGCGCATCGAGGAAGAATTGGGCGCCGCCGCGAAGTTTCCGGGCCGCGCAGCGCTCGCGCGAAAATAATATGCGGACTGAATTCCAACAACCAATGCCAAAACGACCGAAACCGATTGTGCTGACCGTGCTCGATGGCTGGGGCTATCGCGCCGAAACCAAGGGCAACGCGATTGCCCTCGCGCGAAAACCGAATTACGACCGCCTGCTGAAGGATTTCCCGAACACTCTGATCCAGACGTCCGGGCCCGCTGTCGGCTTGCCCGAAGGGCAAATGGGCAACAGCGAAGTGGGCCACATGAACATGGGCGCCGGGCGAATCATCCACATGGACATCACGCGCATCGACGTGATGATCGCGAACGGCGAATTTTTCAAGCAGCCGCTGCTCGTCGAGGCCATGGAGCGGGGCCGCGCGCGCAACCTGCACCTGCTCGGCCTGCTGAGCGACGGCGGCGTGCACTCGCACATGCAACACTTGTTTGCGCTGCTGCGGATGGCGCGCGAGCAGCACGTCGAGCGCGTCTTCATTCACTGCTTCACGGACGGGCGCGACACGCCTCCGCACAGCGGCGTCGAATACATCCAGCAATTGCAGCAGAAAATCCGCGAGATCGGCTGCGGGCGCATCGCCTCCCTCACCGGCCGCTACTACGCGATGGACCGCGACAACCGCTGGGAACGCGTCGAGCGCGCCTACCGCGCCGTCGTTCACGGCGATGCCCCGGTGAAATCGGCTGACCCGGTCGAAGCCATCCGCCGCAGCTACGAACGCGGCGTGACCGACGAATTCATCGAGCCCATCGTGATCGCGGCGAAGCGCTTCGCCATCCGCGCCGCCTGCCGGACCGATCCGCGACGATGACGCCGTGATTTTCTTCAACTTTCGCGCCGACCGCGCGCGCCAGATGACGCGCGCCATCGCCGAGCCGGGCTTCAAGGAATTCTCCGATCCGAAGCGCCCGTCGAATCTTTTCTACGTCGCCATGACGCAGTACGACAAGACCTGGCCGTGGCTGCGCTACGTGATCGCGCCGGAAAAAATCGCGCACATCCTGGCGCAAGTTTTCGCCGAGCAAAACTTGAAAAATCTGCGCTGCGCCGAGACGGAAAAATACGCGCACGTCACCTATTTTTTCAACGGCGGCATCGAAAAGCCCTTCGGCGGCGAAGAGCGAATCCTGGTTCCATCGCCCAAGGTCCCCACGTACGACCTGAAACCGGAAATGAGCGCCGCGGGCATTGCCGACACGGTTGTGAAGGCCATCGAGAAGGGCGACTTCGACGCCGTCGTCATGAATTTCGCCAACGCCGACATGGTCGGACACACCGGCAGTTCTGGAAGCCGCGATCAAGGCCGTCGAAGCTGTGGATGAATGCCTGGGCCGCATCCGCCAGGTGTTGCAGCCGCGCGGCGGCGCCTGGATCGTCACCGCCGATCACGGCAACGCCGAAACCATGATCGACCCAGTCACCGGCGGCCCGCACACCTATCACACCACAAATCCCGTGCCGCTGATTCTCGCCACGGAGGATGGCACCGGCCCCCTCGCGCCCGGCGGCTCGCTGCGCGACGTCGCGCCCACGCTGCTCGGCATACTCGGCCTTCCCGTGCCGCCGGAAATGACCGGCCGCGATCTGCGCATGAAGAGCAAAAGTGACTGGTGATTGGTGACTCGTGACTGGTGAAACGGAATTCGATTGTTTGAGGCTTGGATTTGCTATCGGCTTGTTGTCTCTTCAAATCGTGGGTCTGAAGATTTTGAATCGCAGATTCTCAAATTCAAATTGAAATCTCCAGATTCAGATTTTCGATCTCGAAATCACACAATTTGAAATTTCAAATTTGAGATTTGAGATTTCCGATTCCGGCTCCTGCCAGAATCTTCTCCGGACTGCCGTCCAGGATTTTTTCAAAGATGGCTGGAATTTCAAAGACAGCGCGGTTTTCCATTGCAGCGGCGCGCGCACGGAATTGCGCCAGCTCGCCCGGCTTCAGCAGCTCCGCCACTGCGCCCGCCACCTGGCGGTGGCTCCGCACCACGATGCCGACTTCTTTTTCGCGCACCCACTGCGCGTTGTAGCGCTCCTGCGGCAGCGTCCACGCATTGCAGTCAATGATCACCGGCAAATGCCGGGAAAGCGCCTCGCTGATGCTTCCCGGGCCCGGCTTGCCGATAAAAAAATCCGAGAGCGCCATGAAGAAAGGGATTTGCGTGGTAAAGCCCTCCACATGGATGGGAATCCGCGTGGGTTCCCGCCGCAGCGCCTGCGCCAGTTTTTCATTCCGGCCGCAAATCAGGATGAGCTGCACCTGCAAGGAAGACCGGTTGATCTGGCGCAGAATGTCCAGCATCTTCGAGGTGCCGTATCCCCCGAACAATACGATCCCGGTCGGAAGGTTCGGATCGAGACCGAGCTTTCTTCGCTCCGCAACACGGTCCACCTCGCCGGTCTCGTAAAAGCGCGGATGCAGGATCATCCCGGAAGTGCGGAACACTTTGCCATCGAGATGCCCGAGCGCGCGGGCCTGTTCGACGGCCTTGTCCGTTCCGCATATGAGATATTGGGATTCCCGCTCGATCCAGAAATGCTTCGGATAGTCCGCCAGGTCGGTCAGCACCGTGACGAAGGGCCTGCCCGGAAACGCTTTCTCGTAACTTTCCCGCAACGCCCGGTTGAAGTGCGGCACGAGCGAAACCACCATGTCCGCAGGGTGCTCTTTCCAGAACTGTTCGAGGACCCGCACAGAAGGCCCGTGGTACGTCCGCACCACAAGCTGCAGGACGCGCATGAGCTGGGGGCTGCCAAGCGTCCAGCCGTTGCGCAGCATCTTGTTGTACATGTCCTGGATGCGAATTCCGGTCAGCTTGCGGAGGATATCCAGCGGGTCGAGGACTTCCTGAAGGTTTACCAGGGACACTTCCAGCGGCAGGCCCTGCCGCTCGATTTGCACTTGCAAAGCCGTTGCGGCGTTGCGGTGGCCCCCTCCGGCGTCAAAGAAAACAAGATGGATGCGGCGTCTTCGGTCACGCGGGCCGGACATTCCGTCTGCCATCTACCGTTGCACCTCCTTGTTCGTTAACCTATTTGTGCTCAATTAGTAACAGACAATTCTTACACTCTGTTCAACATCGCGTAACAAGTTAGCAAAGTCTTTTTGAGAGACTTTTCCACAATGAGATGCGATCTGCACGTCCACTCGCTTCACTCAGGTACCCTGCCTGTCGCGATCCTGCGTCACTTTTTTTTGGAAAGCTACAGTGCTCCGACAGACGTCTACTCCACGCTGCGCCAACGCGGCATGGACCTGGTCACGCTAACCGATCACGACTCCATCGGCGGAGCGGAAGAGCTGCGCCGTTACCCGGATTTCTTCGTCAGCGAAGAGGCGACCTGCACCATGCCAAGCGGCACCGAAGCCCACGTCGGGGTTTATGACATCACCGAACGCCAGCACATCGAAATCAACCGGCGGCGAACCGACATGATCCGGCTGCTCGCTTATCTTTCCGAACAGCGCCTGTTTTTCACCGTAAATCACGTATTTTCTTCCGTGACCGGGCGGCGAAACGCGGACGACTACGAATGGTTTTCCGGATATTTTCCCGCCGTCGAAGCCCGCAACGGCCAGATGCTGGCTTCCGCCAACCAGCATGCCGCGGAATTTGCCTGGAAGCGATGCAAGACGCAGGTGGCCGGAAGCGACGCGCACGCGCTCGCTTCAGTGGGAACGACGTACACCGAAGTGCCGGGCGCGAGGAACAAGGAAGAGTTTTTCGCCGGCCTGCGCGCCGGAAACGGCCGTTTGTGCGGCGAATCCGGCGGCTACTGGAAATTGACGCGCGACATTCTCCTGCTCTGCGGCGAGATGATGCGCGAAAGCCGCTGGACCGTGTTGCTCGCTCCGCTCGTCGCTCTGGTTCCCGCGGGAGTCGCCGTCGACTATTTCGTGGATTTGGGTTTTGTCCGCCGCTGGGGCGCCGCGATTAACGGTCCCCGGCCGGCGCCAAAGCGTCTCCTCGGTGCGTTGCCGGTGCGCCAGAAGCAGATGGCGTAGCAAGTAGCACAGGCTTCAGCCTGTGGGTTTTGGTCCCTGCAAGCACGAACCCCCACAGGCTGAAGCCTGTGCTACCAAAACCGGCCTCTGCGCGGAAATATCAGCAGCTTGCGGAAATGAGGTGACACCATGACCGCTCGAAGAATGGTCTGGGAGTTTATACAAGCCCGCGACTATCAAGTCATGAGGCAGGTCCACCGCTGGCGCCCGCCGCGATGGCTCCGCTTCTGGATGATCGCTTCCACGCGGCTGGGAGACGGCTGGGTCTGGTATTCCGTCGGCATCGCTTTGCTCCTCTTCGGCGGCGACATGCGGTTTATCGCCTTCGCCGCCAGCGCATCAGCCGAGGCCGCGACCGTCGTGCTGTTTAGCTTTATCAAAAAAGCCAGCAAGAGGAAGCGCCCATGCCACCTCGAGTCGCACTGCTGGTCGAAAATCCTTCCGCCCGACCAGTTTTCTTTCCCCTCGGGCCACGCGATGAGCGCCTTCGCCATCGCGATCCCCTTGTGCATCTTCTATCCGCAGTTGCAAGCGGCCCTGCTCGCCTTATCGGTGAGCATCGCCGTGTCGCGCGTCATCCTGGGAATGCACTTCGTCAGTGACGTAGTGGTGGGATCGCTCTTGGGTGCGGGATTGGGCTACGGCGCGTACCTGTTGATCCGGTAAAGATCGAAGTCGAAGTATCCGGTGAAGTGGTTTCCTCCGCCTTTCTCTGTGCTCTCGTTCTCTGTGTTAAACGCCTTTGCCATTGTTTAGTTAAGACGCAATCCGCTCGAAGATCCCCGCCGCGCCCATCCCCCCGCCAATGCACATCGTAACCATCCCGTAGCGCGCGTTGCGCCGCTCAAGTTCGCGCAGGATCGTCGCCGTAAGTTTCGCCCCGGTGCAGCCAAGCGGATGCCCAAGCGCAATCGCCCCACCATTGGGATTCACGCGCGCAGGGTCAAGCCCCGCCTCATGGATCACCGCGAGCGACTGCACGGCAAAAGCTTCGTTCAGCTCAATCACATCCATCTGATCGAGCTTCAAACCGGTCAGTTTCAGCACCTTTGGAATCGCGTACGCCGGTCCGATGCCCATGATTTCCGCCGGCACTCCAGCCGTCGCGAAACCGAGGAAGCGCGCGAGAGGCTTAGCCCCAAGTGCCTTGGCGCGTTCGGCGCTCATCACGATCGTCGCCGCGGCGCCGTCGCTGGTCTGTGAACTGTTCCCAGCCGTCGTCGTGCCGCGCGCATGAAACGCGGGCTTGAGCTTGGCCAAGGCTTCCATGCTGGTGTCGCCGCGCGGCCCTTCGTCGATTGCAAAAAGGCTCGTGGTCGATTTGGCCTTAGCCGCACGGCCATTCACAGCATTGGCGACGACCGTCGTCTGCACTTCCACCGGTACAATTTCGTCCTTGAACTTTCCGGCGGCAATCGCGGCCAGCGCTTTCTTGTGGCTGGCGAGCGAAAATTCATCCGCCTTTTCGCGCGTGATGCCGTATTTCTTGGCCACATTTTCGGCCGTAAGTCCCATGCTGAGATATGCGTCCGGGTAATGGTCCATCAGCCAGGGATTCGGGGAAATCTTGTTGCCGCCCATGGGGATCATGCTCATCGATTCGGTGCCGCCGGCCAGAATGACGTCCGCGTGGCCGACCATGATGCGCTCGGCCGCCATGGCAATCGCCTGCAAGCCCGAGGAGCAAAACCGGTTGATCGTGATGGCCGGAACTTCCGGCGGCAACCCGGCGCGCTGGCTGGCGATGCGCGCGACGTTCATCCCCGCTTCGCCCTCCGGCATGGCGCAGCCGAGGATCACGTCCTCGATATCCGCAGGATTAAGCCCCGGCACGCGCCGAATCGCTTCCTGCATGGCGATGGCGGCAAGATCATCCGGCCGCGTGGAGCGCAGCGTGCCCTTGAACGCTTTTCCAACCGGCGTGCGAACGGAACTGACGATGACGGCATCTCTCATGTCGTGGCTCGATTGGCTGGTGACTGGTGACCCGTGGATCGTGACCCGTGGCCCGTGCCGCCAGCTATTTCAATTGGATGCCCCTCCTACAGAAAAAGCAACAAGCGGCGGCGCTTAGCGGCACAACTGATTACTGCACGCGCTTGGTAGACGCACAGGGTGGACACGAAACCTTCGGCGCGTAGCCCTTGAACGCGAACTTGTAAGCGCCCGCGCCTCCGCTATGCCCGTCAGCGCCGCTGAGCTCGGCTTGGACCGCGTAGACGTTGCCTTCATGATCGACATTGATGAGGTGGCCTGGAGGATCGCCCTGCGGCGAACCAATGTTGAAGGACCCAAGAACTTCGAGCGTCCTTCGATTCAGGACGTACACGTCCGGCGACCCCGAGACATACAAAAACCGCTGCTCCGGATCTGGCGAGAACGCTACCGACCGGGCCTGCAGATAGTACTTGCTATCGACCCCAATGAACTGTTCCGCGACGAATTTCCCCTCGGGCGTAAACACCTGCACCCGCTTATTCCCTCGATCGGCGACATACGCGAGCCCATCGTTGGAAAACTTTATGTCGTGGGGCACCGAAAACTGCTGATATGTCGGCCAGATCCCGCACACCATGGGACACAATTCATTCGGTTTGGACGGCTCGATGGGCGGCCGTTGGTCCATATCTAGCGGCTTGTTACCGTAGGCCCCCCACATGCGTTTGAACTGCCCCGTGTCCGCGTCATACACCATAATGCGGCTGTTCCCATATCCGTCACTGACGAACACCTCATTCGTCTTGGGATAGACACGAACACTCGTCCCACCCTTGAGGACTTCGGTGGCATTGCTGCCGGTCTGGCCGCTCTTGCCAATGGCCATCACAAATTTGCCGTCCCTCGTAAACTTGAGCACCTGGTTGTCATTCGGGAGACTCGCGGGATTGTTCATCTTGCCGTCCGCGTTGCCCAGGATCCACACGAAGCCCTTATAGTCCACGGTGATGCTGTGCTCGTTCGACGGCCATTGATATCCAGGCCCGCTTTCCCCGCCCCAGGCCTGAATAAAGTTGCCTTCGATGTCGAACTCCATGACGGGCGGCGCCGGAATGGAAACGAGATCGGGCGGCGTTGACCGGGGATGCGCAAGACTGTGCGGGCGGCTGAGGATCCAAATGTGATCCTGAGCGTCCACAGCGACATCGGACCCAAATCCCATCCTCCACTTCGACGGAACCTTCGGGAAGTTAAGGTCCTTTTCAAATTGAGGCAAACCGCCCTCTCCGATGTGAAGGGCCTCTGCCGGCGCCGCCTGACCGAACACGGGCTTGGATGAGTGTGGAATCACCCACAACAAAACGATCCCGGCAAAAATTGAACCGATCAAACCGTTCCGTTTCATGGGTTTTCTCCTCGAGGAATTTCGCGAACGTGCAACGCAAAACAGGAATTGCCTTTTTGGCTTTTCGGCTGCGCAGAGTATACAGCCGTTTGTTCCCGGCCCAAATATGCGCCCGGGATTTGCCGGTGAAATCCCCGTGTTATGCTAGCGGGCCTCGATTCCATGCGCCGACGCACACTGATCACTTCGCCGCTCAAATGGCAGATGACCGCTCTGCCGGTGGCCCATCCCGTTCTGCCAGTCGTTGCTGAACGCGGCGGCACGCAGCTTCGCACCCCAAAGCCCGCGATCGTGGTCGATACGCGCGAGCAGAATCCGTTTTCGTTCGAACGATTTGGCGGATGGTTTTCCGGGATCGAGAAACGGCCGCTGGAAATCGGCGACTACTCGATTTCAGGGCTGGAAGATACTTGCGTTGTCGAGCGCAAGGATCTGAGCGACCTTGCGCGCTCGTTCCACGTGGAACGTTCCGTCTTCATCGCGCGCCTGCGCCGCATGAGTACGTTTCCCGACCGACTGCTGGTTATCACCGCCGCGCTGAGCCAGGTGAAATCGCGCTACGAACACAGCCCCGCGAATCCGAATCAGATCACGCAGTCGCTGATCGCCGCGCTTGCGGGACTTCGCGTGCCGTTCCTGTGCGTCGAGACGCACGAATTGGGCGAAGAAATTGTCGCCTCCTACCTGTACCAGGTCCACCTCTACCACTGGCTCGATTCGAACGGACACGGCCGTCGCCTGGCCGATGATGATTTGTGACGGCTTCGAGTAGCACAGCTACTCTTGGCTGTGTGGTTTTCGCTATTTTCGCCACTCAATAACTCGCACGACGATCTACGAAACCGCACAGCCAAGGGTGCCTGTGCTACTTTTTCGCAGCTCTTTGCATGAGAGTACCTTTCGCGTCATCCGCCTTCACGAACTCATGGTTCTGTGGCTCTCCTATTCGGAGAATGGTAGATGGAGGCAATGTCGCCCTTGCGCCGGACACTTGTGCTTTGCTTGATGCTGGGGTTGCTGATCCTCGGCTGGCTCAGTTGGCGCGACGCCCCATCGCGCCGGCAACTTAGGGAAACGGCCGTGCCGATTATTTCCAAGCAGCCGGTCAATTTCGCGAGCCGCACATTTGATCCGGCCAGCCCGCCGCCCGACATGCCGGCGCTGACTGCGGGAGAAAACGCGGAATGCGTTTCCGATTTCCTCTCTAATGCAAATGTCAGCGGGCTGACCCGGCGAACAGATGCCACGCACGGGATTGTCACCGTCTCGCAGATCAAAGTGACGCTGCAATTGAACGTCACGATCTGGGTGCCGGCCGATGTGACCCCACACGTGATCGAACATGAGCAAGGCCATCGCCAGATTTCGGAATTTTATTACCAGACCGCCGACAAGCTCGCCGGGCAAATCGCCGCCAACTATATGAGCAAACAAGTCGAGATCAGCGGTGCGGATCTGGACGCCGAGTCTATCAAGGCGCTCCAACAAATGGGCGCCGAAATCACCGCTGAATACGATCGGGAACTAAATCCCGAACCCACGCAACTCCTTTACGACTCCATCACCGACCACAGCCGCAATGAGGTCGTCGTTCAGGATGCTGTCGACCATGCACTAAAGAACGCATCCATCGAGTCCGCTCCGCCGGCAAATCCGGAACAGCCCAAGTAGGACAGGCTTCAGCTTGTCGGGTTTCGCACGGCGGGCAGAATGAAAAGCGACAGGCTGAAGCCTGTCCTACTGAAGAAGCCCCGTAGACTTGAGACTTTGCAAACGCTGAGCTTTTCCAGAAAGCAGTCTGCGAAGACATCGCTGGATTACGCGGCCTGTTGGGACATGTCCTTGCTTTTCTTACTCCACTCGTAAATGGAAATCACGCTGGCAACGATCGAAATCACGATGAGCGCGATCATCACGTCTTCGAGGATTGGCGATCTCGCTTGCCGGATGATCCATCGTCCATAGTGAATCGCCAGCGCGCCCTCGATCACGAAGCGCGCGAATCTCCCCGCCCCGACAAAACTGAAGAGCTTTTTGCCGGGATACTTGAACGCCGCCGCAGCCGCCACGATCGCCGTAAAAGGGAACGGAGGCGGCATGAGCGACGCCACCAATAGCGACCACCCGGCCCGCTTCTGTACCTGCTCTTGAATTTTGCCCAGGCGCTCGCTCGATGCGACTTTCTTCAGTTGAGACCCGCCCTTGCGGCTGACCCAGACCGTCGCCAAGCACCCGATCAGCGATCCCAACGTTGCCATCAGCGCGTAATAAAGCATGCGATCGTGATAGCGCGCGCTCAGCGCCAGCACAAGCAGGTCATTGCCGAACGGAACGACAAGGGGCGAAGAATCAAACGCGCCCAGCGTCAGCAATCCCAATCCGCCTGCACGGAACAATGCCCTCGCGATAATGCGGATGATCGGTCTCATCTGATTTGTCCCCACTAAGTATATGATGCTACCGGCCCGAAATGAACGGCCGGGGCAACGTTTCGTCAACGATGATTTGTTGTGTTTCTGCTCACGACGGGAGGAAAAATTACCAATTCTCGATTTCCAGAACCCAGCCTAAATATCTCGCAAATGGGAGCGAGGTCCCTGCTATGAGGATTTGACCAGTTCCGCAAAACTCTCTTCAGGGTGTCTTATCACAGCCTTCTCGTAGTTTTTTTGCATGTCGAGTGACAACGACAGGTACTCATCCGCGCTCTTGAACGCACTCTTGTAATCGTAATAACCGGCCCTTCCCTTTTTCTCCTTAATGTAGAAATTGAAGTCAGGTATCAGCAGGGCCGCAAATTTTGCGAGGGCACGTTTTACTTCTTCTTCCTTTACTGGAAGATATTTCGCAGGATTTGAAAGAAGTTCTTTACCGACTGCGTCTTTACGCAATATGGTGCCCATCGCACTGAGCAAGATTAGTTTCGTCAACTGATAGCCCCTGATAAGCTCTTCATCTACTTTGTCAACTACGGTCTCGACAGCGGAATACACCAAATAGGAAAGATAAATCTTATCGGCATCTATTTCCCTACTAAAGATCCTCTCGTATTCGGGTCCAAAAACCCGGTATTTCTGATGGGCATTGTAGCCTTCGTCTAAATACAGGGCCATTAACCACTGGCCAGCTCGGACATTATTGATCGCTTCGCCCCCACGCTCATCACCAGCCTTGATTACATATTCGATCTTTCCGCCGAATTTCGTTTCGAATTGCCTTCTCAGCGCAATCTGAATCCGATCATTTGATTTCAAATCACGCAGATTTATGCCGTTCTGGTTGTTACTCCGATATGTAATGTCGTCGGCTAGAGCATCATTGTCGCCAACTTCGATGAACTTGGCGATCACCTGCAATTTGTCCGTGAGCTGCGAAACATTGTCGTAGAAAGCGATTGCTGACTGGCAGCCGTTCACAACGGAATAGTCGGTGATTTTTACGTCCTTCTTGCCTACTTTTAGAGTCTTGCAGATTATCGTCACACCGTTATGAAAGAGGGTGAATTGATCATGCTCGGCTGTCTCGCGCACCGCAGCCTCGAGGTCACGGTTTACTCTTGTACGTCCTAAGCCAAAACGGACATTCAAAGAAAAGAGGCTCCTGTCGGAAATGCCGTTCATTTTTGCTATGTCTGCTGCTCGAACGGGCCTTACATAGGCCCGGATCGAACCGTGAGGTGAGTAGGCGAAACCGGGATTGTCTGTCACAAACTTGTGCGTGCCCTGAACTCTTGTTTTCCGCTGCAGATTCTTATGCTGCCCTAAGAGTCTAGGCTGATCCCAGATGTCGAGCCTTGTGCTTGTAGCTTTCAATGCTTGGAAGTATTCATTTCCGTTGTCATCAAGTTCCCTCGTCGAAACAAACACAAGCTTCACTTCATAATTCGCCTGTAACTTTTTCGCAAGGTCGAGACGATTGACCAATGCTTTTAACTCTACGTTGGCTTGTCCTGCCATCAATGCGTTGATATTCGCCGGATTAGAAAACCAGCTCGCGCTTCCGACAAACTCCTTAAGATCGGAGTCCCCCAGTCCGTTTGAATGCTTCTTAGTGAATTTCGACTGGAACAGAAATATTTCCTCGGAATCATCGTCGACCCACAACCCATCGATCCCCTTGTCGTTCGGCCCATCGCAAATCGCGTCTCGCGACTCAATTTCATCGAGCCGAAACACATTAAAGAGGAACCAATGTAGAAGCGCTTGACTGTCGGTATAAGTTGGCAGCTTGCCTTGGGCGACTGATCCCAGGAGATCGGTAAATTCGTGTGATCGGCTCATCATTAACTCCTCACCACAATAGTTCTAATAAGCGTAGCGAAGGAATACTACCTAAACTAGACCGTAAAGTCAGCTTTTGGGAAATCCATCCGACGGTGAGGTCAATTCCGCAGAGGCTTGCCGGTCTTGAGGGTGTGGGCGATGCGCTCCTGGGTTTTGCGCTCGCCGCAGAGGGAGACGAAGGCTTCGCGCTCCAGGTCGAGCAGGTACTGTTCGCTGACGAGCTGCGACGACGTGAGCGCGCCGCCGGCCAGGATGTGGCCGAGCTTACGCGCGACGAGTGCATCGTATTCCGAAATATATTCGCCGCGCAGCATCATGTGCACGGCGAGCTTCGCGGCGGCGCTGAATTCCTGGCCGAGGACGCGGATCGACGGTTCCCCCGGCGCGGGCGCCGTTTGCCGCCATTCGCCGCGGACGAGACCGAGCGCGGTTTGTTTCGCGTCGGCAACCAGGCGGTCGAGATTCATCGCCACGAGGTCGGCGCGGCGCAGGTAGCCGAGTTCGCGCGCTTCTTCCCCGCTCGTCGAAACTTTCGCCATGGCGATGTTTTCAAACACGGGCTTGAGCGCGTGGAACAGGTCGATATCCTCTTCGCCTTCGGCGCGCTCGTTCGCGCGGATAATCATTTCTTTCGTGCCGCCGCCGGCCGGGATCAGGCCGACGCCCGCTTCCACGAGGCCGATGTAGGCTTCCGCCGCGGCGTGGATGCGCGTGCCGTGCAGCACGACTTCACAGCCGCCGCCGAGCGCGAGGCCTTGCGGCGCGACGACGACCGGCTTCGGCGAATGCTTGATGGCCAGCGTGGTGTTCTGGAATTGACGGACGGCGAGGTGCAGGTCGTCCCACTCCTGCTCCTGCGCGGTCATCAGGATGAGCATCAGGTTTGCGCCGGCGGAAAAATTCTCGCCCTGATTGGCGATCACCATGGCGTCGAAATCGGCGCGCAGGCGCGAGAGGCCCTTGTGAATCATGGCGAGCAGGTCGCCGCCGATCGCGTTCATCTTCGAGTGGAACTCGCAGCAGACCACGCCGTCGCCCAGATCGATCAGGCTCGCGCCGGAATTTTTCTCGATCTCCCTAGCGCGCTCCTTGAGCGATTTCAGAAGGATGATTCCCTCGGACTTCGGCGCGGGCTTGTAATCCTTTGCGGAAAGATCGAAATACGACGTCTCTCCCTGCGCCGATTGGTAGAACGATTTCTTCCCCGAGGAAAGAAGAACCGTGACGAGCGGCGGCAGCGCGTTGCCCTCTTTTTCGAGCTGCTTGGCCATGGGCTCGACGCCGATGGCGTCCCACGCCTCGAACGGCCCCAGCTCCCAGACAAACCCCCAGCGCATGGCGCGGTCCACGTCCACAATCGAGTCCGCGATTTCGGGCACGCGTCGCGCGGCGTAGAGGCACATTCCGGAGATCACTCCCCAGATGAATTTCTGCGCCTTGTCGCCTTCTTTTCCTTCGAGCGCCGGGCCGGCCAGCATGCGCAAACGCTCGCGCGTGTTCTCGATGGCCTTGCCCGCTTCGATGGAAGCGAATCGCGCCTTCTGCTGCGGGCGATACTCCATCTTCACGGGATCGAGCGTGAGGATTTCGGATTCGCCGCCGGATTTCTTCACGCGCTTGTAAAAGCCGCTGCCCGTCTTGTCGCCGATCCAGCCGCGCCGCGCCATCTCCTCGAGCAGCGGCGGCACGCGGTAGAGTTCGCGCGATTCGTCGCTCGGAATATTTTCGTGGATGTTGCGGATCACGTGCAGGAGGACGTCGATGCCGACGATATCCGCCAGGCGAAACGTCGCCGACCTCGGCCAGCCGAGCGCGGGACCGGTGCAGGCGTCCACTTCCTCAAACGTCATGCCCAGCTCGTTCATCAAGCGGATCGCATTCAGCATGGAAAACGTTCCGATGCGGTTGCCGATGAAATTGGGAGTATCCTTTGCGACGACGACGCCCTTGCCAAGCCTGTGATCGCAGAATTCGGCGAGAGTATCGATCACTTCGGGGCGCGTCGCCGTTCCCGGAATAATTTCGACGAGTTTCAGGTAGCGCGGTGGATTGAAGAAATGCGTCCCCGCCCAATGCTGCTGCCATTCCTCGGGCATTCCTTCGGCGATGCGGCGCACGGGCAAACCCGAGGTATTCGTGGTGACAATCGTGCCGGGCTTGCGAATCTGCGCGACCCGCGAGAGGAGCGCGCGCTTGATTTCGAGATTTTCGGCGACGACTTCGACGATCCAGTCCGCCTCGGCGCAAAGTTTCAAGTCATCTTCGAAATTGCCGGTGACGATGCGATTCTCGAGGCCCCGAGTGAAAAATGCCGCAGGCCTGGCCTTGACAGCTGCGGTGAGGCCGGCGCGAACGATGCGGTTGCGGACATCGGGATTTTCCAGGGTCAGCCCGCGCTTCTGCTCTTCGGGCGTAAGCTCCGCCGGCGCGATGTCCAGCAGCGCGCACCAGACGCCGGCATTGGCGATATGCGCGGCAATGCGCGCGCCCATGGTGCCCGCGCCCAAGACCACGACTTTTTCGATCGATCGTTTTGCCATCTCTGTTACGTTAGGCCCGGGAGCACTCCGTTGATTCGCCATCTTTTCGGGCGGATCAAATCGAGTCGGATTTCATGGGCGCCCATGCAGGTTACAGAAGCGACAAACCGGGGTCAACGAGAAACGCCGGGCACTCGTTTTAGAGTTAACCTTGTATTATTCCAACAATGGCCGAAAGTAATACAAAGAAGGTCCTGACCTGGCTTCAGAGCGCGGTTGGGCGCGTTCGTGAATTCGCATATGCCGAGCCGCCGGGGCCGCCGGGGACCCCGACGGAGCGGCCCCGCATTGGAGTCGCGCTGGGCGGAGGCTTCGCGCGAGGCATCGCCCACCTGGGCGTCCTGCGGGTGTTCCAGGAGGAAAATATCCCGGTGGATTATCTAACCGGAACGAGCGCAGGGGCATTACTGGCCATCTCCTATGCCAGCGGCCACACCATCCCGGAAATCGAACGGCAGGCGCGGGCCACCCGATTCAAGGACTTCGGCAATTGGAAGCTTTCCTGGTTGGGTCTCGCCTCAAACCAAAAGCTGGAACATTATCCGCGAAAATTTCTTGGCGTAAGCACGTTTGAGGATTTGAAGATTCCGCTGGCCATCGCGGCGACTGACCTGGGTACAGGGGAAGCTGTCTATTTTTCGCACGGGCAATTGGGCCCCGCGCTGCGAGCGTCGTGCGCGTATCCCGGCATGTTTGTGCCGGTCGAGATCGAGGGCCGCATGCTGGTGGACGGATTCCTCGCCGCGCCAGTCCCGGTGGACGCGGCGCGAAGCATTGGGGCTGACTTGGTCATTGCCGTGTTTCTTGAGGCCGCCAACAACCGCACGCCCTCCAGCATCGTGGACGTGATCGGCCTTTCCTTTGCCATTTTGCAAAGGCACGCGGACCTCGAATGGAGGGCCCGCGCCGACATCATCATCGAGCCGGTCGTGAAAGATTTCCTGTGGGACGATTTCGAGAAGACGAGCGAACTGATGGCCGCGGGCGAAGCGGCTGCCCGTGCAGCGTTGCCGAAAATTCGCGCTGCAATTGCGTCGAAAGCCGGCAACGAAACCTCCGAGGTAAATTCAGGCCAGGTTTGAGGTTGCCGGGGAACGCCATTCTCCTGAATGGCGTCCTGCAAACTGCCCGCCGCGGGGGGGAGATTGGGGTTCCCGAGGAACATTGAGCCCTCGAATCAAAACGGAGGAGCCGGCGATTGCTTTCTGAAAATCCTAGAAAACGAATCGCGCGAGCAAATACAGAGTGTTATTGGAATTGGCATTGCGCCCCGCTCCGTCGTAGTTGGTGGCGGCGCCATTGAAACGCGTATAACCCGTGTATTGGAGAGTCAGGCCGATGTTTTGAACAGGCCACCACGAGATATTGGCGATGTATCCAGCGCTTCGCGGGTCGCCGTTGTTCGCATTGCCGGTCACGGGACCCGGCGGAAAAATATTGGGATCGGGTGTTCCGTCGATATTGAAATATCCGATGGTGCCCGAATATTTGTCGCCGAGATGGTACTCCGCGTTCGCCTGAACAGTATTGAGGTGATGTTGGACGAGTGTATCTCCTGTAATGCTGCCGGCTGTTGCCACCAGCGATGAATTTTCGCGGATATACGTGCCGCGGAAGGACAGTACGTCACCCCGGAATTGCGGAATGGTCCGATCGTACTGGAAATCGGCGGCCCAGTCGGTATAGCCGTCTTCCGGGCCGGTGACCCCCAATGGCCCCCCCGGAGTGGATTTCAAGTGAATGCCGTAGGTTCCAACTTCCAAGTAGTTGTTTTTCCAGGTTTGCTGCCATGCGAGGCGCCAGTAGGGAGCAACCCCACGGATGTTTATGGGCAGGAAGTTTCCCCCGTTGTCCACTCCGGCGTTTGGCAGAGGCGCCCCGATGTGCGCGGAGCGATAGATTGTTCCGGCAATATAGAGGTGGTTGTCCCACATAGCATATCCGCCAAGTCCTGCAACGTCCTGCGCCAATCCTCCATTGATGATTGCGCCCGCATTGGGCGTAGGCGCCCAATCGCTGTTCACCCATGGAAAGCCCCAGGCCGGAGTACTGTTCCATAGGTCTTCCACGGTGGGGTTGTTATTCAATGTGATTCCAAATGCGAGGTCCTTCTTGAAGAGCTTTGTGGAATTGGCGTACCGGATGTCGGAGTTATCCCAGGTGAAATGATCGTTCTGGCTGGAATAGGTCACCTGAACGAAACTGCCAACATGCGTGGACCACGCGCCGGCCAGAAAGAGCGAGGCGTCCTCGGGAAACTGAAAACTGCCGTTCTGAGTCGTCGTGGTGCCCCCGCTCTGGACGATCGGTTGTGGAGATTTCAAAGAGGTGAAGGCTGTATCGAATAACACCGAAAGCGGGAAGGACTCTAATATATTGAGCGCGCCTTGATTTCCCTTGCCCGGTGAAGTGACCGTCGGTTTCCCGGCCATCGTATAGCCATTCAGCTTGAATGCCCGCCCGAGCGGGGTCAGTTCCGGCGGCATATAGTGGCAAGACTTGCACGGGAACCCGGTCTGGCGCGCGTAGCTTGGGATCGCCGAAGCGGTCGGCACCTGCAGGAAAAGACTCATCAGCAGCGCGAAGGATGAACCGACAATAGGAATTGCCCGGAAGTAAGTCTTTCGATCGCTCATGCTTGTTTCTCCCCTTTCACTCGATCTTTCTAGGTTCCACAAATTGAGACACCGCTACTCAAGCGACTTGGTAAGCGCCTCTCGGGCCCATGTGAGCGACTTCCCGGTCCGCCCGCACAGCTGCTTCATTTCGGGATGATGGCGGCTAGTGCAAAGGCCGCCTGAACAGAGACTTCAACTTGGTTTTTTGGCCGCCGCTTTTTTCTTGCCAAACTCGCGGACGATGGGAATCAAACTGTCAATTTGCGCTTTATTCAGCGTTCCTCCGAAAGGAGGCATATTCCCCTTGCCCTGATCGATCTGCATGTAGATTTCGGCGTCGGTAAGCTTCTTGGCTTCGGCGGAACCCAAATCCTTGGCTCCGACCGCTTTTCCGACGACCGTGTTGCCGGTTCCATCAGGCCCGTGGCACTTGGCGCAGTTGGTGTCGAATAGTTTCTGGCCGTCTGACTGCGCTGCCGCGGAATGAGGGATGGCGAACAGAAACAACGGGAGTAGTGCGATGGCGCCAACTCTGTATCTTCGTGTGATTCTTTCAAACATTTTTCCCTCGCAGAGTGCTAAGAATCGAAGAGCGTGCGGGTACCAATCTGGCACAGGTACCAGCATTTCATCTGTGACCGACCGCACAAGTGTTTGTGACGAACGTCACCATGGCTCGTAAACGCCCGCCGTGGCTGTTGGACAGATTCCTTGAAAACGAGGATCGCTGGAATCCGCCAATCACGAAATGCCCTTGCGCCATCGATCCGGCGAACACGCCATCATGTTAAACCCCCTTGCCAACGAGACGGAAATGAAATTCCGCGCTCTTTTCCTTCTCATCGGCCTGAATTCGCGGTTGCTTTACCGGCTGCTGTTTCGAAGGCGAACAGAATCGGGGTGTTGGCTGCCGGCACAATCGCCTTTGCGGCAACTTGCGTTTACTTCCTGCGTGTCTTAGACTTTTTGTTTCGGTGTATATTTGCTGCCTGATTCGCGGCTGAGTGCCGCTCCGGCCACAACGTCTGCCGCTGGCATGCCGAAAAAATTTGGAGGAGGCTCCGTGTCTACGCCCCTGGAACAATGGGTGGAATCGGTTGCGCGCATGACCCGTCCCGCGCAAATACAGTGGTGCGATGGTTCGGAAGCGGAAGCCGCGCGCATCGAAGACCAATTGGTTCGCGAAGGCCAGACGTTTCCCTTGAATGAGAAATCGTACCCGGACTGTTTCCTCCACCGCAGCGATCCAAGCGACGTGGCGCGCACGGAAAAAATTACTTTTATTTGTTCTCAAGACAGCAAGGACGCTGGACCAACCAACAATTGGATGGCTCCCGCCGAAGCAAAGCAGACCCTCGGCGCTCTGTTCGATGGGTCGATGAAAGGCCGCACGATGTACGTCGTTCCATACATCCTGGGCCCGGCGGCTTCGCCGCAGAGCCGCGTCGGGGTCGAGGTCACCGACAGCGCGTATGTCGTCGCGAGCATGCGCATCATGTCCCGAATGGGAAAAGTTGCGCTGGACCGCCTGGGCAGTTCCACTGATTTCGTTCCAGGGCTCCATTCCCTGGGAGATTTGAATCCGGACCGCCGCTACGTGGTGCACTTCCCCGAAGAAAAATTGATTTGGAGCATTGGTTCCGGGTACGGCGGCAACGCGCTGCTCGGCAAAAAGTGTTTCGCCTTGCGCATCGCCAGCTGGATGGCGCGCAAACAAGGCTGGATGGCCGAGCACATGCTCATTCTGGGATTGGAATCGCCCTCCGGGAAAGTGACGTACATGGCGGCGGCGTTTCCGAGCGCGTGCGGGAAAACCAATTTGTGCATGATGGTCTCGGCGCTCGAAAACGAAGGCTACCGCGTGTGGACAGTGGGCGACGACATCGCCTGGATGCAAGTCGGATCGGACGGCTACCTGCACGCGATTAATCCGGAAGCCGGTTTCTTCGGCGTGGCTCCCGGAACGAACGAAAAAACAAATCCGAATGTGATGGCGGCGCTGCGGAAAAATACGATCTTCACGAATGTTGGGATGACTCCGCAGCGCGAGCCCTGGTGGGAAGGCATGAGTGACAATGTCCCCGCCGGAATGTTGGATTGGCAGGGCCGCGCGTGGTCGCCGTCGAACGGCCTGGCGGCGCAGGCGAATTCACGGTACACCGTGCCTGCAGTTCAGGCGCCTTCGATTTCTCCGCACTGGGAAGATCCGGCCGGAGTGCCCATCTCCGCATTCATTTTTGGCGGCCGCCGCGCGCGTCTGGCTCCCCTGGTGTACGAAGCGAGGAACTGGCAGCACGGCGTTTACGTCGCCGCGACGATGGCGTCGGAAACGACCGCGGCGATCACCGGCCAAGTGGGCGTCCCACGGCGCGACCCGATGGCCATGCTGCCCTTCTGTGGTTACAACATGGGCGACTATTTCGGGCACTGGCTCGAAATGGGGAAGAAGATCCCTCATCCACCGAAGATTTTTCATGTGAATTGGTTCCGCAAGGGCGCCGATGGAAAATTCCTGTGGCCGGGTTATGGCGATAATGCGCGCGTCCTGAAGTGGATGCTCGAGCGGATCGAAGGAAAGGCCGCTGCGACGGAAACTCCCATTGGCGCCGTTCCCACGGCAAACGCGATTACTCTCGACGGCATCAACGTGTCCCGCGAAACCATGAATGAATTATTGCGCGTCGAGCCCGCCGACTGGGCCAAGGAACATGCCGACGTCGGAGAATTCTTCAAGAAATTCGGCGATCGCTTGCCGGAAGAAATTCGCGAGGAACACAATCGCCTGGGCGAGCGACTTCAGGGCGTCCCCGTCGTTCGCAAATAACCTCTGCATTAGTGACCGCTTGTCACCGAATGTGACTGCGAATCAAACGAAGCCGTTTCAATCTGAAACATGGTTAGCGAATCTGCCGATGTTAAGTCCGCGTTTAATGCAAGTTCAGCTTGTTTTTGTTTTTTTCCACTGCTAATATCCGCGGCTTGCTGACTCTTTGCGATTGAGCATGCGCAAAAATCAAACATCCGTTCCCCTTCGATTCGCATTCTGGTCCTTGCTGGTCTTGATCGGCGGGTTGAGTCTCTCCGGTTGCCGCCTCGGCACTACGGATGCCGCCACTCGGGGCCAGGAAGTCTTCGAGACTTGCGTCCCCTGCCACAACTCAGACGGATCGGGAAATCCCGCGGTTGGCGCGCCGAACATTGCCGGGATGAAAGGGTGGTACGTCGAAAGAGAGCTCGACAAATTTCGCGCCGGAGTTCGCGGCATGCATTTTAGCGACGTCGAAGGCATGCGCATGCGCCCGATGGCGCTCAGCTTGACGTCCGAGGAAGATGTGAAGGCTGTGGCTCATTACGTGGAGACTCTGCCTGCGGTTCCGCACGCCTCATCGCTCCCTGGTGATCCAAAAGCCGGAGCGACGCTGTACGCGACTTGCGCGGCCTGCCATGGCGACAATGGCGCCGGGAATCAGGACCTGGGCGCCCCGCGGATTGCCGGAGTGGACGACTGGTACCTCGCCACCGAGCTGCGAAAATTCAGGAGCGGCGTTCGCGGCACGAATCCCAAGGATCGCGAGGGCCGATTGATGCGCCCCATGGCGCGGGCGCTTCCTGATGAAGATGCGATCCGGAATGTCGTCGCCTACGCCGAGACGCTGAAACCCTAGGCCCGAATGACGGGAGACAACCAATCCATGGATCACGCCGAGCCATCGCCGGATCAAGTGGCCAAGACTGTTTTTTGGACCATCGCGCTTTCCACGTTGGCTTTTGTCGCGGGAGTATTGATTCTAATCCGGTAGCTGGAGCCCCAATGCTGGAGCGGTATACAACGGCAGCATCGACCTACGCACATTGGATCGATTATCAATTCCTATTGATCGCGGTGCTGGTTGGGTTTTGGCTGATTCGTCGCGGAAGCCGTGATGTTTTGGCTGATCTTCAAGTTTCGCGCCAAGGACGGCCGCCCAACGGAGTACATCACGGGAGAAGAGAAACATCTGAAGCGATGGATTACGATTCCACACGTTCTCGTCATCCTTTGCGACATCGTCATCATCGTGCCCGCGATCATGGTCTGGTACAACATCAAGCAGGTCCTGCCTCCTCCCGACGAGACGGTGCGCGTCATCGGCCAGCAATGGGCCTGGAGCTTCCAACTGCCGGGTCCTGATGGAATATTGGATACGGCCGATGATATTCGCACCGTGGGCGAACTGCATGTGGTGGTGAATACCACGTACCACTTCGAGCTGATGTCGCGAGACGTGGTTCACAGTTTTGCCATTCCGGCATTCCGCCTCAAACAAGATGCCTTGCCCGGCCGCACCATCACTGGATGGTTTCGCCCCAATCGCGTCGGCACATACGACATTCAATGCACGCAGATGTGCGGCATCGGCCACGCATTGATGGCGGGCCGCATTATTGTCGATACGCCGCAGGACCACGCCGCCTGGCTGATGCGCAATTCGAGCCCGGCCGTGGCCGAGCAGCCGGCTATTCCCGCGTCCGCCAGCGAAGGCCTGGCGACGATGGCGGAGGTGCGGCGATGAGCACGGAAGTTCAACACGCCGAGCCGGGAATTTTTCAGAAATACTTCTGGTCCACCGATCACAAGATGATCGCCATGCAGTATTTGTTCACCGGGATGGCGATGGCCATGATCGGCGGCTATTTCGCGTACGTCTTCCGCATGCAGCTGGGCTTTCCCAATCAGTACGTTCCCGGGTACGGGATCGTTACGCCGGGCAGGTACAACGCGCTCGTCACCATGCACGGCAGCATCATGATTTTCTGGGTGGCCATGCCCGTGCTCATCGCCGCATTCGGAAATTTTCTGATCCCGCTGATGGTCGGCTGCGACGATATGGCGTTTCCGCGGATCAATCGCCTTTCCTATCAGATTTTCCTGTTGAGCGCTCTCGTTCTGCTCTCTTCTTTTTTGGTGAAGGGCGGCCCGTTTGGCGGCGCCTGGACCGCGTATCCTCCGCTGTCCGCCAGCGGCGCCTATAACTTGACCCCGATTGGCGCCACGCTTTGGCTGCTCGCGGTCGCGCTGGAATTCGTCGCGTTCTTGCTGGGCGGCATCAACTTCACGGTTACCGTGATGAACAGCCGGGCGCCGGGCATGAAAATGTACGACATCCCGATCCTGATCTGGATGATCGTTCTGGCGAACATCATCTTCATGGCTTCCGCGGGCCCCTTGATCGCCGGCGCGGTCATGCTTCTGTTTGACCAGACGATGTCCACCGGCTTCTACGATCCCACGCGCGGCGGCGACCCGCTTTTATGGCAGCACTTGTTCTGGTTCTTCGGCCATCCCGAGGTGTACGTCGTATTGCTTCCGGCCATGGGGATTGTGGCGGAAATCATCGCGGTGTTTTCCCGCAAGAAAATTTTCGGCTACAAGACCGTCCTCTACACGACGTGGGCCGTGGGTTTCCTGAGCTTCGTCGTGTGGGCGCACCACCAATTCGTGGCGGGGATCGACCCGCGCATGGCCAATATTTTTTCGATCACGACGCTGCTGATTTCCGTCCCTGTCACGGAAATGGTATTCCTGTACATCGCAACGCTGTACGGCGGTTCGATCCATCTGGACACGCCCATGCTTTGGGCCTTGGCATTTATTGCGGAGTTCATGATCGGCGGCGTGACGGGAATTTTCCTGGGCTCCTCCGGCACGGACATTTATCTGCACGATACGTATTTTTTGATCGCGCATTTCCATTACACTTTCGTGCCCATCGCGATCATCGCCGTGTTTGCCGGGCTGACGTTCTGGTATCCCAAAATGTTCGGCCGCATGCTCAATGAGACGCTCGGAAAAATTCATTTCTGGGGCACGGTCATTCCCTTCAACGTGATTTTCATTCCGCTGTTCATTACCGGAATCGCCGGCGACCAGCGGCGCGTTTACAATTACGCCCAGTTCGCGGAGCAGTCGCGGCCCGCGCTGCAGCATCTGCGCACCACTTCCACGATCGCGCTGCTTTTCATGCTGTCTTTCCAATTCGTCTTTTTGTTCAATTTCATCTGGAGCCTGCGCAGCGGCAAGAGCGCCGGAGCGAATCCGTGGCGGTCCACCACGCTCGAGTGGACGGTTCCTTCGCCGCCGCCGCACGGAAATTTTGCCGAAATGCCGACCGTGTATCGCGGCCCTTACGAATATGGGTTGCCGGGCTGCGCGGATGATTTTTTGCCGCAGAACGTTCCCGAGTAGGGCCGTCGGAGAAATGGACTCATGAGCGCAAGCGCCAAGCCAATTGCGAATACTCGAAGCGCCACGGGAATTCCGACCGCGCGGCTGATTACCTGGTGGGTGATCGCCTCGGAAATCGTGATCTTCGGCGGCCTGCTCGCTTCCTACATCATGCACCGGATCGGGCACCCGGAATGGGCGGAGTCCGCTTCGCATACGCTGACCTGGGCGGGAGCGTTCAATACGTTCGTGCTGCTCACGTCGAGTTTATTCGCCGTGCTGGCTCACAAGGCCGCGGACGCGCACGACGGTCCCAAGGCCGCGAAATTGCTTCGCCTGACTTCGCTCGGCGGATTGATCTTCCTCTGCGTGAAGGGATATGAGTGGACCATCGACATCCGCGAAGGCTTCGTGCTTTCCTCGGGCGGATTCTGGTCGTTCTATTACACGCTGGCCGGGCTGCACGGCCTTCACGTCCTCGCGGGAATGATCATCATGTTGATCGTTGCGGCGGACGCGGCGAAAAATCAGGAATTGCAGCGCGTGGAATGTATCGGGCTGTACTGGCACTTCGTCGACATCGTTTGGATTTTCCTATTCCCGTTGCTGTACATCGCCCGGTGAGGAACCTCAAGTTGGGAGGATGACGAGGAAAAATGACGACTGAAGCTCACGTTCATCATCCCAACTACGTCAAGATCTGGGCCATCCTCGTGGCGCTGCTCATCGTGAGCGTTCTCGGCTCCATGTCCCATGTTCGTGTCGTGCTCCTCATCGCCGCCTTCGGAGTCGCGCTGGTCAAGGCGTATCTGGTCGCCAAGAATTTCATGCACGTCACCGTTGAAAAGCGCTGGGTGCCGTATCTGTTAGTCATGTGCCTCCTCTTCATCGCGATTTTGTTCGCGGGGGTAGCCCCCGACGTGATGAAGCACAGCGGCGAGAATTGGAACAAGAATCCGGCTGGTCAATCCGTGCAATCCGGCACTGGCGCGGCAATCAAAAATGAGTAGCCCAACCGCCACGATCGAATCTCGAATGGCTCATCGCGCGCCCGATAATGGGAACCGCCTGCCCAACTCCGTCCTGGCCATGATCATTTTCGTCGTCGCTGAAATCATGTTCTTCGCGGCCTTGATGAGCGCCCACACCATCGCGCGCGCCACGGTGCCGGGCGGCGTGTGGCCTCCCGCCGGCCAGCCGCGCCTCCCGGTGGAACGAACTGCGTTCAACACGGCAATTCTGCTTCTCAGCGGCGCGCTGTTGTTTGTCGCCAACCGCCGCGCGCGCGCCGGCTACGAAAAGGCGCGTCCCTATCTGGCAGGCGCCATCGCCACGGGAATGGCCTTCGTGCTGCTGCAAGGAGTGGAATGGGTGGCGCTTCTCCGCGAGGGCCTGACGATGACTTCCAGCGCCCACGGCGCGTTTTTCTACCTGATCGTTGGCGCGCACGCGCTCCACGCCGTGGTCGCCATCGCCGTCCTGACTGCAATCTATTTCCCGATGCGCCGCGGCACGCTCGCTCCATCCACGTTCGCGGCCACGCAGGTGTTCTGGTATTTTGTCGTCCTGCTGTGGCCGGTGATCTACTTGCGCGTATATTTGTGAGGTCTTATGCGTAGATTAAATTTTGCAGTGCGTTTCCTCATCGCCGCAGTTGGAGCTTCGCTGATCCCCGCCGCAGCATGGGCGTGCCCCGCCTGCATGGTAGGCGACCCCAAGACCGCCGGAACCTACTTCGGAATGACGCTGGTCATGAGCGCGCTTCCGATCCTTCTCGTCTGCGGCCTCGGCTATTGGCTCTGGCGGCGGCATTCGTAGGACAGGCTTCAGCCTGTCTGCCTTTTGTTGTCCCCCGTTAAAAATTGAATAAATCCGCATTTGTTCTGTCGATTTTTGTTGATTTTTGTGTGGAGAGATTGCAAGGTTTCGGCAGGATGAGTGCCGAAATCTTGCAATTTTATTTTGGGGAGCAGGGATGAAACCGAGACCCAAAGCGCAGGACAGCGGGACGCAGGAACTGTTTCGGGCCAAGCTGAGGAACATCATCAATCTGGGACATGAGCTGGTGCGGCTGGGCGAATTGATCGACTGGGGGCGGCTGGAAATACATTTTGCGCCGTACTATCGCGAGGCGGGACGTCCGGGGCTGCCGATCCGTCTGGTGGTGGGGCTGCATTTGCTGAAACATATTGAGGGATTGTCAGACGAAGCGGTGTGCGAGCGGTGGGAGCGGGATCCGTACATGCAATATTTTTGCGGGGAAGAATATTTTCAGCACGCCTTTCCGCTGGAGCGATCGGGGATGACGCATTTTCGCAAACGAGTGGGGGAGGAGGCGCTGGAGACGTTGTTGCAGGAGACGCTGGCCGCGGCCTATCGGGGCGGGGCGCTGAATGTGCGGGCCACCGAAGCGGTGGCGGTGGATACGACGGTGCAGGAAAAAGCGATTGCGCATCCGACCGAACACGGACTGCTGCTGACGGCGATCGAGCGGTTGGGCCGGCAAGCGAAAAAAACGGGACTGCGCTTGCGGCAATCGTATGTGCGCGTGGCGCGGAGAGCGGCGATGAAGACGGGGCGATACCTGCACGCGCAGCAGAAGAGACGCGCCAAGCGGCAGGTGAAATTTCTGCGGGTGCGCCTGCGGCGGCTGATCCGCGACGTGCGCCGCAAGATGGCGGCGCTGCCCGCGCTGGCCGAATCGTCCGTCGAGCGGCTGGAATACACGCTGGGACGCGCTTGGCGCATTGCGCACCAGCAGCGCGGTGATCGAGATTACGTTTATTCCTGGCACGCGCCGGAAACCGAATGCATCAGCAAAGGCAAAGCGCGCGCGCCGTACGAATTCGGCTGCAAAGTTTCCATCGCCACGAATCTGCATCCGGCCAAGGGCGGCCATTTCATTTTGCAGGCGCGCGCGTTGCACGGCAATCCGTACGATGGTCACACGCTGAAGCAGGCGCTGGACGATGTGCGGGAAATCGTGGGCCGCAGCCCGCTGCGCGTCGCGGTGGACCAGGGATATAAAGGGCACCGGCTCACGGGTCATCCACACACGGCGGTCTACATCACCGGGCAGAGACGAGGTGTCACGGATAAAATCAAACGTTGGTTGAAACGCCGCGCGGTGGTCGAACCGATCATCGGGCACGCGAAAAACGATGGGCTGTTAGGCCGCAACTGGTTGAAGGGACGCACCGGAGATCGCTGCAACGCATTGCTCGCAGCCGCAGGTTTCAATCTCAGGCAGCTACTCCGCTTCCTGAGGGGGCTGCCTTATTTTTTGCGCGCCTTTTTCTGCGCCATCCTGTTCACGCTGCGTATACCCATAACCCTCGCAGCGTAAAACTCAAGTTCAAAATGATTTCTTAACGGCGGACTTTTGTTCGCGCAAAATTCAAAACCAGACAGGCTGAAGCCTGTCCTACTCACAAAATGGACTGAATATCCGCATCGATCGAAATGTGGGTCTGCTCGAAACCGTTAATATTGTAGGCGGGGCCAGAAACCTGGCTGAAATGCATGAAGCGGCTGATGTGGTAATCCTCGTCAAAGGCGCTGAAGATGCCTTCGGCGGCGCTCTTGGAGAGCCCAAAATCCGCCAGAGGCGCAAGAAAAGCATAGCCGCCGGCGATGGCCAGATATTTCTCGACAATTTGTTGCAGCGTCATGGACTTAACGACCCGAAACGCAATATTTTGTCATTCCGAGGCACGCTGCGTGCCGAGGAATCTCTCCGTCTCTTAGTTTTCAGACCCGGAGAGATTCCTCACTTCGTTCGGAATGACAACCAAGAATAATTTATCCGCAATGTCATGGCTTCAGATCCAGACGTACGCCCCGGAATCTCCGTACGGCGCATTGACGTAAAATAGATTCGCCTCTTCCACTTGCCCCAGGGCCTCGCACAATTTCGCGGCTCCGTGCTTGGCGCAGAAGAGCGCGCCGGGCGAAGCCAGAATCCGCTCCGTCTGGTCCAGGCTGGAAACTTCCCGCCGCGAAATCCACAGCCAGGTTGCCGGCCTGCCGCAATCGCTGCACTCGCCGTCCAGTTCTTCGAGGCGCGTCAGGATCGCGGCGGCGACTTCGGAGCGCAGGCCCGCGGCAGCGAAATCATCCCGGCCCAGGAAAAAATATTGCGTAAAATTCTCGCCGTCCGGTTCAAACGCGACCACGCGGCTTGGGCAAGCCGCCAGCTCCGGCTCCAGCAGGCCGGTCAGGCAATCGAAGCAGACCGAAACTTCCGGCCGCGCCGGATTGCGGCGCAGCCTGGCTTTGCCGCGAAGGTACAGCGTGTCCGGGATAAACGTGGCCATCCAGTGGTGTCCGTGTTCCAAATGGATGCACTCGGCGGGCCAGCGCATCAGCCGCGCCCACAAGGTGCGCGAACCCGGACGAATCGAAATACCCGGATAGGCCTGGTCCATGTCGATGCGCGCCATATCGCGGCGATGTTACCAGAAACCGGGACAGCGCTCGAAAAAATCCGCTATCATGGGGGTTGAGTAGCACAGACTTCAGTCTGTGGATTTTAGACCTCGCAAGGACTAACCCCCACAGACTGAAGTCTGTGCTACTAAAAAACATCGTCCGCCGCCGCGACTTGGGCCTCGTGCCCTGACGCCTGCGAGACTTGCAAATCATTTTTTCAAATCCTAGGAGGCTTCATGCCGATTGCCGTAGGACAGCCCGCTCCCGACTTCACCTTGAAAGACCAATCGCAAAAGGAAATCAAGCTTTCCGATTATGCGGGCAAGCGCAACGTCGTACTCATTTTTTATCCGCTCGATTTCAGCCCCATCTGCACGAACGAGCACGCCTGCTTCGTCAATGATTTGAAACAATTTGAAAAGCTCGACGCGCAAGTTCTCGGCCTGAGCGTCGATAGCGCGTGGGCGCACAAGGCATTTGCCGAAAAAATGGGAATCACCTACCCGCTCCTTGCTGATTTTCATCCCCGGGGAGCCGTGGCGGAAAGATTCGGTGTCTATCTTCCGGAAAAAGGGATCACGGGCCGGGCCATCGCCATCATCAACAAGGCGGGAAAAATCGCCTGGTTCAAGAATTACGATATTCCGGTGGTGCCGGACATGAAGGAAGTCGGGCAGGCTCTGGCAGCGGTCAAGTAAGAGAGAAATTCCGGGCGCGGCTGCGATCTTCGGGGAATCTCGCGGATGCCGCGCCCTCGTTTTTCGGTCTCGCTCTGTTTGTTACTTCTTCGCGGCGTCTTTCGTAAGCTTGCGGATGAAGCCCACGAGTTCCCAGCGTTCCTTGTCCGTCAGAGTATCTTTCCAGGAAGGCATCGGACCGCGGCCATTCGACATTTTCCAGAACAGCGATCCATCTGTCTCCGCCGCCATCAGCTTCTCATCGGTGAAGTTCGCCGGCTTGATCTTGATGGTCTTGGCGCCGGGACCGTCTCCCATGCCCTTTTCGCCGTGGCAAAGCACGCAATTATCCGTAAAGAGCTGCTCCGCGTCAGCCAAGGTTTCCGGAGTGGGCGGGAAGGGATTCTTCACCTTCTTTGCGTCATCCGGCGCAACCCACGGCACGGGCGGCGGTGCTTCCTGTGCTGCCACACGTTCAAACGCAAAAATGCACATTCCAAGCACGAGGCAAGCGCCGGTCGCGCGCGCCAGCCACAAAGAAGCTCCCTTGTTGAATCCACTCATTCCGATGTCTCCAATTGAACCGAGATTTGGCGAGGCATCAAAAATTCTGCCACAAGACAGCACAGATTTCACCTGCTAAAGCACTGGTAGGACAGACTTCAGTCTGTCGCTTTTGAACTTGGACTGCAAACCGAAACCCGACAGGCTGAAGCCTGTCCTACTCAAAGCTTCCCGCCGAACGTGAGCCAGAGCAGCGCCGCGTTGAGGACGATGATGGCCGCAGCCAGGAACCAGCCGAAAATCGCCGTGATGGGGCCATTCGTGAATTCGCCCATTTTGGAGCGGTCGCCTGTAAATTGAATCAAGGGCACGACCGCAAACGGCAACTGAAAGCTCAAAACCACCTGGCTCAGGATCAAAAGCGAAGTCGCATGGCTCTCGCCCATGACGCCGATCACGATCGCGGCCGGAATAATGGCCATCGACCGCGTAATCAAGCGCCGCAGCCAGGGCTTTAGCCGCCAATGAAGGAATCCCTCCATGACGATTTGCCCGGCGAGCGTCCCCGTGAGCGTGGAATTCTGTCCCGAGCACAGCAGCGCCCCGGCAAAGAGCACGCTGGCGAAACTTACGCCCAGCACCGGCGTCAGCAGTTGGTAGGCCTGGCTGATGTCCGCCACGTCGTTCATGCCGCGCACGTGAAACGCCGCGGCGCCCAGAACCAGAATGGCCGCGTTGATGAAGAGCGAAAATCCAAGCGCCAGCGTGGAATCGAGCGTGGCAAAGCGGATCGCTTCGCGTTTTCCCACCGCATTCAAGGCGAAGGCGCGCGTTTGCACGATGCTGGAATGGAGATACAAATTGTGCGGCATCACCGTGGCGCCCAAAATGCCGATCGCAAGATAGAGCATCTCGCGGTCCTTCAGGATCTGGAACGTCGGAATAAATCCTCGCGCCGCCTCGATCCAGAGAGGGCGCGCAAAGAAAATTTCATACGCGAAACACGCGCCAATCGTCATGATCAGGGTAATGACCAGCGTCTCGAGCACCCGGAAACCGCGCCCTTGCAACGCCAGAACCAGCAGCACATCAAATCCTGTCAGCAACACGCCCGCGAGCAGCGGCAGTCCGAACAGCAGCTTCAGCGCCACCGCCGACCCGAGCACTTCCGCCAGATCGCAGGCCGCAATCGCAATTTCGCAGAGCACCCAAAGAACGGCTGTCGTCCGGCGCGAATAATGCTCGCGGCAAGCCTGCGCGAGATCGCGGCCCGTTGCAATTCCGAGCTTCGCGGAAAGCGCCTGGAGAAAAATGGCCATGAGGCTCGAAATCAGCACGGCGCTGAGGAGCGTGTATCCATACCGCGAGCCGCCCCCGAGGTCCGTCGCCCAGTTCCCGGGATCCATGTAACCGACAGCCACCAGGTAGCCGGGCCCGGCAAACGCAATCATTTTCCGAAAAAAGGATGCGCCGGCTAGGATCGGAACGCTGCGGTAGGACTCCGGAAGCGAAGGCGAACTGGCTCGCGGCTGAAGGATGGTTTGCTGACCCAGGGCTGCTTCGTTCGGATTCCTGGCGCCCGAAATCGCGTCAGCGGAGTCAGAAGTTAGAGGGGGCAAAGCCATAGTTAACCTAGATAAATATCTCAAATAAACTAGCATTAATGCCACGGCGAGTCAATCGTTATGCCGATCGGATGTGCTGGAAAATCTGAAAGGCGCATCGTAGCGCCGGCGTCCCGCCGGCAATTTCTCTTATCTCGTGGAATTGCAAGAGAGCCGGCGAGACGCCGGCGCTACAAAACCGGCGAAACCGGCACGCACGTTGCTCGTGCCGCGGTCCCGGGGAATATGGTAGTGTCGGAAATGGAACGGTTCGCCGTTCACGGCGCGCGTCCACAGCGAGCCGGAAACGGTTTCCGTCAACGGAGGAATTCATGGCGCAAGCGGGTGGCGAGCAGGTACAAGTTCAGATCAAGGCGGACGAAAAGGAATTGGTCGGGCAATTTTCCAATCTGGTGATGTTTCATCACACGGCGGAAGAATTCACGGTGCATTTCATCTACGTGTTTCCGAATGTGCCGCAGGGCAAGCTGGTTTCGAGCGTGATCGTCAGCCCGGCGCACGCCAAACGAATCTTGCGCGCGCTCGAAGAAAATGTCAGGCGCTACGAGATGCAGTTCGGCCCCATCCGCGATGTCCCCGAGCCGACCCCCGTCCCCAACGTGGGTTTCGTGCAGTAGGACGAAAATTCGCGCGCTACTTCGCCAGTAGGCGTGGATAAAATCTGCGCGGAAGCCGCACCGTTCAAATTCGACTCGAACGTCCAAAGCCGCCCTAGAAAACCCCTTGGAAATCAGTCTTATACGGGGATAGTTCCCATGTCGAAACATCGCGCGCGAACTCTCCGTTGAGCGCGAAATAGGCGTGCTAAATTAGACCAGGAACCGATCATGACGTGGCATCACGCCCCGGTCGGGCCGGTGCATTCAACCTAACGGTGGAGTCCGAATCCGCAGGATCCGATGAAAGCCGCTTGCTCGAGTTGTGGCGCCCAGCATTCCCTTCCAGACGCGCAATTGGTGGGTCTCCCTCGCGTGCAATTTCAGTGTGCCAAATGCGGGAAAAACACAGTGATCGAACTTGGACCCAGTCCCGATGCGACTCAGGTCCTGACGCCCCTGCCGGGATTTGCCCGCAGCGCCGGCGCGCCCTGGCTTGCCGGAGGCGCCGGCAACGAAGCAAGTTCCCTGCAATTGCCCAGCGGAAAGGCGATTGCCCTTTCGGTGATCGCAGGTCCCTCCCGCGGCCTTGTCTATCCGGTGGAGAAACCCCGCGTCGTCTTGGGAAGAGCCGACGCCGATATCGTCATCAATGACAAGGAAATTTCGCGCTGGCATTGTGCCATCGAAATCAAGGGCGACGTCATTCGCCTGCGCGATATGGATTCGACCAATGGCACGTACTTCGCCGACGAACGCGTCCGCGTCGCGGAGCTGAAACACCTCTCCGAATTCCGCATCGGCACTTCGGTCATCCTGGTCAGCGTCACGCCAAAGCTAGCCACCGTACGGTAACGCCGATGGTTTTAGTAGCACAGGCTTCAGCCGGTGGGTTTTAGTCCTGCAAGAACTACCCCCACAGGCTGAAGCCTGTGCCACTAAACCTCACGCCTGCCGCGTTTCGTGTTACCGTACCCGGTTGGATTTCCGATGCCCGCTCTGACTGCGATTCTGATTTCGTACAACGAGGAACTGGACCTGCCACGGGCGCTCGCATCGCTTGCGGGAATTGCCGACGAAATCATTCTCGTGGACTCGGGTTCCACGGACCGGACCTGCGAGATCGCTCGCACCTTTGGCGCTCGCGTCTTTGCGCGCAAACTGGACAGCTTTGCCGATCAAAAGAACTACGCCGCGTCCCTTTCCTCGAACGACTGGATACTTTCCATCGACTGCGACCATGAATTGAGCCCTGACCTGCGCTCCTCGATGCTTGCGTGGAAGCAGGAATCTCCCGGAAATAACGGCTACGAAATTCTCCTGTTGACGAATTATCTCGGCGCATGGATCCGCCATTCCGGCTGGTATCCTGAATTCAAGTTGCTCCTCTTTCGCCGCGACAAAGGCAAGTTTGTCAGCGCCCTGCACGAGCGTGTCCACCTGGAAGGCCCCGCGGGCCGCTTGAAGGGCCACCTGTTCCATTACACGATCACGTCCGTCGCCGAGCACCGGGCGAAACTCGATGCGATGTCGACGCTGGCCGCGGAAGATATGTTCGCGCGCGGGCGCAAGAGCTGGCGCGCCGCGATGATTTTTGCCTCGCCGTGGACGGTCTTCCAACGACTGGTGCTTCAGCTCGGCGTTCTGGACGGGCGCCGCGGCTGGCTGATCGCCTGGCTCTCCGGGAAATATATTTATCTCAAATTCCGCAAGCTGGGCCGGCTCCTTGCCGGGGAAAAGCTAGCGCACCGGTCCTGGCCAAGTCCCGGCGAGGCCTGAGCGTGCGCCCGCTCATTGTCGACCTCGGCCGCGAATATCGCGGAGGGCAGCATCAGGCTTTGCTCCTTCTGCAGGGCCTGCGCGAACGCGGCCACGGTCCGGAATTGATCGCGGTTCGCGATTCAATCCTGGCATCGCGCGCGAAGGAAACTGGCGCGCCCGTGCATGTTGCCGATCCGGATCGGCGCCGGTTCACGGCTGCGTGGCAAATCCGCAAGTTGGTGCGCGAACACCGGCTTGATCTCGTCCATGCGAATGAGCCTCACGCGCTAAGCTCCGCATGGGTGGCACGAGCCCATCGCGCTGTGCCGATGGTTGTCTCCAGAAGAATCGCGCTTCCCCTTTCCAGAGGCCATTTTTCTCTGGCGCGATACCGTGTCGCGGCGCGCGTCGTTGCCGTTTCTCATTTCGTGGAGCGGTCCGTGATTCAATGCGGGCTCCCTGCGGACCGCGTTTCGGTGATTTACGACGGCGTGCAAATCCCGCCGGAGATTTCTCAATCCCAACGCGAAAGTGCCCGCAACCAGCTTGGAATCCCGCGAGAAATTCCCTGCATTGGAAATGTCGCGGCCTTCGTGCCGGAGAAAGGTCATGCGCTCCTGCTCGATGCCTTTGCAAAAATGCGCGCGCAATTCCCGGTTTGCGTGCTGCTCCTTCGCGGTGAAGGCCCGGAATTGCCGAAGCTGCAAGATCGCGCGCGGCAGCTTCACATTGCCGACGCGGTAAAATTCCTGTCCCCAGGCACCGATATCGAGATCATGTTTGCGGCAATGGACATCTTCGCATTTCCCTCCCACGAAGAACCCTTGGGGAGCGCCCTGCTCGCAGCAATGGCGCACGCCTTGCCCGTCGTGGCAATCGCGCGCGGAGGAGTTCCCGAAGTCGTAGAAGAGGGGAAGAACGGTTTGCTAGTGAAGGATCTCGATCCAGTTGCGTTTTCATCCGCCATCACACAGCTCGTCGCGCGCCGCGATGATGCAACCCGGCTCGGCAGCGCCGCCCGCGAAACAATCATGACGCGCTTTTCCGCAAATCTAATGGTGGGGGAGACGCTCCGCCTGTACGAACTTCATGTGACTGGTGACCAGTGATTGGTGACTGGTGTCCGGAACAACCTGGCCTCTATCCCCAATCACGAGCCGCCAGTTCCACTTCCACGACTGTCACGAATTACGATTCACCAGTCACGAGTCACCGGTCACGCATTCTCCTACAAATGCCAAAAGCGCTTGCCATCCCGTTCCCGCGGAATGTCAAGCGCTTCTGGGTAATACAATACGCCAGTTGTTTGCCTTCGCGTGTCCCTCCTATCCTTGCAGCGGTTTCCCTGAGCCGACTGGGGCGTTAACCACCCACCGGCCACTGGGCTCTAGGAACTCAAGTCCGATGACATACCCTTCCGGGTGCGGGCGGCAGTAGGCCACGCGCGCCAGGGCGCGGAAATCGCCGGGCAACGACTCAATGTTCAGCGTGTCGTTGGGCCGCCAGCGGCGGATGCTCGGAACCCGCGCCCCGCGTGAACTGACGTCCTCGGTGAACGTCGTCTCCACGGCGGAGGCCGATTCGTGCCCGGAAATATGGACTGCCACGGTCATCGGAATCCTTTTTTCAAGCCGTTCGATATCGAATACTTGCGGCATCGTTTCCCTCAGTAATTCCGCGGTCTCTTCGCCGCGGCGGACCCGCACTCGTTTGCTCTACAGACAGGCCGCGATGCGGGCCAGCGCCCGAATCCCATCCGGCCTGCGTTTCATGCCGTAGAGGGCTTTGTCCGCGGTATTGAACAGTGTCTCTATCGTTTCCCCGTCCCGCGGGTAAACGGCGGCGCCGACGCTCACCGTGACTTGCGGAAATTCGCCGTCCTTCGCCAGGCGCTCGCAAATGCGCCGGCTCACCGAGGCGGCCGCTTCCTGGCCCGCTTCCGGCAGCACCACGGCAAATTCATCGCCGCCATATCGCGCAGCGGTGTCCATCGAGCGGGAATGCATCCGCAGGACGCTGGCCAGGCGGCAGATGGCGTGGCTGCCGACCAGGTGCCCGTGCTGGTCGTTGATGGTTTTCAAGCCGTCCAGATCGAACAAGAGAATGGCGAATGGGCGCCCGGTGCGGTGCGAGCGCTGAATTTCCGTTTCCATGACGTTGATCAGAGTGCGGTAGTTCGAAAGGCCGGTCAGAGAGTCCGTCACAGCGAGTTGCCGGACTTGATCGAACAATCGCGCGTTGTCCAGCAGCGCCCCGCCCAGGACGATGGCATAGCTGCCCACCTTCAAGATCTGGGCCATCGTGAACGGCGCATCGAGCAACCTCTCGGATTGCGTTGCCAGGACATGGCAGCCCACGTTCATCCACAGCGCCAGGGAAAATGCGCGGTCGCCCGGGGAGGCACGGTGCAGCGATCTGCGGCCAAACCCAATTGCGGCAATTCCGAACAGGATCGCCGGCAGGAGATCCCCGGGCCGGGAAAGGAAGGCCCGCGGGTGCATGCTCGGTTCCAGGGGAGACCCGAAATAGGCCACACTGGTCAAATACGCCACGCCGACGACGACGAGAAGCGAGACCGCAATCTCTCTTCCAGGGTCTCGTGAGTTCGGCACGCGGCGCTCTACAATGAGCGCAGCAATCAGCACCATGGCCAGCAACGTCCGGCTCACCATCCACGCCAGAGGCACGTGCATCTGACTTAAAGCGCCGGAAGCTAAAATGCCGTAGAAGTTGAATGTCGCGGCTGTTTCGATCGCGCCGGAAAGGACGAATCCAAAGGCAAGGATCAGCGTAAGGCGGTCGTGCGTGCCGCGGAACCGCACCAGGGCATTCGCGGCATACGTGAAGCAAAGCAGGCTGCCAACAATCTGAAGATACGAATAGAGTATGGGCTCAGAGGAAAACGGAAGGTGGCGCAACCAGGCAGCCATCGCCAGAAACGCGACCGCGCCGATCATTCCGAGAAACCACCGAAGGCGCCAACACCACGCCCGAATTTGATTCAGCAGACTCACCGCTCCCCCAGTTGAGCAGTCCCATGGGCCCCATTTCTTACTGCGTAACAAAGAGGAGCAAGTTCAGAGCCTTTTTAGAAAAGTTCTGGCCAGTTCTGTACGTCGTTGAAAGAAAACGACTTGCGGATTCGGCACGATGGATGTCGCAAAGAGGCGAGGAGTCCGTTCCCTGAGGATGGATAGGAATGTAACCAGTACTCCAGCGGCCTTCCCAACTCGGCACACACTAGTGGCGAATTTGACACTATTGGGGCGCTGGATTGAGGGCAGGATTAGTGATTTATAATCTTGCTGGCATTGGCTTTAATCCCGGGAAAGCCAATCTCCGGATTGGCGGTTTCCGCAGTGCCACTCGGGAGATTGGCGTTCCCGGGTTGCATCACCTGTGTCCGCGGTCGAATCTCGTGAGAAATGTGGATTAGGCCTTAGGCGGCTGCGGCGGAAGATCTCGGGCTTCCTGCTTGTCTTGAAAACCTGCGGTCTTGTGAGACCCATCGCAAAAGGGTTTGCTTGCAGAATGGCCGCAGCGGCATAGCGCAACTGCGGTACGGCCGGCAAGACCGTACGGCTTGCCTTCCATATCGACGAGTTCGACTTCCCCTTCAACGCGCAAGGGCCCGTCATTGCGAACTGTGATCTTTGTCGGTGGCATTTGTGCTCCCGTATGCCGGGCTCGCCGTCCCGGACTTGCCGAGGGTTCAGAGTAAAAGCGTCGCCCGAATTTTTCTCTTAGTATTTCGGCATCCGCGGATCGACTTCGTCCGCCCACGCCAGGACGCCGCCCTTCAGGTTCCACAGCTTCTTGAATCCGGCCGTTTGCAGGAAATGAATGGCGTCGGCCGAGCGCTTTCCGCTGCGGCAGTGCACCACCATCTCGACGGAACTGTCGAGCTCGTTCACGCGGCGCGGCAGATCTCCGAGCGGAATTAACTTACCATTTAAATTGCAGATCTGATATTCGTGCGGCTCGCGCACGTCCAGGATGAACACTTTTTCGCCGCGATCCTGCCGCGCCTTTAACTCCGTTGCCGTAATTTCCGGTATGCCGTCCGTCATTGCAGGGGCCTCCTCGCCACGAATTCCGCAGAATTCCTCATAGTCGATCAGTTTCGTAATCGTCCGGTGATCGCCGCACATTGGGCAATCCGGATTCCTCTTCAACTTCAATTCCCGAAAGCGCATGGCCAGGGCGTCGAAGAGCAGGAGACGCCCAACCAGCGGCTCTCCCGCGCCCAAAATCAGCTTGATGGTTTCCATCGCCTGGATCGAGCCGACGATTCCGGGCAGCACGCCCAGCACGCCGCCCTCCGCGCACGAAGGCACAAGCCCCGGCGGAGGCGGTTCGGGATACAAGCAGCGATAGCACGGCCCGCCCGGGTATCCAAAGACCGTCGCCTGCCCCTCAAACCGGAAGATGGAACCGTACACATTCGGTTTGCCGAGCAGCACGCACGCATCGTTGACCAGAAAACGCGTCGGAAAATTGTCGGTGCCATCGACGATGATGTCGTAATCGCGGAACAATTCAAGCGCGTTGTCGCTCGTCAGCCGCGTTTCGTACGACACGATTTCAATCGCCGGATTGAGCGCCGAAAGCCGCGCCTTCGCGGCCTCGGACTTGGGTTTTCCAACGTCCGCTGTTGTGAACGTCACCTGGCGCTGGAGATTGGAGGAATCGACAACGTCAAAATCCACGAGTCCCAGATGTCCCACGCCCGCGGCGGCTAGATAGAGGCCGAGCGGCGCGCCCAGGCCTCCCGTGCCGATCGTCAGCACGCGGGCGCGCTTGAGCTTGAGCTGCCCCTCCATGCCCACCTCCGGCATGATCAGGTGGCGGCTATAGCGCTGCACCTCTTCTTTGGAAAGCTTCACTTCCTGTTGCTGCAATGCGTCAGTCGGAATTGCCACGGACGTTCTCCTATAAATTCTTACAACTCAAAACATTGTCATTCCGAGCGAAGCGAGGAATCTCTCTCTGGTTTAGATCCAAGAGAGGAGAGATTCCTCGCTCCGCTCGGATTGACAAAAAGAATTAATTTTTCCGCAAGCCGCGGAACCGCCGGCGATGGAAGGCACGATGCTGATCGTGTCGCCATCCTTGGTGCGCGTATTTTCCTTGTCGAGGAAACGGATATCCTCGTCGTTCAAGTACACATTCACGAAGCTGCGAATTTTTCCTTCGTCGGTAAAAAGATGTTTCTTCAACTCGGAAAACGTGCCCGTCAGGCTGCCGAGCGCCTCACCCACCGTGGCCGCGCTGCACTCGATGCTGGACTGCTTTCCTGTAAATTGGCGGAGCGGCGTCGGAATCAAAACCTTTACGGCCATACGATCGTTTCCCCCTTGCAGGATTCAGATTGCGGCTCGCCCGTTGCGCCTTACATTTCAAGCGAAGCGCGGGTCCCGCCAAACAAACCACTACATCGGATGCGCGGACAGCAACTCAGGGTTCAGGCCGGAAACTCAGCCCTGTTTCCCTTGGCCGGCAACCCGTTCCGGCACAACCACTTCGGGCTGAAACTTGGAGCGGTCATCGTCCAATTGCCAGGACGTCAAATCCTTGGGGACGCCAGCGTCCACGCTCACGATTACATAGCTGTACCACGGCCAGGCATGTTCCCTATCGAATTCGCTCGGCCTAGCAGGATGGTCCGGATGAGAATGATACCACCCCAGGAGGTCGAGTCCACGCTCGGTCGCAGCGCGTTCGGCCGCGCGAAAATCTTCCGGCGTAATCGAAAACCGGTTGCGGGGGGAATCGTCGCGCCGGTTGATGAGCGGAAACAGCACGCGCACTTCCCGCCCCGCGGCATCGCCATCGGTTCCGAGCATCGCGCCGCAACACTCGTTCGGATAGTCCTTCGCGCCGTGATCGCGAATTTCCTGCTCCAATTTTTTCGCCAGCAGCAGCATGAAGTGTCTCTCTTTGAAAGCAATTGTAGCGCCAACCTTCAGGTTGGCATTTTGGATGCCACCAGATGCCCGCCTGAAGGCGGGCGCTACACAAACTAAACCCGACTACCCGTTCCTCAGCAACCTGCTAAACTTCGTCCCAGAAACGCTCGCTCAAATATTTTGTTCCTGAATCCGGGAAAATCGTCACGATGACGGCGCGCTCGTCCGGGCCGAGCGAAGCGGCCACTTGAAAACATCCTTCGAGAGCGGCAGCAGCGCTCGGGCTCAATAGCAATCCCTCTTCGCGCGCGGCCCGCTTGACCAGGCGATACGCCTCTTCTGTCCCCACTTCCAGGTTGGCATCGGCAAGCTTCGCGTCATAAATGGCGGGCACAATCGCCGTCGCCATGTGCTTCCAACCTTCGAGGCCATGAAAGGAAGCGTCGGGCTGCAAGCTGATGCAGCGAATCGCCGGATTCAATTCCTTTAGGCGCCGCGTCGTGCCCACAAAAGTTCCGCTGGTGCCGAGCCCGGCGACGAAATGAGTGATCCGCCCGGCTGTCTGTTCCCAAATTTCGTTTGCCGTGGTTTTGTAATGGGCGCGCCAATTGGAGTCGTTGCCGTACTGATCCACATAAAAATATTTGCCCGGCTCCGCGGCAATAATTTTCCGCGCGCGCAAGATCGCTCCATCGGAGCCTTCATCTCCCGGCGTGATGACCAGCTCAGCGCCAAAAGCCTTGAGAATTTTCTTCCGCTCTTCGCTGGCGCTCGCCGGCAAACACAGTTTGACGCGATAGCCCAGCGCCGCGGCAATCATGGCGTAGGCGATCCCGGTATTTCCGCTGGTCGCGTCCAGGATGGTCTGGCCCGGCTTCAGTTTGCCCGAGCGTTCCGCCTCGCGAATCATCTCCAGCGCGGGCCGATCCTTTACCGAACCGCCCGGATTGAACCATTCCGCCTTGCCATAAAATTCCACATTCGGATAATTCGGGCCGAGTCGCTCAAGGCGCAGAAGTGGCGTATTCCCAACACAATCGAGCACGTTGCGGCCGATGGTTCCCGCGTTCGCCGACGCTTCGCTCCAGAGAGGCTTCTTTGCCGTGTTCATGTGTCGCAGTATTCTCTGCCCTCTCGCACAAGCCCTGCCGAGGGTCTTTTCGACAAGCTAAAGGCCACGCCCGCATATAGATGCCGGACTGGCTCCATTGTATTCAGCTAATTTAGCATAAACACAGCCGCTTCCGGCCCTGAGTGGCCCAGGCTTCAGCCTGTGGGAGGTTAGTCCTTGCAAGGACCAAACCCCACAGGCTGAAGCCTGTGCCACAAAAATCCGTCCCACATAGTTTTTCCAAATCTCACTCAGCGGTGAATCATCCTAACAATTAAGGCGCAGTGAAGAGTGCACTGATGCCGTTGACTTTTGCCTTTACACCCCACCGTGCCGCCCGTATTCTTGAATTCTATGTGGAATGTGAAAGACAAGTTCCCGGCCAAGCTGATGGATAGTTTGTCGACTTCAGGGTTCGTCGTCAGCAGCACGGGCGGCGTGATGCGCGTCGAAAAATACGGCTGCGGCGCCGAATTCCGCCGCACCTCCGACGATCACTACACGATGACGATTCTCCCCACCATCCTGCTGAACGGCCAATTCGTTCGCCTGTGGGACGCAGGCTACCAAAAATTTCTGCTCACCGACGACGGCAGAAAATTTCCCGCGCACGCCGAACAACTCGTCAACATGCGCAAGTTCAACGAAGAGCTGAGAACCCACCTCGGCGTCCCCACGTACTACAACGAAGCCCTCGGCTCCACCTCGCTGGTCTCCGTCTACGACCGCGTAAAAGGCCGCGCAGGCGATATCCCGACAAAACCGTCGGCGTGAAACCCACCTCGGGTCACTAAATAGATGTATTGCACGCGGATAGAAGCCGCAGTGGCGTCATTCTGAGGAAGCGTCGCGCAACTGGCGGCGGAATTGCGCTAGATCGACGCGGTGTTTGGCGGCTTTTCGCGCGCCGAGAAAAATGACCGGGACGTCGTAGTCGTAGCGTGCGCGCAGTTCCGGGTCTTCGTCGATGTTGATTTCGGTGAGGCGCGCGCCGAACTCTTTCAGCATGGGAGCGATTTGCGTCTTGGCCTCTTCGCAGAGGTGGCAGCCGGGGCGCGAGTAGATCGTGACGTCGCGCGGCGCGGCGAGTTGCAGGCGGCCGTCTTCGGTGCGCGCGTACGTGTCCGGCGCTTCGGTGGCGCGCAGCCAGCCTCGCTCGGCCAGTTGCGACACGAGGCCCTTCACGGTCGCGGGGTCTCCCAAATCCGCTAGCGATCGCGTGCGCGCGCCAGGCCCATCGAAGGCGGCTAGAATTTTTTGTTCCAGCGAATTCATAACCAGAACCATTTGTAACTCATTTCGATCTCTTGCGGAAGCGATCCTGGCTGCCTCCCGGTTCGTTCTTCTCTGTGACCCTCCGTGTCCTCTGTGTTAAAAGTTTTTCTGGCTTTAAAGAAAGCAAAAACTCAACACAGAGGACACAGAGGTGCACAGAGAAAACCGGAGACGCCTGGGCTGGTTTTGGCATCCTAGAGGAAACAATTCAGTCGTGGGCTGATCCTTGCGGCTTGTGTTGCAGCGGCGCGCGTGGTACATCGGGAAGGCGAAGTATTGTGAGGATCAAAATTCATGGCGGATGCAATTGCGTTGATCGATGATTTATTTTTTCTGGCCAAGGTGCACGAGACGGCGAAACATACCGGCGTCACACTGGAAACGGCGGCGAACGGCGAGCAACTCCTGAAAGCGGCGGCGGCGAGCCCGTCGGCGCTCATCCTGGTGGACTTGAACGCGCGGAAGGGGGCGCTCGAAGCCGTCGAGCATCTTTGTGCGGCGAACGGCGCGGCGGACGGGCAGGCCAAGCCGCGGCGCGTGATCGCGTTTCTATCCCACGTGCAGACGGATTTGGCGGAACGCGCACGCGCCGCGGGGTGCCAGGACGTCATGCCTCGATCCAAGTTCACGCAAAATCTCGCTGAAATATTGCGCGGAGCGAAATCGTGAAGAGCTGGGTGAAGAACTGTGGGACAGGCTTCACAGGCTGCGGAAAAACTCAAAACTCTGTCATTCTGAGCGAAGCGAAGAATCTCTCCTTGTTTCTTTTCCTATACTTAAATCGAAGAGAGATTCTTCGCTTCGCTCAGAATGACAGAACAAGGCCTTTTTTCCGCAGCCTGTTCAGCCTGTCTGGTTTTTTATCGCGTTGCGCAAAATCAAAACCAGACAGGCTGAAGCCTGTCCTACTGGCGCTCGCGGTAATCGCGGCGCTTTCCCCTACGAGCGCGGTCGCACAACAGCAGCAGCAAGCGGCGGCGAATCCTGAAACAGCGCTTTCCGACGCGTTGTCCGCCGCTTGCCGTCAGGATTCCCCGGCTTTTGCAATTTCGCTGACGGCGGACAACGCCACCGCGTTCCGGGCGCTTCCCGGCGCGCAACGCACGGCGATGATGAAGCGGTTTGTGCTGCTCGAAGAACCGGGAAGGGTGCTGCTTTCCACCAATGCCAATGGCCAGAAGATCGTGCGCTGCGAGAGCCCGAGCTACACCACGGAAATGCGTCTCGGCGAAACGAAGCTGCGCGAAAATCTCGCTTACGTGCCGATGGAAATTCCGATTACCGGAGAGGACCCGCGCAAGATCACGTTTGGTTTCGTGCGCGAAGGCGGAAGCTGGAAGCTGCTTTCGGTGGGACTCATGCTGCTCGATGTGCCCGCGATGGCGAAGCAATGGGAGCAAGCCGATCTGGACGCAAGCGAAGACGCGGCGATTGCCGATTTGCGTTCCGTGGCGTCGGCGCTGGACACTTACCGCCGCGCATACGGGAAATTGCCGGACACGATTGCGTTGCTCGGCCCCGCGCCGCCAAACGGGGTTTCACCGGAAGCGGCCAGTCTGCTCGATGCGAATCTGGCCAACGGTGACAAGGACGGGTACACGATCCGCTACACCATTAACCCCGCAGCCAGCGGCCTGCCGGAGGATGACGCAAATAAAGCGGAGACTTTCTCACTGGCCTCCTCTCCCAAAGATTACGGCAAGACGGGGCGGCGATCATTTTTTCTGGACTCGTCCGGCACCCTGCGCGGCGCCGACAAGCAAGGCGGAGTCGCGACGGCCACCGATCCGCGCATCGGACCCTCCTGACCCCTCGCGTTTGCGTCACATCCCGCGCAGTATCTCCTTGCCACTCAATCCACGCCCGAGCCACAATGGAATCACCCTTCCGATTTCCGCGCGGGAATGTGCGCGGAATCCCTTATTCAACTAGATGACGGCGCAGAAGTGTGAACTGCGCCTTGGGAGCAAAATGTCCGAGCGCTCCGACACGCCGATCGTGTTTCCCGCGCCATTGCGTGGAGAGCCGCCGAAAAGCGAAGCTCCCGAAAAACGGGCGCAGGTTCGATATCCCTTCACGGCGGCCGCGGAGATCTACGAACTTCGCTCGCAAACACGCGTGAGCGGCCGCTGCTCCGATCTGGGCGCCGGCGGATGCTACATCGATACGCTTTCTCCTTTCGCAGTGGGCGCCGTGGTGAGAATCCACATGAAGCGCGACGCGCGCGAATTTGAGGCGGCGGCGGTCGTCGCCTACGCGCACGTATCGATGGGAATGGGCCTCTCATTTACCGAGATCAAGCGCGAGCATCAGGACGTATTGCGCTCCTGGATTGCCGATCTGAGCGGCGAACAGGCCCCTGAGCCTGCGGCATCCGCGACGGAAACCGAGACCGGAGCGATCGAGGCGAATGCCAACGTGCAGTTAGTCTTGCATGAACTCATTACATTGCTGGTCCGCAAGAAAATCATCACGGAAAATGAAGCGGTGGGATTTTTGCGCCAGATGTTTCGATGAAGTTGCGCACGTTCCCGCAAACTTATTTCATAACCGAATTTCACGGCACCTTAAAACCGACTACTACCGAAGTCTGGCACGAATGCCGTGTTTGGCGATAACATGGCGAGTTCAGCCATGCCCTCTCTCCGCCGCCATAAAGTTTTGCGAATATTCATGACCGCGCCGCTCTTGCTGCCGGCCGCGACAGGCTGGGCGGCATCCTCCCCGGGAGCAGCGCCCGTTTACGGCGCGCCGCAATCCTCCATTACGCAGTCCTCCGGCACGGAGTCGCCGCTTCCTGTCTTTGAAATGCACAGCGGTTTTTGGGTGAACCTGCATCACTTTCTCTACCTTCAGGCGCGCCTGCTGAAGAGCAATTCCTCTTCCTCGGAAACCGTGAGGGGAGCGGCGCAGCCGGACGAACTCCCCGTCTCGCTCATGGATTTCCCGGAGGCGGACATCCATGCCTGGCAGGATGCCGTCACGTTTTACACAAAGGATTTGGCGGGCCGTGACCTCCTGTTGAATGGCGACATGGAGATCATCAACAACCAACTGTCGGCAATGGAGACCTGCCCCGATCTGGAAGGGAAAACGACTCCGTTGTGCAAATCCGGATTGCGGCAGGATCTGGTCGAAGCCCTGGAACGCGCCGCGCCCGTTTATCGCGCGCACTGGTGGACGCAGCAGGATCGCGCCAACCGGGAATGGATCGCCCAGGTTGCGCCCATGATCCAGAAAATGGGCGTCGAGCTTTCCGGCCAACTCGCGGACGTGTACCAGAGGCCCTGGCCATCCCAACGGCTGCGCGTGGACGTCGTCTGGTACGGAGGTCCCTTCGGGGCGTACACTTCGCTCGACCCCATACACCTCACGATTTCCAGCCACGATCCGCGCAATCGAGGCGTGTACGGATTTGAGGTTTTGTTTCACGAGGCGTCGCACGCTCTGGCCGGCGCCGTGACCGCTGCGATCGCCCACAATTTTCGCGAGCGCGACAAGCCGATACCACGGGATTTCTGGCACGCGCTTCTCTTCTACACCACGGGCGAAATTGTGCGCCGCGATTTGGAATATGGAACCATGACGTTCACCATCGACCAGGGCAACGGCCCTTCGGCTTACCTGCCCTACGCGGCGCGCTTCGGACTCTATTCCGGATCGTGGGAACACTTTCGCGGCTTGCTGGACTTGTACTGGCTGCCTTACCTGGACGGAAAAGTTTCCTTTGACACTGCGATGTCCCGCCTGGCGGCGGATATGTAAGCCGGGCGCTGCCCCGAAACACTTCCTCGGCTAGACTGCGCAGGAGCGGCGAGACACTGCATCGCTTGCTGGGTACGGGGCAGCGCATAATTTACTCTTCCAAACACCGGACGCGCGTATGGATTGACTCCTACCTGGATTTCAGTAAGATGAAGGTACCCCTTCTAAGACACTACTTGGCCCGGATCGGTTTATCCCGGTGAATTTGCCTGTTTTTTCTCCGCCAGGTATCGGTCTTCCCTTTGAAACATAGTTCGGAGTGACACCGTTAATTGCAAACGGAAATGCAGTCTGCAATTTTGCAGGGTCTTCCGCCAACTCGCCTTCTCGTAGGCGGTGATTTTTTAGAAAAGGGAGTACCAGCGATGAATCATAAAGATCGGCGCTCTCAAACCCCGGCCACTCCAGCAAACGGTTCGATGACTGCCCAAGCTGGATCGCTGAACAATGAGAAACCTAAGTTATTCGACAGCTCCATGGTCAGCACGGCCCAGCAGGCAGTCGACTTCATAACCAACATTCTTGAATCGTCCACGGAATACTCCGTGATTGCCAAGGATCTCGAGGGAAAGATCCTGCTTTGGAACGAAGGCGCGCGACGCCTCTACGGCTACGAGCCGGGAGAAGTTGTGGGCCGCGCGAATTCCTCGATCTTGCATGTGCCCGAGGACGTGGCCGCGGGCGTGCCCAGTCAGATCATGCGGACCGCGCTCGAAAAAGGGAAATGGGAAGGGACACTGTCGCGCCTCCGGAAAAATGGCGAAACGTTTACCGCGCGTCTCGTAATTACGCCGCGCCGCGATCCGTCGGGTAATCCGACAGGATTCCTGCTAATCTCCAAGGATATTTCGGATGAAATCCGGCTCACGCAATATGCTCGCAGCCTGATCGAAGCCAGCGTGGATCCGCTGGTCACCATCAGCCCCGAAGGCAAGATCACCGATGTAAATGAGGCCACCATCAAAGTAACCGGAGCCTCTCGCGAAAAACTCACCGGCGCGGACTTTGCCAATTATTTTACGGAACCGGAAAAAGCTCGCGAAGGCTACCAACGCGTTTTCTCGGAAGGACTCGTCACAGACTACCCTCTCACGATCCGGCATGTCGATGGGCGCCTGACCGACGTGCTCTACAACGCCTCGGTCTACAAGGACGTCAACGGCATCGTGTTGGGCGTGTTCGCCGCCGCCCGCAACATCACGGGGCGCAAGAAGGCCGAGGAGAAATTTCGGGGTTTGCTCGAATCGGCCCCAGATGCCGTGGTCATTGTGAACAAGGACGGGCGGATCACCCTCGTCAACGCCCAGACCGAGAAGCTCTTCGGCTATGGGCGCCAGGAGTTGCTCGGCCAGCCTGTCGAAATAATTGTTCCCCAGCGGTTCCGGGGCGCCCACCCCGCACACAGGGGCGGCTTCTTCGCCAAACCCGCCACGCGTTCCATGGGTGCCGGCCTGGAACTCTACGGCCAGCGGAAGGACGGCAGCGAGTTTCCGGTGGAGATCAGCCTGAGCCCGCTGGAAACGGAAGAGGGCATGCTGGTCTCCAGCTCCATCCGTGACATCACGGCGCAAAAGCAGACCTCCCAATATGCGCGGAGCCTGATCGAGGCCAGTCTGGACCCACTTGTCACCATCAGCCCGGAAGGCAAAATCACAGACGTCAACCAGGCCACCGCCAAGGTCACTGGCGTGCGTCGCGAAGAACTCATTGGGACCGACTTTGCCAATTATTTCACCGAACCGGAAAAAGCTCGCGAGGGCTATCAGCAGACGTTCGCAAGGGGCTTTGTCACCGACTACCCTTTGACGATCCGTCATAGGGACGGGCGGTTATCCCATGTCCTCTACAACGCCTCCGTCTATCGGGATGTGAATAATAACGTCCTCGGTGTCTTTGCCGCCGCGCGGGATATTACGCCGCTCAAGAGGGCCGAGGTGGAATTGGCCGATCAACGCACTCGAGAACTGGAACGGCTGGCTGAGCTCGAGCGCTTTCAAAAACTGACCGTAGGCCGCGAGCTGAAAATGATCGAGCTGAAAAAAGAAGTCGAGGAACTCAAGCGGCAACTCACGGAACGGACTGTACCTGCCGGGATGCCATGAGCGGCCAAACAGCAAGCCCCAATTTGCTCGAAACGCAGATGGATTCCATGACCGAGCGGAGCGCGATCAAGAATGCTCAGCGCGCGACATTGAACATCCTGGAGGACTTCGCCGCGGAAAAATGCGAACTGCAAGGCGGCCAACGCGCCACGCTCAACATACTCGAAGATTTCGACGCCGAGAAGAAGCGCATGGCAGGCGCCGAGCGCGCGGTGCTGAATATCCTCGAAGACTTCGCGTCCGATAAATCCCAGCTCGAAGAATTCCAGCATTCCTTCCTGAATATCCTGGACGATTTTTCCCGGGAGAAAAAACAGTTCGAAAGCACGCAGCGCGCGGTATTGAATATCCTCGAGGACTTCGAAGGGGAAAAAGCGAATGTGGAGCTGGCGAACGAACAACTCCAGAAAGAGATGAAAGACCGCAAGCAGGCGGAAGATGCAGTCAAGGGCAGTGAGCAGCGACTGAATCTTGTCCTGGATTCGGCTAATATGGGCATCTGGGAACTCAATCTAAAAAACGACACGTCCATCCGGAGTCTCAAACACGACCAGATATTTGGCTTTCAATCCCTTCAGTCCGAATGGGGAGCCGAAATCTTTCTCACCCACGTCGTTCCCGAAGACAGGAACCTGGTTAAAAAGAAGTTTGAAGAGGCATTCCTCACCAGCAAGTTGTACCTCGAATGCCGCATCCTATGGCCCGACAAATCCGTTCACTGGATCAACGCCCTCGGGACAGCCTTCCGGGATGGAAATGGCAAGCCCGTCTTTATGATGGGCACGGTCCAGGAGATCACCGACCGGAAACTCGCCGAGGATGAAATACAGCGAACCAACAGGGAATTGCGCGCAGCCAACAAAGAGCTGGAAGCTTTTTCCTATTCCGTTTCTCACGATTTGCGAACGCCGCTCCGCAGTATTGACGGCTTCAGCCAGGCGTTGCTGGAAGATTATGCCAATAAGCTGGATGCGACCGCCCTGGACCACCTCCGGCGCGTGCGCAGCGCGGCGCAGCGCATGGCTGCGTTGATCGACGACATGCTGAATCTCTCTCGCGTGACACGGTGTGAGTTGCACCGCGAAAAGCTCGATCTGAGTGCCATGGCAAAACTGATTGCCGCAGAGCTTCAGCAAGCCGAACCCCGCCGGAGGGTGGAATTCGTAATCGAAGTGGGGTTAACCGCTGTCGGCGATCCGCAGTTGCTGCGTGCGGCGATGGAAAACCTGATCCACAACTCCTGGAAGTACACCTCCGGCCACCCTTCTGCCCGAATCGAATTCGGCAGGAGCGATGAGAAAGAGAGGCCTTCCTTTTTCGTTCGCGACGACGGGGCCGGGTTCGACCCGCGCTATGCGGACCGTCTCTTCGGGGCGTTCCAGCGGCTTCACACTACCAAGGAGTTTCCAGGCACCGGCGTTGGCCTCGCGACAGTACAACGAATCATCCACAGGCACGGCGGGGAGATTTGGGCGGAAGCAGAAGTGGAAAAGGGCGCGACGTTTTACTTTACTTTGTGAAGAAATCAATGTGATCGAGCGGAGAGGAGAACGGATCATGGCCAGCAAGACCATTCTCTTGGTGGAAGACAATGCGGACGATGAGGCGCTTACATTTCGCGCCCTAATGAAGAACAATATCGCCAACAATCTGGTTGTCGCGCGGGATGGTGCCGAGGCGCTCGATTATCTATTTGGCACCGGACAATATGCCGGAAGGGATGTGAAACTCGGGCCCCAGGTGGTCTTATTGGACCTGAATCTCCCAAAGATCAGCGGCCTGGAAGTCTTGCGCCAGTTGCGGGCCAATGAGCGCACGAAACATCTTCCGGTGGTGATTCTGACCTCCTCCAACGAAGAGCAGGACCGTCTCCGCGGGTACGACAACGGCGCGAACAGTTATGTCCGCAAGCCCGTGGATTTCAATCAGTTCATCGAGTCCGTGCGCCAGCTGGGATTGTACTGGCTGATTCTCAACGAGCAGCCGCCGGCCAGGAGATAGCCCATGGGGATTCCACTTCGCGTCCTGATGATCGAGGATTCCGAGGATGACGCCGCCCTGCTGGAACGCGAATTGCGGCGAGGCGACTATGACGTTCACCTGGAACGGGTCGATGAATCTTCCGCCCTGGAAGCCGCCTTCCGGAAACAGAGTTGGGATCTGATCATTTCCGATTTTTCCATGCCGCATTTTTCGGGCACGGACGCGTTGAAATTGCTGAGGTCCAAAGGGTGCGATAGACCCTTTATTTTCGTTTCCGGAACCATCGGGGAAGAAACGGCCGTCGCCGCGCTAAGAGACGGCGCCCAGGATTACCTGATGAAAACGAACCTGAAGCGCTTGGTCCCCGCAGTTCAACGCGTGCTCCGGGAAGCGGAGGACCGGGAACACGGCAAAAAAATGGAACTGCAAGTGCAACAATTGCAGAAATTCGAGGCCATCGGAAAATTGGCGGGCGGCATCGCGCATGATTTCAACAACGTGATCGGCGCGATTCTCGGATGGTCGGAAATAGGCTGCGCGGAGGCAGAACAGGGAACGGTTTCCCACGACCGCTTTCAGAAAATCCGCGACCAGGCCAATTGGGCCGGGAGACTCACTTCCCAGCTCCTGGCCTTCGCGCGGCGACAGATGCTGCAACCTCGAAAAACGGATCTGAACAGCCTCGTGGTGGAGGGGATGAGCCTGCTGCAAAGACTGATCGGGGAGCAGATCGAAATTCGCGTTGTGGCGGCGCCCGATCTGCGCGTCGCCATGATCGATCCCGGCCAAATCGAGCAAGTGCTCATGAATTTGTGCCTCAACGCGCGGGATGCCATGCCGCAAGGCGGGCGGCTCATCATCGAAACCCAAAACATTGAGATCGACCAGGAGTTCTGCCGCGCGCATCCCTACGCGAGACAAGGGAGTTTTATTCTGCTGTCCGTTTCGGATACGGGCCTTGGGATGGACGCTGCGACAACCGAGCGAATTTTCGAGCCATTTTTTACGACCAAGGAAATTGGCAAAGGGACCGGACTTGGCTTGGCCACCGTCTACGGCGTCATCAAACAGCACGAGGGTTTTATTCATTTGTATAGTGAGCCGGGAAGAGGGACGACGTTCCGCGTCTATCTTCCGGCCAGCACCGGGGCAGCTGAGCCGCGCCAGCCAAAACAGGATGAACAAGTCCCCAAGGGCACGGAGACGATTCTCTTGGCCGAGGATAACGAGGGACTCCAGGAAGCGGCCAAGGAAATGCTGGAAAAACTCGGTTATCGCGTCATTCTGGCCTCCAATGGTACAGAAGCGGTTCAACTCTTCACGAACAATCCCGGTCAATTTGATCTGATCATTTTGGATGTTGTCATGCCCAAAGTGTCGGGCCCGGCGGCATTTTCGCAAATGACGGCTGTTCGTCCCGATTTGCGAGTCCTCTTTTCCACCGGCTATACCGCGGAGGCGGCGTCCCTGAATTCCATTACCGAACAAGGCGCGTCCGTCTTGCAGAAACCATATAGCTTGAAAAACCTCGGCCAAATGGTGCGGGCCATCCTGGACCGCCCCCGAACCACGTTTGTCCCCACTAAACCCAGCGAAATCCTTGGATAATTTTCGAGGGCTTTTCTCCGGCAGGCTTCCTGAAAAATAGAAACAACTCTACAAGGTACGGCTGACAGCGCAATTGTCCGGCAACGCCGAGTGTGCTACTCTTCTGCACTCAAAAGTGCGGCTTCCTCATAGGTGGAATCCGCCCCAAATGTCCCTTTCTGTGACGCGGGTGTGGCGCCGATCCTCCTGTGACTCCAGTTTGCCTGGGAGGTGAGCAGGCCGGAGTGACTCTGCGGTTGCCCCAGCGACGTCGGAGAAAACGCCAAAAGGGAGAGATCGCAGAACGCAATGCCGACGAAACCAGCTAGCGGGAAGACCACAGAGATTAAACTGGCACATTCGCCGGATTCCGACGATGCCTTCATGTTCTACGGTCTGGCGACGCAGAAGGTGCGGACGCCCGGTCTGAAATTTTCGCACGTGCTCGCCGATATTGAGACCCTCAATCAGGCCGCCCGCCAGGAAATCTATGATGTAACCGCGTTCAGCTTCGGCGCCTATCCGTTTTTGCGGGACAAGTACGTGCTGCTGGATTGCGGGGCGAGCTTCGGCGAGGGCTACGGGCCGATTGTCGTATCTCAGCACCCAATGAAGCGAGAGGACCTGCCAAAGCGCAGGATCGCCGTGCCGGGGCTGCAAACTTCCGCCTATCTGGCGCTGCGGCTCTATGAGCCGCGCGTCGAGCCCGTGCCCATGGCCTTCGATCAAATTCTGGACGCGGTGAAAAACTCCGTGGTCGACGCTGGTTTGTTGATCCATGAGGGGCAGCTATTTTTCCCACAGATGGGTCTGCACAAAGTCGTCGACCTGGGTCAATGGTGGGTCGAACAGACCGGGCTGCCTCTTCCGCTCGGCGGGAACGCCGTGCGACGTGCGCTGGGGCGAACGACCGGCTTGCAGATCGGGCGGATCATCCGCGAAAGCGTTTCCTATGCCTTGGACCATCGCGAAGCCGCGGTTAATTACGCCATGCAATTCGCGCGCGACATGGAAACCGATATGGCCGACAAATTTATCGGCATGTATGTGAACAAGTGGACGCTGGGCTATGGCGAACGCGGCCGCCAGGCCGTTCACGAATTTCTGAAGCGCGGCGTCGATGCCGGGTTAATCCCCGGCCCTCCAGACGCCGAGTTTTTGCTCGACGAAGAATAGCGTCCCGAAAAAACGCGAGTCCCCAAGTTCCAAGATCGAGTTTCCATTCCGCCGGTCGATCGGCGAGGGCTTGCCTTGACGCGATTTGAGGCTTCGCATAAAGTCGAATTCATCCCGATGCACAGGGCCCGCACATTGTGACGATGCAACGCGTTCTCTCCACATATCTTTTTGTCAACCGGAAACTGACGGCTGCCCTGGTGGGCGAAGCGGCGCGGGCGGGAGTTTCCGCGATCGAGCTGTTTTGCTCGCGCGGGCATTTCGATTATCGCTCGGCCGAGGAAGCACATGAACTCGCCGGGTGGCTCGCGGGAAATAATCTCACGCTTCATTCCATCCATTCGCCCACGACGCGCGATTTCCATCTCACGCGGGAAAGCGGCGCGCCGCTCTCGATCTGCGATCCCGAACGCTTGCGGCGCCAGGAGGCCGTCGACGAAATCAAGCGTGCGCTGGACCTGGTGGAGCATATTCCCTTCCGCTATTGCGTTCAGCACGTGGCGCGGCTGCGCGATGTTCCGGACGAGCGGCGCTGGGATGCCGCGTTCAGTTCTCTCGAGCACTTGTCTCTTTTCGCGCGCGCGCGCGGCGTTACGATCGCGATTGAAAATACGCCGGGCGAGATGGCCACTCCCTTGAACCTGAAAAATTTTCTGGAACAGACGCGCCTCACGAGCGTGAAGATTTGTTTCGACGCCGGGCACGCCCATCTCGAAGGCGGCGTTCCGGAAGCGCTGGAAATCGTGCGCGATTTTGTCGCGACCACGCACCTGCACGACAATCGCGGCGAACGCGACGACCATCTGCTTCCCTACGAGGGAACCATCGATTGGAGCGCTACGCTTGCGGCGCTGCCGCCCGAAGCGCCCATCGTCCTCGAATTGAAAGAGCCCGCCGTCGCAGCCGGTTCCGTCGAGGTGCAGGCGTTCGCGGAAACGCTGCGAGGCGTCCGCACCGTTTTCGAAAAATTTGAGCAGGAGCGGGCATAGCCCGCAAGTAGCACAGACTTCAGTCTGTGGGGTTCCATTAGAGCTGGGATGGCGTATTGGTCTTGGCTGGGATGGCGTATTGGTCTTGGCTGGCGGGCGCGGCCTGGGTTCACTGACGGAACCCCACAGACTGAAGTCTGTGCTACTTAAAAGCTACTTGAAACCACGAGGAGCGAAACCGAAGCTGATGCCGGTGGTAGCCATTCAAGACGTGGGAAAACACGACGGGCAGGAAGTCACGCTGCGCGGCTGGCTGTACAACCTGCGCGAAGCCGGCAAACTCCTCTTCCCCATCTTTCGCGACGGCACGGGAACGATCCAGGGCGTCGTCTCATTGAAAGACCAGCCGGCGGCATTCGAATCCTTGCGAGGCCTGACGCAGGAATCCAGCGTGATCGTTACGGGGCGCATCCACGCCGATAAGCGCGCGCCCGGCGGATTCGAAATTCAGATTACCGCGATTGAAGTCGTCCAGCGCGTACCCGATGACAAGCCCTACCCGATCCAACTGAAGGAACACGGCGTCGATTTCCTGCTGGATCATCGGCATCTCTGGATTCGCACCCCGCGCCAGGCGGCAATCCTGCGCATTCGCGCCGAAGCCGTGCGAGCCGGTCACGAATACATGGATTCGCAAGGCTACGTCCTGACCGAAGCGCCCATCTTCACGCCGGCCTCCTGCGAAGGCACCACCACACTTTTCGAAGTCCAATACATCGACGACGAGAAAGCCTACCTCACGCAGTCCGGCCAGCTCTACGTCGAAGCGACGGCCATGGCGCTCGGCAAGGTCTACACATTCGGCCCGACCTTTCGCGCGGAAAAATCCAAGACGCGACGGCACCTCACCGAATTCTGGATGCTCGAACCGGAAGCGGCGTACGCGCACCTGGAAGACATGATGGCGCTGGGGGAAAACCTCGTCAGCCACGTCGTGCAATCGGTGCTCAAAAACCGCGCGAGGGAACTCGAAACGATTGGGCGCGATACCTCCAAACTCGCGAGCGTCACCGCTCCTTTTCCCCGCATCACCTATGACGAAGCGATTCAAGTTCTTCAGAAGCACGGAAATCCGGCGAAATGGGGAGACGACTTCGGCGGCGACGAAGAAACGATTCTGTCGAGCGCCTACGATCGCCCGGTGATGGTGCATCGCTATCCCGCCGCGATGAAGGCGTTCTACATGCAGCCGGACCCGGAGCGGCCCGAGCTGGCGCTGGGATTCGACATGCTCGCTCCCGAGGGCTACGGCGAAATCATCGGCGGCGGCGAACGCGTCGCCGATTACGACCTGCTCTTGAAGCGGCTCCGGGAACACAACCTGCCGGAAGAAGCGTTTGGCTGGTATCTGGACCTGCGCCGCTACGGCAGCGTGCCGCATGCGGGCTTCGGCCTGGGCCTGGAGCGCACGGTGGCCTGGATTTGCGGAACTGAGCACATTCGCGAAGTGATTCCCTTCCCCCGCATGATCTATCGAGTCTATCCTTAGTCCCGCCGCTATCCCGCCCACGTGGGGCGAGCCGGACTGGCAGCAAATATGGCGCAAAAAATTCGGATTATCGGAGTTCCGATGGACCTCGGCCAGAGCCGCCGCGGAGTGGACATGGGTCCCTCGGCGCTGCGCGTGGCCGGCCTGCAAACGCGGCTCAAGTCGCTCGGCCACACGGTCGAAGATATAGGCAACGTGAGCGTAAGGCAGCCCGAAGAGCAGCCCTACGGAGAAAAGCGCGCCAAGTACCTGAACGAAATTTCCGAAACCTGCCGCGGCCTCGCGGAAATAACCGAGCGCGCGCTCACGGAAGGCTATTTTCCGCTGGTGCTAGGCGGCGACCACTCCCTTGCGGTGGGCTCGTTTTCGGGAGTCTCGAACTTTTTTCGCGGGCAATCGAAACGCGTGGGGTATTTGTGGCTCGATGCCCACGGCGATATGAACACGCCGGAAAGCTCGCCCTCGGGCAACATTCACGGGATGCCGCTCGCGGCCATCATCGGCTACGGCGCGCCGGAACTCGTCGAGCTTCTCGGCTACAAGCCGAAAGTGGAGCCGCGCAATGTGTGTCTCGTGGGCGTGCGCGATCTCGATCCCAAGGAGCGCCGCTTGATCAAGGATTCCGGCGTTCACGTCTTCACCATGCGCGATGTGGACGAGCGCGGCATGCGCGATGTGATGAGCGAAGCGCTGCGTTTCGTAAGCGATGATACCGACGGCGTGGCCGTCAGCCTCGATTTGGATTTCGTCGACCCGGACGACGCGCCCGGCGTGGGCACCCCGGTGCGCGGCGGCGTAACGTATCGCGAAGCGCACTTGGCGCTCGAAATGATCGCGGACAGCGAAGCGATGGTGTCGCTGGAAGTCGTCGAAATTAATCCGGTGATCGATCTGCACAACCAGACGGCGCTGATGGGCGTGGAAATGGTTCTCTCTGGACTAGGTAAAAAGATTTTGTAGCGATTTTTGTAGCACAGACTTCAGTCTGTGGGGTTCCATTAGAGCTTGGATGGCGCATTGGTCTTGGCTGGCGCGCGCGGCCTGGGTTCACTGACGGAACCCCACAGACTGAAGTCTGTGCTACTGGAGCTCGCAATTCATTTATGACCATTGAAAAAAAGCGGCTACGCATCGGCATTCTATTCGGCGGGCGCTCCGGGGAGCACGAAGTCTCGCTGATCTCTGCGGCGTCGGTCATCTCCGCGCTCGATCCCGAAAAATACGAAGCGGTGCCCATCGGCATCTCGAAGGACGGCCGCTGGCTCGCCGGAACCGCGGCGCACAAAATGCTGCCCCCGCCGCTCGGCGAAGTGTTGCGCACGGGCGAGAGCGTGATGCTCTCCGCCGATCCAAATGTGGCCGCGCTCGTTCCCGCGGGCAATTCGCATGCGGATGCGTTGCGCGTGGATGTCGTGTTTCCCGTCCTGCATGGCACGTTTGGCGAGGATGGCGCCGTTCAGGGCCTGCTCGATCTCGCCGGGCTTCCCTACGTCGGCTCGGGCGTGCTGGGCTCCGCCGTCGGCATGGACAAGGATGTGCAGAAGCGATTGTTCCTGCAGGCCAAGCTGCCCGTGGGCGATTTCCTCGCGATTCCGCGCGCGGAATGGGAGAAATCGCGCGCCAAAATTCTGCGCGAAATTCGCAAGAAATTCCGCTTCCCCGTTTTCGTGAAGCCCGCGGCGCTCGGAAGTTCCGTCGGCATGACCAAGGCGCATGACGCGAAGGAACTCGCCACGGCCATGGACTTCGCCGCCGAATTCGGGCAAAAAATCATGGTGGAGCGCGCCATTCGCGGCCGCGAAATCGAGCTTTCCGTTCTGGGCAACGAAGATCCGAAGGCGTCCATTCCCGGCGAAATCGTCCCGCACCGCGAATTCTACGATTACGAGGCGAAATATCTCGAGGAAGGCACGCGCCTCCTGATTCCCGCGAAGCTGACCAAAGCGCAAGTGAAAAAATTCCAGGAATACGCCGTGCGAGCCTTCCGCACGCTCGATTTGTTGGGCATGGCCCGCGTTGATTTTTTCCTCGAGCATCGCACAGGGAAAATCCTGCTCAACGAAGTCAACACGATCCCCGGCTTCACGTCCATCAGCATGTACCCGAAACTCTGGGAAGCCTCCGGCCTGTCTTACCGCCAGTTGCTCGACCGCCTGATTGAACTAGCGCTAGCGCAGCACCGCGAAAGACAACGGACAAAGTACACGATCGAGCTTCCCGCCGCAGCGTCCTCCGGAGCGCTCGAATAAGGTAGTTTCAAGTGGAACAGGCTTCAGCCTGTGGGTCTTAGTCCTTGCAAGCACAACCCCCCACAGGCTGAAGCCTGTTCCACTTGAACCCTCCAATACTCAGCATCAGATAAGTACTAGAACCCCAGTCCCAACAAAGATGGCTCCTTCCGCTTATTGAGCTGCGCGTTCCCCGTTGAGAAAGTCGAAGGTCTGACAACTGGGTATTCAACAAGGAGGAACGGCAATGAAAAAGGCGAGTCTGTGGCATTTTTCGGCCCTGGTACTTGTTTTGGCATTGATCTCTCCTGCGATGATTCTGGCTGACGTTTCCAAACAGACCAAAGACTCCCTGGACAAATTGCTATTGGGAAAGGAAGTCAAGCCTCTGATCGAGTTGCCTGCCACCAAGGAAGGCCTGGATGTCTACATAGTTGCTCCGCACGGCAAGCGTGTGGATGAGCGGGGGTTGGATCTCGGCGCCATGAGCAAGGAGCTAAAGTCGAAAGGCGTAGGTGTGGAAGCTCAGCAATGGGAGACCATCACGGACGTGAAGGTGGACGGCGACCATGTCGAGATTCATCTGGGAGGCGGCGGAGAGGGACGCCGTGGCGCCAACCATGCGAACAAGGTAGGTGCAGCCTACTTGCGCGCCGGCGGTTCCCGCGTGAATTTCCGGTACATGACGAATGTGACCGACCGGGATCTTGCGCCGGAGGCTTTTCTCAACTTCATGTCGCGAGTTCTGGACATCAGCAAAGTTCAAACGGAAGTGGCAGCAAAGGCCTTCCCAAAAGAAATCCAGATTGCGATCGCCTCAAAGACCGTGGTCGAAGGAATGACGTACCAGATGGTGCAGATGAGTTTCGGCGATCCGGAACAGAAAAAAATCAATGACACAACGGACGGAACGTTTTCCGAAACCTGGTTCTATTTGCGAGACGGCCATCGCTGGGTGCTCACGTTCGTCAACGGCAGCGTGGGCAAAGTCCAGGTGTATTAGAAAATGCAAGTCGTGAAATTGAGCCAGGGCCGCGATTCTCTTTCAGGCGACAGCGGCCTTTGCGCTAGTCTATAATGGCGCGTCCGGAACCGCAGCATTCAGGATTGCGCCGATGCTTTCGATTCGCCCTGCCACCGTGGAAGACGCCGCGCTGCTCGCCGCGATGATCCGCGAATTCGCGGAGTTCGAGCATCTCGAGCACGAAGTCAGCGCGACGCAAGAGGGCCTCGCGCGCGATGGCTTCGGTCCGCAACCGAAGTTTCGCTCCGTCATCGCCGAGTGGGACAGCGAACCGGTCGGGTACGCCATCTTTTTTGATTTTTTCTCTTCATTTCAGGGGCGCGTCGGACTTTTCCTGGACGACATTTTTGTGCGGCCCGCTTTTCGCCAGCACGGCATCGGCACGGCGCTGATCAAGCATGTTGCCGGAATCGCCTGGAAAGAAAAATACTTCTGCATGCGCTGGGAAGTCTTGGACTGGAACAAGCCCGCCATCGAGTTCTACAACAACCTCGGCGCGGTTTTTCTTGAAGAATGGAAGCCGGCGATCCTCATCGGCGATGCCCTCGAAGCCGCGGCCAATGGGGCCGGGTAGTGAAACCGCATATGAACCCGATTTTGACCTTTGTAGCGCCCGCCTTCAGGCGGGCATGCGCTTGACTCTAAAGTGCCCGCCTGAAGGCGGGCGCTACAAGAACCTGCCGAAGCCAAGTCCTAGGAAAGGCCAGCAATTTCCTTCCTTTCACCGCTTAGTTGTTGAATTGTTTCTTATTCCCTAATCCCCTGCAATATTTTTGCCGCTCAAACGTCTTCAGTTGTAGATGGACAAGGCAGCGAGCACATACTGGCTCATGGCTGAGCAAGACCAGCGGCTCACCGAGACGATTGGCCGGGAACAAGGCCGGCTGCGCAATTTCATTCGCAGGCGCGTCGCCGACGAGTCCGACGCGGAAGACATCTTGCAGGACGTCTTCTACGAACTCATCGAAGCCTACCGGTTGACGAAGCCCATCGAGCAGGTGGGCGCGTGGCTGTATCGCGTGGCCCGCAACCGGATCATCGACCGCTTTCGGAAGAAAAAGCCCGAGCCGTTTTCCGCCGCAAAGGATCAGGACGACGAAGGTGGCGATTCGCTCTCGCTCGAAGAATTGCTTCCCTCGCCCGATGCCGGACCGGAGGCTGCCTATGCGCGAAGCATCTTGCTCGAAGAACTCGAAGCGGCGCTCGAAGAACTTCCGGACGAACAGCGTGAAGTCTTCCTCGCGCACGAATTCGAGGGGGCCAGCTTCAAGGAAATATCCGCCGAAACGGGAGTCAGCGTTAACACGCTCCTCTCTCGCAAGCATCATGCTGTGCTTCACCTTCGCCGGCGGCTGCAATCCATCTACGATGATTTTTTGAATAAATGAGGAGAATGAACATGAGAGGAAATAGGTTTTTAAGGGTATTGAAAATCGTGGCGATCGTCCTCGTGGCCTTCACGGTCTTCGGTTTCGTGGTCACGCATCTGTGGAACTATCTGATGCCGGGACTCTTCGGCCTTCGGATGATCACGTTCTGGCAGGCCGTGGGATTGATGGTCCTGGGGCGGCTTCTCTTCGGGGGATTCCGGCCCGGGCGCGGCGGGTTCGGCTGGCGGGGCGAGATGAGGCGCCGCTGGGAACAGATGACGCCCGAGGAGCGCGAGAAATTCCGCGAAGGCATGCGCGGCCGTTGCGGCGGGCCTCGCACACCGGAACCAGAGCCGAATCGCACTCACTCTGCATGAGTACACGATCTCACAAAGTTCTCGTAGGACTTTGGTAGCGCCGGCATCTTGCTTGTCCCGATGCAAGCGGAGCCGGCGGGGTTCGCTCTCGGGAGAGAAAGCCGCCGGCAAGATGCCGGCGCTACCAAAAACCGCTGCCACTTGCGATAATCCATCGATACGATGAGCCAGTATTTCAATTTAAGCGCGGGGGAAATCCGCCGCGTTAATGCGCGGAACACTGTACTCGGCGTCGTATCGAGCCTGGGGTAGCAAAGCCATGAAATTGTCCAAATTTTTCGTCTTTGTCGGCGTGTTGTTCGCCATCTCCGTGATCGTGTACCTGACAACGACGCCGCGAGGAAAAGAAATCCCGCTAACCGGAATCGTCACCGGCAATGACGTGATTGTGGCCTCGCAAATCGCCGGCCGCATGATCCGCCTCACCGTCGATGAAGGCTCGCAAGTCCACAAGGGCGACTTGATCGCGGAAGTCGATCCGGCGGAGTGGATCACGGCGCGCGATTCCGCCGAGGCCAATATCCACATGCTGGAGAACAAAGTCCTTTCCGCCGCGGGAACACGTAGCTGGACCGACGACCAAACGAGCGCTTCCGTGCGCCAGGCCGAAGCCACGTTGACGTCCACGCGCTCGCAGCTCACGCAAGCCCAGGCCAATCTCTGGCGCGATCAGACCACGTACAAGCGCACGCAAAGTTTATTTGACGCCGGCGTGGCCGCCGCGCAGGACCGCGACCTGGCGCTCGCGGCCATGCAGGCGTCCGATGCTGCCGTCAAGTCCCTGGAAGATCAGGTTCGCGCGTCGGAAGCGCAAGTGGCGGTGGCCAATGCCAACCGCAAGCAGCTAGACGTCCAGCAAAGCGATCTCGCCGCGACGCGCGCCCAGCTTCAGCAGGCGCGCGCCGATAAGGCCACGGCGGACGTGCATCTCGGGTACACAAAAATTTTTGCGCCGCTGGACGGCATCGTCTCCGTTCGCGCCGCGCGGCAGGGCGAAGTGCTTCAGGTGGGCGAGCCGATCGTGACGGTTCTCGACGTGGACCATCTCTGGGTGCAGGCGGATATCGAGGAAACTTACATCGACCGCGTCGGCCTCAATCAGCGGATCAAGGTTCAATTCCCTTCCGGCAACATCCTGGAAGGCACAATCATTTTCAAAGGCGTGGAAAGCGATTTTGCGACCCAGCGCGACGTCAGCCGCACCAAGCGCGACATCAAAACGTTTGAAATCAAAGTGGCCATCCCCAATTCAGGGCGAACGCTCATGTCCGGGATGACCGCAACGGTGCTGCTGCCCCCGCTTCCTTCGGAGCAAAGCTGGTGGCGCAGGCTGATTTAGATTGGGTTTAAGTAGCACAGACTTCAGTCTGTGGGGTTCCATCGCAGCTCCCCGAAATTTCCGTTTGGAGCGAGATTTCGGCGTTCTGTGACTCGTTGATCTTGGTTCTCGGAACCAGCCTGGGCTCGATGACGAAACCCCACAGACTGAAGTCTGTGCTACCAAATCGTCCACGGACAAACGAACAAAATGTTCTTGCAGGAAACCAATTCATGAAATGACATGAACTCTACCGACTCCAACGCGATCGAAGTCACCAAATTGAAAAAACAATTTGGCGATTTCGTGGCCGTGAAGGAGGTGAGCTTCACGGTGCACACGGGGGAAATCTTCGGCCTGCTTGGTCCGAACGGCGCGGGAAAAACCACGCTGATTCGCATGATGACAACGCTGACGCCGCCCACGTCGGGAACGGCCGAAGTGGGCGGGCACAACGTGGTCACCGATGCCGACGGCGTCCGCCACGCCATCGGAGTGATCCCGCAGGCGCTCACGTCCGATCCTGAGCTGACCGCGCGCGAAAACATGATGATCCACGCCAAGCTCTACGGACTGACAAGCTCCGAGCGCGAGCGATTGATCCCGCAATTATTGGAATCCGTCGGCCTGACGGAATTTACCAACAAATTGGTCGGCAGTTTTTCGGGTGGAATGCGCAGGCGCCTCGAGATCGCGCGCGGCCTCGTCCACTCGCCCAAAATTATGTTCCTCGACGAGCCGACCACGGGCCTCGACCCGGTGTCGCGCACGGCGGTGTGGGAAATGATCACCAAATTGAAGGAATCCGCGGGCCTGACCATTCTGCTGACGACGCATTACATGGACGAAGCCGACAAGCTCTGCGACCGGATCGCGATCGTGGATCATGGAGTGCTCGTGGCCCTCGACACGCCCACAAAATTGAAGGACAGCGTGCCGACCGCCGACATCGTGGAAGCGGAATTCGAAAATCCCCCGACGGGCTGGAACGCGACGCTGGAAAAACTAAACGGAGTCGCGAGCGTGGCCGATCACGACGGAATCATCCACATCTCGACGACCAGCGGACCGCTCACCGTGCGGGAGCTGATGGACCTGGCGCGCGATCGCGGCGTCAATGTGCGGCGCGTTTCCGTGCAGGGCACGACGCTGGACGACGTGTTCCTGTACTACACGGGACGCCAGTTGCGCGACGCCGCCTCCGAAACGGTGAAGCGCGACGTGAGCCATTTGTACAAATAAAGAGAGGTTTGACAGTGCCCAATTCTTCGCTGAGTCACGCATTTGAACTTGAAGTTGGGTTTAGGAGGTCCGACCTTTAGGTCGGACAATCGATGTCGAAAGAGCGAGGCCTTTAGGCCCTGAAGCTTCAGGGGCTGAAGCCCCCGTAAGTGCGCACCTGGGCGTCGGGGCTAAAGCCCCGACCTCCTAAATCTCGGAGTCAAAGAAGAAATACTTAAATTGTGAGAGAACCTGCAATCCAAAACGCATGAAACCCCAGCGCATCTCCGCCATCATCGAACGCGACATGCGGAAATTCCTCCGCAGCCCCGCGCTGATGATGAGCTCCATGATTTTTCCGCTGATGCAGCTCATCGTGCTCGGCTACGCGTTCGGCGGAAAAATCAAAGGGATCAAAATCGCGGTCGTGGACGAGGACCGCACCGTCTACTCGCGGGACCTCCGCGAGCGCTTTGACGCCATCGTGGCCGGGCCGCAGACGATGAAGGTGGAGAATTACAATTCGGTTTCCGACGCCATCGTCGATTTGCGCGCGGGATTCGTCCGCGCCGTGGTTTATATTCCCGTCGATTATTCGCGGCGCGTCGACCAGGGAAACCGCCCGCGCATCGCCTTTATCGAAGACAACACGGACAATTTCGTCACCTCCGAAGTCCTCACCCGCATGCAGGATCTGGTGAAGGACATCAATCAGGGGCTGAATCCGTTCCAGCCGGGGCAGCGCTTGACCGTTCCTTTGCCGCGCCTGAATCCACTCGTGGATTTGCAGGTCGTCGAACTGTATCCGTATATCGAATACATCAAGTATCTGCTCGCGGGCTCGATTGCCATGTCCATTTTCATCGTGGCCATGATCGGCGGGGGCATCACGTTCATCGACGACAAATCGCGCGGCCTGCATGAAGGCTATCTGGTCACTCCCATCACGAAAACCGAGCTGATTCTGGGCCTCATTTTTTCCGGAGCGATCAAGGGGCTGATGGCCGGAACGACGATCACCATCATCGGCGGCCTGATCGCGGGGATCGACCGCCTGTGGGATCCGGTGCGGCTGTTCTATCTCATGTTTGTGCTGGGAACGACTTCGGTGGCCATGATCAGTTTCATGTTTCTGCTGATGGTCCGCGTCAGCGATCCACTCGTGCCGCGCGCGATGTTTGGCGTGCTGAATACGTTGTTGTACTTTCCTTCGGGGGCCATTTATCCGGTCGAGGGATTTCCCGTCTGGCTGCGCTGGATTTCCTACATCGATCCGTTCACGTATGCCGTCCACGCGCTGAAGGCGCTGCTCCTGAAAAATACCGGATTCTCGGGCATCTATTCGGATATTCTTATCCTGTCGGGATTTTCCGTCGTGCTGGTCATTCTCTCCGTTGCTTTCTTTAAGAGGCAGATTTAGGATGCGAGAAGAGGAGCCGTTCATGGGACTACTCGACGCCGGCGCCGAAGAACCCAAATCGAAGGCCTTGCGCTACGTCATCAGCGGAGTGGTGCTGGCTCTCTTGCTCGCCGTAAGCGTTCGGTATTTCCTGCGCTATACCACCGAAAAACACACGGTCGAGCACTTCATGCACGCGGTCGTAACCGGGGATACGCAACAGGCCTACCAGATCTGGCATCCGCACGCGAGCTTTTCCTACAAGGACTTCCTCAGTTTTTGGGGACCGAACGGCTATTACAGTCCACTCAAGAGTTATCGGATCGAAAGCGCGGAAGTGCCGCCCAAGGGCGGCAGCGGCGTGGTGATCGTGGTCGAGATCAGCGAGTACGACACATTTCCCAAAGCGGAGGAGACCATAAAATCGGCGCGAAACCGCGAAGTGCAGCTCTGGGTCGAGCGCTCCGACCAGTCGATGAGCTTTCCCCCGCCGTAGGATCTTAGTAGCACAGACTTCAGTCTGTGGGTTTCCAATTGATCTTGGCTGGCGCGTTAATCCTGTCAACCAGTCACACGCTTCAGTCCTGGCTATCGCGGGCGGCCTGGGTTCGCTGACGGAACCCCACAGACTGAAGTCTGTGCTACCAAAAGCACAAGTTATTGGAGATCGCGCATGGCGGCGAACAACTCGCCGAGGGTAACCGTAGAAGTGCCGAGCTTCCCCACCACCACGCCGGCTCCGGCATTGGCCAGAACCGCGGCCTCGCGAATCGGAACGCGGGCTGCGACGGCAAGCGCAAGCACGGATAGCACTGTATCGCCCGCGCCGGTCACGTCAAACACCTGGCGTCCGTGCGCGGTGCGATCGACGCCCGCTTGGCCCACGCGCGCGTAGCTGATCTCGCTGCTCGTCGCGGAAACATGGAAGCCCTTCGGGGCCGTGTCTTCAAACACATTCAGTCCTTCGGAGCCTCGCGTGATCACGACGGCCGAACATCCGAAATGCGCCAGCAGAGCGCGGCCCGCCTGCTCGACCGATTCGTCGTCGTCGAGCGAGCGAGTGACAAAAAAACCGGCCTCTTTTGCATTGCACACAATCAGGCTCGCGCCCCGATAGGCGAACAGCCGCGACGTCTTCGGCTTTACCAGCGCGGGCACGCCGCGGCGATGGCACTCTGTCAGCACGCGATCCGCGAGCGAGTCGGTCACCACGCCCTTGTCATAGTCCGACACCACGAGCGCATCGAGACGCGGCAGCGCGGCCTTGATCGCGCGCACCAGGCGGTCCTCGAGCGCGCGGCTGAGCGGCTCGCGGCGTTCGCGGTCCACGCGCACGATCTGCTGGTGCCGCGCGACGATGCGCGTCTTTACGGTAGTGATGCGCGACGCGTCGCCGGCCATTCCTTTCGTGGCCACTCCGGCCGTTTCCATAAGCGAACGGATCGCGCGCCCTTCCTCATCTTCTCCGATAACGCCAAACGCAAGCACCGTGGCGCCGAGCGCGGCCAGATTCGTGGCCACGTTTCCCGCGCCGCCCAGCACCTCGCTTTCATTCGCGAAGTCCACGACGGGCACCGGGGCTTCCGGCGAGAGCCGCGTGGCCGAACCCCACACGTAGCGGTCCAGCATGAAGTCGCCCGCCACGCCAATCCGCCTGCCGCGAAGGGCCTTCGCAAAACGCGTGAGCTTTCGGCTGTCGATGGTCATATTCGGGGGAAGAGCGTCCGCGGTCTTCGATTTCTTGTGCGCTTTCCTGGACGGAAAACAGTGTTTGGCATACGCACGCACTCTAGCAGAGACGATTTGCCGGGAGCAACTTCCGCGGCGTTGCGGCGTGTTTCCGTAGCGCCGGCGTCTCGCCGGCTCCGTTCCCAAAGTAAAGAACTGCCGGCAAGATGCCGGGGCTACTCACAATCCCTTCGCCTTGCGAAACGCGCGAACGACATCGGCGGGATCGCGATGCTCACCATCGACCGCGTAATTCATAAGGCGCATTTCGTCCTCGGATACTTTCATCGCAAGCGCGCCAATTGCGTCGCGAATTTCGGGATGTTTTTCGAGCGTCGCGCGCCGCACCAGAGGCACGGCCTCGTACGGCGGGAAATAATGGCGGTCGTCCTCAAGCGCGACCATGTGCAGCGACGCGATCACTCCGTCGGTCGAGTTCCCGGCTACCAGGTCCACCTGCTTGTCCGCGAGCGCGCGGTAGAGCAAACCGAGATCGAGGATCTTCGGCGCACCGGCAAAATGGAGCCCATACGCCGCCATCCAGCCGCGATATCCATCCGGCCGCTCCATGAATTCGTAGCCGAAGCCTGCGCGCCATTTCGGAGCGTAAGGCGCGACGTCGGAAATCGTGCGGAGATGCAGCTTTTCCGCATCGTCGCCTCGCACGATCATCGCGAACGTATTGTTGAAGCCCAGCGGCGGCATCACTTCCACGTTGAACCGCGCGCGATACTCCTCTTGCACGCGGCGGAATACTTCCGAGGGATCCTTCTGAAGAGGATCGTTCAGGACGGCCGTGAGCGCCGTGCCGGTATATTCCGGATAGAGATCGATCTTTCCCGAGATAAGCGCATCGTGACAAATCACCGTCCCGCCGAGATTCAGCCGCCTTTCCACGCGCAGCGCCGAGTGCGCCTCGATCTGTTGCGCGAACATTTCCGCGAGCACAATCTGCTCGGTGAAATTTTTCGACCCGACAACAATGATGTCCCCGCCGCGCTTGCCGCATCCGCTTGCAGCCAGTATGACCAGGAAAGCGAAAACACACATCAGCAGCGAACCTATTGCCGGCCGTCGAATTCCGCATCGCAACGAAGAGTAGCTGCCACTCATCTTCTGGCGCTGCTCCTTTGGAAATATCCCAATCCGGAATCGGCTGCAATCGCAAGGCATGCGGCGGGAATCGCGCCCGCAAGAATGACCTGATTGTTGACCATGGCTAGTCCGCGAAAAATAAAAACTCCCAAGCCTCCGGCGCCGATCGCGGCCGCTATCGTGGTGATGCCGATGCAAATCGCCGTGGCTACGCGAATTCCCGCCAGCAAAACAGGAGCGGCCAGCGGCAACTGCACTTGCCAGAGCACCTGCCGCGGAGTCATCCCCATGCCTCGCGCGGACTCGATAACCGCCGGGTCGACCTCCCCGATCCCGGTGCATGTATTCCGCAAAATGGGCAGCAAGGCGTAAAGCGAGAGCGCCACAATGGCCGTACTGGCCCCGACCCCGCCGATCCACGGCACCGGTATCAGGAATCCAAAGAGCGCGAGGCTCGGAATCGTCTGCACGACATTGGCGGCCCCGATCACCCACCGCTGCAGCTTGGTGCGGGTGACCAATGCGACGCCAAGCGGCAGACCAATCAGGAGCGAAATCGCCATCGACGCGCCGACCAGGCCGATGTGCTCGAGGGTTCGTTCGAACACCTCGCCTCGGTTCCGCAACAAGAACTCGTACCAGTTCATTGCGCCCCCTCGTGAGCCCCGCCGAACTCCAGCGATGCGGCGAAGGCGTGGATCTCCGGTTCTGTGGCCTTAAGAAATTCCGCCGGGGCATACACCCCTACCAGCCGCCCTTGATCGAGCAGGGCGATCCGTGTGCCCAGGAACAGGGCTTCTCGCACGTCGTGCGTGACGAAGACGATCGTCTTCCGCAGCCGGAGCGCCAAGGCCTGAAACTCTTTCTGCAGGTCGGCGCGCGTAATCGGGTCGAGCGCGCCAAAGGGCTCGTCCATGAGCAGGATCGGAGGGTCCGCGGCAAGCGCGCGAGCCACCCCCACGCGCTGCCTTTGGCCGCCCGAAAGCTCGGATGGGCGGCGTTGCGCGAACTCCTCCGGCGGCAGACCAACCAGAGAGAGCATCTCCCGCACGCGCGCCTGGATTCTCTCTTCCGTCCACTGCTCCAGGTGAGGCACAAGGCCAACATTCCGCTGCACCGTCCAATGGGGAAATAGCCCGGCGTCCTGTATGACATATCCGATCCCCCGTCGGAGCTGGATGGGGTCCCAGGAGCCGCTAGGACGGCCTGCGATGAGGATTTCGCCTTCTGTGGGCTCCAGGAGGCGGTTAATGAGCTTCAGGGTGGTAGTCTTGCCCGAGCCGCTTCTTCCGAGCAAAACGAGCGTTTCGCCCTGGGCAATACTGAGATTCAGGCCGGAAATGAGGGGTGCGCCGGACGGCAGCCGGTAGGACGTGGCACGAAATTCCAGGGCATATCCATCCTGGAATCCATCACTTAGAGAAGACACGCCCTAATGCCTCCATCCCTTGAAATCCGGCACTTTGGTTCTACTGAAAAGCATGCATTGACTTCCCACTCTGCAGCATCTAAACGTTAGTCTGAGGAGGCATCTCGCTTCCGTCAGAAGGTCGGCCCGGCCGCTGCATGGCAAATTCGTTCTTCGGGGGAACTTCATGAATCCGGCAGCTGTCGCATCATCTTCCCGTGCCGATCAGCTTTTTGCGCGCCTCCAAGGGGCGCGCAGTCGAAGCGAAGAACTCTTCAAGATCGTCCGCCCCGCAGCACTGTACGACCGCCCCGTCCCGGAACGCCACCGGATAATATTTTATCTTGGGCACCTGGAAGCCTTTGACTGGAATCTGCTTCTGCAACCTCTTGGCCTTTCTTCCTTTGACCCGGACTTTGACAAGCTCTTCGCCTTTGGCATCGACCCTCTAGAGGGAGGCTTGCCGACGGATCAGCCCAAGGACTGGCCTTCGTCCGACCGGGTTCGAGATTACAACAAACGCCTGCGCGAGCAATTGGACAACGCGATCCGCACTGCCGCCGCAAACGACCCGACTCTTGGCCGCCTCGAACATGGCCGCTTGCTCGAAGTCGCCATCGAACATCGCCTGATGCACGCCGAAACGCTCTGCTACATGCTGCACCAGTTGCCCGTAGACCGCAAATTTAGCCAGCCGATGTCTCCGCCGCCACCGACGCCGGCGCGCGGCCTGCACTGCGTGGAAATCCCCGATGGCACGGCCACGCTTGGACTGGCTCGCAGCGAAGACGGTCTGTTTGGCTGGGACAATGAGTTCGAGGAGCATCGCGTCGAAGTCCCCGCATTTGAAATCGATGCCTACAACGTAACCAACCGAGATTACCTGCGCTTCATGCGCGACGGCGGTTATGAGCGCCGCAACCTCTGGAGCGATTCCGGATGGGAATGGATCACTTCCCAGGACCATAGCTATCCCTCGTTTTGGATCCCGTGCGGGGATGCCTGGCGCTATCGCACCATGTTTGCGGAAATATCACTGCCGCTCGACTGGCCTGTGTACGTCAGCCACGATGAAGCCTCGGCCTATGCGCGCTGGATAGGAAAAGAATTGCCGAGCGAAGCGGAATGGCATCGCGCCGCCTACGGCACTCGCAGCGGCGTCGAACGCGCGTACCCCTGGGGCGCGGAAGCGCCAGCGGCGCGGCATGGCAATTTCGATTTCGAGCGCTGGGATCCGGTTCCCGCGGGATCGTACCCGGAGGGCGTCAGCGATTTCGGCGTCGCCGATCTCGTAGGGAACGGTTGGGAATGGACGCGCACGCCGTTTGCGCCCTTCCCCGGATTCCAGCCATTTCCGTTCTATCCCGGGTATTCCGCGAATTTCTTCGATGGCAAGCACTTCGTGATGAAGGGCGGTTCGCCGCGCACGGCAGCGTGCATGCTCCGGCGGTCATTCCGCAATTGGTTCCAGCCGCATTATCCGTACGTGTACGCGAAGTTTCGCTGCGTCGAACACTAAACTCTGCAAAAGGGATCGAGGACACGCCATGGCTACCGCGGTGATCGCTCAACATTCGAGGCCGGATCTTGCCGGTGAGGTGCGCGCCGGATTGTGCCGCCCCGGCCAGAAAGAACTTCCCTCCAAATATCTTTATGACGAGATTGGCTCAGCCCTTTTTGAAGTCGTCAGCGTTCTGCCCGAATATGGCTTGACGCGAGCCGACGAGCGGCTCTTGCAGCGCCACTCCGTGGACATCGTATCCCGCCTGAAGCCCCAAGTTCTGGTGGCGGAACTGGGAAGCGGCAGCGGCAAGAAGACGCGTTGGCTCCTGGAAGCGCTCGCGGTGCGCCAGTGCACAACCTACTGCCCGATTGAAATTTCGCCCACGGCGCTGGCCCGCTGCGAAACGGAATTGGGGCAGATCGATTGCATCAGCATCGTGGGATTTGAGCGGCCTTATCTGGACGGTCTGCTGGCTGCCGCTGCCAAGCGCAACGAGAACGATCATTTGCTCGTGCTCTTTCTCGGCAGCACGATCGGCAATTTCGATCGCGACGCTGCCGAGCGTTTCCTTACCGAGGTGCGCCGCATCCTGTTTCCCAGCGATGCGCTCCTCCTCGGCACGGATCTGGAAAAACCGCTCCCGCAATTGCTCGCGGCCTACGACGATCCGCTGGGGGTCACGGCCGCGTTCAATCTGAACCTTCTCGCGCGGATCAACCGCGAGCTGGGCGCCAATTTCGACCTTCGGGCGTTCCGCCACGAAGCGCGCTACAACACTCAGCAGCAGCGCGTCGAAATGCATTTGCGCTCGATGCGCGATCAGACCGTAACGATTCCCCGCTCGGGGTGCAGCGTCTCATTCTTGAAAGATGAAACCATCTGGACGGAAAGCTCGCACAAATACCGCGCCGAAGCTATTCCAGCAATGGCAGAGCGTAACGGCTTTCGTTGCGATTCGCAGTGGATTGATACGGAGTGGCCCTTTGCGGAAAGCCTGCTGATTGCGGAGTGATTCCAAGTAGCACAGACTTCAGTCTGTGGGGTTCCATTGGAGCTTGTCGAAATTTTGGATTTGCGCGAGTTTTCAGTTATGTGGGGCTCATCAATCTTGGCCCTCGGGAACAGCCCGGGCTTGCTGACGGAACCCCACAGACTGAAGTCTGTGCTACTAAATTCCACCCCGCTCAGACGCTTCGCGCCGCCGATACATGTAGAACTGTTTCGGCGCTCCAGGGTTCCGTGGGACTGAGCGTCGCGTTCCACACGCCTAAAATCTGCGATCCCTGGTAGACACGCTCAAATCCTTCTTCGGATTCCGAAACCGTCTCGATCGGCGAGATCCACAACTGGCTGGCGCCGCGCGCTTCGATCTCCACGGCCACGTCCTGCCATTCATCCACGAGACGCACTCGAGGCCCGTCGACGACTCCGCTCCACTCCAGAGGCTTCCGGCTTCCCGCGAATTCGATATAGCGGTCCGGCACATTGGGCGCCAGAAGATTGATCACGATCTCCAATCCCACGGTGAATTGTGCGGGGCCGCTGGGACCGGGGACCGGAGGCGCGGCCCTTTTCGGCGCAAGATCGATGCGGCAACGAACGTCAAGGCCCTGTTCGTGATTTTCAAATTGCAATACTTTTACGGCGCCCAGGATGCAATCCGGATCCACGCCCGCAATCACCTGGCGCAGGGGCGCCTCTATACCTAACTTGATCTCCTCCGCGGTTGCGTGTTCGACGCGGTAATCCCCTCCCGCAAACGCGGCGCTCTCTTCGAGGCGCAGGGCTTCAAAGTCCTCGTGCGTTTTCCCGGGCGCAAACAGCAGGAGCCGGAACGCATTACGCGCCCAGCGATCGTATTTCAGGCGCTTTTCGAGCCCCGGTTCCTTGGCGAGCGTCTGCTCGTGAATCGAAGCGACTTTGGCGGCGAACTGGGCCGCATTCTGCAATTTGGAATGGTAGGCCTCGACGCGCCGCTGAAGCGAATTGATCAGCGTCACCGCGCTCGGGCGAAAATCCAGGACGGACAGCGTGCCTCCGTCGGAAGGTTTGATCACGGCCGCGAACTTGGGCGAAGTGATTTCGATTTCTTCCCTGCCGTCCGCGTCGAAATCGAGTTGCGTGATGGCCTGATAGGGCTTTGCGCCATGATGGAGAGAGTCGGCAATCGTCTCGGCGCGAACCAGCTCGCGCCACAATTCAGTCCTGAGGTGCGGGGCGTAGAGCCCGCCGAAAATTCCGTGCCAGTAGGCGTCGTTGCATTGCGAGCGCATGAGGTGAGTGACCGCCCTGGCGCGCCGCAGCGCTCCCTTGGCGCCTTTTCTCGAGCCCTTCCCGCCGCCGCATCGCAGTTTGGAGGAGACGCGCAGCATTTTTTTGTGCAACAGATTGGATTCGGCATACTTGCTGAAAAATCCGCGCCAGAATCCGCCGCGCAGGAATCGCCGCACATCGGGCCGGCCTGAAAATTCGTCAAGGAGCGAGTGAAATTTCTGGCGTACCGAAGTAGGCAATACCCATTCCATCATCTCCGTGTACGACGCCGTCGGCAGGTCCACGCGGCCCAGCGGCGCGTGCGTCGCCAGGGCTTCGCCCGGCGGGACCATTTCCAGCCACTCGTAGTTAGCTTCCATGGCGCTGAAGAAGCGGTCGAGCCAGCCGTCGCGGAAGCAGTGTTCATAGGTGTGCGGCCAGGCGCCGAATTTCTCCATATCGTCGCCCATGGACGCCATCGCGCCCGGATGATCGCCCGCGACACGGCGCAGGAACGCGACCGAATCCTCGACGCTGCCGAAAGGCAGCAGGTAGCGCAACTCCTGCAGACCGGGAATCACCTTCACCGTGCTGCCGCATTCCTCGGCGATGTAATAGCCGAACAGTTCCGGAATTTCGCGCCCCGCCGTCAGAAAGTGGCTATCGTCGACCAGCGTGTATTCCACTCCCGCTTCCGCGAGCGCCGCGGGCAACTGAGGCTCCCACACGCGTTCGGCGAGCCAGGCGCCGGCGGGCCGTTTTCCAAAATGATCTTCGATAAAATCGCTCAAACGCCGAATCTGCTCGATTTGATCTTCGTAGGGGATCGCGATCAGAATCGGCTCGTAAAATCCGCCGCCGGCGATTTCCACCTGGCCGCGCGCCACGAGTGCGCCCACGCGCTGAATGTACTCGGGATGCTTTTCCGCCATCCATTCGAGCAGCGAGCCGCTAAAGTGCAGCCCCAAACGGACGCGCGGGTGACGCGCCACGCACTCCACAAACGGCAAGTACGAACGCTCGTAGGTGCGTTCCATCACGTCGTCAAAATTGCCGACAGGTTGGTGCGCGTGAATGAGTAAAACCAAGTTGAATTTCGACAAGCAAGAACCTCGCGACCGCGCAGGCTATCCATGATAGCGCGGGTGGCGACGAAGGGAGAAATTCAAATGCACGATTCTCTCGATTAGAAACTGGGGACCCGGCGCTGCTCGCGGGCGGCATCTTCAAGCCTCTGCTATGATGCCGTACTCGTCGATCTATATGTCTCAAAGCCCAAAAACACGGATGGATTCGCACGAAAAAGATCGGCTCTATCAAAAAGGACTTGAAGCATTTAATTCCGCCCACTTCTACGACGCGCACGAGCATTGGGAGGAAGTCTGGCTCGAGACGCCGAACCCGGACAAAATGTTCCTCCAGGGTCTGATTCAGGTGGCCGCGGCGTTTCACCACTATTCCCGCGCCAACTTATTGGGAACGCGCAACTTGCTACAGGCAGGACTGATGAAGCTCGATCGTTTCCCGGAAGCTCATGGCGGGCTTGAAATTGAGGCGCTTCGCGAAGCCGTCCGCGGCTGGCTCGCCGCACTCGAAGCCGGAGAAATTCCCGGGAACAGGAAACCTCCGCGAATCGGGCGCCATGACGGGTCGCGACGCTCCCACTAGTTTAAGCTGAGCGCTCTTCCCCGGGAACTCGCGTGCGACGTTTAAACACTCGGGGGAAAAATCTGGGCTTACCGCCCATGGCCAGACGATAGGCGGGGTCGGCCAGGAGAACGCCATCTTCAACTCTTAGCCTGCGCCGCAGAATCTCCAGATATCCCAGAGTTCCGGCGATGGCCGTGATCCATGCTGTGTGGATCATGGGCAGCGAAAATACCTCAGCCACCACTCCCACATAATTTGGGTGCCGCACCCAGCGATAGGGTCCTGAACTTACAATCCCCACGCGAGACGAGTCCATTACCTCTACGTTCCAACGTCCCGCCAGGGCTCGAATCACCCACCAACGGAGAGCATTGGACAGAACAAACAGCGCAGCCATCGGAATGGCGAGTGCGGGAATCAGTTGCCGATGAAGGAACAGAACTTCGAGGCCCGCGCCGATGAGGACGCAAGCATGCAACAGCACCATAAAACGAAAATGCGGTTCTGGAATTTTGCGGGAGCCCTGCTTTTCGAGCTGCCGCTGGTTGCGGCGCGAAATTACTAACTCACCGAGCCGCCCGATCCCAACGAGCACAAGCAGGAAAATATAGGCAACCGTCATGGCCATTGCAGCAGGAGCATCTCTGCCGTGAATCCCGGCCCGAAGGCCATCAAGAGGCCGTAGCTCCCCGACGGCATTTCTTTTTGAACCAGCCATTCGTTGAGGATGAACAGAACGCTGGCGCTGGAGAGATTGCCGTAGCGGCGCAAGATATCCCAGGAAACTTCCGTGTCGGAGCGGTCCAGGCCCAATTCTTCCTGCATGAAGGACAACAGCTTTTGCCCGCCGGGATGCAGGAGAAACGCGGAAATGTCGTCCTGCCGCAAGCCCTGGCGCGCCAGAAAACCTTCCGCCAGATCCTTGATCCGTTCCCGGATGAGCTCAGGCACGTCCTTGGAAAGAACGATGTGGAAGCCGGAATCGCGCAGATCGAAACCCATCGCGGCGAGCGAATTGGGAAACAGAAAACATTCGGACGCCAGGATGCGCGGCCCAGGCGCTTCGCGGCCGGTGACGACCACGCCTGCCGCGCCGTCCCCGAACAGCACGGCCGAAATCAAGTTGGCTTGGGAGGCGTCTCTGCGTTGAAAAGTAAGAGTGGGTAACTCCACCGAAATCAACAGGGCCGTGCGGTCCGGAAACGCGGAGAGATACTCCCAAGTATGCGCGAGGCCCGCGGCGCCGGCCGCGCAGCCGAGTTCCGTGATGGGTAGCCGGCGCACATCTGGACGAAATCCCATGATCGTCGCAATGTGGGCATCGAGCGAGGGAATCATCACGCCCGTACACGATACCGTCGCAAGCAGGTCCACGTCGGTAGGCACCATGCCGGCTTGCGCCAGCGCGCGCTCGGCCACCTGGAGGCCAAGTTCGACGGCCTTTTCCTGATACTCCGCGTTGATCTGCGCAAGCGGGCGAGGCTCGATCGTGTATTCCGGGGGGAAAACGCTGTAACGCTGATCGATCGCCGAATTGTCGATCACTTCGCGAATGGCGTCCAGCCTTGCGCCGTCCAGCGAAAAGACGCCGCCGATGCCGTTTTTCACGACCTCGCGCGATAGCACGTGCGGGGGTACGGCCGTCGCGGTTCCCGCGATGGTGGCCACGGCAGGCACGATCTTATTCTTGATCCTGGTGCGCGGCTCTTGCTGGCTGGCCGAGACTTCCTCTACCTGCAAAGATTTTGGCGTTCGCATGGATGACAATGTAAGGCTCCTCTGACTCCGGCTCCGGTTGGGTATTATCGGAAAATGAGATACCCGGCGCCAGGTTTCAAACTACGGCGGAAAGACGAAGATTCATGCCGGCAGGTGCCTGAGAAAATGAATAAGGCTCGCCGTCCTGCCGCCCCTTCACGTACCGAACCAGGAGGCGATCCGCCTTCCAAAAAAATGCGGCGCCCTTTCTACGTAAAGGGAACGCCGCACGAAAACCCAATCGGACAAGTTGCCGTTTTCGGACGGTCTGGCTCAGCCCTGCTTGGTGTACCAGTCCGCGTTAATCGGCGTGAAGTTAGCCCACTTCTCCGGCAAGTCTTCCAAAGCAAAAATTGCCGTCACCGGACAGACCGGGACGCAGGCGCCGCAGTCGATGCATTCAACAGGACTGATATAGAGTTGCGGCTCGGACTCGAATTTGGGTTCATCTTTCCGGGGGTGGATGCAATCGACCGGGCAGACGTCGACGCATGCAGTGTCCTTGGTTCCGATGCACGGCTCAGCGATTACGTACGCCATCGTGACTCTCCTTCGAGGGATATCTAGTGCTTAAGAAACAAAAACTAGCCTACATTTGCATGGAAAGTATCGGTTTATATCACCAAACCGGGAGCGGCACAAGCCGCTTTCTCCTCGCAAAAAGTATATCACGTCCAGTGGCGCGGGCTTCAGCCTGCGGGGTTCGGTCCTAAGCGAGCACCGCCGCAAATCAGTACCGCCGCGCCCTGCAGCTTTCCGCTTCGCAGCTGATTTAATGCCTCGTTGGCCTGTTCGAGCGCAAACGGCTGGGTGGTCGTGCGCACCGGGACTTTTGGCGCGATATCCATGAATTCCGCGGCGTCCTTGCGCGTCAGATTCGCGACCGAACAGACGGACCTCTCTCCCCACAGCAAATCGTAGGGGAACGAAGGAATGTCGCTCATGTGAATGCCGCCGCAAACCACCGTTCCTCCCTTGCGAACGGCGGCCAGCGCGGCGGGAACCAGCGCGCCGACGGGCGCAAAAATGATCGCGGCGTCGAGCTCCTCGGGCGGACGCTCGTCCGATGCTCCTGCCCACGCTGCGCCCTGCTCTTTCGCAAATCGCTGCGCCTCTTCGTCGCCGGGGCGCGTGAAGGCGTACACGCTGCGGCCCTGATGCCGGGCCACTTGCGTGATGATGTGCGCCGCGGCGCCGAATCCGTAAATGCCCAGGCGTTTCGCGTCTCCCGCGCGCACGAGCGAACGGTAACCGATCAAGCCGGCGCAGAGCAGCGGCGCGGCCCCGGCGTCCGAATAGGACTCGGGAATCGGGACGCAGTAGCGTTCGTCGGCCACGGTGAATTCGGCGTAGCCTCCGTCGAGCGTATAGCCGGTGAAGCGCGCATTCGGGCATAAATTTTCCTTGCCCGCGCGGCAATAGGAGCATTCGCCGTCCGTCCAGCCGAGCCACGGCACGCCGACGCGCTGACCGACGGAAAGCAGGGTCGCTTGCTCTCCCACGCGCGCTACTCGGCCCACGATTTCGTGGCCAAGGATGAGGGGAAGTTTCGGATTTGGCAATTCGCCGTCCACGACGTGCAGATCGGTACGGCACACGGCGCAGGCCAGCACTTGGAGTTGAACCTGGCGGCCCACGGGTTCCGGCGCAGGGCAATCGCGAAGAGAAAGAGGCTTGCCCGGTTGATCGAGAATCATCGCGCGCATGGATTTATTTTCGCTCATCCCGGGCCAGTAGCACAGACTTCAGTCTGTGGGTTTCTGTTCGGGTTCCCAGGACGCGCGCGCCAGCCAAGATCAGATGGAAATCCACAGACTGAAGTCTGTGCTACCAAGAGGGCCTACGCGGAAGGCGCGGCCCCGCGAAGAAAATTCTTCGCGAAGAAGACCAAGTTCGCGGGGCGTTCCGCGAGCCGCCGCATGAAATACGGAAACCAATCCTTCCCGAACGGAATGTACACGCGGACGCGATAGCCCTGCCGCACCAGGCGGCTCTGCAAGTCCGTCCGGATCCCGTAGAGCATCTGAAATTCAAACTTATCTTTCGTGATGTTCTGCTCGGCGGCAAAGCGGATGGCGGCCTCGATCATCTTCGGGTCGTGCGTGGCCAGGGCATGGTAAGTTCCGCTCGGGAGCAGGATCTTCATCAGCTTGATAAAATTTGCATCGACATCTTTCTTGCGGCGAAAGGCGATCCGCGAGGGCTCTTTGTATGCCCCTTTGACGAGGCGAATGCGGCAGCCGATGCCCAACAAATCGCGAATATCTTCCTCGCTCCGGTAGAGATATGCCTGGATGACGGTTCCCACGGCGGGTGATTCCGCGCGGGCCTGCTTGACCATGCGCAGCGTGCGGTCGGTATAGGCCGAGCCTTCCATATCCACGCGCACGAAATTTCCCAGCTCCTCCGCGCGGCTCGTGACGATGCGCAATTGTTCGGCGCAGAATTCCCCGCCGAGATCGAGGCCGAGATGCGTCAGCTTCAGCGAGACATTTCCCTCGATCCCCTGCGCCGCGATCTGGTCCAGCGCTTCCGTGTAGGAGACGCGCGCGCGTTCCGCGTCCTCGCGCGTGACCACGTTTTCGCCGAGGTGATCCAGGCTTACCGTCATTCCCGCTTTGTTGCAGGCGCGCGCCGCTTCGATGGCAGGGGCCAGTTCCTCGCCGGGGACAAACCGGCGCGCCATGCGTCGCGTGGCGCCATGGGAAGTAATCCAGCGGCGAAGCCGGGAGCTTTTGGCCAGTGCGAGCAGCAGCGCGCGTAACATGGGAGTTGTGCCGGCAACGCCGTGAAATGAGGAGCGATTTCAGCGGTCCGGATGGGCCTCGAGAAATTTTTCAGCGTCCATCGCGGCCATGCAGCCCGAGCCGGCTGCGGTCACGGCCTGCTTGTAGTGATGGTCTTGCACGTCGCCGGCGGCAAACACGCCGGGAATCTTGGTCTGGCTGCCGTGATGCGTGAGGAGGTAACCGTTCTCGTCCATGTCGAGCTTGCCGTGAAAGACCTTGGTGTTGGGCACGTGGCCGATGGCGATGAACACGCCTTCCACGTCCAGCTTCGAAGTTTGATTGGTTTCGGTGTTGCGCAGCGTCATGTATTCCACGCCGCCCTTGGTCACATCCGAAATTTCTTCGACGACCACCGGCGTGACAAATTGAATTTTTTCATTGGCGCGGGCGCGATCGACCATGATTTTTGAAGCGCGAAATTCCTTCCGCCGGTGCACCAGGTACACTTTGCTGGCGAAACGCGAAAGAAAATTGGCTTCTTCCATGGCCGAGTCGCCGCCGCCGACGACCGCGATATTCTTGCCGCGGAAAAAATACCCGTCGCAAGTCGCGCAAGTGGAGACGCCGTAGCCGATCAGTTTGCGCTCGGACTCGAGACCCATGAGGCGCGCGGTCGCGCCCGCAGCGATGATCAGCGAACTGGTTTCATAGGTGTCGTTGCCCGCGGTAATTTTGAACGGCCGCTTGCTCAAATCGACGTCCGTGATCGCTCCGGACTTGAATTCCGCGCCGAAGCGCTGCGCCTGCTTGCGCATGTTTTCAATCAAATCCGGTCCGAGAATGCCGTCGGGAAATCCGGGATAATTCTCAACCATCGTGGTGAGCGAGAGCTGCCCGCCCGGCTCGAAGCCATCGATAACGATCGGTTTTAGGTTGGCGCGCCCGGCATAGATGGCGGCCGTTAGTCCGGCGCAGCCGCTCCCGATGATAATGACGTTGTTCAAGTGGTATTCTCCCTGCCTGCCATTGGATTCGCCAGCACGACGCCGCGATGCAACCCGCGAAGGAGGAAAGTTTAGCATCCCGGTGCGCGGGCGCGCTTCGATAAAATCGCGACGCTCCCTTTTCGCGGGCAACGCTGGCCTCCCCGCCCGGAATGGGCGATAATGCCAGCGCATTTTGCCATCCACAGGAGGTGGTCTTGAGCCGCGCACCAGGCATCTACGCCGTGTTCGAAACTTCGCAGGGGACGATCGTCGTTCGCCTCTTCGAAAAGGAAGCGCCGCAGACCGTCGGCAATTTCGTCGGCCTCGCGGAAGGCACCAAGGAATTCAAGGACCCGAAGACCGGGCAAAAAGTGAAACGTCCATTCTACGACGGCCTCGTTTTCCATCGCGTGATTCCGCAATTCATGATCCAGGGGGGATGCCCGCTCGGAACGGGAACTGGCGATCCCGGCTATCGCTTCGGCGATGAATTTCATCCGTCCCTCAAGCACGACAAGCCGGGAAAGCTCTCAATGGCCAACGCCGGACCCGGCACAAACGGAAGCCAGTTTTTCATCACTGTGGCGCCGACGCCCTGGCTCGATAACAAGCACACCATCTTTGGCGAAGTTGTCGAAGGGATGGAGATTGCCACGAAAATCTCGGAATTGCCGCGCGGAGCAAGCGACAAGCCCAAGCAAGCCGTCGAATTGAAATCCGTGCGCATCGAACGGGCCTGATCGGTCCGAACCTGTATGCAAAGCCCGGCCAACTTGTTCCGGATGATGACCGAGTTCATTTTCATCCTGCTCGGGGGCTTTCTGGTTTGGCTTGGATTGAACAACCGGTTCCTCAATCCTCCGAACTTCAATCCGCGCAGCCCTGCATGGCTCGGCCTGGGAGCGGTTCTCATTTACTGGGGCGCGCGCTCATGGGTGAAAACCTCGCGCGCGGCGCGAACGTCGGGCCGCACCGTCGCGCGCGTGGGAGGCGCTTCGCTCGTACTCGTGGGATTGATGATGGTCAATCTCGCCGTTCTCGAGTTTCGCTGGGTGGGGATTGTTCTGGCGGCAGCCGGGGCAGTCCTGGCTCTGCGCGGCTTCCTGGCAGCTGTGCTGTCTCTTCGCTCGGATTAGTTTTAGTCGTCGCTTTTGCTGAAGCTCGTGAGAGGAGGCTGTGATGATCAAGGAATTCAAGGAATTCGCGATGCGAGGGAATGTGCTCGATATGGCCGTCGGCATCATTATCGGCGCGGCGTTCGGGCAAATCGTCAACTCGTTCGTGCAGGATATCTTGATGCCGCCGATCGGAAGGCTCCTCGGCCATGTGGATTTTTCAAATCTTTTTGTGAGCCTGTCCGGCGTGCATTACGACACGATCGCGGCGGCGAAGGCGGCGGGCGCCGCGACGCTCAACTACGGCCTTTTCCTGAACACGGTCATCAATTTCCTGATCGTGGCGTTCGCGGTATTCCTGCTGGTGCGCCAGGTCAATCGCTTCGCGCCGAAGCCGGCTCCCGCGGCCGCGCCCGCCACGCGCGATTGTCCCTATTGCCTGAGCGCCGTGCCGGCCAAGGCGACGAAGTGCCCGCACTGCACGTCGGAGATTCGCCCCGCCTGAATGCAAGGCGAGCATTTTTTAATGAGAGTTGCGCACCAAGGGCTTGCACCGGTCACCGGCCACTAGTCACCAGTCACTTCTGGTAGGGAGGCATTCGTGCTGCCGATCAATTGGAATACCGCAATTCAGTATGCACGGTTGGTGGGAATCGCTGAATCGGTTCAGCCTACCGGCAGCTATGGTCCAAACGAAATCACTCAAATCAAGACGGCCGGCTACACATTCCTACAAACAATTTACGGAGACGACTTGGCGACCGATATTGATCCGCATCTCGGGGACATCGTGACATTCGGTTTTCTGGCTGTCTCCGCCGCAAATGAATTGGTGGCCGCGATACGGGGCACGGATTCCATCCTGGAATGGCTGCATGACGCCTCGTATCTGATGGTGCCGTCTGCCATCTCCGGGTCCCATGGCTTCACCGAGGATGGTTTCACGGCCGTGTACCGCTCCCTGAGAATTGGACAAGCCAACGGGACGCCCGCGGCCAAAGATGCAATCAAAGCCTATCTCGACACGGGAGCTGCCGCCAGCGTGACGGTCTGCGGCCACAGCCTGGGAGGGGCGCTGGCCACGTTTCTTACGCTCGACGTGGGACTGAACACTTCGTGCCGCACGCCTGTATCGTATACGTATGCGAGCCCGCGCACGGGCGAACACATTTTCGCGGGCTGCTACAATGCCGCGATTCCTTCCAGCTACCGAATCGCGAATCGCCAGGACCTGGTGCCCAAATTGCCGCCGATCTTGCCCCTGCCGTACGAGCACGTTAACACGCAGTACGAGCTGAATCCGCCACCCAACAAGATCAAATCCACAATCCCTTGCATGCATCATCTGACCACTTATCTATGGCTGATGGGCCAGCTCGCGGGAAGCGCTGCATACGCTCTCGATGCGGATTGCACGGCCACGGGAACTGAACACGTTTAGCACGCATTTCTTACGGGATTTGATGACGGCGACGGAGCGAACGGACAGGTGGCACGCTGCGAGTCCTTGTGATCAGTATGGAGAAAAAATCGCGTGGGTATGTCGCCTGGGAACGCCAATCGGGAGATTGGCGTTCCCGGGAGTCTTCCGATACTGCTCGTGACAAAGTGCGTTGCTATTTTTTGGCGACGGTATGGTAATCGCGAGCGAGCGCCTTCATTATTGACGTGAGCGGGCCGGCATATTCTGGGGAATCTCGGCGATCGTTTTGCCGATCGACTCGAGATAACTTCGCGTATAGTCTTCGAGCCCTTTCGAAAACTCGCGGGAAACCTCGGTGGCTTTTTCCTGCAGGATTCTGGTCATTTGGTTTCCGACGGTTGCCAGGAGCGACTCCGCATTGCCGCGCGCTGCTTTTTCAAAGTTTTGATAGAGATTCCGCAGGGCTTCGTTCGCCTTTGCGGCAACTGCAGCGGAGTTCTTATCCAACTCCTCTTGAGTCTTTGCCAGACTTGCGTTGGCGTGAAATTCAAGCTGGTTTTCGAGCCCCGCATAAATCGTCTCGGATTCCTTCTTGAATGCGGTTTCGGAAGCTTCCAGTTTCTGAAGGGAACCTTTCGCTTCCGCGAGTAAGGGCGCAAGCTGGTCGCGAAGGCGCGATACGAAACGGTCCACCGCTTCCGTGCGTGTCGATTCCATGTTGTGTTGCACGCGCTCGATGTTGCTGGCGGCCATGCTGTCCAGGCGCTGGCCCACTTCTTTTCCTTGCATCAGCATGTGCTGTCTGGCGCTTTCCATGTCTTGCTGAACCTTCTTCATCCACTGCGCGTAGTTGTTTCTAGCGCCGGCCTCATGCGCTTCGCTCAGCTCCTTCATGGCCTGGCGCACGATCGCTTCCTTGGAAGACGATATCGCGGACTGGATGGCCTTGACCGCTTCTTCCCGGAATTGCGAGCGAAACTCTTCCAGCAACCGGCTCTTCTCCTTGACGATGGCGGCGGTCGCGGCTTCCGTTGCCATGGTTTGAATCTGTTCTCCCAGCCCAACCATCAGTTGCGCCAGCGGGGCAATCGTTGACGAAGCGGCTTGGCTTCTTTCGAGTGGGGAGACCCGATCCAATCCTGCGGCCGGCGCGGAGACCACTTGTTGCTCTTTGCGCGTCACTACCTTCAACTCTCGCCCATTGGCAGCGGCTTCAACCGCTTCCGGCATCTGAAGCGGAAACCAATCGGCCGGCGGGGTCGCGACCCCCCAGATATTTCCGGCGATCTCCAGCTCCACGGCGATCTGGAAAGACCGCTCCTTGGCCCCGACCTTTTGCGCCCATTTCACCCGCGCTTTGCTCGAGCATCCCACTGAACCGCCGTTCGGCACTTTGATATCCAGGTACACCGTCTCACCCTGAATGACCTCGTGCTTGGATTGGTAGGTGCAGCCGTGGCAACTGATCGACAGGGTCGAAACCTGCTCCGCATAGGGTTCCCGCATAGCCCCCACACCCTGTACGACGATCGGAATGGCTTGGTCGATGCGGGTACTGCGACGCTTGTGCGCTTGTATGAATTGATGGGATGACACCAGATCCTCCGGAGGGGGCTGAAACGAAATAATACGTGAGAATGAAGCGCGAGGTCCGCGCAAGAGGAGAGTCCTGTAGCCGAGGAGTTACCACCCTATTCCGATGGATTCAGACTCAGACTTAGACGTCGGGATTTGACCGGTATTCGCGAGCGCATTCTTCGCAGGGGCAGATGGTTCGCAAGAAATCGAAGCTGAAGATTCCCGTCGCGTGGCCGTCGTTAAAATCAAACTGCAAGGCGTAGTTGCCAACCGAGTGCGCCGACTTCGCGGTGAGTTTTGGCTTGAACATGGGGAGCAGCGGTGAACTCAGCGCCGGAGCGGCCGCCGCGAGCGGGGCATGTTCTTTTTTCAATTGCAGGTCCTTTTCCTGCCCTTGCGCCTTTTTCATCCGCTCGTCGTTGCACATCGCGCACGGGCACTCTTCGCGCAGATAGGCGAAACCGTAGTGGCTGGCGTGGCCGTCAGCCCAGGTGATGTCGACTCCCGCGCCGGTCGACACGTGCACTTTCACGCTGGCCGGTTTTCTTCGCGCATCGATGGGAATGGGCATGGCGCGGTGGCGTTACTCCTTGGCCAGCGAGGGAGCGCTGATGCGGGCCAGGCGGCCGTGTTCGAGTTCCACGCGGCGGTCGGCAAGATTTCCGATGGCCTGCGAATGGGTCACGACAAGAATGGTATGCCCGGCGTCATGCAGCTCGTGCAAAAGTTTCAGGACCACGGCCTCGTTCACTTCGTCGAGATTGCCCGTGGGCTCGTCGGCCAGAATCAGTTTCGGCTGATTGATCAGCGCCCGGGCGATGGCGACGCGCTGCTGCTCGCCGCCGGAAAGCTCCGCGGGGACGTGGCTCAACCGGTCGCTGAGGCCCACGCGGCACAGGGCTTCCGCGGCGTCTTTTTCATCCGTGATGCTGTGAAAATATTGGGCCAGCATCACGTTTTCCAGGGCCGTGAGATACGGAATCAGATGAAATTGCTGAAACACAAAGCCGATTTTATCGGCGCGGTAGCGCGTCAATTCGCGTTCGCCCAGGCTGCCGATTTCCAGGCCGTCGACGACGACGCGGCCCGCGCTCGGATGATCGAGCCCGCCGAGAATGTTGATGAGCGTTGTCTTGCCGGAGCCGGAAGGACCCATGATGGCGATCCACTCGCCCGCTTCCACATCGAAACTCACGCGGTCGAGCGCGCGGACTTCGCCGAAGCGCTTTTCGAGTTGGTCGACCTGGACGAGCGGCGCCATCATTCTCCTCGTAAAATCTCCGCCGGGCGCACGCGCCCGAGCAGTCGCAGAGGAAAAGCTCCGGCCAGCGCCACGCCGATCGTCAACGCGAGCGTGATGGGCAAAACTTCAAAGCGCGCCGAAATGACGACGCCGAAGATGCGCTCGCCAATCCATCGGGCCAGGACAACACCAAGCAAAAAACCGAGCAGGCCGCCAACCGCGCCGAGCGCGCCCGCTTCGGCGAGAAACAATCGCATGATGCGCGGCACTGTCCCGCCGAGCGCCTTCATCAGGCCGACGTCCTGCCGCCGCTCCATCGCCAGAGCCGCCATCGATGCCAGGACGCCAAGCATCGAGAGAACCAGAATCAGCGCGATGGTCCAGAAAATCAAACCTTGAATTCGTCCCAGAATCGTACCTTCGGCAGCGGCGATTTGACGCACGGGCCGCACATCGAGGCCGGGCAAATTGTCCGTAAGCGTGTGCGTAACTCCCTCGATCTCCGCAGGCGTTCCGGAAACGCTCAATTGCACAAGGCTCACGCGGCCGGGAAATCCCGCGAGGGCCTGCGCGGAATCGAGGTTCGTGAGGATTTGATTATCTTCCGCGCCGCCGGTTGTAACAATTCCCGCGACCGTGAGGGAAATGTCGCGATCGCCGGAACGCAACTGAACCGCACTGCCGGGCGCGAGTCCGAGCTGGCGCGCGGCGGTAAAGCCGACGAGGCAATGCTCGTGATCGTCGCGGGAAGATACCCAGCCGCCCTCGAGCTTCCACCAGGAATTCATTTTGGCCACCTGGTCAAACCAAGTGCCCGCGAGAATGACCGGCTGCGAACCGGAATTCGCCGCCACGTAAAGATACGGCGCCGTCGCGACAATCTGCGGGACACGCAGTGCGGCGATGCGATCCAGAACGGCGGCGTCGGCGAGCGCGGCTTCGCTGCCGCCGGCCGGCGGAGCGATCACGACATTCGCGCCCAGCGTGCGGAATTCCTGCGTCAGTTTCCGCTCCGCATCCAGATTGACGTTGAGCAGCGCGGAACAGACCGCTGCCCCGCTCGTGAGCGCAATCAGCGCCACGGCGAGCCGGCCCCGGCTGGCGCCGAGCAATTTCCATAGAATTCGCAGGAACATCGAGCGGCTCGACACGTCCTCACTCTCCCCGCAACACGGGAGCGGGATCGACGCGCGAGGCACGTCCAAGCGGCAGGAGACTCCCCAGCAGCGCGACCACCGCCGCGAGGACCAAAACAATCGGAAGCAGTATCCAACGAAGCGCGGGAGCGACGCCAAAAATTCCAATGCCGAGGGCGCGCGCCAGAACAATTCCCAGCGCGTATCCCAGGACGCCACCGACGAAGGCAAGAAACAATTGCTCGGCAACAAAAAATGAGCTGACAGCGCGGCGGCTCGCGCCCAGCGCCTTCATCAATCCAATTTCCGAACGCCGCTCGAGCACGGTCGTCGCGGAAGTTGCGCCCACCGCAAGCGCCGCCGCGAATAATGCAGCGATCGTCACAATCCACATCAGGCCGCTGACGCGCGTCAGAATCCTGCCTTCACCTTCGGCGACTTGCCGGATCGCGCGCACTTCAACCCCTGGAAGTTGCTGCTGAATCTGGTGCGAGATCGAAGAGATATAGGGGCTGCAATACCAGCGGTCGTACTCCACCGGCGTCATCGTGGCGGGATCGCGTTCGGAGAAAGCGTCCGCGGGTTTCGTCAGAGCGCTCAGCAGCAGGCGGCGATACTCGCCGGGGCGGCCGGCCAGGTCCTGCGCGATTGCCAATGGCACGAGGATGGAGTTGTCCTCACGGCCTCCGGTGGAAACGATGCCCGTAATCGTAAGCGTGCGCGAGCGGCTGCCTGCATCGATTTTGACTTGGCTTCCGGCGCGCAAATTCAAACGCTGCGCAAGCGCGGCGCCCGCAACGCCTTCATCGGCACCATCGGAAAACCATCGGCCGTCAACATGCCAGTAAGGATCGGTGGCCGAAATTCCCGTCGTGAACGCGCTGCCGTCGGGAACGGTGACGGAGTGGCTGTACCATGTGCCGATCAATTCCCCGCTCGAATTCTCTTGTGAACCGGCGGGCGCGATCGCCACCGGAACATCGAGAAACGGAGCGAATCCCATAACGTTGTTGCGCCAGAAAATTGTTTTCAATTTGCCGAGATCGTTTTCGGGCAAGTAGGCGCCGGCATCGACGGGCCGGTAATCGACTCCACCAATTTCCAGCGGCAGCGTGTCCGATGCGGGCGTGACCAGCAGATTCGCGCCGAGCGAACGGAATTCTCGCGCCAGGCGGTCTCCCACATCAAGTGCGACTGACAGCGTGGCGGTTGCAACCGCCATGCCCAGCGCCAGCGCCGCCGCCGTGAGCATTTTGCGGCGCGGCTTTCGCGTGAAGGAATCGCTGACGATTCGAAGAAACATAATCCGCCGTCTCTCGAAGCCATCTCACAGAAAATCTTTGTGGGTCGCGGCTTCAGCCGCGACGTTCAGCGGCCTGAATACCCCACGCTTTTTGTCATTCCGAGCGAAGCGAGGAATCTCACTTCGATTTGCCCCGATGCAATGAACGAGAGATTCCTCGCTTCGCTCGGAATGACAAAATGAATTACTTTTTCCGCAGCCTGTTCGGCCGCGATGATTAGCGGCCTGAAGACCTTGGGCTTTAGCCGCTGATGTCCGAACAACGCTGGCCTGTTGCCGGCTTACGAGACGGTCTCACTTATTGAGAGACCCGGCTCCTGGCTTCGGCCAGCTTCGACACGTCGATTACCAGCGCGCCACTGTCCAGGCGCGAAGGGACGCCGACGGGATTGCATCCGCCTGCTTCCCCAATGGTCGGGATGTAAATGGCGGAGGCGCAATTGCGGCACACGACGTTCGAACCATCCTGGCGATATCCGGCGGTGCCGCAAATCAGGCAGGCGTCCAGAGCGGTGCCCCAGCTTCCGTTGGGCTTTCGAATGACGAGGAAGCGCAGACTCGTTCCGCTCGCGTCCACACTGTAAATGTGAAGATTCGCGTCGCTGATTTCGGATAGGGGAATGCGAACCGCCCCGCTTTCCGACTGGATCGATTTAGCCTCGGTCGTCGCGGTCACGCGCGTGTAGGCGAATTCCGCGGCCAGAATCAGGATGACGGCAGTGCAGGTGAACGCCGAAGCGAACGCCCAGCGGCGCTGCTTGCGGCGCTCCCATTCGATTCGACGGCGTTCCGCCGCGTCAGGCACAGTCTCCGCCGCCCGGCCGCGCGCGGCCATCCACTCGCGCAGGACGAGAAGCGCCGCCGCGCCGAGAATCACGGTGAAAAAGAAAACTTCATTGCGCACGATCGGGCCGACATAAGCCATTTCCACGCGGCTTGATGGCAGCCACATCGCTTCGCTCAGTTCGTGAACCCCGGTCAGCGCCAGTTGCACGGCGAAGATAGTAAGAATCGTGCTCGTCCACGAAAAGAATTTTCCGAGCGAAATTTTCAGAGTCCCCTGGAAAAAGAACACACCCAAGGCGACCGCGACGGCCAATCCCAGAATCGTTCCGATCCAAACGGCCAGGCCTTCCGTGGAAAGCTCCACCGCGCGCAAAATCAGGGCCAGCTCGGCGCCCTCGCGAACCACCATCAGGAAAACGAACGTGGCCAGACCGATCCCCGCGGAGAACTCGGATTTCGCCGCATGTTTTTCGACGCGTTTTTCGATTTCCGTTTTCAGGTGCCGCGCCACGCGGTTCATCCAGACGATCATCGTGACCACGAAAACGGCCGCGACGAGGAGCAGCAACCCCTCGAATCCGTCTTCGCTGACCTTCCAGCGCTCCAGCGCGATGGCCACGGCAAGGCTGGACGCCACAGCGGCGAGGACGCCTCCCCACACCCAGCGCGCGAGATTCGAGCGCCCGGTGCGGTTCAGATAGACGAGTACGATGCCGACGACCAGGGCGGCTTCGACACCTTCACGAAGAGCGATGAGGAAAGCAGAGAGCAAAAGGCAGTCCTTAAGCGTACGTTGCCGGCATCACGCTTCACTTCAGGGGCACGACATGTCGTGCCCCCACAACCGCGACGATTCCATGTGAAGGTATCGCCTGCACCCAAAATGGGGCCCAAAGAGGCGTCCCTCTAGTTGCAACTCATTCGCAACTGGAAATACTAGTGTACACGCCCCATCCGCTCGGGGTCAAGTTTACAAGTTTCTACCTTGGTGCGTCCCCGGACGGTAGAATATGCATCTAGATGATTCTAGCTATGATTCAGCCCCGGTGTCACCTCGCAAATCGCACCCTAACGGACCGATGGATTCTGGTCGCGAGGCGCTTCGCGGCAGTTACATTTGCGGGATTGCTCATCGTGGCGCCGGTTTTGCCCCAATCTTCGGGTGGCGCCTCGTCAACCGGTGCCGCTACCGCACAGGCCAAGCCACCATCCACGCCTGCACCCCAACCGGATAAGGGCCGCGCCAAGAACGCGTTCCAGGCGGGGCGCCGCGCGGAACAATCCGGCGACTGGAAAGCGGAGTTTGCCGCCTACACCGAAGCGGTCACGTACGATCCGTCCAACCGGGAATACGCCATGCTGAAGGAGCACGCCCGGTTTCAAGTCATTCGCTCGCTCGTCGATAGCGCGGAACGGCAGGCCATTGCCGGAAACATTCCCGGGGCGCGCGCGCTGCTGACCCAGGCGCTGGAGATTGACCCGAACTACGTCGTGGCGCGGGAGCGTCTGGCGGAATTGACGCCGATTCCCGCTGAAATTGAAGCGGAAAAAGGCCCACGCCTTGCCGGTTTGCCCCGCTTGATTCTCAAACCCGGAACGCAGGCCTTCGATTTTCGCGGCACCACCCGGGGCGCGTACGAGGAAATCGGCAAGCAATTTGGCGTGAAGATGGTGTTTGACGGCGATCTGCCCGATCGCGCGGTCCGGTTCCAGGTTCCCATTCTGGACTTCGACACGGCCGTGATGGTCCTTTCGCGCCAGACCAAAACGTTCACGCGCGTTGTGGACGCGCATACGATGTTCGTCACCGAAGACACCGCGCAGAAAGAGAAGGAGTACACGCTTGAAGTGGAAAAGGAACTCCTGCTCCCGGCTGCGGTATCCACAGACGAGATGAACGAAGCGGTGCGGATGATTCGCGAGATGACCGGCATCTCGCGGACGCAGCTGAATACGGCGACGCGCACCCTCACCGTGCGCAGCACCGAGCAAAACGTGGCGCTCGCGCAAAAACTTCTCGAACAGATCGAGCAGCCCCACGGCGAATTGATGCTGGATATCGAGATCCTGGAACTCGACCGCACCACCGCGAATCAATTGGGAATTACGCCGCCGACTTCCTCTAGCGTATTCATGCTTACGTTGCCGGAAATTCAGCAGCTTCAGGCGTCGCAGAATAACGGAACTCTCATTCAAACTCTGCAAACTATTTTCGGGAGCAGCGCCGTGAGCTCGGCGTCGGGCTCCGCGCTTCCCGCATTGATCGCATTCGGCGGAGGGAAAACTATTTTTCTCGCCACCATGCCCAGCGTCACCGCGAATTTCGGCACGGCTCTAAGCACGGTTCACAGCGCCCAACGAATTTTGTTGCGCGCGCAGGACGGAAAACCCGCGACGTTTTTTGTCGGCGACCGTTATCCCATCGATCTGGGATTGCTCTCCTCGGATTTGGCCACGCCCAACGCAGCGATTGCGGCGGCGCTCCTTTCCGGTGCGACGCTTCCGCAAGCGAGTTACGCCACGGGCAACGGCCCTGTCTCGGTGGCCATCGCGACGTTCAACTCAAAAAATGGCGGCCATACCGACCTGGCGGTCGCGAATCAGACGGACGGGACGATTTCGATCCTGACCGGAAATGGCGACGGCACGTTCGTAGCGCCACAGACTCCTTGCACCGCGCCGTCCTGCATTGCGCTTCCCGCGGTTACGACAACCACCGGCTCAACCAATGCGAGCCCCTCGGCTATCGTCACGGGGGATTTCAACGATGACGGCTTCATGGATCTCGCCGTGACCGATGAGGCCAACAACAGAGTGATGATCCTGCTTGGCAACGGCGATGGCACCTTCCAGCCGGCCGTATCCTATCCGACAGGAAATAAACCCGTCGCCCTCGTAGCCCAGGATTTCGACGGTGACGGAGAACCTGACCTTGCCGCCGTCAATCAGACGGACGGCACGGTGACCATTCTCCTCGGCGACAAAGTAAACGGCGTGCAGAACGGAATATTTGGCGCGCCACCCAATCAGACCAGCCCTCCCAGCGTGGGTGCGCTGCCGACGGCGATTGCGGCCGCCCAATTCAATGTCACGAATAATGCTAATGCGGACCTGGTGGTTACGAACAGTAGCGGCAACACCGCTTCCATTCTGCTCGGCAACGGCGACGGCACTTTTGCCGCGCAAAAGACCCTTGCTACCGGGAACGGGCCGGCGGGCGTAACCACGGCGGATTTCAATAGTGACGGGCATCCCGATCTGGCGGTATCCAACAAGACCGACGGCACCGTTTCGATCTTTCTGGGGAATGGCGACGGAACTTTTCTTACTCCAACGATCCTCACCACCGGGGCCGGCCCGGACGGAATTACCGCCGCAAACTTCGTCGGCGCGCCCGCGGATCTCGCCGTCGCGGATGAATCGGCGCCCAATGTGGATCTCCTAATCGGGAATGGGGACGGAACCTTTAACACTCCTATTACTTTATCTTCTGGAAATTCTCCCGTTGCAGTCGCGGCGGCGGACCTGACCGGCAGCGGTTCGATCGATCTCGTCACCGTGAACAACGCGTCCAACACCGTGACCGTCACGCTGAACAGTTTGCAATCCTCGACGACAAATCCATCGTCGTCGCAAACCGGCTATCCCTCCGCCGAGTACGAAGATTTGGGATTGAAGATAAAGGCCACGCCGCGTCTGCATGCCGATGATGAGGTCACGCTGCAGCTTACATTCGACATTAAGAGCCTCACAGGCACGAACATCAACGGCATCCCAATCCTGAGCAATCGCCAAATCGAACAGACGATCCGCCTGCGTGAAAACGAAACTTCAATTCTGTCCGGCATCCTTCAAGCGAACGATATTCGAAGCACGAGCGGATTGCCCTGGACCTCGACGGCTCCGGGAATCGGGTTATTGACGGGCGAGGACACTGCCAACATTCAACAATCGGAATTGCTCATCCTCGTCACACCGCGCGCCTTGCGGCTGCCTCCGCACGATGTCCCGGCGGTCTATGCCGGACGGGGAGAGCCGACCACGCCGCCATCGGCGCCGCTACCTGCCACACCGCAGCCCGGGCCGGCCGGAGCTCCTGGTCCCAATCAGCCGGGGCAACCCGGCCGGCCGCCGTTTACTCCCGGAATTCAGCCCGGCCAGGCGCCCGGGACCGTTGTCCAGCCGGGGCAACAACCTCAGCAGCAACCGAACCAACAACAGCAACAACAACCGCCACCGCAACAGCAGTAAATAAGGGCGACGTTGGACTTGGAATCTTTGCTCTGTAGTCGAGAGCAAGGGGGAAACCATTCGCAATTCTTCAATGGACTCGGTTTCGCCGAAAGTTAAGAAGACCCGAAAAGGGAACGGCGGACCAACTCGAGCGTTAAGCCAGAATGTCTATCACAAAATTGTTAAAGTACAGATATCAGCTGCTCGGGTGAGACTCTTGTGTCGCGGAGAATACGCTTGAGTGTGCCAATTGCGACCTCATCTTGAAGAGGAACGGTAACGGCGATTCGCTAAATATCCGTCGCGTGGCGCAAACGGACATGGCTCCCTTTTTGGCGCGTGCGAATATAACCAAATTTTTCGAGGGCACGGATCAATTCTTCGCCTGAGACGACAGGCAGCTTTGGGCTCATCGCGTAACGACGACACTGCCAATTAGTACCGTGTTCGGATCGGGAATTTCTTCACCCCGGCTCTCCATCTCCTCAAGGCACAACTCGATTGCCTCACGAATATTGGCCATGGCTTCTTCTACAGTGTGCCCTTGGGAATAGCATCCGGGGATCGACGGGCACACCACAACGTACCCGTTGTATTCCTCATCGCGCTCCAAAAATACCTTGAAATCACGTGGAACCATAAGCCCATGCTATCCGAGGCATAAGGCATAGGCAATACGGAATAATTGTCATCACGTTTTCGGTCGCTGGGGGGTAAAGGATAAACAGATCAAAGTGGCGCGCAAGCGCATTCTTGAGAAGCGGGCATTGACTCAACTCGTGGAGATGTTTGCGCCCGCGGCTCCCATACCCCCGTCAACCGAAAAACATCTCTGCCCTGCTGGCGATCGATCGGCAGTTTAGCCGTTCTCAAAGGTATCAACGCGTGGCGGCATTTCTAGAAACGCCTGCATCACGTGCCAGAAAAGTTCACGATTGAGTCCCAACGAAAGAGAATGCGCCAGCCCGGGCAGGATGATGAATTGCCGGTCCGAAACGGTCAGCTTGGTATAAAAATTAATGAGGTCCACTTCGGTGGCGATTCCGTCAAATTCGCCGCGCACGATCAGCAACGGAGATTTTATTTTAAGCGGATCGACGATCGGCAGGTTGGCCGTCATATCGAGATACGTTCCCGTCGGGATGTCATTGCCGAACTTCATTTCAGCGTCGGCGAGCGCTTCCCCGACAGCCGGGTCGGAAGTGCCGGGTTTGTCGCGCGTAAAAACGCTGCGAATCATATCCCGGTCGCGCGGGCGCCGGTTGTGCGTGCGGTAAAACTCCACTTGCTTGGCCCGATCGGCCAGCGTGGGCGAACCCTCCCCGGTATAGGTAAATGCCGCAAGCACCAAGCGGTTAATGAGGTCAGGACGCTGCATGGCAAAGGCGCCGGCGCGCAATGCGCCTGAGGACTCGCCAAAAACGTGGAACTTCTGCAGCCCTGTTTCGCGAGCCACCACTGGAATCGCGGCTTTCAGATCATCGACGCCGTCCGCGACATTGGAATTGCCCTCGGTCCGCGACGATTTTCCATAGCCTTCAAAGTCCATCGTCCAGACGTCATATCCATACCTCGCAAACGCGTTCATCATCGAATATTCGCCGCGCCCCGGAACGGTTACGTCGAACGTCGTAGAGGACATCGAGGAGCCATGGACGAGGAACAGCACCGGCAGCGCCGGCTTGCCCGCCTGCGGCGCGCCCACGCGTTTCCGGAACAGGTAGAGCTTGACGTCCCCTTTTTGCGCCCAATATTCATTGCTCCATATTTTATCGTTCGAGGCGTCAGATTTCGCCTTCGCGCTCGCAGGTTGAGCGAATGCTTCGGCGGCAGCGCTCGACAGAGCGAGCCCACCCGCAATTGCGGGGGCCGCGCCTAATAGAAAATTTCGGCGAGACGGATCCGTTTTGATCAGTGACATGGCAGCCTCCGGGAAACTTCGTTCAGAGTGGTGAGGCTACAATACTCTCAATACCGCGAATGATTCAATCGTTCTCGATGTCATCCATGATATCGAGCAAGGCCGACGTGTTGCTTAAGTCGACGCCCGGAAGGACCCCGCCCTCTCCGTAAGTAGTTATTTTGAATTTGCGATCTGATTGTGCTCGGCGCCGCCTGTCAAGCGCCAGGCGTATCGCATCTCCCACAAACGCACTCAGAGTTGCGTGCTGCTCAACAGCCGCCTTCTCAGCATCCTGTATAAGGTCTTTGGTCAGATAGATCGCTATCCTCATTGGTTGAAACACCCTATAATCGCGTCTCTATTCTCGGCTTATATTTGAACAGGAATTCAATTTTACTATAGGCATCTTGTAACACCCGTTCATCGTTCCGCAGGCCGCCTCTAAAGTGGGTTGCGTTGCCAGTTCGCGTAATTGATCGCCTGTACGGAAAATTTCGCTTCCTGAAGACGAAACGCGAAGCTCAATAAGTGAACGAGTCCACAGATCACAAGCGCGCTTTGGAACTCATGCTGCTGCATTCGCTTCACCCAGAGTTCTTCCCTCTTGGCGTGCACTTCCAGAATTTGCCAATTCGCAAAAGCCACCGTGGGAGGCGTTCCAATCATATTCGGTTCGCTGGAGTTGGCCGGGATACCGTATTCCATTCGCTCGCCTCTGGCAGGGTCAATATCCACGTAATGGCCGAACGCCAGTTGTTCGAGCGCCAATTTTTCGGCAATCGTGGGCCCCAGCCCCGAGGCTTCCTCGAAAATAAAATCCACTCCCTCTGAAATCATCAATTTATTGAGAAGCGCGACATACATCGGGTCGTGCACGTTTCCGAGCCGCTTCTCCGCGCCCTGAACAACGTGAAGCGTCGCCAGAACTGTGACGCGTGGATTCATCTGCACACTCCGGGCTCCGCGGATTCGCCCGCTTTCCGATAGCGGGGAAGCTATTCATTTCCAAGCTCGGTTCCAGGGTTTGATCTCCCCGCGAGGCATTACTTCAAAGGAGCCCCCTCAATTGCTCGACAGTCATCTCCACATCCCGCAAGATGGCCCGGACCAAGCCTGGGCCCAAGGTCTCGCGCGAATGCATAGGAACAGCAGTCGCCCTTCCATCTGAATGTTTAAGGAAGGCATGGCTTCCGCGGGTCCTGTCGATTGAAAATCCGGCGCGTTCTAGGGCGCGAATAAGTTCCTTGCCCTTGATGCGGGGCAGGCGTGTCATACGGAGATTTGCTGAATACCTACTAATTCGAGCGAATTTTCTAACGCGCCGTCGTCCTCAATGCAAAGTTCGATGACTTCGCGAACGCGCTTCATAAGCGTGTCGAGGGTCTTGGCCTGCGTGTGGCAGCCGCGCAAAGCAGGAACGGAGGCAACAAAATAGCCCTCTTCGTCGCGCTCAATTACAACGGTAAATTTTCGCTTGGCTTTCATAAACAGTTCCTGTCCCACGAGTATATCACGCCCAAAAACAAAAACGGCCCGTTACGATTCCTCGCAACGGACCGTCTGTTTCATCTGGCCTCTTACCGAGGCCGAAAAATAATCCTGGCAGCGACCTACGTTCCCACACAGTTACCCGTGCAGTATCATCGGCTCAGCGGGGCTTAACTTCCGTGTTCGGGATGGGAACGGGTGTGACCCCCGCGATATGGCCACCAGGAAAGTCAAAGAGAGTTGAGAGCCGGGAGTTGAGAGTTCTCAGTAAAGAACTCACAACTCCCGAGCTTTCAAACTTTGCAACTGAATAGGCTCTTATTACTTTGGGTTTCTGCAAATTCGTCTCGATCATAAACAAACTTTGGTCCGTCGCAAGTGGCCAGAAAAATCTCTGGCCCGATGGTGACAGATTGGGAAAGTTTTATGGTCAAGCCGAACGAGCGATTAGTACGGGTCAGCTACGTGCATTGCTGCACTTCCACCTCCCGCCTATCAAGGTCGTAGTCTTCGACCGCTCTTCTTAGACGGCCGCAGCCGTCTTGGGAGACCTTATCTCGAGGCAAGCTTCATGCTTAGATGCATTCAGCATTTATCTTTTCCGGACTTCGCTACCGAGCTATGCCACTGGCGTGACAACTCGTTCACAAGGGGTCCGTCCATCCCGGTCCTCTCGTACTAGGGACAGCTCCTCTCAAGTCTCCTGCGCCCACACCAGATAGGGACCGAACTGTCTCGCGACGTTCTGAACCCAGCTCACGTACCGCTTTAATAGGCGAACAGCCTAACCCTTGGGACCTTCTACAGCCCCAGGATGCGATGAGCCGACATCGAGGTGCCAAACCTAAGCGTCGATGTGAACTCTTGGCTTAGATCAGCCTGTTATCCCCGGCGTACCTTTTATCCGTTGAGCGATGACCCTTCCACGCGGGATCACCGGATCACTAGACCCAGCTTTCGCTTCTGCTTGACCTGTGTGTCTCGCAGTTAATCCGGCTTATGCTCTTGCACTCCACAGCGGGTTTCCAATCCGCTTGAGCCGAACTTTGGGCGCCTCCGTTACATTTTGGGAGGCGACCGCCCCAGTCAAACTACCCGTCTGGCTATGTCTCCCGACCCGTCTCGGGTCGTAGGTTAGAGCGACAGAACAATCAGGGTGGTATTTCACTGTTGCCTCCCCTCCAGCCGAAACCAGAGGATCAAAGGCTCCCACCTATGCTACGCAGATCGTCCCGTTACTCACAGCCAGAGTGCAGTAAAGGTGCACGGGGTCTTTCCGTCTAGGTGCGGGCATCCGGCGTCTTCACCGGAACCACAAATTCGCCGAGTCACTCGCCAAGACAGTCGCTCTATCGTTACACCATTCGTGCAGGTCGGAACTTACCCGACAAGGAATTTCGCTACCTTAGGACCGTTATAGTTACGGCCGCCGTTCACCGGGGCTTCAGTTCAGGCCTTCGTTCCCTTGCGGGAGCTGAGCCCTTGCTTTAACCTTCCGGCACCGGGCAGGTGTCACCCCCTATACGTCGTATTCGACTTAGCAGAGAGCTGTGTTTTTGTTAAACAGTCGCAGAGCGCGTTTCGCTGCGGCCGCTTCGGGCTATAAACCCTACAGCGGCACCCCTTCTCCCGAAGTTACGGGGTTAATGTGCCTAGTTCCTGAGCGAGTGTTCTCTCGAGCGCCTGTGGATATTGTCCTTGTCTACCTGTGTCGGTTTGTGGTACGGGCACCTAATGTTCTCCTTAGAGGTTTTTCCAGGCAGCGTGAAATCCAGGACTTTATGACCGTGTGGTCTCGTCACATGTCTCACCGTTGAATGACCCCGTGGATTTGCCTGCGGGATCCGGCTTACACATGCCAATCGGGACGTCCATCACCCGACTCCTGTATCCTTCTGCGTCACCCCATCGTGATAACGACCATTAGGTGGGACAGGAATGTTGACCTGTTGTCCATCAGCTACGCCTCTCGGCCTCACCTTAGGACCCGCCTAACCCTGAGCGGATTAACCTTCCTCAGGAAACCGTAGACTTTCGGCGACACGAGTTCTCATCGTGTTTATCGCTACTTATGCCGGCAGGGTCTCTTCCGTGGCGTTGAGTAGTCCTCTCGGTCTACCTTCAGACTCCACAGAATGCTCCCCTACCAAAACAACATGACCGTAGTCACGTTATATTCCTAAGCTTCGGTGACAGACTTGAGCCCCGTTGGATTGTCGGTGCATGATCGCTTGACCAGTGAGCTGTTACGCTTTCTTTAAAGGATGGCTGCTTCTAAGCCAACCTCCTGGCTGTCCGAGCGATCACACTTCCTTTCCCACTTAGTCTGTACTTAGGGACCTTAGCTGTAGATCTGGGTTCTTTCCCTCTCGACCACGAAGCTTATCCCTCGTAGTCTCACTCCCGTATATTTGTCCGCGGCATTCGCAGTTTGATTGGATTCGGTAACCTTGGTTGGTCCCTAGTCCATTCAGAGCTCTACCACCGCGGCAATTGATACGAGGCTGCCCCTAAAGGCATTTCGGGGAGAACGAGCTATCACGGAATTTGATTAGCCTTTCACCCCTACCCTCAGTTCATCGGAGCGATTTTCAACTCACAACCGTTCGGCCCTCCAGTGGCGTTTAAGCCACCTTCAGCCTGACCAAGGGTAGATCATCCCGCTTCGCGTCTATTCCCACATACTATTCGCCCTATTCGGACTCGCTTTCGCTACGGCTCGCTTGCGCTTAACCTCGCATGTGAGAATAACTAGCCGGCTCATTAAGCAAGAGGCACGCCATCAGGCATTCAGCCGGGCGAACCCGGAGATAGCCCTTTGACTGCTTGTAAGCATACGGTTTCAGGTTCTATTTCACTCCCCTCGCAGGGGTGCTTTTCACCTTTCCCTCACGGTACTAGTTCACTATCGGTCGCCAGAGAGTATTTAGCCTTGGAGAGTGGTCTCCCCAGCTTCCCACGGGATTTCGCGTGTCCCGTGGTACTCAGGATATCCCTTCGAGTCCGGTAAGCTTTCGGTTACGTGGCTATCACACTCTGTGGCCCCGCTTTCCAGCAGGTTCACCTAGCCTCCGGATTGGTAACTCTACTCATGGGATCCTACAACCCCGCTGTGTAAACACAACGGTTTGGGCTCTTCCGATTTCGCTCGCCGCTACTTTCGGAATCTCTGTTAGATTTATTTTCCACCAGGTACTGAGATGGTTCACTTCCCTGGGTTGACTCGTACCAGCCTATGTATTCAGCCGGCCGTAACGTGAGTTCATCACGTTGGGTTTCCCCATTCGGACATCCCCGGGTCAAAGCCTGCTTGCGGCTCACCGAGGCTTTTCGCAGCTTGCCACGTCCTTCATCGTCTTCTGGCGCCAAGGCATCCACCGTACGCCCTTAGTAGCTTAACCATAAAACTTACCCAAGCCGTCACGTCCATCCCTCTTTAAAGATGGCCGTCCCGGGTTGCTTGCCGGAGAGAGACCTCCGACTCGCTTCCCGAAGTGGCTTTGAGCAAGCTCGCCTTTCCACAATTTGCTCTGCTCGAGCAGAATTTGCAGATTTCGTGTTACGTCCAGGATTCGTGCGAATCCCAGCCGCAACACGAAATGCCAGCCTATTCAGTTGTCAAAGAACGTTGTGTCCTGAATTTCCGGACCGTCCCACTCCCGGTGGAACGTTCACCCCATTTACAAAGAGGCGAAACAATAAAAAACCCGGCGTCGAGCGCCGGGCCAAGCCGTCCGAATTTCCACCCGGACGGGTTCGCGCGATGCTCGACTAATTTGCTATCCTGAGTTCGTAATTGACCTCGCTTGCGACAGGCCTCTCTAAACTCTGAACGCCCCTGAATACAACCACAACTATTCGCCAAACGAATAGAGAGTATATCAGAATCTTTTCGCTCGTCAAGCGGTCCTTTTCACAGGTGTGAGAATCCTGTGAATTTCCCGCCGCAGCGCGCAATTAGCGACCAAAAAATCCGCGTTGCTCGGCTGCTGAAAATCCAGGAATCTCAGCCGGACTCCCTACTTCGTGATCATGCCGCAGGCGATTCGCGCGCCCGCCATGCCCGCCGGATCGCTCTTCTGGTCGTCGACCATGGCGTGGATCACAAGGGCCGTTCCGCCACCCGTGAAAATCGAATTCGGGCCGTCGCCCATCGTAACGCCGGGCGCGACTACGGTCGCCTTGGCGGTTCCGTCCGCGGCAACGGTAATGTTCGGCATGTCGCCGGCGTGCGGGCCGTCGGGATTCATCAAGCCATGATGCTTCATGTCCGGATTGAGGTGGCCTCCGGCCGAGGCGAACGCCGGGCCTTCGCATTTCGCGACGCCGTGAACGTGGATGCCGTGATCGCCTGCGGGCAAGCCCTTCAGGTCGAGTTTAATATTCACGCCTTTTGGCGCGGCCGAAAGTTCCGCCGTGCCGACGCTGTTGCCCATTCCGTCGTGCATCTCCACCTTGACGGCCTTCTGCGCCGCCGCGGAAAACGCCGTTGAAATTACCAGTGCAGCCGTGATTGCCATCGTGTTGTGTAGTCGCATAGGACGTGAAGTATACCCCAATCCAACCGAATTTTTCGCTTTGAAAATTTTTGGGTCTACGAACTCAAGTAGGACAGGCTTCAGCCTGTCGGTTTTGGTTGCATCCGACGCGAAGTCCTCGCAACGAACACCGACAGGCTGAAGCCTGTTCTACTTCTAGTTATACCCATTCGACGTGATCGTCAGCGGCACCGCATCCCAGGTAAGTCCCGCGGGCATCTGCGCCAGCGTGTTCCCCTCCATGTCGAGGAAAATGCCTTCGAGCGTCCCCTTCAATTCCTTCCCATTTTTTCCGTTCTCGATATGAAATCGAAACGTGAGATTTTCCGTCCCGATCGTGGTTCCCTTGCTCACCGGCGGATCCGAAAGATTCGCAATCAGGTGCGCGACGAAATTCCCGTGCCCTTCGCTGACCCAGGTCCCGACAAACCCCGTCTCGACAAACGTGCCGTTCGCGAAATTCGCGCCCGTCACGTAAACCGACGGCCCCATTTCGATCGCGACGCCGCCAGGCATGAAACTCAAAAGGTTGTGCCGCACCGCAGTCGTGCCAGGCGCTCGGCGCGTGCCCCTCCACGAACCGATCAAGCTCGCCGAAGGATCATCGTCGGCCCGGCTCGCCCTCGACCCAGCAAACACGCAAGCCAGCGCGACGAGCACACCCAATGCCGCCAAACCTCGAATTCCACGCGTCCACATTTTTTCTTGCCTCCGAACCTGCACAAGAAATCGACAACAGGGATTCACCCTCTCCCCTGTCACGCAAATATATATTTGAATTTCTCGGATTGGGAAATGATTTTAAGTGGGAATGTTGTCCGACCCTTCGAAACCAACGAAGGGTCGGCACCCGGAAAATCGACACCGTCTCAAAGCCTGCCTTGCTCGCCTGGATTTCGCGCAGCGGGGCGCGAATGCAACGGATGAAGTTAGTCCACCTCCTGTACTTTCGTTTTCAACACGGTCGGCCCGACTGGACTTTTTGTGAGGGGGTCGGATTCTGCCGTGATAAATACGTCAAAGTTCTGTAAATGGGTTGTAGTTTTGAACTCGGCCTTCAGACTATTTTCAACCTTCAGTTCGCCCTGGTTGGCAGGGTCCTGGTCTCGTTCCTGGAACCAGATGACATACTTGCTCGCCGGCGGCGTGAGCATCCCGGGTTTCGCCAGGTGCTCCGTCTTGATCGTTACTCCCGTATTGCCGTTCTTGTCTTTCTTCACGTCCACTTTCCCCGATGCCGCTGGATTCGATGGGGAGGATGTAAGCGGAAAGGTCTTCGCCTCCGCCAAAATTCCGCTGACCATTGCAAAAACAAGCGACAGGAAAATTACAATCATTTTTCGGTTCATTTCACACCCCTTTCACAATCGTGGCGGGCCCTAGCGGACCCGAAGCCCGTATATATATCGCGAAGGTAAAAGTTTGCCCATACAGCCGAACGGGTAAATCGATCCGTTTCGAGATGGTAGTTTGAGCAACGGAAAGGTTGAGGCGAGCGCCTCGTTTGAATGGAGGAGAAGCTGAAGCAGGATGCGCGGGCTAACGCCCACAAAAACCAAGCGGCCAGCCCGGGCTGAGTGGGGCTGGCCGCTTTCGGTTTGGAGGGGGCGTGCCTTGCGTCTACTGCCGTGGTGCTTTGCCGGCGGCGGCGTCGGCGGCTGCTTTTGAATCCGCCGAGATTGCGCCGCTGGGGTTGACTGCGCTGCTGTTGGAGTTGACCTGGCGGGTCAGGTAGAGCATGAACGGGGTGACTTCAAACGGCATCTTTTCCCGTTCCGCTACCGTTCCCACCGGCTTGGCCTTCAGCATTTCGAGCTTGTCGCTCCAGGGATCCATCTTGACGCGGCCGCCGAGCGGCAACGCGACGACCGGAGACGACCCGGTTTTCGGGTCGGCTGCGGCGTTCGGGCCGGCCGGGGGTTGAGACGTTGGCGCGGCAGAGGCCATCGACATGCCCGTGGGAACGCGATCGCCCAGGTGCGGGCTGATCAGGTTCGGGATGTCCTTCTGGCGAGTTTCGAGAGCGCCCATGAAAAGCTTCGCCGTGGAGAGCTGTTCCTTGTACGGCGAGTTCTGCAGGAGTGCGTTGGCCTTGGTGTTGGCCGCATCCTCTTCCGCCTGCGTGCGCGCGAAGCCGAAGTGGCGGAACGTGTCCTTCTCGTCAAACAGCAAGCGATCGAAGAAGGCGTACTGTCCGTCGATGCGGTGGCCGAGAACCACGTGAGACAATTCGTGGGCGACCATGGTTGCCAGGCTGGCCTCATCGGGCAGCACATCGATCAAGCCGCGGCTGAACACGATGGTGTGGCCGATGGCGAACGATTCCAGAGTCGAAGTCAGCAGCACGCGGCAGCGGATTTCGGGCTGGATATCCAGGTTGTTGGTCACCTCGAGGTTGTTCACGACGGTCTCGAGAACCTTGTCCACTTCGCCTTCGGGCGCGAGCAAGCCGAGGCGCTCGAGCCGGTCGACGACGTTATCTTCCGCCTGGCGGTCCCAGTTGCGTTGCGCCATCACGGGATTGATGTCGTTCTGGGTCGTGGACTGGTCCTTCACGGGCGTCTGCGATTCGATCAGGATCTTGCTGAGTTCCTGCTCCTGCGCGGAGTGGCCGAGGTTATATCCCCACAGCCGGGTCTGCGCCTTGAAGGAGAGCCGCTTGGACAGGGCAAAGTTCAGGTCCGACTCTTCGCTGTAGATGAAAGCCGGCAGCCAGAGGTTCGGGCCGGTATTCACGCGCCAACTGTCAAAATGGAAGTAGTAGTTGGTGCGCGAGCTGCCGCCGTAGGCGCCATTGAACCGGACGATGTGGAAGTCCTGGTCCTCGACCCAGATGCGGCCGGCGAAGCGTCCCTTGCCCGCCTTGGGCAGAGGCTCGACGTCGAACACCAGGGTGCGGACTTCGCCGAGAAACTCGCGGCGAACATAGTCAAATTTGTAGTGCTGCTTGTCGAAGCCGTTCGTGTCCAGGTAGATCATCTGCAGGAAACCCTGCGGCAAATACTCCATGGACAGAGACAGCATGTTGCCGAGGCCGCTGAACATCTTCTTCTTTCCGCCACCGGCGTCATTGCCATCCGTCAGGGGTTCCAGTTCGACGCCCTTGGCGAGAACCGCGCGGCCGAGAAAATATTTATCGCCGGCCGGAACGGAGCCAAGATTGTTGTCTCCCCTGAGATTCTGAATGTACGTTTCCACCAGCGGCGTAAAAGGCTTGAGAGAGTTCATCTCCGCCTGTTCCGTGGTGACGATACGGTCCACAATCTGGCCCAAAGCGCTACTGGGCGTATCGGCCGCATGTAGCGGCAGAGCACTCAGCGCCAGGACCACCAACACCGTCTTGATAATGCGCATATCCCCTCCGAACCTCAGTTAAAAGTCAGTATGCGGTTTGAAACACGATATGAACCACTGCTGGAAAGTCGACCGGGTGACCGTTCGAAAGTGCGGGCTTGAATTTGATTTGTTGCGCCGCCTTCGTGGCCGCCTCGTCCAGACCGTGGCCCAGGCCCTTGACTACCCGATTCACTTGCACCTCACCGCCCGATGCCGGAAACACCACCTCCAGCAGAACCTCACCTTCCAGGTTCAGCTTGAGCGCCTCCGCTGAATACACCGGCCTCGGTTTGGACAAGATTACAACCGGCTCGACGGCCGGGGCGTCGTCCATTTTCTTCTTTGGCGTTTGGGCGACTTGATCGTTTGTGTTGGCGAACCCGGCGGTTTGAACTGTTCCGCCACGCTTAGCGCCGCCCGTCGGCGGGGTCGCAATTCCATTCCCAAATCCTGTGCTGGCGATAATTCCACGCTGGCCATTGGCGCCGCCCGAGCCATTGCCGTAGCCGGGACCAGGAGGCAATGCGGGATTGCCAAATTGGCCGACATTCGCTCTCTTGTTCGGATCGCTTGGCCCGGCAACCCCGTTGGGATCGCCGAAGCCGCCGGTTTGAACCTGCTCAACAGGCGTGGGCTTGGTGATGGTTGGAACTGCCGAGCTGCCGCCGGACATGAGGCCGGTCTTCACCGGTTCGCGCGGCCGGGCGGGCTGGGCCGTTTCCACCTTGAGGTTCAGAGGCTGAAACGTGTCGTTGACCTTCGGGAGTTCGGCCTCGACCTGGCGAGGCTTCGGCTTGGGCGCCTCAATCTTGGGTGGCGCAAAGAACTTTACGACATTCACCTTTGGCGGCTCTACCTTTTCCACAGGAGGCGGAGGCTGCACCTTCGCCACTTTGGGAGGAGCCGGAGGCTTGGGTTTCGGCGGCTCGGGAATATCGAGCGGCGGACCCGCAAGGTCCGTCACCATATACATCGCCCTCGGAATCATTTGTTGCGGAAACAGCAAAGGGAGTGTGACGACAAAAGCCACCAGGATGATCTGAACAACTAAGCTGGTCCCGAGTGCGCTCATGCGCGGCTTGGTTTCAGGCAAGAGTGAAAAGCGCGCGCTCACAGGCTTGGTTCCCACCATGGCTTTCCATGCTTGGGGATTTTGACCGGACGATGGGTTTGTCGGGCGAAGCCGAAGACTCCCCTGCGAGAAGTTTTGTACTGTCGTTGTCATATCGTCACATCGCCTATCTTTTGGATTCCGAGCGCGTAGGGACAGCTAAACACCTGTGGTTAGACAGGAGCGATGCTGGCGCTGCCGCGTACGGTTTAACTGTACTGGCCTCGGCTGGGGGTCTGAATAGGACTTTTGTACTACTGTTTCTTAACAGCCACCTGAACGGATGGCCATCTGGGGGGGCAGATGGGGAACCGAATCGAAAGCGGACTGGAGGTGCTTTGACCATGGAACGATCAAACCTGATTCACCTCTAGAGGGGCGCGTTGCCGCTGCAAAGTGTAGCACTGCCACCCTCTCAGAGACAAGAACCCGGCCTGGGGATAAAGGTTGCCCCGAATACGGGTGATCTTCCATCAACATCTCCATGTACCCCGCCCGGAACAATCCCTTATACCCGCGATTCCCAAATTCGCCGGGTTTCAAGTAGGATGATCCCGTCCTCATGCAGCCGATTGTCATCCACGCCGGTCGAGCCTTCACCCCATTCGAAGAAATTTCCGATGCCGTGATTGTCGTTCAGGGGAGCAAGATTTCCGCCGTCGGCCAGCGAGGCAAAGTCGATTTGCCGCGCGGCGTGCGCGAGCTCAACGCGAGCGGGAGGACCGTTGTGCCGGGCTTTGTCGATGTCCACATCCATGGAGCGGGGGGACACGACGTAATGGAAGGCACCCGCGAAGCGCTGGAAATTATTTCAGCCACCGTCGCGGCGCACGGCACAACTTCCCTGGTGGCAACGACCGTAACGGCCAGCGAAAAGGAAACGCGCGACAGCGTGGCGGGCATCGCGCACTTCATCCTGAATACGAGCCAATATGCCGCCCGCGAACTCTCGGCGGAAATTCTGGGGATCCATTTTGAGGGGCCCTTCATTAGCCCGGTGCGGCGCGGAGTGCATCCGGCAAAGTGGATTGTGCCCCCTTCCCGTGAATTGCTCGCGCAGCTTCTTGGGGAGGCGCGCGGAACCGCGCAAATTCTGACTCTCGCGCCGGAATTGCCCGGCGCTCTCGATCTAATTTCAGCGGCGCGGCATGCCGGCTTGGTCGTATCGCTCGGCCACACGGATGCCACATACGAGCAAGCGCAGGCTGCCATTGAGGCGGGCGCCAGCCACGCCGCGCACGTCTTCAACGCCATGCGTCCTTTTTCGCACCGCGGAACCGGCGTGATCGGCGCGGTGCTGACTTCGCCCAAAGTGAGCGCGGAACTGATCGCGGATGGTGTTCACGTGGACGAAGCGGCAATGCGGATGCTCGTCGAACTGAAAACGTCGGAGCGCGTGATCCTGGTGAGCGATGGCATATCCGCCACGGGAATGCCCGATGGGAAATACCAGCTGGGAAAGTTTGAAGTAAAGGTTTCGGGAGGAGTGGCGCGCAATGCGGAGGGCAAGCTTGCGGGAAGCACGCTCACACTGGACCGCGCGCTGCGAAACATGGTGGCGCTCGGCGTCCCTCTCGCGTCTGCGCTGCGAATGGTGACCGCGAACCCGGCGCGGCAGATCGGTCTGGGAGCACGCAAAGGAGTGCTCGCCCCGGGCGCGGACGCAGACCTTGTTTTCCTCGATGACAAGCTCGAAGTTTCCGGCGTGATGACACGGGGAGCGGGACTGGCGCTCTCCTGATTGCTCCTCTTGAATTTCTCTGCGTTCTATGTGCCCACTGTGTTGAAAGCCTTGCCTTAACTCCGAAAAAACTTTTAAACACTGAGGGCTACCAGAGAAAAGCCTATTTGTTGAGTGGAATATTCAATTCGGAGGAAAGCTGGTAGGGATCAAACGGGCTGCAAGCGAAATAGCGGTCGCCGACCTTGATTGTGGGCACTACCCTTCGGCCCTCATTTACCTGGAGCACGAGGTCCTCGGCATCGACATCCTCGTCGATATTCACTTCTACGAAGTTCACTCCACGATCCTTCAGAAATTGTTTGGCGCGGCGACAATCGACGCACCAGCTTGTGCCATACATTGTGATTTCTTCCATAGCTTAATTGATGTTAGCGCTTCCGGAGGGATTTCCAGGCGCGCTTAGTGGGACGCTGGCGCCGATGAGGTAACGGAGGATGCGCCCGCCTTTGCCGCGACTTGCAGCCGCACCTGGGCGCGCTTCAGCGATTCTTCCGCGCGCTTCCAATCCACGTTTGGATCGTTTTGAGTTGCCAGGCGCTTCTGGGCGCGGTCGCGGGCAGCTTCCGCGCGCGACCACGTTGATCTCTTCCGCGCGCTCCGAACTGTCCGCCAGCACGATGACGCGATCGGCCAGGACTTCCACGAATCCGCCGATCGCCGTGCAGGATACGACGCGATTGCCGACGTGGTAGCTCAGCTCGCCGATCCCCATCTCGGCCAGCAGACGGCGTGTGCCCCGGCAGAACGCCGATGTACCCGCCCAGCACCGGGATCTGCGCCTCGTTCACCGCTTCGTGCACGACTTGCCGCGCCGGGGTGACGACTTCGAGTGTGAATGTGTCAGCCATTTGTTCGTGACCCGTGGCTCGTGGCCCGTGACCCGTGAACCCCTTCGAGCCTCGTCTTGAGCGATCTCCCCAACGCCGCAATCATTTGCGCGACCGCAGAACAGTCCGCATCCATTTGCTGAAAATCCTGATCTTTCAAATATCCCAAGTCCCGGGTCAAAAACAGAAAATATCGCGTCTCTTCCAAAGAGCCATTTGCATTTGCCAAGAACTGCAACAATTCCTTAGTCGTCCTCCGCCCGAATCCTTCCGCAATATTCGCCGGAACTGAAGCAGCTGACCTTCGAACCTGCGAAACAACTCCATATTTCTCCCTATCGGGAAAAGTATTAGTCACACGATACGTCTGGAGGACCAAAGCATGCGACCTCTGCCAAACTTCCAACTCTCTAAAACTCTTCAGCACAATGCTGCAACTCCAGCCGTACTCTGCGAAACAATCCAAGAATCACAAACCGCGAAACACGGGTCACGGGACACGAACCACGGGCCACGGCCTTTACGCCGTCGCCGCCATCTTCTCGGCCTTTTCGCGCGCTTCTTCGATTGTGCCGACCATGTAGAACGCCTGCTCGGGGAGATCGTCGTGCTTGCCTTCGACGATTTCCTTGAACGCGCGGACGTTGTCGGCGATTTTCACGTACTTGCCTTCGAGGCCCGTGAATTGTTGCGCGACGAACATGGGTTGCGAAAGGAATTTTTCGATTTTTCGCGCGCGCGCTACCGACTGCTTGTCTTCGTCGGAAAGTTCTTCGATGCCGAGAATCGCGATGATGTCCTGCAAATCCTTGTACCGCTGCAGGACGCCTTTCACGGCGCGCGCGACGTTGTAATGGTCTTCGCCGACGATGCGCGGATCGAGAATGCGCGAGTAGCTGGCCAGCGGATCGACCGCGGGATAAATGCCGCGCTCGACGATCTGGCGGCTGAGGTTCGTCGTCGCGTCGAGGTGCGAGAATGTCGCGGCCGGCGCGGGGTCCGTGTAATCGTCGGCAGGCACGTAAATCGCCTGCACCGATGTGATCGATCCGTGCTTGGTGGAAGTGATGCGCTCCTGCAGCTCGCCAATCTCGGTATTCAAATTCGGCTGGTATCCCACGGCGGAAGGCATTCTGCCGAGCAGCGCGGAAACTTCCGAGCCCGCTTGCACGAACCGGAAAATGTTGTCGATGAAAAGCAAAACGTCGAGGCCCTCTTCATCGCGGAAATATTCCGCGACGGTCAGGCCGGTCAGCCCCACGCGCAGGCGCGCGCCGGGCGGTTCGGTCATCTGGCCGTAGATCAACGCCGCGCGCGATTTCTCCGAATTGCCGGGAACGACGACGCCCGATTCCTGCATTTCGAGCCACAGGTCGTTTCCTTCGCGCGTGCGTTCGCCCACGCCGGCGAACACCGAAACGCCGCCATGCTTCATCGCGACGTTGTGGATCAGCTCTTGAATCAGAACCGTTTTGCCAACGCCCGCGCCGCCGAACAGGCCGATCTTGCCGCCCTTCAGGTACGGTTCGAACAGGTCCACGACCTTGATGCCCGTTTCGAACATTTCGAGCTCGGTCGATTGATCCTCGAGCGACGGCGCCGGCCGGTGAATCGGATAGCGCTTCTCCGTTTGGACCGGGCCGAGTCCGTCCACGGGCTCTCCCAGCACATTCATCACGCGCCCCAGCGTTGCGCGGCCCACGGGCACTGCGATCGGTCCGCCGAGATCGACGCCCTTCATGCCGCGCACGACACCTTCGGTCGCGGTCATCGCCACGGTGCGGACGCGGCCTTCGCCCAGGTGCTGCGCGACCTCGGCAACAATATTGATCGGCTCGGGCCCTTCAAACCCTTCGCTGGTGATATGCACCGCGTTGTGAATTTCCGGCAAGTGATGCTCCGGAAATTGCACGTCGATCACGGGTCCGATGACCTGGATGACGGTGCCGACGTTTCCTGTTTCGTGTTGCGCCATTTGTGCTCCTTCGTGCGCCAAGTAGGACAGGCTTCAGCCTGTCGCTTTTGGTTTTGTTCCGGCTAACATTAAAACCGACAGGCTGAAGCCTGTCCTACTTACCCCGCGGATGCCGCTCCGCTCACGACCTCAATAATCTCGCGCGTGATTGCGGCCTGGCGGACTTTGTTCATGTGCAGCGTCAGGGCATCGATCACGTCGGAGGCGTTGCTCGTTGCCGATTCCATGGCCGTCATTCGCGCGGCGTGCTCGGCGGCGGAACTTTCGGCGAGCATGCGGAAAATTTGCATTTCGACGTAACGCGGGACCAGTTTGTTGAAAATTTCCGCGGCGGGCTGCTCGTAGATGTAGTCCACCGCGTCTGCGGAAGACGGCGGCGGGGCGCCTTTCTCGTGCTCGCCGAGCGCCGACCGCTCCAGGGGCAAAAGCTTTTCCACGCGCAGCGTCTGCATCATCACGTTTTTGAATTCGTTGTAAATCAGATAGACGGAATCGGCGCCGCCCGCCTCGTAGATCTTCATGACTTCGGCGGCCATTTCCCTGGCTTTGGCGAGATCGGCGCGCGAGGTCACGTCCACGTATTCGCCGGCGATTTTCCACGAGCGCTTGCGGAAGGCGTCGCGGCTTTTCTTGGCGATGGCGATGACTTCCACGGATTTGCCTTTCTTTTCGTTCAGGAATTCAAACGCGCGCCGCAACACGTTCGCATTGAATGCGCCGCACAAGCCGCGCTCGCCGGAAGTGACCAGCGCGAGCACGCGCTCTTCGGGGCGCTGTGTCAGGAGCGGAAATTGTTCGGGATTCTCGATGCGCGACATCGCCGAGCGAAGAATTTCGCGAATTCCTGACGCGTAGGGCCGCAGCGATACGGCCGTTTCCTGCGCGCGCCGCAGCCGGGCCGCGGCGATAAATTTCATCGCGCGGGTAATCTGCTGCGTATTCTTCACCGAACGAATCCGCCGCCGGAAATCGAGAAGTGTGGGCATCGAATGATTTCCCTTACAGAATCAGCAGGCCGGGAGAAAACTCACAATTTTGTCATTCCGAGGCACGCTGCGTGCCGAGGAATCTCTCTTTCTTTGGCTTTCGATCGAAGAGAGATTCCTCGCTTCGCTCGGAATGACAAAATAAATCGCTTTTCCCGTCCCCTGTTACGCGCGGACCGCCGCCGCGCTGGCCTGGAATTGCTCCTTGTATTCCCCAATCGCGCGTTTCAGTTCCGGACGCGCTTCGTCGGTAATCTGTTTTTTCTGGACGATCTGCGTGAGCAGCGAGCCGAAACGAGTCCGCACGAATTCGATCAGACCTTTCTCAAATCGCTGGATATCGGCGACGGCGACATCGTCCGTCATGCCGCTCGTTCCCGCGAAAATGACGAGCACCTGCTCCTCGACCGCGAGCGGCGAAAATTGCCCCTGTTTCAAAATTTCGGTAAGGCGCTGGCCGCGCGCAAGTTGCGCCTGCGTGGCCTTGTCGAGCTGGTCGGAGCCGAACTGCGCGAAGGCCGCAAGTTCGCGGTATTGCGCGAGGTCCAACCGTAACGAGCCGGCCACTTGCCGCACCGCTTTGATCTGCGCGTTGCCGCCGACGCGGCTCACCGAAAGGCCTACGTTGATCGCGGGGCGGATGCCGCTGTTGAACAAATCCGCTTCGAGATAAATCTGGCCGTCGGTAATGGAAATCACGTTGGTCGGAATGTACGCGGAGACGTCGCCCGCCTGCGTTTCGATAACGGGAAGCGCCGTCAGAGAGCCCGCGCCCAGCTTGTCGTTCAGCTTCGCGGCGCGTTCCAGCAAGCGCGAGTGGAGATAGAACACGTCGCCCGGAAACGCTTCACGCCCGGGAGGACGCCGCAGCAGCAGGGAAATTTCGCGGTAGGCCTGGGCGTGCTTGGAAAGATCGTCGTAGAAACAGACGGCGTGCCGCTTGGAATCCCGGAAAAATTCGCCCATCGCGCAGGCCGCGTACGGAGCAATGTACTGCAGAGTTGCCGGCTCGGTGGCCGACGCCGCGACGACAATCGTGTAATCCATCGCGCCCGCATCGGTCAGAGTCTTGACGATCTGGGCAATCGTGGATCGCTTCTGACCGATCGCGCAGTAGATGCAGATTACGTCGCCGCCCTTCTGGTTCAGGATCGTGTCCAGAATGATGGCGGTCTTGCCGGTCTGGCGGTCGCCGATGATCAGCTCGCGCTGCCCGCGGCCAATCGGAATCATGGAGTCGATGGCCTTGATGCCGGTTTGCAGCGGCTCGCGCACCGGCTGCCGGTCCACGACGCCTGGCGCGATGCGCTCGATCGGGATGCGCTGATTTGTGGAGATGGGACCCTTGCCGTCGAGCGGAACTCCGAGAGGATTGACCACGCGGCCCACCATGGCCTCGCCCACCGGCGCGGACATGATCGTGCCCGTGCGCTTGACGATATCGCCTTCCTGCACCAGCGTGTATTCGCCGAGGAGCACGGCGCCGACCTGGTCCTCTTCGAGGTTTAGCGCGATGCCGAAAACGTCATGCGGGAAGGCCAGCATCTCGCCGGACATGGCTTTTTCCAGGCCGTACACGCGCGCGATGCCGTCGCCCACGGAGATGACCGTGCCGACTTCCTCGACGGCTACGGCCTGCTCGTAGTTGGCGATCTGCGCCTTCAGTATCTTTGTAATTTCATCCGCTTTAATCGAAGCCATTCCCCACTCCTATTCCGAAATCATCCGTGCGCGCATGCGTTCCAATTGCGTGCGTACCGAACCATCATAGATCGTCGAACCGATTCGCACCACGGCGCCGCCGATCAGGGCCGCATCCGTGGTGAATTGCGCCTGCACTTTTTCCCCGGTCAGTTTCCCCAGGGCCGCGCCCAGGTCTTCGCGCTCTTTCTGGGTCAATTCCGTGGCTGAAGTCACCGTGGCTTGCGTGATTCCCTGGCGGGCGTCGAGCAGACGGCTGAACGCCTGCTCGATTTCGATCAGCATCCCGGCGCGCCGCTGGTCGACAATCACGAACAGATAATTGCGCAGGGTGCGGCTCGCGCCCATGCGCATGACGAGTTGTTCAATCGCGGAATGTTTGGCCGCCCGCGCGATCGAAGGGTTCGAGAGAAACGCGTGCAATTCCGGCGACTCGCGAACCATGGCCGCGAAAGCCGCGAGTTCCTGCTTGACCTGATCGGCCTGCTTGTTCTCGAGCGCGACGTCGACCAGCGCGCCCGCGTACCGCTCCGCCAGCGCTTTCAATTCGCGCCCCTTCCGAGTTCGCTTAGAAATGACTGGAACATTCTTGCGCGAATCTCCGCGTTCATCATGGAACTCACAAGGGCCCCCGCGCGCTCCACCGCCATGGACGCCGCCATCTCGCGCACCTGCTGCTGCGCGGCGCGCTCCGATGCGGCCAGTTCCTCCCGGGCAGCATGAGCAATCTTCTCGATCTCGGCTTGGCCTGAGGCTTGGAGACGTTCCGATTCCGCGGCCCAATTCCGCCGGGCCTCCTCGCGCATTTCCGCTACATCGTGGTCGAGCCGGGCGATCTTGGTTTCGACCGCGTGCAACTCGCGATCGGCTTCCGCTTTGGCTGCGGTAGCCTCCACGATGCTCGCCGCGATCTCCTTGGCGTTGCCGCGGAAGAACGCGCCACCGTGTCTTCGCGATCAAGTAGGCGATGCCGCCAAAAACGATCAGGAAGTTAAGCCAGCGAAAAATCAGGCCTGCGGTGGAATCGGCGGGATCGGGCTCGGCGCCCTCCGCGGCAAGCACGGGAAGCGCCATGAAGAAGAGCATGAGGAGAGCGCCCGAAGCGAATACAAAGAAGCGGCGGAAGGATTTCATCGCGCCCCCTTGCCCTGAGAACTGCCCGGTCCGGAGGGGCGGCCCGCGAGAATGGCTTTGGCAATCTCATTCGCCAGAGAGCCGCTGGATTGCTCCAACTCCACTCGCGCCGCCTTGACATCCTCGGCAATGCCTTTTTTCGCTTCCTGGAGGGCGGTCTGAGCGGTGGTTCGCGCGGCGTTGATCGTGGCCTGGCGTTCGTCCAGAGTGCGCCGCCGTTGGGATTCCTGCTCGGCAAAAATCTCGGCGCGGGCTTTCTTCACTGTTTCGTTATAGATACGCTGCTTTTCGTGCGCGGCCACGCGGCTGGCTTCCGCCTCGATCCGTGCGCCTTCGGCGCGCTTGTGGCGCTCGGAGAGCACGCGCTCCATGGGCTTGAAAAAACTCCAGCGCATGAACAAATAAAAAAGAAAAACGATAATGACCGTGGGGACAGCCGCCAGGAACAGCTCACCGAGTTGGTTAACGATTTCCACTGATTACGCTAAGGCACCCGACAATGCCCGCCAATTTTCATCTCCGGAACTCCTGAGGTGCACACCCGCTCCTGCAGACAATTCCTGTCTGAATAAAGGAGTGATTTTATAGCATCCGAGCGGGTTTGGCGCAAGCCCAACACCGGATCTCGTTGCTCTTTGTAATTAAATAGATACGCCCGCATCGGTGGAATAAGAAATTTCAACTTATCCCCCCATCCGAGAATACCAGATGGTTGAAGACGACTTTGGAGTTCCCAGAAGTTCGCGGACGGCCTGTACGATGGGAGGGTGCCCCCAATCATGGCCGCAAAGCAATCCGCCGGGCTTTACGAGCGGCTTCCAGGCCTGAATATCCTCTTTCACATTTTCGTAATCGTGAGCGGCGTCAATGAACACCATATCGAAGCCGGCGTATCCGATGGAATGGAACACGCGCGCAGCCTCAAGGGACGCCAGGTGCACGGGGCAAACTCTTCCGCTTTCAATGTGAGCCCTTAGATTCCTGCAAAATAAATCATATACATAGTTAGGCGGCTTATCCTTTAGAAGCGCCTCATGCTCCTCGCTTCCTCTCCAGGTGTCCACTGCGAGGATGACGCCGAGGCCCTCCATGTTGTCGGCCATTGCTGTGGTCGAGCGGCCCATCCACGAGCCGACTTCCACAACGTATCGAAGGTTGGAAGCCTTCTCTGCCAGCCACTCCAACTCGGAAGTTTTCATCCATCCTTCGGTGGCCAGCGCATTCTTGATATTCACGGGGCAATCCTTTCGAGCAGGTGCTTGGCCAGGGCTTCCGTCGTCAGCTTTTCTTTCAGCACTGTCCTTACCTTGGACATGAGCTCTTGCCATCCGGCTTCTTGAGCGGGCCAACTATCATGCATCTGCCGGGCAAGGAGCAGTTCGTTTTTTGGAAGTTGTTCCATCGTTCGAGGTGGGCATTCCTCCAATCGCTCAAAGTAGGGTAAGGCCCCCGCAGCCATAATTTCATAGTGGCGCAGACAATCCCAACCAGCCTTCTTCCTGGTTCTGGCAAAGTAGCTTTGGCCGTAGTCCCGATAGTAATCGGCTTCCTTTTCGTATCGAGGGCCAGGAGGAATTTCCCACGGGGCATGCGGGGACATCTGACGCGTCTTCATGGGAATTTCCGGAACTATCTTCTCTTTGGGGATGGCAAACTGAATGGGAAGGGCATCCGCGTCAACGAGTTCACGCTTGAAATAGATTCCCTGCCCAAGTACGGAGGCAGTACCCGGGCCATCTTCTCCGTCAATGAAAATGATCTTGGACGGAGGGTAGACCGAACGGACCTTATTCAAAAATGATCGATCTCGACGCACGGAGCCATAAATGATGAGGTCAAAATAACGGTTCTTGATTTTTTTGCGAATGTCGGTGCGGTCTACATTACTGTCGCCCGGAAGCAGACCGTAAAGCGTGAACCCTCGTCCATAACACTTAGAGAGATCGTGTTTTCCAGGACCAAAAGAGTTCGCATACATGAACCAAATCCGGTTGACATCCACGACATCCGGCCCCATTAACGAGCGAAGGCCATGAAATAGCATGTCGCATTGATAGTCGGCTTTCCGTCCCTTGGAAATGTAAAGGATTTTCATCCCGGGTATCCTCTATCTCTCCAAAAATCTCCAGGACCCTTGCCGTAGTTCCTTTCAAACACCGCCTTCACATCCTTCCACAATCCAACACAAAGAACTCCGTAACCTTGGCTTCGATTGCGCAGAAGCAAAACCAGAGTGTTTGGAATCGGCAAAATTAGGGGCAGACCTTGGGAAATCCATGCAGCAGAGTAATCGCCATCGTAAAGGATTCCCTATGCTTCGTCAAATCCGCGTGCGCTGCTTGCTGGGGCTAAACGGGGCGCGCTAGAATGAATCGCGCGACGGGTCCGGCCGATGCAATTCGGACTTGGCTTGCCCCGCCGGCCTTTTCTTTCGCGTAACATGCCACTAGGAGAACTTGATGCCCGCGTTTCCCGGCGTGGATTTTCTCGACTTCGATTCCTTGCTCAATGATGAAGAGTTGCTGGCGCGGAAGACGGCGCGGCAGTTTGTCGACGAGCACGTCATCCCGATCATCGAGAAGCACAATCGCGAAGCGACCTTCCCGATGGAGCTGGTGCCGAAACTGGCGGAGCTGGGATTTTTTGGCGCGAGCCTCGAGGGGTACGGCTGCGCCGGGATGTCCAACGTCGCCTACGGACTGGTGACGCAGGAACTCGAACGCGGCGACTCCGGCCTGCGCAGCTTCGTTTCCGTGCAGAGCGCCCTGGTGATGTATCCGATCCACTCGTACGGTTCGCCCGCACAAAAAGAGAAGTGGCTGCCGCTCATGCAAAGCGGAAAAGCCGTGGGGTGTTTCGGCCTCACCGAGCCGCAATTTGGGTCAAACCCAAGCGGCATGCTGACGCGCGCGGTGAAGAGCGGCGACCGCTACATCCTGAACGGCGAGAAGATGTGGATCACCAACGGATCGATCGCCGACGTTGCGCTGATCTGGGCGAAATGCGAGGACGAAAAGATTCGCGGCTTCCTCGTGGAAAAGGGCACGAAAGGTTTCAAAGCCTGGGACGTGCACGGCAAACTTTCGCTGCGCGCTTCCGTCACTTCGGGGCTGGCGATGAACGACTGCGAAATTCCCGCGGAGAATGTGCTTCCCGGCGTGGCGGGCTTGAAGGGCCCGCTCAGTTGCCTGACGCAGGCGCGTTACGGCATCGGCTGGGGAGCGATCGGCGCGGCGATGGCGTGCTACGACACGGCCTTGCAATACGCGAAGACGCGCAAACAATTTCAGAACAAGCCCATCGCGTCGCACCAGCTCGTGCAGGACAAGCTGGTGTTCATGATCACGGAAATTTCAAAAGCGCAGCTTCTGGCGCTGCATGTGGGCAGGCGAAAAGACCAGAACCGCGTGGACCCGACGCACGTCTCCATGCTGAAGATGAACAACGTGTGGATGGCGATGGAAACGGCACGCAAGGCGCGCGACATTTTGGGCGCCAACGGCATCGTCGACGATTACTGCATCATGCGCCACATGAACAATCTCGAGTCGGTCTACACCTACGAGGGCACGCATGACATTCATCGCCTGGTCATCGGCGAACGTATTACGGGCATTCCCGCTTACTTCTGAGGAGGACTTGATGTTTCGCAACAGCGGCAGCTCCGCGCACGTCCTTCCGTTCCTCGCGCACGCCATTTTCCTGGCGGCTTTTCTGGTGGCAGCGTTTGTCGCGCCCGCATCGGCGCAAGAGAAACCAAAAATTCGCACCATCACCGCGTTCATTCGCCTGGACCCAGGCCAATACAAGCAGCAGTTTACCGATACGTTGACGATGTTGCGCAACGCCAAGGCCCGCTACGGGCTGGCCGGTTATGAAGTGCAAACCATCCGCATCACCACGCAGCCGTTTCCGGAATACACGCACGGCATGTCGAAAGAGGCGGCGCTCGCGCTTTTTCACGATCTCGATGCCCTCGCCAAAAAAGAAAACGTGTCGATCAGCATTGGGCCTGCTTTGATGGACGAGAAAGACGATCCCGGTCAAGCGGAACTTCTGGAAGAAATTTTGGGACAGAGCAGCAACCTGTACGGCAGCGTGGTCGTCGCTGGAAGCGACGGCGTCCACTGGAAGGCGGTGCACGCGGCGGCGGGGATCATAAAATATCTCGAGGATCACGGCGACAAGGGCCTCGGGAATTTTCGTTTCGCGGCGATTGCCAATGTGGAGGCCTACACGCCGTTTTATCCCGCTTCCTATCACCAGGGACTCGGGCATCAATTTGCGATCGCTCTCGAATCCGCGAACGTGGTCGCCGCGGTAATGGCCGTGCAGCGCGACCCGGAAGTTACGCGCCAGGTATTGATTTCCGAAATGGGGAGGCACGCCTTCGCCATTGAGGACATCGCCAGCAAGATCGATCAGCAAACAGGCTGGGCGTACATGGGCCTCGACCTTTCTCCCGCGCCGATGAAATATGCATCGATTGCGTCGGCGGCGGCTGGATTTACGGGCGGCAGATTCGGCACGAGCGGCACGCTGACCGCGGTGGCCACGATTACCTCCGCGTTGCGCGACATTTCCGTGAAGAAGGTGGGCTATACCGGCGTGATGATGCCTGTGATGGAAGACACGCGACTCGCGCAACTCTGGGGCGAGGGCGCGCTTACGATGGACCAACTCCTCGCTTATTCCGCCGTCTGCGGCACGGGGCTCGACACGATCCCGCTGCCCGGTGACGTCACCTCGCAGCAACTGGAACGCATCATCGGCGACGTCGCCACTCTTTCCGTGAAATTATCGAAGCCGCTCAGCGCGCGCCTGCTGCCGATCGCGGGCGCGAAGGCAGGCGACCAGACCACGTTCGATGATCCGAACCTGGTGAACACGGTCATTCAGCCGCTGCCGTAACAATCCATCGATAATTGGTCTTACAACGACTTACCAAGACGCGGGGAATCTAACGCTGCTGGGTTCACCACATTGATTGGCGCGCCCGCACAGTAGGCCGCAATTTGGTCGAAGATTTCGGCGAATTGAACTTCGTATTCGTCACGGGTGACGTAGCCGATGTGCGGCGTGCATACAACGTTTTTCATGCTGAGCAGCGGGTAACTTTTGTCCACGACTGGCTCCTGCTCATAGACGTCAACCGCCGCCATTCCCGGGCGTCCCAGTTGCAAAGCGCGCGCCAAAGCGCCTGTTTCGATAAGCGGGGCGCGGCTGGTATTCACAAGGAGCGCTGTCGGCTTCATGAGACTCAAGTCGCCCGCGGTCACGATTCCGCGAGTCGCGCTATACAGGCGCAGGTGGAGCGAGATCACATCGCACTCTTCGAAAAACGCCTCTTTGCTGCGCGCTGTGGCGTAGCCGTCCGTCCGTGCCCGCTCCCGCGCCTCTTCGTTTGACCACACCAGCACCTTCATGCCGAAGGCCTTGCCGTAGCCCGCAACCACGCTCCCAATGCGGCCGTAGCCAAAAATTCCGAGCGTTTTTTCGCGCAGGGTGTCGCCGACTCCGATTTGCCAGTTTCCCGCCTTAAGCGCGGCCATTTGTTGCGGGATTTGGCGCATTGCGGCAAGAATCAGGCCCCAAGTCAATTCCGCGGCCGCGTAACAGGGCGTGTCCGCATGCTGGCTCGACGAGACAATGACGCCGAGCCTGGTACAAGCGTCGATGTCAATGTGCGGAAAAACGCTGCGCTGGCTAATGAGTTTCAGTTTGTTCAGGCGCTCCAGCAAGGGTGCTGAAATCTTCGTCCGCTCTCGTATCAGCACTAATACTTCCGTATCTTTCAGCCGTTCGGCCAGCTGATCGACATCCTGCACATGATCGTTCCAAATTTGCACGTTATGGTCCTTCAGTTTCTGGAAGCAGTCCAGGGTTCGCAGGGTATCGAAGTAATCGTCGAGAATCGAGATGTTCATATCAAGCGCGCCGTCATATTGGGGTTCACACTTTGCGAGAAGTTGCGGTGTTCAATCCGAGTGCGCGCTGAGGTGTCGGTCATGGATATTTCTTCCCGTGCCTTCCCTCAATATATCTTAACTGAGGCGTCCGCCAACCGTTTAAGTCGGAGGGATTGCCGGCAGGCTCCATTAATCACCCGCAGTAACACAAGACTCCTTCGCAACTTTCTTAGTGTTGACATGCAGCTATAAGTGAGGAAGGCTTGGTGCATGAGCAAGAGGCTGCACGTATGGCTTACGGATACGGAATATCAGGAGATACAACGCGCGGCGCGCTCTTGCAACATGTCAGTTGCTGATTGGGTCCTGCAGGCGCTAGGGATTGTTCGCCGCAAAGATCCTTCCGGCAGTGTTGCCAAGAAGCTTGAGGCCATACGTGTGGCAGCGCGATTCGAATTTCCGACAGCGGACATTGACGCCATGCTGACGGAAATTGAGAGTGGGTATCGCACTGAGACGAACCCGTGATTCTGGTTGGATATAGTATCTGTCTTTTCAAACAAAGAATCTTTGAACACAATCGACAGGCCGTTCCGCTAGGTCTGCCGCGCCGCTTGGTTTAGGATAGGCTATGTTCTAGCCGTGCCGCGCGCGTGAACCGCGTCCGAATGCGCGCCTGATCCAAAAAATTCGAGTGAGCGGGAGCGGTGATGGAAATAGAGCTGAGTCTGGAATTTTTGCGCGTCGTCGAACAAGCGGCCATTGAATCGGCCAAGACCATGGGCCGGGGAGACGGCCACCTGGCCGACCAGGCCGCCGTCAGCGCCATGCGCAGGGTGATGGACGAGGTCCCCATGGACGGCACGATCGTCATCGGCGAGGGCGAACGGGACGAGGCCCCGATGCTTTTCATCGGCGAAAAAATCGGCGCCGCGCAGCACGTCCGCGGATTTAATTTTCCCGCCGTGGACATCGCGGTCGATCCGCTCGAAGGCACGAACCTCTGCGCCACGGGCGCGCCGGGCTCGATCACGGTGCTGGCCGCGAGCGAAAAGGGCGGACTGCTTCACGCGCCCGATCTGTACATGGAAAAAATCATCGTGGGGCCGTCCTGCAAGGGCGCCGTCGATCTGGATGCGCCCGTGGCGGACAATCTGGGCGCAATCGCCAAGCGTCTCGATCGCGACGTCGAGGATTTAGTCGTGATTGTCCTCGACCGGCCGCGCCACGAAAAACTGATCGCGGACATTCGCGCCGCCGGTGCGCGCATTCGCCTGATCGGCGATGGAGACCTCTCCGCCGGCATTTCCGCGGCCGTCATCGGGATTGGAGTGCACGCGGTCATGGGCATCGGCGGCGCTCCCGAAGGCGTGCTGACCGCGGCCGCGCTTCGCTGCCTGAACGGAGAAATTCTGGCGCGCCTGGTGGTGTCCAAGCCGGAGCATGAAGAGCGTCTTGCAAAGATGGGAATCAAGGACGGCAAACGCATCTATCGCACCGAAGACCTCGCTCCCGGCAAGAAAATCATTTTCGCGTGCACCGGCGTAACCGAAGGCACCCTGTTGCGCGGCGTTCGCTTCTTCGGCGAAGGCATCCGCACGCAATCCCTGGTCGTCACCCTGGACGAACGCCAGGTGCGCTTCATCGACACCGTGACTCTTGACAAGCGCCCTGATGTAAAAGTGCGTTTCGCGTAAACTTAAAAACCATCTCAAGAATCCCCGGGCATGGCTGAAACGAAAACGTACAACCTGGTTGCCCACTACCGGGCGTTTGAGGAGCAGAGGCATGAGCGAAACTGCAAAACCTGCGGCTGGTCAGCTACCCATTGAATTCGCAAAACTTGTTGAATTCATCACGCGCGCTCTGTCGGCCGCGGGGATTCCCCCGCAAGACGCGGGTCAAGTGGCCGCACTTATGGCTGAGGCGGACGCGCGCGGAGGGGACGCACATGGCGTGTTCCGCCTGCCGCAGTATGTGAAGCAGATTCAAAGCGGCGCCGTCAATCCCCGGCCCGATATACGAATCGTGAACAACCAGCCCGGCTCGGCTCTCGTGGACGGCGACAACGCGCTGGGCCATCTGGTCATGAAACGCGCCACGGAACTGGCCATCGAAAAGGCGCGCCAGTGCGGCGTCGCCTGGGTGGGAACGCGCCGCAGCAATCATGCCGGCCCGGCGCAGCTTTACCCGCGAATGATCGCGGCGCAGGACATGATCGGGTTGTATTTCTGCGTCGGCAACACCAATCTTGTGCCTCCGTGGGGCGGCACCGAAGTGCTGCTCAGCACGAATCCCATCGCCATCGCTGTGCCCGCATTGCGCCATCCGGTCATCTCCCTGGACATGGCCACGACGAACACCGCGTTTGGCAAAATCAGACTCAAGGCTCAACGCGGCGAGCCGATGCCGGAAGGCTGGATGATCGACCGTCAAGGAAAGCCTTTGACCGATCCGAAGCGCGCGAGCGAAGGCTTTCTTGTTCCGATTGGCGGACCGAAAGGATACGGGTTGGCGCTGATGATCGGCTTGTTGGCCGGAACATTGAACGGCGCCGCGTTTGGCCGCGACGTTGTCGATTACACGGTGGACTCGAAAACGCCAAGCAACACAGGGCAGTCCATCGTGGCAGTGAATATCGCGGCTTTCGCGGACGTGCCGTCTTTCAAGCAGCAGGTGGATGAAGTGTGGGACGTCATGAAGTCGTCTCCGACACTGCCCGGCGTCGATGAAGTCCGTCTGCCCGGGGAGCACTCGGAGCAAATTTACCGCGAGCGGATGGCTCATGGAGTTCCATTGAGCGACACGCAGCGCAAGGTTCTCGATGAACTCGCCGATCGCCTGGGGATTTCGCGGCTGCAGTGAGATTGGCGTGACGGGAGAGACTTATTGCGCGGTAACGCGCACGATGCCCGCGCCGGCGGCGCGCCAGCGGCCGTGCTGCTTGACGAAGACGCGAATGACGCGTTGCGGTCCATTGTAAGTGACGCCGCCGCTTGAGCCCTTAATCGTCGTAGTGTCCGTCAGCACGGCAACATCCGGCGACATGTAACGCACCTGGATATCATCCGGGTGGAGTTCGTTGAGAGTGCGCTGGGGATCCATGATCTGATCGATTTGCTGCTGCTTATTTACAATAAATCCTCCGGGGTGAACTTCCACGAAGTCGTCGGCGAACAGCCAATTCAGTGTCCCGGCGTCGCGGTTGTGCGCCGCATCCAGCCAGAGGTGGTCCATGATCGCGATCGTGGCGGCGAGGTCCTCACCCGCGGCGGCCGGTTTCTTGGGCGCTTGGCCCAGTGCAACGGCCCCTGATGCGATAAGGAAAACGATTGCCGCGGCAAAACCATAAGTGCGCGTCATTGTGATCCTCTCAAGACAATCTTATTTTTTTGTCAGGTCCTGGTTCATCACGACGCCTGTGGCCCGCCAACTTCCATTCTGCTTGATGACCACTCGAAACACGTTGAACTCGCCGTCCAGGCTGTTGCCCTTGCTATCGTGCCCTTTGATCGTGGTGTGATCGGTCAAAATCGCCACGTTCCCAAAAACATGAACCTGGATGTTTTCGGGATCGAGCAGCAGGAGCGTGGGACGATCGGCGCTCCTCAGGATCCCGAGCCACTCTTTCTTCGTGTAGGACTGGCCGTTGGCTAGCACCAGGACATAACTGTCGGCGAAAAATTTTTCCAGATAATCCAGGTCGCCGGTTCTTTCGGAATCCAGCCATTTATGATCCAGCGCTTTCCAGTCCTCGCCTCCGGCTGGAGGTGCGGCGCTTTTCGTTTGACCGAAGGCAAGCGGCGCGAAGCTCAAGATCAACGCCAACGTTCCGACAAAAATCTGTCTCATCTTCAAATCTCCTCTGCGTGCTGACCAGGGTACGCAAAATCAAAAAACTGTCATTCCGAGCGAAGCGAGGAATCTCTCTTCGACTCAGCTGCGGGACAAGAGAGATTCCTCGCTCCGCTCGGAATGACAAAACACTGCGCGTTTCCCACACTGCTAAGGCCGAATCCCGGGAATATTGGCACGAAGCCGGTAAAGCCCCGTTACGGCCGTGAAGTACAGCGTCTTCGCGTCGGCGTCTCCCCAAGCCAGGTTGGCGGGATTTTCAGGCGGCCGGATGGTCCCGAGATGTTTTCCTTCCGGCGTCAAGACCCAAATGCCGCCGGGGCCGGCGCCGTAGATATTTCCTTTTTGATCGATCTTCATTCCGTCGGGCACGCCCGCTTCCTTGCTCGAGGACATATCGATCAGCAACTTTTTATTGGCGAGCGTGCCGTCGGGCTGCACGTCGAAGCGCCAATATGTTTTGGAGGCCGAGTCATCGATGTAGAGATACTTTTCGTCCGGAGAGAAAGCGAGCCCATTCGGCGCCTGAAAATCCTTGTTGACTACTTGCAGTTTCCCGTTCGCCAGACGATAGACGCCCGAAAAAGTCAGCTCTTTCTTTGGATCGTCAGCCAATTTGCGCAGGCCATAGGGAGGGTCCGTAAAATAGAGAGCCCCGTCGGACTTGTACACCAAATCGTTTGGACTGTTGAGGCGCTTGCCTTCGTAGCGATCCGCCAGTACGGTCCGCTTGCCGTCCTTTTCCAGCCGCATGACGCCGCGATCTCCGTGCTGGCAGTAGGTGACCCGGCCCTGCTTATCCAGCGTGATGCCATTGGAACCATACAATGTGACGACGGCGTGCCCGTTATTGAGTTGGTAGCCGGCATCGCCGGGATCGGCGCCCGCAAAACCGCTCTTCTCGAGGAACACGGAAACTTTGCCGTCCGCCGGATTCCACTTGTCGATTACGTTGGCTGGAATGTCGCTGAAGATCAAATAGCCCGGCGTGCTGGAGTGCACCCAGACCGGGCCTTCCAAGAAGCCAAAGCCATCGGCCACTTTTTCAATCTGAGCGCCGGCCGGGATCAGCGCGTCCAGCGCCGGATCGAGGCGAATGATCTGCCCGCCATTCTGCGCGGAGAGCGTGACACCGGCGAGAAGCGCCGCGAGCGCGAGAAGCAGGACGCCTGTTTTCTTTCGCATGAGCGAGCCACACTCCTTCGTGAATTTTATTGCGTTACGATTCAAATGCTGGCCGTTGGACTTTGGGCCGCGGCTCGATCATCACCCTCGGAAAGATTACAGAGCAATCGCACAAAAGCAAATACAAAACTGCTGGGCGCCCCACCCTTTTGGCTGTCAAGGATTGAGGGTTTAGATTTCTTCCGTAATAGAAACTGTGAGATGAGCGAGAAGCCATCCCGAAAATCTCCACCCGCCAAGTCGGTGTACAATACCGCGCGGATATGACGATTAGGAATCAAGCAGAGCTGGCCCGCCAGTTTCTCGAACTCCACCACGGCCCAAAGATATTGGTGCTGCCGAACGCCTGGGATGTGGCAAGCGCGCGGATTTTTGAAGATGCGGGATTTCCGGCGATTGGAACGACGAGCGCCGGGATCGCCAATTCCTTCGGCTACCCGGACGGCCAGAAAATTCCCCGTGAGGAAATGCTCGCCGCTGTGCGCCGCATCGCGGAAGCCGTCGAAGTGCCCGTCACCGCGGATGTGGAAGCGGGCTTTGGAAGCACGCCCGAAGAAGTGGCCGGCACGGCGCAGGCAGTGATCGCCGCTGGAGCCGTGGGAATGAACCTCGAAGATGGAGTCGAGGGAAAACCCGATTCGCTCGCCGACGTAAATCGCCAGAAGGAAATCATCCAGGCAGTGTTGGAGGTTGTCGATGGCGCCGGCATCCCATTCGTGCTGAATGCGCGCACGGATGTTTTTCTGAATGGCATCGGCCCGGCAGAAACGCGGCTGGCGCGCGCGATCGATCGTCTGAACTCCTATCACGCGGCTGGCGCGCCGTCGCTCTTCGCCCCCGGCGTGAAAGATACGGAGACGATTGCGCAATTGGTGCGCGGAGTTGCCGGACCGTTGAACATCCTGGCGACGGTTGGCACGCCTCCTATCGAGGAGCTGCAGCAACTCGGCGTGGCGCGCGTAAGCGTCGGGTCAGGACCGATGCGGGCTGCGCTCGGTTTTCTCGGGCGCATGGCTCGCCAGCTTCGCGAAGAAGGTGTTTTCACCTTGATGACGGAAGGCGCTGTTCCCTACGCGGATGCGAATCGCCTGGTTCAACCAAAGCGCACGCGCTCCTGACCCGGGAACGCCAATCTCCCGATTGGCGTTGCGAAAATCGCCAATCGGGAGATTGGCGTTCCCGGGCGAAATCATCCTGCTTGACCCGGCGAATCCTTCAGTTATACAAGAAGGCATACTCGCAATCGTTATTCGAGGTGCGATTTTGAGGACCACGTCGTCTGTTGCTCTTGGTTTAGCCTTCTTTTTGCTCACTGTGTCGGCGCCCGTTTTTGCGCACCACGGATTTTCCGTGGAGTTCGACAAGGATAATCCCCTCACACTCACCGGAACCGTTACGAAAATGGAGTTCATGAATCCGCACATCTATTTTTATGTGGATGTGAAAGGCAAGGACGGCAAAGTGGTGAACTGGGCTTTCGAGGGCGGCCCTCCGAACGTGATCTACCGCCAGGGCTGGCGAAAGGACACGTTGAAGCCGGGCGACGTCGTGACGGTCAAAGGTTTTCGCGCCAAGGACGGGACGCATTTGGCGGCTTGCTCGACCGTCAAGCTCCCCGATGGACGCGAGATCGCCGCCGGTTCGGGAGGAGCCTCCCAGAATGCGTATGGCTCGGCAGCCGCGGATGGTAAGAAGTAAAGTGAGGATGAGCGGAGTGGAACCGAGACCCAGCAAGAAGAATTATTTCTTCGCCCCAATCGTTTGCACTGCATCCTTGTTTCTCATTTTGCCATTCGTGATTGCATGCGGCAGCCGGGGGGCGTCGGGAAATGCTCAGGCGGCAGCGCCGCCGGACCTAAATGGGGTGTGGTCCGCGCCGTTCACTCCCGACATCTCGAAAACTTTGGGGCATCAGCCTCCGTTCACGCCGTACGGATCCGCGCGATTTGCGAAAGAAGACGAGTTTGACGACCCTCTGACCAAATGCCTGCCGATCGGGCCGGCGCGAGGAATTCAGGCCGGACTCATGCCGTTCCAGATCGTGCAGACCCCATCCGTGTTCACCATCCTTTTCGAGAATCAGCACACCTTCCGCATCATTCACACGGATGGGCGCAGCCACCCGAAGGATGCCGATCCGACGTGGTTCGGCGATTCGATCGGCAAATGGGACGGTGACACTTTGGTAGTGGACACCGTGGGGCTCGACGACAGGACCTGGCTCGACACGGCGGGCCACGAGCACAGCGACCAGTTGCATCTGGTCGAACGGTTTCAAAAGGTGGACAATAACAACATCAAGTGGACCGTTACCTATGAAGATCCGAAGTTTTTCACGGAGCCCTGGTCGATCACGTTGCCCATCGCGCGCCAGAATACGGAGATCATGTCGTACTCTTGCGAGGAGAACGAAAAGGACAGGGCTCATTTGCGGCGGTCAAAAAAATAATTCGCAATGTTACGTGGCCGCCAGACATTCACCTATTTGATGAATTCTTAGCGGGAGCATGAAATGAAAAAATATCTTCTAAACTTTTCAATTGCGGTCGCCGCCTTTCTGATGAGTGGAATTCCAATCTGGGCGCACCACGGCAATGCCTCGTATGACAACGAAAATCCCATCACGATCAAGGGAGCCGTTACGGAATTTGCGTGGACCAATCCGCACGTCCAAATTTATTTGGATGTGAAAGACGACAAGGGCGGCGTCGTACATTGGAGCGTGGAGACTTACAGCCCGGGCAAACTGGTGCGGGCCGGTTGGACAAAAGACAGTGTGAAGGCCGGCGATCAAGTTTCCATTAATCTCATTCCGGCGAAGAGCGGAGCGCCCGTGGGCTTTCTCCACAAGCTTGTGCTTCCGAGCGGCCAAGTGTTGGGCCTACAGGAATTGGAGAACTGAGCGCCGCTACGGCGAGGGAATCGCGGGCCAAACCGGAACGCTTGAAAACTCCAACCTGAGTTAAGGGAGAAGCTTCAGTATGCGAAAACGAATCGTGACGATGACTTGGATTGCGACGCTGGCGGCGATACCGGCTTTGCCGGCGCTGGTTCACGCACAGATGCCCAGCCAGCAACCCCCAACGGCAAAGAACAATGTTTCAGCGCCTGCCGACCCTCATGACTTGTCCGGAATGTGGGAATTTTTTGCCAACATCCCCGGCCAGGGCATCTATGCGACTCCGAGCAAAGACCACCCTCCGATGACGCCCTGGGCAAAAGCGAAATACGATGAAGCGAAACCAGGTTACGGCCCCAAAGCGCAAGGCGGCGGGAATGACCCGATTCTGAAATGCAATCCCACCGGGATTCCACGCATCCTGTTTTTTCCGCAGCCGCTTGAGATCTATCAGACCCCGGACCGCGTGTTCATGTTCTTCGAGCGCGACCATGCCTGGCGCCAAATCTGGACCGACGGGCGAAGCCATCCCAAGGATCTGGCGCCCACATGGATGGGAGATTCAATTGGCAAGTGGGACGGAGACACTTTCGTTGTGGACACGATCGGCCTTACTGAAAAGAGTTGGCTCGATTTTTACGGCGATCCGCACAGTGAAGACATGCACTTGATCGAGCGCTACAAGCGCGTGGATCGCAACACGATGTCAATTCAGCTCGTCGTCGAGGACCCCAAGGCGTACACGAGCACTTGGGTGGGCGATACGAAAAACTACAAGCTGCTTACGGGGAAGAAAGCCTATATGGAGGAGCTCTTCTGCATTCCGGAAGAAGAGGATGCTTTCACCAATCGGATCAGAATGCCCGCGGTAGGGCAGAATCCCAAGTAGCATAGGCTTCAGCCTGTGGGGTTTGATTTTGCCGAGATTGAAAATTAGAAAACCCACCGGCTGAAGCCTGTGCTACTTAAACCTACTTCGCGAGATACATATACCCCACTGTGTTGTTCCCCGGCGAAGCGAACCACATTCTTCCCTTGGGATCGTTGTTGAGTTCCCTCATTCCATTTCCCACGGCGGGAGCCGGATATTCGGTGATTTTTCCAGTGGCGGGATCCAAGCGGCCGACCGTGTCCATGATCCCGGAGGCGTACCAGACCTGGTTGGCCGCATCGATTCCGATGGGATAGGGTGACGGCTGCTCGCCGGGCAACTGATATTCCTTGAACGCGCCCGTCTCCGTGTCCAACCGAACGATCTGGCCTCTGTCATACTGAGCCAGCCAGCCGGTCCCGTTGGCGTCGACTTGAAAGCGGCGCCGCGAACCGGGCTGCGGTGGCGGCGTCCAAGTCGTGACTTTCCCGGTCTTATATTCCACCTTGAAAATTCGACCTTGCCCGCCGGCCTCGTCGAACCAGATGTTGCCGGCCCTATCGAGATTCGCTCCGTACGTGCCGGGAACATCTTTCAGTTCCGTGTAAACTCCAGTCTTGGGATCGAAGCGATAGGAAAACGGGCTACCGGAAACCCACAAGATTCCGTTCGGATCTTCGCGCACCGTGTTCATCGTTCGGCCCGGCCCTTTGTACTTAGTCTGCTTGCCGGATTTGACGTCGACTTTCACCAGCGTTCCGCCCTCTTCCACGACCCACGCCGAAACTCCGTCATGCGTCATCTGCACCGAGCGCGTGCCCACGCGCGGCGACTGGCTCTCCCACAAATATTCTTGCAGCTCTCCCGTTTCAGGATTCAACCTGCCGACGCCGTTCACCGTCCCGAAATACGGGCACCATATGTTGCCGTCCTTGTCCGGATTCGCGTCCCAGGTCATGCGCCCGGGCGGCATTTCGTACATGACATAAACAATCTTGAGCGCGTCATCGCTGAACTGCTTCATCCAATCCACATAGCCGGGAAGATCGGCCGGAGATTCAGGAAGCGCGCCCGGCCCTGCCCCGAAAATCTTGCTGGCGTAGGCCGCGACTTCGTTGACGTCCTGGTCGTTCTTGACCGTGCCGTACACGACGCTGCCGCCGATTCTGGTAGACATCATGTCCTTGAGGGTTTCGCGCCACCCGTTCTCGTCCCGCCGCACGTTGATAAATTGTTCGAACCCGTGGCAACTCGAGCCGCAACGGGCAAACTTATCTTTGCCGGGCCCTTCCGGAAACAAGTCGATGCCCTGAATGATCGGTATCTCATCCCAGTGCACCATCTGCTTTTGCATCGTCCAGTCGAAAGTGGCATTTTGATTCGCGGCCAGGACGATTCCGCTCTTCGGGTCGGACCGGTAACCCACGGCTTTCGCCAGCACCTGATAATCGCCGGCGGGCAGATTCTCCACTCGGTACTTCCCATCGTTGCCGGAAAGCACGATGACCGTCACCCTGGTCTTCGCATTCCGAGCCTGCACAAACGCGGCCCGAAAGGGCGCGCCGTCCGGCCCCGTGACCTTGCCCGTGATCGTCGCGCCGAACGCAATCGAGGAAATGAGACCAACCGAAATCAACAATCCCAGGATTTTGAGAATTCTGAGTGGCTGCATGACTCCTCCTTACAATGGGCGATCGAGGCCGCTCGATCTGCCAACAAGAGCGCCCAAAATCGGGCGCAGAATCTTTAACGGTGCAAATAGGCTCCGCCGGAGCAACGTGCAATTTTGGCGTTGCCAGGCCGCAATGCCGCAGAGGCTACCAAACAGACGTACCGACTGTCTATGGAGATCTCGATTCCCCCCGATCAAAGGCTCTGCGCATTATAACGAACTGATTCCTAACGAAATCAATTGCTTGCGCACATTCAGCAGTAGTGCTAATTTGCTTCTCAATACGATTTTATACTGCAGCTCTAGGCCTTTGCTGAGTGCCTAAAGTTCTTTCGGGGCATGTCGGCATGACCTCGGCCATGGAGGGCCCTGTGCGCGAAAAACCCCGGTACCCCGGTATCCGCGTAACTGCCAACGGAAACCAACTGGTTTCTTATCACACCGAAACTCGCATCACCGACGCGGGAATCTTTTACCCGATCACCCCGTCCACCGAAGGTGGCGAGCTTTACCAGCAGGCTTACGCGGAAGGCAAACTGAATGTCTTCGGCCATAACACCATCGCCGTCGAAGCGGAAGGCGAGCACGCGGCGCAGGGCGGAGCCATCGCGCACTCTGTCTGCGGCCAGCGAGTCGTCAATTTTACGTCGGGCCAGGGAATCGTCTACGGCGTGGAACAGTATTACCACGCGCCGGGCAAGTGCTCGACGATGGTTCTGGAGGTCGGGGCTCGCGCCCTCACCAAGCACGCGCTGAATGTCCACTGCGGACACGACGACGTGTATGGCGCGCTCGATACCGGGTGGATCATTCTGTTCGGCAAAGACGCGCAGCAAGCGGCCGACCAGGCGCTCATTCTGCGGCGCGTGACCGAACTCAGCCTGACTCCGGGAATGAACGTGCAGGACGGATTCCTCACCTCGCATCTGGAGCGCACCTTCTACAAGCACGAGTCGGAACTGATGCGCGAATATCTGGGCGCGCCGGACGACATGATCGATTGTCCGACCGAAAGCCAGCGCATCCTGTTTGGCCCGAAGCGGCGGCGCGTGCCGCGCATGATCGACCTGACGAACCCCGTCCTTCTCGGTCCCGTGCAAAATCAGGAGCATTACATGCAGGGCGTTGTGGCGCGCCGCAACAACTTCACGGAGCCGATTCTCTCCTTTTTGGAAGCTGCCTACAAAGATTTCGGAGAATTGACCGGCCGCCACTATGGCTTGATCACTCAATATAAGACAGAAGATGCGGACACAGTATTCGTGTCGCTCGGCTCGGCGGCTGAGAATATCGAGGCGGCCGTTGACTATCTGCGGGAGCGGCGCAACGCCAAAGTGGGTTCGATCCACTTGAACGTGTTTCCGGCCTTTCCCGGAGGCTGCCGTCATCCAAGCGCTGGCCGGCAAGCGCAACGTCATCGTTCTGGAGCGTACGGACGAGCCCATGTCGGGAGACAACCCCATGGGCCGGGAAATCCGGACGGCGTTGAGCAAGGCACTGGTGACTCAGGACCATCGTGGGGAGGCAAACCTCCCGGCCGTCACGCCAGATCGGATGCCGCGGCTCTTTGCCGGAATTTACGGTTTGGGTTCCCGGGATTTCAGGCCCGAGCACGTTCTGGGCGCCTACGAATTCGCCACTGGAACACGGACTCGCAAGGACGGCAAGGGCGTTGCGGATGGAGTCTCCTTTTTCGTCCTGGGCGTTGACCATCCCTACGAAGTGAAATCGGACGAGACGCCATCGCTGCTGCCCGAAAAAGCCGTGGCCGTGCGATTCCATTCCATCGGCGGCTGGGGCGCCATCACCACCGGAAAAAATCTTGGCGCGATCATCGGCGACTTGAACGATCTGCTTTACGATCGCGACAAAGTTGTGGACGAGTGGGGCAATCCCAAGGAAATCATCCACGTCAGCGCCAATCCGAAATACGGTTCCGAGAAAAAGGGCGCGCCGACTTCCTACTTCATGGTCGCCGCTCCCGAACGTATTCGAGTGAACTGCGATCTGCGGCACGTCACGGTTGTGCTCTGCTGCGACCCGAAGGCATTCACGCACACCAATCCGCTGGACGGAATGCTCGAAGGCGGCGCCTTGATCTGGGAATCGGAGGAGGAAGGCGAGAAGGCGTGGGAGCGTTTGCCCATGTGGGCGCGCAGGCAAATCATCGACAAAAATATTCGTGTCTACACGTTGCCCGGTTTCGTGATTGCCCGCAACGCGACCGATCGCGCGGACCTGCAACTCAGAATGCAAGGCAACGCATTTCTGGGCGCGTTCTTTGCGGTGTCGCCGATTTTGCAGGAGTTCCGAATTACGCCGGAACAGTTCCGGGACGTGGTTCACAAGCAGTACGTCAAGAAATTCGGCCGGCTGGGCGACGCGGTCGTGAATTCCAACATGGAAGTCATGACGCAGGGCTTTGAGCAAGTCCATGAAATCCGCGTCGGCGAGATGGAGGCGCCGGACCGGTCTTCGCTCCGGGGCGAGGCCCTGCTGCCGGTGGTTGCTAACGCATTCCGCGGAGGGCGGTTGCGGCTCCGGTTGCCGCTCCCATGAAGTTCCCGCAGGGCCAGGGCCCGCGAACGCCAGTCACGACAATCGCCATGTTCGATTCCGAGTTTCGCTCCAACTACGGCTACAATCAGCCGGCCTCGCCGCTCGCGTCGGTGGGCGTCATGGCCGCGGGCAGCGGCGACACCGCCTCCAAATATGTCGCGCGGCGCGAAACGCCGCTGTTCATTCCGGAAAATTGCACGCAATGCATGGAGTGCATTTCAGTTTGCCCGGACACGGCGCTGCCGAATTGCTCTCAGGATTTGGATACGCTTCTGCGAACCGCGGTCGCGAATTACGTCACGGACCCGGGTGAGCGCGCCAAAATGTTCCGGTCGATTCCGGAGATTGACAAGCGCACGCGCGCATTGATGCAGGCTTCGGTCACCGCCAAAACCCTCACTCCCCTGCCCGAACTCCTGCGCAAGGTGACGAATGAGGTCGACGGATTTTCCGACGAGGCCAAGCGCCAATTCTTCGCCGTCATCGAGAAAGTTCCGATGGCCTTCCAGAAGGTCAACGCAATCTTTTCGACGCCGGAACGGCGAACCCCGGGTAGCGGCGGCGTGTTCTCCATCTTCGTTTCCGACCTGTGCAAAGGATGCGCGGCGTGCGTGACCGCTTGCGGCGATCACCAGGCGCTGCGGATGGTGCAGGAAACCGAAGACGTCAACGCCGAACATGAAACCGGAACCGGATTCTTGAACTTGTTGCCGGACACCTCGCAGAAGTACCTTGGTCTGTATAACGATGCGCACCCGGAGGATTCCAAGACTGCGGCGCTGCGCAATTTGATGATGGTGCGCCGCAACTATGATGCTTTAGTCTCGGGCGACGGCGCGTGCGCGGGCTGCGGCGAGAAGAGCGTGCTGAAAGCCATCACCTCGGTCACGGAAGCCTACATGCGGCCCCTGTATCACGCGAAGGCCGAGCGGTTCCGCGCCAAAGCGGGTGACCTTGAAAAGATGGGCGTGCAGAAACTCGCAGAACTTAAGGCCCGCAACGAACAAGAGTACGCACTCTTGCGTCAGGCGATCGCTCACCTGGTGATGGGACTCGGCGGCGAAGACGAAAAAGATACAAAAGCGCGTATCGCCGCGCACGGCGAAATCACCGATGGCGATCTCGTCCACGCCATCGCCACTGTGCTGCTGCAAGAGGCGTTCAATCACATGAACCTTCAGGCCATCGATGGCCGCCTTGCCAACGGCATGTCCGTGATGGCCATGGCCGCGCACACCGGCTGCAATACTGTCTATGGTTCGACGCCTTCCAACAACCCGCACCCGTATCCGTGGATGAACTCCCTATTCCAGGACGGCATCACCGTGGGATGGCTGCTGGGCGAGAGCTTCATCGTGGATCATGCTCGCCGGTCCGTAGTCCCCGAGCGGCTGGCCGATATCCTGCTGCAACGGACAGAAAACGTGATTGACGCGCGCGAATACTATGAATACACGCATTTCACCGATGCGCTGATGACCGACCAGGAAATTCTGGAACTCCCGAAAGTCTGGGTGGTTGGCGGCGACGGCGGCATGGGCGATATCGGCTATCAAAATACTTCGAAAGTGATTCTCCAGAATCGCCCGAACGTGAAAGCCCTGATGCTCGACACGCAAGTCTATTCGAATACGGGCGGCCAGAATTCGGATTCGACGCCGATGCTGGGCGGGAACGACATGAACGTGTTCGGCGCCGCCACGCAGGGCAAGAACGTCGAGAAAAAGACTGTGGCCGAAACATTCCTGGCCGGCCACGGGTCGCCTTTCATCGCCCAAATCTCGATCGCGAATGCGCCAAAGCTCTACAGAGCCATCCTCGATGGGATCGAGTATCGCGGAACGGCCTTCCTGCAATGCTTCACCACCTGCCAGCCGGAACATGGCGTAGCCGATGACATGGCGCTCACGCAGGCGCAGCGCGTCCGCGATTCCCGCGGGGCGCCGGAATTTGTTTTCAACCCGCGGCTTGGCGAAACGTACCAGGAAGTCCCTCGATCTAAAGGGCAACCCTTCGCTCGAGAAGGATTGGTACGAAACGAAGTTCAAGGCCACCAACGAGCCGTACCGCTATACGGTGGCTCATTGGTGCGCCACGGAAGCGCGCTTCCGGAACCATTTGAAAAAAATCAAGAAGGATGACGCGGCCAAGCTGATTTCATTGGAAAACATGCTCGTCCGGGTCACGCAACAGGACGTGGTCTACCGCCGCTATCTCATTCACGATCACCGGTCCTTCATTCCCGACTTCGGCGTTTACATCAAAGTGCCGGGGCCCAAGGGCGAAGTGGAGTACCGTTCGCTCTCGCGCCAGTTGGTGATGTTCTGCGTGGAGCGCCGCAAAGCCTGGCGCATGCTCCAGAGCAAAGCGGGGATCGAGAACAAGGAGTACAAAGCTCAGCGCGCGATCCTGGCTGACGTGGATTCGGGCAAGATTTCACGGGAGGATTTCTTCGTGCGTGCGGAAGAATTGCTCAAGGCGAGGCTCGATATCGCCGCGGAAGAAGCGCCTCGGCCGGCGGCACATGCGGCGCCGGCAGTTGCGGCTAAGGCGCCGGCCGTCGTGGCCAAGACGCCCGCAGCCGTTTCAGAAGCAGTAAGTAAGAACGGTGAAAGTGAACCGCCTCGACCGGCAAATCCGGCCCCGGCAGTTGTGGCTCAGATCACCGCCACAGTTTCCGAAACTGTCACCAAGAATCGTGAGGGTGAAACGTCCGAGGTGGTGATAGCCATGTCGGCGCAAGTGACCATGGAAAAAGAATCGGATGAATCCGCCGCCTGGGAACAAGGCGTACAGTTACGCTTGATGGAGCTTGATGTGGATCCGGGCAATGACGCCGGCGGAAGCATGAGCAAAAGCGCCGGAAAATAAGAGACCGGCCCCAGGGTGGGAAAAATCTTCGTTCGGCCGTAGATTAGCCTGGATACTGGCTGGTAATGTAGCTGTGCAGTTGAGATATGGTGTGCTGCTGCGCGGAAATCATCCACTTCACCAGATCGCCGATTGAAACGACTCCCAAGACAATCCCGTTTTCCACGACTGGAAGGTGGCGGATGCGGTTGTCCGTCATGATTCTCATGCTGTCTTCGACGGTCTGCTCCGGAGTCACGAAAATCGCGGGACTCGTCATGATTTCCTTGACCTGGGTTTCCTTGGACAACTTTCCTTGCAGGATAACCTTTCGCGCATAATCGCGCTCGGAAACCACGCCAACCAGTTCGCCCTCGGAGACCACCATCAGGGCGCCCACATGCTTGTCGGCCATGACTTCGATCGCGTCGTAGACGCACGCCTCCGGCGAAACGTGCCAGACGTTCTGGCCCTTCTGTTTCAAGACCAATCGAACCGCGTCAAATAGGTTCATGGGCGTCTCTTTCGGCTGGGGCTTGAGCAGGATCCAGAACTTCTTTCTATCCTTGCGCATGACCTTACGGCAGCACTATTGCCGTGTCAAGTTCCGTTTGTCGTGGCACAGGCTTCAGCCTGTGGGGGTTGGTTGCGGCAAAGGTGGACGTGCCCTGACCAAACCCCACAGGCTGAAGCCTGTGCCACATAAATTGTGCGCAGTGGTAGCCGGCTGTATAATGTGCGACGCCGTAAAAAATTGACCGCGCAATTCTGAGCCCTGCGCTCGAATAATCTTGGGGGACCACTTATGGGGAAGATGATCTTCAGCGCGCTTCTAGGTTTCTTGCTGTCAATTCCACTGGCGGCGCAGGCCGGCCAGCAGGCTCCGCCCAAAGACCTCTCTGTCTGGCTGCGCAATTCCTACACCATGAACCGGAAATTCATCGCGCGTACGGCGGAAAAGATGCCCGAGGAGTTTTACGGCCTGCGTCCCGGCGCGCAACCGGAGGTCCGGACGTTCGGACAACTGATCGGACACCTGGCCAACTTCAATTTTCGCTGGTGTTCGGACGCCAAGGGCGAAAAAAATCCCATGGAAGAAACCGATTTTGAAAAACTCACCGCGAAGGCTGATCTCGTAAAGGCTCTGAACAGCGCTTTGACCTACTGCGACGGCGCATATGCCATGCTCACGGATGCCAACTCCATGGACATGGTTCAGGGCACAAGGGACGATGGCACGAAAGTTCCCGTCTTGCGAGTGAGCCGGTTCATCTCGAATCTCGCGCACAACAACGAGCACTACGGCAACCTCGTCACGTACATGCGGATCAAGAGCATCGTCCCGCCCTCCTCCGAGCCGCGCTGATTTCCCGCGCGCGCCGCTGACAGGCGCCCCGGAAACGTGTTATGTTGCGCCGCAATGCAATCCGCAGTTCTTTAGGAGTTGGGAGGAAACGAGCATGGGGAATCGCGCTTCCGGAAACTTCGAGATGTCCACGGATTTTGGCAACGCAAATGTAGGGACCTTTGACTCCGGTGCTTCGCGCAGAAAATTCCTAAAAGCTTTGGCTATGGCCGGAGCGGGCGCAATTCTTCCCGGCAGTGGCCTCATCGCGCAAGTGACGTCTCCATCCGTCCGTCCACTCGCGGGCCGGATCGATGTGCACCACCACTTATTTCCGCCGTTTTACATTAAGGCCATGGAAGAACAGATGCGCGCGGGCGGATTCTCGCCCAGGCCATGGACTCCCTCTACCTCAATCGACATGATGGACAAGCACGGAATCGCCACGGCATTTGTTTCGCCCGTCCAGCGCCTGGTGATGGATTCCATGAGCGATCGCAGCGAAAAAGGACGCACCCTGGCCAGGCAGAACAATGAATATGGCGCTCAGATGGTCAAGGATTATCCCGGCCGCTTCGGCAATTTCGCGGCGCTGCCGTTGCCCGATACGGACGGAAGCCTGAAAGAAATCGCGTACGCGCTGGACGTGTTGAAGGCCGACGGCATTGCGCTGTGGACAAGTTATATGGACAAGTGGATGGGCGATCCCTCCTTCGCGCCGGTCTATGAAGAATTGAACCGCCGCAACGCCGTGGTTTTTGTCCATCCCGCGCGGGCCTCGTGTTGCCGCAGTCTTGCCGGGCAGTCCGGCATCATCGAGTACGACATCGACACGGCGCGCGCCATCGACAGCCTTCTCTTTGACGGGACCCTGGCGAAAAATCCGAATATCCGTTTCATCTTTTCGCACTCCGGCGGAGCGTTTCCCGTGCTGGCCGCGCGCATCATCGACGATTTTCCGAAGAACCGCGCTGACAAGATCCCGCACGGCGTCGACTATGAGTTCAAGAAATTATATTTCGACACCGCGCACGCGGGCCGCGCGCCCGCTCTCGACGCGCTGAAAGACATCGTCCCCATTTCGCAGATCATGTACGGCAGCGACGCGCCCATCCGGAATTACGAGTTGACGGACGAGTGGCTCGTCCAATACGCCGGCTTCTCGGAAGACGACTGGAAGGCCATCAATCGCGGAAACGCCGAGCGCTTGTTTCCGCGTCTGAAAGCGTGAGAGACAGATCAGCAATTATTAGTGCGTGAGCGGTGCGCGGTATCCCCTTGTCGTTGCGACCCCACCGTGGCGGGGAATTGGCGCCTTTCGGGAGCCACCGATACCGCAACCATCGATTTGCTTAACGCATCTGAAGTATTGTCCTATACTGTCGACATCATAGTTAGGATTGGCCTACCTTGCCCAATGAACTCACAAAATGGATCGTTGCCCAGCGCAGAGGAATCGCATATTTCTCCGCGAACTTTTGGATCATCTGGTCTGATCTGGACGAGGACGCGTTCACATCTGTAGGGAGATTTTCGCAGAACACCGCCGCCCTTGGTCCCCTCGAAAAAGGTGCTCATGTTTCCATCCACAAGCGATCGGGGCGAGAGATTTCTGCCTGGTTTTGGCTCTTGCCAATTTCTACGGGCAGCGTAAAGTTCGTTCTCTCATTGGGCAAGACGCGAGAGACGACGAGGCTTACTTACAGACTCTTGTCTCGCTTTCAAGGTAAAGCCCAGCTGTACCCAATCGGCCATAATTTAATTCGGTCTGCCGTCAGACTGTCAAACAATTATCGTTTTGAGGATACCGAAATACTCAGAGGAGTCTCCTATCCAAATCCACCTAACGAGGGAGGTGCGGAAATTGATATATCACCTGGCAATGCAAAGGATTTTTTTGACCGGGTAAACGAAGGGCACCGCCTCTTGAAACTTGCAAGAATTAGGGCTCCTTATGTAGACGGCTCCTTCTGCGAATATACGGTGCATCGGATTGGCTGTATAAGTTTTCACGAGGGGGATCCCGACGTTTTCCTCGCGATGCTTACAGAGCACCTAGCGCCGCGCATTGCTGAAGCAACAAAGCCATACCAAAAAACAACAGGGCAATTCGTCACCTACAAGTTTCCAACGCCGATTTTCTCTTCGCCTGACAGTTATGGTTATGTCGTGGACGCATTAAAGAGGCTGCCCCACGCTGCTGTGGCAGTATTGCACGCTAATCCCTACTTCCACGCATTGCTCACGAATTACGAAGACGGTCGCCAGTTCGATGTCTATATCACGGACCCGTCTACAATTTTTGTTGAAGGTCATGGAGATATTCAGCCCGCTTCATTCGTTAGTCTACAAAACAGCATAGCCTTGGTGTTCCAAGATGCCTCAATAGCCATCGAACGCCCACGGAAGGCGAGCCTCAAAGACTTCTTGGGCGAGCATGTCTAACCCTGGCTCTCAAGATCGGATTCGCGAGCTCGCGATTCAGCAGTTCCGGGAGTACGCTGCCTACGACAGGACACTTGACGCTCTCGCGGCAATCCGAGTTGTGTTGAACACTCCGGAAATCCAAGGAGAACTGCTGTCCTATGATTTTCATCCTCGCATCCAAAGAGCTGGCGACACTCCTACGCCGCATCTCACACCGGATGGCCTCATCCTTTTGAAAGGACAACGCGACTTTTTACTCGAGTTGAAAACGAGCTGGAATGACTCGGATATTTCGCAGGCATGTAAGTACGCTCTCAGCCCGGCATGGATCAAGCCCGATGGAACACCTATCCCTTTCGGGACTCACACCTGCATTTTGCTTGGCTATCAAAAGCAGGTCGGCCAAGGGAATTTGGATAAGCTCTTCCATGATTTCAAGGCTCAAACGAACTCTGCCCTCGTGGTCTTTCACTACGCGCTCGAAACGGGGACCGAACATCAGATGTATTTCAGCAGGTTGGGCCATATTGAGAATGGTCGATGCCCAGAATCCGAGTTCGGCAAGCTTTTTAATTTTGCAGGGTTCCCAGTGCGGGCCAGCTATTTCAAGTACCTGAGGTCGAAATTCGACAAGGCCAATGACGAGGTCATAGATAGCTACGCGGCCGTGATTTGGTGGAGCAAGTATGCGGTACATTACCTCACCGAAACACAAAAAACCGAAATGGCGGAAAAAGGCTCTCTTTCCGAGCCGTTAAACATCGAGCCCGACAGAATCTCTACAGTCCCAATCCCAGAAGGAACCGAGATCGGATTGGCTAACGAGGATGTCCGGCGCGCCCTGGAATTCCTGCGGCAAGCGAGACTCGTCACCAGAACTCGAAAAGGCGGCTATGAAATTCCTCTGAAGACGAATATCAGACTCCCCTTGGATGCTCCTGAACTCACGGGAAAGCATCTGGATGAAATCGCGAATAAGGTAATAATGAGGTGGGCGACGTACAAGGTTCTAAAACCGATTAAGGAGAAGAAGCGAGGTCCAAGAAGGGTGAGGGCGCGGTCCCGACGTGATACGAGCACGCTTCCTTTATTCGATAAGGGATGAACGAAGTCGGCCAAGTGTGGCTGTCCTACCAAATAAATTGACCTACTATCCTGCGTAGTCGTCGCTGGCTGCCAATAAAGTGATCAGGTATAATTAAAACGTGCAGGGAGGTGGCGAAACAATGTGTCCACCTTCATCATTTCAGTAAGGATTCCCTGCATGTTGCCGCTGATTCTGCTCGCTTCGTCTCTCCTACCTTCACAACAGGCATCCATGGAATGTGTCGACACGGGCGCCACCATCGCCGCCACAGAGACCCAGGCGGTGGGCGGACCGCACGGCGCCACCGCGGTGCTTAAGGTCTCGACCACTGACGATCACAGCAAGAACTCTCATGATTGTAATGCGGATTACAAGCTTGTGGTCACTCCTGCCGTTGGTGGCGCTCCGGCAGAGGTCGATTTCCTCGCTTCGGATGGCGATTACGGGCGAAGTTTGTCGCTGCGTCTCGCCGGTTTCTCGCAGGACGGCAAGCGCGTGCTCGGAATTCTCGCTGAGGGCGGCAAGTATTCGACGACGTTGCTCTTCGACTACCACGCCGGCGACGCCCAGGTGCCACTCGTCGACCTCAAGATGCAGTTCGCCCGCGTCGCACCGCCAGGCTGCAGCCAGATATTGGAGGTCATCGGCACTACGCCGAGCGGCGCAATTGTCGTGGAGTCAAATTCGGAGAAGGCCTGCGGCTCGACCCGCCGCTGGCTCGTTAACGCCGCCGGCAGCGAAGCGCAGCCACTTCCGCAGGGAGCATCGATTCTGAGCCTCTACGAATCCAAAAGCGCCGCACAATAGGAAAGGCGCAGCGAGTTTCTCAACACTTGCCCTGGCTCACGCTGCCCCTCCGGTTCGGCGCATTTGTTTCTATTCTTCTTGTATTCACATTACCTTTATGCGGACGATGCATTCTTTCGATACACACATGCTCTCGCCGGACGTGTAACATTGCTTCATGACGGCGGCAATCAGGACGATCATGGAAAACGACGAACGGCCCAAATTGAGCCCGCACCAGAAAGCGCTGAAGATCAACCTCGATCCTCTGTTTTACGGCACGTTCGCTGAAATAGGCGCCGGACAGGAAGTTGCGCGCTGGTTTTTTAAGGTGGGCGCCGCGGCGGGAACGATTTCCAAGTCCATCTCCGCTTACGACATGGCCGTGAGTGACGCGATTTACGGCCGCTGCAAACGCTACGTTTCGCGCGAGCGTTTGCAGGGCATGCTCGATTACGAGCACGGCCTCAACCTCGAACGGCTGCAATCCTCGCGGCGCGAAAGCACCGCCTTCTTCGCCTTCGCCAACACCGTGGCGGCTCGCAACTATCAAGGCACCAACGAGTGCCATGGCTGGATGGGCGTAAAATTTCAGGCGCACCCGCGCGATGACAACAGCCAAATCATTATCCATGTCCGAATGCTCGATCGTGAAAATGATCTCCAGCAGGAGACTCTGGGCATCGTGGGGGTCAATCTCCTCTATGCCGCCTTCTTCCTGCATCACCGGCCGGAACTGATCCTCGAATCGCTGCTCGACCACCTCACCACGCAGCGCGTTGAAATCGACATGATCGAATTCTCAGGAATCGAATTCCGGCATGTTGACAATCGCGTGATGAGCCTGAAGCTCGTGCAGCTGGGCCTAAGCGGCGCCGCGATGTTCGGGCCAACCGGTGAAGTGCTGCAGCCTTCCGAGGTCCTGCGAAAGCGGCCCATCCTGGTCGAGCGAGGAAGCTTCCGTCCCGTCACCAAGGTCAACATCGACATGATCAAGAGCGCTTACGAGCGCTTCTCCTCCGAACCGGAAGTCGAACCCGGCCAGGTCGTCGAGCTGATGGAAATCACGATGAAGAACCTCCTGGCGACGGGAAAGATCGACCTCAACGATTTTCTGGCTCGAGCGGACGTCCTGGCCGCCGCAGGCAAGACCGTGCTGATTTCCGACTACTTCGAATACTATCGCCTGGCCGCCTACCTGACGCGATATACCATCGCAGCCGATCGCCGTGACGATGGGCATCGCGAGCCTTCAGGACCTATTCATGGAGCAATATTACGCAGGACTTGAAGGCGGCATCCTCGAAGCCTTCGGTAAACTATTCACGAAGGACTTGCGGATTTACGTTTATCCTCTGAAGGACCCGGCTACCGGCCAACTCAGTACCGTCCAGAATGTAAAAATGCCTGGGGACTTACACAGTCTGTACTGCTACCTCGTGGAGCGCGGCCGGATCAAGCAACTCGACAATTTCGACGAAAGCGTCCTGCATATTTTCTCGCGCGACGTCTTGCGGCGAATCAAGGACAACGACGCCTCCTGGGAAACCATGGTCCCCCCGGAAATTGCCCAGGTGATCAAGGATCGCCATTTCTTCGGCTACCGCGAAGCCGAAACTCCAGACGACGCCGTTCATAAGTAGCGATCTCAAGCCGTTTTGGGATGCGCGAGCAGAATTCGCGTATCTGTCCCACTGCCGTATAACGCTCTAATCGGATGAGTGGCGAGCCGGCGGGGCGGACCCCGTTTGTCGTTCAACCCGGTACCGTCGCGCTCGAAAGCTCCCGCGCTACTCGTTATCGGGCACCTTCCTAATTTGAAAGTTTCCGCTTTCAGGAGGGCCGAGCTTCAGCTCGGCCGTTCAGGTTGCGCTAAATTGTGGGCTTCAGCCCGTGAAGCTTCAGGGGTTAAAACCCCTGATTAGACGGCATTTTTCGTCGGGACTGAAGTCCCGACCTCCTATGGGACCTCGCCACGGCACCACCTTTCAAATTAGGATGGTGCCAGCTATTGGCATCGGTTGACATCACTTGCATTCCGTGTGTACCGTGTCGGAATGTCATCTAAACCTGTTGAATCTGCCAGCGCCAGCGCGCCGATTGGGGTGGTGATCGAGCGGGCCGGCGACGTCCTGAACTTCACTTTGAATAATTCCGAACACGAAAATGAAGTCACTGGCGCAATGTTTGACGCTATGCTCGCGGAACTTCGCCGCGAAGCATCGCGTCCCGCCGCGCGAGTCTTGCGCATTCGGGCGCGCGGAAAGGTTTTCTGCACGGGACGCGAGCGCGCGGGACGCGACGCTCCGGCGATCCATCACGAATCCGCGCGGCTCATCGAATTCAAGCGCGCCCTGCGGGTTTCGTCGTTGATCAGCGTCGCGGAGGTGCAGGGCGACGCGTTCGGCTTCGGTTTTGGCCTCGCGATCGTGTGCGATTTCGTTTACGTCGCCGAAAGCGCGGCGCTCGGCTTCCCTGAAATGAAGTTCGGTCTTGCGCCGGCCGCGATCATGGCGTACCTCGGCGAGTACGCGCTGCCGCGGTTCGCGTTTCCCCTGGTCCTCTTCGGCGATCCGATCGCTCCGCAGCAGGCGCAGCAAATCGGCCTCATCTCGCACGTCAGCCCGGCGAGCACGCTTGCGTCCGACGTGGATGCCCTCATCGAGCGCATCCTGCGTCTCGATCCGAATGCCGCGCGGAACTGCAAGGAATTTTTCCAGACGGCGCAGCAAAATTCGTTTGACCAGAACTGCCGTTTGGCCACGGAAGCCTTGACGGTGGGCAGCCTGGCCGTGCTTGCGAGGCAGAAGTGAGCCGGCCGTGCCCGTAAACGCAGGAGCGCGACTCGACCGGCTGCCGCTGTCTTCCTTCCATCGCCGCATCATGTGGCTGATCGGCGCGGGAATGTTTTTCGACGGCTTTGACATCTACCTCGCCGGAATCGTTCTTGGAGCGACGGTCAAAACCGGTTTCTCCACGCTCGGCCAGAACGCGGAATTCGTTTCGGCCACGTTTGTGGGAATGATGCTGGGATCTCTCGTGACCGGCTTTCTCGGCGACCGGTTTGGACGCCGCTTCACGTATCAATCGAATCTCGCCATCTTCGGATTTGCGTCCATCGCCGCGGCCTTCGCGCCCTCCATGCAGGTCTTGATCCTCATCCAGTTCATCATTGGGTTTGGACTCGGGGCCGAAAATGTGGTTGGTTATTCGACATTAACTGAATTCGTACCTCCACAGTCCCGCGGCAAATGGCTGGGATTCATGACCGTCTTCGTCGTCACCGGCTTGCCGGTGGCCGCGCTGCTGGGAGTGCTCATCATCCCGAGACTCGGCTGGCGCGCCATGTTCGTCCTTGGCGGCCTCGGCGCGCTCGTCGTCTGGTATTTGCGGAAAAAATTGCCGGAGTCGCCGCGCTGGCTGGAATCGGTCGGACGCACCGAAGAGGCCGAGGCGTTGTTGTCGACGATCGAGAACGAAGTCGCGCGGCAGCATGCGCCGCTGCCGCCTCCCAGGCTTTCACTTCTTGTGAAACATTCGCGAAATCTTTCTTCGCTCCTCAGCCCTTTGATTCTCCCGCGCATGATCCTGGGATCGGTCTCTCTGATCGTCATCAACAGCTTGCTCTACGGCTTCGTCACGTGGCTGCCGACCTTTTTTGTTCAGCAGGGCCTCAGCATCGCCAAATCGTTTAACTATTCTCTCGTCATGGCCCTCGGCGCGCCGCTCGGCTCCGCGATCGGCGCTTTCACCGCCGACTCCTGGGGACGCAAGCCCACGATCGTCGGAGCTTCCCTGCTTACCATCCTCGTCGGAAGCTTTTATCCATTTATCCAAAATCCGGCCATCTTGATGATGACGGGCTTCACGCTGATCATCCCGATCTACGTACTCGTGGCGCTGCTTTTTGCGATCTACATCCCGGAGCTTTTTCCGACGGAAGTTCGTCTGCGTGCGTCCGGAATCTGCAACACATTCGGCCGCGGCGCGATCATCTTTACGCCCTTCATCGTCGTAGCGCTTTTCAGGTCGCATGGGATTGGAGGCGTTCTCGTCTTCATGATCGGACTTCTCATCGTTGAAATCGTTGTAGTCCTCACACTCGGCGTCGAACCGAAAAAGCGCCGCCTCGAAGAGATCGAAGCTGAGGCCGTTGTTGCTCCCATCCCCGCCGAGGTGCGAAATCCATGACCGTCATGCCCATCACCTACGACGCGCAACTCTTCATCAACGGTGAGTTCACCGATGCCGCGAGCGGCAAAACGCTGGACATCGTCAACCCGGCCACGGGCGCCGTGATCGGGCGGCTCGCCGACGCGGGCGCAATCGACGTGGACCGCGCCGTCACCGCCGCTCAGAGCGCCTTCGATGAAGGAAAGTGGAGCAGGGCGTCGATCCAAGAGCGCGCCCGCGTGCTCAACCGCTTCGCCGACTTGTTCGAGGCCGATCTGGAAGCGTTCTACAAGCTCGAGACGCTGAACAACGGCCGCCCGATCGTCGAGACGCGAGCGCAAATCTCGCGCCTTCCGCAGTTTTATCGCTATTTCGCGGCGCTGGCCCTTACGCGCCGCAGTGACGTCATTCCAATCGAAGGGCCGTACCTGTGCTACACGCAACGCGTGCCGCTCGGCGTCGTCGCGCTCATGACGTCCTTCAATCATCCTTTGATGATTCTGTCGAAGAGCCTGGCCCCGGCGCTCGCAACCGGCAACAGCGTGGTCATCAAGCCCTCGGAACAAACGCCGCTCACGACCAATCGTCTCGTCGGGCTTCTGGATCGCGCCGGCGTACCCAAGGGCGTCGTCAACGTGGTAAACGGAGTTGGCGCCGAATCGGGCGCGGCGCTCGCCTCCCATCCGAAGATTCGAAAGGTCACCTTCACCGGGAGCACGGAGGTTGGCCGCTCGATTGGCGCCGCGGCCGCGCGGAATTTCGCGGCGGCCACGCTGGAGCTCGGCGGCAAGGGCGCTGTCATCCTCTTCGATGACATGGAGATGGAGCGTGCCGTCAACGGCGCGGCGTTTGCGGCGTTCATCGCCGCGGGACAGACCTGCGTGTGCGGGTCGCGCATTCTCGTGCAGCGCTCGATGTACGCGTCGTTCCTGGAACGGTTTCGAACGAAGGCCGCATCCATCCGGCTGGGCGATCCCGCCGACGCACAGACGCAGCTAGGGCCGGTGATTTCGGAGAAGTCGCGGCGGCGCATCTTGATGATGTTAGAACGCGCCACAACAGCGGGCGCAAAGCTGCTGACGGGTGGCAACGCAGCTTCGAAAGGTCTACCATCCGGATTTTATATCGAGCCGACGGTGCTCTACGATGCCGATCCTCGCTCCGAGATCGCGCAAGACGAAGTTTTCGGCCCGGTGACCGTGGTCATGCCGTTCGAGGACGAAGCCGACGCGATACGCATCGCCAATGACACGAGGTTCGGCCTGGCCGCTTCGGTCTGGACTGGCGATGTCGCCCGCGCGCACCGCGTAGCCAGCCGCATGCTCTTCGGCATGGTGTGGGTGAACGATCATCACCGGCTCGACCCTGCATCACCGTGGGGAGGCTTCAAGGACAGCGGCATGGGCCGCGAGACAGGTGTCGAGTCGTTCGATCACTTTACCGAAGTGCGCGCCGTGACGGTGAACACGACCGGCGAGACCGTGGACTGGTACCAAAAAGACGGCGCACCGAAGCGCCTCAACTGAAGAAGTTCCGAGGGCTGGCGAAATGGGAATCCAGATCGCGAAGTTCATTCGAACTGCGCTGTTCGCAATCGTCGCGCTCGCCGCGGCCTCCCCGGCATGGTCCCAGAACGCCGACACCATTCTGGTGAACGGCAAGATTTTAACCGTCGATAGTCAATTCTCGACTCGGGAAGCCATTGCCATTCGCGACGGCAAAATCACGGCGGTTGGCAGCAACTCGGACGTAAGAAAGCAAGCGGGGCCGCAGACGCGTGTGATTGATCTCCAGGGGCGCACGGTCATCCCCGGCTTCATCGATTCTCATATCCACGCGATCCGCGCGGGCCAGACGTTCACGACCGAGGTGAATTGGGTGGGCGCGACTTCCATCGTAGAAGCGATGAGCCGGATTCACGAAGCTTCGCTGGCGAAAAAGCCGGGCTCCTGGCTGATCGTCGCCGGAGGCTGGAACGCGGCGCAGTTCAAAGAAAAGCGCAGGCCAACGCAGGCGGACCTCGTCGCGGCAGCGCCGAACAATCCCGTTTACGTCCAGCTTGATTACGATTGGGAAGTGATGACGCCCGCGGGCTTCAAAGCAATGGGGATTAACAGCGACGCCGATTTGCCGCGTCCCGGCAGGCTGGAAAGAGACGCGAGCGGCAATCCAACCGGAGCGATTGAAGATGGTGGCGGTTTCGCTGTCGCCATCGCGCTGTTCGATAAGTTGCCTCATCCAACCTTCGACGAACAAGTGGAGGGCACGAAGAAATTTTTCAGCGAGATGAACCGGGTCGGCGTGACCGGGGTCGGCGATCCCGGCGGAAATAATCTCAACCCTGAAAATTATCAGCCCCTCTTCAAGGTTTGGCGGCAACACCAACTGACGGTCCGGATCGCCTATAGCCTTTGCGGCCCGACTTCCGGCAAGGAATTTGAAGAGTTGCAGAGCTTGACGCAAATGCTGCCGCAGGGCTTTGGCGACGACATGCTGAAGTTCAACGGCATCGGAGAACGCCTCACCTGGGGCATGAACAACAACGACCATCCGACCGATGATGACAAGGAGAAGTATTACCAGATCGTTCGCTGGGCGGCGCAAAAAGGGATGCCGGTCACGATGCACTGGCCGAAGGACGAAACCGCGGACACGCTGCTTTCCATTTACGAGCGGGTGAATGCGGAATTTCCCATCACGGATTTGCGATGGTCGGTCGCTCATCTGACGAATGCGTCGCCCCAGAATCTGCGGCGCATGAAGGCGATGGGCGTGGGCTGGACCATCCAGCGACCCACCGCCGCATCGGTGGAAAACGCCAAGGAACTCGACGTGAAGATGGGCGCGGGGACCGACGCGCATCGCGTGGCCTCTTACAATCCGTTCACCACGCTCCGCTGGCTGCTGGTCGACAGCAAGAACGCCGGTGGCGCGCAGCGCGGACCGGAGCAAACGCCAACGCGCGAGGACGCACTTCGCGCCTACACGATCGGTAGCGCCTGGTTTTCTTTTGACGAGGGCAAACGAGGCTCGCTCGAGCCCGGCAAGCTCGCCGACCTCGCTGTTCTTTCCAAGGATTACATGACGGTGCCGCTCGACCAAATCGAAAGCATCGAATCGCTTCTAACCATGGTCGGGGGAAAGATCGTTTACGCTGCGGGTCCCTATGGCCGACTCGCAGCTTCTCATTAGTGGTAATTCCATAAAATCCCGCGACTAAAGAGGGTACGCAGGTTTTCGTAGCGCCGGCGTCTCGTCGGCAATTTTTCTAATCTCCACGCATCGCAAAATGCCGGCGGTACGCCGGCGCTACAAAATCCGTTGCGCTCATCGAAAATCTCGCTCATGCGCGTCGCCTGCGCTTGAATGCGGATCGTGTCGGGTGTATGTTTCCGGTCGGCCGGAAAGTCACAACGGAAATTTTGACTGGACTGCATGCGCTCATTTTTGCGCGTACGACTCTCAAACACCAAATCGTTAAAGAGATTGCTTAGCTAGTGAGGAGAATGGACGATGAAAAATTCGGATGCACCGGCAACAGGTTCTGATCTCGGAAGACGAAACTTTATGAAGATCGGTGTCGGCGGCGCGATGCTGACCGCGCTCCCCGCAGGTGTGGCGGCGCAGACCAAAGAGAAAGGCGTGGACTGGTGGGATGCGAAACCTGGGAAAGCCGGAGTAGGAAAACCTATTGCGATTGACTGCCACGCGCACTGGTCGCCCGAGCCGTACAACAAGGCACTGGCGGACCTTGGCATGCCGCTCGTCAATCCTTATCCGCTCAATTACGATCTCGAAAAGCGGCTCCAGTGGATGGACGAGCACGGCGTCCTGATGCATTGCCTCACGCTATCCGGCTCGATGCCGTGGCAATGGACGTCCGCGGAACAGGGCGCGCATCTCGCGCAGATCATCAATGACACGGGAATCGAAGTGCACAAGAAGCATCCCGACCGCTTTGTTTTGGGCATCGAGATGACCGTTCGCGATCCTCAGCTGGCCCTGAAGGAATTGAATCGCGTCGCCGGTAAGCCGGGCGTGCGCGCCGTCCATCTCCCGGACTCGATCGAGCGACACGATTACATCATCGATCCGAATTTTGCGCCGGTCCTCGCGCGCATTGAGGAATTGGGCCTCCCGATTATTTTTCATCAGATGGACGGAGTGGCCAACAATTACGGTGGCGACAGAGTCTCCGGGCCGCCCAATCTGGCGGCCGGCCTCGACGCGCCCACCGACCACACCGTGCTTGCAACTAAATTAATGATGTCCGGGATACTAGACAAATATCCGAAGCTGGAAATGGTGTTGCCGCACGCGGGTGGCTCCTTCCCGTATCTCGCCGGGAGGATCGAGCATTTCTTCTCTCATTTCCCCGGACAGAATATTCCGCTGGCGCGCCCGTTCAGGGAGTATTTGCGGCGATTCTACTACGACTATCTGATCTACTATCCCGAGGCGTTCCAATTTCTGGTCACCATGGTGGGACCGGACCGCATCGTCGTCGGCACGGATATTTTCGCCGCCAGGGACGTCGAGTATCCGAGCAATGTCCTGGACCAGTTCAACTACCCTGCCGCGGAGCGCGACCTCATTTTGAAGGGGAACGCGATAAAGCTTTTGCATCTTTAGGTTGAGTAGCACAGGCTTTAGCCTGTGGGTTTCCATCAGATCTTGGCTAGCGCGCGGCGCCTGGGCAAACAAACGGACCCCCACAGGCTGAAGCCTGTGCTACTTGAGGCTACTTGCCGCCCACCATCTTGAATTTCTGAATGCGCTTGCCCGTGCCCACCTCGGTGACATAGATGTTGCCCTTCGAGTCCACCGCCAGGAAATGCGCGTACGTAAGTTCGCCCACCTGGTGTCCCGCGCGGCCGAAACTTGAAAGGACCTGCCCGGTGGCGCGATCGAGGATATCGATCTTCTCGTTGTCCTGATTGACCACGTACATATACTTCTGCCCCGGGTCGCGCGAGAAGCCGACCCAAACAGCCGACCCCAGCGCCCCGGACACGTGCTCAGGGCCGGCAGGGAGCTTGGACATCGGTTCGAATTCAACCGGGATATTCTTTTGGAAATTGCCCATTTTGTCGAATACCTGGATGCGGTGGCCCCGCCGGTCGCATACGTAGACCAAGCCATTGTTGTCCATGGCCACGCAATGCAGCACGGGCACGAACGCGTCTCCGGTCTCGGTCTCCGTGCGATGCAAATCCCATTGGCGCAGGAATTGTCCGGTGCGATCGAACACCGCGATGCGGTGGTTGCCGCCGGGAGTTTCGCCGTCGGCCACGTAAACGTCGCCATCCTTCGGATCAATCACGATGCCTGCCGGTTTAAAGAACCCCGCGTGACTGGAGTTCAGGGCTTTCCCTTTGGCCGTACCGTCGGAAGAATCGACCACGCCGCGCTTGCCGATCTGGAGAAGGAGTTTGCTTCCGTCGTGCGTATATTCCTGCACGATGCCGTCGCCCGTGCCGGTCACCCACACGTTATTCTCGGCGTCCACGGTGCAGCCGTGAGGATTGTTTGGCGTCGTGTCCGGATCGCCGAAGGAATTCACCACGTTGCCCTCGGGATCGAACTCGATCACCACCGGGGCTTGATGGCCGGCGTCGAGGTCGTTGTCCGTCAAGTCGCGCCGGTTCAGGATGAACACATGGTCGCGGGAGTCAATGCAAACGCCGCCGATTCCGCCGGTCACCCAGAGGTTCGGCAATGGCTTGGGCCAGTTCGGATCCACTTCGAATTTGGGCGCGTTACCCTGCGCGCGCAATGGCGCCAGACCCAATGTACCCAGCGCTATAGCTAGCCTGGCGAACGTCGCTGCCATTCGAACGAAACTCATTTTTCTTTTCATGTTGTCCCTTTTCGCGGAGTCAGAATCCGGACTTTTTTGTTTAGGGCTGCCCTGACGTGACTGGAGCGCTGCAAATGATAGCAGCATTTGAATGCTCCCGTTGCTCGCCACACATTTGATCGGAAAACTTTACGGAGGCATTCTCCGCCGAGACAGTCGGGTGTATATTCCCGTTCGACCCGGAATTCAAATTCGAGAACCCGGTTCGCAATTTGGAGGATTGTCATGTCCAGCTTTAATGGATGGACGAAGGGCGTTTTGTTTTCGATCGGCATTTGTTTGCTTGCGCTTGGCGTTGGCACGGTTGCGAGCGCGCAGGCGCCGCCGGCGTATAAGGTCGACGCTGCGTGGCCAAAACAATTGCCTAACAACTGGATCATGGGGCAGGTCGGCGGAATGGCCGTCGATGGGCAAGACCACATCTGGGTACTGCAGCGTCCGGGCTCGAACACGAAGGATGATCTCGGAGCGGCGCAAACTCCTCCGGCTTCCGAATGTTGCATATCCGCGCCGCCTGTTCTCGTGTTTGATGCCGAGGGCAATCTTCTCAAATCCTGGGGCGGCGCGGGTCAGGGCTACGACTGGCCGAATTCGGAGCACAGCATCTTCGTCGACCATGCCGGAAACGTTTGGATTACCGGAAACGGCGCCAAAGACCGGCAGGCGATCAAGGTCACGAGCGACGGGAAATTTATTTTGGAGATTGGCCATCCTTCCGCCACGCCCATGAATAATTCGGACATAAGCATCCTCGGCCGCCCGGCCGGGATCGATCTGGACGAAAAAGCTCACGAGATTTATTTCGCCGATGGCTACCTCAACCGGCGCGTCATCGTGTTTGACTCTGAAACGGGCGCCTTCAAGCGCATGTGGGGCGCCTACGGAAATGCTCCGAGCGACGCCGAACTCGTTCCGTACGCTCCCGGAAATGCGCCAAGCCAGTTGTTCAGAAATCCGGTGCATGCGGTGCACATCTCGCAGGATGGACTCGTGTATGTTTGCGATCGAATCAACGACAGAATTCAGATCTTCACGAAAGAGGGGAAGTTCGTAAAGGAATTCGTTTTGCGGCCCGAGACGCTGGGCAATGGATCCGCCTACGATCTTGCCTTCTCGCATGACGCGGCTCAGAAGTATTTGCTCGTGGCCGACGGGGAAAATAACGTGATCTGGACGCTGCTCCGAAGCGACGGTTCCGTTCAGGGCACGACGGGCCACGCGGGCCGCAGCGCGGGCCAGTTCCACCACGTGCACGCCATCGTTTCAGACTCAAAGGGAAACCTATACACGGGCGAAGTTGAAACCGGCAGGAGAATTCAGAAGTTCGCGCTGGTGCGCGGGAGTGCAACACACTGAGTGGATTTTCGTCTCTCAGAAGCGCGCCGCCAACAATCGGGGCGCTGTTCAGCGATCACCATTGCCGATACCGAGGCGGCCCGCGAAGCGCGGTGCGCCGGGCGGCTTTTGAGATAATGCTTTGCCATCGGCGTACGTAATGTCACCCACGAGAACGCCGGAGTGATCCCCGTCGCTCTTCGCATGGATAGCAACTTTGATCCAATCCCCCGGCTTGAGCGTAGTCTCTGTCCATCCTTCTTGCACTAAGTCTCGCAGGACACCGAACTCGACAACCCAATGGTTGACGTTGCGCTTCGGTGATCTTTTGCACGGAAGCGCGCGGCCTGAAGAATTCGGGTGGCGCTGCTCCGGAGTGCCGCTGCGGAAGGGCGGATCGGGGCATATCGATTCCGAGTTGAATCTGTTGCGCGACTCGCTCGCGCACATGAGCACAAACTCAAGAAGTAAAGCCACAACGAGTCCGGCCCTAATGTCTCATAACACCGCCGTCGCTGAAAGATCATGCTTTCCGTCGACCACTACTCAGGGTGACGTTGAATTATACTCACGAAGACAGATCGACTCCAAAAAAACCGGGAAGTCAACCGAATGAAACGCGGACAGTGCGTAAAGGTGGATCTGACTCACTCGGAGCAGGGCCCGCTGCGCCGCATAACAATGCGCCAGAGCAGATATATGCGCAAAATTAGAAAAAAGATTCTCAAGGAAAATACGTGAGAGAGCGGTCGCGGCCAAATGAATAAGATTGCCTGAGATGAACTTTTCAATACGACATCGATCATCCATCAGAGACGATTCCTGTCCAAACCGTACTCCTCGCACCGAGGAGCGCCGGATACCAGACGCGCCTTCGGCAAGAATGGTCTTGAAAAGAGTCCTCGTCCACCGCGATTCTCTATCTCCTCGGCGCAAGCAGAGGAAACCTGTCCCGACGGGCCAATATTTCATTTCGGTAATTTCTGAGATCGAACTACTTTCTGATCCATCTGCGGGAAAAGAGCGCACCCAATATTGAATGCTTTTCGGAAATTCATCGTGGACTAAACCAACCGTGAAAAGCAGCCAGACGGCGCGAATCAAACTAAGACCGACGCGATTGAAGCAGCCACAGCTTTAAGTCTTGGGGCGGCATTGGTCACGAACGATGCAAACCTTCTCCGACTCCCTGGTCTCTCCTCTGAAGAACTCCGGTTGAAGTAAGCTCCCTTGGCTCCGCCAGATATCGGAAAAGAAAGGGCGTAGCCGCTTCATCCTCGCGGTTTTCACGAAGGTGGGAATTTTCTTTCCTCACGGTGCGATGCGAAATTCAGAGAGATGACTACATGTGGTCTTTCATAATAAACGCAGTGTGCGGCTTGCTATGGACGTACGTTGCGACGTCATACGCCTCTTGCGGCGTGAGGGTGTCGGGATCGTCTGCGGCATGTTGTGTTGCACAAACGCCGCCATTTTGGCTATTTGGTTCATGCCGGCGCCATCACTGTACGAATCCGGTCCCCAAAGCGCAGGAATCGTAGGAGGCTTCCCCGCTCCTTCCGTGCCATGACAAAGGGCGCATTGTTGTGCGTAGATCTGACTTCCCTTCGCGGCGTCTCCGTTGAGTTCCGGAAGATCAACGAGGCCGCGTCCCGGAAATGGACGGCCGGTCACTTGATCCTTGGACAGCCACTGCGCATAGGCGACTAAGCCCGTCATCTCCGGGCCTTCATTGGGGACGCGGTGCCCCGTTTCGCTGCGCTGGAAGCATTGCTGGATCCGCTCTTCAAAGGTGATCACGGTTTTTTCGCGATCACGATACATTGGAAACATTCCGGGCAGTCCGACCATCGGCATCCCCTTCGATACCGTGCCGCCATCGATGTGGCAATGCGTGCAGCTCATCTTGTTGCCGACGTAACGCTCCGCATATTTTGGCGTGTCGTTGAAAACGTGCATGCCCAGGCGGATAGAATCACCGAGCGGTCCCGCAGGGATCGTCGAGGGGTCCGGCGCCACCCAGGCCTTCGCTGAATCCGCGGCCTGGCCCGGTTTCGGCGGCGCGCCAAAGCTGACCGAGCTTGTCGAAAATAATATGAGGAGAGAAAAGGCAAAAGCGATAACCAACCCACATCGGATGGCGATCACTCGAATCATGGACATCCTCCCCGGGCAACGCGAGATTGCGATCCCGTAACGGCTATTCTACCGCTTTCGCGTTTCAGGAGTGTAGTGCGTTCCGAGGTACTGGATAATCTTTTGCGCAGTATCATCAGGGATCGACGCGCCATACGTTTTTCTCATCTTGGTGACTTCGTCCGCCCACCCTTGCGCCGGCAATGGCGGTTGCATCGTGATGTAACGAGGGCTGTGGCATAGTTCGCAGTTGTTCTCGACATCATCCTTGCCCTCGCCCGCGGCGAGTTCGGGATAATAAATCGGGTATTGGCCCGCATCGTAGGTCGCGTCGGTGGAAGCCGCGTTCGGCAACATCTGGTGAATCGTTTCCGGTCCCGCCGGCGTGTAAATTCCGGCGCGAAAATGAGCGTAGAGGCCGCGGGCCGCCAACAGGGACAGCGCCGCAATCACCGCGAAATACCATTTTCGTGAGCGCATGCTTGGCTCCAATTAGCTCGCCTCTCCAACCATGATTTCCTGGCGTTCGATCTTGTTCCACAAGTAGCCGCCCGGGTTCCAGACCCCTTCGTCGAGTTGCACATTTCCCTTCGCGTCCATCGCGCGAACGGCCAACTGGTATCGTCCGGCGGCCTTGGGAGTCCAATTGAGCGACCAGGTGCGGAAGGAATACGCTCCGGCGTCCGGTCCGAACTGGGCCTCGGTCCAGTTGGCTCCATTGTCGAAGGAGACTTCAACTTTTTTTACGCCGCCGTAACCGCTGAAAGCAATGCCCCGCAGACGCAGCGGAAAACCGGCTGGGATCTTCGTGGAACCATCCGGCGAGATGAGGAACGAGCGGACCGGCATCCTGGCGATGGGGACCGTCGCGACTTTCCCGGATTTCATGTCCTCCGGAGTTGTGTCCCCGCGCGGCGTGTCCGGAATTCGATACGCGGCTTTCATCCAGAAATTATCGTCGGGCGCATCGAGAACTCGTATGGAAGAAAGCGACTTCAGCCAGTAGGTTGCGAAATAGCCGGGTACAACCAGACGCGCGGGAAAACCGTTCAGCATCGGCAAGGGCTCGCCATTCATTGCGAAAGCGACCACGCATTCGTCGATGACGGGATTCGTCAAGTCGAGCGACTTCATGAACCGGTTCGAGCCAAAGCCTTTTGGTCCCAGCCCGCGGTCCAGCCCTTCAAATTGCACTTGCACCGAGCCTTTCTTCACGGCTGCGGCATCGAGAATCTCGCGGAGTTTCACGCCGGTCCACGCGGCATTGCCCATCGCGCCGTTTCCCCACTGCCCTCCCGCGACTCGCGGCTGCAGCCGGCTGCGGCTATTGCCGGAGCATTGATTCACCGCGGCAATCGATACGCTCTTGAATCGAGCCGTCAATTCCGGAAAACTGAGCGTCAGAGGGCGTTCGACATTTCCTTCCACATGCAGGCGCCACTCTTTTAAATCCACGGCGTTGGGAATGGTCTGAAGATGCCAGCGAACAAAAAATGCATCGTTGGGAGTAACTGTCGACAGAAAATAATGGCGCGGGGTTTCCAGTTGCACCGGACGGTCGGTCAGGAGAATGAGAGGCGCCTTCTGAGGATACGTCGCGAATTGCCCCGGCGATGTCCAATACGGATTCGCGCCTGGCCCGGTAAACTCAGGAGCCGGTTGCTGACCGGAGGGCTCCTGCGCCGCCGCGTCCGTTTTGCCCAATATCTGCCCGGCTGCCAAAGTGGCGCTTGCGGCACCGAGCGTTTTCAACCAACGACGTCTCGTAAGCCCCTGCTGAGAATCTCCCATCCCCCACCTATTGTTTTCGTAAATGATTGGCTATCCGACAGCCATGTAGCTGTAGTGTCCATCACTCTGCAGGATAGCAAGCGCCGCCGCCAATGCCGGAACGAGGATGACTCCGGGGTGTACGTGTGCTTGCATATCCTTTACGACTTCCTCCGGATCCACAGTCAAATTGTTCATCTTGATGAGCGCTCGCGCCGCTTCTTCGGTGGAAGAGTGACAACTCAAGAATTTCACGCCGCGCGCCTGAAGCCCCTGAACGGTGGCGTCCTGATAGGCGGAGTCGGGGCTGCTGGGGTCATCAGACGTGTACTTCATGGAGGGGCCCGCTTTACTTGGAAAAAAAATATTGCGGACGGCGGGCTCTCCGGTCTTGGGGTCGTTCTCTTTTACCCACTCTCCGATTTTGTACTTCTGCCAGACGTAGTCGCCGTAATTCAGCATGTTTGCCGGCCCGTTCAACGCGCATACGACCTGGATCTGATCGGGAGCGACACCGGCCCCAAAGCGAAGTCCGTTCAGCGAGTTCTTCGCGGTCCTCAGGACCCGTGCATCGCTAATAGAGAAGGCGTGCAGGGCCTGCTTGATGCGGCGCGTCGAATGCGTCACCGCATCGAACTCCCCCGCTTGCCAATCGGGCTTTTGCCATACGTATTGGGCATGCACCGGCTCGGTCCACATGGTCGAGGCCGCCGCAACTGCGGCACCGCCTAGAAGAGATCGGCGTGAAAATTCGCTCATGGATTTTTCTCCTTTGGCCGCAGCGGCCCAAAAGCGTCCGCGCGATTTCCAGTTGGCCTAAATCATACGCTCGTCTATTGCGGGCCGTCCACTGTGGGACGCAGGACGCGTCTCGCAAGCAGTCACCATCGATCTGCCCGGAAATGTGGTATGTTTTGTTTCATCAACGGAGGCCATCGATGAAGAGTCGAGTGTTGTTCAGTGCGATTGCGTTTGCCATTCTGATTTTTGTCTCACCGCTCTTTGCGCAAACCGGCGGGAAGGAAACCAAGATCATGATTCGCGCGATCGCGCGCGATGCCAAAGTCATTGGAACGCACGTGGGTGGCGCGCGGATCACCGTCCGGGATGTCGCCACGGGAGAAATCCTCGCGCAGGGAATGGAACAAGGCGGGACGGGCGATACGGACGTGATCATGAAAAAGCCGCACACGCGCGGGATGACAGTCTTCAGTGCCGGGGACACATCCGGTTATCTGGCCGTGCTGCATCTGGATAAGCCGACCGTCGTGGAAGTAACTGCGGAGGGACCGCTCGGCAACGCGCAAGCCACGCAGCGGTCGTCGAAAACTCTGCTTTTGGTGCCCGGCGAAGATGTGCTGGGCGAAGGGATTCTGCTGGAGATTCACGGCTTTATCATCACGCCGCTCGCGCCGTTGCCCGATGCCAAGGTCAAGGCAGGATCGCCGTTTGAAGTGCGCGCCACCGTGACGATGGCCTGCGGTTGTCCGACGGAGCCTGACGGCCTGTGGGACGCCAACAAGATCCGTGTGGTCGCGCGCCTCCTGCGAGACGGCAAAGTGGAATCGGAAATCCCGATGACGTATGCGGGAGTGCAAAACACGTTTCACGTGGACGTCCCCGTCACCGCGCCGGGCCCGATGGAATTGCAAGTGCTCGCCCTGGATCCGGGGAGCGCCAATTTCGGGATGAATCGGGAAGCCATCGCCGTCGTTCCGTAGTGACGGGAATGAAATGGAAGGCGCCGGGGGCTGACGGCGCTTCCGAAAAATTTTCAATCAACAATAGTTGGCATATCATTCAAATCTAAATATCCCGGCCAGTACGAATAATTTTGTTGTAGCTGCACGCGCTTGGTGGTAACTATGTGCCCGGAAGCGCTGGTAGCGCTGGTTCCTCCCCCCAGAATTTTTTGGAGCAACATTTATGAGGCGAGCCGTGGTTCGCGCGCAAGCAATCGGAGACACGAAAACACTCCGAGACAGCGCTTCGCAAGTGTCCCGCGCAACGCTCGGCCTGCGGGAAATGCTGCTCCGCGGCGCGTTGCGCCCCGGCCAGCGAATTGCCGAGATTCCTTTGTCCGCCAAGCTCGGCGTTTCCCGCACGCCGCTGCGCCTGGCTTTCGAAAAATTGGAGCATGAAGGCCTGGTCAAAGCGCTGCCTCATACCGGCTTTGCCGCGAGCGAGTTCAGCATTTCCGATATCTGGGACGCGATCGAGGCGCGAGGCATCCTGGAAGGCGCTGCCGCCAGGCTTGCTGCCGAACGGTTGAACAATCCTGCTCAACTCGAACCACTGCGCAAAATCAATCGCGCCATGGAAGAAATTTCGAATATAAATCTCGAAAGTTTCACCCGCTTCCTCGATTTGAACAAAGCTTTCCATGACGCCATACTGGACCTCGCCAACAATCAAGTCCTTCGCCGCGCAATCGACCAAATCTATAGGCTCCCATTCGTCTCCCCAAGCTCTCGCACGCTTCTGCCCAAAACGTTGCCCGGATCGAGGGAAATCCTCCCCATCGCGGAAGAGCATCACCGGGCGCTCATCGACGCCATCGAGCACCGGGAGGGAGCGCGCGCGGAAAGCCTGGCGCGCGAACATGCCAGGTTGACGCGAAGAAATCTGGAAGAAGCCCTGGCGGACCGGAACTTCCTGGAGACCATTCCCGGAGCCCACTTGATCAAGATTCGGAGCATGGAACGAAATTGAACGAAGCCACAGAATAAACTCACGCATTTAAATCCGACGCGCCAGAGTACCGCTAGTACATCTCCGTGAAACAGTAGTATTCTTCCTTCATAATCGAATTTGGATAGTGATCGTCCCGGGAGTCTGCATGGAGCGCGCTCCGACTGTCAGCCAAATTATCGACCAGCGGCCTATGGGCCGCTATCAAATCTGGACCATGGCGCTGTGCGGCATGGTCATCGTGCTCGACGGCTTCGACACGCAGAGCATCGGTTTCCTCGCGCCGTCCATGGCCGACACCCTGCGCGTCCCGGTGAAAACCTTCGGCCCCATTTTCGCTGCGGCTCTTGTCGGTTTAATGATCTCCTCGATGTTATCCGGCCCGATCGCCGACCGCTGGGGACGGAAATGGCCGATCGTCGCCTGCACATTGATCTTCGGAACGTTCGCCATGCTTACGGCGCGTTGCACTTCCTTTGACCAACTGCTCGCGTTCCGATTCCTGACTGGACTTGGCCTGGGCGGCGCGCTGTCCAATTCCGTGGCGCTGATGTCCGAGTATGCGCCAAAACGGTTGCTCGCCGTGATCGTGAGCATCATGTTTTGCGGAATGCCCACCGGCACCGTACTGGGCACTCAGGTGAGCGCGGTGATGCTTCCCCGATGGGGTTGGCAATCTGTTTTCTACGCGGGAGGAGTTTTGCCGCTCACGCTGGCCTTGCTCCTGATTGCGATCCTTCCCGAGTCGGTGCGTTACCTGGAAGCGTCCGGCGCGAACCAGCGGAAAATCTCAAAAATTCTGGCGCGAATCTCGCCCGAACTTGCGGAGGCGCCGATTTCCCGCTCCGAGCATCAGGATCAGCGCAGAAACGCACCCGTCGTCAACCTGTTCACGCAAGGCCGCGCGGCCGGAACGATACTTCTGTGGATTCCCTACTTCATGAATCTTTTGATGTTGTATTTCGTTGTGTTCTGGCTGCCGGCGCTGCTTCGCCAAACCGGCAAGCCGGTTACCGCGGGTGTGACGGCGATCATGTTGTTCAGCGTCGGAGGCATTGCCGGATCCTTCGTCGAGGGAAATTTCATGAACCGCTGGGGCGCGTTTCCGGTCTTGCTGACCGAGTTCCTCTGCACCACACTGCTCATCGCTTCTTTGGCGTACTCGAATTCATTTCCGCTCATGATGACGATCACGTTCGTTCTGGGATTCGTGGTGCAGGGCGCCCAGGGAGGATTGTCAGCGGTGGCTGCCACGTTCTATCCGATCTCGATCCGGTCCACGGGAATCGGCTGGTGCCTCGGAGTCGGCCGCATCGGTTCGATTGTGGGCCCCATCCTGGGCGGCGTGATGCTGAAACTGGATTGGAGCCCGCGCGAAATTTTGCTTGCCGGATCGATACCGGCCCTGTGCGCCGCAGCCGCAACCTTCACGAGCCTGCGGCTGCGCACCAATTTGCCCGCCGAGCAACAGAACGCCGGGATGGTCGAAGAATCAGCCGCATTGCATTGATCTGAATTTCTCTCCAGTGATTCAGAATCCAGCAAGCGTGCAGGACAAAGGCAATGTCATGCGTCGCATCGTAGCGCCGGCGTCTCGCCGACAATTTTCGCGGTCTCCGGGCAGCACAAACAAATGCCGGCGAGACGCCGGCGCTACAAGAAATCTGCACTTTCTCGTTTCTCAAGTGAATTCCAGTTCGCCAATTAGAATCTTTTACCGGCTTGCGCGCTGCCACAGCGCTCTAAACTCTTCGATCGTGCCCGGTCCGTAACCCGCATAGTGATTGTTGGCGAACGCGAGAATCTGAATTTTCCGCTCGTGAACTTTCTTTAGCACCTCAACCCACTCGCCCAGATCCGCCGTTCGGTTCACGATGATCTTGTCCCACGTTTTCGTTTTCTCCTCGATTCCCTTCCGGTCGCCGAGCCAGCGCACATAGGCAAAATCCGCCGTGATCGGGTCGAAACGATCGAAAAGCTGCCTGGGGCGCGGCATCCATACGTGGTCCACCAATGCGAGAGCAACTTGGCGCTCTCTCAGCGCCTCAATCAATGCGGGCACGAGCCAATTTTTGTTCCGGATTTCGACTGCGAAGCGATATCCCTTGGGAATCTTCTTTAAAAACGGCACGAGACGCGCCAGAAATTCATTCACGCCGGCAAACGCCTTCTTATTGAAATACCCGAATTGCAAGAGCAAGGGGCCCAGTTTTTCGCCGAGCGAGTCCATCGCCTTCAGGAAGAAACGGAAATCCTCGTCGCAGTCCATGAGCGCTTTCTCGTGCGTGATGATTTGCGGCACCTTTGCCGCAAATAAAAATCCCGGGGGAGTTTTCGCATACCATCCCTTTACAGTTGAAATCGCGGGCGTGCGGTAGAACGTGCTGTCCACTTCCACGGTATCGAATTTTGTGGCGTAGTAGCTTAGGAACTCCGCGGGTTTCATCCCGGCTGGGTAGAATGCGCCTTCCCAGCCCGCTGCGGTGAACGCGGACGTGCCCAGGCGAATCTCGGCTTCAGTGGCCACAGATCGCGATTCTAGCCCACTCGCCGGCCCGCTCAAAATGCGGATTGCAGGTTGATGGATGAACTTTATTGCTCTCGGCAGTGGCTCGACTTCCACACCTGATCGAAAAGCGATTGGGCGCTGGGATCGACGGGAAGATCACCCAAATAGACGGGCTGCTCTCCCTTCAAGTCCACAACAACCAACTTTCCGTTGTGGTTGTGAAACGTGAACTGCAGCGCCGGATCGCCATCCGACGGGTCCACGGCGACAAAATGCCCGTCCTGGCAATGAAACCGCCCACCGAATGCGTAGCTGGAAAATCCTTTTGCAGACTGGTCCAACGGCATTTCACCCTCTGGATGATAGAGCAGGCTGTCGCCGCTCCAATCGAGGGTTCCGGAAGCGCCGGAATTCAAATGGAAGGTAAGAGACGCCACCACTTTGGGCGGCGAAGGCGCCTTTACTTTGTCCGGCAATTCCAAATACGGGGTCGTCACGACAGGCGCCGGTGGCGCGACGGGCTCCCTGGCCTTCGCAATTTCCGCTGGGAGCACGGGAATGTCGATGGCTCCGGTCAGACCCGAAGAAACATCGAGGACTACCAATCGGATTCTCCGGGTGTCCGCGGCCGGCATCAAGGCCACGCGATCGGGAATGCCGGTGGCCTGCCAGCTCCGGAATACCTCGGCAGAAACTGTTTTCGTCAATTCCCTCTCATTGAACTTAAAAATCGTATCCTTCTGCGCAAATTCACAGTCCGCCATCTGGATATTAAAGTTGTACGAACCCCCCTCTTGAATGGATCCCAGCCCGGCTGCCGAAATCAAGAGCAAATATTGCAGGCCGGTTTGAGAATTTCCGGATGCGCCAGCGGGTAGACTTTGCACTGTCAGCGGGATGGTTGTAGAAGGCAATTGATCGGCGCACGCCTGCCGCAGATGCTCCTCCGGCTGCTGTTTTTTGGCGAGAGAAGACGCATCCAGCGCATAGTAACCGCGGCGATAGGTAAGCTTCACCCCTGGCCGCGAAGTCCTCACGACAATCCTGTGAAACTTCCCGTCCCAATTCACCTTCTGTGGGTAGAACGACATTTCATAATACGAGGAACTATCTTTTAGGGCCGTCATCACGCAGCCGGACAGGTCATTGCTGTTCTTGCACGCCTTGCCGCCGGTATCTTGGGCAAGCTCCTCCATGGTCCCTTGAGCTTGCAGCAGATCGGTGTCCTCTTGGTTCAACCGGCCGGCTATCGCAGGACCGGTCATTCGATTCTGGGTGAGGTTGATATTTTGGGAAGCCGATAACGACTGATTCGCTTGGAGCCCCCGAACATCCAACGGGTATACGGCCACTTGGACATCCGTGAGGACGTTGGCAACAAGTTTGACTTGATCGGCGTAAGTCCGGAGGCCGGCAAACGGATTGTTCCCCGTGTCCGGGTCGGGCGCGATGGAAAACGGAAAAGATTCCGATACCCAGATCAGATTCTTGCGGCCGGGGATACCACTGAGGTACTGCGCAATCTGGGCCATCGCTCCGAGAGTTTCCTTCGCCCGGAGATCGACCGTCATCGCATACTCTTCCTTTTCAAAATTCTGGACCTCGGACAACTGGCTTTGCAACCCCAGGTTCCCGACTACGCCGGCGGTCGAATTCTCTATGTAGCTGGAAGTGTTTTGGGTGTCTAGGAGCGGGTCCTGTTCCACCGTGGCCCCTGTCACCGCCCGATCCAGCGCGGCCCGCAGGAGCCTTCCATCACTGGTAAATCCCTGGAGGATTCTCAAGGAACTTCCCAGGACAAAAACGGCAACCGGTGTTTCCGGTGGGAGAGTCCTTAATAACTGGAGCATGTGAGCGCGCCCCTGCTGCTGGTTTGCCGTCTGAGTGTTCAGACTATCCATCAACACGACCGTCGGAGGAACCTGCAACTGGTCGATCGGCAATTGATTTGATAACACGTTCGCCGATTTGCGAATGTGTGAACTGCCCGCCGCGCCCGCGCCTGCCAGCTTTTCAAAGTATTCAAAATGTTCGATTTTCTGCTGTGCTTTGCGCTCCTCAAAAATTTGCAAATCCTCCGGCTTGAGGTCGCGCACCGGATTGCCGTGAGAATCGATAGCGACGAGGTCGAGCGTCACGAGCCGCGTGGTCACCTTCAACACATAGCCCGACTGCCCGGGCGCAGGCTGCTGCGCTCCGGCCTGCTGCGCCGACGGCGCAGGCTGGGCGGACTGAGACGCGGCACGTTCGGCAACCAACAAGGCCGCCGAAAACACGCATACCGCAACGGCTGTAAATAACCACTTGGTAAACATGGCACGTCCGCCCCGACGTACTCCCCGCGATGGTACCGGATAGGTCATCTTACCTGACATTTCCGGCTAAAGGCTACGAATCCCTCGGAGAGTTGGAGGCTGGAACTTCATTGGCTCTAGCCAAATGCGGAAATCCGTGGCAAGCTGCAATCATGGGAAACAAAGACGCACCAAGACGTGAAAAAAAGAAACCGAAGAAGAGTAAACCTGAACGCATCGTCGTGAGCCAAGCCGCCCCACGCATCGTCAGAGAGACGACGGAAAAAAAGCCGTAACCCCTGCGTGAGCCATGCCAAGTTTCACGCGCGGGTGACCCGGAGATTGCCGGAGGTACTGAAGTTTGGCTCCTCCAGCCTGCGCCGCGGTTCACCGAGAACGGCGAGAGATGGTTCAAGGTTTTACGATTTGCAATATTTTCATCCATCAGTAAAGGTCCGCCGGGAAGAAACCTAAGATTCGGCCACCCGCTCACAATTAGCGTTGGCGCAGTTGCTCCACCATCGCGAGGATGATCTCTGCCCGAGCGAGCACTGGACGATCCACCATCTTCCCATCCACTGAGATCGCCGCGCCCCGAGCCTCCGAGGACGCCTCCACAACTCGCCTCGCCCACGCTTCTTCTTCCGCACTGGGAGTAAAGCCTTCATTGACGACCGGCACTTGTTTTGGATGAATGCACATCTTTCCGCCAAAGCCCAAGCGCCTGGCGCGCAAGGTGTCAGCGCGTACCCGCTCCATTGAATGGATGTCCGTGGTGACGCCATCCACCGGAGGCTGAATGCCAGCAGAACGCGAATCGAGAACGATCTGCGAGCGGAAATACAACAGCTCCCCTTCCTCAGCGGTCATTCCTAGATCCAATTGGAAATCGATTGAGCCGAACAGAAGACGCTGTACCGGTTTGGCGCTAGCCAATGCCAAAGCGTTGCGGAACCCTCGCGCCGTTTCAATTTGCGGAAGGATAGGCACCTCGGCGCCAAAATGCTCGGCAACAAGGCGAATCTCTTCAACTCGTTCAGCCTTGGGCAACAAGACACCTGCAATACCCGGCTTCCGGCACAAGCTCAAGTCGTCACGAAACCATTCGCTGTCCGACGTGTTGACGCGCACCAGCACGGCCTGCGCGGACGTGAGCCACGCCGCCACCGCCGCGCGGGCTTTCAATTTGTCCCCGGCGGCGACGGAATCCTCCAGATCGAGAACCACCGCGTCGGCTCCGGCTGCGCAAGCCTTCGCAAAACGATCGGGCCGATTCCCTGGAACGAACAGATAGGAACGAGGATTGTGCAAAGGCATTGGAAAACTCCAAATTCAAGAAATTACTCATTTTGGCCATGCGGGTCAAATACCATATTCGGGCAGTTCGGCCTGGTTTTGGAGGCGCGTTGAATTCTCGGGTGGAGCACTCTTCACGGTTCTTGTGAAGCGTGCGGCACCCAAATCGCTCAAAGGCTAGGCCAGCCGCCCATTGCGGACTGAGGGAATCGGTTATAAATTGTTGGTCGGCCGGGAAGTCAAAACGGAAATTTCAGTTAAGGGAGGTTCACATGCGACTCCTGCGATTCCCACTTAGCGATTTACCTATTGCATTGACGCTTGCATTCTTCCTGCTCGCATTCCATGCGTATCCAGCCGCAGCGAAGGATCTGCCTTCCGACATTTGCTCGTTGCTTGCGCCGCAGCAGTTGCAGAAGACGCTGGGACAGCCCTTTGGCGCACCACAAAAGGCAACCGCGCCGTCGCCATACATGGGCCTGAATTCGGGCACAAACTGCCATTTCACCGGGCAGAAGAGCAGTTCTCAAGGCGTCACTTTTATCGTTTACGTCGATCATTCGCCGGCGGAAGCCATGCAGACGTTCGAGAAATTGTCGGCGTGGTTCCCGGCTATATCGAAGCCCACAGGCATCGGGGATTCCGCGTATATTGACAAGTCTCACGCGATACACGTCCTCAAAGGCAGCGTTCGCTATTTCATTGAGGTCAGTTCAGGCGTTTCGGATGCCATGCGGGACAAACAAGTGCAAGACCTGGCCGCCTCGGTAGCGGCGCAGATTTAAGCTCCGACGATTCGCGAGAATGCCTAATGGGATCACGTTCGCTTGCGGGTGCGGCTCCGAACCGCCCCGCTCAGTTTAGGCTTGCAGAAAATCGTTCACAGCAATTCCAGCCTCGCGGAGAATGGCCCGCAGTGTTCCCTCCGCCATGTCGCTGGCATGATGCGGGATCGTAACTTTCCTGCCAGTTTTTGCGCATGACGCCAAACTTCGTGACTGCCTCCGCCGGCGCGGTCGAAGCGAAACCCGAACTTGCGAAGACGTCTCGCAACTTCACGGTAGCGAAATCCTGACAGGCGGCCCATCAGGGCATCATGACAGGAACGCGGAATTCGCGGGCGGAAACATGTCCGTTGCGGAATGCGGGGGGGAGCGGGTCTCCGTGCTCGCGGCAGGATTCCACAATCTTTCGGGCAAGACTCTGAGCGATTTCGATGGTCTCGGAGAGGCTTCGGCCTTCCGCCACCAGTCCGGGAACGTCCGGGCTGGTGCCCAGATACCGTCCCCCTTTTAAAGATTGCACTCGGACGCGGATGGCCACTTCTTCCACATTTGCCAGATGCACTTGTCGTTTCACGAAGCTCTCCGGGATGCGCAACGATTATAGCAAACCCTGTGACTGATTAGATGACGTTGTCGGCTCCTAGATCCGAGTACACTTTGTAGCGGTAACGACCAAGGCTAGGAAAAAGGAGCCGACAACGTCATCTAATCAGCCAACGAAGACAGAAAGGAAAATATGATAGACCACGTTATTCTCACGGTCAGTGACTTCAAGCGTTCAGTCGCTTTCTATGCCAAGGCTCTGAAGCCACTTGGGATCACAACGCTTCCAGACTACGAAGGCAGAGACGGACACCCATACTTGAAAGGTTTTGGTGTTGGCAAAAGTCATTTTTTCTGGCTCAAAGAAGGGAAGCCCGATCCTCAGGCCGTTCACGTCGGATTTGTAGCGAAAGACCATTCCGAAGTAGATGCATTCTACAAGGCCGCTTTAGCAGCGGGAGGAAAGAGTAAGGAATCACCCCGGGCTCGTCTCGAATACTACCCTGGATATTATGCGACCTGGGTGCTTGATCCTGACGGCCACGATATTGAAGTCGTCAATAAAAGCTAGCCGCCGACAGAATATTGTTCACCAAGGTGGGGCAACTTCCTGGGCGGGTGGGCCAGGGTTTGGGGACAGGTTGGATTTTCGGGTGCCGCACTCTTCACGGTTTTTTGTGAAGGGTGCGGGTTTTTCTTCCATGCGGAATACACCGCGCGCGAAGGAAGGACAGATCGGAATCGACCAGCGGGAAAGGGAGAATCGAAGATCAGAAAACCCGCACCCTTGAACACCGCAGGAGTGCGCCACCCTAAAATTCAAAATCAATCAAAGGCTGTGCCACCCGTTCGCCCAAAGTTCAAAATCGATCAAAGGCTGGACCACCCACCCCCCCATGATGACTCACTTCTGACTGTTCAATTTTGTACATATTGTATGTGGTCAACTTTGACCATCTAGACGGGTTGGTCCTATGAGGCTACGATTAGGCACCGCTGAACCAATTTCCTGAGTTGATTCAAGGAGCAGACCAGAATGGCAAGTAAACGCAGTCTTGGTGTCAGTCATGCGGTTCTCCGCAAACAATTCCGGACTGCCATGACTTTTCGGAACTACCGAGACAAGGAGATCGTCTTTTCGCAAGGAGATCCTGCTGATTCTGTTTTCTACATCGAGCGGGGTACGGTAAAGCTCACGGCGGTCACTGCGCGCAAGAAAGCTATAATCGCCATCCTACAGCGAGGCAGCTTTTTTGGCGAAGGCTGCCTGGCAGGTCAATCTCTGCGGATTTGCACGGCGAGATCAATTGGACCAGCCAATGTCATTCGACTCCAAAAGGAGAGGACGGCTCGCGCGCTCAAGAGAAACTCGCAGTTTGCAAAGCTGTTCGTCGAATATTTGCTTTCACGGGTTGTCCGAATCGAGGAAGATCTGATAGATCAATTCTTCAATTTCAGCGAAAGGCGACTGGCGCGCGTTCTGTTATTGTTTGGGGAAATAACCAAGGAATCGAAGTCGGACTCCCCCCTGAAAGTCAGCCAATCAACCCTGGCGGAGATGGTTGGTACCACCCGCCCAAGGGTAAGTAAATTTATGAACGATTTTAAGAAGAAAGGCATGGTTAGCTACAACGGTGGGTTGCAAATAAATAATGCACTGATTATCACGTTCCTGGAAAATCGCCCCATGTCCGTCAAGAAAGCATAGACCCGTTCAGATGGCTCCCGCTTCTGGCGCCTGACCACTGCCGAACCGCGACGCTCTGGAGCGACGGAGACAAGAAATGAAAGTAAAAGAACTAACACGAAAGCAACAGTCTTCCATCAGATGTCCTACGTGTGGCGCTGCTCCGGGGGAGCGCTGTGTGTTGAATTCGGGCGGGCTGCGCTTCGAGCCGCATCCAGATCGCAAGATCTTGGCTGCTGAGGCCGTGGTAAAGAGAGGAATAAAATATATGCTGGATATAAATAAACGGTTGGCTGATTAGATGACGTTGTTGGGGCGGGTGGGCCAGGGTTTGGGGGTAGGTTGAATTTCCGGGTGCCGCACTCTTCACGGTTTTTGTGAAGGGTGCGGGTTTTTCTTCTATGCGGAACACCCCGCGCGCGGAGAAGGAACAGATCGGAATCGGGACGGGTAGCCCATACGTTGCCGAAGGTTTTGAAGTTTGCGTGCCCCTCCCTCCGCTTCTGAAGCGTGAGGATTTTGACGTGTGTCGATTTCCTAGATTGAGCGCAATAGATCGAGAAAATCCTGAGCACAAGAAAAAACAGGCCGAAAGCCCCACTCTTGAAAATCGTCAAGGACGGGCCGCCCCCAAAATCCGCCTAGACGTACGCCAGCGCTTTCGAGGCATCGAACGATTCCTTCACGAGCTGGTGACCGCTGTTCGCGGCAAGCGCTTCTTCTCTATACTTGCCGAGAGCTTTCATCACCGGCGTGTCCTGAATCGAAAAAAGAATCGCGCGTTCCGTCTTCGAGGCGTTGAGGTGCTCATGATAAGCCCAACTCGGGATGACGAATATGTCGCCCTGCTCCCAATCGAAGCGGACGCCGCCGATTACCGTCGCGCCCTTTCCTTCGAAAACGTGATACACAGAGCTGTTTACCTGCCGGTGCGCCTTGGTGTGCTTGGCCGGACGCAGCATCTGGATCCACGCGGTGATGGTGTCCATTACGGGACGGCCGGTATGTGGATTCGTATATTCGAGCGCCACATCGTCGAACGGACTTGCATCCACCTTCGCCAAACTATTCAACGCGTGTTCGGTCGCCGCCCACTTGTACGTCGAGATCGGCGAATACTTTTGCACCGGCTCTTCCCATGCGGGACGAAGCTGCCCGCCGCCATATTTGAGAACCGATCCGTCGATCATGGCAGTCACATCCTGTTGGTCATGTTCGGAGACCTCAAAAAACGTCGCGTCGAGATAATTATTCAGCGGGATGTCCAGTCCATCCAGCCACACCGCCGGTCCATCACCCTCGCTGCCATGATCGTGCCAGGCCATGGGCGGATTGATCGCGAAGTCTCCGCGCTCTAGAAAAATCTTGTCGCCTTGAACGGTGCTGTATGCGCCCTTCCCCTCGATCATGAATCGCACGGCCTGCGCGCTATGACGATGCGCCGGCTCCACCTCGCGCCCGTTCAACCACTGCACCGCGGCCCATAGCGTAGGCGTGGCATACGGTTGTCCTGCCAATCCCGGATTAATGAGTCCCAGTGCTCGCCGGTCGCCCCCGCGTTCGATCGTCACCAATTCTCCCGCCCGGCTCGCGAGCCGGTGCAGGTGCGACCATTTCCAAAGCCAAGGCACAGCCTTTGGCTGGGGCGTTCGCGGCAAAATTTTGGCTTCTTCCGTCCATAAAGGCTTGAGGTGGTCGCGTTCCATCTCCTGGTAAAGCTTGTCGAACTCGGCGTCGACCGACATGGGCACCTCTTTGCAATCCAGTGGAATTGTTCTGCTTGGATCGATTTTAGTTTGGATCGATTACAGTATCGTGCAGCGGCTTTCAGCAGTGCAAGGACTTTTGTTGTAGATACTCAAGTCCGAATGGCCAACAATTCATGAAGGTTGTATGTGTTGGGCGAGTGGGCCAGGTTTGGGGATGGATTGAATTTTCGAGTAGCACAGACTTCAGTCTGTGGGGTTTCGTTCCGGCTACATGGGCTGCACAACCCAAGATCAATCGAAAAGCCCACGGACTGAAGCTTATGCTACCGGCCAGTTGGAAATGGAAAATCGTGGATCAGAAAACCCGTACTCTTGAACGCCACAAGAGTGCGCCACCCGTAAGTTCAAAGCCGCTCAAAGGCTGGGCCACCCCCCGCCCACCCGCATCTCCCGGTGAGGTTCGAGCTAATATTGCGGCGAAAAGACGCTGAACGTGTCGATCTCGCTCCTCCTCGTTCGACTAATCATCAGAGTCGAGGATATGGCCGTCGGCCGACAGACAAGTTCTTGGATGCGCACAGCCGTGTGCCTGCTTCGGGATCGAGGCGCATGGCGGCTATTCCACGAGCACACGTCCGTGCTCTTTCCTGCGGATGGCACAGGAACGGTAATGCCGGAGAAGGAAGCACCAGGAACGTGGCGAATACCGATGAAACTTGTAGCGTGGCCGGGAAGCCGGGACAAAAAGGGACACGATGATGACGGGACACACTGTAGTTTCATCTGTCCGCGTGAAAAATCTATTTGAAGCGGCGACGGTGGAAGAAGTGAAGGAGCGGATGGCGCAGTTGAGGCCGGAAAGCGAGCGGCAGTGGGGCAAGATGAATCCAGCGCAGATGCTGGCGCATTGCTCGGCGACGATAGAGATGGCGATGGGAAAGACAGCTCCGCCGCGAATCTTGATCGGACGCCTGCTGGGGCGGTTGGCGAAGAAGTCGGTGATCGTGAACCGGACACCGATGCGCCGCAATTCGATGACCGAGAAGAGCTGCCTGGTGACCGATGAACGGGATTTTGTGGTGGAGAAGCAACGGCTGCGCGAAATCGATAGACCGCTTTGCAACAGGCGGGCCCGGGGTATGCACGAAGCATCCGCATTTCTTTTTCGGGCCGCTGACTCCTGTGGAATGGGCGGTGTTGATGTATCAGCACCTGGATCATCATCTGCGGCAGTTTCGGGTTTAGTACCGGGCGCCGGTCAATCCTCGCCAGGGTTTTCTCTAACGTCTAGATTGTGTCAGGGATGGCGTTTTCGAACGGGGGGCGGGTCAGACTTTAGGGGAGGGTTGAATTTTCGTGTGCGCACTCTTCACAGTTTTTAGTAGCACAGACTTCAGTCTGTGGGGTTTCGCTCCGGCTACATGGGCTGAACAAGCCAAGATCAATCGAAAAGGCCACGGACTGAAGCTTACGCTACCGGCCAGCGGGAAAGGGAGAATCGAGGATCGGAAAACCCGCACCCTTGAACAGCACAAGAGTGCGCCACCCCTGAGTTCAAAATCGCTCAATGGCTGGGGCACTCGCCACCCGCCCGGTCCAAGAGACTCTAAGAAATATATTACCTGTGGAGACTGCCGAAGAGTATATTTTCAGCCAGCCTGTAGAAACTCACGGTCGTCCAGACAGAAATTTGGAGGGAAGCTATGAAAAATAGTCTTGCGGTCGAGTTCCCTCGTGATGATTGGTCTTCTAACGGTTTCCGTTCCGCTGTTCGCACACCATGGAAACGCGTCGTACGGGAATGCGAAACAACTCACTGTGAAGGGAACCGTGACGGAATGGGTTTGGCTCAATCCTCACACTCTCCTGAAGATCGACGTAAAAGATGATAGATGGACAAGTAGTGAATTGGGTTGTGGAGTGGAGCGCTCCGTCCAGCCTCATCAACTTTGGCATAAACAAGCAGACATTCAAGCCCGGGGATGAGGTCACGGTTGTCATGATAACACCCGACAATGGCGCGCCCGTCGGGCGCATCCAGCGGGTCCAGCTCGCCAACGGCAAGTGGTTACGCGGGTAGACGGAGGAACCGTTCGCTCGAGCGGTCGTGCGACGAAAAGGATTTCCGATATGTTAAGCCGCTTCGTGGTCCCGACGATTGTACTTGCAGCATCGTTATTTTCACTTCCTGCGCGCGCTCAAGACGCTTCGCGGACGCCGTTTCCCGCGCCCGATCCAGGTGCTGTGCCGGTGGATCAAAACCAGGAGAAGCACATCGACGGTTGGTACAGGGAGGTGCCTGCACCGCCGAAAGATCAGAAGCCGGCCCCGGCTCCTCGCCACGACCTGTCTGGAATTTGGGAACCAGCCGCAGGGTGGCGGGACGGAGTCCAATTCCGTGGTGCGAAGGAGTACCCATCGGACGGGAAGCATATTTTGCCGTTCACCCCTTTGGGGGAGAAAGCGTTCAAAGCCAATAAGCCGGGATTCGGAACCACGGAAGTTCCCATTGCGCTCAATAACGATCCATTTGATATCTGTGATCCAATCGGGTTTCCACGCATTGAACTCTTCAACCTGAGGGCGTTGCAGATCGTTCAAACTGCAAAGCAGGTGATGATCTTCTATCAAAACGATCGGACATTTCGCAGCATCTGGATGGACGGGCGAGAGTTTCCCTCCCAGGATATTTCAGAGCCGCGATGGTACGGCTACTCGACCGGCAAGTGGGAAGACGATACGACGTTCGTCGTGCAAACGGTTGGGCTCGATGAAAGAACCTGGATCGATAATGTGGGCCGCCCGCATAGCAGCGACTTGCGAGTGGAAGAGCGGTTCCACCGCGTGAACCACGACATCCTGGAGCTCACACTGACCATCACCGATCCGACGATGTATACGAAGCCCTGGAATGCCCTCGTTAAGTTCCCCCTGCGGTTGCAACCTGCCGATTTCGATCTTCGGGAGATGCTCTGCTCGCCCTCAGAGCAGGCGGAATTCGACAAGCAAATTAGCAGGCCCGCCATCTCCGACCCCAAAAAGAAGTAGCCGGCTGCCGCACTCTTCGCGATTTTTGCGGAGGGTGCGGGTTTTTTTGCGTGCGGAACACCTTGCCCGCGAGGAAAGGACAGATCGGAATCGGCCAGCGGGAAAGGGAGAGTCGAGGATCGGAAAACCCGCACCCTTGAACACCGCGAGGGTGCGCCACCCGTAGGTTCAAAACCGCTCAAAGGCTGGGCCAGCCGCCCGTCCGACGAATCTCACCAGATTCCGACGTTGTAAACATTGTTCGAGCTATCGACGATCACCATCAACTGGCGATTTTGAAACTGGTACAAATAGCCGGGACGGCCATTCCGGTGAAGTCCTACCATGTCTACATAATGGCGAGCGCATCACGCGTTCTTTACATCGGCGTGACGTGCGATCTCCTGCGCCGCGTCACGGAACACAAACAGATGCGCATCCCGGGATTTACCGCTCGCTACCGTGTGATTGAACTTGTGTATTTCGAGGCCTTCGGAGACATCCGTATCGCCATTGCGCGGGAGAAGCAACTCAAGGGATGGTTACGAGAAAAGAAGATTGCATTGATCGACTCTTTCAATCCGCACTGGCGGGACCTGGCTGTGGAACTACAGTCGCCTACGCCCAACCGGGTGTCATTCTGAGCGAAGCGAAGAATCTCTCTGTCACGGTCCTTGCAATACGAAAAACCACGGAGAGATTCTTCGCTTCGCTCAGAATGACAGCAAGCGCGGCTGCCGCCCACATGACCCTCAATGGTCTGCGCTTTCATCAATACCCCACTCTTAAACACAACAAGGGTGCGCCACCCAAAGTTCAGATTCGCTCAAAGGCTGGCCCACCCGTCCAACGCAGCCCTCACACTAGCGGTGTCATTCTGAGCGAAGCGAAGAATCTCTCTGAGCGGGTGGCCCGGGACGTCGCCGAAGGTTTTGAAGTTTGGCTGCACCCGTCCAACGCAGCCCTCACGCTAGCGGTGTCATTCTGAGCGAAGCGAAGAATCTCTCTGGGCGGGTGGCCCGGGCGTTGCCGATGGTTTTGAAGTTTGGGTGTCCCACCCTTCCGCCTTTTGAAGTGTGGGGATTTTGACGTGCGTCTATTTCCTAGAATGCGCGCCATGGATTGAGAAAATCCAGAGCACAAGAAAAAACAGGCCGAAAGCCCCACCCTTGAAAATCGTCAAGGATGGGGCACCCTAACTTCAAAACAAAGGCCGGGCCACCCGTCCAGTTGCCTTATAATCCGAAGCCATGGCGAGTCCTACCCCGTCTTATGAGTGGATTTTCTCTGGCGTTGGCGTAGCAGCAGGTTCGGCTGTTATTGCATGGTTGTATCGCCGTTTCCGGGAGCGTACCTCGTCACCTGGCACCGATTCTTCACATGTGGACATTTCAAATTCTAATGTAAATGGCCCGGTTGCAGGTCGAGACGTAAATATTGGGACTTACATTAAGAACGAAGAAGCATTAGAAAGGCCTGGTGAATTTAGCGAGACTCCGACGCCCGACGATATCGAAGACGCCATCGAGAAAGCGTCGCTCTACATGCGCGAGTCTGTAGCACAAAGTTTCGTCGGCATAAAAGTACGTTGGAGGGCCAAACTATCAGGAATCTGCCCGCGCAATAACTTAACAAATGAGGTCGGAGTACGGTTACGTTTTAATTTGAGCACTATACACGCGATTGTTCGATTTTCCGAATACCCAATATTAAGAACGGTCCGCGGTGGCGAATTGGTCGAAATAACCGGAACGATTGAGCGACCCAGCAATCGAGAAGGACCTGGTTTATACCTGAAGGACGTAAGATTGGAGTTTTTCCCACAAATACGACCCGAGTAAGAGCGCCTCGGCCGAATGGCTCACCCCTTGCGAAGTTTTGTTTTCGGGTTACGGAACCGGGCAGCGCGAAAAGCGAATCGAGGACCAGAAAACCCGCACCCTTGAACACCACAAGGATGCGCCACCCGAAGTTTAAAGTCGCTCGAAGGCTGGGCCACCCGCCTGCCTCAACCCACCTCGGCTGTCGTAACGTCTGATTCCTTCGCGGATGTCTTCTTCGGAGGGGCCATTTCCGGCACTGGATACCTCTTCAGTGCGAGTATCGCCTCACCCGGCTTGAAATCGGGATGATTTGGGGCATAGACCTCTATGTGTGATTCCCGGAGTACGAGCCTCTTGCGAGAATGGTCGTCCTTATCCAATGGATCCTCGTTCCAGTATTCGTGATCGTGAGTACATAGACGCCTGATGCCCGCCTGGATGATCGCGTTGCAGCATGCAAGGCAAGGAAATTTAGTCACGTAAATTGTCGCACCTTGGAGAGGGTGACCCCCAACGCGGGCGGCATTCAGGATGGCATTGGTCTCGGCGTGGCAAATTATCTTTATCTTCTCGTCTGCGTCCTGGAGGATTTTTCATCATCGTGGACTCCACGCGCCAGGCCATTGAAGCCAGTCGATAGAACGATGTTGTCCTGCGACACTATTACTGCGCCAACGGCACACCGCGGGTCCTTAGACTTAATTGAGACTACCTGGGCGACGTACATGAAGTAGTCATCCCACTTGTCGACACGCGTTGGAACCTGCGTATATTCCGGTTGCGCCTGGCACACGGACAGGGGCAATGAGGACTGTTCATTTGGCATGCTTGATTCTAGAACAATACGGAATTCCGTTCAACATCAGCGAGTATATATCCTGTGTTAGACGTACCTGACAGATAATAGGTCCCCAAAACAGCCAAAGGTGCCCTTCGCCCGCAATAGTATGGGCCAGAATAGCACGCGGGCCGTCTTTGAGCGCTACAACGTCATGGATCAGCGTGACATAGACCAGGCAATGGAGAAGCTGGCTGAGTTTCACCAGGCTGAGGATGCGAAACTCGATCCGCTAGGTCGAAAACCCTTCTGAATTAACAACGACATACTATACTAATCGGATAGAAGTGCATGACAAACGTCCGCCTATCGAAAGCTGTGTGCACTGCCGTCGGTGCAGTGCTACACGGATCGCACGCAACCCTGGATGCCCTTTTTGAGTCAGCCGGGGCTTCGATGCCGCCACCCCCTTTGCCCCATTCAACGAAATGGAAGGAGTGGCTCTTCAGGGCAGGAATGGACCCGAACGTGGACAGCCTGGCGGTACTGGGCAACGTGCTGGAAGAGTTCATGGATATTGGTCCACCAGAGGAGGACAGAGAACGGTTTGAGGAATGGCAACGCGAGAAGGTTCGAGTCATTAAGGTCCTAGAGGAAAACGGGCTTCGATATTTTCGTTACGGTCGCGTGCTTCCGATCGGCCAAACCCCCGAGGAGATGCCGCTTCGCACCGCAATGAGCCACGGACACGTAAAACCTACCAAAATTGATGAACTACTCGACGTTCTTTTGAGAGGCCTTCGGCGGGCCATGCATCCGTTGACTCACCGAAGGAAAGGAGCACAACCGCTTTCGTTCTCCACCGAGTACGACGTTCAAGATTTGCTGCACGCCCTACTGAGACCATGGGTCGCCGATATAAGACCGGAAGAGTACGTACCGAGCTATGCGGGCTCCAGTACCCGGATGGATTTCCTTCTTCCCCAATACAAAATCGTAATTGAACTGAAGTTCGTACGTGATAGCAATCATGCCAAGATTGGCGATGAACTGATCATTGACATCGATCACTACCGTGCTCATCCCGACTGTGATTGCTTGTGGTGTGCTGTTTATGACCCGGACCATTTGTTGACCAACGCTGAGGGACTGAAAAATGACTTGGAAGGTGAACGATCATCTAAGGACGGCAAGGTCCGGGTGAAGGTCCTGATTCTTTGAAATGGGGGACGGGTCGGCCGCCCTTTATTATTTGGGTTTAGGTGCCTTAGTCTTCGGCCGGGTGCCCCACGCTTTGCGAAGCAAAGCGTGGGGTCCCTAGAACAACGAGTTTCCAGCTAATAAATATCGTACTGCTCCCAATGCAGCGTCGGATCCGACTGGATGATGATGGTCTTGCGCGTGGAGCGCTCGAGATCTTCGATCAGGGACGACTCGCGCGTCTTCAGGGCCTTGGCGATTTCCGGGTTGACGCGCAGCGTGAGGTTTTGCGCGTCCAGGTCGGCGGCCATTTTTTTCGCTTCGGTTTGAATCTCGTAGCAAATCGTGGGGATGGACTTGACCATGCCGGAGCCGGTGCAGTACGGGCAGGGCTGGCACAGGACGCGTTCCAGGGCTTGCTTGGTGCGTTTGCGCGTGATGCACACCAGGCCGAATTCGTTGAACGCGAGGGCCTTGGACGGCGCGCGGTCCTGCTGCAGGGCCTGATCGAGCGAGGCCAGCACCTTTTCGCGGTTGCGGCGCTCTTCCATGTCGATGAAGTCCACGACGATGATGCCGCCGAGGTCGCGCAGGCGGATTTGCCGCACGATTTCCTTCACGGCTTCGAGGTTGGTCTTGACGATGGTGTCCTCGAGGCGCGTCGAGCCGCGGCCCACGTATTTGCCGGTGTTGACGTCGATGGCCACGAGCGCTTCGGTGTGGTTGATGACGATGTAGCCGCCGGACTTGAGCCACACTTTCGGGCGCAGCGCCTTGTCCAGTTCCTGCTGGATGCCGAATTCCTCGAAGATCGGCGCTTCTTTGGTGTACAGCTTCACGCGCGGGACGAGCTTCGGCTGGAAGCGGCCCACGAATTCGACGACCTTCGCGAATTCCTCCTCGTTGTCGAGCCAGATGGCGGCGTAATCGTCGCTCAGATAATCGCGCAGGATGCGCTGGACGAGATTCAGGTCGCGGTGGAGCAAGGAAGGCGCGCGGCGCTGCTCGGAGGTGGCGCGAATGGTGTCCCAGGTGCGGCCGAGGAACTCGACGTCGGTGCGAATTTCGTCGTCGCTCGCGCCCGAGGCGGCCGTGCGGACGATGAAGCCGCCGGGAAACGTTCCCTTGGCTTCGGTCACGAGGCGCCGCAAACGGGAGCGGTCTTCGGCCGAGCCGATGCGCCGCGACACGCCGATGTGATCGACCGTGGGCATGTAGACGAGGAAGCGGCCGGGCAGCGCGACGTGGCTCGTGATGCGCGCTCCTTTTTTACCAAGCGGTTCTTTTGCAATCTGAACAATTATTTCCTCGCCGGCCTTCAGCATTTCGGAAATGAGCTGCGGGCGGCGGTGCGCCTCGTGCCTCGGGTGGCCGTGCTGCGCAGGCTGATGGGGGCGTCCGGGGCGGCGTCCTCCGCGCTGCGGGCGGTTTCCGCCGCGGCGCATGGGACGCTGGAAGCGGGCGCGCGGCTGCTCGGAAATGCGCGCGCTTGTAGGCGGCTGTCCCTCGCCGGCATGCGCGAGTTGCCGCGGCCTCGTGGAATTCTTCGTGAACTTCTCCGTGAAGTTCGGCGAGTTCCCCAGCGTGTTCTCCCCCGTGCTCTTCTCCATGTCCTTCTTCGTGTTCTTCCAGGTGTTCTTCCCCATGTCCTGGTGACGCCTCAGCGGCCAGCGCTTCGTCATGCATTTCGTCGGCGATGGCGTCGGCTTCCTCCGCCGCGTCCTCGTGATCCTCTTCGTGATCGCCTTCCTTATCACTCTCGTGATCGTTTTCCTGATCAGTGTCCAGCGCTTCCTGCAGCTCTTCGAGTTCGGCGGGCTCCACAAACGATTCGGCCACGGCCTCGACGGCCTCGGCGCGCTCTTCCGCATCGGCCTGCGCCTCTTCGTGCTTGGCTTCGGCAAGCTGTTCGGCGAGCGAGGTGACATCTTCCTCGGAGAGGTTCGCGCCATTTGGAGCCTGCGCGTCCTCGATCACCCCCGGACCGCCTTCGGAATCCAGCCTGTCGAGTTCGTCGGCGATTTCCGCATCGGCGGCCGGCGAAGCGGCAAGATACTCCGGCGCGTTGACGGATGATTCGGCTCTCAAGTCCGCCGCAGGGGTCTCGTGTTGTTCAGGAACCGCGGCCGGCGGAGTCGCAAACAGCGCACCCGGCAATCCCGCGGACAATTCCTCGTCCGTGAAAGTCCGTGGAGCAGGCTGCGCCGCGGAAGTACTGGAACCGAACGAAGCATGTTCGGCCGGAGGCGCCGCGGGAGCCGACGGAACGCGATCTTTGAATTTTGAGAGCGACTCGCCCGGCAGAATGACGGGCTCGAAATCCGCAGCCGCCGGTTCATACGGCTGAGACTCGCGCGGCGGCCTCGCATCCGAAGGCGAAGCGTATTTGGACGGCGGCAAATCGCGCCCGGGCGGCCGGCGGTCGCGTCCGCCGCGTCCCCGATCTGGGCGTCCCCAGCGCCGGTTGCGTCCGCCCTGTCCGCCGCGATTGCCGAAGCCGCCACGTCCGCGGTCGCGGTCATTTCTTTGCGGAAATGGAGGATGCTGGGTGCGCTGCATCGGAGGCGCAGACGGAGCGCCGCTTTCGGAGGCAGCCTGCTGGCCGGCAGCGGCGACCTGGAATGTCTCGCCTTCGAGAGGCGTGATCGCGGGAGCAGCCTCAAAAGCCTCAACAGGCTCAATGGGCGCGACTGCCGCTACCGGTTCAGGGACATGGACGGGCGGAGGAATGACGCCGCCATTGGTCGTCGACGGCGGATACACTTCGCCGCTTTTGGCCGGCTCCGGCCTGCGGAACTTGGGCTCGACCGGCGCAACGTGGTCGTACTCCTCGAGATGTTCCAGAAAATCGCTGACGTACAGGAAGGCGTCGCTATCGAGGCCGATATCAACGAAGGCCGACTGCATGCCCGGAAGAACTCTGGTGACGCGGCCTTTGTAAAGACTTCCGACTAAAGCAAATTCTTTTTCGCGTTCGATATAAATTTCACAAAGCTGTCCATCTTCCATAATCGCGACCCGCGTTTCGTGCGGGGTCGCGGAGATCACTAGCTCCTTCGACATGAATACTCCTCGGAGGGCATGGCCGCACTCCGGCCTGGCGCATCGGGCGCGGGCTCCAGTGAGAGCCCGCAATAGAAAGGGTGCGCTCGGTCCCGCAAGGCGGGACGGCCGGGGAAGTTAAGATAGAGTTTGCTCTTTCTCTGGGCACTTGCCTCGCTCCAAAATTTTTGTTTCTTGCCGGCGGGCCGTCCACTCGATTCACAGCGCGGCGCGGGCCGGAAAGCAATTCTACCGGCTTAGTTGACGAAACGCCGAAGACGGACGTTCATCACCAGCCCTAAAGCCAAAAACACGAACAATGTGGCCGAACCGCCATAACTCATCAACGGCAGCGGAATTCCGGTGACCGGCATAAATCCAATCACCATGGCCACATTCACCAGGACATGGAAACCTAACACTGCCGTCACGCCCATGATCAGAAACATGCCCGCTCGATCGTGCGCGCGCTGGGCGTTCTGCACCAGACGCAACAGCAGGAACATATACAAAAGCAGCGCGACGAAGACTCCCACAAATCCGACTTCTTCCGCGAGCGCCGCCAGGATAAAATCCGAATAACGAACCGGCACGAAGCCTAATTGATTCTGGCTTCCGTTGCCAAGCCCCTTGCCCCAAAATCCGCCGGAACCCACGGCGATCTTCGATTGCAGGATCTGATACCCCGCGCCCTTGGGATCCTCTTCCGGCCGCAGGAATGTTGTAACACGTTCTCTCTGGTAAGGCTTAAGAAAATGATAACCCACCGGCACCATGATCGCGGCCAGTGTCACGATGGCCAGGGAATGTTTCCATTGCAAGCCTGCCAGGTAGGCCCCTACTGCCGCGAGCGGCACGAGCACCAGCGCTGTCCCCAAGTCGGGCTGCAACATGATCAGCGCCAGCGGCAAACCCATCAGAGCGGCGGCCTTGATCAAATCCCCCAGGCTGAGCTGCTCCGTGCGCACCTCCGAAAAGAAGCGCGCCAGTACGACTATTATAATCAACTTCACCAGTTCTGACACCTGCAAAAGTCCGCCCAGGATGGGCAGCCAGCGCTTGGCCCCAAAGCGCGTGTGTCCCATCGCCAGAACCGCAATCAACGCAATAATCGCGATCAAATACAAGACGGGAGCCTGATCCATAATTGTGTGGTAGTCCACGCGGGACAACAGAAGCATCAGAACGAAACCCAGGCCGACCCATTCCATCTGGTGCACGTGCATGCCGGCGAGGTGGCTCGCGTGCGTCGCGGACCAAATTTCAAGCACGCCTACGCCGCAGATGGCGAATGCCGTCGCCAGCAGCCACCAGTCATAATCGCGAATGCTTGTGCCCTTCTGCATAAAATTTTACCGGCTGGGCGGTTCCGGATCGAGAGAGGGATCGTCCACGGAGGTCGGCAGTACTTTGGGCTGCCCTTGTTGCTTCGCCGTATACTCCTGAACTTTTATCCCGCTCTTCTTGTCGTAGTACGCCTTGACGATATCACGCACGACGGGTCCTGCCGTCGTTCCCCCGTGCTCGCTGCTGCCCTGGATGACTGCCGCAACCACAATCTCGGGATTGCGCCGCGGCGCGTAGCCCACGAACCACCCGTTGGTTTCCTTCCCCTTCTTTCCCAACTTGCTTCCCGCATCGTAACTCATCAATTGGGCGGTTCCTGACTTGCCGGAGAACTCGATATTCTGAAGTTTCAAGCTCGATCCCGTACCCCCTTCGTTAATGACGCCGTACATTCCCTGCGTGACTTGCTCGACCGTGTCCTCGGCCAGTGGAAAGCGATCCATCTTCCCGCTTAAATTCTTCAAAAGGTGCGGCTGGGGCAAGTCGCCGCCACTGGCCACAGCACCGATCATGCGCGCGAGTTGAAGAGGAGTAACCGTAACCGAGCCCTGTCCGATGGCCACCGAAATCGTTTCCCCGGCATACCATTTATGGTGGTAGACGCGCTGCACCCATTCTTCCGAAGGCATGAGACCGGGTTCCTCGCCCGGCAAGTCAATGCCCGTGCGCCGGCCCAGGCCCAGGGCGGCGCCGTACTTATGAATTTCATCAATTCCAAGCCGCTGCCCAAGGGTATAGAAGAAAACATCGCAGGAATCCACAATGGCCTTGTGGAGATCGACGATGCCATGCCCCGCCGGCCGCCAGCAGTGGAAGGTCCTCCCGTAAAACTGAGCGTGTCCCGGACAAAACGCGGTGAAATTCGCAGGGACGTCGTTGGACTCAAGCATCGCTGTGGCCATGACAATCTTGAAGACCGACCCCGGGGCAAGTTGTCCTTGGATGGCTCGATTCAGCAAAGGAGTCCGCGGATCCGAATTGAGAGATTGCCATTCCGCAGTCGGAATGCGGATCGCGAAGTCGTTGGGATCGAAGGTGGGCCGGCTGACCATCGCCAGGACTTCTCCGGTGCGCGGATCCATGGCAACGACGGCGCCTTCTTTGTCGGCCATGTAAGTATCCGCCACGTTTTGCAGATCGTAGTCGATCGTTAGTTGGATCGGTTTGCCCGGAATGGCATCCTTCTGTTCGAGGCGGCCTACTTCTTTACCAATGCTGTTGACGATCACCCGCCGCAGGCCGTCCGTCCCCATCAAGGTCTCATTGTATTGGCGCTCCAACCCCGTTTTCCCGACGATGTCGCCCGGTTTCAGGCTGGAATCGGAAGCCTCCACCTGCTCCGCGCTGACTTCACCCACGTAGCCAACCGCGTTGGCGAGCATGTCGCCGTGCGGGTAGCGGCGACGGTGAACCATCAGCATTTCGAGGACGGGAATGTCGACGCGGTGGGACTCGATAAATGCAATATCGGATGGGCTCGCTTCCGGTTTGATGACGATCGGCTGGAACTTCGGCATGGCCCGGGAAGCTTCGATCTCTTGTTTGACATCCTCGAGCGTCATGCCCAGGCCGTCGGCAATCTGCGGAAGGAGCTTCTCCACTTGTTCGGGAGCATCTCGCAACAATAAGACGCTGAAGGAAGGGTAGTTGTCTACGAGGACGCGGCCTTCCCGATCGAGCATCGAGCCGCGCGGGGCAATGATCGGAATCGACCGCACGCGATTGCGCTCGGCCATTTGCGCGTAGCGATCCGAATCAATGATCTGCAGCTTCCAGAAACCAAACAGCAGCAGCGAGATCACCCCTACGATGACATACGAAACAACCGTCAGCCGCTCAGTCGGCAGCCGTTTATCGTTCATCAAAGAAAAGGCCAAAGCGACTCCGTGCGGTCCTCATCCCCCGCACACCTTGTGGGCTTTCTCCACACCTAACCATCGTTCACACTAGCACTTGCACCAAGGGTGTGCAAGATCGCGCGCATCGTATCGGATAACCCTGTTTCAGGATGGCTTTCTGAACCGGTCGAGCAGCGGAAACAATATGATGGCGATCACGGCATTGACGAGCGAGGCGATCAGTATCGGTACCGTAAGGTAGCTTTCATTCCGCTGGGCCAGCAGGGCTCGGGTCGTCAGCGTGAAGACAGCATGATGGAACAAGTAAAACCCGGCCGTCAGCAGGAATCGCGCGATGGGATGTTCCACGTCAATCCGGGCCCCGAGCGAGGAGCCGAGGTAGCCCACCAGCGTTTTCGCGATCCCGTAAAGGCCCAGCGGCGTGCGGCTCAGACTGTCCTGTAGCAGCCCCACCACCATGCCCAGCAGAAGGCCGGAAGACGGATTGCGCTTGCTTAGCGCAAAGTAAAGAGTCACCAGCAAAGGCAATTCGAGATAGTTGGCCGAGCGGATGTAGACGGGGAAAAACGCTTGCAGCACCAGCGCCAGCAGCACCACAACGGGCACAACACCGGCGTAGTACTTGTGCACTTCAATGTGGGGCTCGGGCCCGATATAAACTTCTGTGCTTTCCATCGTCTCCTGCCTACGTTCCCACCGCTTGGATCAATGTCCGTCTGTTGACTTTTTTGCCGGCGACGCTTGGGACACAGCCGCCTTCGGTGCGGCTGGAGATGCGGCCGGTGCGGTATCGGCATCCGGGGACTTCTTTGAACTCAGCTCTTGCCTTGTCTCAAGAACCAGAACCTCTTCGAGGCGGTCCAGATGGGCGGCCGGCTTTACGCGAATCTTCATGAACGGCGTTTTCGGGTCCGATACAAAGTCCACGACCTTGCCCACGGGGAGATCCTTTGGGAAGATGCGGTCTTGTCCGGAAGTCAGCACCGCTTCTCCAACCGTAACCTTCTCGTCGCTGCTGATGTATTCGAGCGAAAGCAGCGGCTCGCCTGTTCCTTTCACCGGCCCTTGCGTCCGCGTGTCCGCCAGCAGGGCGCCAACGCCGCTATCTTTGTCGCCCATCAGCAGGACTTGCGAAATGTCAGGATAGACGGCGAAAATCTTCCCGACGACGCCGTCCGGCGTGATGACGCCCATGTCGCGCCGAATGCCATCGCGCGAACCACGATCAATATTTACGACGAGACTACCGGAGTCCGGACTCGCGCCGATCACGTGCGCGGCGATCATGGGAGTATCGGAATGGGCGGTGCGAAAATTGAGCAGCGCGGCCAGCCGGTCCGCTTCCAGGGCGCGGCCTTCGAGTTCGGCGTTGCGCACTTTCAGCCGGTCGAGCTCGCCCCGCATGGCGTCGTTTTCCTTCTGCGCGCTGCGCAACCCGATGTATCCGCCCCAGCCGTGCTCGGCGCCATTGATCGTCCAGGAGCCGATGCGTTGCAAGGGCGAAATCAGTTCCACCGCCCACACCCGGATCAGCCGCACCTGCCGCTCGCGCTTGATCTGCACGGCGAGCAGCAGCACCTGCGTGACGACGACCGTCGCAAGCAACGTCAGTGATTTGTGCCGTGAGGGAATTGCAATCATCGGGGAAGACTGTCAGCTTTCAAAGTATTTGGTAGCACAGACTTCAGTCTGTGGGGGTCCATTCGCGACCTCGGGTCGCCCGCGTTCGCTAAGTTCTGATCCTCCAGCCAAAACCAAATGGAAACCCACAGACTGAAATCTGTGCTACTGGCGCTCAATCAATCGAGACCAGCCGCAGCAGCCGGAAGTCGCTCAGCATCTTGCCCGTTCCGAGCACCACCGACGCCAGCGGATCGTCGGCAATCGAAACCGGCAACCCGGTTTCCTCGCGGATGCGCTTGTCCAGATTCTTCAGCAGCGCGCCTCCGCCGGTCAGCACGATCCCGCGGTCGCTGATGTCGGCGGAAAGCTCGGGCGGGGTGCGCTCGAGCGCCACGCGGCAGGCGTTCAGAATCGTGGCGACGCATTCGGAAAGCGCCTCGCGAATTTCGCTGTCATCAATCGTGACAGTTCGCGGCACGCCCTCGATCAGGTTGCGCCCTTTCACTTCCATGGTCAGGGGCTTTTCCAGCGGATACGCCGACCCGATCTCCATCTTGATCTGCTCGGCCGTGCGCTCCCCCACCAGCAGGTTATATTTGCGCTTCAGGTACTGCATCACGGCTTCGTCCATTTCATTTCCCGCGACGCGCACCGAGCGCGAATACACGATGCCGCTCATGGAGATGACCGCGATGTCGGTCGTACCTCCGCCGATGTCCACCACCATGTTTCCCGAAGGCTCTTCGATCGGCAGGCCCGCGCCGATCGCGGCAGCCATGGCCTGCTCCACCAGATACACCTCGCTCGCCCGCGCGCGGTAGGCGGAATCCTGCACGGCGCGCTTTTCCACCGGAGTGATTTCGCTCGGCACGCCGATCACAATGCGCGGATGCACGAGCATGCGCCGGTTATGCGCCTTTTGGATGAAGTAGGTGAGCATCTTTTCGGTCACCTTGAAATCGGCGATGACCCCGTCCTTCATCGGCTTAATGGCGACCACGTTGCCCGGCGTGCGCCCGAGCATGTCCTTGGCTTCCTTGCCGACCGCCACCACTTCGCCGCTGTTCTTGTTGATAGCCACGATGGAAGGCTCATTCACCACGATGCCTTTGCCCTTGGCATAAACCAGCGTGTTGGCCGTCCCCAGGTCGATCGCCAGGTCGGAAGAAAATAAACTGAAGACCGAGCGAAGGTTGTAACCGTTGTTCAACATAGTTCCCTCAGTGCCGGGCTGCTCGAGCGGCTACTGGGTGCCGTCTCGGGTGGGGTGCCGCCCGGCTGCCCCTCCTTACCATTTTTCCAGCGGGCTCCGAGCCGCCGACGCCCGCCTATGGCCGGCTTTGGCGAGGGCGCGTAGATCCCGCACCCGCCGTCCGGTTATGGAATTACAATCTCAACGCGCTTGATCGCTGTTCCGCCGCGCCGGTTCTGTCCAGTAAGGACGATGGTCTGGCTGCCCCGCGTCAACGGGGCCGTAAAATACTTGAACGCGCCGTCGCCCCGTATGTCCGCGACCTGCTCGCCGTTGATGATGAGGGCCGCGCCTGGCTCCGTGCGCCCGGTGATCTCCACCACGTTACCATGTAATTCGGTGCTTCCGACTTCCAGCAACATCTCCTGTCCCTTGCCCTGTGTCGCGAGCGTAAACTTGAATGTATCACTCGGGGCGCTTGTGCGCTTCTCCTGGTCGGTGGCCAGAACATCCCAGAAGTAATCCCCCTGATCGAAGCCCTCAATCTCGATGGACGTTCCGGTCAGCTTCCGGTCTTCCACAATCCGGGAAAACATGGATGTCAAGCTGACGCGCAGCTCGTAACTGACCGCTTCCGGTACAGGTTTCCATTCGAAACGCACCGGGGCGTGCTTGGGGTCCGGTACGATCAGGGGCTGGAGGTTCAGGGGCTGCGCCAGATCAGGGGGAGCAAGGACATTGGACTTGACGACGGTCCCTCCGGTCGACGGCACAGTCACCCGCTCCCATCGGCCAATTTCGACGTGCTGGCGGCCGTCAGTGGTCGAGAGTTGGGCAGTGCCGGCCGATACGGTGATTTCACTTTCGCTCGTCTTCGGATCGCTTCGAACCGCCGCGCGGCTGTTCTGCTGGACCGAGGCCACCGCATTCGAGAATGAAACCTCGGCCTTCGATTTCGGAGAATCCCACGTGCCGGTGGCCAGGTCCACGGCGCCGGAGGTGATGTGCATGGCCACGCGCGTTTCGCTGTCCCGCCCGACCGAATTTTCCTCGACCGTGACGAGGGTGTCGGACTGCACGGTGTACGTCGTGCCGTCGGCGAAGGTGACGCGCGCGGCGCCGTCGCCGCCGGTCTGGATCAAATCGCCTTTGTCTAGCGCCATGCGGTAATCCGCCGTGACCCACTGTACGGAATTCACCTTCTTGACCTGCACGCGGCCGTCCAGATTCACGAACTTCGCCTGCTTCGCGGTCAGCTCCGCGGTGGGAGGCGTGGCCGCGCCAATTGCTTGCGAAACCTTGGCGATCGCGCCACCGAACGCCTCCGGAAAAATCAGGTATAGAGTGGCCAGGACAACGGCAAAAACCAAAAGTAGGTAAACAGCGACCGTGCGGTAGGTAACAGTTTTCCAGTAGATCTCAACGTGAGAGACCTTTGGACGCGGCGCGAGCGGTGGTCTTTGGACTGGCATGATGCTATCGCTGGAATTTCACCCAACTTCAAAATTTAGCACGCCGCCCGGTGCCCGCAAACCGCGCTGCCAGAACGAGTTTCTCGCAGCGCAATACGCACGGTTTTGGTGCCGGAGGGGCGAAATCCGGTTACAGGCGGCCAGAGGGGGCACTCGTTTGACGGATGGTAGGAAGGATGGTTTGACAGCTGCCGCACACTGGCGGTTTTCAAGGGTGTGGGTTTTAGGCAAGTCCTGGCTTAGATCCCGCCGATTCCCCACCAGGCGTCCAGGGACATGCGGTTCTGTTCGAGATGAATCAGCAAATAATAATAAATGAAGCAGTACGGTAACTGAAGCCCTGAGACCAGCCAGTCCTGCGCCAGGTTTGTGCCGATCACCAGGGCCGTCATCACCAATGCGCCCACAATTAGCGTAAATCGCGAAAACAGCCCCAGCATCAGGAGCAACCCCAGCGTCGTTTCCACCCACGGCAGCACCGCGCCAAACGCAGGCAACGAGCTCGCCGGAATCAGGTGCGCGTGCTCGAAGTAATGGGTCAGGTAGGCAAGAAACGCCGGACGTCCGTTGAGAATGCGGCTCAGACCGTGGAGAAGAATATTGGCCCCAAACGACAAGCGCAAAATGGTGTAGGCGATCACAATGTCGGAAACCTGACGGGTGGAAACAGTTTCCAGGCGGCTCACCGTGCTGACGGATTGGCTCACAAATCCTCCTCGGAATTCTGAAATCGGCTCGCGTCCGCACCGAGGCGTGACGAATTTCCACTGGCCTCTGGGCGCGAAGAGAACAATTTTGGTTCGGTCGTGGGACGGAAGACGTTTTATACCACAAGGGCCACGCTTGCAACCTTTTCCAGTAGCACAGCCACTCTTGGCTGTGCGCCCTTGTTAAGCGCTGCAAAAAGCGCACAGCCAAGGAGTGGCTGTGCTACAAAACCCTCAGCTCCGCAAAAATCCTTTAAGTTCCAGCGTCAATTCCTCCGGCATCTGCTCCGGAAGGAAATGGCCCGTTGGCATGGCCTTGCCCTGCGCCTGGACGGCGCGGTCTCGCCAGGTCTGCAAGACGTTGTACAGTCGATGGAACGGCCCCTTCTCCGACCAGAGGATGAGCAGCGGGCATTGAATTTTCTTGTCCAGGTCCGCCTTATCGTGCGCCAAATCGATGGAGGCGGCCGCTCGGTAATCCTCGCAAATCGCGTGAATTGTTTCGGGGCTACGGAAGGTGCGGAGATATTCCTGAAATACAGCGGGACCGATCCAGTCCGGCAGCGGGTCGGTGAGCTTATTTCCTCCAAGCCAAAGCAAAGTGCATTTCAGGAAATACTCGGCGCTGTTGGCGACCATCGTCTCGGGAAATGGAGGCGGCTGAACGAGAAGAAACCAGTGGTAAAAGATGGTAGCGAACTCCTGGGTGATGTTTTGGTAGAGCAAATAGGTCGGCACAATGTCGAGAATGACCAGCTTGGTCAGGACTTCCGGATGGTCCAGAGCCAACCGGTGCGCCGCGCGCCCGCCGCGATCGTGCCCCACCAGCGCGAACTTCTCAAATCCCAGATGCTTCATCACTTCCACCTGGTCCTGCGCCATGGCCCGCTTCGAGTAGGCGAAATGATCTCCGCCTCCCTGGGGCTTGCCGCTGTCTCCGTAGCCGCGCAGGTCCGTCATCACGAGGAAATAATCTTGCGCCAGCGCCGGCGCGACCTTGCGCCACAGCACGTGCGTTTCCGGAATGCCATGAAGAAGCAGCAAGGGCGGCCCGTTGCGGTTGCCGCCGTAAACAGTATTGATCGCCGCGCCCGAGGTCTTGATCTGCTCGGTCTTAAAGCCTTCAAAAAATTCGGTGCGCGGTTGCTGCCCTGGGACAGGCTCGCCCAAAAGAACGGGCGCGCGCAGTGCGTTTTGGGCAGCGGGCGCGAGCGCCAAGGCCATCGAGCTCTTCAAGAATTCGCGGCGGCCAGGATTCGACATGTTTGCCTCCAGTGGATGAATCTTTGTGTGGGTGCAGGCTATTAGTGTTGCGTCAAAAACACCGGCGTTCAAGAACCAAGTTGAAAAGAAAACGGCTCGACGAGCTTTTCATAAAGCATTCGCGCGTCACTGCTCAAGGATTACCGCAGAAGCCAGGCGCATGCTGGAGAACGTGACCGCTCCATCTGACGTCTGGCGAGTTGAAGAATATCTTTCAGATCATCGAAGAACAGTGGATGCAATCTATGATTACCCATATTCGCGTTTGCGAATGGTTTTCTCAAGGAAAATGCGAGACGGATGGTTGGCGGGGGCGGATCTATCTGGCCTAAGGCCGGACGGACTTAACACCCTGAGCAGACGAGACACGTGAAGAGCTCTTTCCTTTTTTGATCCACACGGAAGACTAGTTTTTGGCAATCGTATGAAAAATCGAATGTGAATCAAAATGCGAAAGTGTGCACAATGGCACAGTCGTCCGTCTTTTTTGTGGCTAGTATGGTATTTGTGCAGTTTTCTCCCGTATTCGAAGAGGCGTCAGCGAAGTTCGGAAGAACGAGATCGCAGATGTTCTCGCGCGTAGAAGCAAGGGGATGAAAAGAGGGGGCCTGGGCCAGTTTTAAATCCGAAGCACTTTGCGCCCTTGCCGCCACTGGACGGAAGCCCTTCATGTTCTCCCATGCTTCACTTGAGCAAAGCCGAGCGCAACTCTACAAATCTATCGGGAGGGTCATTCCATGTCGAAAGTAGCGGAATTCTACTCAGCCAACGAGATCCAAAAAGCACCCCAACATCGCGTTTATCACGATAATAATGCCTGTCCTCCGGGTTGGGATACGACCGCGTGGGAACGTTACAGCGGCACAGGAAACTACAGACTTTGTGATGACTGCCAGAGACTGGATCGAGAAGGGCGCTAACAGCTCCCTTGAATAGCGGAAATCTTCACCACCTGTGGCGAACGCACAGGCTACGCCTGACGGTTTTGCTCGGAGGTTGTGTGGGCGCGAGCAATCCTAGGTCGCATACACCCACTGTAGGTATCACGTTATGCCGGCGGGTTGACACGAATGGGCCAGAGCAGTCCCTTATGCCATCAGGTGGTCTTGTTCATACCAACGTCCTGGGTCAAGTGGACGGCTATACCCCACCTGCCTTCTTTCAAATTGTCGACCCGCACGACTGTACCTTGTTTTTCCCGATTCGCCGGATCGCGCGGACGAAAGTCTCGCGCTACATAAATATTCATGCCGGAGAAATAATGTCCGATCGAAGTCGCGAAATACAACCCGTCCCAAGTTACATTCAAGGTTGGGCGAATCTCTTCGGCGTATTGTGATTCGACCGGGCGAATGCGGATCGTCTGCGATTGGTTGATCAGTGATGAGATGCGGCGATCTTCACGCGGCTCTTTCATTGTGAAAGTATCTCCTTGCTGCCTGTGGGCTCATTTGTGCTCTCCTCAGTTTGGTTTACGCCTGACTACACCAGGACTGCTGGCTAGATTGTCGAGAACCGTGGCGTTATACCCAGTTTGCGGGATGCAAGTCTTGGGGGCACAGGAACCGTTGCCCATGGCGGGCGCGACGGAAGGTGTCTGGCTAGACTCCGAGAGTATACACCATCGCCTCCGACTGTGCGATCGGCGGGACTCGATTCAACCGGCAGGGGACTGACTCGTGATTTGCGGCCGAGACCTGGGAAATCCACTTCCGAAATGAGGGATATTCTGCCAAATGCCCCTCGGACCACATTCCGACAATCCGATCGGTCCGGGCGCAGAATCGACTTCTAGCAGTTGATCTTTTGGAGCTACGCCATTGCAGTGAGGCTTGATTAGACATGTCTGCAGTTCTTTCGATGACACATATCTTCAAGGACGGTTTCTAGGAGCTGAACCATGGAAAATCCATTGCCGCGCCGAGTTGCTGCGAATCCTACGCAATACAACATCGATGCAATCGCAAAGCTGGAACATGACGCTCTCGATCGTAGGACTCTCCGGAGCGACTAGTGACGTAATTACAAAACTGGTTGGCAATGTGGGATTCCTACATCGCCCAATTGCTTCTCATCTCCGGATGGTGCCTGATCAATCTTCGCGTGATCCCGGAATTTAACCCATTTGATCCTTTTCCATTCGGCATTCTCGCGCTCGTCGTCTCTTCCGAAAGCGTGTTTTTGATGACCTTCGTGTTGATTAGTCAAAGTCGAATGGCCCGCCAGGCCGAACGGCGCTCCCATTTGGATCTCCAGGTCGGCATGCTTTCTGAACAAGAACTGACAACAGTCCTTCAGATGTTGCAGAAACTCTGCCAACACATGGGCGTGAACGTAGACTCCTCGAAGCAAGAGGTTCAATCATTTAGCAAAACAACGGATGTGCACAAGTTGGCCAGCGAGCTCGAAGACAAACTTCCGGAGGACTAACGCGGAAAGTCTCTTATCGGGATGTGGACATCGCTTTTCTTCTTGCGACTATACCCGGAGCTCGGTGCGAAACTATTTGGGAGTTTCAGTCCGGTTCGCGTCGTCCTGCACGGACTTTGTTGTAGCTGATTTGTCGATCCCCGAATCGGTGGATAGACCGCATGCATCCGGAGGATTTGTCATCTGCTTGGCGAATACACGGAAGCTCGGCCCGTCCGGGTGCAATGTTGACCAGTATCCCGACGGGGTCAGCAATGGTTTGTGATGGACGATGATCTGATTGAGCTAGAATCTTCACTCCACATTCGAGATTGTTCTTCGGCTGAAGAATGGTTTTGGCCGGATCGTTCGCCTTTAGCGCACGGTCCGCTTGCCAATTGAAATCGCAGCCGTAACGCTTGTGGTCTGCATACGCAAGCTGCAACAATCCTTCACTGCGCATGGCCAGAGGCGCCTTCCGGCTCGCTGTGACGGACGCTCGTATTTGGATTCAGTCCGGCTTCAGCACCAGCAAGCGCCTGGAAGAAATAAGCCCAAAATGTGCGTTTGTCTGTCGTCGCCCATCTCGTAAAACCGCGGGCAGAATCGAAGCACGCCGCGGGGGACCTGGGAAGAAAGCATTTCGGGCGGCAGCGCCTTCTCGATGATCTGGTCCCATTGTGGATTCCAAGGCGTCCCACCGAGTTCGACCTTTTTGATGTCGATAGGGGTTGGCGGGACTGGTTGAATGGCCTGCGCATGCGAAGGTGTGCCTATTTCCATGCACAATGCGAGACTCGCGATCGACCACCATGTATTCAGCACAGGGATACTACGCAGTCTCCGCTACGAATCGCGATTTCGTTGTCATGGCTGGAGTGTGGCAGAACTATCCCCGTCCAAGCTGTCCAATGTTGGTCACTCGGTGACAAATTATCGGAATGTGACGCACCAGCGAATAGGCCAAATTCCCACTTACGATAAGCCCGTTTATCGGGACTTGGCTCAGGGAGCGCATGGCTCAGTGTAAGCCGATTGGATACGCTATGCTTGGAAAGCGGATTAGAAAGTGGATGTTGACTTTACTATGATCGTGAATTATACCTCCCGCATATCTGTCGGAGGTCAACAAAGATGCGCATCTATTCTTTCGCTTTTCTGAGCGCCACTCTAGTTCTCCTAACCGTTGATTGAAGTTGAACCGAATCGGATGGAACTAGAAGACATCGCTCGAGCCTTTCTGCTGCGTGCGGCTCGATAACTGTTTATAGGACAAAACGCAAAGGAATTTTGGAGCGCATCATTCTGTACCCTTTAGGCTATCGTGCCTACCGATGCGAAATTTGCGACATGCGCTTCCGCTCAAAAGCCTCCCATCGCATCGCTGGAAAAGTGAGCGCCATGCTTCTGCAAATCTCGCCTGCTATTTGAATTTGTGGCCATGGCAGAAGAGGCTGCGTGCCCTATTCATGTTCGGGATTCCGATCCCACCCTGATTACGACACGTCATATCGCATTCAGCCGTTCTTGTCTGCAGAACTGGGCCGTGACTGCTTCCAATAGGCAATCCCAACGATGAAAGTGGTCAGGGAGAGAACAAGCAAGATCAAACTGAGTGCAAATAGAAGGGCGTTCCCTCCCGGGCTTCCGTGTGCATTGAAGGATTCGACTAAGAACGAAAGCCCAAACCATCCAGCCAGAAGCCACACGCCTGCGAACACGAAAACGCCGAAATCCTGAAGGAATCGATAGCGGAAGGCCGATGCCATTGACCCTCCGAACGGAAGCTGACTTTCTTGTCCAGAATATAGGAGCGGTTATTTAGAAAGTATAGTTATTTATCGGCCCACGGAGCGCGCCGTGCCGGTTTCGACGCTCCGACTCGCCGACACGGCGCATCAAGGTAGCGCATGCGGTGCGCTACGCTGACAGGACCATGATTGCACAGCGACCTTAAGGATCCCTGAACAAATTACGCCATGCCGCATGAAACGCCTTTCAACGAGGGCATGAAGCTGCTCATCACGGTGGGTTGCAAAATCGACAAGCACAAAGTGCCTGATAAAGCTCTTCTCGGGATGTGGAAAAAGCAGATTCCCCTGTTACCGAGAAGCCCGTTTATCAGGCGGAATCCACCAGGAGGTGCAATAGCCTGTGGGCGGTCCTTCACCTTACGCTCCGCGTGAATCTCTGCGCAGTATTCAATTTCATTCCCGGCCTACGATACACGAACCTAAAAACAAATGGGGGAGAAAGGCGTTTGCCTTTCTCCCCGAATGAACTACTTCCAAGAAATAACTACCATCGGAGTGCTAGTAGCCGTTGGGGTTGAAGTATGCGTGGTTTGGCGAATCACACCACTCTGGTCCGTGAAGAATTTCCGCTGACTTGTCACGTTTTGAGTGGTAGGGGCGGCGAGAATAGAGTATGTTGCGACGCTGCGATTCGAGGCGGCCGCACGCGCCGTATACGTGAACGCGTACGCGCTCTTGATCGGAGCGGCGATGCCGAGCAGGTTGTCACAGTGGCCGCAGTGGAAGACGGCGTGGTCGAGGGGCGCGGTGAGAAAGGTTCGTGGTGGGATCGTACGATAGGTAGTCTGGTAAGTGAGATGGGCGTGTGATATGTGCGCAGCGAGGCAACGGCCGATGCCTGTTGGCCGCCTCTTGGAACGCAGCGGGTTCGGGATGGCGATGGCCGCGATGTAAAGTAGAGACGACGATCAACAATTTAATTAATGAAAATCCTGCGAGCTCAATGGGTCGACGCAACACCATGTAATCGCTTAATCCGACAACACTTCCCGCAGAGAACCGATCTATCCAGTTTTACCGGAAGGTGGCTCCAGGCCCCCCATCAGTGAAGCTCGCACTTACAACCAAGCGCGTTAGGAGCACCTGGTGAGCTCACTTCCTTTCAATGGCATCAATAGCGGAAAGCTTCCTGACTGGGTGAGGGACTGAACGCAAGCCACCTGAATACAGGATACAACCCTTCCCGGCAGCCACACCGCATGTAGGACAGGGGACGGAGGATATTTGTTCGCGACTGAGATCGCTGTTTTTCACTAGACCAGATTGACTGGATACCCCCCGCAAATCTGCTCAATTTCGCACAACGTTCGTGATGACCACTAAGAAATCAGAAAACCAGAACACCACCCTCGAAGCCGAAGCCTCTTATCGGAATCTAGCCCACTACCAAAGACGTATCCTGAAGCGCCCACCAGCTTAGATCTCAACGGCCGGGCTGACCACTGGCCGCGCCATATGCGCGGTATTTCGCCTGTGCGATGGCCGCGTCAAAACGGGGTGCGCTCGTGGACTGGAAAGCGAAGTACCCGCCATTGGGTGAACCGTAAAGCCAGTTGTAGCGGTAAGTGCGGAACAGGAGTTCCATGTACGGGACGAGATCTTCAACGGTGGCGGCCGATGAGGTTCCGCATGCCCCTTGGGCCACCCAGTTCTTCTTGGCCGACCGATCGCTCCAGAGCGTCATCGTCCCGGCCAATTCCAGGATGCCGTTGTACTTCTGCAGGAGAGGCGCGAAGTCAGCGGCCCGCTTTTCGATCGCCTGGCGAAGATCATCGACGGAATTGTGGCAATAGCCAAGACCCACTTCGCCGCCCGACAAGACACGAAGCGGAAGATGATGCTGCTGAATTTGGTCGAGCAGTCCTTCCGCAATGTAGGTGGCCGCCAGGTAGTACGGCTGCCCCTCAATCACCCTGTATTCGGGGCGAGTGTAGCCGGTAAACAGGAGCCATATACTCGCTCCAGAGTATTCTGCAGCGGATATATCCGCCATGCGCGCGCCGACCTGCCGCAGCGCGTTCACCACGTCCGGTCGCGACATGGATGTCATGCGCGCCAGCTCGGCCAGGTCATATGCCTTGTAGTTATTGTAGAACTCCAGGTCGCAAACAATCCCGGGAACCCGTTTCTTCCTGGCGAGGCGAAGCGCATTCCGCCAGTTTTCCAGAAAATCATTCTGCGCGCCTGCCTTGCCGTCCAGATCCAATCCCTGGAACCGCTGGAAGTAAGGGACTTTGGTGAGTTGATTCCCTTCCGCGTCGTTTGCGCCGATCATCCGATTCAGGGAAACCCATGGCCAGATGTCCTTGGCAGTAGATTTTTTCCATCTCGCCATCTGCGCCTCCATCGGGGCGAGCGAAAGCACCGGGGAGGCGTCATACGCGCCCGCGAAAGAAACTGCCAAACCGTCGTAAGGGGAGCGATCAAACTGCGCGAGCTTCGGCGCATCCATTTGATCGGCCATGGCAGTGTTCACAAGCAACAGGTAGTGATCGCCCAGACGGCCAACTGTGGACCTGGAGGAATTGGCAACTGGCTTGGCAAGTGATTCGATTTCGCCAATGCAGGCAAGGAGTGCGGCCGCAACGGCGATTGACGCGGAGCAAAACAAGAACGACTTTGCCGAGCCGGCCGCTCGTGAAATCCTTCGCTGTAGCTTACCGCGCACATGCGGAGCATACCACTCGAGGCTTGCACTTGCAGTCACTAATCGTGACTCCTGGATACGTCCCTTTGTTCAGCGCGATACAGATGTTATTCTGCCCAATCGTTCTGGAGGCGTGGATGTTGCTGGCTGAAAAAGTTGCGGTCATAACCGGCGGCGGGCGCGGGATCGGCCGCGCCATGGCGCTAAAATTTGCCGGGGAAGGCGCGGCCGTCGTGGTCGCGGCGCGCACAGTTTCAGAAATCGAAGCGGTGGCGCGCGAAGTTCGCGAGGCGGGCGGGCGCGCGGCAGCCGTTCCCGCCGACGTCGCGGATGAAAAGCATTGCGAGCGCCTGATCCAGGAGGCCGTATCCCAGTTCGGCAAAGTCGATATCCTGGTGAACAACGCGGGAGAGTACGGGCCGGTGAAGCCGGTCGAGGAAATCAGCCCCACGGAGTGGGATCGCGTCATCGCCGTCCACCTTCGCGGCGCTTACCTCTTGACGCGGCTCGTCCTGCCGGGAATGTACGCGCGCGGTTCAGGGGTAATCCTAAATATCTCGAGCCTGTCCGCGAAGTCCGCCTTTGGCTGGGGATCGCCCTATGCCGCGGCGAAGGCGGGCATGCTGGGCTTGACACGGGTCGCCGCAGCCGAAGCGGCCCGCAAAGGCGTCCGCGTGAACGCAATCTGCCCCGGCCCGGTCACGGAAACGAAGATGTCAAAGGATTTAGGGAAAACGCTCGCGGAACGTCTGGGCGTTTCGAAGGAAGAGCAGCTCAGCGGTTTTCTGAATACGATCCTTCAGGGTCGCGGCCAAACCGCCAACGAAATCGCCGCTGCCGCCTTGTTTCTCTGCTCGGACGAGGCAAGCGCTATCACTGGGCAGGCTCTGAACGTGGACGGCGGAGCTGCATTTTTCTAAGTCATGCCGGCTCGTATCAGAGACCTAAATGGATTTGTATTGGAGTATAATTGTGAAGGGACTCTTCTGCGGTGAAGCTGAGGAACGAAGGGGCTTGTCCAGAATGAAAGTTTTTGTCAGCTATGCCAAATCAGACAGGGATTTCGCATTATCCTTGGCAAGCCAGCTTACTAAGCAGGGGCATAACGCGTGGATGGCCGATCGCACGCTATTTCCCGGCGACAACTGGCCTCTTGAAATCGGCAAAGCGCTGCAAGATTGCGATGCCATGGTTGTGCTCTTGTCTCCCAATTCGGGGAAATCTGAGATCCAGCGACATGAAATCAATTATGCGCTCAGCTCAGACCGGTACTCCGGGCGAGTGATACCCGTTTTTATCGGCCCCGCGAAGGATTACCCGTGGATCCTCGACGAATTCCCCAAAGTTAAGGTGAATGCGAACCCTGCCGCAGCGGGCCGCAAAATCGGAGAGTTGCTCCGAAAAGCAGGTTAGTGCACGCGCATGCGCGGCAGGCGAATTCGCAAACCAACCGAGATCTTTCTTTCACACGCTCGCGCGGACCGAAAATTCGTCAATCGTCTGGTAAAAGTGCTTCGAGACCATGGGATTCGCTACTGGTACAGCAAAACCCACTTGGGTGGCGCCCAACGGTGGCACGATGAGATCGGCCGCGCACTCAACCGATGCGACTGGTTTGCGGTAGTCATGTCACCCGCTGCAACCAGGTCTGAATGGGTGAAACGGGAGCTGCTCTACGTGCTGGACGCGGGCAGATACGGGAGGAAAATCGTCCCTTTGCTGCATAAGCCTTGTAACCATGCACGGCTATCCTGGACGCTTGGGGCGTTTCAATTTGTCGATTTCACGCGCGATTTTGAGGATGGTTGCAGAGACCTTTTGAGGATTTGGGGACAAGCCTACCGGCGGCGCGGCAGCGGTAATCGCAATACCGATGCGAAAAAAGCTAAATGATCGACCGCCCGAACACTCCAAGTCACCAGCGTCTCGGCGACGAACTGGATTACTGGGCAGGCTCTGAACGTGGACGGCGGAGCTGCTTTTTACTGATCTCTTCGGCCGCCACCAGGGCACGCTTGGCCTGGTTTCCCGCCAAGCCGATTCCCCACCGGCTGCCTCGATCGACTAGATATAAAATCAGGGCTACGATCGCGCAAACGATAAAAATCCCTGTAAACAGCATGAGGGCTGCGACCATTTCCTGTACAAAGTAGACTTGAAGGGCGACCAGCGCCCCAAGAGCAATCCACATCCACTTTCGAGCTTTCCGCTCACTGAATACCTTACTGACCTTCACTAAGATGGCCCCCTTCTTCACGCTACATTCTTAGATGCAATTCGCCGCCCAGAAGAGACAAGATCCATTTAAACCGCAAGCCACGCTTTTTCATATGGTACGTGCGTGTCGTTGGCCGTAGACCTTACGGTTTAGGACTACTAGTACAGAATTAAAGAGGAATTCTACAGGAATTAGGAGCAGATTTTTGCGTTTTCCACAGGCGCTGGCCTTCGGGTGTTTCGCTTCCGGTCTGGCTTAACGGCCCTCGAACGGGTAGCGATCGCCCGCCTGAACGGCCGCAGCAACACGCTGGCGCATGGCTACCGTGTCGGCGGGCTCGCGCTTCAGGAACCGGCGCAGGACGGCGAGCTGCGTGCGCAGCATATCTCCCTCGAGCACTGCGGCCAGGGCCCTGCGCGCGCCGATCTCGACGCGATCGGCGGCATCGTGCAGGAACACGCGCGCCGCGTCCGCCATGACGGCGATGGATGCCGCACCTCGCGTTGCTTCCGACTTTTGCACTCGACGCAGCGACGATTCGATCGCGTAGCATTCCATCACGATGTCGGAAAGCTCGGCGACGACTTCCTGCTGGTCCGCCAGGCGTTCGCGATATTTTTCGAGCGCCGCGCCGGCTACGAGCAGAAACGCTTTCTTCACTCCGGCCAGGATGCGCTCTTCCTCGGCCCACTCGCCCGCCGGAGGCTCCTCGAACGACGGGCCGGCCATGATTTCGTCGCGCAGCTTCGCGCCGGCCTGCATCAGCGGCAGAGCGCCCGAGGTCGCGCGCTTCATCAACATTTGGATGATGAGCATGCGATTAATTTCATTGGTGCCCTCGAAAATGCGGTTCACGCGGGAGTCGCGGTAGGAGCGTGCGACCGGATAGTCCTCGTGGAAACCGTAACCGCCGAAAATCTGGACGGCTTCGTCCACGACATAATCGAGCAGCTCCGATCCGTAGACTTTGCTGATCGAGCTTTCGATCGCGTACTCCTCGAACACTTTCATCGATTGCTGCGACTTGTCCGCGCCTTCGCCCGCCGCGGCGATAGCTCGGTCCATGAGGCCCGCCGAGCGGTAAATCATGGACTCCACCGCAAAAATCCGGATGGCCATCTCGGCCAGCTTTGCGCGAATCAGTCCGAAATCTCCGATCGGCTTGCCGAACGCGACTCGCTCCTTCGCGTACTTCGACGCGATCTCGAGCGTGCCCTTGGAGCCGCCGGTGCAGTAGGCGCCCAGGCTGAACCTTCCGGCGTTCAAAATATTGAAAGCCACGATGTGCCCGCGGCCGATGTCGTGCAGCAGATTTTCCTTGGGCACCTGGCAATTCTCGAAAAAGATGGCCGTCGTGGAACTGCCCTTCAGGCCCATCTTTTTTTCTTCCGCGCCCGCGGAGAAGCCGGGAAATCCGCGCTCGACGATGAAGCAGGAAAATTTCTCGCCGTCGACTTTCGCGAAAACGATATACACATCGGCGAAGCCGCCGTTGGTGATCCACATTTTCTGCCCGTTCAAAATCCACGAGCGCCCATCGGGAGAGAGCACGGCGCGCGTGCGGGAATTTTGCGCGTCCGATCCCGCTTGCGGCTCGGACAGGCAGTAAGCCGAAAGCTTTTCGCCCGTCGCGAGCACGGGCAGATACTTCTTCTTTTGCTCCTCGCTGCCAAAGAAAACAATCGGGAGCGTGCCGATCCCCGCGTGGCCGCCGTGACTTACTCCAAAGGATGCGTAGGCCGACAATTTTTCCGCGAGCTGCACGCTGGAAACTTTGTCGAGGCCAGTGCCGCCGTACTCGTCGGGCACGCCTCCGCCAAGCAAGCCAATTTCGCCGGCCTTCTTCAGGAGTTGCGGCAGTAAGCCAGGTTTGTGCTGCTCGAGGTCGGGAATCTGGGGAACCACTTCGTTGCGAACGAATTCTTCCGCCGTTTGGCCGATGAGTTTTTGATCGTCCGTCAATTCGGAGGGAGAGAAAACATCTTCCGGGGTGCACGACTCCACCAGAAAACTGCCCCCGCGGGACGCGGCCCGCGGCAACGACGAAGTAGCCATGGTCACTCCTATTCGGCTTTGGTAGCACAGCCACTCTTGGCTGTGGGGTTTCGTAGGCCACGCTTGAGGTACTGATCAATCTCGAAAGCAAAAACCACACAGCCAAGAGTGGCTGTGCTACTTTACGCCGCGCCGGCTGCGGATTTGATTTCTCCAATGTAGGAAGCCGGCAAGTTGTGCTCGCCCGCGCCGTCCAGCATCGCTTGCAAATAGGGAGCCGATGGGCGCAAGCCTTTTTCCACTTTCTGCGCGATGTAGATCTGCGCCGGAACGGGCGGCCCGCCTTCGGGCGTCACTTGCACTTCGATGCGGCGATAGTGATCCGGGACGCCTTCGTAGCGATCCAGCGAACGCATCGAGCCCTCTTCGATTTTGTACAGCACGCCGTGGACGGTTTTTCCCGGCGAGGGTTGAATGTTGGCCCCGGCCGTGCCGCCGCGAACTTTCTTGTTAAAGCGGACTTCGAAATTCGGCAGGGACGCATTGTGCTCTTCCAAAATTTTCCCGGTGCGGGAGAGCATCTGAGCGCGATTCATGTTGCTGCCATACGCAAAATGCCAGACGGTTCTAGAAGCCATGGTGCCTTTCTCGATAAACGGGACGGATTGGGCAGGTGCGGCGTGAACCTTCATTGTAGCGGGGTTGCGGGGCGAGAGCAAATCGAACACGCCGCAGGGGGTGCATAAATTAGAACTGCACACTTGCTGCGGTGCCCTGCGCCCTCGGGCTCAAGTTGGTATAGACTGATTTTCGGTTCGGCATGCTACTTCGCAGGAGCAGAGATTCGGAGGGACGATCGATGCCCATTCCGCGTTGGAAGCGGTTCCGTTTGGCAAGCACCATTCTGTGCGCAGCGCTTGTCGGTGCTCCGTTTTTCGTCGCGATGCCGCGTGCGGCCTCGCCTGGAACGAATCTCCCGGCCGAATCGCAGCAGCAATCGAGGATCACGAGTGTATCGATTACCGGCTCGCAATCGACCGGGACATTTGGCGGGGTCGCGTACCAGCGTGTCTGGGGAACCGTTTCCGGAGTCGTTGCGCCACGCGACACCATCGAAGGGTTCGATCAATTGCCGCACGACGCCGACGGCAACTACGACTACCAATCCGAGTTTGAAATTATTGCGCCCGAAAAAGCGGGCATGAATTCGGCGATCTTTGTCGAAGTTGAAAATCGGGGCAGGCCGGTTTTCTACAATGCGCTGCAGGAAGTCGAAATGGCGGGGCCGCCGTCGGCTACGGCCAACGGAGGAGATCCCGGAAACGGCTTTCTTTTCGAGCATGGGACATCTTACGCGCGTGTGCAGTGGCAAACCGGGATCGCCGCGAGCGTTCCGATGCAAGCCGAGGGCGTTGGTGAAGTCATCATCCGCGACTTTGGCCGGATGCTTGCCGGGCACACGCAACTTGCCGCCAAACCGCCGGCGGAATTCGGACCGTACCGCACGGTCATTCTCGGCGGCATCAGCCTGAGCGGATTCTTCATCGATACGTATCTCGCCGAGGGTTTTAACGCCGATCCGAGCGATGGCGGCGTGGTCTACCAGGGCGCCATCGCGGTCGACGGCACGGGCAACTGGATCGCCATCAACGAACTGGCGGCCGAGGCGGGCGTGAAGGAATTGCCCTACGTTGTGCCCGATGGAAAGCCGCTGCGCGCCTCGCAGATTTTGGGCGGCCACGTGAGCGATCCCTTTTATATTGACATCGCGAATTACACGGATTTTTACCGCCTGCGCGCCAGCCTTACCGATGTCGATCCGAAAAACCCGCGCATGCGACGCTACGACTGGCCGAGCGCTCACGCCCCTGCGCCGATCGACCAAAGCGCCGGGAGCGCACGCGCCACTCGCTGCAACGGCGGCGTGCTGGCGGACCTCAATCCCATTCCACACAACGCCTACCTGCGTGCAGTGACGCTAGAACTCGAGCATGAACTCGACGTTCCTTCCGCTCGCCAAGTCCCGAAGCTGCCTCCCACGACTCTCTTTACGCTGGACCCCGATCCCGCGCTATCGCGAATGCCAAACTTTAATCCGCTGACGGGTGTGCGACTCTTCTTGCCTCTGATCGATGAGAACGCCCAACCCATCGGCGGCGTCCGCTTTCCGGATGTAGAGCACCCGGTCGGACGCCCGGTTCCTGTCTCCCTGCCGCCCGTTACAACGTCTTCGATCGATGCGACCTGCGGAAATCTGGGCGGGTGGCAGCAGTTTTCGGCGGAGGAGCTTGCAAAAAGATATGGGAACCAGGTGAACTATGTGAAATTGTACGCCGAATCGCTCGACAGGCTGATTTCCCAGGGCTTTGTGCTTGCTTCCGATCGCGAAGAAATGCTCAAGATTGCAGCGGCGCTTTACGCGCGGCACCCGGCTCAAATGCAGGCTGTGACGGGACAGCGGTGACTCATGATTTGAGATTTGCTCCCACTACGTGGCTTTCAGTAGCTCAGACTTCAGTCTGTGGATTTCCAATTGATCTTGGCGAGCATGCCGATCTTGGATTGAGATTGATCGTGGCTGACGCCGGCGGCCTGGGCATACCATCGGACCCCCACAGACTGAAGTCTGTGCTACTAAGAAAATCCTCCTCGACGCATTAATCCGCTGTGTGCAAAACTGCAGCCAGGAACTCGACCAGGCGCAACTGGTCGACCCACGCAGCATGTTTGTCCGGATCGACGTGAGAAAACGCGGGAGTAATCAGCGCGGCTCGCAGATAGGGCTTCGGAATATCCTTCTCCAGCCAGAGGCTCTCCGTGGACGGAATGATATCGTCCGTGGCGCCGTGAAGAACAAAGACAGGCGTATGAAGCGCGGCAAGCTTTCCCTCCGGCGAAATCGCGGACAATTGGGAATCGTCCGCTTGAATCGCATCCAATAATTTCGGGCGCAACCGGTCGATTTTGCGCGCGAGGAGAATTTCCATCGTGGCGCGGCTCGACGGACTCAGTCGCGGGAAAAGCGCCTGCGCATTGCTGGGCCGCTCCCAGAGCCAGTCGCGCAAGGAGTCGTGCGCCACGGCCAGATCGCTTGCCGGAAAAAATTGGTCCAGATGGGAGTACACAAACACCGCCGCGCCGTAATCGTGCGCGGCATATGGCTCCATGCGGCCGTCCGGGAATTCCGCCTGGCTGGTTGCGAGAAACCGCACAACCCGTCCGAGGTTGTCGTAGGCGCCCATCAGGACGAGCGCGCGGATATGCGGAGCGTAGCGCGGATCGCAGGCGGCGAGAAGAGAAAGTCCGCCGGCGAAACTCACTCCGACGATGGTCACGGGGCCGGTGCCGAGCCGCTGTTGCAACCAGACGGATGATTCCCCGATCGTGCTGATCGAAGCACCATCGACGCGATAATCGGCCAGAGCCGCAATCTCCGGCGTCAGCACCGAAAAGCCGTCGCTCGCAGCCGCGCGCGCAAAATTCATGAGCCGAGGCTCGTCGATTCCCAGATGGTGAATCCCGTGCACGAGAACCATGCCTGGCGGATGGGCAATCCCGCGCGGCACGTACAACCTCGCTCGCACAGGTCCTTGCGCTGTGGAAATTGTGACGTCTTGAATATCCAAGCGATGGCTTTCAAGCCGCACGAGAAGACCGGAAGCGTGGGGATCGAGAAATTGAGTCAGAAAAACATAACTGCGCAGCTCATAGCGAAGAGCATAGATTCCCGCTGCCAGTAGAAGGATCAACAGCAGCGCGATCCAAAGGAATTTGAAACGCATGGGCGAGCGATTCGTTTCAAATGGCGCCGCAGTGGTCGAGGAGGCGGGAATTGCGCGAGTATCCATCGGATTGATTGGCTAACGGTCGAACCCGCCAGCCTTCGCGTGCCGAGCATAACCAAGCAGGCATGGAAAATCAAAAAATGGCGTGGCCCGATATTGTCCAAGATTCGACCCGTCTCTCACAGTTGAATTTGAGGTTGCATTTTGGGAGGTCCGACCTTTAGGTCGGACGACAAGAGATGGGTAAACGAGGCCTTTATGCACTGAAGCTTCAGAGGCTAAAGCCCGCGAACAGCGAACCTGAACGTCGGGGCTGAAGCCCCGACCTCCTAAAAACGTTGGCGCTATCGGAACGATTCTCAAACTAAGAGATTGCCCGTTGTCCGAATAGAGCGCACTGCGAACAGGTCTACAGGGGTTCGCGAAGGGTGAGTTAGATTGCCGAAGAAGAAGCGGGCACCGAGCCGAGCGCGCCCGAGAATTCGTCGCGAAAATTCAATCCTAGAATGCGCCGCAGCTACTTGGTGGCGGGGTCGACGTTTGTTTTTGGCGCCGTATATCCTTGCCGGGCATACACCTGAAACTTGACCTTCTTTCCCTTCTGGTCGAGCACGGTCAGCGGTCCGCCGTCCGGCGCCACCAGCTCCACTTTGATCTTGCGGTATTTGCCGTCGAGCGTCTCGTTGGTGGGCGAATAGGCCATGCTGTACTGGTTGCGCAAGCTCTGGGCTACCTCCTGCATAATGCCGGGAATTTCGCCGTCGAAGCGCGGGAGCCACGCGCGGCCTCCTGTCATCGCTGCAAATGTCTTCAATTGGTTCTGCGCCTGAATATAGGTTAGCTGTTGACCGAACGCTCCCGGAGCCTGAGCGATGAAGAACTGTTCGGCCACGCCGACGGTGAAAATCGTGGCGTCCGTTTCCCGGATTCGTTTCAGCGTCTGGTCGAGAGTCAGCCGGCTGAACGTGTCGATTCCGGAAGCGAGCACGAGGACAGCTTTCTTGCCCTTCACGTCCTTGATGCGATCCAGCACATCGGAGAGAGCATCGAAGATATTCGACTCGTGGAATGGCGGGAAGTAAAGGGTAGACAGCCCTTGCATGACTTCGTTCCGATCGTGCGTGAAATCCACTTCGACAGCGGAGCGCATGTTAAACGTCTCCAGCGCGACCCAGTCATTCGGTTTCAGATTTCCTAGAAAGCCCGCGGCCCAATTCACGGCATTGTAAGTGAAAAATTGATAGCCCATCTGGCTGAATTCCAGCAGCAGCACGATCGTAATCGGCGCTTCGGAGGGCGCGAAATTCGTGATCGTCTGTACCGTGCCGTCCTCGCTGATCCGGAAATTTTCCTTCTTGAGGTCCTTCAAATAATTTCCGTTGTTATCGGTGACCACGACGTCCACGCTCACTACGGGCACGGTGACGGAGATTGAGAATCCAGGAGCGGTCTGAGCTTGTGGCGCCTGCTTGTCCTTGTCCTGCGCCCAGGCGGAGAGTTCGCCGGGTGGAACGAGGAGCGTGAAGAGGAGCACGCTCAGGACCAGTCTACGGAGTAAGAGCGTTTGCATGGCTTGTTGACCCTCACAGAATCGCTGCGTTCTCCCCAGGAAAGAGCACCCATTCCCCAGTCCCCAGTCCCGGGGCCATGCTGAATGAGATTATCCTGTTGTTTCGATGCTGCCACGAAGCTCTGGGATGTTCAAATATAGTTTTCTTCGCGGCACACGCACCCGTATGCGCGGTCTTGCATCTCAAGAGTGCATGGTACGATGAATTAGATGCGAATGTGGCTGAATTTTCGCTTGGAGGAACGCGTAATGATTCATCGTGCAGGCCGGATTCTCTTGACCGTTGCGCTGGCCCTGGCCGCCGCCGCAGGCGCCCGGGCGCAAGCGCCCATGGCGAAGCCCGATCTCAGCAAGCTGGCCGATGAAGCCCAGGGATGGCTCACCGATCTGGTCCGCATCAATTCTGTAAATCCGCCGGGCAATGAGGCCGTGGTTGCAAAATATATTTCCGCCATTTTTCAAAAAGAAGGCATTTCCAACGAAGTCATCGAAATGGCTCCGGGCCGAAGCGTTGTGATCGCGCGTTTGCAGGCCGGCCCGCTCGCCGACCCGTCCAATGCCCTGCTCCTCGTCGCGCACCAGGATACCGTCGGCGTCGATGCCAAAAAGTGGACCGTGGATCCCTTCGCCGCGAACATTCGTGACGGGTATATGTACGGCCGCGGCTCGATTGACGACAAGGCCATGCTCGCCGCCAACATCGCCACGATGGTCCAGCTCAAGCGCTCGGGCGCGCGGCTCGCTCGCGACGTCATTTTTCTCGCCAGCGATGACGAAGAACAAGGCGGCTCGGCCAGCATCAAGGTGACCATCCAGAAATATTGGGACAAGATTGCCTGCGCCTACGCCCTCAACGAGGGCGGCCGCGTGATAATGAAAGACGCCAAGGTGCAATACGTCGGCGTCCAGGCCAGTGAAAAAGTGGCCTACAACGTCACGGTGACCGCGACGGGATCCTCGGGGCACGGCTCCCTGCCCAAGCCGGACAACGCAGTCGTCCATTTGGCGGCCGCCGTCGAAAAATTGGGAACGTATCAAGTGCCGGCGCAACCGAGCACGATCACGCTGCGCTATTTCGAGCAACTGGCAAAGGTCGAGGACGATGAAATCGCCAAATGGATGCGCGCGCTCGAGCAGCCGGGGCGCGCCGACCTCGCCGTCCGGCATCTATCCGACGAAAGCCCGATGTGGAACTCGATGCTGCGCGATACGATTGCGCCCACGATGTTGCAGGCCGGCGTCCGCGTGAACGTGGTTCCTTCGGAAGCGACCGCCAATCTGAACATCAGGATGCTCCCAGGCCATTCCGTCGAGGAGCTGATGGGACAGTTCGTCAAAATCGTCAACGACCCGCAAATCAAGTTTCAGCTCGCGCCCGATTCCGGAGAAAACGCCCCTCCCTCCGACCTGACGACTCCTTTGTATAAGACCATCGAGCGCCTCACGCCGCAGGAATTCCCCGGCGCAATTACCGTGCCCCTTCTTGGCACAGGAGCCACGGACTCGGCAAGCCTGCGACTCCATAAGGTACAGGCGTATGGGCTGGAGCCATTTCCGATGATTGAAAGTGACAGTTCACGCGTGCATGGCGACGACGAACGAATTCCAGTCGATGGCTTTCATAAGGGGGTCGTCTTCCTATATCATGTGGTGAGCGACTTCGCCTCCACGAAGTAGGCCGAAGAAATTTCACCCCCTTCCAGGCAGAATGGGTTCGGACAAAAACGATGAATTTTCGTAGTGCTAAAATTGTATGTACTCTTGGACCCGCCAGTAATTCCTCGGAAATGATCGTGCGTCTGATGCGCGCCGGGATGGACGTGGCGCGCCTCAACTTCTCGCACGGGACTCACGAAGATCATGCGCGGACCATCAAGCGGGTGCGGGAAGCCTCCGCGCGCCTCTCGAAACCGATTGGAATTCTCGCCGATCTTCAGGGCCCGAAAATCCGCACGGGCGCGCTTGAGGACAAGAAACCCGTGCAATTGGTCACCGGGCAGCGTTTTACGATTTCGATCCAGTCGGTCGCCGGGACGAGTATGGGTGTGTGTACGACCTACAAGCGCATGCCGCGCGACGTCTCGCGCGGCGACCGCATCCTGCTGGGTGACGGCCTGATCGAACTGCAGGTGCTTTCGACCACATCGACCTCCGTGCTGTGTAAAGTCGTCAATGGCGGGCTCCTCGGCGAGCACAAAGGCATCAATTTGCCTGGCGTAAAATTGCGGATCCCCGCAGTCACGCCAAAAGATCACGAGGATCTGGTGTTCGCGTTGGAACAAGGCGCGAATTTCGTGGCGGTGAGTTTCGTGCGCAGCGCGAAGGACGTCCTGCAAGCCAAAAAAGCCATTTCGCGCGAAAAGCAAGATGTCCCCGTAATTGCCAAGCTGGAAAAGCCCGAAGCGATTGAACATCTGGATGAGATCCTCCGTGTGTCCGACGCGGTGATGGTGGCCCGCGGCGATCTGGGCGTGGAGATGAGTCCGGAAAAAGTTCCCGTGGTACAAAAACAAATTATCGCCCGGGCCTGCGAAGCGCGCCGTCCGGTGATCACCGCAACGCAAATGCTCGAATCCATGACGCAAAACCCGCGTCCCACGCGCGCCGAAGCTTCCGACGTGGCCAACGCCGTGTTCGACGGCAGCGATGCACTTATGCTCTCCGCAGAAACCGCGTCGGGCGCCTATCCGCTGGAAGCCGTGCAAATGATGGACCGCATTATTCGCGAAGCGGAGGCCAATAACGCGCACGTCCTTCGCCCGAGCCCCGCGCAATTCAACATTGCCGAAACCGCATCCGAACTGATTTGCCACGCTTCAGAAGAATTACACATGAAAGTGATTGCCGTATTTACGGAGACCGGTTTCACGGCTCGCCTGGTCTCCAAGCATCGCCCACGCCGCCCGATTATCGCCTTCTCGACGATTCAGGAAACGCGCCGCCGGCTCTCGCTCAACTGGGGTGTTTTCCCACGCACGATTGCCAAGGTGCAGGACATCGAGGAACTCGTCCAGACCGCGGAAAAGCGCCTGCTCGAAGAGCATCTCGTCCAGCCCGGGGACGTGGTCGGAATCGTCGCGGGGACGCCTCTCTTCGTGGGCGGCACGACGAACTTCATGAAGTTTCACGTGATTGGATGCGACGAAGGGCAAATCCGCAGGGGCGGAAAGTAGCACAGACTTCAGTCTGTGGGTTTCCGTTCCGGTGCCCAGGCCGCGCGAGCCAGCCAAGATTTTCACTCCAGCCAAGACCTGATGGAAATCCGCAGACTGAAGTCTGTGCTACCAAATTCTAATTCACCCAGCGATCGTCGGAATCGCGCGGCGGCTCGTTCTTGTGATCGCGCATGTAGACTTCAAATTTGCGCCGGGTGCGCCGGCGTTTCCAGTCGAGGTAATTGTTCCGAAAACGATAGAGAAATAACCCCCGCCGCAGGTACAGATACCCCACCAAAGCGCCGCCGAGATGCGTGACGTGGCTGACGCTGTCCCCGCCGGCATCCAGGGAGAGAAAGAATTCAATGATGATCGATCCCGCCACGAGCAGCTTCATCGGGATCGAGATGGGAAAAGGAAAAAGCCAAACCTGGCGGTCGGGAAACAGGATGCCCGCGGCGATCAAGACGCCGTAAATTGCGCCGGAAGCGCCAATCGTCGGAATCGCAAAAGAAAAACTAGTCCCGTGCGGATCGAGGATTACTTTGATGAGGACGTTGATAATGCCGGCGCCGATCCCGGTCAGAAAATAATATTCATAAAAGCGGCGCTTCCCCCAGGTCCTCTCCAGATCCATTCCGAAGAAATACAGAAACAGCATGTTCATCACGAGGTGCCAGATCGTGGCATGCAGGAACAGGTAGGTCGCGAATTGCCAGACATACAATCGCCGCGTGACGTACCAGGGAACCAAACCGAAAAGATGTTGGAACTGCGCCGTGTAATCCAACGGGAAAATCAGCTTGATGATCGTTTGAAGGAAAAAAACGCACGTGCACGCGATGATGATGTTGCGGACGGCGGGCGTCAGCATCCCACCCCAATTGATGCGAGGACCATACGAGCCCGGATATCGTGACCGCGAACCCATTCTCGTGAGTGTAAGCGCGGCGAGACCCGGAGTCAAAGCTTGCGATTCCCGACTAGTATCGAGCTGCTCCTCCCCGGCCAAACCATATTTCGGTTTGCTGGAGCATTGCGTACGGACAGGCCCGGGTATACATTATCGGGCGGCCCGGAAGTCGCAGGGGAAATCCCGGCCAAATCTAGAAGTTCAATTGATATCGTTTGCGACATACATTGGCCGCGGCCCACGGCCAACGTCAGCCCTTCATCGACACGAATCGGAAACCTACCCCTTAAGGTGGACACCTACTATGCAAAACATGCAACGAAAGTCCCTGTTCCTACTGATGACACTGGTCCTGCTCTGCCCGGCGCTCTTCGCGGATCAGGTCTCTCTGAAGAATGGAGACCGCCTGACCGGCACGATCGTCAAGTCGGACGCCAAAACGCTCGTCCTCAAAACAGAGGCCGCGGGTGAAGTGACTTTCCAATGGGCCGCGATTGACACCATCAATTCCACGCAACCATTGCACGTCGGCCTCGCGGGCGGACAAATGGTTGTGGGGCCAGTCGCGACGAAGGACGGACAAATCCTGGTGACGACGGCGACCGCGGGAGTTGTGACCGCCGCAAAGGATTCGGTCCAGGTGATCCGGTCCGACCCGGAGGAAGCCGCCTACGACGCGGCAATGGAACGATTGCAGCATCCGCACCTCGGCGACTTCTGGAGCGGGACGCTCGACACCGGCCTCAGCATCACGCGAGGAAATTCGGCCACTCTTTCCTACAATCTCGCGGGAAGGGCCGTGCGCCAGACGGATCGCGACAAAATCACGGTTTATACCAGCGCGGTGTACGGGAAAAATGACACGACCACGCCGAGCCAGGTGATTGCGCACCAAATCGCAGGCGGCGTTCGCGCCGACATCAATTTCCGCCCGAGATGGTTTGCGTTTGCCGCGACCGACTTCAACTCCAACGCGCTCCAGAATTTGAATCTCCAAAATGTGATCGACGGGGGCATTGGAAGCCACTTGATCAAGACGAACAACGCGCAGTTCGACGTCTTCGCCGGAGCGGGTTACAACCAGGAATTTTTCGGGGCGTACACCTTGCCGCCGTCGACTACTGTCAATCCGGCCGTCACGCAACGAAATGCGGAAGCCAATGTGGGGGAGACGTTCAGCGCGAAACTAGGCAGCCGCTCGACCTTCAACGAAACATTCAACTATTTTCCGAATCTCAGCGGGCCCAGCGGCTACCGCTACACGTTCAATACGGTTCTCTCAACCGCGATCAGCAGATGGCTCGGCTGGCAATTCAGTCTGAACGATAACTATCTCAGTAATCCGCCGACTGGCATCAAAGGAAATGACCTGCTTCTTTCCACCGGCTTGCGGCTGACGTTCGGCACCCCGAAATAACGGTAGGACAGGCTTCAGCCTGTCGCACTTTATGATTGATCTGCAGAAGAAACCCGACAGGCTGAAGCCTGTCCTACTCAAGGCGTTATCGTAAACGGGATGGACGCTTCCGTCGTTTCCCAATCAAGCGCCAGCGTTCCCTTGTTCCCGCCATCGGATCGCAAATCGATCTTGAACGTTTCCACGGGAGCGCCGAGGGTCTTCAAATTCATTTTCGTCCGGCCAAAATCGGTCGAGGAATCATAATCCTTGTGGAACTGCCCCGTCTGCTTATTAATGATCAGCATCCATTCATTGGCGTTCGGAAGCGTCCAGATGCTGTAGCTCCCTGCGGGAAGTTTCAGCGTGCCCATCTGGAGATTCGCTTCGGTCGTGATCTTCGTCGCCCAATTCGCGCCGGTGCACCAGACTTCGCCAAACGGGACGAGGGCACCCATAATTTTCCGTCCATGCATCGAAGGCGCGTAGTACTCGATCGTGATCTTCTTGCCCGCAATCGTGGCCGCGACATTCGCCGGAGGGCTCGTATATTGCGAGCGGCCAAATTGCCCATAGGACGTCCAGGCAAAAACACCAATGAAGATGAGCACAATTCCAGAGCCGCCAAACAATAGAATTCCCTTCCTCTTCTGCATCATCATCGCCGTTTCTCCTACTGGCCGCGATTCCTGGCCATCGCGCCCTGACCGGCCAGATAGAAATATCCGACCTTGTTGTTCGAGGGCGTCGCGTACCACATGCGGCCCTGCCAATCGAGGAAATATTCCCTCGACGTAATTTCGGCATGCGGGAACGGATACTCGGTCACCTTCCCGGTCGTGGTGTTCAACCGGCCCACTTCGTCCAGATATTCCGACGAATACCAAACATCGTGGTTTCGATCCAGGTTCATCGCGTAGGGGCTCGCGTTCGGCCCCGGCAAAGTATAATTCTTGAATGTTTCCGTCTTGGGATCGAACCGGCCAATTTGTCCCGCGCCGGATTGGCTGAACCACACAACCCCGCTGGAATCGATTTGAATCCTGCGCGAGTACACGGTGTTGCTACCGGGCGGATTCCAGGTCTTCACTTCAAGAGTCTTTCCATCAATCTTCCCGATTTTCCCCACCGCGTTGTATTCCGAGAACCAGCAGTTGCCGTCCTTATCCACTTCGACGCCATAGGTCGGCTCGCTGAAGTCCGTGAACTTCCCTGTCGCGGGATCGAGGCGGCTGATTCGCGTTCCACTCGCCCAGGCAATTCCGTCCGCACCGACTCGGACCGTGTGCTTGCTGCCACCGGCGACGAGGCCTTCCTTGCCGAGAGTGTAGGCGTCCGCATACTCGGTCAGCTTTTCCGTTTTCGGATCGAATTTCCCGATTTTGTTTATCCCAAATTCTCCCAGCCACACGTTGCCGTCGGGCCCAGGATATGCGGAATGGATTCCGACGGCATTTGGATTGGGCACTTCGTATTCTTTTACATTTCCCGTTTCCGGGTCGAGCTTGCCGATTTTGTTCGCGCCGCCGTAATAAGGCATCCAGACGCTGCCCTCTTTGTCCGGCGCGGCGCTCCACGGCATCCGGTTCGGCCCGGGCAAATCGTACTCGACGTAGACGATGTTCATCGCGTCGTCGTCAAATGTCCGCACCAGGTTCTTGTATTCCGGCAAATCCGCGGGAGACTTCGGCAGCTCGGAATCAGGCCCGAATGCAGACGTAATAAAGGATGCCACCCGATCGGCTTGCTCATCATTGACCATGGGCCCGAGGAGGTAATGCATTCTGGTTCGCATGTAATCCACGCGGTCTTTCGCTCCCTCAAGATCCCGGCTCACGGAAGCCATGCGCGTTTGAAAGCCGTGGCAGATTTGGCAGGGAGCGTCGCGAAAATTGGACGTGGGGCCGAAGACCATCTCCTTGCCGCGAATATTCGGAATCAACTTTTCGCCCTGGTAGAGCGAAAGATCGCGCCAGCGCACCGTCCCCGGCTTCAGCGCCCAATCCATGGACGCGGATTGGCTCGCCGTCAACGTGACGCCCGTGCGCGGATCAGCCTGATACCCGACGGCGCGAATCCGCACGACATATTCTCCGGCCGGCAAATCCTCTACTCGATACGCGCCGTCCTTGTGAGACAGCACGTTGACGGTAATCTTGGTCTTGGTGTTCTGCGCCTGTACGAACGCCCCCTTGAATGGCGAGCCGTCCGGCCCTTTCACCGTCCCAGTGATGGTCGCCCCATGCGCGAATGCGGCAAGGAAAGCCGTCGCGCTCATCGATGCCAATATTTTTAGTATTCGTTGCATGGCGGCTCCTGACCGGCGCACCGTTCCCGTTTAAATCATTTATGAAATGAAATCGAAGTTCGGCCCGCAACCCTCGCAGCCTTGAATCCCTGAATCGTACTCCAGAATCGCCCGTCCCGGCCAGCCTTGTTCATCGGCGGTGGGGCAGCCTGGACGCGAGAATGCCTATTCCGTCCCGAAAGGCACGGGACGGAATGGCCGCTACAAAACCGTCGCGTTGTTCGTGGGTTTTGTAGAGGCCGCCCGCTTGGGCGGGCAGCTGTTTGTTTCGTAGCAATAAATACACCCCGCCGTTACCATGAGGCGGATCGATCCGGAGATTGCCGCCGATTATTCGTAAGATTTGAATCATGAGCCGAAATCCCAAAACGATTGGCCTGATCTCGGACACGCATGGATTGCTGCGCCCGCAGGCCCTGCGCGCCCTCGAGGGCTCGGACCTGATCATTCATTCGGGCGACGTGGGCGATCCGGAAATTCTCGAAAGTCTGAAAACTCTAGCCCCGGTTTTTGCCGTGCGAGGAAATGTGGATACCGACCCGTGGGCTCTGGCCCTGCCCGAAACCGAAGTCATCGAGACCGATCCCGCAACGATTTACGTTCTCCACGACGTTCACGCGCTCGATCTTGATCCCGTCGCCGCGGGATTCCATATCATCGTCAGCGGACATTCGCACAAGCCCACCCGCACGGAACACGGCGGCGTCCTGTTCCTCAATCCGGGAAGCGCAGGCCCGCGCCGTTTCGATTTGCCGGTGACCATCGCCCGCCTAGATTTAGGTCAACAGCCCTGGGGCATCGCCTTTATCGATCTAATGGATGCATCATCCAAATAATTTCCGCAGTACAAACTCTGCGCGTCGCTCAGCCCAGAAAACTTAGCTTGGATGTCGTGAAGTTGCAGAGGTGGGCTGAATCAAGAACAAAAGTACGACTCGAACCTTGCAGGGACTGCGGACCAGTTGCTCCGAATCTGGCCGTGTGGTCAGTAGCGCCAATCGATTAACCTCCGTACTCTTCCCAAACCAGTCACACCGCAGTTTGAAACGTCCGGCGCAATGGACGCCGCGGGGGGAGTGCGGCCAGCAGGCTGGGAAGCAACAAGGGAGAAACCGTGAAGCGTTCCGCACTGGCGATGTTAGCTGCACTGGCGGTGTTGCTGGGCGGGTGCGCCCAAGCAATTCTACCGGGCGACCCGGGAGCAGGGAGCGGACCGGGACTGACAGCGTTGACCGTGACACCGTCGGTCGCGACCATCCCCGGTGTAGCGCAGCAACAATTCACGGCGAAAACAGGTGACGGCTCGAAGCCGGCGGTGAACTGGTCGATCAACGGAATCGCAGGCGGAAATGGGACATTGGGGGCCATTGACGCCAACGGAATGTACACCGCGCCGGAATTTCCGCCGGCGCCCAATTCCATCACCATCAGCGCAGTCGAAACGTCGAACACCAGCAGACTCGGGAACGCCAGCGTCACGCTGAATAATCCAGTGCCGCAATTGACGAGCGTGGCGCCACTCGAAGTTGCCCAAGGATCGTTCACGATCACTCTGACCGGGTTGCATTTCGCACAGACTGCGGTTGCTTATATGGGAACCACTGCGCTGACGACGACATATGTTTCGTCGACACAACTGACGGCAACGGGCACAGCGACAAGCGCGCAAGCAGGAACACAGACAATCACGGTACATAACCCTGCCCCCGGAGCGAGCATTTCCACGGGCGTGAACCTCATCGTTCAGGGAGCAGTCAATGTCCTAGTGGCGCCGGCGACAGCCATGGTGCGCGCCGGCAATCAACAAACCTTCACTGCCATGGTAACGGGAGCCTTGAACCTGAGCGTTACCTGGACGGTAAACGGCGTGGCTGGAGGCAACTCCACGATCGGCACCATCGCGGCAAATGGCGTTTACACAGCGCCTCTCACCTTGCCCACGCCGAACACAGTCACGGTGACCGCAACCAGCGTCGAGGATCCAACGAAGTCGAGTAGCGCGACGGTCACGCTGGAAAATCCGATACCGGTGATCACCAGCGTGACGCCCACGACGTACACGGCGAACACGGTATTCGATATGACCGTAAATGGAACCGGATTCACCCCCGGTTCCATCGTGAACCTCGGGACCATGGCGCTCAGCACGACTTTCATTGCACCGACGCAATTGGTCGCCGTGGGCACACCCACGCTGGCGCAAGTCGGCACGGTGCCGGTCACCGTTGTCAATCCTGATCCGGGCGGCTCGACTTCCGCGCCGTTCAACGTGCAGGTGGTCGGCCCGAATTCAAATATCACCGTAACGGTTTCTCCGAAAACCGCCACGCTTGGGGCCGGAAACGTGCAGCAATTCCAGGCGACGGTGACGGGATCGATCGATTTGAGTGTGACGTGGTCGGTGAATGGAGTGAGCTTCGGAAACACCACGGTAGGCACGATGGATGATTCGGGTAATTACACCGCCCCGAACAATATTCTGGGCCTCGGAAGCGTTACCGTAACGGCGGCCAGCAACGCGAATCCCGCGAAATCGGACAGCGCCGTCGTGACGCTGATCAATCCGGTCCCAACACTCACCTCGATCACTCCTTCGACTCTGGGACTCGGGTCCTTTCAGATCACGCTGAATGGGACGGGATTTGTGAGCACGTCCTCGGCGACGTTTGGCGGGCAGCCGATGCAGGTGACCTACGTGACTCCGACGATGATCACCGCGATCGGCAACGCGCCGCAGGTTGGCACGGTCGCCGTGAAGGTGACCAACCCCGCGCCGGGCGGCGGAACGTCCAACGGACTGAATGTGACGGTGACGACCGCGGGCTACGCCCGTGAGTTCGGCGGCGGCGGTCCGTTTTCTGGAGCAGTCTTCGTTCGGGCCGAACATGGAAAACGTGAACCAGGTGATGGAGACCGGCTTTGATACCTACCTGCAGAACCAGTTTGCTTCTTCGGTCACACCCTATCCGAACCCACGGCCAAATGACAGCGTCAACAATGTGCAGCAGACGTTTTTCCTGAATGCCATTGCCGGTGGGGATCAGTTACGCGATCGCACGTCGTTCGCGCTGAACGAACTTTGGGTGGTGAGCGCGCAGACCGTGAACGATCCCCTCGGGTATACGAATTACCTCCGCGCACTCGACAAGGATGCGCTGGGAAATTACCTGAACGTGATGACGGATGTGACGTTGACTCCGGCGATGGGAAATTTCCTGAACATGGTGAACAACGACGCGCCCCCGCCGGGAGAGCACGCCAACGAAAATTACGCGCGTGAATTCATGCAGTTGTTCTGCCTGGGATTGAACCAGTTGAATCCGGACGGAACTCCGGTGCTCGACAGCAGCGGAAATCCGATCCCGACGTACACGCAAAACGACGTCATGGACCTGGGCCGCGCGTTCACCGGATGGACGTATCCGCCGACCCCGGGCAAGCCGTCACAGAATCACAATCCGGAATTCTATGGCGGTCCGATGGTGGCGGTGGAAAGTTTGCACGATTCCGGAGCAAAAAACGATTCTGGGGCAAACGATTCCGGCGGGCCAGACCGCGGAGCAGGATTTGGCGTCGGCCCTGGGAATCATTTTCAATCATCCGAACGTGGGGCCGTTCGTGGCCAAGCAGATGATCGAGCACCTGGTCACCAGCAATCCCAGCCCGGCGTACGTGCAGCGCGTCGCCACGGCTTTCAACACCGGGACGTTCAACAGCTACGGGTCGGGGAAACGCGGCGACATGCAGGCGATGATCGCGGCGATTCTGCTGGATCCGGAAGCGCGGCGCGGCGACAACCCGGCGACGGTCGTGGTGACAGACGGCAAGCTGCGTGAGCCGGTGGTCCTGATCGCAAGCATTGCGCGGGCATTCCATGCCAAAGACCGACGCGGGAGGGCTTGCGAATTGGAGCGCCAACATGTCCCAGGACATTTTTAATCCGGCGACGGTGTTCAATTTCTTCCCGCCGGTCAATCCGATTGCGGGCACCACGCTGAATGGACCCGAGTTCGCGATCTTCGACACCAACACGAGCCTGGCGCGCATGAACTTCATTAACGCAGCCGTGTATCAGGCCCTCGGACAGAACACAACGCTCAATTTCAGTCCCGTGATCACTGCTGGCACTTCGGACCAGATGGTGGCATGGCTGGACACGCTGTTCCTGCACGGGAGCACGCCGACTCAAATGAAACAAACGATTCTCACTGCCGTCGCCGCCGTCGATCCCACGGACACGACGGGCCAGGCCGAGGCGGCAATTTATCTTTACCTTTCGTCGTCCATGTACGAAGTGCAGCACTAAGGCAGAGGAGCGAGAGATGACACGGCATACACGAAGAGACATGTTGCGATTGGCCTGTTGCTCGGCGGCAGGCGCGAGCCTGGTGAGCGGACTGAGCAAACTCGGACTGGTGAGCGCGCTGGCGCAAGGCACAACGGATTACAAAGCGCTGGTGTGCATTTTCATGTTTGGCGGAAATGACAGCAATAACATGCTGGTGCCGACCGACTCGCGGTACACGCAGTATTTGCAAGCCCGCAGCGTGCTGGCGCTGCCGCAAAGCCAGTTGCTGCCGCTGCAAATGAACGGACAATCGATCTACGGGCTGCACCCGAACATGCCGGAGATGCAGGGGTACTTCAACAATCAAAAATCACTGGCGATTATTGCGAACGTGGGAACGCTGGTGCAGCCCACGACGCAAGCGACCTACCGCGCGTTTCAGAATCTGCCGGAAAATCTTTTCTCGCACTCCGACCAGCAGGACCAGTGGCAGAGCGCGCAACTCGCCGGAATACCGGTATCCGGCTGGGCCGGCAAGGTCGCCGACAATGTCCAGACGTTCAACGCCGCCGCGCAGTTTCCGCCGATTCTCTCGATCTCCGGCAGTCCCGTCTTCTGCACCGGCATCAGCACCAGGCCATTTCTCGATGGATCCCGGCCAGCCGCCCGGTCTAAATGGATTCGATCCGTCGGCCGCATCCCAAGCCCGGTATGCCGCGACCCAGCAATTGCTGACCTTCGACAGCGGCTTGTCGATGGTGCAGGCGGCCAACGCGGTCACGGGACAAGCGGTGAAGTTTGCGCAGGTTCTCTCGGATGCGCTGAAGAATATCCCTCCGTTGCAGACGCTATTCCCGGGCAGTTATCTGGGACAACAATTGCAGCAGGTGGCCCAAGTGATTTCCGCGCGAAGCGCCCTGGGAGTACAACGCCAGATCTTCTTCTGCGCGGTCGGCGGATTCGACACGCACGCGGACCAACTGCCGCAGCAGGTGCAGCTGCTCTCGGATGTCAGCAAGAGTATGTCGTCGTTCTATCAAGCCACGCAGGAACTGGGAGTGGCCAATCAAGTGACCACATTTACGCTTTCGGAGTTCAGCCGCACGCTGGAACCGGGCTCCAACGGCGGCTCGGACCACGCTTGGGGCGCCCACCAGTTGATTCTGGGAGGCGCGGTGAAAGGCAATGCGATCTATGGAACGTTCCCGACACTGGCGCTGGGCGGGCCGAACGACGCCGACCAGAATGGCCGGTGGATCCCCACGACGGCGCTGGATCAATATGCGGCGACGCTGGCGACGTGGTTTGGAGTCGGTGCGGCGAACTTGCCGTCCATTTTCCCGAACCTGGTGAATTTTTCGGCCGGCAATCTAGGGTTCCTGGGCTAGCCGCATAATTTATTTCCAAGCCTCAGGTGACATGTTCCTGGATTGCGGTCGTAAGGGCAGTTACGACTGTGTGGTCTGGAGAAGCGAAGCGAGGAGTCGACGACGGCTTATGAGAACGATGCTCAAACTGTGGCTCCTGCTGGTCGCGCTGGGACTGGCGTCGCAGGCGCGCGCACAGGGACCCGTGATTGCAGGAGTCGCGCCTGTGTTTGAAGGGGGTATCGGGTACTCGTACATACAGTCGAACGTGCCCTCGCAGGGCAACCTGGCCATGAAAGGGATCCTGGTGTCGGCAAGCGGAGATCTGAATGCGCGCTTTGGAGTGAAACTGGCAGTGGGGTATTCGCGTTCCTTCGATGCGTTTCAGACGGGCCGCGCCGCGGACATCCTGACGTACATGGGCGGGCCGATTTTCTATCCAGTTCGGCGGCGCAAATTCGATTTCCATGCGCAGTTGCTGATGGGCGGAGCGAGAGAGACCGGGGTGAACTTCGAAAGCGACGGAACGCTGGTGCGGGGATTCGTGAATCACTTTGCATGGGCGGGCGGCGCAGGATTTCAATACCGGATCTCGGAAGCATTGTCACTGCGGCCGGAAGTAGAGTACCTGCGCACTTCATTTTTCAATTCCAACGTGGCGATCCAGGGACAGACCAACTTGCGACCGTCGCTCAGCTTTATCTACACGTTCGGGCGGCGGCGCGAATAGAAGCCGGCTGCCGCACATGTCCTCTCCTCGGAATGGAGCCAATCCCAGTTTCCCAGAATCCCGGCGGTCTCAATGGGTCAACGCAACACTTGCCCAAAGCCCTCTCGTAGGGGTCTAGGAGGCTGATTTCGTTTGCGGGCGTCAATTCAAACGAAACAAAAGCCCTGTTTAGGTTTTCATTGAGTCCTGCCGTTCAGATCGAACATCAAGGGGAAGTGCTGTCAATTGAATCGACTAGATGGTGTTGCATTGACCGGTTGAGCCGGCACGGCTTATCGGAAACTGGCTTTTTTGCGCTCGCTGCTGGCTGATCTCCACCTTCGTGACCTATGATTCCTGCTCTAGGAGGTTCAATGCTCATCCCCACCATAGAGAACGAGGTATTCACCAAGGTACCCGTCGAAATGGATGATAAGCGGTTTCTTGGTTGCAAATTTTCGGGCTGCACTCTCAGGTATGAAGGCGGCAAGTGTCTCGGGACGACAAGACAATCTTCGACCCCTCTTGCAGATGGGAAATCAGCGGAACGGCAGCTAGAATTGTCAATCTTCTTGCCCGAGCCGGTGCGATTGCGCCCGGTTCCACCCATTTTGTTCTTTGATTACACCGACATGAAAATTTAGCTGCCATCCTCTCACTTGATTCTGACTTGGCCGTCACGTCAATAGCCGGTTGCTATAGTGCCAACTCCTGAGAAGTCCGCTTATCGTCATGTGGCTTAATGCTGCTTCCGAGTTGAGAGACTAGCCCATTCAGCTTCCAACACCAAATAGGCAACAAAAACGAGACTTCCTTTCGAGTTGATTTGACCCGGCCAACTAGCTGCCTCTTTGTCAAAGTCCGTAGAAGAGACCAAATGCCGAAATTTCTGCAAAACCTCTGAGCAAGAACGACGGGAATAGTCCGTCCAGCATTCCCCGTCAGCCCGCCCCCCGGAATCGGCGGCCAGCCAGTACATCTCACAGGTTGCACCATCATCGAGCCTGAATTGGAATTGCCCACCTAAACATACATACCCGCGAGCCACAGCCCTTGCGAGAGCATCAGGAAAAAAAGAGACTCTCCACCCGTATTCATTGCCTCGGAGCGTGGCACCTTGAGCGATGTCCTGTGGAAGAACTTCGTCCATAATCCTCTCCTGCAACCTGCTCTTCAAAATATGTGGCGACAAAGTCTGCACCGAAGCGCGGCTGCACCGCAAATCGGATTGGGCCTGATAAGTCCGCTAGTGCCTATCCGGTTGACTCCACAAGCCCCAAGGGATGGGGGTCGGGCGCGATGCTCCCGGAGTATCCTCCATCATTCCGCGAGTTTAGAATGCTCTTCAGTGACGAGACCTCCTGTTGGTGCCCACAACGATCGCCTTATCAATAACGTGGCCCTCCCACGTAGGCCCGCGATGGCAGCCTTCCAGACGCTTCTTGGACTGGGTAGCCAGCAGCAACCCACGACCTACAAGCAGTTGTACCGAGTGGAGCCAAACGGATAGGCACAAGTCCGCTTATCGGAATATGGAAATTCCCGGCAGGTGCCCCTTCAAATCAATTACGGGAAGCTGGAATCAGTTGGCCGCTGCCGATGACGGAGACAGGACGTGGATCGCTATTCCCAAAGTGTCAGATTCCAGTTTGTCGATTCGGACGACAACACCAACAAAGGTAGAGTTCAATGGGCTGTCGGGCTGAAAATCGGTCGTCACATAGACGCTCATTCCCAGGACGTAATGACTTGCCTCAGTGGAAAAATACAGACCGTCCTGTGATCCGTTCAAGATCGTGCAATATTCTGGGGGCAAGCTCGAGTCGAAGGGGCGAATGCAAGTGGCCTGTGACAAATCAATCCGAGGGTACCGGCGTTGTTCTCGGGCTTCGGTTGACACGTGGGATTATTAACACAGTGTTGGCAGTAGTAAAAGTCGTATTCGAATATGAATTTCCTCAGCAAATGAAAGCCAACACACCTCTTTTGGTGACGTTTTCCTCCGATCCCACATTCCGGTGACGCCGATTCAGAGCACTTGGCCCAAGTGTGTGTACAATCAGCATTGAAAGCCGGCAGTCCATTGGAAATGAGTTCCGTATTTGCCGGAGGCCGTGTGCACCCCGGGCTGGATTGCAGGAAGGCCGGAAGAATGAGAGTGTTCAGGCCAGATCGGATGCCATCCGGGCAATTCCGGGTGATGCGATCATTCGTCCAAAAAATTGGGTGGGGGGAAAAGATGAGGATCGGTCTCGCATACGCCGCCGCATTGCAACTGCTGGTTTTGCCAGGCTTGGCTGCGGCTCAAAATCGGCAACCGGCCGAAACACCCCCGGTATTGATTTTCGCCGGGAGTATCCCTCTCGGGAAGGTCGACGGGCGGATGGATCACATGAGCGCCGATCTGAAAGGCCAGCGCCTGTTTTCGGCAGCGTACGACAATCACACTCTGGAGGTCATCGATCTCAAGGCCGGCAAGGTGGTGAAGGAGCTTGAGCTCAACGAGCCGCAGAATTCGTCCTATTTCCCTTCCGTCAACCGTCTGTTTGTTTCCTCCAGCGGCGATGGGACGGTGAAGATTTTTGACGCCACGACCTTCGCGCTTGTGAATACGGTGCAACTATCCTCGGACGCCGACAACATGCGTTTCGACGCGCGCCGCAATCACGTGCTGGTCAACTATGGCGAAAGAAATTCATCTACGGCAAAGTCCAGGGCCGGGAAGGGGAGAAGGACGGAGGGGTGGCGATTCTGGACCTGGACGGCAAGAACCTCGCCCATATCCCGACCGGCGGGCATCCTGAGTCGCTTCAACTCAAGAGACCGGACACCGGATCTTCATCAATTCTCCGGACAACCACTATATCGTCGTCGCCGATCTTGACACCAACAAGGTGCTGGCTCACTGGGCTAACCCGAAGTGCGAGAATTATCCGATGGCGCTCGACGAAGCTCACCATCGGGTGTTCGTGTTCTGCCGCGGCGCCAGCGGCGTGTCTGTCGTAGATACCGAGACCGGCATGCAGGTAACGTCCATCCCAGTCACACCGCTATCCACCTCGGACGACATGTTCTTCGATCCCACCAAGAACCGGCTCTATATTCTTTCCAGGATCCTGATCGACAAGAATGTTCGTGTTGGGGGTCCCGGCATCGTTGACGTGATCCACGAGCAGGATCCTAACCACTACGAGAAGATCGCAACCTACACGACGGGCTTCGGCGCGCAGACCGGACTTTTCGTGCCCGAGTGGCAAAAGCTGTTCGTGGCCGCGCGCCGCCAGCCGACCGGGCAGAGCGCCGAAATCCTCATCTACGACGCGAAGTAGCTTAGACTCAACCACGGCCGCGCCGCCATTCAAGCTGAAATACTTGTCTGAACTGGAGGGCGTGAATGTCGCTCGGACTTTGTGCCTGATTTGCATTTCTCGCTCTAAAGTCTTCGTGGCGAAGGGCGTAAAACATTTCCACCGGAAAACTCCGGATTTGGACCTTTATACCGAGCCCGCCCGGCACGGCTGCCAAACGATTCGGCCAAATCCCGAGAAGTTCCTCAAAATTTGGCCTTTGATACTGCGCAGCGACCCGCCGGCATGCGTCGCCAAATTACTCCTTATTCAGATAGTTTTCTTCCAGGAATTCGGACCTGAAATTTTGTGGCGGCGTGGGAAGTCTGGCGCCCCTCAGGCGTAGAGTCCATGAGATTCCAATACGGCCACACCGTGTCGACATGATTCGACGACAGTTCAGTTCCCCAGAAATGATAAATCTTTCCATCCTGCTTCCGAAATGCATGCATCACCGGCAATTGCATATCATCAGAGTCTTTCTGGCATTTGTAATCTCCCTGATAGGCAGAATCCGATCCGGAAACCAGCGCGATCTGCGACCATCCACGTTTTTTCGCCCATGCATTGATTCGATCGGCCGGGGCTTTTGCAATTGCGACAAATGCGGCATGTTGAGTGACCTGATACCAGCTTCGATCAAACCCATCGACTAGCGACGTACAGGAGGGACAGGGATTATCCCAGTTTGGACCGTACATGAACGAGTAAAGCAACAGTGTATTTTTGTCGCAAAATAGCTCGGAGAATTTCACGCGCTTCCCTACTTTCCCATCGTTAGCCCACTGGAAGACGTAGTCCTCTTTCAACTGCCCCCCGAGCGGGAGAGTGCGGCGTTTTGCTGCCACAGATTTTACTTTGTCGACAAGCTCTCGTTCGTCTTTAAGCAATAAATCGCGCGCATCGCGATATTCTCTGCTTTCGTTTGGATACCGTAGTTCACTCATTTTCGTCTCCTCTTTGAAAATAGCAGTGACGCATTATATACACAAAACATTTGCCCGCAGCCAGAGGCCCAAGTCCCGTGAAGTCGGCTTCTCGATGACTGGCGGATTTAGCTGCAGGATGGCGGGGGCAAACTGAGCCTTGCACATCCGGTCGCGATGAGACCGAGCGTGCCCAGAATCGCGCCGCCGCAATCCTGTCGAAGCAAAACCTGCTTCTCCATGGGACGGCCTCCCGATCACCGCGCATTGGAAAAAATCCCGATGTCCGGTCCCCCCGAGGCGATGCGACAACTCAAACACAGCCGGGTGCGCAGCGGAGAATGTTGGTGCGGGCGGAAAGGTATTCCATCTGGTCTGAGGGATAGACTCAACAGGCTGCGGAATAACTTAAATTTTTGTCATTCCGAGGCGCGCTGCGCGCCGAGGAATCTCTCTTTCGCTGCACTTAAACCATTAAGCCGAAGAGAGATTCTTCGTTTTGCTCGGAATGACAAAATAGATCAATTTTTTCCGCAGCCTATCGGGTCCGGCGGAATTGAATGCCGAAGGACTGCTAGGATTTACAGTCCTGCGGCAAACAATGGTTGAAGTTAGTTTTCCAGGTGTGCCTGCAAGACTTCGCCGGGAAGGCGAACCATCCCCGCGATCGAGCCGGAAATCGGAGTGCGGTTGGAAGCGACCCAGGTCGACGGGGCCGTGGTTGCGGTCTCTCGGGAAATTTGCTGGTGTCGGCCTGCACTCGCTCCATGCGGATGCCAAGGGTGCGCTCGAGTTGCAGCAGGTCGGAACGTTGTTCGCGGCCGTAAAGCGTGGAGGCGACTCCGCTCTTGCCCGCGCGGCCTGTACGGCCCACGCGGTGAATGAAGTTCTCCGCAATTTCCGGCAGATCGTAGTTGATGACGTGTGCGATGTCCTGCACGTGAATGCCGCGAGCCGCAACGTCGGTCGCAACCAGGATGCGATAGCGTCCCTGTTGAAAACCGGTGAGAGCCGCGGTGCGCTGGGATTGCGAACGGTCGCCGTGAATCACCGCGGCGGCGAATCCTTCGCGAATCAGGTTGCGGGCCAGCTTGTCGGTGCCGCGCTTGGTGCGCGCGAAAATCAGGCACGCCCGGTTTCCTTGCCGAGCAAATGCTGCAGCAGTCCTGCTTGCGGTCGCCCGAAACTTCAAATGCCTGGACGCGCACATTGTCGGCGGGCTTGAGAGTGGACCCGAACGCCAGGCGCACCGGGCTCCTCATGTAGTCCTTCACGAGATTGGCGACGGAAGCTTCGAGCGTCGCCGAAAAGCACAACGTCTGGCGCTCCTTCGGCAGCACCGCCACAATTCTGCGAATCGCCGGGAGGAAACCCATGTCCAGCATGCGGTCGGCCTCATCGAGGACGAGCACATGCAGTCCGCGAAATTGAAGAGATTGCGGCCGAGATAATCTTCGAGGCGTCCCGGGGTGGCGACCATGAGCCGTGCTCCTGCGCGAATCGCTGCGAGCTGCTTGGCCTCCGGCAAACCGCCCACGACCAGCGCCGCGGGAGAAAGTTGCTTCCCGCGCAACGCGTTGTACTGATCCACGACCTGCATGGCCAGCTCGCGCGTGGGAACAAGCACGAGCGCTTCGATTCCCTTCGCTTTCGACGCAAGGAGCCGCTCGATGATCGGGATGAGGAATGCCAGCGTCTTGCCGGTTCCTGTCTGCGCGGTCGCGAGCACGTCTTTGCCTTCCAGCGCCTGCGGGATGGCCGCGGCCTGGACCGGAGTCGGCGTCGCAAATTTCGCGAATGACAGCCGCTCCTTGGTGTAATTGGAAATCTGTAATTCTGAAAAATTCTGCATGTTTCTAATTTGTCTTTTCTGCTGGCGGGAGCCGTCGCGGCATACACACGTTTTTTCTGCTTGGCTCTAAGTGGAGCCTGCACCCGTGCGGGCACGCAACTGGCATGGCCAGTCCTAGTTTGAATTACGCTGAAGACCTACGGAGGAAATCAAAGGCGGGGTTATCTCAAATCTTACCTAACCAGAGGAACCACACCAAACAACCGATGTATTAAGCGCAAAAGCAGTGTACCACATATCCACCGGATTCGCGCAAAAAAAAACGCGGCGGGTAAACTATTTGCGTTCGCCCGCCGCGGCGATTCATGGATAAGATTCGATCCAGGCTACTTTTTTTTGACTTCCAGTGGCTCGCTCCAGTTCAAACGTAAGCTTCGTTTCGGGTCGGGATGGTGATGTCCTTATCTCCAGTAAACGCAGCCCCCGCCGTCCCTGCTCCGGCCCCCGCCCCCGCTCCAATAGCCGCACCCTTGCCGCCTCCTGCAAGGGCTCCGATGATGGCGCCAACAGCCGCGCCACCTCCTGCCCCGACAGCTGTGCGCTTGCCCCTGCCTTTGCCGGACTCGGTTACTTCAGTTGTTTTCAGGCGATATTCTTCACCGTGGACCGTGACCGAACTAAGGGTCACCGAAATTGCGGCGTTGCCCTTGAATTTGCCCGCTGACTTGGCGTCGGTCACAGTTCCTGTCGCCTTCGATCCCTTGGGAATCACAACTTTATCGCCCACCACAACAGGCTCCGCGATAGATGCGTCGAAGTGGTCTCCCGAGTTGCTGGTTTTCGAGCTGACCGGTTCGTCAGCGGTGATCACGATCTTGTTGCCCGCCTTCACAACAACCGGCTTCGGGGAAAAAGCCGATAGAGGCGCGGATTCTGGGGCCTTTTGCCCACTAGATCCATCGGGTGCAGGTCCATTCGCCGCGGATGAAGTGGCGGAATTCCCCGTGTTCCCGCTGGAGGAAACGCCGGGATCAGGCGAGGTGGCCGAATTGCGGCAACCGAATAGAGTAAGAAAGCTAATGAGCGTAAGATAACGTACCAAGACAGATGCCTCATCGTTGAACCTCCGATTCAAGTAGGGCGGTTATGAAAATGATAACAGGAGGCCGTTTCTTGAGGCACCAGATTCCGAGGCCGTTGTGCCCAATTCGTGAAGTGAACTCCCTTACTTGCAGATTGGGAGCGGTCGTGGCACGATCATTAAAGTTCGTCAGGCCAATGGAAGGTTTGCGCTCAGAGCCGCTCGATGGAAACCGACAAAATCATCACCCTGTCCCCGGGAGAGCCCCCTCCCCCCCTCAAGCGCCATACCCGCGCGAAAATGGCGCTTGCTTTCGGCGTGGCTGCGGTTTCCGATGTCCTCTCCATCTGGCTTACGTTTGCTCCGCCCTTCCAATGGGCGCTCGATCTGGCCACAGCGTTCATTCTATTTTTGATTTTCGGCCGGCGATGGGCACTCCTGCCGGGACTCGCGATGGAAGCCATTCCCGGGATGGGAGTATTTCCCTGGTGGGTGCTCGTCGTGCTTTCCATCATCCTCTACGACGGGATCAAGAAGCCGGGCAAAGCTTAACTGGCCGCGAAAAACTATTTGCCCTGTCATTCCGAGCGAAGCGAGGAATCTCTCTTCGATTGTTAGAGACCCCCCGAGATTCCTCGCTTCGCTGGAATGACGATGCGTCGAGTTTTACCGAAGCCCGCTAAAACCCGGTTGCCGTGAAACCAGTATGCTTCCCTAAGATTGTTGGAGATCCCCATGAACAATTTTTCGAATTCATTTTCCCGGCGGAATTTCTCGCGGGCGCATCCTCGCTGGGCGCGCTGTATGCAGCTCGAAATTCGCGCCGCTGCCCGCACTGGCCCAAGCGCTGCCCAACGATCCGCGCATCGCAAGCAGCCGATCGCCGACAAGGGCTTTGCCTCCATTCGAAAAATCGGGAACGGCGTGTACGCCACGATTGCCGACCGTTCGAAAGGCCTGCAGGCGCGCTGCAACGGCGGATTCCTCATCGGTCGCGACGCCGCGCTCATGGTCGAGGGATTTCAGACCACCATCGGCTCGTAATTCCAGATGGACACGCTGCGCACTGTCACGCAAGTGCCTGTCCGCGCCGCACTCAACACGCACTGGCACTTCGACCATACCCTGGGGAATTCGGTTTACGGCGGCGCGGGGATGCCCATCTGGGCGCATATCGACGTCGCCGGCGCGCATGGCGGCGTACTATCCAAAGTGGCAGTCGGAGGACCTGGCCACGTTCCTCGAGCCGTGGGAGAAGCGCGTACGCGAAGCCAAGACCGACAGCCAGCGCGAACACGCCAAAAGCGACATCGAAGGCTTGACCGGAATGTTCAAGCCCGTGAGCGAGACCGTCCTCGCGCTGCCCAATCATGCGCTCGATCCCGCGAAAATGCCGATCAAGATTGACCTCGGGGGCCTCACCGTGGTCGTCGAAACTTACATCGGCCACACGGACACCGACCTGATTTACCGCGTGCCCGATCAAAACGTGATCTACACCGGAGATTTGCTCACCGGCGGGCAATATCCGGTCAACATCAACGGCTATCCGACGCGTGGCGCGCCACGCTCGCCCAGTTCGCGGCATTCGATAAGAACACGTCTTCGTTCCGGGCCACGGCCAGATTTGCGGCCAGGAAGGCGTCGCGGAGATGCGCTCCTGCTTTGACGACATGGCGGAACAGGCGGAAAAATCGTACAAGGCCGGCGTCCCGGTGGAAGAAGCCGTCGAGCGCTACGTCGTCCCCGAAAGATACAAAAATTATCGCCAATTTTCCTGGGGCTTCGCCATCGGCCGCACCATCGAACAGATTTACGCCGAGTGGTCCGGCAAGCCGGTCCAAATGCTGAATTATTCCTACAATATGGTTGGCTGCACGCTCTTAAAATAGTCTTCGTACCTCCGCATCAATGAGAAAATAGGGATGAACCTCACGATTCATCCCCCTAGGTATCAGCGCTTGCGCTTGGCAGTTTTCATAATCTACTTCCTTGCAGTCGTAACCGGAACGGCGTCGATCCGGCCGCCTTGGCGAGCTTCTCCCTTTCCGCCTTGCTGAGCGGATCGAAAATTAAGGACATGCCAATATCAGGGAATTTAGGGAGCGCACTCTGTGTTCGTTCCCTCGAATCGTGATCTTCAACTGGGCCCCGCCTTTCTCGCTATCGGCCACCACCGGTGCGCCCGTATAGACCGACTTACCGGTACTCGCCGAGTGCAACACCGCCCCTATCGCTCCACCTAGATGGAGTATTCCCCTGCGGGGAGCACGGCATGGTTCCAGCGCACTTCCTAGGGCAGAACGAACTTGCCTTCGAACCTCGGTTGCGCATTTGCGGCGGCGGCGAAGAAAAGTGGTCATCAGCGCGCCCAGAATCAGTTTCGCCGAGCTCGAATTCTCCTATTGAAGGTTTTCACTGTCGTTCTCCTTTTCTTGAGGCGATGCTTTTCCGCTGGCTGCGGAAGTCCGCATCGTGCCTTCACCCTATAAAGCGAGAACCAGCGGCAAACTGGCTCACCAGAATTAAAGATTTTTCTGAGGCGCGGCCCGTCCAGCCCGCGCCGCTTCCGTCCCATTGCACGGCAAGTTGACTTTGCCTGTCCGGGGTGCTACTTTCCCGGTCAACATCTGATACATGGTTCTGCGGCCGGAGAAGTAAATGTGCGCCGATTCATCCACGCGGATCAATAGGCTGCTCGCCGATTGGGGCCAGGGCAACGAGGAAGCACGGGAAGCGCTCATCCCCGTGGTTTACAATGAGTTGCGCCGGCAGGCACGCCGCCATTTGCGGCGGCGAACGTCCCGACCACACCCTCCAGAGCGCCGCCCTGGTTAACGAGGCGTACCTTCGGCTGGTTCGCCAGGAACCTCCGCAGTGGCAAAACCGTGCTCACTTTTTCGGCGTGGCCGCGCAACTGATGCGGCACATTCTGGTCGATCATGCGCGAAACCGGCTCGCTGCCAAGCGCGGCGCCGGCGCCCCCGTCCTCGCGCTGGATCCGGAAATTGTCCCGGCCCAGAAGCCGGAATCGATCTTGTCGCGCTCGACGACGCCCTCTACAAACTCTCTGCCTTAGACTCGCAGCAGGGCCGCCTTATCGAGTTGAGATTTTTTGGAGGACTTTCCATCGAGGAGACCGCCGTCGTGCTGGGCATTTCGCCGGCCACCGTGAAGCGAGAATGGGTGACCGCTCGCGCCTGGCTGCGCCGCGAATTGAAGAGGAACGAAGGAACGTGACGCAGGAACGCTGGCAGGAAGTCAAGAAAGTGCTCGCCGCCGCCCTCGAACGGGCGCCCGGAGAGAGGAATGCCTATCTCGACCAGGCCTGCGGCGAGCCGGATCTGCGCCGCGAGGTGGAATCCCTCATCGCCGCGCACGAACAAGCGCAAACGAGTTTCCTCGCCCAGCCCGCGATCCGAGCAAAGGAGCTGGCGATTGGCTCGCGGCTCGGCCCCTATGAAATCCTCGCGCGGATCGGTGCGGGCGGCATGGGCGAAGTCTATCGGGCCCGCGACACCAAGCTCGGGCGCGCGTGGCGCTCAAGGTTCTGCCGCCGGAGATGCGCGACGATCCCGAGCGCCTCGCGCGCTTCCATCGCGAAGCCCGATGCTCGCTTCCCTCAATCACCCGCACATCGTCACGCTCCACTCGGTTGAGGAAGTCGATGGCGTCCACTTCCTCACGATGGAACTGGTCGAGGGCCGGTCGCTCAATCGGCTCATTCCGAAAGGCGGTCTTCCCGTCGATCGAATTCTGGACATCGCCACCGCGATCGCCGAGGCGCTGGCCGCCGCCCACGAAAAGGGCATCGTCCATCGCGACCTGAAGCCCGCCAATGTGATGGTGAGCGATGAGGGCCGCGTCAAGGTGCTGGACTTCGGCCTCGCGAAGGAGATCCGCGCGGCCAATCCCAGCGACGCCACGCTGACGTCGGCCGAATACACCAAGATGGGCGTCGTCATGGGGACGCCGGCCTACATGTCGCCCGAACAGATCGCGGGCCGCACGATCGACCATCGAACCGACATCTTCTCGTTGGGCACCATGCTGTACGAGATGGCGACCGGCCAGCGGCCCTTCCAGGGGCGATCCTCGGCAGAACTGGCCTCCGCGATACTGCGCGACACGCCGCGGCCGCTTGGCGAGACTGCGGGCCGAATTGCCGGAGGGCTGGAGCGTGTGATCCAGCGTTGCCTGCAGAAGAGCGCCGCGGACCGTTTCCCGTCGGCGCGGGAGCTCTCAGCGGACTGCGCGGCGGCATACCACGGAACGCGACCGACTCGGGCGCTGCCCGCGCCGAGGAGGGATTCTGGGTCGCGGTGCTGCCGTTCGAGTACCGCGGCGCCAATGCCGAGCTCACGGCCCTGGCCGAGGGCCTGACCGAGGAAATCGTGACGGCCTGTCCCGTTTCTCCTACCTGCGAGTAATCGCGCGCAGCTCCACGTTGCGATACGCGCACGCAGGCGGTCGACGTCCGCGCCGTCGGCAAGGAACTCGGCGCGCGCTACGTGATGGAAGGGAGCCTTCGCCAGGCGGGGTCCACGCTGCGCATCGCGGTGCAGCTCGTCGACGCGAGCTCCGGCGCGCATCTTTGGGCCGAGACGTACGACCGTGCCTTTCGCCCGGAAGAGATGTTCGCGCTGCAAGATGACGTCGTCCCGCGGATCGTCTCCACCGTCGCCGACACCTATGGCGTTCTACCGCACACCATGAGCGAAGCTCTTCGCAGCCGGGATCCCGAACAACTAACCCCATACGAGGCAGTGCTGCGCAGCTTCGCGCACTTCCCGCGCCTGTCGCGCGGAAGAGCATGCCGCAGCGAGGGCCGGCTTGGAACGCGCCGTCCAGCAGGCGCCGGACTATGCCGATTGCTGGGCCATGCTGTCGATGCTGGACAGGGAAGAGTACACGCACGGGTTCAACGTCCGGCCGGATCCCGTCGGGCGCGCGCTCGCGGCTGCGCGGCGTGCCGTCGAGGCCGCGCCATCGAATCATCTCGCTTATCATGCGCTGGCCTCGGCGCAATTCTTCCGGCGGGAGCTCCAGGCCTTCCGGAACTTCGCAGAACGCGCCATCGCACTCAACCCCATGGACGGATTCACCGCCGCCTACCTGGGTTTCCAGATCGCCTATGCCGGCGACTGGGAGCGCGGTTGCGCTCTGGCGGCACGGGCCCGGCAGCTCAATCCCCATCATCCCGGATGGTATTGGTTCCCTTCCTTTTTCGACGCTTACCGCAAGGGCGACTACCGCGGCGCACTGGATGTCGCTCTCAAGATCAACATGCCCGGCTTCTGGCGTACGAACCTCGCGCTCGCGGCGGCCTATGGGCAGCTCGGCGAACGGGAGGCGGCGCGCAACGCCGTGCGGGACTTGCTTGCGCTGAGACCGGACTTCGCCGCGGCCGCGCGCGAGGAGCTCGGGAAGTGGTGGGATCCGGAACTCGTCGAGCACCTGATCGATGGTCTGCGCAAGGCGGGTTTGGAGATTGTGTAGCACAGGCACTCTTGCCTGTGCGGGTTTTGCGATCGAACTGGAATCGGCACCGTATCTATGGCCTACAAAACCGCACAGCCAGGAGTGGCTGTGCTACACAATATTCGGGCGCTTCTTGCCGAATCCGGTCGCCTGTTCGAACGCGTGGGCCATTTGCAGAACGGAAAAATCTTCTTTGTTGCGGCCAACGATTTGCACGCCGACGGGAAGCCCTTCCGAGGTAAAACCTCCTGGCACTGAAGCCGCCGGATTGCCTGTGGCCGAGATGTACCAGCAGGATTTCATCCAATCGATGTAGTTATCGAACTTCACGCCCGCGATCTCCGTGGGGTATGGCGTGTCGACGTCGAATGCCGGCAACTGCGTGGTGGGCAGGACGAAGTATTCATATTTTTCGAGGAAGGCCTGAAAGCCGCGCCAGAGCTGGCCGTGGGCGGTGTCGGCGCGCGCTACGTCCATCCCCGTCAGGCGCAGCCCTTCCTCGATCTCGCCCTTGAGCGTGTCCTTGAAGGCGTCCGGGTGATCATGCAGGCGCGCGCCATAGGCATTCGCCGAAGCCAGACGCACGCAGCACGCGAAAAGCGATCTCCGCGGGGGCGAAGTCCGGCTCGGCCTGCTCGACGATGCAGCCGAGTGATTCGAACGTTTTCCGGTGGCCATCCACTACGGTGCGCACGCGCGGGTCGAAAGGGACTCCGCCAAGGTCCTTGAACCAGGCCACGCGCACGCCTTTGAAGCTGCGGTCGAGAGGGCGCGCGAAAATTTCACCCGGTTCGTTGATGGAGAGAGGCGCGCGGGAATCCGGCCCGGCGATCGTGCTCAGCACGTAGGCAAGATCGGCTACCGAACGTCCGAGGCATCCCGAAGTGCTCAGCGTGGACCATGCGAATGCCGCTTTCGGATTCGGCACTCGGCCGACGGAAGGCCGGAAGCCGACTACGTTGCAGAAGGCAGCCGGATTGCGCAGCGAACCGCCCGTATCGGTGCCGCTGACAACGGGCGCAAGCCCGCAGGCCAAACTGACGGCTGAGCCGCCGGAAGAGCCGCCGCACGTCTTCGTCAAGTCGTAGGGATTGCGCGTCGCCCCGAAAACTTTGTTGAACGTTTGCGAACCCGCGCCGAATTCCGGCACGTTGGTCTTGCCGATGATGATCGCGCCCGCGCGCCGCATCCGCTCGACAACGATATTGTCTTCGGTTGGGATGAAGTCCTTGAAGAGCGGCGATCCATATGTAGTGCGGATGCCGCGCGTTTCCAAGAGGTCCTTGTGCGCGACCGGCAAGCCATGCAGCGGCCCCAAAGTTTCCTTGTGCGCCTGCATTTCATCGGCCCTTGCGGCAGCGTCGGCGGCCATTTCCGGCACCAGAGTCACGATGGCGTTCACCTTCGGATTTACGCGCTCGATCTGTTTCAGGTGCGCGGCCAGCGCTTCGCGCGCCGAGAGTTTCTTCGCGCGGATCAGCTGGGCCATCTCGATCGCGCTCGTGAAACAAATGGAGGAATCCGCGGCTTGCCCCTCCGGAGCACCCTTCATGAGAAATGCCGCGGCCGTTCCCAGCAGGACTTCGCGGCGTGTTGGTTTCATTTCGCTCATGGGCGGGAGTCTATCACGCGGCGATTTTAGTAGCACAGACTTCAGTCTGTGGGGGTTTGTCAGCAAACGCGGGCCGACCGCGTCCGCCAGGATCAACAGTCCTGCCAAGTTCTAATGGAAATCCACAGACTGAAGTCTGTGCTACTAGGATCTACTCCAGCTTCCTGCGCGCAAAAATAAATAGCGACGACGCGAGCAGCACGAACATCACGACGCCGAGCCAATCGTTTGTGGCCAGGCTGCCAATCCATTTTGTGCCCACGTTGAATCTGTCGGGCGTAACCCAGCCGCGAATTTCCATGAGCTTGATGATGATGGCCAAGAGGCCCACGACGCCGCCCGCGGCGATCAAACCGCTGGAATAGAGCGCGCCGGGACTGACTTCGCTTCCGGATTCGGCGGTCTTTGGTTTGTTGCGCTCGACGAGCCAGCGCACGGCGCCGCCCGCGAAAATCGCCGCCGTCGTCGCGATCGAAAGATACGAGCCCACCGCGAAGGAAAGCGAGCGCACGCCGAGCAGCTCGATCGCGACGACCAGAAAGACGCCGAGCATGATCAGCCTCCACGGCAGCCGCCGCGTCAGGATTCCGTTGATGACCGTGGCCATCAGGCGCGCCTGCGGAGCGGGAGCGGCGTCGCTGCCGATTCCCTGCACCCACTGGATTTCGATCCGGCTCGTCGTGGGATCGTAGAGATATTTTCCGTCGGGAATTTCCTGGGAACTCAGCGCATTGACTAGCACATACGTTTTGCCTGCGTGCTGATAATTTTGCGTTTCTACCTGCACTCCCTCGGGAAGCTGCGCAAGGTTGATGGGAATTACGTTCGGCGTGTATTTTTCAAGGCCTTTGTTCATGCCGATCAGTGTGAGGCCGATGAAAAAGGAAGCCACAAGCACGCCGACGATCAATCCGATCTGCTGCCGCTGGGGCGTCGCGCCCACAAGATAGCCGGTCTTCAAGTCCTGCGAAGTCGCGCCGGCATTGGCCGACGCAATCGCGACGACGCCTCCAATTGTAATCGCCAGCGCCGCGAACGCGCCGCCCGTCCAGCCCGCCACCAGAAACATCGCGCAAGTGGCCATGAGCGTCGCGATGGTCATGCCGCTCACCGGATTCGACGAATTGCCGATCAGCCCGCTGATGCGGGACGCCACCGTCACGAACAGGAAGCCGAAAACGATCACCAGCAGCGCCGCAATGAGATTGGAAAACAGGCCGGTGCTGGCCCCGGGGATCGGCTTGAACGTGAGGAGGGCCCACATCATCGCGATAATTACGATGGATCCGATCAGCACGAACTTCATCGGCAAATCATATTCGAGGCGGTCCGCCTGCGCGGCTATGCCGGAGCGCTTGGCGCGAACATCCTTCAATCCAGCCGTGAGCGCGCTCAAAATCGTCGGCAGCGTTCGCAGCAGCGTAATCAATCCGGCGGCGGCCACGGCGCCCGCGCCGATCGGGCGAATGTAGGCGGACCACAATTGGTCCGGAGTCATCTGCGCGATGGGAATCGTCGAGGGATAAAGCGGGCCCGTCACATTTTGGCCGAAGAAACGGATCGAAGGCATCAAGACCAGCCAGGAAAACACGCCGCCCGCGAAAATCGTGCCCGCGGTTTTTGGCCCGATGATGTAGCCGACGCCGAGATATTCCGAAGTGATCGCGGCGCGGAAGGATGCGCCCGGCAGCCACTTCGGCTGGTATTCCGGCTGGATTGGCCACATCTGCATCGAGTTCATCAGCCAGGTGTAAACGCCGCCGATGCCCAGCCCCCAAAACACGCTGCTGGCAAACGAGCCGCCGCGCTCGCCCGCGACGAGCACGTCGGCGCACGCCGTTCCCTCCGGATAGATCAGATTCCCATGTTCCTGGACGATGAGCTGGCGGCGAAGCGGGATCATGAACAACACGCCAAGCCATCCTCCGATCAGCGCGAGAAAAAACACGCGCCAATATTCGGTGTTGAGCGAAAAGCCCATGAAGATCAGCGCGGGCAAAGTAAAAATCACGCCCGCTGCCACCGATTCGCCCGCCGAGCCGGTGGTCTGCACGATGTTGTTTTCGAGGATCGTGGATTTGCCGAAGGCGCGCAGGATGGAAATCGAAAGCACGGCGATTGGAATCGACGCGGAAACCGTGAGCCCGGCGCGCAGGCCCACGTACACGGACACCGCTCCAAACAGCGCGCCGAATATCGCGCCCAGAATCACCGCGCGCCAACTGAACTCCGTCATCGCGCTCGACGCGTCCACGTAAGGACGAAACTCCGCAGGCGGCGCCGTCGAACTCCAGGGTTTAGTGGCCAAGAAACACCTCCGCGACCGATTCCGCTCCGAATTTCGTCCTCGCGAGGCACACAGGCAAGCGCCTTCGCGGTCGCCCGGCATTATGGCTCAATTTGTCTTGTGGCGCAGGCTTCAGCCTGTGGGGTTTGGTCCTTGCAAGGACGAACCCCCACAGGCTGAAGCCTGTGCTACTTGCCTACCGCGGGCAGACGAACTGAATGCACGCGGCGCTGGGCAACACGCGCAACGCGGAGCGCAGTTTTCCGGAGGCCAGCCGATTCGCCGCGTCTTCGATCCGCGCAGCGTTTTCCGCGTCCAGATCGAGGCGGTAGAGGTCCGCACGACGGCTGTAAGAATATTTCTGATACGCCGGATTCTCTTCCACGGCAATTTCCAGAAGGCTCTCCCAGAAACTTTCTCCCAGAAATAAGCGCCGCTTGGAAGCGGATTCCCGATCCAGATCCAGCAGGTGCCTCGGATTTGCGCCGGCGTCGTCAAATACTGCATTCGTGCACTGGCTTGCGGAAAATGGGCGTGAGGGATCGGCGTCCGGAAACCGCGCGAGAGCGGCGGCAAGTTCCGTTTCGTCCGCGTCAAATCCAGCCCAGGAATACCGGTAAAAATGATAGACGACCGTGCCGGAATGCAGAAGTTGCCGGACGCGCGCCGCGTCTTTCCCCGCCACGCTGAGAATCATGTCGAGAAGTTCGTCCAGCCGAAACGTCTGCCGCACGAGAGGACGCACGGTGACGTACCCGGCTTCTTCCTCCGTGTAGCGAACGGGGATCGTCTCCGGCAAAGGCATCAAGGGAGGATACGGAAGAGAAGCTAAAAAGTCGATATGAGAGCGATTGTAACTGCTTGGAAATCGGAGTAACCGCAGCCTAAAAATTCATTCTCAACTCTTAACTGTCAACTCTCAACTTGTCTTTACGCCATTTTGGACAGCCGCTCTTTCACGCGGTCGGATAGCGTTTTCCCATCCACTGTCTTGCCCGCGAGCCACGCTTTTGCCGCTTTGATTACCGCGCCCATCGCTTTGGGCGAGTTCGCGCCGGTTTCCACAATGGCGGCTTCGATCGCCGCGTTCATGTCGGAATCGGAAGCGCCCGCGGGCAAGTAGGCTTCGAGAATGCCAATTTCCTTCGTTTCCTTGTCGGCGAGATCCTGGCGTCCACCCTTGGCAAATTGCTCGACCGACTCGCGCCGCTGCTTCATAAGGGTTTGCAGTACTTGCAGAGCCTCGGCGTCTTCCAGCGGACGAACTTTCTCAATTTCTTTGTACTTCAGCGCGGACTTGACCATGCGCAGCACGCTCAGGCGCAGTTCGTCCTTCGACATCATCGCCGCGGTCAAATCTTTCTGGATCCGTTCCATCAATGCCATCTTGGTGTGCACGAGCAACCGCTCGTGTCTCTCCCGGTTTTAGAAATCAATTGCTGGATGCGGAAAATTTCTGCGTCGCGGAATTTACTATAACACAGCGCCTGAATTCAGCCGCGGCGCCCGGATGCCTGGTGGGTTTTGTAGAGGCCGCCTTTAGGCGGGCATTGCAGATTCAAGCAGATGCCCGTCCGCCGCGGCGGACGAGCGATAAAGACCAAACACCATTCGACCAAGCCCGCCGCACTCTAGGCTCAAACGGAGAGCTATGCTATCCTGAACATTCCACTCGGGCCGTCTTTTTGGCGCGCCCGAGTGCGTGTCGTCGGGGCGTAGCGCAGCCTGGCTAGCGCGCCTGGTTCGGGACCAGGAGGCCGGTGGTTCAAATCCACTCGCCCCGACCATTCTTTTCTATCAGATACCCGGGACTCCTTATCTCTTCTCCATTCGACTGCAAGTGAGAGTGCAGGCAGTCAAACCCTTCGAATTCTGCCAAATTCAAGGTTTTTATGGCTTCTGGGGCGGACGGTCGTCCTGCCGGTCCGGACGCTCCAAGCCGGAAGTTCCTGAGGGTTAACGCTTAACGCATCACGTCTCCACAAAATCGGGGTATGCGGGCTACTCCCAAATTATATTTGCTGTGGCTAACTGATGCCGCCAGTTTGAGATGAGGGCGAACAGGCAGCCTTTGCGAGCGAGGCATTCGCTGTATCGCACAAGGGGAGGGACCGTTGAACTACCAAGACACTTCAAACGAGAAAACAACTGAGCAGGCGGCGAGCAAAGAAACCGTACAAGACGCCATCGGTAAGATTCGAGTCCGTGTTCGAGGTCTCGGCGCTTTCGTGCGGCAAAATTTCCAGCACGCAAAGCTCCTGCAAAGTCAGCATGAAGGCTTCGTAGTCAGCCGCTGAAAATGCGCGCGGACATTCAAGGGAATGCTTCGATTGAGCTGGCGTGCGGATTGGCAGAGGAAGTTGTCCGCGCATTTGGCGAGGTTCGTCTTCGCGTCTTTGGCACGAGCATGGTGCCTTCCATTCTTCCAGGTGATTTGGTTTTGATTCAGCGGGCCAGCCTTCATGAAATTTCCGCGGGAGAGGTCGTGCTGTTTTTGCAGAAGGGACGATTGTTTGTCCATCGGGTTGTGGACCGAAAAGTTGTGGCCACCACGGGCCGTCCCGAGGAATCGTGCCTGATCACTCGCGGCGACCGTCTGCGTCACGAGGATCCTCCCGTTACTGAGCCTGAGTTGCTGGGGCGCCTCGTTTCCATCGAGCGTGACAATCAAAAAGTCGGACTCCCGGCCCATGAGCCGAACCGCCTGATCGTCCGCCTGCTTCAGTCTTCCGATCGCGTGACGTATCTCTATCTGTGGCTCGCCGCAGGCTGGCGGAATCTTTTCCTCAGGAGGGCCAAGTGCCAAGCATGACGGCTGTGGCGCAGAGTTCCAGCGTGGTGGTCGAGATCGGCGGCCTTCCCATACGTTTGCGCTGCGACAGTCCCGATTTCCTTCGCCTGATTGAAGAGCGCTATGCCGGTTACGTGGGTTCCCCGAACGACGCCGGTTTCGATTTTGAAATTGAATTGGCCCCGCCGGGCGCCGTATCCCAGGACGAGGACGTGAACGTGACTTGGGATTCCGGGCGCTGGCTGATGAAGCGCGGGGATTTTCGCGCCGAGTGGAATCCGTCCACCGCGCGCGGGCGCATCCAGCAGACCAGCAATCCCTACTCGCTCGATTCCGTGCTGCGCATCGTGCATACGCTCCTGCTTGCGCGCGAGGGCGGATTCCTTTTGCACGCTTCGAGCGCCATACGCAACGGCCGCGCGTTTCTATTTTCCGGCGTCTCCGGCGCCGGCAAGACCACGATGGTACGGCTGGCCCCTCCCGACGCCGCGCTTCTGACCGACGAGATTTCCTATGTGACCCGGCGGAACGGCCGGTACTCCGCGGTGGGGACGCCGTTTTTCGGTGAACTGGCGCGGGTGGGAGAAAACCTGCAAGCGCCCATCGAGGCTTTGTACCTGCTCGCCAAAGGTCCGAAAAACAAAATCGAGCCGATCGTTGGCGCCGATGCCGTGCGCGGGTTGCTGGGAAACATCCTGTTCTTTGCGCGGGATCCTGAGTTTGTGAAATTGGTTTTCGATTCGGCATTCGATTTCGTCAGCCACATTCCTGTCCGCCGGCTGACGTTTGTGCCCGATACCTCTGTCTGGGAGCTAATCGTATGAACAATTCTCGTTATGTGGCTCGAAGCACGGCCATCGCCGCGCGCGCGCTGGGCGATGAAACGATGGTCATGTCCGCAACCAATTCCACTTTGTTTACCCTGGACGAAGTGGCTTCGGTCATCTGGGATGCGGCGGACGGCGTGACCCCGCTCGACCAGATCGTCGCGAATAAAATTTGCGCGCAATATGACATCGCGCCGGAAGTGGCCATGAAAGATGCGGAAGCGCTCGTCGAGAATCTGGCGGAACACGGCATTCTGCTGCTTTCCGACCAGCCGCTGGCGCGCTCGAACGGTTCGCGCAAGGAGGGTTAATGAGCGGCTTAATGTCGGAAATGGCCGCCAAGGCCCTCAAATTAAATATTCCGCTCAGCGTGCAACTGGATTTGACCTATCGCTGCAACGAGCGGTGCATTCATTGTTACCTCGACCACGACGATCACGGAGAGATGAACACCGCGGAAATCAAGGGCCTTCTCGACCAGATGGCGGATGCCGGAGTTTTCTTTCTCACCATCAGCGGCGGCGAGATCATGATGCGCAAGGATTTTTTCGAGATCCTGGAGCACGCGCACGCCCGGACGTTCAGCATAAAACTTAAGACCAACGGAGTTCTGATCCGCAAGAAGGAAGCCGAGCGCATCCGTGCGTTGGGCGTGGAATCGGTGCAGATCAGCGTGTATTCGCATCGCGCCGAGGTGCACGACGCCATTACGAAAATGCCCGGCTCGTTCCGGCAGACGATCGAAGCGGTGCGTTTATTGCGGACGGTGGGCTTGCACGTCACCATGGCCAATGTGCTCATGGTCCAAAACGCCCAGGATTATCCCGGCGTGAGGGCGCTGGCGAACGAACTGGGCGCGCAATGCACTCTCGACCCGACCATTACGCCCATGATGGACGGGGACAGGTCCATTCTCGAATTGAATGTGGACAAGACTGCCTTGCGGGAAGTTTTCCGCGACATCGCGCTGGTCGGAAACGTCGAGGAATTTTGCGCGCCGCCACAAGGCGTTGACGAAGATGCTTTGGACATGCTGCCCTGCAGCGCGGGCCACACGGCTTGCTACGTCTCTCCCTACGGAGATGTTTATCCTTGTGTCCAGTTTCCTTTGCCCAGCGGCAACGTGCGCAGTACAAAGTTTGTGGACATCTGGCGCGATTCGCCACAGCTCAAGGAAGTTCGGTCCATCACGCTGCGGGACATGCCCTCTTGCTCCCAGTGCACGCATGGCGCAACCTGCACGCGCTGTCCGGGGCTGGCTTACCTGGAAGGAAATATGCGAGGACCTTCTTACCAAGACTGCGAAAAATCCTATGCGCGGACCGGGATTCCCAGCGAGAATTTCAAGGCAAGAAACTCATCCCCGCAATCTTTCCAATCTTTGAAATTGGTTCAGATTCAGGTTCTGCAGCCCGCCGAGGGAATCTTTTCCTCCAAAGCCACGGAAGCCAGTGCCGTGGGCGCCTAACTAATTTTTTTGCGTTCTTTTTTTCTGCCAATTCCGCTCAATACCCAGCTTGACTCTTACTTCATTACTGCTTCCGGCGGATCATGAACTTCGGCGCCGACGGCCGCGGCCTGATCGATTTGCTCCTTGAGTTTCTCGGCCAGCGTTTGCACGTAAGGTTCGAGGAAGATGCCGCCCGGGTCGGAGGGCAACTCGATGATCTCCAAACCGCCGTCGGCGATTCCGCCCCAGCCGTTGAACGGATCGCGCAAGAAGGAATAATTTCTTCGCGGCTTGCAGATCGTCATTTTGCCCGGATAGCTAACCGGTTTGTAGGCCAGGAACGCGCGATCGTTGATGTCCTCGACAAATTCTTCCTCGGTCCCAATGACCACGTCCCGGTGCGGATTCAGCTTGAAGAGATGGACGATCTTGATCCTCCATCGTTCGATTTCCCTGCGCAGGGCGATCTTCGATTTTTCCGTAAAGTAGGCGATCTGGCTTTTGAGGCTCAGCTGCAAGATGTTCGAGGAATGAAATATGATCTTCAGTCCCAGGTTCCCCACTTTTTCTTTCAGGGTGAATTGCGGAGGAACTCCGTTGAAATTATGCGTGTCGATCACGAACAGCAGATTCACTTTCTCGCCGTCCCGGACCAGCCTCTGCGCGATTTCAACGGCCACTTGTCCGCCCATGCAGAACCCGCCGAGGTAATAGGGCCCTTCCGGCTGCAATTCGCGGATCTCGCGCAAATAACTTTCGGCCATCGCCTCGGTCGTGGTCAGGTAGTCGTTGCTGCCGTCGAGTCCCCGGGCCTGCAGGCCATAAAATGGGTAGTCGGCGCCGAGATGGCTCGCCAGTTCGCGGTAGATGAGGACGTTGCCGCCGCCTCCGTGCACGCAGAAGAATGGCGGTTCGCTTCCTCCCGGCTGGATCGGGACCAGAGAAATCCACTGCGGCGACCAGCCGCCTTTCCGGATAATGTCCGCCAGTTTTTCCACCGTGGGCGCCTGAAATAGAACTGACAACGGGAAGCTGCGGCCAAACAATTTCCGCATCTCCGAGAAGAGACGGACGGCGACCAGCGAATTCCCGCCAAGATCGAAGAAGTTGTCCCGCAAGCCAACGGGCCGGACGTTCAGAACTTTTTCCCAAAGTTTCATCAGTTGCAGATCGAGCGAATCCCGGGATATGCCCGACGTCGGACCCGCTTCCGCCGTCGAGCGCGCCGGCGCCGGAAGAGCCTTTCGATCGACTTTTCCGTTGGGCGTCAGCGGCAAACGGTCCAGGACCACAATGGCCACGGGAACCATGTATTCCGGCAGCTTCCCGCGCAGATGCTCTTTCACTTGATCCGGATCAATCGACATTCCCGGCTTGGCCACGGTGTATCCAACCAGTCGCTTCTCCCCGGGAGTGTCCTCGCGAACGATCACGATGCACAAATCCACTCCCGCATACTCCTGCAGCCGCGCTTCAATCTCTCCCAGTTCGATCCGGTAGCCTTGCACCTTGACTTGAAAATCTTCCCGGCCTAGAAACTCGATGTTGCCATCGGGCAGGAATCGCCCGAGGTCTCCGGTCTTGTACAATCGCTCGCCGTCTGCGGGATTCACGACAAAGCTGGCATTGGTTTTTTGTTCGTCGTGCAGGTATCCCTTCGCGAGCCCCACCCCGCCGATGTAGAGCTGTCCCGGCACCCACGTCGGGCACGGCGCAAAAACCGGATTCATCACATGAAAACTCTGGTTGCGCATGGCCTTGCCGTAGGGAATGCTCTTCCAATTCGGATCCACTTTCCCGACGGGAAACAGGATCGACCAGATCGACGCCTCGGTCGCCCCGCCCAAGCTGACGACGTTCACTTTGGGCAGCACGCGACGAATCTGGTCCGGCAAACCCAGAGGAATCCAGTCGCCGCTCATCATGACGAGTCGCAAGGAAGCGCCGAGCAGTTCGGGCTTTCCGGCCTGATCCACGAGCAATTGCAGCAACGCGGGCACCGTATCCCAGAGGGTGACTCTCTCCGCAAGAATTAACTCGGCCCAGTGGTTGGCATCGTAGGCAAGATCCGCGGCAGGCATCACAACGGTTCCGCCCGCCGCCAACAATCCGAACACGTCGTACACCGAAAGATCGAAGCTGAGCCGGGAAACGGCGAGGATCCGGTCTTGCGGGCCGACTCCAAATCTTTGATTGATGTCGAGCACCGTGTTCAGCGCGCCGCGGTGGTCGATCATCACGCCTTTGGGAACTCCGGTGGACCCCGAAGTGTAAATGACGTAGGCGAGGTCTTCCGGTTTTTGCCGCCGCCGGTCCGATGGCGCGGACTCGTCCGCCGGCTTCAGTTGATCGACCTCGAACACTTCGACGGATGCGGGCACGCTCAGGCGCGTTCGCACGCCGGACTGGGTCAATGCCACTTTCACGTTCGCGTGCTCCAGCAGGAAACGCTGGCGTTCCGCCGGCAATTCAGGATCGATGGGGAGGTACGCTGCGCCCGCAAAATGAATCCCAGAACCGCGACGATCTGCTCCCAACCCTTCTCCATCATGACGGCGACGAGATCGTTCGGTTTTACCGAGCAACGCAGCAATTCCTGTTCGATCCGGCAAGCGTAGCGGTAGACCTCGCGGTAGGTGAGACGCCGATTGGGCGTGCAGACGGCCAACTGCTCGGGACGTTCCGCCACTTGATTGAGAAAGGGAGTGTGCAACAAATCGCCGGTCAGGGGCGCTGCCGTGTTGTTCGCAGCGTCACGCAAAGCGATTTGCGCAGCCGGGATCAAGCGCCGCGCATTTTCCGCGAGCGTTCGCTGCCAGGCGGAATCGTCCGCGGCCAGATCGTGCAACAATCGCTGATACGCTCCAAACATATCGTCCAACAGACCAGCGGGAAAAAGCTCTTCCACCGCATCGCAGTTGATCTGCAGGGCGCCCTTTTCCTCGTACACCATAAAGTCGAGATACACCTGGGGCGTCTGCGTGATGGCATAGACACACTTGCCGAGCCGGCTGGACCAAGTCAGTCCATCGCCTTGATCGCCAAGATTCAAAAGGCTCGTGAAAACGACGGGCATGATGGCCGTCGGTCCGACGCGCTGAAAGCGCGACAGGTCCCTCATCACCTGAATTCCACTGAAGTAACGATGATCCAGATCTTGCCAAAGCTTTTCCTGTTGCTGTTGCATGCGCGCCGCGAAGGTCGGCGGCGTGGAATTATCCACCTCCAGCAAATTTACCGACGTGAAGTCGCCGACGATGGAATTCGATTGCGGATGCAAGGGCAGCCGGTTGAACAAAGTGAGGTTCATCGTGAAACGCGGGTTTTTGCTCCAAATCGCCAGCACTTCCGCATAGGCCGCCAGCAAAGTGCCGACAGGCGTCGAATGGAATTGCGCGGCCTTTTCTTTCAGCTTGCGCCAGACCGCAGCGTCCACGCACGCGGAGCGGCGCTTGAATTCCGGCCGGGTGATCGAAGCGGGATTCTTCTCCAGCGGCAGTTCCGGCGAGGGCGGCAGCGTCGGGATACGCTTGGTCCAATATTTCCGCGACTCGCGAAATACGTCGGTCTGTTCCAGAGATGTGAGCGCCTGAAGGTAATCCCTGAAGGAAAGATCGATCGGCGGGAGACTTGCTTCGGGATTTCGATAAAGCTGCATCAGTTCCTGAAACACAATTTCGAAGCTGCGCCCGTCGCCAATCAGCAAATCGGTGCTGATGTGCAGCCGGCTGATTTTTGCGTCCAGCAGGGATACGCAAAACTCAAACAGGGGCCACTGATCCGACGAATGGACTTGATGGGACATCCGGGCGCGGATGGAGTCCAACCGTGCAGCGGTCGCGGCCGCATCCTGCTTGCGTAAATCGTTTACTTTGATTTCGTACTTCTGCGGCGAAGGAAGTATCTGCTGGCGGCCCTCCGGCAAAACGATGCACCGGAGCATCTCATGCCGGTCGATGATTTTTTGCAGCGCGGATTGGAAACGTTCCCTGTCCCAATCTTCCATATCCACTTCGGCGTAGCCGTGGCAGGAAATATTGCCCAGCTCAATTCCCTCCGACCGGCCGATCAAATAGGCTTGCTGGAGATCGGTGAGGGGAAACGGTTCAAAGCGATTCCGCTCATCCGGCTGAACCGCGGGCAGACCTGCGTCCTTTTTCGAGGCGGCTTGCCGCTTGGCCAGGGACAAACGCAGAGCGAGCTGCGTCCGTTCTTGCGGGGTAAGGCTATCTAATTTACTTGCCAGACTCACGGGCTTGTTTTACCTCAATCCGACGGGGGGCCGATTGGCCCCATTATATTACCAATCAGCTATTATGCAAGCTCCCTGTTCTTAATTACCTCCGACAGCAAGTCCTCCAGCACGCTCGCATCGGCCTGCTCCACCAGCATCTCTTCCAGCCGCTTGGCCTGCTCGCTGAGCACGGGATACTGCACAAACATCTGGAGCGGGAAATCCAACTGGAATTCCTGCTGGCACTTGAAGGCAATTTTCAATGCCGCCAGGGAGTGGCCGCCTAAACGGAAGAAATTGTCCTGGCGGCAGATGCGTTTCAGGCCCAGCGCTTCGGCCCAGGCCTTCGCGAGAACCTGCTCGAACTCGCCGCGCGGATCCTCGCCGGCTTCAGTGGAAATATTGGACGGGAGTGAAATGGTCGGCAGAGCGTTTCGATCGATCTTTCCATTCGCAGTAAGGGGCAGAGTATTCAGTTGGATGAAGTGAGTCGGCACCATGTAACTCGGAAGCGCCGCTTCAAGCGCGCCGCGCAGCAAGTCCGTGTTCACGGAGCTGCCCGCTTTGGCCACAAAAAAGGCGGCCAGAATTTTGTCCGCGTGATGGTCCTCGCGCGCCACAACGACAGCCTGCTCGATCCCCGGCTGTTGCTCGAGGGTCGTCTCGATTTCGCCCAGCTCGATTCGGAATCCGCGAATTTTCACCTGGAAATCCGCGCGGCCCATGAACTCCAGATTCCCATCCGGCAGGAATCGCGCCAGGTCCCCGGTGCGGTAGAGCCTGCCTTCCTGGCGGAACGGGTCGCTGACAAATCGCTCCGCCGTCAATTCGGGCCGGTTCAGATATCCGCGGACGACCCCGTCCCCTCCGATCAGGAGATTGCCGATTCCACCGGGAGGAACGAGCTGAAGCTGAGAATCCAGAACGTAGACCTGCGTGTTCACAATCGGCTTGCCGATGGGAATGCTGCTTCGCTGTTCCTCGACGCGATACACGGTGGACCAGATTGCCGTCTCGGTTGGCCCGTACATGTTGTAGATCTCGCCGGTAAATGATTGGCGAAGAGAAGCGACGAGCGAAGCAGGCAGCGCCTCGCCGCCGACCAGGATCTTTTTCAATTTGCCGAGCGCACCAAGGGACGGCGGATCGGAAGTCAGCGCGCGAAGCAGGGACGGCGTCAATTGCAGATGCGTGGCGCCATGACGCAGGATTTCCGCCGGGATTTTGTCCGTGTTTCCTTCGCCGTGAATCACGACCTTGAATCCGCGCGTGAGCGTCCAGAGCAGTTCGAGCCCCGAGATGTCGAAGGAAATGCTGGTCACAGCCAGCCAAGTACCGGGCTCGACGCCGAGGATTCGGTCCATGCCGGCGAAGAAATTGACGACGTTGCGGTGCTCGACCATCACCCCTTTGGGCTTGCCCGTCGAACCCGAAGTGTAGATGACGTAGGCCAGATTATTTTTGTTGGCGGATGGAGGCGCCGCGGCCGGACTCTGTGCCGCGATCGCGCCGGCGTCGCCGTCGAGCGAAATGATGCGCGCGGGGCTGGCCGGCAGGGCTGCGCGAATCTGTTCCGTCGTGAGGATGAAACCCAGTTGCGAATCTTCAATCACCAGTGCAATGCGCGCGCTGGGGTAGCTGGGATCAATCGGCACATAGGCCCCGCCCGCCTTCAGTATGCCCAGCATCCCCACCACCATCTCGATGGATCGCTGAACGTAAAGCCCCACGAGCACGTCGGGACCGACGCCCAGCCCCTTCAAATGATGTGCGAGTTGGTTTGCCCGGAAGTTGAGTTTGCCGTAGGTCAGCTCCTGCTCGTCGAACACCAGCGCCACCTGATCCGGCGTTCGCGCAGCCTGCGCTTCGATCACCTGGTGCAGGCAAAGATTTTTCCCGGGTAGCTCCGCAGCCGTGTCGTTCCAGTCCACCAGCAATTGCCGGCGTTCGGCGTCAGGCAGCATCGGCAATTCGGAGATGCTCTGCTCCGGATTGGCAACGCCAGCTTCCAGAAGCCTCGAGTAGTAGCCGGCAAGGCGCCGGATCGTGGCCGGTTCGAATAGATCGGTGCTGTACTCGATCAGTCCATCGAGGCCCTTCTCGTTTTCGGAAAGAATCAGCGTCAAATCGAACTTCGAGGTGCCCGTCTCGAGCTCCCGATTGCCGGACACCTTGGAAACCTGGGAGACGCCTTCCGAGTTGTGGAGAATGAACATCACCTGGAACAGCGGCATGCGGCTCGGATCGCGGTCCGGCGCGAGTTCAGCCACCAGGCTTTCGAACGGAAGGTCGGGATGAGCGTAGGCGCCCAGGGCGCGTTCCCGCACTTGTTGCACGAGAGACTGAAAACTTTGGCGGTCAGTGAATTTCGCTCGCAAAAGCAACGTGTTCAGAAACAAGCCGATCAGGTTTTCGGTCTCGCTGTGCGTTCTGCCGGAGATCGGCGTCCCTACGACGATGTCGTCCTGGCCGGTGTAGCGGTGCAGCAAAGCCATGAAGGCGGCTTCCAGAACCATAAACAATGTGGCTTGCTGTTCCCGGGACAAAGTTTTCAGTTGCTCCAGCAGCTTTCCGGGCACTTGAAAAGTCTCCGTGGCCCCACGGAAGCTTTGTGTGGCGGGACGCGGTTTGTCGGTGGGCAGTTCCAGGATGGAGGGCGCCCCAGCCAATTCTTTCTTCCAGTAAGAAGTCTGGCTCTCCAGCACTTCTCCCTTCAGCCATTCCCGTTGCCAGACGGCAAAATCCGCAAATTGGATGGGCAGATCGGGAAGAGGAGACGGCCGCCCAGGTGAAAAAGCTTCGTAAAGTCTTTTGAGTTCCTGGTGAACCACTTCCATCGACCATTCATCCGCGAGGATGTGATGGGTAGTAATCAGCAGCCGGTGATGGCGAGAAGACAGATGAACCATCGTCGCGCGAAGCAGAGGGGCCTGAGACAATTCGAACGGCTTTCGTCCCTGCTCGCGCACCACGCGGGTCCATTCCCGTTCGCGTTCCTGTTCCGGAAGAGAACCGAGGTCCAGTTCCACGAGCGGAAGGTCCATCTCCGGCAGGATGATCTGCTCGGGTTGTCCGCTGTTGTGGGAGAATTCCGTCCGCAGAATTTCATGGCGGCGGACCAATTCCTGGATGGCTTTGCGCATCGCACCCGCGTTGTACTCTCCGCGGAAGTCGACAACATCATTCATGTTGTAAACAGGGCTGCCGGGGCTGAGATGGTTCAGGAACCAGAGTTGTTCCTGCGCGAAGGAAAGCGGAGCCGGGCCGGACGGCTTGCGGTGCTCGATGCGCTGAACACTTCCCGAACTCTTCGCCGAGGTGATTACCTTGGACAGACCGGCAATCGTGGGATTTTGAAATAAGGTCTGGAAAGTAATGTCCACGCCGAATACGTCCCGAATGCGCGACACCACCCGGATGGCCAGCAAGGAGTGGCCGCCCAAATCGAAGAAATCGTCGTGGATCCCGACGTTGTCGACCTTCAACAGCTCGGACCAAATCAGGGCCAGGGCTTTTTCGGTCTCGGTCTGTGGCCTGACGAATTCGCCTATCGGCTGTATATTTTCGTGAGCGGGCCGGGGAAACGCCTGGCGATCGATCTTGCCGTTCGCCGTCAGCGGAAACTTTTCCATCAGCACAAATTGCGACGGGACCATGTACTGCGGCAGCCGGTCTTTCAGGAATTTGCGCAGGCTTGCAGGCGTCAAAACTTCTTCGTTCACAGGCGGCAGGGAGCGGACATGCCCTTCGCCAGATTCCTGCCGCAAGAGGCGGCTCGCCGCGGACGGCCGAATAGCGTACACGTAACACAATTCTGTTTTTCTAAGCAGCGGGTCCTGCTCGACCAGAACGTCATAGCCCAGCTTCTCGAGCAGCGTGGTGATAGGCTCCAGGTTTCCCTTTTGGTCCACTTCGATGACCAGTTGGCGAATCTTGGGCCAATCCCCGGCGCTGATTCCTTGCAGTACGTCCCACTCGCTCTTTTCAACATTGATTTTCAGCAGATCGATGCGTTCCAAACCCTCTTCCGCGATCACGCTGGACAGGGTTCGCAGTTGCGCGGTTTCTGTCTTGGCATGAAACCGGTCCTCGAGCATTTTCCCGATTTCAGCGGCAATTTCCCCGCTGCTTCCCGCTTCAGACTCCTGGTTGAGCGCATACGTCTTGACCACTTCGCGCTCCGTCGCTTCGTCCGCATAAAATCCAGACAACAGTGAAAACCCTTCAAAGAAAGTCATCTCCGCAGTTTTGTTTTCGCGCGAGAGACCCATCGGAAGGCATCTCACGCCCGTGCCCCACGCTTCAGCATTGGCCTTCAAACAGGCATAGGCGGCGGGGTTGGGCTCAAAAGAAACGATTCGCAAGTTCCTGGCGAGGCGGCTGGCAAACACGGTGAACATGCCAATGTTGGCGCCCGCATCGACGATGCAGTCGCCGTCGCGGATCGTGATTCCGTGCCGGAGATAGGCTTGGAGAACGAAGATTTCCTTGTAGATGTAGGACGTCTCGTTCTTGTTCAAATGCGCGACTGGCAAGCCGTCAGGCAAGGTGTAGAGAGCTTTGCTTCCCCAAAGAGATTGATTCGCTCGTTTCGGCAAAACGTAAGCGACTAACTCGTTGTTGCCGGATTCATCTTCATACGCCGACACGACTGCGTCCCGCAAGCCGCCCTGCTCGCGCAAGGCTCCTTCGATTTCGCCGAGCTCGACACGGTATCCGCGAATTTTGACCTGATGGTCGATACGGCCGCAAAACTCAAGGTTCCCGTCCGGCAGATGCCTCGCGCGATCGCCCGTGCGATACATCCTCGCGCCAGGATCATTGCTGAATGGGTCAGGAATGAATCTCTCAGCGGTTAGATCAGGCCGGTTGAGGTAACCGCGCGCCACCCCACGGCCACCAATGTAAAGCTCACCCGGAACGCCAGCAGGCACCGGCTGCCGATTCTCATCGAGGATGTAAGCCCTGCTATTCGGAAGAGGTTTTCCCAATGGGAGCTTGCCGGTCGGTGTGCTGGGTAGCTGCGCGCCCACATGGTACGTCAGCACCCCGACCGTGGTTTCCGTTGGGCCGTAGTGGTTGTAAATCTCGCAGTTCGGTGACAGGCGGCGAAGTCGCTCGATCCAATCCAGCTGTGACGCCTCACCGCCTACGATTAGGCGGCTCCTGGGCACAACTTGCTCCGGGTTTTTTCCCGTCTGCAACGCCGCCAGATGCGAGGGAACGATCTTTAAGACGTCAATCTTCTCTCGCTGGAAGTACTCCGAAAGCATCGCCTGGTTCTCTGCTCTCACTTGCGAGATGACATGCAGGCAGCCGCCGGTGACTAAGGCCGGAAATATGACAGTGTTGCCAAGATCCGCGGCGATGGTTGATACGGTCGCGTGGTTCATGCCGGGGCTGAACTGGAACCGGTCGGCTATCCCGAAGGCATAATTGACAATGTTCCGGTGTTCGATACAAACACCCTTGGGACGGCCCGTCGAGCCGCTGGTATAAATCACATAGGCAAGGTTTTCCGGACGCACGCGAGCATCACTTTGCGCCGGGCTTTCCGAGGAGTTCCAATCGAAGGTGTCCAGGCAAACGGCCTGGGCGGCCCCGGCTGGCAGACTTGTCACGAGGCTGGTTTGCGTCAACAGGACCTTCACATTCGCATCCGCAAGCATGAAGGTGATCCGCTCTTGAGGAAATGCGGTATCCATGGGCACGTAAGCGCCGCCGGCTTTCAGGATGCCAAGCAAGCCCACCATCATCTCGGCGGAGCGCTCCACAAAAAGCCCTACAAGCACATCCGGCCCAACCCCCACCCCTCTCAGGTGATGCGCGAGTATGCTCGCGCGACGATCGAGTTCGCTGTACGTCAACCTCTGGTCTTCGAACACCAATGCCGTCTGGTTGGGAGTTCTCCCCGCCTGCGCCTCAAACAGCTCGATGATCGTCTTGTCAGCGGGGTACGCCACGGCAGAGTTGTTAAAGTCAATGACGAGCGACTGATATTCGCGCTCGGTCAGGGGAGTACCGGAGGGCGGCAAGTGGGTGTTCACGTTTCCAATCTTTGTGCTCATGCTGTTTGCCTTGCCAGGCCCTTCCGAGAGAGAAGCCTGCCGTGGGTCTGAACATCCCTTGAGACACGAAGAGCCATCGCCTCTCCGAACAAACTTCGCCTATTCCTCTGGGGATGAGAATACATCGGAGGGTGGAAGAGCAATTATCCTTCCGTTGGGAGCGCGGAAGGTCAGAATTAAGTCTTTGTTTTCAGTCACATCCGGTGAATTCCCAACCCAGGAGGAGAGGTTTTCGGAGCGCCAGGGAATCGAAGGACAAATTTTTGCCCTAAAGTACCACTCATTTCTCACTTGTTCGTGATTATCACTCGGATCAAAGGTGAAATGCTTGCCGGCCAGCAGCAAACATGCTGTTTCAACGATGGCTGCTGTACTTCGTTATCAGTCAGTTCTTTGAGAGCGGCGGTCAGTTCAAGCCGCTCTGCGTTAACTTCACGGCCGTGTTGGAGCCCAGATTGCCGAAATAGACGCTGGAAGCCTGCGCCGAGGCGCTAGTATTGTCCACGATCATTCCACTCGTCCCGCCCGACTCCGATGTTGTCGCACCAGTCGCTCCGCTAGGAGGAAAACTGTTCGGGAACAAGGCAAGGAAAGCGTTCATGTCATATTCAATAAAATTCGGCACTGCAGCCGTGATCCCGCTTACGAAGACTTGATCGTTGGCCCCGTTCAAAAGTTCGGTAAGGGGTGAGAACTCGACAGGAGTGGAACCACCAACTTGAATGGTATTCGCCGGGGTCCCACCATTCATGACGTGACCGGCAGCGAAGGTTGCCCCGTAAAGCATGATGTTATTGCCGGCGCCGTTTAGAGCCCATTCGTAAAGGAGCCAATGGGTGGGATTGACGCTGGTAAAATACCCGTTGTTAAACGCTGGGGAATGAAGATTGTGGGCTCCGCCCGCACCCAATGGTGCCGTAACCACGGAACCCAAGTTTGTCGTACTGGCTTGGACTAGAATGGAGGTCCCTCCGCTGGAGGAGCCGCTCACGCCATAAATGAAATGGTTGACCGCGTCGATCATCGGAGGATCAACAACTCCTCCTGTCGCTGAACCATTGCCTACTGTGAGCGAAGGATTCGCGAGTGCGACACCCGCGGAGGTGAAACCATAAATATTGCCATCCGCGCATCCCACAAAAATATTTCCCGTTCCACCATCCACGACGGCGCCGGAAAGTTTCCCCGTGCAGGTTCCTCCGATCGTGAGCGCGCCGCTCGATCCCCAAGTGGTATCCAAGCTCGGGGCCGGCGACCCGCCACCTGTGCAGGCGGCGGTAGTGCAAAAGACATTCTTGATGCGGAACAGTATGCCGGAGTCGTTGCCGACATAAGCCAGGTCATTGGTATAGTCCACAAACGGCGAAGATAGCGTGTCGCTTTGTGTGGCTCCCGTCGCCAGAGCCAGGTCCGTTACGGCTCCCGCGGCCGGAGTTGTTGCGGAAAAGCCGCTTGTAATGGATACCGGCGAGGCGACAGACTGTAGATTGGCTGCGTTTACCCCATCCCCACTTTTCCCGGCCAGGACGTGGAAGTGAGCCGTGGCGCCCGATCCTGTTTCGACAAATGCGACTTTGGTTCCGTCGAGTGAAAGAGTCGGAGACGTCGCGACGACACCACCGGCCGCCGTGATGTTGTACGACCAGAACGTTGTGGCCGCCACTCCTGTGTCGCTTCCTGATGGGGTTCGATTGCAAATGCCATTGCTGGGGATCGTCCCACTATAAAGATTGTTGAAGGCCACGATGTTCGGCTGAGCTCCGCTGCCGGCTACATTGACGGGAAACACGGCGAAGTCGGATGCACAGTTTGCCGCGGCGGTAATGTCGAACGTAAATTTTGCGGGGTACATGCTGGGCGCCACTCCTCCAGTTCCCAGACTGATACTCCAGTCACGGTTGACATCGGTTTGTACAGGGAGGAAGTGTCGAGGGCCCCTTACCCGGAGAAAATCCGCGCGTTCCGCCGCCTGCCAACTGAGGATCGCCCGGGGATCGTGCTGTACGGCGACCAGAGCATTGATCGCGCCAACCCGCGGAAAGAGCGTGTGGCTGGTGGTCCAATCCTGCACGATGCCATTGGAATGTTCCATTGGCTGTCCCACTGGCTGTGCCGCTGCCTGCCCCGCTGGCAAATCTGCGTTCATAAATTGGCTGCTGCCGCTACAGCCAAAAAGGCCAAGCACGCAAAGACCACACAACGCCAGGTGGGACGCGGAAAGGGTTTTTCGCACGAGGGTTCTCCAATCGATTTAGTACAGTATTCGGCCAATGGCCATATTACTTGCCGGATTCTATCAAGTGTCGCGCCGATGTTTACCCTCAATTGGGGCACGCTTCGTCAAATGTAGTAACTATTTGTATATTACTTTGAATCCACAAGGGAGACTCTTCGCGGGCACCCCAAGAGGGCAATGGGGCCTGTGACCGGCAAAGCTATACGTGCCTCTCGGCGTTCCCCAAGTGTGGTGGTATCATCCGGCCGTGGATGTCCGTCAACGGAAATGACGCTAAGGCACGGACTCACCCCCCATTCGCCTGGCCCCATAGCTGGAATGATGCAACCAGGCGCCAACACTAAGGAGACGAATACAATGAGACGCTTCTGCACGTGTACATTCGCTGCCGGGCTCTTGTTAGGCGCGGGCTTGCTTGCTCTATCGAGCAGGCCGCTTGTCGCTGCCGACGAAACGTCCGCGTTCCGCCAGGCGGACAAAAGTTTGGCCGACGCCCTCGGCAAGAGCGACGCGAAGGCTGTTGCCGCTCTTCTGGATGATCGCTTCCAGTGGGTCGAGGCGAACGGCAAGATCCACACGAAGGCGCAAGTCCTCGAGGACCTGGCCCAGTTCGCCGCCGACAACGAAGGCGCTATCGATGCTCGAACCGTGGACTTTCTCGGCCAGGTCGAGCGCGTTTTGGGCGTTCACCACAACCAGCGTTTTGCCCATCTCTGGGTGAAGAACCCCGCGGGCTGGCAGGCGTTCGTCTTTCTGAACATCCCCATTCCCGCCGAGAGGCCCGATTACACGGCGGCTCCGGGTCCTCCCACCGAGGCGGACAAAGACTGCGAAAATCCCTGCAAGACGCTGCCCTACAAACCCGAGAATCCGGTGGAAGAAGGGGCCCTGGCCACCTGGTATCGTTTGAAGAACGATGAATGGCATCCGAACCCGGAAGATTGGGCCGCCCATGCCGACGAAAATCACGAAACCATCACGCCGCGCAGTGACATGCCCAAGTTGCAGCATGTGGTTGAAATATCCGAGCAACGCAAACTCTACGGAGAGAACGGCGGCTCCGGAGGTTCCGCGGTGCAGTCCATGCGCATGTTTGAGTTTGGCAATGTGGTGATCATGCAGACATTTCAGGGACGAAATCCAAACGCGAAACCCACCAGCTGGAATCTGCGCGTGTTTCTGAACCGCGGGGACGGCTGGAAAATCGCATTGAGCGCGCAGACGAATATTACATAGCAACGATCTCGGTAATTGCGTTCGCGGTCCGAGTGGCGCAGGCTTCAGCCTGTGGGGGTTTGGGCCTGCAAGGACTAACCCCCACAGGCTGAAGCCTGCGCCACTCAAACCTAACTTCCGTCGTTGTTAGCTTTAAGCAAGACGGGCTTTGCTCTTAAGTCTCGGCGAACGAACCATGAAAATGATTCGACCCTATCCAAGTCTCAGAGCGACCGCTGCAGCTGCCTTTGCCTTCGGCTTCAGTCTATCTGCAGCGGGATTATTCTTGTCACGCCCTGCGTCTTTGCGCGCGCAGGAGCAGAAGATAAGTTGGAGCGAACAGGAAAAATCCATCGCGGACCAGGTCGGCGGTCTTCGCTCGCTTCCGGACGACGTCAGGGCGCGCACCACAAAAAATCTGGCGATTGAGATTCGCCAGTTGCCTGTGACGCCGAATAAGCTGCGCCTGGCGAACAGTCTTGCAATGCTGTCCACCGAGGGAGACTTCGGCCACGAAATGTTGCAGGAGGTAGCGACAACCTTGGCCGCCGCGCTGCGCGAACAGCCGCTTTCTGCAGAGAAGGGCCAGCCTCCCCGGCCCTACGTCGAACTCGCCGAACTCGTGCGCTACGAGCACGTGCAAGCAATGTTGGACGACCCGCAATTCACCGTAGCCGTCTCCAAAATTGAAGCGGACAACGAGCGCCGCGAACTGGCTGACTTCACGCTGAAGGAATGGACCGGAAAAACATGGACCTTGAAAGAGCAGCGCGGCAAGGTCGTGGTGTTGAACTTCTGGGCCACCTGGTGCCCGCCCTGCCGCAAGGAAATGCCCGACCTCGAGACTCTCTATCAGCAATTCAAGGAGCAAGGCCTGGTGATCCTGGCCATCTCCGACGAAGACGCAGGCAAAGTGAAGCCCTTTATCGCGCAGCAAAAGGTCACCTATCCCATCCTGCTCGATCCGGGACGAAAGGTGAACGAACTCTTCCAGATCGAGGGAATCCCCAAAACTTTCGTTTACGATCGCAACGGAAAGCTGGTCGCGCAGTCGATCGACATGCGCACCCGAAGGCAGTTTTTGGAGATGCTGGCGCAGGCAGGATTGAAGTAGAGGCCGGCTGGTCGGTGCCGGCTCAATATCCGTTTCGATTTCCTATTGAATCCACTCGCCTTGTTCGGTCAGTCGCCGAACGCCAAGAATGGAGATAGCGATGGCAAAAGCACGAGTCGTTTTCGACAAGCTTATCCAAGACTCCCAAGATTATGGCAGTACAGATGAGCACATGGTTTCGCGCGTTTTCTTCACACTTGAATTAGAGGGGAAGACACACAACGACCTGTACGCAGATATCAAGCAGACCGTGGGCTCCAGCTTTGAGATCGCATCCTTAGAGGTCTCACCACCCCGCGGCTACGCCGGTCCTTTTAACCATGAAGCGTTTCGAAAGGCTGCCGAGGCTTACTATAGAGGCCTCGTTGGTGGCTCGGGTTCTGGCATCAGAATTCAAGGTGGCGGAAGTGCCAGAATGAGAGACAACATGTTCGATAAGAAGTCACAGTTAGATTTCGAGGTAGGAAACCCGCCGGCGGCGTGGAAACGAGGTGAGCGGCTGGGCCAGGCTTTGCAGCCTGTCGAAATTTATTGGGCGTCAGCGGTAAGCGTCTTTCCGATGACGGACGGCTGTGATTTCGACGTTGTTGTCGTCCTTGCGATCGAAGAACGCGCGATAGTCGCCGCAGCGGAGACGGAAGCCAGTGAGCGGGGGCTTCAGTTTTTTCACATCACCGATACGATTTGTAAGATAGCGACTTATGCAGTAGAGAATCTGCAGAACCTGATCGCGATCGATGGCGCGGAGATCGGCGCGGGCTTCCGGCGACCAGAGGACCCCCATGCGCTGAGGGGCAGGCGGTTCCGTCATTTACTCAGGCCGAACTCGCGCAGGATCTCTTCGTGAGGGATGCCTTCGCCCCGAGCAAGCGACTCGCGGGCGCGGTCCAGTGCCGCGGCCGTTTCGGGCGTGATTTCCTCTTCTTCCGCGGGCGCATTGGCGAGGGCGGCCGGATCGAGCATGGCTTCGAGCAAAACGACGACTGCGGAAAGCTGCGTCGGCGGAAGACGCTCAATCAACTCGTGAGCTTGCTTTTTTTCGTTCCCGATATCTTGTGTCATTGAAAACCTCCGAGGAGCGGCTTCACTCTGATTTTTCGCCGCCGAAGCAAAGCCGCGCAAACCATACTCGGAACTTTACATGACTATTGTAAGTGATTTTTGCGGGTGCCGCACCCCTTCACTTTTTTGTTTGCCGTTTCGGCGAGCCCGAGGCGACTATCTTACGAGCCGGGGGATGGATCTTTCTCACGGCCGCGGCAGCCAATTCCGCCGTAGCTGCTACTGTCGACTGCGCCTTGTTGGTAGAGGAACTCGGTCAAGAACCCGACTCGCCTCGCGACATGCTCTCGGTCACAAACGAAAAACGGCAACTCCCAAGCTGATCCTATGGGATTGATTGCCGGGCGTGCATCCGTTCGTAGTCGATCCGGTATGGTCGATAGGTTGCTCGAAGCGTAAGCAGCATCAAAGCGGAGGCTGAGCCAATCGTGATGGCAAGTGAGGCGCCGATCATTTTTTCGTTTCGAAACACGTAGTCGTTTAAGAGTCCAGGCAACAAGGGACCCAGGCTGAGGCCGCCCAAATTAAGAATCAGAAGAAATAGAGCCGATACCTGGCCTCGCACCTGGTTCGGGAAAATAAATTGGATGGCGGCATAGGAACTCCCAATCGGGAGAGCGAGAAAGAAAAGCGCGGGAGCCACCAGGAGCAATGTCCAATCGGCTTGTTTTGCCGTCATTGCAAATGCAAACAGAATTCCGGCCCCAATGGCGCTAACTACGGCAACGCGAAGCGGGGCCTCCAAAACACCCTTCTTTTGCCAGTGATCGCACAGCCGGCCGCCGGCGGACATTCCGAGACATCCGAATACAAGGATGATCAAACCAAGGGCCCGGCCGGACTGCCCGGCAGACCATCCATGGATTCTTTGTAGAAATGCAGGGGCCCAGCCAAAAAAAGCATAGGCGCCCATCGACTGGAAGACCATCCCTACGGATATCCCCAGAAACGACTGCCATCGCTTTCTCAACTCCACGACAACTTCATGGATCCGCAAACGAACTGGGGTACCGTCCGATGCCCGCATCAGCTGGCGCCGAATGGGTTCACGCACCGTGTAAAGCAGGAGAGCGATCGCCAGGCCAGGCGCGCCAACGATCAGAAACGTGATACGCCATGGGGCGACTGCGCCCAGAAGAGGCAGCGTAACCGGGGGCATTCGCGTCACAGCGTCCACCACCGACCCGCCTGCGATCAGCGCGAGGCCCGAACCGATGAAAATGCCCATGGAATAGACGCTGAGCGCCCCGCCAAGTTTTTCTTTCGGAAAATAGTCCGAGATCATCGAAAAGGCCGAGGGCGACAAAGTCGCTTCACCGACACCCACTCCCATACGGGCCAGGAACAGCGACCAGAAACTCCTTGCAGCACTGCAAGCGCCTGTGAGGAAGCTCCAAAGGACTATGCCCACGACAATCACATTGCGCCGGTTGCGAGTGTCCGCGAGCCGGCCGAGCGGCAAACCCATCAGGCCATAAAATAGAGAAAACGCGACGCCCTGCAGTAGCCCGATCCGGGTATCGCTGATGGCGAGGTCACGCTTCAGCGGCCCCACCAACAAGCTAAGAATTTGCCGATCGACAAAGGAAAGTGTGTAACAAACCATCAAAATAAGTACTACGTACCATGCGTATCGAAGGCGGGGCTCGTTTTCCGTCGATCTTAAAGGAGGCGCGCCGCCCTCCGAGGACGGGGCTAAAACCGTTGCTCGCTCGAATGATTTCATTGGGAGTGGAAGCAAATTCTATCAGGCCACGGCTGTTCCCCATCGGGAAATGTTGCAGTTGGCAGCGCGAGGCAGCTTTTACGGGTTGCGAAAAAAGTGCCCCACTCCTTTTGTCATTCCGAGCGAAGCGAGGAATCTCTCTTTTCCTGGGATTCAATCCAAGAGAGATTCCTCGCTTCGCTCGGAATGACAAAATAAACTACTTATTCCGCAGCCTGTTTAGCGAGCCGGGGGAATTATCTTTTTCAAAGTTACGCCGGCCAATTGCGCCGTAGCCGCCAGCGTCGTCTGCGCCGCGTTCAAACCAAGACGAAAATCCTTGTCGTTGTACGTTGCATAAAGGTCGGTGGGCTGATGCCACTGAGGGTCCCAGCCGTTGCCGATCTCGGTGCCGCGCTCGTTTTCCCGCACACTGATCGCGGCAACTTCGTTCATGAAAGACGACGAATCCGTATTCGTCATGTGGCTGCCTATGGTTGCCGGATAATCCGTTGCGTACTTTTCATCCGCTTGCTCCAGCGCCCAGGCAAGCGCTTGCGACTGCGCGGCGAATTTTGAATTCAACTGGAATTCGAGGTTGATGTCCGCTTCGGGGCGTTGTTCCTTGCTCACCGTGCCATCCTCGCGCGGCATGCCATGATCGAAGAGCATGATGTCGTGCTGAATCATCCCGAGCCATCTGGGTTCAGGATAATTTCCTGATCCCGGGGGGACTTCCTTGCCTTGGAGGCCCTTGCGCTGCTCGACGTAGGCGGCGCTGCCGTTCAGTCCCGTTTCCTCATTGTTCCAAAAAATAAAACGAATCGAGCGCTCGGTCTGCATCTCTGGACTACTCAATATGCGGGCCAACTCCATCACCAAAGCCGTGCCCGACCCATCGTCGTTGGCGGCTTCGCCCCAGCCGATGCCGTCAAAGTGGGCGCCGAGGAGGTACATCTCATCGGGGTGCGCGATGCCAACCTTCGTGCAAAAGATTTCCTCCCGGAGTCCCGGAGTTGGCGGTTGGGAATTGAGTGCGCGCAGTTTCGGGTCCGGTTGCGCGGCCGGATCATTGTTCACGCCGGTGCGGACGCGCAGCCCCCTTGGCCGTCCTCCTCCGACGGCAGTGGCCGTGGCTGGCGTCGGCGTGCCCGGACCTCCCGCGGTATTCGCCATCGTGTTGCGCAGGTCCGGAGATGGTGGCTGGTAGTTGTACTTGAGGCGCTCAATGTTTGCGCAGCCGTAATTTTTGAGCTGGGCTTCGATCCAGTCGATGGCTTGTCGATTGCGATCCGTTCCCTGCTTTCGATCGCCGAATTGCGTCAGACCCTTGATGGTGGCCTTGTAGCGTTCCAGATCGAGCCGATCGACGAGAATTTTTGCTGGATCAGGAACAGTTTCCGCTTGGGCTTGCGATGCGGCCGCGCTACTGGGTTGGACGAGTGCGCGTGCGAGGAAGCCCGTCGCGAAAGCGAATGTTGCGGCAATCACCAGAGTTGATCGCATTTCCTGTCTCCGCTCAATACCATCAGCGCCCGGCCTGTTCCAACTCTGCTGCCGCGGCATTGATCAGTGCGCTCTCGCTATCCAGGACTTTCGCGACCCGCACGATTTCGGAATCGGCTTCGGCCCAATATTTTTCTTCGATGGCCTCGCGAATACCGGGAAGCGTCTTGACGCCGTAACCGGAATAAACGCCGGGCGCATAGAGCATGTGTTTGTACCAGGGGCGGCGCAGCAACCCTTCCGGAGTAGTAAGGCGGCGTTCGCTCTCCATCAGTTTCTGATTCAGATCCTGGAGAGTGGCGGCGGAAACGCCGGCGGGCCAAGCCTTCTTCACCGCGGCTTGATAGCGTTCCGCGCTGTGCGTGAGCGCATCGGCGGCGTTGTCAAGCGGAGCGAAATTCAGAAACGGTGGAGCGTCCACATGGGGCGGAGGCACCTTGTGGCGGCGCGGGTCATCGGTGGCGGTGAAAACGCCTTCCTCGATTTCCTTGTTTCGCTCGATCATTTCCCCTCTCTCGTCGTCCGCCAGTTTCTTCAGTTGTTTCTGATAAAGGCGAATCGTGTCGGCGAGGTCCGTGAATTCAAAGGGAAGCAAGTCGGCATTGGCCAGGCGCAGGACGGCTGTGCCGCCGGTTTGCGAAAGGGCGCGCCCGTAGACAAAGTCCGTATCGGCGAAATGCGTGTACCAGTAGAAATCATCGTACGCCGAATGATAAATGCCTGAGGTGTCCTCGCCTCCATAGGCCACATTCAAGGAAGCGACGCCGATGTGATCGAGGAACGCGGTGTAGTCGGAGCCCGAGCCGAGCGCTTCGATACGCAGATCGGCGCGCTGCCGCAATTCCTTGCGATCGTCTTCCGTCTTGGCTTGCTCGATCTGGCGCAACTGGGAGCGGCGCGAAACGCTGAGTTTTGTCTCAGGATCCTGAATGTCGCGAGCGACGTCGTTCACCAGATGCTCCAGCGTGTGAGAGCCCTCCACTTGGAGGTAACCGCGCTCGTTGCCATCGCTGTTGATGTAAGCGACGGCGTGCTGCGCCAGCTCTTTGTCGTGCTCTTCCACCCACTCTGTCGAGCCGAGCAGCATGGGCTCTTCGGCATCCCACGCGCAATAAATTATTGTGCGCTTGGGCTTCCAACCCTGCTTCATCAATTCTCCGAGGGCGCGCGCCTCTTCCAGCAGGGCGACTTGCCCGGAGGTTGGATCGGCTGCGCCATTCACCCAGGCATCATGGTGATTGCCGCGGATCACCCATTCCTCTGGGGATTGCGCGCCCGGAATCCGCGCGATCACGTCGTAGATTTCCTTCATGTCCCAATTGAAATTCACCTTGAGGTGAACTTTCGTTTTGCCCGGACCCACGTGATAAGAAATCGGCAGCCCGCCGCGCCATTCTTTGGGCGCTATCGGCCCCTCCAGCGCGGCGAGCAACGGCTGCGCGTCGCCGTACGAAATGGGCAGGTCGGGAATTTTCGTGAGACCTGGAGCATCCTTGATCGCCAGCCGCTTGGCCCCCGGCGTCGCGCCCACACCCGGGGTCAGAGGATCGCCGGGACTTGTGGATGGAAAATCCAGCACGCTGCCTCGCTGCACGCCGTCGGGAGGACGCATGGGACCTTGCGGGAAAACATTGTCCACGGCATAGCCGTCGTCGGCCGGGTCGGAGTAAATCAGGCAGCCGATCGCGCCGTGTTCGGCGGCGACCTTGGGCTTGATCCCGCGCCAGGAATTGCCGTACTTGGCGATGACGATGGCTCCTTTTACGGAAACTCCCAGCCGATCGAGTTCCTCGTAGTCCTTGGGCAGGCCGTAGTTGACGAAGACCAGCGGCGCGGTCACGTCTCCGTCGATGGAGTACGCGTTGTAACTCGGCAATTGCTCGCTCTGCTGGTTGCTGGTGGGATCAACCGCGAGCGGCGGCTCCTGCAATTTTGCAGTGAAGTGCGTGGGCGCGACCATTTCGAGCACGCGCTCTTTCGGCGTGGGATACAGGACGGTAAATGTTTCGATCTTGGCGTCCCAGCCCCATTCCTTGAACTTCGAGAGAATCCACTCCGCGTTTTCCTTGTCGTACGCCGATCCGACGTGGTGCGGGCGGGCGCTCAGCCGGCGCATGTACTCGCGCTGGTTGTCCGGGCTGGGAATGGCCCGAAACTTCGTTTCCCACTCGCGTTCGGTCGCGGAGCTTGCGCGAGTGAAGCCTTGCAGCGGTTCGTCCTCCGCTCCGGTGGACGCGAGACCAAAAAAGAAGATAAACAAAATCCCCGTGATCGCCATGCGTCGCATCGCTGCACCTGACTTTCGTATTTTGGCCGCCATTCCGGCAAGCTGGGGGAGAAGCTTACTGCAAAGAAATCGCGAGACCAAGCCTTGCGATTCCTCGAAACTAGCCCTCAGATATTTCCGGCTCGCCTGGAATTGATTTCACCCATCAGCATCAAGCTGCGCTGTGAAAAAGGGACGTAAAGCAGCGCCGCCGTCGCCGCCAGTGCGAGGCCGATACCGATTTGATCCACGATCAAAAACGGCGCGAGCGCCCAAAGTTCATCGAGAGGAATCACAAAGGGAAATAAGCGCAGGAATTTCACCGGTAAGCCGCGATATCCAAAAATCGAGGCAGTAAGCAGGTACAAGCGGATGGGGATTCCGACGAGCGCAGTCACCAGAAGAACCGCGAAGAGCCACTTCGGATGCTCAACCGCCTGTGCAAGCACCGGTTGCACCCAGTGGAGCAAAGCCAACGAGATAACGTAGAAGCAAAGATACATGACTTGGATGAGCGAAAAAAGGAATTGTATGACGCCGCGCGGCGCGGGCGGAAGGTCATGCGAATCGCTGAGCACGTAGCTGCGATTCTCGCTGGAGAGCGGGACGGCTGCCGAAGTTTCCGCGCCGATACCGGCGCTCTGCTTGGGCTCCGCGATTCGTGCCGCGCCATCCGCCACGACTTCCACCGAGGCGATGAAACGGTAGCCGCGTCGCGGGATGGTCTGAATGAATCGCGGATTGTCAGCCGAATCGCTGAGGGCGTCGCGCAGCTTGTTGACCGCCGTATTGAGGCTATGGTCGTAATCGACGAACGTGTCCGCGGGCCAGAGCTGCAGCCGCAATGCTTCCCGTGTCACAACGTCGCCGGGGCGCGAGAGCAGCTGCAGGAGAATCTCGAGCGGCTGCCCCAATATACGCGGGCGCGGCTTGCCGTCCTTGCGCAACTCGCCCGTGCCGCCATCCAGCTCGTACAAGCCGAAGCGAAAAATTGATTTTTGATTGGTTGGTTCGGGCACCGACTCTTACTCACCCACGCGATTCGAAGCCTATTCTAGAGGATGAATACTGATAAGACCATAACTTTGTGGAGCTTACGGAATGACCCGGATTCGACTGGAATTGAGCTATCGTGTATTGCAAGCCCATGAGGTTTTCGGGCAATCTCAGGCCGCACGGGGAGGCAGCCATTCGAAATCGATTTCTATTTCGCCTGCAATGGGCACTGGTGATTTGCCTGATGGTTGCGCCCGCTCCAGTTGGTGCAACGGAACTAAAGCCGGAAGCCACTCAAGGCTTCGATCAATACGTGCGCCTCACTGAAATCCGGATGCAGGGCGATTTGGCGCCGGGCGGCGTGTTTCTCTGGGTCGATGGTTTGACGGAACCGCTCCGCAGCGAGACCTATGCCCGGATGCAGCGTGGCGAAGTGATTGCCGCGAGACTCCAGACCGCCGATCCTTCGGGCCAATCCTCCACTCCTGGCGCTCTGATCCATCACTGGGTGGGGACGATTTTCATCCCGGGAGTTTCGTTGGCTCAGGTGCTCGCGGTGGTTCAGAATTACGACCGCCATGCCGAGTATTACAAGCCTGAAGTGATGCAATCGAGGATGGTCGAGCACTCCGGCGACGATTACAAAGTCCACTACCGCTTGAGGAAAAAGAAGATCATCACCATCATCCTCGATACCGAGTACGACGTGCATCGACATTCTCTCGACGCCGCTCGCGCTTATAGCAACTCCCACAGCACGCGAATTGCGCAGGTCGAAAACGCCGGCCAATCGAACGAACATGAATTGCCGCCGGGAAAAGACGGCGGATATCTCTGGCGGCTTAATTCTTACTGGCGCTATTTCGATTCCGGCAGCGGCGTGTACGTTCAATGCGAAGCCGTTTCGCTGACGCGCGACATTCCCGCCGGCTTGAATTGGCTCGTTGGATCGTTTGTCGAGGGCGTTCCGAAAGAATCGCTCGAATTCACGCTGCATTCCACGAGCTCCGCTGTTCTGCGCGGAGCATTACATGCTGGGCAATAGAACGCGCCCGAAGGTTGCAACAGGAGGCTCATCGTGATGGATGAGGGAACGACAATGGTCGCGGCATCATTCGTTGCAAAAACAATTCCGATTCAGGAGAAGGGGAAACAATCCGTTCCCTTCAAGGATGCTTTCCGGCTTCAGGAAAGCTTCACGGCGGCGGCCGAACGCAAGGCCCTCGCCTGGCTCGCGCCGCGGCTGCCGGCGCGGGTGAATTCCGACCACCTGACGCTCCTCGGCTTCGTTGCGATGATCCTGGCGGGCGCGAGCTATGCGTTCGCGCGAACGCACCGCGCGGGGCTGATCCTCGCCACATTGTTTCTGGCGCTCAACTGGTTTGGCGACAGCCTGGACGGGACACTCGCCCGCCTTCGCAACCGCCAGCGGCCCCGGTACGGTTTCTACGTCGATCACATGATCGATACCTTCGGCGGATTCTTTTTGATGGGAGGCCTGGCGATTTCGGGCTTTGTCGACTGGAGGGTTGCGCTCGGAATGTTCGTGGCCTTCCTGATGCTTTCGGTCCAGGTATATCTGGCCGCGCACACCGTGGGAACGTTCCAGCTCTCGTTCGCGAAATTTGGCCCCACGGAAATCCGGATTTTGCTGGCGCTCGGAAATGCGGCGCTGTGGTTTCATCCGGAAGCGCGGGTCTTCGGCTCGCCCTACCGCATCTTCGACGTAGGGGGAATCATTGCTATTGCGGGGATGTCACTCATGCTGATTGTTTCCACGATTTTTAACACGGTGAAACTTTATCGCGCGGAACCAGTACGTTAACGGCGGTTGGAGGGAGCTGAAATGATAAAACCTACTTTTTTGAAAATCTTACTGACCTTTGTTGTAGCGCTGGTACTTGCTTTTGTGCCGAAGGTTGCGTCCGCTCGGCGCGGGTCAGGGTCCCGCGGGGGCGGAAGCTCTCATGGAGGCGGAGGTTCCCATGGTGGGAACTCTCACGGAGGCAGCAGCTTCCACAGTGCAGGCCATTCCAGTTTCCGCGGAGGCGGACAGTCTTTCCGTGGATCTCGCGGTGGAGGGGCCATGTCGTCCGCCCGTCTGGGCGGGGGACACATGAACGCGGGACAAATGAATCGCGGTTCGTACGCGAACTCCGGAGGGTTTTCTTCCAAGCCGGGAAATTTTGCGCGTAGTTCAATGTTCGGAAAGGGAAACTTCGGCTCATCGGTAAACTCTGGCAATTTCGGTTACTCCAGAGCTTCGCAACCGGCGGCGAATGGTTCCCGCAGCGCCATGGGCGGATGGCAGTCGTTTGGAAACTCGGCCTTTCGTTCGACGCCCGGATTGGCACGCACATCAGGAAACGCCATGGGCGGCGGACATTCCTTCGGCAACATCAGTGGTGGGGGCAGGGCGGAGATTTCTGGCAGCTATGGGAGCAATGTACGAGCTAACGGCCAGTGGCAATCGCTTGGAAACTCGGCGTTTCGGTCGATGACTGGATCGGCACGCACTTCGGGCAACACGATGGGCGCCAGTTGGCATTCCTTCGGCAACTCAAGTGGTGGAGGCAGGGCGGAACTGTCGCGCGGTTATAGGAACGATGTGCGGCCTCAGGGCCAGTGGAATTCGTTTGGAAATTCAAGAAATGGATCTTTTGGCAGGAATGCTTCAGGATATTCGTTTCCCGCGGCGAGTCGCGCGAATGCATCGGACACTCACGTCTTTCGCGGTGGATTTAACTCGCAACGTTTTTCAAATGCGCCGGCAAGGTCGCAGTTCTCGTCGTTTTCGTCATTTTCCGACGGCCGCTCGTTGGCAAATTTCGGAAACTCCCGCCGCTTCGGGACGGCGGGTTTCGCCGGTTCCGGTTTCGGGAACTCGGGCTTTGGCGGTTCGGACTTCTCAAATTCGTTTCTCGGATCGGGTGTGTCGCTGTTCCCGAACTTATTATTTGGTGGCCTGCTACATTTGGGCACATCGGTCCTTGGAGGCGGCGGCATCCTCGAAGGGGGCCTCCTCGCAGGGAGCGCAATTTCGTTGGTTGCGCGCTTGTTGAGTTCCGGACTCGGCTCGAACGGGTACGGCCAGAGCGACTCCTCTGGTGCTGACTTTGGTTACAGCCCAGGCGGGTTTGGCATAGGTTTCGGATTCGCCCCGGCCCCGGCATGGCCGGCTTGTAATCCGGTCGCGAGTTTTCAGGGTCCCGGCTGGGGATGGAGCGGCTACTGCGGCCCTTCTCCGTATTATCCGTCGGGCTGGAACGGCATCAGTCAGTACGGCGATCCCAGAACCAACTACAAATCGGCCGACGGTCATTTCGGCAATTCTGACTTCCACTCGGACCAGAACTAAACCGATGTAAGGTCTTACAAGAGGGACTTAAGCGGCCGCCTGCGATTCAAGGTATACTGTTGTCCCCCCTTGAATTCAGGAAAGGCCTTAATGTCTCTTCGTCATATTTCGCGCCGCGAATTGTTGAAACTCGGCGGAGCCGCAGCCGCTACCGGGTTGGGGGCTCAGCTACTACATGGCTGCGGCGCTTTCGGGGTCAATCACATTCCTTCTCCCGGTCCTTCCGCTTGCGGCAGCAAGTTGACGGACATCGAACACGTGGTCATCTTCATCCAGGAAAATCGGTCCTTCGATCACTATTTTGGGAGCTATCGCGGCGTGCGCGGATTCGCGGACCAAAGTCCTGCGTTTCAGCAACCAGATACGAGCTCACCGACCGGTTTATTGCTGCCATTCCATCTCGATACTTCCACGACGAATGCGGCCTGCACTCATGACATCACCCATGCTTGGGTGCCGCAGCATCAGAGCTGGAACAACGGAGCAATGGACGGGTTTGTGAACTCTCGCCTACCTATTGACGCAAATGACGCCGTCCTGACGATGGGCTACTACACGCGCGCGGACATTCCCTACTACTATGCCGTCGCCGATGCATTCACGATCTGCGACAATTATTTCTGTTCCGTGATGGGCCCCACGGACCCAAATCGCCTTTACACCATGGCGGCTTCGATTGACCCTGAGGGGAAGAACGGCGGACCTTTACTTCAAACCCTCGGCGTAAATCGCCCCTCATTCTACGGGCAATTGACCTACACCACGATGCCGGAACAGCTTCAGGCTCGCGGTATTTCCTGGAAAGTATATTCGCCGCCGGACTCGACCCTTCTTAACGGCATTTTGTCGGACAATGTTCTGTCGTACTTCAAGAATTTTCAGGATCCCGCGTCGTCGCTCTATCAAAACGCTTTTGGGCCGCAATTTCCCACTGATTTTGTGGCGGATGCCTTGTCCGGGAACCTGCCGCAAGTCTCTTGGGTGATAGCGTCCATAGTGGACTCCGACCATCCCCCTGCCCCCTCACTTTTTGGTGAAAGCACCTTGTTCGCGATGCTGAACGCCTTGACTGCCAATCCCGCGAATTGGGCAAAGACGGCCTTTTTCGTTACGTACGACGAAAATGGCGGATTCTTTGACCACGTCGCACCGCCGACCGCGCCGCCAGGAACGCCGGGTGAATACATCGTACCTGCCGTGACTGACCCAACAGTGGCCGGCAGCGGTCCCATTGGTCTGGGCTTTCGTGTACCGATGCTCATCCTCTCACCATTCAGTCGCGGCGGTTTTGTTTCATCGGATCTCTTCGATCACACATCGGTACTGCGGTTTCTCGAGACGCGATTTGGAGCCGAAGTGCCGAACCTGAGCGCGTGGCGCCGTGCCGCGGTGGGCGATCTCACCAGCGCATTTAACTTTGCAGCGCCGGATCAGGCGAATAGCGTGTCATCCACCCCCGCAGGAATTTCCCAGATCACGCAGTGTGTAGCGAATCTGGCTGGCACAACGCCGTATCCGGTGCCGAATTCACAGAGTTTGCCCACTCAAGAATCCGGCACGGCTCCAAAGCCCAGTGGTCCGTGCTGAGCTCTTCGTAAGACTTTGCCCCTCGCCAAGTTTCTTCCATCATCCCAACAAATATGTCGGCCGAGTAGGCTTTGCCCTTGTGGCGGCCGTTTTCACGATTTTCAATACCCTGAAGCTCTGTCGCGCCGAAATCCTCCGTTAACACGACAGGGGGGAACGCGATTCGCTTGACAAGACCGCGGCTTGTGACAGAGCATGGAAACGTCCCCGACAGGAGTTACCATGGCGTCAACCATTTTCGGCGAGTACTACTACTTGTTTGCCGTCATCCTTCTGGTGATTTTTTACCTTTGGATGTCCGTCCGCGTGGTCGGCCCGACAGAAGTCGGGCTGGTCATGAAGCGCTTTGGATTTCGAAAGCTGAAAGACGACAACCCGATCGCCTTTCATGGCGAGGCCGGATATCAGGCCGATCTCCTGATGGCCGGGCGCCGCTGGAAGCCGTGGCTGCTGTACGAGGTTCATATGTATCCGTGGGTGCAGGTTCCCGCCGGTGAAATTGGAGTGGTCATCGCCCAGGTGGGCTCGCCGCTGCCGATCGGCGCGAAGTCCGCTGTTTACAAAAAATCCTTCGGGAACTTCTCGGATCTCCGCTCCTTTGTCACGAGCGGAGGGCAGAAGGGCGTCCAGCGCCCGGTATTTCCGCCGGGCACACTAGCTCCCGTTCACCCCGTCGGCTTTCTGGTGATCACCAAGAGCAATGTCTATGGGCTGCCGGTATCTCCGGAACTTCGGTCCCGGGCCGGGAGAAATGAAACGCTCACGCCGGATGCGTTCGGTTTGCGTCCGGAGCAGCTCGATCTGGTGCGAATCGAGCCGAAGGCGACGGGAACGGACGCCACGATGCTCGATATGGTAGGCATCGTGACAGTGTTTGAAGGGGACCCGCTGCCTTCCGGCGACATCGCCAGCCGCCTGGGCGGCTTCGCCGATCTCGACAAGATGGAAACCGCGAATGCAACCGATGGCGACATCATCGAGGTGCTGCTCGGCAACAAGAATAATATGCACAATAATTATCAGGATTTTCAAGCGTTCCTGGACAGTGGCGGGCGCATCGGCCTTCAGCACGACCCTCTCCTCTACGGAGCCTACGCGCTGAATCCGTTTCTAGTTACCGTCGAGCGGGTCTGGATGCTGGTTGTGCAGCAAGGCCAGGTCGCCGTGATCAAAGCCTATGTGGGATTGCCGACGCACGATACCTCCGGTGCGGATTTCAAATTCGGAACGCTGGTCCGGCCGGGGCACCGCGGCATCTGGCAGGAGCCGCTACGCACCGGAAAATATCCGCTCAATCCGCGCTGCTACCAGGCGGAAATTGTTCCGACTTCCATTTTGACTTTGAATTGGGCCGATGCGGTATCGCAGGCTCACAATCTCGACGCGCAATTAAAGCAGATTGTCGCGAAGAGCAACGAAGGCTTCGTTTTCGCGATCGACTTGCAGGTGCAAATTCACGTGCCGGACACCAACGCGCCGCGCGTGATTTCCATGGTCGGGACGATGATGAATCTGGTGAACGAAGTGCTGCAGGCCGCCGTGGGCAATCATTTCCGCGACAAGTTGCAGAGCATGCCCGCCATTCGCTTCATCGAAACGCGCCAGCAGGTGCAGGAAGAGGCGTTCAAGCACATCAAGGAGCAGCTGGACCAATACCGCGTCGAGACGCGAGGAGTCTACATCCAGGACGTCATCCTGCCCCAGGATCTCGTCAAAGTCCTGACCCAGCGCGAAATCGCCAACCAGGAAATTGAAACGTATCGCAAGCAGCGCGCTTCGCAGGAAGAACGCATCGCCATGGAGAACGCCAAGGGAACCGCGGAAATGCAGGCCGACCTCGCCAAATCGAAAGTGGGCGTGGACATCAAAACGAATGATGCGAATGCGCGAACCGAAGAAGCGCGAGGCGAGGCGGAATTTATCCGTCAGACCGGCACGGCGAAGGGCGCCGAGGTGGAGGCGGTCGGCCTGGCCAGGGCTCGCGGCTACGAAGCGCAAGTGCGAGCGCTCGGCTCAAACGCAACGGCGCTGGTCAACGTCATCACCGCGCTCGCCGACGGAAGCACGAAGTTTGTCCCGGACATCCTGGTCACCAGCGGATCGAATGGAGGCGGACCACTCGATGGCCTCGCCGCCACCGCGATGCGATACCTCGGCGGAAATGGCGGAAAGAGCCTGCCAGGAAGTCCAGCACCTGAGGCCGGAGCCGGCACTTCAGCGAGTGCGCCCGCGAAGCAGCCGGGGCAAAGTTAGCCCGTGCGAAGCGTGATGGGTTCGGACTTGAAGGCTTCAGTGATCGCCGCGCGTCTCCCATTTTGGGTTACGTGAGAGTCTCTTAGTGCCAACCTGGTACGCAACAAAATTCCCTGCGGGTTCTTGGAATCCTCAGCGTATTTAATGTGATTCAACCTATTTATTTTTAATTACTTACAGAAGACCGGCCGCGCCGTGGTTGGTCTGGAACTTGCTCTCTGGATTGTCGGAGGGGAATGTGTCCAGGCACATGAGTGTAATCCACTCGCGGACCTTAGCGAGACTGATTGGCGGCCTATTTGTTCTAAACTTCGCCCTTTTTTCTGGCGATGCGTTCGGACAATCCTCACAGCCGGGAGGGCAGCGCGATCTCTCCCAAGTACCCATCGAAGACCTGATGAATATCGAAGTGACTTCGGTTTCCAGGAAAGAACAGAAAATGTCGCAGGCAGCGGCTGCCATTTTCGTGATCACACAGGAAGACATCCAGCGCTCGAGTGCCACGAATATTCCGGACTTGTTGCGCATGGTGCCGGGGATGGACGTCTCGCAAATTAACGCCAATACCTGGGCCGTTTCGGCTCGCGGATTCAACGACCAGTTCTCCGATAAGTTGCTGGTGCTTATCGATGGGCGCGCCGTCTACACTCCGCTTCTTGGCGGTGTGAATTGGGACACGCAGGACGTGCCGCTGGAAGACATCGACCGGATCGAAGTGATTCGCGGGCCGGGCGCAACACTGTGGGGCGCAAACGCGGTGAACGGAGTGATCAACGTGGTGACCAAAAGGGCAGCGGATACGCAGGGCGCACTAGTCACGGCCGGCGGAGGCACGGAGGGACAAGCCCAAAGCACGGTAGAATATGGGGGAGCAATCAAGGAAAAAACAAACTACCGCGTTTTCGCTCATTACCTCAATTACGGTTCATTGGCCGCCGTGGGTGGGGGTTCCGGGGAGGACAATTGGAATCTTTTGCATGGCGGTTTCCGCGCGGACACCAAGATTTCCTCGAGCGATTCGCTCACCGTTCAAGGCGATCTCTATACGGGCCAGGAAGGCGCCACCATAGTTCATTTATTCTCGGTCGTACCGCCTGTTATCGGCAATTTGAACGTGGACAACCAGCTGTCCGGCGGCAATATTCTGGGCCGATGGAACCATACGTTTTCGAGCCGCTCCGACACCACGTTTCAGTTCTACTTTGATAATTATAGACGGACCGGGCCAGCCTCCCGCGAAACCCGGAACACGATTGATTTCGATTTCAGCCATCACTGGGCCTGGGGATCGCGCCAGGATGTGGTGTGGGGCGGGGGATTCCGCCAGACCTGGGATCAGGACGTAGGGACAGTCGATGAGGCCTTTAATCCACCCGATGCGTCGCTCCACCTCTTCACAATTTTTGCCCAGGATGCAATTGCGCTGCTGCCAGGCCGCCTGTTTTTGACCGTGGGAACTAAAGTGGAGAACAGTTATTTCACGGGTTTCGATGTTGAGCCGAGCGTCCGGCTGGCCTGGACTCCTTCCAACTGGATGACGCTTTGGTCCGCGGTGTCACGCGCGGAGCGCAGTCCGACCCAGAGAGATACCGGCCTAAATGCGGCCATCGCGCTATTCCCGGATCCGGCGGGATCCAGCACGCCGGTGGAAGTCATTATATTTGGCAATCCGAAATTTATTTCCGAGCATGTCCTGGCATACGAGGCGGGCTTCCGGGCGCAACCCAGCGCGCGGATTTCCCTCGATGTGTCGACGTTTTTCAATCGTTACGACCATCTGCAATCTCAAGAGCCGGGGCCGGAGGTGTTCGAGCCGACTCCCGCTCCCGCTCGCTTCGTCATTCCCATGACGTTTGGAAACTTGATGCACGGCGCCACGGAAGGCGCGGAACTCTCTGTGAATCTGAAATTGACGGATCGCTGGACGTTGAGCCCGGGCTATGCGTTTTTGGAAATGCATCTGCATACCGCGCCGTCCAGCCTGGACACGACGTCGGTGGCGGAGGACCAGGGGGCGAGCCCGCAGCATCAGGCGCAATTGCGATCGCACATGGAGCTATCGCATGGCCTTTCGTGGGACGCCAGCGCCTACTTCGTCAGCGAACTCCCGGTTCAGGGCGTCGCCGCCTATACGCGCATCGACACACAACTAAAATGGAAATTCGCGGAACGCGCCGAATTCAGCCTGGTGGGGCAGGACCTGCTTCACAACGATCACCTGGAATCGATGGATGAATTCACGATTGTTAATTCTTCCCTGATCAAGCGCAGAGGCTACGCGAAGGTCACCTGGCGTTTTTGGTAGATCGCCCTGCGGGGCCCGCGCAGTTCCTTCCGAATCTTTGCAGGGCGCGGCTGCAAGCCTCGCCAAAAAGCACGCACAATCAACAAAGCTTCAGCCGCGGGCCCGTTCGATATGGAGGAATCACATGGGCTCTGCGGAATCTCGCCCCACAGTTTAGCCGCGCAACACGCCCGGCGGAATATCGTGCTGCCGGGCGAGGTCACTCAGTTCATCGAGCTGGTTTTGGACTTCCTGCACCTGTGCTTGAAGATTCGCGAGGCCCTCGGCCAGAGTCATGCCTGGGCCATTTTTGTCCAGTGCGATGCCAGGCTCGGTAATCCGGTCGGTCGATTGGGCGATCGCTGTTTGCTGCTGGAGCAGGGCGGCTTGGCGCTTGTCGAGTTCGGCCTGGAGATCGGCGGCCGTATCGGCATACCAGGCGGGATCGTCGAGCCTGGAAGCATAAACTGGAAGAGTGGTTTCGGCTGGCGCTGCCGGCGCCTGCGTCGCTGCTACTGTCACTTCCTGGCCGACGATGGAAATCAGGCCGCGCGTGCGCAACTGATCCATATCCTCGTTGGTCCAGACTTTTTTCGGCTGATTTTGATTGCCCTGCGCGGGGCGAGACTTCTCTGCCGCTTGCGAAGAACACGCAATGAGCAAAACTAGAGCCGCCGCGAGCGGGAAAGAGTAGTTCCGCATGGTTCCTCCTCGGCGGGGACAACTTCAGTGTACATCCGATCGATATGGATTCGTCGAGAAATGAAACTTAAAGTCTGCCAGAGGAGGCCGAGGCAGGCGCGGCGGCGCGCGGGGCGTACTTCGCACTGATATAATCATCAACCAATTTGCGGAACGCGGCGGATAGTTCGTCATAGTTGCCGTGCAGCGTGACCGTTTTCTTGCCATCGATGTACACGGGGCAGCTCGGCTCTTCTCCGGTGCCGGGGAGGCTGATGCCGATGTTGGCGGCTTTGGATTCGCCGGGGCCGTTGACGATGCAGCCCATCACGGCGAGCGTCATGTCCTCGACGCCCTCGTACTGCTGCTTCCACTGCGGCATGCTGTCGCGGATGTAATCCTGAATGCGCTCGGCGAGTTCCTGAAACGTTGTGCTGGTGGTGCGGCCGCAGCCGGGGCAGGCCGTTACGCTCGGCGCAAACGAGCGCAGGCCAAGCGACTGCAGGAGTTCGCACGCGGCGTAAACTTCCTCGCGGCGGTCTCCGCCGGGGCGCGGCGTGAGCGAAATGCGAATCGTGTCGCCGATGCCTTCCTGCAGCAGAATACCGATGGCCGCCGAGGACCACACGATGCCTTTCGTGCCCATGCCCGCTTCGGTGAGGCCCAGGTGCAAGGGCTGCTCGGTCTTGCGCGAGAGGTCGCGGTACACCTTGATGAGGTTTTGCGGCTTGGAAACTTTGCAGGAAATGATGATCTGGTCGTGGCGCAGGCCGCACTCGAGCGCAAGTTCGGTCGATTCAATCGCGGACTGCACCATGCAGTTGTTGATGATCTCTTCGGATTCAAGGCCAAGGTCGCGGTCGGTGTTCTCTTGCATCCTGCGCATCACAAGCTCTTGATTGAGCGAGCCGCCATTGACGCCGATGCGCACCGGTTTTCCATTGTCCACGGCGACCTTGCAGATGGTGGAAAACTGCTCGTCGCGCCGCGCACCCGCGCCCACGTTGCCGGGATTGATGCGGTACTTGTCGAGGGCCCGCGCGCAGTCGGGATATTTGGTCAGCAGGACGTGCCCGTTGTAATGAAAATCGCCGATGATCGGCGCCGTGCATCCCAGATCGCGCAGCCGCGCCACAATTTCCGCCACCGTCGCCGCCGATTCCGGCATGTTCACCGTGATGCGCACCAGTTCCGAGCCCGCGTCGGCCAGCTCCTTGCACTGCGCCACAGTCCCGGCGATGTCCGCCGTATCCGTGTTGGTCATCGACTGGACAACGACAGGCGCGCCGCCGCCAACTTGATATTGGCCAACCTTGACGCCGTATGTTTTCCGCCGCGTAATGGGAAAAATCTGCATGTTTTCCTTTGCAAGCTAATGGTAGCACAGGCTTCAGCCTGTGGGTTTTGGTCCTGGCACGGACGAAACCCCACAGGCTGAAGCCTGTGCCACTCAGGCGCTGGCCGCTTGATTGCCGCGCAAACCGAGAGTATCCGCAACCTCGCGCATGGCGGCGATGCAGAAGGCGATGTGTTCCTCGATGGGGACAGCCAATTCTTCCGCGCCTTTGCGCACGTCGTCGCGATTCACGCCGCGCGCGAAGGCTTTGTCCTTGAGCTTGCGCTTCACCGAATCGGGCTCGACCTCGAAGATGCTCTTGCCCGGTTTGACCAGGGCGCACGCGGTGAGGAAGCCAGCGAGTTCGTCGCACGCGAACAGTGTGTGTTCCAGCGGAGTCTCGCGCGGCACGTTGCAATACTCGGCGTGCGAAACGATGGCGCGAATCAACTCTTCCGGGTAGCCGCGCTCGCGCAGGATCGCCGATCCGCCCGCGGGATGTTCCTCCGTAGGGCTGTGCGCGTCGTTGGGCCAGCGCTCGTAGTCGAAGTCGTGCAGCAAGGCAGTGAGGCCCCAGAGTTCTTCCTCGGCGCCGGACTTGCGCGCGTAGGCGCGCACGCAGGCCTCGACCGCCAGCGCATGTTTGCGCAAGCTTTCGTTTTGCGTGTATTCGCACAATAGAGTCCAAGCGTCATTTCTGGTTGGCATGGCATTCTCCCGAGTTACAAAATGTACAGCAAATTTGACTTTACTTCTCGTCTTCGCCCATTTGAACCGGTCACGATCCAAATTGTAGCGGCGCAGACTGCCGCTTGCCTTTACACACAGGGACAGCCACGAGTGGCTGTCCTACTAAACCACCGGAGAGGATACCGCAACATCGGGCCTCCTGCCGGACTGTTAGGTAAGGTTGTCCCCAGCGGCCAATCGAGGGAATAGTGTCTGTGTGAAAACTCGCTTTTGGTTCATGTAGAGCCCGCCTTCAGGCGGGCATGTGCTTGTTTCCAACGTGCCCGCCTGAAGGCGGGCGCTACACGAAGATGCCAATTTTGAGTTCTCGCTCAGACTCCTTAGCCTCGATTCTGCAAGCTCTACCGCGTGCGGTCAGCCGCACGACTCCCAAATGGCCACTTCCTTCCAGATGCGAAAGTGTCCTGATGTGAACAGACACCCGATCTCGCCGGGTCCATTCTGTGTCATAGCCAAACGAAGCAGCTTTTGCTGATCTTTGAAAGCAAACAAGCCCACCGGGCGGCGCCAACGTTGAACCGAGCTTCTCTCTGAGTAGGGACAGGAAGAAAGTCCCGACCAGGTCGGGGTTTAGCACTCCAGGAACAATGAGGCAGAGGAGGAAAGTCGTGAAGATTCCAAGAAATGCTCAAAGAGGGTCCGGCAGGCTGGGTCCCGCGCTCCTTCTTCTGGTCGTTGTTTTAGTCGCCGCGTATTATCTTTTTACCAGAAACGCGTCGGTTCAGAATGCATTCCACGCTGTTAAAGACTCGACGGAAGACGCGACGACAACATCCAGAGTGCGAACCGCGCTGCTGCTCTCCAAACATGTATCTCCCTACGACATCAAAGTCGGGACAACTCAGTCGGAAGTCACCCTGGACGGCCAGGTGCCCTCGGAACAAATCAAGGCGGTGGCCGGGGCCATTGCGCTCGATACTTCAGGCGTCAAAGCAGTGCACAACAATCTAGGCATCAATCCTTCGACGGCGCGCAACCCTGAAACCGAAGGACTCGGCGAACGAGTGGCCGATCTGGAGATCAAGACTCTGGTCAGCGAGGATCTCTCGAAAAATGCCGACCTGGCTGGGAAACACATCGCAACGGATGTAAAAAGTCGAACGGTGACTTTGAGCGGAACGGTTGAGACCTCCGCTCAGAAAAATCAGGCCGAGCAAATCGCATGGCAAGTAACAGGCGTGCAAGGCGTAACGGACAATCTGAGCGCCGCAAATGCGCAGACCAATCCGGAGAGCGTGGACGACAAACTTGCCCACCGCGTCGAGTTTGAATTGTATTCGACCAAGGCGATCTCCCTGAAGACCGTTCAGATCCATGCGGATAACGGCACAGTCACTCTTTCCGGCAACGTGACTTCCCGCGCGGAAAAGCTGCTGGCGGAAAAGACAGCGCAATCCGTGGAAGGCGTCCGGAAAGTGGTGGATAACCTGTCCGCACCAGACGAAGCGCAGTCCTGAAGGCGCAATTCACGAACTTCTTCCGGTGTGCACGCTAAAGGTATGGCCGCGCTCCTCTGAAATCCTGCGCGGCCAAATCGGGCAATCTTTGGATAGGCTCGGGCTGACAATATTTTAGCCTCGTTCGAGTGAAATATGGGATTTGAAGCCCTTGGGTAAGCAGTCCCCCTCCAGGTAGTCCTAGATCGAAATTACAGCTAATGGATTTCCTTATTTGACCGATTTGAATATCGAAATGGAAAAAAAGCTTGACACCGGTTGCGGATACCCCCATGATGTCCTTCGCGTCAGCTGCTGCCTTCCCCCCGAACGAAGTCCCTCTCATCCGCATGCCGGAATAGTCTGCGAGGAGCACCGGTGTCGGAACAAAACAGTACGACTACAATGAACGGAACTAACGGAAATAAGGTTGCTGTGGATATCGACCTGGACCGCGAAGTAATCCGTTGCAAGACCTGCGGGCTCGTGCAGTATCGCACCCGCACGGGGAATTGCCGCCGGTGTCTGCGCTTGCTGCCGCCCAAGGTGGAATTTCTAATTCCTCCTCCTGAGCCGCAGGAGCTTCCAGGCGACGACCGGCAACTCTTCGAAAAGTGGCCGAACCGCGAGACGGTGGAGAATATTGGTCAACGCATCCGGCAGTTGCGCGAATCGCGCGGGATGACGCAGAGCCAGCTCCAGGCGCGCTCGCGCGTATCCCGGTCGTACTTGTCCCGGATCGAAAGCGGACAAATGACGCCCAGCCTCGGAACGCTCGAGAAGATTTCCGAAGCGCTTGGCGTCGGCTTGAACCGCTTCTTTGTTCCGGAAACGAACGGCGAAGCTCTCCTGGAAGATCCGTTCATCCAGGGACTGCGGCCGTTCCTACGGCAGCTCGACTGGGAACAGTGGCAATCGATTCTGAAGCGCCTGGCCGCGATCAGCGACCACGTCTCGAGCGGCAATGGAATTGTGCGTCCCTTGGCACAGCCACAGCCCTCCCGGATGGAACAACTGGCGCGACGGATGCACCCAGCTGCGATGGCCCACCGGTAACCGGTCAAAAAAGAAATCCTTAACAGAATGGCGCGAACTCTTTCTCTTCGGGGAGTTCGCGCCGTTCCGTTTTCACGCGGCCACCGCGAAATTCCTCCGCCAGCAGGCCGTAATTCTCCAGGTCGACAAACCGATGAAAACTCGTTCGCGCTGTCGCGCCAACGGCGCGTAGGATGCTAGCCCGTGACAACGCCGCGGAGATTCGCCCGGGAACGCCAATCTCCCGATTGGCGTTCCCGGGGCTACCAACCCGCAGCGCTTTCAGCGCCGGAAGATGTGCGCGAGACAAAAGGATTGACACTGTGTCGTTAGTCGCGGTATGCATGGCTGATTCCGCGTACTGGCAAAGGCTATTGATGAATCATCAACCGCAGCGATTTCTGCAATGCCTGGAGGAAAGCGGGTCCGGCGAGAATTTATCTCGGAGGTTGCATGAAAAGTGAGCGAATCATGCGCGTTGCATGGACGATCGGCTTTTTACTGATCTCGATCCCCTTATGGGCGCATCACGGCGCTTCGGAATATGACATGACGAAGATCGTGTCCCTGAACGGAACAGTGAAGGAACTCCAGTTCGTCAATCCGCACACCTTGCTCACGTTCACCGCGAAAGACGATAGCGGCAAGGTCAGCGAATGGGAAGGCGAACTCCCGAGCCCGAATCTTCTGTCGAGGAGAGGCTGGAGCAGGAGCACCCTCAAACCCGGCGACCAGGTCACCATCATCGGCGCGCCCGCCAAGAACGGTGAAAAAGGGATGCAGGTGAAAAAGCTGGTCTTCCCCGATGGCCACGAACTCCCGGGAACCGTGTTGCCGCCGGATTCTTCCAAATGAGAGTTCTAACAGGCTGCGGAAAAACTCGAAATTTTGTCATTCCGAGGCACGCCGTTTGCCGAGGAATCGCTCTTTCCTTGGGTTTAAGTCACAAAGAGATTCCTCGCTTCGCTCGGAATGACAAAATAGACTGCTTTTTCCGCAAGCTGCTATGGATCGCTTCGCTCGTATGTGCGGCGCTGCTGCTATTTTCGTCTCCCCTGTTCGCACAAACTCCGACAGCGAGTCAGAAGACGGCGCATACCGGGGATTTGACCGGAGTCTGGTATCCGTCCTCGGTCAACACGTTCAACTTCATCTGGACCGATGCGCAAGGCCAGCACTTAAACGCCCTTCCTCTCACTCCCTGGGCCGAGGAGAAATTCAAGGGCAACCATCCGATCGGCGGCGAATACACGGCGCTCAACTCCAACGACCCAAATTCCGAGTGCCTTCCCCCCGGCGTGCCGAACATCTACACCCACGCCTATCCGTTGGAAATCCTTCAGGTGCAGGGACGGGCAATCATGTATTTTGAATACGGCCACTTCGTGCGCCAGATTTTCACGGACGGCAGGGATCATCCCAAAGATGCCAACCCCACGTGGATGGGCGACTCCACCGGCAAATGGGAGGGAGACACGCTGGTGGTCGATTCCACAGGCTTCAACGACAAGACCTGGCTGGATGTTGCCGGGCACCCGCATTCCGAAGCGTTGCACATTGTGGAGCGCATGCGGCGAATGGATCACGACACGTTGCTGATCGACATCACCCTCGAGGACCCGCAGGCCTACACCTCCGTCTTGAAGACCCAGCGAAAATACATCTTGAAGCCCGGCTGGAACATCATGGAGTACATCTGCGAAGACACCCGGGTGAAGTTCGATGATTTCGAAAAGAAAGTAGGCGCCAAAGGGACCAGGACCGCCGAGGCCACGGTGGAATCAGGATCCTCCCAATCCATCGTGGGCGATTGGAAGGGCACAATCACCCTGGCGGATGGCCGTTCCTTGCCCGCGGCATTTTCCTTTACCGCGTCTTCCAATGGCTTGCTCACGGTGGCCGACCCCTCTGTATCCATGAACCTTCAATTTCGGAACGTAGCGGTAGCGGCCGGTGGAATCGTCACAGGCCTTACGTCCGATCAAGTAAATTTTCTCGGGAAACTTTCGGCCGATGGCAAACAAATGACCGGAGACATTATCCTGCCAAGCGGAACCGGTCATAAAATTTCAATGAGCCGGCCTTGAAGAAAGTTTTCGGAATGAAATGCTCATGGCGCACCCACGAAATAGGATGGGACGAAAATCCGCACCCTTCAAAAAAAGTGACAGCCACCGCGACCTGCGGTTGACACGTCGAGGCAGGAGGGCTAGGCTTTCGGCAAAGGGGAAGCCCATAACGGAAATTCCAGTTGGAATTCACGCGCCCTTGGATTTGCTCGAGTTTAGTAAGCGCATTTGCAGTCTGACGCCAGCGATTGAGCTCCTGATTTTACAGAGGCTCGCAGGCAGCCTCTCGATCTAAATCAGCTTGAACGGAACATAACAATGGCCACCCCATCCTTCAGCCTGACCCGCCCGGAGGTGCATATGTACGCAAGGGTCTGGAAGCTTGGTATCCTCCCGGGAAAAGTCGAGGAGTTTACGGCTGCTACCAAAGCCGGGATCGCGGTCCTGCGACGACAGCCTGGATTTTGCGGCTTGCTCGTGCTGCGCAGCGGCCCGGGAGAAAGATTAGAAGCAACGGTCGTCTCCACGTGGACCACGCTAGAGGCCCTTCAAAACAGCGAGTCCTCTGTGTTTCAGCAATCGCTCGTCGACATCCTATCCCTTTGTGAGCGTCATCCGTCCATGCGTGAAGAGGAAGTAATGGTGAGCGAGTTTGCCTCTGCCGATCTGGACGACACGGTCACGAAGTTCTAGTGCCGTTCCGCCCTGTTGCATAGCCGCTCCGTCCCTGTTTGTTTCGCGAATTAGCCGACAGTGAAGTTCCTCAAGCTTGCCTCATTGAGTTGGGACGGGGGCTAGAAAGTCTGGGTGAGATATCAAAATTGGCACGATTTTGTAGCGCCCGCCTTCAGGGTGGCATTGTGGGACCAAGCAGATGCCCGCCTGAGGGCGGGCGCTACACACCCAGACCGAATTGCCGCTCAAAATCCTAGAAAAATTCAAATTGCTTGGGAATATCGACGAAGGATGCCCGGGCGCGCCCACAGCCCCCGCCGGGAAGAGTAGAGAGACTTGAGCCGGTCTTCCCCTGTGCAGTGAGGCAGACCAGCGGTCTCTGGAACTCTCTAGCGCGCCCGGACCAACCTCAGACTACTTCGGACGCAAATTGAAAGTGTCTGTGTCATGTCGAACATTTGTCAAAAAATTGTAACGACACTTTTGGGCCAAATTTGTCCCAGGTCCGAATCGCGCGTGGCCAGCTGGGATCGAAGTCGCCATGAAACATTACCTCACCACAGGTAATGGCGGGCGCCGATTGCGATTTCGCGGTGTGAAGGCCATTGCAGTTTTTGAGCTATGATGTTGCCGCTTGTCTCGCAAGAAGCTCACTCGAAAAGAGGTCTTCGCGATGGAAATTAAAAAAGTTGGCGTGCTCGGTTGCGGCTTGATGGGTTCCGGAATCGCTCAGGTGTCGGCCGCGGCCGGGTTCGATGTGACCGTCCTGGAAGTCGAGCAGAAATTTATTGAGAAGGGTTTTTCCGCCATCCGGAAATCCATCGACAAACTTGCGGCGAAAGGCGCATTCAAGGAATCGCCGGACTCGATCTTCGCCCGGCTGAAGGGCACAACGCGGAAGCAGGACCTCGCCGATTGCGATTTCGTCGTGGAAGCCGTCATCGAAAATCTCGACGAAAAACGGAAAATGTTTGCTTCCATCGATCCCATCGTCAAGCCGTCGGCCATTTTTGCGAGCAACACGTCCTCGATCTCAATCACGGAGATCATGACGGCGACCGGGCGTCCCGGCCAGTTCGTGGGCCTGCACTTCTTCAATCCCGTGCCGCTCATGAAGCTGGTGGAAGTCGCGCGCACCATCGTCACAACGGACGCCGCGTTTGAAACGGCCTGCGAATTTGGAAAAAAGCTGGGAAAAGTTCCGGTGCGCACGAGCGACAAGACCGGCTTCATCGTGAACCGCCTGCTGGTGCCCTATTTGATGGACGCCATTCGCGCGTTTGAAGAAGGCGTCGGTTCCGTCGCCGATATTGACGCATCGATGAAACTGGGATGCGGATACCCGATGGGGCCATTTACCCTGCTCGATTTCGTGGGCCTCGATACGACGTACTACATCACGCACGTCATGTTCGACGAATTCAAGGAAAAGCGCTTCGCTTCTCCCTCCTTGCTAAAACGAATGGTCATGGCCGGCTGGTACGGCAAGAAAAACGGCAAGGGTTTCTACGATTGGTCGAACCCGGAAAGCCCCGTCCCGCAGGACGCCGCGCTGCGAGGCATTGTGAAGCAATAGCCCTCGACGCGTCGTTTTCGCCTGAGATTTCCCTCTGAACTCTGTGGCTTCCGTGTTCTCTGTGTTAAGTTTCTGCCTTGGTCTGCCTTCGGAATGGATCTAACTCAGAGGTCACAAGGGGGCACAGAGAATACGCGACAAGGCTGATTATTTGTATTACAATTGATATGAGGAATGGTATGAAGAAAACCAGCCCGATTTCGCGTGGCAGGGAACGTGGGAGAACTCCCAAGGAGAGAAAGACCTTCACTCTTTCCCGGGAATCCGTCGCCCTGTTGCAGGATTTGCGCACGATGCAGCGTGGTTCGCGGCGCAGATCGGTCTCCGCTGTCTTGGATGACCTGCTTCGCGCGCTCGACAAGCAAAGGAAACGAGAGGCCGTGGAGCAAGCGATTACGAGTTTTTACGACGGCCTTCCAGAATCGGCTCAATCTGAGGACCGGGAGTGGGGAGAATTCTCCCTGGCTCAATTCATGGATGGCTCTGGCTAGATGGCGCCCGCCCTCAAACCGCCCCTCCGCGGAGAGATTTGGTTTGTCCAATTGCCAGTCGATCCTCCGGAGAAAGGAAGGCGACCGGTCGTTATCGTTTCACTTGACGCCCGCAATCGTCACGAGCGGGCGGACACGGTCCTAGTGATTCCGCTTTCGACCAGCATCCATAAGGCAGACCACCCCACGCACCTTTTCCTCGCGTCGGGCGAGACCGGGCTTTCCGAGGATTCCATCGCGCGAGCCGAAGACGTTACCGTTGTCCGGAAAACGAATCTCGTGGAACCTCGCTCCGGCCTGCGTGTCATGAGTCATCGCCGCGTCTGTGAGCTTTCCGAAATGGTCAAGATCGCGATGGGCTGCTTCTAGCCTGCGCGTCTCTCACAGAATGTCGGATCTGCAAACCAAAAGTATTTGGCAGCGCCGGCGTCCTGCCGGCGTTTTTGCGCCGTGTTGAGAAGAGGAAAATCGCCAGTGGGACGCCGGCGCTACGAAAGACGCGCGCACAAACCGCTAGGGCTGCTCTTCCCTGTCCGGTTGCGCCACGAGCAGCAGCACAATTCCAACGACGGTGAACATGCGGAAAGCCGCGTCCTGGCCATTCCACGATTTCGACTGCCACATCAAGAACCATTCGCCTCCGATGGCCAGAAACGCGACGAGCCACATCAGCAGACCGAGCGTCAGCGCGACGATCGAAATTTTTTTGGCTTGCTGAAACGCCGAGGCCGTTCCACGCAGCGCCTGAGCCATTCGGAACCCGCCCCAGCAGCATAAGAGCATCGTTATTATTTCCCACGCGATGATCGACAAATAGAAAACGGTGTGAAACAGCGGCGTGTTGATCGCGCGCCACATCCCGCGATTTCCCGGAAACGTCGAGTCCATCATCAGCACGTGCCGCACGAATTCGTAGTTGGAACCGTAATCCGTGATGTTGCTGAAGACGACCAGGGAATAAAAAATAGCCACGCTAAACACCAGTAGCACCTTGGCTGTGCGGAGTGTCATGGCTTCGCCTGCTCGGAGAATGTCCGGAAGTAGGCGGTGAGAGCGGCCAGCGTCGCGTCATCGTATTGCGGGTTGCCGGGCATTTGCGCGTGCGAATTTTTCGCGAGAGGAGCGCGAATGTACGCGGCAAAATCCTTGGGCGACGCCGCTGCGAATGCGGAAAGCGCCTCCCAGGGAAGGCCCGACTTCTGTCCTCCCTCGCGGCCGGCGTTGTGGCAACGAAAGCAATTCTGCTCCGCGATGCGGAAGCCATCCCGCACTTCGCGATCCTGTGCATGCGGCCCGCGCGGAGCGATCGCGCCAAATACAATTTTCTCCTCGCGAAACTCGATGCGTACAACGCCCCACGGAATTTGCGGTTCCTCGGTGTGCGAGAGAATCTTGTAGCTGGGCGTGAACTTCGGATGCGAAATCATGTAGGGCCCCATGTCAAAAGTGTGCTCTTGAGAATCCTTTGGCCAACCGGCAGGCGCATGGCCGTTCACTTCGAGCACCAGCACGGGATGATGCGCCACGAGATAGGCACGCGGGTAATTCGCGCGGTAACCGTCATCGCAAATCGCGACGACCATGTCCGACGCGGCAGATGCGCCAAGTTCGCGCGCAAGATTTTCAAGCTTCACCCCGCGAATCTTGGTTGGGCCGGTAAAGTTTGTATCGTCAGTTACTGTGAAATTCACTTGGGGCATGGCCAAAAGTTCATCGCGAGTGATGTAGCGCGTCGATCCCGGCGCCAAGCCCGCAAGCGCTCCGCTTATTTCTAGGTCCGAGGGAAGCTGTCTTTTTTCGTGCAGTGCAGGAAAAGATTGTCCACTTGCCACGGAGAGGAAGAGCGCCGGAACGGCAAGAAGGCTGAGCCAAGAGGGCCGCATGCCACATCGTAGCGCACAGACGCCGGGAGGCAAGCGGAAATCGGTAGCGGGTCCATTGCCGAGAAGAGAACTTCTCGGGTCGAGCCACGAGCGCAGCCGGGCGACGCGCCTGAACATGCGGCCTTGCCACCAGACAAGTTGCGCGGAAATTCCAATCTAGGTCCCAATGTGCATTTCAAATTATGGATTGAACTGGATCGCCTCTCTACGCCCAGCGAATTGCACCTGAATCATTTGGTGGTTGAGAATTTGAATTTCCGACTCGTTGGCCTTCTTCATGAGGTGTGTCCAACCGCACGGAACTTTAGCTATCACTTTGCCATCCTGTATAATTTGAAGTTCCGATTGGCCTTCCTCCGCTCGAAATAGATAATTTCCGGGCTCAACCTGAGCACTTCCGATTGTCGTGGTTTCGTGTAGTTCCCATGACATGGAATCCAAATGGGCCGCCCAGACAGGCAAGGAAATGAGCGAAAACGTAAAGACAGCGAAATATTTTCCCCAACTAAAACGTTGTGACGCGGCTCGTGATTTGATTTTAGTTCTTCTGATCTTCATCTTCACAATCTCCCAGGACATGCAGAACATGGCGGGACCGCGGGTTTGCGCCCCGCCTGAAGGTACAGCTACGCCGTCAGCGCCTGCCGCCCGGCAGAGGGTGCACCCAGGCGCGTCCGGACGCGGCGCAATGAGCAACACCCAATGAATTGAGTTTGCGCGCCGAGGAACCGTTCCTGACCCGGTTTGTTATCTATGATCTTTTGTTATCTATGATCTGATGGATTGCCTTGGTGACCTGCTTGGTAGCCAGTCTCGTAATCGTTCTTGTCGCCGTCTTTTTTGAAATTCCTCTTCTTGGAGTGGTCACGGTTATGCGCGCTGTCATCGCGCCCGTCTCGCATGCCTAACTGGTAGTTCTTATTTTTCGAATAATCCTGTTCGTGCTGGTCCTGTGGTAACGGAGACGCCGTGACTCGAACCGTGCCTCCGGTTATCCCCATACCCAGGGTCATCGCCGCAATCCACACATATTGCTTCAAATTCATTCGCATTCGCATAAGGCCTCCCTTTTTCTCGTCCTTCATTCCTATTTGCATTTCACCCGCCCGTTCCCTGAGCATCTCAATTCTAAGTGCCTCTGAGTATGGGTATCTGTCCCTTTTCGAACATATTTGGATTTTGTAAGGAATTCCGATTTGAGGATCGGGCTTATCGATAACTAACACGCCCCTCAACAACATGACCGTGGAATGTATATGCTAAACTGACGCGATTCTTTTGAAAGGTGCATGCGCTCATGGCTGCGAGGATCGAGGCACGGCTCAAGGAGCTTGGCGTCCTTCTTCCTGCGTTGCCTCAGCCTGGCGGCAACTATCTTCCGGCCAGGACGGTCGGGCAAATTGTCTATCTGGCGGGCGTCATCTCCATTCACGATGGCGAAGTGATTACTGGCACTGCCGGCGCGGGGCGGACGATTGACGAAGGTTACGCCGCGGCGCGAGCCTGCGCGCTGATTCAATTGGCGGTGCTGACGGCGCACCTCGGCTCGCTCGATAAACTAAAAAACATCGTCACCGTGAATGGTTACGTGAATGCCGTTCCAGGTTTTCCCGATTCGCCCAAAGTGATCAACGGCGCGTCCGATCTGTTCGTCGAAGTTTTTGGAGATGCGGGGCGGCATGTGCGCACGGCGATTGGCGTCCCGGCGTTGCCGCGCAACGCGCTCGTCGAATTGCAAATGACGGTGGAGGTATAGGCAAGCCCATGGCTGAATATTCTTTGAGCGCAGAGCCCACGCATTCCCGCTGGAATCGCGCCCTAAGGCCGCGCCTTCGCGTCGCTTCCGGTGACACGGTTCACCTGGAATGCGTGGATTCGAGCGGCGCGCAAGTTCACGCGTCCATGACGCTCGCGGAATATCTGAAAATCGATCGCGATCGCATTCACGCGCTCACCGGACCGATTTTTGTCGAGGGGGCCGAGCCGGGCGACGTTCTTCAGGTGGACGTGCTCGAAGTGGCGCACAAAGGCTGGGGCTGGACGAGCGTGGTGAGCGGCCTCGGGTTTCTCAAGCAGCGCTTTGCGGAGCCTTTTTTCTTCATTTGGAAGCTGGAGGGAGAGGTGAGCAAGTCGATTGCGCCCGCCGTTGTGCCCTTGCGGCCGTTCTGCGGCGTGATGGGCGTGGCGCCCGCGGAAGACGGCGAATTTCGCACGCGGCCGCCGGGCATTTTCGGCGGCAACATGGACGTGCGCCAGCTGTGCACCGGCGCCACGCTCTATTTGCCGGTGTTCAATCGCGGCGCGCTTTTTTCCGCGGGCGATGCGCATGCCGCGCAAGGCGATGGAGAAGTTAGCATCAACGGGATCGAATGCCCTGCGGACGTTACGCTGCGCTTTCAGGTGCACAAACAGCGCGCGCTTGCGGGACCCCTCGTCGAAACTCCGGCGGCGCGGAAACTGGAAACCGATGCGGGGGGCGGGGAATGGATCGTTGTCGAATCATCGAACGATGCCGCGGGCGCCGCACGCGCGGCTACTTCGCGCATGATCGATTTGCTCGTGGATCGCTGGGGATTCAGCGCGGTTCATGCCTATCTGCTGTGCAGCGTGGCGATGAATCTGCGGTTGAGCCAGGTGGTGAATGAACCGATGTTCACGGTTTCGGCGGCGATCTCGAAGCAAATTCTTCCGGCAAGGAAACTTTATTGAATTTATGTAGCACAGACTTCAGTCTGTGGGGGTTAGGCCTTGCAAGCACTGAACCCCACAGACTGAAGTCTGTGCTACTCAATGCGAACTCTATGCTCATGAACGATCCAGAAATTGTCGCGGAGTTGCGGGCGCTTTATCCGGAATATGAAGCCGCGCTCATGGCCAATGACGCGGAGACGTTGACTCGTATGTTCTGGAATTCGCCGCATGCGATGCGCTTCGGAGTTTCCGAGAATTTGTACGGCATCGAAGAAATCGACGCTTTCCGCAAGGGCCGCTCGCCCGCCAATCTGGCGCGGACGGTACGGCGGCTGGACATCGTCACATTCGGGCGTGATTTCGGCAGCGTCACGCTGGAATTCGAGCGCACGATGAACGGAAAAATAATTTCGGGACGGCAAAGCCAGGTCTGGGTGCGATTCCCCGAGGGCTGGCGGATCGTTTCCGCGCATGTGTCGGTTCTTAAGTAGCACAGACTTCAGTCTGTGGGGTTCCGTCAACGCTCCCAGGCCACCAGCGAATTCCAAAATCGACATGCGAGCCAAGATCAATTGGAACCCCACAGACTGAAGTCTGTGCTACTAGCGCGCACTCACGGTGACCGACAGCATTTCCACGGGCGCCGCTCTGAAAGCATCTTGGAATTCTTTCGCGGAAGAAAAAAGCTTCCTTTGGACATGCCGCGCGGGAAATTGAAAGCTGATTGACGGCTCATCGAACGGGTAGGGATCCAATACAAAGTGGCGCGTGCCAATCGCGCGCGCCTGGATTGGAATGCGCTTGCCGTCGCGCGTTGGCAGCGCGTGCAGCAAGTTCACCGGCGTTTGATAATCCACGCAAGTGAGCAGCGAGAGGTAGTCATTGGCTTGCAGCAAACGAAAGTGATCCAGAATTGCACTCTCGCTCTTATGTTCCGGCCTCAAGTTCGGGTTCGACGCGATTTGCTTTCGCCAGGAATCTTGGAGCGCCTTCTGGCCTTCGAGGAACCGATCGAACAGGGGCAATTGCGCCGGCACGATGGTTGACCGGTCGGCATGATCGTTCAGCAGGCTGTAGGTATGCATGGAAATGAGAATTGCGGCATACGGATCTTCCGCCGCGATTTCTCGGACCGCACGATCGCGCACCGCCAAATAATCCGGAAGGTCAATCTCCTCGAACCCAGAATATTTGCCGACCAGTTCAGTCGAGAATGCGCTGGGCTTTCCTTGCCGCGTGATTTGCGGAGCGGCATCGCGCGCGGCCCAACCGTCGTCGTGGCGGGCGATTCCGCGCAAGACGTGTTCGCGCGGCTCCGGCGTCGGAAAAAGATCGTTGCCCCAGCGCTCGGCAAAAGCGCCCGCGAGGCGCGCGTGGTCGGGATGCGTGACGAGCCACCAACCGGTTTCGGTTTCAAGCCGCAGCATGTTCGTTCACCTCGCAAGATTCACAAATTTGAAATTTCAAATTTGAGATTTGAAATCCGATTGTCGCGTGACTCCGTTTCGTCCTTCCACTGTGTCACTCTGCTTCCGGGGCGCGAGCCGATTCGTGCCAGCGATGCAGAAAATACCATTCCAAAAACATGACCAGGAACAGGAAGCCGAAGCCCAGCACGGTTGCGGCGAGCACCAGGGCAAACAAGTAGTCGGTCTGCAATTGGGAGGAAGCGTACAGGATCGAATATCCGAGCCCGCCTTCTCCGACGCGGCCCGAGCCCGCGAAGAGTTCTCCGGTAATCGCTCCGATCACCGCAATCCCGCTGGCGACGCGGATGCCGACAAAAAGGTCAGGGACAGCGTTCGGCAGGCGCAACTTAAAGAGTAATTGTCCGCGCGAGGCATTGTGCATCAGAAAAAGATGCACCAGGTTTTCATCGACACTGATCAGGCCCTGCGTGGTGTTCGCGATGATCGGCGCGAGCGAAATGATGAACGCGACGAACGTCACGGCGGGGATTCCCGCTCCCATCCACATCAAGATCAAAGGCGCGATGGCGATGATGGGCACGGTTTGCAGGAGCAGCGTATATGGGTAAAGCATCTTTCGCACCCAGCGGGATTGGGCAAACACGAGCGCCACGAGCACGCCAACTACGATGCTGGCCGCGAGCCCGCCGGCGGATTCTTCCGCAGTGATGGCCAGCGAGTTCAGCAAGGAAGGAAAGCGAGCGCCCACGGCTCGCGCCACAGCCCAGGGCGAAGGCAGCATGAAGGGCGGCACGCTGAACACCCACAAGATCATCTGCCATATCGCCACGAGCGCCGCGAAGACGGCGAGAGCGTTGAGCACGGTGATGGCTCGCTGCTTCATTGCCGAAGCGTCTCCCGCAAAGTGTGCGATACGCGCGCGACGATCGCATCGAACTCCTGCGAATTGCGGATCGCGGACGTGCGCGCCGCGGGCAACTCCACTTGAAACTCCGCGTGGATTCGCCCCGGATTCGGCGCCAGCACCACAATCCGGTCGGAAAGAAACACGGCTTCGGCAACGGAGTGCGTCACGAAGACGGCCGTCCAGTTTTGCTCCGCGCGCAGGCGCAGAATTTCTTCGTTCAGGCGATCGCGGGACATTTCGTCGAGCGCCGCAAACGGTTCGTCAAGAAGCATCAGCCGCGGGTTCGTCGCCAGCGCGCGCGCGATCGAGACGCGCATCTTCATCCCCCCCGACAATTCGCGCGGGTAGGACTTGGCCACATTTTTAAGCCCCACGAGCTCGAGCAAGGGCGCAATCTCTTTTTCCCGCCGTTCGTTCGGCGCGTGCTCGAGCTCCAGGCCCAGGCCGATATTTGCTTTCACGGTACGCCAGGGAAGCAACGTGGCATCCTGAAAGACGAAGGAAATAGTTTCCCTCGCGTTTTGCGGCGTCATCCCGTCCACGCGGATGGTCCCGCTCGTCGGGACGGCCAGGCCGGCGATCAATTTGAGGATCGTGGACTTTCCGCAGCCGGACGGGCCGATGATGCTGATGAATTCCTGCTTGGCAACAACCAAGTCGATCGATTCCAAAACCGCGCGAGCGTTCCCATACTGTTTGGTGACGCCTGCAATCTCGATTTCCGGGACGCCCGCGCTGGTATTCATTCCGGCGTCCTCGGACGCCGGCAAATAAAGTGCGGAAGGGCTCTCTTTTCCGTGGAACACGAACTGAGTCGACCGCCGCCAATCCCAGGAAGTCGCCTGGCAGGAAGGCACATCGCTCCCGGGGTTCCGGTCAAAGAGTGGAAATGCGCTGCCGGCGATTTCCAGCCGGATGCGGTCGCCTTTAGCAAAACGGCATGAGGTGGGTTCGAGGGAAAAATCCCAGCGGTGAATTTTTTCCGCGGCGTATTTCGTTTCCGCAAAGAGGCGGTTGGACCGCGCGATTCCGATGCAAATAAAATCCGCCGCGCCATTGGGCCTCGCGCGCACAAGCTTCGCGGTGAAATCCGCAGTCCGCTAAGGAAGTGGCGCAATAAAGGACAACGCGCGGAATGCCGAAAACCCACAGCGGTTTTTCGAGCGGCTCCGTCGTATAAACCAGCAGGTTGTTCCCCAGTTCCAATGTGGCCTGATCGAATTGGCCGCTCGCGGCCGACGGCCCTCCCGGCGCGATGACGGGCACTTCAGGATCGTGCACAAAGATGTCGCATGGTTCGTCCGCCCCTGGGATCACGGTGGAGAGCGTTCCATCTCCTTTGCGCGAATTCGCTCTGCCCTCACTGTGCAGGAAGAGAGTGTATTCCGCCTCGGCAGGAAAAGTTTCCGCTTCGCGCCAGCGATTTTCCCCGAGCACAAAGTGGCAGACGTGCGGTTCTCCCTCAAACGTTCCGGAATCTTTTAACCAATGATCGAACCAGCGCAACAAAATCGTGTCCGTATCGATCAGCGCCTCGGGACCAAAGTCCGCCGTCCCAATCCGATCCCCCCACGGAATGTGCACCCACGGCCCGGCAAGCAGGTATTGATGTTCGCGCGCAAATTCGCTGCCCGCGGATTTGCGCAGAGCGAGAAAACCGTCGACGCTGCCGCGAAGAAACATGTCATACCATCCGGAGATGTGCAGCGCGGGAACGCGGATTTTGTCGAGGCGCTGGCTGACATCGAGCGCGGTCCAATATTCGCCGGGCGCATCGTGATCGAGCCAGTCGAGCACGTACGAAGGGAGATCTTCGCCGTGCAAAGCAGGATGCGCGCGAATGGGCAGCACGCTCGTTTGCGACGCGAGGTGCGCCCAAGCTTGCTCGAGCCTGTCGCTTGCTTCGCGCAGTTTCTTCCGCCGCGCGTCCACTTTCAACAACTGCAATCCCCAGCCCAGCGTGGACGCGAGGCGCAATGCTCCCCCGTGATAAAACCAGCCGTGATACAGATCGAATGCGGTCATCCCGGGCGAGATGCACAGCAAGCCCTCGGGTTGTTCGGCTGCAGCCAGGAGTTGCGTCATCCCTTGATAAGAGAAACCGTACATTCCGACGCGGCCGTTTGATTCGGGCCGCGTGCGCAGCCACGCGATGGTGTCGGCGCCATCGGCGCCTTCATTGCGAAAAGGATAGAAATCGCCATCGGAATCGCCGCGGCCGCGAACGTCTTGAATGACGACGTTGTATCCATGGCGCGCAAACCAAACTGGATGCGCGTACACGACAGTGGAGGCAATGTCGCGTCCATAGGGCTGGCGCATCAGGAGCGTGGGTTGCGGGCCGGGCTCGCGGCGGATAATAGTGATCCGAAACCAGTTCCACGCCGTCGCGCATGCGGGCGCGCACGCCACGTTCGAGGCGGACGCCTTCGCCGCAATCGACCAATCCGGTCGGGCTCATGGCGTGCGCTGATCCGGAAAGCGAGCCATCTCTTCCAGCGCAGCGGCCAGCCGCGTGGCCGCTTGCTCCAGCCAGCGCGCGCCCTTTTCCGCAGTGGCAGGACGCGGGTCGCCCATCACCCCGCTCGCCGCGATGTCGCGCGTAAGCCAGGCAAAAGTGGCGGGCGCATTTTCCGGCAGCAGCATCGCCGGTTTGGAAATGTCCGCGATGTAGTTGGCGGTGTATGCGGAGCGATCCACCAGCTCCGGCACGCTCGCCAGCAGGAAAGAAGTTTCGACTTCGCCAGCGTGGAATCCGTACGCGCGCTCCTGAGGATCGAGGCCTTCGAACGAAATTCCACCGGAGCCGTGCAGCGCAAACGTTCTCAGGCCGAATTCCGCGCGCAGATCGCGGGACATCACGTCGATCAACGAAGTATTCCCGCCATGGGTGTTGTAGAGAACGAGTTTTCGGAAGCCGGCCTTGGACAAGCTGGATCCGAGGTCGCGCAGCACGGCCATGAAAGTGGTGGCGCTGAGCGAAAGCGTTCCCGGAAAACCGATGTGCTCGTTGCTCTTGCCGTAATGCACGGGCGGCAGCGCGTAGACAGGCAAATCGGCGGGCAATTTGCGCAGCGCGTGCCCGAGCAGCAGATTGTTGATCAGCGTGTCGGTTGCCAGGGGCAGGTGATGCCCGTGCTGTTCGATGGCCGCGGTGGGAAGCACCAGAAGCGTGGACTCGCGAGGAAGCGCGTCCACTTGCTTCCAATTCAAGTAAGCGAAATTTCGCGCGTCCGGGATCCAGGTTTTCATTTCGTGGTTGCTCCGGCCGTCGCGGATTCCGAATGAAACGTGATCATCTTGCCCGGATTGAGCAAGCCCTTGGGGTCGTAGCGCTGCTTGGCGAGCAGTTGGACGTTGTCGGCGCGATACCGTCCGCCGCCCTCGACATTATTCACGTGCGGGTTCGCCACCCACACTCCAATTTCGCGGCAGAAATCGATCATCTCGTTCAGGCGCTCCTCCGTCGTGTAATAAACCACGGGAATCGCGCCCGGGAACACGCGCCCATCGCCGCGTTTCATGAACTCCATGTGAAATAGAAATTCCTGTCCGAACCGCTCGCGCAATTGACGCATCTGATCGCGCACAGTATCGGGATCAAAGCCGCATTGCAAGTAAGTGTAGGCTTCGTCCGATCGGATCGCCCAGAGCGTGGTGTGGTTCCAGGTGTAATCGGAAAGCAGCGGCCTCGCGTTGAGGCCGGGATACGGCCCGCTTTGAGTAACCGTTCCTCCAGCGTCTCGCGCGACGGCTTCCAGTTCAGCAAGCTGGCTGGAAGCGATCATGAAAAAAATCAGCGTCTTTCCTTCCGGCGCATATTGGCGGATCGGCGTGAAGAAAGACGGAATCGGCCATTCGAAAACGGTCACCAGCCGTTTGGTCCACGGTGCGCCGGTCGCAATTTTCTCGCTGAAATCGAATGCCGCGCCGAAGGCGTCAAACGCCACAACGCACTGCGACCATTCCACGGCCGGCGTCAGCGCGAGCCAAATGCGGGTGATGATGCCGTTGGTGCCCCAGGCATGGAGAATTTCGTGGACCGCTTCGCCCTCGTGAAGAATGACGCGCGGTTCCGGTTCCATCGTGACGACTTCGATGGCGCGCACCGTTTGAAAGTCGCGCAGCATGCCGTGCGCGACCGTGCCAATTCCTCCGGAACCGCCGCCGAGAAATCCACCGACCGACGCCTTGATGATCGTCGAGGGATAGCACCGCAGTTCCCAGCCCGACTTGCGCCCTTCATTCTCGAGATCTCCCAGGCGCACTCCGGGCTGGCAAACGGCCACGCCCTCCGGCTGAATTTCCTCGATGCGATCCATGCGGCTGAGGTCCAGGACCACGCCGCCTTCGAGCGGAACCGCCTGGCCGTAATTGCCCGTGCCCGCTCCACGCGCGGTCACGGGAAGATTGTTCGCGTAGCAGTAGCGCAGAAGGTTTTGAATTTCGGCCGCGGCGAGCGGCTGCACCACGACCTCGCCCAGCTTCCCATCGAGCTGTTTGCGAAGCACCGGCGAATACCAGTAGAAATCGCGCGAGAGCTGCTCGACGATCTGCGGATTCAAAATCACGCGCGAGGGATCGCCGGTCAGCAAACGAAGTTCGGCGATATGCATCGGGTCCATAGAAATCGGCTCGCGCAGAAAATTCAGGATTTTCCGGACTTGTCCCTGCTCGTGCTCCACATCCGAAAAGCCTTCTGCATATTCGGATGCGTGAAAAGCGTGTTGCACAAATCGCGCAAGACGGGCCCGTCCACGATGCAAGGCATGTCCGACCGCCGCGCTACTTCCTTCGCGGAAATATGAATTTGCAGGACGTAGCGGTTCGCATCCTCGATCGTCGCTCCAAACACGACCCGGTCGAGCCTCGCCCACAGCGCATTGGCCATGCACATCGGGCAGGGCTCGCATGTGGAGTACATCGTAAACCCGGCGAGAGAGGGGCGTTTCAGTTTTTTGCAGGCCAGCCGGACGGTGCGAGTTTCGGCGTGTGCGCTTGGATCGTTTTCGCGCAAAACCGCGTTGGTGGCGCGCATCAGGCGCTCGCCCGTGCGCGTATCGACGATGAGCGCGCCGAACGGCACCGGGCGCGCGGTTTTCAAGGAACGCGCGGTGGACTCGAAAATCTCGCGCATGCGCCCTTCGTCCATCGCAGTGATGCGCGACCTTGCGGAAGCGGACAAAGCCATGCCGCAACTTATCACAATGCGAGCCCGGACCGCCGCTGGGCGTTTATTCAATTTTTGCATGAGAACGATTAGACCGCATTCGACGAATTGCCGCGTGCTATTCTCAACCGCAGATTCTGAAATGGATTCGTCATTATGGCCAAGTGCATTTCCCGCATCTTGTGCGCACTGATCTTCGTTAGCCTGTCCATGCTCGGATGCCGCCACCCTGCCGTCGATACCGGACTAACAACAATTGTATTCCAGGCAGACTGGTATCCGCAGCCCGAGCATGGCGGCTTTTACACCGCGCTGGCAAAGGGATACTACAAGGACGAAGGTCTGGACGTAACGATCCTCCCGGGCGGCCCGTACATCACGGTAGAGAAACAGGTCTCTTCAGGAACAGCGCAATTTGGCATGGGAGCTTCGGATAAAGTTCTCGAGGCGAATTCCGGCGGGCAAAGCCTTGTCGCGGTGGCCGCCACAATGCAGCACGACCCGCAAGGCATCATGGTGAGGAAAGACTCGCCCATTCATTCCTTCGCCGATCTCAATGGCCATTCCGTCGCCATCAAGATTGGCGAGTCCACGTGGTTTGAGTTCCTCGTCAAGCGGTTTCAGTTGAATAACGTCCACGTCGTCCCGGCGATGATGAACGTGGCCAACTTTGTTGCGGACCCACAGTACATCCAGCAAGCATTTGCGACGTCGGAACCGTTTTTCGCGCACCAGGCCGGCATCGAGACGCGCGTTCTCCTGGTCAGCGAAGCCGGATACAGTCCCTACCGCACGATGTACACGACCAGGGATTACATTCAGCAACATCCCGAAATTGTCGCCAAGTTTGTCCGCGCATCGCTCAAAGGTTGGAAGGATTACCTGAATGATCCCGGTCCCGCCAACGCCATGATCGCCAAGCTCAATCCGGCGCTCAATCCGGAGTGGATGCAATTTACGTGGCAACAATTGCGGGACGGTCATTTCGTCGCGGGAGATGATCCAAGCGGAGCGCAGCTCGGTCAAATGGATCCAAAACGCTGGACCACGATGTACGAACAACTCGTCGATTTGAAGGTCATCGGCAAACCGTTCGACCCCACGACGGCTTACACGTTGCAATTTCTTCAGCCGCAGTAGGAACTTTGACCGCGAAACAGCCGTGATTATTTACAATTTTTTGACAATTCACAGATCGCTTCATGACACGCCGGAAGCGGCTCCTGCGTAGGCTCACTCTCTCGAACGTTGCGGCATAGTTCGATATTTGGGAAGTGTCCCCCCCAATAAACAATCCGCCGAAGTCTCTACGACCGGCGATCCCACAAAAAGGAGCCACCATGAATCGCGAAATCGCCCAGATAAAACGAATCACGTGCTCACAATTTTTCACCAGCGCAAAGAAATTCGGTGTGTTGAAGCTGCTCGCGGCGGCAGTCATAGGCTGCTTTCTTTGCTCATCCGTTTTGATGGCGGATGATGACAATCGTCCATTCCTTCCGGGCCCAATTCGCGTCCTATCGACCGCACCGGCCAACGGGGATGGAAATCCGTACGGCGTCGCTTTCGTTCCCCTCAATTTTCCCAGTGGCGGAACGATCAATCCCGGCGATGTTTTGGTGTCAAATTTTAACAACGCGCCTACCACGACGGGGGGCAATCTTCAGGGGACTGGCACGACGATCGTCGACGTGCCGCCGAACGCACCACTCACTCTCTTTTTCCAAAGTTTGACTCCGACCGGACTCACGACTGCTCTAAACGTTTTGCAGAGGGGATTTGTCCTGGTCGGCAATTTCCCGTCCACTGACGGTACTCTCGCAACTGCTACCGCGGGTTCCATCCTGGTGATCGACAAGAACGGAAATCTCGTGTCGACCTACACGGATGCTTCCGTTCAGGGCCCCTGGGATTCCGCGCTGTTTGACGAAGGCGGCAGGGCGCTCTACTTCGTTGCCAACGGCTTGAACGGGACCGTGGTGCGTTACGATTTGGACGTCGATCCTACCGGCGTCACCTTCAAACACCCGACGGTAATCGCCTCCGGTTATCTGCACAATGCCGACCCGGTCACCTTCGTGGACGCGCCTACTGGCCTGGTCTACGATCCGTACAAAGATGTTCTCTACGTGGCTTCGAGTCAGGATAACGCCGTGTATGCCGTGCGCGACGCAGGAGATCGAAAGCATGATGGAGGAGTTGGCAAAATCATTTACCAAGATCCGACGCATTTGCACGGTGCGCTGGGATTGGCGATGGCGCCAAACGGGCATCTGCTCGTCACCAACAACGATTCGCCTACGATCAACGCCGATCCCAATCAACCGAGTGAACTCGTCGAATTCACTGTGGACGGCGAATTCGTCAAGGAGATTTCCCTCGATCCCACCCCCGGCGGGTCCTTCGGACTGGCCGTGGAACCGCTGGGGAAAACGGCCAAGCTGGCCGCAGTGGATGACAGCGTGAATCTGTTCCTGATCTGGACTCTGAATTCGCACGAATAAGAAGACGGTTCTTCGCAACTTGGTGGTCAACACGCCTCCGCCTGCGTCATCCCGGCTCCGGAATGACGCAGGCGGGGCGGTGTATCTCGCGGCCATCAGCCAGTGTAAACTGCCCGCCAGCATTGTGCCTTCTCGCGTGAGTGATCTGGCAAGCCAAGATGAAGAACCATCTCTAACTTCCCGCGCCTAGCGCCCGTACACGAGCACCCTGAAGTTTCCCGGCTTGGCAGTCGCCAGCGGATGAGGCTGCTTTTCCGTTGGCGCCGCCGGCGGATTGAAATCCGAAGTGGTCAGAAAAACGTTGTGGGTCTTTGGATCCACCTGCAACGTTTTGGCTCCGTACTCCGTTTTTACCGCCTCCACCTCGCTAAGCTTGTCTGGCGAATCCTCGTGGTAAATGTGCAGCATGCCTTCGCGCGTCGCCACGAACAGCATGCCCGTTTCAGGCTCAAACGCGTTCGCATCCACTCCCGCCGAAATCGGATACGACTGGAGAACTTTTCCGGTGTCGGCGTCCATCATGATCACGAACTGCGGACCGCGCCCCCCGGAAAACAGCCGCCGGTTTTTTTGGTCGATGGCCATCGAGGTTGGGGCCCCTTCCGGAGCCGTCGGCCAGCGCGACTTGATGGTATTCGTGCGCGCGTCGATGGCGACGATATCGTTTTTTTCCGGATTGTTGTCGTAGACCATCCCCTTGCCGTCGACGGCCGGAAATTCAACCTTCCCAATCAGATCGATCGTCGTGATCACGGATTCTTTCGCCGCATCGATCACGGTGGTGTTGTGGCTGTCGCCGTTGAAGGTAAAAATGTGCTTGGTCACCGGCTCATAGATGATTGCATCCGTGTCCAGCTGGCCGGTCTTCACCCTGCCTGTCACCTTCAAGGTCTTCAAATCGAAAACCACAACTTCCTGCACGGTGGCAGTTTCCTTGGAATCGCCGTCCGTGATGAACCCTTTGCCCAGATCCCTGGCCACGGCAATTCCGTGGCAGCGCGACAGGCCTTCGATTTTGCCCGCCACCGAGTAATCGTCGGCATTGAGAACCACCACTTCTGTGCCATGAGATACGTAAACGCGCCGCGCCGCCGCATCCACCGTAATGTAATCGTAATACTCGCCGCCGCCCGGGGCCGCAGGCAAAGAAACCGTCTTAAGCAAATGGTAGCCAGACGCCGCCGGCTTCGGCCGGGCGTAAGAACCGGACATAAAACAAGCGCCGAACAAAATAAGCAACAGACCCACTGCAAACCGGCCAAAGCTGGAAACCTTCATGGAAACGCTCCTTGTGGTTTAGTGTGCTGGAAAATTAGGAATCCTCAACGCGCCCCCGATTCGCGCGCCGTGATCGGCCCATGACAGCGACCAAGGGGCAAAATCTTATCTCGCCAGGTTTGCAGGAAATGGCAATTTGAAATCACCCATGCCCTTCCCCGCAATTAGAAATCCTTGGCTCTCCGAACTTCCAAAATTGTAGCACCAACTTTGCATCCGGTATCCCACGATCTGATCTTGCGGGACATGCCTGTTTCAGTTTCGGCACAAAATTGGAGGCGGGGCGCCTTGCCGGCCACGCCGCTGCAGAATGGTGGGGCTGGGGGGAGTCGAACTCCCGACCTACGGTTTAGGAAACCTCCGCTCTATCCATCTGAGCTACAGCCCCTCGTCAAAATTGTATACTGAATTCGGGCGAAGTCTCTACATTACCCTCCTTTGAAGAGAGAGATCGATGGGTACACCTCCGTTAAGCCCTGAAACAGAAGAACGAGTGGCGTTGCTCTTTCCGCCGAATCAGCAGGAAATCGTGCGCAGCATCCTGTTGGAGGAGTGTGGGAACAACCTTCCATTTCTACAGAAGCTGGACGCCGTCGCCATGGAGCGCTTCCGGTATGCGGCGCTGAAACTGAGTCACGGCGATTTGGTGAAACTGCGGAATGCGGTAGACCTCGCCAAGACGGACTGGCGTGACCTGCTGGTTGCGGCAAGCTTCCACACGCTCAACTCACACGAATCATGGCTGCCCGAAAAGACTTGGTGACAAACAAAAATTGCCGGCAAGACAAAAATTCAGATCCGCCGCCGGATCGCCCGAACAGGCAAATACACCTGAAACGTGGTAAAACATTAAGGCAAAATATCCGATAGATCCGGGTGGGAACGGCTGTCACACTTGCCGGACTGGTATCATACTTACTTCTATTGGGGCGGATCAGATCATGGCCATCGCAACGATTAATCCCGCAACGGGACAAACCATCAAGAATTTCGACGCGCTCACGAATGCACAGGTCGACCAGAAGATCCAGCGGGCTACCGAAGCGTTTCCGTCGTTTCGTAAATTATCCTTCGCCGAGCGCGGGCGAATGATGATGCGCGCCGCGGAAATCCTCGAGAGTGAAAAAGATTCCCTCGCCCATCTCATGACGTTGGAAATGGGCAAGACCCTTCGTTCCGCGGTCGACGAAGCCGTCAAATGCGCCTGGGTTTGCCGCTACTATGCCGAAAATGCGGAACGCTTTCTCGCCGATGAACTCGTCGAGACGCCGGCGAGCCGCAGTTTCATTCGCTATCAACCCATGGGCGTGGTCCTCGTGATCATGCCGTGGAATTATCCGTTCTGGCAGGCGTTCCGTTTTATCGCACCGGGACTGATGGCGGGCAATGTGGGCTTGCTGAAACACGCGTCGAATGTCCCGCAATGCGCGTTGAAGATAGAAGAAGTTTTGCTGAAGGCCGGGGTCCCCGAAGGAGTTTTCCAGACCCTTCTGATCGGCTCAGGAAGCGTGGATAGAATCCTCGACGACCCTCGCATTGCCGCGGCAACGTTGACGGGCAGCGAAGGGGCCGGAGTAAAGGTCGGGACCGGCGCAGCGCAGAGGATCAAGAAAGTCGTGCTGGAGCTGGGCGGCAGCGATCCCTTTATCGTCATGCCCAGCGCAAATCTGGAGGATGCAGTCGCCGTTGGCATCAAGGCTCGCGTGGCCAATAACGGGCAATCGTGCATCGCGGCCAAGCGCTTCATCGTTCACGACGAGATCGCGGACAAGTTTCAGCGCGCCTTCGTGGCCCAGATGGAAAAACTCACGGTAGGCGATCCCTTCGATGCAAAAACGGACGTCGGTCCCTTGGCGAATGCGGAAGCCGTAACCTCGCTCGATGCCGATGTTCGCAGTTCCATCAAGGCCGGCGCAAAAGTTCTGACCGGAGGCAAGCCCGCCGACCGCCCCGGAAGCTTCTATCTGCCCACCGTCTTGACGGATATTCCGAAAGATTCTGCCGCCTATAAAGAAGAGTTGTTCGGTCCGGTGGCCTCTATTTTCCGCGTGAAAAATATAGATGAAGCGATTCGCGTAGCCAATGACAGCCGGTTCGGCCTCGGCGCCAGCGCCTGGACGAACGACAAAAGCGAGCAGGAGCGGTTCATCAGCGAACTTGAAGCCGGCATGGTCTTCATCAATCAAATGGTGTTTTCCGACCCCAGGGTTCCATTTGGCGGCGTGAAGCGTTCAGGGGTGGGCCGCGAGCTGAGCACCTACGGAATCCGCGAATTCACGAATGTAAAGACGGTTTGGGTAAAGTAGCGAAAACGCAGTCGGCGATCCTGGAAAATTATTTCTTGCCGTCAGTTGCGCCCATTGGTATGATGGTCTGACCATAAGACCTTATCCTAAGTCCTGCATTTAGTGTAAGACGATGGAACTGGGCTTTGGAGAATTCACAGCTTAGGGGGATTACTTCTTGTATAAGGTCATTCAGGCTTCGCGGCTTTACGAGCAAATCGTTCAACAAATTGAGGAATCGATCCTCAAGGGTGAATTGAACGAAGGCAGCCAGCTTCCCGCGGAGCGCGACCTTGCCAAGCAGTTCGGCGTCAGCAGAACCGCCGTTCGTGAAGCCATCAAAGCTCTTCAAGAAAAGGGGCTCGTCGACGCATTCCCGGGCCGCGGGACGTTTGTCACGAATGGCACCTCCAATTCCATGCGCCGGTCCCTGGACCGGATTATCAAGAGCGGCGAACCCGATGGCTTGGCTTACCTGGTGGAAGTTCGGGAAATTCTGGAGCCGGAGATCGCAGCGTTGGCTGCGGTTCGCGCCACGGAGCAGGACCTCACGGCAATGCGAGAGGCTCTAGATGTTATGGACAACGCAGGACGGGATTCCGATGCTTTTATCGAAGCGGATCTTGATTTTCACCTGGCACTCGCTGAGGCGGCGGCGAACCCGATCGTTCTGTCGTTGATCGATTCCATCGTTGGATTGCTGCGCGAACAACGCTTGCGGATTTTCCGCATCCCAGGCGGCCCGGAGTGCGGACAGGATCACCACAAACGCATACTCGAAGCCATCCAGCGGCACGATCCTCAGGGGGCTCGTACCGCGATGCAGGCTCATCTTTCTCAAGTGCGCGAAGATTCAAGCAAAACTCGGGGCAATCAAACGTCGGGCGCCTAAGGGCGAATTTGAATTAGGAGACTTCAGCGAATGGCGAATCTTGGTTTCGTGGGGCTTGGAGTAATGGGCGGGAACATGGTCGCCCGGCTGCTCGATAAGGGACACAAGGTGATCGGTTACAACCGCACGCGCTCCAAGGCGCAGTGGCTGATCGACCGCGGCATGAAGTGGGGCGATTCTCCGCGAGCCGTCAGCGCCGCGGCGGATTTTACTTTTTCGATGGTTACCAATGCCTCCGCGATACATTCCATCACTGAGGGACCTGATGGAATGCTGGCAGGACTCGGCCCCGGCAAAATCCTGATTGACATGAGTACTGTGAGCCCCGCCGTCAGTCGCGAGCTTGCGGCGAAAGTTCGGGAGAAGGGCGCCGACATGATCGACTCGCCCGTCTCCGGCAGCGTGATTACGTTGCAAGAAGGAAAGTTGTCGGTGATGGTTGGCGGCCGCCGCGAAACATTTGACCGGGCCAAGCCCGTGCTCCAGGACGTCGGCCCCAAAGTGACGTATGTCGGAGACAACGGTCTCGCCCTGGTGCTGAAGATTGCGACGAACTTGAGCCTTGCGGTGCAGATGCTGGCATTCAGCGAAGGCGTCTTGCTTGCCGAAAAAAGCGGGATCGCGCGCGAAACCGCCGTGGACGTGCTGACGCACAGCGCCATCGCTTCGCCCATGGTTCAATACCGCGGCCCTTTTGTGTTAAAAATGCCGGACGAAGCCTGGTTTGACGTAAACATGATGCAGAAGGATATGATGCTGGCGCTGGAAATGGGGCGGCATCTTGACGTTCCCCTTCCTACGACGGCCGTGACGAACGAATTTCTGACGGCGGCGCGCGGCATGGGCCTCGTGAAGCAGGATTTCGCCGTGATATTCGAGGTGCTAGCTCGAATGTCGGGGATAGCCAAATGAAAACGGAAAGCAAACAAGCTGTCGCGGGCGCGGGAGCAGGCAGCGAGATGTGGCTGCGGATGTATCGCGGCATGCAAATGATCCGGCTGTTCGAGGAGCAGGTGAATCAGTTGTACACGCGCGCAGTGATGCCGGGCCTCGCGCATCTGTACATCGGCGAGGAAGCGGTCGCCGTGGGAATTTGCGAGGCGCTGCATCGCGACGACTACATCACCAGCACGCATCGCGGCCACGGGCATTGCCTGGCCAAGGGCGCGTCGCCGGACCGCATGTTCGCCGAGCTGCTGGGGAAAGAAGCGGGATACTGCCGGGGCAAGGGCGGATCGATGCACATCGCCGACCCGGCGAGCGGAAATCTGGGCGCGAACGCGATCGTCGGCGGGAGCGCGGGGATCGCGACGGGCGCGGCGTTTTCGGCCAAGCATCGCGGCACGAAGCAAGTGGCCGTGTGTTTTTTCGGGGAAGGAGCGCTTGGCCAGGGGCTGCTTTACGAAGTGATGAACCTCGCGCGTCTTTGGAATTTGCCCGTGATTTACGTCTGCGAAAATAATATGTACAACGAATACACACATTATTCCGAGACGACCTCGGGTGAGATTCTGGCGCGGCCGGCGGCATTCGGGATTCCGGCGGAAAGCGTGGACGGACAGGATATCCGCGCGGTGCACGCGGTGGCGAGCCGCATGGTGGAGCAGGCGCGCGCAGGAAAAGGTCCCTCGTTTCTTTTGTGCAATACCTACCGGTATCACGGCCACCACGTCGGCGACGTGAGCCGCGAATACTACCGCGCCAAGCAGGAAGAACAGCAATGGAGGGCCGAGCGCGATCCGATCCAGGTGCTGAGCAAGTGGCTGCTGAGCGAGAAACTCGCGGCGCAACCGCAGCTCGACGAAATCCAGGCGCACGCCAAGTCCGAAATCGACGCGGCGGTTGCCTTCGCTTTGCAGGCCCCGTATCCGGGAACGGATCAGGTGGGGGAGGACGTCTATGCCTGAAGTAGCGGTACGCGAATTGACGATGGCGGAAGCGGTGCGTGAAGCCTTGTCCGAGGAAATGCGCCGCGACCCGAGCGTGTTCATCATGGGAGAAGACGTTGCCGAAGCGGGCACTCCGTTCAAGGTCCTGTCCGGAATGGTAGAAGAGTTCGGAAAATCGCGCGTCATCGACACTCCGATTTCGGAACCTGGCTTCACAGGCATCGGCGTGGGCGCGGCGATGACGGGGCTGCGTCCGGTCGTGGACATCATGTTCGGAGATTTCCTGACGCTCGTGATGGACCAACTGGTGAACCAGGCTGCGAAGGTGCACTATATGTCGGGAGGCGCGTGGAAAGTGCCGATGGTGCTGCGGACGACGCTGGGAGCGTCGCGCCGCTCGGCCGCGCAGCACTCGCAATCGTTGCAGGCGTGGCTCAGCCACGTACCCGGCCTGAAAGTGGTTTTGCCGTCGACGCCGTACGATGCCAAGGGATTGCTGAAGACAGCGATTCGCGACGATAATCCGGTCATCTTTTTTGAAGACAAGATGATGTTCCGTCTCAAAGGCCCCGTGCCGGTCGAGGATTACACGATTCCCTTCGGCGTGGCCGACATCAAGCGCGAGGGCGAGGACATCACGATCGTGGCGACCAGCAGCATGGTGCAAGTGGCGCTGGGCGCCGCGACGCTGCTCGAGGAAATCGGAATCAGCGCGGAGGTCGTCGATCCGCGGACGACTTGGCCACTCGATGAAAAAACTTTGATCGAATCGGCGAAAAAGACTTCGCGGGCGATTGTGCTCGACGAAGGCTACGAGAGATACGGCGTAACCGCGGAGCTTGCTTCGGTGATCGCGACGGGCGCGTTCTACGATCTGGACGCGCCGGTAAAGCGCATCGGCGCGATGCACGTGCCAATTCCGTTTTCTCCGCCGCTCGAGGATGCTACGATTCCGACCGAGAAATCCGTCTTCGAAGCGGCCCGGGCGATGTGCAAGCGTTCGTAGTTTGATTTTGTGGCACTGGCTCCAGGGTTTGAGGAGAGCTGGATTTTTGTAGCGCCCGCCTTCAGGCGGGCATCTGCTCGATCCCAAAATGCCAACCTGAAGGTTGGCGCTACAGCGGCCGGATGAAATGGAGCACTCACACAGGTTCTTCATCCTGTGCGCATTTTGCGTTGATAACAAAGGAAAACCCACAGGCTGAAGCCTGTGCTACTTAAACAGGGGGTGCAACGATGGCGTTACCGACTTATGGAACGATGGCGGTGGATTGGGAACAGCGAGTGGATTTTGACCGCTTGCGGCGCGAGCGTCTGGCGCGAGCGAAAGCGCTCCTGGCGAAATCCTCGATGGGCGCCCTGCTGTGCTTTGACATGAACAACGTGCGCTACATTACCTCGACGCACATCGGCTCATGGGCGCAGGACAAGAACAGCCGCTTCACGCTGCTGCCGCAGAACGACGAGCCGATCATGTGGGATTTCGGTTCGGCGGCGAAGCATCACCGGTTGCATTGCTCGTGGCTCGGCGAACGTTCGCGAGCGGGAATTCCGCTCTTGCGCGGGGCCATGTCGCCGGAGATGGGGCGCGCGGAAGATGTCGCGAAAAAAATTCGCATCGAGCTGGAACAACGCGGCCTGCACAAGGAACCGCTCGGAGTCGACATCATCGAGCCGCCGATTCTTTTTGCGCTTCAGCGCGAAGGGATCACGGTGGTCGACGGTCAGCAAATCATGTCCGACGCCCGCGTGATCAAGACGCAGGATGAAATCACGCTGCTGAACATGTCGGCGATGATGGTGGACGCCGCGTACCACGACCTGTATTGCGCGATGAAGCCCGGCCTGCGCGAAAACGAGGCGGTCGGGTTAGTCAGTAAAGTTCTTTACGATTTGGGATCGGAATATGTCGAAGCGGTGAACGCCATTTCGGGCGAGCGCTGCAATCCGCATCCGCACGTATTTTCGGATCGCATACTGCGTCCGGGCGACCCGGTGTACTACGACATCTTGCATTCCTACATGGGCTACCGCACGTGTTATTACCGGTGCTTCTCGATCGGCTACGCTTCGCGCGTGATGGTGGACGCCTACAAGCGGTGCCGCGATTATCTGGATGCGGCAATTTCGCTGATTCGCCCCGGACGCACGACGGCGGAAATTGCCGCAGTGTGGCCAAAGGCCACGGAGTTCGGCTTCCCGGACGAGGAAGCGGCTTTCGCGCTGCAATTCGGCCACGGGATTGGCCTGGCGATCTGGGAAAAGCCGGTGATCAGCCGCCTGGTGTCGCTCGAGCATTCGCATGAAATCAAGCCGGGAATGGTGTTCGCCCTCGAAACATTCTGGCCCGCGAGCGACGGCTGGAGCGCCGCGCGCATCGAGGAAGAAATCGTCGTGACCCAAACCGGGCACGAAGTGATCACGCGTTTCCCTGCGGAAAAACTTCTCGTTGCCGGCGCGTCTTACGTGACCGTCGATGGGCCGCTTGAAACCACGCGCGAGCACGACGCTCCGCCCAGCCAGCACATCCTGGACATGGTGGAAGCCAGCGCCAGAACAGAAGGAATGAAAGTTTCCAAGTAGCGGCGTCTCGCGCCGTTCAAAAGCATCATGGCCCATAGCATCGTTATGCCCGCGCTCGAGATGGCCCAGGAGACAGGGAAGCTTTTGTCCTGGCGAAAAAAAGAAGGCGAGGCCATCGCCAAAGGCGAGCCGCTCCTGGATATCGAAACAGACAAGGCTGTCGTGGAAATTGAATCGCCGGCGGATGGAATTCTTGCGGGAGTCAAGGCGCAGGCGGGGGACGTCATACCGGTGGGTCAGACGATTGCCTGGATTGTGAACGAGGGCGAGAAACCTCCCGTCGATGAAGCAACTTCTGCCTCAGGCCGGCGGATGGACACCAAATCTGCTCCCGCCGCCGTGGCCGCGTCGAATACTCCCGCTGCGCAACCCACTGCGCCTGCATCGAGCGCTCGGGTTTCTCCCAAGGCGCGGCGTCTCGCGCGCGAACATGGCGTTGATCTCTCTCGCGTGCGTGGAACTGGCGGCGAAGGCGAAATCCTGGCCGAGGACATTCTTGCGTTCGTCGCCTCGGGTGGCTCTCCGGCAGGCGGTGCGGCCCCGGCAAGGACCGAAACCCCGCAGGCTGAAGCCCGCGCCACTCAAACCCTAACCCAAGTGGCTCGGCTGATGGCTGAGCGGACGACGCAAAGCTGGACGACGGCGCCGCATTTCTTTGTGAGCCGGGAAATCGACGCGGGCGCGTTGCTTGCTGCGCGCGAAAAATTCGGACCGGCCATCGAGAAAGAGCGGGGCGTGCGGCTGAGTCACACCGATTTGCTCGTCGCGGCGGTGGCGCGCGCATTGGAAAAACATCCGCTCGTCAACGCCAGTTGGACCGGCGACGGAATTCGCCTGCATCCGGAAATCAACGTCGGCATCGCCATGGCGGTCGACGACGGCGTCGTGGCGCCGGCGATTCCCGGCGCAAACACGAAAAAACTCGGAGAAATTGCCGCGATGCGCCGCGACCTCACCGAGCGGGCCCGCGCCGGCAAATTGCGCCCTGCCGACATCACCGGCGCAACCTTCACGATCAGCAACCTTGGCATGTACCACGTGGATGCATTCACCGCGATCATCGTCGCGCCGCAAGCGGCGATCCTCGCCGTGGGCCGCATCTCCGATCGCGTTGTGCCGGTCGATGGAAAACCGGGAATTCGCCCCATGATGACGCTCACGCTCTCCTGCGACCACCGCGTCTTCGACGGTGCGCGCGCCGCCCTCTTCTTGAACGACCTCGTCGCATCCATTGTTGAACCGGAAAAGCTCCTCTAGTGATAGACTCCCAGAACCCGGGCAGACCTAATACCTGAAGCACATTGGTTTGAGGCGCAGCACGGCCTCCCAGAGGCGCTCGATTTAAGGAGATTCTAAAGATGAGCGACACACGCCCAACAAACGCGACCCAAACCCTCCCGGAACCTCCCCGTCCCCCCAAAAAGAAACCTTTCTATTTGACGCTATGGGGCCAGGTGCTGATCGGCGTGGCCGCGGCCATTGTGTACGGCTACCTCCGGCCGGAATCCGCGGCCACCATGAAGCCGCTCGGCGATGGTTTTATCAAGCTCATCACCATGGTGATCACCCTCATCATTTTCTGCACCGTGGTCTCGGGGATCGCCGGCATGGAGAATTTGAAGAAGGTGGGCCGGATCGGGGGAAAGGCGCTGCTGTACTTTGAAGTCGTGTCCACCCTGGCGCTGTTTACGGGGATGCTGGTGGGGAATTTGTCGCATCCGGGTGCCGGGTTCAACGTGAACGTGGCAAGCCTGGACGCCAAAGCGGTGGCCAGCTACGCCGGAGCCGCGAAACAGCAGAGCGTGACCGACTTCCTGATGAACATTATTCCGACTACCATGGTGGACGCTTTCGCGCGAGGGAATATTCTGCAGGTGCTCTTGGTGGCGATCCTGTTCGGCTTCGCGCTGTCGCTGATCGGCGAAAAGGGCAAACCGGTCGTCGTGTTTTTCGATTCCTTGACTCAGGCGGTCTTCAGCATCGTCAACATGCTGATGTGGCTCGCGCCCATCGGCGCTTTTGGAGCGATGGCCTATACCGTGGGCCGCTACGGAATTGCGTCGCTCGGCCCCCTGGCAAAATTGATCGCCATCTTTTATGTGACCTGCACTCTCTTCGTGCTCGCGGTCATGGGCGTAATCGCCTGGTTTTCGGGATTTAACATTATTCAGTTCCTGATATTTATCAAAGAGGAAATCGTCATCGTACTCGCCACCAGCTCCTCGGACCCCGCTTTGCCCACTCTGATGGAGAAAATGGAGAAGCTGGGCTGCTCGAAATCGCTGGTGGGCTTGGTGGTGCCGACGGGCTACACGTTCAACACCGACGGCAGTAGCTTGTACATGACGATGGCTGCGCTGTTTGTCGCTCAGGCTACGAACATCCACTTGTCTTTCGGCCAGCAGTTGACGATTTTTGCGGTGGCGGTGCTCACCTCCAAAGGCGCCAGCGGCGTGACCGGGGCCGCCTTCATCGCTTTGGTGGCCACGCTCATGGTCATTCCCGACGTTCCCGTGGCGGGCATGGCCCTGCTCCTCGGGATCGACCGCTTTATGAGCATGGCGCGCGCGACGGTCAACATGATCGGCAACGGCGTCGCTACGGTGGTGGTGGCCCGTTGGGAGAACGAACTCGACAAGGCCACACTGGAGAAGAATCTGTCCCAAAGTTATACCCCTGCGCTGTCAGAATAGTCGTACGGCGTGGCGTCGGCGTCTCGCTGGCGATTTTGGGCTGCGTGGAGTTCAGAAAAATTGCCGGCGGGATGCCGCCGGTACGAACGTCACTTAATTTTCGCCAGCGCCATGCGATAGTAGGAAAGATCGTAGTATTTTTCCGCCGCCGGAGCCGCGCCGTTTCCTCCCGCCTCGATCTCCGCGCGCAATTGCAAAGTCTTCTTGAAACCTTCCACGTCAAACGCCGCGTCTTTCGCGTATCCGCCGTTCTGTACCATGGCCGCGTACCAGTCACTCGCGGTGGCCTCCGACAAGTTCGACTCCTTCACGACGAGATCGACAACCTGCTGCCGGTTGGAAGGCGCCATTAGGATGCGCTGCCCCTCTACGTATGCGGCAAGATATCGCACCAGCAGATCGGAATTGCCGCGCGCCCAGTCGCGCAATGCAAACGTGCCACGATCGAGGTCCCACCCCAGCAGCTTGCGCATCGAGCTCAGGCTGACCATCCCGCCCTGCTTGGCGAGAATCGAGAAAGGAGGATTCATGACCGCTGCTGCGTATTCCTTATTTTCGCGCATGGCTTGCAGCCGGAACGGCGTCGAGCCGACAGGCTTGAGCTGATAGTCCTTTCCCGGTTGCATTCCATTATTAAGAAGAACTTTCTTCAGTTCCAGCGCGTACGCCGTGTTCGTCGCATCGACCAGAAGAGTGCGCCCGCGCAAATCCGCGATGGACTTGGTTCCCGGCTGCGCGATGATCTCGTTCTCGGAACTTTCCGCTCCCATCACGATGACCACATCGACTCCCGCGGAATCCACCATGGCGACATCGTTGTCCACCGCCAGGAAAGCGACATCGCCCTTTCCCGCGGCCAGGTCGCTGCGCAAAGATTCCGAAGAGGGGCGCACCAAATATTCCGCTTCGATCCCGTTTTTGGCGAGAATGCCGCGCGATTCCGCAATCATCACCGAAAGCGGCCGGGCCAGGCAAAGGATGCGAATCTTTTGTAGCGCCGGCTGCTGCGCAAAAGAAGAAATGCAGGTCGCGAACACAGCAATAGCCGCCATGCCGCAGGGAGCGAGAGCTGAAACTCTAGACCGGAGCCATTTCGACCACGAACATACACTCATGGTTTATATTTCTCCATAGCCATCACCTGTAGATTTGGATTTCCTGGTGCCCGGGGCGGGAGTCGAACCCGCACGCCCCGAAGGGCAAGGGATTTTAAGTCCCCCGCGTATGCCATTCCGCCACCCGGGCATTGGTGTTGTAAGCCTATCTCATGGAATCACCTGCCGCAAGATTGCCGAGTTATCGTTTGTGGGACCGTAAATGGAAACCAGCGCTTTTTTGCTGGACAACTCAACCCTTAGGCACAATCATCTAAGCAGTTATAAGAGTCCGTGTATTAAACTTTTGACCTGCAGCTATCGGGGGCTGGCAGGCATCGACTGGCTAGGAGCAAGAAATATGATCCTCAAAATGGCAGGCAGCAAAAACTGGTTTCTGACGAAGTCCCTTACAATAGCAGGTTTAGGACTGGTTTTCTGCGTCGGCCCTGTGCCCGCTTCCGCTCAACAGAATCAGCCCGGCGAAGCCCAGGCTACCGTCGCTTCCCCGGATTCTCAGGCCCAGGGACAACCGGACTCTTCCGCGCAACAGCAACCGGAAGCACAGCCGCAAGGACAACAAGACACGCAGCCCGCAGGCCAGCCGAACCAGGCAGCGCTCCCGCAGACGCTGACTTTGCCTGCCGGGACCGTGGTTCGCGTGCGCATCGACGAATGGCTCTCGACCGACCGTAACTTGACCGGTGATAGTTTCAGCGCCGTACTCGAACAGCCAATCGTTGTGGATGGATGGGTTGTGGCGCGCGGCGGCCAGGCGCAAACGGGACGCATCTCTCTCGTAAAGAAAGGGGGCCACGGCGGCGGAGCTTCCCAGTTGGGAGTTGATTTGCCCGAGTTGACCTTGGTCGATGGCCAGCAATTGCCACTGCAGACGCAACTGTTCCAGACTTCGGCCGGGACTTCTCATGGACGGGACGCGGCTGTCATTGGTACGACGACTGGCGTGGGAGCCTTGATTGGAGCCATTGCAGGTCGCGGTGCCGGCGCTGCAATCGGCGCTGGAGTCGGCGCAACCGCTGGAATTATCGGCGTGATGTCCACGCCGGGCAGACCGACCGTGATTTCTCCGGAAACAGTCCTGTCGTTTCGCTTGCAGGCGCCCGTGACGATCTCGACAGAGAAAAGTCAGTTTGCGTTTCAGCCCGTGACGCAGTCCGATTACGATTCGCGCTCCTCTCAAAACCGCCCGCGCATGGCGCGGCCAGGGCCGCCGCCTTCGCCTTACTATCCTTATCCCTATGCGTATCCATACGCGTATGCCTACCCGTATCCGTATGCGTATTATCCCGCGCCCTTTTTCGGGTTTGGATATTACGGAGGCTTCGGCAGATTTGGCGGTTATCGAAGGTAGCACGTCGAGTAGCACAGCCACTCTTGGCTGTGTGGTTTTGTGCGTTACACACACCGGCAGCCCGAGCCAAATACGATCGCAAAACCCGCACAGGCAAGCGTGCCTGTGCTACTAAAATCTGCCTCGAACGGATCTTTTCCGCAACCCGTCAAGGCGTTGGCATGCTGGATTTGAAACTTTCGTAGACTCTCAAGAAAAATAGTTCATAGCATTCCCAAATCCTAGCCGGCAATCGCACTGCGCGTTGCATCTTCTTTTCCTCGCGCTGCCGCAATGGCTCGCCACGTCCGCAAAGTTTCTCCGACCGTCCATGCTTGCGCAATGCACCCATTCGGCGTGAACGGCGGATCACCGTCAAAAATTTCGCTGGCCGTGCCGAGCCCGGCGGCCTTGATGTGCCCAAACATCGGTTCCAGAAAAGACATCGCTTCTTCGGCATTTTGGTACACGCGTAAGTGAGCCAGCGCGAATGGACCGAGAAGCCATCCCCACGCCGTGCCCTGATGGTAGGCTCCATCACGATCTTCTTGGGTGCCCGCGTAGCGCCCTTGGTAACGTGCCTCATTCCGCGCGAGGCTGCGAAGTCCGAACGAAGTTAGAAGCTGGCGCGCGCACACTTCCACGACGGAGCGCTGCTGCTCCGGAGTGAGAGCGGTTTCGGGCAGAGAGACCGCAAGAATCTGATTGGGCCGCAGCGCGGCGTCTTTGCCACTGGGGCTTCCGGGGGCGTCGATCACATCGAAGCAAAATTGCTTTTCAGAATTCCAAAATTTCGCGAAGCCTGTTCGACAACTCTGGGCGAGTCCTTCGTACGGCGCGGCATTCCTGCCCAGGGCTCGCGCGAATCGCGCCATCGCCGCCGCGGCATTGAGCCATAGCGCATTCACTTCGACGGGCTTCCCAATGCGCGGAGTCACGACGAGGTCGCCAACCTTCGCATCCATCCAGGTCAGTTGCACGCCCGGTTCACCCGCATAAAGCAACCCATCCGTCAGATCGACGTGGATGTGGTAGCGAGTGCCGCGCACATGCGCGTCCACGATGCCATCCAGCACGGGAAACAATTCGTGCAGCAGTCCGATGTCGCTAGTCGCCTCGAAATATTGGCGCACGGCCTCGAAGTACCACAGCGTGGCATCCACCGTGTTGTACATAGGCGCTGCACCGGCGCGCGGAAATTGATTGGGCAGCATGCCTTCGCTCACGAAGCGCGAGAACGTTCGCAGGATGTTGCGCGCCAGCCACGGCCGCCCTGTCGCGAGACACAATCCCGGCAGCGCAATCATGGTGTCGCGTCCCCAGTCGCTGAACCAGGGATATCCGGCCAGGATCGTCTTCGCATCGGCGGCGCCATCGAGCGGGCGCGCCGCAATAAACTGATCCGCCGCGAGCACAAGTTGCTGGACGGCCGGCGAAGCCGCCTGCGCAGTCCCGTTGTTCGCTGCAAAGAACCGGTCGAGCAGCGCTCCCGTTTCACTCTGCCGCTTCGCAAACGCGGCTTCGCCGCTGAGAGATGGCATCGCCGCCGTGCTCGCGACCATTGTGAGTGATCCTCCCGGCGCAATCGTCGCCCGAAACTCCCCAGCGAAAAAGTGGTCGGTGCGGTCTGGAAGGCCGCGCGCTCGCTCGGCAGCGAGGTCGAAATTGCGGTACCAATCTTTGGCGGGGAGTGCCGATGCCGAGTCGCTTAGCACATAAAACGGCGTCGCGCCGTCGTAGGCAATCACCTTCAATCCGCGCTCGACCGGCGTGACCTCCATGGGCCGAGTCCTGCCGACTGTCACACAGTGCTCATCTCCATAGTCCGCCAGCATTTTGATCGACAATTCAACAGGAGAGCTGGCGCGCACGAGCCGGTACAGGACGTACGTGGTATTCGCCCCGGATTGCATGAAGATGCGCTTTTCGAGCAGCGCGTCGGCCAGAGCAAAAGTCCAAACCGGAGTCGTCCCTTCCAAATGGAATCGCTCGATGTTGCGGTAACCTTCCGGAGCCACCGTTCCATCCGCCCAACGATTCGTGAAAAGCTCAAACTCCTGGGATGCATATCGCGCCGTTTCATCAAGCTTCGCGACGAGGAGAGTGCGCCCGAGGGGCGGTTGAAGCGCTGCGACCAGCAATCCGTGGTAGCAGCGCGTCTGGTGTCCCGCAATCGTGCCCAGCGCGTAGCCGCCGATGCCGTTGGTCACCAGCCACTCGCGCGATTCCGCGGCGGGCAGGTCGCAGCAAACGTCGCGGCCGAAATCGACCTCGGCGGGAAACGCCGGCGCGGAATTGTTTGCAAGGAAGTTCACAATGGAATCATGGAGCCTGAGCGGGGTTTTGGGCCAGAAAAAAATTGGTCCTTCTCCCGAGGAGATTCGAGCGCCCCACGTACGCAGGCGTTAGCCCACGGAATGGACTGCCAAACCAGCGAGGTATTGGCGCAATGCCCTGAAATCAATAGGCTTGGTAAAGCAGGTATCACAGCCTGCTTCCTGGATGCTCTTCAGCTCTTTGAAAGAACCGAGCCCTGTCACAGCGGCAATCGGCAGGTGAGCGAGATGCCTTTGCTTGCGTGCCCAGTGAACGAGGGTGAGGCCACTCTTATTCCCGAGGTGTATATCCAACAGGACGACGTCCGGCAGTGGTTCAGTTCCAATTCCTACGAAGCCCTCTTCCAGAGTCTCCGCAAGGATTGCCTCGCGGCCCTCGGATTCAAGCCAGGTCTTCAGGAGATCGCGATACTGGGGATCATCATCCACCACAAGGATCCGCTGCTTCATTCAGGTTCCTCTATTTTAGGTATGGACGTAGTCGCCGAATCGCGCGTCCATACCGGTACACCATGACGGTCATACTATCGTTCGAACTGCGTTATGCCTTTAATGCAACAGCTGAGACTGAAACGGGGATGGCCGCATTCCCCGCGGATCAGAAGTAATTATGCGGAACAGACAATGGCTAGAGAAAAGTCGACGCTTACATCGGTCTAAGAAGGAATCCGAATTGCACCTGGTGTTTCACTGTCATTGCAGACGCTACTTCTGATTTGGACGCGCCACAGGAACCGGTTCCGCATTCTCTGCGCCCGATTCCAGTTTGGCAGCCCACTCGGACAGATGATCGAGCGAAGTATCGTGCGTGCGGTCGAGATGCAGGGGTGTAATGGAGGCCGCGCCTTCGAAAATGGCTGCGTAATCGCTCTTCGGATCGATCCCTTCGATGTGCTCCTGCTCGTGTAGCCAGTAAAAAGTGCGCCCGCGCGGGTCTGTGCCTTCCTGCAACACGTTGCGCGTGACTTTCTTGGATTGGCGCGTGCAGCGTACGCTGCCGTTCCACATCAGCGGAACATTCACATTGAGAAGGACGCCCTGCGGCATGCCCTCGGCCAGCGCCAACACCGCCAGATCCCTCGCGAATTTCGCGGCCTGCTCGAAGCGAAACGCTCTGCCCTTATGCGCCACCGACATGGCAATCGCCGGAATGTGATTGATCGCCGCTTCCATCGCCGCGCCCACCGTCCCGGAATAGAAAATGTTTTCGCCCAAATTCCCGCCGCGATTGATCCCGGAAATCACCAGGTCCGGCCGGTTGGGCAGCAATTTATTCAGCGCCAGAATCACCGAATCCGCCGGCGTGCCCTCGACCGCCCACTCCCGCTCCGCGATTTGCTCCCAGAAGATCGGCTGCCGCAGCGTCAACGACTGCGCGGACGCGCTGCGCTCATGGCTCGGCGCGACCACGCTGATCGTCCCCAGCCCTTCGACCGCCTGGACGAGCGCGCGCAAGCCTTCCGCTTGAATCCCGTCGTCGTTCGTAATCAGAATGTGTGCCATTGGTTCCAGTAGGACAGGCTTCAGCCTGTCTGGTTTTGATTTTCGCTACCTCGAAACGGCAGACAGGCTGAAGCCTGTCCTACTTGCCGGGTAGCCAATTCCTTGCAGGCCCGGGAATGTTCTCGGAAGCTGCGCTCAGCGAGCGAGGAAAAGTGGCCGGTCACCCAATCCATGTCTCACTGGCAAACAAGCCCTGTCCCACCCTACTTACACATTTTAACAACAACAGCGTTACCGCAACAAGTTACGGAGAAAGAGTGGTTTCCTAAGATGCCATGTGTGAAGGGACTGAAAAGGACAAGAAGGAAGAAATGGTCGGGACGACTGGATTTGAACCAGCGACCTCACGCACCCCAAGCGTGCGCGCTACCAGGCTGCGCTACGTCCCGACCGATCGTGTTGCAACGTGTTTGTTGTAGCCCGCCTATGAAGGGGCGGAGTTCTTGGCCTATTTCATGGAGAATCCCCGCGCCTAAAGACGCGGGCTACAACAATGCCAGCGTATCACTCGGATTCGAGGACCGTCAATAAGGAGCGGAGCGAGTCGCGCAGGTCGAGCAGGGTCTTGCGGTTGAGCGATGCAAGCGGCGGCGACACCGCTTGCGTCGCGGGTTCTTCGGTATGCCCCTTCGTTTCCGCGACATCTGCACCGCCGTTTGTGCCGTTGGCCCCGGGCGCCTGATCGCGCAGGTGGCGCCGCGCGCCCGCGATAGTGAAGCCTTCGTCGTACAAGAGACGCTTGATCGTGAAGACGGTGTCGATGTCCTCGCGGCGATACAACCGGTGCCCCTTCGGGCTCTTGACCGGCTGGAGCATCGGGAACTCCGTCTCCCAATACCGCAGCACAAACGGCTTCGTGGCCGTCACGCGGCTGACTTCGCCGATCCGGAACAAGCTCTTGTCCGGAATGGCCGATTCGGAATGTCCGTTGCCTTGGATGCCTTCCATCGCCTTTGAACCTCGCCCGACTCAGGCCCTAATCCTATTCCGATTTTGGCGCGTGTCAACGGGCCAGTAGAACACGCTTCAGCCTGTTGGGTTTGCGCTCGCGCGGCAAGCGGAAAACCAATAGGCTGAACAGGCTGCGGAAAAAGTACGTTTGTCATTCTGAGCGAAGCGAAGAATCTCTCTGTGCATTGGACTTAAATCGAAGAGAGATTCTTCGCTTCGCTCAGAATGACACCAAAACCAAGTTTTTCTGCAGCCTCTGAAGCCTGTTCTACTCCTGGCGCGTATCGACACCCTACGTCGCCGTCCTCGTCCGGCTGGACGGGCGCGTTCCCCGCTCGCGCTTTTCCTTCAGGCGCTGGAGGAATCGAATCGGCGTGCCGATAAAATCAAAACTTTTGCGGAGCAGATTTTCGAGAAACCGCTCGTAGCTGAAATGCAGGCGCTTGGATTGATTGGTGAACAAAATAAACGTCGGCGGCGAAACGCCTGCCTGCGTGACGTAGTAAATCTTCACCCGGCGCGCCGCAGGCGAAGTTCCGCGGTCGAGATCGACTTCCGCAACCCAGCGATTCAGTTCGCCGGTCGAGATGCGCCTGCGCCGCGCATCGGCGACGCGGTCGATCAGGTCGAATAATTTTTCCGTGCGCTCCCCGGTCTTCGCCGAAACAAACACGATCGGCGCGTAATCGAGAAATTTAAATCGCGTGCGCACGATCTGTTCATATTCCTCGACGAGTTGCGCGGGATTCACTCTTCCCGTCACCGCTTTTTTCCGCACCACCGAAGTGTGCTTGCCGCCCCGGGCTTTTCTTGCCGTCTGGCGGTAGGAAGACTCCACTACGTGCGGCTTCGTCTCTTGATGTTTCAATTCGCGCGCGGCCTTCTCCGCCGCGGCTTCCAGCGCCAGGTCCCACTTGTTCATCACGATGATCACGGAGCGGCCGGACTCCTCCGCGTAGCCCGCGATGTTCGCGTCATTCGCCGTCACTCCCAGGCTTGCATCGACAATCAGCAGCGCGACGTCGGCTTGTTCCAGGTGCCGCCGCGCCATCATCACGCTCATTTTTTCGGCCACCAGATTCGTCTTGCCCTTGCGGCGAATCCCGGCCGTGTCCACAAACCGGTACGTGCGCTCTCCGTGCCGCACCACCGTGTCCACGGCGTCGCGCGTCGTCCCGGGAATATCCGAAACAATGGCCCGATCCACACCCGAGAGGCGATTGAGCATCGTCGATTTCCCGACGTTGGGACGCCCAATAATCGCCACATTCACTTGCTTGTCTTCCTTCTCGGGCTCACGCTCTTCCACTTCCGCGGGCGCGGCAGCGCCGAGACGCGCCGTGATCGCTTCGAGCAGCGCGTCAAAACCATACCCATGCTCCGCCGACACCGGAAACACATCGTTCGAAAGCCCGTAAAACGGCGCGGCGAGCGATTCCTGCATTTGGGTGTCGACTTTGTTGGCAAGGATCGCCAGAGGCTTCCCTGTGCGCCGCAGGAGGCGCGCCAGCTCACTATCCAGCGGCGTTAAGCCCGCACGCACATCCACGACCAGCAGCAGCTGCGACGCGCCTTCAATCGCCACCTGCGCCTGGCGAAGAATTTCGCGCGGAATGGCGGCCTTGTCGTCCGGCACGATCCCGCCCGTGTCGACGACTTCGAACGAACGGTCCTGCCAGGTCGCCGTACCGTAAATGCGGTCGCGCGTAATTCCCGGCTCGTTGGTGACAATCGAGCGCCGCGAGGCCGTCAGCCGGTTGAAAATCGTGGATTTGCCGACATTGGGCCGGCCAACAATCACCACCGAAGGAAGTTTTTCAGTCATTTTTTCCGGTCACTGGGGACACAACGAACCCTAAACGGGAGGCTCGGAATCTTCTAGTCTAGCTTAGTGGGAGCCAAAACAGAAGCTTTGCACCTGTCCGCCCGGAAAGGGGGCAGGTTGCTTGAGGTGGGATTTTCGTAGGACAGCCACTCTTGGCTGTCCACGCGTGTCGCGGCGATATCTTGGTGGACCGCCAAGAGTGGATGTCCAACGAAACACCTCTAGCCGTTGCGCCCGCGCCCCGATCCGTACTATCGTGGACGCATGGCTAAGGCAAAGGAATTCGACCTGGAAATGCCGGTCCTCCCAATCGATGAAGACGAGAAAACCCTCGCGGCGATTGACGAAGGTATCCGGGATGCGCAAGCGGGTCGAACCACCACTATCAAAGAAGTCCGCAAGCTTTTGCATAAGTGGGTATCGCCGAAATTCTGATGGCTAAGCACGGACTGGGTTGGTTTGCTTCAGTGAGGGAAGGCCCTTGATGGCCTTTCCCGCTTTCTGTTGAGCGAGGCGCAGCTCGTACAGATTCTGAAGATTGAGCCAGAATTCAGGGCTGGTGCCAAAGAAATGGGCGAGGCGCAGCGCTGTATCGCCGGTAATGGAACGTTCTCCGTTGAGAATTTGGGTGACTCGGTTGGTGGGCACATCGATCTTACGCGCCAGTTCCGCCGCGCTCATGCCGAGCGTTTTGAGTTCTTCGGCCAAATGTTCGCCTGGATGAATTGCAATTACTGCCATTGCTTTCTCCTAGTGATAATCCACGATCTCGACATTCGTTGGGCCGGGTGACCCGTCCGGCCATTCGAAACAAATCCGCCACTGATCGTTAATGCGTATGCTGTACTGGCCTTTGCGGTCTCCTTTAAGAGCCTCAAACCGGTTGCCGGGCAAATGGGCAAGATCGGAAAGAGCAGTGGCCGCATCGAGCCGGTCCAGCTTGAGGCGCGCCGGGCGTTCGATGCCGGAGAACGCCTTGACGCGTTCTCCCGCCGCGAAATCCCTCGTACGCTTGTCACGATAGCTGACAATCATGCGAATGATACCGCTAATTACGCGTTACGTCAAGCGTAACAATTTGAACTTACGGCAGATTCTCGATCTTGCGCGCATCCCCCGTCAGTTGCAGGATGTGCATCCCCGTGTTGGCGCGATCGACGATGTAGATGTACCCGCGGTCGTCCACTTCCACGTTGTTGGTTTGGATGGCGATTTTGCACTTCGCTGCGTCGCCGGTGCCGACGCAGCGCTTGTCGGTCGCGTCGCTGATGGCGGGAATGTAGTAGGCGATTTCCTTGGGGCTATACGGGTCGCGCACATCGACGGCGCGCACGCCGGCGTTGAAGTAAGCGACGAAAATGATGCGCTTGTAGAAGACCGGCGTCATGCTTTCGTTCGTCGAGTGCGTGCCGAAGCGCCCGCCGCGGCTGCAGAAATTGCCGCTCGCCTCGGGCACGTAGTATGTCGAAACGCCGAAGATTTTCGTTTCCGTGGTGATGTCGAAAATGTGCATCATCTCTTCCGGCGCGTGGCACTCATTGTCCGTGGTTTCGCCGACGATCACGAGGAAGTCCCGCTTGCTGATGGCCGGGCCCCATTTCGCGAGCTCCGGCACATCCACTCCCAGCATCGGGAAGGTCGTGTGCGCGCCCACGTCCGGCGGCAAATCCAGCCGCGCGACCATGGGCGATTCCAGGTTCGCGTCGGTCGGATCCTTGGGGCCGTGGATCAGCTTGTCGCGGTCCAGAATTTCGATCATGCCCTTACCGTTCGTGCCGTAGCCCGCGTAAATGCGATTGCCCTTTGGCCCCGTGGAAATCACGCCGTGCATGTCGGTAGGCACCGGGCCGGTCGCGCCAGGTTGCTGTCCCGGAAGTCCGAAATTGCGAACGAGTTGCGGCTCCGAAGGATCGCTCAGGTCGTAAACTTGCCCCATGCGCTTCGTACGCCAGCCGGGCGCGCCGGAAACGAGGTACGCCATGCCGCTATCGCACTCCCACCAGCTCTTGTGCGTATCGACCAAGCCGCTCTCGACGACGGTCAAACGGCTGGGCTTCGCGGGATCGGACACATCCCACACTTCATGGGAGGAAGTGCCGCGCGCGCGCAACAAATACACTTTGTTCTTGCTGGCGCGCGGCAGTTCGCTGCCGTCGCACACGCGCGTCATTTGCGCGCCGCCCGATTCGCCCGGCCCCGGAATGCGCGGATCGCCGGGAATGTGCGCGAGATATTTCGGATTCTTCGGATCGGTCACGTCCACGATGGACGTGCCATTGTCTTCCATTTGTCCCGTCAGCGAATTCATCGACGTGCCGCCGTGATGGCCGATATATGCGATCCAGCGATTGCCCTGATGGTGGATCGTCGGCTGGTAGGCGCTCCGGCCCTGCAAATCGTTGTAGCCGACGAGCTCCATGTTCTTGCTCTCGGGCTTACTCTGGGCAACTGCACGCATCGATAGGAATCCGGCCAGCGCGAGATTGAAGACGATCATTCTTGCCGAAGCCTTAAACAGAAAACCTTGACGGGACATTTGCTCTCCTAGTCCGAGTCCGCCGCAAATTCGCCAGGGCAGCGCGCGGATGCAGAATCTAAATTCAATCTAAACAGATACTTTTTTCGCTTTTCGGGTTCACCGTGACTTACGGGCGGATGATATCACTCCTCGAATTCAGCGAGGAGAGATTCTTTGAGCCTGCCGGAATAACCGTGTATGAAACAAAGCGCGGCTGCCGTGCTGTCATTCTCTCGTATTTTGCGAACGACAAATAACATCCGATGCGATCACCTGTACCTTGGTACAGGTATCGCCTTCGCCAAGGCGGTGGCGGAGTTTTTCTGCCGGAGCCGCACCCTCGTTAACATTATGGTGAACGTTCCGAGGGAGGAAACATGCGAACAATCGCCTGCCGGTTTTGGTTGATCCTTGCGGTTCTCGGATTTTTTGCGCCTCATTCTTTTGGACAAACGACTAATGGGCCGCTCTCCGAACGTGAAGTGCTGGCTCTGGTTGCCGGCAACGCGCTCAGCGAGAACATCGTTCACGAGATCGACACGCGTGGCTTGGCCTTCCAACCTGGCGAACAGTTCCGCTCGCTCGTCACCGAGGCCGGCGCGGATTCCGGGATCGTGGCGGCACTGAATAGAGCGAAGACAAGCGATGCGCCCGCTCCCGCGGAAAACGACGAGACGAAGCAGTTGCTCCAGCATCTCGCGGGAGCGGGAAAGTTCGTACGGAACAAGCAATACGGCGAGGCGACGCAGGAATTGACAGCCGCTCTTCAAAACGGCGGCGGCACGGAAACGGGATTCGTGATGGCAGAGGTGCTTCGCGCGCAAGAGCAATGGGGAAACGCGGAAATCATATTCAGGGAAGTTCTGCGCCAGGAGCCCGATTTTCCGGAGGCGCATACCAAGCTGAGTTACGAATTGTACCGCATAAACGATGGTGAAGAGGCGCTCCGCGAAGCAAGAATCGCACTGGCCGAGAATCCGAATAATGCGGAAGCCCACAAGAATGCGGGCCTGGCGCTGCAAATCTTGAATCGGTTCAACGCTTCCGAAGTGGAATACAACGAAGCCCTGCGCCTCAAGCCGGACTACGAACCAGTTCGGTTGGACTTGGGTTTGCTCTTCGCCAACCAGAGCAAATACGATCGGGCCATCGAGGAATATAAGAAGGCCCTCATCCTGGATCCGGACGATGGGAATGCGCACTACGCCCTTGGCGCGGAATACGAGCAGAACGGCAATCTTGATTCGGCCATCCACGAATACCGCGAGGCAAAACGGCTGAATCCGAGAATGTTCGACGCCCGGTCAAGTCTGGGCCACGCCCTGATGGCCCGCCGCATGTACGGTGACGCAGTAAGGGAATTTCGGGAACTGGAAGCGATGTATCCGGATTCTCCTATTTGCCACATCTGTCTGGGCAACGCGCTCTTTGGAATCTCGGACCTCAAGGGTGCGGAAAAGGAGCTACGCACAGCGTTGGCACTGGATCCTTCTGAACCCTACGCGCACGAGGGCCTGGGCCGTATCCGCGAAGAGCAGAAAGACTATGATGCGGCCTTGGCGGAATTCCGGCGCGCCGAACAATTGGACGACACCTTCTACCGGGCGTTTATAGGAGCGGGGAGGGTCCTGCTGCAGAAAAAAGATTTTCCCGGCGCCGTGAACGAATTGAAGCACGCCGAGGCTCTCCAGCCGGGTGATGCTTATTTGCATGATCTTTACGGCCAGGCACTGCTGGCCTCGGGAAACAGTGCCGGTGCGATTGCCCAGTTCAAGGACGCCATTGCACTGGGCCCCAAGCAAGACCAGAAGGCGGTTGGCGTAGCGACGGCGTTCTTGCCGGAGGCTAACCTAGCGGAAATCCGCCTAGAACTGGCAGCAGCGTACCAAAAGGATGGGGACGTGATCGATGCTCTCGATCAATTTCATCAAGCGGCGCTGATCGATTTCAGGCCGGAAATTCAGTCCCGGTACAAGGAGGCTCAGGATCGTTTTAAGGTGCACATCGCCGCTCTGAAAGCCTCCGGAAAATCCGCGGAGGCCGAGGACTTGGAAGCTCGCCTTCGGGTCTCAAACGTGGGCCCTAATACTTCCCAAAGACTGGACGACGTCATGCATGAGGGTCACGTTGCCGCCATGTCCGGCCACGCCGATGACGTGGAAAAAAATTTCAAAGAAGCGGTTGAACTGGCCCAGAAGCTGCAGCCACCCGACGACCGGCTGAAAGTCTCACTCCTATATCTCGCAAATCTGTATGCCGGGAGAAAAGACTACGCTCGCGCGGAGGCTGCGTATCAGCAAGCGCTGAAAGTGACCGGGCAATTGCACGGCGCGGAGTCGCCGATGATGGATGAACCGCTGCAGGAGCTCGGCCACTACTCGCTGACCAGACAGGATTACAATTCCGCTTTCGAGTACTACTCCCGCGCGGTCGCGATTGATGAAAAGGCGTATGGAGAAACAAGCAACAAAACAGCGGACAGCCTGAGAAAGCTGTCCTTCGTCTTCCTCGCGCAAAGAGATTACGCCAAAGCGGAACCTTACTTGCTGCGGGCAGTCCGCATTGACGAATCGCTCTACGGGCCCGAGGCAAAGGACATGAACATTGTTCTGACGGCTCTCTCTAGTCTTTATGACAAATGGAACAAACCTGAAAAAGCCGAGCCTCGCTACCGCCAGATGCTTGCCATTCTTGAAAAACAGTACGGACCGGACAGTCCAGTCCTGGTCGGAACGCTCGTCAATGAAGGCAGGATGTTGCGCCAGTTGGGACGCGTGGACGATGCCGCAAAATTTGAGGAACGTGCGCAAGCTATACGAACGGCAATGGGCCAACCAGACGGCACACCGTCAGCCCAGGCCCCAAATTGACGTCGGTAGCTACGAATGTTACGCGCCTTTGCGGACGATGACATCCACTGGCGCATAGAGGATGACCATGCGGCCGGGCACTCCCGCAGCCAAGCGGCGCAGGCGATACAGGAATGGGCGGGCGCCGCTACCCCCGGCGTCTTCTTCCAGGCGGTAGTAGGTGTCCAGGTAACGCACGACGCGCGGCGGCGTCCAGTCCTGCTTTCGCCGGCAGGCGTGGACCTCCATAATTTCGCCGGATTCATCCTTTGTGAAGCATAGCTCGTCCGGAACTTCCGGCAGCCTTGCCGTGCGCACGCGTTCGCTGACTGCACCCGCAAAGGAAGAGACATTGGCGGTCGCACCACCCCCATCCTTGCGCTGGCGAAACGGGCCGAGGATGATTTTGTCGGCCAGGAAGAGCGGAAGAATGCCGCAAGAATTGCCGCCAAACGCCCCGGCGCAGAGTCGTACGGCGCCCTCAATGCCGAAATAGGCAATTAGCCACGTCACGGGATGCATCCACCAGACAATGAGCGCAGCGCCGCCGATATCTTGAGGCCGAACCCCGGGGCCCATTTTTCCGTCTAGCGCCACGCTCACACCGTTTTCAACCCAGGTTGACATGGCATTGGTATACCAATACATCATCGCAACCAGGGCAAGCGCAGCCTCGGCAAAACCGCTGATGGCCGTGGCCCGCCGCCACACGACATTTTTGGCGAAGGGGAGCGACTCCCGCCATGGCGCTGGGAAAATTGCGAAAATGGATCCGAAAAAGTAAGTCCACATGGCTGCTGGATTTAAGTCTACGACAGCCCGGCGTGAAACGGTTTTAAGCGAGGAAGGTAGATTTCCAAACAGTAATCAAGAGACGCCAGCACCCAGGAATAGCATTCTATGCCGGATGGTCCGGCAAGATTGTTGAGCATGGTGGCTACGGCTCCCCGAGTCTGGTAGATTTGCCGAAATGCGATTTTGGGCAATGGGCCTTGCCGGCTCCGGATTCGGTTCCGAATCGTTCCTCGAATGAAATATTTCACCCTAATGGCGCGTAATACCTAATGGATGCGAGGAGACATCCCGAGGGGATGAGCCCCGCTGAACAGGCCGTTGCCCAGGAGCGGATCGCCCAAGCCAAGGCCGGAAACGCGGAGGCCTGGGGCGAACTTTATCGCGAGCACGCGCCTGCGATTTTCCGGTTCTGCCGCCGGGCGATGCCCACGCGCGAGGACGCCGAAGACGCCACCATGGATATTTTCATCAAGGTCCGGCAAAAACTTTCGCAGTATGACGCCAGCCGCCCGTTCAGCGCCTGGCTGTACACCGTGGCCGCGAATCATTGCTGGGATTTGTTGCGGCGTAGAAAACTGCGGCAGGGGCTGGAGACGGGCGAAGTAGAAAATATGCCGCTCGAGCATCCCGATCCCGGCCAGCTCGAACAGCTCATCGCGCGCCGCAGCGGCCAGGAAGTGCGGCGCGCGCTCGACAAGCTGCCGGCGCGCTCGCGCATGGCGCTTGTGCTGCGTTACTACTCGGATATGAGCTATGACGATATCGCCGCGACAATCGGAGTGCGCCGGACATTCGTGGGCGTCGTGCTGCTGCGCGCGCGCCACCAGTTGCGCGATATCCTCGAAGGGCAAGGCGGCGCGAGCCTGGCCACGGGAGGCGCCGCGTGATCCATTTTGACGAAATGGCCTGCCTGCTTTACCTCGAAGGGCAACTCGATCCGGCGCGCTCGCGGGAAATGGCCGCGCATATCCAAGAGTGCGAATCCTGCCGCGATCTGCTTCACGCCCTCGAACACGAAACGACATTGCTTTCGAGCGCCCTGACCGAAGACAACGAATCATTGCCGTCGCGCCTGGCCAGCGAGCAAGGCCGGAGTATGCCCTCCTGGGTCTGGACGCTGGCCTTCGCAGCTTTTGCGGCGGGCGCGTATTGGCTTTGGAACGACGGAATCGGGCCCTGGTTCGATCAATTGAGCAATGCGGGCTTCGGCGGCACGGATGTATTCAGCATGATTGTCTTCAGCGGAGCATTCTGGGAAGGATGGAGCGACATGATTGACGCGATACAAATTGGGGCATTGATTTTAGTGGCGATCGTGGCGATCGGATGGATCCGGCGCCGAGTGCGGCGTTCCGTGGCGATTGCCGTGATCATGTCGGCGCTGCTGTTCGCACTGGCGCTGCCACAACAGGCCGGGGCGGCGGAAGTGCGGCGCGGGCAATCCATTGCCGTCCCCGCGGGCGAAACAGTTCACAATGACCTGATCGCCGCGGGCGCTTCCGTGAGAATCGAGGGCACCGTCGAAGGAGACGTGATCGCGTTCACGCGCGACCTCACCGTCACCGGCCACGTCACGGGCGATGTGATCGCATTCACCCAGGAGGCGCTCATCGACGGAACCGTGGACGGAAACGTGCGCGTGTTTTCGCGCGGCGTGATCCTGCAAGGGGCGGTGGGTAAGAACGTCACGGCGTTTGGAAGCTCAGTCGATTTGATCTCCAAGGCAAACGTGGGCGGCGGAATGATTATGCTCGCGGGCGAAACCGACCTGGACGGCAAGATACAGCGCGACCTGCTTGGAATGGTGGGCAGAAGCGATCTCGATGGCTTGATCGGCGGACAGGTGTGGATACGCGGAGGGACTCTTACAGTGGCCTCCAGCGCGGAAATTCGCGGACCGGCGACCTTCGAGGGCCGCGAACAACCAGTTGTGCAGGCGGGAGCCAAGCTGGCAAGCCCCATTCGAATAGAACTCACGCAGGAGATTCGGCGGAACAGGCGATCGGCAGCGCGCGTCGTGTTCCGCGCCATTTTCGGTTATGCAGGGGCTTTGGTGGTCGGAATTCTGCTTCTGGTCATCTTCCCTGGATTTTTCCGGGCCACATTGCGCGAGACGGGCAGCATCGGTCTCCCGATCGGGATCGGGGCGCTGGCGCTGATTGCGGGAGCATTTCTGCTCGTTCTTGGAGTGCTCCTGCTTTTTGTCGGCGTGGGCGCCGGAGTGGCTGGTCTAATGGCTTATGCGCCGATTCTGTATGTCGCGCAGGTGTTTGTCGGCGCGTGGCTCGGCAACAAAATTATGGGCCTACCGTCAGCCGCCACCAGCTCGGTGATCGGGCGGATGGCGGTGGGTATGCTCATCCTTCACGTCTTGGGATTCATTCCTGTTCTTGGAGCGCTCGTGTGGCTGGCGGTTCTGCTGTGGGGGACCGGCGCGGTCCTGCTGGGCTTCTACCGGATGTCGCGCGTGGAGAGCGCGGCTGTTCCCGCATGATTGATGCGGATTGGTGGCGCAGGCTTCAGTGGCTGCGGAAAAACTCGAAACGAGTCATTCCGAAGGGCTGGGTCTGCCCGAGGAATCTGCTTTTTCTTGGGTTTGGCGAAGAAAAGCAGATCCCTCGCTTCGCTCGGGATGACAAAAAAGCCCTTTTTCCGCAGCCTGTTCAGCCTGTGAGGGTTGGTCCTTGCAAGGACTAAAACCCACAGGCTGAAGCCTGTGCTACTTAAGGCTTCAGAACGACTTTGGTCGCTACCAATGTTCGATTTGTCCCGCCTGTATTGAACAGCGGGCCGCGCACGGAAAGCAAGTCGCCGAGGAAGTTCGTCGAACTGTTAATCGAACCGTTAATCTCGAAGTAGATCGTGGGCGGGGTGATGGACGTCTGCGCCTGAATCAGCGTAACGCCGCCGTGCCCGAAAAACAGCGATGGCAAGCCCGTAAAGTTTATGTTCGGCGAGCCAACCGACTGCACGGTCGCTGTAATTCGCGACGACCGTAGCCGCACCCGATCCGCCACAAGTGTGTTCGTAGACGAACTGTTTCGCCGGATCGAAACCTGCTGGCCTGGCACCAAGTCGGCGGCGCCATTGAATGAAGATGAGAAGGATGAGGTGCTCACCTGGAGATTGTCGACATGTAGAAAATCAATATCGAAGGGCGTCGGCAGCGATGTGGAATACTGCACGGTCGCCTGCCCGCCAATAACCAGGCCGGTCCCGGACGCTGAAATTGTGAGGACTACCATATTGAATTGCTGCGATGCCGCATTGGTGCTGGTGATCATGCCTTCGACTTCCGCATCGCTGCTGTCGGCGTCCTCGAAGAGGATGTTCCGGGCCAGAAGCGATCCGTCGGACTTGATGCCGATATCCACGCTGAGAATTTGATTGTTTTGCAGGCACGCGAATCCCGGCGCCGGACACGTACCGGTGACGGGAAACGGAAAGAATGTCGAAGTATTGTCCACTTTCAAGGAATACGATCCCGCCGCATTCGTCAGCGTAAACGTATTGCTCGACGCATTGATGTTTCCGACATGGCCCACGACGTCTTCGGCGCCCACCGGAGGCGCACCGAGTCCCGCAGGCGTGAATGGAGTGACGGTCGTTCCGGCACTGAAGTCCGCGCCCAGCGATGCGCTAAGCAGATTTTCCAGGTTGACGTCGATCAAGAGTCCAGTGGTGCTGGAGGAAGCGATCGAGAACGTTGTCAGGGGAACCGTCGTCGATAGGCTTGTGGCTGTCGGCACAATCGGGCAAATCGCACCCACGGCGCAGCCTGCGATCGTGGCCGCCGAATCGTTTTCGATCGTGAGCGACGGATTCGCGAACGTGAGAGTCACGGACGTGTAATTTCCCGCGGGGATATTGGCTGCTGTGGCGATGTAGGCGATGTCGGTTTGAAGCCGGGTTAACTCCACCGTCGTGGATCCGGAAAACAAGGAAACGTTTCCGGGGGCCAACGTCGCCCCGGTGAGGGTTACCTGGGCCGAAAGTATGCTGACGAGCGAAGGAGGAGTATCGGTCATAGCCAAAACGACCGACGAATTCCCGTTGTTTTGAGACTGCGAACCAAATTGCGTGGTGCCGCCGCAGCCCGCCAGCGCCAGACAAAAGATCAGAACTGAAATTGGCCAGATCGATCGAATTTGAAACATGTTACCCCGGTGCTGTTGATCCCATGACAGACAGGCACAATCACCCCGCTGCGCTCCGCCAGTCCTGGCGCCTTGATGGCACGTTCAAAGCTAACACAGGGCTTGATTTACGGTGGGTAAATCCAATCGTGAGTTGAGCAAAGAGTTTCTGTCCCGAGGGCCAGTCATAGGTAGCACAGACTTCAGTCTGTGGGTTTCCATTGGATCATGACAAGAGTGCAGCCCGTGCGAACTGACGGAACCCCACAGACTGAAGTTTGTGCTACTTGGGGCCAAAACGGGAGCGGCGTCCCAGACTCGCCGGGACGCCGCTTTCCCTTTGATTTGTTTTCGAATGAGATTTACTGGGCCTGCCCAGTGGTGCGCAGTAGGAGTTGCGTGCCGCTATCCAGGTGGACGTTCTTCGTTGTCGAAACGATCATGGATCCCTGCGTCGCGCTCGACGCCGCGGAATTGATCGAAAGGCCCTCCATGCCGAATACGCCGCTGCTGTTGGAAGCCAGCCGGCCCGTCGAGGTCAGCCCGCCCACGGCGCCCGACGAGCGCGTGACCGTATTCAGCGACCCTCCGGCATTCATGGGGGCCGAACTGGCTGTGTTCATGACGGTGCCTGTCGTTGCGTTAGCTGTAGCGTTCCCCGTTGAGGCCAGGCCGCCGGCTAGACCGCCGCCGTTCCGGGCCGATCCTTGGGCAGCGCCCATCCCGCCACCGGAAGCCAAAACGTCGTCGGCGCCTGCGGTAGCCGCTGCGGCGGATTGCGCCGACGCCAGAGCTTCAATCGAGGCGTTAAAGGGCAGTTCCTGGCCGTTCTTCAGCACGGCATGGTCAAACAGGATGCCGAGCTGAGACTGTGTCTGCCCGTTGGCTCGCGCCTGCGCTTGCGTCACATGTCCGACGAGGTGCGTGCCCTTCTTGAGCACGACCTTGCCGTCTTGCTTGATGTCCTCTTCAGTGCGGGCTTCCACCTCGTCGCCGGGCTTGCTCCTTTTCGCGTCAAGTGAAGTGGCCAGCGACGCGTCAATCTTCGTGCCGTTGGAAATGTTCAGCGGGTTGTTGCCTGCGTTGGCGGTCGCCGAATTCGCAGGTGACACCGCAGCCGAGCTGTTGCTGGAAGCCTGCGCGCCGGAATTGTTTGTCTGCGCCGCAGTTTGCGATTGTGCTGAGGCGCCAGCTTGACCCGTGGCCATTGTTTGCGCGGAAGTAGTCCACGCACCCAGCATTCCGATGGCGAGCAATGAAAGTATCTGCTTCATATGAAAATTCCTCCTATAAGCCGAGCTGTATTCGTGCACCCACCCTTGTTTCCCCGGTTTTTGCCGTTTGAAAGTGCATGGCCCAATGGAGCAATTCCCTCGCCACTAGTTAACTGCTTATTGTTCATTTCGTTAGAAGGGGGATACGTTTGGAGCGTAGCGCAGGAACCGAGTCATTTTTAGACAGTCGAGCAAATTCTACGGAGGTAAAATTCTTCCACTTTTTCCCTAAATTTTAAGGTGCGAAGCGAAGAAAAAGGGAAGCTAAACCAGACCCAAGTTGTGTCCCACTTGCGCGATAATTTCACAGGCGCGCTCCAGGTCGGCGCGCTTGTGCGTCGCCGTCACCATGGCGCGCAGACGCGCCTTGCCTTCGGGAACCGTGGGAAATCCAACCGCGGGAATGTAGACGCCCGCATCGTACAGGCGGCGCGAGAATTCAAACGCTTTCGCGCCTTCTCCTACGTGAATGGGAGTGATGGGCGTTTGCGTCGCGCCGGTGGAAAAGCCGAGCTTTTTCAAACGGCGCTGGAAGAATTTCGTATTTGCCCAAAGCTTCTTGAGCAGCTTCTCGCCGTCCGCAGAATCGAGCAGCGTGAACGCCGCCTGGCAAGTGGCCACCACGGAAGGCGGATGTCCCGTGGAAAAAAGAAAAGGGCGCGCGCGGTGGTACAAAAAATCGATCAATTCGCGCGAGCCGCAAACGTATCCGCCCATCGCGCCGATCGCTTTGCTGAGCGTGCCGACTTGAATGTGCACGCGGCCGTGGCAACCGAGATGGTCCACGGTGCCGCGCCCGCCGCGGCCGAGGACGCCGGAGGAATGCGCGTCATCCACCATCATGATGCAGTTGAATTTTTCGGCGAGGCCGCACAATTCCGCGAGCGGGGCGATGTCGCCGTCCATCGAGAAGACGCCATCGGTGATGAGCAGCTTGTGGCCGGGCCAGTTTTCCGTTTCCTTGCAGAGGCGCTCGCAATCGGCGACATCTTTGTGCTTGAACACTTTGATCGTGGCGCGCGAAAGGCGGCAGCCATCGATGATGGAAGCATGGTTCAACTCATCGGAAAGGATCAGATCGTCTTTGCCCAAAATGGCCGCGACGGTTCCCGCGTTCGCCGTGAAGCCGGACTGAAACACCACGCACGCTTCCGTTCCTTTGAACTGGGCGATCTGCTTTTCGAGGGCCATGTGCAGGTCCATCGTGCCGGCGATGGTGCGCACGGCTCCCGCGCCGACGCCGTGCGTGCGGATCGCTTCGATGGCGGCGCGGCGCAGCGCTTTGTGCGTGGTCAGGCCGAGATAATTGTTTGAGCTGAGGTTGATGACATCTTTTCCGTCGAAATGGGCGACGGGTTTTTGCTCGCCTTCCAGGACGCGCAAGCGGAAATGCAGGCCCTTGGCTTCGAGGTCGGCGAGTTGATCGTGCAAGTAGGAAAGCGGATTGGGATTCATTGCGGTTCCAGTCTTTATTTCTGACTGCAATTGTGATCGCAGGCTTTGTGGCACAGGCATCAGCCCGTGGTGGTTGGTCCTTGCAAGGACTGAACCCCACAGGCTGAAGCCTGTTCCACCTGAGCATCTCTCAACGATTTCTATTGAACGCGCTCGAACGTGTAGCCCGAAGCGTCCAGCGCGGCGGTCAAGTCCGCGACGTGCTCCGGCCCGCGCGTCTCCATCGTGATGTCGATGACGGCGTCTCCCAGCACGACGCCGTAATAGGCGCGGTCGTACATCGTTTCCACGATGTTGGCCTTCTGGTCGGCGATCACGCCGGCGAGCTTTTGCAGCGCGCCGGGATGATCGGGCAAATGGATTCGCAGGCGGACGAGGCGGCCGTCCTTGACGAGTCCGCGCCGGATGATCAGCGAGAGGAGCGAGACATCGATATTTCCCGCGCTGACCAGAACACCGAGCTTCTTTCCGTGATTCGGTGTTTTCTTGTTCAGCAGGGCCGCGGTCGCGGCGGCGCCGGCGCCCTCCGCGAGCATTTTTTCTTTTTCGAGCAATTGAAGAATCGCGCTGGCGATTTCTTCCTCATCCACGGTCACGATTTCGTCCACGTATTTTTGGACCAGCGGAAACGTCAGCGTGCCCGCGCAGCGCACGGCGATTCCGTCCGCAATGGTTTTGTTCGCGGGCAGAGTGACCAGCTCATTTTTTTCGAGCGCCGCCTTCATCGAAGCGAGCCGCGAAGATTGCACGCCGATCACTTTGATTTTTGGATTGGTTTCCTTCACCGCGCAGGCCACACCCGCGATCAAGCCGCCGCCACCCACGGGAATGACGAGCGCGTCGAGGTCGCCGTGCTGCTCCAGCATTTCGAGGCCGAGCGTTCCCTGGCCCGCGATCACGGCCTCATCGTCAAACGGATGAATGAACGTCAGACCGAACTGTTTGGAGCGGCGAACGGCTTCCTCGCACGCTTCATCGTAATTCGCGCCCGCCAGAATGACTTCCGCTCCGTAGCCGCGCGTGGCGGACACTTTCACGAGCGGCGTCGTCAGCGGCATGCAGATCTGCGCCTGGATGCCGCGTTTGGTCGCGTGATACGCCACCGCCTGGGCGTGATTTCCCGCCGAGGCCGCGATCACGCCGCGGCGCCGCTCGTCCTCCGAGAGCAGGAGAATCTTGTTCAGCGCGCCGCGCTCCTTGAACGCGCCCGTCATCTGCAGATTTTCGAGCTTCAGGAAAATCGAGTTTCCCGTCTGCTGCGAAAATTTCTCGGAATGCACGAAGGGCGTGACTACAATCGAGCCCCGGATGCGTTCCCTCGCATCCTTGATCGAGCGAAGCGTCACCATCGCCAAAATCCTGACAATTGTTTTTTAGTCATCGAAAACGGCTCAGTGCAACTCAAAGCGCTCGCCGGCACCCCTGTCGCAATCGGCCCGGGAGCGAAGCGCTATAGCATTACACAAGCGGCGGGGTTAGGCCAACCGGTTCCCTTGCGTTACAGCCGCGGACAAGTTCCCTTGTGTCCGCCGATTCCGCCTTGTAATCTTTTCGAAGAGGCCCAAAATGTCCGGCACACGCATACCCAGAGTCTTATTTTTCGCCATTGTTTTGGCGGCGATTGCGCAGTGCGTTCATGATTTTCCGCTGCTGCCGGATCGTCTGGCGTCACACTTTGGCGCTTCCGGGATTCCCAATGGCTGGATGACGAAATCGCAATTCTTCATCACCTTTGCCATCGTGCTTCTGCCGGCTCTCGCCGTCGAATTTTGGGTGTCGCACAGGATCGCGAAAAATCCTGACGCCAGGCTCAAACTACCGAACAAAGAATACTGGCTCGCTCCCGAACGCCGCGCGGAAACGTTCGCCTATTTTGATAGTTTCTTTGCCTGGTACGGCTGCGCTTTCCTGTTCGTCGAGGTGTTCGCCATGGGCCTCGCCATGCGAGCGAATTTCGATACCCCGCCCCAGCTTCCGACCGGCCCCATCGTTTCCGACCTTGTCGGATTCGTTCTGTTTAACGTCGTAGCGGTAATAGCAATGCTCCGCCGGTTTTCAACGCCGCGATAAAAGGGAGCGCACGGCAAGAATATTCTTCATGCCGCAACTTCTGCCCTGTGGTATCGACGAACTCGAATTTTCCTTTCGGATTTTAGCGCCCGGGCAAGATCGTAGTTGGATTGCATCCGCATCCAGGTCTGCGCGGTACTGCCGAACGCTTTGGCAAGGCGAATTGCCATTTCGGGACTGATGCCGGCACGCTGGTTGACGAGATTGTTCAGCGCCTGCCTGGAAACACCGAGAATTTTGGCGCCAGACGTTACACTTAGTCCGAGCGGTTGAAGGCATTCTTCGCGGACGATGCGGCCGGGGTGAGGCGGGTTCTTCATTGGCATGTTTCTGTTCCTTTCCTAGTGATAATCAATCAACTCCACATCAAAGGCGTCTCCATTCACGAAGCGGAAAATGATCCGCCAGTTGGCGCGCACGGTAACCGCCCAGAATCCTCTGCGGTCGCCTTTTAGCGGATGCAGGCGATGGCCGGGAAGGTCGAGAGCTTGCGGGGTGTTAGCTGCGTCGAGCGTGGCCAGAATATTTTCGACTCGGTGAATGAGATCTGCCCCGATTTGGCTGCGGTCGCTCCGCTCGAAAAGCCTTTTCAGCCCCTTGTGCTTAAAGCTCCGGATCATTTGAATTAAAGTGTACAGTGACAAGTGTCTCTTGTCAACCCAAAGTTCGCGCGCCGGGCAGTTATTCCTATCCCCATTGGTCTGGCGCATGAACCACGCTTCCGCTAAAATCGCGCCCGTCCGAGTTGCTCCGCCTTGCGCGTCCGGCGGGACAGGAGTTACGGTTGAGTTTCAGCCAGCGCCTGAAGGAAATACGCGACGGGTTCGAGCCCGCCTTCTGGGTCGCGAACATCAGCGAAATTTTCGAGCGGCTCGCCTACTACGGCGCGTTTTCCTCGCTCGCCAACTACCTTCACGAATCGCTGAATGTTCCCGTGGAGCAGACCGGTTCGCTCGCCGGCCTCTTTGGCGGGATGGTGTGGTTTCTGGCGATCCTGGGAGGGGCCGTGGCGGACCGGCTCGGCTTCCGGCGCGCACTGTCACTCGCGTACCTGATATTGGCATGCGCGTATTTCCTGCTTGGTTCGCTGGGAGCGGGGTGGATGGCGCCGGTGCGGAGCGCGGTGCCGCTCCTGTGGCTCCTGGCGTTTGTCCTGGTGCTGCCTGCGCTCGGCATCTCGATGGTCAAACCAAGTGTCGTGGGGACTACCGCGCGCGCGTCGCGCGAAAATGTCCGGTCGATCGGGTATTCGATTTACTACACGCTGGTGAATATCGGCGGAGCGGCGGGGCCGTTCCTTGCGTCGTGGGCGCACCGGCGCCTGGGAGTCGAAAATGTGTTCCGCGTTTCCGCGCTCAGCGTGCTGTTGATGTTTTTCGCCGTGCTCTTGTTTTTTAAAGAGCCGCGGCGATCCGGCGAAATCCAAGCCGCCAGCCTGGCGGAAACGGCGCGCAATTTATTTACCGTAATGATAAACCCGCGCTTCATGCTCTTCCTGCTGATTTTTTCCGGCTACTGGATCGTGTTTTGGCAGCAATACATCGTGCTGCCGATTTACATTCATGGGTACATCGATCCGCATGCGGACGTCGAGTTGATCTTGATCACCGACGCCGCAACCGTCATTTGCCTGCAGTTTCTGGTCACTTACTTAACGCGGAAAATTCCTGCTTTTCGAGCCATCACGATCGGGACGTTGATCTCCGCGCTCGGCTGGCTCATCGTCGCATCGTATCCCGCCGTGTGGGCGGTGGTGCTGTCCATTTTCGTGGTGGCGCTCGGCGAGATCATGCTTTCGCCGCGCTACTACGAATACGTCTCGCGCCTGGCTCCGCCGGGCCAGCAAGGAACTTACATGGGCTTCGCGTTCGTGCCCATCGGAATCGGATCGCTCGCCGGAGGATGGCTCGGCGGCCGGCTGATGCATCACTACGGGGAAGTCGTGCAGCGCCCCGCGCATGTCTGGTGGGCCATCACAGGAATCGGGATTGGCACGACCCTGCTGATGTGGCTGTATCACTTCATGGTAAAGACGGCATTGCCCGCAGCGGCGTCCCAGAACTTCCTTCCCTAATTTCCCTTCAGGACGCAGAAGTAACGAAAATATAACACTCTTCAAATAAGGTCTGCGAAATCGCCGCGATTCCATCGCATGATTGGATTGGCATGAAAAAACGTCTCCTCGTCGCGTTGCTGCTGGCTGCCGTTGCGCTGAGCTACGGCAACATACTGGTGAACGGGTTCGTCTCGGACGATGCACTCTACATCACGCGCAATGCGCAAGTGGTGGACCCTTCCCTGCACGGGCTGTTCGCGCCCAACTCGGTCACCAACGTGTTTCGGCCGGTCACGTTCGCCACGTTCGCGCTGAATTGGAAGCTTGGCGGGCCCAAACCGCTCGGATACCACCTGTTGAATCTTCTCCTGCACGCCGGCGCGACCTGGCTGCTTTACATTTTGTTGCTGGAGTTGCTCGAGTCCACTCCCGAAGGAAACACCATCGCCTTGGTTGCCGCGCTGTTGTACGCCGTTCATCCCATTCATACCGAAGCGGTGGCCTGGGCCGTGGGGCGCGCCGAACTGCTTGCCGCCGGGTTTCTTTTTGCGGGATGGATTCTGCACTTGCGCGATCGTCCCATCGCATCGCTCGCCTGCTTTGCATTGGCGATGCTGTCGAAGGAATCCGCCGTCGTATTCTTGCCGCTGGTACTGCTTGGCGATTACGCGATTGGCAAGTGGAAGCCGCGCCTCCGATACGCGCTGGAAGGCGGGCTCACCCTGCTTTACCTCGGATTGTTGTGGAAAATTCAGGGAGGGAGGTTCGTTCAGGCAGGAATTCCGATGGTGGACAATCCGCTCGCGAGTCTTCCCACGGGATGGAGAATTCTGAACGCGTTGCGCGTGATGTGGAGATACGTGGCCCTTCAAATTTATCCCGCCACGCTCTCCAGCGATTACTCCTTCAACCAAATTCCGATCTACATGGATTGGCGCCACACGCTCCCCGCGGCGCTCGCGGCCGCTTCAGCCGCCGGCGTTTGGATTTGGGCGGCACGCAAGCGAAAGGCGGGATGGACCCTCGCGGGCGGAATTTATTTCGCGGGCTTTGCGACTACGGCGAATATCCTGGTTCCCACCGGAACGATCATGGGCGAGCGGCTCGCTTATCTTCCGTCAGCGGGATTTTGCCTTTTGTTGGCGCTCGGTTGGAATTGGCTTCGGCAAAGGAAGGAGACTCTGGCCTGGGGATTGCTCGCCACGATGGCATTGGCTTTTTCCGTGCGGACGGTGGCGCGAAACCAGGACTGGAAGGACGCTTTTGCTCTCTACTCGTCCGGTGTGCGGGCCGCCCCGAACAGCGTCAAAATGCACGTCAACCTCGGGGACCAGTACGAATCATTCAACCTTTTAGATCCGGCCGCCAAGGAATATCAAACTGCGTTGGGCATCCTACCCGACTCTCCCGAGGCCCTGGCAGCATATTCGGGGCTCGAATACCACCGGGGCCAATATGAGGCTGCCGGCGCAATGATGGAAAAAGCATTGAGCCTGAGCAATAGGAATAACCTCGATTACGATTTGATGGTCGTAACGTATGCCGCGATTTTGATCAAGACGCATCATCCCGACAAGGCTCTTGAAAATCTAGACCGCGAAGTTAAGGAATCGCCCTTGTACGTCCAGGCCTGGTTGGCGCGCGCCGCGCTTCATTACCAGCAAGGCGATTTGGCGGCGGCGCGCGCTGACGCGCATGTGGGTCTGAGCCTCAATCCGGGCGACCTGCATGTGCGGGATGTTGTGCGGCGGCTGGATGCTTCCAATGTCCCCGTGATTTCGCATTGAAACCCTGAAATTCCGTAATTCCATTCGCGCACCCGGCATAATTGTTTTTCGAGATTTGTTAGAAGATGCTTCAGTGTCTGTGATCCAGATTCCCAAAAGTCTTACGCTACGCGAGGATCTCCTCGGCCAGCGTAACGACCTCTTCGGCGATGGCGAGGCTTGAGGTGAGGCCTGGCGACTCGATGCCGATCAACTGGATGGCGCGGGGCACGTTCGTGTCGCGCGCGATCACGAAATCGGCAATGCCCGCGTGCCCGGGCGGCACAAGCTTCGCCCGGATTCCCGAGTAGGCGAGCTGCAAATCGGCGGCTTCGATTTCGGGCAGCATGGATTTCGCGCGGCGAACGAATTCCTCGACGGGCAGGCGGTTTCGCTCGTAATCGTTTTTGTCCGCAATATAATCGGCGGTGGGGCCGACGAGCACCGTGTCCCACAGCGTGCGCGTCAAGTGAACGCCGAGGCTCAGGCCGTCGGCGTGCGGAAGCGGGTAGACCAGATTGTTGATGAGATACGATTTGGCGCGCACCAACTCGCAGTATTCTCCCCGCACGGGATAGATGCGATAGTTGCGGTTTCCAAGCATCGCCGCGATTTCATCGGCGTAAAGCCCCGCGCAATTAATCACGCAGCGCGCTTCGATGGTTTCCTCCGTGCGAGCTTCGCCTTCACCCGCATCGCCCTCGACGAGCGTCACGGCAACCGCATCCGCGCGCTGTTCAAGCCGCACGACGCGCGTGCGCGTCAACAGGCTCGCTCCCTGATCCGTAGCCATGCGCGCCAGCGTTTTTATGAGTTCCTCGGCGGAGACGATGCCGGTCGAAGGCACTTCGAGCGCGGCGGCGGCTTCGATGTGCGGCTCGCGTTCTCGCACCGCGGCGCGGTCCACGACGCGCAAGCCCGCGACGCCGTTGGCGCGGCCGTTTTCGGCCAGGCGTTCGAGCTCCGCTTCTTGCTTCGCGTCATGAGCCACGACGAGTTTGCCGCAATTCCGATGCGGCACATGGTGGGCGGCGCAGAATTCGTACAGCATCCGGTTGCCCGCCACGCACAAGCGCGCTTTCAGCGAGCCGGGCGGATAGTAGATGCCCGAATGGATCACGCCGCTGTTGCGCGTGCTCGCGCCCATGCCGAGCTTGGGCATTTGCTCGACGAGAAATACGTCGCTCCAGCGCCGCGAAACCGCGCGCGCCACGGCGCAACCCACCACGCCGCCGCCGATGATGACAATGTTGGCGCGATCCACGGCTAACAGAATACTGGAGGTTGGAGGTTAGAGGCTAGAGGTTCGAGAGAGCTTCGAGAACCAAAAAATGGCGCATCCTCCGTGCTTCATTCAACTAGCGTTTTTGGTTTGAAACACGCGCGCGAGGGTGTAGAAATATGCCTTGCCTTAATGCTCATTCTAGAGATTAAACGCTTCGGAGGATTGCGATGCCCTGGAAATCTTGGTGGAAGGCAGCCTTACTTTTTGCGGCGCTGGTTTTGCTGGCGGGAAATCTCGTGACGATATCGGCGCAGACCCGGCCTGAAGCGCCGCCATTTGACGCGTCACGCATGACGATGCAGCCTCCGCCGCCGGAGGGAGTCGCCATTCGCGCCGGGCGCCTGTTCGATCCGCGCACCGGAACGAACCTCGCGAATCAGGTGATCGTGATTCAGGGCGAGCGCATCGCGGACGTCGGTCCCGCCGATCGCGTGAAGATTCCCGCGGGCGCGCGCGTGATCGACATGAGCAGCGCGACCGTTCTGCCGGGCCTCATCGACCGGCACGTGCACCTGATGCAGGATCACGAGCCGAACGACGCCCGCGCTCTTCTGGTGGGGCAGCATTACGCGCTGGCGGATTTATTCGCCGGTTTTACAACGCTCCAGGACATGAATTCGCCCTTCACCTATGCGACGGTTGAATTGCGGGATGCAATCAACAAGGGTGTGATCGTCGGCCCGAGGTTGCAAGTCACCGGCCCGGCGGTCAATCCGCGCGGCGCCACCTACTATCCCGCGCCATCGGAGCCGGGCCCGTTCGGCCAGATCCCGGGGATGCCGGTTTGGCAGAACGTACAGGACATCAATTCACCGTGGCTGGCGCGCGCTGCTGTTCGCGAGCATTCACATTATGGGACCGACTGGATCAAAATTTACGAGACCGAAGACTATGAAGGAAGCGGTTATCCAGTGCCTTCCGGCGGGGGCGCCTTCATGCCGGACGGCAAAATGATCACGGTGCCATCGATATCGTTGGAGGAAAACCAGGCCATCGTCGATGAGGCGCACAAGAGAGGATTGAAAGTTGCCTGCCACGCGTATGGCGGCGAAGGATTGCGGAACTGCCTCGCGGCGGGCGTGGACCTCCCCATCCACGTGATCGTCGGCGTTACCGGCGCTCCGGGATTGGATGATGAAACCATTCGGCTGTTCAAAGTCCCACTGGCGGATGGGACGCTTCGCCCGGTAAATCAGACCCTCTGGGATCTGGCGGGCCCTCTGGATGCGATCGACATGAAGGTCAGCGGTGGGAAGGCCTCGCGGTTTCGGCTGACGGAGCTCAGTTTCAAGAGGCTGGTGGCTGCGGGGGTGACGCAAATATTCGGGAGCGGCGCGTACACCGTCGGACACGGCGTGCAGGCGTACCAGTTCGGCCTATATGTGAAATGGGGAATGTCGCCGGCTCAAGCGCTGCGAATGGCAACGAGCGATGCCACCGACGGCCTCAACTATGACCTGGGCAGGCAAATCGGTTACGTCGAAAAAGGAAGGTTCGCCGACCTCGTAGCCGTTTCCGGCAACCCGCTTGAGGATGTCACCGAGATGGAACGCGTGAAGTTCGTGATGAAGGGCGGCGTGGTGTTTCGCAACGATTTGAAGTAGCCAAGCGCAGTCTTTCTGGCCGCATAACGCAGGAGCCTAACGCTTGAAAAAGCGAGACGGGCGGTTTAGCTTTCCGTGCCTGCCACGGAGAGCTGGACCGCCCGTCTCTTTGTTTCTAACCGTCATCTTCACATGGAAGATGACCTTTGGTTTTTCTAAGTCAGCGGCCGGTCCGACCGAGCCGGACCGGCCGAACCGACTAGAAGGTGAGCTTCAAACCGAGTTGAATGGCCCTGTTGTCACCAGAACCGATGAGTGGATTGCCGGCCGCGCCGTCGGGAGTGACCCCCGCAAACCCGAGCGGGCCACCGCCTTGAAGTTCATTTCCACCTTCGACGGCGCTCGATGCGCCGTACGGGTTAGCAGCCGTGGGATGATTCAATATATTAAAGACTTCGGCTCGGAACTGGGCACCGTACCGCTCCTTGAATTTAAAATTCTTGAAGACGGAGAAGTCCAAATTCTTTAAGCCTGAGTCACGGAAGATGTTGCGCCCCATGTTGCCAAATGTTCCGAGCGCCGGGGGGGTAAGAAACGTGGCGCCGTTTGCGGACACAAAGCAGCCACCGGTTGCCAGTGTATTCGCTGCGCCCACACCGATGCCGGACGCGCCAGCGGCCCCCGTACACCCGCTAATCTGTGCAGCGGTTGCAGCAGTAGTCGTGCCGCCGTATATGCTTGTGATTGTGCAAGAAACAGTGCCTGGAGTGGTGCCCCCAATGTCGCCAGCGACAGTGGGCCCGAAGCCGGTGCACCAAGGAATGCTATTCTTCCCGGACACTATGTTGGAGGCAGGCCCGGTTATGTTCCAGCGATCATTGTTTTCCGCGGTCCCGCTGAAGTTGTCTGCGGCATCCCAGGAGGCCCATGGCTGGGCGCTCTGAGCATTCACAATGGCGTTGATCTCCCAGCCTTCCAGCAACTGGCCGAATCCTTTAACACCAGGAATGTCATAAGTGGCCGTTAAGGTAAAGCGGTGACGGACGTCGAAGTCGCTGCTGGCGTATTCCGCCGCGATGTCGTTATTGTTCTGCGGCGTCTGCCCAAAGCGGTTCAAGGAGCCGGTGTCGAGCCCATGAGCGAACGTGTATCCGGCATTGAAAGACAGGCCGTGAGACATACGTTTCGTCACGCTCACTTGGAGGCTGTTGTAGTTGGAGTGCGATAGGTTCGATATTTCGTTGATGAACCCAATATAGGGGAACTTGTTATAGAACGGCCGGGCTTCCTGTGTTGCCAGCCCACCGTCTGTCGCAGCATGTGGACCGCAAGCATCAGCGAGCTGCGCAGCCGTCAGGGTATTCAGACAATATGTTGAACCCAGAGGGGCTTGATTGATGTCTGTAAAACTGAGCAGTCTGTGGCCCAGGTTGCCTACATAGCCGACTTCGACCGAGAGGTTGTTGCCGAAGGTATGCGTGATACCGATGCTATAGTTCACTGTGTAGGGGTTCCTGAGACTCGGATTTACGGCCATAAGGTCACACGGAGACGGGTTGTGACCGCTAGCTTGGGATGCATTCGTGATGCCGTCGCCGCATTGCGCGGACGCGACTGGGAAAGTCGTTGCCTGACCCGTTGCGGCACAAGTTGAGGCTGCGGTTGCCGGGTTGGGATCCCAGCATAGTTGGTTAGGAGTGAAAGTGACGGCTTGGAGGCCGATCGTCCCTCCGGCATTGGCCGGGCATGCGCTCTGGATACCGACCATCAACCCAGGGGAACAAAAAAGGTTGGCTCCAGTAGGTATGGTTGCACTGCCGGTCGCATTGTCGTTTTGGAGCTGGAATTGCCCCAGGAAAGTCGCCAGCGTATAGGTTTCATGGATAATGCCGAACCCGGCCCGGAGCACAGTCGTTCCCTTGCCAGAAATATCCCAAGCCAGACCCAGGCGTGGCTCAAAGTCGCGGTGATCGCCGTTCCATATGCTACCTATCCCGCGGCCTTGCTGCACCATACCCAAGGTTGAATTGAAGTTGCCAAGGTTCCCGTTGGCATCATTCATCGGCGAAGCGTATTCGTAACGCAACCCCATATTGATCGTCACTTTCTGGGAGACATGCCAGTCGTCCTGAATGAACCCAGCGGTGTTCATCCACGTCAATTTGATTTGTGCGTTGCCAGTGAGGAGTTGTCCCAAGTGCGGTTGTCCGGCGAAGTAGTCTTCGAGCGGGCAGGATGCCCCGCCGCAATCGGTGACTCCAGCCGTTCCGCCACCTGCGAATTGGAACAAGCCCCGGCCGTCGACGTAGATGGCGCTATCGGCTTCAATGTGCGTGAAGTCGCCGCCGAACTTGAAGGTGTGCTTGCCCTTCAATATGGAGACGCTGTCCTGAAAATCGTAATACGGGTTAGGTGTAAAGTACTGAGGACGATTTGTGGACGTGCCCAGGATCTGCTGGCCCCCCGCGCCAAATCCAGGAATATTGATATTCGGCAAGCCCCCGGATTGCGGATTGGTCACGCCCGTATTGAGGAAGTAAGGCGCCGCGCCATTGGCGAATGTATTAACGTCCTTATTGACGAAGGCGAAATCGATGCGGTCGTAGCCAATCCGCAATTCATTCACCACGTTGGAGTTCGGGGTGTAAACCCAGGATGCGGTATCCGACCACACGCGAATCGGAGTATTGTCATTGAACGCGAGATTTGCGAATCCGTGGTCTTCCCCCAAGGCGGTGTAGTTGCCGAGGAAGAACATGCCATTGATGGTATTTTTGTCGTTGACATGGTAGTCAATTTTCCCTACTCCGTTGTCGCTGGTGTTAGTGATGGGGAAGGGGCTGAGGAAAGAGTTCGAAGCACCGGTATTGGGGAACAGGTTGCCGGTGCAAGTGACCGGTATCGCTACTTTGGACACGTTGGACGGAGTATCCCCCGTGCAGCCCGCCAATTCCTCGCTGATAAGACTTCGCGCGACACCGGCGAGTTGCAGCGCATTGATCGCATCGGGCATGCTGTTCTTCGGACCGGTTGGCCCCCCTTGAGAATCGACCGCAGGAACGGTTAACCCGTATGCGGAACCAATGAAGGAACGCAGGCCCTCATAACCGGCGAAGAAGAAGAGCTTGTCTTTCTTGATCGGCCCACCCACTACGCCGCCAAACTGCTTCAACTGTGCCGGCAACTGACCGCAGGCAGCGAACAACGATGGGTTAGCGCTGGTAGACCCGTTCGGGATGCAAGTTCCAGCTGTCGGCGCGACGTTGAAATAGTTGCGCGCGTCCCACGCTTGGGTGCGGCCGAACGCATAAGCCGTGCCGTGGATCTGGTTGGTCCCCGACTTGATTCCCACGTTTACCACGGCGCCGGCCTTCCAGCCATATTCCGCCTTGGGGTTTTCCATGACGTTGAATTCCTGAATCGCGTCGATGGGCATGATCGTAGCGCCATCCGTAAACGGCCCCGGCATATTGGCCACCGGGCGACCGTCAAAAAAGTTTTCGTTGATCACGCCTTCCACGAGCCATACGGACTCGTCGGGGCGGACGCCGTTGGTGCTCTGTGTCCAGGGTCCGCCGCCGGGCTGAAGCATGACGCCGGGGCGCAGACCCAAAAGGTTCTGGTAGTCGCGGCCATTCAAAGGCAGGTCGATAATGTCCGCGTTCTCGAGCGTGCCGCCCAGGGTGGCGTTCGATGTCTCTACGAGCGGGACGGATTCAGTAACCGTAACGGTTTGGTTTTGTTCGCCGGGCTGAACGATCAAGTCAACCCGAACTTCGTGGCCAACTTCCAACACGACGCTTTGACGCTCCATCTTCTTGAACCCTTTGGCCTCTACGCGAACGGTGTAGTTTCCGGCGGTCAGGTTGGGAGCGTTATACGCGCCCGCATCATCCGTGGTGAGGGTTCGAGTGACGCCCCTCTCCGTGTCAACGACGCTTACCGTGGCGCCGACTACAACGCCGCCGCTCTGGTCGGTGACAGTTCCGAGAATACGGCCGAAACTGCCTTGTGAAAACGCTGGAAGACAAAGCAAGAGCACAGCAAAGAGTCCACCCAACAATTGCACGGCCTTCTTGCTCCGCGCACTCCACCCTCTCTTACATAAGGCTAGTACTGAATTCATTTCAGGACCTCCTGTCCATGACTGTCCAATGAATCGGTTCTGAATCTGGCCCCATACCCCACCCATAGCTCGATTCCAAACGCTCCATCCCGGAAACAACCAGAAAGAATCCTTGGCGTTCCCGGTATGCGGCCCCGGGAATTCCGGTGCCGCATGAGTACAGTTGTGGCTCCGGCCACGCCTGTGCTCAATACATGTTCAGGATAAAGGTGGATTGCTCCAATGGATGGCACAGCGCGCGATCACCCAATTGACCGCGTATTGCTGCCGGTATTGCTGCTCGACGAGCACCCCTGGCAACGTTTGCCACCCCCACTCAAAAACGCGCTACTGTCAAAACAGTAACGCACCCACCATGGACGAAGCACCACCGCTTTTATATGGCACGGATTCTTATTCCTTGAAGGCCCGGAGTCAAGTCTTATTTTTGTAAACTCCAACCCCCTGTATACTGGGATTAATGTATACGGCTATAAGGGGGAAAAAAGGCTATGAAGATAAGCTAATTACGCCGGAGCGATGCTTCTGGCGGGTCTGCGAGAGTACTTGCCAGCCAAGTTTCGACATCTGAGGATGCCGGTCCTGGCTCAAGATCCGATCGGAAAAGGCATTCTTTTCTTGAAGATAAAATTCCAGCCTGCGCCAGGGATTCCAATTACTCGGTTGCGCCCAAGGGAAGGAAGTATTGCGTGCCCTTGACCGGCTCCTGTAAGCGGCGCAGGAGTTGCTGAAGATCGGCGTTGCGCTCGACGAAATCGATTTCCGAAGTATTGATGACCAGCAGGTCCGAGGAGGAGTAGCGGAAGAAGAAATGCTCGTAGGCGCGCACGACTTCCTCGAGGTAGGCGCGCGAAATCTGTTTTTCCGCGGGAGATTTTTTCTTGGCGATGCGGTCGCGCAGGACCTCGGGAGTGGCCTGGAGATAGATCACCAGGTCGGGCGGTTTCAGGGCCGCCGCGAACATTTCAAAGTAGCGCTCGTAGAGCTTCAACTCCTCATTGTCGAGATTGATGTAGGCGAAGATCTTGTCTTTCTCGAATAGAAAGTCGGAGACCAGAGGCGACGCATCGTTCTGTTGCGCCTCCGCAAGGCGGTGATGCCGCTCGATCAGGAAATATAGTTGCGCGCGGAAGGCGGAGCCGGGTTTTTCCCGGTAGAAATCGGCGAGGAAGGGATTGTCCTCCGGATCGAACACGCGCCGCGCGTGCAGGCGGTCGGCCAGGATGCGGGCCAGCGTGGATTTGCCGACGCGGATCGGCCCTTCGATCGCGACAGAGCGCGGCGGCTCGAATGCAGGAGCCGTTTGCGGCGCAGCGGAAGAAGATCGCGGCATGGCCCGGAATTATAGCCGAAAGAACGGCGTTTGCATGCACCCCGCTTACGGTGGATGTGCCTCCTATTGTCATTCCGAGCGGAGCGAGGAATCTCTTTTCGATTTAGCCCCGTGAAAAGAAAGAGAGATTCCTCGCTCCGCTCGGAATGAAAATATGAAAGCGCGACTCCTGCCTTCAGCGATACGCTGTCGGTGGGAAACCTTTAAGGAAAGGAGTCGCGCATGAGTGAGTATATCGCGTTTGATTCGCATAAGCGGTACACCTGGGTGGACCGGGAAGACCACTCGACTAGAAAAAACAGCGGCCATCGGTTGGAGCATGCTCCGGGAGCGGTGCGAGAATACCTGAACGGATGTGAACCAGGAACCGCCGTGGCCGTGGAAGCGACCGGGAACTGGTATTGGATTATTGACGAGATCGAGCAAGCCGGGTTGCAGCCGCGGTTGGTGCATCCGCGCAAGGCCAAGCTGATGATGGGGCTGACCAACAAGACCGATAAGCTGGATGCGCAAGGGCTGAATCGTTTGCAGCGCAACGGCACGCTGCCGACGGTGTGGATTCCGCCGGGGCCGCTGCGCGATTTGCGCGAGCTGACCCGCACACGGCTGGTGCTGGTGGCGCAACGCACGCGGCTGAAGAATCGTCTTTCGGCGACGCTGGCCAAATATGGAACGCCCGCGAGCGAATGCAGTGATCCGTACGGCAAGCGCGGACGCGCCGAGCTGGAGAAACATCTGGAGGGCTTGCCCGAACAGACGCGTTGGGTGAGCGGGCAGTTGCTGGCGCAGTTGGATTTTGTGAGTGCCCAAGTGAAGCAACTGGAACAGCGGCTGCAGGAGTTGGTGGAAGTCACGCCGGAAATGCAGTGGCTGCTGACCCTGCCGGGAGTGGGCGTGATTCTGGCAGCGACGATCGCGTTGGAGATCGGAGAGGTGGAGCGATTTCCAAGCGCCATGCATTTGGCCAGCTACTCGGGAACGACGCCGCGGGTGCACGCCAGCGGAGGAAAAGTTCGTTACGGACCGTTGCGGGCCGACGTGAACCGCTATTTGAAATGGGCCTTTGCCGAAGCGGCCAATTCGGTGGCGGTGAATCACCTGCGCTGCCCGGAGCGGCATGTCAGCCAGTTGTACCGGCGGCTGCGCCAAAAGAAAGGGCACCCCAAAGCGATTGGAGCAGTGGCGCGGCATCTAGCCGAAGCCGCCTTCCATGTGCTGCGCGGCAAACAGATGTATCAAGATCCCAGTTTTGGTCGAGGTCGGACCAGCCAGGTGTAAGCGCGATTTTGTCATGATCCCACTCGATGGGATCGCGGAATGAATGCGACACACCTGCGAATAACTCCATGCCCCTTCACGAGGGCGAAGAGATGACTCGGTACGACCCGTTCGATGGATTTTTGCATTGACACAAGCGCTTTCAGAGATGACAAAAATTTGAATTTTGCCCACGTTGTCGCGCAATCACGTAGCGCTCAGGCAAGTTTTGCGGGGTTGCTGCGAGTCGTTGAAGTAACGCTGCGGGGAGCGAATGGAAACGCGGCAGGGACCGCCGGAAGGTCAATGCGGAACGTGGCGCCACCCTCCGGCCGGTTATAGCAGGAGATTTGCCCGCCCTGATCCTGGATCAGCCCGTAACAAATGCTCAAGCCAAGCCCGGTGCCCTTTCCGACCGGCTTGGTCGTATAAAACGGGTCAAACACGAGACGCGGATCTCGCATGCCCGGGCCGGTGTCGGAGAAAAGGATGACCACATTGCCGTTTTCAAAGAGCGTCCGCACGGTCAGAGTGCCGCCGCCGGCTTCCTGCATGGCATACACGGCGTTGTTGATGATGTTGGAAAAGACCTGAAGCAATTGGTTCATGTCCCCGCGAACTTCCGGGACGCCCACGCCGGTCTGTACTTCGATGCGGATGTTCTTTCCGCGAAGATCGAAGCGGCGGAACTGCGCGGAGGTGTTGACGATCGCGTTGATATCGAGCGGCGAGCGCTGCTCGCTGGGCACCTGGCGGGCGAAGCTGAGCAAATTGTTGACCAGCGTCTTGGTGCGCCGCGCTTGCTCGCGAATTTTTTCCGCCACACCTCTCGTTTTTTCGCCGATGGAAGGATCATCGGCAAGCAATTCGGAATATCCCAGGATGGCCGTGAGCGGATTGTTGATTTCGTGCGCGGCGCCCCCGACAAGCTGACCGATTGACGCCAGTTTCTCGGATTGAACGAATTGCGTTTGCAGCCGCTTGAGATTGTCGATCGATTCCTGCGAGGCGCGGAGCAGCCGGAGGCGCTCGCGATCCACCAGGTCGTGGCGCAGGAACGCAAGAAAGCCAAGCGGCAGGACCGCGCCCAGTGTGACCAGGATGCGGAACTGATGCACGGCCATGGGCGCGTTGCTGATTTTCAGGCACCAGAAACCGATCAAGGGAAGCGAAAGCAGAGCGGCACGCGCCAGACGCGACGCCCAGACCGTTTCCTCCGCTGAGTTAAGATTGGCAGGCAGTCCAGAAGCCGGCGCGGAGGTGAATTTGGTTTCCTCTCCTCGATCCCGGTACGCGAGGATTCCGGCCGTGCCCAGCCAGAGAAACGAAATCAGCAGCGGCAGATCGTACAAACTGCCCCTCGAATAAATACCCCGTCCGGCTACCACTTGAATGGCCAACAATCGAATTACGTAGATGGCCCTGGCAGCCGCAAGATTCGCGTAGATCCGGCGCCAGTACCCCGTGGCGTGACTGAAAAGGTAGGCGGCCCCGCCGACAAATACCGTATTTTGAAGAAGGGAGATGGCACTGAACGCTTGAACGTACTGTTTGCTGTCAACCGCGATGTATTGCCAGGGAACCACAGCGAATACGTAGAGGTAAAGCCACCAGCAGAGGATTAACGCAAAGTCCACATAGCCGTACACCGTCTTCCGGCCATTCGGGCGCTTGTGTGGTTGCACGGCGAGAGCCGCAATCATGGGAATGGCGTGAAGATAAAAAACAATGTCCACGTTGAAATGATATCCGTTGAACAGATACGGGGAGTCCCGGTGCTGGTAGATCTCGATATAGGTCCAGATCGTCTGGCCCGCCAGCCAAAGCGAGCTGCCGAATGCGAGCAGCATCCAAAACGCTTTCTTGCGCAAGTCAGGCGTAACCGCATTGATCAGCAGAGCCCCGTTGACAAGAAGAGGCATGAGGCAAAGAAGGAGGTCAGCTGCCGAGGTACGAGCCACGCCTGCGGGAACCCACTCGCAAATGGCGATGTATCCCCCCAGCAAGATGAGCCAGGCGGCAGCGACGTACCAATTCCCTCGGGAGGCGGGTTTCATAGTCCGACTGATTCTTCAGTTTATCGTAAGCGCGAAACGGGAATGAATCGGCGAGGTACAGGTATGCCGAAAAACATAACAACCGGGGCGCAGAGGGTCCTTCGAGGCGTATTCGATTACGCGGGAAAGTTTGATTGTGCGGAGGAAATGGAATCAGGAAACGTTCCCTGAGGCCGAAGCCGCGTCGCGTGCCAGGGATACCAGGCAATGCTGAAGAAATAAGCGTTCACTTCAGTTGGGTTTGCCGCTTTTCGAGTTTGCCGCGGATGGAATCGTTTTCTCAATCCACCGGGACATCACCGCCGCGATCTCCGTGTTGTTCTTTTCCAGCATCATCATGTGTCCATTGCCGTGGATGCCGGCGTCCGCAAGCTTGATCCAGGTCACGTGGACTCCCGCTTGTTCCAGGTACTTCACGGTGCAGTGGTCATACGCCCGGTGGTAAGACGCTTCCGAGGTCACGACGAGGATCGGCACTTTTTGAAGGTTCGGCAGTTGGCGCGCTGGAGATTTTTGCATCCAGCAGCGGCTCACGTCCGGCCCGTCCGGCTGCTCTTGCCGGACAATCGCGAGATCCGATGAGTTTGCAGCCGGAGGAGAATACGTGAGAGGGCCCGCGGCGATTCCCCAGGGCCGTTGCTGATCGGCGGCGTCGCGAAACCACTCTGGCGCGGCGACGTTGTCCACATTGTAAAACGGCGGCCCGCTGGGCTCGACCGCGACGATCGCCTTCACGCGGCCGGGCTGGGCGTCGGCCACCGGCCAGCCGGTCGCTCCAGATTGAGAGTGGGTCAGCAGGATCGCAGGGCCGATCTTCTCGAGCAGCGCGAGAACGGCGTCGCTGCTGAGCTCCTGTTGAAGGGGAAAACTCACCATCGCCTGCACCTGCGACGCGTAGAACTGATCGAAGATCGGATCGCCCGGCGTGCCCTTTCCCGGCCATTGCGTGTGCAGATGCGCTTGCGGCCAACGGTTGTAATTTTCAATTGCCGTGAAGCGTTGCTGCACGAAATCGAGACTCGGCGTTGTCTCCGGGCCGTAGAGAGCATTCAGATAGGCGCTGCGGCCGCGGCCGGCCTGATCCACCACGTAAACCGCGTAGCCTTTGCGCAAGAAAAATTGCGCCCAGCCTTCACGGCCGTCGGGCGTTCCGGTGAAATTGGTTCCGGTCTGCGCTCCGCCGTGAATGAAAACGATTGGATAGGGATGCCTCTGATGGGCGGGAATTTGGAATTCCGCGTAGATTTGTCCGCTCATTACTTTCGCATCTTGCACGGTCGAATATTTGCCGCCCGCGAATACATAGCCTTCCCGCGCAATTTCCAATGGCGCCATTTTACCGGCCCGTGCTTGTGTCCCGTTCGCCGCGGGCGAGGAATCACTCGCCGGCTCGTGCGACTGCGGGGACGCCCATCCTCCGATTGCAAATCCCAGCGTCGCAACGGAAAGGAAAACGACGGCGCGCTTCGCTACGTCGGATTGATTTCTCATCGCTTCGTCCTCCGTCAACGCGTGGTAGGACAGCCACTCTTGGCTGTCTCTGTAAGCCATGCCGAGATTGTGCGGGACAGCTAGGAGTGGCTGTCCTCCTAAAATCGCAATCGCAAGCAACTTGATTCACTATCGCGCGTTCAAACTTTTCCCAACGCCCGAGAGACTACACCGACTTTGGCTTGCGAGCACTACTTTTAAGAATCGAAAGGGATAGACAGCCTTCGTTCGCAAAGCCGGCGTGGAAGGAATAATATGGGCAATATGGCGAAAAGCAGCGCGCAGGAAAAACTCCAGGTCGAAGAAGCGCGCGCGGATTTCGTCGCGCGTTTCCCGGGCTACAAGAAGACGTCCTTGCTGGACGATCTGCGCGCAACGGAATACCGCCGCCTGGACGAACACGGCCAGGTCTACCTCGATTACACCGGCGGTTCTCTCTACGCGGAATCGCAATTGCAAAAACATTTCGACCTGTTGCGCTCCGGCGTCTTAGGGAATCCGCATTCCGCTAATCCGACGTCGGCTACGACGACCGATCACGTCGAGCGCACGCGCCGTCACATTCTGACCTACTTCAATGCCCGCGCTGAAGATTACATCCTCGTCTTCACGCAAAACGCCTCGGCAGCGCTCAAGCTCGTGGGCGAATCCTTTCCCTTTGCGGCGGGCAGCCGTTACCTGCTCACTTTCGACAATCACAATTCCGTAAACGGAATTCGCGAATTCGCGCGCGCCAAAGGCGCCCGTGTTTCCTACGCGCCGCTGGTGATGCCCGAACTGCGCCTGGACATCGCACGCCTGGAAATTTTGCTGGACGAGGCCGATCCCGCCCACGCCAATCTGTTTGCTTATCCGGCGCAGTCCAACTTTTCTGGCGTGAAGCATCCGCTCGAAATTGTCGCGAAAGCGCAGAGCAAAGGATGGAGTGTGCTGCTCGATGCGGCCGCCTTCGTCCCAACCAGCCGCCTGGACCTTACGGCCGTGCAGCCGGATTTCGTTACGCTCTCTTTCTACAAAATGTTCGGCCATCCCACGGGCGTCGGTGCATTGCTCATTCGCCGATCGGCGTATTGGCGAATCTGAAGCGTCCGTGGTTCGCCGGCGGAACCGTAAATTTCGCGTCGGTCCAGGGACAGGCGCACGTCCTTTCGCCGAACGAAGCCGCGTTCGAGGACGGCACGCTGAATTATCTTTCCATCCCCGCCGTCGAAATTGGTTTGCTTCACCTGCAATCGATCGGCATCGAGACGATCGCGGAACGAGTGCGCTGCCTCACGGGATGGCTGCTGGAGGAGTTACTCGCGTTGCGCCACACCAATGGCCGCGCGATGGTACGCATCTACGGTCCCGCAAACACGCAGGCGCGCGGCGGAACGGTGACGCTCAATCTCTACGACCCGCAGGGACACTTGCTGGATTACCGCCGCGTCGAGGAACTGGCGGGCGCGGAAAACATTTCCCTGCGCACCGGATGCTTCTGCAATCCCGGCGCAGGAGAAATCGCGGAAGGCTTGACCGAAGAAGACATGCGCGCCGGTTTCACCATGGGCGCCGAAATCAACCTGCTGAGTTTCCTCCGATTGATGCAGGAACGCGGCCACAAAAGCGCCGGCGCCATCCGCGCCTCGATCGGCCTGGCCACAAATTTCGCCGACGTCTGGCGTTTCCTCCGCTTCATCGCCGGCTTCCGCGACCAGACGCGCCTGACCATCGGAGACGTCAGCTTCGACATCGAGTCCTGCCGCATTATCCGCGACGGAAGTTAGTCAACTGCTTTGAGGCAAAGGTAGTGTGTCAGTTTGAATTGTAGAAGGATCGAAAAGCTGCCCGCCCTAAATATGGGCGGCCTCTACAAAACCGCCCCGTGAATGCATTACGGTTTTGTAGAGGCCTCTCCGTCCCGTGCCCTTCGGGACGGAGAGGGCATTTTTCTTTTCAAGCTGAGACACTACGGAAAACGATGGCGGCTCATCTTTCGGTGGAATGGCGGCCGAGGCGAAGCGAGAGGCGTCTATCTGGACGACCATAATTATTTGTGAGGTGAACCATGTTAATGACGAAGCGCAAGCCGGCCAGCGTCGGAGAAATTCTGATCGAAGAATTCATGGAGCCGATGGGCCTGACGCAAGGCGGGCTGGCGAAAGCGATGGGCGTCCAGCGCAGGCACGTCAATGAGTTGTGCAACAACCGCCGCAACGCCACCGCCGCGACCGCGCTCATGCTTGCTCGCGTGCTCGGGAATAGCCCCGATTTCTGGCTGAACGTGCAGCGTCGCAGCGATCTTTGGAAAGCGATGCACTCACCACGTGAACGCCAGCGGATCAAACGCGCTCGCCCGGTATCCGGCGCGGCATGACGCGCACACCGCCGGGGCTGGCGGTCGCAGTTCCGGAATGAACTGGCGGAGGGGGAGGGATTCGATCTCCCCCGCGCTACTCATTCGACGTAAGTTACTGAAAATCCGTGACGGGCTAACCGCTGCAACCGCTGTTTCCGCCGAGGTTCCGTACAGTTTCCGTACAGTTTTTGATTTCGCCCTCAGACCTTGCATAGCCCCTTAACGCCACCTGCAAACACAGTTGCCTCGTGATTTATGTGTTCGCAGTGAACAGAATTCAAGGTCCCGTTCTCGCCGCGTCACTTCCACGCTGTGCGATTGAACCATTTTGCCGACATGTCGTTATGCATAGTGCCGGGTTTTCAACGGTGGCGTCGGATCACAAACACGGGGGTATGCCGGGCTTGGATTTCAATGAGGTAAGGATATTCGCATTTTAGCGATTCCATTACTGTGTATTTCGTGCCGTCATCGGGTATGGACTTGAAGTTATCCCCAGGTTTCAGGTCACTGAAATTGACCACGCCCTGATCGATCACAAACACTGAGATATTCGAGGCTTTCCGTGGAGATTGGGAGACTCGCGGACTGGTGAACTTGACGACCCATATATTTTCATCATAAGCATAAGCGTGAGATTCGATTACTTCCCTGTATCCTGGGTCGTCATCGCCTATGAGCATGTACTTATCGCCGGTTTTCAGTTCCTCAAATTCGCCCACGCGACGATTCGCCATTTGCAAATTATAACGTCACTACCATGAGGTTGACAAATTTTCCTGATTTGCTACAATTCCACGCGATAAAGGGATTGCAAAGTTTGGCGCTTCCCATTCTGCGGATCATCCGCTAGTTTCAAGCTCTCCGAATAAATTCAATTGATTTGTGTCTTCGCCGCGCTTTGCGGCTGGCAATTATTTCCGGCGCGACTGTGCGCCGATGATTCTGGCATTTTATTTTTCCATTGGAGGAAAATAGATGAAAAAAATGACCGAAATTCCGAAATCGGAAATGGGCCACAGTGCCACAGACTCTCTCCCAACATATCTTTACAGGTCGCTTTCCACCTCTGTCCCAGGCGTTGGACACAAGGAATGGGCCGATTTGACGCAGGAAGAAACGACGAAGCAGCTCGAACACCTCATTGGGACTGTTTATTTCCGGCTTCTTCTGTTTTGGAGCGAAGCCGAGGAGTACAAGACGCCTGATGAGGTGCACGCAGAAATGCTCCAACTTGTCAGTACGGTTATCAAACGGGTTGACGCTAGGGAATTGAAAGAGAAGCGGCTATAGCGCATGAATCACGGACCGACGCGGCTGGAGATCGTTTTTGGGTGGCTTGAGGCCACAGTGGTTTCATTTGGCTTTATCTGTTTCCAATTCTCAGGAGGAATCATGTCCTATTCCCGTATTTGGCAATGCCCCAGCCTCGACCGAGAAAGTTGGATCGAGGTCAAATCGAAGTCGCGGAAGTTGATTTCAAACAACGAAACTTTCACGGAGGAGGCGATTGAGGAGAAGCTCCACGCTTATGGGGAGTTCAAAGTCATGCTCGCAATGGGCGGGAACAGTTTGGATGACGACCTTTACCTTTTTCTTAATGAGGCAGACGCACGGCGATTTTTCGCGGGGGGACCGCTAGAACCGGGCGAACAAGGCTATCTCGACCGCCAACACATTGAAAAGGGTGCTGGCCCACGCGGCTCTGACATAGGCATGGGTTTTGATCGAGTCGAACTCTACGTCCGCGGAGAGCTGGTCGAGAAGAAATGAACAGGCAAAACAGTGGAGAGGTGCAGTCAAATGAGCGATGAAAAATTCAGAATTCTGAAGCCGAGGGAAGGTGAGACTTTGGCTTTTCCCCTGCTGGAAAATCTAACCGCTGATGAACGAGAGAAAGCTGACGTATTTTCGTCCGAATCCTTCGGCGAAATATTCGCCGCTGAAAATCCCATGATCTTATGGGCTGTCTTCCTCACATGCACAAAATTAGACGGCAAGTCTTATGCCTCAATGGGTCGCGCACGACTTCCACGGGATGAAGTGAAGCGTCTGGCGTGCTTGCGCGACGCGAAGAACATGCTACCGGTTGGCGCTATTTGGCTCAATAAATCCGGCGATCAGTTCAGGTATGCCGTGCTCGAATTGCCTCTGCGCCTCTGGCCGAAAGAGAGAAACGAGAAGCTCTTCGCCATGATTCAAGAACTCTTGAGAATCGAATACAGCGATCCAGGAACAATAATTATTGACGACGCGTTCGAATGAAAGATGAATTGATGATCTTGCTCGAAAATGCGTTGAATGCCTTGGAGTACGGTCTCGCAGTTTTTCCGTGCATTCCACGAGACAAGTTGCCTTGCGGGGAACTTGTCCCACATGGCGTGAAGAATGCCACAAGAGACCCTGCACAAGTTTTCGAATGGTGGTCGCTAAAGCCTAGCTGCAATATCGGTGTCACAGGGGGCACGATTGTTGACTGCGATAGTGGCCTCGCGAATCTTCAAGAAGCAAAGAACTTCGTCTTGCTCAATCGCTTTCCCCCGACACTAACTATTCGCACCGGCAGACGTGATGCGTTCGGCGTTCAATTCCATTTCACTGGGCAATCCGTAAGTGGTCTTTATCGCGCCAATAACGTCACAGGCGAAGTGCGTTCTGGAAATCTTTATGGTCTGTGGGGTGGAAGCATTCACCCAATCTCCGGCGAGCGTTATGAAATCGTTGTGGACCTGCCTCGTGCGGAGTGCCCGCCTGATCTGCTCATGGATTTCCGCACCGATGGATCCAGGGCGAGCAGGATCGTTCGCGGCGGCGAAGAGTACGAGGTGCTCGACATTGAGACGGCACGGGAACGCTACGGGACTCTTCTGTTCCGTGCGGCACACGCGGTCAAAGGCTCTCGCCATCACAATGCAAACAACGTTGCCTACTACGCTGCGCGTCTGTGGCTGGCTGGTGGTTTCGCGGAGCAAGCGGTCAGAGAGATTGTCATCTTCAATGCCATGAGCCAGGTGGAAGTCAAACAGCAAATCTGGAAAGCCGTTCGACCCCTTTATGTACGCGGCGAGCGAAACCTGGAGCGCATGCTGCGCGACAGTTGGGAATCGGGTCTCAAAGCAGGCAGGCTCGCGCTGACCCTTTACGAGGAAGATTTTCGCGTCTTGCGGTCGTTATCTGATGACCTCAGGTTCCAGCACGGCTGGGATGGGAACTGCGCGGATTTTAACGGAGCAATCGAGACCCGCGAGTACATGGTTCGTGTACTCATGGAAGCAGGTTGCACAGACGTTGATCGCGTTTTGAAATCTTCCCGTATTGATCCCTTGGTTGAATTTCAACTTGCGTTCGAAGGGAAACTACATGCGTGAAGCCACGCTCGCCGAACAAATCGAAATGTTCGCCGCAATGACCGAAGAGCAGGTAATGGCAATGAACCTCGCGGGACTTGCGGCGAGCTTTGATATCTCCGTTGAAGATTTGCGAGCGCAGATCGCGGCGGCACGGAAAGCCACTCCCGAAGAAACTGAACTCGACACTATCGAGGACCCGTACCCTGTATTCCCGAAGCTTTTCGGTCATCTTCATACCCTCGCCGAACTTGTAGGTCCGAGCTTGGCGTACGAACATAAAATTTTGCATTTACTCACGACGGTCGGATTGCATTTGTCCGACAAGGTCAAACTCGCAAGCGATCCCTGGTTGCAATCGCGATTTTACGGCGCGATGATCGGTCCCCCTGGTACGACAAAATCCGCCGTCGAAAAGGAAATGCGCGAGGTACTCTTTCCTAAGGGAAAGGAACTCGCTGGTAGGCTTACCTACTCGCATGCACCACTCGCAGCAGATATTCTGATTCAATACAGCGTCAACTCTGGTCCCGCGTTGGTTCAACTTTTCGAGGATCATTCTAAAATTCTTATTGCGCCTGATGAGATCACCAGTTTGTTCGAAAAAGGACGTTCAACAACGGCGAGCCCGAACTCCTTGTTCGGTGAACTATTGCGTTTGTACGAATCGAACGAGACTGGCCGTGCCGTCGTGCGAAGCGGGCGACGAGACAAGACCACCGGCAAGCGAGCGAACGCGGGAGACCAACTTCAGATCGACAACGCGCATCTTGCTTTGATCGGTGGCGCAACAGAAAAAGGTTTTCAGGCCATGTGGCTGGGTACTGCTGGCGCTGCATCTGGACTCCAAAGCCGATTTGTCTTGAGCCATTCGGATTTAATGCTGCCTCCCTTCCAAATTCTCACAGACGTTGAAAAAGCGGTGGAGGCGCTGCGCGAACTTATTCTCAGTCTCGCTAAGGCGGCGGATCGCCTCACGATTTCCGACGACGCGCAGAAAGAAGTGGTTGATTGGGTCGAAGCACACGGGTCGAATTTACCACCTCGTGCGCTTGATACCGCAAAGCGTGCGGCGATTGTCCTCGCAAGTTGTGATTGCAGTAGCACGGTCACTCTTGGCGTCATGCGATGGTGCCTGGCGTTCGCCGATTATCAAATTGCGTTGAAGGCACGGCTGATGCCAGCGGACGCGGACGGCAATGTCCAAGCGTTCGAAAATCGCATAATTGACTTCGTGGAGCGTCACAAGGAAGCGAGCGGGAACCAGATCAGACGGAGCATTAAGCCGGAAAGATACCCTGGGGGCTACTTCGCTTTTGAAAAGGCCACCTACTCGTTAGTGCGATCCGGCAGGCTGTTGTCCATCGGAAAGACGCGAAAAGGGAAGTCGGTTTATAGGTTGGATTAAGAGGCTGCGAATGGTGGGCCGAACGGTGGGCGAATGGTGGGCGGAAAAGCATTAGCGACGAATCCTATGCAACAGTCTGCCCACCATTCGAGGCTGTAACGTACTGAAAACAAAGGACACCGCGAATCGTGAACGGTGGGCAAGTGGGAAACAAAATTCAAGGTCTAAAGAAAAAGGGTACCCCCTTGGATACGATTCGAAAAGGAGAAGAAAATGAGCAATTTAGGGTATTGGGAAGACGTTGACGGCATGCATGTCATCCGAACGGCGGACGATTTCCACGCTCGTGTCTACAAGGATCAGGGCGGCTGGTCGGGGACGGTCACGAACCTACGTAACAAAAGGAAGAGGTGTTCAGCGCAGCCGTACCCCACCGAGGACGCAGCGAAAAAGGCTTGCGAGTTTGTGATTACCGAACTTCGCCGCTTCCGTGAGGAAGCCAAGATGCCACAGCGCACGCTGAAGCTAGACCCTCCGAACGAGGGATCGTAATGCCATTTTGACATTGGCGCGGCGGGGAGCAGGGAAGAAAGAAGTATTGGGGTATGAGAACCACAGGCGGCGAAAATCGGAAGACAACTGCATTGATCGATGCGGCATTGGGAATACTCGCGGAACAAAATCCGATGACAATTCGCCAACTTTTTTATCGGCTGGTCTCAATCAACGTCATTCCGAATGACCTCGCCAGCTATCAACGGGTTTCCCAAGTAATGACGAAGGCACGCGATGATGGGCGTTGTCCATTCGAGTGGATTGCGGATCGTTCGCGACCAATCTATAGGGCCGGAGGGTGGATTGATGCTGCGGATTACGCAGACAGTGTGCGTGGGATGTATCACAAAGACTACTGGGAAACCCAGCCAGAACACGTGGAGCTGTGGGTTGAGAAGGACGCCATTATCGGCTCGATAGAGCAGACTTGCATGGATTTGGGAGTCACGATCCGAGTCGGTCGGGGTTACTGGAGCACGACAGCCGTCCATGATATCGCCGAATTCTTCAACACCATTGAGAAACCTATATTCACTTTTTACGCGGGCGATCACGATCCCAGCGGACTTGACATTCCGCGTGACCTGGAGCAGCGAATCCACAGCTACAGCCGTAGTAATTTTGTTGTTGAACGTCTGGCGATTCATAAAGCGGATATCCTCGCGTTCGATTTACCTCCGCTGCCTCTCAAGAAAAAATCAGACGGCACCGACAGCGATCCACGCGCAAAGAAGTTCCGCGTAGAGCATGGTACCGAGGCGGTCGAACTGGACGCGCTTCCGCCTGTTGAACTACGGCGGCGAATTACGGAAGCGGTCAAGAGGCATACGGATGAGACTGCCTGGGACGAAGCTATCAAGATCGAAACTGCTGAGAAGGGACGCATCGCGGATGCTGTCAATCAATGGTCATCGATGATTGATGACGATGCACCGACCTGGGCAGAGTTTCAATCACTGCGAGATGACTATCCCCATGTTTGGCGAGCCATAATGGACTTAGAGGCGAAAAAGCAGATCGACCGGCAGCTACAGGAACCCCTCCCCAATGCCGGCGAGATGGCTTGAGGGATAGACTGACTCTAGTTCTGGTTTAAGATCGGCTTGAAAAGAGACCTCAGGACCCCTCCAAACCACGTGGCGGTGCCGCCGCGGCGCAAGGCGGAGGTGACAAGCGAGACCCGGTAGGGGGGTCAAATCCCTTTTAGAAAGGCCCTAAACAGCCGCTCGCCCTCGTGTGCGTTTGGGCATGAAACTATTTTTGGGCACGATTGAAAATAAGGTGTTTATGAATCAAAAGCTTGGCGGGAACGAAACAGGTCACGAAACCCAAGCGCGGTCACGAACCAAGGGAACGAAACGAAGCGTTTTAGCCCCTTCGGCACGAAACTCAAGCCCGGACGCGGAACACTGTGCGAGCGGCGTGATCGTAAGCATCCCGTTTGCTCATCCATCGCAGCACGGCTTGCCCTTCATCGCCTCCCATCCCTCACGAACAATCAGAGGTAAGAGAGCCAGCGCGGCCATCGGGTCCGCCCAAGTCACCCTCCAAATCGCATTGACCGCCAGACCCGCCAGAGCAATTAGAGCCAGATAGCCGCAGACGGCGGACTCTGTGGCATCGGCTCTCAACGCTGCACTGTCCGTAGCCACCGACAATTTGCGTTTTTGTTTTGCAAGCCAAGGCATAAAGATTGAGGCAAGAACTAAGAGGGTTATTCCAATGGGACTTGGCCGGGCTTCGACGCGGCCCAAAAGCGCCAGGAATGATGTGAATGCAACAAATGCAGCCAACGCGAAGAGCAACCCACCAGCGATTTTAGCTGCTCGCTCCTCCTCTTGGCCTTTATCGGATGGAAGATAGAAACGCCGCAACACAACTGCCGCTGAGAGGAGTTCAACCGCGCTGTCGCCCCCGAAGCCGAGAAGAGCCGGACTGAGGGCCGCCCAAGCCGCCCCCAACGAAACCGCCGCTTCTATCGTCATCCAAACTAGCGTGAGAATTTGAATTCGAATTATTTGACGGGCAATCTCTGGCGGGAATCTGTTCGGCGGTGCAGACACAGAAGCATTATGCATCTGTGCTAGAGAGGTCTACCGAAAAATCGGCGCAGGGCGTCATCTCAACGCAGGGGTAAGCGAATATCTGAATTTCCCGTTTGTGAACCTTGCCTAGAACTTCCCCTGGTTCAGACAAGTGCCACTTGATGAGAATCCTGCTGTACGGGAAGTGGGAGCGACCAAGAATTTACAGGCATGTAATTACCTGACAGAGCTATACTCTCTCGATTCTAAGTCGGTTGGAGCCCATGCCGATCCTCCCCGGCAGACGACTAGGGCCTTACGAAATCCTCTCCGCAATCGGTGCGGGCGGAATGGGCGAAGTTTACAAAGCCCGTGATACGCGCCTGGATCGAATCGTCGCGATCAAGGTTCTTCCCACGCATCTCGCCGACCGGGCTGAATTGCGCGAGCGATTCGAGCGCGAAGCAAAAACCGTCGCCAGTCTGAATCATCCGCACATCTGCGTCCTCCACGACATCGGCCAACAAGATGGGACCGATTACTTGGTGATGGAATACCTGGAAGGCGAGACCCTCGCGCAGCGGTTGCTGAAAGGTCCGCTGCCGCTGGAGCAAGTGTTGCAGTACGCGATAGAGATTTCCGATGCGCTCGACAAGGCACACCGAAAAGGCGTGACCCATCGTGATTTGAAGCCTGGCAACATCATGCTCACCAAGTCGGGGACGAAGTTGCTCGACTTCGGTTTGGCCAAGCTCAAGCAGGAAGCAGCTCCGGCCAACGTGTCGCTTTCCGACCTTCCCACGGCGAACGATCCGTTGACGGCAGAGGGGGCAATTGTGGGCACGTTGCAATACATGGCTCCCGAGCAGCTCGAAGGAAAGGAGGTGGATGCGCGTACGGACATTTTCGCGTTCGGTGCAGTGGTCTACGAAATGGCGACGCGTAAAAGGGCGTTTGAAGGGAACACTCAGGCAAGCGTGATCTCGGCCATCATGTCCTCCGATCCTCCACCCATGTCCTCGCTTCAGCCGATGACTCCTCCGGTGCTCGACCGCGTCGTTAAGAGATGCCTTGCAAAAGACCCGGATGAGCGTTGGCAGAGCCCAAATGACCTGACGAATGAATTGAAGTGGATTGCCGAAGGAGGTTCACAGGTTGGGTTACCCCCAACTCCCGCAATGATAGGCATTCGCGCCCTCGGGCGGCGAGCACTGATCCTCAGCGTGGCCACCTTGCTGTTAGTTGCGGTCGTTACCGGCTTCTCCGTCTGGAATCTGAAGCCCTCTCCTGCAACTCCACCACTGCCTGTCAGCCGCACCGTAATAAATCTGCCGCCGGGCCAACAATTGGCAGGTCTGGATAGTGGCCCTGCGGTGTCCCTCTCTCCAGATGGCACTCAAGTCGCGTATGTCGCCCGTCAGGGCGGCACGCAGCAGATTTACGTCCGCCAGATGGATAGCCTTGAAGCCAAAATCATCCCTGACACCGAAGGAGCTGTCAGTCCCTTCTTCGCGCCCGACGGCCAATGGGTGGGGTTTTTCGCGGGCGGAAAGCTCAAGAAAGTTTTGGTCAGCGGGGGAGCGGCGATAACCCTCGGCGATGCTGCGTCCCCTAACGGGGCCAATTGGGGCAGCCATCGGATGATCGCATTTGCACTCACAATCAACTCCGTTCTCCAACAAGTACCAGACGCAGGAGGGCCCCCGCAACCGCTGACTCGTTTCGTGAGAGGGGAGGTCAGCCACCGTTGGCCGGAGTTCCTGCCCGGCGGCAAGGCAGTGCTGTTTGCTTCTGGAACGAATGGAATAAATTTCACCAACGCTCAGGTCGCTGTTCACTCGATTGGCACTGGCGAGCGACGAAACTTGGTACCGGGATCACAGCCCCGCTACGCGCCCTCCGGGCAACTAGTTTATTCGCAAGGGGGGAGCCTGATGGCTGTGCCGTTCGATCCCCAGAGGCTCGCGGTCACGGGCGCGGCGGTCCCTGTGGTCGAAGGCGTCATGCAATCCGCGATCTACGGAGACGCCCAGTACAGCCTTTCTGCCACTGGATCACTAGTCTATGTTCCGGGCGGCGTTCAGTCGGTTCAACGCAAGCTGGTGTGGGTCAATCGCAATGGTACAGAGCAGCCCTTGGCCGCCCCTGCGCACGCATACTTGAACCCGCGGCTATCCCCTGATGGACGGATAGCGTCTGTCACCATCGAAGAACAGCAGGAGGATCAAATTTGGCTCTATGATCTCGCCCGAGAGACGTTGACCCGGCTGACGTTTAGGGGGAATTTGAACAATCCCGGTGTTTGGACACCGGATAGTAAGCGTATCGCGTTTGCGTCAAACAACGAAGGGACGCAGAACATATTCTGGCAACTGGCAGACGGTAGTGGAAGCCTCGAACGATTGACCGCTGGCGATTACGCGCAGATCCCGATGTCCTGGTCTCCCGATGGGCAACTGCTGGCCTTTTTCGAAGTCAATCCAACCACGGGATATGACATCTGGGTGCTGCAAATGGGCGACCTTTCGGCTGGCTCAGGGCAGGTCCGCAAGGCGCAGCCTTTCCTTCGAACGGCATTCAACGAAAGTGTGCCAAAGTTCTCCCCAGACGGGCGCTGGCTGGCCTATGTCTCGGACGAATCGGGCCGCTATGAGATTTACGTGCAGCCGTATCCCGGCCCTGGCGGGAAGTGGCAAATCTCGACGGAAGGTGGCACGGAGCCAGTCTGGAATCGCAACGGGCGCGAGCTATTCTATCGCGACGGTGACAAGATGATGGCGGTGGACATCGCCACGCAGCCTAGATTCTCTGTGGGAAAGCCCCGAACGCTCTTTGAGGGGAAGTACCAGCCGACCCCAGGAACGGCCCCCAACTACGACGTGTCTCCCGATGGCCAGCGGTTCCTGATGCTCAAGCCAAGCGGGTCGGCGGACGCAGCGCCGACGCAAATCAATGTCGTGCTCAACTGGTTTGAAGAATTGAAACAGAAAGTCCCTATGGGGTTGAAGAAATGACGCTCGCGGCTGGCACACGTCTCGGCTCGTACGAAGTCACCGCGCAGATTGGCGCGGGCGGCATGGGCGAAGTGTATCAAGCGCACGACACCAAGCTCGGGCGCGACGTGGCCATCAAAGTCCTGCCGGAGGCGTTCGCGCATGATCCTGAACGACTCGCCCGTTTTCAGCGCGAAGCGAAGATGCTGGCGGCTTTGAATCATCCCAACATCGCGACCATTCACGGACTGGAGCAATCTGGGGGCACGAGTTATCTGGTCATGGAATTGGTCTCGGGCGAGACGCTGCAAGAGCGCGTCAAGCGAGAAGGACCGGTTCCCGTCGAGGAAGCGTTAGGCATTGCGAAGCAGATTGCGGAAGCTCTTGAAGCGGCACACGAAAAAGGAATCATTCACCGCGACCTGAAGCCTGCCAACGTGAAAGTCACGCCCCAAGGCAAAGTGAAGGTGCTGGACTTTGGATTGGCGAAGGCGTTCGAGGGGGACGCGACGAACGAAGACATTGGGAATTCTCCGACGCTGAGCCGTGCAGCGACCATGCAGGGAGTGATTCTCGGCACGGCAGCGTACATGAGCCCCGAACAGGCCAAGGGCAAGGTTGTCACCAAGGCGACCGATTTATGGGCGTTTGGTTGCGTACTGTACGAACTGCTTTCTGGCCACCCGGCATTCGAAGGCGACGACATCACAGAAATCCTGGCTGCAGTGGTAAGAGCTGAACCAGACTGGAGTCGTCTGTCAGAACGCACTCCACAAAGCATCCGCTTGTTGCTGCGGCGCTGCCTGCGGAAAGACAGGAATCAACGGTTGCAGGACGCGACGAGCGTGCGCATCGAGATCGAGGATGCTCTCTCTGGTGCCTCAACTCCTGAGCCAGCTTCCTCCACCGTGCGGCATGAACTTCCAATTACCTGGATCGCACTATTTGGTGTACTTCTCCTTGCGCTGGCCACCCTGTCGTTTGTCCACTTCAAGGAGGCGCCCGCGCAGCAACCGACTACGCGATTCCAAGTCCCGCCACCAGAGCAATCGATTATTTCCATGTTCAAACTTTCTCCCGACGGCCGGGATATTGTGATTGTCGCATTGTCAGAAGGGATAAATCGGTTGTGGGTCCGCCCCCTCGATTCGCTTCAATGGCAGGTTTTGCAAGGTACGAACGATGCAAGCTATCCATTCTGGTCTCCGGATAGCGCCTATATTGGATTTTTCGCCCAGGGGAAGCTGAAAAAGATCGCGCTGACCGGCGGACCACCCCAGACTCTGTGCGACGCCCCCGGAGGCCGCGGAGGAACGTGGGGCGCAACAGGGATAGTTCTTTTCGCGCCGACTCTTTCGGGTGGACTCAACAAAGTCTCAGCGGCTGGCGGCGTCCCGGAACCCGCCACGAAGCTCACAACCAACGGTCCTTCGGACTCGCACCGTTACCCCGAATTTCTCCCAGGAGGTCGTGCGTTTTTATATCTTCAGCAGACCGACCAAAAGGAAGATGCGGGCATTTACGCCGGCTCGTTGGATGGGGCGCAGCCCATCCGCCTTCTGGCCGACCAGTCAAATGCCGTCTATGTTCCGGCGATTGCCCCGCGAAAGAGCGGTTATTTTCTTTTCCGCAGAGAGGGCACGCTGATGGCTCAGCCCTTCGATCCCGAAAAGCTCCGCCTCGATGGCGAAATGTTTCCTGTGGCAGAGCAAGTGGGAATGATGGGAAACACAGGCATGGGAGCCTTTTCCGCTTCCGCAAATGGTGCGCTGGTATATCGGACTGGTGGCACGGCCGGGAATCGAGAGTTCATCTGGGAGGATAGCACGGGCAAGCGGCTCAGCACGGTCACGAATCCAGCGTTAGAAAGATCAGGAGCATTGTCGCGGGATGAAAAAAGGCTCGCGTTCGGCATATACAATGAGTCGGGAGACCTTGCGAATCTCTGGCTGCATGACCTGGAGCGGGGAGTGATTTCGCGGTTCACATTCGAAGCGGGGATCAGCCAGTATCCCGTTTGGTCTCCGGACGGCACTCGTATCGCATTTTCGCTTCATGACGCCGGCGGGCAGTATGCGATTTATCAGAAGGCACTAACGGGTACTGGCAAGCCTGAACTGCTCTCGCATACAGAAGTGAACACATTTATGTGCGACTGGTCGCCGGACGGCAAGTTCATCTTGTATTCAGATTACCAGGAGAAGACCAAGTACGACTTGTGGATGCTCCCCCTCGAAGGCGACCACAAACCGATTCCATACTTGCAGACTCCTTTCAATGAACTCCACGGACAGTTTTCGCCCGACGGACGATGGATTGCATACGCCTCGGATGAATCTGGAAGGTTCGAGGTCTATGTCCAGACATTTCCCGCAAGCGGCCCTAAGTGGCAAATCTCAACTGCAGGCGGCGACTTCCCGAGGTGGCGGCGCGATGGAAAGGGGCTCTATTTCATCGCGGCGGATCAAAAGCTTATGGAAATACCTGTCAAGACAGGGAGTGGCTCGTCGGCCGCATTTGAGCCCGGAGTTCCGCAGCCGCTGTTTCGGATTGAGCCTCTAAGCACGGCGGTTACCGGAGCCATTCCGTATCAACCAGCATCGGATGGGCAACGATTTCTAGTAAACGTCCAGGCAGGGGGAGAAGGGGCCCAAGCACCGCCGATCTCGGTGGTTCTGAACTGGACTGCCGGGTTGAAAAAATAACGATCGCGGCTGGCGCACGTCTCGTCAGCCTAAGCGCCAAATGCAACTTGGAACGAAATAATGCCAACGCAATGATCCGACCATGATCGGCCAAACTATCTCGCACTATCGCATCCTCTCGCAGCTCGGCGGCGGCGGGATGGGTGTGGTGTACGAAGCCGAAGACCTCAAGCTGCACCGCCATGTGGCACTGAAGTTCCTGCCTCCAGAGATGGAGAACGATCCTGCTGCTCGTGAACGCTTTCAACGGGAAGCCTTTGCCGCATCCGCGCTCAATCATCCGGACATCTGCACGATTTACGAGATTGATGAAGCGAACGGGCAGCACTTCATTGCGATGGAATTGCTGCAAGGACAAACGCTCAAGCACCTGATTCGCGGCAAGCCGCTCGATGTCGAGGAAGTCCTGGACTTGGGAGTGCAAGTAGCCGATGCCCTCGATGCGGCTCATGCGCAAGGAATCGTGCATCGCGACATCAAGCCTGCCAATATCTTTGTCACCAAGCGGGGACACGCCAAGATTCTAGATTTTGGTTTGGCGAAGCTCACGGCTCAGCCGAAGTCTGTTCCGCCAGGAATTGGACAAACAATGTCCACAGGAACGACAGAAGTTCCTGACGAGCAACTGACCAGCCCGGGCACCGCACTGGGAACGGTCGCCTATATGTCTCCCGAGCAGGCGCGTGGTAAGGAACTGGACTCGCGGACCGACCTATTCTCTTTCGGAGCTGTGCTATATGAAATGGCAACGGGTTTGCTGCCCTTCCGTGGAGATACTTCCGCCGTCATTTTCGAAGCGATTCTGAATCGGGCGCCGGTCGCTCCCGTGCGGTTGAATCCCGAGGTTCCGCCCAAATTGGAAGAGATCATCAACAAGGCACTGGAGAAGGATCGCGAAATGCGTTATCAGCACGCCGCAGAGCTTCGAGCAGACTTGAAGCGACTCAGGCGCGAGATCGATTCGGGCAAGAGTGCTGTCGCCAGCTCCCCCATGACTTTAAGTGGAGTGGAGGCAGCGTCCGCAGGGCCAACCGCCAGCACAATTTCCCCAGTTAAAGGGTCAACTTCCGCTTTGCAGACCACGGCTGTTGCAGCTCAACCTTGGTGGCGCGGAAGAGCCGCTATGGCGATTGCGGCGGTCGTGGTGGTGGCGGTGATGGCGGGTGCGGGTTGGATGTATCGGTCGCGTAAAGCAGGGGGAGATACGATTGATTCGCTGGCGGTCTTGCCCTTCGTGAACGGCAGCGGCGATCCGAACACGGAATATTTGAGCGACGGAATTACCGAGAGCCTGATCGACAGCCTGTCCCAGTTGCCGAATTTGCAGGTGAAGTCACGCGACTCTGTCTTTCGCTACAAGGGAAAGGAGACGGATGCGCAAATGGTAGGGCGTGCACTGGGGGTTCGGGCTGTTTTTAAGGGCCGAGTCAAACAACAGGGAGACAATCTGGAAATCAGCGCCGAGCTAATTGACGCCCAAAACGATAACCATATCTGGGGCCAGCAGTACAGCCGGAAGATCGCCGATATTTTCACTCTTCAACAGGAGATTGCGAAAGAGATCACGACTACGCTGCGGGTGCGCTTAACGGGCGAAGACGAGAAGCGCATTGCGAAAACCAACACGTCGAACCCCGAAGCGTATCAGAACTATCTGAAAGGTCGCTTTTGGTGGAACAAAAGGAGCGAAGATGGACTTAACAAGGGGATCGCATACTTTCAGCAGGCGATTAAGAAAGACCCCAACTACGCTCTAGCTTATTCTGGCTTGGCCGATTGCTACAACATACTTGCAGGCTTCGGTTTTGTTAGCCCGAAGGAGGTTTATCCGAGAGCAAAAGAGGCCGCGCTGAAGGCGCTGGAAATCGATGACACGCTCGCGGAAGCTCATGCATCGCTAGGATGGACGAAAGCGTTTTATGATTGGGAATGGTCAGGTGCGGAGAGAGAATTCCATCGAGCCATTGAGCTTAATCCGAGCTATGGGGACGCCCACCTAATGTATGGCGCAGCTTTAAGGAAAATGGGACGGGTTGAAGAAGCCGTTGCGGAGTACCGGAGAGCCGAGGAACTTGATCCACTCTCGCTCTCCAGTAGTACGTTTTTGGGAGTGACATTCTACGAGGGAAGGCAGTACGACCAAGCGATCGAGCAAGAGCGAAAGACGCTGGAATTGGACCCCAACTTCACTCAGGCGCACACTATCCTAGGCTTCGCCTATGCGCAGAAATCCATGTATAAGGAAGCCATCGCGGAGTTTGAAAAGGGCCTGGTGGTTTCCCCCGGTGACACACGAACGCTGTCCGGGCTAGGGTACGCCTATGCTGTTGCTGGCAGAAGAGCAGAGGCGCAGAAGGTTCTGAATCAATTGACCGAACTCTCAAAGGAAAAGTATGTTGGGGCGGATGGCATGGCCCATATCTATACTGGCCTTGGGGACAAGGACAAGGCATTCGAGTGGTTGGATAAGGCTATTGAGGAACACGCTGCTGGAGACATTAAGGCATGGCCGAACTTCGATCCGCTGCGCTCCGACCCGCGCTTCGCAGACCTGCTCCGCCGCATGAACCTTCAGCCGTAAGCTCAATTATGGTGAACCCCGCATTCGCACGGTACATCGGTATCGACTACTCCGGCGCACAGACGCCCAAGTCGAGCCTCAAGGGTCTCCGCGTTTACGAGGCCGACCGTTTGACCTTCCCGCATGAGGTCATGCCACCGCCCAGCCCTCGGAAGTATTGGACTCGCAAAGGGATTGCTCAGTGGCTGGTTGAGAGGCTCTCCGAGGGGCAACCCACCTTTGTCGGAATCGACCACGCCTTTTCATTCCCCCTGCGGTATTTCGAGCAGCACGGTCTGCCGCTCGACTGGTCGTTCTTCCTTGACGACTACCAGCGTCATTGGCCGACTGACGAGGACATTTACATCGATTTCGTTCGGGATGGTAGTAGCGGCAATGGCGCAGCCCGCTCCGGCGACTCCCGTTGGCGGCGGTTGACGGAAGTGCGAGTGCGGGCCAAGTCAGTCTTCCATTTCGACGTGCAGGAGTCAGTGGCGAAGTCCACGCACGCAGGTATCCCGTGGCTGCGCTACATCCGGCAACACGCTAAGGGCCACGTTCATTTCTGGCCGTTCGACGGATGGAGCGTGCCGCCCCATCGCTCTGTGGTCGCGGAGGTCTATCCTGCGCTGTGGAGCAAGACCTTCCCAACCGCAGGACGAACGCCCGACCAGCAAGACGCCTAACCGATGTTCCTTTTGATTAACTCACGTAGATGCTGCTCGACTGTCCGGCGTATGAATCGAAAACGTGCTGGTAGACCCGTTCACACTTTTGTTCATAAACCTGTGGTGCATAGACCCTCGGCAAGCGGTCGAGGACTGTTTCTACTGTGTAGCGCACCGCTGCTCTAGTCGTCTGACGCTTTTTCCAATCCAAGACGAGCTTTTCCTTTTTCAGGGTTTCAAGTAGCTCCTTCGCAACCTTCTTAACTTCGCGCTCTTCAGCCTTCGACAGCTTCATATCTGGTTTGGTCAGCAGATCGAAGATTACCAACTCTTCTTCGGTCAGTTGTTCGGCAATTCCTCGCTTTTCCTCATCGGAAAGCCTCTTCGTAAAGGACATCAGACGGTCGAACAGGGTTTCGAGGTTTGACGCTCCCGAGTTGTATTCGTCTATCATCTTTTGGAATTCTTCCAGGAAGTTCATGCGTGTACGATTTAGCCTGACCATTTGGACGAGTTTTTGGGCAATCTGGCCTCTGAGTTTTTGCACCTCAATGGGCTTTCTGCCTTTCTCAAATCTCTCTCGTAACGCCTCGAAATCAATCTTGCTTAGATCGATGTAGTTCTGCGCTGTAGCTGAGGGCCGGATCACGTATCCTTCTGTCGAAACCGACTTGTCGAGAAGCTCTCCAACGTCTTCCATCACCTCCGATATATCCGCAGGAGGAATCTCCGAGCGAATTTTTTCCGCAATGACCGAGATCACCTTACGGATCGGTCCAAATTCACTCGCCGCTGGGTCAGGCAACAATGACTTAAAGAGCTTCTCGACGTACCCCGCCGACTCCATGAACCTCCGCCTGGTCCTGTCGTCGATAACGAAGGTTGCGACCGCGTCATCCTTCAGCTTTTCTCTCTGGAACCCACTGGAATCTCTGATCGCTTCGACATCTACACCGCGATCTCGGCAGAATACAGTCGTCTCCTGAATCGCTTGTCGAAGCAGCTTGACGAGTTCGAGCTTATCCTTGATCGGCAGGTCACCCGGCTTGGCTCCGCCTTTGGCCGTCCCGTAGATCGCCAGCGCCTTCTGAAGGTTGCGAAAGATTCCGACGTAATCGACGATCAGCCCGTTCTGCTTCTCCCTCCATACTCGGTTCGCCCGTGCGATGGTCTGCATCAAGCGTGTGATTCTTCATCGGCTTGTCGAGATAGATCGTGGAGCAGGAAGGCACATCGAAGCCCGTAATCCACATCGCGCACACAAATACGATGCGCAGTGGGTCATCGGACTTTTTGAATTTCTTTTCAAGGTCTTCCTTCACCATCCTCTTCCGGTGCGTTGCGATGTCCAGCCCCTTTTTCTTGAACTCCTCGATTTCGTTTTGGGACTGAGAAACCACGACCGCCATGTCGGTTTCTTGGAAGAACCGCAGCCGTTTTTCTAGCTCCGGCTTATCGGCCGGATCGGCGGCATTCAATTCCTTCTGCAACCGCGCTATCACGGCCTTCCAATGCTTCTGAACCTTGTCGTACATCCGCACAGCGGTGGCTTTATCAATCGAGATGACCATCGCCTTGGCCAGCACGCCCCGGCCCATAAAGTGCGTGACGATGTCCTCCGCAATGCGCTCTAGACGATCGTCTCGGGTAATGAGTTGATATTCGCTGGCAAATTCACGTTCGAGCTTTCGTTCCTGATCCTCGTCGAGTTCCGCACGAGTCGATGATCTCGGCCATGTCCTCCGTCAGGTTAGGATTCGTAAGCTGAAGCTCAGGAATGCGGTTTTCGTAATACAGCGGAACGGTGTTTCCGATCGTCGATGGACTGCTTGAAGTTGTAGATCGAGACGTAATCGCCAAATACTTGCTTCGTCCGTTCTTCTCCGGCCATCAGCGGCGTTCCGGTGAAGCCGATAAACGCAGCATTCGGCAGCGCGTTCCGCATGTTCAGCGCAAACTGGTCATATTGGCTGCGATGTGCTTCGTCCGTGATGACGATGATGTCTGATCTGTCCGAGAGCTTCGGATAGGTTTCGCCTGTTTCGGTTCGGAACTTCTGGATCAGGGTGAAGAGGTATCGGTGGTCTTCCGCATTTAAGAGGCGCTTCAGATGTTCTGCACTTTGCGCCCGAACGCTCTTCTCGTCTTCGAGGACAGCACCTGTAGAAGCGAAGTTTCGATAGATTTGCCCGTCTAGGTCTTCCCGATCCGTGACGATGACGAACGTCCAATTGCCGGGCAGCTTCCTTAGCACCTTCTGCGAGAAGAAGACCATCGAGAAGCTCTTGCCGGAACCCTGGGTGTGCCAGAACACACCGAGCTTGCCTTGGTTGTCCTTGATCTTTTCCGTCGCTTCAATCGCTCGGTTCACGCCGAGGAACTGATGGTTCTTCGCGATTAGTTTTGCGGTCTCACCCTCAGCTTCGCTGTAGAGAATGAAGTTTTCGACCAAATCAAGCAGGCGAGACGGCTCGCATACTCCTCGGATCATCGTATCAAGGCTCACGATGCCTTCTTCGCCTTCATCGTTGATCTTCTTCCATTCGGCAAAGTGCTCCCAGCCAGCCGTAATGCTGCCGATCGCGACTCTTCGAACCATTGGAGAGAACTGATCAGTGCGTTATGCCAGAAAATTTGTGGGACCGTTGTGCGGTAATCGGAGAGATTGTATTTGAAAGCGTTTTCCAGGGACTTGTGCGACGCCTTGAGTTCAATAAAGACGAGCGGTAGCCCATTCACGAACCCGATTAGGTCTGCCCGTTTCCTGCCGTAATCGCCGGAAATCCAGAATTGCGATGCGAGAAAGAAGTCGTTGTTCTTTGGCTCGTCCCAATCGACGATGCGCACAATCTCGATATTTTCTTGGCCATCGTCCCTCCGAACGGGAACCTTCACTCCGTCTCTCAGAAGTTTGAAAATCTCTTGATTGGCACGGACAGGGCTGAGAACACTTCGATCTTTGCTGAGTTCTTCAACCGCTAGATCGATAGCCAGCGGAGTGATGCCGGGGTTGAACTTTAGGAATGCCGCACGGAGTCGTCGCTCCAGGACGACCTGCTCGGAGGTCTCTCGTCCCAATAAGGAGTCGGGGCCAAAGGTTTCGTGGTAGCAATCCGCAGCTTTCCATCCGAGTTCTTCGAACAGCCCTATAGTGTTGGCTTCGAGGGTGCCTTCGGAGTCTGGGTTGGGGTAGGACATCAGGTTCGGGCGACCTCTTCTGGCTCAACTTTCTCGACACGAATCTCACCTGAGATCAGTTTAGGTAGGAGCAGATCGCGAGTTTGGCGAAGGACTGCGTTTTTCGCTGTCAAATTGCAGATTAGCTCTTCCATTGGTGTGACGAGCCCTTCATACACCCTGCCAACCTCTTCGGACGGAGCAATTATTTTCATCTGCCTCAAATGAGAAGGACCAAAATTCATCTGTGCCACACCGCTTGCAAAGGATTTGATCTGAGTCTGAAAGTAATCAGATTTTAGAAAGTGCTTTAGTTGCCACCTTCCAATAGAATCCGTCTTTGGCCTCATTCGAATTACACTAGTGTTCAGCATCAGTGGCAAATGTTCTCGACGGACGGTTACGATTCTGCCGATTGTT
>CAWHTN010000018.1:0-12517 GCA_963832265.1 uncultured Acidobacteriota bacterium
GATCAAGCCGCGCTGGCCCTTTCCAACCGGGCAGAGCAGGTCCAGCACGCGGCCCGTGAGATTTTCACGCGTCGTTTCCATTTTCAGGCGGCCCTGGGGATAGAGCGGCGTGAGGTTGTCGAAGAAAATTTTGTTGCGCGCGACTTCGGGATCCTCGAAATTGACCGCTTCGACCTTGATCAGCGCGAATAGCGCTCGCCGTCCTTGGGAGGCCGGACCTGTCCCGAGACGGTGTCGCCGGTGCGCAGGTCGAACTTCCGGATTTGCGACGGCGAGACGTAAATGTCGTCCGGGCCGGGCAGATAGTTGTACTCCGGCGCGCGCAGGAAGCCAAAGCCGTCGGGCAGGCATTCCAGGACGCCTTCGGAGAAAATCAGGCCGTTCTTCTCGGTCTGGGCGCGCAGGATCTGAAAGATCAACTCCTGCTTGCGCATGCCGCTGGAGCCCGGGATGGCCAGGTCCTTGGCGATTTTCGCCAGATCGGTAATATTTTTTTCTTTCAGTTCCGCAAGACTAATGCTCATCGTTTTCATTTCCTTAATTCTCTATAGAGATAAGCCTGAAGTTCAGGCCTGGATTGTACTTATCGGCGGACACCGGGCAGGTGCTATTCGATTTCCGACCGGGTTAGCCAAACTGGAAATTCAAATCACGGGTGATACGAATTACAGCCGCGTCCCATATCCCAATGCACCCCGCTGACTGATTCGATTGCGTTTCATCGGGACGGAGGAGCCGAGGTTTCCCTCAATTGGTCAATTCTTGATCGCTCTCGGTTTCCGTTTCAAACTTTGCCGCCACTTCCGGGACTGCGTCGTGCGTTGCGGGTGTCAGGGGCCGTTCCAAGGCGATTTCCAGAACTTGGTCCATGTTCTCGACGAACCGTAGGGTCAGGTCGGCCTGTATTTCCGCCGGGATGTCCGCCAAATCCTTTTCATTGTCTTTCGGCAGAATCACGGTGCGGATTCCGACGCGGTGAGCCGCCAGCAACTTTTCCTTCATGCCGCCGATCGGCAGCACCTTGCCGCGAAGGGTGATTTCGCCGGTCATGGCCACGTCGCAGCGCACCGGAATGCGCGTGAGGGCGCTCACGATCGAGGTGGCGATGGTGATTCCCGCCGAGGGGCCGTCCTTGGGGATCGCGCCTTCGGGAACGTGCATGTGGATGTCGAGGTGGCGGTAAAAATCGCGCGGCAGGCCAAAGGTTGCGGTGCGCGAGCGAACGTAGCTCATGGCCGCCTGGGCCGACTCCTGCATGACGTCGCCCAGCTTGCCGGTGAGCGTCAGGCGTCCTTTGCCCTGCATGATCGTGGCTTCGGTCGAGAGCACAGAACCGCCGACTTCGGTCCAGGCCAGGCCGGTGGTCAGGCCGATTTCGTTCTTCTTTTCGGCCCAGACTTCCCGGTATTTGATGACTCCCAGAAATTCGCCGACGCCCTCGGGCGTGACATTGATCGAATATTGTTTTCCTTCCTTCACCACGCGCCGCGCCACTTTGCGGCAGATGCTGGAGATTTCGCGCTCCAGGCTGCGCACGCCGGCTTCATGCGTGTAATGCCGGATGATGTGCGAGATGGCTTCGTCTCGTGAAGGTGAGGTTGGATTCCACGAGGCCCGCGGATTCGCGCGCCTTGCGCACCAGGAAGCGCTTGGCGATCTGCGCCTTCTCGGCTTCCGTGTAGCCCGGAATCCGCAGGATTTCCATGCGATCCTGCAGGGGCTGGGGAATCGTGTGCAGCACGTTGGCGGTGCAGACGAACATGACTTTCGAGAGATCGTATTCAACGTCCAGGTAGTGGTCGGTGAAGGCGTTGTTCAGTTCGGGGTCGAGAACTTCCATGAGCGCCGCCGAAGGGTCGCCGCGGAAGTCGGTGGACATCTTGTCCACTTCGTCGAGCACAAAAATCGGATTGACCGTTCCGGCCTTTTTCATCATCTGGATGATCTGGCCGGGCAGCGCGCCGATATAGGTGCGCCGGTGCCCGCGGATTTCCGCCTCATCGCGCACGCCGCCGAGAGAGACGCGAATAAATTTGCGTCCCGTGGCGCGCCCGATGGACATGGCGAGCGAAGTTTTGCCGACGCCCGGAGGCCCGACAAAACACAGAATCGAGCCGCGGGGATTCTTCACCAGCTGGCGCACGGCCAGGAATTCGAGGATGCGCTCCTTGACCTTGTCCAGCCCGTAGTGCTCTTCTTCGAGAATTTTTTCCGCGAGCGCGATGTCGCGAATTTCCTTCGATCGTCTTTTTCCAGGGCACGGCGAGCAGCCAGTCCAGGTAATTCCGGCTCACGGTGGATTCCGCGGACATCGGCGGCATCATTTCCAGGCGCTTCAATTCCTGCGTGGCTTTTTCGAGGGCGTCTTTGGGCATGCCCGAGGTTTCGATCTTCTTTTTCAGTTCCTCGAGTTCGTTCTTCTCGCCGCGCCCGAGTTCCTTGTGGATGGCCTTCAATTTTTCGTTGAGGTAATACTCTTTCTGGGCGCGCTCCATCTGGCGCTTCACGCGGGTGTTGATGTTGCGGTCGACGTTGAGCTTTTCGATTTCGCTTTCTAGGATTTCGCCGACGCGGGTCAAGCGGTCCAGCGGATCGAAATTTTCGAGGAGCTCCTGCTTTTCCTCGACGGGGATCTGCAGGTTTGACGCGATGGTGTCGGACAGTTTCGCGGGATCGTCCACGCGCGTCGCGGCGATCATGGTGTCGTAATTCAGGCTTTGCGAGAGCTTGACGTACTGCTCAAACAGGCCCGTAACCTTGGTGACCGCCTGCTCGATTTGCGGGGAAGGCTCGGCCTTGTTGGGAATCACTTTCAGCGTGGCGCGGAAAAAACCTTCGTCGGTCGAAATTTGCACGGCCTTGGCGCGCTCGACGCCTTCCACCAGCACGCGCAGGTTACCGTCCGGCAAGCGCACGCTTTGCACGATATTGGCCAGCGTGCCGACGGAGTAGATTTCATCGGGCTTGGGATCGTCGACGGAAGCGTCGTGCTGGGTGGCGAGGAAAATCTTCTTGTCGGTGGCCAGCGCTTCTTCGAGCGCGCGCAGGGAACTTTCGCGCCCCACGATGAACGGGTTCATCATCTGGGGGAAGATGACCAGATCGCGCACCGGCATCATGGGCACGCGCTTCGATTCAGACTTTTCTCGGTTAAACATGGGTTCCGTGGTTATCTTACAGCTCCTTGAGCGATTTTTTATTCGCGGCGGCGACCCGCACCCGTATTATCCGGCTTTTTCGAGCAGCGACCAGTTGATTTCGCGGCTGCGGACCATTTCGCCGGTCACGACGAATTCGCGGAGTTTGCGCTGGGCCGGCAGGTGGTACATGAGTTCGAGCATGAGGTCTTCGAGAATCATGCGCAGTCCGCGGGCGCCGACTTTGCGCTGCAAGGCCAGTTCCGCAACGGTTTCGAGCGCATCATCGGAAAACCGCAGGCGCACATTCTCAAATTCAAACAGTCTCTGATATTGACGGATGAGCGCGTTTTTCGGTTCCGTCAGAATCTGCATCAGCGCGGCCTTGTCCAGATCGCCCAGGACGCCGACGACGGGCAAGCGGCCCACGAATTCGGGAATCAGGCCGTAGCGGATCAGGTCGGTGGGCTGCGCCTGGCTGAGCAGTTCGATGTTGCGGCGCTGCGCGGTGGTCGGCTGCGCGTCGGTGTGAAAGCCGAGCGATTTCTGGCCGATCCGGCGCTCAATGGTTTTTTCGAGGCCCACGAACGCGCCGCCGCAGATGAACAGAATGTTCGTCGTATCGACGGGCGTGAATTCCTGGTGCGGATGTTTGCTTCCGCCCTGCGGCGGAACATTGGCGATCGTGCCTTCGAGAATCTTCAGCAGGGCTTGCTGCACGCCTTCGCCCGAAACATCGCGCGTGATGGACGGGTTTTCGTCCTTCTTGGAAATCTTGTCGATCTCGTCGATGTAGATGATGCCTTGCTGCGCCTTGGTGACGTCGCCGTCGGCGGCCTGCAAGAGCTTCAAGATGATGTTCTCGACGTCCTCGCCGACGTATCCCGCTTCGGTCAGCGTCGTGGCGTCCACGATGGCGAAGGGAACGTCCAGCATGCGCGAGAGCGTCTGCGCCAGGAGCGTTTTGCCCGTTCCGGTCGGGCCGATGAGCAGGATATTCGATTTCGTCAATTCCACGTCGCCCGGCTGGCGGTTCAGGAAGATGCGCTTGTAGTGGTTGTAGACGGCGACGGCCAGCTTCTTTTTGGTTTTGTCCTGGCCGATCACGTAGCCGTCGAGAAACGCCTTGATCTCCGGAGGGCGCGGCAGGCGCTTGTTGACGGGATTGGCTTGCTCGCGCTTTTCTTCCTCGAGGATTTGTTCGCAGACGGTCACACATTCGTTGCAGATGTAGGCGCGCGGGTAGTCCGAGGGCGAGCTGATCAACTTCTCGACCTGCTCCTGCGTTTTATGGCAGAAGGAACAGCGCAATGGTTCGTCAGTGCTGAGTTTTCTCAACGGTGTGTCGCCCTCCGCCGGTCAAGGCCCGGTCAAGGGAAGTTTTCCTTGCCGTGCGGATTATTCTAGGCCCCTTTGCAGCTTCCGTACACCGCCGCGTTTGTTTATTACTAACTGATTGGAACGCGCTAGCGGTGCTTGGTAATAATTTCGTCGATCAGTCCGTATTCCTTGGCTTGCGTCCGCGGACATAATGAAATCGCGCTCGACGTCTTTTTCCAGAGTGTCGAGAGGATGTCCGCTGTGCTGCGACAGCAGGCCATTGATGACCGTGCGCATGCGCAGGATTTCCTTCGCGTGAATATCGATATCGGTCGCCTGGCCCGACAATCCCGACATCCAGGGCTGGTGAATCAGGATGCGCGAATTGGGCAGGGAAAAGCGCTTCTTCGGCGCTCCGGCGGTCAGCAGCAGCGCGGCAATCGACGCGGCCTGGCCGACGCAAATGGTCACCACGCTCGGCCGCACGAACTGCATCGTGTCATAAATCGCCATTCCCGCCGTGATCGAGCCGCCCGGCGAGTTGATGTACAGCGAAATATCCTTTTCGGGGTCTTCCGCTTCCAGGAACAGGAGCTGAGCGGTGACCAGATTGGCGACGTGGTCGTCAATCGGCGTCCCGATGAAAATAATATTGTCCTTGAGCAGCCGGGAATAAATATCGTATGCCCGCTCTCCCCGGTTCGTCTGTTCGACGACCATGGGGATGAGCGTTGTTGCATGCGGAGTCATATCGTCTGTATGGTTCATTGTGTTTTTTAGGTTGCGCGGAGGACCCCGGCCGGAACCACTTCATTTCTCCTTGGTTATTGTCCGGGTCCGGGAATTGCTGCAGAGCCAGTCCAGAGTTTTTTCACTCCGGATCTTAGATTTCATCCTATCCAGCGCACCTTGCCTTGTCAAGTTCGCGCGAACGGCTGTGGCCGATTCGCCACTCCGCTCCGCGATCGCCGCAATTTCCTTTTCCACTTCTTCCTCGCCCACTTCGATATTTTCCGCCGTGGCGATGCGGTCCAGCAGCAACTCCGCCTTCACATCCTCGATGGAGCGGTCTTTTTGCCGGCTGCGCAGCGCCACCCAGTCCACATTCACCGCGCGCGGATCGACGCCCTGCGAGGCGAGCGACCGCACCGTGCGTTCGAGGCGCGAGTCCATCTGGTGCTCGACCAGCGCCTCGGGGACAGGGAACTCATGCGACTTCACGATTTGGGCGAGCAGCTTTTCCCGCGTCTGGTCGCTTTGATGATGCGAGCGCGCCGCTTCGAGATTCTCGCGCATCTTTTTGCGCAATTCTTCCAGGGTCTGCGCGTCGCTCACGTCCTTGGCGAATTCATCGGTCAGCTCGGGCCGCTTCTTTTCCTTGATGCCCAGGACCTCAACCGCGTAGGTATATGTTTTTCCCTGGAGCTTTGGATCGGGATAGTCGGAGGGATAGGTCACGTCAAAATTTTTGTGATCGCCGGTGTTCGCGCCGCGCAGATTTTCATTGAACGGCTCCATGGTTTCTTCGCCGCCCACGTGGCACAGGACGCTGTCCGCTTCGAGCGGCTCGCCGCCGCCCGCCGGGATGCCCTTCAGCTTGAGCTGCGCGTAATCGCCGTCGGCGATGGGCCGGCCTTCGACGGGAACAAACGTGGCGGCGCGGTCGCGAAGCTCTTCGATGCGCTTTATCGACATCCGAATCTTCGACTTTGACGTCGTCGATTTCGACTTCCAGGTCCTTATATTGACCGAGCTCGAATTCGGGCAGGACCTCGAACGTCGCGCGGAACTTCACCGGCCCGGTTTCCGTGAAGTCGACCTTATCGATTTGCGGCTGCGTGACCGGGACCAGCTTGCTTTCGGTGACGGCGCGCTCGATCTGCTCGGGCACCAGGGATTGCAGCACTTCACTCTTGATGTCGTCGGCAAACCGGCGCCGGATCAACGTGACAGGCGCTTTTCCCGGTCGAAATCCCGGGACGCGCGCGACACGGGCAAATTGCTTGGCCACGCGTTCGACCGCTTTCTGCACGGTTTCCGCGGGAATTTCCAGTTCCAATTCGCGCCGGCAAGTTGCTTCACTCATAGTCAGGCCTTCGGGATCGCAGATTGCGTTGTCAGATGATCGAAATACGTCAGGAACCGCCCTAAGGTTCGTACTTCTACTCTTTGCCGCTTCTCGGTCCGGAAAAATGGAAACGGGAAAGAACTGCAAGCGGGGTACAGCGAAAGCAAAGTATAGGGGAATCCAAGATCAACGTCAACACGCACGAGCCGTGCGGCAAAAATAATGTTTCGAACAGATGCACAGAGAAAAAGTAATAATGGTGCGGAAGAAGGGACTCGAACCCCTACGGCCTTTCGGCCACCAGCTCCTAAGGCTGGCGCGTCTGCCAATTCCGCCACTTCCGCGTTGCCTGACAGTATAACCGAGGATGAGCGCCGCTTCCCGGCGCAAGTAGCACAGACTTCAGTCTGTGGGGTTCCATTTGAACTTGGCTAGCGCGCGCGGCCTGGGCAAGCGAACGGACCCCCACAGACTGAAGTCTGTGCTACCTCGCGGGTCACGCTTCGAAGTTGGGCTCCGGATCCGGAAGTTTGTCGCCTTCTCTCGCGAGCCAGACGTATAGCGTGGGCAAAATAAAAATGCTCATCGCCAGGTTGACCATCAAGCCTCCTACGATAACTATCGCGAAGGGCCGCTGAGAATCGGATCCGATCGCGTGCGAGAGCGCGGCGGGCAACAAACCTAGCGTCGCCACCAGCATGGTCATCATGATGGGGCGCAGCCGCAGCACGGCTCCGTCAATCGCGGATTCCTCAATCGAGCCACCGGCGGCGCGAAGTTGATTGATGTATTCCAGCATGATGACGCCCGTCTGAACGGAGACGCCGAACAGCGCCAGGAATCCGACGCCAGAGGAAACACTCAAGTGGGTACCCGTAATGAGCAACGCGAGCAGGCCGCCGGCGCTGGCCATCGCAACCGTGGCCAGAATCAATGCCGCCCATTTCGGAGAGCGGAACATGGAGTAGATAATCATGAAGATCACGAGAATGGTCAGCGGCACGATGACGAGCAGGCGCGCCTGGGCCCGCTTCTGGCTTTCGTATTCGCCTTCCCAATCGATGTGATATCCGCGCGGTAATTGCACTTTCGCATTCACATTGCGCATCGCTTCTTCGACCGCGCCGCCGAGATCCCGGCCGCGCACGCTGTACTTGATCGCCACGTAGCGCTCGTTTTCTTCGCGATAGATTTCCGAGCCGCCGTCCTGCTCCTTGATCGTGCAGAGCTGGGCGAGCGAGACTCGCTCGCCCGACGGCGACAACAGGCGAATGTCTTCGAGTGCTTCCTTCGTCGTGCGGTATTGCGGGAGGTAACGCAAGACCAGGTCGTAGCGCTGCTCGCCTTGCAAGACCTGCGTCAGAGCGGACCCTCCCACCGCGGTCTGAATGGCATCCTGAATATCCGCGACGTTGATTTGATAGCGCGCGGCCTGCTCGCGGTTCACCTCGAAGTTGATGTTGGGCTGGCCCAGAGCGCGAAAGACTCCGAGATCCTCGATTCCCCTGACCTGCTGCATCGTGCTCACGATCTGATCGGCTTTCTCTTCGAGAACTTTCAGGTCATCGCCATAGATTTTGGTGGCAAGCTCGCCTTTTACTCCGCTGACCGCTTCTTCCATGTTGTCTTCGATGGGCTGAGAAAAACCCCAGGTCACGCCGGGGATCTGATCCAATTCGCGATTCATGGCGGCGATCAATCTGTCCTTATCCTGATGGAAGACGGGCCGCCACTCTTCCTTGGGTTTCAATCCCACGAAGTATTCCGTGTTGAAAAATCCCGTCGCATCTGTTCCGTCGTCGGGCCGTCCCACCTGGCTCGTGCACTCGGGCACTTCGGGAAAAGAACAAAGCAGCGCGCGAGCCTGATTTGCGATCCGGATCGATTCGCTGGGGCCGACGCTGGACGCGAGCGTTCCGCGCACCCAGATGGCGCCTTCATCCAAGTGGGGCAAGAATTCGGAACCGAGCACGCCGCTATAGACAAGAAAAACGGCCAGGCACAATCCAGCCACTCCGACTCCCACGGTGAGCATGCGATGTTCAATCGCATAGCGCACAGCCTTGCGATAACGATCAGTTAAAAATGCCATCACCGGGTTGTGCCATTCCTTAACCCCATTCCGAAAAAGCAGAGTGGAAAGAACCGGGGCGATCAGCATTGAAAAAATCAGCGCTCCGAGAAGGGCAAACGCCACCGTCCAGGCCATTGGCCGGAACAGCCGCCCCTCGACTCGCTGCAGCGTAAAGATGGGCAGATAGGCGGTAATGATGATGGCGATGGCGTAGAAGACCGGCCTCTGCACTTCATGCGCGGCTTCGCTGACGACTTCCATGGTTTTTCTTGAAGAATTTTTCGGATGGGTCATGTGCCGGACGATGTTCTCAATCATGACCACCGCGCCATCCACGACCATTCCAAAATCCAGCGCGCCCAGAGAAAGCAAGTTTGCGGGAATGCCCTTCAGGTTGAGGCACGTTGCGGCGAATAAAAGCGCAAACGGAATGGTAAGAGCGACGATGATTGCGGCGCGGACATTCCCGACAAACAGAAAGAGAACAATCACGACCAGAATGATGCCTTCCGTAAGATTGTGGAGGACGGTATGCGTTGTGAAGTGCACCAAATCGCTGCGGTCGATGAACGGAACGACTTTCACGCCGGGCGGCAAGATGCGATCGTTCAACTCCTTCACTTTGGCGTGAATTCCCGCAAGCGCGTTATCGGCGTCCGCGCCTTTGCGCAGGAGCACGATCCCTGAAACGACATCATCGTTGTCGATGATTCTGCCGTCTTCGCGATGGATGGCGCGCGCGAATTGGCCGAGCCGGATCTTCGGGCCCTGAGCCACGACGGCGATATCCTTGACTCGGAGCGCAGCGCCATTCTTGGCCGTGAGGACTGTGTTTTCGATATCGCGGACGTTTCGGACCAATCCAACTTCACGGATATTAATTTGCTGCTGGCCGGACTCGATAAAACTGCCGCCTGCGTTCGTATTGTTGCTCGTGAGCTGTTGCTCCACTTGGGCGATGCTGAGTCCGTAGGAGATCAGTTTCGTGGGGTCAAGGCGAACCTGATACTCGCGCGTAGGGCCTCCGAAGCTGGCGACATCGACAACATCGGGAACCGATTTGAAATTTTTCTCGACAGTCCAATCCTCGATCGATTTCAAATCCATCACGTCATACTGCGGATTGGTGCTTTTCAGGGTGAAGAAGTAGATCTGGCCGACCGGGCTCCAATCCGTTCCCATCTGTGGAACTACCCCCGTCGGCAGAGTCACTTGCGACAGCCGTTCGAGGGCCCGCTCGCGGTCCCAGGCGTTCTCTTCTTGATCGTCAAAAATCAACTTCAGGTCGGAGAGTCCGAAGAGTGAGAACGAGCGTAAATGAACCACGTGAGGGATTCCGTTCATCGCGATTTCGAGGGGAATCGTGACCTGCTGCTCGATTTGTTCCGCTGAGATGCCCGGCCACTGCGTGATGATTTCCACATAATTGTCCGCCACATCGGGATACGCTTCGATGGGAAGCTGATGAAACGAGATCGCGCCCCAACCGAAAAGCAGAACCGCCGCAGCGAGGACCATGAAGCGGTTTTCCAGGGCGAAATCTACAAGTCTGCGAATCATTTTACTGGTCCACCGTGTTTTGGAAGGTGAGCGCGTTCCGGACAACTTGCGCTCCCGGCATGATGCCGGAGACGACTTCCTGCATGTCTCCGGGCAGCGTGATGCCCGTGACGATTTCCACGCGCTGGAATTTTTTGTCCGGCGTGATCACGAAAACCCAATCCGTGTCATGCAGATGCAGGATCGCCGTGGACGGAACCGTAGTGTGTATAACTTGTTTCTGGCCCCGGAACGTGGCCGTCACGAACATGCCGAGGCGCATGATCCCCGGGTTGCGCACTTCCATTCGAACTTTGGCCGTCCGAAGATTCGGATCGAGGATGGCGCCGATGTTGCTGATCGTGCCTTTGAAGAGCTGGTCGGGATAGGCGTTCAAGCGGATTTCGGCGGTGTCGCCCAAACGCACGCTGGCCAGATGGTCTTCGTGAACGTCGCAGACAACCCAGACACAGGATAGATCGGAAATCGTGAAAGGGTTTCGTCCGATATGCCTGCAACGAAGCGCCGTCCGTGACCTGTTGGTCGGTGATGACCCCCGAAATCGGGGCATGGATTTCTACGATACTGTTTGGCTTATCGGGATCGTTGCCCAGGAGCCGAAGATGCTCTGCTGATGTCTCCACATCCACCTTGGCTTTTTCTTCGGCATCCCGGGCTACTTGAAGATCGTTCAGCGAAATTGCGCCATGGGCGTTAAGATCCTTCGCGCGGTCGAATTGTTTGCCCGCGAGTTCCTCGTCGGCAACCGCCTTGCGGTAATCCGAATAGGCGCCGGAAACGTCGGAGCTGCGGACGCTCAGCAGCAACTGGCCCTTTTGCACCGTATCTCCAAGGCGAGCTCGAATCTCCACCATGCGCCGGAAGCCAGCGAGACAACCGGCACATTTCGCGAAATGTCAGGAGTCACGGTTCCCGTCAACACCAACTCCGGTCTGGAACTACGCGCGACGCCGTGACGAGCGGGATCTGTTCCGGATGATCGACTTGGACCACGCTTCCATCTTGTTCGTGCTCCACTTGGGCAGGCGGGGGCGCCTCCGCTTTCGGATCGGTATTAGCCTGGCCGCAGCTCGTCCCGGCCAGACCAGCGGCCAGCAGGACCCAAAATAATTTCTTGTTCATTTTTGCCTCTCCATCAAGGCATCTGCATGCCAAGCTTTCTTGGACTTGGCGCATCCGAAAGGTCCGAAGTCGCATGTCCGAATGCGCGGCCTCAGATCTCTCGCCAAAAGAGAAAAAGGAATTGACGCCCCGCCCGGTCAAACTTCGGGCATACGGGGCGGCGAAAGTGCCATATTTGATTACAGGAGAGAGGGGGAGAGCGGCCGGATGAACCGGTAGCTAAGGAGCCTGAATCATTAAACCTAAGAGTTTGAATCAATTCTGAACTGACTAAATTGGCTGCGGCGAAGGGCCTCGAAATCATCCCCACCAATAAGCGCGTTCCCGGGCTTACGGTTGCAGCCCGCACGTGTGGAGCGCTGGCTGCGATCAGGCAGGCATTACGTTTGCCTGAGGCCGCATCCACGGCCACGGTTTCAGGATGCAAGTCGTCCGTAAGGGAAATGACGGGGAATAGAAGCGCCAGGACGCAGACCATGGCAACCGCTTCCATTCTCGCGCTATGTCTCGGATTTTCCCGTGACACGATCCAGCGGAATCGCCACAGCCAGAGTGCGGCCACGGTGACTGCGAGCCAGACCAGATTAAGGAAGGTTTCCATCGGTTCGTGCTGACCGATTCGCGGCGGGTGTCAGGCCTACCGGCCATCCCGGCGAGGTCGCAATTTAAGATCAGGCATAGTTTACAACGGCGCGCAATCCGGCGGCAATCTTTCCGATTTACACAGGGGTGCTTGTGTGGCGAAGGCAGCAATGATAGCCTTCGCGCGACGTGCGGGGCTCTGTCCTTAACGACTTCCAGAGGGGAGAAACACAATGGCCTTTTGCAGCAAGTGTGGCAGTGAAGTGGCGGCGGGCGCGGGATTCTGCCCCAAATGCGGTGAGGCGCAATCGGGAGGTGCGGCGGTGGTGCAAACGGCGCAGAGTTCGCAGTCGGGAATGTCTGAAAACGTGGCCGCATTCTTGTGCTATCTGGTTGGATGGGTCACGGGGATCATTTTTTTCCTGATCGACAAGCGGCCATTTATGCGGTTTCACGCGGCGCAATCGAAGATCGTGTTCGGCGGGCTCGCACATCCTAACATTGTCATTGGGATTTTCTTCTTTCGCGTGGGATTCATGATGATGGGCGGCCGGTGCTTTCGGTTTCGGAGTCCGTGCTGTACGGCCTGATCAGCCTGGTTGCGTTCATTCTCTGGATTCTGCTCATGGTGAAGGCGTACCAACACGAGAAGTT
>CAWHTN010000019.1:0-12935 GCA_963832265.1 uncultured Acidobacteriota bacterium
AAATTCTCGCAGTGGCAGCAAGCCAGTGTGCTAAGTTCACTATTTTGTAGGGCACGGCTTCAGCCGTGCCGTTACGCATTTCATAGTCGTCCGGCTCTAGCCGCTGGCGTTTCGATCGCTTCCTTTTCCACAAAACCAGATAGCGAGTAGAAGCACGCCTTCAAAGAGCCAGCGGCTAAAGCCTTCTTGATTCCGCAGATGAAACGGCACGGTTGAAACCGTGCCCTACAATGATTCTCAATATTAATGTCGAGCCGTCACCCTAGTTCTAACTTCTGAGCGCTGGATTCTTTGCTTTCCCGCCTTGCATCCCCTTGAGCTTGGCGAAGAGCGCGATCACTTGTGCGCGCGTGTGTTCGACCGTGCCCGAGCAATCGATCTCTTCATCGGCCCTGCGCCGTTTTTCCTCGATGGGCATTTGAGACGCGATGCGCTGCCGTGCTTGCTCGACCGTCAGCCCGCGGCCCGTGCCGGACTGCGTCAGGCGCGCCAGCTGTTGCTCCGGCGTGCACCAGGTAACCACCAGGTAATCCAGCTTCTTGTCGAATCCCGCTTCGATAAGCAGGGCGGCCTCCACCACGGCGATGGCGTACGGGTCGGCCTTTTCGAACGCGGCAAGCTGGCGGCTCTGCTCTTCGAGGACCGGCGGGTGCACGATGGCGTTCAAGCGCGCGAGACGTTTCGGGTCGGCAAACACGATGGCGCCGAGCTTTCGCCGGTCCACAAGGCCTTCCGGGGTGAGGATGCCGCGGCCAAATTCGCGCACCACTTCGTCGTAGGCGGCGCCGCCGGGTTCGATCATTTGGTGCGCGATCTTGTCGGCTTCGAGCACGCGGCAGCCCAGCTCGCGCAACATCGCGACCACGGTGGTTTTTCCGGTGGCGATTCCTCCGGTCAGGCCGACGCGCAGCATCAGGGTTTGGCCGCCGCGGCGCCGCTGCCGGACGCTGCTTGTCCGCGCGCACGCCGCAGGCGCGCTGCCTTCACTGTGTTGCTCATCAGCATGGCGATCGTGAGCGGACCCACGCCCCCCGGCACAGGAGTGATCGCCCCGGCCACTTCCGCAACGCCCGGATGAACGTCACCTACCAGCACGGAGCCTTTCTCGTGGAATAGCGCGAGTTTCGCCGGAAAATTCGCAAAGATGCGCTGCGCTTCCGCGGTATCGGTGATGCGATTGATGCCCACATCGATCACCGTCGCGCCCGGCCGCACCCAATCGGGCTCAATCATCGCCGCGCGCCCGATCGCCGCGATCACAATGTCGGCGCGCCGCACGACGCCTGGCAAATCGCGTGTCTTGGAGTGGCAGATCGTCACGGTCGCGTTCGCGTGCATCAGCAGCAGCGCCATCGGTTTTCCCACAATGTCGCTGCGCCCCACGACGACGGCTTCGGCTCCCTCCAGCGGAACCCCGCTGCGCCTCAGAATTTCCATGCACCCTGCGGGCGTGCAAGCCACGAGTCCCGCTCGGCCCGAGACCAGACGCCCGAGATTCACCGGATGAAACCCGTCCACGTCTTTCGCCGGGTCCACAGCTTCCAGGACGAGCTTCGTGTCCACTTGCGGCGGTAAAGGAAGCTGCACTAGGATTCCGTCCACGTCGTCCCGCGCGTTCAACTCCGCAACCGCCGCGAGCAAATCGTCGGTCGTTGCCATGGCGGACGGCGTGAGCTGCCAGCTTCCAAGCCCCAGTTGCTCGCACGCGGCGATCTTGCTGCGCACATAAATCTGCGACGCAGGGTTTTCGCCCACCAGCACCGCCGCAAGCCCGGGACGAATCCCCGCAGCGCTCAACTCAGCAATTTCCCGCTTGAGTTCCGCGTAGATTTGGTCGCGAATTGTGATCCCGTTGAGGATGCGTGCCGGCACATTCGCTCCTGACTTGGCGGCTAAAGTGTCTTTCGCTTTTATGGTAGCACAGCCGATGCGGCGAGTTGCCCGTAGCGCCGGCATCTTGCCGGCGTTTTTGGTGGAGGCAAGGAGCCGGCGGGACGCCGGCGCTACTGTCCCTGCGGTGTATCTGGACAGGAGCGAGATTCAGGTACAATGAAATTCCAGATACAAAGGGAACGACGATGATCTTCGGCGAAAGCAGCGAACGGAAAAAACTCGAGCAGCAGATGCGCGTTGAGGGCCGTCTTCCGCCGGGGCAATCGCTCACGTTGAAATGGCCTGTGCTTCACGAGGGAAATGTGCCGCGCGCCGATCTGCGCACCTGGGATTTTCGCATCGATGGCCTGGTCGAAAAGCTGGTGCGTCTTTCGTGGGAGGAATTCAACGGGCTGCCGCAGACGGAAATTCATTGCGACATCCACTGCGTGACGCGTTGGAGCCGCTTCGACAACCGCTTCGAGGGCGTGCTGTTCACCGAAGTGATGAAGCTCGTCACGCCCAAGCCCGGAGCGCGTTTCGCCATGGTGCGCGGCGAAAATGGATACACTACCAATCTTCCCCTCGAAGACTTGATGAAGCCCGACACAATCTTCGCCTTCCAGCACGACGGCGAGACGCTCTCCGCCGACCATGGCTATCCTTTGCGCCTGGTCGTGCCGCACCTGTATTTCTGGAAGAGCGTGAAATGGGTGCGCGGCTTTGCGCTCACCGCCGAGGACCTGCCCGGCTTCTGGGAAGAGAACGGCTACCACATGTACGGCGATCCGTGGAAAGAGCAGAGGTTTGATACGGATTGAGTAGAACAGGCTTCACAGAATGCGGAAAAAGTCACCATTATCGAGCCGCAGCGCCTTGCACCTGAATTTTTGGTTCTGCGGGACTGTCAGGATGCGATTTTTGGTCGGCTGAATGCCTCGATTTAGATCGCTTTTCCCGTTCTTGCCGAGCGCTCCCGTCTCCTTTAGGCTGCTGGGATCAACTTCACCATGCGGATCAAGTTGAAGGCCGCGGCCCCCAGCGAAAATATCCAGTCCACTCGCCGACGCCCTCGAAATTTCGTCTTCCTCAGTCCTGCCACCACTTTCATCCAGCCGAAGATTTTCTCCACCAGTTTTCGCTTGCTCTGACTGATCCTAAATCCCAAGTCCTCTCGCTCGCTGGCCGTCAACCAACTCCGCCGTTTCTTTTCGTATTCCGCAATGTGCGGTGTCACCGAAAGATTCCGCAATCCCTCAATAAAATCCTTCTCCTGATATCCCTTGTCTCCGCCCACCGTGATCGGTCCACTCCGCTCTCCCGCTTTCCGCTTCGCCCGGATTTCTCTCAACAGCTCGGCCAACATCTGCAACGCCGCGTCCCGCTCTTGCCGCGTCCCCGCCTCCGTCACACATGGCTTCCTCACCAGCCCATTTCGGTTTTCCATCACCACGTGTCCCAGATAACTCGGCTTGGCTTCTCCCGCCGCGCTCTTCTTATACAACCGCGCTTCCGGATCGCTCTGGCTCTGGTGCGTGTCCCGCAAGAGTTTCTCTCCTCCACGACCGCTGCCTTGCTCCGGCGGATCTTTCTTCTCCTGAAAACTCCGCCGATTGGCCCACGCCTCGATCATCGTCCCGTCCACCGTGAAGTGTTCGTCCGACAGCAACTGGTGCTCCTCCGCCTGCGCCAACACTTGCTCGAAAAATAGTTCCGCGATTTTCCCGTCCAGCAGCCGGTCCCGGTTCTTCGTGAACACCGTCTCGTCCCACACCGGCTCGTCCATGTTCAATCCTACAAACCATCGGAACAGCAAGTTATATTCCAGCTGCTCCATCAGCAGCCGCTCGCTGCGCACGCTGTACAGCGCCTGCAACAGCAGCGCTCGCAACAGCCTCTCCGGCGGAATCGACGGCCGCCCGATACACGCATACAACGCGTCAAACTTGGGCGACATCCGCTGCAACGCTGCGTCGGTCATCGCCCGCACACGCCGCAGCGGATGATCCCGCGGCACTCGTTTCTCGCTCGAAACGTAGCTGAACATCTCTTCCTGCTGCTTGTCGTTGCCTCTCATGTCTGCTTAGATGCACTCGCTACCATTCCGTTCCGAAAATCCGCCTTTTTCCGCAGCCTGTTCAGCCTGTTTTCCTTTGTTTCTACTTCTAATTTTCAGAAAGTCAAAAGCAGACAGGCTGAAGCCTGTCCTACTTTGATTTGCTATGCGCCGCGGGTTCGCCGATTAGCTTCAAATACTCGGCTTGCTCGGACGGCACGCAAAGCTCTTCTTCAAAATCCTGTTCCGGAATCCATGTGAACTCGCCCTTGGTAATCACGAAGGGCTCGGTGTAAGTCTTGGGATCGTCAATCTTAACGGTTACTTCCAGGTGATTATGATTCACGCGCGTGTAGCGTTCCTCGACGCGCAGATCGATGCTGTGCGGATGGCCGGCGTTGTCCAGCCAGGTGCGTTCATCGCTGCCTACTGTGTTGACGACAAACGTGTAGTCGCCCTCCCAGTGTCCCACCGAATATCCGTACCACCGCGGGTCGGGCGCGTCGGCCGATCTCCCGCCCACATCCTTGGGAAGCTCTCGACCGTCCGTCCAGATTTCGCGCCAGATGCGGTTGTACTCGGACATCTCGATCATCTTGCCGGGCATTGAGGTGAACACGATTCCTCTGGTCATGAACAGGATGTTGCGCGGGAAGCCGAGCGGGTCGCAGCCTTTGATCGGATCGTTGGAATCGGCGACAGGATATTGCCCATTGGACTTGTGCAGACGGAACTGCTCCTGCCCCCAGGGCGTCATCGCAGGTACGGGGTTGAGCTTAGCGGCCACTTTCCCGGCCCAAAAACCGGTCAAATCACGCTTCGGAGCGGGGCCTCCGGCGCCCGTGTCTCCCAGCTTTTCTTTCAAATCTTCGGGACCGCCAAAATTTGGCTTGGGAGAGCTCTGGGCGAACGCAAGAGAAGAAACCACCAACGCTCCTGCCAAGCTGATGATGCAGCACTGAAACAGATTTCGCATTTCGGCACCCCTCAATGCCCCAAAATAACTTGGAGCCACAATCGCTACGCCCGCTCGCAATCAGATTCCAATTTACAAAACGGCCAACCTTCAGTATCTGGATAATACTCCCTGGTCACCCCGCGGACTATTCTTTAGCGTCGTGCCGTCGGCGAGCACAATTTTATCAAGACGCCCGACATGACTCTCAAATTTGGATGGATAAAGTAGAACGGTGATGACGTCCCCTGGCTGTAGGGAATTTTTGCTCCAGCCAAGAAGGCGGACGGCCGCCGGACTTCCCGCTTCGCCGGCCCAATGGGAGATGTTGCCTTGGTCATCCTTCACGTCGAACAAGAGCATGGTATGGGGATTGGCCCACAGGAATTTCGTAACCGTCACTTGCTTCATGACAACTATTTTGTCCGTTTTGTAAGACGCGCTTCCGTGATGTGCGAACACGGGGACACCAACCGCTAGTAGAACACCAAGCAAGGCCAGAGACATGAGCAACTTACTCAAGCGACCTCGGCGCCGTGCATCGGCACGAAATGGGAGCGGCCTTCGACCGCTAATTTGCTGCGGCCTGACGTCGCCGCGCCAGGACCACTCCACCAGCGGCGCCGCCAACAACCTTCAACGCGTTGGCGACAATGTATTGCCACGGTTCCGGCCCTCCGCGCGTGAGACCGACATACATGAGCGTGCCTGCGACGCCGATGAGCACGCCGTGCAGGACGTACTTCGACGCAAACCTGCGTCCGAGCCATAAGGTAATCGCGAAGGTTGCGACAAGCGCCAAGGGAGGCACACCGTAGAGCGCGACTCGGCGTGCACCGCTCATGGTTAGCGGGATCGCGAACGCAAACAGGACCAGTTCCATCAGGAAAGCCGCGAGTAAGATGCGCCCCCATTGGATCGACATGCGTTCCCACCTGAGGCCCCGACGGATGTCACCCTAAGCCGAAACCTAGCCGTTTTGGATTTCAACCGCAACGGTTCCTTACTGTTCTTTCTTGTCTCCCCCGAGTTGGCTATCCCTCAGAATCTTGCCGTCGGCAAACACGATCTTATTGAGACGGCCGACGGGATTGCCGGATTTCGCGGGGTAGATGTAAACGGTGATGACGTCGCCGGGTTGAAACGAATTCCTGGTCCAGCCCAGAAGGCCGGTCGCCGACGGACTCCCCGCTTCGCCGGCCCAGTGTGTGATGTCGCCTTTGTCGTCTTTCACGTCGAACATGACAATGTTGTGGGGATTGGCCCACAGGAATTTCGTCACCGTGGCATCTTTCAAGACCACGATCTTGTCCGCGTAGGCCGCAGCTCCGTGGTGTGCGAACACGGGTCCGCAAGCCGACAAAACACATACCAGCAAGGCAAAAGACATCAGCCACTTACTTTTCATTCGGCACCTCGCGAACTGCTATTTGCGGTTTGACGGTGTTGCCTCGCAGAATATGACGGCCTACGTTTTGTGTCAATTGCACCGAGACCAAGTAGCACAGACTTCAGTCTGTGGGGTTCTGTTAGGGCGCCCGGGCCGCGCGCGCCCGCCAAGATCAAATGGAAATCCACAGACTGAAGTCTGTGCTACAACACCTCAGTGCGCCGGAAATATCTTCGCCGCCTCGTAAACCGGCGCGGCTTCGTGTGAGGAGAGATAGTCCAGGAGCGCCTTGGCGGCCTTCGGGTCCTTCACGCTGGTAGACAGAAATCCCGTGATATCCACCGGAGTCGAAGCCTCGGGCGGCAGCGCTCCCACAACGTCGAGGCCGGGATTGCGCATGTCGCTGAGGTAAGGACCCAACGCAATCTCCGCCTCGCCCTTGGCTACCGAGTCCTGCACGATGACACCGGTTTTAACCCACGTGATTTTCGGCTTCACTTGCTCCGTGATGCCGAGCTTGTCGAGCGTCGCGAGAGCGATGCCCCCGACGCTTCCCTGCGTCGGGTCCACGGAGAGGATGGACTTCGCGTTCAGCAGCGCGCGCTTGACCGCTTCCGGCGTCGAAATGTCAGGCTTGGGCGCACCCTTTTGCACGGCGAGCGCCAGGCGAAGTCTCGCGATGACGGTCGCGCTGCCGGGGACAATGTTGCCCGTCTTGAGGGCCTCCGGGAAAGGCGCGAACAAGAGCGACACGTCCAAAGCCTGCCCGCTCGCAACCGTCTTCCGCGTGCTCACGCCAGTGCCATAAGTGATCTTGACCTGCGTGCCCGTCTTGGCTTCGAAGTCGCCAACTAACTTTTCAATCGCCGCCTTAATAGGATCCGGCGACAACAGAGTGACTTCGCTCTGGGCGCTCGCCCTCGACGGGATGGCCAGCGCAAGGGTGACAACGCCAATGAATGAAAGTAGGTGTTTCAAGACTCGCTCCTCTAATTCACGGGTGGGACGGCTTCGTCGTTCGATGCCGATATCGACTCAGTACCGGCGCGCCGATTCATTTTCCAGTCAGCGCTTTTTTTGCATCCGCGACCGTAATCATCAAGATCATTGGATCGACAGGTGAAACCCGGAACCCGTGCCGCTCATAGAATTTTTTTGCATCCTCGGAGATCGCATCCACCAGGATGGCGCGGATGCCGCCAATTTTAGCAGCCTGCAGAGTGCGCAGAATGGCATCGCGCAGCAGGCTGCCACCCAGGTTCCGGCCCTGCCAGTTCCGGTCTACTGCCAGACGGGCGAGGATCATCACCGGCACGGGGTCCGGCATATTCCGGCGGACACGGCCCGGCGCCTGCGCCTGTGCCACGCCGCCGGTTGCCAGTGCGTAATAACCCACGACCCGCCCCCCGGCACATATAACATAGGTTCTCGACGCCCCGGTTTCTTCATTCGACAGGGCACGTTTTTTCAACCAGGCGTCCAGACCCGGTACGCCGGAATCAAACGCTGACACGTCATGCGCCGCCGTCAAGTGCTCCGGAGCTGTTATGTCCTGTGCACCGGCCGTCATTCCTCCCAGGCCGCCTTCATCATCAAAAGACGTCGCAGACGTTTGTTTTCCGCCGGCGCCTTGTCGAGAGCGGTTAGGAACCGCTGGTAGGCCTTTTCATCGAGCAGGAAAAACCTCTGGTCCAAAAGCACGGCTGTCGCTTCCCGGCAGGCTGCCTCCAGCATGAACTCCGACCGATTTTTCCCGAGCCTTTCGGCCGCCCGGTCGATGAGCGACCGCTTCACCGCGTCTGCCCGAAGGTTAATGGTGACGCCGCGCCCGGCGCGTTCCGGTGCATTCGTCTTTGGCATTGTCTGTCTCCTGTATACACAACTACCCTACAGGAGCGTATATACAATGTCAATACGAAACCCGATCCTTTGCAGCCGTGTCCGCCGGTCCCCCGGTTCGATCCACTTTGGATCTTTGGTCCGGCACCCAAAATGCAAGGTCGCTCTACTTCACGTTCTTGCGCATCCAATCATCGATGAACTTGATGACCACATCGCTGTTCTTGTCGAGGAACATTTCGTGCATGTTGCCGTGGATGCCGGCGTCTTCGAGACGCACGAACTCATCCTTCACGCCCGCCTGATTGAGCCATTTGGGAATGCAGGCGTCGAATACGCGGTGATACGTGCCCTCGGCGGAGATGGAAAGGATGCGCATGTTCGCCAGGCTCACCAGCTTGTGCACGGGTTCCTTCTGCATGTAGCAGGGAACCTCATCCGGCCGCTCCGATTTTTCCTCGAGGTAGGTCTTCAAATCGTCGGGGCTGTTGACCGGCGGATCGTAATGCATCGGCATATTGGTGATCCCCCACGCGTTTCCAATCTTGCCCGTGTAGTTCACCTTGGCGGTGTCCACGATGCCAATCTGCGGGCCGCCGGGCTCGATCGCCACCATGCCGGCCACCAGCTTCGGACGCGCATCGGCGACGTTAAAGCCGATGCCGCCTCCTTGCGAATGCGTGATCAGGATGACCGGGCTTCCAATTTGATCGAGGAGCGCGACGCCGGCCGGCACGGCGAGTTCAGCCTGAGCGGAGATGAATTGCATCTGGCCCTTAATAAAATTATCGAAGACTGGATCGCCCATCGTGCCTTTCTTCGGTGAGTCGCTCGGCCACTGCGTGTACATCTTCATCCGCGGGAAATCCCCGCCGGACGGCACGGGACCGGTCCAGATCTGCTCCAGTTCCAGCGCCGTGCGCAGGCCCAGTTTGCCGTCCATGTCCGGAACGTAAGGGGAGCGCCCGCGCGCCGGGTAGTCCACCATATAGACGACGTAGCCCTGGTTGATCAGGTAATAGGCCCAGCCCGGCCGCCCATCGGGCGTCTGCTTCCAGACCGCCCCGGTCTGCCCATTGCCGTGGAAAAACACGACGGGATACTTTTGCTTGATCTGCTTCGGCACCATCACTTCGACATACATCGCGCCGTGCATCTCCTCTTTGCCTGGAGGCCCGGCATATTCTCCGCCCACGTAGAAAAAAGCCTCGCGCCCGACATTTTCCATCGAAAACGTGGGAATGGAGGAAGGCGGCATCGCCGAGTTCTTGGAGTCGCTGGCTTGCGCGCCATGCCGAAGATCGGCCACCGTGGCAAGCGCCGCGACGAATAAGATTGCAAGTCCTGCTTTTACGATACGAGAATTCATAACTTCCTCCATGGCGGTGCTGAAATGTTTATGCCTTCAGCCGAGGGAACAGCCGCTCTGCATTTCCGCGATTGATTGCTTCTAAATCGCTCGCCGGGAATCCGAAATGGTCGAGAGGCCCAGCCGAAACAGGGGGCGGCACGATCGGGTAGTCGGTGCCAAATAGGATCTGCGACGTGGGAATCAATTTGATCAGCGCGGACAAGGGCGCGGGATACGTCGCATGCGCGACGTCAAAGTAAAGCTGCTTCACTTGCTCGATCATATCGGCGGTTTCCTTGTCGGAACGCTTTTCGGGCAGAGTTTCACTTACGCGGTTGGCGAGCACCGGCAGCGTTCCTCCGGAATGCGGAAAGATGAACCGGATATTCGGGTAGCGGCGGAACGAATCGCTCTTCAGGTAGCTGACCACGGCTCGGGCGATATCGAAATCGTATTCCACGACGCTGTCGATCACGCCGGGCTGAAGCGCGCGGCAGCAAATGGGCGGCGCGGAGTGAATAAAAATGATGGCCTTGCGGCGGTTGAGTTCCTCGTACACGGGCGCAAAGACAGGATCGCCGGGCCACTTGTCCGCGTAACTCGTCCACAACCCGATGCCGTCCGCCTTCAGCGTGTCAAACGCGTACTCGATCTCGCGCAAACTGCCCTCGGAATCGGGCAGCGGCAGCGCCGCAAAATGTCCGAAGCGCCCGGGGTAATCCCTGACGAGCTGTTGCGTGTAGTCATTATTCTCCCGCGCCAGCTTGCGCCCCCGCTCGGATTTGTCGGAAAGCGAATCCTGCACCACGCGCGTCATCGGAGAGAGCATGGACGTGGCGATCCCGTTTTTGTCCATGATCTCGATGTGCAGAGAAGGGGTCCACGTAGGCAGCGGGTGCCCGGTTGCCAGGATCTCCTTCTCCATGACTTTTGTATAGAAGGGCGGCACGGTGTGGCTATGCACGTCAATTCGGCCGGAACGCGCGCCCGCGGCAGGCGTGCCGGTCTGCGCCAGCAAACCGCTCGCGGGCAGAATCGAGCCCGCTCCCGCCATCGCCAGCCATTGCAGAACTTCCCGCCGCGATGCCGTGGGTCCGGGATAACCTCTATTCAAATCGATTGAGATGTCCTTGCTACGCGAGTTGTTGAATCTCATCGGCGCGCCCTCAAAATGATTTTCGATTCCTAATCCTTCTGTTTTTTCGTTGAACGGAAATCTACACCTCGCGGGTTCCGCGCACAATGTGAAAGTGACTCATGTGGCACAGGCTGAGGCCTGTGGGGTTTCGTAGTTGCAAACACCAAACCCCACAGGCTGAGGCCTGTGCCACTGGGTTGGCTCGTGCCGGCAAAACTACCTTGACATTTTTTGCATGGAAATGGCACGCTCTCTGCATTCACTTCCTGCAAATTAATTTGTGGTATCGGAGAAGCTCGAGACTGCTCGTCGCCGGAAAATTGTCCAAGGAGGAACTTCAATGCTCGTCGTCCGAAACTGTTTCGTAGCCAAACCGGGAAACGCAAGCAAGCTCGCTGCCCAACTGAAGGAAGCGGCCGCCTCCGGAAAGTTTTCCAGGTATCGCATTCTGACCGATTTGACGGGGGAATTTAACCGCGTCATCTTGGAATTTGAAGTCCAAAACATAACGGAATTTGAAGCCCAGTGGAAGGATTACAACACGAACGAAGCCTTCCGAGCGAAGATGAAGGGCTACACGGACTTGTGGATATCCGGCAGCCGCGAAATTATGCAGATTGCCTAGGTAGGAGAGGCTTCAGCCTGTCGCTCGTGTGTCGCGCCGCTACAACCTGAAACCCGACAATCCGCCGCGACGGACCCTCGCTTTCCAGTTCTTCCCGGCCATTCCGAATCCTCCTTCGATGGTTGATAGGTTCCAGTGGCACAGGCTTCAGCCTGTGGATTTTGGTCCATGCAAGGACGAACCCCCACAGGCTGAAGTCTGTGCCACCAAGAGCCTGAGTTCTCGCAAGCGGGAAAGCCGGGTTAGGATTTCATCGCAGGAGCCAGGAACAGGCCGTGATGGAGAAAATCCAAAACTGCGCGGCGGCGCTGTTCGACGTTTCGGGGATTCCAGATATCGCGATTCCAGATCTGGCTGGCCAGTTGCCCAGTTGCAAAATAGTACATAATCATTCCGAAGATGGTGAAGACCATCTGGTCGGGATCGACGGCGCGAAATTGGCCGCGCGCGATCCCTTCGCGAATTGTCTTCACGGCGCGTTTGTGCAAGGGGCGGTGATGCGCCACCACCATCCAGTGGAGAGGCCGCCGGTCCGCCATCATTTCGCGCTGGATCAGTCGCGGATACGCGGGGTTGCGCATGACGAAGTCAAACGTCAGGTTCACCAGGGCTCGCACGCGTTCGGGCGGATCCATCGAGAGGACGGCGGGTGACTCCATCTGCGCGGAAATTTGCGCGATCATCGTTTCCAGCACGAAGCGGTGCAGCTCTTCCTTGTTACGAAAATAGTAATATGGGAGAGCCTTGTTGACGCCCGCGGCGCGCGCGATGTCGTCCATGCGCGCCCCGGCAAGCCCCCGCTTCGCAAACACCTTTCGCGCAGCCACCACAATGCGCTGAACGGTCGCGAACTGGCGTCCTTCGCGGAGAATCCGCCGTCCAATGGGCGAAAGTTCCCAGTGTCGAACGAATTCTGTTCGAGATTTGGATTTTGTTTTGGATTTGGCCATTTTCCGACCGCAAAGATGTAATCGAAATAAACGCCAACGTCAAGGATTAAGAGAGAATTGCGAGCCTCCACTAGCGTGCCGCAGCGGAATTTGCAGATTGCGTTTCAGCGGGGACTGGTCCTGTGGCACAATGACGGCAAAGGGGAATGCGTGAACGTGTTCTCGACATCCTTGATCGCAATCGAGAGTGGCCGCGCCTGCATGATACGGCGCATCACTCTGCCGGCGATCGGTGCGATCCTTCTGCTTGCGGTTCCAGCGCCTCGCGCGCAAAACGCCGCAAAGCCGGGCGATAAGAGTGAAACATCTCCCGCGGGCAATGCGGAAACCGGAAAGAAAATTTTCACGAAGGACGGCTGCTACGAATGCCACGGCCGCGAGGGCCAGGGTGCGCCTCAAGCGTCTGGTCCGCGCATCGGGCCGTCGCAACGTTTGGTTCGCCCCTTCATCAAGTACGTCCGCCAACCGACCGGCCAGATGCCGCCATACACCAGCGCGGTCATCTCAGATCAGGAACTCGCCGACATTTATGCGTATCTGCAGTCAAGGCCAATGGCTACACCCTCCAAGGACATTCCGCTCCTGAATCAATAGCCAGGTTGTTGTGGCACCGGCGTCCCACCGGCGGTTTCTCTCAAAATCGCGCAAAAACGCCGGCGAAAGGCTAGCGCCACAAAAACAAGAATTTCGCCGCTAATTAAATGAATTTCGCCCCGTCGATGGGATTCAACCGAAAATATATTGGCTGAATTGTTCAGC
>CAWHTN010000020.1:0-2681845 GCA_963832265.1 uncultured Acidobacteriota bacterium
GCGGAAGCGCGTCCGCAAACTGCACCAGCCCAGCCGAGAAAATCCATCCAAATTGCGCTGATTCATCGAAGAATAAGAGCGAAGGGTCGGTCCTCTGGCTGAAGATGATGGGCGCCAACGCGTCCGCCCAAGTCCTGGGCTCCGACGCGCTTCCTGGAAAAATCAACTATTACGTCAGCAATGATCCAACCAAGTGGCGCACCGGCGTCCGCCAATTCGGACGCGTCGGCTACCGCGGGATTTACCCGGGCGTGGATTTGACTTATTACGGGAACCAGCAGCAGGTCGAATCCGACTTCGTTGTGGCTCCAGGCGCAGATCCTGCCCAGATCCAATTTGAAATTCAGGGCGCCGACCGCTTGCGTCTCGATCCCCAGGGAAATCTGGTCATGGGCACCATTGCCGGAGAAGTCCGTTTGCTGCGCCCGGGGATCTATCAAATGGTCAAGGGCACGCGGCGCGAAGTTGCAGGCCACTACGTTCTTCGCGCCGAGAATCGCATCGGCTTTGAAGTGGCGCCCTATGACGCCTCCCACCCTTTGATCATCGACCCGGTTCTGGTCTACGCCACGTTCCTTGGTGGCAGCGGTCTCTCCGGAGACACGGGCAATTCTATCGCCCTCGATGCTTCGGGAAATGCGTATGTGACGGGGCGGACAACTTCGGCGGATTTTCCCGGCTTGGTCTTGTTTCCGCCCAGTCAACAATTTTTCTTTTTTCAAAATACATTTGTGAGCAAGTTCAACCCCGCCGGGAATCAACTCGTCTATTCCACGATCATTGGGGGCAATTCATTTAATTCGAATGAGGGCGCCAATGGGATTGGCGTGGACGGCGCCGGCAACGCTTACATTGCCGGCACCACAGGGGCGTCGAATTTTCCAACCGTGAATCCGTTCCAGGCGACGGCTGGCGCCGGCTTCGAGACCGCTTTCGTCGCGAAGATAGCGCCCGATGGCGCGTCGCTGGTGTATTCAACGTATTTTGGAGGCCGCAACTCGACCGATGACGACCAAGGCAACGGCATCTTTGTGGAGTCTTCGGGCAACGCCTACGTCGTGGGCAATACCACCTCTTCCAATTTTCCAACGGTGAGTCCCATGCAGGCGACGCTGAACGGCTTCAAAAATGCCTTTGTCGCGAAATTCAATCCTTCGGGCCAGCCGATTTTTCGACATACCTGGGCGGCAACGGCTCGGACTCGGGAATGGCTATCGCCGCGGATAGCAACCATCGAGCCTACGTGACCGGACAGACCAGTTCCAGTAATTTTCCAGGCGTGTCCGGCGGATTTCAGAGCACCCTCAAGGGCACGAACGCATTTGTGTCGAGATTCAGTTCGGACGGCGCTGCGCTTGAATATTCCACTTATCTGGGCGGCGCGAACGAGTCGTCGGACGGCGGGGATGTCGGGTTGGGCATTGCCGTGGATTCGACCTTCGACGCTTATGTCACCGGTCAAACTGATTCGACCACGTTTCCTCTGCAAAATCCGATTCAGAGCACGTTCGCCGGCACGAATGTAACGCATGCCTTTGTTACAAAGCTTAATCCTACCGGTACGGCGCCCCTGCTGTATTCGACGTTTCTCGGTGGCGAAAAAACCGATTCCGCGACCGGCATTGCACTGGACGGCGCCACTCCTCCCAACGCTTATGTGACGGGCGCGACGTCGTCCACTGCGTTCAATTTGGTCAAGCCAATGCAGGCGGCATTGGCAGGCGCGCAAAACGCTTTCATCACGCGCGTGAACGGGGCGGGCACTGCTTTCGATTATTCGACTTATCTCGGCGGCAACGGCTCGGATCAGGGTAACGGCATCGCCGTGAATCCAGCGACCGGGAATGCCTACATCACCGGTGTTACCAATTCGCCGAACTTTCCTGTACTCGGGCCATTCCAGGCGTCACTGCTGACCAGCCCGGGGAATGCATTCGTCGCTGAGATTTCACCCAATACGCCGGCTACTGTTTCGCTGTTTCCACCGGCGTTCTCTTTCGGCCAGATTGGCGTCGGGCAGACCAGCTTCTCAGAGCCAGTCACCCTTAGTAATTTTTCCGGCTCTACCGTTACCATCAACAGTATCTCATTCACGGGCGCCAACCCCGGCGACTTCGCGCAAACGAACAATTGCGGCGCGGCGCTCGCCAACAACGCAACGTGCATTGTTACCGTAACATTTTCTCCTACGCTGCAGGACACCCGGACGGCCACTCTTTCGGTCAGTGACACAGGTACAGGATCGCCTCACACCATGGCAGTATCCGGATTTGGCGCTGTTCCCGAGGTCAGCCTGAGCAGTACCGCGATCAATTTCGGGTCCCAGCCGCTCAATTTTCCGACTTTCAACGGAGTCCTGGTAACGAATACCGGCGGCGTTCCTCTGCATATCAGCACCATTCAATTCAGTGGCGCCAATGCCGGCGATTTCAGCGCGCCGGGCTGCCCCACCGTTATTGCACCGGGCCAAGTCTGCTTCCTTTCGATTTCTTTCACCCCCGCGGCAGCAGGCGCGCGCTCGGCCACGCTATTGATCAACGATGACGCGGCCGGCAGCCCGCAGACTCTTCCGCTGACCGGGACCGGTGTTGCAGAGGTTCTCGTTCTCCCGACAACGATTAATTTCGGATCGCAAATTGTGACCGTCGCGTCATTCGAGTCCCAAATAACCATGATCAACGGCTCGGGTGTGCCGGTTACACTTACGAACTTCACGTTCGGGGGCGCAAATCCCGGCGATTTTCCAGCCGATCTGGCCAATACGACGTGTTCCGCGAGTCTCGTCCTTGCGCCAGGCGCCGGTTGCAAAGTCGAGGTGAAGTTCGTGCCGACAGCGGCTGGCGCTCGGGCGGCAACGGTTACTTTCAATTACACCGGATTCGCCGGCAGCCCCCAGGTCGTCAACCTGACGGGCATAGGCTTGTCCGGTGTCAGCTTGAGCCAGACGAGCCTGAATTTCGGCAATCAGTTCATAGGATTTACCACACCTTTAAGTGACGTTCTATATAATGGAACGAATGCTTCCATTACCGTCAGCAGTATCGTCATCGGAGGAACCAATCCCGCCGACTTCGGCGCGACCCTTGACTCCAGCTGCGCCCCCGGCGGCGTTGTTCCCGCGAACACGAGTTGCCTTGTCAACATGACGTTCACACCGACCGCCCTGGGCGCCAGGTCCGCCACGGCGACCATAAGCTTTACAGGCGCCGCCGGCAGCCCGCTCGTGGCCAACCTGACCGGCACTGGGGTTCCAGGTCCGGTGACGTTGTCGAAACCTATCCTGACCTTCGGAGACGAGATTATCAACACGACGAGCCCGCCGCAGCGGATCATCCTCTCGAATCTTTCGACTCTGGACTTGCACATCGCCACGATCACCACCGGCGGCACCATCTTTTCTCTTGCTCCGACTTCCACCTGTTTGAGCGGCGGAACAGTCAAGGCGCGGACTACCTGCGTAGTCGACGTCATCTTCACGCCCACCGCACTTGGCGCAGCCACAGCCACGCTTACGTTCACAGACGATGGGCCCGGCAGCCCTCGCAATGTCCCCCTCAGCGGCGTCGGCGAACCCTCGGTCGTCAGTGTCTCCACAACGACGCTCGATTTCGGGAACCAAACTGTAGGCCAGAAATCCACCGCGCGTTCCGTGTTCCTGATCAATGCCGGCAGTACCCCCATCACGGTGACGATCACCGGAACTCCCGTTAGCGGCACGAATGCGGGCGACTTTGCTATCGACGCCAGCACCTCATGCGTCAATGCAGGCCACGTAACTGGCTCGGGCGGCACTTGCGCCGTGGCCTTGACGTTTACCCCCGGCGGCCAAGGTGCGCGCACGGCCACGCTGTCCTTTTCCGACAACATCGGCGGGGCTCACAGCATTACGCTCATTGGAAACGGCATACTCACGCCAGCCCTGCAGCTTTCCTCGAACTCCATCAGTTTCAGTGTGCCACCCCAATTCCTGCCAACCCTCGTAGGCACAACCAGTCCGGTCCAGACGGTCACAGTCACAAACACCGGCAATGGACCCCTGACCATTTCGAATGTTTCCCTTGGCGGGACGAATCCCGGCGAATTCACCCTGGCCGGCACAACTTGTACGAACACCACAGTACTCAACGCGTTTCCCGGGCCTGGAAATACGTGTCTCGTCAGTGCAGCGCTTTCACCCACGCAAGCAGGTTTTCCGAATGCCACGGTCAATATCATCAGCAACAGCAACAACATACCGAATACCCAGGCTTCGATCGGCTTGAGCGGTCAAGCGATTGCCAGCGGCGTCACGATCTCCCCGGCGAGTTTCGATTTCGGTGCGGTCGCCCTGGGCGCGGCCAGTAATTCGCAGTTCTTCACCCTAACCAATAACACGGCCACTGCTCTTACCGTCACCTCCGCAACCTCCACGGGAACGAACCCCGCCGATTTCACGGTTTCGAATTTCTGCTTCTCTGCGGTCACGGCTTTTGGAGGCACCTGCTCCATTGGCGTCAGTTTCCAACCGAGCGTAGCCGCCTCTCGCTCAGCCAACCTCCACATTGTTTTCACCGGCCCCGCTGGTAGCCCGATCGACGTGAACCTTACCGGCACTGGAAGTAGCAGCGTCGCACTGTCTCCGAGTGCCGCATCCTTTGGAACCGTCTCGCTAACCACCGGATTCGTATCTCCGATTGGCGTGATGATAAGCAATGGGACTACTTCCAGCGTGACGATTACCAACGTGCCCACGATTACGGGTACGAATGCCGGTGACTTCAACATCCAGAGTTTCTCGGGCTGCGTGCAAACTACGGTCCTTACCGCGTCTGGCGGATCATGCCAATTCAGTGTTGGCTTTACGCCAACGGCTCGTGGGTCCCGCACGGCACAGATCGTTTTCAACCTTTCCGCCGGGGGACCACTGACGCTGAATTTGAGTGCGACGGTCACGGGGCCGGTCATGTCGCTTTCCCCGTCGCCGCTCAATTTCCCGAGCCAAACGGTGAACACCCAAAGCTCGTCCATGTTGGTTACGATCTCGAATACCGGAGACGACATTCTTTCCCTTTCCAAAGAGACCCTGACCGGCGCCAACGGGAATGATTTTTCTTTCCCGTCATTTATTTCATGCTTCTCGATCGCTCCAGGCACAAGTTGTGCCATCTCAATTGCGTTCACACCGTCCGGTACAGGGCCTCGGACTGGGCTGCTAACCGTTACGCCGTTCACTGCTCCCGCTTCCCAAACCGTTGTTCTCAACGGAACTGGTCAGGCCGGAACGGTCTCAGCGACTCCCACGACGCTCACCTTTGCGTCGCAGAATGTGGGCACAACGAGTGGATCCCAGGCCGTGCTGCTGAAAAACACTTCCAACGCGCCCGTCACCTTGACTACGGTCGCGCTCAGCGGAACAAATTCCGGCGACTACGCGATTGCGGCGGGCACAACCTGCACGGTGAGCGCAGCGATCCCGGCGCTAACCGGCACATGCATTGTGAACATCACGTTCTCTCCCACTGGAACCGCCAATCCCCGTACGGCAACTCTCACGGTCACCGACAACGTATTCGGGGCGCATCCTGTCAGTTTGAGCGGCACCGGCGCGAATCCAAACGTCAGCGTCAGTCCAACTTCGCTTACCTTTGCGGGGTCCCAGTTGTTGGGTACGCAGAGCTCGCCGATGCCTGTCACGCTGACCAACGGCACAGCGGCGAGCATTACGATTTCCAGCACGCCGACGGTCAGCGGCGATTTCCTGCTCGGAGCCAACACCTGCACAAACGGGGCGATCGTAACAGCCGGCAATACTTGCACGGTGAACGTCATCTTCCAACCGACAGCCACGGGCACCCGAACCGGCACGCTCCAGATATCCGACGCGACTGACGGCAACAGCCCTCACAATATTTCGTTGAGCGGCACCGGCATCGCCATCGACGTGACGATCGCAAAATCGCACGTTGGCAACTTCCTGGTAGGTCAGACCGGAACGTACACGATTACAGTAACCAACACCGGCGGTGCGCCGACTACGGGAACAACGACGGTCACGGATACCCTCCCGGCGGGAATGACATTTAACAGCAATACCAACGGCGGCACTTGGTCGTGCGTTGCCGGCGCCCCGGTCACCTGCACAAGTTCGGCAGCGATTGCGGCCAACAACGGCGCGAGCGCGTTCAATTTGGTCGTGAACGTCGCTGCTGCGGCGGCAGGAACGCCAACCAATAGCGCAAGTGTTACAACTGTTGGGGACACCGGCACGACGAACAAGACCTCGGGCGACCCAACTACAGTCTCCTTCCCCTTGCCAACCATTACGTCGCTATCGCCAACCAGCGCAACGGCGGGCGCAGCCGGATTCACTCTGACCGTCAATGGAACGAACTACGTTTCCGGATCCGTGGTGAATTTCAACGGAACTGCAACGACCACTACATTTGTCAGCGCAGCGCAACTCACCGCGTCCATCACAGCGGCGGAGATCGCCACGGCGGGCACGTTCAACGTGACGGTGACCAACCCGGCTCCGGGAGGCGGCACCTCGGGAAGTTCGCCGTTTACGGTGAACAATCCGGCACCGACAGTCACGACGCTCTCGCCGTCCAGCGCGACGGTGGGCGGAGCGGCCTTCACCCTGACGGTGAATGGGACCAATTTCAATCACTCCTCTGTGGTGACTTTCAACGGGACAGCACGCACGACGACGTTTGTAAGCGTGACGCAGGTGACCATTCAAGTGACGACGGGGGACATTGCGGCGCTGGGATCGCTTCCGCTCTCGGTGACCAACCCGGCCCCGGGCGGAGGTACCTCGGGAACAGTCAACCTTCCGGTCACGAATCCGCCGCCGGTCATCACGACGATTGCGCCAACGAGTGCGACAGCGGGTGGGGCAGGATTCACGCTGACGGTCAACGGAACCGGGTTCGTGACGGGCGCCACGGTGAATTTCAACGGGGTCGCCAGGACAACCACTTTCGTGAACTCGACGCAAGTGACGGCGGCGATTCTGGCGGGGGACATTGCGACGGCGGGGACTTTCAACGTAACGGTGACGAACCCTGCGCCGGGAGGGGGCACCTCCGGGAATTCACCATTTACGGTGAACAACCCGTTGCCGACGCTCACGTCGCTTTCGCCGACCAGTACGTTGGCGGGAGGGGCAGCCTTCACGTTGACGGTCAACGGCACGAATTTCAATTCGTCTTCGGTTGTGAATTTTAATGGCACGGCCAAAACGACGACATTTGTGAATGCAACGCAGGTGACGGCTTCGATTGCGGCGCCGGACATCGCGACGGCGGGCACGTTCAACGTGACGGTTACCAACCCCGCTCCGGGAGGCGGCACGTCGACGACTTCGCCATTTACCGTGAATAACCCCGCTCCCACGATCACCTCGCTTTCGCCGAACACCGCCGCGACGGGTGGACCGGCTTTCACGCTGACGGTTAATGGGACGGGCTTCGTTGCCAGCTCGTCGGTGAAATTCAATGGCACCGCCAGAACGACGACGTTCGTAAACGCAACGCAGATCACCGCAGCGATCACGCCGGCGGATATCGCGGCTGCGGGATCCTTTAACGTAACGGTGACCAACCCGGCGCCGGGAGGCGGCACGTCCGGGAATTCGCCGTTTGCCGTGAACAACCCGCTGCCGGCAATCACATCGATTTCACCGGCTAGTGCGACCGCCGGCGGGGCCGCCTTCACATTGACCGTGAACGGAACCGGTTTCGTGAGCGGCGCCACGGTCAGCTTCAACGGGAGTAACAAGACGACGACGTTTGTGAGCGCAACGCAGGTGACGGCAGCGATCACAGTGGCGGACATCGCGACGGCCGGGTCTTTCAACGTGACGGTTACGAATCCCGCACCGGGAGGCGGCACGTCCGGGAATTCGCCGTTTGCTGTGAACAACCCGTTGCCGACGATCACGACGCTTTCACCGGCCAGCGCGACTGTAGGCGGAGCTGGGTTCACATTGACCGTGAACGGGACGAAGTTTATCTCGGGTTCCGTCGTGAATTTCAACGGAAATCCCAAAACAACGACATTTGTGAGCGCCACGCAGGTAACCGCGGCGATCACTGCCGGCGATCTCGTAACGGCGGGCTCGATCAACGTAACCGTGACGAACCCGGCGCCGGGTGGCGGCACGTCGGGGAATTCTCCGTTCGCGATAAACAATCCTGCGCCAACCGTTACGTCGCTGAGCCCGAATGGCGCCACGGCTGGGGGAGCCGGCTTCACACTGACGGTTAACGGAACCAGTTTTGTTCCCACCTCCGTCGTGAATTTCAATGGCGCAGCCAAGACGACAACATTCGTGAGTGCGACAAAACTTACCGCCTCGATACTTTCTTCCGACATTTCGTCGGTAGGAGGCGTGAACGTCACGGTAACGAATCCGGCGCCGGGTGGCGGCACAACCACGAATTTTGTGTTTACCATTGCAAGCCAGCCAAACCCTGCGCCGACACTCACTTCCATCAGCCCGACGAGCGGAGTGGCCGGCCAGTCCGTAAACATGACCTTGACCGGAACGGGTTTCATTGCCGGATCGATCGTAAATTTCGGCGGCAGCGGGGACACGGGAGGCACGGCATCGAATGGTGGAACGACGATCACCATTACGATTCCGGCTGCCCAGCTCAGCGTTGGCGGCCCAGTGAATGTGACGGTGACCAATCCTTTGCCGGGCGGCGGAACGTCCGCGGCTCAGACGTTCACAATTAACAATCCGTCGCCGGTAATCACGACGCTCTCACCCACAAGCGCTACCGTGGGTGGAGCTGCCTTCACATTGACGGTAAACGGAACAGGCTTCGTCTCCAGTTCGGTCGTGAACTTCAATGGAGCGGCCAAGGCAACGGCGTTCGTAAGTGCCACGCAACTGACCGCCGCAATCACCCCGGCGGACATTGCAACTGTTGGCAGTTTCCCCGTAACGGTGACCAACCCGGCTCCCGGCGGAGGAACGTCGGGAAGCTCGACGTTCGCAGTCAACAACCCTGCTCCTTCCATCACCACGCTTTCGCCCACTAGTGCGACGGCTGGCGGCCCTGCATTCTCGTTAACCGTGAACGGAACAGGCTTCGTCTCCAGTTCGATCGTGAACTTCAACGGTGCGGCCAAGGCAACGACATTCGTGAATGCAACGCAGCTGACGGCGGCAATCACCGTAGGGGACATTGCCACAGCGGGGACATTGAGCGTGACGGTGACAAACCCGGCGCCAGGAGGCGGCACGTCAGCGAGCTCTCCATTTACCGTAAACAACCCGTTGCCGGCGATCACTTCGCTATCGCCAACAAGCGCTTTAGCGGGAGGGACTGCGTTCACCCTGACCGTGAACGGCTCGAATTTCAATTCGTCGTCGGTCGTGAATTTCAACGGTACAGCTGCGGCTACTACTTTCGTGAGCGCTTCACAAATAACGGCGGCGATCACGGGCGCGGAAATCGCGACGGCGGGATCGTTCAACGTGACAGTGACAAATCCGGCTCCGGGAGGCGGCACGTCAGCCAATTCGCCGTTTGCCGTGAGCAACCCTGTTCCGACGATCACTTCGCTATCGCCAACCAGTGCATCGGCGGGCGGAGCGGCCTTCACTCTGACGGTGAACGGGACTAATTTTGTCGCTTCCTCGGTCGTGAATTTCAACGGGACCGCCAAAACGACGACCTTTGTGAGTGCGACAAAGGTGACCGCATCGATCACGGTGGCCGACATCGCAACGGCGGGCACGTTCAACGTAACCGTGACGAACCCGGCTCCGGGAGGCGGCACGTCAGCCAATTCGCCATTCGTCGTGAACAATCCTGCCCCAACCATCACTTCGCTTTCGCCGGCCAGCGCCGTAAAGGGTGGCGTGGCCTTCACGCTGACAGTAAATGGGACAAACTTTGTTTCAACTTCCGTCGTGAATTTCAGTGGAACTGCCAAGGCCACAACGTTTGTAAGCGCGACGCAGTTGACGGCATCGATCGCGGCGGCGGATATCGCTGCCGCGGGCTCATTCAATGTCACCGTGACCAGCCCGGCGCCGGGAGGCGGCACATCGGCGAATTCGCCTTTCGCTGTGAACAATCCCGTTCCAACGATCACTTCACTTTCGCCTGCCGGCGTGACTGTTGGCGGCGCGGGCTTTACGCTGACGGTTAACGGAACAGGCTTCCTATCCGGAGCGGCGGTCACATTCAACGGCAATTCGCGAGTGACGACCTTCGTGAGCGCCACGCAGGTAACGGCGGCGATCACGGCCCCGGACATCGCCACGGCGGGAACGTTCAACGTGACGGTGACGAACCCAGCTCCGACCGCCGGTCCTTCCGCCGCTCAAACTTTCAACGTAAACAATCCTCTCCCGGCGATTACGTCGCTCTCGCCAACAACTGCGACGGCCGGAGGTGCAACCTTTACGCTGACTGTAAACGGCACGAATTTTGTTTCTACATCGGCGGTGAACTTCAATGGGACGGCCGCGGCGACAACGTTTGTGAGCTCCACGCAGGTAACGGCATCCATCACGGCGGCGGAAATCGCAACAGCCGGGACATTCAACGTAACCGTGACGAACCCGGCGCCGGGAGGCGGCGCGTCGGGGAATTCTCCGTTTACCGTAAATAACCCATTACCGACACTCGTTTCGCTTTCGCCCACCAGCGCAACCAAAGGTGCGGCCTTCACTCTGACTGTGACCGGAACGAACTTCAATTCAGCTTCGGTGCTGAATTTCAATGGTGTCGCGAAGACGACGACATTCCTCAGCGCGACGCAAGTGAAGGCATCTATTACAGCTACGGATACCGCCGCGTCTGGAACCATCAATGTGACGGTGACCAACCCAGCCCCAGGCGGCGGCACATCGTCGACTCAGCCGTTCCAAATCGTGGCCATCACGGGGACACAGGATCCCTCAACCCCGGGCACGATCACGGTCAACGCCGGCACGCCGGCGATGGTAAAAATCGACTTCACGACGACTCCGGCAAACTCTCCGTTGCCGTCTGCGCTGACAGTCACCTGCACGGTGCCGCAGTCGCTGACGGGCGCAACATGCTCAGCGAACCCGTCCTCCATCCCCGCAAATACCATGTCAGCCAGTTCCACCATAACCATCAATGCGATTCCAACGACGAAACCCGCCGGGAGTGAAATCTCAGCGCCGAATATGGGCGGGGGAAGCCCATGGTCCACCTACCTGCTCTGGTTCGTCGCAGCGGCCATTTTATCGATGTTGGGAATGTTGGGCGCTGTTCGGCAGCGGGCGCTGCCATTGCGGCGCGCCCCGGCCTACCTGGCTCTCCTGCTGCTCGTCCTGGCAGCGGGAGCCCTCGTCGGTTGCACAACCAGCATGTCCGGCCCCACACCTACGCCCACAGGTCCGTCCACCGTCACCGTGACGGCGACCACGGCGGATGGGGCGACGGTATCGACAACGGTCAACATCACTGTTTCGAACTAGGCTTACGTAGAATAGCGCCGGCAGGCTGCACGCCCGCCGGCTGAGCATCCGCGCCAAAGACGAAGCCGAGCGTCTCTGCAGCCCTGAATGTCAATAGCAGTTGACGATACCCCGCGTCAGAAACTACTTTTGGAAAGTGCGCTTCAGGCGTTCAAATTGCCGGGAATGTTGTGCAACTCCCAAGCAGCCAGGCAAAGGGCGAACTCAAACTAAGTATTTGAAAAAGTTGGGGTGAGCGACGGGGTTTGAACCCGCGACCCTCGGTGCCACAGACCGATGCTCTACCAGCTGAGCTACGCTCACCACGGCCGAAGTACCCACAGTTTAGGCCACATTCCGCTTTCAGTAAAGTACGACGGTAGGACAGGCTTCAGCCTGTCGGTTTTAATTCGTGACATTGCTCACACGCAACTCAACGGGCTGAAGCCTGTCCTACTTTGGCCCGGCAAGATTTTCTGAGCAAAAGTTCTCGACTTGTTTTATATTTGTGTGCTGCCTTATATCCAAAATAGATGAAAGGATGTTTCCTCCACACTTATGGACACTCGATTTATTGGCCAGCCACATTCCTGGGATCCGCGGCGCTTGTACAGCCAGACCGGCGCGGATTGGCAAATGCGCGTGGATTTTGAGCGATTGCGCAAGGAGCGCCTCGCGAAATTGCGTGCCTCCATGAAGGTGAACGACCTGGGTGCGCTGGTCCTCTTCGCCGGTGCGAATATTCGTTACGCCACGGCCTCCTATCAAGGCAATTGGAAATACAACATCAACATTCGCTACTGCGTCGTCACCCACACCGGCGAACCCATTCTATTCGAGACCGCGGGTTCGGACCTGCACTGCGCGGAAATCGATTTGCCGTGGATGGAAGGACGCATTCGTCCGGCCATCACCTGGCAGTGGGCCGAGGGCGCCGTGCCGTACATGGCGGGGCGCATGGCCGAAAGCGTCATGGACGTGCTGAAAGAGCATGGCGTAACCAAGGAGCGCATCGGCATCGACAACTTCGACATGCCCGCGCTCGAAGCGTTCCAGAAGACCGGCCTCAAGATTGTGAACGGCTGGCCGGCCGTTTCGCAGGCGCGCGTGATCAAGACGCAGGATGAAATCGAACTGCTCAAGCAGGCCTCCAGCATCGGCGACGCCGCGATGTGGAAGATCAAGTACGAATGGCTGAAGCCCGGCGTGCGCGAGCGGGAAATCGAAGCGAATGTGCATCAGTTCATGCTCGAGCGCGGCTGCGAAATTATTTACGACATCATCGTCGCGTCGGGAGGCAACACCAGCCCGTACCGCCGCTGGGCCACGGACAAACTGATCCGCCAGGGCGACCTCGTGATCGTGGACATCAACGCCGTCGGTCCTTCCGGATATTTCATCGACTTCGTGCGCTGCTTCAAGTGCGGCGGGGCGCAGGGCATGAAGATGACCCAGAAAGAAATCGATCTTTACCGCGAAGTGTACGATTCGATGTACGCCGGACTCGCGCAACTGAAGCCCGGAAACACGACCGCGGACGTTGCCGCCGCGTTCCCCGAATACGATGACGACACGTACGGCACCGTGACGCTGCAACAGTTCGCGCACAGCATCGGCATCACGTTGTACGAAGGCATGTGGATGTCGCGGGCGTATTCGCTGAAATATCCCGCCGAGATCAAGGAGAACATGTACTTCGCCATCGAAACCTTCGCGGGACATCCGGGCTTGCAGCAAACTTGCCGCCTCGAGGAAAACGTGCTGGTCAGCGCCAAGGGGCCGGTGGTTTTCACGTTGATGGAGCACATGGAAGAGGCCATGAAGCGCTAATGCCTTCTCTTCTGGTTGTAGTCGCTGACTCTGTGTTTCCGAACCTGGACCTGGCCCGCGCCGTTGTTTCGCGGGCCGGGGCCGAGTTGCGCCTGGCGTCGCAGCCCACGCCGGAGGGCATCGTAGCGGCGGCAAGAGAAGCCGACGCGCTGCTCGTGACGTACGCGAAAATCAACGCGGACATGATTCGCGAAATGAAGAAGTGCAAGATCATTTCGCGTTTTGGAATCGGCGTGGACAATGTGGACATCGAAGCCGCAACGCGCCAGCGAATTGTCGTAACCAAGGTGCCCGACTATTGCATCGACGAAGTTTCCGACCACGCCATGGCTCTCCTTCTTTCCCTCGTGCGCAAGATTCCGTTTTCCAGTGCGCGGGCGCACGCGGGACGCTGGGAGATGCCGGCCGTGACTCCGATTCATCGCCTGCGCGGCACGGTTTTGGGCCTCGTCGGTTTCGGAAGGATTCCGCAGCTCGTCGCGCCGAAGGCCAAGGCATTCGGCATGCGCGTAATGGCGTATGATCCTTACGTGCCGCTGAACGTGATGGAACAAGCGGGGGTCGGGCGTTTGGAATTCCCGGAGCTGCTGAAAATCTCGGACTACATTTCGATTCACTCGCCGTTGCTGCCCGAAACCCATCACCTGTTTAGCGATGAAGTGTTTCGTCAAATGAAGCCGGGCGCGCTCATCGTAAACACGTCTCGCGGTCCAGTGGTGGATGAAGCAGCGCTTGCGCGCGCGCTCGACGCCAAGCAACTCGCGGGCGCGGCGCTCGATGTCCTCGAGCAGGAGCCGCCGGTGAATTCGCCGTTGTTCGGCCGCGACAATGTGATTTTGACTCCGCACACGAGTTTCTATTCGGTGGAGTCGCTCGAAGAATTGCAGACGAAAGCAGCGGAAGAGGTCGTGCGTGTCCTTTCCGGCCAGCCGCCTCGCAACCCGGTCAATCCCGAAGCGCTGGCAGCCCCGCGGGCAAAGTAAAAATATCTTAAGGAGGAAGTCATCATGTCCGATCAGCCATGGAAGACAGACAAGTGGTTCGTAAGCCCCTGGAATTTCAATCCCGCCGTGAACAGCGGCTTCAAATTCGCGAAGAACATCAAGTTTCACGACGTAACGTTGCGCGACGGCGAGCAGCAAACCGGCGTCATCTTCACCAAGGATGACAAGATTCGCATCGCCGAAGGATTGGCCGAAGCCGGCGTCCACCGCATCGAAGCGGGCATGCCCGTCGTTTCGCCGAGCGACGCCGCGGCCATCAAGGAAATCGTGAAGCGAAATCTCGGCCCGCAGATTTTCGCGTTCTCGCGCTGCATGGTGGACGACGTCAAGCGCGCCGTGGACTGCGGCGTCAAGGGCGTGGTGATGGAAGTGCCGTCGAGCGAGCACATCATCAAGTACGCCTACAAGTGGTCGTTGGAAAAAGCCATCGACCTCTCGATCGAATCGACGAAGTACGCGCACGAACAGGGACTTGAAGTCGTGTTCTTCCCCATCGACTTCTCGCGCGCGGAAATGAACTGGGTGCTCGACCTGATCCTGCGCGTCGCCAACGAAGGCCACATGGACGCCCTGGCACTGGTCGATACGTTTGGCGTTCTTTCCCCGCATTCGATTCAGTACATGGTGCGCTCGGTGAAGGCGCGCATCAACAAACGCCTCGAAGCCCACTTCCACATGGATTTCGGCATGGGCGTGGCCAACACGATCATGGCGCTGGCGGAGGGAGTGGAAGTCGTTCACTCGACCGTCCTCGGCCTTGGCGAGCGCGCCGGCAACGTGCCGATGGAAGACACAGCGATGTCGCTTCTCACTCTCTACGGGATCGACACCGGCCTCAAATACGACAAGTTCTACGGCCTCGCGAAACTCGTGCAGCAGCTTTCCGGCCACGCCGTTCCGTCGAACCGGCAGATTGTCGGAGACTCGGTATTCCAGATCGAGTCCGGCATCATCGCCAGTTGGTTTGAAAACTGCGGCGTCGAAAATGCCACGGAACTTTTCCCATTCCGCTGGGACGTGGTCGGGCAAGCTCCGGTCGGCGTGGTGTTCGGCAAGGGCAGCGGAATCGACTCGGTGAAATGGGGATTGAGAAAGCTTGGCGTTCAGTTCAACGAAGAAGAAGCGATGCGCGTCGTCGCCGCCATTAAGGATTTCTCGCTCCAGCGCAAGCGCCTGCTGACGGACCAGGAATTCCGCGACGTCGTCAGCGCCACTCTTCCGGGCCGCGCCGTCGGCGCCGGTAAATCCGGCAAGGCTGCGGATTGACGAAAGCAGCACTCATGAAAGCTATGGTCCTGCGAGGGCCCCGCGATTTGGGCCTTGCGGAAGTCGAGCGGCCCGCTCTCGGACACAACCAGGTCCTCGTCCGGGTGACCCACAGCGGCGTCTGCGGCACCGATCTCCACATCTACGAAGGCGCGATCCCCGTGCGCCACCCGCTGATCATGGGTCATGAAATGATCGGCGAGGTAGTGGACGGAGGAGACGCCACGCTCCACAGCGGCGACCGCGTCATCGTCGACCCGGCGATTTACTGCGGCATGTGCTTGAATTGCCGCGCTGGGCAAACCAACCTGTGTCCCAACGGCTCTCTCGTCGGACGCGATTCCAACGGTGGGTTCGCGGATTACCTCGTCGCTCCGCGCAGCCACGTCTACCCCCTGCCGGACGCGATCGACAGCAACATTGCGCCGCTCATCCAGGTCGCGACCACTTGCATGCACGGCCACCACCTCATCAAAATTTTCCCCGGACAATCTGTCGCTGTGGTGGGCCTGGGAGTCGCGGGACAAATTCACGTGCAACTGGCCAAAGCGTGGGGAGCTAATCCCGTGATTGGAATTACGCGCAGCGCCTATAAGCGAAACCTCGCGAAGGACCTGGGCGCCGATGTGACCTTGTCCAGCGGGCCGGAGGCTGTGCGGGGCGTGATGGAAGCTACGGATGGACACGGCGCCGATTTCGTCATTGAATGCACAGGTGTGCCATCGGCGCTGGCCGACTCGATCAACATGGCGCGCCTCGGCGGCACACTCTTATTGTTCGGAATTACGTCGGCGACGCAGGCTAACTTGCCGTTCTACCAGCTCTATTATAAAGAACTCAATATCGTGAACACCCGCGCGGCGAAGGGCGAAGATTATCCGCCCACGATTGACCTGGTGGCGCGGGGTGTGCTTAAACTCAAGCCGCTGGTGACTCACGTCGTCCCGTTGCTCGATCTGGAGAAGGCGATCGGGATGCTGGAATCCGACGAAGACCAGCGCATGAAAATTATTCTGGAAAATAAGAAGTGACCGCACATAAGGCATAATCCCGGCGAGCCATTCGCCACGTCCTGATCGCGTAGCAGACTCGATGGCACTCTCTGAAACGGGAGGATAAGACTATTCAGGACCAAGCCGCGGTAACTCAATCCACCACTCTGGAAGGTTCGGCCAACGCGCGTGGCATTGCCATCGCGATGTATTGCGTCCTTCTGGTTTCCTACATGCTTATGGCCGCGGACCGCTACTTGTTTCCGGTCCTGGCCCCCGACATCCGCAAGGCTTTCGGCTTTTCCCTCGCCAATACCGGACTGCTCTCCACAATTTTCACTCTGGGCCTGGGACTCGGTGGCCTTCCGACCGGCTACCTGCTCGCGCGCTACTCGCGAAAGATGGTCCTGCTGACGGGCATCGTTATTTTTTCCGCGGCCACAGCGCTCACCACGGTCGTGCCCGGATTCTGGACCATGCTCGTTTGCCTGGCGGCGCAAGGCATCGGCATGTCCATGCTGGCCACGTCGATGTTCGCGCTGGCCGCCAGTTATTTTTCAGGGTATCGGTCCGCCGCCATCGGGTCCGTCAATTTCTGCTACGGCATCGGCGGATTTCTCGGCCCGTACCTCGCCGGAAAACTTCGTCAGTCCTACGACTCCTGGCATGCGCCGATGATCTCGTTTGGCGCGTTTGGTTTCGTGATGGTGGTCCTCATCGCCGCCAGTGTGCGCCCCTGGTTCAGCGATACGCGCCGCGCCGCCGAAGTCAAAGCGGATAGCGGCGGTGCCGCGAGCCTCGCGAACCGCAATACCGTGATCCTCACTGTTCTGAGCGTCATTCACGGCCTCAGCATGTACGGATTTCTAGGGCTCTATCCAACATTTCTCCGGGAAACGCTCCACTATTCGCCGATCAATGCCGGAAAGGTCATCGGCTTCTTTGGATTGGGCGCGCTGCTCTCGATCCCATGCGGATGGATCGGTGATCGCTATTCACCCAAACTAGTATTGAGCGGATCGCTTCTTTCCATCGCCGTGCTCGGATATCTGTTTTTCCAGGTATCGCCGACCATGGCAATGCGGGAACTTCTGACTTTCATTTACGGAGTCACGGGGAGCGCGGTGTTGTACGTGAATCTTGCCGGGTATCACGTGAAGGCCTTGCGACGCAGCCTATCGAGCCGCGGTTCCGGAATGTTCGTCACCAGCCTGTACGGCGGCGCGGCCTTCGGCGGCTATCTCCTCGGGTGGATCGTCGGCCGCGGCGGTTGGCTCCTGGCCGGCGAAATTCAAATGTCGCTGCTCTGCATTCTCGGCGCGGTCCTGGCTCTGGCCCTGCGCTCCAGCGAAATGTCTTTGTAGTAATCCGGTAGCTGGGTGTTACATACCCGCTGTCAAATAAATCACAAGTGAAAGTGTAACGATGCTGAAAAGTGTGCTCGCGATCAGCGTCGAACTTGCTTCGACGGAAGCCACACCAAATCTGGCTCCGAATACAGTGCCAAAGAAGCCCGCGGGTACAGCAGCTAGCAGCACGCCTTGACGCGCTTCCGGCGCAGGGACGCGAAGTAGGAGAACGAAACCAAACATCAGCGCAACCTGCACGATATTTTTTAGGATCACGCTCATAATCGCATTGCCACCCAGGCGGAACGGCTGCGCGGATAGAATCAAGCCCGTCAGAAATAGAGCCACGCCCGCGGTGCACTGACCAATCAGATTGAGCATTCGCCCTGCAATGTCGGGAATGGGAATGCCAATCAAGGAAAAAACCACCCCTAAAAGCGGGGCCCACGTGATCGGTCTCTTGCAGGACTGTAGCACCGCATAGAGAAGGCGCGTTCTTACCGGCATGCTCTGGGCTTTTTCGGTTCCGCTCTCGAGAATTACGAGTGTGACGGGAGAAATAACAATGGAACCCACTCCAATACTAGCAGCTACTGCGATTGTCCCTTCGGGTCCAAACATGCTGATTAGAAGTGGCAGCCCGACGGCGACATTATTTGAAAAGGATACGGTCAAAGATTGAATGCTGGCTTCGTTCGCCTCGAGGTGGAACACCCGGCGCTGCAATATCCAGGTAAGCGCATAAATTAAGATCATGGCGAGTGCCAGCGCCACGACGAGCCGGTACTGTTGCGCAAGAACTTTACTGGATGCGCGCGCAATCGCGAGAAAGAGCGCGCATGGCAGGGCAAAATTCATCAACATGACGTTGATCGAGTGGACGTTCTTGTTGTCCACCATCTTCCAGAGGCCGGCAAAGTAACCCAAGCCAAGGACAAAGAAGACCGGAGCGAGTGAATTCAGGATCGTGGTGCCCATCTGTGCTCCTCGCAGATTGCGTCCGCGCGCTCCGCGACTCTAACAGCAAACTCCCGCAAGCCTGCTTGCTCAATTGCTGGCAAACGGAATCGGCAGGAACCAAATCAGATTAGACGATTGAGCGCTCAGTTCCCCAAAGATAAGGGCGGCTGACAAGTCCAGCCCTCAAAAACTCGGTAGAAGATACACGGAAGATAGGTGGCGATCAAGCAAGGTCTTCTCTAACGGTCTTCGGCGACCGCGCTCGCGGACACTTGGCCGATCTAACCGGCTCATTCAAGACGAGCTTCGCCGTCCTCGGCGGGTTCACCCTGGCCACATGCGCGCTCGTGCCCCTGATTGACCGCGAGGATCCGGCGCCGCGCGCGCAATAGCCGGGAAACTGTTTTCGAGTCCGGGAATTTACTCTGCCGATGCGTGTGCCGCTGTTTTTCCACGCGCCATTTTCTGGGCCATGAAAAGCAGCAATTTCCGGTCGCTTTCCTTGGTGCGGCTCAGAAGCTGGCGAAACCTTTCGAGCATCCGCGCATCCTTGCCCGTGCTGCCCCAGGCGATTTCTCCCGCGCTCTTGCGCTTCAGAATGTTGGGCAGGGCGGGGGGTTTGTCGCTGTCGTAGAAAAGCTGGTACAGAGGCACTTCGAGGGCTCGGGCAAATTTCTCAAGTGTTTCCACGGCGGGGACGGTGTGTCCGTTTTCCACGCGGGAGATATAGCACCGAAGCAGGCCCGTACGTTTTTCAATTTCTCCCTGCGAGAGTTTCTTTTCTTCGCGGATCGCCCGCAAGTGGTCCCCAATGATCATTTTTTTGTCCTTTCAGATTTGGCTTTCTCGAATTTTCTTCAGCTTTAAAACCATTCGGATCGATGTCCATCCTGTCGAACAGCTCCCTAAACACATATTATCTACTTATGTCTTACCACGTACCGTGACCTGGGTCACATCTAAAATTTGAACCGCAGCACGGCGGCAATCGGGCTCCAGCCGGGCTAATGGATTCTCCGAAAGGGCGTCAGCTTTCCGGAGGGCGACGACGGGTTCGGAGGCCGGTATTTGGCGATCCGCGAGCGCGCAAACTCGGCCCACGGGCCGCTCGGTTCGTACCGCACATACAAAGACAAGTGCCGAAGCGCGTTGTGCAGCTGCCCGTTTTTCTCATACGCCAAAGCCAGATTTAAGTGCGCATCCGCGAGCGAGGGCGCCAGCTCGACAGCTCGCAAAAGATGCGCGATCGCTTCCGGCGTCTTCCCCAGCTGTTCGAGCACGCAGCCGAGATTGAATTCCGCCAGCGCGTTTTGCGGCTCAAACTTCACGGCAACCGAAAAATGTTCCAGCGCCTCCTCCATGCGGCCCAGTTGATACATCGCGGTTCCGAGGTTGATGCGCGCTTCCACCCATTCCGGCGCCGCGTCCACCGCTTTTCGATACGCCTGCGCGGCCTGGTCGAGCGATTCGGTATTGGAGTCGCACAGCATGCCAAATTCAAACCATTCCTCCGCCGACCGCGACGCCAGGGCATGAATTTTCTTGGCCAGTTCCGACGTCTCGAAGTTCAGGACAAATTGTCCCGTCAGCGGCTCGAAGGGCCGCCCCGTCGAGACTGGAGGATACACAACCACCTGTCTTCCGTTCGTCGAAATGCGAAGCATCGAAAGAGGCGTGCTCGCCGATCCCAATTCGGTTTGGAGAATAGTTATGGCGCGGCGAATGCGTCTCGCCGGAACTTTTCGGGCCGCCAGGCGCTTGATCGTTTCCAGCGCGACGAGATCCGAAAAATTGAAAAAGCGCTCGCCCCAGCGCGCCCGCGGCAACACCAGGCGCAGACGCGTCCAGTAATCCAGCTCGCGCCGGGAAACGCCCATCATGCGTTCCACTTCATTTCGCGTGTAACGGTGTTCCAATCGACTTACTCCACAGGGGCCCACCAAGGTTTCCCATTATCACTCAAAGTAGTGAATTTGGACAAAAAATCGTGGCCCCGGCTGAAAATATTCGGCCGCGATATTCGCGGGAGTTGCAGGCCAGGAAAGCCCGGCTTGCGCGGCGACCCAATGGCGGGCCAATCTTGTTAGACTAACTCTCGTTCCAGTTACTGCCTCGCCCAATCTATGCAACCCCACGCAGCCGAGCGGCGTCACCTCGAGCGGCAAATTGCCTATGCCCGCCCCATTTTCATGGTGCTGGCCCTCGTCGATTTGTTGGACCGCCCTCCTTCCGAGCGCGGCCCGCATGCCGTCCTCTTCGTTACCGTCTACTTGATCGTTTCGCTGGTCCTTGCGCTGGTGCAAAATCTGCAATGGATCGGAGAGCTGCCTCTTCCTCTTCCCCTCGATTTGGCCGCTCTGGCCGTGTTCTTGGTTCTGACTCGATCGGTCGTGGCGTTCTGGTTCGTCTACCTGTTCGTTGCCCTGGCTTCGGGGATTCGCGTGGGGACCCGGCGTTCCATCCTGCTGGCCGGCATCGTTACCCTTGCTCTTTTAATTCGAACGGCCATCAACGGCCCGCTGGCGTGGAACCAGATGCTTTCCTGGATTGCGCTTTCCACCGGGACCTTTGCCGCCGGCGCCGGCATCGCGTTCCTCGGCAGCCGCCAGAGACGTCATGCCACCGAGCAGGAGTTCCTCGCGCAAATCACCGGGCAATTGGAAGTGGACCGCGGCATGGCGGAATCACTGCGACTCGTCTTGAGCGAACTCGTTCGCGCCTTCGACTGCGATGAGGCGATCCTGGCGTTTCGCGATACCGACATCGAACGCATTTTCGTTTGGCGATACCAGCTCGGGGACGAATCACGCCTCACACCGGAAAACGTCCCCGTAAATCGAAGCGACGGCTTCCTGCTCGACCAGCCTGATGCCAGCGTGTGCTGGAACCAACTGGAGGGAGCCGGCGAGGGATTCGGCTGGAATCGGAAGGATGGGCGCCGACTGAAGGATCTGCCGCGGCTGCCGGGCCCCATGCGGCAGGAGCTTGGCTGGCACTCGGTTCTGGGGGTCACGCTTGACCTCGGAGGCCAGCCCGTTGGCCGACTCATGCTCGGCAACGCGCGCCGGCGGTTTCTCCCTCAGGACTTGCAATGGATGGAACGAATCGTCCGCCATCTCGGACAGCCGCTACAGAACCTGTTCCTGCTTCGCCACATCCGCGCGCACGCTATCGAGGGAGAGCGCAGCCGCATCTCCCGGGAAATTCACGACGGCATCCTGCAAACCCTGCTCAGCGTGGATATACAGCTTGACGTTTTACGGCGCAAGGTCCCCTCTGATCCAGAACAGGCCGTCGGCGGGCTCTCGTCCTTGCAGCAAACGGTGCGAAACGAGACAGATGAGCTTCGTCGCATGGTGACCGACATGCGCCCGCTTCGGGTCCAGAGCGCCGATTTGGTGGACTTGATGCGGGGCTTTGCCGAGCGATTCCGCAATGAATCCGCGCTGGCCCTCGATCTACTTATCGATGCCGCCGAACTGCAGATCCCGGACCGCATCTGCCGCGACCTTTTTCAGATCTATAGAGAATCGTTACACAATGTGAAAAAACATGCGCATGCTTCCCACGTCGTGGTAAAACTATGGCAGAATGAAGGGGAAGTAGTCCTAGTGGTGGACGACAACGGGGAAGGCTTTAGCTTCGCCGGCCGCTTTACCGGTGATGAGTTGGACCGCCTCCGGTTGGGGCCGATTTCAATCAAGGAGCGAACCCGTAGCGTTGGTGGTGTGTTGACGGTGGAATCCACTCCTGGTCATGGCGCACGTTTGACTATAGAGGTTCCTCTCGGCTGATATGGCCAAAACGACGAAACAACAAATCCGTGTCCTGATGGCTGACGATCACGCCATCTTCCGTGAAGGTCTGCGCAAATTGCTCGACGGCGATGATGAAATCACGATTGTCGGTGAGGCTTCCAACGGCAACGATTGCATCAAAATGTTGGCCAAGCTGAAGCCCGACATTCTGTTGCTCGACCTGCGCATGCCGGACAAGGATGGACTCGCTGTCCTCGAGGAAGTGAATTTCGACCAGTTGCCCACGCGCGTTGTGGTGCTCACGGCCGCCGAAGATGATCGCGACGTGGTCCGCGCGATGCGCCTCGGCGCGCGGGGCGTGGTGCTGAAGCAATCCGCAACGGACCTGCTGGTGCGCAGCATCCACAAAGTTCATGGCGGCGAGATCTGGCTCGACAATCACATGACCGCGGAAGTCATGAAGGCGTTTTCCAAGTCCTCCGACGGCGGCCCGCGGCGCGAAAAGCCGCTGCTCAGCGATCGTGAAAAAGAGATCGTTCAGCTGGTCGCGCAGGGTTACCGCAACAAGGAAATCGGCGAAAAGCTTTTCATCAGCGAACAAACCGTAAAGAATCACCTCCACAATATCTTCGACAAGCTCGGCGTTTCCGACCGTTTGGAACTTGCACTCTACGCGATCCACCATCGCCTCATCGATCAAGCGTAACCTCCCGGAATCCATTCCTTCCTAGAGGCTACATAAGCTATCTCGTAAATCGTACTTTGGGAGTTTCCTCCGCCTGAAACCACGGCCGCGGCCCCGCGCCAACGACACGGAGGATGCAGCCCGGGCAACGCCACGGCCGTACATGCCCCCGGCTCTATTATCCGTCCCGAATGAGTGTGCGTGAGAACTTAAGATTGGCACGTTTTTGTAGCGCCCGCCTTCAGGCGGGCACTTTGGAATCAAGCAGATGCCCGCCTGAAGGCGGGCCCTACATGAATCAAAACCGAGTTCTCAAAGCACACTCTGAAAGGGGGGAGGGATTCCGTGCGCCCCCTCAAGGCGCACAACCCCCATGGATTTCGAAACCCAGGGCGTTGCCGTGGGCTTGCATGCGCCGGCGCTTTTAGCGCCGGAACCTGAAGACGTGTATAGGGTTAAGCCGCTTAGAGAACAACCCGTAATTGTCTTTGTTTCTGCAATATCCGGGCACTTAAGAGATGGCGCGTAGTTTGGATTTTGCTAGCCCTACATCCTAGTACGTGCGTACCAAATTGCCCCCCCTGGAATCGGGACTCCCGCGCTATTGAGCGTTTCATCCCCCAAACGTAATCTCGTAAGCGTGAACAGTAGCGGAATGAATCCGGAGGATAACACCTTGACAGCCGAAGAGCGACGCGCGACACAGCGGTTTCAGATTCGGCTACCCATGATCGTTCGCTGGACCAGCGGTTCGGCGATCGGTGAAGCCACAACGGAATCTCGGGATGTGAGTTCGCGCGGGGTCTATTTCTTCCTGCCAAAGGAGGTCTCCAGCGGTTCGCCGGTGGAGATTCTGCTGACGCTACCCCATGAAATCACGCTCGCCGGACCCGTGAAGGTTCGCTGCCTCGGCCGCATCAAGCGCGCCGAAGTGGACGAGCCTGGCCGCATCGGAGTGGTAGCCCAAATCGAACGATACGAATTTCTGCGCGGCGACGAACACGCCGCGTAGTCCGAGTCTTGCCCGCCACCTGCGGAGGCGGACAGGGAAGACCGGGGTGCTCCGGCCCCTCAGCTGAGCGCCCCGGTTAATTTTTTGTACGGGAATTTCCGCGTCACTTCCGGTTTTGCTTTTTGCATGCGGAATCTAAACTGACCGCGAAGTGACTGGTGACTGGTGATTAGTGACCGGTGACCCGCGGAAAACCCAATCGAGGCGAGCGCCTCTGTTTTGAGAGCACTGAAATTTTCATCTCAAATTTAAAATTTAAGATCACAAACCACAAACCACGAATCACAAACTGCGTGTTCCGAATCATCAATCACCAATCACCAGTCACCAGTCACCAGTCACTAGTCACCAATCACCATTCACGCCTCACTCGTACCGCAGCGCCTCCACCGGATCGAGCCGCGCCGCTCTCGACGCGGGATAAATCCCGGACGCCAAACTGACCACTACCGCGAAGCCTACCGCGCCTAATATCAGCCACCACGGAACGGACCAGATGTTCGGCGGATTCACGCCTTGGCGTTTCAAATAAATCATCGTGGCGAATTGAATGGCGCGGCCGATTGCCCAGCCCAACAGCACGCCAAACAAACCGCCCGTCAAACCCATCACGCCCGCTTCGGCGAAAAACAATTGCCGCACATCGCGATCCGCGGCGCCCAATGCTTTCAGGACCCCAATTTCGCGGCGGCGCTCGAGGATGGCCATGACAAGAGTATTGATAATTCCAAGCGATGCGACCGCCAGCGCCAGGCTTCCGAAAATTCCCAGGAACATATCGAAGATCGCGAAAAATGTGCGCAGGTTGCGCGTGACGTCGATCAACGAAAATGCCGCGAATCCCATGTGCGTGACGCTGGACTCGATCTGCGCCACGGCTGTCGGGCTACTGGCGCGAATGTTCAAGGCGGCGTAACGCGTGCCCTCCGCCGCGTTGGACCGGGACACGTCACGCAAGTCTCCCTGCTGCACGACCTGGAGCTTTTCGGCAACGGCGAGCGGCAGATACATTCCCGCGTTGTTGAAGCCGACCTGGCCGCCGCCCGAGTCTGAAGTCGGCGTGACTCCCACAACGAGAAACTTCTTCTCGCTCGGCACAATTGAAAAGCCCATGGCCTCTTCATCGGGGCCGACCGCCTGATTGGGCGCGTCCGTTGGAGCCTGCTGGGTAGGCGGAGGAAGCGCCTGCCTCTGCGCAAATCGCAATGTAATTTGCTGGCCGAGAAGCGACGCCGGCGCCTGCCCGACCTCGACCAGGCGCTTAGCAAGATCGCCTTGGATGATCGCTTCCTCGGCGTCCGGGCCAGAGAAGAAATGCCCGTTCAAGCCGTCGAGCGTTCCGCTAGATTGCGAGGAAGCCGCCATACCCGACACCATCACGAGTTGGCTGATCGGTTCGCGCCGCGCCTCCGCCGTAAATCTCACTTCCGGATTTACTTCGACAACGTTGGGCAGCGTGGCGAACTCCCTCCGCGCCGCGTCGTCGAGTGGGCGCGGGGGCGCCAACTCCGCGGCGTCTCGCGGGGTGCGCCGCCCGCCTCCGGGCTGCCCGAACGGAGCGCTCTGCCGCGACCGCACCGAAATCGTGTCGAACAATCCGGCGCGCGCAACCGAGCGGTCGACGAGTTGCTGCAATCCCACACCCAGCGAAAGCAGCGCCACAAGCGAAGCCACGCCGACCGAAATACCCAGCGTGGTGAGCGAATTGCGAAGCACGGCTTCGCGCAAATTCCGAGCGGCAAGCTCGGTCAGGTCCCCCAGTTTCATCGCAAACGCTCCTCGCGGGAAATGGCGCCGTCGGACATCGTGACGATGCGGTCCGCGTATCGTTCCGCCAGCACGCGCTCATGCGTCACCATGATGATGGTCCTTCCCGGACCTGACGGCGGCCGGTGAATTTGCGCGATCAAGCTCATGATTTCCTCGCCCGTTTTGCTGTCCAGGTTTCCCGTGGGCTCATCCGCAAGCAAGATTTTCGGCTGGTTGACGAGCGCGCGCGCGATCGCCGCGCGTTGCTGCTCGCCGCCGGAAAGCTCGGTAGGGCGGTGCCTGGTTCGCGCGGCGAGGCCGACGCGCTCCAGCGCCTCTCGCACGCGGGCAGGGCGATCGGCGCGCGGCACTTCCGCAATGCGCAGGGGCAGCTCGACGTTCTCCTCCAAAGTCATTCGGGGAAGCAGTTGGAAGGATTGAAAAACGATGCCGATCGTCCGGTTCCTATGCGCCGCCAAATCCTCGCTGGACATGGTAGCCAGGTCGCGCCCCAGCGCGAGGATAGCCCCGGAAGATGGCCGGTCGAGCCCAGCCATCAGATTGAGCAGGGTGGACTTGCCCGAACCGCTGGCCCCGAGCAGCGCCAGAAATTCACCTGTGCCGACTTCGAGCGAAATTTCATCCACGGCGCGGATCAACGCCTCTCCCATCTTGTAATGGCGGGAGACCTGTTCCGCGCGAATCGCAAATCCATTCGAACTTGTGGCTGCCGCAGTCACATTCATACTACGCAGAGTAACATGCAAAGGTTTCACGGTGGAATTTCGCGGCTGGAAAGATCATTGAGAGCATGCCGTTCGCTCGATGAGGGTCCCCGCATGCTGAAGAAGAGCCCTGGACCCCCAAAGGCGGCGTCAGACCTCAAGATTGGCATGTTTTTGTAGCGCCCGCCTTCAGGCGGGCATCTGCTGGATTGCAAAGTGCCCGCCTGAAGGCGGGCGCTACAACGTTATGCCGGAGTCTCCGGGTGAAAAATTGAACGCGATTTCGCTTTATTATGAGCTAGAAGAAGTATAGCATTAGCAAATACGGAGACTGTCACCGCCAGAAATTGCATGCAAGAGGGGCAAATCTATCAGGAGACCTTCATGTTGAAACTATGTACATAGTGCTGATATGATTGGTTGGCACGGAAAGTGACACAAATGGAACAAGCTTTGAACGTACCGGATTGGTCGAGCGCAATCTTTAGCCTTCGACAACGCCTCGGCCTCAGCCAGTCCGATTTCGGATCCCGCATGCATTATTCCGCCATGGCTGTATCGCGCTGGGAAACCGGTAAGCAGGAACCCACCTCCAGATGTTTTATCCAGCTCGGAAATATAGCCGGCCAGCCCGAGTGCTGGCTGTTCTGGGCCAGAGCCGGCCTGAAGAGTTCCGACCTCCGCCAGATGTTTCCCGGCACTCGCGCCATCGCACGCATGACGACCTCGGTGGATTTTGAAATCGTTCGAGCCGGAAGCGGCGTGAAGAGGAAGAGACCCGTCGGCGCTCCCAAAATGCAGATGGTCGCGGTTCCTCTCCTCGATATGCAAGTGGGCACGATCGGACAAACGGGCGGCCAATTCGCCGATTTTGACAGTGCCATGGCGGAGGAGATGATCGCGGCGCCCGCGTTCTGGTGTCCGGACCCGGTGCAGACTAACTGCCTTCGCGTCAAAGGGACTTCCATGAGTCCGCTCATTAACGATGGGGACATTGTGGCGGTGGATGGGTCGCAAACAAACCCGGAAGAGTTGAACAGAAAAATTATTGTGGCGTGGCACCGCGAGAGAGGTCTTTCCGTGGCGCGATTCATCGCGGCCGACGGAGTGCACTTGTTGGAATCGGAAAATCGCGACTACAGCCCCGTGACCGTGGAAAAAGACAGGAAGTGGCAGATTGTAGGAAAGGTTCTGTGGTGGATTCGGAAAGGGCCGTGAGGCCTTTAGTAGCACAGACTTCAGTCTGTGGGGTTCCATTAGAGCTTGGATAGCGCATTAATCTTGGCTGGCGCGGGCGCCCTGGATTCACTGACGAAACCCCGCAGACTGAAGTCTGTGCTACTCGGGCCACCTGTGGAAAATATATATTAGCGCGCTCGTAATTCCGCATTCATCTTTGCCGCTCTAAGTACGGCATCGATTTCGGCAATTTTTCGTACGATTGGAGTACTAAACGCTTCAATAAAGGCGTGGGGCGTCTGGTCCAAGGCTCTCTGATTGTTGTTCCGACAGGCATGGCTGGAATCGATATTTCGAGGCGCCACGATTTTGCGTGTCGAGAATCTACGTGAAAAGAGCTACATGCGCTGCCCAAAAAGCAGCCAAGTCCAATCAGAAAAGTTCACGCCCGGCTCCGCGGTCCGGGCCGTCCAAGTCTGATTCATTTCCCATCGTCGGAATCGGCGCTTCGGCCGGCGGGCTCGAAGCGTTCAAGGAATTGCTGGCCAGCCTGCCTGAAAAAACAGGAATGGCCTATGTGCTCGTTCCGCACCTCGATCCCGCGCACCACAGTGTTCTGACGGAAATTCTTTCCCGCTGCACGAAAATTCCCATCGCGGAAGTTCTGGACGGCACGCCGGCCGAGCGCGATCGCATTTACGTGATCCCGCCGAACAAGACGATGGGAATCTCCAGCGGAAAATTTACTCTTTTCGAGCGCGAAGCCTCGCATGGTCCACACCTTCCGATCGATTACTTTTTGGCCTCATTGGCAAGCGACTGGGGCGATCAGGCCATTGGAGTTATCTTGTCGGGCACCGCTTCGGATGGGACGCAAGGGTGCATTGCCATCAAGGTTGCCGGCGGGATCACCTTTGCCCAGGACGAGAAATCCGCGAAATACCATGACATGCCGGGGAATGCGATTCGCGGTGGAGGCATCGATTTTGTTTTGCCTCCCAAGGACATTGCAGGGCAACTGGCTCGGATCAGCCGCCACGTCCATGGCGCTCGAATCCCGGCCGAGTCTCTGGATCCTGACGTAACTGGGCCGCCGACGGAACTAGACGCCTTATTCGCCCTCCTGCAGAAGGGGACGGGAGTGGACTTCAGGCATTACAAGCAAACCACGCTGCAGCGGCGCATCAAGCGGCGCATGGTCCTGCACCACCTGCTGAAGCTGAAAGATTATCTCCGCCACATCGACGGCAACCCCTTGGAACTTGACGCCTTGTTCCGGGACCTTCTGATTCACGTCACTGAGTTTTTCCGCGATGAAGGAGCGTTCGATACCCTGCGTCAAAAGATCTTGCCAAGTCTCCTGGAGGACCGCAGACCCGAGGACGGCGCGCTGCGGGTTTGGATTCCCGGGCTGCTCTACTGGGCAAGAGGTGTACTCCCTGGCGATGATCCTTCTGGAATTTTTGTGGGCCTACGATACGCGGCGCAAGTCCCCTGCTATCCCTCAGATGTCCGTGCAAATCTTCGCCACGGATATCAGCGATCTCGCCCTCGATCGGGCGCGGAGCGGCATCTATGCGGCGAATGAGGTCGCGGGAATTTCCAAGGATCGGCTCACCCGTTTCTTCGTGCGCCATGACGGCGGATACCAGATTCACAAATCCGTCCGTGAAATGTGCGTCTTCGCGAAGCAGAATGTGGTCAAGGACCCGCCGTTCTCCAACCTGGACTTGATCAGTTGCCGGAATTTGCTGATTTATTTCGGCCCCATTTTGCAGAAACGCGCCATTCCCACGTTTTACTATGCCCTGAAATCCCGGGGGTATCTGATGCTGGGACCGTCGGAAAGCCTGGGTTCGTTCGAGGATCTGTTCACGCTCGTCGACAAGAAACACAAGATCTACCAGAAAAAGCGGAGCACGGCGCGTTCGGCTGCGCACTTCATCGGCCCGGAATATCCGATCCCGCATTTGGAACCGGTTCACTCGCCAAAAATCGTGGATACCGGATTTGACGTGGACCGGGAAGTGGAACGGATTCTGGCGCAACGCTTCGTTCCCGGGAGCATTGTCGTGAATCAAGAGATGGAAATCGTGCAATTCCGCGGCAAGGTCGGGCCTTATCTTGAGCCCGCGACCGGACATCCGACGTTCAATCTCTCGAAAATGGCTCGCGAGGACCTCCAGGTGGATCTCCGCGACGCTCTCTCCCGGGCAAAAAAAGAAAACCGCCCGGTGCGAAAAGAGGGCCTGCGCATCTCGTCCAATGGAGGCACGCGCGATGTCGATCTGGAGGTAATTCCCTTGCGGGGCCAGTCCGCCGCCGAACGCTTGTACATCATCGCGTTTCAGGATGCGGTCCGGCCCGTATCGCCTACGGCCGCCAGCGCTCGCCGGCTCGAAAAGCGGACGGAAAAGGGAAGAGCTTCGCGCGAGTTGGCGCGCACGAACCAGGAAGTGGCACGTCTCCGGGATCAGCTCCGCACGCTGATTGATGAACACGAAACGACTCTCGAAGAATTCAAGTCGGCGAACGCGGAAATTTTGTCCGCCAACGAGGAGTTGCAGAGCACCAATGAGGAACTCGAAACCACCAAGGAAGAGCTGCAGTCCAGCAACGAGGAACTCTCCACGCTCAACGAGGAATTGCAAAACAGCAACGCCGAATTGACCCTCTCCAACAACGACCAGCTCAATCTCATGACTAACGTGAATCTCCCGGTGGTCATGGTCGGGAACGATCTGCGCATCCGGCGCTTCACGCCGCCCGCCGAAAAATTGTTGAACTTGCTTCCCGGGGATTTGGGCAGGCGGCTGGGCGAAATCCGCTCGAACATCGAACCCGACGACCTGGAACAGATCGCCAGGACCACCATTGAAAACGCCGTGTTCCAGGAAAGGGAAGTGCGCGTAAAAGACGGGCCGTGGTACCTGCTCCGCGTGCGGCCCTACAAAACCTGGGAAGACAAAATCGAGGGCGCCGTCCTCAGCTTTCAGGACATCGACAGCCTCAAGCGAACGCTCGATCAGACCCGCACTTTCGCCGAGGCGCTCATCGAAAATGCGCGGGAATCGATCCTGGTTCTGGACGAAGGATTGCGCGTCACGCTCGCGAATCCCGTGTTTTACCGAACCTTTCAAGTCTCGCCCGAGGAGACTCGGGGACGCCTCATCCACGAACTCGGCAACCACCAGTGGGATATCCCCAAACTTCGCGAACTGTTTCACGAGATCGCGGCGCGCAACACGCGCCTCGACGGTTTTGAAGTGCGCCACAAATTCCAGCATCTTGGACTGCGGCACATGATCCTCAACGCGCGGCGCATCGAGCCGCATGGCGGGACGCAGATGATCCTGCTGTCGATCGAAGACGTCACGAGGAAAAAATAAAAAAGTGGGCACGGATTGGAACAATCTTTTGCGAGTCGAGGAGGTTCCCGCAGAACGGCCGCCCTCGGTCTCCATCGCCAGATTCATTTCCTTGGAATCGCGCAACCATGGAAATATTCAAATGGACGAGAGGGCTCGCCCCAATTAGAGAATCCGAAATCTCAAATTTCAAATCTGAAATTTCAATCTCAAATTGCGGAATTCAAATTGACCGGCCTTTTCGCTAAAATGGACGCGTCATCGCCGATTTTTCCCTGGCCCAAGCCAAACCAAATAGGAGAAACGTGGTACAACGTTCCGAGGCAATCGGCTCTAGTGGGGATGGCGCCGCACGAACTTAGACGGTTGCCGGTGAGCCGCAAAAGTGAAGGGAGATTCCATGCACACTACGGCGCTGCAAAATCACCAGTTGTTCATTGACGGCGAATGGCAACGCGCGCACGACGGCCGCACTTTTGAGAAAACGAATCCGTTCACCGGCGAAATCATTGCCAAGTTTTCATCGGCCGGTCGCGCGGATGCGCGCCGCGCGATTGACGCCGCTGCGGCCGCGTTTCCCGCATGGAGCGCCGCGCCGCCCGCCCTGCGCCGCAGCTTGTTCCTCAAGGCCGCGGACATTCTTGACCGCCGCCAACCCGAGATCGCCCGGACGATGGCCGAAGAAATGGGAGGAACATTCGGATGGGGAATGTTCAATTGCATTTTCACAGCCGGATTGTTGCGCGAGGCGGCGGCGCAAGCGTACGGGCTCATCGGTGAAATTATTCCTTCCGATCTTCCCGACACCGTGGCGATGGCCACTCGCCAGCCGGTCGGCGTCGTCGTGGGAATCGCGCCGTGGAACGCGCCGATGATTCTCGGCATGCGGGCTGTGGCAATGCCGCTCGCATACGGAAACACGGTTGTGTTCAAAGCCTCAGAGGAATCTCCCGCCACGCATCTGGCGATCGCGCAGATATTCCATGAGGCCGGCTTCCCGAAGGGTGTGATCAATGTAATTACGAATTCCCCCGCGGATGCCGCGGAAGTCGTCGATGAGTTGGTTACTCACCCGAAAACGCGCAGGATCAATTTTACAGGTTCAACAAGAGTCGGCCGGATCATCGCCGAAAAGGCAGGGCGCCATCTCAAGCGCGCCCTGCTGGAACTGGGCGGCAAGGCGCCCATGATTGTGCTCGATGACGCCGATCTTGAGTCCGCCGTCGCGGCCGCGAATTTTGGCGCCTTCATGAATCAGGGACAGATCTGCATGTCCACGGAAAGGATCGTCGTGGAGAATCCGGTCGCCGAGGCCTTTGCCCGCAAACTCGCCGCGAAAGCGAGCGCCCTGAAGGTAGGCGATCCGCTCCAGCCCGATACGCAGATCGGTCCGCTCATCAACAAGGCCGCCATCGAGCGCGTGCAAGCGCTCGTCGACGATGCTCTCGCCAAGGGCGCCAAAATACTTTGTGGCGGAAAATCGCAAGGTCCTTGCTACATGCCGACGGTATTGTACGGCGTGACGCCAGAGATGCGCGTCTATCACGAGGAGTCGTTTGGCCCTTTGGCGTCCATCGTGATTGTGTCGAATTCCGCCGAAGCACTCCGCGTAGCCAACGACACCGAGTACGGCCTCTCCAGCGCCGTGTTCAGCCGCGATACCAGCAAGGCGATGAAGCTCGCCGAGCGCCTCGAATCCGGCATTTGCCACATCAACGGGGCCACGGTTCATGATGAGCCGCAGATGCCTTTCGGCGGAGTGAAGGACAGCGGGTGGGGCCGGTTTGGCGGGAAAGCAGCTCTCGAGGAGTTCACCGAATTGCGCTGGATCACGATCCGAAGAACCCCAACGCCATATCCAATCTGAGATTTGCAAGCCGTTCGCCCACGTCTGCTTCAAGATCTAAACGGGAATGGCTTTGATCCAGAGCCATTTCAGTCTATAGCCATGACATTCGTTGCCGCAAACTTTTGAACTTGATTGGTTGGTCGGGGCGTCCGGATTTGAACCGGAGGCCTCCTGCGCCCAAGGCAGGCGCGCTACCAGGCTGCGCTACGCCCCGACATATCGAACATCCTTAATTCTACCGCAAATTGCGAATATGTCTTCAGCGGCGATCGGCTTCGTTTTGCGCAAGCTGTCCCAAAATACATTCGCCGTGGAACAAGAATCTATTGAAGGAGCCTTTTCGGACGGTGCGACATCGCAGAGCCGCGCACTTAAGGCGTCCCAGAATCTTGAAAGAGCGACGCGGGAGTGGTCATCTTGTCCGTTAGGATTGCTCCCTGCTACACTTGCGCTTCGGTCCGAAGGACTTCAGCGTTACACGATCTACAGCGCCCGGCGAAGATACACTCTAAGTCCGAATAGATAAACAAACAGGAAGGTAGACAACTAGCACTATCATTGAGATTTCAAAGGAGGCAATGTGGCAACTACAAAGTTCGCAATCGCACCAATGAAAGCGGCGCAAATTTCAAAGCCGGGAGGAGATTTCGAGATCGTCGAGCGCGAAATTCCAAAGCCGGGCGCGGGTCACGTGCTCATCAAGGTGCAGGCCTGTGGCGTTTGCCACAGTGACGTGCTCACGAAAGAAGGCGCTTGGCCCGGAATTCAGTATCCGCGCGTCCCCGGACACGAAGTCGCGGGAATCATCCATGAACTGGGCGACGGCGTTTCCGCGTGGAAACAGGGCCAGCGCGTCGGTGTCGGCTGGCACGGCGGCCAGGACAACACATGCGTCTCGTGCCGTCGCGGAGATTTTCGCAATTGCCGCAATCTGAAAATTCCGGGCATCACTTATGACGGCGGATACCAGCAATATATGGTGGCTCCCGTGGAGGCACTGGCCGCGATCCCGGAAAGTCTCAGTGACGTGGAAGCCGCGCCGCTGCTCTGCGCCGGAATTACCACCTACAACGCACTGCGCCACAGCGGTGCCATGCCTGGCGACCTCGTCGCGGTGCAGGGGATCGGCGGTCTGGGTCACCTCGGCATTCAATTCGGCAACAAATTTGGTTATAAAATCGCGGCGATCGGACGCGGGTCCGAAAACGCGCCGCTTGCAAAGAAACTCGGAGCGAGCGTGTACATCGATAGCAAGGCGACGAACGCAGCAGAGGCATTGCAAAAACTGGGCGGTGCACAGGTAATTCTGGCGACAGCCCCAAACTCGAAAGCGATGTCCGAGCTGATCAACGGTCTGGGGCCGAACGGCAAGCTCGTGGTCATCGGCGCGACATTTGAACCCATTGAAGTCACACCGTTGCAGCTCATTTCCGGAAGCCGGACGATTCAAGGCTGGGCCGCGGGAACGCCGGCCGATTCCGAGGATACACTGCGCTTCGCCGAACTAAGCGGCGTGCGTCCCATGATTGAAACCTATCCGCTCGAAAAAGCGGGCGAGGCTTACGCGCGAATGATGAGCGGCAACGCGCAGTTCCGCGTCGTTCTGACGATGTGACCTTCGGTGCTCGGCGAAGGCGAGGGCCGTTTCGCCCCCTTTCACAATCGAAGCGCTATTTCATTCGACAACATCCCCATTTCCGGCCTGAGCATGCGGGGTCCGGCAATGTTAGATTAAATGCGGGTGGGTCCATTCCTTTCGCACGTGTCGATCTTCTCCTGCCCGGGCCAGACGTAAAGCCGGGGGCCTCGCGTGATCAATATTCGTCTGCGAACGAAATTCTTATTGTCGCTCCTGGCGATTTCTGCCGGTTTAACCGCTGCTACGCTCCTCATCGTCAGCTATAGCGTGCGGAAACGAGTCCGGGAAAACATTCGCGAGGACGTCCGTAACTCCGTAACCAACTATCAGAGCTTCCAGGCGCAGCAGGAAGAAAGCCTGACCCGGTCCGCGGCCCTGCTCGCCAACCTGCCCAATGTTCGCGCACTGATGACCACAGAGGACGCGGCGACCATCGAGGATGCCTCCGCCGATGTCTGGAAATTGAGCGGGAGCGACTTGCTGGTATTGGCGAACCGCACAGGCAGCGTCGTTGCACTGCGCGCCAGCGCTTCCGGTCTCGATTCCGGCACCGCGCAGGGACTCTTGCGCCAGTCGCTCGATCGCAGCGAATCGAAGGGCTGGTGGTTCGGCGGCGGCCATTTGTACGAGGTATGGATCCAGCCGATCTATTTTGGCTCGAATTCACAGAACAATACGGTTGGTCTGCTCGCCGTGGGCCACGAAGTCAATTCCCGCGCCGCCAAAGAATTTGCCAGCGTTGCGTCCAGCGAAGTGGCGTTCAACTTTGAGGGCTCCCCTGTCGCCAGCACGCTGAGCACCGCGCTGCAATCCGAACTCGCGCGCCAGATCCACGATCACGCGCAAAGTCCCTCCGATGGCACGCAAGAAATTCAGCTCGGCTCCGAACTGTATCTCGCCAAGACCGTGAATCTTTCGCCGGAGGGCGGCCCTCAGGTTTCTCTGACCGTCTTGAAATCCTTCGACAAGGCCACGTTGTTTCTCGGCGGATTGAATCATGTCCTGATGGGCCTGGGCTTATTCAGCATCTTGGCGGGCAGCGCGCTTGTTTTCTGGATTTCGCATACATATACAAAGCCCCTGGCCGGCCTCGTTGCCGGCGTTCGCGCCCTGGGACAGGGCGATTTCAGCTATCCGCTCGATACGCGGGGCGGCGATGAAGTCGCGGAAGTCACCGACGCGTTTATCCGGATGCGCGCCAGTCTGGAAAGCACGCAGCAGGAACAAAAGCAGCTCGAGGAACGATTGCGGCAGGCCCACAAAATGGAAGCCGTGGGCAGGCTGGCGGGCGGAGTCGCGCACGATTTCAATAATTTGCTGACGATCATCCGTGGCAACAGCGATCTGCTCAAAGACCGCGAAGGCGCGGACGCTTTTCACCAGAAGTGTGTGGAACAGATCCAGAAGGCCTCCGGCCGCGCGGTTTCCATGACGCGCCAGTTGCTGGCCTTCAGCCGCATGCAAGTCCTGCAGCCGCGCGTGATCGACTTGAACGGTGTCGTTTCAGAGTTGGGCAAGATGATCCCGCGCCTGATCGGCGAGCACATCGAGTATTCGTTCTCGCCCGATCCGAAATTAGCTTCGGTAAAGGCCGATCCCGGACAAGTCGAGCAGGTGATCTTGAATCTGGCCGCCAACGCGCGCGATGCCATGCCGAGGGGCGGCAAGCTTTCGGTCTCGACGGCCAACGTTTCGGTGAACGAGGCCGAGGCCGCGAAACGGCAGCCGATGACTCCCGGCCAGTACATCCTGCTCTCCGTCAGCGACACGGGGCATGGAATGGACGAGGCAACCAAAACCCACATTTTTGAACCTTTCTTTACGACCAAGGAACTCGGGAAAGGGACGGGGCTGGGGCTGGCGACGGTGTACGGCATCGTAAAGCAGAGCGGTGGCTTTATTTGGGTGGACAGTTCACCTGGCGCGGGCACGACGTTTGAGATTTACCTTCCGCAAGCTGCGGGAAAAGCAGCAAGCGCCGATCCCGAGGAAAAAAACTCTCCGATCCCGCGAGGGAGCGAAACGGTTCTGGTTGTCGAGGATGAAGCGGGCGTGCGGGAGCTGGCTTGCCAATTCCTGCGCGTCAAAGGATATAACGTTCTCGAAGCCGGAGAAGGCCACGCAGCATTGGACGTCGCCCGCCGCTATCCGGGTGTGATTCACCTCCTGCTCAGCGATATGGTCATGCCTAAGATGAGCGGAGATGAACTCGCGGTGCAACTGAAAGCAATCCGGCCGGACATCCGCGTCGCGTTCATGTCCGGCTATTCCGAATTTTCCAGGGGCGACTTGGGCAAGGGATTTCCGGAAGCACCCGTTCTGCAAAAGCCCTTTTCTCCGGCTTCCCTGGTTGAAATTGTCCGCGAAGCTCTCGCGCGGCCCCTGGCCACGCCGGCTCGCGAGGACAGCGAACTTCACGTTACCTAGATGCCCCCATTTCTGCTCGGGCTTGCCGCCTTGAGGCATTATATTCGGGGCATTCAAGGAGGCAGACATGCAGGGCACGGGCTACCCGAAATTAACTCTGAGAATTTGTGCGGCCGCCGTTTTTCTATGTTTGCCGCCGGTTGTAGCACACGGACAGGAAGTCCGCAGCGCGGCCTCGTCCAATCCATCTGCTTCGGAAGTGCCGGCGGAAATCCGCGCGCTCTCCGACCTGGTGCGCGGTCTCCAAGCCCAGGTGCTGACGCTCAACTCGCAGCTAGGCGATCTGCGAATGGAGCAAGAGCGCGCGAGCACGGAGGCGCGAGAGCTTCGGCGGGAGTTGAATCTCGTGAAAGCACAAGGACCTCCTGCCGCGAGCGGACCGCTGAATCCATACTCGGCGCCCGCGGCGAAAGAAATTGCTGCGCAGCCCGCATCGTCGTCCTCTGTTGCTGCGCCGCAATCGCAGACTTCCGCGGATCGCATCGCCAAATTGGAAGAAGACCAGCAGGTCATGGAAGGCAAGATCAACGACCAGTACCAGACCAAGGTCGAAAGCGGATCGAAGTACCGGCTGCGCCTTTCCGGCATCGTCCTCCTGAATCTGTTCGAAAACCGCGGGACCGTGGACAACCTGGATTTTCCGGAGCTCGCTTTATCGGAGCAGTCACAGGCGCCGAATGCTTCCGCGGGAGCATTTGGTGGAACGCTGCGCCAATCGCAAATCAGGCTCCAAGCTTTCGGCCCGGACATCGCCGGTGCGCGCACCAGCGCCGATGTGAATCTCGATTTCGGCGGTGGATTTCCAGACGCTCCGAACGGTGCCTGGATGGGACTCGTTCGAATGCGTACCGCAATCGTGCGGCTGGATTGGGCCAACACTTCCATCGTCGCCGGCCAGGACCGCTTGTTCTTTGCCCCGCTGGCCCCCACGTCGCTTGCGACCCTTGCAATCCCGGCGCTCTCCTATTCGGGGAATTTGTGGGCCTGGACGCCACAAGTCCGCGTCGAGCATCGCGTCGTTTTGTCCGACGCTTCCAGCCTCTCCTTTCAGGGAGGAATTCTTGATAGCCTCACGGGCGATATTCCGCCGGATGTGTTTGACCGCTATCCCAGCTGGGGCGAGGAATCGGGCCAGCCGGCCTTTGCCGCACGTGTCTCGTGGACCCACCGCATGTTTGGCCAGGATTTCACGGTCGGGGCTGGCGGATACTATGGGCGCCAGGACTGGGGATTCAGCCGGAATGTCGATGGATGGGCCGGGACTGCCGATCTGACGCTGCCTCTGGGGAAGCGCTTCGAACTTACCGGCGCGTTCTATCGAGGCCGTTCCGTGGGCGGAATTGGCGGCGGGATCGGACAAAGCGTCCTGATCAACGGCTTGTTTAATACCCCGGCCACAACGGTTCGCGGGCTTGATTCGATGGGAGGCTGGGCGCAATTGAAATTCAAGGTGAAATCCAATTTTGAGATCAATGGCGCATTTGGCTCCGATAATCCGTTCGCCCGTGAATTCGGCTGTACAATGCGAATACCCTATATCCCGGCTTGTACACCAGGAATCTGAGCCCACTGGTGAATTTCATATACCAAATCCGCTCGGACATACTATTCTCTACTGAATATCGTTACCTGAATTCCACGGTGCTCGACAACGGCTCGAACAGCGCCCATCAGATCAACCTGAGCCTGGGGTATATTTTTTAGTGCGGAAGTTTCAACCAATTCGGCGAATCGCGATCCTCGCGCTCGTTTGCTTCGGGGCATGCGCCTTGCTTGCCCAGACCGGGCTGCCGCCCGTCACGGTCAAAGTGGAAATCGTAAATCCCCAAACGGCGAAAAAGCCGTCCGCGGCCAAGGAATCCGCCGATTTGTCGAACATCGTGATTTGGTTTACGCCGCTCGCATCGGGGGAAGGCGCCGTTCCGCCGCCAATGTCGGGCCGTCCTTCGCCGCAAATCGCGCAGATCAACAAGAGTTTTGATCCTCACGTATTGGTCATCCGGGTGGGTACGCCGGTCCAATTTCCCAACAAGGATCCCTTCCTGCACAATGTTTTCTCGCTGTTCGACGGCAAACGATTTGACCTGGGATTTTACGAGGCGGGCTCCAGCAAGATCGTTCATTTCGACCGTCCCGGCGTAAGCTTTCTCTTCTGCAACATTCATCCGGAAATGAGCGGCGCGGTCGTCGCGGTCGACACGCCGTACTTCGGCATGTCGGATCGAAATGGCCGGGTGACCATCCCCAATGTTCCCGATGGCCGCTACCAGTTGAATGTATGGTATGAGCGCAGCCTGCCGGAAGATTTGAAGGCCGCGGGCCGAACGGTGACAATTTCCGACGCAACGCGATCTCTGGAACCCGTTCGCGTCGTTGAGAATCCCAACTTCACCCTCGAACATAAAAACAAATACGGGCAAGACTACATCCCGCCCGCGAATAGCAGCCCGGTTTATAACCACCCCTGATCGCCGCGCGGGTCGCCAAGTAGCACAGGCTTCAGCCTGTGGGGTTTGGTCCTTGCAAGGACGAACCCGCACAGTCTGAACTGAGTGCGAAAAAAGTTTTTATTTTGTCATTCCGAGCGAAGCGAGGAATCTCTCTTCGATTTGACTTCACAAAAAGAAAGAGAGATTCCTCGCTTCGCTCGAAACGACAAAAAGCGTGGGCCGTTTTTTCCGCAGCCTGTGAAGCCTGCACCACGGAAATCATTCCCCGTCAAGAAAGCTCATGTGAACAGATGAATTGAAAATGCAAGTTACTTGCGTCTTGACCGGCTGGGTTTCGAGGAACTTCTCTTGCGCGGCGTTCGTCTGGATTTGAGCTCTTCGTCAATGCGGAACAGGCGCACACGCGCGATCCGCGCGTTTTCCTTCACCCGCAACTGCAGGACTCCGACGGTCAGCAGCAATTCCACCGGGTCCACGTGCCCGCGCACAAAGAGCGGCGCGTGCCACGCTCCAGCCCGCAACAGCCGGTCTTCAGGCTCGATCAGAGCGATCTGGTCCGACGCGAGGCTGATCGTTTCATTGCATTCGACGAAATAAGTATCTCTGTCCAATTCCCACCAAAGATAATTATCCTCCGGGCGAAGCTGCCGCGGCGCGATTTCCACCCGCCCGGCGGGGACGTATTCGCCGCCGCCGAAATCCAGCTTTCCCGCCGGATCGATGGCGCAAATTTTCCGCACCGTGAGATGAACGGAAAATCCATGCACTTGATATTTCGGATGGATGATGCCCGCGATTTGCTCTGCTGCGTCCTTCCCCGACAAAATCTGCATGAAAGCGACTATAGCCAACCGGACGCAGGCCGTCCATACAATGGGCGAAGCCATGCGGCGAAAAGGGCAGCCCGGGAACGCCAATCTTCAGATTGGCAATTTGCCTGACGCCATTCAGGAGAATGGCGTTCCCGGGAGTCGTCATCCGTGTGAAAAGTGGGTTAGACGGTCTTGTCTTTCGCGTAGCAGAGAGGTTCCATGTTGCATTCGGCGCATCTGGGTTTGCGCGCCTGGCAGACTTTGCGGCCGTGCCAGATCAGCTGGTGAGAAAATAACACCCATTTTTCCGGTGGAATGACTTGCATCAAGTCCTGCTCGATTTTTTTCGGATCGGTGTTGCGGGTAAGGTCGAGCCGGTTCGAGAGCCGGATCACATGCGTATCCACCACCACTCCGACCGCGATGCCGAACGCCGTACCGAGGACGACGTTGGCCGTCTTGCGCGCCACTCCCGGCAGCGTCAGCAGCTCGTCCATCGTGCGCGGCACCTCGCCGCCAAACTCTTCCACGATTTTTTTGCCCGCGCCGATAATGGACTTGGTCTTGTTGCGGAAAAAGCCCGTGGGCCGGATGTCCTGCTCGAGTTCCGCCGGATTCGCGTACGCGAAATCTTTTGGCGTGCGATATTTGACGAAGAGCGTTTTGGTGACCAGGTTGACGCGCTCGTCCGTGCATTGCGCCGATAGAATCGTGGAAATCAGCAATTGAAACGGAGTGTGGTGCTCGAGGGCGCAGGTCACGTTCGGATACGCTTCATCCAGCCTTTGCAGAATCGCGCTCACGCGCTGCGGACTTGTTCCCGCAGCCTTTGGATTTGCGACGCTCGACCGAGAGGCTCTCTCTTTCCGTGCCGGCGAGGAGGATTTCGATCCTTTCTTGGATCGTGCGGCTATCTTTTTAGCCTTGGTTTTTTGGTTTTTCATCAGGGTGTCTTAATTTCACCGTCCGCACGGAAGTTCTTTGCCGGGCTATTGTAGCGCCAACCTTCAGGTTGACATTTTAGATTCGAGCAAATGCCCGCCTGAAGGCGGGCGCTACATAAACCCAGACCGAGTTCTCGCCCAGACTCGTCACGCCGAATGAGCACCCAGAAGGAAATTGAGAGCCTTGTGAAACGCCTTCCCGCGATGGCTGTGCAGGTTTTTTTCTTCACGCGAAATTTCGGCGTACGTTTTTCCGAGAGCAGGGAAGTAGAAAATCGGATCGTAGCCGAATCCGTCATGTCCCCGCGGCTCCTCCAAAAGAATTCCTTCCGCGGCTGCGGAAAACAGTCCGCGCATTTTTCCCGATTCGGCCACGGCCACCACGCATACAAATCGAGCTCGCCGGTCTTCCCCTTTTTTCCCGCGCATTTCGCCGAGAACTTTCTGAACGCGCTCCGCGTCCGAGGCGTCCGGCCCGGCATAGCGCGCGGAATGCACGCCCGGCGCGCCGCCGAGCGCTGGCACGACCAGCCCTGAATCATCCGCAATCACGACTCCCTCGGCAAACCGGCTGTAGTGCAGCGCTTTCCCCGCCGCATTTTCCGCGATGGTCGGCCAAATTTCCTCAAATACGTCCAGGGAATCGAAGATGGGAATGAACGCAAGATCGACGGCCGCGCCGGCCGGCTCGGCCAGCGCGCGAAATTCCCGCAGCTTCCCCGGATTCGAGGAAGCCACGTACAATCGGAGAGTTTTACCTTGCGCGTGCACGGAAATCGGTTTGAACGAGCTTGGATTGAAACTCAGTCATGCGGCGGATTCCGGCCGCCGCGAGCCCCAGCAGGTCTTGCAACTCGGCGCCGCCAAACGGCTGCCCTTCGGCCGTAGCCTGTACCTCGACAAATTTTCCGCTTCCGGTCATTACCACGTTCATGTCGACCTCGGCGCGGGAATCCTCTTCATACGCGAGGTCCAGGAGCGCGACGCCGTCCACCACGCCGACGCTCGTCGCCGCGACGGAATCGGTCAGCGGAACCGCCTTCAGCATGCCCGCCGCGACGAGCCGCTCCATCGCCAAAGTCAGCGCGACATAGGCGCCCGTAATCGAAGCCGTGCGCGTTCCGCCGTCGGCCTGGATCACGTCGCAATCGAGCCACACGGTTTTTTCTCCCAACTTTTCCTGGTCGATGATCGCCCGCAGGGATCTCCCGATCAGCCGCTGAATTTCCAGCGTGCGCCCCGACGGCCTTCCGCGCATGGATTCGCGCGCCGTGCGCTGCTCGGTCGCGCGCGGAAGCATGCCGTACTCGCCCGTTACCCAGCCCTTCCCCTGGCCCTTCAGGAAGGAAGGGACGCCATCATCCACCGTCGCCGTGCAAATCACGCGAGTGTTCCCGATCTCGATCAGCACGCTCCCTTCGGCGCTGGTAATGAAGTCCGGCGTCATCTTGACCGGGCGTATCTGATCGTGCGCGCGTCCGTCGCTTCGCAAGTTTCCTCCTCGTGACATGGCGATCGAGTTTGCCCGCCGCCAGCGCGACTGTCAACCACAGACAGGAGTTGCCAGCGTGCAATTTTCCTGACCGTGGCCAATGACATTGCCCCAAAAAATTGATATTGTTCACTTCAGTTCGGAAGTCATCCACAGAATATCGGTTTGTGGCCAGAAAAGGGTGCGACAACCATGACCAAACACGATGCATCTCGCCGCGCATTCTTAGTGCGCGCGGCGGTTGGCGCGGGAGCCGCTGCGGGAGCGGGTCTCGTTCCTGACGCGATCGCCCAGACTCACGAGCAAATGGAAGGCGCCGCCGCAACTCCCGGCGCGCAGCATCCGAGCGGCAGTGAGCATGGCGCGTTTTTCAACCATGCCGACGCCGCCACGATCGCCGCGTTTACCGAACGGATCATGCCCAGCGCGCCCGGCAAGCCGGGAGCGCGCGACGCCGACGTCCTCAATTACATTGATCTCGCTCTCTCCGGCGCATACGCCGAGCTGCAGGATTTCTACCGGCGCGGCCTGGCCCAGCTCGAAGCGTACTGCCGCGGCACTCATAAAGAGCCATTCGTGCGGCTCAGCCCGGAACAACAGGACGAAGTGATCGCGTCGCTCGAAAGCGACAAGGCAACCGGGTTCACCTATCCCACTGCCCGGGAGTTCTTCAGCATCCTTCGGACGCACACCATGGAAGGGATGTTCGCCGATCCGCTCTATGGCGGCAACAAGGACTTCGCCGGGTGGCGTCTGGTCGGCTTTCCCGGCGCGCAGGCGATTTTCACGCCGACGGACCTTCAGAGCAAACAGGAGTTTACGCGCTCGCCCATCGTGGGACTGCAAATAGCGGCCAAAGGCCCAGTGGGGAGAGGATAGCCATGGCAATCGAAAAAACAGATGTCGTCATCGTCGGCATGGGCGCGGTGGGCGGTATTCTCGCAGCCGAGCTTGGAAAATCGGGAATGAAAGTCATCGGCCTCGAGCGCGGCCCGCGCCTCACCACCGCGGACTTCAACCCGCACGATGAATTGCGATATTTCCAGCGGCAGGATCTTCGCCCGAACTGGAAGCGCCAGCCCGTCACCTGGCGGCCAAATGCGAGCGCCACCGCGCACCCAATGACAATTCTCAATTACGGCAACCAGGCGGGCGGCGGCACTGTCCACTACGGCACCCTCTCCTGGCGCATGCACGAGGACGATTTCCGCGCTCGGTCTCATACGATCGAGCGCTACGGCGCATCGGCCATTCCGGAAGATTCCTCGCTCGCCGATTGGCCGCTTTCATACGCCGACCTCGAGCCGTTCTACGATCAGGCCGAATACGAACTGGGCGTGTCCGGCAAAGCGGGCAATTTGCAGGGCAAAAAAATCGATGGCGGCAACGTGTTCGAGGCCCCGCGAAAGCGCGACTATCCGCTTCCGCCGTTGCTTGACGATCAATCGGGCGTGCTGTTCGCCGAGGGAGCCCGCAAGCTGGGTTACCACCCGTTCTCTTCGCCGCGCGCGATTATTTCCCAGCCGTATCACGACCGCGCGAGCTGCACCTATTGCGGCTTCTGCCAGTCGTTCGGCTGCCACGTGGGCGCGAAGTCGAGCATCCTCGTGACCAAGCTTCCCGAGGCGGATGCCACCGGCAATTTCAAATTGCTTTCCGGCACGATGTGTTACCACGTGAATACGGACAACAGCGGGCGCGCGACCGGCGTGTCATACTACGGTCCCGACGGCTCGGACAATACGATCGAGGCGGAGATCGTTGTGCTCTCTCCCTTCATCTACGACAACACGCGCCTCCTGATGCTTTCCAAGACAGACAAATTCCCGAACGGCCTGGCGAATTCAAGCGGCCAGTTGGGCAAGCACGTCATGGCGCACATCATGGCGAAAGTTTTCGCCGCGTACGACGACCGGTTCGTCAACATTTACATGGGGCCGAGCGCGCAGAAACATACGATCGACGATTTCAACGCCGACAATTTCGATCACAGCGGCGCGGGTTTCATTCGCGGCGCGCAAATTTCAATCGGTCCCGCCGATCTGGAGGCCGGCCCGATTGGCACGGCCATGAGCATGGACCCGCCTCCCGGCACGCCAAAGTGGGGCGCGGCGTACCGCGATTTCCTCGGGAAGTACTTCTCTCGTTACGGCGCCATCAACGCGCAGACCGAGAACCTCGCCTACGCCGATCAGACCATCGACCTCGATCCAAACGTGCGCGACCAGTACGGCATGCCGGCCCCGCGCGTGACCTACGACTGGCGGCGCCCGAACGAACGCGCGCGCGTCGAATTTCTCATGCAGAAGATGGAAGGGATCGGCCACGCCATGGGCGCGACGAAAGTGTGGCGCGGAGCCCTGAGCCCGGGCGCCCCCGGAGCGCACCACGAAGGCGGCACGCGCATGGGCAACGATCCGAAAACTTCGGTGGTGAATCGCTACGGCCAGACGTGGGACATCCCGAACCTCTTCGTGATCGGCAGCTCCACATTTCCATCCATGAGCGGCTTCAACCCGACGCTCACCATCCAGGCGCTCGCCTACATGAGCGCCGACGCCATCGGGAAGCGCTACAAGAGCAGGCCCGGCCCGCTCGTCTAGCGGCTCGGCCAATTTACAATTCTTTCCTGCTTGACGCGTAATAGTGCGCGAGGCGTTTCCCGTTCTCGCTCAAAATTATGGACTTGGAGGTAGCACAGACTTCAGTCTGTGGAGTTCCAACTGATCTTGGCTGGCGATTCAATATTGGCTGACGCGGGCGGCCCGGGGTCACTCAGCGAACCCCCACAGACTGAAGTCTGTGCTACTAAATACCTCCGCGCATCTGCATCGATCGCACGATCAAATGGCGTAAGAAATCCGGACTAATGCGAGGCTAGTTTTCCTGGCGTCGGCGGAGCAGCCGTCGGCCCAGACCCTGATGGTTTCGTTTGCGCTGTGCCCGCTGTGACAGGAGTTTTTGGGGAGGCCGCGGCTGGAACCGCGGACGCAGGAGCAGCCGCTGGCGCGAGCGAGGGAACAGGAATCAGTCCGTAGAGATCCAGATGCCCCGCAAGCGTCTCCGCTTCCTGACCGTGGACGAGAATTTTCAATTGCTTGATTCCGCTCACGTTTGCGCCGAGCGTCTGCGCAATCGATTGCACCGCCAACTGCTCGCTGAGAATTCCTGACGGCATTCCGGATGAAATTTCGTCCGAGAAATCCGCGATGGCCGTCCCGTTCGGCTGAATGTAGAAAGCCAACAGGCTTGCTTCCGCGGGCAATGTCCGCTTTTCCGGAGCGGGCGCCCGCGCGATCAGCGCGTCCAGAAGCTGCTTGGAGCGCTCCACGGGGTCGGCGGAAAGTGGAAGCTGAATGGCCGTGGGTTCCAGCGAGGGCGGGGAACCCGCCGCCAGCCAATACATCTGCGCGCGCACTTCTACGTCGGTCGGCGTCGAGATCGGTTCCTGCATCACTTCGCGGCGTGCCTGCTCCTCGGTCCTGGGCGTGCTGCGCAGCCGCTGCACGGCCTCGCGCAATCCCGGCAGCGTGATGAGGCCCAGCGCCACCATGGCGGCGAGGATCACGATCGTCGTTTTGAGTCCCTTCGACACGGCCCTACTTGCCTCCCGATTCATAGATCGTTCGAAACGCGGCGACCGCGCGCGCCACTCCATCCGCCAGCCCGGGTCCCATCTGATCGAGCGGGGCGCGGTCCGGCACGCTGACGCTCGATACTTCGATGGCCACCGCGGGCGCTCCCACCGTTCGCAATTGCCGCACAGGCGCTTCGAACGGAGTTTCCGACGAGCCGCGAAAGCGCTGCGCCATTTGAATCTGAATCAGCTCGGCCAGCCTGCGGCTCTGATCGATAAATTTGAATTGCGCGCGGTCCCAGGGCAAAAGTCCCGTGCGGGGCGCGTTGGCCGCGCTTTGTGACCCCATCATTTGCGGCAGGGAATACACGCGCACCGTACCCGGCTGGCCCGTGGACGAAACGTGCAGGGTGATAAATACGGCGCCGCGCTGCGCGTTTGCCAGTTTCGAACGATCGTCGAAAGAAGGGTCGTCATTCGCCTGGCGCGTGAGGATGACGCGGATTCCCTGCGCCTCCAGAGAAATGCGCACCAGCCGCGCGTAGCTGAGGACCACATCGCTCTCTGCGAGGCCCGACGATCCGCGCGCGCCCGGGTCCGCGCCGCCGTGCGCCGGATCGAGAATGACCACGGCCAATGTTTTTTGCGGGAGAGCCGGCGGCTCTGGCGCCGGCTGCGCCGGCGCCGTGGGCGTTTGCTGCGTGACCGGCGCCGATGTTTGGGGCGCGGACTGGGCCGGCACTGCCGGAGTCTGCGTCGATTGCGTCCGCGCCGAAAATACCTGGGCGGCCGCGATCATCCACACGAAAATCAAGCAAATCGGTTTGCTGGGCACCTCTACGAGGATACCAGAATCGTTCCAATCGTGAGAGAGGGTCCGCGGAGTATTCCCTCGTTATGCAGTCTAGAAGCCACCTCACTGATAGTTTTTGTTTAGCGCGGTTTCACAGGGCGCGGAAGAAAGGCCCCACGTTTTTTGTCATTCCGAGCGAAGCGAGGAAACTCCCTTTCGTTCACGGAGTGAGATCGCGGATTGATTCCTCGCTTCGTTCGGAATGACAAAATAAACTACTTTTTCTTCACGACTTATTTATGGCTGGCGCACTATATTTTTCTGAAGGCGCGCCTCCGCATCGATTCCGCGCAAGCTGGCGCGCGTGATGCGAAGTCGGGCAATAAAATTGAATGTCAAATCGGAGCGAGGGTACAGTCTTTGTTAATGTTGAATACTATCTTGCGATGGATCAGCTATGTTTTGGCAGTCTTGGCGCTGGCAGCCGGCATAGGGTTGCTTATAGGCGATGCGAAAATATGGACCCCTCCCGGGCTCTCGGCAGCAGTGATTTCAGCTGCGCCCTTGCTGCTGGTGGGCGCATCGTTCCTGATTCTGCAACCGATCATCCGTCCGCGCTTGGGGGAATTTCTGAAAAACGCGCTCCTCGCGGCGACGTTCTTGCTTTGGGGGGCCATTCAACTCATGCCGCGGAATGCAACGTCGATGAGGCTCGGCAATGTCGTTATCGCGCTGTACGTTCTGGATCTGGCTTGGGTGGTCCTTGGCACGAAGATTTCGCTTAAGAGAAATTGAAACCGGCATTCCTAGTGCGTCCGCCAAGCTCTGCTAGAAATAGTAACGCAAGATCCATTCGGCGGCGCAGCACGGTTTTTCGGCGCCCTCCGTTTCGATCGTAATTTCAAAGACCGCCTCAACGCTGCCGGGCAACTCCCTGCACGACTGCAAGCGAACGCGCGCGCGAATCTTCTCGCCGGCGCGAACAGGCGCCGGGAAACGAACGCGATTCAGGCCATAGTTGATGGTCTGCCGCACGTTGCCTGGCAACTGGATCGCCTCCCTCATGAAATGGCTCAGCAAGGACAGCGTCAGAAAGCCGTGCGCGATCGTAGCGCCATACGGAGATTCGCGCCGTGCGCGTTCGGGATCGACGTGAATCCATTGCCGGTCTCCCGTCGCTTCGGCAAATTGCAGGATGCGCTCCTGCGTTACGGGCAGCCAATCGGTCGTGGCGATTTCGCGGCCCACGTAGTCTTTCAGCGATTGCAATGATTCAAGTATGAGGGGTGGCATAGGGTGAGTGGCTTTAAGTGGCACAGGCTTCAGCCTGTGGGGTTTGGTCCTAGCAAGACCAAACCCCGACAGGCTGAAGCCTGTGCCACTGGAAGATCCACAAGTCGCAAGCGCATTTCGCGCCGCGGCGAGTTACTTGGACGGTTTGAGTTCGGCGTACAACTGCCCGACGAACCGGTCCGCCGCTCGATCCCCGTTAGGAGCGGCCGGCGCAACCTTCGCATCGAAAGTGGAAGTAGGATGCGCGGCTACAACCTCGTCCGCCGTCTTCCCCTGCTGCACGAGCTTCGCAACTTCGTTCCGCACTCCAAGGATCATATCCCGATGCGCGGCGACGGCATTCCTGTCAACCGTCGGTCCATGGCCGGGAATAATCTTCGTATTCGGTCCCGCGAGTGCGACGATCTGGGCGAGGCCGGCGAGCATCCCGTCGAGGCTTCCGCCGTTCGCGCGATCGATGTTCGGATATCCGATCGAGCGGTAGAAATCGCCCGTCATGATCACGTCCGCGTTGTGAAAGTAGACCATCGTGTCGCCGTCAGTGTGAGCCTTCCGGATGGGAATCAGATCCACAGTTTCTCCGTCCATGTGAAACGTGACTTTGTTTTCATAAGTGACGACTGGAAGCCCGACCTCCGGAGAGGGCGTGCCCGGCTGGCCATTCGCGCCGGGGTTGGGATTCATCAGCCGATCCCGCAATTCGTCACGCGCGAAGATCGTCGCGCCCATCTTGCCCATATTGGCGTTGCCGCCGGTGTGATCGGGATGCACGTGCGTGTTGACCACGAAGCGAATCGGGTTCGGCGAAATTTTCTTAATTTCCGCCACGATCCGGTCGGTGAGCGGAGCGAATTGCGTGTCTACCATGAATGTCCCTTGAGGGCCGACGAGCACGCCGATCGTGCCGCCACGGCCGTCCACCGTGTAGAAATTGTCCGTGATCTTGTTCGCCTTGACTACCGTCTTGCTGTCGTCGACAGGCGCCTGGGCTCGTGCCGAGACCGCCCCGATGAGCGACAAAACCAACAAGGCCGCAGGCACAGCAAGGGCGCGTCGAATCCATGAAATTTTCATTGGCGTTTGCTCCTGATTGAAAATGCGATTTTGACTTGGGTTGCTGATCGAGAGTATATACCAAACACGCTTTGTGCAAATGTCCAGCCTGATGAATTCATTTGGCTGGTTTGGAGGCTCCATGAAACCGCTCCCCGTGATCGCTTTGCTTGTCCTGTTGGCTGCCCCGGTATTCGCTCAGGAAGGACCGAGCGTGCCGGCTCTGCCATTCGAGTCCGTACCAAACCCCTTGAAGTATTCGGTCGATCAGAATTTGGGAGAAGTCCTGAGCGTGGCCGTGAATTCCAAAGGCCACATCATCGTCCTGAATCATCCCGGCACGGCGACGGCGGGCCCGGTCTACGGGAATGCAACGACGCAAATCTTCGAATTCGATGCCGACGGCAAGTATGTTCGCGAGATCGGCCGGGGGGTGTACGGGCTGGCCTACGCGCACTCAGTCCGTTTCGACAAATACGACAACCTGTGGGTCGTGGATAAGGCGGCGATGTCCGTCATCAAGTTCAACCCCGCCGGATACGTCCTGATGAACCTCGGGCGCCGCGACGAAGGGCCGGACCAGCCTCGCTACCGCCGCGCCGATCCTCCGCCCACGCCCGTGGACGGTTATTTCAACGGGTCAACCGACGTCACCTGGGACAAAGACGACAATATTTACGTCGGCGACGGCTATTTCAATTCGCGCATCGCCAAGTTCGACAAGCATGGGAACTGGATCAAGCAGTGGGGAGGGCCGGGAACGGGCGGGGTCCACGCCAACGAAAATCCCGGTCAAATCAAGAATCCGCACAACATCGGCATCGACCGCGACAGCAACGTGTATGTAGCCGATCGGGGCAACCGCCGCATTCAGGTCTTCGACCTGGATGGAAATTTCAAGAAATTCATCTTCTTGAATGTGCCCTACGACAAGATGCGCCACCCCGTCCTGGGCAACCTGCCCGTGGACCGCCCGGATGAAACCGCGCCGTGGACCATTTGCATCACCAACACCACGCCTCAGTATCTGTACACGACCGACGCCGAGCCCGGCCGCCTCTACAAGCTTCAATTGCCGGAAGGAAAAATTCTCGGCGTGTGGGGCGAATCCGGCCACGAACTGGGCGAACTGAACTGGGCGCACGGTCTCGCCTGTCCGTCCGATGACTTGATTTACATCGCCGACATGAACAACTGGCGCGTGCAGAAGCTGGTCACAAAAGGAAAAAAGTAGCACAGACTTCAGTCTGTGGGTTTTGGTCCTTGCAATCTCGAACCCCCGCAGGCTGAAGCCCGCGCCACTCAGTGCGATGTCATCCACTCCAAAACAAAACGCGCCCCGGGCTCGTTAGAGCCGAGGGCGCGTTCTTGTTTTTAAGTAGCTACTGCCCGATTTCCAGAATCACGAACGACCCGGCGATCGGTGTAGGACGTGGCCGCGGATTGTCCGGCGTTGGAGCCGCCGCGGGTTTGAAATCCGAGGTCTCCGTATACACGCGGTGCGTTGTGGGGTCCAGCGTCATCGTGCGGGTGCCGACCTGTGTGTTGATATTCCCAACTACCGTGTACTTGTCCGCTGAATCCTGGTGAATGACGGAAACAAAGCCGTCGCGGCAGGAGGCAAATGCCATTCCCGTACCCGGATCGTAACCGTTACCATCAGGATCGCCGCCAATCGGCGGGGAAGCAACCACTTTTCCGTTTTCCGCGCTCACCACGACCATCACCTTGTCGCAAGCCACGAAAATCCGCTTGTGCCCGGCATCGTATGCCATCGCGGAAGGTCCGTCGCATGGCGCAAGCGGCCACGTTCCCTTGATGGCGTAGGATTTCGTGTCGAATTCCGTGATGGAGCTCTTGTCCTCGAGGTTGACCCACATGTTTCCACTTCCATCGAGAACGGCCTCCTCCGGTTTGCCGCCGAGCTTGACCGTGCCGATGACTTTCCCGGAAGTTGCATCAATAACCGTTGAGTCCATGCTCTTTCCGTTAAAGGTGAAGACTCGCTTGGTGGCGGGATCGTACCGGATCGAGTCGGGATCTTTTCCGGGGATGTCGATCACGGAGGTAGCTTTCAACGTCTTCAAATCGACTACGGACACGGTGTTGGCGTCTCCGTTGCTCGTAAATCCTTTTCCCAAATCCGTGGCCAGAGCGATGCCATGAGAGTTCTTGGAATTGGCGATCTCAATGTCGCCGATCACTTTCTGTGAAGTAACATCCACCACCTGGAAGTGCGATCCGCGGGCGACGAACAGCCGGTGCGTGGGCGGATCGATCAACATGTAATCCCACCCGCCGTCTCCCCCGATTTGCATTCTCTTGACGACTTTATAGCCGCCCGCCTGCGGAGCGGCATACACAATCGCTCCGGCAATCAACGCCAGAATCAACATGGGGCTTGTCCGGCGCAACCAACCTGCCAACTTTTGTCGTAACATGCGAAGCATCTCCTTATGGTTTCGTTTGAGCAGTAAGCTACTTCCCGGGTTCTGAATCAATAATACGTCTTCCTCATACGATAAGTTTCATTGCTGCCGTACAGTCTCACCGCACTGCGACCGGCGTGCTTTCGCTCACTGCCGCTTCTTTGTTATGCGTCAGATAGTACTCAATGGCCGGTGTAATGATCAGAGACAATACCATCGAGATCAGGATTCCGCCGATGACCGCGATGGCCAGCGGTTGCAGCATTTGAGAACCAGTTCCAAGCCCGAACCAGTTCGCGACGGACAACGGTAGCATACCCGCCACCGCCGCCATAGCTGTCATGACGATGGGACGCAGCCTGCGGCGTCCGGCCTGGATCATGGCTTCCTCCGCCGCGAATCCCACGCCCAGGAACTTCTGATTGGCGTCGAGCAGGAGAATTCCGTTCTTAGCCACGATCCCGAGCACCATGATCAACCCCATGAAGGACGCAACATTGAAATCGGTGCGCGTTATATACAGGGCAAAAAACACTCCAGAAGTTGAAAGGACCGCCGAAGATAAAATGGCAAGCGGCGCCGAAAACGACCGGAACTCGAACAGAAGCACCAGGAATATCAGCACCAACGCGAGTAGAAGCACCACAACCAGATCGTGGAACGATTTCTGCTGTTCCTTGTAAGTGCCGCCGTAGGCCACGCGAATCGACGGGGGCAGGTGCAAATCGTTTACTGCTTTTTGCACGGCAGCAACGCCCCTTCCCAAGTCGATGCCCTCAAGCCGCCCCGTGACTTCCTTCTCCTGCTGCAGATTGTCGCGGAGAATTTCCGTTTGGCCAGGTACTTCTGTAAACGTGGAGACGGAACCGAGTGTTGCCGATCCGCCGTTCGCATTGACGATCACCGTGTTGTTCATGGCTTCGAGCGAAGAGCGGCTCGAGGTCGGGTAACGCACGCGCAGTGTGTAGGGTTTATCGTCGATAATCATGGGCGCGGTGGCGGGTTCGCCGTCCACAATCGAGGCGGCAACCGTGGTGAGCTGGTCGGTCGTGAACCCCGCCTTGGCCGCTGCCGCGGGATTCACGGTGAAGACTACCGCCGGGCCGCTCGTGGTGTTGTCGATTCCGTCTTCCACGTCCACCACGGGTTTCTTGTAATTGATCTGGATGCGGCCCAGTGCATCGGCCACGCGGGGCGCCCAAGCCGTCAGTTGATCCACATCCGGCGAAAAGAGCTGGACCACGATCGGCTGAGGGGCACCGGTGAGATCCGAAATCATGTCCTGAAGGACCTGCGTGAATTCGACGTCAAGAGCCGGTTCGGCCGTCGTCACTTTGCTGCGGACCTCGCTGATAATGTCATCGATTCCCCGGCCGCGTTTGTCCTTCAGCTTGACCGCGATGTCGCCCGTATTGGGCTCGGTGACAGCGGCAAGTCCCAGCTGCAATCCGGTGCGTCGTGAGGTGTTTTCGACTTCGGGGACAGACTTAATGATATTTTCCACATGCGTGACAACTCGATTGGTTTCTTGAAGCGAGCTTCCGGGTGGCATGACGTAGTCAAGAATAAAACCGCCCTCGTCCATGTGGGGAAGCAGGTCGGTACCGAGCTGGCTGTAACACACATAGGAAACTGCGATCAGAATTACGCAAAATGCACCGAGCCAAAGGGGATGTTCGAGCGCGCGGCGCAACCAGCGCTCGTAGAACGTGATGATGCGCTCGAACCAGCCGCCCTTCAGAGACGCTTCTTCCGCGGCCATCATGCGTCTCATTCGTTCGAATTCCGTATTTTCGGAATCCTCTGGCGGCGCATGCTCCGCGGCAGCGGCGCTTGGTTCCTCTCCTTGGCCGCGACGGATCAGGTAAACGCCCAGGTTCGTCGACCAGGTGAGCGCAAGGGCCAGGGAAGTCAGCAGCGACACACTCATCGCAATGGCCAGCGCGCGGAAGAACGTTCCGGTCACCCCCGTGATCGAGATCAAGGGAAGGAACACGACAATCGGGGTCAGCGTCGAACCGATCAAGGGAACGGTCAGTTCTTTGAGGGCGCTATTGACGGCTTCGAGCCGGCCTTCGCCGCCATCGCGGTGCAGCACAATGTTCTCGACGACCACGATCGCGTCGTCGATGACGAGTCCTCCTGCCGCCGCGAGACCCCCGAGGGTCATCATGTTGAAGCTTTGTCCCAGGATCTTCATGGCGATGAAGGTGACGAAAATAGCCACGGGAATGACGAGGCCCGTCATCAGCGCCGTGCCAACGTCGCGCAAGAACAGCCAGATGATGAAACCTGCGAGCAAAAGACCGATGATGATTGCGTCGCGCACGCTTCCGATCGACTCACGCACAATGTTCGACTGATCGTAAAACACGTTCAAATCGACGCCCGCGGGCAAGCTTGGCCGGAGCGCGTCGATTTCCTGGTGGACCAGGTTGGCAACATCCACCGTGTTGCTGTCCGGCTGCCGGCTGATGCTGAGGAGGACGGCAGGCTTTCCATTCGCTGTGACCACCGTATAATTCGGCGCCACCGACGCCGCTACCGCGCCGACGTCGCGCACTCGCACAGGGGCGTCACCCACATTCTTGATGACCATGTTGCCAATGTCGTCCGCGTTGTGAACCTGGGAATCGACCAGGCCTAGAAACAACTGGTGGTTGCGGCTCAGCAGTCCCGGCGAATCGACGATGTTCGTGTGGTTGGCGGCATCTAGAATGTCCTGCACTGTCACGTGGGCGCGCAGCATCTTGGATGGATCGGGTGTCACTTGAAATTCCGGTGTCTGCCCGCCTTGAACCAGGACGGTCGCAACTCCGTTTAACCGGTTCAATCGGGGCTTCATGTCGTACGTCGCGAGTTCCCACAGCTGCGTTTGCGGGACTTTGTCGGACGTGAGACTGTAGCCGAGAATCGGAAAACTCGCGAAATCGAGGCGGTGCGTTTCAATCGCCGCCGTGGACGGCAGCGTGCTCTGAATGCGCGCGATCTCGGAATTTACAAGCTGGAGCGTCGTGATCATATCCACGCTCCAGTTGAATGACAAATCGATTTCGGCCGAGCCCCGGCTGGTCGTCGAGCGAACATCTTCGAGACCCGGGACGCTGTTGACGGCGTTTTCCAGCGGGCGCGTGATCGTGACTTCCATTTGCTCGATTGGCATTACGCCGTTATCCACGCCAACAATGATGCGGGGGAAGTTGGTCGCGGGGAACACGGCGATGGGGAGCGAGAGCGCTTCATATACTCCGACCACCGCCAGCGTCAAAATCAAAAAGATGATCGACTTGGAGTGCCGCGCAAACCAATAGCGCGACTCCGGAGGAGCGGATGATACGGAATGGCTGGGTGTTTTATCTGGCATGGCATTCTACCTGTAGCAAATTCGTGATTGGAATACGAAGAACGAATGCTGCGCGGACTGCGGCCGCCTCATCAAGACTGGTTCCGATGTTATTGGCCGTGATCATTACTCGTCCTCGTCTTCGTCCGGCATCTTCGGCGCCTGGACCTGAATTTGGGTTTTCGCCAGAACGGGATCGTCCTCGCTGGCTAGTTCGAACGCTCCCACAGTGACCACGCGCTCCCCGCCTTGCAGCCCGTCGGTGACCTGCACGGTTTTGGACTCGGAATCCCGGATACCGACCTTCACCTTCTTCTTGCTGGGTTTGTTGTCGCTGTCCAGAACGATGACTGAGTTGACCCCATCGGGCGACGTGAGCAGGGCCGCTTGGGGGATTACGACAGCCTGAAGCACCGTTTGGGCGACCATCGCAACGCGCACGCTGGTTCCGGGCCGCAGGCTCTCTTTTGGATTCGGGGCTTGCACCCAAACTTCCACGGTCGTGCTATTCGGGTCCACCGCGGGACTCACCAGGGTAACTCTGCCTTTCACTAGAGTGGGTTGCCCTGGAATCGTGATCGTCGCAGGGTCCCCCACTTTCAGGCTGGCCGCTTCGAGCTGCGCAACGTGCGAACGGGCTACGATTTGGGACAGGTTCATGACAGTGATGACGGGATTGCCGGCTGCCGGAGTTTCACCGGGATAATTGGGACGGTCGGTAACAACGCCGCTGATGGGGCTCGTAATCTTTGTGTAACTCAACGTCGCATTGGCGTTTTCCGTGTCGCCCTTTGCCGCGTTCATCGCTCCTTCAGCGACTTTGAGATCATATTGTTTTTGCGAGAGGTCGTACGTATTCTTCGCCTGAGACAATGCGACGGACGCGTCGTCCAGGTCCTTCGCCGAGACAGCGCCTTCCTTGTACAGCGCCGCGCGGCCGTCGTAAAACTTCTGCGCCGAATCCAATGATTGCTTGGCGAATTTCAGGTCTTGCGCGCTCTTCTGCATTGTCATTTGGTAAGTGACCTCGGCTTGCGCGTAGCCGCCCTGGCTCTTCATGGCAGCCCCGGCCAAGTCCTGGTTTTCAAGCTCACCCAGCAGTTGCCCGGCTTTCACGTGGCTGCCTTTGTCCACATACCATTTCTTGACCGACGAGACGACTCTGGGAACGATCGCCGCTTGATCGAGCGGGTACAGCACCGCGTCCGTTACCACCTTGCGCTGGATCGGACCCTTTTCCGCGGCGTCCACTTGCACCGTAACGGTGGGGGATGCTTCGACTTCTCCCTTGGCTCCGCAGCCGGAGAAAAGCAATCCCCCGGCCAAAACGACCACCAGAGTGCGGGCCAGCTGGCCCTTTTCCATCCGATTCATCGAGAGAAATTGCATGGATTCGCTCCAATTCCTTTCATTGCCGTAATGTTTTCGATTCCTCAGAAACTTCCCGCAAATGTCTGGAGTGTCGCCAATAACGTCCGGTAGCGTATTTGCGCGTCGGCGTACGCATTCCGCGCGGTCACCAACGCCGTTTCGGCATCCACCACTTCCGTCGCGGGCGAAGCCCCGGCCTGATAGCGCAAATTAGTGAGACGCAGGCTCTCCGCTGCAAGTTCCGCCGTGTTGCGCGATTCCTCCAGACCCGCCCGGGCGACTAGCGCTTCGTCATAAGTAGCATAGAGTTCGCTTATATGCATACGCTGGGCCAGGCTCAAGGCCGCCTTGGCGGACTGCTGTTTGTATTCCGCCTGGTGCAGCTTGCTGCGCAATGTTCCCCAATCCCAGACCGGCACATTCAAGGTGGCAGTGAGGAAATAACCAAGACTAGGGAGGAGCCCTGTTCTCGATACTTCAAACGCCGATTGACTGCAATGCAGACCAAAACAATTCGCCTCAATGCCGTAGTCGGTATCGATCGTCAATGTGGGAAGAAACGCGACCTGCGCCGTCTTGACATCGAAATTCGCTTCCCGTACGGTCTCAAAGGCGACGCGCATGTCGGGATTTTGCTTTTCGGCCATCTCTTGAACCTCCGGGAACGGCGGCAAGGCCGGAGCGGAGTCGAGGTCATCCACGACAGTGAAATTTTCATTAAAGTCGGGGAAGAGAATTACGGCAAGCCCCAGGCGAGTGTCTTCCATGGAAAACTTAGCCTCGTCGAACGCCTGCTTTTGGATCCGGTACTGGATTTCCGCCTTCAACGCATCGCTGTGAGGGGCCTGTCCCTGGTGTTCCAGATCCTGCGTGATGTCCATGAAATGCTTGGCTTGGTCCAGCCCAGCTTGCGCGGTCGCGTATTTGCGCTGTGCCACAACCAGGGCGTAATAGTTCTTCGTGATGGTCACAGCCAGACCGCGGCGCGCAATTTCAGCCTTTGCGTTGGCCAAAGCTTCCGCTGCCTTGGCGCGAGTAAGAGCCGTTCCCATGAGGACCCCGGGCGAGAGGTCCTGATGCAGGATCGCCCAATCCCGATAAACATGGATTCCGTCGTTCGTCACGTATCTTCCGTCGGGCGTGATTCCATTTCCCTGTGTGTTTAGATATTGCGAAGTCCCGGTAATCGTGGGCAGCATTGCATTTCTGGCCTGGATTCGGTCTTCATGCGCGCTCTTTGCATCGGAGGTCGCGCCCAGCAGGGTCGGATCGAGTTTCCGCGCCCTGTCCAGGGCATCCTTCAGGGTCACCGTAACGGGCGGCGCTGCCTGGCCCGGTCCTGAGGGTTGCAGGAGCTGGACCTCGGATTCTCCACCTGGTGCGGGAGAAGTGGCCTGCCCCGCGGCCCTTGAAATTGGGAGGACCAGCGCAGCGGCCAGGCCCAATGCTATTACGGAAAAACGCCCGATCGATAGGAACGAGCCATGTTTGCGGGCATCAAGCCGCCCTCCAGGCATGGCAATATCATGACCGAATAAATGACCCATGGAATCCGTCTCCTCCCGCTCCCGGCTGCCACTGGCTGGATACCCAGCCGCAGCGAACGTCCAGCATCCGTTTTGAAATAGCAGAAACCTACCCGAATGTGCAAGCCTTTGTTCAGCAGACGCGTGAAGCATATCAACTTCACATGAAAATTATCTGAATAAATATTTTTTGGACGCCCTCGATTTTTGCCGCCGATTTTATCCTGTCACTTCACCGCATTGGCGTTCGCTTCTTCTCATCCCCATGTTGAGCAGAGCACGAAGCGCAAGCAGGGCTGAAAAAATCCGTCTTTTGCGGGTCGCAGCCTGTTTCTCCGATCCTTAAGGGAACCTTAAGTTTCGGGCATGTGTACGCTGGCGTACTCAAGAGGTCTTGGCTGATTTCTAAGGCAGATTTTGAGGGATCAGGAAATGTCCACCCATCTCAAAATGCGGGTCATTCGTGCAAGCCCGGGAACGCCAATCTCCCGATTGGCGTGGCGCACGCCGTCCGCCGCGGCAGACGAGGGAGCGGCCACCTGACAGTTTCCGATGAAGGGACCAAAGTCAAAAACCCCAGCCTTCAAAAACCGAAGACCAGGGCACCCGACAATTCAAAATCGTTCAAAGCCCGGGCCACCGGTCCTTTCAGATTTTTTCGTCAATCGGCTTTATTTCTATGAGTGTCTTTCGCAGTGCTCTCATGGCTCTCATTCCCACATTTAAGGGTAAAGCGGTACAGCAATGAGCCTTTGTCGCATGACATACTGACGCAGTGTTGAGTCGACCTAATTTAGATCGGAGAACTCCTATGATGGAAAATGCGCTAAAAGAGCTTTATATCGACGAACTTCGCGACATCTATAACGCCGAGAACCAACTCACGAAGGCTTTGCCCAAGATGGCCAAAGCGGCAACGTCTGACGATTTGCGGGCGGGCTTTGAAGGTCACCTTGAACAGACCAAGGGTCATGTCGAGCGCTTGGAGCGGATATTCAAGGAACTTGGCGAGAAGCCAACTGGGAAGAAGTGCAAAGGAATGGAGGGCTTGGTCAAGGAAGGCGAGGAAATGATCAAGGAGGAAGAACTCGAAGGAGAGGCCCTGGATGCCGGCTTGATTTCCGCGGCCCAGCGGGTCGAGCACTACGAGATTGCGGCATACGGCTGCGTGCGCACCTACGCCAAACTTCTCGGCCAGGACGATGCCGCTGAATTGCTGGAGCAGACCCTCGGGGAAGAGAAGGAAACGGATCAGAAGCTGACCATGCTGGCCGAGAATATCAACGTCGAGGCCGAAGAGGAAGAGAGCAGCAAATCGAAAGGCAAAGGGAAAGCGGCCCGGGCCTGATCGTTCACGACACGATGAAGGAGGCGCAAGATGGCTAGCAGCAGAATGGCATTGTCCAAACAGGATTACGGCGGGGTCCTGGAAAAAGACGAAGCTTCGGGGGTCGGCGTTTCGTGGGCGGCAGTATTTGCCGGCGCTTTTGCAATGGGCGCGTTGGCCCTGATACTCGCAGTCCTCGGCGCCGGGATTGGCTTGTCATCCGTTTCCCCGTGGGGAAACGACTTCGCTCAGGCATCGCGGGTTTCGGCGGGAGCGATCATCTGGTTGATGCTCGTGCAACTTATCGCCTCGTCCGTCGGTGGTTATCTGGCCGGACGGCTCCGTACAAAATGGGTTTCTCTGCACACCCATGAGGTCTATTTCAGGGATACGGCTCATGGTTTCATTGCTTGGGCCGTCGCTCTGGTGATCTCGACCCTGCTCTTCATGTCCTACGCGACATCAATTGCAGCCAGGCCGGTGGCAACGTCAGCCGAGAACGCGCCCGGCGGCTATTTCGTCGATATGCTTTTTCGCACCGAGAACCCTCCCGCCGTCAGAACCGATCAGCTGCGCAGTGAAGCCGGACTGATTTTGGCGAACGCTCTACGGCATCCGGAAATGGGCACGGACGACAAATCCTATTTGGGTACTCTTGTCGCTGCGGCTACCGGACTAAATCACGAAGAGGCGGAACGGCGCGTCACTGAAACTATAACCGCCGAACGCGAGGCGGCCGACACGGCGCGCAAGGCGATCGCGCACTCCCTCTACTGGCTATTTGTCGCGTTCTTGATCGGTGCGTTCTGCGCCAGTTACGCCGCTACTATTGGCGGCCGGCAAAGGGACAATGTCCCTGCGCCACGTTAAAAATCTGAAACTAAGGAGGGCGGCATGCGCTCAATCTTGCTGTTGCTGCTCGGTGTTCCGATTCCATTCATTATTCTGATCGGCCTGTTTAGTCATTTCTGAAGGGGGAAAACCAACTAAAACTGCCCTTCCCCGATTCACTCGAACCATTGCCGCGGTTTTGGCAGTACCGCTTCCAGGATTTCACGGGTGCGGGCTCTACTTGGAGCCTGCAAGAAGGTTGTCTGGAATCAGACCAAGTTGTCGAGTAGCTCTACTGCGTGCACAGGAATTCAGTGAAGAGAAACCTTGCCGCTCATCCCAGGAACTGGCCTTGGAGTGGTTTCTCGTTTTATTCGAAGAAAGAACCGGTCTTGAATCGCAACGACCCCTGCGCTGAGGCCAAGTCGGAGAGCAACCTCAAAAGCCCCGCCCTTGTAAAACGGCAAGGACGGGGCACCCCAGCTTCAAAGTCCGGGCCAACTGTCCGGAGTTCAGGCCACCTGCTGCGCGAGAGGTTGCCGGCGGAGGAGTCTGACTTCCATTCCGACGGCGGTTGTGATCATTTCGCAGGATTTGAAATCCGATTCGCCCGCGAGCGCCTTCATTTGCCCTTCCGTATACGCGCGCTTGAGCAGCATGTGCTTGAACGTGAATTTAGTCATCCACGTGCTCGTCCGGCTGATGTGGAGTCCATCCACGTAGGCGGCAATTTCATCCCAGGAGGCGTCTTTGCGGAGATCGATGATGATAGCCCTGCCTCCCGGTTTCAGCACGCGATGCATTTCGTTCAGCGCCATCAGGGGTTCGGAAAAATTCTTGAATGCGGCGCGGCATACGATCAGGTCGAATAAGCCATCTTCAAGAGGAATGTCCGACGCGCTGCCGTGGATGAAGCGGGCCACGACCCCTTCCCGTTTTGCCGATTGAGATGCCATTTTGACGAACGATTCGCTGATATCCAGCCCCGTGATTTTGAAAGGGCCGAGTTTTGCCAGGGCGATGGAAAGGTAGCCCGGCCCGGGCGCGATCTCGAGAACGCGGGCGTTTGCCGGCAGATCCGCCGCCAACTCCCGGGCCAGGCGCTCAAATTCATTGACATCTTTCCGCGTGATCTTGGCGTACCAGGTGGCCAGTCCGCCTTCCATTGAAATTCCGCGATACGGTTTTCTTGCCGTTGCTTCCATTTTCATTTCTCCTTTCAAATCGCGTAGGGGCACGACATGTCGTGCCCCTACAGCTCATCCCACAGGCTGGCTGCTTCAACAGCCGCCACTCTTCCGGGTCTGGACTGCGCTTGCACCGCCTAAGAAAATTGCGGTCTACCTAACGAAAGGAAACGATCAATCCCCAAATCAAAAGACCTGCGCCAAAGCCGATCACGCTATAGGGCAGGGAATGGGTCGACAGGAGTCCGGCCCCATAGCCGATGGCCGTGCAACCCGGAATGACCAGGAGGAACGCAGCGGTTTTCGGTCCTTGCCGCATCCAATACCTCATCATCTTGGGATCGAGCTCGGGGCGATAGTCTTCAAGAGTTTTTTCGTTCACGATTTTCCTTCCTTCCTTTTTTGAGTATTGCGAGCCGCATTGAGAGCGCTGTCCTTCTTGCGGGCATCCGGTTTTGCGGCCAGAAGCTGCTTCCGCATTTCCGTCCAGCTGCTCCGCAATTTGCCGGCATCGCGCTTAAGATCTTCCAGCAGATCCTTGGAGAATTCGTATTCCGCAAGCGTCACGGCCTTGTAATATTCGCTCTCGAGAGAAAACAGGCGCGGCAACTTCATCTCCCTGCAAATCCGCTCTTGTTCATCGAACTCTTCGATCGTCTTGTCGAGAAGGCCGAGGCGAATCGCCAGCAGATCGATCACTTCCTCGGGCGGCAGGACGGGCAACAGCGAAAGCGCGGCCTCAAACATGGGATACTCCTTGACCGGGGAACTCACCAGTTCCCGCATCCAGTCGATCAATTCGGCCTCGCCCAAGGATCTGAGTTCGTAGACCGTCTTCTCGGGGCGCTTACCTTCCTTCAAGACTTCGCGGACGGCGATGAAATGTTCCCGCAGCAACTGCTCGATGACGGTGTACAGCGAGCCGTAGTTCAGCTTGATGCTGCTCTCCTTGCGGCGCTCGCGCAGGGTGGCGGCCATTTCGTAGGGATGCATGGGCCGCTCGTAGAGCAGGACGAGAATGGCCAGGGCCAGGGGGTTGGAGAAGGGGCGTTTGGTATCCGTCACCTGATATCCTTTACCGAATACTCGGTTACGAGTATATAAGCGCGGGCCGGATTGTCAAATGGAATTTTGGGCGCCGGCAAATGCGGATCGGATGGCTCCGCCTTTAGGCGTTGGGACACGAGAGGCAGCGGCTCCGTTCCGTCCGCCGCCTCCGCGTCACCGGCTGAATTCAGCGCTCTCTTTTTAGTTCCTGGAATTTTCGTGAAAGGAATTTGTTCCTGCACCAGACGTCAAGATTGCTTTTTTGCCGTCTTCGCGCTGGTTTTTGGCGAGACGCTCTCGAGCGCCTGGCGCGCTAGTTTCAAGTGATCTTCCAAAGTGGGCAGGGTTTGCGCGGCGAACTTCTTGATCGACGCGTCTTTGCCGTCGTTTGCTTCGTGGCGGAACATGGCGATGTCGGTTTCGTGGTCCCTGACCATATCTCGCGCGTAGTCGCGGTCGAATGCGGTCCCCGAAAGTTGCGAGAGGCGGACATACGCTGCCTGATCCTTGGCATTCAATTGAGAGGGGATGGAGATGCTGTCCTTCGACGCGGCGGTTTTCAGACTGTCGTCCGCCTTTGTGTGATCGTCAACCATGCGTTGGGCAAGGTCCTTCACGGTCTTGTTGGAAGCTTTATCTTCGGCTAGTTCTCCGAACCGGACCTCGGCAAACCCGCCTTCGGCGGCGGCCTTGGCGAAATCCGTGTCCGACATCATGGTGGCTGTCGATTTGGTTTTGGCGGTGGATTTGGCGCTGTCGGAGGGCGGCGCGGCGCTGGCTGCAAGAGCGGCCAGGCCGGCCCAAACGAAAGCGAAGGAAATGGCTGCCGCGGCATACTTCGACTGCTTGGTCATGGTGCAATCCTCCTGTGTATTGGGTGGTGCTGGGTTTGTAAGCTGGCAGGTTGGGATGGGTCATGTCTGCCTCCACAGACAGGACACCCCCCTTGCTCTTTATATCGTGAGGCGATATATTATGTCAAGCGCGGCGCGGGCCGGCGGACAACCCGCGGAGCCCGCGTGGCTTCTATTACATCGGAAGGCGATATATTCCTCGGAAGGCCCAGTTGCAGTATCGCAAAGCGACGATTTGAAAAGGAGAACGGAGTCATGAAGATCAAAATTCCCATGGGGTTGCTTCTTGCCGCTGTGGCTCTCTTGGCGCTCGGAAGCGTTCCCGCATTCGCACAAAGCAGCCAGGCGACCGGAAAATTGAAAGTTCACGTCAGTCCAAAGCAAGCCTACGTCTTCGTGGATGGGAAAGCGATTCGCGACGGCAGCCAGACCATCGAGCTGACCGCCGGCAGCCACAGCGTGGGCGTTGACAACTACGGGTACACTCCTCAAATGAAAAATGTGGACATTACCGCCGGGAAGACGACGGACTTGGATGTCACCCTCCAGGCCTCCGGCGACAAAGTAAACGGGCCCTTCGGCGATATCGAACTCAAGGGCCACCCGCGCGCGGCGGTGCTGCTCAATGGCACGACGCCCGCGTATTTTGTGGGCCACGTCGATGAATTCGACAACAACTTTCTTTGGCACCAGTGGCTGCTCGTGAAGCCGGGCAACTATCAGGTGACCGCCACGGAAAAGGGAAACACCATCTGGTCGGGCCCGGTGACGGTGAAGGCCGGCGAGCGAGTCATCGTCGATCTGAATCATAACGGCGCGATGAAAACCAAGGATTTCAAGGCCGGCATGAAACTCGGGCCGGAACCGCGCTTCGAAGCGGGAGTTGCCAGCGCGAGAGTGCCCATCGCTCCGGTGACAGCCCAACTTTCCGCCCAGGCGAACCAAGTGACTTGCGGGGCCGCCACGCAATTGAACTGGAAATCAGCCGATGCGGTGGATACGTCGATCTCGAATCTCGGGAATGTCTCGGCGAACGGCGAGCAAGGCGTTAGCCCGACGCATCCGACGACTTATCAGCTAACCGCAAAGGGACCCGGCGGGACCGCGGAACAATCGGTAACGGTGAATGTGAACGCGCAGCCCACGGCCACACTTGCATTGAGCCAGCCGCAGATTCGCTATCACAAGATCGGCGACAAAGTAGTCGAGCAGGATTCGACCACGCTGGACTGGTCGGCGTCCAACGCGAATCGAGTCACGATCCAGCCGCTCGGCAGCGTCGCTACCAGTGGAAGCAGCAACATTCAAGCCACGCCGGATCGAACCGGGAACGGCCCCATCGATCGGGACGTGACCTATACGCTGAGCGCGGTGAACGCCTGCGGCGGCACGGCCACTCGAACCGCGACGCTGCACGTGGTCGGCTCCATCGACCCCGCGCCGCCTGTCACGCTTGCGAGCCTCTTCTACCCCACAGCCTATCCGGAACGCCGGCATCCAAAAGTGGGCTTAGTGTCCAGCCAGGCGAAAATTCTGACAAAAGCCGCGTCCACTTTTAAGAACAACGAGCAGTACGCGCAGCAAGACAAGCTGATGGTTGTCGGGCACGCCGACGTCCGAGGGCCAAAGAAATATAACCAGGCGCTCAGCGAACGGCGCGCGGAAGCCGCCAAGAATTACCTGATTTCCCAGGGCGTCCCCGCGGACAAGATTGAGACTCGCTCTGAGGGGAAAGATGCCCAATTGACCGAACAACAGGTAATGAACCTGCAGTCGCAGGATTCGCAGCCGCAACCCAAATGGATGAAGAACAAAAAGAAGGCGACCTGGCTGGCGTACAACCGGCGAGTGGACGTCATCCTCGAACCGACCGGGCAGGAATCGACTCAAGCGTATCCGAACGATGCCCCCGACGCGCGCGTCCTGTGGCAACGGCCCGTTCCCGCGCTCAAGACAGTGGAAACGGCGTCGAAGGTTTCTCCTGGAAACGAAAACGCGCAACTGAACAGCTCTCGCAACTAACCAAACGATTGGGGTGACGCCCCGGCTGCCGGCTTCGCTAAACTTCGGCCCGGCCGGCAGCCGGCGTGTGGTCCACCGAGGTTCAGGACCCATTCACTTATGGATTTACATAGCGGCTGAAGTGTGTTCCGCTCTTATGCGGGAGTATCGTCATAAGTAAAGTTTTTTAATTCTATGGCCCAAAAACAGATCGCCGCCGGTGTAGTACACAAAGTGCCGGCAGATTTACGAAAAGCCCTTACTTCTGACCCGATGGCGTTAACAGCATGGGAGGATATTACGCCGCTCGCGCGCAATGAGTGGCTATGTTGGATTGAGTCCGCCAAAAAGCCGGAGACGAGGAACCGCCGGATCGAAAGGACGCGCACGGAGCTTGTAGACAGAAAACGCCGCCCTTGTTGTTGGCCCGGCTGCCATCATCGTTGAAATAGCCGGAATCCTAAAAATTAACAGGTCCTGGGCCTAGTGTGGTGCGCTCTGAGAGGGCGAATGAGCCATCCGCCCTTTCGGGGCGGACAATCATGCTTGGGCTTAATACGTTCGGCTAGCGAAGCGGATCGACTCGATGCACTTCGATCGTTTCTGTTTGGGGGTCGAGGGTGCCTATGACTCGGACTTTTTGTCCCGCATAAGGTTCCACGAGCTCAGGTTTATCCAAGTGGTAAACTTTGTCCTTGTTTTGGAGCACGAACCGGCCGCCGCGATTCTTGATGCAATATAACGTGCAGTCCGCGGCGGTCTTTCCGACCGATTTCACCTTGAGCATTTCCTTGTGCGATTTGTCCATGGAATGAACATTCATGGCGCACTGGGTATCCCCAATTTCTCCGGTGAAGACTTTTTCGTCCCCGCCAAAGACCGACGGACCTGTGAGAAAAAGCAAAAGCAAAGCGATCAAACACCCTGCCGATTGTTTCCCAAAGCGCATCTCTCCCCCTTACTTATTGATTTCAGAATTCGATGCCGTCTTTACTTCCGGTTCCACGATAAATTTCATGTTCATCTGTTCATGGCCTTCGCTGCAGATGACCGTGCAAACGACTTGATACTCGCCCGGTTCCGCCGGAGCCGTGAGCGAGAATTCCTGGACGCCGGGCTTGAGCAGCAATTCCCATCCCGGAACGGGCTGGTGATCCTTGGGGCGGAGCAGGGAAAATCCGTGGATCGAGCCGTCCCTGTTGTTCTGTTTGGCGCGAATCGCGGTCACCCGGAGAAGTATTTTTTCGTTGGCCGTGACCGTGATGCTGGGCTTGCTCAGGCCCTGAATTTTGTACCGGCTGTCGTGGTCGGCAAGCACTTCAATCACGCGAGGAGCTTGCTGGGCCTTTACGGGCAGAAGCAGCAGCAAGAGCAATAAGGCGGCAAATGCGCGCGCTAGAAGCGGAGCAGGAGCGGGCCGGTCTCCTTGGATTTCTCGTCTCATCGTCATTCCGTCATGTACCGCAGGATGATTTGCATGTCTTCGTCGGTAATGGTGGCGCGAACCCTCATATGGCGCACGATCGTGGCCATCATGCGAGGCGGAAACTTATGCGGTGCCATGTGGCACCGGCCGCAGTTGGCGCGATATCGTTTCTCTCCTTCGAAGCGCGAATAGGCTACTTCATGCACTGGCTTCGAAGAGCCGAGCGCCGTGCTGGAAGCAGCGTCCGGGCCGGCCGAGGAAACCTTCGAGTCCACTACTTTCGCTTGTTCCTGTCCCGCGGCGCACAAGACTCCGCCCAGCATCAGGACCGAAAGGCAGGCGAGAATATTCCGTTTGAGTTTCAATTTCCGCCTCCAGGGCCGAGAGGAATTGCGAAGCGATAGGTCAGTCCAACCGTCCAAACGTTTTTGTTTCCCAACTCGCTGAACTGACGGCCATAGCTGCTCACCGCTCGCAGGCCGTCCCGAAAGTAGTAATTCACGCCGAATTCAAATTGCCGGGTATTGACGGGCGGCAGCGAATCGCTCGGGATTTCCCCCACAAAATACTGCTGCATGCGCGCGACGAGCTGCGTTCGGCGCATGGCGTATTGCCAGAACGGAACCTGGCTCAGGCGGTACGCGGGTTCGATCCAGTAACCGCTCCCCCTGGCCGAGCGTTGATATTCCCCGCGGAATTCCAACGGCAATGCAGGCGGCTGCCAGCCGCCGTGAAAACCGAAGGAGTTCGACCGCTCGTCCTGCAGCAAATGCTCGAAGGAACCGCCGATTTCGAGCCGTGCATTGGGAATAAAGATTCCCGCGCGTCCACCCACCAGGCGGTCCGAGTCGAGCGGAGTCACGTTGCTCAATGTAACCGTGCTCAACGCGGAGAAAAAGACGGCGTAGTTGATGTTGAATTTGGACGTAACCGGGAAGCCGCCGCGCACCATGGCTCCGGTGCTGGCCTGGGAGGGTCCAGTGCCGATCGGCAGGATCAATGGATCGGTCTGAAGGTTTCGGATCCAGATGGGGTAGAGCCGCTCGTTGAATATTCCGAAAGGGGTAAGAAATCTTCCCGCCGTTACGGTCACGTAGGGGTTGGCTATGAAATCCAATTGGGCATAGTCAATGCTCTTCAGAACCTGGCCATGAAATGAACTGCTCCCCGGCTCCTGGGTCATATCCGCTTCAAAAGTGGTCCGGGATTCGATCAGCCACCGGTCTCCTATGGGGACGAGAAGGACCGGAGCGATCAGAGGGCCCAGATGGGGTTGTCCACCATCAAACGTAGTGATGAATCCCGCTCCTCCGATGATGACCGGCACCGGCTTGGGAATATCGGGTTCTTCTTGGGCGTGGAGAACAGGAACGGCAAGGAAAGTCAACAATGCGCCAAGGAGTGAAATTCGACGATGGAATGAAAATGAAGAACTATGGCGCATCCCACGCGTCGTGGACATGAGTCCGCAATAGGAATTGAAAACTGGCCGAACGAAATTTCCCACCACTGTAACCCCACTACCGTCTGCACCCGGCTATACGTTTTTATTATGTTGAGGGGTCGTCCGGAAGGGGTCAAGCGCTGTGGACTTGGTTTTTGCCGGAGTGATGATTAACGCAAGCGACACAATTCCTCGTCAAACGGGGCAACCCGCCGTTGCATTGGGCGGATGTCTCAAAGAGTTCCGCAAGGACATTGCATGCAATGCGCGGCGCCCTTGAACGAATTTAGACACTTGCTCGACGCGAGCGAAAATATTTTGACAGTTTTTGATTAATGAACTATAGCTTATTGCAGCGTTCTGCGATGGCGGAGTAATCCGCCCGGATCAGCGATTGCCGACTACAGGGGACACCATGAGAAATCAAAGCCGCATCTACAAGCGCGTCACCATTCTGGCTACCTTCACGACCGGATTAGCCCTTCTCGTGGTGGGAAACATAAGCAGGTCCCACGCTGCGCCCCCGCAACCGCAGACGGCTTCCAGCAAGGTGATGCACACGGACGATTTTCAGCGCTCGGCGCGGCTTGATACCTATAAGGTGATCGCCGACAGCGGCGCGGGCCGCGGTGAAAACATTTACTTCTACAAATGTTGGATGTGCCACAACCAATATGCGAAGACCGGCCCTTATCTGAAGGAGCTTTTCAAGCATACGCAGTTGATGTCCGGCGATCCCGTGACCGATGAAAATGTGGCCGCAAAAATCAAGGAGGGCGGCCCGGGCATGCCGGCCTTCGGCACCACCCTGAAGGATGCGGATGTCGCCGATCTCATCACGTACTTCAAGGAAGGGAAGTGCTGCGTCGAAGGAGAAAATCCGGGGCCGAATCCCTGGTATCGCGCCGCGACACAAAAATGGCCGGTCCAAAGCGGCCTGTCGGGCGGGGCTACGGGAGCCGTCAAGATTCCGAGCGGAGATTCGCCGGAAGGAGTTGGAGTGCAGCTTATCGCGCCGAATGGCGTCCGGACGACAGTGTATACCGACGCGCAAGGGCGCTACGAATTCCCCAAGATGCAAACCGGGGATTACACTTTACGGATCCCGACTCCGCTTTTGTTTAAGCCTTACGTCGTAAATTCGCTCCACATTGATGGAGCGTCCAAGCTGGACGATATCGTTTTGGAGAAAGTTTCCAACTCGGATGCTCTGCCGGCCACGCCGGAGATCGAACGCCAGCTCAGCGGCGCGGAATTGTTGTGGAATATGCCGGGCACGGCGCAGGAGAAAGCAACTCTTCAGAAAAATTGTTCCGCATGCCATTCCTGGCAGCAGATTTTCCGCAACCGGTATGACGAACACAGTTGGGGATTGATCGTCGACCGGATGACGCAATATTCCGGCACTTCTCTTGTGATTCGCATCAAGGGAACCTCATCCACGGGCGGCGGAAACAATTCGGTCACGCGCCAAGACGGAACCTCGCCCGAAGAAGTGAAAACGCTGGTGAACTTTCTGACGCGAGTTCGCGGACCCAATGCGCAAGATGAACCGCTGCGCGTGTTCCCGCGCCCGCGAGGAGCCGACACGAAGGTCATCGTTACCGAATACGAGCTGCCGCAGTCGCTGTTGGCCTTGCATGATGTCCAAGGCGACTCGAAAGGGATGATGTGGTTCACCAGTCACAAGACCGATGTCGTCGGCAAACTCGATCCGAAAACGGGAATTGTGACGGAATACACCATTCCGCTCACGCCGAAAGCGATGCCCGGAACGCATGCCGTAAGGATCGACAAGAACGATATCCCGTGGTTTTCAGAAAACTGGGGACACAACCTGGACCGTCTCGATCCACAAACCGGAAAAGTCACGCAGGTCAAGATTGAAGACGCCGTTCCTTTGAATGCGCCCGGGTTTGGCAATTTTTCCATGACGGCGGATGGTTACGTCTGGGACAGCCGCGACTTTAATGTGCGAAAAATCGATCCGGAAACGGGCAAAGTGGTCCAGCGCTATCCCCTGCAGGTAAGCTTCAGTTACGACAACCTGATTTCCGCGGACGGGAAATACTATGGCGGCGGCGGGCTGCCAGCCTGGGGAAATACGATGGAGCGGATGGACCTGAGCACGGGCGAATGGATCAAGCAGAACACCGGCGAGCACATGGCCACTGCCAAGCGCGGCGGATTCGATCCCTACGACAATCCGTGGTTTGGCGGCGGCGATGGCGCACTGGTCGAGCTGAATACAAAGACGGGCCTTATTGAGGAGCATGTGCCGCCGCTCGCTCCCAGTCCGCTGACCGATTTCTACGAAGCCCAGCCGGACAAGAACGGTGAAGTCTGGGCCGGCGTGCTGCACGGGCGGCAGATGGTGCGATACAACCAGAAGACGGATGGCTGGACGGTGTATGAGATGCCAGAGCCGTTTACCTACGACCGTAGAACCTACATTGACAGCTCCACGCATCCGGTAACCGTATGGTATGTCGATTACAACGGTTACTTGGTCCGCGTCCAGCCACGGGAGTAACCCACAGCTTCTTTAGGAGTCGCGGAGAGGAAACATTGCGGATGATCGTGCCCGCGCAGATACGGCGTTCTTCCCACTACCCGTTCTAATCCCATTCCAATGGGGGATTTTTCCCCTATGCCCCCAAAACTGCCTTCCTATGCCAATGACGTAGCGGATTGCGTCTACGTTTTGTCTAATTTCATAGCCACGACCATGACAATCTCTTGACTCAAGTTTGACATTGCCCTGCCCCCGAAGAGTCATCCAACTCTCCACCGCTACAAGGAGGCGGAGGAGTGAAACACAAATTTGCATTGTATTTTTGGTGTATTTTATTAGCCGGATCCGGTTTGATCGCTGAAACGGCGATCGCCCAAACGAAAGCTTACCGACAGACGAATCTTGCATCCAGCCTTCCGGGCGTAGCCCCAAATAATGCGCCAAGTTTAATCAATCCCTGGGCAATCGCGGGCTTGCCGAGACAGCCATTTTTCATCGCCGAGAGCGACTCTGGATCGATTAGCGCCCTGAATTCTTCCGGTACTCAAGCGGGCGCCGTCGCCGTTCCAGTCGCTCCGGAAGACATGGGCCGCTCGACGCCCACGGGCATCGCTTCCGATGGGAGCGGCGTTTTCGGGCCGCCAAGCGCGCCATTCCAGTACGTCGTAGCCACGCAAAATGGAACGATCTTGGGATTCGCAACCCCCGACGGAAACGTTCCCGCGCAGGCGACGCTTGTCAGGGACGATTCCGCAGAGGGAGCGGTTTACACGGCGCTGGCGTTGCTTCACCCGGATTGCTGCGCGCCATTCGTAGCGGTCGCCAATTTCAACGACGGGTCGATCCATACGTTCACGAGCTCATTCGATCCGCTCGATGGACCGGGTTCGTTCCAGGACCCGAATCTCCCCGCCGGTTACGCGCCTTACGGCATGCAGGCGATCGGTAATCAGTTATTCGTTACCTACGCATTGCAAGACGCCGCCAAACACGGCCCGGTGATCGGGGCTGGAAACGGCGTGGTCAGTGTTTTCGATATGCAGGGCAATTTCATGCGACGGTTTGCCACGGGCGGCAGCTTGAATGCCCCCTGGGGAATCGCTCTTGCCGGCGGAAATTTCGGCCCATTCAGCGGCGCGATTCTAGTTGGAAATTTTGGCGACGGAACCATCAGCGCTTTCGACGCGGCCACTGGAAATTTCCTCGGCCAGATCAAGGACGGAGACGGCAGCGTCATTACGAATCCCGGAATTCGGGGTCTGGCATTTCGTTCCGACGCAGGTGCGGACCCGAACACGCTTTTTTTCACGGCGGGAATCGAAAATGGTGAGGGCGGATTGTTCGGTGCGATTACAACCGGCTTGGTTAGCACAACGAGAGTCTCTACCCCTCCGGCGACCGTCACCCCAAGCGCCATGTTGACTGCCACCGTGGACGCGGGTCCAAGCAATCCGGGTATGCCGAGCGGGACGGTAGCGATTGCCAATGGCGGCGTCCCTCAAGGAACCGCGCCACTTGTAAATGGCGTAGCGACGTTCACCTTGCCTCCTGGTGGAATGGGGAAGCACGTCATCGACGTACAATTCAGTGGTGACTTCACGTTCCTGCCGAGCAGTTCGCGAACAGAAATGCAAGTCACTGGCGTAGGCACAACGGTGGCTCTTACCGCGCCCGCGAAGGCAGCCCACGGCTCCCCGGTGACGATGACCGCCACGATCAATTCGATGGGCGGCACTCCCAACGGGAACATCATGTTTCACGACGGAAGCGTCGGGCTCGGATCGGCCCCAATGAATGCAATGGGAGTGGCCAGCCTTACCGTCAGCACTCTCACCACCGGTACTCATTCCCTGACCGCGTCTTTCGCGGGAGCCGGAACTTTTGCGGGCAGCACGTCCTCCACCGTGATCACCGACGTCTCCGCCTCTCCCGATTTCGCCGTAGCCGCAAATCCAACGAGCGTCACAGTTTCGCCTGGTCAATCTGCCCCGGTGATGGTGACAGTCACGCCGGCCGGCGGCTTCACGAGCAGCGTCACCTTATCCTGCTCGTCTGTTCCCGGCATCACGTGCACTTTCGGCTCTGGGACGCTTGCGACCACCAACGGAGTGGCGAGCACCACCATGAATATAAACACGACCACAAGCGTCCCCCGGTACGGGTTTCTGCCGCCCGGAAGCATCGGTCTGGGTGGCCTTCTCGCCGCGTTTTCGCTGCTCGGCCTCATGATCTGGCGGGGCGGGAGATTCGAACGCGCTCGCGTCACTGTTTTGGGAACGATGGCGGTACTTACGATCTTCGCGCTTTCGCTTACGCTGGGCGGCTGCGGATACGGAAGTTCCTACACGCCTCCGGCGAATTCAGGACCGGCGGTACTCACGGTCACCGCTCAATCCGGGACGCTCTCTCACACTGCGACGGTCAACGTGACGGTGCAATAGGACGCTGGGGAACCAACGGATGGAAAAAAGTTTCCTTCCAATGATCAGGTAGGAAAAGCGGGGGCTGCTTCTCGCGAATGCATTTCCGGGCAATTGCCCGCTCGAGAAGCGGCTTCCTTCCGTTGAAATGTTTAGGGCGCTTACACCAGAACTTCAGGGACTTCCATTCTTTGTTTGCGGAAGGCGGACTCAAAGGCTTTGACGACGGAGGGATCGAAGTCTGCGCCTACGCCTTTTAGGATAGCGTCGCGTCCCTCGATTGGCGTCATCGCTTTGCGGTAGGGGCGATCGCTGATCATCGCGTCGTACGCATCGGCGACCGTGATGATACGAGCCTCAATGGGAATCTCTTCGCCCTTCGAGGGATGGTAGCCGGTGCCGTCAAACCGGTCGTGATGCGCGAGGATAATAGGCAAAACGCGGCGAAGCGAGCCGCCGACGGGCTGGAGGAGCTTGATGCCTTTATCCACGTGGGATTTCATCTCTTCCGCTTCGCCGTCGTCGAGCCGCGCCGCTTTGTAGAGGATTCCGCGGCTGATTTCGAGTTTCCCGATATCGTGTAGCAAGGCCGCGGCGCGCACATCCTCGATTTGCTGTTCCGGCAGGCGCATTTCAGCGGCAATGGTGGTCGCATAAACGGACACCCGGTAGGAATGATTCTGCGTGAACTTGTCATTCCCGATGAACTGATTCAGAATTTGCAGCACGCCGTAATACGTCTCCCGCAGTTCGTTCAGCCTCCGCTCGCCCAGCTCATAGAGGCTCCCCGTGGCATAAGCTGAAATCAACAGGAACCCTCCCCAGACGGCCAAGTCAGACCAAGCCAAAAGCCCTTGAGTTTTCCAAGTAATAGCTCCGCCCAGGGCTGATGGATTCATCAGGTTCATCCACACGACAAAGAGGATGGAGGCTAGGGCCGCCTCCACCGCGCGACGCCGGCCGAAATAATACGCAGCCATGAGTGTCGGCAGATTGTAAAAGGTAAGAACTAACCGCTGGCCCGCTATGAAGAAATTGACAACTCCGGCAGCGGCAATGATCGAGAGGATCAGCAGAAGCTCTTTGTTAATGTCGCCGAGGCGAGAAATCCACTTGCGTTTCACAGTGAAACTCCTACTGGAGAAAAGTAAGGCTTCAGCATAGGTATACCACTGGCGATAGTGCCGAAAATGGCCTTCGGGAGCAGTAGTACCGTAGTTTGTTGTGCTTGAAGGGTTATTGTCAGCCTGTCGCGGCCCTAATGAGGCCGGATTGGACCGCACGTGTTTTCCCAAGACAGGCGGATTCTGCGAGCAAGTCCGTTGTGTCGAGCACAGTAGAAGCGTACAATGCGCGAATCGCAGGTCCAAATCGGGAATCCCGGTTGTCGCAGGATTCGCTGCCAGGACATTCGGTGCGAACGGGCCAAGGCGCCCTGCTCAAAGAAACCCCAGACTAGGAGACGATCGATGTTGCGCATAAACGACGAAGCCCCCAATTTCACCGCTGAAACTTCCCAGGGCGCGATCAATTTCCACGAATGGATGGGCAACGGCTGGGCCATCTTATTCTCACATCCTAAAGACTTTACCCCGGTATGCACCACGGAGCTGGGTTACATGGCCGGCCTGCAGCCGGAATTCGAGAAGCGCAATTGCAAGATCATCGGGCTCAGCGTGGACCCGGTGACGAGCCACAGCAAGTGGGCCGCGGACATCGAAGAGACCCAGGGCCACAAGGTGAATTATCCCATGATCGGAGACCCGGAGCTTAAGGTGGCGAAGCTCTATGACATGCTGCCGGCGGACGCTGGGAATACTTCTGAAGGCCGTACGGCAGCCACAAATGCCACTGTACGCACAGTGTTCGTGGTCGGCCCCGACAAGAAAGTCAAGCTGATGCTCAGCTATCCCATGAGCACTGGCCGCAATTTCGACGAAGTGCTGCGAGTGGTCGATTCGATGCAACTCTCCGCCAAGCACCAGGTGTCAACGCCGGTGAACTGGAAACCCGGTGAAGACGTCATCATCAGCGGTAGCGTCTCGAATGAAGATGCCAAGTTGAAGTATCCCGGCGGCTGGAAGGCGCCCAAGCCGTATATACGGATCATTCCCCAGCCGAAGTAACCGCCGGAACGCGAGGATAATCCAGCGTGATCTTCAAGCAGTTCTATCTTCCGTGCCTGGCGCACGCTTCCTACTTGATCGGGGACGAGGCGACGGGCACGGCCGCCGTCGTTGACCCGCAACGCGACACGGACCAATACATCGCCTTTGCCGCTGAGCACGCCCTCAAAATCAAATACGTTTTCCTGACGCATCTTCATGCCGATTTTGTCGCCGGGCACTTGGAACTGCGCGATCGCGAGGGCGCTGCGATCTGCCTCGGCGCCGCCGCGAAAGCGACGTACCCATTTACTCCCATGCACGATGGCGAAATTCTCGAATTCGGGCGCGTGCGCCTCAAGGTGCTCGAAACTCCGGGCCACACTCCCGAGTCGATCTCCATCCTGGTTTACAACCTGAACGCCAGCGAAGTGCAGCCCCACGCCGTGCTCACCGGAGACACTTTATTCATCGGCGACGTAGGGCGCCCCGACCTGCGCGCGGCGCTCGGTTGGTCGGCTGCCGAACTGGGAGGCATGCTCTTCGATTCGCTGCACAACAAACTGCTGGCGCTGCCGGATCAAAGTCTGGTGTATCCGGCACACGGCGCGGGCTCGCTCTGCGGAAAGGCGCTCAGCAAGGAAACGTTTTCAACTTTGGGAGAACAGCGCCGCACGAACTACGCGCTGCAGCCCATGAGCAAGGAAGCGTTCATTCAGGTCGTGACAGCCGACCAACCGGAAGCTCCGGCCTACTTCAACTATGACGCCGTGCTGAACAGCGAAGAACGGCCGACGCTGGATCAAACGCTGGCGCACGTAAATCCCATGACGCTCGACGACTTACTTGCGCTGCAAGCGGTGGGCGCGCAGATTCTCGATACACGCGATCCCGGCGAATTCGCGGCGGCTCACTTGGCAGGGAGCATCAACATCGGCCTCGGCGGCCAGTATGCAACATGGGCTGGAACCGTGCTGGTTCGGGATCATCCGATCGTGATCATCGCGGACCCAGGCCGGGAGAACGAAGCGGCGACCCGGCTCGGACGCATCGGTTTCGATCACGTGGCGGGATATCTGAAAGACGGATTGCACAGCCTGAAGTCACGGCCGGAATTGACAGTCACGACGGAACGCGTCAGCGCGCCATTTGCAGCAGAGCTTCTATCAACTGGTGAGCCTCCGCTGGCCATTGATGTCCGCACGCCGCGGGAACGCGAGCAGAAGCATATTGCAGGCAGCCTGAGCATCCCGCTTAATCATCTGGTGGAAAATCTGGGAAAAATTCCGAAGGGCCGCTCTCTTCTGGTTTACTGCGCGGGCGGCTACCGGTCGTCCATCGCCGCGAGTCTGTTGCAATGCGGCGGATTTAATCGTGTCAGCGAAATAGCCGGCGGCATCGTAGGATGGGAAACCGCAAACCTGCCCGTCCAATCTGGGCAGGTTCCGTTGGGTTAAGTAGCACAGGCTTCAGCCTGTGGGTTTCCGCCACTGCACCTCGACGAAAACCCAAAGGCTGAAGCCCGTGCTACTAACCTGCCTAAAAGGGACAATCCTCATAGAGCGTCCTGCAAAACCGGTACGTAGACCATTCATTCACCTTCCCGGAACGAATTCGCTCCAGGCTCCATTCCGTGCTCGATGCGACATTGAAAGCCATCGCGTCCGACACCTCGGGATGATAAATTTTTGAAATTTGCCAGAGCCCCCGGCTAGCCTCACCGTCGCCCTTCGCACGCGGATTGAACTCCGACTCGTGCTTAACGATCCAGAGCGCAAGCTTCGGGTTCACCCCATATTCCGTGGCCTGAGTTTGGACGTAGGCCTTCACTTCTTGAGCGGTTGGTCTTTCGCTCTGTAACTTCAGGGCATTGGCCGGAACGCGGGATAGGCTTGCGAGTTGCACCTGATGGCTTTTGAAAATGGTCACCTTCACCGGCAGCTCAAGACTGCGCGCGCTTCGGGGAGAAGCAACTTGAGCACGAGGCCCTGCACCGTGTGCGGCAAACGCAACAAGCGGCAGGGAGTAGAAAGTGAGCCAAAGAAGCTTCTTGATCGTGGTGGTCTGCATGGGAAGGCGATTATACACAAAGGCGAATCTAAAGCGAAACTAAAATTTCGCCTAATTTCTCAAAATGATTGATTGCGTAGCGACTCAGCTGGACCCTCCACATGCCCATTCCATCTCCGAAAACACGGGGCGGAACGACTGCCCCAAATCAGTTCTTGGGATTCGTCGCGGGTTGCGGGCTTGGCTGTGTTTTGGAGATAAGCTGAGGAGTTCCGGGAATTTGCGCGACATTCCATCCGCCGCCCAGCGCTTTAATCAATTGGACGCTGGTGGTCATTTGCAGAATGCGGAGATTCACGGCGGTTTGCTGATTGCTCAAGAGCGTGGTTTGAGCGGTAATGACGTTCAGATACGGGTCGATTCCGAAGCGGTAGCGGTCCATTGCAAGCTGGAGGCTTCGATTCGCCGAGCTGACCGCCGTGTCTTGCTGGCCCAACTCCACGGAAAGAATTCGCAGCTCGGAGATGTTGTCCTCGACCTGCTGGAACGCCGTTAAGACGGTATTGCGGTAGTTGGCTACCGTTTGGTCGTACGCCGCCTGGAACTGTTCGACCGTCGCGCGGCGCAGCCCCGCATCAAAAATCGTTTCGGTCAGGGATGGTCCGATGGACCAGACACGGCTTGGCCAAGTGAAGAGGCTAGAAATCGCAGTGCTTTCAAGGCCTGCTGAGGCGCTGAGCGTGACATTTGGATAGAACGCGGCGGTTGCCACGCCGATTTGCGCGTTTGCTTGGGCTACGCTGCGTTCCGCGGAAGCGATATCCGGGCGGCGCTCGAGGAGTTGAGACGGAACGCCCAAAGGAATATCGGGCGGAGGCATATTGAACGGGCCGGGCGGTATGGAAAATGACGACGCGGGTTGCCCGACCAGAAGCGCGATGGCGTGTTCGAACTGCGCGCGCAGGATGCCGAGATTCGTATCCAGGGCCTGCGTGGATTCCAGCTGGGTCTCCGCTTGCGCCACATTTTCATCGGAGCCAATGCCCGTTGAAAAAAGAACTCGATTGAGCCTCAGGGATTCCTGATAGTCGGCTACGGTTTGATCGAGAAGTCTTATGAGAGCATCCTGCCCTTGCAACTGGAAGTAATCCACCGCGAGTTCCGCCTGTATGGTCAACTTTGTGTTTTGCAGATCGGCGGCGCTGGCCTGGGCTCCCGCCACGTTCGCGCGAACCGTGTTGCGCACACGGCCCCACAGATCAGGTTCCCAGGAAGCATCGAACGGCAGCGAATAATCAGTGAACGAACTGTTGGTTGTGGTGGTTGACGACCGGGAAGCGCCCACACGCTGATTGGTGATGGAAGGGGCAGTGGAAAGTGTCGGGAAATATTGGGAGCGCGCCTCTTTTACGAGAGCGCGCGCTTCCAGAAAACTGGCGGCTGCCGCGGCGATGCTTTGGTTGGAAACGTTTACCTTTTCCTCCAGGGAATTCAGCTGGGGATCGTTGTAAACCTCCCACCATTTATCACGGATGGCGGCGTCCTGCGGCGTGGCGACTTTCCAGTCTTTGGTTTCCTTGTAGGCATCGGGTGTTGGCACTGTCGGCGTGTGATATTTCGGGCCAACTGTGCATCCGGCGAGAAGGATCGCAGAAACTAGCGTGATCGAAAAAAAGAAGTTCTTCCAATATGAGGGTTTCTCGCCATTGTATTCGAGTTGTTTTGTCATTTGTTTCATAGGCCACTCATTTGAGGTGTCACCCGATGGATGGTTGTGGCGCCGCCCCTGAAGATTGCGGGCGCATTCGTTCCCTGCGCAGGCGCAGCCGGTCGAGATACAGGTAGACGATGGGCGTCGTGTACAGCGTCAGCATCTGGCTGAAGATGAGCCCGCCCACGATGGCAATCCCGAGCGGACGGCGCAGTTCAGAGCCGGTGCCCGTACCGAGGGCCAGCGGCAGGGCGCCCAGCAAGGCCGCCATGGTGGTCATCAAAATTGGCCGAAAACGCAGCAAACAAGCTTTGAAAATGGCATCTCTCGGATTCATTCCCTCATTGCGTTCCGCGGCGAGGGCAAAATCGATCATGAGGATCGCATTCTTCTTGACGATGCCGATCAGCAAGATGACGCCGATGAGCGCAATCACATTCAGGTCGGTATGAAACAGCATCAGCGCCAGGACCGCGCCTACGCCGGCCGAAGGCAGAGTCGACAGAATCGTGATGGGGTGAACGTAGCTTTCGTACAGGATGCCGAGCACGATGTAGACGGCCATCAGAGCCGTGATGATCAGAAAAGGCTCCGTCGCGAGCGAATCCTGAAAGGCCTGCAAGGTTCCTGAAAACATTCCAGTGATGGTTGCCGGCATGCCCATTTTCAGCTCCATCGCATTGATGGTTTGGGCGGCGTCACTGAGCGCAATCCCGGACGCCAGATTGAAGGAGACCGTCACGGAAGGGAATTGGCCCTGGTGATTCACGGCGAGCGGCGCGGTATTCGGTTGAAATTGAGTAATCGCACTGAGCGGAACCTCCCCGCCTGTGGCCGGATGGACGTAGACGTCTTTGAGTCCCTCCGGGCTTTGCCAAAACTGCGGCGCGACTTCCATCACGACGTAATATTGATTCAGGGGTGTATACATCGTCGAAACGGGAGCTTGTCCGAAAGCCTGATACAACGTGCTATCGATCGCCTGCGGGGTAATTCCCAGGCGGGAGGCGGTCGCACGGTCATAAACAAGAGAGGCCTGTAGCCCTAGATTTTGCTGGTCGCTATTGACGTCGGTGAAGCCCCGCTGTTTCTTCATCTGCTGGAGGAGTTGAGGCCCCCATTTCACGAGATCCTGAAGATTGTCGCTTTGAATGGTGTATTGGTATTGCGCGTTGCTCTGCCTTCCCCCGATTCGCAAATCCTGGCCCGCTTGCAGGAAGACGGTCGCTCCGGGCGTGGAAGTAAGTTTTGGCCGCAAGCGATTGATCACCTGGCCTGCGCTCGCATTTTTTCGTTCGTTGAGAGGCTTCAACCCGATATAGACAAATCCGCCGTTGACGGCCCCGTTCCCGCCGGTGTAGCCCATCACATTTTGGACGGCAGGATCGGACTTGATTCGATCGACGAATTGCTCGGACAGGGCTGCCATCGACTGGAACGAAATATCCTGCGCGCCTTGAATTCCTCCCGTGATCGTTCCATTGTCCTGCTGCGGGAAAAAGCCCTTGGGCACGATGACGAACAAATAGATGTTCACTCCAATCGTGACCAGAAGCACGGCCAGGGCGAGCGCCTGGTGACGCAGGACCCATCCCAGGGATTTCTCATACGTTCGCAGCATCCAACTAAAAAACGATTCGCTCGCCCGGTAGAGCCGCCCATGGTCTTCGGGCCGGTCATGCTTCAGAAGAAAGGCGCACATCATGGGAGTGGTGGTCAGGGAAATCACGAGGGAAACCAGAATCGCAACGGACAAGGTCACCGCAAACTCACGAAACAATCTGCCCACAATGCCGCCCATCAGCAGAATGGGAATGAACACCGCCACCAGCGACATACTGATGGAGAACACCGTAAAACCGATTTCTCTAGCGCCTTGCAGCGCCGCTTCCATCGGGGCGATCCCTTGCTCCAGGTGGCGGGCCACGTTCTCAATCACCACAATTGCGTCATCCACCACGAAGCCCGTGGAAATCGTCAGCGCCATTAAGGAAAGGTTGTCGATGCTGTAGCCGCACAAATACATCACGCCGAAGGTTCCAATCAGTGAAACCGGAACGACGACGGCGGGAATAAGCGTCGAGCGCACATTGCGAAGAAAGAAGAACACGACCAGTATGACCAGAACAATTGAGATGATAAGCGACCGCTCGACGTCGCTGACCGAGGCCCTGATCGTCACGGTCCGATCGACGACGATCGTATAATCGATGGCCGAGGGCAACGAACTCTTGAGTGAGGGCAGAGCCTCCCGGATACGGTCCACGGTGTCGATGATGTTCGCGCCGGGTTGCCGGAAAATAATCACGGAGACGCTTCGCTTCCCGTTGACGAATCCCGCGGCGCGTATGTTCTGCACCGAATCTTGCACGTCAGCGATATCGGATAATTTGACGGCCGCTCCGTTGTGGTATCCGACGACCAACGGCTTGTAGTCCACCGCTTTCAGCAATTGGTCGTTGGTGACGATGTCAGCGGTCGTGGAGCTGTCCCAAATCTGGCCTTTTGCAAGATTCGCATTCTGGCGGCTCAGCATGGCGCTTACGTCCTGAAGCCCAAGTCCGTAGCTGTTGAGCTGGGTCGGATTGATGTCTACGCGCACCGAGGGCAAGGAGCTCCCCCCGACGCTCACCTGACCCACACCCTGAATCTGAGAAAGCCTTTGCTGCATGATGGAGGATGCGGCGTCATAGAGCTGCCCTTGCGGATAAACATCAGAGGTCAGCGCGATGATCATGATCGGCGAGTCGCCGGGATTCACCTTCTTATAGGTGGGATTGCTGGGCAGGTTCGACGGCAAATAACTGCGCGCGGAATTGATGGCGGCTTGAACGTCCCTGGCCGCGCCGTCGATATTCCGGTCGAGCTCGAATTGCAATGTGATGCTGGTGGATCCCAGGTAGCTGGAGGACGTCATTTCCGAGACCCCGGCAATGCGGCCGAATTGACGCTCCAGCGGCGTGGCCACCGACGAAGCCATGATCTCCGGGCTTGCTCCCGGCAAATTCGCCGAAACCGAAATCGTCGGGAAGTCAATCTGCGGAAGCGGCGATACCGGCAGAAATTTGAATGCCACGGCGCCGGCTAGCGCAATCGCCACCGTCAAGAGAGTCGTGGCGACCGGGCGATGAATAAATGGAGTTGAAATGCTCATGAGTTTTAGTCCGCCGGCACAGGCTCCGTCGACGTTCCTGAAGCGTGCTTGCCGGAAAATCTCTGCGCGAGGCGATCGAAGAAAATATAAATGACCGGCGTCGTGTACAAAGTCAGCACCTGGCTCACGATCAGGCCGCCGACCATGGAGATGCCGAGAGGCCGGCGCAATTCCGATCCGATTCCCGAACCAAGAGCCAAAGGCAGACCGCCCAGAAGGGCGGCCATAGTGGTCATCATGATGGGCCGGAAGCGGAGCAGGCAAGCCTGGTAGATCGCTTCCTCGGCCGGTTTGCCCTCCACGCGTTCCGCTTCGAGAGCGAAATCGATCATCATAATGCCGTTTTTCTTCACGATGCCGATCAACAGAATGATTCCAATGAGCGCGACGACGCTCAATTCCGATCCGCAAATCAGCAACGCCAAAATTGCGCCCACGCCGGCCGATGGCAGGGTCGACAAAATCGTAATCGGATGAATGTAGCTCTCGTAGAGCACGCCGAGGACGATGTAAACCGTCACCAGCGCCGCCAAAATAAGAATGGGTTCGTTGGAGAGCGAGGCCTGGAACGACGCCGCCGTGCCCTGGAATGCGGCTTGAACGCTCAAGGGCATGCCGATGTCGTGCTGCGCCTTGTTGATCGCCGTCGTTGCGTTGCCGAGGGACGCGTTCGGCGCCAAATTAAACGAAATTGTGACCACGGGAAATTGCCCCTGATGGTTCACCGCGAGGGGCGCGCTCGACGATTCAAAATGTGTAAACGTGCTGAGCGGAACCGCCGCTCCGTTTGCTCCGGTAACGGCCGGGGGAGAAGACGAACCCGCGGACGCGCTCGAAGAAGAGCTGGCTTTTGGCGATGCGGCCGCTGACGAACTGCCGCTGGCGCTGGAAGCGGTAATCGTCTGGTTAGCGGTGCTCGAGTTTGCGGTTGCCGCGGACGCGGAGCGCACGTAAATGTCGTTCAATTTGGCGGGATTGTTCTGAAAGTCGGGCATGGTTTCCAGAACCACGTGGTATTGGTTGAGTTGCGTGTACAGCGTCGAGACTTGCCGCTGGCCAAAGGCGTCATAGAGCGTTTCGTCGATGGCCTGGGGCGTGATCCCCATGCGCGAAGCGGTGACGCGGTCGATGACCAGCGTGGCGGACAGGCCCTGCGTTTGCTGGTCCGTGGCCACATCGCGCAGCTCCGGAATCGTTTTCAGCTTGTCGACAAATTTCGCGGTCCACAGATTCAGTTCGGTCGAGTCCGGATCTTCCAGCGTGTATTGATACTGCGTGCGGCTGACGCGGTCTTCAACCGTCAGATCCTGCACCGGTTGCATGTACAGCGTAATCCCATCGATTTTTTCGAGTTCGGGCTGCAACCGCAGAATCACGTCCGTAGCGCTTATTTTCCGCGCCGCAAGGGGCTTGAGGTCGATGAGAATGCGTCCGCTGTTTAATGTTGTATTGGTTCCATCCACGCCGATGAAGGAGGAAAGATTCTCGACCGCAGGGTCCTTCAAAATCACCTTGGCAAGTTGCTGCTGCCGGTCGGACATGGCGGTAAACGAAATAGATTGCGGCGCCTGCGAAATTCCCTGGATGATCCCGGTATCCTGCACCGGGAAAAAACCCTTGGGCACGATGATGTAGAGCAAAATCGTAAGGACCAGCGTTCCGGCCGCCACGACCAGGGTTGCGGTCTGATGTTTCAGAACCCACGTCAGCGTGCGCCCGTAGAATGCGATGATCCTCTCGAACGCGCGTTCCGAGGCATGGAAGAGCCGGCCTTGCTCGGATTCCGGCTTGTGGCGCAGCAATCGCGCGGACATCATCGGCGTCAGCGTCAGGGAAACGACGGCAGAGACGAGAATCGTCACGCTCAAAGTTATCGCGAACTCGCGGAAGAGCCGCCCGACAATGTCTCCCATAAACAACAACGGAATCAGCACGGCAATCAGCGAAATCGTCAGCGAGATGATCGTAAAACCGATCTGTTCGGATCCCTTGAGGGCCGCTTCGAGCGGTTTTTCGCCTTCCTCGATATAGCGGGAAATGTTTTCGATCATCACGATGGCGTCGTCGACGACAAAGCCCGTTGAGATCGTCAGCGCCATAAGAGTTAAATTATTCAAGCTGTAGCCCGCGACGTACATCACGCCGAACGTGCCGACGATCGACAGCGGCACGGCCACGCTCGGAATAATCGTGGCGTAAACGTTTCGCAGGAAAAGAAAAATGACCATCACCACGAGCGCTACCGTCAGCATCAGTTCAAATTCAACGTCCTTGACCGACGCCCGGATGGTCGTTGTGCGGTCGGTTAAAATCGAGATCTGAACGCTGGCTGGAAGATTCTCTCGAAGAACGGGCAGAAGGGTCTGGACGCGGTCCACCACCTGAATGATATTGGCTCCCGGCTGGCGCTGGATGTTGACGATCACCGCCGGCGTGTCATTCATCCAGGCCGCCTGACGCACGTTTTCCACGTCATCGCTGACCATCGCGACATCGGACAAGAGCACCGGGGCGCCGTTGTGATACGCGACCACCACTTGCGCGAAGTCTTTGCTGGTCAGGAGCTGATCGTTCGCATCGATCTGATAATCCTGCGCGGGCCCGTCGAAATTGCCTTTGGCCAGGTTCAGGCTGGCTTGTTGCAGCGCCGTCCGCACGTCTTCCAGATTGATTCCATAGGACGAAAGAGCGGTGGGGTTGACCCGAACGCGGACGGCCGGCTTCTGGCCGCCGCTGATGCTGACCAGTCCAACGCCGGGAAGCTGCGATATCTTTTGCGCAAACCGCGTATCCGCCAGATCCTCGACCTGCGAGAGAGGAATGGAATTCGATGTCATCGCGAGCGTCAGGATGGGAGCGTCGGCCGGGTTCGTCTTGCTATAGATCGGCGGAGTGGGGAGATCCGCCGGCAAATAACTCTGCGCGGCGTTGATGGATTCCTGCACTTCTTGTTCGGCCACATCGATGTTGAGATTCAGCGCGAATTGCAGAACGATGACGGAACTTCCATCCGAACTCGTCGACGTCATCTGATTCAGTCCAGGGACTTGCCCGAATTGCCTCTCGAGCGGCGCTGTTACAGCCGAAGCCACCACAATAGGGCTTGCTCCGGGGTAAAACGTGACGACCTGTATGGTCGGATAATCGACCTCGGGCAGCGCCGAGACCGGAAGCTGAAGGTAGGCCACAAAGCCGGCCAGCAGGATCGCCGCCATCAACAGCGACGTCGCGACCGGGCGCAGAATGAATGGACGGGAAGGATTCATGGGGACTGACTTCCACTTGTGCTGCTCGGCTTGCTTTGTACAGCCACCTTCACGCCATCTTGCAATTTTTCAAACCCTTTGACGGCGATGGTTTGCCCCGGTTGGAGTCCTTGCACTGCCGCCGTGTCGCCATCGGTGGTGCCAACGGTAATGTTGGAGATCGAAGCGGTCTGGTCCGGTTTGATCAGGTAGACAAACGCTCCCTGCGCGTTGCGCTGTATCGCCGCGGTGGGGATGAGAATGGCGTCATGCGTCGTATCGACCAGCAGCCTCGCATTGACGAATTGATTGGCGAACAGCGAACCATCCTCATTCTGGAAAATTGCCTTGAGCTTGAGCGTCCCCGTGGTCGGGTCGATCTGATTGTCCAGAGTCAGCAAAGCCCCGGACGCGATCTTTTTCTGCTGGTCGCGATCGAATGCGTCCACGACCATGCGCTGCCCCTTGCGCAATTGCTGCTGGATTTGCGGCAGATAGTCCTCGGCCACGGAAAAAATCACGGTGATCGGCTGAAGCTGGGTCACAACGACAAGGGCGGTGCTGCTGTTGGCCTGGACAATGTTGCCGGGATCGACCAGGCGAAGGCCAACGCGGCCTTCAATCGGGGAAGTAATATGGCAATAAACCAGATTTACTTTCGCGTTCTCCACCTGGCCCTCGTCATTCTTGACGGTTCCTTCGTATTGGAAGACAGTTTGTTCCTGGTCGTCGACTTGCTGTTTGGCGATGGCGTTTTGCGAAAATGCGGACTGATACCGGCTCAGGTCGATCTTAGCTTCATTCAACAGGGCCTGATCGTGAGCCAACTGTCCTTCGACCTGAGTCAGTTGAGCCTGATAGGGCCGCGAATCGATATCCAGCAGAGGATCGCCCTTATGAACCAACTGGCCTTCACGATAGTAGACGTTAACGATCTCTCCCTGCACGCGGCTGGTGATGGTGTCGGTGTAGACGGGAGTGACGGTGCCGAGGGCGTTGATATATATGCCGATGTCTCCTTTGCGCACAGCCGCTGTGGAAACGGGCACAGCACGCGGAGCGGCATCGGCTTGGGCGGTGGAGGCTCGCTGCTTCGATTGATGCAGATAATAATAGGTGCCCGCGGCCAGAAGAATGACGATTGCCAGGGCCCAAATCCACTTGTGACCTGTTCCTCCAGACTCTGAATCGGAGGGAAATGGAACCGGGACATCTTCACTTTTCTGCTTCGGGATCTGATCAGGCATTTTCACTCCGCTCATTAACCCAGTCGATTCCCATCGTACAATGCCAATGCCCCAAGGTGCGGCCTCCCCATAAGATAACGTCTAGGAACGCTCAAAACATTGGACGTTGAAAATCAGTTTGCTGTTGCAGCGGATTTGTCAATGATTGTTAATATGGATTCGAAAGCGGTCCTTGCCAACCTGAATTCGGACTCTGGATTCGGAGTTCAGTTTCGCCACTAGGGAAACTCCGGATCCCCTCCCGTTGGGCGCATAAAGGTGCACAAATCCGGCACTTAGCGGTCCCGGGAAGCCCATATGTGCGTCCGAAATTCAAAAGAAAATGGAACGCCGTCTTCCAAGGGTTCCCTAATTCTACGAAATAACTTATCAACGAAATTTCGCGTCTGTTCCATCCGCAAAGTCCTTTAGGTTGCGGATAGGTTTACTTGGTGTGCGCGCCGGAAACGGCGCACCTGCCCCGCACGGACAGCTTCTAATTCAGCAGAGAGATCCCGGCAATAATATAAACCATGGAAGATTGCCAAGACGCGCTTTTCTGCGGTTTCCTCACCGGTTCACTTTTGCACATAGGACAGTACGTGAGCCCTGCGATGCGATCCGACGCAGATGAAAAACGGGAAGGTCCGCCGGGCAGTTCCAGATTCGTCCGTTCTGATACTGATGAAACCTGGCAGGCATTGGGGGTGCCTGCTGCAAAAGAGCACTACTGCAGAACCCAGTTGACGTCTTTCTGGACAAATCGGAACGCATATCGCGGTTGATTCGTGTCGCGGCCCTCGCACCTGACTACCCGCGCCATCCCAAGGAATCTCGGCCCTCCACTCACCAGAGATACCCCAACTTCGGAACCCTCCTTCAGGTGCGCTTTGCAACCACAGAAGAATGTGCTTCGACTGACGTTCTCCGTGGCGCACTGTTCCTCGAACCGTTCCTGGAATAGTTTTGCGTGGAGATCGTTTCCTTGCACCTTCACCATGACTCGCAGGCGAATGCGCACTTCACTCCGCCGCTCGGGCAGTGCGGCTTCCAACACTTTTGCCAAACCGTCTCGCAAAGCCGCAAAGTCGATCGGTTTCTCGAAGAAGGCCGTGGCGCCGAGTTCCTCGCAGTATAATTTTGTGCTGGCGCCGCCTTCCCCCGTCACGATGATGATAGGAATCAACTGCGTGGAAGTTATGGATTTGAATGTCCGGCAAAGCTCAAACCCGGAATAATTGGGCATTCTCAAATCGAGCAGGATGGCGTTCGGTTTGCTTTGCAGGGCCGCGGCAAGCGCGAATTCCGGGTCTCCCGTATCGACGATCTGGTAGCGATCTTCGAGATTGATTCGCATCAGGCGCCGGATTGGCGCCTCATCGTCGATGATCAGCAATTTTTGCATGGCGCGGTTTTCTCCTGTCGACTCAATTCAATTTAACGTCAGGTCCGGCAGCCACCGTGGATTCGGCGCCGGCCGTACTTTCCGTTTTCTTCGTTCCACCGTTCCCATCCAATAGCTCACGGACTTTGCGTATCAGGACTTCCTCGGTGAAAGGCTTACGCAACAAGTGAGTCCCCGGCTCAAGGACTCCGTGACCGGCGATGAAGCTGTCCGTGTATCCGGACATGTAAAGGACCTTCATTCCGGGATGGCTGGGAGACAGGCGTTCCGCCAGGACGCGCCCGTTGATTCCGGGCATCACCACGTCCGTAAGCAGGAGATCAATCGGGCCGGAGATTTGCGCGGCGACCTGCTGCGCTTCCGATCCGTCGGCGGCCGCCATGACCCGATAGCCGTTTTCCTTCAGGAACAACTCCGCCAGCCGCCGCAGAGGCTCCGCATCTTCCACCAGCAAAATGGTCTCGGACCCACGGACATTAAGTGGTTCAGGACTGCTTTTGGCTGAGACTGGGACGATTTGTTCGATCCGCGGCAAGTAAATCGTGAAGGAGGATCCTTTTCCTACCTCGGAATCGACGGTGATATAGCCATTGCTTTGTTTCACCACTCCATAAACCGTGGCCAGACCCAGTCCGGTTCCTTTGTCCCGACCTTTTGTGGTGTAAAACGGCTCGAAAATTTGCGCCTGGGTTTCCAGGTCCATTCCTGTGCCAATATCCGTGACGGCCAGCATGACATATTTGCCCGGGATCGAACCTGGATGTTCCCTCGCATAATCCACATCGATTTCGGCGTCGGCGGTCTGGATGGTCAATTTGCCGCCATCCGGCATGGCGTCCCGCGCGTTAACAGCCAGATTCATCACGACCTGTTCCAGTTGCCCGGGGTCCGCTTTGACCTGGCCTAGATTCGGGTCCAGGATTAATTTCAGATCGATGTCTTCTCCGATCAGACGGGGCAACATCTTTTGCATATCGGCAACTAGCGTGTTCAGGTTTAAGATGACCGGTTCCAGAACCTGTTGACGGCTGAAGGCCAAAAGCTGCCGCGTCAACGCCACGGCGCGCTGGCTGGCTTTTTCGATTTCCTCGGCGTATTCGTGCATGGAATTCCCGGCAACAAGATTTCGTTTTATGAGCTGGATGTAACCGAGGATAACGCCGAGGAGATTATTGAAATCGTGGGAGATTCCTCCGGAAAGCCGGCCGACGGCCTCCATCTTCTGGGCCATGCGAAGCTGCTTTTCCAGCACACCCCGCTGCGTCACGTCCTGATAGATACCCAACGAGCCGAGAACTCTTCCGTGCACGGTCAATGGCACCAGGTGAAGCTCCACATCGACGTAACTGCCGTCTTTTCGCCGTCGACGGGTGGTCAGAGTGACGGGGGTCCGATAAGAGGTCGCTCCGGTATCCGCGCTCGCTTCGGCCAACGTTTTCTCGTTCGGAAACAGTTCGGCGACAGGCTTCCCGATGGCTTCCTGCTTGGCGCATTGAAAAAGTATTTCGAAGGCAGGGTTACATAATTGGACTTTCCTCCCGGAGTCCAACACCAGGATGGCGAGAGGGTTGTTCTCAATCAGCGCGTTAAGAAACGAAGTCCGCTCGAGGACCCTGTTCTCTAATTCATTCTGGGCCTCCTGCAACTCTGTATCCCTCTGCTGGATGCGGTCGAGCATCCCGTTGAATTGGTCGTAGAGGAGCCCTATCTCGTCTTCCCCCCTCTTGGTCGCACGGATGGAATAGTTTTCTCGGGAGGAGACCGACAATGCTGTGTCCGCCAGTTCGCGAATCGGGCCAGAGATGACTCGCTGAAGCCGGGAAGACAACAAGAAAGCAACTGCCAGGGAAGCCAGCAAGACAAGGAGATCGATCTCCAGGAACCTGGTGAGACGCGCATGGAGGTCTAGAAGATCGGCCTCTATGAAAATCGTCCCAATAGATTTCCCATTCAGGGTGATGGGTTGAAATAAAACCATATTTTCCCCGACAATCGCTGTGGACTGTTTTTGCGCAGGGGGAGGAGAGAAATCGCCGGGGGCCGCATCGCGGCTATAGCTGGCGAAAACTTTGCCGTCCTTGTCATAGATGCAGGCGTGAGTCACATTCTGTTTGGCCTGCAAGGCGGACAGAATTTCCCCCGCCGATCGCGCGTCCCCAAAGCTCAAAGCCGCTGTGCTGTTCGATCCAACCATTTTTGCCGCGGCGCTGAGGTCCTGGGTTTTTGCGCGCAGGAATGTGGACCGGTCGAATAAGGCGAACACAACAGAGGCTACGAGCAGGGCCGCGGCAGAGGTGGCCATGACAATCGTTTGAAGCTTCTGCCGGATCGATAAATCCATGTACGAACTCATTTCGGCCCCCTCCTGGTCCCATTGACCGCATTAGTTATTCACGATTTGTGCCAGCGCCAGCAGTTTGGAACTGATCTTGAGCCCCGCCCGGGAGGCCGCTTCCAGGTTGATATCGAAACGCACATGTTGATCTTCAATTGCGAATTGAATGATGCCGCCGCGCGCTGCGAACTGCGTCATTTCTCCGACCGTCAGGATGCTGGATCCATTCAGAGTCGAGAAGATGTGCGCGGCGGTTTTCCTCTCCGAGGAGCTGATGTAGAGGATGTGGCAACCCCGGGTTTCCTTGTCACTTTGAAGGTGACGGACGGACATGGTCCTGCCGTTATCAGTTTCTTTGGGGATGGTGGAAGCTAAAGAGATCGCAAAGGGATCTTGCCCCAGAATGCATAGAGAGATGGGCGCACTCCGGTCGGAGTAAGCCGAGTCCGGCCATTCGACGAAATGCGTCAGGTTATAGAGCATCGCTGCCTTCAATTTGTATTCATCCACGGAGTCCTCCTGCCCGGCGGCGGTCCCGGGTAACAGGAAGTGCACCAGGCAGAGAACGAAGGGGAGAATGGGCAGTCCATGCACCGAACGCGCAAGAAAGCTGCCCCATGTCCGGGCGGGCGGCTTCTTCCGTGATCGGCTTTGAAGATTCATGTTGAGCCAAATCGACAATTTCTATTCCGTGCCTATTTCGAATCCACATAAGGCCGATAAGTCAGCTTGATTCGAAAGCTCCGTCCATCTTGAGGAATCGAGACTTCCCTATGTTCGAGGCCGCCCGAGTCGGCGTACCGCTTATCCAGGAGATTGTAGAGACCCCCGGAAAAATCGAACTTTTCAGTAATCTTGCGGCTGAAAACGGTAAGGTTCACGAGGAAGAATCCACCCAACTCCGTTTGCGCGACGGTCCTCGTCCTGCTCGTGTACTGGGCATCGAAACTGGCAAAAAGCTTTTTTTGAAGAAGAGGAACGCTGAAATTTACCTTGGCCAATTGTCTCGGAGAATTAGGCAAATCCTCGCCGGTAAGCACGTCGCGAGTGTGTTGTATGGAGTGGGATATGGAGCCTTCCAGGCCGCCCGGCCATCGGGCGCCCACCTCGTATTCAATTCCCCTTGTCTGCACTTGAGTTGAATTCGAATAGAGCGGATTGCCGGTTAGAGGATCGATACTCTGTTCAATCAAATCGTCAATCTGGTTCAAAAAACCCGCGCCGGACACGTAATACGTCTTCCCGAAGCGGCGCTCCAGGTCCACTTCCAAACTCCGAATTTTCTCCGGCTTCAATGCAGGGTTGGCGGTATTGCTGTTGTTGCCCGCATAGAAGGCTTCGTAATCGTTCGGCGCGCGAAACGCCCAACTGTAGTTCGCCTTCAGGTCCGTGTTCGGCGTCGGGTTGAAGTGCAGGCCCGCTCGTGGGCTCAGCGTGTTTCCATAGATTCCATACCAGTCGCTGCGAAGACCGACTACCAAGGAGAGATTCTTGCGAATGGAATATTTGTCTTGAAAATACAATGCCCCGACCCGGTTGGAACGATGGCTATCAAAGTACAGGTGATACGGCAATATGTCGTAGTTCACTTGCTGCTGCTGAATATCCTGGCGGAATTCCGTGCCGAACGTGACCTTGTGTCGTTTGAAAAAGTTCCTGGAAGCGTCTCCCTGGAAGTCCCACCAGGTTCCATTGGCGGCGTCGTAATTTTCGGTGAACGGTGGAATTCCTGTGTGCGCGTAGTCGTAAACATAGATTCCGTGATAGCCGTACCAATCGTAGGAAAGCCTCCCAAGCGTCTCCCAGGATCCGAACGTGTGGTGATACTGGGCATCGACGTATCGGCGAGCATCCGTCGTTTGGTTCCGTGGATCGTCAAAGACCGTGCCGAATGAGGCGGTGGGAACGTGCTTCGTACGGGAGCTTCCAACGACATGGATGTTGAAATCCCCGTAGATGATGTCGCCGAATATGCTGTAAGACTGGTCGCCGTCGGCGTTTTCAGCGATCCCGTTGTTCGTAGCCGGGCTGTCAAACTCCGGAAAGAAGAGTTGCCTATGCCCCTGGCTGTTATAGAAAGTGCCGGAGAGCAGCGTTTCCAGCCCGTTGTCAAAACGGCCGCCGTAGCTCATCCGGGCTTTGTAGGAATTCCAGCTTCCCGCTTCGGCGGAAAATTCCAGCGCGCTCAAATCGCGCCCCCGCTTGGTGATCACGTTGATGACCGCCGCAAATGCGCCCGTACCGTAGGCCGAGGAATCAGGTCCCCGAATAATTTCAATGCGCTCGATCAGATCGATATCGACCGGGAATTCCGTGCCTACATAGGCTCCGTCGAAAATGTTGTCGTTGACTCGATGTCCGTCCAGCAGGAAGAGAATGCGCGCGTTGTAATCCCCCGGCAGTGACAATCCGCGGACGCCTACATAACTGTAGTTGCGGTCGTTGATCACGTAGAAGCCGCGGACTCCCCGCAGAACATCCGCCAGGGTTCGATACCCGTGCTTCTGAATCTCCTCGGCCGTGACCACGGTGATCGAGGTCGCCGCATCCTCCGCTTTCTGGAGAAACTTGGCGGCCCCGTAAACCGAATCCACCTTCAATTTCACAAGTTCTTCCATGCTCTGTCCGTTCAAGTCGTCTTGGCCGGACTGTTGTGCCGCGACGGAGCCATTCCAGAGCATTGCGAACAGGAGAAGCCAGCGCACCGCGCGATTTCGTCGTGAATACCGGCTTGCGGCGTATTGAGGAGCATTCCCGGCGGCGCGGCGGTCGCCTCCGGGAAAACCTGTGTCATAAGAAATGAAAACAGCTCGTCGCATTTTCTGCATTTGCTGAGCCTGGCGATTAAAACAAGGCGCAAGGAGCAGTTGCGGAAGTGGAAAGAAAAACCTCCGCCGTCAAATCGCCGACAATTGGAAGGGGGTAAAACTGAAGGTGTCCGGCAAATCTATTGTGGTTCAAATCAAAGCTGAGCGAGAAGAAATCTTCGCGCCGTTTTCTTGCAGCGCACCCCACAAGGTTTTTCAGGGCCTGTTCCTGCGTTTCAGAATGCCTTTTCAAGTACCTGGTATGGATCTTGGTTCGACGCATCCACGCGTGGAGCATCAAAGGCTGCACCCGCGAAATAAAACTCATGGGCGAAGCCTAGCCCGAGTTTCTCACAACGCGAGGAACGAGAATCCCTTTTTTCTATGACAGGGATGTGGAAAGGCCGTGTGTAAATGTTTTCAGTGGAACAGGCTTCAGCCTGTGAGGTTTGCGCAAACCCCACAGGCTGAACAGGCTGCGGAAAAACTAAAAACTCTGTCATTCTGAGCGAAGCGAAGAATCTCTCCTTGTTTCTTTTCCTATACTTAAATCGAAGAGAGATTCTTCGCTTCGCTCAGAATGACAGAACAAGGCCTTTTTTCCGCAGCCTGTGAAGCCTGTTCCACCCAAACCGTTCGAGGTTCTTCGGCCTGTCTATAAAAGGTTTATTAAGAACTCCATTCAAGGCTTTGTGAGAAATCCGGGCTAGCTCGGGTCTATTCGTGGAGGCTGAGTTGCCTATCCGGGCGGGATACGACGGGCCTCTGCCACAGCGCGCTTTTCGCGCGAGGGCAGATAGAGGCGGGGGGAGTCGCACTACGGCAGCCTATTGGGATCACGCAATCATTCTACGTTACGCCCAATGCGCTAGAAACGCCCCAATCGCTCTTCGGAGGTACACTGGGGGTACACGCAGACAAAGGGGAGTAACTCACGGGGGAGGCACAAACTACGTCGAGCGAAAATTGCTGAAGCAATAGAGTGCGGAGGGAAGGATGGTGGCAGATGCGGGTTGGCAGAACTCTTTCTTCTTGATCAAGACACGACGACATCCTCACTACTGGTGCAGAGGAATCTTGAACTGTCTTACTGGAAGCCATCTCATGAATAAACAGCCACCTAAACTTGGCAGACCGTCAGGTGCTAAAGCCCGCTTTTCCTGGGTGTTTTAATGTCGCGGCTGAAGCCGCGACCCACAAAGCCTATCTATGAGATGGCTTCTAACAATCGAATACAAGTCTGGCAGAATCGATGAACTGGTTTTAGTGCTCTGAGAAATGCTCTTGCACGACGTCCCGAGATTGCTAGCGGCAACCGATCCGTATCATTTGCGCCAGTTTTTGGGAGGCTTCGCTGCTGCCTTTTCTTGCCGCCGCACGAAGAAGCACTTGGGCCTGATCGCAACTTTTCGTCACGCCATCTCCGCGAGCATACAGGTCTGCTAATGTGATCTCGGCCGTGACATTGCCCTTTTCTACTGCGGCCCAAAGATATTGCGCCGCGGTTGCACTGCTCGTGTGTCGTGGCATGACTGTCAGATTGCGTCGTGCCAGAGCCAGATCCTCTTCACCGAGATCGGCGGTTTTGGATGGCAAGCTCCCGCGGACAGGAGTGTTTCGTTCGTTGTCGAATGGAGATTCCGTCGCGGTGTTTGTGGGCGTGCTTTCGGCTTTGGGAGCGTCACCCGTGGCTGGGAGCGGCCCGATATTTTCCGGCGCTCCGCCACTACCGGAGGGCGGCAATTCTAATGGGACGGGCGGTGGGGCTTGTACAGGCGAAATTGCAGGGGGTGCCGCTCGCAGTCCCGGACTTGCCCCAATCATTTCACTCCACTGTTTTCGCAAGTCAATCGTTGAATTGCCGTAGGTGAAAAAGAAAAATCCCGCCAGGATGGCCGAGACAATCATTCCGGCCAGAAATCCAGGGAAAAATTTCGGATGCGATTTCGGGAGAGACATTTCCCGATCCCACGCATGTCCCCCGCGTTGTGAGACGTCCTCGAACCGTTCAAACCCGGGGTTGGCAAGCTGCTGCAAAGGGATTGCCATCGGAGGAAATGGAGGAGTGGGGGGCACATTTGCTGGGGGAGGAACGGTGTCCGAAGGCGGAGATTCTTTCAAAGGCGAAGGTGCAGGTTCTTTCAAAGGCGGAGGTGCAGGTTTGGGGGCTGCCGGAGTGCTCTTTGGCGCCCCCCCTTGATTCAGCCATCTGTATATTCGTTCGCGCTCCGCTTGAGGCAACGAGGCAAAGCTCAATCCACCTGTCAGTTTCGACGGATCGGTCCACACGAGTACACCGCTCGTCGTAACGAGCAAATCATTCTCCAAAAAGGAAAAACGGACCTTCCCCGATTGCAGCACCGGGCGAAGCGCGCGGAAGCCCAGCCCTCCGCCAGAAACATTCAGCACCGTGGCGGTGTTGTTTGGATCTATTTGGATGCTCAAGTTAGTTTTGACATCTTTGCGAGGCGATTGGCGATCGTCTGCCATGGGTTAACTCTTGTCCTTAGATTTTAGGAGGGTCTCGCAAAACAACTCTGCGGCGGGCCCCGTTTTGAGCAGATCGGAGGGCTAGTAACAGAATTATAGCGAATTCGCGCCGGCTGTGCACGCTTAAGTCGTAAATATGGATCTCCGGCTTTCGAGCCGTGTAAGAAATTAACCCGCCTGTATTGATTTGACCTCTCTGAGGCACTGGTCTGCTGGCCAATTCGGAATGTTCCCAGAAAGCGGACTTGCGATGTGCTGGCCAATCCTCCGGACTGGGAGTTCGAGGGAGACGTTCATTAGAAATTGCAAATAGACGGAACACCTGTACCGCGGTGTAGGTTGCGACCTGTACCAGATTCGTCTTTCAGGGCAGTCGTCCTGTGAGATAGACTCATGGTCTTCTTAGTTAGTCACCTGGCGTGCCACCAGAGAGTGGGAACGTTGGACTGAAATCGTGACCTTGGAGAAAACCTGAGCGCATGCCCGATCTAAGGTCAGTTCATCCCCGCCAAAAGTGTATACATTCACATTCATCATCAACTATCCTTCTGACGATGATTCTAGTAATGATGGCGGTCGCTTTGGCTGGCTGTCTTGGAGTGGCGACCCCTTCCAAAGTCGCCGCATCCTCTTCCCCCGCGATTTCCAGTGTTGCACCAAGTAGCGGGCCAACCTCCGGCGGAACTGCTGTAATTATTTCCGGCAATAATTTCGGGGCCGTGGCAGGAGTTCAGTTCGGCGGCAGCCCCGCGACGGCCGTCCAAGTCGAAAATTCCACACAGATTCGAGTAGTCGTTCCCCCGGAGTCCAAGGGGAGCGTAGCCGTTACCGTAATGAATTCAGACGGTGAAATCGCAACCGAAGCGAATGCGTTTACTTTTATCAATCCTCCTTTGCAGGTTACGAGCACAGCGCTTCCAGTAGGAAAGATCGGGGCGGCTTTTGCCGCAGCACTGGCCGCGACTGGCGGTACGCCACCCTATTCATGGAGCAAGACAGGAGGAGCGCTTCCCCAGGGGCTGCAATTGGACTCGTCGACAGGCAAAATTGCCGGAACGCCCGCTCTTTCAGGTAATTATTCGTTTACGGTTAAGGTGCAAGACGCGACGGCTACATCTACCTCTGCTAACTTTTCCCTGAGCATCTCTGCCGATCCTACCCCTGCGATTTCCGATATTGCGCCAAACTCTGGACTCGATCTGGGAGGAACCACTGTATTGATTACCGGCAGCAATTTTCGCCCGGGAGTTGTTGTCCAATTCGGTGGGGATGCCGCGGCGTCCGTTCAAGTCGTGAATTCAAGTACTCTCCAAGCCGTTACGCCAAAAGAACCCATGGGCGCCGTAAACGTTACGCTGCAAGAGGCTGATGGGCAGATCGCCAAAGTCCTGAATGGGTTCACTTTCGCGGCTGAGCCGGCGCCAAATGCGGACGTGACCGTGGATGCAAGCCAAACCGTGAGTGAAACCGGAGGGAACGACATGGCCGCGGCGAAAAATATTTTCGCCAGCGCTTCCGCTCCGGAGTCCGACGGGGGCTTGTACCCGGATTGGAATTTGATTTCATCTGAATTGTCCATGACAAGAATGAGAAATATCAATGGACTGGGGGATTGCGCACTTGGGAGCAACGGAAAACTCGCAGGATGCACGCGTCTGAACAACGATCTGGCGAACATGAAGGCGAAAAATCTTACTCCGCATGTAGTGGTAGGGCAGTGGGCTCCGGCCGCCATCGGAGGGAATCCGCTAAACTGGAATGCCAGCCAGTGGGCTCAATACGACGCTCTGTGCTATGCGATCGTCAATTACGTCGTCAACCAATATGGAGGGACGGGTTTTAGCGAAGCATTATTTGAAGTAGAGAATGAATTGGATACGACGACCGACCCCACTGAATTATGGCTCACCACAACTCCAAAAGTCCCTCAAGGCGATCCCAGCCGTTTTACGCAATTTGACACCGTCTACCGGCATTGGGCCAATGCGGTGGAACTTGTCGCCACGCAAACTCCAAGCAAGAAAATCCGCATTGCCGCCCCCGCAACGGGATTTTGGACGGTTTATTACGGATCGGGCCAGCTCTGGCACAATCAAATCATTCCCAAATACGCGGCACAGCACATCCGCCTGGATGTCGTGTCACTTCATATTTACGCAAATGAAGTAAACGACCTGGCGAAATACGCCCAAAGCATTCGCAATACATTGATTGCCAGCGGCATTGCGAATACGGAAATTTGGGTGACCGAATGGGCGCCGAGTGATCTGAGCGACAGCTATTTTGGCGCCGCCAACGGCTCTCACGTCGGAGCGGCCTGGGCGATTGATTTTCTCCTTCAGGCGTTGAAGGGCACGGTCACGGGGGGATCCTTCCTGGAAGTTCGCGACAATCAGGGACACGACACCACGGGAGTTAACTCCGACATGTTCGAGGGAACCTGGAATCACGTGGAGGAAGGCAATGAATATCCCAAGGCGGTTGCAAACGCGCTCAATATGGTCGGTCGCATGTCCGGGGCAAGAAATGCGGTGACGGTAAACACCGCAAAACCGAGTCTCCGGGCTCTAAGCTCGTCGGACTCCAGTTCGGCAAGTCTGATCGTCTCCAATTACGACTATGTTTTCGATTACCCCCATAAAAATTATTCAGATCTCTCGCCAAATGAAAGCGTGACGGTAGGGTTTAAGAACCTGCCATTCAATGGCTCTGTCATCGTGGATCGATACCTAATTGATGCTCAGACCAGCAACCTCGATTATTGGGTGGCGGCAAAAAAAGTTCCCCCATCCGTGCAGGCCACTCAGCTGCAGAAAGTGGAGACCTTCTCGGCTGTCGCTAGCGGTGGCACACTGACTCTCCCGGCAAGGCAGCTAGGCCAATCAGCAACCTCCCTCTGGATTGTTCACCAATAAAAATCGGCCGTAAGCGGCCAGCTTCCCGCTCCGAATCATTTTCGAAGGCCGTGAGACTGTTGGGTTCACTGTGTCAATTGCTTTTTATCGCCAGATCCACGCCGCGCCGCAATGTGTGTGCGAGAATCGGCTGGCCTGCTCCGCTTAAGTGGAGAGGGTCTCCCTTATAGAACGGGCTCTCGGCCGATTTCAGCTGGATCTGAAGTTCGTCGGCGTCGTCGACGAATGGGACATTTTCTTCCCTGGCGACCTCTTGGTTGGCATAGTAGCCGGGCTGATATTTTCCTGTGAGTTCCGGCAAGGAAAGATGCTGTACGAGAGCGACCTTTGCTTTTTGAATGCGAACGAAGCGGAAAAAATCCCTTTCCGCGTCCCGGCATTCGGCGATGTCGTTTTCGGATAACGCGGAGTTGATCATGGTCTTATCGATGCCCGCCGGCGTCCCTCCAATGTGCAAGTAACGAGGAAGAAGATAGGTTTCGAAGAGGTCCAGCAACGCGAGCGGCGGCTTTTTGGCCGGGTAATCGGCCGAAATACCTACGACGGGGACGAATGTCGGCGAGTCGGCATAATCGTGAGAAGAAAGCTCCAGGATTACGACATCGGCATCGAGGGTACCGTATCGTTTCAAATAGGCCAGTTCATTGGGTGGTCCCCAGCTCTTCGCGGAGGCGTTTCCGACAACCACCGGCCGGGCGAGGTCGCGCTGGAGATCGCGCTTCAGTATTTCCGTATCGATTTTTTCCTGATCGATCCTTACTCCTCCATAGACAATACTGTCGCCTACCACAATCACTCGGAATTCGGTGGCGCTGGATTTCAGGGGCGGAAAATCATCGGCCCTCATTCCATACCGGTTTACGGAAAATCGGTTGTGGAATCGGGAATACGTTTTTGAAGGCTGCAGAACGTACTCCATTTGTGAGTCCGCCTGGTAGAGCGGTGGATCGCCCAGTCCGATTGCGAATCGGCAGATTGCTTCCGAAACTACGAGGGCGATCACCGCGAGGAGAACGATGATTTTGAACCTCGATCGTCTTGGGCGTGAGGGTAGGACAGACGGGGGAGGCTCGAGAGTGGAGGAGCTTGGCATGGGCACAAGGAAAACGTCGTGTCAGTGAAACGACCTTGTCAAAAGGCTGTGATCTGCAAAGAGTACGAGTTTGTGTTACGCATGCTCAAATACCAGCAGAGACAGTGCCGCTCGCCACGGCCTTACTCTTCCCGCTTGCGCTGTGGCGCGAGTCCAAATAATCGCGGTAGGCTATCTCTAATCCTTCAATCAAGCTCACCGTCGGCCGCCATCCGAGAGAGGAGAGCCGGGAAGTGTCAAGGAGTTTTCGAGGGGTGCCGTCCGGCTTGCTTGAGTCAAATCTGAGTTCGCCGTCATAGCCAACCACTGTTGCGACTAGCTGGGCGAGCTCTCGAATCGTCAGGTCCTGGCCGCTCCCCACGTTGATGAGCGGCGGCTCCGTTTCACTTGTGACCAACGAATCGAAGGTTTGGTCGTCGAGATTCATAAGGAAAAGGCACGCCTCCGCCAGATCATCGCTGTAGAGAAACTCTCGACGTGGTGTTCCCGTTCCCCAAAGCACTATCTGGTCTTTATTATTAGTTTTGGCCTCGTGCATTTTGCCAAGAAGCGCGGGAATGACGTGCGAAGTGTCTGAATCGTAGTTGTCGCCCGGGCCGTAAAGGTTCGTCGGCATCGCCGCCAAATATTTCGTGGTGTACTGGCGATTGTAAGCCCAGCACATTTCGATCCCGGCAATTTTGGCCACGGCATAGGGCCGATTCGTCGGCTCGAGATCGCCCGACATCAGGGAACTTTCAGGGATGGGCTGAGGCGCGAATTTTGGATAGATGCAGCTCGATCCGAGAAAGAGAAGCCGCTTTACTCCGGCTTGGTACGCGGATTCGATCACGTTTGCCTGGATCAGAAGATTCCGGGAAATAAAATCGGCCGGATATCTACTATTCGCCAGGATGCCGCCGACTTTTGCGGCAGCGAGAAAGACATATGCGGGCCGGTCCTTGCTGAAAAAGCGTTCCACTTGCGCCTTATTCGTGAGGTCCAATTCCGCGCGCGTCTGCAAGGCCAGATTTCGATAACCGGCGCGGTGAAACGCACGAACGAGCGCCGAGCCCACCAAGCCGCGGTGGCCTGCCACATAGATTCTTGCGTCGGGATTCATCGTTGTGGACTCCATTTCGCAGGTTTATGCGCCCAATGCGGCTCCCGCCGCAGCCGCAAGAGAAGTGGTAACCGATCCGGTCCATTGATGCCATTCCCCGAATTTCTTTTCCAAAATGAGATGGCCGGCGCCTTTTGGCGCGAGACCGATGGCTTCCATATCCGCGTCCACCATAATGCGGACCAATTCCTTAAAACTGATCTGGGGCTTCCATCCCAACTCTTTGCAAGCCCTGCTTGAGTCGCTCATGAGGAAATCCACTTCGGCGGGGCGCAGGTAACGAGGGTCCGGCAGGTAGTATTCTTTCCAGTCCAAATCGAGATAATCGAATGTTTCGTCCAGGAATTCCCGAACCGTGTGAGATTCCCCTGTGCCCAGCGCGTAGTCAGAAGGCGCTTCCTGCTGGAGGATGCGCCACATGCCTTCCACGTATTCGGGCGCGTAACCCCAGTCGCGGCGCGCATCCAAATTGCCCAAATAGAGTTTGGTTTGGAGTCCTGCACGAATGCGAGCGGCGGCGCGGGTGATCTTGCGGGTGACGAAGGTCTCGCCGCGGCGAGGGCTTTCATGATTAAAAAGAATCCCGTTGGACGCAAACATGCCATAGGCTTCCCGGTAATTCACGGTCATCCAGTGGCCGTAAACTTTCGCGGCGCCGTACGGGCTGCGAGGATGAAAAGGAGTATCTTCATTTTGGGGTGGAGGGGCCGCCCCAAACATCTCGGAAGATCCCGCCTGGTAGAACCGGCATTGAATTCCGCTTCTGCGCACGGCCTCCAGGATGCGCGCAGTCCCCAGCCCCGTAATGTCGCCTGTAAATTCAGGTTCGTCAAAGCTTACACGGACGTGGCTCTGCGCGCCCAGATGATAAATCTCCTCGGGCTGCATGTTGTAGATGAGATTGGTCAATTGCTCGCCTGTGGAGAGATCGCCGTAATGGAGAAAGAGGCGCCTGTCGGTACTCTGCGGGTCTTGATAAATGTGGTCGATCCGATCGGTATTGAATGTGCTGGCGCGGCGGATAATCCCATGAACTTCATAACCTTTGCCCAGCAGCAATTCTGTCAGATACGAACCGTCCTGACCGGTAATGCCGGTAATGAGTGCGCGCTTAGACACGAGTGCCTCCTTGGGACGCTGAACTCTGTGTTTTTGACCGAACCTAATCGATTTTATTTGTGATCCTGGAATGAGCTGATTTTTCCGGCTTGCTTTGGAAACCTGCGACAATCCCAACGCGGTTGGCAGCTGGAGTTTTGTGCGAAAGCCCTACGCGCGGCTTCACTTCGGCACGGTTGCGTTTCGAGGGAAGAGTCGATTGTGAGAATGAGTGCGGCGATACGGTGCGCGTGCTGTTGGATTCGAGTTGCTGTGGCACAAATGGCGACGAAAATCCATCCGTATCGGTCTGAGGTGAGAAGGGGCTCGAAAATCCATCGCTCTCCGAGCGCGAAGAGAACGGGGACGAGATTCCATCGCTCTGCGGGCGCGAAGAGAACGGGGATGAGATCCCATTGACCTGCGGCTGCGAAGAGGACGGGGACGAGCTCCCATTGAACTGCCTCTGAGTACTAAGCGGAGGCGCGTCAGTTCTGAAGCGTTCGGGACGTGCGAGAGCGTTTTTTGCGGGGCTGGGACTGAGATTATTGAAGGGGCTCAGCTGCGTCGCCGGGTTTCCTGTATTGCGGTCAATTGATGAATTAAGGGAGGGATCGCCGGGGCGGGCAGACCAACGGGTAGAAGGGGGTTGTTGCCCACCAGCCTGAAAGGACGGGCTCGTAGGAGCTAAAGCGGTTTTGCCGTCACTTTGTGTCCCGGAGGAAGTGGCGAGGCTCGCACGAGCGGGCCAGTACTGTGTGGCTGGTGGTTGGCCAGAAGAAGCAAATCCCCAGTGACTGGATGTCGTTGGAGGCTTGAGAGGCTCTTGAGAAGGTTGAGGATCCTGCAGAGTGATTTCGTCGACACCGGCATGGACAGAGGCATCTACAGCATCCACACCCTTGTTCAGATCAGGAACACGATTGGTATCCTGAGCTCGAATAGCGCCGCTGGGAATGACCAGTGACAACCAACAAGCCAATATCATCAGTTGATTCTTCATCGCCATCATATGGAAGTGGACCTTTCCGCGGTCGCGTTGTAGGCCGGGGGGCGATACGCCTTCAACAGGTGGCCTTCGAGATTGGAAAAAACATGAGTCTCTTCCCATTGTTGCTGCGCATACTGGCGCCCAGACTGGCCCATCGCCAACCGCTTGCCTGGATGGTCGAAAAACTCCTTGATCGTTGCGGCGAGTGCCTCTGCATTCTCAGGTTCCGTCACCACGCCTCCGCCCGATTCGCGGATCACTCGCCCGATCTCGCTGTTGGCGGTAACGGAAGCGCCTACCGCCCGCGCTGCCGACAGGAGAGTCACTGTCTTCGACGGGAAAACAATATCGGACACCGTCGATTGCTGGATGATCAGAGCCATATCCGTTGCAGCCAACATTTGTAGAAATTCGACGTGATCCTGCAATGGCAGGAAAAGGAGATTCTCCAGAGACATTGCCGCAGCCCGTTCCTGCAAACGGGGCTTCATCGCTCCGTCGCCCGCCAGTACAAACACGAAATCGCGCTGCTCTCTCAATCGCGAAGCGGCGTCGAGCATGACGTCCAAACCCTGCTTCACTCCCATATTTCCTGAATGGACCACTGTGAATTTGTTTTCCAGGTTGTATTTGCGGCGGAACTCATGACCCTCCACAACATTTCCAACGTCGAAGAGGCTGTTATCCGCCGGCGGCGGCACCACGACGACCTTGGCGGGGGAGATACCCTTTTCGACGATTCTTTGCCTCATGCCTTCGGTGACAGTCGAGATTAAGGAGGCGTTTCGATAGGCCATTGCCTCCAGACGATACAGGACGGGCAGCACGGGTCTGGGGAGCATTCCCAGATCCGCGGCAGCATCTGGTTGCAGGTCTTGCACGTCAAACATGTAAGGAATTTTCCACCACCGGTTCAAGATGACCGCTGAAAGCCCAAGTCCGAGTGGCGGCGAGACAACCAGGAGCAGGTCCGGCTTGCAGCTTCCGATAGCGCGAAGCAATGAACTCGCCAGGAACGATGCCTCGAACACCACGCGCTTGGCCGAACTCACTTTGCCCGGCACCCACATCCATGAACGCAGGATGGTGACGCCGTTGCGTTCTTCACGGAGAATCAGCTTGCGGTTATAGCCGGGATAAATCCGCCATTCGGGGTAATACGGCATCCCGGTGCATACCGTCACTTCATGCCCGGCGGAAGCAAGATATTCGCAGCGGCGGGTCAACACCGCTCCGATACCGGTCCGTTCGGGCCAGTAGTTAATTGTTAGTACGAGGATTCGCATGGATACCTTCCTGCAAGGCGCCGCCGGGATTGGGGACGATTTCGTCGATCGCGAGAGGCGTGGCCTGCTTCGTGGTTAGTTCCTTCGTCTTGAGTACGATCATGTGTTCATACAAAGACTGCAGCATGGCGTAATGAAAACCGGCGCTACCGTCGAGAAACCCGCGCTTACCCAAGTACAGCAAAAGAAATTTGATGAGAGGCCGAGCAGGCATTCGATAGAAGAGTTCCTTCTGATGGAACCGGCGGTCGTTGAAGTTTTCGCCGAAGAACGCTTGTTTCAGGCTGAACTCCCGTTTCGCCGCGCGGTTCTTCACAATTTGTTGAGCTTCGAGCGAACTGTAGGAATTGTGCCGGTTCAACCAGTGGGTCATTCCCTTGCTAAATGGATAATGGTCTAAGAAGCCCGCCACATCGGCCACCGGCCCGTCCGGAATGGAAACGGGATTCACAAGGCGCTCGTAGCGCATTTTTTCAGGGCGAAAGAGCCGCAAATAGTAAGAGGATGCCTGGACGTGTTTGAGCCAGCGATCTCCCCAGAAATCGCGCCGGCGGATTCTGAATGCAATCTTGTCCTCGGGATTTTCGACGGCGCGATGGAGATTTTCTGCCAGGACCGGGGTTACGCGCTCGTCCGCGTCGATGTACAGCACCCACGGATGGCGGAATCGGATATTTGCGAGCCCCCAATTCTGATGCGCGGACCAGTTATCAAAATGACGTTGTGTGATGTGAGCGCCGGCGGCCCGCGCAATTTCCAGGGTTCCATCCGTGCTGTACGAGTCGAACACATGGATATCGTCGGACCACCGCACCGACTTCAGGCAGCCGGGAAGATCCTGCTCTTCGTTTTTCGTGAGGATGAAAACGGAAATCATTCTGGTTTAAGCGCAACAAGAATCATGGAACAGGCGAACGCGGGAATCCGGCCGACCCGCAGGAATTGATTCACGGAAAAACCCGCCTCACAGGCAAGCTGCGACAAGGTCCTGCGGGAAAAGAATTTGACGTGCCCGAAATCGCGCAATGGGTGCCAGTGATCGTCAAATCTGTTGGTAAGCGCCAGACTTAGATTTTTCAAGTAGCCGTGATACGGTGTGCTCATGATGAGCACGCCCCCCGGGCGCAACGCGCTATACGCTCTCGCCACGAGATGCCGCGGTTGCATGAGATGTTCCACAACTTCGAGCGACACCACCGCGTCATAAGCCCCTGCAAAGCTGGCAGGCAGCGGGTTTGAAATGTCGTGCTCGAAGAAATCGACTTTAGGGTGAGCCTGGCGCGCCAGAGCAATACCCGATGCGCTAACATCGCAGCCCACGACGTGGAAGTTCTGGGACTGCAACAACGCAGAAAACGAACCGTTTCCGCATCCCAAGTCCAACACCGCGCGCGCGTCCTGCTCGCGGAGAACTTTAACCGTAGGAGAGACCAGATAGCCGTGGGCTTCCGGAACTTCCGCGCCCTCCCACACAAATTCTCGTGTGGCACTCGAGAAATTTCGGTCAGTAGCTTCGCTCACGAATCGCCTCTTCCTTTCCCAAGAGAACTCTTCCTCGCACTTTGATCTTTCGCGCGGGTACGCCTCCATACACGGTCCACGGCTTCAGGTCATGAGTGGCCACTGAACCCAGGGCGAGCACCGCACCCTCTCCCACGGACACTCCCGGTTGGACGGTTGCGCGGGCGCACACCCACGCGTAGGAACCAACGGAAATGGGGAGGGCGACCAGCGGGAATCTTGGATCCTCGTAGTCGTGGGTAGCGCCACACAGATATGCCTGTTGGGACACGATGGCATGGCTGCCCAACTCGATGCGCGCGGGGTTGTAGACGATCGCCTCATCCGCGATGGCAACCTTGTCGGAGCAAACCAGATTCCATGGCGCCCAGATTCGGGCTTTGGGGCAGATGTGGGTGTTGGCTCCGAGTCTGGCGCCAAAGCACCTTAGGAGGAAAGCCCGCCACTCGTGCAGCGGTCGCGGGGATGTCCGAAAGAAAACCGCGTATACAAATCCCCAAACCGCGCGGCGCAGACGATTGCTCAGAGGAAACGCCGGAACCAAGTACGGGTCGGTGCTTCCCGGTGAATCCACAAGATGGTCTTGCGAGCTATGCGAAATAGTGCTGGACATGGTTACGGCCACCGTTCAGATCGATTTTCGTGCGCTAGGTACATAAGAAGACTGGCGACGGAATTTCCTTCTGGAAAGAAGATATTGCCGCCAAACTCTGCCGAGCCCGTTTAGCCTGAAGGTTGACCGAACGCGCCGCCCGCCTGTCCGAACGATTTGTGTCGTTCCAAAAAACACGCTCAACCAGATACCGCGTAAGGTCGGAGAATATACGTGGACCGTGCCTTCCTTCACCATCTGACAACCAATGCGGCGGTTATGTTCCTGCCCGCCTTCGCCCAAATCCACCCGCTGGACGCCGGCGGCGGCTAATTGTTCGAATACTCGAGCCGTGAGCAGGGAGCCTACCGAGTAGCGCGTGTACTCTGGGTGGTAGCCCGCGTACTGGCAGTAAAAATTATGGTTGTAGATTTCTCCAATCAGGAAGGCACAAGGGACCTCCCGAATGTAGAGGACGTAGATACGGAGCCATCCACGAGAGGCGAAATAACGAAGCGTTTCAAGCGTTTGGGAGGTGTCGCTAAAACCTTGTCCCAGTGAGTATTGCCAGGTCGTCACGGCGACGCGCGTGGCGTCGCACAATCCGGCTTCCAGTTCACCCGGCTGGGAGAAGCACTTGAGGCTCACCTGCCCCGGAAACGCGTTCTCCACGATGCGGGTTTTCCTGCGCATCTCTCTTAGCATCTTTCCAGAAAACACTTGCGTCTGTTCCTTCACTGGATTGGAGAAAGGAAGCACGGAATAGCAAAAGATGTGCGGAACGCGCTCTTTCAGAAAGAAGGCTGGTATTTGCCGAATCTGGCGGAAGAGTTCGCAGTCCAAGGGCAAGCGTTCAAAGAATATCGAGTCGATCGCTCCACTCTGGGTGGCCTTGAAAAGCTCCATCGCCAGCATCCTGTCAATTTCCTGCGAATCCTGGCCCATCCTTCCCCCTTTTTTGATTTCGAGAACACGCATCGTGGGTCCGGGAATGTTGACGAACGAGATAACGGCAGAGGCTTTTTGTTTCCTGATCTGCCCAACAAGCATGGCCCGTGCGATGCCGTCGCTATAGACGGTGATCACATATGGCGCCAGCGCCGTTGAATCCTGACTCAGTTGGTGCAGATAGAAGTCAAGATCCGTGTCCAGGGAATTGGCCCATATTTTCCACAGGGGCCTGAGGGTTTCCACGGCGCCGATATCCGTTGCGACTCTTACGGAATATCCGCCAGCCGCCGTTTCCCTCGGAGCGCGACAAGACTCCGAAATCCCATCGACGGAACTAGGAACCACCAGATGCTCGCTTCCTGGCGAGCCTTCTTCGGTAGACCTCATGGACTTTCCGGACTAATTTACTCCTGAAAAATTGGTCAGGATGGCGTGCAATGACTCCGCCGCTTTTCGGATCTCGAACCTTCTATTGAAGCAGTCGCGAGCAGCTTGACGCATGGCCAGCTTTTTCTCGGCGGGCATTTCCAGATAGGACTGCAGGATTGCGCAAGTTCCCGCCAGAGCGTCTTCCGAAACCATTCCCGCTCCATCGGCAAGGATTTCGCGCCAAATGTTTACCTTGTTGGAGATAAGCGTGGGCACCCCCGCGGCTAGTGCCTCGGCCACCGCGATGCCAAAGTTTTCCTGGTGCGACGGCAATAGGAAAACTTCCGCGGACCGCAACGCGCCCCATTTCATCTCGCCTTGGATCATCCCGGTCCAGGTGATTCGGGATGCCATTCCGAGTTGCGCTGCGCGATCATTCAAGTCCTTCTGCCATCCCACTTGGTCCGGACCAGCGATCAACAAATGCCACTCGGGACGGGAACCCAGGATTTTAGAGAACGCATCGATCACCAGATCGCATCCCTTTTTCGGATGAACCCGCCCCATGAACAACACCAACTTCTTGCCCCGCAATTCGGGGTAGCGGGCAAAAAATTCTTGACGCTGCAATTCCGGATCGCCTTTTGGTACGGAAGTCCCGTAATTCACGACGACTTCATTGCAGCGGTACAGCCAGAACGAATCGCGGGCCAAGCGGCACTCTTCCTCGCATGTAAAAAGCACAGCCCTCGCGTCGCGCAGCACGCGATACTCCGCCCAGGGCCAGTACATCCATTTCTTCAGATGTTTTAGCGGGTACTGCTTCTTGAACCATGGATCAAGCATTCCGTGTGTGAACAGAACGTAGGGTGTTTCAGAGTTGCGAAGTGCGCGCCAGGCGCCAAAGCTGTGATATTGCCAGATCCCGTTTACGACGACCATATCGTATCGATCCCGATTAGCACGCAACCAGGGGACAAACCTGGAACTGAAGCAATAGTGGGTCGCTGCTGGACCGAGCGGATGTACGGGAAGGGGACAATTCTTCACATACGGCGCAGAGGGAGGATCGAGCGACGCAATTTCGACGCTATGTCCCTCATTTCTCAAAATCTCCCCTAACTGCTTGACGCCCTCGACGGGACCGCCGCCGGCCGGATTCACAGAACTGATCACATGAAGGATTTTCATCAGCTTTCAGGTCAGGGACGCTGCAAAGTGGCTGGCAACTGGAGCATTTGGAGTACGTCCTGGCGATTGGCTACAAAAGTAAAGAGCGCCAGAATCGAGGCTTGCTCGCCGATTCCAAAAAAAACCCTGTGAACGTACGCGTTGGCGAAAAATATGACCAGGGTAAAAAAGAGAACGGGCACGCACGAGCCTTCCGCCCACCGGTTGCCTAAATACACGGCGGCCAGGAAATAGACGATAAAAATATATTTCGCCAATACGATCACCGCGGAGAAGAGCCCAAGCTCGTAAAGGCCGGCCAGATATCCGTTGTCAAAGGGGAAATTAAAGTCCTCATCGCTTGTCCGGAACCCATTGCCAATCACCCAAAAAGTTTTCGGTAATATCTGCGATACCTCAGCCCAGTAAAGGGTCCTCCCTGTAAATCCGGTATTCAATCCGCGCTCCGAGTCGTCCAGAGCAAGCTTTGTTTCCAAATATCGCCCGGAGTTTGCGACAGCACGTTGTTCGACGCCGGCGATACAGGTCAAGACGCACAAGAGCGCAAGCGTTCCAATCAATTTATTTCTCGAGATGGTGAACGTTCCGGATCGCGAGTGCTTCACAAAATAAAGAGCCGTGGTGGCCAATCCTCCGATCAATAATGCGCCGATTGACCCTCGCGAGGACGCTGCAAACATCACTAAGACACACAGCGCGGTCAGCAGCAGGACCGAGTATCGGCGGCGCTGTGCTACAAACCAGAGTTGCACCGGTATTGCCGTTGCGGCGAAAAAGGCGATTCGGTTTGGGTCGTAATACGGCGGCGCAAAGCGCATCGAACCGATCGATGAGAGGAGTTCAGAAAAATTCAGCCCGGCCACAATCAGGATACCGGCCGAGGTAGCATAGAAAAAAGACCGCAGGATTCCCTCGAAGCCAATCGCCGAGAGCAGGATACGCAACACGATCAGGGCGGCGATCATGATAATCCCATACTCGAAGGGATACAGGGTCGGGCGATAGAACAATGCTGAGACCAATGGAGGCACTGTTACCGCGGCAATTATCCCTAAGCTCGCCGGCCGGGTCACGCTCGTCAATATCCCGCGCCTCCTGTCCCGCGGGCAAGTCACGAGGAACAAGAAAGCGCCCGATGTCAACAAGACTATGGGAACCAGTCGAACCAGGTCGCTTCTTTCGAGGCAGTATTGCAAGTAGGAGACAAGCAAAGAAACGCTTAGGAAGCCCATTGCGATTCGATCGCTTGCCGGCCGGATAACCGGCAGCGATGGCGCACGGTCACGAGTCCAAGCGGAATTTAGAACTGTCGTTGTCATTTCCGGAAACTCAATTCTGGCAGGCGAAACATGGATGCGTAGAAGTCGGCCGCGCTCTCGCTTAGAGCCGCAAGCGAGCTGCTAATGACGTACCAGCCGACTATCAGATCGATGGCAAGCAAGGCCATCGCCGCGCCGCTGATTCCGAACGAAGGGATCAGCAACCGGGCTATCACAAGTGACGCCGCAGTACCTGCAAAGTAAACCGCGGCAACCCGTTCGTGGGTGTTGGAGGCGACCGTCACAACGGAACTGGTGTACCAAAACGAGTTCGCCACAATTACAAGCAGCAACCAGTGAAATGCCGTCACGTCCATGACAATACGCCCGTGCGTCCAAATCGCGATAATCCGGCTGCCGGCAAAGTAGAGGAAGATCGCGCTTCCCAAGGAGGACCACAAGGAAGCTTGGCAGGCCACACGATGGAGCTTGCGCGCCAAGGCCCAATTTTGGACACCATATGCCAGGGATAGCTCCGGCCAAACGCTATTCTTGAGCGCCTCCATGAGCTGAAAACCGAACCGAGTGAGGGTACGCATTGTGGAAAAAACTGCCACCGCGACCGGCCCCAACAAGGCCGCAATCACGATCACCATCCCCTGAAGGCTGAGCGCACTGCCGACAGGAAACGCCATATAGGCAACCGCCGGTACTGCCAAACTTTTGGTGCGCTGCCGCGTGGCATGTCCGAGACCATAGCGCAACCAAACGGTCTTCCGCATCATTAACCAGGCCATGATCGGCGTCCCGATCGCGCGAAGGATTAGATAGGTGGCAGCGGCCTGGATGGGTTTGGCGTGCGCGGCCACAATTACGGTCACCCCCAGAGTTTCCACGAGGCGCAGCATATTTTTGATCAGCATGCCGAGGGCATAGTTGCCTTCACAGCGAAAACCGGCGGTTGTCAGGTCAGCTTGGAGACAGAGAAGTGCGTAAATACACAGGATGGTCAAGATTAAGCGAGCGTTCTGCGGCGTGGTCAAGGACAGGTTGAGCCAGCGTCCCAGCGGCATCATCCAGGCTCCACTCATGAAGCACACCACAACCAGCAATGAAGTCATGGAGATGAAGATCCACGTGCTTTGAAAAGTTACCAGCGCGCCCTCACGATCTCCGGAGGCCACTCGCATGGTCATGTCATTGGCGGCGACATTGCCAAAACCAACGTCGCTGAACGCGATGTAGGTTGGAATGGCGCTAAGGATTAGCCACTCCCCGTACAATCTTGGGCCCCAGGACCGGAGAAACACAGGAACACTGATGATTTGAGCGAGGATGGTGACCATCGGCCCGATGGCCGTCGCCCCAAATCCTTGAAGAAATCTTTCTCGAGTGGATGTCTTCATCTAGTGTTGCGGCATGCCGAATTCGCATCGGCAAATCGCTTGCGCCGCCGTTCCCGCGCCGCTAGTGCCTCTATTCTTTAGAAATGAGTCAGCCATTGCGAGGACCTTGCCGGATTATGGAACGTGGTAGACCATGGCGCTGGCAGCGGCCGGCATAATGCTTTCCACATCGCGGAGCGCATTCTGGGCGGCGCCACTCGGCACGAAAAGAATATCGCCGTCGGCGAGCAACTGATCGGGAGCTTTGTTGGACAGGATTTTCTTCAATGGGACCGGAAGTTCCTCGCGAGTGCCGCCGGTCTTGCGAATCAGCCTGGCGTGATTGAGGGAAGCGGTGCGAGTCGTGCCCTGCGCCAGGGCGACGGCTTGCAGCACGGTCAGCCGGTCATTGTTCTCGATCAAGAATCCGCCGGGCTTTCCCACTTCACCCAACACGTAGATGATGCCGGCGTGGGAAACCATGATCGTGTCGCCCGGCTGAATGTCAACGTTGAATGCCACCGTGCTGCCCGGCTTGCTTTCCACGTTCACGATTTCGGGATGATTCGGGTCCGTGCGATGCGTGACCGTAACAGCCTTTCCAGCGTTTGGGGTCGCGCCGCCCGCGGCGGAAATCAAGTCGAGGAGGCCGTGAGTTCCAAGGAGAGGATATACTCCGGGATTCTTTACTTCGCCGAGAACCGTAACACCTTGTGTCGCGTATTCCAGCACAGTGACCGATACGTGCGGGTCCTTGAGAATGTTCGTGGTCAAAAGCATTTGTTCTATTGTGTGCCCGGCTTGCTCCGCCGTCAGCCCGGACACCACAAGATCTCCCGCAATCGGCAGCGCAATTGAGCCGCGTTCGTCCACTCGCAACTTTCCGGAAAGTTCGGTCGTGTCGAAGACTTCCACATCGAGCAAGTCCCCGGCGGAGATTTGCAAGGCATGTGCCGTGCCGCCCACCACCGGAACGCTTGGCTTTGTGTCCCCACTCAACGATGCGACGTCTTGCGCCTTTGATGGCAAGAAACCAGCCAATGTCAGGCAGATTGCAAATAAGATTCGATACCAGCTTAATTTACTCATCTCCGCACCTTTGGTATCGCAGGCGTTAGGCTAACGCTTTGGAAGTAATTTTGTATCGATCGTTTTCACTTTGGGGGTAGCCGTAGTAATACTCGCGCTCCGGAACAGCATTCAGCACCAGCCCTTGGATCTTGGCGCCCGAACGCACCAGCAGCTCACTGGCGCGCAGTAGAGCCCCTGCGTGAGACATTCCTGAACGCACCACCAGAATCACTCCGTCGGCCCGCGCAGACAGAACCAACGCATCGGCGAATGGCAAGACCGGAGGTGTGTCGATAATGATGTGATCATATTCGGCGCGCCAGGCATTCATAAGCTCCTGCATTCGAGGCGAGTCCAACAACTCCGTTGGATCATTTGGATGAACCCCTGCCGGGACCACGTTCAATTTCGGCAGTCTGGCGATCGGTTGATATCGGGGATGGTCAGGACCGCCCGGCCGGCACATGGTGCTCAAGCTCGGGCATACTTCAATCTGAGATTGCGCGGAAAAGTTCCTCAGGTCCGCATCTACCAATAATACTTTTTTCCCGCGCTGGGCGAGGGCAATCGCCAGATTAGAGCTCACTGTCGATTTGCCTTCACCGGGAATCGCGCTTGTGACCAACAACGTCTTCACGGAATCCTGCATGGAGGAAAGCATGATCATGCTGCAAAGGGCCCGATAAGATTCCCTGCCAGGGGAATTCGGATCTCGAACCGGAGTCGGACTAAAGGATGACCCGAGTGGAAAAAGCGAACGCCCTTTCTTTAATTCCATGCTGGACTTCCTGGCAAGCGTGGGAACAAAGGGAATCGATACCAATTCCGGTAGAGCGGCGAAAGATGCCAGGTCTTTGGAAGTCGTGATCGTCTCATCGAACGAATCACGGACTAACCCTAAAAGGAGCCCGCCGAACAACCCGCCTCCCAATCCGAGCGCCAGATAGAGAGACTTCCGGGGTTCAACCGGCTTGTCCGGTACTTGAGCTCGATCTACCACATCGACAAAAGAGGATGCCAGACCCGAAGTAATTCCGGCAGTTTTCAAGTTGAGCTGGAGAGTGTCGTAGAGTTGCTGCCCGGCTTCGACTTCGTGCTTCAGGATAGCATACTGAGCCACATGCTCGTCCAGCTTGTACGCGTCCGCCTTTTGCTGTTCAAACTGATTCCGAATCATCGATTCGGATTTGGCTGCGGCATCGTACTCATTCGCCAATCGGTTCTTGATATTTCCATCTTCTGCTTTGATGGCAGTTTCTACACTCGCTATTTCCTCCTGCAGTTCACGGAGCTTCGGATAACCGATCCCGAATTTGGCGCCCATTTGGGCATATTGGGCTTTGAGGTCGGCTTCCTGAGTGCGAAGTGCCTGCAGAGTTGGGGTGGGGGCCAGAGATCCAATCAGCTCCGCGTTCCCGGGATTCGCAAGCCTGAAGCGCCCTTCTTTTACAATCCGGTCCGCTTCGGCTTGGGTAAGCTCCTCATTGAGCTGTTTCAGCCGGTCCGTGACAATATTGTCGCTTTCATCGGTCCCCAGCATGTTGTTATCTCTTTGAAACGCGGCGAGTTTTTGCTGCGCCGCGGTTGTATTGGTTCTGATCTCCTGCATCTGCTCCAAAACCCATTGCGAGACTTGCGCGGTCCCGTGGACTCGAGTAGCCAGATTGCGCTGCAAGTATTCGTCGATGATGGAGTTTGCGGCGTTGGTCGCCTGCAACGGATCCGAGCTGCGGAAGCGGATCTCCACGATTTGTGTGGCAGGAACTGTCTTGACGGTCAAATCGTCCATGAAGCGTTCCAACAACTTCCGTCGCTGCGACGGAGTCAATTCGGACAAGTCTTTTATGGGCGTCTGAACCGTATCCTTGCCTGCAAAATGCGGATCCGCATACAGGTGAAGGGATTTCATCACCTGCAGGGCTACGGTGTCGCTCTGAATGATGGAGACTTCCGTCTTTATACGGCCATCAACATCCGTGGTCGCCATTCTGTCCTTATCATCCTCGAGCCCAAGACTCGTGGAACGCGTGGGGTCGATTTGCAAACGGGCGACCCCTTCGTACATCGGCGTCTTCAAAAAGATATAGGCCACCACCATACTCAACACGACGGCCGTAAAAGTAAGAATCAGGACTTTTCGCCTGGCGGCAGTCCGGCAGATGTCTGCTATCGAAAGTTGCTGCGGAGCAATCGAACGGTGCTCGATCATGGTAGGTATCCGAAGCGCCGTTTCAGCGTTCGGTAACTTTATGAGTGCTTGTTGGTTTTTCACAATAGAATCGTCCTTTCTCAATAGTCCACGTGAATAATTGCGTCAAGATTCTGAACGTAGCGACGGAAATGAATTACGAATCGGGCGCTCACTCTTCCAAAGTCCGGGATTTGGGGCCAAGGAAGAAAGGTTTAGCGTCCCGTGCCTGCCAGCACCACGTAAAACGTCTTGGCGATAAGCGTGATATCCAACCAAACGCTCCAAGAATCAACATATTCGATATCCAGCTTTATGTAGTCATCAAAAGAGGAGCTTTGTCGGCTGTAAACCTGCCACAAACCCGTGAGCCCGGGAACGACCTCTAGCCGGCGAAGATGCTCCACGGCATATTGCCTGTATTCGTCGGGGACGGGTGGGCGCGGACCAACGAGGCTCATATCGCCTTTCAGGACATTCCAAAGCTGGGGTAATTCGTCCAAACTCCATTTGCGGAGAAAGCGTCCCAGCTTGGTTACGCGCGGATCGTTGGATATCTTGAAGAGAATTCCGTCCCGCTCGTTGAGGTGTTGAAGCGATTCCTTGCGGGTTTCAGCGTCAGCAACCATTGTCCGGAATTTGTGGCACGTGAACGTGCTCCCCTTCTTGCCCAAGCGCACCGAGTTATAAAATACGGGCCCCTCCGAATCTAATTTAATAAGAATCGCAATCACAAGAAATATCGGACTGAGGAGCAATAATGCGATGGCCGAGAGAATTGCATCCGCGGTGCGCTTGATCGTCAATTGCAACGCGGGGATGGACCGCGAGTGCAGCATCACAGTGGGAAACTGCCCCATTGATTCTATGGGCGCGCCCAGGGCAAGGCCATCGTATAAATCTGTAACCACTCGCACCTGGGTGCCAAAGAGTCGCGACCGGGCAACTACTTCCTTAATCAGGTCTCGAGCGGTCGGAAGGGTTACCAGTACTTCGTCGATGAAGTGGATCCGGATGATGGACTCAAGATCCGAGACGCTCCCTAAAATTGGTTGTGCGAAGCTGGAATCATCTTCGGATGATGAGCCGGACCGGCGCGCATGCGTTCGCCGGTCGACGAATCCCTTCACGGCATATCCCAGCTGCGGGGTTTCGTCCAAATATTGCCGAAGCGATTTGCCCGCGGGCCCTGCTCCGACGATGAGCACGTTGCGTGCTTCGGTCAATCCGCCAACGCCTGGAAAGAGCAGGAACGCGCGCCACGCGATGAGCAGCAACGCGCTAAGGATCACAGTTCCGCCAATGACCCCTCGCGATATGGTTTTGTCTCCGGAAACATAGATGAAGGTGCTTAGCGCAAATGCGGCGGTCAGAGAAACCTTTACAACGTCAATCGCCTGCTGCATGAATTCGGGCCTCCGGGGAGGCATGTAAAGCTTTCTTGCATAGGCGAACAATGAAAAGAGCACGGAGTACAGGTACAAGAACGCCCAGTGGTGGCTGGCGGAACTCCAGAAGTAATGGGTCCAGTCCGAGGGAGACCCGACCCCAAACCGAATCCCCCAGGCGATGAATCCGGACAACCACACCCAAAAGAAATCAGCGATCGAAAGAAAATTGCGATCGATCGCATGGGCGCCGGTCCGCGGGTGCCCATGCAGAGCCTCGGTGGAAATGGCATTTCGCCAATGGAGTCCGGGCCGGCCGCCGATGTACGATGTCGTCAAAGATCCGTGTTTCCTTTTTGATTGTTGATCGAATTCTCAGGTGGAATACAAAAGTTCGAGAATGTGTCGGCGTGCAAAGGAAAAGCGCCGGTCATTTCCAATTATTTGCGGGTTCCTTTAGGGCTAGAACATCCAGCGAAGCGACTCAAGGCAGCACGTATTCATACGTCGAGCAATCCTGGCCGGCAATCTCGAGATCTTCCGCGGCAACTTCGACGGAGATGCTTTTCATGATTAAGTCGATGGAAAGGATGACGCGAACATTGTTTTTGTTTTTCTGGCGCATGACAATTCCCGTCATCCCTTCCAGTGGGCCTCTGCGAATGAGGGCTCTTTCTCCGGCCCTCACGAAGGGATGAGGTTCGACATTTAGCAAACCCACGCCGCGACGCAGCGCTTCCATTTCATCGTAGGGAAGGGGAATTGGCTTACGGCCCGCGCCCACAATGGAGTGCACGCCGGGCACTTCGAGGATGCGAATTTTGAATTCCCGGCTTATCTTGACAAATATGTAGCCGGCGAAAAGTGGTCTTTCAATGGGCACACGTAAGCCGTTTTTCCAGTGGCTAATCGTTCGATGGACCGGGAGAAAGAACTCAATGTCCCGGGTCGAAAGATGCTGGGCGACACGTTTTTCCTGGCAGGAATGAGTGTACGCAGCGAACCATAGCGGTGAAGAGTCTCTCGATGACATGGCTGTGACCCACACTGAGGAATTTGGAATGAACGAGCGCATGGCTTCGCCATCGCCACTTAATGTGACTATTACTTCTGGGGACTGAAGAGCGGGGCCGTCTTGGCGGGTGGGCTCGGACAGTTCCAGCCCCGCGGTTTGATGCTCTGACTTAGGAGCTTCTAAATCAAAAAAACTGCGCCTCAAGAATTGCGATTACAAAATATTGCGCGCGCTCTATTTCGTGGACAGACAATATGTCTGTTCGCCGAAGACGAAAACGCGGATTCAACCATTTGACGCGCGTCGCCCTCTGACCGTACGCAATCGGTATGACGCTGGCCGCCTGAGAAATAGTTGCTCATACAGACATGGACGTTGAACTATTGTCCGGTTCCTTCCTATCAGGTGAATGCTGTAATTGTTAGTCACATGAAACCGAGGAAATCTTTTTCCGTTCCTCCAACGCTCCAGTTCTTCTTTCCGGGGGCCTGCAGCGCCTCGATTCAATTCCAAGCGCCGCGCGTTGCCGCTATCTCTCCTCGGATTCATATTCAAGAGTCGCGGCCAGTTGCGCAAACTCAAATCTTGAATGCCAGAAATTCCAACTGGGAATGAATGCCTACATTCTTTACCCGATTGATTAAATGAGGGCCCGCGAGACCAATCTCGGTATCGGAAACCCGTTTCTTCAAAACTATACGGATCTAAAAGTGACGGCGTTGTGTTAACAAAAGAAAGAAGGAAGAAAGAAGAAAGAAGGAAGGAAGAAAGGTAGTTCCCCTGGCGCGCGTGACATCTCCCTGCATCCCATTTTACCTTAGGGGTAGGGCGCAATGAGTCCTTGCAAATATTCTCGCACAACCAATGGGTTCACTTCACTGATCGGCAGTATTCGGACCGGAGGATGGCGAACTACAGAAAGTGGAGGCGGGGGGAGTTGAACCCCCGTCCGAAAAGCGCTACGGCTCGAAGCCTACATGCTTAGCTCAATTCCGTTTGTTTCGCCAGCCACGCTCAGAATGAGCAAGAAACGCGACCGGCTAGTCCGATTGGTTCTCGCCGTCTCGCCGCGGACCGAGACTTGACGGCCAGCCTACTGTGTGACGTTTCTTGCCGGGCCCGTAGGCGAAGCCCGGGGAAACGTAGCTGGCCTAGTTTAAGCTAGGCAGCCATAGCCAACTGTTGGTTGGCAGTTCTAGTTTTCCACCCGATTGCGGGCAGGTGGCGCCCGGCATGCCTTCGAGTCGCGACAGCTTCCGTCGAAACCGTGTCGCCCCCATGCATATATTTTAGCACTATCGCGAGGGTAAGAGTTGAGAGTTGGCAGTCGAGAGTTGAGTGTATGAATCGATGGAGGCAGGTTGAAGCTGGCAGGTGGCAATGTGCGGGAGGCCAGGAAGCAAGTAGGCAGGAGGCGGAGGCGTTATGGGGTAGAGGAAAGATTTGGAAAGCGCCGATGCGTGGAGGCGCAGTCGACTCCTTGTCACCACCCCTTACCACCTGCCCTCTACTCCCGTGCGCGTGCCGAAACCCATGTCCGATGCGGAGTTGACAATACTCGCCGGCGGTTCCGATAATCGAGTTTGGGGCCAACCCACTGGAGGCGCACGGGTATGGCGGCAGAACCAAACGCAGTCGAGCAGGCGGTATCGCGAACGCTGCGTGACAACCTCGAGAAAATCCAGCGCACCGCGGATGAATTGCACCAGGCGGTCAACGACATGGTGGCCGCCTGCGCGAGCAGCCGCGCCAGCAATGCGTTGCCCTCGATGATTCGCGCCCAAACGTCCGCGGCTTCGCTGGCCGCCACACTCGAAGTCCTTTCGCGATTTGTGACCGGCGCATTGCAGCCTGCCATGCGGATGCCGTTCGAACCGGATATTTTGCGTGCTCCTTCCATGAGCGCGCCGCCCGTTGGCGCCTTTGAGCAGCCACCTCCCCCGCCTCCGCATCCAACAGAAGAGATCGAATGGGCAGCGCCAGCGCCGGATGTGCCGGCGCCGGCCGTTTCGGAGATTCCACCAGCGCTTCAGTCTCCCGCGGCTTCCGGCAATTCCCCAGCTGTTGAAATGGCCAACGTGGTTGAGCCTGCTCCGGCTTTGGAGCCGGTATTCTTGAACGACCCCGAGCCGGTTACACTGCACGACCCGGTGCCGGATTTTGAATTGGAATTTCCCATCGAGACGCATCCGGCGGTGGAGGCGCACGCCGCGGTTCAGCCGGTGGAAGCAGCGCCCGTTTTTAATCTCGACTTGCTGCCACCAGAAGAGCAAGAATTGCACCGGCGCGCCTTCCGCGTGGCCAAGGTTTGCATGCAGGACATCCGGATGCTGCGTCCCGAGGACGTACGGCTCGGGCGCGAGAACAAGGATTTGTGTTTCAGATTGCGTGACGACATTGAGAAAGCTCACAAAGAATACGATCGCCGGTTCCAATCCATCCATTCTCATCCAGTGGACTACTTTTACGACTGGATGGTGGAAATATTGGGCGGCGGAGATCCGAAAGCGCTTGGCGAGTATCCCTACCCCTCTCCCGTCCTGCGCCGGTAGTGCGAAAGCACTTGCCGGGAAGTCTGTCTGCTTCCATATCCTCACTGGCGTTGCGGTTGTAGCGCTGCTCGTATGCGCCGCGCCGCGGGCCAGCGCGCAAACGCCGCCTCCAGCGAAGAAGCACGCGACGAAATCTTCCATGAATGCAGCGGCGTCCAGGAAGCCGGCTGCTGCTGCGGTCTCAACTGCTGACCTGCTGGAAAAGCAACTCGCGCAGCTTGCCCGCGCGCTCCGCGACAATCCGAACGCGACCACCTACTCGGCGCTCTCCGCTTTTGCTTCGCGAAACGCGAAGAATGAAACCGGAGCCCGCGCGGCGCTAGCGCTCGGCTATTACGACCTCACGCGGGACAAGCCGGATTTGTCGCTCGGCTGGATGCGCAAAGCCGTCGGCGAAAAACTGTTACGCGAATATGTGTTGTACTGGCAGGCGCAGGCCTCTCTCGCTCTCGGGCAGAAAGAAGCGGCGCTCGAGCAGCTCCAAAGCATTCAGCGGGATTTTCCCGACAGCGCGATGACCGAGCTGACGGTGTCCTCTCTCGCGCAAACGGCTTTGGAAATTGGAAAAGGCGAAGTCGCCCTGGCGGCGCTCGATAGCCTATCCGAATACGAACGCAAAGCCGGCGCTGCTTTTGTTGCGCGCGCAGGCGCATGAAAAAATCTCGGCGGCCAAAACGGAAAAGCCCTTCGCCGCGGCCGCCGATTATCTGGACCTCTACTACCGCTTTCCGCTGAACGACGAATCAAAGGCGGCGGGGCAGCAAATCCCAGCGCTGCATTCCTCGCTCGGCGAGTCCTTCCCCGGCGTGCCGGTGCAAACGCAGATCGCGCGGGCCGAGGCGTTCTACATCGCCAAGCGCTGGCGCGATGCCAGCACGGAATTCGCAAGCCTGCTTCCGAAGTTGTCGGGCGCGGATCATCAGCGCGCGGATCTTCGCATCGTACAGTGCGAAGTTGAACTAGGAGGCAAGCTCGAGCAACTGAGCGAAATTTCGCTCACCGATCCCGAACTGGACGCCGAGCGCATTTTCTCCGTTGCACAAGCCCATCGCGGGCTGAAACTCGAAGCGGAGTTGCTCGATGACGTCGATCAACTCGTCAAACGCTATCCGCAAAGTTCCTGGACCGCGGACGCGCTGTTTGGCGCCGGCAATTTTTATTGGGTGAACCTCGATCGCGCGCGCGCCGCGGAATTTTATCGCCGTTCGCTGGATATCTCCCAGGACGGGAAAAACGCGTTCATCGCCGAGTGGCGCCTGGCGTGGACCGCCTATTTGGATCGCAAGCCCGAAGCCGCGGACATGCTGGAAGCCTACGTTCGCCGGTATCCGATGTCGAGTTACGTTCAGGACGCGCTGTACTGGCTCGGGCGTTCCTACGAGCGCTCGGGAAACACGGGACTCGCGCGCAGCTTTTATCTCGCCGATGCCAATCGATTTCCGCTGACGTATTTTGGAGCGAAAGCAGCCGAACGCGTCCGCCCGGACCCGGATGGGATCGGGGATTCGCCCGTGGATATCGCCGAATCTGTTTCCGTGATTCCCGCCGCGCCGCCCGTGCCGGCGCTCGATCAGCCGGTTCTGGCTGCGGCGGAGGAGCGGCAGGCCCGCGCGCACGCGCTCAGCGACATCGCTTTCGATTCCTCGGCGGAACTCGAATACCGCGCCGCCTATGCAGCGACGCACGCGCCGAAATTTCTGATCGACGCGGGCGGCGCCGCCATCGCGGCCGGGCATTATGGAGCCGGCATGGCCGCGGTGCGCCAGGCGATTCCCCAGCTCGAGGCGCGGCGCATTGCGGACGTTCCATATGATGCGTGGCGCGCGGCGTTCCCGCTCCCCTATGAATTGAATTTGCGTAGCGAGGCGGCGCGCAATCAGCTGGATCCGATGCTGGTCGCCGGACTGATCCGGCAGGAATCCGCGTTTGAATCCAAAGCGATGTCGCACGCGGGCGCGATCGGCCTGATGCAGGTCGAACCCACGACCGCCCTCAAAGTGGCGCGCCAATTAAAAGTTCGGTATGCGCGCGCGCGGCTGACCGATCCGGGTTACAATTTACAGCTTGGTTCGCGCTACCTGGCCAACCTGATTCAGTCTTTCGGCACGCCGGAGGCGGCCCTGGCTGCCTACAATGCCGGCGAGGACCACGTGGTGCAGTGGACGACGGGCCAGAATTATCTCGAGACGGGGGAGTTTGTCGAATCCATTCCGTTCACCGAGACAAGGGAGTACGTGCAGATCGTGATCCGCAACTCGGATGTTTACCGTCAAGTATATGGCCCATCGCCTTCGGGTGATCGGCACGAGACGCGCGTCTCGAAGAAAGTGCTCCGTGAAAACCGTGGCGGCGCATCCGGCCGCGGCGCGTAAATCGCGTCCCGCGGGGACGGGAGAAAGCCGTTGAGCGCGCCATCGAGCTTATCGGGCGCTGGTGACGCATCCCCCACCGGCTCAAAACAGGTTGCGGCCACAGTGCAGCGAACGCTGTCCGCCAAGGCCGAGCGATTCACCGAATCCGTGATTCGGGAAATGACTCGCCTGGCCCAGAAATACGACGCGGTCAACATGGCGCAGGGATTCCCGGATTTTCCCGCCTCCGCGGAAGTGAAGGAAGCCGCCCGCCAGGCCATCTCCGACGACATCAATCAGTACGCCATCACCTGGGGCGCGAAAGAATTGCGCGACGCCATCGCCCGGAAATTCGAGCGCACGCAGGGAGTGCGCGTCGATCCGGAACGCGAAATCACCGTCACCTGCGGCTCGACCGAAGCCATGATGGCGGCGATGATGGGAATCATCAACCCCGGCGACGAAGTCGTGATCTTCGAGCCGCACTACGAAAATTACGGTCCCGACGCGATTCTCTCCGGCGCCACGCCGCGCTTCGTGCAGCTTCAGCCGCCGGGCTGGAATTTCGACCGCGACGAACTCAAGCGCGCGTTCGGTCCCAAGACCAAAGCCATCATCGTCAACACGCCCAACAATCCCACGGGAAAAGTATTCTCGCGCGAGGAGCTGGAATTCATCCGCGACCTCTGCGTGCGCTGGAACGCCTTCGCCGTCACCGACGAAATTTACGAGCACATTATTTACGACGGCACAAAGCACATCTCGATGGCCTCGCTCGACGGCATGCGCGACCGCACCATCACCATCAACGGGATGTCGAAAACCTACAGCGTCACCGGATGGCGCGTCGGCTGGGCCATTGCGCCGCCGGAAGCTTCCATCCCGATACGCAAGGTGCACGACTTTTTGACAGTCGGCGCCGCGGCCCCGCTGCAACAGGCCGGCGCGGTCGCCCTCGAATTGCCGCCCAGCTACTACCAGAAGCTCGCTGAAACCTATCTCGTAAAGCGCGACCGCATGCTGGGAATCCTGACCGATGCCGGCTTCCGGTGCTTCAAGCCAGACGGCGCGTACTACATCATGACCGATATTTCGGACTTCAACTTTCCCGACGACATGTCTTTCTCAAAATATCTAGTCGAGAAAATTGGAGTCGCCGTCGTGCCCGGTTCGAGCTTTTACGACGACGCGGCCATGGGCGCGCGCCAGGTCCGCTTCACGTTCTGCAAGAAAGAATCAACGCTGGCGGCCTGTGCGGAAAAGCTGTCAAAGCTCCGCACCGCCTAGCGCGCGAAACTTGCGGTAGTGGCCCAGCCTGCCTTGCACATCCGATAAATTCCATGAAGTCCGCGAATCGGAAACAGGCTTTTTAAGTTCAGTTGGCTTGGGCCACATTCCGATAATCCCTGCCGGCGCAACCTCAAATCACGCAAGCCGTTCGGCTGGAATAAAGTTTCGAAAATTTGCGCCAATGGACCTACTCTCTGGAAGGCAGAATCGCCGTGACCCCAAAAGTCTCATGTTCAAATATCTCTTCGCAGAATCGTTCCACCATCCTGTCGTTCGGAGGCCTCAGTCGAAAAGTTCTCTGCGCGGTCCAGGCCTTGGTAAACGCTTTGGAGTCGTCCAGAGTCATGTCAAGGTTCAGCGTGCCGGCGTCGGCGCGCCGGAAGCGCTCGACCACGTGCAACTGATCGCTGTGCGTGTGGCCCATCCGATCGATCCAATTGCTGTCTTTGATGCCGACGGTATCGACGACGAACGTGTCACCTTCCCAACGGCCAATCGAGTGGCCCATCCAGGTGGTCTGTAGATTCTTGGGATGGTCGCGCCCGTCGGTATAAATCTGGCGCACATCGCGCCCAAACAGGATGAGCACTCGGCCAGGAATCTGCACAATCTGCATCTCGGCGCCCCCGAAGGCATAGACGCGCAAGGGGCCGGGTGGAAGGCAGGCGTAGGCCGGGTCGTTTGAATCCTCAAAATTATTGGGGCCAAACGACGGCTTGCTGGCCTTGAATTGCTCTACTGCCCAGGGAGTCATGGGAACATCCGGGCCGGCGAGGGCATAGTTATACCAACCCACGCCGCGAGGCGCACGGGTCAGCCAAATTCCAGACAGCCCCGAGGCAGTCGCTTCTCCCTGGCTGTTCGCCGCCTCCGGCTCGCCGGCGGTCTGTGCGTATGCGGCCATGGAGAACAACAGCGAGGCCAGAACAAGAGTCGAGCCCAACGAAAAACTTCGCATTGGGAATCTCCTTCCAAGATGCTGAGGCATTCGCTCAAAGGGAATCGACGACGCGCGTGCGCGTCACCTTTGGCGGCTCATCAGACAATGGAGTTGGACCGCGAAGGGGCGCGCGACACCTTCGGCCGTGAGAATCCATGCACGCCGTATAACTTGCGGTTAGCGCTGCGCTGGCTGTGCCGGCGCTGCGGGTGGCGCTCCCCGGCCATTCCGCGGCGGAAGTTTTTCCGCGAGCGGAGGCTGCGGCCCGAGCACGGCCGTGAGTGCCGCGTTGGCGCACTCTTCGTCCAGTCCCGAGCCGCCCACGCCGATGGAGCCGATTACAACGTTATCCACGACGATCGGCAGGCCGCCGGACACCCAGTAGGCGTCGAACTTGATGCGCGTGAGCTCGCCGGTAATATCGTCCGCGTAGCGATTGGCGGCCGCATGCGTGGAACCGTGCGTCTTGAGAGCGGTCTGCGCCTTCCACAACGCCGTCTCGACGTTCACGGGATTTTGCCCGTCCATGCGATGGGCGACCACCACTTGTCCGGACGGAGCGAGGATGAAAACGCTCACGGCAATCTTGTTCTGCGCCGCAAAATCGAGGCACGCCTTGGTGATCTTCTCCGCGGTATCCGCCGATATCTCTTCCCGGGTCATGGCCTTTTTGGCCGCGTCGCCGGTGACGACGAACTTCGCCAGATTGTCCTGCGCCGAAGCGGTGCCGGCTCCGAGCGCGAATGCCGCCGAACCCAGCAAAACGAACAGCGCAGTATTGGTGTGTCTCCTCATGGTGGTTCCTCCTTGTTGGCAAAAAAAAACGGTGCGGGAAACCCGTCTCTACCGTGGATTGAGGACGTAGGGCTTGCGGAAATGGTTACACGGAAGCGTCGTCAGCGCCCCAGGCGCGGTAAAGTGCGGTCACTGTACAAAACTTCCACCGTGCATGCAAGCGTCCGTGGGGCGAGCAGACTCTAAGCGCGGGTGCCCCACCCTTGCAAAAACAGCAAGAGTGGGGGACCCGGAGTGGGCTTCCGGTGCGACAACTGGGCGGTCGTTGTGAATGAATTCGGGCAATGATTTGTGGCTTGGTTTACACTGCAGTTGCTGGGCAAACAGATGACGAATGACAATGCTCCGATCGCTAACGAACCGGAACCTCGCGGAAAGCACGGAAAGTCACGGAACCTGCGCTCCTGGATTCTGGGGATCCTCTTCGGCGCGGCTCTTGCTGTAGTCTTGGTGGGGGCGCTGGTGTGGTTGTCCACGGGGATCGGGTTATTGGGCCTCTTGCGCGGAGGAGGCACGCAGATCAACGTGGGTCAGCCAACCGTGGTTCGTCAAATTCAGCAACTCCAGCGGCTGGAAACCGTGAGCTATTCGATGGATAAGATTATTTCGGGCGATCACCCCAACGCTTACCTGCCGAAATTTCTGGCGGGTGACCGCCTGCTTCTGGTGGTGCACGGAGAAGTAGTTGCGGGGATCAATCTGACGGGTTTGCAGCCCGGCGATGTCCAAATTCAGGGGCTTAAAGTGTCGATTCACTTGCCCGCAGCGGAAGTTTTCAGCACGCGTATCGATAATGCGAGGACGAAAGTATATTCCCGTGACACCGGCATATTCTCTTCCCCAGACCCCAACCTTGAAAGCGAAGTCCGCGAAGAAGCTGAGCGCCAGCTCCAGCAAGACGCACTGCAAGATGGCATCTTAAAGATCGCTGCCGACAACGCGCGAAGTACAATCACGGGGATGTTAACGGGCTTCGGTTTCCACGAAGTGGATCTTCGGTAGGTTCGTCGCAAGAGCTTAACCAACAGCCTCCGCTCTCGGAACACATAGCGGCAGCGGCCAAGTCCCGAGAAGTTCTCATATCGGAGTGTGGCTTTTCACAGAATTAGCCGGGCGCCCCACCCATTGTGTGTTTCAAAGGGTTGGGGTTTAAATTCAACGACAACCGGGATTATGTAGATAGGTGGCCGGAAAATCCCCACCCTTGCAAAAACAGCAAGGGTGGGGCTCCCGGCATCGACCGGTTGAGCTGGCACCGTTTCTCATGACTTGGCCGCCGGTTCGTTGCGTCGAGGCTCGGAGAAGCGTAGGATGCGCGAATTAGGAGTCCAATTCTTTTCCACCAGGAGAACGCTGAATGAGAGGCAAATCACTTTCTTTGCTGATCGGATTCGTCATGGGTGCAGCGCTAGTGGGAACAGCACAGAACTCGCCAGAGCGGCGTTATTTTAAGGCCAGCAACCCGTCACTGGAGAAGCAGGGTCTGCCGGTTCCTTACAGCGATGCGGTGCTCGCAGGGAACACATTGTACGTGGCGGGCCGGACTGGCATTGACCCAAAAAGCGGCGCCATACCGCAGGATGTACAGCAGGAGATCAGGTTCCTGCTTGACAGCTTCAAGACTGCGTTAGCCAATGGCGGAATGACAACGGACGATGTAGTTATGGTTCAGGTGCACTGTCCGGACCTTTCCCTGTATAACAAATTCAACGCCGCGTACCTCACTTACTTTTCGAAGCAACTTCCTCCAAGGGCGTTCCTGGGGTCCGGGCCGCTATTGGGCGGAGCACATTTCGAGATGTTGGGAGTCGCGGTAAAGCGATAGAAAAAAAGACTCGCCCTTCGCCAGCTCGGAGGTGATCTGTTGCTCTGTGGCTTCGATATATTCGAGAAATTCCCCAATGGATCCCTGATTTGGCGAGCGTGTGTGTTCGGGCGTGGGCTGACGCGGAGGTTAATTGGAGGCTGCCCCATGTTTATGCGGCAAGCAGTGTTTGTTGCGAGCCTCGCACTGGCACTCGCCGCCCAGCCCGCTCACGCGCAGGTTTCCCGCCTTCCGGAGACAATTCAGAAGAAGCTGGCGGAGATCAATCCCCTCTATCAAAGCAACATCCGCAAATACGGTCCGCAAACGATTGAATTATTCACTCCTCTGCTTGCGGCGGGGCCGAAAGACGGCGTTTCCGTCACCGCCGACCAGGCCTATGGCGCGGACCCCCAGCAGACTCTCGACGTGTACCAACCGCGTGGGGCGAAGGATCTTCCCGTCGTTGTGTTTGTCCATGGCGGCGCGCTCACGTCGGGAGACAAGAACGAGAACAAGGAGGTCCACGCCAACGTTCTCTACTATTTCGCGCGCCACCAGTTTCTGGGCATCAATGCCAACTACCGGCTCGCCCCAAAGTACGTCTATCCGGCGGCAGCCCAAGATATGGGGAGTGTCGTCGCCTGGATCAAGGAGAACGCGAGGCGCTTTGGGGGCGATCCGCAGCGCATTTATCTAATCGGGCGCTCGACGGGCGCTCTGCACGTCGCGACCTGGGCGTTCGATCCCAAAATCCACGGCGCAGCAGGACCAGGAGTCTCGGGCGTCGTGCTGATCAGCGGGCGGCTCAAAGCCGACAATCGCGCCGACGATCCCAATGGACAGCGCGTGGAGGAGTACTTTGGAAAGGACACGAGTCTTTACGCCGAGCGATCGCCCGTGAATTTCGGCGCCCGGTCGCCGCTGCCTACTTTTATTGTGATCGCCGAATTCGATAATCCCTTTCTCGACGTGTACAGCGCGGAGCTCTTCGCGAAAATGTGCGAGGCGCGCTCAAAGTGTCCTCGTTTTCTGCGCCTCGCCGGACACAATCACCAGTCGACAACCTTGTCGATCAACACCGCGGACGATCAGCTTGGCCAGGAGATCATCGACTTCATCCGGCAAGGAAAATGAATGCGACACTTTCGCAACGCTCGCTTTCCGCCCATAGCCCATTCGCATATATCACCCTTGCAAAAACCGCAAAGACGGGACTCCAGCCTGCGCTTTCGAATATGTTCAATATGGAACAGACGCAGATGTGTCAAACGAGTTTCAATGCGCAAAGCCGATCAATAGCCACGGGGAAGTGTGGTTCATTGCCGCCCCTTGGGTTATGGTTGGACGATGTCTTGCAGGTGAACGATGGAGAGAAAAGCGTGTTTCACTTAATTTGGTACATCCTTATCGGGCTGATCTCGGGGGTTATCGCGAAATCGGTGATGCACGTGCACATGACGATCTTCTGGACGATCGTGCTCGGCATCATCGGATCGATCCTTGGGGGCGCCGTTACCCACATGTTTTCGCGCCCGGCAAATGAACGATATCATCCCGCCGGCTTGATATTTTCCACACTGGGCGCGATCTTGATTCTCTTCGTTTGCTATAAGCTGAACATTCGTTTTCCCACGCCTAACCTCGCATTCCGATAGTACGACCCCGAAAACGGCGCACACGGTCACTGCTTCTGTTCGTGGCCGTGCCTGATTCTCCGTTGCTGAGAACGCCGTTTCTCAGGCACTGAGCTTCCCGAAAGGAAGTGCGCCTGACTGTTCAATATTGAACAGACGAATTTCGGGCGCTCCTAGTATCGTGTGCCTCCGCCCACGACGGCGCCGTGTTTGGGAGATGCCAAATGACACTCGCCGTGAGGAACGCACTGCTGGTCGGACAGAATTTCCAGAGCGCTCAAACTTTGACCGAACGGTTGCGCCGGTGGAAATTCCGATGTCATTTCGCCGCCAATGTGCAAGCAGCCAGCGAATTCTTGGCCGTGCATCCTGTTGATCTGCTGCTCAGCAATACACACCTGTTAGACGGAACTGGATACCGCTTGCTGATGAATTTGGCGCGCCTCCCCGTTTCCGCGTTTCTTTGCTTTCCCGTCGAAAATAGCTGCCTTTGGCTGCCCGCCATCGATGGTGGAAAACGGTGCTTGGGATTACCCGCTCTCCGGCCTTCGGAGTTTGCGAGGGCGCTCGAAGAAGTGGCCCTGCGTTTATCCGCGTGAATCCACGTATCTTGATCGCAAGAAGGTGCTCTCATCGCCGTGGATCGGGATTGGGCCTGAGAAATTCTCTTATCGGAAACCAACCCTCTGCCAAATTTGCGCGTTCCGTGACCCCTGCGCCGGTCATGTGTTAGAATCCGCCGCGAAATCATAATGCAAGCGGGCTCCAAGTACAGCCCGCGCCCTGGAGAACCCGAATGGCCATGGAATTCGATCTCATTCCGCAAGGCACGCTGCTTCAGGAAAACGGCCATGGCGAGACCGCCGATATCCGCGCGAGTGTGACGCGCACCTTTTATTGCACCATGCTGATCCGCGAGCAGATCGAGCAGGAATCGGTCGACGTGTCCATCTGGGGCTCTGCGGACGGTGAAAACTGGGGGACGCACCCAGTCCTGAAATTGCCGCAGCAGTTTTATCGGGGCGAAACCCGGGCCGTCCTGGAGTTGACTCTGGTTCCGGAAGTTAATTTTATCCGAGCGGGATGGGATCTAAACCGGTGGGGACGCGTTGCGCCTTTGCCCATGTTCGTTCTTGGACTGCACCTTGCGGAAGTTCCAGCGATGCCGTTGCATGTGCCGCAGAGTCAGGCTAGCGCGGTGAGGTAAGGATTTTTCTTTGGAGCGCCCAAGTCTGGCGTTTCAATTAAAAGGGGTAGGAAGCTAACGGTCGGTTGCTTCTTGGTGGTCGCTTCCTACCCCCCCGAGTGGTCTTACACGAATTGACGTACCAGCTTCCCGGCAGGTTACATCCTTATTAAAAATATATTTAATCGCACCTTCTTCCCGTAACGGGAGAGAGCGTCACTGGTTTCCAGCTGTGGGTGGAGGTAAGGCGGGAAGCCCCGACGTGTCCTGAGCAGGTGGCGGGGACGCATCCTTCTCCGGGGCCGTATCCGCGTCATCGTCATCGTCGTCCGACTGATCCTTTCCACTCCCGGCGGATTCGTCCTTCGGAGCATTCACCATGGCTTGCACGCGCTGCCTTGTTTTGCGCGCCTGATCGGCCTCCGGCCCAATCGGAGCCAACCGGAGGTAGTCGTCAAGGTCTCTTAATAGCGCGGGATAATCCTTGCGCTGAATATGGATATTCGCGAGCAATAGGTAGACAGGTGGATTATCCGGCATCAGATCCCGGGATTGCTGCGCGCTTTTTTCGGCCTCCTCGGGTTCCTTCAGGGCAGTCAGCGCGCGCGCCAATTCAAACGGGCCTCGCCAGGAGGAAGAGTCGACCGAGATTCCCCGGCGGGAAATTGTTTCCGCCTCCTTGAAGCGTTTCGTGTCGGTCAGGATCGCGGCGAGGGTGAACATGGCATCCGCGTATTGGCCTGAACTGAGATCGACGGCTTTTTGCAGTGCTTCTTCAGCAGGGCCCATTTCTTCCAGTTGATAATACGCGTTGCCCTCTTCCGCATACGCCTCGTAATAGGTCGGGAAATCCTTGATGGCGAGTTGAAATTGCGGAATGGCCGCGCGGTAATCCGACTTCATATAGATCAGACTCATGCCCTTTTCAAATTCATCATGAGCCTTGTGCGGGACGCTGAGCTGGTGAGCCGAGATCGACAACTGCAAAGGAGGATTCGCGGCTTTCCCGGTCCTGGCGAGGAAGATAGAAAGGCCCAGCCGGCTGGCGCCGGAAATCGTGACCGTTTGCTGGACCCGTTCGTAGTCCTTCAAATTAATCTCAATGATGTAGTCGCCGTTGCCGAGTGCATCGAACTGGAAATCCCCGTTCCCACGCGTATAGGCGGTATTTATGACGCCTCCGGTCAATTGCTTCAGTGTTACGGGTATATTTTCCATGGCGCGGCGGTCGGTGTCGTCGCGGAGACTGCCTCCGATGCTGAAGACGGCATGCCGATTAGGCGTGTTTTGCGCGCTTCCGGGCAATACACCTAGAGCCAGCAGTAAAAGGGAGACCGGTAAACAGCGAAGAAGCATAGCCCCTCCGGTGGGCGGGGGAAGTAAACCGATTCTATCACGCCTCGCAATGCCCGGCGCAAGGATGGACGCAAGCGTTAAGCGTTCAGGTCCACGGTCTGAAGATATTGCGGAAGCGCCACGCGCCATCGAAAGGCCGATTCATTTTTTGCTTTGAGCGCGGCGGAAGCCTGAGGTTCCCCATGAGTCAGATAAGTTTGGCGCGGAGGCGCGGGAAGCCCCGTGAGCCAGCGCATAAGTTCGCTTTGGCCCGCATGCGCGGAAAATTGCCGCAGGTTGATGACTTCCGCCGCGACCGGGACATCCGCGCCGTGGATGCGCACGGTTTTCGCGCCTTCCTCGAGCGCGCGGCCGCGCGTACCTTCCGCCTGGAACCCGGCCAGGAGAATCGCGTTTTTGGGGTCCGGTGCGAGGCGCGCAATGTGATGGAGCACGCGCCCGCCGGTGGCCATGCCGCTGGCGGAAATGATGATGGCCGGCGTGCGCACATCGTTGATTTTTTTCGAGTCGGCGACGGCGCGCATGTAGTGCACGTTGTGCGCGTCGAGAGGATTCCCCTTTTTTTCCTCCGCCGTAAACGTGAGATCGTGGTCTTCATGGTGGCGCAAATATAAATCGGTCACGCTGATGGCCATCGGGCTGTCCACGTACACGGGCAGGGGCGGAATGCGGTTCGCATCCTCAAGCTTGCGGATGATGTACATGATGGATTGCGTGCGATCCACGGCGAACGCGGGAATCACGATCTGCCCGCCGCGTTTGACGACGCGATTGACGACGTCCGCCAGCGCGTCTTCCTGCGAGCCGGCAGGATGATCGCGGTCCCCGTAGGTGGATTCGCACAGCAGCACATCGCAGCGCGGCGGCGCTTCCGGATCTTTCAGGATGACCTGATTGTATCTGCCAATGTCGCCCGAAAAGAGCACCACCATTTTCTTTCCATTTTCGGTGATGGTCAGCTCCAGGCTGGCTGAACCGAGGATGTGCCCGGCGTCGTGCGGGCGCACCGTGAATTGCGGAGAAATGGTGAAGGAATCGGCGCGCGGAATTTCGCGCAACGCGTTTACCACGGGGGCCACATCGGCGGACGTGTAGAGCGGCAATGGCGTCGCGTGTTTGCTGTATCCGCCGCGGCCCGCGTTTTCGGCGTCTTCTTCCTGCAAATGCGCGGAATCGGCGAGCAGGATGTTGCACAGCTCGATCGTCGCCGCGTCGGCGTAGATCGGGCCGTGGTATCCGTCGCGCACGAGCCGCGGCAAATAGCCCGTATGGTCCAAATGCGCGTGCGTCAGAACGCACCAGTCGAACGTCGCGGGTTTTTCCGGAAGCGGATTCCAGTTGCGCTGGCGCAGTTCCTTCAGTCCTTGAAACAGGCCGCAATCCACCAGCAGCCTTTTGCCTTCGGCCTCCACCAGATATTTTGAGCCCGTAACGGTTCCGGCCGCGCCAAGAAATGTGAGTTTAGGCATAGGGCTGCCATTCTAATGGAAGTTTTCGCTTTGCGGGTGGGAAACCGGGAATAGGAATAATGCACAGGGCATGGAGAAATATCACCCAACGCATAGGGGATCGGACTTGCCGGCCTCTTGCTAGTATTTTCTGAATTTTTGGACCACCCGGAAAGCCGCTTGATGGAAGTTCTCTTACTCGCCGATTGCGGCGGAATGCTGGTCCTTATGTGTGGAGAAATCAGCAGAAAGCTTGGCTGGATCGGTTGGATCGGGACGGAAACGCAGGCCGCAGATCGAACAGGCATATTCACCGGTCCATATGCTTTTGCCCTCCCGGCTCGTCATTACCGCCCTAAGGCAGATTTTTTTGGCGGGCATTGTGAAAGCCTACACCGATTTCACCGACTCCATTGGGGAAAAAGTTTCAAACTGACTCACTATCAAATGCTCATCTCAGTGGAATTTCATTGGGATATTCGTTAAGATGTTTGCGGTCTGCCAAACCATTTGTAGTTCGTTTTGTTCTGTGACGGGCGTGTAGCTCAGCTGGGAGAGCGCATCCATGGCATGGATGAGGCCGCAGGTTCGATCCCTGTCACGTCCACCAAATTTCCAGCTCGCGCAGTTCTCGCGGAAGCAGGGAGAGCGTCCCGATGAAATCGGGAAGGCCGCAGGTTCGATTCCTTTCACGCCCGCCAATTTCGGAACTTAAGAAGTCTGTTTGAGCAACTACCCGCTAAATGAGTTGTAGCGCTGGCTTTGGCGCGTCGCGCTTGACGTGAAAGGAAGGCGGGGGTATCGTTTTGCGGCAAAGATAAAATTGTAAGCGGAGATTCCGCGTAAGATCCCGAGCTCTCAATTTCCGAGGGGGAATAAGCATGCAGATACGAAAGCACGTCTGGCTGTTGGCTGCGCTCTTCGCGGTATTACCAGTGGCGGGGCCTTCTCTGACAGCGCCTCGCCTGCATGCGGCCACGTCCGGCGCGGCTCAGGCCGACAAGCGAAAACCCGGCCTGTACATGACATTTCAAACTGACAAAGGAAACATTGCGTGCAAGCTCTATGAAACGGAGGCGCCGGTCACCGTCCACACCATGGTGGGGTTGGCTATCGGAAAGCTCTCCTACGTGGACCCCCAAACGAAGCAAGTCACACGCAAGAAGTTTTTTGACGGCCTGATGTTTCACCGCGTGATTCCCGACTTCATGATTCAGGGCGGCGATCCACTCGGCAACGGCACGGGACATCCTGAAGGCCCGGGTTTCCCGTACAAGAACGAAGTCGTTCCGTCGCTCAAGTTCGATACTCCGGGACGCCTGGCCATGGCCAACGCCGGACCGAACACGAACGGCAGCCAGTTCTTCATTACCGAGGCGCCGCAGCCGCCTCTCAACGGTGGTTATACGATCTGGGGAGAGTGCGGCAACGTGGACGTTGTAAAAGCCATCGCGCGGGTCAAGCGCGACAGCAGCGACAGACCCGTCACACCAGTACTGATCCAGCACGCAATCGTGGAGCGTGTCGGCCCCGCCCCGGCAGATGCACCCGAAGCCATGCCGCCGGCGAACCCGCCGAACTAGATACAACTCCAAGGTGGCGGGTGTGCGACGGCCCTTACTTCATGTGAAGCTCACGTGCCACGTCCTTGTCCACTGCGGCGGACAAGGGTGCGATGCTCGGAGTCCACTTAAAAACTTAAATCTTTTTTGTCTCGCGCTAGACGGCACTTAGATTTGGGACGGCCCATCGTTTCGCAACCTCGCGAAACAATGCGCCATCCGCCATGCCTGCACAGAAATTGCGGGCGCCTCCGTTTCAGCCGAATAACATGTCTCGGCTCCCGGATCTTCCTTAACTTATTCCAGAACTTTGGCGGCGAAACTGGAGAGCGCGTCGTCTTCCACGCTGTAAGTAATCTCAATCGGATTGCAACAGACTTCGCAATCCTCGACGTACGTCTGGCGGCGAACCGAAAGGTCCAGCACCATCGAAATTTCCTCTCCGCAATAGGGACATTTGAAAAAATGCTCCATCGGAATAGCACTCTTTCGCGTAGACGCCGGTGCTGGACACAATATCCGCCGCTCCTAATGCATGGCGGCGTCGTAATAACTCGAATCGTAATATTTCGACGGATCGATCAATCTCTTCTTGGCGTCCGCATAGCGACTCCGCAAGGCGAGAACGGTTCGCATCCCTTCCGTGCTCACGAGCGCCTTGCGGAAAAAACCATCCTTTGGATCGAGAAGCTCATCGTAGGTGCGCCCAGCTAACTCAGGAGACATTTTGACATTGTTCAGAAGGATGGTGATGGCTTCATCACGGTTCCCTTTGTCGTAGAGCCAATCGATAGCCTGGGAGTAGCCGCGAATGAAGGCAATGACCTTGGTTCTGTTCTCTCTGGCCCAGGAACGGCGGGTTGCGGCGACATTGCCCTGATACGGTCCAATCACCTTGATCGCTCGCGCGAGCTCATTGAAATGCTGCTCGCCGGCGAGAAAATTGAAAGGCGCCGAGAGGAGAGTCCCCGACTGTTTTCCCTCACGCAGCGAGTCCCAGCGCATTGTAGTCCCGCCAACTTTTTCGATTTTGTAGTCGCTCTCTTCCAGGCCATTTCGCCTGAGGATGTCGAACAGCACGAAGGCATAGCCGGTCGTGCGCGCGTCCACCGACAGAGTCTTGCCTTTCAGGCCGGCGAACGTCTTGACGTCGGGCGCGGCTACCAGGCTCAAAAACCCATTGTCGCTGCCCATGAACGCGAAGAATTCGGGTTGAGCCCCGATCGGGGCTTCGCCTTGCCCTTCGACGTAAGCGACGATGTTGTCGAAAGCAGTGATGGCGATGTCGAACTTGCCTTCGGCCAGTCCCGTCATCTGCGCCACCGAATTGGGCGTCGGCTGAAGATTCACCGTGATCCCGTTGCGCTCAAAGAATCCTTTCTGCTGCCCGACGAAACATGGCCAATTGAAGCCGCCCTGGAAGACATTGACCGTGACGTTCGCAGGCGCCTGCGCGCGTGCAGGCGCCGCCAGCAGGCTTGTTGCGAAGAGAAGAGCGAAAGCCATGCAACTCAACCGACCCGATTTTTTCATCGCTGCACCTCTGCTAGGACATGTGATCTGGCTGCAAGGCCAGCGCGAGGCCGCCGGCAACAACCGATAGAAGCGAAATCTGGATTTCTCCCGCCGCCGTCCACCCGGCGCGAGCGGCAATCCAACCCACCAGATAGCCGGCAAAAGCGGCCGATCCGTACAGGCTGGTCACGAAGATGCCGGAGGCGCGGCTTGCCAAGTTGCTCCGCAGCGCTTTGGCATGATAGCCCGCCAGATTGACATAAATCACCCCGCTGACAATCAGGCCCCACAGGAATGACAGAATCGCCTGAGGCACGAAGGCTCCCGATCCATGGAAGAGCAAGTAGCCAAGCGCGGCGGTACAGAAGAAGGTGGAGCTCAGCACGAGCCTTGGCGAGAAGCGATCGCCGAGCCATCCGCCAGCAATCGAACCCAGCGCCCCCAGTCCATAAAAACTCATCACGGTTCCGGCCGCCGTCGGCGAATACTGGAGACCTTCGCGGAGGAAGGTCGGGTACATTCCCAGGTAGCCGTAAATGACCAGGCCGCCGATCGAACTCATCACTGTCAAAAGTATCGTATTTCTGTTGACGAGCGTCGGCGCTCCTCCGCGGTCTGCTTGCTCGCGAATGCGAGCATCGCCTTCGGTGAACCACGGATCCACGCTGAGCGCGATCACCAGAATCGCCAGGAAGCCGAGAATTCCAAAACAAACCATCGGCGCCTGCCAGCTCCGATAGGCGCTCAGGAGCGCTCCACCAAAAATCGGGCTGACGATGGCGCCAAGGCCGAAGGAAAAATTGATCGCGCCCAAGGCGGCAGCGCGATGACTGACAAAGTAATTAACCGCAATGGCTATAAGGACAGTCAACTGCATGGCCTCGCCGATGCCGGTGGCCGCCCGGTAGACCAGCATGTCCGGGAAGCCGCGCGCGATGACCGTTAAAAGCGTGCCCGCGGAGAAGAGGGCGATCCCGACTTGCATCACAGTCTTGCGAGAGAAACGGACGAGGAGATAGCCGGTCGGCAGGCCCGCGAGCGCCATGCCCAGCGTAAAGATGGTGGAAAGGAAACCCACACCGGCGAGCGAAAAGCCGTACTGCCGGCGCACTTCCGGAACGAGCAGCGGGAAGAGCTGCCGGTCCATGGCGTTAATCGCGTAGGAAGCCAGCAGCACGCCAAACATGACGATGCCGCGGATGCGCGTCCTGGCTGGGAGCGGTTCCACGAACTACCTTGTGACTGCACTGCTCTTTACTTGGGCCTGCAGATACCACTCGAGAATCTGCTCGCCGGTCCAAAACACTACGCCTGACCGCGACTGAATGTGCTCCAACGCTTCCCGGAAGTAGCGCAGCCGGTGCGGCACGCCCATGATGTAGGGATGCACCACCAGCGCCATGATCCGCGCGGAGCCGTGCGCGTCGGAGTACAACTGCTCGAACTGGTCGATGGCACGGTCCCGGTATTCCGAGGCTTTATGATGTTGAATCAGCATCATCGCGACATCGTTGCATTCCTGCGTGTAAGGGATGTTCACAAGGGAACGGCCGCGCGTGTTCAGAACAACGGGTTGGTCGTCCAGAACCCAGTCGCAGACGTAATCGTAGCCTTCTTCAGCGAGGATGTCGGGCGTGTCCCACGTCTCGGTTAAGCCCGGCCCAAGCCAGCCGCGCGGCCGTTTGCCCGTGAAGGCCCGAATGGCCTCCGTCGTCTTGGCGATATCGGCTCGCTCGTCGGGGACTTTCTGCATGTTCTTCTGGCCGAAGCCGTGGCCGACGAACTCCCATGCGCGCTCCTGCGCCGCGCGCGCGATCGGCTCGTAGGCGTGGATGGCGCTGCCATTGATGGCCAGGGCCGCGCGAATGTCGAAACGATCGAACACTTCCAGCATTCTCCAGAAGCCCACGCGATTGCCGTATTCGTGCCACGCCCAGTTCGGAATATCGGGCATGGGCGAACCGCCCGCAGGCGGAGTGAGAACGGTCCGCGGCATGGTCTCCTGCGGATTCCACTCCTCCACATTCACAATGACCCAGACAGCAAGGCGCGCGCCCCCGGGCAAAGCGAGAGGCGTTCGGTCTTTGATCGCTGAGTAAGCGATACGCTCAATGGGCAGCATGTTCACCTGGATTTTCCGTTTTGATTTTCCGGCCGGGCGAAAATGTACACCCGATCTCAGCCCGATGCAATGTTCCAGCCAGGTTCGAGGTTGCCGTCTTCAGGAGGGCCGAGCTTCAGCTCGGCCGTTCAGGCTGCGTTTAATCGCGGGCTTCAGCCCCTGAATCTTCAGTGGTTGAAACCCCTGAACAGATGGCGCTTTTCGTCGGGACTGAAGTCCCGACCTCCTACGGAACCAGGCCACGGCAACGCCCTTCAAATTGGGACAGCACCGGAGATTCAAGCGGTTTGGAGCCGCCTTACTTTGATTCGGTCGGCGCGAACCTGCGCTACGTCGTAGTGCGCTTGCTGAGTGATCCAGCTTTCAGCGCTTCCCCCGAAGACCTTGGAGAGCCGCACGGCCATTTCGGGAGAAATGCCGCGCTTCCCATTCACGAGTTTAGACAAGGTCGTGCGAGTGACGCCCAGCGCGGCGGCCGCGGCCTTGATCGTCAGGCCCAAAGGCTCAATGCATTGGCGCAGCACAAAGCCGCCGGGGTGTGGTGGATTCTTCATCGGCATGGTTAATCCTATTTTAACAGGAAGATCTAAGAATGTTTCACATCCACCGGCGGAGTGCCGTACGTGTGAAACGACTCGATGGTCTTGAGTCCCCAGGCCTGGCCCTTCTTGCGTTCTTCTTCCGTCCACACGATGGGCTTCCAGTCCGGGGCTAGGATCAGGCGCGCGCCGGCGTTGGCGACTTCCACGCGGTTGCCGCCGGGCTCGTAGACGTAGAAGAAAAACGTTTGCTGGACGGCGTGCTTGTGCGGTCCGGTTTCGATGAAGACTCCGTTTTCGAGAAAAATGTCGGCGGCGCGCAGAACATCTTCGCGGGAATCGACGGCGTAGGTGACGTGGTGGAAGCGGCCGCGCGTTCCGGTATGATCGCGCGTGTAGGCGAAATCGTAGCTCTTGTTGCAGACCGTCAGCCACATGCCCGCTTCCGATCCGTCGTTCATCACGATTTGCTCGGTGAGGCGGCAGCCCAGATATTCCTGAAAGAAAATGCGATTGGCCTGGATGTCCACGGCGAGGCAATTGAGGTGGTCGAGCCGCCGCACGTTGACGCCGCGAGCAGGGAAGCGCATGGCCTGGTTTTTCAGCGCGGGGCGCAACTCGGGCGGCGCCTTGTACCACTCGGTCTCATAATAGATCTCGACCTCGTGGCCGTCCGGATCGTGGAAGGCAAACGCGGGGCCGTGGCCGAGATCGCCATCCGTCCATCCGATTTCGTAGCCCGAGCCTTTCAGCGCGGCGACTCGGCGCTCGAGCGCTTGCGGGCTCCGCGCGCGAAACGCCATGTGCTTCATGCCCGAAGTTTTTGAAGCTGTCAGCTTCAGCGTGTGGTGCTCGTAATCGTCCCAACCGCGCAAATAAACGGAATCGCCCTTCCGCGCTGTTTCCGTCATGCCCATCACGTCGACGAAAAATTTCAGGCTCTCGTCCGGCTTCGGCGTCAGCATTTCCATGTGGGCGAGATGCGCGAGGTCATAGATCGGTTCAGTGGACATGGAACGTTCCCTTCAATCAGAAGCTAACTTATGAATGGCACGCCATCCAAACTCGAAAGGGCGTAGAGGGCTGAATCACATATTTCGCAAGTCCCTGAACGTCGCGGCTTCAGAAGCTGCGGAAAAACTCGGTTTTGGTGTCATTCTGAGCGAAGCGAAGAATCTCTCTCCGATTTAAGTCCAATGCACAGAGAGATTCTTCGCTTCGCTCAGAATGACAAAGTACTTTTTCCGCGGCCTCTGAAGTCGCGACCCACAAAGACAATTCCCGCGATAGCTCTTAGAAACCAACTCACCAATAAGTATTGTGGGTCGCGGCTTCAGCCGCGACATCAACACACGAAGCGATACAGGGCTTTAGCCCCTGGCGGCCTATCGATGTTTTCCTCGAATTTTTGCGGCAGTCGGCTACTCCAGCGGTTCGACTTTGGCAAGTATGCCGGCATGAACTAGAGGCACCCAAACTTGCGGCGTTGCTCCCGCGTCGACGATTTTAATATCCCGCATCTCTCCGCCGAGAGTTGGCAACATGTATTCCCGCCATTCGCCGGTTTTCGGGTTGAGTCTGTGGACGTAATCCGTGCTCATGGCTCCCGACCAAACGTCTCCATTTTTGTCGCGCGCCGCCCGATAAATGCCGCTCCATGGAACCGGCGGCCTCCATTCCTTGATCTCTTTCGTTTGCGGATCGAACATTCCCAATTGGCCCGCCATCCACTCTCCGAACCAAAAGTTTCCGGCGGAATCGATGGAACCGCGGCGAGGAGCGGCGGCCGGAGTGGGCGTCGGATATAAAGTGACTTGCCCGGTCGCGCGATCGAGAACCGCGATTGTGCTTCCCTCGATGTCGCAATAAATTGGATTCCCATTTTCGGCGATAGCGCTTCCATACATTTTGTGTGTCTTTTCTGACGTCGCGAAATTCTCATCGATGCCGAAGTAAAAAACGCGGTTCGGGCCCTTGTATTGAATGCTGCCAGGAGGAAACGCGCTGAAGACTTTTACTTCCCCTGTCTTGGGATCGAGCTCGAACATCTTGCTGGTGTTGAAGCTGTTAAACCAGACCATCCCGTTCGGTCCGACATTTCCCTGCGTGCAACTGGAGTGATCGTCGTTATATTCCGCCGGAGCGCTCCAGGTTTGAAATTTTTCCGTCTTGACGTCGAACATCGTTACCGAGCATCCCTGGTAACCGCGCGGGAGCCACGGATTTCCCTGACGATCCAGCTCGATCGTCAAGCTATTGGAAGGCAGGCTTGGTTTGAGCCGAGGCAGCGTCCACTCCTTGAATTGACCGGTGCGCGGATCGAGCTTGCCTATATTGGGGCTCTGAAAATCGTCGTACCAAACTATCCCGTCGCGGTCGATGGCCAGGTCGTGGGGCGAACTTCCCGCGCGAGGGATTTCATACTCCGTGATCACAACCCTGGTGTCCGCTCCTCGGGGCCGCGGAAATGTTTTCAATTCATACGGCCACGTGGTCTTGTCGCCGCTCAAATTGATGGTGCTCAAATATTTCGCCAGCTCCGGGTCCGTCGGATATTCTTTGGGCGGATAGGTAGGGGGCATCGGGTGGGTGAACGTGCTCCCTGCTTGCCATTGATTCTGCATCCGGTGCAGCGTGGAAAGCCAACCGTCCACGTCGTAGGTGCTCTTCGCCACTTTATCCAGTGAGTGGCATTGGTCGCAGTGAAACAAAGCTTTTTTCTCTTTTTCGTTTCCGGGAATGCTCATCATCCACTCTGCGCCGGTGAGCTGCGAAGCAAGATCCTTCGTCTTCACAAGCTTGATATCGGCGCGGGCCGCTCCACCGGGCTTTATCTCCGCCGCGGTTTGTCCAGCGAGTTCGTAACCGACGGCCCGAATCGTCAGGGCATATTTACCCGGCTGGAGTTTTCCTGGCGGGAAGGCGAAACGGCCTTGATCGTCGCTGACCACCGTGACCGTCATGTTCGCTCCCTGGGGCCTGGCCGTAACGAGCACTCCTTCCATGCGTCCTTCGGCTTCCGACGTCACCACGCCGGTCAAAGCCGCCACAGGCTGATCTTTGGGGAACGCAGGCAAGACGCAGGCAAGAGCTACAAGAACCAGCAAGCAAGATTTCTTCATGGACAATCGGCCTCCCGTTTGGGGCAATTGGGATTTCATGGTTTCTAAAAAAATTTTTCAACTTGAGCTTCTCTTTGTGGCAAAAGCGTACGCTGGCCGCCTTAGCTGGTCAAGTTCATAAGCGAGTGGGTTGTGACTCAGTTTGACTGTGAAGATGCCCGTTCCGTCCCGAAATTCACGGGACGGAACGGCCGCTACAAAACCTTCCTGTTTGGAGGCTGTTGGTCTTGTAGAGGCCGCCCGTTTTTAGGGCGGGCAGCCGTTTGCAACCACCGGAACCAAACTGAGTCAGTAGCAGCGAAGGCAAAATTCTTCCAAAAGTTGAAGTTGAAAAGGATGTCGCCTTACAGGTGGCAGATTGGCGCGATGATCTTCCGGCTATGATTTTCGCGCAGGTTCTTCCGATTCAGACGCAGCCTTTGCAATCGCGTCGGCGAGTTTCTGCCAAGCAAAGGCCTCGCCTTTCGGAACGGCGAGCGCATGTTCCGCGATCACCTGCGCGAGCCAATCCTGGCGCTGCGCGGTTGCCAGCGCTGTCAAAGGTTCCAGGCCCGCATCCGCCACAGCCTGGGCCGCTTCGCGCATCTCAGCCGCGCGCCTTTTTCCATGCTCCGCCACGCGGCTGATCAAATAATCCGGCAGAGTGCCGCTCCAACCCATGTCAGGGTACGTCGCGGCAAGAGAATCGAGAACTTGCTTTTCGGCGCCATACCGTCTCGCAGTGAACATCGATTCCACCGTGATCGCTTCGAGACCCTTGATGATTATGCTGCGGCACATTTTGATTGCCGACGCCACGCCAATGCGATCGCTGATGGGCTTCACGTTCATGCCGATTGCCCGCAGCCTCTCAGCGGCGGTTGCTGCTTGCGCCCCTCCAAGCAGCATCGGAACTTTGAGCCGCTGCGGCGCAACCGCGGCCATCACGGCCGCCTCGACGAACGTCGCGGGCGATTCGCTCAGAGTGCGCGCGATTTCAAGCTTCGTCTCCGGCGAGACCGAGTTGATGTCCAGGTAAATTTGCCCGGCGCGTAGAAATGGCGCAGCTCTCCGGCAACGTTAGCGGCAGCAGGAAGCAGTCACTGCGGAAATGATCAGGTCTGCGCTCTGTAAAGCTTCTTGGATGGTGTCACACGCGTGGACTTTCGCGTCCTTCGCCTTCGCCAGCGTCTCCGAACGCGCAGGTTCCCCATTCAATAAAATATCGAATATAGAAACACGCAGGCCCGCCGCTGCGAAGTCAGATCCGAAAATTCCCCCAACCTCTCCAAATCCTATGAGCGCAATCTGGCGAATCGGATTATGGTCCATATCGACTCCGCAATTTCGCTTTCCGTCACCCTGACGCAACGCCACGATGGTATCTCCGAACGGACGGGGTTAGGTAGCACAGACTTCACAGGCTGCGGAAAAACTCAAAGCGCTGTCATTCTGAGCGAAGCGAAGAATCTCTCCTGGTTTTTTTTCTTATACTTAAATCGAAGAGAGATTCTTCGCTTCGCTCAGAATGACAAAACAAGACATTTTTTCCGCAGCCTGTTCAGTCTGTGGGTTTTCGCGTGATCTTGGCTGCCGCGCGCAGGTCCGGCCAGCGAACGAACCCCCACAGATTGAAGTCTGTGCCACCTAACTCCTTTCCCTGCAACCCGGTTCTACCACCCCTGTACCATTGCAATCCCGGTACTCTAGGCGCACAATAGCAAAAAGAGGGGGGAACCATTCCCCTTTTGTGGTGTCTAAATCGAATGAAGCGCTTACCAGCCGTCGCTATCCGGCTGAACAGGTTTCCGGTCGGGAGACCCAGTAAGCGGCTTTAAGGTCTGTTGCGTAAGGCACATGGCGTTTGGCGCGAGTCCCCCGCGACAACGCTTGGCGCACACAGGCGAGAGAGGTGGTAAACGTGTCTGACTTGGCGCGCGTCCTCCCATGGTCCCAGGACGAAGCCGAGCTCGTGACGGAGCTGCAGGGTGGTTCCGGCGCAGCGTTCGACTGGCTGGTGACGCACTATTCGGGTCCGGTCTACGGCCTCGTCGCCGGGATGGTCTCGGAATCCTGTGACGCCGCCGATATCACGCAAGACGTTTTTCTCAAGGCGTTTCGCGGGATTCGCGGTTTCCGGCAAGGCAGTTCGCTGAAGACCTGGCTCTACCGGATCGCCATCCGCGAGGCGCTGAATCACCGGCGCTGGCTGTGGCGGCATCACCGGGAGCAGGATTCGATCGACATCGAGCCGGCCGGCGGCCACGCATCGCTCGAACTGGAAGACGCAGGCAGCACGCCGTTCGACCAGGCTGCCTCGCATGAAGTGCAGCAAGCCGTGCAGCAGGCCTTGCTCAAAGTGCCGGAAGTTTTTCGTAGCGCCGTGATCCTGAGGGACCTCGAAGGAATGTCCTACGAGGAAGTGGCCGAAGTCCTGACGGTAACGGTGGGCACGGTGAAATCGCGAATTTTGCGAGGGCGGCGAATGTTGCGGGAAATCCTGGATCCTATGCTTCGGAATCCGCATGCCGCGCATGTACCGGCGCAAGCGCCGCAAAAAAGAGAATCGGTTTTGCACTCCCCGCTATTTTCCGCGGCGGAAGAGGAACACAAGACCAGCCGGACCGACACAACCGGCTGGGCGCATCCGGGTAAGACGGGTGACGCCGAAGGAGGTGTCTAGTGAACTGCGAAAAAGTAAGAAAATTATTGCCGGGCTACTTGGACGGAGCTGTGCTGACCGGCACGTGGTCGGATAGGCACGTCACCATCGGGCATCATTTGGAGAGCTGCGAAGATTGCCGCGATGAACTGCGCGCCTATCAAGTCATGTCATCGATGATGTCCAGCGTGCAGCGTCCCATGCCGCCGAGGGATTTGGCGTTGCAGATTCGCGTGGCGGCCGCGCAACGTCTTTCCGACCGCACCTGGCTGCACTATGTGCGTCGCGCGCGGACTCGCGCCGAGCTCGTCCTGAAGAATATCCTGGAACCTCTGGCCATACCCGCGACAGGAGGTTTCACCGTCGCGTTCGTCGTATTTGTCATGGTCTGCCAGTTGCTCGGCCTGGGCGTGCCGCTGCGCGCCGGATCGAACGATTCGCCGACGAATTTGCTCCAGCCTGCGCGCCTGGAGGCCCTGGCTCCGTTCCCAATTACCGGCCTGGAGGAATCCGGGCATGCCGGACCGCACGCGCTTCTAGTGGAAGCCACGGTGAACTCGCAAGGCGAGGCCGTCAGTTACAGAATTCTTTCCGGGCCCGATACCGATACGGTTCGCCGCCAGCTGGATCTGGTGCTCCTGTTTTCGCGCTTCCGCCCCGAGATGAGTTTTGGCCGCTTCACTTCCGGCGGGCGCGTGGTTCTAAGTTTTAGCGACATTTCCATCCGAGGCTAGCCGGGTCAAACCAAAAGCCCCGCCCTTGAAAAGACGTCAAGGACGGGGCACCCCAAATTCAAAATCTTAACCCCGGATTAACGTATAGTAATCGTATTACGCCCCGACTTATGTAGAACTTTTTCCAAAGAAAGGGCGGGCCACTCGCCCGAAACCGGTCTCTCGGTGTTGACGTAATGGAGTGGTATCATCCAACGGTGCTCACCCGTCAAGAGAAAAGTTCGAGAAAAGGTTGGCCACCCATGCAGATTTGCCTAGAATGTGAACAAGCCTTCGACGGCGATAAGTGCTGGGTGTGCGCGGCTCGTTTGGAGGACATTAAAGAAACCTTCTCCCTGTCTATACTGGTGGCGGGGGCGGGATTAGTCGGAAGTCTTATTGCTGCGTTTATCTATCCTAGGCTCGAGTTGAATTCGCTGTGGATATTCCTCCTCCCTGGTATGATATTCGTTCCGCTCGCGACAGTGCTGGTGCTGGATCATTTTGCCCGGCTGGCGCGGTACGCCCTCTTCGTTCGGATCGTGTTTGTGTTGGTTGCAGCCGTACCAGTCTTGTACGCAGCTTTCTTCTTTCTAAACGGAGTTTTGGATGGAAATGCTCCTGTCGAGGCCCAGGCCCTTGTGTCCCGTAAAGCCCTCAATTACGGAGAGGGCCCGCGATATATTCTCGACGTCCGCTTATCATGGAACCAGAAGCCAGTTGAAGGAAGCGTAGGAGTCACCCACCAGACATTTTCAGCCGTAGAACCAGGCGATACTGTCCACCTGCTTGTTCACCCAGGCGCATTTTCCACGCCGTGGTACGACGAAGACCTCTTATCGAAGGGCAATGATGCAGTCAGACTCAACCCCCGGTAGGTCCTGCAAGGACGGGTGGCCCGGGCTTTGAATGATTTTGAAGTGGGGGTGCCCCGTCCTTCGCCGTTTGAAGGGCGGGGCTTTTGACCTACATCTCCGCCGCGGTGATCTGCCCTCTAACCCCGGGCGGAGGATCATCCGACACTCGAATCTCATAACTGCATAGCCTACGAGTCGGGCAGCGGGAGTGTTCTTTTGAGCCGCGCGGTTCAATGTAGTACCCACGTACTATAGCCAGCCATCCCTTGCAAAGACGAAAATAGTCACATTCTGATGGTGCGCGCATATCCCTGTGCGCGTGACCGTTCATGATCGGAATGCCGTGACACTTACGATCAAAGACTCCCCCGGAATGAATAGCCCAAACAAGCCGGGTACGGCCTCGCAGGGCTCTGAAAACAAAGCCGGCCAATCTCCACGTTCCAATCCTGTCTGTCTGGAAGTTGGCGTCACCATTCGCAGCTTGCCGAACGAAGCTAACGGCCTGACCCAGCCGATCCGGGAAGAGGGCAGGACCGTCATTGTGTTCGACAACGGGGCAGTCCTTCGCAGCACGAACAATATGCCGGTCGGACTGACGGTTATCCTTTCGAATCCGAATGGGCGTGACGTGGTCTGCCGTGTCGTCGGCGGGCGCAACTTGCCCAGCGTGAAGGGATACGTCGAAGTCGAATTCATGGAACCGGTAAACGATTTCTGGAACATTCACCAGGATGGTAATTCTCCTGCTTCTTCTGCGGCGCCATCGGCGCCTTCGTTTGCCCCTCGGGAAGTCCCAGCGCCGCGTCCTCCGGCGCCGCTTCGTTCCAATGCCTCTCTTGAAACGCCGGTGAAGCCCGCGATTGTGTCTTTGGGGAGTGGTCCAACATTCGAAGACATTCCGGGACTTGCAAGCATGTCTTCTTCCGCCGCGACTCGCGAATCGAAAACCGAACCGGCAAGGGCCGCCTCGGAGGGGATCACCAAGGACGCTTCGGACTACAACCTTTCCGAGATTGCCAGCCCGACTTCGCTCGCGAATTGGAATTCGACGCCTGCGGAACTCCCGGTGGAGAAGCATGCGATGGCGGCAATGAGGGATGCATTGTCGACGACTTCCCAGGCCCCGGCGCGCGATTTCCTCAGCAAAGGCTTGATGGCCTATGAGCAGCCTGACTCTTCATCCGGTCCTTCGAACGGACGCATGCCGCTCATTTTGGGCGCGGCCGCATTGGTTCTGACGGGTGTTGGCGCCGTAGTGTTCTTCATGCATCGCGGGCCCGCTCCTGTCCCTGTCGCGAAAAAAGCTGCTGTGAGCCAGCCATCCACGCCGCAACCTCCCGTGGCGATTACCGCGCCTGAACCTGTCGCAGCACCGCTGGACTCGGCAGCGCAAGCGGCAACGCCGGCCCAGACCCCGGCACAGCCGGTCGCCGTCGAGCAGACCCAGCCCGTGGCCGTTGCCGCGCCGGTTCCTGCTGTAGTGACGGGCCCCGCAACTACGGACGCACGGCCAGAGTCACGACCGGAGCCACGAAATGCCCGGCGGCAAGAAAAAAGCGCGGTTGTCGCCAAGCAGCCGGACCTGCCGTCCTCGCGCCGTCCCGCGATGCCGAATTTGAAGATCGGTTCTCCGAGTGCGCCGAATCAAAATCTCTCAAATTTGGGCGAGGGCGCCGCTCCCACAACCGATATGGCTTCGAATGAAGCGGTGGGAGGCGTGCCCCCCGCCGGGCTGCTGACCTCCGCCGGACGCACATCCAATCCGCCCGCGCCACCGCCCTCCGCACCGGCGCCTTCTGTGCCGGCACCTGTCGCCGCACCCAGGGTAGTGCGCGACGCGAAATTGATTTCTTCGGCCCGGGCCATATACCCGTCGGCCGCGAAACAAACGGGCATTCAGGGAAGCGTCACGGTTGCCGCAAACGTCGATGCAACTGGAAAGGTGATCGGGGCGAGGGCGCTGACCGGACCGATGCTTCTCCGGGAAGCGGCTGTAGACTCGGTGAAACAGTGGAAATATTCACCCGCTGTGGTAGACGGAAAACCCGCTCCCTCTCTAGTGACCGTCAGTGTCGAATTCAAATTGAATTAGTCCGCGCGGAAATTTTTTCTCCTTCCTCCGTTCCCCATTACAATACGAATCGGACAACCTGGCTGCCGGAATGACCCTCCAACTATGGAAGGGTTTCTTGACTGCGTTGGCCGGGCCTTGTAAATTCTAGAGCAGACTGGATAACCGATTGCGGTTCATGATTGGCAATTATCGCTGTGCGTTGAGTGCGTGCCTCGGAGCTGTCTTGCTCATGGTTGCGCCCCCGCACACGCATGCGCAAACGCCGGCAGCCAAGGTCCCATCCCCGTCCGCGCCGGACCAAGGCCGCCGAACTGTTTCCGTCGATTCGAGTCCGCAGCTTTTTGCGGTGATGTGCGCGCTCGACGCGGCAGGATATGAATCGGGTGCCGGCCCCGCGGGCGAACCCCAGGGACGCGTTCAGTTGCGCAAGCGGATGCTGGCGTTGCAAGGGCCTGCGGTGGCTGCGCTTCGTAAATATTACGCGGAGCATGCGCTGGGCGATTCCGGCGCCACATTCTCGCGGTTCGCTTCCTTCGCCCTGGTGGCGGGCCCGCCTCCGGATTTCAAGTTTGAGTTGCGTCGCGACGATTTGCCGCCGGAAGCGCTTAGCCTGGAGGGCTTCAATCCGATTCTGGCCAATTTTTACAGCGAGGCGAAGCTCGACGAGCTCTGGAAATTTTATCAGCCGGATTACGCACGCGGCGTGGAGAGCTTGCGCGGTCCCATTTCCGACCTTGTTTTCACCGTTACGAATTACCTTCGCGAAATCATACGGTCCAACAGCGGCCGGTCGTTTTCCGTTTATGTCGAACCTCTGGCCGGCGGCAAGACAATTTTCAAAACGTTTGGCGACCAATACGCTCTGGTTGTGCGGCCCAGCACCGACCCGCCGATGGACGACATTCGTCACGCCTTTCTGCATTTTCTCCTCGATCCGATCGCGATTCGCTACCGGGTCCAGGCTTCCAGGGCTGCGCCCCTGCTCGAGTACGCCGCGCGGGCGCCGCTTCTCCCGGTGGATTTGCACGACGATTTTTCGGCGTTCTTTGACGAATGCCTGGTCCGCGCGGTGGAGCTTCGATTGCGCCGCCTGTCCCCGGCGGAATTGGCCTCGGCCATCGACCAGGCCGAAGGAAGCGGATACGTTCTCGTCCGCCCCATCTACGCGGGCCTTTCCGGATTTGAAAAGTCGGAACCGGCGATGGGGTATTATCTGCCGGACCTGATCAAGGGAATCGATGTGGCGGCGGAACAGCGCCGGTTGCGCGGCGTGAAATTTGCGGATGCGGCGCCGGCGGGTCCCGTGCCTCCGGAAAACACCCAGGTGGCGGCCAAGCCGGCTGCATCGTCGAATCCGCTGGATGACGATCTAGCCGAAGGGCAGCGGCAAATTTCAGCACGAAACGGCGCCGCGGCTGCCGCGTCCTTTGAACGAGTCCTCGCGTCGCATCCGGATGATCAGCGCGCCACCTACGGCCTGGCCGTGGCTTCCGCGCTTCAGGGCAGGCCTGACCAGGCGCGCGAATTATTTACGAAAGTGATCGCGGCCGCGCAGAATCCTCTCGCCGATCCGAACGCGCATCCCGATCCAGGAAATCTTTCCTGGTCGCATATTTATCTCGGAAGAATGTACGATGTGGAGGGGAAGCGGGACTTGGCCGTGCTGGAGTATCGCGCGGCGCTGGCGATTGCGGGTGCGCCGGATTCGGCGCGGACCGCCGCGCAACGCGGGATCGCGACGGGTTACCAAACGCCGTCGCGCGATCGGCCGCCGGACGGTAAGTCGTAATTATATTTCTGCACTTCCTGCCGCACAGGAGTACGCGGCAAGGAGCGCGGGGAGAACATGCAATCCACTCGGAGCGTTCGATCAATCTCCGAGAATCATTTTCGCGGAGGAGATTCCTATCATGAGGGCAAAGTATTTCAGGTGGTCGGTGGGATTGCTGGGCCTTACTGCTGCCATTTTCCTGCAAGCGGAGACATCCAGGGCTCAGTACGGTTCATCGTCGGCGCCCGCTGCGGCGCCGGCGCAGAATGCGCCGGCGCCGAAAGAGTCGGGAAAGCCGGCGAAAGTCAACAAGGCGGAGGAAGCCGCATACAAGGCCGTTCTGGCGGCCCAAAGCGGCGACCCGGCCATGCAAATCCCGGTCGGCGAGGATTTCATAACGAAATTTCCAATGAGCAGGTATGTCGGCGGGGTATACGGCATGCTGACCACCGCCTATTACACGACTGGAAATACGGATAAGATGTTCGCCGCCGGAGCCAAGGCGCTGGAACTCGATCCCGACAACGTGGATGTGCTGGCCCTGCTGGCGATGGCCATCCCGCGGCGCGTCAAATCGAATACGCCGGACGGCCCGCAGCAGTTGCAGAAAGCCGAGGTGTACGCGCACCACGCCATCGAACTGATTCCGAATTTGACCAAACCGGAAGCGGTCGACGAGGCCACTTTCGAGAAGGCCAAGAATGACAAGCTCGCTTTGTGTCACAGCGGTTTGGGCCTGCTTGATATCGACCACAATAAATTCGACGACGCACGGAACGAATTGACGCAGGCCGTGCAGCTCGCTGCGAGCCCCGATCCAGTCGACTACTACTTGCTGGGCAATGCCGATGCGCAAGCCAGCTATATGAACGGCGCCATCGCCGCCTATGACAAATGCGCCGCGACCGGGCCCCTCACTGTCCAATGCAAGGCTCGCGAGGAAGCCATGAAGAAAGATGTGGCCTCGGGAACAAAGTTGAGCAGGGACTGAGCCGGAAAATATGGCGTTCACTGAGATCGCGGAGTTGGAGTCACTTCTCGGGCATCAATTCCGCGACCCACGATGGGTTCATCAGGCGCTGATGCACAGCTCTCGCATCCCGGAACGCGCGGCGGGAGATCCGGAGGAGAGCAACGAGAAACTGGAATTTCTCGGAGACGCCGTCCTCGAGTTGATTGTGAGTGAAGAGCTGGTTCGCGAATTTCCGGATTGGAGCGAGGGCCAGCTCTCCAAGAGCCGCGCGCGCCTGGTCAACGCCACAGCGATTTCTCTCTCCGCGCAACGCCTCGGTGTGGGCAAGTACTTGCTTCTCGGCCGCGGCGAAGAGAAAACCGGCGGACGAACCAAACCTGCGCTCCTGGCCGACGCGTACGAAGCCCTGATCGCGGCGGTTTATCTGGATGGCGGTCTGGAAGCGGCCCGCGGATTCGTCCGTCGCTCCCTCGTGGAGGGATCGATCTCGGTCGAGGCCGAACGCCTGGGCCACACCGACCATAAGTCCGCGCTTCAGGAATTTCTGCAGTCGCGAGGAATGACGCCGGGCGCGTATCATGTGATTTCGGAGACCGGTCCGGATCATCAGAAAACATTTCGCGTCGAGGTTCGGATCGGCGGGCAGGTGACCGCGATCGGGTGCGGCAGAACGAAAAAAGAAGCGGAACAGTCCGCCGCGATCGCGGCCCTGATACAATTGGGAGTTGAGGAGAACTGAGGAGCGAAGTGACGTCTGAAACCGCACAGGCCGTGGAAGCGCGCGAAGCTGCCGCGGCACAGCACGAGGGAACGCGTCCCGCCACGGTGCGCGAGTACATCGAATCGCTTTTGGTCACGGTGATTCTGGCGCTGTTTGGCACGACGTTCATCGTGCAGGCGTTCAAGATTCCTTCGCAATCCATGGAGCCGACTCTTCTGGTCGGCGACCACCTCCTCGTGAATAAATTTATTTTCGGCGGGCGCGGAACCTGGTACGACCATGTTCTTCCGTATCGCGAAATTCGCCGCGGAGACATTATCGTTTTCAAGTTTCCGTTTCAGGATCATCCGCATTACGTCAAGCGCGTGATCGGGACTCCCGGCGACCGCATCAAGATTGTCGACCAGCAGGTTTACGTCAACGGGAAGCGGATCAGCGAGCCGTACATCGTCCGCGACCCCGCCGCGCCGTATGACCCGTTCGGAGACAATTTTCCTCCGCGTAGTCCCCAATATCTCCAGGCCAACATGCAGCCGGAATGGTCGGACGAAATTTTTCAGTACATTCACGACGGAGAAATTGTGGTCCCTCCGGAAAAATATTTCGCGATGGGAGATAACCGCGACCATAGCTGGGACAGCCGCTTTTGGGGATTCGTGGATCGCGACGCCGTCATGGGGCGTCCGGTGGTAATTTACTGGTCCGTGGTCGGCGATGAGAGCGCGGACCGGAATGTGAACTCCTGGCTCTTGAATCTCCTCGATACCGTTCTGCATTTGCCGTCGCGGACGCGCTGGTCGCGGATGCTGCATGAAGTTCACTGACGCGGCGCTTTTCTTCTTTCCCGCCTTTTGCAACAATTCCTGATTAAGACATGACCAAGCGAAAGTGGCTGCGTGCGGTTTTGATCGGCGGCGTGTTGCTCCTCGCCGCGAGCGCCGGATTTTCGCGCGCCTTGCGGGCCAGCGCCGCGCGCCGCTACCTGATCGCGCACCTCACGGCGAGCTTTGGCCGCCCCGTCGATGTTTCCTGGTTCGATTTCAGTTTGCTCGACGGCGCCCGGATCGAGGCCCATTTCGTCAGCGTCTCGGACGATCCGCACTTTGGCAACGAATATTTCCTGCGCGCGGACACGCTCACTGCCGGCCTGCAATGGACGGCCTTGCTCGCCGGACGTTTTGAGTTTGGTTCCGTATCGCTGTCGCGGCCGAGCCTGAATTTGGCGCGCGACGCCGAGGGCCACTGGAATATCGAGCGCTGGTTGCCGCCCGCTTCGCCGCCCGCCGCGCGTCCCGGCTTTGTGGGTCCGCTGGCCCCTTCGCGCGATGCGCGGGCCGCGCGTCCTACCAGAATCGATGTGGACGCCGGGCGAATCAATTTCAAGCAGGGAGACAACAAGAGCCCCTTCGCGCTGGTCGATGTTTCGGGCCGGGTCGAGCAGAATGGCGCGGGCCGCTGGCAGCTTGACCTGGAAGCTCGTCCGATGCGCGCCGGCGTGGAGCTGCAAGATATCGGCACGCTCGGCTTGCGCGGCTCAATCGCCGGAACGACCGCGCGCCTTCAGCCGGCCGAACTCAATCTGACTTGGCGCGCCGCGTCCCTGGCCGATACGTTGCGGCTCGTCCGGCAGAATGACTACGGCATGCGCGGCCAGCTTGCGGTCGATCTCAATGCGAGGATCGCTCCTTTGGAAACCTCTCCGATTCGCGGCGCGGATTCCGGCGGAGCGCAGTGGTCCATCTCCGGAGTGGCGCGATTGACCGGGATGCACGGGTGGAGACTCCCCGAGCATGCCACGGATCCCGCGGCGAACCTTTCCGTGGAGATGAACTGGCGGCTCGGCGAGCGTCACGCGGAAATTCGGAAGTTGCTTGTGGAAATGCCGGCGTCGCAACTCCAAGGGGTCGGGGATTTGGATTGGGCGCACGGGCTTCAGCCTCAACTGCACATCGAGTCCTCGACACTCGCGCTCGGCGATGTCCTCTCCTGGTATCGAGCATTGCGGCCTGAAGTCGCGGAGGATCTGCGGGCGGATTGCGCTCTTGGGGTGGATCTGAAACTTGGCGGTTGGCCCATCCAATTTCAGCAGGGCGCCATCGCCAGTGTTGGCGGAACACTGACAACGAAATCATTGCCCGCGCCGCTACAGATCGGCGCACTGAAAGCGAGCGTATCGCACGGAGGAATCGACTTTGCGCCGACGGAGATTTCATTTGCCTCTGCGCCAGCGGCCGCGGGGCGTGGCGACACCCCCCCTGGCAGCGAGCTGCAGAATTCCTTTGTATTACGAGGCTCCCTTTTTCCCAGGGCTGATGGAGTGTTTCGCTGGCCGCTGGATTGGAATTTTTCCATAGAAGGCGCAACGCCGGGCGTGCAGGATTGGCTGGCTCTAACCGGGGCGCTCGCGCAACCCATTAATTCGGGCTGGACCGCTGCCGGCGGCCTTGCAATCAGGATGCGCGGAGTTCACCCCGCGGACTCGCCTCCGGCCCCGTGGATTGGGACCATGGATTTTCTTGGCTTGACCTTGAGTCCCGCGTACGTCAACCAGCCGGTGCGCTTGCCCAAGGCCCACGTTGAATTTGCTGCGCTGCAACGAATCATCACGGTATCCGCGGCGGAGGCGTTCGGCGCGGTCTGGCATGGCTCGATCGCCAGGAAATATTCGGACAAGCAATGGACATTCGATCTGTCCGCGGACCATCTTGACGCGGCGGAAATGGACCGCTGGCTCGGACCGCGCGCCAGACCGGGCTTCCTCGCGCGATTCACCGGTTCGAATTCCGCCGTCTCTGCGGCTCCGCTCGCCGACGGTGTCGTCACGCGGCTCGCGGCGCGCGGGCGCTTCCGCGCCGGTGTGATCGACGTTCCGCCAATGCAGATCGAGCAACTCGACGGCGAAGTGGAACTCGCCGGACGGACGATCCGGATTCGCAAGGCCCAGGCCGATTTTTTTGGAGGAAAGATTTCCGGCTCGTTTGACGCGCAGCTATTGCCCGATCCTTCTTATGCATTTCAGGGCCGCTTCGACCGTGTGGACCTTGCGGAGTTGGGTGCCGCCGTTCCTTTCTTGAACAGCCGAATCGGCGGAAACGTTTCCGCCGCGCTCACCCTGTTTGCTCACGGCATTGGACGCCAGGATCTGGTTGGCTCGATGCAAGGGCAGGGAACGCTGATGGGGCGAAATGCCGCGCTGACCGGCCTTGATCTTTCCGGCGTGTTTCCGGGGGATAGTCCGGACCCGGCGCCGGACACATTCTCATCCCTCCAGGGAACGTACCGCATCCAAAACAAGGGGATCGACCTCTCCAATTTTGTGTTGGACAATTCACGAGGGCGGCTCGAAGCGGAAGGGCGAATCGATTTCTCGCATGCGCTGAATATTCGCGTCCATCCTTCGATTTTCCAGGCCGCCACGGCTCCCGCCTCCGCGTCGCCGCCAAGTTTCCTCTTGGGCGGGACGATCGAGACCCCGAAGCTGGTCCTTCCGCCCGCCGCCCCCAAGCCGCCAGCACGGTCTAGTTCCCGATAAAAATAGTGCACAGCCGGGATAGCCAACCGGATTCCGGTGAAACCGTTCCAGTATTTTACACATCCTTAAACCACGAGTAGCCTTGGGAGGTGGCTGCGAAGCAGGAAGAGCGCCGTGATCGCGGATAGGTTCATCGTCATGGCATCTATTTTCTGTTGGTCAGAATCCCACTGTTGATTTCCAGTTGGCTTCAGAAGGATTTTAAGGTCGAGCAAGGCACGCGCGCCTTGTGAAAGGACGGACATTGGGCCGGCAGCACTGCCGTCTCACTCGTCTAACACAATGTCTTTTCTAAATAAAATACTTCGGTGTTTGAAAAGTCCTGCGCTCTCGGCTTCCGCGGCGCGGCGCATTATCCTGGTGGGCGGGATCCACGGGGATCAGGAATGTATGAATGCGGTCCGCTCATGGAGCAGCGGCAAACTTCCGCATGTCATGCTGCGCGATCTCTTCCCGGGAATCGAAAGATGCGGATCGATTGTGGTGCAAAAGCCGGAATCCCGCGTGGTCGGTTTTTCACTCGATCTCCTGGAATTGGTGCATGTTCTTACCGTTGCCAAGTTCAGCGGCGCCAGATCCATTCTTGAGATCGGCACCTTCGATGGGTTTACTGCTCTAAATCTTGCGGCAAATATTCCCCGGGAAGGCAAAGTACGTACGGTTGATTTGCCGAAGTCGACGGAGAAAGTTAGTCCTGACAATCCATATGCTCCGTATCGTGTGGGCTCGCAGTTTGAGGGTGAACCGGAGACCGCCAAAATCGAACAGTTGTGGGCCGACTCGACGAAGGATGATTGGCAGTCTTTTGGCGGTCCCTTCGACATGATTTTGATCGACGGCTCCCATGTTTACCCCGATGTCAAAAGCGACAGCGCAAACGCCCTCAGACACCTGCGGCCGGCGGGAACCGTGTTTTGGCACGACTACGGACATTACTTGGGGGTGTCCAAGGCCGTAGACGAGTTGGCGCGTGACCATTCCATCGCAGTGATCAAGGGAACCCGTTTGGCCTGTTTCAGGGGAATATCGTCTTGAGAGGAATCAAACGAGGCCGTTGAAAAACTTGTTTTCTATTTGGCAAGCTAAATCTAAGTCTGCTTGAGCGGAAAGATCGACTGAGAAGAAGCGAACTGAATTTACGCTCAATCCGACTCGGATGAACGACCTCGGCAAACCGTCGGGACTCCGTTGGTTGACAAGTCCACTCCTAAGAAACTGGCCGACTACCTTCTCCCGGTCCGCGTTGCAACCGGCGATCTTGCATCATACTATCGAAATGTGCGTAGCTTCTGTGTATTCATGAGCGATCACCGCCCATTCGCGCGGCACGCGGCTGCACTTTGCTTTATGCTACTGACGATTTCGCTTGGCGCTCGCGCCCAAAATTCCGCCGCCCAAAAATCGCCTCCGGCGCGGGGCCATAAAGGCGGCGCGGCCTCGCAGCGCGTTTCTCTTTCTCCGCGATTCGTTCCCGGCGAGACCTTCCGCTACGAAATGGAATTTGAGACGACCACCGAAACGACGCGGTCCGGCCTTGCGTCGGACCCGCAAGGCCCGTCCAGCCTGGTGGTCGATTGGAACGCGAAGGTGCGTATCGAAGTTCTCCCCGCCGATGCCGACACGCCGGGCGGAATCCGGTTGCGGACCACGTACGAGAAATCCACGGCCAGCGTTCGCAGCGATACCTTCGATCCGGCGGCCGCCGCAACCAGCGAGCAATATCATGAGCTGGAAGGCAAGGTGGTCGAGTTCACACTCGATGCCAATGGAAAAGTGAAATACGTTGCGGGCCTCGAGGGAATTTCCGACTCCGAAAAGGCGGCGCAATCCGCGCGCGAATGGATCGCGCAACTCAGCGCCAGCGCGGGCGCCCCGGCCGGGGGCGGTTCGGTAGGGCAAACCTGGTCCTCGGAACAGCCAGCCGATACGCTGCCCATCGCCGGGTTGGTTTGGCGCACCGACTCGGAATATCTTCGCAACGAGTCCTGCCACCAGCCGAATCCCGACGTCCCGACGGCAGCGGATTCCGCCGCAAATTCACAAACACCGCCGGACTGCGCCGTGATCCTCGCGAATTTGAATCTTGTCCGTTCAAAGGCGGCCCGCGATCCGACTCCTCCGGATTTTCGCAAGAATGGAGTGCAATCGGCGGGGAAGTGGAACGGCTCGGCGCAAAGCTTGCTGTATGTCTCCTTAGCCACGGGCATGCTTGTGAGCGTCACGCAAACCGGAACAGAACAAATGGACGTGACGCTCACCTCCAACCACAATACTTCTATGCGCTACGCCGGGAGAATTTCGTCGCGTTCGCAAGTTGCACAAGTCGTGGACGATTCGCACGGGAAATAATTTGTTGAAGATTTTCTCTACGGCCACCTGCCGATAATCACCGGTCCTGGTGCAGCATCGCTGGGAGCCATCTTATTTATGGTCTTTGTGGCTCGCGGCTTCAGCCGCGACATTAAAACACCGAGAAAAAATGGGCTTTAGCCCCTGACGGTCTATCGAGTTTAGGTCGCTGTTTATTTACGAGATGACTTCTAGCCAAAAGTACTCCGACACATGGGACGATCGGAATCGTCATAGTCCGCGGCGGATTCGACAGTGGCCGAGACATCTTCCGCGCCGGTTGAACGGAGCAGAAATTTGGCTTTATTCACCCAATTTGTGCTATCGCAGTGCACGGATAAGAGGATGCCGCCTTTTTCGATCCGCCCTTGATACCGCCTGGCTTCGTATTCAGGCGTTCCCAGTCCAACCAATGCCCCTGAAACCCCGCCCAGCGTTCCGCCAACTCCAATTCCCGCTAGTGTCGCGATAATGGGTCCGGCTACGATCAATGGCCCGAGAGTAGGAAAAGAAAGCGCGCCAGTTCCTGCCAACCAGCCAAGCGCGCCTCCGATAACTGCTCCCGAGCCTGCCCCAGTAGCCGCGCCTTCGGGCATTTTCGTTGCCTTCTCCGTCGCAAGATCCTTTGTCCCGGGATTTTCCTGAAGCAGGACGGAAATGTCCGTATCGCGGAACCCTTCTCCCTTCAAAACTCCGAACGCGTATTCAAAGCTCGCTCGATGTGGATAGATTCCAAAGACAGCAATATTTTTCTCAGCCATCACTAATCTCCTTTCGCACCCGTCATTTCGGTATTCGCTCCTGCTAGTTTCCCCGCTTTAAGCGCGCGAGCGAGGAAGAGAGGCGGACTTGCGAGTCCGCCTCCTCCTGGTCGCAATTCCTATGACCTTAACCGGGGTGATGCATTTTCCAATTTCGCGATCAAGCTGCTCGCGATGGAAGGTACTCGCACCTCCGATTCCCTGACGATCTGGGCCGCAGTTACCGAGCGTCCGTAAAGGTTGCGGTTGCCCCTTTCATCCGGACGTAGTGTTGAGCCCTCGAGTGAGACGCCCACGAACACACCTCGCGCTCGCGAGTAACTCAGAATTTCGGAGCGCATATAAGCGTCCGTGTCCGCTGCCGCGTCCCGTCCCACAGGGCCGGCGGCTATGGATGCGTCGGCGCCAAGCTTGACCTTGCTATGCAACAGGCTGTTCGCGCCGCGATCGTTCATGATGAGGAAGACGAAGTCTGTTGCTTCCCCACCAATCTGAAAACCGATGCTGCCGCCTTCTAATGCGTACATCGCCGGAGCGCCCCAGGGGCCCGAGAAATCCTTTCCGGTACGGCAGACCATGGTCCCGCGACCGTAGTCGCCTCCTAGAATAAACGCCGCTTTGAGGACCGACGGCATTACGACGACGCAACGCGCCTTGTCGAGCAAGTCCCGCGGGATGTTGTCCGGGACATTGAGAATCTCCGTCATGACGGCGCTCGAATTCGCAATGCGATTCTCTTCCTTCTTCGCCTCGTCATGATCCCGCGCGAATGTAGCTGGACCGAATGCGAGAATCACAATCATCACCATTGCCAATCGCTTTAGGAGAATCATCACTAAGCCCTCCTCAAGTCGCTTTGATTTCCTTCTTCTTGTTCTTCCTGAACCGGAGATTCCATTTCTTCTCGCAGCTCAGTTGTTGCGCTACTAGGGTCTGAAATGGTGCAATGCGTGCGCCAGGCAGGAAAATAATTGCTAAGTGGCAGCGGCTCAGGTGGATACACCTTGAATAGCGGGCCCATTCAGAGGAGTACTAGCACTGGTAATTTTGTCGGCGGCAGGACTTTTTTGCGTAAGTGTAATTTCTGAACGGAAAACTCTCGGGGAGTCGGCTCATGGGAATACAGCCCGCGTTGGAAATCATTCGCTCCCCTCGGTTCGCTGCCGTATGCGCTATAATAATTGGTTCTGCGCGGCCCGTTAGACGCGCCGTGCTATCTATTAGCGATGAACTTCAAACTCATGAGCGATTACGAGCCTCGCGGCGATCAGCCGGAGGCCATCGAGCAACTTTCGCGCGGCATTGAAGCGGGCGAGAAGCATCAGGTCCTGCTCGGCGTGACGGGATCGGGAAAAACGTTCACCGCGGCCAAGGTGATCGAGCGGGCGAACCGGCCTGTCCTGGTGCTCGCGCATAACAAGACGCTCGCCGCGCAGCTCTACAGCGAGTTCAAGAGTTTTTTCCCGCAGAACGCGGTCGAATATTTTGTCAGCTACTACGATTTCTACCAGCCGGAAGCCTATTTACCCGCATCGGACACTTACATCGAAAAAGAATCCACGATCAACGACGAGCTGGACAAGCTGCGCATGAGCGCGACGCGTTCGCTGTTCGAGCGCCGCGACGTCATCGTGGTCGCATCCGTCTCGTGCATCTACGGCATCGGCTCTCCCGAAGCGTATTACGGCATGCTCCTCATGATCGAAAAGGGGCAGAGCACCAATCGCGAAGCAATGCTTCGGAAGCTCGTGGAGATGCAGTACCAGCGCGCGGAAGATTTGCGCCGCGGCACGTTCCGCGTGCGCGGCGATCGCCTGGAAATTTATCCGCCGTACGAAGACAACGGCTACGCCATCGAGCTTTGGGGCGATCAAGTGGACGCCATCCGCCAGATCGATCCGCTCACCGGAGAAGTGCGCTCCGGCCAGAACGATTTGTCGAGACTGACGATCTATCCGAAGTCGCACTACGTCATGCCCGCCGCGCAGAGAGAACGCGCGATCAAAACGATCCTCGAAGAGCTCGACTGGTGGAAACCCGAACTCGAACGCCAGGGAAAATACGCGGAGGCGCAGCGCGTGTGGCAGCGCACCATGTTTGACATCGAGATGATGCGCACGATCGGGTATTGCCACGGCATCGAAAATTATTCGCGGCACATGTCCGGCCGCCTGCCCGGCGAAGCCCCGCCCACGCTCTTGGATTATTTTCCGCAGGATTATTTGCTGTTCATCGACGAATCGCACCAGACCATTCCGCAGCTCCACGCGATGTATCACGGCGACCGCTCGCGCAAGCAGACGCTCGTGAACTACGGTTTCCGCATGCCCTCGGCGCTCGACAACCGCCCGCTGAATTTCGAGGAATTCGAGCACCGCACCGGGCAAGTGCTCTACGTTTCGGCGACGCCGGGGCCGTACGAGTTGACGCGCTCGGCGGGCGTGGTGGTCGAGCAAGTGATTCGTCCGACGGGCCTGGTGGACCCGCAAATCGAAGTGCGCCCGGTGAAGGGCCAGGTGGACGATCTGCTCGAGGAAATTCGCCTGCGCGCCGAACGCAACGAGCGCGTCCTCGTCACCACGCTGACCAAGCGCATGTCCGAGGACCTCGCCGAATATTTCACGGAAACCGGCGTGCGCTGCCGCTACATGCACTCGGAAATCGATACGCTCGAGCGCGTGCGCATCCTGCGCGATCTGCGCCGCGGCGAATTCGACACCTTGATTGGCATCAACCTGTTGCGCGAAGGCCTCGACTTGCCGGAAGTTTCGCTCGTTGCGATCCTCGACGCCGACAAGGAAGGTTATCTCCGCAGCGCAACCGCGCTCATCCAGACGATGGGCCGCTGCGCGCGCCACGTCGAAGGCCGCGCCATTCTTTACGCCGACCGCATGACCGGCTCGATGGCGCAGGCCATCGAGGAAACCAGCCGTCGCCGCGCCAAGCAGGTCGCCTACAATGAAGCCAACGGCATTACGCCAATGTCCATCACCAAGTCCGTGGACATGAAGCTGGCCGCGATCGTGGAAGCCGACTACGTCACTGTCCCCGCCGAGGATTTTGCCGACGCGGACATCACCAGCGAAACGAAGCTCGGCGAAGTTCTCGCGCAGCTCGAAGTCCAAATGCGCGAAGCCGCCAAAAAATTCGAGTTCGAGCGCGCCGCCGCCCTCCGCGACCGCATCCGCACGCTAAAGCAGCGCGACCTCTCCGGCTTTTTTTCAGCTGCAAGCGAACCTGCGACGGCGGACCCTTCCGGTTCGACTAGAGCTTAGGAGTGGTTTTGCCGATGTTAGTGACCGAACTCAGTCTTGTTAAGGAGACGATTTGATCGTTAACATTCAAAAAGCTAAGAAAAATCTTTCCCGATTGATCAAAAAGGCTTTGGCCGGCGAGGAAGTGATCATCGCGCGCGGCTCGAAGCACGTGGCGCGACTCGTTCCCATTGCCGAAGCGATGAAGAAGCGTCAGCCAGGCTCAATGAAGGGCAAGCTCAGCATCGGGCCCGAATTTTTTGAGCCTCTTTCGGACGATGAACTTTCGCATTGGGAATAGACTGTCTGCGCGCGCTTTTTGGTACCCACGCACTGATCTGACGGTTTTCAGGCGATCCATCATTCACCCATACCGTTCGAGGATTGTTTCAGACACGAATAATAGCCGTTGGTGAGCGCCGCTTCGGCTTGGGAACTTGCGATCAAGTATCAACAGGGAAAACTGGGCAAGGCCGCCAATATCGTGTCCGACTTCTCAATCCGGATAGACCGCGAGGGATTCCATTCTCAGGCGGAAAACATGCCGATCATCAGTAACGAAGCGGTCTTTGAAGCCTACGGCGTCAGGAGGTTGTGGTAGCACAGCCACTCTTGGCTGTGCGCTTTTCTCAACCTTCGCGCATCCAGCGTGCAATAGAGTAAAAAAAACCGCACAGCCAAGAGTGGCTGTGCTACTAGACCCCACTCCAAACGGCCTTTCTTCGGCTCTCGCGGATTTGAATTATGCTTCCGGCTACTGCGTGGGAATCCCGATGCGGCGGACGAGGTCCTGGAAACGCGGGTCGGCGCGCAAGGCGTCGCTGTGGAAGGGCCATGCGTTGAGAAATACTATTACTGCTTCGTGCTCCTTGTATGACTCCTCCATCCAAGTGAACGCTTGCTCCTTGTCGCCCAGCGCATCAAAGGCGAACGCAACCCAAAAGGCGCCTGAATGCGACCGTTTGGATTGTTCGATCGCTTCCTTCAGAGTTGCCACGGCTTCAGCCCTCCTTCCTGCCGTGGCATAGCTCTCTGCAAGCAACGACTGGCCGAATGGATACCCAAGTTCGATTGTCCGCCGGCTCTCGGCTATTGCGAGATCTCCCTTCCCGGTGTAGCCGTACAAAAAGGCAAGAAATGTATGCGCATTCACGAAGTCGGGCTCCAATTCGAGCGCCCTCTTGAGCGGAGTGATTGCTTCGTCATAGCGGCGAGCCTGTACCAGCGACAAGCCATGCATCGCGGGATTAATTGGTGTAAGTGGATCGAGCTCTTCCGCGCGCCCCATTTCCGCGATCGCTTCCTCGAAACGCCGTACTGTAATCAGAAAATTAGCATATTGTAGGTGAGCAAATGCGTTGTTCGGGTCCAGTGCGAGCGCCCTGTGGTGTTCCTGGTCGCTTTGCGTCCAGTTCCACTCGTAATAGAGAGAGGATAAAGCAAGTGCCGTATGGGCGTCCGCAGACCGTTCGTCGAGCGCGATCGCCTTTCGTGCAGCCGCGATAGCTTTTGGATAGGCCTCGCCCGGCGCCAGATAGCCGAGGAAAGACTGCATTGCGTAGTCCTGGGATAACTCCGCATACGCGAGTGCGTACGACGGGTCCCGCACAATTGCCTGCTCGAAGTACGCATTCGCTCTGCTGTAACCGTCTCGATTGCGTTTGGCCAATTCGTACTTTCCTTTGAGATAGAGCTGATAGGCCTCCGCGTTCTGTGTTGTCCCGGCCACCATAACTTTGTGATCGTCGCTGGTCAGCTGCATCCGCAAATTTTCCGCGATGGCCTTGGAAATGTCGGACTGCACATTCATCATGTCCGACACCTTGCGATCGAAGTGGTCTCCCCACAGCTGCGCGACGTTGGCGGCATCGATCATCTCCGCCTGAACGCTGACCTGGTCGCCGCGTTGCATCACACTTCCCGTCACGATGGCGCGCACGTTCAGATCGCGCGCGGCCTGCCGCGGATCGACGTTCTGGTTCTTGTAGCGCATCACGAGCGTGCGCGGCACGACGCGCAACGAGTGAATCTGCGACAGGCTGTTCGTGATCGTGTCCGTCAAGCCATCGCTCAGATAATCCGCATCCGGACTGCCGCTACCGTTCACGAACGGCAGCACCGCAATCGAGTCAATCGGGCCGCCGGACGTTCGCGCGAGCCACATGCGCCCGCCGATCAGGCCGGCTACGAGCACGATCACGACAATCGCCGCGACAATGATCCCGGTCTTGTGCCGCTGCACGATGCCGATGGCGAGCGCGGCATCGGAACTCGGTTGCGGCAAGACGGAGCCGGTTGGTCCGCCCGGCGCCGATGACGATCCGGCGCGCGCTGGAGCTTCGGGTGGCATGGCCTCTTCCTCAACGGGCGCGCGGCTCGAGGTGCGCGCGCGTTCCGCGTCGATGTCGCGCTGCACGCGTTTGAGGTTGGCGCGCACGTCCGCCGCGCTGTGGTAACGCAGCTCGCGATCTTTCTCGAGGCACCGGTCGATGATCTCGTCGAGCTTTGGAGGCACTTCCGGATTGAGCCGCGCGGGCGGCGTAGGATTCTTATTCAAAATTTCGTTGAAGATCACCGCAGTCGTCCGTCCTGCAAACGCCGGGCGCCCGGTGGCCATCTCGTAGAGCACGACGCCGAAAGAAAAAATGTCGCTCTGCGCGTCCAGATTTTCTCCGCGAGCCTGCTCGGGAGACATGTACGCCACGGTTCCGATGGCCGTGCCCGGACTTGTGAGGTGCGCTTCGTTCAGCGTCGGGCCATTGTCGTCCAGCGCGAGCGCGGCCGCGCGATTGTCGTGCGCAAGTTTCGCCAGGCCAAAGTCGAGCACTTTGGTCTGGCCGCGTTTCGTGACGAAGATGTTGGCCGGCTTGAGATCCCGGTGGACGATGCCTGCCGCGTGCGCCGCGTCCAGCGCGTCCGCGATTTCGATGGCGTAGCGGAGGACCTGATCGATCGGAAGAGGGCCTTTGCTCAAGCGGCTGGCGAGCGTTTCACCTTCCAGATACTCCATCACGAGGAAATTTGTTCCGTCCTGATTTCCAATGTCATGGAGGATGCAGATGTGCGGATGGTTCAGCGATGAGATCGCGCGCGCTTCGCGGTCGAAGCGCTCGCGCCGGTCGGGATCGCTCGACAAATCCGCCGGCAGCACTTTGATCGCCACGGTGCGCTCGAGCCGAGTGTCCCGCGCTCGATACACTTCGCCCATGCCCCCGGCTCCGATGGCCGACAGGATTTCGTAGGCGCCGACGCGTGCGCCGGGTTGCAAGGACAATCGACGTTCGCCGATGGCTGGGCTCCGTTCGCGAGATAGTCCTGTGTTTGAAGCCGGATTCTACTATAGCCGTGGTGACTTTAGCGAAGTGGAAGCGGTCGTTAGGTAGCACAGACTTCAGTCTGTGGGGTTTCGACAGAGAACCCGGGTGCAAAATTCGTTTTCGGGCATGGTGGGCGCACACGGCGCGGCCCGGGAGGCTGAGCGGAAACCCACAGACTGAAGTCTGCGCTACCAAATCACTTCAAAGATCGCGCTCGTGAAAATGGTAGACGGCGATGGCGAGCGCGATGAGCAGATACACGGTTGCATAGACGATCATCGAAATGCTGGGAATGGAAATATCCGCGAACGGCGAGAATTGCAACGACCCGGCGAGCGGCGACTCCATTTCAAAGGCGGCGCGGCGCCACACGGCTTCACTCGGCATGATGAGGCTCGAGATGATGCCGACCATCGCCAGCCGCGAGCCCTCCGTGAATCCGCTCATTTGTTCGAGCCAGCCGCCCAGAAACGCGACTCCGAGCAGGCCAAGAGTGATGACGCCGCTGGTCAGCGTCGAAAACCAGGTGCCGAACATGAACGTGACCGACAATGCGACGATGCATTCCAGGAAGACCAGCAGCGCGCCGCGGACCGGATGTTGCGCCATGACTCCGCCGATCCAATAGCCCTCGGCAATCGTGCCCCAGAACGTAATTGCAACATAGACGCCTGCCATCGCCACGAAGCCCAGCCATTTGCCGATCAAGATTTGCCAGCGGGCGAGCGGTTTGGTGGCTATGGCGTGAATCGTTCCCGAAGTGATTTCGCCTGAAATCGTATCCACGGACGTGAGTGTGGTCATCACCACCGCGAGAAGATCGACGGTATAAAGGCCGATCATGAGCATGGCGCTGATGACCTGGTAGCGCAAAAATGGAGGCACGGCGGAGTTCCGAAAATCGCCGACCTGAAAACGCAATCCGATTCCGAACACCAGAAGAAACGCAGCGCCCGCGAAGAGCGCGGTCCACAAGATTTTCTTGCGCGCCGCTTCGCGAAAGGTGATGCCCGCCATGATCCAGACGCCCATCAAAAGCCTCGATCCTCGCCCATGATGTTCATGAAGAGCTCTTCGAGCGACATTCGCTGCGGAGTGAATTGATAAACATCGGCGCCCGCGGCGACGAGGTAACGCAGTATATCCGGAAGAGTTTCGCGGGATTGCGTCGTCATCGTCAGCCGCTCCTCGTCCACCTGCACGGACTCGCTCCAGCGCGTAAGCCCCGCGATGCAATCCTGGGTCAATTTGCGCGCGCGCACCTCCACGCGCACCGCTTCTTCCTGCTGCGCTCGCATGTCCCGGCTGGTCACCACCTCGCCTTCGCGGATAAACACGACCTGGTCGCAGGTAATTTCGATTTCACTGAGCAGATGCGAATTCAAAAAAACGGTGGCGCCCCGTTCGCGCTGGGCGCGGATGATATCGCGCACCATGCGGCGCCCCAGCGGATCGAGTCCCGACGTCGGCTCGTCGAGAAAAATCACTTCGGGCTCGTGAACGAGCGCCTGCGCGAGTCCAATGCGCTGAAGCATGCCCTTGGAGAAATTCTGCAAACGTTTGTCAATGTGGGGCGTGAGTCCTACTAAATCGATGAGCGCCGGGACGCGATCGGAAAGCTTGCTTGCGGGAACGCCGCAGAGACGTCCATGCAGGTGCAGAAGTTCGGCGGGCGTCAGCCATTCGTAAAAGCGGAAATTTTCCGGCAGGAACCCGATTCTCCGGCGGATTTCGACGTCGCCCGACGGCGCGCCGAGAACAAATGCCTCGCCGCTGGTAGGCCTGGCGAGGCCCAGAAGCATTTTGATCGAAGTGCTCTTGCCCGCTCCGTTCGGTCCGAGGAAGCCAAAAATTTCGCCCCGGCGCACGGTCAAGGTCAAGTCGCGCACCGCGACTTTGCCCCCGAAAACCTTGCGCAAATTTTGCGTTTGGACCGCGAAGTTATCCTGCTGGGACAGAGTCAACTCCTGTTCATTTCGGATTGGGTGACAACCCGGGGCCAAGCTGTGTAGCGCTCGTCCGCCGCGGCGGACGAGCACGTGCTTGCAACTAGAGTGCCCGCCTGAAGGCGGGCGCTACAAAAACTTTCTCATTTCAGCGAATCGGCCAATGCGACTGCCTGGCTGGAATCTCCGAATCCGGTGAGCGAATAGACGATTCCATTTTTCGTCCAGATGAGCGCGTAAGCCGGGCCCGCGTCTTCCGGCCATGCTGAGGAGAGTGCCATTCGTGCCATCGACTTTCACCGTCTGGTACGCGCGCAGGGAACGAGGAACGGATAACGTCAGGACCGCCTTCCAGTCGACCGTGTGCAGAAAATCGCTCGCTTGCGAGGGAGTCATACCTGCCGTTTCGAGGCCGATTTGCGCCAGCCCGGCGACATCGAGGCTCGAAGGCATATTGACAATGGGAGTCGGCCCCTCGCGTAAACGAACGCAATCGCTATATTGAGTCGTGGTCGGCGAGGGCCCGGTGATGTTATTGGCGACAACCTGACTGGCGTTCGCGGCAGTGGGACAAGTTCCGTATTGCAATTGCACCGACCGCGGGACTTGCACCGCGACGCTCGCGCCGTCGAGCGACTGCGGCAAAACCAGATCGGGATGGCCCGCCTCGGTGGCGATCGCTTGCAGCCGCGCGCGATCCACAACCACATCGATTTTGTGCGACCCTCCCACAATAAGTGTCGGCGCGTCTTTTCGCGCGCTAAGCAACATCACATCAAATCCCGCCAAATTGCGCGCGCCCGCCACGTCGGTCACCGGGTGGTCCTCTTCGTTTGTCTCGACCTGGACCTTATCGGAAATCATTTGCGTAACCATCTGGTGGAGCGTGGGGTTCGCACTGGCGTCAACATAGGGCGAAAAATCCGCGTTGACCGCCTGAACCTTTTGCATTCGCAGCGATTGCAGGGATTTCACCGCCGCGTTTCTGACGGCCGGGATGCTCAAGCTCCCGGCGACGATCACCACCACAATGAGAACCAGCCAAACATTTCGTTTCGAGGAAGCGGCAGTCGCCATTGGAGTTCCTTTCTATTCCATGAAGTTGCGGAAAGAACCAGACCTTTACGCTAACAAACTAACAAATCAACCTGAATTTTACATGAAGGCTGCTGGCGCATCTTGTATTCAAAACCGATGTGTTCCGGCAGGGCCAGTGGCACAGGCTTCAGCCTGTGGGGTTTGGTCCTTGCTAGGACGAACCCCCGCAGGCTGAAGCCCGCGCCACCTCAAACCATTCCTTTGCGCAGTTCTTCCAGCGGATAGAAAGTGTCTCGCCAGACCACGCCGCCGCGCCAAAGCGTCGCGATGGCCGAGCGCCCGATCATCCAGCAAAATAGCAGTGCGCCGAGCGGATGCGTGAGCCCGTAAAGCGGGGAAGCGTCCGTCGACCAGATCATCGCCGCGTGGATCAGGACGGCGGCGCCGGCCGCGATCCCGGCAAAGATTCGCGCCCATCCCGACGCGAAGACCAGACCGAAAAATGGAAGAACGCTCATAGTGAGCGAGAGCATCATCGCCGCAACGGCAAAGAACGGATTGTAGTGGACCGCGGCAAACATGTTTTTCGTGACCCCGCGAATCACATTGTGCACGCCGCTATGCCAACGCACATGAACCATGTCCTGCGCGACAGCCACGCCGGACCGGAGATCCGGCCATCTTCATCAGCTTGCCAAGTTTCATGTCTTCGATCACGTCCATGCGCAGGCGAGCGTGCCCGCCGCTTTTTTCGTAAGCCGCGCGCCGCACTAGCTGAAAAGCTCCCACTCCCACGTATCGCGCCGAGCGCGGATTCGATGCCAGCCAGGGCTCATTGCCAAAAACAAAGCCGAGACCAAAATACGAAATCGCCGCCGTTTCCCAGAAGCCGCGCATTTCGACCGAAGTGAGCAGCGTCAAATGATCCCACTGGCGCTGCGGCCGCGAGCGCGACGGCGCGCCGTAATACATCCGGCGCGAAATGGACATCCGCGTCAGTGAACACAAGCCAATCCCCGCGCGATTTTTCAAAACCGGCCACCAGCGCGTGCGGCTTCCCCAGCCAGCCCGGCGGCAAGCTGGCAATGTCGGCGACAATCAGATTCCGGCTCGTGCGCGCAAATTCGTGCAGGATAGCGGGGGTTTGGTCCGTGGAGCGGTCATTGACGGCAATGACCTCAAACCGGGGATAATCCTGGGCCAGCAGGGTTTCGATCGCAGCGGGCAGTTTTTCCGCTTCATCGCGCGCGGCAAAAATAATGGAAACGAGCGGCGCGCCCTGCGAAGCGATTGGGGTAACATCGGAAAGCCACGGCAGGCGGGACATGCCAAGGCCGGCCCGGATCCCTTGAACAATCCATAGGAAAGCAATTAACACTAAATAGTACAATCCAGAAAGTTTGCAATGGTAGATTGTCCACCGCGTATCAATAGCTGCCAATAGAATGCTAACACAGCGGATATCGGAGACCGTATCCATCGTCGGCGGAGGACGCGTGGGCCGCGCCCTGGGGCGCCGCTTGCACGAACTCGGATGGCGCGTGGGCGGCGTCACGGGCCGATCCATTTCCACGGCGCGCGCGGCCGTGCGCGCAATCGGCGCAGGCCAGCCGTTGGACGCGCCGACCCATCAGGTCCTGAATTCGAGAGTCGTCCTGATTACCACGCCGGACGGCGCCATCGAGAGCGTGGCGAAAAATCTCGCCCAGCTCGGCGGGAGTGAGTGGAGCGGGAAAGTTGTGCTGCACACCAGCGGGTCCCTCGATTCCAGCGTTCTTCAGCCGCTCGCCGATCTGGGCGCGGCGACGGGATCGATGCACCCGATGCAAACCTTCTCCAACCAGAACCTTCCAGACCTTGCCAACTGTATCTTCGGAATCGACGGCAGCCCCGCCGCCTTGCAGGTCGCCAGAAAAATAATTCACCAAATGGGCGGCGTGGCCGTGCGCTTGTCGGGAGCAAACAAGGCGGCGTATCATGCGGCTGGGTCGTTTGCGTGCGTTTATGTCCTGGCCCTCATGGAGACGGCGACGCGCCTGCTCATGACGCAGGGATTCAAGCGCCGCCAGGCGATGCGCGCTCTTTTGCCGCTGGTGCGGCAGACGCTGGATAATTTTGAGAGCGTCGGCCCGCTCGCCGCCTGGACCGGCCCTCTGTCGAGGGGAGATTTTTCGACGATCGAGCGGCACGTCAAGGCCCTTGGGGATTTCGAGCCCGAATATCTGGAGGCCTACAAGACGCTTTCGCGCCTGACGGCCGAAGTGCTTGCCGCGCAGCCTGCCGCCATGGTGAAGCAGCTCGACCGGATCTTCGGCGCAGCCGCGGTTTCGAAAAAGAAATAACGCGGTATCGGCTTATGTAGCGCCCGCCTTCAGGCGGGCATCAATTTTGCGCCGATGTGCCCGCCTGAAGGCGGGCGCTACAACAGCAGGCGGATTTGGCGAAGTTGGATCTTTATTCACAGGGGGCCTCTTGACTCAACTGAACATTCCAATCGAAGGCACGACGCTGCCGAACGGCCTGCGCGTGGTCATTTCGCCGGACCGCACGGCGCCGGTGGCCACGGTGGGGGTCTATTACAATATCGGGTTTCGAATCGAGCCTCGCGGCCGCAGCGGTTTCGCCCACTTGTTCGAGCACATGATGTTTCAGGGGTCGGCCAACGCCGGGAAGATGGTGCACATCAAGCTGATCAATTCTTCCGGCGGCGTGTTGAACGGCTCGACGCATTATGACGTCACGAATTATTACGAGTCGGTGCCCTCGAATGCGCTGGAGCGCGTCCTGTGGCTCGAGGCCGACCGCATGCGCGCGCTCAAGGTGGATGACGAAAATTTGCGCAACCAGCGCGACGTGGTGAAAGAAGAAGTGCGCGTGAACGTGCTGAATCAGCCCTATGGCGGATTTCCCTGGCTCGATCTTCCCCCGATCGCTTACCGCAATTGGTCGAACGCCCACAATTTCTACGGCGATTTCGACGATCTCGACGCGGCCACTTTGGAGGATGTCCAGAAATTCTTCAAGACATATTACGCGCCATCGAATGCGGTCCTGCTGATTCTCGGAGACGTCGATACCGACGAAAGCATCCAGCTCGCCGAACGCCATTTTGCCTCCATCCCGTCGGGGCCGCAGCCTTCGCCTGCCGACATCGACGAGCCTCCGCAACTCGGGGAGCGGCGCGGCGTGGTCGAGGAAAAATTCGGCACGCTGCCCGGCGTCGCCATCGGATACCAATCGCCGCGTCGCCTCACGCCCGAGTGGTACGCCGCGGCCATGCTCGATCAGGCGCTGCATGGCGGGCGCGCGGGACGCGTGTATCGCCGCCTGGTGCTCGAGCAGCAAATTGCGGTGGACGCCGAGGGCGGCATTCACTATCCCGTCGGCGATTTGTTTGACTACAACGGTCCGACGCTCATGGTGACGCGCATTCTGCACAAGCCGGAATATTCCGTGGACCAGACCATCGCCGCTTACGACCAGATCATCGACGAGATGAAAGAGAAGGGAATCACCTCCGAGGAGCTGGAACCGATCAAAGTGAAGTTCCGGTCGAATTATTTTTCCATGCTCGAAGGCGGGCACGGCGCTTCCATCCCGCGGTACGGGCTGATGCATCTCATGGCGTGTTTTTCCCTGTTTGACGACAATCCGAAATTAGTGAATTCCATTCTCGGCGGATTCATGGAAGTTACTCCCGAGGCCGTGCAGTCCGTCGCGCGCAAACTTTTGACGCATCACAACCGCTCGATCGCCATTCGCCAGCCGGCGAAGAAAGGGGCGGCCTGATGGCTTCCGCGCCTCGTTCGGAAACACCATCGGCAGTTCCGCCGCTCACTCCCGCTCGGCCGGTGATCTGGCCGCCACGCGTGCACAAGACGCTTTCGAACGGTCTCGAAGTCGTTCTCGTGGAATCGCACACGATCCCAAAATTTACCGGAGAACTTTTCTTTCGAAGCGGCAACGCCGTGGCGGCTGCGAAGGCGCCCGGTCTGGCTGACATGACCGCTACAGTGGCCCGCACGGGCACGCAGAAGCGCACCAGCCGCGAGATCGAGGAGGACCTGAGGCGGATGGGCTCGGATCTTTCTTCGGGCGCTGGCGCTGACACCAGCGTGATTTCTTTTGCCGGGCTTGTGGACTTTTCGAACGATCTCTTGGGGCTCGTTTCGGAACTCGCGCAGCAGGCTTCCTTTCCCGCCGACGAATTCGAACGCGAGCGGCGCCAGCTCGTCGAGGGTTTGCGCATCGAGCGCACCACGCCGGGCTTTCTGGCCAGCGAGCGCTTGCGGCGCGTCCTGTTTGGCGCGCACCCGTACGGCACGATTTCGCCGACCGAAGAGCAGGTGACGGGCTACCGCATCGAGCAGCTCAAGGAGTACTACCAGCATTACTACCGTCCCGGAAACGCGTTGCTGGTGATGGTAGGTGATTTCGCACCTGACAAAATGATGGCGCAAATTGAAAAAATATTCGGCTCGTGGTCGTCCGGCGCGGTGGAGGCGGCGCCCGATCCGGCGCTGCCTGAAGTGCAAGGGCGCCGCGTGTATCTCGTGCATCTCCCGGACTCCGTGCAGACGCAAATCGTGATCGGCAATCGCGCCATCACGCGGAAGCATCCGGACTGGCTGCGCCTCACGCTCGCGAATTCGATTTACGGCGGCGCGTTCAATTCGCGCCTGGTGATGAACATCCGCGAGCAGAAAGGCTACACGTACAGCCCGCGCAGCGGGGCGCATCCCCTGCGCCAGCACGGCTATTTCAGCATCGGAGCGGCGGTGCGCAACGACGTGGTCGCCGCCACGCTCACCGAGATTTTCTACGAGATCGATCGCATGCGCTCCACGCCCGTCGGCGAGGAAGAACTGGACGACGCGCGCAACTACATGACCGGAATATTTTCGCTGGGCCTCGCGACGCAGGATGGCCTTGCCGGGCAGCTGGCCACGTCCACGCTCGAAAAACTGCCGGACGATTATTTGGAAACGTATCGCGAGCGCGTCTTGAAACTCACGTCGGCCGATGTGCTCGATGCGGCGCAGAAATATTTCGATTCGGCCCACGCGCAAATCGTAATCGTCGGCGACCGCGCGCAGATTGAATCGCAAGCCGCGCTGTTCGGCAAGCCCGAGGTGTATGATGCGCAAGGGAATCGGATTTAAGGTTTAAGTAGCACAGGGCTTCAGCCTGTGGGGTTTCCTCCCGGTTCAGTGGCGGAAACCCACAGGCTGAAGCCTGTGCTACTGGTGGGCCCCCAACATGCAAGCAAAACGTTTGACAGTTGGAGCTCTGATTTCAGTCCTCGCGCTGCTCGTGCTCTGCGCAGCCGCACAGGCCGAGAAGCATCCTCCCGCGAAGCCAATCGATCTGAATGTCGCCAACGTAAAGGAACTTCAAGAATTGCCGGGGGTGGGTCCCGTCACGGCGCAGAGAATTATCGACCTGCGAGAAAAGAGCGGCCGTTTTCACCGCGTCGAAGATTTGCTTGCCGTACGCGGCATCAGCCAAAAAAAGCTCGACGCGATGCGGCCCTACGTCACCATTTCCGCGCCGCCTCCGCCCGCGCCTCCCGCGCAGAAAAATACATCTCCTGCCAAGAAGGGGAATTCGTGAGCAAGTGGCACAGGCTTCAGCCTGTGGGGGTTCGTCCTTGAAAGGACCAAACCCCACAGGCTGAAGCCTGTGCCACCTCAAAGTGTCTGATGCGTGCGTTTTTTCGACGATGCGGTTCGGAGCGGGACTTGCTCGGCGATGGTGAGGCCGTAGCCTTCCAGGGCGACGACTTTTCGCGGGTGATTGGTGAGCACGCGCAGGTTCTTGAGGCCGAGGTCGATTAAAATCTGCGCGCCGATGCCGCTTTCGTGCTGCAGGAGGCGCTGCCGCGCGACGTCCATGTCGAGCTGTTCGCGCGAGTGGTACAGGATGCGCGGGAGCGCGCCGGGAGCGGGCGCGGCGGCGTCGATGCCGAAGCCTCGCCCCGTATGGTGTAGGTAGACGAACACGCCGCGATTCTCCCCGACGATGGCTTCGAGCGAGCGCTCGATAATTTCGTGGCAATCGCATTCAGTGGATGCAAACACATCGCCGGTAAGACAGTGCGAATGCACGCGCACGAGCGGCGGACCTCCGGCCAAACTTCCACGCACGAGAGCGATGTGCTGCTCGCGGTCCACGTCGGAGGCGTACACGATCATGCGGAAATCGCCATAACGCGTTGGCAGAGCCGTCTCGGCGACGCGCCGGACGTAGCGCTCGTTGCGCATCCGGTAGCGAATCAGTTCCGCGACGGTCAGCAGCTTCAGCCCGTGCGCGCGGCAGAATTCCGCGAGCTGCGGCAGGCGCGCCATTGTGCCGTCGTCATTCATGATTTCGCAGATCACGCCTGCGGGAGTGAGTCCCGCGATCCGCGCGAGATCCACCGACGCTTCGGTCTGCCCGGCGCGCACGAGCACGCCGCCGTTTCGAGCGCGCAGCGGGAAAACGTGTCCCGGGCGCGCGAGATCGGTCGGGCGCGTGGCAGCATCGATGGCCGTGAGGATGGTGATCGCGCGATCGGCCGTGCTGATTCCCGTGGTCGTGCCGCGCCGCGCGTCGATCGATTCGGTGAAGGCTGTGCCGTAGTTCGAGGTGTTCACCGGAGTCATGAGCGGCAGGGCCAGATCGTCGCAGCGCTCTTCCGTCAGCGCCAGGCAAACGAGGCCGCGGCCGTTCTTGGCCATGAAGTTGACGGCTTCGGGCGTGATTTTTTCCGCCGCCATGGTGAGGTCGCCCTCGTTCTCGCGGTCTTCGTCGTCCACCAGCACGATTTGCCGCCCCTGGCGGATTTCTTCGACGGCTTCCTCAACGCTGGCAAACTGGATGGGTTCGTCGGACATAATACGTTGGCAACTCCTGAGTCGTGATTTTGCGGATGTGGATTGCTTCTATGAATATACCGAATCGCGGCAACTGCGGCAACCTGCGGCGCACCAGTAGGACAGGCTTCAGCCTGTCGATTTTCTGCTCCAAAGCAAAATCAAAACCGACAGGCTGAAGCCTGTCCTACTGGTGGCAGGGCATCCCGCGGGATTGCGGGATGCCCTCGCCACGCTGATGAATTTGGGGTGCGGTTGGCCTGAATTAAGCGCTGGCGGGCCGTGCGCCGGACGGAGCGCGATAGCCGGAACTGGCGGCTTTGCGGATTGCCTCAAGACCCTCCGTCGCATCCATCAACGGCGTGGTCTTGATTGACTTGACCGCACCGCCAGCGGCGGCGGCGATGGCCAAAGCTGCAGCAGTCACGTTGTTCGGGAAATCCGAAATGAGGACGAAGTCGTAATCGCCAAATGCGAAATAGGCGTTGACGATTCGTCCACCGAGTTTATCAACCACCGGCCGGATCGCTTCCAGCCGGTTTTGGGGATTTGAAACGAGCGCTTGCCAGCCTTCTTCGCTATAGGCGACCTGGCTTAGAAAAAGTGGCATTGAAACCTCCTCATTGAGTGAAATGTTTGCGGGAAATGGGCGGTGAAAATTCCTGGGAATTTCACCGCCGGCGGCCGGGTGTCTGGTGTTCCGAGACTCCTGAACTGGACGTATACACCCCGCCCTTCTGGCTTGCAAGGGCTTCCTTTTTGGAAACCGGCGTCGCGTGGATTTGCGGTTCGGTTGCACAGCCACTCCTGGCTGTGCGCCTTTGCTAAGTGCTGGAAAACAACACAGCCAAGAGTGGCTGTGCTACGAAAACCGGCACTTGCTGACTTTTCCCGTGGCATGTTCAGCCTGTGGGTTTTGAATCTCGGCGCGCGCAAGAAAAACCCACAGACTGAAGTCTGTGCTACCTGAAATCTTACGCGCTCTGCGAGTTGAACATTTTCATTTCATCCGCGGAGGGGCCGTACATGCCTGGAATCTCGACGTTGTTCAGGCGCAGATACACGCCGAGCTGCGAGCGGTGGTGAATGAGGTGGCTCATCACCATGGTGCGCAGGACGGCAGCGCGCGGCATGGAGAAAATCTGGTTGCCCTTGTACGTCAGCGTCCAAATTTTCATGAGGTCTTCGTCCGTCGCTTTGGAAAGCATTTCGCGGGCTTCCACGACGTGCTTGTCGAAGGCTTCGAGCAGTTCCTTGCGGGTCGCGGGCGAGAAGGGCTTTTCTTCGCCGGTGAAATCCATCCGTTCGAAGCGAAGCGTACCGCTCGCGTAGGACGGGATTTCAGCCGTATGCGCAGCCAGCCGTCCGAGAGTCATCGACTTCTCGTGCGGCTTGTAGTCGAACTTTCCGTCCGGGACGCGTTCCAGCATTTTTCGGGTGTTGGCCATCTCCTGATCGAATTCCGGTAAGAGCATTTGAGCGATTGGCATCTTCATCTCCTGAATGTTTGACGTACGGGGGCAGGCGAGAGCATACCACCAGTCTGTAGGCGAAGACAAGGCGAAGATGTAAAGTGGGACGGGCTTCTGCCTGTCTGGTTTTGATTTTCTATAGATCGGCTCTAAGCCAGACAGGCTGAACAGGCTGCGGAAAAAGTGCCTTGTTGTCATCCCGAGCGAAGCGAGGAATCTGCTTTCCTTCGCCAAACCCAAGAAAAAGCAGATTCCTCGGGCAGACCCAGCCCTTCGGAATGACTCGTTGCGAGTTTTTCCGCAGCCACTGAAGCCCGTCCCATTCGATCCTGCGCGGCGTTCCATTTCTCCCTGGCTGCTAAGGTTTAAAGTCCGTGCAACTGCTATCCGCGTTCCTTCGGAAAATGTCATAGTTGGCGAGACTCTGAACAGGCGCAAAATCACCACGCAGTAGCTCCAGCAAGCGGGCCTTGTCCTCCACGGGTTCATCGCTGCGTTGCAGCTTCTTTTTTACGATCAACCAGCAGATATTCCGGCGGCGACTGATTTCGACAATTTCTTCCGGACTGTACGGATTGACCGTGTGGTCGAACATCAGCACTGGAAAGCGCGGCCGTCTGCCGGTGGTGTAGTAGAAGAGATCTTCTCCGGGAATCATCAGCAGTCCCTGATCCTTCGGAATCTCACGGTCCGTGAAACGAACGAGTTCCTCGAATTGCGGAATCCAGGGCCCACGCATCGACAGGCCCGCGAGCGCGGGCAAGTTCGATCTGGCCATGTCGCCAGTGGAGATGTCGGCATAGTTCAGCCGCTCGTGACTCGCAACGTAAAATCCGCCGGAGACGAGCATGGATAGCGCCACAATACCGGCCAGCAGTTCGATCTCGCGCGTGGAACTTTCTCTTGCGAACCTGAACAATTCCGCCAAAACGCCGGCGAGCAAGATCGCCAGCAACGGCCAGATCGCGTAGGTCGAGCCCCAGAGCTGCTGGGACAGGAATGCCCCTTGCACGGTCCCAATCAAAATGAAAGGCAGGAGCCGCGCGATGCTCGGACCTCGTCTGACTTCCCAGAGAGCGAAAAGTAGAGAAACGATCAGGACGACGGGCCACAAGGCGAGCAGCCGCTCTGCTCGCTCTGCGGGGTCTTCCTCCACGAACAGGTACAGGAGCGCCCATGCGAACGGCGCCGCCATCCATGAGACGGACAACAAAGAAAGCGTTCGGCTGCCGCGCCGGTTGCGCTGCAACAAAAACGCGCCGGCCGCAAATGCCGCGAACCACAAGAGCAGCAATGGATTCTCGTAGGGAGCAAACATTGCCGAGAGCCGGGGCAAGCGGCGGGATGCGGCGAATTGGATGGTCCAGTGCCAGTAATTTTTCAAGCCGACGGTGAAGTGAAGGAGAAGTATCGCCGCGCCGAGCCCTGCGGCCATCCCGGCCAGGAGCCAAACGAAACCGGACACGCGTTGCCCGCGCCAGGCATCGCGCGCGATCAGAATGGCGGCGGCCATCGCCGCGGTTGCCAGAAACGCGAGTCCTGTATTTTGCTTTACGAAAAGCGGAACGACGAAAATGATCCCCGTGAAAAATGCGCGCAGCGGCGGAAAACTCTTGCGCTCCAATTGGAGGAGCAGAAGGACGCAGCACAACGTGACGAAGGTGCAGTCAGGGTCGTAGAAAGGATGCGGAAAGACGCAGTAGATCCCTAGCACCGTGAGCGGCGCGGCCAGGAGGAACGCCACCAGACGAAACGTTGGCATAGCGCCGCGCAAAATGTGGACCAGAATCCGCCACGCGAGAACTGTCCCGAGGCCGCCAACGATTGCGCAGTACAGCGCATGGTGAAAGAAAACCCGGCCAGTCAATTTGATGAGCAGGGATTGAATTAGAAAAGTTACGGGAGCGTATGGAAACGGAAAGTCGCGATAGGGAAAATCGCCGAAGGAAATTCGGTAGGAGTTTTCCAGAACATAGCTGAGGTCCCAGAGAACCGCGAGCCGCGAATTTTGCCACACGACGACGGCGGAGGTGCCGAGAAAGAGGAAGAGAGCCGCAGCCCAGTCCCACCGCGCCCAGCGTTCACGGCTCGCGGAATTCCCGGGTGATTCGATTTGGTTCATGGTTCAAGTGGAACAGGCTTCAGCCTGTTGGTTTTGATTTTCTCAGGATCGGCGCGAAACCAACAGGCTGAAGAGCCGGCGTGGCGACTCGATCTCGAACAGGCCAGCGGCTAAAGCCGAGTCGATGCTACACGCTTTTCGGCAGGCTTGAAGCCGTGCCCTACAAAGAATTGCAATAAAGAATTGCAATAAAGACTTACGGTCAAGGATTTGCAGTTGCCGCGCGGGCTCTGAAATCTGAAACGTGTTTTACTTTTTTAGGAACGTGCCTTCTTGCAGCTCCTGGTACGCTTTCTGGAGCTGGGCCTGCGTGTTCATGACGATGGGGCCGTACCAGGCCACGGGCTCTTCCAGCGGTTTTCCGGAGACGAGGAGGAAGCGGACGCCTTCGTCGCCGGCCTGCACCATGACCTCGTCACCCTGATCGAAGAGCACGAGCGAACGGTTTTCCGCGGCGGAAGGCGGCGCGGTGTCCGCCCAGCCGACCGGTTCGGTCGGCACCGAAAGTGGATCGGAGGCGTTGCAGAATTTTGCCGAGCCCGCGAACACGTAGGCGAACGCGTGACGCGTGGTCTCGATGGGCAGAGTTTTTCTTTTGCCCGGAGGCACGGACACGTCAAGATAAATGGGGTCGGCGGCGATCCCGTCGACGGGGCCCTTCTTTCCCCAGAATTTTCCGCAGACGAGGCGAACGTGCGTGCCATCGTCGTCCGTGATCACCGGAATTTCCGCCGCTTTCACTTCCTGGTAGCGCGGCGGCGTCATCTTGAGCGAGCCCGGAAGATTCGCCCACAACTGAAAGCCGTGCATGCGCCCCGCTTGATCGCCTTTCGGCATTTCCTGATGAATGATGCCGCTGCCCGCCGTCATCCACTGAACGTCGCCCGAAGCGATGGAGCCGTGGTTGCCCATGCTGTCGCCGTGCTCGACGGTTCCGGCGAGGACGTAGGTGATGGTCTCGATGCCGCGATGCGGATGCCACGGAAAACCCGCGGCATAATCTTCCGGAACGTCATTGCGAAAATCGTCCAGAAGTAGAAACGGATCGAAATCGGAAGTGTTGCCGAAGCCGAACGCGCGGCGCAAATGCACGCCCGCGCCATCGCGAGTCGGTTTGGATCGAATCAGGCGCTTCACTGGACGGATAGACATAAGAATCAACTCCCCACAGGAGGAAGTCTACTCCATTGTGCGCGGGCGTGCCAATGTTCGGATGAAGTACAAACCTGGAATGAGAATTCCCTCGGAGATCATTTGTTTCGCAAAGACGCCCTTCGGATGGCGCTCAGGTGTCGTAAAAATTTCAACCGGAGCGGCACGGTCAGGGCTCATCACTTTGCGCTGGGGACCTTGGCGGAATCGGAAACTCCGCCGGCGAGAGTCGGAGTAATCTTGGCCATCGGAAACGTGGCCTTGAAATCGAGATTTTGATTCAGCCGCGCCTCGAAGATCAGTTCCTGTGCGTCGCCGTCCAGCAGCGGACCCCTTATGCTTTGCCGATCGAACGCCACCTTCCACACGTCCGCGTATCCACCGACGAACTCCAGTTTGCGGGCGGGGACAATGTCCTTGGACTTGTTGTTGGCGAGGCTGGCGTCGAAAGGCCGCATGAGCCGTTCGCCTTCATTTGCGCCGATCAAGCGGCCGGAACCAACCTTGCCGCCGATGGACACCAGGATGAAGTATTGGTCGCCCGCCTGGCTGAGCAACAGGCTGCAAAGTTTGTTGGTCTGCGCGGCGCTGAGATTGCGATCCAGCATCTCCAGACGGGCGAAGGCCCGCGCGAACTGCGGGTCGGCCCAGTAGACGTCGAGCGAGGCATACTGTCGTTTGAACCACCCGAACATGCTGCCGACGATACCGATCTTGCCTTCACGATCGTCGACGATTGTCTGCGCGTCCTCTTTGGACCAGGAAAGAAACCCCTGGTCCGGCAAGCTCACCGGCGGCAGAGTGTCCAAATATTCTGCCAGCGGTACCTTCTCTTCCTTGCGATCGATGCCGAAGTCGTAGACATCGAGGATTTCGATGTCCGAGGCGGACTGATTTCCGGTGTTGCCCTCGACGAAGCCGAACTCGCCGGACGGCAAATCCTCGCGCGGTGAGATGCGGTAGAGGTCCCGCACGCTGGTGGGCCCAATGTCCATGGGGACTTCATCCTGGTTCTGTTCGGTGCTGAACATGATGGAGGCATTGGCGAGTGTCCGCTGATCGAGATTCTGGCCGGTGATCTTGCACTGCAACAATTTGAACTTACTGACATCGCGGCTGGGCGGGAAGTAGGCGTAGAAAGTTGGACGGCGGACTTCGTAGCGGCTACTGGAATGCGCGCCCGGGAGATTGATGTCAATTTTCTGCCGCACGAAGGGAATCTTGGTCCTCAGGAAGGAGCGGAACTTGCTGACCTGAACCTTGGTCTCGATGCGGCCCAACGGCTTGAGTTGGCCGGTCGATTCAATATAGAGGCCGTAGTTCGGCGGCGCCTGGGTGATCGGCGCCGGGGCCGGCTCCTTCGCGGTTCGCGGCGTGGTGGCGGCGTTAGTGGCAGCGGCTGCGCCCTTTGCGTTTGCCGGAGTTTCACCGGGGCGCAAGACCGGCCGATCCTTCGATGATTTTGGAGCGGCTGGCGCGCTCGCCGCCGAATCGGAAGCGGCTCCGGTGTTTGCCGCCGCCTCGTCTGCATTCACCATCACGGAGATGAGCTGATCGCTTACGCCGGCTTGCTTCAGTGCGACGAGTCCCTGGGTCGAAGTGTCAAACCGCGTCTTGGACTGCCTGATTTTTGTGATGATCACATCGTCGGAAATTTTGGCCTTGACCAGTTGAATGACGTCGCGATTGGTCATCCCCGTCGCAACAGGCTTCACTCCTGTTTGCGTGGCCGCCTTCGGCGCCGCGGCCTTTGGCGCGCTCGGTTGCTGTGACGTGTTGGGAGTCGTAGATTGCTGCGTGGCCGCTTGCGGAGAAGCTGGCTGGCCCGCGGCGGTTTGAAGAACCGCGGCTCCCGTTATAGCGCCAAGCATGACAGTAAAATAGGCGATCCTCATGGCCTCCCTCGTAGCGCTCGTTGCGAGGAATCGAGCGTTCCTGCAAGTGGTTTGATCGGGTACGGGGAAGTATCCATTGCGCGGAATTCAATGTCAATTGACATGCGGGTGGGGCACTGGACATCAATCCCATGCGCTGGTGCAAGACACGAGCATCAGGTAAAAAGCTCCGCCCTTCAAAAAGAAACTGGGGAAAAACCTATGTGCCAATGGTTTTTGCGGGTTTTTGGGGTGATACAAAATGTATACCGAGGTGCGAGTAATCGCTTGTAGGGCCTCTAATTGAGAAAAGTTTTTGAGGCCATTTCCGAGTTTGGGTTATTGCACAACTTCAAATCGAAGGACGGGGCACACAAACTTCAACTACAAAGGGCGTGCCACCGGCCACCCGAGAATTCACAGTGGCGCAAATCCCAGGCCACCGGCCCCAGATTCCAACAAGATGGTTTATCACGCAGTGAAGAGATGACCCTTCACTACGAAGCCCTGCCCCCTGAGTGGACGACAAGTTCTGCGATGCCCAGCAGAAGCAAACTGGCGAAGGCTGCGGCGGCCACGGGCCGGCTGAAGAGATATCCTTGACCTTCCTCACAGGACTGAGCGAGAAGGTAGTCCCTCTGTTCTCGCGTTTCGACGCCCTCCGCAAGTACCGTGTGCCCGAGGCTTTTGCCCATGCTGATGATAGCGCTCACAATTGTGGAATCAGTGGAATTGGGCGCGATTTCCTTAACAAAGGACTGGTCAATTTTTAAGACATTAATTGGAAACTGCCGAAGATAGCTGAAGCTGGAATAGCCAGTTCCAAAGTCATCCACGGCAAGTTGCACTTTCATCGATTTAAGGGCGTGAAGTATCGAGATTGAGAATTCCGCATTCTCCATAAGGACGCCTTCGGTCAGCTCGAGTTCGAGGTAGCGCGCTTCCAAGCCAGTTTCCGCGAGTGTGGCCCGGACACCCTCCAGAAATCCCTGATCACGGAATTCCGTGGGGGAAACATTTACGGAAATGCGTATGAGCGGCAATCCGGCCTCCTGCCAGGCGCGCGCTTGTCTGCATGCTTCGCGCAGCACCCAACGTCCGATCTCAACGATCAGCCCACAATCTTCCGCGACGGGCACGAACTGTGCAGGAGACATGAGTCCTCGAGAAGGGTGCTGCCAACGTATCAAAGCCTCGACTCCCGTGATCTCGCCCGAGTCGAGATTGACTTTCGGCTGGTAATACAACAAGAATTCGTTTCGCTCCAGTGCGCGGCGCAGGCTGCTTTCGACCGATTGCCGCTCCACAACCTTCCGATTCATTTCCGGCTTGAAGAACTTGAAGTTGTTGCGTCCGTCTTCTTTGGCGTGGTACATGGCCATGTCCGCATTCTTGATCAGCGTCTCGGCATCTTCCCCGTCTTCCGGGTAGATGCTTATGCCAATACTGGCATTTACATGTAGATCAAAGCCCTCTATGGATTGGGGTTGATTGACCAATGACAATATTTTTTTGGCGATGACGGCCGCCGCTTCCGGGTATGCGATCTCGGAAAGCAGGATCACGAATTCATCTCCGCCTTGGCGGCTGACCGTGTCGGAACCGCGCACACTAGCCACCAATCGTCTTGAAACGGATTGAAGGACTTTATCGCCGATGGCATGTCCCAGCGAATCGTTGACATATTTGAACCGATCCAAGTCCAGAAAGATCACGGCAATCGATTTGTGTTGGCGACGAGCCAAGGCAATCGCCTGGACGATCCGGTCCATTAGCAGAAGGCGATTCGGTAGATTGGTAACCAGATCGTGCTGCGAGGCGTAGGTCATTTGGGACGCCAGGGCGCGGGCCGTGGTCACGTCATGGAAGACGATCACTGCTCCCGTGATTCGGCCTGCGCGGTCGTGGATCGGAGCGGCGGAATCTTCAATGCCGGATTCAAATCCGTCGCGCCGGATGAGGACGCAATTCACAGTCAGTCCCACGGTCCTGTTCTCATCGACGGCCATCTCCATGGGATCTCGAGCGGTCATACGTGTTTCGCCATCGATGATTTTGAAGACTTCGGCGAGAGGGCGGCCGATGGCTTCGTCACGGCACCACCCCGTCATGGTCTCTGCAACCAGATTGAGATAGGTGATGCTGCCGGAAACGTCCGTGCACAGGACGGCGTCACCAATCGAATTAAGGGTGACCACGGCGCGTTCTCTTTCTTGGTACAACGCAACTTCGCCAAACTTGCGTTCGATCGCGAAGCGCAGCGCGCGCGGTAGCGAATAGGTATCGAAGTGATCGGACAGGATATAATCCTGCGCGCCCCGATCCACGGCTTGTTTCGCGAGCGCTTCGTTCGCGTTGCGGCCAATGATCAGTGTCGGAATGTCGGGGTCGGTTATGAACAGCTTATCGAACGTCTCTGCGCCGTGGCTATCAGGCAGATCTAAATCGAGCAGGACCGCGGCAATTCCTTTTTTGTGCAGGCGCTCATTACCCTCGGAGAGTTGATGAACCCATTCCAATGCAAACTCGTGACTGCCTGTCGCCGAAAGCGCCATGCAAATCGAATTGGCAGTGACCGAATCATTTGAAATCAGAAGTATCCCGTGGGACGTAATACTTGCCGTCATCGCGCGCCTCGCTGAACTTATGCACGCCATTTGATCATGCCGTCCGCATGATTGACTGTGCGATAGGAAACATTCGCACGACTATTAGAGCAATTTTATGTTTTGCGTGGCGCCGCGAACGTCCGTCCTATTTTTCATTTCGGCAAAAACGTTTCCGGCCTTAATGCGAACTGTCCCTGCAACTCCGATCCATCCTGAAACGTTTTCGAATTCAATTCCTACAGCCAAGTCCCCATCGGTTTTCCGCAGTTGGCACATACCCTTCCAGGTGGTCTGATCCGGTACGGGAAGGTATCCATTGCGCGGAATTCAATGTCAATTGACATCCGGGTGGGGTACTCGACATCAATCCCATGCGCCGGTGCAAGCCACGGGGATCAGGCCACCCGCTCGTTGTGACTGTGTCGGTTCGAGATTTAAGAAAATAGATTGTATGATTTGAATTGTCTCTCTTGCTTTCCAATGTTCTTACATCTGCCTCGTGATTCAGACAGGCACTGGAACATTAGGACGGGTAATAAGGGTTTAGTGGAGTTGAGGGCGCGCGAACATGCCAATCAAAGGAAGCAGAAGGCCTCCCGGGCCGAAGGGACAGCCCATCGTTGGCATGGCGCTGAAGATTCGGCGCGATCCGCTGAACGTGTTGCGGTCCTTCGCGCGGGAGTACGGCGACATCGTTCTCTTCCACGTCCTGATGCAGGAGCGCATCCTGCTGAACCATCCCGACTTCGTCGAGCAAGTGCTGGTGATCCAGCAAGACAAATTTCACAAGAGCGAACTCACGCGGAGAATCACCGAGCGCATGCTCGGACAGGGATTGCTGACCAGCGAGGGCGATTTCTGGAGGCGGCAACGGCGGCTCGCGCAGCCCGCATTTCATCGCAGCCGCATCAATGAATACGGCGCCACGATGCGCGAAATCGCGCAAGCGCACATCAGCGGCTGGCGCGATGGTGAAGTGCGCGACCTCGCACAGGAAATGACGGCGCTTACGCTCGACAACGCGGTCCGCACGCTGTTCAGCACGGCGCTTCCCGGCGAGGCGCAGCAGGTGGGCCGGGCGATGACGTTCCTGATGCGCTATTCGCTCTCCCGGCAGCGCTCGCCGTTCCGGATTCCGGAGAATTGGCCCACACCGAAAAACCGGCGCGCGAAACGCGAACTTGCGTTCATGGATTCGCTCGTCTATCGAATGATTGCCGAGCGAAGGTCGGAGAAGAGTTCCAATCGCCGCGACGATTTGCTCTCCCTGCTGATGGGCGCGATGGACGAAGACGGCAGTCAGATGACGCAGAAGCAGCTCCACGACGAGGCCATGACGCTGTTCATCGCGGGCCACGAAACAACCGCGCAAATGCTGGGGTGGACGTGGTACGCGCTGAGCCAGAATCCGCGGGCGGAAGCGCGGCTGCAGGAAGAGCTGGACGGCGTCCTGGGCGGGCGTCCGCCGGAAGTGGCGGACTTTGGGCGGTTGCCCTATCTGCAAGCCGTGATGAGCGAAATCCTGCGGCTCTACCCGCCGGCGTACATCACGGCGCGCGAAGTGATCGAGCCGTGCCAGATCGGCGGATACGAATTTCTTCCTGGAACGACGATCCTTTTTTCGCAATGGGTGGCGCATCGCGATCCGCGCTACTTCGACGATCCGGATGCGTTTCGACCCGAACGATGGCTTGATGGGCTTGCGAGCCGTCTGCCTGCGGGCGCCTACTATCCGTTTGGCGCCGGGCCGAGGCGCTGCATCGGGCAGGGGTTCGCGCAACTGGAAGCCGCGATTGTGATCGGCACGCTCGCGCAGCGTTTTCACTTTCAATTGGTGCCCGGGCATCCGGTGGAAGTGGAACCGCTGGTCACGCTTCGTTCCAGGCATGGGATCCGAATGACGCTGCACGCGCGGAAATGAGAAGTAGCACAGCGACTCTTCGCTGTGTGGTTTTGTAGACCAATACGCATCATCTGCCGCAACTACGATCGCGAACCCCACACAGCGAAGAGTCGCTGTGCTACTGCGGCGTCCAGGGCGTTTGTGTTATAGTCACGAATAATGACTCTCAGCTTTTATCGGCGGAATCTGCCCCATTGGCAACCGGAAGAGACCGCAATTTTCGTGACGTGGCGCTTGTACGGTTCCCTGCCCAAGGGTTTTACGGAGCATCTCCGAAGGTGGAATGACGATCCTGGAAAACAGTTTCTGAATGCCGACCGGATGCTTGACGCCGCATCGAGCGGCCCGATTTGGCTGAAAGATCCCGAAATCGCGGGCTGCGCCGAACGCGCGATCCAACGTGGCGCCGAGCTAGGACACTACGTGTTGCGAGCCTACGTCGTCATGCCCAATCATGTTCACGTATTGCTGGAACCGCTCGTGCCTTTGCACAAACTCATCGGCGGGATCAAAGGAGTGTCAGCCCACGACGCGAACGCAAAACTCGGCCGTACCGGAAAACCGTTCTGGCAAGACGAGTCGTTCGATCATTGGATTCGCGACCCCGGGCAGTTCGCGCGGACGAAGGCATACATCGAAAACAATCCTGTGAAAGGGCATTGGTGTGCGAAACCGGAAGATTGGCCTTGGTCAAGCGCCCACCGGTAGCACAGCCCGCAGCGGCGGGCCGTGCGGAGTTTGCAATCGCAGCGGCGGTCGTGCCTGCCATTCAGCCAACAAAACCACACAGCCAGGAGTGGCTGTGCTACTCAAACCGTCGCCCATACGCCGGCGTCAATTCCATGCGAGGATGCAGGCCACCCGCGCCGTCTAAGCAGACTGATGCGCCTTGAGGAAGGAATGGATTTGGCGCACTGCCAGCGGAATCCGCTCTTTGGGCTCTTTCCAAGGGAAGATGCTCGTTTCGGCTTTCGGCGCGAGCATCGCGCACTCCATGGCGGGGGCGTAAGGGTGCGGCGGGACGTCGTCCGGCAGGATCAGCACCGGGTTTTGGCAACTGCGCACGAAATCGCGTGTCACGGTGAAGACGAAGTCGGGATTGGTTTCGAACATCCTGGTCACAAATTGGTCGGCCGTCTGCAACGTAATCTCGGGGCGCTTCGCGTTAATCATCGGACCCCAGGTCGTCCAAAATGCGCCCGGGTACTTGCGGTCGCGCATCTCCGGACGCCACCCCACGGGCTGCGCAATCACCGCCGCGGCAACACGATTGGGGGCGCGCTTCAAGAGACTCCAGATGAAAGGGCCGCCAATACAGAAGCCCATCACCATGAACTTGTCGATGCCTAGATGATCCATCAGACCGATCTGGTCGTCGGCGTAGGAATCCCACGGCCGGTCAACCTCGACAGGGCCGGTGGACTGGCCGCTGGGAGCGTTGCGCAGGTCCGCAGTGATGCAGCGATACTGTCCCTTGAACTCCTCAACGGCGTTGAAGGGCGAGTTGCCGGAGAAGAATGCTATTGTGGAGTTCAATCCCCCGCCGGGAAGCAGCATCAACGGGAAACCGGCCCCGGCCTCCTCATAATAGATACGAACGGAGCCTTTTTCGTAGAACTTGCCAGTTCCTCCATTGATCGCCTGCTGAGCAAAGGCGCGCGGCAAGGCGGCCGTTGCCGCAGCTGCGGCGCCTGCTGCGAGTATGGTGCGTCTGGTTAAACCCATAGTCCGCGTCCTCCTTGATCACTATCTTGGCCGGTGTGTGCAACTCCAAGCGCCAGTATGATCCGCACTTTGAACGGATTCTAGCACAAGGTCTCTCGGCGCGGAGGAGCCGTAGCGGCGTATGACTGATTTAGCTTAATCACTCGATCAGAAAGCAGATAGGTCCCGGTTAGCGGGCTAACCGGAAATAATCCCCCACATGAACCGGATAGGGCCTCATAAACGGAATTTTCGGAATGTGGGAATCAGCTCCCTTTCGGCACAAAAGCCACATTCCGATAAGACTTCCCGGGACTTGGCAGCCTATCGCACCTGGAACAGCGATATTCCTTTTGGATTTAGCAATATTACCTCGCTCGCTTAATCTCCCTCCAGAGCAGGGCCTTATAGGATTTTGCACTGTCGAGTGCTAAAGGACAGATTCGGACGAAACCAAGTTTCGCGATTCCGCGAGGGACCTGTACCACCCCACGCGGGTCGTAATGTCCTCATTCAGTACCTTTGACCAGTCGAGGGGGCATTCCGGAAAAACTAATCTATATTCACGTCGGGATTCTCATCCTCCAATCCCCAGGTCTTCCGACAAGTGCCGTGAGAACGGGAACGGTCTTTTTCGGTCTCGTTTAGGGCTGAAATGAGCGGAGTATGTGCATTACTTTTCGAATCACAAGCCACATTCTGAGCGCGGCGATTCTTGCCGCGGGGTTATTCGCGGCGGACATATCGGCACGCGCCACGGATAAGCCGCCGGTCGCGAGGACAGCCCACCCAAACGCTACCACTTCACTAGCGGCGGACCTGCCGCCCGCTACCGTCGGAAAGATCGAGATTCCGGCTCTGGGCCTCGCGACCAGGGTGCTCGAAGGCGACGATGCACGCACACTCCGGCTAGCCGTTGGACACATCCCGGGAACGGCGATTCCCGGTCCCTCCGGAAACGTGGGCCTTGCAGGCCATCGCACAACATTCTTTCGCTCCTTGCAAAAGATCAGGGTGGGAGACGCGATTCGGTACTCCAGCCCGGCCGGCACTTTTACGTATCAAGTTGTTTCTCTCCGGGTTGTTCTTCCCAGTGCCATCGAGGTTTTGGATAGCACGCAGCGTCCGTCCCTCACTTTGGTAACCTGTTACCCGTTTCATTCGATTGGCGCCGCTCCAAAGCGATTTATTGTGCATGCCGAGATGGTCACCGCTTCCCCGGAGGCAAACAATTATCAGACCGGAGCCGCTTTCGGAGAAATCGGCCACACGGGAGTTGGCCTGAAACCGCGGCAAACCGGCACGCGTTGAACAGACGAACCATCGCGGCAAGGTATTGCAATCCAGGTCGTCATAAAGGAACTACTTGGTTTCATACACCATGTGAAAGTATTTGGACTCAATCTGTTTAACTGGGGGTACGAATGTCGGAACAATCTAAACGACTCGCTGCGCAATTTGAGTACGCGAAAAACAAACGGGAGATACATGATGCGTCAGGACTTCAACGGGAACAACTTCTCGACCAGGCCTTTGTGAGCATGCGGCTGGAAATAAAGGAACACTTGGAGAAACAGTGCGAGGAATTGAACCACGAACCGCAGATTAAAAATATTTTGGTATCGAAACTGGGTGACGATCCGGGCGGCATCACACGCAGGGATTCCGGTGCGTTTCTTTCCGTCAAATTCGATGCCACGCGCCGCAACGTTACCTTCAAGTGTGATGAGCCCGCAAGATTCAAATACGTGGTCGAGGTGAAACCGAGGTTTAATGGCAGAAACTGCTGGTACGCGGACAAGAACGGAAGCAGCATCGGGGGCCATCTTGAATCTGTCGCCCAAGAGGTCTTGGGCGCTCTATTGGAAATAGATTCAAAATTCTGAGAGATAAGAGAACAAGCGAAAGCGGCGGCAAGGACCGATTAGGGGAATTTTGCCACGCGGTTATTCAAAGCAATACCATTTGGGAGGCTGAAATGGTGCGAGATACAGCAATCATTGCTGCTCATCGTTGAAGCACCATCTATTCAACTATCTCACCTCAAGCTTTGATGGATTTTCATCCGCTTCATTGGATAGGTCCTGACAAATGGGTCTTATCAGAATGTGGCCGATGGCACGAGAGACCCACAAAATCCGGATTCCGATAAGACGACATCTCGGGACCAATCGCGGCAGGGTCAACAATCGGAAATGGGTTGTGATGCGCTGCCAAGTCGCGTCCGGCGAATTGCGCTCCGCGACATATTTCTCTGAATTCAACAGCGGCGCCTCGACTTCCACCGGGCCGCGGTCAATTCACAAATCTACTATCCCATCTTGTCTCGAAGAGCCCTCGAATTCCCCATTCTTGTTCCGCCTGTTTTCTCGGCGCGGCGCGGGCCGGCGTCACTTTGGGACCGAGGTCGGCTCTCGATCAGGCGCAGCCTTTTCCGTCTCCAAGGGGGTTTGCAACGGGAGCTGGATCACAAAAGTGGCGCCCTTGCCGAGCGGTGATTCGATCCAGACCTTTCCGGAATGTCCTTTGACGATCACGGAGTGCACCAGAGCCAAACCCTGTCCAGTACCTTTTCCGACGGATTTCGTGGTGAAGAACGGTTCGAACACCCGGCCACGGAACTCTTCGGGAATGCCCGTGCCGGTGTCCTCGATGCGAATTTCGATCGCATCGCCCACTACGCGCGTCATTACATGGATGACGCCCTTCTGCGGCGAATCCGGGCCGAGTTTTTCCCGGATAGCGTGTGCGGCGTTGATCAGAAGATTCAAGAACACCTGTTGGAGCTGGCCGATGACGCATTCAGCCAGAGGCAGCGCCGGATCCAAGTCGGTCTTGACCTCGGCCACGTACTTCCACTCGTTTCGCGAGACTGTGACGGCGGCCTCGATGGCGCGATTGAGATCGGCGGATTCCTTCTTGAGACTACCCCGATGGGAGAATTCACGCATGGCCTTGACGATTTGCGAAACCCGCTCGACGCCGTCCAGGCTTTGCGCCAGCGCCATCGGAACCTCCCGAACCAGATAGTCAATTTCGGTCTCGACGGCTGCGGCCTGCAGTTCGGCGGCCAGCTCCGGCGAGAGCGCGTTCCCCGCCGCGGGCTGGGAAAGCTTGCCGATCAGATTCAACAGCAGGTCCACTTTCTTCCAGCTTTCCAGTAGAAAACGGATGTTATCGCCGACAAACTGAATAGGCGTGTTGATCTCATGGGCCACGCCTGCGGAGAGCTCCCCGATGGCTTCGAGTTTCTGTGCCAGGCGAAGCTGCTCCTGTAGCTGTTTACGCTGGGAGTTATCCACACCCAAAAAAACGAAACCGCGATGTTGTCCCTGTTCGCCCCGGATGGGGTGGATGGTGGCCCCCAGGCACCTGACTTGGCCAGCCGCGTCGCGAAATTCGAGGTCCTCCAGGCGTACGGGTTTTCCGAGTGCGGCGACCGAACCTATTTTCTTGCCTACTCCGGGAGCCTGCCAGTGTATGCCCAGCTCATCGAAGGGATGGTCAAACGCGGTTTCGTAGGGAATAGCGAATGTTGTAGCGGCGGCAGCGTTCCATCGCCGGACCCGGCCGAGATCGTCCACGCCGATCAAAATCGAGGAGATGGAGGAAAGTAACCGCTCGGCTTCGGTTTGCGAGGAGAAAAGATCCGCTTCGACTTGCCGCCTTTCGGCAATTTCCGTCACCAGCTCTCGGTTGGCACGAGCAAGCTCCCCCACCGTGCTCACCAGATGCTTCTCTGCGTTCTTGCGTACACTGATATCGCGGATCGCCGCAGTCACCAGGATTCCCTCGGCGCTTTCCAACGGGCTCAGCATGATCTCGATCGGAAAATCGCTTCCATCCTTCCGCCGCCCGGTAAGCTCAATCCCCGCCCCGATCACCTGCGTCAGCGCATCTTCCATGGATCGAAGACCGTCCGCGATCACCCGTTCCGCGAAGCCTTCCGGAATGATGTTCTTCACCTTCTGCCCAACAAGTTCATCCCGGTGGTATCCGAACTGTCTCTCCGCCTGAACATTCAACAGGACGATCTCTCCGCTCTGATCCACCACCACCATCGCATCCGGAGCCGCCTCCAGCAGTCCCCGGTACCTGCCCTCCATCTGCACCAGATGATTCTCCGCGTTCTTGCGCACACTGATATCGCGGATCGACGCCGTCACCAGGATTCCCTCGGCGCTTTCCAACGGGCTCAATGCGATCTCGGCAGGAAACTCCGTGTTGTCCTTCCGCAACCCACACAGATCGAGCCCCTCCTCCATTGACCGGACGTGGGGATGTCCAGCGAACTCCTGTCGATGTTGCGGATGCGCCCCTCGAAATCGCTCCGGCACCAGGATCTCAACGAGCTGTCCGACCAGTTCGTCGCGGTGGTAACCGAACAGGCGCTCCGTCGATGCGTTTACGAGTACGATGCGGCCTTGCGCGTCTGCGATGACTATTGCGTCCGGATCCGCCTCGAGCAGGCCTCGATACCTAGCCCCCGACTCCTTGCTCTCACTGAGATCATGGCTGAACTCGGAAAACCCCCGCAGTTTGCCGGTCCGGTCGCGCAAAGCCGTAAAAGTGACATTCGCCAGGAATCGCGATCCACCTTTCCGCACGCGTATGCCTTTTTCTTCGTGCCGGCCGTCTATGACCGTCCTCCGAAGAATCTCATCCGGCCTGCCCCGCTTGATATCTTCCGGAGGAAAGAAGCAGGAAAAATTGTGTCCGATAATCTCTTCGGCTGTATAACCCTTGAGACGCACGGCTCCGGCATTCCAACTGACAACGTTTCCCCGCAGGTCCAAGAGGAAGATGGCGTAGTCTTGAACCCCATCGAGGAGCATCTGAAACTCCCCTTCGCTATTTCGGAGGTCCTCCTCGGCTAGCCCGCGTCGGGAGTTTTCGCGCTGGACGCTCCAACCTGCGGCAGCGGCGATCACCACACCCAGGACGGTTCCGAGGATCAGTTCCGTTCTTGTCTGGCCAATGCGCCGCTTCGTCTCCGATTCGCGCAGGCTCAACAACCGCAACTCTTCGTTCTGCAAAGTGCGAATTACCGGTTGGAACTCGTTTAAGGGCCGCTGACTCCGTGCGGCTTGAATGGCATCCGTTGCCGTGACAAGACCCCGGTTGCGGCGAAGCCCAATGATCCCGTCACTGAATTGCATCTTTTGAACGATAAGCCTGTCGAGGGCTGGAAGCTGGTCCTGTTGGACGGGGTTATCCACCGTCAGAGCGCGAACCGCCGCCTCGTCTTGCTCCACGCTTACCGCTGCCGCGCGGTACGGTTTGAGGAAAGATTCATCCCCGGTTATTACAAACTCGCGATAGTTATCTTCAATAATCTGCATTGAGAAAAGGATATCCTGAAGTTTTTCAAGGACCTCGTGGGTGTGCCGTACCCATTTTTCGTTCTCAATGGACACAGCCATGCCGCGAAAAGACATCGCACCGACAACGAGTAAGGCCAAAATGGCGGATCCGAACGCGAGTTGAACCTTCCGATTGAGCGGGGACTCGGTCTTCATCGTGTTATCTCACGGGGGCAAGGCGCCCCGAGCCCAGCTAGTCCTATTTCAACGAGTCGCCCCAGCTGGTTAAGGGCCCGGTTGCAACACAACTGGGTCTTTCATTTCCAAGCTTGAGGGTGCCGTGTGCTGAGGAACCTTGACCCGAATCTTGCCAAGGACCGGCGACTTTTCGTGGAAATTGCGGATCCTCACGAGCAGGGGATAGGTGATTTCCTGATTTCGGGCGACCATCAGCATTCCGTTGGACAAACGCATGTCCTCGTCGAGAATCATTCCTGTACTCATTTCTCGAATAGAGATTTCCCTGGTGATAAAGGGGACGTTCTCAGTCGACAGTGTTTCCAGGGCGTCGACTCCGGCAGGATGGTATTCGTCCGGCAGGTTCTGGAGTTTTCCCAATGCCTCCTTGGCCGAAGTGCCATGAAGAAGGAGTTGATCGAAGTCCACGGCGATTTTTAGGAGGTGAGCGCCCAATTCGGCCGGTTCGGAAGCTGCGGAGGGCTTTTGGCGGGCCTTCCCGGGCGGTGGGCCTTGTTGTCCCGCGATCATGGCAGCAACCGATTCGAGGCGCGGGATTCGGCTCAACAATTCGAAGGCGATGGAAGGGTGCATTTTGAAGCGTTCCTGTTCGGCGGCGGAAAGTTCCGTGCCGGCGTAAATAGCCTCAACAGTGTCCGTGTCGAACGCCACGCAGCCAACCTGGGACAGCATGGCGGCGATCTCGTAGCGCCAGGGATCGCGGAGTCCCAGGTGCTGGACCATGTGCTTTACGGTGTGATGGATGCGCGAACTCCGGCTGAATGCGGCGGGATTGACAAGCGCCAGAATTTCCGTCAACACCTTGACGCTTCCATACAAGGTTTTTTCGAGAAGTTCTTTCTCCGCGGTAATCAATTCGTATTGGGCCAGGGCCGCCTGCAATGCGCCCGTGAGAACGTTTTCGGGACACGGTTTGGTCAGAAAACGAAAGACGCATCCTTCGTTAACCGCGTCGATGGCGGTTTGAATGTCCGCGTTTCCAGTGAGCATTAGCCGGACCGTGTCAGGCCACCGTTCGCGGACCGCGGTCAGGAACTGAACGCCGTTCATTCCCGGCATGCGCATGTCTGACATCACTACGGCGAAGGGACCTGACACAGCCAGCTGATTGAGGCCCGCCTCTCCGCCGGTGGCCGTGTCGAGGGAGAACCCCTTGCGAAGTAGCCTCTTCAGGCCATCGAGTACGTTTGAGTCATCGTCAACGAGAAGTATCTTTTCATTCATTTTCGTGCACCAAGTTTACGACCAGAAGGTGAACACGTAACGGATCGGCCCTCAGCCGTCCGCTCCAGAGGATTTCGAGACGTTTGGAGGCCATCGACGTTGACAGCGGTCACTCAGCACTCCCTGTTTCCTTGAGAATTTCTGCGTCTCGCGATTGCTTCGGAAATGTGGCTTCCCACCCGTATCAATAGACCTGATCGGCCAAATGGAAGAGAACTTCAATCCTTTCTGGTCAGGCCGATCTTGCCCGCTGTGGCACTCTCACCCAGCCCACTCTGGGTCGCTAATGCTGGTTCTATTTCGCCTTTCTCGGGTTCTTTCGCCTGCGCCCAAACAAGTAGTGTTCAAACTCGTCTTCGCTCGCCGGAGCAATCGAAACGGACAAGCGAGACATCCACGCGTTGTGATTTCTGTAGTTCAGCCAAGTCCTGAGAAACGGGATTCTCGGAAACGGGCCGAGAGCCGTCGCTTCGCTAGGACAACCACTCTTGTTGCCCCAACAAGAAATTCGCTCCCTCCAGCCCGTCATACGCAGCTGTTCCGTTTACCTGACTAAAAAACAAAAGGGCGCCCCGATTTAGTCGGGACGCCCTGGAATTGCAGTTTGTTTCTTCCGATTTAGTACATTCCGGGCGGGTGGCCCGGCCTTTGTCATTCCATGTGATTGTGTCACTTTCACTTCTTGGGAGAGCTCCAGTAAGTTTGACAAGGGCCAAGCTTTTGAACTTGTGATCCTATAACTGCGTCGGCTCCCTTCGAGCGAGAAGACTTGGTAGCGGTTAGGACGACCAAGGCTCGGAGGAAAGGAGCCGACGCAGTTATAGGATCACAAGTTTTACTTCAAAGGCTGGGCGCCCGCCCTACCGGGCAGATTACAAATCAAAATCCGAAGCGGCCAGCCACGTTGCCGCCTGCTTCACCGAAGTTGATCCGCTACTTTGGCGATGCCGGCCTTGCCACAGGCCTCCTCCTGCGCCCCTCCCATCGGGGCTCCGCTCAGGCCGACGCCGCCGATGGTGTCCTCGCCGACTTTGATCGGGACGCCGCCGGCGAGCGGAATGACGTCGGCAAGCATTCGCTGCCCGGATAGTGTTGTTTCGGTGCGCGTCGCCCATTCGGCCGACGTTTGTCGGAAGGTCAAAGCCGTGTAAGCCTTGCGGCGGGCCAGTTCGAGATTGTGCGGTGACGCCCCATCGCCTTGGAGGAAAACACGGAGCCGGCCTGCGCGATCGACGACAGCGACCGATGTTTTGACGCCGCATTGTTCCAGGGCCGTTTCAGCTATCGTCAAGGCCATGCGAAGCGAAACGTCGCGCTCCGTCAGCACTTGGGTGCTTCCAGAAGAAGGAAACATGAGGAGCAGGACAAACGTGACTGCGGTAGCAAACCGAAATGACATGAGAACCTCCGTTGCTTTGGTGTATGCAACATTCCATTGCCACAAGCGCGTGGCGGTGCTGGGACCTGCCGAAGCATACCAGAGCCGCCACGTGAACCGGCGGGAAAGCGGCATTCCAGGATTCATTTGAGTTTAGGAGAAAGTGTATGGGGAAGGTTTTGAACTTCCGTGTGGGCGATTTCTCGTGGGCCGTTCCTGAGTGGGCTTGGAGGGGTCGGTGGGTTTGAAGTTTGCTCGGGATCAGTTTTTAAGCCGTGGAATGTGAATCGAAATCAAGACCCCGACCCTCTCAGAGCGAGAGGGTCGGCCACCCGTCCCACCCGTCCCAACGATATGTCGAGTCGGCAGTAACTCATTTTGAAGAACATGGAAGTGTTCATTCAATCCACTATCAATGAGAATCGGTCTGTGTCTATAATCAGTTTGAAAGCCGTAGGTCCCTCGAATGGCTGACCAAAGAAAAAAAAGGAAGCATACAGCGGAGAAAAAGCCAATTCTCACCCTCAGGGTGAAAGGTCCGAGCGTCCGAAGCGGGCGAATTTCTATTCCCGATCTCATCAGGATTTGTTCGGAAGCACAAAATAGTCTTAACAGGCAGGCGGAGGCAATCGAGGGTTTCAAGACGATGCATCCGGGTCCAGTCAAAGACGTGATTCGCAAGGAATGCACACTTGATTTGGTCCACGTAGGTAAGGGAAGCACGACGCTCAGTTTTATGCCAGCAGAGCCGCAAGGGCGGCTGGATTTTCCTAACCAAAAATCATTCGCTTCCGATGTAATAGAACGCCTTGCACAAACCATTAAGAGCCTGGGTAACGGCAAGGGTAAAGCTCTCGAAATAGACGAGGGAGTCTTACAAGGGATTTACGGATTGGGTGGTATTGCGGAAGGAAGGCGTATAACTGAGATTGAATGGATTTCTCCAAAAGAAGGTAGTCGCAAGCGAATCGCCGCGAAGGTAAACAAAGTAGTCCGCGAACGGGTTGCTGCTCGGCTCAGTTCCCCCCGAAAGCAAACTGTTCAAGTAGACGGGATGTTGGACATGGCCGACTTCAAGCCCAACGATCTGAAGTGCCGGATTGATCCTGCCATTGGAGCACCCGTGCTTTGCACTTTTGAAGAGCGAGATGCCACCCGGGTGCAATCGTTATTGCGTGAACCGATCCGAGTTATAGGAGAAGGAATTTTCCAACCCTATACACAGCGGCTTGAGTCTCTTCATATTCGGACCATCGAAAGACTGCCGTCTCTATCTCTCGGCGAGGGGAACTACTATTCCGAATCTTCCTTTGCCGATCTTGCCGCGAGCCAGAAAATAAAACCGGTTAAAAACGCTGTGGAGCTTAGTGGTGGTTTTCCAAGCGACGAAAATATTGACCTATTCTTGGAAGAAATTTATAAAGCTAGGAAATAGGAGATTTTACGCCAGCCCCAGCAGACGCAGTTCTCCTAGATACTGACGTGTTTTCGTATCTTGGCAAGTCCGGAGATACACGCGCGACACTTTATCGTCCGCATGTGGACGGCAAGCTTCTTGGAGTCTCGTTTATTACCGTTGGTGAGGTACTTTTTGGAGCCTATAAGAATAAATGGGGAAGTGCCAAGCTAGAACAAATAAAGGCACGGCTGAGGTCGGTAACAATTGTTCCATATGACTGGGCTATCTGTCAGACGTACGGAGAATTGAAGGCAAGGCTTCAGGAAATAGGCAAGTCAGTTGCTGACAATGACCTGTGGATAGCAGCGTGCGCGGTGAGACATTCAATTCCGTTGGTTTCGAATAACCGCGCACACTTTGAAAATATTCCTGGGCTGGTGCTGATTAGTGAAGCGCCCATCGTTGCTCAGGTTGCATCTCAACAAAAATTGTTCAAAGATCAGAAGGCTCCTGATGACAGCGAGTCAGAGCCGCCCTCCTCAAAAACGCCCTCTTCTTAGACGCCCGATATTTTCTTGGCTCTTACATTACCGCGTTTAAGACACTCCCTTGTGCAATCTAGTGGGCAACCAAGAGTAGTTGCTCCACCAAAACCTCGACCTGGGCGCTTGACGGAAAAACAAGAGGGCGTCCCGACTGAGTCGGGACGCCCTCTTGTTCTGCAACAGTTTGTTCCCTCGATCTAGTACATTCCGCCCATGCCGCCGCCTGGGCCGCCGTGACCACCGGCGCCGGCTGCGGCTGTCTTGTCGGGTTCCTTGATGTCGGCCACCAGGGCTTCGGTGGTGAGCATCAGGCCGGCAATCGACGCGGCGTTCTGGAGCGCGAGGCGCGTGACCTTGGCTGGGTCGATAACACCCTCCTTGATCATGTCGCCGAACTCGCCGGTAGTCCGCGTTGTAGCCGAAGTTGTCGTCCTTGCTCTCGCGAACACGATTCACGATGACGGCGCCTTCTTCGCCCGCGTTCAGGGCGATCTGCCGCAACGGTTCCTCGAGCGCGCGCTTGACGATGTTCACGCCAATGGCTTCTTCCTCATTGAGCTTGAGCTTGTCGAGCACCGCGATGCAGCGGATCAGCGCCACACCGCCGCCGGGGACGATGCCTTCCTCGACTGCCGCGCGAGTGGCGTGCATGGCGTCTTCGACGCGAGCCTTCTTTTCCTTCAGCTCGGTTTCGGTTGCCGCGCCCACCTTGATCACCGCTACGCCGCCGACCAGCTTGGCGAGACGTTCCTGCAGCTTTTCCTTGTCGTAGTCCGAGGTGGTGTCCTCGACCTGCGTGCGGATCTGCCGGACGCGTCCTTCGATTTCACTGGATTTGCCAGCGCCTTCGATGATCGTGCAGTTGTCCTTGTCAATCGTGACTTTCTTGGCTTTGCCGAGGTCTTCCATCTTCACGTTTTCGAGCTTGATGCCCAGATCCTCGGTGACGGCCTTGCCGCCGGTCAGGGTCGCGATGTCTTCGAGCATGGCCTTGCGGCGATCTCCGAAGCCGGGCGCCTTGACGGCAGAGCACTGGAGCGTGCCGCGCAGCTTGTTCACTACGAGAGTCGCCAGGGCTTCGCCCTCAACGTCTTCGGCAATGATCAAGAGCGGCTTGCCCAGCTTGGCAATCTGTTCGAGAAGGGGAAGCAGGTCCTTCATCGAGCTGATTTTCTTTTCGTGGATGAGGATGCGGACGTCTTCGAGCACGCATTCCATGCGCTCGGGGTCCGTGACGAAGTAGGGGGAGAGGTAGCCGCGGTCGAATTGCATTCCTTCGACCACTTCGAGCGTCGTTTCCATCGTGCGGGATTCCTCAACGGTGATGACGCCGTCCTTGCCGACCTTCTTCATGGCTTCGGCGATGATGCTGCCGATTTGCTTGTCGTTGTTGGCGCTGATCGTGCCGACCTGGGCGATCATGTCGCCCTTGACGTCACGGTGCAGCTTCTTGATTTCCTCGACGCACGCCTCGACGGCGCGTTCGATGCCGCGCTTGAGAGCGGTGGGGCTTGCGCCGGCGGCCACGGTCTTCACGCCTTCGCGGAAGATGGCCTGGGCCAGCACGGTTGCGGTGGTGGTGCCGTCGCCGGCCACGTCGGAAGTCTTGGAAGCGACCTCGCGTACCATTTGCGCGCCCATGTTCTCGAGCGGATCCGGCAGCTCGATTTCTTTCGCTACGGTCACGCCGTCCTTGGTGATGATCGGCGCGCCGAATTTCTTTTCAATCACCGCGTTGCGGCCCTTGGGGCCGAGCGTGATCTTTACCGCGTCCGCGAGGGCGTTAACGCCTCGCAGAATGGACTGGCGAGAATTTTCACCAGTCACGATTTGCTTAGCCATGAGTCGTTCTCCTCTTCAAATAGTTTCAAAGATTGCGGCCCTCGGCCCGCCGCGGTTTACCGTGAAGGTTCACCGTTTGCGGCGGATCAGGGGAAAAGTTACTTCTTGCCGCCGGCAGCCTTGGCTGCGCCGGACAGTTTGGCCAGGATTTCATCTTCCCGAAGGATGAGATAATCCTCGTCGTCCACCTTGATTTCGGTGCCGCTGTACTTGCCGAACAGCACGCGGTCGCCGGCTTTTACGTCGAGAGGGATGCGCTGCGCCCTTCTCGATTTTGCCTGCGCCAACGGCAATCACTTCGCCCTCTTGCGGCTTTTCTTTCGCCGTGTCGGGGATGATGATGCCGCCCTTGATGGATTCTTTCTCTTCGATCCGCTTGATCAAGACGCGATCGTGCAGCGGAGTAACATTTACTGACATCGTTTCTTGCCTCCGTTCAATGAAGTGAGTCGGGATGGTGAAAGCGGAATGCCGAGCAGATCGTTAGCACTCCTCTAAGACGAGTGCTAATATAGCAAATGGGCTGGGGATGTCAAGGAAAGTTGTAGTACTGGGTGAATTGCAGTCGAGTGCTCTAATCACCTCTTACCTGTTTATTTTCAATCACTTACGTTATAGCAAGCCCAGGATTCCTTGCCGGAAGAAAGTAGCATTGGCATTTGCCTACGGGGTTTGGGTTATGGCACGCACTAAAACCCACAGACTGAAGTCTGTGCTACTAAAACCGTTGCTTCTGCGGGCGGGCTCATCAACAATAGCGGCCAAGCATGGGCGCGCGAATATTTGAACAATCACAGCCGGCCGCTAGCGGCCACTTCATCGAGTTCCGCAATGTCTGCAAAGCCTTTGACGATCACCTCGTGCTCGACGACGTGAGCTTCTTCGTCGACCATGGAGAGACGTGCGTCATCATGGGGCGCAGCGGGGTGGGGAAGTCGGTCACGCTGAAGCATATTCTTGGATTCCTGCGGCCGGACTCGGGGCGCGTGCTGGTCGCCGGCGAGGACATCACCGATTGGACTGAAAAACAATTGGCGGAGATTCGCCGCCGCGTCACGATGGTTTTCCAATCGGGCGCGCTGTTCGATTCGCTGACTGTGGAGGAGAATATTGAGTTCCCGCTCGAAAAGCGCGCGGACCTCAGCGAGGAGCAAAAAGAGGCGCGCGTCGCGGAACTCGCCGGAGATGCTCGAGGTCACCGAGGTTGCCGACAAACTGCCATCCGAACTGAGCACGGGAACGAAGCGCGCGGTGGCCATCGCGCGCGCGCTGGCGCAGGATCCGGATGCGATTCTCTACGACGAACCGACCACGATGGTCGATCCGCTCATGGCGGCGCATACCGGCGACCTGATCCTGCGGCTGAAGGAAAAATTTCACAAGACATCCGTCGTGGTCACGCACGACACGCACCTCGCGAAAAAACTCGCCGACCGGATCGTTTTTCTTCATGAAGGCCGCGTGGCCTACTTCGGCCCGTGGGCGGGATTCGTGGCCGCGCCCGAGCCGTACCTCCGCAATTTCCTCCGGCAGGATGAACTCATCCCCGAATTGGACGTGACCTCGTGAGCGAGGCGGCGGCGAGCGCTTCCGACGCGAAGCATCAGTTGCGCCGCGCGATGGGCTTCTGGGACGTGCTGCTGTTTTGCATCGCCGCGGTGCTGGGGCCGCGGTGGATCGCGGCGGCGGCGCGCAACGGGCAATCCTCGATCAGCTTATGGATTTTGGCGGCGCTGCTGTTTTTTGTTCCCACGGCGTTTGTCGTGGTGGAACTTTCGACGCGATTTCCGGAAGAGGGCGGGCTGTACGTCTGGACGAAAATGGCGTTCGGGGATTTTCACGGATTCGTCGCGGGATGGACGTACTGGACATACACCATTTTCTATTTCCCCGGATTATTGCTGGCGAGCGCGGCGATGACTGCGTACGTCGGAGGCAGCAGAACCGCATGGCTGGCGGAGAACCAAACGTTTCTTCTCGCCGGATCGTTCGTGATGCTGATTGTGGCCGTGTGGCTGAACATTATTGGCCTGCACATCGGCAAGTGGCTGCAGAATGCGGGTGGAGTGGGCACGTATATTCCGCTGCTGATGATTGTTGCGAGTGGCGCTGTGGCTGTGGGGACGGCAGGGATCGGTGACGCACTTCACGCGGGCCGCGATGCTTCCGCACTGGGATTGGGACACCGTGAATTTCTGGTCGCAGATCGCGTTCGCATTTACAGGGCTCGAACTCGTTTCCGCGATGAGCGAGGAAGTCCGGGACCCGCAGCGCACGCTTCCGAAGGCGATCTTTGCTTCCGGGGGACTCATCGCCGTCATCTACATCGCGGGGACGATCGCGATCCTGACGATGATTCCCGCCGATGTGGTGGACCCGAAGAGCGGAGTCTTTCAGGCGATTACGACCGGCTCGGTTGCTCTGCGAATCGGAATTGTGGGAGTGATCGCGGCGCTGCTCGTGACCGTGGGAAATGCGGGCGGAGTCGGAAGTACCGTGGCGGGGATTTCGCGAGTGCCATTTGTCGTTGGCATCGACCGGTATCTGCCGTCCTGGTTCGGAAAGATTCATCCGAAGTGGAAGACGCCTCACCTTTCGATTTTGGTGCAGGCCGGACTTTCGGCTGTGGTTCTAGTGCTCAGCCAATTCAGGGCGACGGAGAGAACCGCGTACGTCGTGCTTGTTTCCGCCGCAATCGTTCTGTACTTCATCCCATTTATTTACATGTACGCGGCGGTCATCAAGCTCGCTTGGAAAGAAGACCGGGAGAAAAATAAAAATGCGGTTCTGATTCCGGGCGGCAAGGCCGGCGTTTGCGTGTGCGGAATTTTGGGATTGCTGGCCGTGATCGCGGGGATTTTCTTTTCGCTGATTCCGCCGGGGGAGGAAACGAACAAGGTTTTGTTCGAGGTCAAAGTGGCGGGGGGGACGCTGGGGACGATCGCGGTGGGGCTCATTTTGTATTATCGCGGGGCGCGGCTGCGTTCCGTGTAGGACAGGCTTCAGCCTGTCCGGGTTTGATTTTCGATGGCGCGGAAAGGCAGACAGGCTGAAGCCTGTCCTACATAAGCCGCGCCGATTGGTTGTGCGCTCAGATTCGGCCTTGCAAACGGGAATGAAAGTCTGCGATCTTTAGTTTGTCTGGAGGAAATCACATGGCCACGAAAAATAAACTGAAAGATGCGGCGGTGAGGATCGGCTCCGCAGTGGGTAAGGCGGATGCCAGTGCTCATAGGGCCGCATATAGAGCTGCCAAGGCGGCGCACGTCGCGAGACTCGAGTTGATCGAATTGTCAAAGCACGTGGACGCTCTCAAGAAGCAATTGAAGAAGAGCACCAAACGGTTGAAGAGCGCGCTGAAATAGCGTGGCAGAGCGTTGCCAGGCACTCTTGTGACGAGGACACCCGTCACAGCGGATTGCGGTCCGCTTCAGAAAAGCGCCGTATTCGGCCACTGCGAATGGCAAGTTTCAGACCGTTAGGCTACCTTGGCGGTGTCCACGCTTGTTCCGCCTCAAACGCGGTGACTCTTGCCAATTTCCAGCCCGCGCCAGAACTGCGGCATGGGCGTCGGAAATTTGAGGGCGATGTTGCTGCCGTCCGTCGTGACTGCCACAACGGATACAACGATGCACTGTTCCGTTTGATCGTTTCCCTGGTTCGTCACCACAAGTCGCTGGCCGGGTTGGACTCGGCTCGACATGGAAATCAAACCGCCGGCTCCATTGATCGAAATCGTGGAAGTTTCTTCGTGGAACGGATCGCCTGTCTGCGTGTGGCCGTAGACGAATAGCGGGATATGGACGTGGACCCGAGGCGTTACGCGGCGATCGGGAAGCTCAACAGTCCTTGTTCCATTGGATCTGTGGTCCGTGCGTTTGGCAGGGTACAATTTGCCCCACCGCAGCATCGCCAAGATTTTCCGTGCGACACTCATTCTGGAACCCGATGGCTGGAAAATCAGCTCAAGAACCACTATAGACGATTTCTTTAAGGAGGGAAAATGCGTATTCCGCTAACCAAATGTGCGATCGTTCTTTTCCCGGCGTGGCAAGGCCTGATCGCGCAATCGCTCTCGGTCTGATCTCGCCGCAAGGCCTATGGGCACCCGTTGGCATTTAACTCGTCCAATTTCACTTTCGCCTGAGTGTTTCCAGTTTTCGTGGCCGCCTTCAGCAGAACTCGCCCTTGCTCACAGTTTTTTGCAACGCCGTCTCCTCTGAGGTAAAGGCCGGCCAGGATCACCTCAGCTTCGGAGTTGCCGTTCGCCACTGCTGCCCACAATTGATGCACCGCTTTGGAGCTATCACGAGGGCCGTTGTCACCATTCAAGAATGTCATCGCGGCCGCTACTTCCGATTTGCCTGCCTCTGTCGCCTGCTGGGCACGCGGATCGGAGGCGGCTGCGCCATTTTCGTCGGCGCCGGGGCGCTGCAACGTGTTCGCGGTTGCGTCATCGGTTTTCGATGCATTCACAAGTGCGCCGCTCGGGGCAGAGGTCGCAACGCTTGGAATGGAAGAGGCAACAGGTGGAGCAGGAGACTCGTCGGTGGCTACCGATGTAGCCTGGTCGGGAGAGGGCGCGGATATTGTGGGATCTGTTTGAGGTCCGGATTCCGCCGCTGGCCGCGCCATCGATCTGATTTCTGATTGGCCCACATGCAAGCCGTAAAGGTAAGCCGAGCCCAGGAGCGAACCGCCCAATAGGCCGTATACGATCCAAAGAAGGAGTTGTCCACCCCACAAAGTTTTTCCGTTTGGTTCCGATAGATAGGACTCTTCAGCGGGAGGAATAGCAAACAGGGGCTCCGCGCCGGTTTCCGGTTGGGTCGAAAGGAAAGCGGGTGGCTCGTCTGTTAGCGGGGGCGCCGGCGGGGCTGTCGATTCAGCATCTGCATTTGCGGGCGCTGACATTCGCGATTGATTGGTCCAATTGTTGAGGTGTTCGCGGGCGCCGCTGGAGAGGGAAGTAAATCTCAACCCGCAAACCGTTCTCATTTCATTTGTCCAGACAACTTCTCCGGCGCCTTCGATTCGATTCTGGCCCCGCGAAGACAATAAAAAATGGATGGTTTCAGCCGGCTGGACCGGGGCGACGGAGTGAAAGGAAAGTCCGCCGTCGGAGACGTCCAAGACGAGGCCTCCGTTTTCAGGGCCCATGCCGATGTAGGCGATCTCCACGAGTTTCGTTCGCGGAGTATGACGACGTTCCGGCTTCGGCTCCGACGATTCGCGCATTTGCACAGACAACTCTATTTCCGGCTGGGAGGCGGATGGTTTTATTTTTTATTGAGGCAGCACGAATGGACCCGCTTCAAGGTCAGGTCCAACCCGAACTGCCGTGTCCACTATCGTGCGGGAGCCTGGACACGTCAAAGGCGAAAATAGACGAATTGCCCGAAAGGTATATTGGGGTGATTCGCGCGGCGCGGCGCAAAGTGGGTCGGGAGAGAGGCCGCGATGTACAATGCCGCCTGTTCTGCAATTCCTGAGGGGAATTGTGATTCACGTGAAACGTGTGACACTTACTTTCGACAATGGGCCGACGCCGGGGATCACGGAACACGTGCTTGACATTTTATCCGCCCGCCGGATTCAAACTACTTTCTTCATCGTCGGCGAAAGACTCGCGAAGCCCGGCGGGCGTGCGCTGGCCGCGAGGGCTCATTCGGAAGGCCACTCAATCGGCAACCATTCCATGACGCACAGCGCGCCGCTCGGTGAAAAGCCCGACGCGGAATATGCCAGGCGGGAGATTGAGGAAACGCAAAATTTGATCGGCGAGCTTGCTCATGCGGATAAATTGTTTCGTCCGATGGGAGGCGGAGGTCTCATCGGCCCACACCTGCTAAGCAGCGCGGCATTGCAGCTCTTGCAAGAGGGAAAATACACCTGCGTGTTGTGGTCCAGTGTGCCGGGGGATTGGAAAGATCAAGAGGGCTGGGTCGATCGATGCTTATCGGAAATTGCCACGCGTGACTGGACGGTTGTCGTCCTCCACGATGTGGAAAATGCCGCTTTGCCGCGACTTCCTGAATTTTTGGATCGGCTGAATTCTTTGGGCGCTGAATTCCGCCAGGACTTTCCCGACGATGTCGTAGTTACAAGGCGCGGTGAGCTGGTCTCTCCACTCGTTTCACAAATTATGCGTTGATCGCAAGGGTTGCCTAAGACGGCGCGGGTGTTGGCGAAGGCGCCATTTCGTGGGTCGGTTGTAGGGGCACGGCATGCCGTGCCCCTACAACATCTTCACTACTTCGAGGCGTGATTTGCCACATCGTTCCGAATGACCTTTCCGCCCTTCATTACGAATTTGACCCGCTTAAGCTCGGTGATGTCAGCTAGTGGGTCGCCTGAAACCGCGATCAGATCGGCATATTTTCCCTTGTCGATGGATCCGATCTGGTCCTGCCAGCCGAGCGCTTCCGCATTAATCGTGGTTGCGGCCTGGAGGGCTCTCACCGGAGTCAAGCCGCCATACTTCACCAGCATCTCGAAATCAAGAGCCTGCGTGCCGTGCACGTAGGTTTCACCGTCGGCTCCGCTGCCCATCATGATTTTCATTCCCTTGGTGGCCGCCGCCATCTGAACAGCGTGTTCAAAAATTGGAATGATTCGATACTTGCCACCGGTATTTTTGGCGTCGTTATCGTCCAAGTAGGGTTCAATGTAACGCTGAAGGGTTGGGTCGTAGTAAAGACCTTTGGCGACGATCATGTTGGCTTGCTCCTGGTCCAGACCAAAGGCGTGTTCGATCGTGTCGCATCCGGCGACGATGGCGTTCTTCTGGCCCTCGCCGCCGTAGACGTGGCAGCCCGTCTTCTTGCCGAGGCGGTGCGCTTCGTCAATCATCGCCTGCAATACAGGCAATGGATAGGTGACTACGTATTGCGCCTCTCCCGTGGGGCTGAACGAATAGGCCCCTGTCGGATAGAGCTTGATCCAATCGGCGCCGTGCGCAATTTGATCGCGCACGGCGGCGCGCCCTTCCTCGGCCGAGCGAACCACGGCGGCGGCCAGCGGGTTTTCAGGAACAGCAGGATTCGGAGGCGTGGCTCCCCAAACGATGCCGCGGGTTGAAACTTGGTAGCGGGGACCGTCGATGCGGCCTTCGTTGATCGCATTGCGGATGGCCACATCTCCATACCCGTTGCCGTGCGTGGTCATATCGCGCGCCGCGGTGAATCCCGCGTGCAGACTTGCCTGCACATTCTGCACGGCGATGAGCATGTAGTCTTCCGTGGTCCCGTTGGGCTTGCGCGCATTGAACATGTGCGTGTGCCCGTCGATCAATCCAGGGAGCACGGCCGCCTGGCTGAGGTCGATCACTTGCGCGCCGGGAGGAATCTTGACTTGCGACTCCGGTCCGACCGCGGTGATTCGCTCGCCGAAGAGGAGCACTACCTGATTGGCCAGCATCTGGCCTGTCTTGCTGTCAAACATGCGGCCGGCGCGAACTGCGATTTCGCGCGGGGCCGGCGGGCATTGCTCGACGCCGCCGTCGGAACCGACGCATGGCGTCGGGCCAGCTCCTCGCCACGGAGCCGACGGAGCCTTTCCCTGGGCCCAGAGCGCGGTCGTACTCAGTAACATTCCACATGTCGCTACCAGCAATGATTTGCATCGCATCGCCTAGCCTCCTCGTCCATTTGAGACCTGACCTGAACTTTCGCGCTCGGACCACGCGCACACCGAGAACTGTTTAACAGAAATTTGCAGTATGAATCTTGAATGGGCAACCTTATACACCCGAGGCCCTTCCGATTGAACTGAATTGTTTTTCCTCGCACATTCCTGGAACGGGCAAGTTTCCGAAAATTCAACATTTAGGGTACTTTTTCTATTTGCAAAAGGCCTCATTTCGAGGAGGGGAAAATTATGGATAGGAAGCTCATTCGTGTTGCAGTCGCAATTTTAGGCAGTGTTTTCGCTGCTGCCTGCGCCGTTCTTTGCGCAGGATCAGAAGGGAAGCGATCAGACGGCGCAAATTCAGTCTTCGGCTCAGCCCGAAGCGCAGGCCGCGCCCTCGAGCGCCGTTTCGCCGCGAACTGTGGACTTGAAGCTGGACTATTCAGCGGGGAGGAAATGGTTTCCGGACATCAGTGGACCGTATACGCCGATGAAACGTGACGAGCCGTCGCTCACAAATTCTCCCCGCATCGAGCAATTGTTGCAGAACGGCAAGCTGATGCTGAGTCTGCAGGACGCCATCTCGCTCGCTCTCGAAAATAATCTGGCGATCGACGTGGAGCGCTACGTGCCGTGGCTGGATGAGGTCAATTTGCTGCGCGCCAAATCGGGGATCAACGGCCTGGTGCCGTTCGATCCTACTTTGACGAGCAATCTCAACGTCCAGGATTCGGTCACGCCGCTGAATAATCCGCTCTTCGCCGGCATCATCCCGACGGGGACTACCACCGTCGCGGCCCAAACGCCTGTGGCATATGTGCAGCACATCGACAACCTGAATTTTCAATACAATCAGTATTTTCCCACAGGAACTCAGTTTCAAGCGGGCATGACCAACAATCGTACTTCCACCAACTTTGGATTTTTCAATTTGTACAATCCTTACTTGCAGTCGGCGCTGACCGTGACAATTACTCAGCCGCTTCTTCGGGGCTTCGGAACTCTGCCAAATACTCGTCTGATCATCGAAGCAAAGCGCACGATCAAAGTCGGCCTGTCGCAGCTTGAGCAGCAGGTGATGGCCACGACGACGCAAGTGTCGAACGACTATTGGGAGCTGGTGTACGCGCGGGAAAACGTAAAAGTGGAGGAAGCGGCTTTGGGAGTTTCGCAGCGGCTTTTTGAAGAAAATTCGAGGCGGCTCGAAATCGGCACGCTGTCCTCGCTCGATGTGCTGACGGCGCAATCGCAACTTGCTTCGGACAGGCAGGCGCTCGTTCAGGCGCAATCCGTTCAATTGCAGGATGAAACGACGCTGCTTAACGACATCACGATGAACCCGCTGGACGGGCCGCTGCTGCGCGCGGAAATTATTCCGGCCACGCCGATTTCAACGCCGGACACAGGCGAGAACATCGAGATTCAAGACGCCGTAAAAGAAGCGTGGCAGAAACGGCCTGAACTGAAACAGGCGGCGCTGAACCTTGAAAACGCGGGGACCGACGTGAAGGCCACGAAGAATGAACTCCTGCCGTCGGTCAATATTTTTGGAGAGTATGTCGCCAGCGGCCTCGGCGGAGTCCAGACTTCCACAACGACAACCCCGACAGGAGCGTTCTTGACCGGCCTGCCCGTGGTGAATTCCGCGGGCGTTCCTGTTCCCGATCTCTTTCAGGCCGCGGCGGTCACTACATCGTCGGCGGTCGTGTTTCCAGGCGGGGCGGGGCAGGACCTCGGCCGCGTGTTCCGCGGCAATTATTCCACATTCGAGGGAGGAATCAATTTTACGCTGCCGATTCGCAATCGCGCGGCGCAGGCGGACAACGCCCAGGCGCTGCTCAATGAACGGCAGCAAAAGACGCAGTACCGCCAGGAACAAAATGCCATCTTCGTCAGCGTGCGCAACGCCCTCATCGCCATGCGGGAAGATCGAGCGTCGCTCGCGGCCGCGGAAGAGGCGAAGAAGCTGGCCGTGCAAACGCTCGAAGACGAGCAGGAAAAATACCGGCTGGGAGCGTCCACCAGTTACAACGTCGTGCTGCGATCGCGCGACGTCACCTCCGCCGAGGGAACGGAATTGCGGGATCGGATCAACCTGCTCGAAGATGAGCTGAAGTTCAACCAGGCGATGGGGCGGACGATGGAGGTCAATCAAATCAGCCTGGCGGATGCATTGAAGAGCGGGGTATCTGGCTCGCCGAACAGCTCCGGAAAACCGTAAGAAACCTACGCGGAAGCGCGACGCCCGCAGACTTGAAACACGCGAGTTCCCGCGCATCCATTGGGAGTTGACGCCGCGCCGATTTAGACTAAAAACCTTCTTCGATCAGGCGCGCGACACTCAAGCGCGAGACGGGGGATTTCTCACGCGATTCCACCAGGCGCTCCACATATTTTGCGAGGATGTCGCACTCGATGTTCACGGGATCGCCGACTTTCAGGGAATACAAATTGGTGTGCTCGTAGGTGAAGGGGATGATGGCGGTTTCGGCGATGCCGTCGTGCCAGGCGGCGACCGTGAGGCTGATGCCGTCGAGCGCGATCGAGCCTTTCATCGCGATGTAACGCGCGAGATTTTCAGGCACTTGAACGCCGAACCACCAGTTGGCGCCTTCGGGTTCGAGGCGCGCGACGCGCCCGACGCCGTCCACGTGGCCTTGCACGAAGTGGCCGCCGAGCTCTTTCATCGCGGTCAGTGGGCGCTCGAGATTGACGCGCGTGCCGGGCTTCATTTCGCCGAGGCTGGTGCGGCGGAGCGTCTCACCGGATAGGTCGGCGGCGAAAGATTCGCTCGAGATGTCGACTGCCGTGAGGCAACAGCCGTTCACCGCGATGCTGCCGGATTTTGCGAGGCCTTCGAGGAGAGGGCCTGCGTGCACGCGGATGGTGGCCCCGATTTGGTCGGAACGCGTTCCGGCGGAATCGGGGCGGGCGCCTACGTCGCACAGTTCAACGGATTCAATCGTGCCTACGTATTCAACGAGTCCGGTAAACATCGCGGAGATACCCCTCGATTGCGAAATCCGGTCCGAATGGTTCGATGGTGATGTTCCGTAATTCCTGCACGGCCTGAAAACGCGCGGGCGCCGAAGCCGCGTCCGGCTTTTTTTCCGCTGTCCCGGCGACTTTGGGCGCGAAGAACACCCGCATTTTATCCACAATTCCGGCGGCCAGGGCGGCGGAATTCAAAATTGCGCCTGATTCGAGGAGGACGCTGAGTATTTCGCGGCGGCCAAGTTCAGCGACGGCTTCGACGAGATCAGGCTTCGCGCCGCGCCCGGCAAGGCGCACGACATCCACTCCGGCGCGGCGCAGGGCGCGCGCTTTCGGGGAATTTTCTTTTGCGCGAGTGAAAACGAGCACATCGCCATCCGCCGAGCGCACCAGCTTTGAGCGAAGCGGCAAACGCAAGCGGGAGTCCAACACGACGCGCAACAGTTTGCGGCGGCGCGGCAGGCCTGTGCGGTCGGTGAGCAGCGGGTCATCGACGAGCACCGTGCCAATGCCGGTGAGCAGAGCGTCGGAGGCGTGGCGCATTTGCTGTACTTCGGCGCGCGATTCGGGCGACGAAATCCAGCGGTCTTTTTGCGAAATGCGGGCGCCCTTGCGCGCGCCTTTATTCTCATGAGGGAGGACAAGCTGGCCATCGAGCGTGAGCGCGGATTTGAGTGTCACCAGGGGTTTGCGGGAAACGATCCATCGCGCGAAGGCTTCATTCAGACGCCGCGCTTCGGCCTCGCGCAGGCCGGTGGTGACTTCGATTCCAGCGGAGCGCAATTGTTTGAAGCCGCGGCCAGCCACTTGCGGGTTCGGGTCCGGCATCGCCGCCACGACGCGCGCGACGCCTGCCGCGATCAACGCGTGCGTGCATGGCCCGGTGCGGCCCGTGTGGCAGCAAGGCTCCAGGTTGATATAGAGCGTCGCGCCGCGCGCGGATTCGCCCGCAGCTTCGAGTGCGATGATTTCCGCGTGGCGCACGCCGTCATACGTGTGGAAACCTTCTCCTACGACGCGCCCGTCGCGCACAAGAATCGCTCCAACGAGCGGGTTGGGGCTTGTGAGCGCGATGCCACGAGCCGCCAGCCCGAGCGCGCGATCAACAAACACGGCTTCAGCGGCAGCAGCAGTTGCCATACCCGAAGATGCGGATGCGTCCATATCGTTCATTTAGATTTCCCACGAGATCGGGAAAGCTTGGAATAAATCTCCCGTTTTCCCGATGAACGAGGGCTTGATCGATTTCGTCGGTTTTAGTGGCACAGGCTTCACAGGGTGCGGAAAAACCCGGTTTTGGTGTCATTCTGAGCGAAGCGAAGAATCTCTCTTCGATTTAAGTCTAATGCACAGAGAGATTCTTCGCTTCGCTCAGAATGACAAACGTACTTTTTCCGTAGCCTGTTCAGCCTGTGGGTTTTGGTCCCAGCAAGGATTAACCCCCACAGGCTGAAGCCTGTGCCACTAAAACCGATGCCGCCGCACTTTGCTTCCAAACGAATCAAGCGCGCGGCTTTTCAATCGAAAAGGGAAGAGACAAAGGTCTCCGCGTCAAACGGGACGAGGTCTTCCACGGATTCGCCTGTGCCGACATATTGCACGGGCAGGCCGAGTTCGCGCGTGATGGCCACGACGATGCCGCCCTTGGCTGTGCCGTCGAGTTTGGTCAACACGATGCCGGTGACGCCGGCCGTGGAAGTGAATTCGCGCGCCTGGGAAAGTCCATTCTGTCCGGTCGTCGCGTCCATTACGAGCAAGACCTCGTGCGGCGCACCGGGAATTATTTTTGTGGCCGTGCGTTTCATTTTGTCGAGCTCGGCCATCAGGTTCAATTTCGTGTGCAGACGTCCAGCGGTGTCAACGATGACGACGTCGGCGTTTCGCGCCCGCGCGGAAGCCAGCGCGTCGTAGACGACCGCCGCAGGGTCGCCGCCGGATTTTGTCTTCACGATTTCCGAGCCGGTGCGCGTGGCCCACACGCCGAGTTGTTCGATGGCGGCGGCGCGAAACGTATCGCCCGCGGCGAGAACCACATTCTTGCCGCTCTGCCGAAGGCGGTGCGCGAGCTTGCCGATGGTCGTGGTTTTTCCCGTGCCGTTCACGCCGACGACAAAAATGACGTGAGGCCGAGACTCCTGCGCAGCCGCCGATGTTCCATTCGGAGACGCCACGGTGCGCAGGGCATATAGCAGCTGGTTTTTCAGCTCCGCCTTGAGGTCCGCAACGCTGCTTAGGGCGTGCCGCTCGAGTTTCTGCCGCACCGCTTCCAGAATTTGGTGAGTCGTCCGCGGTCCGAGATCGGCGGCGAGCAAAGCGTTCTCCAGCTTCGTGAGCAGCTCGGGATCGATTTTCTTTTCGCCCGAGATGAGGTCTTCGACCTTGGAGGTGATCTGCGTGCGGGTCTTCGAGATCGACTGTTTCAGCCGGTCGAGCAGCGACCCGCCTTCCTTGGGCTTCTTGCGTTCGTCATCCTTGTTGAAGATCGAAAACATAAGTGTTTCGCGGCGATGCGCGGCGAGTTCCTTATTCTAGCAGAAGAAAACCTTCTGACATGCCGCACCGGCTGGTGGGAAGCTTTGCCGGGGGCAAACTCATTGTGTTTGTTGTATGATGGCGGCAATCGGCTGAGTACTGGGCTGAGCCAGCCCTGATTCTAAATTCAATCCATGAGGGGTGCGCGATGATTTCATTTGCATCGAAGGCCGCGCTGGCGGTTTTGTTGTTTCTCACATTTTCCGCCGCAAGTTCCCGGGCGCAGATGGCATCCAACCGGGACGCGGATACCGCCGCCATCAAGCAATTTGTCGCGAATTTTGCGGACTCGTGGAACAGCCACGACGCGCATGCAGTGGCCATGCATTACGTGGAGGACGGCGATTTTTCGAGCGTGAAAGCGGAGCCGAGCCACGGCCGGAAAGAACTGGAAGATCACTACACGACGATCTTCACGACGTTTCTCAAGAACGCGCACACCACCGATACGGTGAGGAGCATTCGTTTTCTCGCGCCGGACCTGGCAAACGTGGATATCGATTGGCTGGTGACGGAGCCGAGTGCGCCGGGCGGCGTATTACGAAAGGGACTGCTCACGTGGGTTTTGTCCAAGCGTAGCGGCCAATGGATGATTGTGATTTACCACGAGCAATCGTTCTAAGCTCTCAAGCGATGGCGCCGGCCGCAGAGTGCAGTGGGCCTTTGTAGGCTGCGGGAAAAGTGGTTTATTTTGTCATTCCGAACGAAGCGAGGAATCCCTCTTCGATTTAACTTTATGAAATGAAAGAGAGATTCCTCGCTTCGCTCGGAATGACAAAAGGAGCGGGGCACTTTTTCCGCAGGCTGCTTAGTGGGAGAACTCGAAAATCAGGAGGATGCGATGATTTCATTTCGTTTGAAAATGATTCTGGCGGTTTCTCTTTTCTTTGCGTTTTCTTCGGTTCCCGTTTGGGCGCAGATGCCGTCCAAGATGGATGCGGATTCGGCCGCCATCAAGCAATGCGTGGCCGCGTGGGAAGATGCCTGGAATCGCCATGACGCGCACGCTACGGCGGCGGCCTATGTGGAGGACGGTGAATTCTCGAGCACAACCGGGATTCCCAGCAAAGGCTCGAAGGATCTGGAAGCCCACTACAATGATATCTTCACGACGTTTCTCAAGGATGCGCACCGAACCGACACGGTAAGGAGCATTCGCTTCCTGACTCCGGAGATTGCGTCTGTCGACATCGACTGGCAAATGAGCGGGGCCAGGACGCGGGATGGTAAGGACGCGCCCAATCGCAAAGGGCTGCTCACCTGGATCGTGACCAAACACAATGGGCAGTGGATGATTACGATTTACCACGAGTCTGTGTTCTAAATTGTGATTGGCGATTATGGGGCGCAGGCTTCACAGGCTGCGGAAAAAGTGCTTTCTTGTCATCCCGAGCGAAGCGAGGGATCTGCTTTTCTTCCCCAAACCCAAGAAAAAGCAGATTCCTCGGGCAAACCCCGCCCTTCGGAATGACTCGTTGCGAGTTTTTCCGCAGCCACTTCAGCCTGTGGAGTTTGGTGAGGGCAAGGTCGTCCTTGCTGCAACTAAAACCCACAGGCTGAAGCCTGCGCCACTTCGTAGGAAACAAATCCTTCAAACTTCGACTAGGGTGGCGCTCAGGCGGATCTTTCCGGCGCGGACGGAGCGGTCGAGCGCGTCCACAACGGCGGCGTCGAACTTCGTATTGGCCAGCTCGAGAATGCGGTTCATGGCGAATTCCAGGTCCATGGCGGACTGGTAGGGGCGGTTGGTGGTCATGGCGTCGAGCGTATCGGCGACGGCGATGATGCGCGCCATCAAGGGAATCTCGTCGCCCGCCAAACCGTGCGGATAGCCTCGGCCGTCGACATGCTCGTGGTGCAGTTCGATTCCCGGCAGCATTTCCTTTAACTGCGCGACCGGCCGCATGATATTCGCGCCTTTCAAGGGATGCTGCTTCATCAACGAGAATTCTTCGGTGGTCAGCTTGCCGGGCTTTTTCAGCACGCGATCATCCACTCCGATTTTTCCCACGTCGTGCAGCAGGGCTGAAATCCGGATCTTTTCGAGCTCGGCCGATTGCAAGCCGAGCTGCTGCGCGATGATGATGGAATACTTGGCCACGCGGCCGGAATGGCCGCGCGTGTAGGGATCTTTTTCGTCGATGGCCGCCGCGAGCATGCGGATCGAGCCGAGGAACAGCTCATGGTTCTGGTCCGCGGCCTTTTTGAGCTGATCGACGAATTCCTCGATGTCTCCAGCCATGTGGTTGAAGGTCTCGGCCAATTCGCTGATTTCGGCGGCGCCCTGGACGGGAGTTCGCTGGTGGAATTCTCCGCGGCTGATGGCGAGCGTCGACGCGGCGAGCGCGCGAATCGGCGTGCTGATGCCGACGGCAAACAAATAGCCGAGAATCAAAGCCGCAAACGTGACGACCACAACGAACTTGAGCGCCTGCGCATTGAGTTCCGTGACGCCTGCATCCTCGCGCGCCTTGTCCAGGCTGCGCGTCGCCACCACCGCCCAATTCAGGTCGGGGATGGTGCTGTAGGTTCCAACCATTTCCGATTTCTTGCCATTCTCCGTTGACTCATAGCGACGAAGGGTTTCGGTCGTGCGCAACCCTTTCGGCAGCGCAACAACTTGGATGACGACGGGCGAGCTGGGTTTCGCGTCCGAGCCGGGCACGAACTGGCGCATGTCCGGGTGGGCCACGATGTGCCCGCTGTGGTCTATCACGAACACGACCCGGCCGCGCACGCTGGTGGTCTGAAGCCTCTTGAGAATCCCGTCCAGCGAAACTACGGCGGCGAGCATCCCCGAAAATTGATCGTTCACTTCCAGCGGCACCGCCATCACGAAAGCGGGGCGGTTCTCAGGCCCGATGGCCAGAGGGTCGCTGCGGAATACCAGGGATTGCAGCGTCGTCGTAAATGCGCGCTGAAGCGCCTTGGCCACAAAGGGATCCTGGTTCGCCTGGAAATTGCCCGCGCCGCTACCCTTGGCTTCCTTGCCAACCGCGGTCAGGTACAGAATGTTTGGATTGCTCGCGACGAAGTTCTCGAGGACCCGGGACACTTGCGGGGCGTTCTGGGCGGTGTCGACCTTATCGATCAGTCCGGTGAGCGCCAGAATCTGACGTTCGCTGATGAGTTGCTGGTAGAGGTTGGCGTCGAATTGCTGAATTTCTTCCGCGAGCGATCGAGTCACTTCCGTTTGCTGAACGCTCTCCGTATCGGTCAGTTTTCCCTGGCTAAGTTGCAGAACCTGACGGTGATAGAGCGCCAGGGGCAGCACGCTGACGAGCAGCATGGCGCCCAGCACCAGCCAGAGAATTCTGGGCCGGTGGAAGAACACGGATTTGAAGCGACTGAGGTCCACGGTAGGGCTGGTCCAATTCTATTTTACGGTCCGGACAGGCCGGGCAGAAGGGCGGAAACCTGCGGTGCTACGCATCAGCTAACGGGGTAGATGAAAAATCACTCTTGTTTGAGGCGGCGTTCCATTAGCTCGCGGATGGCGTCCCGTGTCACACGGCCTGCGGTCAGGACGGTGTGGACCTGTTCCGTTATGGGCATTTCGACTTTCGTGCGTCGAGCCAGTTCCAGCGTGGCTGCGGCGCTGCCAACTCCTTCGGCGACTCTGCGCGTCGAGCCGAGAATCTCGCTCAGATCGCGGCCTTTGCCGAGTTCGATCCCGACGGAACGGTTGCGGCTGAGCTCGCCCGTGGCGGTGAGGATGAGGTCGCCGACGCCTGCGAGGCCGGAAAGCGTTTCCCGACGCCCGCCGAGAGCGACGGCAAGGCGCGTCATTTCGGCGAGTCCTCGCGTGACGAGCGCCGCCACCGCGTTCGTGCCCAATTCCAGGCCCGTGCAGATTCCCGCGGCAATCGCGATTACGTTTTTCACCGCCCCGGCAATTTCCGTGCCGATGACGTCATCGTTGGTGTAGAGCCGGAATCGCGGACCGGAGAATTCTTCCTGAACCTCGGAGGCGAGCTTCGCGTCGGCGGAGGCGAGAACCACAGCGGTGGGATCTCCGGCGGCGACTTCGAGAGCAAAACTCGGGCCGGAGAGAACGGCGATGCGCGAGGGCATGTCCAGGCCGATTTCTTCGGCGATCACTTCGCTGATGCGCGCGTGGGTGTCCGGTTCCAGACCCTTGGTGGCGCTGACGAAAATCGAATTTGGTGCGACGTGGGGACGCATCGCGCGATAGAGAGAGCGCGCGTGAGCCGACGGCATCACGCCCAGCACGATATCGGCGCCGGCGAGCGCCTTTTCGAGGCCTCCCGTGATTTCGACGTCGGCAGGCAATTCAAATCCGGATAGATAAATCTCGTTGACCCGCCGGGTGCTGAGCATCTCGACGACGTCGGCGCTGTGCGCCCACAGAGCGAGCCGGTGCGCGACCGAGGACCGCGTCAATGCAATGGCCAGCGCCGTGCCCCAGGCTCCGCCGCCGATGATGGCAATTTTTTTCATGATTTTTTGCGGCTCATGTCGAAGCGCGGCTCCGTGCCGGCGAGAAGTCGCTCGATATTGTCACGATGTTTTACGATCACCAAAACCGCAGCCAGCAGCGTGCAAACCGACACCGCTGTCGGCGGCGCATGGCCGGGCGCGTAGAGCAGGTAGACGAGGAGCGGCAAAGCAGCCGCCGCGGAAATCGACGCGAGGGACACGTACCTCCAGAACAGGGCCACGAGAAGGAAAAGCAAGACGGCTGCTGCGAGGGCCGGCCAGCAGATGGCCAGGAAAACGCCCAGCGCGGTGGCCACGCCCTTGCCGCCGGTGAATCGGAGCCATACGGGGAAAATATGTCCGAGGATCGCCGCGAGGCCCGCGTACATCATGAAGCGAATATTTCCGCCCGAGAAATGCTGCGTGAGCCAAACGGCAAGGAAACCTTTTGCGGTGTCGAGGACCAGCGTGGCGACGCCGACGGCCCAGCCTGACGTTCGCGCGACGTTGGTGGCGCCAATGTTTCCGCTTCCGATGAAGCGGATGTCACCGCCTCCCGTTGCGCGCACGAGTAGATAGCCGAATGGAATTGAGCCCAGGAGATATCCCAGGACAACCAATCCCCAGAGGGACGGGGCGCCGGCCGCCATTTCCGGATTCACTCGGATTTTCTCCCCGCAAACGAAAATGTTGCCAGCCGAGTATATTCCGCCCCGCCGGGTTTCAGAACGCTTTGATAGAGATGAAATTCCTGCGCGGTGGTCATGCCAAATTCAACGGGGCCGGCCTTCTCGATGGCGGCGTGTAGGGCGTCGAGCCCGCGCGGCGTGTCGAATCGCGCGAGAGTCAGGTGAGGAGAGAACGCGCGCTCCTCGCGCGGGATGCCTAGCGCACCAAGCGATGCCTCGACGGCAGCGGCAAGTTCCGCAAGATCCGTGCCGGCTTCGATTCCGGCCCAGAGCACGCGCGGGCGGCGCACATTCGGGAAAAATCCAAGACCGTGGAATTTCATGGGGATCGGAGTGCGCGAAGGAATCGATGCCAGCGCCGCCTGGATGGCCGCCGCTTTTTCGGAGGAAGTTTCACCGATAAATTTCAGCGTGACGTGAAGGCCTTCGATTCGCACCCAGCGCGCATTTTGACAAGCAACGCGCAGCTTGGCCACGATTGCGAAAATGGCGGAGCGCACGTCATCTGGAATGTCCAACGCGACGAAGAGGCGCATGGGTTAAATCCACATTTATTTCTAGAAGTGAATCTCGGTCCTCAGGGACCGCAAGATTGATTGGGCTTCACTAGTAGCACAGACTTCAGTCTGTGGGGTTCCATTAGAGCTTGGATGGCGCATTGATCTTGGCTACCGCGCGCGGCCTGGGCACACTTACGGACCCCCACAGACTGAAGTCTGTGCTACTACCCAGATTTGGGCTGCGCCGCGTACAGGAAATATCGCCGCACGAGGTCCAGCGCCGTTTGCGAGGCTTGCCAGCGGATGCGGTCTCGCTCGCCGGGATAGTGGACGCCGCGTTCCTTGCTCCCCGACGAGTCGGCGATGGCGACGTGCACCGTGCCCACGGGTTTTTCCGGAGTTCCTCCGGTGGGTCCGGCCACGCCGGTGATTCCGACGCCCAGCGTTGCGCCGGTGCGGCGGCGGATTCCGTCGGCGAGAGCGACGGCAACTTCGCTGCTGACGGCGCCGCGCGATTCGATGATTTCCGCGGGGACATCCACCCACGCGGACTTGAGCGTGTTGCTGTAGGAAACGACGCCGCCCAGAAAATAGGCGGAGCTTCCCGAAATGCGCGTGAGGCGCTCGGCGAGGAGGCCGCCCGTGCAGCTCTCCGCCGTGGCAATCGTCGCCTGGCGCATCGTGAGTTCCCGGCCGACCACTTCTTCCATCGATTCGCCCGCGGTGGTGAACACCGCTTCGCCCAGCGTGAGCACGATGCTTTCTTGTATTCCCTGGAGCTGGCGCTCGGCGGCGGGCACGTCCTTGGACCACATGCGCAGGTGAATTTGAATTTCACCGGGCGCGGTCAGGATCGTTGTCTGCACGTCGTCGTGGCGCGTATAAATCGGCGCGATGCGCTGGTCGACGTCGGATTCGCCCATTCCCGCGACGCGAAGCTCGCGTGCCACGAGGCGCACGCCCGTAGCAAGGCGCGCGAGGCGCGGTTCCACCTGCGCGGCGAACATGGCTTTCAATTCGTGCGGCGGGCCGGGAAGCAGAATGACGATTCGGCCGCTCGACTCAAGCCACAGGCCCGGCGCCGTGCCGCGATCGTTTTCTAGAACGATCGCGCCCTCGGGAACCATGGCCTGGCGGGCGTTCACCTCGGACATCGCTCGTCCAATCTTGCGAAAGCGCGCTTCGATCATTTTCATCACGGCGGGATCGCGCGAGAGCTTGCGACCGAGCAGATCGGCCACGGCGTCGCGCGTGCGATCGTCTTCGGTGGGGCCGAGGCCTCCGCTGGCAATGACGAGTTCGACGCGCTTCGCCGCTTCCTCGAAGGCGTTGCGCAAAGGCGCGAGATCATCGCCGACCACCGTCTTGCGCGTGACCTCGATGCCGAGCTTATTGAGCCGCGCGGTCAGGAAAAGCGAGTTGGTGTCGACCCGGTCCGGGGTCAGCAGTTCCGATCCGACTGCGATGATTTCAGCTTTCATTTTGTAGTTAGCGTGGAAGCGGAAGGCCTTCCACTTCCCAATCGACGGTGAAGAGCGCGCCGGTGGTGGCCAGGATGGCGCGGTGGCCGGGAAGCAACGCGAGGCCGACGAGGCCGCTGCCGCCGAGAACAAGTTCGGCGCGCGCGTCGGGAGAAATTCGCACGACGCCGCGGCGGCCCTGATACGACGCCGTCACGTAGAGATTTCCCTTGCGATCGAATGCGAGGCCTTGCGGCCGGCCGAGCCCGCGAAAGAACGTGCTGACTTCACCTTTCTGGTTGATGCGTAACACGCGGTCAAAACTCGAAGTGGTCGGGCCGGTGACGAACAATTCGCCGGTGGGGCTGAACGCCAGGTGATACGCCGCCACGGACGGTTCGAGCGTGGCGAACACGAAAATCTGGCGGTCGGGGCTGATCTTGAAAACCGTGCCGCTGCGGTCGCCCACAAAAAGATTGCCGATGGTATCGAACGCGATTCCGGTCGCAACGCCCATGCCTTCGACCCACAGCTGCGAGCGGCCGTCCGGCGCGACGCGATGGATGGTTCCGTCATCGCGGCAGGAAACGTAGAGATATCCTTCGCGGTCCAGTGCCAGGCCTGTGGGATTTACGAGTTCGGTGACGAAAGGTTTTACCGCATAGTTAGGCGTAATTTTGTAGAGCGAGACGGCGACCTTCTGCCCGCGGTGGCCGCTATAGGTGACGTAGATGTTTCCTTCGGTGTCCACCGCAGGATTTGCCACGGGGTGAAGATTGTCGGCGATCTGCACGCCGAGGTGAAACGCGAACGGCTGGCTCGCCGCCCGCGAAGTTTCGACGCTCACGATGCTGCCCGCCGCGCCTTCCGGCACGCGCGCAATCAGATAATTTTGCGTGGAGATCAGAATGCTCGCTTCGGTTTCGCCAAAGCGCACGTGCGGCCGCGTGTTGGGGCGCGAAACGAACCCCGCGCCGTAAATCGTGACGTCGCCGCCGGGTATGCCTGCACCCGGCTGGATGCGGTCGATGCGCGGTATGCCGTTGGTTTCCAAATTCGATTCTCAGATTTTCCTGAAACCGTTTCGCGATATCTCCAGCGATCCATGCCCTTAGGTTTTCTTGTAGCGCCCGCCTTCAGGCGGGCATCCCTGGCGCAAGCACATGCTCGCCTGAAGGCGAGCGCTACAAAAACGCCTAAAGCCCGAGAGCGCGCGCGATCCACAAACCGAGCGCCGCGTAAATTCCCGCGATCCAATCATCCGCCATGATTCCAAAGCCGCCGGGGAGCGATTCGGCTTGCCTCGCGGGGAACGGCTTCCAAATATCGAAGACACGAAAAAGTATAAAGCCCAGCAGGAAACTTTTCCAGTTCAACAGCGTGAACGGCGAGAAGTAGGCGATCATCTGGCCGGAGACTTCATCAATTACGACGAATTGCGGGTCTTTCTTGCCTGCATACTTTGCTGCCCGGTCCGCGACGAACAGACCGAGGAACGCGATGAGTAACACGATCACGTACTCTATATATGCGGGAGTTAAACCCACGGTCCAGAAGTTAACACTTCTTTCCATGTTCGCATACTGCAGGGTCTTGCGCGAAAACAACCAGGCCATTCCAACGGATAGAGCAACGCCTCCCAGAGAGCCAAACGTCCCCGGCGCTTTGGGAAGATAGCCGAGGCCAAGTGCGGTTGCGATCGCGAACGAGATGCGCGGCTTGTGTTTGGCGCTACTCGTCGTCGTCGTTGTCGGAAGATTCGGTGTGGGCTCGCTCATTCGTTTCGGTTTCTTCCGGTTCCGATTCGTCCATCATGGGGACGGCTATTTTGTATTTTCCCATCGCCCAGTTGCCCAGGTCGCGCTCGCGGCAGCGCGCGCTGCAGAATGGGAATTCCGCGGTCGTTTCCGAATCGGTGGGCTCTTTGCAAATGGGGCATTTTAGCTTCATGGCATTTTAGTAGCACAGACTTCAGTCTGTGGGGGTTCGTTCGGTAGCCGGACGGACCGCGTTAGCCAAGATCTTATGGAAACCCACAGACTGAAGTCTGTGCTACTTAAACCAAAATCCTCAGCGCCGCGCCTGTCAACACGCGCTGCACTGGGGCGTTCGGCGGTATTTGCGCCATCGCGGGGCGCGGGACATCCAGGATTTCAACAACGCGGCCAACCATGTCGTACTCGTGCGTCTCGGTGATTTCCGCGGTGACGATGTCGCCGGGACGGGCAGAGATCGTGGATCCCGCGATCTCGATGTCGTTCAAGTACAGCTTGCCGTCGATGTCGGGCGCCATGCCTTCCAGGCGCGCTTCCCATACGAGCGGCGTATCCTTGGATGGGCCTTCGACGAGGGCGGTCACGCGCCGGCCGCGAAAATGGCGCAGCTTGCGCGCGGAAATCTTTTGCTGAATTTCCATCAGGCGGCTCTGGCGTTCCTTGATGGTGTTCTCGTCCACTTTTTCATCGAGCGCGAAGCTCGATGCGTTGTCGACGTCGGAATAGGGGAAGACGCCCATCCAGTCGAATTCCGCGGCCTTCACGAAATCGCACAGCTCGCGAAAGTCCGCGTCGCTTTCGCCGGGGAAGCCGACGATGAACGAAGTCCGCAGCGCCACGCCGGGAATCGTCGCGCGGATGCGGCCGAGCAATTGCAGAAACGCGTCGCCATTCGATCCGCGCTTCATGCGCGCGAGGACGTTGCGGCTGGCGTGCTGAAGCGGCATGTCCATGTATTTGGCGATGCGCGGGTGCGCGGCGATGGTATCGAGCAGGCGCTGCGTCACGCGGTTCGGATAACAATACAGCGAGCGCACCCATTGCAGGCCTTCGACGCCCGCGAGACGCTCGAGCAGCAGCGGCAGGCCGTCGCGCAAGCCGAGGTCTTCACCGTAGGAAGTGGTGTCCTGGCCGATGAGCGTCACTTCGCGGACGCCGGCCGCGGCGAGATTTTCCGCTTCGCGCACGACGGATTCAAATCGCCGGCTGCGGAATTTTCCGCGCAACTGAGGGATGATGCAGAACGTGCAGGGATGGTCGCAGCCTTCGGCAATCTTGATGTAGGCGGCGTGTTTCGGCGTCGAGAGAATTCGCGGCGTAAGATCGTGATACAGATACGTCGGAAGCGCCGCCGCGCTCGCCGCATCCGATCGTAACTCACCCTCGACGGCGGCCAAGATATTTTCGAGCTCGCCGGTTCCCACCAACGCATCGACCTCGGGAATCTGCGCGAGGATCTGATCGCGATAGCGCTCAACCAGGCATCCGGCCACGATCAATTTTTTGGCCACGCCGAATTTTTTGTACTCGGCCATTTCCAGAATCGTGTCGATCGATTCTTTTTGCGCCGGGGCGATGAAGCTGCACGTATTGACGACCAGGACGTCGGCTTCTTCCGCGCGCGGCGTAAATTCATAGCCGTTTCGCGCGAGGACGCCCATCATCACCTCGCTGTCCACAAGGTTTTTCGGGCAACCCAGGCTGATGAATCCTGCTTTTGGCATAAAAATGCGTCTCGCAATGGCGGGACGGTCCGATCATTCTAACATGGCGGGAGCAGTGGCGCGGGCTTCAGCCTGCGGGGGTTCGTCCTTGCGAGGACCAAAATCGCCAGGCTGAAGCCTGTCCTACCTTTTGCGAAGGAAGGTGTGGATGCGATCGATCAGCGATGAGGCGTGTTGCGGGTCCGCGGGCTTCCCGCCGTAGCGGGCCGCTTGATAGATCGTCGTCAGCTCGAAGACCGGCGCGGCCAGTTTTCCGTCGGGGAGAGACGTGGCGAATTCCATGGGCGTCTGAGCGTCTGTCTTGCGAATTCCGCCCCCCGCAAGAACACGCAACATTTCCAGGTACTGGAGCGTCGCGAGGTGCGGCGTCATCTTGCGTGCGGGCAAAACCCGCGTGCGCCACATCAGCAGGAGTCTCCGGCGGACTTCAGGGCGCAAAATAAGAATGCCGACGACAAATACGCCAAAAATCAGGAAGACTTCCGTTCGACCGGCTGGACTGCGAGATACCCGGTCTTGCCAGAGTTCCAACTGGCTGGTCGCGCGGCGGCGCATACTTGCAAATTCAACTCGAATCCGCTCCACCCAGTCGCGCGAGAAGCGGCCCAGGTTTTGCGCCACGGTAACTTGGTGCCCGAAATCGTAGTTGATGACCCACTCGCTCCACTGCAACTCGAACCAATCCCAGTAATGCGAAATCCGCGCGAACATTCCCGGAGGCGGCTCATTCGATGGCGGTGTGGGGTCGAACGTGAGCCAGCCGAAGCCCGGGAAATAGGCTTCCACCCAGCTATGAGCGTCGCTGGCGCGCACGACAAGATCGCCCGCGACGTCGTTGTATTCGCCGGTCTGAAATCCGTTGATGTAACGCGACGGGATATCCAGCGTTCGGAGCATGACCGTCATGGCCGCGGCGAAATATTCGCAATGCCCCGCGCGCTTTTGGAACAGGAAGTAGGCCAGCGGATCGGCCTGCGGCGTCCCGCTGAGGTCCAGCGTGTAGCCGTAGTGCGAGCGCAGATAGCCCTCAATGGAGCGCGCTTTGTCATAGGGAGTGGTGTCGCGCGCGGTGATTTGGGTGGCCAATTCCGGGATGCGGGAATCGAGCGTGGGCAATTGCAAGTACGTGTCGCGAATCGCAGGAGGATAATCCGAGCCGGCCTCGCGAACAGCGGCGGGCGGCGGCGCCGGCACGATCGATTTTGCTTCGTACTCCATGCGGGCATAGCTGTGGTACGGATTGAAGACGGAACCGGTAAAGTCTTGTAAAAGATAAGTGCGCCGCTGGCCAAACGGCACGGCGCCGGCATCGTCAATGAAATGGCCGCGCACGCTTTCCGCCTCGTTTGCAAAGAACAGTGCTGTGCTACCGATGGGCTCCAGTAGGACCGTGTAATGGATCGGCCTGCCGGTTATTGGCGCATGGGCGTCTTGGGGGTTGAGGCGAAACCAGCCTCCTTCCGCAGGAGAGGTGAGTGTCGTCGGCTCATGCGCGTCGTTGTACCAGCGCTTGCCATCGAACTTGGTTAGCGCCACGCCGCGCCAGTGCACGCCTTGCGCCGCGGCGATGCCGCCATCGACCGTGACGCGCATGACCACCACGCTGCTCTTCTTGATTTCGCCAATTTCGCCAAGTTCCACGTCGTCGCTGAAGCCGGTAATCATGGTCGACTGCATGTTGAGCGCGGACATGTAGCCGCCGCTGAAGCGCGGCAAGATGAGAAAAATGACCGCTCCCACCGCGAGCGATCCGAGCGCGATGCCGACGGAGGTTATGGCCAGCGCGTTGTGCAGCTCCGTCGCGGCGTTCGTGCCGGACTCCATTGACCGCGTGACCGTACCCTGCGCGCTCCGCCACATTTCCAGAGCCACGAAGGTCGAAACCGCGAGACCCAGAAAAATAAAAAAGAAGACAAGGAAGACCGTATCGACCGTGAGGATCGCGGCGGCCAGCATGGCCGAGAAACCCATCATGGTCAGGAAAAGGTAGTCCCGAGTGGTCGTGGCGCTGTATAGCCGCACGATCGTGGCGAACAGCATCAGGTGAATCGTCGCCAGCAAGGCCGCATAGAGGCTCGGATTCTGCGCGTTTGCCGCCAGCATGCGGGAAATGATCCAAAGATCGAATGGGAAGAAAATAAAATAGGCAACCGTCAGCCAGGTGCCGACGCGGTTGGAAAGTTCGGGTCCCTTGCCGTGCCACCACCGGTAGCCCTTGAACAGCATGGCGGCCGGAAGAACCAGGATCGTAACCAGGTCCAGCTTCCCTGTGGAGACCAGGGTCAGCACGCCCGTAAGAAGCAGGAAATAGAGGGAGATCTCAAAATGGCGCCGGACGGCGGAGAGATGCACCGGTAGCACTTCAGCGGGAATTTGGCCTGCGGAGTCCATGGCGCGAGCTACCAGTTTACCATCCCGCGGGACGCGCTGGATGGTGTGAGGCGTATTGAGTAATGGCGCTGACGAACCAGTAGGACAGGCTTCAGTGGCTGCGGAAAAACTCGCAACGAGTCATTCCGAAGGGCTGCGTTTGCCCGAGGAATCTGCTTTTTCTTGGGTTTGGCAATGAAAAGCAGATCCCTCGCTTCGCTCGGGATGACAACAAGGCACTTTTTCCGCAGCCTGTTCAGCCTGTCTGCTTTTCCGACCGGACGAAAGTCAAAACCAGACAGGCTGAAGCCTGTCCTACTCAAGGCCGGCAGTTGCCGCATCAGCGATTTTTTGCGTGGCGTTTGAAATGGGCAGGCGGCGAATTTGGGTGAGGGCAACGATGCGCGCTCCTGTGAAGTGGGGCAAACGAGCTACGCGAATCAGATACGGTTGCAGGCGGATGTTGCGGAAGGTTACCGCGTGACGAGCAGTTGCTAGTGGCGTGAGATCAGTTTTCACCGCCACGCCGAATTTTTCGCGCAAGTGACTGACCAGGACCGCCAAAGCATCCGTTCCCGTGGTTTCGAGGGCGGGGAACTGCCACATGCGGGAGAACAGCGCGCCATCGCTGTCCGGTTGGCGCACGAGCAGGGTGCGCCCCCGCGGATCGAGCAGCACGGCCGCGGCGAGAGTTACTTCGACCGTTGCGCGTTTCTTGCGCGCGGAAGGCAACTCACCCGCAATGCCAAGCTTGCGGGCGCGGCACCATTTTCCGACAGGGCATTCCGTGCAGCGCGGCGATTTGGGTGTGCACACGGTCGCGCCCAGTTCCATCATGGCCTGGTTCCAGTTGCCGGAAGCGTTTACGGCGAGCAAATCCTGCGCTGTGGCTTCGAGTTTCCGCCATGTGGCGGGCGCGCGCAAATCGCCGCGCAATGCGCCGATCCGCGCGAGTACGCGTGCGACGTTTCCGTCCAGCACGGCGTGCGGCGCGTCATAGGCGATGCTCAAAACCGCCGCCGCCGTGTAGCGTCCGATGCCCGGAAGCGCCAGCGCCGCATCGTATTCGCGCGGAAAATTGCCCGCATGGCGCGTGACCATTTCCTTTGCCGCGCGCTGCAAATTCCTTGCGCGGCTGTAATAGCCGAGGCCCGCCCAATTCGCCAGCACGCGATCGGTTCTCGCGCGCGCCAGCGTCTGCATATTCGGGAAGGCCGCGAGGAATCGTTCGTAGTAGGGAATGACTGCCGCGACGCGGGTCTGCTGCAGCATGATTTCCGAAAGCCAAATGCGGTAAGGGTTCCGAGTGCGGCGCCAGGGAAGGTCGCGCTTGCGTTCGGCGAACCAGGTAAGCATGCGCCGCCTGAATTTTGGTATTTCCGCCGCGGGAATCTTCAGCAGGCTCACCGGCGCGATTTTCGCACATCGGCATCTTGAACGGAAATCCGGGTGGCGCAGGCTTCAGCCTGTGGGGGTTAGTTCTTGCAAGGATTAAAACCCACAGGCTGAAGCCTGTGCCACTGATTGCGATAGCGCGAGTGCGCACGTGTTGAGAATTGATTCCTAGAGGGACGACACAAACAGGAAATACGCGGTGTTCCAAAGGTGCGAGGGGATCGTGCCGCGCGGATGGCTGGTCAGAACGATTTTGAAAATTTCCGGCGAATCGCCCAGTGTATCGAGAAAGTTTTTGCCGGGCTGCGGTTTCAGCGGCGTAACGCTCGCCAGGTAGCGCAGAATGTCGTAAATAATTTCGCCTGCGCTCATGCGCGGCGTGGCGAAACCCGCGGAACGAAACTCGATCACGGAATTGATTTCATAAAAGTGCCAGGCCAGTCCGGCGCAAAGCGTTACGGCGCGCTCGAACTTCTCCGCAGCGTCGGCTTCCGCTCCCTGCGGGCCGACGTAGGGATCGAATACCAGCATCACGCGCCGCTCGTCTTCCCGCGCATATTCCTTCACCTGAAGGGCGCCGGTTCTGGCGGAAGCTTTCCAGTCGACGTGGCGGGCGCTGTCATTGAATTGGTAGTCGCGGATCGCGTAGAGGTCATTCCCGCGCCCGCGCTGGTAACTTTCCAGTTCGCCGCTCACGAGCGGAAGTACCTCGTAAAACTCTTCCGTGGGCTGAATCCGCGGATAGACGACCGCTTCCATTCCGGAGTCCAGCCGCCGCGTTTTTTGCAGGAAGCCAAATGGAAATTTGGTGCGCAGTCCCAGCGCGTCCTGACGGTAGACGCCGCGCCGCGGAAACGTCAGCTCGACGTTTTGGCGCACCGTCTGCCGATGGGGAATATGCGGAAAATAGACCGGGCGATCCAGAATCTGCGGCCCGGAATGAGCAGGCGCATTTTTTTTGGCGTTCGGAGAGGCTTCACTCACGAGCGAAACGGAAAAGGACGGTGTCATGTGCTTGGCATTATAGAGTTCGGCGATGGCCAGAGTCGTGCGCTGGGCGAAAATGTGCTCGGGCAGTTCGAGCCGCACGTCAATGCCGCCGAGAACGACCCGCGAAAGCAGCCCCGAAATCAGCATTCCGGCAAGCAGGCAGGCCAGAACCATGAACAATAAATTGTTTCCCGTGTTGAGCGCGGCGAGGGCCACCACGAAAATTCCTACGATATAGACCACGCCCTCGCGCGTCAGTTTGTAATCGATCTGATAGGACGAGCCAGCCCAGCGGCGTGCGCCGGGCCAGCGCCGGCACGACGGTCAGAGCGACCCATCCGGCAAGCGCCAGGGCTGACAGCGCCGACATTCCCGCGATCATCAGATGGCCTTGTTCGGCTGCCGCGCCGGAATAGAGCGCCAGGAAAAGCGCCATCGCCAGAGCGCCCATGGCGATGCCAAAGCTGCGCCAGCTGGGAGTGTCCAGAATCTGCCGTAACCGTTTCCACTGGGCCGCGCGCGAAATTCCCACCGCTTTGCGTAAAAGCGGAGGGCCAACGCGGCGTTCGACAAATTCGGGATTCATCAGAGGGGGACGGGAGTGGTTTCCATGATTTCGCGAAGAACCATTTCCGCCTGCGTCGATTTTTTCTGCGTTGCCGCGTAGCGCGTGTTGACCACCATGCGGTGCGCGAAGACCGGCAGGATGAGCTGCTTGAAATCGTCCGGCGTGCAGTAGTCGCGCGCTTCGAGAAACGCCCGGGCCTGCGCCGCGCGCTGCAGCATCAGCAAACCGCGCGGGCTGACGCCGAGCGTGAGCTGCTCGGAATTTCGGGTGCGTTCGACGATGTCGAGGGCGTAGTTCCGCAGGCTGTCGTCCACGCGCACCTTCTCGACGGCGCGCTGCATCACTTCGACTTCCTCCGCTTCCATCACGGGAGTAACTTCGGCTGCCGCGTTGCGTCCGCTGGCGTGCTGCTGCATGATCTCGCGCTCGAAGTCGCGAGAGGGATATCCCATGCCGATGCGCAGCAGGAACCGGTCCAATTGCGATTCCGGAAGCGGATAAGTTCCGTGATGTTCGACGGGGTTCTGCGTGGCCAGCACCATGAACGGCTGCGGGAGCTTGTAAGTGTGGTTGTCCACGGTCACTTGCGCTTCGTTCATGGCTTCGAGCAGCGCGGACTGCGTCTTCGGAGTGGTGCGGTTGATTTCGTCCGCCAGGATGATATTGGCAAAGATTGGGCCGGGCTTGAAATCAAACCGCTGCTCGATCTGGTTGAACACGCTGGTGCCCACCACATCTGAAGGAAGCAGGTCCGAGGTGAACTGGATCCGCTGGAAGGAACAGTGGAAGGAATTCGCGAGGGCCTGCGCGAGGGTCGTCTTGCCCACTCCGGGGACGTCCTCGATCAGCAAATGGCCTTTGGCCAGCAAGGCCACAAGGGAAAGGCGAATCACTTCGTCCTTGCCGCGAATCACGCGGGCAATTGAGGCCTGTAGCTGCGCAATCTGGTTTGCCGTCGCCGTGGTCATTGGGTTGAAAATACCTATCGCTTCTGCTACAAACGAAGCGTGCCTTGTGGGCGATTAGCTCAGTGGTTAGAGCGCTCCCCTCACACGGGAGAGGTCCAAGGTTCAAGTCCTTGATCGCCCACCACTACCCACGCACTTCCATGTTGCCATCAATCCCTCAAATGTCTTAGCACTTGCCAGCCGGGCTGTGCTCAAAAAGTTTTGCAAGAGCAGATGGAATCCTGCGGTCTGGCCGTGGCAAATTACTTATCCGTTTACCAAAATCGAATGCGTGGGCGCTTCTCCGCGGAAATGAAGGGTTTCCGGGAGCTGTGGTTTCCGCAATCCACTCCGGATCAATCCGTACTCCCCGCGGCGGCCACTTCGCGCTCCAAAGTTCGGTCGGCTTCGAGCGGAATCGTCACCAGCAGTTCGGTCCCGGTTTCGCTCGAGCGGATTTCAAATCGTCCACCATGCTCGCGAACGCGTTCGCGCATTCCGGTGAGCCCAACGCCCACATGCGTGCCGTTGGACCGGAAATGGTTCAATTTTTCAGCGGGGATTCCGATACCGTAGTCGCGGACCTGAAGCACGGCATTGCCCTCCGCCACGTAAAGGGAAACGTCCGCCGTCGGACTCTTCGCGTGACGATGCACGTTGGTGAGCGATTCCTGCAGTACCCGGAACAGGACCAACTCCACGGGGCGAGGCAGCCGGGCGATATCGTCCGCAATTTTCGTGGAAATCTGCACGCCGCTGCGCTGCGAAAATCCCTCCACGTACCAGTTGGCGGCCGACGCGATTCCGAGCTCATCGAGCAGGGGCGGGTGCAACAGATAGGAAATGGTTCGCGTCTCCTGAATGGACCGTTCGAGGAGATCGATCAACTCCGGCACGGTTCCGCTGTTCGGATGATTTTCCGAAATGTTTGACGCGATCATTTTCGCGACGACCAGGTTTTGTCCCAGGCCGTCGTGCAGTTCCCTGGAAAATTTCCTGCGCTCCTCGTCTTGAAGCTCCAGGACGTGAACGCTGAGCCGTCGTGCTCCATTCTCGGCGTCTTCGCGTTTCCCCAGCTCATCGTTCAGAAAACGATAGTGAATCCAGAGCAGCACAATAGCGCTCGCCAGCATGGCGCCAAAAATCGAGAGCGTGGCGGCGAAAAGCCGGGACGACGCTTTCTTGCGCGCCGCGAGAAGCACATCCTCTTGATTTTGCATTTCCATGATTGCCCCGGCTACGTCGGTGGCCAGCTTGGTATTTTCCAGGCTGACCGAGGTTTGCAGATCTGTGTCCGGCTGGCCGGAAGCCCGCGAATCGAGGGAAGTCTGCATGAGCCCGATGCGTTGATTTGCCAGCGTCTCGAGGCGATTGAAATTGTTCTGTTGCAGAAGGTTATCGAGGGTCAGTTCCCTGACGCTCAACAGATCACTGGAAACTTCCTTCTTCGCCACTTCATACCGCTGCAGGTAGCTCGGATCCCCGGCGGTGATGTAGCTTAAACGGTCGCGCGCTGCTTCTGAAAGTGTCGATTCAACTCTTCCCGTGGCTACTTTCACTTCGTAGGCGTGGTCCACCCACTGTGCGCTGTTGGCGTAGCGCGAAATGGCAATCATGGCGGCGACTCCGCAAAGTAGAAGCAGGACGACCGCCGAGGCGAAGGCTACCTTTGCGCTTTTACGGGACGACATGTGGCGCTCTTTCAACGACAGCTCGGAAAGTACCAACAGCGTTATAACATAGTGGAGCCTAGGCACACAGACGAGAGGAAGTACCCTTATTTCAATCCGGGGTACGCCCCTTGTTCCCTCCTTGGGATGCTCAAGCGCAGCTGAGCGCTGTACGCGATATTTGCCCAGCCGGCGGATTGCAAAAGCGATGAGAAAAGCTGTGGTACTCTGACCAGCGCGCGGGAAAACCTGGGATCGCAATGCCTTAGAGGCAAGCGGTCCCTTCGGGACGTCAGAAAAGGAACCCAAAGTGGCTTCCACACTGCGATTTCTTCAGTTTTTCTCACTGGGCTGCTGGCTGGGCGGCATTCTGTTCTTCAGCTTCGTGGTCACGCAAGGCGCGTTTTCCGTATTGCCGACGACTGACCTGGCCGGAGCGCTCGTCGGATACACGCTCACGCGCCTGCACATTCTCGGGATCGCGGCCGGCTGCATATATTTGATCGCCACCGCGGCCCTGGAAAAATCCGTGGGAGCGCTCGCGCGTCCCGCCGCATTGCTTGTATTTGTGATGGTCGTCTGCACAGTGCTCTCGCAATATGGCGTCATTGCGCGCATGGACGTGCTACGCGCGCAGATGGGTTCGGTCGCGGCGACTCCGGCAGGGAATCCGCTGCGAGTGGCGTTCGATCGCTTGCATCAGTATTCGGTGTGGCTGGAGAGCGCCGTGCTTTTCTCCGGCCTCGCCGCCTTGTTTCTTACGGCGCGCCAGAAATCTTTTTGAATACCCGCGACGAAATGAAAATTGCCTTTGAATAAAAACGGAATGGAGATTAGAATTCGCAACCCGCGGTTGCACCGCAACGGGTGATCAGTATTGATAAGCGGATCCCCGGCGAAGGAGCGGATACTCGATATCTCTCCACGACATTCGGGCCACGGCGTAGACCACAATGAGCGAGGCGAAACTGGCGACAGTGCAGTGCCACTGTGGCGGACGACTCTCCACGAGAAAGACGGACAGATGGAACACCCACCACGTCGCAAAATGAATCAGATAGATGCAGTATGACAAGCGGCCTATCTCTCCGAGCCATTTCGCCCGCATGAGCCATGCCAGTAGCCCCTGCGGCTTCTCTAACACCAGGATCAGCACGAGCCCGTAGAACAGCGCGATCCAGGTGTACCCCACCGATTGCATGGAAAAGGAAGAAAGATTCGGGGACCGCCCGAGAAACACTATCCCCGCGAAAGATGCGCTCGTCAGGCCGTACAAAAGCCACGCATGGTTGGATAGCCACGCTCGAAGCGATGGTGTCCTCCAGAAAAGAGCCGCCAGAACGCCGATCGCCAGCGTATCCGCACGGCAAGGCATCAGGATGTAGGCAAGATCCCAATTCGCCCCGATTATTGGGAAATGCGAACGAACCCACAGCCGCAGCAAAGGAGCCATGAAGACGGTTGCCCCGAGAACAAGGGCCAATGCCCGCCTCGATAGCCGCCGGATCAGAAGGGGCGCGACTAAATAGAACTGCTCCTCGACCGCCAGCGACCAGGTCGGCACAAGCCACACCCATCCGAGCGACAAGTAATTGCCGAACTTAACGCTTTGAACGAATCCAAAGAGCCAAAGAACGCCACCCTTCAAAGTGGGATTGAATGGGTCTGGAGAAACCGCGCTTAGTAAGTCGCGCACGGTAAGGAGCAGAAAGATGTAGCTCAGGAGCCATAAATAATAAATGGGCACAATGCGGAAAAATCGTCGAAGGTAGAACGTCTTGTAGTAGAAAGGCGAGTCCTTGACATCCAGGAGGATTCCCCCGATCAGAAACCCGGACAAGACGAAAAATAGGTCGACCCCGGTCCAGCCCAAAGCGGCGCCCATCCGAAACCAAACGTATAGCTGGTCGACCAGCGTTGCGGGGTGTTTAAGCTCCGGGGTAGTCTGATAGAAATAGTGTAGAAGGATCACCAGGAGGATGGCGATTCCGCGCAATCCATCCAATTCCGGAATTCGCGAAGATGAAGTTGAAAGCGAGGAAGTCGCCGAAGTTGACATATCCAATTTTAGCTTAGCCAGCGTAGCCACTCGCGTAATGGTCGCCTCCTCTCCCACTAGTAGTTAACCAGCCTGCCGGGCGATCCGTGCGAGAGGGACGGCCAATGGGGTAGTCAAGGAGAGGAGGCGGATGAAGTTCTGAAACGATGTTCCAGGAGGCCATGAATTAAGGTTAGGGAATCGGAGAGGACGGGTTTTCAGCGCGCGGTGAGGCGCGCCTACCTTTTCCGCATGCGATGCCTGCCGCAATCGCTCGCGATCGTTCAGGTCTTCGTTCGTTTTTTCGCCGCGGATTTCTTGGCGTTTTTCTCATCTACCGCGCGCCATAAATACCAACTCGCAATCGAGCGGTAGGGGCGCCAGCGCTCGCCGTGTTCGAGGACTACCTTCGGTTTGGGCTCAGCCTCCAGCCCGTAAAGGTGCTGAAATCCTTTGCGAATTCCGTAGTCATCAGCCGGCAGCACGTCGGGCCGGCCGAGCTGGAACATCAGGAACATGTGCACGGACCACTCGCCGATTCCTCGCACCTGCGTGAGGCGTTCCAGAATTTCTTCCTCGCTCATCCGTCGGATCGTGGCCAGCGGTGGGACCGTCCCGTCGAGAGTCTTTTTGGCCAGATCCTTCACCGCCGCAATCTTCTGGCGCGACAGCCCGGCGCGGCGCAATTTTGCCTTGGTAGCGCGAAGGATTTCTTCTGGGGAAGGGCAATTGCCGTCCGAACCGAGCGCTTTCACACGCCCGAAAATCGTGGCTGCCGCCGCACCTGCGAGTTGCTGATGAACAATGGCGCGAAGCAGGCTCTCAAAAGGAGGTTGAGGCTTCTGCTTCTTCGTCGGAAATGAGCCGACCTTGCGGATTACACGCGCCAGATGACGATCCACGCGACACAATTCGCGCATCACTACATCCGCGTCAACGGGATAGTGTGTCTTGGCCATGATGGACGACGAAGCATACGAGCGAGATGCGGTGGCGTCAAGAGCGGGGCGGAAGGGCGCACTCCGATAATCCCATTTTTCAGTACTTGGAGATGGGAACGCGGAACCTTTCGGTCACTCACGCAGCGGCACCGATCCAAAGCGGTTGCTCAGGTGCTGGCGAGTCGTATCTCAAAGATCGGAATGGCCTGGTGTTGAAATTCCCCCGTGGCACCGCATCAAGGGGAGTCGAGATGGGTAATTGGTTTCCCCATTCGCCACACCACGGATCGTCGATATGACATCGGCGACAGCCGCCTCTTTCGGCAGGGAACACAACATGCGTAGTTGCGCGTGTTTTGAGAGAGTCGGGGAATTATCATCCATTTCAATCATGACTACGTTCCAGTGCGGGAGCGAGCACCGTTGATCGTCGGGAATCTGACTATCGAGCGCGAGAACGCTGACCGAGTCCGCCAACAGGACATCGCACATTGATTTGACGATTTCCACGGGTGCGACAACTGAATACGGGCATGCTCCGACCACGAGGATGTCAGCCGTTCTTCCCATGACGCGACCGAGCGCTTCGCTCAGAAACCGACTACCGCTCAACAGGAATACCCGAATTGGGATATGCAGTGTCATCACTGCTCCAATTGTTCCCAGTGCCCTTGTCTTGCTGGCACGACAACTCCGAGGAGACCATGTTTTATCGGAAACAGCCCCCTTCGGGACCTGTCAATTTTGACAGGGTGGAAAATGAACGCGAGTAGACTGAATCGGTGAAGCGAGGCCGTTGGACAAGCCCTTAGAAGTCCTCCCCTAAGAAAATGGCCGCTGAGTCATTCATTCTTCAACTAAGCGCGGAGCCACTTTGTTCTGTCCCTGTCTGGGCGGAGGCCTGTCAATTGCTTATCGGAACCGTACCATCGACATCTGGACTACGATGAATGCCTTCAAACTAAATTCCAAGTCAAGCTGACGTAGCGGCGTCGTCTTTTGCAAGCAGGCCCAATTCAGTTTCTGGGATAGCAAATTCCGAGATGCCATAATCCAAGCAGACAACAAGCTCGGGGAATACCCACACGACGGGCTTGTCAATGTTTTTCAGGCCAGGGAAATGGATCCCCATCTCCGCCGTGAACTTGCGCCGGCGGAGTGATCCGCATGACTTACACTTCATTGCACCTCCGAATGGAACTTGAAATCATTTTCTATCGATCAAGCGCGCGATCTATCCAATAGGGCAAATACGGTAGTCAAGAAAGATGTCTTCGGGTATGACGCGGCTCCCAGGGCACAATCGGGACCGAAGGGTCGGCCGGTCGCCTCGCGCACCGTTTTGAGTGACGCTCGCAGCTTCCTTAGGGAGCCGGGTCCTGAGACTTATCGGAATGCGGGAATTCCGTATGGGAGAGAGGTGGGCCGCACTCCGAGAAAACCGTCTGTCGGGATCTCCCCAGCCAAACCCAATTCAACTCGTGCGGATTGCGGCAATATAGCTATAATCGGCCCTCAAATTAAGGAGGGCCAATGCGCGTCGTAACTGCCTTGCTGATCTGCCTCGGAATGAGTTTTTGCGGTCTCGTTTCTCTTGCTCAGACTTCCACGACCATGCCCAGCGCGCCCGCTCCGAGGGCCGAGAGTGCCATCGAGACCCCGAGCGCTCCTGCTTTCGAGTACCTTGGGAGGCTGCGAGCCGAAATCGGCACGCGCACCGTTGTCGAAAACGGGCCGCAGGGGACGCGCACAATCGTCCAGATCGTCGGTGGCCGCTTCGAAGGCCCGCGTGTGAAGGCGTCGATACAGACGCCGGCCGGTGACTGGATCACGAACCGGGCCGACGGCAGCTACCGGCTCGATGTTCGCCTCACACTGAAAACGGACGACGGCGCGCTAATCCTGGTGACCTACAATGGAATCGGACAGACGACACCGGCAGGCGCATCGCTGCGTGCTGCACCCCTCTTCGAGACCGGCGATTCGCGCTACGTGTGGCTCACTCGACTGCAGGCGGTCGCGGTGGGCGAGCGTGCCGGCAGCACGGTCTCATATGACATCTACGCGCTAAAGTAGTGCCCGACGCAGATTCAGCGCGGGAGAAGATCCTGCTCTGTCGAAAGCGATTCGCAGGTTCTGTCATACAGCCCGCGAAGACTCTTTTCGGCGCTCAGTAAGCAAACGCTGACGGCGGATACGAAAAACCAGCGAGCTGCGAATTGTTGGGTCTCAAGCTGACGCGCGCAGTCCGTATGGCTCTTATTCCCCGTGCAAATCTGCCCCTACCTGCCCCTTTGTACAGTTTCCGCGGTAGAACAGGCTGTACCGGCCTGAAATTGACGGAATAGCACCATTCCCTTACCGTGGTTTGCAGGAAAATATCCGAAGGTTCGCAGAAGCTTGCGTCGGAAGTATCTGCGATACGGGGCACCCATTGGATGTCGCCCCGGAAAAATTCAAAACAAATCTGTTGAATGGAGGATTCATGAGGAAATTTATATGGGTGGCGTTCGCTCTGTCGGTTCTTGCCGTGTCGTCTCAGGCGCAACAAATTCCCGCGGCTGACGTCTCGGCCGGGTACTCTTATTTCCGCGTCGGAGGCTCCGGCGGCGCGAATCTGAACGGCTTCAGCACATCGGCCGCCTACAATGCCAACGACTGGTTCGGCGTAGTTGGCGATCTGGGGGTGTACCTCGGATCGCCCAGCGGAGTGGGTGTGACCGCCTTGACGTATACGTTCGGTCCGCGCTTTTCCATCCGCAAGTCCGACAAAGTTGTGCCCTTCGCGGAAGCGCTTTTCGGCGCGTCGCACCTTTCAGCGTCGTTCGGGGGCGTTAGCGGGTCGTCCAATCCGTTTACATACAGCTTCGGCGGAGGCGCGGAGGTGCCCCTCGGCAGCAGCCATAAAGTCGCTCTGCGGCCTGAAGTCGAATACTTCGGATTGAGAGCGAACGGCTCCACGGGAAACTGCGTTCGCATCTCGGTCGGAATCGTCTACCGCATCGGGGAAAGAAAGTAACTCGCCTTCCGACTTGCGTCAGGTCGCGGAAATCTTTCACGCGGCCTGACGCGAGTTACCCCACCCCCGGGCCCGTCCCTCGCCGGTAGAATTTCCGACGCTTCGATTATTGCTCTTCCCGCGGGACGGGGCGTTCTGGCGTACGATTGCTCTTTCGCGATGCCTAAGGTGCATCACCCGGGTTTTCTTTGCGGCGGGCCACATTCCGGAAACCCCGTTTATGAAGACTTGGCACGAAACACGCAGGCTATTTGACAGGTAATTCCTAGCTCGATAGCATCGCGGCACTGTGTTCCTACAAAATATGGGCGGCATTAAGAGTGGTTCTCTTCTGGACCAGAGCTTTCGCTACAGCCTCACGGTCAAGGGGCTACATGCGTTGCTGGAGATGATTCTCGGCATCGCTATTCTAGTGGTCAACCCCCAGGCGATGAATCGCTTTGCGTTGACCGTTCTGAATCCGGAGCTGTCCGAAGATCCGGGAGATTTCATTGCCACACATTTACTCCGGGCTTTCCAACAGTTTGCCGCTGGCGGTAAACACTTCGCTTCCTTGTATCTTCTGTCGCACGGCTTAGTCAAAATCGTGCTCATAGTGGCGTTGTTTAGAAACAAGATGTGGGCGTATCCAACGATGATCGTTACGTTATCCGCTTTTGTCTTTTATCAGAGTTACCGCTTCGTCCTCACCCATTCGCTTTTCATGATTTTCCTGACTCTGTTCGACATCGTCGTCATTGCGATGACTTGGCTCGAATACGGTAAGCAGAAATCCGCTGTCGCCGGTAATCGAGTAGATTCTTGGAAAGCGAAATGTTGAGCTGGGAGCCCTAGCATTAATTGGCAGGCATGAGTCCTGCCTACTCTTTTCGGAACGTGGCCCGCGAGCCGGATTGGCCAAATTCACACTTTCCGATAATCCCCGCTTCTCGGGAGTCATCACGCTCGGCTATACGAGCATGGGCTCGGTTCACCATTAGCTACGGTAGTTCGGCGATGCGAGCCAACTCCCCAGACGATATTGCGGCGACCCGAACTTCAAAATCAGCTAGTACCCGTTCAACCAGCCATTCGGTGAAACAAATGGTAGTCCGCAAACGTAATCTATGCCATAAGGGGCATAGGCTAGAGTTGAACCAGGCGCACCTGTGTAGAGGTTGCCCTGGGAATCCGCCGCAACGGCTTTGCGAGGACACCATAATGAAGGCCAAAAAGCTTGTTTCTTTACTCGCCGTCTTTGTTTCTTTGCTGGCATGGATCCCCGCATTCGCACATCACGGGACCGCACCTTACGATTTCCAGCATGAAGTTACCGTAGAGGGAGTAGTGAAAGATTTTCAGTGGTCTAGTCCCCACTCATGGCTCTACGTGACTGTTACAAACGACAAGGGCGAAATCGAGGAGTGGGGTGGCGAGACGGGCGCTCCCGGCACGCTGGCGCGGCGTGGCTGGACAAGTCATCTCTTCAAGCCAGGCGATAAAGTTAAGATGAGCGGCCATGCCGCCAAAGATGGAACAAAAGTGATGTTTCTTACCAAAATACAAGCCGCAGATGGCAGGGTATTTTAATGAGCGATATTCGCACATCCGGACGCGCAACGTACAATAAGGAACTTTTCCCAAAGAGTCGCCGCCTCGGCTGCTGTGCCTGTTGCCTGCTCGGCCTATTCGGCTTGACTACAGCGATGCTGGCGCAGAGTTCGAACCCATCGAAAGCATCGGGAGCCAACGCGGGTGGATCCGCGCCGGACATAAGCGGGATTTGGATGTCCACACCCCCCAGGCGAGTTGGTGGACCCAACGATAGCCTTTTGGATCCTCCGGACAAGAGAAAACCAGACAGCGCGACGGTGGTGCCGTTTCTACCGGAAGCAGAAGCAAGATACAAGTCCGCCAACGAGGCCGATAGTCCATCCACACGCTGTTTGCCTCCCGGCATTTCGGGGCTGATGCTTGTGCCCATCTATCCGATGGCGATCCTGCAAACGCCAGGGCGAGTGGTCGTGATTCATGAATTCATGGACACCGTCAGATGGATTTATACGGATGGGCAAGGACATCCAAAGGACCTGGATCCCACTTGGCTTGGAAACTCGGTCGGGAAATGGGAGGGTGACACCCTGGTCGTGGACACCATTGGTTTCAATGACAAGAGCTGGCTGGATCTTCATGGAATGACGCACAGTGAGGAACTTCATACAGTGGAGCGCTTTCACCGCCGCGGAGCAGTTTTGGAATATAGTATTACGATCGAAGATCCCAAAACGTTCAGCCGGCCTTGGACGGTTCATATGGATTACGATTCCAAGCCGGATTGGAAGATCGCCGAGTATTTATGCGCCGAGAATAATAAGGACGCCAAGTGACGATCACTTGCGACTGACGGAGGCGGCAGGTGAAGGCAACAATCAATCATCACGAAACCCGATCAAGGCCCTACATGCGCAGAATTCACCGAACCCCCCGGGCGGCGCTACAGTGAACGGCATTTTTCAAGCCGTGGTCCCCGCTCACCTTCAGATCAATACGAAGGCCGGTTCACTTTCGGAAACCGAAAGACTTGGAATGCACAGTCCGGCAAGTCCCGTATCGTGTTCACTCTGAGTAAGCCATCGCTGAAACTTGCGCCAGACGGTCGGAATAGAATTCTTGCGTGGCCAAGTCCCGAGAAGGCGGCTTATCGGAGTGTGCCTTTTATGCTTCTTTCTAAAAAAGGACTCTACCAAGACTCCCATACGCCTTTAAAAATGTGCGGCACAAATGGGCGGTTCACGTGTCGCGGAAACATGCGATTTTGAAACATCATTCCGCGCCGGGTTCTGTATCCGGGATTGTCGAATCGGAAAAACTCTCTTTTTCCGTCCGTGAGATCGAGGCTGAATCACACTATAATCGGTTCCATTCGACATTGCAGTTGAAGGAAAAAGCGCATGTCACAAGAAGAGCGGCGCCGCTCGCAGCGGTTTAATTTCGGGATGCCCGTCACTGTTCATTGGACGAGCGGTTCTGAGAAGCGACAGGCCAACGCCGTCACGCAAGATGTGAGTTCAGGCGGGTTGTACTTTTTATTGCCGGAGGCGATCCCCGACGGCACCCCTGTTGAAATCGAGATGACCCTGCCGGCCCAGATCACTCAGGGGACGCCAGTGAAAGTACGCTGCCAGGGCCGCATCCAGCGTTGCGTCATGAAGCCGGGCGAATCCTCGGGCATGGCGACGATGATTGAGAAGTACGAGTTCCTAACCAGTAGCGAAGTCGTCGCGTAGAACCTCGTTCCGCCAATCCACAGACAAATCACGAGTAGTTCTCCCATCGATTATTGGGCCGCCCCGTAAGGCGCGGCGTGCATGGGTATGCTACGATTCCAAATCTATGCAAACAGGGATCATTGGGCTTCCGCAGGTCGGCAAGACGACTCTGTTCAAAATTCTGACACGCGCGCGGCTGGATGAGAAGGCGGCGCGCGCGGCCACGCACGTCGGCGTGGCGCGCGTGCCGGAGCCGCGCCTCGAACAGTTGGCCAAACTTTACAATCCGAAAAAGATTACGTACGCGACCGTCGAATACGTCGACGTCGGCGGCATGGTGAAGGACCGCGCGAAGGATTCCGCCGTGCTTGCGCCGCTGCGCGAAGTGGATGCGCTGGCTCACGTGTTGCGCGTTTTCGACGATCCCGCCGTGGCGCATTCCGCGGGTTCGATCGATCCGTTGCGCGACGCCGAAGTGCTTGACCTCGAGCTGATGCTCTCCGACCTCGATCAGATCGAGCGGCGCATCGAGCGCGTGGAAAAAGATCTGAAGAAAAAGAAGGAGCCGATTCTCGAGCAGGAATTGGTCTTGCTGAACCGCTGCAAGGCGGCCATCGAATCGGAGAAACCGCTGCGCGAAATGGAATTCAATCCGGAGGAACGGAAGACGATCAACGGTTACAAATTTCTGTCGCAGCGCCCCATGCTGTACGTTTTGAATCTCGGCGACGGCGAGGTCGCCGAGCTGGACTCGGCCGTCGAGCGCCACAAGCTGGCAAAGCTCATGGGCCGGCCCAACACTGTTGTGCTTTCCATTTGTGGACGCATCGAAGCCGAACTGGCCGAACTGGAACCGGCCGAGGGCGCCGAGATGCTCGCGGCGTACGGACTCAAATCTTCGGGACTCGATCGCATCATTCAGGCGACGTACCAGCTTCTCGGCCTGACTTCGTTTTTCACCGCGGGCGAACCCGAAGTCCGCGCCTGGACCATCAAGCGCGGCATGAACGCGCAGAAGGCCGCTGGCGCGATCCACTCCGACATCGAGCGCGGCTTCATTCGCGCGGAAGTCGTGCGCTGCGAAGATCTGCTGGCGGCTGGAAGCCTGCCGGTGGCGCGCGAACGCGCCCAGGTGCGCCTCGAAGGGAAGGAATACATCGTCCAGGAAGGCGACGTCATTCTGTTTCGCCACAGCGGGTAAATGTGACCTCAGGATGTTGGCTTTGTGGGTCGCGGCTTCAGCCGCGACATGAGAGGACGCAGGTCAGGGCTTTAGCCTCTGTCACCGCGTAGAAGTTTCGTCGAGGTTGCAAAGCCAGCGGCTAAAGCCGGGTGTTCTCAGCCGCTGATGTCACGGCTGAAGCCGTGACCCACAAAGATGCCTGTTTCTTGGGCGACTCTCGGAGTTTCATTACATCGCAAATGCTTGCTGTCCCGCCCATCCCCGTGCCCGCTTCGCGCATGCTCCTGGCGCTGCTGCTCGGCTTGACGGCCGCGGCGGCCAACATTCTCGGCGGGCTTTTTATCCTGCACCGCGAATGGTCGCGCCAGTATCTGAAATATTTTCTGGCGCTTGGAGCGGGCTTCATGCTGGCCGCGGCCATTCTTGAGATTCTCCCCGAGTCGGTGGCGTTGACGGGAAGCCTCGCGTATTTCCTCGTGCTGGTCGGATATTTCATCGTTCATTTTTTTGAGCACACGCTCGCGCCGCATTTCCATTTCGGAGAAGAAACGCACGTCGAACATTTCGTGCCGAATCACGCCGGAATTTCCGCATTGCTCGGCCTCTCCATTCACACATTTTTTGACGGCGTGGCCATCGCTTCCGGGTTTCTGGTTTCCGGCTGGCTGGGCGGCGTGATTTTTCTGGCGATCGTTTTGCACAAGATTCCCGAAGGCTTCACCGTTGCTTCGCTGATGCTGGCCAGCGGACAAAGCCGCCGCACGGCGCTGTTGGCCGCCATCTGGCTGGGCGTCGCAACGGTTGCCGGCGTTCTGTTGATGGGCCTGCTGCATTCGCAGGTCGGCTACGCTCTTCCGATTTCCGCGGGAGTCACACTGTACGTCGCCGCGACCGACTTGATTCCAGAAGTCAACCGCGAGCCGGACACGCGCATGGCGCTGCTGGTTTTCCTGGGCGTCTCGCTGATGTTGTTGCTCGCCAAACTGTTTCACGCCTAAGTAGCACAGTCACTCCTGGCTGTGTGGGTTTGTAGATTGCACCTAAGCCAACCAGTTACCTACGATCGAAAAACCCACTCAGCCAGGAGTGGCTGTGCTACTAAAAGCTGCCGAACGTTGAATTCTGTGCGTGTCGGATGTATGTTGCCGGTTAGCCCTGAAATCAATATGTCATGGGAATATGGGGGAACTAATGAGCAATCTTCCTAGCCGCCGAACCGTGCTCAAGTATGGAACAGCCGCTGCTGCATCGGCCGCGTTCGGGAATCTTGCGTTCAGTCAGAGCAAAACAAATGCCCAGCAACGCGTCGTCGTGATCATGTTTGACGGCTTCGATCCGCGCTACCTTGCCGAAAGCAAGATGCCTGTCCTCGCACAATGGAAGCGCGACGGAATCTATAAGCAGGTCACGGGCGTAATGCCTTCGGTGACCAATGTTAACAACGCCTCGATTTGCTGCGGCACCTGGCCTGAAACTCATGGAATTATTGCGAATTCCTATTTCGACGAGAAGAGCGGGGAAGAACTCTACGTGGAATCCGCGGACCTCGTGCTTGCTCCCACCTTGTTTGAACGCGCCGGCCGGCAAGGCGTGAAGTCGGCACTGCTTTCCAGCAAGGCGAAGACTGCCACTCTTCTTTTGCGCGGCGCTGAAATTGTGCTGACGGCGGAGAACCCGACGCCCGATTGGGTCCAGAAGCTCGGCCCTGCTCCTGTCATTTACAGCGCTGAAATTAATTATTGGCTGATGGAAGCGGCCATCAACATCCTCAAGACCCGCCCGGACATTGGCGTCCTCTACGTTCACACCACGGACTATCCAATGCACATGTGGGCTCCCGAGGCGCCCGAATCGAAAGAACACCTGGCTCGCCTGGACGATCTTTTCGGCCAAGCCATGAAAGCCGCGCCCGACGCCGCATTCCTCGCCACCGCGGACCATGGAATGAATGCCAAGAGTTTGTGCTGGGACCTCGAGCAAGTCTGCGCCGGCAAAGGAGTCCCGATCCGAAAAGCCGTCTCCACCGGACGCGACCGCTACATGAAGCATCACCGGGGCTGCAGCGGCGCAGTCTACGTCTATCTCAAGAGTCCGCAGGACGTGGCGCGGGTTCGAGATATTTTGTCCGGAGTCAAAGGAGTCGAGCGGATTCTCACGCGCGAAGATGCTGCGAAAGAATTTAGATTGATGGCATCGCGGATCGGGCACCTGATGGTGCTCGGTGACAAGGACACCGTGTTCGGCGAACTCGATGACGAGAAGGAAAGTTTTCCGGGGCTTCGCTCCCACGGGTCCTTGCACGAAATAGATATTCCCCTATTCGTTTACAACGCGAAAAACGCACCGTCCAGCGATTACTTCAACCACAATCTTGATTTGGCGCGATGGCTCTATCCCAGCTGAAGTTGCGCCCGCGGCTGTGGTTTACACCTCTGATTTTTGCGAAGTCGTTCTGGAAATATGATCGAAAATAACGAACAACTGTTCGCCAGCATTCAGAAACTCGTGGAGGCTTGGTGCGATCGTCATTGTCTTGGAGCGCTCAGAAGAATTTTACCTGGCTATCCGCCTACGTCGCCGCTCACGGATGGCTGGGGCGAACTTCTCATTGCCCTTCAGAACGTGAGGGCGTTCGCCAGGAATGAACTCACAGCCGACGAACAAGAAGTGCTGGAAGAGTGCATTCGAGCAGTCGATTCCGCCATTCACCGCCATTGAATCTGCAAGAGATTCAGATTCGATATTTGGATCATGCTGAAAATAAATGACTTGCCCATTCAAGATTGGATTTAGGCACTTCCATTTTCCCGCAACTTTTTGACAACAAATGGGTTTGATAGACTGTGGAGGTTATGGCTAGGACCGACGTCCAATTGATGCTGGACGTGAAAGCCGGGGACGAACTGTCCTTTGAGCTTTTGCTCCGCAAGTACAGGACTCCCCTGGTCAATTTCCTTTACCGGATGGTCCGTGATAGGGCCGTTGCGGAAGATCTGGCCCAGGAAGTTTTTCTCCGCGTTTACCGCGCTCGCCAGGAATACGCTCCCAGCGCGAAGTTCACCACCTGGATGTTCCGCATCGCTACGAACCTGGCGCTCAACTCGGTGCGCGACAACCGGCGCCGCCAGATGGAAATTTCCATGGACCAGACGGTGGATACGGGCGAGGACGAGCAGCGGGCGATGGAAGTTCCCGACCGCGCGCCGAGCGTGGAGCAGGAACTGGTTGCGCGCAGCCGCGCGGAATTAATTATGAAAGCGATTCATGCGCTGCCTGAGAAACAGCGGGCAGCGGTGTTGCTGCACAAGTACCAGGAACTGGATTACGACGAAATTGCGCGCGTTCTGGAGTGTTCGGAGAGCGCGCTGAAATCGCTGTTGTTTAGAGCTTATGAAACGTTGCGCGTTGAACTGGCTCCACTCGTGAGTCCTACGGTGAGGACGGATCGAGTGCCAGACCACCGCAGCGGACAGCCCGCCTGAAATTCGGTGCGGCTGTTTGTACCGCCCGCCTTGATGAAGAACGGTGAGGGAAGTGAGGGTCCTATGTTTGGCAAAGATGGTAGTGAGAAACAATGTGCTGCAATCGAAAGCAAATTGATTGTCTATCTTGACGGGCGCGCCGCGCCTGCCGAGCGTCATGCCGTCGAGGAACACCTGTCCGGCTGCGCCTCCTGCCGCACGCGCGCAGAAGAGTTCCGCGCGCTCTCGAGCGTGCTTGACGATCTTCCGGAGATTTCGCCATCGCCTGAATTTGATGCGACGTTGCGTGCGCGCATTGCCGCTGAACCCGCGCCCCGCAACTTCTGGAATTGGCTGCCGTCGCCGAGGCTCGCCTTTGCGGTTACTGCGCTCGTCGTCATGTCGGTCTGGCTGTCTTCCGGGCCCCGCGTAACAACAAGTCCGTCAGTAGTAAGCCATGCCATGCAGTCGATCGAGACGAGCAAAGTTACGGCGGAATCGGATTTCGGCATGATCCGGGATTTGCCCGTCTTGGAGAATTTCGACGTTGTCTCGAAATTCGATGCACTCTCCGAGCTTCCGGGTCCGGTCGCTGCGACAGCGCAAGGGCCGGCTAAAGAAACCAGGTAATGAAGCTGCGATTCCAATTCGGGGCTCTCTTGGCCACTTTGCTGGCGGCGGGACTCTTGTGCGGCTCCGCGTACGGGCAAAGATCCAACGCGGCCCCTCAGGAAGAGGGCACACCGCCCCGTCCTGCTCAGCGGCCGCAAGTGCGGCCCAGGCTGCCTAACGCACTTCCGCCCGGGGGCAATCCGAACAATTTGCCACCCAAGGCCATCGAGAGGCTCCAGGATATGCCTCCGCGCCGGCAGGAACAGTTCCTGCGGAACAACCAGCGTTTTCTGAGTCTGCCGCCGGAACAGCAGGCGCAGATTCGCCAGCGCCTGGAAGCCTGGAACCGCCTTAATCCCGACCAGCAGCAGGAGTTGCGCGACCGGCAACGCGTGTGGGAGCAGATGACGCCTGAGCAGCAGAGAAACGTCCGCCAGTCGCTGCTTCCACGCTGGCAGCAAATGCCACCGGCGCGGCGCCAAGCCATCCTGCAGCGCCTGCATTCGCTGCGCAACATGAGCGAGACGGACCGCCAGGGTAAGCTCAACGATCCGGCATTCGTCGAGGGATTGAACCCCGAAGACCGCGAAATGCTGGGCCAACTCGCCCACCTGCACGTCGGCATGGCCCCGGATCCCCCCGGAATGTAGTCTGGGACAGCGAAACCATAGCCAAAATTCGCAAAAAATCTGAATGTCACGGGCGAGTAAGCCTTGCGTCCGGGCCCCCGTTACTCTTACGAAACATTTTCGCGGATTTTTTTCAGAAAATGCGGTGCTAAACCTAGGCGGTTTTCCGCTCGCTAGCACAATCTGTAGTGGTTTTTCAGAAACACCCTACCAGCCTACTGTTTTTCCACAATAAATTTTCCGGCCTCTACTGTTTTCCCTTGACAAGTTTTCGATCCTGACTAGAATCGTGGCACAAAGTGGGAGAAAGTGGTGGCAGGTGAAAGACAGTGGCGAAGTCGCAGGGGTTGTGAAGCACTAAAGGGGACTACCTGTGAGGAGCGAACGCTCGACACGTACTTTGGGCCGACGACTACATGCTAAGGGGAAACATACCGGCAAGAGTGGACGAGAAGGGCCGTCTCAAAATACCCGCGGCCTTTCTGGAAGAGCTCAAGGGATTTGGCGAGCAGTTCTACGTCACGAGCGAAACCGGTGATTATGCCCGGATCTTCCCAATGAAAATCTGGGAGGAATTGGAGAGCAAACTGGCGAGGCTCTCGTCGCACAACCGTACCAAGCAGAAGTTCTTGACCTGGACGAACTATTACGGCCAGGCGGTGGAAGTCGATAGCCAGGGAAGGATTCTGATTCCGCCAGTGCTTCGGGAAGCGGCGCAGATGAAAGGCGACGTGGACGTGATGGGGCACTTGACGTACCTGGAAGTTTGGAATCACGGCCGGTCGCTGGAGAACTTGAAGAAGAGCCCGATTACGGACGACGACCTGAAGATATTGGACGAACTGGGCATTTAGTTTGAACGTAGAGCACAAGCCAGTGCTCGTCGAAGAGACGATCGACTGGCTGGCAATCAAGCCCGGCGGGCTGTATGTCGATGCCACTGTCGGACTTGGGGGACACGCAATCGAGATTGTCCGGCGGCTCGGGGCCGGTGGACGGCTGGTCGGCCTGGATCGCGATACACAGGCGCTGGAAATCGCGCGCAGCCGGCTGGCAGAGTTCGGAGACAAAGTGACATTGGTGCACGCTAATTTTTCACAAATCGGCGAGGTTTTCGCGGAGCGAAGTCTTCCTCCCGCCGATGGCGTGCTAGCGGATCTGGGCGTATCGAGCATGCAACTGGATTTAGGCGAGCGCGGCTTTTCGTTTCGCGCGCGCGGCCCGCTCGACATGCGCATGGACCGCGAGACCGAAGAGACGGCTTCAGACATTGTGAACACGGCGGACGAGAAAGCACTCGCCGACCTGCTCTACCAATTCGGGGAAGAGCGGGATTCACGCAGAATCGCCAGGATGATTGTTCGCGCGCGTCCCATACGGGACACCGAACACCTGGCAACGGTTGTGGCAGGGGCCCGAAACGCTAGGGGAAGGCAGAAGCTGCATCCCGCGACAAAAACGTTTCTGGCGCTGCGGATTGCGGTGAATCGAGAGATGGAGGAACTCGGGCAGTTTCTTTCTAGGGTTCCTGCCACACTATCTCAGGGCGGCCGGTGGGTGATGCTCAGCTATCACTCGCTGGAAGACCGCCAGGTCAAGCAGTGCTTTCAGCGTCTCGCGCATGAGGGAGCGCTGAAGATTCTCACTAAAAAAGTAATTCAAGCCTCGGACGCGGAGATTGCGGCGAATCCGCGCGCGCGCAGCGTGAAGATGCGCGCAGCCGAAAAGATCGATCCCGACCAGCACGGGATGTCGCAAGAGGAAGAGTGGCTGCAATGACCGAGTTCTTCACCGTGAAACAAATTGATAATTCGCGGCTGGTGCGTTTCGTGGCTCCCCACCACTTGCGCGAATGCGCTCGCATCGTCCTGCTTGGAGGATTGATCGCCCTGGGCGCTTTCCTGTACGCGTGGCAGCACTTCGAGACGATCCAACTCCGCTACCAACTCGAATCCTTGCGGAGCGAGCGCGCCCAGGCTACCGAACTCAACCAGGAACTCAAATTGGAAATCGCGGGATTGCGCGCGCCGGAACGCATCGACATCATTGCGCGGCGGCAGTTGGGCTTGACCGCACCCGTGCCCGGACAGGTAGCTCCGATGGATCTCCCGCCGAACGTGGTTGTGGCGGAGGCGCGCCCGGCAAACTCGCAGGCAGCGCAGCAATAAACTTCTTAGTGGCGCGGGCTTCAGCCTGCGAGGTTTGCGCCTTCTTGGACCCAAAACCCGCAGGCTGAAGCCCGCGCCACTTGTCGCGAAATTATGGATCTTCGCAGTCCCCGGACCCGGATCATGATTGTAGCTGCCCTCGCGGCGATATGGACCGGGGCGGTGTTCGGACGGCTGGCCTACCTGCAACTGATCTGCTACAGCGAGTATTATTCCCGCGCGCAGCACCAGCAACGGCTCATTGTGGATGTCGGCGCGAGCCGCGCCGAAATTTTTGACCGCAACATGAATCCACTGGCGATGAGCGTGCCCGTGGAATCGGCCTTCGCCGTGCCCTCGGAAATTGCCGACCCCGATATGGTGGCGCGCTTGATCGGGAAAGTGCTGGACGTTCCCTCCGACGACATCGCCACGCGGATTGCCAGCTCGCATTCGTTTGCGTGGATTGCGCGCAAGCTTCCTCCCGAAAAAGCGAACCGCATCGCCGCGATGAATCTGCGCGGGATTTATTTTCAGCGGGAAGGCGGACGGTTCTATCCGAAACGCGAACTCGCCGCGCACGTGCTCGGTTACGTGGACATCGACGAGAAAGGGCTGGGAGGAATCGAGTACTCGCTCGACGACACCATTCGCAGCAAGCCGGAAAAAATGCTGATTCTGGCCGATGCGCACCGCCGCTGGTACGACTCGAGCGACAAAGCTCCGGACACGGGCACGAGCGTCGTGCTTACGGTCGACGAAAAGATCCAGTACATCGCGGAGAAAGAACTGGCGCAGGCGATTCAAGAAACCCACGCGAAGTCCGGAACCGTCATCGTGGAAAATCCGAATTCCGGTGAGTTGCTGGCGGTTGCGAACTGGCCGACGTTCAATCCCAATGCGGCGAAGGACAGCCTTCCTGAAGCGCGCGTCGATCGCGCGGCGAGTTCACTGTACGAGCCGGGCTCCGTCTTCAAAATTGTGACGCTTTCCGCCGCCATCGATCAGGGCGTTACGAATCCGGACGATGTCGTCGATTGCCAGAACGGCGCGATCTATATCGCGGGCCACCGCATTCGCGATCACAAGGCGTACGGTCTGCTCACCGTTTCGCAGATTCTCCAATACTCGAGCGACGTCGGCGCGATCAAAGTCGGTTTGCGCCTTGGAGCGCCCAAATTTTATGACTACATCCGCGATTTCGGCTTCGGGCAGCCTACAGGCGTGGATTTGCCTGGTGAAAGCCGCGGGAAACTCCGCCGCCTCGAAAACTGGACGCCGGTCTCGGTTGGTTCGATTTCCATGGGCCAGGAAGTTGGGGTCACGCCGTTGCAGATGATCACGGCGGTGTCAGCCATGGCGAATGGCGGGCTGATCGTCAGGCCGCACATCGTCCACGAGCAGCGCCATGGCAATCAAGTGATCGAAGCACAGGAGCCAGAACCGCGCCGCGTCATTAAGGAAACGACGGCGGCGTCCATGCGCCGCATGCTCGAAGGCGTCGTGTTGGGCGGCACCGGTAAAAAGGCCCAGCTGGATGGTTACACTTCGGCGGGAAAAACTGGCACCGCGCAGAAATACGATCCGGAGACGGGGCGTTATTCCACTCATGATTTGATCGCATCGTTCGTGGGCTTCGCGCCGATCAACACGCCTGCGGTCACGGTCTACGTGCAGCTCGATTCGCCGGCTGGTGCGCACGAAGGCGGCCAGGTGGCCGCGCCCGTGTTCAAGCGAGTCTCGCAGCAAGTGCTCGCATACCTGGACGTGCCGCACGACGTCCCTGTGTCCGCGGAAACACTCCGTGCGAGCCGCGCACAGGCCGCGCATGAGAAGGACGATAATTTGGCGGACGCGAGCGACTTCGATCCTGTGCAGGCGCCGATGGACGCTGCGGTGGATGATCCCGCTCCCGCGATTCCACAATCCGCGCCCGCTGCCGCTGCGCCCACGGTGGAGATCGCGGAAGGTGACGGAGTGCCCGCGCCGCAACTCCTGGGAAAAACCGTACGAGATGTGACCCAGGAGTGCCTGAAAATGGGGCTGACTCCCGTTTTGGTCGGGACGGGCATCGCAACAGAGCAATCTCCGGATCCCGGAGCCACGATTCGCCGAGGGAGCAGGATCACCGTGCAATTTGCCCGCGATGCGTCCCTGTTATCGGCGGCGGCCCGGGCAAAAGCGAAGTGAAAGTGAAGGCAGGAATTGTGGCGGAGAAAGACGAAAGCGAAGCACATATGACACCGGCAGGAACAGCACGCGCCGCCATGCGGCTGGCGAAGTTGTTGAGGGGCGTCGATACGCGCGACGGGGCCGCGCACGGCGACTTGGAAATTTCGGGACTTTCCTATGACAGCCGCCTGGTGAGACCTGAGACTTTGTTCGTTGCGATTCGCGGAGAAAAAACCGACGGCAATAAGTTCGTGTCTGACGCCGTGGGGCGCGGGGCAGTCGCCGTCATCAGCGAGGAGGCGAACCCCGGGACGCTTCCGGCGGAATTTCCGTGGATACAAGTTCCGAATGCGCGCAAAGCGCTGGCAATTTCCGCAGGCAATTATTATGCGCGTCCCGCGGAAGTGTTGAAGCTCATCGGCGTGACAGGGACGAACGGCAAGACCACGACTTCCTATTTGGTGGATTCGATCCTGCGCGCGGCGGGATGCGAAGTCGGGCTCTTTGGCACGATTAGCTACCGGCTGGTGCGTGAGTCTCGCCCTGCGCCAAACACCACGCCTGAATCGCTCGAACTTCAGAAACACCTGGCCGAAATCGTTCGCGCGGGAGGCACGCACGCGGTGCTCGAAGCCAGCTCGCATGCGCTGGCGCTGGACCGTTTGTGGGGCTGCCCGTTCGCGGTCGCAATTTTCACCAATCTGACGCGTGATCATCTCGATTATCACAAGACTCTTGAAGACTACTTCGCGGCCAAGCGCCGCTTGTTTGAAGGCACGGGCGCCCCGCCCCCGGCCACAGGCGTGACGAATATCGACGATGAATATGGGCGAAGGCTCGCGGGGCTGGCTTCGCGGACGCTGACGTACGGCCTTGAGCCCGGCGCGGACATCACAATGCGCAAACCATCGCTTTCCCTTTCCGGCATCGAGTTCACTGCTGAAACTCCCGCTGGGAAAATCGAGATTCGATCGAGGCTGGTCGGCCGGCCCAATGTGTACAACATCCTGGCAGCCATCGGTGCCGGAGTGGCACTCGCTCTTCCCAGAGAAGTCATCGCCCTGGGAATCGCGCAGCTTTCAGCCGTGCCTGGCCGCTTCGAGCGTATCGAAGTGGGACAGCCCTTTCTCGTGGTCGTGGATTACGCGCACACCGATGACGCGCTGCGCAATCTGCTTGCTACCGCGAGGGACTGAATCCCGATGGCCGCATCATCACTCTGTTTGGCTGCGGCGGGGATCGCGACCGCACCAAGCGTCCTCTTATGGGAGAGGCGGCGGGCCGCGCGAGCGAAATCGTTGTGCTGACTTCGGACAATCCGCGGAGCGAAGACCCGCTCCTTATCATCAATGACGTCATTGTGGGCGTGCAACGCACCAAGGCGAAACTGTTCGTTGAGCTGGATCGGCAGAAGGCGATCGAGGTGGCGCTGGACGAGGCGCGATCCGGCGACATCGTGCTCCTTGCCGGCAAAGGGCACGAAACCTATCAGGTCCTGCGCGACCGCACGATTGAGTTTGACGATCGCGAAGTAGCGCGGGCAGTTCTGCGCCATCGCGGTTTTGGCGGCGATTGATGGTGTATTGGCGGTAGGGGCACGGCATGCACGTGCCCCTACCGGTGAATGACTTGATTGCAAGCTTGCGGCATTGAAAGTGCTCTCTATTCATAAGGGACGCTGATCCAAGGGTGAACCCAGACCAGTGAAGCCCAGCCCCTTGAGGACGCTATGCGGTGGACGGTTGAAGAAGTGGCTGGCGCTCTGGGTGTTACGCCGCCCGGAGGCGTCGACGCCGTGGCCCGGTTGGCCGGTGTCTCGATTAATTCTCGGACCGTGGCTCACGGCGAGCTATTCGTCGCGATACACGGACCGCGTCACGATGGACACAATTTTGTCGTGGCGGCCCTGGATGCCGGCGCGCTGGCCGCTGTCGTGGCGGCGGACCGGCTGTCCGGATTTGCCGAGCCGTACCGGTCGAAGCTGCTTGCGGTTCCGGACACGCTCGCCGCGCTCCAGGGCGTCGCGCAAGCCGTACGAACGCGATGGGGGCGGCGCCTGGCAGCGGTTACCGGGTCGGCTGGAAAAACCACAACGAAGGAAATTCTGGCGGCGCTGCTGGCCGCGCGGTTCCGCGTACTGAAGTCGGAAGGCAATCTGAACAACGAGTACGGGCTGCCGCTGCAATTGCTGCGGCTGGAGGAAGCGGACGAAGCCGCCGTCGTGGAATTGGGGATGTCCCATGCGGGGGAATTGAAGCGTTTGGCGGAAATTGCGCGTCCGGATGTGGGTGTCGTCACGCGCGTCGCGCCGGTGCATCTGGAATTTTTCGCTTCGTTGGAAGAAATTGCGCTGGCCAAACGCGAATTGATCGAAGGGCTCGCGGGCCGCGAAAGCGTCGCCGTATTGAATGCCGATGATCCGCTCGTGGCGACGATTCGCGCAAGTTGCGCCTGGGCGCGTCGTGACATTTGGCGTCGCCGAGCGCGCCGATTTCCGCGCGGAAAATATTCAGGACCGCGGCTTGAACGGAAGCGAATTTGATTTTCTGGGTCCGGAGGGGCGCGCGCGGCTGAGCCTGCCTCTTGCCGGGCGCCACAATATTTCAAACGCACTGGCTGCGCTCGCCGCGGCGAGCGTCTGGGGCGTGGGGGCGGAGGAGGCCCGGGAAATTTTCCCGAAATTGGAGGCCACCGGAATGCGCGGCCGCGTCGTTCAGTACGACGCGGGATTTACGGTGATCAATGATTGCTACAACTCGAATCCTGTGGCGCTTGCGGCGATGGTCGAGCTACTCACAAGCACTCCGGCAACTGGGCGGCACATTCTTGCCGCCGGCGAAATGTTGGAGCTTGGTCCCACTTCCGCCGAATTGCATCGAGAGGCGGGACGCGCGGTTGCGGCCACCGGAAAACTCAACTGGATTATCGGCGTACAGGGCGACGCGGAAAATTTCGTTCGCGGCGCCGTCGAAGCCGGGCATCCGGCCGCGCAAGCAAAATTTTTCTCTTCGTCCGTGGAAGCCCGCGTGTTCGTTGGAAATTTAATCAAGCGCGGAGACATTCTTCTGGTGAAGGGTTCGCGCGGCGTGAAAATGGAACGCATCGTCGAAGCGTTCGATTCCCGTTTCGCGCGCGCAAATACCGAACCGGCTGCTTCCTTTGCGAGCGGCACGCCCAAGGAGCGTGCCTGAGATGCTGCTCTACCTCTTCTACCACGTGCTGCAGCCCTATTTTCACGCGCTCAACGTGTTCCGCTACATCACTGTCCGCACGGCGCTGGCCAGCCTGACGGCTCTGCTGATCACCCTGGTGCTCGGCCCCTGGGTGATCCAGCGGCTGCGCGAACTGCAAATCGGCCAGTTCATCCGGGAAGAAGGACCGAAGAGCCATCAGGCCAAAGCCGGAACGCCGACGATGGGCGGCGTTTTGATCGTGGGCTCAACGGTCATTCCCACGTTGCTGTGGGGCGATCTGGAAAATGCCTACGTGTGGCTCGCTGTTCTCACCATGCTCGTGTTCGGGATCATCGGGTTCATCGACGATTACAGCAAAGTGATGAAGAAAAGAAATCTCGGATTGACCGGCAAGCGCAAATTTTCGCTGCAGATTGTCGCGAGTTGCGGCTTGGCCGTCACTCTGCTGTCGCTCACGGCCAGCGGCATCTACTCCACGCAACTGAGCGTTCCATTTTTCAAGAATTTTCATCCGGACCTGGTGATCCATTCGCTTCTCTCCACGCAATATTTTTGGTGGCTTTCCTATTTCCCGTTTTTGATCTTTGTGGCGCTGGTCATCGTCGGATCTTCCAACGCCGTGAATCTCACGGACGGGCTGGACGGGCTGGCGATAGGGTGCGTGGTGGTCGCCGCCGGGGCGCTCACCGTTCTGACGTATGTGACCAGCTTCGCGCGGTTCTCGGAGTATCTGGATATCCCGCACCTGCCACAGGTGGGCGAGCTCACGATTTTTTGCGGCGCGCTCGTCGGGTCGTCCCTCGGATTTCTTTGGTACAACGCGCATCCCGCCGAAGTGTTCATGGGCGACGTCGGCTCGCTCGCGCTGGGCGGCTCGATCGGAATGGTTGCCGTCGCCATCAAGCAGGAGATCCTGCTGTTTTTTGTCGGTGGCGTTTTTGTGCTGGAAGCGCTTTCCGTCATCCTGCAGGTCTTGTCTTTCCGCTTGACCGGCAAGCGCATTTTTCGGATGTCTCCTCTGCACCATCATTTCGAGCTGGGGGGATGGAGCGAATCGAAAACGATCGTGCGGTTTTGGATCGTGGCATTGGTGTTTGCGCTGTTTTCATTGACGACGCTCAAATTGAGGTAACCGTTGAAACCGGTCATCGAACTCGGAGGGAAAAAGGTGCTGGTGGTGGGGCTCGCGCGCACGGGCATCGCCACGGCGCTGTTCTGCGCGGAACGCGGGGCGCACGTTACCGCAACCGAGTCCCGGCCTGAGGCGGAAATCGCGGAAACGGCGGCGAAGCTGCGAGCCGCGGGCGTCACTCTCGAGTTAGGCGGTCACCGCGCCGAAACTTTTGCTGAGCAGGATTTGATCGTGCCGAGTCCCGGCGTGCCGCCGATGATGCCGGCGCTGGCCGCCGCGCGCGCGATCGGTGTTCCCGTATGGAGCGAAATCGAACTGGCCTGGCGGTTTTTGCGCGGGCGGCTCATTTGCATCACGGGCTCGAACGGCAAGACCACGACCACTTCGCTCATCGGCCACATCCTGCAAACCGCGCGGCTGCCTGTGCAGATCGCGGGGAATATCGGCACGCCGCTGATTTCGCGCGTGGACCTTTCGAGCGACGCGAGCTTTACGGTGGTCGAGGCCAGCAGCTTTCAGCTGGAATCCATTTCCGCGTTTCGTCCGGACATTGGCGTGCTTCTCAACGTCACGCCGGATCACCTGGACCGCCACGGATCGATCGAAGCCTATGGCCGCGCCAAGGCCCGCCTGTTTGAAAATCAAAGGGCGGAAGACGCCGCGGTCATCAACGCGGACGATGCCGTGGCTCCGCAATATGCGCCCGCTGAACCGCGGGTATTTTATTTCAGCCGCGCGAAACGCGTGGCGAGCGGCTGCTATCTTCGCGGCGATGAAATTGTTTTCCGGTGCGATGGGACCGAGACCGTTCTCCTGGTGCGCAAGGACATTGGTCTCCGCGGGAGCCACAACATCGAAAATGTTCTGGCCGCCGCCACCGCCGCGAGGCTCGCCGGGGCCGAGCCGGTTGCGATTGCGGAAGGCGTGCGCACCTTCGCGGGAGTGGAGCACCGGATCGAATATGTCGCCACGATTTCCGGCGTGGAATATTTCAACGACTCGAAGGCCACCAACGTCGATGCTACGCTCAAGGCGCTCGACGCATTTCCGGGAAACGTGCTGGTGATTCTGGGCGGCAAGGACAAGGGCAGCGACTACAGGATTCTTCGCCAGGCGCTGCGCGGCCACGCGCGCATGGCGCTCTTGATCGGCAGTGCGGCGGAAAAGATCGAAACGGAAATTGCCGGCGTCATCCCCGTGGAGCGCGCCGAGACGCTGGCGCGCGCCGTGGAAATCGCCGCACGGCACGCGCGGCCCGGAGACATCGTCCTGCTGGCGCCGGCTTGCGCGAGCTTCGACCAGTTTGAAAATTTCGAGCAGCGCGGGCGCGTCTTCAAACAACTCGTCCGCGAACTCGAGAAAAAAAACGCGGCGTAAGGAGAGCGACTCGTCTCAAAAGTTGAGTTGTCATTCTGAGCGAAGCGAAGAATCTCTCTGCGGTTTGAATGCCAGAACGGAGAGATTCTTCGCTTCGCTCAGAATGACAAAATGAGAATGATTTTGCTCTTTTGAAACGCGACAAATTGAAAGGGCTCCGAGGATGCCACGGCAACTCCAAACCGACCGATGGATGTTCGGCTCGACGCTGGCCTTGTGCCTGATCGGCGCGCTCATGGTGTTCAGCGCTTCGGCCGTCACGGCGCGCGACGAATACGGTAACGGCTCGCACTTCCTGCTGCGCCAGCTTCTCTGGCTGGCACTCGGACTCGGCGGAATGATGGCCGTGATGAATCTGGACTATCGCAAGCTGCGCAGGCCGGAAGTGATTTTCACCGCACTGTTTGGCGTGCTCGCGTTGCTGGCCGGCGTTTTCTTTCTCGATAAGTCGCACGGGACGCATCGCTGGATTCAGCTGGGCCCGGCAAACCTGCAGCCTTCCGAGCTCGCCAAGCTCGCCGTGATTTTTTATCTGGCGTGGTTTCTCGAAAGGCGCAGGCGCCCGGAGGGATTCGGCATGAACGACTGGAGGCGCACGATCCTGCCGGCGATCGGGCCCGTGCTCGTGCTGGTCGGATTGGTGGTGCTCGAGCCGGACCTGGGCACGGCGGTGGAAATATTCATCATCGCGGTGGCGATGCTGTATGTCGCGGGGCTGAACGGGAAATACATTGTCGGCGCCGGCCTCGCTGCCATTCCGGTTATTTATTTGCTGATCGTGCGCGTGCCGTATCGCCTGGAGCGCGTCATTGCGTTCCTGAATCCGACGGCGGACCCGCAGGGCCGCGGCTTTCAGTTGTTGCAATCCCTCATCGCAGTCGGGTCGGGCGGTTTCACCGGCGTCGGCTTGATGGAGAGCAAGCAAAAATTATTTTATTTGCCCGAAGCGCATACGGATTTTATTTTCGCGGTCTTGTGCGAAGAACTAGGATTCATTGGCGGAGCAATCGTGCTTTCCTTGTTTGCGATTTATGGCTGGCGCGGGATTCGTTCCGCGTTCAAGACCACGGACGAATTCGGCCGCTTCGCCGCGCTGGGCATTACGGTGATGATTCTGAGCCAGACCATGATCAATCTCGGTGTCGTGCTGGGGATGATGCCGACCAAAGGGATTCCGCTGCCGTTCATCAGCTATGGCGGGTCGAGCCTGCTGGTGATGCTGCTGGCCACCGGCATTCTGCTGAATATCAGCCGGCAGGCGGATTGAAGTGGCGCAGGCTTCAGCCTGCGGGGTTGCGCCCTGCGAGGTTCAAAACCCACAGGCTAAAGTCTGCGCCACTTTGAAACTGTTGATTGCAGGCGGCGGAACGGGAGGCCATGTGTTTCCGGCTCTCGCCGTCGCCCGGGAATGGATGTCGCGGGAAGGAGAAAGGGAAGTCGTGTTCGTCGGAACGCAACGCGGGATTGAAGCGCGCCTGGTGCCCGAGGCGGGGTTTCCGCTCGAGACGATTCGCTCGGCGGGGCTCAAAGGCATTGGCGGGATGAAACTCGCGCGCAATACTGCGAAACTCGTTCCGGCGATGTGGGATTCGTTCTCGATTCTGCGCAGGCACCGGTTTGCGGCGGCGTTGGGAGTTGGAGGATACGCTGCCGGACCGATGATGCTCGCCGCGGTGCTGCGCGGCTTGCCAACCGTCGTATTCGAGCCGAATGCGGAGCCTGGGTTCACCAATCGCGTGCTGGCCCGCATGGTGACGCGCATCGCCACGGCCTACGAAACGCCGACGAAGCTTTGGGGAAGCAAAGCGACTCTGACGGGAATTCCAGTACGCGCGGAATTTTTCGCGATTTCTCCGCGCGCTCCCGCGGAACCATTTCATCTCCTGATCACCGGAGGCAGCCAGGGCGCGCTCATCATCAACCGCACGCTGGTGGACTCCGCCGATTTGCTGGCCGCGCAACAAGAATCGCATCTCGATCGTTCACCAAACCGGGGAACGCGACTATAATGCTGTGCGCGTGGCCTATGCACGGCGTGAAATCAACGCGGAGGTTCTGCCCTTCATCGGGAACATGGCGGAAAGATTTGCCCAGGCCGATCTGATCGTCTGCCGCGCGGGCGCCATCACAGCCGCCGAAGTCGCCGCCGCCGGACGCGCCGCCATCTTCATCCCCTTCGGCGCATCCACAGACAGCCACCAGTTGCGCAACGCCCAGGAAATGGAACGGGCCGGCGCGGCGCGGCTCATCCCGGAGCCCCAGCTCACCGCGGAACGCCTTACACAGGAAATTTTTGGATTGCTCGACCGGCCCGGCGAGCTGGAATCGATGGCGGCGAATGCGCGGCGTCTCGCGAAGCCGCATGCGGTGCAGGAAATCGTGAACCTGATCGAAGGGGTGTCCCGCTCATGATGGTGGCGTTCCACAATTTCAAGCGCATTCACCTCGTCGGCATCGGCGGGATCGGAATGAGCGGAATCGCCGAAGTATTGCTCACGCTGGGCTATTCGGTTTCCGGCTCGGATGCAAAATCCTCGCCGATCACCGAACGCCTGATGAATTTGGGCGCCGAGATTTTTGAAGGCCACCGGCCGGAACAAGTGCAAGGCGCGCACGTCGTGGTGGTTTCCTCGGCGATTCGCGCGGACAACCCCGAAATCGTCGAGGCGCACCGCTTGAAAATTCCGGTCATTCCGCGCGCGGAAATGCTCGCCGAATTGATGCGCCTGAGATACGGAATCGCCATCGCCGGAGCGCACGGCAAGACCACTACAACGTCGATGACGGCGAGCGTTCTGGCCGCGGCCGGGCTCGATCCCACATTTGTCGTGGGCGGCCGCGTGAACCACATCGGCTCGACCGCCCGCCTGGGGCGCGGCGAATACATGGTCGTCGAGGCCGACGAGAGCGATCGCACCTTCCTGCTGCTCGCGCCGGTCGTCGCGGTGGTGACGACCATCGACCGCGAGCATCTGGACACGTACAAAACTCTCGAGGAAATTCAGGAAACTTTCACGCAGTTCGTCAATCGCGTGCCGTTCTATGGCGCCGCCGTTCTGTGCCTCGATGAACCGAACGTGCAGGCCATCATTCCGAACGTGAAGCGCCCGGTCATCACCTACGGCACTTCGAGCCAGGCCGACCTCGTGATCAGCGACATCGAATTGCTGGGGCTCGAGAGCGAATTTCGCCTGACTTATCGCGGCGACGATCTCGGGAAATTTCACTTGAACGGGCCTCCGGGGATCCACAATGTGCGCAATGCCGCAGCCGCCGCGGCCGTCGCGCTCTATCTGAATGTGCCCTCCGAATTAATCCGCGTGGGACTCGAGGAATTTGCAGGAGTGGGCCGGCGGTTTGACGTCAAGGGCGTGATCAACAACATTACCTTGATCGACGATTACGGCCACCATCCCGTCGAAATTCGCGCCACGCTCGAAGCGGCGCGCGGCTGCCATTTCGAGCGCCTCCTGGTTCTGTTCCAGCCGCACCGCTACACGCGCACCAAGCACCTGTGGGATGAATTTTGCCGCGCCTTCAATCAGGCCGACATGGTCGTGTTGATGGACATCTATGCCGCGGGCGAGCAGCCCATTCCCGGCATCACCGGGCAGGCTCTCGCGGAGGCGATTCGCGCCGCCGGCCACAAGAACGCCGTCTTTCACAGCTCCATGCAAGAGGGAATCGAGGAATTGCTCCGCGCCGCGCAGGCCCGGAGACGCGATCCTCACGATCGGCGCGGGCAACGTGAGCCGCGCGCCGGGGGAGCTTGCGATTCTGTTGGGAGCGAGGGTGTCGTTGCATCATGGTAGTTAAGGCCACAAGTAGCACAGACTTCAGTCTGTGGATTTCCATCAGGGCTCGGCATCCGTATGACAATTCGTCGCCAAGCAGACGTCAACGAGCCGAAGGATACATCTTGGGTTATCGCACGAAAACCCACAGACTGAAGTCTGTGCTACTAAAACCCGCGGTGAGACATGCGGATTAGCGATGCCAAATTGATCGCGGCCATCGGCGCACTGGGCGTCGAGCACAAGGCAGGCGTGTCCCTCGCGGCCAAAACTTCTCTTGAGATTGGTGGCACGTCCGACGTTTTACTGATTCGCAAGCACGAATCCTTGCCGGAGTTGATTCATCTGCTGAAACAGGCAGGCGTTCCGCACCGCTTCCTCGGCGGAGGCAGCAACGTTCTCTTGCCGGACGGCGAACTCCCGTGGGTGATCCTGCAACTTGCGCGGCAGGACCCGGACGTGCGGTTTGAAGGCACTAGCGTCTTCGTGGACTGCGCCGCCGACCTCGGGCGTACAGTCACCACGTGCGCGAAGCACGATCTGGGCGGCATGGAAGGCCTGATCGGCGTGCCCGGGATCCATCGGAGGCGCGCTTCGGATGAACGCGGGCGCCTACGGCACCCAGATCGGAACGTTTGTCCGCGAAGTGCGGGTGTACCGGGCGGGCACAGGCCGGATCGAGACCCTCCGAGGGGCTGAAATAAATTTTGAATACCGGCACACATCTTTTGCTCCCGATGATATTATGCTCTCGGTGCGACTGGAACTTCCGTCCAAACCGTATAGCGAGATACTTCAAGGAATTCGCATCTGCAATGAGAAGCGGCGAGCCAGTCAGCCGCTCAATCAAAAAAGCGCAGGCTGTATTTTCAAAAATCCGCCGGGCGGGTCCGCCGGACGCATGATCGACGAGCTGGGCCTGAAGGGCCACTCGGTCGGCGATGCCCGCGTCAGCGACCGTCACGCCAATTTTTTCATCAACGCCGGACATGCATCGGCAGCCGATATGCTTGCGCTGATTGCGGATGTTCGCGAGCGCGTGCGCGACCGCTACGGCGTGGAACTCGAAGAAGAAGTGATTGTGTGGAAGGGCCGGTGAAGGCCCGGTGAGAAAACGATGAGCGCGGAACCCGATTATCTTCCCGCGGATGCGCTGGCTGAAGACGAGCCGAAGTATCTCCGCCGGCAAAAGCCGGTGGAAATACGCAAGCGAAAATTCAGCCGCAAAGCGTGGCCGCTCTACCGCCGCATCCTGGTGGGCGGAATCGCCGCGCTTGCCGTGGGGTTCGGGCTGTACGAAGGCGTGACCTATTTGCTGTATTCCCCCGGCGTTGCGCTGGTGAGCGCCAACCAGATTGAGGTCCGGGGCAACCGGTTCGTGCCGCCGGATGCAATCACCGAAAAATTTTCGGCGGACCTGGGCCGCAGCGTGGTGCGCGTTCCGCTCACGGAGCGGCGCGAGGCGATCGAGTCGCTCGCCTGGGTCGAGGAGGCCCACGTCCAGCGCGTGATGCCCAACCGGATTCGCGTGGAGATCACCGAGCGCACACCCGTCGCGTTTCTGCGCACGGGCAGCGACCTTTCCCTGGTGGACGCGCAAGGCGTGATCCTCGATCGTCCAGTCGAGGGGGAATTCAAGTTTCCGGTCGTGAGCGGGATTGGCGAAGTGACGCCCCGAGCAACGCGCGAGCAACACATGAATTTGTACGTGCAGTTCATGAAGGAGATCGAACGGGCTCAGCCCGGCGCGGCCGATCACGTCAGCGAGGCGGATATTTCCGAAGCTTCCGATTTGCGCGCGACGCTCACCGGAATGGGGACAGCGTCGGGCAACGCTTCGCCGATTCTCGTGCACTTCGGCGATTCCGATTTTGGCAACCGGTATCACTTGCTCGCGGAAAATATCGACCAGTGGCGGGCCAGCGCCGGGAGCGTCGATTCGGTGGATTTGCGGTTCGCGCGGCAGGTGGTGGTGAATCCGGAATCGAAGACCATCGCGGCCAACGTGGTGCAGCGAGCGCCCCTGACCGTGGCGCAGCGCGTGCCCCACCACGTTGGAGTCGCGCGGAAGAAGCACTAGCTGGAATTTGAAAATTATCGCCCTGGGCGCGCGCACAGCCCGGGCAGGCGTTGGGTAGAAGGAGCGGCGGGTTGACAAAAAAAGAAAAGTATCTGGTCGCGTTGGATGTGGGCAGCACGAAGACGTGCGCCATCATCAGCGAGTTAACCGACACGGGCGCAAAGTTTGTGGCCATGGGCGCGGCGGAATCCAAAGGCTTGCGCAAGGGAGTCATTGCCAACATCGGAGCTGCGGCGACCTCGGTGCGGCGCGCGATTGAAGAGGCCGAAGGCGTTGCCGGAGTGCCCGTCGAGCGAGTCATCGCTGGCGTGGCCGGCAGCCACGTTCGCGGAGTGAACAGCCGCGGAGGCATCACGCTGGGACACCGGGCGCGGGACATCAATCGCGACGACGTTCACCATGCCGTGGACGCGGCGCGCAATATCTCGCTTCCCGAGGATCGCGTGGTGTTGCACGTCCTGCCGCAGGAATTTCTGCTCGACGCTCATGATAATATTCGCGATCCGCTCGGCATGATCGGCGGCCGTCTGGAAGTGAACGTCCATCTCGTGACGTCCTCGGCTTCGGCCATGCAGAATCTGGTGATCGCGATCAACCAGGCGGGCGTGGAAGTGGCGGACACGGTTCTGGAGCCGCTGGCTTCGGCGGAATCCTGCCTCACGCAGGATGAGCGCGAACTGGGCTGCTGCCTGCTCGATATCGGCGGCGGGACGACAGAACTGGTGGTCTTCGGCAACGGCATGCTGCGCCATGCGGCGGCCATTCCCGTGGGCGGCGATCATTTCACGAACGATCTTGCGGTCGGGCTGCGCACGCCGATTCCCGAGGCGGAAAAAATTAAGCGCGAGCACGGCTGCGCGTTCAAGGATTTGATTGTGGAGGACCAGGCGATCGAAATCGCCAGCGTCGGCGACCGTCCTCCGCGCACCGTGTTCACGCGGATGCTGAACGAAATTGTGGAACCGCGAGCGCAGGAATTGCTGTCGCTCGTTCGCGACGAATTGCAGCGCGGCGGTTTTACATCGCTGATTCCCGCCGGACTTGTATTGACCGGCGGAGGGGCGCATCTCAAGGGGCTCGTCGAACTGGCCGAGGGCATGTTCCATTTGCCCGCGCGCGTGGCCGTTCCCCGCGGGCTCGAAGGGATGCCCCTGATGCTTTCCCGGCCCGAGTACGCAACGGTTGTCGGCCTGCTTCTTTACGGCGCGCGAGCCCGGCGCCAGGCGCCCCTGAAGCCGGCCACGTTTGTAGGAAAAATCAAAAGCATGTTCGCCGGAGCGTGATGCGCAAGACTCCGGCTGGGCAGGGCCAATTTTTTGGTGGAGGAACCGAAATGGCGAAAGACGCGGGAATCCGGATTTCATTCAGCGAGGAAGTTCAACAGGGCGCGAAGATCAAGGTGATCGGGGTCGGCGGCGGCGGATGCAACGCCGTCAACCGCATGATCCGCGCCAAGGTCGAAGGCGTCGAATTTATCGCGGCCAACACCGATTTGCAGGCGCTCAAGCTCTCGCAGGCGCCCGTCAAATTGCAACTGGGCGGCAAGCTCACCAAGGGTCTCGGCGCGGGCGCGAATCCCGAGATCGGCCGCAAGGCGGCGCTCGAGGACACCGACAAAATCATCGAAGCGCTCGAAGGCTCGGACATGATTTTTCTTACCACGGGCCTCGGCGGCGGCACGGGGAGCGGCGCGGCGCCGGTGGTCGCTTCGCTCGCCAGCGAACTCGGCGCTTTGACCGTCGCGGTCGTCACCAAGCCGTTTTTATTTGAAGGCAAGCGCCGGCAGCAGCAGGCCGAGCAGGCGCTCTCGGAACTGATCGGCAGCGTCGACACGGTCATCGTGATTCCCAACGAGCGGCTGCTCGAAACCGTCGAGGCGGGTACGAGCTTCTTCGAGGCGTTTCGGATCGCCGATGACGTCCTGCGCCAGGCCGTGCAGGGCATCAGCGACATCATCACCATTCCCGGCATCGTCAACCGCGACTTCGCCGACGTTCGCACCATCATGCAAGGACAGGGATACGCCGTGATGGGGACGGCCGTGGCTTCCGGGGCGAACCGCTCGGTCGACGCCGCGACGCGCGCGATCAACAGCCCGCTGCTCGAGGACAATTCGATTCAGGGCGCGCAGGGCATCCTGATCAACATCTGCGGATCGTCCAGCCTCACGCTCAGCGAAGTCCACGAAGCTTCTTCCGTGATCGAAAAGGCCGCGCACGAGAACGCCAACATTATTTTCGGCGCCGTCCTGGACGAGAACATGAAGGAGCAAGTGAAGATCACCGTCATCGCCGCGGGATTCCGCGAGGCCGCTCGCCGGCAGCCGCATCAGAAACCTTCTTATCTGCCCAAGACGTGGAAGGCCGGGCGCGAGGAGGAAATAGCCGTGGAGCCGCAGGAAATTCCGCAGGAGGCGCCGCGTCCCGCCGTCAACGAAGTCATTCACCAGGAGAATACGAAGGCCGCGGATGATCTTGACGTTCCCACATTTCTGCGGCGCGCCGCGCAAAAAGCGTAGCGCGTTTTTCAAAAACCGTTTTTCTACGGCGTCCCGGGCTGGCCGGGACGCTGTTTCTTTTGGATACATGCCCGCGAGAGTGATTCCTTCTCTGAGGAGTTCTACCAAGTCGAAGAAATGATTTTCGTAGCACCGGCGTCTCGCCGGCTCTGTGCCCGCTTCTCGCGCTGGAAAACCGCCGGCAAGATGCCGGCGCCACGAAGGCCTCATTCCGGGCATCTGAAACTCAATTGAATGTGAGTGCCCCAAGATGGGGCAGCGGTAAAGTCTGCCGTAATAACGCGCATTTCTTGCCCAATGGTTTGGACCGGAAAAATTTGCCAAGAGCTCTTGCAAGGCGCAACGCGTTTAGATCCGGTGGATTAGTTATTCTTCGGCACGCCGGCAGATTTGGCGTGCCACTTGCCCAACAAACAGTGACGATTTATTTCATGTGTTGCTGGTTAAAGTTCCGTAAGCATTTGCCGATACAATACTTGAGCCTAGCTTTGACTACTTGAATCTGATTAAGTCCTTAAATTTTGTGAAGAGGTGAAAAATGTCCATTATCGGGACCCTTAGCAGTAATTTGTTTTCCGGCGCGGCTCAGAATACGCAGAGCTCTCAGAATACAACGTCCCCGTTTCAGCAAATCAAGACTGAGTTTCAGCAATTGGGGCAGGATTTGCAATCTGGAAATCTGACGCAGGCGCAGTCCGATTTCACCACATTGTCGCAAGATCTCTCGACCATAGCTCAAAACAATTCCGCCCCAGGCGCCAGCGCGGCAGTGAAGACATTCGCCCAGTTGGGGCAGGATCTGCAGTCCGGGAACTTGCAGGCAGCGCAGCAAGATTACACAACCGTTCAACAAGACGCGCAGCAGAATTCAAGTCAACAAGTAGCCGGCCATCACGGCCATCACCATCATCACGCGGAAAGTGCGCAGTCTTCCGCCTCTTCTTCCCAGCAGACCAATCCGGTGAACCAGGCTTTCAGCGCGCTGGCGCAAGATTTGCAGGCGGGGAATCTTTCGGGAGCTCAGTCGGATTTTGCGGCGCTTCAGAACGACCTTCAACAAATCGGCGGTTTCGTTGCGGCGGGATCGAGCGGAGCCTCCAGCGCGGCTGTGCCGTCGAGTACCGGCAGCCTGAATGTGACCGCCTGATCTCCGGCCGCGTCTCCCCGCAAATCACACCGATTCTGATTCGGCCATGCGGCTTGAGGTACACTCAGGCGCATGGCCGATTCCGTCCGGGTGCGCCAGGAAATTCTGAACGAAATGCTTGCGCACGCGCGCCGTGAGCCGCGCATCGAATGTTGCGGCATGCTCGCGGGTCGCGACGGCGTGATCACGGAGATTTATCCGGCGACGAATGCTCTTGCGAGCGCGACGGCATACGAAATCGCGCCGCGGGAACTGTTTGAGATGTTTCGGGACCTGCGCAAGAAGGGATTGACCCACCTGGGGCAGTACCATTCCCACCTTTCCACGGAAAACACCCCGTCTCCAACCGACATCGAATACGCCGGCTACCCTGAGCAGGCCTACTTCATCATTACGCTGCTAGCGGAAGCGCCGAACCCGATCCGCGCATTTTCGATCCGTGATGGCAGGGCGTGCCCGCTCGAAATCGTAGGGGCGGGAATTAAACAATGATACCATTATTGTATGTATCTACTCCTAAGAAATGACCCAGACTATCTTATCACTCACTTAGCAGCGATGGGATTTTGGTATGCGGTCGCTTCAGTGACAGCTATAGGTATCGGCGTTTCGAGCTGGATATTCGCAATTCGGATGCGGCGAAGAATCAAGATGGATCTCGGCAAGGCGGCTAGAAATGCTGACCTCAGTTCCATCGAAACCTGGATGAAAGTGGACGAAGTCGAACAAAAGAAGAACCCAGGCGCCGAGTGGGCTCCAGAATCTTCGATCTCCGACTATCAACCCTCGAAACGAGATCTCTAACGAAGGCTCCGGCCCGACCTCTCATTTTTCTCTGTGTTGAGCTTTTCGGTCCCTACACCGTGGATTTGACCGGCTCGCCGGCCACCACGGAACGGTACACTTCGCGCACTTGCTCCGCCGATCGCTCCCACGAATATTTCTGCACGAGTTCGTAACCGCGGCGCACCAGCGTTTCGCGCAAGACGTCTTCGGTGAGGATTTGGCGGATCCCGCGCGCGATTTCAAAAATATTTTCTGGATTCGCGAGCAGCGCGGCCTGCGAAAAAACTTCCGGCAGCGAAGACACGCTCGAGGTCAGCACCGGCGCGCCGTGGGCCATGGCCTCGAGCGGAGGAAGGCCGAACCCTTCGTACAGCGAGGGAAAAAGAAACGCGCTCGCGCGAGAATAAAAAACACGCAGCACCGGATGCGGCACGAACCCCAGAAAGCGGACGTCGCCTTGCACGCGCGAGCGCAGAACGGCCCGCCGGAGGTCCGAATGTTCCTCCGCGGAATCGCCGATCAGGAGCAGTTTCAGATTGGAATATTTCGGATGATCGCGCAGGTCCGCTTTGGCGACAGCAAACGCTTCGATCAGGCGCGGCAGATTCTTCTGCGGCTTGATGTTGCCCGCGTAGAGCACGAAGGGATCCGTTACGGCATGGCGTTCCAGAATGCGGTCGGCGCCCTCGGGCATTGGCTCGCGCAGGAATCGCTCGTCCAGCGCGTTGTAGACGACCTCGATTTTTTCTTCCGGGACGTCAAAGACGCGCGACAAGTCCCGCTTGGACGAGTGGGACACGGCGATGATGCGGTCGGCCCGCGACAGTGCGCGCCGCGCGAAAAACAATCGCCCGGCCTGAAACGTAGCCGAAATGCCGGGCGGCGGCGTGAGAATGTCGGTCAGGTCGTGGACTGTGATCACCAGGCGCGACGGCACCACGGCCGGCGCATAGAACCAGGGCATGTGCAGAAGATCGACGCCCCGCTTGTGCAGCAGGAAGGGCAAATGCAGGTGCGTGTGGAAAGAGCCCGGCTCGGACGGATATTCGAGCAGGGTGAAATTTTCAGGGAGGGGATCGAATTCCTCAAGGTGCGACTGTTGGCCGATCAGCAAATATTCCGTGCCGTCGCCGGCGCGCGCAAACTGGTTGACGATGTTGCGGATGTAAGTGCCGATTCCGAAATCACCGGCGCGCCGGATATCGATCGCAACACGCATCGGTGCCGGCGCTCAGCGCGCGGAGCCGCGGCTCCCGGCCAGCGATGGAGCGATGTCCCAGCGCCGCGTGTACAGCGGGAATTGCACGGCGAAGTCCGCGACTTCGGCGCGAATACGCCGCTCGCGCTCGGCGTCGCCCAGATGCGTGAGCACCTCGGCGATCCACGCGGCGATGCGCGCCATGTCCGGCTCGAGCATCCCGCGCGTCGTGACGGCGGGAGTGCCCATGCGGATGCCGCCGCCCGTCATCGGCGGAGTGGGATCGAAGGGAATCGAATTTTTGTTCACGGTGATGCCGGCGCGGTCCAGCGCAGGCTGCGCGTCTTTGCCGGTGATTCCGCGCGAATACAGATCGATCAGAAAGAGATGATTGTCCGTGCCGCCGCTGACGATGCGGAAGCCCGCCTTCGTGATTTCGGCGGCGAGCCTTTGCGCGTTGGCGACAATTTGTTTTGCGTAGGCGCGGAATCCCGGCTCGGCCGCTTCCTTCAGGCACACGGCCTTCGCGGCGATGATGTGCATGAGCGGGCCACCCTGCGTCCCCGGAAACGTGATGCGGTCGAGTTCCTTCGCGTATTGCGCCTTGCACAGTACCAGGCCGCCGCGCGGTCCGCGCAGCGTCTTGTGCGTCGTCGTCGAAACGTAATCGGCGTGCGGCACCGGGCTCGGGTGCATTCCCCCGGCGACGAGGCCCGCGATGTGCGCCATGTCCACGAAAAACAGCGCGCCGGCGTCTCGCGCAATTTTTGCCATGCGCGGAAAGTCGATGATGCGCGAATACGCGCTGGCGCCCGCGACGATCATTTTCGGCTTGTGCTCTTGCGCCAGGCGGCTCAGTTCCTCGTAATCGATCGTCTCGGTTTCCTTGCTTACGCCGTAGGGAATAAATTTGTACATCTTCCCGGAAAAATTGAGCGGGTGCCCATGCGTCAGGTGGCCGCCGTGCGCGAGATTCATGCCGAGGACCGTGTCGCCCGGCTGCAGCGCGGCCATGTACACGGAAACGTTTGCCTGCGTGCCCGAATGGGATTGCACGTTGGCGTGCTCCGCTCCAAAAAGCGCTTTCGCGCGGTCGATGGCCAGCTGCTCGGCGCGGTCGGCGAATTCGCACCCGCCGTAGTAGCGCTTGCCGGGATAGCCCTCGGCGTACTTGTTGGTGAGCACCGAACCCATCGCTTCCAGCACGGCTTCGGAAACAAAATTCTCCGAGGGGATCAGCTCGAGGCCCGTGCCCTGGCGGCGTCCTTCCTCGCGCAGCACTTCGGCGATGTCCGGATCGACTTCCTGGAGCGGTCGGTTCATGTGTTGTGAAATTTTGGTGTCCATTTGTTTTTGCGGGCTCCACGCCTCTGAATCGCCATGGGATTCAGATCTTATGGGACTGCACAGAGTTCAAGCGGTTTTGTAGCGCCCGCCTTCAGGCGGGCACTGTCCAGGCAATCACATGCTCGCCTGAAGGCGAGAGCTACACCGCCCGGCATTGTCACACATGCCCTTCGGAGCCCGCACCCCTGTCATGATTGATGCTCGCGTACCCGATCCATTTCGCTGATTTTGTCGACGCGCCGTTGATGGCGCCCGCCGGCAAATGTCGCGCCGAGAAATTCCTGCACGATGGCGATGGCTTCGTCCTCGCCCACGACTTTTCCCCCGAGCGCGATCACGTTCGCGTCATTATGCTCGCGCGCCCGCCGCGCGGTGAGCGAATCATGCGCCAGCGCTGCGCGAATTCCTTCCACTTTATTGGCCGCGATGGAAACGCCGATCCCCGTGGCGCAGACCACGACGCCGAGAGAATCGTTTCCCGCGGCAACGCGCTCCCCAACCGCCTTCGCATAATCGGGATAGTCCACCGATTCTTCCGAGTGCGTGCCGACATCTTCGACCGGATATCCCGCGCCTTCCAAATATTTCTTGATCGTTTCCTTCGCGCGAAATCCCGCGTGATCGGAACCCACGACAATGCGCGGTTTGGAGGAAGATTCTGCCAAGGGAGTGTCCAGAGCGATTCTAGCGGAATCCGGCGGGAAATTCCAATTCTTGGAAATCGATTTGCCATCATGTGATGTATAAGTTACAATTTACGTTTGGTTGAAATTCGCCATTACGTGAGCCGCAGCGGGAAAGATGTCTTCGATCAGTGGCTGACACGTCTGGCGGACACTCGAACACAGGCGAAGATTGCGGTCCGAATCAACCGGCTCGCCGCTGGAAACTTCGGCGACTGCAAATCCCTCCGCCAGGGATTGTTTGAATTGCGAATCGATTGGGGGCCCGGTTATCGCATCTATTACGCGATGCTTGGCACTTCATGCGTATTGCTACTTTGTGGTGGTGACAAGAGAAAACAGTCGTCAGATATTCACCGGGCACTGGTATATCTCAAGGACTACAAGGACAGGAGCGGAATCCCATGAAACGCAAAGCGAGTGCATCCCACGATGAGGCCGTCGTCCGCCGGCTCCGGAAGGACCCGGACTTCGCCGCCGAGTATCTCAAGGCCGCATTGGAAGACTCGGAGGAACCGCGCGTTTTGCTCATTGCACTTCGCCACCTGGCGCTTGCGCGCGGCATCGCCAAGGTCGCCAAAGCTGCCGGAATCGAACGGGAGAGTCTCTATCGCGCACTGTCGAATCGCGGCAATCCTCGCTTGTCGACCTTGGTTGCTGTTACAAAAGCCATCGGACTGAGATTAACCGTTGAAGCTGCTCACTAGGGAGTATTTTGCCCGGCGTAGCGACTTGGTTGATTCAGTACGTCGGTTAAAATGGAGCAGCTTTTACCCTCGACTTCGCTTCGTTGTCTCGAATCCCGGCTATTGGTGTCGCGGTGGCACGACTGAGTAAGCTCAAAATGATAATTCTAGCTATTCCGGGCAAGGTGGCGTAAAAATGGCTGCTATAGGACGACCCTTTCAGAAAGCGGCCCAGCTATCTGCCAGTAACCAGGAGGACCAAGATGAGTTCCGAACCCAATGTGATCGCTCCGAAGAGAGGCGACCGCGTGGCTATGGCTCAGCAAGAGGGTGTGTATGAGGTTGCCGACATCAATTCGCTGATGCAGACGGCAAACCTCAAAACGACGGACGGGCAAGGGCACATTACGCGAAATGTGCCGTGGACGGCGCTGAAGCCCCTTGCCAGGAAGTAACAGGAAATAGCAAGAGGCGGCCGGAACGCTAGCGGCGACCCGGCTCAGTACATTCCTCAGAGACTGTCTTCGAGGAACGAGCGGAGATTTCTCGACCTCGAGGGGTGTCGCAGCTTGCGCAGCGCTTTCGCCTCGATCTGGCGGATGCGCTCGCGCGTTACAGCGAAAGACTGTCCCACTTCCTCCAGCGTGTGTTCGGAACCATCTTCCAGACCGAAACGCATTTTGATCACGCGCTCTTCGCGCGGCGTCAGCGTCTTCAGCAGGGACTCCGTTTGTTCCTGGAGGCTGATGCTGATGGCTGCGTCCGACGGAGAAACGGAAGACTTGTCCTCGATGAATTCACCGAGGTGTGAATCTTCCTCTTCGCCGATGGGAGTCTCGAGCGAAATGGGCTGCTGGGCAATTTCCTTGGTCTTGCGCACCTTCTCAACGGGAACGCCCAGGCGATGGGCGATCTCTTCCGCGCGAGGCTCGCGTCCCAGTTCCTGCACGAGCTGCCGGCTGGTTCGGACCTGCTTGTTGATCGTTTCGATCATGTGCACGGGCACACGGATGGTGCGGGCCTGGTCCGCAATCGCACGGGTAACGGCCTGGCGGATCCACCACGTCGCGTAGGTGGAAAATTTGTAGCCGCGGCGCCATTCAAATTTATCCGCGCCCTTCATCAGGCCGATATTGCCTTCCTGAATCAGGTCCAGGAATTGCAATCCGCGGTTGGTATATTTTTTGGCGATGGAAACAACGAGGCGCAGATTGGCCTCGACCATTTCTTTTTTGGCCTGGCTCGCTTCGGCTTCTCCCCGCAGCACCACCTGGAGCATGCGCTTGAGATCGACCAGTCCGGTTTCGCTGGCGGCTTCAATTTCGCGCAGCTCGTTGCGGCGCGCGCGCAATTCCTTGCGCGCTTCCGCCGCATGATCGCCCTTGGAGGCGTCAGCCCTGCGTTCCAGCTTGACGATTTCGCGCTCGAGCGATTGCAGGCGCTCGACCGTGTGGTGAATTTTGTCGATCAGCCGCTTCCGCTCGAGCGAGTGGAAGTCAATCGACCGGGCATGCTGCGACATTTCAACTCGCGTCCGGGCCAAACGATTCCGGTAGCGCAAGTAGATCCGCTTGTTCGATTTCGGCGTATTCGCAAGCTGCGCGGCCTGCTTGTGCGCCAGGGCATACAGCTGTTCGATCTTCGCGATGATCCGAAGAATATCGCGCGTTTTGCTCTCGGTTTCCTCTTCGGTCAACTCTTCCTGTTCAAATTGAATTATTTTTTTGATCGACAATGAACCGGCGCGAAGTTCCTTGCCGGCGGCAATCAATTCCTTCAGAACGATGGGAGAACGGGAAATCGTTTTCAGCACCATGAGGTGCCCGCGCTCCATGCGCTTGGCGATGGCCACCTCGTCCTGGCGCTTCAGCAGCGGAACGGTGCCCATCTCCCGCAGGTAGAGCCGAACCGGGTCATTGTTCTTGTCCAGCATCCCCGGCGTGAGGTCCAGTTCGCCCTCTTCGGCGACCGCGCCGTGTTCGGCATCCACGGCGTCCGGGATGGCCTGCGCGGCGTTTGCCGGGGCGATGTCCTCATCGGCCGCAACTCCAGCCTGCTCAAAGCCGGAGAGGTGCTGTTCGCCCTCCTCCGGCTCCGGCGCGGCCTCGGCGGCAGGCAACACACTCTCTTCCTCTTCGGGAAGCAGGTACCTGCGCTCCTTGCCGATGCCGATGATGCTTCGGACCTCTTCTCCCGCTTCTTGGTTATTCAGAGACAAGCAGTTATCCCCCTTGCGAATCAGCTCAATACGGCCGTCAGAACCTGCCGGTCAAACCCTTAAGCGCAGCAGTTTGATGCACACACAACTCAGTTCGATTCCCTAAGTATTAGAGTCAATTGGCGGTGCTAAGTCACGTGGCGGAGGCAATGAATCGACCCCCTGTTTAACGCCCTTCTTTTCAGCACGTTACGGCGTGGCAGGACGCGGGGCGAGCCTGGGATCATCGATCCGCACCTTCGCAACCTAGGCCTACATCATTCGACGGAATAACGCGAAAAAAGTGTGCTCCAGAGGCTCTGCCAAAGCCACTGAACCCCCATCAGATCGTCAAGAGAATACAACTTCGCAAGCTATTATCTCACGATTTCGTGATTCGTGCACGCAAGATCGGAACAAAAAACCATGAAATAAGTCAGGAATACTCCAAAAGCCAATTTCGCCCTATTTTCAGGCTGTTCCCGTGTCTTCGCCAAGAGCGCGATACCTTACCATAAATACTGGGGGCATACTCTCCGCATTTTAACTGGAACGGCGCCTTCCACTTCATGCAGAATGTTTCGTCATGCCCGTCGATAACATCCTTCGAGGCCTCAAGCGCTTTCAGAAGAAGGTCTATCCGAAGCACCGCGAGTTGTTCCGCAAGCTCGCTCTGCAGCAAAGGCCGGCGGCCCTGTTCATCACCTGCGCCGATTCGCGGATTGATCCCTGCCTGCTGACGCAAACCAAGCCGGGTGAGCTGTTCATCTGCCGCGTGATCGGCAACATCGTGCCGCGCTATCCGGAGTCGATTGGCGGCGTTTCGGCGACGATTGAATACGCCGTGGGGGTCCTGGGCGTGCCCGACGTGATCGTGTGCGGGCATACGGATTGCGGGGTGATGAAGGGCGTGTTGAATCCGGAAGCGCTGAAACCTCTTGCGAATGTGAGCGCTTGGCTCGGCCATGCCCAGCCCGCACGCGAGGCCCTTGCGAAATCCAACAGGAGTTTGAGCGACCCGGAATTTCTGTTGGCGCTGACTGAGCGGAATGTAGTCGAACAGCTCAAAAATCTACATACGCACCCAGCCGTTGCGGCGCGGCTGGAGCAGGGGAGCTTGAAACTTCACGGTTGGGTGTATCACATCGGGAAAGGGATCGTGACCACTTACAATTCGCGACCGGGAGAAATTCTCCCGAGTGCGCACGATCAAGCCACGGAAGAGAAAGCGGCGCGATGGTGGGCCAAGTGAGGAAGCGCGCAAAGAGTTAAAGTTCATTTGATTGTATTTTCGCGGAGCGGCAGAAATTTCGTGCGGAGTGAGAGCCTGATGTGTCGCCCCTGCCGGGGCTCATTTTTCAGGGCCTGAATTTGTTCCCACCACTTTCGTGGTGGGCTACGATCTGTCGTCCCTCCGGGGCCTCCAGTAACATGCATATGGCCGAATGCGTTTTTCCGGAGTTGGTTGACACCTCTGGCACCCTCGGCTACGCTTCTTTTTCTTGATACTCGCCAATTTGCAAGACGCTGTAGCCCGCCTCTTTAGAGGCGGGGTGTTCACATGAAATTACGAAATTGTTCGCATGTAAATACGAAGGCATTCACAAGGACCGGTGCGCATGGCGGATTTGAAGCTTCCTACTCGCTCTGAAGATTTCTCCGAATGGTACAACCAGCTCGTGTTGCGGGCGGAGCTTGCGGATTACGCGCCGGTGCGCGGCTGCATGATTGTGCGGCCTTACGGGTGGGCGCTGTGGGAGAACATTACGGCGCAGCTTGACCGGCGCTTCAAAGCAACCGGGCATGTGAACGCGGCATTTCCGCTGCTCATTCCGCAGAGTTTCATCAGCAAGGAGCAGTCGCACGTCGCCGGGTTTTCGCCGGAGCTGGCCGTCGTCACGCACGGCGGCGGAGAAAAGCTGGAAGAGCCGCTGGTGATTCGGCCGACGTCGGAAACGATCATCGGGCATGCGTACGCGAAGTGGATTCAGTCGTACCGCGATTTGCCGGTGCTGATCAATCAGTGGAACAGCGTGGTGCGCTGGGAGCTGCGCACGAAATTATTTTTGCGCACGCTCGAGTTTTTCTGGCAGGAAGGGCACACGGCGCACGCGACGCTCGAGGAAGCCGAAGCCGAAACGCGCCAAATGCTCGATATTTACACCGACTTTGCGGTGAACGAAGCGGCCATCCCCGTCATTCCGGGCAGAAAATCGCAGTCCGAGCGCTTCGCCGGAGCCGATGCCACCTATTCGATCGAAGCGATGATGGGCGACGGCAAGGCTTTGCAGGCCGGCACTTCTCACAACCTGGGACAAAATTTCGCGAAAGCCTTCGAGATTCGCTACCTCGACCAGGCCGGCGCGCTGCAGCATTGCTGGACGACCTCGTGGGGCCTTTCGACGCGGTTCATCGGCGCCATCATCATGGTGCACGGCGACGATCAGGGCCTGATTCTGCCGCCGAGGCTCGCGCCCTATCAGGTGGTGATTGTGCCGATCTTCAAGTCGGACGAAGAGAAGGCGCTGGTCTTCGAGGCCGCGAAAAAAATCCGCGAGCAACTGGTGAAGGCAAACATCCGCGTGAAAGTGGATGAGCGCGAAGGGCAAAGCCCCGGCTTCAAGTTCAATGACTGGGAAATGCGCGGCGTGCCCCTGCGCATGGAGATCGGCCCAAAGGATGTGGCCAAAGGAAGCGTGGTGCTGGCGCGCCGCGATCGTCCTGGCAAGGAAGGGAAGAGCTTCGTACCCCAGGAAGGAATCGCGGAATCCGTGGAGCAGCAACTCGCGGCGATTCAGAAGGCGCTTTTTGAGCGCGCGCTGGCCTTCCGCAACATGCACACCTTTGAGCCAAAGAATCTCGAAGAGTTCCGCGTGGCAGTCGAGCAGGGATTTGCGCGTTCCTACTGGTGCGGCGACGCCAAGTGCGAGGAGCAAATTAAGGAAGCGACGAAGGCCACCCTGCGGTGCATCCCCTTGGAGCAGCCCGGCGGATCAGGTGTCTGCATCCACTGCGGAAAACCGGCAAACGAAATCGCCATCTTCGGGAAGGCCTACTAGGGCATTCCAGGGCTCCGATTTAACAAGCAAATCATTTATTATCAACCCGTTGCAGAAAGTGACTGTGCCGAAACCGGGCGCGGACTCACTCTCGACACTCCTCCAGTCCGATGCTAGCATTTTAAGATATGGTACTTTCCCCACGCCCGATTTTGGCTGGAACAGGTGCGTCCCGATCGTGGGGCAGGCGTCTGTTTGCTCGCGCCGTTCCAGACGAGGGCCCTGAGGCGAAGCGCAGTCGTGAGAGAGGCGCGGGAAGCCTCAAAGCAATTGTATGGACAGTGATTCTGGTTGCGTTTGTTTATGCAGCCGTGATGCTGATCCCGGTTCTAATCAATGAATACGAATTTCAAGACAGCCTTCAGAACATTGCGCGGTATGCCAGCGTCAACCGCAAGAATAATGAACAAATCAAGCAGGCTGTATTGGAAGAGGCGCAGAAAGAGGATTTGCCGATTCAAGCCGAAGACGTAAAGGTGGAAGGGAACGCCGGAAACGTCCACATCAACGTCGATTATTCCGTAACCGTGGACCTGAAAGTCTATCAGTGGACGCTGAACTTCCACCCGGATGCAACCAACCTCTCACTGTTTTAGCGAGCGAGGAGGAGTGGGGTTTTCGCTCGTGCTGGGCCCCAGCCAGTTGTCCGTGAGCCGCGACCCCTGCCGGCGACTGTTCCCCACTCGTTTGGCGAATTCGAAATCGATCGCTGTGGCGTGTAAACTTATTCCAGTGCGGCCCGAAGTCGCATCTAAGTAATTGGGGTCCTAAGGACCACAAAGGGTTTTTCGCGGCGGAACGGAGAATTACCTTGCGTATCCGAATTGGCCGGGGTTTTTGGGGATCCCGGTTTGGGTTGGTCCTTCTTGGGACTTTCGTTTTTCTTCTTCTTGCCGTAGCCGGCATTGGGACGTACTACTGGATTTCCTTTGGCCGGATGATCGATCTGCGACTTTCCGGGCATATTCAGCAAACCACAGCCAGGATTTATGCCGCGCCTCATGCGGATCTATACGGGCGAATCGCTTAGCCTGGCGGATATGGCTAATCACCTGCAACGCGCGGGTTACAGCGAACTGGACGTTTCGGGGACGCCGGGCCGTTACATCCTGCATGGCAACGAAATCGAAATCCGCCCGTCCAGCGAATCGTATTTCGGAACAAAAAACCGGCTGGTCGTGGATTTCAGCGGCGCCGAAATCCAGAAGATCCGCTCCATGGATAATGGAGCCGCTGTTGATTCCGCCGAAGTTGAGCCGGAACTTTTGACTGCCCTGTTTGACAGTTCTCGTGAGAAACGCCGCGCCATCAGCTACAACGATATTCCGAAAATTTTACGCGACGCCGTGCTTTCCGTGGAAGACCGGCGCTTTTTCGAGCATCCGGGATTCGATCCCATCCGGATTCTGGGAGCGGCCTGGGCCGACCTGCGGCACGGGGCGCGCGTTCAGGGCGGCAGCACGATCTCCATGCAGGTGGCGCGCAGTTTCTTTTTCAGCACGGACCGGACCTGGCGGCGCAAAGTTGCCGAAACGGTCGTCGCGCTCGAACTCGAGCACCGCTTTAACAAGCAGCAGATTTTCGAGCTCTACGCCAATGAAATTTATCTCGGGAACCGGGGCAGTTTCGCGATTCACGGATTTGGCGAGGCTTCTCTCGCGTACTTCAACAAGGATCTCCGCGAAGTGACTCTGCCGGAAGCCGCGTTTCTCGCCGGGATCATCCACGCGCCGAATCGCTACTCGACCTCAGAACGGAGGCCTGACCGCGCGATTGAGGCGCGGGACCGCGCGCTTCTGGCGATGACCGAGAATGGGGCGATTACGCCCGTGCAGGCTACGGGCGCCAAGAAAACGCCGTTGCAAATCGTGGCCGGCGGACTCGAAGGCAGTACGGCGCCGTATTTCGTGGACATGGTGAAAGACCACCTCCTCGACCAGTTTTCCGAATCGGATCTTCTCTCCCAGAGTTTCCGTGTTTATACGACGCTCGATCCGGAGCTGCAGCGCGTCGCCAGCGATGCGGTGGATCTGGGAGCGAAGAGTATCGACCTCCAGCTTGCGAAACGATACGCGCGGTGGAAGAAGGAAGGACAGCCCGCGCCGCAAGCTCAGATCGCGATGGTTGTTCTGGACCCGCACTCCGGAGAAATCAAGGCGCTTATCGGCGGGCGCGATTACGGCGAAAGCCAGCTCAACCACATTCTCGCGCGGCGCCAGCCCGGCTCCGCGTTCAAGCCATTCGTGTATGCGGCGGCTTTTGAAGGCGCGGTCGACGGCGTGAAGCCCATCGTGACTCCGGCGACGACGGTGATGGACGAGCCGACCACTTTCGATTTTGACGGCAAGGAATATACGCCCAACAATTACGGCGAAAAATTCCACGGCCAGGTCACGCTCCGGGAAGCGCTGACGTTTTCGCTGAATGTCGCGACCGTGAAAGTCGCCGAACTGGTGGGCTACACGCGCGTCACGGACATGGCACATCAATTCGGGCTCGATCCAACGATTCAGCCCACGCCGTCGGTGGCGCTCGGGGCGTATGAAATGACGCCGCTCGAAGTTGCCACGGGGTACACGATTCTGGCCAATGAAGGCGTGCGCACCGAGCCGATGTTTATCCGCAACGTGGTGAATGCCGATGGTGAATCGCTGGAACAAAATGCGATCCGGTCGAGGCGGGCGCTCGACCCACGGGTTGCTTATCTTGTGACCAGCATGTTGGAAGACGTCATCGACCACGGCACGGGCGCAACCGTTCGCGCTCGCGGATTCACCGCGCCCGCCGCGGGGAAAACCGGCACTTCGCGAGACGGATGGTTTGCCGGCTACACCTCGAATTTATTGGCCATCGTGTGGGTGGGATTTGACGACAACCGCGACCTCGGCCTTTCCGGCGCAAATGCTCCGGCGCCGATCTGGGCGGATTTCATGAAGCGCGCGGTGACTTTGCCCGCGTATCGCGACGTGAAGCCGTTTGAAATGCCGGAAGGCGTTACGAAAGTTACGATTGATCCGGAATCTTTGGCCCTCGCGACTCCGGAATGTCCGGTCACTCGCGAGGAAGTCTACATCCACGGCACGGAACCCACCGAGTTTTGCCCCTTGCATGGCGGGCACATGGCCAACGATTCGCCTCCGGGTTCCTGGCTATCGCATGTTTTTGGCGGGGACAAGGACAAGGGATCCGATTCCGCGAATCCCGCCGTGTCCGGACCTTCCAGCGTCCGGCCTCTCTCGCCGCCCGCCTCCGCCGATAATCAACCGCCGGAGGACGAGAACAAAAAAGGCGTCTTGCGGCGGATTTTTGGTATCTTTGGAGGCAAGAAAGACGCCGACAAGCCACAGGCAGGTTCACAAGATCAGCAACATTGATGCGGCGTCTTTCGGAGGGGTTCGCCATGATTAGGAAATGGAAACCTCCTTATTGGATTTTCCTGGGCCTTTTGCTATTTGCCGCAACACCTCACTTGGGCGCGCAACAGCCCGCTCCTGCCCCGCTCGGCCCCAAAGAAATGCAGGACGAGCGCGCAAAAGTCCAAATGGCGGAAAAACGATACGAGGCGGCCATTCAGTCGTATGAAGATTTGTTGAAGGCCAACCCGAAGAACGCCATTTACATGAACATGATCGGGATCGCGTATCTGGACCTGTCCAATTACGATCAGGCCAAGAAGTACTTTGCCCGCGCGGCCAAGGCGGACAAAAAATATTCGAGCGCGGTGAACAACCTGGGCATGGTTTATTATCACCAAAAGAATTACCGCGGGGCGATCCGCCAATATGAAAAAGCGGTCGCCATCGATCCGAACCAGGCGGGGACTCATTCCAACCTGGGATTTGCCTATTACAATTCGAACAAGTATCCCGAAGCCGCCGCAGAATTTCAAAAGGCGCTCGAAATTGACCCGACCATTTTCGAACGCAATGACCGGGTGGGCACCATGGTGCAGGACCGCTCGGTTAATAACCATGGCCTGTTTTTCTTCACGATGGCCAAGGTTTACGCGCAGAAGGGCGACGCCGCGCATTGCGCCCAATACCTCCGCAAATCCCTGGACGAGGGTTACAAGGACGTCGGCAAAGCCGCGACCGACCCCGCATTTAAAGATGTCATCAACGATCCTGTCGTACAGGAAGTGATGGCGCGCATCGCCCCCGCGGAGCAGAAGGGATCCGCGACGCACCCCGGCGCGTAAGTTTTCCGACACACGCGACATGCGCGAACAAGCGCTGCGCGGCCTCTGTTACAATGTGACTGCGATGTCCCCGCGAATATTTCGATTTGGGCTTTTCGTTCTGGGCGCGGCCCTTGGTGGAGCCGTGATGGCGGGCCGCGTACGTCCCGCGCAATCCACAGGGGAGGCTCGCCCTGCTTCCACAGGAGCTCACTCCGAAATACTTCTCGTCTTTCCTTTTGAGAACGAAAGCCGCATGGCGAATCTCGACTGGATGGGAGAAGGTTTATCGGAGTTGACGGAGGAACGTCTTGAGGACCGGGGAGTCAATGTGCTTTCGCGGGAGGACCGCCTGGCGACACTGGAACGAATAGGCCTGCCCGATTCCGCGCGGTTTTCGCATGCCACACTCATAAAGATCGCGGGTGAAGCCGACGCCGACGCGGTGGTTTATGGACGCTTCCAATCCGACGGGAAGACCGCGACGCTGGAAGCCCGAGTGCTGCGCCTCATGCCGCCGTCTCTTTCGGCGCCGCTCACGGAGACGGGCAGCATGCAAGATCTGCTCCGCGCGCATGCGCGCTTGACGTGGAAGATTATTTGCGCGATCGATCAGAAACAATGCCCGCAGCAAGGCGCAAGCAGGGACGAATCGAGTTTCACCGATCCGCCGGCGTCGCTGCGTGCGGACGCGCTCGAAAATTTCGTGCGTGGACTAACCGGAGCCGAGGACGAGGAACGTCTTCGTTTGTTGCGCGAAGCGGCGCGGCTGGAGCCCGCCTGGGACCGGCCGGCTTTTGAACTCGGCCAGATTTATTTCAAGAGGCGCGATTGCGACTCGGCGCTGGTGTGGTATTCGCGCGTGCCTCCCAATCGCCCGGACGGGCCCGTGGCAAGTTTCTCGACGGGAGTTTGCCATCTGGCGCGCAACGATGCCGGGCGCGCGGATGCCGCGTTTTCCGGATTGCTCGAACGCACGCGCAAACCCGGCGAAAAAGATTCGCTTCCGGAATTGCCGGAAATGCACAATAACCTGGGCGTGGCGCGCCTGCGGCTCGGGAAATGGAATGAGGCGGGGACGGAATTCGATCGCGCGTCGGCGCTCGATCCGGAAGAAGCGGATTATTTGATCAACATCGCCATTGTGAAAATTATAGGAAAGCAGGCGGCCGCCGCGGTCGCTCCGCTGGAACACGCGCGGAAAATTCTTCCCGACGACAAGGGAGCGAAAGCGCTGCTGATTGCAACACTGGAATCGCTTGGGCGAAGCCCGGAAGCGGCGGCGATTCGCGCCGAGGCGACGGACAGCCCCGATAAGACGCCGGCGCCGAATCTCCAGGATGGCAATGGCTTGGCGCGGCTGGCGCGTGTGTCCAGAACTTTGGATCGCACGCTGCTTCGCCCAGGCGGCGAAGCTCCCGAAGGGCAGCCGGCGGCAGGGAAGGGACCTCGCAAGATCGATAGCGGGGGAGAGCGTCAATGAACGACTCTGGCAGCCGCCACGCGGCGATCATTTCTCCGGCGAGTTATGCCTGGTTGTTCGCGATTGCGACGTTTGCGGTTGCGCTGACCGGCGCATTCACTCTGCGTGCGCAAGTCCCGGAGACGAAAATTTCCCCGGCGCCGGGAGGTCCTGCGCAAGTGCTCGAAATTCGCATCGGCGACGAAATCGAGCCGGTGATGGCGGAGTACGTTGTTGGCGGCATCGAGGAAGCCGCCCGAACGCACGCGAGTCTCATCCTGATCACGATGGACACTCCCGGAGGGCTGTCGACCTCCATGGAGGACATCATCCATCACATATTGGACTCGCCCGTGCCGGTGGCTATTTTCATTTCCCCCGTCGGATCGCGCGGCGCTTCCGCGGGATTTTTTATTTTGCTATCCGCGGACATTGCGGCCATGGCTCCCGGAACGCACACCGGCGCGGCCTCGCCGCTTCTGGCCATCGGAGGAGTTCCGCTTCAGGTGGATGAGACGCTGAAGAAAAAAATATTGAACGACGCGACGGCATTTTTGCGCAGCTACACTGCGAAACGCGGAAGAAATGTGGAGCTTGCGGAATCGGCCGTCGTCGACGGCAAGGCTTGGACGGAAACGGAAGCGCTCGATGGAAAACTCATCGATCTAATTGCGAACTCGCCGGAAGACCTGTTGTCAAAATTGGATGGGCGTACGATCAAGCGTTTTGACGGTTCGACGGTCCAACTGGCGCTGCGCAATCCGCAGCGCGTGGCGTTCTCCATGTCGTTCCGCCAGCGATTTCTTTCGCGAATCGTGCAGCCCGATGCGTTTTTCATTCTTCTGATCGTGGGAGTGCTGGGGCTTTACACCGAATTCACGCATCCGGGAATGGTTGCGCCGGGAGTGATCGGCGGGATCGCGCTGGTGCTGGCGCTGTATGCGATGCAGATTTTGCCGGTGGCGCCCGCGGGCATAGTTTTGATTTTACTGGCGCTGGGATTATTCATTCTGGAGGCGAAGTACACCAGCCACGGCGTGCTGGCGATTGGCGGCATCGTGGCCATGCTGCTGGGCGCGCTGATGCTGGTGCGTTCGCCGCTGACGCATGCGGGAGTGAGCCTGGGCGTTGCGTTTGGCGTGACGCTGCCGTTTGCGCTGATCACGATTGCGCTGATGCGGCTGGTGCTGCGCTCGCGTTTGTGGAAACAGTCGACGGGAGTCGAACAACTGGTGGGCTCGCCGGGAGAAGTGACCGAGCCGCTGGTACGGCAAACGGACAGCGAAATTTTTCAGGGAATGGTGCGGCTGCACGGCGAATTGTGGCGCGCCGTTTCGCGGGAAGAAATTCCGGCGGGCGCGCATGTGCGGGTCACGCGCATCGAAGGGCTGACGCTCCACGTCGTTGTTGCCGGCCAACACGCGGCGAATGCGTGAATCGCGGGCTCCAGATAGAGTACGATACGCGCGGCACGCAAGAGTGGCGCAGGCTTCAGCCTGTGGGGGTTCGACCTAGCGAGGACCAAACCCCACAGGCTGAAGCCTGCGCCACCGGTCCGGGAAATTACTGAGCCAGGGAATTCTTGGGGGCGAGAAAATGGATTTCTCACTGTACGGGCTCATGATCGCGGTGTTCATCTTCCTGATCTGGTTCTGGAATTCGCTGTACGTGATCAAGGAATGGGAGCGCGGCGTGGTGCTGCGCCTCGGGCGCATGCAGCCGGACGCGAAGGGCGCGGGACTGCGGCTGGTCTTCTGGCCGATCGAAACGCTGTATCGGATTTCGCTGCGCATCGAGACCCTGGACGTGCCTTCGCAGGACATCATCACGCGCGACAACGTGTCCGTGAAGGTGAACGCGGTCGCGTATTTCCGCGTGGTGGACGCGAATCTCGCGCTTTCCCAGGTGCAGAATTATCTCTACGCGACGTCGCAGAAGGCGCAAACCACGCTGCGCAGCATCGTCGGGCAATTTGAGCTTGACGAGATCCTCGCCGAGCGCGAAAAAGTAAATAGCAAACTGCAGGTGATCCTTGACCAGGATACCGAGCCCTGGGGTATTAAGGTAACGAAGGTGGAAGTCAAGCAGGTCGATATCCCGGAGCAGATGCAGCGCGCCATCGGCCGGCAGGCGGAGGCGGAACGCGAGCGGCGCGCCAAGGTCATTCACGCGGAGGGCGAAGCGCAGGCGTCGGCGAAGCTGGCCGAGGCCGCGCAAGTGCTCGAAACGCAGCCCGCCGCGATTCAACTCCGGTACTTGCAGACGCTGACCGAAATCGGCGTCGAAAAAAATACCACCATTGTGTTCCCGCTCCCGATCGATATCATCAATGAGTGGGTGAAGGCGATCGGTTCCAGAAGAGAATAGATGGCATCGAAAGAGAAAAAAAGCGGCGGCGATTTCGTGCTGGAAAGCAGGCACCTGGTCGGACTGTTTCTGCTGCTCGTCGTCATTTTCGGAGTCGTCTTCACGCTCGGCTATTTGCTGGGACGGAGCCAGTACGATACCAAAGTTCGCGCCGCCGCCGGCGTGCCGATGGGATTCGATGTGCCCGCGGGTCCTCCGGCCGCGAAATCCAAGACCCGGCCGGAGTCCGAGGACGCGCAAGTTCCGAAGAAAAATTCGGACTGGGATTTCTATCATTCCGCCGATCCGCAAGCGGCCGCGGATCACTTGCAGCCGCCTGTGAAATCCGTGAACGCCTCGGCGCCAGCCGGCAGCGGCGCTCCAAGCCGGCTGCTGTTCCGTCGAAGCCTGCAAAGCCGGCAAAATCCTCGAGCGGCGACGGACGGTCCGCTGATTCCGAAAGGCTCGATCATGCTCCAGGTCGCGGCCGTGCTTCACCAGGATGACGCGCTGGCGCTGGCGCAAGCCCTGCAGCAGAAAAAATTCCCCGCGTTCGTCATTCCGCCCGGGTCCGACAAGTTATTTCGCGTTCAAGTCGGGCCGTATCCGGACAACCAGTCCGCGACCAATGCGCGGCAGCAACTGGAAGCCAAAGGGTTCAAGTCCATCATCAAGCGCTGAAACTTTTCCCGATTGAATTTGGAAACCAGTGAACTTAACGAGGCACCGAAGCTCGCTTAATTTCGCTGCATTTCTCATTTTGGCTGTCTTCTACGCCGCGCCCGGTTGTGCATCGGACCGAGTCCATGTACGGCCAGAAGAACCTGAGATCATAAGCTTGCCATTTTCAGTAGATTTTCAGGTTGTAGTGTTCTGATGAGGACACATACATCCGAATCGGAGAAGACGAGAAGAAAATGTCGGAGCTTTTCAAAACAGGTCTGAAGGGGGAATACCTTCCTGTCAAGCCCGCATTCGACTCCGTATATTCGCACATTTCGATTCAGTGATCTTTAGTCACAACTATGAAGAGAAACATTCTGCGAACGATTTGGATTCCGGCTCTGGTGCTACTGGGCCTCACCAGCGGCGTGGCGCAGAACCGCCCTGGCGGCGCGACGGTTAAAGGGATGGTGGTCGACCAGCGGCGCGCGCCGGTGACGGAGCGACGTGAAGCTCCGCCACGATCCCGACGCGACAGAGGAAACGGTGAAGACTGACGCTACAGGGCGGTTTCACTTCGAGGGAGTCGGCGACGGCAGCTACTCGGTCGAAGTCCAGCACGAGGGTTTTGCCCGGTCTATCACGCCGCTGCAAGTAAGCGGAAGGGCGCCGGCGACGCTGACGATCAAATTGTCGTTGTCCTCTGTGGAAACGAAAGTGACCGTAATCGGCGACGAACCGGCGCAGGTTTCGACGGAAATCAGCGAAAACCTGGATACTGCGAGCGTGGACCAAAACCTTTTGGAAAAGGTGCCAGTCTTCGATCAGGATTACGTCACGGCGATGTCCGCCTTTCTCGATGCCGGGGCCATCGGAACGAACGGCGTGCAGACGATCGTGAATGGAGTGGAAGTCACCAGCGTGACGGTGTCCGCCTCGGCCGTGCAGGAAGTCCGCATCAATCAGAATCCGTATTCGGCGGAGTACGCGCGCCCGGGCAGGGGAGGCCTCGAGATCATCACCAAGGAAGCGGGCACGGCCTATCAGGAACTTCAATTTTATCTTCCGCGATTCGGTGCTGGATGCGCGCGAGTATTGCGTGGAGAGCGAGCAGGAACAGCGGCGAATCTTCGAGGGCGTGTTCAGCGCCCGAGCGGTCAGAGTAAAAGCTGGTCATTCATGGTGTCCGGCCACCGGCAAGAAGAAGATCTGCAGTCCATCGTGTTCGCGCAAGATCTCTCAGGCCCTGTTCAAGAGAGCGTACCCAGCCCGAAGCGCGATACGTTGCGCAGTTTCGCTCGGCCAACAATTATCGAGGACCACGTGGCCTACTGGCAATACACGGAATGGGATTATCCCAGCTCAAACCAGGGCGTGGGCGGCTTTGTGCTGCCCGAGGCAGCGACGAATTCCGATCAGTGGGAACGCGCGTGGGTTTTCAACGACCGGCATACCATCTCGCCCCACTTGCTGTTCCAGTTTCAAGTCCTGGTGGGCTGGGAGCATCATGCGACGACCAGCGTGAATTCCGCACAGAAGATCGTAGTCCAGGATGCATTCACTTCGGGCGGGGCGCAGACGGATTTGCTGGGCGTCGAACACAACGTGCAAATGAGCGCCGTGGCGAGCTGGACGCACGCCAAGCATCTTTTGAAGTTCGGGATAAGGTACCCGTCGAACCTGAGAGCCATATGGTTCACGCCGCTTCGGACGCACATAACATTTAAGAAATCACGACTACAGGCGAAAACTCCTTACGCTTTCCGGCATCACAAGCCATGGATCGGTGATCTTGGGCCTAATACTGAGGATTACGTCTGGACTTGTTTCTTCCGTCTTTATCGTACATTCCACTTACGGACTGGCTACGACCGGCAAAATCATCTGCTAGATCAACACAGGTTGAGAGATTTGCGTTCCGTATTCTCCCGACAAGAAACGGAAAACCGTGATTCGCGCAGGTGCGGGAGTCTTGTACGAGCACGGATGCGCACCTCCGGGCGAACTATGTCACAGCAGGTGACTGCGGAATGTGCAGATTCTAACTCGACTTATGATCTATCTCGGGCGGTGGCTCGCTGTCAGCTCTTCCCACGGACGTCGTGCAATTCGATCCAACGATTCGCGAGCCCTACACGATTCAGTACAGTTTGGGTGTCGAGCGGCAACTGGGAAACGCACAAGCTGGCCGTGATCACACGGCTCGGGGGAACGATTTTTCCGCTCGCGAGACATTAATGCACCGCTCCCGCCTAACTACACTGTAGTTCCGAATCCCGCGATCGGAATCTTGCGAAATATTGAACCCCGAGGAAGGCTGGGAACCTCTGGAGATCAGACTGCGGGGACAGATGACGCGCTACGCAGCGGGGCTGATCCAGTACACGCTTGAGGCCGACTGCCAATAACAGGAGCACCTGGTATCCAGCGAACAGTACGATCTTCGGAGAGTTGTCGCGGGCGGACTTTCATAAGCACCTCGCTGAACCTGTCGGAGAGCTATCAGCCCTGAAAACAATTGTACGTTCTGCGTGAGTTGCAATGGCTCGGGCAAGCCGTTCACGATGATTTCGTGACACGATCACGTTTTCACTGGAATCTTGAACGCTCGTCCTGTAGGAGTGCCTCGCAACAGCCTGGAAGGCCGGCCTATGCAGATTTGACTTGAGGCTTCGGCGATTTCTATTTCGACAAAGCCAAGAAGGAAAAGGGCAAAGTGACTACGCTCGGCTTCGAGGCGTTCAATGTGCTCAATCATGCCAACTACGTTTCTTACGTAGGCAACCTGCAGTCGCCTTTCTTCGGGCAGGCAGTGGCGGCACTGCCTACGCGGCGGCTGCAATTGACGGCGCGATTCAAGTTTTAGCCGGCAACTCGCCCGGCGTTTGCCAACGGCTGGCCTGTTGCGTTCCGCCCTTCACTGACATAGCCTAGTCGGCATCTCCCTGTAGAATGCGGTTGGAATTCCGGCCCGGCGTTGGAGAGAAAAGGAGGAACATCCATGCGTGGAAGAAACGGTAGCCTGTATTTGACGGCATCGCTGTGGTGCGCTGTTGGTATTTGCGTAGCGACGAGCCTACTCATTTCATGGGCCGCGCCTGCTGCGGCGCCGCAAGATCGGGTCAATGCCGCTTATGCGGCGATGGGCGGCGACAAGTTGAAGACCCTCAGTCTGAAAGCCAGCCTGGAGCAATTCGATCCGGGCGAATCGTATTCTCTCTCCGACCCAACCAAGCCGGACACGGGTGTGTCGGACCTGGTCGAGAGCCGCGATCTTGTGCGCGGGTTTACGCGCAACGAATGGGTTCGCCCGATGCCCGGCGGCGAAGGCAAGCGGACCTACACGGAAATCATCACGCCGGTTGCCGGCTATGTAATCGGCAATGACGCGGCGGCAGGCCGCCTGCCCAAACGCACGACCAAGGCCACGCCGCCCGAGCACACCATGTCAGGACGCCGCCTCACCATGAACTTGCGGGAGCTCGAGCGGCCCTTGGTTGTCATCGAGATGAAACAGCATCCCGATCGCGTGTCCGAAATCGCGGATCAGAAAATTGCGGGCAAGACTTATCCCGCGCTGCAATATCGCGGTGACTATGGCACCTTCATCGTCATGTTCGATCCCGCCACGAATCTTCCCGCCCGCGTGCGCACTTTGGATTGGGACGGAATTGAAGGTGATTCTGTTTTCGACACGGAGTATTCGGATTGGCGTGATGTGGACGGCGCGAAGATTGCATTCCACGCCCTGTATACGCTGAACGGAATGAAGATCGTGGACCTGAAACTTTCCAGCGTGACGGCGAATCCCGCTCTGCCTCCGGCAGCCTTCGATATTCCGCAAGCAATGCTCGCCAGCGCGGCCAAGCCGGCGCCCGCGAACGTGACGCCTTTTCAATGGATCATCCGGCGCCAGTTCCTGGGTTTCTATTACGATTCCGATAAGATGTACACGGACGATGCCGACAGCCTGAGGCTTGACGACGTCGGCCCGAATATCAGCCAGACCCAGGGCGGCACGCATAATACGATCTTCATCGCGACGAATACTTATCTGATCGTGGTGGAAGCGCCGAACGACGATGGCCAGGCGATTCAGTCCATTGACCTGGCGAAGAAGAGATACCCGGGGAAACCGATCCGCTATCTGATTCTCACGCATCACCATGTCGATCATGTGAGCGGCATGCGCACCTACGCCGCCGAGGGCGCCACCATCGTGGTGGGCAAAGGCGATGGCGACTATTTCCGCAAGGTGCTGGCGCGGCCGGAAACGCTGAACCGATTCGCGCCAAAGACGGCCTTCACGGCCAAGGTAATCGAAGTCGATGGCAAGTGGAGTGTGAACGATGGCGGCCGCGAAGTGGATGCCTATGCCATCGAAAATCCCCACGCGGCGGGGTATGACATGGTGTACGTACCCGATGCCAAGCTCGGTATCATCAGCGATCTGTATGTTCCGGCGCGCCGGTGCCTTCCAATGCGATGGTGGCGGCGCTGGTGAAGGGCGTCGACAAATGGGGGATCAAGCCGGAGCGATTCGCCGGCGGTCACGGCTCGACTGGGCCTTACGCAGACGTGGTGCAAGCGGCGCAAAAGGTCCAGGCGCAGCGCACACTGACGCTGAGTCTCCGTACGCATCCTAATAACCAATGTTTACGTTGGTCTCATTCCTGGCCTGTCCCCGAGAACGGAATTTTCGGGGCGGCCCGAAGCCGATTCGGGGGGAAAGCCCTATTCCGAGAAGAGGGCTGCACGGGACTTGGCAACGATTTTCATTTTGACTCGATGGAAGTTGAAGGTGAAGAGTCCCGAGAGTCCGAGCCCTCGGATGGATTAACGCGTTAGAAAATGAGCGTCTCTGGGAAGAGGAATGAGCCCCCTAGTGTGCGTATTAGAACAGACGGTGAGCCAAAGGATGAGTTAAATTGGGATTTAGCCGTTTCGCGAACTTCGGGGAGACGCGTTCAAGATCCGATATTGAGCAGCCACGGAATGGTCGCTCGCGAGGAGGAATTATGAAGAATCAAAGTGATGTTCGGGAAGCGACATCTTCAACCAGCAACCGTGGCTCGACATTTGCCTACTTGGTTGCCGGACTGGGGATCGGTGCCGCGGTGAGTGTACTTCTGGCTCCAAAATCAGGAGCAGAGACTCGCCAGTGGATTGCGAACAAGTGCTTGGATGGCGTAGATACAGCCAATAAATCGGTTCGGCACACTCGCCGTCAAGTGAAGGGCGTGTTAGATCAGGGGCAGGAAAAGATCAGCGAGGCGGTAGACGCAGCCCGGGAAGCGATCGGCAAATCCTAGGCGGCCCTATGAGTAGGTCCCGACCAGAAGAATTGATTGGTTTGAATTATCCAATTTTCCTTGGGAGTCTGGGTTCTCCGGCTGTGGCTCTTGATTGGTTGACGCACACGTCGGACTCAAATTCTGTGTCCCTCCTGGTGGCAAAACTCCGCATCATTTCGTCGATCATGTTGGCATGGGGCGCCCCTGAGGGGGCGAATATCCAAGCGCAATCGGAGCAAGCCCATCCCTGGATACGCTCCACTCACATCGTTGCGCTGCCCATGCCAGGTTACAACGCAAAAGGAGGAATCTCGCGCTATGAGGTTTCGCCGTCCCTCGGCTTACTCTGCTTTTCAGTTTTTATTTGGGCAGATTGTGTCATCCGAGGCTGCGCCATCTCTTTCGTTACGCTCGCGAGGAGAACCTTGTTGGATGCTATTTTTGCTTTCCTGCCTGTTTTCTTGTTATTCATACCTCTCTTCTCTGATTAAACTCGGAGCAATTTGGTCCAACTTAAGCTTCACGATCTTCAGACGGCTCCACAACTGCCGCTGCCTGCGGTCTTTCCTCATTGCCGCGCCCGCGATGAGCCATTCTCTGATGCTCGCGTAACTTGGTTTCCGACTCCAAGGTAGCGTTGCACAAACTGCAGGTGCTCGTACCGATCATTGGGTCTAGCATGATCGCATCCTTTGTGAATATTCGCTTTTTGCCTTCTATATTCGCTGTTACAGGGAGCTGACCGGGGAATTGTCCCTTTGAATTGCACTCAGTTGCTTTTGGAATCTGGCATTTCGCATGCAATCGCCAACCACAGATCGTCTTCCGAAAGATTGCAAGCGCTACCGCTCAAGTCAGAATCCTCCTTCCGCAAATCGTCGCTTTCACGGACGAGCGCAAAAGTGCCTTCGGCCGAGAACGAGATCGCGCACATGACTTCGTTCCACGTTGCGAAGCGGTCCAACCCAAAAGAGTTTCCAATGTCTACAGGCTTCATGATAGAGCCTCCAGGCCCGGGATTGCGGCCTTCCTAACGAAACTCAAACGTTTCAAGTACCACGATAGGCGCATCGGAATACCTTGTCTGTTCCATTGTGATCATATTCATATTCTTGTTATTTCGCGTCCACTGTCTCGACAAATATCTTGTGGGCGCATAAGCGCGGCTGCGCCGAGAGGGAGAGGGATTCCGGATCGAGGAACGGTAGCCGTGGACGACAAATTGCCCTTGCTTCACCCTTTCCCACTCGCCGTTTGGGAAACGTCATGCTCTTATAGGGCGGCTATGGCGAAACAACTGTGCGCATAAGTCCCGAGAAATGCGATTATCGGAAGTTGGCCAGATTCGCTCCCAGCGGAACATCCCACATTCCGAGAAGAGGATTTATCTGGATTTGGTTCCAGTAATCGCTGACCAATTCCGTACGCAGAAATAGATCGTCCCAACCAGAGTGGGTTTCTTGTGGGCTAAACCGATATAGCGCCCGGCAAGAGGTTTACACCTTGAATCGGGTAATGACTAACCTTGAAGCGAGGGGTCTACTCGAGGCCGCCGTTCGAGCGGATCGTTTGGCCGTTGATCCAGCCGCCGTCGGGTCCGGTCAGAAAAGCCACCACATTGGCGATGTCCTCGGGAGTCCCTAGCCGCTCCAGAGGCGCCATCGCGACAAAATCTTCGATCTCCTCTTCACTCTTCCCGTCCAAGAAGAGATCGGTTGCGGTGGGTCCGGGAGCGACCGCGTTCACGGTGATATCCCTGCCGCGAAACTCTGTTGCGAGAGTTTTTGTGAGGGCGTCAACCGCCGCTTTCGATGCGTTGAAGACCGCGTAAATTGGTAAGCCGAGAGCGACAGCGGTACTGGACAAATTGACGATACGTCCCCCGCGGCGAAGCCGTTTGGCGGCCTGCTTGAGCGTGTTGAAGGTGCCGCGGACGTTGACGGCGAACGTACGCTCGAAGAGTTCATTCTCCATTTCAACGATCGGTTTCGACGGCATGATGCCGGCATTGTTCACCAACACGTCGATTCCCCCGAACGCATGCTCGGCTTGATCGAAGAGGCGCGCGACATCCGTGGTCCTCGAAACGTCCGCCTGGACCGCAATGGCGTGATTCCCGCATTTCTTGATCTCACTCACCGCCTTTTCAGCCTCGCGCCGATGGCTGACGTAGTTCACGACGACGGCGAAGCCGTCGCGAGCCAACCGGAGCGCGATGGCGCGTCCAATGCCTCGAGAAGCTCCTGTAATGATGGCAACTTTCTTCATACAACGTTCTCTCCTTGGCCGCCTTCAGGCGGATATGAACTCGATCTACTAGTTCCCCGTGGGCAACCGTCAAGATTTACGCTTGCCGGGGTCATTAGTCCAATGCATAATTTATATATTCATTATGCGTGTAACGCATTTGAGACAATCCGACCTGAACTTGCTCGTTGTCTTCGCTACCATGGCGGAGGAACGGACGATCACCGGCGCTGCATCCAGGCTGTTTCTGAGCCAGCCGGCGGTGAGCCGCGCGCTGCAGAGACTGCGATGGATGTTTAAGGATGACCTATTCATCCGCGGGCCGGGGGGCTATCACTTGACCCCCAAAGGACAGACCATCCGTCGCGAACTGGAAGCCACTCTCCCAAAACTCGACCGCCTTCTTGGCGGAGACGTATTTGACCCCGCCAGCGAAGAGGCAACCTTCCGCATCGCCGGGAGGGACCATGCGTTCTCGGTGCTTTGTCCCGTGTTTTGCAGGCAATTTGCGCCGGCTGCAAGCAAGGTTTCGTTCGAATTCATTGCCGCGCACGACGGCAGCTTTAGAGCGATGGAGCGGGGAAGGCTCGATCTGGTGCTCTGCACCGATGACGAAGTGATCCCGGCCCATTTCCAAAGTGAAGTCTTGTACGAAGAAGGGGTTGTGTGCGTCGTGGCGAAAGAGAATCCACTGCCGCGAAAGCTGACACTGAAGCGTTATCTGGAATCCTGGCACATCTCGGTGAAAATCAAGGCGAGCGAGCCGACCATCGTCGAGAAGAGCCTCGCGTCCCATGGAGTGAAGCGGCGCAGTGCCATTCGTGTGCCGTACCTCTGGGCTGCGCTTCGCAGCGTTGCGGGAACGGAATTCATGGTGACTGTGCCGAGGCGGCTCGGGAATACGTTAGAAAGCGATCGTACACTGCGAATCCTGAAGCCCCCTCGAGAGTTGCGCCCTTTCAAGTACCTGATGGTTTGGCACCGCCGCATGAACTCCGATGCGGCGCACACCTGGCTGCGTCAAATTTTCAGAAAGGCGGGACGAGCCGTATCGGATTAGCAATCGCGCGGCGGAAATGAATTTCTCGCCTTGTGCTACAATGCCGCCTCCGAGACGGGAGAAGCGATGCAGATTTTCGAGAAGCTCAAGCCGCTGGCGCTGTTGCTGCTGCGAGTTGGAGTGGGAGGTATCTTTTTGTTTGAGGGTTACCTCAAGCTGTTTGTCTCGCCGGCGAAATGGCTGGTGTGGTTTCCGCAGCACGGTTTTCCTTCTTACTTCGCTTACGTAGCCGGGGGCATGGAGTTTTTCGGCGGGATTCTGCTGATCCTCGGTCTTGTCACGCGGGTAGCAGGTCTGTTCCTCGCGGTGGAAATGGGCGTCGCGGTGTGGAAAGTGAACCTGCCACACTCCGGCATCCACGACGTGGATGGCTACGGGCTGCCATTGATGCTGGCGCTCGCGTCGTTCACGCTGGCGGCGGTTGGTGCGGGTTTGGTATCCGTGGACGCCGCCACTTTTGAGCGAGTCGGGAAAATTCGATCCAAAAGCAAAGGCTAGTCACCCCAACGCCGGCGCGATCCACGCAGAGGCGCAACCCCTACACGAATCGCCTGCCGACAAATCGGTGGACCTGAATACTTCGCAATTTCCCTATTTCGATAAAGTGACTGCTCGGGACGCGTTGATGCGGATTCGTCAACACTCTCTCCTCCGAGTTACCGCAGAAGGATATAAACTAAGAACATGATCTCTGCTTCCTATAAACCGGGAAAGAAATTCATGGAGCTGGCAATCGCGGAGGCCAAACGGGCCGGGGACCGAGGCGACTACCCAATTGGCGCAGTCATTACTCGGCTCACGGCGAAACGCGAGGTGGTTGTTGCCAGCGCGGGTAACCGGGTAAAAACCTCGGGATCAAGCATCAAGCACGTCGAGTTGGAAACCCTCAAATACGTATCCAGCGGTTATGGCCGCTATCTTCCCGACTTCATTCTCTACTCCACGCACGAGCCCTGCGCCATGTGCGCCGGGGCCTGCGTGTGGTCTAGAATTGGCGCTGTCGTCTACGGCGTTTCCCAAGAAGACATTGACGCGTATGGACGTAAGCGCGGTACGGAAGATTACAAGTGGCGAGCGTGCCTGATCTCCTGCCGGCTCATCTTCGAGAAGGGTAATCACAGCATCCCGGTCATAGGCGGATTCCTCCGCAGAGAATGTCAAAAACTATTCAGTTACAGATCAACTTAGCGGCGTCTGAGTTCCCGTTGAGGTTCGAGCCAACATTCCGATTGAAAAATTAGCGTGAGTTGCCGCCCGCGCTAAGAATCAATCGGAGATAAGCGCAGCCAAATTTCATGTCGAACTGAAGGGGTTGCGGATGCGCCCAAGGCGACAGAATGTGGAAGGCCCTCAATAGGTGACTGCCCAACCCACCACGGTCATCGTCAGAACCAGCAGCAGTAGACCCAGGCTGACCACGCTGAGCGCCCTCCCATGGCCTAGCAGGTAGTCTCGCGATTCCGCGTTCATACACAGGAGCACTGCAACCACGAGGACCACGCCCCAGGCCAGAAGGGAAGGTACGCCCGGATATTTCCCAATCATCGACAGGAATTCCCCCGGAGGCTGACCTGCAGGAACCCACCAGGGCAGCATGGGCGCCAGCCCGGCGGCAAGCGAAAATGTGAGCAGCTTCCGCGTGAACCACCCCTTGACCTTTGGCCTTGCTGCCTTCCAGACGAAATAGTCCCACGCAAGCAATCCGAAAGCGATGGGCACCCAGCCGTAAATCGCAGCTTTATGGTCGAACCACAGCCACGCCCGGAACACGAAGTGTGAGTGCCGTCCTCCGGTCAGACGCGGAAGCAACAGTAGCCCCACCAGCGCATTGCAAAGCGCCGCCACCATCAGAGTCACCAGGCTCATCAGCTGAAACCAGTGCCTCATCGCCGCCTTATTGCAGCGGGTACACACAGATTGTTTGGGCAGGAAGCTCAGGCCGCAACATTCGCAGAACACGTATTCCCTCCCACGGAGCTGGTATGGGCGTATCGTGCTCCAACAGGCTACCTCGAACGCTCCCTTTAAAACTACTGGTCTGAGGTTCAGTGAAATGTCAGTCCAGTCGCACCCGTCCCTCCGGCCAACTCCATTTTCACTACATGCGAAACTGCCTAAGAAGCAACAAGGCCACATTCCGATAAGGTGACGCAGGAGATGGCGCGGCTTGAAAGAGTCCTCTAGAACCACTAAATGGGAATTCGCGTTCGCTACTTCTTTGGCGTTGAGGAAAGAATAGAATTACTAATTCGCCTATTATACTCGGCCATGTCTATAGGCGAGCAGAGCAACTCTGGCATATCGAAATCGGATGGCAGCAAGTGGAGAGGAAACTTGTTGATGCCCATCCAGGGTTGCGTATACATCTTGGGGTCGTCAATCGTAACGGTGAGTTCCATGTTGTCATGATCCACCCGGTGAAACCGTTCCTCCACCCGCAACGCATCGCTATGCGGACGGCCTGCATGATCGAGCCAGCTTCTTGGATTCATCCCGACCGTTTCCACCACGAACGTGTAGTCGTCCACCCATTTGCCAACCGAGTACCCGTTCCACCGCGGGTCCGGGTCTTTGGGGAGTTCTCGCCCATCCGTCCAGATGGTGCGCCAATTGCCGTACCATTGATTCAAGTAAATCACCTGGTTGGCGGTTTGCACGAGCTCAATGGTTCTCAATTCAAAAAGCTCCATGCGCGGGAACCCCATCGGATCACATTGGTCCAGTGGATCATTGGAAAGCGCGGCGGGGACTTGTCTTACGCCAGGTCCCGAGGGCTTATTGGCTTTGAGTGCCGCCAGCCCCAGAGGCGTGTAAGGCAGAGGATGCTCAATACCAGTCTCGTCGAGTTGTCCACCTTCGGCACCGGCTCCTGCTTCTCGCCCTCCTTCGGCACGTCCCTCTTTTTGTGGTAACAGGGCCGGGTGTTCGGCGGCGCCGTTCACCTGGAATCCCCCATCCAATCCTGCTGCGTCCCAGATCCCAGACAGGTCACGGCGCGGAGCGGGGGATGACTTTTTTCCGGAGTAGGCAGACTTGCGTGGCGCGATATTATTCCATTTTCTCGCCTCACCCCCTGCCGCTTGCGGCGCAGCGGTTTGAACTCGCAAAATGGGTAAGAACGTCAAACCTGCAATGAGAGCAAGGATCAAGACCGCCCAGCGCTTGGACATTTTCGAAATCCCTCCGTCAGCCAGATTCCGACCTTTCGAATCAGCCACCGACTACGGCATGCCAAACCTCACACCAGCCCGGAATAGGTCAGTCCGCTAATCGTTGCAGCACGAACACCCGCCCGAGCGATTCCTCATGGCTTGAACTGTTTGCCATTGATCACGATAAGGCTCTTTTGTGTTGCCAGGCCCGCTGTTGGGCCCGCGACACCGAAACGTCCGAAGGGCTGCCCGTTCTTGGCTGGGATGATTTCCACGATGACCTGATCCCCAGGCTTAAACATATTCTTGGTCCAGCCTACTTCGGTCTGGGAGAGTGGGTTTTGAGCTTCTATAGTCCAATGCAACGTGTTGCCATTATTGTCCTTGGCGTCGACCTCCAGGAACACATGAGGATTGGCCCAAATATAGTCCGTCACCGTTCCCTTCACCGTGACCGTCTTGGTCGAGTCGTACGACGCGTTGCCGTGATGTGCGAATAGCGGAACTGGAACGATCACACTACTCGCAACGAGAGCAAGAGCCAGAAGGAATTTCACGAGTGACCTCCTATCTTTGATCGGGACTAACCACAAGGCAGATGGACCTGCCGTGATATTATCACGTTTATTCCGCATCGGACTGGCAGTCTCGCTAACGGCACAGACACTGACAGACTAACCTCAAGCCCAACGATTGCCGAGGCCAAGTCGTAACAAACGGGCGGAATGTAGCCAACGTCGTCGTAGCGGAAAATCCCTGTACACAAATTAGCGGGTCAATACCTAACCTGGAATCAACGAGGTTCATTCGTTAAAAAAAAATCCGCCAAGAATGCGGAGGCGCAGTGCGCGTGGAAATGCGCGGACTCCCCTTCCAATGGCGAGATGATTCAATCGGACCAGGCAAGATAGCCGGGGACGAAGATGTTAATGACGGGCACGATCATCAATATGCCCCACCAGTTCGGTTTGTGCCGCGCTTCAGCGATGGCCATCCAGACGATGATCGCGATCACGATGTTGACCAGCGGGATCAGAATCAGGATGAACCACCAGGCGGGCTTGCCGGCGATATTGAACATCAGGAAGATGTTGGCGATCGGAATCCAAGCGAGCCAACCGTTCGGGGTATTCGTCTTGGTGGCGATGGTCATGAGCGCCAGAGCCACGTAGCCGTAGATCACTACAAGGAAAAACAAGAACGGCGTTCCAAACATCATTGCGCTCTTCGGTTCCATGAAGTTCCTTTCCCCGGTGAGAAACGGAATGGAGATTCCGGCACGTTCATGCCGGATTTCCGATTTAGCCGGAATTTCTGTTTTGACGCCGAGATGGGCGTGATTGTACACCGGTTTCGCCCGCTCACAACTTTGTGGAACCGCGATTGTTTGGAGCGCCAACACGGCGTCATGGACTGAAAGATTCAGCGTTTCGATCTCCAAGCCCCGATAAGAGGACCCAATGCCGCATGGCCGAATTCTAAGACGGCGGGGTGAAGGTAAAGAACTCCCACATCTTCGGAGCGGTGGCGGCCGCTCCGGGCAGCGTTTTCACTCCCAATCCTTCGAGCATCAGGCGAAGAACGCTTTCGTGCTGATAGACCGTGGCGGACTGATAGCTACCCTTCGCGAACGGACTGATGATGACGGCGGCAACGTGGCCTCCGCCATGTGTGTTGTCGTTCCCTGACTCATCGAAGGCGATCACGAGCAATCCGTCTTTTTGGAATTGCGAGCTGTTGATCAGTGGATCGATATTCGTCTTCAACCAATTGTCCGCCACGTCCAGGCCGCAATCGTGGCCATCGTTACACCCGTTCGGAGTAATGAAGCCATAGTCGGGCAGGGTGCTGCTGGAGAGGTCCGTTGCGAGCTGAGTGAACGGCACGATATTTGTGAGCTGGCTCGCCATCTGGGCGTCTGTCATGAACGGCAGCGGGGCATGGCGCGTATAGAATTGCCCGCCGCAGCAGGAGGAGTCGCCCCCGATATAGCCGACCGAAGGAATGGACTCGGTGTACTGCTTCCAGCTTTTTCCCGACGCGATCAGCTCCCGGACTGCGTTGTCCACGGAAACAGGGAAGGTCAGCGGAGTTTGTGAATCGTCATTGGTCAGAATTTGTCCGGTGGTCCACATTAAATAGTTGCCGATGGACGGGTGAGTGTCCGCATAGTATTGCGTGGCAAGACCGTATTTATTTGCCAGGCTATTCAGGTAGGGCATCGAAGAACTGCCGATCGCGTCCGTGTAATTCGCATTCTCCAGGGCCACCAGGAAAACGTGTCCGAAGGGAGCCGTGGAAGGCGTCGGCGTCGTTGGCGTCGTTGACGTGGGCGAGTTCTGATTGTACCCGCCGGTAACACCGCATCCTGTGTAGAGCAACGCGAGGATCACGAGCAGGTAAAACTGAGGTTTTGCTTTTCTGTGAACACAGGATATGTCCGTCGGTTTAACACGTGATCTCATTGGGATTTCCCCTTCCAAACAAATGCAGTAATGCCGAGAATGGGCTGGCAATGATCAGATAGGACGATCCCTTCAAGTCATCGAGGATGTCGTCGATTCCTTGAGAGACGCCTTCGATTTGCATCCACAGTTTTAAACTGTGGCCGGGGGTTCGTACGTGGGTTCGTACGGAGAATCGCTTCCATTGCAATTTGGTGCAAATAAAAACTTATGTCAAGTAACATCTGCCGGCAGAACAAAAAGTGCGTGTAGCCCAGGATTCCCGTTTGAAAGTAGGCTTTATGGACGCCGCGAACCGATTCAAGATATCGGAGACTTTCGGTGGAGCGCTGCCTTTTTCAGAATTTGACATCCGGGTGTATATTCGTCTGCGTTGATTTGGACCCAAGCTTATGAGCAATTGGATCAGGATTCTGGCCCTCGTTTCCCTCGTGTCCTTGTCCGCTGCCGCGCAAGAGCCGCAGTCGGTTCCCAACGGCCTTCCTTCGTGGGCGTACAACATTCCGGACAAGGTGCAGCCCCCCACTGTTAAGCCGACAGGCCCAGTGAGCGTGCCGGGCAGCGCCAAAGTGTATGACCCTGCTCAAGTCGCCAGCAGCGGAAATCCGCCCGATTGGTTTCCCAGTGAACACGGTCCCGCTCCCCGAATCGTGAAAGATGAAACAGGAGCGGCCAAGATGGCATGCGGCACCTGCCACCTCATGTCGGGACAGGGGCATCCCGAATCCGCCGACATTGCCGGTCTCCCCGCCGAGTACATCGTGCGTCAGATGAGCTATTTCAAGACGGGAGCACGGAAGGACGAGGATCGCATGGGCCCGATTGCGAAAGTTGTGTCCGATGAAGATGTGCGGCAAGCGGCTGAGTATTTCGCGGAAATCAAACCGATTCCCTGGGTGAAAGTAACCGAAACAGCCACGCCGCCAAAGACCTACGTCAGCTCCGCGGCGCGCCATCGCCTCCTGGACCCGGCTGGTGGCACCGAACCGATCGGCCATCGCATCATCGAAACACCTGTCGATCCGGTCAGAACCGCGGACCGCGATCCGCACTCTCCCTTTATTGCATACGTTCCTCCCGGCAGCTTGGCTAAGGGAGAGGCGCTGGTGAAGACGGGCGGGTCTGGGAAGACGATCCAATGCGCTGGCTGTCATGGAGAGGACCTGAGGGGGCTTGGTGAAGTACCAAGACTCGCGGGTTTGCAGCCGGTCTATCTCGCCCGGCAACTCATCTGCATTCAGAATGGATCGAGCGACGGCGCTGCCGTGGCGCCGATGAAGAAAGTGGTTGCGAACCTGTCCGAAGACGACATTATTGCAATTTCCGCATACCTCGGATCGCTCCCGCCGAAGTAAATACGAAGCCGCCCTCAAGGTTCGGCCTTTTTGGTTTCGTTTTAAAAATGAAAAATGTGTTTCGCTATTTCTCGAAGTCCACGAACGAGGCGTTGTCGGTGCAGGCCTGTTCCATGATGTCCCAGCTCGCTTGCAGCGAAAAGCCAAAGTGCACATCCCACGGTTTGGCCAGCGCTTTGGCGTCTTCCATGGTGATGTCGAGTTCCAGATTATTCTGATCGAGCCGGTGAAAACGCTCGATCACGTGCAACTGATCGCTGTGAGCGTGTCCGACGCGGTCGAGCCAGGTCTTGTCATTGAAGCCCACCGTATCCACAACGAAAATATCACCGTCCCAACGGCCGATGGAATGGCCCATGTAAGTCGGCGTGATGTCGTCGGGATGCTTGCGCCCGTCGGTGAAAATGTAGCGCACGATATGGTCGTACTCGTAGATGAATAGGACTGCTTTAGGAGTCTGAATCACCTGCATCGGAACCGGCTGGAGATAGATGCGAGGCGTGCCCGGAGGCAAACACTTGGTGAGGATCGGATCGTTCGTCTCCTTGAGGTTGTACTCGCCATTGTTGGAAGCTTTGGCCAACTTGAATTGCTGCTGCCCCCACTCCGTCATTTCAGGCGCTTGCCTTCCGAAAGTACTGCCGCCGTATCCGCGGCGCCCGTTCCAGACTCCAGTCAAATCGTGGGGATCGTGCGGAGGACCGGGGACTGGCGGCGCAGGGCCGCGCATCTGCCGCGGAGCAGTGCCACCCTGCTGCGGCGGATTCGGCGGCGCTTCATCCTGAGCGAACAAAGAAGCTGAAATTAGCGATACTGCGCTCAAGAGAAGAACAGCGAGGATCCATTGCTTTCGCATAGTCTTAGGACTCCTCAAAACTATCGGAATCGGGCCTTCCTGTCATCATTGCGAAACTGCATTCCGATAAGAGGTTCTTTCAGCTACGGTGTGGAGGAACCTCCCGCTTTTTGCCCCATCACCCAGGCCTTCATATTTTTCCAGTCCGGGTCGTCCTCGGAAGCAAATTGCCTGCCTCCCTGGTGAGTGTCGGCAAGGCCGCCCGCTTCCGGCGCCATCGGCATTCGCAGGAAGAGGCTCAATTCCGGCTTGCCGGGAACCACCAGTTTCGAGACGGTCTCGAAGTTATGGCGAGACTGCTCCTCGGTCCAAAAGCTCGCCCCTTGCGGAAGCATGTCCAGACTGAGAGGTCCGCCACCATGACGCATGACTTGATGGCAAACGTAGCAGCGGGCGTGGTCCTCCGACCGCTTTTTGAGGAAGATAGGCTCGACGCGCGTTTTGAAATACTCATAATCGAGCTGCGGTCCTTGCGCATCGGGGCCGCCGGAAGTCTGCGCCGTGATGCGGGGAACAAACACGTACAACAGGACGGCAGTTGCTACCAGGAAAGCAGCAGAAATTATTTTTGGCAGAACCCTTGAAATCATAATCACCTCACACTTGCTAGATCAAAGTCTGTGTCACGGCCAGAAGCTCCGCGTCTCGTGCAAACGTCCGATTCGATTCACAACTTCAGCGCAACACCAACGTGCTGATCCGGTCGGGCATTTCGTGGACGGGAATGCGAGTCACCTCTTTGATTGCCTGCACATCGATCGCGGTGATCGACTTGGTCCCGCAGGTGGAAACGTAGACGGTCTTGCTGTCCGGAGTGAAGGTGATCCATGCGGGTCCGCCACCTCTCGGGCTCTTTCCCGGGACCTCGGTTTCGGGCAGGGAGACATGTCCCATCAGCTTGAGGTCGGGGAGAGAGTAGACGAAAACTGCATTGGCCGGCCGGCTGTTGGTCCAGAGTGTCTTATTGTCCGGCGAAATGTTGATGCCGTGGCTGATGCCTTCGCACCCTGGAGGGAACCCAGAGGGTTCGTCCGGATTTTTGATTCTCGCCACTTCCTTGTGGGTCGCAAAATCCACGACTGAGAATCCGTTCGTACGATTCAGGTTTGCGAAGATCCGGTGGCCCGAGCCGTCGGGGTTACTCTCAATAATTACCGGGAGCACTCCCTGGTCATACTGGACCTCCCACGCGATTTCCATCTTCTGGAGGTCAAAGACGGTTATGAACTGTCCACCTGGGGAACCGGCGGCCGCGAACTTGCCGTCGCCTGTCAATGCCACGTCGTGAAGACCACGCTTCACAGGAATACTTTTAATTTTCTCCAGGGATTTGGAGTCAATGATATCGAGCGCCCCGGCATCCACCGCTTCTGTGCCGGTATTGCGGATGCAGATGACAATCAGCTTTCCATCACTCGTGACTCCCGCATCGTTGGCCCAACCGCTGAGAGGCACCTTCTTGATCGTCTTCCCGCTCTTTCGATCCCGAACGTCGAGGACGTCCTCGCTCCGGCTGGTGATGTAGAGCCGGCTTCCGTCAGGAGAGAATCGGATCACCTCGGGCGACTCGATGCCCTTGATTACCTCGACGACCTTGTTCGTCGCAGGGTCGATCACATCAATGGTGGTTCCGCCTCGGTTCGCGACATAGATCCGGGCCGTAGCCGCCGCCAAGGGCAACGCTGCGGTCAGCAATCCAAGCAACAGCCACGCGTTCTTTCGCCCGCGGAAATATTTTTTCATGCCGGTTGAGATCATAGTGGGAAGGCGCTCCTTACCCTTCGGCGCAGAGAGTAGAGCCACGCGAGCCCCAAGTCAAGCGGCTCAGCACAGTGGATCTCTAAAACCTCAATCTCCGTTGCAGTCTATTGACGACGCACTCGGAAGCGCCCCCCGCCTCTACTTGAACCGGATAGGTTCTCACAAACGGCTTCTCGGTTCGTCGCCCAAGGCAGTGGAGGAAAAAAGCCACATTCCGAGAAGAGGACTTAACGGGACTTGACCCACCTCGCGAGCCATCTCTAAACGGATTATAGAGGTTGGCTTCCAGCCGTCACCCATCGGGCGGCGGCATCGGCGCTATCGTCGGGCCGTGTATTGAAGGCAATCGCCGCGCCTGGGGCAGCCTTACGAATAGCGTTGATGAGCGCTTCGAATAATGTAAGGCTCCGGGGCGGCAGGCGCACGCCAGCTCCGATTACCACACAATCGTAGCTCGTCGAACCTAGCTGACGCTCCACGGCAGGCCCAGCGGTTTCATCAGGCCGGATAAAAGCAAGGTCGGCCTGCCAGCCCCGTTCAGCGAACTGCTTCATCGCAACCGCGATACCGGCGTGAATCTTCTCAGCGGTCATGCCAGGTGGCAAAGCGGGGTCGGAAAAATCTACAGTCTCGGGATCGTAGCCTACGAACAGAATCCTCGCCATGAGACTCTCTCCTGTTGCGGCGTTCGCTTGGCAGCACCGCTGCAACCAGCTTCGCCGGAACTTGCGAGACGATCATAACCGGTATTCCCACTTTGCACCTTACAGACTGGGAATCCCGCAAATCCCAGATGACGATAAGACGACGCAATATAAAAGGGCGCCCCTTTTGGAGTAGGTTTTGATCTCTCGCATCAACCCCTCCAGAAAGGAGCACCCTGTTTATGGATGACACCAAGTAGATCGGGATGGATGTTCACAAGGAAACGATCTCGATTGCAGTTTTAAATTCGTCTGGCAAGCTGGTGATGCAATCCGTCATCGAAACCAAGGCCATCACGATAGTTGAGAATGTCCGCGGGCTACGCGGAGACTTGCACGTCACCCTGGAAGAAGGAACCTGGGCAGCTTGGTTGTACGACCTGCTGAGGCCGCACGTCAACGAAGTGCTGGTGTGTGACCCGCGGAAGAACGCGCTGCTGAAAGCAGGCAACAAGAGCGATCAGATCGATGCACGCAAGCTGGCCGAACTGTTGTACCTGAACAAGCTCACGCCGGTCTATCACGGAGAGCACGGCGTGCGAGCCTTGAAGGAGTTGTCGCGCAGTTATCTGACGATCAGCGGGGATGTGGTTCGCGTGATGACGCGCCTCAAGGCGGTGTACCGCAGTTGGGCCATTGCCTGCGCCGGCAAGCAAGTCTATGCGCCGCGTTATCGTGCCCAGTGGCTCGGCAAGATCCGCGAAGCCGGTGTGCGCCGCCGGGCGGAGTTTTACTACCAACAACTCGATGAGCTGAGGTCGTTGCGGCAGCAAGTGCGGCGCGAGTTATTGGCTGAGAGCGCGAAGCACCAGGCGTCGAAACTGCTCTGCCAGATTCCCTCGATTGGTCCGATCCGCGCGGCCCAGTTGATCGCGATCCTGCAGCCCCCCCACCGCTTCCGCACCAAGCGGCAACTGTGGGCCTATGGGGGCTTGGCCATCGAGACGCACAGCAGCGCCGATCATCGTTATGTCGATGGGCAACTGCGACCCTCGAAGAAGCAAGTCTCGCTGCGCGGGCTCAACCGCAATCACAATCACGAACTAAAAAACATCTTCAAGGGCGCAGCCATCATCGCCGCCACCAAGGCCGGGCCTTTCCAGGAATTTTACGCGGCTCTGGTGGCCAAAGGAATCCGGCCGGAAATGGCACGACTGACGCTGGCACGCAAAATTGCCGCGATCACGTTAATCGTCTGCAAGAAAGGAGTCCGCTTCGACGCCCAACATCTGAATCCACAAACAGCTTGAGTGTCTCTGGAGTCCGTCCCATCCCCTGGAAGCTCTCCGGGCGGGGGCCGGTCGAGTTCTTGAGACGCTCGGGTTCGAGAGCGAGTCTCCACTGATAAGTTAGGCGCTGCGTGCCTGGGGCACCCAGTCTCTTAGACGACCCTAGGCCCTCTCGGACAACCCGAAAAAGCTATAGGCCACGAGCCTCCGATAGAACCATGGTTGGCACCTGACAACCGTTTCGCTTGTCGGTCTCAGAACACACTGGCGTCGTCGCGAACATACGATGAAAACCTCTGGGAGAGAAAATCCAAACAGCCGCCATTGGCTGCGCACAGAACCGAGTCCACGGAGCGGAAGGCCAAAACCATTCGCGCTCGTTCAAGAGGGCTGGAAAGTCAGAAACTATCCGGCGGAGGGTGAAGTGTTTTTCTTGACTTTTCCTTTTATAGAACTTCACAGGACTTGGCTTCTGCCAAGTTACGGGAATACCATATCCCCTACGAGGTTGATTAAAGAAATGCCGCTCGAATACAAGAAAACATTCAATCCCGGTGAGAATCTTTGGCCAGTGGCTGTGAAGCTAAGCCTAAGTGATGTGGCCCAACGACCCAACACGGAAATCGTTTCTTGTAAGGAATGTGGTGAACAGTTTGGCATCCAAAACGCTATCGCTGCGATAAGACCCATGCAGCAGTTGAAGGAGCAACTGGAACAGTGGCTTGCAAGGGATCACGGTGACGAGAAGCGGCATCAGGACCGCTACGAATTTCGTTTTTGAGGCCTCAGCGGGGTTTTGCCACTGGACGCAGAATGCCAAAACCCAGTTGCCGATAAGCCGACTTCTCGGGACTTGGCTCCGGGTTCAGAGGTCCTGTTTTAGTTTTCTGACTTTCCTACTGGTCATCTGGGACTTTGTGCAAGATTGAACCGTTTTCGGCAGCGCATCGGGTCAATCTGGCCAAATGAAGAAGGAAGACCTAACCCGCAAACAAATGTCCTCCATACCCTGTCCTACCTGCGGTGTAGCTGCCGGAAAGCGTTGTATCCTGTATTCACGTGGGCCCGCGTTTCGAATCTCACGTAGCCCGGAGGCTTTCCGCTCTTCAGCCACTTGAAAGGATATGAGCCTCCCAAACTTTATGGGCAAGCCATATGGGGCAATATCACGATGTCAGACAGAATCATGCGGAAGATCGATGTATTAATCCTCAGGCATCCTATCCACGGGCGCTCCTACTTTCGAGATTCTGTGCTTTTGAAGGAACAGCTGCCGGGAGTGTAACTGAGATTTTCGTTCCGTTGGCGTTCGACTGAATATTAATTGTCCCATTTAGATGGCGGACGCGCTCACGCATTCCAGTTATTCCGACACCTGTGCGATGGCCTTGAATCTTCGCGAGCCTTTCTTCTGGTATACCTTTGCCTTCATCTTGAATCTCAAGAGAAACGCTCTCTCCCTGACGCGAAAGCGATATCTTCGCAGTCATACTGCCGGAGTGGCGATGAATATTCGTCAGGCATTCTTGCACAATCCGAAAAATCGTGACTTCCACATCATCCGACAATCTTCCGAAGTCTTTAGGGAAAGTAAGCTCAATTTTCAGGCCGCTTCGTTCCACCAAGCCCTGGATGTACCACTGGATTGCTCCCGTCAAGCCATTTTCATCCAACAGGGGAGGATGGAGCAAATAAGACATAGTGCGTATCTCTTTACTTAGCTGGTGAACCAGTTCACGGCTTTCCTCGATCGCTTCACCGACCTTCGCCTTTCGGCCAACGTGTTGCGCGATGCTGGCTAGATTCATACCGAGTACCGTTAGGACTTGACCGGCGCTGTCGTGAAGTTCTCGGGCGATACGTCGTCGTTCATGGTCTTGGGTTTGCTGTAAACGACTCGACAATTCTCGAAGTTCTTCAGATTGTTGGAGGACTTCTACGTTTCGTTGCTCAAGCTGATGAGTCCGAACCCGCACTTGGTTTTCGAGTTCGTTGGCGAGTACACGAAGCCGCTCTTCACTTTCGCGCAATCCTGTTTCGAGTTTTTTCTGTTCCGTAATGTCATTATTCGTTTCTAAAACATATTTCCAATTCCCGCCGTGATCCCGATCGAGCGCCCATCGGCTGACAACTACGATGTGGCTGCCGTCTTTGCGCGTGTGAACGAGTTCACCGCTCCAGCGACCGTCGCGATGGAGTTGTTCAGTAGTTCGCTCCAGCGACTCGGGGAATTCGGTATGCAACAGATCATGGCTCACCCGGCCAATTGCTTCCTCTCCGCTAAAGCCATACAGCTCGGATGCGCTTTTGTTCCAATACGTAATTCGGTCGTCGCCGTCGCGAACCAAGATTGCATCATTGCTCAAGTCGAGCAGTTGCGCTCGTTCCGCCAACGCTTGCTCAACCCGCTTTCGTTCCGTTATGTCCCGAGCGACTTTCGATGCCCCAATGATTCGTCCGTGAGCATCCTTCACTGGCGAAATAGTAAGGGAGAGATGAACCCGGATGCCGTCTTTGCGTAGACGAACAGTTTCATAGTGATCTACCCGCTCTCCTCTCTTGAGTCGCTCAAGAATTGTCACTTCCTCGTCCAGACGGTCGGGTGGAATTAACATTGTGATTTGATGGCCGATCGCTTCTTCCGCCGAGTAGCCGAATATCCGCTCTGCGCCCTTATTCCAAGTGGTGATCGTGCCGTCCAGATTCTTGCTAATGACCGCGTCGTCAGAGGAATTCACGATAGCTGCCAACAAACCAGTCGTTCGTTCAGCCTGCATTCGTTCAGTGATGTCATGGAAAAAATTCACGACACCTACAATTGTGCCGTCCTTGTCTAGAATCGGATCTATGTGAACGGAAACCGTTACGCGGCTTCCATCCGGCCTCGCGATGATCACTTCCTCGTCGTGTACCGACACACCCGTAGCTAAGGCAAGGGCTACGGGAGTATCGCAATGCGCCATGTAAGTACCGTCTGCGTGGTAGAGAGTGTGCGCTCCGCAGAAGCGTTCATCAGTGTCACCAATCACTGGTTTACGCCCCCAAAGTTTTGCTGCTCGTGAATTGAACCAAACGATGACTCCGTCAGGCGCTCGGACTGCGTATGCGGCCATTGGGATTAGCTCAACTAGATAGGCTTGATTGCCTAAATTGAGAAGAGTGGGCGAAATCGGTAATTGCTTTGGGGAGCCAGATTCCACCACGTTCCGACCAGATTTGTTCGGGTGTTCTTGCCTGGATATAGAATTAATCGCGCCCAAATTCGCACCTCCGCCCACATCTTTTAGAAACAGAATTGTACCTTAGCGTAGGTAGTCAATCACAGATGCTAATCGCACGAAGCCGTAACGAAGCGCCATACAGTATTCACCGTAGATACGCGAAAGAGTCTATTGGAAGGAATGCTGTTCTGAATGCGCTCACCTACCTCTGAGATTTACCAAGTCCTGTGAAACAGGATTATCGGAATGTATGGTCCGCCGCGGCGTTGCAAGCGAAAATGAAGAACGGCAGTTGGTCTGCGCCAATGTATTCGGCCTTGAGTGGAGTCATTGACTCCGGGCCATGATGGATATCCGCTCGCCCTCGTCCGTATAATGTGGACGGTCTCGTGAAGACCTATTCCGGTATCAGGTTTCGAGAGCGTGGGAGAGACCCATTGCCATCTCTATTTTCCGCCAGCAGACCTGGCAGGAACTCTTTTCCCTAAACAGGGATTTTAAGGTGTCACGGCAAGAACCGGAGCGCGATAGCGTTCGTTCTTGCACAACACCGCCCAAGCCATACGAACCAGCTTATTGGCCAGGGCCACGATGACCACATTCTGGTGCGTGCGCTCCAGCAGTTGCTCGATCCATCGGCTCAGACCGGGAGCTTGCTTGTGTCGCTGCTGCAATACGCTGCGTGCACCTTGAATGAACAGGGTTCGTAAGTACTTATTGCCCCGTTTACTGATGCCCAGCAACTTCTGTTTGCCGCCGGTGGTGTACTCTCCCGGAACGATCCCCATCCAGGCGGCCAGTTTTCGTCCTTTACCAAATGTGCTGGCGTTGCCCACCGCACCGATCAGGGCGGTCGCAATGACCGGGCCGACTCCTGGAATCTCCGTGAGTCGTTGGCAGGCTTCATTTTCTCTGGCCGTTTTCTGCATGACCCGGTCCATCTCCTCGATGCGTGCGGTAAGTTGTTCGAGTTCTATCTTGAGCTGCGCCAACAGAACACGAAATGAACCCGACAGCCTCAACTCGGCGTCTTCCAGGATACGAGGGAGTTGTTCATCCACATAACGTCGGCCTTTGGGTAGCGTGAGTCCACGTTCCAGCAGAAGGCTGCGGATCTGGTTGACCACCGCGGTACGCCGCATCACCCAACGCTCGCGCACCCGATGCAGAGCTTGCAAGTCGAGCTGTTCCTCCGTCTTGATCGGCACAAAACGCATCCTCGGCCGTTGCACCGCTTCGGCGATGGCTTCGGCATCCAGATAGTCACTCTTGTTGGTCTGCACGTAGGGCTTTACGTATTGTGCCGGCATCAATCGCACTTCATGCCCTTGCTCGCGCAAAGCCCGCCCCAGAAAGTGCGACCCACTACAGGACTCCATGCCGATCAACTGCACTTCCAAATTCGCAGTGAAAGCCAGCAGCTGTTTACGAGAACATTTCTTGCGGATCACCGCCTTGCCAGTCGAATCCAATCCCACCAAATGAAAAATCGTCTTGCCTAAATCGATACCGATCACGTGTAGTTTCATGGAATGCCTCCTCCTCGGACTCTACAACTTCTAGCGATCCGCGGCGGACCATCCCATTATGTGGGATTTTGGGCCGATGCAGGTCAAAAAGCCAGATTCCGATAAGACGTGCCGGTTCAACCGGTCGATGCAACACCCTATAACCAGTTGATCTGACAATACTTCCCATCGAGAATCAATCAGTATGGCAGTACTCAATCAGAACCTAAACAGGGCTTTTGTTTTGTCTGAGTTGACGCCCGCGAACGAAATCAGCTTCCTAGACTCCTACAAGAAGACTTTGAGCAAGTGTTGCAACGACCCATTGAGACCACCGGGATTATCGGAATGTGGGAAATTGCCCACTCCGCCTCTTAGACCGTATCTAGCAGTTGTGGAATAGGCACTTCAAAAATGTAAACGGCTGTCTGACGGGATCAGTTACTCTCATAAGCGCTGAAGATAACAGGGAGGATTTATGAATAAGACAATGGCACTAGCGGCTGTCCTGATCCTTTGTGCTCCTGTGATAGCCAAAGAGAATCCAGCCGACTATCCCTTAAAAGCGCACGTAGTTTCGGTGGTAACACCTAAGGACGGTCCGATAGCGGGACCGCCGTTGAGATGCGCGCCCCCCCGGCTAGGGGAAACCATGATTCAAATCGGCAACGTGCTGTACACGGCTGAGTGCAGACACAAAGAAATCCAAGTTGGGCAAGACTATCCGGCCCAACTGAACGAAAAAAGCATTTCCTTGTTGTTTAACGATAAGGTCATTTCCTATCGGGTGCGCGACAAGCAAGATGTTACTAAACAGTGAACGTATCGCTAGAACGCCCAGATGCCGTCCCAGCCGAAGCCCACGAGGAAATACTGGACGAATGGTCCAACAAACGGCCGCGCCGACAAACCGGGGGTACGTTTCCCAGCTCCTGATAAACGGGGTGGTCTCAATGGGTCGTTGCAACACTTGCTCAAAGTCTTCTTGTAGGAGTCTAGGAACCTGATTTCGTTCGCGGGCGTCAACCCAGACAAAACAAAAGCCCTGTTTAGGTTCTGATTGAGTACTGCCATACTGATTGATTCTCGATGGGAAGTATTGTCAGATCAACTGGTTATAGGGTGTTGCATCGACCGGTTGAACCGGCAGAACTTCTCGGAACGTTCTACGCACCCGTACGAGTGCCGATATCTCGACCGGTTGAAGTTTGCCGCTGACTCCACTCGCCAATTACTCTCAATCTAGCCGCTCTGAAACGTGAACTGACACAAGCGGCAACCGGCAAAACAAAAAGGGCCGGATCGCTCCGGCCCTTTTTGCTTCTTGTTACCTAACGCGAAGCGATCACTTGGGTGTCACATGGATCAGGGCGCCGGGATTGGCGTCTTCCAGCATCCACAGCGAGCCATCGGGGGCTTCTTCGATATCGCGGATGCGGTGACCCACCTCCCAGCGCTCGACGGCTTTGGCGCCGCCATGGCCGTCAAACGTGAGGCGGACGAGCGACATGGTTACCAGGCCGCTGACGAATCCGTTGCCGTTCCATTGAGGGAAGGTCTGGGTGCCGGTGTAGAACATCAGATTGCCCGGCGCGATCACTGGAACCCAATACAGCGCCGGCATCGCAAAGTCGGGCTGCGTGTTGGGCTGGGGAATGGGCACGCCGTTATAGTTGTCACCAAAGGACACGACAGGCCAGCCATAATTCTTGCCCTTCTCGATTAGGTTCAGCTTGTCGCCGCCCTTCGGACCGTGCTCGACCTCCCACAATTCACCGCTGGGCGAAAACGCCATGCCATAAGGCGTGCGGTGGCCGCTGGTCCATGTTTCCGCCGGTGTCAGGTTCGGGCCGGGAAAGGTATAGGTGCTTACGACCGGCGCGGTTTTGGCGGCTTCGGTGTCCTTCGGCGGATCGATTAGCGGAATGGTGGCAGCGCCGGTCTCGCCGAAGTGGGGATTGCCGGGGGCGGGTTTGCCGTCGAGCGTCAGGCGCAGGATCTTGCCTTCGGGCTGGTTCGGATCCTGGGCGGGAGTCATGCGCTGGCGGTCGCCAACCGTGAGGAACAGATACTGGCCATCGGCCGAGAAGGCGATCTGCGCGCCTTCCTGTCCGCCCTTGCCCTTAGGCATCTGGTGCCACAGCACCTCGAAGTTTTCCAGTTTAGCCGTGGTGGCGGTAACGGTCAGCTTGGCGCGGCCCAGTGCCAGGCCACCGCCATAATCACCCGGCTCGGCATAGGTGAGATAGATACTCTGATCGGTGGCGTAATGGGGCGAGAGGAAGACGCCCAGCATTCCGTTCTGGCCCTGCCAATAGACTGGGGGCGTATTGGTCACCATCGCAATCTTCTGTCCCTGTGGGGACACCAGCCAAACGGGCCCGACCTTTTCGGTGATCAGCATGCGGCCATCGGGTAGGAAGGCAATCCGCCAGGGCAATTCAAAGGTATTCACCGTGGTCATGTTGAAGGGCAAGCTGGCTTCGGGCTTCTGTTCGCCCACATTGACCTGAGCCCAGGCCGCCGCCGACGACAGGATGATAAGCAACGCCACTTTCGCCAATTTCATCGTTATTTCTCCTTGCTTCCCAAGCGCCCGACTTTAAGCGGTCCAGAGCGCGCTTGCCAATCCTATACCACCTTGAGGGTGGTGCCAAATAAGTGCACCATGAAAAGCATCGGGTGGATTGAGAGTCCCTAAAAAAGCGCAGCGCGTCGAATTTCAAACAAATGCGGGCAACGTCATCTTTCTGACCGGGGCCAAGGGTTGGCGCCGCCTAATGGATTGCTCGCACACCGCACCAAAATTAGGGGTCAAGCTTCCGTGGGGCCCAAGTCCCGAGATTCATCGGGCATTGGCTTTTGCCTCCTGCAAGTTGCGCGAATCATCTTGATTCCGCATGGAAAAGGACTAGCATTCCTGATATGAAGGCTGCCCGCAAATCGCAAGGGAGACCTTGTTCCAGCGTGATGACCCGCCAGCAAAACAGCTGCCAACTGAAACCAGATCGCTACAGACTGTCTGCCGTCTTGCGCTGGAAGCAAGTGCTACTCTGTGGTATGGCGATGGTAATTTCGGTCATACCATTGTCCGCACAAAAAACTAGATATTCTCCAAGCTTCGGAGCGGGCGCCAGGCCATCCGTGAATGTCGTCCATAACTCGACATTTAATACCGACGCGACGGGTGATGAAGAGAGTTGTTTTCCATGGAAATTAGCGGCAGTGCGATCCACAACCGTGAGTGTTACGAGGTTGAAAGTTCCGTCGAACGCAAGGATCGAATATGAAAAGGCATGTGACGCCTCCAATAAAAATAAGTTCGAACAAGCCGAGCAGCACGCACGCGGCGCGATCGAAAAATTTCAAGATTATTCCGCAGCATGGGTGATGTTAGGTGTGATTCTTGAAGAGCGACATAAGGCGCAAGGGGCTCGCGATGCCTGTTCTCATGCAGTCGCAATCGATGCGACATACTTGCCGGCGTATCTTTGCGCGGCAGAGGTTTCGGCCCGGATCCGGGATTGGGAACCAGTGCTAAACGCGGTGGACCTGGCCCTGGGTCTCAATTCGGAAGGCGATCCCTACGCCTATTACTACCGCGGGATGGCTTACCTTCACATGAACAACCCCGTTGAGGCAAAGAAAAGTGCATTGCAGGCCGTGGAGATGGACGTAAATCACAATGAGCCGTCTTTTTATTTGCTCCTGGCCCAAATCTATGAGCGCGAGGGTGACAGCGCAAATGCCATAGCCCAGCTCCAGCAATTCCTGAAACACCCCATTGATCGACAACAAGAAGATGCAGCAAAGCGGTTCCTAGCCAAACTTGAGTCGCAACAATCCACAAAATAGACGCGCCAGCATGCGGGAGTTGCACTTTGCGGGCATGAGTGCGCGGGACTTTGCGTGTGTCAGAGGGAAGAGCCAGGTACCGGTAAGAGGACGCAGTACTTGGGTGCAGGCGTGGAATAAGCTCATGGCTTGGTTACCGGCCTCGCCAAAAACCGTGGAAAATAGTAACAAGACCGCACTGCTTTCATTTCCTGCTTGGAGAGGGTATTGGCCATGCCGATTAAGATTAACCTGGACGAAAAATTTGGTCTGTTCAGTGAGCACTGGAGGCCGAAAGTAATCGCGGCCTTGAACGGTCAGGAGGTCAAAGTCATCAAGGTAAAGGGCGAGTTCCCTTGGCACCACCATGAAAATGAAGACGAGTTCTTCTTGGTGTGGAAGGGAACATTCCGCGTTGAATTCCAAGATCACATTGTTGACATGAGACAGGGAGAGTGTGTCGTTGTGCCTCGTGGAGTAGAGCACCGCACGTGCGCAGACGAGGAGGCTGAGATTCTGTGCTTCGAGCCAATAGGTGTGTTGAACACCGGCAACTTAACTGACGCGAAGTACACGGCTCCACGTGGTGTTGGGATTTAGCGTGCATATCCGCCTGAGAGTGACTCGATTGGAAGGATAGGCGAAGCGAAGAGAGCACCGACGCACGCAAAAAACGGTCTTTTCGGGCTGTGGCCGGACGGCACTGCCGGGGAAAAGCCAGCTACTGATGAGATGGCCTGTCTGGAAATGACTTAAGCAGGGTAGTGTCCGAAAGGAAATGTACGTGCATCACGTTAATGAAACGTCGCCAAGCCGAATTGGAACCACGTCGAAATCTTCTTTGGGAATCGGGGAAGAAGCCATTCTTCTGAGCATCGCCAATTGGCCGACGTGAGTCATCGCATCTGCTAACGGTCCCTGTAAGAGTTCCTCCTCGGTCCGCCCTCGCAATTCAATCCCGGATTCCAACGACTTGTCCAATTTTGAAAGCATCTGGGAGAAGCGATCGATTTCTTCTTCCCATGTGCCAAGCTGCATTTTTGTAGCTTCGTCGGCAACGAGGAATGAATGTGCGTGCCTCAAGACGCTTGAAATGTGAGAAAGAATTTCGACGGGCGTCCGCACACCATGCCCTGCATCAAAATCAGCGAAGTCTTTGGGGGCGCCGACGATAGTCTTCCTGGCTCGGTAGGCAATCGTAGCGAGGAAATGACGCAGTAAGTCTCTCTTTAGGTTCCCTGCCGCCATGCGCGGGATTATAGAACGCTGAGACCTGGCCAAGCCAGATCGCAGTCTAGGGGCAAAGAGCCAAATTGACCCATTCCCGACTTTGCGGCCCGCATATTTACTTGACATCTACAGAGTTCTACAATAATCAGCCAGGTATGGAAATCAGAGATGCGACATTGGCCGACCTTCCTGCAATAGTCAGCATCTACAACCAAACTGTCCCGTCGCGCATGGTCACTGCAGATACCGAACCAGTATCCGTCGAGAGTCGACGCGCTTGGTTTGAGCAGCATTCATCCATGCGGAGACCTTTATGGGTCGCTTTGGAAATGGGCCAGGTTTTCGGTTGGATAAGCTATTCGTCTTTTTATGGGCGTCCCGCGTATGATCGTACCTGCGAATTGAGCATTTACCTTGCACCGGAATATCAGAGACGCGGCTTCGGGAGCGAGTTGATGCACCGTTCCATTGCGCACGCGCCTGCCATCCGCGTGTCCACCCTTCTAGGTTTCATTTTTGGCCACAACGAACCAAGCTTGAGACTCGTGGAAAAGCATGGATTTACGCGCTGGGGCTTTCTCCCACGCGTCGCCGTATTGGACGGGGTAGAGCGGGACTTGGTAATTATGGGGCGCCGCGTCGACTCCGTGGAATAGCCGATCCGCAACCTTTTACCGAAAGTAACCCAAACCAAATTGTCGTTGTGATCTCAGGTCCTGATAAACGGCGCCAGCTCAACCGGTCGATGCAATACTATCTAATAATTTATCCGACAATACTTCCTCTAGGGAACTGATCTGTAAGTCTGTACTCAATCAGAACCTATGCAATGCAGAGTTCCGTTTGAATCAACGCCATTGAACGAATTTAGATTCGTAGACTCCTGCAAGTAGACTTTGAACGAGTGTTGCATCGCCTCATTGAGACCGTTCTTGGCTGTCCGCTGAGGCTTCAGCAAGGCCTACAGGGACAGCCAAGAGTGGCTGTCCTACCTTCCGGTCTTGACACGCAGCGCGTCGCCCGCCAATATGCAGGGCATGGCACATACCTTTTTGATTTTTGATTTTGGCGGCAACGAAGAGGCTGCACAGCAGGCGCGCCATCGGATTGATGGGTGGAAGCAGGGTTTCCGGCTCGACAAGAAACTTCAGGTCAAATTTGAACGCAAGGAGGCGGAGGCAAAGCCGGATGCTGCCTTGGCCACACCGCCCAAGACAGAGAAATCCGGCGCAAAGGGAAAAGCCAAGGCGGGCGCAAAATCAAAATCCGGAGGCGAGCCCGCCGCAGAGGCCGCTTCCGCGCCAGACGAACCGGCGCAAATTCGATTGATCGTACGCCTCGATTTTTCCGATCACGAAAAGCTCTCTCACCAGCGCTGGATCGAGCGCATTCCGGCCGATGAGCTGTTTAAGGCCGCCCATCAGCAAATTATCCGCGCGGGCGAGCCGGAGTTCAAACCCACCTCGGATTTATTTGATTCGCTGGATTGAAAAGTCACGCGGCAGGGCCGCAGCGGGATTCTTAGTCGCGGAATGCTTGCGTTGTCTCAAGGGATGCAAATACACAGGACAGGAACTCGTCCTTGCGAACACGCTCGCCTCTGCGAATGGCTGCGCCCAAACCCAATCCGGCCACCAGGGCGGCTACCGACCACGTTGCCAAGACCTTCAGGATTAGAATGCCCATCTTCGCCTCCCGGGCTCCCTTAGAACCCGCATTGGGTAAGGCACAATAAGAGCCAAACCGGTGGTGCGACTATTTTTCCCTAAACCCTTCAAAATCCAACAAATAGAAAACCACCAACTCTTCTGCTGCCGCATCGCTCCCATGAGGGCTTTGTAAACTCTATACGGGCCCAGAGCTCTTTACATCCTGTACGTACTATAACTTACAGTACTTCCTCGGTTCAACATGCCCCCCAGAAAAGTCTCTGAAATCCCTCTGGGCCAAGGGACGCTCTCGATTTTCCTCCTGCCCATTCGGACGGCTAAACCTCCCGGCCCAATTCTGTCCTTTTGACCAGCGTCTTATTTGCGCTTTTGCCGATAGGCTTATATGTGGATTCGCAGCCGCCTTATCGGCGGTTGTGTGGAAGTCCCTGTCGGTGGACCCGAGCGGACGCAAAAGGGTCGGAGGACTGCTCATGCGTGTGGCGTATCATCGGTCTGTATCTCTTTTCGTGTTAGTGCTCCTGTTTTCATTTTCGGCCACCGCCCAAACCTGGCGGCAAGTGGGACCTCCTGGCGGAGACGTACAGTCTCTCGCGGCTGCGCCCGGCAACGCGCGCACGCTCTTCCTCGGCACCTCAGACGGGCATGTGTTCGGCTCCCGCGATGGGGGAGAACATTGGGACTTGCTCGGAAGAATCGGCGAGCATCACGATGACGTGATCATGTCCATGGTCGTGGATGCGCGCTCGGCAAATACAATTTATGCTACGAGCTGGACGCTTAGCTCCCACGGTGGAGGCGTTTACCGCAGCGCCGACGCCGGCCATACTTGGCAACTCATTGGTCTTGAAGGACTCGTAGTCCGCGCCATTGCTGAGGCGCCTTCTAACCCTGACATACTTATAGCTGGTGCTACCGACGGCGTGTATCGCTCCGAGGACTCCGGAAAGCACTGGGCACGCATCTCCCCGGAGAAGCACGAAGACTTGCGCAATTTCGATTCGATTGCCATCGATCCGGACGATCCCAATATCATTTATGCGGGGACCTATCACCTGCCCTGGAAAACAGTCGACGGCGGCAAGAACTGGAATCCCGTTCACCAGGGGATGGTGGACGATTCGGACGTCATGAGCATCACGATCGACCAGAAGAATGCCTCGCACGTTTTTGCCAGCGCCTGCTCGGGCATTTACCACAGCCCGGATGGCGGATCGAACTGGACCAAGTTCAAGGGAATCCCCAAGGACTCGCGACGCACCGTGCACATTCTGCAGGACCCGAAGCGCCCGATGACAGTGTATGCAGCCACGACCGAAGGCCTCTGGAAGACGTCGGACGACGGCGCAAGCTGGCGCCTGATTACGCCCGCGTCCTGGAGCATTCTTTCGATGGTGATCGATCCTGAAAACTCGGACCGGCTGATTCTGGGCACCGAACGCCTGGGCATTCAGGTGAGCGACAATGGCGGACAAACTTATCGCGCCTCGAACCAGGGATTCTCGCACCGGCGCATCGTGGATGCGGCGGTTGATCCGCAACATCCGGAACGCGCGCTTGTCGTGCTGACGAGCAATTTTGAGCCTTTGCTCGAAACGAAAGACGCGGGGCGCACGTGGACTCCGCTTGCCACCGGACTCAAGTCCGGTCCGCCACGCCACATTTTCGCTTCACCCGATGGCTGGTTCGCGGCTCCCGGCCCCGGCGGTTTGCTGCGTTACGATGCTGCCAAGAGTTCCTGGGTGGCCGTCAATCAGGTCGCGGAAAAGTCCGCTCCGACGCAGAATCGCCGCGCCGCTTCAGTAAAGAGTGCATCTACGCAGGCCACGAGAACTTCGGCTGCGAAAACGGCGGCGAATTCTTCGGCACCCGCAACGACAAAAACTACGGTGCCCTTGCATGCCAAAGTGAATGACATGGCGTTTGGCACTGACGCCTGGTATGCCGCCACGGAAGATGGATTGCTGGTTTCACGCGACCGTGGCCTTAATTGGAGCACAGTGCGCCTCGCACCTGCGCAGCAACCCGCAACAGCGACTCCAGCAGTAAGCACAACCTCGATTCGCGCGGTGGTAACAGGGAACGGTAATTCTTATGTCTGGGTGCTGACGCCCCGGCAACTCGAAGTTTCCGGCGACAATGGGAAGACCTGGATTGCGCGGACTCTGCCTTTTGAACCGCGTGGTTCGCTGCATCTCCACCCGACGGATGAAAATACGGTGGTGTTGGCGAGCGACCACGGCGTCTTCGTTTCTCGCGATACCGGAGAATCATGGCATCAGGCAAACCTCTCGGAGCTGTCGATTGAAGATTTGGCCGCGGTCCGCAATGCCGTCGTCGTATCGACAGAGCAGGGAACCCTGTTCCTTTCCCGCGATGGAGGAAAAACCTGGGGACATATGGACGGTCCCAATGCGGAGGGCGCGATTTCCGCTTTGCGCTCGCGTGAAGCGGGAAACCAGTTGGTCGCGGCCTCGGCCACAGAGGGTCTGTATGTGCTTGAGATGGGCTCGGCATCGTCCGCGTCCGCCGATCCGGTAACGGCTTCACCGGCGGCGCAGCACTAGATGTGCTGGAAGGATTGACCAGACGCCGCTCAGTCATGTAGCGGGTCGTGTAACGGATTTATAGAGATTGCCTGCGCACCTTCGCTGCCGCGATGGAGTGCGCTAGCAATATGTCGGCGCTCATCCCCCCCGGTTGCGCCGTCATGCAACGCGGCGAGCGTCTCCATCCCAGCACCACACCCTGGGATGGAACGCTCGCCGCGATTTTTTGGTGCATGCGATTTGGAACCACGGATGCACACGGATGAACACAGATGAGAGAGAAAGTACTACAGGGGATTGCCTTCAAAGAGTTGAGGTCGATTCCCCTATGCCAATTTGGGCTCTTTCCTTCATTTCGTATTATCCGTGTTCATCCGTGTGAATCCGTGGTTCCAAACGGGTTCTTTCCAAGGCGGAGGAATGTGCTATCCGGTTGGCTACTTTTTGGAGAACTTTTTCTTCTGTTTGTTCGCTGGCGGCTCGGCATTGGATATAATGAGATGTACTTCCGAAACTAGCTGCCCTAGCTCAGCTCAAGGTGATTCGGATGCCGGTTCAGGCGCGCCCTAAGACGGCAACATACGATTCCAGCCGGTATCAAGGTCTATCCCGGGGGGATCTTCTTCGTATTTACCGCACGATGTTTCTTTCGCGGCGGATCGATGACCGCGAAATCCAACTGAAACGGCAGAACAAAACTTTCTTCCAAATCAGTGGCGCGGGGCATGAAGGCGTTTTGGCCGCAGCGGGGCTCGTTCTGCGGCCCGGCCATGATTGGGTGTATCCCTACTATCGCGACCGCGCGCTTTGCCTTGCGCTGGGCGTCACGCCGCTCGAAATGTTCCTTCAGGCGGTGGGAGCCAAGGACGATCCGAATTCCGGCGGGCGGCAGATGCCTTCGCACTGGGGAATTCCCCGGCTGAATATTCTTCCGCGGTCCTCGTCAACGGGAATGCAGTACCCACACGCTGTTGGCATGGCGGAGGCCGCTCTGTATTTCGGGAAGTTTCCGAAGGCGCTGCAACAGGCCCAGCAGGCGCCGCTCGGGGAGCATGTGCGCCACCAGGCGGATGAAATTGTGTACGTCTCCGGCGGGGATGGGTCCACCAGCGAAGGGGAATTCTTTGAAGCGTTGAATTCGGCGTGCCTGCGCAAACTTCCAATTCTCTTTTTGATCGAAGATAACGGCTGGGCAATTTCCGTTCCGGTGCAATTCCAGACGGCGGGCGGGAACATTTCAAAATTAGTGGCGAATTATCCCGGCCTTTTTCTGGAGGAGTGCGACGGCAGCGATCCACTTGCGAGCCACGCGGTTCTCCAGCGCGCCGCGAAATATTGCCGGGCGCGGAAGGGACCGGCGCTCGTGCACGCGCAGGTCACGCGCCCCTACTCGCATTCGCTTTCCGACGACGAAAAACTTTACAAATCCAACTCGTGTCGGGAAGAAGAAGCGCATCGCGACCCCATTCCAAAGTTTGGACTATTTTTGGTGCGCGAGGGGATCGTCGATGAAAAAGAATTGGAGGCCATCGAAGCGGAAGTGGACAGAGAAGTCCGCGAATCGTCCGACCAGGCCCTCGCGGCCGAGCCGCCAGCCATAGAATCCATCCTGGTCAATCAGTATTCTCCCGACGTCGATCCGTCTTCTTCGCGCTTTGAATCCGCTCCTCAATTTTCCGGTGAACCGCGCACCATGGTGGAAATGGTTTCCGCCACGCTGGCCGATGAAATGGCGCGCGATGAACGGATCGTCGTGCTCGGCGAGGACGTGGCCGATTGCAGCAACGAAGACGACCTGAATGACGTGAAAGGGAAGGGCGGCGTTTTCAAGGCTACTGTCGGCTTGCAGCGGCGTTTCGGATACGCGCGCGTGTTCAATACGCCCATCGCGGAGGCCTGCATCGTCGGCAGCGCATTGGGCATGGCTGCACGCGGATTGAAACCTGTCGCGGAGATCCAGTTCTTCGACTACATCTGGCCGGCGATGATGCAACTGCGCAATGAATTATCTTTATTTCGATGGCGCTCCAATGGAGCATTCAAGGCGCCTGCCGTGATTCGCGTGGCGACTGGCGGCTATTTGACGGGCGGAGCGATTTATCACAGCCAGAGCGGGGAAGTGCTGTTCACGCACACGCCGGGGATTCGCGTGGTCATGCCATCGACCGCGCTCGATCTTTGCGGCTTGTTGCGCACGGCGATTCGCTGCGACGATCCCGTGCTGTTCCTGGAACACAAGCACCTGTACCGCCAGCCCTACAATCGGTCTCCCTATCCCGGCCCGGATTACACCGTTCCGTTCGGGCGCGCGCGCGTCGCTCGGGAAGGAACCGACGTGAGCATCATCACGTACGGCGCCGTCGTTCATCGCGCCGAAGTCGCCGCGGCGCAACTCGAACGCGAAGGCATCTCCGTGGAAATTATCGATCTTCGCTCGCTCTCGCCATTTGATTGGGAGGCGATCTGTGCGACCGTTCGGAAGACGAATCGGGTGATTGTCGCCCACGAAGACATGCTCTCGTGGGGTTACGGCGCTGAGATTGCCGCGCGCATCGCCGACCAGCTTTTTGATGAATTGGACGCTCCTGTGCGGCGCGTTGCGGCGATGGACACCTTCTGCGCCTACCAGCCGAAACTCGAGGATGAAATCCTTCCACAAAGCAGCGGTTTGGCCGCGGCTGTCCGCGAATTGCTTGCCTACTAACGCATGCTGAGTTTGGTATCGCCGGCGTCCCGCCGGCTCCGCGCCTGTGCATCGGCAATTGCCGGCAAGATGCCGGCGCTATAAATTCAATTCGCGAATTGGTCGAGCTTGTTCTCCCCGCAAACGAAACGAAGTGCACCTAAGTATCGGGTCACTGCCAACTGCCGAGTTCTCATTGCAAAGCGAATCCTCGGCTGTTAGGTTTCATGGGGCCTGTCTAGGAGGACTGCGATCTTAACTTGTGAAAAATGCGGAGCGGAGATTCCCAACGGGGCGAGCTACTGCCGGCAATGCGAAACTCCAGTGAATGTCGCACAAATTGGTCCCGTGTACGTTCCGCAAACTGTCCATCCCGCGGAGGCGATTCCTGCAATCAAGGAACTCCCCCTACTGCCGGCGCGGCCGGCGTTCGCGGGGTTTTGGCTGCGAGCGGTTGCGTGTTTGATCGACACCGCCCTGATCGTCGCCATTTTTCTTTTGATTGCGTCGTTTTTTCCATCTACTTTCGTAAAGTTGTTTCCTCCGGCCCCTCCTTCGTTAACGGACATGCCGCAACCGGCGCCTATTGTGATTGCTCTTCTGGTTTCTCTCGGGTGCCTGTACTACACCCTGTTTGAGGCGTCGACTTGGCAGGCTACACCCGGCAAACGAGTCATGCGGCTTTACGTTACGGACCTGAACGGGAAACGCATCACATTGGGACGCGCGTTGCTCCGCAACCTAGCCAGGCAAATTTCGGGCTTTTTGTTTGTTGGCTACCTCATTGCAGGATTCACGGAGAAGAAGCAAGCCTTGCACGACATTCTTGCCAGCTGCCTTGTCTTGCGAAGGCCGTAGCATTTGTTGCACCAAGCTTAGTAGCGCAGACTTCAGCCTGTGGGGTTTCGTCCTCGCAAGTACTAACCCCCACAGGCTGAAGCCTGTGCTACTAAAATCACTCCACTTATTTTTCGGATTGCCAGATGGGAATTGGCTGACCCATGTTGCGCGCCACCGCCATTTCGTACACGCGCGACTGCGGCCGCCAGATCCCACGTTGCAATCCCATTCGATTTGAACAAAGTGATTTGTTCAGCGGTGCTTCTGCCGGGCTCTTTGCCGGCGACGATTTGCGATAGCTCCCGCACTGCGTTCCATCGCGACTGGTCCTCCCCGAATGCTTGAATGAGGTCGCCCGCTTCCATTTTGGATTGCTCGATGGAGTCGACTACTATTTTGTGCGCGCGGCTGACCGCTGCAGCATCCAGCTCGCGTTTCTGCGCCCAATTCGCTCCCATGGCGTTGATGTGCATGCCGGGCGCGAGCCACGCGCCTTCGAGCACGACCTTCGTCGCGGAGGTCGCCGTGATGATTATGTCCGCGCCCTTTACGGCTTCTTCGCCGGAGTTCATGGGTTCTACAGCGACGCCGATCCGCTCGCTCATCTCGCGGCAGAATTTGGCGCGGCGCTCGGGATCGCGGCCAAAGGCGCGAACGCGCTCCAGGCGCCGCACGGCTGCGACGGCTTCGAGTTGCGTTCGCGCCTGGTAGCCGGTGCCAATGATGCATGCGGTTCGCGCATTTGCATTGGCGAGATACTTCGTAGCCACGCCGCTGGCCGCGCCGGTGCGAAGCTGGCCGAGCGCATCGGCCTCAATCAGCGCCGCCATCTCGCCGGTCGTCGAGCGGAAAAGGGGTATAACGAAACGCGCCACGCCCTGCGCGACCGTATAAAGTTTCATGCCGATATATCCCCGGACCGGGTCGGCTGCCGCCATGTAGTGCAGGAGCGCGTTGTCCGGAAGCTTGATTCTGCGGCGCGGGTGCAGGACGAGTTCTCCGTTCCCCTGCTGGCGCAAGGACTCCTCCACGATTTCCAGCGCGATGGGCATCGTCAAAAGTGAGCGCACGTCGGCTTCGGTAAGAAGCAGCGTCATTGGGGCTCCTTATTTTCCAAGTGCGTGCGGAAGCGGAACACTTTCGGCGCGGAAGGGTCGAACACAAGCAACTCCGCGTGAGGCGTCACGACGATTTGAGGCGCGGCGATAGTGCCGAGGCTCGTCCCAAGTTCCGCGTCGAGTTTATGTTGTCCATCCGTAGTCCAAACGCGAATCTCCGTGGAAGAAGCAGCCATCGTAAATACAAATTCGCCCGTCAGGGCAAATCCGGTGATCGGGCTGGATTCTCCCGATGGAGTATTTGCCGCGGGCCATGAGGTCATCGAAGAACCGTCGGAAGAAAATTTCTCGATGCGCCCGGTGCTGAAGTACGCCACGAATACTGAGTTATCCGGTTCGGCGGAAACCCACGAGGGCTTCTCGTCCGCCGATAGGCCTTTTTGCGGAGCGGGCCAGGATTTTATGAGGCGCCCGCGATTGTTGAACTTCAGGACGCGCGAGTTTGTGGGATCGGGCACATAGAGGGTGCCCTCTTCGTCGGTGCTGATGCCCATCGCGCCGGAAAAATGACGCTGGGCGGGGCTCCGCCAGGATTGGAAAAATGTTCCGTCGGGAAAAAAGACATGGATGTTGCCTCGCTGAGCGTCAGCGACATAAATGGCGCCGCCGGAGTCTACCGCGATCCCCGCCGCCTGGCGCACGCGTGTGTCCTCGAAGGATTGCAGGGGTGTGCCGCTCGATTCAAATTTGTGGACGAAGCCGGCAGCGGGGTCAGCAAAGAAAATGTTGCCCAGCGAATCGACGGCGAATGCCACCGGCTCGTCGAGTTGCCCCGGGCCGTCGCCCTTATCTCCCCAGGAGCCGAGGAATTCAAACGGCGGGGGAGGCTGCGGTTTGGGCGCGGGATTCGCGCGATTTCCACAAGAAACGAGGAAAAATACAGCGGCAAGCGCGGCTTGAGGAAATCTCCATCGCATCGGATCGGAATTTGGTTTCGCCATGCTGCAAACTTGCGTCCAGAGATCGAGTGAACTTTTCGAGTAGGATATTACCACGCGATTCAATCAACGCTGGTTAGCTCGGTGGGGAAGTGCTCAAAAAATCTGGAGCTTATTCGACAACCGACCGGCTGAAGCCTGTCCTACTGGAACCTGCAATCAATTGCGGGTGCGCGCTGCGTGCGTGGCGGCTTTCTTTATTCGGCGGACAACCGTTTGGTACATGACATACTTTCTGTCCGCGCCGCCTTCGTCCACATCGGGAAACTGAAATTCCGGACCTTTTTCGCCGTTGGAAATGAGAATGGGAAGGCGTCCGCACAGATCGCTTTCGACGTATGCGGTTTCGTAGCGTTTGCGCGCCTTGCCCCACGTATATACACGCAGCATGGTGAAGTCGCAAGGTCCGCCCTCGGCGCCATGCGATCCCGCAACGAGGTATTGCGGCGCTTCGCCTCCATTGCCATCCGCGACGCGATTCAGTTCGAACCACGCTACAACGTGCAGATCAGCAGAACTCGCAAGGTCTTTGACGGGGCCAGGCAAATCGAGCTCCACGAATCGCGCCAGCACCCATCCGGCGACCGGACCAGCCAGCCCTCCCACAGCTGCCAGGCTGGATTGCGCCGCCACAGGCCCTGCGCTCACGGCGTCACCTGTCGCTCGCTTCACTTCTACCGGGCCAAGGCCCGAGGATGCGATGCTATCGCCGCTCGCCGGCGAATCAATCGCACGAAGGACAAGCAGCCAGTCTTCTTGCTTCGATTTTTGATCGTCCGTGGCGGAAGCTTTCTCTTCTTGCGAATTTTCCTCGGGGCCCTGGGCAGCATCCGCCACGGCCCGCTGCAAAATCAGCAAGCGCGTGCCACGCGCGAGCTGAAAGATGCGCTTGCCATCGCGGCCCGGTTCGACGCGCACGTTGCTGACAGTTTTCGTCCGGCCTCTTGCCTGGACAGGAAGCGCGCGCGCGCGCTCCAAGAGAGAGGCGCTCTTTCCCCAAAGCTCGGAATCCATAATTTGCCGCGAATCGCGCATCCAACCAATCGTGCCCGAAGGCGTGCGCACTTGTGCTGCTGACCCCTCGACGCGCACGACTTCCACACGGTCGCCGTAATGCACTTCGCCGACGGATTCCCGTACCTGCGCGAGCGTATTCCAGAGGATGACTTCGCGGTCGCCTACGTACCCGACCGAGATGACTTTAGGCGCGCCGGGATGCAGTTTCCAATACAGCAGCGCAGCGAGGATCAGGAGGACGGGAATAAATCCCCGGCTGCGCACGATACGCCAAATCATTTATTGATCTCCGAACGTGATGCCAACGGCTCGAGCCGTGCGAACCATGCTTCCATTTGGATCCACCAGCCGCACTTCGCCGACGGCTTCATCGAGCGTCACGGATTCAATTTCGCCGGCTCGGAGGCAAACCATTCGGCCGAACTCGCCGCGCGAAACCAGCTCCACGGCTTCCACGCCAAAGCGCGTAGCCAGGATGCGGTCAAACGGGCTGGGCGATCCGCCGCGCTGAATGTGGCCCAGCACGGTGACTCGCACGTCCTGCTTCAGATGAGAGTGAATCGCGTCGCCAATCATGATGCCCACCTGGCCGGGACGCGGCGCGGAGAACGGGTTCCCACTGGCATCACAGGGGGGCAGCTTCACGCCTTCCGCCACAACGACCAGCGAGAATTTCTTTCCTGTGGCGGTCCGTTCGCGCAGCCTCTCGCATATCGTTTCGATCGTGAAGGGGATCTCGGGGATCAAGATCACGTCCGCGCCTCCCGCAAGCCCGGAGTGCAGCGCGATCCATCCCGCATCCCGGCCCATCACTTCGATGACCATCACGCGGCCGTGCGATTCGGCCGTGGTGTGCAGGCGGTCAATCGCGTCCGTGGCGACGTGCAGCGCGGTGTCGAAACCGAACGTAACCTCCGTGGCGGACAGGTCGTTGTCGATGGTCTTGGGCACTCCCACAATTGGAATTCCGAGGCGACAGAGATCGCGCGCGATGGTGAGAGTGCCGTCGCCGCCGATGGCGATCACGGCGTCCATGCCCAGCTTCCGTGCGTTCTCGCAACATTTCAGCGAATAGTCATGCGTGACTTTTTTGCCGCCTTCATCGACCACATATCGAAACGGATTTCCGCGATTGGTGGTGCCGAGGATCGTGCCGCCGCGCGGCAAGATGCCCGCAATCGATTCCACCGTGAGCGGCATGGTGCGTTCCGTCCAGATCAAGCCCGTCGAAGCCATCGTTAATGCCGATGACCCGCCAGCCGTGCCCTAAAATCGCCCCTCGCACCGCGCCGCGAATGACGGCGTTCAGCCCAGGGCAGTCTCCTCCCCCGTTGGCAATGCCGATGGTTTGGATGGTTTGAGCCATAGGTCCTCTGTGGGCGGCAGGCTACAGGGCCTGAAGCACAAGTGGTTATTCTACACTATTCGTGAAATGGGTCCCGTGAGTTGAACCCTATGTGCCACGAGTTTGGAGCATTGTCAGGGAACTTGTCCGATAGGCGTTCCCAAATTGACTTCGTGTTGCTGCGGAAACGCTCGAGTAGGGCCGTGCCTGCGGGCACTCGCGGACGTGTTGGGAGGGAGACGGGTTCGGAGTTGGAGAAAATCTGGATAAACCTGCGGGTGGCGTGGACGGCCAGGTGAAAGCTTTTTCATAAATCGATAAAGTGGTATCCTCCGCGTCAGATTTGGTATCCCCAAAAATTGAAGCTCACAACGACGGAGTAACCTACATGGACAGAAAAAAAGCGACGGATTATCCGCAGGAGTTGCTGGACCACTTTGACAAGTACGTTCACGGCGACATCAACCGCCGTGAATTTCTGGATCGCGCGAATAAATATGCGGTAGGCGGCGTGACGGCCGTGGCAATTTGGGAGAGCCTTCGGCCGAATTATGCTTTCGCGCAGCAGGTCCCCAAGGACGATGATCGAATCAAGGCAGGATATGAAACCGTGGCCTCGCCGCAGGGCAATGGGAGCATCAAGGGGTATTACGCGCGCCCCGCGAAAGCGGCCGGGAAGCTGCCTGGCGTCCTGGTCATTCACGAAAATCGAGGCCTGAATCCCTACATCGAAGATGTGGCACGCCGTCTGGCCGTCGCGAATTTCCTCGCGTTTGCGCCCGATGGCCTTACGTCATTGGGCGGTTACCCGGGCGATGAGGAAAAGGCCACGGCACTATTCCCGAAAGTGGATCAGGGCAAAATGTTTGAAGATTTTGTCGCCTCCTACGGCTGGCTCAAGGCTCGTCCGGAGTGCACCGGCAAGATGGGCGCCGTGGGCTTCTGCTTTGGCGGAACGACGGTGAATAAACTGGCGGTGCGGTTGCCGGACCTTGCCGCCGCGGTTCCGTTCTATGGCGGCCAACCCTCGGCCGAAGATACGGCCAAGATCAAGGCGCCTCTTTTGCTTCACTATGCGTCGCTCGACACTCGCATCACGGGCGGATGGCCGGCTTGGGAAGAGGCTCTCAAAGCGGACCACATTACCTACACCGCCTACATTTATGACGGCGCGAATCATGGTTTTCACAACGATACGACGCCGCGGTATGACGAGACCGCTGCCAAGCTGGCCTGGCAGCGCACGCTTGAATTTTTCAATAAGTATCTGAGGAGCTAGGTAGCACAGGCTTATAGCCTGTGGGTTTCCAGTTGATCATGGCTGGATTCTTCACGTTTGGTGGGTCTGCGCTTGCGCGGCTCGGCTAGGGTGATTTGACGGAAACCCACAGACTGAAGTCTGTGCTACTGGGCCGTCTAATTGGGCGGCAGGCGGTAAGCGATCAATTCACCTGGATAGCCCGGGGCGCTGACGGCGACGACAATGTATTGCTGCCCGTTCAACATGTAAGTCATCGGCGAACCGCTCTGGGGCGCGGGCATATAGACTGCTCCGGCGTCCTTGCCCGTCGCCTTGTCATAGCCGCGCAGCATCGCGCCCCGTATTCCGGATGGCATCGTTACATTTACTGACTCCCCGGCAATGACAAGAGTCTTGGTCGTCAGCACGCCGATCAAGCCTGCGCTGCCCGTGCGCGGAATGGTCAGACCTGCGAGCGCGGGATTGTTTCGAACGTTATCCGGCGTTTCTCCGTGCGCGACCTGCCAGACGATTTCGCCTTTGTCCAGATTGATCGCTGTGATGCGGCCGTATGGCGGTTTCAAGAGCGGCAAGCCCCGAACGGTCACGGGCGGTATACCACTTTCAGGGTTTGCGGCCGGGAGCGGTGGCGCGCCCATGGGTCTGCCGTTGCTCGGCGTGAAGCCTGCGGTTCCCTGAACATACTCCATATCCGAAAGTTTTGGGTCGGGCGAAGGAACGAGTCCGAGGGCGGAGATATCGCTTCGCGAATAGACGTACAAGATGTGAGTGTCGGGATCATAGGACCCGCCAGGCCAGTTCGCACCGCCCAGCGCTCCGGGTGACACGATTGTTGCCAGCGGCCCATCCGCTTTGCTCACCGAGGGCGGCGTAAACAGGGGCCCGATTCTATACTTTGAGACAAGTTTCTCGGCCTCCGCATGCAGTTCCGGCGTGAAGTTGATCAGACTATCGCTGGACACTCCCTGGTTGTCGAAAGCCGGCGGCTTGGTCGGAAAGGGCTGCGTGGGGGAATACCATTCTCCCGGAACGTCTCCTTGCGGAACAGGGCGCTCTTCCATCGGCCAGATCGGCTTGCCGGTTTCGCGATTGAAAACGTAAAGGAAAGCCTGTTTTGTTGGCTGCGCTACAGCTTTCACGGTCTGGCCGTCAATCGTGATGTCGGCGAGAATCGGAGCGCAGGGGATGTCCATGTCCCACAGGCCGTGATGCACGAGTTGATAGTGCCACTTTCGTTTGCCGGTTTCTAAATCCACGGCGACCAAACTCTCTCCAAACAAACCGTTCCCCGGGCGATCACCTCCGAAGTAGTCGCCGGTCGGCAATTCGACGGGCAAGTACACCAGGCCGAGATTTTCATCCACTGAAATTTGTCCCCACACGCCGGTGTTTCCGGTATAGGCCCAGGATTCCTTCAACCAGGTATCGTTCCCATATTCGGTGGGAAGAGGAATGGTATGGAAAATCCAGAGGCGCTTGCCGGTTCGCACATCAAATCCGCGGACATAACCCTTCACGTTTTTCCTGCTTCTTGGCACGCCTCCTGTGAGATGCGCGGCGCCGACAATCACCACGTTTCGGGCCACTACAGGCGTTGAATGAAGCCCTACTTCCCCGGTGACAAGATCGATATCCTGATCGTCGTCTTTTTTCAGATCGACCACGCCGCCAACGCCGAAGCTGGGCACGGGGACGCCCGTCTTGGCATTCAGAGCGATGAGCCTGTAACCCGGCGTGACATACAAGATTCGCTCTTCCTTGCCGTCGGTCCAATAGGCCAAACCATGTCCCGAGAGCTGCCGCGGAGCATTCACGCCGCGGTCGCCTTCATTCTCGCTGTGCATCCACAGCAGTTCGCCCGTGGATGCGTCCAGTGCCACCACCGCTCTTCGAGTTCCGCCCGTCGAATAGAGCACTCCATGAACCATCAGCGGCGTCGATTCAAACTTGAATTCGGGCCGTGGACCGAGCGAGTCCGTCTTGAAGCGCCAGGCGACGGCAAGCTTATTGAAGTTGTCCGCGTTGATCTGGTCGAGCGGCGAGTAGCGCGTGCTCGCGAGATCTCCTCCGTAGGTTCGCCACTCGCCGTTTTTCGTCCCGGACTGCGCGCGTGCGGACATGGCCGCGCAAAGCAAACAAACAACGGGAGCGGAAAGCACAATCCATCGAGAGAGCCGGTTCATCGACTTCCTCCTAGGCAAGGTCCTGTAAATGTTCTCGGCACAATCTATCTGGCAGCGAAGTGCGCCTTATTCTGTGCCCATTTTGCTTGGTAAACAAGAATTTAGGTTTGAATGCTAGGTCGTCTTGGCGTTGCGGCGGAAGCGCTCGAGCAGCGCCGTGTGCAGGCGCTTGCGGACATCTTCGGGGAGAGGGACGGGTTCGGAGTTGCAGAAGATCTGGATGGTTTTGCGGCAGGTGTCGACGACCAGGCGGCAGTCGGTGCAACGGGAGAGGTGCTGTTCGAGATCGATTCGCATGGTGGAGTCGAGGACTCCGTCGAGATAGCTCGTCAATTCGAGGATTACTTTCTTGCAGTTCACTGCGCTTCGCTCCGTCGAAAGTACTTGTTGAGTTTTTGGCGGAGTTTCAGCCGCGCCCGCAAGAGGCGCGATTTTACCGCCGCCACAGAGATTCCCAGAATTTGCGCGGTCTCTTCCGTGGAAAGGCCTTCCACGTCGCGCAGGAGAAAAGCGACTCGGAAAATGGGATCGAGTTCGCCGATCACGCTGTTGAGAATTTCATTGAGCTCGACTTGAGCGAATTTCTTTTCGGGGGAAGGTCCCCAGTCCTCGATTTCGCGGAAGACGGAATCGTCGCCGTCGGTGCCCGCCAGCGGTTCATCGAGAGACACCTGGTTGGGGCGCCGCTTGCGCAATTTCATCAGGGCTTCGTTGACCGCGATGCGCACGAGCCAGGTGTAAAAGCGAGAGTCGCCCTGGAACCGGTCCAGATTCTGATAGGATTTCAGGAAGGCGTCTTGCATCACGTCTTCCGCATCCTCGCGGTTTTGCGTGATGTTCATTCCCAGGCGGAAAATTTTGCGCTCGTAACGATTCACGAGCTCTTCAAACGCGCCCGTGTCGCCGCCTTTGGCCGCGGACACCAGTGCGGATTCGTCATCGCGGACGATTGTGGAAGCCAGCGGTTTGGGGTCGGTGGCGCTCACGATCCAGTGTGCTCCAGGCGGCTGCGCGCGGAAGCCAGTCGCACTCATTTGGCAGGGTACCATAGTTCTCCTTTGCATTTCCTGCCGGTCGGACCCTCATCTTCCGATGCTGCTGGGCGCCATGTCGATGCAGGTTTTTTTAAGTTTTGTGAGAGCACAAGCGGAAAAGGGCATGCGCTGTCCGGGCGGCTCGCAATGGTACAATTAGCCGTTTCCTTTCAATGGGGATATACCTTGGTTTCGCGTTCCGGCGCATGCAGTGAGAATTTTGCGGATTGTGCAGGCTCGGTTAAAGCATGAATTCTGGGAGTACGCGAATCTATACGAATTAAAATGCGGACCTTGCCCGATTATCTACGCAATGGCATGAAACTGATCATCGTCGGGTGCAATCCCGGCGACCGTTCAGCTCGCGTCGGCCATTATTACGCGGGCCGCGGGAACGAATTCTGGCCGCTGCTGTATGATTCGCGCGTGGTGCCTGAACTGCTCGATCACCGCGATGACAAACGAATGATCGAGTTCGGCATAGGGTTGACCGACCTCGTCAAGCGTCCGACGCGCGGGATCGAAGAATTGACGCGCGAGGAATTCGCCGAAGGACGCATCCTGCTGGCGCAGAAGCTCGAACAGTACGCTCCACAGGTCATTGCTTTCAATGGTGTCGGCACGTTTGAGAATTTCGCGCAGCGGCGGTGCAAACCGGGGTTGCAAAAGGAGCGGCTGTACGGCGCGCAGGTGTTTGTGCTGCCGTCGACGAGCGCGAAAAACGCCACGGGCCGCGGCCAAAAGATTCGCTACTTCCGCCAGCTTGCCAAGCTGCTCGAAAAATTGCAGAAGTAGGGCGACAGGGGCGCGTTATAAATTTGTTTCGAGCAGCGTGCCGCGGAAGTCGCCGATTCATTCCATGTCAGGGCTGACATCCTCCAATATGGCTTTGGAAACCTTCTCGCGCGGAGAGTTGATGGTGGCGGCGGCTGCGCGCGAAATCCGGGATGGCGAACTTGTCTTCGTCGGCATGCGCTTGCCCATGATTGCGTTTGCGCTTGCCAAACGGACGCACGCGCCCGGCGCGACGGGACTTTTTGAAAACGGGATCATCCGCGACGCGCCTGCCGCGGGGCTGCTTTACACCATGGGCGATCCTCCCAACTTGTACAAATCCACATTTTGTGGAGAAATGATTTCCGTGATGTCGTTTCTCCAGCAGGGCCGCGTGAATGTTGGCTTCCTCGGAGCGGCGGAGGTCGACCGGTTCGGCAATCTCAACACGACTTGGGGCCGCAGGAACGGGCAACCGGTGCGGCTGCCGGGTTCGGGCGGCGCGTGCGATATTGCTTGCCTCGCGCAGCGTACGGTCGTGATTCTCGCCCACGATCCACAGCGATTGGTTGCGCGCGTCGGTCACATCACTTCGCCTGGAAACGGCAGTGGCGCCGGGTGGCGGCGCGCGCAGGGGTTGCCGGCGCGCTCCGGCCCTTCGGCGATTATCACGACGATGGGTGTGCTGCGGTTTGGCGAAGACGGCGAAGCGTACTTGGCATCGATTCACCCGGGAATTCGCATGGAAGAAGTATTGGGCAATACTGGTTGGACGCTACGAGTGGCCGACGATTTAAGTGTGACGCCGGAACCGAGCGAAGGTGAACTCGCCGCCATTCACGAAATTGATCCCAACCATTTTTGGACGAAAGCATGACGGCTGCGGCTTCTTCAAAAATAGTTTCGATGGTGCAGGCGATCGCCGAGCATGTGCCGTCCGGATCGGCGGTCCTGATGGGCGCGGAGCTCGAGCAGATGATTCCGTTCTCGGCGGGACATGAAATCATCCGGCAGCGGCGCCGCGATCTGACTCTCGTGGGCCCCATTTCCGACATTCTGTTTGATCAAATGATTGGAGCGGGTTGCATTTCGCGCGTGATGGCGGCGTGGGTGGGCAACGCTTCGGCGGGCGTCGGCTACTGCTTCCGCCGGGCCGTGGAGCGCGCGATTCCAAATGCGATTGTGACGGTGGACTACACGAATTTCACATTGGCGATGGGGCTCCATGCTGCCGCGCTGGGCGTGCCTTTCATGCCCACGTATGCTGCGCTCGGAAGCGACCTGCCCAAGAGCAACGGCAATCTGCGCGAGTTTAATTCGCCGGTGAGTGAAGACCGTCTCATCGCGGTGCGCGCATTGCGGCCCGATGTGGCGATTTTACCGGTGCAGCGCGCCGATGCTTTGGGCAATTCTCACCTTTGGGGAAACTTGGGTGTGGCGATTGATGGAGCGCGCGCATCGCGCAAAGTCATCGTGGTGGCCGAGGAAATCGTCGCACCCGAAGTGATTGCCTCCGATCCGAATCGGACGCTCATCCCAGGGTTTCTCGTGTCTGCGGTTGTCCACGAGCCGTGGGGGGCGCATCCCTCGCCCGTGCAGGGTTATTATGGCCGCGATCACGCATTCTTTGCCGAGTATCATGAAAAGTCGCGCAAGCAGGAGGATTTCGAGGGTTGGCTCGAGGACTGGGTTCTAAAAATTCCTTCGCGGGCCCAATATATGATGAAATTAGGAAGCTCCAGGATCGCCGACCTGAAAGTTCGCGAACACGCCTTCACTGCGCCGGCGGATTTTGGCTTTTAAGGAGAGAGAATCATCGTGAAAGCAAAAATCAAGTTTCTGCAGAAGCCGTCTTGCACCACCTGCCGAAAGGCAAAGGCTTTCCTCGAAAAACGGAAAGTGGAATTGGACCTGCGCGATCTCGGGAAGGACCGGATGTCGGTTGAGGAACTCGACGAGCTGATCGGCAAACGCGACCATCGCATGTTTCTGAACACGCGCAACGAACTCTACCGCACGCGGAAAATGGGACTGAATCCTCCGTCGCGCGACGAGGCTCTGAAATTGATGGCGGCCGAACCCAATCTGATCCGACGGCCCGTTGTGCTGCGCGGGTCCGACATTGTTCTCGGCTATGATGAGGAAGCGCTTAAACGCATCGCGAAATAATGCACCAGTTTGAAACGACCCAAGCTTATGAGCCTCAGCGAGAAAATCGTGCTCCTTCAAGGCGACCTGACGGAAATGGACGTCGACGCCATCGTCAATGCCGCGAACAATGACTTGCAGCTTGGTGGCGGCGTTGCCGGGGCGATCCGTCGGAAGGGCGGCGACGCGATCCAGCGGGAATGCGACGCCATCGGCAGCATTCCCATTGGCGGCGCGGCCATCACGACCGGCGGCAAACTGCGCGCCCGCTTTGTGATCCACGCGGCCAGCATGCAGCTGGGAGGAGGAACAACGGCGCGCGCCCTGCGGAGTTCGACGGCGCACGCGCTGCGCATTGCGGCGGAACGTGGACTGCGTTCGATAGCATTTCCCGCTGTCGGTACAGGAATCGCCGGCTTTCCAATCTCGGAATGCGCCCAGATCATGCTGCGCGAAGTTGTGGAACATTTGAAAAAACCCACATCCCTTGAAAAAATCAATTTTGTTTTATTCGATGCCCAGGCTCTTTCTGAATTTGAAAAAGTCTTGGCGGAAATGGCAGCTGCCGGCGAACTCGAGGCCGCACCTGAGGCGGGGCGCAAATGAACGCACTCGCCGAAAAAGTTCGCGCCGAGCTGACTCAATACGAACACCCGCTCTTTGTGTTTGATGCGCTGCCGGCCGCGGAAGGCGTCGAAGTGGTGATCCGGTATTCTCCTCCCGAGCCGCAAGTGCACACCTACGTGTTTCTGCTCCGCCCGCGTGAAATTGAGAGCAAACAATTCCCCTGGATTTTTCAGAAGCAGCTCTACGATTGCCTGCACGATTTCATCATCGAGATGTTTACATGCAATCCTCAGCGCCAGGACGTATGACCGCCGGCCCCTCTTCCGCATCCGGCGCACCCGCCGAATCACCAAAGGCGGGAGAGCATGCGCCCGCCCTTACCGAAATTCTGGCCGAGCGCATTCGCGCGGGCGGCCCTATTTCCTTCGCCGAGTTCATGCGTGAGTGCTTGTATCACCCCGTTCATGGGTATTACTCGCGCGCTGGCGCCCGACGGTTCGGCGACTACTACACGAGCGTCGACGTCCATCCAATCTTCGGACGCCTGCTTGCGCGGCAATTCGCGGAAATGTGGGAACAGCTCGGCTCGCCTCGTACGTTCTTCGTGGCCGAGTCAGGCGCCGGGGTCGGCCGCCTGGCGGGGCACATCCTGGATTTCAGCGCGCGAGCGCTACCGGCATTTTATGCGGCTCTGGAATATGTCGCGGTCGAGCGCTCCGGCGCGCGCCGCGCCGTGCATGCGGCGCGCCTTGCGGAACATGCGGCCGCGGGACGCGCCTCCAGCGCCGCCGAAATCCCCCGCGCGATTCCCACCGGATGCATTTTCTCAAATGAATTGCTGGACGCTTTGCCCGCGCACCGCGTAACAGTGGAAAATGGCGCGCTGCGGGAAATCTACGTAAGTTTCGAGAGCGGGCGATTCACCGAGGTTCTTGGCGAGCCCTCCATGCCCGCGCTGGAGCGGTATTTTCAAGAGCAGGGAATTACGCTTGAAGAAGGGCAGCAGGCGGAAGTTTGTTTTGAAGCGTGCGATTGGATTGAGAGCGCGGGGCGCGCCCTGGAGCGCGGCTTTGTCCTGACCATCGACTATGGGCACGAAGCCCGCGCATTGTATGACGAGCAACACAATCGCGGCACGCTGCTCGCGTATCGCGATCACACCGTTACGGAGAATCTTCTCGATGCGCCCGGCGAGCAGGATTTGACTTCGCACGTCAATTTCACCGCGGTGGATCTGTGGGGGCGCCGGGCTGGCCTCCTGCGCGCAGGTCTCGTCACGCAATCGCAATTCCTGGTTGCGCTCGGCCGGGGAAATGAATTCGCCGATTTGTACGAACCGGGACAAACGGAAATGGAAAAACTGCGCGCCCGCCTCTTGCTGAAGAACCTCATTCATCCGGAAGGCCTAGGGGAAAAATTTCAGGTTTTGATCCAGCACAAGGGGATCGCAGCCCCACGGCTCACGGGCTTGTCCGGGTGGTGAGTAGCACAGACTTCAGTCTGCGGGGGTTCGTGCTTGGAAGGTCTAAAACCCACAGACTAAAGTGTCAAGTCTCAGGACATCCCTTACACAGCGGTCTCAGGACATCCTTTACACTTTTTCAGGGACAGGGCCGAGCCGCCAGCGGTCCACCGCGGTGGACCGCTGGCGGCTCGGATCGAGTTCGCGCACCAAACTCCGGCAGTAGTACACCAAGATCCTCTCCCCGATTCGAATCAGCTGCACCCATTCTCCTGCCAGCGCTTTGCTGATCTCCCAGCGTCGCCCCTCGACCGTCATCTGTCCTGCTCCGCCTAGGCGCCGCACCTCGGCTCCCGTTTCATACTCCCAAGCAGGAGGGTTGGCCTGATAGCCCCGCTCGCTCCGGCGCCACACCGACCCCGGCGTCTTCATCCCCAACGCTTCGTGCGGTCGCTCTTCGTTGTACTCCTGGCGAAACGCGTCGTACCACGCCTGCTCCGGCTCGCTCTCCGACCGGTCTCGCTTCCTTCTCGCCGCTTCCAACGATCCATGAAATCGTTCCACTTTCCCTTGCGTCTGCGGATGTCGATACCCGCTGAAATGCAGTTTCATCCCTTGCTTCATCAACCACACCGTCAGCCACGTCCATCCCGCTGCGGCCTGCATGTTCCACCACGGCGTCCCGTGATCCATCAACATTCCCTCCGGCACTCCGCAACGCTGAAACGCCTCCTCCAGCCGCTCTCGTACGGCCTCGGCTCGCGTCGATCCTGTTTCCACCAACGCAATGGCATACCGGCTATGATCATCCAACACCGACAGCGGCCCCGTCTCCGCGTTCCATCCCGCCGACCCTTTGAAATCCATCTGCCAAAGCTCGTTCGGCGCTCCTCGCTGGAATCGTTGCACCGCCCGCCGATGCCGATCCTGCACTCGCACCAAATTGTGCCGCACCAAAATCCGGTGAATCGTGATCCGCGGCACCTTCACCCCTTCTCGCTCCAGCAGCACCTGCACCTTCTTCGCTCCCCAGTCCGGCCGCTGTTGCCGCAACTTCACGATCCGCTGCTCGATCTCCCCCTCCGTCCGTCGCGGACTGTGCTCTGGTCGCCGGCTCCTCTCCACCACCCCGGTGATCCCGCCCCTCTCATACCGCCGCAGCCACTCATATCCGGTCGGCCGCGAAATCTCAAACTCCTCGCACAACTCCCGCATCGTCTTTTCCCGCCGGCTCGCCAAGATCACAAACCGCATCCGTTGTTCGTCTACGTCCACTGTTCCCCATGCCATCCTCGGCCCTCCTGGAGGGCCGACGCGGTCTGTTTTCCTTCGTCACCGGCCCAGCCGAGTGTAAAGGATGTCCTGAGACCGCTGTGTAAAGGATGTCATGAGACCGAACACTAAAGTCTGTGCTACTTAGGCTCCGGTTTCGCTGTAGGCTTTTTTCAGGGATTTTTCCGCTTCTGCTTGCGCGCCGCCGGTATCGTCGGCCGTCTGCTTGGCCTTGCTGTATTCATTGACGGCGCGTGTGCGGTCGCCCTGGATGTCGTAAATCCGCCCCAGGTAGATGTGCGACCACACTTCGGTCCATTTGGTGGTCAAGTCGGTGGCGCCATCGAGCGCGTCACGGAAGGATTGCGCCGCGGCCGCGTAATTCCGCTGATAGAAAAACGCCTCGCCCATGCGGAAGTCCGCCAGCGCATTCTGGCGGTCCTGTTCGAGCGCCTTCTGATACTGCTGCACTGCATCGTAGTAGCGGCCCAGTCCGGCAAAGGATTCCCCGCGCGCAATGATGCCGCGCACGCGCAGCTTCTGGCTCGATTTCAAAATGTAGTCGTGCGGGTCGAGGACAATTCCGTTCGGTTTCGGCCGCCCGAACGTCTCCACGGTGAAGGGGGACTCTTTTCCGGAAATCGTGATCGTCTTGAATTCTGGATTTCCCTCGGTTTGGACTTCAATTTCCACGTCCATATGGAAGACGTCAAGATTTTGCTTCGCTTTGCCGACGATCCGGAAGCCCTTCTTGGTGCGGTAGATCACGTACTCTAAATTGAATTCCGGGACTCCCGTCGAGTGGAGCCACTGCGTGAAGAACGGGCGCAAGCTGGCAGGTTCGGCGGAAGCAGCAGGTGCGTTGCCCAACTTGAATTCCGCGGGCGCCGGCTGAGACTGGCGCGCCTCCGCCAATTGCTCGAAATCCTGAATCCGCGCGGACTTGCCCGCATAGCGCGAATAAAAATCCTTCAGCAAGGCGCTGAAATTCGCATCGCCGATGATCGCGCGAAGCATGTGAAACACCATAGCGCCTTTGTTCACGACCACCGATTGATATTCCTCGGATCCTGGCTCCAGCCGCCCGGCGTCGGCGATGGGAGCAGAATCGTCGAACATCAGCGCGCCCACGGCATAATCCTCGAGCGCTTTATTCAGCCCATCCTTGCCCGTAGATTGCTCGACAAACAATCCCTCCGAGTAGCGCGACAGGCCATCCGTAATCCAAACGTCGGATGTGGTGGCGGGAGTGACTTGCGCGCCCCACCACTGATGCGCGGCGAGATCGGCCAGCAATCGTTCGTTTGGCTTTGCCGACCATTGCCGCGCGCTCACGAGCAGCAGGCCCGGCGCGGCAAATCCATCGACAGTCCCGTCCGGAAGTTGCGCGACCGTCAAGCCGGGCTCGGGCAAAGCGCCGAAATCATCATTGTAGAAATCGAGGACGTGCGAGATCGCGTCCGCATAGGCCGGCGCCGTGCTTGCCGACGCAGGCGGAGTGTATATGGAATAGGCCGCGCCTTCCGCGCGCTCCGGGCTCAATTGCAGCGGAGCGATGACGAATGTTCCCGCGGGTTCCGGCTTATCCACGCGATACGTGTACAGCATCCGCTCGTTTTCCATCGAGGGAGGCGGAGGCGCGCTCATGGGCGAAACCGGCGCGCCACGCCGCGCGTTCCCAAGCATGGGAGGCGGAGCGGGAGATGACGCAACTTTGGGAGTGACCGATTCCGGCGCTCCCGCCGATTTCCCCGTGCCCACGACCGTCATGGTTCCGGGCACTTCGATCTGGAAAATACCGGTATATCGATTGGCGGGAAAATCGGTCAGTGGAAACCAGCGTGAGGGAAGCAGCAGGTATCCGCCGTCCTTGGCGATGTAAGCCATCCGCATGCCTTGATCGGGATTGTTCATGCGGTTGGAGAGCGGGCCGCCATAATCAAAAAACAGCGTGACCTTTCCGCCGGCCGGAACGGTATCGTCGAGCGTGACATGCAATTTCAGGCTGGAGTTGTCGTCCCGATCGTAGGACACAGGCCTGCCGGAGACGTCGCGCACCGAGTTGACGCGCAGATTTTGATTCAGTTCCACTTCCACGACTCGCCCGGCCTCCCTTGCCGCGAAGTCGACTTTCGCTTGCGCATTCATGACTTGGCCGACGGCGTCGAGCGAAGCGCGTACTTCATAGTAGGTTGCACGAAATGCGGCAGTGGGAATGCTCTGGACCGGCGCGACGCCGCGGCCCGGCCCCTGCGGCGCTCCCGGAGATTGAGCCCAGCCGGGCGCAGCGAAACCCGTGAGCGCTGCCAAAAATAGGAGGAGTCGAAATTTCGACATGAAGTTCAGGTGCCTTTCTCTGCGGCGGAGGCCATGTAACATTATAGGATACCAACTTGGGCTGATGAGTTGCCAGTCCCAGCATACGTTACGCTAACATACGCTATGACGCATTCAACATGCTTGCGATCAGGTCCGCCGCGCGCTCGACTGCGCCGGGGGGACCGAGCTTTTCGCGGACTTCCGCGAGGCCTCGGCGCATCTCCGCGCGCGCTTGCGGCGAATCGAGCAGGCGAATCGCCTCGCTGGCCAGCCGGTCGGGAGTGAAATCCTTCTGCACTAGTTCCGGCACAACCCGCTTGCCTGCTATCAGATTGACCATGGCGAACAACGGCGTTCGAACGAGTAATCTGGCGATCGCCGCCGTGAGCGGTGCGAGGCGATACACGACAATCATGGGCGCGTCCATCAACGCGGCTTCCACAGTCGCTGTGCCGCTGGACACAATCGACAGATCGGCTGCGCCCAGGGCATCGTAGGTTGCATCTTCCACCACGTACATTGTCACCTCAGGGGCAAGATAGTGTCGGATCTGGGGCTGCTTTGTGCCTGGAGCGAGGGCCAACACAAATTGTACCTTGTGGTCCTTTTGGATCAGACGGCAGGCTTGGATCAGAGTGGGCATGTGGTGCGCGATTTCGCCGGAGCGGCTTCCGGGGAGGAGCGCAACAATAGTCCCGCTCGCGTCCAATCCGCATGCCGCGGCAAACTCCGCGCGCGTTCTTTTCGCCGCCACATTTCCCACGAGTGGATGGCCGATGAAATCAGCCATCACGCCGCGCGCGCGATACCATTCCTCTTCAAACGGAAAAATGCAAAGCCCGCGCACGAATCGCCTGCGCACCAGGTTCGCCCGCCAGGGTCTCCAGGCCCAGAACTGCGGGCACACAAAATAGACGTTTTGCACGCCCTGGCGCTTCAGCGCGCGCGCCAGGCGCAGATGAAAGCCGGGGAAATCGGTGAGGATCGCGAGCCGAGGTTTGCGGCGCGCCGCTTCGTCCAGCAGGCGTTTCCACACGCGCTTCAGTGCGGGATACTTCTTCGCGATTTCGACGATTCCTACAAGGGAAACTTCGGAGCAGTCGGCAACGAGTTCGACGCCGGCATCGCGCATGCGCGTCCCGCCCATGCCGAAAAGTTGAACGTCGGCGCGCGCGCGCAATGCCTCCGCGAGCCGCGCCGCGTACATGTCGCCGGACGCTTCGCCCGCGGAGATGAGGATTTGTGTGGGAGGCATTGTGTGGGACAGGCTTCAGCCTGTCTGCTTTGCGCGCGTTTGAACGCTAACCCCGACAGGCTGAAGCCTGTCCTACTAGTCGTTCCCAGGAACGGACGTGCCTGCTTCGCTCCCCGCCGTCTCGAAGGACGTGCGCAGCTCCTGGTCTTTGTACTGGAGCTGGTACAGGCGATAGTAGATGCCGCGTTGGGCGAGTAATTGCTGGTGCGAACCCTGCTCGCGCAATTTGCCTTTGTGGAAAACGAGAATGCGGTCCGCGTGTTGGATGGTGCTGAGCCGGTGCGCGATGACGAGCGCGGTGCGGCCCTCGAGCAGACGGTCGAGCGCCTCGCGGATCAGGATCTCCGTTTTTGTGTCCACGCTCGATGTCGCTTCGTCAAGAATCAGGAACCGGGGATTGTGCCCGAGAGCGCGCGCGAAGCTGATCAATTGGCGCTGCCCCACGGAAAAAGTCGCGCCGCGCTCGCTGACGTTTGTTTCGACGCCTTCCGGCAAGGAGTCCAGCAAAGAGCTGAGCCCCACTTCGCGCAGCGCGGATTCGACACGCGCGCGGCTAATGTCCTCATCGCCCAGGCGGACGTTCGATTCCAAAGTGCCGGTGAAGAGGAACGGATCCTGCAACACGATGCCGAATTGCCGGCGCAATTGGTGCACGTCGTAGCGGCGAATGTCCACGCCATCGAGCAGAATCTGGCCGCGCTGAATTTCGTAGAATCGCAACAAGAGCTGGATGAGCGTTGTCTTTCCCGCGCCAGTGTGGCCTACGATAGCGAGGGTTTGTCCCGGCGCGATGTGGAAGGAAACATCGCGCAAGACCCAGTCATCGTCCTTCGGGTTCGCGCCCCCGTGGTAAGCGAACCACACGTTGCGAAATTCGATATCGCCGCGCGGCGCGGACAGAGCCAGCGGAGCTTCGGCGGGCGGCGCGGGCAGCGGCTCGTCAAGCAGCTTGAAAATTCGCTCGCAGGCGGCCATGGCAGATTGCAGGATGTTAAATTTTTCGCTCAGGTCCTGAATCGGACGGAAAAAGAGCTGCGCGTACTGCATGAAGGCGATGAGTGTTCCGACCGTCACCGCGCCGGCAAACGAGAGCAGTCCGCCGTACCAGAAAACTATCGCGATGGCCATCATGCTGAACAGCTCGACCGCGGGAAAGAAGACGGCGAAGGCCGTGATCGCATCCTTGTAAGCCTCCATGTGGATGCGATTCAATTCGGCGAACTGCTCCTGCGATTTCCGCTCGCGGTTGAAGATCTGCACGATGCTCATGCCGCTGATGTGTTCCTGCAGGAACGAGTTGATCCGCGCGATGGCCGTCCGGATGCGGCGGTTGGCATCCCGCACGCGGTCGCGGAAGATCCATGTTGCGATCATGATCAGCGGCAGGACCGCGAATGTAGCCAGCGCGAGCCGCCAGTTTTTCCACATCATCACCGCGCCGATGCTGAGCAGCACGATCGCGTCGTTGGCCATGGCCGCGATTCCGGCGGCAAATAAATCGTTCAGCGCGTCGACGTCCGTCGTCACGCGCGTCACGAGACGCCCGACCGGGCTGCGGTCGAAGAAACTCATCGGAAGTCGCTGCAAGCGCTCGAAGATTTCTTTTCGCAGATCGTAGAGAGTTTGTTGCCCAACATTCTGCATGATCCGGACTTGCAAATATTGAACCGCGAAGCTCAGAAGCAATGCTGCAAGCGAAAGGAGTGAAATGAGAGTGACGCCGCGCAGAGCGGCCGCCCAGGGAATCGATTGATCCAGACCGGGGACGATGTAGTTGTCGACAGTGAATCCAAACAGGTAAGGACCAACAACCGTGAGAGGGCCGACCAGCAAAGTCAGAAAGACCGCAATGACCACATTCCACTTGTACGGGCGGAGATACGTCATCAGCCGCCGCAACAGGTGCGAGTCGTAAGCCTTCCCTAGAGCTTCCTCTTCGCGGAAGTCGCTCATTCGCGCGCCAACTCTTCCTCGAGCAATTGTTTGTGGTACAAGTCGGCGTAATATCCGCCGCGAGCCAGAAGTTCAGAATGCGTGCCGCGTTCGACGATGCGCCCATCGCGCAGGACCGCGATCTGGTCGGCGTGCTGCACGGTGGAGACGCGGTGGGAAATTAAAATGGTCGTTCGTTGCCGCAGGATCGCGTCCAGGCGTTTCAGGATGCGCTCTTCGGTCCCTGTATCCACGCTGGAAAGGGAATCGTCCAGGATCAGGATTTTGGGATCGCGAATCACGGCTCGGGCGATGGCGGCTCGCTGTTTTTGGCCGCCCGAAAGGGTAATTCCGCGTTCCCCAACCATCGTATTGAATTGCGCGGGGAATTCTTCAATTTCAGCGGCGATGCTGGCCACATCTGCTGCACCGTGGATTTCTTCGTCCGTCGCGCTTTCGACGCCAAACGCGACGTTTTCGCGCAGCGTCTCGCTGAACAGGAACGTGTCTTGCGGCACGTATCCCACGGCGCGCCGCAGCGTTTCGAGCGGCCATTCGCGAATCGGACGCCCGTCGATGAGCAGCGTTCCCGGAGGCGCTTCCCACAGTCGCGCGATGAGTGAGGCCAACGTGGATTTCCCGCTCCCCGTGGGCCCTACAATGGCGAGGATGGAGCCGGCCGGAACGCGCAGGGAAATATCCTGCAGCACGGGCTGGTTGGTCGCGGCGCTGCCGTTCGATTTCGCCCCATCGGCGTCGCTTCGCACGGTTGGATACGTGAAGGTCAGATTTCGGAACTCGATTTCGCCGCGGATTTCGCCTGCGTTGTCGCGGACTGCCGAGTCGCTGATCTTTGGCTCCGAGTCGAGAATGTAGTTCAGCCGGCCCATCGACGCGCCGCCGCGCTGAAAGATGTTGGTCACGAATCCCAGCGCAATCATAGGGAAAATAAGGCGCGTCATGAACGTGTAAAACGCGACCAACTCGCCGAGCGTGATCCGGTTCAAAACTACGAGGCGACCGCCTTGCCAGAGCACGAGAATAAACGTCAATCCGAACAACATCTGGAGCAACGGCATGAACAAGCTCCAGAAAAAGATCAGGCGCAGGTTGCGGTTGATGTATTCGCGGTTGGGCGCGTCGAATCCGCGAATTTCCGCTTCCTCCTGGCCGTAGGCGCGCACGACGCGCACGCCGGCCAGATTTTCCTGGGCCTTCGCGGAAAGCACGGCGAGCGACGCTTGAATTTTTCCGTACAGCGCATGAATCTGCCGGCCAAACACCCAGACGCTGACGGCCACGATGGGCACGGGGAGGAGCACGTACACGCTGAGCGTCGCCGAAATCCAGAACATCAGAATCACGGCGAGAACCATGGTCGCAATCGTGTTCGCGCTGTACATGATGCCCGGCCCGAGCACCATGCGCACCGAGTTCAAATCGTTCGTGCAGCGCGACATCAGCTCGCCCGTGCGATTGCGCACATAGAATTCCGGCTCCATAAGAACGAGCTTCGACAGCAGGTCGTTTCGCAGGTCGTACTCGATGTCGCGGGAAAGGCCAATCAGAATTTGCCGCGTGCTATACGAAAAGACGCCTTGAACGGCGCAAACAATAACCAGCGCCGAGCAAAACACCGCCAGCGTATGTGGATCCTTCGGGTGATAGTAGGGAAGAAGGAAACCCAATGTGATTCGGGTCAGACGCCCGAGCTGCGCCAGAGGGGTCTGAGCGCCCTTGATGCAATCCGTGATGACGCCAAGGATCAGCGGCAGGAGCGTTCCGGTAATCCCCATGCCGGCCTGCGTAATAAAGCCGATGACTACTTCCGCTTTGTGCCGCGCCACGTACGGGTACAAGCGGGTGAGCTGCGACCATCCGGAGACGCGCTTGTGCGCTGTTTTCGGTACCGATCCGGACAGTGTATTTGCCGCTGCGCTCATTTCAGAATGGACTGTGGAGTCTCCAGTGACGGGACCTCGCTCAGATACCTTTCATGAGACTGGTCGAACGATTGATAGCGTTTCGCATTCTTGTTCCAGCGTACATCGAAAGCCGGAAATTTTTGCTCGGAACTTCGATCCGCGCTCGCGCTGGCGGGATCGAACCCTTCCGCCGGCGTGAATTTCATCTCCAACCCTTCCTTCGCGTCCTGCGTGTATTCCAGCCGCCAGCCGGTTACGCGTCCCGCAGGAGACCTTCCAAGATAACCGCTCGGATTTTTCAAATGCTCGTCGCAAAGCAGAACTTCGGACCATTTGCCTTCAATCTTCTCGAGCACGGCCGCGTGCGTCACGACAATCGGCGAATTTGCCCCGCCCCCGCCTGATGCTGCTTGCTTCGAGATCCGGTTGACGACCAGCAGTTGCTCTCTTCCATTCAGCGCAAGATCCCCTCGCGCAAGGATTTCGGCTTGTTTGCCCAAGGCTGCTTCCGCAACGCCGCGCGCCTCATCCGCCATATCGGCGCGTTCGGCGGCCGCCCTCACTTCAGCGGGCGCCGCCTGCTGTGCCGATTGGCACCCTGCCAACGATAGCGCCATGATCCAGGACAGCGTTCCCACAATAGCGCGCAGTCTTCGTATCCTCATCGTCAGTCAGCGCACTATAGGCTTGGGAACGCCAGCGTAATTTCGACCACTCGCCCCGTATCCCGGGCGCACAGGACTTCCATCACCTGCGGAACGTCCGACCCGGCCCAGTCAAATTGGTAATACATCAGCTCGAGTTCTTGCCTGTTTTTAGATGCCGGACCGCTGGAATTCGGCTCACCATATAAACCTGTCACGCGGTCCTGCGAATCGCCCATGCGCAGCCCAAGTCCGGTCAGCCAATTTCTGGGGTCCAGAAAATCCGGTCGCCGGTCGCTGCACTTGCCTTCCTGTGTGCCGAGCGTCGTGATCGTGACGCTTTGAATTACGGATTTGGCATCGATTTCCAAATGGATCGAGCGCCCCGAACAATCGTCACGCCATTCCCTGGATCCGGAATTCGGCTCCTCGGAAAGGCTCTTGCCCTTAAATCGTTTTTCGGCCACGGCGAACGTGTCGCGCCCGGGCCGCAACCCCGCCAGAAGCGTTTCATTGGTGTGGCGTACCGCTGCTTGCCCGGCGCCGGGAGGAGAGATTCGCGCGCTCGCCGCCACCACCACTACAGCGCTCGCCGCGGCGAGCGCCAGGCTAGCGCACAGCCAGAATTTCATCGAGCCGCGCTTCAAAGTTTTCCTCTCCCTCGGACCACAGGCGAAATCGCTCTACGGGCAGAGCTTCTTCCACCGCCCGCATCCAGCCCATGAGTTTCTGGATATTCTCTCTCGTTTTCTCCTGATATTCGCGCAAATTCTGCGGCTGGGACATCCACATCAAAAACCGCGCCTCTTCGGGATGCTGGGGCTCCGCGACGCGCCCGCTGTCCGCAGCGAGCAGCCCCGCGTGGCCGGTAAACAGATGCTCGAAGCCGAGATCGGCCATAAAGTGGCCCGATTCGGCAAACACGCCCTGATCGTATTCGGGCCCATAACAAAAAATATCCATGCGCTCGGGCTGCAATTTCCAGCTTGCGGATTCCTTGTCGCGAATCCACAGATCCCATCGCGCCGCAACCTCGTAGCAGACGTCGCCCGAGTGATGTTCCTTCGCCAGATTGACGATCTCCTCGGGAGTCGTCAAGTAGCCGCGTAAATCGTATTCTTCGAGCGGCGTCTCGGTGAAATCCACGGCTCGAACCGTCATCCCCGTAAACCCCGGCGGGGAAGAAGCGAGCGGCACCGTGGCGAGGAAATGCTCGAAGTGCGAGAGTATGTTCTCCTCGTTGAAATCGCGCACCCAGACGCTCGCATAGGCACGATTCGGCATCCGGGTATTATACAGGCAACAGGCCAAAGGACCGAAAACGTCCGCGCAATCCATGATTTCTTAGGTTCGGACTATTTGGTCAATCGCGCGTTTGTGTCCATGCGCGACAGGGAAGACTTGTCCTTGCCATTGATTCATTGAGTGCCTCTAGGGGCACGACCGTTCCATTCCGCGGACCCTCCCGAAATTGGTTGGTGTCTAATAGTTAAGACTCGGTGTTGTGGTCGCACACGTATGGAACAAAAACGTCGACTGAAATTGCTTGGATGGGTGTTAATTGCCACAATAGGTGCCGTCCTGATGGCTTTTGTGTCCATCCACTTGTCTTTTATGGGTTCCCCGCAGCCGCCACCACCCATTGTGGTATCAGAGTGTTTAGGCGCGGCTTCAGGGACTCGGCGGATTAACTCCGATTTCGGTACGCAGTTTGACGTATCTGAAAGGGATTTCACAGTCCACCCCGGCATGAGTGACATGCCGCCCGGTATGGGCTACGTGGTCAGGATAAAAAATCGAAAGGTAAATTTGGTGATATGGCGTGACGATATCACTTTTGTGGAATTGAAATCTGCGTTTCCAATTTTCTCTGAACATGTCGAAGTGAGAGCCATCCGGACCCCAAAGGGACGCGCGGTTGGCGAAGACCACTGGGGATACCTAAAAAGCGGGGAGCGTTGGAGGTACGTTAAGTTCTCATGGGGGGATGTAGTGGGGTACCGTCCCGCGAGCCCCCAAGAAGCGAACCTATTGGACCAAGTTATCAATTCCGCATGCATCTTGGTTCCCTTAAATCCCTAGATTAGAGCACAGGGATCTGCCCCACTGTGCGGCCCCAGAAAGCGCTTCCTGAGTTCGTGTTTCACTCCTTCGTCAACGAACGCAGCGTCCAAACCCATAAGGTTCGTGCGTAGCAATTCCTGCTCGCCCCAATTAAAAACGCGCTGAAGACGTTCGTACTCTATCGTCAGAGTCGTCGGAGTGAGCATGCGGCTATCGGAGTTGACGTTCAGAGAGATGCCCGCGCGGTAAAGCCGATCGATGGGATGTTCCCCCATGCTGCGAATTGAAGGAATAATCTGGACGTTGGCCGACGGGCAAAGCTCCAGGTGAATGCGCTTGCTGCGGAGATGCTCCACCAGTTTAGGATCCTCGATGCTGCGCGTTCCGTGGCCGATGCGCTGCGGGTCAGGCAGGCGAAGCGTCTCCCACACGCTCTCCGGCCCAAGCCCTTCGCCGGCGTGTGCGGTGCGAAACAGGCCATGCTCCCGTGCGTAGCGATATGCTCCCACGTGAGCGTCCATAGGGAATCCCGCTTCATCTCCCGCAAGATCAAGCGCCACGACTCGGCTGTCGCGAAACTTTTCCACTAACCCCGCGGTCAGCAAGCTCTGCGCTTCCGTGAAGTGCCTCAGCGTGCAAAGGATCAGGCCCGCCTGCAACCCGGTTTCCCGGATCAGGCGATCGACCTCACGTTCCACCACCGCAACGACGCGCTCAGGATTCAAGCCGCGCTCGGTATGCAGCAGCGGGGCAAACCGGATCTCGGCATAAATCACGCCATCATCCATGAGTTGCTGGAAGACATCTTCTGTAACTAGGCGAAGGGAATCCTCGGATTGCATGAGCTGAAAACCTTTGGGCGCGCGAGATAGGAAGTCCGCCAGGTTCGCGCAGCGCGCCGGCGCGATGTATTCGCGCTGATATTCCTCGCGAGTGACGGAAGGCGCCAGAGCGGATACCGCCTGGTAGCTCAGCGAGCAGTCAAGATGGAGATGCAGCTCGATCTTGGGGAGCGACCGTAGTTCCATTTGCTCACGATAACCCGTGACTGCTTTCCGGTCCATACGTCAGCGAATGGAAACTTTCATGTTGACATTCTAAATGCGAAACCGTATGGTTACATATAATGCGTAACCGTAAGATTACATATGCAGCGGGCGCGGCCTTCAGTGCGCTCGCCGATCCCACCCGCCGCGCCGTCCTGGACCTGTTGCGCCAGGGCAGCTTGCCTGCCGGGGTGATCGCCCGGGCCTTCCCCGTTTCGCGCCCGGCTATTTCCAAGCACTTGCGCCTGCTGCGCCGCGCGCATCTGGTCCGCGAACGCCGCGAGGGCCGGCGCCGCCTGTACCAGTTGAACCCGGCGCCGCTACGGGCCGTCGATTCCTGGCTCGAACATTACCGAAGTTTCTGGCAGATGAACCTTGCCGACCTGAAGACCTTTGTGGAAGCCGAGCACGCCAAGGAAAAATCCGGCGCTCGCGCGAAATTAAAAAAGAAATAAAAGGAGACAGCATGGCCACACCAGAACTCACTCCCAATGCGGATGAACTTGTCAGCGAGATTCAAATTGCCGCGCCGCCGAATAGGGTCTTCCAGGCGCTCGTCGATCCGAGCCAAGTCGTGCGATGGTGGGGACAAACCGGCATTTATCGCTGTACGGAATTTCAACGCGATCTACGCCCTGGCGGGAAGTGGAGCAGCGTTGGCAAGGACGGCGAGGGTCGCCGCTTCGAGATCGCCGGCGAGTATCTTGAAATCGATCCGCCGCGCTTGCTGGTTCAGTCATGGACTGCAACGTGGACGGGCGATGTGAAAACGACGGTCCGATGGGAGTTGGAACCGGCCAACCAAGGGACGCTGGTCAGAATTCGCCACAGCGGTCTCGCCGCTTATCCCGAAATCGCCAAGAGCTACAGAGGCTGGCCCAGAATGTTGGGATGGCTGCAAGCCCTCTTGGAACGCGGCGAAACTATAGACGACCGCAAGCCGGCCTCCTGGAGCTAAACGCAACTTTGCATGGATTTTCATATCGACGGTCGTGTGTCTTCGCGCAATTGGACTAAGATATCGAAGACACATGCTGGGGGCCGTGATGAGCATGAACACGATCTTGATGCAACGCCTGGGGCTGACATATCCGATCATTCAGGCGCCGATGGCCGGCGGCGGGGACACTCCAGATCTCGTTGCGGCTGTCTCGAACGCCGGGGCATTCGGTTCCATCGGCGCGACCTACTTAACACCCGAGCAAATCCGGAGTACGGCTGCCGAAGTGCGCGCGCGAACGTCACGGCCGTTCGGGATTAATTTTTTCGCTCCGCTGCCGCCCGGAAAGCCTCAAGAAAACCCCGAAACAATGCTGGCGCGGCTTGCGCCCTATTTCGCGGAATTAAATCTTCCCGCTCCTTCGCTTCCGAAATCGGCTGGTAGTCCGTTTAACGAGCAGCTCGCCGCGGCGCTCGAAAGTGGCGCGGCATGTTTCAGTTTTACTTTCGGAAAGCTGCCGGAGGACGCCGTCAGCGCGATCAAGGCCCGCAACATTTTTCTGATCGGCACCGCAACCACCGTGGAAGAGGCGATCGCGCTGGAAAAGTCAGGCGTGGACGCAATTGTGGCCCAGGGCAGTGAAGCAGGAGGTCACCGAGGCACCTTCGGCGGCGATTTCACTGCCGGGATGGTTGGTGTCATTTCTCTCGTGCCGCAGGTCGTCGACGCCGTCCGTGTGCCTGTGATTGCGTCAGGGGGCATTATGGACGGTCGCGGCGTCGTGGCCGCGCTCGCTCTCGGCGCCTCCGCCGTGCAGATGGGCACTGCGTTTTTAGTCTGCCACGAAAGCGGCGTTTCCGATGCCTACAAGGATGCAATCCTGCGAGCGCACGAAGATCAAACACGAATCACACGCGCTTTCTCCGGCCGCCCTGCGCGGGGAATCGAGAACCGCTTCATGACCGAAGTCGAGTTCAATCACGATGATGATGCGATTCTGCCATTCCCTCTGCAGAACGCGCTGACTCGCCCTCTACGGACGGCGGCAGCCAAGCAGGGCCGGGCGGAGTTCCTGTCACTCTGGGCCGGGCAAGGCGTGCGGCTGGCGCGCCGCCAATCCGCAGCCGAACTGGTCGCCCGCCTGGCCAAAGAGATCGACGCCACAGTCGCCGCCTTGCAAAAATCCGCCTCGGTTGCCGGCTAACCTACGTTTCTCCCCAATACTTTGCAGGTGTATCTCGTTTCTTCCCTATCTTCCTTCAGTCCAGATGAACTTGAAGGTTTAGTGGCACAGGCTTCAGCCTGTGGGGGGTTAGACCTTGCAAGTACCAACCCCCACAGGCTGAAGCCTGTGCCACTAGCCTGCCTTTCTTCAATTTGAAAAGAGTTCGAAAACCTGTGGCGAAAGTACTCGCTACTTCTTATCTTCGGGGCCGGGCGAAGGCGGCGTAACGAGTCCACCGAGGCGCTGGCGCAGAGTCGCGCCCATCTCAGCAATCACAGCGCTGCAGACGGCCTTCAGTTTCCTCTCCGTGGATTCGGCCAGCTCTTCAATGCGGACCTCGGACTGTTGGGTGAGCTTGGTTACCGTGGTCAGGAGCCAGGCGTTCGACGCGTTTTCCAGTCGTTTCTTATGTTCGTCGATGGCAGCGTTCCCCACGGGTTCGAGCGACATCCGGAACTGGCGTTGCAGCGCTTGGGATTCGCTCTGAAGGGTTTCCTTCGTCTCGTCGATCCGAGCGGTTAAATCCTCGACGCCCTGAGCCAGGGTTTGTTTCACGTGCTGGGACAGCGCTCGCTGAAATTCCACGGCGAAGCCGCGGGCGTCGCTTTCCAGCTTGGAACGGATCTGCGCGCCGTTCGCTTCCATGCTCGCGACATTCTGTTCGAACGCCGTTTTCGTTTTCGAGGCGTAGACCTCGAACTGTTCGCGTCCAAGTTGCGCGGCACGCTCGGTGAATTGCGAAGCGGCAGCGTTTCCCGCTTCGGCGATTTGCTGGCTGCCGCGTTCGGCGGCATCCGTCGCGCTTTCTTGGATCTGGCCCTGGGCGTGTTCGACATAACTCCGGCTGCAGTTGTCGAGTTCCCGTGCGAACATGCCGGACAATTCCGCGGCCTTTTCGCGCAAGTGCGCCGCGGCCTGATCCGCGCCCTTCTGCAGGGTGGTTTGCATCTGGTTCTGAACTTTTTTCTCGTACCAATCGGCGGATTTGTAAAGCGCCTCAAACGTGCCTTGCGTGGTTTCGGTGGCCTTGGTCTCGAGCTCGTTGATTAATCTGGCGATGGTTTCGCGCGCCGATTCGCCGAACTCCGTCTCAATCCGCGAGAATAGCTCCTTGCCCCGAGTTACAGTGTCCTGCAGGTTACGGTCGGAAGCCTGCCAGACGCGTGCTTGATGCTCGGCAAGAGTTTTCTCCGCCTCCTCGCGATCGAACATGAGCTTATTGCTCGCATCTTCGATGCGGGCCAATTGCGGCGATAGGCGCTGCTCCAGGTTGCTTACAAGTTCATCCACGGTTTGGCGTCCAGTGGATTCCAACACCGAGTGGAACTGTTCGGCCATCCCAGTCACGACCGATTCCGCCTGGCGGTTTAGCTCGCCGCTCTGCGCTTCGAGGATGGCTTGGCCGTGTTGCGCCAAATCTTCGGAGGCCGCCTCGAGCTGCGTCGAAAATTCACGGCGTTTCCCCTCCAGCTGCGCAGCCGATTGTTGCAACTGCGTAAAGATGGCTTCGCCCCTGGCGATCTCTTGATTGATCGCCGCGCGAAGCATGCTCAGGGTTCCCTCCGCCTCGGCGGCAACCTGGGACTGCGAGTCGCCGATGAGGTTGATCCGCTCCTGGAGCAGCTTCTCCAACTGCCGCCCGGTAGCCTCGGCGTTTTTCCCGAACTTCTCGGCGGCAAGCCGGGACGCCTCCTCGATCAGCGTTTCCGTTTTTTCGCGCCATCGCTCGGAGGCCTCTTCCAAGTCGGCATCGAGCACCCCACGCCAACCCGCTTCTCCAATCGCCGCCGCGCCGGCGATCTGGTCTTTCAAGGTCTTGGCGGCATGATCCATCTCCGCCAGGCGTGCTTGGGCTTCGGCGGAGCGCTGGTCCATCTGCTCCTGCCAGAGACGCAGTTCGTTTGTCGCGGCCTGCTCGGAGCTTAACCGCATTTGCTCCACGGCCACTCGAGCCTCGTTTTCACTCGCTCCCAGGGCTCGCGTCGCGCTTTCCACCTTCTGCAAGGCGGCGTGAAGTTGTTCCTGGATTCGCAGCTCAAAGTCCGTCTGCCGTGCGCGCTCTACTTCGGCAAGTTGAGCGTCCATCTGTTGCCGGGCTTCGCTGATCTGCTGGCTCAGCTCGCGCGCCAATTCCTCGCGCAGGGCCGATAGGACGGCCTCCCGCTCGCTTTGTCTTTGCCGTATGGCTTCCTGCTTGATCTCCTCGGATCGCTCCGCGACGGCGGCAGCCGCGGACTTTTTCGCCGCATCCGTCAGTTGCGCGTGCAGATCGGCCATCAGCATGCGTGTCTCCGCAGCCACGGCCTCATTCGCACTCTCACGCGCTGTGCTCAGAATCTGTTGCCTGGCCTCGGTGACCAGACGCGCCACCTGCAGCGACAGTTGCTGGGATGTATCGCCGCCGCCGGCCGGCAGCGGAAGCACGCGAACGTTGTCCTCCACGGGCTCAGGCCGGGGCGTATGGGCCGCAGACAATTCTTCTGGCGTGGACCAATCTTCATCGTCGGGGTCAGGTTGCCCCAGAGCTTCGGTTGAAGGGGGAGTGCCCAATTCTGGCGCAGACCCGGATTCGGGGAAGGGAAACCAATCGCCGGGAGGGAAGGCGATTCCCCAAACGTTTCCAGATACTTCGAGCTCCACGCCGACCTGAAACAGCTCGCGGACGGTGCGAGGGCGCTGAATCCAGGTGACGCGGCCCCGTACGGTCCGTGCCGGGTGACCCGGTTCGCTATGGGGGACCTCAAGGGTGACCCACATATTTTTCAGGACGTAGTGTTTGGATTGGTAGCGGGCGCCGTGGCAATTAATGATGAGGCTGGAAGTGCGCTCCTGAAACGGACGGCCGAGCGCGTCCACACCCGTCACCGTGAGCGGCACGGCTTGCACAATTCGCGTGGTGCGCCGCTTCTGGGCTTCCTGATCGGGATGAAGATTCGATTCCGCCACGATAGCTCCCTACAATCAATTTTCAAGCGTAACACCGCGGCCTTCAGGCGTCGAGGCGCAGGGAAGGCCGATTTCGTAAAGGTTACGCCCCTTCCGGCTGGTTCGCGACGCCCACGCACCGAAGAGGCGCTGCCAAGTACACGCCGCCACATGAGGCAAACTCAAGAAATATGCCGGGACGACGCATCTTTAAGCTGATCTGCGGGGAATAGAGAGGCTGGGCGCCTTCCGAAGGGTCAATGTACTACAAAGGCAGGCGGATGACCAGAAGGATCGGTTACATATTTTGGCGCCCATTGGAAAACTTACTGAGCTGCGACTGGAAGAATCAGTGGTTGCGGCGCCTGTCGGGGTAGCTCAGAGGAATCCGGGTTGCAACAGCTCGTCTCGAGCTTCGCCAAATCTCCCTGCATGTCCGGCATTTGCCGCAAATGAGCCAAAGTTTCATTCAAAATCGCGGAAGCCACCGCATCGCGAGGCGCAACGAGGCGATAGTGCATCCACCGCCCCTGTCGCCGCGCCGCCACGATGCCCGCGCGGCGGAGATAGGCCAGGTGACGCGAGATTTTTGGCTGGCTGGTCTTGAGGATCTCCACAAAATAGCAGACGCAAATTTCCTTGTCGGCAATCAGGTTGAGTAGACGAAGCCGGGTGCGGTCAGCCAGAGCGCGAAAGAGAAGATCGAGCGGGAACGGTTTTTCCTTCCGGGGCATGCCCGGCATTATATATGGCTTGACAGATATGAGCAAGGAGGCGTATCGTAAATACATACGCACAAGCGTATATATGATTTTCCTTAGGAGGACCTATGGCAATGGAATCCGTAAAAGCGCGCAAGGCTCACGTCGCGATCCACGTGAAAGACGTCGGCGCGAGCATTGAGTTCTATGGAAAACTTTTTGGGATTGAGCCCTGCAAGGTGCGAACTGGATACGCGAAATTTGACGTCGCGAACCCGCCGCTCAATTTCACTTTGAACGAAACGACTGAGGCAGGGAAGGGCGCATTGTCTCACCTGGGAATTCAGGTGGAATCGACGGCCGATGTCCTGGCCGTGCGCCAGAGCTGGCGGGAAAGAGGCCTGCTGCCCCGCGATGAAATGAAATCGGAATGCTGCTTCGCGCTGCAGGACAAGGCGTGGGTCCGCGATCCCGACGGGAACGAATGGGAAGTCTTCGTTGTCCTCGAGGACAATCTTCCTGAAAAGCCGGTCGCGGAAAAATCGTGTTGCGCTCCCGATTGCTGCGCGCCTGTTGCTCCCTGACCGCCGGAGCATTTGCGCGAAAGGAATCTCCATGGAGAAGCGCTACAACGTCCTCTTTTTATGCACGGGAAATTCCGCGCGTTCGATCATGGCCGAGTCGATTCTCAACCGCAAGGGCCGGCCCAACTTCGTCGCATATAGCGCCGGCAGCCATCCGTCGGGGCAGGTTCGCGCCCGAGGCGCTGCGGCAAATTGAGTTGGCGCGCATTCCCTTGGACGACTTTCGGAGCAAGAGTTGGGATGAATTTGCAAAGCCCGGCGCGCCGCAAATGGATTTTGTGTTTACCGTGTGCGACAACGCCGCCAGTGAAGTCTGCCCCGTCTGGCCCGGCCAGCCGATGACCGCGCATTGGGGCGTGGCTGACCCGGCCGCGGTACAAGGAACGCCCGAGCAAATTGAGCGCGCGTTTCGAGATGCTTTCATGATCCTCGACCGCAGAATTTCGCTTTTCCTGTCTCTGCCTCTTTCCACTCTCGGCCAACTCGCGATCAAAAGAGAAATTGACCGCATAGGCCTGCAATGAAAATTTCCCTCTCTCGGCGCATCGCTGCGGAATTTCTGGGAACAGGATTTCTGGTGGCCGCTGTCGTCGGCTCCGGGATTATGGGCGAACGGCTTTCTGGCGGAAACGTCGCCATCGCTTTGCTGGCCAACACGATCGCGACAGGCGCCGCACTCGCCGCGTTGATTCTGGCGTTCCTGCCAATATCCGGCGCGCATTTGAATCCCGTGGTGTCGATGGCCGAGGCGCTTCGAGGCGGATTCGCGTGGAACGAAGCAGGGCTCTACGTCGCAGCACAAGTCTGCGGAGGAATTGCGGGAACGGCCTGTGCAAACATCATGTTTGCACTGCCCGCGTTTTCAATTTCTCACCACGCCCGAACGGGCGCGCCCCTGTGGTTCAGTGAATTTGTCGCAACGTTCGGGTTGCTGCTGGTGATCCGAACTGTGGCGCGATCTACGCCCGACTGGCTTCCTTTTGCCGTGGCCGCCTACATCGTCGCCGCGTATTGGTTTACCGCATCAACGTCCTTCGCGAATCCTGCCGTGGCCATCGCCCGCTCGTTGAGCGACACGTTTGCCGGAATTCGCCCGGTGGACGTTCCCGCATTTGTCGCCGCCCAATTGGCAGGCGGCTTGTCAGCAGCCGTCGTTTCGGATTGGCTCAGCTTTCAATCGAGTGATGCCTGAGGTTTTGCGTGGCGCAGGCTTCAGCCGGTGGGGGTTCGTCCTTGCAAGGACCAAACCCCACAGGCTGAAGCCTGTGCTACTTGAGGCATCCTCGAATCGAACCTTGAATGTCTCGCCGCGTGACGCGATACTGGCCCATGCCGGAAATCGCTTCCAAATCAGCCCTGCGCGTCCGCCAGCTTCAAAAAGCGTACAAGGACGTGGTTGCCGTCGATGGACTCGACCTCGAAGTGCAAGCGGGTGAATGCTTCGGCCTTCTCGGGCCGAATGGCGCGGGAAAAACGACGACTGTCGAAATCTGCGAGGGTTTGACGCAGCCGGATTCGGGAGAAGTCGAAGTGCTCGGCCGACGGTGGAGTTCGGACGCGTCGCAGCTCCGCCAGCGCCTCGGCATTCAATTGCAGGATACGCAACTCTCCGAAAAACTCACCGTGTATGAAACGGTCCGCCTGTTTCGCAGCTTTTTTCGCCAAGGAGCCGGAGCCTCCGAGGTCATCGCGCGCGTGCAGCTCGAGGAAAAACAAAATTCGCGCGTGGGCGATCTTTCGGGCGGCCAGAAACAGCGGCTGGCTCTGGCCTGCGCGCTCGTCGGCGATCCCGACTTTCTTTTTCTCGATGAGCCCACCACGGGTCTAGATCCGCAAGCCCGCCGCCAGCTATGGGAATTGATCGAGGAATTCAAAGAGTCCGGCCGCACCATTCTGCTCACCACCCATTACATGGACGAAGCCGAGCGCCTTTGCGACCGCGTGGCCATCATGGATCATGGCAAGGAAATCGCGCTCGGCACGCCGCGCGAATTGATCGCCTCGACCTGCGCGGAACAAATGGTGGAGTTTACGGCGGGCAGCGTTTCCCATGCGCTCGATGTGCCTGCCCTGCGCCGCATCGAAGGCGTCCGTGAAGTCCGCACGGAAAATGGCGCTGTGCTCCTGCAGGTGACCGAGCTTCACACCTCCGTCCCCGCTCTGCTCGCTGAATTGACGCGGCAGAATGTTCCGCTCACCGAGCTTCGGACTCACTCGGCGACATTGGAGGACGTCTTCGTAACTTTGACGGGGCGCCATTTGCGAGATGAGTGACAACACCATTTCCGATGTTCGCGCCGGCGTGGCCGAAAAGAAGTCTCCTCGCGCGAATTCGCTCGCGGACCATGCGCTCGTGCAACTGACGCTGGTGCGTTTTCGCGAGTTCGTGCGCGAACCGGAGGCCCTGTTCTGGGTGTTCGTGTTTCCCGTTCTTCTTGCGGCGGGATTGGGCATCGCTTTCCGCAATCGCCCGGCGGAAGTGCTCAGAATCGCAGTGGTCACTCCGGAACTTGCTCAATCCCTGCGTCAAGAAAAACTCCTCGATGTTCAGCAGCTGGATTCGGAAGCCGCGCAGGAAGCGTTGCGCACCGGAAAAGTGGCGTTGCTCGCCGCGCCTGGATCGCGCGGCACGGTCGAGTACCGCTATGACGACACGAATCCCGAAGGCCGCGCCGCGCGCCTGCTTGCTGATCGGGCAATCCAGACAGCGGCGGGACGCGTCGATCCGGTGACTACGAGCGACCAGCTGATGCGCGAAGCGGGTTCTCGCTACATCGATTTCCTCATTCCCGGATTGCTCGGCATGAATCTGATGGGCAGCGCGATCTGGTCGATGGGATTCGCGATCGTCGATGCGCGGCGCAAAAAACTTTTGAAGCGCCTGGTGGCGAGTCCCATGCCCCGGCCCTACTATTTGCTTTCGTTTCTCCTTTCGCGGATCTTGCTGCTGGTGGTGGAAGTGGGAGTGCTCGTTGGATTCGGCGCTTTGCTTTTCCACGTGCCTGTTCGAGGTTCGCTCGTGGATCTCGCGGTGCGTGTGTCTCCTGGCTTCGCTTTCTTTCAGCGCGTTGGGACTCTTGCTGGCCTCGCGAGCCAGAACCATTGAAGCGGCTTCCGGCCTGATGAACGTAGTGATGATGCCGATGTGGATCGCCTCCGGCGTGTTCTTTTCCTCGCAAAAATTTCCCGACATGATGCAGCCGTTCATCAAGGCGCTTCCCTTGACCGCCGTCATCGACGCTCTGCGCGCGAACATGCTGCAAGGCTCGAATTTGGCGCAGATGGCTCCGCAAGTCGGAATCATCGTCTTCTGGCTGACGATTTGCTTTGCGATGGCGCTAAAGCTTTTCCGCTGGCGCTAAGAGTCTGTGCCAAAGAACGAAGATTCGCTCTGATCGTCTTGTTCAGTCCCGCCAGGGACGAAAGAACGTAGCCCACCGTTTCAACGGTGGGTAGGTGTTACGTCTGATGGCCAAGCCCCGAAGGGGCGACACAGGGCGACCCAATTGTGTCGCCCCTTCGGGGCTGTGAAAGATCGTGCAACGTGACCCACCGTTGAAACGGTGGGCTACGTTGTGGCGTCCCTCCGGAACTTGGAACAACACGTAAGCAGGACGCAGGAAATTAGCAGTGGATGAAACTTTCCGTGGGACAAACTCCTAGCAGATCTATGGAGATTGCGTGGCTTAACTTTCGATCGACCGATGCTTGAATGTACGCTGGCCCTTGCTGTAGCTCGCCACGGTTTGACCTTTGCCAAACAGCTTGTACTTGTAAATGGTGAGTCCTTCGAGGCCCACGGGGCCGCGGGCGTGCAATTTTCCGGTGCTGATTCCGACTTCCGCGCCCAGGCCGTAGCGGAAGCCGTCGGAAAATCGCGTGGACGCGTTTTGAAACACATTGGCCGCGTCGACGAACTCCATGAACCGGGAAGCGACATCATGGCTCTCCGTCACGATGGATTCCGTATGCCGCGAGCCGTACCGGTTGATGTGCTCAATCGCTTCGTTGACTCCGTCCACAACTTTGATGGAAACGATCAGGTCGGAATATTCTTTCTTCCAATCCTCTTCCGTCGCCGGAATGACTTGCTGTCCCAAGGCTAATTCCTGAGTCCTCGAGCAGCCGCGCACTTCCACTCCGGCCTTGCAGAATTCCGCGATCATGCGCGGCAGGAAGACCGGTGCGATTTCTTCGTGGACCAGCAAAGTTTCCATGGCATTGCAGACGGCAGGGTATTGAACCTTGGAATCGTAGGAGACATCGATGGCCTTCTGTAAATCCGCGTCGTTGTGCACGTACACGTGGCAGATGCCTTCGCCGTGACCGAGCACGGGGATGCGGCTATGTTCGGTGACGTAGCGGACAAATTCGTTCGATCCGCGCGGCACAATCAAGTCGATCTCTTCGTGCAAGGTGAGGATCTGCGCCACGTCCTCGCGCGTATGAATCAGGACAACGGAATCGGCCGGAATATCGGGGAACGCCGTCAGCGCGTCGCGCCAGATTGAAACGAGCACGGCGTTGGTTTCGGCTGCTTCCGCGCCGCCCTTGAGGCATACCGCGTTGCCCGACTTCAGTGCTAGGGAAGAAATTTGAGGAACGACGTCCGGGCGAGACTCGAACACCACGCCCACGACGCCCAGCGGGCACGTCTCCTTGTGCAGAACGAGATCGTCGTCCAGCTCCATCGTCGAAAGGCGCCGGTGCAGCGGATCGGGCAGGCGCGCGACATCGCGCACGCGCGCGGCCATTTCCGCGATGCCTCGCTCCGTCGTCCGCAAACGCGCAAACATCGCCCGGGACAATTCGCCGCGTTCGACGGCCGGCTGCGCCGCCTCGCAATCCTTTTCGTTCGCGGCCAGAATTTCTTCCGCGCGAGCTTCGATCGCGTTAGCGGCGGCGAGCAGCGCCTCGTTCCGGCGCTCGCCCGAAAGCGTCGCCAGGACGTGCGCGGCTTTGCGCGCACGACGGATGAGATAATGAATGTCGATAGTCTCGAATTGGTTTTGCACGACGCTCATTTGCGATCCAGCAAGACAATATTATCGCGCTTTACGAGGACAGTTGCACGCTTGCCCGTTCGCCCGCCGCCCTCGGGCGCGTGCGAACCGTTGCCGATCATCCCTTGCGCGTCGCCGCGTGAATAATCTGAAATCCCGCGCGCGAATTCCAGCCCCTCCGCGTCCACAATGCTCACGACTTCCGCCGCGTCAAACTCGCCTTCGACGCCCGTGACGCCGGAAGCCAGCAAGCTCGCCTTTCCTCCGGTAAGCGCCTCGCGCGCTCCCGTGTTGACGATCACGCGCCCGCGGACCCCCGCGGCATAAGCAATCCAGCGCCGTTTTCCCGCCATGCGCGTCTTCGATAGAAACACAGTGCCCGTTGGCTCGCCTTCAAAAATTTGCCCGAGCGCATCCGGCTTCGTGCCGTTCGCAATCACGGCGACGCCGCCGGCCTGCATGGCAATTTCCGCCGCTTCGAGTTTCGTCAGCATGCCGCCACGCCCTCCCTCGGAAGGGCCGAGCGCGAGCGATTTCAATTCCGGCGTGATCTCCTCGACCAAGGGAATCACTTTTGCGCCCGCCTCTTTCGATCCGGACGGCCCGAGTTGCATCAATCCGTCCACGTCGGTAAGCAGGACGAGCGCGTCGGCTTCGATGTGGCTCATCACCAGCGCGGCCAGGCGATCGTTGTCGCTGAAGATGCGCTCGCCCGCGCGAATGTTCAGGTAGTCCAGCTCGGCCGTCGAGACCGTATCATTTTCATTGACGATGGGCAGCACGCCTAGCTTCAGGAGCGCTTCCATCGTCTCCCGCAGATTGGAGTACCGCGTGCGGTCCACGAAGTCTCCCTCGGTCAAGAGCACTTGCGCGAGCTGGACGCCGTGCGTCTGAAATAATTTTTCGTATTCGTGCATCAGCAGGCTTTGGCCCACCGCCGCGCACGCCTGGCGCATCACCATGTCATTCAACCGGTCGCGATGCAGCCCGAGGCGTCCGCGTCCGAGCCCGACGGCGCCCGAAGACACCAGCACGATTTGCCGGCCGTCCTTCTTCAGGTGGGCGATGGTGCGCGCGACCGGCGCGAGATGCTCGACGTTAAACTGACCGTCGCTTCCCGTCACGATGCCTGTGCCGAGCTTGATCACGGCGCGGCGCGCTACACGCAGCCGCTTCTGTTGTTCGCTTTCCAATGGATGGTCCCTTATGTCAATTACTTTATCATCTTCGCCGCGCCGTTGTGATACCCCATCGGCTTTGATTGCGGATTTTACTTCTTGTCTGAGGCGGGAAGGTCGAACCAGTAGGACAGGCTTCAGCCTGTCGCTTTTGATTTGCGTGGGATCACAAAACCCGACAGGCTGAAGCCCGTCCTACTAATCCATCAGAGGTCGCGGCGGCCTTCCATAGCCTTCATCATCGTGACTTCGTCAGCGTATTCAAGGTCGGCGCCGACGGGAATTCCGACGCCGATGCGGGTCACGCGCACGCCGAGCGGCTTCAGGAGCTTGGAGAGGTACATGGCCGTGGCCTCGCCTTCGGCGTTCGGGTTGGTCGCGATAATAATTTCCTCGACTGCGCCTCCCTTGAGCCGTTCGATCAAGCTTTTCAAGTGCAATTGATCGGGCCCGATGCCTCGCAAGGGCGCGAGTGAACCGCCCAGCACGTGATACAAGCCGCCATACTGGCGCGTCTTTTCAACGGCCATGATGTTGTGCGGCTCTTCGACCACGCAGATGGTCTTGCGGCTGCGCGTGGAGCTTGTGCAGTAGAGGCACGGGTCGACGTCGGTGATGTTGTTGCACACCGAACAAATTCGCATGTTCAACTTGGCGTCGCGAATGGCATCGGCCAGCGCCAGCGCGCTTTCCGGGTCGGTGCGGAGAATGTGAAACGCCAAGCGCTGCGCGGTCTTTGCGCCGATGCCGGGCAGGTGTTTCAGTTGATCGATCAGCCGCTCGACGGGCTCGGCGAAATCAGGCATGTGAATTGTTCCGTGACGTATAGTGGCGGGCCGGAGGAGTACGCAAGCCCTTCAATAATTTCCCAAAGCTGTCATTCCGAAATTGCGCAATTTTGTCATTCCGAGGTCGCCGCGGCGACCGAGGAATCTCTCCGGTTCTGGCCCCGATCGACAGAGAGAGTCCTCGCTTCGCTCGGAATGACAAAATTAAATGCATGGCAGGCTTAGAAACAATCTTGGAGATTTAAAACAAGCCGGGAATTTTCAGTCCGGCCATTCCTGGAATCCCGCCCGTCAGGTTTTTCATCTGGTTGGTGAGCTCTTCGTCGACGCGCCGGCTGGCTTCGTTCACGGCGGCGCGAACCAGGTCCTGCAGCAATTCCTGATCTTTCCCGGAAAAAACTTCGGGATCGATGTGAATTTCGGTGAGTTGCTTCTGGCCGTTCATTTTGACTGTGACCATGCCGCCGCCGGCCGAGGCTTCCACCAGCACGGTTTCGACCTGCTTCTGCAAGCCCTCCTGCATCTGTCGAAACTGCGTGAGAATCTGCTGCAGCGCTTTCACTTCCATGGTCTACTCCTCGCCCCGGCGTTTCACGTCGGAAATCTGGCCGCCGAATCGTTCCAGCATCGCGCGCACGATCGGATCTTGCTCGAACTTGGCGCGCAATTCCCGCGTGCCGTTGGAGGCTGTTCCTCCCACCGTCACGGCCTCCAGTTTAACACAGACGCGCACCGTCTGGCCGAGAATGCGGCTGGCAACGTTGCGTAAACGTTCCATGGGATCGCGCGCCTGCAACAACTCCGCGAGCGCGCGGCTCTCGGTCGGAAAAAATAATCGCACTTCACCGCCGCTCATCTCCCAGCGCGACGCGTGTCCCACGAGTTCGCCCAGAAATTTTTCCTGCGTGAGAATTGCGTTCTTGATGGAATCGACTTGAGCTTCCACGAGCCCGTCGCCCGCGGCTGCCGACCGCGCGATCGTGCTGGGCATCGCGGCAGGAGCGGGCACTGCGTCCATTCGTTTCGGAACAGGGTTTGTTTCTTCATGCACAGCAGCAGGAGCCACATTTTCAGTCCGCGGCGCGGGCGCGGTTTGCACTCTCGCAGGCGCCGCGGCAGTTGCCGCGCCCTGAGATGATGCCGCGGCAAACGCCGCCGGAGCGCTCGCGCGCGCAATAGGCGGCGCTTGCACCGATGCGCTTGAGGACCGCGCCGGCGTGGCTGTTGCGGGAGCTCCGCCTTCCAGATCGGCGAGAAGTTCTTCAAGCGGCGCCAGGCGTGCGGCGTTCACCATGCGCAGCAGGCCCATCTCCAGATGCAGGCGCGCATCCGGCTTGCGGCGAAGATCTTCGTCAGTATGTAAAAGAATCTGGAAAAAGCGAGTGAGGTCTTCCTCGCTGAAAAATTCCGCCGCTTTCTTCAAACCTGGCCGCTCGTCGGCGGGCGCGGCAATCAATTCGGAATCCGCTCCGCAAACGCGCGCGACGAGCATATTCCGAAAATGGCCGATGGCCTCGCGGCAGAAATGCTGGAGATTTTGCCCTTCGGCGAGCAGGCGATGCACGAGCGAGAGCACGCGATCGGCCGATCGCTCTTCGATCGCGCCGGTCAGCTCGTCCAGAATTTCGCCGGGGACGACGCCGAGCAGTTCGCGAACCTGCGCGTCCGTAATGTTGGAGCCGCAATAGGCGCGCGCCTGTTCGAGCAGAGAGAGCCCGTCGCGCAAGCTGCCTTCGGCGGCACGAGCCATCACGGCGATGGCGCCAGGCTCCGCGGTCAGACTTTCTTTCGCGCAAATTTCCACCAGCGCGTCGGAAATTTCGGCGAACGAAAGCGCGCGAAAATGAAAATGCTGCGAGCGCGAACGGATCGTATCGGCCAGATCTTCGGGCTGGGTCGTGGCCATCACAAAGATGACTTTGTCGGGAGGTTCCTCGAGCGTCTTCAGCAGCGCGTTCGAGGCTTCATCGGTCAGCATGTGCGCTTCGTCGAGGATCACGACTTTGTAGCGTCCGCCGGCGGGCGCGTAACGCACCATCTCGCGCAATTCGCGAATCTGATCGATGCCGCGGTTGGACGCCGCGTCGATTTCGATCACGTCGAGGGAATTTCCGAGGCCGATCTCGCGGCAGGAATCGCACTCGTTGCAAGGTTCCGCGGCGGGTCCCTTCGCGCAGTTGAGCGCCTTGGCGAGAATGCGCGCGGTGGTTGTTTTGCCCACGCCGCGCGCGCCGGAAAAAATGTAGGCATGCGCCACGCGCCCCGATTGGATGGCGTTGGAAAGCGTGCGCGTGACGTGCTGCTGCCCGACCACGTCGGCAAACGTTTGCGGACGCCATTTTCGCGCGATGACCTGGTAGCTCATTCCGCAGAAACCTGAACTCCAACGACTGGACTCATTCGATATTGTAGCTCGCCTCTTCAGAGGCGAGGGTTTTCTGGTGCGAAAAAAAATCCCCGCGTCTGAAGACGCGGGCTACAGCAGCACGGCCGAATCGATGATACTCATCGCAAACTTCCCAGCGCGTTTCTGATGAGAGGAACTTCGGGTACTCCGCGGCACACGAAGCGATCCCGGTACCGTTGCTCCCTTCCGGGCCTGGCGGGGTTCGCGGGACTTCGTCGCACGGAGCCCGAAGTTCCACGCATCGGCAGTCGCTCCACTCGGAAGCGGCTGCCAACGCAGTCTAGCACAGCGGCGCGCGCGAAAAAAGAAATCCAGGTGAGTTCTGAAAGTGATTTTTTGTAAGGAATGCGGCCAGCAAGCCCCAGTTCTACACGCCCGGCGTTCAGAGGCTGGGTAGCAAACAAGATTCTTTGTCTGTCACAGTCTCACAGCTTGTGGAAAATGTCGGTTCCGAGGCGTCTTGGTAGCACAGCCACTCCTGGCTGTGTGGTTTTGTAAGTGGCACATGCTGCCCGGCCCAATGAGTATAGCCAAACCCGCACAGCTCCGCGGCGGCGGCTGGCTGTGCTACGCGATTTTTCAAAGCGCCGGATAGGCGATTTGGATGAACGCGTCGCTGTTGAATAAGCCTTTGCCCCAAACCGGATCGAGATCGGCGAGAGGCTTTGCGGCAACCGCTTCCTGCATGGACTTGCCGGAGGACTTCAGCTTCTGAAGCCGCCCGCGCACCGTCGTGAGCATGTCGCGATATTTCATGAGGTCGGCCTTGTTTCCGAGAGGACCGTGCCCGGGAACGATTTTGGTTTTATCGTCGGCCACCGCTAGAAGTTTCGTCGCGCCCGCGATCATGCCGCTGACGCTGCCGCCGGTTCCGTCGTCGATGTAAGGAAACATGCCGTTGAAGAATATGTCGCCCGTCTGCAGAACGTTGCCCTTCTCGAAATGAATATAGATGTCGGAATCCGTGTGCGCCGGCGGGATATGCACGAGCGACACGCTCTCGCCGTTCATCGTTATCTTATGGCTCTGCTGGAAAGTCTGCTGCGGCAGGGCTTCCGCTGGCCAAGGCGGAAATGTCAGGTTCAACACGGCGAGCGTGTGCGTTTCGGACATCCGTTTCTTCGTATTCACATGCGCGACCAGGGTGGCGCCCGCGGCGCGCAGCGATGCATTGTTGTCTGAGTGATCGAAATGCCAGTGCGTGTCGATCGCAGTCTTGACCGGCGCTTTCCCGATCGCGTCCAGCGCGTCCTTCAGGTGCGGCCACGCCGGCTGCACGAACGTGTCGCCCATCAGCTTTCCGTCCGCGCCATTTAGCACGACCACATTTCCGCCCGGACCCGACAGCAGCGTGATGCTGTCCGTGAGCGGTTGCGATTGAATCGGCATGCCGCCAAATTGCGCGCGCATGGCCGCGACTTGATCGCCCGCTGCCGCTTGCTGCGGAAAGCCCGGAGTTGCCGCGTGGACAAGTGTCGCAGGGTAAAATCGGGCCGCGAACGCTCCTCCAGCCAAGGCCGCCGCGGCTTGCAACATTTCGCGCCGCGTAATGAACTTCATCGTGGGATTGGATTCCATGTCAAATCCTCCTTGCAAGGGATTCCGTTTTTGGTCTCGCGACCGGCGGGATGCGCGACGCAGCCTAGCACATCGAAGCGTACGAATAAAGAAATGTGGGCAGTGCGCCCATTCTCAGAATGAAATTACATGACTTCGGCGCGGGTGGCCACGGTCTCTTCGGTAATGCGGCCGTCGACAAGATGGATGGAGCGGTCCGCCATTCCCGCATAGCGCGGATCGTGCGTCACCATGCAGATGGTCGCGCCCTCCCCGTGCAACTCCTTCAAGAGATTCATCACGGCTTCGCTATTCTTCGAATCGAGATTTCCCGTGGGCTCATCCGCGAGCAGGATCGACGGCTGGCCTCCCAGTGCCCGCGCCACCGCCACGCGCTGCTGCTGGCCGCCGGAAAGTTGCGCGGGATAATGCTTCATCCGGTGCGCCATGCCCACCCGGTCAAGCACTTCTTGGACGCGCCTTCTGCGTTCGCTCATCGCCATATTGCGGTACGTGAGCGGCAATTCGACATTTTCAAACACAGTAAGGTCCCCGATCAAATTGAATGCCTGAAAGACAAAGCCGATTTCCCGGTTGCGGATGCGGCTGAGCTCGGAAATAGAAAGGCTGGCAACCGGCGTGCCGTGGATTGCGTAGCCGCCTTCGGTCGGTGAATCCAGAAGTCCGATGATGGAAAGCAGCGTCGACTTGCCGCAGCCCGAAGGTCCGGCAATCGAGACAAATTCGCCGCGGCGGATTTCCAGGTGAACGTCCGAAAGCGCATGCGTTTCCACTTCGTCAGCCTGAAAAATCTTCGACACGCCCTCCAGCCGCACCAGCGGTTCGGATTGTGCATTCATCTTTTCCGTCCCTTCTCAGAATCGCATTACCGCAATCGAACTCGATCGAAGTTGTCCCATGCCGACATATCCGAAAGAATGACCTGATCGCCAGCTGACAGTCCCTGCAGAATTTCCACGCTGTTCACGGACATGCGGCCCAGTTTCACTTGCACGCGCATTGCTTCGCTGCCGTTGTCCATCAACTTAAAGAGGCCCACCGTGCTATCGGTATCTCCATGAACAGGCCGCCCCATGGAAAGGACGTCGGCCAGCCGCTCGATTTCGATTGTGCCCTCCACGCTCAAATCCGGCCGCGAGCCGGGGGGCAGCGTCCCATCGATGGACGCATCCACGGTCACGGTTCCGTTTTGCACGGATGGATCGATGCGCGTTACATGTCCAAGGACCGCGCCGTTGTGCGTGTCGATCAAAGCCTTCTGGCCGATGGCGACATCCTTCGCTTGCGTCTCAACGATTTTTAGCTCTGCCTTCAGGTGGGACGGCTGCGCGACGCGCGCAAGGATCGTTCCTGGCGCTACCTGCTTGTCCGACTTCTACGTCCAGCTCTTGCAGCACGCCGTCAATCCCGGGGCGCACGTGCAGTTGATCGAGCTGGTGCTGCTTGAGCTCATACAGCGCGCGCTGCCCATCGACTTTGGCCTGCTGCACGGCGAGCTGCGCTTCGATCGACTGCGCAAACGTCTCCACCTGTTTTTCCGCGATCTCGTTTTGTTTCCCGAGTTCTTCCGCCTTCACCTGCGATGTCTTCCAGACAATCTCGGCAGTGATGCCAAATTTGTAAAGCTGATCGTCCGCTTCGTGCTGCAATTGGGCCTGGTGAAATTCGGAGCGCACCCCGGCGGCCTTTGATCGTTGCTCCATGAGTTGATTGTCGAGCTGCGCTTTCAGATTGTTGTATTCCGCTTCGGCGCCTTTGAGCTGGAATCCCGCATCCAGTACGGATTGCTGGAGTTCGGAATTGCTGAGTTCCAGAATCACCGTATTCGCGTTCACCGGAGTGCCCGGCAGCAGCAAGCGTTGCTCGACCCGTCCATCCGTGGCCGCCGGAATAACGCGGATGGTTTCCGGCACAAGCGTCCCCAGCCCGCGCACTTCGCGCAGCATCGGCCCGCGCTTTACCGTATCCGTCCAGACCGTTGTCTTGTCGACGGTAGGCGCTGCTGCCTTGAGCCTCGAAAGCCCCAACGTTACGAGCCGCAACGATGACCAGCCCGCCACGCCATAAATGATTCGGAGCAGCCGCCGCCTGCGTTTGAGTTCTGGTCTGGCGATATCCACGGGCTAGTGCTCCCTGGCAATGCGCGACGCGATTTTAGAAGCGTCATTCATGACGCAACGCCACCATCGGATCCACGCGCGAAGCGCTCCGCGCGGGGATCCAGCAGGCGGCAAATGCCACTCGCCGCCAATAGAACTGCAACGCTGACGAATGTCACCGGGTCGGTCGGGCTGACTCCGAAGATCAGGCTTTTCATCAGGCGGATGACTGCGAAAGTCGCCCGATATGCCGACGGCAATCCCTACGAGGCAAAGTAACAGGCCATGGCGTAGCACCATCCGAAGCACGTCTCCGGGCTGCGCGCCCAGCGCCATGCGGATGCCGATCTCCTGAGTGCGCTGTTGGACGGAGTACGCCATCAGCGCCGTAAATCCCAATGGCGGCTAGGAGAAGGGCAATGCCGGCAAAGATCGAAAGCAGCGTCATATTGAACTCGTTGCGTGCCGTGGATTCGGTGACAACCTGGTCCATGGTCCGAATATGTGCGACCGGCAATCCACCGCTTGCGGCGCGGAGTTCCCGCTGGATATCCGTGCTCAGCGAATAGGGTGCGACTTTGGTGCGGACCGCCCACGTCATGGACCACCTGCGACTCAGGATTGCAGTAATGCCGTCGCTCAGTTGAGGAATCGGCACATACATCGTCGGTTCGGGGGAGCTATTGAGGCCAATATCCCTGACGTCGCCAACCACGCCGATAATCTGCCGTGGAGGTTCTTCAAATTCAGGACCCATGAGTTTGCCCATCGTGATGAGCTCTCCCACAGGATCGCTTTGCGGCCAGAACTGTTTTGCCATCGTTTCGCTGATCAACACGACGTGAGCCGCTCCGCTGTCGTCCCGATCGGTGAATAGTCGTCCGCGAAGCAGGGGAATTCGGAAGGTGTCAAAATAGCCCGGCGAGACAATGCGATACTGCGCGTCGCCACTGTAAGGTTGATCTGTCGGGGGATGTGCGTTAATGACGAAGAGCAAAGTCATCATCCCACTTTAAAGGAAGAGAGTCGGTGAGCGCTGCTGCTTCGGCTCCCGCGATACTACGGATCCGCTGTTCGCCTTCGCGCGCAAGCTGAGCGATGCCAGATGCCTTTTCAAAACGAGGCCCGGTAAGCCGCATCTGCATGGTCAGAATGCTGTGCAATTCGAAACCGGGATTGACAGTGCGCAGTGCGGCGAACGTGCGAATCAGCAGAGCCGCCCCAACCAACAGAACCACAGCCAGGGCAATTTCCGTGACGACCAGAGATGGACCGGCTCTTGTTTTGGCGCAGGCTGGTGCCTGAGCGCGCGCCGCTTTCGTTGAGAGCGAAAGCCAAATCGGCGCGCGTGGCATGCAATGCCGGCAGGACTCCGAACAGAATTCCCGTCAGCACGGAGACGAACAGGGTGAAGATCAGGATCCTCCAATCCAGAGCAACCACCCGAGCCATGCTCCCCGATTCGCGGGATATTCCCGGGGTTTATGGCGAGGAGACCGCGCACTCCGAAATAGCCAAAAACAAGACCCAGCGCGCCTCCTCCAAGCGACAAGAGAATGCTCTCGGTAAGTAACTGCAAGACGATGCGCCGCCGTCCCGCGCCGAGCGCCGCTCGAACGGCGATCTCTCGCCTGCGAAGGGTTGCGCGCGCCATGAAGCAGGCTCGCCATGTTCGCGCAGGCAATCAGCAGGACAAAACCAACGGCGCCGAGCAAGACGAGCATCGCCGGCCGGACATCCCCAACCACGACGTCGCGCAGCGGTATGGCTGTGGAACTTTCGTTTGGACCCATCAGGCCGGTAACCGGAAACTTTCGCCGAAATTCCTCGGTGGCAAGCTTCATCGCGGCCTGCGCTTTGGCAAGAGTGACGCCGGGGTTCAGGCGGGCAACCACGATCAGATTATGAGCTTGGCTGGTGCTGTTTGGATCCGCCTGCAAGGGAAGCCAGAGATCGGCCGGTGAGTCCGTGGGCGAAGGTCGAGCCAAGCACGCCGATAACCTCATAGGGTCCCCCTCCGAGAGTAATCGCCTTGCCGACAAGATTTGGGATCTCCGTTGAAGCGGTTGCGCCAGAGTCCGTTGCTGATCACCGCCACATGCGGGCCCCCGGGATGATCCTCGTCAGCCGTGAACGTCCGGCCCATCGCTACCGGCGCGCCGAATACCGCGAAGTAACCGGCTGAAGCGTGGATGACCGCGACCTCCTCGGGGCGGTCGCCCTCCGTGAGGTTGTCGGTTGCGTCGTGGTCAAACGCCGCGATGTCCTGGAACACCTGCGTTTGGTTGCGCCAGACCATGAATTTGGAAATCGAAATGCGACGGGAAATTCCGCTCCGGGAAGCTCCGCATGAGTTGGACAATTCGGTCCGGTTGAGGATAGGGAAGGGGCTGCAGAAGAACTGCGTTGACGACCGAAAAAATCGCAGTATTCGCTCCGATCCCGAGCGCTAGAGTCAGCACAGCCACGGCTGTGAAGCCTGGACTCTTGCGCAGCAAGCGAAACCCGAAACGCACATCCTGAGTCACTGCTTCCAGTGCAGGCAACCCGCGTTGCTCTCGGAAGTGCTCCTTGGCCTGCTCCAACCCGCCGAGCGTGATGAGACGCTTGCCTGCGCGCCTCCTCAGCGGTGTAGGCCGGCACGAAGGTTGTCCTCGATGTGCATCTGGAGATGGCTCTCCAACTCTTCCGCCAATTCTCGGTCTTGCTGTTCCTTTCGGAAAAGCGCGGCGAACCGCAAACACCAGGCGCGCATGCGTCTCATAAAGATTTCTCTCCCGGTGACAAGAAGCGCGCGAGGATTGTTGTTGTTTGCTCCCACTCGCGCGCTTCTTTCTCGAGCTGTTTCCGTCCCGCTCGCGTGAGCCTGTAGTATTTGGCTTTGCGATTGTTGTCCGATACGCCCCACTCGGAGGCGATGTAGCCCTCTTGCTCCAGCTTGAGAAGTGCTGGGTACAAAGTTCCATAATTGACGGAAAGCAAATCGCCGCTGGTCTGCTCGATTCGCCGGGCAATTCCATATCCGTGAAGCGGTCCCAATGTTTCCAGGGTCTTCAGCACCATCACGGAAAGCGTTCCTTGCCAGACATCCGGTTTTTCGGCCATGTCTCTCCTATTGGAACACAATAGAAAGCGTGCCACAAGTCCTATGGGAATGCAATAGAAGGATGTTTCCCCGCGCCATTTGGCTCCAACCCACAATCGATTGCAATAGAAGCGGGAGGGACCACAATTAGGGCTCGAACGAACTGCACGGTTGCTTTGCCGGGATTCAAGGCCGGCGGCTGTGAAAGGGAATTGGGAGGAACGGACGCAGAACAACAATGAGAGCTGCTGCAATCACCTGGTGATGTGGTTGGAGAACAACAATCTCCCCGCCGCGGCGCAATCGACCTATTTACGATTCACTTTGAGGGATGCTCTGAGGCGGAACAATTCGCGTGAATGCCGGCGTCGGAAAGTTCATCTTCTCGGAGGCTTCTTGCGCCTACCATCAAGCGATTCCCTTTGCGTTTCACCCAGATCACTACAAACAGCCGGGGAAACTCATCCGAAAGGTTTTCGGCCTCAGGGCCCAGTGCTTCAACGCCAAGGATGCTGCCTTCATGCACCGCGCCCCGGATGGAGAATCGGCAGCCCAGATCACTGACGTCTTCCACGCGCGCTCGTTCCGCGAACTGCAGCCCAGATTCATCCACACCGGTAATTTCCACTTGAGAATGCAGGAAAAAACGGCTATGGGCGCGGCGTTCGTGGATCATTTGGCATCGTGCTTTGGACCGCCTTCGTCCGGCTGGGGCTTCAGGTTGGTGAGTTTTTCACCCTGGAGCAACCGGGCGCCAATCGTGGAACCGTGTTCCTTCCGCGCGACCCACATGACCTCATAAAGTCGCGGCTCCTCATCCGGGAAAGCTTTTCCACCTGGTCCAAGTACTTTCACCGAAACGGTGTCCCCCTGTTGGACGGGCCCGCGAGTTGAGAACCGGCAACCAAAATCGCTCACATCTTCAATAAAGGTTCGCTCCGTGAAGGCGTGGCCCTCACCGTCAACTTCAGCGACCTCCACCGGAACATGCACCAAAATGCGCCGTTCCGCCCTCCTACGTTCGACCAAGAATACGCCTGGATTGCTTTTTTCTTCGGACACTATCGTTCCTCGACCATTCCAATTGGTCGGGGCACGCGCCGTGCCAAAAAAAATGTCTGTTTGAATCGGGAAACAAACGGTTTCCTCCCAGTCCTCACTTCTCTTGCGTTCCATTAAGAGAAACCTGTGCCGAAGAGGGACGCGAGAACTTCACTTAGCATTTGCTGGCCGCTTCTCTGTGGGCTTGCTCTAGCCGTTCGAAGTGAGGTGCGGCGCGCCAGTTTAAAGATCGGAACCAGCGCGCCACTTGTGGATTCTGGGCAGGCTATTTGGGTGGGCGGCGTGTAGGGGTGCTGATCAGGTCCAAATTGTTGTCTTCAACGAAGACATCTAAATAAATGCAACTGCCGTGCCAATGAAGATCGATTTCCGCCGCACAAAATAAGCGACTTATCAATGAAAGCAAATCGCAAGTTGTGTCAGAACATGAAATCTGTCCGATTCTGAAACAGGGAATTACGATCGCTCGCGAAATATGAAACCCTTGGGCTTACTGCAACGCTGTCGAGTTCGCCGATTTCTTTTCAGCCCGTTTTAGGAATCGGTACAAACTCGTCCGCCCAATGCCGAGCATTTGAGCCGCCCGGACGCGATTGCCTTCGCAGGCCTCGAGTACACGCCGGATATGTTGCCGGCGGACCTCCTCCAGCGGGAGTGGCCGCCAGGTGTCTCCGGCGCGGCCGTTTTGGGCGGCAGGCCTCTGCAGGTTCTCAGGCAAATCGTCCACATCGATGAACTCGTTTACTGATGTAAGGCAAGCGCAGGAAATCACATTTTCAAGTTCGCGGACATTGCCGGGCCAGCCATGTTGATACAAGACGGTCTGCGCTCGCCTGGTAAGGCCTTTAATCTGTTTGCTGTAGGCCTCGTTATATTTTTTCAGGAAGAATTGAATAAGCAAGGGAATATCGTCCAGGCGCTCAGCGAGGTTGGGCACGCGAATCTGGATCGTGCTGAGGCGATAAAACAAGTCTTCGCGAAACCGGCCGGCCAGGACTTCGGCTCGCAGGTCTCGGTTAGTGGCGGCTATGAGCCGCACATCCACGTGGCGCACTTCAGGGGAGCCAACACGCTGAATTTCGCGGTTCTGGATCACTCGCAGCAGTTTGGCTTGCATCGGGAGCGACGTCTCTCCGACTTCGTCCAGGAAAACCGTGCCGCCATTCGCGTATTCGAACAGGCCAGGCCGCGTGTCGGTCGCGCCCGTAAAGGCGCCCCGCATGTGCCCGAAGAGCTGGCTTTCGAGGAGCGTGTCCACCATCGCGGAGCAGTTGCACACCGCGAACCGCTGCTGTGCGACAGGACTCATCTGGTGAATCGATTTGGCGATTAATTCCTTGCCGACGCCCGTCGCTCCGATCAGCAGGATGTTGGTGTAGTGCCGCGCGACTTTGCGGACCATTTCGAACACTTCCACCATGGCTGGGCTGCGGCCCACGATTCCGTGAAACTCCAGGTCGGTCAGGAGCTGCTGCTCCAGACCGCGGATCCGCTTCCGCTTGTTGAACGACTCGGCAAGTTCGTCCAGGGATTTCTTAAGACGCGACCGGTCAACAGGTTTAGGGACATAGTCGTAGGCGCCGCGCTTGACGGCCGCGATGGCGTTGTCCAGCGAGTAGTACCCCGTCATGAGGAGGACGTACACGCCAGGATCGCGCTGCATAGCCTGCTCCAGAAACTGCAGGCCGTCCATCCCCGGCATCTTAATGTCCGACATCACCACGCGCACGCGGCCCTGATCGATCAATTCAAGCGCGTACTGCGGGTCGCTCGTGCCAATGGAGCTGAAGCCGAGGCAGCGAAGCGATTCTTGCAGCATTTCAACCATGCCGGGCTCATCGTCCAAAACACATACCGTCATGGATTCGTCGGAGCTGCCGCGAATGAAGTGGCCTGACTTGGGAGGTGCAGTCAATGTGTTCATGATGAGTCACTGGCAAGGCCAATGCCAAAATCCCACCGCGAATGCGCGGGACTGGCACTTCATCTTCTAGGATTTCGTGCTGGCTGGGGTTTCTTGTAAGTGTTCTATAGACAAGCAATTATGACGGAGGGGCTAAAATTATTCTTTCGCCGGGCGCATGGGCCTGCTTAAATTGGCCTTTGATTCACGGCTCAAGCCAAAAACCGCGTTCCAAATTGGAGAGAATCGCCCTTTACTTGTGCCAAAGGCGAATTGCCCCTGGCACGGATCCATTTAGTTTGCGGCGCTTTCATCCATCTCGCTCAAATACGCGAAAAACTCAAACTCTTCCGCTGGATATCGGATGATTCCTCCGAGGTCCGAATCCATCTGGCAGTAGCTGCCCTGGATATTGCAAAGCTCTAGCACACGGTCCTGCGTGGAAGAGGTCGCGCGGCGGATTTCCTCGCACGTGGCGAGCCGGTCATGATTCGTTTTGTTCATCGTCTCGGTTTTCATTGGAGGATCTCCTCGTGTTGCAGCTCCAGTTCGAATTCCTGCACGTCGCATACCCTTCTTCGATCCTCTGAGCCATTAGATGCATTTTTCCACGCCAGAGATTCCTTCGAGCGCGGGTGTAATTGCGCCAGTCTGATCTGGCAACGGCCGTTGCGATCCATCGGCACCACACTTTGAACCTGGTAGGCCACAGGAACCGACCCACTCGAAGGCTCGGAGGCCAGCAAGCGAACAAAGACAATGGCTCCCTCCGGCAGCGCACGATGCAATTGCACCTGTTTTTCACCCTCAGCGGTCCAAAGCAAATCGGTTCTTTCCGCGAAGAAGCTGTTATCCAGCCCCCAGCCGGAAATTTCAATCCGGTAATCGCCGGATGAGTTGAATGAGTTACCCATCGAAATCACGCTCCTACCTCTGTCTAATGCAGACGACGGGCCAGACTGCAAATATTCGCTTGCGTTGAAAGGGAAGGATTTATGCAATCGCGCTTAAAGAAGAGCGCGCCTAGGAAGGAACAAATTGAGACATGTGTGCAATTTTGAAACAGCAGCGTAGCGAGGCCAAGTCATTGCGAAGGATACGTTTCGAGTGGCGCGGGCTAGCTGGTGCGGACCCCGGCGTACAGGGCGTGCAGCGCATAGAAAAATACGGGCTGGAAAATTCTATCGAACAGGGACCAGGCGATGATCAAACCGAGCAGGGCAAAGTTCCGGGAATGCTGCACCCAGTCGATGTAGCGCTGGGCGACGCCTTCCGGCATCACCACCATGATCCCCGCATGGCCATCGAGCGGAGGCACGGGGAGCAAATTGAACGTGCCCAGAAGTAGATTCAGAATGAAGAGGATACTCAGAGCCGAAGTGAGAAACGTCGGATCCGCCGCATTGGCCGGCGATACCAGGTTGGAATAACTCTGAATTGATTCCGGCTGTCGAAAATACCCGGCCGCCAAGCCGATCCGTATCGCAATCCCCGCCAGAATCATCAGCGAGAAATTGGCCGCCGGCCCCGCCAGAGCCATCCAAGCCGACCGGCGCGGGTACTGCCGCTGCCACGCCGGGTTAAACGGCGCGCTCGCCCAGCCGATCATCCATCCGCCCACGAGGAAAGACAGGATCGGCACAACGACCATCCCAAACGGCGAGCGGCGAATGTGCGGAATCGGATTGAGCGTCACCTGGCCCCCTTCGGCGGCGGTCGTGTCGCCGCCAAGCTTGGCGACGAGCGCGTGCGCCGCTTCGTGGCACGTCGTCGAGAACAGAAAGACGAGGTACCAGATCGCGCCCAAGGCCAGGTCGGGTGTATTCATGGTGGCGGCAATCGCAAAAGGTTTGGCTCCGGGGCCTGGACTCGAACCAGGATAACCAGCTCCAAAGGCTGGCGTGCTACCAATTGCACTACCCCGGACCAGAGTCAAAAAGTGTAGCAGAGAAGGCAAAATCGGCACAGCGATTCCAGTTGCATGCGGATGCGCTGCCGCGCCATTGCAGCATGGACGTGTTGCTGAAATGGCGAGAAGGAAAGTTATGGCACTTGACTTGCGGTCGTCCTGGCTTCATGCTCTGAATGTACGTTGTACGTGTTCAAACGTACATTTGGAGAAAAGACCGTGGATGACGCTGGCGCCGTAACGGTAAGAAAAGTCTCCGCGACGAGCCTTCGCGGCCGGCTGAAGACTTACATGAAGGCGGCGAAGGGCGGCAAGGTTGTCCTCATCGAGAATCGCAGGCAGGAATCGAAGTACCTGGTGGATAAGGAGTGGCTGGATACCGTGATGCGGGAACGCGAGTCCATTCTTGCCACGCTGGAAATCCTCGCCGACCGTGAACTGACCAATCGCCTGCTGAAACTCGCCGAGACTATTGATGACGATGTCAACGCCGACCGCCTCCACACGATGGAAGAGGTCTTCGGCGAACCTTGAGCGAAGCCGAGCCCAAATATTCCATCGCGTTCACCGGCGATGCCTTTGGGGAAGTAAAGGCTCTGGACGGGAGCATAAAAAATAAGCTCAAGAAAGTGTTGACGAAAAAACTGGCACTGGATCCTCAAGGATATGGGCTTCCTTTGCGTTCTCCGCTTCAGTTGTACTGGAAGCACGAATTCGCGGCACACCGGGTGATCTACCGGATTTACGAAGAGAAGCATCTTGTCGTTGTCTGCGCAGTCGGGCCACGTAAACAAGGAGACGTGGCAGATGTTTATAAGCAATTTCAAGCGCTCGCCCAAACGGGCAAAGTGGCCCATCAGGTCGCACAGGTCCTCGCCAATCTCGCGCCAGGCAAGAAAAAAATCGAACCTCCAAAGCGCTAGGTTTCTTCCTTAACTCTACGCCATTAGAAACCCACACCCTTCGCAAGGCGCGAAGGATGGGGCAACCGGCACGAGGCTCAGCGCTTCACACCACCGTAAACCGCGAAATTGTAGTGCTTCCAGAGCACATCTACATCAGCAAAACCAATTTCCGTCAACCACGCCAACTGATCCACCAACTTTGCGGGATGGTCTTCGACATGGTACTTGGCAATCCACTTTTCCTCGATTTCTTCGTCGGAGATGTTGTGGCGCATAAAGGCTCGCCACTGGTGCATGTAAGTCGCTTGCAGAATGTCACTGGAGGCCAAAACCACGTCACCGTTGTAGAAGGCCCCTCCGGGGCTTAGCCTGCCGTATATCTGGCGGTAGAAGCGCCGCTTGTGCTCATCCGATGCGAGATGGTGCAGGGCGAGCGACGAGATGACTACATCGTATTCTCCATCGAAGGCCGCGAAATCGCCCACGACGAAGCGAACGACCGGGTAACGTGCAAGTTTCGCCTGAGCCAGTGCAATCATGTTTTCGGCCAGGTCAAGGCATGTGACGTGCGCGTTTGGAAAGGCATCTAGGACACTTTGCGCGATGGTTCCGGTGCCACAGCCAAGATCAATTACCCTAATGGGCGTGGCGCTTTCAAATGGCAGAGCCGCGACCAGTGCCTCTACCATTCGAGGGTAATCAGGGATCAGCGTCAGGATGATTCGTTCAAAATCTCGCGCTTCCTCCTCAAAATGCTGTTTAATTCTGTCCTCCATCGTCACCAGCCTTTTTGTATCTGGATTCTATCGCAGCTTTGAAGGTGCCACATTTGCTAAGCAGCGGCGGGGCATTCGGGGTGCTTAGGTTCAGGGCGCGGGATCGTACGCGGCGACCGATCCGAAATAGGCCACGTAGACGCGGTGGGTGGCGGGGTCTACGACGAGGGAGTGACCGCCGAAATGGGTTGGGGCGTTTTCGATGACTCGATATTGGTCGGGGGAATCCTGCTGAATGACGGTCATTGTGCCGATGCCATTTGCCGTGTAGACCCGCCGCAGGATGGGATCATATCCCGCGCCATCGACTCCTGCACCAATGGGGAGAACGGCGACAACCGCTCCGGTTTCCGTGTCCATCACGATCAACTTTTTGTTCCCTGCGGTGCTGAAGAGGCGATGGTGCGCGGCGTCGAGAGCGAGGCCCGTAGGCCCTTCGCCAGGATCGAGTTTGTAGCGCTTGACCACGGCTTGTTTCTGCGGATCGATCACTACAAGTTCGCTCGTATCTTCGAGGTTTTGGTAGATCAGGCCCGTCTCGGGATCGGCCTGGGGATATTCGGGCTCTCCTCCTAGCTGTATTGTGGCAATTACCTTCTGCGTCGCGGGATCGATCAGCATGCCCGTCTTACCATTATGATTGGCGACGTAGACCAGATGAGCCTGGTCATCGTAAATGATCGCGTCGGGGCCGTCGCCGGCGGGAATTTTCTGCAGCAGTTTGTTGGTGTTCAGATCGAAGACGCCGACCACATTGTCGCCGCTCGAAGAGGCGAAGCCGAGGTTGCGGTCCGCAACGACGGCAATTCCGTGGACTCGCGTTAGTCCATCGACCGTGGCCACCGCCTGATTTGTGGTTGTATCCACGACGCCGACGATGCCTCTGCTTGCGTATCCCGCATAAAGACGCGACCCGCTGATCGTCATGTAATCGATGAAGGGCCGTCCCAATCGAAATGGCGTGGGAATGGAGACGATGCCCGCCGCTTTCATCGTTTTGGCCACAGGGCGCGTGGACAGGTAGATATTGAGGGCGACGATGGCCAGGAGAATCAGCACGATCAGCCCGGCGAACGCTTTCAGAAGAAACTTGGCCAGTTTTTTCACACGAGCCTCCAGATCAGCGTCAATTCTACGCATGCGCACAACTCTACCGTGACCAGCATGCGGAGGACCTGCCTAAGATTACGTTTGCGAATGTACCTTTGTTTCACTAAATGAAAGGCGAGGCAAGCTCTCAATTATCTGGGGGTTATCCGGCGACTTGTCTGGAAGCATCAGCTTCCAATCGCTACTTCACGCCTTCGATGGAGATGACATGGATAATGCTGTCTTTCGTGTTCACGACTCCCGTCACCTTGACTCTCTTTCCTTCGAAGGGGAGCGCCGCGCGCGCATTGTCGAGCTCGTAATTCGCGTGAGCCGCATCGTCGTATAGGGCGAAATGATCGCAATTCGGCACATCGCAGTCCCACGCCAGCGGCTTATATTCCCACTCCACAATTCCGGTCAGGGTTTGCGATTTGGCGTCTTGCTTAGCGTGCTTCCGAAAGGCGCGCGATGGCAAACGTTCGTTATTTTGCTGGTCTGTGAAAAATTCGTTTGCTGCAGCCACGCTGGCCGCGACGGCGTTCGGGCTTACCATCGTCAATTGGAAGTGACTAAGCGGCGTTGTGTTTGGTGTCTGGAAACCAAGAAGGATTAGCAGAATCGTGCTGAAAGTAATGGGATTGACCCCCACCAGCTATAGTCAAGCTACGCCCGATTGTCGCGATCGTCAATTTGAGAGCCTGCACCCCACACGGGGCAGTTGAACCAAACGGGTCGAAGAGCCTTGGTGGCAACTCCATTTCGAACAGGCCAGCGATAATGGCCGCAATTATTCTGCGTGCTTTACGGCACAGCTGAAGCCGTGCCAAACAAAGATTCAGGAGTTACCTTACAAGTTCTGAAGGCCGTTCTACTGGATCACATCCGGAAGGCGAGCCAGCCAAAGTCTCGGCGTAGGATGGCGGAGAGGGTGGGATTCGAACCCACGGTCGAGTTTCCCCGACACACGCTTTCCAAGCGTGCTCCTTAAACCACTCGGACACCTCTCCACTGGAGAAAGCCGAATCAGATTAGCACAATCTCCCGGCTAGACGTAAATGGTGGCATTCTGAGTAATTAGGGTTGAATTCCCTTTAGCGAAGCTCGAAGGCCGTAAGAATTTGACAGTGGAAGTTCCGCGCCATGACATACCCTGTGACGCTGCGAAGCGAATCGGATTCTCCTAAAATCCGCATGCGTCCTGTAGAATCCTCTTGGAGGGCGGCATGAATCACTGGCAAGGCAAGTGGGCGCTGATCACGGGCGCGAGCGCGGGCATCGGCACGGCTCTCGCGCGGGAACTGGCGGCGGGCGGAACGAATCTGGTGCTGACGGCGCGGCGGCGCGACCGGCTTGTGGGCCTCGCGGCGGAGCTGAGCGCCAAGAACAACATCCGCACGCTCGTCTGCGTCGCGGACCTGGCGCTGCCGTTCGGTCCACAGCAGATTTTTTCCTTTACCGAAGAAAAAAACATTGCGATTGATCTGCTTGTGAACAACGCCGGCTTTGGCGCCTATGGCGAATTTCACAAGGTGCCCGTCGATCGACTCATCGAAATGACGCAGGTCAATGTGACCGCGGTGGTGCACGTGACGCACCTCTATTTGCCGGGAATGATCGCTCGCGGTGGCGGGGATATTCTGATTGTTGCTTCCACGGCGGCATTCCAGGCGGTGCCCTACATCTCGACATATGCCGCGACGAAGACGTTTGATTTGCATTTTGCCGAGGGCCTCGCGGAAGAGGTGCGACAGTATGGTGTCCGCGTTTGCGCGCTCTGTCCCGGTTCCACGGCGACGGAATTTTTTCAGGTTGCGGGGCAGCGCAATCACACGCGGCGCGCGCCCGAAACCGCGGAGAAGGTCGCTCACGTGGGGCTTGCGGCGCTCGCGGCGGGGAAAACTTCGGTGATATCCGGCTTCAAGAATTGGCTGGGCGCGGAAACGGTGCGGCTTGTCCCGCGCCGGACCGTGGCGCGAATTGTCGCCGGGCTGTTCCGTCCGAAGGGAAAGCTGGCGTGAGCGATGTTGCGCGGATGAAGAAAATGGCCGCCGACCAAAAATCGTTGGAACGCCAACTGCACGGGGAAGGATTTCTTCACACGTACGTCTGGCAGGACGGACCGAACGCCTTTTATCCTGGCCACACGCACGCCGTGGAGACGGCGCACATTATTCTCGCCGGCGAAATGACGCTAACGCTGGCAGGCGCGACGCGCACGTTTGGCGTAGGTGAACGCTGCGATGTTCCCGCAGGCGTCATTCACTCCGCGAAGATGGGTCCTCGCGGTTGCAGGTATTTGATTGGGGAGAAGTAGCACAGCCAATCTTGGCTGTGCGGTTTTTCCGGCACTTAACAAAAGCGCACAGCCAAGAGTGGCTGTGCTACCCGGCTTTTTCCGCAACCTGTTCAGCCTGTGGGTTTTGATTTTCGTCAGCTCAGAAAAAGCCACAGATTGAAGTCTGTGCTACTGAGAGGAGCGACCTAAGTTCTCCTCACCAGTGCGCGGTCGAGCAATTCCATGACGTGCACGACTTCTTGCCCCGTCGCGTGAATCTCCGCCCCGGCGCGCATCTGCAGCAGGCAGCCGGGGTTCGCGGTGACGATGACTGGCGCGTTTGTGGCGCGGGCGTGCTTCATTTTGTCCGCCAAAAGTGCAAGCGAAGTTTCCGTCTCGGTCACATTGTAGGAGCCCGCGGACCCGCAGCAATAATCCGCCATGGCCATTTCAACGAGTTCCAATCCCGGGATGGCGCGCAGCAGCTTGCGCGGGGCTTCGCGAACTTTTTGCCCGTGCAGAAGATGGCAGGAATCCTGATAGGTGACTCGCATCGGCATTCCCCCGAGTTGCGCGGTGAGTCCAAGATCGGCGAGGAACTCGGTGACGTCTCGCATTTTCTTGCGGAACGCGTGCGCCTTGTCCTGTTCAGGTGTCCCGGCTGCAAAAAGGTGCTCGTACTCCTTGAGCGTGGACCCGCATCCTGCGGCGTTGGTGACCACAGCGTCGAATTCATCGCCGAGGAAAACGCCGAGGTTCGTCCGGGCGAGGGAACGCGCCACATCGCGAACGCCGGCATGCGCCGCGAGCGCGCCGCAACAAGTTTGCCCCGCGGGGACGACGACTTCGCAGCCGTTTGCGGTCAGGACGCGAATGGTCGCTTCGTGCAGCGCCGAAAAACTAACCTGCGCCACGCATCCGGCAAACAACGCCACGCGCGCGCGTTGAGGGCCGACGGCGGGATAGGTGCGTCCGAGCTTTGAGAAGAAAAAGTTTCTGTCGATCGGTGGCAGAAGTTTTTCTTTCTCTGCCAGGCCGAGCAGGCGCAGAATTCCCGTCGCGCGTGCGAGTGATTGAAGGCCGGAGTGCTGATAAAAGTAGAGAAGGCGCGCCAGGAGGGCGATGCGGTTCGGGTAAGGCAGGAGGCCGCGAAACACGAAATCGCGCGCCAGGCGCGAGAAAAATGGCCGCCGATAATTCTGCTCGATCTGCGCGCGCGCTGCTTCCACCAGCTTGCCGTATTCGACGCCCGAGGGGCACGCCGTCTCGCACGCGCGGCAATCCAGGCATTGATCGATGTGTTTTACGAAGGAGTCGCCGAGCGGCAGGCGGCCCTGATCCACGAGCACGATCTGGCGAATTCGCCCGCGGGGAGAATCGGCTTCGAGGCCCCAGAGCTTGTAGGTCGGGCAATGATTCAAACATAGGCCACAGTGAACGCAGTGCGCGTAGTCGTCATACGCGGGGATGTCCGCGCCGGAAAATCCGCTCTGCGGTTTTGGGCCGGGAGTTTGTTCCACGGTTGCGGCTTGATCGGTCATGGCCTCATATCCCGCCCGCGAAACGTCCGGGAGCCAAGACATTTTGCGGGTCGAAAGAATGTTTCACGCGGCGCATCAACTCAAAATCTGGACGGGAGGGCCCCCACACGATGTCCGCGGACGTTTTTATTTCCGTAGGGCCCCACTCCAGCATGGCTGAAGCGTGCATTTCTGGCTGGCCGCAGGTGCGAAAAACTTCGGCGATGACTCCGGGCAGAGATCGCGGCGGCGCCGAGACATCGTTCTGAGGCAGGAACGCGACGTGGAAAATTCCCGACGCTCGCCCGAGAGAAACAAAGTCGAGATCGTGTTGCGCGGCCACCACGCGCAGTTTTCCAAGCAGCGGCGCCATCACGCCAGGCACGGCGCTCACTCGAAAAATCGCGGCGGCGGGGGCTCTTTCCATCATCAGCTTTGGAAATTCGCGAATTTGCGCATGGACGGAATCTGCTTCGGCATCGGTCAGAGGAAGGAATTCCTCTGCATCCGCCGCGCCTGCCAGTTGGCCGAGTTCGCGCTCGTGGCGGTCTACCACGGCGGGCTGGCCTGCCGCCGAAAGAACGACGGTCCAGGTTCGCGGTTCGATGCGCGCGGAAATTTCTCCAGAAAAAATCAGCGCCGCCGCGCCGGGATTGGCGACTTCCACCATCTGCAGCGTGAGAACGGAGTGGGAGACGGCGCGGCAGAAATCAAACGCAGCTTCGGCCGAAGAAAATGAGGCAATGAAACTTCCCTGCGCTTGGGGCATTGGAAACGTGCGGAAATTTACTCGCGTGATGATGGCGAGTGTGCCCAGCGACCCGATCAGCAATTTATGCAGGTCGTAGCCAGTCACGTTCTTCACGACGCGTCCGCCGCTTTTTGCCTGAGAACCTTCTCCCGTCACAAATTCCATCCCGAGGCAGAAATCGCGGACTGCGCCGTAGGCGTGACGCAGTGGGGAGCTCGAATTCGCGGCGACGATCCCGCCAATCGTCGCGCGGTCCGAGAACGGAACCGCGAGCGGCAGGAATTGTTTTTTCTCTGCCAGCGTGAGCAGCAAATCCTCGATTCGCACGCCCGGCTCGACGCCGAGGGTGAGGTCGTGCGGATCGTAGGAGAGGACGCGATTCATCCGGGAGAGATCGAGCGCAATGTCGTAGCGCGCAGGCGGCGAGCCGATGCGGAGCTTCGTGCGGCCTCCCGTGGAAATCACGGCTAATTTTTCCGCGGCGGCGAAGCGAAGAACTTCCGAAATTTGCACGGCGTCCTCGGGCCGGACGATAACCGCAGAGCGCATGCCACAAACTTCGCGCGCCGCAATTTCCGCGGCATCCGTGATGACGTGCGCGCCGCCGGCAATTTCTTCGAGGCGTGTGAAGGAAACCTGCGCGGGCCGGCTCATGTGGGAAACGCCGCGGAGGCCGGCGTCGGCGGCACGCGAATTTCTCCGCAGGCCTTGCCCATGGGAAGCACTTTGCCGGGATTCAATCGACCTGCAGGGTTGAACGCGGCGCGGACGCGCTCCATCAGGGCGAGATCGTCCGGCGTGAAAATAAGCGGCATGAGCTCGTTTTTTTCCATGCCGATGCCGTGCTCGCCCGTGAGCGCGCCGCCAACTTCGACGCAATGCCGCATGATTTCTCCGCCCGCCGCGACGACGCGCGCGAATTGCGCGCGATCGCGCTCGTCAAACAGGATGAGCGGGTGCAGGTTGCCGTCGCCCGCATGAAAAATATTTCCGATCTGCAAATCGTACTTGCGGCTGATTTCCTCGATCCGCCGGAGCGTTTCCGGAAGGCGCGTGCGCGGGATGACGCCGTCTTGCACGTAATACATGGGCGAAATGCGGCCCATCGCGCCGAACGCTTCTTTCCGCCCCCTCCACAAAAGGTTGCGTTCCTGATCGTTGCGCGCGGCTCGCACTTCGCGCGCGCGATGCTGGCGGCATACTTCTGTGATTTCGGCGGCCTGCGCCTCCACGGCTTCCTTCAGACCCTCGACTTCAATCAGCAACACCGCCGCGCAGTCCTTGGGAAATCCGGCGTGGACATAATCCTCGACCGCGCGAAGCGTGAATCCGTCCAGCATCTCGCACGCGGCCGGAGTGATGGCCCGCACCGTGATCTCGACGACGGATTCCGTCGTGTCGTCGAGCGTGTCGTACACGGCGAGCAGCGTCTTCACCGCCTCCGGCTTGCGCATCAATCGCACAGTGATTTCCGTGACGAGTGCCAGAGTGCCTTCCGAGCCGACAAGCAGGCCGCACAGATCGTATCCCGAAGTCTCGATGCTTTTGCCGCCAATGCGCACAATTTCGCCGTCGGGCAGGACCAGTTCGAGGCCTGTGACGTGATTGGCTGTCACTCCGTAAGCAAGCGTGTGCGGACCTCCGGAATTTTCGGAGACGTTTCCGCCGATGGTGCACGATTTTTGGCTGGAAGGGTCGGGCGCGAAATACAGGCCCAGGTGCTCGACCGCGCGGGACAAGTCGAGATTCACGACTCCGGGCTGAACAACCGCGCGAAGATTTGCCGCATCAATTTCGAGAACGCGGTTCATGCGCGAGAACGCGACGACTATGCCGCCGTTGCGAGCAATGGCCCCGCCGGAAAGTCCCGTTCCCGCGCCGCGCCCCACGATCGGAGTCTCATAGCGATTGGCGAGGCGGACGATCCCGGCGACGTCGCGCGCGGAGGTGGGAAAAACGATGCACCGCGGAGATCCCAGCTCCACCGACCCGTCATATTCGTACAGCATCAAATCTTCGGGAGCGGAGAGGACCGCCTTGGGCCCGAGCAGCGCTTCGAGTTCGCGGATGAGTTGCGGTTGCATCAGAGTGATTTTCAGGTCCTTTGGCCACTATAGTCTGTGCCTTTGGGAAGAGTCAACGCGCGGGCCGGCCTGGCGTGTGAAAGCCATCAACGATCGCGCATCCGGCGGGGCTAGAAATGTCCCGAAAATGGGATCGATCGGGTTAAGATTGTTTGCACGGATGTGGCGAGAATCGGCAGCCCGGCTACCCGAGGATCGTCAGCGGAGAGCCATCTCTTTCAGGTGAGCTGTATCGCAATACGATATAAATGGACATGAGGGTTCATGGGCCTTTTTTCAAAACTGTTCGGCTCAGGAAATGCCGGGAAGAATGGTTCTTCCCCTCAGGAAGTCGAAGTGGATTTCGCGTACGGCTCCACCAACTTCCAATATGTGTATGCCCTCGGGGACCAGATTCAGCTCGCCATTGCTGAGGCCAAAGTCGGAGAGTACGACGGGCACGCCATCCCCGCCGACGGCAGCGAAGGCCGATACTTCATTTATGGGCCGGATGCCGAGGCGATCTACAAAGTGATCGCTCCTGTGCTGGCGGCGTCCCCGCTCATGCGCGGCGCTACCGTCACGTTGCATTTCGGGCGGCGCGGCTGGAGAACTCCCAAACGAGTCATCAAGCTTCCTCAGTAGCACGGGCTTCAGCCTGAGGGGGTTAGTCCTTGCAAGCACCAAAACCCTCAGGCTGAAGACTGTGCTACTGGTGATCCTGTCCAAATTGCGTTTGAATTCAAAGCGATTGTCGATAAGACGCAACCCGTTTGAGAAATCCCGCTTCCAGCTGTGTTACTCTCCCCCAGTTGTTTTTCAAGCGGCGAGGCCACGGGTGAGCAAGCCGAGACTGTTTTCCACGCATGTCTTGTTTGAGGAGCCGCGCAAGAAACTCGCGGAGCATTTTGAAGTCGAATACTGGACGGGGGAGGAGCGCCCGCCTCGATCGGAAGTTTTGCAACGCGTTTCAGGGAAAGACGCGCTCATCTGCCTGCTCACGGAAAAAGTCGATCGTGAGCTGCTCGACGCGGCGGGGCCGAATCTGCGAATCGTTGCCAACGTGGCGGTCGGATTCGACAATATCGACGTGCCTGCGTGCACGGAACGAAAAGTTGCTGTCACGAACACGCCCGGCGTCCTGGACGAGACGACCGCCGATTTCGCCTGGACTCTGCTGATGGCTGTCGCGCGGCGCCTCGTCGAGGGAGACCGCATGGCGCGGTCGGGCGCCTGGACGAAATGGAACCTGGACCAACTGTGCGGGACCGACGTCTGGGGAAAAACGCTGGGCATCATCGGACTCGGCCGCATCGGACGCGCCGTGGCGCGGCGCGCTTCGGGATTTCGCATGCGCATCATTTACAACAGCACGACGCGCGCACCCGTGGAAATCGAAAACGAACTGCACGCCGAGTACATGTCTCGCGACGCGGTGTTTGAGCAGGCCGATTTTCTGTCTCTCCACGTTCCGCTCAACGCCGCCACGCGAGGATTGGTTGGCCCCGCGGAACTGGCGAAGATGAAGCGCACGGCGTTCCTGATCAACACCACGCGCGGCCCGGTCGTGCAGGAAGCGGCGCTCATCGACGCGCTGGAACGCGGCCTTATTGCCGGCGCGGCGCTCGATGTGTTCGAGCGTGAGCCGCTCATCCCCGACGGTTTGCGGCGCGACAACGTGGTCCTCGCGCCGCATCTTGGATCGGCGTCGGTCGAAACGCGCACTCGAATGGCGCTGATCGCCGTCGAAAACGCGATCGCCTTCTTTGCCGGCAAGCGTCCGCCAACGATACTGAACCCGGGCGCGCTTCGCCAAAATTGAAATTGCTTCGCCGGATGAGGCATAACTTACGCTATAGAAAAGCTTGGAACGAATCACATAGGGGGACGGCAAATGGCTCACGTATCGCTCAATCATCCGAAACTCACGCTCGAAGGAGCCGAGGCCCTATTGGCAGCGGCCAAGGCCCAGGCAGCTCGCATCGGCGTGCCCATGAATATCGCCGTCGTGGACGATGGTGGCCACTTGATGGCGTTCGCGCGCATGGACGGCGCGAAGCCCGCGTCGATCGACATCGCCATCAATAAGGCGCATGCCGCGGCCATCCGTCGACAGAACACCGGCCCGGCTCGCAGTGGCGACGAAGTGAGCGTGCTTCTGTCGCTAGGTCTCGCGATCGGAAGCCACGCGCACCAGACGCCGATCCGCGGCGGACTCATGCTCGAAGTGAGCGGCCAATGTGTGGGCGGAATTGGCGTGAGCGCGGGCACCGAAGACGAGGACACCGAAGTGGCGCGCGCAGGCGTGGCCGCGTTTGTGAAGGGATAGCTCCAAGTAGGACAGGCTTCAGCCTGTCGGTTTTTGATGCTGTTGAACGAACAGCAGACAGGCTTCACAGGCTGCGGAAAAAGTCAATTTTCCGCAACCGGATGGAAGTGAATACGTCCAAGTGTGCATGAGAGGAAACGACCCGCAGCAGGACGATCTGTTTAGTTACGTACCGATGGAGAAGCGCGTGCCGAAAGACCATCCGCTGCGGCGCGTGCGGGCGATGACCGACACGGCGCTGCAGGGGATGTCGCCGGAGTTTAACGCTCTGTATGCTTGCCTGGGGCGGCCGTCGATTGCGCCGGAGAGGCTGCTGCGGGCGCTTTTGTTGCAGGCGCTGTACAGCGTGCGCAGCGAGCGGCAGTTGATGGAGCGGCTGGAGTACGACTTGCTGTTCCGCTGGTTTGTGGGATTGCGCATGGATGAGCCGGTGTGGGACCCGACGGTGTTCACCAAGAACCGGGACCGATTGCTGGACGGGAAGATCGCGGAACTGTTTTTCGATCAGGTGCTGGCGCAAGCCGAGCAGCATCGGTTGCTGTCGGACGAACAGTTCACGGTGGACGGGACGCTGATCGAGGCGTGGGCCAATCGGCGGAGTTTCAAGGAGAAGAAAGATCCGCCCGGGCAAGGCAGCGGGCGTGGAGGGAAGAAATTATTGCGGGACACGCACGAAAGCGAAACCGATCCGGAAGCACGCTTGTACAAGAAGAGCGCGGCGGGCGAGGTCAAGCCGGCATTTTTAGGGCACCTGGTGATGGAAAATCGGAGCGGCTTGGTCATGAAACCCTGCGTGACCGAGGCGGGGACGCGGCAGGAACGGGACGCGGCGCTGCAGATGCTGAGGGAACTGCTGGAACAAATTCGGGCCAAGCGCAAAGCGGGAGAGGCTGGCGGAACGATCACGGTGGGCGGGGACAAGGGCTATCAGGAGCAAGATTTTATCGAGGGATTGCGAAAACTTTCGATCACCCCGCACATCGCCGAGTATGAAAAGAAACGGCGGAACTGGCTCACGGTGAGGGAGCGGACGGACCAAGGATTTCGGATCAGCCAGACCCAGCGGAAACTGGTGGAGAAAATCTTCGGCTGGATGAAAGTCGTGGCGGGACTGCGCCAGATCAAATTTCGGGGGCGTCGGCGAGTACACTGGATCTGGTCGCTGGGCGCCGCGGCATTCAACCTGATGCGCATGACGAAGTTGATGCCCGCAGCCTGACGAAGACGGAAAGGCTCGGCCAACCGGGGGAAAAGTGAGGGAAATCGAAGCGTTGCGCCGACCGAAAATCGCTGCACCCACACGGGTGAAAAGCTAAATCTCGACAGGCAGGGCCCTACGGAATGAAATTGACGGGTTTTTTCCGCAGCCTGTGAAGCCTGTCCTACCAGATCGAATGGCCGACCTCAAACAAGCAGCGCTTCGAATTTTTCGCGAGACTCTTGCGGCAATCGATATTCCCCTGGCGATGCGGCGCAAGCTTGGCCGCGCAGGCTCGCAAATTCTGGTGAATGGCGCGCCTTTCGATCTTGCCGCGTTTGATCGCATTTGCGCAATCTCCATCGGCAAGGCTTCCGTGGCCATGGCCCGAGGGCTTGCCGAACTACTCTCCCCGGATTTCCGCGCCGAAGGCATTGTGGTTGCGCCAACAGCCGGGTCCAGCTTGCCTGAAGGCTTCCGCGAAATCGTTGCAGGACATCCCGTCCCGGACCAGGGCAGCTTCGCGGCAGGCCGCGCGATTCTCAATCTGCTCGCCGCGACGAATCAGCACACTCTGATTTTTTTCCTCTTATCCGGTGGAGGCTCGGCGCTCGTCGAGCTTCCGCTCGATCCAGGCGTCACGCTCAAAGACATGCAGGCACTGAATCGCGTGCTGGTCACCTGCGGCGCCTCGATCGATGAAATGAACGCCGTGCGGAAGCATCTCTCTGCTGTCAAGGGCGGACGCCTGGCCGTCGCCGCGAGCGCCGCGATGAAGATCACGCTCGGCGTGACTGACGTGCCCGAAGGGCAGGAGTCGGCGCTGGCATCCGGCCCGACACTTCCCGATCCGACCACGGTTTCAGACGCGTGCGGCGTCGTGCGTAGCTACGATTTGCTTTCGAAGCTGCCGCCGAACATTCGAACGCGGTTCGAACACCCGGAGTCCATCCCCGAAACTCCAAAGCCCGGAAATCCCGCGTTTGAGCCCCGCCGCGCCGCGTTTCAGATTCTGCTCGGGCGCCACGATCTATTTCACTCCGCGCACCATGCTTCGGAATCCGCGGAGTTCATCACTGAATGCGACAACACGACTGACAATTGGCCGGTCGAAAGAGCCGTGGATTTTCTGTTGGCTCAGCTTGCGGCATTCAAGCAGGCCAATCCCGGAAAGGCTGTGGCTGTGATCGCGGATGGCGAAGTTAGCTCGCCGGTGACAGGCAGTGGCATCGGCGGGAGAAATTTGGCGTTCGTGCTCGATTGTGTGAAAAAAATTGCGGGTCAGAAAATTGCAGTGCTGAGCGCGGGAACCGACGGCGTCGATGGTTCCAGTCCCGCGGCGGGAGCCGTTGCGGACGGCGAAAGTTTCGCGCGCGCGCAATCCCTGGGACTCGACCCGGCCGATTATTTCCGGCGCAGCGATTCCTACACTTTCTTCCGCAAGCTCGGCGACGCAATCGAAACGGGCCCTACGGGAAACAATCTACGCGACCTGCGAATCCTGCTTGCGGAATAAGTGGCACAGGCTTCAGCCTGTGGATTTTAGTCCTTGCACTTACCAAACCCCACAGGCTGAAGCCTGTGCCACTTCAATCGCTTTTGCTCCCGGGCAGCGATGCCTCGATCCTGCGCAGCCGGTCATTCATGTCTGTGAGTTGTTGCTCGAGATGATCGAGCCGGTCGAGAACCGCTTGATTGCTGCCCGAGGCGGCGCCCGCTGCTTCGCTATTTTTCTGATCCGTCGCGGAGGGCCCCTTTTCCGGCGCGCTCTTACCCTTCAGTTGCTCGATCAAATCCTCCACGGCGTGTGGAACGCCGATTGACAGTTGGCCGGTCTTCAGTTGCGCCTCGAGAGGCTCGATGGCCGTGGGATCGCCGCGGCGTCCCAGCGCGAAGATGGACGCGAACCGGATGTCGAAGGAGGATTCATTCAAGTACGAAATCAAGCGCGCGGTAATGTCGTGATTTTTCAGGTCCGCACGCCCCAGCGCCCCAATGGCGATGCTCCGCAGTGCCGACGGCTTTCCCGGCGAGGACCATTCGAGGAGCGCGGGCACAACGGTATTGTCCCCGAGCGAGCCCATGGCGCGAAGCGCAGCGCTCCGCAGCACATCATTTGGCGAAGAAACTGTGAGCGCCTTTTCAAGGGTGGGCTCGGCGTTGGGGGCCTTGTCCAGAGCCAGGGATTGCAATGCCGCGCCGCGCACGGAGTATGCTTTGTCATCCTTGTAAATGTTTTGCAGGCGCTTGGCGACTTCCTCATCACCATGGTATTTGCCCAACTGTTCGACGGCGACTGCGCGCACCCACGGCTGGTCGTTGGAAAGCGCGGCGAGCACCTGCTTCCGCGCTGGCGACGAATTGATGCGCCCGAGTGCGCGCAACGCTTCTTCGCGCACGCCCCAAAATTTATCATGCTGCGCCGCCTCTCCCAGGGCATTCGCGGCGGCTTCGTTGTCGCGGAGATTGCCGAGCGCAAAGGCCGCATCGGCGCGGTCCGGCACGTCTGGCGCGGTTCGCAATTGGCGGATCCATTCTTCCGATGTCTTCTGGAAATCCACGGACTTCAGAATTTTGTCGCCCTTGTCAAAGAGCACCATCAGCGGCGGCCCATCAACGGGGAAAGAAAACGTCTCATCGGCCTTGGACACTTCGACGGGGAAGAGCTTCTCCCCGCTCGCCGTGGTAATCGAAACGTCGATGGGCACGCGGAACAATCCGACGTGTCCTTCCACTTTTTGCATTTGCTTGACGCTGAGGCTGACTTTCTTTGCCGTATCGTCGTACGTGGAACGCACCGTGAAGCGCGGCGCGCCCGCGCCGTAAATCCATTGGTCGAAGAACTGGTCCACGTTTGTCCCGGACGATTCCTCCACGGCCTTGGCCAGGTCCGCGGTGACTACGTTCTGCAGGCGATAGGTTTCGAGATAATGCTGGAGGGCGCGGAAGAACGGGTCGTCGCCCATCTGTTCGCGCATCATGCGAATCACCCAGCCGGCTTTGTCGTAGACGTTGCCGACGTATTCCACCGAATCGTTGATCTCGCGCGTGACAATCGGGATCGGGTAGAGTTCCTTCGACTGCATCCAGCTATTCTGTTCGCGCCAGTAGCGGTATCTGGACGCGTCGGCGCCGTAGTAATGCTCCTCCCAAAGTGTTGCGCCAAATGTCGCGAAGCCCTCATTGAGCCACGTGTTGGTCCAATCCTTGCACGTGACGAGATCGCCGAACCACTGATGCGTCATCTCGTGGGAAATCAGCCCGTCCGCCTCTTCGGGTCTCTCCGAGGCAAGTTCGGCGTGCACCATGTCGCGCGCCGCAAGCGTAGTCGCGCTCACGTTCTCCATGCCGGAAGCGACGAATTCATCGACAGCCGTTTGCGCGTATTTTTCCCACGGATACGGCACGCCGAAGCGGTCCGAAAAGAAATCCAGCATTTCCTTGGTGTGGTGAAACGTGGGATCGATGGTGTCTTCCATCCCGCGCGGGACGTTGTACGTAATCGGGATGTTGTGCCAGGTGTCCTTTTTTTCCTTGTATTCTCCGGCCACGAAGGAAATCAGGTACGTCGAAACCGGCAACGATTGCCGCCACGTCCAGGTCTTCTGGCCGTTGGGCGCGTCCTGCACGCTCAGCAACTTTCCGTTGGAAACAGTGAGCCAATCCCCCGGCACGGTGAGGATCATTTCCGAAGTCGTGCGGTCGTTGGGATAGTCGTAGATGGGAATGTAGTGGTGCGTGTCTTCCGCTTCCCCTTGCGTCCAGATTTCCTTGGCGCGGCCGGGATCGTCCTTGTCGGGGAGAATGAAATAAAGGCCGGAAGTGGGCTTGCCTTCGTATTTCAGTTCGACATCGAATTTTTCGCCGGATTTTGCGGGTTGCGCCAGTTGGACGCGCAATTTGTCGTCGCGAAGATCGAACGTAGCATCCTTGCCGTTGACCCGCGCGCTCGAAACTGTAAGCTCCGCGCAATCGAAGTCCAGATGCGTCACGCCGTCGCGCAAGGTGGACAACGTGTGCGTGACCTCGCCGATCACTTTGCGCTGATCGAGATCAAAGTGGAGCGAAACGCGCACGTTCTGCAAATGGTAATCGCGGCTCGGCGCGTACGGCCGGTCCGCGCGTGCCACCGCGCCCAGCAAAACGGCCAAACCAAGAACCGCGGCTGCCAGGGACACGCGGGGACGCAGCTTTTTCCAGGGCAATTTCATTCAGGCCTCGCAAGGAAGTTTGCGGCGCGCAAAATCATCCAGCTATTATACCTGCACGTGCCGCGCGGAATCAGGGCAAGCTTTCTTTCCATTGTCGTTAGACGCGCCCCCGGGAAAAGAGTTGCCAGCCGAACTCCCACACCGGCAAGCCTACTTGCGAAGGTAAGAATCGTCCTTGCGGATCCAGTCGTCGCGGCGCGGAGCGAAAATATCGACGTCTACGGTATCTTCGAGCGCCACGGCCGAGTGGGCCACATTAGCCGGGATCAACAGGATTTCACCCTCGCCGACCAGGATTTCCCGGTCATCAAACACGAATTTCAATGCGCCGGAAATGATCCAAGAATATTGCTCGTTCATGTGCGAGTGGCGCGGGACCGAGGCGCCTTTCTTCAGCAGGAGTTGGGAAATAGTCGCGTTCTCCCCGGAAATCATCTGGCGCGAAAGCTTGTCGTTCAGTTGCTCGATTTCCATGGTTTTCCAGGATGACTTTTCAAGAGTGCTCAAAGGTGCCTCCTCAAGTTGGCCAAACTGCGCCAGCATCGTCCCCCGGAAATCCGCGCCGCGTCAACCCCGTCTTAACCGGGACGTCCCAGCGCAAAAGCAAGCCCGACGCGAAACATCTGATAAGATGCGTAGCGCTAGAAATCGTGAAAAGGTGAGGTCCGTGAATGGCGGCGGAACCGAACGTTGTGGGGATGGCGCGCCTTCTTTATCTCGTGTCAGGCGCTGCCTTGGCAAGCTGGGGATTGTGGGGCGCGGACCAGGGTTGGACGCAGTGGGCGTGGCTCGCGTTGGGAGGAACGATTCTCGTTCTCGGCTTGATCGGCTACTCGCCTCTGCACGCATGGTTTCTGAAGAAACATTAGAAAGCGAATTGAATGCGTTTCCTCCATGCCGTCGCCGGATTTGTTTTTTTCTTTGAACTGCCGATTCCAATCTACTGGTTGATCCTTCACCCGTTTAATTCCTTCTGGAGAAGGCGCGTTCGAGCCGCTTTCTGGTTTGCGGGGCTCACCGCGTGGACATGCGGCGGAATCGTGCTTTGGCATTTCCGGCACGCGCTTCTAGGCGCGTCGCGCCCGTCCTGGTTCGCGATAGCCGCAGGCTTTGCGCTAATCGCCATCGAGGGATATCTGTTCGTGCGCGTTGAACGTGAACTCGGCAGCCGAAGGCTCGTCGGTCATGCCGAACTTACCGGCACGGGCGAAATGTTTTCGGGCGGTCTATATGCGCGCGTGCGCCACCCGCGCTACGCAGGAATGTTCAGCGCGGTCTTGGGCGCAGCGCTGCTTGCTGGTACGCCGCTGCTTTGGGTCGTACTGGTGATTTGGTGCCCTTTCGCCCTGCTTGTGATTCGCCTGGAGGAAATGGAATTGACCGCTCGCTTCGGGCCGGCCTACGAGGCATACCGCAAGCGCGTCCCCGCCTTCCTGCCGTTTTGGCAACGGAAAACTTGAATGCGTTCTATTCACTCTGCCAATTGATTGCGGACAACCGGTACACGACTAGGCTTGCAATTGCCACCTAGAGCCCGTTTGCTACGTAAGTTTCAACTCAGGGAAATCCTGACTATACCGCTTCGGATCGAGCGTCATGAGGCGATCCGCCTGTGCCAATGCATGTGATCCGATGATGAAATCAGCAAGCAAACGTCTCACGCCTTGACGCGCTGTTCCTCGTCGGCGGTTAGCATAAAGAGCAAAACGGCGGCCAGCCTCAACCCAAACCGATTGCTGAAACTCGAAGTCGACATCAATGCCTGTATCCGCTAGAAAGCCATTTACAAATGACTCCGTGGCCTTTGGGTAGGCCAGCAATTCCGCGTAAACCGGCGCCGCTACAACCAGGCCTCCGTCGCTCTTTGCGTTGCCAAGATTTCTGGCGATGTCCAAGGCTAGCGGTTCCTTGGACCAGAGGGCCGAGAGCACGTTGGAATCGATCGCAGTTCTCATCGCTTCTCAGGGCGTTCTTCGTCGCGCAATGTGTGAATCCACTTATTGATCTTGCGAATGCTGGTAAAAGCGGGAAGCGCCCCTGCATATTTGAGAAAAGTGTTATCGGCTGCACGCGCGGGGCGGATCGTCGTCCTGTCGTTTTCCATGACAAATTCGACGCGATCCCCTCTTTTCAATCCCAGACGGTTGCGAATCTCAAGAGGCACTGTGATCTGCCCCTTGCTGCTGATGGTGCTCGAAGGCTTCATCTTTACCTTTCTCCTTTACAGTAAGGATACTATCTTTTACCTTGGATTGGAAGTTCCTGTTACCGCCGAGGTGCGATGCGGACTTCCGCTTCCGCTTTCGCTTTCGGTTTCTGGCAGACCTCCAGATGAAAAGTTCGAGGGAGCTGGCAGCGCGTCCTTGCATTTCCGTCGCTTTGACTTATTTTTAGGATTTACGAGCGTTGCCGTACCGTCGCGGCTCCGTTAGAATGAGCGAACAACTGCGGAGAGGTGTCCGAGCGGTTGAAGGAGCTCGCCTCGAAAGCGAGTGTCGGGGAAACTCGACCGTGGGTTCGAATCCCACCCTCTCCGCCAGAATTCTCTTGCCTCGTGACGTTGACCAAGGGTTTCCCATTGAAGTATCTTTCAACTCCGGTTCGGGGGTTTCTTGGAGCCAGGCTTCATTAACGAAATCCATTGAACTTCAGCTCGAATTCTAGCCTCATCAAAGGAGTGTCATGCCCAAGAAAATCGATTCGCTCAATAAGAAGCAGTATGGCTCAATAACAGCAATGCTCACGGTGACCGACGTGAAGGCGGCGGCTGACTTTTATCAAAAGGCCTTCGGTTTTGCCAAGCGGGGAATCATGAATGGCCCCGACGGCAAGGCGATCCATGCGGAGCTGACGCTCCGGGGCACGACAGTAATGTTGGGCCCAGAGATGCCGCAGATGGGTTCCCGCAGCGCGAAAAGCGTTGGCGCATCGCCGACGAGTTTGTATCTGCTGACTGAGAACGTAGACAAGGTGGTTGCCAAGGCGCTGAAGCTCGGTGCCGCATCAAAGGGGCCTGTGATGGATATGTTCTGGGGCGACCGCTGCGGAACTGTTGTCGATCCGGATGGCTACGTTTGGATGGTCGCCACCCACGTGGCCGCGCCCACGCCTCGAGAAATCCAAAAAAAGATGAAGGAGCAAATGGCGAGCCAATCGATGAGCGCTTCGAGCGGTTCCTGAGTGTCATCATTCCAGGTCAGGACTTCTGCGATGCGATTGGTTGGCGTCTATTTGCGCAGAGTGTCGCGACATCCATCTCGAGTTTTTGGTCCGTTTGTGTTTCTCAAAGATTGGCTATGGAAGAAACCTGCTTGGCCGCTAGTCCCTCCGCGAATCGAGATATCAGGGTAGGTGTGCGAAAAAGAACAGACGCCACCTGAAACGCTTCTTTAGCATCTAAGTACATAAGTAGAAGAAGGGTGCCAGAGTCAAGAATTGGGTCAGTTTTCTCGTTAAGCCGCGCCTTGCTCTCCATTTTGCGTTGAGGCTTGGAGCAATGAAAGTGCGGAGGAGGTTCAAGAACATGAAGATTTTCGAGTGTGCCGGCGGATTTTCAAGGCCTCGATTGGGCAAGCAAATCTTGGGTACGGTGTTGTCGCTGGGTCTGTTGTTCGCGACATGGCCTCAGAACCTGTTGGCCTATCAAGACGCGCAAGCCCCGGTGCAAGCCGAGCAGGCGCCTCCCTACACGCAACAGACTGCTGAGCAGATACAGCAATTGGTCGCGCCGATTGCGCTGTATCCGGATTCGCTTGTAGCGCAGATCCTGGCGGCGTCCACGTTTCCCGAGCAAGTCGTCCAGGCGGACAGATGGGTGCAAGCGCACCCTGATTTGAAGGGCGAAGAACTAGGTCAGGCTGCGGACCAACAACCCTGGGACCCGAGCGTCAAAGCCCTCACCGCATTCCCATCCGTCCTTGGAAATATGGACAAGAACCTGTCCTGGACGTCTTCCCTGGGCGACGCCTATTACAATCAGCAACAGGACGTGATGGATGCCGTACAGGAGATGCGCCGGCGCGCGCAAGACGCCGGTAACCTTAAAACCACTCCACAGCAAACCGTAACGAATCAAGACTCATCGGTCGTCATTCAGCCTGCTAACCCCGACGTGGTTTACGTCCCGGCGTACAATCCGTGGTTGGTTTACGGAGGTCCCATAGGGCCGTGGCCGGGGTGGTACCCGTATCCAGGCATCTGGTATGGCGGACCGTACCTTTCGTTCGGAGTCGGCTTCGGGATCGGTTTTTATGGCGGTTTTGGATGGGGCTGGGGTCACTGGGGATTCGACTGGCATAACCGGTACGCACTGTATGGCGGAGGCAGGTACTACTCCCGGAGCAGCACGTTCTACAACCGGAGCAATTTCTACCGCGGAGGTGTTGCGCGGGGTGGATTTGGCGCCCGCACCTTCGCAGGGAATGCCGCCGGACGCGGCGCAGTCTCCAACCGTCCAGGTGAAGCGGCTAGGCCTTTCAACGGAAACAACCAGGCTGCTCGAGGGTACGCGGCGCCCCGCGGTCAGACCGGCACCCGCTCGGGCGCCTACAGCGGGTACGCTCAGGGCGGACAGGCCAGGAGCTATTCTTCACGCGGAAGCGCCAGCGTTGGCAATGGAGCAGCGCGCGGCGGCGGAGGCGGGGCTGCCCGTGGCGGCGGCGGAGGAGGAGGAGGATCTCGGGGCGGCGGTGGCGGCCATCGGTAATTGTTTCGTAGGAGGCAGACGCTCTACTTTTAAGCTGAATGCCACGAGCGGAGCGTGGAGCACGCCGGGACTATATTCTCCGGAGATCGGGAAATTCAGAAATGGAGAAAAGCCATATGCAGCGAATGAAGCTGAATTTCGACAAATCCTATTGTGCTCATCTACCAAAACTAGCCGCGGCCGCAATCCTTCTGGCGGGTTGCTTTCCTGCCCTTTCCATGGCGCAGCAGAAGGGCCAGAAAACATTTTCATCGGCGGAAGATGCGAGCAACGCGCTCGTCACGGCAGCGCAGAATAACGACGAAAAAGCGACACTCGATATCCTCGGGCCAGACGGAAAGCGGATCGTCTCGTCGGGAGACGACACCGAAGATGCCGAGGGCCGCGCCAATTTCGTGCAGAAATATCAGGAAATGCACCGCCTGGTGAAAGAGCCGGATGGAACCACCACCTTGTACATCGGAGCGGAAAATTGGCCCACGCCCATCCCGCTGGTGAACAAAGGTAGCTCATGGTATTTCGACACCGAAGCGGGCAAAAAAGAAATTTTGTACCGGCGAATTGGCGAGAACGAAATATCGACGATCCGTGTTTGCCAGGAGCTCGTGGCGGCGGAAAAGGAATACAGTTCCACGCAACACAACGGGTACGCCCAAAAAATCTTCAGTGATGAAGGCCAGCACAACGGCCTGTATTGGAAAGCCGCGGAGGGCGAACGCCAGTCCCCCATCGGGCCGCTCGTGGCGTCAGCCGTTGCCGAGGGATATGTCAAAAACCAAAACGGCGCTCCGACTCCGTACCGCGGTTACTATTACCGCATTTTGACGCGTCAGGGAGAACATGGCCCAGGCGGCGCGAAAAGTTACATTGTGGACGGCAAGATGACCAAGGGTTTCGCGTTCGTGGCCTATCCAGCGGAATACAGGTCGTCCGGTGTGATGACATTTATCGTTACCCAGGACGGAGTCGTGTATCAAAAGGATCTCGGCAAAATGACCGACGTTCTCGCCAAAGCCATGCAGGAATACAACCCCGAGTTGGGTTGGAAGAAAGCTGAGGATCAGCAGGTGCAGTCTGCCGGGGGCCAGCCCGCCAAGTAAAAGTTTCTCTGCCGCTGAGATCGCTCCGGCGGACTCATGCCCATTTGAGAACCCGCAAAATCGCGAAGTACTGGTTAGTGCTTATTCCCGCAAAGGGTCGCGACATCCAACTGAAGGTTTTCGTCCATTTGTGTTCCCCGCAAATTGGCCGAGGTACACATCTGCGCGGCTGTCAGACCCTCCGCGCCGCGCAGATCGGCGCCTTGCAGGTTTGCTCCGCCAAGGTCGGTGCCGCGCAGGACCGCGCCGTCGAGAAGCGCCCCGCTCAAATCCGATTTTCGCAGGCTGGCATCCGTAAGGATGGACTTGGAGAGATCCGCATTGTTCAAGCGGGCGTTGCTCAGGTTCGTGGAAACCAGGTAGGACTCCGCCAGATTCGCCATCGTGAGATTGGAGTTTTCCAGATTTGCTTCTCGCAGATCCGCTTTCTTCAGGCTCGCTCTCTGCATGGAGGCGGATTGCAAATCCGATTTGTAGAGATTGGCGCCGTCAAGCGTGGCATCGAGAAGCGTCGAATCGGAAAGCACTGCAAATGACAAATTCGCATCGTGTAGATCGGCCCGGTCCAGGTTCGCATTTCCCAGGTCGGCCTCCGGGAGCGCCGCGCGCGCCAGTTTGGCGCGGTCCAGGACGGCAAACCGTAGATCCACCTGGCGAAGATTCGCCTCCCGCAAATCCGCTTCCGAGAGATAGGCATTTCGCAGATCGGTTCGCCAGAGGTGGGCCTTCACAAGAAACGCGCCATACGCCTGGATGTAGCGCAGCTTGAGCCCATTGAGGTTGGCCCCTTTGACATCGGCGATTTCTTCTTCTCGTCCCATCCAACCAAGAGGCTTCGTCGAGACGTCTGCCTCGGTCAGCTGTGCAAAGGGGTTGTAGCCAAAGGTCCAGAGGACATCGGGCGCCCACGACCTGATTCCGGAAGCAGGCGACTGTGGCGTGCCGCGATAGTCGTGCGGGACTCCCAGAAATGTGCCGATCGAGAGGAGGAAGAGAACGAGTCCGATCGCCAGCGGCGCAAGTCTAAAGGCAAGCACAATTTTTTTGCTGGAAGGCTTCTGTTTGACACTGGGGCGGGGCGCCTCGTGTCCAAACGCTCTCCCAGCCATTCTTGGAAAGTTCATGGCGGCGGTGATGGCGCCGGCAACAAGCAAAATGTGCAGCGTGGTGCCGCGCAAATCCTCCAGCGTCAAATATCGGCCCCAGAACAGAAGTACCGTGGCGGGCGCAACCCAATAGAGCACCATGATCGCGATGGCCGCTTCCAGGAACGCCAGCGGGGATTGAGATTTTCTTAGCCAATTGAAGTGCATGCGCGCGGACCAGCGTGCATACCAGGGAAGACACGCGTCGAGTTTTCTCCCGTCTGGAAAAATCGCGGGCAATTGCGCGATTCCATCCCAAAGGCGCTGCATGTAGAGTTGAATGCATAGATACAGACAGAGAATCAACACCGGGGCGAAGAGATAAAAGGGAATGAACGGCAAAGTGGTTTGCAGACCGGAAAGCGGCAGAGCCGACGAATTTTTCACCAGTTGAGCATCCGGCGTCGTGAAGATTCTCAACCACACCAGCCCGTTCAGCAGCAACGTTAGACAGATGAGCCATCCGGCTCTCTTGGCCACTTCGCGGACCAGCTTCAATCCCTCGAAAGGGGAAATGGATTCAGGAAGGATGGCGCCGAACAGGTTTGTTCCGGCAAGTTGCGCGCTGAGAAGTCCCGTCGCGCCGTGCATGTCGGCGGCCTGAAGATTGGATTGCTGGAGCTGCGTCCCAAGCAGCGTCGCTTCCGCCAGATTTGCCTGGACCAGAGTCGCTCCACGCAAATCCGTAAGAGTCAGATCCGCTCCCTTCAAATTCGTCTTGTGAAGGAAAGCGTCCGGGAGCCGGGTATCGACCAGATCGGCGTATTCCAGATTTTTTCCTGAAAAATCCGCTCGAATCCCTGCCTCGCCGTTGGAATCCAGCCATACGCCGTGATTCTCAACGATTTCCTGCGAATCTTTACGGGTGAGTCTTTCCCCGTTCCCTATCCTGGAGGCCGTTGCCTTTTCGTGTTCTGCGATTATAGCCATAATTTAAACCGTAAAGCTCTTGCGGGGCCGTGCCGCATAAGTATAAGGATGATTCCCCCAGGTAGACGGTTCTTCTTCCCGAATGAGGACAATATTGGACTAGAACACGGTGTTTGGTTACCTACCCGTTAGTCCAGAATGAGTACAGGTGATCCAGGACTGCAGCAGGCCATCTTGGGCGTTTTCATGCCAGGATTCGCAACGGATGATTGAATTTCACAGTCCTTCTAATACTCACCAGACAAATTCATTGTTTGCGCTGCGCAGAAAAATTCGCGGAACTTCCGCTCTTGAATAGGGAAGTATCGTCCTGCTGTCGGGCGGTTCTTGATCCGGCAAAAGGCTACGTGCCGGAGTAAATTCCCGGATTGTTGTGCATTAGGATCCGGATGGCGACTCCCCACTTGTCCTCGTCCAACTCATCGACGCGCACCACGTCCCCAATTTGCTCGCGATGTTTCGGGTCATCCGGGCCAAAGTTCAGCGTCACGAGAACGTTCATTCCGACGACGTAGTGCTTGGTGGGCGTCACGAAATACAGGCCACTGCGCGACACATTTGCGGTCGTGCAGATTTCCTCGGGATACAGCGAATCGCAGGGGCGAACGAGCACGGGTTCGGACAATGGCTCTCGAGGGGTTAAGCGACATTCCTTCACTGCGGTTGACATTGCGACCACTCCTGATCCATTAGACCGGGCCTGAAGTCTAAGGATTCTCTAATCCAATCACAAATCCAAAATAAGCGAACCATCCCTGAGAGTCCATAGGGATGTCGATTCTGTGCTTTCTCAGCCAATACCTGATTTCAAGTAGAAAACCGTCGAAGAATCGGACTTCGGGCGAAGAGGGCGCCCAATTTAGCCGGCGGTGTGAAATCCCCAGATCGGAAAAAAAAGGAGAGGCGCCGCATGTGCGGCCGCCCCTCCTGAATGAGCCTGTCGGAGGAAGGCTCATCGGTGTCCTGTATTGCCACCCAGGCAGAAAATCGTTCCACTTTTTTTGTAGGGTAGACGCCGCAGAAGAAAAAGCGAAAAAAGGACCCACGCATACGAATCCATGGGTTTTCCACGCCAAGCCAGCCCTCCAATTCCGGCGCTACGCTACTGCGGACGCAGCCCTGCCGCGTCTCGGCAACTTGGGGGCCAATTTGAAAGCGCCTTTTTGAAGGTCGAGGGCGACAATTTTCCCGTTCACCACATTCATGGCGTAAAACTGGTTTTGGGAGCGCCGGGCCAGATCAAACATGTGGAGGCGCGTGCCTTCGAGTCCAATAACGCAAGCCCGCCAAAGGGAAGAGCCGTCGGGGAACTTCTCGAACAGATCGTATTTATGGTTCATAGGAGTCCTTTTTTCGCGACTCACTAGATTTGCTAATATCCTAATCCTCTTTGATCCCTATGTCCAATTCAACTGTTCTATGGTAGCAATCAGGGCCAGGCCATCCAGCCGGCCGCCGGTTTGCCCACCGCTCGCTTCATCCCTCAAGCTGGCGTAATCGCACACATGTCTTACAATAGGAAACCCGTGCCGCCTCCCGTTGAACTCAGCCGCCTGCGCGTCGTCCTGGTCGCTCCACGCAATCCGCTTAACATTGGTGCGGCCGCTCGTGCCATGAGCAATTTCGGATTTCAGTCGCTTCGCGTCGTGAATCCGTACGCGCCATCTTTTCGCGAAGCGCGCTCCGCCGTTGGCGCCTCCGAGATTCTTGCGAATGCCGCGCGATACAAATCCGTGGCCGCGGCCGTGGAGGATTGCATGCTTGTGGTTGGAACCACGGCCGTCCGCAATCGCGACCTGCAGCACCCAGTCAGGCGTCCCGAATATGGAGCTCGCCTGATCCGCCAGCGGCTGGGAACCGGCAACGTGGCTCTGCTTTTCGGCTCGGAAAAATTCGGGCTTTCCAACGATGCCCTCAGCCATTGTCACTGGCTCATCCGCATCCCGACGCGCGACGAAAATATTTCGATGAACCTCGGCCAGGCGGTTGCCGTTTGCCTGTACGAACTCATTCGGGATTCCAGGCACGAACGATCCGCGAACCAATTGAAACTAGCCACGGCGGAAGAACTCGAGCGCATCACCACTCTTCTGCTGGAAGCGCTTCAGACCAGCGGATTTCTGGACCGGCGCCGCGTGTCCGACGCCGATGAAAGAATCCGCCGCCTGGTGCGCCGCCTGCGTTTGCCCGAACGCGACGCCGTGATTTGGCTCGGAATGCTGCGTCAGATGCTGTGGAAAATGAACCAGGGAAAAACGTCCGAAACTTAAAATCTCAACTCTGTCGCACTCTTCACAGGCATCAGCGGCGCGCGGAGAAAAATGACTGAAGCAATTGCACGGATTCATCGGCAAGGACGCCGGAAACGATTTCGACGCGATGATTGAGCGAGGGCGCGTCGAGAACTTGCATGCACGTCCGAATGGCGCCGCCCTTGGGTTCGTCGGCGCCATAAACCAGGCGTGCGATGCGCGCCTGCACGAGCGCGCCCGCGCACATCGCGCACGGCTCAACCGTCACATAGATCGAGGCCCCGAGGAGGCGATGGTTGCCGGTCTTTTGCGCTGCTTCGCGCAGGGCCACGATTTCCGCATGCGCGGTCGGGTCGCAATCGGTGATGGTGCGATTGCCCGCGGCGGCGAGAATGCGGTCTTCCAGTACAACCAGTGCTCCGACGGGCACTTCTCCGCGCAGCGCGGCGGCTTGCGCCTGTGCGATGGCCAGATGCATGTATTCGAAATCGTTCACGGCTGCGGCGGGGAAGAAGGAGGGATCAGGTACTCGACGACCATCACGTCGTGCAGCCCGTCGTTCAGCCGCGTATGGCCGGAGTGGCGGCCCACTTCGCGCCAGCCCGTCGCGCGGCACAGATTCAATCCATCCTGATTCTGCGCCAGCACGCGGCCGATGAGCTTCCGGTAGCCGAGCCTGCCGGCGGCTTCCTGGAGGGCGCGCATCAACTGGCGGCCCACTCCGTAACTGCGAAACGCGCGCCGCACGTAAATATAGACCTCGCCGATATCGTCCAGAGCGATGCGGCGGTCGTAGGGCTCGAGCGCTGCCCAGCCCGCGACCCAGTTGCGCAATTCGGCGATCAGAATCGGATGCTTCGGATCCTGGTCGGCCGCGGCGATCCGCAAGCGTTGGTCTTCCACGGCGCGCGGTTCGGAATCGAATGTTTCCAAATGATCCTGCACGGCTTCATTAAAAATTTCGCACAGAGGAGAGGCGTCGTCTTCCTTAGCTTCCCGGATCTGAAGTTGCGGCCGTGCGCTCGCTGTCCCCATAGGCGTGCATTTTATCATCACAGGAGCTTCGCGCGCACCGCAACTCAATGTCCGGCGGTCTTTTTGTTGTATCCATTTCGCGGCTCCAAACGTCTTATTTGATATGGACATTCGAGGCGCCCTGCTTGACGCGTAAGTCGAGGCCGTGATAATTCATCTTGTTTGGTTTCGTTCCGCCGTTTCGTCCGTGCCTGTTGCAATTCTCTTTTTCTTCAGTTCGGGGCAAGAGACTCAGGATCCGAGGGCCGATTAAGGAGCAAACTTTGGCCGTACCTTTGATTTTTAATACCATTGAGCAATCTGGGATCAGCAGGTGGCTTCGTGAATCGCAATCGATCTTCGGATTTTATTTTATCCTTCTCTTTCACACCATCGGCATGTCCCTGGTGGTCGGCGCGAATGCGGTGGTGGACTTGCGCATTCTTGGGGTTGCGAAAGATATCCCGCTCCAGCCGCTGAAGCGGCTCTTTGCCATCATGTGGACAGGCCTTGGAATCAATGTCACAACAGGACTGCTTCTTTTGACCGCTTACCCGACCAAAGCCCTCACCAACCCAGATTTTTACATCAAGTTGACGTTCATCGGCCTGGCCGTGTTCACCATGTATAGGATGAACGAACGAGTGTTTGGCGACGCCAGCTTGAGCGAAGCGGCCATGATCGCGAAAGGGAAGATCATGGCGAGGTTGTCGCTCCTCTTTTGGATTGGAGCCGTTGGGTCGGGACGCCTGCTCTCGGAAACAGCCAGATATTTTTTTTACGGCCATCCCGCGGGGGGATGAGCCCGGAATTCCAAGAACAAATGATTGACGTTTGGTCGCGCCCGGCGGGAAGATCAAACGAGGGAGCTTTGTATCGCTTAAGGAGTTTTCAGTGAATTACGCGCACTTACATCTTTTGCTGAATCATGTTCCGGTCATCGGGTCGATCGTGGGGCTTGGCCTATTCCTGATCTCCTTTTTCGGAAAGAATGAGGACCTGAGGCGAAGCAGCTACATCATTTTTGCGGCCGTCGCTCTGGTAACGATTCCGGCGTTCTTGAGCGGCTTTGGCGCACAACAAATGATCAAGGGGCCCGGTGTGTCGGACGCCTTAATCAGCAGGCACGAGGGCTCGGCCCTGCTGTCCTTGTGGTTTATGGAGTTGACTGGCGCCCTCGCTTTGATCGGACTCTGGCAATCTCAAACGGCCGCGCGTCCGTCGCGCTGGAACGTTTCCGCCGTGCTGCTTTTTTCGCTCCTGACGGCAGTCGTCATGGCCAGAACCGGGAACACGGGTGGCGACATCCGCCATCCGGAACTTCGCCCGGGGGCGGAAGCGACAATCGCCGCACCAGCAGCAATAACGGAAGGAACCATCGGGGGATTCATAGCCAAGTTTGAGCCGGACCCGGACAAGTTCAGCGACGCCATGACCTACAGCAAGTGGTGGTGGACGTTCATGATGGCGGCGCATTTTCTCGGGCTCATCCTGATCGTCGGGACGGTTGGACTTTTTGACATACGCATCATGGGATTTTTGAAGCAGCTTCCGATCGCGCCATTACACCGGCTCCTTCCCTGGGGCTTGGCCGGATTGGCCGTCAATATAGTTACGGGCCTGCTGGCTTTTGCCGGCCGGCCCGAAAATTACATTTTCAGTATTGCATTGTGGCTGAAGATCCTGGCCCTGTTGCTGCTTGGATTGAATGCCGCGGCGTTCTATTTGACGAACGTTTTCGGCGAAGTCGAGAATCTTGGCGCTGGGGAAGATGCTCCGATTTCCGCAAAGCTCATCGCCGCGAGTTCTTTGTTCTTGTGGTTCGCGGTAATCACCATGGGCCGCTACATCCAGCCGTTGACCGACACACTCCTGGGCACCAACTAGATCCAAGCGAGCACAGAGGATCGAGTTGGTAGTACGACGCCCCTACAGCTCAGCATGTTCCTTGCCGTCCGCCATCACTATTTTTTCGAGGCGCATGAAGGGCGTGCCATTCTTGGTTCGGTGACCGTAGAACGTAACCACGTCGCCGATCTTGATCGTGTTCTTGTCCCATCCGCCGTAGCGAGAGAGCATCGCCGGGCTGCGTGCTTCTCCAACCCACTTTTCGCTCTCCCCCTTGTCATTCTTCACGTCGATGGTGATTTGCACGTGGGGATTGACGAATTGAAAGTCCGTCACGGTGCCCTTGACGGTTACAGTCTTCTCCGTATCGTAGTTGGCCTCTCCATGATGCGCCGGAAGCGGGGCTGAAATTAAAACAACACAAACTATTGTGACCAGAAAGAGTGCCAACTTCTTCATTCGGATCCTCCTGAATGCACCTGCTGAATTTAGAAGCTCGACTGTCAAAATTGCTGTCCTGCGCTAGAAAAAACGAATTATCAAAAATATCTACCGCGATCCCAGCGATGTCAATGCCTAAATGACCGCTCGGCGGCGGCCCACGCGAGAGCGGCAAGTTCGCCGGCGCAAAATGTAGCGCCTACTTTCCTTGGGACGCTTCCTTTTTTTCGAGCCCCAGGAAACTCTCGCCATCCTCGCAAAACTGTTCCGTCAGCTTCCACGGCCTCAGCTTGAATTCCAGCCGCGCCGTCCAGGGTTTTGTGTACGCCTTCGGATCGTCGATGGTGATGTCGTCCACCAGGTGATCGTGCGCCGTGCGCCGGAAGCGCTCGACCACGTGCAATTGGTCGCTGTGCGGGTGGCCGATTCGGTCAATCCAAGTCCGGTCGTTGAAGTTGGCGGTGTCGACGACCAGCGTGTCTCCCTCCCAATGCCCGATCGAACTTCCCATCCACAAGGGAACCAGATCGGGATCGCGCGGCTTTCCGTCTGTATAAATCTCCCGTCGCAGGGAATCGACCTCGAAGAGCATCACAACTTCTCCAGGCGTCTGGATAAATTGAAAGGGGAAGGGATGCATATAAACGCGAGGCACGCCGGGCGGAAAACAGTTTCGCAAAACGGGATCGTTGGTTTCCTCCAGCGGATACTCATGAGATCCAAAGGAAGACTTGGCCGCTTTGAATTGCGCCTTACCCCATTCCGTCATGGGCGGTTCTTCCTGATTGAGCTCATAAATCCAGTATTGCATCGCCGTGGCCGGAGGGGCGTCCCGCATCCAGACTCCCGACAAGTCCGGTGTGTTGCTTGAACTAGCGGCCTTCGCCGGTGCGGCCGTCTCCTTGGTCTGAGCGGAAACGTTTGCGGAACCACTCAATACAATGAAGAGCCCAAGGACAATTCCCATCAAACGATTTCGCATTTCGAAACCCCTCCCCTGCGTCGGGACGCGCTTGTTTAAAGTTAGCTTTGGCGGAAATTATACACTGCGCAACAAAACCTGAACGCAGGAAAATTTAGTCAAGCGAAACGGTCGCAATCCGTCATTTTGGGATCGCGAGTATAGTCTAGTCTTCGGCGGGAATCGCTTTGACAGATTCGTGACACCCTTCTACACTTACAACATGCAAGTGAATCTTCCTCCTGAGCTCCAAGCGAAACTCGATCGCATTGCAGCACAACAAGGCCGTGCTCCTGAATCATTGGTGAACGAGGCCGTCGAGCGTTTAGTCGGTTACGACGAGTGGTTTGTTCGACAGGTCGAAAAGGGCTTGGCCCAGGTCGAACGTGGGGAAGTGCTTGAACATGAACAAGTCGTGGCCAAAGTGGAAAACCTAATTCGTGAAAAACAGCGTCGCGCCTAATGCGGCTCCGCTGGACCACGGCGGCCGCAGATGACCTGGAAGGAATTGCTGAATACCTCTTCGAAAAATCCCCGCAAAAAGCTGCTCAGTTAATTCGCAAAATCTACGAAGCGCCGTCTAGCCTTAAAACCTACCCGAACCTGGGTCGCCCAGGCAAAAAGGAGGGAACACGCGAATTGGTGCTCACACCATTGCCGTACATTGTCGTTTATCAAGTTATGGGCGACGCCACGTATATCCTCAGAATCCTGCACGGTGCTCAAGATTGGCCACGCTGAAATTTTGCCGAAGGGCCTTCAGGGCAATCTTTCGCGCAATTGTTTCATTTGGTGATACTTTCGCAACCCCAGGCCCCTCTTGACAATCACGCGCTTCCTCGACAGACTAACGTCATGAACTCATTCCTGAAGCGGCTGTTCCTGGCGGATTTCTGGAAGGGCATGATCCTGACGTTTCGGACGCAGAATCCGAAGAACGTCTACACGGAGCAGTATCCGCTGGAGCGCCCGATGGTCGCGGAGCGATACCGCGGCGCGCCGCGCCTGAACATGAATCCGGAGACGGGCGAAACGCTTTGCATTGCATGCAACCTGTGCGCGCTGGCCTGCCCTGAAAATTTGATCGTGGTCGGCTGGCATCGCGATGACGCGACTCGCCGCAAAGTGTTGACCAACTTCACCTACGACACTTCGCGCTGCATGTTTTGCGGGCTTTGCGAAGATGCTTGCCCGACCGACTGCCTCGAGCTTACGCAGGACTTCGAGATGGCATCCTACTCCCGCGAGGGCGCGATCTGGGACCGGCACCGCCTGGAGGAAGGCCCCACGCCCGCGCGGTACACGCGGTATGATCTGCGGTCCGGGGATTTCCGTAGCATGGCGTCTCGCCGGCGATTTTTCCGGCCTCATCCACGCAAATGTTGGCGAGGCGCCAGCACTACATTTCCGTGAAATTTCCTTCTCGAGCCGAATGAATCCTTCTGCAATCCATCGCCTTGACTTAGAATCCTTCCATGGAACTTCGTAAAGATCCCATCACGCGCAGTTGGGTCATCGTGGGACACCGGGAAGACACCTGCGAAACCACGGGCGGCTGTCCGTTTTGTCCCGAGAAAACCAATTCCAAGACCGCTCTTCTTCGCCTGCCTCCTCAAGGACCGCCGCAAGTCAGCGTGTTCCCGCACCCAGACCCGCTCTATCGCGTGGAGGGCGACCCTTCGCGCCGGGCCGACGGAATCTACGACCAGATGCAGCCGGTGGGCGCGGATGAAATCGTCATTGAGACGCCCGAGCACAACCGCAAGCTCGAGGATCTGACCGACGATCAGATTCTGCTTGTCATGCAAGCCTGGATGCAACGCGTCGAGGATTTGAAGCGCGATCGCCGGTTCAAGTATGTTTCCATTTACAAGAATTATGGCCCCCTCGCCGGCCAGGAAGGCTCTCACGCCCATTCGCAAATTACCGCGACGACCTTCATGCCCAGGAGAGTTCTCTACGAACTCCGCGCCGCGCGGGAATGGTATAAAGAAAAAGAACGCTGCGTTTTTTGCGACATTATCAAACAGGAAGAGCGCCAGAAAAAGCGCATCGTCGACACGCAGGGAAACTTCGTCGCGCTATGCCCCTATGCCTCGCGCGTTCCTTATGAAGTTTGGATCCTGAGTCGCCGGCACAATTACATGTTTGAGCAGCCGACCCCGGGCGCAAACCGGAAGCATCTGGCGGCGCTATTGCGCCGCATTCTCAGGCGGATTCGCCTGATCGCCCCCGCGTACCATCTGGTCGTCCATACCTCGCCCAATATCATCCACCCCAAGGGTGAAACCTCCACCCAATATTGGAAAACTATTGCCGACGATTATCACTGGCATATCGAAATCCTGCCCATCGTGGAAACACGAAGCAAGTCCTACAGCATCAAGGAAGTTTATTACAACGCCATCCTGCCGGAAGACGCTGCCGAGCGACTGCGCAAACTGGACCCTATCCCTTGAGACGCTTCGAACACGGCGGCATCTTCTTCCGGTTATTATTCCTGTTATTTTTCTTCGGATTTCTCACCCTGGTCTACGTCGCCCGGCACCCGCTGATGCGCGTGGCCGGGCAGTTTTGGGTGGTGGACGAACCGTCCGCGCCATCCGATGCGCTGATTGTCCTCGGCGACGACAACTACGCGGCCGATCGCGCCTTTCATGCGGCGGAGCTATACCGCGAAGGCGTTGCACCCGTGGTAGTAGCAAGCGGCCGCATGCTGCGCCAGAACGTCAGCATAGCGGATGTGATGGCACACGACCTCGAATCGTTTGGCGTGCCCGCCGCATCGATTGTGAAGCTGGCGCACCGAGGCGAAAACACGCGGGATGAGGCGTTCGAAGCCGCGCGGCTCATCAAGACCCGTGGATGGAAGCGGGTTCTGGTGGTCACCTCGAACTATCATGCGCGCCGCGCACGGTTCATTTATGGAAGAGTTCTTCCCCCGAGCGTCAGCTTTCGCGTGAGCGGCGCGCGCGATTCTCAATTTGATCCTTCGCGCTGGTGGGAAACGCGCCAGGGACAAAAGCTCTTCATGACCGAACTGGCGGGCTACCTGGTCGCGAGGTGGGAATTGACGGTCCAATCCGGCGGCTGAGAGTGACACTGCATTCGTGATTTCACCCGCACGAAGCAGATGGGCAGCGGGCTATACAGAGGCGCCAAGTGGCTTCCGCTTCCCCCTCCCGTATCGGATTGGAAACACGGCAGGTTCGCGGGGTTAGCCCACGGGCACAGTTGCATACTATAGTTCGCAAGTTACCGTCCTCTCCGGGCTGCCTTTGCAATGACCCCAGCCTGTGGCTACGGAGTTTTCGGTCGGGGGAAAATTATGTGGCGTAAACCAGAAGATGCAAAGCCTGCGGCGCCTGCCGCCGAAGCTCCTACAACGACGCCTGCGCCGACCTCGGCGCCGCGAGCCGAGCAGCCAGTGGTACGGAGCGTTGCGGGGCTCACCGCGGAAGTGGTGCAACCCTCGGGGGGAATCATTACATCGACATTATTGATAAAGGGCGAAGTACGCGGCAGCGATGACCTGTACATCGATGGCGAGGTTCAGGGTACAATCCATCTGACCAATGGCCGCGTCACCGTCGGGCCGCACGGCAAGATTTCGGCGGACGTCGATGCGCGCGAGATTATCGTCCGCGGAAAAGTGACCGGGCGCACTTCGGGGCCGCGAGCGGGTGGAAATTGGGTCCACCGGCGAAGTCCGGGGCGATATCGCGACCTTGCGGATCGCCATTGGAGAAGGGGCGCAAATTCACAGTAAAGTAGAGATCGCCCGCGGGGACGGCTCTCAGAACAATCGTGCAGGCGCGAAGCCTTCCGGGAACACGACGGCAATGCCGCAAGCCGTGGCCATGAAGGCAAGCGTAGAAAACGGGAACTAAAATGAATTTTTTCGGCAAAGCGCGGCCGGGCCAGTTTCAGCCGTTGCCGCAAAGGCAATCGCCGCCGGGGAATGTCCACCCCGCTACGAAGGTGGCCCTCGCGAATGCCGCCGGCCCGCCGCCTCCTACGCCAGGCGTTCAGCAGAAGTCCGGGCGCCAGTCCAATGGCCTCAAGGAGTTTCTCTGGCAACTCGAGGGAATTGGCCACGGCCATTTGTTGGATCTGGGCCCGGCTCGGCAAACCACGATTACCTTTTTCATCGAGCGCGGCTTTAAGGTCTACACCGAGGATTTGCTGGCCACCTGGCAATATTTCCTGGAAGAGGAAGCCCAGCGGGCGAAGAAGCTTCCGGCCGGTGCGGACAAGTCCGAGCTGTTGCCGGAAGCACGCGCGAAGAGGTTTCTCGAGACCACGATGCTGTATCCCGACGACACCTTCGATGCCGTGCTCATGTGGGATATTCTGGATTACCTCGATACCGATCTTATGACGAAACTTGCCGCGCGCATTACGTCGCTCGTGCGCGACGGAGGCGTCGTCTTCTCCATGTTCCACACGCGGAAGCCGATCATCTTCCATCGGTACCGCGTCCTGGACGGCCAAAATCTGGAATTGATTCCGGCATCCTGCCCCTTCCAGCCGCAACGCGTTTTTCAGAACCGGGAAATTTCAAACCTGTTTTCCCGGTACCGTTCCTCCAAGATGTTTGTCGGGCGCGATCAACTTCGCGAAGGTCTATTCGTAAAATAAGCCCGTCATCGCGTTTCTCACGTATCCACCAGAAAATAATAGATTTATATAGAGTAAGTCTCGCCGAATTCACTCCCTGTGGAAATTACAAAGGCGCGCTTGCCAAAGCTCCGTCATAGGCGTAGAAGGGAATTGTTGTTCGAAAAGCTGCGGAGGCGAGGATGACTCCACCGGGCTTAGAACAGCGACAGCTACCATCACACCGCGCACGCGGTGCGTACCGCCAGAGGCGCTAATCAGCGCCGCGACGGCGAAAACAAAAGCGCTGAAACGGGGAGCCGCCAGGTTCCCCGTTTTGGTTTTTACCACCGGGAACGCCAATCTCCCGAATGGCGTGTTGCATTACGCCCGCCGCGGCGGGGAGAACGTCGTTCGCGGGAAAGAAATGTGGGCTAGGCTGGCTTTCGACTATGCTTGCCGTGGCGACCCTTCAGAATCTTTAGCTTCCTGTTTTTGTGCTTGGTTTTCTTTGTGGACTTTGAAGCAGCCGCAGGAACCGCCGCTGCGGACGCACTCGGGACGAAGAGCGTCGCGGGCTGGATGGCGAACCAAGCTATGACGGACAAAAACGTGGTACGGCAAAGTTTTTTCATGAGAATTCTCCGTCACGATTCGTGACTCGCACGTAATAATACACGATTTCTTCAAACGCTGTGCCTGAATATTAGCGAATGTTTCTCTAGAAAAAATGGGCGGCGCCGTTGCTTCCGCGCCGCCCATGCTCATTCCCCCGGTAGGGAAAGAGTAAAAAATCGACTCAGGCTGGTGGCTGGCAGACCGTCGTGCCATGCCGCCAAACCGGGTGCTGGTTAGCTCGCAGGTGCCTCGTCGCGAGCGCCGAAGCGACTCTCCATTCGCCTCATGACGTGTAGGCTATGGCAAGACTGGGGCCACGCAGCGGGGAGTCCATATAAATCCGTAAATCGATTCAGATGTGCGGATTAGCTTCGCTCGCCCAAAACTATCGAGCGTGAATGGTTACTGAAGGCAGTGCAAAAGAGTCCGCGAATTACCACTCAGGGAAAACAGATTCTTCCTTCAAAAAGTACTGTTAGTACTGAGACTAGCCGATAATATTTAGAATTGCGCTGTTCCATCCAGCGGCTCCAGGCGCATCTCCCATGACAATTGTCCTTGTCCGGCCTGGATTTTCTTGGGGCTCCCCCGAAGGCTTGGCAGATTCGCGCGTGTCCGGAAGAAGGATGGCCTGATCCACGGCGCGGAGCCAGGGCAGATCCTGCTCCCCGCCTCCGATTCCAACGAGCCGCAGCTTGATGTGCGTCGCTTCCCGGAACAACTGCGCGAGGGTGCGCACCGCGCGCGCCGCGTCGCACTTGGAGGAAAGGTGCCAGAAGGTCTGGCCGCGCCGCGTATCGAAACCGCGTTCGCGCGCGGTTTCCACAAACCGGGCTATAGCCTTGTCATCAGCGGAAGTGAAATAGAACGGTTCGTCGAATTCCCGGGCGCGGGCCAGCTCGGCGCTTCGCGGGCGCAGGCCGGTATTGTCGGCAATCTCGCGAAGGCTCATGTGATGGAAGCCGGCGACCCCCACGGCGCATTCCTCCGCGATCTCGTCGAGCGCCTCGCAGACTTCCGCGTATGGCCGTCCCTGGGCGATGCTGAGATAGCGCGCCGTGCGCACGGCGCCCGGAATCCGCAGACTGAAGTAGCCATCCGGAAAGAAGATCCCACCGCCATTTTCGGTGACGAATGGGTGGTTGTGCCCCATCTTGCGGCGGATGGGATCGATTTCCTCGCGGGTGCGCGAAGTGAGCAAAACGAAGGCGATTTTTCGCCGTTCGAGTTCCGACAAGGCTTCTTCCGCGCCCGCAAAAGATTCCGTGCGCGGATCGACCAGGGCGCCTTCGAGCGCGGTAAAGATCAGATGACGAGGGGCAAGCAAGACGCTAAGCAGTGTAACGTGAGACGCCGAAGCTTGGAAGCGGGGTATTTAGCCGTCGTTAAAGGTACTGGTTGGATTTTCCTGCAGGAGATTTCTAGCCCGGGTGAGCTTTTCACAAATGATGAATCACCTCTCAAAACGACAACGGCGGACAGGGCACCCCCGCGCCCTGCCCGCCGAAATGCGTGTCCGGGCACTGAAACAGCACCCGGACTCATCCATCCCCGCTAATCGCTCGATGCGGATTGAGCGCCAGCGGCTTTGGGGACGCTGATGTAGCCGGTCACCTTATCCTTGGCTACGGTGTTGACGACCAGTTCCAATGGGCGGCGATCGCTGCCCTGGTGGAAGAAGATCGGCTCATTGACCGGCAGATTCTTCTTTTCGATGCGGGAATCATCCACAACCAAGGCGACGTTGTAGCGCTTCTTGGTCGGGTTGGTGCCGCGCAGTTCGACGACAAAGCTGCCGACCTTTTGCGGCTTGTTCTTGGCGTCGATGGTGAATTCGATGTAGTCGCGCTCGCCGAGGCGGCGGAGCTGTTCCACATCTTCATGGTTGCGCGCGATCAGAGTGCCCAGTTCGCTGCGCGCCATTTTCAGATCATTCTGTGTGCCGGTGAGATCCGTGCGGACGACATCTACTTTGCCGTCCACGCCCTTGACGTCATCCGTGCTGGCCTTGGTGGCTAGCTCGGTCTTGGCGGCGGCATCCACTTCGGCAATCTTCTGTTGGTCTTCGGTGCGAATCGCTTCGGCTTCGTCACGCGCCTTCTTCAGGTCGCTCTGTGTGAGGCGGAGACGCTTGGTCACCACAGTCAGGTCGCTCTGCAAGCCGGCGTTGGTCGTATCGACCTGCGCCTGGTGCTGCTGCAATTGGGCGATCTGGCCGGTGAAATCCGTCTGGATGGCCTTTACTTTGGTATCGAACGATTGCTGCGCTTCCGTGGTCTGCGTCGAGGCATTGTGCGCCATGACGAGCCCTACCAAAGCCACAACTCCAAGGACAGCGACCGCCGCGATCACCCACCCGGGTACGCCACGGTTGCTGCTAGCGGAACGATCCATTTCATCTGCCATATTCCCCCCTTTGAATTACCAACTCTGCTTTAGGAATATGCACGCCAGACGCCAAGTGGCCATTTGGACAGGCAGCGCGTATCAAAATGAAAACGAAGGGGATATTTCTGCCCCTATCTTCTGAATGATTAACAGGTCCGTGCAAACTTTACGCGCTCTAGGAGTTTTCTGGATATGAGGGAAGGATTGAAAAGTGAGCCTGGAGAGTTCTCGCAAGGGCAGGAGGCCTGCTCGAGGCCGGGCATTGCAATGTTTCCAATGGATTTAATTTGGGTGTTGCCCCTGGGATCGACCGTTGTCATTTTCGCTCACGGTCAATTTTTTAGTGTCGGGAGGTAGAACCTGAAGGGTTTTCAAATACTCGATGACGCGATCCCGGTCGGAAGAGCCAAGCGCCTCAAAGCTTTCGCGCGATCCTAGTGCTTCACCTGAATGAGCAAGTATGGCCTCCCGCATCGTTGTGAACTTTCCGTGGTGCATGAATGGTCCGGAGTTGGCGACACCCCATAGTTTTCGCGTAATGAACCTCGTATTGCCTGCGAAGAACTTCGGTGTGCCAGCGGGTTGATTCTGGTCAAGTGGTTCAGCGTTGGGGTCCGTAGGACCCATTGTGATGTCGTGAAGTTTCAGATCGGTGAAGGCAGGCACCCACACGATACCGTGTACATCGGGTTTCAGCCGCGGACCAGGTAGATCGTCACTCGTGAGATCGACAGAAAGAGTGGGCGCGTCTCCCACGCGAAGATTGCCGGAGGGGTTGAAGGGGTTCGGCTCCGAGTAGATCCATCCTTTGTCAACGAGCGGAAGCCTGGGAATATGGCAACCAGCACAACCGATATTGGAAAACACTTGCTCGCCTCGGTGTACGGCTTCCTTCACATCCGGGTCGTCGGGAATCACGCGGCCAGGCACGGGCAGCGTTGCCTGATAAACCGCTACGGCGGTGATATCCGCGCGCGTTAACTCGTTCGAGAAACCGTCGCCATCTTCATCAACTCCGATGCCAACGCGCTCCTCGGGCTGCATTCCGTGGTGTTGCGGGAATGCGTTGTTGGTGAACTGCCGTAACGAGATCACCGCACCAGCTTGGTGGAACGGCATGATAATCAGGCTCGGCGGATGGGCCGAGTCTGCCGAAGCAAGGCTCGGCGCTGGCATGCCCTGGACGCTTGACGTATCCCATGTGCCGTCCATCCGGCGCGAGAGCGTTCCAAACGAAACACCTTTCGTGACAAGTGCCTGGGTCGTGCCTGGCGCGGTCGCATTGCGGATCGTTTGTAAGTCATCGGTCATCTGGCGCGCCAGCATCTCGATGAAGCCTGAGCCGTTCATGCCGATTGTCTTGCGCTCGTTGGCGACGTTCTGAAGCGTTACCGGTTCCCCACGCTCATCGAAAGCGCCCTGGGTAAAGCTGGTGTCGCTTCGGTTGAAGGTGACGAAATCGAACCTCTGCCCGAGCACGAAGACATCCGTCACATGGTCGCCGCCCCCGCCGATGACCGGCTCGTTATGGCATCCCGAACAGGAATTTGAGTCCGGACCGGAGATTCTGTTGAAGTTGCGCGGGAAGACGAGCGGTTCGCTTGGATTCGAAAGCGGTGGGCCGGCAGCGGTGCCTTTTATATTCGGCCTGCCCTCACCTTCCTGGATCGTCCACTTGGCCGTAAAGAGTTTCTCGCCGAACGCAATGAGTTGCGGAATGGTGATCTGATACTCTTCGCCATCCTGCAGGTGTCGTGGAATGGCGACCTCTTTCCCAATTTGCGAGCGGCCTTCGGGCACGCCCGCAGTCAGCGCCCAGCAACAAACAAGCACACCAATGCACCAACGCACACAAGTAGCGTTCATCTGATGACCTTTCTGTGCGGGGACGTGTCGCCTAAAGCCTAGTGAGTAGACACCACTTCCTGGCCGTTCGGGGCAAGCAGCGCATCAATCGCGGTCTTGAACACATCGAACGGTGCCCCACCCTGAAACCGCTTGTCGATGGTTACCTCGCCACTTGGTTCGACAACACCAAGAAAAAATGTTGGCGTTCCCTCAACTCCCAACCTCTGCGCTTCCGAAACGCTTTTCTGAATGTCCGCCGTGTATTTCTCGCTGGACAGGCATTCGGTGAACTTCGCCGTGTCCAGGCCGAGCGTCTGTGCGCGGTCGAGCAACGCCGGGGCGGAAAGCGCATTCTGCTTGGCAAACAGGCTGTCGTGCATTTCCCAGAATTTGCCTTGCTCGCCCGCGCAGCGGGCAGCACGGGCGGCGGGCAACGCGCGAGCGTGCATCGGCAGCGGAAGGTCTCGATAGAAGTATTTGACCTTGCCAGTTTCAATGTAATCGCTGAGGATTTGCGGAAAGGTTTTTCGTTCGTATTCTCCGCAATACGGACACTCGAAATCGGCGTATTCGATGATCGCCACGCGAGCGCCTCTGTCTCCTCTGAACATCTCTCCGTGAATATCCAGGGTGCTCGGTGGTTGTGGGCGTACAGGCTGCCCGTTCGGTTGGAGAAGCTGCTTCAATTCGTCCAGCCTGGTGATGATCTGTTGCTGCTCGGCTTGGAGCGCCCTGACATCTGTCCGCAGTGCAGAGAGATCGCTCTGCGGCTGATCTTTCGCTTGGCTCTGCGCTTGCGCGTAGCCGAATTGACTCAGGCCAAAACAGAGCAACAGCAACGTCATCGCTTTGATTCGCATGTGGAGCCTCGTTTTCACGATCTCGATTCTTACTTCTTGCGCAGTCGCACAGCCAGATTAAAAGTTTGGCCGGGCTTGAGAACGATTAGCCCGCCTTTGCCCGCATAATTCGCTCCTCCGTAATGCCATGTTTCATATCCATCCGCGTCAACCGTGACGCGAAACGGGACGGCAGGAACCAACATGGACTTCTCTCCATCCAGGTTTGTGGCGGTTCCATAGGGTTCTTCCGGCTGGTCGTATCGCGTGAGCGTTAGGCTTGCAGGTACGCGCTGACCTTTTTCATCCGTGACTTTGAAGTTCAGATAGGCTGCCTTGGCCGTTCGTTTGATGGTTAGAGTGGCAATATGTCCCCGTTCGACCTTTACGCTTACTAAGGACTGATCGTTGGGAATCGCAAAGAAATTTGAAAATCCATCCGCGTAACCGTCGGTTTCCTTGTAGGCATAAACGTAAACGACGCCTGCCGGAAGGTCATTTAGGGTAAATTTGCCTGCGGTATCGGTAGTCGCGGAGGCAACCGGTCTCCGCATATCTTCCTCGGGAAGAGCATAAACAGTTGCGCCTGTAATCGGCTTACCATCCCGATCCAGAACTACGCCTTGGATCGAACCGGTCGAAGCCTTCTGATCCTGGGCGCTGCCGGTAGCGGTAGCTGAAAGAGAAAAAATGATAAACAACAAAACGGTCGTCAACGCGCGTTTGGTCAAAGGCATTTGCATCTCCTAGTGGAGAATCGTCCCTGTGGGGTATTGGCCGGAGTTTCCAGCTACGGTTATGTTGTTACTAAGCGTGCTACGGACGGAAGTCCAGACGGCATTCGCCAAACCGAAGGAACACATAGACCAAGTAGACGTTTCGCTGAATCCACACCCACTAGCCGGTGAAATTCCGCTGGTACAAAAACTAGACTCACCGGTTACGGACAAAGTGTCGGTCCAGGCCCCCGTGCAAGTTGGGCAATACCCTGTTGTCGTAAGTCCACATCCCGAAGCCTTCGGCGCTACATTCCAAGGAGAAGGACACGAGCTAGTCGGTGATGTTGGGTTAGAATACGTCTCCATCGTGTAATAGTTCTGCTGCACGAGTGCGCTGTTTACATCCGTAAGGTTCACCGAAATTTGGCGAACCTTAACAGCCGGCCCAGTACCTGGAGGGCATTGAGGGAAAGTATTGAGGTCATTTAGCACTTTTATGTGGTCCGGAGGATTAACATTCACTGTCCCGACCGCTGTGTTAGTGCTCGGGTACAATGTGCACTCCCCGCGGCTGTTGTAATTGTAATAATCGATTGGGAAGACGGCATTGACCGTGGTCAATCCTGGTCCCTTGAATGAGGTTTGCCCGGAACTGTTCACTGTAACCACGGACGTGTTACCCGAGTACCAAGAAGTGGCCGAGGACTGCTGGTTTGTGTAATAGAATACGGAGCCGTAACAGTTTTCATAGAGTTCATCCGCTGAGAATGCACTGGAGCCTCCCACAAGGCCGTTCATCGGATAAGGGAGCAATGTATATTCTTGGGTAAAATAACCGCAGCAGTCAGATTGACAGCTAAAGCTACTGGCGATTCCTGCTCCCACATCCGTACCCTCGGCCCGTCCAATCATGGTGTTCGGAGTTATCTGAAACCAGTCCAACTGTCCGTGAGTCGCGCTCGCAGGAAAAACATGCCCTAGAACATCCGGCTTCTTAGAGTCCTTCAATTTCTGGATGTCCAGGTCGATGGTTTGGTATGGCTGAAGCTCGAATTTATCCGGATTGTAGACTCCACCATCAAAGCGAATCAGCACTCCCGCTGCCACAGTTTTATTCGTCGTATTCTTCAGGTGTAATACAGTCAGTGTGCCCTTTTCTACGGTCCACGGATAAATGCTCTCCATCATTGCATTCATCGCGTCGGGGTCTTTGACGGGCACTTCAAATGCGTAGTCGCTGCTCTGGTCCACGCTGGTAAGCTGCCCGATGACGGAACCTGGCGCGGCATCGTATGCAATGTCTACGCCAGCCTCCGCAATTTGTCCAACCCCGCCAAGCGCATCGGACAATTCGACGCGCTGCACATCTCCCGGCGCTATCGTCAGGGTTTTTACCGCGACCGTCTTTTTGAACACCTCCTCCGTGGCCTCGGCGTCATTGGGATTGATAGGCGTCATCGGAACCTTTTCCCGCACAGTGTAATCCACCGATACGTGCGCCACGATTGGTTTTGCGCTCACATTGGCAAGCAGCAGCGGGGAACTAAATCGAGTGCCTTCGGGGAAACCTTCGCTCGGGTCCGGCTGCCCAGCACGGAAATGCGCCCCTGCCAGCACGCTGGATCGCATGATTCCGGGATCAACCATGAAGAAATTAGAAGAATATCCATCCTTTCGGTTCAGCACGTATCCCGTTGTTATCAGATCGCCCGGCAATCCGTTTTGCTGAAGTTTAACGAGGGTCGGCGCGGCAAGGTCGTCCTCATTCAATTTTATCAGTCGCGTCTCGCGGGGCAAGAGCGTGGCGGTTTTTTCCATCGATCCCGCCGCTAATTGATATTTGAGCGTGTTTTTCGACACGTTGGTGACAGCGAGGAAACCGTCTGCGCCTTTTGGCAACGACACAATTCCGGCCAAGTTCGTGGATTCGAAATCCATCATGTCTTGTTCGCGCGATTCGAAAGAGACCCGCTGTTCCAATGAGAAGACGCTCACCTGACAAGTGACCACCATGGATATGCCGTTAAAAGCGACTTCGATGTTGCCGGAATCGAAGCCTTGCGGAGCGACTTCCGCTAACTGAACTTCCTTGAATGAGTGTGGGTCCAGGATGATCGGGTCCAAGACATGGGCCTGCCCGGCAGTATTGAAGATGGTTACCGTAACCTTGGTCGGCGTCGGTGCAAGGTTTTGGAGAGTAAGCGTGGAACTCATCCCATCGCGCAGCGTGAAGTAGGGGATATTGGTCATCTGATCCATGACCGGCATGGGTGTCACGGGCGGCGCGTTTTGCGCTTTGACGGAATGAACCATCGCCAGGGAAGACAGCAGGAACAGACCTGAAAGAACGGCAACCCTCAGCTGACGTGTCATGTGAAATCTCCATTCGCGCTAAATTCAGATCTTCGAGGCGCGAACGATAGGCCGCAACAAACGCGATGTCAACCTACCGGATTGGACGAGCTAGGACGATTTCGGACACTTTCGGACGAGTTCTTTGCGACGATTGCCGAATCGGAATCCATCTCCCGGGCTTGGTGGCTCAGTGACTCTTGGCAGATGATACGCCGGCCGCTCGGCAATTCTCGCCAATGGATCCACGCATGCTCCATCCAGTAGTAAACCGTGGAGCGACTAACTCCCGCGATCAGAATCGTCTTGCGGATCGGCATGAAGTTAGTTTCCTTGCGACAACACTCGCAGAAAAAAGTAGCCATAATGACTCCGCCACTCCCGCTGCCTGAGCTCGCTCTGCAGCTAAATCCCGCATCGAACGTGATCCCGACATCTTAAAGTTCAATATCTACCTTGCGATACAATAATGCATACGTTAGTATGAGAGTAAATACATACATCACGTTTCAGATGTCAAGGGAATTCTGATTAATTTTTGGTCATTTTAGTGCGACGGCGGCGGGAACTTTCCCCGCAAGTCAAGATTCCCAAAGTCCCAGGCGTGAAAATTCGGCGAGAAGTTCATCCGCGGAAGTGAAGTGGAAGGCGTTGATGCCTACGCTGGCGGCGCCGAATACATTCTCAAGTATGTCGTCGATGAATATTGCTTCATCGGGAAGGGCGCCGACTTCTCTGAGTGCGTGGTGATAGATCATCGGCGAGGGCTTGCTCGATCCTACGCGGCAGGAGTAGACGCGTACTGGGAAGTGGCGCACAAATGGGTAATTGGCCTCGATGTGCGCCACGTGGATGGGGTCGGTATTCGAAAGCAGGGCGAGGCGGCATCTTGTTGCGAGGCGTTCGAACAGGAGATCCGGCAAGATAGGTGCGGGATCGAGAACGCCATTCCAAATCCCGCAGAATTCCTCAAAGCCGTAGGAAAAATGGAGTTTTTTAGAAAGGTGCGCGTGCCAGTCGCGCGGTGTCATCCGGCCTTCTTGCCAATCCAGCCAGCGCGGATCCGCTTCCAGTTCTCGTAAGACCTGTATATGGGACAGGCCGTCGCGCTTGCCGAGCGTGCCCATGGAACGGGACAGATCGACGCGGATAATGACTCGGCCGATGTCAAAGATCACGGCGCGCGGCGCTTTGTCGATGGGAGGTCCTAGAAACGGCACGGCTAGTCACGCTCGGGTGGTGCAGGGTGTGGAAGGGAAGAAGGCTTGGCCGACCCCGAATTTCTGGAGCGTAGGAAGCCAATGATGGGAGGAAGCAACGACAAGAAAATAACCACAGCGATGACGTAGTGAATGTTTTCGCTGATATTCGGGATTTGCCGGCCCAGAGAATACCCGCCGAGGACCATGCCACCACCCCAGAGAAATCCGCCCGCAACGTCGTAGGCAAAATAGCGGCCGTACGGCATTTGTGCCGCCCCTGCCACTGGTGGACAAAACGTCCGGATGATGGGAATGAAACGCGCTAGGATGACGGTTTTCCCGCCGTATTTTTCGTAGAACTGGCGAGCGCGTTCCAGGTGGCTCTTGCGGAAGATCAGCGAATCCTCGCGCCGATACAATGCTTGGCCTGCTTTCCTGCCAATCCAGTAGCCGATCTGGTCGCCCGCAATGGCGCAGAGGGGAACCAGGAGCAGGAGTTCCGAGATATGAAGCTGTCCAGAGGCGGCGAAGACGCCGGCCGTGACGAGCAGGGAATCACCGGGAAGAAAAAATCCGACGAAAAATCCTGTTTCAATAAAGACGATGATGCACACCAGCAGTGTGCCGCCCCACTCGATCAGGCCTTTAACATTGAACAGGAAATGAAGTAAATGTGCGAGCGAACCGATCATTGGGTCTTGCGGGCTTCCTTTCAAAACGCAAGATTGACAAGTAAAGCCCGCAGCCGAAACGCTGTCACCGACGCTTGCCGAATCTCCCGAGGAAGACGCGCGCAGGCTCCACTCCTATACGGTAACAGAAAATGACCGGATCCTGGTTGCCGAGTTCCCACTCCAACGCCAACATGACAATGAGCGTCCGCATCAGCAGGGAGGTCTTCATAACGCCAACCCTGTTTCCGCATCGAAGGACACTCCCAGGCCCGGCGCCAATCGGGAACGCCGGGTGAGTAGTTCGCGAAGGGCGGGCAGGGCGAGGCGCGCGGCTTCGGCGCCCGCGGCGAACGCTTCGTCCACGCGAGAGAAATCATTCCAATCGATGTGGTGCACTAGAGGTTCAAGCAGAATGTCGGCATGCCGGGACCAGGAAGGCTCCAGAGCGCTCCTATGTGAAGCCCGGAAGCCGGGATCGAATACTTTCACCACGCTTTCCGATGCAGAGGAACTCGCCGCATTGGAACCCACGCTGACTCCCAGCACGCAGCCGCCGTTGATTCTGGCGGCGATCGCTGTGGGTACGGGCGCCGCAATACAGCCGTCGGCGAGCAGACGGCCTTCGTGCTCCACGGGTTTGACCAAGCCCGGAAAGGCGCAGCTGGCGCGGATGGCCACTTCGAGCGGCCCTGTCGCGAATACATACGGCGCGCCCGTGTCGAGATCCGTGGTTACTATCGCGGTTGGGATGCGCAGTTGTTCCACTGCGGTGGCGCGAAACCATTCTTTTACGAACTGGCCGATGCGATCCTTCCTCCGCTCTCCCTGCTCCGATTGATGAAAGCGGAGAAAATCTCGAACGCGGACGCGCCTTCCAAGATCGCAAAGGTCGCGCAGGGAAATGCCGTCCGCATAGGCTGCGCCAAGTAAGGCCCCGATACTGGTGCCGACGATGGCGGAGACCGGGATGCGCTCTTGTTCGAGGACTTCCAGGACACCCAGGTGGGCAAAGCCACGGGAGAATCCGCCGCCCAAGGCCAGGGCGATCCCTGTTCCCTCGTAACCAGCCGGAACGTGGCGCGTTTGAAGCTCCGCTGCCGATTGCCGATTGAAATCTTGCTCGGGACCACGGAGGGCGGTCATGTAGCCAGTTTGGCGTGCTAGTACGGGGGCGGCAATAAAGCTGAAGTGCCAGATTTTCGGTACTCGGGTACTTGGTACCGCCAAGGCCGCGGAAATTGTGACGCAACGGCTAACAGTACTTCTCTCCTATTGGATTGTGGCCTCCGTACCATTGTTAAGCGCGAGAGTGGAATGGAAAATAGCAATTGTTCGAACGGAACTTAATTGATTTAAGGGGGGCAGGACGATGCCAAGCGCTTATGCATCCTGGGTGGGTCAAGCGGTGATTCTGCAAGTTGCTGCTGGAGATTTGCGCGTGCCGCTGCGCGGAATCATTGTGGGGGAATCGGATGGCGCGGTGCGCTTTCGAATCGGCGATACGTGGGATATCGATATTTACAAGCCGATGATTCTGGCCGTGGAGCAGGACAACTGGGCCAGCATCGTCATGAACTAGGGCGTTCATCCCGGTCCCCAAACATGGAGCTTATAAAACGGACGAATCGGATGACCAACGAGCCAAATCGAAGAGAAATTATAGACGAGGGCAGAGCCGCTTATCTGCTGGGCCTGCCGAAAGAGCAATTGCGCGAGATTTGTGAACTGTCCGGGCTGGGACATTTGGAAGAAGGAACAACAGCCCTGCGTTTGGTTTTCACGTACGAGGAATTGTACAGGCTGTGCCGATTGATCGTAGGGCCGACGTCCTAGCCCGCCCTTACAGCTTGATTCGAGATTGAATTTACTCCGGCCCCCGCTTCTGTTTTACCCCCCGGCCCCGGGTTTGCATCCCCCTGACGAACCCGGGGCCTTCTCCCCCCTTTGGACGTGACCCGTGAAGCGTGGCCCGTGACCCGTGAACCAGCGATGGGCGACTGGTTGGCCAGCAATTTACGATTGCGATCTCACTTGTAATCGCGCTCAACTCTCAACTATTGATTCTCAACTTGCGCCTGGCCAATCGCGCGGAACGTCTATGTAGGTTTGATCCAGGTCGCTGAGAGACGCGCATCCCAGCAGTTTCATGGTGCGTTCCAGGTCTGCGCGGAGGATTGCGATGGCTCTGGTGACGCCGGGTTCTCCTGCGGCGGCCAGGCCGTAGGCGTAGGCGCGGCCTACCAGGACGGCGCGGGCGCCCAGGCAGATTGCCTTGATGATGTCGCCGCCGCGGCGGACGCCTCCGTCCATCAGGACTTCGATTTGGCCGTTCACGGCCTTCACAATTTCCGGCAGGACGCGCAGGGTTGCGGAAACGCCGTCGAGCTGGCGGCCTCCGTGATTGGAGACGACAACGCCGGCGGCTCCCACATCGATCGCACGGCGGGCGTCGTCGCCGGTGAGGACGCCCTTGGCGACGATTGGGCCGGGCCACACTTTCCGCAGCCATAGAAAATCCTGCCACGTCACGACCGACTCCGAGAGGGCGGCGGCAACGTCGATCAGAGCCATCGGTCCTTGCCCGGGGATGACGACATTCGGCAATTTGTGCAGGCCGCCATCCATCAAATACGCGGCGACCCACGCCGGGCGGGAGAAAAATTGAGAGAGATGCGGAATCATTCCGATCCAGTTTCCGCCCATGAGCTGGCCGGTGCCGTTTCGGATGTCGCGCTCGCGCATTCCCGCCGTGCCCGTGTCGATCGTGACGAACAAGGCTGAGAATCCTGCTTTCCAGGCGCGGTCGAGCGCCGCTTCCGCGGCGGGGCGGCCTCCCACCAAATAAAGTTGATACCAGACTGGGCCAGTCGACGCGGCGCGCACGTCTTCGAGTTTGTGCCCGGCAATCGTGGAGAGAATGTAGGCAGTGCCTGCCGCGCCGGCGCCGCGCGAGGCGGCGCATTCGCCGGCCGGGTGAATGAGGCGGCTGTAGCCAATGGGCGCGAGGATCGCGGGGAAAGAAAGTTCGGCGCCCAAAACTTTTGTGCGCAGGTCGCATTGCGGCACGGCCATGGCATTGCGCGGGCGGAATGTGACGGATTCAAAGGCGCGATTGTTTTCGCGCAGTGATGATTTCGCTCTCGGCGCCGCCGTCGAGATAATCGAAGACGGCTCGCGGCAGGCGGCGCTCGGCCCGGCGGCGCAAATCTTCAATGTTGACGACGCGCGGAGACGCGATGGAGCGCGGCCACTTATTCATTCGCCACCGAATTCGCCGCAGGGCATAGTGCGGCTGGCCGCTGCATTCCTGGATTGGACATGGCGGGAGGCATTGTACTCCACGAATTCGATGGCCGAACACGCGCGATTCTATTTTCGTTTGACACTTCGACGGCTTGCAACGACACTTGACAACCGATTCCTGAAAAACAAGTTGGATTTGGATTCGCCGTAGCCGGACACTTCATGACACTGACGCTAGTCGACTGGGCCGTGATCGCCGGATATCTGCTGCTGATGCTTGTGCTGGGGATTTATTTTCGGCGGCGATCGAGCCGGAACACGGAGGAATATTTTGTATCGGGGAGGCAGGTGGCGTGGTGGCTCGCGGGGACTTCGATGGTGGCGACGACGTTTGCGGCGGACACGCCGCTGGTCGTCACGGGACTTGTCTACACGCAGGGGATCGCGGGCAACTGGCTGTGGTGGAGTTTTCTGCCGTCGGGAATGATGACCGTGTTTTTGTTCGCGCGGCTGTGGAGGCGCTCGGGCTTGCTCACCGACGTGCAATTCGCGGAGATGCGCTACGCAGGAAAACCGGCCGCGTTTCTGCGCGGGTTTCGCGCCGTTTATCTCGGGCTGCTGATGAATTGCCTGATCCTGGGTTGGGTGACCAAGGCGATGACGAGCATCGTGGGATCCGTGCTCGGCAAGAGCGAGACTACGAGTCTCGCAATCTGCATTTTCTTCTTGATTCCGTTCACGGGATTTTACGTTTCGCTCGGCGGACTTTGGGGCGTGCTGTGGACCGATCTGTTTCAATTCGTTTTGAAGATGGGGATCGTGATCGCGGTCGCGTATTATGGCGTGCGGGGCGCGGGCGGCATGCACGCGATGCTGGGGAAACTTTCGGCGATGCGGGACGCCGCGGGGCCCGGAGCGTCGCGCATCACTGCGATGTTTCCGGATTTTTCGCGCGGGCTCACGGGCGAAGCCTTGTGGACGCTGCCGGTGCTCACATTTCTCGTGCATTTGGGAGTGCAGTGGTGGGCGTTCTGGTATCCGGGAGCGGAGCCGGGGGGCGGCGGTTACATCGCGCAGCGAATTTTCAGCGCGCGCGATGAACGGCACGGATTGCTTTCGGTGTTGTGGTTCAACGTCGCGCACTACGCGCTGCGCCCGTGGCCGTGGATTCTGACGGCGCTGGCCGCCGCGGCGCTGTATCCTGGGTTGCAGCATCCGGAATCGGGCTACATGCTTGTCGCGACCACCTATATGCCGCACGCGCTGCGCGGAATCTTGATTGCGGGATTCATGGCGGCGTTCATGTCCACGATTGCAACGCAGCTCAACTGGGGGAGTTCTTATCTCGTGGAGGATTTTTACCGGCGGTTCATCCGGCGCGATGCGACTGAAAAACATTACGTGAATATTTCGCGGATCGCGACGTTGCTTTTGGTGGCGGCGTCGGCGTATGTTTCGGCGCAGCTGGCGACGATCAGCCAGGGCTGGGAAGTGGTGCTCGAGGTCGGCGCGGGGACCGGCGGAGTTTATTTGCTGCGCTGGTATTGGTGGCGCATCAATGCGTGGAGCGAAATTTCGGCGATGGCCACGGCGCTGGCGATGACGCTCATCCTGCACCGCTGGCAATTCTTTGTCGGCAGCGCGCCCGTCGTTTTTGCGAAGACGACGCTTGCGACGACGGCTGTAACGACGGCCGTGTGGGTTGCCGTCACGTTGCTGACGCCGGCCGAGCCCGCCGAAGTTCTGCTGCGCTTTTACAGGAAAGTGCGGCCGCATGCCGCGGGTTGGCGCCGCATCGCCGCGCTCGCTCCGGAGCTGCCCGAGACGCGCGATCTTGGCAAAAATTTGCTGGCGTGGGTTCTGGGCTGCGCTATGGTGTACGCTGCGCTGTTCGGCATCGGCAAGTTTTGCCTTGGCGAGACGGCCAACGGAATTGCGCTACTGGCGATGTCGGCTGTTTGCGCCGTGGTGCTCTATCGTGATATTTCGCAGCGTGTGACTGGCGAAGCAATGGGGGGTACCGTTGTTTAACAAGGATCGCGACAGCGGAGTGGCCGGGCTTTCGAGTTCCGGCCAGGCGCACGCGGTGGCGGCATCCTTTCTGGGATGGACGCTCGACGCGTTCGACTTCTTTGTTGTCGTCTTCCTGATTAACAGGCTCGCTGCTGAATTTCACGTCGGAAAAGAGGCGATCATCGCCTCGTTGTTTGTGACGCTGGTGATGCGGCCTGTGGGGGCTCTCATCTTCGGTCTGATGACCGACCGGTACGGCCGGCGCATCCCGTTGATGGTCAACGTGGTTTTCTTTTCCGTGGTGGAGCTGGCATGCGGATTCTCGCCCAATCTCACATTTTTCCTGGTGATGCGCGCTCTCTATGGCATCGGGATGGGCGGGGAGTGGGGCATTGGCGCTTCGCTGGCGATGGAATCCGTTCCACCGCGGTTGCGGGGGATTCTTTCCGGGATATTGCAGAGCGGCTATTCGCTTGGGTACATCCTTGCCGCGGTGGTGGCGCGTTTTGTGCTGCCTACCTGGGGCTGGCGGCCGATGTTCTGGCTGGGCGGACTGCCGGCGCTTCTGGCGTTTTACATCAGCGCCCGCGTGCCGGAATCGGAGGCTTGGAAGCAATCTCGCGCGCCGTCGACGGGCGCGGTTCTCAGGATCGTAGCCACGCAGTGGAAGAGTTTTCTTTATCTCGTTTTGCTGATGACGTTCATGATGTTCCTTTCGCACGGCACGCAGGATCTGTATCCGGATTTCCTCGGCAGCGTCCACAAATTTACTCCCGCCATGCAGTCGTACATGGCCATTCTCTACAATATCGGGGCGATCGTCGGTGCAATTGTCTTCGGGCAATTCTCGGAAAAGCTGGGTAGAAGAGTCACGATGATCGCCGCGATGACATTGGCGTTGCTGGTGATTCCGTTTTGGGCGTTCGGCACGTCGGTCATTGTGCTGGCCATTGGCTCTTTTCTGATGCAGGCCGGAGTGCAAGGCGCGTGGGGAGTGATTCCGGTCCATTTGAATGAGCTATCGGCGGATGAAACGCGCGGGCTCGTTCCCGGGCTCGCGTACCAGCTTGGAATTCTCATTGCCGCGCCAACCAATACGGTGGAGTTCATGTTGCGGGGGCGTGTGGGCTACCAGTGGGCGATTGCGGGATTTGAAATTGTCACGATCGCGGTGCTGATCGTGACGATCGCGCTGGGGAAGGAACGCAAAGGGCGCAGCTTCCATCGGGCCGCCGAAATACCCGTGTCGACTTGAAGTCCGGTTTCCCTCAACTCATATTCAAAGCCTGGAACATCGCCAGGCGCTGCTCCCGCAGCGGATCGTTGACCACTTTGCTGACGTTGTTGATGACCATTGTCGCGCGGTCTTTGGCGTCGTATGTGGGCCAATGCGGCAACTTCGGAGTGTTTGGGTCGCCGGTCCGCGCAAAGGCGATCCAGGCGTCGCTCACCTTATCGGCAAGGGCCATGGCGTCGGCTCCTCCGCCCGTCATCCGCGCCGAAATTTTCACATTGTCAAAGGCAAACGGAATTTCCATGGTGTGAGGGGATTTCAAACGTCCGCCCTGCACAGGCGTCTCCCAAGTAAAGTAGTAGAGGTACACGGGAGCTTTGCCCAGCGCTGCTCGCCGCTGTGCGGCGATCATGGTGGGCGCGCCGTATCGGGCGTCGCTGGCGATCAAGAAATAAATGTCGGAAGGCGACGCTCCGGGATTGAGCTTCTGGTAGAGGTCAACCATGGCGGGAGCGCGGTCTCCGAGGACATCGCCTACGCGCTTGCGCATGTCCGCGTCGTTCAGCGAAAACGCAGAGGGGTCGTTCAGAGAGAACAGCGTCATCTCCGTCCGCGTGCAACCGATCATTACCGGCACATCGGCGGAGACAGGCGACGCCTTGGGGTAGAACGGGTGCTGCGGGAGAATCTTGCCGTCCACCGTGGGCGAGAATCCCCCGAACGACGGATCGACATCCGGATTTTCCTTCAACACCGCGAAGTACGCCGCCATAATTTTTTCAACGGGAATCTTTTGCAACGCGCGCACATTTTTCCTGTCGACGCCCAGCTTGGCGAGGAGTTGTTCCGCGTTGCGCACCGCGACGTCGCGATCGACTACTTTTACCGCCGCTCCACTTTCGACGATGGCGCGGTGGAAGAGCCCCTTGGCCGAGGGCATCGCGAGCAGCGTCTCCACCTTCCGTCCGCCACCGGACTGGCCGAAGATGGTCACCGTGTTCGGATCGCCCCCAAATTGAGCGATGTTCGCACGCACCCATTTCAGCGCCTGAACGATGTCCAACATGCCGACGTCGCCGGAGGCCGCGAAGTCGCGGCTGAATTCGCTCAAGTTCGCGAAACCCAGGACGTTGAGGCGATGATTGATGGTCACGACGACCACGTCGCCGCGCCGCGCCAGATTCGTCCCGTCGTTGTCGGGGGACGAGCCCGAACCAGTGGCGAAACCTCCACCGTGGCACCAGAACATCACAGGGCGCTTGCGGCCGTTACTCGCGGCGGGGCCCACGGCAGGCGTCCAAACGTTGAGCACGAGGCAATCTTCGCCTTCGGGCGGCAGATCTTCGCCCGAGATCGTAAGCGTGCCTGCGAGAGGCGGCAGAGCGGCCGGGTCACGCTGCGGAGCGCTAGGCCCATAGGCAAGGGCATCGCGCACGCCGGACCAATCCGCCGGTTCCGCGGGCGCCAGGAAGCGGTTCGCGCCCGAGGTGCTCGCTCCGTAGGGGATGCCTTTGAAGATTTTGACGCCGTTGCGGTCGACGCCGCGTAGTTTGCCTAACGCGGTCTCGGCGGTGACAAACGTCTCATCCTGCGCATATGAATCCTGCAGGAGGATTCCGCCCGAAACGGCGAGAGCTGAAATATGCTTCAGGAAATCGCGACGCGATGATGGAGAAACGCGAAAGGTTGGAGTCATGACGGTTTCCTTGCGAGCGATGGTATCACCGAAGTCAAATTCTTCATGGCATCGCCTCCGCCGAATATATGTCCGGAAGGAATCCGCCAACAGGAAGGACTGTTTTATTTCCGGCCCTTCAAATCCTTGAAGTCACAGCGCACTTTGTCGATTTCTTCGCGATAGGCGTGGGCATCGCCGTACGGAAGAAAATGCGAGTACCGGTCATGCGCATTTTGAACTCGCCGCGCGTGCTTGATCGGACACCAGTGCTGCTCGGTTCGCCCGGCGATTTCCACAACGTAGGCGAGCACCCCGTTTCCATACGAGCAGTACATGCAATTCAGTCCTTCGAGAGCGTTCAGGTATCGCAACTTGTTGCGGTCAATCGCGATGTAATCCCTGCGGCGCGCTTTGGGTATGCCGTAGACGGGAAAGCAGACGGCTTGATACACGGAAACGAATAGATCGAGCAAAACAAATGGAATGATGACAGCATAGATGAAAGGCGCAGTAAGAACCGCGAGGATTCGGGAATGCAGGACGTAACGGAGAAGCGAAGTCTTTAATCGGCGGTGCTCCTGCTTGATTTCCTTGGAGAACCGTACCTTGCCGTTGCGCAGCTCGTAAAAAGCCGACTTGATCTCTTCTTCTATTTTTTCGACGTCAGGAAGTTGGATAAGAGGATCGGAATTCTTCGAGCCTTGATCGGCCACATTCACCTCGCATATGCTGGGTCGGAAAACCAGCGTCGATCTTTTCTACACTGATATCGCCCGATTTTCTATCGGAAATTCGCCGGGCAGGCGAGTCTTTCTAGGAGGTCGGGACTTCAGAGTCTGTGTGAGAACTCAGTTTTGGCTAATGTAGCGCCCGCCTTCAGGCGGGCATCTGCTTGATACCAAAGTGCCCGCCTGAAGGCGGGCGCTACAAATATGTGCCAATTTTGAGTTCTCACGCAGGGCCCGGAGCAACGCCCTCCTCAAAAGTAATCGTCAGACTGTTTTCGGAGCATGATGTCAAATTTGGCTTCTCCCGACTCTTTCGCATGCTTACTGTGGGCTTGATATTTTCTTTTACTCGTTCGCACTTATTTGGGATGATTCGGCGAGCGGAGGAAATGCGTGGACAGGCGAACCCGACTTGGCACTGGGTTGATTGTGATTTTGATCCTGAAATTTATTTGTTCACAGAGTCCAGCTCTCGCGCAATCCCAGAAGGCTTCTTCGAGCGCGCAAACTGCCGGCGGGCCGCTTCCGGAACGCGCTGTGCCAGCGGGATTTCAGTCTTTCAACAATCCGCGAGGATCGGGCCGGCTGCTTTACACAAAAGTCTCGGGAGATGAGAATTCCGCTCGCGCCGTCATGCGTGGATCGCTGGCGGCGTTGAAGAGTTACTTTGACGGGCCGCCGCAGCTGCTTTCCGCCGTCAGTGACCCGCAGGATCAAGCGGTACAAGTGATGCTGTCGGCTAGTCTGCAGGGGCAGCGCGTGCGCGGCGTGGCCTTCGCGGTTGTCGCCCAGGGCGGTGCCGCGTTTGGACTGATCTTCGATCGGCCCGAATCGCTTCCATCATCCTTTCAGACATTATCGGCCAGGCTGGGTCAGGAAATACTGGCAGGCCAGCGCGGTAGCGGCGCGATCGATCTCACATCCCCGCGCGAATGGAAACGTCAAACCGCCGGAGACCGCAGCGCGGCCGTCGATCTGCCGCCGGGCTGGCAAATCACGGGCTGCTCGCAGGGCATCGTGACGATTGCCGGGCCGCACAACGAACTGATCCAGTTGGGGCTGATATTTTTTGTCTCGACTTTGCCGGGTTCGCAAGGCATGGCTGGGCCGTACCTGCAACCCGTTCCCGCGTTTTCGTTTTTCGTGAATTACTTTACGCGCGTTAATCTTCAGCAGGGAACGAACCTCAACAATGTCCCGGGACGCGTCCTAGAAATAAAGGAAGTCCCTGCGCCCATGCAGAACGGGAGAGGCGCGTATCTGCTTCAGGAAGTTTCCACCAACGGGAAACCCTCCAAGGTTTTTGCGCTGGTGTACACGGCCCCAAATCTTCTGACGGGCTGGACGCTGTACACTTCTTTTGTAGCGGCGCCCGCCGATTTGTTTCCCGGAGAATTCGCCGACATGATGAGAATCTGGAGCTCGTGGAAAGTGGACGACCGGGTCTACCAGCGGCAAATGCAGCAGACGCTCGAGAGCATGAACGCGACGCGCGAAATTCTCAGCAGCGGCACGGAACGCCAAATGCACGCGTACGACAACCTTGAAGAATCGATGGATTTGATTCTGAAGGGCGAAGAGCGGGTGGAAAACAAGTCGCTCGGCGGGCGCGCGGATGTCAACACGCAGAACACCGATGCCATCCTCCATGCGTGCCAGGCGCGTGGGTACGAGTGCCAGCGCGTGCCGTTCGACGAACTCACCAAACCTTGAAGCAGGCGGCACGTGGCGCGGGCTTCAGCCTGCAGGGGTTAGTCCACGCTAAGACCAAAACCCACAGGCTGAAGCCTGTGCTACTAATCTCCCCCACACATGGAAGAAATCCACCGATTGCGGCATCATGATGGCCATGGAAAACATTGAGCCAAAGAAAAACTTTGCGGGGCTGCGTGTCCTTTCGCTCGAAAGCAGGCGCGGGCCCGAAATGGCCAAACTGATCGCCAATCATGGCGGCGAAGCGACGGTTGCGCCGTCGATGCGCGAAATTCCTCTCGAAACGAATACGGAAGCCCTCGCGTTTGGCGGAAAACTTTTCGCGGGCGAGTTCGACATGGTCATTTTTCTGACCGGAGTCGGGACGCGCGCGCTCGCGCGGGTCGTGGAGACGATCTATCCGCTCGAACAGTATTTGGCGGAGCTTCGCAAGATTGCCGTCGTGGCGCGCGGGCCGAAACCCGTGGCTGTGCTGAAGGAGTGGAATGTACCGATTGCCCTTACGGCGCCGGAACCGAATACGTGGCGTGAACTTTTGCGCGCGCTGGATGAAAATGCCGCGGCTTTCCCCTTGAAGGGACGACGAATCGCGGTGCAGGAATACGGTGTGCCGAACCCGGAGCTGATCGCGGGACTCGCCGCTCGCGGCGCGCAAGTCACCTCCGTTCCTGTTTACGAATGGGCGTTGCCTGCGGATACCGGCCCACTGCGCTCCGCGATTGCCGCAATTGTGAGGAACGAAATCGACGTGATCCTGTTTACGACGGGGACGCAAGCGGATCATCTGCTGCAAATTGCCGCGGAAATGAAAGAGGAGGACGCCTTGCGCCGCGCGCTTTCGCGGATGGTCGTGGCGTCGATCGGCCCCACGACCAGCGAGAGGCTTCGCGAACACGGGATCGCTCCGGACATGGAACCGGCGCACCCGAAAATGGGATACCTCGTCAGCGAAGCGGCGCAGCGTAGCGCGGAGATTTTGCGGCAGAAAGCGAATCGACGCGCGATAGCAAGTTCACTGGACTAACGCGAATTACACTCTTTTCAGCGAACTCGGCTTCAGGGGTTCAAAACCCCTGAGGTGGACACAACCCTCATGTCATGCCTAAAGGCATGACCCACAAACCGATTACATTCGACTTCGCGTCCCCACAATTGTGAATGCAGCATGACGGCAAGCAAAGACTGATGGGTCGCATCCATAGGACGAATTGGACAGTCCTGACGCTCGCGCTTAGCCTTGAAGTGTGAATACAGACCTCTCCAAACTAGCCATGACTGAAAATCCAGAGGTAGATTTCATCCACAAGATGGCCAGCCGGATGGCTGCGGCCGATCCTCTGCATGAAGTGCTTTCCCAGATCGTGGAATTCGCCGCTTCGGTGGTGAGCTGCGATTCCTGCTTCCTGTATGCGCTCGAAGAGGGAGAATTGATTTTGCGCTCTTCAAAAAATGCGCATCCTGACGTGGTGGATCGCCTCAAGCTGCGGCTGGGGCAGGGCATCACGGGATGGGTGGCGGAGCATGGGAAGCCGGTCGCGGTGGCGGTCAACGCGTCGCAGGATCCTCGCTTTCAATTGTTCAAGGATTTGCCTGAGGATCGGTTTGAGGCGTTCTTGTCCGTGCCCGTGTTGTGCCGCGGACGGATCGTCGGGGTCATCAATTTGCAGAATCGCGAACCTCACGAATACTCGGAGCGCGAAATCATGCTGGTTTCCACCATCGGATTTCTTGTGGGAGCGGAAATTGAGATGGCGCGCCTGGAAAGCGAGAACCTGCACCTCTCGGAAAAACTGGAAACGCGCAAACTGGTTGAGCGCGCGAAGGGGATTCTCCAGCGCGAGCTCAAGATCACCGAAGAGGAAGCGTACCTCACCATTCAGCGCCAGAGCAGGCAGAGGCGCAAATCGATGAAAGAAGTTTCCGAGGCCATCGTGTTGAGCGAAGACGTCCGGCGCGGGTTGAGCGAACAGTAGGACAGGCTTCAGCCTGTCGGGTTTGCGTTGCTCATGCCCCACACCTGCAATAAGCGCTCATGCCTTTTCCAGGACGAAGCCCTAAACTCGACAGGCTGAAGCCCGTCCTACCTAAAACCTTGACAATTGGGCAGTATCCTGCGTATTCTCGCATTCGCATGCACTCACGCTATTATTCTTGGTTCGCCTTTACGTACCGCTTCCCTTGGTCGGGAAGCGGCCAGGGGCGGATCGCGCGCAAGACGAGGTAAAGCGAAAAGTTAGATAGCGCGAAAAGATTCCGAAACTGGCCGCGAGAACCCACAGGGTCCGCGGCTTTTTTGTTGTTTGGGCACAAAAATAGCCGAGGAGATTACCAATGATCGTCAATATGTCAGCGAATGCGACGAAGGAACAAATCGAGCACGTCATGGACAGGATCAAGGAATGCGGTTTCCTCCCTCATCTGATTCAGGGCGCCGAGCGCACCGTCATCGGCGTGGTCGGAAAAAATCGCGGGCGCCGCGCCGAAGTCGAAGCGCTTCGCGTCGCGCCGGGCGTGGACGAAATTCTGATCATCTCGCAGCCGTATACGCTAGTCAGCCTCGAGCTGCAGCCGCAGCGCACGGTCGTGGACGTGAAGGGCGTGAAGATCGGCGGGCCGGACCTTGTGGTGATCGCAGGGCCCTGCTCGGTCGAGTCGCGCGAGCAGTTGATGGAAACCGCGCGCGGGGTGAAAGCGGCGGGCGCGAACCTGCTTCGCGGTGGCGCGTACAAGCCGCGCACTTCGCCGTACGACTTTCAGGGTCTCGGCGTCGAAGGACTCAAGATCCTGGCGGAAGCGAGAAAGGAAACCGGCCTGCCCATCGTCACCGAAGTGATGGGCGTCGAGGATCTCGATGCCGTGGTCGAGTACGCGGACCTGATGCAAGTGGGCGCGCGCAACATGCAGAATTATCCGCTGCTGCGGCGGCTCGCCACCGTGCCACGGCCCGTGCTGCTGAAGCGCGGCCCTTCGGCCACGATCAAGGAGTGGCTGCTCGCGGCCGAGTACTTGCTGTCCGGTGGAAATCCCAATGTCATTTTGTGCGAGCGGGGAATCAAGACGTTTGACGCCGAATTGAGGAACACGCTGGATCTCGCGGGCGTCGCGCTCTGCAAGGAACTTTGCCACTTGCCTGTGGTGGTCGATCCGTCGCACGCCACGGGACGCCGTAGCTTGGTGCCCGCTGCCGCGCGCGCTGCCGTCGCCATCGGCGCCGACGGCATCATCGTCGAAGTGCACCCTTGCCCGGAGCGGGCGCTTTCCGACGGCCCACAATCGCTCGATTTGCCGGGATTTGCCGCGATGATGAAGGGACTGCAACCAGCGATCGCTATGGCAGCTGCAGTACGGTAGGGCACGTTCAAAGTCGAAAATTGCCGCGGTAGTTCTGAGATTTGGGAGGTTGGGGCTTTAGCCCCGACGTTCAGAGTCGTGAGTTGGTGGGCTTCAGCCCCTGAAGCTTCGGGGCCTAAAGGCCGCTCTGATTGTCCGACCTAAAGGTCGGACCTCCTTCAAATCAACTCTAAATTTCTTGGCCTCGTTTACGACCCGCCCACTGACACGAAACGACCTCATCCATTCGATTCGTTCAATGAAATCCGACTTTCCGGCAGGGGCAAGAAATTCCATTGCGTACGGGGCAAATTTATGTTTCCTTGCAATAACCCCGGCTTAGCTTGGGATATTGCCGGAGGGAGAGCCAAGGCCGAACATGAATCCTATCGCGGCGAAGCAGCCACGGGACATGAAAAAATCGTCGAAAGTGAGCCGCTCTTTCCTGCTGAAGCTTGAGTTGCGCAGTCATCCCACTTTGCTCTGTGTGATCCGCGGCGCGCTGCAACCTTTGATGGAAATGTTGGGATTTTCCGCGGAACATAACAGGGAAATAATTCGAGCGGTGGACGAAGCCGTGGCCAATATCATGCGGCATTCCTACCAGGGGCGTCTGGACCAGCCCATCGAAATTTACTGCAATCGCCTCCAGCGGCGCATGAATGGGGAAACTGAGGAGGGCGTCGAAGTCCTGCTCTTTGATTGCGGGCCCGCCGTGGACACGACGAAACTCGAAGCCCGCCCACTGGACGAGGTGAGGCCCGGTGGTTTAGGGTTGCATATCATTCGGGGGAGTATGGACACAGTCCAGTACAAACGCGCCGGCCGGCTGAACCGGCTGCGACTCGTAAAATACGCCCGATCCTCGAAGGGCGAGTGCGGATCCTCAGAGGAGAAGTCATCGTGAAGATATCTGCCCGCCGAGTGGACAAGGCCACGATTCTGGATGTGTCTGGAAACATAGATATGTCGAATTCGCCGGAAGTGAGGAAAGCCTTGCTGCGCGAAATCCGCGAAAAGGGAGTGACACGAGTCGCTCTAAACTTGACCGGCGTGGGGTATATCGATAGCTCGGGCGTGGCCTCCCTGGTGGAAGGCCTCAAGGCTTCCCGGGAGTCGGGTTCGCGCTTTGTCCTCTTCGGTCTGAGTGATTCCGCGCGCGAAGTATTGAAGATTTCGCGTTTGCTGAAGCTTTTTGAAGTGTACGACGACGAAACGCAGGCAATAGCCCCCTAGACGCCTTCCGTTTGACGGGACAATTGAGATTGCCATGGCCGCGGAAAACGTGATGGAAGTTGTCTCTCAACTCGGCGCCAGCGTCACCGACAGCCTTGCCTACCTCGGCGCTCTCGCCACGCTCGGGAGCCGCGCTGCGTATTACACCTTCGTCGGACCGTTCCAAGGGAAACCGCTGCGTTTACAGAGCGCTGCCTCGCAGGCGATGGAAGTGGGCGTGCGGGCGTTGCCCATCCTTTCCCTGATCACATTTTTCATCGGCTTGATTTTGGCGTTGCAGAGTGCTTATGAGCTGAGCAAGCTCGGCGCCATGAATCTCGTGGCGAAGGCCGTGGCCTTGTCCATGTCGAGAGAGCTCGGCCCGCTGATTACAGCTATCGTGGTGATTGGCCGTTCGGGCTCCGCATTTGCGGCGGAGATCGGAACGATGAAGGTCACCGAAGAAATCGACGCGCTGGAAGTGATGGCGATTCACCCCGTCGATTTCCTCGTGGCTCCGAAATTTCTGGCCATGATGGTGATGCTGCCTTGCCTGACGATTTGGGCAAATACGATGGGCATTCTCGGCGGGGCGCTGTTCGGAGTCACTCAGGCGGATTTCACCCTGGGGAGCTACATTCAAGCATCCATCGAATCGCTCTACCTGCGGGATATACTTTCGGGGCTTATTAAGAGCGTGATGTTTGGCATCACGATCACGGCTGTTGGATGCCTGGAAGGATTGTCCACGGGAGGGGGCGCGGAGCAAGTGGGCCGGTCCACGACAAGAGCCGTGGTGATTTCGATCCTGCTGGTTGTGGTCGTCGATCTCGTCTTTACGGGGCTGTTTTTCTTCCTGGGGAATGCATAGTCGCATTGAGTCTTTTATGGATCGAGAACATCCAAATCTGAGTGAGGGAAAGACGGTCATCTCCTTGCGCGACCTCCGCGTAAGTTATGGGGAGACGGAGATTCTGCACGGCATTCATTTTGACGTGAAGGCCGGCGAGACTCTGGTCATCCTGGGTGGTTCCGGCTCCGGAAAGAGCACCCTTCTGCGGACGCTGGTGGGGCTGGAAAAACCCAGTTCGGGCCAGATCTGGATAAATGGCCAGGATATTGCCGCTATTTCCGACGACGAATTGTATGAGATTCGGAAAAAAACGGGGATGTCCTTTCAAGGGAGCGCTTTGTTTGGCTCCATGACGGTGGGCGAAAATGTGGCTCTGCCGCTGCGGGAACACACGAAGCTGGAAGATTCCACGATCGAAATCATGCTGCGGCTCAAACTAGAGCAGGTCGGGCTTGCGGGGTTCGAGTACCATATGCCGTCCCAGCTCAGCGGCGGCATGAAGAAGCGGGCCGCCGTTGCGAGGGCTCTCGCGATGGATCCGGAGATTTTATTTTTTGACGAGCCTTCGGCAGGACTGGATCCCATCATCGCGGCGGGGATCGATCAGTTGATTCTGGAATTGAAGAAAGCATTTCGCATGACGATCATCGTGGTCACGCATGAACTCGCCAGCGCCTTTCTCATCGCGGACCGCATGGTGCTGATCGACAAAGGAAATATTGTAGCCATCGGGACGACCGAGGAAATGCGGACGAGCGTGCAACCGCGGGTACGGCAATTTCTGGATCGAGTTCCCGAGCCGGACGTAGAAGGGGAATTGGATTATTTGCAGACGCTCACCGAACAATACCGGCGTCGCCAATGAGCGCCGGCTGAACATAGGGAAGCCCGAAAGCAGGGGAGCCCGAAAGTAGCGGAGGATGATGAGCCCAAAAACCGAACAGACGCTGGTGGGACTGTTTGTCCTGGTTGCCGGAGGCATCCTTCTTGTCGCGGTTTTCGCGATCAATGGAGCGTTTGGCGGCACGGCCAGGACCTACCACGCTTACTTTCCATTCGCGGGCGGGCTGGAACCTGGCGCGACGGTCCGTTATTCGGGAGGTCCCAAGGTTGGGCGCGTAGAGAGTGTGCGCATCGATCCGAAAGACCCGACCCACATCGATCTGACGTTCAGCGTCCAGCCCGATGTGCTCGTGAAAACAGACAGTAAAGTGAAGATCATGAGCATGAGCCCGCTCGGCGACAATCACCTGGAGCTTTATCCGGGATCGGCGCAGGCCAGCGCCGCGCCCGCGGGATCTTTGCTCCCTTCCGAGAATTACGTGGACTTCAACGCCCTCACCGAACAAATCAACAATCTCGCGCCGCACGCGCAAGAGCTCATTCAAACGTTGGACGCGCGGGCCACGGAACTCAAAGTGACGCTCGATCGCGTCAACGATCTGTTGAATGCGCAGAATCGATCCAATCTTTCGGCCACGCTGTGCGCAGACGCGCGGGCTGATTGCGGATTCCCGGCCGCAGGTGCGAGACGCGCTTCAACACGTAAATGATCTCAGCGAGAAATTGGGGCCCCTGATCGCAGACTTCCGAAAGACTTCCGGCCAGGCGAATGAAGTATTGGCGCACATCGATTCCGCCATTGGTGAGACACAGCCGGAAGTTCGCAAAGCCGTGACTGAACTTCGGGGCACGCTGAAGTCCCTGACCGAATTGACGGGGCAGCTCAACCAGACACTCGACGTCAATTCGGAAAATATCGATCAGCTTCTCGATAATCTGCTCCACGTGACCGAGAACTTGAAAGAATTCACCGAGACGATCAAGACACGGCCTTATTCGTTGATTCGGGCGACCAATCCGCCCGAGCACAAGACCGGGGAGCAGTAGGAGCCGTGATCCGTGATTTGTGACCCGTGGCCCGTGGAACCCAAATCTCGCTGCAGGGGCATGCACGGGTCACGGAACACGGGACACGAGTCACGTCAGAAAGGTGTTCAATGAACCGCAGATTCGTTTCGATAGTGGCGCTGGCTGCCGGACTTCTCACCGGGTGCGGAGCGGCGCGGCCGAGTAAGTATTATCAGCTTACGATTCCCGGCGATTCGACGCCTGCGGCGGAACGCAGTCCTTATCCCGTGACGCTGCTGCTCGGCCCTCTGCGTGCTTCGCATCTGTACAGAGAAGATCATATCGTGTATAGCTCGAGTGGCCAGAATATGGGCACGTACGAGTATCAACAGATGGTCTGAACCCCCCACTGAAATGCTGGTGGATGTTTTGCTGCGCGACCTGCGAGCCTCCGGAAGATACCGGGCGGTGGATGTCCTGCGCAGCAATTCTCATGGGGACTACATTCTCTACGGCCGCTTGTACGACTTTAAGGAAATTTCCGCCTCACCGCTCCTGGCCCGCGTAACAGTTGATTTGGAATTGCGCGAAATCAAATCAGGATCGACGGTCTGGACCCATTATTACTCGCATGACGAGCCCGTGAGCGGGAAGGATATTTCCGCGGTGGTTGCCGCGCTGGACCGCAATGCGCAGCGCGGCATGGGTGAGGTAAAATCAAGTCTGGATCAATATTTTTCATCTCGTTCTTTGAATTAGGACTCGATCAATGTCAGCGTCAAACAATGAAGCGGTCGCAAGCAACAAGACAGCGCAACAAATGAGCTGCATGGAAGTGTGGGGCGGAAGCCAGCTCACCACGCGTCGCGTGGAAATGGGCGGGCTGGACGCCTGGGTGTACAGCAAGCCTTTTGGCGAGGCGCAGCGCGGAGGGGACGTGTATTACGCGTCGAGCTGTGCCACCGGCCGAATTACGCGCTTGCTGCTGGCCGATGTGGCGGGACACGGAAACACGGTCGCCTCCACGGCCGCAAATCTCCGCACGCTCATGCGGCGATTCGTCAACCGTCTGGACCAAACGGAATTTGTGCGGCTGCTCAATCAGCAGTTCACCGCGCTTTCCGAGGTGGGCACCTTCGCAACGGCCGTCGTGGCCACATTTTTCGCTCCCACGCAGCGCCTGATCGTCTGCAACGCGGGCCATCCGCGGCCTCTTTTGTACCAGGCGGCAAAGAAGCAGTGGACATTGCTGGGAGCCGATCCGACGGAAGAAGAAGCATCGCCTCACAACATGCCGCTAGGGATCATTGACGTGACGGAGTACGAGCAGTTTGACGTGGAACTGGAATCAGGCGACTGCGTGCTCACCTACACCGATGCGCTGATTGAGTCCCGCGATGCGGATGGAGAGATGCTCGGCGAGGCCGGACTGCTGCGGATCCTGCGTCTCCTCGGCGACGTCGAGCCGCAACTATTGACCAAGACGCTGCTGCGTGAGATTAAGGATCGATATCCGGACAATTTGACTGAAGACGACGTGACCGTGCTCCTCGTCCGAGCCAACGGGCATAAACCGCGTCATTCGTTCCGGGACATTCTCTGGGCGCAATGTCCGGTTTGCCGGCTCGCTCATTCGCGCGATCAATCCTTGGGCCGAACGCCCGCCGCTGCCCGACTTGAACGTGGCCAATATCGGCGGCGCGATTATTCCCGCCCTCGAACAGCGCTGGCGCGCTGCTGGTTCGATTCGCCGCCCGCCCGATCAGCACGCAATGATGCTGTCGATTTGCGAGTAGGACAGGCTCTTCAGCCTGTCTGCCGTTTCGAGCTGACAAAGACAAATACCAGACAGTCCCGCCGCGGCGGGACTGTCCTACCAAGAGGAGCTTGATGAAGCGAAATTTTTTTCTGGTTCTTGCTCTGTTCACGTTTTTCGCAGTCGCGTTCGGGTGTGGCAGCCCTGACAAGTCAACCCCATCCGCCCCACCCAGCACATCCAGCCCAATGAAAGTGAGCGGCCAGCCGGTAACAACCGCGTCCGGCCTTCAGTACTGGGACATTGTGGTTGGCACCGGCGCAACGGCAGCGCCCGGAAGCACGGTCAAGGTCCACTACTCCGGCTTTCTGACGACCGGCCAGAAATTTGACAGTTCTCGTGACCGTGGCGAGCCGTTTTCATTTCCATTGGGACAGGGGCAAGTAATAAAAGGCTGGGACGAAGGGGTCGCGGGAATGAAAGTCGGAGGCCAAAGGCAATTGCGAATTCCGCCGCAGCTGGGTTATGGAGCTGCCGGAGCGGGCGGCGCAATTCCGCCTAACGCGACACTGATTTTTGATGTGGAACTGCTCGAGGTTGGCAAATAAGTTGGAAGATTTTTTCCAAGGCTTCCGCTTCATTCAGAGTTTGGCCTCGTTACGCGCACGCATGAACCAGGCAATGCTTCCAGAATCTGTCACGGCCACAACGATCATCGGTCTATCCATCCTTGTGTTGGGCACGCTTCGTGCAAGTGCGCGCCAATCCGCGACGATGCCACAGGCTCTGGATAAAAAGAGCCCCATTACCTACTTCATTGCGGATGGAAGCGGCAAGCCCGGCTATCATTCCTCGGATCGAGAACTTGCACGATGGGCCTTGCAGGCTTGGCAGCGAAGCGCCGCAAATGGTTTCCGATTCGCCGCTGCGACGGAATCGAGCGCACTCATTCGCCTCTATTGGGCCGGGCCGGACAGCGGCGAGTACGGAGAAACGCGGCCGATCATGGTCGGGGGACAGCAGGGAGCGGCTGTCTTCATACGTCCTGACATTGATTCGCTCGGGGAGGACATTGCGCGGCGCGCCAGGGCCGACGCGCTCCTGCGCGAAAGTATCGTCTATTTAACGTGCGTGCACGAACTCGGCCACGCGCTGGGACTCGAACATACGCGCGATTTCCGCGACATTATGTATTACTTCGGGTATGGAGGAGATATTGTCGAGTACTTTGGCCGGTATCGAGCCCAGATTCGCACAAGAAATGACATCGCGGGAGTCTCTGGGCTTTCCGAGGGCGACGTGAATCGCATTCGAGCTATTTATGGCCGGGAATGAATCACAGGGGCGTGATCGCCTAAGGCTTTGTGTCTCCCGGGCCGCCATCGCCGGCCGTTCCGCCAAAAATTCTGCGGCCATCGGGCAGAGTCACTCTTCTCGCGTCGGCGAGTTTAGAACCGTCTCTTGCCGGGTAGCCGCCGACGATGATTTGATCTCCCACCTTTAAGGAATCCCGATTCCAGCCTTGCCGGTGAAGCGAACCAGGGCTTGCTGCCTCGCAACCCCAGTTCGTCGTATTGCCCTTGTCGTCCTTCACATCGACGTAGAAATAGACGTGAGGATTCGTCCATTCAATTCTAGTGACGACGCCCTTGAGTTCGATCAGCTTGCTCCCGTCAAACTCCGCCGAAAAGGAATGGTGGGCAAGCGCGGGCATTGCCAGCGCCACGGCGACGATCCCAGCCATCACAGCGAATAGTTTTCTCACTAAACGCAATCTATAACAGGGGGAGAGAGCGGTCAAGCCGCGGGAGTGCGTTCCTTGACACCGCAGTAGCAGTCCGCTAGTTTACGCACATGCGACTTCTTATTGCGTGCAGTGTCATCGCTGCATCCCTCTCGGTGCACCCATCCGCCTCTGCACAATCGACACCTCCGCCGGAAAACCCCTACAAGGAGTTGGGCAGCGAATCCACAGGAATCAAAACGCCCGCAGGGCCCTCCAAACCAACTCCGCGTACTGCGGACGGCAAACCCGACCTGTCTGGTTTCTGGAAGGGGCCGCTGATCTTCGGCGGCATGTTCAAGAGTGTAGGCGGACCGCCATTCACTCCGGCCGGAGAAGAGGCGTACAAAAACAATCTGGCGAAATCGATAAATCCGGAAGCCCTGTGTCTCTTTGCCGGAATACCGCGAGCCAGCATCAGCGGAGTCCCGTTTGAGATTGTTCAGAACTCGAATCGCATCGCGTTCCTATATGAACTGATGTGGACGTTTCGGACGATCCCCATCGACGGCCGCGGTCACCAGAAGGATTTTGAGCCCTCCTTTTTTGGAGACGGGGTTGGCAAGTGGGACGGCGACACGCTGGTCATCGACTCGATCGGATTCAAGGATAAGCTGAGCTGGATTGACGATGACGCGCATCCGCATAGCGATGCCATGCACGTTGTCGAACGGTGGTCGCGGCCGGACGCGGACCATTTGGCGCACGAAGTGACGGTGGAAGATCCCAAGTTCTACACGAAGCCGTGGACGTTTTCCAGGGTGTTCACGGCCATGCCTCCCGGCGATGAACTCTATGAATTCGCGTGCGACGAGAACAATGTGGACCGGGATGGCGGCCATTTGGGTTATGGCCCGCTAAATCTGAAAACGTACCCGCTGAATCCGCCCGCCCCGAAAAAATAGTGCGGTTCCATGGCGCGGGGCATTAGGGATCAAGAGCGGACAGGCGTTCAAGGAGGAATTGAACATGAACTCTCGAATGGGTCCACGTTTTCAATCGCTGCTATTTGCAGCAATAGCAGCGGTGATCGCACTCTGCGGCACTCCGCAAGCGCGCGCCAAACAAGGAGGCGCCAGTCCTGCCGTTTCCGCAACGGAAAAACCTTACCTTGTCGAATGGGTTTACAAAGTGAAGTGGGGCTACGCGGACGAATTCTGGCAGCTCTTTAAAAAATATCAAATTGCGACCCTGAATCGCGAGAAGGAACTGGGCTACGTGACGTCCTATTCCGTCTACCGGCCGGGATATCACACGGGCGAAGACTCTCGATGGGAATTCCGCATCGTGATCGCCTACAAGAACATCTCTTCGTCCGGACATGGCAGTGAAGTGGAGAAGCAACTTTTCCCGGACCAGGCCACGATGAAACGCGAAGAAAATCGCCGCTGGGAACTCACGGAGGCGCACTACGATCTGCCGATTCACACCATCGATCCAAATGGAGACGGTACGGAATAGGACGCCGTTGTTCCATCGGCGGGGCGAAACGAACGAGGGAGGCCAGATTTTCCATGGGGAGTGAATCATCAAGAACAGGAAGAAAGTCGCGCGTCACGGTCATTCCAACAGGAAAAGCACTCGGAGCGGAAATTCAGGGGGCAGATCTGCGAACGGTCGACTCGAACGATTTTGCGTGCATCTATCGAGCCTGGCTGGACCACTCGGTTCTCCTGTTCCGTGGACAGAATCTGACCGATGACGATCTGATCGCGTTCAGCGAAAAATTCGGAGACCTGGATTGGGCGCCGGTTCAAGAATCCGGACGCCGTTTCGTGGAAGGGCATCCCGAAATTTACGTCGTGTCCAATGTGATGGAAAAGGGCGCGCCCATCGGAAGCTTGGGCGCGGGCGAGGCCACCTGGCACACGGACATGTCTTACCTGGAAGATCCTCCGAAGGCAAGTATCCTCTACGCGCTGGAAGTCCCGCCGTCGGGAGGCAACACGTACTTCAACAGCATGTATCGCGCCTACGAATTCCTGCCCGATGCGGTGAAGAAGCGAATCGAAGGCAAAACACTCAAGCATGACGCAACCTACAACAGCGGCGGCTACGTGCGGCAGGGAATCGCCGCCATCGACGACCCCGTTACATCTCCCGGCACCTATCATCCTCTCGTTTGCACGCATCCCGAAACCAAGCGGCGCGTCCTGTATCTTGGGCGCCGGCGCAACGCCTACATTGAGGGGCTATCGCTTCAGGAATCCGAATCTTTGCTGGATGAGTTGTGGGTGTATGCGAACCGTGAAGAGCTCGAATGGCACAACGAATGGCAGGTAGGCGATCTTGTCCTCTGGGACAACCGCTGCACCATGCACCGGCGCGACCCTTTCGATGCGAGCTCGCGTCGAGTGATGCATCGCACCCAGATCAAGGGCGAAACACGCCCGCGCGCGTGATCGGAGCGCTCGACGTGTTGTAGCGCCGGCGTCTCGCCGGCATTCTTGAATAGCGTGGTGATCAGAAAAACTGCCGGCGGGACGCCGGCGCTACGAAAGGCCTGCGTTTTTGGATGCCTAGTGTCTTGGATTTCAGCGAGTGGGGTAAATAGCTGTGAAGAAACCTTCCATCGCTATTGTTGGAGCCGGAATCGGCGGAATGGCCGCAGCTGCCACTCTGCGGCAGATAGGCATCGACGTGCGCGTCTATGAGCAGGCGCCGCGCTTTGCGCGCATCGGCGCGGGCATTCAGATGATGCCAAACTCGATGAAAGTACTGCGCCGGATCGGTGTGGAGGAAAAAGTTCTGGCCACTTCTTTCCAGCCCTATTCCCACTTGAACCGGAAATGGGATACGGGCGAGGTGATGCGAGAATTGCCCATGCCGGAAAGCCTTTTCGGCGCGCCCTATCTGTGCATGCATCGGGCCGACTTGCATAACGCCCTCGCCGCGGTGGTGCCAGAGGAAATCGTCCACCTCGACAAGAAACTTGTGGGCCTGGAACAACGAGCAGGGCAGGTCACGCTCGCGTTTGCCGACGGAACGCGCGCGCAGGCGGATGCTGTGATCGGCGCGGATGGCGTTCACTCCGTTGTGCGCGATATTATCCTTGGTCCCGATCAGCCGATTCACAAAGGACGCATCGCCTACCGCGCTATTTTTCCTTCTGCCTTGCTCAACGGAATGGATATCGGATCCTCGCGGACCAAGTGGTGGGGCCCTGACCGTCATATCGTCATCTACTACACGAACGCTGCTCGCAGTGAACTTTATTTTGTGACCAGCGTGCCTGAACCGGCGGAGTGGGTCACGCGCGAATCGTGGTCGGCAAAGGGCGATGTGAAAGAGCTGCGCAACGCATACGAAGGTTTTCACGCCGATGTTCGCGCCGTGCTCGAAGCATGCCCCGACTGCCACAAATGGGCGATTCTCGAACGCGAGCCTTTGCCGCGCTGGAGCGAAGGACGCGTCGTGCTCTTGGGCGACGCTTGCCATTCCATGACGCCCTACATGGCGCAAGGAGGAGCGACGGCGATCGAGGATGCCGCCATCCTCGCGCGCTGTCTGGAGGAAACGGGCGGAGAAGACTTTGCGGGCGCGTTCCGCCGCTATGAGGCTCATCGCAAGCCCCGCACTTCGCGCATACAGGCAATCTCCAGCGCGAACACTTGGATGAAAGGCGGGGATGAAGACACGACCTGGTTGTACGGCTACGATGCGTGGAACGTGCCTTTGACTCCCATGGAACCATACGTCAAAGCAATTTGAGGAAAGCTTTCGATGCAAAAAGACCTTCAAAAGAAAACCTTCACAACTTCCGACAACTGCGCCATCGCGTATACGCTGCGGCCTGCGGACAAGCCCGGCGCGCAGCGATTGGCGCTCATCCATTCCTTGGCGCTGGATGGCAGCATCTGGAACGGCGTCGCGGAGAAATTGGCCGGCCACGCCGAGATCCTTACTTACGATTGCCGCGGACACGGACAATCAGATCGGAATTCCGAGTCCTTCACCACGGAACTTTTCGCCAGCGACCTGGCGGAATTGCTCGATCATTTGGGCTGGCCGATCGCCGCTGTCGCGGGATGCTCCATGGGCGGGTGTGTCGCGCAGGCGTTTGCCGGCATGAATCTCTCCCGCGTGAGCGCGCTCGGACTGATCGACACGACGGCATGGTACGGAGAAGAAGCTCCCAAGAATTGGAGTGAACGCGCCGCAGCGGCCCGTTCGAAAGGTCTCGCGGGCTTGATCGAGTTTCAGGTCACGCGATGGTTCAGCGACCGATTTCGAACTTCGCATCCCGAGATCGTCAAGGAATTGACCGAAGTTTTTCTGGCCAACGATGTGGACTCTTACGCCGCTGCTTGCGTGATGCTCGGCGCCGCCGATTTGCGGCCTATTTTGCCGTCGCTACGCATGCCGGTCGCGGTAATAGTGGGTGAAGAGGACCACGCCACACCCATTGGGATGGCGCGGCAGTTGCACGAAGCAATTTCCGGCTCCACGCTGACCATACTACCCGGTGGCCGCCACCTGACCCCGGTGGAGTGCCCGGACCAAATCGCCGCGCAGCTATTGGCACTATTGGGGCGGGTAGATTCTCAACAGGCCGCGGTCAAGGCATAACAACTGTTGCGGCAAAGCTGCGCAAATCCGTTTGTTGCCGGACCTTTCGAAGTTCACCTTCGATTTGACTGCGAGTTCCAGTGAATTCCTTTGACGACCCGGTAGGCGCCGAAACGCGCGAAAATAAGCGAACGCGTCAGACCGCCGCCGATGCGGCAAGTCTGCTCACACGCATGGAGCAGGTCCCGTTCTCGAGGTGGCATGCAAATGCTCGCATCGTAATGGGCAGCGCGACGTTCTTCGATGCGTTTAATGCTTTGTCGCTAGCTTTCGCGCTGCCCACTCTCGTTCGGCTGTGGCACATTTCTCCCAAACAAATCGGCTTCTTGATCTCGGCGAGCTATGTCGGGCAACTGGCCGGCGCATTGGTGTTCAGCGCGCTTGCGGAAAAAGTGGGGCGTATTCGCGGCACGACAGCCGCGATCGCCATCATGTCCGTCATGAGCTTCGGATGCGCGGTGGCCGGGAATTTCCCCGCACTATTTGCATGCCGGTTCGTGCAAGGTATCGGCGTCGGCGGGGAAATGCCGGTGGCCGCCACCTATATCAATGAATTGTCACGCGCGCACGGACGAGGAAGGTTTTTCCTGCTGTACGAAATGATTTTTCCTGTAGGGCTCATGGCCACGGGACAGATTGGCGCATGGCTCGTGCCGGCCTATGGATGGAATTCCATTTTTCTGCTGGGAGGCATTCCAGGCTTGCTGATCACCTTCCTGGTCGCGCGCCTTCCAGAATCACCGAGATGGTTGATCTCCAAGGGCCGGATCCGGGAAGCGGAAGCGATTGTCGAGAAAATGGAAGCGAGCACCGACCGCAGAGTTCCGGTTGCGGCCACCTCGGCGACCGCTTCGACGGCAAGCCTGATGCAACGCGGAAGTTGGAGCGAACCTCTCTCGAAGCTTTATCGGGGACGCACGGTGATCGTATGGGCGCTTTGGGCGAGCGCCTTCTTCGTCGCCAACGGGCTGAATAATTGGATGCCGAGTCTCTACAACACCGTTTATCACCTGAGTCTGCGGCAATCGCTGCGCGCCGCTTCGATGACCAATGTCGCGCAAGTCGCAATCCTGCTCGTCTGCGCGTTCAGCATCGATCGCATAGGCCGCAGGAACTGGACGGTCGCCGCTTTCATTCTAGGCGGAGGAACCCTGGCATTGCTGGGAATCATTGGCGCGCAAAAAGTATTGGGCGTGATGATTTTGGCCACGCTAGGTTACGGCCTGATTGGATCCATAAATGCCGTTCTGTATCTCTACACGCCGGAAATTTATCCCACCCGGATGCGCGCGATCGGAACCGGCCTGGCCACATCCTGGCTTAGGATCGCCTCGGCGGTGGGACCAGCGCTTGTCGGTTTCATGGTCGATGCAAAAGGCATCCATTCCGTTTTCCTGATGTTCGCGGGGGTAAGTATCGTTGGCGCGCTGGCCGCAACCTGCATGGTGGAAACAAGTGACCGTCGCCTCGAGGAAATCGCTCCTTGATTTCAAGTGGCACAGGCTTCAGCTTGTGGGTTTTGGTCCTTGCAAGGACGAACCCCACAGGCTGAAGCCTGCGCCACGAAGACTTGCCTCCCATCATGAATGAATTGAATTACGTTTCGCTGATCAGATTCATCGTGAGGAATGCGGATTGGGCGCCCTCATTTTTGCCCGGCATCGAAACGAGACGTTTCGGTCATGACGGACCAGTCCATCTGGCCCATGCCGCGGGCTTGCGCGGCCAGGCATTTGTCGCGGACCACGCTCGCGTAAGAAAGCGGGGCGTGAACTTCGGCGGCCGCCTGAAGAATCAGGGTGACGTCCTTCGTGCCGCCGTCCAAGGTGAAGCCGGCACGTCCGAAATCGCGCGTGCAGATCCGATCGACATACTCCGCCGCGGCAGGCATATATTGCTTGAACATATTCGTGAGGATGGAAGGATCAACGCCGCGGCATTCCGCAAACACGTACGCTTCGCCGATCAGCTCGATCAAGCTCGCGACCATAAAGTTCCCGACGAGCTTCATGCTCATCGCAATTGCAGGATCTTCGCCCATGGTGATGATTCTGTTGGCGTAGGCGTTCATCACCGGGCGGCAGCGTTCGAGCCATTCCGGTTTTCCCGCCACGAACGTGAAAAGTTTTCCTGCCGCAGCGGCGTCCGGGCGTCCCGCTACCGGCCCGGCAACGTAGTGGCTGCCTTGCGCCGCGTGCAACTCCCCAAGCCGCGTGCTGAGCGAAGGAGAAATCGTCGTCGTCCCAATGTGAATGGTGTCCGGCCGCATTCCTGCCAGGATGCCGTTGTCGTCCGATACGGCGCCCAGAACGGAAGCATCGTCCATCAAATTTGTGACCACGATGTCAGCGGCCGCAACGGCTTCGCGCGGCGTGCTCGCGGCTGTAGCGCCGGCTTCGACGAGCGGCTTCATTTTCTCCGTTGTCCGGTTGTAGACCGTGAGCCCAAAGCCGGCATTTTGGATATTGCGCGCAATTCCGGAACCCATGCGACCCAATCCCACGCAAGCAACCGACAGATTCATGGAGTTTCTCCGGCCCTGAATTTTGCGACTCTAGCGCGCGTTCCGAACGAAGGAAGAGGATGCGGATCGCAGCGAGACGCGCCTATTTATATCACGGGCCTAGTCGAGCTTAACGCGTGATATACTTCGCCCACAGTGTTAAAGGGAGGACCTCCTTGAGACACAAGTTTTCCGGAATTTTGATCGCCATTGTCCTCTTGTTCGTGGCGGCGCCCGTGTGGGCGCACCACTCGCCTTCCGCTGTTTTCGACATGTCGAAGGAATTCACGCTGTCCGGCACGCTGACGAAAGTCGACTGGATCAATCCCCATATTGTCGTTTTCATGGATGCGAAGAAAGACGACGGCAGCGTTGAGAATTGGAAGTTCGAGAGCAACCCACCCTCCTGGTTCAGACGCGTCTCGCTTGGCAGAGACGATTTTGCAAAAGCCATCGGGCAAACCGTCACAGTACAGGGAGTGCGCGCCAAGGCCGGAGGGCTTTACGGCTATCTTTTGAAGATCACATTTCCGGATGGGAACTCTCTGGAACTCGTCTTTAAACCCACGCCCTAGTCAGTGACAAGGAGTATTCACGCCATGACACACCGACTGATTCTCGTATTCTCGGCGGCCTTGCTGCTTGCCGGACTCGCGACCGCAGACAATAAAGACACCGCGACGACCAGCAAGGCGCCACGCGCCACGGACGGTCATCCTGACCTGAGCGGGATCTGGGCCTACGCGATCGACCTGCCCCCTGTAACTCTGAAAAAAGAGATCAACGGAAAAGTCTCCGTCACGGAAATCGATCAAAGCGCGGCCAAACCCGCAAAAAGGCCCGTTCCGGGAGCTTTGCCGTCGACTCCTGCTCCATCCTACAAACCTGAGTTCCGGGAAAAAGTGAAAGATCTATTTGACAACGAGAGCAAGACGGATGAAGTGTTCTACTGCGGCAAGCCTGGCGTTCCGCGCATCGGCCCGCCGCGCAGGATCATTCAATTGCCGACCGAGATGGTTTTCCTCTACGAAGACGTATCAGGAGATCCTTACCGCATCATCCCCACCGATGGCCGCGCGCACCGGAAGAACGCGAACCCGTCTTACTACGGAGATTCCGTGGCCCACTGGGAGGGAGATACGCTGGTCGTGGACGTTACCAATTTCGTGGAGAATGGCTGGTTCGGTGAAGGCGGATACTTCCATACGGACGCGATGCACGTCACCGAAAGGTTGTGGCGCGACGGCGAAAACTTGATCTGGCAAGCCTCGGTGGACGATCCGAAGGTTCTCGCGGCGTCCTGGACCATGCCCCCTCGCGTGATTACGCCGTCCGAAGATCCTCTGGAGGAATCGCCTCCTTGCGTCGAAGACGATGGCCACCGGCTCCTGAACTCCGACCATCACCAACAACGCTAGATTCATATTTCTGTTCGCGCCAACTTCAACCCGATTTTTCGGGCGGAAGCGTCATTGCAGTCCAGGCCGCTCCGGAACGTGCCGCGATTGACCCGGAAGTATGGCGGGCGTATGGTCGTGTGGAGAGATGAAATGGAATGCGGAACTCCCCATTTAGACCATGAGAGATCTTCTAAAGCGTTACGCTAAATTGGCTGTCGGAAAACCGTTCTCGCCCGGCTTGCTGAATATTCTGGTGACTTCGGTGTGCGACATGCGCTGCACGCACTGCTTCTTCACCGAACAGCTCGATGACGGCCCGCGCAAAAAGCTGCAAATGACAACCCGCGAAATTGAAAGGATCTCGGAAACCCTCGGCGGAAATCTCGGCGTCTTGATTCTCGCCGGAGGCGAGCCATTCACGCGAAAGGACCTGCCGGAAATCGCGCGCGCCTTTTATACAAACAACAAGCTCGAATCCATCTACATCACATCCAATGGCCAAATTCAGAAACGAATCCTTCCCGATGTCGCACGCATCCTGCAAGAATGCCCGCGACTGAATGTCACCGTGGCTCTCGGCATCGACGGGCTCAAAGAGCAGCACGACAAAATTCGCCAGAAACCCGGGTCGTGGGATATCGTCATTGACACCGCGCGCCGGCTCCAGGCCATGAAGAGGGAATATCCCCGCCTCGACGTGCAAACCTGCACCTGTTTCATGAACTCGAACCAGGACACGATTTTTGAATGGTACGATTTTGTGAAATATCAGTTGAAGCCGGACAAAGTGAATTTCAATTACATCCGCCCTCCCGCGGCCGATCCCAAAGAATTGGAAATTGATGGGGCGCGATATGCCAGGCTCGCTGCCACGATCAATGAAGACTCGCGCCACGGCGCGATCAAGAATCACTACTACGGCGATACCGGTTTTTTCAAAGCCGCCCTGGATATTTATATGCACGGCCTGATCGCCAGGACCCAGGAGACGCAGAAAGCGCAGTTGACATGCTACGCCGGAACGGCCGGCGGCGTGATCTACGACGAAGGCACGGTCTCGTCCTGCGAAAACCTGGAACCGGTCGGCAATTTGCGGGATTACGATTGGAATTTCCAGAAGCTCTGGTTCTCTCCCGCCATGCAGGCGCGCCGCAAAAAGGCCGCGGACGGATGCTTCTGCACTCACGAATCAAATTGCTACTACCCGTCGCTGCCGTACAACCCGAAACATTTGATTCAGATCAAAATGCTGGAAAGAGAAATGAAGCACGCATGGAATGGGATGGACCGCACGGCACGGCGTGTGGATGGCACTGCCAACAAACACTCCTCAGCAAATGGATGAACACTTCCAGCCATACCGGATGGCAGCTGGATTTTTCGTAACGCCGGCGTCCCGCCGGCAGTTCTTCTATTTTCAACACGTTGTAAAACCGCCGGCGGGACGCCGGCGCTATATATCCCCGGTCAATGTCGCAGAATGAAGGGAAGAACGAATCGAGTGATCGAGACCCAAGTCCTCATCGTCGGTGCGGGACCGGTAGGCCTCACTCTCGCCCTTGATTTGGGCCGCCGGGGCGTGCGATGCACGTTGATCGAGCGCAGCAAGACCTCGATCCAGCTTCCAAAGATGGAGCGCTGCAATGCCCGGACCATGGAGATCTACCGCCGTCTGGGCATCGCCGAACAGGTGCGCGATGCCGGCCTGCCGCGCAACGCGCCGATGGACGTTTTTCTGGCGCTCTCCATGGCGAGTCCTCCGCTCGTGCATTTGCCGTGTCCATCGGTGGCAGAGGCCACCGCCGAAATCGCGGCGCACAATGATGGCGGCCTTCTCGAACCGTACCAATTAATCTCGCAATACACCCTCGAGCCGCTCCTTCGATCGATCGTGGAGAAGCTCCCCAATGTAACCCTTCGCTTCGGCTGTGAACTGATTTCATTCACACAAGACGCAAGCTCGGTGACGGCTTTCGTCCAACCGAATGACGCCGCGGAAGAAACAATTCGGGCCTCGTATCTGGCCGGATGCGACGGCGGCTCCAGCACGGTTCGGAAACAGCTTGGCATTCCATTGCAAGGCGAAGGGAATATCCGCAAGCTGCGCCAGGCGCTTTTCCGCTGTGACGATCTGTACGAGCGCATTCCCATGGGCAAGGGACGCCACTACCACATCGCCGAAGGACCGCTATTCCCATTCATCATCCTGCAAGACAGCACCTGCCACTGGACCCTGCATGCAGCCGCTTCCAGTGACGCGGAAATGGCCGAGATCTTCAAGAAGTCGCTGGCCATGCCGATCGAGTTCGAGATGCTTTCCGTCAATGAATGGACGCAGCATCTGCTGTGCGCCGAGCGCTACGGTGAAGGCCGCGTTTTTGTCGCCGGAGACGCGGCGCATCTGGTGATTCCGACTGGCGGCCTTGGCATGAACACCGGCGTGGGCGATGCCGTCGATCTCTCCTGGAAACTTGCCGCGTCGCTGGCCGGATGGGCAGGCCCGCAACTGCTCGCATCGTATGAGGCTGAGCGCAGGCCGATTGGCTTGCGCAATGTGAAGGCGTCCCGCGCCGCGATGACCGGCCGACTCGGCTGGCGCGCCTCCTATCACACCAATATTAGAGACAACACGCCCGAGGGCCGGGCCACGCGGGCCCAGATGGCAGCGCTCTTCGACATCCAACAGCGTAAAGTGACGGAGATTTCCGGAATCGAGGCGGGCTACCGCTACGTGGACTCACCGATTATTTGCCGGGAATCTGGCGATGGCCCCGACCCGGACAACCCATTTTATATCCCCACGACGTGGCCCGGTGCGCGCCTCCCGCATGTGTGGCTGAACGACGGCGCGGCGTTACACGATCGCCTTGGCGCAGGCTATTCGCTGCTCCGGCTCGGCGGAACGCGCGCCGATACTTCAAGCCTGGAAAGTTCTTTTCGAGAAATGCAGGCGCCGCTCGAGGTACTCGACGTTGCCGGCGACAGGCCGCGCGAAATCTTTCAATTCGATCTGCTTCTGGTGAGGCCTGATTTGCACGTCGTCTGGCGCGGGAATGAGCTTCCGCAAGACGCAGCAAAGATTGCGATGATCGCCACAGGACGCCTTCCCTCCCGCCTCTGAGTCCTAAGCCAGGGCCGTTAAAAAACCAAGCGCTGGTAAATCTGCAATTGTAGGCGAAGAACGACCCTGAGCCACCTGCAATAGGCTCATTTTCATGGACTTAGCAAAGGGCGTACCGGGACCCCGGTACCTCGCATTTTAGGCCATGCTGCCCATTGAGCAAGTCGGCGTTCATTGCGAGTATTGATCGTAGGGTGCTGCAAGGGACGAGGTAAGACAAACTAACGTGCTTGGGAGGATGTGCCAAAACATGGAAGATACTCAGGTGAAGACAAGTTCTGAAAGTCGCCCCAAAGAAACGTCCGTTCAAGTACCAAAATCAAAGTCCAGTTTCGACGATGCCGAATATGCACGATGGTCAGAGAAGCTCCGGGCCAGCCGCTCCAAGAAATAAGTAACGAAATTTGGAACCTGCGATTTGGGGTACCAAAATTCCAGGAAGGCACCTTCTTTGGTCCTATCCGGCTGGCGTTGCCACGGCCGCAATCTCTGCATTTAAGCGGCGTCCGATCGCCGAGCCGGCCAAAACTTCACCGATACATGCAACCGCGAGTCAGTTTCGCGCTGTGAGGATCTGATCCAGACTCGCAGCCGCGCTGCCCTCTCGTTCCAGGTGCGGGTAGCGAAGCCCGTCGTGATAGTCGATCTTGACTGTGCGGTAGCGATCGCCATTCTTAACGAGAAGCTCGATCGCGGCCTTGGTTTTGTTCGCGTCTTTGATCGCGCTCTTGAGCTGGTCGGCATCCAATGCAATCCCGTTGACTGCGATGATTTGCGTGCCGACCGTCAGCCCGATCTTATAAGCAGGCCCCTCCCACAGCACGTCGCTCAGCTTTCCCTCCGCGGCAATCGTCATCCCAAGGGAATAGGTCAAGTCGGTGACTTTGCGGCGCACCTCGGCATCTTTGAAATAACTGGACGGTGTGTCCGTGTATACCAGTTTGTAACCGCCACGCGCAACGCCATCCAAGGGCGCTCCAGGGCCATGCCCATCCAACCGCGCGCGCAGGAATGTGGCCCAGTCATAGGGCTGCACAGTGTTCAGTGTTTTCACGACGTCCTCGAATGCATAGGTGGACGGGACGAAACTGCCGTCGTTGACGCCAAAAAAGGCCTTGGCGAAATCGTCCAGAGACCGTTGCCCGCCGGACTTCTCGCGGATTAACGTGTCCGCGTCGAGCCACATCAACTCTCCTTCGGAGTAGTAATCTTCGCTGCGCTCCCAGCTTCTCCAGGGTAGGGGACGGCGCATGGCGGCGATGGGATCATTGGTGGTGTCCTGCATCGCGCGCCATTCGCGGCCGACGCGGTGATCGTAGACAGCCGCCGTGGCTGCGATGGCATCCAGCGTTTGTTGCTTGGTCAGAAGTCCCGCACGGGCCGACAGAACGAAACCCCAGTATTGAGTTTGGCCTTCGTAGACCCAAAGCAGGCTGTCGCGCATCGGCACGTTGAAGTTCGGCGTCCACAAGTCCGCCGGGCGGCGGAACTTGCCGTTCCACGAATGCGTGTATTCGTGCGGCAGCAGATCGCGGGCATCGGCGTTCTTGTCCCATTCGGTGAAGTAGGTCAGAACCGTGGCGTTCTCGCTCGATTGGTGATGCTCCAGGCCGATGCCGCCCATGTGATCGGTGAGAGCGAGCAGGAAGTCATAGTGATCGTAGTGGTGCGAGCCGTAAAGTTTGTAGGCCTGCTGGACCAGCGCGCGGTGCGCTTCCAACTGCTCAGGTTTCACCTCCAATAGATCCGCGCGGTCGGCCACGATGTTCAAATGAACAGGTACGCGGCCCCCTGGGTCCAGGTCCAGCCGCTTGAAATAACGGCCCGCAAACATCGGCGAATCCACAAGCGTGTCGAAGGACACTGGCTTGAACGTAGTGACGCCGCCATTGATCGCGGCGGTTTCCAAGGCGGTTGCGAACTCCCAGCCTTCAGGCAATCGGACACTCGGCTCCACCATGATTTGGCGCGCAAAATAACCGGCAGGGTAGAGGGCGACCGCGGTCCATTGCAAATTCAACATGTCCGGCGTCATCACGATGCGGCCTTCATTGGTATCGGTCGGCGATGTGAATTGGAAGGTGACATCGAGCTTGGTTGCGCCCGCGGGCACGTCAACATGAAACGCAAACACGTCCACCGGATCGCGCACCCATTGCACGCGCGCGCCATTGGCTTGAATCATGAGGCCCGCAAGCTTGTCGACTCGTCCCGATGGGGCGTGGTTGCCTGGCGTCCACTGGGGATACTGGAGCACGATGGATTCGCCGGCGCGCACCGGAATGGTCTCTTGAACGTTGAAGATATGCCGGTCGATATCGGTGGCGTCCACACTTAAACGAATCGCGCCAAGGTACGGAGTGTCCTTCGGAACGGCAATCTGTGCGGGCATGGGCACGGGCTGAGGTCCCGTCGACTGTGCGAAACCACCGCCTGCGCTCAACACGAGAGCGCACCAAATGGGAAGGATACTGTAGACTGATTTACTTTTCGGCATGCCTTAACCCACGCCAAGATGGATTGTGAACTCATTTTATACGCAGGAGCAAACGTGATGTTACACCGGCTCGCGCTAGCGGATACAAGAGTTTTGTTTCTTGACGATACTGACGGCCTGGGGCGTCTCGTTTCTGCGAACAACAACTAGCTTCCTCTAATCTCATCCCGAAATAGTGTCCCAGATCTCGCGGGGCCTGCTCTCTTGGCAAATTCGTTGTATCGAGGGCAAGAGAAGAGTAGGATGCGCCTAACATAGGCCCAAATCGGAAGTTCTGGTCCCCTCCTGCGTCCACGCAGGGCACACCCCGAGAGGAGGACATGCTGTGCCAGCCTCATATCATATCGACAAAGCGCGACGTTTGGTCGTTAGTACTGCCTCCGGCCTGGTGACGGCGGCAGACTTATTGGCTCATCAGCGGCGGCTTCTGGGCGATCCCGACTTTGACCCGACCTGTTCTCAGATCGTGGATTGCACCGCTGCTACCGGAATCGATTTCAGTCCGGATGAAGTACGCGCGGTGGCGGCTACAACGATCTTCTCGTCTCATTCTCGCCGCGCAGTGCTGGTAACGACGGACGAGCAGTTCGGATTTGCCAGCATGTTCAAAATGATGCGTGAAGCACAAGGCGAATACGGAATCCGCGTGTTCCGCGATCGTGCTGAGGCGTTGCGCTGGGCGGAGCCCCAAGAGCAGGCGGCCTCCAGAACCGCGTAGTAACGGCAATGGAGTCGCAAGCTTCAGCAGGTCGCGGGAGTGCCTAAGTTTGACTGTGAAGATGCCCGTTCCGCCCCGAAATACACGGGACGGTAAGGCCACTACAAAACCGGTCTGCATTGTTGTCTGTTGGTTTTGTAGAGGCCGCCCGTTATCGGGGCGGGCAGCCGTTTTCACTTATTTCCCCTTGTAATCTGCAAACAACTCGGGGAACTGCTGCTTCAACGCACTAATCTTCGGCAGGTCGCAAATCTGGATGTAAGGGTTGTTGGGATTCTTCAGCGCATAGTCCTGGTGATAATCTTCGGCACGATAGAAGCCCTTTAGTGGCGTGATTTCGGTCACGATCCGCTTCGGAAAAGCTTTCGCGGCGTCGAGCTGCGCGATGTACGCGGTGGCAACGCGCTTCTGCTCATCGTTAGCGTAAAAGATGGCGGAGCGATACGAAGTGCCGACGTCCGGTCCCTGCCGGTTGAGTTCGGTTGGATCGTGAGCCACGGAAAAGAAGATGCGTAGCAACTGGCCATATGTAATCCGAGAGGGATCGTACACGACCTCCACCGATTCGGCATGCCCTGTCGCTTCGGTGACTACCTGATCGTACGTCGCGGTCGCTGCCAACCCCCCGGTATACCCCGCCGCGGTCTTGATGACGCCTTTCACCCTTTCAAACACGGCTTGAGTGCCCCAGAAGCAGCCACCGGCAAAAACGGCCGTCTCTCTTCCGGCTGCCGCTGCAAGCGGGGCGTCAACTTTCGGTGGAGGAATTGGCTGTTCCGGTGCGGCGCTTGCGCCAAACGCCAAGATCGAGAGTGTGAATCCAAAACTCAAAAGCAAACGTATTGGCATGGGAATGCTCCTCTCAACATTTGATTATAGGACGTTTCTCCTGTCAAAAGGGTTTGCAAGTAGCGATCCTAGCCCCCGAATATTTCGCGTCCAACCCGATGTCCGGCACACGGATTTACCAGAGGCTAAGACGACGGCCTCTTCCAATTGCAGCCGGGACTCACTTGGGAGATGTCCTTACTACAATAGGTACCATAAACACTTAGTTATCGGGCCTGGTTTCGCCCGCCTCGACGAGCAGCAGACCCGAACACATTTCACCTCGGAAAGGCTCTGCAAGTAAAAAATCTGACTCGACGATTGCCCATTTGGGTGTACGTTATCGGCGGGGCGGGAAGTCAAAATGGAAATCTGGTAACGCCAATCGGGAGATTGGCTTTCCCGGCATGGAGCCATTTTGGGCTTATTTCGCGAAACTGGGACAAGCAGACCGAAAGGCAAAACAGAGGAGGAACCCCGATGAAAGTGGCTGGTCGAGCGATTGTTGTCGGAGCGATAGTCTGCGCCGTGATCGGCGTCATGACGTTAATAAACTTCTCGAGTTCCAAGAAGGTGAGCGCGGCACAGCAAAAGACGATGGGTCAGTGGGTCGATCCGGCAAACCCGAGTGATGAGCTGGTGGATGGCCCGTATCGAGTCGACCCGAACTGGCCTAAATCCTTGACCACGTTGTTTCCGGAGGAGAAGGGCTGGACGTGGGGCGCGGTCCAGGGTGTGTTCGCCCAGAATCCGGAACGCATTTTCGTGGCGATGCGAGGCGAGCTGCCCGATTTAACAAACGCCAAGAAAGCATACATCGAGCTCCAAACCGCTTTCGGATTGACGGCGCACGTGGAGGTTCCCGGGCGCGGGATGTACACGCGAAACGCGTCCGTGGGTCCCTACGCCAGCCCGGGCGAGGCCTCCGACGATTACATGGGCGTGGATGGAAAAGACTACCGCTGGAAACACATCATTACGGTGTACGACAGCGAAGGGAATGTGAGAGAGGCCTGGACACAGTGGGATTCGTTGTTCAAGCCGGACAATCCGAATGTGTTATCTCAGGGCCGCGTTCACAAGATTCTGATCAGCCCCTATGACCCGGAAAAGCGCGTGTGGGCCATCGACGATGGCCACGAAGTCATCCGGATATTCAGCAACGACGGCAAGAAACTTCTCCAGACGATCGGCACGCTGAACACGACGACCGAGCGGAACGCAAAGATGACCGGCAACACCGCGCGCCCGTCGTACATTCAGAAGACCGGCCCGCCGAGCGAGACCTTCGGCCGACAGACCGACATCGCCTGGCTGCCGGACGGCACCTTCTTCGTCACCGACGGCTACGAGGAAACGCGCGTCGTGAAATTCGACAAAAACGGCAAGTTCCTGATGGCGTGGGGTGAGAGAGGCGAGGCCGGCGGCAAGGAGAAGCGGCCGAATTACTTCAATACCGTGCACGGCATCGCCATCGACAACCAGCGCCACCTCTATATCAACGACCGAAGCAACCGGCGCATTCAGATCTTCGACGAGAATGGAAAATTCCTCAATCAGTGGTACCTCGGCGACGGACCCACCGCGACGTACCATATCTTCATGACCGCGGATCAGCATCTCTGGATGTCGGACGGTCACGGGAACTTCAAGTTCTACAAGTACGACTTGAACGGGAAGCTGCTGTATACATGGGGCACGATGACTCCCGAGGCGGGCGGACTGTGGGGAACGCACCAGTTCGGAGTGGACCAGGACGGCAACCTCTACACGGCAGAAGTGTGGGGCGGTCGCCCGCAGAAGTTCGTCCCGCGAAAGGGCGCCGACCCGGCGTTGCTAATCGGCCAGCCGGTTCGCGCGGCCTGGACAAAGTAGAGAAGTAGCGTAGAACACACACAGACCGGGAGAAGACATCTTCTCCCGGTTTTTTTCTATGATGCAGGCGGCCGGAGGGACGGTTTCGTTGCTTGGGGCCGCGCCCTGCCAGTAACTCCCCGTAGTTGCTGCTGCCGGCAAACGGAGTTCTCGAAAATTGGCTTTTAGGAGTTTCCGCATAATTAGGATGGTCCGAAGCCAGTACGGGCCGAAAAGCCACATTCCGATCAGCCGACCAATCACTGCATATTATCAACGTTACCGCATGTGGGAAGAACCGATTGATGATGCGTATGAGTTGCCACACCTCCTCATCGAAGTCTGCACCGAGGATGCCCACACACTTGATGCCTTTCGTTCTAGCTTTGACGCATGGATGAGCCGTAATCCGCGAGTTTGAAGGTCCACTAGATGCCCTAGACTTCCGGGATTCTCTGTGCATTTTGGGACAGACTGGGTTCGGCTCTTTAGATAAAGTTGTTGGCGTCTCGGGCATACGGGCTTCCATCCTAAACAGTTCCAGCTGCTTGGGAGGATGAGGATGGAGTTCTACTTTTGCGATTCTTCAATAGCCCAAAGCCAGAACTAAAACCACGCAATCCGAGCCGTGCCTGGAAACTCCTGCCGGACATTTGGGAACTCATCAAACCGCGGCGGGGAATCCTGGCGATAGGGTTCGTCCTCATGGCCATCAATAGGGTCTGCGGGTTGATTCTTCCCGGTTCCGCGAAGTATCTCTACGATGATGTCCTCATCCAACGCAGGGTCCATCTTCTCTTGCCAATCGTCCTGATCGTAGTTGGAGCGACGCTTGTTCAGGGGTTCACAACATTCGCTCTAACCCAACTTCTCTCCAAGTCTTCCCAGACGATGATCTCAGATCTCCGCTCGAAGGTGAAGGCGCACATGGGCCGTCTGCCGATTTCGTTCTACGATGCGAACAAAACCGGCGCACTGGTCAGCCGGATCATGAGCGATATCGAAGGCGTCCGAAACCTTATCGATACGGGATTGTACGAGTTCGTCGGCGGTATGATGACGGCCGTCTTTGCGCTGGTCTATCTTTTGCGCACGAGTGTGATGATGACCGGGGTGGTGTTCGCGGCCCTCCTGATTTTTGGCATCGCCGTGAATAAGGCTTTTAAGACCATTCGTCCCATTTTTCGCGCCCGACCCCAAATTAATGCCGAAGTTACCGGGCGGCTCACTGAATCGCTTGGCGGCATTCGTGTTGTGAAGGGCTACCACGCCGAGGAGCGGGAAAGAAAAGTGTTTGCCGCCGGTGGACAGCGGCTGCTTGATAATGTTCTGAAGACGGTCATGGCCACGTCTCTCATGAGCCTCTCGGCTACCGGCATGATGGGACTTATGGGCGCCTTAATTATGCTGCTCGGCGCCCACCAGGTTCTTTCCGGGAGAATGTCACCCGGCACGTTTATCTCCTACACTGCTTTCCTAGGGATGCTGATCGCGCCCGTTTTTCAGATTGTTGGGATTGGCCCGCTGATTAGCGAAGCTCTAACTGGGCTGGAACGCACCCGTGAGGTTCTGAACCAAAAACAAGAAAATGAATTTCCCGGCAGGACCGAACGGCTCGCTCGTATTAACGGGAAGATAGTTTTCGAAAACGTGAACTTTGCCTATGAGAACAACAAGCCGATACTGTACGACATCTCCTTCGAATCCGAACCGGGCACGGTGACGGCGCTCGTGGGACCCTCTGGAGCCGGGAAATCCACGACCATCGGCTTGATCGCTTCCTTTTACGCTCCGACGAGTGGCCGCGTTCTCGTCGATACAGTAGATCTTGCGCACGTGCAGCTGGACTCTTACCGCACGCAGCTAGGTATAGTATTGCAGGAGACTTTCCTTTTCGACGGAACGATACGCGAAAACGTAGCTTTCGCCCGCCCGTATGCTACTGAGAAAGAGATTCTAGCTGCCTGCGTGATCGCCCGCGTGGACGAATTCGCAGAGAATTTGGAGAAGAAGTATGAGACGGTTGTCGGCGAGCGCGGCGTCATGCTCTCCGGTGGACAAAAACAGAGAGTTTCGATCGCCCGTGCCCTGCTTGCAAATCCGCGCATTCTGATTCTAGACGAAGCGACGTCGAGCGTCGATTCCGAATCCGAAGCGCTGATCCAGGAAGGGTTGATTCACTTGATGCGAGGGAGAACTACGTTTGTTATCGCCCATCGACTCTCGACCGTGAGGGATGCCCAGCAAATTTTGATGATCGAGGCAGGTCGAATCATCGAACGCGGCACGCACGAAACACTCTGCGCCGCTGGCGGCCGGTACTTTGAACTTTATACCAAGCAGCACGATGCGTCCGGCGAAGGAAGTAGCGGAGCGGAAGAAATTAGGGCCGCCAAATCAGGAGCTATCTTATCCCACGCCTTCACCTCACGAAACGTTTCTGGTCCTGTATGCTGAGGTTTTCGTTGACAATCTCGCCATGAAGGTACAGCGGCACATCGTAGCAGGTGATGAACTGTCCTCAAATGTGATGATCTTGGCTTTAAGCTCGTCAGGGACTCGTTCTGGACAATGCTACTCATGGCACTTCCAACCGGTTGAGCAGGTAACTATGTAACTGTGTTTCGGAACTCCCCTCTCAGGACGCTTTACCCGAATCACCTAGCGGTCCATGAGGGACTATAGAGTTGGAAAAGGAACCCAGCACTTTTCAGGCTGTCCATTCCTTGCTTCAGTGTGCTTGTTAGGGGTGCAATATGGCGACGGCCCTGAGAGAAAAAGGAATTCTCTCCCGAGGAGACCAGCAGGATGTGGCCGCCAAACGAAGTCCTTTTGGACGCAGCTTGACCCCTTCCGGGTGACGAACAATGTTAGTGAAAAGGGAGTTGGCACTGCTTAAAGGTAGTTGCTTACTCGTGCAGGACAACATTCAGCAAGGAAGCGTCGATGTGGAGACCACCATTATACTTAATGAAGCCCAGTTTCTCGAATTTTTTCATGAAAAAATTGACCCGGGAGCGCGTGGTCCCGACCATTTCCGCCAATGTCTCTTGCGACACTTTGGGAAGCCTCTTTTCAGGCTGGCCTTGCTTGCCATATTGAGCGAGCAACAGAAGAGTGCGAGCCAGCCGCTTTTCGCTGGAGTTAAAGAGTTGATCGACCAAATCCTCCTCGATGCGGATGTTTCGTGAAAGCATATAAGCCAAGAAGCGGTCAGAAAACGCATGCTCAGCGTGGAGCACGCGAATCATTTCCTTTTTTTCAATTACAAGTAAAGTCGTGGGCGTGATCGCGGTCGCTGTCCCCATACGAACAAGCTGACCTGCCATGCCCCCCTCGCCAAAAAAGTCGCCGGGTCCAAGCATGGCCACGACTGCCTCTTTGCCAACCTCATTGACGACGGACAGCTTTATCCCGCCTTTTTGAATGTACAGGACATTCTTAGCGGATTCACCCTGAGAGTAGATCTTCTCTGATCTTTGATACTCCACGACTCTTCTCGCCAAGCCTGCTGAATCGAGAAAAGATTGAGCATCGAAAGCGCGTTTCTGCGTGGATTTTCTTTTGGGTTTGATGTTGCGTGGATTCGTGCTTTCTTGCATGACACTACCAATCGCTAGCAAAATATCATACTTATGAGGCTCAAACCAAGCTTAAAGATTGGCGGGTAGTGACTCCTTTTGGTGCGTTTGGGAGGTGGTCGATTTCTGACAACAATCGGCTCATTTTGCGAAGGAGCAGCCTCCTTCGCGCGGGGTCTTTCGTCGCCTGGAGCCTCAAGAGGGATTATTCAAGCTCTCGCGGGAGTTCGGCTAATTCGGTCAAAGCCATACGGGATAGGATTATGCCGATTCATTGAACTACTACTTCTTTGAAAGCTCGCCCTCAAAATGGCTTTCAACGCCCTGACGACTAAGCGGATTTCTTGCTTTGGTTAGTATGATTGAATAGACGACTACATTGCCTGCAACCTGCGCGGAGATAAACGCCCCGTCTTCGGCCAATTCTTGGTAGAAGAATTTTACTTTTCTGCCGTCCTCAAGCGTTTTGATCCACTCTTCGTCTGGCATTTTCGCTTCAAGCCTATCTGAAAGACCAGTAGTAGAATCGTAGCACAATTGGCAAATCTAGCGGCCAAGTTCCGATAAGTCGGCCGGTCTCAATGGGTCGATGCAACACTTGCTGGAAGTCTTCTTGTAAGGATCTAGGAAGCTGATTCTGTTCACGAGCATCAATATCAAACAAAACAAGAGCCCTGTTTAGGTTTTGACTGAGTCCTGCCGTCCAGATCGAACATCAAGGGGAAGTGCTGTCAATTGAATCGACTAGATGGTGTTGCATTGACCGGTTGAGCCGGCAGGACTTACCAGGACCTGGGATGGAGAAAGGTACCTTAATCTGTCACTTCGACTAGTATCGAAACGCAAAATAAAGCCGGAAGTTAGAAGTGACGGGAAAGGCCCGCCGAAGATCCCTTCAGGGGATTGGAACGCTGGGCTGGCGCGCCTTCCCCGCACCGCTCTGCGTTGTAAGCGAAGCGGAAAACTGACACAGAGTCAGTAAAATCAGTGATTCGCCCGATGCCCGAGTACTCAGTGTTCGGTGTACAAATAACTAGCTCGGCCCAAAGACCCGAAGAGGAGGACATAAAATTATGGTTGAACCTAGAATGGCAAGAACTTCACCGATAGTGAAAGCGAATAAGGAAGTCGTGGGCCGGAAGGTAGTCAACCCGCAGGGGGAAAGTCTGGGAAAGGTTGAAGAGGTCATGCTCGATTCGGCCCCGGGTCGGATAGCATACGCGGTCCTATCCTTCGGGGGGTTTTTGGGGCTTGGCGATAAGCTCTTCGCGGTACCGTGGAATGCCCTCCGATTCGATCCTCAATCAGAGGCATTCGTACTCAATGCAGACAAGAGATTCCTGGAAAACGCTCCTGGCTTTGACAAAGAGAATTGGCCCGACATGACAAATTCAACGTGGCGAGCCAACGTCTACAGCTACTACAAGGCGACACCGTACTGGGAGTAATTCTCTGCGGTTCGGAGGAGTCACTATTTGATGTATTCGGGCCGGAAGAAACATCCTTTCGGCCCTTTTCATTTCGTTAGCGCAACGCAGATCTTCCGATAAGACGGATTTGTCAGCGCCGATGCAAAAATCCCCATAGTGCCGATTGAATTTTCCCCACCCCTTGATGTGGTAAACCGGGACGCACTCCAAATGGAGGAGGTTCCGAAACTTGTTAAGGGGGAGAGACGTGCAAGAACTCAAAGAACTGCAACGGCAAGGAATGAGCATCCAGGCGATCAGCGAGCTGACCGGCTGGGACCGCAAGACGATTCGGAAGTATGTGCGGGCGGCGGGGGTAGTACCGGAGTATGGCCCACGCTCAGCACAACCGAGCAAGCTCGATGCGTTTAAGCCGTACTTGGAGGAGCGGCTGCGTGCGGGAGTGTGGAACGCGCGGGTCCTGCTGCGAGAACTGCGCGAGCGGAACTATCCGGGCAGCTACACGATTCTGACGGACTGGTTGCGGCCCCAACGCAGCGGGGCACGCGTGGTGGCGGTGCGACGCTTCGAGACAGCTCCGGGCAAGCAGGCGCAAGTGGACTGGGGGCACTTGGGCACGCTGGAGATAGCCGGGCAAGAACAGAAGCTGCACGGTTTTACCTTCACGCTCGGTTACAGCCGGAGAATGGTGGCGGAAGCGGCGCTGGACCAGAAGCTGGGCACGCTGCTGCGTCTGCATGAAGCCGCGTTCCAGCAGCTCGGTGGCGTGCCGGAAGAGATTCTCTACGACCGCATGAAGACGGTGTGGCTGGGGACCGACGAGCGGGGCGAGATCGTCTGGCACCCGGTGTTTCAGGACTTCGCGCGCTACTGGGGCTTCACGCCGCGGCTGTGCCGGCCGTACCGCGCACAGACGAAAGGGAAAGTGGAAGCGGGTGTGAAGTACGTGCGGCGGAATTTTCTGTGTGGGTTGCAAGGGCGCGAACCCAACAGCCTGAGCGATCTGAATGCGCAGCTGCGCGAGTGGATCTGGGGTGTGGCGAACCAGCGCGTGCACGGAACCACGCATGAGCAAGTGGCGGTGCGCTGGGATGTCGAGCAGTTCAGTTTACAGACGCTGGCGGGGCAGCCGCCATATCCGTACGTGGATGGCGAGTTGCGCAAAGTGGCGCGGGATGCCTACGTGGACTGGCAAGGCAGTCGGTATTCGGTGCCCTGGCAGTATGCGGGTCAGGACGTGTGGGTGCAGGAAATTGCAGGGGAAGTGGATATCCGGACGGGCCGCGAGCGGATCGCGATGCACGGAAAATCGCAGCGGAAACATAGTGTGCTGACATTTCCGCCACATCATCAAGGGATCCCGCTGGGCGCGCGAAGAGCAGAAGGCAAGATTCTGATTCATCTGCGGCAGAGCGCGCCGGAGGTGGAGAAGCGTTCGCTGGCAGCGTATGAGCGGGTGGCGAGCGGAGGTGAGCGATGAACACCCCGATGGAGCGGTTGCAGACAGCGCTGGAGACGCTGGGATTGAAAGCGGTGCAAGCACGACTAGAGAACTTGCTGGAACAAGCGTCTAAGAAAGAAACCAGCTACGCGGGCTTTCTCGATGAGTTGCTGAGCTGCGAGGTGGAAGCACGAAGGACTCGTTATCTGCGGGCTAGACTGCAGCTAGCGCATTTTCCATTCGTGAAAACCTTCGAGCAGTTCGATTTCGGTTTCCAGCCCTCGCTCGATGAACGGCAGATTCGGGAGTTGCGTTCGTTGCGGTTCATCCACGAAGCCAGCAACGTGATTTTGCTGGGACCGCCAGGGGTAGGAAAAACGCATTTGAGCGTGGCACTGGCGGAGGAAGCGATCCGCTCGGGATTGGGGGCGTATTTCATCACCGCGCACGATTTGGCAGCGGACTTGGGGCGCGCGTATCGCGAAGGACGCCTGGATCGCCGGATGCGCGTGTACCTGGCACCGAAAGTTCTGGTGATCGACGAAGTGGGGTATCTGCCGCTGGACGATCTGGGCGCCACGATTTTCTTCCAGTTGGTGAGCGCACGGTACGAGCGAGGCAGCATCATCCTGACCTCGAATAAGAGCTACGGAGACTGGGGATCGATTTTCGGAGATTCGATCATCGCCACGGCGATTCTGGACCGGTTGCTGCATCACTCGACGACCATCAACATTCGGGGTGAGAGCTACCGGTTGAAGGATCGCCGCAAAGCCGGGCTGGTGCCGCCGCGAGGACAGGAAGGAGCGGAGGTCACGGCTCGTTCCTTGGCCTCGGACTCCGTTCCGCCCAAAACGCGCCAAAAGGCGGCGCTGGGCTCCACTCCGTCCGAGGCCAAGGAAGCCCAATCATGAGGTTCAGGGGTGGGGAATTTTCAACCGGTACAACGGGGAATTTTCAGCCGGAGTTGACAGATTTATCGGCGTGCGGCACAGGCTCCCGGAGACCAAAAAGCCACATTCCGGCAGGACTTATCAGGAGTTGGCATCGATTTCAGCACGTTTCTCTTCACAGCCATGGAGTAGCTCTATCTCCATTTTGCATTTTTGCAATTTTGACTCTCTCGGAACTCTGAGGCGACGATCTCTTTACCCTAAATCTTGTTTCCAGCCCTTTTCGGATGCTTAGCAAAATATTCATTACGCTCTTGAAAATATCGGTCGATTGCTTCCTTTGCTTTGTCCACGGATTCGTAGTCACTATTGTGAATTACGGCGACGGCCATGCCGGCAAAGATTGATTCTATTACATTCAAGAACTGTGACCGAGATGGAAGTGGCGCGAGTTTGACGACTGCCGTCCCATGTGTTTGTCTGTATGCGCGATTGTTGACGAGCTTGACCTTTGCAAGAAAGAGTTTTGAAGCGTGCCACGAAGCGGCATCCCAGGAAAAATAGATGCGTCGACAACCAGCATGTTGATCGATAAGAATTTCTAGTAGTTTAATCATTTCTCTGGAATTTTTCTTCGCGGAATAAAAATGGGTAACTTGATTCCTAGACAATTCAAGTGCGGCTGTGACAATCAAACACCCTTTTGACTGTTGCCATTGCGGAATCGTCGGATATACGTTGCGTGGAACCCAACTTCGACCACCCTTTCGTTTCAAGGCGAAGGGGCCGAATTCATCTATGGAGAAAAATCTGTCTTGTGGTCCGAGGCGAGAAAGTATTTTCGTAATCTTCTTCAATTTAGCCCTGTATTCAGGGTCATTGCTGGTCAGCACTTCCCGTGCCTTTCTGAATTTGTACCCAGCGTTTTTGATGATTTTCGACACTGTGTTGTAGCCTACCCTGTAGCCCTTTTCAGTCATTACCTTGCTCAGAAGCTTCTGCGTCCAGGTCGTTCTATTGATTCCGTATTCCGCCGGGGGGCAATGTAGTGTTGAGAACAGCATTTCTCTGTAGCTTGGGTCATCGGCTTTCTTGAGAGATTTTCTGGTGGAGTACAGAAGCTTGTCTAAGCCTTCGCTCTGAAACCGTTTGAGATACTTTTTAATTGTTCTCGGCCGTCTATGGAAGAACTTTGCAATCATCCTCAAATGGATACTATAGAGATGAAATAGTACTGATAGCGCTTTTACCTGCACTGATCGGGTGTTGCTCAGACTGCCTTGATATAGGCCCCAGAGCAACTTACTGCTCACTTTTTGTCCCAATTGTGACTCAATAACCGTGTATGTCACACGCCCGGTGGAAATCTCGTGCATCCACCCGAACAATGCACGTTCAAGCCGAGTGAGTCTGAGGAGTTCTTCGTAGGTCAGCAATAATTTCTTGTAAGGAGCCAGGTACTGCCTTTTTCGATTTTTGAATCTGCGGAGCTGTTTCCTTAGGCGTTTGTACTGTGTGTGTTGTCGACGCAATTTTCGAGTCGCTGCCATATATCGGAAGAGGTAGCTCACGATTCCCTCCGGTTTGCCTCGTCAGTTTATGCTTAGGGGGGCTCGCATTGCGAAGCCGCAGCTACGTGCCAAGTCCTGATAAACGGGATTATCGTCATGTGGGAATCGAGCGAAAGCCAGATGACGATAAGAGGACTTCTCAGGAGTTGAACATGGCAGGCTGCGACATTGGGCGTCTTTGGTGCAGTTGCCATGTTAGAAGAGCTACTGTTGCCTATGCAGCCGTGTCGGCCCTTCAGGAAGGCCGCTCCACTGAGGGCATCCAAGTGCATGTGGTATCCCGAGGTTCTTAAATTTCGCGTATTGCATTTCGGAAACTCTAAGGGTAGCTTCTTGTTCATGTGTGACGATTTGAAGAAGGATCATGTCACCGATGTAGAACAGCCAGTCTTCAGGCAGGTCCAGTACATTGTAGGCGAGCAGATCACCGCCTGTTTCGGTCAATATCGCTTCTATACTCCGGTCATCGAGCACCCAACAAGGTTGTTGCGAAAAACCATCGCCGCAAATGTTTTCCAAATCTTTTTCGCCGCAGGAAAATGGAGACAACCGCTCGTAGAACTCCTGCATTCGTCTCTCGCTTTCTTCGTCTTCGGTGAAGACGAAGTTGACCGTGAATAGTGTCGCCCCGGCGGAGCGGCAGAACTCCAGTATGCCGCGACTCTGTTCCGGCATTAGTGACCTGCTCTTCATGCCCGCTCCCACGAAGTTGATGAGCATAGAGGGATTGTAGCTCGGACTGAGAATTGCCGCGATGGCCGGACGTGCCAACTCCTGTGAAACGGGATTATCGGTAAGTGGCTTTCGCGGCTGGGCCACATTCCGAGGCGAGGACTTCTCGGGACTTGGTCCACCTCCGATTCGCAACAAGAGTGGGAAAGACGACCGTAGCTCTCTATTAAGGAACCTGGCAGCAGAGGTCCGATTTTGGCCCGTGCTATCCGTCTTCTTCGGGGAATGCTCGTCCTAGTTATTTGCAATGCGAAGAAATATTCCCAAATCAATTTCCGATGGCTTAAGTGGTTTCCAACTAGGATATTTTTTCGTCATGTTTTGGGCGACACCGCTGAATTCGCTCGTATCGGTGATGGGGGTAACGGTTTCGTCGTACAATTGATTCCCGATCTTTATACGTACGTGCGGGTCGCGAGCAACATTTTGCTTCCACGTTCTCCCGAATGCTTGCAGATAGAGATTCTTTTCATAGCTGACGCACCAGATGGTCACGGAATGAGGAATTAGGTACCAAGTGTTGGTCTGAACCTCAATCGTCGGATAATTATCAACGAAAGACCAATCATTCACCGGAGAAGTCACGAGGCTCCCCGAGAGCCACAAACCCGCTCTCGGCCCCTTAGGATTGAAGCCCGTGATACGCGCACCCAAAAGAGCAAAGACAAGGACGAAGGATATCCCCCCGACAATCCTCAGCAGCGTTTTCATGAGGGACTCCTTAGGAGCCGGTTAGAAATACTCTTGAGCAGTATGGCCGCTCTGCTCGGTTTTATCTTAGTTTGGGTATCTTACCAACAAGGCCAAGTCCTGTGAAACGGTCTTATCGGAATGTGGGAAATCGGTTCGATACGTGTCAGGGTTGAAGCCGATGAAGATAATCGTACAGCCGCAACAACACGAACGGAAGGATACCCAGCCACATTACTATCAGTAGAATCCGAATCCAGACCATTCCAATAGGGCTCCGCTTAACACTCTGAATCACTTGGCTTCTGTCCCATGCCCCCGTAACAAACGCTCCGCAATTCAATAGGTAACCAACAATAAGGCAGCAACTAGCGGCGATTCTGGGGATGCCGTGCTGGCTTGAGAACGCTAGTCCCCCAACGCCAACGAACGCCAAGAAGGTTCCGGCAATCAGCACTTTCTCACGGAGCGAGTTTCGTGAGGACATCATCCGATGATAGCAAGCCAGCACAAATCATTCGGAGAAATTGCTATCAGCGTAACAAGCTCTTCCCAAATCTGGGCCAAGTCCTGAGAAACGTGGTGGTCTCAATGGGTCGTTGCAACACTTGCTCAAAGTCTTCTTGTAGGAGTCTAGGAAGCTGATTTCGTTCGCGGGCGTCAACCCAGACAAAACAAAAGCCCTGTTTAGGTTCTGATTGAGTACTGCCATACTGATTGATTCTCGATGGGAAGTATTGTCAGATCAACTGGTTATAGGGTGTTGCATCGACCGGTTGAACCGGCAGGGATTATCGGAATGTGGCCCACCGGCATTTGTCGCCCAGCGGGCCATCCCAAGGTTTCTCAAACCAAGTCTTTACTTTCTCCAAGATCCTTTGTGATTAGCCTAGTCCGCGTATCGCTTGGCCGCCGCGAGGTCTCGACGCAATTCCTCCGCTGTCCGACGGGGACCGTAGCCGGGCGTATCGCGCTGAATACGCCACCCCTCCCTCAGCGGCCCCGCATCGACCGTGTCGAAACCAAACTGGTCAAGCAGACGCGTGACGGTGGTCTTGGCCCCAGGATCGTCGCCGGCAATGACCAGCGCACGGCGGTTTTTCGAGCCCGATGGCTGCCCGTCGGTGGTGAGTTGTGCGGCATAGATGTGGTTGAATGCCTTGACTACCTTCGAGGTCGGCAGGTGCGCCTGCAAGAGTTCCGAAGTCGTTGTCGACTCGTTGTCGAGTTCGAGGATGTGGCCATCCCGTTGGGGATAGTAGTTGTTGGTGTCGATCACCACCTTGCCCGCCAGCGGCTCGACCGGCACCGACCGGTAATTCTTCAGCGGCACGGTGACCACTACAATGTCGCCGGCCTTTGCCGCGTCAAACGCCGTCGCCGCGCGGGCTTTCGGTCCAAGCTCGGCGACGAGCGCAGACAAGGTTTCCGGTCCGCGCGAGTTGCTGATCACGACGTCGTACCCGTGTGCCACCGCCAGTCGTGCAATCTGGCTTCCGATGTGTCCGGCACCGATGAGTCCAATGGTCGTCATGGAGTCAAATATAGACCCTTGTGTGCCGCGCAGTCGAGTGAACCTGCGCGATAGCTTTGGTCGCCGGGCCTTTCCTGCAGCGGGGATTGTGGAGTCCCGAGCACCAAGTCCGGATAAACGGATTACCGGAATGTGGCCCAGGCTATCATGTCACGCCACCGAGTGCTGGCTGATTTCTAAAGGCGCGCAGTCGCGATAGCACGTAAGTAGCGCTCGGCCGAGCGCCTCAATGCGAGTTTCGGATCGCCGGAGACGACGAAATTCGGCCACGCGCCATACAATTTGGCGAACTTGTAAGGTTCAAGCTTGCGAACGATCTCGCGCACAGTCGCGCCGTCTACAGGAATATAGTTGGGGTAGCTGTACATGAAGCTGACATGCCGGCGATCCGAACAAACCTGGGGCATGTCACCGCTCAGCAGCGCACCATTGCCATGTTCGCCGGAAGCCCAGTGAAGCACCTGAAAGCCGCTGAAGTGTCCGCCCACACGAATCAGCGTGAGATCGTCACTCAGCCGATGGGTATCTCCCTTCCAGAACACAATCGCGGGGTCTGGACGCTGCACCCATTCGCGGTCCGCCTCGTGCAGATAGATTGGAATGCCGCCAAATGCGCGACTCCACTCCACCATGCACGAGTAATAGTGAGGATGCGAAACTGCAATCGCCGATAGCCCGCCAAGGGCCTTCACAAGTCCGACCGTACTGGCGTCGATCAAGCTGACGCAGTCCCAAAGGAATCCGCCGCCCTGTCTTTGCAAGAGCAGCGCTCTTTGTCCAATTCCGAACTCCGGCTCTGTGTGAATCCCCCAAAGGCACCAGCCTTCTTCGAAGAAGACATTACGATGCGTTTTCCGCAGCTCATCCAGCGAGATCCATTCCTGCCCCTGGGGTCCGATGAATTGACGATCATCCTGGCAGATGGGACAGCTGCGCGGAGTCTCGCCCGAGGGTGGAAATTGAGTTCCACAGGTTACGCAGATTTGAGTCATGAGCTTGGATTCCTTTCCGTTCGCCGTTTCGCAGCATGCTAGCACGACACTTGAACCAGGCGTGAATCACTTCACGCTGCAAGCATCACCATCCAGGCTGAGAGCCACGCCCTGAAAAACGACGCTCTCGGAATGTGGGAATTTGACCGTGTGAGTGTCCAAATTACACATGCCGATAAGACGATTTATTGGGAATCGGCTCGGAAGTCAGGACTGGTCAGAGGAGAAGCACGAGCCGTAGGAACTCCGCTGATTTCGCTGGGGCCAGATCTGTTGGTAAGTAAGTTGTGTCAAAGGCGAGAGAAGCGTACGATGCGTAAACGAGAAAGCTCATTCTAAAATTCCGGGCAAAATCCCACGGAGCGCTCTCATGCGCAATAAGATCGCGATTCTTCTGCTGGCTTTCGCTGTTTCCGCAGCGTCTTTGGTTGCCCAGACGCGGACGGCGAGAACGACATTGGACATCTATGTCATAGATGTCGAGGGCGGGAATTCGGTCCTCTTCGTAGCCCCTTCGGGCGAGTCGGTCCTCATCGACACGGGGAACGTGGCTCCGGGCGCCGTTCGCGATGCCGAACGCATCATGGCCGCTTTGAAAGACGCCGGCGTTACGCAGATCGATCACCTGATCATTACTCACTGGCATGGCGATCATTTTGGCGGACTCGCGGAACTGGCCGCCCGCATCCCGATTAAGCAGTTCATCGATCATGGCCCGAACGTTCAGCCCGGCCCCGTTACCGATGAATTTTTGCAGAAGACGTATCCGGCGCTAATCGCCAAGGCCACGCACACGGTTGTGAAGCCCGGCGACAAGATTCCTGTGGCAGGTCTCGATTGGCGTATTGTGGCGTCCGCCGGACAGGTCCTCAAAACGCCGCTCCCGGGCGCGGGCAAGCCGAACCCATATTGTTCCGAGTTCAAGCCGGGAGAGAACAATGCTGAAGACCCGCAATCCGTGGCGAGCCTCATTACGTTCGGAAAATTTCGTACGATTCATTTGGGTGATCTGACGAAGAACAAGGAATTCGAGCTGATGTGTCCGAATAATCCCATTGGTACTGTCGATCTCTTTTTGGGTTTGCACCACGGACAGGCGAGCTCGAATTCGATCGTTGTCGTGCACGCGCTTCGCCCGCGCGTCGGGATTATGAACAACGGCACACGCAAAGGTGGCGAACCGGAATCCATGCAGACGATTCACTCATCCCCAGGCCTCGAGGATCTCTGGCAGATGCACTTCTCGCTCCTGAGCGGTCAGGAGTACACCGTTCCCGGAATGTTTATCGCGAATACGATTGATGACCAGCCGGCCGGCATGCCGATCACTCCGATCGCGGCTCCGGCGCCGGGTCCGGGAGCGCCTCCGCCGCCCCAACACAATGGGACGGCGTACTGGATCAAAGTGTCGGCACAGACGAACGGCACGTTCACGGTCACCAACGCGCGCAACAGCTTCACCAAGACTTACGCTGCGCGAACAAAATAGCGCTTCAAGGCGTTCCGATTTCTCCCTACCTTGTTGTCGCCAATCCATTCCCTCGTTTCAAACGACCACCCGGTAGATCCGATCGGAACTAAGTTGTCCTCATCATCCGCAATGACCTGGCGGTGGCGCCAATCTTCCACATCGGCGATGCTAGAGCCGATTCCGATAAGACGACTTATGAAGATGTGGCTCACTTTTCGGTGTAAAGTGTTGCGACAATGAAATGGTATTTTCAAGTTTTGAGAAAGTATGCGGTATTTGCAGGAGATTGTGCAGGAGCACTACGATAGTTTCGCGATTTGGCCACGGTCTCCTGAGTTTGAAAATGATGCAACGAAGAACAATTTGGTTTATTCGGAAGACCCTTCGGTGTAGGAACGTGCCCATCCGCAGGCTCAAAACGGAAAGCCATATTTCTCTCCCTTTTGTTGTGTTCCTGTTCGTACTAATAAATCTAGCCGGAAGTGTTTGCTCGGCTACGGCCAGGACGCCTTCAGCAACAACAAAAGCGCAAGCGTTCAGCGGTTCTGACGGTTCACCTGTTCCGCCGTCGATCGCTAGCCAGCCAAGCAGCCAGACCGTGAACCCCGGTGAAACCGCGACATTCATTGTTGTCGCCGCAGGAACCGCGCCGCTCACCTACCAATGGATGCTGAACGGCGCGCCCATCGACGGGGCGACTTCACCCGCCTATACCACACCGGCTGCGGCGGTTGGGGATAATGGCGCGCAGTTCTCGGTCAAGATCAGCAACCCCGTAGGCAATGCTACCAGCAGCAGTGCCACGCTCACTGTAAATGTTGTCTCTCGCGCGCAACAGTCGACCCCTTCCGCTTCTGTGGAAAATCAGCGGGTGCGATACTCGCGGTTCTTGTCGGGTACCTATATCGGGGTTCAGCTTGGCTCCATCGGCTATGCTTTTTCCAACGCGCAGTTACAGCCGGGGTTCCAGGCGCAATCCGTCCAGGTCCCGCATTTTGCCACGCGTTTTGTTCTGTTCGGACACGAGTTCAATAAATATTTTTCGGGACAGGTGAGCGAACTGGTTCCGGGTCATCCGGTGGTATATCAAAATATAAATGGAAACTTGGGAAGTTATGACTTGTGGATGAACAATATCGCGGGCTTCACCGTGAAGGCGCGCCTGCCGCTGCACAAGAGGTGGTCCCTGTATGGCGAAGGCGGCCTTGGCGTGGTCACGCGAAATGGAATCACGATCAATCAATCCACGGCGTTGAACATTACAAACTACGCGACTTTCTTATTTGGAGGGGGGCTGGACTATCGCCTCACCGACAACTGGGACCTCCTTACCGGGATTACTGTGGCGCCAGGGCAGTCGGGCAGCAAACAGCCCACCGCTGTGTTTTTTTCCGGTGGATTCGATTACACGATGCGGCGCGTTCCAGCGGAGCCGGCTGCAGCCGATTCCCCCAACGGCCCCATCTGGCCAAGGAACATTATTCAAGTGGGCTACATCACGGACGCGCTGGGTTTCGGTGTAAACGATTTTTTTACGAAAGGAAAAGTCTCGATTTTCTGGCATGGCAGCATTAACGTGGCCAACGGATTGTCGGTGGATTACCAGCGCAATCTCTTCCACACACGCCGGTTTTTTGCGATCGATTGGGGCGTGGAGATTTCCTCATGGAAGAGCATGGTCGATGGCGACAGGTTTTTCACCGTTTCGTTGTATCCCGTGTTGCGGATTCCCCTGATTCGCACCAACCCGGTGGAATTCTATGTGAGTTATTCCCTCGCCGGGCCTTCGTTGATCACCACGAACAACGTCGATGGACAGGCTATTGGTAGAATTTTTACATTTCAGGATTACATGGCCAGCGGAGTCTACTTGGGCAGGAAAAGAAGGGTCACCGCCGAAGTCCGGATCGGGCACTATTCCAATGCCAATATATTTCCGCAAAATCCTGGGCTGACGATCCCTATCGGTTTCTATTTCGGATCCACTTTCTGACAGCTTCTGAAAGTCACGCGCGGATTCCTACTTCGCGGGAATGAACGTACCGAAGCCCACACGAACCCCGAAGGTATCCGTGCCGGGATTGAACGAAGTGATTTGCGCGTCAGAGATGTGAAAATAACGGAAATCAATGCTCCAATGATATTTCCCGCGAAGCAGATTCACGCCAATCGCGCCGGTGGGCGTGAAGTTGAACCGTTGCTCTCCGACGGGTATCTCACGCGTCGTAATCAAGCCGCCGCCCCCAAGCTCGATGTAGGGAGATATCCTATGGCGCGGCTCGAAATTCCACTTCATGATCCAAGGATCGAATCCAAATCCGTAGGCTCGGCCGCCGGGCTGAAACACCATGACTACGGGAAGCGCGTCCACAGCGTATTCGAATCTGCCGCGCAGCAAGCCTGGACCATGGGCGTCGGTCAGGATCCAGCCATATCGGAAGCCCGCGTACCATACGCGATTGCCGAGGGTGACGTTCGGGGTGCCGATTGGATCGCCGCCTGCCCCGGTCCATACCTCCACTTCGTTACCACGTTCAGGGCGGCGATCGCCGCTATCCTGAGTCGCTGTCGATTGGGCCAGCGCCGCTAGGGCGCCCAAAGATAGCTGCGTGAACAAAATCAGAAGGGCAAGTTTGCCGTTGCCAAATGTCAGCCGGGAAGATATCAACTCGAATCTCCACTTTGAATTTGTGTCTCGCGCATCGTACGCCACCCGCTGCCCTCGGCACAACGAACTTGCCACATGGGCTGGCCCTGGTACTGATCACGACGTTCTGGCGCCCAAGCCCCGAGAAACGGGGTGGTCTCAGAATCTGACCGTCAACCCACGATGAACCACACGATGAGGTCTACTCTCCGATCTGATTTCGTTTCTGCGACGGCTGCCTGATCGGGCGGTACGAATACGTGCTGCACTGCTTATTCTGAAGAGCGCGTTTTGGCGTTGAACCCCGAATAGGTCATATAGGCGCCGAGAAGGAGCGCAAAGGTGGCAAAAAGATTCGGATGTTGTTCGTAACCAAGCCCAACGATGAAGACACGAGACTCCGTCTCCGGTGGTAGCACCAACAAGATTATACCTTTGAGTAGGCTTGCCCAACCGAAGAGTGTGACGATGACCGGCAGCGCCCCGCCTGACCACACATTATGGGCGAGCACGATCGCCAGCCCAGCAGTCACTCCCACGAGACCAGCGATGAAGAGCAGCGGACGGTCTTGAATGATTGCCTTCATAATCTCTACCGTCGCTTGGGCGTGGGCAAACATGGTAAACGAGATGGCGATCAAGTAAAGCCCCAGCAGCTTGCCAAGGAATGCAGTACGTGACGACGTAATTTCCTCCGAAACAAATCAAGCCACTTGGCCTTTGGATTTATCACAAATTTCCGATTTGGACTTCTGGCTCATGGATCGTACGCTGCTCCTGCGTCGGACACAACCGATTTGCCAGTGGCGGCCAAGTCCTTATCAACGGTCTAATCGGAAAGTGGAAAGTTGGCCAATCCGAGTCGCGGGTCGCGTTCCGATAAGGGGATTTTTTCGACCTATCCGGCTTGCGATGCGGAGGGCCGTCCGAGAATAGCTTCCGGGTGGTATTCGACTCACTACACATCTTGCGCTTCTGGTTGTGTCCCTCCAAATCATGCAGATACTCCCCGAATCCGAATATCCCGAGTATATTGATGAGGAGCGAAACGGCGGAGATCAGGTTGAAGGGCGGAAACTAGGAAGAGTCGCGGGTGCATCGAGCGCTGAGAAGAAAATGCGAGGACAACGCAAATGAAGACAATGTTGAAGGCTGGCCGGTTGTTGGCGAAAGCAACGTACCTCGCGGTTTTGTTCGCAATCGTGTGCGCGATGACCGCTGCGGTCTGGCCGCAGTCGGCTCCCATCACGATCACCTTGGCGGGACAGTCGATGATCCGCTCGGATCTCCGCGAGACCGTACCGGCGGAAGTACCGGTGATCCAGGGGCTGCTAAAGGGCGATGTGATATTCACCAACTTGGAAGCCGCAATCGCCGAAAAAGGCGAGACCGCCCAGGAGGGCAGGGGATTTGTCACTCCGCCGGAAGCACTCGATGCGCTGAAGACTTTCGGTTTTAACTTGCTGGCCCTGTCCGGCAATCATGCATTCGATTTGAATGTGACGGGCATTCAGAACACGCTCCGGGAGGCGGACAGCCGGAAAATCGTTCACGCCGGAACCGGAAACAACGTGGCCGAAGCTGTCGCGCCCGGTTATCTACGCACGCCGAAGGGCACGATTGCCCTGATCGCGAGCGCGTCAGGCCTGATTGCACCGGGAGGAAGCGCCACGGCCAGCAGGCCGGGCGTGAATGAGCTTCGCGTCGAAGCCGGCGACATAGAAAATGAGGCGACGGAAGATTTGCCCGGCGCGCCCGGAAACAATCCGAATCAGGAAGATTCGCAACGCATCCTTCAAAGTATTCGTGAGGCTCGCCAGCACGCGGACCTCGTGATCGTGTACCAGCATAACCATGTCTTCGGAAATCACTCCTTCACGACGATTTTCACGGAAGGGATGCCGGAGCGGCTCGCCCCGAATGATTGGCTCAAGAAGTGGACGCACGCGGAGGTGGATGCGGGCGCGGACATCATCGTCATGCATGGCGCGCCTCTGCTGCACGGCGTGGAGATTTATCACGGCCGGCCCATCTTCTACGATCTGGGCAACTTCATTTACAACCTGCCGCCGACGCTGACCTATATCGACGAACCGATGAATTGGGAGAGCGCGGTCGCCTACGTCCAATTTCAGGGGAAGAACCTGCAATCGGTTTCGTTCCGGCCGGTCGCCTTGAACAACGTGGGCGAGGGCCAGCCCGACATTCACAACCAGCGCACCAACAACCAGTTCCTTGAAACGCGCGGCTTGCCCACGCCGATGACGGGTGCGAGAGCGGGTTATATCCTCCAGCGCCTGGCCGACGAGTCAAAGCCCTTTGGCACGACACTTGAAGTAAAGGGCGATACGGGGGAAATCAAACTGAAAGCAGGGAATTAGCGCAAAAATCCTTGCATTGCTCCACTCCGGCGGATCCGATAGGTTATTCGCGGGGCTTCGGTGGCTTTCCTCAAAGTGTCCGGGCCAAATTGCGATACGAAGTTTTAACGGGCTCTATCCGGCTTGCGAAGCGGAGGGCCGATCCGCGAATAACTTCCGAGTAGCCGACCATTCACCCTGAACAACTTCCTTTGGACCTGCCCCAACAACGATTGCCATATCTCACTTCACCGCCGCCTCCGCCTCAATCTCGATCATATACCCCTCTTGGACCAGCGCCGTCACGCCCACCAGAGTGCCGGCCGGCGGGTGCTCTGCTGAAAAATACTTGCTGCGGACTTCGCGGATGACGGGAACCTGCTCCGGCTTCAGATTCACGACATAATAGTTCACCTTGACAACGTCATTCATCGTCGCTCCCGCTGCTGCCAGAGCCGTCTTCAGGTTGTTCATCACTTGGGTGACCTGCGCGCGCAGATCGCCCTTGCCCACGACTTCGCCGCTGGCATTTAAGGGTACCTGCCCGGACACGTAGACCAGCTTGCCTGATTGGGCGACAACCACCTGCGTATATCCCATCGGCTTGCTCAGTCCCGCTGGGTTGAGAAATTGTACCTTCGTGGTGCCTTTTGATGTGTGTTCAACCTGCGCGCCAGCGTGCTGCGCCGTCAGGACAATGATCCCTGCCAGCAGCACGGAACGGGATACCGAATTCTGCTTTTTCATGATGTTGCCTCCACGGCGGAGAGATTCTCGCCGGAATATCCACTTGGCTTGAAAAGCGGCAGCCAGTATACAGTCAACCGGATCGCGCCGGATATACGAGCGTATGGGAATGCTGCCGATTCCTTCTCGCGGATTCAAGACCACTCCATTCAGGCACGGCCATGTCGAGAATTACTTGATCGGGACACTTGCGCCCCACATCCCGTGTATGTTCTCCTTCCTTTCCATATCGTTCTCGAGGTCCCGATGCACAAGACCATCATCGAGCCGTTTCGCATTAAGAGTGTTGAGCCGCTTCACCGCACTACGCCTGAAGCACGCCGCCGATTGCTTGAGCTTGCCGGTTACAACCTATTCTCCATTTCGTCGGAATCTATTCTGATCGACCTGCTGACGGATTCCGGCACGGCCGCGATGTCCACCGAGCAGTGGGCCGCCATGATGCGCGGCGATGAATCGTACGCCGGATCGCCGAGTTTTGAGCGGTTCCGCGCTTCCGTACAAAGTATTTTCGGATTCCGTCACGTCATCCCAACGCATCAAGGTCGCGCGGCGGAACACATCCTGTTCACCGTGATGTGCCGGAAGGGCAGCATTGTCCCGAACAATACGCACTTCGATACGACGCGCGCAAACTGCGAATTTCGCGGCGCCGAAGCCGTCGACCTGCCGATTCCGGAGGCGCGCGAGCCTTCGCTCCTCCATCCGTTCAAGGGCAATATGGATACCGGGCGGCTCGAGGCACTGATCGAACGCGAAGGGCGCGAGCGCGTTCCCCTGGTGATGCTGACGATTACCAACAACTCCGGCGGCGGACAACCCGTCTCGATGGCCAATATCCGGGCAGTAAAAGCGATCTGCGCCAAACATTCCATTCCTCTCTATATCGACGCCTGCCGCTTTGCGGAAAACGCTTATTTCATCAAATTGCGCGAGCCAGGCTACGCGGATAAGACGCCGCGCGAGATCGCCCAGGAGATATTCAGCCATGCGGACGGATGCACCATGTCGGCAAAAAAAGACGGCCTCGCGAACATCGGCGGTTTTCTCGGCACCAACGACGATTTGATTGCGCAACAGCAAAAGGACTTGCTGATCCTCACCGAAGGTTTCCCCACATACGGCGGCCTTGCCGGCCGCGACCTCGAAGCGATCGCCGTCGGATTGAACGAGGCGCTCGACGAGGATTACCTGAGCTACCGCATCGCTTCGACAGCCTACCTGGCGGAGCACATCTCCCGCGAGGGCGTGCCTATCATTCAGCCGCCCGGTGGCCATGCGGTATATATCGACGCTCGGGCATTCCTTCCGCAGATTTCGCCTTCTCGTTTTCCGGGCGTGGCGCTTGCCGCGGCGCTTTATGTCGAGGGAGGAATCCGGTCCGTGGAGATCGGAACGCTGATGTTCGGCGAGCACGCTACGATGGACTTGGTGCGCCTGGCAATCCCGCGCCGTGTCTACACGCAGAGCCACATCGACTACGTCGTCGAAGTGATCCTCGAGGTCTGGCGCCGCCGTTCCGAAATCCAGGGTCTGGAGATTACGTACCAGGCGCCCTTCTTGCGCCACTTTACCGCTCGTTTTCGGCCTGCTTCCGCCTGAGGATAGTTCGATACCCTGAGAAGGGCACAAGCCCGCTGTCGAAGTAATCCAACAACTGATTCATCGGGCTTCCGTCCGTGAAGTTGCTGTCCTATTGGATTGAATTTAGTAAGCGGTCGTTCGCGCAGCAACGAAATGACTCAGAGAGCCAACTTCCAATGACGGAACTTGACACAACTTGGCCCATTAGCGGGCTCAGATGATTCCGAAGCTATGTCATTTTCTGGCATCCGTGGATGACCAATTTTGACCAAAGTACTATCCTGTTCGGCCTATCGCTGACCCGGTCAACTTCAAATACCCCCAAAAACAGCCTGCAATTCACTGAAAATAAGTAAGATGCAAAATTGTGTCTAATTGCGAACTATCCCCGCAAGCGCTGGCCTAGCGCGTGCTCCTTTACCTCGGAACAAAGAGTCTAGCCACACTCACAAACACCTTAAATCACGAACAAGAAGGATTCCTGTGAAGCATACCCCCAGCCAGAAGGGCTTTTCGTTAATTGAATTGTTGATCGTTGTTGCGGTCATTTTGATTATCGCTGCGATTGCAATTCCGAACCTGCTGCGCTCGAAGATTGCGGCCAATGAGGCGTCTGCCGTTGCTTCCCTGCGTGCCTATAACACGTCGATCGTGGCTTACGAAACGACCTACGTTACCGCTCCCACAACGGACCTTTCCGCACTCGGCCCCTCGACCACGCCGACTTCCACCGCGGCGGACCTGGTGGACAACTTGCTCGGCGTTGCCGCTCCAGTCAAGAGTGGGTACGCATTCACGTATACGGCGGGCGCTGCATCCGCGGCTGGCCTCGTCTCCTCGTACACAATTATCGCCGTCCCTCTGTCTGCAGGGACTGGTCAGCGGCAATTCTTCACGGACCAAACCGCTGTGATTCGCCAAACCACGGATGGTTCAACACCAAGTGCTACCAGCGCTCCGATCGGCGGCTAATTCTTGCAAGTAGTACTCTTGGGCGAGAAAGGCAAACGCCTTTCTCCTCCATTTTTATTAGGCATGCGGACCGCAGGTCCGGAACAAAATTGAATCCCACAGCTACTTCAGGCCAGAAAGCCAAATTCCGGCATGACGACTTCAGGGAACATGGCACCCTGGATTGCTATTTCCTCACTACTGAAACATTCCTCAGTAAACTGCTGACCAGCAATCAAAAGAACACTCACAACTTCTCTCGCTAATGTTTGATGCGTTATGAATTCAACTTGATGGACTCGCATCTTGAGGTTGACGCGACACCGGACGCGGGAGTAAGTTGCCCGCAAACACGAATGAGAATCCGGATGTCCAAATGATCGAGCGAGAACTTGCCGCGTGTTTGCGAACACAGGACTCAGGATCCTCTCGGATCGCGCAGTGCAAGGAAATATGCCATGCAAGTGGGAACGCCTCGGGGAGGAAAATCATGGAAAGTCGCGAGCCACGCCAGCACAAGTCTTCCTATTTGTCGGGATATATCGGGTCAGGCAAGAAGCCGGGTGTGCTGCTCGCGCGCCTGATCGCGGCGCTGTTTGTATTGCTTGGCCTCGCAGCGGCTTCGGCGGGTGCGGCGGACTGTTCGAACCTGCTCGGATTGAAGCTGAAGGACACCGTCATCACCGAGGCGACGGTCATTGCGGCGAAAGACGATGTGCCGGAATACTGCCGTGTGCAGGGCGGGCTCGAGACCGTGATTCTGTTCGAGGTGGCGCTTCCCACCAAGGCGTGGAACAACAAATTCTTCTACGTTGGCGGAGCCGGCTACAACGGATCGGTTCCGGAACTCACCGACGCGCTCGCGAGGGGATACGCCGCGGCCGGTTCGGATACCGGGCATCGCGGCTTCCACTGGGATGCGTCGGCAATGTACAACGATCCGCAATCGCAAGTGAACTACGCGCATCGCGCCACTCACTTGGTGGCGCTGCTGGCGAAGGAAGTCGTCAAGGCGTATTACGGCACCCCGGCTCGGCATTCCTATTTTTGCGGATGTTCGAACGGCGGCAAGATGGCGCTCATGGAGGTGCAGCGGTATCCGGACGATTTCGAAGGCGTGGTCGCTGGGGGCGCCGTGGTCGACCGAACCAAGGCGATGATCATGTTCGATTGGACCCAGCGAGCTCTGCTCGGTTCCGAAATTCCTCCGTACAAAATCCCGGCGATGGAGAAAGCAACACTGGCCGCGTGCGACGCGAAGGATGGATTGGCTGACGGCCTGATTGACCGCCCCGACAAATGCGAATTCGATCCGAAGGTTTTGACCTGCCAGGGCGCGGACGGTCCCAATTGCCTGACGCCAAAACAAGTGACGCGCATGGCAGAAGATTCTCAACGGCCCGGTAAATTCCGCTGGAAAGCGATTGTATGTTGGATACTCACCGGGCCATGAAGCTGACTACCCGTCCTACATCACCGGGGTCGGAACGATGCACGGATATCCCTCCAGCAATTTCATGTACATGGACAGCTTCATGCGCTGGATCGTCTTTGGACCGAAATTCGATTCGGTCAGGGATTTCGACTACGACAAGAATCCGGAGGCATTAATACCTTTTGAGAAAGATCAGGACGCCGACAGCACTGATTTATCCGGATTCAAGGCCCATGGCGGGAAATTGATTCTGTACAACGGCTGGGCGGATCATTCGACGCCTCCGCTCCGAACCGTGCAGTACTACAACGATGTCCGCCAGAAAAATGGCGAGGCCACCGGCGATTTCGTTCGCTTGTTCATGATGCCGGGCTTATATCACTGCAACGGAGGACCCGGGCCGAACATGTTCGGGGGCCTCGGCCAGAAGGGATACAAGAAGAACGACCCCGAAAGCGACATCATTGGCGCGCTCGACCGCTGGGTTGACCAAGGCGTTGCTCCCACGAAGCTCATTGCCACGAAGTTTAAGGACGATGATCCGAGGCAAGGCGTGTCTCGCTCCCGTCAGGTGTGTCCGTATCCTCAGGTGGCGGCGTACAAGGGTTCCGGAAGCGTGGATGACGCCGCGAACTTCGCGTGCGCCAGTTCTAAGTAGCTGAAATTGACGAATGATCTTTTCGGATTTCGCTGTTGCCAGCCATTGCGCCTGAAGCCAGGCATGGCCAAGTGACAGGGACACGATCTATTTCGTCAGGTGGCTCCATTCCGCCTGCCATTTGGCCTTCAACGCGGCGCGGTCGACTTCCTGTCCCCGCAGGTAGACTTTGTTGATCCGCCGCGTGTTGCCGATTTTCTCCAATGGATTTGCGTCGAGTACGATGAAATCGGCGCTCTTGCCGGCCGCTACCAACCCGGAATTGAAATGTCCGGTCTTGGCAGCATCGCGCGTCGCCGCGACGATCGCTTCCATCGGCGTCATGCCCATCGCCACCATGCTTTCCAAATCCAGGTGGTTGAAATAGCCGATCAAAAACCGGCTTTGCCCGGTGTCGGTTCCCGTGACGACCCGCATTCCCGCCGCTCGAAGCCTCATGACGCTGCGCGCCTGCAACTCGAAATCCTTACGGGCGCGGTCGACCTCATCCGGCGTCATATTCTTCATTGGGTCGCCCCAGTACTCTTTAATTAATTGTGGTGAATAGGTATCCTGCAGTAAAGGGTCGTCGAGCCACGCCGGCCGTCCCCCGCCTTGCGTGTTCATCCAAGCCGTAATCAGCGCGGGCGTCATCCAGATGTTCGGCCGGTCGTTCTTGGCGATCCGCTGCTTGACGATCGCAATCAATTCGTCGTCGGCTGCTTCTCCGCCGCGAACCGGGACGTGAAGCCATCCCTCGACGCCCGCGCGCATCAGTTCCTTGGCATCCGCCAGGGTAACGTTATGCACCCCGACAGGCACATTGTGCTTGTGCGCCTCCTCAATAATCGCTCGATAGAGAACTGGCGTCAGTGTCTGCTTGGTTCCGGCTCTGTTGTCCACCCAGATCTTGATGAATTCCGGTTTCATCAGGATATAGTCCTGAACGGCCGCTCGAGCCTCCTCTACGGTGGTGACCGGATACGACACGTCTACTCTGGAAGGGTGGCCTTGGGCCCCCGATCCGGGCCACGCGATCCCCGTGCCCGCCGTGCGAAACAGCGCCGCATTGGGGACAATTTCTTCCCGCACCTGCAACGGCACGTCTCCCCAATTCGTCCTGCCGCCGTGCAGATCGGAACGATCTTCCAGATCGCCAATGCTGACGACCCCGCCGATCCCGTGGTAGGCGAGGCGCTCCAAGTGGTCGATGAGATTTTCGGGCGTGTAGAACTCCTTCGCCATGGTTCCTTCCGCTACGTGCTGGAACCCGATGTGGCCGTGGAGATCGATCATCGCAGGCATGACGGTCTTGCCCGTCAGATCGACGTGCACAGCCCCGGCCGGAACCTGCAGCGCACCTCGCCGGCCGACCCGAGTGAACAGATTGTTCTCGACGAGGAATGCGGAGTTTTCAATGGTCGCGCTGCCGTCGCCAGTGATGAGCCGCGCTCCTTCGAACACTGTCACGCTGGCCTTCCGAGTCTGCCCGACTACCCGCGAAGACCACGACACCGCCAAGAACAAACTCGCCACGACGAGCAGACAGAATGTCGCCCTCTTCACCCGGAACATAGAGGCCTCCTTCGAAATAAACTGATTCCAAAGTGGGGCAAGAGTACCATGCGTTTGAGTGGCGAATGCAAGAGCCGCCTGTGAGTTTCAAATGCAGGAGTCGCCTGTTCTGGCATCTCGACGCACTCCAGTTCCGGTTGGTAATTCAGGAGTGTCTTCTCGGCCTTCTTCACATTGTCAACGCGCGGCATGCTGCGTGATAATCATACCCATGACATCCACCACAACATTTTCCAAAGGCCAGTTTGTTGCGACACCTGAATTTGAAAAAAATCTCGACCGTCTAGCTGAAGTCGCGGTGCGCTCCGGATTGGGGCTCGCGCCCGGACAAGAGATGGTGATGACGGCCACGCTGGATTCGGTCCCGCTGGCGCGCCGCATCACGGAGCATGCTTACAAAGCTGGCGCCTCGCTCGTCACCACGTTTTTCACGGACGAAGAGTCGTCGCTGCTTCGCTTCCGTTACGGTGCGGATGCCAGTTTCGATGCCGCCGCGTCGTGGCTCTATGAAGGAATGGCCCAGGCCTACCGCAGCGGCGCGGCGCGGCTGGCGATCACCGGAAGCGATCCTTCTTTGCTCTCGAAGGAGGATCCGGAAAAGGTGAGCCGCGCGAATCGTGCCATGTCAAAAGCATATCGCCCGGCGCTGGAGCTAATCACGCGCCACGAGATCAACTGGACCATCGTAGCCTGCGCCACTCCTGCGTGGGCGGCGGCAATGTTTCCCGATCTGCCGCAGGACGAAGCGCTGGCTCGGCTCTGGGATGCCATCTTCGCCGCGTCGCGCGCGGACCAGCTCGATCCAGTGGCCGCGTGGAAAAAACACGATGCGAACTTGCATGCGAGCGCCGCACGACTGAATGAGAAGCGCTATTCGGCGTTGCACTTCCGGGGACCCGGCACCGATCTACGCGTCGGTCTCGCCGACGATCACCTGTGGCTGGGCGGAGGGACAACAGCGGGAAATGGCCGGTATTGTATTCCCAATATGCCCACCGAGGAGATTTTCACAACTCCACACAAGGATCGCGTGGAAGGGAATGTGACCAGCACCAAGCCTCTGTCGTACCAGGGCACGATGATTGAAGAGATTTCCGTGCGGTTCGAGGCGGGAAAGATTGTGCAGGCCCATGCCGCGCGGGGCAATCAAGTCTTGCAGCGAATGATCGAGACCGACGAAGGAGCGCGTAGGCTCGGCGAAGTTTCTCTCGTGCCGCACTCTTCGCCGATTGCGTCGAGCGGATTGCTCTTCATGAACACCCTGTTCGATGAGAACGCCGCCTGCCACATTGCCCTGGGGCAGGCTTACAGCACGTGCTTGAAGGATGGCGACACCCTCACTCCGGAACAGCTGGCGTCGCGCGGTGCAAACACCAGCCTGATTCACGTCGACTGGATGATCGGATCGAATCGCATTGACGTGGACGGGATCAGCGCGGCGGGAGTTTCGGACCCCGTGATGCGCGCAGGAGAGTGGGTCTAGAATTCGCTCTCGGCTGCGAAATACAAATCCATTTTTCCTGCCTTACTTTTGGTCGGCCTTTTTGGCGCCGTTGAGAAGGGTGTCCAAATCCGTTCCGATTTGCGCATTGGTGGCACCGATCTCGACGCCTCCCTTGAAGTAGGCGCCTTCTTCAATCACGATCTTGGCGGTGCTCAGGTCACCCTCGATGGAAGCGCTTTTCACAATGTCAATCCGGTCGCACGCCCTGATATCCCCAATAACTTCGCCAGAGATGATTGCTTCACGGGCCACGATGTCCCCAGTGATATGCGCGCTGGATCCCACCGTGAGCCGAAAACCCCCGATGGAAACCAATCCCTCAACCTTGCATTCCAGCCTGAGGTCCTCGTTGCCGGTAATTTCCCCTCGAATGCGCAAACCTGATCCCAGGTAGGAGGTCGTGCGTCCCATGGAATGAGGAGCACTCGGAGGTGCGGACGAGCCATTCTGCGTATCTTTATTTGTCTGCATCATGCCTTCCCAAGCTTCAGTCGAAAACGAATCATCGTGAGAAATGTGACTCTAGCTTAGGCAGCGGATTGGACGGAGGCAAGGAAGGGTTTCCATCCGGTTGCCACCGCTGCACTCCTCCCATGGCCACTTTCCACGGCCACTTCACGCAGAACCCGCTTCAAGGCCGGAGGCCTGAATTATTCGATGAGTTATTTAACACAAAATGATTGCTGCACCCGGGGACGCGGCGTATGATTCCGTCTCGCAAATGTTGCCGAGTTATCACTATTCGTATCTCGTCGGGGTACTCATTTTTTGGGCAGCCTGGATCGTCTGCTCCGTTCTTGGAAAGCGATATCGGGCAGAGATCCGGTGGGGCAGTCTCATCGCCGCGCCTATGGCGCTTACCAGCCTCCTGTTTGTTCCTCAGTACTGGTCGCCCCCGTCGCTGTTCAACCTCGATCAAAAAATAAGAGTGGGAATCGAGGATGTGCTTTGGGCGGCGGCGGTGGGAGGCATTGCTTCCGTCGTGGGTGAAATACTTCTGAGAGAATCGCTTGCGGCGATGCGAAGGCTTTCGCGCGAACGGCACTACGCACCGTTCATTCTCATCGTCGTGGTTTTTGTCGCGCTCGAATTTTGGCATCCGGGCAAGACGATGGACAACACGATCGTTTCCTTCGCGGCCGGTGGCATTGCCCTCGCGTACCTGCGGCGCGATTTGCTCCCGCTGATGCTTACGAGTGGATTGAGTTTTACCGTCTTGTATTTTTTCTTGTTCTTGGGCCTCCTGTTCTTGTACCCCCAATTCGTCCAGCGGTATTACAATCTCCCAAATCTTCTTGGAATTTATGTTCTTGGAGTCCCCATCGAGGAGCTCCTCTTCGCTGCAACAGGAGGCGCGATCTGGAGCGTCGCGTACGAGTACGTGCACGGGTATAGCGTTCTACCTAAGGGATGACCAACCCGGAATTCATATTCCCGCTCTGGAATCGAACGAACGCCGCCGTCTAAACAGCAGCAGGTCGGTTTGCCCGAAGGAAGGAACGTATCTGGCGCACGGCCAGGGGAATTCGCTCCTTGGGCTCCTTCCACGGGAACATGCTCACTTCGGCTTTAGGCGCGAGCATCGCGGCCTCCATGGCGACGGCGTACGGATGCGGCGGGATATCATCCGGCAAGATGAGTACGGGCGTCTGGCAATGGCGCACAAAATCGCGCGTCACGGTGAAGACGAAGTCGGGGTTGGTGCGGTACATCTTGGTCAGAAATTTGTCGACCATCTCCATCGTGATTTCGGGCCTGCGCTTGATCAATTCCGGACCCCAGCCCTTCATATTCGTTTCGTAGAAAAGGTCGCGCATCTCCGGACGCGACCCGCTGGGCTGCGCCAGCACGGCTGCGACAATACGATCCGGCGCCCGCCGCAAGAGGTTCCAGATGAACGGGCCGCCAATGCAGAAACCCAGCACCATGAACTTCCCGATGCCCAGGTGATCCATCACACCGAGATGATCGTCGGTATAGGAATCCCATGGCCGGTCGCTTTCGAGTGGGCCGGAGGACTGGCCGTCGTAGGCGTTGCGCAGGTCCGACGCGATGCAGCGGTACTCTCCCTTGAACTCTTCGATCGCGTTAAAGGGGTTCGCCAAGCCAGAGATCGTCGAATTCAATCCTCCGCCGGCGATGAGCAACAACGGGAAGCCGGAACCCGCCTCCTCATAGTGGATGCGAACGGGGCCTTTTTCGTAGACGGACATGGCAGTTCCTCCTTCACGAGTCTATTGAGCAAACAGGCGCGGCGCTGCGGCCAATGCCGTCGCTGCGGCGCCCGTTGCAAGTAGGTTGCGTCTGATCGGATCCATAATCGGCGCCCTCCTTGATTCTTGCGATGTAGGAAAGAGCGGTATCAGGGGACCGGCACCTCAATATACCGGAACGGAGCCTCCACGTCCTTATACCAATGAACCGTGTCGGGAGGCATGATGAACACATCCCCTTTGCTGATCCGATGTGACTCGCCACCCTGGATCGATTGCCCGCCGAACTTGTCAGGCGCCGATGCTTTGACTGTTCCACCGACGACCATGGTCGCGGCCCCGCTCACCACGTACACGACGGCGGTATAGCCCGTATGGCCGCACCCCTCCGGCTTGCACGCAGCCTTCACGGATTCGCGACTGTGCGTGCTCACGTTGTAGGTCCCTATGCTGGACGTGCGGCTCCACAGAAGGTTGCTGCCTCCATTGGAGAGCGCTTTGGCAAACGATGCGTCCAGTTTCTCGTGATCGAAGACGGTGACAACTCCGGAAGATGAATTTTCCTGCGCGCTTGTTTTGGCATGCCAGAGCGCGCCGATCGCAACGACTGCCAAACCCGTGAGGACGGTCATTCGAACCTTCAACATAGTTTTCCTGCCTCCATTTGGAACCCGTGCAGAAATTCGGCCCCGTCGTCCATGGATTGGACTGCAATCCGTGGCCGAATGTCAACTGGCCGGGTTTGCACGACGGAAGATTCAAGGCCGCCGATTTCGACGACAAAATAAGAACTGGATTTGCCGCTTTCGATGAATGGACTTCGCAAGAGGCGGATGTCTCCTGCTTCAGTCTGAATTGACGTGGACAATCCACTGATGAATAATTCCGATTCTCGCGGAAGCATGTGGTGTGGGATCTATTCGAATGAGCGGCGAACCTTGTTGAGGCTCTTCAAATGATACTGGAAACGGAACGCCTGGTCTTGAGAAATTGGCTGGAATCCGACGTGAACTGTTACATGGTTCTAGCCAAAGATGTGGGCTACAACTGCTTCTCCCGGCCGGGCCACTTTCTGGTTCATACCACCGAGGAGGCTAAGGAAAAAGTCCAGCACCGGATGAATCTCTTTCATGAGCGCAAGCTGGGAAAATTTCCAATATTTCTGAAGGGAACGGGGGAATTCATCGGCACGTGCGGCCTGGAACCTTTTGAACTAGACGGGCAGACGGAAGTTGAGTTGGGGTATCGCCTTTGCCTCAAGCATTGGGGCCGTGGATACGCGGCAGAATCCGCCGCTGCGATCCTCCGGTATGGCTTCGGCGACTTGAAATTAACCAGGATCAAGGCGCTTGCACTTCCGCAAAATCGGGCTTCACTCAGGATTCTTGAGAAACTCGGGTTTACATACCTGCGCGATTTCGATTATGCCGAGCTGCCATTCCGGCTCTATGAGATTGCCAACCGGTTCGTCGCGTGAAAGCGCCGCGAGCGGGCTTGCCGGCTCTGGGGTAATCAATTTCGATCGAATCGCTTGAGCTCGCGTGGTTCGGTGACGGCCTGCTTTGGACAGTCGAGAAACGGAATTATCGGAATGTGGCGATCCGCGCCAATAATCAAAAAGCGAGTTTCCGGTCTCAAGACTATTCGGGAGGTAGGCTGCTTTTCAGAATACCTTCTGAAGCGAATAAGGCTCGCAATGCCGCGCACCCTCCAAAGAACTCATCGGGCGAGGAAATGTATGCTACCTTCCGGGGATGCCCGGAACTTTCGTCCGAATTTTATAAATACTGGTACGTGCCACAATGTATAGGGACTTGTAGTCGGGGTCGCCAAAATTGAGATTGGCAACAGCTTCAGGTGTGTAGACTATTCCAAGCTGTTTACCCTCGGGCGTAAGGATCACAATTCCGCCGCAGCACGATTCCCATATATTGCCCTTGGCGTCGACCTTCATCCCGTCGGTGATTCCCGGAAGCGGGTCCTTCGTCTTGTCCATAATCACTTCCATATTTGTGACGTCGACGGTATCGTCGGGTAGCACCTTATACTTCCTGACGAGACGGACGCCGTTTGCATAGAGATACTTTTCGTCGGGAGAAAGTGCGAGTCCGTTCGCGCCTTCGACATTCTTGGCAATCGCTGTGGTCTTGCCGTCCTTCCACATGAAAACACCTGGATAATCAATCCCCACTTCAGGGTCCTTGCATTGCAGGCGTAGGCCGCCGCAATTAGGCCCATCGGTGAAGTAAATCGCGCCATCTTTCTTCACAATAACGTCGTTCGTGCTGTTGAATTTCTTGCCATCCACGCTATCGGTCAGTTGGACGCGTTTACCGTTCTTTTCGATCCGGTCGAGGCTCCGGCCGCCCCAGGTGGCTATGACCAATCGTCCCTCGTTGTCGCGTGCAAGGCCATTGCACCCAGGCAAGTTAAATCTCTTGAAATCGGGATCTGTCGGCGGTTTCCCATTGGTCTGGATAAATCCGTGCCTCCAAGTGTCCCATCCGGTATAGCCGCAGTTATCTAAGTACAAGGAAAGCTTGCCATCCATTGTTAGCTTCAAGATTTTGTTCGCGGCCATCTCGGCGAATAGCCAGTGCCCACTGTCCTTCCCCTGCGGCACCCAAACGATTCCCTCAGTAAAATAAAAAAAATCTTTAATGACGGGTTCCACCTGCGCATTCGTGTCAATCAACTCATCCAGACCCGGATCCATTTTGAGGATTCCCGTGGGTGTCTGGGGCGGCGTCTGGGCATAGAACGAGCCGAGTCCCCATCCTGCAAAAAGAACCCACAGTACATGTAGCCGAAACTTTTTCATAAGCGCCTCGGCACTACGGAATTGCATTCGAGCAGAGGGCGACATTTACACCTCCCGCAACATGGCGTCAAGTCCTGATAGACGAGGTGTCTCAATGGGTCGGTGCAACACTTGCTCGAAGTCTATTTGTAGAAGCCTAAAAAGCTAGAATCCTTCGCGAGCGTTATTTCAAACAGAGCACTACCCCGTTTCGGTCGGATTGAGTTCAGCCAGACAGATCGGTTCACAAGAGAAAGTATTGTTGGATTAAGTGATTAAGAGATTTTGCGTCGACGGATTGAGCTGGCACCTCAAAAAGGAAGGTATTGAAGATTCGCAAAGCCACGCTCGATTGCAGAGTTACTTGGTCGCTGGACCCTTGCATTGCATTTCGTCGGAGAAGTTCATCGGGAAGATCAGGCGGCCTTGAGAATTCTTTCCTACCGCAGTTTCGACCGGCACTAACGCTGCGATGCGTTTCCTGTCCGGCGCGAGGTCGAGATTAAGCAAGACACCTACGAGCTGCAATCCAGGTCAGGACACGCACCTGTACTCTTTTTGACCCTCCGTACAATAGTCGAGGTACGCCTCCGAGCCCTAGGTTTGACTTAAAGCTAGGGATTCGGTCCTACGCCGGCCAATCGAGAGGCGCACTTGCATCTTCATGTTGGTTCAACCAGCAATCGGACGCCTGCGAGGGGAATTTTCCTCCCATTTATAGCCGCGGTAATTTTATCAATACCTAACGTGGGATGTGTCGGACTGACAGCAGCCGGCAATCCCAGTAATACCGCTGTGACGGTTTCCATCGACACGCCAGCGTCGGGGGCGACAGTTTCAGGGACCGTGACGGTGACCACGACAGTGTCGTCGAACACCACCAGCGTGCAATTCAAGGTGGACGGAGCCAATTCCGGAGCGGCGGTCACCGCAGCGCCGTTCATCCACACGCTGAACACCACGGCGCTCACCAACGGGAGTCACACGCTGACGGCCGTGGCGAGCGATGCTTCCGGACAGACCACCAGCGCGGCTGTGGCCATCACGGTGAACAATGCCGCAGCGCCCACCATATCCATCAGTTCGCCAGCGTCGGGGGCGACGGTGTCGGGGACGGTCACGGTGACCACGACAGTGTCGTCGAACACCACCAGCGTGCAATTCAAGGTGGACGGAGCCAATTCCGGGGCGGCGGTCACCGCAGCGCCGTTCCGCGACTCGCTGAACACTACCGCGCTGGCCAACGGGAGTCACACGCTGACGGCCGTGGCGAGCGATGCTTCCGGACAGACCACCAGCGCGGCTGTGGCCATCACGGTGAACAATGCCGCAGCGCCCACCATATCCATCAGTTCGCCAGCGTCGGGGGCGACGGTGTCAGGGACGGTCACGGTGACCACGACGGTATCGTCGAACACCACCAGCGTGCAATTCAAGGTGGACGGAGCCAATTCCGGGGCGGCGGTCACGGCAGCGCCGTTCATCCACACGCTGAACACCACGGCGCTCACCAACGGGAGTCACACGCTGACGGCCGTGGCGAGCGATGCTTCCGGACAGACCACCAGCGCGGCTGTGGCCATCACGGTGAACAATGCCGCAGCGCCCACCATATCCATCAGTTCGCCAGCGTCGGGGGCGACGGTGTCAGGGACGGTCACGGTGACCACGACGGTGTCAACGAACACCACCAGCGTGCAATTCAAGGTGGACGGAGCCAATTCCGGGGCGGCGGTCACCGCAGCGCCGTTCAGCCACACGCTGAACACCACGGCGCTCACCAACGGGAGTCACACGCTGACGGCCGTGGCGAGCGATGCTTCCGGACAGACCACCAGCGCGGCTGTGGCCATCACGGTGAACAATGCCGCAGCGCCCACCATATCCATCAGTTCGCCAGCGTCGGGGGCGACGGTGTCAGGGACGGTCACGGTGACCACGACGGTATCGTCGAACACCACCAGCGTGCAATTCAAGGTGGACGGAGCCAATTCCGGGGCGGCGGTCACGGCAGCGCCGTTCATCCACACGCTGAACACCACGGCGCTCACCAACGGGAGTCACACGCTGACTGCCGTCGCGAGCAACTCAGCCAACCAAAGCACTACGGGTACTCCGGTCGTTATTACGGTCAACAATCCGCACTTGCAGATTACGACGACGACTTTTGCCAATGGTCAAGTACAAGTCAACTATAGTGCAACGCTGCAAGCCGCGAGTGGGACTCCTCCCTACACGTGGTCGGTCTCCAGCGGGCAACTCCCAACCGGGCTCTCTCTATCTTCCAGCGGGACAGTCACTGGAATCCCCACGGTGGCCGGCATCGTTTCGTTCACCATTCAGGTGAAGGATAATGCCGGCAACACTGCCACATCCACGTTCAGCCTCAACATCGTGAACCCGACACCACCCCCTTCCAGTAATGCGCCATTCGGACACGTTTTCGTTGTGGTCGAGGAGAATACGAACAGCGCAAATGTAATCGGAAGTTCGCTGATGCCGTACCTGAACGGTTTGGCGAATCAGTACGGCCTGGCTACGCAATACTTTGCGGATACTCACCCGTCCATCGGCAACTATTTGATGCTGACCACCGGACAAGTCCTGACCAACGACGATTCACAAACTCCGCTGACCTTCCCTGTCTCCGCGGACAACGCAGTCAGGGAACTGATCGCCTCGGGAAAAAGCTGGAAGCAGTATGCCGAGTCCATTCCATCGGTCGGCTACATCGGTGGCAACTCAACCTGCTGCGGCGGGCAATTCTATACGCGCCATGCCCCGCTGCCGTTCATGACGGACGCCCAGACGGCGAGCCAGGTCACGAATATCGTGCCGTTCACACAGCTCGCAATGGACCTCGCAAACAATACTCTGCCAAACTATGGCTTCATTACTCCGAACGGGTGTGACGATGCCCACGATTGCGGGCTGGACGTGGCGGACAATTGGTTGAAGACGAATATCGATCCACTGATCAAGAGCGCGCAATTCCAGAAAGACGGACTGCTGGTCATCGTTTTTGACGAGTCGGAGTCCGATAACACTCTTGGTGGAGGAAAAGTTGCATGCATTGTGGTAAGCCCCTTTGCCAAGCTCAACTACAAATCCACCACCGTGTACCAGCATGAAAGTCTATTGCGTCTTTTGCTGGAAGGATTGGGCGTGACTACCTTGCCCGGCGCTTCCGCGAGTGCTCCCAAGATGTGGGAATTTTTCACCTTCACCCCACCTACATAAATTACTTCGGTGATTGCGGACACTCCCGTATGCCGCTGCACTTGGAAGTAATTCTCTACCTTGACTGGATAGTGCCTGATAAATGTTATCGGAAAGCAGAAATCGACCTCTTTCGGCCGTTGAGCCACATTCCGCTAAGTAGACTCCGCAGGACTTGTCTCACTTGAGAATCCAGCGGTGAACGAGGAGCTATGCCATTTTCCGGCATAGGCGAATGACTAATTTTGACTCAAATTCTGTACTTTGTGAAATATGGTACACCTGGTCCAAATCGAATACGACCACAGAATGCCTGTAATTCACTGACGACAAGTGAGATGCGAGGATAGTAGCCCAGTGGGAAGCATTCAGCCCGACGTTGGCCAAGTACATGCTCCCATAAAGGCTGAGTCAGAGTTTAATCTCGTTAGCAAAACAGTTTGCATCACAAACTAGAAGGAATACATTGAAGTACAACAGTAAAGAAAAAGGTTTTTCTCTAATTGAATTGTTGATCGTCGTCGCGATCATTTTGATCATCGCAGCAATCGCCATCCCGAACCTGCTGCGTTCCAAAATGGCGGCCAATGAGGCGTCTTCCGTCGCCACTCTGCGCACGTATAACACATCGATCGTGGCTTACGAGACTACCTACGGTTCCGCACCCACCACGAACCTTTCCGAACTGGGCCCCTCGACCACACCGTCTTCCACCGCGGCGGACCTGGTTGACAACCTGATTGGAGTCGCCGTTCCGAGCAAGAGCGGGTACACGTTCACGTATACCCCAGGTACGGCAGCCGCGAATGGCAGCGTATATTCGTACACAATTATCGCCAACCCGACATCTCCAAACGTGACCGGTCAGCGGACCTTCTTCACGGACCAGAGTGGCGTGATTCGCCAGAGAACCAATGGCACCACCGCAACCGCCACCGACACGCCGATCGGCGGCTAGTTCCTGGAAGCAGTTCACTTACTTGGGGGAGAAAGGCGAATGCCTTTCTCCCCCATTTGTTTTTCTGGTCGACATGCGGATCTCAGGCCCGGAATGAAATTGAGTATTGCTCGAGTGATTCACGAAGGAGAGTAATGCGACGACTCAGTTCGACGAAGTGATCTGGCTTGCTCCCGTCCGTATGCTCTGCTTATCTATTTCAGAATACGACTTACATCAGGAGAGTTTAGTGCGTGGAGGTTGAGACCTAATGGTTCCATTACTCGCCCATTAGTCGCAAAAAATCCAACTATGGTCATCTCTAGGTCCTGAGAAATGGTGCCAGCTCAACCAAGTCAGGAAAGGAAAACCTATCGCGTCGGCAGTATTTGCCTAGAATGACTCACAGGGCGGACGGGGGTGTGCTCCTGCTGGATCATTAGAGTGGCGCCTTGTGCCATCCTCTCCACCGCGTCCGACCCGCAAACGCTGCACCGGCCGTGGATGTCCAACTCAATTTGCGATATACAGCTGACGCAGAACCATTGTTTCTTCATGGGCTCTCCCAATTGCACCTGACCGTCGAGTAGGTGGCGTGTGTTCTCGAAGCAATGACTGGGCCAAGACCGTGATGAGAACAGCCTTTCTTGACGGCCTGTGTTCTGAAAGTGACAGGCAGCCCCGCCGAAAACGCTGGACTTAATCTCTGGCTCGCTATCCGGTCTTAAAGACCGGTCTTCTGCCGCGCTGCCTCGGAACCGGAGACTGTAAATAGTTCCAATCGCACCCATTTCTTACGTCTTGGCTGCTTTCTCCCGGCCGGCTCCGGCGATCACGGCGTGACCGGAAGCGACCCCTCTTGGCTGTGCAACAGGGGAACTGGCGGTCTTCGACGCAATCGCCCGGCCAATCCTCAATTTTCTTCCTCATTCATCTTAGGTATCGGCATGGACAAAATTCTCTATAGTCTGTTCGGAGAAATGGTTTTATAATTTGGGCATCGACATTCTGTGTCGAGAAGGAGGTGATCCAGTGAGGTACGGAACAATTTGATTGAGCTGTAGGGGAGGCGCTTGTGATTCTGCCGGGCGCCTCTCTTTTTTTCTCCTCGTTTTGCAATCATTTGAGCTGCGACGGAATGGCCTCGATGTTCGTGTTCTGTGAAGCGCTGATCCTCCATTGACCGTTTTGTTTAACCATCGTCTGAGTAAATATCCCATCCCGGGATTTCTCGCGGGGTGTGCCATCCGCATTGCGGTCGCCGGTGATGCCCCAATTCACGTGCACGATCGCCACGTCCGGTTTCAGGAATCGAATCTGCGTATTCGTCGTTTTCCAGATGCTGTCTTTGAACATCACTTGATGCAGCCGTACGTGGTAGTCGTAAAACTCTTTCTTGCCCTGGCACCATTTTCCAATCACAGTGACGAAATCCGCATCGTCCGTGAATAGATCGGCGAGGGCGGAGATGTCATGCCGATTCCAGTCATCCTGCCAGCGGGCTTCGACTTCCCGAATAGCCTGCGTGTCGGCCGAGTGGTCGAGTTGAGGGAACGAATATGCCGAGCGCGACGAAAAGAGAAAGAGCACGAGAGCAATCATGATAACTTTCGCGGGAATTTTCACGCAGTCCTCCTGACCGTATTATTTTCCTGAATCCACAGTGATGGAACACAAATCTCCGATTTGGACATCTGTTTTGTGCATTGTATTCTCCTCCTTCCTTGAACACAACGAATGTGCCCCTATGGCAAGCCCTGGAGAAAACGTAGGGCTCAAACGGCCAAGTGCCGTTGAACGGAAATTTCTGAACTCGAATTGTTTGCGTAAGTCTGAAGGGATGCCGCCTCGATGCAGTCACGTGCTTCGCCGGCCCTGTAAACTACTGACTGCGCCTCAGCGTGGCACCGCGGGAAGCGCGAACGCGGTAAAGGTCAGTCCCGCTGTGGTGACGACCCATTGCCGGCCATCGAGCATGTAAGTAACGGCGGCCGAGCCCCAGACCTGCGCCCCGACTTGAAACCGCCACAGCTCTTTTCCGGTCGCCCCTTCGAACGCGTAAAAGTATCCGTCGTTGTCGCCGGTAAAAACCAGTCCGGATGCGGTTGACATCAGGCCGCCGGTCAAATCAAGAGAGACGCTGGAGGGATACGGGCGGTATTTGTGTTCCCAGCGCCGCTGGCCGGTAGTCGGATCGATGGCCCGCAGCGCGGAGAATTGATCGCGCCCCTCGACCAGACTTCGGCCGCCGCTCGGGACGCGCACTCCCATGCCGATCGGCTCCGTCGGTTTTACACCCTCCCAGGTGGCGCAGGTTTCATGCGCCGTTACAAAAAACAATCCCAAGTCTGGATCGAACGTCGGCGGCTGGAAGTTCGTGCCGCCGTGATTGTCCGGCAGGCATTTTTCCGCGGTGCCAATATTGTCGAGAACGATCGGCCGTCCGTCCTTACCGATTTCCTTGGCCCAGTTCGATCCGTCGATGAACGTCTTGGCGACCAGGAGTTTCCCGGACTCGCGGTCGAGCGTGTAGAAAAAACCGTTCCGGTTGGCGACCATGATCACTTTTCGAGGCTGGCCGCCGATCTTCAGGTCGGCCTGCACCGGGACGTGCGCCGAGTCCCAGTCGTGCACGTCGTGCGGAGTGAATTGGTAATGCCACCGCATCTTCCCGGTGTCGGCATCGAGCGCCACGAGGGAACAGGTATAGAGATTGTCGCCCTCGCGATCGTCGCCGTAATAATCGGGATTCGGATTGCCAGTGCCGTAGTACACAAGATTGAGCGCAGGGTCGTAACTGCCCGTCACCCAGACCGCTCCTCCTCCGCGCGCGGCGACGTCGGCGTTCGGCCACGACTCGCTGCCTGGCTCGCCCGGCATGGGAATCGTGTTGAAGTGCCACACGCGCTCCCCGCTTTGCGCGTCGTAGGCATCGATGTAGCCGCGGCTGGAGAAATCTCCGCCGGCCACGCCGATGATTACTTTATCCTTGATGACAAGCGGCGCCGCCGTGATGGCGTTGGCTTTTTTGAGATCGCCGACCGCCACGTCCCAGATGACATTGCCTGTCTTCCGGTCGAGAGCCACCAGGTGCGCGTCAAGCGTGCCCATGTACAGCCGGTCGCCGAGAATCCCAAATCCGCGATTCACTGGGCCACAACATACCGACGCGATGAAATTGGCTGGCAGCCTGCGGCGATAAGTCCAGATCGGACGGCCTGTCCGCCCATCGATCGCCCAGGCCTGATTGTTATTTCCGGTGACGTACAAAATGCCGTCGACGACGAGCGGCGTATTCTCAATCCCGCGTCCGGGGAGGCCGGGGATATCGGTTTGGAAAATCCATTGCGGGACAAGCCCCGCCACATTTTGCGGCGTCAACTGTTTCAATGGGCTGTGCCGCTGCCCCGTGTAGTCGCCCGAAAACGTCAGCCAGCGCGAAGGATTCTTCAATCCACCCAGCAGGTCCTGGTCCGTGATTGGAACCGGCGCCGATTCCTGCTGCCCTGCGTATGCAAGGCCCCCGAAGGAAAGCGCAAGAACAGCAACAGAAATCATCCGTCGTATCATCATGAGCTTTTTCATAACGCCTTTCGCACTCGCGCGAAGAATGGATTGAGCAAGAAGATTCGTTGAGAATCCGAAAACATGATTCCGCCAGAATATCCGATATGGATCTCCAACTGGCGCATCGTACGCCGCTCTCGCTGCTGGCACAACCAAATTGCCGGCGGAGCTGACTTTACAGGCTGCGGAAAAACTCGGTGTTGGTGTCATTCTGAGCGAAGCGAAGAATCTCTCTGTGCATTGGACTTAGATCGAAGAGAGATTCTTCGCTTCGCTCAGAATGACAAACGTACTTTTTCCGCAGATTGTGTAGTTAGATTGTGTTGTCTCGTTGGTTCGTTAAATGCTGTCTGAAGGCGAAGGCGGTAGTGACCATGGCGACGAAGGGAAGCTTTGGACATGAAGTGACGAGTTTCTTGACATGAATTGTCTTTGAAGCTATAGGATTCGCAAGAAGTGTTCCGTTGGGAGGACTCCACCATGAATTCCAAGAAGTCCAATCGCAGAGGATTTCTGAAGGGCAGTGCCGCGCTGGCCGGTTTGGCAGTGGGAGCGATGCCGTTCACGAGCGCCCAGACACTTTCAACCGACACACCCGACGCGCGCCCGCCCAAGGATCTTTCCTACGGCGAGCGTTCTCATTTCGAGAACTCGGTGCGGACGGTAACTCTTGGAGGTGTCCGCGACATCATTCCGGGCCTGCCGCCGGGCGAGATGGGTCAAAGATTGACGCCTCTTCAGGATTCGACAGGAATTATCACGCCTTCCTCTCTCCATTTCATGACGGGCCGCGGTTCGCGCCTCCCTGACATCGATCCTCGCGAGCATCGTCTCATGATCCACGGCATGGTGGACCGCCCACTGGTCTTCACCATGGATGAGTTGAAGCGCCTGCCTTCGGTTTCTCGGATTCATTTCATAGAGTGCGCGGGAAATAGCGGCGTGTCGCATTACAAAGCCATGGTGATGGGACTTAAGGTAGCGAATTCCCCGGCACTGACGAAGAGCACGTATGTAATTCAGCAGGTGCATGGGAGAGTCAGCACGAGTGAATGGACAGGTGTGTTGCTGTCCACGCTGCTCAAGGAAGCCGGCGTCCAGAAGAATGCCAGTTGGCTGGTGGCGGAAGGGGCGGACGCGAACCGGCATTCGAAGAGCATTCCACTCGAGAAAGGCATGGACGACGTGCTGGTGGCGTACAGCCAGAATGGCGAAGCGGTGCGCCCCGAACAGGGTTATCCCTTGCGGCTGGTCGTTCCCGGCTGGGAAGGGGTCAGCAATGTGAAGTACTTGAGAAGCGTCAAGGTGGTGGACAAACCCTACTATCTCAAAGTAGAAACCGCCAACTACACGAATTTAACGCCGGACGGAAAAGCGAGCTGGTATGAATTTCAAGTCGGACCGAAATCCTTAATTACGTACCCATCCGACGCGCACCAGTTGCCCGGCCGCGGATTGTACGAGATCACCGGCCTCGCTTGGTCCGGCCGTGGCGCAATCAGCAAGGTTGAAGTAAGCACCAACGGCGGGCGCACCTGGAAGGACGCACGGCTCCAGCAGCCAGTGTTTCGGAAGGCGTTTACTCGATTTCGGCTGGCGTGGAATTGGGACGGAGAAGAGACTCTGATCCAGTCCCGCTGCACGAACGAATACGGAGACATTCAACCGTCGATGCGAGAGCTGGGCAAACTGTGGGGCGGTAGAACGGAACCCCCCGTAGCTGGCAATGACGTTGAGAACTTTTGGCAAGATGCGCCAATCATGGAATTTTTCTCCAATCCGATTCAGCCTTGGAAAGTGGCTCGCGACGGGAGCGTTCAAGATGCGCTTTACAAGAGCTAGTCTTTTACTCCCGGCGATGGCCCTGTTTGCGTGCGCCGCAGCCATGGCGCAGTCGCCTACCTATAAGGTGGGCAGGCCTCCAACGGAAGCGGAACTGCGCGCCTGGGATAACGTCGTCGGCCCGGATGGAAAAGAACTCCCGCCCGGAGCTGGAACGGCCAAAGACGGAGCGAAGGTCTACGCAGGAAAATGTTCCTTCTGCCATGGGCCAACCGGAATCGAAGGTCCGGCCCCGCGTTTGGTAGGCGGCGTCGACTCAGTCTCCACTCGAACTCCAATACTAACTCTCGGGAGCTACTGGCCGTTCGCAACGACGGTGTGGGACTATATCAACCGCTCCATGCCTCGGGACGCGGAGGGATCTCTCACTCCTGACCAGGTCTACGCCGTGACTGCGTTTCTTCTCTACAAAAACGACATCATCAAAGAGAACGACGTCCTCGACGCCAAGACTCTGCTGAAAGTCCAAATGCCGAATCGTTACGGATTCTTCCCTCAAAAGCCGGAAGCCACGGCGAAGAACGGAAATTGGAAACCCAACTGGAATCAAGCCAAACCAGCCGCTCGATGACGAGGCCCTAATTCACTAGGATCTAAAAGAGAGTCTTCACGGGACTGTTTGCATCGTGCAAAAACTTGGCCCGAAGACTCCCGTGACCGTATCAACCTGAACTTTGAATGCTCATCATGCGGCGTCTGCTCGCGCGCGGTTGTCACCAGTCTCCTTGGTCCTGACAATTGGGCTGAGCGGTGGCCAAAAATCTCGCTCGAATCGCACAATACACGCAACGCACATCGCGCTGGCAACGTCAATCAACACAGAAACAAACAGACAACTTAGGCGCTTAGGAGGTATGAACCGTGTCCAATCTATCCTCCAAATCCGATTCGAATGCGGGTCTATCACGCAGGGATATGCTGCGCGGAGTTTCGGCGGGAGCGGCCGTATCGCTCGCGGCGCCGGCCCTCGCGTGGGGCCAAGAGACGCAATCAGCCGGCAATCCCGCAAAAACTCTGCCCGCAAATCGGTTGAGTGCCGCGTCGATGCCTCAGGGCTGGACTTTGGATGAGATCCATCGCCGTTGGCAGAGCGTTCGCCTGCGCATGAAAGATGCCCATCTGGATTGTTTGCTCCTGCCCGGCGCGGAGCCTGACGGGCGGTATCTGAGCGCGTCCTCGGCGAACTGGGTCGTGTTCCCTTATGACGGAAGGCCGGCCGCAATTTTTGCTGGGCGCGAACCGTTGCCCGTGGAAATCATCGGAGCAGGATTGCGCGAAAAGTCCCGCGACAAGGAAAAGAAGGATGTCGACTTGGGAATGGATTTACGCTCGCCCCGCACGGAAGAAGAGGGCATGGTGTCGCCAATCCTCATCGACGTGCTGCGCGAAAAGGGAATGGCGCAAGCGCACATCGGCGTGGGCAATTTGCAGGATGTATTCAGGAATCTAGAAGGAAGCGTCAATTACACGACGTACGACCGCGTCCTGAAGGCGTTTCCGCAAGCCAAATTTGCCCCAGCCTCGGACTTGATGATGCGCGCCAAACTGGTCCGCAGTGCGGAGGAAATTGGCGTGTTTGAGAAGGCCACTCAGGTAGGCGAGGCAGGTTTGCGGGCGATGTTCACTTCCGCGCGTCCGGGAGTAAGTCATCGAGAAGTTTGGACGAACGTCTGGCGGACCATGTGGGAGGCTTCGGGAGAATATCCGCGCGTGTCCATCGCGTCAAATGCGCAGGGGGCAAGCACGCATGCGCGCCCGCAAGATGAAGCGCTCTCTTCCGGCGCAGTGCTGGCCGAGGAGATCACCTCTTCCGTCCTGGGATATCAAGCGCAAGTGAACCACTCTGTCGCGCTTGGCGCAGCGCCGGCGGACTGGGATTCCGCAGCTGCATATTCGATCGAATTGTTCCAGATTCTTCTTGACTGGATAGCTCCGGGAAAAACGTATAAGGAGTTTGTTGATTTTTATGGCCAGAAGCAGGAGGCCCGGGACACCAAGCCGCAGAATGTGGTTCTGTGGACCTGCGGATTCGGCGATGGCCCGCGCTCGGGACCGGGAGGCAGGACGGAAGGCGTGAACCTGTCGTTCGAGGCCGGCCAAGTGTTCGATCTAAAACCAGTGATCGCGGTACGAAACGGCAACGGGGCATTGGCTCAATTCGGTGACTCCGTTTTGGTCACCGAAAAGGGAGCTCGACGGCTGGGCACGCGGAAACTGGAAGTGATCACGCTGCATGGGTGAGAAATTTCAGCGGTCAGGCGGGCGGATTGGTTGACACGCATTATCACTAGGACTAGACTCCGCGCAGTCGACGTTGCAAACACGGGGTCACACCACACGTTATGAGGAGGGGCTGATGAACACCAATAGAAGTGTATGGAGCAGGGCCTTCGTTGTGTTGGCCGGCCTCTGCTTGTTGGTTTTGTGCGCGGCGCTCGGCGCGCAGACGCTCACCGCGCCAAAATACAAGTTCGATCCGGACTGGCCCAAACCCCTGCCGAACAAGTGGAAGATGGGAGGCGTCACGGGGTTGGCCGTGGATAAGGATGACAACGTGTGGGTGCTCGATCGTCCGCATGACTTGAGAGATATGGAACTGCGCGCAGAGCTCCCCAATCCTACTACCGACTGCTGCACTCTCCCTCCCTCGATGATCCACATCGACAAAAACGGCGACGTCATCGGCTCCTTCGACGCGCCGGAAGGACACGGCATGGCCGTGGACAGCAAGGGGTTTGTCTACATTGGACAGGACACGGTCCGCAAGTACGATCCCAAGACCGGCCAGCCTGTCGGTGAAACGCCTCGCGTGCCGGACAGATTGGCCGTGAACGGCGAGGCAGCGATCGGCAAGGGTGAGCCCCACATTCCAGGCAAGGGCAGCGCTGGACCGCTCGGAACATACCCGGGCAGCATTGGCGGCGGCGCTCGGCCCGATCCAGCGGCTGTGGCGGCCTTCCGCGCGAAATATCCACCGTCGACGCCGATGATTGTGGGAAACATCGAAGAGATACGGCTCGACGAACCCGTCCACGAACTTTATGCCACCGATAGTTACCTGGGCGGGCGCGTGATGGTGTTCGACCTGGACACTCTTGCGTTCAAGCGCGGCTGGGGCGCCTACGGGAAACCGTTGTCGGAAATGAGCACCGATGACGCAGACCGCAAATATACGCCCAATGGACCGATGCCCAAGGAATTCCGGGGCCACCTCACGCTGAATATTTCCAAGGATGGGTTTGTCTACGCTGCCGATCGGATGGCGAACCGCATCCAGGTCACCACCAAGCAAGGCAAGTTCGTGAAGGAATTCATCCTGGCGCCAACCACGGGCCAGGGCGGTTCCACCGGCGGCGTGGCCTTTTCGCCCGACAAGGCGCAGCGGTTTTTGTTTATTTCCGATCTCACCAACAACCACATCTGGTTCCTCGACCGTGAGGAAGGCAACGTCTTGGGCCAGATGGGCACCATGAGCCAAAACGGCGGCCAATTCATGGGACTTCACATGATCGCCGTCGATTCGAAGGGGAACATCTACACAGGAGAAGTTTCGAACGGCGAGAGGGTGCAGCGGTTCGTTCCGGTTAAGTAAGACGTCAAATGATTGTGGCGGCTGAAGAGGCTGCGGAAAAACTCAATTTTTGTCATTCCGAGGCGCGCTGCGCGCCGAGGAATCTCTCTTTTCCTGGGTTTCAATCCAAGAGAGATTCCTCGCTTCGCTCGGAATACAAGACAAAATAAACCACTTTTTCCGCAGCCTCTGAAGGCGGGCGATGGTTGAGCGGGCAAACGCGACCCATCAGCTCTTTTCGTTCCTTTTTGCGCCGCTCCCCTCGGATGCGCCATCACCTTCGGGTGCATTGGCGGGTGCGGGGGCAGGGACGATGATCGGCGTGGGGGGAGGGGTCAAGATTCTGTTCGCCGCCGCTCCCTCCGCGCTGGATGGTCCCGTGCCGGTGGTCAGCAATTTATTCAGGACCGGGATATTCACGCGCTGCGATTCCACGAAGTCCACGCCCTCGGCCGTTAGCGTGAAATCGGAGTTGTCCGACCGGGTGATGTATCCTTTGTTCCTGAGATACCACGCCGTGAATTCCAAATAGTCGCGAGGAAAACCCATCCGATTTTCAACGTCTAGAAGTGAAACTTCCGGGCTGTAAGGGTTTGTCCGACGCTGAATATAGAGCAGCGCCAGCACCGCCAATCGGCGGTTCAACTCGCCCTCCATGCTATCCATAAAATCAATCGTGGTGGATAGCGGGACCGCCTGGGGCCCTTCCTTCTTGCGAGCGGCATCGTATTCGAGGCGACGCGCTGGATTGGACAAGACGTCATAGGCTTGCTTCAACAGGAAGAACTTTTCAGAATCGCCGGTCTCCGGATTATCCGGGTGAAGGCGGACGGCCAGAAACCGGTAAACACGATGGATGGTGTCGGCCTCGGCATTGGGGCTGATTTGGAGGAATTCGTAGAAATCCGGAATTTCCATTTGGGTCTCCACCCACAGACGCTTCACTCTTGATAGATTAAGATAGCGTGGAGCGTCCCACACGTAAACGCAATCATGGCGTTAAGGGTCGTAACATTAACTGACGGGTGGTCGTTGCGCCTCTTGTTCCAGCATAAAACCCCCAGAATCTCTGTTCGACACAATTTCATAAACCCACCTGTAATGCGGGCCATTCGGGCCAGCCGCTCAATTTGGGTCAAACACTGCTTACATGGATGCTCTTTTCGTCGAATTGGTTCAAAGTGGCATGCCAACCCAAGGCACGTCCCAAAACGTCTCCTAATTCAAAGGTACTCTCGTACCAGACAGCCATTACCGGGGGTCCATTTTCTTCTTGCTTGCGTATCTCTAACCTTATGGAGTATCTATGACGACCATGGCCGCCCCACCCATTGTTGAGAGGCCCGCGAGCACTAAGACTCCGCGGCGGGTCGCACGTCATAGAGTCGCGGGTTTGATGTATCTTGATCTAGGTTCCGAAAATGGGGGCTTCCCGATCAACATCAGCGAAGACGGAATGGCCTTTCAAGGGATTAAACCGCTGGAGCAAGACCAGGAAATTTGCGTCAAGTTCAAGCTGGACGGCGTCGACGAAATGGTGACCGCTACGGCCAGAATTGTGTGGCTGACGGAGACACGAAAAGGCGGTGGCTTGCAGTTCATTGATTTACCGGAAGCCTCCCGGCGCCAGATTAACGATTGGATCGCGCTTCAGGGGCAGTTTGGCAGGCCCAAAGAAAGGCCTGCCGCAGCAATCACGCCGATTGAGGAGAAGTCTTTAGGATCTGCTCTCGCCGTTCCCTTGGTAGCCGATCAAGGCGACACCCCGACTCAGAGCATTCCTATTATTACAATGGAATTGCCAAGTTCTTCGCCGCCGGTAAGCACCGCGGCGCTATTCATCGCGCCAAACGATACTCCCGACAAGGCTGAACAGATTGTCAATCAGAGCCTTCCGAAATTGCCATCGGACTCTTCGGTGGGTCCGAAGCGACCTTCTCAGGTTCCATCTCAAGCTGCGAGGGGCAAAAAGCAGCATTCGTGGATCAAGTCATCCCTGTTTATTTTGGGGCTGGCAGCCTCTATCGCGATGATCGTCGTTTCCGGCGCGATCCTTTGGCCCCTCCGCGGAGTTCTTCTGGGTCACTCCGCTAGCGATAACCCGGCTCAAACGGTGGTTCAGCCTGCCTCTGCGCCGATCGCCGCTCTCCCATCGGAAAAAACTGATGTCGTGGAGCCTTCGAGCGAGCCAACAACAATTGAGTCGTTGCCGTTGGCTCCCATTGCGAATGCGGAAGAAATTCCGACGGGATCAGCTCCCCTGAACGTAGCGATGAGCGGCCCGAGCCAACCGGTGGAAAACCCAACACCGATAGCGCCGAGAATTATTCATCGGATGGTGTCAAAGGTTCCGGCATCCTCCGTAGCCGCCATCCGTCGAGCGGGCCTCGCAATCGCGCCTGCGCAGGCCGAGAAATCCGTTGCGGTACCAGCCAACCCGATTCCGGAAGACACGAAACAACTTCCAGGCGCCGGATCCGCTGAGGAAAGAGCCTCGTCGCTCTCACCAAAGCTGCCTGAGAATTCTGTGAGTGCGACAGGGTCCATCGAAATCATTCCTGACCCTTATCCCTCGATTCGTGTGCCGACGGAGTCGAAGGCGCGGCTATCGCGGCCAGGGACCAGCCTTCAGTTCGGGCGTCTCGTCTCCAAGGCCGAGCCGGTCTACCCACCGGAAGCGCTTCGACAGCGGATGGCAGGGACGGTGAAGGTGCATGTCGTTATTGGAGCGAACGGGACCGTTGAGAAAGCCGAGCCATTGAATGGACCATCGTTGCTTGGGGAAGCGGCTCTTCGCGCCGTTCAACAATGGCGTTATGAGCCCACATTGCTGGGGAATGTGGCAATTGAAGTGGAAGACGACATCACCGTGGTGTTTCGGATTACGAGTCCCTCGCCTGCTGCAAATTAGACCCGCAATTCAGTGCAGATTGTCCCAGGAATTGTGCGTGCTGTCGTTCAGGGTGCGACAGGGCTAATCGGCGCATGGTTTTCTGTGAGCACGACCGCCGCGGCTGTGCCCGCCGCGATTCCGCCACCGGCCAGACCGAGATAAATCCATAGATGGCGCCTTCCAGCGGACTGAGTGCCGGCTGATAAGGGCTTGTCCATCGCTGCCAATTCACCTTTTGGAGAAATGCGCGCGGACTGGCCGGCCTGGAGGAAAAGACCGGGCGCTTGCTGCAGCGGGATTACCCCCACGTTGCCCGCCGAACACGTGACCACGAACGAACCGTCCGCCAATTTCTCGATTGTGGCGGTCGTCCGCTCATTTCGATTGGTCGGGACGACCGCAAAATTTCCAGCTCGCACAACTGCCCCACTCGTCCCTTCCAGGGATTTTACGGAGATCCCTCCCGATTCCAATTCAGCGAAATAATGCGGGTCTCCGGCAAACACAACCTGACTCTGGCGGGAAATCTGGAAGGAGTTGTTCCCGCTTGTTGTCAGGATTGCCGTGCCGGTTTCTCCCGTGCGCACAGCGTCGCCCGGAAAGATCGTCACTTCCGAGGGGGCTCGAGATTCATTTACAAAAACTTCTCCGGACGAATTCAAGGAGCCGAGACTTTGCCGCTGATCGGGCGATGCAACTTGGCCACGCGCCGATGCGGCCAACAACAAGAATGGCAGAAGGAGTGCTGGTTTCTTTGTGAAAGGCATGCGATGAGCGTACTATGATCTGCTTTTTTACCAAGTGTTCCCGTCCGCATTGATACGAATCCGGCAACACCGAGAGGCCAGCGCATGCCTCACCCAAAGGACGGGGGGAGATGCCCGATTAGTCAAACCCTGAGCCGAAACCAATGCGCCTCGCGAAAAGCTGCGTGATTAAAAAAAGGGCGATACGCTATACTAGCCCACCAATATGGAGCTGTGTTCGGCGATCGGCGTCGCCAGCGGATACGAGGAGTCGGCGCCTTGGACCCCGCCAACAAGAGTTTCAAAGGAGGGGGCAACATGGCAGAGCGGCGACAGCACGAGAGGCATGCTTTCTCGGCGACGGCGGAAGTAGTGGATATGGCTACCGGCGCGCGCCTGTCCACGCGCGCGGCTGATTTGAATAAAGGGGGTTGCTATCTGGATATGCTGAGCCCTCTTCCCATCGGATCTAAAGTGCGAATCCGAATCTCCTCGGACGGCGCCGATTTGAACTGCACCGCGGTGGTGCGAGATTCGCAACCGGGAATGGGCATGGGAGTGGCGTTTGCGGAATTGAACGACGCACAGAAAGCGATCATCGATAGTTGGATCGAAAGACTGGGTTCGCCCGCTCTTGCGAGTCACTCGCCGTCCCCTCTTTCGGAAAAAGCCAAATCTGTCCCGCCTCACGACCAAAGGGAAGCCCTCGCCGTAAAGCTAATCGACCTCTTGCACAAAAAGGGCTTGCTAAGCTCCAACGATGTCGCTTCCTTGCTCCGCGACCGGACCTTGTAGAATCTTTTTGAGAACTCGGTTTTTGTTTCATGTAGCGCCCGCCTTCAGGCGGGCATCTGCTCGCTTCCAATGTGCCCGCCTGAAGGCGGGCGCAACATGAACGTGCCAATTTCGAGTTCTCACACAGACTCTCATAGCCTCACGGGGCACCTCGCGCTCATCTCACGTCCATGCCCTGATAGATGGACTTGCCGGAATATGGCCCAAGCCATTTGTGCCCAAAAACAAATTCTATAGGTAAGAGGAATTATCGTGAGGTGAGTCCATCTCCGCGAAGGAAATCTACAATTGACGCGATTTGAATTCGCTATTCGAGACTACGAGCGATATGAAAGCGCAAGCTCTGCTTCGGGACAAAGCGAAACGGGCAGATGATACCGCTCGCGCGGACCTATCATCTGCCCGGAGATATCGAGGAAGTTGAGAAATGCTATTTGGAGCCGAGCGTCTGCACGATGGCTAGTGCCTTCGCCACATGCTGATCGGGTGAAATCCCGTCGTCCTTGGATGAAAACGTCGCGATGATCTTGTGGTCTTTGCCAATGACGAAGGTTTCGCGTTCGATAAAGTCATGGTCAATCGCGTCACCCTTCACATCCATCTGGCCGGCTTTTACGGCGGTCGTCGCCAGATTGTAGGAGGCGGCGATTTTCTTATCCGCGTCGGAGGCTACCGGAAACTTTCCGGCGCAAAAGTCCGGGTCGGCCGCAAACCGGTTGAGTCGCGCGATACTGTCAGCCGATACGCCAATAATGCTGGCCCCGGCGGCATCGAACTTATCTTTCTCCATTGAAAATGTATGCGCTTCAAGATCGCAGCCCTTGGTATAGGCAGAAGGGAAGAAGTAGACCACGACCGGCCCCTTCTTCAGCGCCTCTTGCAGGGAAAAATCAAATTCTTTTCCTCCCAGCGAACCGCGAGCCGAGAAATTGGGCGCCATATCGCCTACTTTGAGCGCAGCCAATACAGGCAAGCTAATCAGCACGAAAACCGCAAGACCTAGAACCATTTTTTTCATCATCAATGCCTCCCTGACCTTCGAAGTAAGAGGAGCATATCACATCTCGAGGCCCTCGGGATTGTCCTCGTTCGTTTGCCGGATTCGCCTGTTTGGAAGGAATGTCGTCCGACAGAAAGCCACATTTCGATAAGAGGGCTCGTAGCCGCGCCAAAAAGTGCCACTGATCGTCTCGACTTTTTGCCGGTCATTCCGTGTGCGTTTGACCGGGGCGGCTGCCTGGACTAGTATCCCGGGTAAGCGAGGAGATAAAAAATGAAAGCCGCCGATCGATCGTGCGCCTGGATGATCCTGGGTATTTTTCTGTCCGTGCTTGTTGTGTGCCCCCGCGCCGGCGCACAAGCTAAGACGCGGCAGATCGTGCTGAAAGGGGCGCGCCTGATTGATGGGACAGGCCGACCCGCCGTCGAGAACTCCGTGCTCGTCATCGAAGGCGATCATATCGCCGCCGCCGGAAAGGCGGGGACGGTCTCCATTCCCGAGGACTCCGACGTGAAGGACGTCAGCGGAAAAACAATTATGCCCGCGCTCATCAACCTTCATGGCCACCTCGGACTGTCGGCGAATGGCGCCGATTCCGTGGCCGGACACTACACGCAGGAAAATGTTCTCAAGCAGCTCAACAAATATCTTTCTTATGGCGTGGCGACAACCACATCACTCGGACAGGACGAAGATGAGATTTACAGAATACGAGACGCTCAACACGCCGGGACCTTGGGTGGCGCGCATCTCTATACCGCGGGCCGCGGGTTCCTTGAATATACCGGGCGGGCAAACCCCGCGGACCACCGTTACCGCCCTCATACTCCAGAGGAAGCACGCGCCGACGTCCGCGAACTTGCGGCGCATCACCCCGATTTCATGAAGATGTGGGTGGACGACGGGCTGGGCCACGGCGTGAAAATAAAGCCGGAAATCTATCAAGCCATCATCGATGAAGCTCATAAGCAACACATCCGTGTATTCGCCCATGAATATTACCTGAGCGACGCGAAGGCGCTGCTCGCGGCCGGAATTGACGGCTTCGCCCACAGCATTCGCGATCAGCCCGTGGACCAGGACGTGATGCAAACCATGAAAGCACGCGGCGTTTTCCTGATCCCCACCCTTGTCCGCGACGAAGTCCTGTTTGCTTATGCCGACAATTTGAAATGGCTGGACGATCCGTTCTTTCTGGCGGGGTTCGAGCCGGCGGCGATCGCGATGGTCCGAAGCCCGGAGAACGTTGAAAAAGGCCGCAAAGATCCGGATATCGCCAAGTACAGGGCGGGACTCGAAATGGGCAAGAAAAATCTGAAAACGCTCTCCGATGCCGGCGTGAAAATCGCGTTTGGCACGGATTCAGGAATCCCCACTCGTTTCCCCGGCTACCTTGAACATCGGGAATTGCAGTTGATGGTCGAGGCGGGCCTCACGCCCATGAAAGCGATCGTCGCCGCGACCGGGACGAATGCGGAAATTCTGGGAGGGGCAAAGCAGTTCGGAACTTTGCAATCCGGCCGGCGGGCCGATTTCCTGGTGCTGGATGCAAACCCGTTGGACGATATTTACAACACGGAGAGGCTGTCTGCTGTCTGGCAGTCCGGGAAGATAGTGCCTTCCATATCCGCGAAAACTGTGTCCGGGAACTAAAACGAAACATCCTTTGGTTAGGGGCTGGTATCCGGCGGATTTGGCTTGTTGTGGCTGCTCCCGGGAAGTCGGGCTATCTGTAAAGTTTTGGCGTTCCAGTAGCACAGACTTCAGTCTGTGGGGGTTAGTCCTTGCAAGCACCAAACCCCATAGACTGAAGTCTGTGCTACCAAAAACTCGGAGGCGAACGGTGCGAATCCGAACGATGATTCTAACTCTGCCTTTGATTTTGCTTCGTGCATCACACGCAAGTGCCCAGACTCCCGGCGCGGCCAACACCCCGGACCCAGGTGTCAACCCGGTAAGACAAATAGACCGCGCTGAGGTTCGCGTCACCCGGGTCGAACTCCAGCCTGGCGCCGTCCGCAGCGTGCATGCCCACACCGATGTTCGGTTCCACCTGTTTATTCCCGCCGCCGGAGAAATCGAACTGACTATTGGATCTGCAAGGCCGGTCGAAGCGGTGCCAGGTCAAGCGTATTTCATGGAGACGGGCACGATGCACGGGTTCAGGATTATCGGATCTACGCCAGCCATGGTAATGGAAGTTTTTGTAAAGGACGTCGCGGCAACCGCCCGAAAAGAGTCCAGCGCCCTGCCGGGTTGGAAGAAATGTTGCTCTTCTCACAGTTGCGGGAGATCGAGGAGTTGGGACAGCACGCGCCAGTACCATCGATGCAGACAGCACGGTCCAGCGCGGAATTAAGTAGCATGAGGCTCCGAGACGCCAAGAATTATTGAAATAATTGTGCATCGCAATTTCAGCAAGGCGGGGTTGAATATTCTTGCGGTTTTTCTTTCTCGCCAAGTCCAACTTAGGTTCCCTGGTCCGCTCAATCTATCCGAATGGTCGCGGCCCACATTCCGTTAAGACGACGACTTGCCGGGACTTGACGTCAATTATGAGGGACGCAATTTATTGACCTCCGGTTCCTCTTGCTTGTGTGCCACGATCTTTCATCGCAACGTTATCGTGAGCATCTTAGTGGCCAAGATTTGAGGCAAGACAGGCCGTGTTTGGAGGATATTCGGATGCCAAACAGAGTTAAGTTCTTGGCCGTCCAAATCGTGTGTACCGGGCTAATCCACCCGAATGGGCTACAGGCAGACCAGGTCAATGTGCGTTACAGAGAGGGCCGGGCGCACGGCTTTCTCGTGCTGCGAACGCTTGAGGGGAAGACCCTCGCGGTGGGTGACGCAACTCAAAATACAGCGGGCGATCGCGTAACCACCAAACTGGTGCTTCGCTTCAAGGATGGGTCCATGCACGAGGAAACGACTGAATTCTCGCAGCGCGACAAATTCCAACTCATGACATACCGCGTCGTCCAGAAAGGCCCGGCGTTCAAACGTCCGTTGGAAACGTCAATTGACTTTTCCACAGGCCAGATAACGGTCCGGTACACAGATGACCACGGGAAGGAGAAGGTTCTGAGTGAGCGGTTGGAGTTGCCTCCCGATGTCGCGAATGGAATCGTACCGACGTTATTGAAGAATATCCCGGCGGCAGCATCCCAACTGACTGTGTCATTGGTAGCAATGACGCCAAAGCCCAGACTCGTCAAGCTCACGATCATTCCGCAAGGCGAGGAACCATTCTCAGCTGGCGGTTACAACCGGAATGCCACGCATTACGTAGTGAAGGTCGAAATAGGGGGCGCTGCCGGAGTAGTAGCGCCGCTAGTGGGCAAGCAACCGCCAGACGTTCACATTTGGATTCTGGGTGGCGAGGCTCCTGCCTTTCTAAAGTCAGAAGGCCCGCTGTACGAGGGCGGCCCTATTTGGAGGATAGAACAGGTCTCTCCTGTTTGGCCTCGAATGCCCACTGCGAATTCGCCGAAGAATTGAGCGAACACCCCTTAGTCCGAGTTGTGTCATTTGAAGCTTCCTCTAGAGAACGTATCGTTACTCGGTATTCATGTCGCCTGGGATTCGATTTGTGTCACCTTAACCAGATCAAGTAGTTTGCGACGTGACTTTAAATCCAACCGTGTATTTCTTTTATGCGTAGCACGATCGAGGAATTTCTCAGAGAGATCGTACCCAACGAGTTCAGGTTTTTGGGGCCCTCACGGAAACCTGTGTCATAGTCATTTTCGTGGATGTGGCTTCGTTAGGGAGTTAATGCGACGGGCGGCTATGCCCGTATGAATTCACTCCGCCGCTGTTGCGATTGGGCGAGAGCAGCTCACGCATGCGCGGTCCGAACGGCGAAATCTTATTTCTTGCTTTGATGCGTGGCCATCGCCGGCACCCAGGCTGGTGTTCCCTCTTCCCACTTATCGCTGGTGATGGGCCGCTGGTTCGAGCCGTCTGCATTCATCACGAAAAGCTCCGCATAAGGCTGCGGGCTCCCGTCATAGAGCGGCGTTTCATCGCGAAAGCCCAAGCGCGCGCTGCTGAACACAATGTATTTGCCGTCGGGCGACCACGCGCAGTGAGCGTCATTTCCGGGGGCGTGCGTCAATTGCTGAAGGTCGGTGCCATCCGGCCGAATGGTGAAGATTTCGTAAGAGTTTGTGCCGCCTGTATCGCGCGTGAAGCCGATGCGGTCGCCCAGCGGCGACCACGAGGGGAAGTTGTCTTGCCCCGACGTGAGCTTGGTGCTTTTGCCGTCGTCCAGGTTCAAGATTTGGATGCTCCGGTCGTCCTTTTTCCACACGCGATATACGATGTGCTTCCCGTCCGGCGACCAGCTCGGGAAGCCGCTATTTAGGGGGCCGCTCGTGAGTTCACGCTTTTCGGAGCCGTCCGCGCGGATCATGATCAGCTGCGAGGGCTTGCTTTCGCGATCGTTGAAAATTGCTCCGTATCCAAAAACAACCCACTGCCCATCCGGCGACCATGTCGGCGAGAAAGCTCCTCCCCCGTCTTGCTGGAAAAGTTGCTTGCGGTTCGCGCCGTCCAGATCGCTCACGTAGACTGCAATCTTATCGAAGGGGGTGAGTCTGAGCGCGCCGACATCCCCGAAGGGGCTGTTGGCCAATTTCCCGGTGCTCGAAATCGCCGGGAATTCGCCCGTGTATCGGAGTTCGAACGACTGATCCTTGCCGTAGAGCGGCTGGTTCTGCTTCGAATCGTAGGCGAACTTTTCATAGACCAATTGCTTGCCGTCGGGCGACCACGCGGGATTGCGGATCACTCCTGGAGCTGGCGCATCAGCGCCATGCTCTCCCGTCGTGAAGGCCAATTCTCCCTTCTGTCCAGGGCCCTTTATGAGGTACCCGATTCGATCGGCGCTCAAGAACTGCGGCGATACTTTCAGGCCGAGACCGGAGGTGCGCTCCGACCGGGCGCCCGTGGCCACGTCCACGGAGATGATCTGTGAGGTGCCGCTCCCAAAAAAGCGCGCTGCAAAAGTATATTCGTCGTCCATGTCGTAAAAGACGAGTTGCTTGCCGTCGGCCGACCATTTCGGCGAACCCGCCATTTCACCTTCCGGCGTAAGTTTGCGCAGACCCTCGCCATTCGGTTGAATCACATAAATACTTGCCTCTTGAATGTGTTCGAATCCAGGCACTGGGAATTTGTGCCTTCTGAAGTCCGTTCCCCGGTCGGAGGAAAAAGCGATCCATTTGCCGTCCGGCGACCAAGAGGGCCTGTAAAAACCGTCCATTTTGCCCGCAGCCGCTTGCAGAGCCGGAACGCCCGTAAGATTGCGCGCCTTTCGTGTTTTGACATCCAGGATCCAGATATTGCACGTTCCGGCGCCGCGCGTGGAGACGAATGCCAGCTGATTGCCATCCGGCGAAAGCGACGCCTGATCGTCAAATCCATCGTCGTCCGTCAGCCGCTCGATTCCGGAACCGTCCGGGTGGATTCGGTAAATATTCGCGGAGCCGTTGCGCTCGGACGTAAATACGATCCATTTGCCATCGGCGGGAAACATCGCGTCGTAGTCCATGTTGCCGCCGGAGTTGAGCTTGCGTTCTCCGCTTCCGTCTCCGTTGGCAATAAACAATTCTCCGCCGGAAGGTCCAATGCGGTTCGTCAAAATCGTGTTTTTGGTGGATGCCGGCTGCGCCGAGGCAAGTGCCAGGGCCCCAAGCAGCAGAAAAAACGCGGTGAGCGTTATTCCGAATTTCTTCATGGAGAACCCTCCCTCTGACTCGCGCATCGTACGCTTCTCCTCCCCTCGACACAACGAATTTGCTGCGAGTGAAGGCCACGCGGGATCAGCGAGGCTCCCGCGGCTCGTTTTTTCCGTCCGTCCCAAATCCAGAATTGTCGGCAACCCTTAAGTTATCTGGGCGCAGGCTTGTTTTGGGGTCGGTCTTGGGATAACTACCGAGTAGCCAGGCGGCCTTGCGGCCGCCCGGCCCTCTCAGAACTGGGCGTGAAAGTTTCCCTTCACCCAGCTCAAGCCCTTCGAACGCCTCTTTAGAGGAGACGCGGTTTCGAAACGGTAAGACGCTGACAATGAACCCGGTCATGGCACTCGGGATGAAGTAAAACGCAGTTCGTGGCACCAGTGGAACCGCCCAGCACACGGGGGACGCAGTAGTGCAGGCGCCAGCCTGTGATCCGAGTGATTTTTGTATTGCACTGCGTGCAGAGTCCACGTTGTTCATACCAGAGATAGCGAAGAGTGCGAGTACCCCGAAACGTTTCCAGCATATGAGCCGCTTCGCGTTCTTCGAAGTAGGTTTCATAGGTTGGATCGTACGGGTTCGCTTCGCCTTTAACCTTGACGTGTCGTTTGATGGGAGTGCTCTTGGCGTAGTACAGCCAGACTTTAGTCGGCCGTCCTTCGTCATCGCAGGTTTCACCGAAGAAGGTCCAATCGCGGTCCTTGCGCCGTTCAAAGTATTTTGGTTTGAACCAGCGCGGGGACTTGTTCGGGTGTCTTCGTCGTGCCCATTGCCACAGACTAGAGAAGATGGTGCGATCCACGCCTCCAAACGTGCGTTTGCTCACCATGTGCCGATGATAGTTCGCCCAACCGCGAATTTTCGGGTTGAGTTGATCGATCAAATCGGCGGCAGACACGCCCTGTGCAGCTTTGATGGTTCGTCGGATGCCCTTCAGGAAGGTTCCAACATTCTTCTTGGAAGGCTTGATGAGCAGTTTCCCGCAGGGATATCTGCGCACATTTTGTCCGAGGAAATCAAAGCCGTGCTCCACATGCGTAATGACGGTCTTCGTAGGAGAGAGTTCAAGCCCTCGTTCTTGCAGGAACTGCTCGACCAGGGGTTTGATTTCTCCTTCCAGTAATTCTTTCGATTTACTGGTGATGACGAAGTCATCCGCGTAACGGACGAGATTGACACACGGTGTTTCACCTCCAAGGGACTTGAGACGTTTACCTGCGGGGAATTTTTCCTGCAGGAGTCGTTCCAGTCCGTCCAGCGCGCAGTTAGCGAGCGCGGGAGAGATAATTCCACCTTGTGGGGTCCCGTCCGCCGTATCGTGAAGGACGTGTTTTTCCATGTACCCGGATTTCAACCACTTTTGGAGAATGACTCGGTCCATCGGGACATGAGCCAAAAGCCAATCGTGTGAAATCTTGTCGAAACAGGACTTGATGTCGCCTTCCAGAATCCACTGCGTGTTGGCGCTTTTCAGTGCGAGAAAACACTGGACCATCGCATCGGCGCAGGACCGCTGCTGACGAAACCCATAGGAGTTTTTATCGGCAGTGGTTTCCACAACGGGGCTGAGTGCAAGCAGGTACAGCGCTTGCTGCGCTCGATCCTTCATCGTGGGAATTCCGAGCGGACGCATCGTGTGGCCGTCCGACTTGGGGATGTAAACACGTCGCAGGGGCTGAGACTGATAACCCCTACGCTTTAGTGCATGTACTGCCTGTGTCTTCTTCTCTGGTGTGTCCCAAATTTCTTGGTCCACACCAGGGGTTTTCTTGCCATTGTTTTCCGTCACTCGTCGAACGGCGAGGACTTTGCCGCTATAGGAGTGGGTCAGCAGGTGCTGCAAGGCTCGCACCTTGCCCCATCTGCCTTCCTTCGTCGCCTGCACGATACGCACTTGGAGTCGGCGAACGTTGCGGTTGATGGCCTGCCAATTGATGGCGTACCATTGCGCCGCTTCGCGTGAGACCGCACCAACAGCTTGCGCTGTCGTCATCTGCTTTGCCTCATGAGCCGATTAGTCAAGTTCTCTCGTGTGAAGCACCATAAAGGGAAGTCAGCCCGCTTTTGCGTCCGGTGATGTTGTCGATGATGCTGACGCAACCGATATCCGCTCCATTACAGAGTGGCATTTGCTTTCTCCCTCATCTGTTGTCCGCACCGCCATCGGTGCATCTTGCGATGCACTTTCCCCTTGCGGGGAGCGATGTGGATTTACCCTGTTCCGTGGGAATGACACGATAGGTTAGGTCTGTTCTATACGCCGGCAGTGTTGTTTACCCATGACAGAGAAACCGAAAGTCTCTGTACTCATTGCAAAAAGAGCCGCTCAGCATGTTAGGCTCTCTCGGGCTAACGGCGCTTACAAACATTTGTGTATTCTGACCCTACTATCGAGCCTAGCCCCTCTCCACCTTATGCTGGCAGATACACCGTGGCCTCACGGTTTCGGTGCCACTCTTGCGAATGTGGGTCCATTGTCCGAGGGCTTCGAACGGTCTGTTGCCTCGCCGCTCCAACCTCGTAGGCTACGTGCGATGGGACGCACGGTCTGATCGATCTCCTCCTTGTCAGACAATCATTCCAACAGCTTTCAGGTCGCAATTCGGATTGCCCGTTATTCAGTACTCATCGGGTCTTTGATCGAGTAAACTCAGCCGACTCACCCCGATGCCACTACCCGCAGGCACAAAACTCGGCACGTATACCGTCATCTCCGCCATAGGCGCAGGCGGCATGGGCGAGGTGTATCAGGCGCACGACAGCAATCTGAGGCGCGACGTAGCCATCAAAGTTTTGCCCGAAGCGTTCGCGCGTGATCCTGAACGGCTTGCCCGTTTTCGACGGGAAGCACAACTACTCGCATCGCTGAATCATCCGAACATCGCCACGATCTACGGCCTCGAAGATTCAAACGGCACAAGTTATCTCGTCATGGAGTTGGTTCCCGGCGAGACGCTGGCGGACCGCATCAAGCGAGAGGGTGCGATTCCGGTTGAGGAAGCTCTCACGATTGCGAAGCAGATTGCCGAGGCCCTCGAAGCTGCCCACGAAAAAGGAATCATTCACCGCGACCTGAAGCCCGCCAATGTGAAGTTGACGCCCGAAGGAAAAGTAAAGGTTCTTGATTTCGGCTTGGCGAAAGCGTTCGCTGGCGACACATCAACGGAAGATATGGGCAACTCACCGACGCTGAGCATGGCGGCGACGATGCAGGGAGTGATTCTCGGCACCGCTGCATACATGAGTCCTGAGCAGGCCAAGGGCAAGCAGGTAGACAAGCGCACCGACATCTTCGCGTTTGGAGCAGTGCTGTATGAACTGTTGACCGGGAAGCAAGCGTTTCATGGTGAAGATGTCGGGGACATTCTGGCTGCAGTGGTGATGAAGGAGCCGGATTGGACCGCGTTGCCTGCGAAGCTTCCCTCCACCATCCGAACACTCTTGAGCCGTTGCCTGCGGAAAGATAAACGACAGCGTCTAGCAGATGCGACAGGGCTGCGAATTGAAATTGAAGATGCGATTGCGGCGCCGAAGGATTCTGTTCCCACGCAAGCTGCTCCAGCTTCCACGAGCAAGTTACCGTGGGCTGTGGCCATGGCAGTGACGGTGCTGTTGGCCATCGCGTCGTGGGGCTGGTGGCGGGCGACGCGGCCTGTTGAGCAGCCCCTGCGGCCTCTCGCGCGGCTGGACGTTGATCTCGGACCCGACGTGTCGCTCGGCTCCCCGCAGGGAACCGACGAAATCATTTCGCCAGACGGCACGAGGCTGGTGTATGTGTCGCAAGGTCGGCTCTTTACCAGGCGGCTCGATCAGCCCACCGCCACTGAGCTTGCAGGAACTCAAGGGGCACGCGAACCTTTCTTCTCTCCGGACGGGCAGTGGGTCGCTTTTTTCACTCAGGCAGACTTGAAAAAAATTTCGGTGGAGGGTGGAACCCCAGTCACGTTGTGCGCTGGCAATGGGCGGGGCGGCAGTTGGGGGGAGGACGGCAACATCATCGCGGCGCTCACCGCCACTGGCGGCTTGTCGCGGATTCCTTCCGCTGGAGGTCCGCCAACGCCAGTGACCGACTTGCAGAGCGGAGAGATCACCCACCGTTGGCCGCAAATCCTGCCCCGAAGCAAGGCCGTGTTGTTCACGGCTAGCACAACCGGGGGGTACGACGCGGCCAACATTGACGTGACGTCTTTGGCGGATCATCGCACGAGAACCCTCGTGCGAGGCGGCACGTTCGGGCGCTATTTGCCCAGCGGCCACCTCGTTTACGTGAACCGAGGCACGCTTTTTGCTGTGCCTTTCGACTTAGACCGGCTGGAGGTGCGCGGGACACCCGCTCCGGTGCTCGACCAAGTCGGCTACAACGCCGGAGTCGGTTCGGCGCAACTCGATTTCTCCCAAACTGGAACCCTGATTTACCGCAGCGGCGGAGCGGGCGGCGCACTCCTCACTGTTACGTGGCTGGACGGTGGGGGAAAGGCGCAGCCTCTGTTAGCCAAACCGGGCGCCTATGGACGTCCTAGCCTGTCGCCTGACGAGCAGCAACTGGCCGTGGACGTAACGGAGGAATCAGGCACGGACATCTGGCTTTACGATTTGAAGCGCGATACGATGACGCGCTTGACCTTCACTGGAAATAACCAATTCCCGGTGTGGAGTCCGGACGGCCGTTATATCGTGTTCCGAGCCGTGGGAGCAGGCGCGTATGTGACCCGTTCCGATGGTGCGGGCAAGACTCAACCCTTGATCCAAAGCAAGAATTTACAAGGATCATGGTCCTTCACACCCGACGGAAAGCGTCTGGCGTTTCACGAGCAGGATTTGAAAACCTCATACGATTTGTGGACCGTGCCGATTGTGAGCGACGGCGCGGGGCTGCGGGCTGGAAAGCCGGAGGTTTTCCTGCAAACGCCGGCTGACGAGCGAGCTCCGGCTTTTTCTTCAGACGGACGCTGGCTGGCCTATATGTCGGACGAGTCGGGGACATACCAGATCTGTGTGCGAGCCTTCCCGGACAAAGGCGGCAAATGGCAAATCTCGAATAGCGGTGGCGCGTACCCGATGTGGTCGCGCAACGGACACGAGCTGTTTTTCGAGGCTTTGGATAACCACATCATGGTGGCAGCCTATACGGTGAAGGGCGATTCCTTCGTGGCCGACAAGCCGCGAAAATGGTCCGAGAAGCAACTCGGAGGTACCATCAACGCCGCGAAGAACGTCGATCTCGCGCCTGACGGCAAGCGCATCGTCGCGTTGATGCCGGTCGAGACAGCGGAAGGACAGAAGGCGCAGAACCACGTGATCTTCCTCGAAAACTTCTTCGACGAAGTGCGCCGCAAAGTTCCAGTCAGCAAGTAACTGTAATCGCGCTTACCCCTGCAAATCTCCAATAAAAACCAGCATTCTAACGTGCTTTGAGTGGATAGTTTATGGTTTGTCGGCAATCCGGAAGTTACTTTCCGTGGGAAGGTCATGCGTGATAACTTCCGTGGCGCGCCAGGACCTATCCGCTTCTTGAATCACTGAACTAATCTGCACGAATTGAATGTGCGACCATTTTAAAACGCGACGCGGTCTTTATCCCCGGTTCGCTTAGAGGAGGAAATATGAGAATCCTGGTGATTGGTGTGGTTGTGTTGGGTGTGGCAGTTTCCATCCCTTACGCACGGGGCCAGAACAATACACGCCCGACGATTGCAAATGAAGAGGACTACCACCGCGCGTTGAAGGAGCTTTCCAACTGGGGACGATGGGGGGATGACGACGAACTCGGCGCCGCCAATCTGATCACGCCCGCGAAACGAAAGCAGGCTCTGGCCACGGCAAAGGAAGGCATAACCATTTCCCTGGCACACGATGTCGCGCAGGAAAAAGCGGAGGATGCTCCGAATATTCTGGAGCGGACTCTGGGCAACGTAACTCCGACGGGCACAACCGATCGGTATCAATATACAGGCACGTATCACGGACTGATTCACAGCCATCTGGATTCCGTGGACTGTCACATGATGGTCGACGGCAAAGGATACAACGGCCGGACCATGGAAGACATCAACGCTGCGGCAGGCTGCCCGAAAGGGAATATCAATGCCCTGAAAGATGGCGTGGTGACGCGAGCCATCCTCTTCGATGCAACACGCCTGCCGGGGAAGGCAACTCCGCAAGGGTGGCTCGATCCGGGCACGGCCATCCACAGGGAAGATCTGGAGGCCCTGGAAAGGTTGGAGCACGTGAAAGTTTCGCCTGGCGATGTCATCCTTCTCTACACAGGCCGATGGAAGCGGCGCGCCGCGCTGGGTCCCTGGCCGAACACCACGGGATTCGCGGGCTATCATGCCGATGTCGCTTATTTCATAAAAGAACGCGGCGTTTCTTTCATCGGATGTGACGGACCGAATGACGTTTCGCCCACGGGCTTTCCGCCGACGGTCACAAACCCTCTTCATCGCCTGGCGCTCGTAGCGATGGGCGTGAGCATTTTCGATAATTTGGATTTCGAGCGAGCCATCGAGCATGCCAGGCAGTTGAATCGCTATGAGTTTCTGTTCTCGGCTGCCCCGCTGCGGATCGCCTTGGGAACGGGTTCGCCGCTTAATCCGCTGGCGATCTTCTGAACTGGGACTCGTCGCTGGCAATTGGGGGAATTCAAACTTGTTCGGACGCTCGTTCGTATGTGCGTCTTCCTTGCTAGCATTTGGCGTAGCCAAGTCCCAGAAAGTTCGCACATCGGAATGTGGCTTCTTGGCCTCGAGTAGTTTGAAATTTGATTGTCTTATTCTCCACAGCGTTGATCATGGGGGATGGTGTTCTGCCGCCGCTACCGGTGCTGCCTATTTAAATGATTGTCTTCCGTTAGCATCCGCAACGGGAGGATAATAATTCCGGTTTAACCATTCCAGGGCCAGGAGATGATGATGGAAACCAAGCGAGTCTTGCTTATCGCAGGTGGCGCTCTTGCCGCCATCCTTCTTCAAGCTGCGTCCCCTCGACTTCACGCGGCGCCTCAGACGGCATCAGCGTTGAGCGGGCAAGTCACCTCCGCCGAGGAAGGCCCGATGGAAGGTGTGGTGGTCAGCGCGAAGAAAGATGGCTCGACCATCAGCATCAGCGTTGTCACCAACGCCGCGGGCCGCTTTGCTTTCCCGGCCTCGAGACTCGAACCCGGACACTACGCATTGAGCGCGCGTGCGGCCGGCCTATGAGCTGGACGGAGTCAGGACCGCGGATGTCGCCCCAGGCCAGGAAGCCATGGCTGAGATCAAGCTCAAAAAAGTGAAGAACTTGTCCGCCCATCTCACCAATGCCGAATGGTTGATCAGCATGCCGGGCACGGACGAGCAGAAACGCTTCCTGCTCAATTGCACCGGCTGCCACACGCTCGAGCGCATCATGAAGTCGACGCATGACGCCGACGAGTTCATGGAAGTTTTCAAGCGGATGAGTCTCTATTATCCCGGCAGCACTCCACTAAAGCCGCAGCGTCTCACAGGCACTGCCAGTCGCGATGTGGAACGCGGCGGCAACGGCAGGAAGACCGCAGAATGGCTCGCCAGCGTCAACCTTGGCGAGCAGCCGACCTGGGCTTTCCCTCTTAAGACCCAGCCGCGGCTCACAGGCAAGTCCACGCGTGTGATCATCACCGAATACGATTTGCCAAATCGCCTGATTCAGCCGCACGACGTGATGCTCGATCGCGCCGGCAACGTCTGGTACTCCGACTTCGGCCAGATGTTCCTCGGCAAGATGGACCCGAAGACCGGCAAGGTGACGCAATATCCGATCCCGGTAGTAAAGCCGGGATGGCCGGAAGGCACGCTCGATCTGGAATTCGACACGGACGACAATCCCTGGATCGGCGTGATGTACCAGAGTGCCATCGCGAAGTTCGACAAGAAGACCGAGAAGTTCCAGTTCTGGAGCACGCCCAAGGAATGGGACACCGACGGCGGCCAGCTGGGCCACATCGCAATCGAAGGCACTCCTGCCGACAATAAAGTGTGGATCAAGAATTCGGATGGCAGCAACATCTACCGGCTCGATCTGATCTCCAACAGGATGGAGAACCTTGGCAACTTCAAGGATCCGCAGACCGGAAAGCGCATCGGCCCCTACGGTATCCACTCGGACGCGCAGAACAACGTCTATCTGCTCGATTTTTCAGCCGGGAATATCGTCAAGATCGATGCCAAGACGAAGAATGCGACCGTCTACCGGACTCCGACCCCGGACTCCCGCCCTCGGCGCGGCCGCGTCGATCGCGAAGGCCGGCTGTGGTTTGCCGAATATCAGGGCAACGCAATCGGCATGTTCGATCCCGAGACCGAACACATCACCGAGTGGAAGGTGCCAACGGCGTGGAGCGCGCCGTATGATGCCGTGGCCGACCGCAACGGTGAGGCCTGGACCGGGTCCATGTTAACCGACCGCGTGGCACGTCTAGATATCAAGAGCGGCCAGTATACGGAATACATGCTGCCGCGCCCGACCAACATCCGCCGCGTCTTTGTCGACGATTCGAAGAACCCCGGCACGCTTTGGATCGGCAGCAACCACGGCGCGTCGATTGTCAAGGTCGAACCGATCGATTAGGGTTCGTTTCGATTCGCGCGTCCTCATGTCGGAAAGTGGCTCCCACAATCTGAGAATCCGGCCATCCTGGACAAAACTGCGGACGGAGGGCATCGGAAAGGGTCAATCACTGATGCCGGCGAATGTGTCTTTGGAACGGGAGTTCGCGAGGATGGGAAGCAGCAATGTCGTAAGCATCACCGCAAACACTGTGCCATCGTATGCGGACATCACAAACGTAAACAGCGGAAACAATAATGTGCCGAAAACAAAAAACCGCCAGGCATCGGGCTGAGTAAGCCCGCCTCCACAAAAACTCGCACTGAAGGTCAACATGGATGGGCCGGCAATCCATATTCCCAGAACAGCAAACAGCGCCGGCGATAGCCGGCTCTCCTGCTTTTGCGACGGCCACAAAAAGGCGCGAAAAAATAGGACGGTTACCGCTGGCAAGAGAACCGTAAGACCTATTACGACGAACCCCGAAAACCGGTAAGCGATGATCCAGTGAACCACAATGTTGGGAGTCCAAAACACGAGCGCTCCCAGCAGAGCGTGAGTCAACGCTTTCGTCGCGCGCCTTAGTTGCGTTTTCATGGCCACCGTCATTCTAGATAATGCTTCCTCAACGGCCGGTATGCGTGAACACTTGGCGTGCACCGAAATTATAAGCCTAGGGCGCGGCTGCCCCTAACCTATACGCCAAGCCCTGAAAAACGCAATTGCGGAAATTTCTCAAAGTATGTTCAACTCGCGGGCGATTCAATCTCATTGGAGGTTGATTTTTGGGCGGGCGATGATTCGTCCCCCAATTAGGTGTATATTCGGTCCCAGCTTCGAGACCGAAATCGAGATTTCCATTCAATCAAGGAGATATCTCATGCGACGATTTGGCTTACCTGTTGTGCTTGTAGTCGGGATCGCGATGTTGGCGTCCCTCGGATTGGCCCAACAGGCCTCCACCACAGGGCCCTATAAGTTGCTGAAGACTACCAAAGTTGGCGGCGATGGCGGCTTTGATTATGTTTATGCGGACGTTGCAGGCCGCCGGTTGTACGTTCCGCGCAGCGGCCCCACGGCCCGCATCAGCGTCTTTGATCTGGATACTTTGGAACTGAAAGGCGAAGTTCCCAATATCAACGGACATGGAGCTGTTGTCGACCCCAAGACCAATCACGGCTTCATCACCAGCAATCCCGTCGTGATGTTCGATTCAAAGACTCTCGCGGTCATCAAGACCATCACGGTGCAGGGCAACCCGGACGGCATTCTTTTCGACCCGTTTAACGAGCACGTGTATGACCTCAGCCACGCCGCGCCGTACGCTACCGTGATCGACGCAAAAGATGGTTCCATCGTCGGCACGATCGACCTGGGCGGAGCTCCCGAACAGGCTGTCACCGACGGCAAGGGCCATGTGTACGTCGATATCGAGGATAAAGGCAATGTCGCCGTGGTCGATGCCAAGACTCTTGCCGTGACTGCCCATTACGATGTTTCCGGAAAAGCCGGCACGTGCGCCGGGCTGGCCATCGATGCCAAAAATCGCGTTCTCTTTGTCGCCTGCCGCGACCCGCATGTGATGGTGATCCTCAACGCCGACGACGGCAACATCATCACTACGCTACCGCTCAGCGGCGTCACCGATGGCGCCGTGTTTAACCCCGCTACGATGGAAGCATTCAGCTCGCACGCCGAAGGCACGCTGGCCGTGATCAAGGAAAACAGCCCCACCAGCTTCGAGGTGGAAGAGAACTTGACCACCATGCCCAGCGCCAAGACGCTCACGCTCGACACCAAGACGAACCGTATCCTACTGATCGCCGCAATGTTCGATCCGCCTCCGCCTGGGACTCCGCCACTCTCCAACGGCCGCATTGCTCGCGGCCCCATGGTGCCGGGTTCGTTCTCCATTCTGATGGTGGGCAAGTAGACGGCCGACCTGACAGTTTATTCTCGGCAGTGACAGCAGCGCTCTCCGGCGCTCGCCGGAACGCTCTGTCACTGCCGATCGTTACAGCATGAATCGCTTGGATATAGAAAGCCGGATTCCGACAATTGGGCTTAGATCCTCACTCGCCGATGACTGCCACGCCTTGAATTTCAATCACGATCCCCGGCTGCGCGAAGTTGGAAACAGTAATCAACGCGCTGGCGGGGAATTTGCCGTCCGGGAACATCTCGTGGCGCAATTTCACGAACTGGTCGCCATTCCGGGGATCATTGATAAACACGGTCATGGTCACCAGGTTTCGGAGGCTTCCACCGCTGCGCTTCAAGGTTCGGTCGATCAGTGCGAAGTCCGTCCTTGCTTGACCCTCGAAGTCGCCCACAAGCGACTTGCCGTTCAAGTCCGAGGTGGTGGTTTGGCCCGCGAGCCAAATGATTCTCCCGCCTCTGGTAACAACCGCCGGCGAAAATGCGCGCTCCTTTTGGGTCGCGCTTCCTTCCAGATATTGCACCGAGGATGAGGGCGCAGGTTGCTGCGGAGCAGAGACGACATTGCCCCCTGTGATCAGCCCGAGTCCAGCTCCTACTATGCCAACCAGTCCAAGCGCAAAGCGGCTCAATGTAGGTTCTCCCTTCCTGTGGAATCAACTGCCACGTCGCATGACACGCGCGATGATAGCACCCGGACTCGGCAGGCCACGTTCCGATAAGAGAATTTCTCAGGACCAAGCACTGCAAAATATCAACGTCACCGCAGGTGGGAAGAACCGATTGATGATGCGTACGAGTTGCCACACCTCTTCATCGAAGTCTGCACCGAGGATGCCCCCACACTTTATCCCCTTCGTTCTAGTGTCCCGTCCCGTAAATACGTTCACATAGTCGCTGGACTTTGGCGAAGATCGAATCGGCCGTGGCGGTCCACGCGAAAGGGTGGGCATTGGTGTTGGAGGCCCGAACGTATTGATCGATTTTCTCGATCAGTTCTTTGACGCTGCGAAACGTCCCGCGGCGAATGGCCTGTTGCGTAATCCGATTGAACCAGATCTCCACTTGATTCAGCCACGAGGCATAGGTGGGAGTGAAGTGCACGTGGAATCGTGGCCGTGCTCCCAACCAGCGTTTGACTCGCGGATGTTTGTGCGTGGCGTAGTTATCCACGATGATATGCACATCCAAGGTCTCGGGCACGTTCTTCTCGATCTCCCTTAAGAAACCCAGATATTCCTGGTGCCGGTGACGCGACCGGCATTGCGTGAACACTTTGCCCTTCGCCGCGTCCAGTGCTGCAAACAGCGTGGTGGTCCCATGGCGTCGGTAATCGTGCGTTACACCTTCGACGTAGCCAAGTCCCATCGGCAACATCGGCTGCGTACGTTCCAGAGCCTGAATCTGGCTCTTTTCATCCACGCACAAAACCACCGCGTTTTCAGGCGGATGCAAGTACAACCCTACAATATCCCGTACTTTCTCTACGAAAAATGGATCGTTCGACAGCTTGAAGTGCCGCTGCCGGTGCGGTTCCAAACCAAATGCTTGCCAAATGCGGTGCACCGTCGACTTCGATAGCCGCGTCTGGCGCGCCATCTGCCGGATACTCCAGTGCGTGCCGTCCTTGGGTTTCGTGTCCAGCGTCTTGCGGACCAACTGCGCCACACGTTCGTCACTGATCGGGCGCGGACGGCCCGGCCGCAACTCATCATGCAATCCGGACACATCCTGCTCGAGGAATCGCCGTCGCCACTTGCCCACTGTGGCGTTGGTCAGCTCCAGTTGGCGTGCGATTTGCTGGTTCGTCTTACCGGAAGCACTCAGCAAAATAATCCTGGCCCGGCTCACCAGCCCCGCAGGAAGCGATCGCGAATTCGCCAGGCCTTCCAGCTGCTCCCGCTGTTGCGGACTCAAAACCAATACCGCCTTCGGTCGTCCCATCGCCATAAGCACTCCCATTCTGCACTGGAGATGCTTATATTCCCAGCAATACTATTGCCATTTATTTATGGGACAGAACACTAGCTTTGACGCAAGGATGAGCCGTAATCCGCGAGATTGAAGGTCCACCAGATGCCCCGTACTTCCGGGATTCTCTGTGCGTTTTGGGACAGACGGAGTTCGGCTCTTTAGATAAAGTTGTAGGCGTCACGGGCATACGGGCTTCCATCCTAAACAGTTCCAGCTGGTTGGGAGGATGAGGATGGAGTTCTACTTTTGCGATTCTTCAATAGCCCAAAGCCAGAACTAAAACCACGCAATCCGAGCCGCGCCTGGAAGCTCCTTCCGGACATTTGGGAACTCATCAAACCGCGGCGGGGAATCCTGGCGATAGGGTTCGTCCTCATGGCCATCAATAGGGTCTGCGGGTTGATTCTTCCCGGTTCCGCGAAGTATCTCTACGATGATGTCCTCATCCAACGCAGGGTCCAACTTCTCTTGCCAATCGTTTTGATCGTAGTTGGAGCGACGCTTGTTCAGGGGTTCACAACATTCGCTCTAACCCAACTTCTCTCAAAATCTTCCCAGACGATGATCTCAGATCTCCGCTCGAAGGTGCAGGCGCACATGGGCCGTCTCCCGATTTCGTTCTACGATGCAAACAAAACAGGCGCACTGGTCAGCCGGATCATGAGCGATATCGAAGGCGTCCGAAACCTGATCGATACGGGATTGTACGAGTTTGTCGGCGGTATGATGACGGCCGTCTTTGCGCTGGTCTATCTTTTGCGCACGAGCGCGATGATGACTGGGGTGGTGTTCGCGGTCCTCCTGGTTTTTGGCATCGCCGTGAATAAAGCTTTTAAGACCATTCGTCCCATTTTTCGCGCCCGACCCCAAATCAATGCCGAAGTTACAGGGCGGCTCACTGAATCGCTTGGCGGCATTCGTGTTGTGAAGGGCTACCACGCTGAGGAGCGGGAAAGAAAAGTCTTTGCCGCCGGTGGGCAGCGACTGCTTGATAACGTTCTGAAGACGGTCATGGCCACGTCGCTCATGAGCCTCTCGGCTACCGGCATGATGGGACTTATGGGCGCCTTAATCATGCTGCTCGGCGCCCACCAGGTTCTTTCCGGGAGAATGTCACCCGGCACGTTTATCTCCTACACTGCCTTCCTTGGGATGCTGATCGCGCCCGTTTTTCAGATTGTTGGGATTGGCCCGCTAATCAGCGAAGCTCTAACTGGGCTGGAACGTACCCGCGAGGTTCTGAACGAAAAGCGAGAAAATGAATTTCCCGGGAGGACCGAACGGCTCGGTCGAATTAACGGAAAAATAGTTTTCGAAAACGTGAACTTTGCCTACGAGGACGACAAGCCGGTGCTGTATGACATCTCCTTCGAATCCGAACCGGGCACCGTGACGGCGCTCGTGGGACCTTCAGGAGCCGGGAAATCCACGACCATCGGCTTGATCGCTTCATTTTACGTTCCGACGAATGGCCGCGTTCTCGTCGATGACAGTGGATCTTGCGCACGTGCAGCTGGACTCTTACCGCACGCAGCTGGGTGTGGTATTGCAGGAGACTTTCCTGTTCGACGGAACGATCCGCGAAAACGTGGCTTTCGCCCGCCCGGATGCTACTGAGGAAGAGATTCTAGCAGCCTGCGTGACCGCCCGCGTGGATGAATTCGCAGAGAATTTGGAGAAGAAGTATGAGACGGTTGTTGGCGAGCGCGGCGTCATGCTCTCGGGTGGACAAAAACAGAGAGTTTCAATCGCCCGTGCCCTGCTTGCAAATCCGCGCATTCTGATTCTAGACGAAGCGACGTCCAGCGTCGATTCCGAATCCGAAGCGCTGATCCAGGAAGGCTTGATCCACTTGATGCGAGGGAGAACTACGTTTGTGATCGCCCATCGACTCTCGACCGTGAGGGATGCCCAGCAAATTTTGATGATCGAGGCAGGTCGAATCATCGAACGCGGCACGCACGAATCACTCTGCGCCGCGGGCGGCCGGTACTATGAACTCTATACCAAGCAGCACGATGCGTCCGGCGAAGGAAGTAGCGGAGCGGAAGAAATTAGGGCCGCCAAATCAGGAGCTATCTTATCCCACGCCTTCACCTCACGAAACCTTTCTGGTCCTGTATGCTAAGGTTTTCGTTGACAATCTCGTCATGAAGGTACAGCGGCGCCTCGTAACAGGTGATGAACTGTCCTCATTGCAGGGCAATTCTCAAGTACGTCCCTCGAATTTCCGAAGCAATCCGGATTCGATTGCGTAACGATGTAGAATGGAGTCCATGCCGAAAAAAGCGATCTCCGCTGGCGCGGTACACGGCGTACCAGCGGATTTACGAAAAGTCCTCATTTCGGACCCGGCCGCGCGGGCAAAATGGGAGGATATTACGCCACTCGCGCGCAACGAGTGGATCTGCTGGGTTATCTCCGTCAAGAAACCGGAAACCCGAAGGCAGCACATTGAGCGGGTACGTACGGAACTTAAAGAAGGAATCGCCGGCCTTGTTGCTGGCCGGGCTGTCCTCACCGCTGAAATAAGTCCGTACTTCTCGAAGCTTTGCGTTCTGGCCAAATACCTGGAGGAAGGTTCAAACCGCATCCGCCGCCTCTCTGATTTTGCTCGACACCCTCACAGAAAAGTGATTTGGAAAGCCCCTAAGACCAACTCCCGTGAAACGGGATTGACGGAATGTGGGGGACAGCCCCCTTCAGGCACAAAAAGCCACATTCCGGTAAGACGACTTGTGCCTATCCGTTTGGCTCCACTCGGTACAACTGCTTGTAGGTCGTGGGTTGCTGCTGGCTACCCAGTCCAAGAAGCGTCTGGAAGGCTGCCATCGCGGGCCTACGTGGGAGGGCCACGTTATTGATAAGGCGATCGTTGTGGGCACCAACAGGAGGTCTCGTCACTGAAGAGCATTCTAAACTCGCGGAATGATGGAGGATACTCCGGGAGCATCGCGCCCGACCCCCATCCCTTGGGGCTTGTGGAGTCAACCGGATAGGCACTAGACGACTTACCAGGCACTGACTCTGCCCACTAAAGAATTTCTCGTCGTGCACACCCAGAAGTCGGAGGAACTTCCCCTAAAGCTGTAGCGTCTTGCCGCCGATGGGAAATTCAGCGGGTTGCCGGGCAGGGGCTGTAGGCCGGTGGCGAAGGGCAAATCTTGACCCTTTACGGCCTGCCGGGGGCGAAAGCGAAATGTTCCGGATCCTTTTCGGCGATGTCAGGTTCGTACGCGACACTACGCTGCTCCTCGTCCTGGCGTTGTTTTCGGCAACCCTCTGCCGCGCGCAGGCTCCGCAGTCCCAAGCCCCGCAAACGTCAGACTTGGGCCGAACTCAGCTTGGAAGAGCTGAGCAAATTCGTGTTTACACGGCGTCCAAGTATCTACAGAACGTGAATGACGCTCCTTCCTCGATCACAATCGTCACCGCCGAGGAGATACAGGAATACGGCTACAGGACGTTAGCCGACATATTGGAGAGCGTTCGCGGCTTCTACATCACCTACGACCGCTACTTCAGCTATGTAGGGGTGCGCGGATTTGGGCGGCTGGGCGATTGGAACAGCCGCGTGTTGTTGTTGATCGATGGCAATCGGATTAACGACGTCGTGCTTGGCCAGGCCTTGCTCGGGACGGAATTTCCTATGGATGTGGACTTGATCCAGCGCGTCGAGATCGTTCGCGGCCCTAGCTCGTCACTGTACGGTGCGGCGGCTTTTTTTGCGGTGATCAACGTGATCACGCGCAAAGGGCCAGACCTCCGCGGACCGGAAGTCTCGTTATCGACGGCGAGTTTCGGCGCCTACGAGGGGCGCGCCAGCTATGGTTCCGAGTACAAGGGTACAGAGTTCCTGCTGTCCGATACGTTTTATTCCAGCCACGGTCCAACACTATTTTTTCCGGAGTTCGACAGTTCTGCGACGAATTTCGGAATCACCAGCGGCACAGACTATGACCGTTACCAGCACGCGCTTGTCACGGTAAGCCGAGGAGGATTCACGTTGCAGGGGTTGTATAGTTACGGCGACAAAGGAGTGCCCACGGCGTATTTTGGCGCACTTTTCAACGATTCGCGAACGCGGAACCTGGAAGGAAATCAGTACCTGAACCTGAGCTACCAACACACATTCGGCGCTAAGTGGGAACTCGCGGCCCATACCTCCTACAACCGAGCCACCCTGGACGGTCCGGTCGCCGTAGCTGCGTCGGAACCGCCGGATGACTATTCGTTCCATGGACAATGGTGGGATTCAGATCTGACGCTAACGCGAAGCTTGTTCGGAAAACACAAACTGACTTTTGGTTCCGAAGTCACAGACAATTTCCAGCAAGATCAAACAAACGTCGATCCCGACGGCAGCCCCTCGGTCGTCTCCGTTCCTTACCACTCGACAATCTGGGCGCTTTACGGCCAAGGCGAATTCGCGCTCACCCGGAAACTTTCGTTGAGCGCCGGCGTTCGCTATGACCATTATTATTCCGGCTTCGGAGGCACAACGAATCCCCGCCTCGGGCTGATCTATCATCCGTTTCCGTCAACGACCGCCAAGGTGCTGTACGGCAGCGCCTTTCGGGCTCCGGTGCCTTACGAGATCTATCCTGATTTCGGTCCGTTCTACGAAAGCAATCTGAGTTTGCAGCCGGAGACGATCCATACCGTCGAGGGCATCGTGGACCAGGGAATCGGAAAAAGCTTCACCATTTCCGGCAGCGTCTTCCAGAATCAGATCAAGAATCTGATAACTCTTACTACGGATGTGAGCAATGGGCTTTTGGTCTACGAAAATTCCGGCGGCGCCACTGCCACTGGCGTGGAGCTCGAAGTGAACGGAAAGATGGGTGCGGGACTTCGGGGCGACGCGAGTTACAGCTATACGCGAACAAAAAGTTCAGTTACTGGCGAGGCGCTCTCCAACTCCCCCGGGAGTCTGGTCAAACTAAACCTGGGAATGCCCCTGTTGCGTCAAAGGCTATTCGCCGCCGTAGACGGTCAGTACACCGGCCCCGTATCAACACTGGGGAACAATGTGCTCGGCGGCTTCTCGGTTCTCAATGCCACTATAACAGGACACATTCTGCGAAAACACTTGGCCCTCTCTGCAAGCCTTTACAATGCTCTCAACAAACGGTACGCGGACCCGGGCCGTCCGGAGGACCCCGAGGACGCAATCCCGCAGGATGGAAGGACCTTTCGAGTAAAGATAACCTATCGATTCAGCCCGGAAATCAATAAGAGCTATTGATCTGATCCTGCTGAAGGGAAATATACCATCAGGATTATGCTAACTAAAGAACCTATGCTCATCGGTGCTCCAGCTCCAACGGACCGTCGAAAAAAGGGATTAATGCCCTGGGTGGTTGCCTACTCGAGTCTCTTACTATTAGCCAGGCCGCTGAGAATCCCCATTTATGCTTGTCCCCGCATCACAGCTGAGGAATATCAACTGAAAGCAAGTTTTCTCTTTCACTTCGCTCAACTTGTGGATTGGCCCTCGGTATACGCAGATACAGCATTCGTCGTGAGCACCCTGGGAGACGATCCCTTCCACGGGGAACTAGAGGAAGCGATGGACGGAAAAGCCATTGGATCTCGATCATTTCGAGTCCTCCATTTCAAGAAGCCACAAGAGGCGCGGGGTTGCCAGGTCTTGTTTATTAGCGCCAATAAAGACCATCTTCCCGCAATCTTTCGAGAACTGGAAAACGCCCCTGTGTTGACGGTCGGGGAAACGGAAGACTTTATCGCAAAGGGAGGAATGATTCGTTTTTTTTATGCAGGCAAATAGAATGAGGTTCGAAATCAATGTGAAGGCTGGCGAGAGAGCGAATTTGAAGTTCAGTTCACGACTGCTCAGATTGGCGAAGCTCGCTGACGGGAAGCCGAGATAAAACCGAATGGGCATTTACATCGCACGCACCGCGACATCACGAATGCTGCTTATCCCCAGAGACGACCTCTTATGAGTTGGACCTTAATCCCTCTTCGACAATCAGATTAATCCTACTCCACTGCTAAAGTCCTGAGAAACGGGGATTATCGGAACGTGGGAATTTGGCCAATGCGGCTCGCGGGCCACCTTCATTTAACCGGACGTATCGGGACTTGGCCGACGTGAGACGCTGGGGATCACGGGTGATGTGGGAATTTCTGGCGAATTTCTAACTCAGCGCTCATCATTCCGGCATCCGGCCAGACATTTCTGGTTCGACATTTCGATTGGCTCGAAGTGGCAGGTAGTGTTTAGTGGAAAAAAGAATATCGGGTCTGCACTTTGCCGGGTCATACCGGCAATGCCTTGCTTATCCATCTCCAGGAAATGCGCGTTGATACAAATAGGAATGTTGTCAGGCACAGAGAAAAATTTCTGGGTAGCTCCTTGTTATTGAAAACAGCAACCTGCCATGTCTGAGGTCTTTTCATCCTATACGGCACAGGCCTACAGTTATGACGATTCGTCTGTCGCCGGGCTCGCGCACCTTGCATGCTTGCATCGAGAATCGGCTAAAGTCCCGGCAGAGTTCTGGAGAGTTACCAGGTCAATGACACACCACGAACGTCGTCAATATAGCCGGAAGACGCTGAACCCGCTTCCGCATATCAACCTTCCGTTTGACAACGGAGGCATCGTGCTCGACGTTTCCGAGCAAGGTCTCCGGTTTCGCGCCACCGCGCCTGTAAAACAATCGGGGCCAATTCCTTTTTCGTTCACCTCGCATTCCAAGCTAGTCTCTGGGATTGGTGAACTGGTGTGGATGGACAAAGCGAAAAAAACAGGCGGCTTGCGATTCACGGAGCTGCCCTACAGCGCCCTGGAGCAAATTCGAAAATTGCCTCAGAACACAAACCTGCGGCCGGGAATCGGCAATGACTTGACCTTGCACATCCCCGCACCGGACGAATCTCCGTCTCGCGGCACACGTGCCACACTGGCATCCAAAGTTGTTTCCGAGCTCGATAGGCTGCTGCCTGAGTCAGTCAAGTCGAAAGTGCGAGAGAGCTGGCTTCCCGTGCTGCGAAACGCTTTGGCGAAATTACGCGCGCTCTCTCCGGAGGCTTACTTCCCAAGAGGACAACCGCTGGCTATTCAAGACAACTTTCGCACTATTTCTGGGAATTGTGGTTTCGACCTTGGTCTACGCCGACCACCGCCAGGCCGGCGAGATGCTAATCAGGATGGGAACAAGACTCTCCGGAGGAGTTAACACCCTAACACCCGCGTCGGCAAGTGCTTCACAGGCCCCCCGTGTCGACGACGTCTCTGCTTACAAATCGATGGTAGATGGTCCGGTGGCACAAGCAGTTCCACAGTCCATGAGTTCACCCACGGGGAAAATCGCCGAAGAAATCTCAGCAGGAACGCCCGCCCCGCAGGCTCAGGAGGCCGCTGTCGGGCTTGCGAAGCCTGAAGCCACCCGCACGGAACTTGTTGTACAAGTCGCGGCACTGAAAGAAGAGGGTGACGCCCGTGAGCTGACCGATCAGCTACGGCAAAAGAATTTCCAAGCGTTTGTTGGCACCCTTCCGGTCGATTCATTCTATCGCGTGATGCTGGGCCCGTATGCAGACGCGGCATCCGCGCGCGTTGTACTTGGCAAACTCAAAAAGGCGGGCTTCGATTCCTTTATTCGGCGCGAGTCTGTTGCGGAACGGCTCGGATCTTAGCGGATGGCCACACGCTGATAGGAACCGGCAATTCGGCTTTCTTTGCCCGAGATCATCGGAATGTAGCATTTCAGGTTGAGTCCCAATCAAGCTCATTTGCTTCTGGACGAACAGCGGCCGCCTCTACTCGATCAGTGCGTCATCGTCACGATGAGCACAACGGCTATGGCAGTGAACACAAAAAGCAAAGGCACAAGGAGCCAGGGCAGGACGCGGTTTTTCGGCTTCCATCGGGAGAGCATGTGTAACGCAAACAGGAGAGGCACTCCGCCCGTCAGAGCCAACTGGTAGACAACAGCAATACTATCCAGCCCGCTCTGGAAATCGCTGAGTGTGAGCGCCCTCCGCCCCATGGTCCACAGCATTGTGACGCGCCGGTACTTGTCAGCGTGGATGAACCAGGTTGGCGGCAGCACGATCAGTCCGATGAGCGCGGCTTTCACGGATGGATGCCAGCGCGCCATAGCGAGGAAATCCAGCACGTTCCTGTAGAAACCTACCGGCGCATTGGGGAGTGCCAGGCAAGCCCGCAACACAAGCAGCAGGACAAACACCGCAATCAAACCACCGATTTCAGCAGCGAGCAACAACGGAACCGATTGGCCGTAGATAAACCGCGGGATTTGCACCAATAGAACCAGGGCAACGCAACCCGCCCCGGGGATCCCAAACAAAGCCATGAGCAGGATGAAGGGCGACGCCCTCTCCAACAGGGATTCTTGCGTCTGTGCTTTTTCTGCCGCGAAGGCCATAGGAGTATGCCGACTTCTTCATAGACTAGCGCATGCATCAAGGTGGCCGATTTTGTGCTTGAGAGATGTTTCCAAACTCGTATGAGGCAGAATTTTCACTTTCAGCGTGAAAAGTCATGGTTAATCGGCCAGGGCCCGAGAAACGGTGCCAGCTCAATGGGTCGAATTGGTTCGGAGCTGGAAGGCAAGTTCCGATAAGAGAACTTCTCAGGCACAATGATGCTTGGTTGTGTCAACGGAGCTTTTCGCGATGCTCGTCGGAACAACGCTTCGGAGAACGCGAACTCACGTCGGGCAAGTGTTGTGTATTTTAATTGCGCTGGCTCAAGGAGCATTCACCTTCGAGCAATCTTCCGAGAAGTCTTCGAATATCCTGGTTCACCATCGTGGAGGCCGCCATGAGCGACAAGATAACCCGGTGAGGCAGGTCATGTTTATTACCGCAGCGGCCGTTTTGGGTCCAAGCGTGAGCTTAGGCTGGGCGCAGACGGCGAACTCAGCCGGCCGCCGACCATCCCGAGGTCACTGTCCAGGGGCGCAAATATACGCCGCGGTCGATCCTGGCACGCAACATGGGCACGCCGGAAGACCAGACGGCGCAGTTCCCACCCACAAGATCATCGGCAACATCTACTACGTGGGGACCAGGACCCTGAGTTCGTTCCTCATTGTTACGCCGCAAGGAAATATTCTCATCGACAGCACGTATGAACGGAACGTGCAGACGATTGAGAAGTCGGTCAAGCAACTGGGATTCAAATTCTCCGACATCAAGATCCTGCTCGGGACCCACGCACACAGCGATCATCAGGAAGGAGATGCCTTGGTGAAACAGATGACCGGCGCGCAGGCGATGGCGATGGCCGAGGACGTGCCGGCGCTGCGGGCGATGACGCCCGGCGGCAAAGAGCACCCGATTGACAAGATGTTGCACGACGGGGAGACGGTGACGCTTGGTGGTACGACGCTGACCGCGCACCTGACACCGGGTCACACTCGCGGCTGCACAACCTGGACGATGAAAGCACAGGAGGGTGGTAAGAACTACAACGTGGTCATCGACTGCAGCTTGCGCCCGCCCTGCGACGCTGACGCCAGAGATCGTTGACGAGTTCAGCCATTCGTTCACGCTCGTGCGTTCGCTGCGCATGCGACGTGCCGCTCGGCGATCACCCTGCCCAGTACAACATGCAGGAGAAGTACGCGAAGCTGCAGGAGGGCGCCCGCGAACCCCTTCATCGATGCCGACGGGTGCACGTATGAAGTGGACATCGAGGAGGCCATGTTCCACGCACTCTTGGACGAGCAGCAGAAAGCTGTTGGGCATTAGGGGGAGCGGAGCGATGCGATGCTTTGTAGCAATGCGATTAACTGGAACAAGGCGATGCTGGACCACAGGCGATACGAAAGAACCACGGCATTTCGATGTCACAAACTAGTTGCAGGGGACAGACAATCAAGTTCCCGAGAATCGCGGTGGTCGGTATGCAATTCGTGGGATTTCGCAAGAGATTCACATGATGCTGGCGCACTTAGTACTTTTGTACCTCAAACTTGGAACCTCCCGCCCATTGAGCTGGGTGCTATTTTCCACGATCATTGGACTGGAGGCGCCGAAAAAGCAACTCAGCAAGATGCATCTGTCTGACGATGAGTTGAGTTTTTAAAAAACAGTCCTGTAGATCTTGCCGGCTGCTCCTGCTTCTCCAGCGTTTGCCACTGAGGGACCGCGCCAAGACCATCCCGACAGGCATTCATTCACGCGCAGCCCCGTAAGCAGATCCTTTGTTTGATTGCGTCGCGTATCGCATGTTGGCGTCGGCAATGTCGCGATTCGCGAATCTGTCTAGTCGAAATTATTTTTGTGAATCGGAATCCTCTGATCTTGAAGCAAAAGCCAGAGGTTCCAATCGGAAATCCAGCATGCAGATTAAAATCGACTGGTTGCGCATAGGCTTTCTGGCCGCGGTTCTGGCTGCAACGGGCTGCGGAGGCGGTGGTGGAACGTCTAATCCCGTGGTGTCGAACTTGACCATGTACAACTCGAGGGTGGACTTTCGCGACGTCGCCGTAGGCGCCACGACGACGCTGGGAGTAACCTTCTCCAACACAGGGGGAAGTTCGCTAACTCTTCAGCAGAATTCGGTTTCCGGCGCAGGATTCACTACCAGTGGAATTGGAGCGGGAGTAACTTTGGCTCCAAGCCAGTTCGTCACACTGGCAGTAAGTTTAACCCGTCCGGATCGGGGAAAGCCAGCGGAATGGTGTCCCTTACGAGCAGTGCTTCCAACTCGCCTATCAATCTCCCCTTATCCGGAAATGGATTGCTTGCCTCCCACTCGGCCGGATTGGACTGGGACGCGAGCGCATCCGTCGTGGTCGGGTACAACATCTATCGCAACTCGGCTTCGGACGTGGCCTGGACCAGGCTGAATTCTTCCCCGGTTACCACCACCTCCTACACGGATTGGGACGTGCAAAGCGGGGGGTTCTATTTGTACGCGGTCAAGTCGGTCAGCTCCTCGAATGCTGAAAGCACATTCTCAAAAACAGCGTCGGTCACGATCCCATCACCGTAGTTTTTCTCCTACTTCAATGGCCGTAGCGGTTTAGGGGGCGTGTTCCCCTTGCGCTAGATGTCATCCTCTCTATGGAAGTCCTAGACCCCGTAATTTTAGACCTCGCGTGCGAGATTAAGCGTCATGAATGCTAATTGCGGCGGCAGTTCAAGACTCTGAGATTTCATGCGGGGTCGAAAAAGCTCTACACTCAAGAACCCGACTTGAGGATTGCTTATAGGGGTAGTCTGACTGTACATTATCGGTCAACCAAGAAGTCAAACATAAATTCCTGCATGGGACGGCAATGCCGCGCTACTGGAGGCCGAAATGACGAAGAGGAATCGCATCCTCGGAATTCTTGCGTTGGCCCTGGCGTTTTGTCTTACGTGGCTTGCCGTGACCGAGAACCACGCCGGCGCCGCGCCGGGTGCGGCGGATTACATTGAGGGCGTTGTCACAAGCTCGAAAGGTCCCGAAGCCTGCGTGTGGGTGATCGCCGAAACTACAGACCTGCCGACGAAGTACGCCAAGATCGTCGTTACCGACGATCAGGGACGCTATGTGCTGCCTGAGCTCCCAACGGCGAATTACCAGGTGTTTGTAAGAGGCTACGGGCTGGTGGATTCGGCGCGCGTACCGGCGAAGCCGGGCCAACACCTCGATCTGAAAGCTGTGGTGGCGCCCGACGGACGGGCGGCCGCGCAGATCTATCCGGCCAATTACTGGTTGAGTCTTGTGAAAATTCCGAGTGGCAAGCTGGCGCCCGTTGAGGTGGCCGGCAGAGTAAAGCTCTGTATGAACTGTCACCAGCTTGGCGACAAAGCCACACGCGAGATTCCCGCCACGACGAAGGACTTTGGTCCCTTCAACAATAGTACAGAAGCCTGGGACCGCAGGACGAAGTCGGGCCCCGTGGGCGCAAACATGGCCGCTTCTTATGCTTCGATGGGGGAGCAGCGTTCACTCTTCGCCGATTGGACCGACCGCATTGCCGCGGGCGAATATCCGAAGGAAGCCCCGCCGCGGCCAAGTGGCGTGGAGCGCAACCTGGTGCTCACTCTGTGGGACTGGGGCACGCAGACAAATTACATGCACGACGAAGCAGCCAGCGATTTGCGGAACCCCCTGGTCAACCCGAATGGTCCAGTTTTCGGCGTCATGACCAGCGGGAATTCGTTGGTGTGGTTGGACCCGGTCAAAAACACGGCCTCCGAAATAAAAATCCCGTCGCAGGCAGTGCCGCTCGGGTCCATGGATATGCCTTCTCCGTATTGGGGCGATGAGAATATTTGGCTGGCGGCTGCGCAGCCGCGCAGCGCAGCGGTCGATCAAGTGGGGCGCGTCTGGTTTGCAAGCAGGAATCGGGGCGGAGACTCCGCTTCGGACGGAGGCAATCAACCCGATTTTTGCAAAGCGGGATCGAGCAACAAATTTGCGCAGTATTTCCCCATGCCGCGCGGCACCAAGCAAGTCGCGGTGTACGATCCGGAGAAGAAAGAGATTTCCGAGGTCGACACTTGCTTTACAACGGACCACAACGAGTTCGGCGCCGACGGCAGTTTGTACTTCGGCCAGAACGGTTCTGTTGGTTGGGTTAACACTGCTGTCTGGGACAAAACTCACAATGATGAAGCCTCGCAAGGCTGGATCCCCGGCGTGCTGGACACCAACGGTGACGGCAAGATCACCAAGCCGTGGACCGAACCGAATGAGCCAATCGATCCTACAAAGGACCACCGGATCACTTTCGGTTGCTATTCGATTTCTGTCAGCCCAGCAGATGGCAGTGTGTGGTGTTCAGGAATCGGCCTCAAAGAAAACACATTAGTGCGCCTGGAGCGAGGCTCGAATCCTCCTGAAACGAGTAAGACGGAAGTCTATATGCCGCCGCAAAAAGACCCGCCGTTATTTAGCGCGGGCGGTGTTTCCGTGGATAGCAATGGCGTCGTATGGCAGAATTGGCGCGCGACCGACTATATAACCTCCTTCGATCGTCGCAAGTGCAAGGTACTGAATGGGCCGACCGCTACAGGCCAGCATTGTCCGGAGGGCTGGACGATCTACCACAAGCCTGGCCCATCCTTTCAAGGAGTGTCAGGAATCAATTCCGATCTGAACTACCTGATCTTCGTTGACCGCCACGGTGTTCTAGGCCTCGGAAACGATGTGCCCATGACGGGGGCTGTCAATTCCGACGCCATGGTGGCGCTGATTCCGAAAACTGGTCAATTTGTGACTGTCCGCATTCCCTATCCATTGGGGTATTACACGCGGTCGATGCAGGGGCGGATCGACAACCCCAAGACTGGCTGGAAAGGCCGCGGTTTTTGGACAAGTTACAACCCGAATACGCCGTGGCACATGGAAGGCGGCAAAGGCACGAAGGACAAGGTTGTGAAGGTGCAGATGCGTCCCGATCCCCTCGCGAAGTAGGGGCATCGCATCGCGTGGCCTCGAACGTTCCCCTTCGCTTCGAACTGGTTGGTAGGAGACAGGTTCCCGCGCTGTGAAGAGCGGCGCGATCGCGGCCCGGCTGATGAACCACGGAAGGAGTTTTAAAATGCGAAATCGCTTTCTGAGTTTGATCTTTTTCCTGGTGGCTCATTTCACATTGACATTACAACCGGTCCGCGCGCAGGGGACGGCGGCGGTCGCGCCGATGCATTTTCATCACGTCCACCTGAATTCGGTGAACCCAAAGGCTGCGGCCGAGTACTATCTGAAGCCGTTTCCGAAGTCGACCACCAAGACGACGTTCAACGGCTACGAAGCGGTCAAGACCGGCAACATCTATTTGCTTTTCACGAAGGTCGACACACCGCCTTTGACGGAGCTCAACGGGCCCCAATCCTCGGTATGGCATTTCGGCTGGAATACGCCGGACTCGCGCAAATACGACGAAGAGTTCCGCGCGAAGGGTCTGAAAATCGCGCAGATGTGGGACGCGGCCGACGGCAAGCTCGTCGACATGTCCAGCGACGTTTTGCCGGGGCTGCCAACGCAGGAGCAGATCCTGGAAATGCGAGCCAAAGGCGTACAGCCGACCAGGGAGGGGGGCTTCGGGTATCTGCGGGGTCCGGACGACGCGATGATCGAGAACGCTCAGAGCGGCAATGTAGAACGCTTCAATCACGTTCACATGTACCACGAGCACCCGCTTTGTGCGATCCAGTGGTATGTCACCCACCTGGGTGCGACCCACCCGCAAGGCAGCGGCGGCGTGCCCGTGGCGCCGACCACTGGGAATTGCAAGCAGCTGTACGGCCCGCCGACATGGCCGTCGTTTTTTAAGTTTCCGGGTTTTGTTCGCGAGCCATCCGGAAGCGTCCTGTTCGATGACATCAACATTTTGATCCGGCCGTGGCCAGGCGGCGGGCTCGTCAGCCCACGCGGGCATATCGTCGACCACTGGGCCCTTAGCGTCTCGGATCTGGATTCGACTGTGGCCCGGTTAAAGAGCGAAGGGATCAAATTCCTGGAAGAGATTCACGCATGGGGCAACACAAGGGCGGCTATGATTGAGGGACCCGATCGAGTCGCGATTGAGATCGTCGAAGTGAAATGAGCGCGTGAACTAACTAAGGAGGGACACATGAAAACCAAGGCCCTGCAAATTCTGGCGATATGGATTGCGGCATGTCCGGTAGTTGCGTTGGCTCAAGCACCCAAGGATGGCGTCTACATAAGCGACGCAGATGTCAAGGCCGTGTTGAAGCACTCGCTCGATACGAAGCGCACGATTCCGGATAATACGCTCAGGGTGGTCGATATGGGCAAGTATCAGCTGGGCGTCGCCGTCATCCACCGCGGGGCGATGGGAGGCGGCGGTGGCGCTGCCGCTGGCGGCGCGACAGCGGCAAGCCCCGCGCCGGCATGCGGCGAGCAACGTCCCGGTGCGACGGGTCCCACCGGCATCTTTCATGACGATACGGCCGAGAGTTACGTCGTCATATCGGGCAGCGCGACCCTGATCATGGGGGGCGCCGTCGTCAACGGGAAGCGTTCCGCGCCAGACGCCGAGGTGACAACGATTCTGAACGGGCCGTCCTGCAGCGGCACAATGGTAGGATACACAAGCCGAGAAATAAAGACGGGCGACATTATCATCATCCCGGAGGGCGTGCCGCACGGTTTTTCGGCCATCCCCGATCACGTCACGTACCTTAGCATCAGGCCGGATTTGAAAAAGGTACTCCAGCACGGGTATGTGAATCCTGCACTCAGCAAATAAAGCTGGACTAAAGCGAAGCAGAACAATCCGCACGCGTGAGCGGCACTAACGTTGTGCTGAATTGTTTGAAGAATTGAACGGCCGATTGCCTACCGGGACGAAGTGAATCCAGCGTGGTCGGCAAGAGCATCCCCCCTTAGACCAAGTCCCGAAAAACGGGACTTTCGTAATGCGGCTCAAGCTACGTGAGATCGAAAAAAGCTACATTCCGATAAGTGGTGGCGCAACTCATCACCTATTCGACGCAAGCAAAGGCGTGTCGGACCCAGTTGTGCCGCGCTGTGCCATCCAGGCGAGGAGCAATAGGGCCGGTACGGTCGCCACAGTGGTCACAAGAAAGAAGGGCGCCCAACCCAGCTTGTCTGCAAGCACGCCGCCCGAAGACGCCACCAGTGTGCGCCCAACTGTCGCGAGCGAAGAGAGCAGCGCGTACTGAGTGGCGGTGAAGGCCGGAGAGCACAAACTGGAGAGATAACTCACCAGAGCTGAGCCCGCCATTGCGCCCGTTAGATTTTCGGCGATGACACAGAGACCCAGATAGAAGATCCGGTGCCCACCTACGGCTTGCAGCACGTAGAACAAATTGCCCACCGACTGCAGCACGCCGCACAACATGAGGGAACGTAAGATTCCGAAACGCGCTGTCACCACGCCACCGATGAGCGCCCCCGCCACAATTGCGAAAAATCCCACCAGCTTGGAGACAGCGGCTATCTCGTCAAGTGAAAAACCCAGCGAGACATAGAGGGGCGTTGCCATTACGCCCGCGAGCGCTTCGCCCAGCTTGTAGCCGACAATGAAGACGAGGATCACGGGCCAAAGCGGTCGGCGCATGAACTCGGCGAATGGCCCGGTCACTGCCGACGCGAGCCATTGGCGAAGTCCGCCTGCTCCGCCCGTTCGGCTGTGCCGCACAGGCTCGGCCGCCGGCTTGGGTTCGGGGCCGAACAGGAATACCAGAATTCCCACAGCCAATAGTGCCGCCATGGTGGCATAGGCCGCAAACCAGCCAAAGCGCGAAGCGATGAACAATGCGCCCGCTCCCGAGACCAACATTGCGATCCGGTAACCCGTCTGGATCATTCCCGCGCCGGGGCCTTGTAGTTCGATCGCAAGGATCTCCACGCGCCAGGCGTCAATCACAACGTCCTGGCTTGCCGAGAGAAACGCGACGAGCAATGCCAACACTCCCATCCTTGCAAGATGCTGTTTGGGATCACTGGCTCCCAAGCTGAGCGTCGCGGCGATCAGTGCGATCTGGATCGTTATTCCCCAACCGCGTCTTCGCCCCAGCGGGAGCGGCGGAGGCAAGCGGTCGATCAGAGGCGACCACAAGAATTTGAAGGCATAGGGCGTGCCGACTAAGGCGAAGGCGCCGATTGCAGCACGGCGCACACCAGCGGTGGCTAACCACGCCGAAAGAGTTGAAAAGGTAAGGAGTAGCGGGAGGCCGCTGACGAACCCGAGCACCAGGACCTGCAGCACGTTGCGATTGGTGTAGGCCTTGACCGAGCGCTGCCAGCCCGTGGCGCCCGTTTCAGCAATGACGGATGTTTCTCCCATCGTAATTTGAGGCCCGCGCGGCCAGAGAAACAACTAAGCTGGCTTTGCGCTCCAATTGAATCATGCGCACAATGCTTCTTGGGCGCAAGACTCCATGAGCCCCAGCATTCCTTTAAGGAAACACACCCGAAAAGTTGGTGCGTCGGGTCGGCGAGTCGGAGCGCCGAAACCGAGACGACGCGCTCCGCAAGCCAGACCAAGTAAACTCGATTGGAGCCCATTGAAAATTCAGGATGGGCTCATCCTGCGATGAAATTCTTTACTTTGAGGTCTTTGGTATCACGAGCTTTGATTCTTCCTGCTTGGTGTCTGAGTCCTGTTGATCTTGATCCGGTGTGCTTTTTTTGAGGAGCTCATAAAGATAGGTGCGGCTGATTCCCAGGATTTCCGCCGCGCGCACCTTGTTCCCGCCGACGTGAACCAGAACGCGCCGAGCATGCAAGCGTGCGACCTGGTCCATCGATAATTCCGCTTCACTCTCCGCATTTTCTTCCGGCCGCAAATTCTGAATCCGCGCAGGCAGGTCTCGCACATCAATGACGTCGGATTCCGTCATCATGCAAGCGTGTCCAAGGACATTCTCGAGCTCGCGAACATTGCCGGGCCACGAGTACCGGGCCAGCAATGTCTGCGCGCGCCGCGTCAGACCCGCCAAAGGTTTCTTATATTGCGCCGCGAAACTTTTGAGGAAGTGCCTTTGCAAAATGGGCAGGTCCTCGCGCCGCTCCGCAAGCGACGGCACCTTCAATTCGATCATGCAGAGCCGAAAATAGAGATCCTCTCGAAACTTGCCCTGACTCACCATATCGGGAAGATCCCTGTTTGTGGCGGCCACTACACGAACGCTTACTTTGCGAACCACAGGCGATCCCACTCGCTGCAACTCCTGGTTCTGCAACACACGCAGCAGTTTTGCCTGCAGCAGCAATGGCATTTCACCAATTTCGTCCAACAGGACTACACCGCCTTCGGCATACTCAAAAACCCCTACCTTATCTTGATGCGCTCCCGTAAATGCGCCCTTCACATGGCCGAACAATTCGCTCTCGGCCAACGTCTCCGAGATCGAAGAGCAGTTCAGGGCCACAAAATTCCCTTTCTGTCCGGGACTCAAGCGGTGTAATGCTCTGGCAACGAGTTCCTTACCCACTCCGGTCGGGCCGGTGACGAGGACGCTGCGGAAATGCGGAGCGATTCGACGGATCTGCGAAACCAGTTCAAGCATGAGAGGGCTGCGGCCGATCATCCCGTCAAACTCGAAATTCTCAAGAAGTTCATTTTCCAGCTTCAAGCTGCGTTGCCGGTGTTTCGAATCCTCTTTGATTTGATTGATTTTCCCTCGGAGCCTCTCGGGGGTAAATGGCTTGGGAAAATAGTCGGCGGCGCCTTTTTGAATCGCTTCCACCGCGGATTCAGTCGAGTAAAAGCCCGTCATCAAGATGACGTCGATGCCCGGATCGAATTCCAGGATCTGTTGCAGCACCTCCATCCCCTCGACGCCCGGCATGACCAGATCGAGAAGGACGATTTGCGGGCGCGTTCGGCGGATAAGCTCCAAACCGCCCTGTGCGTCCGTCGCGGAATGAATTTCAAGGCCCTCGTCCGCCAAAATGAATCGCGCGAATTTGATGTTCGCGGGATCGTCGTCGATGACTACGAGTATCATGTTCGAATTATTCTTTCCCTTCGCTGGAATTGCGGCTCTCCCGCTGCAAACACTCACTTATCCGGCAACGCCAATCGCGACCTCTTCCACCCGCCTTGATAGTTCGTCACTCGTAAAAGGCTTCTGAAGGATCGTGATTCCGGGTCCTGCGATGCCGTGTCTGGCTATTACCCCGTCGGGATAGCCAGACATGTAAAGGACTCTCATCTCCGGGCGCAGGGATGACAACGTCTCAGCCAATGCCCACCCGCTCATGCCGGGCATGACGATGTCCGTCAAAAGTAAATCAATTGGGCTTTCTGTTCGCTCGGCCATTTCGATCGCTTGCAAGCCATTTTCCGCTTCAAGGACTGTAAGACCCATCTCCGAGAGCATCTTGCGAGTTAGCTTGCGAAGAGTTCGTTCATCTTCGACAAGCAGAACGGTCCGATGTTCCAGAATGGTCTTTCCGGACGGCTCGACGACGTGTATCTTTTCCGCGGTTCCAGAAACCCGAGGGAGATAAATCCTGAATGTTGCGCCTTCTCCTGGCGAGCTTTCGACCGCAATATCGCCGCCGCTCTGCTTGACGACTCCGTAAACCGTCGCGAGTCCCAATCCAGTGCCCTGCCCCTTGGTGGTAAAGAACGGTTCAAAGATATGGGATTGCAACTCGGCGTCCATCCCGCATCCGGTATCCGTGACTTTCAGCATGACGTAAGACCCGGGTGCGATCGTGCGGCCAAGAGTAGGGTTTGTTTCGTCCAGTTCGACGTCGGCGATTTCGATCGTAATCTTCCCGCCTTGCGGCATGGCGTCCCGCGCGTTGACCGCGAGGTTTAAGATCACTCGTTCAATCTGGCCCCTGTCTGCCTTCACCATTCCGATTTGTTGGACCGGGACAATATCCAGTTTGATGTCCTCGCCAATCAACCGTTCCAGCATCTTCGCTGCTTCGGCCACAATCGTTTTCAGATCGAGGATCTGCGGCTCGAACACTTGCTTCCGGCTGAAGGCCAGGAGTTGCTGAGTGAGGGAAGCCGCTCGTTTGCCGGCGTTCTGGATTTCGTCGACCGCCTCGCGGTACGGATCGTCTGGCGGGATCCGCTTCTGCAGTTCCGAGGAATAACCCAGGATCACTCCCAATAGGTTATTGAAGTCATGGGCGACCCCGCCCGATAACTTTCCAATGGCTTCTAGTTTTTGGGAAAGCAGAAGCTTTTTCTCCAAATCCTTGCGTTCCGTAACATCGCGATTCACGATGACCAGCTTCTCAACTCCCCCGCCACTGTTTTTGACAACGCTGGCCGTTGATTCCAAGGGGACCCAATGCCCGTCTTTGTGGCGAATGCGGTATTCGAGACTGCGCCCCACTCCCGAGCGTTGGGCTTCGATGCCTGCCTCCATGACCTTTTGGCGGTCATCCGGATGAACTTGCTCGATGCCTTTGGTCTGTCTTAATTCCTCAGGCGAGTATCCGAGCAATTTCTGATAGGAGGGGCTGTTATAAAGCCGGTTGCCGTTCCCATCCACAACCGCAATCATGTCCGCCGCATTTTCGGTGATCAATCGAAAGAGTTCTTCCCGTTCCGCAATTTGTTTGCGAGCCCGGAAGAGTTGCACTTGCTGAAATATGACGTAAACATCGAATAACAGAACCAAGCCCACCAGGGCACGCACAGCCACGCCCGCGTCGATCGAATAGGGTCCCATTCCCGGAAGAAGTGCCGGGAGCACGAATGACACAATGCCGAACGTCAATAGTAGGGTGACCAGAATGCCAGTCGCAGCCAGCCACCATTGACGGCCTTCAGTACGGCGCCAGTTCTCCGGATTGGAATCCGAAGGGGCCGTCGGAAATGTTGAGGAAAGCCTCATCCCGGATACTCACAGCGTGAGTTCAATGCGCTTACGCTTGATCCATACAATTTTGCACCAGGTTGGAAAACGGCAGTGCCGGCATTCGAGGCGGCGTGCCTTTGAAGTTATTGACTCGAAAAAGATTTCCAAATCGCGCCTAGTTGAGGATCATGGACCCTACCATAATTCCTTTTATGCCGGGACGGGATGCCGGTAGAGGCTTCGCATGGTTGAAATAGTGGAGCAATGTTTTGCCGGAGGGAATGCGCTATATCCCGCGCAATTGGGCCGCGCAGTCCATGTTGCGTTCGAGGTGCTGACCGACGAGGACCGCCGCATAACGCGAGCACATGGCCATCTCCGCCTCAGCCCATCCGGTTAGCGATGGAATCAGACGCCCGACCTCTTCGACGATTGAATAGTAGGCCCGAATTGTCCAGTAGCCGCAGCCAGAGCCCCTGAGTTCGGGCGTCAAATCGTGAACGCTCAGAATGGCTCGGAAGTCTCGCGCCGTCACCGGCGCCGCCGGGATGCCTGCTGCGACTTTCACGCGGTCCGAGATTTGCCGGTCGGCGGTGATCGCTATGCTCGCGCGCCAATAATAAAGCCAAAATTGGCCGAGTGCGACCATCGAAAAGCAGAATATGATTGCGGCGATCACCTGGCCCGAACCTCCTCTTGCGTCCTATTCCTACGGAGCAGGATCCTGCTTCGCTCCTCGCTGAACATTCCTCGCTTCCGGTTTGGCCGGAGCGTTACTGACAATTGCCCACTCTCACGCGTGTACTGGCATCCGATTTTGCACGTGCGACCGTCTGTTAAATTTTGAATCAGGGTGGTGCGGTGTCCAGTCGTCTGGCGGAAACGTGATATGCCAAAATTCTGGCTGGGGCTCCAGGAAACGGACTCTCACCGCGGCGCATCCGTCATCAAGAGGCCCAATGTGCGCGACGATGCAGAACGCCTGTTGCCCCGTTTTTGCTTGGAATAAGCTGAGGCGTTGACCCTTTCGAACCGCTTTCCGCAATTGAAGGAGCCCGCCTTCGGCATTTACGGCGATGGTGAAGCTTTCTTCTTCGAACGGTATTTCGTCGTTCATTTTCCCCGAGACGCTTAAGGGGATTCTCGCGAGAACTCGCTGAGTACTCCGGATCAACGGCAATTCAGCTTTTTCGGTTTCGATGAACATGTGGCGCACTCCCTCCCGCGTGATTCTCTTGCGTAGTACTCAGTTCCACTTCGGGCCTACGATCCGCGTACTTGTTAAAATGGGGGAGAAAGGCGTTTGCCTTTCTCCCCCAAGTAAGTGAACTGCTTCCAGGAACTAGCCGCCGATCGGTGTGTCGGTGGCGGTTGCGGTGGTGCCATTGGTTCTCTGGCGAATCACGCCACTCTGGTCCGTGAAGAAGGTCCGCTGACCGGTCACGTTTGGAGATGTCGGGTTGGCGATAATTGTGTACGCATAGACGCTGCCATTCGAGGCGGCCGCGCCTGCCGTATACGTGAACGTGTACCCGCTCTTGGTCGGAACGGCGACGCCAAGCAGGTTGTCAACCAGGTCCGCCGCGGTGGAAGACGGTGTGGTCGAGGGACCCAGTTCGGAAAGGTTCGTGGTGGGGGCAGTAGCGTAGGTAGTCTCGTAAGCCACAATGGACGTATTGTATGTGCGCAGCGAGGCGACAGCAGATGCCTCGTTGGCCGCCATCTTCGAACGCAGCAGGTTCGGGATGGCGATTGCCGCGATGATCAAAATGATCGCGACGACGATCAACAATTCGATGAGTGAAAAGCCCTTCTGTTCATTACGCATCAATTTTGCTCCTCAGAGGATTCCGTTATTTGGCTCCGACTTCGGTGCCTGCACTTAGATATTGCACGTGGCTGGCCTTTTGCCAACTTGGCAACATCTTTGGAATCAGCGAGTTGCAATCGGTCGAAATTGATGAGGAAACGCGACTGTCCGGCTGGCATATACGTTGTACGTGTGGAATACAATCAGTAGAAAGCGGGGGATCCCTTTCATCTGCCTGCTGCTGCCTGAAGAATTACGCCTTCTCCCGCACAATAGATGCAGACGTCTACACGCGTTCCACGATGGCCATGTGCAGGCCGGCAAGAGTGACTTATTGGACGCCGAACCCATTGCGGAAGTGCGATTGCGCGAGGATGGATGCGGAAGACGCCAAAGGCTTTTCCTAATCGCCGCACTGAGAACCGCACCCTAACCGGCCGTGCAGCAGGTCCCAAAGAAGTTGCGTGTTTGGTTGGTCCGGGCCAGAAGCCCGTCGCGCGACTTCTCGATCTGGCGCCGGAGTCCGGTCAGGTCGACGCCCACGAGTTTGCCCTGCCACTTCATGACTTTGCCGGCGATGAATACGTGTTCGACGTTGCTCGTATCCATCAGCGTCACCACCGTGCCGGGCACGTTGTTCAGCGGGAAAGTGTTGATCCGCTCGGTCCCCAAGAGAATGATGTCAGCTTCCTTGCCCGGCGTTAGCGTGCCGACCTTGCCGTCAACGTGGGCCACGCGCGCGCCTGCGATGGTGGCGAACTCGATGACGTCGCGGCACGTCACCAGCTTAGGCAAGTTCTGTTCATCGGCGAGCGCGCGTTGGTTGAGGAGCGCACGCTGGAGCGTGAAGGCCGTGCGCATGATCGAGAACATGTCCGCGGTCATGTTGCACTCGACATCCACGCTCAAGCTCGGCCGGATCCCGTGATCGAGCGCCGCCTGAATGGGAGGCATTCCGTGCCGCATTTGCATCTCGATGGCCGGGGCGATCGAGACCTTGCCGCCTGTATCCGCAATTGTCTTCCACAGGGTTTCGCTGCTGCCCCGGGTGCAATGGATGTATTCATTATCCGGTCCCATAAGTCCCGCCTTGGCCAGGGGCTCTAGTGTGCTCATGTTCACGATGTGCGAGACGATGGGCGCGCCAACCGATCGCGCCAGCTTCCAGCGGTCGGCGTTGGTTTCATCGCCCAGGGCCAGCGTCAACAACTGGTCGTCCGAAGAAAAATATTGTTTTCGCAGCCGGACGATGTCCTGCGGATATTGGCTCTTGGCTCCTGGGCCAGTCGAGTAAGCGAACAGAGCCCGGCGCCCGGATTCCTTGAGGCCGGCTATGCAGGCGTCGGTATGCTCGGGAGTGAGAGAAACCTGCGAGGTGTCAACCGTCATCGTTACGCCCGCGCTCATCTGGCTGAGCGATGCCACCAGCTCGCCGAGACGCGCATCCTCCGGAAGATAAGCGGGAGAGAAAGTGCCGAGGATTATTCCCTGGTAAGTGCTCGCGGCGTCTCCCGCAACACCTAGCAAGCCATCGGAGAGAATGCTGCGCAGAGGCGTCTCAAACTGGTGGTGGTGCGTGTCGATGAATCCCGGCATCACGATCATACCCGTCGCATTGACCGTCAGCGCGTGAGCCGGCGCGGCGACATTTGGACCGACCGACACAATCTTTTTTCCCTGGATCAGCACGTCGGCCTTCTCGAAATCGCCCACCTGGCTATCCATGCTCAGAACAATGCCGCCCTTCAGCAGGATCGCGCGGCCGTTCGGGTTCCTGAGGTTTTCCAGGGTCACGGGAGATGCGGCGCTTTGCTGTGCAGCGGCGCGTTCGGGCAGCCATTGGGCCGCGGCGACGCCGGCGACGAGTCCCACGCTGCTTTTCAGAAAGCCGCGTCGGGAGTTACGATCGGACTTCTCAATGCGTTCCTTTTTTGGTTTCATCGCTGGCCTCTCTTTTTTGCCGTACCGCGTTCGAGTTCTTTCAGCAGCGCGCATTCTGAGGAATGCACACTGCCTCCTCTTATAAACCGGATTTGGCTTCTAGTCCGCGCATCGTACGCTTCTCCAGCCCAAGACACAACGAACCTGCCGATAGCGTAGAGCCCACCGAGATCGGTGGGGTTCCAAAGGCTCGTTTTTCGCTCCTCCGGCTCATCTCCTTACAACCTCTCCTACTTAGGTATCCGTACGTGAAACCGTGTATTGCCAATAAAAGTGCACGGATGTACGTTTGCCTTATGAGGCGCTCCCCCGGCTCATTGAGTTTCCTCACCGGAAGTACATCATGCAAAAACGCATTCTCATAGTTGATGACAACGCTCTTACGAGAGAGTTAGTTCGCCTGTTCATCGAATCTCGCCCCGGCTTCGAAGTTTGCGGCGAAGCGGCCGATGGCGTGGAAGGAATCGAAAAGGGCGGGGAACTGAAGCCGGACTTGATCGTTTTAGATTTCTCGATGCCTCGAATCAATGGCTTGGAAGCGGCCGTGATTCTGCATCAAGTCATACCTAATACACCGATCATCCTTTTAACGATCTACAAGGATGCAATCCCGCTTCGTCTGGCCCGCACCGCCGGTGTGGCCTCGGTTCTTTCCAAGACCGATCAACTCACGGTCCTGGCGGATGAGGTCCAAAGACTCACAGGTTACGCGAATTAGTTGAGTCTTCGGCGAAGTCATCCCGGCGGCAAAACCCACATTCCGATGGGAGGATTTGTCGGGACTTTGAACCCCAATCTCCAAATGCGATCACGTACGCATTCAGTTTTGCTCTGAAAAGTAATGCATCACGCTCACAATGCCAGCCGCGCGGCATTGGGCGTCAATTTGCCGCGTGAGTTGTCGAGGACGAAATCGATGGCGCGAGCAACGGCTCCGAGAATCGAATTGGAATTCCGAAATTCGAGCCTCCGAAACCCTTCAGAATCGCATACGTGACGCCGATGACTTTCCCCTGACGATTGAAGAGAGGCCCGCCGGAACCTCCAGACGTGGTTTGCGCGTCGAAGACGATTTTGTCCGGCAGGATATCTCCGATGTGGCCCTGCGTGATGATCGGATGGATGAGATCGCGGCGTGCTAACTCCGCCAGGATGCGCGAGACGTCGCCGCCGCTCTGACTCAATATCTGCTGAGCCGTGGCCTCGTCGGTGCGCGCAAGGATGCCTGCAAGCCCCGTCGCATAGCCCATCAATACGACCGGCTCGCCTGTCACTGCAGCACCCTTGCCTGAGTCAATCGAAAGGAGCGGGCGCTTCAAGTCTTGAGTGTCGATCCGCATCGTAGCCAGGTCCGCGTCCTTCGAGATTTCCTGAATCTCGCCGCTGAACGCGCGCGGGTCGCCAGGGAAATAAGCATGAATCGTGGAAATTTCGGCTAAGAAACCCTGGCTCGCCATCTGACTTAGCTCATCGTTATTCCACCAAGGTTCGGCAACGTGCCGATTGGTGACGATACGTCCGGAATTGCCCACCGGGAACCCGGTGCCGAATATGTCCACCTTCACTTCGGGGCCGTTGCCCCCGACAGCGAGTATTGGATTGCCGTCGCTATCCTGAAGAGGCTCGCCATTCTGGTTCATCCCCGCATAGCGCAGCCGCTGGCCGTTCTGTTGATTCCGAAAGGCGACCGAAATATGCAGCAGACAAACGCTCCGCACGTCGTCCCGAATCAGGTTTTGCGCGGAATCGCCTTGCTGCTCAATTCGCTGCAGGCGGGCTTTCGTATCGTCCAACTGTTTTTGCAGCGTGGCCCCCTGATCGGCACCGGCATTCGCCATCTTGGCCTTCAGGTCTTGTGCCTGCTTTTGTAACTCGTCTTTTCCCTGCGCGACGAGGCCAGTTTCATCGGCGCCTTGCTCTTCGTGCAGCTTTCGCGCCTCGGCAATCAAGCTTTGCTGGTGCAGAATTCCGCTTTGGAGATGGGCAATCGTGCTCGTGGTATTTTTCAGATCTTTCTGCGCGGTATGGGCGAACAGGAAATAGATCCCGGCCATCACCAAGGCCATTGCAAAGACGGCGGCGAAACCGATTTTCAAACGCTTATCCAGCGAGTCAGCGTTGCTGGCCATTCGCTCGGTGACGGCGAGCGCGTCAAATGCCGTGTGCGCGATCTGCTGACCCTCGGTGGCGATGTGCATTTGTTCCAAGAGCTGCTTGTCGGCTCGCAGGGCGCGCAATTGCACTCGCGTGCGAGCCAGAAGTTCCATCGCATCCCACGGTCGTGAGACGGCGTCGTCTGCTCCGAGGTCAAGGCCCACAGCCCGACTGTCGGGGCCGGACCCAACAAGGGCGATCACGCGAACTGTGGCAGTAAGGGCGGAGCCGCGAATGGTCGCCAGCGTTTCGCGTGCACTCAACGTGCCTGCACAGCAGAAATCCGTGTCCAGCAAAAACAAATCCGCGCCGGTATGCTGCAGGGTATCGAGGCCCTCGCGGGCCGTGGAAAAGGCAGATACTTCGTAGCCTCCGCTTTGCATTATGGAGACCAACGAAATGCGGCTGGCTTCGTCCGCTTCGACGATCACGATTTTTTCGCGAATGTTATCCATAAAGTTGCACGGCCTTCGCCGATTTCAGTCGAAATCGCGCATGGGTCCTGACCGAGACATTGTATCGGGTGGAAACCAGAATTCCCGATGTGAATCCAGATTCGCGCATCGTACGCTTCTCCAGCCTTCGACTCAATGAATTTGCCATAGAGCAAGCCCTGGAAAAATTGCGCAGTCTTGGCGGCCAAATCTCGACAAACAGTCTTCCGGGAAACTGGGGCGGCTGTTTCGAAACCAACTCTTTTGGGCGCACGATCGCGTTCGGCGCATGTGATTCCATGGCGGCTACCCGTGCGCCTTTTCCTGGCACCGGCTTTCTGCTATAGTCCCCTGCAAATTTGAAACCGGTCCCGACAAACGCCGCGTTTTTTGCACAGAATCTGGAGGGAAACCATGACCGCAGCACCCTTGACAGTAGCCTGCTTGGGCCTTGGGCGGATTGGGGCCGGCATCGCGCGCAGCGTGCAGAATGCCGGCTACCGCCTCGTTGTGTATAACCGCACGCCGCAAAAGATGGAGCCGCTGGTCGCTGCAGGCGCGACGGCGGCACAGACGCCGCGAGAAGCCGCGGCTGAGGCGGACGTTCTGATTACCTGCCTGATGGATGACCGATCCGTGCTCGACAATATGACGGGCGCAGACGGCATTCTGGCCGGTATGCGTCCGGGCGCAATTCACATTGGCGCATCGACCATAACGCCGAAAGCGAGCACGCGCCTGGCGGAGATGCACGAATCGCACGGAAGCCACTACGTTGCCGGGCCGGTCGCAGGCCATCCGGTACAAGCCGCCGCGGGGAAGCTCATCACCTTCGTGGCGGGAAGGCCAGAGATCATCGAACGCTGCCGGCCCATGCTTGAAGCTTACACGGCGAAGATCATCCTGCTGGGTGACGAGCCGGCACGAGCAGCCAGTTTCAAACTGGTGGTGAACTTCGTTGCGGCCTGTTTGCTTGAAACCATGGGAGAAGCCTTCATTTTCGCAGAGAAGCAAGGGCTTGATCTCACGGTTGTGAGTGACATGTTGAAGGAAGTTCTGCACCATCCCGCATTTCCCGTGTACATGGAGAAGATCCGCGGCCGGAGCTTCGACGTCCTGGGATCTACGCTGGATGGAGCGGGATCGAAGGACGTGCGATTCATCCTGGAGGCGGCGGCGGAGGTTGGAGTTCCGCTTCCCTACGCAAGTATCGTTCGAGACAAAATCATTGCTGCGCAAGCGCATGGCTGGGGTGAGCGTGACTGGTCTGTCTTCACCGAAATCGCGCGCCTCAATTCCGGTCAGGAGCAGCTGAAAGAGGCGGCAAAGAGCGCTTGATCGCAAGGTTTAGTTAAGAATTGGATCGCTTTGCAATGCACATCGTTCCGTACGCGCGATGAAATTCACATTATCCGCGCGGACGGCAAGAATTACTTCTCGTGGCGCTCAATTGATAGCGAAGCAATAAAACAGGCCGGAGCCGCCCGTGCTCTCCAGCGCGGCTTGGCTGCAGCCTGTGGTGCCGTGCGAGGAGTTCCACGACGCGTTGTCATTGCCAATGCGGTCGGAATGGCCCACCTGGGCGGAGCCCTTGCCGCTGCTCGTCCAATTGTTGCAGGTGTGGTCGGCCTTATCCGTGTACGCGCGGCCGTCGGTCTGCGAGCCGGTGAGGATGTCGTGCTCGATCGGCGGCGCGTCGCCCACGCCGTGGATGACCTCGCCCTTCTCGGTTCGCGCGGACTGCTTGAAAAGATTGCTGCCGCGCTCCGCCTGGACGAGCGTGTCTCCGTGAAGTTCGCCGAGATCCTGGGAAATGTTCGCGTTCTGCGGCTGGCCAAGCTGGCTCAGCGAAGTGTTGTACCAGGGACCGGTGCCGATGCGATCGCGCGCATTGATCGCGGGCTGGCCCGGCCGCGCCTGCGTGCTGAGGTAAGCATGCCAGGTGTGATTGCCCGCGCCAACCGCGGTGGCCAGCGCCAGGCAGTGCGCGTCGGCTCCGGCCAGCCCGCCGAGATCGCCGCCTTTGCCAAGGCCCGCGCTGGTCACAAAAAAGCTCATGGCGTGATGCTGCGGTTGGGGCCGGCCTTGTTGGCCGCCTCGCTGCTCTTCTTGCGCCAGCACCAGGAAAGAAGCCAGCAGGACGAGCGCCAATGCAGCCAGCAGAGATCGTTTCTCGGGCATCCTAGTCTCCTCTGCCTGTGTCAATTAATGGCGAAGCAGTAGAACATGCCGACGCCGTGCGTTTTCGGCAAGGATTCCTGGCTGCAGCCACGCGTTCCATGGGACGAGTTCCAGGATCCGTTTCCGCCGCCGTTGCGGTCGGGAAAACCGATTTGTGCGTTGGGCCTGCCGTCCGGGGCGTTGAGGTTTCCATTCGCCGTGCCCGGCTCCGGGTCTTTGTTGCTCGTCCAGTTATTACATGTATGATCTACATTATCCGTAAATGCGCGGCCGTCCGGCTGCGAGCCGGTCAGCATTTCATGGCGGTTGGAAAATTGAGTCGTCTTGACGTAGTCCCAATCGTTGTCGCGCACGTCGGCATAATCATAAAGGCCGGGAACGGTCTCGCCCTTCTCGGTTAGTCCGGTCAGCTTATTGAGGTTGTTGCCGAGGCGCGCCAGTTCCATCGTGTCTCCATGCAGATGTGCGAGGTCGGGAGCGATCATCTCGCCTTTGACGTTGTACCAGGGACCCGTACCGATGCGGTCGCGCGCGTTGATGGCCGGCTGTCCGGGGCGAGCCTGCGTGCTGAGGTATGCGTGCCAGGTGTGATTGCCCGCTCCGACCGCGGCAGCCAGCGCCTGGCAGTGCGCGTCGGCCCCAGCCAATCCGCCGAGATTGCCACCGTCGCCGATCGGGCTACTCGTGACGAAGAAGTTCATGGGATGCCGCGGCGCGGGAGTTTGCTGCGCCAGCAGTAAGCAGGAAGCCAGCAAAGAAGGAGCCGTGAAGGCAACAACCAGGGAACGCGTCTTCCTCATCCATCCCTCCTCGCGTGAGCGCCTCGCTCGGGCGGCGACGTTAGCATAGGACGTGCGCGCGGACAAACCCGTTTCGATGGCTGCGCGGCGTTCAAGCTCCTCGGAACGACGCTTCTTGTGAGTCCCGCTGCGGTGGGCGGGAACAAGATTACTTTACCTGCCTCATCAACAAAGCGAAGTTTTCCTGCGGCCGTGCAAGTCTAGCGGATTCACTCCTAGGGGAAAGAAGGCGGCGGGACGCGCCGTTTAGTCGCACGTTCGAAACTGTAGGCGAGTTCGATCAATCTTGGCTCGCTACACGCAGTCCCGGTGAAGGCGACGCCGAGAGGCGCAGGTTTCGCGGCGAATCCCGGCGGAAACGGGACAGCGGGGGCATTCGGAACCGTTCCGAATGGGACGATTACGGTTGGATATCCCGCTTTGGCCGCGATGGCAGCGCCGCTTGCGCCTGGAAAAACGAGCGCGTCCAGATTGTATTTCTTCAGAGCGCCGTCAATTCCCTCGGCTCCGGCCAACCTTACATCCTTTGCGCGGTCCGCTTCGTACCGGGCGCGGTCGGCTTCGAGATCCATCTCGTCGGAAATGTCGAGCTGCGACTGGCCATACTTGATGGCGCCGGCATTGGCATGAGCCAAATTGAACTTGCGAAGCTCGGTGAGTGATTTTACAGGGGCCGCGGCGCCAAGCGACTCGAGCCACTTATTGAAATCGCGCTTCATTCCATACTTGAAAACCACGGAGCAGTCCGCATCCTTGCCCTTGGCGTTTTCGAGCCCGGAACAAGTGTTCCACTTCAAGAGATTATTCTGAGGATCAGTTGAAACGACGCTTGCTATTTCCGCGGGGTCGACAATTACAGCGCCTTGCTCTTTCATCGCCAGGATCGCTTCATCCATTACTTTTTTCTGATCGGGATTGAGGCCGTCTCGAGGCACTTTGTCGCCGGGCGGCGTGACCGAATCGTAGTAGAAAGCACGGGGAATTCCGATCCGCGCTCCTTTGAGGCCGTCTGGTTTGAGAAACTTCCGGTAATCGCGACCGGGCGGCGGAGCGCATTTCTGCGTGGCCGGATCGTTGGGATCTGGAGTAGCGCTCTCGAGAGCGCCTAATAGAATGGCCGCGTCGGTGACCGTCTTGGCCATCGGGCCTGCCGTATCCTGGTCCGCCGTAATCGGAATAATGCCGTACCGGCTGATCCGGCCCACGGTCGGCTTGATGCCCACGAGCATGTTCTGATTCGATGGGCTCAGAATCGAGCCGGACGTCTCGCTTCCCACATTTGCAGCCCAGAAGCTTGCAGCCGTGCCCACGCCGGAACTCGATCCGCCGGTGGCAAGAACCGGACGCCCGTCGAACGTATCCTCCCGCGGGTCGCGCCGTGGGTCGTACGGATTCATGCTGTATCCGATGAGCCCGTTGTAGCCGCCCGGCATCTGCGTCGGGCCGCCCGCAACCCAATTCGCGAGTTCCGTCATCGTCGTCTTCGCGATGATGATCGCGCCCGCATCCCGCAAATTTTTTGTAAGTGTGGCTTCATAGGGCGGGGTAAGGCCGGCAAATGCCAGCGCGCCGCCGGTCGTGGGCATATCGGTCGTGTGCATGTTGTCTTTGAGCGCGATGGGAATGCCGTGCAGCGGTCCACGCAGCTTGCCCTGGGCGCGCTCTCGATCGCGCGCGTCCGCTTCCTTAAGCGCGTTGGGATTCACTGTGATGACTGCGTTTAATTTTCGATTGTAGAGCCCGATGCGCAGCAGGTATTGGGTTACAAGCTCGCGCGATGTGACTCGTCCTTCTTTCATCGCCGCTTGCATTTCCGGGATCGTGGCTTCCACGACGCTAAACGATCGTGGCTTTGTCCTTGTCTCCGGGCCAGGGGTGCGCGTCTGTCCAGACAGCGCAGTGGCGGCAGCCAACAGGAAAGCCACAGAAAATGCCAGCCTCATAGTGGGCCGATTCTATCGCAAACAAGGATTAATCCCGCAATCACTTGTAACAGGCTGCGGAAAAAGTACGTTTGTCATTCTGAGCGAAGCGAAGAATCTCTCCGTGCAATGGACTTAAATCGAAGAGAGATTCTTCGCTTCGCTCAGAATGACACCAAAACCGATTTTTTCCGCAGCCTGGTAAGTTTGCGGGCACCGGCTGGTCGACAAATCATACATGCGAGCAAATTCCACCCAAAAGAAAAAGGGCCGACCCCGGTCACGGGATCGGCCCCTTTTTTTAGCGAGATGACTGCCCACGTTACTGCGCGACCCATTTGTCGATGCGCGAGGCATACAAGTTGGCGAGATAAAGGGCCTTCTCATCCGGGCATGCGATCCCGTGAACGGAGTCAATCGTACCGGCCATGCGGCCGGGGCGTCCGAAGGCGCCCAGGATTTTTCCCGTGAGATCCATCTTGTAGACCCGGCCCACGCTGCCCACGAACATCACCGGATTGGGTCCACCCGTGAGGCAGAGCGACCAGGGCGCGGTCGGCAGCTTCCAGACCGCCTTCAGTTCGCCCTCGGTGTCGAAAACCTGGATGCGGCTATTGCCGCGGTCGGCGACGTAGACGACGTCGTTGCGGTCCACCACAACACTGTGAGGGGTGTTGAAGTCGCCCGGCTGGGTGCCGCGTTCACCCCAAGCTTTTTCGAAGTTGCCATCCTTATCGAATTTGGCAACCCGCGAATTGCCGTATCCGTCGGAGACGAACATGCTGCCATCCTTGCTCCAGCCGATATCCGTTTCCTGATAGAAGGCGGCCCTGCCGGGCGCGGCGTGCTCGATCACGTGCGTCAGCCAGGTCCACGGCTCCGGGTTTGTTCCCAACGTGCCCACCGTGCGGCCTTCGGAGTCGAAGCGGTAAATGATGTTATCGGCGGCATCCACGTACCAGAGGTTGCCTTGCGGATCGAAGCGCAAGGAATGAGCGCCCACGAACATCGTGGAGCCCTCGCCCCAGGAGCGCACGAAGGTGCCGTCCGACTTGAACTCCAGAACAGGGTGATAGCCGCGATTGAGCGCGAGGATATTGCCCGAGGGAGCGACCGCGATGCCGCTCACGCGGCCTATGACGGAGTTGGAGGGATAGTGGAAAAAGTTCTCCACGAGATGGTATGGCAGTTGCGGTATCGGCGCTGCGTCTCCGCCGCTCTGCGCTTTCATCGGCGCAACGACGCAAAGCGAAATCGCCGCGGCGCAAACCACTGACATCAAGAAGCGCTTTTTCATGAAAGCCTCCCCAAGCATTTGGTATGGGCGCAATCTTAGGCCCGGTCCCAAGATCTGGCAAGCACGGAGAAATTGCCTTCACCAGGGCGGCAGCGCGTTGCCACATTTCACCCAGACGGAGAACATTGCGCAGCGTGCCTGCCACGATATAATCGCCGAAACTCCAGGAGGGCTGAATGCACATTTGTTCTGCAAATCGCCACGCCATCGTAGTAGTGTTTGCAGTGTTTCTATTTGGGGGTCTGTTATCCGCTGGCCGGGCCCGTGAGGTTTCCATGAGTTACGAGCAAAATGTGCAGTTACAGGACCGGGCGACGCGCACGACCATTGACAGCTTCAACGAGGCGTTCAATCGGCACGACGCTGACGCGTTGTCTGCGCTTTTGACCGACGACACCGTGTTCGAGGACACCTCGCCCGCGCCGGACGGCAGGCGGATCGAGGGAAAGGCTGCCGTGACCGAGTTCTGGCGCGGATGGTTCGTGCGGAATCCCGATGCAAGGTTCGAGGCCGAGGAATTCATCGTGAGCGGCAATCAGGCCGTCGTGCGATGGGTTTATCACAAGATGCGTAACGGCCAGCCATGGCATCTGCGCGGCGTTGACGTTTTTACCGTGCGCGACGGAAAAGTAGCGGCGAAGCTCGCCTACGTGAAGAGCTGAAGAATGCGTCGATCGGGAGTGCCTCCGACGCTCTAAGATCCAAATCGGAAATCCCGGAGTTAGCCATTCACGCGCCGCCCAATGGATTTGAGTTGACGCGAGAGGCCAGTGGACGTATGTTTCGGTCACCGGCAGGAATTTCTACGATACGCATGAGGTGAACTTATGCCAGCACAAACCCCCAACGATCGTCGCCCACGCTTAGTCGCAGCTTTTCTCGCCCTGACGGCTCTGTTGCTGGCAGGCGCGACGGCCCGCCTGGGCATGGCTAAGACGGCGCCCAAGCCCCCGAAGGCTGCCGCGGCCCCGGACATCTCCGGCGACGATCTCCAGCGGTCCCGTCGCCTGGACACGTATACGATCCTGGCCGATAGCGGCGCCTCGCGCGGTGAAAACATTTACTTTTATAAGTGTTGGATGTGCCACAACCAATACGCCAAAAGCGCCCCGTTATTGAAGGACCTCTTTAAGCATGGGAGCCTGTCCTCCGGTGATCCTGTCAATGACGACAACGTCGCCGCCAAAATTAAAGAGGGCGGCGCAGGAATGCCCGCATTCCGCACAAGTCTTTCGGATACGGACATTTCGGATCTGGTCGCTTATTTTCATTCCGGAAAATGCTGCGTGGAAGGCGAAAATCCTCCGGCGAATCCCTGGTATCGCGCCGAGACGCAGAAATGGCCGGTTCAAAGCGGGCTCACGGGCGGCGCCACTGGAATGATTCGAATCGCCAGCGGGGATTCCCCCGAGGGCGTAGGCGTCCAGCTCGTCGCGCCGAACGGCATTCGAACCACCGTGTACACGAATGCAGATGGCAAATTCGAATTCCCCAAGATGCAAGCCGGCTCATATATCTTACGCATTCCAACGCCAGTTCCATTCAAGCCCTATCGGAGAGATTCGGTCTCGATCAATGGCGCTACGAAGCTGGACGACATCGTGCTGGAGAGGGTTGCCGACTCGGATAATCTGCCCGCCACAGCCGTGCTGGAGTCTCAGCTCAGCAGCGCGGAGATCCTGTGGAACTTGCCGGGGACGGCCGAAGAAAAAGCAATGTTGCAGAAAAATTGCTCCGGATGCCATTCCTGGCAGCAAATTTTCAGGAATCGTTACGACGAGCATAGCTGGGGCCTGATTGTTGACCGCATGATGCATTTCAGCGGGACAGCGATTGCCGTCCGCAACAAGCCCATGTCCGCGCCGGACCCTGAATACAACATCCTCGTCAAGTTCCTTTCGCGAGTGCGCGGTCCGGATGGAAAGGACGACCCACTGCGCGTCTTCCCGCGTCCCCGCGGAGAATCGACCAGAGTTGTCGTTACGGAATACGAGCTGCCGCAGCAATTGCTGGCCCTTCACGATGCTACCGCGGACGGCCAGGGCAACATCTGGTTCACGAGCCACAAGACGCGCGTCGTCGGCAAGCTCGATCCGAAGACAGGCATTGTGACGGAGTACAAGATTCCCCTGACACCCGGTTCCATGCCGGGAACGCACCACGCCGTCATCGACAAAAACGGCATCGCCTGGATTTCAGAAAACTGGGCGCACCAACTCAACCGGCTGGATCCAAAGACTGGAGAAGTAAAGCAACTCCTCATCGAGAGCAAAACTCCCATCAATGCTCCCAGCTTCGGAAATTTCACTCTGGACGCGGATGGCTATGTGTGGGACGCCCGCGCGGACAGAGTTGTGAGGATGGATCCGAATACCGGCAAAGTCTTGCAACAGTGGCCGCTTCAGGCAAACAGCAGCTATGACAACGCTATTTCTTACGACGGGAAGTATTGGGGAGGCAGCGGGCCGGCGAATTGGGGCAACACCGTCGAGATGCTGGACATTGAGACCGGGAAAATGCTGAATTTGAACAGCGGCACCCACATGATGACCGCGAAACGCGGCGGGTTCGATCCCTACGGAAATACCTGGTGGGGCGGAGCGGATGGCTCACTGATCGAGCTCAACGCGAAGGCCGCGCGAATCGATGAATTCGTTCCGCCGATCGCCCCGCATCCCTACACCGATTTCTACGAAGCCATGCCGGACAAGAACGGCGAGGTGTGGGCAGGCGTGCTGCACGGCCGGCAGATGCTGCGGTTCAATCCCAAGACCAGCCATTGGTCCGCCTATCAAATGCCCGAGCCGTATTCCTATGACCGGCGAACCTATATCGACGCCTCCACTCATCCAGTAACTGTATGGTATGTTGACTACAATGGTTATTTGGTGCGCGTCCAGCCTCTCGAATAGGCGCCGTCACCGTCTGCGGATTCTGCTGCTCGCTTGCGTATCCAGCCAGCGGGAACGCGCTTGAAGTTGCCGGCAAAAACATAAGGGACATTCGATTCCTATACTTTTTTCGTCCCGCGTCCTTTCAAAACCGCCCATCCCTTTTTTCGCATTCTGGCAATCGTGCGGTCGGGGTCCAGAGTTGCAAGATAGTTAGGGTCGTCCCAGGGCCGGACGCCAGTTCTGTCTGGCGGACAAAGACGCGGACCGCGAAGGCCCTTCGCCAGGCTGAATATTCGATACCCAAATGTCTCGAGAAACCGCATCGCCGGGGTTGGATAAGATCCAAAATCCTCGAAAACAATATCTCTGATCCTCCGGCGCCGAAGAATCTCTTCCGCGCCTCGGAGGACGTCTACTTCGTGCCGTTCCACGTCAATCTTTGCGAGCCCGATAAAAACATTCTCGTCAAGCAAAGCATCAAGCCGCTCCCGTTGGATGGGAAAACTTTCGCTATGCTTCAGGTCCGGTTCACCCTCCGTAATGACAAAAGCCAAACCTCGGTTGGTTTCCCAATCAGGGGGAATTCCCATGACGCCGCGCGCACGGATGTCCGACACCGCCACGCGGTGAGGCGATATGTGCCCGACGGTTTTGAGGCGGTTCCAACGCTCGACGTTCAGAAGCAACTCGTCAAAAAGAATCGGGTGGGGCTCGAAAGCAATTACCGTCCCTTTGCCTCCGACACGAGCAGCCATGGCGCTGGTTAGATACCCGACATGCGCTCCAATATCCAGCGCGGTCTCGCCTTCGTCGAGCAAACGCCAGACGGTTTCCGTCAGCGTGACCTCATAAATCTTCTTCCGGACGATGGAACGGCCAATCATTTCAGCGGAATTCACACGAATGTCGAGACCCCAGTGCAGGTGAACTACCTTGAAGGGAATTGCTTTGCCGTAGGCTAGTTTGATGCGGTGAAATAATTGGAACGGATGAAAAATGTATTCCGGCGCGCACAGGTTCCAGGATATCCGCGCCAATCGTCTATTCACTAATGCTTCCTCGGCGTTTCACCCGGAATTTCCATTTTGACCTTCCAAGCGCGTGCCAATTTATACCCAATGAACCCAGCAGGCAACGTTTCAGCCAGCTTCTTGACTGAATTGCCTTTTCGGCGGTCGACGGGAAATCCGAAAGCGCAAAATTGGGCTACTCGAACCCATTTCTCGAACACTTTCTCTTCTCCCATCTCGATTGGCGCCGAAATCTGTTTAAGTCCTTATAGGCGGGCCAGAGTACGATTTGAGGTTTATCAGAAGCTGCTCGTGCCGATGTGTCTCGTGAGTTCAACAAACTGAGATCAAATGTGAGGCAATTCTTCGATCGGTTCTTGCGCACCGCAACCACCCAATGCGCGGCTCATTTTTCCGCGGTTATCGAGTCCACTTGAATCGTCTTGCTCTTGGCGTCCAGAGTGCCCATTACTTTCACCTTTTTCCCTATGAATTTTCCCGGCGTCTTCTGGTCGCTCAGAGTGTAGAAGTCAGTGCCATCATACAAGCCGTACACAGCGCCATGGGCTTCCAGGCAGGCCATGGCGCACTCGGCGTCCGTCGGGCCCATGCGCATTATGGAGTGATCTGCTTTGGGACAATTGTCGTCCGTGATGATGCCTGTGAAGGTTTGCTTGGCCGGAGACGCGGCCAGTGCTGCAATTACGAGAAGATTGAATATCAAATGCTTCATAACCTCTCGCTATTCCCGATCTCCGCGACGTCTTACGAGCGCCTTCTATGCGCCCGGAGTCATGAGGTGAGCAGTGGACGTACCCGCGTTCATAATCCACACAGTGCCCGCCTTATTGTTGTCAGGCAACCCGAGTGACTGTGTCGTGGCGCCCGGCACTGCGATGGTCACATGAATGTGAGCGTGCTCCCGGTCGGGGCCCAGCATGTGATACCACACCGATCCGTACTCGGGCTTCACACGGGTTCCGTCTTTTTCCGCGGCATCGAGCATCGCTTGCGTTTTGACCTTATCGCCAATCGCCTCGAACTTCAGATTCTGGGCGACTCGGTCCAGGTTGGTAATGCTGGTGCACTCAATCGAGAACGGCTGCTGTTCCGGAAGGCCTGTCCGGTCGTAACACACCAGACGGTTTGTGCCTTTTCTCAGCGTTTCGTACGTGAAGTCAGCCTTCCACTTAATGACAGTCGCACCGTCGCGCAGACTGGCCGGGGCGGCGAGCAGGGCCGTGTCGACGGCGGCATCCGGCGCCTGCGCCCACGCGCTGGTCGAAACAACCATTACACCGAAGAGAAACACGGCAATGCGTTTCATTCGAGACCTCCAATCGGCATGCGCTCAATTTTCACACGTTGAGGGCAGCAGTATAACACTTTCATGTCGCCATTTCCGATCGCACATTCTTTGTTCATGGTCAGTTCAGAATAGCGGGGCGCTCATCCAGATTTGCTGCTCCATGCGTCCTCTTTCCATGCACGGCAGGAAGGGCCTGGAACCTGAGACAAACCATTTCAGTACATTTTCAGGTTGTTGTGCTCTGATATCCGATAGAGTAGGAAGCTTCCATCGTCGCGAGAGCATTGTGGTTGTGCTTCTGCGATGGTTTCAGAACGGCTATGTTGGTCGGGCAACATGCTTTCTTTCGGCGATAGACTACCATGAGTTTAAGAACATTCGTAGCGGAAGCACTGATTAACTTCCCGACGGTCGCAGCGATCTCGCCCAGTTCAAGTTATCTGGCCGCCGCGATGCTGGAGCCGCTAATACAGGCAGAAACTCGCGTCGCGCTCGAATTGGGCGCTGGCACAGGCGCGATCACTCGCGCACTGCTCGACCAGTTGTCACCCGATGCTATTTTGCTGGTCTTTGAGATCAATCCACGCTTCTCCGATTGTCTCCGGCGGGATATTTCCGACCCTCGCATGATTCTAATCAATTCGAGTGCCGAAAACCTTGATTCAGAACTCCATCGACGGGGCATCCAGCATGTGGACGCGGTGATATCGTCGCTCGGCCTGGCGTTTATGCCCGATCGTGAGCGCCAAGCGCTTTTTCAACGACTCTCGCCCTTCTTACACCAAAAATCCGTATTTACCCAGTTTCAATACATCCACGGATTGCAGTTCGCGGGGGGACGATTGTGCCGTTTGAACCTTCGACTCCTGCTGAATCGATATTTTGGCTCAGTCCATTCAAGAATCATTTGGCGCAACCTGCCCCCTGCGTACGTGTTCACCTGCCGCGCAAGAACTCAATAGAATTAGAAGTCTGATTCACTAGGTACCAGTGAAGAGCTCAGAATTTGTCTGTACAGTATTGGAACCGAAAGAAAGGAATCCGGATTCCGCCTGGCAAGCAGGATTATCGAGATGTGAAAATCCACCCATTGAGGACCAAAGCGAAATTCCGATAGGAGGTCTTCTCAGGGCTTGGGAGTCGCATGGATGGTACGGGCGTTCTGTAGGAGTCCCGTTGAGCTGCGGTGACACTGCGTCGTGGAAATCCCCGTCGTGCAACGACACGCCGCAACACTCCATTTCACGATGACGACCACTCCAGCTTTTGCGACAATGGGTTCAACGAAAGGGGTGACCGCGCCGACGGGCCTTACAAGGTCTGCCTTACGGGCCGGACCGCACGCCGCCTCGCGGGCGCGCCGCAGAAAGCCCTACCCGTCTCCCTTGCGTCATATAGCGCCACCTCTAGAGAAGAGATTTATTTCAGATTAATGAATCCAAAGTAGAAGGAAATCAGGAATAACGCGAATTGTGGTAAGCCCCGATCCGCGTAGAACGCTTCTCCGTCCCTCGCCACAACGAGCTTGCCGCGTTGCCTCTCCACCACAAAACGTCTTGCCATTTGCGGGGCTCCCTTATAGGCTCCCTGCTGCGCGCTTACCCCTAGCCCGCCAACAGGACAACAAATCGGCGAAGAATGCCATGGCCCGAACGCGGCATAGTGTTTCAACCAGGGGCAAACGGAAAGTTTCAGCTGGGCTGCCGATTCAGATGGGCAGTCTTTTTGGAGGAATCCCATGAAAAAAGTTGGCCTGATGTTTTTGATGTTGGTGATCGGCGTGACCGTCGGCATCAGAATTTCCGGCAGGCTTTCTCCCGTCGAGGGGCAGGCGAAGCCTGGAACCGGATTCGCCGCCGTCCCCGGAGCAGTTGGAGGGCAGGACCTGACCGGCGCCTACGATGTGGTGAAAAACTGGCCGAAGGACGTCAGCACGCTGCCCGGAAATGAGAAGTGGACTTATGGCGCAGGCGAAAGCGTCTTCGCCGAAAGCCCCAATCGCATTTATGCTCTCTATCGTGGTGAGTTGCCAAAGATGGCGCCGCCGAAGGCGATGCTGCTGCCGCAAGCCGGCCCCAGCATCAGTTTTCCCGTAGCCGGATTCTGGCGCGATGCCACCACGGCCTCGCTGCCCGGAACGGGCGGCACGGATCAGGACACCAGGGAATGGCTGACTTCCTGGGAAGGGAAGTCGCCCGACCTCGGGATCAAGGGCCCGCCCTACCGCGAACTGGGCGTGGACGCGAAGTGGGAGAATTGCCTGGTCGTATACGACGGAAGCGGAAACATTATCGAGACCTGGAAGCAGTGGGACAAGCTCTTCCGCCGTCCTCACTCCGTTTACATCAGCCCCTATGATCCGGAAAAGAATGTGTGGATCGTGGACGACAACATGCAAGTCATCTACCGGTTCACGCATGACGGCAGCAAGCTCCTGCAGACGATCGGAACGCCGGAAATTCCCGGTGAGGACGCCACTCACTTCAACCGTCCTACGTACCTCGATTGGCTGCCGGACGGCACCTTCTTCGTCTCCGACGGCTACACGGGAACGCGCATCGCCAAGTTCGACAAAGACGGAAAATTCCTCATGCAATGGGGCATGAAAGGCGGCCCGCGCCGCGGCGGAGATAACGAGACTCTCGAGACTCGTCCCGGCTATATGAGCAACGTGCACGGGGTCGCCATCGACCAAAAGACCCGCCACGTTTTCGTGAACGACCGGAACAATCACCGCATCCAGGTGTTCGATGAAAACGGCAAGTATCTCTACGAATGGAAGATTGACAATCCGCCTTCCAGTCTCCACTTGCTCTACATCGGATCGGGAAGCACTCTCTGGACCTTCGATCGCACCACGAACAAAATGATCGAGTACGATCTGCAAGGCCATCTGCTGTACACCTGGGGGAGCATGGGTGACTATCCGGGCTACCTCTGGGGCGTGCACGGATTGAGCGTCGACCAGGACGGCAATCTGTACCTCGCGGAAGTGGACTCGGGACGCATACAGAAATTCACGCCGAGACCCGGAGCCAATCCCGCGTTTCTGCTGGCCAAGCCGGTCTATTCGGCCTGGAAGCAGTAGCGAAACATCTGAAAGGGCTGGGCTGGCCGCGAATTGTTGCGGCCGGTCCGGCCCTTTGCTTTTTCAGATGCCAGGGCCGCGCAAATTATCGAAAAGCTCATTTTTCCGGACGAACGCGAGGATTTTCGATCTGGGCGCCGGTAGTGGGTCAGTTTGATTCTTCCACTCAATCGACAGCCGCAAGCGGTAAGCATTTGGTAAGGGCCGTGGCGGTGGTTTGAGGCAAAACCGACTGCGCCGGACCGGCGGAGTAGCGTAATCAGGCAGGGACGTAAGTCAGCCTAACCGTATCCTCGCCCACGGGATCGCTGGAAACAAGGCGGAGCGGCGGCCGCGGGCCGGCAAAGAATGGCTTGCCGCGACCAAGCACGACGGGGTGGAAGTAGAGTCGATACTCATCAACAAGACCAAGGTCGGTTAGGCTTCGTGCCAGGTCTGGTCCGGAAACTGCAATCTCCCCAACGAGCCGAGCCTTCAGGCCACGTATCACCGCCTCCACGTCATCCTCGACAAGTGTGGCGTTGGGGCCGACTGACTTCATCGAGCGCGACACGACCCACTTCGGTTGGCGCCGCCACGCCGCCGCGAACTCGTGGTGCTCCGCATTCCACTCAGGACGGTCTTCGTCCCAATAACGCATGACCTCGTACATGCGGCGACCGTACACACTGCCGGTCAGGTCGCGCACGTGCTCTATCCAGTAACGAAAGAGCGCGGGGCCTGTCCGCATTTCCAGGTGGTCGACGTAGCCGTCCAGAGACTGGTTCATTCCGAAGACGAGCTTCGCCATGTTTTCACACCTCCGCACAAGTTCCCTGAAATATCTGACTAGTCCCGCGCAGCTTCCCACGCCTCGACCGCCTTCACGATATCACCAATTTCCCAAAGGCGGGACTCGACGCCAGCAGCCATCGCAGGGGTCATACGATGCGCGCCGCTGATTTTCACGAAGTTGGGCGGCGCGGCATAAGGCTGGTCCCAAATATTGATCATCAATAGGTGGGACGAGCGTATCGCGGAAGTCAAGAACGAGAGTTTTCAAACTGACCCACTACCTGGACGTCTGACTTGGTGCCTTTTCAGGAATTGGGCATATAATGTGGCCGCACTGCGATCTTGGGCGAAGAAAAAATGAGGAGGTCCGCATGAACGGAGAAAAATTGCGATCCTTAAAAGCGCGGCGATTGTTTCTTTCTCTGCTCGGCGCGGGAGCCGGCGTTCTTGGCGCGAGCGTCGTCAGCTCTTCCGCGGCGGCAGCGCAGACTGCGGCGGATGCGCCGTGGCGGCCCGCTCGGCACACGCAGGATGATTGGTACGACAAGATTCCCGGCGTACACCGGTTCCTGTTTGACGCCTCGACGGGAGAGACCATGGGGTGGGCGCTCCAGTTCGCCTCCAATTACTTCACGGCGAACCAGGTGGCTTACGGCCTGAAAGAAAGCGACCTCGCCGTGGTCATCGTCGCGCGCCACAAGGCCACGTCGTTTGCATACAACGACGCGATATGGGCGAAGTATGGCAAGCAAATCTCCGAGCAAGCCGAATTCATGGATCCGAAGACCAAGGAACCGCCCAAAATCAATGTCTACGGCCCGACGGGCGAGACGCAACAGGCAGGCAAAATGGAAGCGCTGATCAAGAACGGCGTCCAGTTTGCCGTTTGCTCGATGTCCACTCGAGGGATTGCCACCAGAATCGCCAAGGCCAACGGCCTCGAGATTGATAGCGTCGTCAAAGAAATCACTGCCAACCTCATTGGGAACGCGCGAATGGTTCCAGCGGGAATCCTGGCGGTGAATCGCGCGCAAGAACGAGGCTACTCGTTCATCTACTCAACCTGAACGGTGCTTTGGCGCAGCGTTCCCCCGCATATCTTTCGGCCCCGTCGATACTTTCGTATGGTAATCTCTGGCTAGTTGTGTCGGCCGCTCCAACAAAAATCAGAGGAGCCAGAAATGAAAACATTGTTCAGGGCATTCGCTCTCACGATCCTGTTTGCATCCTTCACCTATGCCGCTCCCGGTGGAGTGATTTCCGGCACCGTCAAATCCCCGGATGGGGCCACCTTCAAAGGTGCCTTCGTGCGCGCGCAGAACGCGAAAACTAAAATCACCGTGAATGTGCTTTCTGACCGGAACGGCACCTACCGGATTCAAAACCTGGAGGCCGGCGAGTATCAGGTGACGGCAACCGCGGTGGGCTACAAGAGCGATCCTCGCACCAATGTGAAAGTCGAAGGGGAACAAGCCGTATCTCTGGATTTCGCTCTACAGAAAGGAACGGTCCGTTGGGCCGATCTTTCCATTCACGAAGGGCAAGCCCTGCTGCCCGAAGGCGCCGGCAAACAGTTGTTGTTTTACAGATGCATGAGCTGCCACGGACTACAGACCAAGATTGCCGCGGTTCGCCGCGATGAAGAAGGCTGGCAAAACTGCGTCGCTTTTATGCGCGACCGTGCGAACGGCGTTGGCGATTTGCGGATTACGGAGGAGGACGGCGCTGCCGTAGCCTCCTATCTTGGCAGAACCTTCAGCCCCGATTCAGACCTTCCGCGTTCTCCGGCGGATCTCCCCGAGTATCCGAAAGCCAAGCACGCGGAATTCAGCGATGAAGCAATGAAAATTGTTTACGTCCTTTACGATTTGCCGAAGCTGGGCCGCATCCCCTGGGTCGCCTATCCGCAAAAGGATGGCAGCGTCTGGATGCCTCATTCCTGGACAGCCGATCAAATCGCCAAACTTGATCAGCGCACTGGCGAAGTTCAGGAGTTCGACGCTCCCATCGGCACGAGGAAAGCGTTGCACCTTCACTCCGTAACCGAAGCCCCGGATGGCATGGTGTGGTTCTCCGAGGATGCGGCCTGCAAGCTCGGGAAGTTCGATCCCGAGACGCGGAAGTTCACCGAATATCAGCCCAATTTCTGCAAGCCGAAGGACGACGATGCCAAGACCGGGCGAGGAATGAATTCCATTGGGCTGGGCAGCATGAACTCAATTCGCCTCGATCGCTTCGGAAACATCTGGGCGGGCGGTTCCATCCTGCTGCGGTTTGATCCCAAGAAGGAAGAGTTCATGGAGTTCCCCGAAGCTCGCACGCCCTACGGCATCGAGCTGGATCAACAGGGCAACATCTGGTTCGCGGAGTTTCCCCGCGAAGGCATGATCGGGAAGATGGATACCAAGACGCTGAAAATCACGAAATGGACTCCGCCCACCACGGAGAAACTCGCCGCGCTCAACAAGAATCAGCCCGATGAGGACTATGGAAACAGCGCGACTCATCCCAAAACGTCGGGCCCGCGGCGCATCACCGTTGACTCGCAAGGCATCGTCTGGTTTGGCGAATGGTGGGGCAATCAGATCGGCCGCTTCGATCCTAAATCGGAAAAGTTCCAGGAATTCGCGTTGCCCGATCCCGATCCCACGCCCTACGCCATCGCAGTCGATCGCAATGACAATGTCTGGTACAGCTCCTACGACGACGACATTCTCGGCCGCCTCGATCCGAAGACGGGTTCGGTCGTCGAGTTTCCGATGCCATTTTCAGGAAATGGCATGCGGGAACTCATCCCGGATTCGCTAGGGCGAATATGGTTCGGGCACTCCGTTCAACAACAAGGTTGGCTATTTCATTCCACCCGAGCAGCCGAAAACAGCGCAGCGGTAATTTAGCCAACCGACAACAGCGAGCTCAGCCGGTGACGACGCTACAGCCCCCCACCGGAATGCTCGGATCTATAGAATTCACTTTTTCGGACGGGAACTGCTCAGCGAAGAATCGGCGATGAGTAGCTTTCCCTCCGCGGGATCAATCGCTTCGAGCCGCACCCCGGGCTGGCGATGATCACGGTTTCTTTCGTCGACGTTCGCCTCGAAGTAATACAACTTTCCCGCTTCCGCCGTCAGGTTCGCCGCTGACGCTAGATTCGACGCCGGAGCGAGCCGGGCAATCTTGACCCATGTCGTTTGCCAACTTGCGCAAATCGAGTGCTCTCCCGGATCAACGGCGAAAGAGAAATACGACCTGCCGTGGTTGGCACCCACCCACTGGCCATCCAGCCCGACGCGAATGGTCGCGAGATTGACCGGCAGTTCATCGCTGTCCAATTTCACCTGCTCGAATACATACACGAGGGCCTTGCCTGGCTCCGGGTGGGGCTCGATGTGCTGGTGTTTATTGGTCTTAACGTCGAATTGAACCTTGTCTGGGCCGCAGCCAGTACCGGCAAGAGAAGCGGCAGATTGATCTTGCGCGTGCGCCGAAACGGCGGGAAGAGCAAAGAGAAGCAGTGCAAGCAGAGTCCGCATGGAGTCACCACCTGAAGCGTTGCGCAGATATACTATCTAGTTAAAATATGCTTCGTTTTATATAGACGCGCCCTATGGCGCTTTGGTTTCGCCGGCGGGTAGAATTGTCCTGCGATCTCGATACTGCCGGCGCGCCGCATAGCCTCAGAGTATGGCCGACAGAAGGGAGGGAGGTTAGTATGGTGGGTGCGACAAAGTCTGGAAAGGACCGCGGATGAAGAATAAGAACAAAGCGCGGAGAATCGGGCCGCTCGAAGGGCTGAAGGTGGTCGATCTTTCGCACATCATGGCCGGCCCGGCCTGCTCGATGTTGCTGGCGGACATGGGAGCGGACGTCATCAAGGTGGAAAAAATTCCCGGCGGGGAGGACGCGCGGCGTATGGTGCCGCCAACCGTCGGCGATGAATCCGCGGCGTTCCTGATCATGAACCGCAACAAGCGCGGCATCGCATTGAACCTGAAGACGGAAGAAGGACGCGGTGTCCTCTCCCGTTTGCTGGAGGACGCTGATGTTTTGATCGAGAACTACCGCCGCGGCACGATGGAAAAGATGGGCTTCGGCTACGACGAGCTGCATGCGTTGAATCCGAAACTGATTTATTGCTCGATCTCCGGTTTCGGACGGACCGGGCCCTACGCCGATCGCGGCGGGTTCGATCTGGTTGCGCAAGGCATGAGCGGATTGATGACCATTACGGGGGAACATTCAGGGTCGCCACCGATGAAAGTGGGACCGCCCGTGACCGACATCACCGCCGGCATTCTCGCCTGCGTGGGCGTGCTTGCAGCCTTGCATGCGCGCGAGTCGAGCGGGCAGGGGCAGATGGTGGACACGTCGCTGTTTGAAGCGGGGATCACTCACACGTACTGGCATTCGGCCATTTGTTTTGCGACGGGCAAAGCGCCGGGGCCAATGGGGACGGCGCATCCGTTGAACGCACCTTATCAGGCGTTTCCCGCGTCGGATGGCTGGATCACCGTCGGCGCCGCGAATCAGGAAAATTGGTTGCGTCTGCTCGAGGCGCTGGGAGCGCCGGAACTGCGGGACGATCCGCGCTTTGTAAACAACGCGGGGCGGATGCGCAATCTATCCGAACTTACGGAGGCGCTGACGCCGCATTTCCAGCGCCGCACCGTGGCCGAATGGCAGCGTCATCTGGAAGAATCCGGCGTCCCGGCGGGGCCCGTGCTGGACATTGCGCAGATGCATGCCGATCCGCAGGCGCTCGCGCGGGAAATGATCGTCGAGACCACGCATCCCGCGGCCGGAAAGGTGAAAGCGATCGGGCTGCCAATTAAATTTTCGGACACGCCGGGTGGTGTGCGTAAGCCCGCGCCGTTGTTCGGCGAGCACACGCGAGAAGTGCTGCGTGAACACGGCTTCTCCGATGCCGAGATTGACCGCATGGCGGAGCTCGGTGCTATCCAAATGCCAGCCTCAACCAGGAAAGGCGCGACACGATGAGCCAGGAAATCCTCTATGAAGTCAAGGATGGCGTGGGCCGCATCACGTTCAATCGCCCGCAGGCCCGAAACGCGTTTACCTTCCGGATGTACGAGCGGCTCGCGGAAATCTGCCAGCAAGCCGCGGCCGATTCCTCGGTCAAAGTGCTGGTGCTGACGGGCGCGGACGAAAAAGCATTCGCGGCGGGAACCGATATTTCCGAGTTCAGGAATTTTTCCACCGCGCAAGACGCGCTGGATTACGAAGAGCGAATCAACAGCCTGCTCGACTCTTTTGAACGCATCCCCATTCCGACCATCGCCGCCATCGCCGGAGCCTGCACGGGAGGCGGGACGACGATTGCCGCTTGCTGCGACTTGCGCATCGCTGCGGCCAATGCCCGCTTTGGCGTGCCGATCGGCCGCACTCTCGGCAATTGCCTGTCGATGTCGAATTACACGAGGCTGGTGGCGTTGTTAGGGCCTGCGCGCGTAAAGGAAATCATCTTCACCGCCCGCCTGATCGATTCCGCGGAAGCGCGCGCGATCGGCCTTCTGAGCGAAGTGCTGCCCGATTACGCGGCCCTGCAAATCCGCGCGGACGAACTTGCGAGAACAGTTGCCTCCCAGGCACCGCTCACCCTGCGCGCCACCAAGGAAGCCCTGCGCCGCATCAAGGAAAAGATGACTCCCGACGAGGATGGCAATCTTATTCTGACGTGTTACATGAGTAGCGATTTTCGCGAGGGCCTGGACGCCTTCTTGAACAAGCGGCCACCAAAGTGGACGGGAACTTAGCTCACGTTTCTCATGTCGAACTCGATCAGAGAATTTTGGTTCTTGGAATGCAATGCGGAATGCGGTTACTTCGTAGCGCCGGAGTCTCGCCGGCGTTTTTGCGCCGCGAACTAATCATAAAAATTGCCGGCGAGACGCCGGCGCTACAACCTCAGGCTATGGCATTTCTTGCGTCGGAACAACGGCCGTCGAATCGCGGGTAAAATCGAATCGCAGCGTCCATGTACTCAAGACTCCTCGGCCTCCCACCTTGGGCGGTTTGAATTTCCAATCCTGCGCCGCTGCCAGGGCCGCTCGGGCGAAGTATTTGCTCGGTCCACGCGATTCGAGTACTGCATCCTCCACGTTGCCCGAACGATCGACATTCACTTTGACGCTGACCCGCACCGTGCCTCGAATGCTATTTCTGGCGGACTGGAGCACTTCAGGCGTGGCTTGGTGAGCAACTTCGCCGTGGGCCGGGGAGGCGTCCGGAAATTTCTCTACTGCGTTTGTTTCTTCTTCATGTATCGCCTCGGGGTGAATCAAGGCAGGCACCGGAACTGGAGCTTTGGAGTTCCGTTCCTCCTCAGCAAAGTTCGATTTGTACGGTTTAGTTGAACTTTCCTGCGGCGACGGCGCCACTTGTTTCGGCGCAGGTGGAACGGCCGACTGATCGACCGTGGCGACGGGAACCTGCGGAGCATCCGCATGTCGGCGCAAGAGTTTCGGCCCCGCCAGAATTGCCGTTAGTACCAGCGCGCATCCAACAGCGACAGGGACAGCGTAGCTGCGGCGCTTCGCGAGCGGCCTTGAGGGCCGCGCGATAGGCCGCGGCTCTGGTAACGCGGTGCGGACCTCGGGCGCGATCGATCGGACCTGGGATTTTGGAGCGCGGCCCTCCAATCGAGTCGCGATTTGAGCAACCGTCCACCGGCTCTGAGGCTGGCGAAGCAGACAGTGCCGCGCTATGTCGAGAAAAGGCTCCTGCAATGTTTGAGGGAACAGCGGGTCCTGTTGCTCCACCGTTCGAACGACTGGAAGATTTTGCGTCAGGGTCTCGACTAGCGTCATGCCCAGCGACCAAACGTCACCCGCCGCTGACATTGTTCGGAACACCGGGCTGATGCCAAGCGCATATTCGGGCGGATCGTAGGGAGTCTGGTGGCCGGGACCATGCAGCGATTCCCCCGCGCGGCTTAGCGCGTCGCTGGATACCTTCAATTCGTCGCCGCTGGCCATGATGTTGGCCGGTTTGATGTCGCCGTGCACGAAACCTTTGCGATGAAGGTAGGCGAGGACGTCCAGGACGGAATCAAGCATCTCCCGGGCTTCAGCAGGCGTGAGCCCCCGGCCGGGAAGAACCTGCGCGAGGTTCTCCTCGGCACACTCCATTACGACATAGACGAACACCACGCCGTCAAGCTCGAAGCGACCCGTTTCATGGATCGGAATCAGGTGAGGGTGAGACAGTTCAGCGGCCTGTTGCCAACGCGAGAGTTGGAGTTCGGCATTTTCCGGAGCAGCGGGAATAATTTTGATGGCGGCTTTTACGAGACGTTCACCCTCATGGCGCTCGGTAAGGAACACCGCGCAGTCTTCGGATCCGCCTAAGTATCGAAGCAGCGGGAACTTCTGGTCGAGGAGTTGATTTTCCCATTGTTTCCATTTGTCGGACATGATTCGACCTTCGCGAAGGGTAGGCCAGGGAGTGGCACCATTTTACGCGTGGAACCGGCCCAAGGTGTCAAGCGAATGCGAGCGAGGTGCCCATGCGGATAAGACGGGAGGGGGTGCAATGTGCCGGGCACGATGCGGCGGGCAGTTTGGAATCTAGCAGGTGCCCGCCTGAAGGCGGGCGCTACAAACGCATGCCAATTTTGAGTTCTGACAGAGACTCTATAGGGGCTGTGGGATAGCCGGTCCCATTAGCGATTCGTCCAAGCCTCTTTTGTGAGGTAGGGCAAGTCGTGCGCCCAGTCATCCTCCTTCACGCCGCCGGGGTAAATCACGTGGGCCAGATTGTCTTTCGTGTAGGCCAGAACAAAAGCCGCGTGGCCTACTTCATAGGCTCCATCCGCGCGCACTGCGGACTTCTTGGCGGGAGAGAGATTCGCGGCAATTTGGGCTGCGTCGATTGCCGCTTCGCTTCCCGTGAGGCCGATAAAACGCTTATCGAAATGATCGAGCCAGGAGCGCAACACCTGGGGGCTGTCGCGTTCAGGATCGGTGGTCACAAATACGACCTTCAATCGATCTGCAGCGGCAGGAGGTATTTTCTTGAGGGCTTGAGCGATCGTGGACATCTGGAGCGGGCACATATCCGGGCAATGGGTGTATCCGAAGAACAGCAGTGTGGTGTATCCCTCGGTCTTCGAGGCAAAATCGAAGGGGGCTCCGGACGTATCGGTCAGCGTAAATTTCGGTTTGGGGAGGGGCGGTGAAACCAGTCCGCCGCGGTACGTTGATTCAGCACCACCCGCCGCGGCGGGCTCAGGCGTGTTTTTCGGCGCCTGAGCCGAACCGCGATGAACTGTCCCGAACAGAAACGCGAGGACTAGCAATACTCTGTAGAACAAGCGCGACTTCATGGAATTGGCCGATAACCTATTCTTCATCTCCTTCAACAATTACCTTTCCGTACATTCCATCCACGTCGTGAAGGGCGCAATGGTAGTAGTAAACTCCCTTGTTCGGAAAGAAGATGCGGATTCGCGTCGTTCCGGGAGGCACCTGCGCCGATCCGGTCCGGTCCGGTTCCGCTGCCTGAATGAACCCGGAACTCAGAAGACTATTCTGATCGAAGGGCGGAGGCGGTGGGGAGACCGAATTCTCCTGCGGCCGGAAGGCGGCGTCGCACGGAGAAGTCCCGGCCGTTGCAGCGGGAGCCGTCGTGCAATTGATCGTGGCGATCACCACGCCCGTTCCTGGATCCTTGCAATTCGTCGTAATAGCTAACGTGCAGGTGACAGGCGGATTGGGGATCGGTGGGCCGGCAGGAAGGAACAGAGCAGGGGGAAGGGAAAAGAGCGTGGGAACAAATCCCGCGGGCTCGGTCCCGAATGTGACTGTATGCGGCTCAGTCGGATCCAAATTCGTCCACAAGACAGACTCCCCTGCATGGATCCGAATTTCTCCGGGCAGAAAACGCAGCACGGCGCGGTATTGCAATCCACCTCCCGTCGCTACGATCTCGCCGATGCCGGCAGTCACCGTGTTATCGGCATCCCTCCGGTGGTCCCATCCACGATTGTCCTCATCATCACGATGGTCATTGTCGGAGAGCAAAGCTTGCGCCTCATCACGCGCCTGGTCATCATAAAACCGTTGGCTGTGAATGAGAGGCGCATTCAGTGGAAGATTGACGAGAACATGAACCGTTCCGTTCATATCCGTGTGAACCAAACAGACGAGCTTGTAATTGCCCGCCTTCGGAAATGTCACCGTAAAGGTGGCGCCGCCGCTCAAGCCAGTTTGTGTGGAAACACATGCGCTGCCGTCGAAATCAGGCCCAAGACCGCAGGGCACGCCTTGGACTGAGAATGGAGGCCCGGCCGGCGGGGGCGCCGAGGGTCGAACCTGTCCGGTCGCCAAGAAGGTAACTGTGTGGATCTCATTCTTGGGAACGAAGGTCCACTGGATGCTGTCGCCCTCAAAAAGCCAAAGTTCATTTGGAAAAAAAGCGTTCGCCTGGACGGACTGGTCGCTGGTTTCTCCTCCGGCGGATGCGTTGTACGTCGTCTGCGCCTTTGCCGGCGATGCAATGAACAAGGCCGCCGCTACCAACATCAAGCACAAACTGCCTGGGAACAGAATGCGTTTCATTAACTCCCCCTCAGATTTTTCTAGGACTTGGTTTCCTTTGGAAACGGGATAATTTATCTTCAAGCGACAACTTTCACCATTTTCCGAGTAGTGTTCATAGTTCGGTGCATCGCATCCTGTCAAGGTGAAAGTGCTTTAATCGCTTGAATATATTTGGCGCGTACTAGGATTATCAGTACTGAAAGCAAATAATGCGCCACAAGATTCTGAATCAAGAATCGCCCGAGCAAGGCGGAACGTGGTCCCATTCTGCGGCGTTCATGGGATTACCACGAAGTTATTAAATCCGCGATTGGCGTCCTGAAGCGAAGAAAGTCCCTCGTTCACATCCTTGAGCGGGATGCGGCGGTGCTCCAAGACCGAGAGATCCAGCGTCCCTGCGCGAGCCATCTCCGCCAGTTCTTGCCCCTCGCCTGTCGTGAACCAGCACGAGCCAATCAGTTGGATATTCATTCCCATCAGCCGGTGCACGTTCAACGGCAAAGGTTCGCCCACTCCCCCGATGTTGACGCCGCGGCCGCCGCGCCGCAGTGCATTCAACGCATCCTGCATGGCGCTCGACGGAGAGCCTGGCGGCAGCGTATCGATTACGGCATCGACGCCCTCACTGCCCGTCGCTTCCATGGCCCATTCTTGAACGGGACGTTTTCCGACTGCGAGCACGTTAATCCTTTTTGGAGCGAGAGCCTTCACGCGATCCAGAAGCGTCTGATTGCGGCCGGTGCCGAGGATCCTTGTCACTCCTGTCGCCAAACCCACGAGCGCGACGCAAAGCCCCAGCGCGCCACCGATCCCATTGACCAGCAACGAGCGTCCTGGACCGGCGCCCGCTTTGCGGATCGCGGCGTAGGCTGTCCCCAGATATCCAAATCGAGCGGCTTGCTCGAAGCTGACATTGTCCGGCAGCTTGACGAGCGCGCTCTGCGGCGCCGTGATGTATTCCGACATTCCGCCATAAGGATAGTCATCGAACACCGCTTGCGATAAAGGCCCACGCCCAAAATAACCCTGGAAGGTGAAGCCGGGGCAGTTCACGATTTCGCCACTTCGGCAAGGGCGGCAGGACCCGCATCCCCGCGCCGGATTGACGTATACGCGGTCGCCCGTCCGGATCGAATGAACCTGGCTGCCAACCTGCGACACGATGCCCGCCACATCCAGCCCGAAAATCGCGGGGAGCTTCGGCAACGGCAGGTAGGGAAACCACTCCGGCCATTTTGTGAGCACGTTCTTGAGATTCGGCACGACTCCGCAGGCTTTCACGGCCACAAGCACGTCCGTCGGGCGAGGTTCCGGGATCGGGATTTGCTCGAGCAACAAGGGGCCGCCGATTTCGTGCATGCGAGCTGCAAGCATCGTCTTCATCCACGACTCCCCTGAAATGTTCTTTCTCCGGATGCGGAGGTTGACACAGGCGATTTCCGCGACAGCCTACCACAAAGGGCACGCGTGCAGAGATTTACACTCCAGGCCGCAGGATTCAAAATAGAAGGTGAGAATGGAATCGCCAAGAAAAAGCGGAACCGCAAAATGATCTTGATTCTGAGGTGTAGTGGTAGATTTTGCCCCGGGCAGGAGAGCAGGACAACAACCATAGCACGGGTGAATCAGTCCTCCTCGGACACAATTCACCCCGTAGCGCGAACTCTCTTTAATTTCGAGCTATTTGGCCTTCCATGCGGGCGACGGCTTAGTTTGCTGAAGCGCCGACGGGAAGCTCTTCGGATTCCTTGCTTCCCTGAATCGACGATTGGGCGCGTTCGATCTCGATATGGCCTTTGAAATAGGCGCCTTCCTCGATGCTGATTCGTGTCGTCGTAATATCGCCAATCACCTGGCCGTCTTTCTTGATCTCGACGCGGTCGCGCGCGCGGAGATTGCCGGAGGCATTGCCGTAGACAATCACTTCGCGAGCGTTAATTTCGGAATTCAACTGGGCCGTGCGACCGACCGTCAGACGGTGGCCGCGAAGGAAAATGTTCCCTTCGACCTTGCCGTCGATCTGAAGGTCTTCGTCACTGGTGATTTCGCCCTTCACCACAATCGTTGACCCCAGACACGCCAAAGTGCGCGCGGCGGGAGCGTTGGGGCGCGGGCCGGGACCAGCAGGTGCATTCATCGGCGCGCCGGGGATCCTCGACTCTTTGGACGAGGAAGTGCCGGGCACCTCGGGCTGCGTTTCCTTATTCCACATGGTTCCTCCAACCTACGAGTCAAACGTCGATATCGGTCCTATAGGACCAGTCTAAGGATTACTTTAGGCGGATGGGGCAAGAGGGGCCACCGCAAAATGGCAAAGCATTGCTTACAACTAAACCTGCCCACCGGGACAGGTCGGGCGGAAGGGACCGGATGGGCACTAATCAGGCAGCGGCAGCTTTAGCGAGTACGGGAACTTTCTTGCCCAGCCCAACCTTTACGAGCTGGATTTCGAGAATGCCGTCGCTTAGGGATGCTTTTACCTGGTCCAAATTAATTTCAGACGGCAATTCCACGGTACGAAAGATTTGGCTGGAGCGCCGTTCGGCAGAGGCGCCCTTTTCGTCGCTCTGTTGCGTGGCCTCTTCCCGCCTCCCGGTAATGCACACCGAGCGAGGCGCAACTCGCACTTCTAATTCCTTTTCGCCGAATCCCGGCACGGCAGCAAGGATCGTGAGTCCGGTCTCCGTCTCGACGACATCCGCTTGGACGTCCAGGAGAATTTCCGACACAGCCTGGAGCCAATCTTCACGGTCATGGCCATCCACGGATCCCCGAAGTTCAAACAACTCGTAGGCGCGGCGCGAGATCAATTCTCTGAACTCTTGCGAGAGCTCAAAGAATGCATCGCCCCGATTCAGCGTAGAGACCTCCGGCGCAAGGAATCGTTTCGATTCCGTTTCGATTCTCATGTCTGTTTTCTCCTTAGTGGGAACTTTTCAGAGTGAGTGATTTCGACTTGAACAGGAAACGCATGCGGCGTGGACAACAAAATCATTAACGGGCACGGTAGACCAGGTCAACTGTGAATATCAAGAAACATTAGAAGGAAATGATAGGTGAAAGGCAACACCGGCCAACAATAAAACATTATCCGTGGGATGAGACGGCGCGGCTTTTTTTGCCCTCGGCCGCGCTCCGGATCTTCACGCCACGCCTAATCGTAGTAAGCCGGCGCGTGTTTCAGTTTGTCGCTTTGCGTTTTCTCATGATTGATCCACAACTGCGCATGATAGAAGGAAATCAGATCGGCCATCCGCTGCATCGACAATTGCGTCTGAATTCTTTGCTCGGCGGGCATGGTGCTGAAATAGGGGATGCGGCGGGTGTCCCAATTCTCTTGCAGATGAACCGCGTCGCCGCTCAGCAATACCCAGCCTGTTTTTGATAAATGAACGAGGCAGGACTGATGTCCGGGCGTGTGGCCCGGAGTATAGACGATCATGACCGAGCCGTCGCCGAACACGTCCTGGTCTTCCTGCACCAAGTTCACCGGATGGTCCTTCAGGAATGTAGGCTTCGTGTCGGAGGGTGGTTTGGCAATCCCCGTTTTGCCCGCGGCAAAGTAGTAGTCATACTCAGCCTTCTGAATGAGAAACGGCACGGCAGGAAACAATTCGGCGTTGCCGATGTGATCGGGATGAGTATGAGAAATTCCCACAAACTTTATGTCCGACGGCTTGACGCCGATCGCGGCAAGTTGAGACTCCAGCGTCTTCGCGCGCGTCCAATGGATGTCCGTCGCCGGATTATTGCTCGGATACCAACCCTCGGGCATGGAGGCAACCGCATCGGAGATTCCGGTGTCCCAGAGGAAATAGCCGTCCGCGTGATGGATCAGATAGCAACTGACCGAGATGTCGATCGGCTTTCCGACGTTGACGCCAACCGTCCACCTGGACTCGTCGTTGGCGTGGCCTTGTCCGCAGTCGAGCACATACAGCCGGTCGACGCCTTTTCCGCTCGGTTGCGCCCAGGATGCACTCGACAAAAAGAATCCGGCAATTGCCGTTAGGACTAAGCTGAATCGCTTCATTGGAAGACTCCCGCGCAGCTTTTTACGAAATTCTTTGGAAGCAGCCCGGGAACGCCAATTGGAAGATTGGCATTCCCAGGGTACGTTGTGGATTTTTATTTGTCCGGCCCTCCGGGACATCCCCCATTAGCCCCAGCGCAATCGCCAGCAACATGTTCGGGCAATCCCTTTCCCGCGACCTCGGTCCTCATCCCCGCGGGATCCTGAATGGACCAGCCGTATTTGCTATCCGCTTGAGGTTTGTAGCCGCGCCGCTCCAATTCGGCTTTGACGGCAGCCCGATCGAACTTCTCGACCGCCAACGCGAAATGCGCGATATACGGCTTACCTTCCGGATGCTGACTCTTGCGGAGGTAAAGGTAATTCTCCCCGAACTTCATGAAACAGATTGGCCCCCCCTGCGCATCCACGCCGAACACACCGCCCGGCTTGTAATAGACGATTTTCATTCCGAGCAGATTCATGTAAAAGTCCCGCGATTGATCCACGTCGGCGACGTTGTAAACCAGATGGCTCACGCCAAAGGCCTTGAACCCCTTGCCGTCGGGTCCGGGAATGGAGGCAAGATTCTTTGTGCCATCCGATTCCTTGGCGGTTGGCGCCGCGGCTCCGGGGAAAACGCCCTTCGTCGCGCAGATTTGAATCGTGGTGCCGCTCGGATCCTTGATGGACCAGGCGTAGGCGCCGTCGGGTTTCGGTTCGAGCCCGCGGCGCGTCAGTTCGGCTCCCACCGGCTCCAGTTGAAAATTCTCGATGGAGAATGCGAAGTGATCGACGTTGCCCTGGCCCATTTGCTCGGACCAGTTGCCGGCCGGCCGGTCGAGCGGCTTATTGAGCGGGCGAATGTAAATGGCATTCGGCGGATCGCCGCATTCCACGGAACATTGTTTGCCATCGTCATAGGCCAGCTTCATCCCGTACAAATTTACATAAAAGTCGCGGACCTTCGCATAATCGGAAACTTGATAATTAATGTGATTGTAGGCCACCGCTTTGAGAACCATGCCGCCGCCGGCCATCGCTGCCTGCGCGCCGCCACCCGCAAATGCCGTGACTTCGGGCGACACGCTCGCAGCGAATGCCGCGGTCGCGGTCAGGCCGAGCGCCTGCATGAGCTGGCGCCGATCGATTTTTCCGTTCTCGAATGCCTTACGGAGTCCTGCAATATTTTGTTTCATCGCTGATCCTCCAGGAAATGTTCGCTCTAGCTCGATTGCTGCGGTGACGGGATTGTATGCCTGATCCGTTTCGTGTGGGACATGTTTTTAGTAGCACAGGCTTCAGCCTGTGGGGTTCCGGCCTAGCAAGGACTAACCCCCACAGGCTGAAGCCTGTGCTACTAAAGGCTACTAAAACCTACTTCAAAAGCGGGCTTGCCTTTGCCGCCGGAGGATGCGGCCGCGATTGCAGGAATGCATAAATGTCAGCCAGTTCCTGATCCGAAACGACTTTGGCGGTATACGGCGGCATCTCTCCCGTGGGCTTGCGGAGGTAGCGAGAGAGCACATCGAACGGGACCGGGTCTGGCGCGATCCGCGGTCCGGTCATTGTTGAGCCTTGTCCTTCGCGGCCGTGGCATTGGTAGCAGCCAATCTTGTTAAAAATCTTTTTTCCGTTTTCGGCATTGCCGGCCGGAGCATCAGAAGTCTTCGATTCTTGGGCCGCGTCTACGATCCTCGCACGCGTGGGGCTGAAATATAGAGCGATTGCGAATGCCGCAACGGCCGCGGAACTGTATCTACGAAATGTTTTCATCCTTGCTCCTTGGCGGCAATTAAGAGTGTGCGTGAGAACTCAAGATCGGCTCTTTTTTTGTAGCGCCCGCCTTCAGGCGGGCACCTCGGAATCAAGCAGATGCCCGCCTGAAGGTGGGCCCTACATGAACTAAAATCGAATTCTCACGCGCACTCTTAAAGGGGTGCGAGCATGCTCTATCGAGGTTGAGTGACAATATCGAGAAGAGCCGGCTCACCGCGCTTGACCACTGCAATCGCGCGCCGCAGGGCTGGCGCGACCTCGTTGGGATCCGTGATTGGGCCCTCGGCGTAGACGCCCATGCTCTGCGCGAGCTTTGCGAAATCCATGTTCGGGTCCTCGAACGCTGTGCCGATGTGTGCGCGATCGATTCCGCGATTATGACGGTTGGCCATGCGCTGCACGTGCATCATCTCTTCATGATAGGCGCGGTTGTTATGCATGACGCTCAAGATTGGAATGCGATGATGCGCCGCGGTCCACAGGACTGCGGGAGCAAACAGCAGATCGCCATCGTCCTGAATGCTGACCGAGAAGCGGCCATACTTTTTGTTTGCGAGTGCGGCGCCGATTGAAGCAGGAGCGTTGTATCCGATACCCCCGCCGCCTTGCGTGCCGATGTACTGGTAGTGCTTGTCAAAGGGCCACAGCCGCAGAGGCCACCAACTGAAGTGCCTGAGAATCGATACGAGCGACCAATCCTCGTCCTTGATCTGGTTCCAAAGCTCGGCGCAAAGGCGGCCCGTGCTGACGGGGCTCGCGTCCCAGGCGTAGCGTCGCGTCGGTTCGCGCCTGCTCCAGCGCGCGATCGTGCGCCGACGCCAGCTTGGCGCCGCGATCCTTTAGGGCTTGCTTGCGATCCGCGGTGATCAAGCGCTTGGTTTCCTCGATCAGCGAGGGAAGAGTCGCCTCCGCATCGGCCGCCATCGCCAAATCAACGCCGGTGTAACGGTAGAAATCCTGATAGTTGGCTTTGGTGTAGAGGTCGCCGGTGGAGATGCTGATCAGTTTCGCGTCACTTTTCTGAATAGGACGCGTCGTGCGGTTCACTTGATCGTGCATCGTATTCAGCGCGCTCCAGAAGTCCGTGGCTTCCAGTCCCATGATTACATCCGCGTTGGCGACCACAGCGCCGCGGCGTGAGGATTGGTTCAGCGGATGCCGTGTTGGAAAATTCATGCGCCCGGCCTGATCGATGACCGGCGCCTGGAGCGTTTCGGCAAGCTCGACGAGCAGATCGATGCCGGCCTGCGTTCGCGCGTAACGGTCCACCACGATCAACGGATTCTGAGCCTGAACCAGCAGGCGGGCCGCCTCGGCGACCGAGCCGGAATCGCCCTGCGGAGGCGCCGCCAGCGTCAGCTTCGGAATGTGCAGCGCAGCGTCCGCGGGAATCGGATTTTCCTGGAGTTCGCTATCCGCCACGAGCAGCACCGGCGCCATCGGCGGCGTCATCGCAATTTTGTAGGCGCGCACCGCGGACTCCGCGAAGTGCGGCAACGAAATGGGCACATCGTCCCACTTCACGTAATCGCGGACCATCGCCGCGGCGTCCTGAACGCTGTGAGGCCACTCCCCGTAAGCCGAGTCGCGTTTGGTGGCGTCCAGATTGTTGCCAATCACGATGTAAACCGGCACGCGGTCGCAGTAGGCGTTGTAGATGGCCATCGCGGCATGCTGCAACCCGACAGTGCCGTGCGCGAAGACGCACAGCGGCTTTCCTTCAATCTTGGCGTAGCCGTGGGCCATGGCGACCGACGACTCTTCATGGCAGCAGGAGATGAACTCGGGATTCTTGTTGCCTCCGTAGTTGATCACCGATTCATGTAGCGCCCGGAAACTCGAACCGGCCACGGAGCAAACGTATTCGATGCCGAGGGATTTGATGATGTCCACCATGAAGTCCGACCCCGAGCGATCCAGGGTCAGTACTTCGGCATCCGCGGGCGGATCGGATTCGATCAAAGGCGGCAGCAAAGGCATGGCGGGTGACAGACGTTCTTCGACCGGCTGCGCAGGCAAAGCCTCTACCGGTGCAGCAGCTAGCGTCGCCGCTCCGGCGACCACGCTCTTCAAGAAGTCTCGACGGCCAGCGGGTAATTTGTTCGATTTCGCCATGGGTTTTTGCCTCCGCCCTTTTACTTGGAGTTTGTTGCGCACCCTCGCAAAAGACCCCGCCTCTGAAGAGGCGGGCTACAGCAAACCTCCATCGTTTGTGCAATTGCTGTAGCCCGGGTCTTCAGACCCGGGGTCGTTCTCCACTGTTCGAGAAACCCTATCCGCATGGAGCCGGGTACCAAATAGGTTATGCGACAGCTTCAATCGGAATTTCTACTTTGTTTTCCGGTCCAACCGGCAACATACGACTAACCGACGACGAATGCAATCCTCGCGCGCGGTCAACGAGGGCTCGGGCGCCTCGCCGCTAACACACAAATAAATGCGACTACAGCAAGGGCCGCAGCCGTATAAAAAGCGACCCCATAGTCTCTGTATTTGTCGAAGAGCACTCCGCCAATGGTCGGCCCGAGAATCCCCGAAAATCCCCACGCGGTAAAGAGCGCGCCATAGTTTGCGCCGGCATGCCGCGTGCCCCAAAAATCAGACACGGTCGTGGGAATCACGGAGGCTTGCGCTCCATAGCAAAAATACACCACAAAGATCAACACGTAGAGCGCAGCCAAATGAGCGCCAACCCAGTACAGCGCGGGCATGGCGACGCTGGACATTGCCAGCACGACGCGCAGCGTATTGAGCCTGCCCATTATGTCGGAGAGCCATCCAGACAGGACCCGGCCGGAGACATTTCCGAACGCCCCCACCACGAGTCCCAACGTTGCCAGTGTCGCGCTGGCGATTCCTTGGCTATTCGCAAAGGGAATCAGTTGGCTGATGACCATAAGCCCCGCGGTGGATCCAAGTCCAAAGCCGAGCCACAGCAGGTAAAAGGCCGGCGTGCGCAAGACTTCTACTGGAGTGTATTGGTCGCGGGTAGTTGTTGTACTGAGAACTGAATTGGTATCCGCGGGATGCCGGGAAACTGTTGGGTTTTTCAACAGAAAGGCGGCAGTCATGGTCATCACCAGAAAAATTCCGCTGAGGATCATGCAGGAAGTGCGCCAACCAAAGCGGGGAAACAACGCCAGATTTGCGAACGTGCCGAACACAGCCGATCCGCCGCCAAAACCCGCAAGCGCGAGACCGATCGCCAACCCCGTTCGGTCGGGAAACCACTTGGCCATGACGGGAACGACAGTCCCGAAACCGAATCCAAGGCCAGTCCCGCCCAATATTCCGTAGAAAAAGAAGAGAGAGTACAGGCTCGAAGTATACGCAAAAAGTAAAAAGCTCAGACTTACTAAGATGCTTCCCGTCAAGGAGATCCAAAAAGGACCGAAGCGGTCTTGAATTTTTCCTGCCAGGAGGAGTGAGGCCGCAAACATGATTACAGCGAGTGTGAACACGGAAGATGTCTGCGCCCGCTTCCATCCAAATTCATTTTCGAGCGGGGCGACGAATACACTCCAGGCGTAGAGTGTGCCGAGGGCGAGAGTCATCAGAAGCCCGCCCAGCATTCGCCACCAGCGGCTGATCGAAGTCGCTTCGCCGCTCAGCCCGACAGGCAGAGCTATGGATCGTTCTGAAATGCCGCCGGGCGTGGGAGTCGCTGCCATCTGCCCTCTTCTGATCATATTTTCCGAGGTTCGATCTTGGGGCCTTCGATCCGCTTGGGAACATGCCCTCGTTTATAAATCATGACGGTACGCTTGAATTCGATGACGACGGTTCCATCTTGTTTGAAGCCCGTGGTCTTGAAGCGCACGATTCCGACGTTTGGTCTGGACTTGGATTCTCGCTTCTCGAGAACCTCGCTTTGCGAATACAGGGTATCTCCATCAAAGAGCGGATTCGGCAGGCGCACTTCATCCCAGCCGAGATTGGCCATCGCATTTTGGGAAATGTCGGCGACCGATTGGCCTGTAACGACCGCGAGCGTGAATGTGGAATCCACCAAAGCCCGGCCGAATTCCGTTTTCGCCGCATAGGCATGATCGAAGTGGATTGGATTGGTATTCATGGTCAGCAAGGTGAACCAAATATTGTCGGTCGCTAGAACCGTGCGGCCCAGTGCATGGCGAAAAACATCTCCGACCTCGAAGTCTTCATAAACTCGTCCCGTCCAACCCTCTTTAGTCGCCATCATCGCCTTCCTTTGTTTTTTCCCAGGCAAGATCAGATCATTTTTTCGCGCCGCCAGCCTGCAATTGTCTCTGAATCAAAACCGAATTCAGCCAATATCGCGTCGGTCTGCTCCCCCAGGGCCGGCACTTCGTTCATTACAGTTTCCACATTTTCCATTGTTACGGGAGGAAGAAGCGCGGGCAGCGGACCTGCCGGTGAATCCACCGTGCCCCAGCGCCCTCGGGCTTTCAATTGCGGGTGCTCCACAAACTCTTGAACGGTGTTCAGCCTGGCGTTGGCAATCTGCGCGGCTTCGAGCCGCGCGATAATTTCGGCGGCGGTCAGCTTCTGGAAAACTTCTCGCATAGCTTGATCGAGCTGCGGCCGATTCTGAACGCGCTTCGCATTGGAATTAAAACGAGGATCCGCGAAAAGCTGGGGATTTTCCAAAACCACTTCGCAAAAGTTTTTCCATTCGCGTTCATTCTGCAGACCGATATACACCACTTTGTCGTCCCGGCTCTGTACCGGCCCGTAAGGCGCAATGGTGGCATGGTTTGCTCCCGAGCGCTGCGGAGCCGATCCTCCGAACGAGTAGTACGCGGCGTAGCTCATCCATTCCGCGAGCGAATCGAAAAGGGAAGTCTCCAGCGCAACGCCTTCGCCCGTCTTCGACCTCACCAGCAGGGCCGTCAATATGCCAGTATAGGCATACATGCCGCAGGCGATATCGGCGGCGGAAATGCCAACCTTGCATGGCGTTTCTTGCGTCCCGGTGATGGAAATCAATCCGGTCTCGGCCTGGATCAGCATATCGTACGCTTTCTTGTCCCGGTACGGCCCCGAAGATCCATAGCCGGAAAGATCGCAGATAATGAGGCGCGGATATTTTTTGCGCATCTCCTGAGTGACGAAGCCCAGCCGCTCCGTTGCACCAGGCGCCAAATTCTGGACAAAGACGTCTGCCTTTTCGATCAAGCGTTGGAGGACTAATTTGGCTCCCGCCTGCTTCAGATCCAGCGTCAAGGATTCCTTGGATCGATTGAGCCACACGAAGTGGCTGGAAAGTCCACGCACAGTCGCATCGTAACCGCGCGCAAAATCTCCAACATCGGGCCGCTCGATCTTAATCACGCGCGCGCCCAAATCCGCCAGTTGCCGAGTGGCGAACGGCGCAGCGACGGCCTGCTCCAGGGACACGACCGTGATTCCTTCGAGTGGCCGCATCAATATGACCTGGGCAGGCCCAGAACGTGCTCCGCCAGATAACTCAGAATCAGGTTCGTGGAAATGGGCGCCACTTGATAAAGCCGCGTCTCGCGGAACTTGCGCTCGATATCGTACTCTTCGGCAAAACCGAAACCGCCGTACGTCTGCACCGCGACATTCGCCAGTTCCCAGGAAACGTCGGCCGCCAGCAGCTTCGCCATATTCGCTTCCGGGCCGCACGCTTTGCCGCTGTCGAACATTGTGGCCGCGCGCGTGACCATCAGTCGGGCCGCTTCCAGGTTGGCGTATCCGCGGGCGATCGGAAATTGTATGCCCTGATTCTTGCCGATCGGCCTGCCGAAAACCACGCGCTCATTGGCGTAGCGGCACGTGCGTTCCAGAAACCAGCGCGCGTCGCCAATACATTCCGACGCAATCAGGATTCGCTCCGCATTCAAACTGTCCAGCAGATAGCGGAATCCCTGGCCTTCCTCGCCCACCAGATTTTCGACGGGAACTTCCAGATTATCGAAAAACAATTCCGTCGTGGCGTGGTTCATCATCGTGCGAATGGGGCGAATCCTCAGCCCGTGACCCACGGCCTGGCGAAGATCGACCAAAATGGTGGAGAGGCCTTCGGTCCGTTTCTTCACCTGGTCCACCGGAGTGGTGCGCGCCAGCAGCAGCATCAGGTCGGAATGTTCGGCGCGCGAAATCCAAATTTTCTGCCCGTTGATCACATAGCGGTCGCCATTTCTTACCGCCATGGTTTTCAGCTGCGTGGTATCGGTGCCCGTATTCGGTTCGCTCACTCCGAACGCTTGCAGTCGAAGAGAGCCATCGGCGATCTTCGGCAAATATTGCCGCTTATGCGCCTCCGATCCATGCCGCAAAAGCGTGCCCATGATGTACATCTGCGCGTGGCACGCCGCGGCATTTCCGCCGCAGTGGTGGATCTCTTCGAGAATGACGGAAGCTTCCGTAACGCCGAGACCGGCGCCGCCGTATTCCTCGGGAATCAGCGTAGCCATATACCCGGCATGTGTCAGGGCTTGGACGAAGGCCTCGGGATAGGCGCGCTTCTCGTCGAGCTCCCGCCAATAAATGTCGGGAAATTCGCGGCACAATTCGCGTACGGCGGATTTTAGTTCTTCGTGCGATTCATCCACAGAGCTATTCATTGGATTCAACGGAAGACCTCGTCCCAGGGCGAGCGCTAGCGTAAACTCTGTCCCAAAGGATAAGCAATCGCTTAAATTCACAAACGGCAAGACGGCAGGATAGCAGAAATGAATTTATAGGGTATCTTAACCAAGGCCGGCATTCCGCGGAACGGTGAAATCATGGACCCGATAACTCGGACGCTCGTGTCTTTTTCTCACGCGCTCAATTCCAAGGATTTGAGCGGTGAAGTCGTCGAACGCGTCAAGTATTTGCTCCTCGACTATCTTGGCGTCGCCATCGCCGGCTCGCTCACGGAATCCTCCCAGCCGATTTACCGGATGCTGGCTCGCTCGGCGTCCCAGGGCCCTTGTACCGTAATTGGTACAGCCTCGCAATCGTCGCCGGGATTCGCGGCGCTGGCGAACGGCGCCGCGGCTCATAGCGTGGAACTCGACGATACCCATCAGGCCGGTTCCATCCATCCGGGCGTCGTGATGTTTTCGACAGCCATCGCGCTGAGTGAAATTCATCCGGACATTGACGTTGCCCAATTTGTGGCCGCGGTCGTCGCCGGATACGAAGTCGCCACGCGCCTGGGAATGGCGCTGCAGCCGAAATTTCATTACGAATTGGGATTCCATCCCACATCGACCTGCGGCGTTTTTGGCGCGGCAGTGACCGCGGCCAAACTCCTGCGTCTGAGCGAGGAGCAAATGCTTTCCGCCGTTGGAATAGCCGGCAGCATGGCCGCCGGTTCCCTGGAGTTTCTGGCGGACGGCACGTGGACCAAGCGGCTGCATCCGGGACTCGCCGCGCAAAACGGAATCCTGGCCGCGAATCTCGCCGCGGAAGGTTTTCAAGGCCCCACCACGATTCTCGAAGGCCGCGATGGTTTCCTTTGGGCGTATTCGCGAAAGTCAAAACCCGAACTGGTTACGCAAGACCTGGGACAAGATTTTGAAATCATGAGGACCAGCATCAAGCCCCACGCGTGCTGCCGTTACATGCAGGCTCCCATCGACGGACTCATCGAGCTTGCTACCCAGCATGATATTCATCCCGAGCAGGTCGAGCGCATCGAAATCGCTGTCCTGGAAGCCGGATGGCCGCTTGTGTGCGAGCCTCGAAAACGAAAATACGCTCCAACGAATGTTGTCGACGCGCAATTCTCCATGCCCTATGGCGCCGCGGTGGCCCTGACCGATCGCGCGGCCGGCCTCGATCAATTCACCGGCGACAGTTTCCATTCGCCGCAGATTAAAAACTTGATGGGCAAAGTGGTCCTGCAAAAAGATAACCGCATCGAAAAAAACTTTCCCGAGGAATGGCCCGCCATCGTGCAAATTCATCTGACGAACGGTAAACAGTTTGAAAAACATATCCGTTATCCGAAGGGCGACCCGGAAAACCCGCTGACCTGGCAAGAATTGTCAACCAAGTTCCAGTCGCTGGCGATGCGTGTTTTTCCAAGGACTCGCTGCGAAGAAATCATCAGCTCGGTAAAGGACATGAAACCCGTCCACCGTGCTTCGTGACATTTGGAAATTGACAGCTCGCTCGAAGTCGCTATCTCAGCCGGCAAATTGATCGGTTCAAGTAGCACAGCCACTCTTGCCTGTGCGGGTTTTGCGATCGTCGTTGGGCCGGATCCATTGCACGTGCGACTTACAAAATCGCACAGCCAAGAGTGGCTGTGCTACTCGAAGGAGACAAACGAATGGCAGGCAGGCTGCACGGCAAAGTGGCCCTGATCACCGGTGGCAACAGCGGAATCGGCGAAGCCACCGCTCGCCGCTTCACGCAAGAAGGAGCAAAGGCAACGATTCTGGCCCGCCGGGAAACAGAAGGTCACGCGGTCCAGGAGGCAATCCGCGCCGAGGGCGGGGACGTCACATTTCTCCCGTGCGATGTCACCGACCGCGCGGCCGTGGAAGCGGCCGTCGCCCAAACCGTCAACCTCTATGGCGGCTTGCACGTCCTCATCAACAACGCCGGAGGCGGCGCCCGCGAAATGTTTCCCGCGGAATCCGATGAGACCTGGGATCGCGTTCTGCGAGTGAATCTGACCGCCTGCTTCCTCACTTGCAGGGCGGCGTGGCCGCATCTCATCAAGGCCGGGAGCGGCTCAATCGTCAATGTGTCTTCCCTGGCGTCCGTGTCAGGAGTGAGCGAGGCCGTTTTTGAACGGCATCCCGCTCTTCCTTCGGCATCGTACATCGCCGCCAAAGCGGGCCTCGAGGGTTTTACTCGCTATATCGCGAGCCTGGGCGGACGCCACAACATCCGCGCCAACTGCGTCCGTCCCGGCCAAATTCTCACCCGGCGTCTCACCACCGCCGCCGGCGAGCACGTCTTCGCGCGCCACTTCGAGATGTGGCAGCTCATCAAAGGACCGGGTTACGCGGAGGACGTGGCGAGCGCCATGCTGTTTCTCGCTTCCGACGAATCGCGTTTCATAACCGCGGAGATGCTCAATATTGATGGCGGCGCGGCTGCAAAGTTGTAACGGTTTGCGGAAAAACTAAACACCTGTCATTCCGAGGCACGCTGCGTGCCGAGGAATCTCTCTTTCTTCGGGCTCAAATCAAAGAGAGATTCCTCACTTCGTTCGGAATGACAATATGAGGTATTTTCCTTCGCGAATAGTTAAGTCGCTGGGAAGAGGAAGCCACTTTTGGCTGTCCCGCACAATCTCAGCAGCGAATACGCGGACAGCCAAGAGTGGCTGTCCTGCTAAACGCGAAAAGAATTCATTGAGGCCGGATTGAAAGATGTAGAATAACGACGGTTCTGCGCGTTCCAAACGAAAACCCCAGTTTATGGAGAGCAAAATGAGGACAATGTGGATCGGAGCTGTGGCAGCATTTGCAATCTTGATTGCCCTTCCGGGCTCAGCGCATGCGCAATCGGCGCAAACCTTGCCCATACCAAGCGTAGATTCCGCCATCGATTTCCCCAACGAACATGAGATGCCCGATCCAAGTCTGACCTACAAGATTGTCTTCGATATCGGCAAAGCTTCCTCGAAAGTCGATGAAGTGAATCCCGCTCTCACCTTCATCTCACGATTTTTCAACACGCTCGCTAAGGGCGGCGTCCCGGCCGATCACCGAAAATTCGTCGTGGTATTTCACCAGGAGGGGACCGACATCGCTCTGAACAATGCGGCCTTTAAAGCTCTTAAAGACGGCCACGACAATCCGAATATTTCTTTGATCCACACCATGAAGCAGGCAGGCGTCGACTTCCGCGTTTGCGGCCAGGGAGTGATGTCAAGGAAATTCGATATGGCCACGATCAATCCCGAAATCCAAATCGATCAGTGGGCCATGACGACGATTATGAATCTCCAGGCTCGCGGCTACATTCACGTGGCAGGGAATTAGCGGGGATGTCTGAACAGGAATTCAGAATCTAGGAACCGCGCGTTGAGACGCCGGTGTCGCGAAAAACAAAAATTAAATAAAATCGCGCGATCAAGAAGGCGATGCGGCGCCCGCGGCGCGGAGGTGTGCGAGGAAAGCATGGTGGACGCGAGTGAGCGAGCGGCCGCGGAGAACGACGGCGCCAATGGTGCGCGCAGCTTCGTCGTCGGCGATGCGGACATAGCGGCAGTGGGCGCGCTTCTCAATGGCCATTTCGGGAACGATGGAAACGCCCATGCCGGTCCCCACCATGCTGAGGATGCTGCTGAATTGCCCGCTCTCGAAGATAACCTGCGGATTGACTCGCGCGCGGTCGCAAGCGGCAACGGCCGTGTCACGGAAGCAGTGGCCGTCGCGAAGCAGCAGAAACGATTCCTTGCGGAGATCCTTCAGGGACACAGAGCGCCGATTCGCGAGCGGATGCTTGTACGGGAGCGCGGCGAACAGCCGTTCGGTGAGCAGCGGAAAAGCATCGAACTCGTGGCCGCGAATGGGCAGCGCGAGGAGGGCCACATCCACTCTGCTGGCGCGCAGACGCTCCAGCAGGACGGGAGTGATTTCTTCGACCACAGTGACCTCGACTTGGGGAAATTGGCGCGTGAACAAAGTGAGATGCGGCGGGAGGAAATAGGGCGCGACAGTGGGAATCACGCCGATAGTGATCGGGCCGCCGATGGAATCCTTGCGCTCCCGGACGTCGCCTTTGGCGGCCTCGAGTTCGCGGAGAACAGCTCGGGCGCGAGGAAGAAAAGTCTCGCCGAGATCGGTGAGGCGGACGGTGCGGCCGAGGCGGTCGAACAGGCGGGCGCCAAGCTCGGCTTCGAGCTTGAGGATCTGTTGGGATAGAGATGGCTGGGCGACGTGGGATTGCTCGGCCGCGCGGCTGAAGGAGCCGGTTTCGGCGACGGCGCAGAAGTAGCGGAGTTGGTGCAATTCCATGGTGGAGGCGCTCCCTGATCTATTTTCGGGCATCTGCCATAGGCGCAGCCTATCCATGATAGGCGAAGTATATATTGGAAGTATAGCGGCGGAGCGTATAGGCTTTGGCCAGTCTCGCAGCCCGGCGAGCAAGACAACCATGCCGCGCGGGTTGCGAGTCCACTGAGGAGGAACAATGGCGGAAGAGAAGAAAATCATGACGACGGACGCAGGCCGTCCGGTAGGCGACAACCAAAATTCGCTCACCGTGGGGCCGCGCGGCCCCGTGGTCTTTGAAGATTTCCTGCTGTTTGAAAAGATGGCTCATTTCAACCGCGAGCGGATTCCCGAACGCGTGGTGCATGCCAAAGGATCGGGCGCGCACGGGCATTTTGTCTGCACGAGCAAGGAGATCGCCAAGTACACGACAGCGAAGCTGTTCAGCGCGGTGGGAAAGAAGACGCCGACGTTCATCCGTTTCTCCACGGTGGGCGGGGAGAAAGGATCGGCGGACACCGAGCGCGACCCGCGCGGGTTCGCGCTGAAGTTTTACACGGACGAAGGCAATTGGGACATGACCGGCAACAACACGCCGGTATTTTTCATCCGCGATCCCTTGAAATTCGGAGATTTCATCCACACACAAAAGCGCGATCCGGAAACGAATCTGAAGTCGCCCACCATGATGTGGGATTTCTGGTCTCTGTCTCCGGAGTCGTTGCATCAGGTGACAATTCTTTTCTCCGACCGCGGCACGCCGGATGGCTACCGTCATATGGACGGCTTCAGCAGCCACACGTACAGCCTGATCAACGAAAAGAACGAGCTCTTCTACGTGAAATGGCACTTCAAAACCAAGCAGGGAATCAAGAATTTCCATGCCGAGTCCGCCAACGCCATGCGCGGGATTGACCCGGACTACGCCCAGCGCGATCTATTCAACGCCATCAAGGAAGGAAACTTTCCGAAGTGGCGCGTGTCGGTGCAAATTATGCCGGAGAAGGATGCGGAGACGTACCACATCAATCCATTCGACCTCACCAAAGTTTGGCCGCACAAGGACTATCCGCTGCACGAAGCCGGCGAGTTGGAATTAAACCGCAACCCGGAGAACTATTTCGCCGAGGTCGAGCAAGCCGCCTTCGAGCCGCGGAATGTCGTCCCAGGCATGGGATTTTCGCCGGACAAAATGCTGCAAGCGCGCCTGATTTCGTATCCGGACGCGCACCGCTACAGGCTTGGCGTGAATTACGATTCCCTGCCGGTGAACAAGCCCCAGTGCCCTTACCACACCTACAACAAAGACGGCGCGATGCGTTTCGACGGAAACGGCGGCCCGGAAGTAAACTACGAACCCAACAGCTTCGGCGGCCCGACGCAAGATCTCAAGTACGTCGAGCGTCCGAAAATGGTGAGCGGCACGGTGGCGCGGCACGATCACCGCAGCGATAGCGACTACTACACCCAGCCCGGAGATCTGTTCCGTTTGATGCCCGCCGATGCGCAGCAGCGATTGATTAGCAACATCGTCGGCAACCTCGGTCAAACTCCGAAGCGCATCCAGGAATTGCAAGTCAAACACTTCTACAAAGCCGATCCGGCGTACGGAACCGGCGTAGCGAAAGGGCTTGGCCTCGACATCAAGACGATTCTCGCATCCGAAGGAAAATCCGTAGCGGCCGATTAAGGGATTGAGACGCGACCGGTGTGGGGCGGGAATTTCAGCACGCCCCACATTACGCATCGTCGGCCCCGGGATCGCCATTCTCCCGAATGGCGCCCGGCAACAGGCCAATCGGGGAATTGGCCTTCCCAACGCCGGCCAACCCTAAGTCCATATTATTTATATCGTTGACAGACGCTTGCCTCCGGGGTTATATCAAAGCAAATCCTTATTCGAGGGAGTTCCGATGGCAGACCATGAACTGACGGACCCCGGCTGTTCCGCTCCAAACACATCGAATCAAATTTCGAGGCGGGACGTAATCAAGAGCGTCATTGCGACGGGCGTCGTGTCCTCAACAAGTTATCTGTTCCGCGTCTCCAAAGTGTGGGCGCAGGCATCGGCGCCGGGCGCGGTCGACCGGCTGATCACTTTGAATGTCAACGGCCAGCAGCGGCGCGTTGACGTCATGAAGCAAGAGACGCTGGTGATGACGCTCCGCTATAAGCTCGGCCTCACCGGCACGAAGATCGGTTGCGATCAAGCCGAATGCGGCGCTTGCACGGTGCTCATTGACGATGTGCCGTACTACTCCTGCTCGGTGTTCACGCATACCGTGCGGGACAAAAAAATCCAGACGATCGAAGGCCTCGCCAAGGCCGATGGCACGCTGCACCCAGTGCAGCAGGGCGTCATCGACGAACAAGGCTTCCAGTGCGCGTTCTGCATGTCCGGTTTCATGATGGCGACGGTTGGATTTCTGAAAACGAATCCCAATCCCACGCGCGCGGAACTCGCTCACGGTATTTCCGGCAATCTGTGCCGGTGCCAGGACTACGACAAGATTCTCACCGCGATGATGCGCGGCGCAGAGAATCTGAGGAAGGCGTAAACATGCCAAACGTAACGCCACCAAATAAATACAAGGTGATCGGCAAGAACTACACCACCGGCGACCTCTACGCGAAGGTAACGGGCAAGGCGAAATACGCCGAGGATTATCGCGCGGATGGCATGCTCTTCTGCAAGCTGGCGCTTAGCCCGATGCCTCATGCGCGCGTCCGCAGCATCGACGCGAGCGCGGCGCTGGCGATGCCCGGAGTCAAAGCGATTCTCACCGCGAACGATCTGCCCGCTCCGGCCGACAGCATCAACGATAACGGCAATGTGATCAAGGCCAACCCCAGGGGATTTCTGGCGCTGACCAATGAGCCGCTGTTTCAGGGCCAGCCGATTCTTGCCGTGGCTGCAATCGACGAACTCACCGCCGCCGAAGCCATTGAAAAAATCAAAATCGATCTCGAGCCGCTGCCGTTCGTCGTCGATCCGCTGGTGAGTCTGCGGCCCGGCGGCCCGAACGCACGGACCGACGGAAATGTTTGGGTTCGCGTGCCGCCGCCTCCGCCGAAGCCTGGGGAACGGCCCGCTGTGACGCCGCCCGAACTGCACACCCTCAAGTGGACCGATGAAGATTTCGAGGAGGCCAAGTCCGGCCGTTTGCCGCTCGGCAAGGAAACCGAGGAGTGGCACGTCGGCGATTTCGAGGCCGGATTGAAGAACGCGGCGCTGGTCCTGGACGAGACTTTCGTTACGCCCAACACGAGCCACCAGTGCCTGGAGACTCGCAGCACGATGGCGTACTGGCAGAACGGCAAGGTCTACGTTCACACCGGCACGCAGAGCACTGCGCAGACTGTCCCGGCGATCGCGCGGTGGCTGGGCATCGACGTCAGCAACGTCGTATTTATCAGTGAGTATACTGGTGGAGGATTTGGCAGCAAGATTACCGGCGACATCACCCTCGTGATCCCCGCGCTCCTGTCGAAAAAGACCGGCGCTCCGGTCATGATGCGCATCACTCGCGAAGAGGAGAATGCCATCGGCCGCGCGCGCCCCAGCCTGCACGGCCGCATGAAGGTTGGATTCACCAAGGAAGGCCGCATCACGGCCATCGACATGTACGTGGTCTGCGACAACGGCCCGTACGATATGGTGGGCGATGCGTTTTCCTCGGGACGAATCGTCTCCGTTCTTTACCAGCCGCAAGCGATGCGCTGGCGTGGTGTGACGGTCTTGACGAACACGCCCCCGCGCACTTCGCAGAGTTCGCCCGGCGGAATGCAGGGGATCGCCATCATGGAACCGGTCATCGCCAAAGCCGCGCGAAAGCTCGGCGTGGATCAGGTGGCCATCCGCCGCATGAATTCCCCTGAGGGCAAAGCCCCGTTCGGACCGCTCGTGGCGGGCAAGCAGCAATATGCGACGAGCGCCTTCATCAAGGAAGCGCTCGACCGCGGCTCCGAGCAATTCAAGTGGAATGAAAGAAAAGTGAACACCGGCAAGCGCAACGGCTCAAAGGTGCGCGGTGTCGGCGTATCGATCAGCTGTTACTCCGGTGGCACCGTCGGCTTTGACGGCCTGTTCGTCATCAAGCCCGACGGCCGCGTCTACATCCAATCGGGAGTCGGCAATCTGGGGACAGAATCCTGGACCGACGTGCATCGCGTCGTCGCGGAACTCCTCGGCGTGCCGTGGGAAAAGTGCGATATCACCTGGGGCAACACGTCGAAGAACTTGCCGTGGACTTGCCCCTCCGGCGGCAGCCAAACGACGCATGCCATGACGCGCGCAGCGCACGCCGTGGCGTCAGACGCCATCGCGAAGCTGCAACAGATTGCCGCCAAGGATCTCGGCGGCAAGCCCGAGGATTACGTGGTTGCCAACGAACGCGTCTCCCGAAAAGGCGGAGGCGGGGGCATGACTCTGGCCCACGCGGCTCAGCGCGCGATCCAACTGGGAGGCGCATACGATGGCCACGACCTGCCTCCGGATATAAATAAATTCACAGTGGTGTCAGCCACAGCGCTGGCAGGCCAGGGCCTGCTGGCCGTTGCGAAGGACAAGTACCCGCACGATGGCAATACATTTTCCTTCGTCGCCACATTTGCTGAAATTGAAGCCGACGTCGAAACCGGCCAGTATCGCATTTTGGATTTTCTGGCTTATGCCGACGTGGGCACCGTGCTCCATCCGCGGGCGCTCGGCGGACAGATTCTCGGGCGCTCGATCCTGGGCATCGGTCACACCATCGGCCAGAAGTGGGTCTACGATCAGCATTACGGCTTGGCCGTATCCAGGCGTTTTCACCACACCAAGCCGCCGACGATTTTGGACATTCCGGACAATATGGCATGGGCGGCAGTTGAAATTCCAGACCCGGAGACGCCCATCGGTTCGCGCGGCATTGGCGAGCCGCCTGTGGGAGGCGGTTGTGCCGCAATCCTGAACGCACTTTCAGATGCTCTCGGTGACGAGGTCTTCCGCCGGGCGCCTGTAACTTCCGATGTGATCCTGGCTTCACTGGAATTGGGCAAGCCGGCTCAGGATCCGCTGAGATCCAACATTTAAGCTCCTGTGTCACGGAAACGATGGGTAGGCCATGACCGGAACGGCTCGACTGCAAGCAATGAGGAGAACGGAAAATGGCTGTCATTCATGACGTAATACCAGCGTTCGAACTCTTCCAACCCACGTCAGTCGATGACGCGCTCGCTCTTCAGGCTCGGCACGGCGCAAAGGCTTGGGTGCTGGCCGGCGGCCTCGACAGCTTTGACTGGTTCAAGGACCGGATCAAGCGCCCCGAAGTGGTCATCGATCTGAGCCAGGTCAGAGAACTGCGCGGCGTGCGTCCGGCGGGCGATGGCCTCGAGATTGGCGCGATGACCACGCTCACCGAAGTGGTCCGCCATCCCATGGTTCGGGAGAAGTTCAGCATCCTGCCGAATGCGGCGGAGGCGGCTGCCTCGCCGCAGATTCGCAATCAGGGCACAATCGGCGGCAACGTTTCCCAGGATGCCCGTTGCTGGTATTACAGAGGCGGCTGGCCGTGTTATCGCGCCGGCGGAAACATTTGCTATGCGGATACGCCGACGGGCCTGAATCGCGAGCATGCGATCTTCGATGCCAATCGCTGCGTGGCCGTCAATCCTTCCGACACGGCGCCTGCGCTGATCGCCCTCGATGCCAAATTTGTCATTCGAACGCCAAAGGGCGAGCGCGTCGTTGACGCCGAAAATTACTTCATCGGCCCTGCAACCGACATTACCAGGATGACGATCCTGCAACCGGGCGATCTGCTGACGACCATTCGAATCCCATCCACTTGGGCCGGCGCGCAATTTTATTTCGAAAAAGTTCGAGACCGCGCCGTGTGGGATTTTGCTTTGGTCAACGTGGCGGCGGCCGTAGTGATGTCGGGCGGCACGATCCAGCGGATTCGCCTCGCGGCGAACGGCGTGGCCGCTCATCCGGTCCGGCTGACGGCGGTCGAGGCCGCGGTGGTCGGCAAGCCGTGCACCGAAGAGACTGCTGAAATGGCCGGACAGATCGCGATAAGGGGAGCCGAACCCCTGCAATATAACGGCTTCAAGGTGCCGCTGTTGAGAAATCTGGTGAAGCGCGCGATTCGTGGCACGACTGCGTAGGAGGAAACTTGAACCTCATTCAGTGGGCGCAAAGTCCGTGGGGACAGCAGGTGCCGATCCATATTTCCTGGATCCTCTTGTGGGTTTCCGCAATCGGGGCATTGCTGTTTCTGATCGTCCATGCGCTTTACGTGAGCATTTGGGCCAAGCCTGCGCATTCGGCGGCCACTTCTGGCGTTTCCGGCGCGGCCGCGGCGCGAATTCCCGAACGCGTTCCCCGCCACAATCTCAGCGCGCGGCTGTTTCACGCGATCATGGCGCTGGCCATGCTTGCCCTGCTGTTCACCGCGTTTCTCCCCAAAGTGGGCGTCCAGTTTCCGTGGGTCACCTACCACTGGATCGCGGGAATCGTTCTTTCGATTTCCGTCGTCTATCACATTTTCGATGCTTTCCTGAGTCAGGACTTCTGGTCCATCTGGCCGGACAAGGTAGACATCGAGGACGCTGGACGGAGAATGAAGCGCGGTATGGGGCAAGCCGCTCCCGAACCGCGGAAATTCGCGAAGTATCCGCTGGAAAATAAGCTGTACCACCTGGTGGTGATGCTGGCCGGGCTAGCCGTAATCGGCACGGGCCTGTTCATGATGAAGCGCGTGCGTACGCCCTTCTTCCCGCGCAATCCGTATCTGTTCAGCGATATGACCTGGGGCTGGATGTATGTGCTGCACGGGCTCGCGGGCGTCGGATTTGTCGCGCTCGTCACGGTGCACATCTACATGGCGATCCGCCCGGAAAAATTCTTCATCACCAAGTCGATGATCTTCGGCTGGATGAGCCGCGAACAGTACCTCGAACACCACGACCCGCAACGCTGGCCTGTTGCGGAAACTGCGCCCGCGACGGCGCGTCCCGAATCGAAGAAAGCTCCCGCATAGATGGGGCGCGAAGATGTAATTGCCCGTTGTAGCTCGATCGAAGAGTGTTACGAGTTCATGCTCGCCTATGCGGGGCAGGGACTTTCCGGCAAGGAAAACAGCCAAGCCAGTTCGCAAGTGCGCGAGTTCTTGAATCGCGCGGTCGAAGCGCTAACGGGATTGGCCGAAGCGTACTCGCGGGCGGTGAGGCAGGAAAATCTTCAGCCCGCCGAACGCTACCACGCATTTCTGGCCGTGCTGGAAAAAGACGCTCTCGATTCGCTCGCCACGATTCACCTGGTTCTCGCGCAAGCCGTCATCAGCTCCCAGTTGATCGATAACCTGAACGCTTCTATCCATCTGCGCGCTCTGCTCACCGACCTTTTTCTCATCGACGAAATCTTGAAGCCGCAACCCCTCGCCGCGAAACCAGTGATCACGAGCTAACGGATTCGGTTTTAGTAGCACAGGCTTCAGCCTGTGGGGGTTTGTCCTTGCGTGGACCAAACCCCACAGGCTGAAGCCTGTGCTACTAAACCCCATTTACGCTCTCGGCAAGATCGAAGCCAGCACGTCCGCAAGCGCGCGTCCAAGGGCCAGCTGCTGGTCCGCGTCAAGGTGAATGCCGTCCACGCGGCTGCTCGAAGTCACGCTCGCGGCGTCAAAGAAATGACAGCCGAGATCCGAGGCCACTGCTCGATAAGCATCGGCCAGGCCGGCGCACCTTTGTTCCGCGCCGGAGAATTTCTCGGCGAGGACGCCCTTCGGAGAGCAAACCGGTGGAGGACAAATCACGAGGATCGGAGGAATTGGCGTTCCAGGCTCGATCGGCGCCTTCCGGATTTCATTGACCAGGGTCACGATGCCCTGAGCGGCTGACCACGCGTTGTTGTAGGGATGCGAAAACTGAAAATCGTTTGTCCCCAGCATCAGGATCACCAGCGCCAGCGGGGAATGTTTTTCGATGCACGTCGCCAAACCCACGAAACCGTTGCGCCCCGGCTTGAACGGATCTTCCCAAACGGTGCGCCTGCCATTCAAGCAATCCTCGATGAGGCGCACGCGAGGGCCAAGCTCATTCAATTTATTTTCGAGAACTCCCGGCCAGCGTTCGTCAAAGGGAAATCTTTTGCGCGTGTTCGGAACGATTCCCCAAGTCAGCGAATCGCCGTAGACCAGAACGTGATGCACCCGAATTCCCCCGGAAAATCTTTCCGATTCAGTCAGAACTTAACTTTCCTTGTCTTTGGCCGGCGGTGTTCCCTTGATGGTGGTCTCCTGCCTGTGAAAGAGTTGCCAGCGGCCGTCTCGATTCACCCACACGCGAATGACGTGATACGGCGGTTCGCCAACCGGCTGGTGGTCGGCAATAATGATGGCCGCATCGCCGAAGACGTACGACTCGCCCCAGAGCATTTTTGGCAAAATGACGCGATTGGTGGTGATTCCAATTTGCCCCACGCGTCCCGCTTTTGTGTCGGGCGATCCCGTGTACTGACGGCCGATTCCGACGAACTCGTCGGCCACGTGGTAGGCCCAGGTCTTGGCGTCGTGGGACGTGACCGCTGTCTCCACGGCCTGATAGGCCTTGACGACTTCTTTTTGTTCCGCTGTTTTCGGCGAGTAGGGAAGGCTACGGCATGGATTTTCGCAGTCGGACGCAACGGCCGGAGCTTTTCCGGCGGCAGCCCCTTGCTGAGTGGGCAAACCCTTCGTAAGGATGGCAGTGTCCTGATGGGTGAGGAGCAGCCAGCCGGCCGGCCGCTTCACCCAGATGCGCGCAAAAAATGTGCCCGCGTGCGCCGTGCGTTTGCCGATCCCCGTGACGACGGCGAGCTGTCCGTAATCGCGCGCCTTCACGTCGTTGTACTCGGTGTCGCCCACTGCCGTTCCTGCCGCCGCGTCTCGCAGGAATTGCGCGCTCGTCAGGGTTTGGCCAGCCTCATTGGTCCAGGTAAACGACTGGTCCAGGAGCACGCCAACGGCCTTCGCGTCCTTTTTTTTGAGAGCTAATTGCAAAGCAGTGTCGGCCTGAAGCGCCGCGGCGTCTCCGCCGCCGCCCTCCGCGAACGTGACTGCTCTTTCTGCCGACCACGTGCCGAAACAAATCGCACCGATAACGAAAAAAATCGCGAGGAGCCGTTTCATAGCCACCTCCCTTGTGGGCACACTTATACACTCAACCTTATTCCAATTGAACCAAATTATTCTTTCTCGAATCATCACCGGCAAATCGCGATTTTTGCGGGACAGCCACTCCTGGCTGTCCGGTTCTGTCTCCGCGGGGGGAAAAGCGGACAGCCAAGAGTGGCTGCCCCACTAGAAAGTCATACCGATTGACAGGACAGAGCGGTCGCCATAGCATTCGGCGTACACATTATCTGCTATCTCCACTGATTGCGATTCAACTGAAGGAGAACAAATTATGGGATCACGCTCGAACCATCGTAGATTCACGACATTCCTAGCCCTCGCCCTTTTGGGAATCCTGGGCGTGACGGTTGCAGCGATTGCGAACAACCTGCAGGAGACGGCGCCGCTCGGCCACAATCAATCTCAACCTCCGCCTCTCGTGCAGGAAAATAAGACGATCAAGGTGTCGGAGCATGTCTATGTGATCCCGGACGGGCGCGTGAACCTCGTGCCCAACATCGGCATCATCGTCGGGAATCGGGCGACGCTGATCGTTGACGCTGGAATGGGGCCTCGAAATGGCCAGACCGTTCTGCGCGAACTCGCCAAGGTCAGCAAGAATACCGATCTGTATTTCACGACGACTCATTTCCATCCGGAGCACATGACCGGCGTGCAAGCGTTCCCTGCGAATACCATTGTGATTCGTCCCGAGGTGCAACAGGAGGAAGTCGATCGAAAGCAGCCGGAGTTCATCCATAATTTCAGTCAAAGGACTCCGGATTTGAAAGCGCTCCTTCAGGACGTCAAGCCCCGCCCGCCCGACATCCTTTTCGATAAGGAAGCAAAACTCGATTTGGGTGGAATCACGGTGAGGCTACTTTGGCTTGGGCCTGCGCACACGCGCGGCGATAGCTTTATTTTCGTCGAGGAAGATGGAGTACTCTTCACGGGCGATGCGGTGATCAATCGATTTTTCCCCATCTTTCCGGATGCGGACGCGAGCGGAAAAAACTGGCTGTCCATCCTGGATCAGCTCGATGAGCTACACCCGCGCACGATCGTTCCCGGCCACGGCGAAGTAGGCGACGCATCGCTCATCGGCATCGAGCGTACGTACCTCAAAGCCGTGCAATCGCGCGTCGCGGAACTCAAAGCTCAGGGGAAGTCTGTCGAGGAATCAGAGAAGTTGCTGTCCGTGGAATTTCGCGCGAAATATCCTGATTGGGAAAATCCCGGCTGGGTCGGAGACGCGGTCAAGCGATTTTACGCCGAGGCGAAGTGATTTGGGTTTTGGTAGAACAGGCTTCAGCCTGTTGGTTTTTGTTGAAGCACAGTCGTTCTCACCGCAAGCAAAACCCACAGGCTGAAGCCTGTGCTACTACGGAATCGGCAGCAGCGGCTTATCGGTTGGGCGCACGTGCTGGTCGAACGTATTCAGTAAAATTGCGGTAGAGGCGTAATCGCCGATCAGGGAAGCAATATTGACGAGCCCCTGATTGCCGAACAGGCTGAGCGCGCGGGCTGCGGTGGCGGAACTCACGTGATGTTTGCCGATCGCCTCGCGGCCTAGCGCGATGACCACCGCATCTTTCTCCGCGAGCCCTTCCGTGGATTTGCGGTATTTCACGACGTCGATCGTCTGCTGCTGCAAGCCTGCCTTCAGACCCTGCGGCTCATGCGCGGTCCAAACATATTCGCAGTCTTGCTCTCGCGCTGTGACCAGGATCGCCAACTCCACGAGCCGAGGATCGAGGCCGGATTTGTGGCGAAGGAAATCATTCACTTCGCCCATCTGCTCCGCCACGGGCAGGCTATAGAGCCGTAGTCCACCCGGTCCGAAGGAATCCACCTGTCCTCTCGAATCGAAGAATTTCTTTCCGGCATCGTCCAGATCATCGCGTTTGACGGCGGGAAGGCGGTTGCCCGTATTCGCGTTGACATCTTTTGGGAAAGTTCCCGTGGATGCTTGCGACGACGTTGCAGCGGCGCCGGCGGCTTGTCCGGACCGCCCGCTCAGGGTGCGCCTCGCGGCTACGCCAGCCCCGATCAACAGCAAAATCCCGATCAGAATTCGAAATGATCTCATTTGATTCTCCTCCCGTGCCGACTGCGCTGAATCGATTTCAGGTGGGGTCAAGCGTTCAGGTGCAGAGCTTGTTGCCGTTTAAACGTTTTGTCAATCATATTTGCTCCGCGCTGTCGCTTGCGCATCCTCACACGAATGATGAAAATGTCCGCAAGGAAGTTGAAGTGGCGTATGATTGCGCCGACAAATGACAACGTGACTCGCTAAACTTTTTTCTGTGTGGAGGACACCATGCGTTTTCCATCCATTATCACGGTTCCCGTGATTTCGCTGGTCCTTCTAGCGCTGCCGTGTGCCGCTCCTGCACAAAACCAGCCGAACGCCGCGGAAGCGGATTCGGCCGCCATCAAACAGGTGTGCGCCGATTTCTCCGAAAATTTCAGCCGTCACGATGCGCATGGCGTCGCGACTACATTTGCGGAGGACGCAGACTTCACGAACATGGGCGGAAGGCACAGCCATGGCCGCGCGGATATTGAAAAATGGTTTTCGTCGCTTTTTCACGGGAATCTGAAAGACTCGCAGCGGACCGACACCGTGAAAAGCATTCGCTTTTTCACTCCGGAATTGGCGGCTGTCGATGCCGACACCGTCATCACCGGAACGAAAACGGCGGACGGATCGGAGATTCCGCCTCGCAAGGGCCTGATGATCCTCATGGTGACCAAACTGAACGGCCACTGGTTTATCGGCACGTTCCACGAGGCGGAATATCCCGCGCCTCGAGGCGGCGCCGCGAACGCTCCCTCAAGTGATCCTACAAAGTGAGTGCGTCTCCTCTAAACTTAGCGCACATTTCCAGGTGGATGATGGGGAAGAGTGGCATAGGCTTCAGCCTGTGGGTTTTTGACCTTGCAAGGACTAACCCCCACTGGCTGAAGCCTGTGCCACCGAGACTCAGTTCGACGCCCTACCTGCCGTAAATCAGCAACGTAAATGTGCCGGGAACCTGCGATGGCCGTGGATTCGGATTGTCGGCGGTCGCCGCCGGTGGCGGACCAAAATCGGACGTGACGGTGAAGACGCGATGGTTCGCGGTGTCGAGCGCCATGGTTCGCGCGCCCCGCTGCGTCGAAATTGTTTCCACGACGGTGTATTTGTCCGGTGAATCCTCATGCGCCACGGTGATCGTGCCGTCGCCGCAGGAGGCGAATGCAAACCCGGTTGCCGGATCGAAGGAAGCGGCGTCCACGCCCTGGCCGATGGGAACGCTGGCAACCACTTTGCCCGCGTAATCCGTCACGAGCATGACTTTGCTGTGGCAGCCGATGAACAGCCGCTTGTGGGCGATGTCGATCGCCATCCCAGTCGGTTCCTCGCAATTCGGCAGAGGCGAAGTGTTGAGCACCTTGTATTCTTTGGAATCAAATTCCACAAGCTGCGCCTTGTCTTCGATGTTGACCCACGCATGGCCCGCGCCATCGGCCGCCGCGGCTTCGGGCTTGCCGCCAAGCGGGACCGTTCCTCCCACTTCACCCGTCTTGGCGTTCACCGCTGTGGCATCGTGGCTGCGGGCGTTGAACACGAAAACGTTCTTCGATGCAGGGTCGTACATGAAACCATCCGGGCCGTCCGCGGCCGGCAATTTGACTTCGCTGATGGGCGCGAGCGTTTTCAGATCGAAGATGGTTACCGAATTAGAACGTCCATTGCTGGAAAATCCTCGGCCAAGCTCCGGCACCAGTTGCGCGCCGTGGGTTCCTTGCAAGTTGGGGATATCGCCGACGACGGTGCCGTCGGCATCCACAACCATGATGTGCGTGCCCCGCGAGATGAAGAGACGATGCGAAACGGGATCGGCGGAGAGGTAATCCCATCCGCCTTCACCGCCGAGCGTCAACTTCTTCAACTGGTGATAGCCCGAGCCCTGAGGGGCAGGAGCCGCCGCAAGAGTCGCAAACGCCGCAGCGCAAACTAGAAACAGAGCAGCCCAACTTGTTTTTCGCATACGTTTCTCCGGCATGTTCAGATTTGGGATTTCTCTTTGGCCCGCAGTTTATTCCTTCGCTCACCGTCAGACGCTGGCGGCCAGCGAGCAGTTACAAGTTTCTCGGAATCGCCTCGCGAGGCCGCCGCCTTCGCCGACCAGAATTAGTTTCCACCCGCCGCCATTTTATTTTTTCCTGACTCGGGTTCGAGCCGTGCCTTGATCCAAGGCGTGACGATCTCTTCGGAGATCCTGGAATTCGGCCACTCCTGCGAGCGTCCCGTGTGTCCGCCGTCGGGATTCACCCAGGACCATTTGGCCGAGCCGCCCGATTGCATCAGCATGTAAAGATCGGAGATGGGCACCTGGCTGTCCTTCTCTCCGTTCAGCACCAGCATCGGCGCTGAGGGCTGCCCAAGAATGCCCTGCGTCTTCAGGGACAAACGCGGGCCGTACGCATAAAATTCGTCCAGCGATTCAACGCCGTAAATGGCGGCGCGCGCCGCGAACAGATCGAAGAGGTATTCGGGAGTGCCGAGGGATTTCTTCTGCCACTCCGCTGTGTAGTAATCGTGGACCGGTCCGCCCTGCACGACAGCGCCACGGAGGCGGGCCTTCTCCATATAAGCGAGGCTCGCAGCCCAATGGCCGCCGTAGCTTACGCCCCAGGCAACGATGCGCTTGCTGTCCACGTCAGGCCGGGTGGCCAGATAGTCGAGCACGCGCGAAAACATTCGCTCCGCGCCCACGTCCGCCTTAACGGGCGACTCGCCCGTGCCGGGCATATCTACGGCGACCACGCCAATCCCGCTGCGGAACAACGTGTCGCGTCCCTGAACTTCGTCCTCCTTGCGCGAATCCGTTCCATTGATCATGAAGACGAGCGGCGCCGGACGGACATCCTTCGGCAGCCTGATATAGCCCGAAATCTCCTTGCCATCAAATGGGATGTGTATATTTTCGACGGGAGGATCGAGGAACTTTCCGTAATTGCGAAATGCCGCTAACGCACTCAGATAGGCTTTTTGCTTGCCGGAGGAGTTCGGCACAGGCCAGCGGGCCGCCGTGTAATAGCGGAAGGCCCAGAAATAATCGTCTCGCGCGGCGTCATTATTCCTGGCCGCCTCTTCACTCTTGGCGCGTTTGTCGTACCGCTCGCCGATCGCGCTCCAGGCCGCAGCCCATTCATCGCGATCGAGACTGTGAATATTGGAGAGCGCTTCGCGCGCATCCTCGGACTTGAGGCCACCCACCGGGCCCAGGTTTTTGTCCACGCGCCTCTGGGTTTCCTGCTTCAGCTCTTCCCACGTGCGCGTCGGAGCCATCTGCGCCGCCGCGGAAACTCCGGTGAGGAGCACAAGGAATAGCGGCGCCGCAATTTGGCGCAAACTGAACGAGCGTTTCGATAGGTGCATGAGAGACCTCCCCTATTACGGGGCATGATGGCACACCTTCCAGTCGCGCAGCAAGGAAAGAAGCCAAGCTCAGTCGCGTTCCATCGACAGGAAATGAGCTCCATCGTGCAGCGAACATGGCGCGCGAAGCGCTAGGCCTGAACGAGGGCGCGAAACTTGACGCGTGGGCCTGGGAGGCGTGTATATTTAGGGATCGGCTGTGGAACATGGACCAAGATCTTGGGTCCATTGCACCTTGGAAAGGGAATCGGGGCTTGAAGCAAATCCCGTAAGGCATGTCGGACACGAATGAGAAAACGCCCACCAGGGAACAAATCGAGCAGCGGGCGCACCAGAGATATTTGGAACGGGGCTGTCGAAGCGGCGACGAGCTTGAGGATTGGCTCGCCGCTGAAAAAGAATTAGCGCAAGCTTTGAGCGTACCGGACAATCTTGCAAAAACTCTTTCTTCTGACGTTCAGCCGAACAGCAGGCCATCATCTATGTTTTTAGATTTCTACGGTTTGCGAGAACAGCCATTTGGAGTGACGCCCGACCCGGCGTACCTGTACGCCAGCCGGACTCACAGCGAGGCGCTTGCCTCTCTCTCCATTGGAATCGAGGACAATCGGGGATTTTTTGCGCTCATCGCCGAGCCGGGAATGGGCAAGACCACCCTCCTGTATCAGCTGATGGAAGAATTGCGGGACACTTCGCGCACCGTGCTTTTGTTCCAGACGCAATGCAATTGCGGCGAATTTATCGAGTACATCCTGCAAGAGCTGGCTGTCGATGTGAAGGGGATGAGTCTCGTCGCCATGCACGGCAAATTGAACGAGATCCTGTTTGAAGAATTGCTTGCGGGGAAACGTTTTGTCCTGATCGTGGACGAAGCGCAAAATCTCGACGACTCCGTGCTCGAGACCGTGCGCATGCTTTCCAATTTCGAGACGCACAACACCAAGTTGCTGCAAATCATTTTGGCCGGCCAGCCCCAGTTGGCTATAAAGCTGGGGCAGCCGCAGCTATCGCAACTGCGCCAGCGCATCGCGGTTCTCGGGCGTCTCGAACCTTTCACCGCGGAGGAAACCGGGCTCTACATCGAGCATCGGCTCAAAGTAGCGGGCCATCGCGGCGATCCAATCTTTGACCCGGCCTCGATCGGCCAGATTGCCCGGCTGAGCCAGGGCATTCCAAGAAAAATCAACAACCTCTGCTACAACTCGCTTTTTTTGGCCTATACCCGCAGGCATCTGACCGTGACTGCTCCGGTCGTAAAAGAGGCGGGCGCGCGCTTGGATATGGAGTTCGTTGCCCCGAAACCGTTGCCCGCTGCCGCTGCCGCTTCCGCGTCCACTTCCGCGTCCGCTCCGCTCACGTCTGCCGCGGCTGCCGGTGCGTCGGCGCCTCGCTCCGCACCGGTTGCCGCTCCCAACGATAAAAAAGATGACGGAGCGACTTCCCATCTTACCTATGAGGCGGGCGGAAAAACCAGCCCGTCGAAATGGCCCGTGCGATCAGCGATCCTGGTCGTCATTCTTTTGTCCGGGACATTGCTGCTCGCAATCCTGGGCCGGTCGGAATCAAAACATGGACTCACGCCGGCAACATTCGATAATTCTTCCAACGCCACCGGGGCGCTGATCCCTGCCGTTCGATCCGAAGGCCCGGCTGCGAATTACGACGCTGCGCCTCTCGACACCGGGAATGGGCAGGTGCTAACCGTCGTGGCAGGTCCCCAGCAAACACTAAAAGACCTCAGCCTGCGATATCTGGGACATTTCGACAGCGAACTATCCGAAAAAATTTGCAGCCTCAATCCCGACTTGAAAGACCCCGATCATCTGGAAGCCGGGCAGCTCATCCGAATCCCCTTGCCTCGAGGGGCCATGAAAAAAGTAAACGATACCGCGGAAGCAGCCACCCCCTCGGAACCACAAACTTCAGGAAGCCTCTTTGCCAGATTCACCGCGCTGTTGCGTGAACGGAAATAAGAAATCTCGCAATCCGTAACTTCGCATCTCGAATGCCCGGAAAGTCGCGGTTGAAGCGAATACTAAATCTGCTGTAAGCTGTTGGAACGCGATGCGCCCGTAGCTCAGCTGGATAGAGCGTCTGGCTACGAACCAGAAGGCCGGGAGTTCGAATCTCTCCGGGCGCACCACTTTTCCTTATAAACAAAGGCTTTTCGAAGCTGACCATCGGGCAAGCGGATGTCCGTTTTAAGTCTGGCTTAAGGCCGAACCGCGTCTATTCCTCCAGCACCGAGCAGCTGTAGAACGCGGAGTTGCGGCTGGTCGAAGCCGCTCGCACGACGGACGCCACATTCGCAAAGGCAGGATGATGGGAAACACGGAGCTCAGCAAGCTCCGCAGGGAGTTCAGGGATGGCGTGAAGCTCTTCGGCGATAAGGCCGTCCACGAGCCGGTGAAAATCCGCCCTGGCGCCCTGTAGGTCAAGGAACGTATCCTCTTCCCTCAAGGCCTGGCGAGCCTCGATTTGGGCAGCGATCTCCGCGCGGCTATGGAACGCGACGTTGTTTCGGAATTGCTGGAGCACGCCGTGGCAATGCTCGCATTCTTGCTGGGTGAGAATGATCTGCACTCGCCTTTCCGGGAAGAGGACCAGGAGCGGATCGAATGCGTACACGGCCCTTCCGTCCCTATCCGTCAATGAAGCGAACCAGCCGAAGAAAGCGGTCCTCGCCGTATCCTTCAGGTCGGCATGGGTAAACGGAGAATTACGCGGGAGCTGAATTGCCTTTTTGTGAGCCCCTCCACCAAAAACCCCAGACGCTTAATGTCCTCGTACCGGAGGCGCAGCGCGATATAGCGCCCAATCGCCTCTTTACGTGGCATTTGGGTTCGCTGGCCACAGAAAGGTACACGCAACATACTTGCCTCCATTTTGGCGTTAATATAACCGGAGGATAGATTTCCCGAAGGGTTAACCTAGAAACGGTCCGAAACCCTCTCTGAGACAAACCGAGTGAACTGCGGGAGCCGCTCGACCTCGTCCTGCGACAGGTCCCTCTCGCTGGGGAAGCCCGTCGACCCTGAGGAGAGCAGGCGCTTGCCCCGGTACTCGCACTCCACGTTGTAGCAGCCAACGTTGTATAGGAAGCGGCCCTTCCTCAGAATCTCCTTCCTGTAAACGAAGGTAGTGCCGCCCACCAGCCTCTCCCACGTGCTGACGGGGTTCTTCGGCGCCCCGTGCGTGAATCCGATCTCTCTTGCCATCCGACTCTCCCTTGCGCCCCGGCCGGCTCGATTCCGGCCAGCGGCCACCCATATTTTAACGCGGGCGCTTTGGGGGTCAAGGAAAATGAACGGCCCGCCAGGGGGGCAATCGAGCGCGAATAGTTTTCCACACTTTCCACAGGAGATTATTTATCCACAGGGATGTTGAAAAGATCGCGCTTGCGCGGTCGCCTCGCTTTTGCCAACACTGGGCCCATATCGAGAGGGGTAAGCCTCAATGCTGAAGAATAATGCGGAAACTGAGCTACGCCGGGAGCGGTCCAACAAAGATATTGACACAGACACAAGATATACCTAGAATACCATTCGTTGGGGGTGAAACATGAATCAGGCAAAGGACTTCATTTCGATCCGGCTCGACCGGGAACTGAAAGGCGAATTGCTTCAAGCGTCAGAACTCGAGCGCCGGTCACTTTCAAATTTCAGCCGGCTGCTTCTGGAATACGCCTGGGGGCAGTACCTCAAGGCAGGCTCGATAAGCGAACTACTAGCTCCTCCACAGGAGCATTCAGTTAGGAGAGATGAATGAGCGATCACGGAATACAGATCACGCAGCAGGAACTTCAGGAGATTTACGAACTGGACCGGGAACTTGCCCAGATGGAGGAACGTTCCATTCTTCTCAAATCCACCATCAAGGCCCTGTTGTTCGAAAAGATGCCTGTTGAGCTGGGACGTTTTGATGCCCGCTTGGTTTTCAGGACCGTGCACCATCCGGCTTGGAAGCAGGCGGTAATCGACAATCTTGGGCCGGAGTTCGCCGAAGATTTTCGCAAGTCGTCTTCATCCAGCACCCTAGTCGAGGTCCTGGTGGAAGAGCACGCAGTGCCGCCTCTGTGGAAACAAATGATGGACAGTGCAGGCTCGGAAGGCTGACATCACGAAATGACAAATATGAAGTGGAAGGCCGCGATCTCAGGACCGACGGGCGCCGCGACAAACGGTGCCGAGTTTCGGCTGCTCTTTGCCTTCCCCAGACAGGAGGAGGACGGGTGGCCCAACCTTTCACATGCCGCGAGATTATCTGCACTCCAATATTACTCCCGCACATTGACTTGGAATTGTGATTCTGAAGTTGGGGTGCCCCGTCCTTGACGGCTTTTCAAGGGCGGGGCATTTGGTTCCCTTGCCTTCACAGGCTGCGGAAAAACTCAAATTTTTGTCATTCCGAGGCACGCTGCGTGCCGAGGAATCTCTCATTCTGTTGACTTTAGAACCCAGAGAGATTCCTCACTTCGTTCGGAATGACAAAATAACTTACTTTTTCCGCAGCCTGTTTAGCCTGTTTAGCCTGTGGCCGGAGATTTCATCGCGAACTGGATCGCCTGACTGGCCTTGAGGAATAAGTCAAAAGGCCCGCCTGTCTCGTCCCCCGAGGCGGTTGACAGATGGGCCACCCGAACTTCAACGTTAAAGCCCTGGGCACCCACCCAGCGTGGAAAAAATCGCCGGCGGGACGCCGGCGCTACATGAGGCGGCCAATCTTGTGGAAATTAAGAATTCCGGGGAAAACTCGGCTCCTTCTTGTGGGAAATGCGGACTAGTTCTGTCCGATCGACGTCCGCAGATCGCTGATGGTTACAAGACGGCCGTGAAGCGGGGCGATCTGCTGCACGTCGAGCTTCAGGCGGTTGATGTTGTCGTAGAGGTTCACGCTTTCCTTCGAGACCGGACCAGGCGCGGCATTGGGAGGCGCGGGGTTGTACGCGTCCGCCTCGATGAGCAATTTCTCTTTCGGGAGGTAGGCGATCAACATCGAATCGGCATGATTGCTTCCCTGGAGGTGATAGAGCTCCAGGGTCCGTGTGCCATCGGTGATCGCGCGTTTGTCTCCCACCGCCTCAATGACGGGCTTCTTCGGCGCCTTCGCCAATCGATCCGGGCTCAGCGTGTGCGGCATGGCCCATACTTTTTCATAATACGGCTTGTTTTCGGCCGCGGTGAGGATGGTGGCACCTTCGGCGACGCAGGCCCTCAGGCCGCCGGCATGATCGAAGTGGTGATGTGTATTGACCACGTATCGGATCAGCTTGTTGGGGATGGATTTCTTGACCGCCTGGATGACGGCTACGGCGCGATCGTCATTCAGAGGGCATTCTATAAGCGCTACGTAGTTCTTGAACTCCACGGCCACGCTGTGATGCGTGCCTCCGGTGATGTACCACACGCCGTCGGACACTTTCTGCATTTCTACGTTCGAGGGAGCGGGGATTTGTGGAGCTTTTTCAACGCTGTCAGGCACCGGGAAGACCACGTATGGGTTGTTGGGGTCGGTTTTAGTGATGGTCAGGTCCAGGACCGGAAAGCCACCCTGCTTCTGAACGATGTGCGATGGGAACAGGACGTCGCTCGTAATTTCGCCGAGGTCCTTGTAGTCCGAATACGTGGTTTCCGTGACCAGATCGCCGAGCACCGGGTTGTCCGTTCGGGTCTCGACGCGTTCGACCTGGTTTTTCACGTTGAGGGTCGCCTTCATTGTGATCCCTTCGAGCGTCCCGGAGAGCGGAAACGTGATGACGGTGGCTCCTGCTTCTGTGGTGACCTTCGCACTCGAGCCGGCCTGCACCGCCATTTTGAGAACTCCGAAGGGAGTGGTCCAAAGTTGCAGCAGCCGGTCCTTGAGCTCAGCCGGAACCGGAGTCGCTGTGCTCCCGGGAATGAAACCGCCACCCGGCACGGACTCGTTCCAAGCGAATTTACCGCTCACCACCTGGATCTGGCGCTGAGGCGCCGCGAGAGGCAGCCCTCCTCCGCCTTGCACGAGACCATCCGGATTCGAGCGCATCACATCGACACGCATCGCCGGAACTGCGTAACTCAAGCTGGCGTGATAGGTCACTTGGAATGCCGGCCAGGCCATGCCCGGGCGGTAGGACTGGCCGAACGCATAGGTGGATCCGGTGCCCCAGTATTCGAGCGTGGAAACTGCGTCGACTCGCTGGGGACCGCGGATCATCCCGAGAGCATACTCGGCAGTCTTGATGGTCGCGGACGCGTCCTGTGCGCGCGCACACGGAACGGCCAGCGTTCCCGCAATTAAGATGGAGCAGAGGAAGCGGCGGATCATGACTCGCTTTACCGCTTGCGGAAAAACTCAAATTTTTGTCATTCCGAGCCCCGACCCGGTCGGGGCGAGGAATCTCTCTTTTCCTGCATCTAAATCTAAGAGAGATTCCTCACTTCGTTCGGAAGGACAAAATGAATTACTTTTTCCGCAGCCTGTTTAGTGATGCTTTTCTAGTGATGTTCCTTGGTCACGAGGTGCGACAAATCTCTCTCCACGCAGGGCAGCGTTTCGGCCAACACGGCCTTGGGATCGGGGTTGAGCTTTAGCGTGCGAGTGCTCATGACCCAGGGCTTCAGCAGCACGTCGGGATCTTCCACAGTGGCTTGCCAGGTAAGTGTGTTCCCGTCGCGATGAAGCCTCTCGATGACGCGCATGTTCTCGCTATGGAAATAGCCGCCAATATCGAGCCAGCTCGTGTCGTTGAAACCGATCGTGTCGATGACCAGAGTATCTTCCTCCCAATGGCCTAACGATTCCCCTTTCCACGTCCCATCCAAATCTTCAAGCGGGGTGTGGGCTCGGCCATCGGTTGGAATCACGCGGAACGTATCGCCCCAACCTTGGGCCCCGCCACTGACGTGAAGGAAAATCATCTCCGTGGGAGTCTGAACGATTTTGGCAGGCGGGCCCATGCGCGGGACTCCGGCGGGCATGCAACCGAACGACGGGTCTTCGGTGTTCCCGTTCTGATCCAGCTTTTGAACTTTTTCCCAGAATTCCGGTTTGTAGAGCGGTTTATTGGGATTGGATCTGCGGATGAGAGTGCCGTCGCGCTCGAAATTCAACAGGGTGCCGTCTCTGGAGCTGAGATTTGCCGCGAGCGGATCTTCGGTCTTGGCGAACGGGGACGCAGCGTTGCCGTTCCAGACTCCGCTCAGATCGGGGTGTCCGTCCGCGGTTCGTGGAGTGGACTGGTTTCCCTGAGCCGTCGCGCGCACAGAACTCAGGCACAACGCCGCACATGCGAAGATGAAGATAAGACATGGTTGCTTCATCGCATCCCTCCAGCCTCGCTTATTCGGCGTTCGGGTCCTGGGTCCAAATCGTGAACTTGCGGCCATCGGGAAGTGTCAAGTCCTTGATGAGCCCTGAATCGGTTCCGTCTTTGGCGCGCACTCCATTCACAGTGATGGTGTCCCCGACCTTCAGTCCTCCGCGGTCCGCCCGGCTGAGCCCCGCCCTGCGGAGCGCGCCCGGGCCCGCCATCTCGAAGGCCCAACGCTTGACTGTGCCACTATCGTCCTTCACGTCGAGGTACAGGTAGGAGTGGGGATTGATCCATTCCACTTTCGTTACGACACCCGTAACCGTAAACGGCTTGTTGAGGGCGAACTGCGCCTGCACCGAATGATGCGCCGAGGCGGGCATCCCTGCGATCAACAAGCCGAGAACAGTTAATAGTCTGCCAATTCCGCGCTTCATCGCCCGAACCTCCCCCGTCACCGATTAGCAGAATGAAACACCTCATATAACACCTATGTCAAGGCTATTCGACCATGTTTGGCCGACCTTGACGGTGCTGAACCGCGAGGCTAGTATCATCGCTGAAAGAGCGCGTTCTTCACGGCACCCAGAGCCGCGCATCATCAGTTCAGCCACATGAAAATTGCCTATTTTGATTGTTTCTCCGGAATCAGCGGTGACATGACCCTCGGAGCACTGGTCGATGCAGGGTGCAACCTTGCGGAAATGGAGACTCACCTGCGCCGGCTGCCGGTGCCGGGATGGAAAATTTCCGCTGAAAAAGTTGTCCGGCGGGGATTCAGGGCGACGCAAGTAAAAGTGGAATCTTCCGATCCGCAGCGGCACCGGTCGCTTTCCGACATTCTTCAGTTGATTGAGCGGGCGGGTCTGCCGCTACCGATTGCCGAAAGGGCGTCTCGCATCTTCCGGCGGCTCGGGGAGGCCGAAGCGCTCGTCCACGGCGTGCCGATCGAAAAGGTGCACTTTCACGAAGTCGGCGCGGTCGACGCCATCGTGGACATTGTTGGAGCGGCGGCTGGGTTCGAGCAACTTGGCGTCGAGGAGTTTTTCTGTTCGGCGCTCAATGTGGGCGGCGGACGCGTGGACACTCAACATGGCAATTTGCCTGTGCCGGCTCCCGCGACGGCGGAACTGTTGCGCGGCGCGCCGACGTATTCCAATGGAATTCAGCGCGAACTGGTGACGCCGACTGGGGCGGCGATTGTTGCCACTGTGGCGACGCGATTCGGTCCGCAGCCGGAGATGACCGTTGCGGCTATCGGGCTTGGCGCCGGCAGCGCTGAATTGGCCGAGCAACCCAATGTGCTTCGGTTATTTGTCGGCGAAAGCGCGGCGCGGCGGGATGACGCTACGCTCGAGGAAGACATCCTCGTGCTCGAAGCCAATTTGGATGACATGAGCCCGCAGGTCTACGGCTATTTTGCCGAGCGCGCGCTTGAAGCCGGAGCGCTGGATGTTTTCTCGATCCCCGTGCAAATGAAAAAAAACCGGCCGGGACAACTTGTGACGGTGCTGTGCAAACCAGAGGACCGGGAAAAACTTTCGGGCCTGCTGTTCCGCGAGACGACGACGCTGGGCGTGAGACAATCGAACGTCAGGCGGCGCACGTTGCAGCGCGAAATCATCGCCGTGGAAACTTCTCTTGGATCGATCCGTATGAAGGTCGCGCGGCTCAACGGGCATATCCTAACTGTTGCGCCTGAATATGAGGATTGCCAGAAAATCGCGGCGGAACGCGGCGTTCCTCTGAAGCAGGTGCTGGCTGAAGCGACGTTTCAATTCCAGAAACTGAACGGGGCCGTAAAGTAGACGGAGAGCAGAATGCAAAGCCAGGAAAGCGGGAATCTGACCGCCATGCAGCAACAAGATCCAAATGAAAAGCAGGAGAAGTTGGCCGCACGCCTGCAAGAACTTGGCTCGGTGATGGTGGCTTTTTCCGGCGGCGCCGATTCGGCTTATCTGGCATGGATGGCGCATCGAACGCTGGGTGAGCGCGCCCTGGCGATTACGGCGCTCTCACCGAGCTTTTCAGCATTCGACCGGCAACAAGCGGAAACATTCGTGCGAGAGGAAAACCTGCGGCATGAGTTTGTCGAGACGCATGAATTTGAGAATCCCCTGTACGTCGTGAACCAGGCGGACCGTTGTTACCACTGCAAGACGGAACTTTTCGGCGTGCTTGAGAAGTTGCGCGCCGCGCGCGGTTTTGGGGCCGTGACGTACGGGGTGAATGCCGATGACATGAAGGATTTTCGGCCGGGCCACCGCGCCGCATCCGAATTTGGAGTTGTCGCGCCGCTGCTCGATGCGGGACTCACGAAGGCGGAAATCCGCGAGCTGTCGCGCCGCGCGGGCCTCGCAACGTGGGATCGGCCGGCGTCGGCGTGCCTATCGTCGCGCGTTCCGTACGGGATGCCGGTGACGGTGGAAACTCTGTCGCGCATCGAACGGGCGGAAAACGTTTTGCGCGATTACGGCTTCCGCCAAATTCGGGTGCGCTCGCACGGGGAACTCGCTCGGATTGAAATCGCAGTGGAAGAATTGCCGCGCGCGCTGCAAGGTGATATGGCGGAGGAGATCGCCGAGCGCATTCGGGAAACCGGCTTCATGCACGTTACTTTGGATCCGGAAGGATACCGGCAAGGATCGTTGAACGCCGCCTTAAAGAAGAAATAATTCTCCCGCGCCCAGGAACGATGGACAAACAGGACATTCAACGGCTCTTGGAAGATGTGCGGGCGGGGAAGTTGTCCGTCGCGCGGGGCGTCGAGCGGCTGCGGCACATGCCGTTCGAGGATCTCGGATTTGCCAAGATCGATCACCACCGCGGCCTGCGCCAAGGTTTTGCCGAGGTGGTTTATGCGAAAGGGAAAACTGCACAGCAAGTCGTCGGCATCGTTCGCGGGATGTTGCGCCCGCGATCGGCGCATAACATTCTGATCACGCGCGCCGATGCGGCCGTCTATCGCGCAATCCGCCGTCTGAGCCGCGATGCCAAATTTCATCCTCTTTCCGGAGCAATCAGCATTCGCCGCAACCGCGAGATCGTGGGCAAGGGCGCGATCCTTGTGGTCGCGGCGGGTACGAGCGACATTCCCGTGGCGGAGGAAGCGGCCGTCACGGCGGAGATCATGGGAAACAAAGTTGAAAGCGTGTACGACGTGGGCGTCGCCGGACTGCATCGGCTGTTGCACCACCGCGAAAAAATCGCCGCGGCGCGCGTCATCGTCTGCGTCGCGGGAATGGAAGGAGCGCTGCCGAGCGTCGTCGCCGGTTTGGTCGCAGTGCCGGTGATCGCCGTGCCGACCAGCGTGGGCTACGGGGCAAGTTTCGGCGGACTGGCCGCGCTCCTGGCGATGTTGAATAGTTGCGCCTCCAACGTGTGCGTCGTCAATATAGACAACGGATTTGGCGGCGGGTATGTCGCAAGCACAATAAACAGACTGTAAGATTTCGACGCGAACACCGTGTGCCGTCCAATCAGGATCGGCGAAGAATCACACGGTGTCATCGGCTGGGAACGCCATTTTCCTGAATGGCGTCACGAAGATCGCCAATCGGGAGATTGGCGTTCCCGGGATTATTTATTTCTTTCCGAAGCGAAAGACCAGGCCGACTGTGCCTTGCAGGTTGTTCTGGTTGAGGCTTAGAAAGCGCGACAACATGTAATCGGCCTGAAGGCGGACAGAAGCCATTCTGCTTACCCGGACGTCCACGCCTCCGCCGCCAACCATCGCGAATTTGATGGCCGATTGCGAAATTCCGAGATAGCCCGTGCTGGCGTGAATCGCTCCAAGCTGGAAATGGGCATTCGGAGTGATGGCCCTGAACCGGCGAAAGGAAAAAACCGGCCCGTACGTGAATGTTTGCGCCGATACGGTCGCTCCCGACTCGTTGCCGTGATACGCGCTGACCTCGAATTTTCCCCCAAACCAGCTATTCACATTCTGGGTCGCTGAAGTGGTCGCGCCGTTCAAATTGAAGCTTGATCCACCCAGATCCGCCTTCAGATAAGTGTAGCTGCCAGAGATCTCCCAGGCGGGAGTCTCTTGAGCCCGCGCGGTGATCGAAAAAAAAAGAACTGCCGGGATGATCCAAAAAAGTTGCTTCATTTCATCGTCTCCTCGCGCGTGGCATTGAAGACCCACCGCGTTTTAAATGAACGTTTCTTCCAGTGGCCGCCACGCAGAACCAGGCCCGGCTACTCGTCGTAAATCGCCGAGCTTATTTAACCTGCAAAGTCAGCGGCGGATTTATCGACTTCGTGATAGAACCCGACGTGCCCGTTACCGCGATCTGATAGGTGCCTGAGGGTGTTCCGGCGGGCACCCCGGCCGAATTCCCTCCGCTGCAACCAACCAAGACCAAGAACATGATTGCCACAAGGCCGAAGCCCGCCATGCCAGGGCGCCGCTTAAAGCTGGCCAGCGTAGCTAGAGTTAGCAGGGCGATTAGGCATGTGAGCCATCCACCGAAATGTCTGAGACCCTCAAAAGCGCCGGGGTTCATTTTGATTCCGGATACAGGTGGCGCAATGGTTCGAACAGCCGTGGTGATGATCAATTCGACCGAAGTTGGCCCATTTAGCGTGACCGGGTTGGAAGATACCGCGCATGTTGCTCCGTGTGGGAGGCCGGTGCAACCAATTGTTACCGGCAGCGTGAATCCAGGGTCAGGCGTAATCATCAGTGTGTACGGGGCAGTCTGGCCTGCCGAAACAGGGGGACTGGACGATTCAGCGGAAATTTGGAAACTGGGCACGCTTCCGGATCCCGTCAACTGCACAATCTGGGGGCCTGGCGCGTTATCCGTGATGGCCAATGCTCCTATGCTTGAACCGATGGATGACGGAGTATAGGTAACATTAATGACGCAGTTATCGCCAGGCTGAAGCGCAACGGCGCAGTTGTTTGTTTCGGAAAAACCGCTGCTGGCCGTGATGTCCGAAATTGTCAGTACGCCGGAACCGCTATTGGTGACCGAAACCGGCTGCGCAGCGCTCGTTGCTCCTACCGCCTCTGTTCCGAAGGACAAGCTTGAGGCGGACAAGATGACGGACGAAGTGCTCCCGGTCAGATTGAGAATCTGGGGGCTGCCCGGGGCGCTGTCGGAGATCGTGATCGATGCTTTCCGAATTCCTTGCGCAGCGGGAGTAAAGGTGACGCTGATCGTACACTGTCCTCCAACGGGCAAGGAAGCGCCGCATGTGTTGGTAGCCGCAAAATCCCCTGGATCGGCGCCCGTAACGGAAATGTTTATATTGTTCAAGATGCTGTCGCCGTTGGTGATCGTCACGGTTTGCGGCAGGCTAGTGGTCCCAAGGCTCAATGTTGGGAATGTGAGACCAGAAGGGTTGACAGCGATTCCCGCCAAGATGCTGACTTTGGAGATGAACGCGTCGCAGTTGCCACCAGGGTTGGATTGAAGCGGATTTGCCAACGGAAAGTCTACTGAACACGTTTGGCCAGTGACGTACGCGGAGCCGTTCGTGTCAACTGCTATGGCATTGCCCACGTCGGTGTTGCTACCACCCAGGTAACTGGAGTAAGCGAGCGTTTTACCGGTGGGATCGAGCTTGGTCACAAAAGCGTCGGCATTGCCGCCGCCAAAGGCATGCTGAAAGGCACTGCTCGTCACGGGAAAATCGGCCGAGACAGTTGAACCCGTTACGTAGGCGCTCCCCGTTGAGTCCACGGCAATCCCGTTGGCACCATCAGCGCTCGTGCCACCCAAATAAGTGAAATAATCAAGCGACGCTGATCCGGTTGCGTTCGTGTTTAGCTTTGCCACGAAGGCATCGCCCTCGCACGCTCCCGAGGGATCCAGCGTGCAGTTAGCCTGAAAGCCTACAGCAGAAGGAGCAATAGTGAATCCCAAAGTGCCCGCAACCGATTTTGTGACGCCGGCGACATAGGCGTTTCCTGTGCTGTCAACCGCCACGCCTGTGCCTTTATCCAGCCCCGTGCCGCCCAGTAGTGTGGAGTAAACAAGAGACGCGAGCCCGGTTTGAGCCGTATTAACTTTGGCCATGAAAGCATCACCGGCGCCACTGTTGGCGGTTTGCAGGGCTCCAACCGTAGGGAAATCCGTGGAATATGCAAGCCCGGTTACGTAGGCATTCCCGCTACCGTCTACGGCGACTCCGGTTCCGGAGTCTTCATCACTTCCCCCAATGTAGCTGGAATAGACGATCGAGGAACCGGTGGAGCTGATCTCAGTCAAATAAGCGTTGCTGACACCGGCAATGCCAAAGCCTGGTACGGGAGTTTGAATAGCGTTCCCGTTGGGGAACGGCGGTGGCGGGACATTGGGCGGAGTTATTGTTACCGTTGGCGGGATGTTCGGTCCGACCTGCCCAGTTACGTAGGCGTTTCCATTGCCGTCGACCGCGATTGCGTTGCCCTCGACATACTCGTAATACCCGAGAAAGCCGGAGTAAACCAGCGCTGAACCTGCGATGTTCAGCTTGGTCACGAATGCATTTGAAACAATCAGACCACCCGTATTAAATGTGGCGCCGCATTTAGCGTCAAAACCGCAGTTCTCACCGAATACTTGTGGCGTGTGCGGAAAGTGCGGGGACAATGTCGTCCCTGTAACGTAGGCGTTGCCGAAGGTATCTACAGCAATGCCGTTCGCTGTATCCTGGTTTTCTCCTCCTAGATATGTGGAATAGAGAAGCGTGGAACCATCGGCACTGATCTTGGATACGAAGGCATCTTGTGGGAAATCCGGGCCCCCGCCTATGTCCGGCTGCAGGGGATGCGCGGTCGGAAAGTCGGCAGAAAACGTTCCGCCTGCAATAAAAGCTGTTCCGTCGGTGGCCACCGCGATGCCGTTCGCGATGTCGATATTGCTTCCCCCTAAATAAGTGGAGTAAGAAAGAATTGGATCGACGATCAGCGGGCGGCTCGCGTCGTATTCCCCGAGTCCAAATTCAACGCTGTCCTTTCCCTTTACGACATAATTTGCGGCCACCAATTGCTTCTCATCGCCCATTTGTTGATAGGCGATTGGTTTGTGAAGGCGTACGTCGCTGCTGCCGGAAACACTCAGAACGAGATCGCCATTCGCGTCCGTGTGGAGATTTTTTGCGCCTTCAAATGCGATTTGAATCTTGCTGGGGCTGGCGTCTGGCGCGATCACGAAATCATATTCGAGTTGGCGCTGCGTGCCGTAGTAGACCAGATCGATGCCGGGATAAATGTTGTGTTCTGCAACCTTGCCGTAGTTCGGGATGTTTGTGTGCCACTGGCCAGGCTGATTGCCAATGAAATAATTGCTCTTGCCGGGCAGCTCGTCCATTCCCGTAAAGCCGGGTTTCGCGTTCGCACCCAGAAGGCTCATGCGCAGTACCGAAGAGCTGCGGGACCCTTTGCCAAGCCTGAACACGGCGTCCTTATCGGTCAAGAAAAGTATGTAGCCTTCTCCTCGAGCCAAAAACTTCACTTCCGGGTTGGTTTGCTCCCGGTTCGGCTCAAAGGACAGAGGAAATTGCTGGTAGCGTTCCGTCACATTTCTGGATTTCGAGACGCCGACTGCAGGAGCCGTGGTGGTATTCGCTTGCAATGGATCGTGAGAACCATTCCAGGCCCGCGTCACATGTGGCAACGCGCCAGCGATCCCATGCCCTAACGCCGCCAAGCCAATCATGAGAATTGCCGCCGCGCAGCACGTGAAGCAGCTGCTGATGACCCGTCCTGAAATTCGCAACCTGCTCATATATTTATGTCCCCTCTATCCGTCTGTAACCGCGCAACGAATGGGCAACGTTTCCCATTCGAACCCCAGCATGGAGAAAACATTTGCTGAAGGCCACGCCCGCTCTTGCGAGAAATCGCGCGCAGGCGATCGCGCACATGATCCGGTCATGAGGAGCATTTCGACAGCCAATTCTTCGCGGAATACACCCGTGATTTTTGTGAGACTTACAAATTCCGCGAGACGAAGAGATACAGATCGGTGAACGATCGGATACATCTCGAAACGCGAAAATGTATCCAAATGGATATTCAAATCCGCGGAATTGAACGAATGATTTATCTATTGAGAGATGAGTAAAGACGATGTTGAGTTTTCAGAACGGTTCTCACGACTGCAATTAATTGCAGACTATTGGCAATCACTTCTTGTTCGTCGGCCCCTTCAGCAGCTCCACCTCTCGAAAACTTTCCCTGGCGCCGACACGCTCGGCTTTGCCTCAAGTTTGTTCCGAAATGTTTAGTGGGGTGTATGGAGACAGAAAATCATCTAATGGAGACGCCGAGCGCCGCTTTGAGAAGGCGTCAACGAACTGCAACGAGGCAGGCAACCAGCACAACGAGGGCACTCAGCAAGACCGTAATCCAAGGCAGCAGGCCAAAGGATTCGTCGGTGGAAGCGCGGGGGCTGATATCTTCCTTCATATGCATGAGTTAAGCAAATTGAGGCCCAAATATCCGCGACGCTTGCAAAATCGAATTATGCGCAGTAATTCCAAGCGGAACAATGAACTAGCGCTGACAAATCCAGGCTGGGAACCCGCCCGGGCCGAATTCGTACCCAAAATCAAACAGCGAGGCGTTTCGGCTGTTCTCAATTAGAGACACTACACTTTCTATTAGCGCAAGCAACCCATTTGCGCTCGCCACACCGCCGGAGATTTCACATCGCAATTACGTCATTGGTTCTGATTGCCAAGCGCTCCACTGGATGTTTCATTCAGTTTTTCCGGCAGCCGTGCCGGAATGCCCACCAGCACGTCTACTCCGATCGGAAGGCTGGCGCGGGTCGCCGGCTTGAACTTCCAGTTGCTGAAGGCAAGTGCCGCCTCTGCATCCATTTCGGGCAATACGCCCTGAAAGACGTGCACGTCGTGGGTAGAGCCATCTTTGTCAATCAGTCCTCGAAGCACAATCAACTTGTCGGCGTCTTTTTCCGGTATCGCCAGGCGGCGGAAATCAAATTGTTGGTCGGCCGCGGGAGGAACCAGGCCTACCTCCATTTGGACCACGCTGGTCTTTGCCTGCTCCGGGTTTCCAGCGGCGTCCTGATGCGCGCAGTACTGCAGAACCCAGCTTTTACCGGGCATCGGCAAAAAAATTGTATACACTTTCCCGCAATGCAAGGCTCCATAGGCATCGAGCCCGCCGCCGCCGATGGGCCCCGTGGAAACAACCAATGGCGCGCGGCGAAGCTTCGTAGGAGAGGTGACGGCGTATACCGTGGTAGGGAGTACCGACCCCAATAGTTTGTGCGTATCTACACCACCGGTCTTACCAGCCCCGCCTACCGCGCTAAAAGTAGCGTTTCCCGGAGCTTCAGGGCCTCCACCGCCTCCTCCAGAATGGCCGGGGCCCACACCAGCGCTTGCATCGCCCCCTTTGCCAGGTCCGCCTGAGCCCCCTACGCCGGTTCCGTTCGGGCTGCCGCCAGGAGACCCGAGACCTTCCTTGCTCGGGGCAATCGCAAGTGCTCCGTAGCGATTGCCCTGAGCCAAGGAGGCGAGCTGGGAGAACGTTCCCGGATCAACCGATATGACGACGATGCCGCCAGAGGGATCTCCGGAAGAATTGGCGCTCGTCCCGCCGGACTGGCCAGCGGAAGAATTGGCGCCCGTGCCGCCGGATTGGCCGCCGGAAGAGCCGCCCGCACGCGGGGTTTGCAGCGAATTGGAAGCAAAATACGATACAGGCAATTTGGGCTGCTGAGCTGTAGGCACGATCTTAAACGGCAATGCCGTGGCATTCGAAGCAACCGTAGGAGCAGGCTCCGCGGAATGGGTTTGTGAGGCATCTGGAGCCAGGGGTTGATGGAGACTCATATCCACTTGGGGTCTGGAGACTGCGGGCCCTTCGGCGAGAACAATGTCCGGCAACTTCTGTTCGACCTGCATTTTGAGGTCAGGCGGAGCGATTTTTTGATTGATTGCCTGCCGATTCATAGCCGGTTTCAGACTCATATCCACTTGGGGCCTGGAGACCGCAGGCTGTTCGGCGAGAACAATGTCCGGCAACTTCTGTTCGACTTGTATCTTGAGATCAGGCGGAGAAAGTTTTTGATTGATTGCTTGCCGGCTATTGTCCGGCTTCAGCGGGTTCAGGACAACCGTATATTTGGGATGTTGCACTGTACTGGCCTGAAGGACAACGCGAACTGGCTGAATGGAGGTCCCAGGCTTGCCTCCCGGGCCTGCTGGCTTCACTACGGGTAGCGCACGCAAGATTTTCAATTCCTTTAGTGCCTGCATGTCGAGGTAAATGGGAGCGGGCTCAGAGGCCTGTAAGTTGCGGGGCGGCTCATATCCGGGAGAGAAATTCAATTGAGTGATGAGCGCGAACGCCGAAGCGTGTAACAAGACTGAGAGAAGGAACCCGCGTACCGGTTTGAGCGCACCGTCTTTCCCCAGAGAGCGGAAAGGCCACACATTGTACGAGCCTCCAGGGACTCGCGCCAGGAGGACGCCTATATCCTTGGCCCACGCTCCGTAGCGGGATTCCCATAAAATTTCAAAATGATGTGGGGATCTCATGGTCATTCAAAATACGTAATTATTCTCCATCAGAAAGGAAGCACTTTGCGTGCCAGACGGCGGACGAATGCGGAATGCAAAGCGATATGCCCTGCTATTGCTGGTTGGCCCTTCTAAGGGAGCTTGAATTTCAGTCCTGATGCGAGAAACCAAATGGCAACGCGCGTGGTTTCCTCTACGTGTAACTTTCCGGAGACAAGTGATTGGAAAAAGTATCAATCGAATCGCGGGCTTTTGCCGCAGTCATTGATCGATTGGCTGATTGAAACGAGGGAACTGCCGTAAGACAACGGCTGCCTACGGATAGCATACCGATAGTACTAATGGTACGTATCGTGACCATTTTCCGGAGGTAAATTCGTCAGATGTCTATTTCCATTTTATTTTGAAATCACTACAAACACAGCATCTAGGGATTTCGACGATGCAAGCGTTCCGTCCTGTATACAGATTTGCACCCGCGGTGTCTTCGTTTGAGTACTATGCTCCTTGTACCCAAAAAATTGTTACTTGTGTTTTTTTTCATTCGGCTTTATACATATGGCACGTCAGGTCGTCCCCCTGGCAGCGAAACCAAACATCAACCAAAGTTGTTCGTTTAGGTTCATGTGTTGCGGTGTCGTCTCAGAGGTTTTTTCATCAAGTCCGCCTCTGAGGAGCACGGCTAATCTAAGGGGGAAGCTTCCTTATGAGTGGCGACCTGATTCGGGTTTTTTTCTGCAGTCCGGATATCGCATTCGCAGAGCCTCTCACGCACGCGCTTGGTCCCGGCTTTCATATTCGCGCTACCAGGGAACTCCGGTGGCCGGATGCGGGGGAAGCGGGAGCGTACGATGTCCTGCTGCTGGATTTGCAGGCGAACGATAAAGACTCCGTCGTCAAAGCTGCTTTGGATTTTCTTACCAGCTCATCCGACTCGAAGTTTCCGCTCCCCGTGGTCGCGATTTTATCTTCCGACGATCGCGCCTTGACACTGCGCCTGATGGAACTGGGAGTCCACCTCATCCTGGCCAGCCCCCCGGACATGATTGAACTTCGGATTGCGCTGCGCCGGGCTTGCCGATTTCATCAACTGGAGAAGGAGGCTCAGGAACTCCGCGCCCAGGAGATGAAAGTCACGGCTACGTACACGATGGTTGGGATTGAGGGGGTGTTGTCGGAGGTCCTGGCGCTGGCGCAGAAAGTTGCGCCATGCGACGTCACTGTTCTGATCACTGGCGAAACCGGCACTGGGAAGGAGCTTTGGGCCCGGGCCATCCATCGAATGAGTTCCCGGGTGGCGCAACCGTTTGTCGGTTTTTCTTGCGCCAATCTGCCTGAGACTCTGATTGAAGACGAACTGTTCGGCCATGAAAAAGGCGCTTTCACCGGCGCATCGAGTACGCGCCGTGGGCGATTCGAGCTGGCCGATCGCGGCACGCTGTTTCTAGATGAAATTGGGGATCTCAGCCTGGGCTTGCAGCCAAAATTGTTGCGAGTCGTGCAGGAGCGAAGCTTCGAGCGGCTGGGCGGATCGAAGCCCGTGGCCGTGGATGTTCGATTGATCTGCGCGACGCATCAGAATCTTCATGAAATGGTGGAGCAAGGCAAATTCCGGGAAGATCTTTTTTACCGCCTGAATGTCGTCCAACTGCATCTTCCCCCGTTACGCGAGCGTCGCGAGAGCATTCCCGAACTCGCTCACCACTTTCTGCGGCAATTCGCAAATCAATTTGGCAAGAAGACCAAACGGTTCTCAAGTCTTGCGCTGCAAGCGTTGGAGGAATGCCCCTGGCCTGGAAATGTCCGTGAGCTGGAAAACGTGGTGCAACGCGCCGTGGTTCTTGCCGAAGACACGACGATCGAAATGACGCACCTGCCCGAGAAACTCCGCAAGGGCTTCACCGACAATTCGCCAATCAATTCCTATGATATTGAAATACGCGAATTTAAAAAACGTTTGGTCCTCAGGACCTTGCGCCAATGCGGTTGGAAGAAAACGGAAACGGCGCGGTCTTTGGGAATTGCCAGAAACTATCTGCACCGCTTGATCAATCAGCTGAATATTCTTCCCGAAGAGGCAGGCATGCAGGGAGTCCAGAGAAGTCCAGCACCGAAATCAGATGCAATTATGTAAATTGCGGCCGGCCTGCGATTTCTGAAAGGGAACCTGGAATTCCTGATGCCTAGCGCTCCGGAGCACATCGATTTTCGAGATCAGGTATGTCTTCCGATGTTGACCCTCGCTCAAAATTCCGATGGCGGCTGGGGCTATCAGCAGGGAAAACAGAGCGCGACCGAGCCAACTGCCTGGGCGTTGCTTGCGCTTAACTCTCATGCAGATTCCAAGGAATTTTCTTCCCTCATCGGCCGCGGCAAGGATTGGCTTCGCGCGGCGCAATTGCCGGATCATTCGTGGCCCGCATTCGCCAAATTTTCGGAGGGTTGTTGGCTGACTTCTTTAGCAGGTTTGGCCCTGCACCAACTTAAGGATTCTACAGACGCCGTCGCTGCCGGCGCAAAATGGCTGTGCAACGAATGGCCAGCCGAAGGCAAACTGTGGCGGCGCTGGCTGCTGCGGATGATTGCCCCGCGGAACCGGGTGCGTCAAAACGTGGCCTTGCGCGGGTGGAGCTGGACTCCCGGCACAAGCAGCTGGGTTGAGCCGACGGCTTGCACTTTAATTTTACTGCATCAACTTTTTTCGGACGCATTTCCGCCGGATGCCGAAAAGCGCCGCAAACTCGCTGAGGCCATGCTTTACGATCGCATGTGCCCGGGCGGGGGATGGAATTCCGGCAATGCGGAGGTCTATGGTGTCGCCGGACAACCGCTGATCGGACCAACCGTGTGGGCCTTGATTGCGCTGCAAAAATATCGAGAGCGTGCGGAAAATCAATCGGGACTCAAATGGCTTTTGTCGATGCACGAACAGATTGAAGGACCTGGCTCGCTGGCATTGGCTCATATTTGCTTTCAAGTGTATGGCAGTGAAGCGCCATCCATCCTGCCTGCGCTCCGCCGTGAATACGAGCAGAATCAGTTCATGGGAAATATTCTGGTCGCGGCCTCGTGTGCATTGGCTCTTGACGCTCCAGCTGGCTGGCTTTCATGGGAAAGGGGCAATTAGCTCCGAATGAGCTCCCATGCAGCCACGCTTATTCCTTCTCATCAGAGAAGTGTTTCCCGTGTAGCCATTCGTTGCGTAGCGAGCTACCAAGCTGAACTGGTTGAGCCGATGATCGAGGCGCTGCGCGAATTCGATCTCCCGATCCGCGGCAAGACAGTCCTCCTGAAACCCAACTTCGTGGGGCCAGACCCTCAAAACCAGATCAATACGCATCCTGCTGTGGTGGCAGCGGCGAGGGAGAGCTTCCTGCGTTTGGGAGCGGAGCGCGTTTTGCTGGGGGACGGTCCCGCGTTGGAGAGAGATACGGAAGCGATTGTGGAATCCATGCATTTGCGCGAATACGTCGGGCCACTTTCCGAATGCTTTGTGGACTTGAACCTTGACCCGCCTCGAAGGACGGCTTTGCGAACCAATGCATCCCCGCTCAAGCACCTTTACTTTCCAGAAACCGTGCTGGGAGCTGACTTGGTGGTTTCGATGCCCAGGATGAAAACGCACCACTGGGCGGGAGTCACGCTCTCGCTGAAAAATATGTTCGGTGTCGTTCCCGGAAACTGTTATGGATGGCCCAAAAATATTCTGCATTGGGCCGGAATCACGCGATCTCTCCTCGACATCAACTCGACGGTGCGTCCCGGCTTTGCAATCGTGGACGGCATCGTCGGCATGGAAGGCAACGGTCCCACGCAAGGAACGCCGAAGCAATGCGGGGTCCTGGTACTGGGTGACGACCCTGTGGCCGTTGATTCGACATGCGCACGCATTATGGGTTTGCTCCCCGAACGAATTGACTACCTTGCGCAGGCAGGTCTTATGTTGGGGCATTTGAAAGAAGAGAAAATTCAACAAATCGGCGAAACCATCGCGCGGGTTCAAACACCGTTCGAGGTGCTTCGAAACTTCAGGAAGCTCAAAGCGCCGGGCATCGGCTTTGGAAATTGAATTGCTCCTATAGGAGCGAGGAACTAGGCAAATTGATGGATTTGTGTCTCCAAAAAGAGATATCTCCGCGTGTGCGGACTGCTTTTCTTCGGCGTTTGTCCTCGGACACACGAGGAACTGAGCTCCTGGAATTTGCCATGGTGCTGCCGGTCGTAGTGATGCTGCTGATGGGAATGGTGTGGATGGGGCGAGCGGTCAGCGTGTACCAAGCGCTCGGGCGTGCGGCGCGTGAAGGGGCGAGGGTTGCCTTGGCGCCTACCTGCGCCACATGCGGAGATTCCAATAATTATGGCGCGGCAGTGACCGCTGCCAACAATGCGCTGACGGCTGCATCACTCAACGCTGCCAACGGGACAGTTAACGTGAACCCAGTTCCACCTCTTGACCCCAGCGATCCTGCGAACTTTCAGGTCAATGGAGTGCAGGTCGTTATCACCTATCCGGTTCAATTGAACATTCCGTTCACGCCCCAGAACCTTACTACGATCACGTTAACTTCGACCGTGACCATGCGACAGGAGTTTTGAAACTTGGATCCACGACCTAAAATTCGAGCCAAGAAATTCTGGATGCGTTCTTCGCGGAGGCTCACTCATCGCGAAAAGGGAGCGGAACTACTTGAACTTGCCCTGGCTTTGCCTTTCTTGCTTTTGATGTTGTTGGGCCTCCTCGATTTTGGAGGAGCGTGGGTCCTGAAAGACCAATTGACCGGCGCAGCTCGAGATGGGGCACGCACAGCCGTCGCCGACTTCAATGACACTACCAATCCACAATGCAGCGGAACTCCGTGCTCGGTTCAGGCGGCCGCAAGCGCGGTTGTTGCATCTCTCAGCAACGCGAATGTAGATATCTGCGGCCTGACTCCTTCCTCCACGAGTCCAGCGGCGGGTCCCGCATTCACGTGGACCTACACCTCGAATGCTTGCGCGGGCAGCAATCTTCCGTGGAGCATCGAGGTGGAGCGAGCTGTGCCGGAGACAGTGAACGGCACAACCGCATTGAGCACGCGGGTCACGGTGTCCTACCCCTATGCCTGGAACCTGGGCAACGTGCCCGTCAATCCTTTCGGAAACACGATCACGCTGAACAGCTTAGAGATCATGCCGAATTTGAATTAGGAGCGATCCGTATGGGCTCGCGCATTCGCACTAAAAATCAGCGGCACGGCGAACGTGGCAGCACCATTTACCTTGTTGCCGGTTCTCTGGTGATACTTCTGGGAATGGGCGCACTGGCTATCGACTTGGCGTCTTTGTACGTCGCTCGCAATGAATCCCAGCGAGCCGCTGATTCCGCGGCCTTGGCCGGCGCGAAAGTGTTTGTCGAGTCCGGCTGCGTGACTTCGGGGGATTGTACTGGGGAAGAAGCAACGGCCACCGATCGCGCCACCCAGGCGGCGGGACTGAATTTGGTGGGAGGCTTTCCCGTCACGATCCAATCAATTTCGTTCAACGAGACATCGCAAAATCCTCAAATCACGGTGCAATTGCAAAGCGCCAATTTGAACACCTATTTCGCCAAGGCAATTGGAATCGTGACAGCTCCCACCGTCGGCGCAACCGCCACCGCGGAAGCTTACAATCCCTCTGGAGCAGCGGGAGGCCCCACCTATTGCACAGGGTGCGTGCGTCCCTGGCTCATCGCCAATTGTAATCCGTCTTTCCCCGGGTGCCTTCTTATTGCCGGGAATAATTATAGCGTGGCCAGTCCAGGCTGCGTAACCAGTGGTGGCGTGATCGGGGCGCCCATTCAGATCGCGATTGAGACCAATAACACTCAATTCGCGGGCGTGGATAACGGCGGCAGCTTAGCCAATTATCAACAATCGATCACTACCTGCAATACTGGCCAATTGTCCTGCGGCACGGTCGTCAATACCGTACCTGTCGCTTTTGCTGGACAGAAAATTCCATTTACGACGTCCGGCGTGGATACTCTCTTGCACATCGGACCAGGCAATGTCGGTCTCAATCAGGGGCAGGACTGGATTGACGCGACAGTCTGCCCGCCGCAAATTCACGCGGGGGCTTTCAATCCCCTCGTCGTTCAGGGCGTTGTTGGCCAAGATACTTTGATTGCCACGAGTGATTCGATTGTCACTGCGTACATTTTCAACGGGACACTAGCTCCCTCTGTTCCTCCCTTTCCCCAACTGTCCCAAGCAGTCCCGATCACGGGCTTTGCCCAAATTTTTGTCACGCAGGTTGACGCGAATGGCGACGTCTGGGGAGTCATCCTTGGCGTAGCCGGTTGCGGGAGCAATCCCGGAGGCTGCGGCGGAAGCGGATCGATCAAAGGCCCAACCACGCTTCCTGTTCGATTGATTCAAGGGGCGAATTAACTGTCGCATGGTGACTCTGCCCACGTATATCGAAGAGTCTCGGCGGCAGCCAACGACAATTGCGGCTGGAATGCGCCGTGTCGTTTCTTTTCCCGTACTCCTCGGATGTCTGTTGGTGGCAGGCAGTTACTCTGTCGCTAAGATGAATATTCTTGATCCCGACACCTGGTGGCATATAGCAGTGGGCCAGCGAATCCTGGCCACCCACGCGTGGCCGTGGAGCGACACGTATTCCTCCACTGTTTCCGGGACTCCCTGGATCGCCTACGAATGGTTAGGCGAAGTGGTGATGGGCGCCGTGGCTTCCATTGCAGGTCTCTGGTCCGCGACGCTCTTGTTGGTCGGTCTGGCGGGAGGTCTGCTCCTTCTTATTTACTATTACGTAACTCTGAGGTGCGGCAATAGCAAAGCCGCGTTTGTGGCGTGCGTCACGTTGATTCCCACGCTGGGTCCATTTTTCACGCTGCGTCCGCAATTATTGGGCGCATTGTTCCTCGTGATCACCCTGATCATTCTCGAGCGATTCCAGCAGGGGCATGAACGGGCGCTCTGGTTTTTGCCGCCGTTATTCTTGTGCTGGGTGAACACGCACGGATCGTTTGTGTTCGGATTCCTGGTGCTCGGGGTGACCTGGCTGAGCGGGCAAGTTGAGTTCTCATCCGGCGGGCTCTTCACGGAGCGCTGGACAAAGCGGCAGAGTGTGCAACTTTTGCTTTCGATTCTGTTCTGCTCGCTGGTATTGCCCATCACGCCTTATGGAACGCGCGTAGCGGCCTATCCTCTGACGATGGCCCTGAGCCAACCAGTAAACGTGAAGAATATTCAGGAGTGGCAGCCTCTGGGTACTGAATTGATTCTCGGGAAAATTTTTCTGGGAGTGGCGCTGTTGTTTTTTCTGGCTTGTCTGGTTCAGCGGCCCAGATTTCGGCTGGCGGAAATTGTCCTGGCGTTATTTGGCGTGTATGCGGCTTGCCTGCATTTGCGATTTATCCTGCTGTTTGTAATTTTATTTGCGCCTCTGTGGGCGCTCGTGTTTTCGCGCTGGGTGCCGGCTTATCGGGCCGATGGCGATCATCCCTTGATCAATGCCGTTCTTATCGCGATCGTTGCCGTCGTTCTCGTCAGTTACTTCCCGTCACGCGGTGAGCTGAATCAGCGGGTTCAAAAAGAGTATCCGCAGGGGGCGCTGCAGTACTTGATCAATCATCCGGTCCAGGGACGATTCTTAAACGATTACGGCTGGGGTGGCTATCTCATTTGGGCCGCTCGCCCGCAGAACATGATTTTCATCGACGGCCGGGCGGACATTTATGAGTACGGCGGCGTACTCTCCGACTACCTGAGCATTATGCGATTGGAACCCAATGCCCTCCAATTACTGAAGAAATACGACGTGGAGGCTTGCCTGATCAAGCAGGACGCTGCTTTAGGGACTGCACTCGCCGGCATGCCGGGTTGGGAGCGCGTCTATCAAGATCAGGTTGCCGCGCTGTATGTCAGGAAACCAGCGGCTCCGGCACCGGCAAAACTCGCCGAAGTACGGACGGGCCGAGAGGAATCGGACGCGAAGTTATGAGAATGCGAATTCTAACGAGCAAAATGGCCGGATGCTCACAAATGGATACACCGGCCTTGCAGAAACCGCCCGAATCTCCGATTTATCTATTTGATTTAATTGCGGCTTTCTCGCCACGGTCCATGGGTCCTCAAATGGCATCACACGTGCAACATACGGGTAGTCAGGGCAGAGTTTCTCTAAATCTTATGGAGTGTTGCCAATGAAAAAATTCTTTTTGCGCATATGGAAAGAGCAAATCGCTCAAGATACAACTGAATATGCTCTTTTGCTGCTCCTGCTATCCCTTGCGGCGATTACCTCTACCAAGACGCTGGCGAACGGGATAAAAAACGCATATTCAACGACGGGGAGCGATGTCCTGTCCGGCGTTAACGGTGGAAACAACGGCGGGAACAATAACGGCGGGAACAACAACGGTGGCAACAACTTCAACGGTGGGAATAACTTTAACGGCGGCAACAACTTTAACGGCGGGAACAACTTCAACGGCGGCAACAACTTCAACGGTGGGAATAACTTCAACGGTGGGAATAACTTCAACGGTGGGAATAACTTCAACGGTGGGAACAACTTCAACGGCGGCAATAACTTTAATGGCTTTAACAACTTTAACTAGCGGCGGCAGGAACCTCCTGGGGGGAGGGCCCTTTTTAGTATTGGTCGCCCTAGCCGACCGGTTTTTGTTGGAAGTTGCCAAGCCCTGACACCCTGGGAAGTATTAGCCCGGCGCGGGCAGCATTCAAATTATTGTTCGGATTCAGGCCATGACTCTTCAAATGCCGGGTATCCAGAAAGATCTCCTTCAACACTGTTGATGTGGATTCAAGCTGGTTCTCCTCGCTCCATGACGGAGAAGTTCCGCCAGTAGCCATCCCGATTTTCGACTCGAATCCGCTCATTTCTTTCTCTCGATCCATCGTGACTGCGGATACGCAGTCCTTCACTGCTAAAACTTTCTCGGCGATGAACCGCTTCCGCTTTCATTCCGATCGGTCTGGAGGGAGTTCCAAGACGATCAGATCTTTTCTTTCAGCCAAGTGATAGAAAATTACGCATGAGACCGGTGGGGCAGCCGCTTCATGGTCTGTTATAAGTCTCGGAAGCCATCTTGCCGAGACATCCGGGAGCAATCCAAAGGGTTGGAACGAATCTTCCCACCCAAGGGCGGATTCAAAACAAAAATTGGCCTGATTTGCAGATGACACATTTTAAGAGCGGAGTAAACGAGTTGTGCACGCAATGTCTCCGATTGGAGACGGGCTTCTTCTTAGGCATTTCGCACTACTTAGGGGCGAAATTGCACCCTATGCAGCTATTACTTCGTAAACCTGGCGACGAAGAGGATCACCCCAGATCGCGCATTGTTCACAGATGGGCACGCGTGGAAAGCGCAAAACGCAGCAGAGTTCAGGACAAGCTTACATTTCGATTGATTCCAATGGATTGCTGCGATCCCTGGTTCGATGCATCCCGCGCGAGAGTGGAAGCAAGAATGCAGTAGGGTAATGGAGTTTCGGGGTATAACCCCTATCTTAAGATGGAGGATGCAAATGAAGGATCTCTTCTTGCGCTTGTGGAAAGACGAATCAGGTCAGGACCTCACCGAGTACGCCCTGTTGTTGGTGCTGATCGCCTTGGCAGCTATCACCGCGATGAGTGGATTGGCCACGGCAATCAAGACCGTATACAACACGGCAGCCACCAACCTCGCGACCACCTAATGGAGGATGTGTATGAAGCGTTTTGTCCTTCATTTGTGGAAGGATCAATCGGGGCAGGACCTGACAGAGTACGCGCTGCTGTTGGTATTGATTTCCTTGGTTGCCATTGTATCGATGCAAAGGATTGCCACGGCGATCCGAGATGTATTTAACACGGCAGCCACGAATCTTGCTACCACCTAAGCTCTGTCAGGTTCAATCGGGAAATCAATGCCGCTCATCGCCGGCGGTAAGCATTGAAGCGTCCGCCGGCTAACGGCATTTCGGAGTGCTGCATGGGGACCACATCCGAGCCCCTTATCTTAGGTGTGCTTGCGAATTCGGCGGTCGCGGGTCGCAGGGAATCCGCCGAGTGACTAACAACAGCATGCAAGGTTCTAGAGGCGAATAGCGGCGGATGTGCAAGTCCTAAGAATCACGCAGCTGTTCCGCGGCAAATTAGATCGCGGGATTCACCAAAGTACGGAGAAACAAATCTGCTGGCTAAGGTGACAGGGATTGAAGTCGATGGCCTATATCATTTGGGGATTTGCGATCGCACTGACCCTTCTAGCCGGTTGGATTGACTGGCGCTCGCGCCGCCTTCCGAACTGGCTGACCGTGTCCGGATTTTCCATCGGCATTATTGCCAACGCAACGTTCTTTCGCTGGGGAGGCGTGAAGGATGCGCTCATCGGTGCGGGGATTCCATTGGCGATCTTGTTGCCGGTGGTTCTGCTACGCGGCCTGGGAGCCGGCGACTGGAAGTTGATGGGCGCCTTGGGAGCGATTGTTGGCAGGGATGAAATCCTTCATGTGCTGGTGGTCACCATCATTTTCGCCGGTCTGATTGCCTTTGGGCAAATGATCTGGCAAAAACGCGTATTGGTAACGATGAGGAACCTGTGGGAGCTGGTGCGCGGGTTCTTCATATTTGGTCTGAAGCCGAATCCAGAATTCAATTTGGACAACGCCGGAGCATCGGCGTTGCCGTTTGGCGTGGCTGCGGCCGCCGCGACGCTCTTATGCTGGGGCGCAGCCGTTGCGGGCATCTGACTTTTTGGTAGAGGTGAAACAATGAATTGGCAACGACTTGGTGGCGGTCTCGCGATCAGTTTGATTATCGGCCTGCTTGCCGGCGGATACGTATTTACGCAATTCAAGAAAATGGCACAGGCCAAGTCCATGCCCACGATCCAGGTCGTAGTTTCCTCCAGGGCGCTTCCGCTTGGAACACGCCTGCAAGCCAGCGACTTGCGGCTCGTCACTTGGCCGGCCGCTCAGCCTGTAGAGGGAATGTTTACTCGCGTCGAGGACTGCATAAATCGGGCAGTCATCACGTCCATGGTTGAAAATGAGCCATTGCTGGAAGGCAAGCTCGCCCCCAGGCAAGGCGGAGCCGGGCTATCCGCGACCATCCCGGACGGGATGCGCGCTGTCTCTGTCTCGGTGAACGACGTCATCGGCGTGGCCGGCTTTGTTGTACCTGGAACGATGGTCGATGTTCTGGTGACGGGTTCAACGAACGTTGGAGGCCAAACTACGAATGTGACTCGCACGTTTCTTGAAAACGTGCGTGTGATGGCCGCCGGGCAAAAAGTGGAGCAGGATCGGGAAGGTAAACCCCAGACCGTGCCCGTGATTACCCTTCTCGTTAGTCCCGAAGATGCAATTGCACTGACCATGGCGAGCACGCAGGGACGAATTCAGTTGGCCCTCCGCAATACTCTCGATTCCAAGAAGGTGGATCCTCCCGCGGTCCTACAGGCCACCTTGTTCGGCGGAGGTCCTGCTCCGATGCCCCCCGCCGAACCGAAAAACACACGTACTGTCGCGATTCACTCCTCGCCGACGGTTACGCACGCGCCGGAATCTTTCAATGTGGAAGTCATCCGCGGAGACAAAAAGGAAGTCTCTAAATTTCCGACACCAGCTGCGACACCCTCTGCGGCGGGAACTCCTGCCGCGGCGGCGGCTCCCGCGGGCGCGGCGGCTCCAACTAACTAAAGAATGGCGGAAGGTGAAATCGCGATGAGCAAGGACCCAATGAACAAGAAAAAGGTAGCCACAAGGATCGGCATGGTCTGTTTCGTGATTCTGTCTTGTGCAGGTCCATTTTTCGGGCAGGACGCGGCAGTCATAACAGCGGCAACGGCGTTAGGCCCCTCCAAGACGCTGCCCCAGCAGCCTGATGCCATCCAAGAACCACGGCCAGACACCAACGATCGTTTGCATCTGCTCGTGGGCCGGTCGTTAGTTATCACTTCCCCCACACGAGTGAAGCGAGTTTCGATTGCCGATCCTAACATCGCGGACGCGATTGTCATCAGCCCTTATCAAGTATTACTGAATGGAAAGACCCCCGGCGGGGTCTCCCTGGTCATCTGGGACGAGTCGGACCAAAGCCAAACGTTTGAAATTTTCGTGGATTTGGACATCCTAGGCCTGAGCCAAAAGATTCGCGAAGTTTTTCCGAACGAGCCGATTCGCGTGGAAGCCTCCAAGGATTTGGTAATGATATCCGGCCACGCGTCGACGAAAGCGGCACAGGCTCAGATTCTAGCCATCGTCACAGCGGTGACACCCAAGGTTGTTAATTTGATGGAAGCGCCGACGCCGCCCCTGCTCGGCGAGATCCTGCTACAAGTCAAATTTGCAGAGGTCGACCGGTCGAATTTGAACACCTTCGGTATCAACTTGTTCAGCCCGGGCAACTCCCCGACGGGCCCGGGAAGCACCGTGGGTGCGGCAGGGACCGGCCAATTCCCCGCACCGAGTCTGACTTCGCTTACAGGGAGTTCCTCGTCGAGCGGAAGCACTGCCTCCGCCCAACTGGCGACGAATTTCAGTTTCAGTAATTTGCTGAATATCTTCCTGTTCCGTCCAGACCTCAACCTGGGCGCAACCATCGAGGATCTCCAAACACGAAACGTCCTGCAAATTTTAGCCGAGCCGAACCTTCTAACCGCAACCGGAAAGGAAGCAAGTTTTTTGGCCGGCGGCGAGTTTCCATATCCCGTGGTCCAGTCATCGGTCGGCGGCAACGCGATCACGATTCAGTTCCGCGAGTACGGAGTGCGGCTTACGTTCACGCCAACGATCATGGAAAACGGCCAGATTCACTTGAAAGTGAAGCCGGAAGTGAGCGCTTTGGATTACAGCAACTCCGTTACGATCTCGGGCTTTACGATTCCCGCGTTATCGACCAGACGAGTGGAATCGGAGATGGATCTGAGTGACGGTCAAAGCTTCGCGATTGCGGGATTGGTGGATGATCGAGTGACCAAGATTTTGAGCAAGGTCCCCGGAATCGGCGATATCCCGGTCTTAGGGCAATTGTTCCGAAGTACGTCCTTCAGCAAGTCAAAGACGGAACTCCTGATCTTGGTCACGCCTCGAGTCGTCAAGCCGCTCTCGCCTGGCCAGGTTCCCGCGGGACCGCAATTTCCTACCCCATTCTTGGCGCCATCGACGTCAGATGGGGCAGCTCAACCGGCGGACAAACCATGAAACATCAAAGAGAAACAAGTCGATATCTCTTTGCGGTCGTGGGAGAGCGAGAGAAACCATGTTGACAGCCGCGGTAGTGAGTCACGACTCGATGAGCCGCGCTGCGTTGGCAACGTGCCTCCAGCAAACCGGATTGACGCGCCAGATATTGGAGTGCACGGACTCGCCTGACAGCTATCCAATCTTGACGGAAGGTTTGCCGGAGGTCGTGCTACTGGATTTGTCGCCTAAGGATCCGGGGCCGCAATTTGAGGTTGCCGGGTTTCTCCATCGATTGTCTCCGGCCATTCGAATTGTGGCGTGCTCGGAGCTGCAGGAACCCGATTCGGCGCTCCTCATGCGCGCGATGCGATACGGAGTGCGCGAATTTCTGCGAATGCCAGTGGACGTCTCCCACCTCCGGGAAGTCCTGCTGAGATTCGAGCAGGACCGCGGCACGGTTACACCGGTAGGGATCAAAAAACTGATCGCCGTGATCGGCGCCAAGGGAGGGGTAGGGACGACCACGGTCGCGGTGAACCTCAGCGTGCAGCTCGCACAGATCAGCCACAAGCGCGTGGTTCTTCTCGACTTTGCGCGGCCGATGGGCCACTCGAGCTTGATGTTGGACCTCCAGCCTAAGTTCACCCTACGCGACGCGGCGCAGAATTTTGACCGTCTGGACAGCCATCTTCTCGATGGGCTAATGACGCAACACAAGAGCGGTCTCGCTGTGCTTGCGGGAATCTCCGACCCGAATGATTGGTCGAGCGTCGGATTGAACGTGATACCCCGGATTGTCGAAATCGCCCAAGGCCGCAGTGAATATGTGGTTGCGGATATGGGCGTGTACTGTCCAGCGGAGTGGGCCGGGGTATTGAGCGGAGCGCGCTACGTCCTCCTCGTTTCCGAGGCCCATGTCACGTCCCTGTGGGCTGTCGAAAGACAGGTGTCGGCTTTGATTGCACAGAAAGTCGAACCAAATCTCCTTCGCCTCGTGATCAATCGTTGGCACCGCCGGGACGATGGAGTCTTGAAAAGCGTGGAACAAAGAACGAAGCGAAACGTTTTTTTACGGCTTCCCAATAATTTCGAGAAAGTCAACGATGCCGTGAACACGGGGACGCCGCTTGCGGACAACCACGACAATGCAATTGTTTCCCGGCTTCGGCAGTTCGCAACCGAGTTAGCAGGGGCCCCGGCTCCGCCGCGCAAAACCGGGTTTGGAAATTTGTTTTCATCTAGTTCATCCAAGTAGGAGAGCCAATGTCCGTCTCATCGCCATCACGATCCGACATGAACGCGTTGAAAGTGACGATTCACCGGAATCTGATTCAGAAGATCAACTTGGACCGCCTGCAATTGATGGATCGCGAAGTCGTGCGCCGCGACTTGACTCGCACGATCGAGTCGTTGGTCGGCGGCGAGACCACGCCCATGTCCCTGGTGGAACGAGAGCGATTGACCCAGGAGTTGCTGGATGAGGTATTCGGGTTGGGTCCTTTGGAGCCGCTGCTGAAGGATTCTACCGTCTCGGATATTCTGGTGAACTCTTATCGGGATGTGTTCGTCGAACGCCGCGGAATGCTGGAGCGCACTTCGACCCAGTTTCGAGACGAAGCGCACCTCCGCTTGATCATCGATCGCATCGTGACTGCGGTGGGCCGCCGTGTGGATGAGTCTTCGCCCATGGTCGACGCGCGCTTGCCGGACGGCTCGCGCGTGAATGCCATCATCTCTCCGCTGACACTGGACGGCTCGTGCCTGTCCATTCGCAGATTCGGCCATGACCGGCTGACCGCGGACGATTTGCTTCGCAACAAAACCTTGACTCCCAATATGCTGCAATTCCTGGAAGGATGCGTGCGCGCGCGATTGAACATCCTGATCTCCGGCGGCACGGGGTCGGGCAAAACAACGATGCTGAACATCCTATCCTCTTATATTTCCAATCGCGAGCGGATCATCACCATTGAAGACGCCGCGGAGTTGCAGCTCCGCCAGGAGCATGTCGTGCGGCTGGAAACACGTCCTGCAAACATCGAGGGCCAGGGCGCCGTGCGCCAGCGGCAATTGGTGATCAACTCCCTGCGTATGCGTCCGGACCGGATCGTCCTGGGAGAGGTCCGCGGCGAAGAGGCGGTGGACATGTTGCAGGCCATGAATACGGGCCATGACGGCTCTCTCACCACCATTCACGCCAATTCCGCGCGGGATGCGCTGGCACGCTTGGAAACCATGGCGGCCATGTCGGGGTTGAATCTTCCCGAAAAGGCCATTCGCCAACAAGCGGCATCCGCCATCAACATTGTGGTTCAGATTTCACGTCTCAGCGACGGTACCCGCAAAGTCAACTCCATATCGGAAATTACCGGGATGGAGGGCGACATTGTGACCATTCAGGAGATTTTTGCGTTCAAAAAGAGTGGTATCGGTGAGAACGGCGTTGTCCTGGGCGAGTTCATGCCGTCCGGGATCCGTCCGCGGTGCTCGGAACAGCTGGTGACTTCGGGAATTCAACTGCCCACCAGCATCTTCCGGCATGAGGCTAGGTACTGAGAGAATAACGATGGCACTCCTCATATCAATTATTATCGGCGTCGCGATTATCGCAGCGGCCTTGGGATTCCTGCTGATCGGCAGCCCAGACAAGGCCCAGCGGATCGCCCGCCGCCTCGAAGGAAGTGCGCAAGCACAAGAGTCTTACGAGGCGGCCGCCAGCTCGCAGTTAATGCGTGACGACGGATTGAGCACTCTCCCCTGGCTGAACCGAGCCCTGGGAAAGTGGTCGCGAATCGGGTACGTACGGGCCCTGCTCTCCCAGGCAGGGATGGAAACAAAGCCCGGGCAAATTATTCTCATGACGGGTGTTCTTATCTTGGGGACATACATTGTCTCGCATTTATTTTTCGGCGGGATTGTGATGCCGATCCTGTATGCCATCGTCGTGGGTTCTTTGCCGATCGACAGGGTATTTTACCTGCGCCACAGAAGGTTGACCGCGTTTGAGAAGAATTTCCCCGAAGCGATTGACCTGTTAACACGCGCCGTGCGTGCCGGCCACGCCCTGAATACCGGAATGGAGATTGTCGGCCAGGAAATGACCGAGCCGATCGCCGGCGAGTTCCGAAAGACTTATGAAGAACAGCGCCTGGGCTTGCAATTTCGCGAGGCTTTGATCAATTTGACCACGCGCGTTCCCTTGCAAGATGTTCGATTTTTTGCCACGGCATTGATCATTCAGGATGAAACCGGCGGCAACCTGGCTGAAATCTTGGGCAATCTCTCCGCGACAGTTCGCGACCGCTTTAGGATCCGCGGTGAAGTGAGGGTCCGGACGGCGCAAGGGCGGCTAACCGCGATCATTCTAATGTCTCTGCCGCCGGCGATCTTGATCCTGGTGAACCTGATAAACCCGGACTACACGCGCATTTTGTTCACGGACATTTACGGAATTCTCGCGCTTGCCGTGGCGGCTGGTTTGCAGATCATCGGCGCGTTCTTTTTGTGGAAAATCGTGAACATCCAGGTTTGAGCGCCGGCGAGAGGAGGCTGAGATGATGTGGTCAACGATGGCTGTAATATTCGGAGCGGCACTGCTCGCGGGCATGTCCATCGCCATGATCGCGATCCCCCCCACGGATGCAGCCCGCCAACGCTTGAGTCAGTTGTGGACCGATGCGAAGTCAGCGGCGCCCGCGATTCCTTTCCGCGAAAAACAGAAGGAGCGAGCTCAGCGTGTCTTGCAAGATGTCGGGAAGATCATGCCTTCCTCGAGTAAAGATAGCACTCGCACAAGCTTCTTGTTGATTCGTGCGGGATATCGAAGGCCTGAGTCCCTCTACGCGTACCAGGGAGCGAAGGTCATATTGCCCTTCGTGCTTTTGGCCCTGGTCTGGTTCACCGGCTTTTACACATTGAATCCCGTCATGATCCTGTTGATGGCCTTGATCCTTGGATACTTGTTGCCGGATTTGTGGCTGACCTCTCGAATCCGATCGAGGCAACGCAAGATCGTAATGGGTTTGCCCGACGCTCTCGACTTGTTGACAGTGTGCGTCGAGGCCGGATTGGGCCTCGACCAGGGGCTGTATCGAGTCGGCCAGGAAATTTATATTACCTGTCCGGAGCTGAGCGACGAGCTGAAGCTCATGAATATGGAGGCGAGGTTCGGCAAAGGTCGATCGGATGCCATGCGCGATTTGGGCGCACGAACGGGAGTGGAAGATATCAAGACCGCGGTCGCCATGTTGATACAGACCGACCGCTTTGGTACCGATCTTGCCAAGGCCCTGCGCGTGCACTCGGATACGATGCGCATGAAACGCCGCCAGCGCGCCGAGGAATTGGCCGCGAAGGCTTCCGTCAAGATGGTTCCGGCGCTGGTGTTTTTCATCTTCCCGGCGATGTTCGTGGTCATTCTCGGGCCCGCGGTAATTTCTTTTATCAGGTATTTATTGCCGACTTTGAAACAGTAGTGGGTTAATAGTATTTCAATTGAGGAGGAGGAACAATGGACGGAGCAACAGTAATACGCGTAGTCTCTGGAATCTTGGCTGTCGTCGTGCTGGGGGTCATTATTTGGCGGCGGAAGCGCGAAGCATTGCGGTAATCGTCTCGAAATTCCTGAAGCAAGTCTAACTTGAGAGAGAGCTGTGACGAATCAAGACGAACGGGTGTGTGTACTCAATCGGACGCGCGAGCGCTTCGTTGCTACCAACGTGGCGGTGGCAGATTCCTATTTTCGCCGGTTGGTAGGCCTCCTGGGAAAAACCAGGAGGTGGGCGCGCGCGGGTCAAGGTCTTTGGATTGTTCCCTCGCACGGGGTGCACACGATCGGCATGTTGTTCCCGATCGATCTGATTTTTCTGGACCGAGAGAAAAACGTCGTTCGTCTTGAGGAACACGTCAAACCCTTCCGGATTTCGATTGGTTCACTGCGGACGCACAGCGTGTTGGAATTGCCGGCGCACACTGTGTTCCGCACCGGGACGTGCGTCGGCGACCAGTTGGAATTCCTCAAAGCGGAAAGCAATGGCAACGCAGAAGGGGCATCCCCGTCGAGCAACTGATTTTGCTTACCGCGACTCTCTCGGCTTTACACCAATGATTTTCAATGAGCCTTCCTGTCATCAAGGGCGACGTGAATGAGCGGCCTATCTCAAATCATTTTGCGTGCGGGCGGACAGGGAATTGCGGACCTTATGGAGGGGCGGCATTCCGAGGATTTTTGCCTGCCACTGGCTACATTGCGGCAACGGGAAAGCGCGCTTCATGCTCAGGCTCGGCAAACGTCCACAGTTTGTTGGATATGTCTCGGAACCATTTTAATTTTATTCCTGGGCTACATTGAGATCCTGCATCCCGCCAGTCTGTTTGGTTTTTTTCATGATGACACCCTGTATTTCAGTTCCGCGCGTGCAATCGCCTCTGGACAGGGCTACATAATTCCCAGCTTGCCGGGGACGCCACCACAGACAAAATATCCGATCCTGTACTCCTGGTTATTGTCGTGGGTATGGAAATGGTTTCCCAGCTTTCCTGAGAATGTAATGCCGGCGATTTGGCTGACCGCGTTTTTCGGATGTTGGTTCTTGGTGGCAGCGTTTCAATTTTTGCGCCGCACGGACGGCATTGGGGATTGGGCTGCGCTGGCCATCGTGGCGGCCATCGCATTCTCGCCCGACTTTCTCATGTTCAACTCATCTCTCCTTAGTGATATTCCATTCATGGCACTGGCCTTGACGGCGATCGTGCTGGCCGACTCGGCGCTGGATTCCGCCAGCCCGCCATGGGCCGCGGCATTGGCTGGATGCGTTGCAGGCTTGTCGGCTGACATGCGCACTCTTGGAGCGGCAACCGTGATCGGAATTCTTTTCATTGCACTCAGTCGGCGACAATTCCGCAGGGGACTGATCACCCTGTTTGCGGCGGCGCCGTTTGTCGCCTTCGCAGCGTGGCCTGTTTTTAGCAGCGCTCACTCTCTCTCGCCTGGAAACGTTTCCGGCTCCACTGATCCCGCATGGAATCAAACCTGGCTCTATTACACAAGCTACCTGGCAAATTGGACGGCCAGCGTCCCCAATATAAGCACGTTCTTACAAATGATAAGAAACACTGGGGTTCTTTTGCTCGTGGCTCCAGTCCGGTACATCTTGGCTCCTTCTTTCGAACCGTGGTCTCCAGCAGGCATGGGAGTTTATGTCCCGCTGACCCTGGTTCTCATCGCAGGAATAGTGAGGCTTGTTCGAATTCAGGGATGGAAACCTGTTCATGCGGTTTTTCTCGTTTATTCGGCGATCCTATTGGTTTGGCCGTACCCGCAAATGCATCGGTTTCTTCTGCTTTTTATGCCCCTCTTTTTCGCAGGCCTGTATGTGGAGATGAAGCGAATCGTTCGCGCAATTGTGGGAAATCTCAAATCAAATTTGCCCGCTCTGGATAAACTATCGGCCCTTGCATTGAGCGCCATCCTCTTGGCAGCCGGGACCGTCGCGTTGTGGAATTATGCGCATGGCGACCGCTCGTCTTTGAATGCCCGGATCGAACGCCGAGCTTCGATTCTCCAGGAAAAAGAAGAAGCCTACGAATGGATTCGGCAGAACACCGAAGCAAGCACCAAAATTGTGGCCTTTGAAGACGTCATGCTCTACCTCTATACAGGACGCCAGACCATACGCCCCATTGCGTTCTTGCCCAGCTGTTGCATCACCAATCAAATCTCCATATTGCGGTCTGACTTGAACCACATCACGGATGTACCGAGGCGCGTTCAAGCCGGCTTTTGGCTGATGTCGGACGACTATTTTGACGCTGAAGGCAGTATCCCGCTGATTCACGCGAAAATGATCGAATTGAAATCAACTTTGCCGCTCGCCTTCCGCAGTCGCGAAGGGCACGTTCAGATTTATGATCTTTCAACGCTGGCCGCACCCTCTTCGTCGGACTCCCCAGTCCAGTTGGTTCCATAGCTTGCCGGCGGCCCCTGCCGTGCAGGGAAATGGTTTTCCCTGATCGAGTTGGAAAATAAAATGGGTTGAAACGCTACTCTTTGGCGTCCGCAGGACGGGGAACACCACCCCGAAACAACGAAGGAATTGCCAGCGGCCAGAGCATGGGTACAAGCGGCGCGATCGCGCGCAATCCAGTCAGGCCTTCTTGTGGGCCCGAGGGGGTCATGAATTTCACGCGATCCGGGCCAGGCGTGCCGCCGGCGCCGGGGAAGATAGCCGAGCTTTCCACGGAATGCAGATCAATGAAGCGCACTCGACCGAATACATCAAGCGCCTTTAGAGTATTTACAGTTCGCAAGGAAGAACTCGATTCGCCGTCATAAACTACCGTTCCCATCGCTCCAAGGCGCGGACCGAATCGCTCGCAAATCCACGCCCATGCCTTGGAAAGATCCTCGGGGTAGAGAAACGTCACGTACGTGGACACCATGATCCACTCAAATATTGGCAGATTCATGGAGTATTCAATGGACATGTGCAGTAGAAATGCGGCGATCAGGACCCAATACCGTATGGCGCGAATCCACACCAGGAAACCTGCCGAAAATTCAATTGCCAAAGTGCCCCATGTCATTACCTTGGTAACGACGAAATTGTTTGCAAATGGGATGGGGAAACGGCGGAATCCGTTCAGGCGCAACACATAGTAAATCGCAGTTCCATTCCTCCAGGTTTTTCCGAAGATTTTCGCGCCAAAAGTGGAGATATATCCTATCGAAATCTGCAATTGAATCATTCGTTGGGCCCACGGACTGTACAAGGGAACCTCATGACCTTCCCGGCCGGCCCAAATACGCCTCAGGCGATCGACCGAGAGAGCTCCGCCCGCAGGGAGCGAACATCAGAAAAAATCCGGTCACGGTCATGACTGTATCCGCGCCGTTCATGATGTAGAAGTTGCGTTCATGAATCGCCATGAGGCACAAATAGACAGCCACGCAGCTGAATCGCGTCATGAAACCGACGGTGAGACTGATCGCGCAAGCCATAAAGATCCAGAAGAATGCGTTTATAGCGAAATCGGTTTGTGGCAATAGAACGAACAGGTTTAAGCGAGCGCCGGAAGAAAGCCTGTGCATCGTCTCCATGGACATGAACGCATGAGGACCATACCACGTGAACCATTCCGGCCGAAGGAGGGCAAGATTAGCGATATTCACAAGGCCGTAGAAAATCCGGAAGAGCGCCACCGGCGTGGGACGCTGCGGCTTGAAGAAAAAATCGTTCCAGCGATTGACCATGGAGCGCACTATCACAACAAATCCCCGGGCAGTACGGAGTACGTGAAAAAAGTGTACTGGTTCCAGGGTTCGGATTTGCCGGACCGGGGCGGGGCGATGAACGACCAGTGACGAATCAACGCGACACCTACGGGCGGATTATTCGGGTCACGATTCACCCGCGCGACATACCGGGCGGCGTCTGGCCAGAGAAATGCATTGCTATCCAAGCGAAGGTTATCGCTGCTCCACTTCCGCTCGCGCTCCATGAAATATCGCCGATAATAACCATAATCCTGCGGCATAGGGAATTTCCAAATCTTTTTTTGGCCATCCCGATATGTAATCTGGGCTTCGAGGTAGACATTGATATACTGCGGGTCCGGAGCGAATAAAGCCCACCCCTGAGTGAGGCCGGACCATACCATATAAGGTGCGATGACATGCCTAATCTTCCCCAGTGAGCGCATGTCAATTGGAAATGACCAGACCAATATGACGAAGAGATGAAACAAGAGAAAGAGACTCAGAAGAACGCGCCTGGTTGGGCTGGCATACGGCATAACGTTCTTGGGTTCGTGTCCGATCGTTGCCATTATGGAAGAGCAGTCAAACCGGCTTGTGCAATGGAGCTTCTGACTTGGCCGAATTCGACCTTGCCCACGGAACTTGGATTCGATAATAAAAGTTTGTCAACAATATCCACATCCGTCAAGCGATTGCATACCAGTTGGACGCGAAATCTGCATCCTACGGTGCAGACGGGAATCTTTGAACTTAGACTGAAGACTCCGCATCATGAACACAGACCGCCGACCTTCCCGGTTCGAGAGGGCGACTTGCTTGTGGTCACGGCCACAGATAGAGTTGAGAGCGGGACGTTTGGCATGAACGGTGTGAAGGTACGAAGTGCTTCGGTGTTTCATGCCGACGGACTGTCCCACTTCATCGCGACCGGCGTCACGGAGTATTGATCGACGACAATGTCCAAATTCTGGCGAAATACACTGCGTTTGATAGGCTTGATCGTTTTCGGTGCACTGATCTTCCGAATCCCTGTCCGGGCGCAAGACCAGGGCCAGGGCACCATCCGTGTGGACGTGAACCTTGTGTTGGTTGACGCGACCGTGAAGACGAAAGACGGTCAAATCATGTCCAATCTGAAAAAGGACGACTTCGAGGTGCACGAAGATGGCGTTGCGCAAAAAGTCGAGGTTTTCAGCCGCGACGAATTGCCCGTGAATGTCGCGCTCGTATTGGATCTGAGCGATTCGATTGGTCCATTCCTTGGCCCTCTGCGCGACGCCGCGACGATTGCCCTCGCGGCTCTTAAGCCCGACGATGAAGTGGCGCTGTTTACGTTCTCCACCGAGGCCGAAATGCGCCTGGCGCTCACGAAAGACAAGAACAAGATTGCCGACCAGATCAATACATTTGACGCGCGCGGCGCCACCAATATTAATGACGGGATCTTCCTCGCCGCCGAATATCTCCTCAAGACGCCGCCGAACGGGCGCCGCGTGATCATTTTAATCAGCGATGACGTTGGCACGGATGCGGGCGGGCAGGGGACGCGCGACATCGTCACCGAAGCGATCGCCGCGGACACGGTCCTCTATAACCTGAAAATACCTGGATACAATCCGCCGGCAACCATGTTGCACTCGGCCATGACTCCCGGATTGGTTAACATCCACAAAGTGATGGAAGCGACAGGCGGGGAACTCTTCGACGTCCAGGACGTGGCGCATCTGGATTCCGTATTCAGCGCTCTGATTCAGCGGATCAAGACGCGCTACACATTGGGATATTACACGATGGCCAACGGCGCCGAGGGAAAACCGCACAAGTTGGATGTTCGCCTCGCGTCCTCGTTTGGAAAAAAAGGGCGCGACTACTCCATTCTGGCAAAGAACGGTTATTACATTCATTAAGGAATGCCGAGCATGCCTGCCTGAAATCCTTGCAACATTTATTGTCGCGCTATCTGACGCGCCGGCCTGCGAATGTCTCATAGTGAACAGACACTGCTGCGTCTCTCTCTTAACATGCGTGGAGCAACTCGAATAGTGAGCTAAGGAGCGACCCATGATGAAACCAGGCACGCAAGATCAAGTGGAAGGAAAGCTCCACGACGTGAAGGGGAAAGTGAAGGAAGTAGCGGGGAGGGTTATGAACGATCCCGACCTGGAAGCCGAGGGCGAGGCGGAAGAGATCGCCGGAAAAGTTCAAAATAAAATCGGACAAGTGAAAAAAGTTATCGGCAAATAACGAAGCGGTTCCGCATGAGTCGGCGATCCCTACGATGTCCCTTCAACGCGGTCCCTCGGCCAGATTCCAAGAAACATAGAAGAAATGGAGGCTAGTCATGAACCTGAGTGCATTGAGCACAACGCAATTGGCTTTGATCATCGGTCTCGTAGTGATTGTGGCCGCGGGCATCGTCACGCTGCTTTTCATGCGAAAGCGCCGCACCGCGAGGCTGCGCACCCAGTTCGGCGGTCCTGAATATGCCCGCGCGGTGCGGGAAGGCGGGAACCAGCGACGCGCGGAAAACAAGCTCGAAAAGCGCGCCGAGCGTGTGGAGAGTTTTCATATCCGGGCGCTCGCTCCGGCCGATCACGCGAGGTTCCTGGAATCGTGGCGCAAAGTGCAAGGACGTTTCGTGGACAGCCCCGGCGGAGCGGTGACGGAAGCCGACCAACTGCTGGGAGATGTGATGTCAATGCGCGGCTATCCGGTAAGTGATTTTGAACAGCGTGCCGCGGATATTTCCGTGGATCATCCGCTGGTTATGGAAAATTACCGGGCAGGCCACGGAATCGCGGTTCGGCAAACGAATGGGCAAGCCAGCACCGAAGAATTGCGCCAGGCGATGATCCATTACCGGACTCTGTTTGAGGAACTCGTCGGGGAGCCGGAGATGGCCCGTGCCAAAGCTGCGTCGTGAACTTGGATTTCAAAAAAGAATCAATTTGCGGTAGCGGCAGGTGAAAACCGGTGTGCGATTGGCCAACCACGCTCGTTGAATGGTTGGCCAGAATCGATGCGGCGTTTAGCCTCGATTGCGCGTGGCAACGGAAATTCAACTATCGGAGTTTCGGGAATTTTCTAATACTGCATCGAAGCCCACAGTTGAGGCAAGCGACTCGGTCGAAGTCCCTGTGATAGCCGATCTTGGCTCCGCAACAAGGGCTGCGAGAACCGAGCCAAATCATCAAGGTTGTCCACGGGAACTTCATCCATCAACAGTAGTCCTATTCGTGATGAATCGCCCAGCTATTATGTGTGCTGGTTCTGGCCCTTCTTCGAGATTTGAAACCACAACAGCGCTGCCCTTCTCAATTGTTGTCGGCCGGCCTTGTTTCTGTTCGATTGAATCGTTGCCCCGCAAATGCCGTCGGCTCGGTTTTCCCACGCAACGCCGGACAAATTGTCTTTGAAATTCCATGCATTGCCCCGCAAAATCAAGTTGCGAAACATTCTCTGCAAAAAAGAATTGAGGCGATGATAAAGCTTTCCGTTCTTGACCAATCACCAGTGTCCGACGGGTTTACTCCGGCGGATGCCCTGCGCAATACAATCGAGCTGGCTCGCCTGGCCGACAAATTCGGCTACGAACGGTATTGGATTGCCGAACATCATGCCATCGTGACCCTTGCCAGTCCGGCGCCTGAGATCCTTATCGCCAGGCTTGGCGCCGAAACTACCGGCATTCGTATCGGGTCTGGCGGGGTGCTGCTGCCTCATTACAGTCCCCTCAAAGTCGCGGAAAATTTTCGCATGCTTCACGCGCTGTATCCGGGACGCATCGATCTTGGCATCGGCCGCGCGCCCGGAGGAAGCGGCCTCGAAGCTTTCGCCCTGCGGCGCGACCGCAGCGACCGCATCCAGAATGACGATTTTGAAGAGCAGTTGCTTGAACTGCTGGCGTTTCTTCATCATGATTTTCCGTCCGAGCATCCCTTCGCTCGCATCAAGGTTTCGCCGGACATGCCCGGTGCGCCCGAAGTTTGGCTGCTGGGTTCCAGTTCCTGGAGTTCGGCCGTCGCAGCAAAATTGGGCCTTCCGTATGCGTTCGCGCACTTCATAACGCCTGAGGAGACCCCGATGGCGCTGGAGTTTTATCGCACGAATTTCCAGCGGTCGAAACATCTTGCCAATCCGCGTGCGGTCGTCGCGCTAGGAGTAATCTGCGCCGACACGGAAACCGAAGCGAAACGCCTATACACCAGCACGCAACTGCACATTCGCCGGATTCGCCTCCAGGGCAAACGCCTTCCTGTGCCCACTCCCGAACAGGCCATCGCGGAACTTGGGAACTTTGCGTTCGGGGCTGATCCAGTCGTGCGCGGAAGCGGAGAATGGCCTCGCTACGTTGTGGGCGCGCCCGAGCAAGTTCGCGATGAACTGGAGCGCATGGCAAGGAATTTGAAAGTTGAAGAGATGATGGTCATCGCCGTCCTGCATGACTATCAGGCGCGCTTGCGTTCGTACCAACTTATCGCCGAAGCATTCAACCTTCCTCCGCGAGTGTCGAGTGGTCCGAGGAAACTCTCCGTGTAAGGAACTTGAAACGAATCCTCCCAAGAAGCCCCCATTCGCGAATGAGAATGGAAGGAATTATTTCGTAGCGCCGGCGTCTCGCCGGCGCTACGAAAAGCCGATTTTGCATCATGCAGAACGCTCGATCATGCTTTGCGGATCGGCTTCGTCATTAGCTCGACAAAGAGTTTCTTGAAGCGATCGTGGTCAATCTCGAGTAAGACGTTCACCAATCCAGCCGATGGCGGCGGCCCCAGATAGAACTGCCGCGGGTTCACAAAGACGCGCCGGTCTGCCGCGGATAAAGGATGTTTTCCCGCATCGGGATCGTCCTGCCAATTTTTTGGCCAGAACATCGAATCGCCGTAGCGTGGACCGGGCGTCGTGCAAATGTCCACGTACATTTGTTCGGATTTCGTGAAGACAATCGGATCGATCACCTGAGCGGCAATCATTTCGTCCGCCATCCGGAAAAAATGTACGTCGGGATTTCTACGCAGCGGCTCCACGGCATATCTTTGGAAAAGATCGGAGATGGGGCTCTCGGCGCGGGAGGAGATTTCCTCAATCATCCTCCGGCCCGGCGCGAATTCGTCGTCTTCGTGAATCTCTTCGGCGATGTCCACTGTGACGATGCTGCATTTCGGCCATGCAGCCCGCAGAACTTTTCGCGCAGACTCAGGATCGAAAAAAATATTGAAGGCGTTGGTGAACACGTGGAAGCCGGTTCCCATGATCACGACTTCGTGCACCAGGGGAACAATGTCGGGCGCGATCGCGATCGCGAGCGCCAAGTTCGTGAGCGGTCCGCCGGCATAGATCGTCACCTGGCCTGGATTTTCGCGCACCGTCTTGATGATGAAGCGCGCGGCGTGTTCCTGTTGAGCCTTCAAATTCGCGAGGCGATCGTAAGGCGCCGGCAGCGGCTTGATCTCGTTCGGCCCGCCATTCGCGCGATTGAAAGCGCCCATCCATGGGTCCAGGCGGTGTCCGCCGTAGAGTTGTTCTCGGAGCTGCCATTCTTCTTTGGTATTGAGCATCGGGAATTCGGCGCCGGCGTACACCGGAACTTCCGTTCGTCCCATCATTTCCAGCAAGCGGAGTGTGAACGCCATCTCCTGTTTCATCCACGCGTCGCCCGTCACGAGCGTGATGCCAAGGAGATCGATGTTGTCCGCCTGCAGCATCATCAGCGTTCCCAGAATGTCTGTGCCGAACGGGCCGGAATTGTCCTGGTCATAAATTACTTTTCGCTTCGTGCCGGCCTGCTGCGGCGCCAGAGGTGTGGCCGCGGCCATGGTGCCCATTGCTGCCGGTTCTGGAGGAATTTGTGACGTGGCAATTGCGGCTCCCACTGTTTTGATAAATTCGCGGCGTGTTGTGCTCATTGTTCCTCTTTTTAAGTAGAACAGGCTTCACAGAATGCGGAAAAAGTCACCATTATCGAGCCGCAGCGCCTTGCACCTGAATTTTTGGTTCTGCGGGACTGTCAGGATGCGATTTTTGGTCGGCTGAATGCCTCGATTTAGATCGCTTTTCCCGTTCTTGCCGAGCGCTCCCGTCTCCTTTAGGCTGCTGGGATCAACTTCACCATGCGGATCAAGTTGAAGGCCGCGGCCCCCAGCGAAAATATCCAGTCCACTCGCCGACGCCCTCGAAATTTCGTCTTCCTCAGTCCTGCCACCACTTTCATCCAGCCGAAGATTTTCTCCACCAGTTTTCGCTTGCTCTGACTGATCCTAAATCCCAAGTCCTCTCGCTCGCTGGCCGTCAACCAACTCCGCCGTTTCTTTTCGTATTCCGCAATGTGCGGTGTCACCGAAAGATTCCGCAATCCCTCAATAAAATCCTTCTCCTGATATCCCTTGTCTCCGCCCACCGTGATCGGTCCACTCCGCTCTCCCGCTTTCCGCTTCGCCCGGATTTCTCTCAACAGCTCGGCCAACATCTGCAACGCCGCGTCCCGCTCTTGCCGCGTCCCCGCCTCCGTCACACATGGCTTCCTCACCAGCCCATTTCGGTTTTCCATCACCACGTGTCCCAGATAACTCGGCTTGGCTTCTCCCGCCGCGCTCTTCTTATACAACCGCGCTTCCGGATCGCTCTGGCTCTGGTGCGTGTCCCGCAAGAGTTTCTCTCCTCCACGACCGCTGCCTTGCTCCGGCGGATCTTTCTTCTCCTGAAAACTCCGCCGATTGGCCCACGCCTCGATCATCGTCCCGTCCACCGTGAAGTGTTCGTCCGACAGCAACTGGTGCTCCTCCGCCTGCGCCAACACTTGCTCGAAAAATAGTTCCGCGATTTTCCCGTCCAGCAGCCGGTCCCGGTTCTTCGTGAACACCGTCTCGTCCCACACCGGCTCGTCCATGTTCAATCCTACAAACCATCGGAACAGCAAGTTATATTCCAGCTGCTCCATCAGCAGCCGCTCGCTGCGCACGCTGTACAGCGCCTGCAACAGCAGCGCTCGCAACAGCCTCTCCGGCGGAATCGACGGCCGCCCGATACACGCATACAACGCGTCAAACTTGGGCGACATCCGCTGCAACGCTGCGTCGGTCATCGCCCGCACACGCCGCAGCGGATGATCCCGCGGCACTCGTTTCTCGCTCGAAACGTAGCTGAACATCTCTTCCTGCTGCTTGTCGTTGCCTCTCATGTCTGCTTAGATGCACTCGCTACCATTCCGTTCCGAAAATCCGCCTTTTTCCGCAGCCTGTTCAGCCTGTTTGGTTTAGATTTCAAATGAGCGAAAACCAACAGGCTGAAGCCTGTTCTACTTGGACCGATTGATCGGTCGCGTCATCAAATCCGTGAACAGCTCCCGAAAGCGTTTCTTGTCGATCCCGTTCAGCACCTGTACGCGACCCGCCTTGATGGAAGGATTGTTCTGGCCTGCAAATTCGCCGCCTTGATCCTTCCAATTGCCATCCCAGAAAGAAGTATCGCCGTAGTGGCCGTCGTTGTGCGTCACGATATCGATAAACATTTCATCGTAGCCGGTAAAAATCGAGGGATCGATCGCGTGGGCGGCCATCATTTCATCGGGCATGCGGAAGGAACGCCTTTGCGGATTGGCGCGCTGCGGCTTCTGTTCGTACTCGCGGAACAGATCGGCGATCGGCGCGTGGGCGCGATCCACGATGGCATCCACTTTGCCGTCGTCCTGCATGTGGACCTGCTCGGCCAGGTCCGTGGTGACGAGTGTGAATTTCGGCCAGGCCGCGCGAAAGCCGATCTTGGCGGCTTCGGCGTCGAAATAAACGTTCACGGAGCTGGTCGAGTGGTGAATGCCTCCGCCCATGAAAATCACTTCCTTGGTGATGGGCACAATGTCCGGAGCGAGCATCACTGCGAGCGCCAGGTTCGTCATGGGCCCGCCGCAATACATCGTCACTTCGTTCGGGTTGGCGCGAATCGTGCGGATGATGAAGTCCGCGGCAGGCTCGGGCTGCGCCTTGATCTGCGCGAACCGGTTGTAGGGCGGCGGCAGCGGCGTAACTTCGTCGCGGCCCGCGGCATCTTTGGCGAAGCATCCCAGATATCCTTCGTTTCCGAGCGACCTCGATCCGAACATCTGGTAGCGCATCTGCGCCTCAGCCTTCGTGTTCAGCAAGGGTTCCTGCGCGCCCATAAACACCGGCACTTCCGGACGGCCCATGATTTCTAAGCAGGCGCAACGCGTAGGCGGTTTCCTGCTTGGCCCACATATCGCAGCTCACCGTGCAAATCCCCAGAAGATCGATGTTTTCTGCCTGAAGCAACATCAACGTCGCAACCGTATCGGTGGAAAGCGGGCCGCGGTGGTCCTGGTCATAAATTAGTTTTTTCTTTCCGCCGGAGGCCGAGGAAGACTGCTGTGCAGCAGAAAATATGGAGCTGTGAGCGAGGAAATTGGATGATGTGGGCATTGCGTCTCTTCCGTTTCGATCAACTGCTAGTTCCACTGCAACGGGCAAGGTCCTCTGCAGTTGGTCATCCACCACTAGTGCTGGATTGTGTCAATGGCCGAATAATGCCTCAATGTTTCGACTGCCGCGCAGCACCCGAAGAATCAGCACGTCATCGTCCCGCAGGCGATAGATGATGACGTACTCGCCCACTGAAAGGCTTCGTAGGCCGGGGCGCAGATCATCATCGCGGCGGCGCCCAATATTAGGATAATTCACGAGAAGGAAGAATCGCTCCGTGAGGGAGTCAATCAGGCGGTCGGCGATCTCGACGCTGCCACTCTCAGAAGCGACGTAATACCAAATGCTGTCAAGGTCGGAATCAGCTTGCGGGCTGCAAACGTGTCCCATCAGCGGGGCGGCTGTTGCTCACCAGCAAGGCGGGCGCGTCCACGCCGCTTTACATCTTCCGCGAGCTCACGCATGGATTTCTGCGTGATGATACGTCCGTCACCATGAACAAGAGAAGCCTCGGCCTCATCGACTGCGACAAGGATCTCCGCGCGGGTGCGCTCGCGCTCCTCCCAGAGAGAAAGGGCTTCCTTTACTGCGTCTTCTTCGCGCAGGAGCCGCCCGCTTTCAATCGCCTGCCGGACAAAAGCCTTCTGATCGGGAGTCAGATTTATTTCCATATGCTAAGGGTAAGATTCAAGAAAGCGGGTGTCAAGCACGGCTTCTGTAGCAGCATCGATTTGGAAGGGGTAGCAGGTTGATCGATGGCATGACGATTGCGTCCAAAGCCCAACATGGTCCGCCGCGGCGAACAAGGATGGGCACTCAATACAAACTACACTATGCAGACTTTCCAAATGCGCGCGTCGCTCGTCTAGAATTTCCGCGTGTGTTGGTCGCCCCAGCGCTCGATGACTACCTTTTTATCCGTGTAGAACTCGATGGCGTCGCGTCCTTGCGCGTGCATGTCGCCGAAGAAACTGCCTTTCCATCCGGTGAACGGGAAATAAGCCATTGGGGCGGCCACACCGATATTGATGCCGATGTTGCCTGCGGGAGCTTCGTACCGGAATCGTCGGGCTGCCGATCCACTGGAAGTGAATAGGGAAGCCTGATTGCCGTACGGGCTGCGCTCCAGGAAGGCGATCGCTTCATCCATGTCTCTCGCGTGGACCAGGCTCAGGACGGGGCCGAAGATTTCCGTGTCGGTAAGCTCGCTCGATGCGGGCACGCCGTCGAGAATGGTCGGCTTTACGAAGTTTCCTGCCTCGTGCTTTCGGGATCTTGGCGTTCCGGCCATCGAGAAGGATCTTCGCGCCTTCTTTTTCGCCGACTCCGATCAGAGATTCGACTCGCGATTTGCTTTGCGCGGTGATGACCGGTCCCATCTGCACGCCTTCTTCAAGTCCATCGCCCACGCGCAAGGACGCGGCAGCTTCTGTGATCGAGTCGCGAAAAGTCTTTTGCGCCTCGCCGATTGTGACCGCGACCGAAACGGCCAGGCAACGCTGGCCGGCGCAACCAAACGCGCTGTCGCTGATGATCTGCGTGGCCATCTTCATATCGGCATCGGGGAGGACGATGACGTGGTTCTTCGCCCCGCCTTGGCACTGCGCGCGCTTTCCGCTGGCGGCCGCGCGCGCATACACATATTTCGCGATGGGAGTCGATCCGACAAAGCTGATGGCGCGGACTTTGGGGTGGTCCAGAATCGCATCGACAACCGCCTTTCCTCCATTTACCAGACTGACGACACCCTTGGGCAATCCAATCTGTTCGAGCAGCTCAAACACGCGCATCATCGTGAGCGGCACGCGCTCGGACGGCTTCAGCAAGAACGTGTTGCCGGTGGCGATGGCGTAGGGCAGGAACCAGAAGGGAATCATTCCGGGAAAATTAAACGGCGTGATCGCGGCCACCACGCCGAGCGGCTGGCGGATCATCATCTCATCGACCCCGCGAGCGACGTCTTCGAGGTTGTAGCCCTGCATCATCGTGGGGATTCCGCAAGCCACTTCCACATTTTCGATGGCTCTGCGCAAGTTCCGCCTTGCCCTCGGCAAACGTTTTGCCATTTTCCTGCGAGATGATGCGGCCCAGCTCGTCCAAATGATCTTCGAGCAGCATTTTCAGCTTGAAGAGCGGCTGAATGCGGTCTTCCGCAGGCGTGCGCCGCCAATCGCGATAAGCGGCGGCGGCCGCTTCCACTGCGGCGTCGACCTCAGCGCGGTAGAGAGTGGCGTCAGCGCAATGGTCTCGCCCGTAGCGGGATTGATCACTTCTTTCCAATCCGCGGATTTCGATTCCATCCAACTGCCACCGATATAGTTCAGAACTTTGGTGCGGGTTGCGGTCGTTCCGGTCATAGCAGTCCTCAATTCAGGCGCCATCGGCAAAAGGCTTTTCGATGTCCCTGTGTGATTTGAATTCGATTCGTATCAATGCCCATGGAGAAGATGTTCATCAGCAAAAACGGCGGCGCCAAACGCCACAACATTTGCTCAATGCGTCTCGGAACCCGTGAAAAATGGCTACTCGGAAAACATAATCCTTCAGCGGATTTATTGCAACCTCGAGTGGCGCGGGCTTCAGCCTGTGAGGGTTAGTTCTTGCGAGGACCAAAACCCACAGGCTGAAGCCTGCGCCACTGGACTGTACAAGGTCTACGCGCTGGCTTTCGCCGCCGAATTGAGGAACCTCTCGATCCGGTCCAGAACGTCCATGGCGGTGAGGCATTGGGCGACGCTGGCGTTGGGCTCTCGCTTCTCGCGAATGGCGGCAAAAAACTCGCGGTCCTGCAGCTCGATGCCGTTCATCGACACGTCCACCTTGGACACATCGATCTTGTTCTCCTCACCATCCAGCAAGTCGTCGTACCGGGCGATGAACGTGCCGTTGTCGCAGATGTAGCGGAAGAATGTGCCCAGCGGCCCTTTGTTGTTGAAGGAAAGCGACAGCGTGCAGATCGCTCCCGAGGGCGTTTTCATCACGATGCCCATGTCCATGGCGATTTTCAATTCCGGATGAATCGGGCCTTGCACGCCGTAACATTCGGAAACCAGTTCGCCGGTTTGATATTGGAAAAGGTCCACGGTGTGGCAGGCGTGGTGCCACAGAAGATGATCGGTCCAGCTCCTGGGCTTTCCTGCCGCGTTCATATTCGTGCGTCGGAAGAAATAGGTCTGCACATTCATTTGTTGGACCTTCAATTCGCCCGCCTTGATTTTCTTGTGTACGTATTGATGGCTGGGATTGAACCGGCGCGTGTGGCCGCCCATGCAGACGACTCCAGTTTCTTTCTGCACCTTCACGAGCCGCTCGGAATCCGCGAGAGTATCCGCGATGGGAATCTCGATCTGGACGTGTTTTCCTGCGCGCATGCACTGCTCGCCCTGCTTCGCATGCATTTGCGTGGGCGTCGCGAGGATCATCGCTTCAAGGCCAGTTTGCTTCAAGCTTTCGGCGAGATCGCCCGTCCAATGTGGGATCTTGAATTTCTTCGCGACTTCTTCCGTGGCGGCCTGATTGCCGCCTGTCAGCGTGATGACTTCGATGCCCGGAATCTTGGCAATGCCCTCCAAATGTTTTTGGCCAAACGCGCCTTGTCCCGCAACGCCAACCTTCATGTTTTTTCTCCCTGACATTTAGGATTTGCTTCATCACATTACCATAATCTGGCCGAGGGGCCGCGGGTCAGGGAATAACTCGCAGGGCGATTACAAATGAACCCATCCTTTTTGGCCGAGCCAAACGCAAATTATTTTGCCGCAGGAACGTACACTCGATCGGCCGTCACGAGTTCCGCATTCGGCACTTCGGTTTCCAGTCTCACATGCCGGTAGGAAGCTTTTTTGTCTGGCTTGATCAAAAACGTGAGCAGGTATTGATGGTTGAGCCGCTCGGCAAACTCATCCAGAAACGGAGCGAACGAGACCGGTGTATCAAGGCCCTGAAAATACGATTCGCCTCCGGTTTTATCGGCCAGCTCCGATAGATTGTTTTGCCCCTGGTTTATTCTCCAAAGGCTGTGGCCAAAATGGCCGGCCCGTGAGGCGTAAATGGAATTAATTTGCGTCCCGGCTCGCTCGGCGGTTTCAATGGCCTGATCGAGATATGAGTCCGTGATTCCCGGCTGCAGCGGGTCGATGCCGTCGGAAATCAGAAAAACGGCGCGGCGAGACTTTGTTTCCGGCCAGCGCTTGACGACATCCGTGATCGAAAGATAGGGGCTGTTTCCTTCCGCCGCCGCACCTAGGGGGATGCGCAAAGCTTTGCCCGCAGCGTCGCGATCCTTCGAGAAATTCTGTACCATGCGAACCGTTCCGTATTCCAAGTATCCAACGGCAATCGCCGTTGTTGGTGGCTGAGCGCTCATGAATCGTCGCACATCGTCAAATTGCGAGGCAACGGTCTGGCCGGTCGCATCATCGATCAACACGAGGAGTTCCAGATCGGCCTGGCTCCCTTGCAATGGAATCCAGTCTGTGACGCGAAGCCGGTCATGGCCTTCCAGCACGCGCACATCTTCCTTGTTGTTCACCGCAGGTATTTCCTTGCCATGCCTTGCCTCGACCGAGACCACCATGCTTACAGGTACCGTCTCGGACGGAGGTTGCTGCGCAGGAGAAGAATTGGAAACGCCGCTCATTCCCAAGAGGGCCGCGAGGATCGGAAGCCACACGACAAGTTTGCGTTTCATAATCACCCCTTCTAACATGAAGTTGCCGGCTAATGCCCCATTCTAGAAGTCAATCTTTTGTAATGAGGATTTATGATTCTCCGAGAATACCTTTACGCACGTCCCTCTTCGACAACGCAGGCCACCTATCCTTAGATGCATGGAATGGACATTTGGGGGCATAAGGCGAGGTTGAATCGGGGAGTGATTCGTGAAACAATCCGCGTCACACTTGGTTTGTGATTCGCATCGATTGCAGAGATTGAAAGTCCGTCCAAATTGGAGAGCCTAGCTATGAAACGAATTCTTCAGGCAACCGTCGCCCTCGTGTTTGTACTATGCATTTCCAGTATCGCCCGCGCTCAGACGGAGATCACGCTGATCGCGCCCGGCGGAATTCGCGCCGCGGTCGAGAAGCTCATTCCAGGCTTCGAAAAAAAGACAGGCTACAAGGTCAACGCGACGTTCGGCTCCGGAGGCGGGACCAAACAGCAAGTCGTGCGCGGCGATGCGTTTGACGTGCCGATCGTCCAGCCGCCCCTTCCGGACGTGATCGCCTCGGGCAACGTATTGGAGAGCACCGCGACGCCGCTTGCTTCCGTTGCCGTGGGAGTCGCCGTGAAGAAGGGTTCGCCCAGGCCTGACATCTCGTCCACTGAAGCCGTCAAGAAAATGCTGCTCTCCGCCAAATCCATCGTGTGTCCAGATGCGGCTACAGGAGCGGCGGCGGGCGTCAGCATCAACGCAATGCTGAAGAGATTGGGCATCGACGATCAAATCGAGCCGAAGCTCATAAGGCCGAAAGGCAATGGCCCTGGCGGAGCAGGCGGCGGCGCTGTGGTTTCGCAAATGGTCGGCAAGGGCGAGGCGGAAATCGGCATGACGTTTGTCAGCGAGATGGATGACCCGGGAATCGATATCGTGGGCCCGCTGCCCCGCGAGGTCTTGCCGTGGACGCCTTTGGTGGGATTCGTCTCCGCTCACGCGAAGAACCCGGAAGCCGCCAAAGCGCTTTTGCAATACCTTTCGTCACCAGAAGCAGCGGCTGTTTACAAATCTCTGGGAATGCAGCCGGGCAAGTGAATTGAGGAAGGGTATTACTCCTGGTGTTGAAAGAAGGGGTGGATGAACCCGAGTCGGTTTAACTCAACGGATTGACAACACGAACCGAACCATAAGTCTGCCCATCCGAAAGATCTTCTGAATAAAGAATCGCGGCGCCAGCCCTTTCTGCTGCATGAACAATGAGCGCATCCCAGAATGAGATCTGGAAATGAGCCTCAATCGCCAGGGCTTCGATCACCGAGTCCGGCGTATTGACTACAATCTGCCAGTTCATGTAATCCAAAATCAGATTTCGAGTCTCTTCCACCGTCCATGGTTTTGCCATCTTTCGGCGCAAACTGACGCACAGTTCCTGTAGAACTTGTGTGCTCAGTACACCGGCGCCAGTATTCCAAAGCGTTTCGATTAGCGCGCGGGCGCGCTCATGCTTGATTCCTGACTCGGGTTCGTGCGCGTAAACCAAAATATTCGTGTCCAGGAACACCCTATCGCTCATGAAGTTCGTCTCGGGAGGCGGGACGCACAAAACCATGATCCGTGCAATTGCGGAGCCGAGCCAGGGCGCGACTCTTGGAGCGAGCATAGCTCTTGCGTTGACGCACGATTTCCTGCAGCTTTGACGCAAGCAATCCGCTGATGGAACTGCCTTCCTCAGCGGCTATGATTCGGATTTCCCGCAAGATTTCGGAGTCAATTTTGAGGGTGATATTGGTTTTCATGGTTAGCACGTAAATGTGCGTGCTGCACAATTATGCGTGCAAATAGTCATCCTCGTCAATGGCCATGGATAACTACTGTTTTATCAGTGTATTGGGAGCGAACTGGAGGTATTTGGAATCCGACTATTTATCGCCATTTTAGGTCGCTAAAGGGATCCGTCGACAGCAGGCCAAAGCCCGCGCGGTGCGAGCATCCCCCACCTGTCAGGACATATTTTCGAAATCTCGACTGCTAGGCATGGTCGTCGCTCGTCCGGCTTATTCAACCACTTTCCAGCACAGTCAAGCACATCCAAGGCTTGACTATTTGTTCCTGTGGGGCACGCGGATTCATTTTCTGATACATTCGCGACCGACGGCACAGATCGTGGAGTGTCGCGTATTGCATGAATATTCGCCAGGCGACAACGAGTTATGAAAAGTGGGTGGCTTCCTGCATCCCGTTGGATCGCCGCGCCCTTTCTTTCAAACATCAGCAGATGACGCTGGGGCTTTTTCCGTTCCTGCGCTCGACATTCTACCGGTGGGTCCAGATTTGGCGCGAGGTTGCCGGGGAGGCCGCGGTTGCGCCATCTCTCTTGGCCGTGGGCGATCTTCATCTGGAAAATTTCGGGACCTGGCGGGACAGCGAAGGACGCTTGATCTGGGGCATCAACGACTTTGACGAAGTGTATACGATGCCCTACACCATGGACCTCGTGCGCCTCGCCACCAGCGCGCACGCGGCGACCGTTGCAGAGCATTTGACCATTCGCTCGCGCGATGCCAGCGACGCGATTCTGGAAGGCTACCGCGACGCGCTGAAAATTGGCGGGCGGCCATTCGTGCTGGCCGAAAATCATCGATGGCTGCGCAAGATCGCGCTCAATCGCCTGCGCGACGCCACCGTGTTCTGGCAAAAATTGGCGCGGCTCCCCAAATCGCAAGTTCGCCTGCCGCGCGATGTCGAGTCGGAACTTCGCAGACTGCTTCCCGATCACTCGCTGCCGTGCGAGAAGAAGCATCGCATGTCCGGTTTGGGAAGCTTGGGACACACCCGCGTGGTGCTGCTCGGCCAATGGCATGGATGTTACGTCGCACGAGAGGCCAAGGAGTTGACGCCTTCGGCATGCGTGTGGGCGCGCGGCAAGCCCGCGAGAGGACAACGTACCCGCTATGGAAAAATTCTCGACCGCGCCGTTCGAGTTCCGGACCCGTTCGTGCGCCCGTACGACGGCTGGCTGCTGCGCCGCCTCGCCCCGGACTGCTCGCGCATCGAATTGGTCTCCCTTCCCGGGAGCCGCGACGAGGAGCGATTGCTCTATTCCATGGGCTGGGAGACGGCCAACATTCATTTCGGCACGCCTCGCGCTATTCCCGCGATCAAGCGCGACCTCGCAAAACGCCCCGGCAACTGGCTGCACAAAGCCGCCAAAGCCATGCTTCGCGCCACCGAGCGCGATTGGCGCGAGTGGAAGCGCAAGTAATCCATCCAATCACTCAATCTGCTGAATTGAGCCAGAGAAACCTAAGGACCAGTTCTTGAAACAGATTGCCAAAAGACCAAGTAACACAGCCACTCTTGGCTGTGCGGTTTTGTAAGCTGCTCTCATGGCTTAGTGATGCAACTACAATGGCAAAACCCACACAGGCAAGAGTGCCTGTGCTACAAAAACAGGGCGACCATCCCCCAATCTGTCAGAGCTTGCCTTGCGCTGTTCCGGGCAGCGGCATGCTGCGCGCGAGGCCGTCGGCGTCCTCGGGGAGGACGAAGCCTTGTTTCACGAGCGCATCGACGGCGTGCTTGCGCTTGTCGGCGTAGTCTTGCGCACTCTTGTAGCGCTCTTCGAGAGAGAGGCGCGGGTCGCCGTTGGCGAGGCGCTCTTGCTTTGTCGCGGCAAACGGAATGTAGGAGCCGGCGAGCCCGCACAATTCGCCAGCCGAAAAACCTTCGGCGCGGACATTCCTGCCCGAATACGTCGCGATTGGGACTGCGATTTCAGGAAGAATGATGCCTCCCTGTGGATTGCCGTCAGCATCGACAGGAGGGAAAAACACGGGATAGGCAGGGCCGGATGCTTCCGGCGGCATGCTTTTCAAATCGATCACCTGAAGCTTACTGTACAGGGGACTAAACGGAGCGCCCGGGATCGCCGGATAGGACGCCTGCACATTTGCAAGCGGAAGCAAAGTGTGGCTCTTCAAATTTGGAAACGTGGTCGGCGGCGGGGCGACGCCATCGGTGACCCAGCGATCGAGCGCCACAAGCAAGGCGCGCGAATAAGGCGCATAACTCAGCGCATTTTGAATCTGTTGGCAGACGCCGCGCGTGTTCCAGTTGGGCGCGGGGTTATGCTCTTGCCCGGACAACATATAGGCGCGGACGTTTTCAGGAAGCGCGAACGGATGACCGCTTGTATCCGTCACCAGGAGCGAGTCGCGTCCCTGCCAGAATTCCGTATCGGAATCCAGATGCACGATCCGCGGGCACGTATGTGATTTTTCGCACGTCATCAGCATCCCGTCCGTTTTCCCAGTCACAGAATCTTTCGACGTGGCGTACGTGAATGGAAATTGGTCGCCCCCATATTCGTGATCCTCATGCTGGCGAGAGAACCGGCCCGGCTGAGCGAATTCAAAATTCGTATATGTCCGGCGAGTGGCGGAAAGTAGCGGCAACGCGCCGTCGAAAACCATACGTCCGTTGATGTCGGCATTGAAGCCCTGGTAGATGAAATCGTTGATCGCGCGGCCCGTCTGCGAGATTCCGAACGCGAGAGCTGCCTTGAATGGTGTGCCCGGGTCCCGCACAGGGTTTGGCTGGCCAGTGGCGTCCTGGTCGGCATAGCGCAAAAACGAAACGAAATCGCGCGAGGCGGCAAGGCCAATGTCCGCAATCGCTTCGTTCGTCGCGGGATAGATTAGCTCGTAGAGCGCGCCGCGATCGAATCCTGGCGCTGCGGCGATCTCGACATGGCGCTCGTCGATGAAATGCCAGCTCGATGCAGGCAGCGGCTTGCGCGGATCGGCTTCGCGTTCGCGGACGGTGAGCGTCGTTCCGGTTGAGTCGAGCAGCGCGGGATAATCGAGCGTTTGCGTAAAGACCGGGCCCGCGGGAACGTCAGTGAACTCCTCCCGGCTCATGCCCGTGACTGGCTTTGCGTTCGCCATGGCGACGGGCAGGTACGCCCTGAGGAAACCGGCGGTGCCCGGCGCGTCCATTTGCCAGCCGCTCCAGGCAACCGTATAGCCGCGCTTCATCAGGAAACCGTTGCCGGCGTCGCTCGCCATGAAGGAATCGCCACTTTCGTCAAGCCGCAAGATCGTGTTCCTGCCGCGGTTGACAAAATCGTAGATCAGCCTGCCGTTTCCCTTTTTCGCGTCCACCGGCTTGAGGACCAGGAAATCCACGCTGTACTCGACGTGGCCCTTGGCGTTGAGAGGAGCGCGGTTCACATTGACGATACCCGCGTTGCCGGGCGCGCCGGGATCGAGTTCGCCGTAGGCTGTCCCCGCAAGAATTTCGTACGCTCCCGCGCTTCCGAACGAAGTGCCGCCATATGCGATCTGGCGTTTCGCGATGACCAGCCGGGTGATGCCCATCCCTGTGGCCGGGCCGCTCTGCTGCGCGATTGCCGATCCACTCAGTAACAGGGCAAATCCCACTACCAAAACGCCAAGTAACTTTTTCATGTGTATGCTCCGGCGCGGAAAGTTCACGGATCACACTTTTACTCCAAATATCCGGCCTGAGCAACACCTTCCATTCACGCGCCCCAGCTTAACTTGAATGTTATGTATTCTTTTGATTTTACGGATCCCAGCCGATCGATCCGCGGGTCCTCGTGTAGTTCACGCCGTGCCGGAATTGGCCATCCGGCATTTTGTGGCAGTAGACGACGCTGGACATGCAAAATATGTTGGTGCTGGATTTGGTGTACGGGACCGAGGCTTCGACGCGCGTCCCTTCGGGATACTCTTTATGGCTTGTGAATCGAAAACCCTCTTTGGAAATGTCCTCGCAAGCGACGACGACTTCCACGCCTGAGAACCGAATGCAGGCAACTTTCTTCATCGCCATCCGCTTATTTTTTCGGCGTTCTTCTATGGGAGACACGACCGATCGCAAATTTGGATTCTGTGCCGCCGATTTGCCCGGCTCTTTCACGATCGCATTACGGCTCGTTTCTCCCCATGTCCTGGATGCATCGCAGTTTTTGCACGGGTGTGTCAATTCTCGCGTGGCTTCGAAAATTTCCACTTCGATACTCGAAAGGGCAAGTGTGCGCACGGAATGGCAACCTTTGCACTCCAGTTGGACCATTCTAGCCGCGTGAGCAGCGGGGAATTGCATGTGCCACGGATCGGCTGGCGGATGCAGGTAGGCCAGCCCATAGACGTGGCCAGTATCGTCTTCTCGAGACTGTCCCACCACAAAGGCGAGCGCTTCCTCGTTGGTTTCCGGATTCCGCAGGATCACTTCGGAATCCGGCGCCAGTGTGTTTACAAGGAGAATCGAGACTCCGTCCCGGTGGATCGTCTGGGTCCTGGTTCGCTCGAAGAATTGCTGTCCGTAGAGATCTGCACCAATGACCTCAACCGGCAATTGAAGTTTGGCGGAAGGTGCATCGACAGGATTGGGCACAGTGCTCTCTTTCTTCGTACCCAAAGTTGGCGGATCCGCAAAACTCACGAGCGAAGAAGAGGACCATGTGGGCCGAAACTTTCTATACAAACCTTACCACCCATCGTGCCGCGATGCGACGACCCGTCAACCTTTGACATCGTAAGAATCATCTAAGGAACGGAACGCGGCGGTTTCTTGAGAAGCGGTGTGCATCGCCGTATGTTGCGGGGTCACGGGGCTAGGGGTATGATCGCGCTCAATAGGTCAAGGCCGTCGCGGCGTTCGATCAGGCCTTGCCGCGATGCGAGCGGGAAATGCATGTCCGCCTACTACAACATCGATAAAGAACGCAGGCTTGTACTGAGTTCCGGTGCTGGTGTGCTTACCAAAGAAGATCTTCTGGGACACATGGACCGGTTATCGAATGATCCGGATTTTAATCCAGACTTCGCTCAGGTGTTGGATTTCACGCGGATCAATCTGGTTGAAGTCGAGCCGGAAGACGTGCGCCAACTCGCTCAAAGGAACATCTTTTCTCCGCGTTCCCGCCGGGCCTTTGTGGTGAAAGACGATCTTCAGTTCGGACTTGCCAGAATGTTTGAAATCCATCGCGAACTGAAGGGTGAAACAGGAATCCGCGTGTTTCGCGCCTTCGACGAGGCGATGGATTGGATTATGGTCGGGGATACCGCCGCATAGCCACCTTTCAACTTATTTGGCGCCAATCGTATAGCGGTTCCGTCCAATAAATATTGTATTGAAATCGGATTGAATTTCTCAATTTGCGGTAGAATTTACGGCCAGAAGATGGCTCTGCCACGCCGCCGGGCATTTTTCTTCCTGTCGTGATGCGTCAGCGACGGATTGACCCGCCGCCGCACCGCACGCAACTAATTTCCTACCAAGTCGTAGGCCAGCAAAAGAACAATTTGAATTGTCTGATACGCTGTGAACTCTGGACGGAACAATCGGACGAATTGGCAGTGCGGGTGCAGCGATTCAGTGCGTTTCGTCAATGCTATACAATGAATGCGGGGAATCATCCGAGGTGACTCTCTTACTGATGCCGATAAAAAAACTGCTGGCCCTGAATCGCGGGGAAATCGCCATCCGCATTTTCCGCGCCGCCAACGAACTGAAGATCCGCACCGCCGGCGTATATTCCGACGAAGATCGTCTCAGCCTGCATCGATTCAAGGCGGACGAGGCCTATCTCATCGGCGAGGGTAAGGGACCTGTCCAGGCCTATCTCGACGTCGATGGGATCGTGGCGCTCGCGAAAGAGCGAGGCGTCGACGCCATCCACCCGGGCTACGGCTTCCTTTCGGAAAATCCAGCGCTGCCCCGAGCCTGCGCCGCGGCGGGGATTACCTTTGTTGGCCCGAGCGCGGACCTGCTCGACTTGCTGGGCGACAAGACGGCGGCGCGCCGGCTGGCGCAAAAAGCCGGGCTGCCGGTCGTGCCGGGCACGGAAGAGCCGGTAACGCAAAAGGACGATGCGCAAAAAATCGCGGATAAAATCGGTTATCCCTTGATCGTGAAAGCCGCGTTCGGCGGCGGTGGGCGCGGCATGCGCGTTGTGCAGAGCGCCCAACTGCTGCTGTCGGGCCTTCAGGAAGCGCGGGCCGAAGCCGGGGCGTCGTTCGGCAACGACGCTGTTTTTCTGGAGCGCTATATTCGCCGCGCGCGGCACATCGAAGTGCAAATCCTCGCCGACACACACGGAAACATTCTCCATCTGCACGAGCGCGATTGCTCGGTGCAGCGGAGAAACCAGAAAGTCGTGGAAGTTGCTCCGGCTGTGAATCTCGATCCGAAAATTCGGTCTGGGCTCGCAAACGCCGCCGTTGCCCTGGCGCGGGAGTCGAAATATTACAGCGCGGCGACCGTCGAATTTCTGGTCGATGCGGACACGGGCGAATGGTTTTTCATCGAGGTGAATCCACGCGTGCAGGTCGAGCACACGGTCACCGAAATGGTGACGGGCATCGACATCGTGCAGTCGCAGATTCAAATCGCGCAGGGCTTCGATTTGCACGGCCCGGAGATGAATCTCCCGCGGCAGAAAGATATTTCACTCCACGGGTACGCGCTGCAATGCCGCGTGACGACCGAGGACCCTGCGAACGGGTTCCTCCCCGATTACGGAAAAATTCAGACTTACCGCTCGCCGGCGGGTTTCGGCATCCGCCTCGATGGCGCTTCCGCGTACGGCGGCGCCGTCATCACGCCGTATTATGATTCTTTGCTTGTCAAGGTGACGGCGTGGGGCCGCGAATTTCCGCAGGCCTGCCGCCGGATGGACCGCTGCCTTAATGAATTCCGAATTCGCGGCGTGAAGACGAACATCCCGTTTCTCGTCAACGTGGTGAATCACCCGCGCTTTCAGGAGGGCGGCGTCACGACTTCGTTTCTCGCCGAGTCGCCCGAACTTTTCCAGTTCACTCCGCTGAAGGATCGCGCGACCCGGCTTCTGCGCTATCTCGGCGAAATCATCGTGAACGGAAATCCCGAAGTCGCGGACAAACCCAGGCCGCAGACGATTCGCCCCGCTCCGCTGCCTGCGCACATTCCGGGCGACCCGCCGCCGGGAACGCGCCAGCTTCTCGACAAACTCGGCCCCGAAAAATTCGCAGAGTGGACCAAATCGCAGAAGCCTCTTTTGATCACGGACACGACGTTCCGCGACGCGCACCAGTCGCTCATGGCCACGCGCGTTCGCACCTATGATCTGCTGGCGATCTCGAATTTCGTCGCGCACAAGCTGCACAACCTTTACAGCGTGGAAATGTGGGGCGGAGCGACGTTCGACGTGTCCATGCGATTTCTTCTCGAAGATCCCTGGGAGCGGCTACGGCTCCTGAGGGAAGCCATCCCGAATATTTGCTTCCAGATGCTGTTTCGCTCGTCCAACGGCGTCGGGTATTCGGCGTATCCGGACAACGCGGTCGAGGCCTTCATTCTGGAATCCGCGAAGCAGGGCATCGATATTTTCCGCGTGTTCGATGCGTTGAACTGGCTGCCCAACATGCAGCTTTCCGTCGAGACAATTCGCAAAACGGGCAAGGTGTGCGAGGCGGCCATCTGCTACACCGGCGATATTCTCGATCCAAAACGCGATAAATATCCTCTGCAGTACTACATCCGCCTGGCCAAAGAACTGGAAAAGATGGGCGCGCACATTCTTTGCATCAAAGATATGGGCGGCCTGTGCAAACCGTACGCGGCCGAGCGGCTCTTTTCGGCCCTGCGCGACGAAGTGGGCCTGCCCATTCACTTTCACACGCATGACACCAGCGGCGTGAATGCCGCTTCGATCTTGAAAGCGGCGGAAGCCGGCGTGCACGCCGCCGACGCCGCGATCGCTTCGATGAGCGGCACGACCAGCCAGCCCAACCTGAATTCCGTGGTCGCCGCGCTCCAGCATACCGAGCGCGACACAGGCCTCGATCTCGATGCGCTCAATGCCTGCGCGGATTATTGGGAGACCGTGCGCACGTGGTATCGCCCTTTCGACAACGCGCCTCCGGCGGGAACGGCGGAAGTTTACATCCACGAAATGCCCGGCGGACAGTACACGAATCTGCGCGAGCAAGCCGAATCCATGGGGCTCGGCGCGCGGTGGCAGGAAATCGCGCACACCTACGCGGAATTAAATTTCGCGTTCGGCGACATCGTCAAGGTCACGCCTTCGAGCAAGGTTGTCGGCGACTGCGCGATTTTCCTGGTCAGCCGCGATATGACGGTGAAGGATCTCGAGCGGCTCGGGCCGAATCATAATCTGACGCTGCCGAATTCCGTCGTGGAAATGTTTGCCGGAGCGCTGGGCGAACCCGAGGGCGGCTGGCCGCCGAAGCTTCAGTCCGTGATTTTGCGCGGCGCGAAGCCGGCGACAGGAAGGCCGGGCGAACACCTCGCGCCCGTTGATTTGGAAGGGGCCAAAGCGGCGGCAGAGAAAAAAGCGGAGCAAAAAATTTCCGACACCGACTTGATGAGTTATTTGATGTACCCGGACGTCTTCCTGAAATTTGCCGCCGCACGCTCGGCGTACGGAAATCTGGAAGTTTTGCCCACGCCGCAATTTTTTTATGGATTGACGCAAGGCCAGGAAATCGCCGTCGAACTGGAGCCTGGGAAAATCCTCGTCGTGAAATTGCTCACGGTGAGCGATGCGCATCCGGACGGTACGCGCACGATTTTCTTTGAGCTCAATGGCCAGCCGCGCGAAGTGACCGTCCGCGACCATGCGCTGCAAGCCACGGTGCAGACCAGGCCGAAAGCGGACCCGTCCGTTCCCGGACAAGTTGGTTCGCCGATTCCCGGAGCCATCTCCAGCATTGTCGTGGAAGTTGGCGAACAAGTGAAAAAGGGCGACCGCCTCCTGGTGCTGGAAGCCATGAAAATGCAATCCACCGTCTACGCGCCTGTGGAGGGCAAGGTAGCAAAAAAGCTCGCAAATGTAGGCGACAAGGTCGAAGCCAAAGATCTCCTGCTGATTCTTGAATAGCGGACTTTAGTGGCACAGGCTTCAGCCTGTGGGGTTTCGTCCTCGCAAGCCCAAACCCACAGGCTAAAGCCTGTGCCACAAAATGCCTGCGCGATCCATATATTTTCTCCACTGATTGTGTAATCCTCTCGAACATGGAATAAGTAATGTGCTGGGAATTCTTCGACGAGGAGCCTCGTCCCATGAAATACGACGCGATCATCATTGGTTCGGGCCAGGCGGGAAATCCTCTGTCGTACCGTCTCGCCGAAATTGGATGGCAAGTCGCCTTGATCGAAAAGGACAATGTCGGCGGGACGTGTATCAATACTGGCTGCACGCCCACAAAGACGATGGTCCACCGGGCGCAAATCGCGCATTACGCGCGGAATGCCTCGCGCTGGGGAGTGCATGCCGAGAATGTCACCGCCGACCTTCCGACCATCGTCGCGCAAAAAAACAATGTCGTCGCGAATTTCCGCGGCGGAATACAAAAGAAGATCGGTCTGCATCCGAATATTCGTCTCTACCAGGGGCACGCGCGATTCACGAATGCGCACCAGGTTCAAGTGGGCGAAGGCCTTCTCGAATCCGACAAAATTTTCATCAACACCGGTGGCCGCCCAAACATCCCGGACATTCCGGGTCTCAACCCGGCCACCGTTCTCACCAATGAAACGATCATGGAGCTAAATGAGTTGCCCGAGCATCTGATTATTCTCGGCGGGGGATACATTGGCCTCGAATTCGGGCAGATGTTCCGCAGATTTGGGAGCCGTGTCACGATCATTCACAATCAAGCGCAAATCGTTCCGCGCGAGGATCCGGAAATCGCCTCTGAACTTCAGAAAATCCTCGAAGGGGAGGGAATTGAGTTCCATCTGAATGTTCAAACGACTCGAGTAGAGCAAGCAACGGGCACGGTGAAGGTTTCCGTTGCAGGTGCGCATGAACCATTGACGATTTCCGGAACGCACCTTCTCGCTGCTGTCGGGCGCCGGCCAAACACAAACGATCTCGGTTTGGACAAGGCGGGAGTCGAGACCGACAAATCCGGCTACATCCGTGTGAATTCCAAGCTGGAAACAAATGTGCCCGGAATTTGGGCGCTCGGCGATGTGAAGGGCGGCCCTGCCTTCACGCATATCTCCTTCAACGATTTTCAAATCGTCGACGCCAACCTGACGCAAGGAAAGAATCTGACGATCGAAAATCGCATCGTCCCGTATTGCGTTTTCACCGACCCGCAGTTGGGCGGCGTTGGCATGACGGAAAAGCAAGCCCGGGCCGCCGGGCGCAAACTCAAAATCGGTACGATTCCCATGTCGCATGTGGCGCGCGCCATTGAACGGGATGAAACTGCCGGCCTGATGAAAGTCATTGTAGACGCCGCAAATGATCAGATCCTTGGAGCGGCCATCCTGGGATGTGAAGGCGGCGAACTCGTTCATGTGCTCTATACATTGATGCTTGGAAAGTTGCCTTACACGCTCTTGAAAGGCGCCGTATTTATTCATCCCACGCTGACTGAAGGATTCTTCGCTCTTCTAGACAGCGTGAAACCGGTGGACTGACCGAAATGCGCAAGGAACATGCAAACGCTCCCCTGCGCATTCGACGCTTGCGCCGGACGGAACTTCCCATCGATACGATCGCCCTTGCCAGATACCTCGTCGGCAAGATGCTGGTACACGACCTGCCGCGCGTGCGCCTCGCCGGCCGCATCGTCGAGACCGAAGCGTATCCAATCGGTGATGCGGCAGCGCACGCGTTTGGAGGCCTTACGCCCAGCCGGCGCTCGCTCTTTCTTCCGCACGGGCACGCCTATGTGTATTTCACTTACGGCTCCTGCTTCATGATGAACGTCTCCAGCGAAGAGGCAGGCACCGGCGCGGGAGTCCTAGTGCGCGCGGTCGAGCCGCTCGAGGGCATCCGTTTCATGCAGCGGCGGCGCGGCACAACTCGCTTGCTCGATCTCGCGCGCGGCCCGGGCCGGCTCGCGCAAGCAATGGACATCAACAAACGGTATGACGGTGTGAATCTATGCGCTGGCGGCAAACTTTGGCTCGGAGCCGAGGTTCGCCCCACAGGCCCGATCGGCGCCACGATTAGAATCGGCATCACTCGCGACGTTCACCGGCTGTGCCGATTCTACGAACGCGGCAGTCCCTTCGTCAGCGGTCCGAAGCGTTTGCGAGAGTAAACCGTGTGGAGGAGGAGTTGCGTCCGCCAGTTTCAGGAAATGTGACGCCCCGCCCAAGGGATGCACAATGTTCACCGGGTATGGTACAAGTGAAATTGAAGATTGCAAGCAAGTGTAGGGAGATTTTAGTAGCACAGGCACTCTTGCCTGTGTGGTTTTTGCCATAGTCGAGAGTTATGCGGCCGCCGGGGAACTCAGAAAACCACACAGCCAAGAGTGGCTGTGCTACTAGGAATCGCGCTTTGTCGCCGGCAAAAAATAGAAGGAGAACGCAATGGCAATGCTGGAAGAATGTCCGCACGTCAAGGAAATCAAGAAAGTGCAGCCAAGCGCAAACGGCTGCGAGGAATGTTTGAAGATGGGAGACTCGTGGGTCCATCTGCGGATGTGCCTGATCTGCGGCCACGTCGGGTGCTGCGATTCCTCCAAGAACAAGCACGCCACCAAGCATTTTCATCGAACCAAACATCCCATCGTGCAATCGATCGAGCCGGGCGAGAACTGGCGCTGGTGCTACGTGGACGAGCTCATGTTGGACTAGAAGCCCAGCGGGCTGCGGTTCCTGTAGCGCCCGCCTTCAGGCGGGCATCTGCTTGACCCCAGAATGCCCGCCTGAAGGCGGGCGCTACAAAAACGAGTCAAAAGCAAAATCAAGTCAAGCACAAGGAGCCAAGAGCCAAGAGCAAGATCGGGAGGAAAACATGCCCGTTGCCAAAACAGTGGTGGACTCCTCGGAATCCTGGCCGGCCCTGCCGCTCTCCGCCTGGGCCGATACGTATGCGACGCTGCACATGTGGACCCAGATGGTGGGCAAAGTCCGACTGGCTCTGTCCCCGCCCGTCAATCATTGGTGGGAGGTCCCGCTCTACGTCAATGCCAGGGGATTGACAACGTCTCCGATCCCTTACCGCAAGGGCGTATTTGAGATTCAGTTCGACTTCATCGATCACACGCTCGAGATCACTACATCCAGCGGCGAATCGAAAAGTATTCGCCTCGAGCCGCGAACGGTCGCCGATTTCTATGCGGAGTTTCTCTCTCTTCTCCAGTCTCTCGAAATTGGCGTCAAGATTTGGAATATGCCGGTGGAGATTCCAAACCCGATTCGTTTCGATCAGGACCGCGTGCATGGCTCATACGATCCTAAATACGCGAATGCATTCTGGCGAATTCTCGTGACCGTGGATGCCATCTTCAAGGAATTTCGTTCTCGCTTTCTCGGCAAGGTCAGCCCAGTCCATTTCTTTTGGGGGAGTTTTGATCTCGCCGTCACGCGCTTTTCCGGACGCCGCGCCCCGGAACGCCCCGGCGCGGACGCGATGACCCGGGAGGCCTATTCGCACGAGGTCAGCAGCGTTGGTTTTTGGCCGGGCGGCGGCGATATCAAAGGTGCGGCGTTCTATTCTTACGCCGCGCCGGCCCTGGATGGATTTGGCGAGCGGCCGGTTCGTCCGGCAGCCGCCTCCTTCAACAAACAGTTGGGCGAATTTTTGTTGATGTACGACGATGTGCGCGCCTCGGAATCTCCCCGGGACGCGTTGCTCGACTTTTGCCAGAGTACGTACGATGCCGCCGCCGATCTCGGACATTGGGACCGCGCAGCCTTGGAGAAGCCGCGCTCCAAGTAGCTGCGCACACGAAATTGTCCAGCCCCAGCCCGCAAAAATACCGGCATTGCCCTGAATCTCATCGCGTCAGGACTTCCCGAAGGTATCGCTCAATTTTTTACGATATGCTTACAAGGGAGCGATCCTGCCGGGTGCGAAGATAAACGCTTGTGCGGCGTGCAAATATCCGACCCCGACACGACGTCCAAACCATGATGGCGCGCTTCATACGGATCATCGGCTTAGTGGCTTGCGTGTGGTTTCTCGCGCTGCCTGCTGCCGCGCAGCGGGACCGCGGAGAACTGCAGATCGAAGTGCACGATCCGCAGGGAGCGGTGCTCAGCGCATCCGGAGAATTAGTCAGCCAAGGGAATCAATTTCACCTGGACTTTACGGTTGGCGATGACGGCCGTTACGCCGCGCAAGATCTCGCGTTCGGCGTCTACCGGGTCAGCGTGTCGCACTCGGGATTTGTTTCCTCAGTTCAACTGGTGGAGATTCGGTCCATCGTCCCCCAGCATTTATCTTTGACGCTGGGGCTGAAGCCCGTCGAAACTCAAGTGCAAGTCAGCGAGACGGAAACCCTGGTCGATCCTTCGACGACCAGCGCGGTGTATACGATTGGTTCGCAGACCATCGGTGAGCAAATCTCGCCGCAGTCGGGACGCGGTGTCCTCGATGTGGTGGACGCGCAGCCCGGCTGGCTGCAAGAGGCTAACGGCGTCTTGCACCCGCGCGGCTCGGAGTATGACGTTCAGTTCGTCGTGGACGGCTTGCCAATGACCGAAAATCGCTCCCCCGGTTTTGCGCCCCCGATCGAGTCGAGCGAAGTCGAATCCATGCGCGTGATGACCGCCGGATTTCCCGCCGAATACGGACGAAAACTTGGCGGCGTCGTGGAAGTTTCTTCTCCGAAAAATAATCCCGCAGGTCTGCACGGTGAATTTGAAGTGGAAGGCGGCAGCTTCTCAACGGCTTCGGCGAGCGGCGCTCTCTTCTATTCCAGCGGAGGTAACCGATTCTCCGTCACCGGCGATGGCTTTCATTCCGGCCGGTACCTAGACCCGCCGGTTCTCCAGAACTACACAAATATCGGAAACGCTGGCGGATTTTCGTCCTCCTACGAACGCGATTTCTCAAACGGCGACCGTCTTTTCCTTACTTTCGCGCAACACGCCGTTCGCTACGAGGTGCCGAACGAACTCGTTCAGCAGGAAGCGGGCCAGCGCCAGGATTCCAAGCAGAAAGAAACATCCGGCCAGGTTCACTACACGCACGCATTTTCAGCGGACATTCTGTTGAGCATCGCAGGAAGCGTCCGCGATGCATACGCCCTTCTAAATTCCAACGCGCAATCCACGCCGATCATCGTTTCTCAGGACCGCGGCTATCGCGAAGGTTATGTCCGCACGGACCTCGCGGGCCATCACGGGCGCCACGAGTGGAAATTTGGAGTGGATGGAATTCTTAGCCCCGTGAATGAAAATTTGGAGTACTCCATCACGAACCCGACGCAATTCGATCCCGGGACGGTGGGGACGCTGACGCCGCCCTTTTCGGATCGCCGTTGGGACGTCGAGCCCTCGGCCTACGCGGAGGACCAGATACGTCTCGGCAAATGGAACGTGAGCGCGGGACTGAGATTCGATCACTATGGATTTGTCGTCAACGAATCGGCCTGGAGCCCGCGCATCGGTGTGTCGCGATTTATTTCGTCGCTCAACCTCGTCATTCATGGGTCTTACGACCGCGTCTTTCAAACGCCGGCCATGGAGAACTTGCTGCTGGCAAGCTCGCCGCAGGTGCAATCGTTGAGCCCCGTGGTCGTAAGGCTCCCGGTGCGGCCGGCTCGGGCGAATTATTACGAGGTGGGATTCACGAAATCAATTGCCGGCAAGCTCAGAATCGACGGCAACGTATTCCGGCGCGATTTCCGCAACTATTCAGACGATGACGTGCTTCTCGATACCGGGGTCAGCTTTCCGATCGCTTTTTCGAGCGCGGAAATTTACGGAGAAGAAATTCAAATCGCCGTCCCCCGCTGGGGACGCTTTTCAGGCACTGTGAGCTATTCGAATCAGACGGGGACCGGCCAGGGGCCCATCACGGGTGGGCTATTTCTCGGTTCGGATGCCCAGGGGATCTCCGACACCAGCAAATTCCCGGTCTCTCAGGACCAGAGAAACACGGTACGCGCGCGTGTGCGTTTTCAAGCCACCGAACGCTTATGGTTTGCCACCTCCGCGGAATACGGCAGCGGCTTGCCCGTGGATTTGAACGGCACAGTCGACCCCAGCCAGATCAATTTTTTGTTGCAGCAATACGGCCCCGCCATTCTGAACGAGGTGAATTTTAATGCACATCGCGTCCGTCCGAATTTCTCGTTTGATGCGGCCGCCGGCGCTACGCTATTCCACAAAGAGGGAAAAGAGGTCACGTTTGAAATCGAGGGGCACAATCTGACTGACAAGCTAAATCTTCTCAATTTCGCCAGCCTGTTCTCCGGGACTGCGGTCGCCCCGCCCGCCAGCGTCAGCGCCCGTCTGAAGGTGGGGTTTTAACCCGGGAACGCCAATCTCGCGATTGGCGTCGCAAAAAGGGCCAATCGGGAGATCGGCGTTCCCGGCCCACCACTCGCGATTCCCTCGTCGCACATTTGACAGCCTCGCGACCGCGGCATACGATTCTGGAGGCTAGATGATTTCCTTCGAACCCATTCGAATGAATAATACCGTCCCGCGTAATACAACTTGTCCCGCGCGATGGCGCGCAGCTGGCGTGGCCGTCGTACTCGCACTTCTGGCCCTTCGCGTTGCGGCAGATACTGATTCCGCCGATCCCAAGCGGTACTTGGATGATGTAAAGGCGCTTTCCTCTCCCGCAATGGAAGGCCGCGGAGCCGGGACCAAAGGCATCGAGCGCGCCGCGAACTTGATCGAGCAGCGCTACCGTTCCCTGGGCATACAGCCGGCGGGCGCCAAATCCTATTTCCAGCCATTCACTGTAATTACCGGCGCGACATTGAAAGAAGGCAATCGCCTCGAAGTAGAGGACGGCAAATCGAAGCAGGGATTGAAACTCGATCAGGATTTCGTTCCCTTCAGTTTTTCCGCTTCCGGTGAAGTCGTCGGCCATTTGGTATTTGCCGGTTATGGCGCAACGGCCCCCGAATTTGGTTACGACGATTACGCGCATCTCGACGTGAAGGACAAGATTGTCGTTGTATTGCGTTACGAACCTGCGGGTTTTGCCGCGAAGAGCGGAAATGCCGGACTGACGCAACACTCCCAACTGATCACCAAGGCGATCAACGCCCGGAATCATGGCGCCAAAGCCGTGATTCTGGTCAACGGAAAATTGGGAGATAAGGAAGAGGATCTTCTCACGAAATTCGGCAGCGTGAACGGGCCCGAAAACGCCGGCGTCGTGATCATGCAAGTGAAAAACGAGGTCGCGAACGCGTGGTTTGCAGCGGCAGGGAAATCTCTCGCCGATACACAAAATCAGATTAATACATCCTCGGCTCCGACTTCGTTTGCTTTTCCCGACAAGCTTGAGATTTCGCTTGGCGTCAACATCGAGAAGACGCGCGCGACCGTGAACAATGTGCTGGCCTATCTTCCCGGCAAAACCGATGAGTACATCATCATCGGCGCTCATTACGATCATCTTGGCTACGGGAATGTTGATTCGCTCGCGCCTTCGCAGATCGGAAAAATTCATCCCGGCGCTGACGATAACGCTTCCGGCACCGCGGGCGTTCTCGAACTCGCGCGCCTGCTGGCTCCCCGCAAGGGCCAGCTTCAGCGCGGCATTCTCTTTGCGGATTTTGCGGGGGAAGAGCTCGGCCTGCTCGGTTCCGCGGAATGGGTAAAAGAGCCGACGCTGCCGCTCGACAAAGCCGTCGCCATGATCAACATGGACATGATCGGCCGGATCAAGGACGAAAAAGTTTTTATCGGCGGGACGGGAACGGGAGCCACGTTCAAAGACCTCCTCGATGAAGAGAAGAGCAAGTCCCCATTCCACATCGAGTATTCCGCCAGCGGCTATTCGGCGAGCGACCACACCTCGTTTGTCGGAAAGAAAATCCCGGTGCTCTTCTTTTTCTCGGGCTTGCACTCGGACTATCACAAGCCTTCCGATACCTGGGACAAAATCAATGCTCCGGACGCGGCGAAGCTTTTGGATTTCATCGATGACGTGGCCTTAAAAGTCGATTCCGCAAACGAGCGCGTCGCGTTCGTCACCGTGAAGGAAGATCAGCCAAGCGGCCAGGCCGCGAGCGGTGGCGGCGGTGGTTACGGGCCCTATTTCGGTTCGATTCCGGATTTTGGCCAGGAAGAAAACGGCGTTAAATTTTCCGATGTCCGCCCGGGATCTCCCGCGGCGAAAGCGGGCTTCAAGGCCGGCGACATCCTCGTCCAATTTGGCGACAAGCCCATCCACAATTTGTACGATTTCACCGACGCGCTGCGCCGCAGCAAGGTAGGCGACGTCGTGGATGTGCAAGTGTTGCGCGACGGCAAGCCGGTGAAAGCATCCGTGAAGCTCGAACAGCGGAAATGAATTTGTAGCTCACCTCTTTAGAGGTGAGGGTTTTTTCGCGAATCGCCGGAAACTTCCCCGCGTCTGAAGACGCGGGCTACAAAAAACAAGAGCAAATAAAAACCATGTCGAAATCCCAAATTGCACGTCCCGGACTTTTCCTTTTGCTGATCACCGCCTCCGCGTCTTTGGTGACGTACTCTCAAGCGCCCAGCTCAGGGAAGACAATTTCCGAATCGCTAACGGTTCCCGGCGAGAAACATCTGGGCAATGTCCGCCAGCTCACCTTCGGCGGCACAAACGCCGAAGCGTATTTTTCCGCGGACGACAAATCCCTGATCTTCATGCATTCCGGCGCAGGCGTTCCATGCGATCAGATGTACACCATGCCCGTGGATACGCCGGACGGCAAACCCGCCGTGCCGAAAATGGTGAGTACGGGCAAAGGACGTACGACGTGCGGCTACTTTTTCCCGAAAGGCGACCGCATTTTATTCTCCTCGACGCACGAAACCAGCGCCGAGTGCCCGCCTCGGCCTGATTATTCCCACGGTTACGTCTGGCCGATTTACAATTCCTATGAAATTTACACCGCCAAACCGGACGGCAGCGACTTGCGCCCCCTGTCCCATTCCCCCGGCAGCTACAACGCGGAATCGACCATCAGCCGCGATGGCAAGAAAATTGTTTTTACATCGACGCGCAACGGCGACCTCGACGTGTACACGATGAACGCGGATGGCACCGACGTCCGCCAGCTCACGCATGAACTGGGCTACGACGGCGGCGCGTTCTTTTCCGACGATGGCAAGAAAATCGTCTACCGCTCGGAGCAGCCGAAAACTCCGGAGCAGATCGCCGACTACAAAGACTTGCTCTCCCGCGGCCTGATTCGTCCCGGAAACCTGGAAATCTGGGTGATGGACGCCGACGGCAAAAATAAGCGTCAGGTCACGCACAACGGCGCCGCGAATTTCGCCCCGTATTTTTTCCCCGGCGGCAAGCGCATTATTTTTGCCTCGAATGTGGCTAACCAGAAAGACCCCAGCGGCTTCGATCTCTACGCCATCAACGTCGATGGCACCGGCCTCGAGCAGATCACCTACCATCCCGACTTCGACGCCTTCCCGATGTTTTCCTCCGACGGCAAGCGCCTCGTCTGGGCCTCCAATCGCAACGGCAAAGCCCCGCACGAAACAAACATCTTCATCGCCGATTGGGTGGAGTGATTTGGCGAAATGCTTTTTGTAGGACAGGCTTCAGCCTGTCGGTTTTTGTGGAGTCATGAAAGTCAAAAGCAGACAGGCTGAAGCCTGTCCTACTCGGTGGTATACTTCCGCCCGTCTCCCTCAACAGAAAGCATCGGGTCACAAACGAAAAAGGAGCCCGTCATGTATCGAAGCGACGTCGTCGGCAGCTTGTTGCGCCCCGCCTACCTGAAGAAAGCGCGCGAAGACTTCGCCGCGGGCCGGCTCGCGGACGCGGAATTCAAGCGCCTCGAGGACCGCGCCGTCGATGAGTCAGTTGCCCTCCAGCTCCGGACCGGCATGGACGTTCTGTCGGACGGAGAAATGCGGCGATACGCATTCTTCGGACACCTGGTCGATGCCACGGATGGATTTGACAAGGTTGGCGGCTGGTCCATCCCATTTCACAACGAAAAGGGCGAAGAAATCGTCCAGCCCAGGCCGGTTGTCGTTTCCCGCTTGCGCCGGAAACGGCACATGTGCGCGGAAGAGTTCACGTATCTGCGAGCGCGGACCGATCATCCGGCCAAGACGACTCTCTTGAGCGCGCAACAGGCTGCAGCCTACTACGACGCAAAAAAATCCAGCGGCGCTTATCCCACCGTCGACGCGTTTCTCGCCGATCTCGTGGATCTCCTCCGCGATGAAGTGGCCGAACTGATCCGTCTCGGCTGCACGTACATTCAAGTGGACTCGCCGCAGTATGCCGCGCTGATCGATTCCAAAATTCGCGAGGGCTACCGCCAGCGGGGAAATGATCCTGACCGGTTGCTCGATCTTTCCATCGAAATGGACAACGCGGTGATCGGCGGCCATCCCGGAGTGGTTTTCGGTCTGCACCTGTGCCGCGGCAACAATCAGAGCAAGTTCTACGCTTCGGGCGATTACGCCCCGATCGCGAAAGTTTTTCGCCAGACAAAATTTCAAAGGTTCCTGCTCGAATTCGACGACGAGCGTTCGGGCGGTTTTGAACCGCTCTCTCAAGTTCCTTCGGACCGGACCGTTGTGCTGGGCCTCGTCAGTACCAAAAAATCCGCTCTGGAGAGCAAGGACGAACTCAAGAGCCGCATTCGTGCCGCCGAGAAATTCGTCCCGCTCGATCGGCTTGCCCTCAGTCCGCAGTGCGGGTTCGCCTCGACGATGGAGGGAAATTTGCTCTCCGAGGCCGACCAGGAGGCCAAGCTGCGGCTCGTGGCGGAAACGGCGCGCGAAGTTTGGGGCGAGGCGCGGCCTTCAGAGGCATCGAGGGTGAAAGGGAAGTCCGCCTAAGTTGAAGCTTCCTCCCGGTCCAAAGGGTGTTCCTGTGTTCGGCAGCGTGTTCGAACCGCGCGGCGACTCGATCGGCTATCTCACGAGGTGCGCGCGGGAATTTGGCGACATCGTTTTCTTCCGCTTCCTGGGCGTGCCCGCGTGCTTTGTGAACCGGCCGGACTACATCGAATCGGTCCTGGTCACGCAAAACAACAATTTTGTGAAATCGAAGGACTATCGCGCGATGCGCCGGGTGCTCGGCAACGGGCTGCTGCTGAGCGAAGGCGAATTCTGGCGCCGCCAGCGCAAACTCATCCAGCCTGCGTTTCATCAGGAGCGGATCGCGGCCTACGCGGAAATCATGACGGATCAGCGCAGCGCATGCTGGCGTCCTGGAGCGACGGGCAGACGCTCGACATCCACGAAGCCATGATGCATCTCACGCTGGGCATCGTGGCCAAGACGCTGTTCGACGCGGATGTTTCGCACGAAGCGGAGGACGTGGACGCGGCGCTGAGCGTGTTGATGGGGAAATTCCTGCGTCAGGCCGGGCTTGCGCTGCTCTTGCCCGCCTGGGTTCCTCTCCCGACGTCGCAGCTTTTGAAACGCGCCGTAGGCCGCCTCGACAAAGTGATCTACGGCATCATCGAACAGCGCCGCGCGAGCGGACAGATGTCGGGAGATTTGCTCAGCGTGTTCTTGCAGGTTCAGGACGACGAAGGCGTTGGCATGACCGATCGCCAGCTCCACGACGAAATCATGACGCTGTTTCTTGCCGGGCATGAAACCACCGCGAACGTGCTTTCCTGGACGTGGTTCCTGCTGGGCCAGAACCCGGAAGTCGGAAGAGAAACTCATCGAGGAATTGAGGCGCGTGCTGGGCGGAAGAGTTCCCACGCCCGCGGATTTGCCGCGACTGGTTTACACGGACATGGTGCTGCGGGAATCGATGCGCCTGTATCCGCCCGTGTGGGTGATCGGTCGGCGCGCGCTCGCTCCCTTCCGCCTTGGCGAGTACGAATTGCCCGCGGATACCAATGTCCTGATCTCGCAACTCATCCTGCACAGAGACGCGCGATATTTTCCGGAGCCGCTGCAGTTTGATCCGGATCGCTGGAGCCCGAGCGATCCGCGCGCCGCGTCATTGCCGCGATTTGCCTATTTTCCTTTTGGCGGAGGGCCCAGAGTGTGCATCGGCGCCGGATTCGCAATGATGGAAGCGGTGTTACTCCTCGCCACAATCGCGCAACAATTCCGCATCCAAATCGTCCCCGGACAAAAAGTCAAGATGCAGCCCACAGTCACACTGCGCCCCAGGAACGGAATTCCAGTGACGCTGAAGCGGCGAAGCGACAAGTAGCACAGACTTCAGTCTGTGGGTTTCCAAGTGATCTTGGCTAGCGCGCACAATCCGGGCTCGCGAATGGAGGGCCACAGACTGAAGTCTGTGCTACTGAAGCGATCGTCCGTCCCGGGCACAAGATAATTCACAACGTAATCGCGCACCGCGTCTTCAAGAGAAGTAATGGGCGAATCGTAGCCGGTGGCGAGCAGCTTGCGCACGTCAGCCTGCGTGAAATACTGATACTTGTCGCGAATCGACTCCGGCATGTCGATGTATTCGATGCGCGGCTCGCGGCCCAGCGCGGCGAAAACGGCGCGAGCCAAATCATTCCAGGTGCGCGCCGCTCCTGAACCAATATTGAAAATGCCGTTCGCCGCGGGATTCGCAGCCAGGTGCAGCGTCATGGCCACGGCATCCTTCACATAAAGAAAATCGCGCCGCTGCTCACCGTCCCCGTATTGCGGCCGATAGCTCTTGAAAAGCTGAATCACGCCCGTCTTGAGCACCTCGGCGTAGCTCTTGCAGACCAAGCTTCGCATGTCCCCCTTATGGTTTTCGTTGGGGCCGAAAACGTTGAAATATTTCAGTCCCACGATGCGGTCGAGCCATCCCTCCCGCCAGGCATGCAGATCCATCCACTGCTTGGATTGCCCGTAGAGATTCAGCGGCCGCAAGCGCTCCAGCTGCCGCGGATCCGAATCGTCCATCCCCGCGCTGCCATCTCCATAGGTCGCCGCGGAGGAAGCGTAGACAAAACGCACGCCCGCTCCGAGCGCCCATTCCGCGAGTGTGCGCGAATACTCGTAATTATTTTCGCGCAGATATTTTTCGTTCGTTTCCGTAGTGGAGGAACACGCGCCCAGATGAAAAATGCAGTCGAGTTTCCCCATCGATCCGGACGAGAGCCGCGCCGCAAGTTCCGCAGGTTCGATAATTCCCGTGTAGCGCAAACCGATGAGATTGGCGCTTTTTTCTCGGTCCGCCGGAGAATCCGCAATCACCACTTGAGAACAGCCGCGGCGATTGAGCTCCCAGACCAGCACGCTGCCAATGAATCCAGCGCCGCCCGTCACAAGGACGCGCTTGTCCGTCCAATTCCCATTCGCCAAGGCCATAAGTGTGTTCAAGGGTGCCACGGCGCGACAATCGAAGCAATCTGATCCCGCTCGCGACACGCGAAACCCTGTCTCCACGCCTTGAGCTTTCCAGTGCCTGCGCTAGAGTAACCGTTTCCAACTTGACAGTAGGACAGGCTTCAGCCTGTCTGCGTTTCGCGACGTGCCAAACAAAAACCAGACAGGCTGAAGCCTGTCCCACGTGCGGAGGGGATTCCCAGTGCATGGTCACGGGCAGGAGCATCTGAAGGTCCTGTTGCGCAGCAGCGCGATTCAGAAACGCGTTCGCGAAATGGGCAATCAAATTTCCAAGGACTACAAGGGCCAGCGCGTTCACCTGATCGGTGTTCTCAAGGGCGCGGCTATTTTTCTTTCGGATTTGATTCGTCATATTCGCGTCGAAGTGTCGCTCGATTTCATGTCCGTTTCCAGTTACGGACATGGCAGCCAGACTTCCGGCCAAGTGCGCCTCAACAAGGATCTCGATACCAGCATCGAGGGACTCAACGTCATCGTGGTCGAGGACATTTTGGATACGGGGCTCACTCTCGGCTACTTGCTGCGCGTTCTGCAGCAGCGCAAGCCGAATTCGTTGAAGATCGCCGCGCTGCTCGACAAGCCGGAGCGGCGCATCAAGAAAGACGTCAAGGCGGATTACATCGGATTTCAGATTCCGAATGAGTTCGTCGTCGGATATGGGCTGGACTATGCGGAGCGCTATCGAAATCTGAAGGACGTGTGCATCCTGTCGCTTCCACCAACGTAGCGCGCGTTTCAAGTAGCACAGACTTCAGTCTGTGGGTTTCCATTGGAGCTTGCGAAATTTTGTTCTAGAGCGAAATGTCGGTTTTCTGTGGCCCGTCGATCTTGCCTCTCGCGACCATTCCCGGCTTGATGACGAAAACCCACAGACTGAAGTCTGTGCTACTAAGTGGCTGCGCGCACCGGTTCGATCCGTCCTGATTTTCATGAAACCACTCATCACAGCCGCGGATCTGGAACGCGTCCCGCAGAATGGCGAACTCGCCATCACCGAGGACACGCTCATCACTCCACTGGCGCGCGAAGTGGCCGAGCGGCGCGGGATCACGTTTCGCGTTGCCTCGTCGCGCGACAGGGAGCCTTCGTCCGGCGCGGCATCAGGGGAAACCGCGCCGGAAAAATCCGCCCGAGTCGTGGCGATCGGCGCCGATCATGGCGGCTTCGAACTCAAACAACAACTGAAAGACCATCTCCGCGATTGGGGCTACCAAGTCCTCGACCTTGGCACCGACAGCGCGGAAGCCGTGGATTATCCGGATTTCGCCGAAGCGGTCGGCAACGCAGTCGCGCGTGGGGAAGCGTGGCTCGGCATTGTGCTTGACAGCGCGGGCATTGGCAGCTCGATTGCCGCCAACAAGGTGCCCGGAGTGCGCGCAGCGCTATGCTATGATCGCGCGACGGCGCGCAACAGCCGCGAGCACAACGACGCGAATGTGCTGACGCTGGGCGCCAAGCTGATCGCCCCGGAAGCCGCGCGTGAAATCGTCGCGTTGTGGCTCTCCACGCCCTTCGCGGGAGGGCGCCACCAGCGCCGCGTGGACAAGATTCGAAGCATCGAGGAACGGTCCGCCAAGCACTAGAAGTGGCGGCGAAAACCCCGGGTCCGAAGACCCGGCCTACAGCAATCCTGCAACCGATACCGGGTTGCTGTAGCCCGCCTCTTCAGAGGCGGGGCCTTTTGTGTGCTCCTGCAAAAGTAATGATTTTTCGAATACTTCCGGGCGAATCGAAAAGGCTGAGCGAGTGGATCAGAGCGAATTCGAACAGATGGTTCGTGTTGTCACCGAAGAGGTGGTGCGCTACCTCGGCGCGCCCGGAAGGGCGGTCGCCGTGCCGCCGTCGGCGACGACGAAATTTGCCCGGATTGCGACCTGAACTGCGCCGAGAAATGCGCCAGAAAAACTCGCGCGGTTGTCGAAGCCGGGGCCGACCGCATTTCCTGCGGCCCGTCGGTCGTCGAATTGGAAGCCGGCTTCGCGGGACTGATCGACCACACCTTGCTGAAGCCGGAAGCTTCGCGCGACGATATCCGCAAGCTCTGTCAGGAAGCCGTGCGTTTCGGATTCGCGTCGGTCTGCATCAATCCCTGGAACGTTCCGCTTGCCGCGGAATTAGTGCGCGGCACAAAAGTGAAAGTTTGCACCGTCATCGGATTTCCTCTCGGCGCGACGCTTTCCCAGGTAAAAATTCACGAAGCCGAAGAAGCGATCAAGCTGGGCGCGCAGGAAGTCGACATGGTCATCAACATCGGCGCGCTGAAATCCGGCCAGGATGACGTGGTGGAATCGGATATCCGCGGAGTCGTGGAAGTGGCGCACCGCGGCGGCGCGATTTGCAAAGTCATTTTTGAAACTTCGCTGCTCACGATCGAGGAAAAGGTGCGCGCCGCGCTCGCCAGCAAAAGGGCGGGCGCGGATTTCGTCAAGACCTCGACCGGCTTCAGCACCGGCGGAGCCACGGCCGAAGATGTTGCGCTTATGCGCGCCGTCGTGGGAACGGACATTGGCGTGAAAGCCTCTGGCGGAGTGCGCACATTCGACGATTTGAAAAAAATGGTCTGCGCGGGCGCGACGCGAATCGGCGCCAGCGCCAGCGTCAAAATCATGGAGCAAGCGGCAGGTTCGGCGTCTCCTCAGGCGGTTGCCTCAGGCTCGCTGCATCAACTTCTTATTGATTTCGGCTCGAACCTCTCCCTAGTCGGAGAAGTAGCCGAGCTATTCACCCGGCGTATTCGGGGGATGATCTCTCAGACAACGGAGAAAAGCCCGGGTCTGAAGACCCGGGCTACAGCACCTGCGGATTCTGCGGAGATTTGCTGTAGCCCGCCTCTTCAGAGACGGGGCTTTTGCGTGGTGATGCGCTGGATTCTGTTCATTGGTGTTGCTGATACTTCATTTTTCCGGAGCGAGACCGCACAGTTCATCGGTTTTTCACAAGGGCATAATCTCTACCTGCTATACTAAATGTTTCTTGAGGAGACGTGCTGCGTTCCCGGCAGTCTCGAGCGCTTCACAATCACAATTTATTTATGGATCCCGTGCAAGCCCCATCGCCGCTCAATGTTCCCGCGGAAGTTCTCGCGACGCTGGTCGAAATCGGCGAGGAAATTAATTCCTCGCTCGACCTCGACGAAGTGCTGCGGAAAACCGCGGCGCTCGTAAAGCGTCTGATCGACTATGAAATTTTCAGCGTGTTGCTGGTTGACGAGTCGATGCACAGGCTCTACCACCGTTTCACCATCGGATACGGCGAGGAATCCGGCAAGGATTGGGTGATCCCGATCGGACAGGGGATCACGGGCACGGCCGCGGCGACGGGCCGCGCAGTTCGCGTGCCGGACGTCCGCGAGGATCCCCGGTACATCAACATCATCGATTCGGTCCGGTCCGAGATGGTGATCCCGCTCATGGTGAAGGGGCAAGCCATCGGCGTGCTCGACATCCAGAGCACGCAAGTAGATTACTTCACGCGCGATCAGCAAGGCGTTTTGACGTTGATGGCCAGCCGCTTGGCCATCGCCATCGAAAACGCGCGGCTTTTTGAACGCGTCCGCAGCCAGGCGGACACACTATTGGTCCTCAACGAGGTGGGCCGCGAGGCGAATTCCATCCTCGCCGTGGAAGAGCTGTTGCGCCGCGCCGCGGAACTTGTCAAGCGCGTCATCAACTATCAAATTTTGGGAATCCTGTTGTATGACGAGGCGGCAAATTTGTATCGCCATCGCCTGGACATGAAATACGGCCAGAGCGCGCAAGGAAAGCTCCGAGTCACCCCACACGAAGGAATTGTGGGAGCGGCGATCGCCACGGAACTGCCGGTCCGCGTCCCCGACGTGACTCTCGATTCGCGGTACATCATGGTCAATCCCGAGACCCGGTCCGAACTGGCGATTCCGATGCTCTACCAGGGCCGAGTCGTGGGCGTTCTCGATCTCGAAAGTCCGCAGGTCAATTACTTCACCGAAGAACACGAACAGACGCTCATGATCCTGGCGGCGCACCTGGCGGTGTCGCTCGAAAACGCGCGTTTGTACGAGAAACTCGCCAAGGACGAAGCGCGCATGGAGCGCGAGCTCACGGCCGCGCAGCGTCTGCAAACCGCTCTCCTGCGGCCCGTGCCCAGCATCGATTACGGCCTCGACATCACCGCGCGAATTCATTCCGCGCGGGAAGTTTGCGGCGACTTGTACGATTTTCTTTCTTACGGAACGCAACAACTGGGCGTCGCTTTGGGTGACGTCAGCGGGAAGGGAAGCGCTGCTGCTCTCTACGGCGCCGTGGCCACCGGAATTCTGCGCAGCCTTTCACCGCACAAGCTTCAGCCCGCCGAGCTCCTGCGCCAGCTCAATCAACTGGTGTGCGACCGCCGCGTGGAAGGCCGCTACATGACGATTTGTTTCGCCACCTGGCAAAAAGGACGCCACAAACTTCGGCTGGCCAATGCCGGGCAGACGCAGCCGCTGCTCTGGAAAGACGGGCACGTCGAACAGATTAAACTGAACGGATTTCCGATCGGCATTTTCGACGATGCAACTTACGAGGAATGGAGCGTGCGCCTGACTTCGGGCGATATCCTCCTCTTTTTTTCAGATGGTCTGACCGAGGCGGCCAACCGGGAAGGAAAATTCTTCGGCACCGGCCGCATAAAAGAACTTTTAGCCAGTAACGCGCACTTGAATTCGAGCGAGCTTGCCGACCGCCTGCTCGAGCAAGTGGAGGAATTCACACAAGGGGGCGCCATCACGGACGATCGCACGCTGGTGGTGATGAAAGTCAAGTGAGCGCCGCGACTTCCCATTCGCGCACTTCCCGCTCCGCCGGCGTTGTCGATCCGGCAAGCTATACTCCTGGGTTTTCCTATCGGGGATCGCAACTCTATTGCGAAGGTGTATCCGTCGCCGCCGCCGCGAAGCGTTTCGGAACCCCCGCATATCTCTACAGCCGCGCGAGCATCGAGCAAGCCTTTCGCCGCATGGATTCCGCGTTCGGCAAGCTTCCGCACACGATTTGCTACGCCATGAAGGCCAATTCAAATCTGGGCATCTTGCGCGTTTTTGCAGCACTCGGCAGCGGATTCGACATCGTTTCGGGCGGAGAACTTTATCGTTTGCGCCGAATCGGGGTGCCGGGGAATCAGATCGTGTTTTCCGGCGTCGGAAAATCCCGCGAAGAAATTCGGGAGGGACTGCGCGCGCGGATTCTTCTTTTCAACGTGGAGTCGCCCGCGGAGCTTGATCTATTGGTTTCAGAGGCGTCAAAGCTGCGTGTGCGCGCCGCGGCGTCCATCCGCGTCAATCCGGACGTCATAGCCGGCGGCCATCCGCACATTGCCACCGGACATCATCGCCACAAATTTGGAATCGACTGGGAGACCGCGAGAGGCCTCTACCTCCAATACCGCGATTCTCGCTGGATCGACTGGCAGGGAATCAGCGCGCATATCGGATCGCAAATTCTGACGCTTACTCCGCACCGGCGCGCTCTTACGCGTTTGGCAGGATTTGTGCGCGAGCTTGCGCGCGCGGGCATCTCGCTCCGCTACCTCGATTGCGGCGGCGGACTCGGGATTCGCTATACGTCGGAAAAACCGCCGGAAAAAGCGGCCTGGGCCACGGAGCTCGCGCGCATCGTTCGCCCGCTCGGCTGCCACTTGCTGATCGAGCCGGGACGATCGTTGATCGGTCCCGCCGGCGTCCTCCTGATGCATGTTTTGTACACCAAGCAGAATCGCGGCAAGAATTTCGTGATCGTGGATGCCGCCATGAACGATTTCATGCGCCCTGTGCTATACGATGCCACGCACCCCATCACGCGCGCTCATCGCGCTCCTGGACCGCTCGCTCGCGCCGACGTCGTCGGCCCCGTTTGTGAATCGGGCGATTGTTTCCTCCAGGATTGGCCGCTCGGAAAAGTGGCTCCGAATGATGTGCTGGTCCTGTGGGGAGCCGGCGCATACGGCACCGTCCAAACCTCGAATTACAATTCGCGCCCGCGCCCCGCGGAAATTCTCGTGGAGGGAAGCCGTATGCGTCTGGTCCGCCGCCGCGAGTCCCGCGCCGACTTAGTCCGCGGAGAGTAAAGAAGAATATTGGAACCACAGATGCACACAGATGAACACGGATTTAGGAAAAAAGAACAAGAAGACTAGAAATGATAAAGAACCAATAAAGACTCAAGAAAAACAAGAAATAGTTTTAGGTTTTGGTTTTATCCGTGTTCATCTGGGTGCATCTTTGGTTTCAAGTCTTGTCTTACCGTTCGCCCCACTTCAGTTTGCTGCGCAGGATCTGGTAGTAGGTTTTTCTTGCGGGGCGGACCAGGAGCAATTTTTCCGCCGCCTTGCGCACGCGAATGTGGTCTCCCCGCATCAGCTCGATTCCGACTTGCCCGTCGAGCGTCAGGAAGACGGCATCATCCTCGGACTTGAAATCCACTTCGATCGTGGCGGAATCGGGAATCACCAGCGGCCGATTCGTAAGCGTGTGCGGGCAGATCGGAGTGACTACGAACGCTTCGACGATCGGGTACACGATCGGTCCGCCGGCCGCGAGGGAATAGGCGGTGGACCCGGTCGGCGTGGAAAGGATCAATCCGTCCGCTTTGTATGTCGTCACATATTCGCCGTCGACGCGCAGCTCCAAATCCATGATGCGAGCGAGCGCCGCTTTGTTAAGCACCGCATCGTTGAGCGCGATCTGCCGCCGGACGACGGCGCCGGCGCGGACAATTTCGGATTCCAGCATCACTCGTTCGCTCACGCGGTGCTTCCCGGAAAAAATCTCTTCCAGAATCGAATAAAGTTCGTCCTGCGAAACAGTCGTCAGGAAGCCCAAGCCGCCCAGGTTGACGGCGAGGATGGGAACCTTGTGTTCCGCCGCGAGCCGCGCAGCCGAAAGCAATGTCCCGTCGCCACCCAGCACGATGAGTAAATCCGTGCAGCCGGGGAGCTCCTCGCGCTTCCTCGTCTGTACCGCGAGCGCTCCGAGACAATCGCCCGTCTCGGAATCGCAAGTCACTTCCGCGCCATGGGCCTGCAGCCAATTGACGAGAGGAGGAACGACGCGCGCGATGTCCTCGCGCCGCGGACGTGAGATTATGCCGACAGTCTTGATCATTTTGGCTATTGTCGAAGCGCTTCCAAAGCGATGTCTACTTTAGCATCTGTCGTGCAGTTCCATTTCCATGAATTTGAGTCAGTATTGTTGCAGTTGTAGGGGCACGACATGTCGTGCCCCTACAGCCGGCCCGCATCCAAGTCCCTTCCTGTGCAGTCACGCATCCGGTTTAGGTCGCGCGTCGATTGCATTGAGATCGCCGGTTAACTCCCAGGAGTATTCCTCTTCGCGTGGAGGAAGAATTCCTGATTGCCCTCCGCACCGGTAAGACGGCTCGGGCGCACGCCCTCGACGCGCAAACCGGCGGCTTCCGCCGCTGCGCGCACCCGCTCGATCGCGCGTTCATGCAACGAAGCCTCGCGCACGATTCCGCCACGGCCAACATCTCCGCGGTCGAGTTCAAACTGCGGCTTGACCAGGATCAGGAATTCCGCGTTGGGACCGGCGGCGGCGACCACGGCAGGAAGCACCTTGGCGACGGAAATGAAAGAGACATCCGTGGTCACGAGGTCGGCAGGCTCCGGAATTTGCTCCGGCCGAAGATTTCGCGCATTCGCCTTGATTTGCGTGACGCGAGCATCTTGCACGCAGACGCCACGCCATCTGCTGCGGCGTCACGTCGACCGCGTAAATGCGGCGCGCGCCATGCTGCAGCAGGCAATCGGTGAAGCCGCCAGTGGACGCGCCGATATCGAGGCAGATTTTCCCGCCCGCGTCGATTCCGAAATCTTCGAGCGCGCCCTCCAGCTTCAAGCCGCCGCGGCTCGCATATTTTCCCGAAGTTCCGCTGACTTCAATGCGCGCGTCATTGGCGATCAGCGCGCCCGCCTTTTCGCTTCGCGACCCGTTCACGCGAACTTCTCCAGCAAGAATCATGGCCTGCGCCTTCTCGCGCGATTCGGCAAGCCCTCGTTCGACGACCAGCAAGTCGAGCCTCGTTTTTGCGGTTTTGGGATTGGATGGCAAGGCGCTTCATCGGCAACATTGGCAATCATCGCGGTATTGCTGTAGCTCGCCTCTTTAGAGGCGAGGGTTTTCGCTGGCACCGGCAGAAACCCCCGCGTCTGAAGACGCGGGCTACAACAAATTCATCCCAACAATCACGCGCGCCGGTGGACGATCATTTCAGCAACCTCCCGCAACCGTGCGGCGCCTTCGCCGTACGGCTCGATCTCCGCCATCGCGCGAGCCTCCAGCTCTTTTGCAAATTGGCGCGACTTTTCCAGGCCGTACAACGACGGATACGTCGCTTTTCGTTGGGCCGCGTCCTTGCCCGCCGTCTTTCCCAGGGCCGCGGACGACTCTTCCACGTCGAGGATGTCGTCGACCACCTGAAACGCCCAGCCGATCATTTCGCCGAATTGTTTCAAGTGCGACACATCGAAATCGTCTGCGCCGCCGCCAATCGCTCCGGCCACGACGGACGCGCGAATCAGCGCCGCCGTTTTCGAACGGTGAATATATTCGAGGTCCGCCGGCTGAATCGTCCGGCCCTCGGCTTCAAGGTCCGCGACCTGGCCGCCAACCATGCCGTTTATTGTCCCCGCCGATGCGGCCACGTGAGCAAGAATGGCAACGCGCCGGGCCGGCCCGACAGGGGCCTTGGCCAGCGTTTCGAACGCCAGCGTCAGCAACGCATCGCCCGCGAGGATGGCGGTCGCCTCGCCAAATTTCTTGTGGCAGGTGGGCTTTCCTCGGCGCAGGTCATCGTTGTCGAGCGCCGGCAGATCGTCATGAATGAGCGAGTAGGTGTGAATGAATTCCAGCGCGCAGGCGACCGGCAGGACCGGAGTTACATCGGCGGCAAAAATTCGCGCCGATTCGAGACACAGAATCGGGCGGACGCGCTTTCCACCGGCCTGCACGCTGTAGCGCATGGCGCGGTGGATCGAGGGAGGCTGCGCATTTTCACCGGGCATCAGCCGGTCGAGGGCTGCGTCCACCGCGGCCCGGTCTTCCTCGAAAAATGCGGGGAGGTTCATCAGGTGGAGGGCGGCTTTGGCGCGCGCTCGCGGCGCGGCCGGCTAGGAATCTTCCTCGCCTTCGGGATCGAAGGCCTCCGCGGCCAACTCGCCTCCGGCTTTCTTGAGCAGAATTTCCACTTTGCCCTCGGCTTGCTCCAGGTATTTCTGGCAGTCGCGCGAGAGTTGCACGCCTTCCTCGAACAGCTTCATGGCTTCGTCGAGCGACAGATTCGCGCTCTCCAGTTTTCCGACGATCTCTTCGAGGCGCGCGAGCGAATACTCAAAATCGGGCTTCTTCGCGCCTTCGGGCTTTTTTGTCGATGCAGGATTCACGGTTGTCATGGTTCACAGTTGCCGGCAAAGAGCGCAAAAGTAAGTCGATCGCCCCCATATCGACTCGCGGAAATCGGGTGGGGGATTGAGGCAACATTCTAATGCACGCCCGAGAACCGAAACAACCGCTTTATGAAAGGCCCGGACTCCGCGGCTCGTGGCATAGCCACTCTTCGGTATCAGCGCTTGTGCGGTGTCCCTTGGGCCGGCGTGCCGAGGCTGCTAGAATGAGCCGGCGGAGGACCTTGTTGATTTGATCGGGCTGCGACTCCTCGGACTATTCGCTCTCGTGGCCGTGAACGGATTTTTCGCGGCGGTCGAGTTTTCGTTGGTTGCGGTGCGGCATTCGCGCGTGCGGCAACTGGTGGATGAGGGGCGAGTCCGGGCGAAGATCGTTTTGGATTTGATCGGCAAGCTGGATCGCGTGGTCTCCGGCGTTCAGGTGGGAATCACACTCACCAGCCTGGGACTTGGCGCACTCGGAGAATCGACGCTCGCTTCCGCCTTGAGCCCGCTGGTCGCAAACATTCCGGGCAGGCACACGATCGTGTTGGTTCATGCGGTCTCGCTTGTCGTCGCGTTTCTCTTTCTGACCACACTGCACGTCGTGCTGGGCGAACTCGTTCCGAAAAGCATGAGCCTGCAGCGCGCGGAACGCGTCGCTCTTCTGGTTGCTCCCCCATTTCAGTGGTATCTCGAAGTGTTCCGCCCGGCGATCAGTCTGCTCGATGGGGCCAGCCGGTGGGTGCTCAGCGGGCTGGGATTTTCGGGGCGCTCAAGCCACACGCAGGTTCACTCGGCGGAAGAATTGCAGATCCAGATTCAACAGGCGCGCGAACGCGGCCTCGTCGGAATGGAGGAAGAGAAATTCATTCTCGGCGCGATCGAGCTCGACCGGATGCAAGTGCGGGAATTGATGGTCCCGCGCCCCGACATACACTTTGTGACCGCCGACGCGACGCTGGACGATGTGATGCGCATCTTCGTCACGACGCAGCGTTCGCGATTGCCGGTGTTCGAGGGCACGGGAGAACAGGTGCTCGGCTACATTCACATCAAGGACATTGTGTGGGTGTTGCTCGACCGCGAGCGCCGCGCGGAGGAAGGCTGGACCGCCGCCGAGTTCAACGTGCGGAGCCTGCTTCATGAGATTGCCATCGTGCCGGAGAGCAAGCCCGCGAGCGAAATGCTCCTGGAATTGCGCACAAGCCACGGCTGGATGGCCATGGTCGTCGACGAATTCGGAACCATACTAGGACTGCTTACGCTCGAAGACATTTTGGAACAGCTTGTCGGCGAAATTCACGATGAATTTGACGTCGTCGAAAAACCCGTTGTCGTCGGCCAAGGAGCCGATGCGGCGATGATCTTCGACGCTTCGCTCGGCTTGCGCGATCTCGAATCGCAGTACAACATCGTCCTGCCGGAAGATCGCTCCTACGCGACCGTTGGTGGTTTTGTGCTCGCCCGCCTCGGTTTCATTCCGCGCGGCGGGGAGAGTTTCGATTTTGATGGATATCGTTTCACGGTCGTGGAAATGGATCGGCGGAGAGTGGCGCGCGTCAAAATCCAGCGATTGAAGACGCTTGCGGAGCGGGCCGGTCCGGTGCCGACGGCCGATACAAAGCCCGCCACCGAGAAGGTGCTCAAGCCCAAATGATCCGGCATTTCCTTCAGCGTCTTCTATACACGCTGCCTGCTCTATGGCTCATCCTCACGATGGTTTTCTTGATGATCCACATCGTGCCGGGCGATCCTGTGCTGCAAATGCTCGGCCAGGATGCGCGCGTCGAGGACCTCGCGCAACTTCGCCATTCGCTCGGACTCGATCAGCCGCTCGGCGTGCAATACGTGCGATATCTTGAGGGGCTCGTGCGCGGCGATTGGGGACAATCCGTGCGCTATGCGGCTCCTGTTCGCCCGATCGTTTTGCAGCGCTTTCCCGCAACGCTCGAGTTGTCGCTCGCCGCGCTGGCCGTGTGCCTCGCTATCGCCATTCCCGCGGGAGTATTTTCCGCGCGGCGTCGAGGCAGCAAGGCGGACCGCGCGACTTCGTTCTTCACTCTGCTGGGTCTTTCCGTCCCCAACTTCGCGCTGGGCCCGATTTTGATCCTGGTTTTTTCCATCGAAATCGGATGGCTGCCCGTGTCGGGGCGCGGCGGAATCAGCCACTTGATTTTGCCAGCGGCAACTCTTGGCGCGGCGCTCGCGGCCATCCTCACGCGCATGGTCCGCGGGTCGATGATCGAGGAGCTATCGAGCGACTACGTGCGCACGGCCCGCGCGAAGGGAATCTCGGAAACCTCGGTGCTTTTCCGGCACGCGTTTCCGAACGCGCTGATTCCGGTGATCACGATCGTGGGATTGCAGTTTGGTTCGCTGCTCGCCGGGACGATCGTCACGGAAACGATTTTCTCGTGGCCGGGAATCGGCCGCCTGGCGGTGCAAGCAATTTCAGCGCGCGATTATCCGCTCTTGCAGGGCTGCATCCTGATCATCGCCGTATCGTATGTCGCCGTAAATTTGCTCACGGATCTGGTATACGCCATCGTCGATCCCAGGCTGCGCCTGCAATGATCGATGAAGATTTTGTAGCTCGCCTCTTAAGAGGCGAGGCCTTTTTGCTCGGTCGCGTAACAGCTGATCGAATGGACGCGCAACAAAAGATATTCATGCGCGGCTCGGAAATAATTTCATGAAACAGTCATCTCCAATTCGCCAATTCCTTCGCACCAGCGGCCTGGGCCGCTGGGGCCTCGCCGTCACTGTCCTGCTGATCCTGCTCGCGGTCCTCGCGCCGTGGATCGCTCCTGCAAATCCTTCGGCGCAAAGCTTGCCAGATCGATTGCTGTCGCCAAGCGTGCATCACTGGATGGGAACCGATGAACTAGGCCGCGATGTCTTGTCACGCACTCTGTACGGCGCGCGCGTTTCGCTCCTCGTCGGCGTGTCGGTCGTCGTCGGCGCGGGAATTGTGGGGTTGGCGCTTGGCTCCCTCTCGGGATATTTCGGCGGCGCGTTCGACCGCTTCATCAACATCGTCCTGATCAATTCGTTTCTATCTTTTCCAGGCATTCTGCTGGCAATTGCCTTTGCGGCGTTTCTGGGACCGGGATTGGACAAGGTTATTCTGGCGCTGGTCATCACCGGATGGGCGGGATACGCGCGCCTGGCACGCGCCCAGGTGATGAAAGTGCGCGAAATGGAATTCATCCTCGCCGCGCGTTCGCTGGGCGCATCGCACGCGCGCATTTTGCTGCGCCACCTGTTGCCCAATACGCTGCAACCCGTCTTGATCCAGGCGACGATCGGAATGGCGGGAGCGATCCTGGCGGAATCCACGCTGAGCTTTCTGGGCCTGGGCGTCGTCGCGCCCACGCCCAGCTGGGGCGCGATGCTCAACGACGCGCGCAATCATTTGTTTGACGCGCCGCACCTGGTCGTGTTTCCCGCGCTCGGAATCATGGCGGCGGTCCTCGCGTTCAACCTGTTGGGAGACTCTCTGCGCGATTGGCTCGACCCGCGCACTCGCGCCTTCTTGACAACGATGGATTTGCAGCGGTGAAATATCCGAAGTAGGACAGGCTTCAGCCTGTCGCTTTGTGATTGGCCTGCAAGACGAAACCAGACAGGCTGAAGCCTGTCCTACGCAAGGTCAAGCGTAACTTCGGCGCCCCGGTTCACTCCGAGCGTGCGCGCGGCGCTGCCGCGGTTCACGGCAATTTCCACGTAACCCGCCGAGCCGAGCACGGCGATCGGTTCTCCTGGATTGCCCGAAGCAAACGTTTGGGCAAACTTGACGACCTGCTTTCCACTTACGGTAAGCTTAATTGCTCCTCCCCCGAGCGCGCCGATGGGAATATCTTCCGCCGTGAGATTGGTCATCAAATTTCCAAACGCATCCACGCGCAACACGACGCCTTTGACGGCCTGCCCGCTGGACTTTGCTTTCGGCATGGTGAACCGCACAAAATCCGTGACCACCTCTCCGAACGCTTCCGTTTGAAATGCTTTCGAGAGCCAAGCGGCGGTCGGCGCGAAAATGTCGCGCCCGTGAAATGTGGGGCTGACCGGATTCAGGAAATAGTGTTCCGCGGTGATGTGCCGGACGGTGCAGGCTTCGCGCTCATAAATCATCGAGAGCACGCCGTTGTCCGGCGCGACGAAGAACTGCTTCTCTCCGCTCACCAGGATCGGGCGGCGTTCCGTCCCCACTCCAGGATCCACAATGACGACGTGAATCGTGCGCGACGGAAAATACTTGTAAGCGTTCGCCAGCGAAAGCGCCCCGTCGAGAATGTCGTAGGGAACCACGCTGTGGTTGATGTCCACAATCCGCGCGGCAGGATTGATGTTCAGGATGACGCCTTTCATCGACCCGACGAGGTGGTCGCTGGTGCCAAAATCCGTAGTGAGCGTGATGATGGGATCGGCCAAAGACAATCTCCGTTTCAGACGTCGCTCGCGAATGGCGGAACGCGCGCTCGGTGCTTCACGTCCTCTGCAACCTATCGGAGGGCAACTCGCGTGTCAAGGCAGCGTGCCCGAGTGGCTACGGCAAAAGTAGCACAGGCTTCAGCCTGTGGGGTTTGATTTTTGCTCAAATCAAAAATCCACAGGCTGAAGCCTGTTCTACAAAGTACCCGCGCCTTGACCGCTTCATGTTCGAACGATATTCTGCTTTCAGGGCCATCCCATGAAGCGAATTTACTTCGATCACAACGCGACGACTCCGATTGCGCCCGAAGTTCTGGCGGCCATGCTGCCGTACCTCACCGAGGAATACGGCAACGCCAGCTCGATCCATGCGTACGGCCAGAATGCGCGGGGAGCGGTGGAGCAGGCTCGCTCCTCCGTGGCGGCTCTCGTAGGCGCGCGCTCCGCGGATATCATGTTCACGAGCGGAGGCACGGAGTCGAATAACCACGCGATTCTCGGCGCAGTGGCCGCGGCCCCCGGCAAAGCCAAGCATGTGATCACGTCCGCGATTGAGCATGTTGCCGTCCTCGATCCGTGCAGGGCCCTGGCTAAGAGTGGGATCGATCTTACCGTTCTGCCGGTGGACCGCGATGGGCTCGTGAATCTTGAAGATCTCCGCGCCGCAATTCGTCCTGAGACCGTCCTGATCACTCTCATGCTAGCAAACAACGAGATTGGAACGATTGAGCCCATCGAAGAGATCGGCAAAATTGCCGCCGAAAAGGGAATCGTGTTTCATTCCGATGCCGTGCAGGCCGCCGGAAAAATTCCCATCGACGTGGAAAAACTGGGCGTGGACCTGCTCTCGATTTCCGCGCACAAGTTTTGCGGACCGAAGGGAGTGGGCGCGCTCTACATCCGAAAGGGAACGCAGCTCGGACCCTTGATGTACGGCGGGCACTCGGAACGGGATCGCCGTCCGGGAACCGAGGATGTCGCCGCCATCGCCGGCATGGGCAAGGCGGCAGAACTCGCGCTGGCAGGCATGCGTAAGGACGGCGAACGCATACGCGGCCTGCGGGACCGTTTGGAACGAGGCCTCCTCGATCGCGTGCCGCATTCCTGGGTCAACGGCGCGCGGGCCCCGCGAGTGCCCAACACGGCTAATTTAACTTTCCCGTTTATCGAAGGCGAGTCCATGGTGATCGCGCTGGACCTCAAGGGCCTGGCGTGCTCTACCGGAGCGGCTTGCTCCTCGGGAGCCCTTGAACCATCGCATGTCCTGATGGCGCTCGGCCTCGCTCCGGAAGATGCGCGCGCCACGCTGCGCCTGAGCCTCGGTCATCAGACGACCGAGGACGAAATCGACTTCGCGCTCGAAACGATTCCCCCCGTGATCGAGCGGCTCCGCCAGCTTTCCCCCACGTACAAGAAGCCTGCAATCGCCTGATTTAAGGAGAAGTCATCTCGGGAATATACTTTGTTGGTCGCGGCTTTACAGGCTGCGGAATAACTCAAAGCGCGTCATTCTGAGCGAAGCGAAGAATCTCTCTTCGATTTAAGTATAAGAAAAGAAACAAGGAGAGATTCTTCGCTTCGCTCAGAATGACAAAACAAGACATTTTTTCCGCAGCCTGTTTAGCCGCGACATCAAAACACCAAGAGATCCTGGGCTTTAGCCCCTGAAGGCCCATCGAGTTTGTCATCTGTTCATTTATGAGACGACCCGGATATACTACTGAGATGGACTCGTCTCCAAATCAGAGCCCGATGACAGCCGTCGCGATGAGCGGCGGCGTGGACAGCTCCGCGGTCGCCGCGATCCTGAAGGAGCGCGGCTTTCCTGTCGTCGGCTTGACGATGCAGCTGTGGAACCAGCGCCGCCTGCCGGAGCTCGACCGCGACGGCTCGCACGGCCAGCGCTGCTGCTCGCTCGACGACGTTTATGACGCCAAGCGCGTGGCCCAACACCTCGGCATGCCTCACTACGTTGTGAATTACGAGCAGCGATTCGAGGAAACCGTGGTGCAGCCTTTTGTCGAAGAATATCTTTCGGGCCGCACACCGGTTCCGTGCACGATGTGCAACAACCACGTGAAGTTCGATCCGCTGCTCGTGACTTCGCGCCAGATCGGCGCCGACCGTCTGGCGACCGGCCACTACGCCCGGATTTGCCGAAACGAAATCACGGGGCGCTATGAATTGCTGCGCGCGCTGGATAACTCCAAGGATCAGACCTATTTCCTGTTCGGCCTCAAGCAGGAACAAATGTCGCGCACGGATTTCCCTCTCGGCGAACTCGACAAGACCGCGGTGCGCGAAATCGCCCGCCGCGCCGCGCTTCCGGTTGCGGAAAAGCCCGAGAGCCAGGAAATTTGCTTCGTGCCGTCAGGGAATTACGTCAAGTTCATTGCCGCCTATCTTGGCGAGCGCGGCGAATCGCTGTCCGAAGAGGAGGGCGACCTCGTCACGACAAGCGGCGAAGTCATTGGCCGCCACCGCGGCGTCCACAATTACACAGTAGGGCAGCGCAAGGGATTGGGCATTGCCGCAGGGAAGCCGCTTTACGTCGTGGAGTTGGATCGCGCCGCCAACCGCGTCGTAGTCGGCGACGACTCAGATTTGCGCACGAACGTTTGCGAAATACGCGATGTGAATTGGATTTCGTTTGCAGCGCTGGAATCGCCCGTGCGCGCAACAGTAAAAATTCGGCATCGCCACGAGCCGGCCGCAGCAACAGTCGAGCCCATCGATGCAACTTCCGCGCGCGTGACCTTTGACGAACCGCAGCGCGCCATCACCCCGGGACAAGCCGCAGTCTGTTATTCGGGAGACGTGGTTCTTGGTGGAGGCTGGATTCGGTAACGCTTTAAGTGGAATTCTTAGCGCAGGCTTGAACTAGATAAACATTCCTTCGTCTTGCTGTTCGGCGGAGGCTTCCACATGGTCGATAGGGCCGCGCCTTTGCCGGGAATTCCTGAAAAAATCAATGCCTGCCTGAACGCCGCGGATCATCGCGGTGGCTTTCACGACTGGTCCCCAAATCGTCTGCCGCAGGTGCGTTCCCGCTTCTTCCACCGCTTCCATGGCGCCGGTCAGAATATGATCGACGTGAATCAATTGCATGCGCAGCCGCTCAAGAGCCTCGCTCAGGATTCGATCCATCCTCTGCGCCTCGTTGCGTGCCAGACGCGTAATCTCGGAGGCGTCCGCAACGATCCCGGTAATGCGCGGGGAAATATCTTCCACGAGGATCTGGACCCGCGTAATGAGGGGATTCAGTTTGGTATTGAGGTCCGCCACGGTCTGCTCAACCCGCGCGGCCGTGCGGCGAAGCTGGACGAATAGCACAATGAGCATGATTGCTTGCAGAACCACGGCAAGCGCCGTCACCACCACGAAAAATGGCATCCAGCTTTCCATTCGTTTTCCTCGTCGCGATTACTGAGCTGCCTTGGCCTTTTCCCGCTGGTAGGCGTCGCGGCCGGCATCGACTGCCGCTGAAATCGTTTCCTTCTGCCGCACGGCAACCGTCTTGCTCCGCTCGAGAATGTCTTCGGCGCGCTCGCGCAGTTCGCGCGCTTTGCGCTGGGCGTACTCGCGGCCTTCATCGGCCTTCTGCGCAAGAAATTCGCGCGTTTCCTCACCCGATTTCGGTGCAAACAGAATTCCGACCAGAGCGCCAATTCCAAGTCCCACCAGGAAGAAGCTTACTTTGGATCCCGCATTATTTTCCGACATGGCGTACTCCTTTCAAGTCTCGAAAATAGCACAGGGGCCCGGTAGAAGCAATCGGGGGAACTACCGTCCGGGCAACACTGTGCCGTTTGCGCCCGCCAGGTGCGCGGACACGCGCTCGGCGAGCCCTCTGGGCACGACCTTGGCGATTTGATCGACGCTGGCGGAACGGAGTTGCGCGACGCTTCCGAAATTCCGAAGCAGTTTTTGAGCCGTGCGCGGGCCGACGCCGGGAATATTCTCCAGACCCGTCTGAATCGTCCGTTTCGCGCGGCGTTGCCGATGAAAGCCCACGGCGAAGCGGTGCGTTTCATCGCGAATTTGCTGAATGAGATGAAGGATCGGGGAGTGATGCTCCAGCCGGATGGGCTGATCCTCCTGGCCGAGGACGTAAATAATTTCTTCCTGTTTCGCAATGCTGGCGACGGGCTGATTGATGACCTCGAGTTTTTCGAGTGCCGACGCGGCCGCATGAAGCTGGCCGATTCCGCCGTCGATCAGAATCAGTCCCGGGAACGGTTTCTTCTCTTCCTGCAGTCGCCGGTAGCGCCGCTCGACAGTCTCCTTCATGCTCGCGAAATCGTCGTTTCCCCATTCGCCGCGAATGATGAATTTTCGGTAATCGGATTTTTTCATTCGCCCGTCTTCCCACACGACCATCGAAGCGACGGTGTCCGAGCCCTGCAAGTGCGAGATGTCGAAGCTCTCGATTCTCCGCGGCGGTTCCGGCAGGCTGAGCGCCTGTTCGAGCGCCTCGACGATGGCCTTCGAGCTGGGCTTCAACACGCGAAAGCGCTGCTCGAAGGAGTGGCGCGCGTTTTTCTCCACGAGTTCCAGAAAGGCATGTTTCGCGCCGCGCTGCGGCATCAGAATTTCCACGCGGCTGCGAGGCGGTTCCAGATGCGACCCGCGTTCGGTGAGAATATCTTCCAGCAGTTCACGATCCTCGAAGTCCATGGGCACGTGAATGGCGCGCGGCAGATACGCGGCGTCGAGATAGAGCTGCTTCAAAAGCGATGAAAGAAATTCGGCCGGCTCGAACTCCACGATGTCTTCCCAGTAAAAATCGCGCCGGTCCACGACGCGCCCTCCGCGCAGGTGAAAGAGATTCACGGCGACCAGCGGCGGCTCCGCGTGCCACGCGAGGACATCGATGTCGTCCCCTTGCGCTGCGGCAATCTTTTGGCGTTCTTCGATCTCGGAAAGCGTGTGCAATAGGTCCCGATACGCCGCGGCTTGCTCGAAGCGTTCAGTGTCGGAAGCCTCCTTCATGCGGGATTCGAGGCTCTCTATCAGGTCGTGGCGGCGGCCCTCGAGAAATAATTTCGTGTCGCGCGCCGCTTCCGCGTATTTCTCATCCGTGGCGAGGCCGGGCACGCACGGCCCGTGGCACCGGCGAATGTAATATTGCAAGCACGGCCGCGGGTGCGCGCGCGTCAAGTCCACCGTGCAGGAAGGAATGCGGAACGTCTTGTGGATGAAGTGGACGATCCGGTACGCAAGGCTATGCGGGAAGAATGGCCCGAAGTAAATCGAGCCGTCTTTGACCAGGCGCCGCGTCACGTACACGCGCGGAAATTTCTCGAACGCCGTGTATCGAATGTACGGGTACGTCTTGTCGTCGCGCAGCAGCACATTGAATTTCGGCTTATACTGCTTGATCAGACTGTTTTCGAGCGCCAGGGCTTCGCGCTCGTTGTCCACGACGATGTAGTCAAGATCCGCGATTTCCCGCACCAGCGAACCGGTTTTGGCATCCACCCAGCGGGATTCGAGGAAATACGATTTCACGCGATTGCGCAGGGAACTCGATTTTCCTACGTACAGAACATTTCCCAGGGCGTCCTTGAACAGATAGACGCCCGGCTCTGCGGGAAAGCTGGCGGCTTTTTGATCGAGTTCCATTGCGGGAGTAGAATGAGAGGCGCGGCAATCCGCTCTCGGGCAACACCCATGATAGCAAAGTGAATCTTAATCTGCGCGCCACATGAACCGACCGGCATACATCGTACTTTTCGCAATATTTTTGCTCGCAGGGGCTCGATCCCTGAACGCGCAGCAAATTAATCCGAGGATTCCGCCGCCTCCGCCTCCAGCCGAAGCGCCAGCCGCATCCCCGGCCACGCCCGCAGCCGCGCCGCCGGCAGTACCTCCGCCTGCCGCAACGCAGCCAATTGATCCGACCATTCCGCCGCCCCCTCCTTCGGAAGATTCGACGCCCGATCCCCCGGCCGCGCCTTCCGGGCCCGTCTTCGACCCGCTTCATGCGGGGCGGAGCCTGGATATCGGCAGGTTCTATCTCAATAAGGGATCCTACGACGCGGCCATCGACCGTTTTGTGGAAGCGTCCAACTACCAGCCGAGTCTGGCAATGCCGTGGAAACTGCTAGGAGAGGCCTACGAAAAAAAACACGAATACTCCAAGGCCGCTGAATCCTACAACAAGTATCTGCAAATCGTCCCCCATGCCGCAGACGCCGCGAAAATAAAGAAAACCATCTCCGACCTCGAAGAAAAAGCCGCGCAGGAATCCCCCAAAAAAGCGGAACGCCAGTAGCACAGACTTCAGTCTGTGGGGTTCCATTGGGTCTTGGCTAGTGCGGACGTCCTGGGCGAACAGAAGGAAAGCCACAGACTGAAGTCTGTGCTACTTGGCCCGCCGCGGCGAAAAGCGCAACTTTGAGATAGTCGGCCTATCGCACGTGCTCGAGAAATTTTCGAGCGCGAGCGTAATGCGCAAACCGTTTTTCCTCGGCGCGAAATTCAGGGGAGTGCGCCTGCAGCCCGCAAGCAGCGGCGCGCAACGGATGCTTCACGTGCAGCATTTCGTGATAGAGGATGAATTCCACCGCGTAGGAAGGCACTTCGGCGTGGTCCAGCCGCCTGTTCATCACAATCTGGTCGAGCGAAGGATCGTAGCATCCAAACTGGGAGCGCCACGGCCGCGCGCTCCATCCCAGGCGAGGGCGGCGAAGGCGCCCCTCAAAGTATTCGACGTTGAGCGAAGCGAACATGGGATCGAGATCGTGCGCCGAGCCGAGCGGATTATCCTGGATGCGCCTCGCGCGCTTCCGGCGAACGCGCGCGATGTGCCGCCTCGTCGTGTGCGCCAGCGCGAACTGGCGATAGAGATCGCGCAACTCGCGTGGCACGCGGCGGCGATACATTTGCCCGAGCAAAATCGCCGCGGCGGCTTCAATCACCGGGACAGGCGCCTCGTGCAAAATATCGGAAAGCCGCACATAGGCCACGTCCTGCCGCAAGCGTAGCGTGTGCGAGAGATTCGCGTACGGGTACAGCTCCACTTGAAATTGCGGCGGCCGGCCCTGGCATCCCAGCCGCGTGAAGATGCGTTGAAAAATGCGATCGCCACCCAGGAGCGCTGGAGTCGCGCGGCGCTCCTTCCTCAGACTTGAAGATCCTTTCACGACGGGTTGCGCCGCACCGGCGCCGCGGACGACCCCTTGGAAGCCTTCTCCACATCCTTGGCCGCGTCCTGCGTGGCTTCGATCGCGTCCTCCAGATTTGTTTTGTACGTTTCGTGTTCCGGACCTTTCAAAGCCAGGCCCTGAAGGTAGGGCAGGAATTCCTTGATCCCGGCCTGCATCGCCTTCACACCGTCGCGGATGTCCTGCTGTTTTTCGATTCCGATGTCAATCAAGTCGGCGGCATCGTCGATGCAGCCCGTGTAGCCGTTAATCAGGCTGTTCAGCCGATCGGTCCTTTTCTGGTCCGTCGGGTCGAGGTGCGCGAATTCATACTGGAGTTTCTTGATGCGGTCCGAGGCGAAGGTCGCAAACAGCACGATGCGCGGGCCCGTCGCTCCCGCTTCGCGAATCTTGTCGGCCTCCGCATCAGACAGATACTCCTTTTTTTGGGGCGCGGCGTTGGCCATGCCTGCGGGCACTGCGCTCAGAATCGAAGCGAAGAGTAGCACGGCGCCCGTTATGGGGATGGATCGCATGGGACACCTCAAGGATCTGATTTCGGCGAATTGCGCTCCGGCTTTCGCGGAAAAAGTTCGTCGATGAGCACGTTCTGATCCGCGAATAAATCGTTCCGAACCACGCGGAAAAAGGGACGCTTGTCCACGCTCAGCGTAAGAATCAGATCGTCAATGCGCCGGATGGTTTCGCGAAGGCTGATCTGAAGCTCCTTGAATCCCGCGGGTTTCCGTTCCGCGTCGACGCCCATGCCGTTGAGCGCCGTGACCATGTCATGAACTTCGTCGCGATATTGTTCGAGGGTTTGCAGGGAAGCGACCTCGTCATCGGCTCTCAGTTGCCTCTTTGCCAGGTCGACTTGCTCGTCTCCCAATTTTGCCAGCGCGCGCGATTTACGGACCGGGTCGGTCTCATGCTGGTATTTCGCCAGATCCTCGGCCAAACGGTCTTGCGCGGCGAGCGGAGCGCAGAGCGCCAGCGCCGCGATCAACACCGGTCCGAATTTTAGCCGCCACCTTCATCTTGGAAGGAAGAAGAACCTCGTCATCCACTTTTACTTTTTCTTGGACTGCCCCAGCTCTTTCTGCAGGACGAGGATGCGATGGCGTGCCTGAAAATCCTGAGTGTCGTGCTGCCCGCCGTCTTGATCGAGGAACTTCTGATACGCCTCGATGGCCTCCGCCTTACGCGAAAGTTTATCGTAACAGATCGCGCGGACAAACCACGATCCGGCCTTCGGAGTTTCCAGTTTGGCAAGACGGTCCATCGCCTCGAGCGCCTCCGCGTAATTTTCATTCAGATAAAAGGCGTCGGCGAGATCGCGAAGCGCGTCCGCGTCTTGCGCATTCTGCGCGTACACCTGTTCCAAGACGCGGACGGCGCCGGGATAATTGCGCAACTCGATGTCCACGTGGCCCACCCACTCGGCCAGCTCCGAATCTTTCGGCGACAACGAAACCGCCTGCTTTAGCGCGTCTCCCGCCTCTTTCCACTTTTTCTGCTGCATGTAGATTTCGCCGCGCATTTTCAGCGTGTCGGCCGAAGGCGCGGCGCCCGCGTCGGACAGGTCCAGCTCGGCAAGCGCCTCATCGAATCGGTTGAGATTCAAAAGCGCCGAAGCCCGGTCAAAATGCGCGGACCTGTCTCCCGGCTTGAGCTTCAGATATTCCGTGAGTGAATTGGCCGCCGCCTCATACTTTTTTTGCGCCAGGAGAGCGCTCGCAAGCCCCAGTTGCGCCGGGGCCGCGTCGCCTCGCGATGCGATGGCCGCGCGGAATTGCTCTTCCGCGCCGGCCGCGTCATTCGTGAGAAGCAGTGCGCGCCCCAGCGCGAAGTGAGCTTCATAATCCTTCGGCGAAAGAGCAAGCGCCGCGCGGTATTGCTCGATGGCCTCCGGAAAATTGCCGGCATGTTCCAGAGAGAAACCGGCGAGGAAGCGCGGCCGGCTTTCCGTGGGCTGCAACTCGGCCGCATGGCGAAATTCTCCGGCCGCCGCGGCCGGATCGGTATCCATCAGCACCAGGCCGAGATTCAGGTGTGCCGCTGCCATCTTCGGATCGAGCGCAATCGCGCGCGAGAATTCGCTCTTCGCATCTTCCGCGCGCTTCATTCCGGCGTATGCGTATCCCAGTTGAAAATGCGGGTAGGCCTCGCCCGGGCGCTGCGCGATATATTTCTGAAGAGGATCGAGCGCCGCGGCGAAATCCATTTTGTCGATCGCCTCATTCGCCTGCCGCAGCAGAGGCGCGAGCGGGTCTTCTTTTTCTTGAGGCGTAGAGGTTGCAGGCGATTTTGCGGGAGTTTTTCGCTGGGACTGGGCAGCAAGTGAAATTCCAGCTATGGCGATCCATGCAGTCGCCAATCCAACTCGAAACCAGCGCGCCGCGAAATCGTTCCCGGAACTCATGCGCTTCATTTGTTCCGCACAACGGCAGGCGTCGCGCCATGATTGTGATTTGCGTGATTATTGGCAAGCACGCGCGAAAGAAATTTCCCTGTAAACGAATGGGAATTCCGCGCGACTTGCTCGGGCGTTCCGGTGGCGACGATCTTTCCGCCCTGCGCACCGCCTTCCGGCCCGAGGTCGATAATCCAATCCGACGATTTGATGATGTCCAGATTGTGCTCGATGACCAGAATCGACGCGCCCCCGTCGATCAGCTTGCGGAACGCCGTCAGCAATTTCTGTATGTCGTCGAAATGCAGTCCGGTCGTAGGCTCGTCAAAAATGTACAAGACCCCTTCGTTTGCTTGCGTGGTGAGATGCGCGGCAAGCTTCAAACGTTGCGCCTCGCCGCCGGAGAGCGTCGTCGCGGATTGCCCAAGCCGCAAGTAGCCCAGACCCACTTCGTCGAGAATTCTCAACTTCGAAGTGATTTTGGGCACTCCCGCGAAAAAGACCAGCGCCTCGCGCACCGTCAGTTGCAGCACTTCGTGCACGTTCTTTTCGCGATAGCGCACTTCGAGGACGCCACTCTTGAACCGCGTGCCGCGGCATTCCTCGCAGATCAGCTCGACGTCCGCCAGGAACTGCATCTCCACGGTGACGATGCCTTCTCCCTGGCACGCTTCGCAGCGCCCTCCCGGAATGTTGAAGGAAAAATGGCCGGCCGTGTAGCCGCGCTTTTTCGCTTCCGGAGTGGAAGCGAACGCTTCGCGGATCGCGTCGAACGCCTTGAGATACGTGGACGGATTCGATCGCGGCGTGCGACCGATCGGAGACTGGTCGACGAGCACGACGCTTTGCAGCTGATGGTCTCCTTCGATCCGGTCGCACAATTCCTGATACTTTCCGCCGGTGCGTTTCGCTTCGATCGCTTTATAAATCACGTCGTGCACAAGCGTGGATTTTCCCGATCCCGATACGCCCGTGATCGCCACCAGCATGTGGAGAGGAATCATCAAATCGATGTTCTGAAGATTGTGCGCGCGCGCTCCGTGGATTCTCAAAAATCGGCCGCTCGGCTTGTGCCGCAGCGTTGGGACAGGAATGCGCAATTCGCCGTTGAGGTAGCGCGCCGTCAGGGATTCGCGGCTCTGCAAAAGTTCGCTCCGCGGCCCGGCAAAAAGCAGGCTCCCGCCATGTTCCCCCGCGCCCGGCCCCAAATCGATCACATAATCGGCCGCAGCAATCATGTCCGGATCGTGCTCGACCACGAGGATCGTATTGCCCAGGTCGCGCAGGTGCTTCAGGATATCGATCAAGCGATGCGTGTCGCGCGGATGCAGGCCGATGGAAGGCTCATCCAGCACGTACAGCGCGCCGACGAGATGCGACCCGAGCGAAGTCGCCAGTTGAATGCGCTGCGCTTCGCCGCCGGAAAGCGTCGAGGAAAGCCGGTCAAGCGACAAATAATCCAGGCCCACCTCGTCAAGGAAAAGTAGCCGCTGGCGAATTTCTTCCAGGATTTTGTCGGCGATTGCGGCCTGCTCCGCGCTCAATTCCAGGCTGTCCATGAATAGCCGCGCCTGGGCCACCGTCATGGCGCAGACTTCGGTGATTGCTTTTCCCGACACGCGTACCGCGCGCGCTTCGGCGCGGAGTCGCGATCCATTGCAATCAGGGCAGAGCGCGTACCCGCGGTAGCGGCTCAGAAACACGCGGACGTGAAGCTTGTATTTTTTCCGCTCGAGCCACTGAAAAAATCCGTTCACGCCCACATAGTCGGATTTAGGGTCGCCCTCAATGATTTGGTTTTGCTGCGCGGCGGTCAGATGCCGGAAGGGAACATCCATGGGGATATGGTTGGCCCGCGCGAATTTTTTCAGTTCCAGAACCACGGCGCGGTAGCGCGGCTTGGTCCACGGTTGAATCGCCCCCTCGTTGAGAGACTTCCCCCGATCGGGAATCACCAGATTGATATCGAAATCGACGGTATTGCCAAATCCCTGGCAGCGCGGGCACGCCCCATATGGATTGTTAAACGAAAATAATCGCGGCTCCGGCTCCTGATACACCGCGCCGCACGTCTTGCACTCGAATCGCTCGTTGAAGACCATTCGTTCCGCAGCCCCGCCCGACGCCTCAGGCACAAATTCGAGAATGGCCTCGCCGCGTCCTTCGCGGTAGCAAATCTCGACCGAGTCAACGAGCCGCGAGCGCATGTCGGGTCCGATGACGAGCCGGTCGACAACGACAAACACCGGCTGCGAAAAATCGATGTCGAGCAGCGTCTCCGGTGAAGAAAATTCGTGCATCCGGCCCGCTTGATAGAGCCGCTGAAATCCTCGGCGCTGCAAACCGGCCAACGCCAGCCGGATCGCCTCGGGCGTGGGTTTCCCTGCTTTTTTCGCTGCACTTCGCCGCGGCGGCGTAGCGGGTGCAGGCGCGCCTTGTGAGACTGCGGCCGTGAGATCAAGTTTGTACAACACATAAAATCGCCGCCCCTGCTGCAAAGCAAGCACGCGAGCGGCGATTTCGTCCATGGTGTCCTTGCGCACTTCGCTGCCGCACTTCGTGCAAAACGTGCGTCCCGCGCGCGCGTAGAGCAGGCGTAGATAATCGTAAATTTCGGTAGCAGTAGCCACGGTCGAGCGCGGATTGCGCGTCGAGTTTTTCTGCTTGATCGCAATGGCGGGCGCAATTCCGGTAATCTCATCCACATCGGGTTTCTCGATGCGCTCGAGGAACTGCCGCGCATACGCCGAAAGCGATTCGATGTACCGCCGCTGCCCCTCGGCGTAAATCGTGTCAAACGCAAGACTCGATTTTCCCGATCCCGAAACCCCTGTGACAACCGTGATGGCGTTATGCGGAATATCGAAGCTGATGTTCTTGAGGTTGTGAACCCGCGCCCCGAGCACATGGATCGCCTCTTGTTCGGCGGCTTCGGCAACGGAGCTCGTTGCCAACGGCTCTGCAGCGGATTGATCTCTTACAGCCACGCGGCCCCCTCCTCAGCGCCTTCCGCGACGCACATCTAAACTCACAATTATACGTCGCCGCAAGAAGCAGGGCAATTGACTATCCCGGCGGAGAAAATATTGGTTCCAAGCGATCTCACCTTTTACTTAAGGCGTTAGGCACTACAGATTCACAGCGCAAGCATTTTCTTGATCTGACCCTCGATGAAAAACCACATCAGCGGTTTGCGGATGAAAGCATTCACATTCAACTCCTTCAGCAGCTCATTGGCCGAGTTACTGATCTGGTCATAAACCTGCTGGCGCTTCGACTTGTCGACTTGCGCCATTTGAATGTTGTTCAGACTCTGATCAATGGAATCGAATGGCCTCGGCGTCCAATGCAGATTGGAAAAAACGCTGTTTTTCTGTTTTTGGTAAATGGGCAAATTCTTTTGCACCACGCTGCGTCCGTAGTCATAATCGTGCTTGCGGTAACGAACGTCGAAGAACCCGGCGAATGCCATCAATCCGCTGCTGGCCAATAACTCGGGCTGAGCCACGAAGTCGTAAATGAACATTTCTTCTTTCTCTTGCAATCGGCCCGCGAGTTCAAGCACCAGCACAGCGTCCCGCCACGCATCGGCAGCGCCTGCCAGCCCGCTCAATTGGGCGTATTCGCTCGCATATTGCTCCTGCAACCGGGCACGAGCCGCATTCAGATTGGCCGCGGACGCGGGCGTTGTCTGGCCGCCTGCGGCAAAAAAAGAATTAAGCAGAATATTGGAAACCGGCAAGGTCGTGGCAGGGGTCAGAGTTCCCTTGAGAAATAAATCCTGTAGCTCGCCGGCCCGCGCGTTAAGCAATTCCAGCTGATCGTTGAAGCCCTCCGCCACGGACCAGTCCTGAAACTCGGATTGTCCAACCACGGAATCCGCCAGCCGGGACGCCAATATTTTAAAATTCGCGGTCGCGGCGTCAAAACCCAGCGCGGGGTTCGGCGAGTTCTTCACGGCCGTGGAGCTTTTTTGTTTGGGCGCAATAAACAAATAGGCCCGCTGATCGGCGTTCAGGCGTCCTCCGGGAATGTTCTCCACGAGATTCTTAGCCATGCCCAAAGGTTCATTCTGAAATACGCCGCCGTCCGTGTATGTAAATGTAGTGGCTGGCAGGCCGCCCCAGGCAGTTTTGTTGAGCCATGGGCTGGTGTATTCCGCTACATTTCTAATCAGGTCCTGCACCCGAAAAGCCACGGGAAACGCGCCACAGGACACCGCCGCCGCGCGTATGGTTTCCCATGCTGGCCCCCGATCATCCAAAGCCTGGTCAAGCGAACGCACGAATTGGTCCTCATGCCGCGTGTAGATGAAACTATTTCCGCTGAGTGTCGAGCGATCGTAGTCGACTCCATTGAGGTTCGAGAGGGCCAGCCCAAGTTGCAGCTTGCGATCCGAAGGCAGTGCGGAATGCGGTTGTGCGGGCGGCGGTGGTTGCGGCAGGTTCTCGTACCGTCCCATTAAATAAGTGTTCGAGATACCGATGACAAAATTGGAAGAAAGAACGGAATGCGTTATGTCCTCCCTCGGGCCTCGGGCCAGCAATCCCGTAATGTCCACGCTCGAAACCCATGCGTTGAAGAGAGGATTGCCGTAAGGCTCGCTCATGGAAGGGCCGTCATACAGCAGACGTTGCGCGATCATGGCGGACGTCATCCCGCCAGCGGAAGCGCCGGTGAGCACATCGATCTCGAAGCGTTCGCCCGGCTGATTGTTTTTATCTGCCCACTCGTTATGCTGAGCGATCGCATCCAGGATTTCAAACGCCACGCCCGACTCGTAGCTTCCCAATGAAACAGCACCGGCGATCGTTATTGCGAGTTTCTTAGCCATTAAGCGATCCTCCTCGATCGGTAGACGGCGCCCCCACGCCGAATGCTTTCCCGCCACGTCTGCTCAGGAAGGCATTCCTCGGCGAGTATACTACATCAAAAATAAACTAGCCGTGCAACGGTTTCATCCGCGTGCGTGGCCGCTCTCCCGGACGGCGACTCTGCGCGGTCCTGGAATCCAAGTGACCAGCCCTTCGCTCTTGGGTTACTCTGACAATTGGCAGGAAACGGCGAGGACCGGTCCATCTTGGCGTCAGCTTCAAAAACGGCTCCCAATCGAGGCGTCCTTCACCCGTTCGACCGGAAATATGGGACGGACACGGGCGGCTATCTCGGCCCGGAAGATCTCGTCAAAGGCCGGGCGAATGACGCGCTCAACCACGGCTACTCGGCGATCGCCCCATCCGTGTTTTACGAAGCGTGCCGCCGCTGGCGCGAAACTCTTCCCGCATTGTCAGGAAGAATCGACGCGTATAGCTTCGTGGATGTTGGAGCAGGCAAAGGCCGTGCGCTCCTACTTGCGGCGGAGCTGCCATTCCGGAAAGTGATCGGCGTGGAAGTAACCGAGGAACTGGCGCGCATCGCGCAACGAAACGTCGCGCGATGGAGCCGCATCGCAAAACCAAAGGCAAAGATTCGCGTGGTCTACGAAGACGCCGCGAATTTCCGTTGGCCGCGCACTCCGCTGCTCGTCTACATGTACAATCCGTTCGCCTGCTCGCTCGTCGCTCAAATGGCAGAAAATCTCGCAGCCGTGGCAGCCTCCGGCTCGGGCCTCGTGGACCTGCTCTACGTAAACCCAACCTGCACGGACACATTGACGGCCCAGGGCCTTTTCGTCCGCCTCTGGACCGCGCGAATCGAAATGGACCAGGCCGACCAAAACGCCGATCCCTACGGCACATCCTCTGACCTCGTTTCGTGTTATCGCCTTAAGTAGCACAGCCACTCTTGGCTGTGTGGTTTTCTGTGCCTATCCAATCGGCGACCGACCAAATGACGGCTGCAAACCCCACACAGCCAAGAGTGGCTGTGCTACTCGACTTTTCCTTCATGAATGCCAGGCTGTATACTTTTCGCCGAGGCAACCGATGGCCCCGTTCGAACGAATCATCTGGATTGTGCTGGACAGCGTGGGAATCGGCGCGCTTCCGGACGCGGCGGATTACGACGACGTCGGCCGCGACACGCTCGGCCACATCGCTAAATCCCGCCCGCTGGCGTTGCCGAACCTTCTGCGCCTCGGACTTGCGAATATAGCCCCCCTCGACCACCTGACGCCTTCGGCGCGTCCTGAGGGCTGCTACGGCAAAGGCGCCACGCATTCTCCGGGCAAGGACACGACGACGGGGCACTGGGAGATGGCCGGCATCTGGCTGCCGCAGGCATTCCCCGTTTACAAGCACGGCTTTCCGCGCGAATTGATCGAACAGTTCGAACGCGCCATCGTCCGCAAGACGATCGGCAACAAGCCTGCCTCCGGTACCGAAATCATCAAGGAACTGGGCGAGGAACACGTTCGAACGGGCTTCCCGATCGTTTACACCTCGGGCGACAGCGTATTCCAAATCGCGGCGCACGAAGACGTGATCCCCATCGCCGAGCTGTACAGCATGTGCGAAATTGCCAGGAAAATGCTGGACGGGCCGAACAAAGTAGGCCGCGTGATTGCCCGTCCGTTCACGGGCGCGCCGGGAAACTTTCGGCGCACCGAGCGCCGCCACGATTACGCGGTCGAGCCGCCGCGGCCCATGCTGATGGACGTGCTCGTCGAAAGAAAAATTCCGATCTTCGGCATCGGCAAAATTCACGATATCTACAACGGCCGCGGCGTCGATCATTATGTCACGACTAAAAGCAACGCGGACGGCATGCAGAAACTCCACGCCACGCTTGCCGAGCAAAAGAGCGGCCTCATCTTCGCCAATCTCGTGGATTTCGACATGCTCTACGGGCACCGCAAGGACGTGGAGGGATTTGCAAAATCACTTGAGGAATTCGACGCGCTTCTTGCGCCGCTGCTGAAGGCGCTCGCGCCGCGAGACTTGCTGATGATCACCGCCGATCACGGTTGCGATCCCGATCCCGCGTGGCCGACGACCGATCACTCGCGCGAGTACGTCCCCATCGTCACCTACAGCCCGGCAGGGAAGCGCGGCGTCAACCTGGGCATCCGAGACACGCTTGCCGACATGGGCCAAACCATCGCCGAAAATTTTGGCGGCGCAATCCCACACGGCAAAAGTTTCCTGCCGCAAATCTCAGATAATTGAAATGGGTTTAAGTAGCACAGACTTCAGTCTGTGGGGTTCCATCAAATCTTGGCAGGTATGTTCAGCCTGGGCTCAGTTATGGACCCCCACAGACTGAAGTCTGTGCTACTGGTGTTCTAATTGCCGGAGGACGGCGCGCGGGACGCGTAGTATCCGGTGCGCGTGCGCACCGTAAGTTTTCCCGCGCTGTGAGGCGGCGTCACCTGGACGGACACGGCGCGGAAAGATCCATCGTGCGCCGTATTGGTCGGATAGTAGGCGAGCGTGTATTGGTTGCGAATATCGTGGGCGATCTGCGTGCAGATCGATTCCGTGTCATCGGCGGTTTCCGGAAAAAAGGCCAGGCCGCCGGTGGCGTTGGCCAGGTCGGTCAGCGCGCCTCGCGCTTTCTTCATGGCGCGATGATTGTGCTTGATGTCGTCGTCGCTGAAGACGCCCACGGCGTAAATCACGGCGTCGGCCCGCTGCGCCTGCTCCACCACATTTTCCAGACTGTGCCGGCTGGCATTGTCCTCGCCGTCGGTCACCACCAGAAGAACTTTCTTGTCGCGCGTGCCTTTTTTCAAGTGATCGAGCGAGCCGATGACGGCGTCGTACAGCGCCGTGCTGCCGCGCGCATCAATGCGCTCGAGGGCTGTTCTCATTTCCGCGAGGTCGCTGGTGAAATCGTGCTCGGTGTCCAGGTAGTAGTCGTCGTTGAAGTTGACGACGAAGCCCTCGTCCTGCGGATTGGAGGTCTTGACGAACGTAAGCGCCGCCGCATTCACCTGCGGCCGCTTGTCCCTCATGCTGCCGCTATTGTCCACGACCAGTCCAAAACTGACCGGCACGTCCTCCTGCTTGAAGACGGAAAGCTTTTGCTCAACCTTATCTTCCAGCACCCGGAAACTATCCTCCATCAGTCCAGGCACAAACACGCTGCGGTCATTGAGCACGGACACATGCAGGACAACCAGGTTGACTTGCGTCTTGATTTTGTACGTCCCCTGCGGCATTTCCTGCGGGGGAGCGTTTGGCGCGGGAGGCTGTTGGGAAGGAGAGATGGGCGCTTGCTGTTGCTGCGCGGACGCGCCCGCCGCAAAGAACACACCAAGAGCCGCGAGCAAAAAAGTAATCAGAAAAACGGTGATGCGGCCGCGGCTACTGGTTCGGGGCGTAATAGCCGGTCTTTGCAAAAACGTTGAGGGGGGGAAGTCCCTTAGGTGGCCGCAGTTTGACCTTGATTTTTCGCCACGCGCCGTTGTGGTGCGCGTTGCTTGATTTGTATCCGATGACATATTGGTTTCGGAGCTCCATTCCGATCTTTGCGGCAATGTCGGGCAGTTCGCCAAGATTTCCCACGGGAAAGACGCGGCCTCCGGTCATTTCCGTCATTTCAGAAAGCAGCGAGGGCCCTTCCAATTCTTCAGGCGTCCTGGAACGTATGCCGATCGGATCGAAGATGCCAATTGCGTAGAGCTGGCAGTCGGCTTCTTTCAGGTAGTTCTTAACATCGCTCTCATTGTACCGACTATGATTATCTCCTCCATCCGATATGATGAGCAAGGCCCGTTTGCCGTTGTGTGCACCCCTCATCTGGCTGAGTCCGAGATAGATGGCATCGAGGAGCGCGGTGCGCCCTCGCGAGGCGGTGAACATCATCCGGTTCTGCAACTCATCCACGCTGCTGGTGAAGCCGCTGGTCAATTCGGCTCGATCGTTGAAACTCACCAGGAAAAATTGATCCAGCGGATTGGCCGTGCGCATGAATTGCACGGCGGCCTCGCGGGCTTTCTCGACCTTGTCCGACATGCTGCCGCTCATGTCGAATACCAGGCCGATCGAGACCGGCACATCCTCGCTCGACAGGGTGAGGACCTCCTGCTCGACGTTATCTTCAAAGACGCGAAAATGTCCCTTTTCGAGCCCGGTAACGAGACGGTCCAACGGATCCGTGACCGTGAGGTTCACAAGGGTCATGTCTACATCGACTTTGATCCCTTGCCCTGGTTTGATTATTGGTTCGGGGGGTAATTTTGGAGGCTTGACGGGGCCTTGGGTTTGACTAAACGCCGCGGCGGCAATCAGAGCGCACACAACAAGAGCGAAGCCGCGGAGACATTCCCGTTTTTGTCCTGCCATCACCGCATTGCCTGCCTTCGCCGGCGCTGCCCGGGCGGTCACGGCCGGTTCCGACTAGCGAACCATATTGCTATTCTACCACCCGGCGCAAGCCGCGCAAGTCCCGCGCATGTCTTTTGACAATTAATTTACTTTAGGAGCCGAAGCAAGAGTCTTGATACAGGTTGCGGAAAAAGTACGTTTGTCATTCTGAGCGAAGCGAAGAATCTCTCCGTGCATTGGACTTAAATCGAAGAGAGATTCTTCGCTTCGCTCAGAATGACACCCGAACCGAGTTTTTCCGCAGCCTATTGATTGGCGTACTATGGGCTGCGTGCAGGTTTGTTCGAACACTGTGATAGGATTTCAAAGTTTCGCTGCCCATTTTGTAAATCGGCGCGTGGAGAAAAATCTTTATGGCCATCGCTGTGATTCCCGCTCGTTATTCCGCCACCCGCTTGCCGGGCAAGCCCCTTGTGTCTCTCGCCGGAAAGCCCATGATCCAGCGCGTGTGGGAGCGGACGCGGCAGGCCGAGCGCATCAGCCGCGTGATCATCGCCACCGATGATGAACGCATCCTGAAGGCGGCGGCCGGATTTGGGGCCGAGGCGGTCATGACTCGTTCGGAACACCGCTCCGGCACCGAGCGCGTGGCGGAAGTGGGCGCGCACATTTCTGGTTCAGAGGAAGAGGTTTTCGTCAACGTGCAAGGGGACGAGCCGCTGGTCGAGCCGGAAGCGATTGACACCCTCGTTGAGGCCATTGAGTCGGAGGACGGCGTTTCGGTGGCCACGCTCATGGTTCCCATCGCGAAGCCCGCCGACATCATGGACCCCAATATCGTGAAGGTCGTTCTTGATTTCGACGGCAACGCGCTCTATTTTTCACGCGCGCCTATCCCGTGGGTCCGTGATCGCGATGCACCGTTGCACGTGCAGCACATGAAACATCTCGGGCTGTACGCGTTTCGGCGCGCCGCCCTTCTTGATTTTCCGACGCTGCCGCTTGGAGACCTCGAGCGCATCGAGCAGCTCGAACAGCTTCGCTGGATGGAAAACGGATACAAGATTCGCGTCGCCGAAACGCAGCACGATTCGATCAGCGTGGATGTGCAAGAGGATGTCGCGCGCGTCGAAAAGCTGCTGAGCAAATCGCGCTCTGCTTGACGACGGCCTTGGGGGATTGCTCTTTAGAATTGCCGGAGAAGCGCGCCGGCGGCGAGCTGCGCGGGTAGGATTCCCAAAATGTAGACCTGAGTGGGGCTCACGACGTACGCGGCATAATTCAGCGTGCCGGAATTGAGCGTGAGTGTGGCGCGGCCCGTCGCGGCGGGAGCAGTGTAGGCGCCCGTCACGGCTTGCCCCGAGACGAGGGTGCCTCCCGTGTTGGTGTCAATATTTCCTGAAGGGATCGCCCCTGCGCCATTCGCGACGATTTGGCCCGTGCTGACTTGTAAGGACCCTCCGGAAACGCCGCTGGTCTCGATTGCGTAGTTGCCCTGAATGGACGCCAGAGTGAACGGACCGCTTTGCTGTAGAGTGAAATTCCCGTCGCTGGCAATCCCCGAATCGGTTTCCTGAAACACGGCGGTTGTGTTGGACCCCACCGGGCCCAGATAAAAAACAAACGTGTACGTCCGGCCCGCTGTTGTGAACGTCGCCGTGCCACGGCCATTGGGAGCTACCGTATAATTGTCGCCCGCCGGGTTGGCTACGATTGGCAAGCCAAGAGCCGGCGCGCCGGGCGCCACGTTTTCATCCACGACGCCTGTTTTCAAGTTGCCGCCGCCATCCGCAAAAAAACTTCCAGCGGTTGTGATCGTGCCGCCCAGTCCCGATCCCGCCAAAAGAAATGCGTAATTGCCGTTGAGGGCGGTCGCATCGAATGTGGCATTGGGAGCCTGCTGGGAGGTGTATCCCCCAGCCAGCTTCGCGGTGTCAGTCCCCACGAATTTCGCAGCTCCACGGTTGACGACATAGAAATTGAGTGTAAACGCCGGACCGGGGAAGCAAGTGGGCAGCAGCGTTGTGAGCGACAACGTTCCTCGCCCGCTCGAGTCGATCGAATAGGCGGACAAGGGAACGGGCGGTGGTTGCGGAGCAGGCAGTGGCGCGGGAGTGCACACGGTTTTGCTTACGTAGAATTGAATTTGGCTCAACGTCCCCCCATCGTTGATGTCGATGGACCCGCTCGTAATATTGCCCGCGCCATCCGCGTTGAATTCGCCGATCTGCGAAAGCCCATTCAATCCATCCACGCCGGCAAAATCAAAGACGTAGGTTCCGTTCAAAGCCGAGTTTGGCGTGCCTAAGAACGCCGAAGCATTCTGCGCATTCGCCTGACCCGCAGCAGTTCCCGAACCGTCGAAACCAATGATCTGAAATTGAGCGCCATTCACCAGGACGAAGTCGAAACTTGCAGGTAAGAGCCCGTCGTTGAATTTCAACGTTCCACGGCCATCCGCGCCCACCGTATACGAGCCGGTCGCGGAAATCGGTGCGGACGTCGCGCCCGAAGCGCTGTCGGTGTCCTCCAAAACGCTGCTCAGATTCCCCGCGCCATCCGCCACAAAGCTGCCGGCCCTGAAAAAGTGAGCCGATGCAACGTTTCCGGCCATCGAAAAAGCAAACGGCCCCAGTAAGGAAGAAGCGGAGTACCCCGAAATCACCAAGGTCGCGCTTGCGGTCGAGGTGGGAGAGTCCTGCGCCACAGCCGTGACGACCGCACTCGAACCGATGGGTGGCACAACCGGCGGGGAGTAGACGCCAGTTGCGCTGATCGTGCCGAGCGTCGTATTCCCACCCAAAACTCCCAGCCCGCCAACCGGGCCCACCTCCCAAAGAATTGTGTTGGCGGTTCCGCCGGTTTCGGTTGCGGTGAAAGTCAGAGTATTCGCCGTGCCGGAGGTCGCCGGAATGGGTGTATTACAAGGGGACGTGCAAGGGGATGTGATCGATACGACTGGGGCAGGTGTAATGGTGACCGCGGAAGTGGCGGAGACCTTTTGATCTTCAAACGAAACCGCGCCCACGGTCACCGTCGCGGGAGAAGGAACCGTCACCGGGGCATGATATAGGCCGTTGGAATCGATACGGCCAATCGTGTCGTTGCCGCCCGTGATCGTGTTCACCTGCCAGATGGTGACGGAATTCGTGCCTCCCTGGACAGCATCTTGGAACTGCTGAGTTGTCACCACGTTCACGGAGACCGTGGCGGGCGAAATCGTGACGCTGATGTTCGTTACCGGGTCGGTGCATGTGGATGTTGAAGTGGTGGTAGAAGAGGTCGAAGTATTGGTGGTGCACGTCACAGCTGTACTCGTGGCCGCCGAGCCGCACGAGGCCAGACCGAAGAGGGAAGTGATCAAGATAAACAACAGAAGGCGTTTCACCGCGCCTCTCTCTTCCCTGTTCGAGATTCCCGACAAATAGGCTTCCGTCTCAATCCTGATCCTCAAAATGTGAAATCGTGACTTGATTCTCGCCTTCTACCCGCCGTGTCGCGGCGGTTCCTGCTCGGAAGGAAACCGCGCGAAATCCTGTCCTTTGTGCGCGCTTCCCGAATTTGATATTCGTTCCAACGGGACGGGCAGGCTCTTCCCTAGAACTGATTGTTGATCACGCCGATCGTGGCGCCTGCTGGGGCCGGGTCCGTGTCCAAAACATAAAACAATGTCGGACTCACCATGTACAGGACCAAATTCCGTGTCGTATTGCCCGATATTGTAGCCAGGGGGAGAGCCATGGTCGCTCGAAGACTTCCCGCCGGAGCAGGGAGATAGGTTCCATTCGTGATCGCCACGGGCGTTTGTGTCGCTCCAAAGTCATTGAGATCGAGCGTGCCGGCCAGCCCAGTTCCCAGGCCGCCGCTCGTCACCTGCCCAACTAGATCTTCTCGATTCCCGGCCGTTCCAGCGGCGTCCGTTCCGCCCAGCCGAAAGCCGTAGCTGCCCTTCAAAGTACCATCCACGAACGGCCCGCCCACGGACGGGAGGAAGAAACCATGAGCGATGATGCCGGTCGTTGTTTCCTGGAGCACGGCGTCGGACGGCGAAATAATATAAAACACATACGAATGGCTGCCAATCGTCAGGGTGCCCCTGCCGCAGGAATCCACCGTGTAGTTGCCGGTGAGGGTTCCGACTGTCGAGGAGACCGTGCCGCCGCTATTTTCGTCAATCGAGGCGGCGCTGACCGCGCCAGTCGTGCCGTCGGCCGTGAAGTTGCCTATGTCACCGATCACAACTCCCGGAGGACCTCCCAAACTATTTAATCCCGAGGTTTCAAACACGGTCGAGCCGCTCAACGCGTTTAGCGCCCATCCGCAAGTATGAGCTTGTTTGCTGGATGTACGCATCGCCGACCAAGATCGACGCTGGTACCGTTGGAGTCGCAATAGAGGCGGTATCGATTTCAATGAATTTCGCCCGGTTGGCCGAGACTGGATAAATACTGAAGGTAAGGTTCACGGTTCCATTGTTGAGTGTTACCGTGCCCCGGCCGTTCGAACTAAACGAATAGTTTGTGCCGGCGAGGGAAGTAGGCAAACTGACCGGAGTAGGATTTATGTCCATTTCGCCGGGCTCTGTGGGGCTTCCTGGGCTGATGGTGCCATGCCCATTTGCGTTAAATTCCCCGAGAACAGATTCCTCCGTCGCGGTCGTCGAAACACCGGCGAAATTAAACGAGTAGGTGCCGGATAGATTTCCGGTCCCGGCGCTAAAAACCGACTGGTCTTGAGAAATCATCTCGCCGCCCGCAATCGTCGATGCCGAACCCGCGGTTGCCGTAGTGGGAGGAGGCGTTACCGGTTGACTGAATTCGATCATCTGGGCTTGCTGAGGGGAAATGACCACGATGTTGAAATAAGCGGTAGCGGGAGATCCCTGCGGGCAGGCCGCGCTGCTCCCCTCGCAGAATTGCATTGTGCCCCGGCCGTCCGGACCGATGGAATAAGACCCTGTGAAGTTGCGTTGCGTGGTCACCGTATTCGGCGTACCACCCTGATTGGTGTCCTCGGTACCGACGAGGGCGCCGCCACCTGCCGAGAAACTGCCCACACGAGCCCAAAACGCGTGGGTGGGCAGCCTGCCGCTGGTGGAGAAGGCGTAGGGCCCGCTTAGGACCGCGTTTCCGAAAACCACCGTGGCCGTCACGCCCATCGTTTCGGTCGCGAGAGCCTGCGAGGTGGCAGTAATCGTGACCATCTGTCCCGGCGGTGGAACTAGTGGAGCGGTGTAGACGCCTTGCTTCGAGATGCTTCCCAGATTTAAGACTGAACTGGGATTGTTCGTGTTCGCTATGGTCCAGTTGACAGGAACCGTTGTGCCGGTGGAAACGGAAGCAAAAGCCGTGCAGGACAGCGAGTTCATGGACGAAACGACCAACGGCGACGGGGAGCTCCCCGTGGAATCGTTGCAGATGACGGCAGTAATCGCCGTGGCGGCCACGATCGTCAGGCTCGCCGTTGCGGTCAGCGTCGATTGCACCTGGGAAGTTGCGGTAATCGTTATCACGTTGGTGCTCGGCACCGTTGCCGGAGCCGTGTACAGCCCGCTTTTCGCATCAATCGAGCCATTGCCGGTTCCACTGACGGACCAATTCACAAGAGTGCTGCTGGCGTTGAGGACGCTGGCTGTGCATTGCGCGGTGCCGAGGACGGTCACATCCGCGCCAGTACCCTGGGTGGGTACGCACGAAGCCGTGATGGACGGCGCCACAGTGGTCGAGGCCGAACCGCAGGAGCTTGCAATTGCCAGCGCCGCGGCCAGCCCGAAAAAGAAGAGAACACCCTCCCAACGCACCCTGTCACGCCCCAAATGATCATTCGGTTCCAGCACTAGAAATCCCCCCGCCCGCACGACGCTGATTTTCCTGGAGAAAATACTTCTACTCTGACGGGCGCTTCTTCCCGCGTCAGGACAAGCAAGCAGAGCCCGCACGCTTCCGACCGAGCGAACCTCGGATGCCTCGATCCGAACGAACGCTTCTGTTTGCCGCAAGAAAATGTCTCGCAATTGCCGATGAGTTTCTGGCCCCTGAGATTATGTTTTCCCGCTGCCGCCGAAACCCCGCATCCGCACACCTGCAACCAACCTGGTGGCAAGCCGTTTAGGAAACTGGACAGAATCACATTCCCCGCGAGGCATAGATGCGGCCTCGCATCATTGTGTCGCCTGCGGAAAAGCGGAAGGTGACAATAGACCGTTGACCCCCGATAAAGTCAAGAGAAATTTGCACTTCGCTGAAATTGACGGACCCATTTCGCGGCGCGAAATTACGAATGAGCGCACCGGGTTTACCGGACGATTCTAAACCATACCGCCGAGGTTGAAAATCCCCGGGCGAGAAGCGAAGGGAAGCAAACTGGAAGTTTCGCGAAACATTGAGCCGCCACGTTTACCAGATTTTTGCATGGCTGTAACTCGCCGGCAATAACCGGATTCCAGAGTACCGCCCGGTCGCGCCAGCCCTCTCCGTCCACAGAGCGGTGGCAATCCCAGCTTCCCGCAAAGGAAAGGTTATTGACATGTTTAAGAAAGCCGCAGCCCTGGGGCTTGCATTCGCCTTGTTGTCGGCCCCGATGTTTGCCGACCGGGACGACGCTCCCAGAGGGATCCCTCACCTGGATCACGTTTTCGTTATCATGATGGAGAACCACGGGTACCAGCAGATCATCGACAATCCGAACGAGCCGTACTTGAACAGCCTGATCGCGAACAAGAAAGTCAATCTGGGGACGAACTACTTCGCCGTCGGGCATCCGAGCTTGACCAACTACCTGGAGGTTGTCGGCGGATCGAATTTCGGCATTCGTAGCGACAATGCTCCTGATTGGCACAATGCGACGTGTACTCCCAATCTGGCGACTGGAATTGTGAACGCCGATGATGGCGGGGGCCCGATGCTCGCGCCCGTCCCGTTTCAAACCACCGCTGTCTGCCCGATCGCAGGAACGGGTACTGACGCCGTGACTCCGGCCGCGGACAATTGGAACGAAGTAACGCCGCCCACGTTCACATTCCTCGCTGATATCGACGGCGTGAAATCAGTGCCCGCGGCGTTCACCAAAGGGGAGACCGTCGGTGACCAATTGGTGAAGGCCGGGTTGAGCTGGAAAAGCTATCAGGAAGACCTGCCGATCACAGGGGCGGACCTGGTCAACTACAGCAACGGCACAGCCAGCAATCTGACCGACTTCACTCCGCTCGCGCCTCTGACTTCGAGCAGCGTTGTGCAGGCGTATGCCGTGAAGCACAATCCATTCGCCTATTTCAAGAGCGTCCAGGAGGGAACGGAGTTCGGGAATAGTTTGGAGAACATCGTCGGCTTCGAAGGTCCTCGCGGGTTGTATGCCGACCTGGCGAGAGGCGATGTCCCTTCCCTGGCTTTCATTGCGCCGAGCCAATGCAATGACCAGCATGGGCGGGGCAATGCCGACGCGTTCTGCGCGTTCGATCCCGGAATCGGCGCCGCCGGTCTCACGAACGGCACACAGGTCGGTCTGAATCCCGGCTTGATCCTGCAAGGCGACACGACGATCGAGCGGCTGGTCAAGGCCATCAAGCATTCACCCGTATGGCACGACGGCCGCACGGCCATCGTGATCGTGTGGGATGAGAACGACTACAGCGGCGTCGGTGGAACCTCGGCGCCCGCGGGCCTCTTCCCGCCGCAGAATCAGAACCAGGTGGTCCTCACTGTCGAGACCAACGGCGACTCGGAGGAAGGCGTTCAAAGCAACCGGTATTACAACAGCTTTTCGCTGCTCAAGTCTCTCGAGGCGGGATTCGGGCTGCCTTGCCTGAACCATGCTTGCGACGACGACGTAAAAGTGATGCGTGACCTGTTTGGCCACGATCACGATTAGGCTGGCGGCGGTAGGGGCACGACATGTCGTGCCCCTACGGCCGACTCAGAATTCAGACGATTCAGTTGGGACCTTGCGAACGAATGTCAACCATCTCGATATCCTCGACCCATAGTCGTTGACTCACCCTCCCGGTGGACGTAGGATCGGCGAAGTTACCCTGACGTTGACAGGTTTGTTGGAGGTGTTGTGATGCGCCTAACTATCTTGCCGGTTTCTCTAGCCGCTGCATTGATTCTCACAATTCAAGTCTCCGCAAAGCAACAGACTCTTGCGCCGATTCCCGCGAGGGTCATGCAAGCCAAAACAGTCTTCGTTGAAAATCAGAGCGGTTATGATCGCGCGCGCGACGAGTTTGCAGACGAACTGGGAAAGTGGAACCGTCTCCATATCGTCTACAATAAGGCGGGTGCTGACTTAGTGGTGATTCTGACTGCTCTGAACTCGCGGCGGACTACACAGATCGCTTTTGTCGATCCAACGACGGGCGACAAAATCTGGAATAATTCGATGATGTGGAGCGACCGAGGTGCTGTCCGGGATTTGCTAGGTGATTTGAGGCAGAGAATCGAACAGCAGGAACAACAACGTAAGTAGCGTCCACCATAAATGACGCTAGCTCCCATCAAGTTTTCTTGTGGGAAATCGGCCCAGTGCACCATGCGGCTGCACGTTGACAGTGACGTGCCTTCCCCCGTAGAATGCGTTGTACGCCAACATCTTTCTGGAGGATTTAACCAGTTCCGCGTCGCGTGTTTTTAGGTGGCAGGAACTGAGCGGATGGCGCCGAAGTATATTTTTGTTACCGGTGGTGTTGTATCCTCCCTGGGCAAGGGCGTTGCAGCGGCGTCGATTGGCTGCCTGCTCGAAAGCCGCGGTCTCCGAGTTACCCTCCAAAAATGCGATCCTTACTTGAACGTGGATCCGGGCACCATGAGCCCGTATCAGCACGGCGAAGTGTACGTAACAGATGACGGCGCGGAAACCGATCTTGACCTCGGCCACTATGAGCGGTTCACGCACGCCAAGCTTACGCGCGAGAACAACTGGACGACCGGCAGAATCTACGAAGCCATCCTCACCAAGGAACGGCGCGGGGATTATCTCGGCAAAACCGTGCAGGTGATTCCGCACGTCACCGACGAAATTAAGGCCGCGTTCCGCAAAATTGCTGTCGACACCGACGTCGTGATCATCGAGATCGGCGGGACGGTGGGAGACATCGAATCGCTTCCGTTCCTCGAAGCGGTCCGGCAGATGCGGCTCGAACTCGGTCCGGAAAATTTCGTCCACGTGCACGTGACGCTCGTCCCTTTTATTCCCACCGCCGGCGAATTGAAGACCAAGCCCACGCAGCATTCCGTGAAGGAACTGCTTTCCATCGGAATTCAGCCCGATCTGCTGCTGTGCCGCAGCGACCGCACCGTGCCGCAGGAATTGAAAAAGAAAATCGCGCTGTTCTGCAACGTGCCCGAAGCGCGCGTGATTTCCATGCCGGACATGGATACGATTTATGCCGTGCCGGTAGCGCTTGCGGACGAAGGACTCGACGACCAGATTCTCCAGCAGCTGCATCTCGAAGCGCGGGAACGCGATCTGAGTGCGTGGTTCGAGTTGCTGGACCGCATACGGAAGCCGCAGGGCGAAGTGCGCATCGCCGTGGTCGGCAAGTACGTGCAGCTCGAAGATGCCTACAAGAGTTTGCGCGAATCCCTGATCCACGGCGGGCTCGCGCACAAGGACCGCGCGATCATCGAGTGGGTCGAAGCTGAAGAGCTGGATTCGCGCGAGACGGCGGCGGCGCGCTTGCGGCACGCCGACGGAATCCTGATCCCCGGCGGATTTGGCAAGCGCGGCATTCAGGGAATGATCTACGCCATCGAATATGCGCGCACGCACAAGGTTCCGTTTTTCGGCATTTGCCTGGGCATGCAGTGCGCGACGATCGAATACGCGCGCGACGTCGTAGGCCTTGCCGGCGCGGACAGCACCGAGTTCGATCCGCAAACGCCGCATCGCGTGATTTACAAATTGCGCGAACTGCTGGGCGTGGACGAAATGGGCGGCACGATGCGCCTCGGCGCGTGGCCCTGCAAGATCGAGAAAGATTCCACGGCCTTCCGCGCCTACGGAACCACCGACATCAGCGAGCGCCACCGCCACCGTTACGAATTTAATTGCGAATACGAAAAAACGCTGACCGACGCGGGTTTTCGCATCACCGGCCGCTCGCCCGACGGCAAATACGTCGAAATCATCGAAGCCCCGAACCATCCCTGGTTTCTCGCCTGCCAGTTCCATCCGGAATTCAAGTCGACGCCGCTGGTGCCGCATCCGCTTTTTTACGCGTTCATGGGCGCGGCGCACGCGCACCAGCATGGCGGCAGCGGCGTGGCATCTGGAAGTTCGGCCGCGATTTCCATGTCCGCGAAGCCATCGCCTTCCAATTAGATTTTAGTAGCACAGACTTCACAGGTTGCGGAAAAAGTACGTTTGTCATTCTGAGCGAAGCGAAGAATCTCTCTGTGCATTGGACTTAAATCGAAGAGAGATTCTTCGCTTCGCTCAGAATGACACCAAAACCGAGTTTTTCCGCAGCCTGTTCAGTCTGTGGGGGTCCGTTCAGTTGCCCAGGCGGCGCGTAATTGCCAAGATCTTATGGAAACCCACAGGCTGAAGCCTGTGCTACTAGATCGCAATCTCAGGCAACTTTGGACGGCGCTTGTGCCACTCCGTTGCTTGTTCGTATGCGTGGGCGAGCTGAAAAATTACTGCTTCCCCTCCATTAGGGCCGATGATCTGCAAGCCTAACGGGAGGCCCTGGCTGGTGAACCCGCAGGGGAGGGAAATTGCAGGCCAGCCGTTGACGTCGAACGGCGAGGTGTTGCGCACCGCGGGCAAAATATCATCTGCATGAGGATCCGAAATCGCCGCCGGAGGAATGGGGAGCGTGGGCGTGACCAGCACGTCCACGGACTCCAGCCATTTTTCGGCCGTTCGGCGGACTTGAGCGAGGTCGCGGCGCCCTTGGATGTAGGCGGGCGTAGTCACGTCAGCGCCCGCGCGAATCCGTTTCAGCGTCAGCGGCTGATACAGCTCCGGCGTTTTGGTGACGTACTCGCGGTGGTATGCATAAGCCTCGGCGGCCCTCACGACGTCTCTTAAGGATTCCATCGAATTTGCGGGCAGGGCGATATCATGAATCCCGGCCGTGAGTTTCCCCAATACGGATAAGGCCTCCTTCATTGCGGCTTCAATTTCCGGATCGAGGTCCGCGAAAAAAAATTCGCGGGGCGCGCCGATTCGCAGGGAGGAGACTTTCGTTCCGAGAGCCTTCGAATAGTCGGGGACATTCATCTCTACGCTCGTGGTTTCCCGCGCGTCGTATCCTGCGATGACTTGTAGCAAGAGAGCTGTGTCCCCGACCGTGCGGGCCATTGGTCCGACGTGATCGAGCGACCAGGAAAGTGGGACTACGCCCCGGATACTCACCAGGCCGTACGTGGGCTTAAGGCCCACGATGCCGCAATGGGATGCGGGAAGCCTGACCGAGCCGGCCGTGTCTGATCCAAGGGCTCCGTAGCAAAGTTCGGCAGCCAATGCCGCGGCCGAACCGCCCGATGAACCACCCGCGATGTGGTTTGGCTCCCATGGATTGTGCACGGCCCCGAAGTAACTGACGATGGAGGTGCCCCCGAACGCGAATTCCTGCATGTTGGTTTTGCCCAAGAGCACCGCGCCGGCGGCCTTGAGTCGGCGCACAACCTCGGCATCTTCCGTTGGGATACGATCCTTAAATACGCCGCTGGCGGCAGTGGTTCTCACGCCGGCCGTATCGAACAAATCTTTCAAGGCAATCGGGACTCCATGCAAGGGCCCTCGCCAATTTCCGCGCATCACCTCGGATTCGGCCACGCCCGCTTGCTGAAATGCCGATTCTCTGGTGATTGTGATGAAGGCATTCAATGAGGGGTTCGCTCGGTCGATCCGCGCGAGGCACGCCTTCGTGAGGTCCACCGGGGAGACTTTTTTCTTGCGGATCAGATCGGCTGCTTCGCGGATACTCAATTTGGTGAGGTCGTCACTTTGGCTGCCGCTCACGGGATTTGTCCTTTGAGAATTCTGGTCTGTTTCCGCAACTGCGGGAATCTTCGCAAACGAAATCGCAGTTCCAGCCAGAGTGGCTTTGAGAAAAGACCTTCGCGATAAATCATCGGAAGGATTTGTCATTTGTGGCGGAATGTATCACACAACCTGTTTGCGAGTACACGGCAACTCACTTATCGGGAGATTGGCGTTCCCGGGCTTTCCGTTGCAAAACTTGGCTGTCCCGCATACGCTATGTTCCGCCCGAGATTCAAAGAGAATTCTGAATGCAAATGGCGAGGGAAATTTCGATTGGAAGCGTCCGCATCGGCGGCAACCAGCCGCTGGTCTTGATTGCCGGACCGTGCGTCATTGAGAGCGAAGGCCACGCGCTCATGATGGCCGAGCGGCTCGCGGAGATCGCCGCGAACGCCAAAGTGTCTCTTGTTTTCAAAGCGTCCTATGACAAGGCGAATCGCTCGTCGGAACAATCTTATCGAGGGCCGGGGTTAGTGGAAGGTCTTGCGCATCCTGAAAAAAATCAAGGAGCGATTTGGGCTTCCGATCCTGACGGACATTCATGATGCGTCGCAGGCGGCTCCCGCGGCGGAAGTCGCCGACGTTCTGCAGATTCCCGCGTTTCTTTCGCGGCAGACGGATCTGCTCGTCGCCGCGGGAAAAACGGGCCGTGTGGTGAACCTGAAAAAGGGACAATTTCTTTCGCCGTGGGAAATGGCCAACGCCGTGGAGAAAGTAGAGAAGACCGGCAACGACCGCATTTTTCTTACTGAACGCGGGGCTTCCTTCGGTTACCAAAATCTTGTCGTTGACATGCGGTCTTTTCCAATTATGCGAAAGACTGGATGTCCCGTAGTTTTCGATGTGACGCACTCGGTGCAACTACCTGGCGGAGCGGGGAAGTCCAGCGGAGGCCAGCCGGAGTTCATCGAGCCGCTCGCTCGAGCGGGCGCCGCCGTAGGTGTGGACGGCATTTTTCTGGAAGTGCATGAAAATCCCGGGAAAGCTCTTTCGGATGGAACTAACGCTTTGCCGCTCGCGGAATTGCCCGCGCTGCTGGGAAAACTCAAACAAATTGCCGCGCTGGTTCGTGGCTGGAGCGTGCAGTGAGCCCCGACCGGAGCCCCGATCGAAGCCTCGATACGGCGAGACGCGTTCTGCGCATCGAAGCCGAGGCGCTCACCGAGCTTCTTCAAAGGCTCGACGCGAGTTTCGAGCGGGCCGTGGATCTTTTGCTCGCCTGCAAGGGCCGCGTGGTCGTCATCGGTATGGGGAAATCGGGATTGATCGGCCGAAAAATCGCCGCGACGTTTTCGAGCACGGGCACGCCTTCGGTTTTCCTGCATCCGGCGGAAGCGGTCCACGGCGACCTGGGAATGCTGATGCGCGAGGACGTCGTGCTGGCGGTGAGCTACGGCGGCGAAACCGAGGAAATCGCGGCGTTGCTGGAGACGATCAAGCGGCTGGGTCTGCGCATGATCACGCTCACCGGCCATCCAAAGTCCACGATCGCGGCGGCGAGCGACGTCGTGCTTGACGTGAGCGTCAAGGAAGAAGCTTGCTCGCTCAATCTGGCGCCGACGGCTTCCACGACGGCGGCCATGGCCATGGGCGACGCGCTCGCCGTTTCGCTGCTCGACCGCCGAGGATTCAGCCCCGGCGATTTCGCCGCGTTGCATCCGGGCGGGCGCCTGGGAAAGAAACTTCTGCGCGTGGAAAATCTGATGCACTCGGGAGACGCCATGCCGCGTGTTCCCATCACCGCGAAAATGCCGGACGTTATTTACGAGATAAGCAAAAAGGGTTTGGGCATGACGACGGTGGTGGACAGCGAAGGCCGCCTGGCGGGAATCCTGACTGACGGGGACTTGCGGCGATTGATGCAGCAGCGGGGAGCCGCCACGATTGACCTGGTTGTCGGCGAGTGCATGAACAAGACGCCGCAAACGCTCGCGCCGGCCGAACTCGCCGGTAGCGCGCTGCGCATCATGGAAGACCGGCACATCACTTCCGTCGTCGTGGCTGATGCCGGAAGAAAACCGCTCGGCGTAGTGCATCTGCACGATCTCTGGACGCTGGAACTGTTTTAGCGGATTCGGTTTTCTCCGCTTTTCTCTGTGTCCTCTGTGTCCTCTGTGTTGAAGATTTTGCCGTGACGCCGGAAAAGCTTTAACACAGAGGACACAGAGAAAACCGAGGGCACGGAGAGTTAAACGGACCAAATAAAGATAGGTAGCAAATCAATTCCAATGGCAAAAAAGCAGACTGGCTCAAGATCTCTGATCGCGCGGGCCAAAAAAATTCGAGTGCTGCTCATGGACGTGGACGGCGTTCTGACCGACGGCCACATCTGGCTGCTTTCGCGCCGGGATGGAACGGCCAGTGAAATCAAGGGATTCAGCGCGTATGACGGGGCGGGATTGAAGCTCGCGCGCGCCGCGGGACTTCGCACCGGAATCATTACCGGCAGGGAATCGAGTGCTGTCACGCAGCGCGCCAGGGAATGCGAAATCGAGTTTGTGTATCAGCATTGCGCCACAAAACTTGGCGCGCTGGAAGAAATCATGCAGACGACGGGTGCAAGCGCAGACGAGGTCGCTTACGTCGGGGACGATCTCCCGGATCTTCCCGTGCTGCAACGCGTGGGCCTCGCGGCCGCGGTTGCCAACGCCGTTCCGGAAGTGAAGCGCGCCGCCCATTTTGTCACCACGCGTTCGGGCGGCGAGGGCGCGGTTCGCGAAGTGATCGAGCTGATCGTCAAGGCGCAAGGGAAGTGGGCCGCCGCATCGCAAGACGCGAAAGCATAAGTTCGTTTTTGAATGACCATCCACCCACCGGTTTTCCATGCCGCGCAAAGAGAAATTTATTTTGTCATTCCGAGCGAAGCGAGGAATCTATCTTCGATTTAGCCCCATGAAAAGAAAGAGAGATTCCTCGCTTCGCCCGGAATGACAAAATGCTGAGTTTTCCGCAGCCTGAGTAGCCCGCGAGTACAGCTGTCCGCGTCGTTCCGCTTGGGACAGGAAGAAAGTCCGGCGAAACAAACGATTGCCGTCCTCATTTTCCTTGATAGTACGTTCGTACCATCACTTTCGTCCCAGTCCACCGCAACTCTATTCCCGCTTCCGTGTTTTGTAATGTGCTGGCCGGAATTCTTGCTCGGTATTCGGGGCCCGCCGCAATGATATCTGGCTTTGGTCTATTCAAACGAGTGGAGACCACCGAGTCTTCGCAGGAGACGAAAAATGAATTCCAGATTATCCCGTATTTTCCTGGGGGTAACGTTGGCAGCAATGCCCCTCTTCTCAGTCGCATGCGGTTCCAGCTCCAGCGCCAATCAGGGCGGGGGCGGAGGAGGAACGCAGGACGGCAGCGTGAACATGATGGTGAGCGATGCCTCTACGGAAGATTGGGCCACCATTGGTGTGAAGATCCTGAGCATTTCACTTGTCCCGCAAGGTGGGGGCAGTCCCGTCAATGTCTTCACGGCCGGAAGTTCCGTGCCATCCATCAATTTGGTACAACTCGATCAACTCGGTGAACTTTTGGGAACAGTTTCCGTGCCGGCGGGTACGTACACGGGAGCGATTCTCACGGTCAGTGCGAATCAGGGCGATGTCACATTGGTAGTTTCGGCAGACCCGGAGACTGGATTTGCGGGCACACCCGGGGCGACCATACCGGCTGGCCAGATTCAAATCCAGGGTGCGACCGGCAGCGCGGGGAGTAAGACGGTCCCGGTCAACGTAAATTTCAATCCCCCACTCGTTGTGGCAGCGAATCAAACGAGCTCGGTGGACGTGGAATTCGATCTTTCTCACCCCGCGTTCTTGGTGGGACATGTCCCGCCCGCTTCCGGCGGACAAACGATTTGGGCCGTGAACTTTAATAAAGGCCCCGTGCGTCATCACCCAATCTGGGATATCACGCGGCTGATCCTGCGTCACACTTATGGCACCGTGACCGGCGTTTCCTCGGATGACAGCTCCATCACGGTCACCAAGGATTATCCGGTTGAGCCCCCAACCAATCCGGAAACGGCTATCGCCTCCTCCACGTCTCTCACGATTCTGGCGGACGCAACAAACGGAACGCTCTTCTATGACGTGGACGCAAAAACCGTGGTCACGATCAAGAACTTTTCCACGGTGGCGAATGGCTTGACGGGCCGGTTCGTTCGCGTCGCGGCTCGGTATCAATCCAACGGGTCGCTCGTCGCCGTGCGCATCTGGGCCGCCAACGCCTTCAACAGCGTTTGGATCAGCCCCGAAGGCCATGTGCTTCACGTCATTACGAACCCCGGCACGACACCTGACGTCATCGTCGTGCAAAACGAACTCGGCATCGGCATCCCGTTGCAAGTGGATGACAACACCGAGTTCTTCTTCCGGACTCCATGGAATGCCGTGGCGGACTCCACGCCCATCGGACAGGGAAAAATTGTTCCTGACGAACAAAGACCTGGTGCGCGGATTCAAGATCCACGCCAGCGTTGTGGATCCTCTGGCGTCTCCGCTTTTGGCGCAGACGATTGACATCGAAATCGCCAGGTATGACGGCGGCATCTCAGCCGTAAATGCCAACACCTTCACGTATACACGGAAATTCAACACGTCCTCTGACAACTACACATTCGCACTGCCCTACATTTCCAGCGCCTCGCCGAATGGTACCGATCCTTCAAGCGGAGCAGCGATCGCCGGGTTCAAGTGGTGGAACTTCACTTTTCCGACCATCGTAGATAGCGGCGCGAATGCAATCCCGGATTTCGAGACCGCGACGAATGGCACGGTGAACTTCGGCGGGACTGCGGGAGCGTATCCAGCCTGGGGCGTAAGCTATGCCAAATGGAATGATCCTATACAAGCGAATGCCTGGGCTGTGCCGTGGGTGGTGCTGCTGCCCACTACGGTGCCCCAGGGTACGGCGGCCACTTCCTACTCGAACGGAGTCTTCACGATGTCCGAGGCGGGCGGCGTCACCGCAGTACCGGTGGACCTGAGCACGACGTCGGGTTCCGGGACGCTCGTGTACCAGGTGGATCGAACCAACAACGGCGGCGTGAGCACCGTGACGGTCAGTGCTGTCGACATCACGACCAGCGCCGGTCAAACGACAATTACGCAACAACCTCATCGCCGGGACTCCAGTTAAAGTCTTCGGCATCCCGCAGGCCAATGACACGATCAAAGCATATGTGGTCATTTACTTCACGGGGACTATGCCGATGGCGACGGCGGTCGATTGAGCGTCCGCAGCTTTTTTGGATATCTTGATCGGAAGCGATCGAGGCAGTTGAATAATGGGGCGCCAGTCATGGCGTCCCATTATCTTTTTTCGAGGCTTGATTCCGGGCAATAGGCCCCGCCTCTGAAGAGGTGGGCTACAGCAAATCTCCCCGGCTTGCGCAAGTGCTGTCGCCCGGGTCTTCAGACCCGGGGCTTTTCTACCGTGCTCGAGAAAGAGTTAAGCTCTCGCCTCACACGTAGGCCAACACGAGTGCTCCGGTAAAAATGAGCGCGCCTCCTACCCAGTGGTGCCACGTCATTCGTTCGTGAAGGAAAATTGCGGCCAGCGCGATGGCCACGACGACGCTGAGTTTGTCCACCGGAGCGACCTGCGAGGCTTCGCCCAATTGCAAGGCGCGGAAATAACACAGCCAGGAGAAGCTGGTGGCGATCCCCGACAGAATCAGAAAAATCCAGGTGCGTTTGCCAATTGCCGAAAACGGCGCGTTCTTGGTCACCAGCGCCACTGCCCAGGCGAAAATCAAAATGACCACCGTGCGGATCGCGGTCGCCATGTTCGAGTCAATTTGCTGGACGCCGACCTTGGCTAGGACAGCGGTCAGCCCGGCAAAAAATGCGGAGAGTAACGCCCATAGGAACCAATTCATGAGGTCTCCTTACGATTGGCGGTGCATTCCGGAGAACGAAAGAATTGTACCGGGTTTTAGTAGCACAGGCTTCACAGGCTGCGGAAAAAGGCGGATTTTCGGAACGGAATGGTAGCGAGTGCATCTAAGCAGACATGAGAGGCAACGACAAGCAGCAGGAAGAGATGTTCAGCTACGTTTCGAGCGAGAAACGAGTGCCGCGGGATCATCCGCTGCGGCGTGTGCGGGCGATGACCGACGCAGCGTTGCAGCGGATGTCGCCCAAGTTTGACGCGTTGTATGCGTGTATCGGGCGGCCGTCGATTCCGCCGGAGAGGCTGTTGCGAGCGCTGCTGTTGCAGGCGCTGTACAGCGTGCGCAGCGAGCGGCTGCTGATGGAGCAGCTGGAATATAACTTGCTGTTCCGATGGTTTGTAGGATTGAACATGGACGAGCCGGTGTGGGACGAGACGGTGTTCACGAAGAACCGGGACCGGCTGCTGGACGGGAAAATCGCGGAACTATTTTTCGAGCAAGTGTTGGCGCAGGCGGAGGAGCACCAGTTGCTGTCGGACGAACACTTCACGGTGGACGGGACGATGATCGAGGCGTGGGCCAATCGGCGGAGTTTTCAGGAGAAGAAAGATCCGCCGGAGCAAGGCAGCGGTCGTGGAGGAGAGAAACTCTTGCGGGACACGCACCAGAGCCAGAGCGATCCGGAAGCGCGGTTGTATAAGAAGAGCGCGGCGGGAGAAGCCAAGCCGAGTTATCTGGGACACGTGGTGATGGAAAACCGAAATGGGCTGGTGAGGAAGCCATGTGTGACGGAGGCGGGGACGCGGCAAGAGCGGGACGCGGCGTTGCAGATGTTGGCCGAGCTGTTGAGAGAAATCCGGGCGAAGCGGAAAGCGGGAGAGCGGAGTGGACCGATCACGGTGGGCGGAGACAAGGGATATCAGGAGAAGGATTTTATTGAGGGATTGCGGAATCTTTCGGTGACACCGCACATTGCGGAATACGAAAAGAAACGGCGGAGTTGGTTGACGGCCAGCGAGCGAGAGGACTTGGGATTTAGGATCAGTCAGAGCAAGCGAAAACTGGTGGAGAAAATCTTCGGCTGGATGAAAGTGGTGGCAGGACTGAGGAAGACGAAATTTCGAGGGCGTCGGCGAGTGGACTGGATATTTTCGCTGGGGGCCGCGGCCTTCAACTTGATCCGCATGGTGAAGTTGATCCCAGCAGCCTAAAGGAGACGGGAGCGCTCGGCAAGAACGGGAAAAGCGATCTAAATCGAGGCATTCAGCCGACCAAAAATCGCATCCTGACAGTCCCGCAGAACCAAAAATTCAGGTGCAAGGCGCTGCGGCTCGATAATGGTGACTTTTTCCGCATTCTGTTCAGCCTGTGGGTTTTGACTTCGCACGGGCAGAAAACCCACAGGCTGAAGCGTGTGCTACTGCAGAGCCTCTCCTGCTTCCATGTGAATGATCGAGTAGAAACACTGGCCGAGTTTCGTGTCGAGCCTCAGCGAAGCCCGGGAATGCTTACACGAATTTTGTAGACCCCGGTGCGGGCCGCGACGTAGAGCGCTTTATTATCGCGATGGCCAAAGCAGATGTTCGCGACAAATTCAGGCGTGCGGTGCGGATTCTTTAGCCTGCGCGTGAATGGAACTCAAGCGGTTTGAAGAAAATGTAGCACAGCCACTCCTGGCTGTGCGGGTTTTGCACTCGACGTTGCTCCACAGATGTAACGAAGTGGAGAAAACCGCACAGCCAGGAGTGGCTGTTCTACTTGATCCCTGGAACTGGAAACACGATCATCATTTGCGTGGGACTTTTTGATTTTCGGAGGATGTACCAGCAGGGAGTGTACCCATAGTGAGGAAACAGAGAGTGAACGCAGGATTCCGTTTCCATGGGCGATTGCGCATCCAACTCGTAATCCACTTTGTTGCCCTTCTGCGGGATGGCGAGAAGGTGGGGATAAGTTACAACATCAAACGGGTCGCCCGGCTTTTTCGCGCTCATCCGGCTGCGGACGGAAGCAAAGTCATAACCGTATGCCACGGCGAGGAACAGGATGAGTGCGTAGAGGAACCGAATTGAGTATGCGCGCATGAGATGGACTCACCTAGTATAGTCGCACAGTTTCGCGGTGGAATGTTTCTTGGTGGCACAGGCTTCAGCCTGTGGGGTTTGGTCCTTGCATGGACTAACCCCCACAGGCTGAAGCCTCTGCTACTGGCTTGTGAGATAAAAAAGGGCCCCGCGACGAATCGTCGCGGGGCCCTTGACCCACCATCGAGAGGGAATCGATGGTTAGAGTGCCTGCTCGGATTACTCGGCGAGGAAGAGCGTTGAGCCTTTCCGATTCACCAGGAGCAACGGATTGTTGCCGGCCTTGTGGATCGCTTCCTCGAGTTGCGCGACGTTCTTTACCGGTTGATGGTTCACTTCCTGAATGACGTCTCCGGTCCGCAGTCCCGCCGATGCCAGCGGGCTGGACGGGTTGATGTCCGTGACGACCACTCCGGTGGTGGATGCGGGCAATCCCAACTGTCTCGCCGATTGCGCGTCGAGATTTTCCACGGTCACTCCGTCGAGTTCCTTGTCGGATGATCCTTCCTCGGTTTTGGCCTGTTGCTTGTCGGTTGGCAATTCGCCGAGCTTGACGGTGACGTCGGTGGGACTGCCGTTCCGCACGAGTTTCAGGTTCACGGTTGCGTTGGGGTCCATCATCGAAATGGAGTTCCGCAATTCGCGGCTGTCTTCCATTGGTTTTCCGTTGACTTCCAGAATCACGTCGCCTCTCTGGACGCCGCTTTTCTGGGCCGGTCCGGCGGGGCTGACATCGCCCACGAGGACGCCCTTCATATCTTTCAAGTTCATCGCTTTGGAAATGCCCGGTGTAATGTCTTGCACCATGATGCCGAGGTAAGCGCGATTGACTTTGCCGTGATCGAGAATCTGGCTCATCACGCTGCGCGCCATGTTGACGGGAATGGCAAATCCGATTCCTTCATTGCCGCCCGACCCGTGCGAAAGGATGGCGGTGTTGATTCCGACCAATTCGCCGCGATCGTTCACCAGCGCGCCGCCGGAATTGCCGGGGTTAATCGGCGCATCGGTCTGGATAAAATCCTCATAATCTTCGATACCCAGATTTCCGCGGTTCAGGGCGCTGATGATTCCCATGGTTACGGTTTGGCCGACGCCAAACGGATCGCCGATGGCCAGAGCATAGTCGCCCACTTGCACCTTGGAGGAATCGCCGATAGTGATGGCGGGGAATCCGCTTCCGTCCACCTTCAACACGGCAATGTCCGTCTTGGGATCGGTTCCCACGACCGTGGCCTTCAGTTGGCGTTTGTCGGCGAGCGTGACGCGAACGTCGGTGGCGCCGTCGACGACGTGGTTGTTCGTCAAAATGTAGCCGTCAGGGCTCACGATGACGCCGGAGCCGAGGCTATCTTCGCGTTGGTCGCGCGGTCTCATCGAGCGATTATCAGAATTGGGACCGGACTGTTGATTGGGGCCGAACTGTTGTCCGAAAAACTGTTGGAAAAATGGAGGCATTCCGTCTGGCGCATCGAATTGATTTTGATTGGATGCTTTGACGATTTTGGACGTGGAAATATTCACGACGTCAGGTAAAACCGATTTCACGACTGGAGCAAAACCGCTCCTGCTGGGCCCTTCGGCCGGGTCGGCCAGCTTCATGGAAATATGTACGCCGGTTGTAAAAAACTTCTGGCTGGCGCGGGCCACGCCCCAGCCGGCCATCGCTAGCAACAGGATCATTGCGCCGGCAAGAATCTTCGATTTCCCTCTAAACCTCTGCAAATTCATGGGTTCTCCTTATCCGCGATTCCAAAGCTCTCTTTCCTGGCTCAGCGTTGCCAGTGTGTTCTCCCTCTATAAGACGGATGGGAATGCAGCGGGTTAGCTTGCGCCTTTTGCTCCTAGTGGTACAGGCTTCAGCCTGTGGGGGTTGGTCCTTGCACGGCCTAAACCCCACCGGCTGAAGCCCGTGCTACTAGATCGCGCGGCCTGCGGCAGCGCCGGAAGCCCAGGCCCATTGGAAATTGAATCCGCCGAGATGACCCGTGACATCGACGACTTCGCCGATAAAAAATAGCCCCGGCTCGCGCCGGCTTTCCATCGTCTTGCTCGATAATTCTTCGGTGTCCACTCCGCCCACGGTGACTTCGGCTTTTTCGTAGCCTTCTGTACCCGCCGGTTCGACAATCCATTCATGCACTTGGCCTTCCAGCTTTTCCAATGCGCGATTGGTCCAATCCTGCGGCTCGTGAAAATCCAACCAACGAGCGGCGAAACGCTTCGGAAGAATTCCTTGAAGCGCGGACCGCGCGGCGGCCATATTTCTTTCTTTGGCCTCGCGAATGGGAAGAGTGACGTCACGGCGGGGGGCCAGATCGATTCGGATCGCGGAATGCTCTCGCAAATACGTGGAAATCTGCAAGATGGCCGGCCCGCTCAACCCTCGATGCGTGATCAACATTTTCTCCCGAAAAGACTGGTGATCCGTGGAAGCTTCGACTTCGGCGGAGACTCCGGCCAAATCGCAATACTGCTCGCGGTCTTTTGTCCCCAGGACAAGCGGAACGAGTGCGGGCTTGGTTTCGCGGATCTTCATGCCGAACTGGCGGGCGATGTCGTACCCCAACGAGGTCGCGCCTAGTTTTGGAATCGAAAGGCCGCCTGTCGCTACGACCAGGACTGGGGCATGAAATTCGCCGGAATCGGTGCCAACGATGAATTCGTCCGCGCGTCGGACCTCTTGAATGGTGCTGTTCAGAATAATTTGCACTCCTGCGGCACGGCATTCGGTTTCGAGCAATTCCACGATATCTTGTGCGGAGCGGTCGCAGAAGAGCTGGCCGAGCGTCTTCTCGTGATACGGAATGTTGTGTTTTTCAACCAGCGCGATGAAATCGGAAGGTTCGTAACGGGCCAGAGCGGATTTCGCGAAGTGGGGATTGGCGGAATAGAAGTGTTCCGGCCGGCAATGGAGGTTGGTGAAATTGCAGCGGCCCCCGCCGGAGATGAGGATCTTTTTGCCGACGCGATTGGCCCGTTCCAGGACGGCAACGCGGCGGCCGCGCTTGCCCGCTTCGATTGCGCACATCAGCCCGGCGGCTCCGGCGCCCAGAATCACCGCATCGAATTTGTGGACCATGATAGGGAAGCTTCCATCGCGAAGCCCGGTGCCAGATGATTATTACATCCCTAGGCTGGAATCGGGCTGGGATCGCCATCGCCAGGCCAGTTCTCGAATTCCAAACATATGCTATGTCGCGGATAGATTTTGTCGATTGGACTTTCCTTGAAGCCGGAGTGACAGTAGACACTAAATATTTGCGACCTGAAAGCCTGTGTGAAGTAAGGGGACCCTGATGGCGCAACCGAGTGCGGGACCGCAACGCAACGAAGGGGAACTTCCGGCATTGGTGCCAGTCTCGGATCCAAGGCAGTCCAGCTACGTTTTGACACTCGAGGAAATCGGCAATCTTGCGGCCGAGGGCGGCAAGCCGGCGGAAACGCTCATGAACGTGGTCGCTCTGATCGGCAAACGCTTCAAGACGGAAGTCTGCTCCGCCTACCTGCTTGAACCGGACCGGACCAATCTCATTCTAGCCGCGACGGTTGGTCTGCGCCCGCAATGCGTCGGGACTTTGCGGATGGCGTTGAACGAGGGGCTCGCAGGCCTGGTTGCCGAGCAGGTGCAGCCGGTGGCCGTCGAGCAGGTCAAGAATCATCCGCGCTTCAAATATTTCAGCGAGGCGGGCGAGGAGGCTTACCAGTCTTTTCTCGGAGTGCCGCTCATCGATGGCGGAGTTTTGCAAGGCGTTCTCGTGGTGCAAACGATCGATGCGCGCGTTTTTACGGACGGCGAAATTAAGATGCTGTCCGAGGCGGCGGCGCAGCTGGCCCCGGTGGTGAGCGAGGCGCGCACGCTCGATCGATTTGTTGCTCCATTACAGGAGCGCCTGTGGTCCCTGGCGCGCAACCTGTGGTGGAGTTGGGACAACGATTCCACGAGCTTGTTCCGCGATCTGGACCCTCCACGTTGGAGGCAACTCAACCACAATCCGATCTCCCTGCTCTCTGAAATTCCGCTGGCCGGGCTCGAGCGCCGTGCACAAGAGCTCGTACTGCATAGCCGCGTCAACTACGCCTATCGCCGCAAGCGTGAGTACCTCGACGCGGATCACACCTGGGGCGCGCGGCACGCCGGCATTTTGCGGCCGCGCCCGGTTGCCTATTTCTCCGCCGAATTCGGCCTGCACGAATCTCTTCCCGTTTATTCCGGCGGCCTCGGAATCCTCGCCGGCGACCACATCAAGAGCGCGTCCGACCTGGGGCTTCCGCTCGTGGGCATCGGCTTATTTTATGGGCAGGGCTACTTCCGGCAGCGCTTGGACAAGAACGGCTGGCAACAGGAAGAGTATCTCCAGACCGACGTCAGCCAAATGCCCATGGAGCCGGCCATTGGGACGAAGGGCGAACCCGTCACCGTGCAAATTGAGACGCGGAGCGGCTCGATCCGCGCCAAAGTCTGGCGGCTGAAGGTGGGACGCTGCTCCTTGCTTCTGCTCGATTCGAATGTCGAAGGAAACGCGCCTGAGGACCGGGAACTCACATCGCGGCTCTATGGAGGCGACGACCGCTTTCGAATCCGCCAGGAATTGCTGCTGGGCGTGGGCGGCTTCCGCGCACTGAAGGCGATGGGCATCACACCCAGCGTTCTGCACCTGAACGAAGGGCACAGCGGGTTTGCCGTCCTTGAAGCGATTCGAAGCCGCATGGAGGAGGAAGGCCTGGATTTCAACCGTGCCGTTCCACGCGTCTCCCGCGAAGTCGTCTTCACGACCCATACGCCGGTTCCTGCCGGCCATGACCGCTTCGACGCAGGTTTGATCGAGGAGCATTTGGGACCTCTACGGGATTCCATGGGACTTTCCCACGACTGGCTGATGTCGCTGGGGCGCGAGAATCCAAACAATTCCAACGAAAGTTTCTGCATGACCGTGCTGGGTCTGAAACTCTCGCGGCGCGCCAATGCCGTTTCGGCGCTGCATGGGGAAGTGTCGCGCGCGATGTGGACGTCGCTTTATCCGGGAAGGCCGGAAGAGGCGGTCCCGATCCGTCATATTACGAATGGCGTGCATGTGCCCACATGGCTTGCGCCGCAGATGTTCCGTCTCTATGACCGCCACCTCGGCCCCGGCTGGGCCGAACACAGCGGCGAGCCGCAGATTTGGGAAGGCATCGAGAGCGTGGACGACGCGGAACTCTGGGAAACTCACCTCAGCTTGAAAACACGCCTGATTGACTTTGCACGCCTGCGCGCGGTGGAGCAAGCGGAACTCCGTGGGGAAACGGCGAAGACCTTGCAAAGCCTGGGCAAAGTTTTGAGTCCGGATGCGCTGACGATCGGGTTTGCGCGCAGATTCGCTACTTACAAGAGAGCGAATTTGATCCTGGCCGACATGGAAATGCTGGCCTTGATGGTGAACGATCCCAAGCGTCCCGTGCAGTTCGTTTTCGCGGGGAAAGCGCATCCCCACGACACTCCCGGCAAACAGGTCTTGCAGCAAATCGCCGAGCTGATGCGCAACAAACGCTTCGCGAATAAATTCGTCTTCATCGAAGACTACGACATTAATGTGGGCCGGCTCCTCGTGCAGGGCGTCGATGTGTGGCTGAACAATCCCCGCAGGCCGCTCGAAGCTTCGGGCACCAGCGGCCAGAAAGTTGTCTTAAATGGCGGTCTCAATCTTTCGGTTCTGGACGGCTGGTGGGCGGAGGCGTACGACGGATTGAACGGTTTCGCGATCGGAACGGGCCGGACGCATACGAATATGGACGTGCACGATCAGCGCGACGGGGAGAACCTTTACCGCGTCCTTCGCGAGGAAGTCATTCCACTTTTCTATCAACGCGATCGGGACGGCTTGCCGCGCGGCTGGATCAAGCGCATGAAGCGAACCATCCGGACTCTCGGCTGGAGGTTCAACGCCAACCGCATGGTGATGGATTACACGATGAAATGCTACATCCCCGCGGCAGGCGGCGCGTCAAGCGACATGCGAGCCATAGGTTGATTCCAGTAGGACGGGCTTCAGCCTGTCGGTTTTGAGTATGCAAGACCTCGTAGCGCTCGTCCGCCGTGGCGGAAGAAAATCCGCCCGAAACAATGATGCCCGCCTGAAGGCGGGCGCCACAAAAGCGTCCGAATCGGGCAGCAAACCTCCGTTCTGGGACACGAGTTTCCCCAAACGGAGCGGAATAACTGGACAGGTAGCCTAACTTCCACCTCGACTGAGCCTCAGTGAAACAGAAAAGGATTCCGCTGATTTTTGGACTTGCCACCCTGCCTGGACCAGCCTACATTTGCAGCAGGTTCGCATCGTGCAGGAGCGCCAGGACTGCTCGATTCCGCGGACAATCTGCGACCATGATGGCACTTCAAGATTCCGGCGCAACATTGCGATGATGCCGCACGAACGACGACTCAACATACGGAAAATGCCGGACTATCTGGCTTATATTAGCCTGCCTTCCGATAACGGCGGGATTGTGATCGATGTCTCCGAGGGAGGCCTGGGCTTTCATGCGATTGCTCCTGTGGAAGCGGATGGTCCGATCCATTTCCGGTTTGCGATGGATTCATCCGAAAGGGTAAAAGCCGTCGGCGAGTTGGCATGGAAAGATGAGACAGGAAAAACCTGCGGTTTGCGATTCACGGAATTGCCCGACGAAGTTCGAGAACAAATCCGCGTTTGGATCGGTCGATCAAACTTAGAGGCGAAATTGGCGGTGAATTCGAGGGCGAAGGCAAGTGTTCTCGATATTCCGGCAGCTAGACCGGTGATCGAAGTTGAAGCCGCATCCAGCAACAATGCCGAATTGGCACATGTGACGGCGGCCGGAAATTCACTCCTTCACAATTTGAGGCCTGCTGTCTACAGCGCGCCATCCAACAAACTCGCGATGTTCCCGGTGGAACTGGATTTCAGAGCAGGAGCAACTGCCGCGGTTGTGCCGCAATTCGTTCAAATGCTTGACGGGATGGCTGAACAAGTCCGCATCTGGGTCGCTGAATCGAAAACGTATGGCCACAATAATTCGTTTGCTGACCCGGCGTTCGGAACTGACATCGCGCCGAGAAGCGAAACCGAATGGGCGCCCCCCGTGGATATTCCACTGGTTGAACAACCAATCGAAGCTGAAGCTGTGCCAAGCCGCAACGCCGAATTGGCGACAGTTGTGGATATTCCATTCGCTGAACCGGCGATTGAACCTGAAGTCGCTCCCGGCAGCAAGACCGAATTGGAGCCACTCGCGGCTGCCAGAAATCCACATCTTTACAATTCAAAGCATCCTATCTACGGGGTGTCGTTATTTACCCTGGAGCCGGATTCTGAGGCAGAAACAACCATCATTACTGCCCCGCAACCCGTGGCCATAAAACACCCCATAGCCGCTGTCGGACTAACCATTGCTTTGGCGTTTCTGGTTTCGACTGGAATCTTTTCTTACGTGTGCGCGAGCCGGGCGGGCGATTTGCTCTTTGATTGGGGACAAAAAATGTGGGGCGGAGTTTCTTCGCAACCAATTCCGCAAGACCCTGCGCCGCAGGCGAAATCCGCGCCCGATTCTTCAAAGTTGCCTCAGCAGTAGCCAACCTGAAAAACCTGCAACAAGGAATCACCAAGCTGGATACGGGTGTGATGAATTCCTGAGCCGGATTATTTCTAAAAAGCGCCTGTCCTGATATGATGGCGCCCATCATTCGATTTCCAAATGGTTAAGCTGGCAATTTATGGGAGGTGCTTCATGAAGAGCAAGCTGCTCGTGGTCCTGGCTGCGGTTGCGAGCCTCGTGATGTTTTCGGGCTCCGCGATGGCGCACCACGGCGTGGCCGGATATGACATGACGAAGACGATCACTGTGCATGGGACCGTGTCGAAGTTCGATTGGAGCAATCCCCACGTGGTCGTCTATGTGGACGCTAAAAATGAAGGCGGGGAAATGCAGCATTGGACGATCGAGTTCGCTTCTCCGGTTCACATGGTGCGCGCCGGGTGGAGCAAGAGTTCGATGAAGACGGGAGATGACATCACGATCGACACGCATCCCTCGCGAAATGGCGCACCTGTGGGAATTTCCAGTACGATAACGTTCATTTTGAAAGTGGTGGTCAACGGCCAGGCGCTTCCCGGCCGATCCGAGTAGAGTAGCCTGCACCCGGGGAGGAAACTCAAGATGCGAATTCGCATAGCGGTTTTGATGGTTGCGCTGGGAGCGGCGCTGGCGTTCTCTTCTGACTTGCCGGCTCAATCGGCTCCGGCCTCGGCTAGCGCAACGGCACAAAAGCCCGGCCTGATGTCCGGCGGCATCCCGGACCTATCCGGCATCTGGGATCCGGATTTCCATGGTCCCGAAGGCATACGGCTGAATACTTGGGACCCGTCGGACCCGTTCGCCGCTCATCCCGAGAAGTCTCCCATGACGCCGTGGGCGGCGGAGAAATTTAAGGGCGTGAGGCCTCCGTTCGGGGCCCTGCAAACATTCAATGATACGAATGATCCCGTGCAGAGGTACTGCGATCCGCCAGGAGTGCCCCGCATTTATATGTATCCCTGGGAAATTACATTCATTCAAACGCCAAAAATCGTCTACATCCTGTACGAGTATACGAAGGTGTGGCGGGCGGTCTACATGGATCGCGACCATCCGAAAGATCCGGATACGAGCTGGATGGGCGATTCGATTGGAAAATACGAGGGCGACACGTTTGTCATCGACACGATCGGCTTCAACGACAAGACCTGGCTGGATCAGACCGGGCATCCGCACAGCGACGCACTCCACCTCATCGAGCGCATCCGCCGGCTGGACCACGACAAGCTGGAAATAGCCGTTACGATCGACGATCCGAAGGCTTACACGAAAACCTTCTCGGCGGCGAAAGTGTACAAGCTGACCACCGCGCCCATGGGGGAAACGCTCTGCGCCTATTCCGAAATGAAGGAGTTTCAGGAAAACGTCGTGGACAAGACGCAAACGCCTCCCAGCAAGTAAAGCTCGGGAGTAGCACAGCCACTCTTGGCTGTGTGGTTTTGTAAGCCGCACGCAGATTGCTCAACCTAATGACGATTGCAAAACCCACTCAGCCAAGAGTGGCTGTGCTACTAAAACCCGTTTGTGATCCCCGTCACGCGCAAGGGTTCCTTTGATCACATCACTTTCGTGCGGAAAGTGGCACGCTATCTTTGGTAAGAGGGAACAGCAAAAGGAGGGCGTCATGGTCCGACAAGATTTTCTCTTCATGGCGATGCTCATGTTGTGCCTCATTTTCTTCACGCATTGGGGAGGAACGCATCACCTCCGGCATTGAGACGCAGCAAGGGGATGTTCTCACATCGGGAGCGGAGGAGCGCGAACCCGATATTCCGCTTCCTATTTCTCGGTAAGGTGAAATCTCATTGCCCGTGATATTGTTGGAACCGCGTGATGCGGTCGCCATTAGGGGGCGGGATGGGTCTTACTGTTCGTTTGCGGTTTCTGGCAATCTGGGCGCTTGGCATGTTCCTTGTTTCTGCCGCGGGCGTCGCGGCCCAAACAAAACCCCCGGCAGAGAAACAGTATGAACAGTTGATTTTCTCAGTCCGAGGTCCAGACCTCTACCATGCGCACTGCGCGGCCTGCCATGGTCCAGAGGGCAAAGGCAACGGCCCGGTGGGAGCGGCTTTGAAGACGAAGCCCGCCGACCTGACCATGCTGGCGAAGAACAACGGCGGAAAATTCCCCACGCAGCGAATTCAAAAATTTATTTCCGGCGACGATCCTTCCTTGCTGTCCCATGGCACCCGCGAGATGCCCGTCTGGGGCCCGATCTTTCACCAGGTCGAGGAAGACCAGGATTTCGGCAACGTCCGTTTGCAGAATTTGATTAAATATTTAGAAACAATCCAGCAGAAGTAGCAAACTGCCGACTTTGCGCTTTGCATCGCGACACTTCAGGATGTTGCTCTTCTGGCGCAGAAATATTTTTGACCTCCTCATTCAGCTTACAATGATGGAATGCAGCGAAAGGTTTTCTGGACCACGTTTGGTGCATTGGGCCTGATTGCCGATCTCGCCTTGCCGTTTTGGTGGGCGATGGGTGCGACCATCCCTCTTGCCTGGGTGAGTTGGTGGATCGCCTATCGCAGCGAGTGGTTTTAGTAGCACAGACTTCAGTCTGTGGGTTTCCATTCGTACCCTCAAGCCGCTCGCGTTAGCCAAGATCAAACGGAACCCCACAGACTGAAGTCTGTGCTACTTGGTTTTGCGCCGCTCACGTCTTCACGTTAAACTGCTTGCGGGAGAACACCGAGTCATTTGCCTCCGATCATCGCTGCACAAGGACTTTCCAAGAGATACGGCGCCGAACCGCTCTTCCAGAATATTTCGTTCACGGTTTCCGAAGGCGAGCGGATTGGCCTGATTGGCCCGAACGGTTCGGGCAAATCGACCCTGCTCGAAATTCTGTACGGCCGCGTGCATCCGGACACTGGCGAGGTGGCGATTCGCAAGCGCACGCGGCTGAGCAGCGTCGCGCAAAATTCGGAATTTCCGCCGGATGCGACGATCCGGTCCGTGATCGCGGGCGCGCTCGATCGCGCGGAAGTGCCGGAGAAGGATCGGGCGTCGCGCATCGCCGAGCCGCTGGGCCGCGCCGGTTTCACGGAGATGGATACGCCCACGGCGGCGCTGTCCGGCGGGTGGCGCAAGCGGCTGGCGATTGTCGAAGGGCTCGTGCAAGCGCCGGATGTCCTGCTGCTCGACGAGCCGACCAATCATCTGGATCTTGCCGGAATCCAGTGGCTCGAAACGCTTCTGCAAAACGCGCCGTTCGCTTGCGTGGTCGTCAGCCACGACCGCTACTTTCTGGAAAACGTAGCGACTGCGGTGGTCGAGCTGGCTCGCTCGTACGAGAACGGTTTTCTGCGCGTCAGCGGAAACTACAGCACGTTTCTGGAAGCGAAAGAAGTGTATCTGCACGCGCAGCGCAAGCGGCAGGAAGCGCTCGAAAACCTGGTGCATACCGAAATCGAATGGTTGCGCCGCGGCCCCAAGGCCAGAACCACAAAATCGAAAGCGCGCATCGATACCGCTCAGGAATTGATTGGAGAATTGGCGGACCTCAATGCCAGAACGCGCACCTCTTCCGCTAAAATTGATTTTTCCGCGACGGACCGCAAGACCAAGCGCTTGATCACGCTGGACGACGTGACGTACGACATTGGCGGCCGCACCTTATTCGCTGGCATTCATTTCACCGTTACTTCCGGAATGCGAGTGGGACTCGTCGGGCCGAACGGGAGCGGCAAGACCACTCTGCTTCGCTTGCTGCGCGGCGACATCCAGCCCACACGCGGAGAAATTCGCAGCGCCGATTCGTTGCGTGTCGTGTATTTCGATCAGAATCGCGAGCTCGATCCAGACATCAGTTTGCGCCGGGCGCTCGCGCCGGACAGCGATTCCGTGATCTATCAGGACCGCGTGATTCACGTCGCCGCCTGGGCCGCGAAATTTCTCTTCGATCCCGAGCATCTGAGCCAGCCCGTCGGCAAACTCTCCGGCGGCGAGCGGGCGCGCGTCTTGATCGCGCAGCTCATGCTGCAGCCCGCGGACGTTCTGCTGCTCGATGAGCCGACCAACGATCTCGACATTCCCACGCTGGAAATTCTGGAAGAAAGCCTTCTCGAATATCGCGGCGCGCTTGTGCTCGTCACGCACGATCGTTTCATGCTCGACCGCGTTTCCACCATCGTGCTGGGCCTCGATGGCCTGGGCGGCGCGGAACGCTTTGCCGATTATTCGCAGTGGGATGTCTGGCAACGCTCGCAACAGAAGGGGAACCACGAACTTGTCGAGCGGAACCAAGCGTTCGCCCGCGGCCGGAGAAGCGCAGTCCGCCATCGCGAAGAAGAAGCTTTCCTATCTCGAAGTTCGCGAGCTGGAAACGATCGAAGAGCGGATCGCCGCGGCGGACAAGAATCTTGAGGCCAGACGCGCCGCCCTGGAAGATCCCGCCGTCACCGGCGATCCACCGCGCCTGAAGGCAGCCTGTATCGAAATGGATGAGGCGCAGAACACCTTGGATCGTCTCTACGAACGTTGGGCCGAACTGGAAAAAAAGAAGGGCGGCGTCTGAGAGGTTGCCGTCTTCCCAGGACAAGAAAAATCAAATCAGCGTACTCTGTTGTTAAGGAGCAGACATGGAGAAACAGGGGAAGAAAATTTTAGTCGTCGACGTGGGTGGAACGCACATCAAAGTGCTGGCCACGGGGCGGAAGGAGCCCGTCAAAATTCCTTCCGGACCAAAGATGACGCCAAAAAAAATGGTGAAGGAAGTTCGAGAAGCGACGAAAGATTGGAACTATTCCGTCGTCTCGATCGGATATCCCGGCCCGGTTGTCCACGGGCATCCTCTGAGCGAACCGCACAATCTCGGAGGCGGCTGGGTCGGATTCGATTTTCGGAAAGCGTTCGGGCGGCCCGTGAAAATCGTGAATGACGCCGCCATGCAAGCCCTCGGCATCTATCGAGGCGGCAGGATGCTTTTCCTGGGCCTGGGTACTGGTCTGGGTTCGGCCATGATCGTGGACGGCATACTCGAGCCGATGGAGGTCGCCCATCTGCCCTACAAAAAGGGACGCACCTACGAAGACTATCTTGGGATCCGAGGATTGAAGCGCCTGGGAAAAAAGAAGTGGCGGCGCTATGTGGCTCGAGTTGCGGAACAACTGAAGAGTGCGCTGGAAGCGGACTACGTAGTCCTCGGCGGCGGAAATGCAAAACTGCTGAAAACATTGCCGCCGGGCTGCCGCTTAGGCGACAACTCGACCGCGTTTACGGGAGGATTCCGGCTTTGGGACGAGCCCGAGGAACAAGCCAAATGGAATCGCGGACACAAGCCAGCGGCGCAGAAGCAGACCAACTAAACTTGTTCCCGTTTTGACCGATGATTCCTTTGTTCCGGCGGGCTTCAAGTAAAGCCCGCACCCGTCGGAGTCATCGTATGCCCGAATTAAACGATCCGGAAATCTATCAAACCGTCCTCGATAATTTGCAAACGGGCGTTTACATCGTTGACCGAAACCGGCGAATCCGCTTTTGGAACGAGGGCGCGGAGCAGATTACCGGATACCTGCGGCAGGATGTAGTCGGGCGCTTTCTGCGCGATCATCTTCTGACCGTTGGCGACGGTGTGAAGGACCTCGATTTAGAGCAGGACGATCCCATCAACCTCGCCTTTCGGGACGGGAAACCCTCGATTATGGATGTATCCATCCTTCACAAGGACGGATACCGGGTCCCCATCGTTCTTCGAACCAATCCCATTCGCAACAGCCGTGGCGCAGTCATTGGGGCTGCGGAGAGCTTTGAGAAAAATCGTTCCGCCTCCGAGTGGACTCGCCGGCAGGCCGGATTTGCCGATTTTGGCTGCCTGGACTCAGTGACCGGCGTTGCGGCGCAGAGTTTCATGGAAACACATCTCCGTGAGAACCTGATTACGTTCGCCGAACACAATATTCCTTTCGGGATACTCCTCGTCCAGATCGATCAAATGGACCAATTCCGGGCAAGCCGGGGCCCAGGTGTGGTGACCACAATTCTACGAGTGGTTGCACAGTCGGTAGAAAACTGCGTGCGCCCGACTGATCTTGTCGGGTGCTGGGGTGCGAATCAATTTATCGCGATTTTATTGGAGTGCAGGGAATCGGAGGTGTCTCGGGTCGGGGAACGGGTCAGAAAAATGATAGGCCAGGCGGAGATTGAGTGGTGGGGTGACAAGTTTTCCGTCACGAGTCCGGTGGGCGGCGCTGGTTGCAGGGCCGGGGACGATACCGAGTTGCTCCTTGCGCGAGCGGCTGCGTCACTTCAGGAAAGCATTGGGAAGGGCGGGAATTGCGTGACTGTTCTCTCGTGACATTTCAGGAGCAATCCGGAGGTTTCGACAGCAATGTTTTCTATCATAGGAATTGTGGTGGTCTTCGGCTGCGTCGTTGCCGGCTATCTGATGGAGCACGGCAATTTGAAGGTTCTGATGCAGCCCGCGGAATTGATCATCATTCTGGGCGCGGCGATCGGAACCGTCTTGATCGCCAACCCTCTCTACATTCTGACGAAAATCGGCAGTGGGATCGGCGGAGCCTTTGGGGGTTCGCCCTTCAATAAACAGAGATACCCGGACCCGGAGAAGGCTTATTTGGCGGGCCTGCTGCACGATATCGGCGTGCTCGTGAATTGCACGGTCGCTCCGGAGGAATTCCGCGCCTCGATGGAAAAAGCGATGCGTGAACAGATTCCCTTGGATGAAGCCGAGAAGGCCACGCTCGGCTTTACGCATAGCGACACAGGCCGCATCCTTGCCGAGGCCTGGAAAATCCCCGCCGATATCGCCGACGCCATCGAACTTCACCATCAGATCGGAGATCCGGAACGCGGCGGGCCGCTCGTCGCGCTCGTTCATCTCAGCGACTTGCTTTGCCGGATGCGCGATTTGGGCTACGGCTACTACGAGCCTCGCCAGATCGATTTCGCCAATGAGCCGGGGTGGCTGTATCTGATTATGAAATATCCGAGCATGGCCGAAATCGATTTGGCGCGTTTCACGTTCTCCCTGGATGAATACGCCAAGGAGGTCAGCGATCTCGTGGCCACCGTGTTTGCCGGCTGATTCGCATTTCGAAATCCCTGCGAAACCGGGCTGCAATTCCGCGTTGACATCAGGAGTTCCCGGGAATAAATTCGTTTCGTCAATGCCTGCCAATCGAATCGGCAGGCCCGGTAGGATTCCCCCCTTCCCGCCGCAGAAATTAAATCGCCAATTTGCCAACAAGGGGATCTGTGTCCTCAGATTCTTCCGTGGTCGAAACCATACAAGCTTCCGGCGACGCCTCGCAGGCACGGGGAAAAGAGAAGGCCCGCAAAAAGCCTGTCGAGCCAGTCCGCGCGTCGAAAGATTTGAAGCGCTCCAAAATGGCGCAGCCTCAGGAACATCGAGCCTCGCAACAAGCCAGCAAAATGGAAGCGATCGGCCAGTTGGCCGGCGGGATTGCCCACGATTTCAATAATCTCCTAACCGTGATTCTGGGCCACAGCGAATTCTTGCTGAAACGAGACGAGCCGCGTGAGCGCTCCCGAATGCGGATCGAAGAAATCCGAAAAGCAGCGGAGCGCGGAGCGTGGCTCACGAGCCAGCTCCTGGCCTATAGCCGGAATCAGATTCTTGAGCCGGCAGTCGTGCAAATGAATTCTGTCCTCGAAGACATGGACGGCATTCTGCGTTGCGTGCTCGGCGAGGACATCGCCCTCGACTTGGTCATGGATTCCAATCTGGGGTGGACCAGGGTGGATCCCGGAAAGTTGCAACAGATCGTGTTGAATCTGGCGGGAAATGCGCGCGACGCCATGCCGCAAGGAGGCCGCCTGCGCCTGGAGACGCTCAACGTATCTGTAAATTCGCGGACTCCGGCAGCGCAGCAGTTTGTTGCTCCCGGTGAATACGTCGCTCTACTGGTGCGGGATTCAGGAATTGGCATGGACGCGGGGACCCGCGCGCGTGTTTTCGAGCCCTTCTTCACTACAAAAGAGAAGGGGAAGGGCACAGGCCTCGGCCTTGCGACCGTCTACGGAATCGTGAAGCAAAGTGGCGGATACATCTGGGTGGAAAGCGAAATCGGGGCCGGGAGCGTGTTCCAAACGCTCTTGCCGCGTGTGGCGCAGCCGGCCGATCCTCATATGGTTCAAGAAGTGCTCGATTTCAGCTCCGGCGGCGAAACCATACTGTTGGTCGAAGATGATCCTTCCGTTAGGCGAATGGCTGCGGAAGTTTTGCTCAGCACAGGGTACCGTGTCCTGGTGGCGCCTAGCGGCGCGGACGCATTGCGTATTGCGGCCAAACACGAAGGGCGATTGGACTTGCTGCTCACCGACGTCGTCATGCCCGGCATGACAGGCCCGGAACTCGCCCGTCAATTCATCGTTCAATTTCCCCGCATTCGGACCCTCTACATGTCCGGATACCCGGACGACGCCATCGAAAAGCACGGCGTCCACGGAAGAACGGTGCGAGTTTTGCAGAAACCGTTCACGCATGAAAGCCTTGCGCAGAGCGTCCGCGAAGCGCTGGGCCCGGTAGCACAGACTTCAGTCTGTGGGGTTTCCGGTGGTCTTCCAGGCCGAAAGCGTTAGCCAAGACAAGACCCACAGACTGAAGTCTGTGCTACTAAAACCTGCCACCGACAGCGCACATCCCTCCACAGTCTTGGTTGACTTCCTGCCGTGCTGCTCTTGTAATGGATAACGCGCAACTATGAATTCCCTTTGCAGAATGTGTTCGTGAGCGGCTCCGGAACAGCGGTCGCCAGCCGCTTCGCCTCGAAGCGCTCGTCGTTTCTGGTCGCCTCCGGAATTTTCCTGAGCCGTGTTGCAGGACTTATTCGCGATCGCGTCTTTGCCCATTATTTCGGGAATTCCGATGCCGCGGATGCGTTCAAGGCGGCCTTCCGGATTCCCAACGCGCTGCAAAATTTGTTTGGGGAAGGGGTTCTCTCTGCCTCCTTTATCCCTGTCTACGCCGCGCTGCTCGCGCGCGATGAGGATGAGGAAGCCCGCCGCACCGCCGGAGCCGTGGCAGCCTTGCTCGCGCTCAGCACTTCCATCCTCGTCTTGTTTGGAGTATTGGCGACGCCTTATCTGATCGACGCGATTGCGCCGGGATTTAGCGGCGAAAAGCGCGAATTGACGATTCGGATTGTCCGCATCCTGTTTCCCGGCGCGGGCCTTTTCGTTTTTTCCGCGTGGTGCCTCGGAATCTTGAACAGCCACCGGCGATTTTTTCTTTCCTACACGGCGCCGGTGATTTGGAACGCGGCCATGATCGCCACGCTCTGGGGATTTGGCGCGCGATACGCGCAGTTTCCGCTGGCCATTGTTTTGTCGTGGGGATCGGTTGTGGGCGCGGCGCTGATGGTGGCGATCCAACTGCCCGTTGTGCTGCGGCTTCTGAAAGGTTTGCACCTCTCGTTTGCATTTCATCTCGAAAATGTCCGCACGGTCGTGCGAAATTTTTTCCCCGTATTTATCAGCAGGGGAGTCGTGCAAATCAGCGCGTACGTGGATGCGTTGCTCGCCAGTCTGCTGCCGACGGGCGCGGTCGCTGCGCTGGCCTACGCGCAAACGTTGTACACGCTGCCCGTAAGCCTGTTCGGGATGTCGGTGTCGGCGGCGGAACTTCCGGCCATGTCAGGCGCCGTGGGTGCGGAGTCCGAAGTCGCCGAAGTGTTGCGCGTGCGCCTCAATGCTGGACTGCGGCAAATTGCATTTTTCGTGATTCCGTCGGTTGCGGCTTTTCTCGTGTTGGGCGACGTGATTGTGGCCGCGATCTACCAGTCCGGCCGATTCACCCACGCGGACGCAAACTACGTTTGGGGAATATTGGCGGGATCGACAGTGGGATTGCTGGCGTCCACGCTTGGACGCCTCTATTCGTCAACCTACTATGCGCTTGAAAGATACGCGCACGCCCCTGAACTACGCCGTCATCCGAGTCGTGTTAACCACAGTACTGGGATATCTTTCGGCGATCCCGCTGCCGCACGCTTTGGGAATTGATCCGCGTTGGGGCGTCGCCGGGCTCACGATTTCAGCGGGCATTTCTTCCTGGGTCGAGTTCACGCTGCTGCGCCGCACGTTGAATCGAAGAATTGGCGCGACGGGCCTTTCTCCTGCGTATCTTGCAAAGGGCTGGGGTGCCGCGCTGGTGGCCGCAGGATTAGGCCGCGCACTGTTGCTCGCCGCCGGTCACCGCAACCCAATCCTGCTCGCGATCGTGGTCCTGGGCCCTTACGGCATTGCCTATTTTGCCGGAGCCGCGGCTACTCGGTCTTCCCGAAGTTCGCGCCATTCTCGGAATGTTCTCCCGAATGCGCGCCCGGTCCTAACCCGTCTTTCTAACGAGTAGCGTGCGCGCATCATTAGTAGAGGCACGACATGTCGTGCCCCTACTCTATAGATGCGGAATTTACCTGGCTGATTTTTCTTGAGTTGCCGCTGCTTCTGTCGGTTTGCGCGCGGGTGAATCTGGCGGGGCTGCTCGCAGGTATTGCGCGGGCCAGCTTATTTTTTGTTTCAGTTCGCGCGCGGCTCGCAGAGGCCAGTACGGATCGCGCAGGAATTCGCGCGCCATGAAAACCAAGTCGGCCTGATTTTTGGCGAGGATATCGGCGACCTGTTCTTTCGTCTCGATCAATCCGACGGTGGCGGTCGGAATGTCCGCGTCGCGCCGGATGCGTTCGGCGAACGGAACCTGAAATCCGGGGCCGGCAATAATTTTCTGATCCACGGCGAGTCCCGCGGAGGAACAATCCACCAGGTCCACTCCCAGTGGTTTGAGTTGCTTCGCAAGTTCCACGGATTGATCCAGGTCCCAGCCGCCTTCCTTCCAGTCCGTGGCCGAGATTCGAATGAACAGAGGAAGATTTTCCGGCCATACCTTCCGGACAGCGGTAACGATTTCACGCCCGATCCGGGTCCGGTTTTCGAACGATCCGCCGTACTCGTCCGTGCGGAAATTGCTGAGCGGGGAAAAGAATTCGTGGGCCAGATAGCCATGCGCGGCATGAATCTCCAGGACCTGATAGCCCGCTTCCAGCGCGCGACGCGCGGCCTGCCCGAATGCGTCCACGATGGCGCGGATCTCCTCTTTCGCTAGGGCACGGGGCATGGGGTAGGTCTCCGAGAAAGCGGCCGCGCTTGGCGCCACCGGCACCCAGCCGCCATCTTCGACCGAAACTTTGCTGGAGCCTTCCCATGGCCGCTGCGTGCTGGCCTTGCGCCCCGCATGGGCAATCTGCATTCCCGGGACAGTCCCCTGGCTCTTCAGAAATCGAACAATGCGCGAAAGAAACTCGACGTGCGCGTCCTTATAAATTCCGAGGTCTTCAGAGGTGATACGGCCCTCGGCGGTGACTGCGGATGCTTCCGCAAAGACCAGGCCGGCGCCACCGGCGGCGCGGCTGCCCAGGTGCACCAGATGCCAGTCGTTCGCGAATCCATCCTGGCTGGAATATTGGCACATTGGGGAAACGACAATGCGATTTTGCAGGATGACTCCGCGAATCGATAGGGGATCAAATAAATGGGCCATATTCTCCTCTTGAGATTTCCGGTATCGTACCGTTCAATTCGGACTCGGGTGTCTTCAAACAGTGTTGCCACTCGCGGTATTGGATGCTCATCAACACCCGTCCGGTGCAGCGGCATATTGTACAGTCTGTAAGCGCCCGCCGTCTGCATTTTGTGGGAATTGGTCGTGGCTCGATTTGCGAAAACCTCCGGTGGGTGGGCGGTTTTCGTAACACCGGCGTCCCGCCGGCTCCGGGACTAATGTTCAAACGCGCAAACTGCCGGCAAGATGCCGGCGCTACGGAGTCACTGACTCGCGCTTCATTGGCACATCATGAAAACGGAAACATTTATTCGCCGTTCTCGAATCAACGCTCCTGCCGCGGAGGTGTATGCGTGGCACGCTACGCCAGGCGCACTGGAACGGCTCACGCCGCCCGGGGAACACGTGAAAGTGATTGAGAAAACCGGCGGAATCGAACGCGGGGCGCGCATCGTGCTTCAATTTGGGAGATGGCCATTCCGGCGGCGGTGGGTCGCGGAGCATCAGGACTTCGAAGTCGGACACTATTTTTCCGACGTTCAGATTTCTGGCCCGTTTGCGTACTGGAAGCACACGCACGCGTTTGAGCCGGACGGACCCTCCGCCTGCTTTCTCGAGGACCGCGTGGAATATGCTCTTCCGTTCGGCTCTCTGGGGCGATGGATTGCGGGGTGGTACGTGCGCCGAAAGCTAACGAAGCTGTTTGAATATCGTCACGAAGTTACGGCGCGCGAAGTGTAGTGGCACAGGCTTCACAGGCTGCGGAAAAACTCAAAACGCTGTCATTCTGAGCGAAGCGAAGAATCTCTCCTTGTTTCTTTTCTCATACTTAAATCGAAGAGAGATTCTTCGCTTCGCTCAGAATGACAAAACAAGACATTTTGTCCGCAGCCAGTTCAGCCTGTGGGGATTGGACTTTGCAAGGACGAACCCCCACAGGCTGAAGCCTGTGCCACTAGGTGCACTTCAATCGGTTTCCTGCGTAACGATGTGTACATCCACCGACGGCGCGTCGCGCAAGAAGCGGTGGATGGCGGTCATGTACAAATATTTCCTCCACCCTTCGACCGCGGAACGGCCGAAGATGACCTGCGTCACATGCTTCTCGCGAACGAACTCCGCTGTTGCGGATGACACATCCTTACCTGTCAATTTCACGACCTTTGCGCCAAGGCTTTCCGAGAATTGAATGTTGGCGTTGAGCGAATTTTTGTCCTGGTCCGAGGTGTCGTGGCCGATGTCCACATAGATGGCGTACAGTTCGGCGTCCATGCGGCGCGCCATGCGGGAGGCGCGCGCGATCAAATACTGGGCCCGGGGATTGGAGCTGAAGCACACCGCGAGGCGTTCCCGCACCGGCCATGGATCATGGATGTCCTTCTGCTCCATGTAGGTTTCCAGGCTGCGGTCTACTTGTTCCGCCACCTGGCGCAGGGCAAGCTCGCGAAGGGCAATAAGATTCCCTCTGCGGAAAAAATTTTTCAGCGCCTGGTCGACTTTTTCAGTGTGATAGACCTCGCCGCGCTTCATCCGGTTCTGCAGCGCTTCCGGCGTCAAATCGACCATGACGATTTCATTGGCGTGTTCCAACACCCAATCCGGAACCGTTTCGCGGATCTTGATTCCGGTGATCGCGCCGACGGTGGGAGCGATGCTTTCGAGATGCTGCACGTTGACTGTCGATAGGACTTCCAATTTCGCTTCGACAAGGTCCAGCACGTCCTCGTACCGTTTGCGGTGTTTGCTCCCTGGAATATTGGTATGCGCCAGTTCGTCGACCAGAACCACGCGAGGTTTTCTAGCCTTGATGGCGTCGGGGTCCATCTCTTCGAAGATCGTGCCTTTGTATTCGATTTTCCGCCGGGGGACCTGTTCGAGCTGGGAGGCGAGGTCGGCGATGCCTTTTCTGCCATGCGTTTCCACGAAGCCGATGACTACGTCCTCTCCGCGGCTTCGCCGCCGGATGGCTTCGCTCAACATGCTGAACGTCTTGCCCACGCCGGGGGCATAGCCCAGAAACAACTTCAGGATTCCCTCGGTGCGCTCTTTAGGGGAGACCTCTTCCAGCCATTCTTCGGGTGTTTTTGTCACGTCAGATATTCTCGTTCATTCCGCCCAGGAAATGCTAGGCTAGATTCGGCCTGTGACCAAGAATCTGCCTACTACCCTCGCTCGATATGCGGCCGCTCTGGCCGCGGTTCTGGCTATCACGTATTTCTACCGGGATACGCACCGGTTTAGCCTGACCACCGTGGCGTTCACTTATTTGCTGGCCATCCTCGGAGTCTCGACTCTGTGGGGACTTTCGGTTTCCGTGTTCATGTCACTGGCGGCGACGCTGACGTACAATTACTTTTTCTTGCCGCCCGTGGGCACGCTTACCATCGCAGACCCTCAGAACTGGGTCGCGCTTTTCACTTTTCTGGCAACTTCGATTCTTGCGAGCGATCTCTCCTCTCGCGCGCGAAACCAGGCCGCCGAAGCCAACCGCCGGCGCCACGAAGTGGAGCGCCTCTATAAATTCAGCCAGCGCCTGCTAAGCGCCGGAAATCCCATCGAATTGTTGAACGCCATCCCACGCCAGATCGTGGAGACATTTGAGGTGGGAGCGGCGGCGCTGTTCCTTTCGGACAAGCAAAAAGTTTACCGCTCCGGGATGAATATGCCACAGCTCGATGCGGCGTTTTTGAAAGCGGTTATTGCGCGCGAAGAGTTGCAGATCGATGCCGAGCACAGCGTCTGCTTTGCTCCGCTGCGGCTCGGCTCGCGGATTCTTGGCAGCATGGGCATTTCAGGCCCGGTCCTTTCGCGGGAGTCTTTGGAGGCCATGGGCACGCTGATCGCGGTCGCCATCGAGCGGGCCCACGCCATCGAAATGGTAGGGAAGACCGAAGCGGCCCGCGAGGGCGAACGCTTGAAATCGGCCCTACTGGACGCGATTACGCACGATTTCCGCACCCCGCTCACGTCCATGAAGGCTTCGGTCACCACGCTGCTTTCCCCGGCCAAGCTCGACGGGGGCCAGCGCGACGAACTGCTCCACATCATCGATGAAGAGTGCGACCGGCTGAACCGTCTCGTCGGGGAAGCCGCGGAGATGGCGCGTCTGGAAGCCGGCGAAGTCAAACTTCAACTCGAACCTGTTCGCGCGGACGAATTGATTTCCGGTGCGCTCGATGTATGCAAGGGGGTTCTGGGGACGCGTCCGATCCGGATTGAGCTGAAGACTCCGGACCTGCGCGTCCGCGCGGACTTCGCGCGCGCGCAGGAAGTGCTCGTTCATTTGATCCAGAACGCGAATTTGTATTCCTCTCCGGACCAGCCTATTACGATCAGCGCCGAAGAGAAGGACGAATTCGTTCAGTTCAGCGTTGCTGATCACGGGCCGGGGATTGGCGAGGCGGAGCTCGGGCTGATCTTCGATAAATTTTATCGCGGCACGGACCAGCGCTATCGCGTGCAGGGCACGGGAATGGGTTTGCCCATCGCCAAAGCGATCGTCGAAGCGCATGGGGGAACGATCGGGGTCATCAGCCAGGTAGGGCACGGGTCTGTGTTTTCTTTTAGCTTGCCGATCCTCAGGGGGACGACGGAACAAAAATGAGCACACCCACGATACTTGGTTGTGGATGACGAACCGCAGATTCGCCGCGTGATGCGGACGACGCTGTCGAGCAACGGCTACACGGTGCTCGAAGCACGAAGCGGGGAAGAAGCGCTCGAGCTGATGCGAAAGGAGCGCCCCGAGCTTGTCCTGCTGGACGTCAATATGCCCGGCAAAAGCGGTCTCGACACCTGCCGCGAAATTCGCGATCAATCCGACGTCGCCATCATCATGCTGACCGTCAGGAATACGGAGCATGACAAAGTGCTTGCGCTCGATGCGGGAGCCGACGACTACGTGGTAAAGCCTTTCGGCATGGAAGAGCTTCTGGCGCGCATTCGTGCGGCCCTGCGCCGCACGTCTTCGGCCGAGCCTGTCCCCACGTACGTTTCGAATGATCTGGAGATTGATTTCGAACGCAGAAAATTGCTCGTTCAGGGCCGCCCGGTGCGGTTGACACCGAAGGAATTTGAACTCCTTCGCCACCTGGTGGCCAGCCAGGGCAAGCCGCTGGAGCACCGGCGCCTCTTGCAGGCCGTCTGGGGACCGGACTACGGCGATGAAACGGAATACCTGCGCGTGTTCATCAACCAACTGCGGAAGAAGATCGAGCCGGACCCGGCCCATCCCAAGTACATCCATACCGATCCGTGGGTGGGCTACCGGTTTGAGCCTGTGGGTCCTGCCACGAGCAAGCCGAAGAAGAAGTAGCCTTACGTAGCACAGACTTCAGTCTGTGGGGTTCCATTTGATCTTGGCTGGCGTGCGACGCTTGGGCTCGTGAACGAAACCCCACAGACTGAAGTCTGTGCTACTTGTGCATCGGATGCGTCGTATCTAAATCCAAATTTAATTCCAACACGTTGACGCGGGGCTCGCCGAGGAATCCGAGCTGGCGGCCTTCGGTATGGTTAGCGACGAGGGCGCGGACGTCGGCTTCGCTGATGTTGCGCTCGTGAGCGATTCGCGGAACCTGGAAGTCCGCCGCTTCGGGGGAAATGTGCGGGTCGAGGCCTGAGCCGGACGTGGTGACCAGATCCATCGGGACCGGCTCGTTCGGATTTTCGGCCTGGGCCTTTTGCACGTCGCCCGTCATGCGGTCGATCAGCATTTTATTGGTTGGCCCGAGGTTTGAACCGCCAGAGTTGCCTGCATCGTAGCCGTTGCCTGCCGCGGAAGGGCGCGAGCGAAAATATCCGGGCGAGGAAAAAGGCTGGCCGATGAGGTGCGAGCCGACGATTTTTCCGTTCACCGTGATGAGGTCGCCGTTGGCTTGGCGCGGGAAGAGAACCTGTGCGAGCCCTGTCACCACGAAGGGGTAGACAACGCCAAGAAGCAGCGTCGTCACAACGGTCATCCAGATCGAAATCATGAAATGCTTTTTCATCGCAGTTTCCTCGAGACGAATTCTCTTCCTCAAGCCCAGCGCAGGCTGGTAATGACCACATCGATCAGCTTGATGCCGATGAAGGGCGCGATGATGCCGCCCACGCCGTAGACCAGCAGGTTCCACCGCAGCAGCGCCGACGCGCCCATGGGACGGTACTGCACGCCGCGCAACGCCAGCGGCACGAGGGCAACGATGATCAGCGCGTTGAAAATCACGGCAGACAAGATCGCCGATTCAGGAGTTTTCAGCCGCATGATGTTCAGCGCCTGTAGAACCGGGAACGCGCCCGCGAACATGGCGGGGATGATGGCGAAATATTTCGCCACGTCGTTGGCCACCGAAAACGTAGTCAGCGCGCCGCGCGTGATCAGCATTTGCTTGCCGATTTCCACGACTTCGATGAGCTTGGTCGGGTTGGAATCGAGGTCGACCATGTTGCCCGCTTCCTTGGCCGCCTGCGTGCCCGCGTTCATCGCGAGGCCCACGTCCGCCTGCGCCAGCGCGGGCGCGTCGTTGGTGCCGTCCCCGGTCATGGCCACCAGCTTGCCCTTGGCCTGCTCCTTGCGGATCAGCGCCAGCTTGTCTTCCGGCTTGGCTTCGGCCAGAAAATCATCGACGCCTGCTTCCTGCGCGATGGCCGCGGCCGTGAGGCGGTTGTCACCTGTGATCATCACCGTGCGGATTCCCATGGCGCGGAGGTGATCGAAGCGCTCGCGCATGCCGCCTTTGACGATGTCCTTGAGCCGGACCGTGCCCATGACCCGGCCGCTGACCGCGACGAGAAGCGGCGTCGCGCCGGAGCTGGCCACGAGTTGCACGGTGTCATCGACTTCCACGGGAATTGCGCCGCCATGCTCGATGACATACTTTTTGATCGAGTCGGGCGCGCCCTTGCGGATCGCGCGGCCGTCGAAGTCGACGCCGGACATGCGCGTCTGCGCCGTGAAGGGAATGAATGTGGCTTCGAGGGAAGACAATGGCCGCCCGCGCAATCCGTACTTTTCCTTGGCCAGCACCACGATCGAGCGGCCTTCGGGAGTTTCGTCGGCGAGTGAAGCGAGTTGCGCCGCGTCGGCCAGTTCTGCGTCCGTCACGCCGGGAGCGGTAATTAATTCCGTCGCTTGCCGGTTGCCGAGGGTGATCGTTCCGGTTTTGTCGAGCAGCAGAGTGTCCACATCTCCCGCGGCTTCCACGGCGCGGCCTGACATCGCCATGACGTTGCGCTGAATCACGCGGTCGATTCCCGCGATGCCGATGGCGGAAAGCAAGCCGCCGATGGTCGTCGGAATCAGGCACACCAGCAGGGACCACAGCACGAAGGCGCTTTGCGGCGCGCCCGAATAGATGGCCATGGGCTGCAGGGCCGCGACGGCCAGCAGGAAAATAATCGTCAGGCCGCACAGGAGAATGTTCAGTGCGATTTCGTTGGGTGTTTTCTGGCGCGACGCTCCCTCAACCATCTTGATCATGCGGTCGAGAAACGTCTCGCCGGGATTCGATGTGATGCGAACTTTGATTTCATCGGATAGCACGCGCGTGCCGCCCGTGACCGCGGAGCGGTCGCCGCCCGATTCGCGAATCACCGGTGCGGATTCACCCGTGATGGCGGATTCGTCGACCGAGGCCACGCCTTCGATGACTTCGCCGTCTCCCGGAATAAATTGCCCGGCGGCGACCACGACCACGTCGCCCACGCGCAATTTGGATCCGGGCATTTCCACGGTGCACCCGTCGGGTTTCAATTTATACGCAATGGTCTCCGTGCGCGCCTTGCGCAGCGTGTCCGCCTGCGCCTTGCCGCGCCCTTCGGCCATGGCTTCGGCGAAATTGGCGAACAGCACCGTGAACCACAGCCAGACCGTGATTTGAAACTCGAATCCAAATCCTTGCGTGTGACGGAGTACGTGGCTCACCAGCTCCACGGTGAGCAGCGCCGCGCCGATTTCGACGACGAACATGACCGGGTTCTTCATGAGCGTCGCCGGATTCAGCTTTACGAACGAATCCCCCGCCGCTCGACGGGCGATGGCGCCGTCCCAGATCGACTTGCTTTTCCTCGCTTGGGGTGTCATTTATTCTTCCTCAGAAAGTCTTTCCCGCGTACATCAGCAGGTGCTCGAGAATCGGGCCCAGGCTCAGTGCCGGGAAAAAGGTCAGTGCGCCGACGATCAAAACCACGGAAATCAGCAGGCCGGTGAACAGCGGCGTCGTTACCGGGAACGTGCCCGAGGTTTGCGGGACATGCTTCTTCCGCACCAGGCTTCCAGCGATCGCCAGCACGGGAATGACCATAAAAAACCGGCCAAACAGCATCGTCGTGGCCAACGTCGAGTTGTACCAAAGGGTGTTGGCGTTGATTCCGCCGAAGGCCGAGCCGTTGTTCGCGCCCGCTTCCGCATAGGCGTAAAATATTTGCGACAATCCGTGCGGTCCGGGATTCGTTAGGCTCGATACACCAAACTTGGGCGCTACCACTGAAATGGCAGTGAACGTTAGGACCAACAGCGGATAAATCAATACAGTCAACATGGCCATCTTCACGTCGAAGGCTTCAATTTTCTTGCCCAGATATTCCGGCGTACGTCCCACCATCAGTCCGGCGATGAACACAGAGAGGATAATGAACACAACGATTCCATACAGGCCGGAGCCGACGCCGCCGAACACAACCTCGCCGAGAAGTATGTTGATCAGTGGAATCATCCCGCCGAGTGGCGTGTAGGAATCATGCATCGAGTTGACCGCGCCGCAACTGGTGTCCGTTGTTACCACGGCCCACAGCGCCGAGTTGGCAATGCCGAAGCGAACTTCCTTGCCTTCCATGTTGCCCGCCGGCTGCACATGGTTCGCGGAATTTTGGACGAGGGGATTCCCGCGCGCCTCGGCCGAGTATGCCGCCGTGATTCCTATCAGGAACAATATCGCCATCGCGCACCAGACCGCCCAGCCGTGGCGAGGCGAGCCAGTCATCTGTCCGAGCGTGTAGGTCAGAGCCGACCCGATTGCGAAAATCAAAACCAGCTCGAAGAAGTTCGTGAGCGGGGTGGGATTTTCATACGGGTGCGCGCTGTTGGCGTTGAAAAAGCCGCCGCCGTTGGTTCCCAGCTCCTTGATCATTTCCTGCGAGGCGGTGGGGCCAAGCGCGATCGTCTGCTCCTTGACGATCTGCGTGCTGGTCTTCCCGCTGGAGTCGGTCGTCTGCACAGTTTGCGGATCCACGAGCTCAGCAGTCGCGTAGGGCTTAAAGTTTTGCGGGACCCCCTGCCAGACCAGGAAAAGGGCCCCCAACACGCAGATCGGCATCAGGACCCAGAACACCGCGCGCGTCATATCCACCCAGAAGTTTCCAAGGGTGTCTTGTTCGCGCCGCGCGATGCCGCGAACGATGGCGATGGCCAGGGCAATCCCGACCGCCGCGGAAATAAAATTGTGGTAGGCGAGGCCCGCCATCTGCGTCAGGTACGACATGGTCGTTTCCGGCACATACGCCTGCCAGTTTGTGTTGGTCGTGAAGGAGGCGGCCGTGTTGAACGCCAGGTCCGGCGCTACGCCTGGAAGATTCTGCGGATTCAGGAATTTTATGTGGCCTTGCATGCGCTGGAGGAGGTACAGCACCACCATCGTGACGCCGCTGAACATCAGCATCGCGCCGGCATATTCGGTCCAGCGCATCTCTTTCGTCTCATCGACGCCCGTCAGGCGGTAGGCCAGCTTCTCGATGGGACGCATGACCGGGTCGAGGAATGTTTTCTCGCGGTTGAAAACGCGCGTCATGAACGACCCCAGCGGTTTCGTGAGCGCGAGCACTACCAACAGAAAGAACAGGATTTGGAACCAGCCGTTGTTTGTCATGGTCAGAACTTTTCCGGGCGCAGCATCGCGTATACAAGATAAATCAGCAAACCTGCGCACACCGCCAGCGATACGACTGTATCGAGCATTTTCGCTACCTCAATCCATCGCAGAATTTCACGTACAAAACCGACAACACAAAAAATATCAGCGTGGAGATGGAAAAAATCGTGTCTAACATCGCTGTCCTTCCTTCAACCTATCTTAATCCCGCAGACTAAACCTGTTTCTCACTCACCTTGTGGAAATCCGCCTCACCGGCATACTCACGGTGTCGCGTGGTACGGCAGAGGACCCAACGCGGAATTCCTGCCGTCGCGGCTGAAACGGAATCACGGAGATCCCGCCCTGGGCGGAGTGAGATACCGGGTGGGTCATGACGATCTGTTCTTCCCGATCGCCTCTCCCAAATTCCGTCGCACGCTTCCGGGCATCGTCCTTTGGCCGATGTCCCTCTTTCCAGAAGTTCGCCAGCACGTAGACCAGAAAAGCGACGCCCAAGCCATTTACTATTAGAAAGATCGTGATGGACATTGGACCTCCTCCCGGCGCCGGCTGACTACCTCACGAATCTGGCATCCTTTCCGTCTCCTGCATGGTATTTGCAAAACGATACCACCCAGGTAGTTGCGTTTCGATGCCACTCTGACCGTTTTGAGGTACATCACGCGGTGCGCCTTGTCACACCGTATCGTCTTGCAAATCACCCATTCGGTTCCTGCCTTGCATGAGAATCTTGCGTCTTCCCAAGTTAGGAAGTCGTGCACAGCACATAAGGATTCTGTAAGACGGCGAATAGCTCAGTTAAGTCCCCTTGTTTCAGCTAGCGCGCGCCCCTACAATGGAAACTTCTTGTTTATGACCTCTTTCCATCAGAGTCACCGTTCGGGACGCCTTGCGGGATTATTGTTCCTGGCGCTACTGCTTGCGGTCAGCGCGCACTCGCAGGAACGCGCGGACTGCCGCGCGTTCCACAGCGCCCTTCTTCGCTCCTCCGTGCAATATTGCGTTTATCTGCCGGCCAGCTATTCGGCGGCGGATGCAAAGACAAGAAAATATCCCGTGTTGTACCTGCTGCATGGTCTCGGCGGGAACGAGCAGTCGATCGCTCTGGACGGGGAGTGGACCAGCTTACAGGATTTGCGCCGGGAACAGATGGTGGGCGAATTCCTGGTCGTGGCGCCGGACGGATCGGATACGTTTTATATCAACTCGCGGGATGGCACAATTCCGTACAGTGATTTTTTCATCCGTGAATTCATTCCGTTTGTGGAACACACCTATCGGGTTCGGACGGAGCGCGCGGCGCATGGGATTACAGGTTTTTCGATGGGCGGGTACGGAGCCCTGCGAATGGCATTTGCGCATCCGGAGCTGTTCGGTTCGGTCAGCGCGCATAGCGGGGCATTGATGCGAGCCCCTCCCCAGGGAGTGAGCGCCGGCGCGTCGTCGGGGAATCTGGCGGCGGAGCTGCTCGCAAATGTGTTTGGCAATCCGATCGACCAGAAATTCTGGGATCTGAACAGCCCATTTGTGCTGGCGCGGAAAAATGCGGCCGCGCTTTTGAAAATGAAAATTTACTTCGATTGCGGCACGGAAGACTCGTACGGCTTCTACCGCGGTGCGAGCGAACTGCACGAGACGCTCGATTCTCTCAAGATTCCCCACGAATTCCACCTCTACCCGGGCAGACACAGCGTCTCGTACTTGCTGGCCCACCTCGACGCCTCCTTTGAATTTCACTGGCGCGAATTCAATTTGGCAAAGTGAACGAAGGTCGGATGGGGGCGGGTTGAATCCGCGCCTCTCGGGAGTCTGGCTTGACAAAGTGTCACGTTTCATGACACATTGTGCCGCCAATCGAGACGGTGATCCCGACGGATCGAGACGCTGTCCCCGAGTCCTTGGTGCTTATCGAGTTTAATGATTAGAAGATAACCACATTGTTAATATGCGGGCGAAAGGATATATTGGGTTCACGTGGGGAAGTTCCTTTCCTATTTGAAGCAGGTAAGCCGTCCACAGGATGAAATTGGGCATCCTCGATTCAGGCCGAAGCGCAGCCTTCGGTCGCTCAGACCTGGTTGGATTTCTCTCGCGTCCGCGATGGGCGTTGGTTCCCAGCCCCGCTGACCGCCAAACGGGAGGCTCTCGTGCATACAACTCTAGCGGAGGTCACTCGCCGGAGGATCAGTTCGTTGAAGAAGCGACGCCCTCAGGTGCAGGCAGGGTTGATCTTTCTTACGGCGATTCTTTGCCTGGCGCCGTCTCGGGCATTTGCTGCGGTTTCAGTCACGATATCGCCCTCATCCGTCAATCTTCCCACGAATGGAAGCCAGCAGTTTACGGCGACGGTTACGGGCGCAAGCGACACGTCTGTAAGCTGGACGATCCTGGAGGGGGCGGCGGGGGGGGCAATCTCCAGCTCAGGACTGTATTTGGCTCCGGGAGCCGTGGGGGTCTATCACGTTATCGCCAAAAGCAACGCGGATCCAACGCAGAGCGCTACCGCAGCCGTAGCCTTACCCGGATTCGTCCACACAGGCCTGTTAAACCCCGATCCATGCACGGCCACGCTTCTCACAAATGGCACAGTACTCTATACGGGCGGCGGAATACCCAGTGCCGGTTCCTCCAGTATCCAAGCTGAAATCTATAACCCTGCTGCTTCGACGTCCACTCCTACGGGAAGTATGGTCACCGGTCGTTGCTCTGAGACAGCTACACTTCTGCGGAACGGGAAGGTTCTCTTTGCGGGAGGGCAAGCATCGGGTGGAGGGACTGCGACCGCGGAGCTTTACGATCCTCTCGCTGGAACTTTTGCCGCCACTGGGAGCATGAGTGTTGCCCGAGAGTGGCCATACGGCGACGTTGCTTCCGACCGGCCAGGTTCTTATTGCGGGCGGAGCTAGCTGTACCTCGGGTTGCGTCTACCCCAATACGGCAGAATTGTACGATCCGAATTCCGGTACGTTCAGTCCCACCACGGGCAATCTGTCGACCCCCTACACAGGCGCCGCAGCGATTCTGTTAAGCACCGGGAAAGTTTTGATCGCCGGGGGGAGCTCTGACGGCGCAACTTTGAATAGCTTCGCGGAACTCTACGATCCCGCCACAGGTTTATTTACGCAGTCGGGAGCGATGGTCAGTCCGCGCTCTTCCTTCACCGCTACTCTCTTGCAGAATGGAAATGTATTGATCGCGGGAGGTGCGGCTGGGGCGACGGAATTGCCGGCCGCCGAAATCTACAATCCCTCCACCGGAACATTTGCATCGACGGGGAGCCTGAACATTCCGCGCCAGTTTCACACGGCCAGTTTGCTCTTGAACGGAAAAGTTCTGATCGCTGGAGGAAACTCCACCACGAACGCCGCGGAGCTATATGACCCGGGGAGCGGAACGTTCAGCCTGACCGGCAACCTGGGTGAAACGAGGTGGTCTCCCACCGCGACGGCGCTTCCGAACGGCACCGTCCTGATTGCAGGCGGTTATTTTATGCAGGTCCTAAGCAGTATTGAAACCTATGACCCGAGTGCGGGAGTTTTCACCAGTCAAAGCGTTTTCATGACCGTCCCGCGGACCGGGCATGCCACGACGCAGTTGGCTGACGGTCGCCTGCTTCTGACCGGCGGAGAGGACGCGACCCTTCGGGTGAATTCCAGCGCTGAGATTTACGACCCTTCTACCGAAAAATTTTCACCCACTGGTTCGCTCATTCAAGGGCGGCACGGGCATACAGCAACACTTTTGGGAGATGGGACTGTCTTAGTCGTTGGGGGATATTCTGATACCGCGGGACCAAATAATGGAACCAGTGTCGTCCCCATCGCGGAGATTTACAGTCCGGTTAACGAAACATTCCGTCAGGCATCGTCAAACCCAAATGTCGCGCGCGCCTATCACACAGCTACCTTGCTCCCGAATGGCAAGGTTCTCATCGCCGGAGGCCAAATTCCAGGCCAGCAGGACACTTCAACCGCCGAGCTTTACGATCCCGCAGCGGAAACATTTACCCTGGCAGGAAACATGTCGGGGCCGAGATACAATCACACGGCAACCTTGCTGAACGATGGACGTGTCCTGATTGCGGATGGCATTACCCAAGCCGGGAGTCCTGGAAATGGAGTTGGGCCTGACGACGTATATGATCCAAACACCGGCCTGTTCACCCAAGTGGGGCCGCGCGGTCTGATTGACCAGCAAACGATCTCTCCGTTTGACTCGGTCCTACTGGCGGACGGTCGGGTTCTTGCCGATAACCACACGATCTTCGATCCCATCTTGAATACGCTTTCTACGCATCAGCTCGTTGGTCAACTTGGACGCCATATTACAGGACTACAAGTTTGTCCTCCTTCCGAATGGTCAGGTATTTGCCACGAGTAATTACTATCCGACGTATTTGTTCGATCCGGCCTCGGAAACCTATACGACCTCCGCTTCCGTGCAATATTACCGGACAAGCCCGACGCTCAAGCTGCTTCCAAACGGCGAAGTCCTGGTCGCGGGCGGCGCCGGTGTCGCGCAGGTCGAATTCTATGTTCCCCCTGTGGCAGCTTCCAACGCTGCGCCCGTGCTTACGGGCCTGAGTCCTTCGAGCGCAGTGGCCGGCGGGGCCGGATTTACTCTTCTGGTCGTTGGATCGAACTTCGTCAACAATTCGGTTGTAAATTTCAATGGCGTGGCGCGGCTGACGACCTTCCTGAACGCGCAGCAACTCTCGATTGCCATTTCAGCGGGCGACATTGCAAATCCAGCCTTCGGGATCATCACAGTAACCAATCCTCTAAGTGGAGCCGGCGGTGGTGGCACTTCCAATCCACTTACATTGATTATCTTGGCCGCGAACGTTCAGCCGGTGGTCGAGGCTCTGAGTCCAGCCAGCGCAACGGCCGGCGGACCAGCGTTCACATTGTCTTTGGAGGGTAATTTCTTTACGCCGAATGTGGTCGTAACCTTCGATGGAACGAGCGTGACTTCCACATTTGTGAGCGTCGAAGAATTGCAAGCCAATATTCCCGCGAGCGCGATAGCAATCGCTGGCTCGCCGCTGATCACCGTGTCGAATCCAGGAAGCGGCCCGTCCATCGTGGCTACATTTACGGTGAACAATCCAGTCCCGCAAGAGAACGCACTTTCGCCTTCCAGCGCCGTGGTGGGCGGTGACGCATTCCTCCTGACGGTGACCGGAAGCAATTTCAATAAATCATCCAGTGTCTTAGTGAATGGGACCGTTCTGACGACGACATTTGTGAGTTCAACGCTTGTCCAAACGACCGTTCCCTCGAGCGATTTGACGCAGGGCGGTACGCTGAAAGTTTCGGTGAACAACCCAATCCCGGGCGGCGGCGCCACGCCGGCGTTGCCGATTAGTGTGAACAATCCCATGCCTCAAGAGACCATCCTCTCCCCTTCGAGCGTACCCGCGGGGAACGCGGCGCTCACACTTAACGTCACGGGCACGAATTTCGTGCAAGGTTCCACCGTTCAAGTAAATGATACTTCGCGCACCACTACATTCGTGAGCCCGACCTCTCTTACCGCAGCTCTGCTCGCGAGCGACTTCTCACACACTGGGATGTTGAACGTCACCGTGAACAATCCGAACCCCGGTGGCGGGACCACGGGTCCGTTAGAGCTGCCTGTTGTGGCGGACTTCAATGTGAGCGCAACTTCTCAGAGCGCCACGGTAAAAGCCGGCCAACCGGCCAACTATAGCCTGATGCTTGCCCCTGCCAACGGTCAGCTTACGCTCAACGGGGCTGTCACGTTTTCCATCTCTTCCACCTCGCCGCTTCCTTCAGGCGCGCAAGCAACGTTTACGCCAACGAATGTCCCCGCAGGGAGCGCAAGCACGAACGTGATGCTTGCAATTGCCACGACACCGCACTCGTCAGGTTCCTTCGTGGTAGTCTCCGTTTGGTGAATGGCCGCATGCACCTTTGCTGTTGGGAGCGGAATTGGCCATCGGGATAATGTGGTTTGCACTTGGGACGCTGCGCGACCCCGCCCGGCGCCTCGCACCGCTCTTGCTGATTTTATTGCTGCTCGCCGTGGCGTCGGGCCTAACGGCTTGCGGAATCAGCGGAGGCGGCGGAGGCTCGTCAGGTCCACAAGTCAACACTGGTACAGGAACTCCCGCGGGAAACTACACGATAACTGTAAACGCGGTGTCGGGAAATACAACAGTCCCCACTACCGTCACGCTGACGGTTAAGTGATAATCGTCATTGTGATTTTTCTTGGGCCCATGGAGTTACGGAAGGATTTTGGCGGGGTCGATCGTTCCTGTTCGATCCGATCCGCGTCAAATGTTTGCGTCTGTCTGGTGTCGGTGGGACTGGTCTTCGTCGCCGCGCTAGCCGGAAGTGTCTCGGTACGCGCGCAGGATACTCCGCCAAATCCTCAGCCGCCGGCCGCCCCTGTTGAAATGCCGGGACAGGTCGTCCTCAACTCATCCGGGCAGTGCGTCCAGCCGCCGCCAATGGTTCAATTGCAGGATTACAACGGGCCCTTCCAGAAGGTCATAGGCACGCTTCACCAGAAAACTCGACCGGCAGTCGGTTCACCTTCCGCACTACAAGCCAGGCCTCGTCCTTTGCTCGCTTGAAATCAAAGATAAATTCTTTTTGTTCCTTCACGATTCCATTGATCCCGAAACGATCCTGGGCGCTGGATTCGACGCGGGTATTTCACAGGCCATGAATGACGACGCGCCGTTTGGCCAAGGCGGCGAGGGATATGCCAAGCGGCTGGCCGCAAGTTACACCGATGAAATTCAGTTCCGATTTTTCAAGGAGTTTGCTTATCCCACTGTTTTCTCCGAAGACCCGCGGTACTACCGGTTGGGCGAAGGGCCGGTGGGGCGCCGTTTCCTGCACGCCGTGGCTCACTCCGTTGTGGCGTACCGGGACAACGGCAGGCCCATGTTTAACTTTTCCGAATGGATGGGAGAAGTCAGCGCAGTATCGGTCAGCAACCTTTATCATCCCGGAGCGCGGCGCGGCTTTGCGCCCGCGGCTGAGGGGATCGCCACTGACGTCGCGTTGGACATCGGATATGACGAGCTTCGGGAATTTTGGCCGGAGATTGCGCGAAAATTGCGCCTCCCCTTCCGCGATCAGAATGAACCGCCGCCGAATGCGCTTCCTGCCGGGAGGTAAGTTTCGCGGGGGACGGCGCCCCGCTTTCAAATCTTAATGTGGAGTTCTTACGAAGCGCCCTTAGATCAATTGCGAATTCAGTTGTAGGGGCACGACATGTCGTGCCCCTACAGACTCAAGCTAACTTGCCGACGTGAGATTCGAGCAGGCTCCAGGCGCGCTCTCCAATCGTTTCTTTCCAATGGGCGTAATAGGACGTCAGCCGGGGACGGAACGAGGAAGTATCCGCTTCGTTGAAGGTCATGCCCTGAGTCGCGAGCTTGGTGCGAAATTCGGTGTTGAGGGCGCTCAATTCTTCCCGCTGCAAGCGAACGAATTTGACGGCGTTGCGCTCGATGATCCCCTGCACGTCGGCAGGGAAGCGCTGCCAAAGCTTCCAGTTTGCGAGCAGATTGAATCCGGACCAGCCGTGATTGGTCATGCTCACGTACTTCTGCACTTCGTAGAGTTTTAGAAATTCCGCGACGGCCAGCGGGTTGGTCTGCGCTTCGGCCGTGCCATTTTTCAAGGTTTCGTACAGCTTGTTAAAATTGGCCACGACGGGCGAAGCGCCCATGGCTTTCCACGCTTCCACGTAAATGGGAGCGTCCGGAGTGCGAATCTTCAGGCCTTGCAAATCCTCCACCGTGCGGATCGGCCGGGTCGAGCAGGTAATCTGGTGGAATCCGTTGTCGAAGCACCCTTTTGGAACGGCATAGATGCCTTTGGTTTTCATCTCCTCGCGCAAATAATCGCCCAGATCGCCGTCCAGCGAGTCAAACACCTGGGCCGGTGTGCGAAAAGCGAAGAGAAGCCCTTGCACGTTTGACGCCGGCACTAGATTTCCGATGGAGCCGCCATTTAATGTGAAAAAATCCAATTCGCCGCTGACGACCATATTGAGCGCGGCCGGATCTCCTCCCGCCAACTTGTTGTTGTCCGGGAAAGTTTGAACCTGCACGCGCCCGTTCGTTTCCGTTTTTACGGCGTCCCACATTTGCACGAGCCATTTGTCCAGCGGGCTGTCGGCCGGCTGGTTATGGAACTGGCGCAATTCAAATTCCGCTGCGCGTGCGCGGCGGCTGACGAGCATCATTCCGCCAGCGGCCATCAGACCGTGGGTGAATTTCCTTCGAGAGATTTTATGAAGCATTAATTTCTCCTGGCAGCCGGAAGTGACACCCGCTAGCGGCCGCGTGGCGAAATGGTTTTCAGTGGCCTTTGTAGCGCCCGCCTTCAGGCGGGCACCGTAGATTCAAGCAGATGCCCGCCTAAAGGCGGGCGCTACACGGCCGGTCCTTGTTTGTCACGCAAGCAATCTAGCCTAACCCATCTGGCTCAAGGACCGTCCAAAATAAAAGCTTCGGGCGGTCTGGTCGTCCCATCCGACATTGCAGTGCGGGATCGACCATTTCTGTATTTTTGTCGGTTCGGTTACGGGCTTGCCCAGAGCTGGGCAGGACAGGCAATAGGACCCTTCATGCGTCCCGATCCAGATCAGGTTTCGGTCGAACTCGACGAAGACATTCTCCGTCGTGCCGCGCCACCAGGAATCATAGTTATTGATCTCGCCCTCGAGAGGAGGCACGAACCACGCAACCTCTTTCGGCTCGGTGGGGTTGGAGATATCGAAAACGCGGACGCCGGCGTTGAACCAGGCAATCACGATGATCGCGGGATTGGATGTGCCGGGCGCGAGCCAGCATTGCGTGTTGTGCGAACCAAAACGTCCGCGCGCGAAGCAGAAGTCCGTATAAGGAGCGTCGGGAGGCGCCGCGGGGCGAGGGAAGAAGCCGATGATCTTGGGATTTTTCGGATCTTTCACGTCCATCATGTAAGGCGTGTGATAGTTTTCCCGGCAATCCGCTTCCAGCGCTTCGTGCACGGCGACAACTTTATTCATGAGCCTCGGATGGGCCGCGTCAGCAATCACTGGGTAACACGTGTGGAACGGAATGGTTCCGAAGGTGTCGAATTCATATTGCATGTGGCCATAGGGTTTGGGGTGTTTTATATCGGACAAATCCATGGCGTAAAACCCGAATGCGCCAAATCCGCCGTAGCCGATCGTGCCGCCGTCTTCGACGCGCTTGGGCACGGTAATCGCGCCGTGATTTCCGGTCCAGGACGTATGGTCTCCGGCGAAGCGATATTTCTTGTATTCTTCCTCCTCGCCCAATTTTTGTCCGGGGACCCACCACCTGGAAACTTCCTGTACGTTCGCGGGATCGGACATGTCCACGATCATGAGCGCGTTGCTGTAGGGGCGCTGGTGATTCTCCAGACGCAGCGTTTCATCCCATCCGCAATCGAGATAGGCGTACTTCCCGCCGTCGTAAAAGTTGTGGTGGGTGCCGTTGCCTTTTTCTCCGGTGTTGTATTCCTGAAGCATATTCGGCTTGCTGGGATCGGTGATGTCGTAATTGCGAATTCCGCGGAGCCCTTTATAGGCGAGGACTTTGTCACGCAATTCCTTGTCATACTGGCCGTGTGGATATTGAATATTCGCGCTGGTGAGCGGCTGCGCCGCGGTACACATCATGATCCATTTCTTGAGCTTGGTGTTGTAGACGACCGCGCCGCCGCCTTGAATCACGCGCTTCTTATTCAGCGCCACTGGATTCTTGGCTTCACTGACGTCGATAAAATCTCCGCCGGCCGGCAACAATCGCTGCTTGCCCTTGGCCCACATGGCCATGAGCGGCTCGCCTCCGCTGATGCCGGCGCCGGGCAGGTGGGAGATAACTTCCATGTTGTGGATATATTGCTTCTTGTCGAGAAACGTCAGCGAGCCGAGGGCCAGGGGAATTTCCGGAGGCTCGTTGGAGGTATACAGTCCTTGTACCTGTGCGCGCACGCCAATCGTGCTGGCAAAGCCCGCGGCCGTCGCGCCCACCGCCGCGCCCACGGCGCTCTTCAGGAGCGATCTCCGGCTGAACTCCTTGCGCGTTCCCAAAAATTGTTCGGCTTTGCCTTTGGACGAGACGGAAGGCTTGCGGTCTTTCGACATGGCTCTCCTTTGCCCAGTTCCGGATGGTTGTGGGGCGCAAGCAACGTCTTCAAGAGGCTTGCGAAAGAATCTTTACACCCAAATGCGCCCGCATGCCGCGCATCATACTCCAACTGATTGCTAACACAAAGTTGCCGATATTGTGGATAGTGACCCGTTTTGAGGGTACAGATTGATTCGCGACGCCTGCGAATATGCCGGAACGATCTGGCTCGTTGGGGCGGAAATTGCCCCGATTGCGGCCAGGCATTCAACCTGTCGTACAATATCCGCGTTGGGCTAGAGTAGAGGTCTAGCCGGGCTGCGGGAGGACTTCTTCCGCGCCGCAGCTAAGGAGCGAGCATGAGCGTAACCGATACCAGCGCTTCCATTCATAACGCCGCTACCCCGATGGAAATGCTCTGCATTAATACGATCCGCACACTTTCCATGGACGCCGTGCAGGCGGCCAATTCCGGGCATCCCGGCACGCCCATGGCGATGGCGCCGCTGGCCTACTGCCTGTGGCAGGAATTTCTGCGCTACGATCCGAGCGATCCGCTGTGGCCGAATCGCGACCGCTTCGTTCTCTCCGCGGGACACGCTTCCATGCTCCTATATTCCGTGCTGCATCTTGCGGGAGTGAAGGAGGCGGATAAGAACACTCTCGAGATTCTTAATGGTCCCGCCGTCCGGCTTGAGGACATCAAGAATTTCCGGCAGCTCGGAAGCCGCTGCGCCGGCCATCCCGAATCGCACCTCACAACCGGCGTTGAGACGACGACGGGTCCGCTCGGCCAGGGCTACGCAAACAGCGTGGGGATGGCGCTCGCCGGAAAATGGATCGCATCACGATATAATCAGCCCGGCTTTGAAGACATCTACAATTTCAACGTGTACGCGCTCGGCGGCGACGGCTGCATGATGGAGGGAATTTCCAGCGAAGCCGCTTCGCTCGCCGGACACCTCCAGCTTTCCAACCTTTGCTGGATCTACGACAGCAACCGGATCACGATCGAAGGCGGCACGCCGCTGGCGTTTTCCGAAGACGTGGGCGCGCGATTCGCCGCTTACGGTTGGAATGTCACGCACGTCACCGACGCGAACGACCTGGACATGATTCGCGCAGGCTTCCGCACGTTCCTCGGAACGAGCGGCCGGCCCACGATCATCATCGTGAACAGCCACATCGGCTGGGGCTCGCCGCACAAGCAGGACAGCAGGGAGGCGCACGGCGAGGCGCTCGGCGAAGAGGAAGTCAAGCTGACCAAGCGCGTCTACGGCTGGCCCGAGGACGCGAAATTCCTGATTCCCGACGGCGTGTACGAACAATTCCAGAAGGGAATCGGCGTTCGAGGAAAGACAGACCGCGATCATTGGACCGCGCGATTCGGCGAATACCGCGCCTCCTATCCCGAACTGGCCGACGAAATCTCGCGCATGGAGCACCGCCAGCTTCCGAATGGCTGGGACAAGGAATTGCCGTCCTTTCCCGCCGATGCGAAGGGACTGGCCACACGCGACTCCTCCGCCAAAGTTGAAAACGCGATTGCAAAAAATGTTCCGTGGTTGATTGGCGGTTCGGCCGATCTCGCGCCCTCCACCAAGACCTTGCTCACCTTCGAGTCCGCGACCGGATTTCAGCCCGGCAGCTATTCCTGCCGTAATTTGCATTTCGGGATACGCGAGCACGCCATGTCCGCGATCATCAACGGCATGAGCCTGACCAAGGTGCGTCCCTTCGGCGCCACGTTTTTCGTGTTCACCGATTACATGCGCGGCGGCATGCGGTTGAGCGCGATCATGGGAATTCCGGTCATCTACATTCTGACGCATGATTCGCTCGGCGTCGGCGAAGATGGGCCGACTCATCAGCCGATCGAGCATCTGGCGATCGCGCGCGCCACGCCCGGCCTGATCACATTGCGCCCGGCGGACGCCAATGAAGTGATTGAGGCATGGAAGGTGGTCATGCAGCTTCAGCACGAGCCCGCGCTTGCTGGTCTTGACGCGCCAGGCGCTGCCCACTTTCGACCGCGCGCGATTCGCTCCCGCCGCCGGGCTTGCGCGCGGCGCCTACGTGCTTGCCGAAAACGCCGGAGCGCGTCCCGAAGTGCTTCTGCTGGCCACGGGCAGCGAAGTTTCGCTGTGCGTTGAGGCGTTCGAGCAGCTTTCGAAAGAAGGGATCCAGGCGCGTGTCATCAGCATGCCGTCGTGGGAACTGTTCGAGAAGCAGGACCAGGCGTATCGCGATTCCGTTCTGCCGCCCGCAGTCAAGGCGCGCGTTTCAGTTGAAATGGCCACCACATTTGGCTGGGAGCGATACGTGGGCATGTCGGGCCGCAGCATCGGAATGCACAGTTTTGGCGCTTCCGCGCCGATCAAAGCGCTGCTGAAACATTTCGGCTTCACCGTCGAGAACGTCGTCGCCGCTGCGAAGGAACAAATTCAAGCCGCGAAGCGATAGGGGTTAAGTAGCACAGGCTTCAGCCTGTGGGGTTTAGTCCTCGCAAGCACCAAAACCCACAGGCTGAAGCCTGTGCTACTAAAACCCAGGGAGACTCCATGGACGCACCCGAACTTTGGAAACGCTACCGCCAGTATTTCTGCCGCGTGGATGCGCTCGATCTCTCGCTGGATATCAGCCGCATGCATTTCGACGAAGCGTTCCTTGCCTCGATGGAACCCGCCATGCAAAAAGCATTCAAGGACATGGACGCTCTGGAAAGCGGCGCGATCGCCAATCCGGACGAAAAACGAATGGTGGGGCATTACTGGCTGCGCGCGCCGCAGCTCGCGCCGACGAAAGAAATCGCCCTGGAAGTTACCGGCACCGTGGAATCCATTCAAAAATTTGCCGCGGGCGTGCACGCGGGCAAAATCAAGCCGCCCAAGGCGGAACGATTCACGCAGGTGCTGGCGATCGGCATCGGCGGCTCGGCGCTCGGCCCGATGTTCGTCGGCGATGCGCTAGGGGAACCTTCTTCCGACCGCATGAAAATGCACTTCATCGATAACACCGATCCTGACGGCATCGCGCGCATGCTGGAAACGCTGAAGGGGCTCCTTCCGGAAACGCTCGTCATTGTAACTAGCAAGAGCGGCGGAACTCCGGACACGCGTAATGGAATGGTGGTCGTTGCCGAAGGCTATCGCGCCGCGAATTTGAATTTCACGCGGCACGCTGTCGCGGTCACGATGGCCGGATCGCACTTGGACAAGCAAGCGGATTCGGAAGCGTGGCTCGCGCGCATTCCCATGTTCGATTGGGTCGGCGGCCGGACGAGCGAACTCTCAGCGGTGGGCTTGCTTCCGGCGGCATTGCAGGGAATCGATATTGTCCGCATGCTCGCTGGAGCGGCGGCCTGCGACGCCGCCACGCGCGTTCACGACACGCGGCGCAATCCCGCCGCGCTGATGGCCTTGATGTGGTATGTGGCGACGGACGGAAAAGGAAAGAAAGATCTCGTCGTTCTTCCGTACAAGGACCGCCTGCTTCTCTTCAGCCGCTATTTGCAGCAACTGGTGATGGAATCGCTGGGCAAACAGCTCGATCTCGACGGCCGCCGCGTCGAGCAGGGAATCGCGGTCTACGGAAATAAAGGGTCCACCGACCAGCACGCTTACGTGCAGCAATTGCGCGACGGCGTGAACAATTTCTTCGTCACGTTCGTGCGAGTGCTCGAGTCCGGAGGCTCGCCGTTGGAAGTCGAGCCTGGCGTGACGGCGGGAGATTATCTGCACGGCTTCCTGGTCGGCACGCGCGAAGCACTGTACGGAAACGGCCGCCAGTCCATGACCATCACGATTCGCCGAGTCGATGCGCGCACAATCGGCGCACTGATCGCATTGTTCGAGCGTGCGGTCGGCCTCTACGCCTCGCTGATCCACATTAACGCGTACAACCAGCCGGGCGTCGAGGCAGGAAAGAAAGCGGCGGCAGCCGTGCTCAGCCTGCAGTCCAAGGCGCTCGCAGTTCTTTCGAATACTCCGCAGACGGCGAACCAAATCGCCGCAGCAATCGGAGCCGCGGATTCCGCCGAAAGCATCTATCTCATCCTCGAGAACCTTGCCGCAGATGGACGCGCCAAGATGGCGCTGGCCGCCGATCCCGGCGACGCGACGTTTATTCGCGGCTGAATTCAACATGTAGGGAAGCGCGTTTCTATTGCGACTGTGATATCACCTGGGAACGCCAATCTCCCGATTGGCTGCTTGCTTTACGCCAATCGGGAGATTGGCGTTCCCAGGTTTCAAACGCTGCGGCGATTTTAGGACGTCACCTGCGCGACGGTGCGCGCGCCGCCGTCTTTTTCCTGCCGGCCGAGGCCGAAGGCTTGATGCAGCGCTTTCACGGCCTTTTCCATTCCGCCCGATTCCACGAGGAAGGAAATATTGTATTCGGAGGAGCCTTGCGCGATGGCAATGATGTTGATCGCTTCCTTGCCGAGGGTGCTGAAGACGCGGCCTGCGATGCCCGGCGTTCCGGCCATGTTTTCGCCGACCGCCGCGACGATGGCCACGTTGCGGTTCACCTTGATATGTTCGAGGTCGTGCTGGTGCACGTCTTCGTACAGCGCATTCCGCAAGGCTTCTTCCGTGCGCGCCGCGTCGGCGGCCTGCACGACGAAGCAAATGCTGTCCTGCGAGGACGACTGCGAAATCATCACGATATTCGCGTGCACCGACGCGCTCGCCGTAAAAATGCGCGCGGCAATGTCCGGCACGCCGATGATGCCGGGGCCGGCGATGGCAATCATGGCCACGTCGCGCGTCGCCGTCACGGCTTTCACGCCTTGCGGCGCGGGCCGCACGGAGTGCGTGATTTTGGTTCCGGCCAGCTGCGGCTGAAAACTGTTGCGAATCCACACGGGGATCGCGCTTTCAATCACCGGGCGCAGCGTCATCGGATGGAGCACCTTCGCGCCGAAGAACGCGAGTTCGCCTGCTTCGGTGTAGGAAACTTCGTCGAGAGTAGCGGCGTCGGGAACCATGCGCGGGTCCGCGGTCAACACGCCATTCACGTCCGTCCAGATGATCACTTCGCTTGCGTCGAGCGCCGCGCCTAGAATCGTCGCGGAATAATCCGAGCCGCCGCGGCCGAGCGTTGTGGGAATGCCTTTCGCCGTCGCGGCAACGTAACCGGTGACGACGGGAATCCCCCCAGCTTCGAGCAAAGGAAAAAGCGCCGCTTGCGTTTTCTTTCGCGTTGGCGCGGCCAGCGGCCGCGCTCCGCCGTGAACTTCATCGGTCACGATCAATTCGGTTGCGTCAAACGCCACGCCGCGGAGGCCCATTTCGCGGAGCACAGCAGCGGCCATCCTCGCAGTGAGGCGTTCTCCCGTGCCTGCAATCACGTCGAGCGCGCGAGGCGAGAGTTCGCCCAGGAGCGAGCAGCCGCGGCAATAATTCGCGGCGCGTTCAATCAATGCGTCGATTTCGGAGAGCAGTTGCCTCCGGTTTTCGATGTCGGAAATCAGATTGCCTATCGCTTCGTGATGTTTTTCCTGCAGCGCTCTGGTAAGCGCCTCGGCCGCGGCTTCGTCGCCGGTCGCTGCTTTTCCAGCCGCCGCGATCAGTGTGTTCGTCACGCCGGACATCGCGGAAACCACCACGACGACCGCGCGCTCTTTCGACGCTTCTGCCGCGATCGCCGCCGCGCTGCGGATTCGGCCGGCGTCGCCGACCGAAGTGCCGCCGAATTTCATCACTTGGATCGGACGGCTCATCGCACCCTCGCTTCGGCAGGGGCCGCATTTTCGCGCGCCGATTTTCCGTGGAGCAGGCCGCGCGCTTGCAGCAATTCCAAATTCAGGATCGCCGCGCCGGCCGCGCCGCGAATCGTGTTGTGCCCGAGAACGACGAACCGGTAATCGAATACGCTGTCAGGGAAGAGGCGCCCGACGGTGACGCTCATGCCGCCGCCCGCGTCGCGGTCCATGCGCGGCTGCGGCCGATCTTTTTCGTCGCGCACAAGGACAGGATGCTTTGGAGCGGTGTGCAATTTGAGTTTCTGCGGAACCGAAGTGTACGACGCGAGCGCCTCGCGAACCTCTTCGATCGAGACGCGCTTGGCCAGCTTTACGCGCACGGCCACCATGTGGCCGTCAGCCACATTCACGCGATGGCATTGCGCGCTCACGGGGAACGGCGCGTTCTCGAAGGAATTGTTCCCGAGGCGGCCGAGAATTTTGCGCGTCTCGCTTTCCATCTTCGGCTCTTCGCCGTCGATGAAGGGAAGCACGTTGTCCACGACGTCGAGCGAAGGCACGCCGGGATAGCCCGCGCCGGAAACAGCTTGCAGCGTGGTCGCGATCACGGCTTCGATGCCGAATTTCGCGTGCAGCGGCGCGAGCGCCAGCGCCATGATGATCGTCGAGCAATTCGGATTCGTGACGATGTAGCCGGTCGAAAACCCGCGCTCACTTTTCTGGCGATCCAGCACTTTTAAATGGTCGGCGTTGATTTCGGGAATCAGCAGGGGAACGTCTTCGTCCATCCGGAACGAAGATGCGTTGCTGATGACGGGATATCCGGCGCGCGCAAAAGCTTCTTCCGAGGAGCGCGCGACATCCGAGGGCAAACTCGAGACCACGACATCGCAATCCAGCGGCGGCTGCGGCGGCTGCACGACCATCGCTTTCACGAAGGCCGGCATGTCGCCCACCAGCCGCCAGGTACAGGCCTCGCCATACGATTTTCCCTGCGAACGGTCCGACGCCGCCAGAGCAGTAATCTCGAATTCCGGGTGATGCTCCAGCATTTGAACAAATCGTTGGCCGACCATTCCGGTCGCGCCCAGAATTCCCACTCGTACTCGATTATTCGACACCGCCCCTCCCGTAGAGATCATGGTATGGATGCTGCAGAGCAAGCTGCAAGATTTCTTCGCCGAGCTCGCTTGAAAATTCTCTGCCGTGCGCATCTGCTTCTGCCGCGACACCGGCGGCGATTCCCACGACGAGCAGCGACGGCGACGCCGCGGCCGGGCACTCCGGCAATTGCCCGACCGTTGTGCGGAAAATCGTTTCGTCCTTTGTGGTCGCGCGCGAAATCACGACGCACGGAATTTCCGCGCCGATTCCCGCGGCCTGCAACTCCGCGGCAAGTTCGGCGTAGCGATTACCCGGCATGTAGATGACGTACGTTGTGTCGGCGGCCACGTGCCGCTCGTTGCTGGAGTCCCGTCCCGCCCTCGCGATGCGCCGTGACGAATACGACGCGCGAGGCGTGCCGCCGGTCCGTGAGCGAAATTTGCGCCGAAGCCGCCGCGCCGAGCGCCGCGGTGACTCCTGGAATCACCTCGAATTCGATCCCCGCCGCGCGCAGCGCTTCCATTTCCTCGCCTGCGCGGCCAAACAGCAGCGGATCGCCGCTCTTGAGCCGCGCGACGATTTTCCCTTCGCGCGCCAACTGCACCATCAGCGCATTGATCTCGGCCTGCGAAATTCCTTTCGCCCCGCAACGCTTTCCGACGTTCACCGCGCTGCGCCGTCGGCGGAAGGACGCGCAAAAGTTCCTGCGGCACGAGATCATCGTGCAGCACGACGTTGGAAGATTGAAGCACGCGCCACGCTTTGCGCGTCAGCAATTCCGGGTCGCCCGGTCCCGCTCCCACGAGATAGACTTTTTCCGCCATTTCGCTGACTGCTCCCATTTGTTTTCACAGTGGCACAGGCTTCAGCCTGTGGATTTTAGTCCTTGCAACGTCTAACCCCCACAGGCTGAAGCCTGTGCCACTCGACCTAATGCGGCTTCGGGTCCAGGCTCGCGTACTGGTGCAGCAAACGCTTGCGCTGCTCCGGCGGCATCGGAATGCTTTGCAATTCCTCGCGCGTGCGGCCGAGCTGCGCGACCCACTCTTCCCACTCCGGACCGAATTGCTGTTCGAGTTCCTTGCGCAAACGTTGCGCGAGCGCGGGACTCAGGCCGCCGGTGGAAATCGCGATTTGCAATTCACCGCGGCGCACGACTGCGGGGAAGTAGAAGTCGCAACGCTCCGGCTCGTCCACCGCGTTGCAGAGCACGCCCCTGCTTCGGGCCTCCGCGTAAATATCATCATGCAGCGCGGGCGATCCCGTCGCCGCAATCACCAGGAACATGCCCGCAAAATCGGCCGGCCTGTATTCGCGCGCTTCCCATTCGATGCGCCCTTCGCGGGCCCACTCGCGCACGCGCGGCGTGGCCTTCGGCGCGACCACGCGCACGGACGCCTCCGTCGCGAGCAGGCTCTCGATCTTGGCCTCGCCCACGGATCCGGCGCCGACCACGAGGACTCGGCGCCCTTCGAGCTTCACGAACATGGGAAACAAACTCATCGTCATTTCAACTCTTACGCAACGTCTCCAGTAGCACAGACTTCAGTCTGTGGGGTTCTGTCAGCATGCCCAGGCTGATCGCGAAAGCCAGGATCGACAGACCGCACAAGGCCGAAATACCACTCAACGCCACAATTTTGCCAAGCTCCAATGGAAACCCACAGACTGAAGTCTGTGCTACTCAGGAGCGTGCAGGCCGCACTCTTTTTTCGCGAAGCCCGACCAGCGTCCTGCGCGCGGATCTTCTCCGGGCTGCACCTGGCGCGTGCACTGCACGCAGCCGATGCTCGGATAATTCTGCTCGTGCAGCGGGTTGTAGGGCACGTTGTGATCGCGAACGTATTCCCAGACTTTTTCCCAGGTCCAGTCCGCCAGCGGATTGCATTTCACCAGGCCGAACGATTTGTCCCACTCGATTTTTTTCGCGTTCGCGCGCGTCGGCGCCTGATCGCGGCGGATTCCCGTCACCCAGGCGGAGAGGCCCGCAAGCTTCGCTTTGAGCGGCTCGACTTTGCGCAGCGAGCAGCACTGGTTCGGATCGATGGTCCAAAGTTTCGGAGCGAATTGCGCAGCCTGCTGTTCCGGCGTGAAGAGCGATTTCACGCGCTCGACGCGAATCCCATATTTCTGCTCGATCTTGTGGATCAGCTCATAGGTCTCGGCGAAAAGAAAATCGGTGTCCAGCGTGAACACGCGAATGTCCGGGCGCACGCGGGCCGCGATTTCGATGAGCGCAACATCTTCCGCGCCGAAGCTCGATGCGATGGCCGCGTGCGGATGAAACTCCGCGAAAGCCCAGCGCACGACTTCTTCCGCGCTCCAGCTCTCCGCGCCGGCTTGCACGGCGTCGATTTTTTCTTGTGCCGCTGCGCTCATTGATTCCTCGTCAAGATTTCTTCTTCCGGCCTTTCCCGGAATTTCCGCCCATAAACAAAAACGCCCGCGAGCTTTTGGCTTCGCGGGCCGCGTTTAAGAGCTGGAAGGATGTCTTACTGCGCTTGCGTATCCTTGGCTCCCAAGGGGGTCCGCGCCGCCCGGCAACACGTGGGCGTGCGCTTGGTAATCGTAATGCCCTTGAGAATCGGTGTCATCATTGCCATTACAGCTTAAATCAGCCGCCAAAATTGTCAAGCCAAAGTTCCCAGCCGGATAGCCAGATGATTCTCTCCGCGGCGCATCTGCTTCATCCACAAGCATCTGCAGGCGCTCCACCGGCGATCGAGGGCACCACCAGGACGCGGTCTCCTTCGCGAAACTTGTAGCTGTTGCCGCCGAGAAAGCGAATGTCTTCCTCGTTGACGTAAATGTTCACGAAGCGCCGGACCTGTCCCGCATCGTCGCGCAAATGCTTGCTGATGGCGGGGAAGCGCTGTTCGATTTCGCCGAGCAAATCCGGCAGCGTCTCCGAACTGCATTCAATCGTTTGCACGCCGTCGGTGAATCGCCGCAGCGCTGAGGGAATTTCGACTGTAATTTTCATCTCGATATGTTTTCCTGACTTAGGGGCTGAAATTAAGTTTGTGTAGCGCCCGCCTTCAGGCGGGCATTTGCGCCACTCCAAGATGCCCGCCTGAAGGCGGGCGCTACAAAAATCTTAAAGGCCCGAGCCATAAATCCTAATTTCCAGCGACGGCCGCCATGCGATCGTTGATGAACGCTTCAAAGACCGTGAGGCGCGGCTCGATCGCCGGCGTGAGCGTGTACTCCTGCGAAATCGCGTCAATCGTTTTCAGGCCGTTGCCGGTAATGCAGGCGACGGTCGTCTCGCTTGGATTGATGTATCCCTGCTCCAGCAACTTTTGTGTGACGCCGGTGGTCACGCCTCCCGCCGTCTCCGTGAAAATTCCTTCGGTTTCGGCAAGCAGTTGTATGCCCTTGACGATTTCCGGATCGGAAATGTCTTCCGCCCAGCCGCCGCTATCGCGAATCGCGCGCGCGGCGTAATACCCGTCCGCCGGATTTCCGATGGCGAGCGAGCGCGCAATCGTCGCGGGCTTTTGCGGCTCGAAGTGATCGAGCTTGCGCTTGACGGCGTCCGAAATCGGCGAGCAGCCAGTCGCCTGCGCGCCGAAGAATTTTACTTTCTTCTCCTCGACGAGGCCCAGCGCGACGAGTTCGTTGAACGACTTGCGGATTTTCGTGATCAGCGAGCCTCCCGCCATCGGGCACACGATGTTGTCGGGCAGGCGCCAGCCGAGCTGCTCGGCAATTTCGTAGCCCACGGTCTTCGAGCCTTCGGCGTAGTAGGGCCGCAGGTTCACGTTCACGAATCCCCAGCGGAATTTCTCGGCGACCTGGGAGCACAGCCGGTTCACCTGATCGTAGTTGCCATTGATCCGCACCAGCTTCGCGCCGAAGACTTGCGTCCCGGTTACTTTCGCGGGCTCGAGGTCGGCGGGAATGAAAATCCACGCGTCGAAGCCTTCGCGCGCGGCTTGCGCGGCCACGGCGTTCGCCAGATTGCCCGTCGAAGAGCAGCTCACCACTTGGAAACCAAATCGGCGCGCCGCCGCGAGCGCGGTCGCCACCACGCGGTCCTTGAAGGAGAGAGTGGGGAAGCAGACAGCGTCATTTTTCAGATAGAGATTGGTCGTGCCGAGCTGCTTGCCGAGGCGGCGCGCCTGCACCAGCGGCGTGAAGCCTGCCGGGATAGTTCCTTGATAATCTTCAGGGAGGGGAAGAAGCGCGCTGTAGCGCCAGAGGTTCGTGGGGCCGGCTTCGATGTTCTTGCGGGTAAAAATGGGGCGAATGGCGTCCAGATCGTAAACCACTTCGAGCGGCGAGAGGCACTCGTCGCAGAACGACCGCGCCTGATTGCCCCAGAGCTTGCCGCATTCACGGCATTTCAACTGATAATGTTCGGCCATTTGGCCTCCTGCGTTCGGCCCGCAAAGCAATGAGATGGCGCGGCGGGCGAATCCGCTCCATACTTTTTGGCTGGTGAACTGCCGCAGGTTGGCGGCGCAGGAGGGGCTTCCTAAAAAGCAAAACCCTCCGCGCCAAAGAGGGGGAGGGCTCAAAAACTCTTTCTGAGTGCTCGTCCGACTCTTTAGCAGTTTTTTACGTGGAGCAAGTTGCCTTAAATCGCCACGTGTCCAGCGAAGAAAGTATACGTAGGCCCCAAGTTTGTGTCAAGGCGTTTTTCCCGGCGGTGTCAAAGCTCTTTAAAAATGTCCCCATTGTTACCTCGTTAGAAATGTCCCCTTTTTTATTTCTTTTGCATTTGCTTCTTCTTGCTTTGTTCTGTTTCGGGTTGCGGCCGGAGCGGAGCCCTGCGCCGCGGTTTATGCGGCGCGTTTAGGGCGCAGCGCAGGCCGCAACCCGAAACAGCGGCCCTGCCCCCACTCGCCGACGGCCGTGGCGGCGCGCTGAGAATCTCCTTCCACGGTAACTTGCGTCCGCGATATTCGATCTCGACTGTTCCGTCCTGCCACTCACAGACCACCACCTTCCCTTGCGCCGGTGCGCACTTCCGACTCGGCACCTGCACCTGAAACAACCGATTGTCGTATCGCACCACCCAGTCGTTGCTGATGATCCGTTCGCTCTCCAGCCGGAAGACTTCCCGCAGCTCCGCCACGCTCGGTGCTTGGCGGTGATAGTTCTCCCCCTCCGCTGCCACATGCCGAAATCGCCGGTTGTGCTCCGGCAGATATTCCTGCTGTAAATATATGTTCGCCGCTCGTGCGTGCCAATCTTTTTCCGCCTCATCTTCTTGATCAAGCGGTCCTGATGCGTGCCGTGGTTGCTTTCCACTCGTCCTTTGGCCTGCGGGGACCCTGCCGCTATGATCGTGATCCCCAGCTTCTCGCACATGCGCCCAAATTGCGTGACCGGTTCCTCGCCCCGCAGCTGTTCGCGCTCTGTGGGCGCCCGTTTATACAGGTTTTTCCAGTCCACGTACAATGCCTGCGGCACTCCATATTTTTTGATCCAGGCCCGCAACATGTTCGCCGCCGCCCAAATCGTCTCTTCTTTGCCCAGCCGCAACTCCACCTCACTGGTGGCATCGTCGGTCATGTTCATCATGCAGCCGTCCGGACCACGCTCCTCCAACCAATCGTGAAAACTTCCGTCCATCTGCACCAATTCCCCAAAGTGTCGCCGTCGCTCTCGCCGCTGCCGATACGGTTTCCGCTTACGCTGCCGACTCCACAGCCCTTCCTCCAACATCCATCGCCGCAAGGTCTCCGCGTCGATCTGCAGCCTGTCTTCACTCGCCAGATGTTCGGCCGCCAACGTCGGTCCAAATCGCTCTCCCTCGCCTTCCCCATATTTCTCCCGCACCAGCTTCATTACCCGCCGTCGAAACCTCGCCGGCTTGGCCCGCGGGCTCGCTCGTCCCGCACTGCGATGCTTCAGCCCTCTTGCACCTTCTTCCTGATACCGCTTCCACAGCCGCTTCGCGTGCCGGTAACTTACTCCCACCAGACTCGCAGCATCCACCACCTTCAGCTTTTTGCTTTTCACCCGTGCCAGCACTTCTACTCGACGCAGTTCCTTCTTGCTCATCCCTATTCTCCCCATCCGGCCTCCTTCCGAGGCCGCTTATTAGGGGACATTTCAAACGAGGAGAAAAGGGGACATTATCATCGAGGTTCAACAGGCGTTTTTCCCGGCGGCCCCTTCCGCTCCCTAGCGCAAATTCCAGATCGTTGCTGTTGACTTATTGATTCCCGCGCCTCACGGCTATGCCGAGCAACTCTGAAAATGCGGCAAAATAGTGAAGACACTTGAATTGATCTTCAAAGGCGCGCTATGACGGAAGTCCGCTTCGAGTTGACCGGCTGGAAGGCGATCGTAGCTGGCGTGCTCCTCATAGGACTGTTCGCCGGTCGCGTCTATCTGCATCTTCCGAACGTAACGGAGGAAGGGCGCGCGGCGCTCCGGACCTGGCTGGTCAAGGATTACACAGGCAGAGGTCCTAAGGATGTGGCGCAACGTGTTGCGGATTATCGCGCCGGGAAGCCTGTCCAACCGTTGGATTTACCTGCCGTTATGCCCGATGTTCAGTTCGTGTCTGTCTCGGCGCATGGATGGCGCGATGCCATGGTTGTTCGAACCGAAATTTCCGTGGATGGCGGACCGCCGCCCGACGGCCAGCCGGTCCGGTATCTTTTCCTTACCACGAAATTTGAAGGCGGCTGGATAATGCTCTCCGAGAGCGATTCCTACCGGTACTACAGGGCCTTGTTTTAGAGGAACAGTTAGAGACGGCGCTGATCTGGTTCTATGGGCTGGCGGAGTTTCGCCTTGCGACGAATTTGCGGTTCGGGTAATCTAAATGGCATGCAATCCGTATTCCACTCCGCAGAGGTCGGCGCGTATTGTTGTTGCCAGGTGGCTTGTCGCGCTTGTCCGAGGGCAGGGTGGAGAGGGTAGTCACGCCGGCGCAAAGATTTGAGACTGGCAATGATACGCACCCACCACCGGAACCCCTGGTCGGTGGGTTTTTTGTTTTAGGACGAAAAGGATCGCTGTAGAAGCGGACGGCAGGAATCGACGTCGATGGCGGACACATCAAAGGAAACTGTGAGCACTTCCTCTACGAATGGCGGCGGCGAGCGGCCTGCGTCTTTGACGCCGCAGAAGATCAATTACCTCAGGGCGCTGGAGGCGGAGAGCATTCACATCCTGCGCGAGGCGGTGGCGGAGTTTGCTCGGCCGGTGATGCTGTATTCGATCGGGAAGGATTCCTCGGTAATGCTGCGTCTCGCGCAGAAGGCTTTCTTTCCGGGGAAAATTCCGTTTCCGCTGTTGCACATCGATACCAGCTACAAATTTCCGGAGATGGTTGAGTTTCGCGATCGCTACGCGCGGGAGATTGGCGCGGAGCTGATCGTACACAAGAATCAGGAAGCACTCGACGCGGGGGCGAATCCGTTTGTGCTGGGGACGCAGAAATGTTGCGGGCTCTTGAAAACCAAATCGCTGCTCGACGCGCTGGCCGAAGGCGATTTCACGGCGGCATTCGGCGGCGCGCGGCGCGATGAGGAAAAATCCCGCGCCAAGGAACGCGTCTATTCCTTCCGCGATTCGTTCGGGCAGTGGGATCCGAAAAATCAGCGGCCCGAGCTGTGGAACATTTTCAATTCGCGCATCAACAAGGGCGAAAGCATTCGCGTGTTTCCGCTCTCAAACTGGACCGAAGCGGACGTGTGGTTTTACATCTATCTCGAAAAAATTCCGATCGTGCCGCTGTATTTCGCGAAAGAGCACAACGTCGTGATTCGCGGCGGCTCGATCGTCGTGGCCTACGATAAGTGGGACCTCCTGCCGGGAGAGAAGACGCAGCGTATGGTCGTGCGCATGCGCTCGCTCGGATGCGTTCCGTGCACGGGCGCGATTCGCTCGACAGCCGATACTGTTCCCAAAATAATCGAGGAGATGATTTCGTTCCGCCGGTCGGAGCGCGAAAATCGCGTCATCGACCACGACGAGGAAGGCTCGATGGAAATCAAGAAGCGCGAGGGCTACTTCTGATGAGCCTCGCCGCGAATCACGGAAGCCTGGGGCTTCGAGTCCTTCATGGAGCGGAACCTGGAGAAGGATCTTGCTTCGCTTCACGACGGCGGGAAGCGTGGACGACGGCAAATCGACGCTCATCGGCAGGCTGCTGCACGATTCCAAATCTGTATTTGAAGATCAGATGGCCGCGGTAAAAAAGAGCCGCATCAATCGCTCCACGGGCGCGGTGGATTTTTCGCTGCTCACCGACGGTCTGCGAGCCGAGCGCGAGCAGGGCATCACCATCGACGTTGCGTATCGCTATTTTGAAACACCGCGGCGGAAATTCATCATTGCGGACACGCCCGGCCACGAGCAGTACACGCGCAACATGGCCACCGGCGCCTCGACCGCGAATCTAGCGGTGATTCTGATCGATTCCTCCAAAGGCGTTCTCGCACAGACGAGGCGGCACACGTACATCGCGTCGCTGCTGGGCATACCGAACGTGCTCGTGGCGATCAACAAGATGGACCTCGTGAATTACAGCGAGGAAGTTTTTCTCAAGCTGCAAAAAGATTTTGACGCATTGGCAAAGCAGCTCGCTGTCTCGCATGTCGTGACCATTCCGATCAGCGCGCTCGCGGGAGATAACGTGGTCGAGCGCGGCGCGCACATGCCCTGGTACCACGGGCCGACATTTCTCGAACACCTCGAAACGGTCCCGATCCGCATGGAAACGCCCTCGGATGCAGTGCGTTTTCCCGTGCAATACGTGATTCGGCCGGACGCGAGCTTTCGCGGCTTCGCGGGTCCGGTGGCCAGCGGAGTAATTCATCCAGGCGATCCGGTCGTCTCTCTTCCGTCCGAACGCAAGAGCCGCGTGAAATCGATTGTCACGTTTGACGGCGACGCGCCGGAAGCGTTTCCGCCGATGTCTGTCACCGTAACGCTTGAAGACGAAATTGATCTAAGCCGCGGCGACATGCTTGTCTCGCCCGCGCATCCGCCGCGCGTGTCGCGGCACTTCGATGCCATGGTGGTGTGGTTCAATGCCGAGCCCGCCGAGCCGGGGAAAAGCTATCTGCTCAAGCACACCTCGCGCACGGTCCGCGCCAAGGCGCTCCAGATCCACTACCGCGTCAACGTCAACACGCTGGTGCAGGAGCCGGTAAGCAGCCTGCAGATGAACGACATCGCCTACGTGGAGTTCGAAACCGTCAGCCCGCTCTTCTTCGATCCCTACACGCAGAACCGCATCACCGGCAGCTTCATCCTGATCGATCCGATTTCGAACGCCACGCTCGGCGCCGGAATGATTCGCGCCGACCTGGCCGACCAAACCGTCGCCAATGAAGACCGCATCACGCAGGAACACGTGCCAGTGACCGCCACAGACCGCTACAAGCGTCACGGCCACTTTCCTGGTCTGATCCTCGTGGAAAACAATCCGGGACTCGCCACGCGCCTGGAGCGCGCGCTATTCGACGATCGTTTCGAGGTGTTTCATGTGAGCGGCGAAGCTCTGCCTGTCTCCGCCCTGGAGAGCCAGTATGCTGCGTTCGAATTAGCCGGCCTCGTCGTGATCTATTCCTGCGCTGCTCTTGCTCCTGAAGCGAAGCGCAAATTGGGCGCTTTGGCGTCGGGCCGATTCTTCGATCTTTCCAGCATACAATCGACTGGGGATAAAGCCGACGACGTGCAGAATGCTCTGGCGGTCGTTCAATCGCTCCGCGCGGATACGGGAGACGGAATTCGAAACAAAGGGAACTAGCCCGGATTTTGGGCGTGTCCTCTGAGATACATCCTTCCATAGTTTTGAAAATAGCCTCGATGCGTGCCGGAGAAGCCAGTGGCGCAGGTCTTCAGCCTGCGGTTTCTGGTCCTTGCTGGGACGAACCCCCACAAGCCGAATAGGCTGCGGAAAAAATGTCTTGTTTTGTCATTCTGAGCGAAGCGAAGAATCTCTCTTCGATTTAAGTATAAGCAAAGAAACAAGGAGAGATTCTTCGCTTCGCTCAGAATGACAGCGCTTTGAGTTTTTCCGCAGCCTGTGAAGCCTGCGCCACAACATCTCCAACCTGAATTTGACCGCTTACATTAGGGAGTGCTATCTTGGGGAAGTCCTGGTAGAGGTGCGGAAGCAATGAGTAGCCGGGCCGAGGTTCCGAGGAGCTTCGGAGGCCCGAGCGAAAGGTGCAGCAGAAATTTCCGCCGAAGTCGCCGACGGCAGTCCCGCCGAGGCGGCTGGGGGGCTTGGCTAACACTGGCCCACTGTCATCCGAGGAATCGGGTGGAGCGCTATCGAGGAGCAAGGCGCACCTTGTCCTCCCGCGTCCTGCTACTTTCCCTGCGCGCCATTCCTTTCCGAGGATTACAATCGATCGAGTTCTTAGTAGCACAGACTTCAGTCTGTGGGTTTTTCCGGATTTCATGACCGTACGGCCTGGGTTCCATGCTGCATTGAGGACTCACAAATGCAAAACCCACAGGCTGAAGCCTGTGCTACATAAGAAACAATCATGCATCCATTTGAAATGACGCGCGAGCTGGTCGACATCGAGTCGATCACGGAGAACGAGAAGCAGGTGGGAGAATACCTGCTGCACTATCTCTCCGGCCTGGCGGCGGGTTCCGACGGCAAGGCGGAAGCGATGGCGGTAACGGCCGAACGTTTCAACGTGTATGCCGAATGGGGCGCGCCCGCCGTCGTGCTTTCGACGCACATGGATACGGTGCCGCCGTTCTTTGCGTCGAGCGAAGATGAGGAACATATTTACGGGCGCGGCGCGTGCGATGCCAAGGGAATCATCGCCGCGATGATTGCGGCCGCGGAAAAGCTGATTGAAAGCGGCGCGCGGAATTTCGGGCTGCTCTTTGTCGTGGGGGAAGAGCGGAACAGCGCGGGAGCGGAAGTGGCTTCGAGATCGCCGCGCGGCGCGCGCTACTTGATCAACGGCGAGCCTACCGAGAGCAAAGTTGCGCTGGGGTCGAAAGGAATATTGCGCTACGAAATTGTGGCCGCGGGCAAAATGGCTCATTCGGCGTATCCGGAACTCGGCGAATCCGCCATCGAAAAACTTCTCGATGCGCTCGAAGCGGTCCGGCGCATGCCGCTGCCCGAGGATCCGGTGCTGGGAAAAACGACGCTGAATATCGGCACGATTTCCGGGGGCCGCGCGCCCAATATTATTCCGGACGCCGCAAAGGCGGAGCTTGCAATCCGCTTGGTCAATGATGGGCGCAAAGTCGATCAGGCATTGCGCGCCGCCATTGGAGACCGCGCCGAGGTGAAAGAAATTCTGACGCTGCCGGCGATGCATTTTGCGGCGCTCGATGGCTTTCCGACTTCGGTGGTCGCATTTACGACCGACATTCCCGTCCTGGCGCCGGCCTGGGGCGAGCCGTTCCTGTTCGGGCCGGGCAGCATCCACGTGGCGCATACGACAAAAGAGAAAATTTCCAAGCGCGAGTTGCTTGCCGCCATAGATACTTATGCGCAAATGACCCGGACGCTCCTGGGCCGCGCCGAGGCCCAACATGCCTAAGAATCTTGCCATCGTCGGATACGGGAAAATGGGCCGGCTGATCGAGCAGCTCGCTCCGGAGGCGGGATTTTCCGTCGGCTTGAAGCTGGACATCGACACGAACGTGAACCAGGCGGGCATCACGCCCGAAAATTTCCGCGGCGTGGATGTGGCCATCGAATTTTCGACGCCGCACACGGCGGTGGCGAATCTCGAGCGGCTTTGCGCCATCGGCGTTCCGACCATCGTGGGTACCACAGGGTGGTACGGCGAGCTCGAGCGCGTGCGAGGCATTGTCGACCAGTGCGGCGTGGGCGTCGTGTGGAGCCCGAACTATTCGATTGGCGTGAACGTCTTTCGCCGCGTGGCCGCCGAGACCGCGCGCCTGCTTGCCAGCCAGCCGGAATACGGCGCCTGGGCCTGGGAAGTGCATCACATTACGAAGAAAGATGCGCCTTCGGGAACGCTGCTTCAAGTGATTGAAGAGATGCAGCGCGCGGGGTACACGCGGCGGATCGACGCGAGCTCGAACCGCGCGGGAGCGAATCCGGGGACGCACGAAATCGGATTCGATTCGCCGGCCGACACGATCACCCTGCGGCACACGGCGCGCAGCCGCGAGGGATTCGCGCGTGGGGCGCTGAAGGCGGCGCAGTGGGTGATCGGCAAACGCGGGCTGCACGAATTTGGAGAAGTGATTTTTGCGGACGACGCGAAAACGATGCGCCGGCCGGCAAATTAATAAGAGGTGGCAACCATGTTTCGAGGATTCGTGGGTTGTGGCACGGCGCTGGTCACTCCTTTCCAGAAGGACTTGTCGCTCGATGAAGAAGCGATGCGGCGCCTGGTGCGCCGTCAGATCGCTGCCGGGATTAATTTCCTCGTGCCTTGCGGCACGACGGGCGAGAGCCCCACGCTGTCGCACGAAGAGCACCTGCGCGTCGTGGCCATCACGCTGGAAGAGGCCAAGGGTAAGGTGCCCGTCCTCGCGGGCGCGGGCGGCTACGATACGCGCCACGTCATCGAAATGGCGCGCGAAATCGAACGAATGGGCGCGGAAGGAATCCTGTCGGTCACGCCGTATTACAACAAGCCCACGCAGGAAGGGCTCTACCATCATTTCAAGGCCATCGCGGCGGCAACTTCACTCCCGATTATTTTGTACAACGTGCCGCCGCGCACGAATGTCAACATCGATCCGGCAACCGTGCGCCGCCTGTCCGAAATCGAGAACATCATCGGCGTGAAGGAAGCCTCCGGAAATATTTCCCAGATCACGCAGGTGATCCAGCAAGTTCCCGAAGAGTTTCTGGTGCTCTCGGGCGATGATGCATTGACGCTGCCGCTCGCGGCGATGGGCGGCCGGGGAATTATTTCCGTGGCGTCGAACGAAGTTCCGGCGGAAATGACGCGCCTCGCGCAGTTGTGCCTGGCGGGCAATTTTGCGGAAGCGCGCGCCATGCAGCGCAAGTGGCTGCCGCTGCTCGAAGTCAATTTCATCGAGACGAATCCGACGCCCGTGAAAGCGGCCATGGCGGAAATGGGGCTGCTCGAGCCCGTGTTCCGTTTGCCGCTCGTGCCGCCGCGCACGGAAAATCTCGCGAAGATTCGCACCGTGCTCGAATCGCTCGCGCTTCTCGAAAGGGTCCACGTTGCCAACCGCAGCTGACAGGCTCGAAAAGCAAATTGAAGCGTTGTTCGACGCGAGGCCCGCGCGCTATACCGAGGAAGACCACCAGCTTTTTCGCGCGTTCAAGGAAGAACTGAACGCGGGGCGCATCCGCTCGGCGGAACCCGACGCTTCGCATTCAACCGGGTGGCGGACCAACGCGTGGGTGAAAAAGGGAATCCTGGTGGGCTTTCGCATGGGAGCCGTCGTGGACATGTCGGTGGATTCCTCGAAGCAGCCATTCTTTGACAAAGATACTTATCCGGTGCGGCATTTTTCAGCGAGCGATGGCGTGCGCATCGTGCCCGGCGGATCGAGCATTCGCGACGGCTGCTACATCGGGCGCGACGTCGTGTGCATGCCGCCGATGTTCGTCAATGCGGGCGCCTACGTTGGCGACGGCACGATGATCGATTCGCATGCGCTGGTCGGAAGCTGCGCGCAGATTGGGCGCAGTTGCCACATCTCGGCTGCGTCGCAAATCGGCGGCGTTCTCGAACCCGTGGGCGCACTGCCGGTGATCATTGAAGATGAGGTTCTCGTCGGCGGGAATTGCGGCGTCTATGAAGGAACGATCGTGAAGCGCCGAGCCGTGCTCGGCACGGGAACGATCCTCAATCGGTCGACGCCGGTGTATGACATCGTGCGCGGAAAAGTATACGCGGCGACAGATACCGAGCCCCTGATTGTCCCCGAGGAAGCCGTGGTGGTTGCCGGTTCGCGTTCCATTTCGCGCGGCATGGGCAAGGATTGGGGAATTTCGCTCTACACGCCGGTGATCGTCAAGTACCGAGACTCCAAAACTGACGCGAAAATTCAACTCGAAGATTTGCTGCGGTAGCAGTCGAAAGACCCCGCCTCTGAAGAGGCGGGCTACAACAATCTCCGTCGGTTGGGTTGTTGTAGCCCGGGTCTTCTGACCCGGGGTTTTTCTCCGGCGCTACTTGGTAGCTAAGATCACAGTTGAGGGCGGCGGCACAGGAATGGTCGTTACTTTGCCGAAGCCGGCGGCCTTCAGCCAAGTACGGTATTCTCTAAGCGTGAAAACGTTTCCCTCCTCGGTTTGCAGGAGCATGGTCAATCCAAACAGCACCGGCATCGCGGGTCCCGTGCGCGCGTCGTTCGGGACAAATTCCCCGATGAGCAGTTTCCCGCCGGGCCGCAGTGCCGCGTAGGATTTCCGCAGAAGCTCCTTGCCGTGCTTCTCACCTTCCGAGTGGATGATGTGGCCGAGGATCACCAGGTCATACATTTCGCGCCCGAAGTCCACCTGCCGCAGGTCGCCCTCGACATAGTCGTATTGGGCGGCGACGCCGAATTTTTCGGCGAACTCCCGCGTGATCGGCGTCATCTCATGAAAATCCACGGTCGTGACGCGCGCCTCGGGAATGGCCCTGGCAAACGCCAGCGACCAGGCGCCCGAACCGGCGGCTACGTCCAGAATTTTGTGGATTTTGCTGCGCTCCTTTTCTGGAAATCGCGAGACGGCCACAATTGACGCGGCAAAACTCCCGGGAAAAATACTCGCCACCAATTTCGGAAAAAACTCCTTGCCTTGTTCCGGAACATCCACAGTCTCGGCGGAGTGACCCCTCCTCACCGCTTCCGTCAGATTCTTCCAGGAGTCCCAAGTAAGCGAAAGTGCTTCCGCGGTCGGACCCGCGTACGCTTTTCCCCCGGGCACGAGAAATGCGGCGGAAACGGGCTGGAGGGTGTAGCGGCTGCCAGTCTTGCGCAGATAACCAATCGCCGTGAGAGCATCGAGCAGGGAAGCCGTGCCGCGCGGTGATGCTCCCGCCGCCTCGCCAATTTCCTTCACGGTTCGTTTCCCCGCGGCGATTTTGCTGAAAATGTCCAATTCAACCGCGGCGACCAGCGCTCGTGCTCTCCATGCACCCATGAGATCTTCCATGACCATAGCCGGCGAGAGCGGCGTTCTACTTGCTGTTTTGCGAGGCATGAGTCCAGTCCCCCGATAAATGGAATTTCCTGCTTTCCGTTATTAGATCGTGAAGCCGCAACCAGACTATGTGCGCCGGTCCAGCCTAGTCAATGGAAATGCCATCCGTGTCCGAAATAACCGCGCTTTAAAAGGCCGCGCATGGCTCAACTGGCCGCTCAGGGATTCGCCGCCCTGCCATCGGGGAAATTCTAGGGGAAATGCCTTTAAACTCTGATATAGTTGTTATGTTTTATATGGGAGTCGGGGGTTTTTCTTCACCTTCCGGGGTGTTGGGAATGCTTACCCCTCGTGACTTCATCCGGTCCTCACCATCGCCATCCAGCGATCTGAATCCGGCCATTGATGCCGCGCGCTCTGCAGATTCCCACTCTTGGAAAGAGAGAAAATCATGAAGAACGTGTTTGTCGGGAACATGAATTTTCAAACGACGGAAGCGGAGCTGCGCGCCCTCTTTGAACCGTTCGGACAGGTCACTCGGGTTCACATCGCCATGGACCGGGAAACGGGACGGGCCCGCGGATTCGCATTCGTCGAGATGCCCAACGATGCGGAAGCCACGAAGGCGATGTCAGAACTCGACGGCAAAGAAGTCGGCGGGCGAGCGTTGAAAGTCAATGAGGCGCGGCCAAAGGCTGCGTCCGGTGGCGGCGGCGGACCGCGCGGAAGTGGCGGCAGCGGCGGCGGTGGAGGCTTTGACCGCGACCGCGATCGAGATCGCAACCGCGGCGGCAGCGGCGGCCGGGGCGGAAATTCCCGCCAGGGTGGCCGGTTCTCGACCGAGGATTATCGCGACAGTCCTCGGCAGCCACGCGAACCTCGCTGGTAACGCGCAACACGTTCTTTCACAACCCTGGCGGTCCGCACGCGCTTCCACACAAGGAGATTAGTATGGCTACGTCGAAATCCACGTTTCAGAAGCGCCAAAAAGAAATGAAAAGGCAGGAAAAGCAGCGCATGAAGGCGGAACGCCGCGCGCAGAAAAAGCTGGTTGGCCGTCAAGATGCCGATTTCCCGATGGAACCATTGACCGGCCCCATCGTCGATCCCGATCTCGTTTTTCCAGAAGCGGACGACGAGAGTTAGTCAGGTTCTTTCACCAGGTAGGATTTTCGTAGCGCCGGCGTCTCGCCGGCAATTTCCTAATGTCCAAGCAACTCAAAAACGCCGGCGAGACGCCGGCGCTACGAGTTGGTCAGAAATGGCTGGATTCGCTGCTCGAACCTCCAGATTCCGCGGGCCCCGAAGAAATTTTCCCCCACGCCGACCGCTTCCAGTTCTCCACGAAACGGTGTCCAACGCCCCACGAGGGTAGCGGCATCAGCAGGCGTATCGAAAGTCCATTCAAATAGGGTTCGTACATCTCGCGCAATTCGATCAACTTCTTGTCTCCCGATTCGCCGCACTTGCTGGAGGCGCGGCATTCCACGAGAAGGTTGCGGACTTGTTCGACATCTTTCGGCGGGAGGCGGTCCTGCGCCGGCCGCGACGCCGGCACTCTTAACACCTCGGCCAAGTCCACAACGGCGTGTCGCGCAATCGCGAACGTCAATTGCGATTGCCATTTGGCCGTGCCCTCGCCGTAGGCGATGAGAAGCGCGGACACGTCGAGGACGGCCGTGAACGCGGCGAGCCAGGATTGATTGTCATGCTGCGAACGAAAATAGCAGAGCACCGGATAGGACAGGTGGCTCTCCATGATTTGTGCGGCCCAGGTTTCCCAATCGCGCAAATACGGAGTCAGGACCTCGCTGTCCGCAAATTGCGAGTGCCGGCGCAGCAATTCTGCAGCCGTGGGAGGCGATCCCGCGCGAGCGTCGAGAAGCGAGATGTTCAACTCCCGCTGAGAAAACGCGCCGTAGAGCGTCGGCAGATACGAAATCATAAGGCCCAGGAAGCCGAATCCTGTTCCGCCCTCGGTGACCGTGATCGCTTTCGCCAGCGTGGTTCGCGGCGTCACGTCGCCCAATCCCAGCGTGAAGAAAGTCGTCCCGCTCAAGTAGAAATCGGTGCGAAACGTCGGCGTTTCCCCCGGCGCGTTTATGGCTGAACCAGCCGCCCAGTGCAACATCGAAAATCCAAGGATGAGCAAGAACGCCCAAGTCGCAAATAATCCCAGAAGCGAAAGCGGGCCGTAATAGCTGAGATGCGCGTCGCGCACCTTTTTCGAGCGGATCAAACGGTTGACCGCGGCCCAGAATGTCCACGTGACCCGGTAGAACATGCGAACCAGGCGAATCGGGCGAGTCACTCGCCGGGGCAGAATGATGGTTTCAAACGCTTCCCAGAGCGTGGCGAAGAGAATGAAGAAACCCGCGATGGCGATCAAAAGTTTCATCCACACTCCGTTGGCTCACAACACAATATCAGGTGTTGGCCGAGAGCAGAAATTCCTGTAGCTCTGAAAAGCGGTTGGGAAAGGGAATGGATTTCTTCGTGCGATCCAGAAACGCCGCCAGGCGTTCGGGCATCTCCGGGCGGACGCCGATGGCGCGCGCGACGGTTTCGGCGAACTTGGCGGGATGCGCCGTGGCGAGCACGATTCCCTGCGCAGCGGGTTGACTTTGTTTCGCGAAGCTCTGCCAGCCCAGCACACCCACGGCAGTGTGGGGATCGAGCACGTAGCCGTGGCGCTCCTCCACATCGTGCATGACGCGCAAGGTTTCCTCGTCGTCGAAACTGCACCCCCAGATGTCGCGGCGGATGGCTTGAAGATCGTTGTCGTAGAGATCGATGATGCGCGCGAAGTTGCTCGGGTTCCCGACGTCCATCGCATTGGAAATCGTGTGGCGCGAGGCGCGCGGAATCAACTTGCCGGTGCGAAGGAATTCAGGCACGACGTCGTTGGCGTTGGTCGCCGCGATGAATTGTGCAACACCCAGGCCGATGCGCTTGGCCAGCAGCCCTCCGGTCAAGTTGCCGAAATTGCCGCTGGGGACCGAAAACACGGGAAGGGATTTCGACAGCCCGAGTTGCGCGACGGCGGCGAAGTAATAAAAACTTTGCGGGATCAGCCGCGCAATGTTGATGGAATTTGCCGACGTGAGCGTGAGCTTTTCCGCGATGACGGGATCGACCAGCGCTTGTTTCGCCAGGCGCTGGCAGTCGTCGAACGAGCCGGACACTTCGAGGGCCGTGATGTTCTGGCCGAGCGTTGTGAGCTGTTTTTCCTGCGCGTCACTGACGCGCCCGGCGGGATACAGGATCACGACGCGGATGCCGGCGACTCCCAGAAACGCCTGCGCCACCGCGCTTCCCGTATCGCCCGATGTCGCCACGATGACGGTGAGTTGTTTGCCCGATTCCGCAACGAAGTATCCCATGAGGCGCGCCATAAAACGCGCGCCGAAATCCTTAAACGCCAGCGTTGGCCCGTGGAAGAGCTCGAGAACGTGCAGCCGTTCACTGAGCGTAACGAGCGGCACGGGGAAATTGAACGCCTCCGTCACGATCTTCATCAGAATTTGCGTGGGAATTTCGTCGCCGGCGAATAACGCGCCTACGTCCTGCGCAATTTCGTGGAACGTGAGCGACGGCAGGCTTTCCAGGAAATCCTTGTCCAGGAGCGGAATTTCGACGGGCATATACAGCCCGCCGTCGGGCGCCGATCCGCGAAGGACGGCGTCGCGCAAGGAAACTTCCGGGCTGCGGTGGAGAGTGCTTCGGTATTTCATCACGCGGGCCGCGCCTGTCCTTCGAGCAACTCGAGGAAACCGCGCGCGTCCGGTTGAAGGTCCTTCAGCCGCTCCATGGAAACGATGCGGTGCGCGTAGCGTTCGTAAAGTTTTTTTCGGCTCGCGATCAGTTGAGGATAGCATCGCGCGATCGCCTCGTGCGTGGTTTCGCCGGGGCGCTGATCAAACTGCGCGTCCCACAGGACGGGCTTCGGATCGGACAAATACCGCGCGATCAAGAGTTCCTCTTCCGCGGGAGAAGCCCCGAGGTACACCACCGTGGTGAGACTTTGCATCCGTTGGCAGATTTCCTCGCCCGTGTAGACGACGCTGCCCGTGGTGTCCAAAACGGTCCCTTCCTCGCCCGACGCCTGAATTTCATCCAACGCTTCGTCCATGGATTTTACTTCGCACTCCAGATATTTTTTTTCACGCTCGCGATAGGCCGGCTGGTCCGGCCAACCCATCCAGGCCGCGACCCCGCCAATGCCGCGGTACCCGCCTGCCGCAAGCTCGGGAGCAAGTTTTTTCTCGATCCGGTCGTCAATACTGATGACGCGAAATCCGGCGCCAGCCAGCTTCTGCGCCCAGTGCGACTTTCCGGCGCCGGACATTCCGATAAGAGAGAGCTTGATCACATTTCCTCGGTGGTGTTTGCTGCTGCTTAGCGGAACAGTCCGTCCGCGCGCATATTTGGGCAGCCAAAAACCGACTCCTCATCACGGAGGACAGCTTGATTTTTATCCTGGAGACCGCCCAAAGAGGATAGCGTCCCTCGATGCGCCCTGCAAGTCCCGGGACATTGTGAGTTATGTATTACATTCTCGTTTATATCAGGGATTCGTTGAGGCTCGCCTACTGCGCTATTTGTGAGACGAGAGCCAGCGAATCTTGAATCACGTCGTAGACGAAATTGAGTTGGTCGGGCGTGATGACGTACGGCGGCAGGATGTAGACGACGTTACCAAGAGGACGCAGGAGCACGCCGCGGCCCAGGAAGTATTTGTACAGGCGCGGGCGCAGCGAAGATAAATATCCCGCGTCGGGTACCTTGAGTTCGATGGCCGCGACGGTGCCGATATGCCGGACGTCCGCTACGCTGGGGTGCGGGGCGAACGCGGGCAGACGAGCCGCGTGGACTTTTTCAATCGCGGCGATCCGCTCGAAGACCGGCTCGTTCTCGAAAATGCGGAGAGACGCATTCGCGGCGGCGCAGGCGATTGGATTGGCAGTGTAGGAGTGCCCGTGGAAGAACGCGCGCGCGCGATCGCCGCCCGTGAATGCGCCGTGAATCCGTTCGGTGGCAAACGTCGCAGCCAATGGCAGAAATCCGCCGGTCAGGCCTTTGGCGACGCACATCAGATCGGGAACCACCGCGGCTCGTTCGCAGGCAAACATGCGGCCTGTTCGCCCGAAGCCGGTGAGGACTTCGTCCGCAATCAGCAGTACATCGTGAGCGGCGGTCAGGCGGCGGACTCCGGAAAGAAATTCCTCGGGATGAACGATCATCCCGCCCGCGCCCTGCAGCAGCGGCTCGACAATCACGACGGCGATTTCATCGCCCTGTTCGGAAAGCAGGCGCTCCAGCTTGTTCAGGCATTCGATCTGGCAGGTCGCGCGCGTGAGGCCGACAGGGCAGTGCGCGCAGTAGGCCGAATGCGTGCGCAGGACCGGAATTCGCAAAGAATCGAATGCCGCGGTGAATGGGCGAATCGTCGCTCACCGACATCGCGCCCACCGTATCGCCGTGGTAGGCGTTTTCGAGCGCGACGATTTTTTGTTTCCGAGGCCGCCCGGAATTCTTCCAATATTGCAGGGCCAGCTTCAGCGCGACTTCCACCGCGGTCGAGCCGTCATCCGAGAAAAAAACATGGCGCAGCGGCGCGGGAACAATTTTGCCCAGGCGCGCCGCAAGTTCTTCGGCTGGCTCGTGCGAAAATCCCGCGAAGAGGACGTGTTCGAGCCGCGCGGCTTGTTCGGCAACGGCCTGCGCGATCGCCGGATGTGAGTGGCCGTGAATGTTGACCCACCACGACGAAATCGCGTCCAGAATTTGGCGCCCGTCCTGCGTTTCAATAAAAACACCTTTCCCGCTCCGAATGGAAAGAGGAGGCGGGTCCACGCCTTCCTGCGTGAACGGATGCCAGAGATGGAGGTCGGACGCGCTCATGATTTATTGGAATGCCTGATGGTCGAAATATTTTTCATAGACGTCAAGCAGCGTCGCGCGGTCAATCTTCTTGAGTATGGGGATGTGGCCAACGACGCGCGCATTGCCGTAATGTTCGATGGCGCGACGATTCTCGAAGTTCTCGTTGCCGATGAGCGCCACTCCGCAAACCGGGATGCTCGCGTCACGCAGCGCGGCAAGTGTCAGAAGCGTGTGATTGATCGTCCCCAGCGCCGTGCGCGCGGCAACGATGATTGGGAATCCGATTGCCTGCATGAGGTCTCGCATCATGTCGTGCTCGTTGAGAGGCACCATCACTCCACCTGCGCCCTCGACAATCCATCTCCGCCCCGCCGGCGCTGCGGGTAATTCAAACGCTTCGAGAGCGATCCGAACTCCCGCCTCGCGCGACGCCAGATGCGGCGAAACCGGCGGATCAAATCGATATCGTTCCAAAGGGAGCTGTTCTTCTGTGGCTTCCGACCAGGCGCGCACAGATTCGCGGTCCGTGCCTTCGCTCGCGCCCGTCTGCACAGGCTTCCAATAGACGGCGTCCAATGCGGCGACGAGGAGGGCGGAGAGAACGGTTTTTCCCACGTTCGTGTCCGTGCCGGTCACGAAATATCCAGTCATCGGGAAACGGAAACCGCGCGCGCGCTGGAATTTTCGCTGCGGGCTTGCATCATTGCGGCAACCAGGTTGGCAAGAATGTCTTTGGAATGTTTTGCCGTCAGAGATAAGCGAAGACGCGCGGATCCGGTCGGAACTGTGGGCGGACGAATCGCGCGAACGCCGAATCCCCTTGTCCTGAGGTATTCGGCAAAATTGACGGCGGCATCGTTCGGTCCGAGGATGACGGGCACGATTTGCGAATCGCTGCGTGCGGTGTCAAAGCCATTTCTTCGCAATTCGTTTCGCAGGAAAGCGCCTAGCTCTTCTATCCGCGCGCGTTCGCCCTCCGCTTCCTTTGCGAGACTCATTCCGGCGGAAACCTGCGAAGCGAAATACGGCGGCAGGCCTGTATTGTAAACGAATGTGCGCGCGCGATTGATTAAGAAACGGCGGAGATTCTGCGAGCCGCAGACAAACGCGCCGGCCGACGCGAGCGCTTTGCCGCAAGTATGCACGGTCGCGAGAACGCGCGCGGAGAGCCCTGCCTCCGCCACGCAGCCGTTGCCGCGCGGGCCGCGCACGCCGATCGCGTGCGCCTCGTCCACGATCAACTCCGCGCCGTAGCGTTCAGCGAGCGCGGCAAGATCGGCGAGCGGCGCACGGTCTCCCTCCATGCTGAAAATGCTCTCAACGACGATCACGCGCGCTCCGGCTACAGAAGCATAGCGGCGAAGTTCACTTTCCAAAAAATTCAGATCCAGATGTGGAAAAATGACGCGCCGGCATTTCGCCAGGCGTATTCCGTCGATCAGGCTGGCGTGATTGGCGCTGTCCGAGAAGACCACATCTTCGGGGCGCAGAAGGGCGCTCAGCAGTCCCATGTTCGCCGCGTAGCCGGAGGTGAAGTACAACGCCGCATCCGCGCCAACCCATCGAGCAAAATCATGCTCGAGGAGAGTCCATACTTCCTCATGGCCCGACAATAAGCGAGAGCCAGTGGAGGCGATACGCGGAGCGGAATTCACGCCTTCCAGAATGGCTTGCTTCATTCGAGGATCGGTGGCGAGGCCGAGGTAATCGTTGGAGCTGAAATCGATGCCCTGAACAGTTTCGAGGTGGCGCAATTCGGCGCGAGATTCGAGATCGGAAAGCTCGGCGAGAATGCGCTGGTTCATGTCCACGGAAATATTCTTACCGCAACGGCAGCGGCTCCAGCCCGAGGGAATGAAGCATCGCCGCATCGTCCTCGGGCTCGGGATTTGGAGTGGTCAGCAATTTTTCGCCGATGAATAGCGAATTCGCGCCGGCCACAAAACACAGCGCGACCGCCTCGCGCGAAAGCGCCTTGCGCCCCGCGCTGAGCCGGACCATCGAAGCCGGCATCAAAATGCGCGCCGTCGCAATAGTGCGCACGAAGACGAGCGGATCGAGCGCGTCCAGGTGTTCGAGGGGAGTCCCGGCAACGCGCACCAGCGCATTGATGGGAACGCTTTCCGGATGCGGATCGAGCGTGGAAAGCTGGTGCAGCAGGCCGATGCGATCGCCTTCCGATTCGCCGAGGCCGATGATTCCTCCGCAGCAAACGGTAACTCCTGCCTTGCGCACCGATGCGAGCGTGCGGAGCCGGTCATCGTAATTGCGCGTTGTAATAATTTGCCCATAAAATTCCGGCGACGTATCGAGATTGTGGTTGTATGCGGTCAGGCCAGCCTCGGCCAGGCGCCCCGCCTGCGAATCATCGAGCATCCCGAGCGAGCAGCAAACTTCCATGCCAAGCTTCGCCACGCGCCGCACCATTTCCAGAATATTTTCAAAATCCTCGCCTTCCTGCACCTGCCTCCATGCCGCACCCATGCAGAAGCGCGTTGCGCCTTCGCCGCGGGCGCGCTCGGCAAACTCCACGACCTCGTCCACGGGAAGCAGGCCGCCGCGCGAAACTTCCGTCGAGTAATGCGCGCTCTGCGGGCAATACGAGCAATCTTCCGGGCACCCGCCCGTCTTCACGGAAAGCAGTCGGCAGAACTGGACGCGCGTGGGATCGTGGAATTGACGGTGCGCCTGCTGGGCTAAGAAAAGAAGATCAGGCAGCGGCTGCCGGTAGATGCGGCGAATTTCTTCCCTCGTCCAATCATGACGCAAAGCCGTCTTGGCTGCCGAAACACCTGCATCGTTTTGCGACAAGGTTGCTCCTCCAGGACGATAATCGTCGTGCGCGGACCGGCGCGGCAATCACCGCACAAAGCGCTTCGTAGGCGTCCGCCCAGCCGGCGACGTGCCGCCAGGGAAAACATTCTAACGCACATTCGACGAGAATATCGACCTCGCGCGGGCCAGCAAGGATTCGGATCGATTCCATCCGAGCAGGAAATCCAGTGACTGGTGACTTATGACTGGTGGTATTAGAAATCCCTTCCATACCCCTCCCGGCACAATACATTTCCACCGAGATGAAAAGATGAAAAAATATTCGGCGTGTAATAATAAATGAAGGAAAGATCAGAACGGCAAGTAGTTGCGGGAAATGTTTACAGGCTTACTTGTTCCTTGCGATTCGTCTTCTTGGATCCCGGGTTCGAAGCTGGGGAAGACGATTCATTGGCGGTTGAATTCTTCTTGTGGCAGGAGATTGCCCACCAGCGATTTTCGAATTGTGGCAGCTCGCACATTTTCGTGCAATGTTTCATCCCGGACTCGTACGCGCAATGGCAGTAGCACAGCGGCGTCGCGGGTCCTGAACGCAGCGCCGTCGGAACCTGGTTCGCGAGAGCGGCAGCCGAAATCGTACCCAGTAGAATTGCCGTGCGAATCGCCTGCCGGAATCCGTTAGGGCTGGATTTCATTCTCACATTCTGAAGCGGTTGGAATTAAAAACCGATAGCGCGGAGGGTGGGAAATTGTTGGTATTCAGGGCTTGAGCGTACTGGTACCGAGGCGCCGGGGTGATTTTGCGAGGAAACGATTGCCGGGCTAAGGTTCAGGAATTGGGACAACAACTCGATTGCACTGATGGAGAAGGTGTAGTTAGATCACCGCGCTCGGAACCTTGCGACGCTGAGTATTTACAGAGAAGCTTGCAAATTAGAAGGAAGACAAACCGTTAATCTCCGCAGCTAAAATGGCAGCACACGCGATCACGCATTGGCTGTGGTGGCCTCAGCCAAGTCGGCCAGCTCGAGTCGCAAGTTTCCAGCATTCGACGCGTAGCTAAGGGCGGGTTCAAGGTCGAGGATTCCCGCTCGGACCATGCGATCGAGTTCACCGTCGAAGCATTGCATCCCTTCGGTCGCGCCATCTCGCATCGCATCGAGCAGAGATTTGCCCTCCGTTTCGCCTTTTTCCACATATTCGCGCGTCCGCATCGTCGATTTCAAAATCTCAATGGCCGCGATTCGGCCGGTCCCGTCCTTTTTCGGGATCAGGCGCTGCGAAACGATGTAGCGAAACGCTCTTGAAAGGCGGGCGCGCATCGCCTGTTGATCCGCAAGGGGAAATACACCAATGATCCTTTCAATCGTCTTGGACGCGTCCACCGTATGCAGGGTGGAGAAGACCAGATGGCCCGTTTCCGCCGCCTCCAACCCGATTTCGATCGTTTCCTTATCGCGCATTTCCCCAACAAGGATCACTTTGGGAGCCTGCCGCAACGCCGCTCGCAACGCCAAAGCGAAGCTCGGCGTATCGCTATGGAGTTCGCGCTGATGAATCGTGGACTTCTTGTGCACATGCAGAAACTCGATTGGGTCTTCGATCGTGAGGATGTGGTAGGCCTTCTCCTCATTGATTTTGTTCAGGATAGCGGCCAATGTGGAGGACTTTCCGGACCCTGTGGGGCCTGTCACGAGCACGATGCCATTGCGCAATTCGGCGATTTCGCCCAATTGCACCGGCAGGTTAAGCGAATTGAAATCCGGAGTCGTCATCGGAATGACACGCATGACGATCGCGTACGTGCCGCGCTGGCGGAAGATGTTCACCCGAAAACGTGCAATTCCGGGCAGACTGTAGGAAAGGTCGGTGGACCCTTCCTTCTCGAGCTTTCCGGCCACAAGTTCATTCTTTCCAATGAGATCGATGGCTATTCGGCGCGTTGCATCCGGGAGCAGCTTGCCCACTCCGGCGATGTTTACTTCCTTGAGCTGGCCATTTAGCTCAATTTGAGGAGTGCGCCCTGGGGAGAAGATTAGATCGCTCACCTGCTTGGAAACCTGAAGCATGGTGGCAACGATCGAAGCAGTCGAAACCTTGGCCGCTGGGGCAGAGCCTGAATCTGCATCGTGGCTCACGGCAGGGGGTTGCGGCGGCGCAGAAGTCGAATCCATGAGTGGCTCCCGGATAGAAGGCTGAGTTTCTTGTAAGTCGCAGTCCTGTAGTGGTTTACGAGCCTTGCCGGGGCCCTATTTTCTTCTTTTTGGGTGACGAGACCTGGAAAAAGCTCCCAATTCCTTCTCGATGGCTTGAACCGATTCAACCCCGAGTCCCACGAACTCGACCCCGATCCCTATACCAGGGAGGCAATAGCGTACTTCGCCACGAGTCTGAACTTCGACCTTCGACTGCGTCAAGCGAAATCGGAGGTTTACGACAGCTCCTTCCGGAAAATGTGTCGAAGTGTTCACGAACATCCCGTGCGGGCTGATGTCGGGCGGGCGGATCGGGACCTCGCGCCCCCCGCCTTCATAACTCATATGGAGCTCGCTCAGGTGTTGGATTCGAGGCTCTCGACGACCAGGTATGGATGACGCTTCATTGCGTGCGCGCTTCTTCAAGAAAGGACCCCTTCCGTGACATTGAGCGCAAGCCCTGCGGATGAATCCGATACTCCGGGCCCGCGTCGAGCCCCGCAATAGGGGCAGAACCGGTAGCGTGGGGGAAGCTCATGGCCGCACCGCTCACACTCGGAGGTTGCCAAGGCTTCCATGGGAACGACGCGAATAATCTCTTCCAAGGTGGTCACGCCTGCCTTAAGCTTCTCCAGCGCGTCTTCCTGCATCCGGCGCATTCCGGCGGCACGAGCCGCGGTTCGAACGAGTTCTGGTTTATAGCCACCGCGCAGAACGGCACGAATCGATTCGTCAATCGCCAGCAGCTCATAGATTCCCACTCGGCCCTTGTACCCGGTGTGGTCGCAAACGGTGCAGCCTTCCGGCCACGCGATGCGGTCCGGCGGCTGGATCCAGCCCACGGCCGCGAGGCGTTCGCCGTAATCCAGCGCGACTTGCTTGTCGCTGTGGCAGGCGCAAAGCTTGCGAAGCAGCCGCTGGGCCAGAATTCCTGTCACCGAGGAAGCGATCAAGTATTCAGGAATCCCAAGGTCGAGCAAGCGGGCCACGGCGGAAATACTGTCGTTGGTGTGCAGAGTGGAAAGGACCATGTGCCCGGTCTGCGCGGCTTTCATGGCGATTTCGGCGGTTTCAAGATCGCGAATTTCCCCGATCATGATGACGTTGGGGTCCTGCCGCAGGATCGAGCGCAGGCAACTCGCAAATGTCAGTCCGGCACGCGTATTCACATGCACCTGGTTGATTCCCGGAAGAGCGTATTCCACGGGGTCTTCCACGGTTACGATATTCACCGCAGGCTTGCGCAAAAGATTCAGGGCGGAATACAGTGTCGTGCTCTTGCCCGAGCCCGTCGGCCCGGTCACGAGCAACATTCCCTGAGGCATGGCGATCAACTGCTTCATTCGATCCGCTACGTCCGGAGGAAATCCCAGGTCGGGAAAACTCAATATTGGAGCCGAGGCCTCCAGCAGCCGCATGACAACCTTCTCTCCGTATTGCGTCGGCAGCGTTGACACGCGCATGTCCACCCTGCGCTGGCCAACGGCCACCATGAAGCGGCCATCCTGCGGAGCGCGGCGCTCTGCGATATCCATGTCGGAGAGAATCTTGATGCGGGACACAAGCGAGTTCTGGACGCCCCGAGGGACACTTTCCAGTTCGCGTAAGACACCATCTACGCGGATTCGCACGACGGTTGCAGCGGCTTGCGGCTCAATGTGGATGTCGCTGGCCTGCTTGTGCATGGCCTTCTTTATGATTTCCGACACCAAGCGGACCGCGGGAGTTTTCTTCTGATTGAGTTCGGCCTGAATTTCCTGAATGGCATCGCGATTAGCCTGCCGGGAACTGGTCGAAATAAACTCCATCTCCATCCCGCTTCCCGGAGAGGTCTCTTCGGCATTGGAAGCCTGACGCGCGGGCGCGGTGCTCACGAAGTGGTCATAATTCCGCACAATCGCGGATAGAATTTCGGCACGAAATCCAAACCGCGGGGAGATGTCCTTGCCGCTAGTGAATCGCAGCTCATCGATCGTAGCTACGTTCTGCGGCTCCGCCATCACGACGATCAAACGGGCTTGCTCCAGACGAACGGGAAGAATGTCCAAACGAACTGCCATGGGCTTGGGAATGGATTGGAGAACTGCATCCTCGCATTGGATCGTCGAGCAATCCAGATAGGATACCCGGGAAACCTCTTCCAGAGCTTTCACTAAGGAAGCCTTGTCAACCAGGCCGCGCTCCAGGATCAGTTCGCCCAGGCGAACCATTTTGCCTTCCTGCTCCTTGAATAATTGCTGAAGGTTTGCTGCGGAGATTTGCCCGCGGTCCTGCAGAATTTCCCCAAGCTTCTTACGCTTCATGCGCAGTTCCTCGGCGAAATATGGGGCACGCGAAGTTCCAAATGGCAATCGAATGGCGCCGCTAAGTCATACGTATTCAGAGTGAAATATATGGCGTCTAAGGGAATTCCAATGCGCCTTGTTTCAATACGGGATGAGAGTCGAGCTTCCCCGGCTTGCGCGCAAAATAGGACTGGCGCGTGGCGCGCACAGATCAACCGCGAAGCCAGGACACAATTGGAGATGTGTTGTCATTCGAGATGACAATTTCAACTCTCGATGGTTTACAAAGCAAATGAGCGCGGAATTAGTTGGAAAGAAAGGGGCGATTCCCGAGGTGGGAGAACGTTCTCCCGAAACAGGATTTTCGAAACTCTTGAGCGCAGGAAAACTCAAGAGACACGGCCGGAACATCAACAAAAATAAGACAATCTTGCGACGGGAGATGTGCAGAGGATTGGCCCACCGCGTGCACTATCAAAAAAACGTGGACGCATTCCGATAGACGACTTTCACAAGTCTGCGAGCGAGGGGGAAGGGGCTTGCTCAAGGACGAGTGCTGGTCGTTCCCACCTGCCTCTGAGAGGGAAGCTAGGATGGATGACCCCACGCCCCGGTCAAAAAAAGGCCGGGAAACGGAATGCGTCTTAGGGGGCTCTTGTTCCCAAGCAAGGGCCCCCATCTTTTTTTGATTTTACGTTTGGGCCCACGCTTCTCTTGGATCCCTCACTGCACAAGCACACTCCGCAACGCCTAAATCTGCGATACCGTTCCCACTGGATCCACGCGCCGCAGGACCGGAATGTTCGCTTGCCTGAGCACGTGCTCGACTTCCGTCTCTTTTAGCCGCGAAGCGTCATACTCAAACGACAGCCGGTTTGTTTGTTCGTCCACGTGAAAACGCCGCAGCCCATAGGTGTTGGCGAAGCTGCCAAGCGCCCGCAATTGCTCGGGCTGCAGCCGCGATTGCAATTCGTAGGTGATCTCCATGAGTGTCATGAACGCATTATAGCAGCAGGACAAGGGGCTAGATACCTACTCACTTTCCAAGAAATTCTAACGCGGTGATTGTCTGGTTTCTGTAGCGCCGGCGTCCCGCCGGCTCTGCGTCAATCTCACGCACTCGAATACTGCCGGCAAGATGCCGGCGGTACGGATGAACTGCGGATTTGACATAGGGGGAGGGGGTATAGTACAAAGGAATGGGAAAAGGAAACTTTGGGAGATTCCATGTCACCAAAAAGGGCTGAGCTGATTCGACGGGCGGCAACCTGCGGCTGCGGCGCGCATGAGAAGAGCCGGAAGGCGCTGGCCGTCGATCCGGAAATCAAGACGTCAAACTTGAAACGATTGCGGCGGATTGAAGGACAGGTGCGCGGTTTGCAGCGCCTGGTGGAAGAAGAACGCTACTGCGCGGACATCCTCGTGCAGATTTCTTCGGCGCAAGAGGCGCTTCGATCCGTGGGTCGCGCGCTGATGAAGAATCATCTGCGGCATTGCGCCTCCGAAGCCATACGGGACACGGCGCCGGGCCGCGCGGAAGCGATGTATGAAGAGTTGTTGAACTTGATGGACCTGCATTCGAGATAGGGGAGTTATGGAAACGCAAAAAACGCAATTCACGGCCATGGAAAAAGATCCCGTCTGCGGAATGACGGTGGACCCTTCGCGGGCGAAAGCCACGCATGAGCATGCAGGGAAGACGTACTACTTTTGTTGCGCGGGCTGCAAGGAGAAATTCAGCGCGGACCCTGCAAAATATCTGATGCCCAAGACCCTTGTCGGAATTGCTCCGATGTCCGCGCGTCCGGTGCAGATTGCGCCCGCTGCGGCCCACGGCGCTTCACAACCGGTTGTGAAAATCGCGGCGATCCCGCCCTGCAGTGCGCAAAGCTTCCTCGAACGAATACACGTGTCCGATGGATCCCGAAGTGCGCCAGCAAGGTCCGGGCGACTGCCCGAAGTGCGGGATGGCGCTGGAACCTGTCGTTGCTGCGCTTCCCGTGACCAAGACCGAATACACGTGTCCAATGCATCCGGAAATCGTTCGGGACGCGCCTGGGTCTTGCCCGATTTGCGGAATGGCGCTGGAGCCGAGAACAATCAGCGTGGAGGAGGAGCAAAATCCCGAGCTCGCGAGTATGACCCGCAGGTTCTGGGTCTCTGTGGCGCTCACGATTCCGATTCTGGTTGTGGCCATGGCGGATGTCATCCCTGGGCTTTCGGCGATGATGCAGTTCGCTTCGCCAAGGACTTGGCAATGGCTCGAATTTATTCTCGCGACGCCGGTTGTTTTGTGGGGCGGCTGGCCGTTCTTTGTGCGCGGCGCGCGATCGCTCATCACTCGCAATTTGAATATGTTTACGCTGATCGGTTTAGGAACCGGTGTGGCATACGGATTCAGCGTCGTGGGCGTGCTGTTTCCCGGAATTTTTCCGGCGTCCTTTCGAGGCGAAGGCGGCGAAGTCGCCGTGTATTTTGAAGCGGCTGCGGCCATCACGACTCTGGTGCTCCTCGGGCAAGTGATGGAATTGCGGGCGAGAAGCCGGACGGGCGCGGCGATCAAAGCGCTTCTCGGCCTTGCGCCGAAAACCGCGCGGTTGATTCGCGACGACGGGTTGGAACCGGATGTGCCTCTCGACGCGGTGAAACCCGGCGACAGGCTGCGCGTGCGCCCCGGCGAAAAAATCCCGGTGGACGGCGTCGTGCTGGAAGGCGCGAGCAGCGTCGATGAATCGATGATCAGCGGCGAGCCGATCCCCGTCGAAAAATTCAAAGGGGAGCGCGTCACCGGCGCGACCGTGAACGGCACGGGCTCTCTCGTGATGCGCGCGGAGCGCGTCGGAGCGGAAACGTTGCTGGCGCAGATCGTGCGAATGGTTGGCGAGGCGCAGCGCAGCCGCGCGCCGATTCAGAAGCTCGCCGATGTTGTCGCGGGATATTTCGTTCCCATCGTTGTGGGAATTTCCGCGCTGACGTTCGTGATTTGGGCGCTGTGGGGACCGAATCCTCGCCTGGCGCATGCCCTGGTCAACGCGGTCGCGGTGCTGATTATTGCGTGCCCCTGCGCGCTGGGCCTGGCTACGCCGATGTCGATCATGGTGGCGATGGGCAGGGGCGCGTCGCTCGGCGTGCTGTTCAAGAATGCCGAGGCCATCGAGTTGATGCGCAAGGTGGACACGCTGGTGGTGGACAAGACCGGCACGCTCACCGAAGGCAAGCCGCAACTCATTTCAGTCGAGCCCGCCGAGGGTTTTCTTGGAAGCGAACTGCTGCGGCTTGCAGCAACGCTCGAGCGCGGCAGCGAGCATCCGCTGGCTGCGGCGATCGTCAAGGGCGCGGAGGATCGCGGCGCCTCTCTCTCCGCCGGCTCGGCAGAAGCGTTTGAATCGCTCACGGGCCGTGGCGTTCGCGGCCGGGTCGAGGGCCGCGCAGTCGCGCTCGGAAATCAGAAGCTTCTCGAAGAACTGCACGCCGATGCCGGGACGCTTGCCGCGAAAGCAGAGGCTTTGCGCGCGGACGGCCAGACCGTCATGTTCGTGCTGGTGGACGGGAAAATCGCGGGACTCGTCGCTGTCGCCGATCCCATCAAAGAAACTACTCCCGAAGCGATTCGCCAGTTGCACGCAGACGGCATCCGCATCGTGATGCTCACGGGCGACAGCCGCACGACGGCCGAGGCCGTTGCCAGGAAACTCCAGATTGACGAAGTCGTGGCGGAAGTTTTGCCGCAAGGAAAAGCCGGCGTCGTGAAGCGATTGCAAGCGGAAGGCCGTTTCGTCGCCATGGCCGGCGACGGAATCAACGACGCGCCGGCGCTGGCGCAGGCGCAAGTCGGAATCGCCATGGGCACAGGCACGGACGTCGCGATGGAAAGCGCCGGAGTCACGCTGATCAAGGGCGATCTGCGCGGCATCGTGCGCGCGCGGGCCCTGAGCCGCGCCACGATGAGCAACATCAAGCAGAATTTGTTTTTCGCGTTTGTTTACAACTCGGTTGGCGTGCCGATTGCGGCGGGAATCCTGTATCCGTTTTTTGGTCTTCTGCTCAGTCCCATGATTGCGGCGGCGGCGATGAGTTTCAGTTCGGTGTCGGTGATTACGAATGCGCTGCGCTTGCGGAAGGCCAATCTCTCTTTCTAATCCAATCTTGCGAAGTAAAAATCCTACCTTCGCGGCAGCGAGGATGGTGTACTCGGCCGCGGAATAATAGTCAATTTTGTGATTCCGAGCGAAGCGAGGAATCTCTCTTTCTTTTGGCTTTGCGCACTGAAAAAAAGGAGAGATTCCTCGGCACGCAGCGTGCCTCGGAATGACAAAAAGAGGGGCTATTGCGAAAATTGGGGAGGTGCTTGGAGTTGGAACCCAATACTTTTGCATCCCGCTGTCACGCGTTTCCGCTCGATTCCTCGCGGGTCACTACGGCAGTGTCGTCGGATTTGGCGAGCCAGTCCGCGCTTAGGTCCCGCCAATGTGGATTCAACCTTTCAATGAGCGCAATGCGTTTGGCACGGGTCCAGGCCTTGATTTGCTTTTCCCGCGCGATGGCGTCGCGCACGTCGCGAAAAGCCTCGCAATACATTAGTTGTGTAACATGATATTTCTGCGTAAAACCACGGACATGCCTGGCCTGATGCTCGAATACGCGCCGCTGCAAGTCGTTTGTAATTCCCGTATAAAGCACGCGAGATGCGCTCGCAAGGATGTACACATGGTAGACGTTGCGACGCATGTCACGGAGTGTGACATAATCAGCGCGCCCATGCTAGATTGTTGTCATTCCGAGGGCCGCCTCTGCCCGAGGAATCTCTCTGTGGTTTTGGAGTGGGCCAAAAATAAGGAGAGATTCCTCGGGCAGAGGCGGCACTCGGAATGACAAAAGGGAAGAGACCGCAGCCTGGCTGGATTGTTCAATTTGGACATCCTACGCCGATCCTGGATGGACGCGATATGTCGAAATACGTCGATTGCCTCGCGCTACATCGCAACGACAAACGTATTGCGCTTGATCAGCGACTGCATTTGATCGTTGGTGAGGGAAAGTTTCACGTCGAGGCGGTCTCCGGCGGGGACAATTTGCGCGCTGTCGAGGAGCGCACCGAGGTCCGGGTTGGTGTTGCCGACTTGATATTTGCGGTACATGAGTCCGGCCTGGAGCAGCGCGGCAAATGTGTTGGCGTCGTCGGTGGAACCGCAGACGGCTTCGAATGTGGCATCGACGCCGCTGCTTCCCTTGATGCTGATCGTCATGGCCTTGAGTTTGGAAGTGAGCTGCGCGGCGGCAGGGAACTGGGACGCCTCCGGCACGAGTTGCTGCATGGCGAGGCGCGTGTACGCCGGATTCAGCACGGCCCAGACGGTCCCGCTGCCGTTGGCAGAATTCACGAGCGAAGAGAAGTCCGTATTCGAATAGAGGCCCTGGCCTTCTCCGTAGCGGATGCCAATCATTTTTTCAAGCTGCTGGCGCTGGCCAAAGGCCGCGGTATTGGAATCGATGAAAAAGAAGAAGAGATCGTTGGGTCCGCTGCCGCCGCCAAAGGCGAAAAGCGAAAACGTGCGCACCTTCACGATGGGCAACTTCTTGGCAGTGAAATAAGCCTCGGCCGATGAGGGTTGAAATTGACCGAGCGCCACGCCCACAATCTGGTCCGTGGTCGGGACTGATCCGCCGCCGCTATCGGCCGTCGATTTACCTGGCACTAGCGCCCATACAAGTTCCGTCACCTGAGAGTTCGGGTCGATGCCCGCCGATGCGAGGAACGTCTCGAACTCGCGGAATTTTGCCGGCAGCATTTGTTCCTTGAGCTGAGTGAACCAGGGGAATGCGCGCGCCTCCTTCAAGTCGGCATAGGCGAGCTCACCGGATTCCTTCGGGAACATGCTGAGGATGTCAGACCCGAGACTGCCCGCGCGGGCTGTCCCCGGCAGCATGGATACAATGGCGATCAATGCGGCGATCCAAATAATTTTTCCGGTGTTCATGTTCTTCTTCCTCCTGCCAAGTTCCCAAAGGGTCGATTCAACGGTCGATTCGATATTCGATTCCATGAGGGTAATCATTTTCCCGTGGTTACCGGCTTCCCTGACAATTTTGCTTCAATTTCGGCCGTGCCGGATTTTATTCTTGCTACCGTGCCTGCATCTCGTAACGAGGGGAGAAGCGCCTCTGCGCTTTCCAGCGCGCCGCGTGCGGCGGCCATCGCCGCTTGTTTGACCGCAAGCCAGTCTAGCAGCATAGACGGCGCGGACATGGCTTCGAGTTGTACCAATCGCTCATAAATGTCGGCCGCGGCCAAGGCCGCTTCCAAATGGGACTCGGCGGCGCGCTCGGGTCCGCGGTCGTTTGCGGTTCGGGGGCTGGACGCCGCCTCGTGTGAGGCGTCCAAAGCGCGCTCGGAAAACTCTTGCACTGCCTCGCGCAATGTTTCCACCAGCGGTCGGAGCGTGGCCACCGGCTCTGCCGGATTGGCCGGCAGTGGCGGCAGAATGCCTGCAACCGCTGCTAAACGGTTCTCGAGAACTTGCGCGGGAGAGAAATTTTCGAGGAGCAGGTACTCTTCGCTCGAAAGCTCGATGGCCTTGCGCGGAATGAGGCCGATGATTTCGCTTCCCACTACCGCGCAGCCACGCCGTTCGGCTTCGCGCTTGACCGTCTCGAACACCAGGTGCAGAGGCGTCTGCTCAAAGTCCGTCAAGTTGATGGAAACTTGTGCGAGACCCCGCGACTTCATCTCCACGCCAATGGCTTTGACGTGGCGCAGGCCTCCACTCGAAGAGCGAATCGCGCGGGCGATTTCCCTGGCCACCGTGACGTCGCTGGTATTCAGATAGATATTATATGCAATTAAAAGCTTCCGCACGCCCACGGCGGTTGCGCCCGCCGTCGAGTGAAGGCGCGGCTCGCCGATGTCCGGCGAACGGTCAGGGTCGCGCAAAGCCTCTTCGCGCAGGCCTTCAAATTGTCCTTTGCGGACATTTTCCAGATTCACGCGCTCGGGTCGCGTTGCGGCGGCCTCATAAAAATAAACCGGGATGCGGTGGCGGTCCCACAGTTCCTGGCCAACGCGCCGGGCCAGTGCGACACATTCTTCGACGGAAACGCCTTCGAGGGGGACGAACGGAATCACATCGGTCGCGCCGATGCGGGGATGCACTCCTGTTTGGCGCGTCATGTCGATGAGTTCCGCGGCTTTTCCCGCGCCGCGAATCACCGCTTCGGCAACGGCTTCCGGCTTGCCCGCAAGCGTGATTACGGAGCGATTGTGGTCGGCATCGCTGGAGCGGTCGAGGACCCACGCGCCAGCCACGCCGCTCATGGCGTCCACGATGGCGTCAACCTTTGTCAGGTCGCGCCCTTCGGAAAAATTTGGCACACATTCGATCAGGCGATTCATGTGGCTCTGGAGATTTGCGCAGGATCTTACGAAGGGCTGTGACCTAGCGCGCGATCCGGCCTTTCGGCAGTGGAGTGCACATCGATGATACGAGATTTTCCGCCGGTCTCACAATTGGAAGATCGCGGACTCAGCCTACTTGCCAACGGTGTACGGCGGCGGGACGGCTCCGCGAAGTTTCATTGCGCGCACGGAGAATCGTGCGGTAATGTTCTGGTTCGCCATGCCCTACGCGACACTCACGGAAAAGCTGCTGAACGTGGTCGACCGGATGCCCAATGAGCGGGCATTGTCGGTGCGCGTCAACGGCCGGTGGGAGCCGACGTCGTCGGTTGAATTCTTGCGGCGCATTGCGGGGCTTTCCAATGCGCTGGAGCAGCTCGGCGTCAAGACGGGCGATCGCGTCGGACTGTTCGCGCCCAATCGGCCGGAATGGCACGTTGCGGATTTCGCCATCCTTGGACTCGGCGCTGCGGATGTGCCCATCTATTTCAACGAGTCCCCTGACCGGATTGTTTACATTTTGAATCATGCCGGCGCCGAGGTCGTCATCGTGGCGGGAGAGATGCAATCGCGGCGCTTGCTGGAGTGCCGCAGCCGGCTCACGTTGGTGAAGCACATCATCTGCGCCGCCGCGCCGCCCGATCTCGGCGATGATGTTCTCCGTTACGAAACATTGGTGGCCTCAACCGGAGACGCCGCGATTGCCGAATACCGTCTCCGAGCCGCTCGCGTGACCTCCGACCAAATCGCCACCATCATCTACACCTCCGGCACGACGGGCGAGCCGAAAGGCGTGATGCTCACGCACAATAATCTCAGCTCGAACGAGCAAACTTCGGTCGAGCCTTATCACATGGTACCCGCCGATACGGCGGTCAGCTTTCTTCCGCTCTCCCACGTGTATGAGCGCGTTACTTCGTACGCGTATTTGTTCCACGGAGTTCCTGTGGCTTACGTTGAGCGCATGGATGACTTGCCGCAGGCTCTCCTCGAAGTTCACCCGACGCTGGCTGCCGCGGTCCCGCGCGTTTTTGAAAAGCTGTATGCCAATATCATGCAAAAGGGGCGCGCCTCGACGGGATCGAAGCGCCGGATTTTCGACTGGGCGATGCGCGTGGCGAAGGAGGCGGTGCGCTGGAAAGCGTACGGCGAAGAGGCGCCGTCCTGGCTGCATCTGCGCTGGAAGATTGCGGACCGCATTGTCTACTCCAAAATCCGCGAAGGGATCGGTGGCCGCTTCCGCGCATTCATTTCCGGCGGAGGGCCGCTGGCCCGCGAACTCGCTGAATTTTTCTGGGCGGTGGGCGTGCCCGTGTATCAGGGATACGGCTTGACGGAGACTTCGCCGGTGGTGAGCGCGAATTATCCGGGCACGAATAAAGTTGGAACCGTAGGGCAGCCCATCGAACATGTCAGCGTACGCATTGCGGAGGACGGCGAGATTCTCGTGCAGGGGCCGTGCGTCATGAAAGGCTATTACTTGAAGCCGGAGGACACGAGCGCCGTGATTTCGCCGGATGGCTGGCTGGCGACCGGCGACATCGGACGCCTGGATGAAGAAGGCTATCTCTACGTGACTGACCGCAAGAAAGATTTGTTCAAGACGGCGGCGGGAAAATTTGTCGCGCCGCAACCCATTGAGAATTTGCTGAAGGTGAATCCGCTGATCCTGAACGCCGTGCTCGTTGGGGACGCGCACAAATTCATCGCGGCTCTGATCGTGCCGAATTTTGCGAACGTGGAGGCCGCCGCGCGCGAGCAGGGCCGGAAGTTTGCCTCGCATGAACAAATCGCCGCCGATCCCTGGGTCCATGAACTGATCGGCAGGGAAGTGGCGCAGGTGAACTCGAAACTCGCGCAGTACGAGACGATCAAGAGATTCGCGCTGCTCGATCATGATTTCACTTTTGATGGCGGACAGCTTACATACACGCTGAAGCTCAAGCGCCGGGTGATTGCGGAGCGTTACGCGAAAATCATCGAAGGGCTGTACGCGGAGGCGCCGCAGGAGCGTGGTGGGGTTTAGTAGCACAGGCTTCAGCCTGTGGATTTCCGCCAGAGCGCCTAGACGTGCAGACTGGGACTCCATTTGGAACCCCACAGGCTGAAGCCTGTGCTACTGTGACGCGGCGAGTTACAATTAATCGAGGAGATGGAAGATGAGCGATGAACTGGTGATTGCCGGGCGCGGGTTTCGTTCGCGCCTGATTGTCGGCACGGGGAAATATCGCAGCCTGCAGGAAATGACTCGCGCGCACGTCGCGTCAGGCGCGGACATGGTTACCGTGGCCGTGCGGCGCGTGAATCTCACCGACCGCACGAAGGAATCGCTGCTCGACTACATTGATCGGGAGAAAATTTTCATTCTGCCCAACACGGCCGGATGTTACTCGGCGGACGAAGCCATTCGCACCGCGCGACTGGGCCGGGAAGTGGGCCTGTCGAACTGGGTGAAGTTGGAAGTGATCGGCGACCAGCAGACGTTGTTTCCGGACACGGAGGAACTCGTTCGCGCGACGCAGATACTGGTGAAAGAGGGCTTCATCGTGTTGCCCTATACGAATGATGACCTGGTGGTCGCGCGCAAGCTGATCGATGCGGGCGCCGCGGCCGTGATGCCACTCGGCGCGCCGATCGGTTCCGGGATGGGAATTCAGAACCACGCGAACCTGCGCATCCTGCGCGAGCGCATCACCGAAGTGCCGATGATCGTGGACGCGGGCGTTGGCACGGCGTCCGACGCCGCCGTCGCGATGGAATTGGGCGCGGACGGCGTGCTGATGAACACGGCGATTGCCGAGGCGCAAGACGCGGTCGTGATGGCCGAGGCGATGCGCGAGGCCGTGTCCGCGGGGCGCAAGGCGTTTCTTGCGGGGCGCATGCCGAAAAAGCTCTACGCTTCGGCGTCGAGTCCGTTGTCTGGTGTAGTGCGCTAAGACTCATTCCATTGAATCCGAAATAATAGTGGCGCAGGCTTCAGCCTGTGGGGGTTCGTCCTTGCAAGGACCAAACCCCACAGGCTGAAGCCTGCGCCACTCAACCCGTATTACAACGTGCGAAACGCCAGGTGCCAGATCGTGTCCACCAGGGCGTGCACGATGGCGGAAGTGAAAATGCTGTTCGTCTTACGCCACGTGCGGCCGTAAAAAAGTCCCGCTATCGTCGCGAGGATGGCGTATCGCCAGTTTGGAAAGACGCCGTTGTTGGTTATGTGCGCGAGGCCGAAAATAACCGAGGCCGTGATCCAGCCGCCGGTTTCGCTTGAAAGCGTGCGCGAGAGGGAATTCTGCAACAATCCGCGAAACAATAATTCCTCAGGCCAGGCTGTCAGCAGAAAAATGGAAATCGCATCGGCGGGCAGGGATTTCCAGTGCGCTTGCGCGGGATCGAATTTGATGAAGTGCAATGCCGTTCCTAGCGGGATCACGATTAGGGCGAGCAATCCGAAGTGAAACAGGACTGATAAAACCGCATCGCGTCCCCAGACGATGTTGTAGCCGACGCCGTCGAATTGGCGCACGAAGAGGAAAGTGGCCAGCGCCACGCTGATGGCGAGGAGCATCGTGGCTGCGTAGCCGATTGTCGGTCCGCCGTAAGGCCAGAAGACATTGAGCAATCGCAATTTTAACGGGAGAAAAATCGCGAGCATCGCGATGTAGTCCTGCCATGCGCCCGGTTTCGCTGTGCCGGCGGAAATCGCGAGGAGGAGGGCGTCAGAGTGTAAGCAGCGGCAAACGCGGCACGCCACCATGTGAAACTATTTGTTCCCGCCAGATAAATCAGGTATGCAAGAAATGGTACGACGGCAATCAGCACGCCGCGGTGCGAGCCGGCTCGGTGCGCAAATCGTTCGCCGAGATTTCCGGCGGCGAAGAGCAACTGGATCGCGAGAAAAAAGGCCAAGACGCAAAGAGTGACGGCGTAAGCGCGCCCGCTGTATCCGTGCCATGCGCCGTAGACAGCCGCTCCAGCAACGGCCGCGGCCCACAAGCCGAGCGCGGTCCAAACAGATAGCTGGCGTTCTCCGGGCATGGCACGATAGTGTATCGCACGGATTGATGACGCCGATGGCCGAGAAGACTACCAAGCGAATTGCCTACATCGACTGGCTGAGGGGACTCGCGTGCGTCGTGATGTTTCAGACGCACTGCTACGATTCCTGGCTCGGCGGCGCCGCTCGTGACGGCGGATTCTTCAAGCTGTCTCAGCTCGGCGGCACGTTACCCGCGCCACTTTTTCTTTTTCTTGCCGGCATCTCCTTCGCGCTGGTCACGGACAAACTTCGCCAGAAGGGTGTATCCGCCGACGAAATCGCCCGCACGACAATTCTGCGCGGCGGAGAGATCTTTCTTCTCGGCCTGCTTTTCCGTCTGCAGGAATTTCTGCTCGGCCAGCCCGGGGCGCCGTGGACGGACTTGCTGCGCGTGGACGTGCTGAACGTGATCGGAGTGTCGCTCATGATGATGGGCGTCGCCTGCCGAATCGCCGCAGCCGGAGGCGCTGCCAACCCGCAGCAGTTGCGGCGAGCGACGATTGTAACGGCGGTCATTTGTGCGGCTGCCATCGCGGTCTTTACTCCGCCGCTGTGGACCAGTTGGCGTCCGCATTCGCTCGCATGGTGGCTCCAGTCCTACATCAATGGCGTTCACACGTTTGACAAGCCGCAACCCTGGCTGTTTCCTATTTTCCCGTGGGCCGCGTTTGCGTTTGCAGGGTTGGCGGTTGGTTCGCTTTTATTATCCGAAAAGGCCCGAAAAAGCGAAGCGCTCGCGCTGGCGTTGGCTGGAGTGAGCGGGGCTGCGCTCATCGCGTTGGGATTGTGGCTCGATGCGCGTCCCGTGCACCTTTACGGCGCTTATGATTTCTGGCACACCAGCCCGAATTTCTTTCTGGTTCGCGTGGGAATCGTCATGATCATTCTCTTCCTGGGTTACGCATGGTGCCGTTGGGGAGCCGGGGAGTGGGGCTTCAGTCCGCTGATCGAAATGGGCAAGTGCTCGCTGCTGGTTTACTGGGTGCATATCGAATTCGTTTACGGCGGGCTTTCCATTGTGCCCAGGCATCGCGTGGGAGTCGGGACTGCGACGCTCGGGTTGATTGCTATTTTTGTGGCGATGACGACGCTCGCCACGGTTCGCAACCGGTTCCCCAAATGGAAGCCGCAAATGTTGGCGCTGTTTCGGGGCGCGGCGCGGACATAACCGGTGGATTTTGCGATGGACCAGGCGAGCGACTAATCAGAATGCATTGTTTTGTCATTCCGAGCGAAGCGAGGAATCTCTCTTTGTTTTCGCCCCAACGAGAGAGATTCCTCGCTTCGCTCGGAATGACAAAAATCTAAGATTCTTCGAAATTATTTTTGCGTGTCGCCGGGCTTGGCCGTGTCGGGGAGCTTAAAAATCATTTCGCCGGGACGCGCGAGGCCCATTTCTTCCCGCGCGATGCGTTCGATGGATTTGGGATCGGTCTTCAGCGAGTTGACTTGCTCGGTCAACGACTTGTTTTGGTCGTTCATCTTGCCGATCTGCTCGCGGATCTGTTCGATTTCCATCTGCGTGCGGCGCATGGCGATGAACCCGTGCGGCCCGAAAACGTCGTGCACCAGCAGGGCGAAGAGCGCGAGGCCCAGAATCTGCCGCATGTGTCTCCGCAAATATGCGCCGGCATCGCTCGGAGAAATATCGCGAATTCGTTTCAGCGTCTTCATGCCTTCGCTTCCTGCGTGGAGTCCATCACCCAGGCCTGCGTTTCGTTTGCGATTTTCGACGACTCTTCGAGCGTCGCGGCCTCGGTGTAAACGCGCATCAGCGGTTCGGTGCCGGAAAGCCGCAGCAGGACCCACGATCCGTCGGCGAATTCCATTTTCACGCCATCGGTGCGGTCCAGGCTCTTGACGCGCCGTCCCAGAAACGTGGGGAAGTCGGCCTTCAGCCGGTTCACCGTTCTCAATTTTACATCGTCCGCCAAATGAAGATTCGCGCGCTGCGGCCAGAATTCGCGGCCCACGCGCTTGAACAACGCGCGTAACTGCTCCGCCAGCGAAGCGCGCCGTGCGGAGATCATCTCCGCAACGAGCAGGCACGCGAGAATGCCGTCTTTTTCGGGGAGATGGCCGCGGATCGTCAACCCCGCGCTTTCTTCTCCACCCATCGCAATCTTGTCCTGCTCAATTAGTTTGCCGATGTACTTGAATCCCACGGGAGTCTGAATCACCGTCGTGCCGTGAAGTTGGGCGACCGCATCCATCAGGTGCGAAGTGGCCACGCTGCGAGCCGCGGGCATTTTCCATCCGCGCGTTTCGACGAGGTAATCGTACAGCAGGCCGAGGATGTGATTCGGCTGCATCCAGGTCCCGTCGGAATCGAGGATGCCGAAGCGGTCGGCGTCGCCGTCGGTTGCAAGTCCAACCGCAGCTTTTTTCGCGAGCACGGCTTCGCGCAAGGGCTGCAGATTCTCATCGGAAACGTCCGGCCCCGAGCCGTCGAAGAGCACGTCCCGATTCGTGCGCAGAGCCTGCACATCGACGCCATGCGTCGAGAGAGCCCGGTCCAGGTATCCGGCGCCGCACCCGTGCAGCGCGTCGGTCACGACGCTCAATTTCGCATCGCCAAGCGATTTGAAATTCACAAGCTGGGCGATGCGATCGAGATAGAAATTGCGAGGATCGATTTTCTCAAATGGCTTGTCGTTTGGCTTGGCGGGAGCGCGTTCGCCAAGTTTGGCGGCGCGCGCCTCGATATCGTGCGTGATTTCGGGAAGTGCCGGCCCTCCGTCAGGGCCGGTGAACTTCAGGCCTTGATACTCGGCTGGGTTGTGGCTGGCCGTGAAATTAATGGCCCCATCCACTTTGCGCCGCAGGATTTCGTAGGCGATCACGGGCGTCGGCGTCGGCCCGTCGCACAGCAACACGTTGATACCGTACTCGCGAAGAATTTCCGCTGCGGTGCGTGTGAATTCCTCGGCAAAGAATCGCGTGTCGTGCCCGACAATCAAGGTCGCGTGTGCATTGCGGCTCCGCACATGCTCCGCGATCGCCGCCGTGGCGAGGCGAACGTTCGCGAAGGTAAAATCATCCGCGATGATCGCGCGCCAGCCCGAAGTCCCGAATTTGATCGTCGCCGTCATTTCACGAGTAAGATGTTTCCGCCCTCGGGCAGGTATTGTAGCCTGCCATGCAAGTATGAGACACCAAGGAAATATCGAAGGCAAGAAAGAGTAACGGGACGGGAGGATGTCTTGACCGACAAATGTGTGGTTCTGGTGACGTGCGCGAGCGCCGCGGAGGCAAGACGCATCGCGCGCGCCGTCGTCGAAGAGCGCCTGGCCGCGTGCGTGAACATCCTACCCGGCGCGGTCACTTCGATTTATCGCTGGAAGGGAAAAGTGGAATCCGCGCGGGAACGCCTGCTGCTCATTAAGACGTCGCGAAAACGCCTGGCAAAGCTGCAAGCAGCCGTCGAGCGGCTCCACTCCTACGAAGTGCCTGAATTTATCGCGCTGCCAATCGCCGCAGGATCGCGCAAGTACCTCGCATGGCTTGAGTAGAACAGGCTTCAGCCTGTTGGTTTTTTGATGGCGTAAGATAATCAAAACCGACAGGCTGAAGCCTGTCCTACGAATCAGATCTTCCGCAAGGCCTGATCGAGATCGTTAATCAGATCCTCCACGTCTTCAATTCCAACGGAGATGCGAATCAGCCCGTCGGTAATGCCGATCCGCTGGCGCACTTCGGCTGGGACCGACGAATGTGTCATGGTGGCCGGATGAGAGATCAGCGTTTCCACGCCTCCCAGGCTTTCTGCAAGCGAGCACAGTTTCAAATGATTGAGAACGGTGCGCGCGTTTTCCATGGTGACGACATCGAAGGAAATCATGGCCCCGAATCCGCGCTGCTGGCGCACGGCCACGTCATGCTGCGGATGCGAAGGCAGCCCGGGGTAGAGGACCCGTTTCACGCGCGGATGGTCTTCGAGGAAGCGCGCGACGGCCCGGCCGTTGGCATCGTGCTGCTTCATGCGCACGGCCAGCGTCTTGATTCCGCGCGACACCAGAAAACAATCCATCGGCGCAAGTCCCGCACCAGTGGAGCGTTGCAGGAAGTAGATTTTCTCCGCGTCAGCGGGGCGCGTCAGAATGACGGAGCCGCCCACGGCGTCGCTGTGCCCGTTCAAATATTTCGTCATCGAGTGGACGACGATGTGCGCTCCCAAAGCGATCGGCGATTGCAAGTAGGGGCTCAAGAAGGTGTTATCGACGACGAGAGTGGCGTTGTGTGCCGCGGAAATTTTGGCAATCGCGGCAATGTCGGTGACGGACATCGTGGGATTCGTGGGCGTCTCGACGTAAATCATTTTAGTGTTGGGCTTGATGGCTTTCTCCACCCGCTCAGCCGAGGAAGTATCGACGAAACTGAACTCCAACCCCCATTGCACCAGGAACTGCGTTGTGAGGCGAATGACGCCGCCATAGACCGCCTCGGAAATGATGGCGTGGTCGCCGGGCCTTAGGAGACGAAAAACGGAATCGATGCCGGCCATGCCGGAGGTAAAGACATACGCCGCGCTGCCGCCTTCCAGCTTCGCGACGGTTCGCTCGAGCGCCCGGCGATTCGGGTGCGAAGTCCTCGCATAGTCGTAGCCCTTGTTTTTTCCGAGCTCTTCCTGGACATAGGTCGAAGTCTGATAGATCGGCGCGACGATGGCGCCGGTCGCCGGATCGGGCTCCTGCCCCACATGAATGGCATCGGTTGCGAATCCCATGAACAAATCTCCTTGAGGCTGGCCGCGGCGCCTTGCCGTTGGCCAAAAAGTTTTCGTTCGGTGCGAATGTCTACGGGTTTTCGGCCAAGGGTCCTGACGCTCGAGGGTTGCGCCAAATGTTCCGCGGATCGAAATTAGCTCAGGACCGCGGCTGAGTCAATGCGATGGGCTTGCGCAATCCTGTAAAAAGGGCAAAAATGTGGCATTCAATGCTTGCCCTAGCTCTTATCGCCGGGTGCACACTGTGAGGAGTGCGTCGAGCTCCGTAAAGATTTTGCTGCGTATGGTTTCGTTCTTGATCCTGCTGATGGCGATGGTTGCGCACGGCCAGGATAAGGACGCGGACGCAAAAGCGAAGTCGGACGCCGCCTCAACGGACGTGCGGCTGACGATCGTCGTCACCGGAGGAGAGGACAAGAAGCCGATAGACAGCGCCAGCGTCTACATCCGCTACGTCGAGGAGCACAAACACGGCAAGGACAAGAAGATCGAGATGAATTTGAAGACCAACCAGTCGGGAATTTGCCATGTGCCGGTGATCCCGCCTGGAAAATTCGTGATCCAGGTGATTGCCGAGGGTTGGAAGACTTACGGCGAGTATTACGACGTCAACCAGACAGAGCAGACGATCAACATCACGCTCGTGCGTCCTCCCAAGTGGTATTGAATCAGGAATCCTGCCGGTTTTTCTTTCCTCTTCGTTTTTTTAGGCGCGATAATTTTTCTCCGTTCCGCATGTTCCGTCCAAAAATGTGCTTCATCTTTGTGCAAAGAGCATCAAGCGCCGTGTTTAGCGCGGCCTACGCGCTTTTAATTCCCCTTTTCCACAAACTTTTCAACAAAACTGTTGAAAACTTCCGGCGCGCGAATCGAGAGGCGCTGCTTTGATTATTTCGAGCGCGGTGTTAGATTAGCAACCCGGGGAACATCACGCGGAATTTTGCTGATGGAAGAAAAACCATATAAAGGATTTGTGATCTGGCACCTGTTATGGAGCAATCTGGGCGTGCGCCCGTTGCGCTCCGCGCTGAGTGTTACGGCGCTCGCCCTTCAGGTGTTTCTCGTTCTGTTGATTGCGGGCCTGACGTCGGGCGCATTGACCGACTGGCGCACGCGCGCCGAGGGAGTGGGCGCCGACATCATCGTGCAGCCGCCCAACTCGTCCATTTTTTTTGCTTTCTCAAGCGCGGTCATGCCCGAGTCCCTCTCGGAAAAGATTGCCAGCTTGCCGGGAGTCGACGAAGTGGCGCCGGTGTTCATAGTCGTCGATCAGAAAAATTTGGGAGTGGTCTACGGCATTGATTACGACCGGTTTGCCGGCCTGAGCAAGGGCTTCACTTTTCTATCGGGCGGTCCGTTCCACCAGCCGAACCAGGCCATCGCTGACGATCTCGCGGCGCAGTCTCGTAAGTTGCGCGTGGGCCAGAAGGCGATTCTCCTCGGCCATGAATTCACCATCTCCGGTATCGTGCTCCACGGCAAGGGAGCGCGTTTCTTCATTCCGATCAAGACAGCGCAGGACATTGCGGGCGCGGAAGGCCGAGCCTCGATGTTTTATGTGCGCAGCAAGGGAGACACCGATGTCGCGCGGGACCAACTCGTCAAGCTGCTTCCCACTTACAAGATTCGTTCGATGGCCGAGTACAGCACCTTGATGAGTTCCTCCAACTTGCCGGAACTAAAGCCCTTTATTCGCGCGTTTGTCCTGCTCGGGGTGGGGATCAGCTTTTTAGTCGTGCTCCTCACGATGCACACCATGGTGTTTGAGCGCACGCGGGACATCGGCGTTCTCAGGGCGCTTGGATCCTCTCGCCTGGAAGTTTGCTGGATGATTTTGGGCGAGACTCTGGTGATGGTCGCGCTGGGCGTGATTTGTGGATTGCTTTGCACCTACAGCGTCGTCGCGATTTTGCACAGGACGTCACCCACGCTTCAAATTGCCATCGAGGGCGGATGGATTGTCCGCGCGATCCTGCTGACGATTGGCGGAGCGATTGCCGGCGCTATGTATCCCGCTCTGCGCGCGGCGCAAAATGATCCGGTAGATGCGCTCGCCTATGAGTAATCTGAACTTCTGACCTTTCCCGAAACCACGTATCTCTTTTGCACAGGCGCGAATCCCGGTGCGCAAATTCAATTGCGCCCCCGCGATTAATTCTGATACAAGGGGGACGGGCCCACTTGTCGGAAACTTTTGCAAATGGAGATTCATCTCTACACGGAACCTGGCTGTGGTGCGTGTATCGAGGCGAAGAGCTTCCTGGCGTCACGGGGAATCTCCTTTGAAGAGCGGGACGTTCGCGCCAACCCCGAATACCTGCGTATTCTTACGGACGATCTCGATAGTTGCACCTTGCCGACACTCGTGGCTGGCGATACGATCATTGCCGGATTTGACCGGGAGGAATACCAGCGCCTCCCTGCTATCGTTGCTCCAAAAAGAAGACGGTGACCTGTTTGCGGTGCACCACGGAAGTCCGCTGGAAGCGGGCTTCGGATTTAAATTACCTTCGGAGGAGGCAAAGGCTTATGAAAATGAGACAGATGCTCATATTGCTCGGCTGGTTCGCGATGGCGCTCCCTCTCGCGGCCCAGATGGGATTCGGGTCGCAGGTGCCTACTCTCAGCGGAATCTGGCGGCCGGTGGTGGGAACTGGTTCGACCTATGAAATAACACGGGAAGGGAAGAAGACGAGCATGGACTTCGCTGTCCTCGGCAAGGAAGATCTAGCTGGCAAAACCGGCTATTGGGTGGAGATGTCCATGTCCGACATGCGGCAAGGCGGGGATGTCCTCATCAAGGTTCTGGAAACCGTCGACGGCAATACCATCATCTATTCAAAATGGGTGATGCAAATGCCCGGGCAGCAGCCGATGGAAATGGATGCGAACATGATGAACATGGGAGGCCGGCAGAGCATGCAGACACAGTCTGCGGATTTTCGTAATAAGGCCGAATCCGTAGGATCAGAATCGATCACCGTCCCAGCGGGCACCTTTACCTGCGAGCATTACCGAATGAAGGACGGTAGCGGCGACGCTTGGATCTCCGACAAAGTTTCACCGTGGGGCCTTGTCAAGATGCAGGAAAATCAGAGGACGATCGTACTTGCCAAGGTGACGACCGAGGCCAAGGACCGCATCACCGGCACTCCGACGAAATTCGACCCGACGCAGATGATGCGTGGGATGGGCCAGCAGGGCCAGCAACCCCGGTAAGTTGGCTGACTTCGACAGATTCAGTCATCGTGAGAGCGTTCCGGGCGCCTTCTCTCTGATCTGAATTTCGGCGTAGCGCCCGGTTTCATTCGTGGCTCGCGGAGACGCAATCCATTCCGCTCGGGTAAGAAAAAATGAGCAGGAGATTTGATGCCCCCTCTCGGCAGCAAATTTTATTCCGCCCGGATTCTGGAGCGTCGCGACCTTTCCGGCGATCTATGGGTGATTCGTGTGGATCCGGGCGGGGAATTCCCTTATCGAGCGGGCCAGTACGCAACCTTAGGTGTTGTCACACCCGAAAAACGCTACGAACGCGCTTATTCGATTGTTTCCGCTCCTCACGAGAAATTGCTGGAGTTTTTCATCGAACTCGTTCCGCACGGCCAGGTTACGCCCCTGCTTCACGAACTCCGAGTGAGCGATCCGGTCAGCTTGCGAAAAGCCGCCAAAGGGAATTTCACCCTCGACCTTTCCGGTGAACGCACGAACCATCTGCTGATCGGCACCGTAACGGGCGTCTCCCCTTTTGTCGGTTACGTTCGGTCTCTCCATCATGATTGGAAGGAAGAAGAAATTCCCGGCGCGCACAAACTTTTCATTCTCGAGGGCGCCAGCCGGTCCTGGGAGCTGGGATATTCCGACGAACTCGAAAAAGCGGCCCGCGAAGTTCCCTGGCTGACCTATGTTCCCACCGTCAGCCGCCCGTGGGAGGACAAGGCATGGAACGGCGAAACAGGCCGCGTGGATGACTTGCTTCGCAAATATACCGACAAGTGGAATCTGGCGCCTGAAAATACGAAGGTTTATCTCTGCGGCCACCCTGGCATGATTGAGAATGCGAATGGGATTGTAAAACGCCACGGCTGGCAAGAGAATTCGATCAAGAAGGAAGCGTTCTTCGTTCCCCGCGACGAATCGCCAGGGCCTGAAGACTCCCAGAAAGTCGCAGCCAGGGGTTGAATCGCCCGTCGCGGATTACCAGCGTTCGTGCTTGAAGTAGATGACTCCGAGGGCCGGCATTCGTAGTTGGATGGAGTAGGGTTGGGTGTTCCAGGGAATTGCCTCGGCGTGCACGCCGCCCAGATTGCCCACGTTGGTCCCGCCGTATTTCTCCGCGTCCGTATTCATGATTTCGCGGTAAAAGCCCGGCTCGGGCACGCCGACACGGTAGGTCTCTCGCTGCACCGGCGTAAAATTAGCGACCGCTACGATGAAATCGCCCGGGTCCTTCGCTCGCCGCAGGAAGGACAGGACGCTCGAATCCGAGTCCGTGCAATCGATCCATTCAAATCCGTGCCAATCGAAATCCACTTGGTGAAGGGCAGGCTCATTCCGGTAGATCGCGTTCAGATCCGCCGTGAGAGTTTGAAGGCCCCGGTGAGTATCGTAGTCGAGCAGGTGCCATTCGAGACTGGTGTCCGGGTTCCATTCTCCCCTCTGGCCGAATTCGCCGCCCATGAACATCAGTTTCTTGCCGGGATGCGCGGTCAGATACCCGAAAAACAGGCGCAGGTTCGCGAACTGCTGCCACAAGTCGCCGGGCATTTTGTTGATCAGCGAGGACTTCCCGTGAACGACTTCATCATGGGAGAGCGGAAGCACAAAATTTTCCGTGAAGGCATACAGCATCGAGAAGGTCATCCGGTTGTGGTGGTACTTCCGGTAGATCGGGTCCACGGCGAAATAACTCAGCGTGTCGTTCATCCAACCCATATTCCATTTCAGACTGAAGCCTAATCCTCCGAGGTAAGTGGGACGCGAAACCATCGGCCAGGAAGTGGACTCTTCCGCGATGGTCAACACGCCGGGGTGGCGCGCATACACCACTTCGTTCAATCGTTTAATGAATGCGATGGCGGCGAGATTTTCGCGCCCGCCGAATTCATTTGGAATCCACTCGCCTTCACGGCGCGAGTAATCGAGGTACAACATGGAAGCCACGGCGTCCACGCGCAAGCCGTCGATGTGATACTTGTCGATCCAAAAGAGCGCGTTGGAAATCAAGAAATTCTGAACCTCGTTACGCCCGTAGTTGAAAACCAGTGTGCCCCAATCGGGATGGCGGCCCTGGCGCGGGTCCGCGTGTTCGTACAGATGCGTGCCGTCAAATTCGCCGAGGCCGTGGCCATCGCTCGGAAAGTGGGCCGGAGTCCAGTCCAGTAAAACGCCGAGCCCTGCCTGATGAAACCGGTCAACAAAGGTCATGAAGTCGTCGGGCGATCCGAACCGGCTGGTTGCGGCAAAATATCCGAGCGTCTGATATCCCCACGAGCCGTCGAACGGGTGCTCCATCACGGGCATGAGTTCCACATGCGTATAGCCCATCCGCTTCAAATACGGGATGAGCTGATCGGCCAGCTCGCCGTAAGATAGCCAGCGGTTGTTTTCTTCGATCACGCGCCGCCAGGAACCGAGATGGATCTCGTAGACGGAGATCGGCGAGGACAGCCAATCATTCCTCGATCGCCATTCGATCCAGCCCGAATCGTTCCATATGTGGTGGTCCAGGCGGGCAACGATCGAGCCGGTGTTGGGCCGAAGTTCCGAGCGGAATCCGTAGGGATCGCTTTTCAATAAGGGATGCCCACCGGACACGGGCCGAATTTCGTACTTGTAGACGGCGCCCTCCCCGAGTTCGGGGACAAACAATTCCCATACGCCCGACGGCCCGCGATTCCGCATCGCGTGCGTGCGCCCGTCCCACTGATTGAAATCTCCCACAACACTCACGCGCATCGCGTTGGGAGCCCAAACGCCGAACTGCACTCCCGCCACGCCGTCGACGACCACGGGATGCGCGCCCATCTTTTCGTATTTCTGGTAGTGCGTCCCCTCGCCCATCAGATACAAATCGAAATCGGAAAGGAGCGGAGGGAACGCATACGTGTCATGGACCTCTCGCAAGGGTTGGCCCTCTTCCACGATTCTCCAGCGATAGCTGTTCGCTGCAATCGGCAAATGCGGGAAGAGCGGCAAGTCAGCCTCGAATAGACCTTCAGGACCCATGCGTCTGGCAGGAATTACGTCGGAGCGATCTTTTAAAATGACGGAGGCTTGCGTCGCCCGCGGGAAAAAGCCACGTGCGACCACGCGCTTTTCTTCGCCTTCCTCTACGATATGCGGTCCAAGCAAACGAAATGGGTCGCGGTTCTCCGCGTGCAGCAGCAGCGCGAGATCGCGTTCGACTTCGCTCACCGGCTCGGTCTCGGTAGGCGGCTCTCCAGATGATGGCCTTGCTACGCTCAACCCAGTCTCCCCCTAAGTAAGGACCCAATCCTAACTGGCAATCATTCTAACAGGGTACTGCCATAGAGGAAGCGTTCATTAGTGAACATGGCCAGGGGGGCCGTTCCGGCTTTAAGCCACCTCCAAGGTGAGCAAAATGCTTCCTTTCGTGGCCATAGTTAGAAACTGTTGTCCACATTTTTTCGGCCCCCAAGCCTTAAAGCTAGCTAACACAGTTAGAATCAGTACGTTAATTAGTTACCTTTATGGCACATTGATTGCATTGTTTTTGAATGAATGCGCTCCCGATTGCTTGCCGCAGACCTTCCGGAGGCCGCTCAACTGAAGGACCCGGGGTCAACTATGAGAAGCCGCAATCGACTGCTCTACAGCTCAGCTAGAGTACTCATTATGTGCGCCATAGGCCTTTTCCTCAGCGGCACGCCGGCGCGGGCGCAAGCATCCCTTTCTGGAACCTATAAATGCGTGAGCGTCGAAATCGCTGGAAAGGCTCACCATTGCTCGGCTCCTTCCATCGAAATGTATTCGGACGGGAGCTATCAGATCCTTGCCGAGCACGGCACGTACGAAATTCTGCGAGGGCACTGGCTGGTCCTTTCCGCCGCCAAGAATCACGGAAGGGCTCGCCTCGACGGCAATAAAATAATTATTTTCGAATTTTTCTCCGGCGGCAAGAAGAGCAAGATCACTTATCGCCGAAAATATCAGCGGCCTCCAGCCTGGGTGTCCGGCTAAGACGAAGTTTCCGCGAAACAATTCCTCACAGCGATGACTCAGTTTTGGTTTATGTAGCGGCTGTCCGCCGCAGCGGACGGGGATCCGCTTGATTTTTGCGTGTCCCGACTCGACGCACTAAACGAGCAGTTGTTCGCCATCGAAACACTTCAGGGATTTACCACATGCAGGCTCGAAATCAAACTTTCTTAATCGGCTCTCCTGTATAGGCTTACACGCCTCGGTCTTGGCTCAACTTCCCGCCTTTTGGAATCCCAGTTGCCTTTATCCAAAGCGTGTGGCCAACGAAATAGCAGCGAATCGTAGGGCCGAACGAGGGAAACAAGGGGGAAATATGTCAGTGACTATGTTGCAGAACCGTGAAGTCGAAGAAAGCGCCGAACAGAAATTGTGGCGCGCCGTGATTGCCACTACCGTGGAAGAATGGGTCAGCGGCCCGCTGCGCAGAAAGCGTGAAGCGGAACAGTTCTTGTTCAGCGACAATCAGGATTTTCAAACCGTTTGCTTTTCCGCGGGAATCAACCCTGAAAATCTTCGAACCCGCCTGGAAAAAATTCGCTCGCGCCAAATAGCGGATGCGCAAGCGCTCGCCTCGCGAAATTAATTTTCACCGTTGCTGGAACTGTGTGCCTCGTTTGACGAACCACTCCGCTTCCGCTATCATGCAATCGCGGGGTGGAGCAGTCTGGTAGCTCGTCGGGCTCATAACCCGAAGGTCGTTGGTTCAAATCCAACCCCCGCAACCAATTTTCTGAATTACAAGGCCGGGCTGAGACGCCCGGCCTTGTTGTTTGCGGGCGTTCTCAAATGTGGCAGGATTGACAGTCGCACCTTTACAATCCCCACGATTTCTTTTGTCCTGCATCGCGAGAGATGAGTGTGGCGCGTGAGGTGTGGAGGAGACGACAGACCAATCACGCCATGACGATCGACATCCACCCGCACGTGATCAGCAGCGATACGGAGCACTATCCGAACGCTCCGCTTGGCGGTCACAAATCCGACTGGTCGCGCGAAAGACCGGTAAGCGTGGAACAAATGATCGCCGCCATGGATCAGGCGGGCATTGCGAAATCGGCTTTGGTGCAGGCTTCCACTTGTTACGGCCACGACAATTCGTATGTTGCCGATGCTGTAGCCGCTCACCCAAACCGTTTCACGGGCGTTTTTTCGGTTGATGTTCTCGCACCTGACGCTCCAGAAAAGATCCGACATTGGGTCGGCCGCAACCTAACCGGAATGCGTTTATTTACGGCGGGCAGCACGATGCCGAATCAGGCAGACTGGGTGGACGACCCGCGATCGTTCCCGGCTTGGGAGTGCGCGAGTGAACTCGGAATCCCCGTGTGCATGCAAATGACGGTGAAGGCGCTTCCGCAGCTCATCCGCATGCTGGAGCGGTTTCCGAAAGTCCGCGTGATTTTGGATCATTTGGCAAAGCCATCCCTATCGGACGGACCTCCTTACGCCGGAGCGATCGGTGTCTTTAAACTGGCCGATTACAAGGACCTGTACTTGAAACTGACACCGCGCACCGTCGCGGAAGCGCAAAACGGTAAGGCCACTCACGCGACCTTCTTTCCATTACTCGTATCGAAATTCGGGGCTTCGCGGATCGCTTGGGGATCGAACTATCCGGCATCGGAAGGAACGCTCCCGGAATTACTCAAAGATTCCCAAAAGGCATTGTCCGTGCTGTCGCCTGAAGATCGCGATTGGATCTTCGCCGGAACGGCGCTAACTCTTTATCCCGCGCTTGCCGGGAAGTAGAGGAAAATCGATGCCCGAAACACGGCTCCTGCCAACTCTTCAATCGCCAGCCGCAAAGCCGGACGGTATAGAGACCAGCCAACTCTCCGCGTCCCCGCAGACACGTCCCTGGTACAAACATCTCTCCTTCCAGATCTTGCTTGCGATGGTGTTGGGCGCGATCGTCGGCCACGCGTGGCCCGAACGCGCCGATTCGTTTAAGCCGCTGGGCGACCTCTTCATTAAACTCGTGCGAATGCTCGTGGCGCCAATCATTTTCTGTACGGTCGTGCACGGCATCGCCAGTGTTGGCGAAGCCAAGAAGGTCGGCCGCATTGCGGTTAAAGCGCTGATCTACTTTGAGGTAGTGACAACGATCGCTCTCCTCCTGGCCTTGCTTCTCGTTAACGTGTGGGCGCCAGGCGCCGGTATGCACGTGGATTTGAAGGCTCTCGCCGATGTCGCCGTGAAGGCGCCTGCAAAGCCACTCACCTTCGGCCAATTTTTATTGAGCCTGGTCCCTGCAAGCGCAGTAGGAGCATTCTCGGAAGGCGAAGTCATTCCAGTGTTGTTTTTCTCTTTGTTGTTCGCCTTCGGATTGCTCGCCCTCGGCTCGAAAGGCAAGCCCCTCGTCGATGGCATTCACGCGATCACGCAGGTGTTGTTCAAGATGATCGGCTTCGTAATGTACGTCGCTCCGATTGGCGCGTTCGGAGCGATCGCATTTACGGTCGGCAAATTCGGATTGTCTTCGCTCCTGGCTCTGGGAAAACTGGTCTCGGAGTTCTATGTGTGCTGCTTGCTGTTTGTGGCGATTGTGTTGGCCCCGATCGCTTACGCCGCCGGCGTAAATATTCTGCGATTGATCCGCTATTTCGCGGCCGAACTGCTGATCGTCGTTGGCACGAGTTCCGGTGAATCCGTGTTTCCAAGCGTAATGGCCAAACTGGAGCGGCTCGGTGTGGAGGAATCCGTTGTCGCGCTGGTGCTGCCCACCGGATACTCCTTCAACCACGACGGGACATGCCTGTATTGGGCCACGGTTTCGGTTTTTCTCGCTCAGGCCGTCGGAATTCATTTGTCCATTGGCCAGCAGTTGGGGCTCTTAGCGATCATGTTGTTTACGTCAAAAGGCGGCGCCGGCGTGGCCGGTTCGGCGATCGTCATTCTGGCGACGACGCTTTCGGCCACGGATGTGATTCCTGTCGCCAGCGTCGGACTCATTCTCGGAGTTCATAGTCTCTTGTCGTCCGCCTTTGTGCCGGTGAACGTACTGGGCAACTCGCTCGCGACCATCGTGATTGGCCGCATGGAGCAGGCGGTCGATTTGCAGACTCTGCAATCAGAGCTGCAAAGCGGTCCGGAACAGACTGCGCAATCGTCTTCACTTTAGGATTCACGTCGCGGAGGTTGCAGGTTACGCTGAGCGCAGCTAAAGTAGGTTCGAGAGTTGGAGCTTTACATAAAAAGGACCGTCCCGATGGAATCTGCCTCTGCATTAATCGACGAGAAGATCAAGGAACTGGGGGACTGGCGCGGGAAGACGCTCGCGAAAGTACGCGACATCATACACGAGGCAGACCCTGAGATCGTTGAAGAGTGGAAGTGGGCCAAGCTGTCATCGCCTGGAACTCCCGTCTTTTCCCACGGCGGCATCGTCTGCACGGGAGAGACGTACAAGAACGTCGTCAAGATGACATTTGCCAAGGGAGCGGCGTTGAAGGACCCTTCAGGTCTATTCAACTCCAGCCTCGACGGCAATGTCAGGCGCGCCATCGACATCCACGAACGCGACAAAATCGACGAGGGGGCCTTGAAGGATCTCATCCGCGCAGCAGTGGCGCTCAATCTCAAGGGCAAGAGCAAGCCGAAGCCCCGGCGAGCGAGCAGCAAGCGGGCCCGCTAGCTGCATTGCAGTTCCCGGCTCCAACCGAGGGCTATTTGACTCCGTTCGTAACAGGTTCGGCGACCTCCTTCTTGTATTCCTCCATCTCCTCGGGCGCGCAGAGGATCTCCCCCATATCGAAATCGGCCGGCAGGAGGTGAAAAATCAACTTGTCCGCGGCCACCCAGGGTTTGGTATAGAACTTCGGGTCGTCAATCGTTACGGTGAGCTCCAAAATTTCGCGGCTCGGCCGGTGAAAACGTTCCTCGACCCGCATCTGGTCGCTGTGCGGGCGGCCCGCATTATCCAGCCAGGTTTTATCATTCAGTCCAATTGTTTCGACCACAAAAGTGTGGTCGTCCACCCAGTGGCCGACCGAATACCCGTAGTATCTGGGGACGGTCTCCTTAGGGAGTTCCCGCCCATCCGTCCAGATGGTGCGGAACACGTTGTAAAATTGATTTAGCCAAAGCACGTAGTTCGGTGTCTGAACGATCGCCATCGTTTTTAAATTAAACAAATCCGAGCGTGGGAATCCGACCGGGTTGCAGGAGTGCACCGGGTCATTCACCATGCCAATCTCCGCTTGTCCTTCTCCCTCTCCCGCCTTGTTGGCCATGCGCGCAGCCTTGCCCAGAGGGGTGTAAGGCACATCCGGCAAATGCCGCGCGTCATCCGGGAATTCCTTCGCACCCTTTGCCTGGGTGCCCCCCTCTGAAGATCCATCCCATGTGCCGGATAGGTCGCGGCGCGGCGCAGGTTCTGACTTTCTGCCGGCGTACACGGACTTATTTTCCGGCAAGGCCGTATCCCACTTATCGTGGTGCAACCACCAGTCTTGCTTCTGAGCGTCTGTGGACTGCTTCGGAGGATCGGATTGAGCTCGCGGAACGCGCGGGAACATCAGGATGATCAAAGCTACTGCCAGCGGGATGGTCCGGACCACCGCATGTTTTTGCATTTTGGAAATCCTCCGCAGATTTTAGCTGGAGGCAGCCACAGACACGCAGACGACGCTGCCGCACATTCCTGAGCAAACCTGTCGAGCTGTTTGCTCTTCTCCCTTTGGGTCTTTGGCCTAAATGGGCGCCTAACTAAATGGTGTTTCTAGTAGTCGCCTTCAAAACCGTGCCATCGCTCAGCGTGACCTGCCTGATGCGTCCGACGGGCGTGCCGTTCTTGCTTGGCATCAGGTCAATCGTGATTTCGTCTCCGGCCTTCACTACAGTGCTGCTCCAACCAATGCGGAGCATGTCCACCGGACCGCTGGCTTCTGTAACCCAATGCTGCAAATCACCCTTGTCGTCTTTCACGTCGAACTTCAGCAGGCAATGCGGATTGGCCCAAAGCCATTGTGTAACGGTCCCCTTGAGAGTAATCGTTTTCTCGTAATCGTACGACGCGTTTCCGTGGTGCGCAAACACCGGCGCCGAAACCGTGAAAACGCCAACCAGCACAAACAGAATTGACAGGAGCATATTTCTCACGGCGTCCCTCCAAACCTTCCCGGTCGATGGCAACTTAGCTTAGGTCGCCTTCCCTTACAAGGTGTAATGTAGCACGATGTCCCCCGAACGATTCCTCCGGAGATCTCTCTCTACGTGGGTACGAAATGTTCTTGCAACCTTCTGTCCCTGTCGACGAAACCTGGCGCATCCGGCGTCCACTCCGGTCAGTGCGTTTTTCCTCGGCATTGGCGATGTAGAAGGAATGAGAGCGAACGACTCATGCGAATCCTCGTGGTGGAAGACGATTTGCCAAATCTTTCGCTTCCGAGATATTTTTTGGATACACTCCCTTCCTACCCTTCGCGATGATACATACGTTTATCTTGGATTCCGCGCTCTAACGTGCGATATTTCCTCGAAGATCGAGGGGCTAAAATATTATCCACGGACGGCTGGCTCATGGCTTTCCTGACCAGCATGGCGAGACGGATACAAAGCTTTCTACCGGCGTTGATATTGTTGTTGGCGATCCATGGCGGATTCGGCCTTTAGAATCGCGTTCAGTTCGCAGAGATGTCGTCGGGACCGACTTAATGAAGCAGGTCATTGGCCCCACCAACGAGGAGGTGACTCTTGAAAAGTAAATTCTTAATGTTCGTCGCCCTGGGCATCGGTGTGTCGATCTTTTCGCTTCCGCTATTGGCGCACCACGGCGGCGCGGCATATGACCTGGATAAAAGTATTACTCTCAAGGGGACTGTTACAGAATGGGTTTGGTCCAATCCGCACTGCCTGCTTATGTTCGACGTAACAGATGACCGCGGCCAAGTGGTGCACTGGAGTTCCGAGACTGAAAATCCTTCCTCCATGATTCACGAGGGCTGGACCAGGCAGTCCCTTAAGCCTGGGGATCAAATTACGATCACTGTGAATCAGGTCAAGAATGGCAAGCCCATTGGGCGCATCGCAGAGATCGTGCTCCCCGATGGCCAAAAGTTGGCCGGACGTGGACTCACAGGCCCCACCAAAGCGGGCGATTATCCCAAACAGTGAGGATTCGTGCGGGCCAATCTAGTCTGATTGCGTCAGGGCCGCCATTATCCCGATATTGAATCCAAGCGTTGGGTTTAGACCACGGAAGGGATTTCGATCATGCGAAAGTGCGTTGTTGCCCCGATGGTTGTTTTGGCACTGTTTACAATTTCAGCTCTCGCACGCCCTCAAACGGCGCCGCCAAAATCTGGAACCGTGAGCTATCCTGAAGCGGCCCCAGCTTCCCCGGATGCTTCCGACCTTGACGGGTGGGGACGGCCAATTACCGGAATCGCGAAGGGTCGGAAATCAGCCCCTGCTCCACGCCATGACATTTCGGGAATTTGGGAACCAGAGCCAGCTCACGATCCCCTCCGAGTGCTCGGCGTACTCGGAGCGAGTGCCATGCCGGAAGATGGCAAGCCGGAACATGAGCCACCCTATACTCCTTTTGGGCGGGAAGCTTTAAGCCTCTCGAAGCCGAGTGGTGGAAACAGAAGCGTTCTCCCAGCGGAGACAAATGATCCCGTATTTTCCTGTGAACCACAGGGAATGCCCCGCGAAGACCTTTACGAATTCAGGACGACTCAAATCGTTCAGACGCCTGAAAGCGTGCTAATGCTGTACCAATTTAATAGGGTGTGGCGGGTGGTCTGGACAGACGGACGAGAATTCCCCAAAGATCCCGACCCACGGTGGTACGGCTACTCGATAGGGAAGTGGGAGGATGATTATACGTTCGTCGTGCAGACCTCTGGGACGGATGAGAGAACCTGGATCGACAGAGCCGGGCGTCCGCACAGCGGCGATCTGCGCGTGGAAGAGCGATTCCACCGCGTGGACCATGACCACTTGGAGATGACGGTAACGATCGACGACCCGAAGATGTACACGAAACCTTGGGTAGCCATAAACAAGTTGTCTTTCGACTTGCAGCCGCCCAATTTCGATATTCGGGAAATGATTTGTTCGCCCGCGGAAAATGCCAATTACAACAAGTTAATCGGCAATGGCACCAGCGAGAAAGATAGCAAATAACGCCGACACAATCAGCACATGGAAGAGATCCAGTAATTCACTCCTAGCAAACCCCTCCAAAAGATAGCTGCAGGATGTTGCTCACCCATTCAAACCGCGCGCGCGAGCAGCAAAAAAGTTTTTCCTTGCCTCATCCAAATTCCCAATCTTCACGTACCTAGTTGCTACGGGGGGGATCCCGAAGTTTTCCTGGCACATCCAGACCTTCGATGGTCACCCTCTTCAATTCCAAGAAGGAGTCAAATGTGAAGATCGAAACCCAGCCCATTCGTCATGAGAAACGCTGGGCGGCCTGATTGTTCGTACTGTTGTTCGGTACAAATCCGGCGGCAATTAAAGGCCCCTTGGTGTGTGTTTCCGTAAACGCGTTCCACCGATCTTGAATTCAAATCTTTGAAGATGAGGTGAATGATGAAGATGAGGTGCATGACGAAGACCAGAATTTCTCTTATTGCTCTAGCCTTAGCCTTCGTAGCGATCGCCACCCTGACGGTCCGGCTTATCGGGCCGGCGGGGATCAAGGCCTCCAGCCACCGCGAAGCGCCCATCACGGCCCTCGACCCGACGGCCGACATTACCGATGTGTGGGCTTTTCGCAGCTACGACGCCTACGGCCACGATACAAAAACCCCGAGCATCACAATGATCATGGCAGTCAATCCCTTTGAAGAGCCGGCGAATGGCCCCAACTGGTTTCCCTTCGACCCCAAAATCCTTTATGAAATTCACGTTGATAATGACCAGGACGGCCGGGACGACGTTGTGTTTCAAATTCGGTTCTCAACGCAGTATCAGTTGCCGACTGTTCCCACCGCCTTGGCAGGATTCAACTCTTCCTCTGGTGGCACCGCTCCGGGAGTTCCTCCTCAAATTACCGACTTCAACAACCCCGGCCTGAATTTGCGCCAGACCTATACCGTGACCATGATCAAGCACGGCGTCGCCACGGCCATCAGGAATAGCGATGGTTCGCCGTTTTACGCCGTTCCCGCCAACGCCGGTCCGCGCACCATGAAATACGCCGATCTTTATGCCGCGGGTACTTACACCGACACCAACAAGGGCATTTCGGTATTTTCCGGCACCGTGGACGATCCTTTCTTTATCGATCTGGGCGCAACTTTTGACACTGTGAATCTCCGGCTTCTCGAAGGAGGGGCGCCGGGTGGCACGGGTGTCCCAGGTGTTCTCTCGGCCACCGAAGATGCTGCCAACCAAAATTTCGCCTCGGATACGGTTTCCGGGTATGCGGTTGACGCGATCGCCATCCAAGTGCCGATCGAGATGCTGACCAGCACCGGAAGGGTTGAGCCTGCCACATCTCCCAACGCAACGATTGGAATCTGGGCTTCGACTTCCCGGCCGCAGGAATCGATCCGTCGCGCCGCCTACTCGGAGGCCTCGCACAGAGTCTGGGGTTCGACTTCCCAGCAACAGGCAACGTTGCGCAATGCCGCCTTCTCGGAGTCTTCACACGAACCGGATTCGGAACACTATAGTCAGGTGCAAAGGCTGGGAAACCCGCTCATCAATGAGCTCATCATCGGGATTGGAACGAAGGACTACTGGAGCATGTCCAAGCCCGTAAACGATTCCCAGTTCGCGCACTTCGACTTGGATCCGACCATCGTCTCGATCATCGACTCCCTCTATTCCGTGCTTGCTCCGGGAGCGCTGAACTCTCCACCTGCTCCGCGCACGGACCTGCTTCCCTTGGTCGAGTATCTGCCGCCCATCGCCGCGCCGGGGACGAACGCCGGCCCAGTGGCGGACTTGCTCCGACTGAACACGGGCGTGGCCCCCACGGATCCCAGCAAAGCCAGCCGTCTAGGATTGCTTGCCGGCGACGGCGCCGGTTATCCGAATGGCAGGCGTCTGGCTGACGACGTGGTGGACATCACCTTGCGCGTTGCAGTAGGAGGCGTGCTAGCAGGCAACAAGTGCGGTTCCACGCACACCACCAGTTGCAACGTTTTTCCGAATAACGTGCTGGGTGATGGAGTAAACGTCAACGATGTGGACACCGATCTCGCCGCGGACGGCGTGACGAATCTGGTGGAGCCCAACACGCACTTCCACACTGCTTTCCCCTACGTTGATTACTGCCCAAGCGGGCGCGACCGGCGGCATATCGATCCCGGCGAACTTGGCTGTACCGCCGGCACAGGGCCTGCCTGCCCGGTTCAGTAAATTCAAACTGCCCCTGGGGCCAGCCACGCTTGTGGAAGGCCCCGGGGGCAGTCAACCTTCGAAACCTACGGGAGATCAAAATGAAGACTCTGGTTCTTGCACTTTTTCTCGCTATCTGTGCTTCGGGTGCTGCCGCTGGCGAAGAAAGTTCGCCCTCCCCGGCCGAACTCCGCATCGAGGGCGCTCAGAAGGTCCTGCAAAAGCAGCCGAACCGTTATCAGGCTTATAACGATCTGGCACTGGCGCTCGTTCGCCGCGCAAGGGAGACCGGGGACAACTCGTACTACGAGCAGGCCCGTGCAGCCATTGCGAACTCTCTCCGGATCCAGCCGGAGAATTTTGAGGCGGAGCAGGCGCAAGTCGATCTTCTGCTGGCTGAACACAGATACCGCCCAGCACTGGAACAGGCTCGTGCATTGAACCACCGAATGCCCGACGCAGTGCTCGTCTGGGGATATATGGCGGAGGCCGAGGCGGCGCTCGGCGACTATCAGCAGGCGGAAGAATCCGCGCAGTGGATGATGAACCTCCGCCCCGGCAACCTTCCGGCTTATCTTACCGGCGCGGATCTGCGGCAGGATTGGGGAGACATTGACGGCGCCGAGGAGTACTTGAGCAAGGCACTTCAGCAGACGCCGCCATTCGAAACTGAAGAAACAGCATGGATCTTGACGAGGATGGCAAGGCTCCTCCGACAGTCTGGGCGCACCGATACGGCCGAAGCGCTGCTACAGAAAGCGCTGAAGACATTTCCCGATTACTATTTGTCTTTGGAAGAATTGGCCGAAATCCGCCTGGCCCAACACCATTACCCCGAAGCGGTTGATTTGCTGGAGAAGCGCAATCGAAACTTTCCAAGTCCGTCGAGCCAACTGCTTCTAGCGCGGGCTTACGAGGGCGCCGGAAGGGCGGCTGACGCGGCCAAAACGTACGCAGAATTTGAGCGCGTGGCGCGCGCGCAGATTGACCTCTCGGGCGATGGCAGCTTGGAGTTGATCGCTTACTATGCCGAGCACGCCCACCAACCTCAGGAAGCGCTTCGCATCGCCCGCATGGAGATGGAGAATCGCCATGACGTCTGGGCGCTTGACGCCTATGCTTGGGCGCTCTACGCGAATGGTCAATACGCCGAGGCACACGAGCAGATTGAGAAGGCGCTCGCCATCGGGACGCGCGACGCGGTGCTTTATTACCACGCGGGAACAATCGAGGCGGCCTTCGGGAAAAGGGCTGAGGCAAGCCTTTATATGCAGCAGTCTCTCGATCTCAACCCCGCGTCGGAGGTCTCGGAAACCGCTCGCCGTGCGGTCACCCAATTCCCAGTGAGCCGGACATGGGAATAATCGGGAGCCACACCGGGGGAGCTGGTCAGGCTGCGGAAAGAGCATTTCATTTTGTCATTCCGTGCGAAGCGAGGAATCTCTCTTCGATCGCAAGCCAAAGAAAGAGAGATTCCTCGGCACGCAGCGTGCCTCGGAATGACAAAATTTTTAGTTTTTCCGCGACCTGTAGAGCGCAGCTCTTCCATACCCGCGCTGTGAAATCCGGGTTGATGCTGGCTCTCGTTCTCATGGCCGCGTGCGGCAGCGGCGCTGCGCAAACTTCTACTGACGCCACCATCCGCTCCTTACAAATCCACCTCAAGATATATCCCCAGGATTTCAAATCATACGACTCGTTGGGGGCGAGTTACATCCAGAAGGGACGGGAAACGGCTGACGCGAGTTATTACGAACTGGCGAAGGAGGCTTTAGAGAAATCCCTCGATCTGGTTTCGGACGGCCCTGCTGCGGCCTCGGCCAAGACTCACATGGCCGTGGTGGCGATGTCCGAGCATCAATTCGAGGAGGCTCTCTCCTGGGCGCAGGAGGCGCTGGCGCTTGGCTCCGGCGACCCCTCACCTTGGGCGATCGTCGGCGATGCCCTGACCGACATGGGGGAGTATGAGCGCGCGGAAGATGCCTACGCAAGATTGCGCGACCCGCTTCACCCGGAGGATGAATCAAACGCGTTGGCCTACGAGCGAAACAGCCGCATGGCCTACCTGCGCTTTCTCAAGGGCGACGCCCCTGGCGCGATCCAGTTGATGCGCGCGGCGATCGCGGTCTGCCATGACCTTGCATCTGCCCGCGGAAAATATTGCTTGGAGCCAATACCAGCTTGGCGAGATCTGCTTCAAGAGCGGAGACCTCATCGGTGCGGAGCAAGCTTACAGGGCCGGGCTGGCCATTGAACCAAATTCCTACCGCAACTTGGCGGGCCTGGGTGAGGTCCGAACGGCGCAGGAAAGATATCCGGAAGCGATCGCACTTTATCAGAAGGCCATTGCGGTGGTGCCGTACCCTGCCTTCGCCGCGGCGCTCTACGACCTCGACGTGCAAGTGGGCCGTTCCGACGATGCACACAAACAGCTTGAGCTCCTGGAGTTCATCGGCACACTCAATCCTCTCAATGAGAGGCTGTTCTACCGCGAACTGGCGCTTTTTTATGCCGATCACAACCTCAAGCCAGAAGAGTCCGTGGAGTTGGCGAAGAAGGAGTTGGAAGTTCGCCATGATATCTACACGTGGGACATCCTGGCGTGGGTGCTTTTCAAGAATGGGAGCGTCTCCGAGGCCGCCGATGCTGTAGAGAAGGCACTCGCCCTCGGCACGGAAGATGCGCTTTTGGATTTTCATGCCGGAATGATCGAGTTGCAACTCGGCCGATCCGAACGCGCGCAGGCACTGTTCAAACGCGCCCTGGCCTTGAACCCCCAATTCCACCTGGTCTACGCCGGCCAGGCGCGAGAGACGGCTGCGCCAACTTGCAGATTCCGAGACGCGGACGGGGAGCGCAAGTTCTGCGAACGTGCGGAGCTCGAAGCTGGGAGGATCGCTCGAATGACTTTCAAAACCACGTTAATGACGACGCAACGCACGATCATCCCAGGGTTCCTCCTGCTCCTTGCAGGGCTCGCGGTGATTGCTCCTCGAGATGTCTCCGCGCATCCCATGGGCAACTTCAGCATCAGCCATTACGCCGCAATTCACATCGAGCGCGAGAACGTTGAGCTGCACTATTTCGTCGACATGGCGGAAATTCCAACCTACCAGGAGATTCAGAAAGCCGGGATTGTCGCTCAGGAGGGAGACGCTTCTCTCGCTCCCTATCTCGCCGAGGAGTCGGCGGCGTTGAGCGAAGGGCTCGTCGTGGAGATCGACGGCAAGCAGGTTGAGCTTCGCGCCGTCGATCACAGCGTGCTCTTTACGCCCGGAGCGGGCGGTTTGCCTACGATGAAGCTCGCATTTGTCTATCGAGCGCCAATCGATAATAATTCAGCTGTTGCCGCTCATCGCGTTCACTATCTGGACAAAAATTTCGCCGGCCATTCCGGCTGGAAAGAAATCGTCATTACCTACAGCGATGGGGTTTCGTTAGTCAGCAGTTCGGCGCCGTCTACGGATCGCAGCGCGCAGCTTTCAAATTATCCGACGGACTTGTTAAACAGCCCGCCGCAGGATCTGGAAGCGTCTGCCGCGTTTTCGCTGCCGCCGCTCGCGTCCGCACCACAGGCTGCATCGAAGCCCATCGCAACTCAGGTGATGGCATCAGCCTCCGTTCCTTCTCGTCGAGCAGAGATCATCGCACCAGAAAAAAGTGCAGCTGCGCCAGGATCAGAGCTTGAGGCCAATTATGGACGCAGCACGGGAGATCGGAATCTGCCATCTGGTTCGCCGATCCAACTGCAAGCGAACAAACAGATGACGCCGCGAAGCAAGTTCACCGAACTGGTATCGTCGCGCAACATGAGCTTCTGGTTTCTTTTCACCGCGGCGATGATCGCCGCAGGGCTCGGCGCTTTGCACGCCCTGGAGCCGGGTCACGGCAAGACGATTGTCGCGGCGTATCTCGTGGGTTCGCGAGGCACGCCCCGGCATGCGGTCTTGCTCGGCTTGATTGTGACGGCAGCGCACACGGCGGGAGTGTATTTGCTTGGCGTCATCACTCTGTACACATCCCGATGGATCGTCCCCGAGCAATTGTATCCGTGGCTCGGGATTGTATCGGGACTGATGATCGCGGGACTCGCTTCGTACTTATTTTTACGCGCCTGGACCGGCGAGTCCGCAGATCACAGCCATGATCCAGGCCAATCGCACACTCACTGGTTCTCGTCGCTGGTCAAACCACGCGTCGCGGCTGAGGTTAGCGCTGCGGTGGTCGCAAACGAAACGCAAACGTTAGAAGCTCGCGCCTCGAACATTCCGCTGCGGCAACTCCTCACCTTGGGCATTACCGGCGGAATGGTGCCGTGCCCCGCGGCGCTCGTCGTCCTCTTAAGCGCGCTCTCGTTGCATCGTGTTGGCTTGGGATTGTTTTTAATTGTGGCCTTCAGCTTGGGCCTCGCAGCCGTTCTGATCGTCATCGGCCTGCTGATGGTTTACGCGCGGCAATTCATGGCTCGGTGGAAAGGCGACGGCGTGTTCGCCAAACGCTGGCTGCCGGTTGTTTCCTCCGGGACCATGCTGGTTCTAGGCTTGGGGATCGCAGCGCAGTCTCTGCGAAGCACCGGAATTGGCATCGGCTTTCTTGCACGAGGACATGTGGTTTCGTTTGTCGGCATGGTACTGCTGGGCCTCTTCCTGGGCATGCGGCACTCGACCGATCCCGACCACGTCGTCGCTGTCTCGACCATCGTGAGCCGCGAGCGCTCCGTCCGCCACGCCGCGCTCATCGGCGTGCTCTGGGGCGTAGGACACACGCTGACGATTTCCTTGGTTGGCTCGGCAATCATTCTCTTCGGGCTGGTCATTCCCCCGCGCATCGGCCTCTCGATGGAATTTTCCGTGGCACTCATGCTCATTCTGCTGGGCGTTCTGAATCTGACGGGGGTTCTTCGCTGGCTGACGGAGAAATTCACGCCGGCGAGCCAGTTAATGGAAAAATCCGCAGCTCCGCGTGAAGCGTCACGAGGCTGCCGGCAGTTCTGTTCATCGCGCGATCGGCCGATTTGGCTTGTACCAACTCCTCCGTCCGCTCGTTGTCGGACTCGTTCATGGACTTGCCGGTTCCGCCGCGGTCGCATTGCTCGTGCTCTCTACGATTCGCAGTCCGCTCTGGGCCATCGCCTACCTGATCGTATTCGGTGTCGGAACGATCGCGGGAATGATGCTGATGACGACGGTGATCGCTTTGCCGATCGCGTATACGGGAAATCGTTTTACGCGCGCCGGAAATTACCTCGGAGTGTTTTCGGGAGTCGTCAGCACAGCATTCGGAATGTTCCTGGTCTACCAGATAGGATTAGTGGACGGCTTGTTCAGGGCGCAGGTGCACTGGATTCCGCGGTAGCGCGCGGGACGTTCGTTGCGAAGGAACTCCATGTGCATGGGCTGGCTAAACCATCGACTCAATGCGCCGATCGGGTATGAACCATATCATTGCAATCGCAACGTACAACGCGATTGCAATCCACGGGCGCACGAAGGCCAACGAAATCGCCAACACGTAAACCAAGAGCGACATCTTGCCTTTCAGATCTTTGCCGACGGCACGAGCCAGCTTTGAGTTTGGGCCGTTGCATTTGATGATCGCTCGCTCGAGCAGAACGTATGCGATCGAGCACAAAACCAGCACGACGCCGTAGGCCGCGGTGGGCGAAGGGGCGAAATGCGTGTCGTCCATCCAGCGAATCACGAATGGCACGAGCGACATCCAGAACAGCAAGAATAAATTTGCCCATAGGACCATTCCATTGATCCGCTCTGTCACGTGCAGCATATGGTGATGGTTATTCCAAAAAATGCCGACGTTGGCGAAACTGAGCACATAGGCCAGGAATACCGGCAGGCCGGACCTGAGCGCGGCAAAATTGGCGCCCTGCGGCGCTTTCATGTCCAACACCATGATGGTGATGATGACGGCGATCACTCCATCCGTGAACGCCTCGAGCCGTTGTTTGCTCAACTTTCGCCTCTATCTTTTGGATTCGCCGTCGCTAGGGACACGTGTTCTGAGTTTTCGCCTTGGCTGCATTCTTGAAACATGCCTGGTCAAAGTAAACTTGTTTTGCCGTTTGCTGGTACATCAAGATAGTTTTCTTGCCGTTGGCGGCGCCATCCGAAATGGCGGTTCGCCGCTCGAACGAAACCGACGGCGGGCCGCCTGCCAGAGCTTCTCGCAAGACACGTCCCTTCAGTTCGCCTTTGCTGGCAATATCAAACCCAAGAAGTTTCGCGAACGTGGGCGCAATGTCCGCATTGCTGATTGGGGCTTGATCGACGAACTGCTTCTTGAAGTCCGGTCCGATCGCCGCCATAAAGTTGAAAGTATTCGCCTCGTCCGAAACTGCCGTGCATTCCCTGGCCTTGCTGCAACACATAATCCGCGATCTCTACTTCACTCATGATCGGTTGCTTGGGATCGGTGGAAAAGGTTTTAAAAGTGACGGCGATGGTTGGCGAAGGGGTCAGGGAAGAGCCGACCAGGCGAATCGCGCTGGAGGGCAAAGCGCCAGGCACATTTTTGTACTCGTCATTTACGAATATCCCGTCCACATAATCCTGCCGCGCCAAAAATGCGGCGATCCTCTTCACCAGGTCCGGATCATGAGTGGGAAGGTAGATCAGATCGGAGCCGCCATTCGCGGCGACGACGACTTTCGCATCTGTTTCGTTCGCGATCCTGCCCGTCCCGCCGATCAATCCGTTGCCCCCAACCGGGTGCTGGCGCACGTTTGGGAGCTGTTGAGCGGCAGCCGGATCCACGGGTTCAAAGATTTTCTTGCCGTCTGGACCGTCAATCTGGCTGTCGGGATCGAAGAGCGGAAGTCCCAATTCATGGGCAAGATCAATGGAAACAAAGCCCACAGGCAGAAATCCGGTATTGACCTCTTGCCGGCCCTGAGCGTCCTTGTAGATCCATTTCGCTGCATAGCTCGTCGTCACGTGACCAGCGGCGTCGATCTCATGCTTGCTGATCGTCGCAAAGCCATGATCCGCGGTCAAAAAAATATCCGTGTTCGCGGCGAGCTGGGGATCGCTGTTGATGTAGTCCAGGATTTGCTTCAGGTTGTTATCGGCATTTCGCAGCCCCGCCTTTGAAGTCGGTCCGTTGATGCCCGGGACGAGCTGGTTCAAGCTGTCGCCTTGAAAATGCTGCGTTCCATCGGGATCGCGCGACCAATAGAGCAGCGCGAATGGCTTTCCATTTTTCATGAACATCGGCAGAATCACTTTGGATGTGGCGTCCGCAAAATACGCTTGCTGAACGTAGTTTGGGTCCTTGGTTCCGGGTGTCGTGTTGTTTCCTGTGGGCTGGTTGCGGACTGGAGTAGTCGTGGGAAGTCCCGCGTTCACGAGAGCCGCAGAAATTTCTGGCGCAAGCGGCACGCCATCTGGAGTGCCTGTCCCGTCATCAATGATGATCGTCTGAGGGATCGCAAATCCACCACGGACAGGATTCAACTGGCTTACATCCTGGATCGCGGCGGGCCCCATCTTCCCCACGATCGCAGTGCTGAATCCGTGCGTGCGCGCCGCGGCAAGCAATGTTTCCTCGTTCAAATAGTTCCCGCCGAATTGGGCGTCCAGATCGCCGAGGACTCGATTATTTTCGATGTAAGGCGCATAGCTTCCAGGCGGCCGCCCAAAATTGCCGTCCAGAAAAACCGGATGCCCGATATAAATCTGATTGCTGTAATCTCCGGTGTCGCCGAGGTAGTGGCCCGTGGCGATGGCGGAAGCATTGGCAGTAGTAAAGGTCGGAAAAAGCGAGTGGCTGTTTGCAAAGCTGACTCCATGATTGCGAATCCAAAACATCGTCGGCGAATCCACAGCGTTGACGGACCCGGCCCGCAATCCATCAAAAACAAAAATCACGACATTGCGAGCGTGAACGGCGACAGGCTTCTCTTGTCCGTTGATGATTGCAGAACGAACAGCCCATACCGCGAGGGCCATGACAAACCAAGCCAATGTCTTTTTCATCGCGAGTCCCATCGAGCGTGAGCGCAATCGTCATCGCTCGAAAGTGGAAGGCCTTCCAAACTTTGCAGCCATGCAAGCTCGGACATTCTGCTGCGGCACGGAATTGTCTGCAAGAATTGTTTTGGCATGGGCGCTTAGTGGGCAATTTTATAAAGTTTTCGTAAAGTTGACCTGAGTCAGGATGGCTGACATTCGCACCTGTGGAACCATCCTTAATCCCTATATAACCAACTTATTTTCAGCATGTTACCTGGAACCCAATCTTCCAAATGGAATCCGAAGTCACAATCCACGCCTCGAAAAAATAATACAACAATGCCTGTATGTACTTTGGTCTCTCTCTCCTATAGCCTCTTCCAGGTGTTCATCGGAGCCCAGCCATTCCTATACGCCTTCTAATTGCGGACGATCACGAAATCGTGCGCATCGGTGTGCGCATCCTGTTTTCAGGCAGCGATCAGTGGGAGATCTGTGGGGAGGCGCAAGACGGGGCCGAGGCAATTGCAAAGGTCAGAGAGCTATCTCCCGACGTTGTGATTCTTGACCTGACGATGCCCGTTATGGGCGGCTTCGATACGGCCAAACAAATCCGTCGGCTCGCCCCCACGACCAGGATCATATTTTTCAGCATTCACGAAACCCCGACAACAGCGCGTCTGGTTGGCGCGGATGCTTTTGTATCGAAGGCCTCAGCCGCACAGGAACTGCCCCGGACGATTATTCAAGTCCTGGGACGCGACGAACCTCCGCAATCCCTCGCTCCGCATTACCTCGACTGATTCGCGCAATTTCATCTACCACATTCGGAGAGGTAGCCCAGGAACTGAGCTATAATCCCCGCCAGAATTTTGGACGAGTTTGGGAGCGAATGTTTTTTTGCGAAGACGTTTTCACCGGAGATGGCCGTGTGAGGATGCCGCTCGGAAAATGTTTTTGCAGGATTGAGTGGAAGGATCCTCGCGAGCGGCGCTCGCGCAGCGAGAAAGGTTTTAGTATGTACTCAGATTTCTAGCTCAATTCGGAAGGAGCGTTTCGATATGGCCAGCGCGAATTGGATCCGTAGTCTGCAAATGTTGCTCTTGGGCGCGATGCTGGGCGCACTCTTCGTTTCTTCGTGGGGACACTCAACTGCCGTCGCGCAGCAAAATAGTCCGCAGGCCAATCCCGCGACGATGCAGTCGGATGTCGCGCATCTGAAAGACATCACTCCGCCAAACTCCCATCCCATGGTTGAGGTGGGGATGTTCGCCGCGAATCTTTGGTTTGCTGGAGAGAAGCAGAACTGGCCCCTGGCCGGTTATTACCTGAACGAAATGCGCAACCGCATCCGATGGGAAGTGCACCTGAATCCCGGTCCCAAGGGCGCCGACGGCAATCCCGTGGATATGCAATCCATCTTTGACGGCATCGACAACGGCACCTTGCCCACAGTACGCAAAGCGATCGAAATGAAGGACAGCAAACAATTCGCCGCGGCGTATAAGAATTTGCTCGAGGATTGCTACTCCTGCCACAAAGCGGCTGCACGGCCGTACCTGCGGCCCATGGTCCCGGTTTCCGGCGCGCAACCTATTATCAACCTCGATCCCGCGGCTACTTGGCCGCAATAGGTGAACGATGGCTTATAGTTTTTCCAAGATTTTTGAAGAAGTCACCGGCCGCAAATTCGAGAATCGGCCCGTGTTCGATCCTCCCAGATTGACTCCGTTGCGAAAGCCCATCGCTGAGTCCACGATCGGACTGTTCGCCAGTTGCGGCGCCCAACTGCCGGAGGACCCACTATTGGGTGAGACCGAGGACATTTCGTTTCGCCTGATTCCTCGTGACACGCCGATGTCGCGGCTTGTGGTTGCGCACAAGACGAAAGTGCGTAAGTGGGCTGTTGAAGACCTCAACGTCGCGTTTCCGCTGGAACGCATGAAGGAGCTGGAATCCGAGGGCGCGTTCAAGCGACTCGCGCACACTGCTGTGTCCATGGTTGGTTCGATCCAGCGCTACACGGAACTTGTCGAACAAACCGTCCCGGCGATTAAGCAGATTTACGATTCGCAAGGTGTCGACCTTGTATTTCTCTTTCCGTTTTGCCCGGCGTGCCATCGCGCCACGACCGTCATTGCGAGGGCCCTCGAGGCGCGCGGGCTTCCCACGCTCAGCATGAGCGTGCTGCTCGAGTCCGCCGAAGAAGCAAAGCCTCCGCGAACGTGTTTTTTGGATTTTCCCCTCGGCTGCCCGGCGGGAAAACCGCACGAAGCCGAGCAGCAGCGCGAAATCCTGCGCAGCGCTCTCAGGCTGGCGCCCGACTTTGACAGGCAGGCGTGGCACATCAAATCATTGCCGTTTCAGTGGTCGCTGGACGGAAGTCGTGCATGGGAAGAGGAAGTCAGCGAACTATATCGAAATGGCGGCTTGAAGATCGTCATGGCGCATCGCGACGCGCACCACGAGCACGGCGAATCCCTGGTGGGACGCGAGCGCGAGTTTGCCATTCGCTGCAACTGCTGACCAGTTTTTTCCATACCTTCCCATATCGCTCGCAGTGCAGGGGGCTAAGTAGCGCAGGCTTCAGCCTGTGGGGTTTGGTCCTTGCAAGGACGAACCCCCACAGGCTGAAGCCTGTTCCACCGGTACGTGCAGACGCACATTCGTATTGCAGGCGGCTCACACCCGGGTGTAGTTTAGCCCTCCATGAAGGCCAAAATTCTCGATCACATACCGGAAAAATACGAGGAGCCGGTTTCAACTGGCGTGGCCAGACGGAAATTCCTAGTGGGTTTGGGCGCACTCGGCGCCGCTGCCGTTCTTCCGGATGCTTTCTTGCAAAGCCAGGCGCCAGCCGCCGTCCCCGGACGGCCATACCGAATTGACGTCCATAACCATTTTTCAGCGCCCGGATTCATCGCCGCCATAGCCTCGAGAAAGACGAACCAGCGCCCCATGGAATTATGGACGCCCAGCAAGGCCATCGAGGACATGGACAAGAGCGGCGTGGCGACCTCCATCGTTTCGACGAGCGAGCCGAGTGTCTGGTTCGGAGATAACGAAGCGGCGCGCAAACTTGCGCGCGAGTGCAACGACTTCGGCGCGCGCCTCATGGCGGATCATCCCGGCCGCTTTGGCATGTTCTCCACCGTTCCGCTGCCCGACGTCGATGGCTGCCTCCGTGAGATCGAATACAGCCAGGACACGCTCAAGGCCGACGGCGTTTGCATGATGACGAGCTACCAGGGAAAATATCCCGGCACCTCTGCATTCGAGCCGGTCATGAGCGAACTGAACCGGCGCAAGGCTGTGGTTTTCTTACATCCCGTGAAAGCGGATTGCTGCAAAGATTTGCAACCGGAGTTGGCTCCGGCCTTGATCGAGTTGGGGACCGAAACCACGCGGGCAATCGCGAGCATTATCTTTGACGGCGCCGCTTCGCGCTATCCCGACATTCGATTCATCTTTTCCCACGGTGGGGGAACGATGCCGTACCTGATGACTCGATTCGGCGCGCTCGCGGCGCGGCCCGACATTGCGAAGCGGCTGCCGAATGGCCTGCTCCACGAAGTGCAGAAATTGTATTACGACACCGCGAGCATGTACGGACCTTACCCATGGCCGACGATTCTGAAGCTTGTGCCTGTCTCCCACATCTTATTTGGCACCGATTTTCCGTTCATGAGCGCGGGGGCGGTTGCCAAAGGATTGAGCGAAGTGGGATTGAAAGCGAGCGACCTTCACGCCATCGAACGGGAAAATCCCCTGCAATTGTTTCCGCGGTTCAAGAACGTCTGAGCGCAAAAATAATCCTGGCGGCAAACCTTTCAAACCTCGCCGCGCGGGTGTATATTTCGCGATACGAAATAAAAATTGGGTATTTAGAAGTGAGAATTCTGGCACAAGTGGGGGTCCTTCCGTGAAAATTCGATGGCTATCTTTCGGCAATCTGTTGCTGTACACAATCGCGTTCGGCTTCTTCGCACTTCACGGGCCAGCCGCGTTCGCCCAGGGCCAGGACCGCGCTCCGGAATATTTTCAGTCTGATATTCAATATGGCGCGCAGATTTTTGCCAATCAATGCACCGCATGCCACGGTACGTCCGGGGATCTGATTCCCGGCGTCAACTTTCGCGCGGGCCAATTCAAGCGCGTTGTTTCCGACAACGATCTGCGCGCCACGATCACCAACGGCGTCCCCGGCACCGCGATGCAGCCGTTCGCCTTTGGCGCTTCCGAGCTGACCGGAATCGTTTCCTACCTTCGCAACATGAGCAGCTTCGATGCCCGCGGTTCGGTAGTTGGCAACGCGGCGCGCGGGGAGGCCCTGTTCGCGGGCGCGGGCAAATGCGCGACCTGCCACGCCGTGAATGGCAACGGTCCTCGCGTCGCTCCCGATTTAGGAGACATCGGCACGCTACGCACCGCCGAACTTCTTCACCGGACGCTGGTCGATCCGGCCGGCTCGATGCTTCCTGTCAATCGGCCGGTGCGCGCGGTGACCAAGGACGGAAAAGTCATCAACGGCCGGCGCCTCAACGAAGACACGTACACCGTGCAACTCATCGACGAGCAGGAGCGCCTGGTCTCATTGACGAAAGCCGACCTCCGCGAATTCACCGTCCTCAAGACCACGCCGATGCCTTCCTACAAAGATAAGTTCAGCGCGCAGGAATTGGCCGACCTGGAAGCCTACCTTCTTTCCCTGAAAGGTGTGAAATGAATCACTCACGGCGCACAACTTTTTTGCTGCTTCTCGCTTTCCTGATTCCTTTCGCTCTGCGCGCCCAAGTCACGCCGGAGCGCCTGCTCCACGCGAACGATGAGCCGCAGAATTGGCTGACCTACTCCGGCAGCTATGCCAGCCAGCGGTATAGTCTCCTCAAACAAGTCGACCCATCGAACGTCAAGAACCTCGAACTGAAGTGGGTCTTCCAGGCGCAGTCGCTGCAGAAATTTGAAACCACGCCGCTCGTCGTCGACGGCATCATGTACATCACGCAGTCGCCCAATGACGTCGTGGCAGTCGACCCCAAAACAGGCCGCGCCTTCTGGGTCTATCACTACGCCCCGTCTCCCGCCGCCCGGCCCTGCTGCGGCATTGTGAATCGCGGCCTCGCCATCCTTGGAAACTCGCTGTTCATGGCCACCGTCGATGCGCACCTCGTCGCCATTGACGCCAAGGACGGCCATGCGCTCTGGAACGTCAAGCTGGCCGAGGCCGCTGCCGGATACGCCGCGACCATGGCGCCGCTGGTGGTCAAGGACAAGGTGATCGTGGGCGTCGCCGGAGGCGAGTTCGGCGTTCGCGGCTTCATCTCCGCGTTCGAAGCCGCAACGGGCAAGCAGGCGTGGCACTTCGATACGATTCCCGATCCCGATCAGCCCGGCCACGATAGCTGGCGCGGAAGCGATTGGGAGCATGGCGGCGGCGCCGTCTGGATGACCGGCTCTTACGACCCCGACCTGAATCTAACTTACTGGGGCACCGGCAACCCCGGGCCGGATTTCAACGCGGTTCAGCGCGCCGGCGACAATCTCTACTCGGATTCCGTGCTCGCCCTTGACCCGGACACGGGCAAGATGAAGTGGTACTTCCAATTCTCGCCGCACGATCCCTACGACTATGACTCGGTGCAAGTTCCCGTCCTGGCCAACGCGAATTGGAACGGCAGCCCGCGCAAGTTGATGCTCTGGGGCAATCGCAACGGCTTCTTTTATGTTTTGGATCGCAGCACAGGCAAGTTTCTCAACGGCAAACCATTCGTGAAGGTCAATTGGGCAAGTGGGCTTGACGCGAACGGCCGGCCCATCACCACGCCGCAGCCGGCCGGCGTGCCAACTTATCCGGGCATCCAGGGCGGGACGAATTGGTATTCGCCGTCGTACAGTCCGAGCACCGGCCTGTTCTACCTGTCAACCTGGGAAGATTACGGAACGATTTTCGAGGGCGTGAAGGCCGATTATAAAGAAGGCACGCGCTTCACAGGCGGAGCAAACACGAGCCCCATTCCCGGGGCTGAAAATCCCACGGGCGCCCGCACGGGACCTGTCAACACCTACACCGAGACGATGGCTACCGGCGGCGTCGTGGCCATCGATCCCGCCACGGGCGACAAGAAATGGAAGTTCGCGATGCATGACGTCAACACCAGCGGCATTTTGACCACCGCGACAGATTTGCTTTTCGTCGGCGGCCGCGAAGGATATTTCCAGGCGCTCGATGCGCGTACTGGGGCGCTGCTGTGGAAACAAAACCTTGGCGGTGAAATCATTGCCGGGCCGATCAGTTTCCAGGTTGACGGCAAGCAGTACATCACCATCGCCTCTGGGAACAGCCTGTTTGCATTCGCGCTGCGAGAATAATCAGCTTTAAGTAGGACAGGCTTCAGCCTGTCTGCCGTTCCGAAATTACAAGATCAAAACCAGACAGGCTGAAGCCTGTCCTACTTGGTTCGATTCCACTTACTGGTTTCTTGAGGAAGTATTTTCCGCCGCTGGGGACAGCACGCCAGCGGGGATTGCTTTCTTTTTTCGGGATTTCGGAACGGAGGGTTCTGCCGCGGGGGAATCCTGCATCGGCAGGCTGAAGCGGCGGATTCCGTCGAAGGAATGCAGTGCCGCAGCGACTGCGCCCGCCGTGGGAACTAAACCGATTTCGCCTGCACCCTTTGCACCGTACCCGCCTATTTCGTCGGGAACTTCAATCAGGATCACGTCAATTTTTGGAGTTTGCTTGGCGCCCAGGATGCCGCAATCGCGAAGCAGCAGGGAATCGGGCACGCCATTCGTGGAAGTGAAATTTTCGGAGAGCGCGTATCCAAGACCCATGTGCACGCCGCCTTCGATCTGCCCCGCGCAAGCCTTCGGGTTGATGGCGTGGCCCACGTCGTGAGCCGCCACGACGCGCTCCATGCGCCCGTTGTCGTCGAGAATCACGAGCTGGCAGGCATAGCTGAACGTCATGTGCGTCGTCGGATTTTTTAGCGCCTCCGGAGTTCCCGGCCTGGTCGTGAAGTCGCAGACATATTCGCCAGTGTACTCGCGGCCGACCAGCTTCTCGAGCGGCAACTCCTTCAAGTCGGCAGCCAGCTTTTGTCCCGCGCGCTGTGCCGCGGCGCAACTGAGCGTGGTGGCGCGCGACGCCCACGCTTCGCCGCACTTTGCGCCAATCTCTTTGTCCCAGCGCACCGTCATAATGTCCGGCGACAGCCCCGTCTCTTCGCATACTGCCTGGCGAACTGTCGTGAAAACGCCTTGGCCCATTTCCGTGTACCCGTTAAGGACTTCCAGACGGGGGCCTTCCACAACGCGGATAATCGAGTAGCCGCTTTCGACGGCGCCGTTCCCTATTCCGGTGCTCTTGATGCCGCAGCCGAGGCCGGCGTACTTTGCATTCTTGTAGATGTCTTTCACGGACTCGAGCGCCACGCGCATTCCGCGCACGCTCTCCCGCATGATCTGGCCGGTAGCGAACGCATCGCCGGGATTCAGAATATTTCGCATGCGGATTTCCCAGCCATCGACGCCCACTTTTTCCGCGAGCAGATCCATGACGCCTTCCATCGCAAACTGAGCCTGATTGCTGCCAAAGCCTCGCATCGCGCCGCTGGTTGGATTGTTGGTGAATACGGCTTTGGAGTTCACGTCCACGTTGGGCACGCGATAGACGCCGCAAGAATGGCACGCCGCGCGCAGCAAACACTTGCCGCCCGTGCCCGCGTAGCCTCCCGTATCGCCCACTATGCGAACATGCACGGCAAGCAGATGGCCTTCCGCGTCCGCGCCAACCTTGTATTTCAGAGTCATAGGGTGGCGCTTGCAGTGGTGCTGCGTCGATTGCTTGCGCGTGAGTACCGTCTTTACCGGACGCTGCAGGAGAAACGCCGCCAGCGCGGTTTGTCCTTGAATCGTGATTTCTTCTTTTGCGCCGAATGCGCCGCCACTCGCGGCCAGCTCGACATTCACTTTTTCCATCGGCAGCTTCAAGATGTCGGCAATCATCTTGTGGTCATACGTCGAGCCCTGGCTTTGCGAGAAGAATTTAATTCCGTCGCCTTCCGGCATGGCCAGGCAAGCTTCCGGTTCGAGAAATGCAGGTTCGACCGGCTGCGTAGTCCACGTCTGCTCGATGATGTGCGCGGATTGGGCGAAGGCGGTTCCCACATCGCCGCGTGAAAAGGCGGTCGTATCGAGGATATTCCCGTGCACCCACAAGTTGCCGGGGGGATGCACTTGCGGCGCGCCGGGTTCCATCGCGGCAAACGGATCGGTGACAGGTTCGAGCACCGTATAATCGACTTTCACTTTGTCGGCCGCCTGGCGCGCGTGGAAGGCTGTGTCCGCGACCACCATGGCCAGAAAATCTCCAACGCAGCAGGTAGTTTCGCCCACGGCCACAAAAATCGGCAAGTCTGGATAATTGAGGCCCGTCCCGCGCTCACCGGGAACGTCGGCTGCAGTAAAAATTCTCACGACACCCGGCATGGCTTGCGCGGCTGAAAGATCAATCGCGTTGACTTTGGCTCGCGGGTGTTCGCTGAGCACCATTCCGCCGTGCAGCATGCCCGGAACGCTCATGTCATCGACGAACGGCCGCTCTCCGAGCGCCTGCTCAAAGCCGCGATAGCGGGAAGGGGAATCGCCGATTCCGAATCCATGCCCATTGCGCTTGCCGTTCCCATTTCCGTTTTTGCCGTTTGCAAACGTGGGGTCGCGACTCAATCCGAAATCTTCACCGAAATAGGAATGGCGGCGAGGTTCCTTGCGCGGCAGTTTTTTGCCGTTCTTCCACGCTTCGCCGGCAGTCTGAATGGCGTCAAGAATCCGCGCATAGCCGGTGCAGCGGCACAGATGCCCGACTAGCCCCTGCTTCACAGCCTCGCGATCCTCCGTGCAGCCTTGCCGCAACATGGAAGAAGCGCGAACTACGATCCCCGGGATACAGAAGCCGCACTGCACTCCGCCTTCGTGCACGAACGCTTCGCCCAGCACTTCCCGCATATCTTCCGGGACGCCTTCGAGAGTGACTACATCGTGGCCTTCTATCTGTTCCGGTTTGCGCAGGCAAGCCAGCGCGGGCCGCCCGTCCACCAAAATGGCGCAGCAGCCGCACGTTCCCTCGGGAGCGCAACCATTCTTGGCGGAGACGATGCCGCATTCCTCGCGCAAAACCTCGAGGAAGTGCATCCCCGGCTCGTAGGAGCAGGTCGTGCGGTTCCCATTTAGAGTAAAGCAGATCTTCGGCATAGGAGCGGTCACAACTCCAAGCGAACAGGCTAGGCCACTTATTGGATTATACCTTGCTTCTGCCCCGGAACAAACCGCTCCATTCTTGGAAGGATTCCGATGCCGAGTAGGCGCCCGGGAACGCCAATCTCCCGATTGGCGGCTTGCGTTCCGCCAATCGGGAGATTGGCGTTCCCGGGTTTCAACCGATATTGTCTGGCCGCTTTTATTCGGCAGCTCATAAAAAAGGGGCATGGCCCTTGCACTCAATCTGGGTGATGTATACTCCAACTGAACGAAATTTCAATTAAAAGTTTCTGGTAAGAGTTGCATCCAAGGGGGATGAGTCATGAAAATGAGAACATCTGTCGCCGTGCTCTACGTATGGATTGTCGCGCTCTTTGGTATTTGCCTCGGAGCGCGTGCGCAAAGCCGCGCCGCCGGCGCGCCTCCCCCATCGATCCACACATTTTCCACCGAAGACATCGCCAGCACCGGCTTCTTCTATGTGGGCGGACAATATGTCGGCGCGCCGGGCAAGGAAGTCATGGACGGGGCCGAGTACGTGGAAGTGATGGTGCCGAAAAAAATACGACATCCGTATCCGATTGTGTTTTTTCATGGAGCGGGGCAGACCGCGACGGATTGGTTGCAGACTCCGGACGGGCGTCCGGGCTGGGCATATTTTTTCATCAAGCAGGGATACACGGTTTACATGGTGGATTATCCCGCGCGCGGCAGGTCTCCCTACAATCCCAATCCGGATGGCGATGGGGCGTTGACCACGCGCACCGCTCTCCAACTCGAGCAAGCTTTCACGGACATCGGCGCGCAAGGGAACTGGCCTCAGGCCAAAAAATTCACGCAATGGCCGGGAGATGGCCCGAACAAAGGCAAGATGGGCGATCCAATCTTTGACGACTTCGCCAAGACGCAGGTCCAATTTCTACAGGGCGGGAAACAGGCCAAGCTGAACCTCGATGCCCATATCGCGCTGCTCGACAAGATCGGATCTCCCGTCATCGTGATCACGCATTCGCAGGGCGGAGAATTCGGCTGGCAAATTGGAGACGCGCGGCCGAAGCTGGTCAAGGCGATCATTACTGCGGAACCGGGCGGCCCTCCGATCAAGAACGTGGACATTTCCAAGATCGCCTACAGCGCGGCGAGCAGTTACGCCTGGGGTGTTACGTCGCTTCCACTCCACTATGATCCGCCGGTCAGCGATCCCGCCGAATTGCAGCCCGTGCTGGAAGAGAAAGCCGACGATCCGGATACCGTGCCTTGTTACTTGCAGAAAGAACCCGCGCACAAACTCGTCAACATGAAGGACATTCCGGTGCTGGACGTTTCCACGCAGGCGAGCTATCACCGCGTTTTCGATTCCTGCATTCCCAAGTGGCTGAATCAGGCGGGCGTGAAGACGCAATACGTGAAGCTCGAAGATGTGGGGCTCACCGGCAACGAGCATGAATTGATGCTGGACAAAAACAGCGACGAGATCGCCAAATATTTTGCGCAATGGCTCGATAAGAATGTGCGCTGAGCAGTTGGTAGGACATGCTTCAGTGGCTGCGGAAAAACTCGCAACGAGTCATTCCGAAGGGCTGGGTCTGCCCGAGGAATCTGCTTTTTCTTGGGTTTGGCGAAGAAAAGCAGATCCCTCGCTTCGCTCGGGATGACAAAAGAGCACTTTTTCCGCAGCCTGTTCAGCCTGTCTCTTGTGCGCGAGCTGGGACGGTAACAAAACCAGACAGGCTGAAGCCCGTCCTACTGTTCCTTACCTGCTTTCTTGAGTTCATTGAAGGTAACATTATCTTCACAGATCATTTCCGTCAGCTTCCAGTCCGGTTCGAGCACGTAGACTCGCTCGCCTTCCCACGTTTTGGCATACGCTTTCGGATCGTCGACGGTGATGTGAACGACCAGCGTGTCGCGCTTAGGCCGCGTGATGCGTTCGATGACGTGGAGCTGATCGGAATGCGGCAGGCCTCCGCGATCGAGCCACGTCTTATCATTAAAGCCGACCGAGTCGATCACCAGCGTATCGCCCTCCCACCAGCCGACCGAATCTCCCATCCAGGTGGGGTCCAGATCCTTGGCGTGTTCGTGGGGACCCGTGGTATAAATTTGCCGGATGAAGTGATTGAATTCGAAAAGTTGCACTACGCGGCCGGGGACTTGAAGAATCTCCATCGGGAACGGGTGCACGTAAATTCGCGGCACGCCCGTCGGGAAACATCCGATTTCATTGCCTGTCGTTGGATTGACGGGATCGGTTGAATCCGCGACGGCGCGTTGACCCCAGGACGGCTTCGTCTGTTCGTATTGCGCTTTTCCCCAGGGCGTCATCTCCGGAATGTCGCCCGTAAACGAATATCCAGCCCACTTGCGAGCGCTGGCCGGCATGTGTCCCTCCCAAACGCCGGAAAAATCGGGCACGCCGTCCGCAGTCCTTGGGAGGGCTTGTACTGCTGCTGTTTTTGCGTCTTTTTTCGGCGTGGTCTGGGCGCACAATCCAGACGAGAATATCAGAGTTGCCGCAAGAGCAAGAGTCTGTCCCACCCAATATTTTTTCATATCTGGAAATCCTCCTGCCGTTCGGATCGAATCAAGCTGTCCGGGAGCACCGAGCATTGCCGCTCCCGGGAGGAGAGGCGATGCCGCTATGCGATTCGCAAGAGCCGTCCGGATCTACTACTGACCGGGCTCCGGAGGCGGTCCAAGAGGAATTACTTCGCCGTTCGCCCAGGAGATTTTCCGGAGATTCAAAACTTTCAGGCCGTTCTTGGAGGGGAGGCCGACAACGGTGATCTGGTCCCCCGGTTTCAGTTTCTTTCCATTCCAGCCGTAATGGACCAAATGGTTCGGCGCCGTCATTTCCACGGACCATTCGGTGACGGCACCCTGTTCGTCTTTCACTTCCAGAGTGATGAGCGGGTGCGGCTGGATGAACAGGAACTCCTTCACGGTTCCCGTCATGGTGAGCGGATGGGCCACGTCGTAGGCCGCCGACCCGCCGTGGTGCGCAAGCGCAGGTCCGGGAAACACAAACACACATACAGCTGCGAAAACAAATGCGAGCAGCGCATTCCTCATGGTTGAATTCCTCCCCGTTCCATGGAATATCGCACTGTTTCAGTAGACGTGTCAATGAGAAGGGCCGTTGCATGGAAAGCGGACTGTGTGCGATCCCTAGCACGAATAGCGTAGACAAGCTAATTATAAGAGATAAATACTAATAAGTAATATAAATGTACGCCGTGGAAAGGCCATGCTTGACAGCCGGTATGCCCTGCCGTATGTTCTTATCAAAATAGCTTCATTGACTTGGGGACGAAATGGGAAATGCCGGCGGGGCGCCGTCCGAAAATGCCTGAAACCAACACCCCTCCGAGCACAGTCTTACTGCTCAAGATCCGATATTGAAAACCGCGCGGTGAATGGAGGCGAGAAAATGGATTCCTTATTGAACGTAAGCCGGAGAGGCTTGGTCAAGTGGGGCCTGGCGGCAGCCGGACTTCCCATGTTCACCAAGGCCTTCCGTTCGAACGCGTATGCACAGGACGCCAGCGCCGAAGGCGGGAAGAAGGGCGCGATCGGAGGCCGGGCGGAAGAAGAGCTCTACCCTGGGAAAGGATTGCAGGGAGGCGGGCAGCTGGAAATCCGCCTGACGCAATCCATTTACACGAGCGATCCGGACGCGCTCGAAGTCGCACAGCGAATGAAGCCGTTCGATCTGGAGTCCTGGATCGCGGAGTGGACGCGAGTCGCGGAGAGAAACGAAGAACTGGCCGAGAAGTTCGCCGGGGAGGGCTATAAGGTGACGGCCAACGAATACTACCTCAAGGCGTCCACCTTTTACCGGGAAGCATGCTGGCCGCAGCCGGTCGACGAGCCTCGCATGATGACGACCTACAAGAAGATGCGAGACACTTTCGACAAGGCCTGGAAGATGACGCGGCCGCCCTTCGAGCGCGTGCAGGTCAACTACGAAGGGAAAATGCTGGACGGTTATTTCCGGAAGCCGAACGGCCCGGCGGGCAAAAAGTTTCCCGTGGTGATTCCATTCCAGGGCGCGGACACGATGGCGGAAGCCACGATTATGGGAGCAGGCGCGTACTTGGCGCGCGGCATGGCGTATCTGGCCGTCGATTTCCCGGGACAGGGGGGAGCCATGCGCTTGCACGATCTGCACCTTCCGCCGGATACCGACCGAGTTGCCAAAGCCATGATCGATTATCTGGAGACGCGTCCGGATGTGGACGCCACGCGCGTCGGGATGCAGGGAATCAGCATGGGCGGTTACGGCGTGCCGCGAGCCGCGAGCGGCGAGAAAAGAATCAAGGCTGCGTTCATGAGCAGCGGGTCCTATGACTTGAGGTCCGACTTGTTCGAATACTTTCCGCCGATTCAGGAGCGCGTGCGCTGGATCATCGGGGCGAAGGATCTGGCTGACGCGAGGAAGAAACTTGGCGACTATAACCTCGCGGAGGGAAGAGCGGAAAAGATCGAAGCGCCCATGCTGATCGGCTATAGCAAGGACGACCGAATCATGGACCCGGCCGGCGCCTTGCGGCTCTACGAGGCGGCCAAGAATTCCAAGCGCGATATGGTCGAGGGCACGGGCCACGTTCAAGCCGCCAATGCGGGCGGACCGCGATTGTCGCGGCCGGTTGTGTTTCCGGATTGGGCGGCAAAAACGCTAGGGGCGGATTCGTAGAGATTAGTAGGACGGGCTTCAGCCTGTCTGGTTTTGATTTTCGTCCGGTCGACAAAATGCGACCGGCTGAAGCATGTCCTACTAGGTCTTCTTCACCACTTCTTCAATACTCGTACCAAAATCCTTGAGCATTACCATGGCTGCATTTCGTCCCGGCGCTCCAGTTACGGAACCTCCTGGGTAAGTACAGGCACCGGTTTGATACAAGCCGGGAATCGGCATCCGGTATTGCGCCCAGCCGGGCATCGGCCGCATGTTGCCGGACTGCGACGGTTCCGATGAACCGGAATGAACGCTGCCGTGCCACATGTGCGGATTCCTGCGCTCGATGTCGAGCGGGCTGACGACAAACTTGGCGAGGATCTTGTCGTCGGTCAGGTTGGGCGCAAAGCGGCGCAGGTATTTCAAATTGGCTTCGGCGACTTCCTCTTTAATCGCGTCCCAATGGTTCGCGCCTTCTTTCAGATCGTAAGGTTGCAAGCCGATGACTTTGAGCGTGTGCATGCCCGCCGGGGCTCGAGAAGGATCGGCGACGGTGCTGCAGAAAATAGTCAACGGCGGATCGTCGAGACCGACAGTGGCATTCGGATAGTCATACGCATACCGCAGCAGCCGCGCGGAAGATACCAGAATGGCTGATTCGCAAACTGCAAGCGTGCCGCCTTTGACGGGATACTTGGGCGGCTCCTTGGTCGCATAGTGCGCGACGATTTCGGAGATCTCGCCTTCCCACGTGTCCACACCGTCGAGGAAGTCATGGCCCCACAAATCTTTCGGCGCCATGTCGACCAATTGTTTGACGTGGATCGTGGACAGCACGGCTTTCTCGGCGCGATACGAACTGCCGTCGGCGCATTCCACGCCCACGCATTTGCCGCTCTCTACCATGAGGCGCGTGACCGCCTTGTTGGTGAGAACCACGCCATTGTGCGCCTCGATGAATTTGGCGAGGGCTTGCGTCAAGATGCCCGATCCGCCTTTTGGAATCGGCCGGCTGGTGCGAATCGCGGAATAGGCCGTGCGGCCGGACATCGGATACTGCGGCGGCGACATGCTCGGCGGCGTGCCCATCATGAACGCGCGGCAGTGGTCGTCCTCGAAATTATCGCGGAGGATCTCCCACTGCGACATGGCCAGGCGGCGCTGCCATATTTTGCCTTGGGGATGTTCGGCCAATCGCTCGGCGACGGATTTTCCGGGAAAGCCGGGCGGCGTTAAACCGTTACCCTCGAAGACGGATTTTACCGCTTCATTTTCGTCATGCATGCGCCGGTAGGCCGCCGCATCCTTCTTGGAAAATTTTCCAAATTCCTCACAGGTGCGGTCGAGATCGCGCCACTGCGTGATGTAGCTGCCGTCGGGGAAGGGCATGTGGTAGATCGGATCCGCCTCGATGTACTCAATCCCGTAATCGCGAATCAGGTGAAGTTCATCGTTGCGCATGATCGGGTTGGCTTGAATGCCGCCATGCGCAGTCGAGCAGGTATCGTGTTTGAATCCCGGCAGCGTGATCTCTTCCGTTTTCACTCCGCCGCCGACCTGAGGTCGAAACTCCAGCACGAGAACCCGATAGCCAGCCTTGGCCAGGTAGGCCGCCGAGACCAAGCTGTTGTGCCCGGCGCCGGCAACGACGATGTCGAATTTATCGGACGGGGCCGTTTGCGCCACCAGACTGAAGGGCGCAAACGCAAGCGGCGCGAGCGCTGCCGCGCCTTTCGTGAAATCTCGCCGTGTCATTTTGCCCATAAAATCCTCCCCTTCCGATGGAGTGCTTCTACAGTGGTGCCGCGGCAATGTCAAGGAACAAGCCCGTAGCTCCAAGAACTGCCTTTCCTGACCGCAATACTAGCTCTTATCACAGCCTCGCGACTGAATCACTATCGAAAATCCCAACATCTTGCCAACAAAAAAGGAGCCGGAATTGAATCCGGCCCCTTTGCTATTTCAGCCGATCCGTGTGGATCGTGTTAAAAGAGAATTTTCAAGCCCAACTGCATCGCACGCGCTCCACCGGAACCAAGCACCGGATTGGAGCTGAGCACGTCGGGGGTTGTGGGGCGGAAGCCGAAACTTGCGCCCGCGTCTCCACTTGGATCGGTATATGTATTGTCGCCTCCCGGACCTCCGAACGGATTGACGAGGTTGGGGTGATTAAATAGATTGAAAAACTCGGCTCGGAACTGGAACGACAGGCGCTCCTTTATTTTGAACACCTTGGTCACATTCAGGTCCACGTTGTAATACGGGAAACCCCGGAACATGTTGGGAGCGGTGGTGCCGAGGCTACCATAGGCAGGTGGAACCAACACTGACTTGCCATTAAGGGATACATAGCAGCCCAGGTCTAACAAAGACGCATATCCAAGCGTCCCGGGAGCGCCGGAATGCCCCGTACAAGTCGGGTTGTTAATGGCGAAAGCAGGGTCGGTGGGCCCCAGAGGATCGCTTGGAGGCGGTGTCCCGGGCTGGAAGAAAGGAATGCCACCAGCTCCGCCGTTAGTGTTTATGAACGCCTTGGTCGTCTGGAAGTCGGCAGGATTGCCGAAAAAGTTCCATTGCTCTCCATTCGGGGAATTGGAATTAATCTCGTTGGTTCCGCTGAAGTCAGTCGTAAAGTCATTGACGCCCCAGGGCGTGGCGCTCTCGAGGGTTACGATGGAATTCAGCGACCAGCCCTTGAGGAGCTGGCCCATGCCGTCCTTGCCGGGGAGGTTATACGTCGTCGAAAATGTGAAGCGATGTCTTACATCGAATTGTGACGTTCCGTAGATTTCCCGCGGGTTAGCGCTGTTGATCGGGCTGAGGAAGCTCCAGTTGTCGGGAGACTCCCCAAGAGCATGAGCAAACGTATAACCGAGCACGAAGGAGACCCCGTGCGTTTCGTGCTGAGTCATGGACACCTGAAGGCTGTTGTAGTTGGAGAGGTTGCTATTCGACAACCAATAGATGTAATTCAAATACGGAAACTGGCCATGATAGGGCTGCGCGTTCACTTCAGCAACAGGATCTGGCGCGCAGTTGCCGTCGGCCAGGCTCGGATCTGTAGCGCAAGCCGTTTTGACCGCCGCTGTCCACCCCGACCCGATCGGCGGCTGATTCAAATCGCTCAATCCGACCAATTTCGTTGCGTGGTTGCCAACGTAGGTGACGTCAAGAGAAAGGCTATTCGTCAGTGCGCGCTGGATGCCCAAACTCCACGTACTAATATAAGGCGTACGCAGGTTATGGTCGACACCCAAGACGCTGCATGGCGCCGGCGTCGTGCCAGCAAGCGAGCCATAAGTGGCAGGGTCGTTGGGGACAGTGGTTTGTCCATCGCCGCAGACGGGTGTGGGCGAGTAAAGGGGGTTACTGGCAGAATTGTTCGCCCAGTTTGCCTTAATTGGGGCGAGGTTCGGGCCCGTGTAATCCACTTCTCCAACGTTGATCGTGCCGCCGAGGGTAACGGGAGTGACTGCACCTCCGAACCAAAGGGGAACCCCTGTTGGTTCCGTGCGCAGCCCGAGCAGATTGCCAATTGCCATCAACGAGTCAAAGCTGCCTTGTTCGTACAGGATCCCGGCGCCGCCACGGACAACGGTCTTGCCGTTGCCGCCGATATCCCACGCAAACCCGACCCGGGGCGAGAAGTTGTTATGGTCGCCGTTAAAAACATTGGAGTACCCTCCAACCCCGACTTGTTGCGGACCTTTGACTGGATCGAAATTACCCATCAAGTTATTTTGTTCTTTCAATACCGTGGTGAGTTCGTAGCGGACACCCAAATTCACGGTAAGTCTCGGGGTGATGCGCCAGTCATCTTGCACGAAAGCCGCATAGCCTTCGTCTTGCAAATGACGCAACAAATCTCCAGAGGTAAACCGCGCCCTGTTCATGTTTCCTTCGAAGAAGTTTTGCAAATCAGGGAACCGGATCGGACCCTTGGTATTCGCGGTTACGTTGTTTGTGCTCTTCATGACGAGCACTTCGCCACCAAATTTGAATGCGTGATTTCCCCGCAAATACGAAACGCTGTCGCTAAACTGCATGACGCTGTCGGGGCCGACAGTCTTGGGCCAACTCGCCCCCAAGAAATAAGGGTTGCCATTCCACTGGATTTCCGGAAGTCCAAACCGGTTCGGATCCGTCTGACCCGTGAATAGGTTGTAGGTAGAGCCGTTATAAGAATAGCTGGCGGGATTCTGGGTGCTATCCGCACTTACGAACGTTTGAAAGTAATGCGAATAGCCAAACCGGAAGGAATTTACCCATGAGGAGTTCGGGATGTAGTTCCAGCCTACTGACCCCACCATTGAGCGCGCATGTTGAACCGTCAGCCACTGCTGCGAGACTTCGTGAGGCGGGTCGTCAACGAAGGTTCCGTCTCCCGGGCTGATGAAATACATCCCGCTAAACGAATTCTTATCGTTAAGGTGATAATCAATTTTTGCCACACCCGAGTAAATTCTGTTGACGCTCGTCAACGCGGTGTCAAATGTCGTCGTGGTACCGGTATTGTTTGGGAATAAGCCCGGGAAGTTCGATAGCGGTGTGCACGTGGCATCGAGGCCCGCCAATTGCAGACTGAGCGCAGTAGCTCCGCTCCCTCCGTTCGCTGGTAATGCCGCCAGGCAAGCGCCAATTAGACTTGATGTGTTTAGGTTTACTGCGGGTCCGCCCGCGCCCGTGACGGCAGCCGAAGTATTCGCGATTGGAATGGAGGTGTGCTGAACTGGATTCCCCACGCCGTATCGCTGCCCCTCGTAATTTGCGAAGTAGAAGAGCTTGTCCTTTTTGATCGCCCCTCCCACGCTCGCGCCGTATTGTTCCAATTCGACCGGCGTCTTGGTGCAAGGAAATGGATTGGAGACGCAAGCGGGGTTGCTATTTACGTCGCCGTTGAAGTAGTTACGCGCATCGAACGCATCGCTGCGCCCGTACGCGTACGCGGAACCGTGAATCGTATTGGTTCCCGACTTCACACCGACATTGACGATAGCGCCAGGCTTCCAGCCGTACTCCGCGCGCGGATTTTGCTGGGTCTTGAATTCGTCGATGGCGTCGATGGGCAGCATCGTTCCGGCATCGCCTGCCGCCATGACCGCGTTCATCATGCTCTGGGCCATCCAGGGATCGTTACTGTTGACCCCTTCAACCATGAAGAAATTGTCATGGGGACGAAGGCCGTTGGAACTCTGCGTCCATCCGGAGTTGCCCACATATTTGGTGACGCCGGGGCGCAGGTCGAGGAGATTCTCGAAGTTCCGGCCGTTCAAGGGCAGGTCGTTGATGACTTCATTCTGGATCGTTCCGCCGAGTTCGGCGTTGGTCGTCTCGACGAGGGGGATTTCTTCCGTGACGGTGATCGTCTGAGTTTGTTCGCCTGGTTGAAGCGCAAGGTCGACGCGGAGCTCCTGGCCGACCTCCAGGACAATGTTCTGGCGCTCAGTAGCCTTGAAACCCTTGAACTCGGCGCGCACTTTGTAATTGCCCGGGAGCAGGTTTGGAGCGTTGAACGCGCCTGATTCATCCGTGGTCAGGGGCCGCGAAGTGCCTCGATCCACATCCAGGATGGTAACGGTGGCGCCAGTGACCGCGCCGCCATTCGCATCCGTTATGGTTCCTACGATGCGGCCTGCACTACCTTGAGCGAAGAGCGGAGCAGAACTCAGCAATGACAATCCAACAACCAGAATAGAAACTGCAAAAGCACTTTTCCACTTGGCGGAAAACAATCTTCCAAGATTCATATGGCCCACCCTCCTTGGTTCGTTTTGCAGTCCTAGCGAACGAGCGGCCGCAAGCCTTCTCGTGGCCCCGCTATTATCTGGTCGAATAGAATTCCCAGGATTCGCTACGATCTGCCACCCCTAAAGATTTGAGAACACCCAAATTGCCTGAATATTAGGACTCTGAAGTAAAACAACAACGTAAACCCTGACAACATCCCCAATGAGTCCGATACTCATCCATCTAAAATTAAATGTCAAGTTAAGAATTGGAACTTTCGGAATGCCCGTGCTACTTAGGAAAAGCCGTCCGTGAGGAGTTCGGCCAAGGACGCGGGCTACAGTTGGGAATCTATTCTTTCGCAGAAAACTTTGGGAAATTAATCTGGCAGACTCTCAATCGCATCGATAGTTCCGAGCAGGGATCGCCATGGAGAGCAGCGCGGGGCCGGGTGCGGAGCGCAAACTTCTTGGGGAATCAGCCGGTGGGCCGCAAGGAACCGGCTCGGTTCCTTGCCGCACCGCGGAGACCGTTTCATTTTTCGAAGTCTTCGAAGGCGCCGTTGTCGGTGCAGGCCAGTTCCATGATGTCCCAATCCGGCCTTAGCTGAAAATTCAGCTGCGATTGCCATGGTTTTGCGAGGGCTTTCGGATCTTCCATGGTGATGTCAATCTGCATGTTGTCGCGATCGACGCGGTGGAACCGCTCGATGACGTGCAACTGATCGCTGTGCGGATGGCCGTCGCGGTCAAGCCAGGTCTTGTCGTTGAATCCGACGGTGTCGACCACCAGTGTGTTGCCGTCCCACTTGCCAATCGAATGGCCCATGTAGGTGGGAGTGATATCCTCGGGATGGGCGCGGCCGTCCACGAAGATTTGGCGGATGGTGTGGTCGTACTCAAAAAACATGAAGATTTCCTTAGGGGTCTGCACGATTTGAAAGGGAAACGGCTGGAGGTAGATTCGCGGAGTGCCTGGAGGAAGGCACTGTTTCAGAACGGGGTCGTCGGTTTCCTTGAGCGAATGCGTCCGGGGGCCGTTGGATGGCTTGTAAGCTTTGTATTTCTCCGTACCCCACGGAGTCATATCAGGCGGCTCCGCCGTGTAGGTGCTGCCGGTATACTTTCGCTGCGCGGGCGTGGAGTGCATGTTCCAGACGCCTGTAAGATCGTGTTCCGGGGCGGGTGCGGATGCCTCCGCTGGCTTGGCCGATCCCTGTTTCTGAACGGTCTGAGCGGGCAGTGCGGTAGCGAGAGCTACCGCCGCGACTCCCGCGAGAATGAATGTGCCAACGCGATTCCGCATACGGAAATTCTCCCCTGGAGCAAGGATTGTGCTGCATGAATCATTGCAGAAGCGACGCCGAACTTCCTAGTTGCCGCCACCCGTCGAAAGTTCCTCGCCACTGCCCATCACCACTTTCTGAATCCAAATTTCGTGAGAACCGCTCTTGGTAGGATAGCCGCTGATGATGATGGTATCGCCGGGCTTGATGGAACTCTTCGTCCACCCCACGCGGGTCAAACGATTGGGGCTGGTGAGTTCTCCCTGCCATTTCTCCGCCGTTCCAGAGTCGCTTTTCGCTTCCCAAAAAATTTGGACGTGAGGATTGACGAAATCGAACCCAGTGGCCACGCCCTTTACGGTAATCGACTTGCTCGTATCGTAGTTCGCCGTGCCGTGGTGCGCGAACGCCACCGGTGCAAGCGCCAGAAGACCCGCACACACGGCCAAAAAACTCACTCGACTATTTTTCACGTTATCCTCTATCCATTCGATTCGCGATTTCTCGCGGCATTCCTGCCGGAGAACACCCACCGCTCCTCCGACAATACCCATTAGACGAAATAGAATGCAAGTTTGTTTCAAGGAATTTGGAATATTTTCGCAGGCTCGCGGGTGTGGCGCATGGCCCGGACAGGATGATATTGACACGCCAAAGGCGCAGGCATATAAGGCTTGAGAGCGTGCCTGAGTTCCGTGCCACGCCAACAATACAAATCTCAGAGTCGAAACATCGGGAAGGGGATTCATGCGTAAAGTCCTTTTGACGGTTTTGGCGATAGGTGTCGGTTGCGTGATTGGATTTTCTTTTGGCAGCAATCCCTGGACGGTCCAGGGGCAGGGAAATTCGGGCAGCATCGCCGCCGTCCCCGGTGTGGTGGGAGGGCAGGACACTTTTGGCCCCTATGACGTCGCCAAAGATTGGCCGGCCAACGTCAGCACCTTGCCTGGAAATGAGAAGTGGACCTGGGGAGCGGGGCAGGGAATTTACGCGGAGAATCCGAATCGCGTTTTTATGCTATTCCGCGGCGAACTTCCAAACATCAAACGGCCGGATCCGAAATTAATCCCTGATTTCGGGCCGAGCTTGATTTTTCCGATCGGGCGCCTGCCCTGGCGGGACGCGACCGTATCGGCCCTGCCGGGATCGGGAGGAACGGGGCAGGATCCCGACGACGGGCCGAAGAACTGGATGCTGGGAAAAGGCGTCGTGGGCGTGGATGCCAAGTGGGAACACTGCCTGACCATCGTGGACTCCACCGGCAAAATCATCGAGACGTTTCCGCAGTACGACCACCTGTTCAAACGGCCGCACTACGTCACGATCAATCCCTACGATCCGGAGAAACACATCTGGATCGTGGACGATCATATGCACGCCATTTACATATTCACGCATGACATGAAGGAACTCGTGCAGACGCTTGGCACGCCCACCGTGCATGGCGCCGATGGCACGCATTTCAACCGGCCCACATTCCTCTCCTGGCTGCCGGACAGCACCCTGTTCGTGGCGGACGGATACAACGGCACGCGCGTCGCGAAATTCGATAAGAACGGAAAATTTCTGATGGACTGGGGCATGAAGGGCACGCCGCCGAATGACACGCGGCCCTACTACATGAACAACGTCCACGGAGTGGCTCTCGATCCGGTAACCAAGCACGTCTTCGTCAACGACCGGGGCAACCATCGGATTCAGGTGTTCGACGAGAACGGAAAATATCTTTACGAGTGGAGCATGGGCAAGGATCCCTCCGATGTGCACCTGCTCTATATCGGAGCTGATCGGATGTTGTGGGCCTATGACCGCGGCACATCCAAGATGCTGAAGTACGATCTCGAGGGACACTTCCTGTATTCCTGGGGAACCTGGGGAGATTTTCCGGGCGGCTTCTGGGGTGTGCACGGATTCAGCGTGGATCAGGACGGCAATTTCTATACGGCCGAAGTGGATAATGGGCGCGCGCAGAAATTTACTCCGCGGCCGGGAGCGAATCCTGCGTACTTGGTCAGCAAGCCTATCTACGCGGCATGGAAATAATGGTCTTGCGTTGGCAAGATCTGTAGGTGTTGCGGATGGTCTTTACTTTAGCTTGAATTTAAACTCCCACTTTTTGAAAGACACAAAGAGTGGGGCACCGCTTCGTCAAGGTAGAGATAATTTAAATGGAAGCTTGAGGCCGCCTCGATGTCACGTTAAGCTTTCTTCGGCATCGAGGCGGTTTGATTTGTGGATCGCGGCAAGAGTGTAGACGGGGGTAGCCATGGGCAATCTTGAGAAAAAGAAAACCATTACCTTGCGTGAAGAGGCGGTTGCGGGAAACGGCTTGATTGACCGGCGCGCAATTTTGCGGACCGCGCTATTTTCCGCTGGGATCGCCGCTGCGGGCGTCGGCGCTGCGCAGGCTGACGATGGCGTTGGCGCGGACGCGCCGGAATGGATGAAGACGCCTGGCCGCCCGTTCTCTGCTTATGGCACGCCTTCGAAGTGGCAGGAAAAAGTGCAGCGCGTCTTTACAATCGCGCCGGGGCGCGCTGGAACGGGCGTCTCGCGCACGCCGCTTCAATTGCTGGATGGAACCATTACGCCGGGCGGATTGCACTTCGAGCGCCATCATAACGGAGTTCCCGACATCGATCCGGGACAACACGAATTGTTCATTCACGGAATGGTGAAGCGGCCGCTGGCATTTTCGCTCGATGCGCTCATGCGCTATCCGATGGAAACGCATATTCATTTCGTGGAATGCGCCGGCAACAGTGGAGCGTTTAGCTCGGCTCAGCCGTTGCAAATCACCGCGGGCGAATTGAACGGCCTCCTTTCCTGTTCGGAATGGACCGGAGTGCGGCTTTCGACTTTGCTCGCGGAGGCCGGCGTGACGAAGGAAGCGAAGTGGGTGATCGCGGAGGGCGCCGACGCGGCCGCGATGAGCAGGAGCATTCCGCTGGAGAAATGCATGGACGACGCGATGATTGCTCTGTATCAAAACGGAGAAGCGATTCGCCCGGAACAGGGCTTTCCGATGCGCCTGCTGCTTCCAGGCTTCGAAGGCAACATGAACGTGAAGTGGCTGCGCCGATTAAATGTGACCGACACGCCGGTGGATGCCCGGGACGAGACTTCGCACTATACGGAATTGATGCCGAGCGGGAAGGCGCGTCAATTCATGTTTCTGCAGCAGGCGAAATCGGCGATTCTCAAGCCATCCCTTGGAATGACCATGAAAGGACCCGGATTATACGAAGTCTCCGGACTGGCATGGTCGGGAGCGGGCCGGATTTCGAAAGTGGAAGTTTCCGCGGATGGCGGCAAGACCTGGGCGCTTGCGGCGTTGAACGGTCCGATATTGCCGAAGGCTCTGACCCGCTTCCGTATGCCATGGAAATGGGATGGGCAGCCTTCCACGCTGATGAGCCGGGCCACGGACGAAACGGGAGGCACGCAGCCGACCAGGGCCAGCTGGATCGCTCAGTATGCGCCGGGCCAGGGGTACCACTTCAACGGCATTCAGAGCTGGAGCATTGAGGCCGATGGGACGGTGAAGAATGTCTACGCATAAATTAGCGTGTCTCATCTCGTTGGGAGCGATTTGTCTCCTGCCCTCCGTCTGTGGTGCGCAGGGACCCAATCTTGGACGCCCGCTCACGCCCGAAGAGATTCGAAAGATAGACATCACGGTCTCGCCAGATGGAAGGGGACTGCCTGCGGGCAGCGGTTCGGTTTCGGCGGGCGCAGCGGTTTACGCCAAATCATGCCAGTCCTGCCACGGAGCGCAGGGCGCGGGAAAGCCGCAGGATCAACTTACTGGAGGCCTTGGAACGCTCGCATCCGGTAAGCCGGTCAAAACGCCCGCCAGTTATTGGCCGGCAGCCACTACGCTCTTCGATTATATTCGTCGAGCCATGCCGATCACGTCGCCGCAATCGTTGACGAATGACGAAGTGTATGCGGTGACGGCTTACATCTTGTCCATCGACGGAATCGTTCCTTCGGATTCAGTACTCGATGCCAAGTCTCTGCCGCGCGTCAAAATGCCGAACAAAGATGGGTTTGTGAGCTGGTGGCCGAAGCCGCCGCGTTAGGGTGCGGGGTTTAGTCCTTGCAAGGACTAAACCCCACAGGCTGAAGCCTGTGCTACTTGTCAGACTAGATTTTCCAGTCGGGCGTTTCCACGTATTCGCGGGTGATGTCGGCAACGGTCCGCGTGCCGCAATTGCCCATCACGAGTTTCAGTTCGCCCTGCATAATTTCAATCACGCGATCGACCCCGGCCTGGCCGAAGGCTCCCAAACCCCACAGGAAGGGACGTCCAATCCCGACGGCTTTGGCGCCGAGCGCGAGAGCTTTGAACACGTCCGTGCCGCGGCGAAAGCCGCCATCGACGAACACAGGAATCTTGCCGTCAACCGCAGCCACGACTTCCGGCAGCGCTTCGATCGTTGCGCGCGAAGTTTCGGTGGAACGTCCACCGTGGTTCGATACGAGCATGCCGTCGACGCCGTGTTCGACGCAGAGCCGCGCATCCTCGCGCGTGTCCATCCCCTTGATGAAGAGTTTTCCCTTCCAAGTTTTACGGAGGCGGTCGAGGAATGCCCAGTCCATGGAAGGATTCTGTGTTTTCACGCCGGTCAGGTCGATGCCGTCATACATCGGCCGCTCTTTGACTGTAGGTCCTTCGGGAGTTTCGTGGCAATTGAGGCATTGGTGCAGGTCCTTGCCGCGAGTGCGAAGATAAGTTTCACTGTAGCGGCCTGTGGTGTTATCGACCGTGAGTGCAACGACCGGGCAACCCGCGGCTTCTACGCGCCGCAGAATTTTCTCGTTCGCATCCCATGAGGTCGTTGCGTAGAGTTGATACCAGACCGGCTGGCCGCGTTCTTTGTTCACCTCTTCGACGGGCGTTGAAGTTGCCGTGGAGAGAAACTGCAAAGTTCCACGCGCTTTTGCGGCGCGCGCCACGGACAATTCGCCATCGGCGAAGAATGATTTCTCGCCGCCGGTGGGGCAAAGGAAGATCGGGCTGTTGTACGTGGCGCCGAACAGATCGACGTGCATGTCCACTTTGGTCGCGTCGCGCAATCGGCGCGGTCGCAATTCGACGTGCTTGAAACCATCGCGATTCGCGCGGAGCGTGGCGTCGTCGTCGACGCCGCTTGCCATGTATGCCCAATGGCCTTGCAGGACTTTGCGGTGAGCGGCCTCTTCAAAATCGAAAACGTCGAAGGCGCCGGCGGGGCTGGTGATGACGTCGGAAGTTTCCTGCATGCTCTGGGCGAGGCCGGTTTTCTCAAAGAAAGCGGCGACTCCCCCGAGCGCCGCAACGTAGGGGCTTGCGGCCAGAAATTTAATGAAGTCACGACGGGCGGTCGAGGTGGATTGGCTCATAATGGTTGCCGATTGTAGCGCTATCTTTTCTTGCTGACCAGATGCAACTTCTCCACGAAGCCCAACGCAGACATTTCTGCGGCATTCAAACCGGAATAAAATAAGACCGTTCCTTACGAGCGGCCACGGGTGTATAAGTAGGCCCATCCGGAAAGACCAAACGGAAATCGAAGTCGGAAAAATTGAGAATCCAACATGCCAACGCGCAGGCAATTCCTAAAAAGTGTGTCCGGGACAGCGGCGGGAGTTTTTTTTACGAGTTGCTGCTGCGCGGAATCTTCGTTTGGTTTTGCGCTGGAGCCGCGGCAATCCGCCACGCCGACCGTCGCCAAACGCAAGCCGCGCGAGGTCATCGTTGGAGGCCGGCGTGTGAAGGTCGTTGACGTTCACGCTCATGTTCGCGTGCCCGAAGCGTGGGATCTCGTCAAGGATCGCATCGGGCGCGAGGGGCGCGCGGGCGATGCGACGCAGGCAAGTCCGGACAATCCCTCCAACATGCACAATGATGTCGAAAAACATCTCGCGGATTTGGATGAAATGGGAATTGATGTCCAGGCCTTGTCGATCAATCCTTTTTGGTATTGGGCGGATGAGGATCTCGCGCGCAAGATCATCCAGCTTCAGAACGAGAAAATCGCGGAATTCTGCGCCGCGCATCCGAATCGGTTCGCCGGGCTGGGCAGCGTGGCACTGCAGCATCCGTCGCTTGCCGCCGAGCAAATGGAAGACGGCGTGAAGAAACTGGGGATGCGCGGGTTCGCCATCGGCGGCAGCGTGAATGGCGACGATCTTTCCGATCCTAAATTTCACCCGTTTTGGGCGAAGGCCGAGGAGTTGGAGACGCTGATTTTTATCCACCCGCAAGCCGCAGGTACGCCAATCGACGAAAAGAGATTGAAGGGAAATGGATTTTTGGACAATGTGGTCGGACACCCGCTGGAGACTACTCTGGCGCTCACTCATTTAATTCAAGACGGAACGCTGGACCTTTTCCCGCGTTTGAAAATCTGCGCGGCGCATGGCGGCGGCTACCTGCCTTCTTACTCGAGCCGGAACGATCAGTGCCTGATTGCATTTCCCAATCTTTGCAAGCCTCTGAAGAAGCCACCGACGGAGTATCTGAAGCAGCTTTATTTCGATTCCGTGCTTTTTACGCCCGAGGACATGAGGCATCTGATTGCCGTGGTTGGCCCCAGCCAAGTCGTTGTCGGGACCGACTATCCGACGCTGTGGAATCGCACTCCGGTGGACCGAATTCTTGCCGTTCCGGGTCTGAAGGACGAGGAGCGCATCTCGATTTTTGGCAACACCGCCGCGAAGCTGCTCAAGATTAATGTTTGAACTCGCTAAGGCCAAGGAGACGACATGAAAAAGCAGGATGGGGAGACAAGCCGGAATCGCCGCAATTTTCTGAAGACCGCAGGCGGCGCGGCAGTTGCGTTCGCCGCGGTGAAAGACACGTTCGCACAGAACGTAGGTTCCAAATCCGCGGCGCAGAAGGATCACGGGAGAACCGCGCCTGCCGACCGAGGCATCTGGATCACGTGGTACGACCTGCCAACGGAGGGCCGCGACGCTTATTTTTCCTGGCTGCACGGCACGTACCTCCCCGACTTGCTGAAACGCCCTGGTTACTTGTGGGCGGCGCACTACGCTTCGCAGGATCTCGAAGGCGGCGCTGAAAATGCCACGCGATACAAACATGTCGACGATCCCAGAGTCGGCAAGGGGTATCACTACATGCTGCTGATCGCCGCGGCCGATGCAAACGTGTTCGGCGATCCTGTTCCGAGTCTCATCAACGCGGCGCTGCCGGAGCAGGGGAAGAAGATGCTGGCCATGCGGACCGGGGAGCGCATGAACATTTTTACCGAGACGGGCAGGCGCGAAGGCCGCGCTCTCGGCGCTTACAAGGAAGGCATGACCGGCGCTCCCTGCGTTCAGATCGGGAGCTTCGACTGCGCCTTGGAATTCGAGGAGGAGATGCACGCCGGATATGTTCTGGAGCGGCTCCCAAAAATGTGCGCTACGGCGTCGTGCGTCAGGACGCGGAAGCTGAATTCCGTCGCGGGTTGGGCGAAGCACGGAATTATTTATGAGTTTGCGTCCAAGGAAGGTTTCGACCGGGACTACGCGCCCGCGGTTGCGAATTCGCCATTAGGTTTGAACGGACGCTCCGTGGTTCCAAATCTGGTTCACGCGCCTAACGGACCCAATAGCGCGCTCCGAATCTGGCCGCCGGTGCCGAAGGCCTAGCGGATCGTGGGAGGGTTTTAGTAGCACAGACTTCAGTCTGTGGGGTTTTGGGCTTGCGGGAATCAAAACCCACAGGCTGAAGCCTGTGCTACTTGAAGCCTGCTCCACTTAGGATGGAAAAGAGGACGAATTCCATGACCACCCTTTCCAGAAGAGAAATGCTCCTGACTCCCGTGGCGCTGGCGGCCACAAGCGCCCTGTCGGCCTCTGGCGGCGAAAAAAAGATGACGCTCGCCATGCATCAGAACACGTCGAACGGGGCGGGATACCGCAAATCACTGGAAGGCTGGGCGCGCGCGGGAATCAAAAATGTCGAGATCACGAATATTCTGCTGGACGAATTTCTGAAAATCGACAACCTGGCAGCCGCCCGCCGCGTGATCACCGACCTCGGACTGAACCTCGTTCACGCCGCGACGGGCGTGACGGAAATCTGGGAGCCGAATCCAAATCGCGCCGCCGCACTCGACAATCTCAAGAAACGCTGCGAGATGTTCGCGAACATGGGCCTGAATCGCGTTTACGCCGCCACCGCCACCAGCAAGAAAGTCACCGAGGATGATTACAAAGCGGGCGCCGACAACATGCACGACGCAGGAGAAGTTGCCAAGCAGTTCAACATGTCGCTCCGAATCGAATTCCTGCGCACGTCGACATTCATTTCCACGCTTCCGACGATTCTGAAAATGACGCGCGCGGCGGCGCATCCGAATATTGCGCCCATGCTGGACTTCTATCATTTCTGGTCCGGCCTCAACAAATTAGAGGATCTCGATCTGATCCGCCCCGGGGAAATTGGCCACGTGCACTTTCAGGACGTGCCCGACATGCCGCGGGAATTATTGGATCTCTCGACGCGAATCATTCCCGGCGACGGAGTCAGCCCGCTGACGCGAATCCTGGGCAAGCTCGCCGAAAAAGGATATGCCGGCCCGCTCTCGGTGGAACTCTTCCTGCCGAAATTCCAACAAGGCGATCCCTACGAGGTCGCCAAAGAAATCCGTATGAAGTCCGAAGCGGTCATGCATCAAGCTCACGTGATGTGATGCGCGACGCGGTAGCCGCTAAAGAATCAGATCAAGCAATCGAGGAGACAAACTGGATGCGGATACCAAAGAAACGGCTCGCCGTCCTTCGCGAGCACATCAAGGCCGAGAGCACGCACAACATGGAAGAGCTCCTCGAGGGAATGACCGCCGACTGCTTTAACGATGTTTGCTGCGTGCCGAAGCCCTTCGTCGGCCCTAAAAAAGTGGCCGAGCGATACACGAAACATTGGGCCGGCTTTCCCGATTTTAAAGTTCGCGTAAAACGGTTCCTTGCGGCGGATGACAAGTGCATCGTGACCGAAAATGAGTGGAGCGGGACTCATCGGGGCACATTCCTCGGCCTTCGCCCCACCGGAAAACGTGTGCGGGTGCGAGCACTGGTTGTTTGGCACTTTCGAGGGAACAAGCTTTGGGGCGAGACGGTCTTTTTTGATATGGGCTCGATCCAGAAGCAGATCGGCGCCAAGGTTGCGGTAGCTGCGCGCCGCAGGTCACGCTCGGATTAAATTTGACTTCCTCTTCCAATCAGCCCTGGTATCGCTCTCTTAACCGCACCCAATGGAACACGCTTCTGGCGTCAAATCTCGGTTGGGTGTTTGACGGCTTTGAGGCGTATGCCTTAATCCTGACTGCTGCCGTGGCTCTCCATCAGTTGCTCCCTCCCGGACAATATTCGCAAATCCCCGCCTATGCGGGTGCCGTCATCGCCACGACATTATGCGGCTGGGCCGTGGGAGGAATGCTGGCGGGCGTCCTCGCCGACTATTTCGGCCGCAAGCGAACGATGATCTACGCGATTCTGACCTACTCGATCATGACGGGGCTCAGCGCGTTTTCCTGGAATTGGACTTCCTTTGCCGTCCTTCGTTTTCTCGCCGGGTTGGCGATCGGCTCCGAGTGGGTAACAGGGACCTCCATGACCGCTGAATTCTGGCCTGATAGTGCGCGCGGAAAAGGCAGCGGGCTGTTCCAATGCGGTTTCGGAATCGGTTTTTTCCTTGCTTCCTTCCTCTGGCTCTTCATTGGCGCGCGGGGTCCCGGTGCGTGGCGAACGATGTATTTGATCGGAGTACTTCCGGCGCTGCTCACTCTTTGGATCCGGCGGGCTATCCCGGAATCGACTCTGTGGGAGAAGGCCAATGAGCAACGCAAGGCGGCGAACCTGCGGAAGCGGAACGGCGACACGGCAATCGCGGAGGACCGCGAGCTGACGCGCTTTACATTTCTTGACTTGTTCGCCTCGCCGGCGATACGCAAGAGGACGACCATCGCATTTCTCATGGCTACGGCCTCGGCTGTGGGATTCTGGGGAATTTCGACGTGGGTTCCTCCCTACATTGGCTCCGTGGCGGCGAGCGCCGGCCTTTCTTCACCGCAGTGGGCGAGTTTCACCGGAATGGCGTATAACGCCGGAACGATCGCTGGATATGTCAGCATGGGCTTTCTTGCCGACGCGTTTGGGCGAAGGCCGGTCACGCTCGCTTACTTCGCATTTTCATTGCTGGCCACGCCAGTCTTATTTCTCTGGACGCACGAGCTTCACCTCCTCGTGATGGTTTCAGCGATGGTCGGATTCTTCGGCTCAGGACAACTCACCTGGCTGTCGACGTGGATTCCCGAACTCTACCCGACGCGTATGCGCGCCACAGCCCTGGGTTTCATTTTCAATGCTCCTCGATTGCTTGCCGCAGGGGGAACGCTTATGGCCGGCACACTGATCGTGAGATTCGGCGGCTATGGAAATGCGGCGATGATTGTATCTACGATCTACATTCTAGGTCTCGCGGCCGGACCGTTTTTGCCGGAAACTCGCGGCAAACCTTTGCCGGAAACGGTCTAACGAATTGCCACCGTCGTCCCAAGCATGATGACTGGCGAGGGGGCATGGCTTACGCCTGTATTTCAGAAATCTTGCCTGCGATGCCGGGAAATACGTAAACATGGCGTGGTTTCAATCCCGGAAAATAGGCGAGTCTTGATACAATAAAAAGACCAGGATTCCAATTCGGCATCGTGTCCTGGATGTCGGGAGAAAGAAAAGTGGCTGCGACTCAGACCGAGACTCTTATAGAAGTTGGACCGAAGGTTGTTTACAAAGTTTTGGCGGCGATCAGCGTGTGTCATCTATTGAATGACATGATGTCGTCGCTGCTGCCCGCGATTTATCCGCTGCTGAAGAGTTCCTTCAATCTGAATTTCGCGCAAGTGGGCCTGATTACGCTTACGTATCAAACGACTGCGTCGCTCCTGCAGCCGATGATCGGATTCTACACGGACAAGAGGCCCAGGCCGTTTTCTCTGCCCGTGGGGATGGGAGCGACGCTGATCGGGCTCATCCTTTTGGCGGCCGCTCGAACGTTTCCCGCCCTGCTGGTTGCCGCGGCGCTGGTTGGGACCGGCTCCTCGGTGTTTCATCCGGAGTCTTCGCGGGTGGCGCGAATGGCGTCCGGCGGGCAACATGGTCTCGCGCAGTCGATTTTTCAAGTCGGCGGGAATGCGGGACTTTCCCTGGGGCCCTTGCTGGCGGCGTTCATTGTGCTGCCAAAGGGCCAAAATAGTATTGCTTGGTTCTCGCTTGCGGCCCTTGCGGGCATGATTCTGCTGACGGGCGTGAGCAGTTGGGCCAAGAACCACGCGGAAAGTTGGAAGAGATTCAGCGCGAAGCACGATATTGACAAGCCGCCCGACCTGTCGACCGGACGGATCACGGCGTCGATCGCGATTCTGATGGCGCTCTTATTTTCCAAGTTTGTCTATCTGGCGAGCCTGACGAGCTACTACACATTTTATCTGATGAACAAGTTCCACTTGACCATAGAAAGCGCGCAAATCCATCTGTTTGTTTTTCTGGGCGCGGTTGCTCTCGGCACGCTCATTGGCGGACCGGTCGGCGATCGGATCGGCCGCAAGAATGTCATCTGGGTCTCGATTCTTGGCGTTCTCCCGTTCACTTTGCTTTTGCCGTATTCCAATCTGTTTTGGACTGAAATACTCAGCGTGGTGATTGGCCTGATTCTGGCTTCGGCATTTTCGGTGATTGTGGTTTACGCGCAGGAGCTTGTCCCTGGCAAAGTGGGAATGATCTCGGGCCTCTGCTTTGGGTTTGCGTTTGGGATGGCGGGACTGGGCGCGGCGGTTCTCGGCTGGCTCGCGGATTTGACCAGCATCAATTTCGTGTACATGGTTTGTTCGTATCTCCCGGCAGTAGGCCTGCTGGCGGCGTTCCTGCCCAACATCGAGCGGCCCAGGCTGCGAACGATCCATCAAGAGGCGATGGCGGATTAGCGTGGATTCAGGTCTGCCGATTAAAGACTTCGTATAAATTCAAATTTCAAATTTGAGATTTCAAATTTAGACCCTCAATCCTCAAATCTCAAATCTCAAATCTCAAACCTCAAATCTTTAATCTCACATTCTCACGCGCCTGCTTTGGCCATTTCCGCGGCGCGATGGATGGCGCGGCGAATACGTGGATACGTTCCGCAGCGGCAGATATTTCCAGACATGGCTCGGTTGATGTCGTCGTCCGCGGGGTTGGGGGTTTTTTCCAGCAGTGCCACCGCGCTCATAATCTGGCCGGATTGGCAGTAGCCGCACTGCGGCACTTCGATTTCGAGCCAGGCGCGCTGCACCGGATGATTTCGGTCCGGCGAGAGGCCTTCGATGGTGGTGACCTCTTTTCCAGCGGCGCGCGATACCGGCGTACTGCAGGAGCGCACGGGGCGGCCGTCCAGATGCACGGTGCAGGCGCCACACTGCGCCACGCCGCAACCATACTTTGTGCCGGTCAGGCCCAGGTGCTCGCGCAAGACCCAGAGCAGGGGAGTGGAGGGTTCGACATCCACCTTCACGCTGCGTTTATTTACCGTCAGAGAAATCACGGGTAGTAACCTCCTCGGCAGAAAATCTTTCCGTCCCAGCGCATTGCCTTGCCTGCATTCCTATTTCTCCGCTCTTCAAGTTTTCAGCGCCGCGAGCACGCGTTCCGGCAGGAAGGGCGACTGGCGGAGGCGGCGCCCGGTTGCGGAAAAGAAAGCGTTCGCGACTGCAGGGCCCACGCCAATTCCTCCGAGGTCGCCGATCCCAACGGGATTGCGGGTCGAGGGCACGACATGCGTGTGCACTTCCGGCGCTTCCGACATGCGCAGGACTTGATAGTCGTAGAAATTCGACTGTTGAACGGCGCCCTTCTTGAACGTGATGCGCTCCTTGAGCAGATTGCTCAAGGAGTGGATGACGGCGCTTTGCAACTGCGCGTCCAGGTTGCGCGGCGAGACCGGAACGCCAACATTCGCCGCAATCCAGATTTCCGGCACGCGAATTACGCCGGTATTGCGGTCCACGGTGACTTGCGCGATCGTGGCCATGTACGTCCCCGCGTTGGTAACGTACGACACGCCGCGGCCGGCCTTCTCGCCCTTCTTCCAACCTGCCATGCTGGCCACCGCGCGGAGCACTTCTTGCTCCTCCGGAGATTTCCGCAACAGATCGAGGCGCATTTCGACCGGATCGTCACCACGGGCAATCGCGATTTCATCCACAAAACTTTCCGCCGCGAATTGATTCACGGTCGAGCCAACGCCGCGCACGGCGGACATACGCACGCCCAGCTTATGGCGCACCGCTTCGACCAGAATGTTGGGAACATCGTAGTCGGTCTTGATGCCCGTCGTGGAAATTCTCGGGAATTCCTTGCCCTTCTCGAAGCGGGTCGGATCGGTCATGGCCAGCGCTTCATCGGCGACCAGGCGATGGTGCCATGAGATTAGCCGGCCATTGCTGTCCTCGGCCGCTTGCAAATATTGCGCCGTCATCGGTTTGAAGCGTCCGAAACGCACGTCGGATTCTCGGCTCCAAATCACTTTCACGGGCTGTCCCAATTCTTTGGAAACGAGTGCGGAGTCAACGGCCCAGTCGTGGTCCTGCGCCGATCGCCGGCCGAATCCGCCGCCAAGGTAGGTTCGATGGAGCACAACGTTCTCGGGAGCTATCCCCAGCGCTTCCGCGACGGAGCGCACCAGGTGCGTGGGCGTCTGAGATCCGGCCCACACTTCCACGCTCTTGCCGCCGTCTTTTACCCAGGACACGGAATTGAGCGGCTCGAGTTGCGCGTGGTAGACAAATTCCGTGCGGTATTCAGCCTTGTAGACTTTGGCCGCGCCGCTGAGCGCGGCAACGACGTCGCCCGTGTTCTGTACCTGAACGCCGGCTTTGCCGAGGTCGCGTGCAATTGCGGACTGCTCGTCCATCGCGCGGTCGCTGTCAAACTCACTTTGAGCAATTTTGCTCCAGGTAATTTTCAGCGCGCGCTCGGCGGCGAGGGCCGCTTCATACGTCCGCGCTGCAATAGCGACGCGGTCGGGCGGCAACTGCATTACTTTCAGCACGTCGCGCATTTTGGAAACTTCCGCATCGTTTACGGAAACCGGCGTAGCGCCAAGAACGGGAGCGCGCACGACCGCGGCATAGACCATGTTCGGAAGCCGGACATCGATGCTGTAGATTGCCGAGCCGTTGGTCTTGGGCGGAATATCCACGCGCGGAATTTCGTGGCCGATCAGGCGGAACTTGCTGGGGTCCTTCAGATCTTTTTCCGAAATGGTCGGCAATGTTTTTGGCAAAGTCGCGAAGCCGGCGATCTCTCCGTAGCTGAGGCGCTGTCCGCTCTTGGCGTGGACAACCACGCTCGGTTCCGTCGTGAGTTCCGACGCGGGAACGTTGAGATGGTTCGCAGCCACGTCAAGAAGCACGCGCCGTGCCTGCGCGCCATAGAGACGCATGTTTTTGTAATATGCCATCACCGCGGTGCTGGCCGCCGTGACCATCATTCCGAAAAAGAAAGGCAGGGGGTTCGCGTAAATCGCATCGTCGGCGGGGCTAAACTCGACGGCCACCTTGCTCCAGTCGGCATCGAGTTCCTCGGCGAAGACAATGGCGAGCGCGGTTGTGGTGCCCTGGCCCATTTCCGCCGCGGGCGCCATGATGGTGATAACGCCATCCGGAGCGATGCGAACCCACGGCATCTTCACGCCCGCGGCGGTTCCTTCCTTATCGATTTCATTGGCGGCGCCCAGGGCAGGCTTGAGATCGATACCAAAGACCAGGCCCAGCCCGCTTACGCCAACGCCGACGAGGAACTCGCGCCGCTTCATGGGGAAATCAGTCATGTTGGTGGCACCTCCGAGGGCGTATGAAATCGTATCGAATCGAATATACGCCCGGCGCATGTCGTGTCAAGCAGGCATGGCGCAGGTCCAGGAATGACATCCCCGCTCCAACGATCTAGTCCTGATATTTTTGCCGAAGGCGGGGAGTGAGCCGAAGCATGAGTTGCGCGCGCTCGACTTCAATCAGCCAATCGCCCAGCGTGGCGTCGAGTTCGTCTTTCTCGGGGGCGACGATTCCCGTGGGGCAAAGCGGCCCGAGCCTGGCGCGAGCGAGGGCGCGGTAACGGTTGATCGTGCGATCGCCGGCCGTGGCGCACCATTCATTATCTTCGGCCAAAAATATTACGACGGGGACGCGGCTGCCGGCGTTGATGCGCAGCTCAGGGATCAATTCACTTTCCTTCGGCCGTTCGACAAAACGCAAATCGATTTTTTTAGGATTGGCTTCGACGATCCGGTAAATCAGCGGGCATTGTTGGACGCAATCGCCGCACCAGATCCCGCTGAAGATCAGAATTTTCATTTCGCGCACAAAGCCGCCGACGAGTTGCTTCTGCGCATCGTTCAGATGGGCGGCGTCATAGACCTGCGTCCAGCGGCGTTGCTGCTCTTCGGTGCCGGTTTGAAGATAACGATCGTAAGGGAGAGCCGACGCAAATTTATCTGTGAGGAAAGAAGCGTTTGTCATAGTTCGTGGAGTATACACTGCCCCATCTCGGTTTGTTGCAGGAGGCGCGAGTAGGACAGGCTTCAAGCCTGTCTGGTTTTGGTGTGGGTTAGGAAAAGGCGACAGGCTGAAGCCTGTCCTACTCCTACTTTTTGCCAGTGTCTTTTTCCAGTTTTTCTAGCTCTTGCACCAATTGCTGCGCCTGATCGCGGATCTGGCGCACGCGTTCGGCGAGGGCGGGGACTTCGCTTCCGGGAGCCGGCGCTGCCGGGGTCTGCGCGGAGGCAGCCGTGGCTGGACCGGGCTTGGTCGGGACCCCGCCTCCAGTCAGTTCGGCCAGGGCCTGATCGAAATTGTCACGATAAATCAGACGGTCGCCCATGGCCAGAACAACTTTTTTGAGCTGCGGCATGCGGGCTTCATTCGCCTGGATGTAAATAGATTCGACATAGAGAAAGCCGCCCGTCACAGGGAGGGAAATGATATTTCCGCGCAGGACGTGCGAGCCCTGCTGGTTCCAGAGCGTCAGGTCCTTGGAGATGTTTTGGTCCTGGTCGATGCGCGACTCAATCTGCATGGGGCCGTACATGAGCTGCTGCTTCGGGAGCTGGTAAAAAATCAGATTTCCTAAATGATCGCCATCGCATCGCGCGGCCATCCAACCGATCAAATTATCTTTGCCTCGCGGAGCGAAGGGAAGAATGAGCAGGAACTCGGGCGCTTTTTCTCCAGGCAAAGTGGCTACAACGTACATCGGCTGCACGTTCTCGGGCTGCGCCGACTGGCCGAACAAATTATGCGCGATGTCCCAGATGTCTTCCTTGTTGTAAAACACCTGCGGATCGCGCATGTGAAATGTCCGGTAGGCCTCGGCCTGCGCTTGAAACAGGGCTTCGGGATAGCGGGCGTGGCGGCGCAGGTCGGCCGGCATTTCGGAAGCAGGCGAAAATAATTTAGGGAAGAGATGCTCGTAAGCCTGAATGATGGGATCGCTTGGATCAAAAACGTAAAGAGAAATTTTCCCTGAGTAGGCATCCACGGTGGCTTTCACCGCGTTGCGAATGTAATTTGCGCCGTCCGGCAATCCGGTTACCGGAATCGTGGCGGAATATGGATGCGAGAGGGAAGTCGTATAGCCGTCCACCATCCACACCAATCGGCCGTCATCGGTAATCACGAGATAAGGATCCTGATCCCAGAGCAAAAAGCCCGCAAGATACTGCAATCGTTCCTGTACGTTGCGGTGAATCATCATGCGGCTCTGCCCGGTGAGGTAGCTCGTGAAAATAATGTTCGGCTCGCCCTGGGAGATCGCAGCGGCTGCCTTCAGCAGAATAGACCCGACGGGAAAACCTCCCGTGCCCTGGTAGGTCGAATATTTATTCTGGTCCCCGGAGGGATAGTCAAATTCTTCGCGAGCGGTGTGGACGAACACCGGATCCTGCGTCTTTGCGCCGTAATAGATTTCCGGCCGGGTGAGCTGAAAGCCGGGCGTCTTGATTTCCGGTGGAGCGTTTTCGATCAGCAGGACGGGAAGTCCATCGGGCGTGATCTTGTTGACCTCCGACATGACCGCGCCGAAGCCGTGCGTATAAATAAAACGCGGATTGATCCAGCTCTGGCTGGCCTCGGCGGACAACTGAGCGACATCGATCTCGCGCGGCGACAAAAGCACCTGCTTGATGCGGCCGTTCGGGAAGTAGCGGTCCACGTCGGTGGCCGGGAAAGTGTAATAGGGGCGCAGCGCCTGGATCTGCGTGATCGTTGCGTTGTACGCGCGAAGGTCCCAGAGACGAACATTGTCGAGCAGAGTAGCATCCTGCACAGGATCGACCGTCGCCTGACCGGAAGGAACAAAGGGAAGTTCCTGGGAATTCCGATTCAGTCCGAAAGCGATCGAAGTCGCCTCGATATGCCGCTCGATATAGGGCCTCTCAATCGAAATCTCATTCGGGCGCACATAGACGGCATGGACGATGAGCGGTAAAGCGGCTTGCAAAACAAAAAAGCTGATGACCAGGATGGCCGCATTCTTGTATCTCCGCAGCCAAACAAGGGGCAACGCCCCGAGCGTGACCACAATGAGCAGCCAGCGCAACGGGAGCGTGACCTTTTCGTCCACGTAATCCGCGCCCGTCATGAAGGCGTGAGAGTTGAGCAGAAGCTCATAGTTGCCGAGATAAATCCAGAAGGCAAAGCCGAGCAACAGGATAACGGTGAGGATGCGGACAAAGCCCGCGCGCGTCGCGCCCGTCAGCAGCAGGGAACCGGGCCCAATCGTAAGAGTTCTGTGCGGCCCGTCCTCGAACCCGCCGTAGCGAAATTTTTCCGCCAACTGCCAGCCCTTCGCCGTCGCCCAAAAAACCAGGGCGCAAAGAATCGCCAGCACAAACGCAAATCCCAGCACTTCCGCATAGAAAGGCAAATCGAAAAGATAAAACGGCAGGCCGCGCGAAAACACCTGATCCTTCCAGGCATCGGCGGGCGCCGTGAGCCCGCGCGATCCGAAAAAGCGCATGACGGTCCAGTAGTCAATCGAGCTCGATGCGAACACGATCGCCACGACGGCCAGCCCCAAGGGGAGCAACCGGGAATACAGACGGTGATCGCGCGGCAGAATTCCGGCGAAGTGCAGGCCTCGCGCATGAGCCACCCACAACGCGAAGAAAGCCACCAGGGAACCGGCCGCCGCGGGCGCGATGCTGTACCACAGCATGCCGACCCACGTATTCACCTGCCCGATCTCTTTCCACCAGTTGTACTGGATGACGAAATCGGCGGCCGTGGAGCTTACCCAAAGCCCGAGAACTACGAGCACTGCCAGAACGATCAGATTGCGAATCTGTGAAGGGCGCATAAAAGGCAGTTTCTGTTTGTGGAGCCATGGCGCCGCTTCGAAACGAAGAAATCACATCTCGACCGGCGCATTCTTTCAGGTAATATAGATCGCTGAAGATCGTATCACAGTATATTGCAGGCCTCTGTAGTCTATTCTATCTAATAGGCTTTGCATAAATTCACCCCGAAGAAGCGAAAGCTCAAGCCTCCTTGCCCAGGGTCTACTGCTCCTGATATTTATTAGTCAGGTAGACACATGCCTCGCAACTCTAAATTGACCCTTACTGAGCGTGGCCTTAGGGTAGTAACGAAAGTAGAAAAACGCCCCTCTCTCGTTGGTTAGGTAATGGGAAGGTCTAGTTCCCGCTAGGCCAAAATACTGTAGTTCCGCATCCACTTTTTTCGGAGAGGTGTGCGGCTAAGTGTGTGCCATGGGCGTAACGCGTTCGACGCCAAGTCACGAAGGAGCAAAACCACTGTTATGAAATTCTTATTGAAGTCTGCGTACTCCGTATCCCTGCTCTTGATAACGCTGATGATGACTTCCTGCTACCCTGCCCACTCCGGGTCGACCGGCTCTCTCAGCGGTGGCGGCAGCGGTGGCGGCAGCGGTAGCGGCGGTAGCGGAGGCAGTGGCGGCAGCGGCGGCAATAGCGGTTCTCCCTCAACCTTCACCGTTAGCGGAACCGTACTCGGGCTTGTCGGGACAGGCATGGTTCTGGAGGATAACGGCTCGGACGACCTTCCAATTACGAAAAATGGCGGATTCACGTTCCAAGTTGCCGTGACTGGACCCTACAATGTTGTCGTAAAGACGCAGCCCACGGGTCCCGCCCAGACCTGCAGCGTCGCGAATGGATCGGGAACTGCAACGGCCGTAATTACCAACGTTCTAGTCAATTGCGGTACGACTGGCCTCACGGTCAGCGGTTCGGTTTCCGGCCTTATCGGATCGGGGCTTGTCCTTCAGAACAACGGAGGCAACAATTTCTCTGTCACTGGCCAAGGCAACGTACCTTTTACGTTTTCAGCGCCGCTTCCCGCCGGCAGCGCTTTTGCCGTCACCATTCTGACTCAACCAGCGAACCCAACCCAAGTCTGCTCTGTCGTGAACGGCAGTGGCACCTTGAATTCGAACATTAATACTGTGGAGGTCATCTGCACGCAGCCGGGTTTCAAAATCAGTGGATCGGTGGTCGGTCTGGTGGAGGCCCCGGGAGACACTCTCGAATTGCAAGATAATGCGGGAGACGATCTTTTTGTCACCGGAGATACCACATTCACCTTCCCCACGCAGGTCACGAATGGCGGGATTTACAATGTAAATGTGTTTCTTCCGCCAAGCAGCCAGCCTCAGGCTTGCAATGAGTTCTTTTACACAGGCATTGCCATCACCAACGTCTCAGACGTTCTCGTTGACTGCCAACACAACGACTGGAACTGGTTGACTTGGTACGTCTCCACGACGAACGTGGCCAACAATTACGCTGCGGTTACCACGCCACTCCAGCCCCCGAACGCTGTCTTCCCCCCGAATGTCAGCATCCCTGGCGGCAGAGACTTTGCTGCATCCTGGACCGATAAGACGGGCCGAAAATGGCTCTTCGGCGGAAATGGCTTTCCGTATCCGAGCCCGTTAGGGAAACAAGTTCCGGGCCTTCTGGACGATCTTTGGGTTTATGATCCTTCTGTTGGAGGTTGGGTACCCGCCAATCTCCCCATTTTTTCGAATGGCGCGAATATTCCCGTCGTCTTCCAGGTACGCGTTGACCCTCTGGAAGAAGAGGATGTTTTTCCGGCAGGCGCACCCAGGTTCGCGATGGGGCAGCTCCAGCTGGACCGACCAAGCAACTGGGGACCTTTACTTGTTTGGCGGCCAGGGAATCGGCACCACCACGGGCACATTGCTAAATGACGTGTGGAAGTGCACTCCTGGACCTTCGGTTGATGCCACGGGCGCAGGCACCAGTTCTTGCCCATGGACCTTCGTTGGAGGCTCAACCGCCGGCGACACGAGCGGCGCCTACGGGACTCAAGGAGCCCCGGGAGGCGTTCCGGGAGGCCGATGGGCTGCCGCCACGACCATGGATGCGTCCGGGCAATTTTTGGCTTTTCGGCGGTCAAGGCGTGGACTCCGCAGGCACGATCGGCTTGCTGAATGATCTCTGGGAATACAACCCCGTAGCAAACCAGTGGACGTGGATCGGGCCATCCGCTTCGAACGTCGCCAATCAGAATGGCAGCTATGGCACACAAGGAACAGGAAGTGGCACTACGGCTCCAGGTGGGCGTCAGGCAGCTGTACTGTGGGCAGATACATCCGGCAACATTTGGCTCTTCGGAGGGTTCGGACTCGATTCAGCAGGGACTGGCAATGCCGGTCCTCCCCCTGCGGGAGCGATCCTGAACGATCTCTGGGAGTTTAATATTACGACCAAGCAATGGACTTGGGTATCGGGGAACAACCTCGCGAATCAGACCGGCACCTATGGTGCAGAGGCTACAGCAACCTGAGTACCGGCGGAGCAACTGATGTCCCCGGGTCGCGTTGGGGCGCCGTCGGCTGGACCGATGCCAACAGCAATCTCTGGTTTTTCGGTGGCTGGGGATACGGTACCGCGACCACGGATCCGACTGGATTCCTGAATGACATCTGGGAGTATCAGCATAGCTCCGGCCAATGGATATGGTGGAAGGGAATCAGCAATGCCAACCAGAACGGTGTTTGCGACCTATCCATCCGGCGATGCCGGCCTACCTTTCGTGAACAATGTGGTCGGCGCACGCCGCGGGGCTGCAATCTGGGCCCCGGATGCACTTGGCTATGTCACCATATTTGGCGGGGAAGGCTATGATTCTTCTCAGGGAGCTCCCCCAGGCTACCTAGACGATTTGTGGACCTATCTGCCATTTCCTAACTGACGTGATCAACAACTGCTGCGGCCAGAGTCATTGATTTTCAATCAATGACTCTGGCCGGAGTGCTTCCGAAAGCTATGGGCCGATGTGATACCAGATCTCCGTGAAAGCCGGAACTATTTCTTTCCTGTGATTTCATCCACCAGCCGATTGGCCTGATAGATCTTCCTCAGCGCTTCCAAAATGCCCGCCGAATGGACCGCAACAGCGCGCGCAACCTGATCGGTATAGGTGTAGTCCGACACAAGAGATTCAATGTTGCCGTCAAAAATGATTCCGACGAGTTCGCCTTGGCGGTTGATCACCGGGCTGCCGGAGTTGCCTCCGACGATGTCGGCTGTGCTTACGAAGTCGAAGGGTGTCGAAAGCGTGAGTTGCGATTTCCGGTCGTTCCAGATTTTTGGCAGCTCGAATGGCTCCTTGTTGTTATGCGCGGCGGCGTGCTCGTACGTGCCGCCGAGCGTTGTGGCCCAGGGAATTTTCTCGCCGCCTTCGGTGTAGCCCTTGGCCTCGCCAAACGCGAGGCGCAAGGTGAAGGTCGCATCGGGATAAACGCTCGATCCGTACACCGCAAATCGCGCATTGGCAATCTTGCCGTACGCCTGGCGTTGCGGCTCGTCGACTTGCTGCTCGAAGGCCTGGCGGATGCGGCGCGACTCCGGATCGATCAGCCTTGCGAGCTGAATCATGGGATCGTTTGATTCCTGGATGGCTTTCAAGCCGCCGCCGGCGAGGCGCTTGCGGACCGCAACATCTTTGAGCGTGGTGCCGTGAATCAATTCCGCGGCGCGATCGCGAGGGGATTTTCCGGCCAGCACCATCTGAACCGTTTCGTTTTCCTCGCCCATGACCTCGGCCATCATTCCGAGCGAGTCGGCGAGTTCCACGGTTTCCAGGTCTTCGTAAATCGGCGCGTCGGAGAAGAGTTGAAGTTTCAGGGAATCGAGGCCGGCTTCGGAATATTCGCGCAGGCGCTCGCCATTTGGCTTCGACGTTTCTTCGGCCAGCCGAACCAGCTTGATGGCGATGTCGAATAAATCGCTGTTGAAGGATTGCGCGCGTCTTTGCGGGCCGATTCCGAAAAGATTGTATTCGTCGCGAATTTTGATCAGCGTTTGAAGAGTCGTTGCAACCTGGTCCCAGCCATCGCCGTAGGATTGGCTCCACTTCGGGTCTTTCGAGACCGCGTCGCGCAACTCCTTTTCCGCAGCGCGCTTTTTTTCAAGAATTGCCGGGTCTTGCAGCCCGGCGAGCATTCCGAGGTAAGCCTTCCGGCTATTTCTTATGCCGAATAATTCGTCTTCGGCGCGGCGGGCGTTTTCCGCGCTGCGTTCGGAAAAGTTATCGAGCAGAACTTCGCGCCGGCGCAAAAGATTCAGGATGCCCGGCACGGAGTAGTCGCGTTGGTACAGAAGGTGCGCGAGGGTATCGGCGCGCTCGGTCCGGCCTGGATGGCCGGAAACAAAAATCAATTCGCCTTCCGCCGCTCCGGACTTGCTCCATTTCAGATAGTTGTCCACGTGCACGGGCTTATTGTTTTCGTAGACGCGGAAAAAGCAGATGTCCAGATCGTAGCGCGGATACTCGAAGTTGTCGGGATCGCCGCCGAAAAACGCGACGGATTTTTGCGGCGCGAACACCAGGCGCACGTCGGTGTATTGCTTGTAACGATAGAGATGATATTGCCCGCCGTTATACAGAGTGACCACGTCGCTGCGCAGTCCCGTCTTGTCGCGCGATTCCTTCTCGATGCTGTTGATCTCCGCCCGCCGGGCCCTTTCTGCCGAGGCGGCATCCATGCCGGGCTGTACGGCTCCCGCCACGCGCGAGGTCATATCCTCGATGCTCATGAGGACGTTCAGTTCCAGGTCCTCGCATTTTGGTTCGTCCGCGTTTGACTTGGCTTCAAATCCGGTCGCGAGATAGTTTTTGTCCTTCGTGCTGATTTTCCCCAGGCAATCGGCGCCCACGTGATGGTTGGTCATGACCAGCCCGTCCCGCGAAACGAAGGAACCCGAGCCGCCATTGTCGAAGCGCACGGAGGATTTCTGCACGTGCTCGAGCCACGCGGCTGTCGGCTGAAAATGATATTTCTCCTGCAGCAGCTTCAAGGGAGGATTGTTGAACAGCCACATCCCTTCGTCAGCCTGGATTGCGGGAGCAAGGAGGACGCAAACCGAACAAAGTACGCAGACCGCACAGAAGACGCGGACCGCACGGAAGAAACGGAACACGCACAGCGCGTGAAATCTCAGTTGAATTTTCATTTGAGCGGGTTTCATCGAAGTTTCCCCTCAACGATAGAGCGTATACAAGGAGCAGCAGTAGTGCAAATCTCAAATCTGAATTTTCAAATTTGAAATGCCGGGCGCGACTTACCTTTCACGGTATTTAATGCTCGCAGGCCATTCCTTCAAATCTTCGTGGCGCGCGTGATGAGATAATCCTGCCGCAGCAGATTGTCCTCGAAATATTCGCTCGCGAGCGCCTCGTATTCCCGGCGGAATTGTTCCAGTCTGGCGGGATCGCTCTGCTCCAAGCTTGCGACCACACGCACCGTCGCGCCCGCGCTTTTCTCCGCGGCCATCCGCTGATGGCTCGTGCTGAGCGCGGGGATCAGCATCGTCGCGCGATCGAACAGAATGTCCTTCACGGCCGATCCGAGCCGTTGCCGGACAATATTTGGATCGCCCCATTGCGGGGGCGGCGCGACTCCCGGGGGCGGAGGCGGCAGGTAACTTGCCGTCACGGCAAACATCCGTCCGACAAAAAGCTCCGGCGGCCAGGTTGAGAACGCGATGGTCCCTCCGGGTTTTAGAACGCGCAGCATTTCGCCGATCGCGACTTCCGGCCTGGGCGCGAAGATATGGCCGAACTCGCTCAGGACAACGTCGAACTCCGCGTCGCCAAAGGGCAGCTTCTCGACGTCCCCTTCGTGCCAATCGATCTCGACTCGCGCAATGCGCGCATTTTCCCGCGCCCGCTCGAGCAACTCGGGTGTGAGATCGAGCCCGGTGACGTGAGCGCCGAGGCGCGCCGCCGTGACCGAAACCACGCCTGTCCCGCACGCGACGTCGAGCACGCGCTGTCCCGAGCGGACGCCCGCGCGCTTTACCAGCCGCGCAGCGCAGGGAGTTGTGTGCACCTCGAACGGCGCAAAGTGCATCCACCCTTGCTTTTGCGCCGCCTTGAACGACTCAAACGGATCCATGTGCGCTCCTAGCAATGAAAAATCGCCTTAGTATAACCACTGGCGGAGAATTCTTGTATCCTCCAGGCCAACTTCATCCCACGGCTCAAGGAATTTCGAGCCCCGGGTCAACAGCCACACAAGTATCTGTTAGCGCATAAGAAATTCACCAGCAGGAACATGGCGAGGACTGTCGGTGTCTATCTATACTAAGTGATAATGACGCCCAAATCGAAGATCAATGTGGGCCTCCTCGTTCTTGCTCTGTCGATCGTGGTTCCGCTAGGCTGCATGCATTGGCTTAAGACTCGACAGTTTGAACCGGTGAACATGGCGGTCTCCCTTAAACAGGGCGAAGTCCACGCCACAGATTTCCGGACAAATCTTACCGAGACGTACACCGTCCATTTCTATGTGGACCCCAGCATCTATCCGACCTTTGAGGAGTGCCCCGCAAGGGCCTGGGCAGACATTCATTGGGCTGTCTATAGGCTATCTGCCGGAGCCGCGCCGAGAAAAGTATTCTTGGCGTCCTCCGACGATGCGGTTGCACCTGGGTGGTTTACGTATGGATTTACAGTACGACCCGGGAAGTACAGATTGGAATGGAAGGTTGCTCCCCAGGCCGGCTGCCTGGATGCCTACCGCCCACGCCTTTCTGTTTCAGCGGACTCAGAGATTTATGAGCAAGTCGTGGGTCTAATCCAATTCGCTTCTGTATTTGTTGACGCGGCGGGCGTCATTCTAGTGTTGCGCGGGTTGGGCTGCTTGCTACTAGGGTTCTTGAAAATAGGATGTCCCCCTAGAATATTTCCTGATTTAGTTCTCAGAAATGTTTTGCCGTTGAGGCGGCATCGTCCGATGCCCCTGATCAAGGATGCGCCGCATTTCCCGCTCTGCTTCGGCGGGATTCTAATGATAGTCATGTTTATCTTAATCCTTTTGGAGAATCCGACGACGAGCCATGGTTTTCTGGTTCCTCTCAACAAGGCTATCCCTGTCGCGTGGGAGAAGAGTCCTTGGCCGGAGTCGATGAGCGTCTACTTGGACAGCTCAAAGGGTTTCCTTGTGAATGGACGATACGTTGAGCCTCAAGATCTATCGAAGACCTTAAAAGAAGAGTTAGATAAACGAATGGTTTGGGCGGTCTATTTCGAAGCCGCTGAAGATACCCGCTTTTCAGATGCTGAATTCGCAATGAAGACGATTCAGGACCTGCGCGCCAGACTGATTTGGCTCACGCCAAGGACTCTGGAAGAGATGAATCAGAACGCATCAAAGTGAAACTCGGATTTTGACCCCGACTGTCTTTCCGTTCGCGATTCCCTCAAATTTGCTATATTCCCCCAGGGAAACGAGGTCGAAACCAGATTCCACATCGCAACGAGGTGCATCATGGATTCCGGCAACATCGTCAAGCGAGCCACACGGCGGGAAATTCTGCAAGCGACGGGAGCACTGGCGGGCGGATGGGCACTGTCGAGCATTTTTCCCAACGCGCTCGCGGGGGCAATGCCGCGGTTCGCGCAGCAGGACGGCGCAGCGGCTGGCGATGCGCTTGCAGCGGCTCGGGCCCGGTTCGGAAAAGTTCCTATCTCGTCGACGAAGCTTTCGGACAATCTCACTCTATTGATGGGGCCGGGCGGGAACGTCGTTGTCTTGACCGGCAAGGACGGCAAACTGCTCGTGGATACGTTCACGCAATTCGCATGGGACAGGTTCAAGAAGACGCTCGATGAGATCAGCAAAGCTCCGGTAAAACTTGCGATCGACTCGCACTGGCATTGGGACCACACCGACAACAACGCGAACGTTCGCGGCGCCGGAGCCACTTTGATCGCGCACGAAAACACGCTGAAGCGGTTGAAGGAAACGCACGATCTCGATGTCATCCGCCTGCATTTCGATCCGTCTCCCGAGAACGCTCTGCCTCAGCGCACGTTCAAGGAGTCGTACCAATTGAATTTCAGCGGCGAGCACGTGGCGCTGGGGCACCTAGCCCCTGCGCACACCGATTCCGATATTTATATCCATTTCCAGAAAGCCAATGTCCTGCACATGGGCGACGTTTTTTTCAATGGCATCTACTCCTACATCGACAAGGAAACAAATGGCAGCATTGGCGGGATGATCGCGGGCACGTCCAAGATGCTGGCCATGGTCGACAACGACACCAAAATCGTTCCCGGCCACGGCCCGCTCGGAAACAAATCCGACCTAAAAATGTTTCGCGACATGCTTGTCACCGTGCGGGCCCGCGTGCAGAAACTGAAGTCCTCCGGGAAGTCACTCGAAGAAGCTGTCGCCGCCAAGCCACTCTCTGACCTCGATCCGGTGTGGGGCAAAGGGGTCCTCAACGGCGATGCCTTCGTGCACGTTGTGTATACGACTCTCTGAACCCTGTTTGTTACAACGGGAAGAGCGGGCTGCCCTCAGTAGCACAGACTTCAGTCTGTGGATTTCCGCCTATGTGCCCAGCCGATTCGCGCGAGCCAAGATCAAATGGAACCCCACAGACTGAAGTCTGTGCTACTTGGACGGCGAGACTAACGGTGCAGCCCTGGTTGCCAGCGAACGTCTTCTTTGCCCTTGTCATTCAGAAAGCGTGCCAGTACAAAAAGCAAATCCGACAGGCGATTGACGTAACGCAGGACCGCGGGATTCACCGGCTCATCCGTGGATAGGCGCACAACATCGCGTTCCGCGCGCCGTGTCACCGTTCTCGCCAGATGCAGGTGAGCGGAAGCGGGGCTTCCGCCCGGAAGGACAAAGCTATTCAGCGGCTCTAATTCCGCGTTGAACTTGTCGATCTGATTTTCCAGCCACTTGACTTGTTCTTCGGTGATGCGCAGCGACGGCTTTTCCGCGCCGGGCCGCTCCGGCCGGCACAAATCCGCGCCCACGTCGAACAGATCGTTCTGAATGTGCCTCAAAAGTTGGAGAACCTCGGGGTTCGCGACGTGCAAATTCGCCACGCCGATGACGGAATTAGCTTCATCCACGCTGCCGTAAGCGGTTACGCGGAGGTGGAATTTCGGCAGGCGCGATCCGTCCCCGAGCGAGGTCTTTCCTTCATCTCCCGTACGCGTATAAATTTTGTCGAGTCTCATGGTTTATACCGATTGTGTAGGCGGTTCGTTTCTCGTAACGTAGTCTGCATGAAGACGGGAGATTTTCCAACCTCACGCGCAAATCTCGAGGACGGGCGTGTGAGCTTATCTCCTCGAAATGAGCAACCGCAAGGTCGCCCAGGCACATCTTACCGAATGCCCACCCGAAGAGGGAGTCCTCTATACACAACTCCAAATCGCTTCCCAACACACTTCCAGGAGATTGAAATGAAAAACCTTTTCGGTATGTTCCTCGCGTTCCTGTTGTTTGTAATTCCCGCGTCGGCGCAAAATCGCGGCGACGCGAAGGGCGGCGGCGTCCGCGGCGTTGGCGGGGGACACGTTCCCGCGCACGGCCCGGCGCCGCATCCCGGTTCCGCACCGGCGGCGAGGCCCGCTCCGGCTCAAGCGCAAACTCGCCAGGCTCCAGAACAAGCTCGCCAGCAACCAGAGCCAGCTCGCCAGCAACCAGAGCAATCTCGCCCGGGTCAAGAACAAGCTCGCAACTACAGCGACAAGAAAGGCCACCCTGAAGCGCCGCACGTTCATTCCAGCGGCGACAAATGGGTTGGTCATGATACCGGGAAGGACGACCCTCACTACCACCTCGATCGCCCCTGGGAGCACGGACGTTTTACCGGCGGCTTCGGTAAGGGACATACGTTTCGAATCGAAGGGGGAGGCCCGAGCCGCTTCTGGTTCGGCGGCTTCTATTTTTCAGTTGCGCCGTATGATTTCGGCTATTGCAACGACTGGGACTGGGGTACCGACAATATCGTGATCTACGAGGATCCGGATCACGACGGTTGGTATTTGGCTTACAACGTCAGGCTGGGAACGTACGTCCATGTAGAGTTTTTGGGGAATAGCTAAGACATGAGAGTTTGAAAAGTTTCAGACGGATATTCCGAAGACATGATAGGGCCGGACCAAGTGTGCGGCCCTTTTTCATTTGGCGGAAATCGGGAAGCGTTTCTGCCTTGCGGCCCGCGAAATTTACCACGCCACCTCCTTGAACACTTGCACTTGACGAAAATTCCACTTCGCAATAACTTCGTAGGTATATGAGCCTCCTTTCTTTGAAGGTAAACGGACAAACCCACAGCCTCGACGTCGACCCGACAACGCCGCTGCTTTACGTGCTGAGCGACGACCTCGGCCTGCGCGGCCCGAAATTTGGCTGCGGCCTCGGCCAATGCGGATCCTGCACGGTCCTCGTGAAGGGCCAGGCGGTCCGCTCCTGCATCACGGCCGTGGAATCGGTGCAGGGCGTCGAGATCATCACTCTCGAAGGGCTTGGTACAGTCGACAAGCCGCACCCCCTTCAGAAAGCGTTCATCGAAGAACAGGCCGCGCAATGCGGCTATTGCTTGAACGGCGTCATTATGACCGCCAAGGCTTTTCTCGACAAAAATCCCAAGGCGACTGAAAAAGAAATTCAGGAAGGAATGTCGCGCGTGCTGTGCCGCTGCTTCACGCATACGCGCATGCTTCGCGCGATCGGGCGCGCGAAACAGGAGATGGCGCGATGAAAAACCCATCTCTTCCCGTGAACGAAACCGCGATGGCGCAGGGCGCTGCGGATGCTTTGGCGCGCGCCGGATTTTCTCGCCGGACGTTTATCAAGGGAACCGGCGCGCTGATTGTCAGCTTCAGCATGGGCGGCGCGCTCGGAACGCTCGAAGCGCAGACCCGCGCAGGCGCGTTTGGCCTGGATGCGGCGCCGGATTCTCCGCCGGCCAATGAAGTCGATTCCTGGATCGCTATCGCCTCGGACAGCAGCGTGACGGCCTACACCGGAAAAGAAGAACTCGGCCAGGGCATGTCCACGGCGCAAATGCAACTCGTTGCCGAAGAACTCTGCGTCCCGTTTCGCCGCGTCAATTTGATCGTCGCCGATACGTCCCTGACGCCGGATCAAGGCGTCACTTCCGGCAGCCAATCGCACCCCGCAAATTTCAATCACAGCAATCTGGCGGGCGCTTGCGCGACCGCTCGGGAAGCGCTCCTGCAGCTCGGATCGAAACGGTTGAATATTCCGGCGGACCAACTCGTTGCCGTTGACGGCGAGATTCGCTCGAAAACCGATGCGTCAAAGAAAGTCGCCTACGGCGAACTCGTGGCTGGGAAGAAGTTCGATCATCAAAGTGGATCCCGCCGCGAAGCGAAAGCCCGCCAGCGAATGGACCGTGCTCGGAAAACCTATTGGGCGGCCGGATATGCCGCAGATGGCCACGGGGACGTTTGAGTATGCGCACAACGTGCGCGTGCCCGGCATGCTGCATGGCATGGTGATCCGCCCGTCGGCCGTGGGCGCTAACCTTATGAACGTGGACGAAAGCTCGGTTTCCGGAATGCCGGGCTTCGTGAAAGTCGTGGTGAAGAAGAATTTTGTCGGCGTGGTCGCGGAAAAAACCTGGCAAGCCATGCAGATTGCCAGGGCGTTGAATGTCACGTGGTCGCCTGCTCCCGAACTGCCGAAGCAGGAAACGTTTTACGACCATTTGCGGAATCAAAAGCCGACGCGCGACACGCTGCTCGTGAATTCCAAGGACGTGGAACAGAAACTGGCCGAGGCCGCGACCGTGGTGAAGGCGACCTACCTCCATCCGTATCAAATGCACGGATCGGTTGGCAGCTCCTGCGCCGTCGCCGATGTGCAGGGCGATAAGGCTACGGTGTGGTCGCCAACGCAGGGAGTTTGGCATCAGCGTGCCACGCTCGCCATGCTGCTCGATTTGAAGCCCGAAAATGTGTGCGTGATTTTTCGCCGTGGCTCGGGATGCTATGGAATCAACGGCGCGGATACGGTCACGTATGACGCCGCGCTGCTGTCGCAAGCCGTCGGCAAACCTGTGCGCGTCCAGCTCACCCGAAAAGATGAAATGGCGTGGGAGAATTACGGATTCGCATTTGTGATGGACGAGCGCGCCGGCCTCGATGCGCAGGGAAATATCGTCGCGTGGGATCACGAAGCGTGGTCTCCGGTGCTCGGGAATCGCCCGGTCTACACGTACCCGGGAAACGTCATCACCGGATTTCTGGCGGGCTTTCAGCCCGAGGAATTCAGGCCTCGCTCGCCCGCGCCCGAGCCCACATCGTTCAGCAACAATAGCAACGCGATTCCGTCTTACGTGGTGGGCCATGTGGGCGGCGCCGACCATGGCGCGGGCACGATCAAGTCCGAACGCGCCCTTTTGCACAATGTCGTATCTCCGTTTTGGACTGGCCCGCTCCGCTCGCCGCAGCGCCTGCAAAATACTTTCGCGCACGAGTCCTTCATGGACGAGCTTGCGGCCCGCGCGAAAGCCGATCCCGTTGAATTTCGGTTGCGCCACCTGAGCGAGCCGCGAATGGTCGACGTCGTAAAGGCCGCCGCGAAAACGGCAAATTGGGATGCGCGCCCCTCGCCGAAAGCCCGCGCCACTTCGGCAGCGGGCATCGCCACAGGACGCGGCATCTCCTGCGTCGCCTACGAAGGCGACAACGGATTCTCAGCCATGATCGCCGAAGTCGAAGTGGATTTGGCAACCGGAAAACTCGTTGTGAAACGGCTCGTCGTCAGCATCGATGCCGGCCCGATCTCGAATCCCGACGGCCTCCGCAATCAAAGCGAAGGCGGTGCGCTGCAAGGCCTGAGCCGCGCCCTCGGCGAAGAAGTCACGTGGGACGACCACAACATAACCTCAATTGACTGGAGAACCTACCACTCGCTTCCGCTGGGTTTCGCGGTCCCAAAAATCGAAGTGGTGCTTCTGAACCGGCCCGACGTGCCCGCAACAGGCGCGGGCGAAACCGCGATCACGGTGGTCGCGGGTGCTATCGGCAACGCCATCTTCGACGCGACCGGCGCGCGCATCCGACAAGTGCCGTTCACGCCCGAGCGTATCAAGGCCGCGCTCGCGGGCTGATGGCTGCGTTGCGGCAGTGCGATCATTCTTCTTGATATCTGAAAGTAGTAAGTTACAAAGAGAAGCTACAGCAACCTGACGGCGTAAACGTTTCGGAAGTCCATTGAAGTTAGCCTCCCGGCTTAGTTCATCGACTGTTCTCTCCTCCATCCTTCACAAAACTCAAAAAGTTCTTGACGGCCATTTTGAGAAGTGGTACAGAATGTACCATGACAAAGCGTACGGTATCCGGCGCCCGCGTTCGACCTCCCCTCACCGACCTCGAAAGGGAGGTAATGCAGGCCGTATGGGACGGCGGGGCGCGTACAGTGGAGTCGGTCCACCTAATCGTTTCCCGCAATCGCACCCTCAAAGAAACAACCATCCGTACCTTGCTGCGTCGCTTGGAGCAAAAGGGCTATCTCTCGCACGAGTCGGATGGGCGAGCTTATGTCTACAGGGCTTCAGAACCGTCTCGAAACCTCGCGGCTCGCGCGGTGCGGCAAATTATTGACGGCTTTTGCCATGGATCGGTCGAGGAATTGGTCAGCGGCATGGTCGAGGCCAAAGTATTGAGCAAGGTCGATTTGGACCGTCTGGAGAAGTTCGTCCGCAACCGGCGACCAGAGGGCAAATAAAATGGAACGCCTATTCATTGAATGCACAGTCCGAGCGGTCCTGCTTGTGGGCGGCACAGCATTGGTGTTGTACGCGATGCGGGTCAAGCCAGCGGCATTGAAACACGGCATTTGGACCGGTGTTGTCGCATCAATGCTGTTGCTTCCTATATGGACGGTCTGGGGACCCAAGGCTTCGCTGCGCGTACTTCCGCCCTTTTCTCAGACGAGTGCGAACGAGGCAATCATTACGGCCCCCGCCCATTCAACAGCTCTCCTGCCTTCATCTCCAATTTTGATGTTGCGAGCCATAATCTTAGGTGTTTACCTGCTCGGGCTCAGTTTATTGCTGTCGCGGCTGGCAATGGGCACTGTCCGCGCAAGCCAGTTGGTTCGCGACGCGGTGCTCCAAGACGGCAAGCGTATCAGCTCCACATGCGCGGCTCCCGTGACCGTGGGGTTTCTGCGTCCCACTGTGATATTGCCGGAACACTGGCGGCAATGGCCGCAGGCACAGCTGGACGCCGTAATGGCGCACGAACTTGAGCACGCGAGGCGTCGCGACTCCCTCGTCCAATGGGTAGCTCTTTTGAACCGCGCTCTCTTCTGGTTCCATCCTGTCGCTTGGTGGTTGGAATGTCATCTCTCTGCTTTAGCCGAGGAGGTCTGCGATAACGCTGTGCTGGCGCGTGGGCACAGTCCGCACGAATATGCCGGATACCTCATAGACATGGCCCGCTCGGTCACGCGCTCCGGAACGCGCCTGAACATCACTGGCATGGCAATGCCCGGAAGTTTTCTGCCGCAGCGTGTTCGCCAAATCATGGCAGGCACCCCGATCCCACGAATTTCCCGCACGCGGATAGCGTGCGTTGCCACTGCTTGTGCGTTTACGTGCACATTGATTGCTGCAGGTACCCTGGACCATGTCCGGCAGAATGTATCCGCACGATCCCAGCGTGATCCATCAGGCGGCCTTCCCGCCACCAAATTTGTTCTAGGCGATATTAAAATTGAAGGCGACATTCATGATCGAGAAGGAGTAAGAAACAGAATCCTCAAAGCGTGGAGGAATCGAGAATATGACGACGACCAGAAATTGGTCGATGACGTATTTATGGAAGGCATCAGGGTGGACTTCCAGGACAGAGGATACTTTAAGATTTTTGCCCATGACCCCATTTGGCATCCACTTGGAATCAGAGGTGGGAAGGAGCGCATCCTTGTCATCGCTCCCTTGGAGGAGGGTGAGCAATACCGACTCAGTAGCTTCTCTATCCAAAGCGTCCCTACGGAGCGCATGCTGAGTATTTCCTCCACGACCCTTCGCGAGCAGTTTCATCTCCGCAATGGCGATTTGTTTAACGTCACTGAAATCCGCGAGGGATTGGAAAGGATGAGGCAACTATATGGGACTATCGGGTACTCTGATGTCAGGACGAAGCCCGACGCGAAAGTCGATGATGCGTCCCACCGCATTGATTTGATCCTGCGTATTACCGAGGGACCGCACACTCCGTAGCGCAGTTAGATGACCTCCGAATCCTTGCAACCCATCCGCTTTCCTGCTAGATTCCGCCAAAGAAGTGTTTCTAGAATTGGACATGCCTTTTTTTATGCATTTCGGGTCGCTCCGCCAGGAAGTCGCACCGTGCCATATCCTATGGACATAGAGCTGCCCCTCTAAGGAGGATTCATGCGTCGAGCATATAAGAGCGCGGTCTTGGTTGCGTTGGTGCTTTCCTTTGCGTCGATAGCTTACGGCGCGACCATTTCCGGCACGGTGAAGGGGCCTGATGGCAAACCGTTCAAAGGCGCGTTCGTCGAAGCCCAGGACATGGATTCGAGGATCGCAACGAATGTTCTTTCCGACAAAGATGGGCGCTATCGCATCGAAAATTTGCCCGAGGGGCAATATCAATTGCTGGTGAGGGCCGTCGGATATCGCTTCGAGCCGCGTACGGGCATTCAACTGGCCGCCGGGCAGAGCTCCACTTACGAAATCGCGCTGGAGAAGGGAACCGTGCACTGGACCGATCTCTCGATCTACCAAGGCGAGCAGCTTTTGCCTCAGGGACGAGGCAGAGACAAGCTGACTACCGCTTGCTTCCGTTGCCACGGCTTTCAGAGCCGCATGGCCGCCCAAGTACGGGACGAAACCGGCTGGCACGATCGCGTCAATTACATGCGCACCAGCTTTGGTTATCTGCTGAAGGATGTCAACGAGAAGGACGGCGACGACGTCACCGCGTATCTCACGAAATATTTCGGGCCGGATTCGACGCTGCCGCATTCTCCTACGGAACTGCCAGCGTACGAAGAGGTCAAGCAGCCTTCCTTCAGCGACGACGCGATGAAGATCGTTTACGTCACGTTTGATATGCCGGGATCAAATCGCTTTCCCGGCTCCGCGAAACCCGAACGCGATGGAAACGTCTGGATTTGGGAATACAGAGGCCACTGGCTTGGAAAACTCGATCCCAAGACCGGAGTCATCTCCGAATACCCGATTCCCAATGTCGATCAGGCTTCTATCCATTCCGTCGTGGTCGGTCCGGACGGGATGATCTGGTATTCAGAGCAGGCCACAGACACGATCGGCAAGATGGATCCCGCCACGCACCAGATCACGCGTTACCGCGAGCCGAGCCGCGGCACCAAGCACACGCTTGTGGTTGATTCCAAGGGAATGGTGTGGGGCACCGGCGAACCGCTGACTCGCTTCGATCCGGAAACAGGGACCTTCCACGACTTCGCCGAAGTGCCGACTGCGTACGGCCTGGCCCTCGATAAGGACGAAAACGTCTGGTTCTCGGAATTTTCAAAAGACGGCAAGATCGGAAAGGTTGACGCCAAGTCGGGCAAGGTAATCAAATACCAGCAGCCGACGCCCGGTTCCTGGCCGCGCCGAATGAAGATTGATGCGCAGGGCAACGTGTGGTTCTGCGAATACGAAGCGGGAAAAATCGGCCGCTTCGATCCCAAGACCGAAACATTCAAGGAATACGCGCTCCCCGGCGGCAGGCCCACTCCCTACGCCCTGGTGATCGACAAAAACACCGGCCACCTTTGGTTTTCGTCAATGGAAATGGACACCATCTCCGAACTCGACCCCGCGACCGGGAAAATTACGCTCTATCCGTTCCTGTTCCCCGAAAACGGCATGCGCGATTTCTTTCAGGACGCCGACGGTCGCATCTGGTGGGGCTCGCAAGCCAACAACCGCGTCGGCTACTTCTATCTAGCGGGATCAGCAGCCAGCCAGCGCGCCGCATTGGAGACCCAGAAAAGTGCGAAGTGAAAGTGCAGTAAAAAGGAAAAAGATTTAACGCAGAGAACACAGAGGGCACAGAGAAAACCGGAGAAGAAAACATTCTCTTCTGGTTTTCTCTGTGCCCTCTGTGTTCTCTGTGGTGAAACCTTTTCCAAAATGTGCGGGGATAGAATCTGAACCTTCGAGCGGACGTCACGCCAGAAACCGGTTTTGAGAATCGCCTTGCCGAGCGAAAGACGTATTGGTAGGATATTCCTACCGGGAGAAAAATATGGCAAGCCGGACGACAACCCTCGAATATTTGACGACGACAAAAATCGGCGAAAAAGGTCAACTAACCGTCCCGAAGCAATTTCGCGAGGATCTTGGTTTGGCAACCGGCGCGCCCTTTGCAGTCCTTCGTTTGGGCGACGGTCTGGTCTTGTTGCCCGAGCAGCAGCGCTTCCAGCATCTTTGTGAACAAGTGAGCGAAACTCTCACCGGCGCTGGGCTTACGCCGGAAGCGATTCTTGCAACACTGCCTGAGGCCCGCGTCCGCGTCTTTGAACGCCACTACAAGAAACCGGATTCCTCCAAAAAGGCGGCACGCCGCCGCTCCCGCGCCCAACGCTAGAAGTGGCCCGCCGACGTCGAATTCGGCTTTTTCTCGACTCCAATGTAATCACCGGAGGGATCGTTTCTCCCTGGGGCCTCGACAAGGCCGCGCTGTCCCTGTGCGCGGCGCGGCTCTGCAGGCTCGTGCTTGCGGAAGTCGTCAAGGATGAAGTGGAAGAGAATTTGCTGCTTCACGCGGGGCGGCTTCCATCCCTGGAAGCCGATAAACTTATCGAGCAATATCGCCGGCTGATCAAACTCACGAATCCCCAAGTGGTCCCCTATCCAGACGCGTCCCTCGTCCGCTCAAGCCGTTATTTGATCCGGCACGAGGCAGACGTCCCCATACTCCTCTCTGCCATTTCCAGCCGGCCGGACTGGCTACTTACGCACAACACGAAGCATTTCACGCAGGCAGTTGCAAAGCGTGCAGGGGTCCGTATTGCTACCCCTGCCGAGTTCTTTCGAGCCTTGTCTTCATCGCTTTTGTAGGGCGCGTTTCGAAAGGGAGTTCCCGAGGTGCCAAGGGAAGCGTCGCCCTTATTTCGTTCCCATCGCAATCTTGTCGCCGCCCTTCACGGTGACGAGTCCGACCACATTTTCGCCGCTTTCCGTGATGACGAGCTTGCCGTCCGCGAAGTGCATCATGTTTCGCACAACGCCGCCGCCGCCGGGAATCGTCCACGTTTGGAATTTCTCGTTCTTCGGGTCGAAGCGCACGAGCGTATTCGGCTTCACGCCGGATTCGCTGTACCAGACGATGCCGTTCACAATCGTGATTCCGTAGGGGCGGGATTGCGGGCCGCTTGGCGATGGCCATTCCTTTATAAATTTTCCGGTCTTGGTGTCGAACTGGCCGAGGTATCCGCGCCCATAATCGGAGTAGTAGAGCATGTCATCCACGGTGATCGCGACGCGCCGTGGCCGGGCCGCTTCATTGGGTAGCAGGTATTCGTGAATCTCCATCGTTTCGGGATCGATGCTGGCGATTTTGTTGGCGCCAAACTCAACGAAGTAGGGAATCCCTTTCGTAGTGATGACCATGCCGTAGGGATTCGCCTTCGGCGTGGGCGTAGTCACCACTTTCGACTCGCCCGTCTCCGTGTTCAGGCGGCCCACCATGTTTGCTCCCTGCACGGTGAACCACAGCGTCCCCTTTTGATCGAAGAGCGGCGTGTGCGGATCGCGCGCCTTGGGATCCAGCGGATACTGCGTGAATTTGCCGGTTGCCGGCTCGAACTTGCCGATGTACGCCTTGAAATTCGCGGTGAACCAGATGTTGCCCTGCTTGTCCATCACGAGGCCGTGCGGGCCCGACATCGGCTTGCTGGTGCGATATTCCTTGATGTCCCCCGTCTTCGGATCGATGTGGCCGAGCAGATTGGCCATGTGCCCCGAGTACCAGATCGTGCCATCGGGCGCGGCGAGCGGATCGTGAGGCCGCGTGCCCGGCGTGGGCAAACTCCATTCTTTAAAGGACACTTCGACATTGCCGGGTATCAGTGCGGGCGCGGGGCCGGGCTTTGCCGGGAAATTCTTGATCAGGTAATTCGTGACCATATCGACTTTATCGGCAGGAACGGCGGCGCCGACGTTCAGCATCATGGCGAGAGTGGTTTTCCACTCTTCGGGCGTATGTCCCTGAGAGTTCGTGATGTTGGACAGGCTGTGGCACGCCGAGCAGGTGTCCGAGATGAGTTCCTTGGCGTCGCCATCGGGCAACTGAACGGCCGCGCGGTCTTGCATCTGCTCCTGCCCTCTTGCGGGCAGGACCAAGAATAGAGAACCCGCCATCGCGCAAATCAAAAGCGATTTCATAGACATAGTTCCTCCGTCAAGCTTCCCCCACACCTATCTTAGAAGAAGAATCCCGCCATCGCGTTACAAAAAAATCTCTTGTGGTGGTCAGGCATCGCCCTCCGGCCCGCAACACCACGCACACTCTACTACCAACCCCATAGGAGCTCAAACAAAACCAAATTGCGAGAGGAATCAGCGTTCCAGGGAGAGAGAATTCTGGATGAAATGAAACGCATGGTAAGACAGGGGCGGTTGGGTTAGTCTACCTTTTTCGAGTAAGGTACATCCGCCCCTGCCTTGTAACGTTCAACGTATAACAAATTTGCAATAGGTAGCGCAAGTCAAGTTATGTTTATTTAAAATAAGCAGAACATTACGTATGGAACATTTCTGGCGCGAAATACATTTGGGATTGCAATTCAATTGAGCGGCTTCAAGCCGGCGATTTCCCGCACACTCGTCCTGCCGTTCGCATCCATTCCAGGAAGTTGATATATAGTGAGAATCCCGGAGGAGTTTGTGAAGCGTCTTGCCGTGCTGTGCATGGTCTGTCTCGTTCCGCTCGTCTCTGCGGCGCAGAGCAAGCAGTTTGCTTCCAAGCCGCTGGAGATCACGGACGTGACGGTCATCGATACCACGGGCGCGGCGTCCAAGCCGGGCCAAACCGTCGTCGTGGAGGGGAATCGCATCTCGCAAGTCGGCGAAGCGAAAAAAGTGCACGCCCCGAAAGGCGCGCAAGTCGTGAACGCTCACGGCCTGTACGTGATTCCCGGCCTGTGGGACATGCACGTGCACGTGTGGGAGACCGAACGGACGTTTCCGATGTTCATCGCCAACGGCGTCTTGGGCGTGCGCAACATGGGCGGACATCCCGACGAGCTGAAACGCTGGCGTTCGCAGGTCGTAAGCGGCGAATTGCTCGGCCCGCATATGGTGATTTCCGGTCCGCTCGTCGATGGCCTGAATCCCGCGCATCCGGACCACTCCGTGGTGGTTCACGATCCCGCCGAAGGACGCACTATCGTCGATTCGCTGAAACAAAGCGGCGTCGATTTCATCAAAGTGTTTGACAATTTGACGCCGGACGAATATTACGCCATCGCCGAGGAATCGAAAAAAGTGGGACTGCCGTTCGCCGGGCATTTGCCGCATGGCATTTGGGCCAGCGACGCCTCGACCGCGGGCCAGACTCAGCATCGAGCACTTGTTCGGCAGCCTGGAAGAATCCTCGAAGAATTTCGATCAAATTCGTGCATCTGAACGATTCGCCTCCGGCGAGTCCTGCCGAAAAAGCCGCACGCGCTTTGACTTTGTTGAAACTGGAAGTGGACGGTTACGATCCCAAGCGGCTCAAGAACCTCGCCGTGCTGTTCGTGAAAAATGGAACGTGGCAGGTTCCGACACTCGTCGCGGGGAGGGTTGTGCCCTTTCTCAACGATGCAGCGACTGTGAATGATCCGCGCCTCGCGTTTATCGGCCAGAAAGATCGGAAAGAGTGGAACGAGATGCGCGATCGCTTGATCGCGGACAACCCGCCGGAATTTTGGACCCTGCACAGGGCCGCGTACGAGGAGGAACTGACCATCACGCGCGAATATCATCACGACGGCGTTTCCATCCTGGGCGGCACGGACGCAGGCGGTCCTCCGTTCGTATTCCCCGGATTCGACTTGCACAACGAGCTCGCCGCGCTGGTTAACGCCGGATTCACTCCGCTGGAAGCTCTGCGATCGGTGACACTGGACGCTGCGCAGTTTCTCGGCCGCGCCGATGATTTCGGCACAGTTGCCAACGGAAAGGCCGCCGACCTCGTGCTGCTCGACGCGAATCCTCTCGACGACATTCACAACACGCAGAAAATTCGCGCTGTCGTCGTCCAGGGAAAATATTTGGATCGCGCCGCGCTCGACGCGCTGCTGGCGCACGCGAAGGAATCGGCGAGCCATTAATCCAAATTGCACACGAGAGCGGAGCAGCCGTAATAGCTCATGCGTCAGCGGCTAAAGCCGAATGCGAACTGCCAAGTTCTGGCCGGGTTGAAACCCGGCCTTACAAAAATGTTTGTAGGGCACGGCTTCTCAGGTTTCGGAAAAAAATGCCCCACTCCTTTTGTCATTCCGAGCGGAGCGAGGAATCTCTCATTCTTTTCATGAGGTTAAATCGAAGAGAGATTCCTCGCTCCGCTCGGAATGACAAGATAAACTGCTTTTTATAAACTGCTTTTTCCGCAGCCTGTTCAGCCGTGGCGAATCCACGGTTAATACTGGTGGCCTTTAGCCCCTGACTCATGTGTCGCTCGCGTAATTTAGAGGAGGACCCAAATGAACAAGACAAAACGCACGCCGCTCGTCGCCGGTTTGACTTGCGTGGCTCTGACCGTTGCCGCACTTTTCATTTGCGCCGCGCCCGCGCGACCGCAAAGCCCCGACGCGCTCTACCAAAAAGCAAAAACCGAGGGCACAGTGGTCCTCTACACCGGCGGCCCGACGGCGCCGTGGGACGTTGCATCCAAGGAATTTTCCGCGCGCTACCCGGGCGTCACCGTGTCCGTCACCGGCGGCTTCAGCAACGTGCTCGACAAAAAGATCGACGCGCAGTTAGCGAGCAACAAGCTGGAGCTTGACATCGCCGTGTTCCAGACGTTGCAGGACTTTGCGCGCTGGAAGCAGCAAGGCGCGCTCCTCGAATTCAAGCCGCAAGGCTTCGATAAAATCGATCCGAGTTTCAAGGATCCGAGCGGCGCCTACGTCGCCGTCCAGATCAACGCCCACACCTACGCCTACAATCCCAATTTGGTGAAGCCCGAAGACGTGCCCCGCTCGGCCCTCGACTTCCTCAACCCGCGCTTCAAGGGCAAGGTGGTGTCCTGCTATCCCGCCGATGACGATGCCACTCTTTATGTCTTCTACAACATCGTGCAGAAATACGGCTGGTCCTACATGGACCGCTATATGGCCAACCAGCCGAATTTCATCCAGGGCCATCTCGGCGTTGTGCGCAGCATCGCGTCCGGCGAAAATCTGGTCACGTTTGACACGATCGCCACCATCAGCATGGACCAGAAAAATCTGGGCCTGACGCAGGCCGTCGCCTTCCCGCAATCCGACGCGCTCCCCATCTGGCCGTTTACCGCGGCCATCTTCAAATCCGCGCCGCATCCCAACGCCGCGAAACTCTTCCTCACCTGGTACCTCTCGCCCGAGGAGCAATCCAAAACAGGGAACTGGTCGGCGCGCTCCGACGTCCCCGCCCCCTACGGCTGGAAGCCCATCCTTTCCTACAAAGTCGTCAACAGTTACCGCGCCTTCCTCACCAACACGAAGCAGCTCGAAGAATTGAGAAAGCGTTTCGAGGCCTACACCGGCCCGGTGAAGAATGTGGGCGGAGTGCGGTGAGACTTATCGCTGCCCAGACCTGCGAATCAGATTGGATTCATCGGTTTGAAGATGTAAGATGAACTTACGACCATGGCAATTAGGATTACATCCCGGTTTGCAACACCGATGGAAACCGCTGACAGATTGGGCGTGCCACGCAGTCGGGCGATGAAGCTCATAGAGCTCCTTCATTCGGCCGGTAGGACCGCGAAGAAGAATGCAGTCATCCGGCACAAGAAGAAAACGGCCTCGCCAAAGCGAAAACTCTCAAAGAGGCAAATGCGTGCCAAGGTCTCGAAGGCCGCCCGCTGACGTTTTTCTGAATATTCCCTACGACAATCAGTATCAAGATTTGTGTCTCGCTTATATTTGCGGGATTACCGCGTTCGGATTTTTCCCGAGAGCGACACTGGAGATTCCAGGAGGGAGCAGGCGGCTCGATCGTATTTTCAATCTCATTCAAGATTGTCGATTTTCAGTTCATGATCTTTCGCGAGTCGAACTGGACAAGAAACGCCCGCCAACTCCCCGTTTTAATATGCCGTTTGAGTTGGGCCTCTCTGTAGCCTGGGCACGGATTGGAAACAACAAGCATACTTGGTATGTGTTTGAGAGACAGGCTCATCGTCTCATGAAGTCCCTGAGTGACCTAAACGGAACCGATGAGCACATTCATGGCGGGACGATAAACGGAGTCTTTCGAGAGCTTTGCAGCGCCTTTGTCCGGCCCGGCAGGCAACCTTCTGTACAGCAAATGGGCAAAATTTATCGCGAGGTGGAGATGCAATTGCCAGTGATTCTGAGGCGCGCTGGTGCGAAATCAATCTTCAACGCGAGAGTGTTCAAAGATATCTGCGTAATTGCCATCGCGTCGTCTGGAATGAATGTGCGGTGAGGGAATCAACAACGTTACCGCGAGCCTCCATTTCGTTATTTGAAATGTGGAGGTTTTGAATCACCACCCCACGCTGGATCTTGGAAGCAGTGGTATCCTGCCACGCTATGCCCGGCACCATGGGAACTCAAATCCTGCAACCGTAATTGAGTTGAGATCAGAGAGGGCGTTATATTCCAGGCAGAATCGAAATTAATCCAGGAGGGTTACTGTGAGAGCGATTCATGTGCTTTGTTTTATCGCGGCGATGACCGTTTCGGCACTGGCATTCGGCCAGGAGCCGGCCAAGCAGACGCCAAAAATGGGCAGCAAGGAGTGGACGGAGCTCGAAAAGACGCTGTGGGATGTGGACCAGCAGTGGCTGTGCAGCGCGGGCGCTACTCCGTATCACAAGGATTACAAAGAGTGCGTCGAATTCCGCAGTCAATTTTGGGCCGATCAATTTTTTGAAATTTCCATCAAAGGAAAAGTTCAAACCAAAGCGGAGATGATTGCCATGCAGAGGGCGGCTCATCCGTCCAAGGGCGTCGGTCCGCATCCCGATGATTTCAAGCTGATGGCGGTATACGGTAATTTTGCCCTGGCGACCGATCACACGTTTCTCCAGGCCGAAAGCACGGACGGTAAAGTTGCCGGCACTGAGACGCGCGTGCTTCGCATGTTCGTCAAGGAAGATGGGAAGTGGAGGCCCGCCGGCGCCGCGTTGGTGCCCATCGTTCAGTAAGCTTTCATTCCAGAGCCCTGTTCAGCAGCAGGGGTATCCGTTTGGGGAAGGCGCAGCGTTCCGCGCCGTTCAGCCCTGCTGTTTTTTTGTTAAACTTAATTGCAGAGACCACAGCGAGAGGAGGAACGTCATGTTAACTGGACCTCTCGTCGCAGCAGCGCCCTATCTCATCGAACAGAAATATCAGGACTACACGCCTGGCCAGCATGCGGTTTGGGCGGAACTAGTGCGCCGGCGGCGTCCGCAGATCGATGCGTACGCCTGCCAGGAGTATCTTGAAGGATACGAAATCATCGGATTGCAGGATGACCGTCTGCCGAATCTTCGCGCGATCAGCGATCAATTAGGGCCTCGAACCGGCTGGAGTACCACGCCCGTGAGCGGCTTTCTTCCCGGGGAAGCGTTTTTTGAAATGCTTGCCGCGAGAAAATTCCCGACCACCACATGGCTGCGCAGCGCACGATTCCCTCGAATACATTCCCGAGCCGGACATTTTTCATGATGTCTTCGGGCACGTCCCGATGCACGCGCATCCCGTATTTGCGGATTTCCTTCAGCACTACGGCAGCGTCTGCGCAAAAGCGAAAGACGCGGACATCCTCGAACGATTGGGCCGCCTGTTTTGGTACACGGTTGAGTTCGGGCTGATTCGGCAGAATGGAAAAATTAAAGTGTACGGCAGCGGCGTCATCAGTTCCCATCGGGAGTGCACGAACGTGATCGAAGCAGGCTGCGAGGTCAGGGATTTTGATCTGGACGAGGTTCTTGCAACTCCCGTCAAGGTTGACGAGATTCAGAAGCGGCTGTTCGCGATCGAGAGCTTCGCTCAAATCTACGAGGCCGTGCAAGAGGCCGAGAAGCGATTGATGGCGGGGTAAGTAGCACAGGCTTCAGCCTGTGGGGGTTGGTCCTTGCAAGGCCAAAAACCCACAGGCTGAAGCCTGTGCTACTCACCCCCCGAATTCAGCTGACGTTTGACACCGAGGCGAAACCCGATCACAATCGCCGAAGCTAGTGGGAGGCGCGCCATGTCCACCCATGTCTGCATTGATTGTGATTCTCCAGGCGACGGAAATTGCTCCGCGTGTCACGGAAGCGGCAGGACCGGCGGGGAGAGTTACTCCGCCGCATCTGGCGGCTACGGAAGCGAGTTCTCCTGCGCATCGTGCGGAGGCAGCGGCCACTGCTCGAAATGCGAAGGGAGCGGCGAAATCGAAATTGGTGGCGAGGCTTAATCGCCTTGCCGGCCGCGCGCGATCGCTTTCAATTCGAGTCTGGCATGTGAGCCGGTTCTGAATTCGTTTGCTACTGCACAGCGAAGACCAGAACCTCCGCGCAGGTGGCTCCGTGCGGCGGCACGGCCACAAAATACTCTTTCAATGCAGGCACCAATAGACCGGTCTTGCCCAGAGGACCAGTCGCAATCTTTCCGATGGCCTGATAGTGGTCTGCGTCGTTTTCCTTGTACACGTTTACGAACCCTTCGCCGGCGGCCACGTAAACCCTCTGGCTTGCGGGATCGAAGACCATGTCGTCGACGCCGGTAGAGATCGGAAGGTCCTGCAGCACTTTTCCGGTATCGGAATCCAGCACATTCAGATTGCCGTCACGGCATGCGGCGAAGAGCCGATGATTTTTTTCATCCATCGCGACGGACGCGTTCACTTTACAAGTCAGCGGCCAGACCGCGGCCACTGCTTGCTTCTTGCGGTCGATCACGCCAATGGAATTCTTCTCGGTCATATTCAGGAACAGTCTCGATCCCGATTTCTCGACCACCATGGCTTCCAGGCGATTGGAATCAATCTTGATTTGGCCTACCTTCTCGCCCGTATCCGTGTTCACGATTTCCAGGAAGGTGTAATTGAGTTTCGCGTCCAGGCCGCCGTCCGCGATGTAGAGATCGTGCGTCACGGGGTCATACCCAGTCGCATCCGAATCCGCGAGGAGCTTCACGGTCTTCAGTAGTTCGTAGGTGGTTCCGTTGAAAATTTTCAAATCGCCGTCGGAGCCGTCGGTCACGAAAATTCTGTCAATGTCCGCGCGGTACACGACGGAATGCCCGACGCCGATTCCCTTGATGCTGTGAACAAATTTGCCGGTGCGAATATTGTAAACTTCGATCGACTTGTTATCTTCCGGTACGACGAAGAGGCGGTTATTTTTCAGATCCGGCGTCAGATGGTCGAAATGATTCTGAACGCCCACCATGCGCGTCGTCGTCAAATTCTTGGCGAGCTGATCGGCCGAAACGTCGGGTTCGCCGCTGCGAATATCCTTCAGCTCAATCGTCTGAACCAACTTCAGTGGAGGCGTATCCCCGGCAAAAACAAATGCGCGCGGCGCGGTCCACGCGGCGATCGCGAGTGCGGCAAACCAGAAGACATACCGTTGATACGAACGCATCGATCCCTCCCACCCTTCGACTTGGCAGAATAGCACTGCGGCAATTCCAAAATAATAGCACGCGATTGAGTGCGTCTCCAAAAATCCGCCAACCGGATTTGCATTCGCGTCCCTTTTTGCGATCTTCCTCGGGATGAAAAATCCGCCAAACGTCTCATCCAATCCTGCGCGGACCTCGTACTACAGGCTGCAGGGCAAATCAAAATTGAAGAGAGGGAAAACGAAATGAAGAAGATTGCGCAGATGTTTGCCATTACATTGGTTGCGGCAACGGCCATCCTGGCGGCGAATAATCCCATGGTGGGCGGCCATGAAATGTTCCCGTCAAAGAATATCGTCCAGAACGCGCTGAACTCGGACGATCACACGACGCTGGTAGCCGCCGTCAAGGCTGCCGGACTGGTGGACACCCTGGAAGGGCCCGGCCCGTTCACCGTGTTCGCTCCGACGAACGAAGCGTTCTCGAAGCTTCCCGCAGGCACGGTGGATACTCTGTTGATGACGGAAAACAAGTCCACGCTGACGAAGATTCTCACCTACCACGTTGTATCGGGCCGAATGGACGCGAAAGACATCGCCAAGGCGATCAAGGCAGGCAACGGCAAGGCGGAGTTGACCACGGTTAGCGGCGGCAAACTGTGGGCCAGCATGCAGGGCAAAGACCTCATCCTCACCGACGAAAAGGGCGGCATGGCCAAGGTCACCATCTCGAACGTCTACCAATCCAACGGCGTGATCCACGTGATCGACACGGTTCTAATTCCCAACTAAACAGAAGAGCACATCCTAAGAGCCACCGAGGCGCTGAGATGAGCGGGAACGGAATAAGTTTCTCGGCTTCTCAGTGCCTCCGGTGCAAATAACCTGAAATCCGCAACTCTTCACCCAGCGCCTAGCCCCGCGGAAATTACGCGCCCGATTTGCTCTTGGCCATGGTCGCGACCTGGGATTGGTTCCCTCCAGCTTTCTTCGCGGTGTTCAATGCCGCCTCGGCGTCGAGCAAGAGGCGCGCGAAAGACGGCGCTTCATCGCCCTCGAATCCGATGGCGCCAAAACTGGCGGTGGCAGTCGCGATTTTCGCCCCGAAGCGGAACTCGTGCTGCGCGAAGCGCGTGCGATAACGATCGATGGCCACAGCGATATATGCCTTGGACACATGGGTGATGAGGCAGATCAATTCGTCGTCGCCCACGCGCCCAACGATGTCTGCCGGGAGCGAGCTGTCTTTCACGATCCGCGAGAATTCCCTGAGAACGGTGTCGCCCGCTTCGCGCCCATATTGTTCGTTAATCTTTCCGAAGGAATCCACGTCGGCGAGCACAATCCAGGCCGAAAATCCGTTTTGCGCGGCTGCCTTGAGTTGCCACGCCGCCCATTCCTGGATCGCACGGTGGTTAGGAAGCCCCGTGACACGATCGATGCGGCTCGATTCTTCAATTTGCCTGTCTTTGGCGTCGACCTGGCGGTGAAGCTGAACAATTCTGCGTCCCACTCCCATCCGCGCCTGTAGTTCGGCTGGATCGAAAGGCTTGGTAAGAAACTCGTCGGCGCCGGCTTCCAAACCTTTCAGCAGGCTTTCATTGTCGGACATGCTCGTCAACATAATGATGTAGGTATACCGGTCACGCGATTCGGTTCGAATCTGTTTGCAAAGATCTGGCCCGCTCAAGTCCGGCATCATCCAGTCGGTTATGACAATCGGCGGGGAATGCCTGGCAAACAGGTCCAGCGCTTGCTGCCCACTCTCGGCGCGCAAGATCGTATACGGCTGGTAAAACAAAGCATCGGAGACGAGTTTGTGATAAACGGGCGAGTCGTCCACTACAAGGACATCGAGCTTTTGTTCCCGGCCGGCGGTGCCGTGCAGTTCCTCTTCCGGATCGATCGTCCTCATAGGTATCCCTCACGCATAGGCGAATATACAAACTTAGTTCAAAGGAAGTAGGATTACGAAAAAACCGTAGTCGTTATCCTAGCAGGCAAAATAAGAGCTACCAACATAACGATAGCGCTAATGACACGAAGAAGTTAGCGGCAAACGATGGGGCGGAAGGAAAAGCGCGGCCCGCCGTTTTCGAGCGAAGGCGGCGCCATCGCCGAAGCCACGATTTCAATCGGCTTCCTGCCGAACGGAGCAATTCACTTGATTGACGCCGTGCATCTGTCCCCCTTTGCTTGACAGGGGCGGGACGCGGGCGTATACGGAAGGTGACCCTGTCCGCGGCCGTAGCAATTCTAGGAGGCATCTCATGAGCGCTAAGAAGCGGGACATTGGAACACGAATCAATCAACTGGAGGAAGGTGCGCAGCGCGCCAAGCCGGTCCTGCACCAGCACGCCAAGGAAATTCAGCCCTACGGAAAGATCGCCAAATTATCCATTGCCCTCGACGAGACCGCTTGTGAATCGAGCATCAACAACCTGAACCAAATCCTCGCCGACACCATGACGTTGCGCGACATGTACAAGAAACATCATTGGCAAGTGGCAGGCGCGACGTTCTACCAACTCCATTTGCTCTTTGACAAGCACCACGGCGAGCAGGACGAATTGGTGGACACCATCGCCGAGCGGATTCAACTCCTCGGCGGCGTCAGCATTGCCATGGCGGCGGATGTCGCGGAAACGACGATCATTCCGCGTCCGCCCCGCGGCAGGGAAGAAGTGCCCGTCCAGATTTCGCGGCTCCTCGAAGCGCACGAATTCATCCTGAAAGAAGCGCGCACGATGGCCCGCGAAGCCTCCGAAGTCGGCGACGATGGAACCAACGATCTGCTGGTGAGCGACGTGATTCGCGGCAACGAGTTGCAGGTCTGGTTCCTCTCCGAGCATTTGGTATCCATGCCGCTGTCCCATCCGGAGCAGGCTAAAGCCGCGACGTCCGGGGATTAGCTTCCTGATATGCGCCGTCGCGCATCGCGAAAAAGATTTCACCACGGAGGGCACAGAGAACACAGAGAAATTCCGGAAGAGATTCTTTCTCCTCCGTGTTTCCTCTGTACTCTCTGTGCCCTCTGTGTTAAATCCCTCTCTCCGTTATTGCGATTCATCCTTTATTTGCTCCTTCGGATTTTCCGCGAATCATCGCTACTAGCTCTCGCGTGACCGGCACGTCGATACCGTGTTCCTCCGCGCGGCGCAAGATTGGACCGGCGATGGCGTCCAGTTCCGGCGGATTACCCGCGGCGACATCTTTTTGCATCGAGCTGCGTCCGCCCTGCGGCGTCTTGTCATAGAACGGAAAGATCGTCGAGGCGTCGAGCGGCGTCCCGCTTGCAGTGCCCACGGCAGCGACTTCGCGTACGACAGCCTCCAGCCTCTTCCGCCACACAGGATCGCTGTTCACTTCGCCGATCGTCAGCCCCCCAGCCGTGGTCGTCAGCGCAAACGGCGCCAGAAAGGACAGTTTCGTCCAAAGTATTTTCATCTCATCCGCGACGAATTGACAGGCGAAGCCAAATTTTCGGAATTCCTCGACCGTGGCCGCCAGCCTGCTCTCGCCGATCGACGAGAACGAAAGGCGGATAGCCATCCCCCGATGAATGATTTTCCCCGGCGCGGCCCGTTCCGCCTCCACCCCGATGCTTGCCGGAACGACTCGGTCATGACCAAAGCGCGCCCGCAGCAAAGCGACATGATCTATCCCATTCAGCAGCGGAACGACCGCGCCAAGTTTCTCAGGATCCACCGTGACGCTGCGCAGAGCAGCATCGAGTTGCGTGGCCTTCACCGTGATCCACAACACATCGTATGGCGCTGCAACGCTCGCAACACGATCGACCGCCACGCTGAATGACCCAAGGGGACTCTCGAGCGAAAGCTCGGTCGGATAGTCCTTCAACGCCTCCGGCCGCAGCACGAGCGTGACGGATTCTCCCGACTTCGCCAGCGCCACTCCAATGAGCCCGCCAACCCCGCCTGCTCCCAGAATCGCGTGACGCATGTTCTCCTCCAACTGGTAGGACAGGCTTCAGCCTGTCTCTGCTGCTTAGACCGGGACCGACGCAAACCCTGACAGTCTAAACAGGTTGCCGAAAAAGCATAATATTTTGTCATTCCTCACGAAGTGAGGAATCTCTCTTAGGTTTAAACGCGGGAACAGAGAGATTCCTCGGCGCGCAGCGCGCCTCGGAATGACAAAAACTGCGTTTTTCCTACAGCTGTAAAGCCTGACCTGGCCTGTCCCCATTCGGAGGCGCCAGGGCAGGGGGACATTGTACGCCGGGTTGCGTCACAGATGGGCGTTCGCTTCGTGGCGAAAGCAGAGGAAAGGCTGACATTTGACCCATTTTTCATCTGGCGCTCACCCTCCTGGAATCAATGTAGATTACGAAACGTGCACCGAGATCGGCTAGAGTCTTGAGGGAGGCCCCGGTGCTATGATTTCAGTATGGTGACGGAAAAGGGCATACCGAAGATTGCCTATTTTTGCATGGAGATCGCTCTGGACCCGTCGATCCCTTCCTATGGCGGAGGCTTGGGTATTCTGGCCGGAGATATGCTGCGCTCGGCAGCCGACCTGGAATTGCCCATGGTTGCGATCTCGCTGGCGTACCGGAAGGGCTACTTTCGCCAGCGCATCGATCAAGGAGGAAATCAAGTCGAAGAGCCTGATCCATGGCAACCGGAAACGGTTCTTCCCTCCGTTGAAGTGGCGTTTACCGTTCGCATCGAGGATCGCGACGTCCACGTTCGCGCCTGGCGCTACAGCGTCCACGGCTTGTCCGGATTCATCGTGCCCGTCTATCTGCTGGATACCGACTTGCCGGAAAACTCCGATTACGATCGCACCCTTACCGATTCGCTGTACGGGGGCGACCAGCATTACCGGATTTGCCAGGAAGTGCTGCTCGGGATCGGCGGAATCACCTTGCTGCGGCACCTGAACGTTTCGCAGATCGGAAGCTATCACATGAACGAAGGGCACGCCGCGTTCCTGACTCTGGCGATGCTCGAGGAGCAGCTCAAACTTCGCAAGTACACGGTGGCTGTGGAAGCGGACATTGAAGTAGTGCGCCGCCGCTGCGTCTTTACGACGCATACCCCGGTGGAAGCAGGCCACGACCGTTTTCCCTGGGACCTCGTTCACCAGGTGCTCGGAGAGTACAGGACTGGCCTGTTGCAGCAAGCGGGCTTCGCCAACGCAAACATGCTCAACATGACCGACCTGGCCATTCACTTCTCCCGCTACGTAAACGGCGTGGCCATGCGGCACGGCGAAGTCTCGCAGCACATGTTCCCTCAATTTCCGATTCACGCGATTACGAATGGAGTTCATGCGGCCACCTGGGCGTCGCCGGAATTTCAGGAATTGTTCGATCGCGAAATTCCGGAATGGCGCCGCGATAACGCCTACATGCGTTACGCCGTGGGCATTCCGATCGAGGACATCCGCAAGGCGCATTGCCTTGCAAAAGCGGCGCTGATCAAAGAGGTGCAGAAACGATCCGGAGTGCAACTGGATGAATCGGTCCTCACTATCGGCTTTGCCCGCCGTGCGGCAACGTACAAGCGCGCGGACCTGCTTTTCAAAGACATCGACCGCCTGAAATCCATCGCCCAGTCGGCCGGACCGATTCAGATTGTGTATGCCGGCAAAGCCCATCCCCATGATGCGGGTGGCAAAGCCTTGATCCAGCGCGTGATTCAAGCCGCCGCCGGACTGAACGAGAAGATAAAAATCGTGTATCTCGAGAACTACAATATGGCGCTCGCCAAGCTCATCACTTCCGGCGTCGATCTCTGGCTGAACACCCCGCAGCGTCCCCAGGAAGCTTCCGGCACGAGCGGCATGAAGGCGGCGCTGAATGGCGTACCAAGCCTGAGCGTCCTGGACGGCTGGTGGGTCGAGGGTTGCGTCGAGGGCGTGACCGGCTGGGCCATTGGTTACGACAGCAAGATCGTCGGCGACGAATCGGCGGCTGAAGTCGCCTCGCTCTACGACAAACTCGAACACCAGATTGTTCCCATGTTCTACCGTGCGCCGGAAGCCTACGCGCATGTCATGAGATCGTGCATCTCTCTCAACGCCAGTTTCTTCAACACCCACCGCATGCTGAGCCAGTACAAAGCGAATGCGTACTCACCTCGGGCCCTGATCAAGAAGGCGAAGGAAGTTTAATCGGAGCAGTATTCCTGGATTTGAATTTGCAACGATCGGCGCCTTCCGCGTTGTTTCCCAATCTGCAAACTTTCGATGCATATCAAGTAGTACCGGCGCTCTATGGACGCTGACTGGGACGAACCGTACTCTACTCCTTCGAGATGAAGAATGAGCTGAGGGCTCCTTCTGCAAATGAGCAGAACCGGAGGCCCTGAGGGAGTCTGCCGTGAATGAGCTTGAACAGAGGATTTTTTCCAACAAAGAAGAGGAAGAGGCTCCCCCTGACAAGTTGGACCGGCGTCGCGAGCCTCGCGTCCAGGTCGATCGGCTCGTCTACGTCCAGCTCGCCGATTCAGGAGACGCTTATTTCGAGGAAGTTCGCTGCATGAGGGATCTCAGCCGCAGCGGGTTCTACTTCATCACGGATAGAGATTCCTACCAGCCAGGGATTCAATTACATGTTGTTCCAGCATTCGGATGCCTCAACCTGGAGTACTTGGGTGAGGTGGTGCGGGTCGAACAATTGCCCTTCGGGGAGTTCGGTGTTGCTGTCCGTCTGCTTCACGTTGAGAAAATGGCAGCCACCGCTCGCTCGACTACCATGTCGGCGTTCGAAGCCCTTGCGCGGGCGGATAGCTCGCCGGTAGCCCTCCCGGAATGCGAAGTAAAGACTTCGTCGTAGGCTTCTCGGTCAATGCTCCTCGGAATATTTGCCCTTAAATTTAGGGTCTCCGCCATTGTTGGTGAATTGGCCCGCCTTCTTCAAAGCGCCTCTCCCGCCAGCCATTTTTTCCCCAGAGCGTACAGCGCGTCGGCGTCGGGACCCCTGAGTCCCGGCATATCCACCTTGATCTTGAATCCGAGGCCGGATTGCAGATAGGCCAGGTGACGGTAGCCTTCCGGGAATTGCGCGAGGATTTTCGGATCCAGCTGCACCGTTTTCGATGGATCGACAGGATCCATGCGGTCTTTTTCGTAAAAGAGCCGCCGCAAAACAATAGCCCAGCGATCCTTGCGCTTTTCAAAAAAGTCGTAGAAGCGCCCCGTGCAAAGGACGTCCACTACTACGCCATGCACCGGCGCGCGCTGCGAAATGGTCATCTTCGTTTGCGCGATCGCGCGCGCGCCCGCGATTTCAACCGATGTTCCTCCGAGCAAGTGCAGGATGCTGACACCCTTGTTCCAACCCTCCTGGTTGACTCGGATAAATTCCTCGAAGGTTCCCTGAAACCACGTCGCCATCATGATGCCGTCTTCGTGCCACACGGTGCGAAACCGTTCCCAGTCGCCAGAGTCGCGAAACACAGCCCAGTTTTCGACGACCTCTTTGATCGCCAGTGTGTCCAGCATTCGTTGATCCATGTGGCCCCTCCCGGGGGTGACTGGTGATTAGTGACTGGTGATTCGTTTGCCCTGAGTCCACTTGCGTGGATGAATGGTGAATCGTGATTTGTGATTCGTATAAGGAATGCGCGATTGATGACCTCTGAAGCGCAGAGCGTGTCTTGGTGATTTTTCACCAGTCACCAGTCACACTCCTCATCTCACATACGTCGCCAAAAATTTCAACGCAAGCTCCCACGCTTGCCTCGCCGCGGTTTCCTTGTAACTGGGGCGCACGTCGCAGAAAAATCCGTGGTCCGCGTCCGAGAATTCGACGTTCACGTAGGTCTTCTTCGCTTCCTGCATGGCGTCGATGATGGCGCGAATGTGTTCCTTCGGGATGTGCGAGTCGAGCGCGCCCCAGAAGAACAGGATCGGCCCGTTTTGTTGAGCGGCGCGGGGAAGCAGCGCCGGCGCGATCCCGCCTCCATAGAACGAAACCGCCGCCTTCAGAGGAAGGGCCGAGTTGGCGAGGAATGAGACTCGTCCGCCCATGCAGAAGCCAACGCTGGCGGTCGCGTTCGGCAAGACACGCGGGTTCTTCTGCAGCCAGTCAAACGCCGCGCGCGCGTCGGCAACTAATCCGTCGGGCGTAAGCGCCTGCATGTGCGGCATGCAAGCCGGAAAATTCGAGTACACGCCTTCGAAGCCCGGCCCCGTGCGGTGAAACAGTTCCGGCGCGATCGCCACGTAGCCTTGCTTTGCAAAGCGGTCCGTAACATTGCGAATGTGGGCGTTCACGCCGAACGCTTCCTGAAATACAAGCAACCCCGGCGCCTTCGCGCCCTCCGCCGGAGTCGCCACGTAAGCGTTCATGGACGTTCCATCCGCAACCTTCAATGTAATGTTTTCCGTGCGTATCGTTTCCATCGGATTTTCCTCGCGTATCGGTTTGAAAAGAGCCGACACATCATATCCATTTTCCCGGTGCGCTCCAAGTAGCACAGGCTTCAGCCTGTGGGGTTTCGTCCATGCAAGGCCCAACGCCCACAGTCCCGCCGCGGCGGGACTGTGCCATCCCAAAAAAATGGGATAGGATGTCACACGGAAAGGGAACAGGGGAAAATTCGTGTCGCAAGCGTCTCTAGCGGGGAAAGTAGCGCTGGTAACCGGCGCGGCCAAACGCATCGGCCGAAGCGTGGCCATGCGCCTCGCGTCGGAAGGCGCGGACGTAGTCGTGAACTATCGCGACTCGAAGGCCCAGGCGGACGAAGTCGTTGCGCAAATCGTGGCGATGGGAAGGCGCGCGGTGGCGGTTCAGGCCGACGTCGCCAAGCGGGCGGATGTAACCGCGCTGTTCGCGGCCGTGGAAAAGGAATTCGGCCGGTTGGATATCCTCGTCAACAATGTCGGAATGTTCTTTTCCGCGAAATTCGAGGATCTGACCGAAGAGCAGTGGGACCGCATCCTCGACACAAATTTGAAATCGCAATTTTTGTGTTCCCAGGCTGCGGCGCCGATGTTGCGGCGCAGCGGCCGCGGCAGGATCATCAACTTCGCGTCACTCGGCGGCTTGCTCGCCTGGCCGGCCTACACGCATTACTGCGTCTCCAAGGCGGGAGTCATCATGCTGACGCGCTGCCTCGCGCGCGCCCTCGCGCCCGAGATTACGGTGAACGCGATCGCTCCCGGCACGATTTCGTTTCCCGGCGATGCGCCGGACCTTGCGGAAGATTTCATCCGCCGCGCCCCGCTGCAGCGCACCGGCACGGCGAAAGACATTGAAGATGCCGTCATGTTCCTCGCGGAGTCGGCATTCGTGACGGGACAGGTGATCGTGGTCGATGGGGGAAGGACCCTCACGTAGGACGGGCTTCAGCCTGTCCGGTTTTCTGTTAAATCGAAATCCAGTGAACCAGCAACCGAGACTCCCGCAATTTATTTTTTTTGGCGAAATCGACGAATTTCAAAAGCAGACAGGCTGAAGCCTGTCCTACCTACGAAGACCCATCCAGGGGAATCGCGTTCGAGGCGAGCAGAGCCACAAATTCCTCGTCGGCCTGAAGAAAATTGTATTGCGGCAACGCGGAGGGATCGGCCCACTCGAACCCCTCGAATACCAGATTTTGCAGCACGGCGGACCGATCGATAATGGCCTGAAAGAAGATCAACTCGAGTTCCGGCTGAACTTCGCGGTAGCCATGCCGCGTGCGAAAAAGTTCCCTGCCGATCGTTGCCTCGACCCCGAGTTCCTCGCGAAGCTCGCGCGCCAAGGCTTCCTTCGGCATTTCGCCGGGTTCGACTTTGCCGCCGGGGAATTCCCATTGCAGGCTGTGGGTATCGTCGCGGCGCCGCTGGCAGACCAGAATCTTCGAGTCGCGGAGGATCAGCGCCGCAACGACGGTGAGTTCGGGCTTCCTTGATTTCCGCGCCGTGAGCTGGGGTGCGCTGACGTCCATATTTTTATGAGAAGAGCGGATTCGGCTTGTCAAGGTTGATTTCAAGCTCCTTGACGGCTTTTTGCACGATCTCCGACCCAATTTTTCCTTCGCGAAACAATTCATACAGCGTGGCCAGCGCAATGAATCGCGCATCCACCTCGAAAAAGTCCCGAAGCGCCGCGCGGCTTTCGCTGCGCCCAAACCCGTCGGTTCCGAGCGATGCAAGACGCCGCGGAGTCCACCGGCTGATGAGATTGGGCAGCGCCTTGAGGTAATCCGAAGCCGCAACCAGCACGCCGTCCGAATCCGCGAGGCATTCGGTAACATACGGCACGCGCGGTTTCTCGCCCGAATGCAAAAGGTTCCAGCGCTCCGTATCGATCCCGTCGGTGTAAAGAGCCTTGTAGCTCGTGACGCTCCACACGTCCGCGGACACGCCGTATTTTTCTTCCAAAATTTCCTGCGCCTTCAAGGCCTCGCGCAGGATGGCGCCGCTGCCGAAGAGTTGCGCGCGCAATTTCGAGTTCTTTTTTTCCGACGCGCGGAACTTGTACATGCCCTTGAGAATTCCCTCGTGCACGCCGGCGGGCATCGCAGGCATCGCGTAAGGTTCGTTCATGACGGTGATGTAATAAAAAATATTTTCGCCGTCCTTGTACATCCGCCGTATGCCGTCCTGGATGATAACGGCAATCTCGTACGCAAACGCGGGATCGTAAGCGCGCATCGTGGGAATCGGCAGGGCGAGAACGTGGCTGTTGCCGTCCTGGTGTTGCAGTCCTTCGCCCGCCAGCGTCGTGCGTCCCGCCGTCCCGCCCAGCATGAATCCGCGGCATCGCATATCCGCCGCGGCCCAAATAAAATCGCTGATGCGTTGCAGTCCGAACATCGAATAGTAGATAAAGAAGGGAATCGTATTGATCCCGTGCGTGGCATACGCGGAACCCGCGGCGATGAACGATGCCATCGAGCCCGCTTCGGTGATGCCTTCCTCGAGAATTTGCCCGTCCTTCGCTTCCTTGTAGTAAAGCAACGTGTGAACGTCGACGGGCTCGTAGAGCTGCCCGCGGCTGCTGTAAATGCCTACTTGCCGAAAAAGCGATTCCATGCCGAACGTGCGCGCTTCATCGGGGACGATAGGAACTACAACCTTGCCAATTTCGGGATCGCGCAGCATCTGGCGCAGCATTCCGACGAACGCCATGGTCGTCGAAACTTCGCGTCCTTCGCTGCCGGTCAGAAATTCGCGAAACAGCGCGTCGTGGTCCGCCACCAATGGCTTGGACCGCACCTTGCGCGCCGGAACGTAACCGCCCAGGGCCTGCCTTCGTGCGCGAATATACTGAATTTCGCGGCTATCCTCCGGAGGAAGATAGAACGGCGTTTCCGCAAGCTGCTCGTCACTGATCGGAATGCCGAAGCGCGAACGAAACTCGCGAAGTTCCTCTTCGTTCAGCTTTTTCTGCTGGTGCGTGATGTTTCGTCCCTCGCCGCTCTCGCCGAGGCCATAGCCCTTGATCGTGCGGGCGAGAATGACGGTGGGAGAACCCTTGTGATCGAACGCCGCCTTGTAGGCGGCATACACCTTGCGCGGGTCGTGGCCGCCCTGGCGCATCGTTCGCAGCGCCTCGTCCGGAAGATCCTCGACCATTTTCAAGAGGCGCGGATCGCCACCGAACACATGCTGGCGAACGTACGCGCCCGATTCGACGCTGATCTTCTGCGTTTCGCCGTCCACCATTTCGCCCAGGCGCTTGGACAGCAATCCTTCCGTGTCCCGTTCAAACAGCGGATCCCAATCGCTGCCCCACAGAACCTTGATGCAATTCCATCCGGCGCCGCGGAAAGCGGCTTCCAGTTCCTGCACGATTTTTCCGTTGCCGCGCACGGGACCATCGAGACGCTGCAGGTTGCAATTAATGACAAAAATAATGTTGTCGAGATTTTCGCGCGACGCCAGCGTGATCGCGCCCAAAGTTTCCGGTTCGTCCGTTTCGCCGTCTCCGAGAAATGCCCAGACTTTCGCGTCCGTGCGGGGCTTGAGACTGCGATCTTCCAGATAGCGATTGAACCGCGCCTGATAAATGGCCATGAGCGGGCTGAGGCCCATGGACACCGTGGGAAATTCCCAAAACTCCGGCATCAGCCACGGATGCGGATAAGAAGAAAGCCCGCCGCCCTCCCGAAGTTCACGCCGGAAATTTTCCAATTGTTTCATGGACAAGCGGCCTTCGAGAAACGCGCGCGCATAAACGCCGGGAGAAGCATGTCCCTGGAGATAGACCGTGTCGCCCTCGAACTCGTCGGTGCGTCCGCGGAAAAAATGGTTGAAGCCGACTTCAAACAGCGTCGCGGCGGATGCGTACGTTGAAATGTGGCCGCCGATGCTGTGGTCGACGCGGTTCGCGCGAACGACCATCGCCAGCGCGTTCCATCGAACCAGGCTCTTGATGCGCCGCTCGATTTCCTGATCGCCTGGGAAGATGGCCTGCTTTTCCTGGGGAATGGTATTCAGATAAGGAGTGTTTGCGGTGAAGGGAAGAGCGATGCCGAGGGATTGAGCGTGGCCGCGAAGCCGGTCCAGCAAAGTGATCGCGGATTCCTGCCCTTCTTCGCGTACGACCTCGTTGAAGGATTCTACCCACTCCTGTACTTCCTGGGGATCCATCCCTAACACGTTTGTGTCGGCATCTCTTTCCATGATTGCTTGCCCCCGCGATCGCCTGGCGGCTCTCGATTAATTTTACGCCCGAACCGCCACGCAGGCGTTGAAAATCCGTGCGCCATTTTGATTCGGCTGACAAGACGACGTGGCTTGTTAGCGGTCGACGCAACCGGGTGGCGCCGATTCACCAGCGCCAAAACAAATGATTTCGGGCGCCCACCCCGGGCACAAACAGCGCCAGGCCTGGCCGCTGCGGAAGAAATCCTTGTGCCGATGGACGATAATATCTTAGCAGGTCCGGCCCATCGCGCAATTGCATTTCCTGTATGGACAACTAGTTGTCAATGGAGACGGGTTAAGTAGCACAGGCTTCAGCCTGTGGATTTTGACTTTCGCAATCGATACGAACCCCCCACAGGCTGAAGCCTGTGCTACAAAAAGCCTCCCCAACAACGCATGCAATCAGTTGCGGCCGGCGGTGAGAGCAGGGGCCGGGTAGTCGGGCAGCTTCTCCTTGGTATTGTCCGCGCGCTTGACCTCGAGCTCGTCAAACATCACCGAAGGACTCACAATGGTCATGAACGGCAAGCCGGTGCGATTGCTGACGAGCGGATCGTCTCCGGCAGCGACCAGATCGCTGCGCAAAGCGCGGATGTCCAGTTCATTAAAAACCGCTCCGCGCACAAGTTCTTCGTGTCCGTCGTCAGTCCACACCCGGTAGAGCATGCGCGGCGCCAGGCGCGGCCCGAGCGTATCCACGAAGTACCCGTACTTCAATCCGCGTGTGCGGCACTCGTCGAGGAGCTGCTTCTTGAGTTCTTCGCGCGTGCTGGTTTTGGCGGGCCGGAAAAATAAATTTCCGGGCGCGGGCGCCGTATTGCCGTTGCCGGAAGCCCGTCCATGGCCGTTGGAAACCGGGAAATCGCGGATCGGCACTCTCCCGATCAAATAGTTCACCAGCGTTCCCTTGTCCACCACGGTGACAGGAGCAGCGGTAACGCCTTCATCGTCGACCTTGTAGCTTCCTCCGAGGCCATGTCCGGCAAACGTGTCCACCGTCGGATCGTCCACCACCGAAATAAAATCCGGCAGTACGCGAGCCTTCCAACTGCTGGCAAACGCGCCGACCGTGCGTGCAGGGCGACCCGGCTGGGGCCTTCGTCCCAACACATTGGGCACGATCAGCTCGAAAAACATGTCGGTAGCAGCGTCATTCGAGAACAGGACCGGGCCGCGATATTCCTCGTCCACCACGGGAGCCTCGCGCAAGGTTTTCATATCCTCGACCAGCTTGATCGCGTCCTTCTGAAACTCGTCGGGCGTCGGCAGCTCCTCGATGTGGTTTGCGGTGAATTGCGGCGCGCGGTCGAGTCTCATCCCGTCGGGCGCCTGCTCGCTCGCACTCAAGGTAATCTGGTAATGCGCGGATCCGTGCCGCGTGACCGTGCCTTCCGTGTTCACGAAATACTGGGAGAGAACTGTGAAGTTCAAGCTGGCCATGAACGATTGAATCTGCGTGTCGCTCCTGTACACGGCAGTGGCGGACTCCAGCATTTTCGTCCACTTGGCCGGGTCCACATCCAGCTTCGCCGTCGGCCCGATGGAGACGGCCGGCTCGGCCTTCGCGAAATCGTCCACGGGCTGGTCGATGTTCAGTTGTTTGAGCTGCGCTTTCTTGTTGGAAAATGCCTCGCTGGCGCGCTTATAGGCCTGGTCGGTCGCCAGCCAGACCTGGTGACGGATGGCAAGTTCATCGTTGTCCAGCGGAAGAATGTCGCTGATCCCCTGGCCGGCATTGAAGAAACTGTCGAGTTTGTAATCGCCCAGGCGCACGACGGCTCGGAGTAATCGCAACCGCGTCCGGTTTTGATCGCGCAAGGCGCCGAACGCCGCGCTGGCATCGAGCTGCTCGACGTCAAAGACGCGATATTCGATGTAAAACGGCGAATCGACATTGTCCATCTTGAGCTGTGCCTTCGAGCGCGTGAGTTCCGCTTGAAGCGCGCGCAAAATGGGATCCGAAGCGGCGTCGGCGGGAAGTTGTTTTTGCTGCGCGGAAGCTGCGAAGGGCGAGACCGCCAGAAAAACTGAAATAATTGCGGCCATATGCCAGGCGGGGACGCGCCGGAAAATTCTCATCGCGCACCTCCCGCCGGTGACGCTGGCGTCGAACCGCCGGATGACTCTTCAAATCCAGGCGCCGGCAAAATCGGAGGACGCTCGCGCGAGGCGCTCCGCTTCTGCACTTCCATTTCACTAAAAAGCATCGCCGGCGCCGAAGCCGATACCGGAACGCTGCCCGACTCCGCCCCGCAGATTCCGTTGAAAACTTCCGTCTTATCGCCCGTCAATAAAATTCGATTCAAGGACGCAAGCGGAGTGCCAACGATATCGACGCCGCGCACGAGTTGGTCCGGCCGCCCGTCGGGATACACGCGCCACACGATCACGGGAAGCACTTGAAAAGCCTGCGGAAGCTCGCGCGTCGTCAGCGTGAATCCTCCCTGCACATCTTCAAAGTAAAGCCCGTACGGCTTTCCTTCCTTTTTGACTTCGTCAATGAGTTGCGCCCGCATTTCCGAATCTTTTACCGTCTTCGTCGATTGCACGATCAAGTTTCCCTGACGCCCGGTTGGCATGAACCCGGCCTGGTGGCGTCCGTGGCCATTCGATTTCGAGAAATTCGTGATCGGCATGCGCGACATCAGAAAATTCTTGAGGATCCCGTCTTGAATCAGCGGCACGCGCTGCGAAGGCACGCCTTCGTCATCGTGCGAGTACGAGCCCGACAGAGGCACGCCGTTAATAGTCCCCAGAGTAGGATCGTCGTACACACTCAGAAACGAGGGCAGCACCGGCTGATTTACTTTTTTCGTGAACGTCTGTCCTTCCGTGTCGCCGCGCTGGCGATGGCCTTCCAGGCGATGCCCCAGCACTTCGTGGAAAAAGACAGCGGCGGCCCGCCCGGAAAGTAGCGCCGGGCCGTCGAAAGGCTCGGCCAGGGGAGCTTCGCGCAGCGCCTTCAGGTCCGACGCCATTTTCTCTTCCTTGGCGGTCAACTCTTTTTCGGAAGGAAGCCCGTCAGGCTTCGTCGATTCAAACGTCTCGACGCGCACGAGATCCATCCCGTCGTCCGCCCGCGTATTGGCCTCGACTACAAGCCTCGCCATCAGGCCTGGAGTTTCCACTTTGCTTCCTTCGCTGGAAACAAAATAGGAAATCGTCTGCTCGACTTGCAACGTCACCGTGGAGCTGTAAATTTCGGGATATTTCCGGAAGAGCGCGGAATATTTCCGTAACTTTTTCCTCCCATTCCTTTTGATTGAACGCAATGGGAGCGGCTGGCGTTTCCACGTGCGCCTGGGCAGCCTCCTGGGAAAAATCGGGAGACTTGTCTTCCTCCGCGGCATTGACGGAATTGTTGGTCATCACCTTGGCGTAAGCGGGCGTAGCGCGGCGGTATTCCCGATCGGTCAGCTCCCACAAGGTGCGCGCAATCGCGTCCCGATCGTCGGCCAGGGGAAGCGCGCCGGAGCTGATTCCGGAATCGCGGTTTTCATTGTGCGTGTTGTCCATGGCGGGAGAGCCAACGCGCATGGTCACGTCCGCCCAGCGGTGATTCCCCAGATTGGAGGTAACAATCGTGCCATACGTTCCCGCGAGGACCATGGTGTGCTGGTCGTACACTTCGTAGCTGATGAAGTACGGCGCGGGATCGGATTTTTCCAACGAGGTTTTTGCGCGCTCCAACTCCGCCTGCATGGTCGAGAGGAGAACGCCCTCGCCTTTGTCGGCGGCCGGCGCGCTCCAGGCAAGAATTCCACTCGCGGCAAAGATGGCTAGAAGTAACAAGGAAATCGAGAGCCGGAATCGTTTCATGGGGGTGTTAGACGTACAGCCTCCTGCTTTCGATAGATGCCGAATGACCGGCTCGCGCACTGCTGGTTTTTTACCTGTACCCGATCACCTGATCATGCCCGGAATCGACGCCCCGGGCAAACGGTTTTACATTTCAGTGAATCTAAGAGGCAGGTCGTTGACCTCGTCCTGTTGCTGGAACTAAGATGCGTCGACATTCCTTAACGGTTGGTTTTAAGTAGCACAGGCTTCAGCCTGTGGGTTTTTGCGGCACGTACGATCGATGCGCTCCCGGCCGAGACGGTGCCCTGAGACAAAGGGGGGTTGTGCTACTCGAGCCCCACCGCAATCTGTAAAAATGAAAGCTCCGTCGGTTAACAGAATCTTCGGAAAGGGATTTCGAGGAGGAATCTTGCCCGGCCGCAGAAAATTTCTAAAGAATCTCGCTGGAGCGTCCGCGGGCCTCTGCTTCGTAAACTGCGGCCTGACGCGCGCATTTGCTGGCGCTCAACAATCGGGCGCGCCAGGGAAGCGCCGCCAAATCACGGTAGGAGGCCGCCGCGCCCGCACGATCGATATTCACGCGCACTGCTACGTGGACCTGCACGATTTGATCGATGGCCATCCGGAGGCCTTGATTCCCAACGGCGGCCCGCCCACGTTCGATGGCGCGTTTCTCAGCCCCACAAAAGATGTGGAAGCGCGCCTTCGCCACATGGACGAGCACGGTATCGACATCCAGGCCGTAAGTCTCGCCCCCGCGTACAACTATTGGGCCGACCGCGATCTTGCCGCCAAGATCGTCGCGCGCCAGAATGAACAAATTGCCGCATTGTGCGCCGCTCATTCGGACCGTTTCGTGGGCCTCGGCGGACTGGCCTTGCAGCATCCCGACATGGCCGTCGAGCAAATGGAACACGGCGTAAAGCAGTTGGGATTCCGCGGATTTGAAATTGCCGGCAGCGTGAACGGCGACGAACTTGCAAATCCTAGATTCAATCCGGTGTGGGCCAAGGCCGAGGAACTGGGAATCCTTCTGCTTCTGCATCCCGCAACCTTTGTCGAAGGTCTGAAGCGCTTTCAGGGCAACGGATTTCTGCCCAACATCGTAGGCAATCCTTTGGAAACGACCGTGGCCTTCACTCACCTGATTTTCGAGGGAACGCTGGACCGCTATCCCGGCCTGAAAATCTGCGGCTCGCACGGCGGCGGCTATTTGCCCTCGTACGCAGGCCGCACGGACCATTGCGCCGAACTCAGCAATCGCTGCAAGCCCGTGAAAAAACATCCCAGCGAATATTTCAAGCAACAACTCTATTGCGACTCGATCGTCTTCACAGCGGAAGGCTTGCGCCATCTGGTCGCCGAAGTCGGCGCAAGCCACGTCCTGTTCGGCACGGATTTTCCGTTCGACGTGATCGATCCCTTCATGGGCGACTCTCGCGAAGCAGATTTCGTCCTCGGCGCCGCCGGCCTGAGCGAAGCCGATCAGCGCGCCATCCTAGGCGAAACCGCCGCAAAATTGCTTGGGATTAAGTAGGACAGGCTTCAGCCTGTCGCTTTTGTGCCGCGACTGAAAGCCCAAACCCGACAGGCTGAAGCCCGTCCTACTGGGATCAAGGAACGAGTTATACTGCCTCCATGTACAGCGCAGAAGTCCTCGATCATTTTCAGAACCCGCGAAATGCCGGCACGCTCGACGCCGCGACCGCCACGGTCTCCGTGGAAAATCCCGTTTGCGGCGACATCCTCGAGCTTTCCGCTCGCATCGAGGCTGGCCGCATCGCGGAGGCGCGATTCCGCACGCGCGGTTGCGTCACCGCGCTGGCATGTTCGTCCCTCTTGACGGAGTTGCTGCGCGGAAAAACTCCGGCCGAGGCGCGTGCCATCACTTCCGAGCAAATCTCGGAAGCGCTGGGCGGCCTCCCGCAAGCCACGTTGCATGGCGCGCAACTCGCGCGCGACGCCGTTCAGGCCCTGCTTGCCAAGCTGAACTAGAAAAGATTCAACTCAGAGGACATAGAGAGCACGGAGAAAACACGGAAGGAAAATCTCAATTCAGGCTTTTCACTGCGTCCACGTGCCGCTGCGGCTAGTTCGCCTCCGGTCCGATCGCGCGCTTCAGCATGTCGGGATCATTGATATTCAGGACGACGCCTTCTTCGTCGGTTGGGACTTCGAGGACGTCGCCGGCGTGAGCCCACACCACCGAGCGCGCGCCCTTGTCCGCAGGCGCGGCGAGCAATTCGCTAAACAGCGCATTTGAAAAAATCGCGGGATGGCCTCGGCGGCCATTGTATGTGGGAAGAACGATGGCCTTCTTTTCCTCGTAAAACCGTTCCACCAAATCGCTGACCAGGCGCGCGCTCACCAAAGGATGATCGACGGGGCAGAGCACAATTCCGTCTGTATCGACTCCCTCGAGACTGCGCAGGCCCGCGCAAATGGAGGAAAGTTGCCCTTGCTCCCACTCGGGATTTAGGACCACGACCGACGGATCGAGTTTCGCAATCGTCCGGATCACTTCCGCGCCCGCGCCCAGCACGATGCGCGTCACGCCAATGCGCGGATGGCGCGTCACTTCGATCAAGTGTTCGAGGAAGGTCCCTTCGCGGTAGGGAAGCAGGGCTTTCGGTCTTCCCATCCGGCTCGAAGCGCCGGCGGAGAGGATAACGGCGGCAAGCAAACGGGTTCCTTTACTCAAAAATTTACGATGAACGTTCGCTGTGAACCGAAGCCGGTGCTGCGTGTTCGACGTTGACGGCCTTGTGCGGCAGATTATTCGCGCCTCGCCGAATCGCGATCAGTTCGGCCGTGATGCTGATGGCGATCTCTTCCGGCGTCAGCGCTCCAATGTCCAGCCCCACGGGAGCATGCACGCTCGCAAATTTTTCCAGCGGGATGCCTTCTTTTTCCAGCGCGCGGTAAACCGAAAGCACCTTTCGCTTGCTGCCAATCATTCCGATGTAGCGCGGCGAAGTGCTCACGGCCCAGCGAAGGACGTGCATGTCGTCCTTGTGCCCGCGCGTGACGATCACCATGTACGTCGCGGCGGTGGGCTTGATCTTCTCAAACGCTTCCTCGAAGCTGGTGTGAATCTCCTGCGCCATCGGAAATCGCTCGCGGTTGGCAAACGATTCGCGGTCGTCGACAACGCCGATGGCAAAGCCCGCCGTATTCGCCGCGTTCGCGAGCGCGATCGAAACGTGGCCTCCGCCGAAAATGTAAAGGATCGGCTGCGGCAGGATCGGCTCCACAAAAATTTCAAGCGTCCCGCCGCAAATCAAGCCGTTATCGTAATTGGCTTCGTTGTTCAGGCTGAAGGTCATCTTGCGCGGCGCCTCGGCCTGCATCACTTCCTTCGCCGCCGCCCACACTTCCGCTTCCACGCAGCCGCCGCCAATCGTGCCCGCAATCGACCCATCCTCGCGCACGAGCATCCGCGAGCTTTCATAGCTCGGGATCGAGCCGTTGGTGTGGACAATCGTGGCCAGCGCTCCGCGCTTTCCGGCGCGCCGGAGCTTTACGACTTCTTCAAACAGGTCCATAGGGAAGCGCCTGAAAGTAGGGTACGGCGCGCGTTCCCGCCTGTCAACGTCTTCGCCTGTCCTGGTGAGCGTGAAGACACGAATGCCGCGACGCCCCACTTGAATGTAGTGCTAGGCCCAGCGCGATTTACGTTCGGTCTTGAACCGCAGATTAATTTTGACGCGCGGCCTTGGAGAAGAATGCGTCCTGCCGGCGCTTCATGTCCTCTGGAGCCACATCTTCGATATGCGTGGCGATACCCCATTGCTGGCCGAACGGGTCGGTCAGCTTCCCGTAGCGATCGCCCCAGAACATGTCTTGCAAGGGCATATCGACCCTGGCGCCTCCTTTTACCGCGCGGTTAAAAATCGCATCAGCGTCCGGGACATACAAGTGGATGTACATGGGGTTGCTGGCCCCTTCACCCGGGGTCGGTATGGCCGTCTTGCTCATGGTGTCGTTGACGAAGAATTTCGAGTCGCCGATCTGCAATTCCGCGTGTATGATCTCGCCGCCGGGTCCGATTTCTCTACGGTGTTCTGTGGCGCCAAACGCCGTCTTGTAGTATTCGATGGCGCGCGCCGCGTTGCGGCACACAAGATTTGGCGTCATGCTGCGCAATCCTTCCGGAACGGGTTTTACCTGGTTTGGCATAAGAGTCTCCTTTTCGGTTTTTCGGGGCGGGAGTCCGCGGTTCAGAGATGAGAACCGGGAACGATCACCGCGATTGTGCGACTCCCCTCGCAGCCATGTCAATACAGCCCTGCGTAAATTCACATGGTTTTCACATATCGTCTCCGCTAGTCAACTCCTCCCGCGCATGAGTGGAACGGAACGAGAGAGTGTGAGAAAATGTATTGGAACGACGAGGCCTCATGAGCACATCCGTTGGCAAGAACGTGACCCTGGAAAAGCCGGACGATTTCGGCAAGCTGCTGCAGGACGAAGGAATCATCTTCACGCAGCTCGACAAGGCCGTGAACTGGGCGCGCAAGAGTTCCATCTGGCCGCTGGGTTTCGGTCTGGCCTGCTGCGCCATCGAGATGATGTCGATGGCCGCGTCGCGTTTCGACGTGGCGCGTTTCGGCTCGGAAGTATTCCGTCCTTCGCCTCGCCAGGCCGACTTGATGATCATCGCCGGGCGCGTTTCGCAGAAAATGGCGCCGGTCATCAAGCAGCTTCACGCGCAAATGCCGGAGCCCAAGTGGGTGATTTCGATGGGCGCCTGCGCGACTTCCGGCGGCGTGTTCAACAATTACGCCATCGTGCAGGGAGTTAACCAGATCATCCCCGTGGACATCTACGTTCCCGGATGCCCGCCCCGGCCCGAGGCTCTGCTCTATGCCATCCTGCAACTGCAAGAAAAAATCACCAACGAACGCGGCAGCTTCAAGCGCGCCCTGAACATCGCGTAACAAAGTTCTCCTATGGGAATTGCGTCCCGGAAGTCCCTCAGCTTTATTCAATAAATACCGCTTCAGTGTGCAGGTGTTGCAATCGTAGGGGCGCGACATGTCGTGCCCCTACAGCCGCCCACAAACCGGAAACTTCATGGCATTGTCAGCGAGCCAAACGATATGATGGCGCATCCCACGCGGGGAGGAAACTTTGACCAACATTCAGGCTGTGCAACCAAAACCGGAAGAGGCCGCGACGATGCCGTACGCTCCGGCGGTGAGTGTTGAAACGCCAGCGGAACTCGTTTTCATTTCCGGGGCGACTTCGTCCCCTCTCTATCACAAACATCCACATGTTCCCCAAGAGCACGTTCAACCCGACGACATTCGCGAGCAGACGCGCCGCGCGATGGAAAACATCAAGATCGTTCTCGACCACAAGAAGTTGACCTGGCGCAACGTCATCAAGGTCACTAAATACCTGACGGACATGCGCGAGGCCGACGCCATGCATGAGGTAATGAACGGCTACTTCGGCGAGTGGCGGCCGGCCAGCACCACGATCTGCATCAACAATTTGAGCTCGCCCGGCGCGCGCGTCGAAATCGATATGATCGCGGCAGGTCCTTTGAGCCGGTAGTGATTTATGGATTTGAAAAGGTCGGTCGTACAGAGAGTGGCGAGAGTTGGGGCCGCCCTGAGATCAATGCTGGCAGTCCCTGCGCCTAGTGGCGAGGATGAGTAAACCATCCCAATCCCAGCCGCAATTGCACAGTGTTGATGCCGGGATTAAGCGCTTGCAACCCCGAGTTCGAGATGTGCATGAAGCGCACATCCGCGGTCCAATTCACCTTGCCCGCGAGAAAATGCACGCCCACCGCGCCCGCCGTCGTGAAGTTTAGGCGGGAAGTTCCCGGCGGAACTTGAGTGTTGGTAAAAAGAACGCCGCCCCCGAGTTCAATATAGGGTACGACGCGCCCTTGCGTATCGAAATCCCAAATCAGCGCGCAAGGATTTATCGCGGCGCCGTACGCGGTATTCGTCGGCTGAAACACCACGAAGACCGGAACCGCGTCAACCGCGTACTCGAATCGTCCGCGTAGAAATCCCGGACCATGCGGCGCGGTGATGACCCAGCCGTAGCGAAAGCCCGCGGTCCAAACGCCCGTGTGCTGCGTGATCCCATTCGTTCCATGTCCTCCCGTCGTCCACAATTCAATCTCGTTCCCATCCGTCTCCGGCCCATCCTGTGCGCGCACCGGCGAAGCGAAGCCGGCGAGAAGCAATCCGCAAAAAAGGAACATCATTCCAATGGCCTTCATAAATGCGCGTCTCCGCACGGAAATCCATTGCCCATAAAGTAGGAAACGATACCGGAACTCGCGCAAATACTCAAACGCGACGGGCGGCGGGCACTGTCCTAATTTGAAAGGTTGTGCCGGGGCGAGGTTCCATAGGAGGTCGGGACTTCAGTCCCGACGAAAAGCGTCGTCGAATAAGGGGTTTTAACCCCTGAAGCTTCAGGGGCTTAAGCCCGCAATTTAACGCAACCTGAACGGCCGAGCTGAAGCTCGGCCCTCCTGAAAGGAGGAAACTTTCAAATTAGGACAATGCTGGCCGGCGCATTTCACGCCGGAGTTTTTTTTGTCTGCAGGGGAGGGGCAATCACTTCCGCGGGAATTCCCGAAGCATCCAGGCGCGTTCCGAGGGCGGAATGCTCGCGCCGCACGTAACCAAGGCCGATCGCCCGGCCGAGCAATGGAGAATACCCGGTGCTCGTGACGCTGCCGGCTTCATTTCCCTCGTGCAGCAAGTTCGTTCCGGGAGGCGGGGCCACGGCGGCGGAAAACTGCAGCTCCGTGAGCCGCCGGTTGACGTGACCGCGCGAGCGAACCCGCTCCACGATCTCCTGACCGGTGTAGCATCCTTTTGCATAGTTAATGTGCGTTTGTTCGAGGCCCGCCTCGTGCGGTATTTGCTTGTCGCCGAAGTCGATGCCGAACCAGGGCGCGCCCAATTCCAGGCGCACGGAGTTAAGAGCTTCCATCCCAGCGGGCACTCCGCCAACGGCGCGGACGCGCGCGGAAAGCTCGCGCCATAGATTCGCAAGGTATTCACGAGAAACGATCAGCGTAGCGGCGGGTTCGCCAGCGATTTCTTGGCGAACGATTCGGCATGTGAATTTCCCGAGCTTTACTTCCTTGTGTGAAAGCAGGGGCATATCCGCAAAGTTTCCCACGCCAAGTTCCGAAAGCAGTTTCGCGGAGCGCGGGCCCACCAGGTCCAGCGTTCCCGTGAAGGAGGTCACGTCCTCGAGTTCGACATCGTCCATAATGATGAATTTGCTGAACGTGGAATAGGTCCGTTCGTTGACCATCGCATGAGAGATCGCCAGGATTCGGGACTCCAGCGCAAATGTCTCCATCTCCGCGAGGATGTGACCTTGCGGATTCAGCAGCAGTCCAACGCTTCCTTGCCCGGGTTTCAGATCGCGGACATTCGAAGTCAGCAGGGCGTTCAGATAGCGATGCCGGTCGGGGCCGGCGAACGACAAGGCCGCTCGATAATTCGAGTCTACAAGGGCCACCGCCCTGCGCAGCGCCGCGTACTCCTCCGTGAATTCACCAAAGCGCGCCGGCAGCCGCGTGCCGAAATATTCGCCGATCGTTGCGCCAGAGGATTGGTGCAGGCCAAGTAATGGACTTTCGAGAGGCATATTCAGTAGAAATCCTCAATAACTACAATACCATCATAGAAGAATAATTTACTGTGCGTTTAGTAGGACAACCACTCCTGGCTGTCCCCGTTAGTCCCAAGAAACTCCGCCGGGACAGCCACGAGTGGCTGTCCTACGAGCGAGCCTTCCAATGTTATATTGAGCCGTATGCCAGAGCCCCAAAAACTCATCCACGAAATTCTCCCGGTCGGCATGTTGCAGTGCAATTGCCACATCGTCGGCGATCCCCAGACCCGCGAAGCGATCGTCATCGATCCGGGCGACGATGCCGCCCGAATCCTGGAAGTAATCGAGCGGCATCATTTAAAAGTCACCGCCATCGCGGTGACGCACACGCACATCGATCACGTCGTCGGATTGCGCCGCGTGCAGGAAGCAACCGGCGCCCCTGTCTATATACATGCGGACGATTTGGATCTGTATCGTATGCTCGAGGTGCAAGCTACGTGGCTTGGCTGGAAAACCCCGGAAGTCATAAAAATCGATCGACTGGTGCGTGAAGGCGACGTGATTCGCTGGGGCCGCTACGAAGCGCAAATTCTTCATACGCCCGGCCACACGCCCGGCAGCATTTGCCTATTCATGCCATCGGATATGCCGGCCGCACCCGCGGACGCGACCGCCGCGAAATCCGCCCTGCGCGGAACCGGCCAATTATTTGCCGGGGACACGCTATTCGCAGGGAGCATCGGCCGCACCGACCTCTGGGGAGGCTCGTTCAGCGGAATCATAAATTCAATAAAAGGAAAATTACTCGAGCTTCCCGACGACACCATCGTGTATCCAGGACACGGCGAAACCACCACGATCGGCAAAGAACGCGCGATGAATCCGTTCCTGGCAGGGAAGTAGGCTTCCAGTAGCACAGACTTCAGTCTGTGGGTTTCCATCAGATCTCGGCTAACGCCAGCGGCCAGAATTTCCTTACAAACCCCCACAGACTGAAGTCTGTGCTACAAAACCCTGCTAGTTAGCCCGCAGGCGATTCTCCCTCTCCACCCGCAAGTCTTCCATGACGCTCTGGATCAGCTCCTTGGCCTTGCGCAATTCGTCCGTGATGATCTGAATGTCCATCGTAGGCTTGGTGGGATCGCGCTGGCTGTGGCAATACACGCCATGCTGTCCCACGAGCACCATCGCGTTGGTCACGCGGTCCAGCGTCACGGCCAATCGCCCGCGGTGCGCCCCGAGCATCTGCTCGTAGTGTTGAAGCTCATCCTTGTGATCCTCAAATGCCGACATGGCTACTCCTCCAGACTGCGATCACCCCATAATTTTCTCATTTCCAAATTACGCGGTTTGGCCAAGAATGGCAATCCATCCCAAAAGATGATAGGTAGAGGGACGCAGCGCGCCATGTTTTTTCCAGGAGCCTCGGAGGGGCGGCAGACCGTAGCCCACACCGAGAGGCGTGGGAAGACGCGCAATCCAAGACGGGAAAGCCCCGGCAGGAGCGACACATGTGGCCTGACAATACGCGTGCCTGCCAATTTACAGCAGCTTTGGCCCCGCATCCTGTTGCACGGATGGAACCTCCGCCGCGCCCGAAACTTTACACTCGGGGTAACCGGTCGGATAATTCAAAATGACTTACGAGCCCCTCTACGAGCGGTTCGAGGTCGTGGGGCCTGACGGCAACCGTCTCGAAATTAACTTTGTCCGTGCAGGTTTTTTGACCCAGGGGGACCGGCCTGAACTTTTCTTCTTTCGAGTCAATGGAGAAGAAGCCGTGGTTGGAATTTCCGGTTTGAGCCTGGCTCGATTTGAGCGCGGGCGCGACCGCTTGTCCCGCGAGCAGAAAATAGATGTCACCGGATTGTGGCTGAAACGGCAGATGCAAGCCGGCTTGTACCTCGATTCAAGGAGTTTGTACATCCAAGACGATGAGCTGGCAAATCTGGCAAGCGAACTCGATTTTACTGAGTGAGGTAGCGATGAGACGCTCTGATCTGGTGCAGTCGCCGTCCAAGGGTTCCACCCCGCGCACGACGCAGATTGTCTTTGGGGAGCGCCAGCACCTTCTCCGCGTGCTTGATTCTCTGGAGACGACCGCCGTGCCGCAAGTGCGTCTCAATCAGGAGCGCCGCGTAATCGAGGAGCTGATTCACGAACGCACGCGCGAACTCAATCACATCAATTCGTCCTGGGACGAAAAAGTCGGCTTGGTCCTGAATGCCGATTCCAAATCCGAAATGCTGGACAAGCTCGAGCGTGAAGCGCCCCAGTCCGATTTCTACCTCCTTCGCCTGATCAGCGAACATCCGAAAGTCACGTCCAAGACGCTGGCCCGCCTGGCCAAGCATCCCTACGCCGCGATCCGCGAAAACGTCGCGCGCCATCCAAACGCCGACCCCACCACGCTCGCCTGGCTGGCCAAAGACCGCAGCCAGCCGCTGTGGTATCTCGTGGCGTTCAATCCCAATACTCCGTCGGTCCTGCGCCGCAAATTACAAGACCGCCTGCGCAAGCTCGGGCAGAGCACTTCGAGCAAGTAGGGATCCAGTCTTCAGATGTAGTCCAGTTTCCGAGAAGCGGACTTATCGAGACTTGGGTCTCTCAAGAATCATCACTTTTTCTTTTCAGCGCCCGCCCTAAAATTCTTCTGGAAATAGTTATCTGGGTACCGGCGATAGCGACGACAGTTAGAAGAACAATTAAGTCGAAGAAGTCCAAAAAAGGGTCCGACCTACCCATCTCCCAAGCCAAGAAACGCGACAAGTGGGGGCGTAACAACAAGACACTCGTTTCCACTGCAAACAAGACTGAAAGAAACGCCGCGTGGATGTAAAAGAGCAGAGGAAGCTTTTCCCTAACTGCCTTCTCAAGTAGGCTATATCCTTTCAAACCCTTACCGCCTCGACTACCCGTGTCACAAAATACGAACAGGAACACAGTATATGTATGCAGAATGGGCGAGACAATTTGAATGCTCCATGGGTTAGTTCTGAGAGTAAGCCCTAAAAGAAGGGCGGTCCCCATGGCCACGAAGGGGATAGCAAATATCGGTGCCAATTCCTTGAGAACTCCAACACCGGAAACCGCTTCGGAATTCGAATCGCCGTGGGTTGCAGGAAGATGCTCTACCAGAGGCACACGACAATCGGAGCAGAGGCGAACGTGGGGCAGATACTCGGCTTGGCATTCGGGACAGAACATGAATGGCTGCGATAATAACATCACGCCTGATAAACGGGATTCTCGGAAACTGGCATGCCAGCGAATTTTCTTTTAGACGGCCTTTGAAAGTCCGACACTGCACTACTCAGCGGCTTCCGTGCGCGGCGGCCAAATACTTCTGCATCGCCTTCTTGTACGAATCATTGTCCGGATCGCGGGCCAGCGCCTTTTCTTCCGTTTCCACCGCCTTGTCATTCTGTCCGTCGGCGAAATAGGCTGCGGCCAGGGTGTCGAGGTAATCGGGATTGCTTCCGGCGGCGACGGCTTTGGTTGCCAGTGCAATCGCCGCTTGCGGGTTTCGGACCTTCGGTTCTTTGGAGGTGGCCATTAGCAGGGCGAGATTATTCATCGCGGGCACGTAGTTCTGATCCACGGCTCTTCGATACCACGTCGCCGCCTCGACGGGATCCTCGGGCACGCCGTCGCCGTTCTCGTACAGGACTCCCAAACCTTGCTCGCCTGCGGCAAGATTTTGCATCGCGGCTTTGTGCATCCAATTCGCCGCTTCCTTCAAATTTCTGGGCACGCCCAAGCCTTGGCTGTAAAGGACGGCGAGGTTGTGCTCGCTCTCCGCGTCGCCCTGTTCGGCCGCAAGGCGCAGCCATTTTGCGGCCTCCGCGACATCCGCAGGAACGCCTCGCCCCTTGAAATACATCTCCGCCAAATAACGCTCGGCGAGCGGACTATCCTGATCCGCGGCCTTGCGAAGCCATTTCAAGGCCTCCGCCTCGTCCTTCGCCACGCCGTCTCCGGTCAGGTAAATCACGCCCAACTGCACTTGCGCGTTCACGTCCCCGGCGTAGGCAACCTCCTTGAGATCGGTGATCGCTCTCTTCTTGGCCGAGGCTTGATCGGACGATTGCGCCTTCGCCAATTTACATGGAAGGACAAGCAACGCCGCCGCCAACGTGGCCACGCCCAGTTTGCTCTGTAATTTCCTCATTGTCAGGCTGCCTGAAAAGGGAGCTTATCACGGTTCAATATTTTGGCTTTACATGTAGCACAGCCACTCTTGGCTGTGTGGGTTTTGCGATTGTGGCTTGATGGGCAGCTGCCCCATCGCGTCACAAAACCGCTCAGCCAAGAGTGGCTGTGCTACTCGATTGTTCCGCAAGCTTTCAAGCCACTAGATGGTCTTCGTCTGCCCGCCATCGAGATCGATCAGCGCGCCCTGCATGTACCGCGATTGCGGCGACACCAGGAACGCCGCGAGATTCGCAACGTCCTCGGGTTCGCCCAGCCGGACGATACTTGACTTGCGCACGATCGCTTCCAGGGTAGCGTCCATATCGCCGCCATGTTGCGCGGCCTCGTCCACGAGCAACTGTTTCAGCCGGTCCGTCTTAACGCGCCCCGGATTGATCGCGTTCACCTGAACGCCGTCCTGAATGCCGATGTCCGCGACCGCCTTCGTGAACGAGAGGCAAGCTCCGTTCACCGACCCGCCAATGGTGAATTCCGCGCTAGGGGTGCGTCCCCCCGCGCCGATGATGTTCAGCACAGAGCCGCGTCGCGCCTTGAGGTGAGGCCACGCGGCGCGCGTGAGGCGTACTGCGCACATAAACTTCAGCGCGAACCCATCCGCCCAGTCGGCATCCGTCAATTCAAAAAAATCCCCGCGTTTTGTCGCGCCCGCATTGTTCACGACGATGTCGATGGCTCCGTGGGCTTTAAGCGCAACACCCACCAGCGCAGCAGGAACGCTGGGTTCGCGGAGGTCCCCCGCGACGGTGGTCGCATTGCCGCCGCCCGACTTGATCTCCATAGCAACTTTGGCCAGATCTGCTTCGGTCCGAGAGGCCAGGACCAGCGTCGCGCCATCCTGCGCCAGCCGCAGCGCGATCGCGCGGCCAATCCCCCGGCTCGCCCCAGTCACGATCGCGATCTTGCCTTGCAGGGGTTTCTGGTCAGCCATTCTGTGTGCTCCTTCTCTTTTCGCACCGGTTCCAGTGCACCAAACCAATAAATGGGAGATGCAGTTTACCCCGCGCCGGGCCTAAGTAGAACACGCTTCAGCCTGTTGGTTTTCGTACCGCCCGCGAAAGTCAAACCCCACAGGCTGAAGCCTGTGCGACTAAAAACACAAAAGACAAATTGGCTCTTTACACCCGAAAAAGATATTATAGATTGGCCTGATTGGATGAGCCAATGATTCCACTGCATCTCCAACCCGAAAGCCACGTCCCGCTCTACATCCAGTTGCGCGATCAGATCCGCGCCCTGGTTCACGGAGGCGATCTGCGTCCGGGAGAACGCATTCCCGCAAGCCGCGAACTCGCCACGCAATTGGGCGTTCACCGCACCACCGTCGCGAACGCCTACGCCGAACTCGAATCCGAAGGCCTCATCAGCGGCCACGTAGGGCGCGGCACTTTCATTCGCGGCGAAAGCGTGGCCAGAAAAATTTCCGCCGTCCCGCATCCGACTTCTGTCGACGGAGGCCTCCGCTGGGAATCGCTGTTTGCCGACGAGCGCGGCGAGGAAATCTTAAGCCGCCTGGCGCAGGCCGCCCCGCGCGGTTCCATTTCTTTCGTGATGGCCAGGCCAGCCGCCGAATTTTTCCCCATCGAGGAATTGAGAAAGTGCTCGAACGCGGTCTGGCGGCGCGAAGGAACCGAAATTCTTCAGTTCGGCCCGTCGGACGGATACCCGCCGCTGAAGCAGGCGCTCGTCGCCATGCTCCGCGCGGAGGGATACGAAGCGGGCGACGAAAATTTGCTGATCACCGATGGCTGCCAGCAGGCGCTCGATCTGGTCTGCAGAGCGTTCTTGCGCCCGGGCGACACGGTCTTGCTCGAGAACCCGGCGTATCCCGGCGCGCTGGCCGTTTTTACCGGCGCGCGCGCCCGAATTCTGGGAGTCCCGGTAAGAACGGAATCCGGCCCCGGCATGATTCCCGGCGTGGACGTTTCCGCGATCGAAGCGGTGCTCATGCAGAACCGCGTGAAGATGATGGTCCTCACGCCGGACTTTCACAATCCGACCGGGACGACGCTGCCGGTTGCCGAACGCCGCCGTTTGCTCGAGATCGCCGCGCGGTTTCAAGTGCCGGTCGTCGAAGACCACATCTACGCGCGCCTGAGCGCCCGCGGCGAGCGCGTCCCGTCGCTAAAGCAGCTCGACCGTTCGAACATCGTCATTCAGGTCGACAGCTTCTCGAAGATTGCGTTTCCGGGAATGCGCGTGGGCTGGATCGTCGCCCCTTCGAATGTAATCGAGCGCCTGCGCCTGGTGAAGCAGTCCACCGATTTGCACACCGGGCATCTCGCTCAAGCCATCCTGGCCGAATATGTGCGTCGCGGACATCTCGGCCGTCACCTGGAACGTACCCGCAAGGCCTATAGCAGACGCCTGGCTGCGCTCGAACAGGCGCTGGGCCGCCATATGCCTTCCGGAACGAAATGGACGCGTCCTGAGGGCGGCATGTGCGTTTGGGTCGAACTGCCACCGGGATTTGATTCGAACGAATTGTTGATTCACACGCGCGAACGCGGCGTGGTGTTTGCCCCCGGCCGATATTTTTATTTTCAGAATCCGCAGCCAAATACGCTGCGCCTCGGCTTCGCGGGCGTTGCCGAGCGCGAGATCGCGCGAGGAATCGCGACGCTCGCCGATGTGTTGCGCGCAGAAATGCGCAAGCGCCAGCGAGGAGCCCGCCGCGCGGAAGTCCCGCGCGTAGCGTTGGTGTGAAGGTTTTAAGTAGCACAGACTTCAGTCTGTGGGTTTTCTGCCCGGCAACGCGAAACCCCCCAAGCTGAAGCCTGTGCTGCTAAAGCAAGTCGCCCAAGAAGGCATTAGAAATGAAGCTCGATCCAAAACCCGACAACCCGTGCTTCGGCTGCGGTGGCGCGAACCCGCGTGGAATGCGGCTGGTATTCGAACAGGATGACGCGCGCCAGCGCATCGTGGGCCGCTTCCGTCTGGGCGAAGAATACCAGGGCGGCTCGGGCTTCCTTCACGGCGGGATCATTGCCTTGCTTCTGGACGAAGCCATGGGCAAAGCGGCCCGGTTTCACTCCGAGCACGCCGTCACGGCAGAGCTGCGCGTGGAGTACAAGCGTCCCATCCGCGTGAACTCGGAAATCGTGGTGGAGGGATTTGTGACGCGCCGCGACGGCCGTCAGTTGTATCATGAAGGAGAGATTCGGAATGAAGCGGGAGATTTGCTGGCCCGCGGCGAAGGACGGTTTGTCGTCATCGACCGCGAAAAATATAAGTCACGGTGAATAGTGACTGGTGACTAGTGGCTGGCGACTAGTGACTGGTGATTTGTCGAGGTTGGGGCGTTCAGGGCGCCGGAAAATTGAGCGAGGAGAAAAAGAATGACAGCGACGATGGGAAGCAACGGAAATTACGGAACCGATCAGTGGCGCGTGAAGGTGGGCCTCGCGGAAATGCTCAAGGGCGGCGTCATCATGGACGTGACCAACGCCGAGCAGGCGCGCATTGCCGAGGACGCCGGAGCCTGCGCCGTGATGGCGCTCGAGCGCGTTCCGTCCGACATCCGGAAAGAAGGCGGCGTCGCGCGCATGGCCTCGCCAAAAATTATCCGCGAGATCATGAATACGGTGAGCATTCCGGTGATGGCAAAATGTCGCATCGGCCACTTCGCGGAAGCGTTGGTGCTTGAGGCGCTGGAGGTGGACTTCATCGACGAGAGCGAAGTCCTGACTCCCGCTGACGAGGAAAATCACGTCTGGAAGCACGAGTTCAAGGTGCCCTTCGTCTGCGGCGCGCGAAACCTGGGCGAAGCGTTGCGGCGCATTGCCGAAGGCGCGGCGATGATTCGCACCAAGGGCGAAGCCGGCTCGGGCAACATCGTCGAAGCGGTTCGCCACATGCGCACGATCACTTCGGAGATGCGCCGCCTCACGACTCTGCGCGGCGACGAATTCATGCGCGTCGCAAAAGAACTCGGCACGCCGCTGGACCTCGTGCGTGAAGTTGCGAGCACCGGAAAATTGCCGGTGCCGAATTTTTCCGCGGGCGGAATCGCGACTCCCGCCGACGCCGCGCTCGTTCGCCACTTGGGCGCCGAAGCCGTTTTCGTAGGATCGGGAATCTTCAAATCCGCCGATCCGGAAAAACGAGCCAAGGCCATCGTAAAAGCCACCACGCATTTCCAGGATCCCAAGGCCGTCCTCGAAGCCTCGGAAGAATTGGGCGAGGCGATGCGGGGCCTGGACATCCGCCAAATCGACGAGAAAGATTTGCTGCAGACGCGAGGTTGGTAATGTGTAGCGCCGGCATCTTGCCGGCAGGATTTCAGGTTCGCGAGGAAACAAAGAGCCGGCGGGACGCGGCGCTACCAAACTCCTTGCGATCACGAATCTCTGGTTTCAACTCACATGGTGGAAAAAATAAAAGTTGGAATCCTAGCCGTTCAAGGTGACTTTGAAGCGCATGCGGCGACGCTCGCGCGCATGGGCGCCGATTACGTATTTGTGCGCACGCCGCGCGACCTCGAGGGCGTGGACGCGGTCATCTTGCCAGGCGGCGAAAGCACGACGCAATGGAAATTTCTCGTCGAGGAAGGCCTCGACAAGAGTCTGGTTGCGCACTCGGCACGGGGCGGCGCGATCTTTGGCACTTGCGCTGGAGCAATCCTGCTTGCGCGCGAAGTTCACAACCCCGCGCAGGAGTCTCTGGGCCTCGCCGATATTACCGTCATCCGCAACGCCTACGGCCGCCAACTCGCGAGCGAAGTGCGCCACGGCGTCACGTCGATTTCGCCCGAGCCCATCGAGATGGTTTTCATTCGCGCTCCGATCATCGAACGCGTCGGGCCAGACGTGGAGGTGCTTGCCGAGTCCGAGGGCCAGCCCGTCTTGATCCGCCAGGGCCACATCTTAATCTCGACATTTCATCCTGAACTCACGAGCGACACCACGGTACACGAATATTTTCTGCGCATGGCGAGGCGGGGCAGCGCGACCTCGGACAATAATGATCCTGTCCTGAAGACTGCAGGTTCTGGTTAGTGACTCTTGCTGGCACATGCTTCAGCCTGTGGGGTTTCGTCCTTGCAACGACTAAAATCCACAGGCTGAAGAGCCTGTGTGACGACTCGAAATTGACACGTTTTTGTAGCGCCCGCCTTCAGGCGGGCACCTTGAAATCAAGCAGATGCCCACCTGAAGGCGGGCGCTACATGAACCAAAACCGACTTCTCATACAGGCTGGCTGAAGCCTGTGCCACTCGATCTCGCGAAGGCCGTCTTGAGCCCTGCTGCATTCCGTGTCATTCTGTCTTGTTGGAATCGTAACCCGGAAAGACATTAATGGTCCCTCGAACCAAAGTTTTGTTCCTATGCATCGGCAATGCATGTCGCAGCCAGATGGCGGAGGCCATTGCAAGACACAGTGCATCGGACGTGATCGAGCCATCGAGCGCCGGGCTCGTGCCGTTTGGGGAAATTCCCAGCACCACGCTTACGGTTCTTAGCGAACTTGGAATTTCCGCCGACGGCCAAAGCTCCAAACCGCTGCGTTCGGAAGATATGTCCGCGGCGGATATCGTCATCAACATGACCGGGCGTTCGAGCGCTTCGATTTTTACGGAAGCCGTGCCGCAGGTCGAGGATTGGGATGTGGGCGATCCGTACGGATTTAATCTTGCGGTTTATCGCGAGATTCGCGATCAGATTGAGGCCCGCGTCGAAGATCTGGCGCGCCGGCTGCGCGATTCGGAAGACCCGCCGGACGCAGCGTAGTCCGGCTGTTGTAGCGCCAACCTTTAGGTTGGCATTTTCGCGAGCCGATACGATGCCCGCCTGAAGGCGGGCGCTACATTTACTGTCGAAAAGGAGACTCATGCCGCGCGAAAAAACCAGTGTGTCGCGCGAAGACTACCTGAAGGCCATCTGGGAGATGGTCCAGGAAGAGCACGAGCCGATCAGCGCGCGCCTGGCCGAAGAGCTGGGCGTCACGCCGCCGGCGGTGACTGCCGCGCTGAAGCGCATGACGCGCGACGGCCTGCTCGTCGTGCGCCGCGATGGCCGCATCTCGCTGACGCGCAAGGGGAGCGGCCTTGCCGACCACCTGGCCATGCGCCACCAGCTCGCGGAAAAGCTGCTCACCGAAGTCATCGGCCTCGACTGGACGCGCGCTCATGACGAAGCCGAGCGCCTCGAACACGGAATCTCGCCAGAAGTCGAAAAATTGTTGCTGGCGCGTTTTGGCGCCGAAGGCTTTTGCCCGCATGGCGTGCCGCTGCAGGGCGGACTCGCGAAGTTGCGGCGCAAGCACGGAGCGGTCCCTCTATCCGATGTTACAACGGGGAAGTCGGTCGAAGTTCTCTGCGTATACGAGAAAGATCCGGAATTCCTGAAGTTCCTCTCAGGACTCACTCTCCATCCCGGCGCGCGCGCCCGCATCAAGAAGCGTGAATACGACGAAACGATGACGCTCGCGGTCGGCAATCGCACCATCCATCTCGGCAAACCCGCGACCAGCCGCATCTGGGTTCGTCCGTTGTCGCAGTAGGCGGGCTCACACTATTCATCGCAGCTCGGCCTCGCTCACGAGCGGATCATCGTCAGAAGCATCTTGAATTTGCCGAGGGCCTTCAGAGAGTGAGGTTGATTTGCGGGCAAGAGAACCGCTTCACCTGCCGTCGTCCGCAATGGCTTGCCTGATACCGTAATTTCCGATTCGCCCTCCAGCACATGCGCGATTGCTTCGAACGGAGCTGTATGCTCGCCTAACCCCTGGCCTTCATCGAAGGCGAAGAGCGTGATCGTTCCCGTCGCACGGTTGATCACCGTCCGGCTGACGACGGATCCTTCCTGGTAGTTCACCAGATCGATCAAGCGGATGACTTCCGCACTGGGCATTTCACGCTTGCCCTGTGCCTGCTGCGAATTCATTGTCAGCCACCTCCACTACGTTCACAATCACGCCTTGTCAGACTTTTTCCACCAACACATGCCCCATCGCCATTGCTCAAGACTGAGCGATCGCACCCTTGCCTTTTTCTGTTATCCCGAAGAAGTCGCCTCCGCAAGCCTCCAGCATCCCCGCGCGAATCAATTCATCGATGGCGTCGAGTACGCCTCTCCGTTCGGCTGGTTCGTTGCCTGCGGCCTCGAACAGTACATGCAGGTCCAGCCGATCTTTCCCCATTTCTCCGAATAAACGCAGAACGCGCAAGAACAGGGGCTTCATCGTCCACCTCGCTGAGTTAGCAGGACAGAGAGCGCGTCCCGCTGTCATATCGGTCGAGAGCAATGTTCGCAGTGAGCGCAATGACGCCAGACAAGACGGCGAGAAACTCGCGCGTACGACTCGTCGCTATTTCCGTCTACGGCTGGTAGTTTTCTTCCGGCGAACCTTCGCGGCTGCCATCTTTTTTTCCGGAGGCCATGAGAGCGTCAGCAGAAAGGCGCTGTCCTCGGCTGCCTCCACATCGTGAGGCACGCATTGATCCAGGGCGAGCAGGCGACCCGCGGGAAGATCCACTATCCGCCCGGGCAAGTGGAGCCGGATATGGCCGGTAAGCGTGTGCACCGAGATCCTGCCTGCCGCGGTATGTTCATGCATGCGCGTATTCGCCTTCATGGCGATCAGCACAATGCGGAGGTCCGGATGTTTCACGAGCGTCTTCGAACTTCGTCCCGTGGGCTGAAGCCAGGATTCGTCCCGGTGCAGATGGTCGAGTTCGCTGGCCAGGTCAAATTGGAGCAGGGGACCGCTAAGAGTACCTTCAATCGATTCGTGCCCGACGCCGGAGCGCCGGGAGGTTTGTGCTTGGGCAGTAGCCATTCGTTAACCTCCACCGCCGGTGGACGAACCCGGTCCTTGTATCGTAACACGATGCGTTCATCAATGTATTCTCGCACCGCTTCGATGAAGGAGATCCCACGAAAAGAAAAAGGCCGAAGAAATTCTTCGGCCTTTTCTCCGTTTTCAATTCATTTGGTACTTGCCGCCCCTTTATGAGATTGGGGTGCAAACGGCCTTGACCTCGGTGTACGCCTCGAGGACTTCGTGGCCCATCTCGCGGCCCCAGCCGGACTGTTTGTATCCGCCGAAGGGGAGCGCGGCGTCGAACACGTTATAGCAATTGATCCAAACGGTTCCGGCGCGGAGCAGGCTCGCGAGCCTGTGGGCTTTCTTGATGTCGCGAGTCCATATGCCGGCCGCCAAACCGTAGGTCGAGTTGTTTGCCTTCGCGGCGATTTCCTCGACGTTGCGGAAGGGAATCACCGTGACCACAGGCCCGAAAATTTCTTCGCGCACCACTTTCATTTTGTCGTTGGTGTTCACGAGAACCGTGGGTTTTACGAAGTAGCCTTTGTCTCCCGCTCGCGACCCGCCTGTAACCGCCTTCGCGCCTTCCGAGAACCCCGATTCGAGATAGCCGCAAACTCGGTTCAGTTGCTCTTCGGAAACGAGCGGCCCCATATCGCTTGAGGGATCCATTCCGGGACCGACGTGAATGTTGTTGGCAAGTTTCGCGACGCCGTCCACAACCTTGTCGAAAATATCCTTTTCGACGAAGAGTCGCGAGCCCGCGCAGCAGCACTGGCCGTGGTTGAAGAAAATGGCGCTGGCTGCTCCGGGAATGGCGGCCTCGACATCAGCATCTTCCAACACGATGTTTGGCGATTTCCCGCCCAGTTCCAGGGAAACTTTTTTCAGATTGCCGGCGGCGGCCTGCAGGATCAGCTTGCCAACCTCCGTGGAACCCGTAAAGGCGACTTTATCGACGTCCGGATGGGCCGCCAAGGCAGCGCCCGCCGTCTCTCCGTAGCCCGGCACGATATTCACGACGCCGTCGGGAATGCCGGCTTCCTGAATGAGTTCGCCAAGCAGAAGAGCGGAGAGGGGCGTTTGTTCCGCGGGCTTCAGCACGACGGTGCAGCCGGTCGCGAGGGCCGGGCCAAGTTTCCAGGCCGCCATCAGCAGCGGAAAATTCCAGGGAATGATTTGTCCGACGACTCCGACCGGTTCGCGAAGCGTATAGGCCAGAAATTGGGTCGTTCCGCCGCCCGATGAAATGGGAATCGTATTGCCTTCCACCTTGGTGGCCCATCCCGCCATGTAGCGGAAATGATCGGCCGTGAGGGGCACGTCGGCAACGCGCGCGATGCTGAGAGGCTTTCCATTGTCGAGCGATTCGAGCTGCGCGAATTCTTCCAGATGCTTTTCGATCAAATCGCCAAGTTTCCAGATCATGCGGCCGCGCTCGGAAGGCGTGAGCTTCGACCACGGGCCGCCGTCGAATGCGGCGCGTGCCGCTTTCACGGCGCGATTGATGTCTTCCTTATCGCCTTCGGCGACTCGGGACAGGACGTCGCCCGTGGCGGGATTGTACGTGGGAAAAGTCTTGCCGGAGGCGGCTTCCACCCACTTGCCGTTAATGAGGATCTTGTGTGTCTTGGAAATAAATTTTGAAACATTCTGGTCGAGCAACGGTGCGGATGCTGTTGTTGCCATATTCTGATCTCCTTCTCTGCGATCCGAAGCTTGGATGCGTTGTATTGGCGAGGCGAAGTCCAAGCTACTCCCCCGGGGAGGAAAATTCAAGCGGGTGCTTCTTTGATCCCTGATATTTGAAAAGAATGGCCGATACAGCTTAGGACGGCAACTCAAAGGTCGTTGCTAGGGCTCCTAGCTCCTGAAGCGCAGGTACAAACCGAATTGCGCTACACTGGAGTCGCGCCAGCGGGGTGCATGACCGCGGCCGAAGCCGACGAGTGGAAAAGAGGAATAGCTTGGATCTGAGTTATCCCATTGGCAAGTATGAGGCGAAGACTGCGCTCACTCCGGCGGAACGAGCGGAAGCGATTGCCCAGATTGCGGAAGCCCCGAAGCGGATGCGCGACGCAGTGGGAGGACTCTCTGCAGGGCAGCTCGACACGCCCTATCGTCCCGGGGGATGGACCGTGCGTCAAGTCGCGCACCACGTCCCGGAAAGCCACATGAACGCCTATATTCGATTGAAGCTCGCCCTGACTGAAGACGAACCTACCATCAAGCCCTACGAAGAAGGACTGTGGGCGGAGCTTCCCGATGTGCGGGAAACTCCTGTCGAAGTTTCTCTCGCGCTGCTGGAATCTCTACACCTGCGCTGGGACATTTTGCTGCGATTGCTGCGGCCGGCGGATTTTGCGCGGCGTTTGCGGCATCCGGCCATCGGGGTGATGACGGTGGACAATTTGGTCCACCACTATGCCTGGCATGGACGCCACCATGTCGCCCACATCACTTCGCTACGCCAGCGCAAGGGCTGGAACTAGCCGGCGTGATGCTCACTGCGCTCCGCTACTACTGGATCACGGCGAAAGGTTACCGGCTGCGTCCGTGGGCCAGTCCTTACATTCGCTGGCGCTTGGAAACTTTTTTTGGCGGCGACATGCACGCGCTGGGGCCCGCGGAATTCTTCGGGCTCATTTTGCGCGAGCGCAAACAACTCGCTCGATTCCTCGCGTGGACGGCCGAGCGCTGGCGAGTGCAAAAAGGCGGCCAGGGTCGTTAGAGGTCTAATTTCACGCGGGCGGGAGCCGTGTGCCGCCCCTGCCGGGGCTTTTCTGCGGTGGGCTGCAAGTTTCCCCGCCCCGACCGGGTCGGGGTGGGCTACGATCTGCCGTCCCTCCGGGACTCTAGGAAATTGAAACCGGAAATTTAAAAACTCGATACTAACTCCCCCTCCTGAGTGATCCGCATCGCGCAAAGAAGCGTATACTTATTGATGATCGACTCGATCCAGGAGAGAAGTTCCCCCCTTCCGCAAGCCGCCATGAATGAATTGAAAATATTTCAGAAGACGGAATCGCTGCACGAAGGGCGCTGGTGGGAACCCATGCCGGACGGCCGCGTGCACTGCTATCTTTGCCCGCGGCATTGCCACATTGGGGAAGGGCAGGCCGGCTTTTGTTTCATTCGCGTGAACGAGGGCGGAAAGCTCTACAGCTTGGGGTACGCTTCGCCGGCGGCGCTGCAGATCGATCCGATCGAGAAGAAGCCGCTCAATCATTTTCTGCCGGGCACGCGCGTGTTTTCGCTGGGCACCGCGGGCTGCAACATGGGCTGCTTTTTCTGCCAGAACTGGGACATTTCAAAATCGAAAGCCGACCAGGTCCGGTCGGCGCACATTCCTCCGGAAGACATTGTGGCGCTGGCGATCCGCTACGGCTGCCCGTCGATTGCATTTACCTACAATGAGCCGACGATCTGGGGCGAATATGTCATCGACATTTGCCACGCCGCGCGGGAAGCGGGAATCCGCACGGTCATGGTCACGAACGGCTACGTCACCAGGGAAGCATTTCACGATATCTACGACCATGTGGACGCCGCGAACGTGGACCTGAAAGCGTTCACCGAAGGATTTTACGGCCGGACTACTCTCACACATTTGCAGCCCGTGCTCGACATGCTCACCTGGCTGAAAGCGGAGACGAACGTCTGGTTTGAAATCACCAACTTGCTGATTCCCACGCTGAACGATGACCCGAGCGAAATCCGCCAGCTCTCCGACTGGATCCTGGAGCATCTTGGTCCCGATGTTCCGTTGCATTTCACCGCGTTCCATCCCGATTTCAAGCTTCAGGACAAACCGAGAACGCCCCCCGAAACGCTGCACGCCGCCCGTAAGATTGCGCTCGATGCGGGGCTGCACTACGTCTACGAAGGGAATATTCACGGCGGCGCGGGACACACAATCTGCCCAGGCTGCGGCAAAGTAGTTATTCGCCGCTCGTGGCACGAAGTGTCTGGAGAATTCGCTCCGCGACGGCGCGTGTCCCTCCTGCGGCCACGCGATCCCGGGACGTTGGACAAATGCGCCGCCTCCCAGCAAGTCCGCGGTCCTGCAAGCTTTTGATAGAGCAGCAAGCAAGTACGGCGCGCTGAATCTTTGAATTGTTTGTATTGAGGTTTTCGGCATTGCACTAAGGAATCGAAGGCTGGTTGAGATTCAAGAATCACAAGTCACCGGTCACCAGTCACCGAAGGACTCCCCGCCATTGGCATATCCATCGGCATGCCAGAATCGCGGGGCGTCGATGGCATTCCGGCGAGATACGAGTACATCCACAATTGCCACTTGCGATCGAGCTCCAGCGAAGTTGTGTCCAGCGCTTTCGTGACTTCCGCAACATTGGGATGCGGCATCTTTGCGGCGTAAAGTTTCCGAACCGCATCGGCGCCGCCAAATTCGGCGATTTCGCTGACCCATGCCGCGCCCAGTAAGGTCCGGTCATCGGGAGAAGAAATTTCGCCGCCCGGATCGACCAGCAAACTCGCGACTTTTTTGTGACCGAGCCTTTGCTCCACTTGCGCGGCTGCCATCCCGATTTCCGTGCCGCGCCATTCGCCCACGAGCCAAACTGCCGTCCACCGGGCGAGTTGCGCATTTCCGGGCTTGCCCCAGGCTGCGTAGAGGAGCGCTTCCGCATCGGCCGCGGCCGGAAGTTGAGGAGACTGTCTATTCAGTTTCGTGCGAATCGTTGTACCCGCGACCGAGTACGGTTGTTGAGCGCTCTCACCGGCCGGCGGCGCGGTGAATTCGGGGTCGAAGACGACGCGAATTTCCAAGTTGGAAGCGGCATCGCGGAGCTTCTTGTCCAGCGCCGTGAACAAAGGCTCCCTCCTGGTTGCGAATTTCGTCATGGCGTCCTGCGTCAAGGCGCCGGGCGGACATAGAATTACGTAATGCGAGGAAGTCACGCGCTGCATGAGGGATTCGCGGACGAACCGGCGAAGGGTGCCGCCAAAAAAGAGAAGAGCCACGGCGAGCGCCGCGACGCTGAGGGAAAAGATCGCGAGCGGCTGGCTGAAGCTTCGTTCGGAGGGGGCCTTTTCGGTCATGGAGTTATTTTGTCCGCCGGCCGGTGCTCGATATTTCCGGCTCGCGCGGGCTGAAAATATTTTTCGACATCCGTATCGGGGAAGCCGCGATTGTTCAGGTGGACACGCAGTTGCTCGACGGAAATGGGGCCGCGCGGAAAGAGGGCGTGGATCGATTCAAAGACGACCTGATGCTCCGGCTCGATGAAAGCGTGCTGGGCGAGAGCCTGAATGATTCTCTGCCGGCCCTCACGAGGGATCGATTCATCGCATAACACGCGAAGGGCCTGGAGTTCGGTTGCGAATTGTGTTTCGCGATCCATTGGTCGCTGAGGCGCCGGCTGAATTTCTCTCCCCTAAGACGGCTTGCGATTTGCGCGAACAAATGTTGCCAGTCGCGCTACAGTTAGTTTATTCCAGATGTGGCTTGGCCGACGAGGATTCTTCAACTATACGCAGGATCGCCTAACGGAATCGTTCTGGAGTAGACTACCCGCGTCGCGGAGTGCAACGCGCTCGGAAGGGGATGGCAATATGTCAAAAATGTTCCGCCTCATGATTTTCTTGTCCCTGTTTGCATTCGCGGGCGGCGCGCTGGCGCAAGAGGCGCCCGATTGGACCAATCCATTTCCTCCTTACCGGATCATCGGCAATCTTTATTACGTCGGGAGCCAGGGACTTGCCTCTTACCTGATCACCACGCCACAGGGCAATATTTTGATCAACAGCAATCTGGAAAAGTCCGTCCCGATGATTCGGGAGAGCATTGAGAAATTGGGATTTCGCTTCAGCGACACCAAGATTCTTCTGATCAGCCACGCGCATTGGGACCACTGCTCGGGCAGCGCGGCGGTAAAGGAACTGACCGGAGCCAAATACATGGTCATGGATGCCGACGTGCCCGAAATTGAGGCCGGCGGGAAAGGCAACTTCCAATACGGAGATAATCCAACGTCGCGCTACCAGCCCACGAAAGTCGACCGCGTGCTGCATGACGGCGACGAGGTGCGGCTCGGCGACACCGTGCTGGTCGCACATCTCACGCCGGGACACACCAAGGGCACGACGACCTGGACGATGAAGGTGGCGGACGCAGGTAAGACATACAACGTAGTCATCGTGGGCAGTCCCAACGTGAACGCCGGATACAAGCTGGTGAACAATGCGCTCTATCCGCAAATTGCGTCCGACTACGAGCGCATGTTCCGCGTCATGAAATCCTTGCCATGCGATATATTTCTCGGCGCGCACGGAGATTATTACGGCATGGAGGCCAAGTTCGCCCGAATGAAAGATGGCGGCCCGAACCCGTTCATCGATCCCGAGGGCTACAAGAGTTATATTGCCGAGCGCGAGCAAACGTTTCTCGCGGAATTGGCAAAACAGACTGCCCCGGCCCGATAGGCGTCGTAGTTGGAAACGATTCCTTATGGACGAATTTTCGCGTGCAAGCAAGATCGGAGGTTTGTTGTGAGAAATAAAGTGCTCGGCGTTTTCATCGCGGCTCTGTGCTTCCTGGCTGTTTCCGCTCCGCTGCCGGCGCATCACGGGTCGACGGGATACGACATGGAAAAACAATTGGTCATGAAGGCGACCGTGACCGACTGGCTGTGGGCCAATCCCCACTGTTTCCTGACCTTCGACACAACGGACGACAAAGGCGCCCTCGTGCGCTGGACCGCTGAGGTCAGCAATCCGGTCGACATGACCAAGCGGGGTTGGTCCAGGCGTATTTTGAATCCAGGCGATCAAATCACGGTAACCGTGCGACCCGCCAAGAATGGGGCGCCGGTTGGGCAGCTTATGAAGGTTGTCCTTCCGAACGGCCAGACGCTGATCGGATGGAATCCGGCGGTGCGGTGACGATTTCAAAATGTTGAAGACAAACGCGAATACGATTCTTGTGGCGGCTGCGGTTTTGACGGTTTCGCTTGGCCTGCGCGCGCAGAGCGCGCCACCGCAGAAACCCGAAGAGGCGAAGACACACCGTGCCGCCCCTGCCCCTCGCCGCGATCTGAGCGGAATTTGGGACGTGGTAGATACCTTGGAGGGAATTTCCCCGAGGGGCGTGAAGTCGCATGCTCCGTTCACGGCGGAGGGAGCGAGGATCGCCAACGATGTCTACAAGCCCGGAGACGGTCCGCGGAGGGTTCCCATCGGATTGGCCAACGATCCGCTCGACGGGTGCGATCCGGCGGGTTTCCCGCGCAATCTGTTGTTCGAGCTGCGTCCATTCCAAGTGGTCCAAACCCCCAACCAGATGCTCATGCTGTATCAGTACCAGAAAGTCTGGCGGGCTATCTGGACCGACGGCCGGGAGCTTCCAAAGGATCCGGACCCGCAGTGGTACGGATACTCGGTCGGCAAATGGGAGGATGACTACACATTTGTCGCTGAGACAGTCGGGATGGACGAAAGAACCTGGTTGGATAATGCAGGGGACCCGCACAGCAGCGAAATGCGCGTCGAGGAGCGATACCACCGCGTCGATCACGAAACCATGGAACTAACGGTGAAGATTGACGATCCGAAAATCTACGCGGAGCCTTGGCTGGCCCGCGACAAGTTGCGGCTCAAGCTGCTGCCGGCAAATACAAACAACATGGAAATGATCTGCGCGCCCAGTGAGGCGGAGCAATACAAAAAGATGATGGCCAATCCTCTTTCCAAGTAGCTGGTGGAAATTTCGGTCAGGTTTAGTTGTTATTGCCCTTTTTTCTTGTTTTCCACGTGCTCGTCAATCCACTTTAAAATGAGATCGGCGACCTGGTTGCTGTTTTTGTCCTGCATGAGCATGTGGCTGTTGCCGAACTGCCCGTACTTCGGCAGGTGCATCATGGTCGCGTCGCCTCCCGCTGCCTTGACCTGTTGAACGAACTGCTGGCAAGTATCAAATCTCTCCTGCCACTTGATTGGGGAGGAAGGCACATCTCCGAGGTGGTCGCCGAAGACGACCAGCATCGGAATTTTCGCCAGGTTTGCAATCTGCTGCGAGTTCAGCGCGGGGCACGCGGTTTCAATCGTGATCATGGCTTTAATGTCTGCCGGATTGATGAGCGCCGTCTGCTCGGGAAAGAAACCCGATTCGGAGTGGCCCATCAGGATTGCGCCCTTCAATTTGATGGCCAGGCCCGATAGATTCGTCCACGTGGGATTGACCGCGGGAAGTCCGCCATTAAGGTCCGGGATCACTTGTTTTCCGAACTCTTCAAATGCCTCCACAGGGAACTGTTCGTCTGGGAACGCTTTCCCGGCGGATGGGCCGAACCGGAAGCCCAGCCAGGCAATTTCGTGGGTCGCTGTGCGCATCTCGGGCATATCGCTCGGAGGGCGCTTTCCCAATTTAATTTCATTGTAAATTGTTGAGTCGAATCCGGAACGCGCGCGCGAAACTTGGTCGGGAAGATAAACGGCGCGATGCTTGCGCAAGAAATATTCGTTCCAGCCCATGCGCCCGTCGGGAGTAGTTTCGTAGCTCTTCGAGCTGAGGCAGCATCCGTGCACCATAACGACGGGAACATGCGAATCGGCGCCCTCGGGGATTTGATACTGAACGTACATCTGGTCGACCGTAATGTTTCCGGTGTTGATGCCGGTGCCCAGAAATCCAGTGGTTGAGCCGGTAAGCGCGTCCGTGAAGACAGTGCGGCCCCCGACGAAGAAGCTGCCTTGTTCCTTCAGGAGCAACGAATCGGCCATGGTCACGCCCGCAGCGGCCAGCAATAGTGCCGAAATTGCCGCGAGCCGAACAAACGGGCGAGCTGGAGTTTTGAACTGACGATTGTTTTTCACGGGGATCTCCTCTGGCTGTTTTTCCGGCTTGCGGAAAGGTATCATGCTTTCTCATTCCAAGCGAAGCCCGGGAACGCCACGCGGCGGCCCAGTTTCCGATAAGACTTATCGGGACTCGGCCCTTAAATGGATGGAGGATTGCACTGGTCAGCGGGATCGTCGATTCTACTTCGTTATTTTTATTCTTGGAAATTTTCGCTTAACTGCGGCAACGACAGAGGCGTGCTCCGGCTTCCCCGAACTCCTCGCCAAGGCGTCTCGTGCGTGAGCGGCATCAGGGATCGGATATTTTCTGGCGCCTTTTTCCACGAAGTCCGATTTTGGAAGTTTTTTCCTCGCAGCAGCAGTTAGTTTGGCCATTGTAGATGATTCTCCTCTTGGAAGGACTTAGCAGGAAATCCCGTTTTGACCTTCCGGCCGAGCGATAGCGCACACCCGACCCCGTCAGTGTCCAATACTCTCGCAGGGTTGGCGGATATGCTAGGAACTAGCTTCCCCATCGTGTCCGTCGATGATATTCGCCGCCGCTTAAGCCGCCGAGATCAATCACAACCGCGATAATCAGAATCAGCAAATTAATGCCCGCTATAGGCTGCCGCGTATTCGTCATCCATGCAAATGCCAACGTTGTTAGAGGTAAAAACAAAAACCCGAGCAGAGGCAACAGTAGGCCGTGATACGCTCGCTGCAAGTAATTCGACGTGAGGAACAACCAAACGAGTGCGATTCGAGGGAATGCGAGAAAGACGATCAGTACTAGACAAGGCACAATGTTCTCCTAGCGCGTTAGTCGAATTCACACAGCCCGGCGCCCGCTGAAGAGATGGATCACTAAGAAAACGACCGCAAGGATAAGCAGAAGGTGAATGAGCGCAGCTGCCACGTGGAAGACGACGAATGCCCCAATCCACGTAAAGAACAAAACCAGCGCGAGGGCAAGAAATATAAACCTCATGAATAGACCCCCCTATGGCCTGCCATAATATCACTCTTCGGCGAGTCCAAATGCTCGCGAGGCCCGAGGGCCACATTCCGATGAGCGGGTGGTCTCAATGAGTCGATGCAACACTTGCCCAAAATCCTCTCGTACGGGTCTCGGAGGCTGATTTCTTTCGCGGGCGTCAATTCAAACAAAACAAAAGCCATGTTTAGGTTCTGATGGAGTCCTGTCGCACAGATTGATTCTCGATTGGAAGTATTGTCAGATCAACTGGCTAAATGTTGTTGCATCGATCGGTTGAGCCGGCAGGACTTCTCCGGATGTGGGAACGCGCAAGATTTTGCAGGTTGGGTATCTGACGTGGTTATAATCTGCCATTTCCATATGAATTGTGGGCGCGAGTGACACCTGCCGGAAATTCCCACATTTCGAGATGAGGACCCGAGCAGGTCACCTACACATGGTCAATCTTTTCGGCCGGTTCTAGGGCGCCAGTGCCTTGGGTGCATTGGCGGCAACTTTGATGATTTCTTGCCGCGTGTTCCGGCTGCGCACGTCTGCCCGTAGATATTCCGCCTGCTCCGGGGTGAAGAGCAACATCCCACTCGTCATGTCCCGAAAGTCCACAAAACTCCATTCCCCACGCATGATGCCGTGAGGCGAGTGAACTTGTTGGTTCAGCAGCAAGTGACCTACTTCGTGTGCGATCGCATGGCCCAGGACTTGGGCCATCGAAACAAACCGGTCCATGTCTCCATTGATGTAGACGCTCGACATTCTCCAGTAAAGGGTTCTTACTTTGCTGTCAAACACATAGACCGTTTTGCGGTCGGGGCCGGTGCCGGGAGCTAGCCCCATCACATTGTTCGAGAGGCCCAAGAGGTCGGACATAACGTCCGGGAAAATGTTGAGTTGGATGTCGGCGAGAGTGAATGTTTGATGGCCCGCCGAATTTAGCGGACCATTTTCCGCAGCCAGAGGTACATTTGCCCATCGAATATCTACTCCTGCTTTCCGATAGATCTCCGTCGCCACTTTTTCTGCATCCTTCAATGTTTGGGGAGCGACTCCGGCATAATTGCGTACGTGAATCGTGATCGTCGGACGGTTTTCCGAAGCAGCCACCACTGCAGTAGGACTGAACCCAATGAGCCCGCTTGCCAGAGCCAATCCCGCGCTCAAGGTCAATCTCAACGTCGTCTTCATGGCGTCCCTCCTGTCCTCATTTGGGAAGGCGGGAATCGAGGCCGAAAACTGTAACGCCATGAACCGAATTTGCGGATTTACTGCATATTTAAAGCCTGGTGATATACTCCGTCCATATCGGGACCCCATCAGAATGTTGCGCGTAAGGAGCAGGCGATGCCGGCATCCTCGGCCCACCACGTTACTCAGCTCCTGCAGGATTGGAGTCAAGGGAAAGACGCGGCCTTGGAGGAACTCCTCCCTCTAGTCCATCAGGAGTTGCGGCGCCTGGCGCGGCGGTACATGTTCGGAGAGCGTCCAGGTCACACGTTGCAAGCGACGGCGCTCGTCAACGAAGCCTACTTGCGTCTGGTAAACTCCCGGCAGGTCAACTGGCAGAACCGCGCTCACTTCTTTGCCATCTCCGCCCAATTGATGCGGCGAATTTTGGTGGACTACGCCCGCGCGCGCGGATACCAGAAGCGAGGAGGCGGCATTCCAAAGGTCACTCTCGATGAAGCGTTGATGGGGCTGGAAGAGAAGGGGCGTGACCTTGTCGCCTTGGACGACGCGCTCAAAACTCTGGCCGGTGTCGATCCTCGGAAAAGCAAAGTGATAGAGTTGCGGTTTTTCGGAGGGTTAAGTGTCGAGGAAACAGCAGAGGTGCTGAAGGTTTCTCCCGAAACAGTCTTGCGTGATTGGAGGCTGGCCAAGGCTTGGTTGACGCGAGAGATGGGAAAGTCCGTGGCAACTGGAAATGACGCCTGAACGCTGGCAGAAAATCGAGCAGCTCTACCACGCGGCCCTCACGCGCGACCAGAATCAACGCGCTGCTTTTCTGCACGAAGCTTGCCTGGGCGACGATGCCTTGCGTCAAGAAATCGAATCACTGCTGGTCCATGGAGCAGAGACGAAGAGCTTTCTGGAAGCGCCTGCGCTGGCGGCGGCGAAGCTGTTCGCCGAACACCCAGGCCAGTCCTTCATCGGGCGTCAGATCGGTTCGTATCAGATTGTTTCCTTGCTCGGCACCGGTGGAATGGGGGAAGTGTATCAGGCGCAGGACACCAAGCTGAGGCGCGACGTAGCCATTAAAGTTCTTCCCAGTGCCTTCCTCAATGATCCCGAGCGGCTATCGCGTTTTCAACGCGAGGCGCGAATGTTGGCCTCGTTAAACCATCCGAACATAGCGACGATTCACGGCCTAGAGCAGGCCGATGGTGTGAACTATCTGGTGATGGAGCTGGTTCCCGGCGAGACGCTTGCGGAACGACTTAAGACTGGCCCGATGAAGATCGAGGAAGCGCTGAACGTTGCCAGTCAAATTGCGGAGGCATTGGAAACCGTACACAAGAAGGGAGTGATCCATCGGGACCTGAAGCCCGCCAATGTGAAAGTGACGCCAGAGGGCCGGGTGAAGGTGTTGGATTTTGGTTTGGCGAAAGCCTCTGCCGTAGAAAGTGCGGTAGACCTCTCTCAAGCGCCGACTCTGACAGGACTGGCCAGCGAAGAAGGGCGAATCCTGGGCACACCAGCGTATATGAGCCCAGAGCAGGCGCGCGGCAAAGCGGTGGACAAGCGGACGGACATCTGGGCGTTCGGTTGTGTGTTGTACGAGTTGCTGACGGGGCGTCAGGCGTTTCGCGCCGAGACCCTCTCCGACACTATCGTCGCCATCCTCGAACGCGAGCCTGACTGGCAAGAACTGCCTGTTGAGACTCCCACTAGGATTCGCGATCTGCTGGGCCGTTGCCTGATGAAAGATTCGTCGCGCCGTCTGCGGGACCTCGGCGAGGCTTGCGTGGTGATCGAGGCGTTTGACGATCCCGTGCCGCCGCGGAGCGTGGCAGTCGAAGAAAACCGCGATGAGCGGGGACAACTAGGAATGCTCTGGAAGGTGATCGTTCCTGCTGCCGTAGTATTTGTGGGCCTTGCCGTTGGTGGTTACTTCTATTTTCACCGCACACCAAAACTCACTGACAAGGACACGATTGTCCTTGCGGATTTCGATAACAAGACCGGAGACCCGGTGTTCGACGACACGCTGCGCGAAGGATTGTCCATTGAGCTGCAACAGTCGCCGTTCCTGAGCTTGATTCCGGACCAGCAAGTTCAGCGGACGCTGGCCCTGATGGGACAACCGAAAGAAGCGCGGCTCACTCGGGAAATCGCGCAGCAGGTTTGCGAGCGGACCGGAAGCGCCGCGGTTCTCGAAGGCTCGATTGCGAGCCTTGGAAGCCAGTATATTCTGGGCTTGCGCGCCAGAAACTGTAGGACCGGCAGCGTTCTGGATCAGGAGCAGGTCCAGGCGGCGCGCCGCGAGGACGTCCCGAATTCTCTCAGTCGGATCGCGCGGAGATTCCGGACCAGGATTGGCGAATCGCTGGCTACAGTCGAAAAGCACTCGAAACCTCTGGAGGAGGCCACCACCTCGTCACTGGAAGCCCTCAAGGCGTACACCACCGCAATGCAGCTGGACTCCGTCGCGGGCATACCCCTTTTCCGGCGCGCAATTGAAATCGATCCCAAATTCGCGATGGCCTACGCGAATTTGGGGCTCGACTACAGCGATATTGGAGAGTCCGTATTGTCAGCCGAAAACACCAGAAAAGCCTGGGAACTGCGGGATCGCGTCAGCGACCAGGAGAAGTTTTTCATCGACTTCACCAACCAACGGGAAGTGACGGGAAATCTGGAGGATGCCTATCAGACGCTGGAGTTGTGGCGTCGGACCTATCCCCGCGATATTTATGCCCTGGGTTTGTTAGCGGGCCTTTCCAGCCAGGGGACAGGAAGATTTGAGAGGGTGATCGAGACAGCCAAGGAAACGATCGCCGAAGACCCTAATGTTTTCTTTGGGTACCACAATCTTGCGTCCAGCTATTTCTTCCTCGACCGCTTCCCCGAGGCCGAGAGCGTTCTTCAGCAAGCTTCCGAGCGGAAGGTGGAGGAACCTTATTTTCTTGTGCTGCGATACAACATCGCGGCGTTAGAAGGCGACCAGGACCAGATGGATCGCGTAGTGGCGCTGGCCAAAGGCGAGCATGGAGCGGAACACTGGCTGGCTCACGAACAGGCTCTCGCCCTCGCTCGTTTTGGTCGCTTACAAGACGCCCGGCGGTCATCGAGCCGGGCCGTGGATTTGGCCTTGCAAGAGGGGGAGCGCGAGAAGGCCGCGAGTTACCGCGCAGCACGGGCGGTGTGGGAAGCCGCTTACGGGAATTCCGCCGAAGCAAGAACGAATGCTACTGCGGCGCTGGAGCTTTCAAAAGGCCGCGACGTTCAATACGCAGCCGGGCTGGCCCTGGCTCTGTCGGGAGAGTCCTCCCGGTCAGACGCGCTTGCTGACGACCTCGAAAAGCGCTTCCCGGAAGATACGATCTCCAAGTTTGACTACTTACCAGTTCTTCGCGCGTTATCCGTGTTGGAGGCTGGGAATCCCACAAAAAGCAGTGAGCTGCTGCAAATCGCGCTGCAATATGAGCTGGCCGCGAACGGCCTCAACTTCAATCATTTTTATCTAGGCGGTTTACATTCGGCTTATGTACGCGGCAAGGCTTTTGCCGCGGCGCACCGCTACCCGGAAGCGGCGGCCGAATTCCAGAAAATTCTCGATCATCGCGGCCTTGTGGGGTTGGATCCTATCGGAGCCTTCGCGCATTTGCAGTTAGGCAGAACCTTTGTACTGTCAGGAGACAAGACCAAGGCGCGGACCGCTTACCAGGATCTCCTCACGCTCTGGAAGGACGCCGACCCCGACATTCCCATTCTGAAACAGGCCAAAGCGGAATACGCCAAGTTGAAATGATCGACAGCGCCCGAATCCTCGCTTCACCGATGCTCTCCCCAACATAAAATTTCAACAATGATCGGTAAGAGCCTGTCTCACCAAGGCCAAGTCCTGCTAAACGGGGCGGTCTCAATGGGTCAACGCAACACTTGCCCAAAGCTCTCTCGTAGGGGTCTAGGAGGCTGATTTCGTTCGTGGCCGTCAATTCAACAAAACAAAAGCCCTGTTTAGGTTTTGATTGAGTACTGCCGTCCAGATCGAACATTTTGGCGAAGTGCTGTCAATTGAATCGACTAGACGGTGTTGCGTTGACCGGTTGAGCCGGCAGGGATTATCGGAATGTGGCCAGGATTACCTGAGGCCCCATACCCTGGAAGACCATGGTTATTGGGTCAATGAGCTGTCCCAGACGCGCAATAGCAGCTCTTTGAGCTGAGCGAAACGCTTAGGCCCAAGCTCAGCGCTCCATTCGCGCTCGATGTCGCGGAGTATGTCGTGGACCCTTGAATATGCGGCGCGTCCGCGTTTGGTGAAGCGGATAATTCGTGCGCGGCCCTCGTTGGGTGCATCGGACCGGACGATATAACCAAGATCTTCAAGGCTCCGGAGTAGCTGGTTCATTGCCTGCTTGCTCATACCGGCGCGCTCGGCGAGCGTGCCCGGGCGAACGCCATCCGGACCTGGAAATTGCAGCACCGCCATATGTGGTACACGCAGCTCCTCAAAACCGGTCGCGTTGAGTTCGTTGATGATGCGGCGGTGGATCGCCTGAGCCGGAACGCGTAGCAATGCCCCGATGAGCATATCCGTAGTTTTGACCGGCGAGCTTAACATTTTCAGCTTGACATCCTCAGTAAACGGCATTTACAGTCTACCATAGTAAATGGAGTTTACTATAAGGAGATGCACGCATGGCACAGCAGATGATCGATCTACACATCAATCCTTCCGACGAGGCTATCCGTCTCGGACCGCTCGTGGTCCGCTTCCTGATCACGGGAGAGAACTCGCGTGGCAGCATCGCGGCACTTGAGCTCATTGTCCCGGGCGCACAGCACCTGGCGGCTCCGGGGCATAGCCACGACCATTACGAGGAGACGATCTATGGCATCTCCGGCGTGTTGACCTGGACTGTCGATGGAAAACAGATCGATGTTGGGCCGGGGCAGGCGCTCTGCATTCCACGTGGTTCCATTCACCGGTTCGACAACAACGGCAGCCAGGATGCAAGGGTGCTCTGCGTGATCACGCCAGCCTTGATAGGTCCGCAATTTTTTCGCGAATCCGCCGAGGTAATCAACGCGGCGGCAGGTGGTCCGCCAGACCGAGCGAAGATGGCGGAGATCATGCGTCGCCACGGCCTTACTCCGGCACCGTCTCCGCCTCAAGCGTAGGGCCTAGATGGCAGTGCACTCGTAATTAATTCACCCGCTGCTTGTCCAACGCGTACTTCCAGATAACAATCCACAACAAGCGTGTTTACCGCCTGCTCTTGAATCCCAAGTCCTGAGATTATCGGAATGTGGGAAATTGGCCAATATGGCCAACAATGCGTTCGATTAATACGTCTTCACGTCAACGGGGAAACATAGTGAGTTTGGGCGCGGAACTTTGTGGTTCGACTGGGGGCTTTTGCCACACCTTGTTCATCACGGCCCACATCGAATACCAGCCATAAACTCCAACGATATCGACGACGCCCCGTTCGCCAAATTTGGCGAGTGCCCTGGCGTAGGTTGCATCGCTGACGCTTTGATTGCGATGTAACTCATCACAGAAGTCGTAAACGGCCTCCTCGTCCTCGGGCATTCCTGTCGGTCGCCGGCCTTCGGCTATCGCCTTCAGGATTTCCGGACTGATTCCAGTCTTGATCGCCACTGGGTAATGGGAGTTCCACATGAAATCCGTGCTCGACTGCCGGCCCATCATCATGATTACCAACTCCCTGATCCTTGGTGCTAGCGCCGGTTTGTATTCTACGTACTCCCGCATGGCGTTTACGGTTAGCAAGAGTTCCGGGCTGCGCAAAAGTTCCGACCAACCCGCGCCCACCTCCATTTGAACCGGTCTGGGGTATTTATCGCCATAAAGTTTTTGGATGTTCGTTTGGGCAGCGAGAAACGCTTCTACGGCTTTCTTCTGTTCTTCAGTCAACTTGTCGGGCGGGATTGGTGGCATGCGATCTTGAGCGATCCCTGGAACTCCGAGCCCAACGAAAAGCAACAGCAGGCAGAACGCAAACCAATGCCGTAAATGAGTCATTGATAGAGTACTCCTTCGTTAGCCACGATTCCCCCATACGCATAGCTTTGCGGATGGTATCTTACGGAAGTGCAGAAATCACCTGATCTCCGAAATTTTCTTTTCAGTGCATCCCCCCATTTTCTGAGAAACTGGACTTTTGGAAGGCGGGAATTTAGCCGATCCGCCTCTAAGGCCATATCTGGGAGTTGTGGAATAGGCACTTCAAAAATGTAAACGGCTGGCTGTGCGCGGATTCAGCCGGATAATGAATTGGGGAAAATCCTATGACATGGTTTTATGAAATCCGCGATTCAAACCACGTGGTTGCATCAACGGGGAAAGGTTTTGAAACAGATAAAGCAGCTATGGCCGCTGGCAGAAAAAAAGCAAGAGAATTGAAAGCTTCGGGCTCGTTGCCGGGCGGCGGAATCGCGACCGTGAAAGTTGAGCAAGGTTCCGAAGTGTTGGTTCCCCATAAGTAGTGAAATAATTTTTACTTCATAAACAGTTAATCGCCGCGAAGGGGGGACACAGAGTGACCCTGAAATGCTGTAAATGCGGAAAGAAAACGCGTAAGTTCACGCAGGTCTGCGAGAGTTGCGGTCATCGGTTTTGCAAACTGTGCAAAGGGGGTAAAGGGTGAGCAAAGATGGGATTAGGCTCTGCGGCCACATTCCGATAAGAGGATTTATCAGGGCTTGGGAAGTTTGTTTACTCCAGCGGGCATCGTTCAACTTAAACTAACCTTGTTAATCACAGGTTTTCCTCAGGCACGTCAGTGTTAAAATACCTTTGTTAAATCCGCTGTAATTCGCTCTCCCCTGCCCCCGGGGGAACGAAGAACCCGCGTTTGGAAACGAGCCTTACATGATGCGTGATCCTGCATGGTCGGAGAAATTGTTGCTTGGTGTGCTGGGATTTTTGATCTTGGCTGTTGTGGTTCAGATTGCCCTGAAATACGTGCGGTGAAAGCCTGCCACTGGCACATCTTGGAGTTTTCTTCCAGCGAGATTGGGTCATCGTGCGACGTGCCATCCCTGCCAAGCGCAAAAAGCCACATACCGATAAGCGGACTTATCAAGACTTGGGGGGCGTCAATGGCGAGATTACCAGAAATTGGCTCTTCGCCCGTAACGCTGCTTTACAGTCACGCCAGTAATTAGGCCTATTGCAAATAATCCAAGCGCGACTACTTCTAAACCGTATAACTGTATTTCTTCTTTGTGAGTCAGATATGCGATTTTCCCGTGACTATTTACAGCGTAGAACCTGTCTGGGCCACTGGTTGGGGGACGGGTGAAAGCGAAATACACATATAGGCAGAGAAAACTGATCCAGGCTAGCATCCCTAATCTGCTCACGATTCTTACAAACCCGATTATGATCTTCGGTGGGTCCTTTTCCGCAGTTGCAAACCTAATTGTTTCGGGAGCAGGTCGGCCTGTGCCACAAAAACACTTGTCCTCGTTCGCGGCTATTCGTGCATCGCAGGAAGGGCAAATCCATTCAGTCATGCGGGTCTTTCCGATTCTTAAGCAGGGGCATCACCAAATTATAACAAGTTGGCTGCTTCCATAGCATGATGTTGCTGATAGGGATAACGGGTCGTCGTCAAGTCGGGGCCAAGTCCTGAGAAACGCATTATAAAAGGGCGCCCCTTTGCAGTAGGTTTTGATCGTTCGCATCAACGCCTACAGAGAGGAGCACCCTTATGAATGACGCCAAGTATATTGGGATGGATGTTCACCAAGCAACGGTCTCGGTGGCGGTTCTGGATTCCGCCGGCAAGCTGGTGATGGAAGCGATCCTGGAAACGAAAGCCGAAACGATTCTGCAGTTTATTCACGGATTGCGCGGTAGTTTGCACGTGACCTTGGAAGAAGGAACCTGCGCGGCATGGTTGCACGATCTGCTGAAGCCCCACGTCACGCAAGTGTGGGTGTGTGATCCGCGCAAGAACGCGCTGATAAAAGCGGGGAACAAGAGCGACCGCATCGATGCTCGGAAGCTGGCCGACCTGTTGTACCTGAACAAGCTCAACCCGGTCTATCACGGCGAAACAGGAATTCGCGCGCTCAAGGAAGTGGCCCGCAGCTATCTGGCATTGACCCGCGATACCACACGTGTGATGAACCGCTTAAAAGCCCTGTATAGGAGTTGGGCGATTCCCTGCGCGGGGCAGCGCGTGTACGCACCACGCTATCGCTCGGAATGGCTCGTCAAGATCACCGAAGCCGGCGTGCATCGCCGTGCGGAGATCTACTACCAGCAGTTGGACGCCTTGCGGTCGTTGCGCGAGCAAGTACGACGAGATCTGTTGGCGGAAGGCCGGAAACACAGCGCGATGAAATTGCTGCGCCAGATTCCTTCGATTGGACCCATTCGAGCCGTTCTGTTGATTGCTCTGATGCAGACGCCGCATCGATTTCGCACCACGCGGCAACTGTGGGCCTACTGTGGTTTGGCATTGAAAACCTCCACGAGTGGAGAATACCGAATCGTGGAGGGCCGGCTGAAACGCTCCAAGAAATTCCTGGCCATTCGCGGGCTCAACGCCAACCACAATCACGATCTGAAAAATATCTTCAAGGGTGCCGCGACCCGAGCCGCTGCCGTCCCCGGACCGTTCCAAGAGTTCCACGCGGGTTTAGTAGCCCGAGGGATGAAGCCAACGATGGCGCGCCTTACCCTGGCGCGCAAGATCGCAGCCATCACTTTGATCGTTTGGAAGAAAGGAGTCGGTTTCGACGCCGAACATTTGAAACAACAAGCAGCTTGAGCGTCTGTCGAGAGTCCATCCCTAGATTCATTTCGGGCGATGGCCGGTTGGTTCTCCCGACGCTCTGGTTCGAGGGTGAGTATCCAGAATCCCGTTAGGCGTGTGCTTCAGGCACTGAGTCTTTCGAGAAACCCTATGCCCCCTCGGACAACCAGAAAAAGCGATAGGCGAAAAGCCTCAGATAGAACCATGGTTGGCACGGCACAACCAGTCTGCTTGTCTGCGTCGGGAATTAAAAGGCGTCGTTACGAAAGCACGATGAATCTGCGGAAAAGGAAAATTCACAGAGGCTCGTTCCAATACGGGGGCTGGACGGCAAGACCATTTTCCCTGTGCCTTGCCGTCGCAGGGGAGGAATTTGTCTTGACGTCCCCTTTTATAGAACGGGATTATCGGAACGTGCGCGCACAGACTCCCGAGGAGCTCATCTCCAGGCTTTTATCGCGTGCCCCTTCTTTTCTGGAATCGCGGGCCGAGGCTAATGAATCCAAACGAAAAGCGAGTGGGAGGTGGGTTCGATGTTCGAATCGGATGGCGCTACAACTCAGAATGCGAAAGTCACGCAGCCGGGGACTATAATCCGCTTGTTCTCACAATGATTTCGGCCCGGGCTGGCGAAAGTCGCGCAAGATAATCTTCGGAGGACACACTATGAGCAATTTGGATCGCCGTTCATTTTTCTCATCGGGAATTTGCGGAGCATTGACCATGGCGGCGTTGCCATCGAGCCCAGCGGTCGCGAAAACAACGGGTGGGGAGAAGGCGAACATCAAAACGGTGCGTGATTGGTCAGCCGCATTTGACACTGTAGCCGCGTCTGATCCTCCCGACCTCACGAAGCTTGTTCCCTATTTTTCCGTGGACTGCGCATTCCGGCTAAGGCCGACCGGTACGGTGCCCGAGTATGGACTCGATGCGATCGCCGCAACCATCAAGCGCGTCACTGCCAACGGGCAGAGAGTTCACCAGGTTCTGCTCGACAGCTTCGCGAAAGGTCCGATCGTCGTGATGGAAAAGTTGAATCACTTCATCACGCCGGAAAAAACGCGCACCTCACACGTAGTCGCTGTGTACGTTTTCAAGGATGGCAAGATTGTGGAGTGGACCGAGTATTTCATTACCGTTGGGTAGGGAGGGGAGCAATCCTGGCGGTTAAGAATATGAATGTGCCGTCCGCCTATGATTCCCGTGCTTCCAAGCGCGCTATGTCGTCGAGTTGTGATAGTTATCTGAGGCTCACGGGAAGGGTGGTCCCGTTCTCGCGCCCGTATGGAAGGATACGGTCCGATGGCAGATTGATCCGGTTCGGCTGGAAGGGAAGTTTATAGATAAAAAGCGGTCCTTCGTCAGCGACCAAGACGCACGGCCAGTTACGAGTTTCGGCGCAGGGGAACAGCTACGCAGTTTCGATTTGAGCGACCTTTTGCAAACCAAGTTCGTCTACGAACATTTCGCGCATGCGGAATTTTTGGATTTTCCCGGTCACCGTCATTGGGAACTCGTCCACGATCTTTATGTGCTTCGGGATCTTGAAGCTGGCGATCTTTTCTTTGCAGAATGCCCTGATTTCCTCGGGCGTGGTCGCGGCATCGGCCTTCAGCTTCACGAACGCGGCAATTTCTTCCCCGAACATTTCATCGGGAATTCCGAAGACCTGGATTTCGCTGATGCTCGGACACGCATAGAGGAATTCTTCGATTTCGCGCGGGTAAATGTTTTCGCCGCCCCGGATGATCATGTCTTTCGCGCGGCCGACGATTTTGCAATAGCCGTCACTATCCATGATGGCAAGGTCGTCGGTGTGCAGCCACCGGTTCTCGTCGATGGCCGTCTGAGTGGCCTCCTGATTGTTGTAGTAGCCCTTCATCACGGCGTAGCCTCGCGTACATAGTTCTCCCGAAAGCCCACGCGGAACAACCGTTCCTGTTATTGGATCAACGATTTTCACTTCGGTGTGCGGGAGAGCCCTGCCAACGGTATTGACTCGCATTTCGATCGGGTCGTCCGTCTGCGTTTGGGTGATTACCGGCGAAGACTCGGTCTGCCCATACGCGATCGTAATCTCCCGACAGTTCATTTCGCTCACCACTCGCTTCATAAGAAGAATCGGACAGGGCGCCCCGGCCATGATTCCAGTACGCAACGAGCTGAGATCGAATTTTGAAAATTCCGGATGCTCCAGTTCGGCGCGGAACATCGTTGGTACGCCATACAGCGCTGTGCACTTTTCATTCGCCACGGCCGTTAAAGTCGCTAACGGATCGAAATGCTCCGAGGGGACCACCATCGTCGCGCCTTCAACAACTGCGGCGATGTTGCCCATAACCATTCCGAAGCAGTGATAGAAGGGAACCGGAATGCAGATTTTGTCCTCTTGCTGCAGCCTCATGCATTCTCCGACGAGCAACCCATTGTTTACCAGATTATGGTGAGTGAGCACTGCGCCCTTTGGCCTACCCGTCGTGCCCGAGGTGTATTGGATATTGATCGGGTCGTCGAAGGACAAGGCCTGCTCGCGGGCACGCAGATCGTTCTCGGTTACGTCATCACTCATCTTGACAACTTCTTTCCAGGCCCAGAATGACGACGGGGCCGATTCGCCAATCAAGATGAGTTCACGGAGGAAGGGCAGGGATTCCGACGAGACTGCCCCCGGTTGGCTCGTTCTCGCCTCCGGGCATGTCTCGAAAAAGATAGAGACAAAATCCGTGTCGCGGAACCCTGAGACCATGATCAGAGTCCTGCATTGCGACTGTGCCAGCGCGTATTTGAGTTCGTAGGCGCGATAAGAGGGATTGATGTTCACGAGAATCGCGCCGATTTTGGCCGTCGCGAATTGAGCAATGACCCATTCGAAGCAGTTGGTTGCCCAGATTCCAACGCGATCTCCCTTTTGAATTCCAAGGCGCAGGAGGGCACGTGCGAATTGCTCGGTCGAGTGCCGAAATTCTGCGTACGTGAAGCGGCGGTTCTGGTGGCAGCTCACGAGGGCGTCTGCATTTGGATAGGTGCGCGAAGCGCGGTCAAGAATTTGTCCGATGCAATCGCCCAGAAGGGGAGTCGAGCCGGTTCGGTGAGAGTAACTCAAAGGCCGGGCTGTGTCCTTGCTCCGTCTGGACAGTGCGCTATGGTCTCCGGCAGCGATTGCAGTTCCTCCTTGCCGAACAGAGTCGGCCTGAGAGCCAAGCCGGAATTTCCGATTTGGACTTCTGACTCGCGCATCGTACGCCTCTCCTGCCCTCGAAACAACGAATTTGCCACTAGGGCAGGCCCCATCGACACTACGTGAACAGGCCAAGTCCTGAGAAACGGGGTGGTCTCAATGGGTCGTTGCAACACTTGCTCAAAGTCTTCTTGTGGGAGTCTAGGAAGCTGATTTCGTTCGCGGGCGTCAACCCAGACAAAACAAAAGCCCTGTTTAGGTTCTGATTGAGTACTGCCATACTGATTGATTCTCGATGGGAAGTATTGTCAGATCAACTGGTTATAGGGTGTTGCATCGACCGGTTGAACCGGCAGAGATTACCGGAATGTGGGAATCTGGCTCCTTGGGGTGCAAAAAGCCAATTTCCGATAAGAGGACTTCGCAGGACTTGGCTCCGGTCATCCTTCTATCGAGCATCGTGTGAGTAAAGATTGTCCACGGAATATGATTGCAAGCGGCTGCGATCCGCTAAAATAAGAGGCCACTTTTCGTAGGTAGTCCAACCGGAGGATAACACAAATGCATACCAACCAAATCCGCTTCAACGACGGGGCTGCCTATGAACGATATATGGGGAAGTGGAGCCAGCTTGCAGGTAAAATTTTCCTCGATTGGCTTGCCTCAAAACCAGGTTTGCGATGGCTCGACGTTGGCTGCGGCAACGGCGCTTTTACCGAAATGCTTGTCGAGCAGTGTGCACCAGCCTTAGTGCAGGGGATAGACCCGTCTGAGGGGCAGCTCGCCTTTGCTCGCACACGACCCGTGTCGCGAGTCGCACAGTTTCGTCAGGGCGATGCAATGGCATTGCCTTTCCCCGACGACACGTTTGACGCGGCTGTCATGCCTCTGGTGATTTTCTTCGTTCCAGACCCGGCCAAGGGCGTTGCCGAAATGGCACGAGTGGTCTGTCCGGGTGGCCTCATCACAGCCTACGCGTGGGACATGTTTGGCGGTGGTTTTCCCTACGAAGCGTTGCAGGTTGAAATGCGTGGGATGGGAGTTACAGTTGCGGTACCGCCAAGCCCTGACGCATCTCGAACAGACGCAATGCGGGACTTGTGGACTAGTGCGGGATTGGATGCCGCCGAAACGCGGGAGATTACCGTGCAACGGACATTCGCCGATTTTGACGACTACTGGACGACCATCCTCGGGGGGCCGAGCGTCAGTCCCAAGCTCGCAGCGATGGCGTCCGAGGATCTCGCGCTTCTCAAAGCGCGGATGCGCGCGCGCCTGCCGACAGATGCCACTGGCCGCATCACCTATAGTGCCCGGGCTAACGCAGTAAAGGGTCGCGTACCAAAATAATTTAAGGATGATTCCGAAAATTGTCGTTCGTTGTGCCTTGTCCTACGTGTGGTGTTCCTGCGGGCAGGCGCTTTGTGCTGGGTCCAGGTGGTCTTCGCACAGAGCCACACCCGAACCGAAAGGTTGCCGCATCTGAGGCCGTTGTAACGCTATCATTCAGCCCTGCCAATCCCACATGACGATAAGCGGACTTACCAGGACTTGGCCACACTCGTACAAGAGCACCTTGTTGATCCCTGATTCCTTTTGTCTTAGCCTGTGCGGATCTTTCTTGATCGAACCAACGAGGAACACAAATGGACATAGTGTTGGCTATGCGAAAAGGTTTTCTCAACTTCCTTTTAATGACGGTCGCGGTTGTGGCCTTCGGTCTTATGGTCCTAGCGTCTACCTGTCTTGCCCAACCACAGCATAGACTGAGTTCAGACCAGGTGAACTCCCTAAAGAAATTCCTCCAGAATTATGTAGGGAATTCCGATGACGACAGGACAACCGAATATTCGTCCGCCTTCGTTGACCTTAGAGATGATGGAACACAGGACGTCATTGTCTACCTCACGGGTGACGGCTGGTGTGGCAGCGGCGGCTGCACCACATTGATATTGGTTCCGAAGGATTCTTCATACGAAGTTGTCACGAAAATCACAATTGTCCGACCTCCAATCCGCATTTTGGTGACAAAGTTGAATGGCTGGCACGACATTGCCGTCCGTGTGCAAGGAGGAGGAATTATCAAAGCTTATGAAGCGAAACTTTCGTTTAATGGCAGGACTTATCCAAGGAACCCTTCCGTTCCTCCGGCCCGGCGACTAGTTGAAAAAGTAGCGGGGGAAGAAGTTGTTCCCATAACAGCCTTAACAGAAAAGGGGACCCCTCTATATTGATCAGAGTCGCGTAGGGACGCGGGCCACATTCCGATAAGACAACTTCTCGGGACTTGGCTCGGCGGATGCCGTGTTGTTGACGCCATCGCGCAACGGCTGTATACGAGAGAGCGATCAAATGTACATAAATCTCCGGATGATTGAATGGATCGCTTAAGTCAGAAATATTTTCTATCACTGGTCGTGTCCCTCGTCCTGACTGTTTTGGCTGCGGTAATCGCCAGCTTGCCGAATGCGTCCGCGGCAGGCGTGTTGTATTTGCCAGGGGCGCTTGGTGCGGCGGTTATTTTTGCGCAGGGCGCACATTCTGGACCGTACTCTCAATCGGCAGAAACGTTCTTTTTGGTCGCAGGAATATTGAACACCTTCTTTCTATCCTGGCCCGTATTGGGAGTGTGGGTGCTGATCGAGAGGTTTCGTCGGCGCAACAAGCGACGGCTGGCGGAAACACAGTGAAATGCTGGCTACTCTCGGGATTGCACCGTCTTGCTGCTGTTCTTCTTCTTTCCAGCATCCAACCGTGCTTTGGACAGGCAGATACGCGACCTTATCCGGGTATTATGGCCATTAGAGATTCACCAAATGCCGGGGGCCATACGCAAGTGGAACTAGTTTTGAAAGGGTCAGGTTGTGACGCTTCTGGGCCAAGTCCTTCCAAGAGAAGGCCGGTGAGTGTCAAGTCGGTTTTTCTTTTTCCTCTCTATGAGAGGTTTTACATTTGAGCCAAGCCGCCCCTGTCGCCATCCTTCCATCCGCACTCTTTGTTGAGCGATTGTCGCTCTGTGCCAGTTGGGTGTTCTCGTTTCAGTAGGTGCTGCTACCTGATAATCGACCTCTCTTCCCACCTTTTCGGCGGGAGTTGGGCCCCAGGACTTAGTCGCAGTCACCTGGACTCGGCGGTTGAGCTCGGCTCTTCGTACCCAATTCTACGCCACGGTGCTTACCCCTTCACAGTGCTAATCTTCTTCATAGCCGGTCTCCTTTCCATTGCGCCTTGAGCGCGTCGATCATTGGGAGCGTATCGCATCCCGCTGGAGACCGGCCTTCTCATCCCATCTGTGAAACGCATTATAAAAGGGCGCCCCTTTGCAGTAGGTTTTGATCGTTCGCATCAACGCCTACAGAGAGGAGCACCCTTATGAATGACGCCAAGTATATTGGGATGGATGTTCACCAAGCAACGGTCTCGGTGGCGGTTCTGGATTCCGCCGGCAAGCTGGTGATGGAAGCGATCCTGGAAACGAAAGCCGAAACGATTCTGCAGTTTATTCACGGATTGCGCGGTAGTTTGCACGTGACCTTGGAAGAAGGAACCTGCGCGGCATGGTTGCACGATCTGCTGAAGCCCCACGTCACGCAAGTGTGGGTGTGTGATCCGCGCAAGAACGCGCTGATAAAAGCGGGGAACAAGAGCGACCGCATCGATGCTCGGAAGCTGGCCGACCTGTTGTACCTGAACAAGCTCAACCCGGTCTATCACGGCGAAACAGGAATTCGCGCGCTCAAGGAAGTGGCCCGCAGCTATCTGGCATTGACCCGCGATACCACACGTGTGATGAACCGCTTAAAAGCCCTGTATAGGAGTTGGGCGATTCCCTGCGCGGGGCAGCGCGTGTACGCACCACGCTATCGCTCGGAATGGCTCGTCAAGATCACCGAAGCCGGCGTGCATCGCCGTGCGGAGATCTACTACCAGCAGTTGGACGCCTTGCGGTCGTTGCGCGAGCAAGTACGACGAGATCTGTTGGCGGAAGGCCGGAAACACAGCGCGATGAAATTGCTGCGCCAGATCCCTTCGATTGGACCCATTCGAGCCGTTCTGTTGATTGCTCTGATGCAGACGCCGCATCGATTTCGCACCACGCGGCAACTGTGGGCCTACTGTGGTTTGGCATTGAAAACCTCCACGAGTGGAGAATACCGAATCGTGGAGGGCCGGCTGAAACGCTCCAAGAAATTCCTGGCCATTCGCGGGCTCAACGCCAACCACAATCACGATCTGAAAAATATCTTCAAGGGAGCCGCGACCCGAGCCGCTGCCGTCCCCGGACCGTTCCAAGAGTTCCACGCGGGTTTAGCCTGAATTCCGAAATTGAAGAGCACTGTTTTGCCCTAAATCGGTTAAGTTTCATTTGGATGAAAGAAACGCCGAGGAGGACAAAACAGTGCATACAGAAATTACCTCTCTTTGGGGCAGGAAGAAAGTGGAATTGCGCGAGACCGCGCGCGCGGTGACGCCGTTTGGCGGGTTGGTGGTGTTCTTCGAGTTTTTGCGGCAGATCGGCTATGTCGAGGCGGTGAAGCGCTGTTTGCCGTTTCGCCTCATTTCTCCCAACGCCATCGATCCGGTCGAGACCTTCACGGCGTTTTTGCTGGCGGTGCTGGCGGGAGCGCGGCGTTTTGCGCACTCCAGTGTGTTGCGTGCCGACACCGCGCTGCACCAAGTGCTGGGCCTGTCACGTTTTCCCAGCGACGACACGATACGCAACTTGTTCAAGCGCTTCGGACAGGGACAGTGCCAGCGATTTTTTCCGGAGCTGTGGGCGTGGCAGATGGAGCGGCTTCCGGAATGTGCCGCGGGATACAGTTTGGATTTGGACTCGACGGTGTTTGAGCGTTACGGAAAGCAACAGGGAGCGTTGCGCGGTCCGAATCCGCGCAAGCATGGACGACCCTCACACCATCCGCTGATCGCGGTGCTGGCCGAGGCGCATTTTCTGGTGCATGGATGGTTGCGCAGCGGAAACTGCGGCAGCGCGCGCGGGGTGGTGGAATTTCTCAAGGAATCGCTGGCGCTATTGCCGGAAAAACATGCCATTCGCGTGGTGCGCGCCGACTCGGGCTTTTTCGACCAGCAATTACTTGGTTTTTTGGAAGATCGCGAATTGCATTACATCGTCGTGGCGCGCCTGACGCCGTGGCTGAAACGTCGGGCAGCGGGCATCGTCCAGTGGCGCGCGCTGGATGCGCATTACGCCGTAAGTGAATTCCAGTTGCAACTATGGAGCTGGCGCGGCCCGCGCCGCTTTGTGGTGATTCGCGAACAACTGCGCGCCGAGCGAGCCTCGCTGGGCCGCAAACTGCTGGACGTGCCCGGCTACACCTTTCGTTTGTTTGTCACCAATCTGGCAGCGCCGCCCGAGGAAATCTGGCGCGACTACAACCGCCGCGCCGACATGGAAAATCGCATCGCGGAACTGAAACACGATCTGGCGGCGGACGATTTCTGCTTGCAGGAGTTCTTTGCCACCGAGGCAGCTTTTCGCGGCATCCTGCTGCTGTTCAATTTGCTCGGAGAATTTCAGCACGCCAGCCAACTCACCGTGTATCGCCAACCCGCCACGCTGCGCACTCAGGTTTTTCTTTGCGGCGCTCTGCTGGGCCGCGCCGGACACCGTTTGGTCCTGCACTTGTCCGCCTCCTGGGGCGGCCTGCATCAACGCAAAACCTTGCTGGAAAACGTCTTACACTACATAAATCCAACTTCGCCGAAGTTGCATCCTCAACCCGCAACTTGAACCCCAAATCGGTCAAATGATCCCTATGAATCCACCTTCAACTTCGGAATTCAGGTTTAGTAGCCCGAGGGATGAAGCCAACGATGGCGCGCCTTACCCTGGCGCGCAAGATCGCAGCCATCACTTTGATCGTTTGGAAGAAAGGAGTCGGTTTCGACGCCGAACATTTGAAACAACAAGCAGCTTGAGCGTCTGTCGAGAGTCCATCCCTAGATTCATTTCGGGCGATGGCTGGTTGGTTCTGCGGACGCTCTGGTTCGAGGGTGAGTATCCAGAATCCCGTTAGGCGTGTGCTTCAGGCACTGAGTCTTTCGAGAAACCCTATGCCCCCTCGGACAACCAGAAAAAGCGATAGGCGAAAAGTCTCAGATAGAACCATGGTTGGCCTTGCACAACCAGTTTGCTTGTCTGCGTCAGGAACTAACGGGCGTCGTTACGAAAGCACGATGAATCTACGGAAAAGGAAAATTCACAGCGTCTCGTCTCATTACTGGGGCTGGACGGCAAAGCATCTTTTGTTTTGCCGTCGCGGGGAGGCATTTGTCTTGACATCTTCTTTTATAGAACGGGATTATCGGAATGTGGCCCGCTGTCATAACCCTGTCCCGGATTCACGGCATTGATCACAAATGCCGTGGTCATTGAGTTTCATCTCCTCAAGATGCCTCTCCAAATCAGCTCGACCAAAGAATTTCGGAGGCGCGTCGTGACGGAAACCCCGCCGTTTACACACTGCGCACTGCACCATCCATTTGCGCGTGCGGAGATCGCTCAGATGCCATTCGGGATCATGGCGCTGATTCTTCATGCTCGCCCCGGTCGGGTAAGCCAGACTACTCTTTTACTGAAACGCCGCGCCAGTGCCTGAGAAACGGGATCATCGGAAACTGGCCCACCACCAAACGCCAGTCTCCTGAATGGCGACGCCCAAGGCGCCAATCGGGAGATTGGCGTTCCCGGGTTTTAGACCTCAGCAGTCGTGATTGCTCCGAGAGACGCGGAACTCACTAGCGCGGCGTATTTGGCGAAAACGCCGGTCTTGTAGCGCGGCGCGGGCGGTTTCCATTTTGCGAGGCGCGCCTTAATTTCGGCGTCGCTCAATTCGACGCTTAGGCTTTTTGTCGCGAGATCGAAAACAATTTGATCTCCCTCGGCGACGATTGCGATGGGGCCGCCGCGCGCGGCTTCGGGAGCGGCGTGGCCTGCCATCAGGCCGCGCGTCGCGCCGCTGAAGCGGCCGTCGGTCAGGAGCGCCACGTCTTCGCCCAGGCCCAGGCCAACGAGAGCAGCAGTGAGCCCGAGCATTTCGCGCATGCCGGGCCCTCCGCGCGGCCCTTCGTAACGCACGATGACGACATCGCCCTTTTTGATTTTTCCATTCACGGCGGCATCCATCGCGTCTTCTTCACGATCGAAAACGCGCGCCGGACCGCGATGGTGAGGCCTTTCGTGGCCGGAAGTTTTCACGACGCATCCTTCCGGGACCAGATTGCCCCGCAAAATCATCAGGCCGCCCGTAGTTTTTATCGGATCGGAAAGCGCGTGCACGACATCCTGGCCCGGACGTTCCTTCACCGAGAGCGCTTCCTCGTCCAGAGTTTTCAGGCTGGCCGTCATTTGCCCGCGATGGAGCAAGCCCGCGTCCAGAAGACGCTTCGCCAGCAGCGCAGTCCCTCCGGCGTTGTACAAATCGACCGCCGTGTATTTTCCCCAGGGCTTCATGTCCGCCAGAAGAGGAGTTTTCGCGCTGATGTCGCCGAAATCGTCGAGATGGAGTTCAATGTCCGCTTCCTTGGCCATGGCCAGCAAATGCAAGACGGCGTTGGTCGAGCCGCCCGTCGCGACCACGGAAAAAATCGCATTTTCAAACGCCTGGCGCGTCAGAATTTTTCGCGGCGTTATGCCTTTGCGAAGCAGCTCCATCACCAGAGTTCCGGCGCGATAGGCGGCTTCGTCCTTGCGCGGATCGGTGGCGGGAACATTGCCGAGCCCGATGGGCGTGAGGCCAATAAATTCCAAAGCCATGGCCATCGTGTTCGCCGTGAACTGCCCGCCGCATGCGCCCGCGCCCGGGCAGGCCACGGTCTCGATTTCCTTGAGATCGGCGTCGGACATTTTTCCGGCGGAATGCGCGCCGACAGCCTCAAACACATCCTGGATCGTGACGTCGTGTCCGCGAAAGCGGCCGGGTTGAATCGAGCCGCCGTAGAGGACGAGGCTCGGCAGATTCAGGCGCGTCAGGCCCATCGCGGTTGCGGGAATGGTTTTGTCGCATCCGGCGAGGGCGATCATCGCGTCGAACATGTAGCCCATTCCGACGAGCTCGATCGAATCGGCGATCACTTCGCGGCTCACGAGCGAAGCCTTCATTCCCTCGGTGCCCATCGTTTCGCCGTCGCTGATGGCGATGGTGTTGAATTCGAGCGGCGTGCCGCCGGCGGCGCGGATTCCGTCTTTTACTTTTTCCGCGAGCTTGCGGAGGTGCGAATTGCAGGGCATCGCTTCGATCCAGGTATTCGCAACGCCGACGAGCGGCTTGGCCAGATCCTCGTCGGTGAGGCCGATCGCGTAAAAATAAGCGCGCGCGGGCGCCCTCGACGGGCCGTCGACGATGATGCGGCTGTGTTCTCTGAGACGCGAATCCATGATTCCTCCGGAAGGAATGTGACTGGTGACTGGTGATTCGTGAAAAAATTGCGAACGGGGCCAGTGGAACAGGCTTCAGCCTGTGGGGTCTTGTCCTTGCAAGGCCTAAAGGCCACAGGCTTGAAGCCTGCTCCACTTGGAGCCTGTTCCACACGAAGCCTTGGCCACACAACAACTATCTGGCCGAGCAGTCCCTACGCGCCTTCGGCGATGACCCGGTTCTTCTTCATCCAGGGCATCATCGAGCGCAATTCCGCGCCGACTTTTTCGATCGGATGCTTCTGGCCCGCTTCCCGGAGCTGCTTGAAGTTTTTGAGGCCGGTGGCGGCTTCGTTCATCCATTCCTTGGCAAATTTGCCGGATTGAATGTCGTTCAGGATGACCTTCATGCGCTCCTTCGTGGCTTTGTCGATCACGATGGGGCCGCGCGTCAAGTCGCCGTATTCGGCCGTGTTCGAAATCGAGTAGCGCATTTCGGAGATCCCGCCTTCGTAGACCAGGTCCACGATCAGCTTCATCTCATGGCAGCATTCGAAATAGGCCATCTCGGGCGCGTAGCCCGCTTCGACCAGCGTTTCGTATCCCGCCTGAATCAGCGCGGTGAGGCCGCCGCAAAGCACGGACTGCTCGCCGAAGAGGTCGGTTTCGGTCTCCTCGCGGAAATTCGTTTCGATCACTCCGGCGCGCGCGCCGCCGATGCCGCTGGCGTAGGCGAGGCCGATTTTTTTCGTGTCGCCGGCCGGGTCCTGATGGATGGCCAGCAGGCAGGGAACTCCCGCGCCTTGCGAAAACTGATGGCGCACGAGGTGTCCCGGGCCCTTTGGCGCGACCATGAACACGTTGACGTCCTTGGGCGGCTTGATGAATCCGAAATGGATCGAGAAGCCGTGCGCGAGCGCAAGATATTTTCCGGCGCGCATGGCCGGCGCAACATCGGCATCGTAAATGCCCGGCGTCAGCTCATCAGGAGTCAGGATCATGACGATGTCGCCTTCTTCCGCGGCCTGGCGCACCGGCATTACTTTTAGTCCCGCCTTTTGCGCCTTGGCGACGGACGCACTCGTGCTCTTCAGGCCGACGATTACGTCGCAGCCCGAGTCCGCCAGATTCATGGCGTGGGCATGGCCTTGCGATCCAAAACCGATCACGGCAATTTTCTTGTCTTTGATGTAGTTCAAATCCGCGTCTTTATCGTAGTAAACCTTCACATTTCCTCCTGTTGCGTTTCTGGGTTTTCAATTTCAGGTCACTGGAACTTTTCTTTTTGCGCGCGTTGTTGAATTGCACTGGCGCGCTTTAGTAGCACAGGCTTCAGCCTGTGGGTTTCCGTCACGGCACCGGGCAGAAAATCCACAGACTGAAGTCTGTGCTACTGAAGGCCATCCGCGGCAAATAGTTTAAACCTTTGCTTGCGGGTAGCATCCAAGAATTTTTACCGAATCGGCAAATTCTTTTAGTTCCTCGAGCGCCGCGCGCGTTTCCGAATTTTTGAGCGAGGCCTGGAGATCGAGATAGAAGCAATAGCTCCACGGCGTGCCGGGAATAGGGCGGCTTTCAATTTTCAGCAAATTCAGATTGCGCCGGGCGAAGGCGTTCAGCGCGGAACACAGCGATCCCGGTTTATGCGCGAGGTGCAGGACGAGCGAAAGCTTGTCGGCGTTTTCCGCGACCTCGGCGGAAGTGGCGAGCAACAAGAAGCGCGTGTAATTTTCCGGATGATCCTCGAGATGTTCGCGCAAAATCGCCGCGCCGTAGACGGACGCGGCGCGCTTGCTGGCAATCCCCGCTTTCGTCGGGTCTCCTGCTCCCATCACTTCTCGAACGCTTCCCGCCGTGTCGTCGGTCGCCACTCGCTTGATCGTTGGATGGCTCGCGAAGAATCGTTCGCACTGAGCGAGGGCAACGGGATGGGAAGATACTTGCGCGATTCGCTCAAAGGCCGCACCCGGAACGCCGATCAGGTTGTGCACAATCGGAATGACGACTTCGGCCTGGATGTGAAGGCCGCTCGAAATCAGCAAGTCGTACGAACGGTGAACCGATCCTGCCAGACTGTTTTCAATGGGCGCGAGGATGTAATCCGCGACGCCATCCTTGATGCTCGTGTACAGCGCCTCGAATGTGGTCCGCGGGACGAGTTGGATGTCCTCGCCCAGGAGCTTAACGGCTGCTTCTTCGCTAAATGCGCCGCGCTCGCCCTGAAAGGCGATTCGGGAAGAGGGAGGGACGTTCATTCCCATTGTCCACAGATTAGTATTTGCGCATTCTGGCGTTCCGGCATAAGCACTCAAACTATCAGGGCGCGAAGCTGTCAGTCAAACTTTGCATAAATTGGGTAGGGGGCTCGTTCTGAAAGGAACCGTGCCTTCTTCGTCCCCAAGTGCACGGGACGGAGAGGCCTCTACAAAACCTTAGCGTATCGGTGCGGTTGGTTTTGTAGAGGCCGCCCGCTTTTTGGGCGGGCAGATTTTGACTTTTTCAATGAGCCGGACAGGCAAAGGTTCGCGCGCGCTAGGCGTGCGGGACGCGCTTGCCGGCGAGCACGGTTACGCTCGGCAGGAGCCTCTGGTGGCCGGTGATCTTGTTATTGTAGTTATCGAGGAATTCGAAATTTCCCTTTCGCAGTTCGAGCACCGCGACGTCGGCGGGCGCGCCCACGTTGAGCGTGCCGCGGTCGTTGAACAACGGGAAGATGCGCGCGGCATTGACGGTGGCTCGCGCGATGGCCTGATCGAGCGTCATGCCGTAACCGAACAGCTTCGACATGCAGTTGGGAAGGTCGATGACCCCGGTTTCATGGGCGTTGGTGTTCCAGTCGGTGGAGAACGTGTCGGGCCAGAAACCGGCCTTCATGATCGCGGCAATGGTGTCCCACCTCATGTGCCCTTTCTGTCCGTTGCCGACGTCGAACCAGACGCCGCGGCGCCGCGCCGCCAGCACTTCGGGCAGGATGTGGCCGCTGTCGTCGATGATGCTGTTGGGCGGCGGCGCAAACATGTGGGTGACGATGTCGCCGCGCTTCAACAGAGTCGACGAGCTTGGGAAGCGGCGAGATGGTCTGCCCCATGTGGATCATCACGGGCAGGCCGAAGGAGGTGGCCACTTCCTGCGTGCGCCGAAGCACCTCGTAATCGTTCTCGCCCGCGACATCCCGCGACAGCCGCGCCTTGACGCCGACGATGAAGTCGCGGTTCTTCGCGATCGCGTCGCGCGCCGCATCGACATCCGCGCTCTTCAGGTCCATCGTGTCGCCTTCGGGCAGGATGCCGGCGCGCCCGATGTTGATCAGCACGCGGCCCTGCTGCGGCGACGATCGCGCGACGGCAATCGTGTCGCCGATGTGATCGGCGCCTTGCGATCCCGCATCGATCCACCCGGTCACGCCGTCCTGCAGCACGAGGCCGGGCCCCTGGGTGAAGCGCCCGCATGAGTGTGGATATCGAGCAGGCCAGGGACGACGAGCTTGCCATGCGCGTCGATGGTGTCGGCCGCGTCGCCCGCGATGGTGGCTTCGACGGCGGCGATGCGGCCTCCCGAAATCGCCACGTCGCGGATCGCATCGAGCCGGACGGAAGGGTCGATGACGCGCCCGCCCTTGATGATCAGGTCATAGCTTGCCGCAAATACTTTCGGCACGCGTGCAAACATCGCCGCGCCCGCGCTTGCAGCGGCGACTGAAAGAAACCTGCGCCGGTTCAACATCGCAGCCTCCCTAGTGTGTCTTGAAGGGCTGATATTGAGCGTGTCGAACCTGTCTGTCAACAAGGGATCAGGCGAAGAGGAATTTGTAGCGGCCGCCTTCAAGCGGGCCACTTTGGAATCGGGCAGATGCCCGCCTGAAGGCGGGCGCTACATGAATCAAACCCAAGTTCTCACAGAGAGACGAATAGCCTCGGAAAGCGCATGATTAGCGTGGCGAGAAGGAGCAGCACTCTCACCCACCACCAACCCTACAATTTATTTAGACCGTCAAGGCCGGCGACTTTGTATGCTTCGGCGAACGTGGGGTAATTGAAAACGGTGTCGCGAAAATAATCCATGGTGCCGCCGAACGTGAGGACGGCCTGGCCGATGTGCACGATTTCCGCGGCGCTTTCTCCGATGACGTGGACGCCGAGGACTTTGCGCGTGTCCGGGTGGAAGAGAATTTTCAGCATGCCGGTGTGGTCGCCGACGATTTGCGCTTTGGCCAGCTCTTCGTATTTTGAAATGCCAACTTCAAAGGGGATGTGAGATTCGGTCAACGTGGCTTCGGTCTTGCCGACCATGGAAATTTCGGGGATGGTGTAAATGCCGTAGGGAAGAAGAGCCGTGCTCATTTCGGCGGGGGCGCCAAAAATGTGGCAACTGGCCATGCGTCCCTGTTCCATGGATGTGGAGGCGAGAGAAGGGAATCCGATGACGTCTCCTGCCGCGTAAATATTCGGGACCGACGTTTGGAAGGACTCATTCACTTCGAGTTTGCCGCGCGACGCCGTCTTGAGTCCGGCGGCTTCGAGATTCAGCAGGTCGGTATTGGCCTGGCGGCCTACGGCGTACATCAGGCAGGTGGCGTGAATGTGTTTGCCGCTTTCGAGGTTCGCGACAACGCGGCCGCGCTCGTCGGTTTGAATCGCGGTGACTTTTTCGCCGAGGCGGAAGATGGCTCCCTGGCGGCGCATGTGGTAGCGCAGCGCTTCCACGATTTCGGAATCGACGAAATCAAGAAGCGTCGGGTCTCTGCTCGATCAGAGTGACTTCCACGCCCATGGCCACGAGCATCGAGGCGTATTCGAGGCCGATCACGCCGCCGCCCACGATGATTAGTTCGCGCGGGATTTCGTCCATTTGAAAAAACTGGTCGCTGGCGATTATTTTCTTGCCGTCAAAAGGAATGTCTTCGGGATGGGACGGCCGTGTGCCGCAGGCGATCAGAACGTGGTTGGCGTGAAGCATGTGCGCTTCCGTCTCGCCTTGCACTTCGATCGTGTTGGCATCCAGGAACTGGGCGGTGCCGCAAAGCAGGTCGATCCCATTGCGGCGCAACTGGTCGCGCACGACGCCGGTTTCCCGCTCGACGACTTGCGAAACGCGGGCGGCCAGATCGCGAATGGAGATGCGATCCTTGACGACGTAATCGTTTCCGTAAAACGAGCGATGGCGGAATCCGGTGAGGTGAAGAATGGCTTCGCGCAGGGTCTTGCTGGGAACGGTGCCACCGTGGATGCAAACGCCGCCGACCATGTCGTTTCGATCGACCATGGCCACGCGCTTGCCGAGTTTCGCGGCGGCAATGGCGCCTTTTTGTCCGGCAGGGCCGCTGCCAATGACGACGAGGTCGTATTGAATCGGATGCATCAATCCTCTTCTGCCTGGTTCACGCAGAGTTTCTGTAAGCAAAGGTGTGCGCCCTCACGGTTGAAATGGCATGAAATCCGTTCGCGCTCAGTGTATGGGAGCGCGGGTGCAGAAACAATCCCGCCACCGGTGGTTCTCGCGTTCATGGGGTCCGCCTTCTGCATCGAATTCCTGTCTAAGTGGTGTGGGCACAATAGTTTCGCGCCAGCCGTGAAAATTCGTGAAAATGCGTTCCATCGAGAAAATGAATCGCCGAAACCCCGCCATCCCGATAATAAGACGCGCAGATGAAGGCCAGGTTGCACTTCCAACAATTTTTATCGGCCGCATCGATCGTTCGCTTTACTGGCTTCCTTGGGAGAACTAATTGGGAAACTTTGCTTGCCGAAACCATGGGAGAATAGGCGAAGGGGGAGCCCCATCGAATCCTTCGGAATTCTTGTAACCAAAGCGGGCCTTGGAGCCCTCTAATACATTAGATTCAATACTGTAGACGAGAGCAAGAACTGGAGCATTCCGGCTAAAAAATGCATATCTCCGCGCCATTCATACGACGGCCCGTTGCGACTTCGCTCTTGAGCATCGCCATTCTGCTTGCGGGCGGCTGTCGCCTTTTATTTGCTGCCCGTGGCGGCGCTTCCGCACGTTGATTTTCCCACGATCTATGTTCGCGCATCATTGCCGGGGGCGAGCCCTGAGACCGTGGCCTCCTCTTTGGCCACGCCGCTGGAGCGCCAGTTCGGGCGGATTGCGGGCGTCACGCAGATGACTTCCGCCAGCCAGTTGGGCAACACCGGGATCACGCTTCAATTCGACCTGGATCGAGACATCAATGCGGCGTCCCGGGACGTGCAGGCGGCCATCAATGCGGCCGCCGGACAATTGCCGGCCGGCCTGCCGAGCCTGCCTTGGTACCGCAAGATCAATCCGTCGGAAACCGACATCTTGGATTTGGCGGTCTCCTCGGACACGATTCCCAGGAGTCATCTGTACGATTTGAGCGATTCCATTCTTGCGCAAAAAATATCCCAGGTCGACGGCGTCGGCCAAGTCAACACGTACGGGGGAGCAAAACCGGCGGTTCGCGTGGACGTAAATCCCAACGCGCTGGCGCACTATGGGATCAGTTTGGAAGCAGGTGCGAACTGCGCTGCGATCGGCGAACGCGAACACTCCAAAGGGAAATCTGGAAGATTCATCCAACCGGTGGGTTCTGTCCGACACTGACCAGCTCCTGAAGCCGGAACAGTACGCGCCGTTGATCGTGGCGTACCGGAACGGGGCTCCGGTACGGCTCAGCGACATCGCCAAAGTGACAGAAGGAATCGAAGACCTTAGAAATTCGGGATATGCAAACGGCAAACCCGCCGTGGTGATCGGGATCGGCCGGCAACCCGGCGCGAACATTATTGAGACCGTTGACCGCATCAAAGCGCTGCTGCCGGAGCTGCGCGCCTCGATTCCGCCATCGGTCACGTTGACGCCCACGTTCGATCGCACCACGACGATTCGCGCGTCGGTCAACGATATCGAATTCACGCTGCTGTTGACGGTCGCGCTGGTGGTGATGGTCATTTTTCTTTTCTTGCGCAATGCCTGGGCCACGATCATTCCGAGCATCGCGGTGCCGCTCTCCATCATCGGAACGTTCGGAGTGATGTACCTGTTGCACTACAGCCTCGATAATCTTTCGCTGATGGCCCTGGCGATCTGCACGGGATTCGTGGTGGACGACGCCATCGTGGTGATCGAGAACATCACGCGCTATCTGGAAGAGGGGGAATCGCCGCTGGCCGCGGCGATGAAAGGCTCGCGCGAAATCGGATTCACGGTATTGTCGATGAGCACTTCGCTGATCGCTGTGTTCATTCCTCTCCTGCTGATGGGTGGAATCATCGGGAGACTGTTCCGCGAATTTGCGATCACGCTGAGCGTGGCCATCGTGGTTTCCTTGTGCGTGTCGCTGACCACGACTCCGATGATGTGCGCCCTGTTCCTGAAATCGGAAAAGGACATGAAGCGCGGGAAATTGTATCTGGCGAGCGAACGGGTTTTTCAATGGAGCGTGTCAACCTACGCTTCCGGATTGCGCTGGGTTCTGCGCCATCAGCCCTTCATGCTGGTGCTGACGGGCGCGACGATTTGCCTCAGCGTTTACCTCTATATAGTGATTCCCAAGGGTTTCTTCCCGCAGCAGGATACCGGCCTGATGGCTGGAAATATTCTGGGAGCCCAGGATACTTCCTTTCCCGTGATGCAGGAGAAATTGAAGCAATACACGGACATCGTCATGAGCGACCCGGCGGTGAAGAGCACGGCGGCGAACACCGGAGGCGGGGCCGAAAATACCGGGCGCATGCAGATCGAATTAAAACCCTCGGCGAGCGAAAAGTGACCGTCGACCAAGTCATCGCGCGCCTCCGGCGCAAACTTGCGGTGGTTCCCGGCGCAACGCTGTTTCTTCGGGCGTATCAAGACATTACGGTGGGCGGGCGGATCAGCAGTTCGCAATACCAATACACGCTATCGAGTGAAAATCTCACCGATCTTCAGCAATGGGCGCCTCGCGTCGAAGCGATGATGAGGCAGCTGCCGCAGTTACGAGACATCGCCAGCGATCAGCAAACGCGCGGTTTGCAAGCCACCCTGGTGATTGACCGCGATACGGCGTCGCGGCTTGGGAATTTCTCCGGCGACCATCGATAACACACTTTACGACGCGTTCGGCCAGCGGCAGGTCTCCACGATCTACACGCAATTGAATCAGTATCACGTGGTGCAGGAAGTCGATTCGGCTTTCCGGGACAGCACGGATGCGATTCAAGGCCTGTACGTGCGATCGTCGAACGGGAACCCAGGTACCCTTGAGCGCTTTTACCCACTATGAGACGCAGAATACCGCGCTCGCCGTCAACCATCAGGGACAATTTCCCGGCGGTCACGATCTCGTTCAATCTTGGAGAAGGAGTCGCTTTGGGCGACGCCGTGACGGACATCGAATCGGCGGTTTTGCGGATGGGGCTTCCTTCCGATATTCATCCGACGTTCCAGGGAAACGCGCAGGCCTTTCAGTCTTCTCTTTCGAGCCAGCCGTGGCTTATTCTGGCCGCGCTGGTCGCCGTGTACATCGTGTTGGGGATGCTGTACGAAAGTTACATTCACCCGGTCACGATTCTCTCGACGTTGCCCTCGGCCGGCGTGGGAGCGCTCTTGGCTTTGCTGGCATTTCACAGCGAATTGACCGTGATCGCGCTGATAGGAATTGTTCTACTGATCGGCATTGTAAAAAAGAACGCCATCATGATGATCGATTTTGCGCTGGAAGCGGAGCGGTCCGGAAAAACGCCCGAGGAATCCATCTATCAGGCGTGCCTGCTGCGTTTTCGTCCCATCATGATGACGACGATGGCGGCGCTGTTTGGAGGCTTGCCGCTGGCGCTGGCGGCCGGCACCGGCGCGGAATTGCGCCGGCCTCTGGGGATCAGCATCGTCGGGGGATTGATGGTCAGCCAGGCCCTCACGCTGTATACGACTCCGGTGATTTACCTTTATATGGACCGGCTGCAAATGCGATTCCGCCGGCGCAAGCGCGCCGCAGCGATTCCCGGCGAAGTTCCTCCACTCCCGGCATCTCTCCAAGGTCCGTCGCTGACTTAAGCTCCAAGGTGCCGTAGAATTGGGGCGGAGACGCGGCATGAAGATCCATCTCTCCATTGCATCCGTAGTCCTGCTCGCCGGGCTAAGCGTCAGCCTGCTGGCCTTCCAGCGCCGCGTGTTCGAGGAAGACGAAGAGACCCCGCCGCTTGCCGCCGATGCGCACCAGAACGCGGAATGGGCATTTGCGCGTTACCATTTCCGATCGAACAACGATGAGGGCGGCTTCCGGCGATTCCATCTGTGGGCGGCGGATTATCCAAAAGCGGACCGGCAATTCACGATGGGCGTGCGGCGCCTTACCCGGCTGCATGCGCGGGGAGTGGAGCAGGTCGTCGACGCGGACTCCGACGAACTATTCAACTGGCCGTGGATTTATATGGAACATGGCAACGGCTGGAATCTGACGGAGGACGAGGCGACACGGCTCCGCCAGTACCTGCTGAGGGGCGGTTTTCTGCTATTCGGATGATACGCACGGGGATTATGAATGGGAGTCGCTCGTCCGCGGTTTGGAAATGATCCTCCCCGGGCGGCCGATTGAAGATTTGAAGAACGACGACGAAATTTTTCACGTGATGTATGACCTGGACGACAGAGTCCAGATCCACGGCACGCGATTTCATCTGGGGAGGCTGGCCATACGCGTCTGACATGGTGGTGCCGAAATGGAGAGCGATCCGCGACGACAAAGGCCGGATCATGGTGGCAATCTGCCACAACTCTGATGTGGGTGACGCCTGGGAGTGGGCCGACAGTCCTCATTATCCTGAACGGGAAACTGCGACTGGCCTACCGGATTGGAATCAACTATATCCTCTTCGATATGACGCATTGATTTCTGGGAGCCGGGTTTCAGACTGCGAAAAAGGTTGTTTATTTTGTCATTCCGAGCGAAGCGAGGAATCTCTCTACGATTTGACCCTGGTAAAAGAAAGAGAGATTCCTCGCTCCGCTCGGAATGACAAAAAGTGTGGGGCTCTTTTTCCTCAGCCCTAGATTTGCCGGCTGGATTTGCGTTCGCAGACAAATTTCTCTTCAATGAAAAAAGTCCCGGGCCGAACTTGCGTTCGGCCCGGGACTTGCTTTTTTCAATGGAAAAAACTATTCGTTAATTCCAGTTCATCGTCGTGGTGGTCGTCCCGATCGTCATCATCGCGATCCTGGGGCGCGAAGGCCACTCCGCGAAACACTTCTCCGGACTTTGCCGAGCGGATGATTTTGATTTGGCCGAGACGGTCATCCCGATCATGATCGCCGTCGCCCGCCGGCAGAGTCGTGGCGTCGAGACGATCCGTGACCTTGAACAGCTTGTTGGGATCGGCGCCCTGGTCTCCACTGGTGCTGACGGTTGAGGTCACCGCGAAAATGGTGACGGTGCCGTCATCGTTGTGCTGGCCGGTCATGTTTCGGCAGCCGCCCGTTGCGGGATTGAGCGCCGTCGGGTAATTTTCAACGCCGTAGGGGACGCCGATGTTCAAGCCGCTGTTCATCACGTAAGCCATTTGCCAGGCGCCATTCACCAGGATCCATTTCTGTACTCCGGCGGTGGCCTGCGCGTATGGGAGTGGCGACATTTCCGTTCACGGCGGGAGTCACAAGTGTTCCGTCTCCCTCATCGCAAACGTACAGAGTATTTGAATTAGCGAACCAAATGCCGAATGGGTACAGAATCGGCGTCACGGCGTTAGTGGTTGGATCTACGCCCGCCGCAAGAGTGGTGGGAAACCCAGGCAGAATTGTTATCGGCACTTTCGCGAGGGTTGCGACATCTCCGGACGGGAGAACGCCCTGAGTGCCAACCTGATAGACCGTGTTGATGCCGTTACCGCCGCTGCCCTTGGTGATGTACAGCGTATCTTTGTAGATCGTTATGCCGCGGTAATTATCATCTTTGCCCGGTTTATCGGATGCATAGGCCATTCCCGTCAGCGGGTCAATCACCTGACTGATATCGAATTTTCCGATTTTGGTGACGTTGGGCGGAACGGGTGGCGCCTGCCCCGGCACAAGCAGTTCGGCGCCTGTGTCATTGACCAGTTCCTGGCCGACAATCGTCGTTTTGACTTGCGACTTGGACAGATTCCCGCTGTTGTCATTTCCGACCAGGTAATATAACGAACCCCCTTTGACCGCGCCGCGGCCGTTGTCGCCGCTGTAGGCGTTGCCCTCGGTAATCATAAGGTGGCCATGGGCATCCACTTCCGCCACGGATCGGTAATACTGCCCGACAGCGGCATTGGTTGGGTCGATGAGGCCTGGCGTGTTGCCGTTGGAGACATCGAAGATGTTTGCCGCAGTCGGAAATCCCGGGCCGCCTCGATAACCCACGAAGGTAAGCGACTTTCCATCGGTTGAAAGATGCAGGGCCAATTCGGATTTCGAGCTGAAGCTAGTCACAATCTGATCGGTTGGGATCGGAAGTGTGTCCAGCCGGTGGCCATCGGTTGTAAGGTCGTCCAGAAAGATGGGAGAGGTGATGCCGAAGTGGCCGTCGGTAGCGGCGTTGTTGAAGACCGTGGGAAACGTCCCATCTGCGCTTGCAACGGAGCACGGGACTGCAATTGGCGGCGTCATGCCTCCCGCAATGAGCGGTACGGTGACCGAGATCCCGGTCGTGCCCCCCACGCAGCCTGGCGGTAATACTGTCTCGCCGACTACAAGTAAAGAGGGAGTCCCAACGTAAACGCTGCGGGTGAGAACCAGGGTGCCGGGTTGAAATTCGAAGCGATCGTGATGGTGATCGTCGTCATGATCATTGCCGGCTTGAATGCCTCCAGCCAGGGCAATGGACACAGCTACTGCTAGAAGAGCTTTCTTCACGTCGATTTCCTCCTGAGATTTACACATGGGGACCAGCATGTGCGCGCAGAAAGTCTCATGGAAAGCAGCGCCGCTACATTAACTGTCGATGAAAACTTGATGAATGAGAGATCAAGATTTGCCGCTGAACCATTTTGCGGGGAGCATTGAGGAGTTCAAAGGGGACGAATGCGAATGCGAATTGATGTTGACGCAGCAGAGAGGAGGACGTATGTTTTGCGCAAAGTTTGGGATGGGTTGGGCAATTTTCGGTGGGCGTTTCCCAGAGCGGGGGATCGAGCGCCCGGGCGGTAATTCGACAGGGAGATTAAATAATGAAACCCAAGAGCAATGGCAGGAGCTTCCAACTATGCTTGCTGCTTTTTTTGGCTTCGGCGATGCCCATGCCCGTTTTTGCGCAAAGCCTTCCGCCCGATGGTCCGGGAATCCCAAAGATTGCCTTAACCGGCGGACCGGCCGTCCAGGAACCTGCTCCCAATCCTCCCGACCAACAGTCCCAATGGAACATGGAATTAGCGGGCTTCAATGACCTGCAGGGCCGGTCGGCGTATCAACCGATTATCATTAAAGAGGGGGACCGGGAAATCGCCTACGTCGGCCACCACACCGGGAGCGCGATGAATCCGCTTTCCGGCGTTGTGGAGCCCAACGGGACTTCAATTGTGGATGTCACAGACCCGGCCAAGCCCAAGTACCTGGCACATATTCCGGGCTCAACGGAAGCGGGCGAAGAAGCGGGCGGCGCGCAGATGGTGCGCGTGTGCAGCGGGAGCGTTTTGCCGCATGGAGTGCGCGGCAAATGGTATTTGTTGCGGCCGCTTGGATCGAAGGCGCAGGAAATTTATGACGTCACCGATCCGGCGCACCCGACTCGCCTGACTGCAAATCGTGGGAGATCTCGATCGCACGCATAAGAGCTGGTGGGAGTGTGATACGGGGATCGCGTATCTGGTTGCGAATGCGCCGGCCGAAGGCTGGAAGGGCCAGCACATGAAGATTTACGATCTGAGCGATCCGGCGAAGCCCGTGTACATCCGGGACTTTGGCTTGCTCGGCCAGCAGCCTAACGCAACGTCGTACGAAGGCGTAGTGGGGGGCATCGCGATTCACGGGATGATTTCCGCTGGGACTGCCAAGAATCGTGTCTATGCGGCGTACGGCACGGGAGCGAACGGCGTGATTCAGATTCTGGATCGAAAGAAACTGCTTACTGCATTCGAGAGCCCCAAGAAGCCGACGACGGAGGAAATGCTCGCGCCGCAGGTGGGATACCTCACGATGTCGCCGGACCAGGGCGCGCATACCACGTTTCCGATTTTTGGCGAACCGATGCCCGGATTCCAGGGCCACTCTGCGCTGAAGAATCGCGACCTGCTGATAGTTCCCTCCGAATCGTCACGAGGCGATCACTGCTCTCCTGGTCCCGCGGGAGACCGCGCGGGGCCGCACCTGGCATTCCTTGTGGACATCAGCAACGAGGCCACACCGTGGCCCCTTTCGACGTTTCGCGTGCCGGAAACACCCGGAGATTATTGCGGCAAGGGCGGACGGTTTGGGACGCATTCAGTTGCCGAATCGTTTTATCCCCCTTACTACGGCAAGATTGCGATTTTTTCCTGGTTCAATGCGGGCACTCGCGTGTTCGATATTCGCGATCCTTTTGCCGTGCAGGAGGTCGCCTATTTCATACCTGCGCCGAACAAGAACACGATGGCTTTCTGCCCGGAGGATGGAATCAGCCATCCGGCAGGCGATCCCAAGATTACCGCTGCCTGCCAGAAAGTGATTGAGACGAATAACGTCGAGGTTGACGATCGCGGGCTGATCTATAGCGCGGACCGTGCTGGGAGCGGGATGCATATCATGCGGCTTACCGGGCACGCGAAGGAGATTGTGGCGGGGAAATAGGTTAAGTAGCACAGGCTTCAGTCCGCCGTTAAGAAATCATTTTGAACTTGAGTTTTACGCTGCGAGGGTTATGGGTATACGCAGCGTGAACAGGATGGCGCAGAAAAAGGCGCGCAAAAAATAAGGCAGCCCCCTCAGGAAGCGGAGTAGCTGCCTGAGATTGAAACCTGCGGCTGCGAGCAATGCGTTGCAGCGATCTCCGGTGCGTCCCTTCAACCAGTTGCGGCCTAACAGCCCATCGTTTTTCGCGTGCCCGATGATCGGTTCGACCACCGCGCGGCGTTTCAACCAACGTTTGATTTTATCCGTGACACCTCGTCTCTGCCCGGTGATGTAGACCGCCGTGTGTGGATGACCCGTGAGCCGGTGCCCTTTATATCCCTGGTCCACCGCGACGCGCAGCGGGCTGCGGCCCACGATTTCCCGCACATCGTCCAGCGCCTGCTTCAGCGTGTGACCATCGTACGGATTGCCGTGCAACGCGCGCGCCTGCAAAATGAAATGGCCGCCCTTGGCCGGATGCAGATTCGTGGCGATGGAAACTTTGCAGCCGAATTCGTACGGCGCGCGCGCTTTGCCTTTGCTGATGCATTCGGTTTCCGGCGCGTGCCAGGAATAAACGTAATCTCGATCACCGCGCTGCTGGTGCGCAATGCGCCAAGCGCGTCCCAGCGTGTATTCCAGCCGCTCGACGGACGATTCGGCCAGCGCGGGCAGCGCCGCCATCTTGCGGCGCACGTCGCGGATCAGCCGCCGCAGGCGCACCCGCAGAAATTTCACCTGCCGCTTGGCGCGTCTCTTCTGCTGCGCGTGCAGGTATCGCCCCGTCTTCATCGCCGCTCTCCGCGCCACGCGCACATACGATTGCCGCAAGCGCAGTCCCGTTTTTTTCGCTTGCCGGCCCAACCGCTCGATCGCCGTCAGCAGCAGTCCGTGTTCGGTCGGATGCGCAATCGCTTTTTCCTGCACCGTCGTATCCACCGCCACCGCTTCGGTGGCCCGCACATTCAGCGCCCCGCCCCGATAGGCCGCGGCCAGCGTCTCCTGCAACAACGTCTCCAGCGCCTCCTCCCCCACTCGTTTGCGAAAATGCGTCATCCCCGATCGCTCCAGCGGAAAGGCGTGCTGAAAATATTCTTCCCCGCAAAAATATTGCATGTACGGATCCCGCTCCCACCGCTCGCACACCGCTTCGTCTGACAATCCCTCAATATGTTTCAGCAAATGCAGCCCCACCACCAGACGGATCGGCAGCCCCGGACGTCCCGCCTCGCGATAGTACGGCGCAAAATGTATTTCCAGCCGCCCCCAGTCGATCAATTCGCCCAGCCGCACCAGCTCATGTCCCAGATTGATGATGTTCCTCAGCTTGGCCCGAAACAGTTCCTGCGTCCCGCTGTCCTGCGCTTTGGGTCTCGGTTTCATCCCTGCTCCCCAAAATAAAATTGCAAGATTTCGGCACTCATCCTGCCGAAACCTTGCAATCTCTCCACACAAAAATCAACAAAAATCGACAGAACAAATGCGGATTTATTCAATTTTTAACGGGGGACGCTTCAGCCTGTGGGTTTCCGTCACGGCACCGGGCAGAAAACCCACAGACTGAAGTCTGTGCTACTTTTTCGTGCTACTTTTCGTGGTAGACGTATTTGTTGTTGTCGCAAACGTATTCCGCGATTTCCCAGCCTGGCTTTAAGTGATACGTTTGCGACGCCGTCCACGGCTTCGTGTACGCTTTCGGATCCTCGATCGTGAAATCGTCCACCAGGGTGTTGTGATCGGCGCGGTGGATGCGCTCCACGACATGCAGGGCTTCGGTGTGAGGAAGGCCGACGTGATCGAGCCAGGTCACATCGTTGAAGCCAATGGTGTCGACGACCAGCGTGTCGCCTTCCCATTTCCCAATGGAATCGCCATTGTAAGTCGGGTCGAGATCCTTCTTGTGTTCGCGATTCAAATGGATTTGGCGGAGTTGGTTCCCGGCCTCTTGATACATCAGCACCTTGTCCGGAACCTGGAGAATCTCCATCGGAAGAGGCACGAACATGAGGCGCGGAATTCCGTGAGGCAAGCAGGCCAGATTCGGATCGTTTACTTGCGTGTCGGCTTTCTTGAATTGCGCTTCGCCCCAGGGCGTGAATGGTGGCGTGGTTCCTTTCGGAAATAGGGCCGGCTGGAAATGGTCGATTAGCCAAACGCCGGTGAGATCGGGCGTGCCTGCCCCCTTGGATGGGTTTGCCGTCTGGGCGAAAATGGCGGGCAGGGTGAAGAGAAGAGCTACACCGCCAATCAACGATCCTTTCAAACGATTTCGCACCATGAAACTCCTTCAAGGAAGCGGGACTGCGAGACGGCTTACCCGACGTGCGCGGAAAGTTCCTGTCCGTTTGCAAATGCGACTTTATCGAGACGCATCACGGTTCTGCCGTCCTTGGCGCGATTTCCATAGATCGTGATTTCGTCACCCGGCTTGATTGTGTCTCTCTTCCAATTGACCCTGGACAGCATGCCCAGGCTGGCCATTTCGGCGGTCCATTCCACCACGGCGCCTTTGTCGTCCTTGGCCTGCATGTAGATGTAGGCGTGGGGATTGCTCCACTCGAATTTTGTGACTGTGCCTTTGATGGAGGTCAGGGCGGTCATGTCATATTCCGCTGTCGAGTGGTGAGCGAAGACCGGGTCCAAAAGCAGGATCAGGGAAGCTGCGAACGCAAAAAGAAACATGAACCGCTTCGTGTTCACTGCGATTCCTCCCGAGATGCTGGAATTTTCAAATTCACAGCCGTGTACGGAAACATATTCCGGGAGGTTATTTCTGTCAACGCCATTTCCTGAGTCAATCCTTAAACTCGGGTGTGCGGGCTGCAGTAGATTGGGACCGTGCGAATAGGCTTTCAGGCTGCGTGCGAAGTGGGTTGATGTTTGTGGGACCAGGCGCGGTCGAGACTTGTTTTGCGCCCGGTCCGACATCATAATGGAGTCAGCCGCCATGTTCAGAATGAACGCCCAAAGACTCGTGATGCTGGCAATTGCCACGCTTGGCTTGCTCGGAGCCGCGCGCGTGTTTCTTCCTCGAACCTCTGCCGCGGCGCTTCCGGCGCGTGCCGACGATGCCAAGCAACCGGTGATTCGCTTCGTGAAGAATCCGGAAATCGCGCCGGCGCTGCAAGGCTCAGGACCTTCTCGGGAAACCGGTGAACAAGGACAACTGGGCCGGCAAAGTGGTGATTGTGAATTTTTGGGCGACCTGGTGCCCGCCCTGCCGCGAGGAAATCCCCGAACTGCTGGAACTGAAAAAAGAATTCAAAGACCGGCTGGAGATCGTGGGCATTTCGGAAGATGACGACCCGCCGGAAAGTGTGGTGAAATTCGCGAAGCAGAAGGGAATGAACTATCCCATCGTCATGGCCACGCAGGAATTGATCGATTCCTACGGCGGCGTTGCCGCGTTGCCCACATCGTTCCTGATCGATCCGCAGGGCAGGGTTGTGCAGAAGCACAGCGGGCTGTACCCGATCGAGGCGTATCAACTCGAAATTCGCTCGCTGCTCGGGATGCCCACGGATGCGCGCATCGAGACGTTTGTGGATTTGGGGCAAGTTTTCCTGAAAAATGCGGCCAATGCGACGGAACTGCCCGGCGTCAGTTTCAAGGGCTTGACTGCTGAACAGAAGAAACGCGCCCTTCGGCGGTTGAATTCGGAAAGCTGCACATGCGGATGCAAGCTGACGCTTTCGCAATGCCGCGTGAACGACGGGGAATGTCCGTACAGCGGCAAGCTGGCCGCCCAAGTCGTGAAGGAAGTTGCCGGCGGCGCGAAACCGGCGCGAACGCCGCCCGCCGCGAAGGGGACAAGTTCGATCACGCAGTAGTCTTAAGTAGAACAGGCTTCACGGGTTGCGGAAAAACTCGCTTTTGGTGTCATTCTGAGCGAAGCGAAGAATCTCTCATCGATTTAAGTCCAATGCACAGAGAGATTCTTCGCTTCGCTCAGAATGACAAACGTACTTTTTCCGCAGCCTGTTGGTTCAGATTTCAGCACATTTCAAGCCAAACCCGACAGGCTGAAGCCTGTCCTACTCGGAGGTGCAAGGACATGATGCGAAGCGGAGCGAGTTGCAACTCATCGAGTGATGTTGTGTCGCTTCCCGATCCGGCGGCGGACAATCCGCTCGCCGCGGCGAAGGGGCAGGAGACGGTTGTCGTTGCAGGCGGCTGCTTCTGGGGGATTCAGGCGGTGTTTGAACGCATGAAGGGCGTTCTCCGCGCCACTTCCGGTTATTCGGGCGGTGCGGCGAACACGGCGACGTATGAGAAGGTGTGCTCGGGCCGAACCGGGCATGCGGAGTCCGTCGAGGTTGTTTTCGATCCGTCGCAGATTTCCATTGGCCAGATCTTGAAAGTGTTCTTTTCGGTCGCCCACGATCCCACGCAAATGAACCGTCAAGGCCCCGACCAGGGCACACAATATCGCTCCGCGATATTTTATACGTCGGAAGACCAGAAGCGAATCAGCGAGGCGTACGTGAAGCAACTGGATTCGGCCAGGGTGTTCCGCCAGCCCATCGTCACACAGATCGTTCCGCTGGAAGCCTTCTATGCCGCGGAGGATTATCACCAGGGGTACGCGGACCTTCATCCCGAGAACATGTATATCGTGATGAACGACTATCCGAAGGTGGAAAATTTACGCAAGCACTATCCATCGATGTTTGTGGAGAAGAAGTAAAACGTCCAATCGAATTCCTGAAAAACTCAATTTTCCTTTCTTAGCCGGACCAACAAAGCGAGATTGCTCACCGCTCCTGGGACTCAGTTTGGAGAACTACTCGGCAAAACAATGCCCGGAGGCCATAGAAGCGGCCTCCGGGCATTTGCAGTTTAACTTAACTAGTTCGCGAGCGGATCGGGGCGCAACTGGAATTTTACAGCCTTGCTGGTTGTGCCTTTGCCGCCTTCGATGTGCCACGGAGCGCGGGTGGCGTAGGTGGACCAGAGTCCCTTGCCCTTCCAGCCGGCCTTGGGATCGTCGATGCGGCCGTCCATGCTCTTGGCAAAGAAGCCCATGGGGTAGGGAACTCGCATCACGACCCATTTGCCGGTCTGCGGATCGAGGGCCTCGAGCGCGTCCATGTCATTCGCGGTGACGATCGGCGTATTCTTGCCCATGCCGAACGTGTCGAATTGATCGACCCAGTTGTAATAGTTGGTGTCGGCGCTGCCGTATTCCGTGGTGCCTTGGAAGCTCGGTCCGGGCGTGCGATAGAGCGTCCAGCCTTCGGGGCAGTGCTGGCCGGTGGCGGTCGGGCCGTTGAGCGGGCCCTTGCACTTGCGGCGGTCAAAGCTGGCAAAGTGTCCGCTGGCGAGGACGGTCCAAATCACGCCATCGCGAGTGATGTCCATTCCGCGCGGTGAGAAACCTTGCACGGGGGCTTTCGGATTGTTCCACGGCACTTCATAGATTTCCGCGAGCGAGGTGCGCGCGGGGTCCGAGCCGGGATTCAAGCGCACGATGGCGCCGGGGAAGCCAAGCACCGTGCCCCAAATCGAACCATCCACCGGGCTCGGGCTCACCGCGTAGAAGCCCACCTTGATGCGCATGTCCTTGGTGGGATCCATCGGCTGTCCGGGTTCCGTGTACTCGTCCCGCTTGCCGTTGCCGTTGGTGTCCAGAACGAACGGCGTCCAGCCTTGCGATTTTTCAGAGTCGTGAGTTTCATCGTACATTTTGGTATTCAGCCAGCCGACGTTGTCGCCGCCGGGATTGCTGAACCAGAGAGTGTTGTTGGCGTCTTCTGCAAACATCAGGTGCTGCGAACTGGCGCACATGTCGACGAGCGTCCATTGCCCCGTCTTGGGATCGTAGAAGTTCGTCTGGCGCGAGCTGTTGGCCAGCGGGAGAACCATCGCCGATTCGAGGCTCGAGCCCTTCTTGCAGTAGTCCGGATTTTCCCGCGGACGCGTGGCGGCTGCCGTCCAGAGCCGGCCCTTGGAATCCATCATCACGCTGTGCGCCGTGGCGTGAGAGATCGCCACCGGCTCGTTGCCCCAGTACGGCGAGGGTTCAAGCACTTCTTCCGGCTCGGCCATCGGGGTACCCGGCTTGTACGGAATCGCGATCTGGGTAAACGAGTTCTTGTTGGGATCGAGGGCCGTGATGAAGTCCGAGCCGTCTTCGTGGACGCCGTAGACGAGGCCGTTCGGATTGGAACTCGGATTCCGGCGATCCACGGAAATTTCATCGTGGAAATATTCTTTCGGAGTGGCCCAATCCCACTCGGTGATTACGACGTTGCGCTCCATGCCTTGCGGGCGCGGAGGAGCGGCCGGCAATTCGCCGTTCTTGATGCGATCGGTCCAGTCTCCGTATTCCGCAAGGGCGCGCTTGCGGCCCATGCGGGTCGCAACGCTGCTCATCATGCTGCCGACTTGCGCGGACTGGATGCGGCGATCCCATGCGGCCGCGGAAGTGTCAAACGCGCCGAGGCTTGACGGAATCGTGCGCGTGGCCTTGTCGCCGAGCTGATGGCAGGATTCGCAGCCGTCGGTCTTCACCATCTCAACCCAATTGCCCTGATCCTTGATGCGCTCGGAGATGCCGTTTCCTTTGTCGCCCGTGCCCGGGAAATCGCTCTTCGGGGGAATGTGCAGCAGGGAATACCAGTAGGCGGCGGGATAATACTGCGCCGCTTCGTGTGGATCGGGCGCGAGGACCGCAGTCAAATCGAGCATTTTTCCCGGCATGGCTTTTACTTTAGGAGAGTCGACGAGGCCATAGCCGCGCACCCAGACGTCGTAATTCGCTTTCGGGAGCTGGGGAATGACGTAGCGGCCCTGATCGTCGGTGACGACGATCTTGCGATATCCGGTGGGCAGATCTTTCGTTTCCGCGATCACCCATACTCCCGCTTCGGGGCCTTTCGAGCTGGTGACCACGCCGCCGATATCGTCGGAGACGATTTTAATTTCCGCGGCGGGTTTTCCTGCCGAGCGTCCCGTGCGCGCGATTCCCAACAATGCGGCGAGACTGATTGCCACGATTCCGAGATACGACATTCTCTTGTTCATCGGCTGATCTCCTTCGGCGGCTGGGCCAAGGCCAGGGCATCCTCAATCGAAGATTGGGATGCGCAACCAGAGCATGAATTGAAGGCCGTGAGAAATCGTATGCCCAACCGAAACCATTGTCAATCGCGTGTATCGCGTGATCGGCAACTATACTAAACAGGTTGCGGAAAAAGTACGTTTGTCATTCTGAGCGAAGCGAAGAATCTCTCTGTGGATTGGACTTAAATCGAAGAGAGATTCTTCGCTTCGCTCAGAATGACACCAAAACCGAGTTTTTTCGCAGTCTGTAAGGACTGAAAATCCGTGCAAGTGCGATCGATTCCCGAAGGCATGCCGCCCAATTTAGAAGTCATCGCCCGATAAAAAACGCCCGGAGTCCATTTACGGTCTCCGGGCGTTTAGGTTGAAAGTTAAATTGACTAATTCGCGAGCGGATCGGGGCGCAGCTGGAATTTTACTGCTTTGCTGGTTGTGCCCTTTCCACCTTCGATGTGCCAGGGTGCGCGCGTGGCGTAGGTGGACCACAAGCCACGGCCTTTCCAGCCGGTTTTTGGATCGTCGATGCGGCCGTCCAGGCTCTTGGCAAAGAAGCCCATGGGGTAGGGGACACGCATCACGATGAACTTCCCGGTAGCCGTGTCCAGAACATCCAGCGCGTCCGTGTCGTTGCCTGTGGCGACCGGTACGTTCTTTCCCATGCCGAGCGTATCGAACTCATCGACCCAGTTGTAGTAGTTCAAATCCGCGCTGCCGTAGTCCGTGAGGCCTTTGAAGCTTGGACCGGGTGTGCGGTACAGCGTCCAACCTTCCGGGCATTGCTTGCCGGTCGCGGCGGGGCCATTCAGCGGGCCTTTGCACTTGCGGCGGTCGAAGCTGGCAAAATGGCCGCTGGCGAGGACAGTCCAAACGACGCCATTAGTGTCGATGTCCAATCCGCGCGGTGAGAAGCCCTGCACGGCGGCTTTCGGTTCGTTCCAGGGAACTTCGTAATATTCCGCGAGTGCAGTTTTGGCCGGATCCGGTCCCGGGTTCAAGCGAACGATTCCTCCGGGGAAGCCGAGCACGGTCCCCCAAACGGACCCATCCGCGGGGCTGGGAATGATGCCGTAATATCCCACCTTGATCCGCGTGTCTTTCGCGGGGTCGGTTGGCTGGCCGGGTTCGGTGTAATCGTCCCTCTTGCCATTTCCGTTTGTGTCCAGGATAAAAGGCGTCCAGCCTTGCGATTTCTGAGCGTCGTGAGTTTCGTCAAACATTTTCGTGTTCAACCATCCCGCGTAGTCGGTGCCCGGATGTCCGATCCACAGCGTGTGATTTGCGTCATTGGCAAAATTTAAGTGCAGTGAGCTCGAGCACATGTCGACCAGAGTCCATTTTTTTGTCTTGGGGTCGTACATGTTCACCTGCCGGGAGCCCGTCTTGATCGGGAAAGCGATTGCCGACGCAAGGGTGGATCCCTCTTTGCAGAATGCAGGGTTGTCGTGGTCGCGTGTTTGGGAAGCAGTCCAAATTCTGCCCTGGGAATCCATCGCTAAACTGTGTGCTGCGGCTCGGGCTGTAGAAATCGCCTCGGATCCCCAATAGGGCGAAGGTTCCAGCACCTCGGGTGGCTCAATGAGAGGAGTTCCCGGATTCGAGGGAATGGGAATCTCGGTAAACGAGTTCTTCGTTGGATCGAGAATCGTTAAGAGATCGGTGCTTTCCTCATGTACTCCATAGACCAGGCCGTTTGGGTTCATGGTGGGATTCCAGCGGTCCACTGTGATTTCGTCATGGAAATAGTCCTTCTGTCCGGACCAATCCCACTGCGTGATCACCACGTTTCGTTCCTTACCCTGCGGACGCGGCGGGACGGGCGGCAATTCGCCAGCCTTGATGCGATCCGTCCAGTCCGCATATTCTGTCAGGAGCCGCTTTTTCCCTGCTCGATTGGCTGCCGTATTCATCGCGCTGCCAACTTGGCCCGACTGAATGCGCCGTTCCCACGCGGCATACGAGGAATCGAATGCCCCAAGTCCCTTGGGCATCTCCCGCGTCGCCTTGTCGCCCAATTGGTGGCACGACTCGCAGCCGTCGGTCTTCACCATCTCAACCCAGTTTCCCTGATCCTTGATGCGCTCGGAGATGCCGTTGCCCTTGTCGCCCGTGCCGGGGAAATCGCTCTTCGGCGGAATGTGCAGCAGGGAATACCAGTAGGCGGCGGGATAATACTGCGCCGCTTCGCGCTGATCGGATGCGAGGACGGCAGTCAGGTTGAGCATTTTCCCCGGCGCCGCTTTTACTTTAGGAGAATCGACGAGGCCGTAGCCGCGCACCCAAACGTCGTAATTCGCTTTCGGCAATTCGGGGATCACGTAGCGGCCCTGATCGTCGGTGACGACGATTTTCCTGTAACCGGTGGGCAGATCTTTTGTTTCCGCGATCACCCAGACTCCCGCTTCCGGGCCCTTGGAGCTGGTGACTACTCCGCCGATATCGTCAGAGACGATTTTAACTTCCGCGGCGGGTTTGCGCGCGGTGTGGCCGGTGCGCGCGATTCCCAGTACTGCGGCGAGACTGATTGCCACGATTCCGAGATACGACATTCTCTTGTTCATGACGGTTGATCTCCTTCGGCGGCTGGGCCAAGGCCAAGGCATCCTGAATCGAAGATGGGGACGTTGAACAACAGTTTAAATTGAGGGCCGTGAGGGATCGTATGCCGGGCCGAAACCATTGTCAATCGGTGGTTTGTACAGGGGTTTGCAATGGCAAGGAACGCAAAATTCCGGCGGGAAAGAGAATACAAATCGGTGGTGCCGGGGGGGAGAGTTGAACTCCCTACGCCGGCCTTTTCAGGGCCGCGCTCTACCGGTGAGCTACCCCGGCACCGAAGTAGCGAAAAAGATTGTACGGGCGGAGAAGACTAGAAGCAAGAGGTCAGAAGATTGAGTATTGGCCTGCTTCCAATGAGATGACTTGTCAAGACTTGGCCCACGGTCTGGTCGATCTCCAGCAAGGGTGGCCGAGATTTGCTTGCCGTGATTCGGTGTATGGAAAATCCATTCCATCCCTCGATCCAGCGTGATACTTTGTTGCTAATTTCACCCGAAGCTAGAACCGAGGAGGGTCTCCAGTGCGGAATCGACTGATTTTTTCTGCGGGGGCCGTGGTGGCGATGCTTGCACTTTCTCCTGCGCCGCGCGGCCAGGGCGCCGCCCAGCCGGGATCGGCGCCGGACATTTCGGGGGTCTGGCTGGTGGAAAAGTTTCAGCCCGTGCTGTTTCCGAACGGGGGCGCGCCCTTGCAACCTTGGGCGGAGGCGAAATTAAGGGCGACCAACCCTCAGACCGACGACCCCAATCTCGCTTGTCTGCCGGAGGGAGTGCCGCGGTACATGATTTCCGTGCCTTACCCGATGGAAATTTTTCAAGGGCCCACGCGCGTCCTCATGATTCACGAGGGGACATCGGTGCTGCGGCAAATCCATATGAGCCGGCAGCACTCCAAAGATTTGGATCCCACTTATGCGGGTGACTCGGTTGGCAAATGGGAAGGCGACACGCTCGTTGTGGATACGATCGGTTTCAACGATAAGACCTGGCTTGACGGCGGCGCAATCCCCCACAGCGAAGCGCTGCACGTCGTGGAGCGCATCCGGCGCATCGACCACGACACCCTTGTCGACGAATTCACAATCGACGATTCCAAGGCGTACACGAAACCCATCACGGCCCGGCAAGTCTACAAACTAAAGCCGGACTGGGAGATTCATGAATACGTCTGCGAAGAAAATAACAAGTACACATACCAGGGAAAATGACTGCGCGAGAAGAGAGAAGAGGGATCGCAATGAGGAATAAGCTACTGGTCTTTGCCGCTACTGCCATTTTTCTGTTGCTTTCGCTGGGGGGATCGCCGTTCGCTCACCACGGGTTTGTGTCGTGGTTCGACGTGACCCGCTCGGTCACCCTCAAGGGAACCGTAACGGGCTTCGACTGGACCAATCCCCATTCCTACATTTATCTGGACGTGAAAAATGAAAAGGGCGCCGTGGAAGCGTGGCGAATCGAATTGGGCGCCCCGGGCATGCTGGCCAGGGTCGGCTGGAGTAGAGATACGCTAAAGTCCGGCGACGTAATTACCGCGATCGGCAATCCAGCCAAGGACGGCAAGCCGCTGATGCACCTCAGCAAGATTGTCTTTGCAAATGGCCAGGAGCTTCCTACAGCGCTCTGAAGGCCGTGTAGCCGTTGACCGTAGAATCTCCCACCACTGGAAGCCGCACGAGTTGAATTGAGTTTGGCTAGGTAACTCCCGACAAGTGGTCTTCGCGGAACGTGGCCCGCTTCGCTCCCATAAGAAATTCACACACTCCGATAAGAGGACCTCTCAGGAGTTGGCAGTTCCTGGGGTAGTATCTGCTCATGGTAACCAGCGTTTGGTTCTACCCAGTTTTCATTCTGCTGGTGTTGTGGTTCGGTTATTTCGAGGGCCTTGGCTTCATAATTTATAATTCGTGTAGATTTAATTCGTACCAGGGCAGTGAAAACCATCCAGGGTGAACTTTGACGTAGATTGTGTCTCCAGACTCCAGGAGAGAGTATTTGTAACTGCTGACGTTGACATATATTTCATTTTCGTTTTGGCCCGACGTTGCGTGAACGACGGCATACCACGCCCTCCGATACTCTTGATCGCTAGTAACCTTGCGGACCACATGCGTCTCGACCTCCTCATAGGGATTTTTGTCGAGAGCCCCGTTTAGGTTCAAGAAAACAGCGATAAGAATGGTTGCCGTTGCGACCGCGACAGAAATGTTTCGAAGCAGTTGGGCGCGCCGCTCCTCCCGCCTCCGATCCAATAGCACCACGAAAATCACCAGAGAAATGAAAACTAGGACTCCAGGGGTAAAAAGAATAACGGTAGTTGCCAGGAACGGGGGGTAGAACGAGCCTGCGACTTCGGACCAGAGAAGCCCCGCCATTGACACAAGTAGGAACCTAAAAGCTGTGAGGGCAGTTGGACCCAAGTCCTTAAGACTATATCGTCGCTGGTGGTCGAAAGCGTGTCCATATTCGGGGCAATCAGGCAGCATGTGGGTCCCTCGCTCGATCCAACTCTTCTTTGAGGCTGCGACGTAAGCCGAAGATACAAACGTACGCGTTCCGTGTTCCGGAGGGACTTAGGGGAGTTTAGCATAAGTAAACATAAGTGTTAAAGTCTCTCGTCTGCTTTGCGGGACGAAGCTCATACCCGGAGCTATCACCACCGCCTCGAGCCATTTCTTACTCATTGAATTCGCATTATATGACAGCGGAGAGTACAGACTACAAGCGGTAAGTCCTGAGAAACGGGGCGGTCAACGCAACACTTGCCCAAAGTCCTCTCATAGGGGTCGAGGAGGCTGATTTCGTTTGCGGGCGTCAATTCAAACAAAACAAAAGCCCTGTTTAGGTTTTGATTGAGTCCTGCCGTCCAGATCGAACATCAAGGGGAAGTGGTGTCAATTGAATCGACTAGATGGTGTTGCATTGTCCGGTTGAGCCGGCAGGGATTCTCGGAAACTGGGAATCCGGCCCTCAAACCACCTTCGGATTGTCGTGCTAGGATTTCTGTATATGGGTTCCGGCAAGGTAACAGGTGTCATCGTGCTTGTAATGTGCTTCTGCGTGTCTCTTCAGGCAGACAGCACAAAAACCAAAAGGCTGCCTCCCGGAATTATTAAAGCACTTGCAGGCGAAGAAAAGGATTTCTGTGACCAATTCCTAGGCGACTACAATAAGGGTTGTCATCAGAAATTCCGATCAAAACTGTTATGGCGGGAATTGGAAGTCGCTCAACAGGGAAGGACTGCAATTCTAGTCGAGAATCACAACATGGGATTCTGCGGGTCAGCGGGATGCTCACTGTACTTATTTGCTCTGCAAGCGGATGCGAATTTCATTCAGGTTCTTGGCAAGATTGGAGATGTCGGGGCGCTCGATAGCATAACGATCCTGAAAACCATCAGCGCAGGGCATTACGACATTCAGAAAATGTGGCGTGACGGCAAAACACGGACCGTTTACAGATGGGACGGACAGAGATATTCCGGTCCCTAAGGAAGCCAAGTCCTGAGAAGCGGGATTCTCGGATACTGGCGCACCACCGAGGTTGGAGAGTAGAGATTGGATCGGCAAATCTGGCGCGTGCTTGATACATATTCAATTGCCAACGGCTGGCATCGAATTTCCAACCTCTGACAACCAACTTCCAGACTCTAGCGCAGCGACTGATCGACCTCGCGCATCCAGTCTTTGGCTTTCAGGACTTCGCGGGGCTTGGTGCCGTCGGGCGGGCCGACGATGCCGTCTTTTTCCATGATGTCGATCAGGCGGGCGGCGCGGCCGTATCCGATGCGCAGGCGGCGCTGCAAGGTGGAAGTGGAGGCGCGGCCGGCTTCGCAGACGACGCGCACGGCTTCCTGGTAGAGATCGTCATCGACGGCTTCTCCTTCCGGCTCGCCCTCGGGGCCTGCGGCGTTTTCATCTTTTGGCGCTTCGAGCAAGCGTTCGTTGTAGACGGCCTTGGCCTGCGAGCGCCAGTGATCGCACACGGCGGAGATTTCGTCTTCCGTGACGTAGGGGCCGTGCATGCGGTTGAGGCGCGCGGAACCCGCGGGCAAGTACAAGCATGTCGCCGCGGCCGAGGAGCGATTCGGCGCCGTTGGCGTCGAGAATTGTGCGCGAGTCCACTTTGCTGGCCACGCGGAACGAAATGCGGGCGGGGAAGTTGGCCTTGATCAAGCCGGTGATGACGTCCACCGACGGGCGCTGCGTGGCGAGGATCAAGTGGATGCCGACCGCGCGCGCCATCTGCGCGAGGCGCGTGATCGATTCCTCGACGTTGGTTGTGTCCACCATCATCAGGTCCGCCAACTCATCAATCACGATGACGATGTAGGGCAGCGGCTTGAGCTCGGCGTTTTCGTTTTCGTCAAAGAGCGAGAGCGACTGGCCCTTCTGGAACGTGCGGTTGTACTGATCGATGTTGCGGACGCCGCGCGCGGCGAGCAGTTTTAATCGCGATTCCATTTCGCGCGTGGCGTTGCGCAAAACATTGGACGCGACTTTGGGATCGGTCACAACCGGCGCCAGGAGGTGCGGAATGTCTTCGTAAAGGCCGAGCTCCAGCCGCTTCGGATCGATCAATACGATTTTCAGTTCATCGGGCGTGCCCTTGTAGAGCATCGAGAGAATCAAGGAGTTGAGGAAAACGCTTTTGCCGGTTCCCGTCGATCCGGCGATGAGCAAGTGGGGCATTTGGCAGAGATCGGAAACGCGGTTGCGGCCGATCAGGTCTTTGCCGAGCGCAAGCGTCAGCTTGGAAGGCGAATTGACGAACTCGGCGGATTCGATTTGCTCGCGCAGAGCGATCGTCTGCCGGTTCGCGTTGGGGACTTCGATGCCGACCGTCGATTTTCCTGGAATGCGCTCGATGAGAATGGACTCCGCCTTGAGCGCGAGGCACAAATCATCCGCGAGGCCGGTGATGCGGCTGTATTTGATTCCCGCTTCGGGCTTGAATTCGTACGTTGTCACCACAGGGCCGGGATTGATCTGGGTCACGCGGCCGCTGACGTCAAACTCCTGGCACTTTTGCTCGATGGCGTGCGCGCATTCCTTGAGTTCATCCTCTTCGATTTTTTCGTGGCGCGGAGCGGGGCGAAGCAAATCGGGGGAGGGAAGGCGAAAGCTCGTCGCGCCTTTGGCAATTTTCGGCGACGAAGGCTGTTTGGACGGCGTCTTCTTTTCTTCCACATTTCGGAAAATGATCGATCGCGAACGTTCGGGTTCCTCACGCTCCGATTCTTCGCGCTCGTCCTGTTCGGTGACGGCGCTGCCATCCACTTCGGCCACGGATTGCGAGGGGATCGGAGGCCGGCCTTGCGACTTGATTTCGGCGAGGCGCTTTTGCATGCGCGCCTCTTCGCGTGTCTCGCGCCAGATGGCAATGCGGTCCTTGAGCGGGCCGATCACGTTCAATTTGCCGAGCGGGCCGCGCAGAGTTTCGTGCGTCTCGATGAAGGAAAATTTTGTGGTCAGGAAAAGCGCCACGAAAAATATTGCCAGGGCGACGACGTTTGCTCCCACGGTGTTGAATCCGGCGAGCAATCCCGTCGAGGCCAGATGGCCGAGCAGGCCTCCGGGAGGAATTGCGCCGCGCACTTCCGGAATATGCCAGAGCGTGAGCATGGCGGGAAGCATCAGCACGAGCAAAGAAGTACCCCACGATCTTGATCGCCGGGGATTCCAGAAGTTCGCTGCGGAACCATCGCGATTCCCATGATGAACATGCCCGATCGGCAGAAGGAACGCCGCATAGCCGAAGCCCTGAAACAGCAAGTCCGCGCCGTACGCGCCGACCGGGCCGATCCAGTTCCGCGCGGAATGCAGGTCAGAGGATTCGGCGGAAACATTGAACGAGGGATCGTGAGGGCTGTAGGAAATCAGCGCCAGCGCCACCAGAATGGCGATCGTAATGCCGACAAAGCCGATCAATTCATTGAGACGATGATTCTCAGTTGGAGTCAGAACGCGCACGAAAGTCTCCTCGAAATAGGGGGAAGGTGCTCGTCGCAGGAAGGGTGCGCGGGCGCTGGCGCGCGGATCCCATCTGGAAGTGTACGAGCAACGCAACGACTATACCAAAGACCTAGCAGCAGGCAAGAAAGATATGCAAGGAGGGTAATGGGTCGGTTACCGAGAATCCGACTTCTCGCCGCCTTGATGGTGAACCGCTACTCCCAAGCGCGATTGTCCACTGTATTCTGAAAGGTGGCGCCGGGTTCCGTCAGGCCCCAACCGAGCGTCCACTGGTAGGTGTGGTCGAACCGTTCGCGAGTGTAAGGTTCGGGCGGCGCATTCAGGATGCGAGAGAGTCTTAGGTCTTTGGCCTCCAGCTCGCCGCCGGCCTCTTCGATCAGGTAATGCGCGTACTTCCCGGGATTTTTTTGGATGGCCGCAGCGGCTTGCGCCTCGGCATCGAACATCTTTCTGAGCGTCGGGCCATCCAGTTCGTCCCCGGATGCCTCGCTCCTTGTGGAATGGGATTCGATGAGCACGGTGTGCCCGCGCTTTTCGGCCACGCTGATCCAGGGCTCCATCAGACAGACGGCCTTGACCTCGCCTTTGCTCAACGTCTCCAGGCGCTCCTCGTGCGTTCCGGCGTTCATCCACTTGATCTGATCGCGTTCCAGAAAACCTTCCAGCATCTTCAGCATGGTGAAATGCGAACCGTTGAAAGGGCTGACGGCGATGGGCTTGTTTTTCAATTGCTCGGGTTCGTAGATGCCGAATTTGGAGTCGGACACAATCGCGAAGGTGGACATCGCGGAGCCCAGGGCGACGATCTTGGCCGGGCGATGCCCGGACGTCACGTTGGATTCGACGGCGCGTTTCATCACGCCCCACTCGCACATGCGAAACTGATCGCACGCGCCCTTGTCGTAGAGGGACTCCATCGTGCGTTCAAAAACATTTTCTCGGAGAGCCTGGTGATCGGCGCGCCGCTGGGCCGTGCCTGGAGTCTTGAGAATCTCCACATCAAGTCCCTCGTCCTTGAAAAAACCCTCATCGCGGGCCACGAGCAAGGGCAGATCGTGGATGGCGTTCATCATGGAAACTCGAACCTTTTTGAGGGACTGCGTTGCTGTACTCATGGATGATTCCTTTCCAGCCGAAGTGGGCAACGATCAGGGATGTCTAAACTCGCGTACTATGAGCGCCAACTTGAATTTTCGCTTCCAATCGAGATCAATGACCATTTTTAACACGTTTGTATCATCGGTGGAAAGAAAAGATATTCCCACGCGGCGACTCAGATTGACTGTGAAAGTGCCCGTTCCGTCCCGAAAAACGCGGGCCGGAACGGCCTCTACAAAACCGTCCTGCCTGGTTAGGAACGGGTTTTGTAGAGACCGCCCGTTTTTAGGGCAGGCAGCCGTTTGCTCCGTCCAAAACCAAAGGGAGTCACTCCTCTAATCTCAGCGAGTTCGGCGCGAAGAGTTCCTCGAGACTCGGTTTCTTCGGAATCACTTGCTGGTCGAACGCGAACTGGACGATCGCCTCCAATGCTTTTCGATTTGCTTTCACGCCGAAAGGGAAGGGATCACCGCCCACTGCGCGCCCCAGGCCGATAGCTGCTTCATCCGCCACGGAAAGGTCCACGCCTTCATCCAATCGAGCGAGATAACTTTTCTTGGCCGCCTTGAACGCGTTGAAAAGCTCCTCCGCCACCCATGGTTCCGCTTCCAGAATTTCGTTCTTGATCACCAAACAGTGATTGACCGGGTATATCCCCGTCTTGCGCAAGTAGGCGATGCCCGCGTTGCGCGCGTCCGGGATGAGAGCTTTGACGTCCGGTGAGTCGACGCGTATATCGCCAACCGCAGCGCCGATTTCGCCAGAGACCAGCAACTCCGCGATCGCCTTCCCCTTGTACGCGTAGTTTACATTGGGCGGCGCTTGATACTCCGCCACGTGCTCATCGCCGGTCGCGGCCCAGGTGATCCGTTTGAGTTCCACTCCGTAATCGTCCTGAAGAATTCCCCTGGCCCACAACCCTGTCGTGACGGTGTAGCCGCGATGCACACCGACGGTGCGTCCTTCCAAATCCTTGGGACCATTGATTCCGGAATGAACGTTGAAGAACATAGCGCGGTGATGAAAATTTCTGGCCGGGAACACGGGAATGGCGGTGAAGAGTTTTCCATAACTCCGCGCGCACAGATAGGTCGAGAGAGCCATCTCGCAGATATCGAATTCGAGGTCGCGCACCATGCGCCGCATGGCGGCGATAATTGGGTCCACTTGAATGAAGTTCAAGGTCAGATGGCCGCATTGCGTGGTCCCATCCTTCAGGGACTTCGTGAGACCGGGGTTACCAACGGCGATCGTTAAGGGGCGCACCTCGATGAATCCTTTGGAATGCGCGAATGAGAGTACTTGCTTTGGCGCTGCGCTGCAAGAATGTCCGGGCGCCAAAAATTTATTGGGACTCTGCCAAGTTGCGCTGACGAATCCTCAGCAGGTACGATGAGCACATTCTGGAGTGTGCTTATGCTCATCAGCGATGCCCAGGTGCACCTCTGGGAAGCTGAACGGCCGGACCGGCCCTGGCCAAAAGGACAACAGCGTCCCCCGCATAGACCCAATGGGTTTAGCGCTGAGGAAATGCTGGCGGAGATGGATGCGGCCGGAGTTGACCGCGCCGTGATTGTTCCGCCTACGTGGGTCGGTGAAAATAACATGATGGCATGCGAAACCGCCGCCAAGTATCCGGCGCGGTTTGCCGTGGTTGGCCGGTTCGATGTCAGGGGCTCTGACGCCCGCGCGCAACTTGAAGGATGGCTGAACCAGCCACATATGCTGGGAGTTCGGATGTCCTTTCACGTAAAGCCATTCGTTGACTGGCTTGAGGATGGCTCCCTGGATTGGTTTTGGGCGTCTTGCGAGCGGCTTGAAATTCCAGTCATGGCGCTCGTGCCCGGGATGGTTCACAAGCTTCTGCCTGTCGCCGAGCGCCACCGCGGCCTCAAAATTCTCATTCCTCATATGGGCTGTACGCTCGATGTGCGGGGCGACGAAGCGTTCGCGGGCCTGAGGGATCTTTTGGCTCTGGCGCGCTTCCCCAAGATTTTTGTGATGGCATCTTCGGCCCCGTGCTTTTCCAATGACCCATATCCCTTCCGTGATCTTCACGTGTTCCTTCGGCGGATCTACGACGCTTACGGTCCGCGACGCATGCTGTGGGGCGCGGACCGCAGCCGCCTCACGAGTACCTATCGGGAGTGCCTCGAACTTTTTCAGAACGGCCTCGACTTTCTTACTGCGGAAGATAAGGAATGGATTCTAGGGAAGTCTTTGGCGGAAGCGCTGAACTGGCCCGAAGCTGGCAGCGTTCGAGAGAGACACTAAGTTTGCATTCGTTCTGTAATTCCTGGCGGGAACAGGGACTGAACTGAGAAAGGTGAAAGATGCGGATGAAATTTATTTTTTTGGCAATCATCGTCAATGTGGGAAGCGTGCTCGCTGCTCCCGCTCAGAAACCCGCTGCCGTGGCGCTCGCAGGCCAGGTGAATTCGGATGCCGAAGGGGCGATGGAAGGCGTGCTGGTCAGGGCTAAGGGAGAAGGGAAGACGATCAGCGTCACCGTGGTCACGGATCACGAGGGACGCTACTCTTTTCCGGCGAGCAGGCTCATGCCCGGAAAATACAAAATTGATATTCGAGCTGTTGGCTATGATCTGGGGAGTCCGGTGTCCGTTGAAGTAACGGCTGGCGTCACGCGCCGCGCAGATTTGAAGCTGGTGAAGACCAAAGACCTGATTTCTCAGCTCACCAGTTCCGAGTGGTTGCTTAGCGTCCCGGGGACAGAGGAGCAGAAGAACCAGTTATTCCGCTGCGCCGCTTGTCACTCTCTCGCGCCGATTGTGCAGAGCACCTACGATGCGCAAGGATGGCTCACTACTTTTGCGCGGATGAGAAGTTATTCCGAGCAGGCCGTCCTGGAGCATCCCGTCTTGTTGCCCTACAAAGTTTCCGTTCAGCCGGACCCGGAGTTCGCGAAATATTTGAGCACGATCAATTTGAGTGCGACGAGCGAATGGAAATATGAGCTCAAGACGCTTCCGCGTCCCACGGGCAGAGCCACGCGCGTGATCGTCACGGAATACGATTTGCCCGACCCGGGAAGGCTGCCGCACGACGCCGACCTCGATGACAAAGGAATGGTCTGGTACAACGATTTCCGCGAGCCGCTCATCGGACGCCTCGACGCGCGAACCGGCGAGACCAAAGAATGGCGCATGCCGCCGCTCAAGCCGGATTTCCCCGAAGGGACGCTTTCGATTGAGTTCAACCGCGACGGCTACTTGTGGATTCCGCGATTCCGCCAGGGCGGATATACGCGCTTCGATCCGCGGACGGAGGAATTTAAGACGTGGCTGGTGCCGCCGGCGTTCAACGACGCGCGCGCGATTCAGCCGCAAGTCGCCGCGGCGCCAGACGGGACCGCGTGGTTTCCGGGAGGCGAGAGTCTTCTGATATTTAAGGTCGATCCCGCGACGAACGAGGTCAGCGAGTACCCGATGTTTCCGGACTACCATCCCGACGAGAAAAGCTCCGGCATCATCCAGTTCGCATACAATGCAACGCCTACCGGGCATTCCACGTACGGGCTGGCCGCCGATTCAAAATCGAACATCTACATTTGCGACATTGTGGGCGGCAACCTCGGCAAGATCGATGGTAAAACGGGCAAAGTGACTTTGTATAAGACGCCCACTTTGAATTCGGGTCCGCGCCGCGTGTCGGTGGATTCGGAAGATCGAGTCTGGTTTGGCGAGTATTACGCGAATAAGCTCGGCATGTTCGATCCGAAAACGGAGCAGTTCAAGGAGTGGACTGCGCCTACGCCATGGGTCGGTCCCTATCCCGCCAAGACCGACAAGAACGGCGACGCGTGGACTGCCGGAATGAGCACCGACTTGATCCTGCGCCTCGATTCCAAGACGGGAAAATTTACGGAATACATGCTGCCGACGGTGAACGCGAACATCCGGCACATCGATGTGGACAATTCCGCGTCGCCCGTTGCGGTTTGGGTTGCGGAAGTTCATCAGGGCAAGATCGCCAAGATAGAACCGCTCGACTGAATTCTTGAGAGAAGCATCGTTTCTTTCCGAGGAGGAGTAGTTTCATGCACAAAGCGATTCGCGCAATTGCATCTTTCGCGCTGGCCGTGGCCGCCTGCTCCGTTTTTTCTCTTTCTGCCGACGCCCAACAGGTGCCGAAGGAATTGCAACCGCCTGCCAATGAACAATTTCTTCTGCAAGTGCGCGCCAAGGGCGATCAGATTTATTCGTGCAAGGCCGATGGCGGCCAATTTGCCTGGACGCTGAAAGCTCCCGACGCGCAGCTCTTCGACAAAGATGGAAAACCATTCGGCAAGCATTTCGCTGGACCTTCGTGGGAGGCGAGCGATGGCAGCCGCGTCACGGGAAAAGCGGTGGCCAACGCGCCTTCGCCGGATGGCGCTTCCATTCCTTGGTTGCTGCTCACAGTGGTCAGCCGTAACGGAGACGGCAATCTCACGCGTGTCACTTCCATCCAGCGCATTAGTACGAAAGGCGGCAAGGCGCCCGCTTCCGGCTGTGATGGCGCGCATGCCGGGCAGGAAGAGCGCGCACCCTATACTGCCGACTACGTATTCTTCGCCCCGAAATAAATGCAAACCTTTGGACACGACGGAGGGAAGGGAATTGGTCCGGCGAGATGTCTTAAAGATTGACGGTTTCATTGGGCAGAGGTATAGAGTTTGCGTGAATGCTTGATCGCACAAATGCAAAGGAGAAATGGAACCGTGAAAACGAACCCAAAACTGATGCTGGCGGTACTCGTCGGAGCATTGATCGGCGCAGCAGGGACAGCGGTGATTCATGCGCAGCAAGCCAAGGTATTGCCTGGCTATGCCGTCGCGGAAGTCGATGTCACCGACCCGGCCACATTTCAGAAGTATGCGGAAAAAGCCCCGGGAACGATTGCGGCTTCCGGCGGCCACTACATCATACGCGGCGGCAAATCGGTGTCCATCGAAGGAGAACCGCCCAAGCGCTTCGTGGTGATCCAATTTGACAGCGTGGAGAAAGCGAAGGCCTGGGAAGATTCGCCGGCGTATGATGCCATCAAGCCGATCCGTCACAGTTCGGCGAAGAGCCGCGTATTTATCATTGAAGGCGCCGGTCCCCAGTAAGGGTGCGCTTGCCTTCGGAAATCTGATGCGTCCCATAGCCTCGCAGAAAGACCGCGAGAGAGCTTGCACGCCCTCATTTTAATTGAACTCCCGGGGTGTGCAATTTTTAGTAACAACCTCAGCAATCGAAACCACAGTTCTGCTTGGCCCTGAAGTCCAATCCAGTAGAATGTGTTTTCGAGATGAGGACGGACCCACTCCACGCCACCGAACAGGGAAGTTTAGGTAGCCGCAGCGGCGTCTTTCGCAGGTTGGTCGTATTCGCCATTTTCATTTGCGCTGCGTTCCTGCTGGCTGAAGTCCTTGCAGGCCAAATCGAATTGCCTCGCAACGCGCTCTGGGAAGTCGTGCACAATGTCTGCGTTCCCGGACAATTGCAAATTCACGATCCCAAGCCGTGCCTCAAGGTCGATCTGAACGGAGGGATCGATCGCGGATTCGCGATCCTCAGGGACCCCAGAGGCGGCACGCAGTTCCTGCTGATTCCTACCGCTCCTATCTCCGGAATCGAAAGTCCCATCGTTCGCGGGCTGGATGCGGCGAATTATTTCGCCGACGCCTGGGAAGTTCGAACGAATATCAACGAGGCGCTGCACCTGACCCTTCCGCGAGACGAAATTGGCCTGGCCATCAATTCGGGTGTGAGCCGTTCGCAGGATCAGCTGCACATCCACTTTTCCTGCGTCCGACCTGATGTTTTTGAGACGCTGCACAAAAATGAGAGGAGTATCGGGAACCATTGGGCTCGCCTCCAAGTCCCTCTTTTCGGGCAGCACTACATGGCGATGTGGGTCTCCGGCGAACACCTCAGCCCGCACAACCCGTTTCGTCTTTTGGCGGAGGGATTGCCGAATGCAGTAGGAAACATGGCCGATCGCACGCTGGTCGTGATCGGGTTCACTCGGGCAGATGGGGCTCAGGGGTTTGTGATTCTCGCGGGCGAACTCAACATCCAAAAAGGTGATCTAGCAAATGGGGAGGAATTGCTCGATCACTCTTGTCATATCGCGGCGATTGGAAATAAGGGCGTGGCAGGTCTTGCACAAAGTCCAACCGAATAAATTTCCATCCGTAAGGATTCTGCAATCTCTAGGGAAGTAAGCATGTCTTGAGTAGCGCGTGCTTCAGCCTGCGGGGGTTAGTCCTCGCAAGATACAAAACATACAGGCTGAAGCCTGCGCTAAATTCTTTAGCCCACGCGGTGCGGAAGGAAGGCGCCAATTCTAGGTATTCAACCTACGAAAGTGGAGGGTTCGTTCTCTTCTACCGTTTCCCGCGCATCATAAACAACGATGCAATCGCGTCCGTTGTTTTTTGCCTTGTATAACGCTTTGTCCGCAGCGTTTATCAGATCTTCCAAATTATCGTGGTGAGCGGGGTAGTTGGCGATACCAGCGGACATCGTAATCCTGCCGAGCGTCTGCCCCCGATATTCGAGGGACAGATGTCGGATCGCTTCGCAGATATTGTGCACGCACTTTAATGTTCCTCCGACGTCGGCTTCGCACAAGACCAGGGAAAACTCCTCACCGCCAAAACGGCAGGCAAGATCGCCGGCCCGCAAGCGAGTTCCCAGGACAGAAGCAACTTCCTTCAAAAGTAAATCTCCTGCCTGATGCCCAAAGGCGTCATTAAAGTGTTTAAAATTATCCAAATCCATCATGACCACCGAGACTGTGCGGCCGGCGCGCGCCGCCCGGCGCAGTTCACGGGTGAGAGACTCTTCGAGATAGCGCCGATTGAAAAGTCCAGTGAGGGGATCGCGAATCGATTGGTTCCGCAGCAATTCTCGAAGCCTGAGGTTCGCCAGTGCCAGAGACACACGCTCCGCTGCGCCAATGGCGCGGCGCTTCACCCGGGCCTGTTGGACCTGTCCGGCGTCTGAAAATACCTCCGCCGAAGTTGGTCCGTTCTCCAGGTACAGCACCCCAAGAGTTTCCCCCTGCGCAATCAGCGGCACGCACAGGTAGTCTCCAACTAGATCACGCCGGAGATGAGTACATTTCACCGGCGTTCCGGGACCCTTCTCCCCGTACGGCTTGCCGCGCCGGAGTCCCCAGCAATCGTCGGGACTAAATGCAAGCTCCGTTGTTGCACAGTTATTCCAAACGGCCCGGGCTTCCACCAGATCGCGAGATGGATTGAGAATGCAAAGAGCGCCAGGACGAGAGCCGAAGATGTGCGCCAAAGCGCTTTCGCTCATTTTGTACGCTTCCTGGACCGTGTGGCACGACTGCAAGGAATCGCCCAGCTCGCTCAACTCAATATTCTCACTGGCGAAAGCTTCCGCATCTTGCAAGGCGTCGCTCAACTTTCTATCCGCTTCTTTGCGATCCGTAATGTCGCGCACGAAAACAACGCCGCCTTGTTTTTCGCCTTCGGCATTTACGAGCGGGCCGCCAGCGGAAAGCTTCCACCTGACCGGCCCTCCATCGGGCGGACGACTACACATCTCCAAACCGTTTACGGATTCTCCGCGCAAGGCTCGAGCAAGTACAAGTTCTTCCGTCTTATACAGCGTCTGTCCGTCGCCTTTATAAAGACCCAACTGTTCGGGATAGTTCGCGTTCAGGTTGTCTGCATGGATCGCGGCGTTTTCACGGGCTGCCACCGGGTTCCTGAGAATGATCGAGCCTGAACTGTCGGCCACAACCACGGAATCGCTGCAACTATCCAAGATGGATTGAAGAAGTCTCTTTTGTTCGATCGTGGCGCGCTCGGCGCGCTCGTGCCTGGCGAATTCACGATGAAGAAACCAAAAGACAAGAAGCAGGGACAAGAAGACAAAGACAGTCCGTAACAGGTTGATCTTGCCCGCCCGGGAATCGCTTGCTTCCGCTTCCGCCGATCGCTCCTGCAACAAAGATCGTTCGACGCCCTCAATAATGTGGACCTGGTCCAGAATCTGGGAGGAAATCATCGCTCCCTGCGCGGTGAATGCATCCTGGACCGCGCGATCGTTGGCGGTACGCCCATGCGATTCCATGGCCGTCCGCAGCAGAGCCAGCCTGTTACGAACAAGAGGGTCGAGTTGAACGAGCCGAAGTTGCTGGCCCGGGTTATCGCCGGTAAAGTTTCGGAGTTGTGCCATGTCGCGGAGGGCGAGATTTCTGGCCTCGTCAAACTTTTCAAATTGTGCTGGATCCCCCTGACGGATGTACGTCCCTCGCGCAACAGCGGCATCGGTCAAATGAGAAGCCAGCAATTCGGTCAATTCCAGGACGTCTCTGGTGTGAGAAACCCAGCGATTGTTCACAGCCAAGGCTTGGTTCTCGCGATAGGAGAACACCACGATTGCAGCAAAGGCGATCAATGCCAACGCGAACGCAATGTTTGCTCTAGTCTTGAGTGTCAATGTGGTGCACCGCCGCTCATCATTAACCGATTCTAATAATGACCTATCTTCAGTGTAGATGGTTTCTACCTATCTATTGTCTCGCGTAAGGATTTCATGTCGGATGAGTAACGCGAATATTGGGGGCGGGTGAATAGACAGTGTTCCAAAATGCAGCGGGGAAGGCTTCCTCGGTCCGTCAGTAGCCCATGTGGTACAGAACGCCGACGGCCGCTGCGGCAGCCAGGCAATAAATTCCGAAAAGATACCATCGGTCGCTCTCGAGCCACTTGCTGAGCCACTTGAGCGCGAGGAGGCCGGCGACAAAGGCGCACACCATGCCGACGAGGCTCGGCGCCATTGCGGTCGCCAAATTCAAGCTGGTGCCAATGCGCTCGGCCCTCATGAGGCGGAGCACTTCGCGACCGTCCGCTGCGGGAGTGATCGCCACGGCGAGAGCGAAGCTGAAGGCTTCGGCGCGCGATTTCTCTACGCCGGCCAAGAGGCCTGTCGATATCGTCGCGCCGGAGCGCGAGAAGCCGCGGAAGGGGAGGCAGAATCCCTGCACGATTCCGATTAGCGCGCCTTGTTTCATTCCCAGGCCGCCGGTGCTGATTGCTCCTTCAAAGGGATGCCGCTTCTCGTAAATTCCGGCAATCAATATCAAGACGCCGACGGCGGCAAGGGCAGGTGCGATCAAGTCGAGCCGGCCAAACAGCTGCTCCACTTGCGCGTTTTTCGCGCCGTGAAACGCGAATTTCTCGATCGTTTTGATCAAGCCTTCGCCGATCACGCCGGTCAGCGCCGTGGCCACGAACAGCAAGATCACGATTTGCTTGAATGCTTCCGCGCTCTGAAAATACGTTCTCATCCATTGCTTCCAGAAGTAGACGATTACCGCGAACATCGTGCCGGTGTGCAGCATCACGAGCAGCAGAGTCATTTCGGGCGATGTGGGGTCCAGGCCCATGAGTTTTTCGGACACCACCACGTGCGCCGAACTCGACACCGGCAAGAGCTCGGCGAGGCCTTGCACGATGGCAAGGATCACGACATGCAGAAGATTCATGGAAGGCCCTTCACTTGGGATTTCCGTCCTAGTTGCTTCAGCATTTCAAAAGCGTTTTGGCCGCGGCCGTAATAATTTTCGATCGTTCCAGTCTCACGATAGCCATGCTTCTTCCACAAAGCAATTGCAGCTTTGTTCGTTGTTGCTGTTTCCAGATACATGCAGGCAGCGCCCAGCGAGGCGGCTTCCCGCTCGGCGGCCTGAAGAAGCAGGGAACCGACGGATTGGCGGCGGTATATTTCGAGAACATCGAGCGTGATGATGTGGGCGAGTTCACCGACGCGTTCCGTGAGGATGAAGCCGGCAATCATGTTGGGATTTGCCGGGGCGGAAAATTCCGCGACGATACAACGCGAACCCTCGGATTGCAGATAAATTTTCATCTCGCGCCGTCCGTACGCAATCGTTTTCGGGAAGCAAACTTGATCGATCGAGACAAGGGTTTCGAAATCGGACCGCTGGTAAGGGCGAAGAATTAATCCTGACAAAGACACGGTGCGGGCTCACAATTCGAGAATCACGGGGAGAATCAGCGGGCGTTTGGAAGTCTGCTTCTTCAGATAGCGCCTCAGGTCCACGCGGATTTTTTCCTTGATGACGCTCCAGTCGGTTTTCTCTTCGGCATTGGATTGCTCGACTGTGCGGAGAACGACTTCGCGCGCGCCGTTGAGCAATTCGAGGCCGTTATCGGAGGGCATGAAGCCGCGGGTGACGATTTCGGGTTGCGATTCGATTTGGCCGGTGTGCTTGTTGATGGCGATGATCGGCACAACGACGCCGTCTTCGGACAAGTGTTTACGGTCGCGGATGACGACTTCCTCGATTTCCTCAAGCGAGCCGGAATCGACGCAGACGCGGCCCGCGGTTACCGGCTCGCGGCGGTAGGCGCGGTCGTCGGTGAATTCAATCGGCTGGCCGTCTTCGATCAGCAGGATTTCCTCGGACACTGCTCCGACCGCGTGCGCCAGGGCAGAGTGGCGGAAGAGCTGACGATATTCTCCGTGGATTGGAATGAAGAAACGCGGGCGCACGAGATTCAGGAGCATTTTCTGCTCTTCCTGGCTGGCGTGGCCGGAAACGTGGATCGTGCCTCCGTCATTGTCGTAGTACACAAGCGCGCGCTTGCGGAACATGTGGTCCAGCATGCGGAAGATGGCTTTTTCATTTCCGGGAATGATGCGCGCGGAAAGGATCACCGTGTCGCGTTCGTCGAGAGTAAGGAGGCGGTGATTATCGACAGCGACGCGTGAGAGAGAGGACATGGGCTCGGCCTGGCTGCCGCTGACCATGACGACCAGTTTTTCCGATGGAAACGAATTAATGTCCTGCGAGCGGACCACCAGTCCATCGGGAATGCGCAGGCGGTTCATGCCGTGGGCGAGCTCGACGTTATCGACCATGCTGCGGCCAATGAAAGCGATTTTGCGGCCTGAGGCGGCCGCGATGTCCACGATTTGCTGGATGCGCGGGATGGACGAGGCGAAGCAGGAGACGATCACTTTGCGCGTCGCTGCGCGCGTGAGTTCCTCAATGCGCGGGCGGACATTCCGCTCCGAGGGCGTGTAGCCGGGACGCTCGACGTTCGTGCTGTCGCTGAAGAGGGCGAGGACGCCTTCCGCGCCGTAGCGGGCGAATGCGTGCAGGTCAAACGGCTGGCCGTCAATCGGAGTAGGGTCCATCTTGAAATCGCCGGTGTGAATCACGATTCCGACCGGAGTGCGAATGGCGAGCGCGACGCAGTCAATCGTGCTGTGCGTGACGCTGATGAACTCCACCTCGAACACGCCAACTTCCAGTTTGCGTCCCGGAATGACTTCGCGCAGGTCGGTTTTGTCGAGCAGGCCGTGCTCTTCCAGGCGCTTGTGCACCAGCGCGAGCGTGAAGCGCGTACCGTAGATGGGCACTTGCAGGTCGCGCAGGATGTAGGGCAAAGCGCCGATGTGGTCCTCATGGCCGTGGGTCAGCAGGATGGCGCGCAGGAATTGCCGGTTCTGCTTGAGGTAGGTGATGTCGGGAATGACGATGTCCACGCCGAGGAGTTCGACTTCGGGGAACATCATGCCCGCATCGATCAAGATCATGTCGTCGCCCGAACGGAGAACGAGCATGTTCATGCCGAACTCGCCCAGTCCGCCCAGGGGGATTGCTAAGAGAGAAGGTTTATCCAATGTAGCTCACGTCCTTATGCGCGATGCGCGACCAATCATCGTATCACATGGAGGAGTGGGAATTAGAAGTGCCGGGCTGGATTAGACTCTGCCGTCAGAAGGAACGCGCAATCGCGTCGCCGAGAAAGCGACCTACTGAACCTTATTTTTCAAGGGGGTATCTCCCGCGCCGACGGGATCGATCTCCTTGAAGAAAGAAGTCTGCTCCGAATAGATGCAGAAATCTTCCCGAAATTCCTCGTTCTCGGATCGCGGTGATTTCGGCGCCCAATTGAAATCCATCGTGTCGCTCACCCAGGGCTTCGTGTACGTCTTCGGGTCGGTCAGCGTAATGACGAGCTCCAGGTGGTCGTGGTCCACGCGGCGGAAAACTTCATGCAGAGTCATCTGGTCACTATGCGGGGAGCCTAATGGATCGGTCCACGTTTTGTCGTTGAAACCGTTTGAGTCCACGACGAAAGTGTCTCCGTCCCACCTGCCTACCGAATATCCGTAGTAGGTCGGCTCCGGACTTTCGAGAGGCTTTCGGCCGTCGGTCCAAATATCGCGAAAGGTGTGGCCCCACTCGAAGAATTCCACGACTTCGTTGGAAGTCTGAATGAACCTCATCAACGGCGCAAAAATTTGAAGCATTACGCGTGGGTAACCCGCGGGCTCGCACTGGAGCATTGGGTCATTCCATTCTTTTTCCGGGGCGATGGGCGGCGCAATTCCCGGCGCCCGGCTGTAGGTGAATGAACCTCTTACGGCATTGAACTTCGCTTGCCCCCAAGGCGTCATGGGCGGACGATTACCGCTTAGAGGTGCGTTCCCCTTCGGAACTTTTCCTCTGACCCAAATTCCGGTCAGGTCGTGCGGGTCAAATGGCTGAGGCTTTGGCGCCTGAGCTATGGGAGTTGCGGATGGCTGAGTTTCCTGGGCGAACGTAACAGACGACAAGGTCAGCACAGCCACTGCCACGACAACCGAACGGATTGAGCGATTTTGCACGGTTATATTCCCATGGTCCCGTCGTTAGGACGGCTCTTCATTCTGGTTCTTGCGGAAGGCCGCAACCTTGTGTCGAATGCAATTTCCTGCCATCCGGGAAGAATACGTCCGCGCAAATCCCGACAGGCTTGCCGTCCTTGCCGGGGTGGAACTCAAGAGAAACTTCGTCACCGGCCTTCAGCGCCACGTGAGTCCAGCCCAACCGGATCAGATTGCCCGGATTATTGAGTTCGACGGCCCAATTTACAACCTTGCCCTTGTCATCCTTCGCGTCCAGATAAATTTGGCAGTGCGGGTTGGCCCACACGAATTCCGAAACGGTTCCTTTCACGGTGATCCGCTTCGTGAAGTCATACCCCTGCGACCCGTGGTGTGCCACAACAGGACCGCAAAAGAACAGCAGGCCCCCGGCCAGGGCAATGAGCGCTACCAGTCTAGTTTTCATCCGGCGCCTCCCGGCGTGAAGTTTCACGAGTTTCCTTTTCAATGGTCGTCTACTATTTCCTGCATCCTAACGCTTCAGCTGGCCTCGTTACAACGAATTTGCCAACGAAAGAGTCGGCCGTGAGCAGATAAGTTCAATCTTTCCCGCCAGAGAATATTCTGGCGATTGCCACCAAAATGACGGCTCCTACTGTTGCTGCGGCGATGCTGTAAAGCAGCCCTGCACCGCGGATATTGAGCTTTGAAAAAATCCAACCGCCGAGAATTGCGCCCACCATGCCCAGGATGATGTCGGCAATGCAACCGAAACCGCGGCCGCGCGAAACGGTTCCCGCCAGCCAGCCGGCGATGAGGCCGATAATCACCCAGGCGATCACGGATTGCGGGATATATAGCGCAAAAATATGCATAGGGGTCTCCTTTTTTTGGAAACTCTCATTCCTGAGCTGGCCGTCTTTGCCCGCTGGCTGTGCTACTGGGGCTCCTGCTGCGTCATGCAGTGTAGCGTACCTAGTCCCAAAACTAGATCGAGGCACGAGATTCCCACGACTTTGCGGCCAGGGAACAAGGCGGCCAGCTTTGTGAGAGCAGTCGCGTCATGGGCATCGTTGAATGTTGGGACGAGAACCAGTTGGTTCGCAATATAAAAATTGCTGTAGCTGGCCGGAAGGCGCTGCTCATCGAAATAGACGGGATCAGGCATAGGGAGCGTTTCTACGTGGAGCGGGCGGCCATCCTGATCTTTCATTTCGCGGAGCAGGGCAAGGTTTTCCTGCAAAGGCTGGTAGTTTGCTTCCGAAGGATCATTCTCCACGACGGTCACGACATCCGTTGGATTTACGAAGCGCGCGAGATCGTCCACGTGGCCGTGCGTATCGTCGCCCGCGATGCCGTTTTTGAGCCAAAGAATATTCGTCGCGCCGAGATAGTCGTGGAAGATGACTTCCAGTTCTTTGCGCGTTACGCCGGGATTGCGCGCCTGGATCGGGCTCAGCAGGCATTCCTCCGTCGTGAGCATCGTCCCAAGTCCGTTCACGTCGATGCTGCCGCCCTCCAAAACGACGCGGCGGCCGCGATGAGTGGGAGAACACAAAATCCAATTGAGTTGGGAAGCAAGCTTTTCATTCGCGGCGTCGTCCTTTTTCCAGTCATCGTATTTCGCCCACGCGTTGAAGTGCCAGTCCATGGCCAAGATCTCGTCTTTATCGCCGCGCACGAAAATCGGGCCGAAATCGCGAATCCATCCGCGATTTGTGGGCACTTGAAAGAAATCTACTGCGGAAAGATTTGCACCGGCGGATTTCAGGATGTGGCGAGCCGCGCGTTCCATCGCTGGATTCTCGACGAGAATTCGCACGCGCTCGACTTGCGAGAGGTGCCGCACGATGTCCGCGTAAACCCAAGGGATCGGAGCGAATTTTCCTGGCCAGTCGGTCTTTTCGTGCGGCCAGGCAAGCCACGTGGCCGCGTGCTGTTCCCATTCGGCGGGCATCCGGTAGCCGAGCGCGACGGGTGCGGGCTTCGAACGAATTCCCCTCGCTTTGCCGGGACTCATGTCGCCGATCCCAGTGGACGTACCGCGCGCTGCGGGTCAGGGGCTAAAGCCCTGTTCTTCTTGCTGTTCGAATGTCGCGGCTGAAGCCGCGACCCACAAAACAGGCTCTTAAAAGTGTTCCCAGTTGGACTTTGGCGGCCGGGCTTCACTCGTGCCATCGCTCGAGGATCGGGGAGTAGGCATCGATGCGGCGGTCGCGAAGGAAAGGCCAGTTGCGGCGTGTGTCCTCGATGCGCGCGGGATCGCACTCGACGATTAGGATTTCTTCCTTGTCGGCGGACCCTTCGGCGAGGACTCGGCCAAACGGATCGGAGACGAAGGAATGACCCCAGAATTCGAGGCCGCTTTCAGGCGAACCCTCGAAGCCGACGCGATTCACTGCGGCGACGAACACGCCGTTCGCGATGGCATGGGAGCGCTGAATCGTGCGCCAGGCGTCGAGTTGCGCCGCGCCGAATTCCTGCTTCTCGGAAGGATGCCAGCCGATTGCGGTAGGATAGAAAATAATATTGGCGCCGCCGAGGCTCGCGAGACGCGCCCCTTCCGGATACCACTGATCCCAACACACGAGCACGGCGATGCGGCCAAATCGCGTTTCAAAGTTCGGAAAGCCCAGATCGCCCGGAGTGAAATAGAATTTCTCGTAATAGAGCGGATCGTCTGGAATGTGCATCTTGCGGTATTTTCCGAGGAGCGATCCATCGGCGTCCAGAATTACGGCGGTATTGTGGTAGATGCCGGCGGCGCGGCGCTCAAAGAGCGATCCGATGATGACGATTTTCAGTTCGCGGGCGAGTTCCGAGAAGGCTTCGCTTGAAGGACCCGGGATCGGCTCGGCGAGCTCGAATAAATCGGCATTTTCTTCGCGGCAGAAATATTGCGAACGGAACAGTTCCTGCAGGCAAACGATCTGAGCCCCGCGAGACGCAGCTTCGTGGATGTGACTTTCCGCCTTGGTAAGGTTCTCCCTTGGATCAAGGGAGCAGCTCATTTGAATCAATCCAAGCACGAATTTTTCCGCCACGGTCGAATCATAGCATTATCCATTTGTATTTGAAGGAGAGAGTTTGAGGCAGTCAGTCCTTGACGTCGTAGCTAAGAAAGTGACAAGAAGTGAACAGATTTGGATTCCCGAAGTGTTTAAGATAGAGTTTATGGGTCGTTCAGCGGGATCAAATCTGGTTTCTAATCCTCGGTTCGCGCTCAGCGCGAGACGACTACGAATTGAGCATCCCTAAACGGTATGGCTTCGCGCCGCAAAATCGCTATTTGGCTGCCCGTAATCGCCACGTGTCTGGTGGTCGGCGTGGTTTTTCTCGCGCCTGTATTCCTCAACATCGATCGATACCGGCCCGAGGTGATTTCCTACTTTGAGCAAAACACCGGAAAGAAAGTGGAAATTGAGCGATTGGCGCTGACTTTGTTTCCGCAAATAACGGTTCACATGGACGGTTTTGGCGTGAAAAGCCCTCCGCTATTTCCTCCCAGTTACATCGTCAAGATAGCGCGCGCGGATGTTGCGTTCGATTTTTGGCCACTGCTGCGCCGAAGGGTAGTGATCAGGTCGGTAGTGTTGGACAACCCGGAAATTAACCTGGTGTCGGACCCCGATGGACCCTGGAACTTCGAAAACCCTAACACGGAGAATTCAAAGAACACGTTCCCCTTGGGCATTATCGACAAGGTGGTGATGACTCGAGGCCACTTGGTTGTTTCCAATCTACTGCCTTCCGACGCGGCGGGTCCTGTATTTTTTGAAGCCCACGACATCACGAGTGAACTGGATGGCGTGAACCTGGCGGCTATCGTCAATCCCAATTCTCCCTCTCTGAATGGGCAGGGAACATGGAAAGCGGGCCGTCTGCGCTTCGGTGCGGTGGAGACCACAAATGTGAATTGCAAATTCCGGCTGGAGTCCAAGGAGATTTTTTTCACTGACTTAAGTGCCGACGCATACAGCGGGAAGACGACCGGAGACTTCTCCGTGAATTTAGCGAAAAAAACCGCGAGCTTTAAGGCGGACGGGCGAATGAGCGGAATTGAGATGACTCACTTGCTGGCTGCGTTCCATGAGACGAGGGCAAGGATCTCCGGGAAACTCGAAGGCGAGCTGAAACTCGCGGGAGATATTGAGCACACGGCGAGCCCGTTGGCGGGAATGCGTGGAACAGGGCACTTGAAGCTGACGAACGGCCAGTTGCCAAGTCTGATGCTGAATTCAAATTTGATGAAATTAGCGCACTTCAACGATCTTGGGCCCGCCAAGGACAACCCCTCATCGTTCAATTCGATTTCCACTGACCTGGAGCTTGCAAATCAGCGGATTGCGAGCAAGGCGATTGACATTGACGGCTATGGAGTAGATGTTGACGGGTCCGGGAGCGTCAGCGTCTCGGGCTCCGACGCGCTGAACTATCAGGGTGTCGCGGCAATTACCACCAAGCAGGGATTTTTGACCAACACGATCGCTCGTCTGGCGGGAGCGAAGTTAACGGACGGGAAGTTATCGTTTCCGTTCCGGATTGACGGGACCATCGATAATCCAAAATTCTTGAAGGGATTGAAGGATAAGTAAGAGGGACTTACTCCGATCTACAGTCCAAACCCGGAAGCTCTGGCTATATTTTAAGGGATGTTCCAAAGGGATTCAGATTTAGGAAGCGGAAAATAATCAGTCGTCTTCGCCGATCATGATGGCGGCGGCGAGGACGGTGGTCCACAGGCCGCGCTTATCGCCGACGGCGGATTGCGTGATGTTCATGGTGCGGACGATCTTGTTGGAGATGCGGTAGACCTCTTTTTTTTCGTCCCAGGACAAATCCGGATCGAATTCGACATTCAAAGTGGTGGCGAGCATTTCGGCGGCGAGCTCTTCCGTGTATTCGCCGGCCACTTCCTCGGTTTCGCCGAACGAGTGGTGCTCAGAGAGGTACCCGTACATCGACTTGTCGGCGGGGAGGGCGAGGCCGATGCCCGCGGCGATCAGGCGGTGCGCTTCGCGCGTGGAATTTTCGCTGATGACGGTGAACGCGACCTGCCCCGGCTTGAGGTGCTTCAGTCCTTCCGCGCGCGAGATCAGCTTGCAATTGGGGGGGAAGATCGAGGAGACGCGCACGATGTTGCACGCGGCTATGCCCGCGCTGCGCAATGCCAGCTCGAAACTTGAGAGCCTCTCGCGATGCTTTCCCACGCCTTTTGTCAGGTAGATCTTTTTTGCGACGAACGCCATGAGGGGTGCCGGAGTGCGGTGCCTCCTAGATGATTGCCCAAAATTTGCGCGAACTTTAAAGGCGTGCGGAAAAGTAACAAGAACACTCTACGGTGTCAATTACTTTCCGGCCCGAAGACCAAGATTTTAATCAAGTTGTAACTGCATGGTGACGCCAGAACCTTCCTTCCGGGAAAGAAATCACTAACAACGAGACGAAAAGTGCTTCCCAGGGGTTTTCGCGGTTGGAAATTTCTTATTCCATTGGGCAAAGCTTCAGGAAACGATCCAACGTGGGAGAAAGAGATACGAGAGCGCGCAAATCTCTTTGCGTGAAATCGGCGCCCGCCTGGGCGAGAGTCCTGGCCTTCCTTGAAATCTGAACGACACCTTGAACTCGCGTCCCATCCAGGATCGGTGCACTCATGATCTTTTGGATCAGCTCGTTTGGATCCCGCCCGAGGGGAACGGCTTCAAAGACGTTGGCATGCCTCGCGGTGCTGAAATTGTTGACCACTTCGGCCTTGCGCTCGCGAGCGGTTCGCGCAGCGAGGGCCGTGGTGCTGGTGAGTGGAATCGTGCCCACCGGGGAAAGCTTTTCGGGAATCACGAACTTCAAGCTCTTGTACTTGGGGACCAACTTCAGGATGGCCACTTCATCTATGTCCACGCCGAAAAGCTTTGCGACTAATGTTGCCACGTTTCCCAGGGCGTCGGAATCGGGCGCGACTCCGTTGCTTTCCAACGTGTTGACGAGCGCTCCCAATTCTGCAATCTGCTGATCCGGCATTCACACTCTCCCGTATTTCCATCAAACTTTATTATAACCAAGTACGGGGCGGGGGCATTTTAAGTATTCTTACTTATAACGCCATTGAAAAACCACAGGAAATTACCTATACTGAATTTTCTAGTCAACCGGAGCTGGGATGCCTGCGACAGAAGTGGATTTTCGACAGTTTCGCCAATTTTCCCCGCGGACATTTTCTTACCAGAAGATTAAGAAATTGCCATAGTGCGGCTGGGTGTTCCAAGTGCGGGAGGAACGGGGTGTGCCGGTACGCGCGAGGCGCGCCAGAAGGGGTTCGGCTGGATGCCATGGAAATGAATTCAGGAGCACCGCAATGACAGAAACTACGGCGGCGACGAAAGCCGCGCCGAATCGCCTCCTGGCTCTTTGGAGCAGCGTGATTGGCAAGAAAGTGGTCATGGCCGTTACCGGAGCCGTGCTCATTCTCTTTGTGATCGCGCACATGGTGGGCAATTTGAAAATTTTTTCCGGTCCGGAAGAGATCAACGCGTATTCGCGGTTCCTCCGGGAAGTGGGCTGGCCGGAGTTGGGGTATGGCCAACTTCTGTGGATCGTTCGCAGCGTGCTGTTCCTCTGCGTGATCCTGCACATCACCGCGGCCGTGCAACTGACGCGCCTGAATTGGCAGGCGCGGCCGGACGGGTACGAGTCCAGGAAAAATGTGGAGACCACCTGGGGCGCGGTGACCATGCGTTGGGGCGGCTTGCTGCTCGCCGTATTCATCGTGTTCCACTTGTTTCACTTCACCGGCGGCATGGTCGGATTTCAGCCGGGCCAGTTTGAACATTTGATGGTCTATCAGAATGTGGTGGCCGGCTTTTCCTCCGTTCCGATTGCGTTGTTTTACATCATCGCCATGGGCGCCTTGTGTCTCCATCTCGATCACGGGATTTGGAGCATGCTGCAGACTCTGGGCTGGGTCACCCTGGACAACACAAAAAGTGTGAGAGCCGTTTCCAGGATTGTGGCTCTGATTATTTTCGCTGGTTTTATCTCGGTGCCGATTTCGGTGCTTGCGGGCTGGGTGCGCTGAAGGTAGGGGCACGATATGTCGTGCCCATACAATTACGACATCGCCGCATTGGAGAGAAATGCTCGAATCCAACATTCCGTCCGGTCCAATCGAAGAGAAGTGGGAAAGATCCCGCTTTGAGATGAAGCTGGTCAATCCCGCCAACCGACGCAAGCACACGGTGATCATTGTTGGCTCGGGACTCGCGGGGGCTTCGGCGGCCGCGTCGCTCGGCCAGCAGGGCTACAACGTGCATTGCTTCTGCTTTCAGGACAGCCCGCGCCGCGCGCACTCCATCGCCGCGCAGGGCGGGATCAATGCGGCGAAGAATTACCGGAATGACGGCGACAGCATTCATCGCCTTTTTTATGACACGGTGAAAGGCGGAGATTTCCGCTCGCGCGAAGCAAACGTATTTCGCCTGGCGCAGATCAGCGTCAACATCATCGACCAGTGCGTGGCGCAGGGCGTTCCCTTCGCGCGCGAATACGGGGGATTGCTCGACACGCGCTCGTTCGGCGGCGTGCAGGTTTCCCGCACTTTCTATGCGCGGGGACAGACGGGGCAGCAGTTGCTTCTGGGCGCATACCAGGCGCTCGAGGAGCAAATCGCCGCCGGCAGCGTCAAGATGCATACACGCAGCGAGATGCTGGACCTGGTCGTCATTAACGGCAAAGCGCGCGGCGTCGTCACACGCGATCTCTTGACCGGCGCGATCGAAAGTTTCGCCGCCGACGTGGTGGTTCTGGCGACGGGCGGCTACGGAAACGTTTTTTATCTTTCCACCAACGCGAAGGGTTGCAACACCACGGCGATCTGGCGCGCGCATCGCCGCGGCGCGTTTTTCGGAAATCCCTGCTTCACGCAAATTCACCCGACATGCATTCCGGTGAGCAACGAGAACCAGTCCAAGTTGACGCTCATGTCGGAATCGCTGAGGAACGATGGGCGCGTGTGGGTCCCGAAGAAAAAAGGAGACACGCGGCCCGCAACGCAAATTCCCGAAGATGAACGCGATTATTATCTCGAGCGGCGCTACCCCAGTTTCGGAAATTTGGTTCCCCGCGACGTCGCTTCCCGCGCGGCGAAAGAAGTCTGCGATGAAGGGCGCGGTGTCGGCCCCGGAGGCCAGGGCGTGTTCTTGGATTTCGCGGACGCGATTCGCCGCATGGGTGAATCGGTTGTCCGCGAAAAGTACGGAAATCTCTTCGACATGTACGAAGAGATCACCGGAGAAAACGCCTACAAAGTTCCAATGCGGATTTATCCCGCGGTCCATTACACGATGGGCGGTCTGTGGGTGGATTATCAGCTGATGTCGACGATCCCCGGGCTCTTCGTCGCAGGGGAGGCGAATTTCTCCGATCACGGCGCCAACCGCCTGGGCGCGAGCGCGCTCATGCAAGGGCTCGCGGACGGGTACTTCATTCTTCCGTACACGATTCCAAACTACATCGCGTCGAGCTCGCTGGAGAAGGTCGACACTTCACATCCCGAATTCGCGGCCGTGAAGGAAGAAGTGCATAAGCGCATCACCAGGTTGATCGGCATTCAAGGCGAAAGGACGGTTGACTCCTTTCACAAGGAACTCGGAAAACTGGTATGGGAAAACTGCGGGATGGCCCGATCCGCGGAAGGCTTGCGGAGCAACCTGGAAAAAATTCCCGCGTTGCGCGAGGAATTCTGGAACAACCTGAGGATCATTGGGACGGGAGAGGAACTCAACCAGTCGCTCGAAAAAGCCGGGCGCGTTGCGGATTTCCTGGAACTTGCCGAGCTGATGTGTCTCGACGCGCTGGAACGGGAAGAATCCTGCGGCGGCCATTTTCGCGTCGAGAGTCAGACGCCGGACGGCGAAGCATTGCGCGATGACGAAAGATTCTCGTTCGTGTCGGCATGGGAATGGAAGGGCGAAGGCGACCAGTGGGAACTGCACAGGGAGCCCCTTGCCTTCGAGCACGTTCACCTGGCCCAGAGGAGCTACAAGTAGCCCATGAACCTCACACTCAAAGTTTGGCGGCAGCAGGACACCAAGTCGGCCGGAAAATTTGTCACCTATCAGGTGCAGGGCGTGACGCCGGACATGTCGTTTCTCGAGATGTTGGACTTGCTCAACGAGAATCTCCAGGCCAAGGGCGAAGCTCCTGTTGCTTTTGAACACGATTGCCGCGAAGGGATCTGCGGCATGTGCGGGTTCCTGATTAACGGCGTCGCGCATGGCGGGCACCGCGGCACGACGGTTTGCCAGCTTTCGATGCGATTTTTCAAGGACGGGGACTCGTTGACGCTCGAGCCGTGGCGCGCGAAGGCTTTTCCCGTGCTGCGCGATCTGGCCGTCGATCGTTCCGCGTTTGACCGGATCATTCAGGCTGGCGGCTTCATCAGCGCGCCCACGGGCGTTGCGCCGGACGCGCGAGCGATCCTCGTTCCCAAGGTCGACGCGGACCGCGCGATGGACGCGGCGGCCTGCATCGGATGCGGGGCCTGCGTCGCCGCGTGCCCCAACGCAGCGGCCATGCTGTTCACCGCCGCGAAGATCACGCATCTCAATTCGCTGCCGCAAGGGCAGCCGCAGCGCTACCAGCGAACGGCGGACATGGTCGCGGCCATGTCCAACGAGCTTTTCGGTAGCTGCACGAATCATGGCGAGTGCGAGGCCGTGTGCCCCAAAAAAATTCCAATCGAGTTCATCGGGCGGATGAACCGCGATTTAATCCACGCTACTTTGCGTCGCCGCGGCGAGTAACGCCCGCAATTGTGGCATCCTATCTCCATGCGCGCTGACGAACTATCTTCCCGGGCGCGGGAGATTCATTTTGCAAGCCTCGTATTCGACACGCACGCCGACACGCCGCAGCGTTTTTTCTTCGATCAATTTGATTTGGGGCCTCGCGACGCCGAAGGCTGCGTCGATATCCCCAGGCTGCGCGAGGGAGGCGTCGGAGCCATCTTCTTTGCCCTGTGGGTGCCTGTCGAAATTACGGGCGCTCGCGGCGACGCGGCGCGCGCGGGATTTGCTTGCTGCCACACTGAAACAAATCGAAATTCATGGCGGCGATTTGGCGCTTTGCGCCTCTTCCCAAGATGTCCGGGCGGCGCGAGCGGAGAACAAAATCGCCGTGATGTTGGGGATAGAAGGCGGGCATGCCATCGACAACGACCTCGCGGTTTTGCGCGAATTTCACGCGCGCGGCGTGCGCTACATGACGCTGACGCACAACGCGGCGACCGAATGGGCGGACTCCTCGAACGACGCCCCGCGACACAACGGGCTGACGGATTTCGGCAAACAAGTGATCCGGGAAATGAATCGGCTAGGAATGCTCGTCGATGTTTCCCACGTTTCCGATCCGACTTTTTACGACGTCCTGGAGACCTCCCGCGCGCCGGTCGATCGCATCTCATTCCTGCTGCCGCGCGCTGTGCGATGCGCCGCGAAATCTCGATGACGCCATGATCAAAGCGCTCGCGGCCCGCGGCGGCGTGATTCATATCACTTTTCATGACGGCTTCCTGAGCCAGGAATACGCGAACGCGAACCGCGCCCGCGCCGCCGAGATCGCTTCCCACGAAGAAGCCGTCACCAAAAAGTTCGGCGAGAACGAGGCGCGGAATTTGATGGAATTGCAGCGCCTGAGCGACGCATCCATCCGCGCCGGAAAACTGCCGCAGGTGAGTTGGGAGAAAATCGTCGAGCATATCGATCATGCGGTTGGCACCGCCGGCGCGGATCACGTCGGCGTAGGTTCGGATTTCGACGGCGCGTTCATGCCGGCCGGAATGGAGGACGCGTCGAAGTTTCCTCGGATTACCGAGGGCTTGCTCCGGCGCGGTTTTGGAGAGGCCGATATCAGGAAAATCCTTGGAGAGAATACGCTGCGAGTGATGGCCGATGCCGAACGGGTTGGTGAGATGTTGCGTTCAGAGAAGTCCTAGTCAGGGGACGGGAATCGCGGCATAATATGCGCCGTTCCTTTCGATTGGAGAATCTTAAGATGCGCTATTCCTTTAAAATTGCGGTTCTTTTTGTTGCCTGTTCCATCATTCCCCTTGCCGCGCCAGCACAGACACCGGCTCCCGCGCCGGCGAAGAAACCGGCTGCCGCAGCGAATGAGCCGGCTGCCAAGGCGGCTCCCTATGATGCGGCTCTGCTGCAGCCCGCGACGTTGCGCGCGAAAGCGCCAGCGGAATACGACGTCAAATTCGTGACCACGGCTGGCGAATTTACCGTGAAGGTGACGCGCGCCTGGGCGCCGAACGGCGCCGACCGCTTTTACAATCTTGTCCGCCATCATTTCTACGATGGCGCGGCCTTCTTCCGCGTTTTGCCCGGCTTCATGGCGCAATTTGGACTCAGCGCGTACCCCGATGTCTCCAAGGTCTGGGAAAACGCGACGATCAAGGATGATCCCATCGTGCAGAGCAATCACCGCGGGTTCGTGTCTTTTGCGACGGCAGGCCCGAACACGCGAACGACGCAGGTCTTCATCAATTACGGCAACAATGAGGCTCTCGACAAAAGCGGATTTTCGGCCTTCGCGGTGGTCTCGGACGGAATGGAAGTTGTGGACAAGTTGTACAATGGCTATGGCGAGGGCGCTCCCGACGGCCACGGCCCGGACCAGGGCTTGATCGGCAGCCGCGGGCGCGCGTATCTGGAAAAGGGTTTTCCCAAACTGGACATTATCCGGTCCGCGACGCTCCTGCCCGCAGCAGCAGAAGCGCCCGCTCCGGCGAAGTAAGTTTTTGAGGTCAGACAATCCTGAGGGATGGTTTTCGCGTTCGGGTGCGTCCGTCTGCAAAAATTGATCCCTCCTTTGACCAGAGCAAGATCAAATCATGGATATCATCCATTTAGGAAAGAGGGAAGCCATCGTCCAGGAAGAAACGGGCGCGCTTGAATCGGTGCGCGCGGTCAGCCTGGACCGCGGGAAATGGCTCGCAACGGAGGAGGCAGTCGCCGTCTGTTTTGCCGTCGCGGCGTGTCTCGTTCATTTGATGTGGAACGGCCGCTACGGCTATTTTCGGGATGAGCTGTACTACGCGGCGTGCGGGCAACACCTGGCCTGGGGATACGTGGACCATGCCCCGCTGATCGCCGTGATCGCTCGATTGTCGCGCATGCTGTTTGGTGACTCGCTGCACGCGCTCCGGTTTTTCCCCGCGGTGTCTTCCGGCGCGAAAATACTTATTACCGCTTGGATCGTGCGCGAGCTTGGCGGGCGGCGTTACGCGCAAATTCTTGCCGGGACCGCGATGTTGCTATGCCCAATTTATCTGACGATGGACAATTTTCTGTCCATGAACGCCTTTGAACCCGTGTTTTGGATGCTGTGCGTGGCGATTTCGCTCCGGATCATCCGGACGGGGAACGACCGCCTATGGCTTTTGTTCGGGCTTGTGGCGGGAATCGGAATCCTGAATAAGCATTCGACGCTGATTTTCGGGCTGGCGTTTGTCCTGGCTTTGGCCGTGTCGCGCCAACGGACGATGCTCCGTACGCCGTGGATCTGGCTTGGCGCTTTCATCGCATTTCTGATTTTTCTGCCGAATTTGCTTTGGGAGATCGGGAACCAATGGCCGACGATCGAGATTCTTCGGAATGTCGATCGCATGAAGAATGCGCACGTGTCGTGGGTGCAATTCATAGTTCAGCAAGCCTTCCTCGTCCATCCCCTGGGCGCGCCGATTTGCATCGCCGGGCTATGGTTTTTTCTGCGCAGCCGCAAAGGCAAGGCGATGCGCTATCTGGGATGGACGTATTTGTTTCTCCTCGCTGAGTTCCTGATTCTTCGAGGACGCATTTATTATCTGGCGCCAATCTATCCGATGCTTTTCGCTGCCGGCGCCGTTGCGATCGAAGCATGGATCGGGTACTTTGGCAGAAATTGGGTCAAGGCTGCAGTCCTTGCTCCGCTGGTGTTTGGGGGAATCGTCGCAGCGCCTCTGGCCCTGCCGATTCTTCCGCTCGATGACGCTGCGGCGTACGCCAAGTTCTGGGACGTGGACCGCGTGCAGGTGGAAGTAGAGCCGAGCGGAAAATTGCCGCAGATGTATGCCGACATGATGGGCTGGCCGCAACAGGCGGAAACGGTTGCAGGCGTATTTCGATCGCTCTCTCCGGGCGATCAATCGCGGGTCGCGATCCTCGCCAAAAATTACGGACAGGCCGGCGCGATCGATTATTTTGGCCCGGCGCTGGGCCTCCCGCACGCGATCAGCGGCCACAACAATTATTATTTGTGGGGACCGCAGCAATACACCGGGGAAGTGGTCATCGCCGTGGGGATGCCGATCGAGGCTTTGAAACCGCTCTTCGGCCAGATCGAACTCGCCGCAACGATCAACAACGAGTATGCGATTCCCGAGGAAAATAATCTGCCCGTCTATATCTGCCGGAAACCGAAGATGACGCTGCAGCAAGCCTGGCCGCGCCTGAAGTTTTATGGGTGAGTAGCACAGACTTCAGTCTGTGGGTTTCCAATTAATCTTGGCTGGCGCGCACAATCCCTGCTCCTGAATGAAACCCCACAGACTAAAGTCTGTGCTACTGAAAACCATCACGCTACTCCAAGAATCGTCACCAACTCACGCACCGAAGCCGCGGACTTGTCGAGCGCGGCTTTTTCTTCCGCCGTCAGCTTGATCTCGATGATTTGCTCGACGCCACGCGCCCCAAGCTTCACTGGCACACCGACGTACAGTCCTTGAATGCCGTACTCGCCCTCGAGATATGCGGCGCAGGGAAGGATTTTCTTTTTGTCCTTCAGAATCGCCTCAACCATTTCGACAACGGCTGCGGACGGCGCGTAGTACGCCGAACCGGTTTTCAAAAGATTGACGATTTCCGCGCCGCCCTTGCGCGTGCGGTCCACGATGGCTGCGATGCGGTCGGGCGGAAGCAGGTCGGGCAGGGGAATGCCGGCGACCGTCGAGTAGCGCGGGAGCGGCACCATGTCATCGCCGTGTCCGCCTAGGACGAATGAATTTACGTTTTCGACCGAGACGCCCAGCTCCATGGCCACAAACGCGCTCATGCGCGCCGAATCGAGTACGCCCGCCATGCCCATGACGCGATTCTTCGAGAAGCCGCTGATTTTGAAGGCAGCCTGCACCATGGCGTCGAGCGGGTTTGTCACCATGATCAGGATTGTGTTTGGCGAATATTTTACGACTTGTTCCACGACGGCTTTGATGACGTCGAAGTTCGCCTTCAAAAGATCATCGCGGCTCATTCCCGGCTTGCGCGGAAAGCCCGCGGTTACGACGACCACGTCGCTGTTGGCCGTTTCCTTGTAATCCCCCGACGCCGTGGAAATTCCCGTGACGCGCGCGTCCGAACCCGTGATCGAAGTGGATTCCACCATGTCGAGCGCCTTGCCTGCCGGCGGCCCGTCGAGGATATCGGTCAGCACCACGTCGGCCAGTTCCAGATCCGCGATGCGCTGCGCCGTGGTCGATCCCACAAATCCGCCGCCAACAACCGTGACTTTCTTCCGCATGAGTGCGTTCTCCTGTATCGGTCAGAATGAATGTGAAATTCGGCAGGAGCGGCTGCCGTTGCCACCCTTGCGATTCCTACCTTGCGACTGCCTGGGATTGCATGTTTTCGATGATGGCGCTCGCGAATTGCGAAGTGCCCAGCTTCGTCGCGCCCTCCATCATCCGTTCGAGGTCGTACGTGACCCGCTTCTGTCCAATGGTCCGCTCGATCGCCGTTTCGATCAATTTGCCAACTTCGTTCCAGCCCATAAACTCAAACATCATGACGCCAGAGAGCATCACCGAACTTGGATTGATGACGTCCTTGTCGGCATATTTTGGCGCCGTGCCGTGCGTGGCTTCAAAGCAGCCGTAACCATCGCCGATATTGGCGCCGGGCGCCATGCCGAGCCCGCCGACCTGCGCGGCGCAAGCGTCTGAAATATAATCGCCGTTCAAATTGGGCGCCGCGATGACTTGATATTCATCGGCGCGCGTGATGACTTGCTGGAAAATGGAATCGGCGATGCGGTCGTTGATGAGCAGCTTCTGCTTCCACTTGCCCTGCCCGTGGGTGGCGTAGATTTTGTCGAGCACTGACTTCACTTCGTCGCAAACGGATTTCCGGAAAGCGTCGGTGGCCTGTTCGAGTCCAGGTTCGACGAGCGCCGCATTTTGCTCGATCGTGATGTTGGGATCTTTGTCGCGGTTGCCGAGGATCCAGGTCTCGCGTTCGGTCACGGTCTGGCTGCGAAATTCATCCACCGCCAGCTCGTAGCCCCAGTCGCGAAACGCGCCCTCTGTAAACTTCTGGATGTTGCCCTTGTGCATGATGGTCACGACGCGCTTCTTGTTTTCGAGTGCGTATTGAACAGCGCGCCGCATCAGCCGCTTCGTACCAAATGGAGAGATTGGCTTGATGCCCACGGCGGAATCGGCGCGAATTTGCTTCGGGCCGCCGCCGAGCATTTCCTTATTCAGAAATTCGAGCAGTTTCTTCACTTCAGGCGTCCCGGATCGCCACTCGATCCCGATATAAACATCTTCGGTATTTTCACGGAAAACGATTACATCCATCCGCTCGGGATGTTTCACGGGAGAGGCGACACCCTGGAAATAGCGCACCGGTCGCACGCAGGCGTAAAGATCGAGGATCTGCCGCAGCGCGACGTTGAGCGAGCGAATCCCGCCGCCGACGGGAGTCGTCAGCGGCCCCTTGATCGAAACACGGAAATCGCGCACAGCCTCGACCGTTTCATCGGGCAGCCATTGCTTGAATTCCTTGAATGCTTTCTCTCCCGCGAACACTTCAAACCACGCAATCTTCCGCTTCCCGCCGTACGCAAGATCGACAGCGGCGTCAAACACGCGCTGGGACGCTTTCCAGATATCTCGCCCAGTCCCGTCACCCTCAATGTAGGGAATAATAGGCCGGTCGGGAATAACGAATTTGCCCCCAACAAACTGGATTGCCTGTCCGTCAGACGGAATAGCCCTGCCGTTATACGATGGCTTCATGTCTATGTTCCTCTATGGAATGTCACTGCACTGACGCGAATGGGAGAGAATAACACACCCAGCGGCAAGAGGACACATCGAGCACAATCAAAAACAAATTTCAAATTCAAAATGAAACGGAGTCAACCTGAAAAGCCCATAATTTAAGGCCAAATGAAAATGCCCCGAACGAGTCGTGTTTTTTTCTGAAAGTCCCGTAGGGACGAAAAATCGTAGCCCACCGCGGGAGCGGTGGGGGCCAATGTTGCGGTAGGATAAAGCCCCGGAGGGGCGGCACAATGGCCCATTCGTATTCGCGAAACCACATCCACCTGGTCTTCAGCACAAAAGAACGACGCAACACGACCCCGAAAGAGATGCAGCCGAAGTTGTGGGCCTACATCGCAGGAATTTGCAAGAATTACGAAATGATTGCCGTCGCGATTGGCGGCACCGAAAACCATGTCCACATTTTATTTCATCTTTCTCCCAAGCTCGCTCTCGCAAAGGCCGCTCAATTGTTGAAGGGGAATTCGTCAAAATGGATGGGCGAGCAAAAGATTGATTTCGCTTGGCAAGAAGGATATGGAGCTTTCAGTGTCAGTTCATCAAATCTAGAGGCGGTGACCCGATATATTCGCAATCAAGAGGTTCATCACCGGAAGTTCACCTTCGAAGATGAATTCCGAGCCCTCCTCAAGAAACACAGTGTGGAATACGACCCGAGATACATTTTTGGTTAACAACGTTTTCGATAGGGATTGTGTCGCCCCTCCGGGGCTTTCGATTTCTCCTCTCCGGGCTCCCACCGCTTCCGCGGTGGGCTACGATCTTTCGTCCCTAACGGGACTTGTACTATGAGAAAAATAAAAACGCCTCCGACGACATGGTCGGAGGCGTTTTGGTGAATCTAGGACAATGTACAAACCGCGACGACATGGTCGCGGCAGAATCCTAGATGTCGTAATAGAGGTGGAACTCGTAGGGATGCGGGCGCATCCGGACGGGATCCGCTTCCGTCTTTTTCTTGTAGTTGATCCAGAGCTCGACGAATTCCTTGGTAAACACGTCGCCTTCGAGAAGGAACTTGTGATCCTTCTCGAGTTCGCCGAGGGCTTCTTCGAGCGAACCGGGCATCGACGGAATCTTGGCGGCTTCGTCCGCCTCAAGTTCGAAGATGTCCTTGTCGAGCGGCTTGCCGGGATCGATCTTGTGCTTGATGCCGTCCAGTCCCGCCATCAGCATGGCCGAAAAGGCAAGGTAGGGATTGCACGATGGGTCGGGCGGCCGGAATTCGAGGCGCTTTGCCTTCGGGCTCTCCGAGTAGACCGGAATGCGGACCGCGGCGGAACGATTGCGCCGCGAGTACGCCAGATTGACTGGGGCTTCGTAGCCAGGAACGAGGCGCTTGTACGAGTTCGTGCCGGGAGCGATGATCGCGGAAAGCGCGCGGGCATGCTTGAGCAAGCCGCCTGCGTAATGCAGCGCCATCTGCGACAGTCCCGCGTAGCCGTCGCCTGCGAAGAGCGGCTTCCCGCCCTTCCACAGTGACTGGTGCGTGTGCATGCCCGAGCCATTGTCCGAGAAAATCGGCTTGGGCATGAAGGTGACCGTCTTGCCGGCCTTCGCCGCCGTGTTCTTGATGACGTACTTGTACTTCATCATGTTATCGGCCGAATTCAGCAGCGTGTTGAAGCGCAAGTCGATTTCCGCCTGGCCGCCCGTGGCCACCTCGTGGTGCTGGCACTCGACGTCCATGCCGATGGCGATCATGTTCAGGACCATCTGGGAACGCAGGTCCTGATAGTGATCGGCGGGAGGGACGGGGAAGTAGCCTTCCTTGTAGCGCGTGCGATAACCGAGGTTTTTGTAATCGCCCTCATTCGGGCGTCCCGTGTTCCAGCGGCCTTCGTCGGAATCGACGTAATAAAAAGAATGCTGCGGCGCGCTGTCGAACCGCACGCTGTCAAAAATGAAGAACTCCGCTTCCGCGCCGAAGAAAGCTGTGTCGGCGAATTCCGGAGGATTTCAGATAGGCGTCGGCGCGCTTGACCACGTGGCGCGGATCGCGATGATAGGGCTTCTGTGACGGCGGATCGGTGGCATCGCCAATCATCACCAGCGTCGGAACGGCCAGAAACGGGTCCATGAAGGCCGTATTCGGATCGGGAATCAGGAGCATGTCCGATTCGTGGATCGAAGCCCAACCGCGAATCGAGCTCGCATCGAAACCGAAGCCTTCCTTGAAGGAGCTCTCCTCAAGCTCGCCGATGGGGTAGCTGACATGCTGCCAGAGACCGGGAACATCTATGAAGCGAAGATCGAGAATCTTCGCGCCATGCTTTTTCGCAAATTCCAGTACACCTTTTGCGTCCATTCGCTCTCCTTAAGACGAAGTTGGTCGGTAAATGATCCTCCAAGGCAAGGAACCCTGAATCGGAATGGCGAATCTACCGGATTGGCGGAAAGGTAGTCAAGCGGTCTGAGTGATGAAAATTTGGATGGCCCATATCCGGAATCTTTATGAAATATTTATGTCCATCCCGGGGCCAATTTCACCGCTTTCAACTTCGGGCATCGACAGCGCTAGTCGTAGTATTCCTGGCCAAGGTGAGTGATCAGGTCCTCGCCCATCATCCAACGAAGAGTATTCTTCAGCTTCATCGACTGGATAAATAAGTCGTGCTCGGGATAGAGTTCGGGGGCGCACATGGGAGATTTGAAATAGAAGCTGAGCCATTCCTGAATGCCGCGCATGCCGGCGCGCTTGGCGAGGTCGAGGAAGAGAATCAGATCGAGCACAATGGGCGCAGCCAGAATCGAATCGCGGCAGAGGAAATCGACCTTGATCTGCATCGGATAGCCCAGCCAGCCGAAAATGTCGATGTTGTCCCATCCCTCTTTGTTGTCGCCGCGCGGCGGATAATAAACGATGCGGATCTTGTGATGAATCTTTCCGTACAAATCGGGATACAGCTTCGGCTGGAGAATGTATTCGAGCACGCCGAGTTTTGATTCTTCCTTGGTCTTGAAAGACTCGGGATCGTCCAACACTTCGCCGTCGCGATTGCCGAGAATGTTCGTCGAGAACCAGCCGTTCATTCCCAAGAGGCGCGCTTTGAAGCCCGGGGCGAGAATCGTTTTCATCAATGTTTGGCCGGTTTTGAAGTCCTTGCCGCAGATGGGCACGCCGTGCTGCTTGGCGAGGGCGACGATGGCGGGAATATCGACGGTCAAGTTGGGGGCGCCATTGGCAAACGGCACGCCACTCGTAATCGCAGCCCAGGCGTAAAGCATGGAAGGCGCGATCGCCGGATGATTCTCCTTCATCGCGGCCACGAACTTTTCCGGTGTTTCATGCACGGCGTGCGGCTTAAGAAAAATTTCCGTGGAGCCGCACCAGATGACGACCGTCCGCGAGACCTTATTTTTCTTCTGGAATTTCTGAATGTCGTCGCGGATTTGCAGCGCCAGCTCGTATTTGTTGCGCCCCTTCTTTACATGCGTGCCGGAGAGTTTCTTGACGTAGTTCTGGTCAAACGCGGCCTTCATCGGACGGATCTTGCTCAAAAACTTTTTCACTTCGGCTAGATGTTCGGTGCTGAGTACCGCGGCATTCCTGGCGGCTTCATACGCGCTGTCTGGAAAAATGTCCCACCCGCCGAAGACGATGTCGTCGAGCGTTGCGAGCGGCACGAAGTCCTTGATCGCCGGCGCGCGCGATTCGGTCCGTTTCCCCAGGCGGATGGTTCCCAATTGCGTCAGGGACCCGATGGGCAGCGACTTCTTCCGCCGGACCAGATCCACTCCGGCCATGAAGGTTGTGGCGACCGCACCCATGCCGACGGTGAGGACTCCGAGTTTTCCCTTCGGCAAGGCAATGCCTGCGGACTTGCGCATTCTCATTTCTCCTGTGGTTTTCAAATTGTGTGGAACCCTGTAGCAGCGTGCGACTTGTATTCACCCTGCACGATAGCCGCGGTTCCTTGTGCGCAAACAACGTATCATGCGCGAACGCGCGAAGTTTTGCAACGCGGAAACAGATTTAATCAGCTGGTTCTGCGCGATTTAGCTGAGGGCCGCGCCGAGGCTGCGGCGGCGCGATGCTTGCCTCGTGTGGCAGCACCTGGTTTTTCCCTCAGACCTGCGAGCAACTTTTCGAGGCTCAGCGTGTTGATGACGTCTTTCTTTTCGATCCAGCCGCGCCGGGCCATTTCCACTCCATAGCGCATGGCCAAAAGGCCGCGCGTCGTGTGCGCATCGGTGGAGATCACGATTTTCACGCCGCGCTCTTTCGCCATGCGCAGGTGCGTGTCCTTCAGATCGAGGCGTTCGGGAGAGGCGTTGGCCTCCATCACGACGCCGTGTTTGTGCGCCGCGTCCAGGATGCGTTCCATGTCGTACGCGTACGCGTCCCGGCGAAGAACCAGGCGGCCGGTGGGATGCCCGACGATTTGTGTGTAGGGATTCTCGATGGCCGCCAGAATTCGGTCGGTCATTTCCGCGCGATCCAGATTCATGTAGGAGTGAACGGAAACGAGCACGACGTCCAGCTGCGCGAGGACCTCGTCGTCCAAGTCCAGTTTTCCATTCTTCAAAACATCCACTTCGCTGCTGGCGAGGATGCGAATCCCCAGGTGCTTGGCGTTGGCGGCGTGGATTTTTTTGATTTGCTCGAGCGTCCGCTTTTCGTCGAGCCCATTCGCGACCGTCACCGCCTTGCTGTGGTCGGTTAGCGAGATATATTCGTAGCCGAGATCTTTCGCGGCGAGCGCCATCTCTTCGATCGAGTTTCTGCCGTCGCTCGCCGTCGTGTGCATTTGCAGATCGCCGCGCATGTCCTTGAGCTCGACGAGATTGGGCAGGCGATGTTCGGCGGCAGCCTCGATTTCGCCCGTATTTTCGCGCAGCTCCGGCGGAATGTAATCGAGCCCGAGCTTGGCGTAGATCTCTTCTTCGGTCGCGCGAGCCACCGGCCGCTCGCCCTTCAGCGTCGCGAGCGCGTATTCGTTCAGCGTATAGCCCATCTGGTTCGCTCGCCCGCGCAGCGTGACATTGTGCTCCTTCGACCCCGTGAAATAGAGCAATGCGGCGCCGAAACTCTCTTTCTCAAGAATGCGGACGTCGACTTGCATCCCGCTCTTCAGGAGGAAACTGACTTTGTTTTCCCCGTGCGCCAGTTTCTGGTCGATTTCAGGGAATTGGAGGATGTGCTGGGCGATCGATTCCACCGATTTAGGCGTGTACTTTCCCGGAGAAATCGTAACCAGCAGGTCGAGGTCGCCGACGGTTTCCTTGCCGCGCCGGAGCGAGCCCGCGGGCGTCACGGCCTCGATGGGTTTGCCGAATGCGCGGATGTACGTAGCGAGTTTTTCCGCCTCATCCGACGCCACATCGATGTGGAAACGCCCGGCGGATTTCTTGTACACCTCGATCGCCTTCAAGATATTCTCTTCGCTCTTTTCTCCGAAGCCGGCCAGGTCGCGCAACTTGCCTTCGCGAGCGATTTTTTCCACCTGCTCCACCGTCCCCGCTTTAAATGTTTTCCAGAGGAACGCGACTTTTTTCGGTCCGAGCGACTGCAAATCCAAAAGATGAAGGATCGTTTCCGGATATTTTTTGAGCAGCTTGGTTCGCAGGGAATAGTGGCCAGTCTTGAGAATTTCCTGAATGTGATCGGCCATGCCGTCGCCGACGCCGGGCAATTCCATCAGCTTGGCGCGGTCGCGCGCCAGCTCTTCGATCGATTCGGGCAGCCCGTTGAGAAGTTCCGCGACGCGTTCGTAGCTGCGGTACCGGCCAATCATGGCGCCGTCGATTTCGAGCAGTTGCGCCGTTTCCCGCAAAATGCGGGCTACTTCACGATTTTCCATGTGTGTGTCCCGCGCTTACTGGGTATTTGATTATGTAGCGCCCACCTTCAGGTGGGCATCTGCGTGATTGGAAAATGCACACCTGAAGGTGGGCGCTACATGAACCCACAAAATACATGCCCGCCGTGAGTCTTACTGGCCGAGTATGTAAGCAAACATCAGTGGCGCGACGATCGAAGCGTCGGATTCGATGACGAACCGCGGCGTGGAGGCTTCCAGCTTTCCCCACGTGATTTTTTCATTGGGCACCGCGCCGCTGTACGAGCCGTACGACGTCGTGCTGTCGGAAATCTGGCAGAAGTAGCCCCACAGGCGGCATTTCTCGCGCAGGTCCTGCGTGATCAGCGGAACGACGCAAATGGGAAAGTCTCCCGCGATGCCGCCGCCAATCTGGAAAAAACCGATCGATTCGTTGGCGGAAGTTTGCCGGTACCACTCGATCAGGCAGGCCATCTGTTCGACGCCGGACTTGACGACTTGAAAATTGGAAACGTCGCCGCGGACCACATTGGCCACGAAAATATTGCCAAGCGTGGAGTCCTCCCACCCTGGAGTAAAAATCGGCAGATTTTTTTCGCACGCCGCGATCACCCAGGAATCCTTTGGGTCGATCTGGTAGGACTCCTTGATGAGCCCGCAGCGAATCAGCTGGTACATATATTCGTAAGGGAAGTAGCGCTGCTTTTCCTTGTCGGCCTTCTGCCAAAGCTTCAGCACCTGGCGCTCGATCCGCCGCATGGCCTCTTCTTCCGGGATGCAGGTGTCGGTGACGCGGTTCATGCCGCGATCGCGCAGCGCCACTTCTTCGGCGTCGCTCAAATTGCGATAGTTCGGCACGCGCTTGTAATGATCGTGCGCGACGAGATTGAAAATATCTTCCTCGAGATTGGCGCCTGTCGTGCAGATGCCGTGCACCTTGCCCTGCCGGATCATTTCCGCGAGCGAGAGGCCCAGTTCCGCGGTGCTCATCGCCCCCGCCATCGTCAGGAACATCTTTCCGCCGCGCGCCAGATGCGCGATGTAGGCTTCCGAAGCGTCCACCACAACCGCCGCATTGAAATGCCGGAATTGGTGCTTGATAAAATCTCGTACGCTCATGCCGACCTTTCTCTCCGAATTATTTTCTCGGAGAACTTACTTGCGCAAATCCTATGCTACACGCGCCCATGTTTCAAGCGAAGAACATCGATTTTCAAAAATATTTTCCCCGAAGTGAATTGTGAACGGCAAGTGAACGGAAAAAATAAATGGAGGAACGCCGGCAGAGGAGCGCGCAAAAACAGAATTCCAGATCGTCAATGTCAACTCTCCTGAAGCCTCAACAGAGCTAGCGACGCCGCTTCAGAAACCGCATGTAGTAAAGAAGCCCGCAAATCGATTTCGCGTCGCGCAAAGTTCCGCGCTGGATCATCTTCTCCACTTGCTTCAACGTGAAGATTCGCGGCGTGATCTTTTCGTCTTCTTCCGGCTGAGCGGCGCCTGCGGTGAGCCCCTCCGCCGCGAAAATCCACATCCACTCGTTCGCAAAGCCGGGAGTGGGAACGACGCGCAGCAATTTGCGGAGACGCTTCGCCGTGTATCCAGTCTCTTCCAGCAGTTCCCGCCGCGCACCGGCGATCGGGCTTTCCTGCGGCTCCTTGCGCCCCGCCACGAGTTCCCACAGAAATTCGCCGACCGAGTGCCGATATTGCCGGATGAGGAGGACGCGCCCATCCTTGAAAACGGGAAGCACGACGACGGATCCTGGATGCACGATGATGTCGCGTTCGGCCCGCACGCCGCCCGGCTCGATCACCGTGTCGCGCTGCAAGCGAAATACTTTGCCTTGATAGAGAACTTCACTCCTGAGAACTTTCGCGCGTTGAGTTGGCAAATCCGCCCCCGCTGGCTCAATTTCAAATATTTAGCGCCCATCCATCGTGCGGGACGGGCATGAAGTTCAAATTCTAGCAGGGAAGTTTACACAAGTTGAATGCGATATCGGTGTTGCATATACTCGTAGTAGTCAAACTGACTTCGCGGCATGCCCATGAACACACTCATCGTCGACGACGAAAAGCCGGCACGCGACGAATTGGCTTTTCTGCTGAAAAGTTTTCCCGACGTGCATCTCGTCGGCCAAGGGAAAAACGGCGTCGAAGCGCTCGCACTCATCAAGGAACACTCGCCGGACCTCGTGTTTCTCGACGTGCAGATGCCCGGTCTCAACGGCTTCGGAGTCATCAAGAAGCTGATGGACCGCAAAGGAAAACTTCCTCAAATCGTCTTCGCTACGGCGTTCGACAATTACGCGGTGCAGGCCTTCGAAGTGAACGCCATCGATTATGTCCTCAAGCCGATTGAAAAGAACCGGCTGGCCCGCGCCATCCAGCGCGCGAAAAAAGCTCTCGAAGCTGAAGCCTCTCCGAGCGAGCGCCTGGAGACGCTGGTCAATCAAATGGGATCAGCGAAAGCCCCGCCGGTAAAGTTGCTGGTGAAGACGCAGCAGCGGCTGTTTCTTGTGGACGCCGAGGACGTCATCTTCGCTTCCATCGAGGACGGCACCATCACCGTGGTGGCGCGCGAAGTGGAAGGCACCTCCAACTACCGGACCATCGAAGAACTGCAGTCCACGCTCGAATCCGACGTCTTCTGGCGCGCGCACCGCTCCTACCTCGTCAACATCAACCACATCAAGGAAGTCGTCCCGTGGTTCAAGTCGAGCTACATGCTCAAGATGGACGACAAGCGCGCGTCCGAGGTCCCCGTGAGCCGCGCGCAGACCCGCCACCTCCGCGAATTGCTGAAGATGTAGGTTTTGGTAGGACAGACTTAAGTCTGTCTGGTTTTGATTTTTGCCGAGTTGGCGGAAGTCAAGAGAAGACAGGCTGAAGCCTGTCCCACTTGTGCTAGCATCGCTCCTACTCATCACGCGATGGACTTTTCCCTCACCGACGATCAACGCCTGATTCGAGACACGATCCGTCAATTCATGGAAGCCGAAGTGCGCCCGTCGATCCGCGCGCGCGACCGCGAAGAGAAATTTGCCGCCGACGAACTCCGCAAGCTCGGCGAACTCGGCTGCTGCTGCATGTTGATTCCCGAATCCTGGGGAGGATTGGGCGCGGACACCATTTCCTACGTCCTGATGCTCGAAGAAGTAGCTCGCGTGGATGCTGCGATGGCCGTGGCATTGAGTGTCACCAATTCTCTCGCCGTTTTGCCGGTCTTCAAATATGGTAGCGAATCGCAAAAGCAAAAATACCTGTCGAGCCTTGCGCACGGAGAAATCCTGGGCGCATTCTGCCTCACCGAGCCGCAAGCGGGGTCCGATGCCGCAGCGATTGCCGTGTCTGCCGAGCGCCATGGCAGTCTATATCGCCTGAACGGCACGAAATCATGGGTCACGAATGGCGGCGAGGCGGGCCTGTATGTCGTTTTTGCAAAAACGGATCCTTCGGCGGGCGCAAAGGGCGTGACGGCATTTCTAGTCGAGCCCTCATTTCCCGGTTTTCGAGTGGCGCGCTACGAGGATAAGATGGGTCTGCGCACTTCGCGCTCGGCGGAAATCACGTTCACCGATTGCGAAGTCCCGGAAGGGAATCGCCTGGGAGAAGAAGGCCAGGGCCTGAAGATCGCGCTCGAACTCCTGGACGGCGGCCGCGTCGGAATCGCTGCGCAGGCCGTCGGCATCGCGCAGGGGGCGCTCGAAGCGTCGGTGGCATACGCCAAACAGCGCCGCGCATTTGGGAAAACCATCGGCGACTTCCAGGCTGTACAATGGATGCTTGCCGATATGCAAACGGAAATCGAAGCCGCGCGAGCCCTGGTGCACCATGCCGCGTGGATGCGCGACTCGGGCGCGCCGCGCCTCGGCCCTTACGCCTCGCGCGCAAAATTGTATGCGGGAGAAATGGTGAATCGCGTCGTCTACAAAGCCGTGCAAATCCACGGCAGCCTCGGCTATTCGCGCGAGTCCGACGTCGAGCGAATGTATCGCGACGCCCGCGTCATCACCATTTACGAAGGCACCAGCGAAATCCAGCGCATGATCATCGCGCGCGATTTGCTGTCAGTTTCAGTAGCACAGCGCTCTTCGAGGCTGCGGTTTTTGCAGTGATGCGACAACGCGCAGAGCATGCCCGAACCGCCAGCGCGGAAGCCTCGTGCTCTGCAAGACTGCCGGGCTGCAGCAACCAACACGGCGATTCACGGATTCGAGGAGAACTGCATCAAGAGTGGACCACAAGAAACGAGTCCTAAGCGGCATGCGCCCCACCGGGCGCCTCCACATCGGCCACTACTTCGGCGCCCTCGAAAATTGGGTCAAGCTCCAAAACGATCCGCAATACGAATGTTTTTTCTTCGTCGCCGATTGGCACGCGCTGACGTCGGACTACGCCGACACATCTCAAGTCGCCCAGAACACAATCGAAATCGCGACCGACTGGCTCGCCTCAGGCCTCGATCCCGCCAAGTGCACGATGTTCATCCAGTCGTCCGTTCCCGAACACGCCGAGCTTCAGTTGCTGCTCTCGATGGTGACGCCGCTCGGCTGGCTCGAGCGCGTCCCCACCTACAAAGAGGCGCTCGACAACGTGAAGGACAAGGACCTGCACACTTACGGGTTCCTGGGTTATCCCGATCCTGCAACAGCGGACATCGTCATGTACGGTGAAGCGAAGTGGAATTATTCGTTCCCGTAGGTGAAGATCAGGTCGCTCACATCGAGATTGAGTCGAGAAATCGTGCGGCGTTTCGATTTTTTCTACGGACTTCAGAATCAAGCCGGACATTGTTCGCGCCTAGCACAGATGTGCAGTTCCTGGCGCGGCGCGTACATCGATCCCAAGATTCTGCCGCTCGAACGGGAAACCGTTTTCGGATGAAGCAGAAGAGGGAATAGCCGATCTTCTTCGACGGGAAGCACTGGAGCAGGGAGTCGAGAATTTCCTCGATTCGCTCAAGGAGATCATGGCCACTACTTTCATCCGCTCGGCAGATTCTTCGCGAGCCCGAGCTCGCTGCTGACGCAAACGCCGCGCATCCCCGGCACCGACGGCCGGAAAATGTCCAAGAGCTACGGCAATTTCATTTCGCTCAGCGAATCCGACGAATCCATCCGCGCCAAATCGCGCGCCATGATGACCGATCCCGCGCGCAAGCGCCGCACCGACCCCGGCAATCCCGACATTTGCCCCGTGTACGACTGGCACAAATTATTTTCGCCGCCGGAAACGCTGACATGGTCCGCGGAGGGCTGCCGCAGCGCGGGAATCGGCTGCATCGAATGTAAAATGGCGATGGCCGACAATCTGATCAAGTGGATCGAGCCGGTCCGCGCCCGCCGCGAAGAGTACGCCGCGCACCCTGACAAAGTATTGCGGATCCTCGACGACGGTTCCGTAAAGGCGCGCGAAGTCGCGCAGAAAACAATGGCGCGCGTCCGCGAAGCCGTGTTCAATTGGAAAGAGAAGCGCGCGGAAATTGAACGCACCACGCGCTGCGAGTCAGGCGGATTGATTGCCGCTGTGCGCGAGGCAAACCCCTGCCTCTGAAGTTATCGTGCAAGGGCTACAGCAGGGCCTCAAGTACTGCTGTAGCTCGAGGTCTGTCAGACCCGGGGATTATCCGCGCAGCGCGGAAGGAACGTTAGCCGTGGCTACAGTCTCGGCAGACTAACACGGCAAGCGAGGCAATAAAATGGCGTCACCCTACAAAATTCATCTGGATACCTACGACGGCCCGCTCGATCTCCTGCTCGATCTGATCAAGAAGCAGGAGATCGACATCCACAACATCCCGATCGCCAAGATCACGGGCCAGTATCTCGACTATCTCCACAAACTCGAGCAGCTCGACATGGACATCTCGGCCGACTTTATTTATATGGCCGCGACGCTCATCTACATCAAATCGAAAATGCTGCTGCCGCCCGATCCGCTCGGTGGCCCCGAGGAACTGGAAGATCCGCGCGCGGACCTCGTGCACCGCCTCGTCGAACACGAAAAATTCAAGAGCGCCGCGCAGTTGCTCCACCAGCGCCAGCAGATCGAGGAGCACGTCTGGTCCAAGCCGGACCTCACGCTGTACGAAGGCGAAGAATCGGAAGGCGAGCTGATCGTTTCGCTCGTGGACCTGGTGAAAGTGTTCCAGCAGGTGCTCGAGCGCCGCAAGGAAGTAGTGAAGATCGAGCTCCACCACCAGCAATTCACCGTGGCGCAGATGATGGATTTGCTGCGCCAGCAACTGGTCGCCGTCGAGGACGGCATCGACCTGATTACATTTTTCGAGTCCTGCCCATCGCGCCATGCCATGATTGTTGCGCTGCTCGCGGTCCTCGAGCTCACGCGCCTGCAAGCGATCATCCTGGTGCAGCAGGAATTGTTCTCAACGATCTGGCTGCGAAAGCATAAAATGTTCGATGTGGTCTTCGCCGGCGGCGATTCGATTTCCGATACGCTGGCGGAGCCGCTTCGAGGAATTGACGAACAATATCCGGGTGCGGGCTCTACTTGGAGCCCGCCGAAAGAATGACCATGAACCCCACGGAACTAAAAGGCGCGCTTGAGGCGATTATTTACGCCGCCGACGAGCCCGCGACACTCGACCAAATCGCGAATGCCGTCAGCGAGGAAAAAACTACGGTGCGCGCGGCGCTGGACGAAATGATTGCCGCCTACGCGAGCGAGGACCGCGGCATGGAAATCCGCGGCGTCGCCGGCGGCTACAAGTTTTACACCAAGCCGCAGCACCATGAAGTCGTTCGCCGGTTCATCAAGAGCCTGCGCCCGCCGCTGCGCCTGACGATGCCCGCGCTCGAAACGCTGGCCGTCATCGCCTACCGGCAACCTGTCACGGGCCCGGAGATTCAGGAAATTCGCGGCGTGAACGTGTCCGGAGTGATCAAAACGCTGCTCGAAAAACGCTTGATCGTGACCGCGGGCCGCAAAGCCGTCATGGGCCGGCCCATCCTGTACCGCTCGTCCAAAGAATTCCTGATCCGCTTCGGCCTCTCCGATCTTGAAGAGTTGCCGAGCCTGAAGGAATTTGAACAGCTCGCGCGCGCGGCGCTTGGTTCCGACGAAGGCATCGCGCCGATCGAACCAGAGTCGACGGAATCGATGAATGGCGCGGATGCCGCGCCTAGTGAAACAACGGCGACACAGACTGAGATTGCGCCTAGCCTGCAAAACCTGCAAGAAATTCCGGAACCCGCCGAAGCCGAAGCGGAACAATCCGAGCACACCAAGGCAGAAAGCGCTTCCTAGACAAATCCATGCTTGAGCGGCTGCAAAAAATCATCGCCCGCGCCGGAATTGCGTCGCGGCGACACGCGGAAGACTTGATCCGCAGCGGGCAAGTGCGTGTCAACGGAGTTGTCGTCACCGAACTCGGCGCCAAGGCCGATCCGGAACGTGACCGCGTCGAGGCGGCCGGCCGCGTCGCTCAAGTTTCGGACACCCGCGTTTATTTGCTCATGAACAAACCGCCGGAAGTCGTTTCCACGCTGGCGGACCCGGAAGGCCGGCGCACGTTGCGCAATTTTCTGGTCGGAGTATCCGAGCGCGTCTTTCCCGTGGGGCGTTTGGATTATGCCGCGGGCGGCGCGGTTTTTCTGACCAACGACGGCGAACTCGCCAGCCGAATGTTGAAAGCGTCGGTATCCCTGCCCCAAACGTATTGGATTAAAGTGAAGGGCCGGCTCAGCGAAACGCAGCTGAAAAGTCTCGCGCACGCGCTGCGCGGCAAGATTTTTCCTTTGCGCGCCCCGCACGCGGCCGGCAAGAATCCCCCGAATCCCTGGTACGAAGTGCAATTCTCCGGCGTTCGCCGCGACCTGCTGCGGCGGAATTTGCTGGCGATCGGCCATCCCGTCGAAAAGATGAAGCGGATGAAGCTGGCTTCGCTCGACGCCGACACTGTGCCGGAAGGCCACTACCGGCAACTCAGCGCCCTGGAAGTGGCCAAGCTGGTCCGCGCGGTGGAGCATGCGCTGGCGCAGCCCAAGCCGGTTATGGCAACGACCAAGCCCCGGCGCGCCTGGCGACCCCGGCGCGTCATGTCCAAGTCCAAAGAAGGCGCGCCGCGGAAAAAATTGCCATGACAAGCGGGGAAGACGATTCCATCACTAGAATTCTTGCCTCGGCAAAAACCATTGCCGTGGTTGGATTGTCAGGAAAACCCTATCGCGCCAGCTTCGGCGTATCAGAAACGCTCCAATCTTCCGGCTATCGCATTTTCCCTGTCAATCCGAACGAGGCCGAAGTGCTCGGCGAGAAATGCTACGCCCGCCTGGAAGATATCCCCGAGAAAATCGACATCGTGGATATTTTTCGCCGCTCGGAATTTGTCCCGGAAATCGTCGACGCCGCGATCCGCATCGGCGCACGCGCGATCTGGATGCAAGAGGGAGTGGAGGACGAGCCCTCCGCCGAACGCGCCCGTCGCGCCGGCCTATTCGTCATCATGGACAACTGCATCGCCAAGGAAATTTATAAACGCCGCAAGTAGGACGGGCTTCAGCCTGTCTGCTTTCTATCTTCGCAACAGGCAAACCGAAAACAGGTGCAAGCCCGTCCCGCTCTAATCATTCCGATTTCCGCTTATCCTTGATGCGCCGGATTTCTTCCATGCGCTGACGCAAGCGCGCTTCAAAACCCTGATCGGTCGGGCGATAGTAAGTTTTTCCGGCCAGCGATTCCGGCAGGCATTCCATGTCGGCCACTTTGTCTTCAACGTCGTGCGCGTACTGATATCCCTTCCCGTAACCGATATTTTTCATCAGGCCGGTGGGAGCATTGCGCAGGTGCAGCGGAACGGGCTCGGCGCGCGTGTTCTCCAAATCTTTCGTCACCGAGCCGTAGCCGGTATAAAGCGCGTTGGACTTCGGCGCGAGCGAAAGATAGACGGCGGCCTGCGCCAGCGCGAGATTTCCTTCCGGCGGCCCGACAAAATCGGCGGCCTGCATGGCTGCAATCGTCACCGCCAGCGCGCCCGGTTCCGCGAGGCCGATGTCTTCGCTCGCCATGCGCACGAGCCGCCGCGCGATGTACAGCGGGTCTTCGCCAGATTCGAGCATCCGCACCAGCCAGTACAGCGAGGCATCGGGATCGGAATTGCGCACGGATTTGTGCAGCGCGGAAATGAGGTTGTAATGCTCCTCGCCGGATTTGTCGTACAGCAAAAATTTGCGTTGCAGCAGCTCGGCGAGCAATTCTTTAGTGATCGTGCGCATTCCCGAAGCGTCCGGTTGCGCGGCGCGCACGCCGGCCTCCAGCGTGTTGTATGCAGCGCGCGCATCGCCGCCCGAAAACACGGCGATGTGCTGGATCGCCTCCTCGCCGATGGCGATCTTTTCATTTCCGAGTCCACGCACTGGATCCGCCAGCGCGCGCCGCAAGAGCGCTTCGATCTGCTCGGTGGTCAGCGCTTGCAGGACGTAGACGCGCGTCCTCGAAAGCAGCGGCGCGATCACTTCAAACGAGGGATTCTCCGTGGTTGCGCCGATCAAGGTGATGTTTCCCGCTTCCACATGCGGCAGGAACGCATCCTGCTGCGCCTTGTTGAAGCGGTGCACCTCGTCGATGAACACGATGGTCCTTCGCCCCGCGCGCCGCGCATGCTCGGCCGCGGCCATCACGTCCTTGATTTCCTTGATCCCGGTTAGCACGGCGCTGAACGCCGCGAACTCGGAATGAGTCATTCGCGCGATCAGGCGCGCGAGCGTCGTCTTCCCGCATCCCGGCGGTCCCCAAAGAATCATGGACCCGATTTCGTCGTGTTCGATCTGCGTCCGCAGCGGTTTTCCCGGACCGAGCAGCGTCTCTTGCCCCGTGAATTCATCGAGCGTGCGCGGCCGCATCCGTTCCGCGAGGGGCTGGCCGGAGGCGCCGGTGTTTTCTTCAGGCTCGAGTTTTGCGAACAGGCTCATGAATGTGGTTGCCGCGCCGTAATTTCTCTGCCTCATGGCCTCGTAGAGCAACACGCTGGCGGCCATCGCTGCATTCAAGGATTCAATTCCCACAGGAGCGGTTGCCGCGGCTTGCGGAATATAGACGCGAGCGTCTGCCGCACGCACAATTTCTGCGGGCAAGCCCGAACCTTCGTTACCAATCAAGATGGCCGCAGGGATTTTCCAGTCGATGTCCCACGGACGCAATAAAGGGGACGCAGCATCTGAAGCTTTATTTTTAGAATTTTCCTCGGCATCGAAAACGGCCGCCACAGCAGCGTAAACTTTCACCCGAATCATTCGCAATTGCGCGAGCAGCACGGGAGGCGAAATACCATGAATGATCGGCAGTCGCAGCGCCGATCCCGCCGAAGCGCGCAAGGCCTTCGGCCCGAACGGATCAGCCGTCCCAATGCCCTCCGCCAGACACGTCGCCGCCCCGGTCGCTCCGAACGCTTCCGCCGCCCGGACGATCGTCCCCACGTTGCCGGGATCCTGCACGCCCACGAGCACGACAACCAGCGCCGTTCCGGGCAAGAGCCTCTCGACCGTCGCCTGTCTCGGCCGAACCAGAGCGGCGATCCCTTGCGGCGCCTGCGTATCCGCAACGCTGGCAAACAATTTGTCGGAGGTTCGAAACACAGGCACACTGGATGCCAGCACCGGCGCGACGCGCGGAAGATGGCGCGCCCCCGATTCGCTAAGGAGAACCGCCTCCACCGGCAGGCTCGACCCCAGCGCCGCTTCAACGAGGCGAACACCCTCGACGCCCACGATTCCGTCGTCGCTCTGTTCGCCCGAAAGCGCGGAGCGGAATCGCTTGAGCCAGCGGTTCTCACGGCTCGAAATCAAGGCGGCGGTTCCACGGATGGCTTGTCGCGCGTTTGAGCCGGCTGGGTGAACCATGCGCACCAGCCTAACAAACCCCCTGGGAACGGTAAAGCAAGGGCGGTCCGTGCCTCCCGAATTGATATTTAGAACGTAAGCGTCTTGAACGCACTACACGTCTATGGTAGGTTCACTCGACCGCTTTTCGATGGCCGGTCGATTCCCATTTTTTTGTTTTCAACAACGAGGATCGCCACTTTGTCCGCTGAGTTGCTGAAGATTTCTCCGGAAAATCCCGATCCTGCTGTCGTCCGCTACGCAGCTGATTTCATACGCCGCGGCGAACTCGTCGCCATCCCGACCGACACTTTTTATGGGATCGCGGCGGATCCCTTCAATCTGGCGGCCGTGGATCAGATCTATCGCGTCAAGGGACGCCCGGAAACCCGCGCGCTTCCGATTCTTGTCAATACCGTGACACAGGCCATATCCCTCTCGCGCGATGTCCCCTACACGTTCCACAAACTCGCCGCCAAGTTTTGGCCGGGCCCCCTAACGCTGCTCGTCGAGGCCTCCACAGGTGTTCCGCTCAAAGTGACGGCTCACACCGGCAATGTCGCACTGCGCTGGCCGAAATCCGCGATCGTCGATGCGCTCATTGGCCTGGTCAAGGGGCCCATCACCGGCACGAGCGGAAACATTTCCGGCGAACCCGCCTGCGCGACCGCGATCGACCTTCTGGAACAAATGGGAGACCGCCTCCCGCTCATTCTCGACGCGGGAGAAACCCCCGGAAATCTCGCCTCCACGATCGTGAAACTCGACGGCGACGATTGGGAAGTGATGCGCGAAGGCGTAATCACCGAGCAGGAAATCCGCGCTGCCCTCGAGGATGACACGGACGCTTGACCGTTCGCGCTTGTTTCTAGCCTGCGTGAAAACGCAAGAATCTTTGTGGGTCACGGCTTCAGCCGTGACATAAGGTTGCCAAACTGAATGCGGCTTTACAGGCTGCGGAAAAACTCAAAGCCCTGTCATCCGAGCGAAGTCCGAAGAATTTTTCCCTGTTGTCTTTTCCTATACTTAAATCGAAGAGAGATTCTTCGCTTCGCTCAGAATGACAGAACAAGGCCTTTTTTCCGCAGCCTGTTAAGCCGCTGGCTCGTCCCTACCGCGCCTCGATGCTGCGCAAAAAATCATAGTCCCCGGTCGGAGAAAGCTGCACGTCGCTGATTCTCTTCCGGTGCACGCTGACGTTGTCCATGAACCACAGACTGACGTACGGCAAATCCTCCGCGATGATTTTCTGGACCTTGCTGAACAATTCACGCCGCTTTTCCCGATTGCCCTCACCGCGCGCCAGCCCGAGCAGCGCATCGATTTCCGGATTGCGATAATGGCCGCGATTGGCCCCGGCGGGAGGAATCTGCCTGGAATCGAAAATGTAATCGAAAAAAGTGTCGGGATCGTTGTTCGCGCCGATCCAACGCAGCGTGAAGATCTCGAAGCTCCCGCGCGCCATGTCCGAAAACAGCGTCGCGAATTCCAGCGGCCTCACATCGAGATCGACTCCGACCTTGCGCCATTGCTCTTGCAAAACGGCGGCCAGGAGCCGCGACGATTCCTCGGTTGACGTCTTCAGCGTGAGCTTCACGCGCATGCCGCCTGTCTCGGGCTGCCTCGGAAACCCGGCCGCGTCCAACAAACGTTCCGCCTGCTGCGGATCGTATTCGTAGCGCCGGATGCCGGGCTCGTACGCCCAACTGCTTTTCGGCAGCGGCCCGTCGGCTGGATGCGCCTGGCCACGGTATAGATATTGAATGATTTCTTCGCGGTTCGTCGCATACGCCAGCGCCTGCCGCACCTCGCGTTTGGCGAGCGCCGCATCGTCGAGATTGAATGCAATGTATTGATAATTGGTTCCGGGTGTATCCGTCACATCGATCGTGGATTGCTGGCGCAGGACCGGAATCATGTCCGGAGCGAGCGAATTCACTTCCACGTCCGCGCTTCCTTTGCGCAATTCCAGCGCGCGCACAATGGCATCGGGCACGACGCGGAATTGCACGCGCGAAATGTTCGGCGCGCCGCCGAAATACTCGCCATTCCTTTCGATCACAATGTTGTCGTCCTGATTCGCGCTGACGAACCGGAACGGGCCGCTGCCGGTGAGCCGCTCGTTAAAATCCGCCCCGGAACCCGCCGGGACTATCCCGACCGTAGGCCGCGCGATTGCCCACAGAAGCCCGGCGTACGGCTCCTGCAAATGAAAAATCACTGTAGCCGCATCCGGCGCGTCGATGGATCGAATCATCGCGAGCGAGCCTCGCTTGGGCGATGTGACGGTTCTGTCCAGGATCGAATCGAAGGTGTACTTCACATCCGCGGATGTGACCGGCCGGCCATCGTGGAACTTCACGCCGCTCCGTAAATGAAACACATACGTGACCGCATCGGGCGTCTCCCATCTTTCGGCCAGATCGCCGTGCGGGATTCTCTGCGCATCAAGTTCCACCAAGCTGCTGAAAATGAGGCTGTCCAGCCGCTGCGAAACCGCGTCTGTTCCAATTCGCGGATCTAAATTCGTCGGCATCGATTCAATCAAAAAATTGACGACGCCGGGTTCGGTTGCGACAGCGCGAGAGCAGGAAGAGAGGGCGAATGATAGGAGCAACAGAAGGGAAGTAAATGAGATTGAGGAATCAAAGGACGTAAAAGAAAAAGCGCCACGCCTTGAGCCGCGCCCGCGTTTGCACGATCTTTCCGTTCCTCTACTTCCTTTACTTCCTGAACATCTTCTACTTCCTCTCCTACCCCGCATAGCACACCTTGCCCAGCACGACCGCCGTCTTCGCTCCAGTCGCGCCCGGCACGTTTGCGGGCCGTTTGTGCAGCGTCTCATACGCAAGCACGGCAAAGGCAAATGCTTCCTTCGCGTCACCTGGCACTCCAAGTTCTCCCGCTTCACGCACACGAACTCCGTCTAAGCCGGATTCGATCTGGGCCATCAGCAATGGATTGTGCGCGCCGCCTCCCGAAACGATCAGCTCTCCGATTTCCGATGTCGGCCCGATAAAACGATGGAAAGCATCCAAAACGGATAGCGCGGTCAAAATCGTAGCAGTGCGAATTACATCTTCCGGATTTGCATGTCGTGCCTCGCGGTGGGACAGCAGGGCACGCAAGTAGACTTCGCCGTACTGTTCGCGCCCTGCCGTTTTCGGCGGGAGTTTGGAAAAGTATCTGTCGCGCAACAGCGTCTGAAGCAATCCGGGAAGCAGCTTGCCTTTCGCGGCCATCTCCGCATTACGATCGAATCCTTTTCGTCCCCGCGTGAAATGCCGCACCAGGGCATCGATCGACCATATTCCCCGGCCCGGTATCGAATGCAAATACATCTTCAAGCTTCGCGCCCGCGGGAATCACCGTGACGTTCGCAATCCCGCCGATATTCAGCGCGACGCGTCCGATCCGCGCGTGCCGGTAGAGCAGAAAATCGACGAACGGCACGAGCGGCGCTCCCTGCCCGCCCGCGGCCATATCGGCGGGACGAAAATCGCCCACCGTGGTGATTCCGGTGCGCACCGCAATCACCGATGGATCGCCGATTTGCAATGTCGAAGCGACGCGGCGTCCATTGAAACGTGAAGGAATGCCCTGATGAAAAACAGTCTGCCCGTGCGAGCCGATCACGTCGAGTTCCGCGTGGAGCTACGCGAAATTTCTTGCACGCGGCGAGCGCAGCGCCCGCAAATAATTCGCCCAGCAAAAAATTAAGCTGGCTGATTTCTCCTGTCGTAACCGGCCGGCCTTCGCCGAGCTTCAAGATGGCCTTCTGCACTTGCCGAGGAAAGGGAAACGCTGCAAAGTTTTCGAGGGACGCCTTTCGCCCCGCCATGCGCACGAGGGCCACGTCAATCCCATCCGCCGACGTTCCCGACATGATGCCGAGCGCCAATGTGCCGCGTCCGCGGGAGTGTTTCATAGAATTTGTTTTTTCAACTCGGCCAGCAGATTGAGCGCCTCGACGGGCTTCAAATTATCGATGTCAGCTTCCCGCAACGCATCCAGCACACGCCGGTCGAGCGGCGTGAACAACGCCTGCTGCGCAGGAAGAGGCTCCCCGCTCGCAGTGGCTCCAGGCGTCAGCCGCTCGCTCAATTGATGTTCGGCCTGCTCGTGCCGCTCGAGAATTTCGCGCGCGCGCGCGATCACCGCGGGAGGCAGGCCCGCCATCCTCGCGACTTCGATTCCATAACTCTTGTCCGCGCTCCCGGTTTCGACGCGCTTCAGAAACACGATCCCCGTCGAGGTTTCGCGCGCCGACACGTGCACGTTCTTGATCCCCGGCAGCAAATCCGCAAGCTCCGTCAATTCGTGGTAGTGCGTGGCGAAGAGCGTGCGCGATTTCGTCTCGCTCGATAAATGTTCCACCACCGCCCAGGCAATCGAAAGCCCGTCAAAGGTAGCCGTCCCGCGCCCCACTTCATCGAGCAGCACCAGGCTCGCCGGCGTGGCCGTATTCAAGATGGCCGCGACCTCGGTCATTTCCACAAGAAACGTGGACCGCCCGCGCGCCAAATTATCCGCCGCACCGATGCGCGTAAAAATTCGATCCGTGACCGGGAGCCGCGCCTGATCCGCCGGCACAAACGATCCCATCTGCGCCATCAGAATAATCAACGCGGCCTGCCGGAGATAGGTGGATTTCCCCCCCATGTTCGGGCCCGTAATCAGCAGGATCTGCTGCGCCGCATCATCGAGAAACAAATCGTTCGGAACGAATCGCTCGCCTTTTTGCACGAGCAGTTGCTCGATCACCGGATGCCGCCCCGCCACGATCAGGATTTGCGTATCGTCTGCAAAACTCCGGCCGCGTGTAATTGCGCGAGGCGGCCAGCCGCGCAAAATTTCCAAGCACGTCCAGTTGCGAAATGGCCGTTGCGGTCCGCCGAAGCCGCGCCGCCTGCTCCCCGATCCACAACCGCAGCTCGGAAAACAGCCGCCGCTCGATTTCCGCGATGCGCTCGTCGGCGTCCAGCACCTTGCGCTCGTATTCCTTCAGCTCCGGCGTCGTAAAGCGTTCCGCATTCACCAGCGTCTGCTTGCGCTCGAAATCCGCGGGCGCGAGATGCAAGTTCGGGTTGGAGATTTCGATGTAGTAGCCGAACACCTGATTGAAGCGAATCTTGAGCGACCCGATTCCCGTGCGCTTCCGTTCCCGCTCTTCCATCGCTGCAATAATCTGCTTGCTGTGCTGCGAAAGTTCGCGCAACTCGTCCAATTCCTTGTCGTAGCCGCGGCGAATCACGCCCGGATCGGAGGCCAGCGCCGGGGGATCGTCCGCGAGCGCCGATTCGATCCGCTCGCGCACGTCCGCCAATTCGTCCATTTCCGCGTGCAACTCGCAAAGCCGCGCCGACGGGCACTTCTCCAAATATTTTCGCAAAAGAGGAACGCGTGCCAGAGACTGCCGCAGCCCGAGCAGGTCGCGCGGCGACGCCACACCCAGCGTCACGCGCCCCGCCAGGCGTTCCAGATCCTGCACGCCGGCAAGGTTATGGCGAATCTCTTCGCGCAGCACCGTGTGGTTCTTGAGCTCCTGCACGGCGTCCAGACGCGCTTGAATCTCTTCACGATTCACCTGCGGGCGCAGAATCCATTGCCGCAAGAGCCGCGCTCCCATGCCTGTTGTTGTTTCGTCCAGCGCGGAAAGCAGGGTAGGGGAGGCGCCGCGCACGCCATCCTCGAAAAAAATCGGCGCCACCAGTTCCAGATTGCGGACCGTAACGACGTCGAGCACCAGCGCGTCCGCCTGCTCGTAATACCGCACGCGGTCCAGATGCCCGAGCGCCGCGCCGGAATGATTCCCATTTTCGGGGTCCATCGCCGACGTTTCGCGCAAATAATGCACCACCGCGCCCGCCGCCGAGACAGCCTGCGGATGCCCCGCGAGCCCGAATCCGTCCAGCGTCGCCACGCCGAATTGTTCCCGCAGCATCCGTTCGGCGTAGTCAAACCGAAAGACCCATTCGTCAATCCGCGTCTCGACGCCTTCTCGAATCTCCGGCCGCGCCGCTTGGGAAGTGCTGCTAAAATCGCCGTCCGCCCCGGCTGCCGCGGCGAACAAACTCGCTTGCCTCGGAATAAGAATTTCACGCGGCCGCAAGCGGTGCAATTCATCCCGCAATTTTTCTTCTGCGTCGCTCCCGGAAAATGCGGCCGCGCGAAACTCGCCGGTGGTGACGTCCGCATAGGCAAACCCGATCGGCGATCCGCCCCCCGAGCGTGAGATCGCAGCCAGATAATTATTCTCCTTGGGCTCCAGAACATTGAGGCTCGTAGCCGTTCCCGGTGTGATGACGCGCACCACTTCGCGCCGCACGAGTTTCTTCCCGGGCCCTGGCGCCTCCATCTGATCGCACACAGCAATTTTGTATCCCGCGCGCAGCAGCCGTGCGATGTATCCCTCCGCCGCATGGTATGGAACCCCGCACATCGGCACAGGCTCGCCGCGTTCACGGTTCCGGGAAGTCAGAGTGATCTGCAGTTCCCGCGACGCCGCAATGGCGTCCTCGTAGAACAGCTCGTAGAAATCCCCCAAGCGGAATAAGACCAGCGCATGCGGATAGCGTCCTTTAATGGAGTGATACTGCCGCATCAGCGGTGTGGCTGGTTCAGTCATGTCGAATGGAGCGCCGGAACCGCGTGCGGGCTAATAGAAGAGCCCGCCGGGTTGTGGGTGCCGGTCGGTAACAGTAAAGCTTATACCGCGCCACCTTCGCTCCTGTCGAGCCGGTGAATCGAATAAGGATCGAGTCGCATTTGCCCAAAAGCCCCGGAGGGGCGGCAGATCGTAGCCCACCGCGTCAGCTGTGCGAAAGCGCCGAGACCCAGAAAAGGAAGCCCCGGCAGGGGCGACACGCGCTGTTCACGCACATGAACCTAGCCTGCCTCCAGAAATCTCCCGAAGTCAGTTTTATGGACGATCTCGACGTATACTCCGTACGGATGCCCAAGCGCAAACATCATGAGGAAATTGAAATCAAACTCCGCGTTCCCGACATCCCCGCTCTTCAGTGCCGCCTAAAACGTCTCCGCGCGCGCGAAATCACTCCGCGCACGTATGAATCCAACACTTTGTACGATACGTCGCGACACGATCTGAGGCGCCGCAGCCAGCTCATCCGCATCCGCACTGAGCAGCCTGCTTGGAGTTTTGGAAAGAAGCGCCCAAAGGAAAACGCCGCAGCCCTGCTGACCTACAAAGGTCCATCCTCGACGAGCAACGCAATAGAACCAGGTAAACATTCAAAAACCCGAAGTCATTTCAAAATCAAAGACGAAGTCGAGGTATCAGTCGCCGGAGCAGGTGAACTGGCCAGGATTCTAGGAGCCCTCGGATTGCGTCCGACATTCCGCTACGAAAAATTCCGGACCACCTTTGCCCTCCCGGATGTCCGTGGACTAAAGATCGACCTCGACGAGACCCCTGTTGGCATTTACCTGGAATTGGAAGGCCCGGTTATAGCCATTGACCGCGGCGCCCACCTCCTCGGGTATGCCCGCAATGACTACATGACGGACACCTACGGCTCGCTCTATCTCGCCGAATGCCGCCGCCGAGGCCGGAAACCCGGCGACATGCTCTTTCCGACAACAAAAAAATTGCGTTAACGCTCACTCTTTCCTTGACAAAGATTTGAACACCGTTTACCTACTGAGTTGGAGTTTTTTTGTGTGGCCATGAACGAATCCGAAAAGCTAGAACCCTTTCCGAGTAGGAATCGATCGGCGGCACGATGTTCCAAAATGGCCCGGCGTACCCCCGCCGAAACGCAATTCCGCCGTGCTTTGAAAGTGAGCAATAGAGGCCTCGGGTAGACCCGGTTTTTCCGCCGCCCGCGGCCGGGTTACACCCTGGTTGCGGGTTTCAAGTCAAAAAGATCCCGCCGCAATCAGCCTTTTGCGTGAATTTTTGCGCCAGCGGGCCACCATGCCGCGCTCGCCACATCGTAATAAGTACAAGCCCCAGGGTTGGTGCGCTCCACGGCCCGAGGGTTTGGGAAAGGAGGCAAAATGCTGCACGCTACCGATCTTCTAGGCGGAGAAGCCTACGATCGCGACGGCCATTTCGTCGGGCAGATCAACGAGTTGTTCATCGAGCCCGCCGACCAACCGAACCGTGTGGCCCGCGTCCTCCTTGGCCGGGGAAAGTTTCTTCCGCTGATCGTTCGTTACGATCACATCGCTTTTGTTGCTCCCGGGGTCATCCGCCTGAATGTGGAAGAAAAGGACCTCGAACATTACCAGCCCAACGAAGCGTGGCTGGCTATGCGCAAGGATTTGCTCGACCAGCAAATCATCGATACCAGCGGCCGAAAAGTCGTCCGCGTCAACGATATTGATCTTGCCGAGCAGCGCATCAACGGCACGGTCGAGCTGCGCGTCACCCAGGTGGACGTGGGCCTAACGGGCGCCGCCCGGCGTCTCTTGCACGGCATCGCCTCACCAGGCCTGGTGCAAGGGCTGGCGACCAGGCTGCCTACGCGCGTCATTCCCTGGGAATTCGTCAACTTGATCGAGACGGACCCCTTGCGCCGCGTGAAGCTCCGCATCACGCACCAAAAACTCGAACGCATGCATCCCGCCGACCTGGCGGACATCATGGAAGACCTTTCCCCGTTCGAACGCCAATCGATCATCGCTTCACTTGATGAAGAGACCGCCGCCGAGGCCCTCGCCGAGTTGGACCAACGCCTCACCACTCAGATCGTCGAAACGCTGGCTCCCCAGAAAGCCGCCGACATTCTCGAGGAAATGGACCCCGACCAGGTTGCCGACGTGATCGCGGACATGACCCCGGAAAGTTCGCGCGAAGTCCTGAGCGAGATGCCCGGCGAGGAAGCGCGCGAAGTGCGCGAGCTTCTTAAATTTGAGGAAAATTCGGCCGGCGGAATGATGAATACCGATTTCATTTACGTAGGCGAGGCCGCCACGCGCGACGAGGTCGTTGCCTGGATTCGCGAAATGGACGTGGACCTCGAGCGCCTCGATACCGTTTTTCTGATCAATGGGGAAGCCAAATACTCCGGCGCCGTCCCTCTCGGACGCTTGTTGTTCGCGGCTCCCGACGAACGCATGGAATCTCTTAAGATGGAGCCCTTGCTTTCGATTCCGCCGGACGCGGGAGACAAGGAAGTGTTTGAACTTTTCGACAAGTACAATCTGCACAGCCTGGCCGTCGTCGACGCGCTCGGTCGCCCCATCGGCGCGATCGAAGTGGATGACGTGGTCTCGCGCATCCGTAACCGTTGATGATATTGAGATTCGCAATGGCAATTCGGATTTGATCTGTGTAGCGTCCGCCTTCAGGCGGACATAGGTTTTCTACAAATGGCCGTGCTAGGAAAACCCGAAAAGGAAAAACAAGCGCCGGAAACCCCAGCGCTCATCACGCGGTGGAAGCTCATCCCCGGCTGGGTAGAGCCCTGGCGCGTTCGCCTTTCGGACTGGAGCAGGCGGACACGCTTCTGGCGCCGCCGCCTGTTGCTGTTTCTCGCCGTGGTCGGCCCCGGCGTCATCACCTCCAACGTTGACAACGATGCCGGCGGAATCTCGGTCTATTCGCAGGCCGGCGCGATGTACGGCTACGCGCTTCTTTGGTCGCTGATTCCCATGACCATCGCGCTCTACGTTACCGAAGAAATGTGCGCCCGCATGGGCGTCGTCACGGGCAAGGGTCTTTCCGATCTCATCCGCGAAGAGTTCGGCTTCCGTCCAACTTTTTTTCTGATCCTTGCCGGCCTGGTTGTGGACATGGGCAACGTCTGCGCCGAATTCGCCGGCGTGGCGGCCTCCATGCAACTCTTTCACATTTCCAAGTACATCTCCGTCCCGCTTGCCGCGCTGGCCGTCTGGATTCTCGTGCTCCGCGGAACCTACCGCCAGGTCGAAAAAATATTTCTGGCGGCGTGCGTTCTGTATCTCTCCTATGTGGCGTCCGCGTTTCTGGCCAAGCCGGATTGGCTCCTGGCGGCGCGAGATACTGTGATTCCAACCATGCATCTCGAGGGCGGATATCTCCTCATGCTGACCGCGCTGATCGGCACCACGATCGCCCCGTGGCAATTTTTCTACATGCAGGCAAGTTTCGTGGAGAAGCGCGTCTCCGCGCGCCAGTATGCCCAGGCCCGCATGGACGTGCTCTTCGGCAGCGTAAGCTGCATGGTGATCGTCTTCTTCATCATCGTTTGCACGGGCGCCACGCTATTCGTTTCCGGCCATCACGTCATTAACGACGCCGGAGACGCGGCGCAAGCCCTCGTCCCCCTGGCCGGAAAATGGGCTGCGATGCTCTTCGCGTTTGGCCTGCTGAACGCGTCGCTGTTCGCCGCATCCATCCTGCCGCTCTCCACCGCTCACGTGATCTGCGAAGGCATGGGATTTGAAGCGGGCATCGACCACAAATTCAATGACGCGCCCATCTTTTACAGCCTCTATACGGGAATGATCGTGGTAGGCGCCGCAGTCATCCTGATCCCTCATGCCCCGCTGGAAAAAATCCTGATCCTTTCGCAGGTGGGCAACGGCGTCTGGCTTCCGGTCGTCCTCATCTTCATGCTCCTGCTGATCAACCGCCGCGATTTGATGGGCGACTTCGTCAACACGCCCCACATTTAACATCGTCGCATGGGTCACCGCCGTCGCCGTGATCATCCTCACCCTCGTCCTGGTCTACGTCACCATCCTCCACCCCAGCGCCATGCCGGGAACGTCCGGGTAAGATTCCCGCGCCTGTTGCCGACTTGCCGCGATGGTAACGGGTGGTGTGTTGCGCCGTGAGATGCCCTATGTTAGCTTTTCAAGATGCTCGCGAAACAGCCTCTGTCCACTACACGGAATTCGCGGGAATAGTCGCGTGAAAGCACCGGAATCGCTTAAACCCTCGGATCTTGCGGAAGAGCGGCTGCTCCTTGAACTGGATGCGGACCGGCTCCCTCAGCATATTGCCGTCATCATGGATGGAAACGGCCGCTGGGCGCAGCGGCGCCACTTGCCGCGCGTCGCCGGTCACCGGGCCGGAGTCCAATCCGCTCGCACAGCGATTGAAACGTGCGCCAGGCTCGGAATTCCCGCCCTGACGCTCTACGCTTTTTCCATGGAAAACTGGCGCCGCCCGAAAGCGGAAATTGATTTTCTCATGCGCCTGCTGCGCGAATATTTGCGCAAGGAACTTCCCACCATCCAGCGAAACAACATCCGTATGCTGGTCATCGGCCGTTCCGATCAGTTGCCCAAGGAAGTTCAAGCGGACATCGATCGCGCCATGGAGCAAACGGCGGGCAACACCGGCATGAAGCTGGCCGTGGCTCTCAACTACGGAGGCCGCGCGGAACTGGTGGATGCGTTCAATCGCATCCTCGATCGCGTCCGCAACAACGGCCTCGCGAATGCCCGCGTGGACGAAGAATTGATTTCGCAGCATCTTTACACGGCCGGATTGCCCGATCCCGACCTGCTGATTCGCACCAGCGGAGAAATGCGCGTCAGCAATTTTCTGCTGTGGCAAATCGCCTACGCCGAAATTTATGTAACCGAGACCCTGTGGCCTGATTTCAGCCGCGCGCAGCTCTACGAAGCCCTGCTCGATTTTCAAAAGCGCGAGCGCCGCTACGGCGGCCTGGCGGAAGCGCGCCGCCGCGTCATGGCCTGAGCCAGCCTCGCGCCCGGGCCTTCATTCCCGGCACGCCGGGCCTTCATAATTCTTCCCGAATGGATTCGTTTCTTAACGCGGCACACGCAAATTTATTCTTCGGGAATTCCTCCCCACATTGCGAGAAAGTGGAAGAAGCCGCTGAACTCGATTTCGTCAAGAAGCACGGCGCGCCAGTTTTTTCCTCCGGAAGTCCCGGAGGGACGCCAGACCGTAGCCCACTGCGCAAGCGGTGGGAAACGTGCAGACCAAGACGCGCGAGCCCCGGTAGGGGCGACACAAGGTGCTAACGCAAGCAAGAGTTGCCCATTACCCGTCACGACATTGATCCCAATTTCCTGACGGCCATTCGGAGAAAAGAAAGGACCCAATGAATTCCGGTACAGGCCTGCGAGTGCTGACAGCAGCGATCCTGATTCCAATAGTGGTCGCGGCGATCTGGTGGGGTCCCACCTGGCTCATCGCGATCGTGGCCGCGTTCGTTGCGATCGCTGCAATGCTTGAATTTTTTTCGATCGCCGCTCGCCTCGGATTTCAAGCCTACCGGCTCTGGACGTGCCTTGCAGCCGCCGGAATCATCGCCCAGCAATGGTACGCGTCGCGCATGGCCAGCATCACTCGTCTGGGCGACCTGTTGGACCGCTCGCCTCGGATCACTCTGGAATTGATCCTGTTCGGATTCGTTCTTGGCGTCGCCGGAATCGCTCTCGCAAGTGAGCGGTCGCTCACCGAAGTATTGCCATCCATTTCAGTAAGCGCCGCCGGGCTCATATTCGTCGTGCTTCCGTTCAGCGCCGTGGTTCGGCTCCACGGTGTCGATGTATTGGGTCCGCGCCTTCTTCTTTTCACCGTGGTCCTGGTATGGGTGGGAGATACGGCCGCTTATTTTGTAGGCCGCGGAATTGGCCGTTGGAAGATGGCCCAGAAGACCAGCCCGAGCAAGACCTGGGAAGGCGCCGCCGCGAATTTTCTCGGAGCCCTGCTTGTCGCGGCCGTCTTCGGCTACTGGAGCAAAATTTCTCCCGCTCACATGCTGGCCATGGGAGCGGCCGGCAGCATCGCGGGACAAGTCGGCGATCTCTTCGAGTCGGCATGGAAACGCAACGCCGGCGTCAAGGATTCCGGCACGATAATCCCGGGGCACGGGGGAATGCTTGACCGGATCGACGCCCTCATCCTCGCAGCCCCCGCAGTCTGGTACTATTTCGAATGGGTCGTTTTGAAGAAGTACTAACGGTCGCGTGCGGACTCACCTTGCTTGCCCTGAATCCGGAAGGGAAGCCGGCCAGGAAGTGGAGCACCTTGATTTGAAGCAAATTGCCATTCTCGGTTCGACCGGATCCATCGGCCGCCAAACCCTTGCCGTTGTGGAAGCGATGCCCGAACGGTTCGGCGTCGTGGCGCTGGCCGCGGGAAATAACGTCGAAGAGCTGGCGCAACAAATTCTCCGTCATCACCCGGAACTGGTTTCGGTTGCGACCCCTGCCGTCGCCGCCAATCTCGCGGAACGTCTCCGCGCCGCGGGTCTCGCGAAATTGCCGGAGATTCAGCACGGATCCGCCGGCATGATCGCCGTCGCGACTCACCCAGCTGCCGCAACACTGGTTTCCGCGGCAGTCGGCGTCGTAGGCCTCGAAGCCACGTATGCCGCCGTGAAAGCAGGAAAGCAGGTCGCACTTTCAAACAAAGAAGTTCTCGTCGCGGCGGGCGAAATCGTGATGGCCGCCGCCCGCCAGGCCAATGTCGAACTGCTTCCCGTGGATAGCGAACACAACGCGATCCATCAATGTTTGCGCGCCGGAAAGCACGCCGAAGTCAAGCGGCTCATCCTGACCGCTTCGGGCGGCCCGTTTCGAAAGACTCCCCTTGCCGAAATGGCCGCGGCCACGCCGGAGCAGGCCCTGGCGCATCCCAACTGGCGCATGGGCCGACGTATCACGATCGACTCGGCCACGCTGGTGAACAAAGGCTTTGAAGTCATCGAGGCGCATTGGCTCTTTGACATGCGCCCGGACCAGATCGACGTAGTCATCCACCCGCAATCCACCATTCATTCCATGGTCGAATATGTGGACGGGTCCATCTTGGCGCAACTCGGCCCAACTGATATGCGCATGCCCATCCAATATGCGCTAACCTACCCGGAGCGGGCCGCATCTAAGGAAATAGCATTGGACTGGGGCAAGCTGCGCCGTCTGGATTTCGAAAAGGTTTCGACGCGCCGGTTTCCATGCCTCCGTTTGGCGCGCGAGGCGCTGCGCAAGAAGGGCGCTTATCCGTGCGCCTTCAACGCGGCGGACGAAGTGGCCGTCGAAGCATTTCTCGAACGGCGGATTCCGTTTTCAGGCATCGCCGAAGTGATCGAGCGAGTTCTCACGCGGACGCCCAAGATCAAGATGTCGGCGATCGGCGACGTGCTGGCGGCCGATTCCGATGCGCGGCGGATGGCTCGGGAAGAAGTCGAACGCAAGGCCGCGCGAACCGCGGTCGCCTGATTGAAAGTTATTTCGCATGTGAGGTTTGTGGGTCGCGGCTTCAGCCGTGACGTTCAGTCGCCTGAACACTTGGGGCTTTAGCCCCTGAGGTCTGATCGAGATTGCTTGGCTGGCTATTCTGAGGTTGGCCGCTGGAATTTATAGCATCTAGTCTGGGAGAAAAGAACCGTGCCGGATTTCCTGGTAATGATTGTTTCCGTTTCGATTGTTCTCGGCATCATGGTCCTCGTGCACGAGTGGGGACATTTCATCGTTGCCAAATCCTTCGGCGTTCGCGTCGAGATTTTTTCCATCGGCTTCGGCACGCGCCTCTGGGGATACAAGCGCGGCGACACCGATTACCGTCTGAGCGCTCTGCCCCTGGGCGGCTACGTGAAAATGGCCGGCGACAACCCCCTCGAAGACCGCAAGGGCGACCCCGACGAGTTTTTGTCCAAGCCGAGATGGCAGCGCGTTCTGATCGCCTTGGCCGGTCCGGCGATGAACATCGTCTTGTCGGTGATTCTCGTCGCGGGGATTTACATGCGCGGCAGCAAGCAGCCCGCGTTTTTGGACCGCCCCATGGTTCTGGTCGGCGTCTTGCAGGATTCCCCTGCGCAGAAGGCCGGGCTCTTGCCGGGAGATCACGTCGTCTCGGTGAACGGCGTCAACAATCCGACCTGGGATCGCGCGCAGCTCGAGCTGATGTCCACTTTGCCCGGCCATATGCTTTCCATCGCGGTGGACCGCAACGGCCAGCAGCTCTCTTTTTCTGTTCCCGCCGCGCAATCCGTCGAGGAAGTTTTCGGCTATCCGCAGGATCACCTCATCGTCAGCGCCGTCAGTCCCGGAACGCCGGCGGAGCGCAGCGGCTTGATGGCGGGCGACGTGATCACGAAGGTCAACGGAATTGCGCTCGCCAACGGCGCGGAATTTCCGCCCATCGTTGACAAATCCCATTCGCAGCCGCTCGATCTGGAAGTTCAGCGCGGCGATCGCACGCTCCATATTCAACTCCGTCCGCAGCAGGTGAACGTCCCGAACGGCGCCCCGCGTTGGCAGATCGGCGTCCTGCGCACCGGAGATCTGGTGGAGCGGCGTCTTTCCTTCGGCTCCGCCATCATCGAGTCCATCGGAATGAACGCCCTCATGACCCGGCAAGTTGCTTATGTCGTGGTCGAACTGTTTCGCGGCAAAATTTCACTGAATCAGCTCGAGGGACCGCTCGGCATTGCGAGGGAATCTGGAAGGGCCGCGCGCGAAGGAGTGGCGGAACTGCTTTCCTTGATGGCCATGATTGGCGTGAATCTGGCGGTTTTGAACCTGCTGCCGATTCCGCCGCTCGACGGCGGCCACATCCTGATGCTCTTCATCGAGGGAACGATCCGGCGGGACTTGAGCGTGCGCGTGAAGGAGCGCTTCGTCACCGTCAGCATGGTGTTCCTGTTGCTGGTCTTCGCCATCGTTATGTACAATGACGTCCTGAAGCTAATTCCGCATCATTAGAAGTGTTCTCACAAATACGCAGTCTCTGTGTAGCGCTCGCCTTTAGGCGAGCATGCGGCTGAATCTAGAGTGCCCGCCTGAAGGCGGGCGCTACAAAAAGCAGAACGATTTATTAGAAGCGCGCAAAACTAATTTCTGAATTTACGCGGCAACCCGCACCGAATCATGCCCACCACGGCACATCGAGTTTCCACCGGCGAGCGCATCAACGCCCATGACCGTCCCGGCCGCTTGCAGGAGGCCCTCACCAAGCGCGGCGTGCGCCTGACGCGCCAGCGAAAAATTCTGCTCGAAGTGATGGACAACGCCGAGCGCCATCTCGACGCCGGCGCCATTCTCGACCGCGCGCAAAAACTCGATCCCCGCGTCCACCGCGTGACCGTCTACCGCACCATCGACTTGCTGAAGCGCAACGGCCTGATCGACGAGCTCGACCTGCTCCACCTGCGCGGCGACCAGCACTTCTACGAAAGCCACGGCGCCCGCGATCACATCCACGTCGCCTGCCTGAAATGCGGAACCGTCCGCGAATTCGAGTCGCAACTCTACGAAAAACTGAAAAAGCAAATCGAAAAGGATTGCGGCATCGAAATCACCACGGCGCGCACCGAAGTCGGCGGCTACTGCGAAAAGTGCAGAAAAAAGTAGTCCAACAAATCTCAAATTTCAAATGGAGCTGCCTCAAAAACAGTCTTTGTGGGTCGCTGCTTCAGCCGCGACGTTCAGAGCTCTGAAAAACAAGGGCTTTAGCCCCTGGCGTTCTATCGAGTCTGAATGACTGGTCGCTGCATGCGACGGCTTCCACTCAAATTTCAGATTTTAAGTCCAAAGAAGGCAAGCCTGAAAGTTTCAGATTCCAGATTTCAAACCTAAATCTCACTTTCCCAAAAAACTGTCTGTCAATTGCGCGAAGAATTTCCCGCCAGAGTCCGTTCCGAAAAGAATTTCCGCGCCGCCTCGATGTCGCGCGCGATCTGCGCGCGCAGCTCGTCGGGCCCTGAAAACTTCCGCTCGTCGCGAATCCTCGCGTGGAAACGGACTTCCATCGCCCCGCCCGAGACATCATCGCTAAATCCAAACAAGTGGCTCTCGACCGTGACTCCCGCTCCATTAAACGTGGGCCGCGTCCCCACATTCGTCACCGACGAATACAGTTTCCCGCCCACGACCGATTCCGTCGCATACACGCCGAGTTTCGGCAGCAGTTCCTGTTCGGGCGCCATATTGAGGGTAGGGAAGAGAATGGCCCGCCCGCGCCCAGCCCCGGCGCGAATTTCGCCTGTCAGTGAAAACGGCCTCCCCAGGAGAGGAATTGCCGCGGCGACATCCCCTCCCGCGACCGCGCCGCGAATCGCCGTGCTCGAAACAATCTGCCCACCGACTTCGACGGGCGGAACAATCTCGACGTCAAAGCCGTCCCGCTTCCCAAACTCGCCAAGCAACCGCACATCACCCGCGCCCCGATGCCCAAACCGGAAATTGGCGCCCACCAAAATGGCGCCCGCGCGCAATCCCCCAACGAGAATCCGTTCGATGAACTCTTCAGGCGAAACGAGAGACAGCGCGCGGTCGAACCGCAAGACCAGCGCCGCGTCCAGCCCCATCTGCTCAAAACCCGCAAGCCGCTGCGAAAGCGTCTGAATCATCAGCGGCGCGCGATCGGGGCGCAGCACGCGCATCGGGTGCGGATCGAAAGTAATCACCGCGGCGCGCTGTCCCGAAGTGCGAGCATGTTCCCGGACCGACTGCAGAATTTTCTGGTGGCCGAGGTGAAGCCCATCAAAATTACCGACCGTAACAGCCGTTCGCCGCGCGTCCGTGAATTGCGCCGCCCATTCCTCGATGGAATTAGAAACGGGAAAAGCCATCAGAGGCGAACCTCAAAATGAAGTCCATCATACGCCAGGGAAACATTGGGATATCCGGCAGCGATCAAGCGCGCGATCGTTTCGGCATGAGGCAGTTCGTGCGCGATGTGCGTGAACCAGGCGCGGCGCGGCTTCAGTTCGCGGATCACCGCAAGCGCCTGCTCGACCGTCTGATGCATCGGGTGCGGCACATCGCGCAGCGCGTCCAGAATCAAATCGTCCAGGTCCGCGAGCAGCGCCTTGGAGGATTCGGGAATGACGCTGAAATCGGTGAGGTACGCCGCGCCGCCAAACCGAAATCCGAGCACGCCGATATCTCCGTGCCGCGCCGGAACTGGCACGATCCGCGTCCCAATCACCTCGAACGGCCCGTCGATCGGATGCAGCGTGACTTGCGGTATGGTGCTGACCGCCGGCGATTCGTCAAAAACGTACGAGAATGTCCTCTTCAGCGTGGCAATCGTTTCGGGCGATGCGTACACCGGAAGCGCGGATTTCTGGCGCAGATTAAAAGGGCGAATGTCATCAAACCCGAGAATGTGATCGGCGTGCGCGTGCGTAAAAAGAATCGCGTCCAGCCGCTCCAGACCGGCGCGCATCGCCTGAAACCGGAAATCGGGAGTCGTGTCGATCACCGCTGTCTGTCCGTTGTGAACCAGCAGAACGGAAGGGCGCAGCCGTTTGTCGTGCGGATCGGTGGATGCGCAGACGCGGCAGTGGCACGTGAGCGTCGGCACTCCCATGGACGTGCCGGAACCAAGCACCGTAAGCTCGAGTACGGAATGAGGTGTTGCGGGCAGGGCGGATCCTCGATCAAGGCCGGGACTGGGCCTTTTCTTGCTTCGCGGCCGCTTTCGCCATTTCCATAAAGGCCAGCTTCAAATTGCCAAGCACATCCAGAAGAAGCGTATCTTCTTCCGGCGCCAGATTCCCACGCGTCTTCTCGCGAAGAACGTCCAGCATGTCGATCATCTCTCGCGCCCCTTCGAGGTCCAGCACTGGCTGCCCCGTCTGCGGGTCCGCATATCCGCCTAGCAGCATGGCTGCGTTTTGTCCGAGCGAGCGAATCAAATTTTCAAACACGGGAGATCGCTTCGGCGCGTCAACAGGCGGCGCGGCCGCGGGCATTGCACTCGGCGTCGCAGCCTTTCCGGCAATCGTGCCAGCGGCGGCCGGTCCTGCGGAGCCAACCGCTCCTGCCGCACTGGTTGGCGCAGCAGCGGGCGCCGTATCGCGCTCGCGATCCTGCTGTTCCGCAACTTCTTTGCGAAATTCTCCCTCCGGCGTGAACAGCCTGCGGTCTACAACCTTAAAACTTTCGTCTTGTTTGGATTCGGACAACGGAATCTCCCTCAGGTAATCGATCAAGCATCAGCCAGATTGAGCAAGCAGTTTAGCATCGCTCCGCACGCGCTCACAAGTACTCACCCGCATCTTAGAAATCTGCCCACATGTTAGAAACTTGTCTGGATCGCGTCGTGTCGCGCCCGAGCATTTGTTTAGCGTTGCTTGACAACTGCAATCTTCCATTCCCGCATCGGCAATAGTCCCGAAGGGACGACACACCGTAACCCACGACGGCTGTGGTGGGAAAGCATCACACGCCAAGAAAGGAAAGCCCCGTCAGGGGCGACACACGCTGCCTGCCACAAAAAGTTAACCCGCCGTACTCGCGACCGCCCCTTGTGAATTGCCCGCACGTGCCGTAAAGTTTCCCTTCATCTCAGGAGCCAAAAAGCCGCCGTGCCTCCCCCTCGATCAAGGCGCAAGAAAATCTCGAAGCGCCCAAAGCCTAACCAGAAATCTGGGCTAAAGTCTGCGCGCCGACAAATCGCAAAAATCGCGACCATCCCCACAAAATCCCCAGCCAAGCGCATCGGAGAACTCTTTGAAGCATTGGTCGCCGTCCAGGCCCGCCTGCGCGCCCCCGGCGGCTGCCCCTGGGACCGCGAGCAAACCCACTTAACCCTCAGAACCTACCTGATCGAAGAGGCTTACGAAGTCCTCGACGCAATCGAAAAGGGAAGCTCCCAGGATTTGGCGGAGGAACTCGGCGATCTCCTGCTGCAGGTCCTGTTTCACGCGGACATGGCCCGCGAAACCGGCGCGTTCGACATTTCCCACGTCATCACCGGCATCCACGACAAAATGGTCCGCAGGCATCCGCACGTCTTCGGCAACGTGAAGGCGGAAACCTCCGGCGAAGTCCTTAAAAATTGGGCGCAACTAAAAGCCAAGGAGAAACAGGCGACTTCCCGGAAAGGGGCAGCCTCAGCAACATCCCTGCTCCATCCGCACTTGATGGCGTTCCGCGAAATCTTCCAGCCTTACTTGAAGCCTACCAAATGACTCGCCGCGCCGCGCAAGTCGGCTTTGACTGGGAGCGCGTGGAGGGAATTTTTGAAAAGCTGAAAGAAGAGACTGCGGAGCTTCAAGCCGCGCTCGGAGCATCCGACCGCCGCGCCGCCGAGGAAGAAGTCGGCGATCTCCTGTTTTCAGTTGTAAACCTCGCGCGATTCCTTGGCCTCGATCCTGAAGTGACACTTAAACATTCAAATCTAAAGTTTAAGATCCGATTTCAGGATATGGAAAGGGAAGCTTCACATTCACGGCAACGCCTCTCCGATTTATCGAAAGAAAAACTGGAACAACTCTGGGAAGCGGCGAAAGCGAAAGCCCGCGCACAAGCCCCGGCGGAATCCGAATCATGAAATCGCGAAAGCGTAGGAAGACCGCTGGTCCTCCCCCACCCTCCGAGGAAACTCGCGATGGCATAGTGGTCCGCCACTGCCACGGGATCGAAGAATTTGAAGCCTGCGTCCGCGTGGAACGAGCCGTGTGGAAGTCCTCGGATGTAGACGTAGTTCCAATTCCCTTGTTTGTTGTGGCCTCTGAGACCGGAGGTCAGGTTCTGGGCGCCTTCCGCGGAGCCGAAATCGTGGGATTCACCCTCGCCATTGCCGGCTGGCGCGCCCGCAAGCCGTTTCTCCACTCCCATATGACAGCCGTCCTGGACGGAAACAGGGATCGCGGCATCGGCCGACGTTTGAAGCTATTTCAGAGGGAAGACGCCCTGGCGCGCGGAATCAACCTCGTCGAGTGGACCTTCGACCCTCTTATTACAAAGAATGCCTACTTCAATTTCATGCGTCTGGGCGCGATTGCCCGGCGTTACCTGCCCAACGCATATGGAATTACCACCAGCCCTTTGCATGGCTCGCTTCCCACAGACCGCCTCGTCGCGGAATGGCATCTCCGGTCTGCCCGGGTGCTCAAGATTCTGGCGGGGAAGCAAGCAAACGCTCCAAAATCCAAGAGAACAGCGCGAATCACGATCCCCTCCAACGTAGAAGAGTTGAGAAGCAGCGATCCTTCGCGCGCTAGAGAATTACAGGCCGAAGTTCGGGCAGAGTTTCTAAAATGGTTGGGCCAAGGCTACGCCGCAACGGCTGTGGCGCCGAGTGGAGGCGGAATGGACTACATCCTCGAACCCGGGAGCTCAACTTGAAGGTTCAGCGAATCACCCTCCGCGAAATCAGGATGCCGCTGGTCACCCCCTTTGAAACCAGTTTCGGCCGCGTCACCGACCGGCGAATGCTGCTCGTCGAAGCCGAGTCGGACGGCGTCGCCGGCTGGGGCGAATGCGTCGCAGGTGAAGGCCCCTTCTACGCCCCCGAAACGGTCGAGACCGCTTGGCACATCTTGCGCGATTTTATCTGGCCCCTCTTGAAGGGTCGCGAATTCGAGAGCGCCGCCGAAGTCTGGCCCATGCTCGAAACGATTCGCGGCCACAACATGGCCAAAGGAGCGGTCGAAGCCGCACTCTGGGACGCCGAGGCAAAACAAAAGGGCATTCCCCTGTGGAAACTCCTCGGTGGGGTGCGTCAAGAAATTGCGTGCGGCGTGTCCATCGGAATTAAAGAAACACTCGAGGAACTCATCGCAACCGTCGAGCGCGAGCTAGCCGCAGGCTATCAGCGCATCAAGATCAAGATTAAGCCGGGCAATGACGTCACTCCTGTCGAACGGCTGCGCCTGCAGTTTCCGAGGATCCGGCTGATGGTCGACGCCAATTCCGCATATCGCCTGGAAGATTGGCCGCACCTGAAGCGCCTGGAAGCCTACTACCTGATGATGATCGAGCAGCCGCTCGGATGGGATGACATTTTCAGCCATGTCGAATTGCAGCGCAGGCTCGACACCCCGATTTGCCTCGACGAATGCATCCACACGGAAGAGCATGCCCGCGCAGCCATCGAGCTGGGCGCCTGCCGCATCATCAACATGAAGCTCGGCCGCGTCGGGGGATACACGCCGGCGCGGCGAATCCACGATCTGTGCCTGTCAAAGCAAATCCCGGTGTGGTGCGGAGGCATGCTCGAATCCGGAATTGGCCGCGCGCACAACATCGCGCTTTCCACGCTGGAAAATTTCTCGCTTCCGGGAGACGTGACCGCCAGCCGCCGCTATTGGGTCGAAGACGTCATCGATCCGGAAGTAGTGGTCACGCCGCAAGGCACAATCCGTGTTCCGGACGCCCCCGGCATCGGCTACACGCCGCGCATCGACCGCATCGAAGCCATCACCGCAAGAAAAGAAATTCTCGTCTAGTAGGACAGGCTTCAGCCTGTCTCCCCGCAAGTAAACCGGCAGCGAAAACCAGACAGGCTGAAGCCCGTCCTACTGAAACCAGTCTAGCTGTAGGCAGCGCTCCGCATCTTTGTGCGCACGCCAACCACAAGCAGGGCTCCCAGGATGAACCCCCCAACGTGGGCCCACCACGCGACTCCCCCTTGATCGGTCATCCCCAGCGATGCGACCCCGCTGAAAAACTGCAGGAAGAACCAGTAGCCCAGCATCAGATAGGCGGGAATTCGCACGGTGAAAAACAACAGCAGCGCAGGAATCAGCGTCGTCACGCGCGCCTTCGGAAACAGCACAATGAAGGCACCCATGACCCCGGAAATCGCCCCGCTCGCCCCAATCGTGGGAACCTTCGAGCCAAGATTGAATACTGTGTGCACCAGGGCCGAGCCAACCCCGCAGATCAAGTAGAAGATGAGATATTGAAAATGCCCCAGGGCTTCCTCGACGGCCCCGCCGAAGACCCAGAGAAATAGCATGTTGCCCAGAAGGTGCAGCCATCCGCCATGCAGGAACATGCTCGTGAACATCGGAAGGATTGCCTGCCCAATGCCGATGCCGTGCCTCGCGAACAGCAATTGCTCGTGGGCAGGGATGAGCCCGAAAGGTGTAAACGAGTGCGCGCCCCATTTTAGGAGAAAGGGTCAACTCATGAAGGAAGGCGAAAACGTTGACCATGATCAACAGAGCGTTGAAAATCGCGAAGCGCGTGCGAAGAATGTCCACACGGAGAGGGATCATCGGGCCTTCCTGAACAGCTTCAAGTTGCTCCGGCGTGAATGCCGCGGCTCTCCGCCGCCCATGACGAATCAGCTCTTCAATTTCTTCCAGGTTCGCAATCCCGCCTCGCGCGCCCATTCCCATGCAGGAGAGGCCGGCGGCGGCGCAACTGAATTCCAGCGAGCGCGGAAGGTCGTCGCCCCGCAAGAGCGCGTAGGCAAAAGCGGCGTGAAACACATCGCCCGCCCCGGTCGTATCGACAGGTTTTACTTCAAATGCTGGGGAGTAGTGGAAGCGGGCGCCGTCCCAAGCGAGTACGCCATCGGCGCCCAGGGTCGCGGCCGTCAAGCGGCATCCAAATCGCGAGGCAACGGCCGGCAGCGAAATGAGCGGGTCGCTCTCCCCACAGAGCCGGGTATGAAATTCCTTGGAAGCTATGGCGTAATCCACATTCTCAAGTAAAGCTTCCACTCCTGGATAAAGGTTGTCGAGGTCGGCGGTGACTGGGATGCGCGCCGAGCGAGCCCAACGAGCCGCCTCGGTAGCCCCGGCGCAATCGTGCCCATCGACGTGCAGCAGCCGGGCCTGGACCACCCATTCGCGCTGGATCTCGGATGGGAGGAGTTCCAGGCGAGCGTCTCGCTTCCACAGGACCGTCCGCTCCCCGGTTATCTCATCCACCAGAATGAACGAGGACTGGCTCTGGCAACCGGCCACCACGATCCAATGCGCTTCGATCCCTGACTTCAACATCTCGTTTTGCTGGAGGATCCCGGCGGAATCGTCGCCGATCTTTCCGACGTAGCGCGCCTTCAAGCCCCAGCGCGCGCAGGCCGTGACGGCCGTGGCCACCTGGCCTCCCGGGAGAATTTCAGAAACGCGGAATTCCACCTTGGAATTAAAGGCGGGGAAATGCGGGAGACGGATGATCGTGTCGGTAGCGTTCAGCCCCACGCCAACGATATCGACGACGGAAGCGGTTTCTGCCACAGAGACACTCTACGGAAATCCAATTCTGGCGCAAGAGGAAATGAGCGGGAAGTGCGTCTGATAATTTTTCCGGTCGCGTTCCCGGGTAAACATATTAATTGGAGGGTGTATAAAGCACTCTGGATGCGGGGCTTGCGGGTTGAAGTAGGTCACCAACGGCTTGGAATCGCATACGTGTCCGGGCCACATGGATGTGTATCGTTGGCAGTACGGGGAAGGGGACGAAGGGGTGCCGTTAGGAAGGCGCAGATTTCTTGCCGGAAGGATAGTATTCGCCGTCGGTCATTCGATGAAAAATCGATTCGTGAGACACACGAGGATTTTTTTGCAAAAAATTCTGCGTTTTTCCGCGTCGGGACCAGCGTTTACGTGCGGTTCTCAATTGATTCAATGCGCGTGGTGTGGTAAGTAACGAATTCAAAATTTCGTCGCGCGAATCTGCTTGCGTGTTAGTCTCGGTCGGTCGGCGCGCCGACAAAATGGATGCCACTCAAGGAGTCCGAGGCGATTGTTCTCCGCACCTTTCCGCTCGGCGAGGGCGACCGGCTGGTCAGTTTTCTCGATCGCCAGTCCGGCCGGGTGCGCGGCGTCGCGCGCGGCGCGCGTCTGACGAAAAGCCGGTTTGGCTCGACCCTGGAGATGCTCGCCTACATACGCATTTGGTATTTCGAGCGGGAGACCAGGGAGCTGGTTCGCATCAATCAGTGCGAATTGATCGAATCGTTCATGGATGTCCAGCGGGACTATCCGTCGGCCATCGCTCTCGCACTGGTCAGCGAAATTACCGACTCGGTTCTCGGCGAGAGGGAAGCGGCGGACGCGCAGTTTCGCTTGATTCTCCTCACCGCGCGTGCGATTCGAGCGAATGGGCCATCTCAAGTAGTACTTGCATATTTTTGCTTGTGGACCGCGCGTCTTGGCGGCTGGCTCGGACCGCTCGATCGATGTTCGCGCTGCGGAAGAACGATGAATCTCGAAACTGCTTTTCATTCACCCGGCTTCGCGGAGCTCTACTGCGCGGATTGTCGGGACGATTGGATGAAACCAATATCTAAAGAAGCACTTTCAGTTGGGAGGATCGCGTTGTCGGGGACCTTAGACCGATTGTTGAAGGAAAATCCGCCAACCGGGCCCGCAAAAGAAATCTTAAGTTATGCATTAGATGTTCTGGAGCATCATATCGAGAAGAAATTGATCTCCAGAAAAACATTGGAAACGGGAGAGAGTGGAAGCATTGAAATCTAAAGTAAAGTCGAAGGCCTTAAAAGGCCCCACATTTCAAAACCTCATCCTTCAGTTGCAAAAATATTGGGGCGATCGAGGCTGCGTCATCCAACAGCCTTATGACGTGGAGGTCGGGGCGGGGACGATGCATCCCGAAACGTTTCTCCGTGTGCTTGGACCAGACCCCTACCGTGTCGCCTACGTCCAGCCTTCTCGTCGGCCCGCCGACGGTCGGTACGGCGAAAATCCCAACCGTCTCTTCAAACACCACCAGCTCCAGGTAATTTTGAAGCCGTCGCCTCCCGATATTCAGAACCTGTATCTGAACAGCCTGACCGCGATTGGACTGGACCTCGCCGCGCACGACGTACGCTTCGAGGAAGACAACTGGGAATCCCCGACCCTCGGCGCCTGGGGAATGGGCTGGCAAGTCCTCCTGGACGGCCTGGAAATTACGCAGTTCACGTACTTCCAACAAAGCGGGGGAATCGACCTCGACCCCGTGCCCGCGGAATTGACCTACGGCCTGGATCGCATCTGCGCCTATCTTCAGGGTGTGGATAGCGTTTACGATGTTCGCTGGTCGGAGGATCGCACCTACGGCCAGGTCAGGCTTCTCGAGGAGCAGGAGTTTTCCGCCTACAATTTTGAGTACGCGGATCCTGTCATCACTCGGAAACTCTTTGAATTGCACGAGAAGGAGGCCGGCCAACTGCTCGATACTTACGAAAAGCGGTCAGCGAAGCAGGACAGGCGCTTTCCCGTACTCGCTGCCTACGACCACTGTCTGAAGTGTTCCCACCTCTTCAATTTGCTGGACTCCCGCGGCGTCATCTCCACCACCGAGCGCGCCCAGCTGATTGGCCGCATCCGCCAGATCGCCTGCCGTGTGGCCGTCGACTTCCTGGCGCAGCAAGCGGAATCGCGCAGCGCGGCGGCAATTGCCGAGGTGGCGCGATGAAGGATACAGCGGACTTCCTTTTTGAAATTGGCTGCGAAGAAATCCCGGCGGGGATGTTGCCAGGCGCGATAAAAGAATTGAAAGTAATACTTGAGAAATATCTGACCACCCACAACTTGCTCCAAGGCTCTCCCATCGAAGTCTACGGCGCGCCGCGCAGGCTGGCTGCGTCTTGTGCGAACCTGCGCGTCAAACAGCCGGACGAAACGAAGGATATTACAGGGCCGCCGAAGTCAGTGTCTTATGACGCTTCCGGAAAGCCCACACGGGCCGCTGAGAGCTTCGCGCAAAAGATGAATGTCCCAGTCGACGAACTGGTCATTGTTTCGACTCCGAAGGGGGAATATCTCTCCGCCAAACAAGTGATCCTGGGAAGGCCAGCTAAGGTAATACTTGAAGACATCTTGCCTCGTACGGTAGCGGAGATCCCCTGGCCGCGCAGCATGTACTGGACAGGCGCCGCAGGGCTGCATTTCATACGCCCGATTCGCTGGGTGGTGGCGGTGCTGGACGGGAAGCCCTTGCGTCTCACGCTGGGCGATGCCGCGGCAGGAAAGGATTCGTCAGGGCACCGCTTCCTCGGCAAATCGAAGATTCCAATGCGCGGCGCAAAGGATTACGTCCAGAAGTTGAAGGCAAATTATGTGCTCGTGCGGCCCGAGGACCGCAAAAAGAAGATTGAAGGGGAGTTGCACCGCCTGGCAAGCGGGAAGGGACTGCGGATTCACGAGGACGCCCACCTCATGGAGATGGTGACCTATCTCAACGAATATCCCACGGCGATCCTGGGCGGGTTCGATCCGTCCTATTTGGAGCTGCCGGAGGAGATTCTAATTACGGTCATGCGCGACCATCAAAAGTATTTCGCGCTGGAGCGGAAAGACGGGACGCTGGCGCCCAATTTCCTGGCGGTCATCAATCTCGATAAGGATAAAGCCGGGCTCATTCGCGCGGGCCATGAGCGGGTCCTGCGAGCGCGATTCGCCGATGCCCGGTTTTTCTGGGAGACGGATCAGAAATGTCGGCTCGCCGACTATCTTCCAAAACTCGGCGCCGTGACCTACCAGGAAAAACTCGGCAGCTACGGCGAAAAAGTCGAGCGCATGCGTGAGCTGGCCCGGTGGCTTTCGGAACAATGGTTTGCCAGCGGGATTTCCCACGCGAGCGTCGGCGCTGCCGATCGCGCCGCCGAGCTTTCCAAGTGCGACCTGGTCACCGAAATGGTTCGCGAATTTACCGAGCTCCAGGGAATCGTCGGAGGCCTCTACGCAAAATCTCAAGGAGAACCTGAGGAAGTTGCCTGGGCTGTGTACGACCACTACAAGCCCGCGGGCCTTGAGGATTCGATCCCCAGAAACATTGCCGGCCAAGCGGTGGCGCTGGCTGACAAATTCGATTCCCTCGTGGGATGCTTCGCAGTCGGGCTCGTTCCCTCAGGTTCAAGTGATCCTTTCGCTTTGCGCAGGGCGGCGATCGGCATTGTTAAGATTTTGGTTGAGACGAAATTGCCGGTATCGCTTTCCATGACGATTGCGCGGGCAGCGCGAACCCTAGCGCATGGGCCTCGCAAGATTGCGGTTTCCTCGGGAGTGGAGAAGCAGGTTTTGGAATTTCTTGTCGACCGGGTGAGATTCGTTCTCAAGGAGCGCGGCGGCCTGGCCTACGATGAGGTCAACGCGGCGCTCGCTGCCGGAGCAGATGATTTAGTCGATGCCATTCGGAGGATGGAGGCGATTCGGGCGATCCGGAAGACCAAGAATTTTGAGCCGCTGGCTGTCTCGTTCAAGCGCATCCGAAAAATTCTCGAAAAGGCAGGCCCGGAAGCGGGGTGGAAGCTGTCTGCGGTCCGCTCGGATCTATTTACGGAAGAAGCGGAGCGAGAGCTGCACGCGCGTTCGGCCTCGGCCATGAAGGAAGTCGAGCAGCAGAAGCGGGCAGGCCGGTACCGCGAGGCGCTGCAAGAGATTGCGAAGCTGCGCCCGGCGGTGGACGGATTCTTTGACGAAGTGATGGTGATGGCCGAGGACGAGCAAATCCGGAAGAACCGGCTGACGCTTCTTTCGGGACTGCTCTCGGAGTTTTCGACCATCGCCGATTTTTCAGAGATCGTGACGGCGGAGCAGGGGAAATAATCAAAGGGCGATAATAGCATGGGTGAATCGTCCTTCGTCGGCGCGCCGACGTGCAGTTCATTCTCATCTTCAATCTTGGGGGAGGATACTTGTGAAATACGTTTATTTTTTTGGCGCCAAAAAAGCGGAAGGCGACGGCTCAATGAAGGATCTGCTGGGAGGCAAGGGCGCAGGGCTTGCCGAGATGACCAAGATCGGATTGCCGGTTCCGGCAGGCTTCACGATCACAACGGAATGCTGCGACTTCTATCTAAAGCATGACCTTAAGTATCCAAAGTCTCTTCACGCGGAAGTGAAGAAGGACTTGGCGCGCCTGGAAAAGGCTACCAAGAAAAAGCTCGGCGACTCCAAGGATCCGCTCCTCGTCAGCGTCCGCTCCGGCTCGGCCCGGTCGATGCCCGGGATGATGGAAACGATCCTCAACCTCGGCCTCAACAGCAAGTCCGTCGAAGCGCTGGCGCGCAACACAAAAAATGAAAGATTTGCCTGGGATGCCTATCGGCGTTTTGTCCAAATGTATTCTTCGGTCGTGATCGGCTTACCTAAAGAAGAACTTGAAGAAAAGTTGAGAGGGATGAAGAGTCGGCGCGGGGTTAAGGATGACACGCAAGTTCCTGCGGAAGGCTGGCGTGAATTAGTCGCCGCCTACAAGGATTACTTTAAGTCGAAAACAGGGAAAGCTTTTCCGGAAGATCCGGAGGAGCAATTGTGGGGCGCGATCGGCGCCGTATTTGGTTCCTGGAATGCCGAAAAGGCGGTGACCTATCGCCGCGTGGAGCGCATCACCGGGCTGCTGGGGACGGCCGTTAATGTCGTGCAAATGGTCTTCGGCAACACGGGAGACACTTCGGGCACGGGCGTTTGTTTTACACGCGATCCTTCGACCGGCGAGAAAATTTTTTATGGAGATTTTCTGATCAACGCGCAAGGCGAAGACGTGGTTGCGGGCATCCGGACGCCGATGCACCTCAGCGAAATGGCGACGCGCATGCCGAAAGTGTACAAGCAACTCGAAAAAGTGCGCCAACTGCTCGAAAATCACTACCGCGACATGCAGGACATGGAATTCACCGTCGAGGAAGGAACGCTGTACATGCTGCAAACGCGGGTGGGGAAGCGCACGCCCGCGGCGACCTTCAAAATCGCGGTGGACATGGCGAAAGAAGGCCTCATCTCCAAGGAAGAGGCGATCGAGCGCATCAAGCCGGAAGACATCGACCGATTATTTTATCCGATTGTCGACCCGTCGACACCGCGTGCGGATCTTGGCAAAAGGAAAGTGGCCACCGGAATTAATGCAGTGCCTGGAGCTGCGGTAGGAAAAGCCGTGTTCAGCGCGGAAGAAGCCGAGACCATGGTCCACGGCGGAGAAAAGGTGATTCTCGTCCGCCGCGAAACAAGCCCCGAAGACGTTGGCGGGATGTTCGTCGCCCAGGGAATTCTCACGGCCACGGGAGGCAAGACGAGCCACGCCGCGGTCGTCGCGCGAGGCTGGGGGAAGTGCTGCATCGTGGGATGCGAGCAGCTCGACATTGACTACGGAACGAAGACCGCCCACGCCAACGGGAAAACGTTCCACCAGGGAGATTGGATTACGCTCGACGGGAACGACGGCGTGGTCTACCTGGGTCAGGTAAAGCTTTCCACTCCGGAATTGCCGGAAGCATTCGAGACGCTGATGGGCTGGGCGGATTCCATCCGCAAACTCCATGTGCGGACGAATGCCGACACCCCGCACGATGCGCAAAAAGCCCTGGAAATGGGCGCCGAAGGGATCGGCCTGGTCCGCACCGAGCACATGTTCTTCAAGGATTTTGAATTTCCCGAGAAGAGCATCGAGAGACAGCTCGCAATCCAGGAAATGATCATCGCCGACTCCTCCCTCGCAAGGAAGAAAGCCCTCGACAAGCTCCTGCCGTACCAGCGGCGCGACTTCATCGGCATCTTCAAGGTCATGGACGGATTTCCCGTCACCATCCGCCTGATCGATCCTCCACTCCATGAGTTCGTTCCGCATGAACCCGAGAAGCAAAGGGAACTCGCGGAAAAGATCGGCGTCGACGTCGAAGTGATTGTGCGCCGCGTGGAACAATTGCATGAAGCCAATCCCATGCTTGGCCACCGCGGTTGCCGCCTGGCGATCACCTATCCAGAGATCCTTGAAATGCAAGTGCGGGCGATCATTGAAGCGGCGGTTGAATGTAAGAAGAGTGGAATTAAAGTTATACCTGAGATCATGATTCCTCTGGTGATGGATCGGAAAGAGCTCCAGATTTTGACGGACAGAACGAACGAAGTCGCGCAACAGGTGATTCGAGAAACGAAAGTAAAACTTGAATACTTGGTTGGGACGATGATCGAAATTCCGCGCGCGGCCTTGCTGGCGGACGAGATCGCCGAGGTCGCTGAATTCTTTTCCTTCGGGACAAACGATCTGACGCAAATGGGTATGGGACTCTCCCGGGATGATGCCGGCCGGTTCCTGCCCGAATACGTGGACGAGAAGAAAGCCGGAATTTTTGCCGACGATCCGTTTCAGACGCTGGACGTTCATGGCGTTGGAATGCTGATCCGCTGGGGGATTGAGCGAGGGCGATCGGTGCGTCCGAACCTGGAAATTGGAATCTGCGGCGAGCACGGCGGAGATGCGGCCAGCGTAAAGTTCTGTCACGAAGTGGAGATGGATTATGTGAGCGCGTCCCCGTTCCGGGTTCCAATCGCGCGGCTCGCGGCGGCGCAGGCCGTGATTGAAGAGCGCGCGGCCAAGAAGTCGCGCGGCAAGAAGAAGGGCAGGAAATAATGTAGGGATGCAGCCCGGGAACGCCAATCTCCTGATTGGCGAACTGCGCCACGCCATTCAGGAGATTGGCGTTCCCGGGTTACAGCTCTTTCCCCAGTCGGCTCGCCGACGTCGTCATCCCGGAAAGCGGGCGCCGCGAAGTTGGTATCGATTTGGTCATCCCCAAAATACGATCATTGGTAGTGACCGATTCTTCCCGCATTTAAGTATTGCTTGAGGTTCACTTGTTCTTCAGTTTTTCGAGCGCATTGCCGGATTGAAGTTCATTCCGTCGATCGGGCTCGCCCACTTGGTGATGTCTTCCTCGTGAAATTGAAGTTCAAGAAACACTAGAAGTGTGGATAGAGAAGCTGGATCTCCGACGTATCACAGTTCACGATTCACATTCTCACGTCGGCATTTTCAAGAAGAAATACAATCCGAGAAAACCGAAGACAGTGTCCGGCGCCCATGCGGCCAGAAGCGGGGGCAATTGGCCGACGGCGCCCATCGCTTCCGTGAGCGCGGACGCGGCCCAATAGACAATTGCGATTCCCACACCCAGGGCCAAGCCGCCGACGGCGCCGCGCGTCCCCACCAAAATCGAAAAAGGGATCGCCAGCAGGATGATGATCGGAGCGACCAGAGGAAAGGAAAGCTTCTTTTGCAGTTGCACGGAAAGGCGCGCGACATCGAACCCGGCCTGGTGCAGATCGCCGATGTAGCGTTCGAGCTCCCACCACGTCATTTGATAAGACTGGCGGACTTCTCGATTGAAATAAGAGGGCGGCTCACTTAATTCATTCAATGCGTTGGCCATAAAGGGAGTGTAGCGCGTCATCTGGCCATGATCGAAATCGCGGATCCAACCGGATTCGAGAATCCAGAGCCCCTGCTGACTGTCCCAGTGAGCGCGAGCGGCATAAATGCGCCGGCGGATTTCAAAAGTGGCCGGATTCAGCTCGAAGACGTTCAAGCCTCCAAACAATTCATGGTCGGGATCGAAGAGCTCATAGTTGTAGATCTTCGCGCTCTCGCCAAAGATCCACTGCCGGCTGGGCTGGTAGTAGGTTTGCGCTGGGCGGCCCTTGATCTGGTTGCGGAGGGCGTCCTGGCGCTGATTGGCGTAAGGCAGATAGGTATCGTCCAGAACGACCAGGCTGGCCGCGAGAAACATGCCGGCCAGCAGCAGCGGCAGCGCAATGCGGTACAAGCTGAGGCCGCTGGCCTTGAAGGCGACGAGCTCGTTGTTTTTTGTCATCACGCCGAGGGTGACCAGCACGGACACGAGAGCCGCGAGAGGCGCGAGCTGGTAGAACAGATAGCAGGCGAGGTAGAGAAAATATTGAGTGACTTCGACGGGGCCGACGCGATGCTGGGCGATATCGTCCAGCAATTCAAAAAATGTGAAGACCTCGAAGAGCAAAATAAATCCGACCGTCAGCAGCACGAAATAATAGATGAAGCTGCGCAGGAGATACACGTCCAGGAGTTGCGGAATCCCGGTGCGGCCTTTTTTCCTGGTGAAAATCCTACTCGCCGTGGAGGAGCCGTTCGGAATCGCCGAAGCCGGTTGTTCGTCTCGAGAAAAAATCTTCCAGACGGGCCAACTGGATACCCAATCAATGGTTGCGCCTGTCCGGCTGCTGCCCGGCATGCGCTCCAGCCGCGGCAAGAGATACAGTCCCAGCGCCGCCGTAATCACGTTCGCCGACCATATGCCGGCCCAGATGGGAATCGTTCCCTGGCGCGCGAGTCCCGTGCCAATCGTGAACATCAGGTAGTAGCCCGTAATCAAGAGCAGCGTGATCAGGAAACCGGCGGCGCGTCCTCCGCGCCGGGGGCGCGCGCCGATCGGCATGGCCAGCAACGCAAACGAGATGCAGGCGAAGGGAAAAGAAATGCGGCGCTGAATTTCCACGATTGCCTCGCGCTGCGTTTGGCGCTCTCGCCATAGGGCGCTCATGGTCCGGCCGGGAATCCCAGGCTCCGATACGTGATCGCCTTCGGCGGATTTGACATCCACGGGAAAGTCGCGTTGTCCAAATCCGGAAAGAGTGTAGTGTCCCGGATCGGAGGGTGTGAACTCGTGAACACTTCCGTTACGAAGGTGTAACTCCAGCTTGCCCTCATTGCGGTCGGCAATTACAATCGCTTCCTCCGCCAATGTCAGGCGTGAGACACCCATGTCGGTGCCGGCCAGGAAGACCCCCTTCCAACGTGTGGCGGCGGAGTCGATGTCGTTCACGTAGAGGACCATTCGGGGGAATCGTTCATCGAAGACGCGCGGCGCGACCTGATAAGAAGCCTGCCCGGCGCGCAAGCGGTCTTCCAGCGTCCGGAAGGTCCGCACCGAAAGGGGACCGAGCCAGAGCGTCATGAGGAAAGTGATCGCAGTCGCGCCGACCGCCAAAATGCCAACCGGAACCAGCAGGCGCCTCCGCCCCATGCCGAGAGCGCTCATGGCGATCAATTCACTGTCGGCCGACAATCGCCCGAGCGCGATGAGCACGCCGATCAGAACGCCGATCGGCAACGTGAAGATGAGAATGTCGGGAAACGTCGAGAGGAAAAGGATGCCGATGGTGGACCAGGATCCTGGATGGCGCACCACGAGGTCCATCAGGCGCACGAGTTGCGGCACGAAAAATACGAACGTGAATATGCCCAAGCCCAGGAAGGCGTGGGAAAACAGTTGGCGGCAAATGTACCGGTCAATTAGGCGCATCGTTCAGCGGCGCCATTCTAGCACGCTCGCGATGCGCGGAAGCGAGCCGCGCCCATTTGCCGTGATTTTCGGCGCGCAACCAGGCGGATCGAATATGGAAGCGGCCCCCCGATGAATCGTGTTCACCTGATGATTTTGTGGCACATGCACCAGCCGCAGTATCGCGATCCTTCGACCGGGCGTTACGTGCTTCCGTGGACGCGCCTGCATGCGCTCAAGGATTACTGGGGCATGGTCCGCGTGATCGAGGAATTTCCGCGCGTGCATGCCACGTTCAACGTCGTGCCTTCGCTGGGAATGCAACTCGAAGAATACGCCAGCGGAAAATTTGACGAGCCCTGGTTTACCGCCGCGTTTCGCCCGGTAGCGAATCTGACGCCTGAAGACAAATCTGAAATCATGCAGCGCGCCTTTCAACTGAATTACGACAATCTTCTGGCGCGGTGGCCGCGGTACATCGAGCTTCACCAGTGGGTGAGTTCGCAGGGCGGCGACCGGGCGACGCAAACGTTTGGCGAGCGCGATTGGCGCGACCTTCAAGTTCTCTCTCAACTTGCCTGGATGGATGAGGAATATCTCGCGAGCGATCCCGTGGTGTCGCCGCTCGGCCGGAAGGGAGCCGATTACACCGAACTGGACAAGCAGCAGCTTCGCGAGAAACAAATCGAGCTTCTCGGCCGAGTCCTGCCCGAATATCGGAAAGCGGCAGCCGCGGGGCAAATCGAAATTTCAGCGACGCCTTTCTATCATCCCATTCTTCCGTTGGTGTGCGACACCGACATCGCCCGCGTGTCTAACCCGGGTACGCCTTTGCCCGCGCCCGCGTTCCGCCACCCGGAAGACGCTCGCGAACAGCTCGCGCGGGCGCGCCGCTACCACGAGCGTGTTTTCGGGAAGGCGCCCGACGGGCTGTGGCCTTCGGAAGGATCGGTATCGGATGAAGCGCTTTCCCTGGCCGCCGACCTGGGGTTCAAGTGGTTTGCCACGGATGAAGGAGTCCTGGGGCGGACGCTGGGTGCCGGGTTTGGGCGCGACGGCGCCGGCGTGCCGGACAATGCGGACAAACTGTATTCGCCGCTGCGCGTGCGCGTGGGCGGCAGGGAAATGGTCGGATTCTTTCGCGATCATTATCTTTCGGACCTGGTCGGCTTCGTTTACAGCCGGATGGATACAAATGCGGCGGCCGATGATTTGTACCAGCGCATTCGCGCGATTGGGGAACGAGTTCACATCGGGCGCCCGCTGACCGTTTCCTTGATTCTGGACGGAGAAAATGCGTGGGAATATTTCCGCGGCAATGGCCGCGAGTTCCTGCGGCAGTTTTACAGGAGAATCGACAACGATCCGGATATTCAAGCGCTGACGGCGAGCGAAGCCGCCGCGGCCGCCGGAGAAATCCCGCGCAATAACGGAATTTTCCCCGCGTCCTGGATCAACGCCAATTTCGACGTGTGGATTGGCGCGGGGGAAGACGTGGTGGCCTGGGAACATCTTCGGCGCGCTCGCGATTTTTACTCGCAGCAAGCGGACAATTCGGCCCGCGGTTTTCCGAAGGCGCCGACCCCAACACAACTCTTGATCTCATACGAGGCGCTGCTCGCGGCGGAAGGCAGCGATTGGTGCTGGTGGTACGGCCCGGAGCACAGCTCGGCCAATGACGCGGAGTTTGACGCATTTTATAGAAAATTACTAACTGAAGTGTATCGCTCGCTCGGCGCCGAAGCGCCGGACGTCCTGGCCGAGCCGATCAAGCGGCAGCCCGTGCCCGCGCTCGTGCTGCCGCCAACCGCGTATCTCAACGTGAAGGTCGACGGGCGCGAATCGACCTACTTTGAATGGATGGGCGCCGGGTTGTATTCCGCCGACCGCCGAAGCAGCGCGATGCACGGGCGCTTGATGCTGCTGCACGAAATCCGTTACGGCTTCGATGAAAAGCGGTTTCACCTGCGCGTGGACGTTTTTTCGGAAGCGCTGAAGGAACTCCGCGACGCCGAATTCCGGATCACGTTTCGCGCCGAGCAAGAATTGCGCGTAGTCGTCCGCTTCGAGGGAGGACATGTGACGGGCTATCTGGTCGAGTCGCGCGATCTTTGTTTGCTGGGTCCGGACGAAGTCGTGAGAGTTGCCTTCGACCGCATACTGGAAGTGTCGGTCGCGAAAGAAATGTTCTTCCTGTCGAATCGAAAATCCATTTCTCTCGGCGTCGCCCTATGGGAAGGCGGTCTGCCCATGGACCTTCTGCCCGGCGAAGGAATGCTCGAAATCCAGCTCGGCGAGGAAAATTGCGCCTGGTCTGTGGAATAGGCCATAGTTCTGCAAGTCATTCCCGCAAGCATCAACTCTTGCTCTGCCGCCTGAGTGGTTGAAAATCAGCGCGAGTGGTGGATTACAGCCAGACTCCGCAGATTACTATCTGACACTCGGCCTTATACAATGTCGCAATCAATTAATTCTAAAGGACATAAATTTTACTCCTTTCGGTTCAACTTTGGCACGCCCATTGCTATTTCAATAGCGTCTGATTGAGTAGGCGAGCGCGGCAAAAGGAGTTGGCAGCCGCGGCGGTTCGATCGAGGAGGTTCGATATGCGATATCTAAAGTACGCTGTATTGCTCGGGCTTTGCATGATAGTGGCGGGCACGGCTCACGCGCAGGTTAGGGTTGGCATTGGATTTGGGCCAGGGTACGTAGCCCCAGCCTACGTTGGCCCGGCCCCGGTCTGCGCTTATGGCTATTACGGGTATGCCCCTTATGCCTGCGCGCCTTATGGCTACTATGGCCCTGACTATTTTGCCGGCGGCGTGTTCATCGGCGCGGGTCCATGGTTCCATGGCTTCTACGGCGGTCGCGGATTCTACGGCCGGGGGCCGGGGTTCTATGGTCGCGGCCCAGCCTTCTATGGTCGCGGCGGGTATGGATTTAACGGTGGATTCCGAGGCGGCGCCCCTGTGCGTGGCGGCGGTGGATTTCATAGCTTCGCTCCAGCGCGAGGAGGGGGCGGGTTCCACGGTGGCGGAGGATTCCATGGAGGCGGCCACAGGTAGTTGCTGCAGCATCCTCCTCTCTCAACCAAACGGCTGGCAGCCAATTTTGCCAGCCGTTTTTCTTTTATTCCTATTTCTTTAGAACAATTTGATGGCCAGGGACAGTGGGCGCAACCCCACCGGAATCATGGTGATGAGGCTTTGTGTGCGCACGCGAATCACGGCGAGGTCGGCCGATTCTTCGTTGGCGACGAGGAGCAGGTCGCCGCTTGGGTCGAGAGCGCAGGGGCCGGGGTGCCTGCCGGTCGGGATTTGAGGCAGGAGTTGCCGCGTGGCCATTTCAATGGGCGTTACATCATTGGCGGCGGCGTCGGTGACATAAACGATGGAAGCGTCCGAGGTCATGGTTCCGTCCGTCGGCGCCGACCCGAGGATCATTGACTCCGAGATTTCAGTCCTCCAGGTATCGACAATTTCCAGGCCGTGCGAAGTGGGGACGTTGACATACAGTTCTCCGCCGTCCGGCTTCAGCAGCATGGCGGAAGGAGCGCCGGTCAATTGCAAATTCGCAACGAGGACGTGCCGCTTTAGATCCACTGCGGAGACCTCGTTCGAGCCGGTGGCGGAAACGAACGCGACGGAATTGTCCGGCATGATCACGACTTGCTCGGGGTGGGAAGCGACCGCAATCGTGGCCAGCGAAGCAAGGGTCGCGGCGTCGAAAATTTCCACGGTCGAATCGTCGCGATTGGGGACGACGATCTGCTTGCCGTCAGGCGTCACGCGCGCGAGCCACGGATGTCTTCCCGTGCGTGCGCGCGCCACAATTTGTCCTGTCCTGCAATCAATGGCCACGAGTGTCGCCGAGCCCGACGCGGCCACGTAGGCGCGGTTTCCGTCCGGCGAAAAATCCAATGCGAAGGGCGACATGCCAACGGGAATGCGCGCCAAAACCTGGCCGTTGGACGAGTCGATGGCGAAAGCGTACCCGCCCTCCGTCGAGACCCCCCAGACCTGATTGAATTTCGGGTGCGCCCGCAGGCCGGAGGGAGAAGGGCCGACGGCGATCGTGGCAATCTTGCTGACGCGAATCAGGTCGACGACGGATACGGTGCCGTCTCCCGCGTTGCCCACAAAGGCATAAAGACGCAGACCCGGCCGCAAAAAAGAAGGCCGTCGTTCCCGCACGATTTGGACGATTGCGGAAGCAACGATCAGAAGCATGGTAATCAATAAGCGGTAATTGAGGCGGCGCGACATGGCGAGCCAACGATTCTGCCACAGAGAGAGGGAGTCTCGGGGCACAAACGACGAAGGGAACGGCAGACGGGTGGGGGATAGCGAAACACGATTTAACGGTGGGGCACTACGGTATTGGGCTGATTTCAGCTTGACCTGGATTAACAGAGGCGTTAAGACTTAGCATGATGGATAAAACTCAAAAAATAAATGCAGCCAGACGCCCGCTCCCGGCATCAAAGCGCGTATGAGTTCGACCGCCCCGAACCCTAGTCTTCGACCCAGTGAGATGCTCGCCGCCTGGGGAAGAATCCTTAGCGGCAGGGTCCCCATGCTGTCGATCGAGATCACGCGGGAGTGTCCGCTGAGCTGCCCCGGATGTTACGCGTATGGCGATTCGCATCTGGGCGGCGGGATCACGCTAAGCGAACTGAGCGACCTTCGCGGAGATAAGTTGGTGGAAGGCGTTTTGCAGCTGGTGCGCAAGCACAAACCCTTGCACGTTTCCTTGGTCGGTGGGGAACCGATGGTCCGGCACCGCGAGCTTAGCCGGATCCTTCCCGAGTTGTCCCGGATGGAAGTATTCGCGCTCGTGGTGACGAGCGGCGTGCTTCCCGTTCCTGCGGAATGGATGAGCCTGCCCCGAGTCCGCGTGGCGATTTCCGTGGACGGGCTGCCGGAACATCACGACATCCGGCGAAAGCCTGCTACTTACGAGCGCATTCTCAAGAATATCGAAGGCCGCGAGGTCAACATCCACTGGGTGATCACGCGGCCGATGCTCGAGCGCGCGGGCTATCTTGAAGAGTACGTCAAGTTCTGGAGCGAACGCGCCGAAACGAATCGCATCTGGGTGAGCGTCTACACTCCTCAAATTGGGGAGAAAAGCCCTGAAACTCTGACTCCCCCGGATCGCGAGACGCTGGCCCGGGAATTGCCCCCGCTAGCGGAGCGGTATCCGAAGCTGCTCTTCAATGATGGCCTTGCAGAGGCATTTCTTCATCCGCCGAAGAATCCTGACGAGTGCCTGTTCGCCAAGATGTCCGCCAATTATTCCGCGGATTTTGAAACGCGCGTCGAACCCTGCGTATTTGGTGGTGCGCCGGACTGCTCCCAATGTGGATGCGCCGCCAGCAGCGGCCTGCACTGGGTCAGAGGGATGAAGGTGGCCGGACCAGTGAAAGTCGATCATTTCATCGGCAGCTCAGTGAAGATTGGCCTCATGATGAACCGCCTTCGAGCGCGCGCGGCTCGGCCTACACGATGGAAAACTCCGCCTCCATCAACGAACACGAAAAACGACAAGTTGATTCAAATCCAACCCTGATTTTTGCAGGGCAGGCACTCTTGACTGTCCACCTTCGTCCATCCCAGACTGAGATGGACAGCCAAGAGTGGCTGTCCTACACGCGGATGTGATTGCCGCTGGAGCATGCATCCGATAGAATAGTCAGCTTATTACTCATCCCAAGGTTTACTGAGGGAATGGCTGACCCATTGATCGGCGCGGAACCCGCCTACGACGTAGACGACGAATATCGTCCCGAACCTGAACCGATTCCCGAGCCTCCTGCCTGGCAGGACGGTAGCTTCCGCATCGGCATCCACACTTCGATCGCTGGAGACATTGCTGGGGCGCTCGATTCCGCCGCGAAGCTCGGCGCGAATGCGCTGCAGATTTTCTCTTCGAGCCCGCGGATGTGGCCGCGCGGAGGCTCGCGCATCGCCGAGGCGGATGCGGCGAGGTTCCGGGCGCGCCGAGCGGAGCTTGGCCTCGGACCGCTCGTCATTCACGACAACTATCTGATCAATCTTGCGTCGCCCGATCGTGTGATGCGCACGAGGTCGATCCAGGCGTTTCATGATGAGCTAGTCCGCGCGATATCGCTGGGCGCGGATTTCCTCGTTGCGCATCCGGGTTCCGGCCTCGGGACAGACCGGGAACAGGCCATTACAGAAATCGCGCAAGGCATGCGCCATGCGGCGAAGGGAATGAAACTCGGCGCGCTGCGAATCCTCGTCGAAAATACGTCTGGAATGGGCTCGGCGGTGGGCGCGCGGTTTGAAGAGGTCAAAGCGATCCTGGATCAGACCGGGGACTTGCCGATGGGAGTGTGTCTCGATACGGCTCACACACTCGAAGCCGGATACGACATCACGACGGAAGAAGGGCTGGAGACGACGCTTGCCGCGGTGGATCGCACGGTGGGGCTGGGCCGGGTCTACGTGCTGCACGTGAACGATTCGAAAACGCCGCTGGGGTCCCGCGTCGACCGGCACGAGCATATCGGGCACGGGAAGATTGGGCTTGCGGCATTTGGCAGGATTCTGAATCACGCCCGGCTCGGTCCCGGATTGCAGGGGCGCGCGTTCATTCTGGAGACTCCCATTGACCGGCCGGGGGATGATCGGCGCAATGTGCGCGCGCTTTGGGAATTGGTGGGCGTGAGCGTGCGGCAGGCGCCGAAGGCGGAGAAGGGGTTCTCGATGTTGAAGGCCAAGAAAAAATCAAAGGCTATAACGCAGAGAACACAGAGGAAGACAAAGGCAAAAGCGAAAATAAAGAGCAAGAGAAATAGAAAATCCAAGTAGATTTGTGTTTGTGAGGGTTTGCTGTAGCCCGCGTCTTCAGACGCAGGGTTTTTGCCGGCCGGGACGAAAACCCCCGCCTCTGAAGAGGCGGGCTACAAAATCGGCAAACCAACTGGAATTTGGAGGCTCGATAGGAACCGTGACGGAATACGATCCACAGGCAATTGAGAAAAAATGGCAGGCGCGCTGGAACGCGGACCATGCGTTCGAGGCGAATGTCGACCCTTCGAAGCAGAAGTACTACATGCTCGAAATGTTGCCCTATCCGTCCGGTACGTTACACATGGGCCACATGCGGAATTACACAATTGGAGACGTGGCCGCGCGATTCCGACGCATGCGTGGTTTTAACGTGATCCATCCGATGGGATGGGACGCGTTCGGCCTGCCTGCGGAGAACGCTGCGATTCAACAGGGCGTTCACCCGCGCGACTGGATCCGCACAAACATCGCTTCGTTTACACGCGTGTGCCACCGGTTCGGCTTCAGCTATGACTGGCGCAGGGAAATCTCCACCTGCGAGCCGGAGTATTACCACTGGAATCAGTGGTTTTTTCTGCGGATGCTCGAGCGGGGAATCGCTTATCGCAAGCGCAGTCGCGTGAACTGGTGCCGGAAGTGCCAGACTGTGCTGGCGAACGAGCAGGTGGTGGATGGCTGCTGCTGGCGGCACGAAGATACGCTCGTCGAACCGAAGGAGATCGAGCAATGGTTTCTGCGGATCACTCGGTACGCTGAAGAATTGCTTGAATCGCTGAGTCAACTGCAAGGCGGTTGGCCTGATCGCGTCCTGACGATGCAGCGCAACTGGATTGGGAAATCGCGCGGTGCGCGTGTGCGATTCGCGGCGGAGGGATTTCCTGACACATCGATCGAAGTGTTTACGACGCGTGTTGACACGATTTACGGCGCGTCGGCGATTATCCTCGCGCCACAGCATCCCTTCATCGACAAATTCTTTGCTGGCAGTGACGCAAAGACAGTCATTGCGGACAAGGCGGCGAACCTTGAAGCACTGGCGAAAATGCGCCACCAAACTACAAAAGCGGCCGACATTGCGACAGCGGAAAAGATTGGATTTGAAACTGGATTCCATGCGGTGAACCCGTTTAACGGCGAGAAGATTCCCATCTGGGTGGGGAATTTCGTTCTGATGGAATACGGAACGGGCGCGGTGATGTGCGTCCCCGCGCATGATGAGCGCGACTTTGAATTCGCTACAAAATATGGGCTGCCAAAGCCGATCGTGGTGCAACCAAGCGAGGGGAAAGCGCTGACGCCGGAATCGCTCGACGCGGCCTACGTTGAGTACGGCAAGTCCGTGAATTCGGGGCCGTATTCGGGGCTACCTACCGCACTAGCAAACGAGAAAATGACTGCCGAGGCGGAGACGCGCGGATTTGGCAAAGGCGAAATTATTTTTCGGCTGAAAGACTGGGGCATCTCCCGGCAGCGGTACTGGGGCACGCCTATTCCCGTCATCTACTGCGAGAAATGCGGCATGCTGCCCGTGCCGGACAAGGATTTACCGGTGGTTTTGCCCGCGGAGGTGCGAATCACAGGCGAGGGACAATCGCCGCTCGCGAGCGATCCGCAATTTGTGAATGTGAAATGTCCACAATGCGGAGGGGCGGCGCGGCGCGAGACGGACACGATGGACACCTTCGTGGATTCATCCTGGTATTTTTACCGCTATGCAGACGCGCACAATGACAAGGCGCCGTTCGATCCTGCGCTGGTGCGATATTGGCTGCCCGTTGACCAGTACATCGGCGGAATCGAACACGCCATCCTGCATCTGCTGTATGCCCGGTTTTTCTGCAAAGTTATGCGCGATCTCAACCTTGTGAATCACGATGAACCGGTCCGACGACTGTTCACGCAGGGGATGGTGCTCAAGGGCGGCATGGCGATGTCAAAGTCGAAGGGCAACGTCGTGGGCGCCGAAGAGATGGCGGACAAGTATGGGTGCGATACTGGGAGGCTGTACACGCTGTTCGCGGCGCCGCCGGAAAAAGATTTGGAATGGAGCGAGCAGGCGATCGAAGGCTGCGCGCGTTTCCTGCAGCGCGTGTACCGGCTCGTGTCCAGGCACGCTGAACAGTTGAAGACGGTGCAAACGAAACGCGGCGCGCCGGTTTCGCTCGAATCGGCGACGCCGAAGGAAAAGGCTCTGCTGCGCAAGGCGCATCAAGTGCTGCGGCGGGTGACGCACGATTTCGAGTCGCGCTGGCATTTCAATAGCGCTATCGCGCTGCTGATGGAGCTGATCAACGAAATTCACGACCAGGAGCCCCTCGAAGAAGGAGTGCGCCCCGAAATCGCGAAAGAAGTTTTCGAGCTGCTGATCATGATGCTCAATCCCATGGTGCCGCACCTCGCCGAGGAGCTTTGGGAAATCCTCGGCCACACGCGGGAGACGCTGGCGCATGCCGAGTGGCCGAAGTTCATTCCCGAGCTGGCTGCGGAAGATCAAGTGGAAATCCCCGTCCAAGTTAACGGTCGAGTGAAGGGACGAGTGCTCGTCGAAGCCGGGCTGAGCAAGGACGACTTGGTGAAGCGCGTGCTGGCCGATCCGAAAATCGCGCAACTTCTGAATGGCCAGCGCGTAATAAAGGTTATTGCGGTACCGGACAAACTTGTCAACTTGGTTGTGGGGTAGTCCATGCATTTTGTTTGTCGGGGAGAGCGAATTGTAGAAACATTGAGGAAAGAATGAGCGAGCGCGGCGGCATTGTCGTACTGGATTTCGGCGGGCAGTACACGCAGTTGATCGCCCGGCGGATCCGCGAGCAGCAAGTGTTCAGCGCGATCCTGCCGTGCACGGCGGCGATCGAGCAGATTCGCAAGTTTGAGCCTGTCGGGATCGTTCTTTCCGGCGGGCCGAATTCCGTGTATGACGCCGGCGCGCCGCCGTGCGACATCGGCATCTTGTCCATGGGGTTGCCGGTCCTGGGCATTTGCTACGGGCTGCAGTGGATGACGCATAACCTGGGAGGGCGCGTCGAACGCGCGGATCGCAGAGAGTACGGTCGGACGGAGCTGCTCGTGAAAGATGGCTCGGCGCTGTTCGCGGGCTTGCCGAAAAAGCTGCGCATCTGGAACAGCCACGGCGATCACGTGCGCGCGCTGCCGGCGGGCTTTCACGTGACCGGGGAAACGGGCAACGCCGTGTCCGCCGCCGAAGATCCGGCGCGGAAGTTGTACGCCGTCCAATTTCACCCGGAAGTGCGCCATACCGATTGCGGGTCGGAAATCCTACGCAATTTTGTCTTCGATATTTGCCATGCGCAGCCGTTGTGGAGCGGCGCGGCATTCATCGCCGAAACCGTGGAATCGATTCGCAAGCAAGTGGGCGAGGGCCGGGCGATATGCGCGTTGAGCGGCGGAGTGGATTCGGCCGTGGCCGCGGTCATCGTCCACCGCGCCATTGGCGACCGCCTCACGAATATTTTTGTGAACAACGGGCTCCTGCGGAAGAACGAATTCCGCGAGACGCTCGAATTGCTGCGCGACCGCATGGGCCTTCAAGTCATCGGCGTCGACGCATCGGAACGCTTCCTCGCGCGTCTAAAAGGAGTAGTGGAACCGGAGGACAAGCGCAAGCGGATCGGCGGGGAGTTCATCGCTGTGTTTGACGAACAGGCCCGCCAGCTGGCCACCGGCCCGGACCGCGCCGGTTTTCTGGTTCAGGGAACGCTCTATCCCGACGTGATCGAATCCGTGGCCGTGCGAGGCCCCTCGCAGACGATTAAAACGCATCACAATGTAGGAGGGCTTCCCAAGGATCTGCCGTTTGCGCTGATCGAGCCTTTGCGCGAGCTGTTTAAGGACGAAGTTCGAAGCATTGGCCGCGAGCTGGGTCTTCCGGAAGAAATGCTCACCAAGCACCCGTTTCCCGGACCGGGCCTGGCTGTGCGGCTTTTGGGCGAAGTGACGGAAGAGCGCCTCGCGCCGCTGCGGGAGGCGGACGCGATCGTGGTCGAAGAGATTCGCCGCGCCGGTCTTTACGAAAAAGTGTGGCAAGCATTCGCCGTCCTGCTCCCTGTCCGAAGCGTGGGAGTAATGGGTGATGAAAGAAGCTACGGATTTACGGTGGCCGTGCGCGTCGTGGAATCGGAAGATGCGATGACGGCAGACTGGGCGCGGCTTCCGGCGGAAGTCCTGGAGCGCATTTCGACCAGAATTGTCAACGAAGTGAGCGGCATAAACCGGGTGGTGTATGACATCAGCTCGAAGCCGCCGAGCACGATCGAGTGGGAGTAGGGAGCGGAGATTTTAAATTTCAAATTTGAGATTTGAAATTGAAACCAAGACGGGAGTGATTTGAGATTTGGATTCAAAACAAGGCTGAATCGAATTGAGATCTGAAACTCAAAGCAAGGTTGAAGTGAGAGGGAAGAAGAGCGTGGCGAATATGTACCGGAATGAAACAGGGCTGGATATAGATGGATTGGCTGCGGCCCGGGTGGTATTACTTTGGTCGTGAACAGACCACCGAAAGTAATACCGCTCGGGCCCCGAAGCCTGTATGGCAGAGAACGCCGATCCGAAAAGCTCGGATACCCGCCGGACTTAGCGGGTGGCCATCTTCTGAGCCATGTAAAGCAGGAGCCTGCGGTCGCCTTCTTCAATGCGACCCATAAGCCTGCGAAACTTGTTCAGAAGACGGGCCTCTTTCCCTGCGCTGCCCCAGATGATATCGTCAGCGCTCTTGCGCTTCGGAAGGTTGGGGAGCACGGGGGGTTCTTCTCCGTCATAGAAGAGTTGATAAAGAGGGACTTCCAGGGCGCGGGCCATTTTCTCGAGCGTTTCAATGGCCGGAACGGTATGGCCATTTTCCACGCGCGAGATATAGCAGCGAAGCAGTCCGGTGCGCTTTTCGATGTCCCCTTGGGAAAACTTTTTGTCTTCGCGCAAAGCGCGAAGCCGATCGCCGATGATCATGTCGGCATTGTTTCATAGAGTTACCGTGCCTGCAAGCGCAAAAAGCGGAACTATCTGGAATAATCCGTAACCGGGAAGCGATGGCAAACGTCACAAATTCAGAGGCCCTCCGCGCGACGGAGGCCGCGAGCGAGAAAGACACACTCACGCCCGCGGAGAAGCAAAAAGTGCTCGTGCGCCGCGCGCAGAATGGCGACGTGAGCGCGTACGAAGAATTGGTCAGGATCCACCAGCACCGGGTACTAGCCGTAGTGGGCGGCATCCTGAGAGGCAGCGAAGACGTGGAGGATGTGGCGCAGCAAGCGCTGGCCAAGGCTTACTTTTCGATCCGGCGCTTCGACCTGCGTTCGGCATTCGGCACCTGGCTGTACAAGATCGCGGTGAACGAATGCTGGGACTATCTTAGAAAAAAGAAAGTGCGGCGCCTCGTGTACGAATCGGACATGAGCGAAGAACAAGTGCGGAAGCTGGAATCCATGCCGGAGCATGGCTACGGCGGGGCCCTGCATCGGGAAGACGCCGCGCGGCGGATCGAGCAGCGCCAGCTAGTAGAGCGCTTGCTGGCGGAACTTGAGGAGAAGGACCAGCTCATGCTGGTGATGAAGGAAGTGGAAGGGTTTTCGGTGGAGGAAATCGGGGACATCCTGGGACTGAACGTCAACACGGTGAAGGTACGGCTATTTCGGGCGCGAGGACGCCTCGTGGAAATGTACCGGAAGCGGATGCAAAAGCGTCCGGCTCCACGGGAAGGGCTCAGGCAGGGAAGGAGTGAAAAAGGTGTTTAACAAACCGAATGTTCCGCAGCGGTGCCGAAAGTTCGAGGCGCGATTTGAGGACTACCTCGGTGGGGCGCCGGACACCGAACTGGACGGTCACCTGACTCACTGCGCGGATTGCCGCACGGCGCTGGAAGATTCGCGGCTGGCGGGCAATCTGCTGCGCGAGGCCTGGGAACCGGCCAGCGAGCCGAGCCGGGCGTTCCTGGCGAATGTAATGGCAAGAATTCACCAGGAAGAAGCGCGGGCAAAATCACCCGCGGCGTTCTGGACTCCCTTCGAGTTCCTGGCTTCCCGGTTGTCCTTGACGGCAGCCGTGCTCTTGCTCGTTCTTTCCGTCTATCTGGTGGAATTCGCACCGCGGCGAATCGTTTTGCCCGCCTCGATTCGCACCGAACTGAGCGCCAACGATTTTCCGCAGCCGCCTGGGGACCCCGTAAGCAATGAAGAAGTGCTGCAGTCCCTGGCTGAGAGGAACAATGGAAACTAATCAAGGCAGCCGCAAAGCATTCCTGCTCGTTTTTGTACTCTTCGTCCTGGGAGTCGGGTTGGGCAGCGTGGGCACGTACCTGGTGACAATGCGCGTCCAAGCCGCGCGGCCTCAGGCCACTCTGGCCCACAATCCCGCCCATACCATGGCGATGTACACCCGCGACTTGAACCTTAACGCGGACCAGCAGAGCCAAATTCAGGCCATTCTGAACGACATGCGTGCGCGGTATGCGGCGCTGCATGAAAAACTCGATCCTGAATATGAACAGGTTCGCCAGCAGGGCCGGGAGCAGATTCGTCAGCTTCTCACTCCGGAGCAGCGTCCGAAGTTTGAGGACCTATTGCGCCAGATAGACGAGGACAGGCGCAGGCGGCAGACGAACCCATAAATCCACGGCTGGATCCTGAGTGCTTGATCTTCCGTCCCGAGCAAAAATAGAAAATGTCGCGGTTTGTTGAAATCCTCAAAGGTCTTTGGCTGCGGTCGATGATGCACCGCGCGATGCTGGTTGCGCCTCCGGTGGCGCTGTTGCTATGGGCCAGTTACGTGACCGTAGGCGCGCGCACGACCGCTCAATATTTCACCGCGAAAGTGGAACACGGCGACATCTCCCAAGTGGTGCAGGCTACGGGGACGATCAATCCGGTCAACACCGTGCCGGTGGGTTCGGTAGTTTCGGGAAACGTCGTTTCCGTCACTGTCGATTTCAATTCCCAAGTGAAAAAGGGCGATGTCCTCGCGCAAATCGATCCCGTCCCGTTTGAGAACGCCCTCGCTCAGGCCCAGGCGTCGTACCAGAATGCAGTGGCAAACGTGGCGAATCTGGAGGCGCAGATCGGTACTTCCCAAGCCAATGTGGGGACGATGAAGGCCAACGTCGCCAAAGCCCATGCTACGACCATTGATATGGGAACCACGCAGAAGCGCACGAAGTTATTGGCGGACCAGGGCGTATTCTCCGCCCAGCAGAATGACGATGCGCAGGCCGCCTACGACGAAGCCGTCGCGGCGGAGAACGCGACCATCGCGCAGGAGAAGCAGTCCGAGTCTCAACTGGCGGCTACGATTGCCCAGCGAGATCAAGCCAAGGCGCAGGTCCTCATCCAAAAGGCGGCCGTGGATTCCGCAAAATTGGAGCTGAGCTATTGCACGATTCGCGCGCCCATCGACGGCACGGTGATCAATCGCACCGTGAATGTGGGCCAGCCGGTGGCGGCCAGCCTGCAGGCGCCCAATCTTTTTAGCATCGGGCAGGATTTGAAACACATGCTCGTCTATTCCAATACCGATGAGGCCGACGTAGGCCGCATTAAAGTTGGGAAGCAGGCGACCTTTCGCGTGGATTCCTTTCCGCGGGAAACTTTTAACGGAACCGTGTCGCAGGTGCGGATGAATGCCACGACGATTCAGAATGTAGTAACGTATAATACGATGGTCGCATTCGATAACCTCGACTTGAGGCTTTTTCCCGGGATGACTGCGTACATCTCCATTCCAGTCTCGGAAGCCAAGAACGTTGTCAAAATTCCCAACGGTGCATTGCGGTTCAAACCGGATTTGACGGACAGCGAGCGCACTTCTCTCTACGCCAAGTACGGGATTCAAGACACCGCGCGCGCCACGGCGGCTGGGCGCATTGCAGCTACTGCTGCAGATGGCGCGGCCGCGGGCAGTTCGGGGAGTGCCGCAACAGCAAGCGGATCCGCCACCGGACAGGCAGCAGGCGGACAGGCTGGACAAGGCGGCCCAGGCGGCGGTGGGCGCAGAGGGCAAGGCGGTCCGGGCGCGGGCGGAGCAAATGGAGGCCAAGGTGGCGGAGGGGCCGGAGGCGCGGGAGGAAACGGCAGGCGCCAAGATTCCGCGATCATTTGGAAGCTGCTTCCCAACAAGGATCTGGAGCCTGTGCAAGTCTCTCTTGGCGTTACGGACTTCACTTTCACGGCACTCATCAGCGGAAACGTCAACCCGGGCGACGATCTGGTTATCGGTCAATCCTCAAACAAGTCATCGTCTGCGCAAACGCGCAGCCCTGTAGGCGGCCCTGCCGGCGCCACGGCCGGAGTGCCGCGCAGGTTCTAGCCTGGGTTACGAGACGCGCCGATGGCCGATCCAATCGCAATCGAACCGAACCAATCCGAGGCGGGCGGCAAACCTGTCATTCGTCTCGAAAACGTATTCAAGACCTACGATCTGGGAGAAATTCAGGTGCAGGCTCTTCGGGGTGTGTCGCTCGAGGTACATGAAGGTGAATTCGTCGCGGTCATGGGGCCTTCGGGTTCCGGCAAATCAACCATCATGAATATTTTGGGATGCCTGGACCGCCCAACCAAAGGGCGCTACTTTTTAGACGGCGTCGACGTTTCGGGGATGACGAAAACGGAACTGGCGCGCATTCGGAACCGAAAACTGGGATTTGTGTTCCAGCAATTCAATCTGCTGTCGCGGACTTCGGCCCTTGAGAATGTGGAATTGCCCACGGTCTACGCAGGCATCAACCCCGATGAGCGGGCCAAGCGAGCCATGGAAGCGCTCACCCGTGTAGGACTCGCCGACCGCGCCGGGCATCATCCTTCGCAACTCTCCGGCGGGCAGCAGCAGCGTGTGGCCATTGCCCGCGGTTTGGTGAACCGGCCGTCGATTCTGCTTGCCGACGAACCAACCGGGAACCTCGACAGCCGCACGTCGGTCGAGATCATGGAAATTCTTCAGACGCTGAATGACGAACAGGGACTGACAATTGTACTGGTGACGCACGAGCCCGACATCGCGCAATACGCGAAGCGCACGCTGCTGTTTCGCGACGGCAAGTTGAAGAGGGACAGTCTTGTGCAGGACCGCTTCGACGCGCGCGAGGTGCTAAAATCGCTTCCCACGGCCGAGCAGCAGGCGGCCGAGGATGCGGAAGAGGAGTCCCAAAGGCTGGCAAAGGCCGATACGACCGCATGATTTTGGCGGGCGCGTGATTCGCACATGGACTTCATGAACACATTTCGTCTCGCCTTGCGGGCGCTGGCGCGCAACAAGATGCGCTCGGCCCTGACGATGCTGGGCATCATTATCGGAGTTGGCGCCGTGATCGCCGTCGTGAGCATTGGTCAGGGGGCGCAATACATCGTCCAGCAGGGCATCCAGGCCATGGGGACCAACGCCGTCTTCATTTCGGCGGGAAGCAATCGGGCGGGCGGCGTGCGGCAGGGATACGGCGGTGTGAAAACCCTCACCGTGGATGATTTGAACGCCATCTTGAAGGAAATTCCGCTCATCGCGCAGGCCGCGCCGGCTCTCTCCAGCCGCCAGCAAGTGGTCTATGGAAACCAGAACTGGAACACCAGCATCACCGGCACGACGCCGAACTATTTCGAGATCCGAACCTGGCCGGTGCAGCAAGGGTCGGCGTTTAGCGACGAGGAAGTGGATATCGCCGCGAATGTCTGCGTGCTCGGCACGACCGTCGAAAAAATTCTGTTCGTGGATGAAAACCCGATCGGGAAGACGATTCGGATAGGAAACCTTCCGTTCCGCGTGGACGGCGTGCTGGAGTCGAAAGGGCAGAACGTGACGGGGCAGGATCAGGACGACGTGATCTTCGCGCCCTACACCACCGTGCAACGCAAAATTTCCGGAATCACCTGGCTCCAGTTCATCGCCGCGTCGGCCGTATCGCAGGAGGCTTCCGTCGCGGCGGTCGCTCCGATCACTAGCCTGCTACGCGAGCGGCACCGCATCCGCACCGGCGACGACGATGATTTTTTGATTCGCACCCAAGCCGACATCGCCGACCTGCAGAATCAAACGCAATCTACCATGACCTACCTGCTCGGGGGAATCGCTTCGGTTTCCCTTCTGGTCGGCGGAATTGGGATCATGAACATCATGCTGGTTTCGGTCACCGAGCGGACGAGAGAGATCGGCGTTCGTATGGCTGTCGGCGCCACCGAAGACGACGTGCGGCGGCAATTCCTGGTGGAGGCGGTGACGCTCAGCATGATGGGCGGGTTTATAGGAATTATATTTGGACTCGTAGGGTCTGCGTTGATCAGCAATTTATTGTCGTGGCCCACGCTCATTTCCGGTAAGGCCATCATCGCCGCGGTGATTTTTTCGGCCGCGGTGGGAATCTTCTTTGGCTACTATCCCGCGCACAAAGCCGCGCAGCTCGACCCAATCGAAGCACTAAGATATGAGTAGGTTTGAGTAGCACAGGCTTCAGCCTGTGGGTTTTAATCCGTGCAAGGACGAAACCCCACAGGCTGAAGCCTGTGCTACTAAAGATCAGAACGGAATATCTTCGTCAGTGACTTCCGGACCTGCCTGTTCATGCTCCGCAGGCGCGGGGGCAGCTCCTTCGGCGTCGAAGTCTGCAGAAGCAGCAGCCGCGGAACTGCTGCGGTAGCTTGAGCCGCCTGAATCCTGCTTTGATCCAACAAACCGAAAATCCGACGCGATGATTTCGACAGTGGTCCGTTTTTGATTTTCCTTATCGGTCCACTCATTCGTTCTAATGCTGCCTTCGACATAAATCTCTTGGCCCTTCTTCAAATATTGCTGGGCAAACTCGGCTTTCTTCCCCCAAGCAACAATCCTGTGCCACTCGGTGCGCTTTTGCCGCTCGCCGCTCTTGCTCTTGAACGATTCATCGGTGGCAAGCGAAAAGTGGCAGACGGACTGGCCTCCGGAGGTGTAGCGCGTCTCCGGATCGCGGCCCAAACGCCCCACCAGAATTACTTTGTTCACAGACATATTTTTTCTCCAATTGACTGAGGAAGATAACACGGCCAAGAGCGGCGCGCAAATTGTGGGTGGAAGACTTTGAAGTACGAAGGAACCTATATCGGCGGCGCGGCGGTCTCCTTGTTCACAGTGTTGATAGATTTTGCCGGGAAAATTCTAAACACAGAGAACGCAGAAGTCACAGAGAAAGAGGAAATGCGCGATAGAAAGCCTAAGTGGAACGCTCCTTCACGATTCGCGAGTTACAATTCACGCCGCCTACCCAGCGGTCGCGCCCATTTCCTTGAGCTTGGCGGCGGCGCGCTTGGCTTCATCCGTGCCCGGGTACAGGCGAACTACCGCGCGCAATTCGCGAACGGCGGAGGCCTTCTGGCCAAGCTCCGCCAGGCAGAGGCCTTTTCTCATCCGCGCCGAAGCCGTCTTGAAACTCTTCGGATAGTTTTCAATCACTTTGTTGTAGGCGTCGAGCGCCACTTGATACTGATTTTGCATGAACGCGACTTCGCCAAGATAAAATTGCGCGTTGGAAGCCAGGTCCGTGTCGCCGTAATACTTCATGTAGTCCTGAAATTCCTGCGTGGCGAGATCGTAGTGCTTGCCGTTGATGTCCCGCAGGGCGTTTGAATACAGCACATCCGCGGATGCGGGAGGAGGACCAGAGGCAGCAGGCCCTCCGGGCGGGATCGTCGGGACGTTTCCGCTCGGTGCGTTCATCGCCGCGGGAGGAGCCAATCCTGGAGCAGGCGCCGGCGAGGCTAATTTCGAATCCACGTTTTGCAATGTGTTCTGGATGTCCGTCAGCTTCTGATCGAGTTTGCCCATGCGTGCTTGCAGGTCGGCCACGTTGTCCGAGAGGCCTTGCACCTGCGTGCCCATCGTGTCCAGGCGCGCGCCGGAAGCGGCCGAGAAATCCTGCGTGGTCTTCTGGACGGCGGACATGGAGGTGTTGAGCTTGTTCACGGAGTCCAGCGACTGTTCGATCAGCGTCCGCTGCACGGCGGCATTTTGCGTGATCTCCATTTGCATGTTCTGCTGGCCCTGAATCAGCTGGGTCACGCCGGTCTGGAGCTCAATGATCTCGCGCGCGACGGCGCCCGCCGGCGCGGGTCCAAACAACGTGCCGCCGAGAGCTCCTGCGAACATCGCGGCGCCAAAAAATAGAATCCATCTAATACGCAAGGTGTACCTCCTCCGAGGGGGAACTCCTCGTTCGTTCCTGAAAGTTCTCCGGGGCTCACCGGCCCGCAACGAGCGGCCTGCGAGCCCCGAAGGTTGATTCCAGCTACTTGCCCATGACGATGTGCGCCCGGCGATTCTGCTGATAGCACTCTTCCGTGGAAGCAGAGCAGAACGGGCGTTCCTTGCCGTAGCTGACCGTTTCCATCCGGTCCGCCGAAATTCCCAGCGAGGTCAGGAATTGTTTTGCCGCCGCGGCGCGCCGGTCCCCAAGAGCCAGATTGTACTCCGTGGAACCGCGTTCGTCGCAATGGCCTTCAATAACGACTTTCAGTTGCGGATACGAGCGCATGAACTGAGCGGTCTGCGAGAGGGCATCGCGAGCGTCAGTGCGCACATCCGCTTTGTCATAGTCGAAGTAAGCATCCTTCACGGCTCGATCAAACAGCTCCTGCAGCGAAGGCTCGGCGGCCTTAGGCGGCGGGGGAGGAGCACTGACCGTGATGTGCACATTGGCGTCGGCCGATCCACCCGGCCCGGTGGCCGTCAGCGTGTAAGTGATCGAATCCGTAGGGCTTACCTGCTGAGTGCCTTGCGCCGATACGTTGCCTACTCCCGGCGACAGACTCAGGGTGGTCGCATTGGTCGATGACCAGGTCAAGGTGACCGACGCGCCTCTCTGAATGGAAGTGGGAGATGCCTGCAGATTCACCGTCGGACTTGCCGGCGGCGCCGCTACAGGGGGTGGGGGTGGAGGTGGCGCTACGGGCGCAGGCTTCTTACATGCCACGCTCAGAGCGAGGATCGCGAGCAGGGTGCCAAACAAAAACCTGGCGTGCGTACGTGTCCGCATCTTTCTTCTTCTTCCTCCTTTTACAATTTACGTGAGCTTCGGTTCCGAGTGCAAATACGAACTTAAGCCGTCCGACCTCGTGTGTCCTGAATCCGCCGTGTTCGCCTGAAAGCGCCTCATTTGGGCGACCAGTTGGGAGACTCGTTCTGTCCCTGTTTGGTGAGTTGGCGGGCCTGCGTCCCATCCGCAAGCATGGACCAAATTTGCCGCGTTCCCGTGCGCGTGGATTCGAATACAAGATGACGGCCATCGGGGGCCCAGCTGGGCCGCTCGTTTCGGCCGACATCGCGCGTCAATTCGACGAGCTGCCGGGTGACAATTTCCATCACATAGAGGTCATAGTTTCCATTGGGGCGCCGCCAGCTGAACGCCAGCAACTGGCCATTGGGAGACCACGCCGGATCGATGACATAGCCCATGTCCGGCAGATCCACTTTGGCCTGGCTCGATCCGTCCGCGTTCATGGTGTAGAGCTGCGGGATGCCGCCGCGGTCGCTCACGAAGGCGACTTGCTGGCCCGTCTTCGGATTCCAGGACGGAGATGTATTCGCCCCATTCGAAAAAGTAAGTCGCTTCGGGCGCTGCCCGGATGCGTCCGCGATGAACAGTTCCGGATTTCCAAGCATGCTGGACATGAACATCAGCTGCGTGCCATCGGGCGACCAGGAGGGTGACGAATTTGTACCCTTGAAGCGCGGCCAGGAAATCAAGTGACTGGTCAGTGTGGAATAAACGCAGATCTGGGCCGACAGAACGGTGCCGCTGCCGGGCTGCGCGTAACACGTAAACGCAACACGCGAAGCGTCAGGCGACCACCGTGGGGTAAGGGAGATGGTATGGAGCTGCGTCAGTTGATGCTGATTTTCGCCGTCGTAGTCCATGGCCCAGATTTCCTTGTTGCCGCTGCGATTGCTGACAAACGCAATCTGCGTGCTCGCAATTCCCGGCAAGCCGCCGGAAAGTTTTCCGATGATTTCATCGGCGAATTGATGCGCGAACGTGCGGACCTGCGATTCGGTAGCCTCGCCGCGATAAACTTTTCCAATCACCGGCGGCAGGGAAGCGTCCCGGACATCGTTCAGCCAGGCTTGAATCTCCACATTGTTGGCGTTGACGGAAAAGTTGCCGAACGCCAGCAGTTGCGCCGAGGCGGGCGCGCCGGACCACGCCTTATAGTCGACTTCCGCGGGCGTCCCGGGAGTCTGCAACGGGTTGTAACTCTTGCTCACCAGGTCGAGAATTCCGCTGAAATCCAGGTCCGTCCGCACCACGTCAGTGAATAATGTAGCCAGAGGCTGGGAAGGAGTGTCCTTGGCCGCAAAATCCGCCACGCCCACGCGGGCCTTTGAAACGCCAAGCCCTGTGCCGGTCTTAAACCAGTCCTGCGCTGACGCCGGGGCTGAGGCCAAAAGGCTAATGGAGGCACAGATGAACACTGATAAACACAGGTATAGATTCAGACGGGAGAGTATTTTTGCCGAGCGCTTGCGATGCAGCTGAATCACGCTCGTTTGCTCACGGCCATGATTTGAGTTCCTTATCATTGGCATCATCCCCATACATTCTAGCGTCTAAAATCGAAATAGAACTCGACGGTTACGCTGGTCCCTGGATAACCCGACGGCAGTGGCGACACGGGACTTGAGCTCTGAATCGCACGCAAAGCCGACCTGTCGACCGAACTGTTGCCGCTGGATTGCGTCATCTGGACGTTTGTTACCGTTCCGTCCTTCAAAACTTGAAACGTAAAATTGGCTCGCGGCGCCCACCGCACGGTCGGGTCTACTGTGGATTGCAACCAATTGCTGCTTATCCGGTTTCGCACGGCATCCACGTACGAAGGAAATCTGCCGGAGAAATCGCCACCGCCGGGGCCGGAGCCGTTGGACCCCACCCCCCCTGGTGCTGGGCCATTATTCGGCGCGAATGACGAGTAAGGAAGCGCCGGGGAGCCTCCTTGGCCATAAGGAACGGCATTCGTTGGTGGTGGAGTCTTATCCTCGAAAACCTTGGATGGCCGAGAGATGATCTTGGGGGTCTTTTCCTTTGCGAATTCTGGAATCTTTTTTACGTCGGGCTCGATTTCCTTGGGTTGGGGCTTCGGCGGCTCGGCTTTGTAGAGACCTTTGGTTGTGTCAACCACTTGGCTCTGCGTAACGACGTCGGGACGAGGCAACATGATTCCGGGGAGCTTGGCGACGAGCCCCACCGAAACGGCACCTTCTCCTCCTCCGGCGCTTCCCCACATATCGCCGCTATGCGAGAAGATTGTGGAAACCGTCAGCGAACCGAACAGGAGCCCGTGAAAAACGATGGACCAGAAGAAGGGCTTCTTCAGGCTTTCGGCGCCGGGATGTTGTGGGGCATAAGCCATAAGTCTCAGTGAGGAGCTTCGTCGAGAGGCTCTGTCACGACGCTAATATTTTGGATGCCGGATTGGCGCATGGTGTCTACAACAAGAGCGAAGGCGCCAAACGGAACCGTCTTATCGCACCGGAGAAAGACTGCCTCTCCCTGCGGATTATGCATTTGGGCGTGGACCTTGTCACCCAGTTCATGGATGTTGACGGCGTCGTCGCCAATATAAATGCGTTGCGCGCGATCGATCGAAACGACCACGCGCGATTCGGAAATTTCCTTGACCGTCTTGGTCTTGGGCACGTCCACTTCGATGCCGGACTGCAGGATCGGTGCCGTAATCATGAAGATTACGAGTAGGACGAGCATGACGTCCACGAAGGGGACAATATTGATTTCCGAAAGAGAAGTCCCGGTTTGGCGAGCCAGTTGTGGCATATTTGTTGTTCTTCTACCAGCCTTTTGTGCGGCCTTGGTAGGTCACCTAGTTCTCAATCACCCGCGGTTGCCCGGATATATTTTTTCGACCACGGCCGTGACTTCCAACGCGAAGCTATCCATCCGCGAGCTGAGGTCTCTGATATTGTGCAAAAAGTGGTTGTAGGCAATCACGGCGGGAACGGCCGTGAAGAGCCCCGCCGCCGTCGTGATCAGCGCCTCGGCGATGCCCGGTGCAACCGCGCGAAGACTTGCGGCCCCGGCAGTGCCTAATCCCGTGAACGCGTCCATGACGCCCCACACGGTGCCGAAGAGTCCGATGAAGGGCGTAACCGATCCCGTGGTCGCGAGCCACGGCATGTATCGTTCCACTCGACGGACTTCATCGCCGGCGGCCAGCTGCATGCTCACGGTCACCGCATTGAGGCTCGTGATTTTGCCGGGCGGGTTTCCGGTGCGGACCTGGCTTTCGATCTCGCGGTAACCGGCATTGTAGACCGACTCGAGTGGAGAACCGCCGCCGCCCATCTGCCTCGGGTCGGGAAGAGTTCTGTTGGCGCGGAAGATGCGAAGAAACAGGGAAGTCTGGCGTTTGATGCGCGAGAACATCCCCAACTTTTGGAGAATGAGCGCCCAGGAAAAAAGAGAAAAGGCCAAAAGCATCGCGAGAACGACACGGGCAACCCAGCCCGTTTGCTCGATAAGCGTGTCAAGTTGCCCGGCGTACAGCAAAAAAGCGTATAGCGGAATGGTCTCCCCCTCAGAAAGCCGGTCGATGGCCCCTACGGGCAACCTAGCACACGCTCAAAAGGCGGTCAAACGATAACGGGCGCAATAGTGCTTGATTGTGCCCGGGTAGTATAACAGATCGTATTACGATGTATTCGGAGAGCGAGTGAAGCCTGCTCCACGCGACCCCTGAAATGGGTGTGATATGATTTAATCGAAACGAATGACGGAGCAATTCGATATTCGGCTCGACAGCCTGACCGGCGCGAACGCCAGTTCGCCGGAGAGCGTAATTGCGCTTTCCACTGGCGCGCCGGCAGACAAAACTTTCTATCTGGAAACGTTCGGCTGCCAGATGAACGTCCACGATTCCGAGAAAGTGGCCGGAGTTCTCCTCGGCCGCGGATACCATCAAGTGGAAACGATCGACGCGGCCAGGCTGGTCCTCTATAACACTTGCAGCATCCGTGAAAAAGCCGCCCAGAAAATATTTTCCCGCCTCGGGGCCTACCGGAAATATCCCGGCGAGGAAAAAATTATCGGCGTGCTGGGTTGCGTCGCGCAGCAAGAAGGCGAGGAGATCTTCGAGCGCTCTCCCTGGGTTCGCCTGGTGTGCGGCTCGGCGAGTTACAGCAAGCTGCCCGATCTGATTGCCGAACTGGAAGCCGGAAACCGCCGCGTCATGGGTCTGGACAAAGACACCGACGCGACATTTGAAACGGAAATTACGCGGCGCGACAATCCCTTTCGCGCCTATCTGACGATCATCGAGGGCTGCGACAAGGCGTGCTCCTATTGCGTCGTTCCGTTCACGCGCGGACCGGAACGCAGCCGCGCGAGCGCTTCGGTCCTCGAAGAAGTGCGCCGGCTGGCCGACGCGGGCTACTCGGAAATCCAGCTCCTCGGGCAAACGGTGAATTCCTACCGGGATCCGTCGCCAAAACGAAAGACGTTCGCGGAACTTCTTGTCGCGGTGGCTGCGGTGCCGGGAATTCGGCGCGTGCGTTTCACAACGTCGCACCCGCGGGATTTCGGACGCGACATCGTCGAGGCGATCGATTCCGTGCCGGAGTTGTGCGACCACGTCCACCTGCCCGTGCAGTCCGGTTCGACGCGCATCTTGCGGGAGATGCTGCGCACCTACACGCGCGAGGAATATCTCGAAAAGATCGCCATGATTCGTGAGGCGCGCCGGCCGATCAGCGTGACGTCGGACATCATCGTGGGATTTCCCGGCGAAACCGAAGAGGATCTCGAAGAAACTCTTTCCTTGCTCGACGCCGCGCAATATGACGGAGTGTTCGCGTTCCAGTATTCGCCGCGCCCAAACACGTCGGCGCAGCACATGCCCGACGCCATTCCCGAGGAAGAGAAAGGCCGACGCCTCGCGCGAGTGATGGATCGCCAGCGCGAAATCCAGCGCGCGCGCAACGAGGCGCTGGTAGGACAAACGTTTGAAGTGCTGGTGGACGGGGCCTCGCGGCGTGCGGGCCAGTGGTCGGGTCGCTGTTCGAGCAACCGCATTTTAAATTTCACTTCGCCGCAGGAGAACCTTCTGGGAGAATATGTCCAGGTGCAGGTTGCGAGCGCCAGCCCCAACTGCCTTGTCGGCGAGCACGTGATCTGATTTTCGGGCGGGCTGCACGCGCACCCCGCGCTCTGCGTCCGGGAGGCATCGATGGAAGTTGAGATGAAAATCCGCGGACTGATGATGGACCCCGTAACGAACATGCCCATCGTGGTGCTCAAGGATGCGCAGGGCACCGCGGTCCTGCCGATCTGGGTGGGAATTTACGAAGCCAACGCCATCGCATTAGAAATCGAAAAAGTGCAGACGCCGCGTCCCATGACGCACGACCTGCTGCGCAACGTTTTCCTGGGCCTCGATGTGCGCGTGCAAAAAGTAGTCGTCAACGACCTGAAGGACGACACGTTTTACGCGCTGATCTGGGTGGAGCGCAACGGCGAAATTTTTTCCATCGATTCGCGCCCGAGCGACGCCCTCGCCCTGGCCCTGCGCGTCGATTGCCCCATCTTCGTGGAAGACGAAGTCCTGAAGAGCTCGAAAATTTCCAGCGCCATCTCCGAAAAATCCACCAGCGAAGAACTCCGCAAATGGCTCGAAGGCCTCTCCGACGAAGACCTCGGCCGATACAAGATGTAGCTGCAACGGTACTGGAATTGGGAGCTGTTGGTTGCCAGTTCCCTGCGCGATTGCTCCCGAATTACGGCGCCGAAGAGGTCGCTTGTCCGTTGAACACCGCGTCGATCGCCGCCTGGGCGCATTTTTCACCGTCCGCACTAGATACACCCATCGCGCCAATGACTTGGCCGTTGACCACGATTGGAAGCGCGCCGGGTTGCGGGAAGTCGTGCATAAAAGTCGGCGCCAAATTCTCGCCGCTCCGGACCATCTTATTGGTCTCCGAGGTGGGGCGTCGCCAGCGCAAGGCCGATTTTGCCTTTAACAGAGCAGTGTCGATCGCATTCATCGACGCGCCCTCCATGGCGTGGGACTCGATCAGATTGCCGCCCCAATCCAGAATTGCCATCGCCACGACTTTCTTGTTTTGCTCGGCCCAAGCGGAACAGGCGTCCGCCAAGGCGCGCGCGCCGGCACTCGATATGATTTTGATATCCCTGGTCGCTTTGAGGTCGCCGGCCGCTTGCTTCGCTGGCGCCGAGTGCGCCTGCTGCTGAGCGCGCGACTGCACGGGTAGCGACAACACGAGTCCTGTGACGGTCCCTGCGATAATAAGAATTTTCTTCACGTCAACGCTCCTCCAAGCCTGTGCGCACAATCGTTCTGGCGTTCGGCCTGTATTTCTTGCCGGTCTTTAGCGGGACTCTATTGATATTGAATCCGCCGTGTCAACACGTATTTCTTCGATCTAGGACGGATTCCGTAACGCAATGTCTTCCTTCCAATAGAACAGTTTGTCCTGCAAGATGGGCAATAGCAGCGCGCGACCTGCGCGCGCCGCGAGGGCAAACCGCAAATTCAAGTTGACACCGATTTTCTTTTCGTGGTACCTACCCCCGCAGACTCAACCTCAATCAACACGACATCTTTGGGGGGTGACCCAGGCCAGAACGTACATCGGGCCCCGGCGCTGCTAGGACGGCCTTGCAACATCAGGGCCCCCCAATGGCATGTCCAGCACGCGATCCCTTTTACCGCCGAACAAGCCCCGAAAAGTCAGGAGAACCGCAATGGCTCAAGTTGACGTGCCGTTGGTGCGCTCGCAGTTTGCGCAAACTTCGCGAGTCGATAATTGGTGGGTGCAGCCGCTAGTTGTTTTTCTCGGCCTTTCCGGTTTCATTGTTTACTCCACTTGGGCGGCTCTTCAGGGCCAGCATTACAGGTTTGGCCCATACCTTTCTCCGATGTATTCGCCGGAATTGTTTGGCGATCCTTTGCACGCATGGTTCGGAATAAGGCCGGAGTGGATGCCGGCGTGGGTTACGGCCGCGATGCTCATCCTGTGGGCGCCGGGCGGCTTCCGGGTGACTTGCTACTATTATCGCGGTGCGTATTACAAAGCCTTTTGGGCAGATCCTCCCTCTTGCACCGTAGGCGAACCTCGCAAGACGTATCTGGGGGAGCGCTCGTTTCCGCTCATCTTGCAAAATGTCCATCGCTATTTTCTGTACCTCGCGTTGGTGTTCCTCGTCATCCTTGCCCGTGATGCATGGGATGGTTTTTGGTTTGACGGCCACTTTGGCATGGGTGTCGGCTCGCTTGTACTGCTGGTCAATGTGACGTTGCTCAGCTGCTATGCCTTGGGGTGCCACTCTCTTCGGCACCTCGTCGGTGGAATTCGCGACCGTATTTCCGGCGCGCCGGTTCGCAAGCAGGCCTACGACTGCGTCAGTTGTCTCAATCGCCGTCACATGCTTTTTGCCTGGTGCAGCCTGATCTGGGTCGCGTTTTCCGACTTCTACGTTCGGATGTGCTCGATGGGCGTGTGGACCGATTGGAGGATCTTCTAGTGGCCGAGTACATAAAGCACGAGCACGATGTGCTGGTGATTGGCGCGGGAGGCGCCGGTTTGCGCGCCGCTGTCGAAGCTTCGGCCGCCGGCGTGAAAGTAGCGGTGATCACGAAATCGCTTCTGGGCAAGGCGCACACGGTTATGGCCGAAGGCGGCATCGCCGCCGCGCTCGCCAACACCGATGACCGCGATAGCTGGCGCGTTCACTTCGCCGACACCATGCGGGGCGGACAGTACTTGAACAGCTGGCGGATGGCCGAGCTGCACGCCAAGGAAGCGCCCGATTGCGTGCGCGAACTCGAAGCATGGGGCGCGCTTTTCGATCGCACGCCTGACGGACGCATTTTGCAACGCAACTTCGGCGGCCACCGGTATCCGAGGCTCGCGCACGTGGGCGACCGCACCGGCCTGGAAATGATTCGCACACTGCAGGACCACGGAATTCATCTGGGCCTCGACGTCTTCATGGAATACACGGTCGTGACGCTAGTGAAGGATGGCGACCGCGTGGTCGGCGCATTTGGTTATGACCGCGAGCGCGGCAGGTTTCATCTTTTCCAGGCCAAGGCGGTGGTGCTGGCGACGGGAGGGATCGGGCGGGCCTACAAAATCACGAGCAACAGTTGGGAGTACACGGGCGACGGCCTGGCGCTTGCTTACGAGGCGGGCGCGGGATTGCAGGACATGGAATTCGTGCAGTTTCACCCGACCGGAATGATCTGGCCTCCGAGCGTTTGCGGCCTTCTGGTCACGGAAGGGGTTCGAGGCGATGGAGGCGTTCTACGGAATAAGGAAGGACGCCGCTTCATGTTCGATTCCATTCCGCCGCTCTACGCGGGCCAAACTGCCGACAACGAGGAGGAAGGCTGGCGGTATACGCAAGGCGACAAGAATGCCCGCCGCCCTCCCGAACTCTTGACGCGCGATCACGTGGCGCGTTGCATCCGGACAGAAGTGCGCGAGGGACGCGGGAGCCCCCACGGCGGCGTGTTCCTCGACATCGCCTGGATCAAGGATAGAATTCCCAACGCCCCCGAACACATCAAGAAAAAACTTCCCAGCATGTACCACCAGTTCATGCAACTCGCGGGTATCGACATTACAAAAGAACCCATGGAGGTCGGACCGACTACGCATTACATGATGGGCGGAGTGCGCGTGGACGCTGAATCGCAGATGACCGACGTTCCAGGACTGTTCGCTGCCGGTGAATGCGCGGCGGGACTGCATGGCGCAAATCGCCTGGGAGGCAATTCGCTTTCCGATTTGCTGGTGTTCGGCAAGCGAGCCGGTGCCTACGCGGCGCGCTTTGCGAAAGAACATACGCAGGGGAAAGTGAATCCGGACGAGCTGGCGGCGGCGGAGATTCACGCGCTGAAGCCTTTTGAGAACCACGGCCCCGCGCCGTACATCATTCAATATGCTTTGCAGGAGACCATGCAGGATTTGGTGGGCATCGTCCGCCAGGAAGATGAAATGCTCCAGGCTCTCCATACCATCGAGGAATACAAGAAGCAGGCCGAGAACGCCGGAGTGCCGGGACACCGCGAATACAACTCCGGGTGGCACACGGCCCTCGATTTGCAAAACCTGATCATCGTGTCGGAGATGGTTACGCGAGCGGCGCTGGAACGAAAAGAAAGCCGCGGCGCGCAATTCCGCGACGACTACCCCGCGAAGAGCGACGAGTACGCCGGCTTCAACATCGTGGTCTCGAAAGGCGCTTCGGGCGAGGTCCTGTTACGCCGCGAACCGATTCCGCCGATGCCGGATGAACTGAAGCAGATCATTCAGGAGATGAAGTGATGTCCACCGCAACGTTCCGAATTTGGCGCGGGGAGCAAGGCGCCGGGCAATACCGCGATTACACCATCGAAATTTCGGAAGGAATGGTGGTGCTCGACGCGATTCATCAGATTCAGGCGTCGCAAGCGTTCGATCTCGCCGTGCGCTGGAATTGCAAGGCAGGGAAATGCGGTTCCTGCTCCGCGGAAATCAACGGCTCGCCAAAGCTGATGTGCATGACGCGCCTGAATTCGATTCCGCTCGAGCGGCCGGTAACGGTCGAGCCGATGAAGGCGTTTCCGCACATTCGGGACCTGGTCACCGATGTTTCCTGGAATTACCAAGTGAAAAAGAAAATCAAAAAATTCAAGCCGCGGCCTCCCGATGCGCCCGACGGAACCTGGCGCATGGCGCAGACGGACGTGGACCGCGTGCAGGAATTCCGGAAATGCATCGAGTGCTTTCTCTGCCAGGACGTGTGCCACGTGCTGCGCGACCACCACATGCACGACCAGTTCATCGGCCCGCGATTTCTGGTGTACGCGGCCGCGCTGGAAATGCACCCGCTCGACGTGGAGGATCGCCTCGGCGATTTGAGAAAAGAGCAGGGCATCGGCTTGTGCAACATCACGAAATGCTGCACGAAGGTCTGCCCGGAAAACATCACCATTACCGACAACGCGATTATTCCCCTGAAGGAACGTGTCGTGGATCGATTCTTCGATCCACTCTCAAAGCTGTTCCGCGTTTTCAGCCCGAATGGGCGATAGGAGGTCTTTATGCATTTCGACTTAAAGCCTATCTCCGTGGAGAGTATTCCGGAGGCGATTGCAAAAGTGGAACGCTACCGCCTTCTGAGCGAACCCAGTCTTGCAGAAAGCATCTGCCTGGATATTTTGACGGTGGCGCCCGACCACCAGCAGGCACTGATTTCGCTGCTGCTGGCGCGAACCGATCAGTTTGGCAGCGGAATGACCGTGGCCAAGGCTCGGGAAGTTCTGTCCCAGATCAAGGGCGACTACGAGCGCGCCTACTATGCCGGGATAATTTCAGAGAGAAATGCGCACGCTCATCTTCACCAAGGCGGGCCGGGTAGCGCTTCGGTCGCCTATCACGCGCTCCGCGAAGCCATGGAGCACTTCGAGCGCGCCGAAGGTCTGCGCCCGGTGGGAAATGACGATGCGATTCTCCGGTGGAATACCTGCGCCCGAGTCATCATGCGCAACCCGGAGATTCGTCCGCTGCCTTACGAATCGTTCCAGCCGATCACAGGCGAGTAGCTTTAAGTGGGACAGGCTTCAGCCTGTCAGGTTTTGACTTTTGTTAGGCATTCAGCAGTCAAAAGAAAACAGGCTGAAGCCTGTTCTACTTCCGTCGTTCCGTCTGCTGCCGCATGAAAAGCAAAATGGCTGCGCCGGCAAATGCCGGAACGGCTAGCGTCAGCAGGCCGGTCTGATAATTTCCAGTTAAATCTTTCGCACGGCCCATCCAATAGGGGCCGAGAAATCCTCCCACAATAGCGATCGTGTTCGCGGTGGCGATGCCCGCAGCCGCGGATCTGCCCGTGAGAAAGCTGGAAGCGATGGCCCAAGAGGGTCCTGCCGTCGCATTGAACCCGATGAAGATGATCGCGTAGGCCGGGATCGCGAAGATCGGCGCGACGGTAAGGCCTCCCACGACAAACGCCGCGGCGATCAGGACGCAAGGGACGACGAGATGCAAGTAGCGCTCGCCCGCTTGGTCCGAGTGCTGCCCGTTGAGCACCAGGCCAAGCGCGCCCAACACTCCCATGATCGCAATCGCGAACCCGACATTCGTATTACTAAGCCCGGTGGCTTGCTGAATGAGCACCGGCGCCGAAAACGAGAACGCGTAGAAGCCAATGTAGATGCAGAGCAAAAAAATGCCGAGCTGCCACACACGGGGGTTCAATATGGCGCGGAACACTCCCTCCGCATGGTGCTCGCCAATCGCCGCATTTTCCGCGCGCAGCTGATTCGACAGCCAGTCTCGTTCCTCACCGGTGAGCCACCTGGCTTCGGCCGGCGTGTTCGGTAGATAGGCGAGAAAGATGACGCTGAGAATCACGGCCGGCAAACCCTCCGCCAGAAACAGCCATTGCCAGCCGGCCAGGCCGAGGCGGCCCTGAAGATTGAGCAGCGCACCCGCAAGTCCTCCCATGAAGACAGAGCTGAGCGGCAGCGCAACGTAAAAGCGGCTGACAGTTCGCGCGCGCGCGTTTGACGGAAACCACTGGCTAAGATAGAAGACCACTCCGGGGAAGAAGCCCGCTTCGGCCATGCCCAGCAGAAAACGCACGGCGTAGAATTCCAGCGGCGTCTTCACGAACATCATGCACATCGCCAGGAGTCCCCAGCTGAACATGATTCGCGCGATCCAGCGGCGAGCGCCGAACCGGTACAGCAACAAGTTCGAGGGAATCTCGCAAGCGGCATAGCTCAGGAAGAAAAGCCCCGCGCCCAAGCCGTAGCTCGAGGCGCTGAAGTGCAGGTCGCGATTCATCTGCAGCGCGGCAAAGCTGATGTTCACGCGATCCGTATACGCGACGCCGTAAGCGATGGCGATGAGCGGAATGAGGCGCACGCTGGCTTTGCGCAGCGCGGAAGCTCCGATCCAGTCGGTGTCCTCATCCATAGAAGAAGACGCGTCAGCAAGGTTACCTGGTGGCGTGGGAGGAGGCACTGGCTCGACAGCACTCATCGTCGCCCTTCAACTCGAGTAGCACAGCCACTCTTGGCTGTGCGGTATTTGCAATCGTCATTGAGCAGGTTGCGTATGTGCGGCCTACAAAACCACACAGCCAAGAGTGGCTGTGCTACTGAAACCGAAAGCACGCCACGGCCCGCTTTTTCCGGGGAGAGAATAACACGTCGCGCAGGGAAACCTGTGCCGGCAGCATCTTCGCTTGCGCTTCCGCCAATGCCAGTAAAAAAACATTGTGGACGACGGCCCGTCCGAAGCATGATGCGCATACGGAGACGCACCCACATCATGTTTAGCGGCGCGTTCTCGGCCCAATGCTAGGCGCAAGAGAATCTCTCTCACTTTGCCGATGCATGGGTTTGGCTTTCGTCTAGGGAATTACTGGAGGTTGCCGATGAAAGGCAAAGTGCTCGCCCTCGGTCTGCTTCTGACGGCTCTTCCGCTCTTCGCGCACCATGGTGGCACGTCGTTATATGACGTGTCGAAACAGATCACTGTAGATGCGACCGTGACCGAGTTCGTATGGACGAATCCTCACGTGGAGATCGGTTTGGACGCCAAAGATGACAAAGGAAACGTGAAGCATTGGCTCCTGGAGGCCAGCTCGCCGCCGGTCATGGTGAGCCGTGGCTGGAACAGAAAGAGCCTCCAGACGGGAGACGCCATCAAGGTGACGTTCAATCCCGCCCAGAAGGGCGGGAGAGTCGGGCGCCTCATCAAGTTGACCAAGGCCAACGGCGAAGAGCTTGGCCGTGCTTTGGCGCAATGAGGAGCGCATGAAAATGCGAAATCGATCACTCCAATTTTTGTCATTCCGAGGCCGCCGCGGCGACCGAGTAATCTCTCTCGGGTCTAAATCTAAGAATGACAGATTCCTCGCTTCGCAACGATTCGGTTGGTCAGCGATATGGCTCTTGGGAATGCTCGGGTTTATCTCCGGGTGTTCCGCGAAGACTGCCGGAAAGCCGGTTTCCCAGCCGCCCGATCTATCCGGAATTTGGCAGGGCGTAGCCATTCAGTCCTTGAGTCCTTCCGATCCGATGGCCAAGAAGCCAGGAGCCGAGGGCGATATTCCGTACACGTCCTGGTCATTGGAGCGGATGAAGACCGAGCGGCCGGTCTACGGACCGAATGCAAGCCTGGAAAAGACTACGGATCCGGCGTTGAAATTTGCCGATCCGGACGGTTATCCGCGCGCCTCGATTCATCCGATGCGATTCAAAATTGTGCAAACCCCGGACTACGTTTATCAATTCTGGGAGTACAACAAATCCTGGCGTGAGATTGCCCTCAACAAGCCGCATTCCGAAGTTCCGGACCTCACCTGGTTTGGGGAATCCGTCGGCAAGTGGGAAGGCGACACGCTGGTAGTGGATTCGGTGGGTTTCAAGGATTCCACGTGGCTCGATCCCATCGGCCACCCGCATACCGAAGATCTCCACATGATCGAGCGCATCCGTCGAGTCGACCCGGAAACCTTGGTTTTCAACTTTACGTTCGATGACCCAAAGGCCTACACGAAACCCTGGGATGGAAAGCTGACATTCAAGCTGAAAACCGATGGCGTCATGACCGAAACCATCTACACGATCTCGGATGAACTGAGTTTCCGGCAGCGCTTCCTGAACGAAAAGCCGCCTATTCCGATACGGCCGGGTAATTAGCGCCGCATGCCACATCCTTGTGGGCCTCAGGTAGCACAGACTTCAGTCTGTGGGGTTCCGTTAGCGAACCCAGATCGTGCGCGCCAGCCAAGATCGAATGAAACCCCACAGACTGAAGTCTGTGCTACTTGCAGCGGACAAGGCCGGGGATTTTCGCGTTTGAATTCCCACTGATCGCATTGCTTCCCGTCATTTCAGGAACCTAAACGATCACGCCTTGAAGTTCAGGAAGGGCGGAGCATCCGGCCGATGCTCACTTTTGCCGCGCTCGCGCCACCATCTCAATCAGAACGCTTCTCGCCTCCGCAGGACTGCCCACTTCGCGTGAGAATGCAATGCGTGCGCTGCGCGAACCGCCTGGGGTTTTCAATCGTATGTGAAAGCCGAGCCGGTCGACCGAAGTCATTGCCGCTTCCTGAGAGTCAATCCCGGCAAATGCCCGCGCAAGTAGCTTGAGCGCATCCCCATGATCGGTATTCATGTGCTGGATGATGTCGGTTGCAGCGTCCGCCAGCGGGTCCGGTTGCCCGTGGTCGTACTCCGAAGCGGGGACCCAGCCCATCACGCCGAAGCCTCCCACATAATAAACGTCCATCACGTCCATGCGGTAAAAGGAAAAGTCTTCAAAGTCCACCCAGTTTTTGCTGTTGGCGTATCGCGCCAGGTAAACTTTCCGTGCTTCGGCCACGTCCGCCTCGGGGATCGGCAAAACATTTCCCAGCAATGTGACCCTGGACGCCCCCAGCGGATCGCCGCCGGCGTCAGGCTGAGTCACTAACAGGCTGGCGCGCGGGTCCGCTTGCAGATTTTGAGTGTGCATGGCCATCGTGCTGATCAGGAAGATGGGACGCCCGTTTTCGTCCAGAGCATAGGGCATCACGGATCCGAAAGGAAATCCCTGCTGTTTGCGCGATAGCGTCGAAAGGCTGCCAATTCGAGCAAGGTACAACAAGGTGCGTACTTGGTCGGCAAACGTAGTCTCGGGGACTGCAGGCTGGTTGCTCGCTGCGCCCGGGCCTGCGTGTTTCCCCGTCGGTTCCGAAGACATTTCTGCTCTCTCCCTCGATCGCTGGGTTAGTTTCGATACTTTTCCAACTTCCACCGCTGAAGTCCGAGGACGTGCCGTCGCCCGGCGGGAAAAGTAGTCCGCATGCCCACTCAGGCGATTATGCCCGAGTGACGGCGTATTAAAAAGCTGCCGATTAACATCCGGATTGCCGACGACACGGGAGTTGCAGGGCGCCTCATCCCCGTCGGCCACAGGTAGCACACACTTCACAGCCTGCGAAAAAACTCAAAGCGCTGTCATTCTGAGCGAAGCGAAGAATCTCTCCTTGTTTCTTTTCTTATACTCAAATCGAAGAGAGATTCTTCGCTTCGCTCAGAATGACAAAACAAGACATTTTTTCCGCAGCCTGTTCAGTCTGTGGGGCTTCATTGGCACGAACCGTCTCACCTTGTGGCGACCCTTCCAGCGCCTGCGGACAAGTGCGTCGCGAATCGCTGGAGAGCCTTGGCCAGTTCGTCCGTCCTCGACAGGTGAGGCGTGTGATCTGTGTCGAGCTCAACAACCTCGGCGCACACGTTCTCGGCGATCATCCGTCGCTGCAATGCCGGCGGGATGGCCCTGTCCCGCGTTGCACAGCACGTAATACCGGTTGATGCCGTCGAGGGCTCCGCGCGGGATGGAGACTGCCGTCGCGAAAGGCGCGACCGGTTGCGGGCACTGCCGTGCGATGGCCCACGCCGCGACGTCCTCCGTGCAGCACTCATACAACGCGTGCCGCGAAGCGGCCGCCGGCATGACGCCGACGGGAGGCTCTCCTTCGACGACAATATTGGCTTGGACCTGATCGCCGGCTCCCTCCGGAAGCTTCGTTAAGTCGAGAAGACTCTGCCCGTCTTTTGGCAAGAACGCCGCCACGTAGACGAGCGCTGCGACACGTTCGGGACAGCGTGCCGCTCCTTGTGTCGCGATGACGCCGCCCATGCTGTGGCCGACCACGACTGCCGGCTCGGAATTGGCGGCCAGTACATCACACAGGCGGGCTGCGCAGGCATCCAAGCTGACCTCGCTCGCAGGCGTGCGGTCGTCACCCGAACCGGGCAGGTCGAACGCTTCCACGGAATGCCCGGCCGCCTTCAGACGGTCCATCAGTGGCCCCCAGATCCATGCGCCGGAGAATGCACCATGCACGAGGACAAATCTCGCCATTTGATCTCCTTTTTGTTGGCGGGCCCAATGGTGCTGACAAGCCAGCGAGGTCGTAAGTTTAGTCGAAACCGGGGCGGGTGTCCCATCCTTGTTCGCCGCAACGGACAAGGTTAGGGATCATGGGGATTGGATTCCCATTCAGCTCATCACTTCCCGTCATCTCAGGAATCACATCCCCGCCCTTTGAAGATCACAAAGTGTGGGGCACCCGCCCTTCCTGAACGAAAAGCCTCCTATTTCAATACGGCCGAGCAACTAACGCTCGGCGACCGTATCCTAAATTATTGTCGCCTTCAACTCGTCGAGTTTGAATTTCAGTTGCCGAATCCCCAGCCGTTTCAGAGCGTGTGTGAGGTCAGAAGCAATAGGCTCTTTTTCAGGAAGCACTATTGTTCTTTGGCATTGTTCGGCCGTCCCGTGAACCATCAGTTGGCCGATTGCATGGTAGATTTCACCGCGGGCGGTGCTTGGCTTCACCTCATAGACTTCGACAAGTTTTCGGTCCTTTCCGATAACAAGACCTAAGTCCATGAAGACGTTCTTTACAATTCGAGCGCCGTTTTTGAGTGGCTGCGATTTCCGCCAGCCCTCGACGCCATCAACAATGTCGCCGTGACGCGAAATGTAATCTATCTGTGCGGACCTTTTCCCCTTGCGCCTGCCACGCGGCTCGGAATAGAAGTCGCGGTATTCTTTCTGCTTCCGCTTGAATCCCGCTTTGTCTGGGAGGCCCTGTCGCACAGCTTGCTTGAAACGGGCAATTTCGTCGATGTAGCGAACGGCAGATCGAGTTGCGGCCTTACCCTCGATGGGCATCACGAGAATGCCGTTGCGAGGCTCTCCTGAAGAATCAACGGCTTCCATTGGAACTTTATCGGTCCACGCCAAGAATGCGTCCTTTCCGACTCCCTTCCTGCCGCCCCGAACGCCCCCAGAATGGAAAAGGTAGATTGCCCCAGTATCAGCGTCACGCCCGAAGTAGCCGCCAACTCGGTCGTTTCGTCCTTTATACGGAGTGTTAACCTCCACGGCGATTTGCAGATCGCTATCCGCCCAAAACAACCCAAACCAGTTGAGCCGTCGGGGATTCGGGGCGTCCATTGCGCGGTGGTCGTGCGACCAGAACCAATACCGTCCATCGGTGAGGACCTCGGCGTCGAAAGTTGTCCCACCTGGGTACCCGATGTTTTTTATTGCCTTCCTCTTGAACTCCCGCCGAATGGTGGCCTTTAGTTTTTGCTGGGCCGCCGCGATTTCATTTTTCGATTCTAAAAGTAGAAACATAAGTGCTCCTGAATTCCATGTCTAGGCGCCGAGTGCCCCATCCTTGCAGGCTATGCAAGGGTGGGGATTTTCGGACTTGAATTTCCACTCATCTCATTACTTCCCGTCATTCGGGGAATCTAAACCTCCACCCTTTGAAGATCAAGAGGGTGGGGGACCCGGCGAACAGATTGGCCGCTTGGCCCGGGCTGGAGAACCGCAGCGCGAGAAATTGAGTCAGGGCGTTGCTGGCAGGTCTCGAATTTCGGGAACGCAATCAAGGTAGACACGCGAATCTACCGCGTGGCCATCCGCTCGGAGCCTTCTTACGAGCGATTCAAAGTGGACGTAGCCACATATCACGACCGTAGTTCGAGAGCCGGAACCTACTAGCTTGTCGAACCAGGCGCTTTCTCTTACCTTATCTGATTGGACGCGGTACGCAAGCGTGTCAGTCGATATTGGCCGGTTGCGTTGCTCTGCAAGTATCCCTGCCTTGTGTTTTTCGTCGGTCGTCATGTCGAGATTGTACCAAAGCAAATTGCGCTCCCGCGCGAGACGCTGCGCAACTGATTCGCCGATGTTCTCTGCATATTCCTCGGCAATTGCTTCGAGTGGCTCAAAAAACCGCCGATCTAACCACGCGCGCAGCAGCGCCTCGAAGCCTGCCTCAGAATTCTGCATTCGGTGATCCGTGCCGATAACAACGAAGTTCATAGGACCTCCGGACAATGTGGCAGCGCGGGTGCCCCATCCTTGCGGGTTATGCAAGGGTGGGGATTTTCGGGCTGGAAGGAATTCCACGAGCCTTCTTCTTGAAATTCACGCGAGAAAAGGCAGGGACCCTCGATTCTTGCTCTTCCTCCGAACGCTTAGATAGATGTTGTTCGGCGATCCGTGTGAGGGCCATTGCCGCTTCGTCCAGTGACAGTTTTTTCTTCTTCCTCGGCATTGGCGGTTCCTCCCAATTTCGAGAGTAACTTCAAACGTCGCGTGCCGGCAAACCCGGCGGACGATGGGGAGTAACTCAGACCGTGAAGATGCCCGTTCCGTCCCGAAGTACGCGGGACGGAACGGCCGCTACAAAACCGTTCACCATGGAGGCTGCTGGGTTTTGTAGAGGCCGCCCGTTTTTAGGGCGGGCAGCCGTTTGCTTGCGCCACAAACACTTTTTCCCTTGCACTCATTTCACGTGCCGCGTAGATTCAAGTCATGGGCGGAATCCAGTTTCTAACCGATGAGAAAGGCCGCAAGGTCGGCGTTCTGATCGACCTGAAAAAGCACGGGGCCATTTGGCAGGATTTCTGGGACGGTCTCGTCTCCGAATCACGGCGCAAGGAAAAAAGCATCCCCTACGAACACTATCGCGCAGCCCGCCTGAAGCGCGCGCGCACTCGTGGCTAAGTACTCTCTCGAAATCAAACAATCGGCCTAGAAAGAATTGGATTCCCTGGACGATGCGGTTTTCGCGCGCGTAGACCGGAAAATTTTGGCGCTGGCCGACAACCCACGTCCCGCAGGGTGCAAGAAGCTGAAAGGATATTAAAGATCTGTGGCGCATCCGGGTCGGTGACATGCGTGTGGTGTACGTCATCGACGACAGCGCGAAGCTCGTGAGCGTGGTGCGGGTTGCGCACCGCCGCGAGGTCTACGAGTAAGCCTGGTCTCCGACGGAGACTGGTCTCCGCGCCCGACGCTTGACGCGAGATTGAGGTTCGGCCTCGTGACGAACCCACGTCTGTAAAGCCCGAACTCGCTTTTTCACTTGCACTCATTCCAATGGGCGAGTAGATTTGGGCGTGCGCTGTTAGGTGCTGGGGGCAATCCCGAAAAATTTTTGCGGGGAAGTTGCCGCCCAGGGAGGATTTATGCCCCGACGACGTCGGGGCGGATTATGACCGCCATCCTGACCATTGCCAATCAGAAGGGCGGCGTGGGGAAGACGACCACAGCCATTAATCTTGCTGCCGCAATTGCTCTTCGCAAAAAAAGAACGCTTCTCATCGATCTCGATCCGCAGGGCAATTCGAGCATCACTTTCTTCGATATGGCCGACATACAGGCGTCGATGTTTGACGTGCTGGGCGATCACCGCGCCGAAATGGCGAGCGTGATCAAGTCGACCAAGTACCCGATGCTCTCGGTGGCGCCGTCGCGGCTGGCGCTGGCCAAGCTCGAGCAGCAGCTCTCCGGGCAATTTGACGCGCCGTTCAAGCTCAAGGACGCGCTCGCGCCGGTCGTGAAGGACTACGACTACATCATCATCGATACGCCGCCCGCGCTGGGCATCCTCACCGTGAATGCGATGGTGGCCTCGACGCATCTGCTGGTGCCGATTCAGGCCGCGTACTTCGCGATCGAGGGAACCGACGACCTGCTCGAAACCTACGAGCGGATTCGCGCGCGGCCCAATCCTGCGCTCAAGGTGCTCGGCGTGCTCATCACGCTGTTTGACAAGCGCACCAACATCTCCCGCGACACTCACGAACAGATTCGTTCCGTGTTCGGCAGCGTGTTGTTCAAGACGCGCATCGGCAAGAATGTGCGCCTGGAGGAGAGCCCAGCCTATAAGGAAACGATCATGACCTTCGCGCCCAAATCACCCGGCGCGAAGGATTACGGCAAGCTCGCCCTGGAGGTTATCCAACGTGTCGAAGAGAATGGGATTGCCCGTCACGCTGAAGATGCGGCATGACGCGCACTACGTAGAAAATCTCGCCAGCTTCAGCGGCGCCGCCATCGGCCGCATGGTTCCGGTCGACAAAATCAGGCCCAACCCCGATCAGCCCCGGAAATTTCTGGGCGATTTGCGCGAACTCACGGAATCCATAAAAGAAAAGGGCGTCCTGGAACCGCTGCTCGTGCGCTTCATGCCGCGCGACGATTGCTATCACATCATTTCCGGCGAGCGCCGCTACCACGCCTCGCGCGCCGCTGGACTGCGCGAAGTTCCGTGCATCGAGAAAATCGCGGACGACGCCGAGACGCTCGAGCTCGCGCTCATCGAAAATTTGCAGCGCAAGGACCTGACCCCGTTTGAAGAAGCGGACGGCCTGCAGCGCCTCGCGGAGCAGTTTGAATACACGCACGAAGACATCGCCAAGAAGATTGCCAAGGCGCGCTCCTCGGTGACCGAAACCATGTCGCTGCGGGTGATTCCCGAAGCGCTGCGCAAGATTTGCGTCGATAGCGGCATCGTCTCGAAGTCGCTGCTCTTGCAAGTCGCGCGCCAGCCGAACGAACGCAAAATGCAGGAAGCGATCCATCGTATCGCGCAAGCCGGCCTGACGCGCGACGAAGCCCGCCGCGAACGCCAGGAAGAGCAAAACGCCGGTCCGCGCCCGCAGCCATTCATCTTCAATTACCGCCCGGAGAACGAGGCGTTCAAGCTGCGCATCCAGTTCCGCAAGAGCAACGTCACCCGCTCGGAACTGATCGATTCGCTGCGCCGCCTGATCGAAATGCTCGAGCAGGATGGGAAGTCGTCCTCCGACGATGGCAAGGCCAATCCAGCCGTGGCGTGAAGAAGTGACTGGTGATTAGTGAGCGGTGACTAGTGACCCGCGAACCGTGGCCCGTGATTAGTAATTAAGAGATTGCGAATCGTTGCACTCTCGGCTGTTAAGGTTTTCTCTGTGGCCCTCTGTGTTCTCTGTGTTAAAACCTTTTTCTTCCTTCTGCGCGGTATCAACCATCTAAACTCCTACATCCATGAACGAATTTTCCCCACAGCAGATCGGCATTCTGGAGCGACTGGTCGCGAAGGAGTTCATCCTCGTCGCGTTCCCCCTGTATGCGAACGCTGTCGGCGTGCGGAAGGGAAGTTGCGCGGCGCTGCTCGACCCTATCGCCAACGGCGGATTTCGAGTGTTCGGCGAACCGTGCGTTCTATTGGATGGCAATTTAACCGTGCGCATCACGGAAAAGGGAAAGACCTGGTTCGTGTGGAAGAAGCAGCGCCTGGAGGCGACGCTGGAGCGAGTTTTAGAATTGGAAAGTTTCGTGGCCGAGCTGAAGCTGCTTCTCGAACCACATCTCACTTGATTCAGGACGCAGCTTCATTTCCCGATTCCAACTTCTCCGCGCTCTCGTTTAAGCCGATTTTTTCCCGCCGGCCTTGATCGAGTTGTATTCCAAAATCGCTTGCTTCGTGCCTTCCACGTCGATGTCCGGAGTGAGCGTGCCCTTGAATTCGTCGTACAGGCGGACGGTGTTCATCAAGAGCCGCTCCGGCCCCATCCAGTTATCGTACTTGCCCATCTTGATGTCCGCGGCGGCCGCTCCGGCGCTCATCTTCGCGTCATAGCGCTTCTTGACCTCGGTCTTCAGGAAGCGGAAATATTCTCCCGACTCCGCCAGATCTTTTTTTCCGCCGACGGGCCCGTGGCCCGGCACGATCACGTCCACGTCCCACTTCATCACTTTGTCGATGGACTCCATCCACTTGGTCACATGCGCGTTGTGGCAGTAGGGCACGAGGTGGAAAAAAGCCAGGTCCGCCGCGAAAAGAATTTTGTGTTGCGGCAAGTAGGCCACCAGGTCGCCCCACGTGTGCGCAGGCCCGACGAAACGGAACTCCACGGTGTTCCCGCCAATGTTGTAGATCAAGTTGTCTTCAAACGTTACGGTCGGCGGCACGAGCTTGCGCACTTCGGTTCCATCGGCGAGGCCGTCCGCTTTCGGCCATGACGCCGGAGTGTTCGGTATGGCCTTCAGGACCTCTTGCCGACAATAGGGATGGCTCGAAATCTGCGCGGGGAGAAAGAATTGATTGCCGGCCACATGATCGCCGTGATGATGGCTGTTAATTAAGTGAGAGATTTGTTTTCCGCCGCCGGCCTTCTTAGCCGCGCCGATGAAGGCTTTGCTCTGCACGGGATATCCCAGCGCATCGAACACCAGCAGCGAGTCCTCTCCGACGAAAAGTCCGGCGTTGGAGATCCCTGCATTCAGATGACCGGTGCCGCCTTCCTGCTGGTACGCGTACACGTTCGGCGCAAGCTGCTTCAGTTCGGTGCCCCAGCTAGGCATTACCGGATAGCGGGTGTCAATTGGAGGAAGTTTTTCCACGGAAGCGCCGAAGATGCGCGGCGAGGATTCGTCGACGCGCGGCGCCATTTGCGCCCAAAGTTTTTCCACCCCTCCCGCTGCGACGAGTCCGGCAGTCAGCCCAAGCCCCGCCCATCCGGTGCGCGCCATTACTTCGCGCCGGCTTAATCCTTCACCCTCAAACTTTTTTTCTTCCGCCATGGATCCTCCTAAAATTTCCATGCCTCTGACGAGCGATTTCGTTTCGATTGTCCGATTGCCAACAAGAATTCCGGCCAAGGGCCCACAAGCGGTGGCCATTGTACACCTGTTCTGCAACGGCGATTCCCCCCTCGTAGATCTCGAATTCATTTGGCACTAGTAAGCGCCACAATCCAGTATCCTCGCCGCGGGAATTGATTAGTTTCTCCAATTTCTACATCCGTTCTTGCTAGACTTGCGCCCATGAAATATCTCTTCGCTTTGATAGTTGGAGTGATGGCAATCGCCGGTGTGATCGCTCTCCGCGCCGCGCCCCAGACGGGATCGGATGCGCGTGCGCGCGAGGTGATCCAAACGCTCCACCTCACGGTTTTGCCCAAGGAATCCGGATATCTCGGGATCATCGGCCGCTCGGAGCAGATGGTGAACGTGGAGGGTCGCGCGCTCGCAGTGCAGAGCCAGAACTATTACATGCTCACCCGCGAACGGCCGATCAACTATCTCCACCGGCTCGTTCCCGACGACACGCACATCCTCATCGAGGGCGGCCCGGTGGACTATTTCATTTTTCATCCCGACGGCCGCGCGGAAAAAGTAACGCTTGGCCTCGACCTCGCCGCCGGGCAAAGGCCCGTCGTGGCCGTGCCGGGCGGCTGCTGGAAAGCGCTGCGTCTTCGCGACGGCGCGAGTTACGCCTTGATGGCCAACACCCTCTCGCCCGAATTTACTCCCGACCGCGTGAAGATTGGCGCCGGTCCAGATTGGGTGAAACGCTTCGCGAACTCCGCGCCCTGGGCGACCCCGCAGGCCCTGCGCGAACTGGTCGGCCCGAATTGGATGCTGCAATAGCCCCTGTAATTGTTTAACAACGGTGATAGCCCGAGCATTGGCGGGTCATTGCGCACATCTTGACGTGATCCGCGTCACTGACGGCAGTGCCTCCTGGCAGGCAGCATGGTACGAAATTGGAGGCGCCCATGAACGGCAATTCCGCATCCGCAAAAACGCTGTGCCTGCTCAATGAAAACGCGCAATGCAACCCCATCTGGGTGTCGAAGCCCGATGGATTGAAGCTCGTTCACTTCCAGACTCTACAGGAGGAATTGACGGGCCACGAACACCCACCCGTCGACACCGCCTACGAAAAATGTGAACGGCTATGCCTGCAAGGCGGCAATTTGTGATAATGGCATGGAATTCGTGTTACCGGGATTCCACCAAAATGCATGGAATGAGGAAAGGCCATGAAAAGTTTGCTCAGCGGGATGTTCGTAGCAGGGATGATGTATCTGGCATTGGTGGTGCTCGGGGGTCTTGCGCCGACGATCGGGCTACCATTGAACCTGCCGCAAAGCGCTGGGAATTCTACAGAGAGGCCAGGCGACAGCCAGGACGTAATGACCGCTGACCATGCTCTGGTTCTGGCGATAGCCAAAACGGACAAAGCCGCGGCTGAAAAGATGTTTGACGCGGAGTTTGTTTGGACGAATTCGGACGGCGAAACGGTCACCCGCGCAAAAGTTCTGAATTCCTGGCCCAAACCGCCGCTCGGCGATGAAAGCGGAGCCCAGGTCAGCGAACGCAGCTATGGGCAAGTCGGCGCCGTGCAGGTTGCCAGCGGGAAAGTGCACATCTTACGAATTTGGGCGAAGCGGGCGGCGGGCTGGCGGTTGCTCGATTATCATGAGGTTACGCAGCGTTCCGCAGCCGCACCGCCGCCCGGGCCCGGGACTAATAATTGTGAAAACCCCTGCAAGGGCGTGCCCTACACGCCGAAAGATGACGCCGAAAAGGGCATCTTGAAATCCTGGGGCGAGCTGGAAACCGCCGTTACGAACCACGATCCCAAGGGATGGTCGCCTCACTTTCTCGACGAGTTCGTACTGATCGCTTCGGGCGGCGCCGATCCCGTCACGAAAGCAGGCAGGCTCGAGCAGCTCAGCAAACCCGGCTTCGGCCCGGCCCCGCCGCAACTGGCGGCCAATCCAGAAGTGCGCTTTATCCATTTTGGCGACAGCGTGGTAATGATCGCGCAAGCCAATCCCTATTCCGGGAAGCCCGCGCACATCAGCCGCGTGTGGGTCTACCGCGAGGGAATGTGGCGGATGGCGTTCAGCTATCAGACCACGATCCAATCGGCCGCGCCCATCGTCCCGCCAAACGCCTAGTCGGGGGTCACCAGGACACGGCGACCGGAATGGCGCGGGATTGCCTTTATTAATTCTCCAAAATATGAATTCTGTTATTCTTCTGGCCCCCGCCTCCTCTGTAAGAGATTGACATGAGAAAGTTGCTAGCCTAAGGTTTTACACAAAGCCAGAGTGGATTTCTCAGGTTCCCGTTTCCTTGAGTCGAAATATGAGGAATGCAGAAAAGTGCGGTATCGCGGATTGTAGCCAGTCGCTCGCCGCATCGCTTGACGGCGAGGCGCTTTGCCGCGAACATTTCATTTCCATTAGTTACACGCGGCTTGACCGTTACGATCAAATTCGCAAAGGACCCGGCCTGAGCGCCACCGATACGGAATCGGTGCGCCGTTTCATTCACGAATGCACGCGATCGGCCGACGAGATCGAACACTCGGCCCAGGATCTCGATAATCTGGACCGGGCCAAGCTTCTTCACATTATCCTGACGGCTAGCGAACTCGGACGTCATCTGCGGCGCAGTCCGCGCAAAGTGGCGGCGATCGCTGTGCGTCTCAGCTCAGACAAACTTGGCGGCTCCTGGGAAGAGGACACGGAGACGGTGCTGGTCAGCCGTTACGGCGCGCTCGTGCGGTGCAAACATCCCGCCAAAGCCGGCGAAACCCTCAACGTCATACGGGCCGATACGGGAGAAAAGGCTCTGGCCCGAGTCGCCTGGCAGCGTCCTCCAGCTAATTCGGGCAATGAGGATATCCGAATCGGTGTCGAGTTTGTCGGCTGCGAAAATTTCTGGGGCTTGGATTGGGGAGCTGTTGAGGAAGCTCGATGAATGGCGCCATACTCGGACTAGTTGGTCCGGTAAGGCCCGTTATTTTCACTGGCGTAATTCCAATTCGTCCGGCAATTTTTTAGCGGCTATTTGTAAGTGTAGGCGTCTTTCTCTTCGGCTCGCTTGGTGTCGTCTTCCGGAAGCCATCCGCTCACGACCAATTCCAAATCATGCGCGGTGGAAGTTTGCTCGGGATAGCTGATCGCATCGATCTTGAAAGAAAAGCGATCGCTCGCGCCCGCCGCATCCGACAGGCCCTCCGCAAGACGGCTGGAGACTCGTTGCACTGACACCTGGCTGACCCCCGGCAAAATCACCCCAAAGAACGCGGGCCTCAGAATGTAGATGGAATCTTGCTCGCGCAGTTTCCGCGAGACAGCCTTGGCGGCATCGCCAAGAGCGGACATACCGAGACTTGGCTCCATGAAAGCGGCATGCAATTGGATGGAAATTACCAGCACCGAAAGCTTCAGCTCTGCCGCAGCCGCGCGCCGGAACTCCATCGTCAACCGGTCTTCAAACGTATTGAAGTTCGGCATGGTGGACAACAGGTCGGCGCTGGCCTGCCGCAATGCCTCGGAAGACCGCTCCCGGTCCGCCGCCAACTGGTCTCGAAGACGATGAATCGTGATCTGGCGGTCCACAATGTAGGCAACCAGAAGGCACGAGAGTGCGCAGAAGCCGAAGAAGGCGATCTGTGGAGCCCTGGTGGGAGAACTATCCCGGCTTGAAAAAACCGCCGGATACATCAGCAGGGCAAGCCCCCCGGCCAGTACGACGATCGCCATACACGCGAAAAGACTTAAGTGAAATTCACGCCGTTCTAGGTCATTGGGTACAACTTGATTGGGTTTAGTCATAAAGGTATTACCGCTCTCAGAAAGTATACTCAAAAGCATGCCCGCGGAGTGGGTCAGTAATTCCTGAGTTGCCCGAAAAGACATACATGAATCTACGGAGATCAGAAAGCGGCGTGGAGTGTGAGGTCAACCCACGCGCCGAATGTGCGCGCCAATTGCATGCGTGTATTAAGGTCCTACTTGCTGCGCTCTTCTTGATCCCTAACTCGTGACTATTCAATCGTGATTCATGGAAACCAAAACTTGCGGGCCGACTCGTTTTTATACGCCAGGCCGGTTTTCACCAGTCACTGATCACCAGTCGCTAGTCACCATCCTCTCCTGGTCTTGCCTTCTCTTTAAACCGCAGGTAGCATAGTAAGTCCGCGTTTGGTTTGATCCCTCCTAAAGAATCCGTGGTTTTGGAGTGGCGCGGAGGCGTGTGGCTGAACCGGCGGCGTGAGTCGAGGGCGTTGCTTTTGCTCGCCTGACTCCGCGAATGAAAATGCGAATGCAAGCAGGAGCGATTTTCCGATGAAGTCGATCGTGGTGGTGGGTGCCCAGTGGGGCGACGAAGGGAAGGGCAAGGTGGTGGACTACCTTGCCGCATCATTCGATTACATCGCACGATGCGCGGGAGGCCACAACGCCGGCCACACCGTCATCTTCAACGGAAACCGATTTGTCCTGCAACTGATCCCCTGCGGAATCTTGCGTCCCGGCAAGCACGCGGTAATCGGTTCGGGAGTGGTCGTGGACCCAGCGGCCCTGGTCGTAGAACTGGACACGCTTGCGAAAGCCGGGATCGACGTCACGGGACGTTTGCATCTTTCCAACCGCGCGCACTTAATTTTTCCCTATCACCGGCAAATGGAGAAAGCAGCCGAGGCGGCCCGCGGCGCGTGGAAAATCGGCACGACATCGCGCGGAATTGGCCCGGCCTACGAAGACAAAATGGCGCGGCACGGAATTCGCGTCGGCGACATGCTCGACCCGGCTCGTTTCCGCGAGAGACTCGCACGCGTGATCTCGGAAAAGGACGCCGTGTGCCGCGCGACTTACGGCGTGCCCCTGGATACCGAGGGACTCGCCGATCAGTATCTCGCGCTGGCCGAAAGGCTTCGCCCGCTCGTGGCGGATGCGTCGGAGCTGATTAACGACGCGTTGGACGCCGGGCGCTCCGTTTTGTTTGAGGGCGCGCAAGGCACCATGCTGGACATCGATTTCGGAACGTATCCGTACGTCACCTCCTCGAACGCGATTTCCGGCGGCGCTTGCACGGGCCTCGGTGTGGGCCCCACCCGGATCAACGCCGTGGCCGGAGTGACGAAGGCTTACACGACGCGCGTCGGCAGCGGCCCTTTTCCCACCGAGATGCCAGACCTCGAAGCAACCGAAGTGCGCGATCGCGGAAAAGAATATGGAGCGGTCACCGGTAGGCCGCGGAGATGCGGTTGGCTGGATCTTGCCGTGCTGCGCTACGCGGTGCGCATCAACGGAATCACGTCGCTGGTCGTGACCAAGCTCGATGTCTTCGACACGCAAAAAGAAATTCAAGTGTGCACCGGATATCGCTACAAGGGCGCGCCAGTGAAGGAAATGCCGGCCTCCGCCGAGGACTTGGCCGAAGTCACGCCGGAATATCGCACGCTTCCCGGGTGGCAGTCGGATACATTCGGCGTGAAAAACATCGAGAAACTTCCCCGCGCCGCACTCGATTACTTGAAATTTATTTCCGATTTTTTGGGCGTCGAAATCGGCATGATCTCGACCGGACCGGACCGCGATGCCACCATCGTTTGCTCCGGCACGCAACTCGCCAAGTGGATTTGATAAGCGTATCCCATGCTGTCCTACACTGACGCGCGGCGGAAAGTGATCGAGGTCGCGGGATCCATCTCGCGGCTATTGCCGCGAGCGCAGGTTGAAATCGAACAGGCATTCGGCCGCATCCTGGCCGCGCCTGTGCTCGCCGATCGCGACTATCCTCCCTTCGACCGTTCGACGCGCGACGGTTTCGCGGTTCGCGCCGAGGACGCGCAAAAGCCCGGCGCGCGTATCGAATGCATAGGCGAACTTCGCGCGGGCGGAAATTTTGAAGCGACTGTCCTCCCCGGCCAATGCGTCGAAATCATGACAGGCGCAGCCATCCCGCGCGGCGCGGACGCCGTCGTGATGATCGAGCACACGAAGCGCGATGGCCGGACGATCACGCTGGATCGCGCTGCTCAGAAGGGCGATCACATTGTCCCTCGCGGCAGCGAAGCGCGCGCGGGAGCCTTGCTGCTCGCGCCAAAGACTCGCCTGGGCTACGCGGAGATGGCCCTCGCGGCGCAGGCAGGCGCCACGCGCCTCGAAGTTTTCGCCGCGCCGCGGCTTGCCATTCTCTCCACCGGCGATGAAGTCGTGGACGCGCGCGCCAAGCCCGGACCGCTTCAGGTCCGCAACAGCAATGGAATTTCCATCGAAATCCTGGCGCGTACGGCGGGCGCGGAAACGATTCAGCTTGGAAACGCCCCGGACGAAAAAGGCGCGCTCCGCACAGCCATCGAACGCGGTCTCGAAGCGGATATCCTGGTTCTCTCCGGCGGCGTATCCATGGGCAAGTACGATTTGGTCGAGCAAGTGCTCGCCGATCTCGGCGCGGAGTTTCACTTCACCGGGGTCGAGATTCGTCCCGGCCGCCCCGCTGTCTTTGCAACCTGCCGAGGAAAACTCGTCTTCGGCCTGCCGGGAAATCCGGTTTCCACCATGGTGACGTTCGAGCTTTTCGTCCTGCCGGCCGTGGATGTGTTCAACGGCGCGACGGCGCGTCCGCTGCCGGTTTTTCGCGCAAAGCTTGCAACTCCCGTACGCGAAAAAGGTCCCATGACTCACTTCCTGCCCGCGCGAATCGAATGGGAAGGCAGGGAAGCGCGCGTCACGCAGTTGCCCTGGCAAGGTTCCGGCGATATCGTAGCCCTGGCCCTGGCGAATGGTTTCCTGATTGTCGGGCCCGAGCGTCCCGAAATCGCTCCGGGCGAATGGGTTGACGTGCTGCCGCGCCGCGGAGCAATTTAGGGTTCTAGTAGCACAGGCACTCTTGGCTGTGCGTGTTTTGCGATTGCAATGAGATCGGGCAGCTTATCCGTTCGACTTTCAAAACCGCACAGCTCCGCCGCGGCGGATGGCTGTGCTACTTGGCGAACCATGAAACAGCTCACACATTTCCGAAAACGCGGCGAAATCGCCATGGTGAACGTGACCTCAAAAGACGTCACGGAGCGGACGGCCCTGGCGCGCGGCTTCGTGCGGATGTCTCCGGCGGTCTTGCGAGCGCTGCGCCAGCAGAAGCTGCCCAAGGGCAACCCCCTGGAAATCGCGCGAATTGCCGGGATTGCGGCGGCCAAGCGCACCTCGGAGTGGATACCTCTTTGTCACCCGCTGCCGCTGACGCACATTGATGTGACTGCGCGGCTATGCAAGAATGGCGTGGAGATCGCATCGCGCGTCACCGCGACGGCGCGCACCGGCGTGGAGATGGAAGCGCTCGTGGCTGTGTCGGCGGCGGCGCTCACGGTCTACGACATGTGCAAGGCCCTGGACAAGGGCATGGAAATCAGCGATATCGTTTTGGTCGAAAAAATCGGCGGCAAGAGCGGCCATTATCTGCGCCGGAACCGGAAGAAGTAGCAGTCCCCGATGAAAGATCCGTCACAAAACGTGCAAGTGCTGATTGTCGATGACAATCCCATGATCCGCGACCTGATGTGCCGCGGCATGGAATCGCACTGCGCCGTGATTTCCTCCAGCGACGGCGCGGATGCGCTGCTCAAGTCCATCGACAATCCTCCCGACTTGATCATTTCCGATTTCCGCATGCCGGGCCTGGACGGGCGGCAACTCTTCGAAAAATTGCGCAGCCGCGAGAACACGCGCAATATTCCGTTTGTGTTCGTCGCCAGCCGCGGCGATATCGAGGAAAAGTTGCGCCCCGCGGTGGGCGGCGGCGTCGAGGATTTTATTCCCAAGCCGTTTTTCGTGGCCGACCTGGTCCGCCAGGTGAAAAAAATCGTGGACCGCCTGCACCTGGAAAAAATGCAGAAGCATGCCTCGCGCCCCGGAGTGATACAGGGCCGCCTCGAGGAAATGAGCGTCACCGAACTCATGCAATCGCTCGAAATGGGGCAGAAATCATGCCGCCTGCGCCTGCGCCATGCCGGGGAAGAGGCCGAGCTTTACTTCAGCGCCGGCCAGTGCAAGCACGCTCATTTGGGCGGCACGGATGGCGATGCGGTGGCCTATCAGGTCATCGGATGGCTCGACGGCGAATTTGAAATCGAATTCGGAGCGACTTCGGATCGCGAGACCACCACGCTTTCCACCACCGGCCTCCTCATGGAAGCCATGCGCCTGATGGACGAAGCCAATCAGAGCGTGGGAAGCTAGGTTCTAGTGGCACAGACTTCAGTCTGTGGGTTTTCGTCAACGTGCCCAGCCCGCTCGCGCTTGCCAAGATCAAGTGGAACTCCACAGACTGAAGTCTGTGCTACTTTAAACTCTTCCCATGCGCGTTGCCATCCTCACCATCAGCGATTCCGTATCGCGAGGCACTCACAAAGATGCCTCGGGCCCCAATTTGCGCGAGCGATGCGCGCAACTCGGCTGGGATGTCGTCGCCGAAGCCGTCTTGCCCGACGAACCAGAGGCCATACGCGATCGCCTCGTGTTTCTTGCGGATAGCGGCGCGGCCGACTTGATCCTGACGACCGGAGGCACCGGAATCGGCCCGAGGGATTCCACTCCCGAAGCCACCGCGGAAGCCTGCCAGAAGCTTTTGCCCGGAATCTCCGAACTGATGCGCGAAGAAGGCCGGAAAAAAACTCCGCGCGCCGTTCTTTCTCGCGCCGTCGCGGGCGTTCGTGGCCGCGCTTTAATCGTCAATCTGCCCGGCAGCCCGCGCGGCGCTCTCGAATCGCTCGACGCCGTTGCGGATTTATTGCCGCACGCGCTGCAAGTCCTGGGCGGCGCGCGCCACGACTAGATTCAAATCTTTTATTTCACCACATTCGCAAACACTGCTCCCATTCACTGAAAAAATAACATTTCGTAATTACATCATGCGCTATACTCTCCCGATTCTTAGTCGGCGGGAGCCCCATGGCGATTCTCCCAGGCAGACGTTTAGGGCCCTACGAAATTCTCTCCGCCATCGGTGCGGGCGGAATGGGCGAAGTGTACAAAGCCCGTGACACGCGCCTCGACCGCATCGTCGCCATCAAGGTTCTTCCTGCTCATCTCGCCGATCGCGCCGAATTGCGCGAGCGGTTCGACCGCGAAGCAAAAACAATCGCCAGCCTGAATCATCCCCACATCTGCACGCTCTACGACACCGGCCATCAAGACGGGATCGATTTTCTGGTGATGGAATATCTGGAGGGCGAGACGCTGGCGCTGCGTCTGTGAAAGGTTCGCTGCCGATCCAGCAGGTCTTGCAGTACGCGATCGAGATTTCCGACGCGCTGGACAAGGCGCACCGCAAGGGCATCACACACCGTGATTTGAAGCCCGGCAACATCATGCTCACCAAGACAGGGACGAAACTACTGGACTTCGGTTTGGCGAAGTTGCGCCAGGAGGGCGCGCCCGCGACGTCCACTTTCTCAGCTACCTACGGCGCCGAGCCTGTCACCGCGCAGGGCACGATCCTCGGCACACTGCAATACATGGCGCCGGAGCAAGTCGAGGGCAAGACGGACCAGATCGATGCGCGCACTGACATTTTCGCCTTCGGCGCCGTCGTGTACGAAATGGCGACGGGCAAGAGAGCGTTTGACGGCAAGACGCAAGCCAGCTTGATCGCGAAGATCCTGGAAATGGACCCGCCGCCGATGTCGTCGATTCAACCCATGACGCCGCCCGCGCTCGATCGCGTGGTAAAAAAATGTCTGGCCAAGGAACCTGAGAAAAGATGGCAGGCGGCCAGCGATGTCTGTGATGAATTGAAGTGGATCGCAGAGGGTGGCTCGCAGGCTGGCGTGTCGTCGCCGCCTGCCGCAGTGAAGGGCATCGGCACGCTTGGGCGGCGGGGGCTGATTCTGAGCGTCGGCATCTTCCTCTTGGGTGCGGCTGATCGCGGGCATAGCCGTCTGGAATCTGAAGCCTACGCCTCCCCCTCAGCCGCAGCCAGTCAGCCGCACCGTGATAACTCTGCCGGCGGGACAACAATTGGCAGGTATGGATAGCGGCCCTTCAGTCGCCCTCTCTCCCGACGGCACTCATCTCGCCTACGTTGCTCGCCAAGGTGGTGTCCAACAGCTTTACTTGCGGGCGATGGATAGCCTGGAGTCCAAGCCCGTTCCTGGCACGGTAGGTGGCGTCAGCCCCTTCTTCTCGCCCGACAGCCAATGGGTGGGTTTTTTCGCTGGCGGAAAGCTGAAGAAGGTCTCGGTGAGCGGGGGCGCAGCGCTGACTCTCGGCAATGTTGGGTCCCCCCTCGGGGCCAGTTGGGGCGGTCAGGGTATGATCGCCTTCGCGACCACAATAGTTTCGCCGCTCCTGCAAATACCGGACGCGGGAGGCACCCCGCAGCCTCTGACTCGTCTCGCGAAAGGCGACGTTACCCAACGCTGGCCGGAGTTCTTGCCCGGCGGCAAGGCCGTGCTCTTTGCTGCGGCGCCGAGTGGAATTACTTTCGGCAACGCGCAGGTTGCCGTCCAGTCATTCGGACCACACGAACAGCAGAACCTGATCCGGGCGGGGACCCACCCCCGCTACGCGCCCTCAGGGCATCTGGTTTACGTGCAAGGCGGGAGTTTGGTGGCCGTCCCGTTCGATCCCCAGCGTCTGGATGTGACGGGCACGGCGGTCCCCGTGGTGGAGGGCGTTCTTCAATCCCCAGCCACTGGAGCCGCCCAGTACAGCTTTTCCGCCACAGGATCGCTGGTCTACGTTCCGGGGGGCGTTCAGGCGACCCAGAGCAGGCTAGTATGGGTCAGTCGGAATGGGGCAGAGCAGCCCTTGCCCGCCCCGGCGCGCGCCTACATGTTCCCGCGGCTTTCCCCCGACGGTCGGCGGGTAGCCATGACGATCGCGGAACAGGAGAATCAAATCTGGCTGTACGATCTTTCCCGGGAGACGCTGACCCGGTTCACGTTCGAGGGAAATCAGAACTATAACCCGCTTTGGACGCCGGATGGCAAGCGGATAGCGTTTGAATCAAACCGGGCAGGGCCGATCAACGTTTTCTGGCAACTAGCCGACGGCAGCGGCGGCCTCGAGCGGCTGACAACCAGCGAGTACCTCACTGCTCCGATGTCCTGGTCCCCGGATGGACGACTGCTGGACTTCATTGGAATCGATCCCACAACAGGAGTTGATATTTGGGTGCTGCGGATGGGCGACCCTTCGGCGGGCTCAGGGCAAGGCCGGAAGGCGCAGCCTTTCCTCCGAACGCCCTTCAACGAAAACACGTCCCGTTTTTCCCCCGACGGGCGCTGGATGGTCTATATGTCGGATGAATCGGGCCGCAACGAGATTTACGTGCAGCCCTATCCGGGTCCCGGCGGGAAGTGGCAGATTTCGACGGATGGCGGCACGGAGCCGGTGTGGAACCCGAACGGGCGCGAACTGTTCTACCGCACTGGAGACAGGATGATGGCCGTGGACATTGTCACTCAGCCTGGTTTTGTTGCAGGCAGGCCCCGGATGCTCTTCGAGAGACGGTACGAGGTGGCTCCAGCCCCGATCGTCAACTACGATGTCTCATCTGACGGCCAGCGCTTCCTGATGATCAAGCCCGTCGATCAAGAAGAAGCGGCGCCGACGCAAATCAACGTCGTGCTGAACTGGTTTGAAGATTTGAAGCGCCGCGTGCCTGTGGGAACGAAATAATGTCACGGATTGTGACTCAACGATGATCGGCAAAACCATTTCGCACTATCGCATCGTGGAAAAGCTCGGTGGCGGCGGCATGGGCGTGGTCTATAAGGCCGAGGACACCAAGCTGGGTCGTTTTGTGGCTCTGAAGTTCTTGCCCGAGGAATATGCCAAAGACCGCCAGGCGCTGGAGCGGCTCCGGCGGGAAGCGCGGGCCGCGTCGGCGCTGAACCATCCAAATATCTGCACGATTTACGATATTGAAGAATCCGAAGGCGAACTGTTTCTGGCCATGGAGCTTTTGGAGGGCCAGACGCTAAAGCATCGAATGGCCGGGAAGGCGTTCGGGGCGGAGCCGTTGTTGGACCTGGGCGCGCAGATCGCGGACGCGCTGGACGCGGCGCACGCGAAGGGGATCGTGCATCGGGACATCAAGCCCGCAAACATTTTTGTGACGGATCGGGGACACGCCAAGATTCTGGACTTTGGATTGGCGAAAGTCCGGCAGCCGCACAAAATTCCCGAAGGGGTCGGGATATCGCAACTGCCGACGGCGGGAGCGTCGGAGGAGGACCTGACGAGTCCGGGCACGGCGCTGGGCACGGTGGCGTACATGTCCCCGGAGCAAGCGTTGGGCGAAGAGGAAATCGATGGGCGAACGGATTTGTTCTCGCTAGGCGTGGTGCTGTACGAAATGGCGGCGGGGCGGTTGCCGTTTCAAGGGAACACCTCGGTGGCGATCTTCGATGCGATTCTGCATAAAACACCGGTGGCGCTGGTGCGATTGAACCCGGAGTTGCCAGAGGAGCTGGAGAGGATCATCGACAAGGCGTTGGAGAAGGATCGCAAGCTGCGGTATCAGAGTGCGGCGGAATTGCGAACCGATCTGGTCCGTCTGAAGCGCGACACGAGCTCAGGTCGTGTGGCAACCGCAAAACCGTCTGCGGCGACGAAAGCCCTCCATGCCCCAGGAAGGCGAGACCTAATCTTTGGCGTTGGCGGATTACTGTTAGCTGCGGTCACGAGCCTGGTCACTTGGAATCTGAAGTCCAATCCGCCGCAACCTGTCACACGCACTGTGATAACGCTACCCCCGGGACAACAGTTGGCAGGCCTGGATAGCGGCCCCGCAATCGCCCTCTCTCCCGACGGTACGCATCTCGTATATGTCGCCCGCCAGGGGGGAATACAGCAGCTTTATTTGCGAGCAATGGATAGTTTGGATGCCAAGCCCATCTTAGGCACTGAGGGAGCTGTCGAACCTTTCTTCTCGCCGGATGGTAAATGGGTGGGGTTCTTCGCGGCCGGAAAGCTGATGAAGGTTGCGGCGAGTGGGGGAGCGGCGCTGACGCTCGGCGATGCTGTAAATTCTAGGGGAGCCAGTTGGGGCAGTCAGGGGACGATCGTCTTCGCGCCTGCAGCAGATGTCACGCCTCTCCGGCAAGTGCCGGAACTGGGAGGCGCGCCGCAGCCGCTGACTCGTTTCGAGAAAGGGGAAGTCAGCCATCGCTGGCCGGAGTTCTTGCCCGGCGGCAAGGCCGTTCTTTTTGCTGCCGGAGACAACACAAATTACTTCACCAACGCGCAGGTCGCCGTGCAGAATGTCGCGACCGGCGAACGGAGAAATCGAGGTCAAGGTGGGACGCACCCTCGCTATGCACTTTCCGGGCATCTGATTTACGCGCAAGGGGGGAGTTTGATGGCCGTGCCATTTGATCCCCAACAATTAACGGTCAGTGGCGCGGCTGTTCCAGTGGTGGAGGGCGTTCTACAATCCATATCCAGTGGAGCCGCCCAGTACAGCATATCTTCCACGGGATCGCTGGTATACGTTTCAGGGGGAGTTCAGTCGGCCCAGAGCACCCTAGTTTGGGTCAGTCGGAATGGGGCAGTGCAGCCCGTGGCTGCCCCTGCGCGTGCGTACTTGGGACCGCGCCTTTCCCCTGAAGGTCGACGGGTAGCCGTGGCCATCCTGGAGCAGGAGGCGCAAGTCTGGCAGTACGATCTTGCTCGAGAGACGTTGACCCCGTTTACGTTTGAGGGGGATAACAATGTTGCCCCTTCTTGGACACCCGACGGCAAGCGGATAACGTTCATTTCAAACAAGGATGGGCCGCAGAATATTTACTGGCAACTGGCCAACGGGAGTGGCGGCCTGGAGCGGTTAACAACTAGCCAGTACACTCAAGTTCCGATGTCTTGGTCTCCCGACGGGCGACTTCTGTCCTTCCTTGAAGTCAATCCCGCCACGGGGTATGACATCTGGATACTGCGTCTGAGCGATCACAAAGAATTGCCGTTTCTGAAAACGCCATTCAATGAATCGGTCCCACGGTTCTCCCACGACGGCCGCTGGTTGGCCTATATCTCGAACGAATCCGGCCGATATGAGGTTTACGTGCAACCCTATCCAGGCCCTGGCGGAAAGTGGCAGATCTCGACCGAAGGTGGCACGGAGCCTGTCTGGAACCCGAACGGACGGGAGTTGTTCTACCGCAGCGGCAATAAGCTAATGGCCGTGGACATTGCCACGCAGCCTGGCTTTTCTGCAGGCAAACCCCGAATGCTTTTTGAGGGGCAATATCGGCCGACGCCGTTATCGAACCCCAACTACGACGTGTCCCCTGACGGCCAGCGCTTCCTGTTAGTCAAGCCCAGCGAACAAGAGCAAGCGGCGCCCACACAAATCAACGTCGTGCTGAACTGGTTTGAAGAGTTGAAGCGCCGCGTGCCTGTGGGTGCAAAATGAAGAAGATCGTTCGGTGGATTTCTCGCAATTATCCCCGGCAAATTGGCTTTCTCCTGGTCGTGTTTGGCGGATAGCAAGATTCCGCGCCAGACTCAGAATAAAAAATTTGGACCAGAAAGCTGTTCCGACGCATCCAATCAGGTGAAACTGAAGGGAGACGCAGTGCAAGAGCAAAATTCCATTCCGGCTGGCGCGGTGCTCGACAAATGGTCCGAGGACCCGTGGACCAATGGCGTGCAGGTGGACCGCATGGAGGATATGGAAAAGTTGGTCATCCAGACCCGCAATAGTCTCTACGAAATCACAATCATTGACGGCCGAAGCGGTGAAATTCTGGTTCGCGGAGGACAGTTTTTTCCGGAGCTAACTCCGGCCCGGCTCGCGGGTGCTACGCTCGGAGGCAGCTTCTGCAAAATGCGCGGAATTTATGCGGGCTTCCGAATGGAGATCAATGCGAATGGCAAGCGGACAGTGACGACTCCAGTGGAATCCATCGGAGTTGTGGTCTGACGTTGAGCGCAGTTCATACGATCCTTCGTGCGCAGCCCCGCGGTTCCAATATTTCCCTCAACGCATAAGATTCCAGCCATCGAGTGGTTCATTCCGAAAATTAGAGTGCCTGCGAAGGAAGAATGTTGACGGACGGCTTGGCCTCGTCAACAATGCTGGCACCATGAAAACGACACTTTCGAGCAAGCTGGCAGACAAGCGGCTGGCCGTGCTGGGCGCCGGAAAGATCGGCGGGATCTTGCTGCGCGCGTTCCTCGAGCAAAAGCTGGTGCAGCCGAAGCGCGTGCACGCGACCGTACGCCACGCGGAGAAGGCGCGCTCGCTCGCCAAGCAACTGGGCATAACAGCATCGACGGACAATCGCGCGGCGGCGCACGGCGCGGACATCATCCTGCTCGCCGTGAAGCCGCAGGCGGTGAAGGAAGTTCTAGAAGAGATCAAGCCGGAGATGAAGCCGGGGAAGCTGATCGTCTCGGTGGTCGCATCGGTTTCGACGCAGCTCATGGAAAAGCAACTGGGCATGGACTTGCCCGTGATTCGCGCCATGCCGAACACACCCTGCGCGATTGGATGCGGGATGACCGGCCTCGCCAAAGGGATTCACGCGGGCAAAGAGCATCTGGAAATCGCGCGCGCGATGTTTGAAGCCGTGGGGCGCGTCGTGGATGTGGATGAAAAACAGATCGATGCCGTGACCGGACTTTCCGCGAGCGGCACTGCGTTTATTTATATTATTCTGGAATCGCTTGCCGAAGGCGGCGTAAAGGTCGGCCTGCCGCGCGACGTCTCCACGTTGCTCGCGGCGCAGACCATGATGGGCGCGGCCCGCATGGTCCTCGATACCGGCGATCATCCCGCGCTGCTGAAAGATGCCGTAACCACGCCGGCAGGCTCTACAATGGACGGCATCCTCGAACTCGAGGACGGCAAACTGCGCGTAACACTGATCAAGGCCGTCATGAAAGCCACGCAGCGCGCCAAGGAATTAATCGTTGAATCTTAAATCTCGAGTTGCACCGATGTATTCGGTTTCAAAATTAGGACGTCCAATCGCACAGGAGGAATACAAACATGGTACGGAAAGCTTCGGCAGTCTGGAACGGTTCGCTCAAGGAAGGGAAGGGAAAAATCTCCACGGAGAGCAAGGTGCTCTCGAACGCACAATACTCTTTTTCAACGCGCTTTGAGGACGGCATCGGCACGAATCCCGAGGAGTTGATCGCCGCGGCGCATGCCGGATGCTTCAGCATGGCCCTTTCCGCGCAGCTCGGCAACGCGGGAATTACGCCGGAATCGATCGAGACCACCGCGGCCGTGACACTCGAAAAAGTGGAAGCGGGATTTCACGGTCACGAAGGTTCATCTCGATGTGACCGCGAAAATTCCGGGCGCCAATGCCGCGGCATTTGAAAAAGCGGCGCAAGATGCCAAGGCCGGTTGCCCGATCTCGCGCCTGCTCAAGGCCGAAATCACCATGACCGCCAAGCTGGTTGGCGAGCGCGCGTCGAGCGCCTAGTTTTCAGTTGCACGAAAAATAATTTCAGATTGATGTTGAAGTTCAGGTTTCGTGGCGCCGGCGTATCGCTTGTTCCGATGCAAAGGGACCGGCGATTTTAAGGCGCTCTGCCAGCTAGTGAGAAAACCGCCAGATCTAGGCTGGCGCCAGCCGCAACCTTTCAATGTCTTCGCTTGCCTGGGGTGTGACGAGATCCAGGGCATTGGATTCGCGGACTAGAAACCGAGCACTAAGCCGCCAACGATCTGAAATGACCTTTGATTTGTCGAAAAGAATCGCGATTCTATGAAATCGCCTTCGGCACGGAGTGCTATGTGGGACTTCAAGAAGATGTCCAACCCGCCTCCCCCATTGCCCGCGAGGCCATTGTTGCTCCCGAGCAGCCCCGCAGTCTGGTTGAAGCGGTAATGTTCCATGCCCACTACCAGGTGGACCCAGGGTTCATACCGGCTGCGGTTGCGATAGGCCAGCCGGGGGCCTCCACCTATAAAGAGCGACTTGGTTCCGAGATTGGGCGGCGTTGTGGTCTGTCCAGTAGTTCCGAAGAAGCCGACTCCCATCTGTGCTTCCACGCCGAACCAACGTCCAAAGTATCGAGCCACACTAAAATTTACCCCGTGAGTATTGAATGGGCTTCCCAGCAAATTGTCGCGGTTGAACTGGTAGCCGACAGCCAGTTGCCATGGATCATCCACGTGTTCACTGATGGAACTGTCCCTGGGCCCCGAAGCAGTGCTCCGACCTTGCCCAGCTGGGCCTTGGGCCCCTGCCGAGGCCGAAAACAGAAGGCAAATCCCCAATAGAAAAATAGCCACACGCATTCCATACCTCCCTAAGGTCACCCACAAGTTTCAGAGTGGAACAACTTCTCCCCTGATTGTAGCTGGCACCCTTGCCCGGAAAGCACGATTTACAGCCCATTTGCCTAATGCCATACGGAGTTAACCTTCTGGTGTCATTCCTGGCTCCTTGCCGGCATGGCGAGGGTAGGGATTCAGTCTTGTTCTGGGTGAAACAAAGGGCTGCCCGCCCTTAATACGGGCGGCCTCTACAAAACCAACTACCAACAAGGAGGGAAGGTTTTGGAGAGGCCGTTCCGTCCCGCGTTTCTCGGGACGGAACGGGCACGTTTGTGATCAAAGTGAGTCAAAACTTTGGCGAGCGAAGAGTGGCTCCCGCTTGACTGATGTGTTAGGATTTCCGGCGGTACGGGTGCGGGCTCTACTTGGAGCCCGCCATTAATGGTATGCCGACCCAATACATTCCGATCTTTATATTTGCAGTGCTGGCAGCTGCGTTCCCGGCCGTGACGCTTGTGCTTTTCAGGTTCATTCGCCCAACTCCGGTGGCAGTCGGAGCGAAGCTGCGGCCGTACGAGTGCGGCGTGGAAGCCGAAGGCGATACGCGCGGGCGGTACTCCGTCCGGTTTTACATTGTGGCGATTCTCTTTGTTATCTTCGATGTGGAAACGACGTTTCTGTTTCCATGGGCCGTGCTGTTTTCGACTCGGGACGCGGGCTTCCGCTTGCCTGAAATCTACGCGTTAGCGAGCATGTTCGTTTTTCTCGGTATCTTGATCGTCGGCTACGTCTGGCTCTACCGGAAAGGCGCCCTCGAATGGGTGTAAGCGGTGCCCCGGCAATTTGAAAGAGGCATCCCGGCCACGGAAGGTGACCGGGATTTTTTTTGAGCGGTGGCCGAATACGGATTGGGTGAGGACGTGGAATTTGGCGGAACAGGTTGACTCGGTTTTCCGCCGTGTGCTAAAAGCTACAACTTAATATTGGCTGCGCGGTGTTTGTGCGGCCGCACTACTCCTAATTCATGGCAAACGATCCGGAAGAGAAGCAGCCGTCTGCGAATTCACCGACTGAGCCGTCTGGAGCGAAAACCCCAGCCGCAGGGGGAGAACCCGCATCTAAACCGCCTGCTCCCCCGGCCGCGCCTGCTGCCCCTGCCGCAAAGCCTCCTGCTGCGCCCGGCGCTCCTGCCGCCAAACCTCCGGCTGCGCCTGTTCCGCCGCGGCCTCCCGCTCCACCAAAAGAAGGCCCTGTCGCCCTCGAAAACGACCTCGTAAAGCGCTACAAAGAGAAGTTCGGTCCCGCCATCCTGGAAGCCTGGACGGATCGCAAACAAGCTATTCTGGTCGTCGCGCGGGAGCTGCTCGCCGAAATTGCAATTTACAGCCGGGACGACGAGAAATTTGACTGGCTGAGCGACCTCACGGCCGTCGACTGGCCCAAGCGCGAGAAGCGGTTCGACGTCGTGCTCAACATGTATTCGTTTGAAAAGAACGAGCGTCTGCGCCTGAAGGCACAAGCCACGGCGGACGAGCGCGTACCCAGCGTGCAAGGAATCTGGTCCACGGCGAACTGGATGGAGCGCGAAGTGTACGACATGTTCGGCGTGGTCTTTGAAGGCCATCCCGACCTGAAGCGCATTCTGCTTCCGGACGAATGGCAGGGCCACCCTTTGCGGAAAGACTACGACATTCTGACGCAGGATACCGCCTGGGTTCGCGAAAACCTGGGCATCGAGAGCGGACAATAACGAATGCCCGACGAACGCATCCCGTTTGCCACCCACGCCGATCAGACCGTGCTCGGGGCGGACGAAATTGTCCTCAACATGGGGCCGCAGCACCCGTCGACGCACGGCGTGCTGCGCGTGAAGCTGCGCCTGGACGGCGAAAAAGTCATCGGCTCGGAGTGCGTGATCGGCTACTTGCACCGCGGCGTTGAGAAGATTGCCGAGCACCGCACCTACACGCAATTCGCGCCCTACGTGGACCGCATGGATTACGTCGCCGCGGTTTCAAACGGCCTGGGCTACTGCGAGGCGGTCGAAAAGCTGCTGGGGGCGGAAGCGCCGCCGCGCGCTCGCGTCATTCGAACGATTCTCACCGAGTTGCAACGAATTGCGAGCCACCTGTTCTGGCTGGGCACGCATGCGCTCGATATCGGCGCGCTGACGCCGCTGTTTTATTGCCTGCGGGAACGCGAAGAAATCCTGAAGATTTTCGAGAAATTTTGCGGCGCGCGGCTGACGACGCACGCGTTCCGCATCGGCGGCCTGCAATATGAGGCTTACGACGAGCTCGAAAAGGACGTCGAGCGGTTCTGCACGCCTTTCGACAGGCGCGTGGACGAATACGAATCGCTGCTGACCGAAAACCGCATCTGGGTGGGACGCACCAAGGGCATTGGCATCCTCACCGCCAAGGAAGCGATCGATTACGGCGCTTCCGGTCCGGTGCTGCGCGCGAGCGGCGTGAAATGGGATATCCGAAAGGCGATGCCTTACGCCGCGTACGACCAGTACAAATTTGAAATTCCCACCGGCAAGAACGGCGACACGTACGACCGGTACATCGTGCGCATGGAAGAGATGCGCCAGTCGCGGCTGATCTGCCTGCAGGCCATCGAAAATATTCCGGCCGGGCCGATCATGGGCAAGGTTGGCAAAGTGCTGAAGCCGCCGCCGGGCGAAGTTTATCACGCGATTGAAGCGCCCAAAGGCGAGCTTGGTTATTACATTATTAGCGATGGTACAACGCAGCCCTATCGCGTGAGGATTCGCCCGCCGTCGCTGATCAATCTCGAAGCGTTCGACAAGATGATTCGCGGGCACCTGGTGGCGGACGTCGTGGCCATCATCGGCACGCTCGATATCGTATTGGGAGAAGTCGACCGGTAACGCCATGCTGATGAATCTCATCCATTTCGTGATTTCCATTTGGGTGCCGCTGGTTTGCGCGGTCATCATCGTGGCCGTTTTGCCACTCGTTGCCGGATACATCGTGTTGATGGAACGAAAAGTCATGGCGGACATGCAGGCGCGGCTCGGGCCCATGCGCGTGGGGCCGCACGGATTGCTGCAGCCGATCGCGGATGCGCTGAAGCTGCTCATCAAGGAAGACATTATTCCCGATGAAGCGGACAAGATGATTTTCTGGTTCGCGCCGCTGATTTCGGTGACCGCGGCGATGCTGGCGATGTCGGCGCTCGCGATTGGGCCGTGGTTTCAGATAGCCGACTTGAACGTCGGGCTCCTCTTCATCGTGGGAATCAGCGCGCTTGGGATTTTCGGAATTGTGCTGGGCGGTTGGTCCTCGAACAGTCACTACTCGCTGCTTGGCGCACTGCGCAGCGCGGCGCAACTGGTGAGCTACGAAACCGCGGCTGGAATGGCGATCGTGGGCGGATTGCTGCTCGCCGGAACTCTATCGACGCGGGAAATTATTCAGGCGCAGAACGATTACGGCACGTGGTTTGCTTTTGCCGCGCCCGTCGGATTTTTTGTCTACATCGTTGCGTCGATCGCGGAGACCAATCGCGCGCCGTTCGATTTGCCGGAAGCCGAATCGGAATTAGTTGCCGGCTACATGACGGAGTATAGCGGGTTCCGCTGGGCGCTTTACTTCCTCGCGGAATACACGAACATGGTGGTTGTGGCGTCGATTGCCACAACGCTATTCCTGGGCGGCTGGCTGCGGCCGTTTGCCGGCACGCCGGCGTTTAATTTTCTGGATGGTTTGCCGTCGGTGCTGATGCTGGGCGTTGGAGGATATTGTTTTTATCGCGCGCCGAAGCAGCCTGTGAAAGTACAGAAGCTTTTTATGGTGGCCGTCGGGCTACTCATGATTCTGGCCGCAATTATTCTTGCGGTGCCGCTGATCCCTGCGGTTGGCACGATGCTTCCCGGGTTGAAGCCAGGATTGCATGGCGCGTTCTGGTTCCTGTTGAAAGTGGGGCTCTACATTTATCTGTTCATGTGGCTGCGGTTCACATTTCCGCGCTACCGGTTCGATCAGTTGATGCGCCTGGGCTGGCAATTCCTGATTCCGCTCTCCATCGTCAACGTGATGGGAATCGGCGTGGCCCTCGTGCTGCACCGGCATTGGGGATGGAGCCACTGGACGGCATTTCCGCTGACGACGGTACTGACCCTGCTCGTGGCCGGATTGCTCGGGTGGGAGAGCGAGAAGAAAGATAAAGAGCACGTGTTCGTGGGGGATGCGTAGAAGGTTTTTGTAGCACAGCCACTCTTGGCTGTGTGGTTTTATGGCAGTCGACAAAGGCGCACAGCCAAGAGTGGCTGTGCTACGCGGGGAAAATGCTCGATCAGATCGTATTTTATTTTTTTGCGGCGCTGGCTGTAGTTTCCGCGGTCCTCGTGGTGACGCGGCGCAACGTGGTGCAGAGCGCGATTTTTCTGATCACCGCGCTGCTGGCGACGGCGGGCATTTTTTTGCAATTGCACGCGGAGTTTTTGTTCATCGTGCAGGTGATTCTGTACGCGGGCGGCATCATGGTGCTGTTCGTGTTCGTCATCATGCTGATCAACGTGGATATTTCGCTGCAGCAGGTTCAGTTCAACCGGCAGTGGTTCGTGGGACCGCTGCTGGCGATTGTGGTGGGCGCGGAGCTGACGATTGCGCTTGCCATCGGGCGTTCCCACACCGCGTTTGGCGAGCCCGCGCCGGCAAGCGCTCTCGAGCCGAGCACGCAACTCGTCGGCAAAGTTTTGTTCAGCGAATATATGCTGCCGTTTGAAATCGCGTCGATCCTGCTGCTGGTGGCCATGATCGGCGCGGTGGTAATGGCCAAGAAGAAGATATGAAAGGGCGTGTGCGGCGATGATTTCAACCGGCCAATACTTGTTCCTCGGCATCGTGCTGTTCACGATTGGCGCGATCGGCGTGGTGACTCGCCGGAACGTGATCATCATTTTGATGTCCGTCGAGCTCATGCTGAACGCCGTGAACATCAATCTGGTGGCATTCTCACGTCTCGTCGGCTCGGCGGAAGGGCACGTGTTCGCCATCTTCATCATCACCGACGCGGCTGCGGAAGCGGCCGTGGGGCTGGGCATCATCATCGCGTTCTTCCGCAATCGGGAGACGCTGCTGGGCGATGAGATGGATTTGCTGAAGTGGTAGGAGTGCCGTGTCGCGTGGCCCGTGCCTCGTGACCCGTGGAACGAGAAGAGCGTAAGAAATTGTTTTTGTCATTCCGAGCGAAGCGAGGAATCTCTCTTGTCTTTGCGAGGGGAACGGAGAGATTCCTCGCTTCGCTCGGAATGACAAAAAAGAGTACGGCCCGAAAAAAGAATGACCCGAATGAGCGCTAATTCATGATGCCGACGGAATATTTTCTTGCGCATATCTGGCTGATCCCGCTGTTTCCCCTGGTGGGCGCGGCGCTGATGTTGTTTATTGGCCGGCGGCTCCCAAATGCGGGAGTGAATGCAATTTGCGTCGGCGCCCCTTTTCTCTCAATGTGCTATGCCTTTGGCGCGATCTGGCAACTTGTTTCGCGGCCCGCCACGGAACGCCTGGTTAACTACAACTTGTTTGACTGGGTTCCTGCCGGAATCATGCACACAAATTCCGGACGCGTGATGGATTTCCACGTGCCGTGGGGCGTCCTGATGGACCCGCTGACGGCAGTGATGCTGCTCGTCGTCACGGGCGTCGGTTTTCTGATTCACGTGTACTCGACCGGGTACATGGCGCACGAAGGCGGCTATTACCGCTTTTTCGGCTACCTGAATTTGTTCATGTTCTCGATGCTGACGCTGGTTCTGGCGAACAATTTGCTCCTGTTGTTCGTCGGCTGGGAAGGCGTGGGGCTTTGCAGCTATCTCCTCATCGGTTTCTACTTCCTGCGCAAATCGGCCACGGACGCGGGTAAGAAAGCGTTCATCGTCAACCGCATCGGTGACGCGGGCTTTATTCTCGGCCTGTTCCTGATGCTGGGCACGCTCGGCACGATTCAGTTCACCGAGCTTGGTCCGGCCATTGCCGCGGGACACTTTCAAATGGGCGATGCCGCGCTCACGGCGATCGCGCTCCTGCTTTTCGTCGGCGCGACAGGGAAGTCGGCGCAGCTTCCGTTATACGTGTGGCTGCCGGATGCGATGGAGGGCCCGACGCCGGTCAGCGCGTTGATTCACGCGGCGACGATGGTGACCGCCGGCGTGTACATGATTGCCCGCACGAATGCCGTGTTCTCGATGGCGCCGAAGGCGCTGGCCGTGGTCGCCGTCGTGGGCTGCGTCACATCGCTCTTTGCGGCGACGATCGGCCTCCTGCAGAACGATATCAAGAAGGTGCTCGCCTACTCGACCATTTCGCAGCTGGGCTACATGTTCCTCGCCTGCGGCGTGGGCGCATTCACCGCCGGCGTCTTTCACTTGATGACGCACGCGTTCTTCAAAGCCCTGCTCTTCCTCGGATCGGGCAGCGTGATTCACGCGCTCTCTGGCGAACAGGACATGCGCAAGATGGGCGCGCTGTGGGGGAAGATTCCGACGACGGCAAAAACATTTGTCGTGGCATCGATCGCAATCGCGGGGATACCGCCGCTTGCCGGCTTCTTCAGCAAGGACGCGATCCTGGGCCATGCGTTTGAGAACAACAAGTTTCTTTGGCTGTTGGGTTTTATCACGGCCGGAATGACGGCGTTCTACATGTTCCGGCTGGTGAACATGACGTTCTTCGGGGAGTCGCGCGTCGACCACGAAGTCGAGCACCACATCCATGAGTCGCCGAGCTCGATGACCGTGCCGCTGATGATCCTGGCCGTGCTTTCCGTGGTCGGCGGTTGGGTCGGCTGGCCGGAATCGCTCGGCGGAAGCGACCGCTTCTCGAAATTCCTTGAACCCGTGATGGCCAAGCACGCGGAAGAAGGCGCCGAAGCGGCTGCGACGCAGGCGGCGTCCGGAGCCTCGGTGGAATACTTGCTGATGTTGGCATCCGTGCTCATTGCGTGCGGCGGCATTTGGCTCGCGTATCGCTGGTACATTCAGCGTCCGGAAGTCCCGGAAAAGATTGCTGCGGCGAGTCCGTTCCTGTACCGCTTGATTTACAACAAGTATTACGTGGATCAGCTTTACGACGCGATGTTCGTGAATCGCATAAAAGATCTGGCGCTCACGCTAGGCTCGTTCGACGTCAATATTATCAACGGCCTTGGCGTGGACGGCTCCGGCTGGGTGACGCGCATTACCTCGAGCATCTCCGGCATTTGGGATTCCTGGATTGTGGACGGCCTGGTGAATCTGGCCGCGCGGATCGTCTGGCTGTTCAGCTGGCCCGTGCGGATGCTGCAGACCGGGCGCGTGGCGCGGTATGCGCTGTTCATGCTGTTCGGCGTGCTGATTTTTCTGGGCTATTACTTGTGGACTTCGGGATTCAGGCTGTAGTGCCCGCCTTCAGGCGGGCATTCTGCAATGACGCGACGAATGCCCACCTGAAGGTGGGCGCTACAAATCCACGGCGAAAGATTGTACTGCACGAATCGATTTAGAAGAAGGCGAGGCGGGAAGATGGACTTTTACAACACTCACATCCTGACGGTGGTGCTGTTCACGCCGCTGGTGGGGTCGCTGGTGCTGCTGTTCGTGCCGCGCGACAGCGTCACCGCGCACCGCGTCATCGGCAATCTTTTCGGCTTCCTCGGGCTGATCGTTTCGCTGCCGCTGATCTGGCGCTTCAGCCTGGACCCGTCCGCGCCGCGCTACCAGTTCCCCGAAACCTACGACTGGATTCCATCCATCGGCGCGCACTACTCGCTGGGCATCGACGGCATCAGCCTGCTTCTCGTCATGTTGACAACGCTCCTCGGCGCGATTTCGATTCTTTCGTCGTGGAGCGCGATCAAGATGCGCACGAAGGAATACTACATTCTCTTCCTGCTGCTTCAGGTTGGCATGCTGGGCGTGTTCATGGCGCTCGATTTCTTCCTCTTCTACATGTTCTGGGAAGTGATGCTCGTCCCGATGTATTTCCTGATCGGCGTGTGGGGCAGCGACCGCCGCCTGTACGCCGCGATCAAATTTTTCCTGTATACGCTCGTCGGTTCGGTGATCATGCTGCTCGGAATCCTGGCGCTGTATTTCAAAGCGGGCGGCGGCACATTCGATATGCCGACGCTGCTCGCCTCCGCCGCGCAATTCGATACGCACACGCAAGTGCTGCTGTTCTGGGCGTTCTTCTTCGCGTTTGCGATCAAGGTGCCCATGTTCCCGTTCCACACCTGGCTGCCGGACGCGCACACCGAAGCGCCCACGGCGGGATCCGTCATCCTGGCCGGCGTTTTGCTGAAAATGGGCACGTACGGGTTCATCCGTTTCTCGCTGCCGCTGCTGCCGGTGGACCCCGCGGCGCGCCACAAAATTGTCACGATCATGCTGGTCGTTTCGATCATCGGCATTATTTACGGCGCGCTCGTCTGCATGATGCAGAAGGATATGAAGAAACTGATCGCCTACAGCTCGGTCAGCCACCTGGCCTTTTGCACGCTCGGCATTTTCGCGCTGACGCCGAATGGACTCTCCGGCAGCGTGATTCAGCAGATCAACCACGGCCTCTCCACCGGCGCGCTCTTCTTGATCGTCGGCGTGCTGTATGAACGCAGGCACACGCGCCTGATTTCGGAGTATGGCGGCCTCTCGACGCCCATGCCGGCCTTCGCGGCCATCTATATGATCGCCACGCTCAGCTCGCTGGGCTTGCCTTTGCTCAACGGGTTTATCGGCGAGTTCGTCATCCTGCGCGGCACGTACGAAGTCAGCATCAAGTACGCGGCGTGGGCCGTGATCGGCATTATCCTGGGCGCCGCCTACCTGCTGTGGCTCTACCAGCGCGTGATGTTTGGATCGGTCACCAATCCCGCCAACGAGCATCTGCCGGACCTGAACGCGCGCGAATATGCGACGCTCGTTCCCTTGATCATTTTGTGCTTCTGGATCGGAATTTATCCAAAGCCGCTGTTCCGCGTGCTCGACCGGCCCGTGCAGGAAATCGTCCAGCAAATCAATCCCGGATATTACGGCGCGGAGCGAGCAGCCACTCCCGCGGCTACTCCTGCACTGGCTCCCGCAGGCACAAGCGGCGGGACAGCAGGCATGCCCGGAATGACAATGCCATCTGGTGCGGGAACATCTCCTGCTCCGGAAACAGAAAAGAAGTAGACAAGGCGATGAGCCCACATGCTTAAAGCGTTCCAGACATTCATGCAGCAAGACGGCGGCGGCCTGCTCCTGCCGGAGATGATGCTCGTCCTGTTTGCCATGGGCATCCTGCTCACCGATTACCTGCTCGAGGCTCGCGACAAGTATTTCAACGCCCTGATGGCCATGCTCGGCGTGATTTTCAGCGGCATCTGCCTCTGGCAATTGCGCCTGGTGGCCGACCGGGGGGCCGTCGGCTTTAGCAACTCTCTGCTCGTCGATCCGTTTTTCCTGTTTTTCGGTTTCATTTTCCTCATCGCCACAGCTCTGATCATCATCCTTTCGGTCCGTTATCTGCAAATCGAAGACGAAAATCACGGCGAGTATTACGCCCTGATGCTCTTCGCCACGGTCGGCATGATGTTCATGGCGTCCGGCTACGACCTGATCGTCCAATTTCTGGGCCTGGAAACGATGGCCATCAGCTTTTACGTGCTGGCGGGATTCTTGCGGCGCGACAAGCGTTCGAACGAAGGCGCGGTGAAATACCTGCTGCTGGGCGCGTTCAGTTCGGCGATCCTGGCCTACGGCTTCTCGATCCTCTACGGGATCGGCGCCATGGCCAACCTCAGCTCTATTGGCCAGACGCTGCCTCCCAGGACCAATCTGGACGTGATCGCCGTCGCGGTGGAGGCAAGGGGCCACACGGACCTGTTCGTGCTTCTGGCGCTCGCTACGGTGGCTGCGGGGCTTTTCTTCAAGGTGGCCGCCGTGCCGTTCCACCAGTGGGCTCCTGACGTGTACGAGGGCGCTCCGACGCCGATTACGGCCTACATCAGCGTGGCGTCCAAGACGGCGAGCTTCGCCCTGTTGCTCCGCCTGCTGCTCACCGTATTCTGGCCGGTGCGCGTCGATTGGGAGATGCTAATAGCGGGCGTGGCCATCGCGTCCCTCACCGTTGGGAACCTGGCGGCGATCACGCAGACGAATGTGAAGCGCATGCTGGCCTACTCCTCGATTTCGCACGTGGGCTACGTCCTGCTCGGAATCGTGGCGGCCGCGTCGAGCCCGCTCGGTTTCCTGGCCGGCATGAAGGGCGTGGCGTTTTACCTCTTCGTTTACGCGTTCATGACCATCGGCGCGTTTGCCGTGCTGATCGTGTTGCAGCGGCAGGGAATTATCGGCGACGAACTGGACGATCTGAACGGCTTGTATCGCCGCAGCCCGCTGTCCGCGCTGATGCTCTTGATTTTCATGCTTTCGCTTGCCGGGATTCCGCCTCTGGCGGGCTTCCTCGGAAAGTATTTCATCCTGCAGTCGCTGATCGATACCGGGCACGTCCGCCTCGCTCTTTTCGGCGCGCTCTACATCGTCCCGGCCTTGTATTACTATTTCCGGATCGTCGCGCACGCGTATTTGTATGAACCGGGCAACGCGCCGTTGCCGGTCGTCAGCTTCGGGCAGAGGATTGCTTTTGCCGTGATGTGCTTCGTGACCGTCGCCGCCGGTGTCTACCCGGAGCCATTCGTGCGCCTGGCGACCTACTCGCTGTTCTTCCCATCAGGTTTCAGTGGCCACTGAGGATCCAGGCTCGCCTTCCTCACCAACGCCGCGAAAACGGCCCGCAGAAGGTGTGCGGCAATTCTCCGATATAATGGAGCTGCCGTTCCTGCTGGTCGCCAGCGTAGGCATAGGCGGAGGAGCGGGGTATTTCCTGGACAAGCATTTCCATACATCGCCCTTGTTTACTCTGATTCTGGGCTTGCTGGGTTTTGCCGGGGGAATGATCCAATTGGTGCGGCGCTTGTCGAAGGACACTTAGGACAATGGCCGAGTCCGACTCCATCTATGTTGCCGCCGAGCATCGCATCGAGTGGATGACGCTCGCGTTCGGATTGGCTGGCGCCGTGTTTGTCCTTGTGCGCTGGGGCTGGCGCCCCGCGGCGGGAGTCGCTCTCGGCGCCGCGCTGGCGTGGCTAAATTTTCGATGGCTGAAGCAGGGAGTCACCGCCCTCGTTAAGCTTTCGACGGCGCAGGCGAACTCGGAACACGCTCGTGTGCCTGTGAGCATTTACGCTAAGTTCTTTGGACGCTTCGCTTTGCTGCTGGTGGTGGTCTATGTTATTCTTTCGCGTTCCTGGTTGCCTGTGGCTGCGGTGCTCGGAGGATTGTTCGCGGTCGTTGCGGCCGTGATGATCGAACTGATGTGGGAACTGGTGCGCAGCAGGCGTGAAACAGAAACACACACTTAGAGCCGTTTTTCGCGCGGCTCAATCCCGGGGTCAACTGGAAAAATGGAAGAGCAAGTCTTAGGTGTGACAAAACTGGTTAACGCGCTCTTAGGAAAGCCTGCATTGGCGTTGCTCGCGGCGCTGCACATTCATCCCGAGAATACCGAGTATCCGATCCCGAATCACATCGCCATGGAATTCGTGGTCTTTGTTATCGCCATTGTGTTTTTCACGTGGCTGAAGGGGCGCCTGTCGGTGGACAATCCCGGCGGCGCGCAGCAGTGCATGGAAGCGCTCCTGACGAATCCCATGGGCGTGGGCGCGCGCGATTTGCTCGAAGACACCGCCGGTCACAACGCCTTGCAATATCTCCCCATGATCGGCAGCATCGGCATGTTTGTGTTAATGAGCAATCTGATCAGTCTGGTTCCCGGATTTTCTTCTCCCACGGCCGAGAAGACGGTGCCACTGGGTTGCGCGATCGTCGTTTTTCTTTATTACAACTGGGCCGGCTTGATGCACCACGGACCGCTCAAGTATGCAAAAACGTTCCTGGGACCGGTTTTGGTTATGTCTCCGATCATGTTTGTGGTCGAAATTTTCAGCCATCTCGCGAGGCTGCTTTCGCTCACGGTTCGTCTTTGGGTGAACATGCTCGTCAGCGAGCTGCTGTATGTGACATTTCTTGGGTTGACGCTGTCACTCTTCCTGTTTGTGGGAAAACTCAACGGGCTGGGATACTTGTTGGCGCCAGTTCCGCTGCTGGCTCCGCCGCTTTTTCTTCTGTTGCACATCTTTGTCGGATTCGTTCAGGCGTTCGTTTTCACTTTATTGCCGATCATTTATTTGGGCGGGGCAGTGGGCGAAGAGCACTAATCGGCTCCCGTTTTATAGAGGCCTATTTATACCGGCATGATCCGCTGTCTCGCGTGAGCCCGGCTGCAAGAGGGATGTCCGGGAACCACCTCCGAGCGGCAATTTCTTAGCGAAGGAGAAACACGATGAAGAAGTATTCGATGATTCTGTTTGCGCTGATGGCGGTGGCGTTCCTTGCTCCGGCTGCGTTCGCGCAGACGGGAGCTTATCCCGCGGCTGAAGGGACCAACTGGGTGGCCATCACTTCGGGTTTTGCCATGGCGATCGCCTCGGCGGCCTGCGGCATGGCTCAGGCCCGCGCGACGTCTTCGGCCTGCGAAGGCCTGGCTCGCAACCCGGGCGCGGCAGCTCCCATTCGGTTCGCACTGCTGCTGGCGCTGGTGCTGATCGAGTCGATGGCGCTCTACACGTTTGCCATCATATTCGCCAAAGTTAAGTAAGCGAATTCGTTTTTGGTTTTTCAGGCGGCACGCTCTCGAGTCTCTCGAGGGCGTGCCGTTTGTTTTTGGTAGCACAGACTTCAGTCTGTGGGGTTCCATCAGAGCTTGGATGGCGCATCGATCTTGGCTACCGCGAGCCGCCTGGGCGTACTTACGGACCCCCACAGACTGAAGTCTGTGCTACTAAAACCTACCGAATATTGAGCGCGGCTTTGGCGGCGAAATCGATGATCCGGGCGGGGAACAAACCGGCGAAGACCGTGCCGGCGGCGGCGATCCACAATACGGCGGAGAGCGTCCAGGGCACGGGCTCGGCGATAATTTCCGTTGCCGGTTCGCGCATATACATGACGACGATGACGCGCAGGTAATAGTAGGCGCCGATGACGCTGTTCAGGGCCAGCAGGATCGCGAGCCAGATCAAGTTGGATTCCAGCGCGGCATTGAAGACGTAGAATTTTCCGAGGAACCCCGCAGTGATGGGCAATCCCAGAAGCGAGAGCAGAAACAGCGACAGGCAGGCGGCCAACGCAGGTTGACGCCGCGCCGAGGCCTGTAAAATCTTCGATGTCGACGTGGCGCTCGCCCGGTCCGCCCAGTTGCGCGACGATCAGGAACGCGCCCATCTTCACGAGGGCATAGCCAACGAGGTAAAACAGCGCCGCGGCGATGCCCGCTTCCGGATGATCCGTCGCGGCAGCGGCCGTGAGCGCGACGAGGATGTATCCCGCGTGCGCGATCGAGCTGTAGGCCAGCATGCGCTTCACGCTCGTTTGCACGATGGCCGACAAATTTCCGGCGAACATGCTGAGCGCCGCGGCCACCCACAGCGCCCAGAACCACAGCGGCGCCGCGGCGTCCACGCTGGCCATGATGCGCAACGCCAGGGCGAACGCGGCGGCCTTGGGACCCGTCGAAAGCAGCGCGGTGACCGGCGCGGGAGCGCCTTCGTAAACGTCCGGCGTCCAAAGCTGGAAGGGAGCCGCGGCGACCTTAAAGGCCAGGCCAATAAAAATAAATCCGAGGCCGATCTTCAAGAGGGTGTGCGCGGAATCGTTGGCGAGCGGCGTCATCAGGTCGAGGTGCGTCGATCCCGTGGCGCCGAAGGACAGCGCGATCCCGTACAGGAAAAAAGCCGTGGCGAACGATCCGAGAAGAAAATACTTCATCGCCGCTTCGTTCGAGCGCGGGGCGTCGCGCCGGTAGCTCGCCAAAATGTAGGAGGCGATGGAACTCATTTCCAGGCCGATGAAGGCCGTCAATAATTCGTGGGCTCCGGCCATCACGCCCATGCCGGCCGTCGCGAACAGAATCAGCGCGCAAAATTCGGCGGCGTCCAGATCGTCGCGCTTGAGGTAGCCGATCGAGCCGAGAATCACAAGGAACGCCGCGCCGCAGACGATCCAGTGGACGAACAGGCTGAACGAGTCGGCCCGGAAAAGGCCCGAATAGGCGAGGCCCGGATATTTCGCGGGATAATACGTCGCAACCAGGGCGAGCGCCGCGCCCACGAGCGAAATGCCCGCCAGCACGCCGTGGCGCGCCTTCGAGACGACGGGCGCGAGAAGCATGACCAGCATCCCGAAGCCGCAGAGAACGATCTCGGGCGCAATCCTGTACAGGTCTTGGATGGGTGGGAACATTTATTTCAATTTCACCGAGTCTGCCACGCTGGCGTACGCCGCGGCGTTCAGGCCGGGCGGCGTCGCAGGCGCATGATCCAAATCCATGCCGCTCGAGCCAGGAGTGCGCGCGCCGCCAGCGTTGTACGCCTGCGGGCGCTGCATGAGTTGCAAAACGTTTTGCGTGTAGGCTTCGGTGCGCCGCGTAAAGAATGGCGAGCCGATGCCCATCCACAGGATGAGCGCCGCCATTACGAAAAGAATTCCGCGCTCGCGCGTGTCCAAGTCCGGGAGCCTGCCGTTTTTATCTTGCGTGATGCTGCCAAAGAACACGCGCTGGTACGACCAGAGCAGATAGACCGCCGAGAAAATGACGCCGAGCGCGGCCCAGGACGCCCAATCCGCATGCTTCTGAAACGTGCCTGCGAGAATCAGGAACTCGCCGACGAAGCCGTTGAGCATCGGAAGTCCCGCGGAAGCAAAGCAAGAAAATAAATAGAGCGCCGCCAGGACCGGCATGGGCGTGGCAAGGCCGCCGAATTCCGAGATCAAGTGCGTGTGCCGCCGGTCATACAGCATCCCGACGCACAGGAACAGCGCGCCAGTCGAGATCCCGTGATTGAGCATTTGATAGACGGCGCCCTGAATGGAAATCGGGTGAAACGCGAAAATTCCGAGGACGACAAATCCCAGGTGGCTGACCGAGGAGTACGCCACCAGGCGTTTCAAATCCACCTGCACCATGGCCACCAGCGCTCCATACACGATGCCGATGATGGCCAGTACCGCGATGTACGGCGCAAACTCGCGCGCGGCGTCCGGGAACAGCGGCAAGCAGAAGCGCAACATGCCGTAGATGCCCATTTTTAGCAGGACGCCCGCGAGCATCACCGATCCAGCCGTGGGAGCCTCGGTGTGCGCGTCCGGCAGCCACGTGTGCAGAGGGAAGAGCGGCACCTTGATCGCGAACGCCAGGAAGAACGCGCCGAAGAGCAAATATTCCGTATGCAACGGCAAAGTGACGGTGCCATTGGAGAGTAGCGACTGAATCTGCGAGACGTCGAACGTCGGATAGCCCGCGACGGCGGTGATGCGGTAGAGCCACAGAATCGCCACGAGCATCAGGATCGAACCGAACATGGTGTACAGCACGAACTTCAGCGCGGCGTAGATGCGGCGGCCGTGTCCCCAAATGCCGATCAGGAAATACATCGGGATCAGCATCACTTCCCAGAACAAGAAGAAGAGGAACAGGTCGAGCGAAACGAAGACGCCGATCACTCCGGTTTCCAGCACCAGCAGACAAATGAAGAAGCCTTTCACGCGCTGGTCAATCGACTTCCAGGACGCGAGGATCGAAATCGGAGTGAGCAGCGTGGTCAGCAGGATGAGAAACAGGCTGAGCCCGTCGATGCCCATGTGATAGTGAATCGGCGGCTGCGGAATCCAGGCGCGGAATTCTTCCCATTGATAGCCGGCCGCGTGCGCGTCAAAGCCGCGAAGGAGCAGCAGCGAAAGGGCGAATTCGACGGCCGCCGTAGTCATTGCCAGCCGGCGAATCCAGAGATGATCGTCATCGCGCAGGAGCAACAGCGCCAGCGTGCCCGCGACGGGGAGAAATGTCAGGACCGAAAGCAAGTAAGTTTGCTGCACGTCAGTCCACCATCCAGAGCAGCAGGGAAGTGAAAACCAGCACGCCCAGGACGATCCAGGTGGCGTAGCTGCGAATGTTTCCGGTTGTCGCGCGGCGCAGGCGGTCTCCCGTTTCGCGGGAAACGAATGCGACGCCGTTCACCGTGCCGTCGATCGCGCGCTCGTCGATCGCGTGCCACAGAACTTTGTCGGAAATCCAGACCAGCGGGCGCACGATCGCGGCCTGGTACAATTCGTCGATAAAATATTTCCCGGAAAAAAGTTTGTACAACGGGGAAAGCGAGTCCGCCAGCTTCTTCGGCGCTTCCGGGCTCTTGATATAGAACCACCACGCCAGAAAGAAACCGAGAAGGCCGGCGATCACGGGCGCGCCGAGCAGAGCCTGCAGAATTTCTCCGCCGCCTCCGGAAGATTCGGCTGCGGCTGCTACGGGTTCCGCGGTGGTGGTCAACACAGGCGCGAGAAAATGCTGGAAGTGGTTCACGCCGCCGATGAGTTGCGGCGCGGCCATCCATCCGCCGCAGACGGAGAGCACGGCCAGAACGATCAGGGGTATCGTCATGTTCTTGGGCGATTCGTGCACATGCACTTGGTGCTCGTCATACCGCGGGGCGCCGAAGAAGGTCAGGAACAGCAGGCGGAACATGTAAAACGAAGTGAGTCCCGCGGTCAGGACTCCGAGGCCCCAGAGCACGGGGCTCACGCGTTGCGCTTCATTGAGGATTTCGTCTTTGCTGAAGAATCCGGAAAAGCCGGGCGCGCCCGCAATCGCGAGCGTGGCCATGAACATCGTCCAGAACGTGATCGGAATTTTCTTGCGCAGGCCGCCCATCTTGCGCATGTCCTGCTCGCCGCCCATGGCGTGGATCACGCTGCCCGCGGCGAGGAAGAGCAATCCTTTGAAGAAGGCATGCGTCATCAGGTGAAAAATGCCCGCGCCAAACGCGCCGACCCCGCAAGCCAGGAACATGTAGCCGAGCTGGGAGACGGTGGAGTAGGCGAGCACTTTCTTGATGTCGGTTTGCACGAGTCCAATCGTGGCCGCAAACAGCGCGGTCACGCATCCAATCACGCCGACAACTTGCATGGCCACCGGCGCGTTCAGGAAAATCGCGTGCGAGCGCACGACCATGTAGACGCCCGCGGTCACCATCGTCGCCGCGTGGATCAGCGCGCTGACCGGCGTCGGGCCTTCCATCGCGTCCGGCAGCCAGACGTAGAGCGGAAGCTGCGCTGATTTTCCAGCCGCGCCAACAAACAGCAGAAGCGCAATCGCCGTGAGCGTGCCAATCTGCCCAGCGGGGTCGGCGGCCATTCCGGCGGCTCGCGGCAGGACGATGGAGAAATCGAGCGAGCCGAAGGTCCGGAAAATCAGGAACAGGCCGAGAAGGAATCCGAAATCGCCAATGCGGTTCACCCAGAACGCCTTGTTGCCGGCGTTGGTGGCGGATTGCTTCAGGAAGAAGAATCCGACCAGCAGGTAGCTGCACAGCCCGACGCCTTCCCAGCCGACAAACATCAGCAGGTAGTTGGCCGCCAGGATCAGCACGAGCATGAAAAACATGAACAAGTTGAGGTAAGAAAAAAACCGGCGGTAGCCCGGATCATCGTGCATGTACCCGGTGGAATAAATGTGAATGAGCCAGCCTACACCGGTGACGACCAAGAGCATGATCACTGTGAGCTGGTCTACTTGCAACGCGAAGTCTGCCTGAAATCCTCCGGCGGAAATCCAGGTGAAGTAGGTTTTGATCCAGGGAATTTGATTCGGAGAAAGCGTAAAGAATTCGCGCACCGCTTCGAGCGCCACGAGAAACGACAGCGTGGTTGAAGAAAGGGCGACGGCGGAAATGATGCGCTTCGGCCAGCGTCCGCCAAAAATTCCATTGGCGGCGGCGCCCAGGAGCGGCAGCAGCGGAATGATCCAGAGATAAGTGAGAACCGGCATCAGTCTTTCAGCGAATCCACGTTTTCCACGTTGAGCGTTCCCCGGTTGCGGTGAATGAGGATGATGATCGCCAGGCCCACGGCGGCTTCGGCCGCGGCCACGACGATCACGAAAAAGACGAACACCTGTCCCTGCAACTGGCCGAGCAAGCGGCTGAAGGAAACGAAAGCCAGATTGACGGCGTTGAGCATCAGCTCAATGGACATAAAAATGGTGAGGATATTGCGTTTGAAAATAAACGCAATCACACCCAGTCCGAACAGGACGGCGCTGAGCACCAGAAAGTACGAAGTCGGAACCACAACTCCCCCAGAGTGCTTCTTTAACTTGTGTAGCGCCCGCCTTCAGGCGGGCATTGTGGACCAAAACCCATGCCCGCCTGAAGGCGGGCGCTACACGGGCCCGGTCGAATCGACCCGGCCCTAGTTGGACTCTTCGCGGCGCGCCAGGACCAGGGCGCCCAGCAAAGCGATCAAAATCAGAAACGACGTCAGCTCAAACGGGAACACATATTCGCGGAAGAGCAGCGTCGACAGGTCGCGCGTCGATACCGTTTCCGCCGGCGCCGAGCCGAGGTGCGACGTGGCCCGCCCAATCCAATAGGCCACTTCCACAAGGAACACAACCCCGAGCGGCACGCCCACAAAACGCGCCATGCGGCTCACGTTCGAGCGTTCTTCTTCTCCGGCGTTGAGCAGCATGATGACGAAAACGAAAAGCACCATGATCGCGCCCGCATACACGATGATCTGCACGGCGGCGACAAATTCCGCGCCTTGCAAAAGATAAAGCCCCGCGAGAGCGACCATGACGACGATCAGCGACAGGGCGCTGTGAATCGGATGCCGCTGAAGGATCAGACTGACCGCTCCCGCCACGGCCACGGCCGCGAGGACCAGGAAGATCGCGATTTGCGGCGTCATCATCGTATCCACCAGGGCGTCCCTCGGCGCGTTCCTTGCGTCATTTCCATGGACTCGAATCTCATTGTTGTGTCAGCACAATCGCCAGACTCGTGATCACCACGTTCAGGATCGAAAGCGGGAGGAGCAGCTTCCACCCGAAATTCATCAGCTGATCGTAACGAAAACGCGGAAGCGTCCCGCGCACCCAAACGTAAATAAACAGGAAAACCGCGATCTTTAGCAGAAACCAGAATGGCCCCTGAATAAATTCGATGACGCCCGGCTGGCCGCAAAATACTCCAAGTCCGCACAGGACGACTCCCAGAACCGGCAGTACGATCCGCCCAAACACCGTGAGATAGCGGACGCCATGCACGATCAGCGCGAGACCGGCCAGGGCGAAGGCCGCCGAGGGAATGAAATGCGTCCAGGCGAACAGGCGAGTCTGCGGAAACGGCGAGAGCCATCCTCCAAAAAATAAAATCGTCGCGAGGCAGGAAACGGTAATCATGCTGGCGTATTCCGCCATGAAAAACATCGCGAATTTGAAGCTGGCGTACTCGGTGTGAAAGCCGGCGACGAGTTCGGATTCCGCTTCGGCGAGATCGAAAGGCGCGCGATTGGTTTCCGCCACTGCGGAGATGAAAAACAGGAAGAAACCCAGCACCTGCGGCATGGGCGAGCCGATCAGATTCCATCGCGGCACGAATCCCCAGTGAAAACCTTGCTGCGAGGTCACGATTTCGCTCAGATTAAACGTGCCGGCCATCAGGATCACGCCCACGACGGACATGGTCAGCGCGAGTTCGTAGCTGATCATTTGCGCCGAGCTGCGCAGGCCGCCGAGCAGCGGATATTTGCTGTTGGACGACCAGCCGGCCAGCGCCACGCCGTACACTCCCATCGACGTGATCGCGAATAAAATCAAGAGGCCAATGTTCAAATTCGTGATGCCCGTCGGCGTCGGCTGGCCGAACATCGTCAATCCCTTCGGCCCAAAGGGAATCACGGCGATCGAAGTGATGGCGAGCGACAGCGCCAGAAACGGCGCAAGAAAATAGGCGAACTTGTCCGCGGCCGCCGGCGTCACGTCTTCCTTGAATAAAAATTTAACGCCATCGGCCAGCGGCTGGAGCAGGCCGTGCGGGCCGACGCGATAGGGTCCCCAGCGCGCCTGAATGTGCGCCACGACTTTGCGCTCGAACCAGGTGAGATATGCGAGCGCCGTCAGCAGCACGAAAAGCAGAATGATCACTTTCGGCAGCACGACGATGATAAGCGGATGCTGCGCGGCTAGCTCGTTCACGGGCGCGCCTCCACTTCCATTTTCTCTTCCGCCGCTTCCGGCAGGGACCGAACCATGGTGCAGTAGCGGGTCAAACTGCCGCTGGTGAAGAGCGTGTCGCCGGAGGAGAAGATGGAGCCAGCCGGGACATCGAATTTCGCGTTGTCGTTGGCGGCGGAAACCGGAGAAGTTCGTTCCGCTTCGCCGAGCAGCAGCGTCGCCATGGCGAGGTTGTAGCCCGGGACCCATTGGCGAATCTCGTCAAAGGCAGCTTCCGGCGTGCGCAGGCGGATGGCTTGTCCGAGGCCGTGCTGCGCCAGTTGGAAGGAAAGAATTCGCAGAATATCGAAATCCGAGCGCGTGCCCATGACGTCGCCGCCCTTGCGCACGAGTTGCACTTCGCCGGCGGAGTTGGTCATGGTCCCGTTTTTCTCGTACGCGGCGGCTGCGGGCAGAACAATGTCGGCGAGCTGCGCGGTCTCCGTGAGGAACAGGTCCTGCACGATGAGCAAGTCGAGCTTGCCCAGGCGGCCTGTTGCGGAAACGCCGAAAGTTTTTACCGGGTTTGCGCCGACGACGTAGAGCGCGTGCAAATCTCCCTTGGCTGCGGCCGCGAGCATCCCGCGCGCGTTCATTCCAGGCTTTTCCGGCAGCTTCGCGCCCCACAGCGCGGCAAATTTCTCTCGCGCATTCGCGTCCGTAACAGGGAGGTAGCCGGGGAGCATGTCAGGAAGTTGGCCCATGTCCGCAGCGCCGCGCGAATTCGCATAATCGCCGAGCGCCATGTAGCGCGTCTGGCCGGGCAGGGAAGAACCGAATTTCACGAGGTCGCGAATCGCGGCGCCGGTCAGTTCGGCGCCGAAGACGATGACCACGTTGTTCTCTTTTTCGAGCGAAGTTTTCAGTGAGGAAAGCCGCTCGATCGTGCCGGCATCGAGCTGCGCTTCGCCGCCCGCGAGCCACCGGACAGCGGTCGCTTCGCGGTCCTCGGGCACTTCCGCAAATCCCCTGGCCTTGCGAAGCAGCTTGATCGATTTTGAATTGACGATGTACAGGCGCGCGCCGCGATGGCGGATGGCGGAACGAATCTGCCAGGCGACCAGCGGGCTCTGCTCGGTCGGATCGTGCCCGACGAGCAACACAGCGTCCGCCTCGTACAGTTGCGTCATGGTGGCGCAGGCGGCGCCAGCTTGAGTGCCGAGCGCGGCGATCAAGCTCGCGTAATCGGCGGTGCGGTGATGATCGATGTTGTTCGTGCCGATGGACGCGCGCGCGATGCGCCCCAGCAGATAATTTTCTTCGTTCGTGGTGCGATTCGAGCCGATGAAGCCGATCGAATCCGGACCGGTGGCTTTGTGCACTTCGGCGAGACGCCGGGAAACTTCGGCCAGGGCATCTTCCCAACTGGAGGGGACGAGATTGCCATCGCGACGCACGAGCGGCAGCTTCAGGCGTTCCGGGTGCCTCGTGAAATCAAATCCGAAGCGGCCTTTCACGCACAGAAAATCCTTGTTGAATCCGGAGAGGTCGCGATTGTTGGCGCGCAGGATTTCATTGTTGCGCACGCTGAGCGTGGTCTTGCAGCCGTTCGAGCAATGCGTGCAGACCGTGGAGACGTAGGTCATTTCCCACGGGCGCGTCTTGTAGCGGTACGTACCGCTGGTGAGCGCACCGACGGGACAGATGTCGATGCACATCCCGCACTCTTCGCAGTCCAGATGATCCTCGCCGTTCGGAATGATCACCGATTGCGAACCGCGCGCGCCCACGCCGAGCGCTTTGACGTCCATGCCCTCATCGCACACGCGCACGCAGCGGAAACACAAAATGCATCGCGGCGCGTCGTAATAAACCGCTTCCGACCACTTCTGCTCCGGCACATGGCGCTTTTCTTCGTTGAAGCGGCTCTTGTCCGCGCCATACGTGAAAACCATGTCCTGCAATTCGCACTCGCCGCCCTTGTCGCACACGGGACAATCCAGCGGATGATTGGCGAGAAGAAATTCCAACATGCCCTTGCGCGCTTCATGCACTTGCGGCGTGCTGGTGCGCACCACCATGCCGGGCATTGCCACCAGCGTGCATGCAGTCTGAAGCTTGGGCGCTTTTTCGACTTCGACGAGGCACATGCGGCAAGCCGCCTGCAACGACAGTCCGGGAAAATAGCAGAACGACGGGACTTCGATGCCCATGCGGCGCGCGGCTTCGATCACCAGCGTTCCGGGCGGGACGGTGACGTCGCGGTCGTCAATCTTCAGCGTGATATCTTTTGAATCGGCCATATTGTCCCGGGATCCTCAGCGGACCGCGGCCATGACGTCGGCCGGCCTGTACGGACATTTTCCGGAAAGATGTTCTTCAAACTCGTTCCGCCATTTTTTGACGATGCTGATGGTGGGCATCGCCGCGGCATCGCCGAGCGGGCAGAACGTGCGGCCCAGCATGCCCTTCGCAAGGTCACCCACAAGATTTATGTCTTCCGGGCGGCCGAAGCCGGCATGGAAACGGTCCAGCATCTTGCGCAGCCAGCCCGTGCCTTCGCGGCAGGGAATGCACCAGCCGCAGGATTCGTGCGCGTAGAAATGCATGATGCGCCGAGCGAGGTCCACCATGCAGGTATCTTCGTCAATCACGACGAGGCCGCCCGAGCCGAGCATCGAACCGGCCTTGGCGACGGAATCGTAATCCATATTGATGTCAATTTCCTCGGCCGTCAGCAGCGGGCAGGAACTGCCTCCGGGGATGATGGCCTTGAGCTTTCTGCCGTTCCGCATTCCGCCGGCTACGTCTTCGATGATTTTGCGCAACGGGAAACCCATCGGCAATTCATAGATGCCGGGTTTGTTGACGTGACCCGAAACGCAGAACAGGCGCGTGCCTCCGTTTTTCGGCGATCCGAGGCCCGCGTACCATTCGCCTCCGCGCCGGAGAATTTCCGGGGCCGAGCAGAGCGTCTCGACGTTGTTGATGACGGTCGGCGATCCGTACAGCCCGACGACGGCGGGGAACGGAGGCCGGATGCGCGGATAGCCGCGCTTGCCTTCCAGCGATTCCATCAGAGCCGATTCCTCGCCGCACTCGTACGCGCCCGCTCCGGTATGCGTGACGAGGTCGAAATCGAATCCGCTGCCGAGAATATTCTTGCCGAGGTAGCCGGCCTTGTAAGCTTCCTCGACGGCCCCGTCCAGAATGTCCAGAACGTAGCGATATTCGCCGCGAACGTAGATGTATCCCTGATGCGAGCCGACCGCGCGGCCGGCAATCACGACGCCTTCGATCAACTGATGCGGCATCATTTCCATCAGCGGGCGGTCCTTGCATGTGCCGGGCTCGCTCTCATCCGCGTTGCACAGAACGTATTTGGGCTTGGCCGATTCCTTGGGCACAAAGCTCCACTTCATGCCGGTGGGAAATCCCGCGCCGCCGCGCCCGCGCAGATTCGATTTTTTCACTTCATCGACGACCTGCTCGGGAGTCAGTTCCTTGAGCGCGCGCTCCATCCCTTTGTAGCCATCATGCGCGAGGTAGACTTCCAGTTTGTGCGAATCCTTGACGCCGAAGAGCCGGCTGATGACAGGGACTTCGGCGGGGTGCCGTTCTTTCACGGAGCCTGTGATCGGCGTGGAAGTTTGCGGCTTTCGTCCGGTTTCGAGCGCCTCGAAAATTTGCGTGGTGCGTTCGATGGTGAGATTTTCGTAGAAGTCGTAATTCACCTGCATGGCCGGAGCGCCGGTGCAGGCGCCGATACATTCCACTTCCTCGAGGGAAAACACGCCGTCCTCGGTGGTTTCCTTGTGGCCGATCTCCAGTTTTTTCTGAACGAACTCGTAGAGCTTGTTGCCGCCGCGAAGCATGCAGGACACGTTCGTGCAGACCTGCACGTGGAATTTTCCGGCGCGCTGCGCGGCGAAGCATCGAGTAATACGCCATCGTTTCGGTCACTTGCAGCGTATTCAGGCCGAGCCGTGCGGCGATTTCTCCGATCATTTCATCGCTGACGTAGCCGAATTGATCCTGCGCGTACAGCAGCATGGGGATCAGCGCCGAACGCTTCACCGGATAGCGGCTTTCGAGCGTTTGGAATTTGGTTTCCAGTTGCGGGGGCAAATTCATCAGCGGTCAATCTCCCCGAGGACAATATCCAGCGTCCCGATGCTGGCAATCGCATCGGCCACCAGGTGGCCCACAACCATTTTCTGCAGCGCTTGCAGATTCACGAACGAGGGCGCGCGCATTCGCATGCGATACGGCTTTGGCGAACCGTCGCTGGCGAGGAAGCAGCCCAGCTCGCCGCGGGGCGATTCGATGCGCTGGTAGACTTCGCCGGGCGGAGGCGCGAATCCTTCCGTAAAAATTTTGAAGTGGTAGATCAGCGCTTCCATTTCCGTTTTCATTTTTTCGCGCTGCGGCGGGACGATTCCCGGCGCATCGGCTTTCACGGGGCCTTCGGGCGGAATTTTCTCGAGGGCCTGGCGAACGATCTTCAGGCTCTCGCGCATCTCCGCAACGCGGCACAGGTAGCGCGCGTAGCAATCGCCTTCGGTGCGCACGGGCACCTGAAAATCGAATTCGTCGTAACTCGAGTAGGGGAAATATTTTCGGACATCGTAATCCACGCCGGAGCCGCGCAGCGACGGGCCGGAAACTCCCATCGCAATCGCATCCTTCGCACTCAGCACGCCCACGCCCTGCGTGCGCCCGATCCAGATCCGGTTCTTGGTCAGCAATTCCTCGTACTCATCGAAGCGGGAAGGGAACGTCTGGACGATTTTCTGGACGTGATCGGTCCAGCCGACCGGCGGATCGAGCGCGAGGCCGCCAATGCGGAAATAGCTGGTCATCATCCGCTGGCCGCTGACGAGCTCAAAAATTTTGAGTATTTCCTCGCGCTCGCGGAAACAGTAGAGGAACACCGACATCGCGCCCAAGTCGATGGCGTGCGTGCCCAGCCAGACCAGGTGCGAGCCGATGCGCGTCAGTTCGGTCAGCAGCACGCGGATGTATTGCGCGCGCTTGGGGACTTCCAGTCCGAGCAATTTTTCCACCGCCAGGCAATAGACCAGATTGTTCGACAGCGGCGCGAGGTAATCCATGCGGTCGGTAATCGTGATGGCCTGCGAATAGGTCAGCGCCTCGGCGGTTTTTTCGATGCCAGTGTGCAGATATCCGATATCCACGTCCGCCTTGATAATATTTTCTCCGTCCAGTTCCAGGAGCACGCGCAAAACGCCGTGCGTTGACGGATGCTGCGGCCCCATGTTGAGGACCATGGTTTGTTCGGGGCCGGTGGCGGTTTGAACGGTGGTCATGGCGCAGGTTTTCTCGTTTCAGAAACGGAAATCAGCGAGGGCCCTCCACGGGATAATCCTTGCGAAGGGGATAGCCTTCCCAATCGTCGGGCAGGAGCATGCGCCGCAGATTGGGGTGCCCTTCAAACCGAATACCCAGAAGGTCGAAAATCTCACGCTCATGCCAATTCGCCGTCGGCCAAACGGGCACGACCGACTGGATGACCGGATCTTCACCCGGCAAGCGGACCCGGAGGCGAATCGTTTCGCGCCGGGAGAGGGATAACAGGTGATAATTCAGCTCGAAACGGGGTTCGATGGGAAACCGGTCCACGCCGGTCACATCGGAAAGGTAGGTAAACGCGAGGTCGGCGTCGGAAATCATAAATTCGGCGAGAGGCCGCAAATGTTCGCGATAGACGACAACGGTAATCTCGCCGCGAAAGGAAATCAATCCCGCGACGGCTTCGGGCCGCCAGCCGCGGATTTTCGCGATGATGGGGTTTTGCTCGAGGTCAGGTGTCTCCGTCACGAAGTCCGGTCCCGGCGTGCGGCTGGGCGGTTCCAGTCCAACGCCCCTTTCTTCCAGAGATAGAAGTAACCTACCAGCAGGATCCCGATGTAGAGGAGCATTTCCACGAAGCCAAACCACCGCAACGACCTGAAAATAAAGGCCCATGGATACAGGAAGATGGCTTCCACGTCGAACAAAATAAATATGATTCCCACCAGATAGAATTTTACGGAAAACGGTTCGCGGGCATCGCCCGTCGGCGTGATTCCGCATTCATAGGCTTGGGATTTTACTTTGGAGGGGCGGCGCCAGCCCACGACCGAGGAAAGCGTAAGCAGAATGCCCGAAAGCGCCATCGCCAGGATGAGGTGTAAAAGAAGCGGCGCGTAGGCTTGGAGGTCGTTTCCTGTCATCGGAGCACAAGCTATAATAGCGATGAAGCGCCAAGCGGTCAAATGCACCACAAAGATATATCGGTATTTTCTTTGAACCAGTTACAGATTAGAAATGAGTGTGTCACCATTCGTATACGGGAAAGGCTGGCGGTCCTATGAACTTCGGCTTCAACTCGAACGTTCGCGTCGGAGAGGCTATCTATCACGTGCAAACGGAGGACCGTGGCCCTTCACATCCCTTTCTCGATACGGTTGTGTATATGGCCGGCCGGGTGGTTTACAAGCGCAGCACCAGTTACGAGCAGTTTGCCCGTGGGCTGGAGGCGGAGACTCTGGCGCAGAAGCTGCACGAGCGCCTGGCGCAGCAGCATCGCGAAGTGATTGCCGAACTCGAGGCCGAAACACTGCCGTTTCAATCCAAGGCAAAAGCGCCTACGGTTGCGGAGGGCGCCGGCACGAGCGACAATCTCGATCTGCGCCTCATGAATCCGAAGAGCTGGTTTGCCGCGGGAAATGTGACTCTCGAAGTCGAATTGTGTGAAGGGAATTCCACGCTGCGAATCGGCGGCGCCGATGTGCAGGCTTGCTTGGAACACGAAAAACAACGCATCCCGTGCGCGGAGGTGCGCACCGACGCCAAGGGCTGCGCGACGTTGAAGTTTCCCATGCCGGCGAATGTGGCCGAAGGGTCGTCCCTCGTGGTCCGCGCCACCGACGGCTCCCGCTACGGGGAATTACGATTCCGGCTGAAATCGAAGCCCCGCGAAAAGACTCCTGCCCCGGTATCGTAATGAATCCAGGAATCCAAATTGTAGTGAATGGAGAAACGCGTGAAGTGCCCGAAGGGCTTGGCGTTTCCGCTCTGCTCTTGCACCTTGGGCTGCCCGCCGACCGCGTTGCCATCGAGCGCAACCTGGAGATCCTTCCGCGGTCGCAGTGGATCGCAACCAGCGTGCAACCCGGGGACCGGTACGAGATTGTTCACCTTGTCGGTGGAGGCTGAAGAAAGTTGATTTATTCTGCCAACGACGCAAATGAGTTCAGCTTCCATTCGACAAGCTGCTAAGCCTGAGGCTGCGTTCTAGAGTTGCACCACACTCAGGCCTGCGACTTGTTTGAAATGACGGAGATTCGCAGTTCCAACGCTAAAGCCGAGTTCAAGAGCGGTTACAGCGATCAATAGGTCGGGAAGCGGTACTCGCATCCCGCGAGCCTGATTTTCGCCATCGAGAATGCCCGTGCGAATGGCTATCGGGACCGTAACAGGGTGGACGGGCACTGCCGTCACCACTTCCTGGATGAACCTCTCTCGCTTCGCTTTCCTTTCCGGACTATCGGCACGAGCTGCACCATGAGCCAGTTCTATAAGGGTGATGACCGAGATTCCAATCTCCGTGTCGCCGATTTCGCCGGCAATGGCTGAAAATGTCTGACGTGCATTCTTGCCCTGTCGCTCAGATGCAACAAGGACGCTTGAATCGAGGATCAGTCCCATGCAGGCGGGTTAAGAGGTTCGCGCTGACTTTCAACGGCCGCTCTTACATCCTTGGAGAAATCAGAATCGATTGTGGCGTTCGAGTCTTCGGGCAGCAGCGCAATGCATTCAAAAATGGTACGTTGCGCAGGTTCAACCGCTCGAAAAATAGCAACCGGCCGCTTCTCATTTTCGATAATGATCTCGGTGCCGGCGCACACACGGGCCAGCAGCGTCGTAAAGTTCGTTCCGGCGGCCTCGGCTTCAGAGAGATGAATAACAGGCTTCTTCACTCTTTTATTATACACCTTCATCACCGGCGAAGAAGTGTTCAGTCCAGCGGACCCAAAGAATCGAGCCACAGTCGTGCAATTTTAGCGTTTTAGAGTGGCGAGATACGCCTTCCAGGGCTCCCAGTAAAACTTCACCCAGCCCTTCGTGACGCCTTCCTGGTCGTATTCCGGGACGCCGACATGGGCCAAATCCACTTGCGCCCCGCCACTGGCGGATTTTTCAAAGGTGACGATGAGTATGGAATCGTGGTCCGCCTTCTTCCATTCCGAGGAACGCCACGTTTGCACGATCATGCGATTCGGGATCAGTACGAGATTTTTTCCGAGGATCATCCCACCGAAGGCGGACCATTTCCCGCCGACTTTGGGGCTGATCTTGGCAGGCATGCCCGTGGCAGCCATGTGTTTGGCCGAATTCATGAAGAGCTCGTAGAGTTTCGCGGGAGTCGCATTTTCAAAAATTGAGCCGGAATGGACGACGGGTGTCATATATATTCTCCGTGAATGTGGCAGTCAGATTACAAACGATCCAGAAGGTGGCCTAGTTTCGTCCGTTTGGTTTCCATATAGGCGCGCGAAGTGCGCGAAGTGCGAGGCCGGCACGGCACGCGCTCTACAACACGGATGCCCGAGCTTTCCAACTGCTGCACTTTATCCGGATTGTTGGAAAGCAATCGCACTCGACGCACGCCCAGCAACAGCAACGCCGCGGCGGAAAATCCATAATCCCGTGAATCGGCGGCGAAACCAAGCTCCTCGTTGGCCTCCACCGTGTCCATGCCGCGATCCTGCAATTCGTAGGCGCGCAGCTTGTTCATCAGGCCGATGCCGCGTCCCTCCTGCGGCAAATACAGCAGGACGCCGGAAGGCGCGGCGGCGATGCGGCGCAAGGAAAGCTCGAGCTGCGCGCGGCAATCGCAGCGTTCCGAGGCGAGGACATCTCCGGTGAGGCACTGCGAGTGGATGCGCACGAGCGGCGTTTGGCCGCGAATTCGCCCGTGGACGAGCGCCACGGCGCTTTCCTGCCCATTTTTTCCCTCGACGCCGAGAATTTCAAACGGACCGAATCGCGTCGGCAACTTGGCGCGGGCGACGATTCGAATGCCGTCATTCGTCCCTTTGCGCGAAGCGCGTGCTCGTTGTCCTGTTTTGCGTGGCATGAAGGCCCCGTATTATATCAGGCGACCGGCGCAAGCGGCGCTTTACATCGGCACGGTGATTGGCTAACGTAACCGCAGCGGGCCAGGCTCATGAAAACTCTTACCTTCGGCGGAGATTTGCTGCTCACGCTTCTGCTCCACGTCGGGGCGGCGGCGTCGATCTGCGCGTGGCTGGCGCGCTCGGCCACTTTCCGAAAGGTGCTCTTCACCGAACTCCGCGATACGGACCAAAAATTGAAGCTGATGCTTTTTGTCACGCCGCCCCTTTTGTTCGGCGTGTTTCTGCGTATTTTGGGGCAACCGTACCGCGCCGCGGACTTGATGCTCGAAGGGTCGTTCCTGCTCGGATTGCTGGGCGGGCGCGTCGTTGGTCCGCTCGGGGGATCGATCATCAGCCTGCCGGCGTTCGTGCATCACGAGTGGCTTTCGATGCCCGTAGCGGCAACGGCGGGGCTGGTGGGCGGATTGATTCGCCAGGCCGTGCCAAACACAGAGGAGATTTGGAGGCTTGGACCGTACACGTTTTTGAGCACGCCGCGCTGGCTGGTGCGCCTGTTCCGCGGGAGAAAAGTGACCTGGGAAATGCTGCCGCTGGGCGCGTGCATCGTTCTCGAGCTGGGCCGCCAGGCGCTCGGGCACGCCACCAAGCCGCAATGGCTTTTTTATTTGAACGGCGGAAAGAGCTGGGGGATCGCGCTGATCCTGCTGTCCACGGTCATGGCCGTCGCGGTGCCGATGAAGATTTGGAGCAACACGCGCCTGGAAATGAATCTCGAACAGCACCGCCAGTTGCTCCTGAAAGCGCGCATGGACGCGCTGACGGCGCAAATCAATCCTCATTTTTTGTTTAACACACTCAATACGGTGTCCTCGCTGATTCGCTACGATCCGGACATGGCGCGAGGGGTGGTCATCAAGCTGAGCAATATTTTGCGGCGGCTTTTGCGCAAGCACGAAACATTCGTGCCGCTGCAGGAGGAACTCGATTTCATCGACGACTATCTCGATATCGAGGTCGCGCGGTTCGGACGCGACAACCTCGTGATTCACAAACAGATTGACGAGAATACGCTCGACTCGTTTGTGCCGAGCATGCTTTTGCAGCCGATTGTTGAAAATGCGCTGAAGCACGGCCTGGCCGCAAAACTCGGCGGCGGTGAACTCACGATCCGCACCGAATCGCAGGATGGCCGCCTGATCATCGCGATCGAGGACAACGGCGTCGGAATTCCCAAGGAGCGCATGGCGCAAGTGTTTGAGGACGGGATCGGCATCAGCAACGTTCACGAGCGATTGCGCGTGCTCTACGGCGCGGATTTCCGCATGGATATTTCCAGCCGCGAAGGCGAAGGAACGCGCACACGCATTGAAATTCCGGAGCTTGTGCCCACTACGTCCGAGCCTTCGATCATTCTTCCCGCGACGAAAATATAGTTCAAGTAGCACAGGCTTCAGCCTGTGGGGTTCTGCCAATGCGCCCAGGCCGCGCGCGCCAGCCAAGATCATATGGAACCCCACAGGCTGAAGCCTGTGCTACTAGAAAATCAGCTTCAGGCCCAATTGGATTTGGCGTGGGAAAGTTGCAGTCGTCGTGATGAGGCCGGCGGAAGGGCTGACCGCTGGAGGGGCACCCGGCGTGATTGAAAAGACAGTTGTGCTGGGCGGGCCGTAATTCGAGCGATTCAAAATGTTGAAAAACTCAGCGCGAAATTGCAGGTTGGTTTTTTCCGTGATACTGGTGTTCTTGAAGAGTGAAAAATCGACATCCGCCAATCCCGGCCCGGTCAGCGTTCCTCTCCCCAAATTTCCGTAAGTCCCGGGCGTCGGCACCACGAAGGCGGCCGGGTTGAACCATTGATTCGGTTTTCCCGTCACGACCGGGCCGGTGAAGGACGAATTGATCGAAGGCCGGTCCGGATTTCTGGTATCGCCATCGCCGGAGCGATTCGCTCCGATCAGTGGAGTGAAGGGAAAGCCGGAGAGGAAGGTTCCGATGCCATTTAACTGCCATCCGGAGACAAATTTACTTTCCACCCGGGAGACATCATTCAGCCAGCGCTGGCTGTGGCCGAAGGGAAGTTCGTAACTGGCCGAAACGCTGGCCTGGCTGGCGGTATTCAAGGCCGACGGGCCCCAGTCCCGGCGGAGATCGTTCCGATCAAGCACCATTTGCGCCTGATTGTTGGCCTGCGCTCCCGTCAACCCGGAATTGATATCCAGATTTTTCGACCAGGTATAGTTGCCGCGGAATTCCAGCCCTTTGCTGATGCGATGCGTTACGTCGACTTCCAGCGCGTTGTAGCTGCTGTTGCCTTCGGTAAGCCAAAAAAATCCAGCCGAGAGAAAAGGGTTCGGCCGTTTTGTTCCAATGCCGGGAATGTATTCGGCGCCTTGCGCGACAGTTCCTTGCACGGTGCCATTGCCGCCGGATTTGCAACCTGCCGCTAAGATGCAAGTCTGCGCGGGAATGGTATTGGGATCAATGCTGAGGAGTTCGTGCACGCCGAATGAGCCGACGTAGGCGACGCGCAGGGAAGTGTTGTGGCTCAACTGCTGTTCGACCGTCAAATTCCATTCCTGGACGGCCGGCGTTTTTGCGTTGGGTTGTATTCCTTGAGGCGCAAAAATCGTGCAGGGTTGGGGCACACCCGGGCCGCAAGACGGCGGCGGGGCTACTCCGGGTGTAAAAGGAAAACCTGGAATCGAAAATAAGGATGTGTTGGCAAATGAAGCGGAGCCATTGTATGGAGTGAGCGAATTCATCAGAAAAGCGAGATCGTCGATCAGCGAGTAGTACATGCCATAACCCGCGCGGACGGCGGTCTTCCCGGTTCCGAAGACGTCCCAGGCGAGGCCGACCCGCGGACTGAACAATCGTATCGCGTTATTCCCGGTGAACGCGGAATTGCCCACAAGGGGGGCGGTCTCCAGGACTCCCTGCGCGTTGGTTACGTAGTTCGCAGCCCTGCCGTAGGCTTCATTCCAGCCGGTGGTGAATTCCTGGCGGAGGCCGCCCTCCAGAGTCAGATTGCGCCGCACCTTGATCGAATCCTCGATGTACCACGCGCCAAACAAGCTTCTCCACCCCAATTCCGTGTGCAGCGGCACGACTTGAAATGGAGTATTGCCAATCGTTCCCTGAAGAAAAGTCGTCAAGCTTGCAAACGTGGCCTGCCCCAATTGACGTGAAGCGCTGTCCTCGTTGTCCTGAAGCCGCTGGAACCAGACGCCCATACTGATTTGATGAATTCCGTGGTTGATCCGAACGTCGTCTTGATACGTGAAAAGATTCCTGTGATTGGAAACGCCCGCTGCGTTGTTGGGACCTGCGGAAGTGATCGTGCCATTTGCGGTAGTCGTTGCTCCGCCCCCGACGACAATCCCTCCCGGGCCCGCCCCGGTCACGAACGAAAGACTGGCGGGGATTGAGGTCAAGGGAACCGAAACGAGCGCGAAGGAGGCTCGTGAAAATCCAACCGTGGCTGTATTGAGGATCGCGGGAGAAAAGACATGCGTTTCGGTCAGGCTCAGCACCTGCATGCGTAGCGGGGTAAACGAAGCAAAGAGCGGGTCGGCCAACGGAATCAGACTCGTTCCGTCGTCGATCGTGTATGCGCTCGAAAGCGTGTCGTTCTTTCCGACGTTGTAATCGACCCGGAGGGTGCCGAAATCCTCCCGGATGTGCTCGTTGGGATTGTAAGTGGCCTTGGCAGTCCCGCTGGGTACTTGCGCCGTACTGGTGCAACCTGTGCCCGACGCTGGCACCTTTAGTTCCGGGCCGTTGGGCTGGGGCCAGAAGAGGGACGCGTACTGCTCCATGGTTGAATTTGCTTTTGGCACAGGCGTGGGGAGGCCAGTACAGGAATTTGGCAAAATGCCTAACCTGGCATTGTCGTCTGGAACTACGCTCACATTGCTTACATCCAGCGACTGGCGGAATCCCTCATAGTTTCCGAACAAGAAAAGGCGATCTTTCTTGAGAGGTCCACCGGCCGCGCCTCCGAATTGATTTCTGCGGAAGGGAGGAACGGTCCCGTTGTCGAACGGTCCAGGCGAATCGAGCGCGCTATTTCGCAAAAATTCAAAAAGGGTGCCGTGAAATTGATTCGTTCCGGATTGCGTGACGGCGCTGACCTGTGCCCCCGCGCGCTTTCCGTATTCGGCGGAGTACGTGTCGGTGAGCACGTTGAATTCACGGACGGCATCGATCCCGAGCAATAAGCCGCTCGTGCCGCCGGGCGTGACGGCAAGCTGGCTGGATCCCATGTATTCAATGCCGTTCAAGAGAAATAAATTCTCACTCGTGCGGCGCCCGGCTACGGAGAAAGTATTCCCGTTGCTGGTGCTGGTGTTGGCGCTCTTCGGCGGTGTAATTGATCGTGCCGGGGTTGAGGGTGATCAGATCGTCAAAGCTGCGGCCGTTCAGCGGCAATTCCTTGATCTGGCGTTCGTCGACCATTCCCGAGACCGATGCGGTCGTGACATTGACGACGGGCGCCTCCTGGGAAACGGACAATTGCTGGACGAGTTCGCCCAATTCCAGACGGAAGTTCACCACGGCTTCCTGGCCTACTTCCAGGCTCACGCCGGTGCGCACTACTGACTTGAAACCCTGCTTTTCCACTTTGAGTTCTTGCGGTCCGAGAGGTAGGGAAAGGACCCTGTAGTCGCCCGAATCATCCGTGGCGACCGTCCGCGTTGCGCCTGTTTCCTGGCTTTTTACAGTAATCGTTGCTTCTCGAACTACGGCGCCTGAGGCATCTTCCACGTTTCCAGTAATCGAGGCGGTAACTTGGGCCCGGCCGGGTGTGGGCATTCCCGCAAAGCCGAGCAGTCCAAAAATCAGAATGCAGACGCGGAAACCCCTGCAAATTTGAAAATTTCTGCACCCCATATGGACACATTCCCCTCTGAGCGCTTTTGTCCCGAACTCAATCACGCGTGCGTCGCGGCCAAGGCTCCGATGACCTGACGGTAGTACGCTTCATATATCGGAATCACGTCATTGGCGCAATATTTTTTCTTGGCGTTGACGCGCGCGGTTTGTCCCATGGCGCGGCCGCGATCGGCTTGCGACAATATTTCCAGGGCGTATCTTGCACCAATTTCCACTTCGCGCGGGGTAAAAAGATAGCCGTCGACTCCATGTTCGACCACTTCCGGCAAACCGCCTACATTCGTCGCCACGACCGGGACTTCGCAGGCCATGGCTTCCAGCGCCGCCAGGCCGAACGATTCCATGTCCGAAGGCAACAGGAACAAGTCGGCCTGGGAAAGGAGCTGGTAGACACGATCCTGCTTGCCCAGGAAGTGGACGTCGCGCGCGAGCTTCTTCTTGCGGACCAGATATTCGGCGGCGCCGCGATCAGGGCCGTCTCCGATGAGCACAAGCTTGGCGCGCATTTTCTCGCGCACCTTGGCGAACATTTCGACGACGTCCGTAAGCCGCTTCACGGGCCGGAAATTCGACAGGTGCATCAGGATGGGCTCCCCCTCCGGCGCCCATTCCGCGCGCAAGACCGGATTCGGCGTGCGGCAATACAGATCGCAGTTCACGAAATTCGGGATTACTTCGATGGGGCGCTTGATGTCAAATTCCTCGACCGTGCGCTGCTTCAGATAATGCGAGATGGCCGTGACGCCGTCGGATTGTTCGATCGAAAATTTCGTAATCGGCAGGAAACTTCGGTCGTTCCCGACCAGAGTAATGTCGGTGCCGTGCAGCGTGGTGATGAAAGGCAACGGCTTCGGCGCCGCCATCATGCGCGCCAGCAGGGCGCTGACGGAATGGGGAATCGCGTAATGCACGTGCAGCAAATCCAGGCCCTCCGCCTCGGCCACTTGCATCATTTTTACGGCCAGGGAAAGCGCATACGGCGCATGATCGAACAGCGGATAACTCGAAATTTCCACTTCATGAAATTGAATGTGATCGTTCGTGTCCGTCAACCGAATCGGAGGTGCGTAGCTGATAAAGTGGATTTCGTGGCCGCGCGCGGCAAGTTCCATCCCCAGTTCCGTGGCGACCACGCCCGAGCCGCCGTAGGTTGGATAACATGTGATCCCAATCTTCATCTCGATCCGGGCAAAATGCCCGTTGGCTCCTCAAAGTGATGCCAGTAGAATAGCCGTCCCGCAAAATTCCAGCCGCCAAAGTCTAACAAACACTGTCTCAAACAAGACAGAGAATCTGTTGCACCTATCCCGCCGGAATGCTAGATTCCCCGACCTCGGACCCACCCGGGTATTCCGCTTATTGGACGCGAAGCGAGGCTCGGGGGTCACAACTTTTTGAGGCGTCGAGCAAAAAGGACTTAGATGCTGCGAAGGGGCACGCGAAAACCATGAATCCGCGAGGAAAATTGTCCAAAGCCGACTTGGCGCGAGCAGCGGAACGCCTGCGCCACAGCAATCCCATCAACCACTTTGGATTCCAATTGGTGAAGGCCGAGCGCGGCAGGGCCGTTTTCCGCATGCCGGTGCTCGATCTGCACAAGCAGGTTCACCGTGTGGTCCATGGCGGGGTTATGGCCATGCTGGCCGACACAGCCGGAGGCTTCGCGGCCTTCCTGGCGGCCCCGTCAGGCTCCCGCGTCGTCACGATCGAGATGAAGATCAATTTTCTCGAGGCCGTCGCGGACGGTGTAGTCAAGGCCGACGCGCGCGTCCTGCGGCAGGGAAGAACCACCAGCGTCGTGGATTGCGACGTGACCGACCAGGACGGGCGCCTCGTCAGCAAAGCCCTCATGACCTTCTCGGTCTATCCGCCGAAGCGCGTACCCCAGTAGGACAGGAAGCTTCAGCCTGTCGGGTTTCGACCTTCCGTATTCATAGACAAGCGACAGGCTGAAGCCCGTCCCACTCGCAATTGCGCACGCAAGTAAGTACGAGCAGATTCAATTAGGATTGGAAATTAGTGAAAAATTATTGCCCGTTAGCGCCGCCGAGGGCGGCATCCGCACCATCTTTGTAAATATACTTTACGAATTGCTTATAAATTAACAAATTGGGGCTGCCCGTCCGCGTCAGCTTAATGCAGTCTCTGTCATACCATTCCACAACGCCATGTAGAGTCTCCCCGTCCGACAGCACGATGACCACGGGCGTGCGGGCCTGCATCTGCTTGATCCAATAGAAATTTTCCGCGTGCGTCTGCTCGGGCGGCGCCGGTTTCTTGTGCGGCTGCGGACCGTTCGTAGCAGAATGCGATCGGCTCGAAGTGGGATGAGGTTCTTTCATTTCCGTCAGAGTAGGGCGAAACAGCTTGCGATTCACGATGACAACTCCTTCAATTATGAAATTCGACAGGCGAGATGAGATTTCTCACCAGCTATGATGCACCGCGATCCCATCGGGTTACGCTTCCGTTACCGAGAAATAGATTTTTTCGTGCCCATCGAGGGGCGGGTCAGGGAAATGGCCACTGCGTCCAGTCCCAATGACCGGTTGATATTCCGTCGCGTCCGAGCGTGTAGCACGTCAAATCCATCGACGGCTTTATTGATCCACGCCACATCTATCTTCTTACTGAGTGTCTCGAGTTCCTTGCGTAACGCTGGATTTCGCAACACCTTCTTCGTGGAAGAACTGGACAGATCGAGCAGGTCCGTGAGCAGACTATAGAACACTTCCAGAATATTTTCAAACGCGATTTCTTGGCTCTTCGCGAGCGCGGCCGTGCTGGCGAATAAATCGGAGACGCCGCGCAGTTCCACGGAGCGTTCGAGGATCGTCAGGGCGTCGCGATGCAGCTTCGCGACGGCGTCGAGATCCAATCCGATCGCGGCGCCGGGGCAGCCCTCGGCATATTGCGCGGCGAGCTTGCGGTCTTCCGGTTTCATGTCCGTGCGCGAGGCCAGAATTTTCTCGACTTCGGGCGTCCCGAGCGGCGTGAAGGAAAATTGCAGGCAGCGCGACCTGATCGTGGGCAAAAGTTGATACGGATTGGGCGCGAGCAAAATTAAAGTGGCTGACTCGGGCGGTTCTTCGAGAATTTTCAGGAAGATATTCGCAAGGTCCCAGCGCATCGTTTCCGCGCCATCGATCAGGAAAACGCGCCGCCGCCCCTGCGGTTTGAAATACGCCGCGCGTTGAACGGCGCGAAGTTGCCCCACGTGCAGCACGGGCCGCGCCACAGGCTCCTTCAGCCGCACCGGGTCGGGAACGATGGCCCACACGTCCGGATACGTTTCCAGCAGAAGCGGCACGCGCTCGACGGTCGCGGCGTCGGGCCGTTCGCCGCGCTGCGCGAGCCCCTGCTCGACGAGAGGCCGAAGATCGGTAAGCAGCCCGATTTTGCGGCAAGGTTCGCACTCGCCGCAAAAATCATCGGGCAGCCGCTGGCAGTTGGCCGCTTGCGCGAACATTCGCGCGAGCGTGAATTTTCCTACGCCACGCGGGCCGGAGAACAGCATCGCATGCGGAACGCGTTCGGAAGCCAGCATGCCGCGCAGCGCGGTGACGACACGAGGGTTGCCGAGAAAATCTGAGAAACTCACGAAGGTCCTTTTCTTCTCACCGTCCGGCCGAAGCCTGGGACAGAACGCGGGTTTCCACGGCCGTTAGAACGGCCCGGTGGATTTCCTCTGGCGAATATAAAACGCCGGAAGACGTATTGATACAGTCGATGCGCGCCCAATTCGCTTCGGTTGCCAGCCGATCGTAAATTATCGCAGTTTGTTCCAGGTGCTTGATGTCCGCCTCTTGAATATCGCGTTGCAGGCTCGTGTACGCGCGCGCGGATTTCAGGCCGACCAGGCGGTGCGCCTCCAAGACCGGGACGCGCAGATAAACCACGAGGTCTTCGACCGGTAGGCCGTAAAGCCCATATTCGAGCCGCTTCAGCCACCCGATAAATTCGTCAGCGCTGTTCCGCCGGGACGCGTTCGCTCTGGTGCGCCATATTCGAGCCGATATATCGGTCGGCAAGCACAATTTTCCCCGAAGACAACGCCGCTTCGATCTCAGACTTTGCTTCTAGTCGGTCGCCGGCGTAGAGCAGCGCGGAAAAGTGCGGATCAACCGCGTCCAAAGCGCCAAAATCTCCATTCAGATAGCTCCCAACAAGTTTTCCAAAGAACGATTCATAGCGCGGAAAGCTGATGCGAAACGTAGCCAGCCCTCGCGCATCGAGTTCGCGCGCGAGAAGATCAAGCTGCGTGAGCTTTCCCGATCCGTCGATCCCTTCGAGAGCAATTAATTTTCCGCGGCTCGCCATAATGGTTTCGTCAGTCTAGCGTGAGCGCCGTAATGCCGCAAGGAAGTCGCAAGTAGCACAGCCAATCTTGGCTGTGCGGTTTTGTGAGTTGCACGCGCACGCTACCAATCTGGCGGCAATCGCAAAACCCCCACAGGCAAGAGTGCCTGTGCTACTAAAACCGAATTGCCTACTGCACATGCTAGAATCCGCGCGATGAGTTCCGCATCCGGTGAAATGGCCAAGAATCTTGCGTATGTGCGAGAGCGAATCGACCTTGCCGCTTCTCGCGCCGGCCGTCGTGCCGAGGAGATCACTCTTATCGCTGTCTCAAAGACTCATTCCACGCGGAAAATTCAGGAGCTATACGAAGCCGGAGTCCGCCATTTCGGCGAAAATCGCGTGCAGGAGAGGGAATCGAAGCTGGCCCATCTCTCGGGCGTCGATGCGACGTGGCACATGATCGGCCATTTGCAGAAAAACAAGGCCGCGCGAGCCGCCCAGCTGTTCGACACGATCGACTCGGTGGACAGTGCCGCCTTAGCCGAGAAGCTTGACCGCGCCAGAGCCGATTCCATCAAAGAGGACACAGAGAACACAGAGGCCAGAAGGACGAGAAATGAATCGGACGATTTTCGCTCCCGGAAATCGGCTCCGCGTGCTGATCGAGGTGAAGCTCGATCCAGAACCGTCAAAATCCGGCGTAAATAGCGCGGAGTTGCCGCGCCTCGTCGAAGCCATCATGCGTCTTCCTCACCTGGATTTGCGCGGGCTCATGGGCGTCCCTCCCTATTTCGACGACCCCGAGGAAGCGAGACCCTACTTCCGCCGCCTGCGTGAATTGCGCGATGCGGTGCGCGCCCAAATGGGACCGCAAATACTCCCCGTGGTCTCGATGGGCATGTCCAACGATTTCGAGATCGCCATCGAAGAGGGCGCAAGCGAAGTACGAGTTGGAACAGCTCTGTTCGGGACGAGAGGAGAGCCGTAATTCTCCGTGCTGATCACTGAGAAAGACGGGAAAGTCAGCTTTGCGGTTCGCGTGCAGCCGCGAGCCAGCCGCGACGATTTCGCGGGCGAGTACCAGGATGGTCTGAAGATTCGTCTCACCGCTCCGCCTCTGGATGACCGCGCGAACGATGCGCTTCGCAAGCTGCTGGCATCGCGTTTGAAAGTGCCACTCACGGCTGTTAGAATCGCATCGGGCGAACGCAGTCGCAACAAACGCGTGGAAATTCACGGAGTGACAGCCGCGATGATTCGCGAGCTCCTCGGCTGAGAAGATTCAGAAACTTCGGCAAGATCTCCCAATCCGTTTCTCTATGCCAAACATCGAAGCCATCCAGAGCTCTCTCCGCCAGCAGAAGATCGACGGATGGCTCTTCTACGACATTCTTCACCGCGATCCGATTGCCTACCGCGTCCTGGGGCTCGACCATGCCCTGGCCAAGCGCCGTTGGTTCTACATGATTCCGGCGAAAGGCGCGCCCCGAAAACTCGTGCACCGGATCGAAGCCGCAACGCTCGATTCATTGCCCGGTGACAAGATGCTCTACGCCGCCGCGGAGGAGCTGGAAAAAAATCTGAAGAAGCTGGTCGGCCGCGCGAAAAAAGTAGCCATGCAATATTCGCCGAAGAATTCGATACCATACATCTCGCTGGTCGATGCAGGCACCGTCGAGCTGATTCGTGCGCAGGGTTGCAAAGTGGTCAGTTCGGCGGACCTCGTCCAACAGTTCGAGGCGGCATGGACGCCGGAGCAACTCGAATCGCATCGCGCCGCGGGCCGCGTGATCGACGCGATCACGCAAGCGGCTTTCGCCGAAGCAGCGCGGCGCATATCTGCCGGAGAATCGTTCACCGAGTTCGACCTGCAAGAATGGATCCTCGGCCAATTCCGTGCGAATGGCGTGATCTCCGATTCTCCGCCGATTGTAGCCGTGGGCCCGCACTCGGGAGACCCGCACTACGAGCCTCGAGACCGTGGTTCCTCCCTCGTGCGGCGAGGCGATCTGTTGCTGCTCGACATCTGGGCGAAAACGCACGCGCCGAACAGCGTCTATTACGACATCACTTGGACTGGATTTCTGGGCGCCAAAGTCCCCGAAAAGTGTGCGAAGATTTTCTCGATTGTGCGTGAAGCCCGCGACGCGGCCGTTCATTTTGTGAAGGAAAATGTGAGCGCCGGCCGCGCCATCGAAGGCTGGCAAGTCGACCGCGCGGCGCGCGAAGTGGTCCGCAAGGCGGGATTCGCAAAATATTTCGTGCATCGCACCGGCCACAACATCGGCCAGGAAGTGCACGGCGCGGGCGCAAACATGGATGGCCTCGAAACGCGCGACATTCGCCGCATCATCCCGCATACTTGTTTTTCGATCGAGCCGGGAATTTATTTGCCCGAATTCGGAGTGCGTAGTGAAGTGAACGTCTACATCGCCGACGGCAAAGCGGAAGTGACAGGCGCCGTGCAGACTGAAATACTGAAGCTGCTGTCTTGAACGATGAGGGCAACGGGCATGGATGAAACCATGAAAAGGGAAGCGTTCAAAACAAACCAGATGATGGGTGTCATCGCCGCAATCGCGGGTTGGCTCGTTCCCGGCCTCGGGCATCTAGTCCTCCGGCGATGGAGCAAAGCCGCCGTCTATTTTCTGTGCATCGGTGGCCTGGCATGCGCGGGCTTGGCCATGCGGGGAGGCGTCTTTAGCGCGGGCGCGGAAGACTTATTCGATCGCCTCGGATTTTTTGCGGACCTCGGCGCCGGAGTTTTCTATTTTCTCGCTCACCAAATTCAAGTGGCAGGGCCCGACGTCGCCCACGCGACGGGCGACTACGGCACACGCCTGTTTCGCGGCCGCGGGCATGCTCAATTTCCTGACCGTACTCGAAGCATACGACATCGGTCGAGGGAGCGAGCCAAGATGAATTTCCTGTTTGGCAAGCTCACTCATTTTGAGGCGATGTTGTTTTTCGCGCTGGTCGTCTCGCTAACCTTTGCATTTCTTTCCAAGCGTGGCGCCGCCGAGCGCGCGAAATATACACTCTGGGCGTTTCTCGCCTTCCTACTCGTCGCAATCGGAATCGGCTGGCTGATGTATCCATTCTCGCAGTAGCGTGACTGCCATTTCCAGGCGGTCCAAAATGCGAAAGCAATGCGACTCCGAGGCGATTCGCGGCCCCGAATAGGAGAAGATGCGAGCAATTGACAAGGCCGAGTCGGACCAGTCCATGGATAGGAGACACGCGATTATTTTGCTGCTGAGAGTCCCGGAGGGACGACATACCGTAGCCCACCGCGAAGCGGTGGGAAAGCTTTCAATATTGATAAATGAGCCCCGGAGGGGCGACACAGGCCTTTCGCGCAAGTGTAATCAACCAAATATCCGCTCCGCCTGTCCAATTTGCCCCGCATCCGTGACTTTGCTACACTGAAATTCGATGCCGTCCATCATCAGAGAAGCTGGCGAAACGTTCGTCACCCTCGTAAAAGGCTTTAGCGTGACCTTCCGCAACATGCTGCGGAAACCTGTCACGGAAAATTATCCCGAAGAACCCGTCCATTTCCAACCTCGTTATCGTGGCATCCACGTTCTCCACCGCGACGAAAGCGGACTGGAAAAGTGCGTCGGCTGCTTCCTGTGCGCCGCGGCCTGCCCCGCGCGATGCATTTACATTGAGGCCGCGGAAAACACCGATACGCAGCGGATTTCCGCCGGAGAGCGGTACGCTCGCGTTTACAACATCGATTATTCGCGCTGCATTTTTTGCGGCTATTGCGTGGAGGCCTGCCCGACCGACGCCATCACGCATGGTCATGGCTTCGAGCTCGCTACGACCAACATCAATTCCATGATCTATCGCAAGGAAAAGCTGCTCGAAAAAGCTCCGACTGCCCCCTAGGTTCTGCCTGTTTTTCTTTTCATTTTTCGTAAAGCCTGCTTGAGTGGCGCCGTAGGAGACGTCATTCGCATGGGATCAAGAATTTCCCGCATCGTACCTTCATCCAGCAATTTTCTCTCCCGCACAATTTCCACCACAGGCCGCCCTGTCTTCACACTTTCCTTTGCGATTTCGGCCGCCGCGGCATATCCGATGTATGGATTTAGCGCCGCCGCGATGGAAATCGTGGCGTTCGCATAGTAGCGGCATCTCTCTTCCTTTGCCGAAATGCCGTCGACGCATTTCGTCGCGAGCGCACGCATCGTGTTTTTCAGAATTTCCGCGGAATGCAACACGTTCCAAGACATGGCCGGCATCATCACATTGAGCTCCAGTTGCCCCGCTTGAACAGCCATCGCCGTGACCAGATCCGCTCCAATCGCCTGGAATCCCACCATCGCGGTCAATTCCGCCATCACCGGATTCACTTTCCCCGGCATGATGGAAGATCCCGGTTGCAGCGCAGGCAATTCGATTTCCGCAAGCCCCGTATTCGGCCCGCTCGAAAGCAAGCGAAGATCGTTGCTGATTCGGATCAGTTCCAGCGCCAGATTGCGAAGCGCGGAAGACGCAACACTCATCGCTAGGTTCGACTGCATCGCATAGCGAAGATCGTCGGTCGGGCGAAGCGCTTGCCCGGAAATCTTGCTCAAGTGCCTCACCACAAGCTTCTGAAATTTCGGATGCGTATTCACGCCCGTCCCCACCGCCGATCCGCCCAGCCCCACTTCTTTGAGCAATCCGAGGGCGTATTCCAAGACTCCCTCACAGCGGCGCATCGAGGTAGCATAAGCCGCGAATTCCTGTCCCAATCGAATCGGCACCGCATCCATCAGATGCGTCCGCCCCGATTTCAAGATCCGATCAAAAGCGCTCGCCTTTCGCGAAAATGATTTCGCAAGTTCCGCAACCGCGCGAAGTACATCATCAAATAGAAACATACACGCCAGCCGCATCGCCGTAGGGAATACGTCATTCGTCGATTGTGAGCAATTCACATGATCATTCGGGTCACATAATTCATAGTCCCCCCGTTTTCCCCCGAGCAGCTCAATTGCCCGATTCGCTATAACTTCATTTGCATTCATGTGAAATGACACGCCCGCCCCCGCCTGATAAACATCGACAATGAACTCCCCATTCCACTTCCCCACCATCACTTCGCCGGCGGCACGCGCGATGACCCGCGCGCGCTTTTCATCAATCAGTTTCAACTCCCGGTTCGCCTGCGCAGCAGCCTTTTTGATCATCCCCATCGCGCAAATCAGCAGTGGATGTGCCCGGTACCCGCTGATCGGAAAATTTTCAACCGCGCGCTGTGTTTGAATCCCATAGTACGCGTAAAGAGGTACCTCGTGTTGGCCAAGCGAATCCTTTTCCAATCTCATTTTCATTTCCACGACTCCTAGCCATCACAAAATCATCCCCAAAGTTTATCTCAAAGGGACCTTGCGCCATGCAAATGCCAATGACAAGCAAAAAACGCCAACCGCGCCGCTAAACCTTCCTACTCTCGTACGTCGTTCTCCCCATCACCTATTGTCCCGCTTTCCTTGTCATTCAGTTCCGAAGCTATAAACAGTAAGGCAGACATAGGGATGTGGGGTTTTGGCGTGGGGAATTGTGGTGGTTGAGGTTGAGTGAGATGGAGATTTTATTGTCTTGGAGACATGTAGTGCGGGGGTGGGGAGACAACTTTATGGGGACTGTTGTTGACGGTTGGACGAATGGGCGTTTGGGAGTTACGAACTCAGTTTCGGTTTGCGGTTTGATGCGGCGACGGATTCGGGGGACTGGGTGTTGCTTGGAATGGGTGAAGGGAGGATGCGGGTAACGACTTGGTGGAGGTGCCTTAGTGGGCGGCAAATTGGGGGTGCAGGGCTTTTTGGAGAGAGCACGGGGGACGGCGGGAAGAGGTTCAGGAATCGAAATGGTGAATGTCCGTGGTTGAAAAAATGGGAAAAAGGGACCGCATTTTGAATTTTCGCAGAGGGGTGCGTGTGAGTTGACGGGGGGACTGCAAGAAGGCGGGAGAGCGAGACTGCGGGCAGTGAGGAAGCGGCGAATAATGCTGAGTTTGATTGGCATTCGTACTTGTGGCGTGGGCAATTGGTTGTCTGAAAACGAGGCGGGCGCGCTTTCTGGTGGGAGAGAGGGTGATGGTTTGCGATGAAAATTAATTGGGTGAGGCGGTCTCGGTGATTGGCAAGACTGCGGAGATGACCTGGAAATGATGGATCGACGGACTGGGGTTCAAATTACGAACGGGGCGGGGCGCGAAGGGGGCGGGGGCGAGTTTCATTCCCTGGGGCTTCGTGGAGGAGGCGCGCCGGAAATTGGAAGCCAGCTGGCGAGCGGCATGCCGCTGGTTTGGCGGCTGGCGAAGGGATCGGACGGCGAGGCGGTCAACCGGTAGCGGATTGCCTTTGTTTTTGAGGTTTTCGTTGAATCGATCCTTTCATGGCGGCGCGCGAATCGGAAAAGCGTGGCGGCGCCGGAGTGATTTCGGACAGGGACGGTTCGGATTCAGGGAACAGGGTGGCGGGCTGGTCGAGGAACGTGCGGACCACTTCGGAGGAAGATATGGGCGAGGATTGCAGGGACTTGTGGTGATCCAGCAACCATCGAGCGAGCATGGCTTGGGACGACTCCTGGATCCATTGGTCGATCAAGACGGCAATTTCTTGCCGCAGGTTGGCAGCGTGGTTGAGGCGCGTCAACTCAAAACTTTGCAACGAGGCGCGCGAAGCCGCCTGGAGATAGTCGAGCGGCGGGGCAAACCGAGATATGGTCATGGCCAAAGCTCCGATCTTAGGACTGGGCCGAACGGGCCGGCCACTGAAACGCTTATGCACAGTACTGAGTTGTCACGATATGTGTCTAGTCCCCCCCTGTGGATATGCTGTGGATAATTCATTCACCGGTGAATCGGCGAGGGCCAATGGGGATGTAACAAGGAAGTATATCACGTTTCTGTTACCTGCGCGCGCGCCGAAAACGGCCTGACGATGGCCTGGCGAGGACAGGTTTGGGGACAGGCGCGGGCGCTGAATGTTCGAGAGGCGCGAAGCGGTCGCAAATTGTCGCGCCGGGCCAGTCTAGGTATTGCATTTGAGAAGGACTGATAAATCCGGGAAGACGGGACCGAAGGCGCGCTGAGAGCGGCTGGGAAGGGCCTACTCAAGTTATGAGACGCGGTGAGCTCGGGCGTGGCGGGAGTTGGAAGACGAGAAAGTGCTGGAAAGATGCGGGTACACGCGGGCGTGCGTTAGCAAGGGTAAGCAAAATAAGTGTTAAGTAAACAGAAACAGGATTTTGGAGGCCGGTGAATAGGAAGTGGGAAAAGGGTGGCGGAAAAATGGACATTATCGGACGTATGCGTCCGGGGAGGAGATAGGGGGAAATTGCAGTGTTTTCGCGCGCGCGCTGGTGTTTTCGCCAGTGCGCATGGCCGGCCAGACGGCGTGCCCGGAAGAATCATTGGCGCGCGCGCGAAAGGGCTGCGATGGGGGGAGGGCGGCTTGCAATGAGAGTGAAGGGAGAGAGGATTTCAGATTTGAAATTTGAGATTTCAGATTTGGGGACTGCTAGAGAGGGCGAGGGGATTTCAGATTTGAAATTTCTGAATTGAGGATGGGGTGAAACCGGGTGGCGCAGCGGATGTTGAAGGAAGCGGGTGGCGGGGAATTTGATGGTGGGAGGAAAACGTTTTGGGGGCACACAAATAACAATTTGGAACGGAGGAGGGGACGATGAATGACAGAGTTGATTCTCGTGGGCAGCGGAACGAACGGGCGGCTGGCAATATTTTGCCGGACGCAGGGGCGCGCTTGGATCGCGGCAATGCCACTCGGCGGGAAGCGGGCGGATTGGCGCTTCATCGGGAAGGGACACGTGCGGGGACGAAAAGTGGCGGCGCGATTGGGGAGAACACTGAGCGCGAAAAACTTGGGATTAATTCGCCGGGCGCAGGCGGAGATTTCCGCGGAAGCGGGAACGGCGCGGGGCAAAGTGCGGCGGCTGATCTTTCGCGCATTCCTGAGGGAGTGCGGGCCAGCGTGGCGCATAGGGCCGGGGAATACGATGCGCGGCGATTGCGTTCGCAGCGGGAAATTATTCGCGATGTGATGCTCTCGGCGGCGGACTGCGAGACGTGGCTGACGCTCGGGGAATTGCGAGCGCTGACGCGTTATGGCGAGGCTTCGATCTCGGCGCAGTTGCGACATTTGCGCAAGTCGGAAAATGGCGGGTACGACGTCGTCAAGCGGCACCGCGATGGAGCTTGTCCTGAACGTCCGGGCACGGATGGGCGCGGGGAGTGCGTGTGGGAGTATCACATCACGCGCGGTGCGTGCGCGGATCGCGCGGAGGCTGAGGCGCAGATGGTGACGGTGGGCGCGTGAGGGTGTGAAATTTCTGAAAGCATGGACGTCGCGACGTGGACAGGCCTGCGGCTAAACAAGCTGCGGAAACAAGGCCTTGTTCTGTCATTCTGAGCGGAGCGAAGAATCTCGCTTCGATTTAAGCACAGGAAAAGAAACAAGGAGAGATTCTTCGCTTCGCTCAGAATGACAAAGTTTTGGGTTTTTCCGCGGCCTCTGAAGCCGTGCGCTACAAAGATTTGGCGGGTGTCGCAACGGCTCTTGGGCCTATCGGGTGTTTGGACGCGGGACGAGCAAAAGGCGACAGGCTGAAGCCTGTCCTACCGGGAGCGCCCAACTTATTTTGCGAATTTAAGGATTGCGGGGATCGAAGCGGCGGTGAATTTGCGCGGTTGCGGGGGTGACTCGTGCCGAAACGGGTGCTTGATTTTGATGCGATGTGGGGATCGGACAAGCTGGCCGCTTGCGCTGCGTGGGCGCAGGCCGAGTATGCGTGGCTTTATGGGCTGGCGGACGCGTCGGGATGCTTTGAGCTGACGAATTTGCGCGTGATCTGGGGGCGCGTGGCGGCGATTCGCGGGAACTTCACCATCGAGCGGCTCGAACAGGTGTTTGCGGAATTTCAGGACAAGGGATTGCTGTTCGTCTGGGAGCACGAAGGGAAGCGCTACGCGCACTGGACCGGGAGCGATGTTCCGGGGCGCTTGCCGCCGCCTTCGTGGAGGATGCGGCTGGAACGGTTTGCGCCGCCGGTGCCGAAGCAGCGGCTGGCGGAATATATGGCGCGGTTTGCGCGAGGGCGCGCGGCGCTGGCGGGAGTGGGATTTCGCGGGGAGGCGCAGGAGGAATCCTACAATCGGAAAGAGAATTTGAAATTTGAAATCAATGCTGTCCCATTATAAGTCGAACAGTTTCAGTTGCGTGCAAGGATCGGCATCCTCGCTGTTGTCGGCAAACTGAGAAAACCCTGATAAAAGCGGGGTTTTCTCGAAAAGAGTGATGCTTAAAATCTGTAGGATTTTGTAGAGAGTCAAGTCCAGTTGGGACTGTTTTTTGACAATGGCCACGAGTACATACACGGCGATGGCCACCCAGATTTGGGTCTTGACCGCGTTTTCCGAAGTGCCGAAGAACGACCGGATATGAAGATGCTGCTTGATCCAACGAAAGAACAACTCCACGTTCCAGCGAGCGCGATATAAGTCGGCAATGGTGAGCGCGGGGAGCAAGAAGTTGTTGGTCAGAAAAATCAAACGCAGATCTTTCTCGGCGTCGAAGTAATGGATGCGCCGCAGCGGATCGGGATACAACTGCGCGGTTCTCGGTCCGGTGAGCTGAATGGTCTGATCGGATCGCACTCCGCTGGAGCGACGCACCGGACGCCAGTCGCGCCGCCAGAATTGGGTGTTGTGTTTGGCGCGGGTGATGAAGAACGCACAACTTTGTTTGAGCACGTAGAGCCGCCCGAAATCCAAATAGCCGCGGTCGAGCAGATAAAAAGCCCCGGCTTCGGGCAGCAGTTGATCGAGAATGCGGACATCGTGCACCGCGCCGCTGGTCACATAAACATTGGTCGGAATGCTGCCGCGGAGGTCGAGCAGCGTGTGCACTTTGACCGCGCTTTTGTGGCGGCGGAACTGCGCCCAGGGAAACAGCGACAAACACAAATCGATGGTGGTGGAATCCAGCGCGTAAATGGTCTGGTCCAACTCCCCCGCGAACGGTTCGTCGCGATACAGCGGGCGAGCCTGAGCGATGAGCACGCGCGCGAAATCGGCAAAGATGCGCCAGTGGCGCTTCTGGTTGGCGTGCGCCAGGGTGTTGCGCGAGATGCGTCCGCGAAACCCCATGTGATACAGCTTGGCTCGCTGCGAGCGCAAGCAGGCTTCGATGTCGCGAAGACTTTCGCGGTAGGTGAGCTGAGCGAAGGCCAGGCAAAGAAACTGATCCCAGCAAGAAAAATCCTTGACGTAGCGATCGCCTTGATAGCGATCGACGCAAAGTTGAAACTGGTAGGTTGGCAGATAATCCAGGAGCTGAGAAAAAACGGTTCGGCCAAGATTCATCGACTGCCTCCGCAAAAGGCTGGGAAGCAGTAGAATGGCACCGAGAAAGAAGCAAATCACTGAAATCGAAAAAACTCAAAATGGCACCTTACCTTCGTTCTGTCAGGCAGTTACAAAGAGAAGCCTCGACGTTCTTGGGACACTATTGATTTGAAATTTCAAATTTGAGACGAGAGCGGGGGCATGGTGGAGGCGTTGTAAGTTCGCAGCGGAGCGAACAACGGGCGCCGGGTGCCGAGTGCGGGGAGGATTGCGGAATTGAAATATCAGATTTGAAAGATGAACGAGGGCAGGGCAGGCCTGGCGCTGGTTCGCAGTACGGCGAACAGCGGGAGCTTTTCGCGGATCGCGGGGAGGAGTGCGGGGATCGGAATTCTGACTTGAGGGAGAGCTCGGGAACTGGCGAGAGGTCCCGGGATTCAGAACTCGGCGAAAAACGTGCGGCGGGTGCGGTGGGTCAGTTGGGCGGAACGGTTCATCGCGGCACTGACATTGCGGAGAGAGGCGGGCTCAAGGGACGGGTTGAGGAGGGTCAAGCACAGGATTTGGGTTTGGATTGGAATTTGAATCAGAAATTGGAAGTGAAACGGGTTGAGAGGCGGGACGGGCTGGGCGATGCGGCGGGTTGTTCGCGGGGCGGAAATCGGGAGAGGGAATTAAAGAGAACCGATTTTTATCCATCAAATTCTTTTTCAAATTCAGAGGCAAAATCGCCGAAGGAACTGGCTGTGGCGCGCGAATTGCGAGTGGGACAGGGGCCTGTGTGCGGGCCGGCGCGGGTGCGGCCGGAAGTGCTCGAGCGGGTTCGGCGGCGGGAGGCGGCGCGGGCTGGGTCGAGGTCGCCGTGAGGTTTGGTAGCACAGCCACACTTGGCTGTGGGCCTTTGTTAAGTGCAGGAAAAACCACACAGCCAAGAGTGGCTGTGCTACTTGAAAGCATTCGACAAATCGGAATTGCACGTCAGGAAGTGTGGAGGAGGGGAACCATGCTGGCGACGTTTGCATTTGATGTTTGTCATGATGTGTACCGGGCGGCGCGCGAAGCGATCGACGCGAAAATTCCCACGCTGAATGCGGAGGCTTCCGGGAAGTACCTGTGGCGCCCGGACCGGATGCCGCGGCTGGCCGAGTACGTTTGCGATTTTGCGCGAGCGGGGGAGCGGGCGCTGGGGGGCGAAAGTAGCGCGGACTTCCGTCGGCGGGGGTTCGTACAAAAAGGCGGAAGGGCAATGGCCGCGCGGGGAAGACGCGAGTCTGGCGGGTGCGGTTTGGGAGCATCGGCAGAAAGGCCACAGACTGAAGTCTGTGCTACTTTTTTCAGGGCAAGCCGCATGGCGATGTTTCGCGTGTACTACCTGGGCGGGGCGGACTATCAGGCGGCGCGGCGGCATCTGGGCATCAGCGAACTGACCTGGGCGGATTGGGCGGAGGAGATTCGCGGGCGAGTGGGGCGCGAGCTGACTCGCGCGGGAGTGTTTCCGCCGTCAAAATATTTTCGCGAGACGACGGCAAAGGCGTCGTGAGATCGGCCCTGCTGCGAGGCGAAGTTACCAGCGGGATTCGTTAACTGTGCTCGTCGTCGAACGACATCCGGTAGAGCGTGCCGATGGCAACGAGGAAGAGCGCCAGGAACAGAAAAATCACTGCCAGCGCAACGCGCAGGATGTTGCCGGCTTGACTGCCGTGGCCGAAGGCGGCCTGAACGATCAGGACCACGGCGAAGAAAGCAAAGGCCGCGGCTCCCACGAAAGAGCAAGCCAAAATCAGCCAATGAGAACGAGCGTGACCCTCCGACTGCATGGATCCTCCGACAACAAATTCAAAGTTGGAGGGATCATACCAAAAAGGAACGGAAGCGCATTAAGACATTTTAACTTATTAACAGATCATAAAATGTTGATTACGATTGACAAACGTGTATATCCGCGGCGGGACGATTGGATCGGGCCTCTCAAACCCCTGAGACTCTATGTGAGAACTCAAAAATCGGCACGTTTTGTAGCGCCCGCCTTCAGGCGGGCATCTGCTTGATTCCAAAGTGCCCGCCTGAAGGCGGGCTCTACATGAACCAAAACGCGGATTTAACACTGACTCTGAGGGAGAAGTGATTGAGCGCTTCTATTTTTCCTGCAGGGAAACCAGATAGTCGCAGAGGTTCTTGATTCGTTTCTGAACGACGGCCTGGTTGTAATTGTCCATGTACTGGAAGATGCCGCCCCAGGTGGGCATGTCGGAAGAACCGTGCGCGGCGACGCCGGGGCCGAAGCGCAGGACGTTGGTGACCAGGTCGTAGGGGAATTCACCGCCGTGGCGCTTGCTGAGCGTGGTGAGATCGGCGGCGGGAATTTTGAGCGCGGCTCGAGCGGGGCCGTGTCCCTTGGCGTCGAGGCCGTGGCAGGCGGCGCAGTACTGCTTGAACATTTCCTTGCCGGAGGGGACGAAGTTGGGCGGGATTTGGTCCTGGCTGGCTGCCGGCTTGGATTGCGCGGCCGAGCCTCCTGCAAAGATCAGCAATGCCGCGAGCAAAAATGAGTAGCGCATGGAGTCCTCCTGTGTGCTTAGCGTACCGCACGGAATCGGAATGTCCAGATTTGAAATTTCAGATTTGAGATTTCAGATTTGACATTTGAGATTTCAGATTTCACATTTGAACTTTCAGATTTCAGATTTGAGATTTCAGAATGTCCGGCTCCGCGGCGCACAATTGACGGATAAGGGTTCCGAATCTCCGATCTCGGAGGGCGCTGGAAATGGGACATTTGCGAATTCTCAATCTCACAATTTCAAATTTCAAATCAATGCTGTCCCATTATAAGTCGAACAGTTTCAGTTGCGTGCAAGGATCGGCATCCTCGCTGTTGTCGGCAAACTGAGAAAACCCTGATAAAAGCGGGGTTTTCTCGAAAAGAGTGATGCTTAAAATCTGTAGGATTTTGTAGAGAGTCAAGTCCAGTTGGGACTGTTTTTTGACAATGGCCACGAGTACATACACGGCGATGGCCACCCAGATTTGGGTCTTGACCGCGTTTTCCGAAGTGCCGAAGAACGACCGGATATGAAGATGCTGCTTGATCCAACGAAAGAACAACTCCACGTTCCAGCGAGCGCGATATAAGTCGGCAATGGTGAGCGCGGGGAGCAAGAAGTTGTTGGTCAGAAAAATCAAACGCAGATCTTTCTCGGCGTCGAAGTAATGGATGCGCCGCAGCGGATCGGGATACAACTGCGCGGTTCTCGGTCCGGTGAGCTGAATGGTCTGATCGGATCGCACTCCGCTGGAGCGACGCACCGGACGCCAGTCGCGCCGCCAGAATTGGGTGTTGTGTTTGGCGCGGGTGATGAAGAACGCACAACTTTGTTTGAGCACGTAGAGCCGCCCGAAATCCAAATAGCCGCGGTCGAGCAGATAAAAAGCCCCGGCTTCGGGCAGCAGTTGATCGAGAATGCGGACATCGTGCACCGCGCCGCTGGTCACATAAACATTGGTCGGAATGCTGCCGCGGAGGTCGAGCAGCGTGTGCACTTTGACCGCGCTTTTGTGGCGGCGGAACTGCGCCCAGGGAAACAGCGACAAACACAAATCGATGGTGGTGGAATCCAGCGCGTAAATGGTCTGGTCCAACTCCCCCGCGAACGGTTCGTCGCGATACAGCGGGCGAGCCTGAGCGATGAGCACGCGCGCGAAATCGGCAAAGATGCGCCAGTGGCGCTTCTGGTTGGCGTGCGCCAGGGTGTTGCGCGAGATGCGTCCGCGAAACCCCATGTGATACAGCTTGGCTCGCTGCGAGCGCAAGCAGGCTTCGATGTCGCGAAGACTTTCGCGGTAGGTGAGCTGAGCGAAGGCCAGGCAAAGAAACTGATCCCAGCAAGAAAAATCCTTGACGTAGCGATCGCCTTGATAGCGATCGACGCAAAGTTGAAACTGGTAGGTTGGCAGATAATCCAGGAGCTGAGAAAAAACGGTTCGGCCAAGATTCATCGACTGCCTCCGCAAAAGGCTGGGAAGCAGTAGAATGGCACCGAGAAAGAAGCAAATCACTGAAATCGAAAAAACTCAAAATGGCACCTTACCTTCGTTCTGTCAGGCAGTTACAAAGAGAAGCCTCGACGTTCTTGGGACACTATTGATCTCACATCTTTTATTTGGAATCGCCGGAACCATGGCGCCACTTCAGGCGGTTCCATTTCTGGGGGTTGCAGGGCGCTTCGTGGCGTCACTTGAGAAATCGGTATTCAGGCCTGCTTGCTTTAGCGCAATTCGCGGCCTTACAGAAAATACTTGACAAATAAAGTCCACTTATGATACATTCTCAATCGCAGAGTTATACCTTCTCGCCGGATTCTCCGGCAGCTTTCCGATTCATTTCCACCGACTAAGTCAATTTCCAGCAGATCAGCGGCTAAACAGACCGCGGAAAAAGTCTGTGAGGGATCGGTTTTTGTAGCACAGCCACTCTTGGCTGTGTGCCTTTGTTCAGCGCTGCAAAAACCACACAGCCAAGAGTGGCTGTGCTACCCGCCCAGGAGGCAACATGCCCGCTTACAGCAACTCCACGCCGCCGCTTTCTTTGTTTCCGGGCGACGTCGGGTTCAGTTTTAACGCCGAAGCGTTTCCGGCCAACGGAACGGCCGGCGCGCAATTTGCGATTCCCGAGCCTGCTGGCCTGACCGATCAGAGCCACACCGTACGCTGGCAGACCATTTTCGGCACGGCGCCCTCGGCGATCAGCATCATCCTGCAAGGCGCCGCGGCCGACGTGGATTCGGAATATTTCACGATCGATACTTCCACGGCGACGGCCGGCGAAGCGCGCACGGTGATTGGCGTCCGAGCCCGCTTTCTGCGAATCAAGGTGACGTCCTCCACCGGCGGCTCGGCGCTGACGGCGAAGATGCTGCCGTAGAGGAACGTGATCCGTGGCCCGTGATCCGTGACCCGTGAAAACCCAACCGCACGAACGGAGCAAGGGAGATCCTCACGATTTACACGTAACGGGATACGAATCACGGACCACGGCTCGTCATCCCTTCCTGCCGCGAAAGCCGCGCGTCGGATGCTTGCGCACTTCTCTTTTCTTGTGGAAGAACTCGGTGTTCAACTGGCCGAGCTTTTTACCGCCGCGATGCTCGAATTGTCCGAGCGTTAAAACGAATGGAGATTTGTTTTTCATGGCGGTTCACCTCCAGCACTAAGCTATCTGAAACCGTAATCCTTTGTATGTGACGCGGGTCACGGCACGCTCGACGTGGCGCTTTTCCTGGTTTTCACGGGTCACGGACCACGAGTCACGAGTCACGCCCCTATGGCCTCCAATCCAAATTACGTAAAAAAGCAGATCGCGCTGGACACCGTTTCCTGGACCGCGGTGGTGGCGCCGGTCGACTGCCTCGCCGTGTCGATCAAAAATTCGGTGCTGGTCGATTTGCGCATCCGCACGGATTCCGCCGACGCGACCACGCAGGACACGATTTCCGCCGGCAGCATCGAGACCGTTTCCGCGCCGCGCCATTCCGGAGGCGTGCAGGACGGCGGCTCCGGCACGCGCTTTTACGCGGGCGATACGATCGCGTACTTGCAGGTCGCCAGCGGCACGGGCCCGGCACTGCTGACGTTTGTGCGGTGAGCGCAGAAAAGCTTGAAACCACAAATGCACACAGATAAACACGGATGAAAACCTGGAAAATCAGATAGGTAAGGCAATTGGGATTTTCTTTACTTTGTTTGTCGTTTTTTATCCGTGTTCATCCGTGTGCATCCGTGGTTCCGATTTGTCAACCCGAGAGAACATGCGAATCAAAATTATTGGCGAAAACAATTGCGCGCGCGCGACTCGGCACCTGCTGCGGCTTGCGGGATTTGCGGTGACCGAATTTCTTCCCGCCGACGCGGTGGCCGGCGGACCGCTTGCCGGCTACGCCATCACCATCGATCTTGCCCCGGCCCATCACACCCCTGACAACCTCCTTCGGCCGGATCCACCCACGCAACACCAGGACGCCTCAGCCAGCGAGGAAGCGCCTCGATCGCATCGGGACGCTTCCTCTCCCTCCTTCACTGTGGCAACTACGGCGGGCCTGCCCGCTTTTGCAAAGACTTTGTCGATTCATTTTGATTCGGTGGACAGCGCGTTGGAGGCGGCTGTGTTGCGGCACGTGACGCAACTGGCGGCGGCGCCGGTGATTGTGGATCGTCCTGGCGGAGTGGTGCACTCGGATCGTGAATTGCGAATCGTCGCGCCGAATACGGGCGACGCCAGGGCGGATGAAGCTGCGGCGGTGGCGATTGAGTTTGGCGTGTTGCGCGGGCTGTTGGATTTGACTGCGCCTGCTGCGCCGAAGAAAGCGCGCGGAACGTCTTCGGGCAAGAGTGTGGTGGTGGGAGACGGGGCGGACGAGTCTGGCGAAGATCCGGAGAGTTCTCGGAGGTCGCGCGCTAAGAAGTGGTGGCCGTTTGGGATTTTGTTGCTTGCGGCAGGAATCAGTGTGTTGCGGGCTGGGATTGCGGCTGCGCCGGGGCGGAGTGTGGAGGACTTGGGGAAAAGCCACAGGCTGAAGCCTGTGCTACTTTTGCGGGCTGCTTTCGCGCCGGAATTTTTGGCGGAGGCGCAGGGGCAATTTGCCACGGGGCAGGGACTCGATCCTTGCAAGGGGCTGACGAAACTTTACGCCAGCATCAGCCAGACGGCGAACACGCAGCTCGTGGCCGGGACGGCGGCGAAGAAAATTTATGTTTGCTCGATTCACGTGGTGGCGGCTGCGGCGACCAATGTCGCGGTGGTCGAAGGCACGGGCTCGGTGTGCGCGACGAGCACTGCGGGAGTGAGCGGCTTTGGCGGAACTACTGCGGCGACGGGCTGGAATTTCGCGGCGAACGGCGGAATCGCGCTGGGCAACGGGGATTCTTCGTTGGGCGCGGAAGGGACCAGCGGGGATAATTTGTGTATATACAATTCCGGCTCGGGACAAGTGTCCGGCGGGATCAGCTATGTGGTGGAATGAGGGTTTCAGTAGCACAGACTTCAGTCTGTGGGGGTTGGCGGTGCGCAAGCGTGCGCGGAAGGGGGCGAGAGTTGTCGAGGGCGCTAGAGTTGCCATGGGAGCGAGAGTTGAAATGGGCGCGAGGAAATGTTTGGCGGCGATCGTGCCGGGCTTGGCTGCGGTCATTTGCGGGCTGGATATCGGCGGCGAAAAGCCACAGACTGAAGTCTGTGCTACTTGGGGCTGCGCCCCTTTGCTTGGATTGCTTTTGATATTTGCGGCGCCGGCATCTGCGACTACTTACTTTGTTGCGGCGGCAGGGAGCGACTCGAATAGCGGAACTAGCTCCGGGGCGCCCTGGCAGACTGTCGCGAAAGTGAATGGCGCCACGTTTTCTCCTGGCGATTCGATTCTGTTCAATCGCGGCGACGTCTGGTACGGAACGGCGCTCACGGTTCCGTCTTCCGGCTCGAGCGGATCGCCCATCACGTTTGGCGCGTACGGCAGCGGCGCGAATCCGATCCTCAAGGGCGCAACGAACTTCAGCACCAGCGCGTACACGCTCGCGCCAAACACGCTGACCACGATTTTTCACCGGCCGAGTCTCGGTACATCCGCTACCGATTCCGCGACGATCAATTTCCGACAAGGCATCCCGGTCGGAGAGATCAGCAATCCAGCCGTGGAGATCACGATCAGCGTGACGGCTTCGCCCACGCTGGCGCTGAACATCACCGGGACCGGCATCGGTCCGGCCGCGACGCTGCCGAACGCCAGCGCGATCACGCGCATCACCTGGAACGGCGGAATGAACGGCACGACGATTGCCGCCGGCGCAACGGTTACTTCGGACGCGATCTCTTACACGCTGGATAACACCGTGGCGCAGGTGGTGACGTTGTACAGCACTTCGCGCAACGTCGCCTACTACGCAGGCAACGGCGAGACTCTGTATGAATTATTCAGCGGGCCCGACCAATCGCAAAGCGCCACGGTCAGCGGCTACTCCTCCGCAGGCGGAAACGTAATCCTCGCCTCGATCGTGGCGACCAACATCACGGCGTTCACTTACTATGCAGCCCTGGCCGGCACTCCCGTAGCGGTGTGGGAGAACGACACGCTGCTGAAGCTGGTGAACAATCCGCTGGGCGTGGATCAAACCGCAGGGTCCTGGTATTACGACGGGACAAATCTCTACCTTCATGCTTCGGACGGCTCGAACGTTTCCACCAACGGCAAGCTCTACGATTATGTGACCGCAACGAGTCCGGGACACACCGCCTGGGACAACGGCCAATCCTATCTGATCTTCGATTCGATCGACGAGGCGGAAACTTACAACACCGACAGCACGATGGAAACGAACCTCGGCGGCCTGATCCTCACGGGCGCCAACAGTATCGTGCGCAATCTTTCGATCCACGATAATTTTCGCCACGATTTTTCCGTGTACACAGGTTCTACCGGAAACGTTCTGACCAACGTGACGGGCTACAACTCGTACGGCACCTCGCCCGTGACCATCTTCGGGCCGGGGACGACGGGCAACACGGTGCAAAAATCGACGTTTTACAATGACACGTTTCTGCGCGAGGCCAACGTCGTTACGGGCAACGTGTGGAGCGTGATCGTGGCGCACGGCGGATCGAGCGGCAATGTGGTGGACAGTTGCGTGATGTACAGCACCGCGGGGCCGTACCGCTCAAACACTTTTCTTTCGCACGGCTACGGCGTGCTGGTGGGCGACAGCGGAACTTCGCTCACCGTTTCGCACAGCATTCTTTACGGAAATTTCGAGTGGGGCGTCTACGTCGGCCAGAACGGCAACGACGGCGAAGGCCCCGGCGGCCAGGTAACCATGTGGGACAACTTGATCGACGCTTCTCAATCGTATTCGAGCAACAGCGGCGGCAACGCGGCCTACTTTTTCGGAGCGGCCGGAAATATTCTCTACGACAATACGATCTTTGCGCCGCTGATGACGAATCCGGCGGTCAGCGCGCTCAGCACTTCGACCGGCACGCTGGTGAAAAACAATATCGTGTACGCGGGCGGCTACGTTGTCGTGGACTCGACATCGGAAACCGGCTCGGCCTTCGATTACAACGATTATTTTTCCGCGTCGGGCACGCCGTTCAGCTGGGGCGGCACGGCGTACACGCTGGCGAACTGGCAGACGAATAGTTCGCAGGACGCGCATTCCTTCAGCGCGGATCCGAGTCTCACGAACGCGTCGCCGTTATCCTCGACCGGAAATTACGCGCTGCTCGCGATTTCGCCGGCCATCAATGCCGGAGTGAATCTCGGGTCCACGTATCAGATGGCGCTTTCGCCAGCGTCGTCGTGGCCCGCGGGCGTCTCGCTCTTCAATCAAAACTCGGCCGGCAGCGGCTGGGAAATCGGCGCGTACGTGTACCCGGCGAATGCGGCCCCAACGCTGCTCCAGCGCGGCTGCTGCGATTGATTTTGAGTAGCACAGACTTCAGTCTGTGGGGTTCCATTAGAGCTTGGATGGCGCATTGATCTTGGCTGGGGCATTAATTCTGGCTGGCGCGCGCGGCCTGGGCACACTTACGGAACCCCACAGACTGAAGTCTGTGCTACTGAAAACCGCATCCCGTGAGCAAGCGATCGCGATTGAATTTCATCCAGGAGAAATCATGATCACAACTGCTGCAACGCCATCATGGCATTCCATCGGTCTCTACGTGCAGATCGGCGGAGCAGGCGCATTCATCGTCGGCGTCGTACTCAGCTTGCATCACTACGCCATCGGAATCTGCTTCCTCGCCGGCGCCGCCGCATTCTACGCAGGGAAAAAACTGAAAGGGCAGTGAAAAGTAGCACAGACTTCAGTCTGTGGGGTTCCATTAGAGCTTGGATGGCGTATTGATCCTGGCTGGGGCATTAATTCTGGCTGGCGCGCGCGGCCTGGGCACACTTACGGAACCCCACAGACTGAAGTCTGTGCTACTTAAACCCATGCCTTCCAAGGGCGACAAATCGCTGGCGAAGAAGTGCATTCGCGACTTCGACAAATTTTGCAAAACTTTCCAGTACGAGCCCTTTGCTCGCCAGCGGGAATTTCACGATTCTGCTGCGAAATATCGCCTGTTCGGCGGAGCGGCGGGGCCGGGGAAAACGAAAGGCGCTGCTGTACGAAGCCATCTACCAGGCGCATCTGCATCCGGGCGTGGACACGCTGCTCTTGCGGCGCACGTTTCCGGAGCTTGAAGCTTCGCTCATCACCTATTTTCGGCGCGACGTGCCGCGCGAGCTGTACGAGAAATACAACGAAGCCAAGCACACGGTCACGTGGCTGAACGGCTCGACGACGCGCTTTGCCTACTGCGACAGCGAGAGCGATGTCTATCGCTACCAGGGCGCCGAATATTTATTTATCGGAGTCGATGAGCTCACACACTTCACCCTGAAGCAGTGGCAATTTCTCACCAGCCGCAATCGCTGCCGCATCAAAGGCGCGAAGCCGTACATGGCCGGCGCGACCAATCCGGGCAACATCGGCCACGCGTGGGTCAAGGCGCTGTGGGTCGATCGCGTGCCCGCTCCCGGGATGGACCGACCCGATCAGTACGATCCCGGCGACTACGAATTTATTCACGCCACGATCGCGGACAATCCGTACTTCGCGCACGACGACGAATACAAAAAAACTCTCGGGCAACTTCCCGAGGCGCTGCGGCGCGCGTTTCTGGACGGCGAGTGGGACGTCTACGCGGGGCAGTACTTCGACATTTTCTCGCCGGAGCGGCACACGATTCGCGCCGAGCAAGTGCAGCTCGAGCCGTGGACGCCGCGCTGGATTTCGATTGACTGGGGATTCGAGCACCCCAGCGCGGTCTACTGGCACGCGACGCGCAACGACGGCGTCTTCGTGACCTATCGCGAGTTCGTGCAGAACCGGCTTTCGCCGCGCATGCTCGCGGCGGCGATTGCGGAACGCAGCGTCGATCGCCTCGGCCGCGCCGAGCGCATTCGCGACATTTTTCTTTCGCCCGACGCGTTCGCGCAACGCACCGCCGATGCTTCCATCGCCGAGCAGCTCGCCGACGGCCTCGCCGCTGCGGGCCTGCCGCGCCCGACTCCTGCCGACAACGATCGCGTGGGCGGCTGGATGCTGATGTACCAGGCGCTCGAAGCCGATCGCTGGCTGATCGCCGAAAATTGCGTGCGGCTCATCGAGAATTTGCCGACGCTCACGCGCGATCCCGCCAACGTCGAGGACACGCTGAAGTGCGACGGCGACGATCCGGCCGACGCGGCGCGCTACGGATTGAAGTCCGCGCTCGAGCCGGGCCGCGCGCCGGCCGAAGTGCTCGCTGCCGAGCGCATCACGGCCGTCGATCCCACGTCGCGCGCCATCTGGCTGAAGAAATTTTCCGCCGAGGAGTCGCGCAGAGTAGCGCCGGTAGTCCCGCGCCGGTGGCGCCCGCAAGGATGGTGAGTGGCGCGCTTTATGTAGCACGATTTATGTAGCACAGACTTCAGTCTGTGGGGTTCCATAAGAGCTTGGATGGCGCATTGATCTTGGCTGGCGCGCGCGGCCTGGGTTCACTGACGGAACCCCACAGACTGAAGTCTGTGCTACTTTGCGGCGCGCTTCGCGCAGCTACTTCAGCGGGTGCGAGGCGCTCGACCAGGGCCAGTCTTCCGCGCGGGCAACCAGGCCCGCGGCGACCGGATTGCGTTCGATGTACGTGCGGATCTTTTGCCACTCCGCGGGATTGCGCACCCAATGATCGAATGACTCATCCTGCCAGAAGTAGCTTCCGGTGAAGCCCAGCAGGAGATTCGCCTGGCGCGCGGTGGCGCCTTTGACATGGCGGGTGATTTCCGCCAACGGAGCAACTGGAGTCAGCAAGACGTGAACGTGATTGGCCATCACGGCGTAGGAGTGCAAGTCGATGAGCCGCTGCTTCTGGAGGTTGTGAAATACGGCCACGATGCATTCGGCGACGCGCGGCTCCCGAAGCCAGAGCGGGCCTGAATCGGCGCGATCCAGCGCGCGATCGAGATCGAGGAAGCGCTCGCCGGGCATGTCCTTCGAGGCGATGGCCCTCAAGTGGGACGGCAGCGAACCTTTGAGCCGCCAGGTGACGAAGATATCCTGGCCCGGTGGATGCCAGTGCGGGAGATTCCTTCTGTAGAATGTCACCATTCGTGACACAGTAGCATAACTTCGGTTGGGAGAAAAGTGGCACGGATTTTGGTAGCACGCTTTGAGTAGCACAGACTTCAGTCTGTGGGGTTCCATTAGAGCTTGGACGGCGCTTTAATCTTGGCTGGCGCGGGCGGCCTGGGTTCACTGACGGAACCCCACAGACTGAAGTCTGTGCTACTTGGCGCGGCTGCGCGCCGGTCGGAGTATCACGAATGTGGCAATCCATAATGGCTTGGCTGGCGCGGCATGCGCGCGGGCGGTACGTGCTGCTGCTGGAGGAAGAAGTGGCGCGGCTGCGCGCGGAGAATCGCGCGCTGGTGAATTCGCTGCTCGGCACGGCGGGATTTCCGCCGATCTCGCCCGAGGATGACGCGCGGCGCGGCGTTGTGGGACTGCCTCCGGTGCGGCGGCGCACCTGGACGCAGATCGCGCGCGAAAGGGAAATGGCGGCAGGGCGCGGCGCGGCGGAGAAATGATCCTCCCTTCAGGGGTTGAAACCCCTGAAGAAATCAGGCTCTATGTCACGCCTACCCTTCCTTTGTCAGGGTGAAAGGGCAAGACCCACAAAGCGAATGGGCCGCCCTGTAAAGTGTGTGCGCTGCGTTGACGTTATTCAAGCTTTCTTAATGAGGCGCACGATCCAGAGCAGGATGCAGGCTCCGACGAAGGCCACCAGGATGGAGCCGATCAGTCCGAAGCCTGGATAAATGCCGAGAAGGCCGAAGACCCATCCGCCGATCATGGCGCCGACGATGCCGATGACGATGTCCATCAGCACGCCGAAGCCGCCGCCCTTCATTACTTTTCCGGCCAGAAAACCGGCGATTAATCCGACGATGATCCACCAGAGCAGATTCCCCATGGATTCCCCCTTTATTGCTTGAGAGTGAGCAGCCGTGCTTGGAGCCCGTTTGGAGCGATGACTGGACTCCTTCTATCCCAGTTGGCTGGGAAGGTCAACCTTAACCGCTGGGAGTAGCACAGACTTCAGTCTGTGGGGTTCCGCGGATGAGCCCGGGCGTTAAATCCGCGGATCAGGCCAGGGGCACGGTGAGCGCGCAGGGAGCGGCCTGGAAGAATTGATGGAAACCCACAGACTGAAGTCTGTGCTACTTAAAACCATGACTACTCAGCTCAACGATGCGAACGAAATGGCCATTTTGAACGGCGAGAATGAGGCGCCGAACGACGGCAGCGTTGCGCCGCTCGACGGGGCGCCATCCTCGCAGGGCGCACTGTCTCCGCAGGGCGCAAAACCTGCGCGCGCGCCGCTTGGGATTGACGGCAAGCAGCCGGCGGCCAGCGCGCAGGAAGCGCTGGCGAAGCTGGCGCTCGGGCCGAACAACGAGCGGCTCGAGGAGTTGCGGCCGGACCTGGTGAACGCGCTGCGCGAGCTGGTGATGCAGTATCGCGAAGAGGGAATGGTCGCGCGGCGGCACGAGATTCGGCGCATCCGGCAGGCGCGCCTGTTCTGGCAGGGCTTGCAGTACGCCTGGTGGAATCCGCAGGACATGACCTGGCACCTGCCGTACGAATCGAAAATTTACGATGACGGCGCCGCGGCGGAAATGCCGCGCTACCAGTTCGTCACGAATTTATATCAGGCGTTCGGGCTCTCGTTTATTTCCATTCTCAGCCAGGACGTTCCGGCGACGCGGTTTTATCCGCAGTCGGCGCAGGCGATCGGGGACATCACGGCGGCGCGCGCGGCTTCGCAGGTGTGCGACCTCGTCGAGCAGAATAATCGCGTGCAGCATTTGCTGACCGGCGTGGCGTTTTATTTGTGGACCGACGGGAAGATCGGCGGCTACGTGCGGTACGTGGCCGACGCGCAGCGGTTCGGTTCGCACGACGAGCCGGTGATTGAGGAACACTATGTCCCGCTCGGAGATGACGCGTATGTGTGTCCGGAATGCGGGGCGGAGCAAGAAGTAGCACAGACTTCAGTCTGTGGGGGTCCATCAGAGCTAGGTGACGCAAACGGAAATCCACAGACTGAAGTCTGTGCTACTGGTGGCGGCGCTCCTGGGTTGCTACCTCCGGTGATTTGCCGCAACTGCGGGGCTTCGCTAGGCCCGGAACATTTCAAGCCGGCGGCGCGCGTGGCGGTTCCGCTGATTACCGGCGTGCGGCGCGTGTCCAACGGGCAGGAAGTGATTTCCGTTGTCGGCGGGCTCGAGCTGAATACGCCGGTGTGGGCGAATGAGATGCACGAGTATCCATACCTCCAGTGGTCGATGGAGGTGCATCGCGCGAAGCTGAAGGCGAGTTATCCGCATGCAGCGGACAAAATTCAGATGGGCGGGCCGCAATCGGCCGACGAAGTGTACGCGCGGGCGACGCGCGTGGCGATCGCGCAGGGATTGCCAACGACGCATCCAGGCGACGCGCTTTTTAATTTGATCACGTTTTCGCGGACCTGGATTCGGCCGTGGTCGTTCTACGCGCTCGAGGATAAGTCGGTGCGCGACGCGCTGCTGGCGCTGTTTCCCGACGGCTGCTACGTCGCTTATGCCGGCGACACGTATTGCGAATCGCGCAACGAATCGATGGACGACCGCTGGCGCGTGATGCATGCGCTTCCCGGCGACGGGCAGAACCGGCCCTCGGTGGGCGATTCGCTGGTGCAGATTCAGGAACGCTACAACACGCTTTCCAACATTCAGGCGGAAACGTACGAGTACGGCATCCCGCCGATTTACGCCGATCCGCAAGTTTTGGATTTTGACGCGCTCGCCAATCAAACGGCCGAGCCTGCGGCGCACTATCCGGCGCGTGCGCGTCCGGGACAGCCGCTGGCCGCGGGATTTTTTCAGCCCGCGCCGGCGCAGGTGCCTCCCGACCTTGTGCGGCATCAGCAGGAATTGATGGGGCCGGTCTCGCAATTTCTTACGGGACTTTTTCCCGCTGTGTTTGGCGGGGAAATGGAATCGGTAAAAACCGCGTCGGGCTACGCCATGGCGCGCGATCAGGCGCTCGGGCGATTGGGGCTCGTGTGGCGGCGTCTGAAAACTTTTTATTCGGATGTCATGCTGCTGTCGGTGGATTGCTTCCGCAAGAATCGTCCCGAGGACGCGGAGATTCCGATTCTCGGGCCGGGCGGGGAATTCGAGTCGCGCTGGATTCGCCTGGCCGATCTGAAGGGCAACATCCAGGCGCATCCCGAAAGCGACGAAACGTTTCCGCGGCTGAAATCGCAGCAGCGCGCCGTGGTGCAGCAGTTGATGGCCTCGTCCGATCCGATGATCCAGCAGGCGCTCGCCGATCCCGCGAATATCGGATTCGTGAAAGGCGTGCTCGGTTTGTCGGACCTGGTTGTGCCGGGAGAGGATTCGCGCAACAAGCAGTTGCGCGAGATCGATTTGCTTTTAGTAGGACAGGCTTCAGCCTGTCGGGTTCCGAATGATGAACGCGAATCGTCAGAATCTTCGGGGTGCAAGTCGAGTCCATCGGCTACGGGCCGGGAGCAATTGATGGAAACCCACAGACTGAAGTCTGTGCTACTGGAACCCACCGTCCCTGTCGATTTGCTGTTCGACAATCATGTGGTGGAGCTCGAGGAGTGCCGGCGGTGGGCGAATTCGGATGCGGGGCAAATCGCGCGCATCGAAAATCCGGCGGGCTTTGCGAACGTGCGCGCTCACGCGGAGGCGCATTTGCGGGCCATTGGTTTGGCCTATGCTTCGCAAAATGTGCCGGGCAACTCCGGCTCGGGTAATCCAACAAACGGCAAGTAACATTTCGAGTGGCACAGGCTTCAGCCTGTGGGGTTTTGTGGCGAGGAGATCGAGCCTTGGCATAACCAAAACCCACAGGCTGAAGCCTGTGCCACCAGGAGTGCATTTTCACTACGTGGAGTGAAACAATGAGCAGTGGAACGCAAGTGGATCTGGATTGGGCTGGGACTGACGCGGGGCAGGGCGGGGCGGGCGCGCCACCAGCGAGCGCGCCGAACACTGGTGCGGCTGGTGCTGCGTACCTGACGGACGAAGAAATTTTGGGGATTGAACCGAATAGCGGGACTACACACACCCACCAACCTGTCATTGTGAGCGAAGCGAAGAATCTCTCTTCGATCGAGGGTGCCGGCGAGGACGCAACCAAGAGAGATTCTTCGGGCAAAGACGGCCCTCAGAATGACAACATTCGTGGAATTAATCCAACTGCGGCCATGCCGTCGTGGATGGCGGCGCTGGCTGGGGATCCAAAGCATGGAGGAGAGGCGCAGCAGTTGTGGCGCGAGCATCAGGAATTTCGCGCGGCGTTTGCTTCTCCGGAGGAGGCGCGGGCGATCAAGGAATTGTTGCCTGGCGGCGTGCGGGATGTTTTGACGCTGCGCGAAGCGACGCAATCCGTGGACAGGATTGACGCGGCGATTTTTTCGGGGGATTCGCGGGCGCAGTCGGAAGTGGTGGCGGAACTGGCGCGGACGAATCCGGCGGCGTTTCGGTCGATGTTTGCCGAGGCGGCGAAGGTTCTAGAGGTTGGAGGTTGGAGGCTGGAGGGTGGAAAGCTTGTTCCCTACAACGGCGTTGCGGGCCGTGAGGAAGCGAACGGGCTGGAGAGCGCGGCCACAAACCGCCGGCAGGATGCCGGCGCCACAAGCACGACGGGCACCTCGGATCATGAGTCACGGGTCACGGGACAGGATTCACGGATCACGAGTCACGATTCACGGGCCACGGGTCACGAACCACGGGACACGGGACACGAGTCACGGGCCACGTCTCTTGAGCCGTCGCGCTTCGATCCTGCGGCTTACGCGAGCTTCGAGCGGTCCACGAACGACACGGTGGCGCGGGACGTGCGCGGGTCGATCGGCGAGACGCTGGCGCGGGTGATGCCGGAAGGCGTGGCGGAGGGAGCGGCGCGGCGGATCGGCGAGGATATTTTTAACGAAGTGCATCGCGCGCTTGCGGCGGACCGTGCGCTTTCCGAGCAAGTTGCCAGCGTGTTGCGCGACCGGCGATTTGGCGGCGCGGAGCAGCAGCGCGTCGCGGCGCTGCTCGCGGGGCGCGCGAAGCAGTTGGTGCCCAGCGTGGCGCGCCGCGTCGTGGGCGAATGGACGAGCACGGTGTTGAACACGGCGCGATCGAAGGCGGCGCGGCAGGCGGCTGCGGCTGCGCGCGTGGATATTGCCGCGCCGGGCGGATCGCTCGATTCGATGCCCTTGCGGCAGATGTCACCGCGCGAAGTGAATTACGCGTCGATGAGCGACGAAGAGATCTTGGGAATTTAGTAGCACAGACTTCAGTCTGTGGGGGTCCGTCAGTGAGCTCGGGGCGGCCGGGATAATCCAGACTGATGAGTACAACCGTTTGAAAGACGCGACACGCTTGCCAAGATCTGATGGAACCCCACAGACTGAAGTCTGTGCTACGGGTGGCGGCGCCACATCGTTCTTGCTATTCAGCATTTTTGTGTGAGCTTCATTCCGATTTTGCACCGTACTTCTATTTCACCTGCACTCATACCAGCACCACTTCATAAAAATAAATAAGGAGCCATCATGGCACAACAAAACAACGCACAAACCATCGCGTTGCAACTGGAGAAGGTGCGCGACAAAGTGCCCCTGCTCTACGAGCGCGACGATGTTCTGCTCAGCATGATCCAGCAACGCGGCGACATCGAAAAGGTCAGCTCGCGCAACATGCGCTTGCCGCTGCAACTCATTCCCGGCGGCAAGGCCGGCAGCTACAGCGCCGACGGCGGCGACCTGGGGCTCGGCTCGGGCACCACGTACGATGTTGCGCAAGTCTCCCCGATTTTTTTCCGGTTCGCCGTGCAGATTACCAAGCTCGTCGAATACGCGTCCAACTCGCGGGAGAAGGCCATCGAAAATGCCGTGAAGCGCGAAATCGCCAGCGGCATGAAGCAATTTCGTTCGTTCCTCGACAAGGTGATTCAGACCGCCGGCAACGGCGTGCTGGGCACCATCAGCGCGATCAGCAGCAACACGTTCACCATGGCTGTGCCCACGGGCGCGGCGCTGGTGTACGTGGGGCAGACGATCCAGATCTACGATCCGACACTCACCACGAACCGCAACGTCGCGGCCAGCGTGGTCTCCAGCGTGACGGCGGCCGATCCGATTTCCTCCACGCAAACCATCACCGTGGACAACGTGCCGACCGGCACGTCCGTCAACGACGTGATCGTGCATGACGGGCTCACCGGTTCTTCGCCGGTGTCGCTCTTCGGCATCAAGTATCACCAGAACAACGCCACCACCGGCACCTGGCTCAACCTCAACCGGGCCACCTACCCGCAGCAATTGCAAACGCCGCGCGTCAATGCGGGCAACGCCGCTCTCGTTCCCGGCCACGCGCGCCTGGCCATCAACAAGGTCCGCAAGGCGCTGGGCATCAACCATCTCGGAAAACTCATCGCCTACACCAGCGTCGAGCAGGAACACGCCTGGGAAAATCTGGGCATCACGGTTTCGCAGATCGTCAAGGAAGGGCCCGGCGGCCGCGCGAGCGACCTGGACATGCTCTTCTCCGGAAAGAAAACGATGTCCGGCATTCCGATCAAGAGTTCGGTGAACGCCGATCAGACGCGCGTGGATTTTCTGGACCTGTCGCACTGGGGACGCGCGGTGATGAAGGACATCGACTTCTTCGAGGTCGGCGGGCAGACCGTGTTCCCGATCTACGGCGCCAGCGGAGGCATCTCGGCGTCGTTCATTTTTTACTTCGACACCGGATTTCAACTGTGGTCGGATTCGCCCCGGTCCGGAAGTTTTGTCGATGGTCTAGCCAGGCCTTCGGGTTACTAACCGACGACTGAGGCAACCGGAGCAGGAAACGGACTTCACCGTTTCCTGCTCTTGGGTTTCCAGCGCCTATTCCGTTTTCCAGAGTTGCACGACTTGCAAGCCGGTACGAGATTTCTTGCAAAATCGGTTCCGCCCTTTGACAGGGGCACGCGATGATCTTTCGTGAGCGTGCGGAGATTCAATCTTGAACTGCAATAATAACAGCGCCATCGGAAGATCTTGACGCGGGCCATCCACTGCTCGAAGCTATGAGAGCCGCGAGCCAGCATGGTCCGGGCGCGGTAGCGACCGACACGGTGACGCTGTTTCATCGGATTTCGACGCGCCCAGGACCTCCCCTGAGCAAGCTTCCTCGCATATTTCTCCGGATCTATTCGCATCTTGGTCCGGTAAATCTTTCGGTCGTAGGCGCGCCACTTTTCCAGGCCTCGAATACGCCTCAGGCGTAATTGCCGCCTCGCCTTGTCTCGATTGGCGGCATACCATTTCCGCGTCCATTTGCGCCGGTAAACGCGCACTTTCTCACGATTCCTTACGCGGTAGCGCTTTGCACGAGATCGCTCTTGCTCAGGATGGGCGTCCCTCCAGCGCTTTCCCGCCGCTAGGTGGGCGGCATATCGAGTTGGGTTCCGACGGACTGCTAGATACCTTCGTCGGGTTGATCGCCGAACACTTGCCGGATGGTTCTTGCGCCAACTGCGCTGATAAGCGTTCCACGAATCGCGGTTCTTCCGACGCCAATTGTAAGCCGCCTCACGTTGCTTTTCGGGATGGCGTCGCCGCCAACGCCGGCACGCCGCTCGCATCCGGTCACGATGTTTCTTCGCCCATCGCTGCAGCGGTAAAGGGCCGCGTCTTAGCATCGCAGACATATATCATGACTTTTCATCTCAGGAGAACAACATGTCCGTAACACTTACGCTTACTGATGTGGACCTTGGCGGGACGCAAGTCTACGCGTTCGGCATCGTGGCGCTTTCGGGGAATTATCCTTCCGGCGGCGACACCGTGGACTGGACGCAGCTCGTCAAGCAAATCGCGGCGCGCGGGCAAATCATCGACTCGAGCATGAGCGATCCTGCGTACGGGCCGGTGCAGGCCAGCTTCACCGTGCAGGGCGGCACGCCCAATCAGTATCAAATGCAGCAGGGCGCCGCGGCCAACAATTGGAAGATGCGCGGCTACACGACAGGTTCCAGCGGCGCGGAATTTACCGGCGGCTCGGCGTACCCAACGTCGGCCACGAGCGACGTGATCACGTTCTCGGCGCAGTTTCGGAAGCTGACGTGAAACATATCTCGTAGAAGATGTGTGAGCCTTATTGTCCAGTTGAATTGCAGTTTCACTCTGGTGCACGGGCTTGAGCTGGGAACTTGTGTTTTTGGGGGCGTTTCTTTTAGGCCGTTTTTGAGGTATTCTATGAGTCGAGCCAAAGAGAAGACCCCGATGAGCAAACAAACCCGCCGCGCAATTCTAGACCTTATCAAAAGTGTGGACAAGAACACACCGCGCATCAAGAAGGTTCTGACGAGGCGGGGAAAGAAGGCTGATCCCGTCCTCGTTTTTGTCGCGGCGCAGTACTTCGACTGCTTGAACCGTCTTGCCAAAGAATAGAGTTCGCTTGTGTATGCTCGGCGCTCGCTATGTGGAATACATCCACGACGAGTTGATCGCCGAGGTATGGGCCGATGCAGGGGCGATATCCGCAAAGGGATGCCGCGATTTCAGTCTTCTTGAGTCCGCGGTTTCCCGGCCATTCCAAACAGTGTTTGGCCAGGACGCCTATCCGACGATTCTCGAAAAGTCTGTCGCCCTTTTCCATTCTCTTGTTTCAAATCATCCTTTTCACGATGGAAATAAGAGAACAGCGGTCTCGGCGCTGTATATCTTCCTGCTGGCCAACGGCTATTATTTTGCTCTCCCCAATGGCGACGCATACGAAGTGGCCAAGAAGGCAGCATCGTATAGAGAGCACGGAATGACTCACGAGACGTTGCTTGTTGAATTGAGAGAGAGACTTCGGGATTTTGTTCTGCCAATTGCATCCTTGCGCGATGCGGCCAAGACTGACCCTGCTTTCCACCAGACCTACGAAACGGCCAGGAAGATGCGCATCCTCATCCGTAAGGACCGCTTGAATCTCCTCCTCGCATCCGAGTAAGCCGAGAAATTATCCTCCAGCGTATAACGCAATGTCTCCTGCAAGTGCTATTCGACTGATTCAATGATCGAAATCCTTCGAGAAACGCATGAGGCGCCGACGGACGTGGCGCGCTCGCTTGATCTGGCGGGAGGGCGCAATCCGTTCGGCGAGGCGAATTACCGCGCGGTGTGGGGATGGTCGCGGCTGGACTGGATTGGCGGGAAGTGGGAGGACCGCGATCCGGTTTCCGGGGCGCTGGTGCGCGAAGTGGTGGAGCTGCGGCGCGAGCCGAAGTATGCGCCGCACAATCGCTGGCACATCGAGCGGTGGATGCCTGCCGAGAACTATGGTTCTCCTGCCGCGTGGCACGCGCAGACTCTCGAAATTGTAAACGGGCGGAACGTTGCGGCGCTCGGGCCGTATCCTTCGCGCGGGGATTACGAGCACTGCTTCACGCTGGAGGGGCTGCGGGGCGAGTTTGTGCAATTGACGCCGGCGGTGGCGCGGCACATCGCGCGCGCGATCGAAACCAGCCGCGGCATCGCGCCGGCGAAGAAAAGGGAAGCGATCGAGGAGCGCACGCGGCGCGAGGAGCGCGAGTATGACGCTTACGCGGAGAATGTTTTGTCGTGATGGGTTTCGGTAGCACAGACTTCAGTCTGTGGGGTTCCATCTGATCTTGGCAGGCGTGTGGCTTTTTTCAAACGGTGACACTTATCAGTCCCGCTTATGGGGGCCGGCCCGAGCTCACTGACGGAACCCCACAGACTGAAGTCTGTGCTACTGGCGGCCATCCGCACGTCTATTATCACACGTCAATTTTGTCGCAACGGAAGAGGAAAATATGCAAAGCGAGAATGCGGTGATTGCAAACATTACCGAGCAGCACTACATGGCGCACCGGATGTACGGGACATTTCAGATTGCGGGGCGCGCCGAGGCGGACGCGTACGCGCTGACGCGCATTACGCCGCGCACGGCGGTGATGGATTATGGCGACAAGCGCACGCTGCCTTTGCCGATTACGGCGCGCGAAATTGCCGACGATATTTGCCGCGAAATCAATTCCGACGCGGGGGAGCGGAGTTTCCTGGGAGTCTTCGTGTGCGCGGGGGACGCGCCCACCGAAGCGGAGCTGCGAAGCGCGCAAGAGAAGCTCGACGAATTTTACCGCGCGCTGGTGGCCTCGGCGGACCGCGAGTGGGAACGCTCGCACTCGTACCTTTTCATTCACGATTTGCAGCGGCGCGCGGCGGCGCGGCTGGGCCTGGAGAAGGAATGGCATTACCAGGCGCGCGAAACCGAGGAGTGTCCCGGGTGCGGCGAGCGCGTGAAGCCGGGCGTCGCGGTGTGCAAATCGTGCCACGCCATTTTGAATCGTGACAAAGCGCTCGCGCTCGGACTCATGCAGCCGCCGCCCGTTGCGACAGAGCCCCGCGTGGAGCGGCCCGCGCCGCCGAAACGCGCGTAGCGGCAGGTAGCACAGACTTCAGTCTGTGGGGGTTCGTCAGTGAACCCGGGCCGACCGCGATAGGCGGGACTGATGAGTGTCAGCGTTTGAGAGAAGCTACACGCCTGCCAAGATCTGATGGAAACCCACAGACTGAAGTCTGTGCTACTAAAAGCGCCCGACAATTTTCTTAGAGGATTCGTGGAAATGAGCAGACTGATGAAACTTTTTCTTTGGGTCGCGGCGTTTGCCATTGCGGTCGCGTTTTGCGGCTTGGATGCGCGGGCGCAGGGATCGCGCAAGGACGACATTGTGTTTAACGCGCAGGGGCGGCCGATGGCCGGCGCGACGGTGCGCGTGTGCACGTCCGCGGCGACGGGGCAGCCGTGCTCGCCGCTCGCGCTGATTTATTCCGATCCGGCGTTGACGCAGGCGCTGGCGAATCCGACCTCGACCGACGGCCTGGGGAACTACACGTTCTACGCCGCGCCGGGGCGTTACGAAGTCGAGATCAGCGGACCTTCGATCACCACCAAGCAACTCCCGAACGTAATTCTTCCCAGCGATCCGACCGCGCCGACATTCACGACCGTCACCACGACGAGCGGCATCTCCGCGTTTTCGCTTTCGCTCACCGGCAATCTCACGGTAAACGGATCGGCCGCTGTTACCGGATCGCTTACGGTAGGCGGATCGCCCGTGCCGTCAACATCTCAGGACAATCAGTGGACCGCCCCGCAGCGTTTCAAGGGATCCGATCCGTGGCGCGACATCACGGCTTACATGCCTTCCGGCGGCTGCGACCAATCCGCGCTTACCGGAGCTCACACCACGGGAACGATCACTTCCGGCACAACGGCACTGGCCATCGCCTACGACAATAATTTCAAGAACGGCTGCGGCATTTTCATTGCGAATGCGGGTCCCGCATCCGCACTCTCCACTCCCGCGCAAGGGACAGCGCCGAATCCGAATGTGATCGGCACGGCAGGATCGACAACGGTTCACTACAAGGTCGCAGCCATCGACGCTAATTTCGGCACGTCGGCGGCGAGCGCAGCCATCACGGTCAGCACAGCCCCGACTACGCGCACGCCGATCAATTACGTGGGCGTGTATTGGCAGGGAGTCGCGGGCGCCGTCGGGTATCTCGTGTACAGCGATGCCGGCGGAAGTTACGCGCCGCTCGGATATTCCTTCGATTGCTTTGGATTCAACGCTGGAAACTTGTGCGGGATCATCGATAAGGGGCCGGAGACGAATACCTGGACCGGGTTCAACGGATTCTGGCCAACCACGCCGCCTTCGGGCGTCACCAATCAGGCGCTGATCACCACGATCGCTTCGGGCGCGGGAACCACGAGCCTTGTTCTTGCCGCGGCCGCGTCCAATTCAGTTTCAAGCGTTTTCGCGATTCCCGACAACAGCATGTTCATCAAGCAGGCGATTTCCGACGCCGCGAATGACGGAAGCCCGCAGATCACCAACAAGGGGACCGTCTACATTCCGGAAGGCCTGTGGTACATGTCCACGATTCCATTTCCGTCCTCGGGAATGGATGGAGTGAAGATCGTGCAGGCTGGAGCGATTCAACTTTTCGGATTGCCCATCGAAGGAAATCTCGGAACTTCGGGAACGACAGGGCACATTTCCATTGAAGGAACAGGCGGAGTCTATCAGCCTCACAATTGGATTTTGTCCTGCAGCAACATCAGCGGTTACTCGACGCTGGGCGCGATCTTCGTCGTCTATGGCGGGGGACTCGATTTGAATCACGTTTGCGTCTCTGGCGCGCAAACCGACATCATGGCGGATTCCGGCGGCGACATTACCACGCAGGATGTGTATTTCGGCCAAGGCGGCAGCGGACCGATCCTGCAGGTGGACAACAACGCATTCTTCAGCTTATTCGATCGCACCAACTGGAATGGAAATAGTGGAAACACCAATGTTCCCGCGATCTGGTTTCTGGGCCTGACCAATAACGCCCATACCAGCGTGTACGACTTCCGCGACAATTCCTTCATCAGCCATACGATCCGAGTGGACATCCCCTTCCCAAGCGGCGGCGGTCCTTTTGGAAACTTTGTTTTTGACGGCACGACGGACATCGAGGATAACCAGGACCTGGGCTTTATCAACCTGGCCACTTGCAACGCTCCCGGCAGCGTGACTATTGACAACGTGGTTACCGGCGATGTCATGGCCGCCAGCCAGACGCTTCTCTATAGCACTTCCTCTTGCGGCGCTTTGCCCGGAACCAACATCTTCGTTCATGGACAGACGGTGGGATTCTCGCAACTGGCGGGATCTTCCATCAACTCGGGGAATTCGGTGGACTGTCGAAACTGGATTTATGAGAGCCCGAACAGCGGAGGGAGCGGAAACAACAGCATCGGCTATTGGGGCAACATCTTTGGCAGCTATTCCGGATGCGATCTGGGCATCACGCAGACGGGATACGATGTGCAGACGACGGAAGTTCTGACCAGCGGCGGGAACGATCCGAATGGATCGGCGGGCGAGCAAATCATCGGCCATGTGTTTCGCCGGCCCCAGGCGACCGTCACCTCCACCGGTTCCGGATCGCTTTCCGCCGGAACCTATTACGTTAAAGTAACCGCGGTGGACGCGGCCGGCCGCGAATCCGCGCCCAGCCCGGAAATTTCACAGGCCGTCGGGGCGTCCAGCTCGATCAATCTTTCCGCCGCAACGGCGATTTTTTTTCCGGCGAGCTGCAATTTCTACTTCGGCACGAGTCCCGGCAGCGAACCGAACTTTTTCAGCTCCACCACCGTGACGAATGGCACCTGCACGTGGCCTTTGACGACCACCACCGGAGCGTCTTCCGGCGCGGGAAGCACGCCGCGTCCGGTCGGCAACGCGATGCGCTCGTGGCTCACCGAGGAAAATAACGCGAACTCGTGCTTGTTCTGCGGATTCAGCGGAGGACTTGGGACCGGTTTCCTCGGCTTCAATCTGACCGCGGCGCAATACGCCGCGCCTCTCACCGGCGTGCAATTTCCGTTTAATGGCGGCGTGCATAGCTATAAATTCTATTCGGCCTCGGAGACCGCAGCTCCCTCGGGAATTGCGAGTGTCGACGAGCTGTATGCCGACTCGACCGCGCACCGGTGGAAAAAAATCGAGAACAACGGCGCCGCGCTGACGGTGGGCAGCGCCGATAGTTCCGCGTGCGCTTACCAGGGCCCCGCTTCGGTGGTCACGGGAACGGGGGCGGCGACCACTTACTTTACGTGTACTCTTCCCGCGGGCGTGATGGCCGCGGGGCAGGGAATCATCATCACCGCGCTGGCCAAGCACACCACAAGCACGGCGGCCGTCAGCTACACGCTTTCGTTTGGCGGGACTTCCACGACGGGCGTGGCTCCGACCGGCGCGGCCAATCAACTCGAGCGCATCACCTACCTCGTCATGAACAATTCCGGCTCGACGAGCGCGCAGACCATTTCCACGGTGGGCCAGGACAGCAATGCCGGAAACAATTCGATCAAGCTCGATACGGCGGCCGTCAGCACTGCGTCCGCGGTGACGATCAACTTGCAATTCAATGTGGCGGCGACGGACGCCATCACGCCGGAAATGTTCCTCGTGGAATTGAAGCAGTAGTTTTTAGTAGCACAGGCTTCAGCCTGTGGGGTTCCATCAGCCCTCGCAAGACGCAAGTATCTGCAGAAGTCAAAATCCACGGACTGAAGTCTGTGCTACTTAAACCCAAAGGACTCAACTTATGCGCAGATTACTCAATTACTCGTATCGAAGTATGTGCGGAATCTTGCTGGCCGCCGCCTTCCTCGTCTTCGGAAGCGCCCGCGCGCAAGGCGTTCCCGCGGGCACCGCGCACAGCGTCACGCTGACCTGGCAGGCGCCATCGCCGGTCGGCGGGTCGGGAACGATCAGCGGATACAACGTGTACCGCTCGCCGTCGAGCCCGACAAACTACGCGAAGCTGAACACGTCTCTCAACGCGGGCTTGACGTACACCGACGCGAGCGTATCCGCGGGCACGAGCTACAGCTATTGCGTGACGACCGTGGACTCGCTGGGCGAAGAATCGGTGTGTTCCGTGCCGGCAACGGCCAATGTGCCGTCAAACCCAAACGCCCCGAGCGCTCCCCTCATCACCGTAAAGTAAAGAGGACCTCATGAGCGCCTGGACAAATTTTCAAGTGTGGTGGCGCGGCCTGGTGGCCGCCGCAATTGCGGGCGGCGCCAACGGCGTAATCACCGGATTCGCGGCGGTGGGAATCGATCCCGAACATTTCAACTTGCAGGCCGGACTGCACTCCACGCTGGTGATCGCGGGAGTCAGCGCGATGATGTCCGGAATCATTGGCGTGGCGGCGTATTTGAAGCAGTCGCCGATGCCCCAAGAGCCGTGACTCGTGGCCCGTGTCCCGTGACCCGTGACACACCTCGACCCGCGATCGGCGCGCGCCGGGTAGCTGGTCATACTCGCTGCAAACTTTTTGATTAGCAGAGATTTTCACGGGACACGGGACACGGGTCGCGGACCACGGAGGTTCTCATGCCAGTCGTCGGAACTACCGCATACAACACTGCCGGGCAGATTACGGCGCTGGTGCGCTCGCTGCTGAATGATGCGGCGGGGAATCTGTTTACGGATACGGTGCTGCTGCCGTACGTGAACTCGGCGTACCGGAAGGCGCAGCGGGCGCTGGCCAACGTGCAGTCGGGAACGTTTCTGAGCGACGACGTTTTGCTGGTCGTGCCCGCCGTCACGGTGGTGGACGCCTCGGCGCAAGTCTCGATCACGGACGCGACCGCGCCGCCGAACCAGTTGCCGACGAACCTGCTCGTGCCGGTGAAATTGTGGGAGCGCGCCAACCTCAGCTCCGACGATTTCATCGAGATGACGGACTTGACCGATCACGATGGGTTGCCTTCGGAGCCGCAGGGGCAGACGCTGCGTTACTGGGAATGGCGCGCCGACGGCTTGTATTTTCTCGGCGCCACGCAGGACACGCAAATTCGTTTGCGCTTCCAAACCTCTTTTCCCGACCTGGTCGATGCGACCAGCCCCGTGCTGATCCGCAACGCCCAGGAAGCGCTCGCGTACGCCGCCGCTGCGATGGCCGGCGCCGCGCGCGGCGCGCCGCAAGCCGAGCGCTGGGACATCGCCGCGTCCGATGCGCTAGAGGATTTGCTAGTGCGCGCCACGCAGCGCGAACAGCAAACCGGCCGCCGCCGCAGGCCGTTTTCCTCGCGCGCGGGTTTCGCGCCGCTGATTTAGTAGCACAGACTTCAGTCTGTGGGTTTCCATTTGATCTTGGCAGACGCGTTGATTCTGTCAACCAGTCACACGCATCAGTCCCGGCTAACGCAATCGGCCTGGGTTCGCTGACGGAACCCCACAGACTGAAGTCTGTGCTACTTAAGCGCCGCAGCGCGAACAGCAAACTGGACGACTCCGCAGGCCGTATTCCTCGCGCGCGGGATTTGCGCTGTTGATTTGGTAGCACAGACTTCAGTCTGTGGGTTTCCATTTGATCTTGGCAGGCGCGTTGATCCTGTCAACCCTTCACACGCATCAGTCCTGGCTAACGCGGTCGGCCTGGGTTCGCTGACGGAACCCCACAGACTGATGTCTGTGCTACTTAACTCATGAGCATTGCTGGAACAATTGACGCGCCGCTGGATCTGTTCGGCGGGCTGGTTACCGACATGGCTGCGGCCGATCTGCCGCAGGGCGTCTCGCCCGATTGCCGCGATGTCGCGTTTGTGCAGGGCGCGGTGAAAACGCGGCCGGGGCTCGTGTCGGTGTATTCGCCGATCGCGGGAAATCCCACGGTCAACTACCTGAAGACATTCACGCAGCCGAACTTGGTGAAGACGCTGCTGGCGATCGATTCGGCGGGGACGCTGTGGGGCGAAAATTCTCCCGGCGTGCTGACGCAGATCGCGGCGGGGCTTACGTCGAATGCGGCGGCGAGTTCCACGTCGCTCTTCGCCCGCGAGTACATCGCGCAGCATGACGGCAACTTCGGTTTGGACATGCCGCGGCAGTACGACGGCACGCACCTGGATCGCGTGAGCCAGATCGGCCCGGGCGCGGGTCCGGCCGCGGTGATGGACGTGATCGCGAATATTTCGGCGATTTCGCGGACGTCGAATGTCGTGACGGTGACTACGGCGACGCCGACGGGAATGCTCGCGACCGACCAGGTGGTCATCGCGGGCGTCACCGACACGACCTACAACGGAACTTTTCCGATCGCGTCGATCGTCGATTCGCTGCACTTCACCTACGCGCAGACCAATTCCAATTCGTCCTCAAGCGGAGGCACGGCCGCGCCGGTGGGCTCGATCAGCGCGGGCGTGCACCAGTGCGCGGTAATTTTCGTGACGCGGCAGGGCTACTTGACGCGGCCTTCGCCGCCCGTCTCGTGGACGGCGGCCGGCGGCCGGCGCGCGAACGTGACGGGCATTCCTTCGGTGGCGACGCTGCCAAATGTGGTCGCGCGAATTCTGGCGTTCACCGGATCGGGCGGCGATTTGTTTTATTACACGACCGGCCTCGACGGCGCGCCGCAGATGCAGGTCTTCGACAACGGCGTGTCCTCTTTCGTCGTGGATTTTTCCGACACGGCGCTCCTGGCGGGAATCGAAGCGGATTCTCTGTTTCAACTCGTGGAGCTCGGCGAATGCGCCGGCGTGATTGGATATTCCGAGCGCCTGTTCTGGTGGGGCGAGCGCAACAAACAAAATATTTGGGACAACCTCACGTTTGACGGCGCATTTGGCGGCGCGGGCGGCAACGTGCCGCTCGGCTGGACTCCCGACGCGACGTTCTTCGCAGGCGGCAGCCCGGACTCGACCGGCGAAGCGATCTGGGGCGGCGATTACGCGATCCTCGGCGACGGCGCCACTGCGACGCGCGGGCTCATGACGCAGTCCGCCGTGAGCGACTCCAACGGCGCGCCGCGCCTGCAAGCGAATACGGGCTACTCGGCGCGCGTCAAGGTGCGCATGACGGGCGCGCTCGCGCAGGGCACGCTGCACGTGCACATTTACAGCGCCTCGCTCGGAATTTCGACCACCGGCATTTCCGTTCCCGCCGCGCAAATCACCACCGGCGCGTGGAAGGAATTTATCGCGCCGATCACGCCGTCTGCCGGCTTCACCACGATTCCGTCCGACCTGCTGCTGCGCGTTTACGCGGACGGAACGCCCACGAACGGCGCCGGATTTCTGGTCGACAACATCGAGATTTTTCCCACCGCCGAGCCGTTCAACACTTCGCTCGTGCGCGCCTCTTTCGCCGAGGATCCCGAAAGCTACGACGGCGTCACCGGATTCATGAGCGTTTCAGAAAACGACGGGCAGACCGTGCGCGCCGCGTTCCTGCTGCGCGAGCGCCTCTACTTCGTGAAGGACCGCTCGCTGCACGTCACCCAGGACGACGGCGTGAACGAGCCCGCGTCCTGGACGATCAACGAAGTGTCCAACGCCGTGGGCACGCCGTCGGTGCAGGGCGTGGACATGGGCGAGGACTGGGCCGTGATCGCCGGGCGCGCGGGCATGTACCTTTTCGACGGCGGCGAACCCATCAAAATTTCGCAGGAAATTCAGCCGCTGTGGGACACGATCAACTGGGCCGCCGGGCAAACGCTGTGGGTGCGCGTGGATACGCGCAACAAGCGCATCCTGTGCGGCGTGCCCACCGGCACGGCCACGTCGCCGAATTTAATTTTGGTTTTGGATTACCGCAGCCTGTCCAGCGCCGGCGAAATCGAATCGCTCGGCTCGATCCTGTTCTCGACGCTGTCGGGAAAACTGTACGCCGTGGGCCGCTCGCGCAAGTGGTGCCCGTGGCACATCACCGCGAATGCGTGCGCGCTCGCCGAACGCTCCGACGGCACCGCGCAGGTGTTTCTCGGCAACGGCCTCGTCGGCGGCGCGGGCAACGGAAAAATCTATCAGCTTTCCGACACGCAATTTTCCGATGACGGCGCGGCCATCAATTCCTACTACACCACCTATTTTTTCCTGAGCCACGATCTCGAGCAGACGTATCAAGTCCGCTCGCACCGAAAACTTTTCGCCTATCTCGCGCTGTACGCCGAAGGGGCAGGGAACTTGAACCTCTCCGCCTTCGTCGACAACGAAGCGTATCTCACAGCGCTAACGCCGCTGCCCCTGTCCTCGCCTGGCGCAAAAGATCTCGAGCTGCCCATCAACTTGCTCGGCGAGCGCGTCGCTTTCCAGCTCGGCACGAACTCGCCCGGCGCGTGGTTCAAGCTCGAGCGATTCATTCCGTCGCTGCTGCCAGATCCCTGGGCGCCCGTCAGGGGTGGGAATTAAGTAGCACAGACTTCAGTCTGTGGGTTTCCATTTGATCTTGGCTGGCGCGTCGATCCTGCCAACCAATCGCACTCATCAGTCCCGGCTAACGCGGTCGGCCTGGGTTCGCTGACGGAACCCCACAGACTGAAGTCTGTGCTACTGGGCGCCGATCCGTGAGTGCCAGTGCGCCGTGGGATTTAATCAATTAAAGAACTATTAATTTGATTCACTGTTTTAGCCTTTTTAGTCTATAAGAATAATCTTATGGCTGAGAGGAAACGATATGAGTTGTGGGCGGAGGCAATCCGGGATATTGGAATCCTGACGCTGGTTTTCGTACGAGATATGAGATGGTTTATCCTGAGGCAGACGAATTATTTGTGCGCATAGGTATGCGGGAAAATGGAAAAGCTAATTCTTCGTTGGATTCGCTTGTCCGGGAGACGCCCATAACGCAAGCCAGACTGTTCCTGGTTATCGGCTTCGCCATATTGGGATTGCTCCTGATCGAAATTGGCGTGAGAATGGGATCCGACGCATGAACTTCTTACCATATTTAGTATTTCTTCTTGCCATCGCCTGGATGATTCGGCAGGGGTATGCGGCCAAAAAGAAATATCAAAATGGCCACAAGTCTAACCCCGGGGTGGAGTAGCACAGACTTCAGTCTGTGGGTTTCCATTTGAGCTTGGCTGGCGCGCCGATCCTGCCAACCAATCGCACTCATCAGTCCCGCGCTAACGGCGGCCAGCCTGGGTTCGCTGACGGACCCCCACAGACTGAAGTCTGTGCTACTAAAACCCATGCTCAAAATCGGCCAACTCGCGCAGATCAAGAGCGACTCGCCCTACGTGTACGAAGCGCTGACGCAGCTCGTCAACGGCGTGAACGCCGTGGGACGCGCGACCGGCGTCGATCCCTCGGGCTCCATCGCCGCGCCCTCGCCGATCGGCAGCCTGAACGTCACCGCCGCCGACGGAATTTTCGATCTGGCCATCACGGACAATTCGACGCTCAATCGCGGCATTTTCTATTTTGCGGAATCGGACACGACGCCCGCTTTCGGGCAACCCTACGTGCATTTTCTCGGCAGCTCGCGCAACCTGCGCATATCGATGGGCAACCAGACGCTCTACTGGCGTGCCTACTCGCAATATCTCGGCTCGGAAACTTCCGAGCCGGTCACCTTTGGCTCTCCGCCCACCGCCGTCACCGGAGGCGGCACGGCCGCGGGCCCGGCGCTGCAGTCTTCGAGCGGAAGCGGCACCGCCTCCGGCAGCGAAGGCGGCTCCGGCTTCGGCCAGGTTGCGCAGAGCAGCAGCGGCCCGGTCATCTTGCGCTAGGTTTAAGTAGCGATAAGTAGCATCTAGTAGCACAGACTTCAGTCTGTGGGTTTCCATCTGATCTTGGCTGCCAAGCCGATTCTGTCAAGCAGTCACACGCAACTGTCACACGCCACTGTCACACGCAACCGGCCCGGCTACCGCGGTCAGCCTGAGATCGCTTACGGACCCCCACAGACTGAAGTCTGTGCTACCAAATGCGCATCCGCGAATACACTCCGGCCGATTTCGACGCGCTTCGCCGGATGCACGCCGTGCAGGGTTTCGGCTACCCGCTGCCCGATCTCGAAAGCCCGCTGTTTGTAGCAAAATTAATCCTTGAAGACGATGTCGATGACGTGAGCGCCGAAAATAGGGAAGGCGAGGGCAGGGAAGTGCCGCATCGCAATTCCCCGCCGGAACCGTCCGCGACGAGCGCGAATCCTCCGAGCATTGCAATGGCCGTCCTGCTGCGCCTCACCGCAGAAACCTATCTGCTTCACGATCCCGCCGCCGGCACGCCCCGTCAGCGCTGGCAGCGATTCCTCGCGCTCCACGAAGCCGCGCAGCGCACCGCCGCCGCCCGAGGCCTCGACGACGTCCAAGCATTTCTCCCGCCGCGAGTAGCCCGCGCCTTCGGCCGTCGCCTGGCCCGCCTCGGCTGGACGCACGACCCCTGGCCCTGCTTTTCGCGGCAGCTCAAGTAGCACAGACTTCAGTCTGTGGATTTCCATCTGATCTTGGCAGCCGCGCCGATTCCTTCAACCAATCACAAACATCGCTCACAGCCAACGCAGTCAGCCCGAATACGCTGACGAACCCCCACAGACTGAAGTCTGTGCTACAAAAAAACTCCGGAGGTCCCCATGGGACGCGGCGCACAAGCCCAAACGCAGCAAATGATCGACCAGCAACTCTCCCAGCAAAATTCCATGAACCAGCAGCTCTACGGCTCGAGCCAGGCGCTCGGTTCGCAGGCGGCGTCCGGCTACCAGAACTTGCTCGCCAATCCCGGCTACTCGCCGGCGGAACAATCGGCGATCACCAATCTTTCGCAGTCGGCGCTGTCCTCCTCTTTTGACGCGCTCGCGCAAAACGCCGCCAATCGCACCGCGCGCACGCGCAACTCCGCCGGCTACGGCGAACTCATCGACTCCCTCGCGCGCACGCAGGGACAGGACCAGGCCAATCTCGCGCAGCAAAATCAAATCGCCTTCGCCAACGCCTCGCGCTCGGACACGCTGTCGGCCCTCTCCGGTCTCTCCGGCCTCTACGGCACCGACGCAGGCCTTCTCGGCCGCGCCCTCGGCGTCCCCGCGCAGCTGCTCGACGCCAGCGCCCGCAACGCCCAGTCCAGCGGATTCAGCCTGGGCTTCGGCCCCGGCGGCCTGTCGTTCGGCCTGAGGGGTTAAGTAGCACAGACTTCAGTCTGTGGATTTTCCGAAAAAGTTCCCAGATTGCATCGCGAAAGCCAGAAGTTCGCGCGAAGAAGTGTTCCTCCGTGGTCTAAATGTTCCAATATAAAAAAACCACAGACTGAACAGGCTGCGGAAAAACTCGGTTTTGGTGTCATTCTGAGCGAAGCGAAGAATCTCTCTTCGATTTAAGTCCAATGCACAGAGAGATTCTTCGCTCCGCTCAGAATGACAACCGTACTTTTTCCGCAGCCTGTGAAGTCTGTGCTACCAAAACTTATGAACCCCTACTGGATCTTCGTCGGCTTCCCCTCCTGCCTCCAATTATATTTCTTCCTCCGCTGGCTGCACCGCCGCACCCGCGACGATGAAATCCGCCGCGCCTTCGTTCGCGACATGGCCATCAACCACCTCCCGCACCTCTACCACGCCCTGCGTCAGATCGCCTGTCACCTGGGCCTAGAGCTCAAGGAACCACCGCCCGTCCAGTTCCTCGAGCTCAACGGCCACGACAGAAAGCGGTGACGCACGATCCGTGACCCGTGATCCGTGGCCCGTGAAAACCGAACAACCAAACTCATTGTCACGATTCTCAGAGTCACGGCCCGCACCACACGGGTCACGGGCCACGAACCACGGGTCACGTCCTCCCATGCCAGACACCGTCCCACCCGAAATCATCGACCTCGCCCGCCACATCGCCTGCGAGCACGCCCTCGATCCCGCGCTCGTCTGCGCCGTCATCGAGCAGGAATCCGCCTGGAATCCCTGGGCCGTGCGCTACGAGCCAGGATTCCTGTCGCGCTACATCGCCCCTCTTTATACCTCTGGAAAACTGAGCGCCACCGAGGCCTACACGCGCGCCATGTCGTGGGGATTGATGCAGGTCATGGGCCAGGTCGCCCGAGAATTCGGCTTCAAGGAAGCGTCGCTCTCCGAACTCTGCGATCCCGCCGCTGGAATCGAGTTCGGCTGCCGCATCCTGGCCGCCAGGATGGCGCGAGCCAAAGGCGATGTCCCCGCGGCGTTACTCGCTTGGAACGGCGGCGCCGACGCAAACTATCCCGCCGAAGTCCTGGCCCGCAAGCGCAACTATTCGTCCCGCCCGGGATAGTGCATCAAAATTTCTGTGGATCGTCGTCCGGCAGCATGAAGGAGAACGCAGCCGTCCACCAACCGCCGTAATTCAAAATCGCAATCAAAAGCGGAACAGTCAACTCCCAAATCCAGAGTTCAAATCAAGATTCTCAAATCTCAAATCTGAAATTTCAAATTCAAGATCAACACTCTCAACTCTCAAATGAAGCTATCTCATTAATCGTCTTTGTGGGTCGCGGCTTTATGCCGCGACGTTCAGTCGCGTAAAAAAACAAGGGCTTTAGCCCCTGATGTCCTATCGAGCCCCGATGACGAGTCATTTATGAGACACCTTCATCTCAAAACTTAAATCTCGACTTTTCAGTCTCAAATCTCCCCCTAAATATCCCAGCAGGGAACTAAGCACAATCTCCCCGCCCCATGAAGCCCACACTAAACATCGTCGTTCTCGTGGCCGCATCGATCGCCATAGCTCTCGTCGCCGATGCCTGGCGATCGGCTCGCCGCGACTCCCAGCAACTCGCCGCCACGCTAGCCGCGCAGAACACGGTCATCCAGCAAGCCGGCGATCGCGAAAAGCAGCGCGACTCGCAGCTAGCCTCCGCCCTAGCCGCCATCCAAGCGCAAAAGCAATCCGTCCAAACCCCGCAACAAGCCGCCAAACAACTCCCCTCCGTCCTGCCTCCTCTCCCGCTCCCCATAACCATTCACGATCCCAACCTGTCCATCCCGCTTCCTCCCGGAGAAGCCCCGTCGACCACAATCTCCGTCCCGCAACCCGACTTGGTCCCTCTCTACTACGACCTGCAAGACTGCCGTGCGGCCGCCGTCCAAAACGACGCACTGGAAAAAGATTTGTCAGACGAAAAGACCAGATCCGCCGCACTCCTGCACGAACGCGACGCCGCCAACGCCGTTGCTCACGGCGGAACATTTTTCGTGCGTCTCAAGCGAGCCGCCAAATGGTTCGCCATCGGCGTCGCCGTGGGCGCAGCCGCAGCTGCCATTGCCCACCACTAGAAGCGCGCGTCACAGAAATGGCAGCGCGAGCGTAGCAGGCGTGATTCGACATGCAAGTTGGCAAAGCACCGCACGCAGTTCCGCGGTGCTACATGGAGATGAGCAGTGGACCTCTTCTCGAAATCAGGCGGCGTGCAGTTCTGGGTTGGTATTAGTTTCCAGCTCGTCTGGTGCGGCCGCCACTCTCCCCGAACCTTCTACCAGCAGCATGTGCTGAACCCTCGAATTTCGAGCAGCACCTTGATCCATCCCAACCCAAATTCCGCACAGAAATTCCGCAACGCCCTCTCGTCCCGATTTATCAGACTCGATCCCTGCGTCTTCCTTCTTCACTCGCCACCCCTTCCTGCCTCGCTTGCAGCAACATATTTTCCGCACTCGAAAAAACTCCCCCCCTCGTTTACCACACGCCTTAGCCCCACGACCGCCGACCTTGCACCTCCAATTCCCCAAAGTTCATCCCCAACCAGAATCCCGCCCAGCACACCCCCAAGTTTTCCAGCCCAACTTCTCCCCGCTCCCACCGCAATCAGCACTCGCCGAAACAAGTTCAAACTTCCACCTCTCCGAAATCAAATACGGCCCCACTAACTCAAATCTTCTTTCTTGACATGCTGCGTCCTATAAGCTATATTATGTTCACTTCATCTCCCGGGTGAATGTAATGTATTGTTCTATGAGAGTTTTATCGGGGCCGACGACGCGGCGGCTGTTTACGAATGTGGTTGGAGTGGCAGTGATAGTGAGGGTATGGCCTTCCTCGATGGTGCCTTTTACTTGGGAGACGGTTTCTGGGTTTGTCATGCAGGCTCGATAGACATCCGCATTCAATCCTTGTTGGGTTGCTAGGTCCAGCATCTTATCCCATACATTTGCGGGGGTGATCACGTCTTGGGCGTCAAAGATGGCGTCGTGCATTTTCCAGAAGGCGGCGGGGTTTTGCTGGAAGACGCATTGGCTGGCGATTGCCGCTGTCATTGCCCACGGGTGGATGTCGGTCAAGGGGTAGTGTTTGAAGACGAGGCGGACCTCTGGGTGGCGCGGCAGGAGTTCTCTTAAGACTAGGTCGAGCTGACGGCATGAGGGGCACTCGAAATCCGCGAACTCGATCAGGGTGATCTTGGCGTCTTCGGGGCCCATTGACGGTGAATTGCCACCGTGAAGCTTGGAACGGATGTCGGCGAAGGGGTCGACCGACATGTCTGTGAGTTCTCCTCGGAGTAGGAAATTTCCCGATTTTGAAACGTAAACTACGGCGGTGTCAGACTGTCCTCCCATCGAGACGGTTACTGGAACTTCCAGCAAATCAGAAATGGGTGAGGGTTTGGATGGACCGACTTTGACGTCGAAGGTCGGGCCCCAGGCGTACAAATTCCTTAGATATTTCTCGACGCGGATCTCGATGGCGCTTGGTTTAGCGGTTGGCGAATCGGCCGCTTTCGGAGCTGGGGATTTTTCCTTTTCGGAGGTCGATTGAGCGGATGAGGGAACCTGGAATGCCGAAAGGAAAAGGAGAGCGCAAAGGACCAATTTTCGTAGCACAGTGAGGCTCCTCTCAGGGGTTGAACTTTTGAACGATTGGGAAAGGGCGGCCCAATCCAAAAGCCCTGGATGTAATTTTCAGCCCAGGTGGGGCTTGCCTTCTTTTATATTCGTTCCGGTCGACTTTGCCGGCGATCGAACGTACCAAATCGATATCGATACCACTTTCGCCGGCGATTTCCTCCGGACTCTTCACGTCCTCGATATAGGCCCTTAGGATCCGGTCCAAAACTTCATACGGAGGCAGGGAATCTTGATCCGTCTGATTCGGGCGAAGCTCGGCGGAAGGCGGCTTTTCGACCGATGCGAGGGGGATGAGTTCCCTTTCGCGATTGATCAATTCGGCGAGCGCATAGACCATTGTCTTGGGGACGTCCGACAGCATGGCCAGGCCGCCTGCCATGTCTCCGTATAGAGTGCAATACCCTACCGCCATTTCCGATTTATTTCCGGTGCTCAGAACCATGGATCCGAATTTGTTCGAGAGCGCCATTAAATAATTTCCACGGACCCTTGCCTGAAGATTTTCCTCGGTCACGTTTTCCGGCCGGCCGCGGAAGGCGTCGGCTAGAGCGGTTTGGTAGGAATGGAAAACATCGGTGATCGGGATGGTCAGAAACTCAATTCCCAGATTATCCGCCAGCTGGCGGGCGTCCGCGCGACTTCCTTCGGAGGAATATGGGCCGGGCATGGAAACGCCGAGCACGTTTTCGCGGCCCAGGGCAGCCACGGCAATGGCGGCCACTACGGAGGAATCGATCCCTCCGCTGAGGCCAACTACCACGGCGCGGAAGCCGGACTTGCAAACGTAGTCGCGCGTTCCGCAGATGAGAGCTTGGAGGACAAGATCGAGCTCGGTGGCGGGCTGCGAGTGAATGTCTCCCGAGTTTGTTTCGGTGTCAAAAAGGACAAGGTCTTCCACAAAGGAGCTCGCCTGGGCAGGGACTCGGCCGTCGGGCAGAACAACGACGCTATCTCCGTCGAAGACCAAACTGTCGTTTCCGCCAACCTGATTGACGTAGATAACGGTGCGGCCGTGCGATTTGGCGAGCGCGCGCAACATGTCCAGGCGCAGGGCTCGCTTGTGGATCGTGTAGGGGGAGCCCGAGATATTGATGATCAGACTGGCACGCTTGGCGATCAGTTCGGCGACGGGATCGCGTTCGTAGAGGGGTTTCGCCCAGAACGTTTTGTCATTCCAGATATCTTCGCAGACGGTGATGCCTAGGTTTTGGCCGCCGAAGGAGAAAACATTTTGCGTCGCGGCAGGCTGAAAATATCGGGATTCGTCAAACACATCGTAGGTGGGGAGCAGCATTTTGTGTTGGACGAATTCGATTTTTCCATTTGCAAGGAGGGCTGCGGCATTGGCTGCGGATTTTCCTGTCGATCCAGTTGCGCGAGCTGCGTACCCGACAATAGAGGGAATCGGCAACTCCTTGGCCAGGCAAGCCAATTCCCTTTCGTTCCGGTCGATGAATTGAGGGCGCTCGATCAGGTCCATCGGCAGGTAGCCACACAGACAGAGCTCGGAGAAAACGGCCAAGTCCGCGCCCTGCTTCGCGGCACGCTGCGCAAATTCCAAAATTTTGGCGGAATTTCCAGCGAAGTCGCCGACGGTGGGATTCAATTGCGCGAGAGCGATTTTCATGAGCGCCCTATAGGATACGGGGCACGGTGGCGCATTGCAACGAGTTCACGGCGGCCCCTACAAAGTGAGGATGTAAAAGAAAATGGGCCTGTGCGATGACTCGCAAAGGCCCGTGGGCAAACGCGACCGAATCGTCGATGAAGTCTTGCCGCGCTCTTACACGCTGAACGAGCTGCCACAGCCGCAGGTGCTCTTGACGTTCGGGTTGTTGAACTTGAAGCCAGCGCCTTCCAGCGTTTCGATGTAGTCGATGGAGACGCCTTCCAGATACATTTCACTCATCTGATCGACTAGGACCTTGAGTCCGTCGAATTCGTAGACGTTGTCGGTCGGATTTTCCGAGTTCTCAAACGCCATGTGATAGCTGAAGCCCGAGCAGCCTCCGCCCACCACGGCCACGCGGAGCGCTACGGGAGCGGGGTTCTGCTGGCCCATAATCTCTTTTACTTTCGTTGTCGCCACTGGAGTAACTGTAATCATTTCAGTGTTTTCACTCCCTGCCGGTTTCGGCGATATTTGGTACAAAATCATTATAGCACAAGGTGCAAGTCCTCTGCCCTGATCGTTAAATCCCGTCCCTTACTATAAACATTTGATGCTACGAAGTACATAAAGTTCCCGGGGACAGTGCTACGGGACTAGGGGAGGCGAGAGGGCCCCGCAACGGATCGATGGGCCGAGTCACCTTTTTTGGGACGCGTTCCTTTGCTCTTGACCACCAAGTCTCGCCGCATTCACACTTCACGCGCGGATTGCTTCAACGATACTCAGCGGGCAATTGGTCGGGAAGACGCGGTTCAGCTTCAATCCTACGTCCCGGAAGAGCTTCTTGAATTCCTGCTTGGTGCGCTCGCGCCCTCCCAGAATAAGCATTTGCATATCAAGGAGCTTGCCCCGGTCAGGGTCGTTCCCTGGACGGATAACGCTGTCAACGACGAGCACCCTTCCCTTCTTATTCATCGCGGAGAGACAGTTCGAGAGAATGATAGCGCACCGCTCATCGTCCCAGTCGTGAAGGACGCGCTTCACTATGTAGGCATCGCAGCCTTTGGGTACGGTCTTGAAGAAGTCCCCAGATTGAAGGGCGCAGCGTTCAGCGATGCCTTTAGGTGTCACGTACCGATCCTGCTTGGCGCTGGCGCAGACAGAGGGTTGATCGAAAAGCACTCCCTTCAGTTTCGGATTCGCCTTGAGGATGGCGCTCAGGAGGCTGCCGTGCCCACCACCCACATCCACGACCGTCTCCATCTGTGAAAAGCTATACGCGGCCGCGATTGCCGGATTCTCTGTAGAGGAGACGCTGGTCATCGATTCTCCGAAGACCTTGAGGGCTTCAGGGTGCTTCTCGAGATACTCGAAGGGGGAGACGCCGTGGGCCTTGAGAAATGGTATCTCGCCTGTTTTGACACCATGGAGTAAGTGCTCCCAGGGACGCGTGGTAAAGTGTTCTTCAAACAGGAGCACGACGGGATGCATGGAGCCGGGGACCGTTTTCTGAAGTGTGAGGGCGAGCGGGGTCAGCTTGAATCGCCTGTTCTTGGCCTCCGCGAAGACACCGACGCTTGCCAAAGCCCGAAGCACACGGTAGAGCGCGGGGGCCTGAACCTCTGCAGCGGCCGCTAAATCTTCGACGGTGCGCGGGCCGTGTTTGAGACGGTCCGCAAGCTCGAGCTTCGCGGCGACGTAGATCAGTTGCGACACCCAGCGTCCCGTAATGAGTTTGAACATGACGGCTGAAGGTGGCAGTTTTTTGATCATGCGGGCTACCTCGAAATGGATTTTAGTTTCGGCGATGCCAGCTCGCCACAGTTATGCCAGAATTCACCTCACAGTACAAGACACGCCAAGTAAATGAGCGCGTCCGCAAATGAAAACTATTCTGACCTTGATTTTCGACAAATTGCACCCTTTCCCTTAAGATGATTGAAACTATGACTCATAAAATTACTTTGCTTCCTGGAGATGGGATCGGGCCTGAAGTCGCGAATGCAGCCACGAAAATTGTGGAGGCCTCTGGAGTTTCAGTGGAATGGGAAGTATTCGCGGCGCCACTCGAAGGCGGCAAACGCGTGGGAGAATTTCCTCGCGAGCAGGCGGTGGATTCGGTGCGGCGGACGCACGTCGCGCTGAAGGGGCCGATGGCGACGGCAGTCGCGGAGGGACCTCCGAGCATCAACGTCGCGCTGCGCAAGGAGCTCGACCTTTACGCCAATCTGCGTCCGGTGCGGAATGTTGCGGGCGTTTCGTCCCGGTGGTCGGGCGTGGACCTAGTCATCGTGCGGGAAAATACCGAGGACCTGTACGCGGGGCTCGAGCACACGGTCGTTCCGGGGGTCGTGGAAAGTTTGAAGATCATTACGGAGCACGCTTCGACCCGCATCGCCCGGTTCGCTTTTGAATACGCGCGCAAAAATGCACGCAAGAAAATTCATGCGATCCACAAGGCCAACATCATGAAGCTTTCCGACGGCCTGTTTTTGAATTCGATTCGCGCGGTGGCCGAGAAATTTCCGGACATCGAATACCGCGAACTGATTGTGGACAACGCGTGCATGCAATTGGTGATGAATCCCGCGCAGTTTGACGTTTTGCTCCTGCCGAATCTTTATGGCGACGTCGTCAGCGATCTCGCCGCGGGACTCGTGGGCGGATTGGGCGTCGTGCCGAGCGGCAATATTGGAGATGTGGACGCGTTGTTTGAAGCCGTTCACGGAACTGCGCCCGATATCGTCGGCAAGGGGATTGCGAATCCGACGGCGATCGTCATGTCGGCGGCGATGATGCTGAACTATTTGAACGAAACGGAAGCCTCGCGCCGCATCCTCGGCGCTCTCGACAAGGTGTATCGTGAGGGAAAACACACCACGCGAGACGTTGGCGGAAAGGCCACGACGCAGGAATTCACGCAGGCTGTGATTACGGAGATGGGCGCGATCGGGTGAGCAAGGCAGGGGTTCAAAAACGAATTACGACTTCATTCGGTCCGGACGGCAGATTAAATTTCGTGCCGCGGTCTTTATTGAGTTTCAGGCTCGCGGGGATGTCTACCTCAGTCAAAGGAATCTTTCGCGTCCACGAACCCGTACTCCAGTAATCCGCGTTCGTAAAGAGAACATCGCCCTGGATCATGTATCTTGCGACTTCTTCGGTGTGACCATCCCGAAATACGATCACAGCGGGCGGCAAAGCCGGAAGTGGCGGGGCTGCTACCGGAAGCTCAACGAATCCAGGACTCGGGCTCGATGCCTTGGCAGAATCCGGTTTCGTCGATTGCGGGATCGCCTGCATTTCGCTGCCGGTCGGAACGCGCACCCATTGACCATCATGGATTTCCAAAAGAAGAGGCTCGGCCGGGCTTGCCGCAGACGCAGGCGGTTGTGCGGCCTGCTGGGGCTGCGGGACAACCATCTGGACCGGCAGCGCTTCCGGCGCAACCGGTTCGTAGTCAAATTCATCGTCAGAATAATAGTAAGGAAATAGAAATGCGGAATCATTCAAAAAGCGACGCCGGTTCGCGCGATCAAATTCGCCTCTCCCGCTGAGCCGGAAGGAGGAGCGCGCTCGAGGAGCCGCAGCCGGTGCGCGCATTCCGCCCCGGCCTTGAGCGGGCGCGGTCGGCGCACAAAGCGCCGCTCCAAGAGCGGCAACGGACAGCGCGACGGTAAATCGAGAAATCATGAGTCAGTTTGCGTGTAGAGGCGGGGGAGATCACACGCCGTACTTCCCTTTTGCTTTGATGCCACCTAGGTTACGCCTGGTTGCCAAGATTTGCAATGCTAGCTCGCCGGCGATTCGTGACTGGTGATTGGTGACTGGTGAGAACCCTCTCGGCCACCGCTGCCATCCAAGCAGTTAGGATTCTCTTTATGACGAGTCACAAATCACGATTCACGGCTCTCTGTTCACCAGTCACCGATCACCAGTCACGCCTTTTCACAACTTCTCGTCCTTCGTTTCGCGCGCGGCGAGCAGGCCGATGAACGTCAGAGCCGCTGCCACGGTGAGGTAGTAACCGACGTACTGCAGGCCGTAGGTTTTGGCGAGCCGCGAGGCGATGTACGGCGCGAGCGAAGCGCCGAAAATGCCGGCGAAGGTGAACGTCAGGGAGCTGCCCGTGTAACGCACCGACGTGGGAAAAAGTTCCGACAGAACTGTGCCGAGTGGACCGTAGGTCAGGCCCATCAAGGATAGGCCGACCGTCATCATTAGCACGGCCCCCGCCGTCCCGGCGAGAAACATCGGCGCCATTACCAGTCCGAACGCGCCGATCGCCGCGGTGACCCAGAGAAGCGTGCGGCGACGCCCTCGTTCAGCCAGGACCGCGCCTACAGGGATGAAAATCGCGAAGAAGACGATGGCGAACAATTGCATCACCAGAAACTTTTCGCGGCTGTAGCCGAGCGCGGTGGTGCCCCAGGACAACGCGAAGACCGTCATCAAGTAGAAGATCACGAACGTCGCGAGCGCCACGAGCGTGCCCACGAACAGCGTTCTGGTGTGTTCGCGAAATACCGTCAGCATCGGCACCTTCACGCGCTCTCGCCGGCTGAGCGCGTCGCGGAACACCGGCGTCTCGGTAATTGTCAGCCGCACATAGAGGCCGACGAGGACAAGCGCGGCGCTCGCCAGAAACGGAATGCGCCAGCCGAAGTTGAAGAATTGCACGTCGGTGAGCCACCTCGAGAGCGCCAAAAATATTCCCCCGGAAAAAAGAAATCCCGCCGGCGCGCCGAGCTGCGGAAACATGCCGTACCAGGCGCGCTTCCCTGGCGGCGCATTCTCGATGGCGAGCAGCACCGCGCCTCCCCACTCACCGCCGAGGCCCAGCCCCTGCCCGAAGCGAAAGAATGCGAGCAGCGCGGGCGCGGCCACACCGATGGTCCCGTACGTCGGCAGCGCGCCAATGGCAACCGTGGAGAGCCCCATGGTGAGCAGCGCCGCAACCAGCGTCGCTTTCCGCCCAACGCGGTCTCCGAAATGGCCAAACAGCGCCGAGCCAACGGGGCGCGCAAAGAACGCGATCGCAAATGTCGCCAGCGAAGCGAGCGTGGCGGAGGCTGGGTCAGTCGAAGGGAAAAATAATTTGGGAAAGACAAGCACTGCCGCAGTCGCGAAGATGTAGAAATCGAAGAACTCGATCGTGGTCCCGATCAGACTGGCAAACAGCACCTGGGCAGGCTTGTTGACGGCGACATCCGCGCCGGAGTAACCCTGGCTGACTGCAACACCGATGTTAGGGGATTCATTCAACAGGTGTCCAGCTTACCTCAAGTTTGCATCGAATCAACTTCCGGATCGCCGCTTGCTCCAGCGCAATTCCGCATTTCGGCCGAACGCGTAGCAACTCATTCCCTATCCAGTCATCGATCAGGTAGACTTAGCGGGATTTCCCCTATGCCACTTTCCACTGGCGATAAGCTTGGCCCTTACCAGATCGTCGCGCCGATTGGCGCGGGCGGCATGGGTGAAGTGTTTCGCGCCAAAGATCCGCGCTTGAATCGCGAGGTGGCCATCAAAATTTCCGCCTCGCAATTCTCGGAGCGTTTCGAGCGGGAAGCCAAAGCCATCGCCGCGCTGAATCATCCCAATATTTGTCAGATTTACGACATCGGGCCCAATTATCTGGTCATGGAGTTTATCGACGGGACTCCGCTCCAAGGTCCTCTCCCGCTTGATCGAGCGATCCGCTATGCCGCGCAGATCTGCGATGCGCTGGACGCCGCGCACAAGAAAAACATCACGCATCGCGATTTGAAACCCGCCAACATTTTGGTGACTGCGAACGGCGTGAAGCTGCTGGATTTCGGACTCGCAAAGGTAGGCGCCGCCAGCGCCGCGGTTGCTTCCGATGCCATGGCACAAAGCTTGGATCTCACGGAAGTGGGCACGGTCCTGGGCACGGCGTCGTACATGTCGCCAGAGCAAGCCAAGGGCGAGCCGACGGACGCGCGCTCCGACATTTTTTCCTTCGGCGTGGTGCTGTACGAGATGCTGAGTGGCCGCCGCGCATTTTCGAAGGACTCCGCCGTTGAAACCATGGCCGCGATCGTGCGCGACGAGCCCGCGCCGCTGGATGCGCCGTCGAACCTCTCCGCGATTGTCACTCGATGCATTCGCAAGTTACCCGCCAGCCGCTTCCAGACCATAAACGAAGTTCGCGCGGCCCTCGAACAAGCAACGGCGACGCCCGCCCCCACCGCCAAAACTCCTTCCATCGCCGTCTTGCCCTTTGCCAACATGAGCGCGGACAAGGAGAACGAGTACTTCAGCGACGGACTGGCCGAAGAGATTTTGAATTTGCTCGCCAAAATTCCGGGCCTGAAAGTGATTGCGCGCACCTCCGCGTTCGCTTTCAAGGGCAAGGAGCAGGACATCCGCAAGATCGCCGAAACGCTCAATGTCGGCACGATCCTCGAAGGCAGTGTGCGGCGCGCCGGAAACCGCATTCGCGTCACGGCGCAGCTCATCGAGGCCGAGAACGGATCGCATCTCTGGTCGGAGCGATACGACCGCGACCTGACCGATGTCTTCGCCATTCAGGATGAGATCGCCCAGGCCATCTCGGAAGCACTCAAAATTCGGTTAGCTCCTCGCGCACAGGCAGTGAACATCGAAGCCTATCAGAATTACTTGAAAGGAGTTTATTACGGGTTCCGCTTTACGCCAGAGGGCCTGGCGAAAGCGAAGGGATACTTTGAGCAGGCCTTGGCCATCGATCCGAATTACGCTCCGGCTTATTATGGCCTGTCGGTCTACTACTTTGTGCTAGGGGTGATGGGTATAAAACCGGTTGGCGAGATGGCGCCCTTGGCGAAATCGGCTGCTGAGAAAGCGCTGGATATCGACCCCTCCACTAGCCTGGCGCACAGTGTGTTGGCGACCATAGCGGCAACCTGCGAGTATGACTGGAAAACGGCCGAAGCACATTATCGCAAGGCCACGTCGACTCAGCCCGTCCCACCCAGGGTGAGATACAGCTACGCCGTGCATTATTTGCTGCCACAGCGACGAGTTCCTGAAGCGATCGAGCAGAGTCGTATGGCACTCGAGACCGATCCACTTTCCATGACCCTTCATTGGGGATTGGTTATGTGCATGCACGCGGCGAAACAGTACCGGGAAGCGATTGAGTGTGCGCACAGAGCCCTGGAAATCGATGCCAGCTACCACCCACTTTGGATCGCGATGGGGCTCGCCCAGCTTCACGCAAGCCTCCCCCAGGAAGCGATTGCCACCTTCAAACGAGTTGTGGATTTGGCGCCTTGGTACCATATGGGCGAGTGGCTACTGGCCGCAGCCTATCATCAGGCAGGCGATCGCGAGCATAGCCAGGAATGGGCGCGGAAGCTCGCCGACTCGCACGGTCAAAACATTGGGGCCGCGTTATATTACGCGGCCGCCGGCGAAGTGGACGCAATGTTTGACGCGCTCGAAGGAGCCTTCCGGCTGCGCGATTATTACATGATCCATATTCAAGACCTTCTGTTCTTCGACCGATACCACACCGACCCGCGCTACCAAGCCCTGCTCCAGAAAATGAACCTGGTGTAGGCGCTCGCGAGAGACCTCTCCGCTGTCTTTGGGCCATACCGATACGACAGACTGAAGACGCCGCGGAAATACTAATTTATTTTGTCATTCCGAGCGAAGCGAGGAATCTCTCTGTGGTTTAATCCCTGGGACAGAGAGATTCCTCGGCGCGAAGCGCGCCTCGGAATGACAAAAATTTGGGTGTTTCCGCAGCTTGTGACGCCTGTCCTGCGCGGATCGCGAACCTTGCGTCTCGCCTGCTTGGACCCTCGGCGTCGCGTCCCCTTATTTCTCCCGCGCCGGCTCCCAACGCAAACCGAGAGAAATGGTCGGCTGATAGTATTCGCGCTGAATCATGAATTGCGGGCTGCCCTGATAGAAGCCGAAGACTTCGTTGTTGAGATTCAGCGCCGATACTAATGCGGTGAACCCGTGGTTCAGTCGAATGCTGCCCTGGGCGTCGACCTGCACGTGCGTGTAGAAGTAGAAGTCACTCAGTGGCCCTTTTATTCCACCCGGCGTGCCGTCCGTATATTGATAGAGCTGGATGTTCGCCTGATTATAGGAAACGCCTAAACGGAGTGAGACCCGCCCGCGGTCGTAGGTCGGGCTGAAGTTGAATGAGTTCGGAGAGGTTCGCGGCAGCATGGGGTGGTCGGAGCGGTTCGGGATGCCGTAGGCCCTTGACGCGGTGTAGCCATAGTTCGCGGACAGTCCAAGTCCGGCCCATGCACCGGGCAAAGACGAAAAATGCTGGAGGTAAGCGACTTCAATCCCCGTGACCCATCCGTGCCCGGCATTGACAAACTGAGATTCCTGATAATTGCCCAGTAGCCCGCCCGGCGGGGTGCACTGTAAACAGTCGGTCTGAGTGGTCACGATCGGGTTATGAAGATACTTATAAAAGTAACCGGCGGAAAAAACCCCGAACGTGCTGAAGTAATGGTCGTACAGGACGTCGACGTCATCTCCGGTTTCCGCTTGTAGGCTCGGGTTGTCGAGCTGAATCGAAAATGGGAACGTGCCATTGCCGTTCGTGCTGATCTGGATTGCTTCGGCAATGTCCTGCGGATCGGGTCGGGAAAGCCCGCGTGCATAAAAGAAACGAAGGTTATCGTTCGGGCTCACAGCATACTTAAGCGCAGCGCTTGGCAGCAGGGTGATGTAGGAGGCTGAAAAATTGTTTGGGCTAATCGTATTAGCGACATTGTTGAACAGGAAGTTCGTTCCGTTTTCGCTGGTGGCCTCCACCCGCAATCCGGCGATCAGTCGCCAGCGGCTGGAAAGGTCGATGGTGCCCATGACGTAGCCGGCGCTGACCTTCTCGATCAAATCATATTCCTGGCCGTCAGTCCCCTGAGTGCTGCTGGAATCGAAGAGGGTCGGATTCGCTTTGTAGAAAGCGAATGTGTCCTCGAAACTCGGTTGATAACCCAAATTGTAGTTTCCACCGTTGTAGTAATTGTGATTCACAATGGCATTCGGGAAGGTGGACATCGGGATGAAACCCGACGAGAATTGCGAGCTGTTTTGAAGCACGGTCGTATCCGGAGTCAGCGTAAGCGTGTACCCGTCGTTGAACTTGTGCGCGTTTCGGAATCTTCCGCCGATTTCCAAGGTCGCCAATTTCGAACCGATGTGAAAGCGCTTGGCGCCTGACCCGGAGGCCTCAATATTCAGTTGCGCCGAGACTCCCAAATTCTGCCGGATATCCTTCACTACATAATTCGAAGGATTGTTGATCTCGTTGAAACACTCCCCGTTCCACCGTGGCAGGAACTCGTTGGCGGTAACATTCGGATCGTATTGGCAGGTGCTGGTCGTAAACGTGTTCGGATTGGCCCCAAAGTCCGCATCCTCGGAGGACGAGCCGCCATACCAGCCGCGGGACACGGCCACATCCCAGGCAAACCACGTTGTCGACAAATTGTGAACGCCTCCAAGAACAATGTTGGAGACACCGATGTCCGGGGTTCTAAGCTCCCCGTTGGCCGACGGCATGCCTGTGCATACCGCCGTTGTTACGCCCGAGGCATCCGTCGCGCAACCGACGTTGCCCGGGGCGAGCAATTGAATCCCGGGGGTATTGTCTGTCAGCGAATACTTAAACCGGTCGCCGTAGTTGTGAAAGTCGGAATAGAACGCGCGAAGGTAGATATTCGAGGCTTCCGAAATCTTGTAGTCCGTGCTGCCGGCGAGGCCCCAACGCGTGCGGAAATACTGGTATTGGCGAATGTCCATGCCGTCTTTCCAGCTCACCTGTTGGCCGGTTGCCAATGTGGCGATGTCGGGAACGGGTTCGATGTCGTCAATTCCCCGCCCATTCCAGTCATAAGAGCCGCCGATCAGGGCGCCAAACCGCTTGTCGGGGCCGAACCGATATCCAATCGAGCCGGTATCTTCCGTGAGTCCACGGCCGTGGATAATGGGGGTATAGCCGCCCACGCTGCCGATCGAAATGGTCGGCTGATTCGTGGCCACCTTGGTGATCAGGTTTACCGAACCGCCGATCCCATCTCCCTCCATGTTGGGCTGCAGCGTTTTGCTGACTTGGACGGATTCCACCATGTCAGCCGGAATGGAATCGAACTTGACCTGACGAACGGTCGGCTCTGGCGACGGCACGTTTACGCCGTCAATCATCGCGTTAGTCAGTCGCGGCTCGAGTCCGCGGACCTGCACGTATTTCCCTTCGCCTTCGTCGCGCTCGAGGGTAACGCTGGGCAGTCTCCCCAGAGCGTCCGCCAGGTTGGCGTTCGGCAAGCTGCGGATCACTTCCGCCGGCATCACTTGCACAAGATTGTCGGAGTTTCGCTCGATGTTGACGGCCTCCGCTTCGCCCGTGACGCGCGGCGCAGTCACCAGGATGGATTCATTTTGCGATTGCAGTTTGAGCGTCGCCTCAATATTCGCGACCTGCCCGGGCGGCACGCTCATCTCCCGCTGAAATTTCGTGAATCCCACGTACGAAATCGTTAGCGTATAGCTTCCCGAAGCGACATCGTTGATGTAAAACCGCCCCTGCTCGTCGGAAACCGTATTGAAAACGGGCGACTCGAGAGTAACCTGCGCGCCTTTTAGGACGGCGCCGCTGTCGTCCGTCACAATTCCGGAAATGGCGCCCTTTTGCCCCTGGGCCAGAGTCTGCTTCGTTTGTCCCAGAAGCAAAAGAATGAAAACGAATAAACTGATCCACCTGGATAGCCCGGCTGATCGATAATTCATTGCGTCTCCCCTGTACGATGAGTACGAGATTCCGACAGCGCATCAAAATCGTGACGCGGGGCTGAGGGCGCGTCCGTGCTGAGATGCACTCATTTCTAGGGCGCCATTTGAATTGTTCATTGTTAAAGGGGCGTGACGGTTTTGTTATGGCGATGTAAATTTTGTAATCTAACGCCTCTCGGACCGGGACGGAAAGCGCACAAATCCGTGTGGATTCAGCGGAACGAGCATTGACAAGTCGAGGTGCGTCAGCAAGAATATGTTACAGAAACAATTATTTTGGAGGCTCGACGTGGCGTATTCGGCTCCTAGTATCGAGGAATTTCAGGCGGGAACTGTCGTCAAGCATTCGCCCATTTCCACCGGCACGACAACCCAGCGGAAGCGCAAACCCCACATTCTTGCGGTGATCAATGAATGCTGCACGGGATGCGCCGGCTCGCCTGCTTGCGTCGAGTATTGCCCCGTTGCGGATTGCATGTACTGGGCGCCGGACGAAGACCATGCTCCGTTTGGCCGCATCATCGTCGATCCCCTGCTTTGCATCGGTTGCAAACTGTGCACCAGCAAAGGCCCCGACGGCGCGTTCCTGGAAGGCTGCCCGTGGGACGCGATCGACATGGTTCCGCTTGCCGATTTTGAAGGCGCCAACGGGACGCTTCCCTTCTGAGAACACGTGGCTCGTGATCAGTGTCCCGTGACCCGTTGGCTATGACCTGAGTTCTTTGCCCCACCACGGCATTATTCCAAAACATTGCGGCGTTTATAGTTGGATGTGATTGTGCGGTGATCTTGCACGGGTCACGGGCCACGAATCACGGGTCACGGTTTGCTGCGGGCGGAAATTTCGCGCGCCGTGAGCGCCGCCTGCTGCTGAATCTGCGGCGGCATGCCTTCGGCGCCGCGGACGTAGGGATTGACGGCGGGCAAGTCATCCTTCTGGCCAATCAGGTAGAGCGCGCGCAGGGATTCCCAAACCATTTCGGGGCTGGGATCGACGAGCAACAAGGGATCGCCCGTTTTGACTTGCGCGTTTTCGGACGGAATCCACTGGCGGATCGTGCCGGGTACATCGGAGCGAACTTCTGTTTTGTCATTTCCAATCGTGATGTGGGCGAGCAACGTGCCGGGATTGATTACGTCTCCGGGTTTCAGGCGGATCGAGAGAATGCCAGTGCGCTGCGCGAGTACCGTGTAGGGCGTGAGCATTCCCGCAATGAGGACGTGGCCGGCCGGATCGGCGAAACGCACGAGGGAAAGAGCGGCGTTGCGCTGCACCATCGGATTCGCGTCCGCAAGCTGCTTCTGAAGCGCGGCGTGAAATTCGGGCGACTGGTTGTCCTGCCCCATGACCCACGCGGAGGTCACGCGCAATTCATCGCTTCCCTGCTCCGAAAATTTGATGACTTCGGGATACCAGATTTTCGCCGATGCGCGGATTCCGGGATTGGGGCTCATGATCCTGTCGGCGATTTGGGAGAGAGCGTGCTGCGCGCGGCGGGGATGCGCCGTGTCCTGAAAGTACGTGGCGAGGTCGGCGTCGTTCAGCGGGCGCGTGAACGTCGTCATGTACCACAGCAAAAACGGCATCAGCACAAATGCAAACGTGAGGACGAGAATTGCGACGAGCCACTTCTGGGCCATCCCAGGCTTGGGAGGCGCAGAGGGAGATTCCGCGGCATGAGGGATGCTATTCATCGCACAATCGGCCTACGCTTCGTTTCTCGCGAACGCCTTCATCCAGTCCATCGTAACTCAAGTGGCGCAAGATTTTGTAGCGCCAGCGTCTCGCTGGCAATTGTTCTGCTTTCCATACGTTGTAAAAATGCCGGCGGGACGCCGGCGCTACGGGCGGGGAGCATAAATCTGGTAGAGCACTACATAAATCAGCACGCCGGTCACGGAGACGTAGGCCCACAGCGGGAGCGTCCACCGCGCGATGCGTTTGTGCGCCGGGAAATTGGAACGCAGGGCGCGCACGAGAGAAAGGATCACCAGCGGGACAATGACGATCGCGAGGATCGTGTGCGTCGTGAGCATCGTCAGATAGGCGTAACGCGGCGCGCCCGTCCCCGGAAAATGCACCGGGCCCTCGCCCGAGGCGTACAAGTGGTAGTGATAGGTGACGTAGGAAATCAAGAAGGCCGCCGAAGTGGCCGTCGCCGCGAGCATGCAGGTCTTGTGCGCGAGGATGCGCTTCGTGCGGATCATCACGTAGCCGACCGTGACCAGAATGGCGCTCGTGCCATTGAGGACGGCGTCCAGCGCAGGCGGGGAAATCAATGGGGCAGTTCCTTCCGTTGCTCTTGTAGCGCCCGCCTTCAGGCGGGCATCCGCGTCGTCCAAGAATGCCAACCTGAAGGTTGGCGCTACAGAAACCAGACCAATCGTTGAGCTACTTTGCCGCGGCTGGAGGACCCGCTGCGCCTTCATCCTTGTGGTGCTTGCCGATCCATCCCTGCTGCTTTGCCTGCACCAAAAGAAGCAGGCTGAAAATCAAAAGCATCATCAGGGCGACACCCAGGATCAGCAGTCCATCGATGCCGCCGAAAAGATCCCTGGAAAAACCGGCGATGATTCCCAAAATCGAAAGAACGATGATGACCACAGACATGATGGTCAACTCGGCCTCATTTTCCTGTCCGTTCATGGCCTCTCACATGCGCCCCGCGCGCGCCAAAAACTAACGGGTGAATTTGTCGTAGATCAGCAATCCCAACAGCACCGGCAGGTGAAGCACGGTCGCGTGCATGAGCCACTTCGCTCGAACGTTCGACTTCGACGCCGCGGCCCACAAACACACTTCCACCAGCATGAGCCCCAAAACCACCGCTCCAAAAAAGTAGCGCGCCCCGGCCAGTCCCGTCACCGCGGGCAGCAGGCTGACGGGCACGAGCAACGCCGCCGTCATCAGGATTTCCCGAAACGTCCGCGTTCCTTCGGGGTCCACCGCCGGAAGCATCTTGATTCCCGCCCGCTTGTAATCCTCGCGGTACACCCAGGAGATCGCGTCAAAGTGCGGGAATTGCCACAAGAACAGCATGGCGAACAGGAACCAGGCTTCGATGTTGAGCGTCCCTCTGGCGGCGGCCCAGCCGATCAGCGGCGGCACGGCGCCCGGAAATGCGCCGACAAAAGTGGCCAGCGTGGTACGCCGTTTCAGCGGCGTGTAAGCGCACAGATATAAGACGGAGGTGGCAATGCCCAACAGCGTGGCGAGCGCATTCGTGGCCAGGGCGAGATACACCGTGCCGAATGCAATCAGGGACAGCGCAAACCAAAATGCTTCGCGAGGCCTCAACTGCCCGGAGGGCAGCGGGCGCGACGCCGTACGGCGCATCAGGGCGTCGGTATCGCGTTCGAAATAATGATTGAGGGCCGACGTCCCTGCCGCAATCAGCGTGGTGCCAAATACCGTGTGCGCCATACGCAGCCAGTCCAGCGGACCGCGCGTTCCCAGTGCATAGCCTGCCACCGTGGTCATGACCACCAGGAAAGAAACGTCCGGCTTGGTCAGCGCCAAATAAAGCGCGGGGCGGCTGGCCTCCGATGCGGCCGTTCCCGCGGATTGTATCGATGCTCTCATGCGAGTCTCAATGGGCAACCTGCTCGGAAGCCGGTGCGGAATCCGCAACAGTATTGTCCGCCCTGAGCATACGATAGCTGAGCAAGGCTGTCACCAGCGTCACGGCCAGCACCAGGGCGCCCGTAACCGTGTGCACGACCGTCAAGGCAACCATCGGCGCGATCGGCTGCGGGAAGCGCGCGCTGTAGAGCCGGGACCAATACGCGCCCGCTCCCAGCAAAAGCTGCACTCCAATCAGGATGTGCAGGTAACGCGCGCAGCTTCGAAGCGCCGGAACATCCGCGAACCGCCTCTTGAGCGCTCCTGCCGTCATAAAGATCAGGATTGTAACAATGACGGCGCCAATCAGGTGGGGAATAATTCCAAACGCCTTGTGCCGGAACGCCGCGCCCAAAATCAATTGCAGGAACACTGCCACCAGCGTCCATACCACCAGCGTTCGAACGCGAGGCGAACCTGGGTCGTCAATTTCCGCGAGGTTGCCGTTCCACCAGGAACTCGTAAAGACGGCGATGGCCACGACAGTGGAAAAGAAAAGCTGCGCCAACGTGGCATGCGCGGCGGACACCGGCGGCGGTTGGAACATGCGCACGGTCATGCCGCCGAGGATTCCCTGCGCAATGACCCCGCCAAGGGCCGCCAAGCCCAGCCAGCGCATCCAAGAGCGTTTTTCGGCCTTCCATAGCCACGCGGCGAGTCCGATCGTCAGAAGGCCCACGCACGTCGCTATGACGCGATGCGTAAATTCATAGCGAATCCCGCCCACCATGGGAGGCGTCAAGGAACCATAGGCCAGCGGCCAATCTGGAATGGAGAGCCCGGCATCGTTCGAAGTAACCAAGGCCCCGGCGATCAGGAGGACAAACGTGCAAGACGCTGTGAAGACAGCATAGCGGTGCAAGGCCTCATTGTATAAAGTCTTCATTCTACGCGGGGGGCTCCAAGGAGAGTCCCAATTCTGAATATCGACCGCCCTGGCGTGAACTAAAATTCCGGGACGGAATTGATTTGCTGCAGCTTTTTCTGTGGCTCTCTGGGGTCCTCTGTGCTCTCTGTGTTGGGCCTTTCGGAATTCAACACAGAGGACACAGAGGACCCGGAGAGGTTTATGCCTTAGTCCCCAGCTGCGGCCGTGGGTTTGAACGTAAACGTCACGTTCTTGGTTTCTTTGGGACCAATGGTGACCGTTTGCGGGTCGCTCGAACCGTAGAGTTCATGCCAGGCGACCACCGTGTATGTGCCTGGCGGCAGATTTTTCAGGTCAAATTTGCCGTCCTTATCGGTGACTTGGAAATCCGGGTTCGGCATGACGGCCATGTAGGCCTTCATCCACGGATGAACGTTGCACTTTACCGGGATGGCGACTTCTTCGCGCGTAAATGACTTCTCAATCGGCGCGGCGCCGGGTGGCTGAGACTCGTTCCACTCGCGATTGTCCTTCGGGATCGGGTGGATGTTATGCGTGGTCTGGTCTTTGTTCACGACGTCGATGTTCTGTCCAACCTGCATGGCCACGACGTGCGGGTGATACTGGCAGCCCTCTTGCGTAATTGTCGCTGCGGCGGCTGGGGCCGGAAAGGAATATCCCTCCAGGCCGGTCTTCACGTATACGACGACGTTGGCAAGCGCCCCGCCGTCTCCCGTGACGACTTCCTCGGTCATTGCCGGGCTGGTGCGCCCCTTGGAGCAGGCCGGTTCAGCAGCCATGTTGATGGTCTTGGCCTTCGGCGCGGCGCCATCGAGCTTCACCGATCCTGTAACTTCGCCAGCCGTGGCGGCGTCGACCGTTTTCCCGGCCGGCGCACCTGCCGCCGGCGCGGCTGTATTATCCGTTGACTCTTGTTTGTTCCCGCCGCAACCGGTAAGCGCCATAGCGAACGCTCCGACCGCCAGCGAGTACATGCCCAATCTTGTTTTCTTCACGAAACAGTTCCTCCTCTTCAAATACGGAATATCGTAGCCCATTATAGCAAGTAGAATTATCCCCGCTACTTCCCTGCACCACCCGAGCCGCCGCCGGAAGGCGTCCGGCCCATAAGAGCGCGCTGCTCCTCGGGCGTCAATTCGAACATATAACGCACCAGCAGGTTCGCCTGATCTCCCGTGTATCCCTTAAAGCTTGCGGGCACCGGGCCGGAGAAGACCCAGTGATCGCCGTCGCGTTTGAAAAGGCCGGAGGGCATGGCCGTTCCAGGAGCGATTAGCGCGGGATTGGTGATCCAGCGCTCGGTCCAGGCCGGCTGCAGCCGCTCCTTGGCAAAAAGGAAATTCGGAGCGATGGCGTTCTTGTCGTGTCCCGGATCGCCGGTTGCGTGGCACTTCAGGCATGGCGCGGCCGTGCTGGTGAACAAGTCCCGGGCCATTTCCTTTTCCGCCGTGGTGATCGGCTCGATCTTCTGCGGAATGTACGGCTGCGGCTGGCTGGACATGGCCTGGAAGAACGAGACGAGCGTGCGGATTTCGTCGTCGGACAGGAAGAACGTCGGCATCCGCACTTGCAAATAAGAGCGCACGCCGTTGCGGTTCACGTCGGTGGTGCTCAGCGACGGGTTGGCGAGAAAGGCCTTGAGCCAATCGGGACTGACGCGCGCGCCTTCGCTCGTCAGCACCGGCGGCAGGTTCTGCTTGTTTTCAGCCTGGTATTGCGGCAGGCCCATCAGCACCGATCGCTGCCCGATTCCGATCTGGTGGCAGCCGATGCAATTATATTTCGTGACGATCCACCAGCCTTTTTGGATGGCGGCGCGCTGGTCCGCGGGCTTGTACATGTATTCCTGCGGCAGGGTCGGGTCCGTGGAGCCGAGGAGGAATGTTGTCAATGCGTCAATGTCTTCCTTGGTAACGTTCGGCTTGGGCATGCGCAGCCGGTCCATCGGATCGGGTTTGTATTTCCCGCGATCGAACACGGCCGGATCGGTCAGCTTGGTATCAAAGAAGCCCTTCAGGTCGTACCACGCGCCACGCCCCGGGGGTGTTTTCTTGCCGTCGGGAAGAACGCCGAGCTTGGCGTCTTCGGTGAGAAGCGCGAAATCGAGGCGCTCGATGGGCTTGCTGCCTTCGTTCGTCAGTTCCGTGCCGATGCGGCCTTCATCCTCGAGGCCGGAAATTTCATGGCAGCCGGCGCAGCCGTAGTGCTGGATCAATTCCTTGCCGTGCTGCTTGAGGTTTGCATCGTCCATGAAATCCGCGGCTGGGAACGATGCGTCAGCATGCTTTTGCGTCTCGAGGTAACTGGCGATGTCGCGCGCATCTTCCACCGTCAGGCGGAGGCTGGGCATGACCGTCATTTGCTGGACGACCATCTCGTGTCCATCGTTCGGGCTGCGCGAATGATCGAGGTCAAAGACAAATGGGAGGTTGTGCTTGGCGTAATCTTCCGGGCCGAGATCCTTGTGCTCGAACGGGCTGTAGGGACGCGTGCGCGTTCGAGGATTCAGGATCCAGCGAACCAGATAATCGTAGTTGTCTTTCTCTCCGACTCGCGACAGGTTCGCGGCGAAATCTCCGCCGACCATGTTCGCGCCTTCGCCCATCGAGTGGCAGGCCTCGCAGCCGCGTTCTTCAAAGAGAACCTTGCCGTTCGCGGCGTTTCCGGGAGCTTGTTTGGGAAGCTCGGGGCTGGTGATGGCCGACTGCCAGATGTATGCGGAAATTGCTTGAATCTCGTCGTCCTGAAGGCGGAACTGCGGCATCTTGGTGGTGGGCCGCCATTCGTGCGTGTGCTTCAGCCAGTTCGGAATCCATTCCTTGTGAATCTTCATCCGGACTTCTTTGAGGTCCGGGCCAACTTTTTTGATTTCGCGCAGCAGGTTGCCGGACCGCCGGTCGAGCTCTTCGATTTTGGCGTCCATGCCCGACATGGTAACGGTCAGGTTCGTGGCTTCGGTGTAGAACTGGTTCGCGGTGGCGTTGTCGGGAGCGGTGTCGCCCTTCTTGTTCAACTGGGCGATCTGCAAGCGGTCGTCCTGCTTCTGGTTATCCAGCTGGGTGATGGCCTGGCGCGCGCTGACGAGTTCCTCGTCCTGATTGTCGAAACCCTGGAAGCGGTGGCAGCCGATGCAGCCCTTTTCCCGGTACAGCGACTTCGCCTTGTTCAGGACAGGCGCGTGCTCGGTGACCATGTCGGAAGCGTGGCACTGCTGGCATCCGGCATTAAAATTCTCCTTGTAATAGAGCGGCCAGAGCCAGTGTTCGTAGCGGCCATGGCCTTTCTCGACCGTGTCCAGCGCGCGTCCATTTCCGCCGTGGCAGGGCGAGCAGCCGAACTTCTCCAGCGGATGATATTTCATCATGTCCGGATCGGGGTGGCTGGTGAACGGCGCGTCGTTGTTCTTCGCCTGGCCAAGGTCGGCCTTCGTGAGCGTCATCGTTACCGGAACAATCAGCGGGTCCGTCCCGAGATGGCAAGATTGGCAGCGATCGACGAGTCCCGCGCCGCCAAGATTGTTGAGGGAGGTCCCGGTCGGATTCACGTTGATCTGGCGAATGTGAATGTCCAGGCTCTTCATGCTCTGGCTCAGGGAAAATAAATCCTTGGAGGCCAGGCCGGGGAGGTTTTCTTTCACATATTCGTTGAGCTTGTCTTGCGCGTCCTTGGCCGGCTGATCGACGTCGCCGCGCTGGGCGACCAGCTTGGCTTTCGATTGCATGATCGAAACGAACAGGCCGTTGAGCTTGTCGTAGTTAAATTTCTGTGGCTCGATCTTGCCGGCCTCTACCGGCCAAGCCACGTCAAACGTTTGCGCCTTGGCGTCGTTCAGTTCCTTGAGCTTGGAGTCCTTGCCGCTTTTGTCTTTTTCGTTGATTTGTTCCAACTGGTAGGTGAGAGAGCCGACCAGGCCGCGCGAAGTGGTGAAAGAATCCGTCATGGCCGCGCGCTGGCGGTCGAGCAAATCGATTTGCTTGCCGATTTCCTGATCCTGGGTTCGAGCGGCGTCGGTGGCGGCCTTCACGTCGGCCACGAGTTTCATGTATTCCGGCGTGGCGTAAAATTTCTGCTCGGCGGCCTTCCGCTGATTGTATTCCTTGTCCAGGTAGTTGGAATACGCGCTGGAAAATTCGGCCTGATACTTGCGCCACGGGCGCAAGCCGTAGAATTCATCGTAGAGCGACCAGGAAACGGTCAGCATCAGGATGAAAACGGAAATCAGGACCAGCCCGGCCATCGGCCGGCTTGTAATTGGATCGTCAGGAGGAAGCTGCTCAGGCACCCCGTGCCTCCTTATTTTTATTCAGCCCCGTCTTTTTATGTAGACCCATCAGATGCTGAACCACGGCGTCACCCACACGTACTTGATGCGCAGCAAAAGCCGCAGCAGGATTTTCACCGGCAGGCTCAGCATCAGGATCAAAAACAGTTCCATGGTCATCATTTGCAGCAGCGTCATGCGCTTAAAAATCTTTTTGCTAAACTCCGTCAGCAAGAGCATGCGGTGCACCACATATCCGGCAACAATGAAATAAAGCGCCAGCGGGAAAATTCCGAAAATGATGCGCGCCAGGATCGGTGCGTAGCTGGCATTCGACGCGGGCATGAAGTGAACGATCCAGGACCCGTTGATCCCGAAAATTTGATCGACGTTCCGATTCACCGCGAACTCGACCCGCTGCGCGTCCCATGTTTGCCCTGGCCAGAACCACATCCAGCCAGGGCCTCGTATGAAGGTCCCTATTACAATCATTAAGACCCATAAACCAATGAATCCGAACAGGAACGTCCAAATGGCGAATTTCCGCTGCTTGTAGGTGTAGTAGCCGTTCCCGAGAGGATTGGCGTCGATGTACGGCACCACCATCAGGCCGACGATGATGAACGTCGGCATAATCACGCCTGCAATCCACGGGTCAAAATAGACGAGCATTTCCTGCAGGCCCAGAAAATACCACGGGGCCTTGGCGGGATTCATGGTGACGTTCGGATTGGACGGCTCTTCGAGCGGGGCGCTCAACGTGATGGACCACACCATGAGCAGCGCCGTGACCAGGACTGCGGCGACGAGTTCGACGCGCATCAGGTACGGCCAGGTGTGAACTTCGCGCTCCCACTTGGGATTCCACGGCTCAGTTTTGCGGTGTTCGGTTTTCGCCAGTGCCGGGTCGGCGGAGAGCTTGTCGATCAGGCGGTCGTTTGCGAACGCCTGACGGAAGGCGTACACAACGTAAAACGGGATCAGGAATAGCAGCGCCACAATCGGCACGTTATCCGGAGCGGATGCAACCTCCCATATCTGGTGCCAGTTCATATCGGCCTCAAACCCCGCCTGTTAGTTTGTCAGATCTGTAGGACGGCCACTCCTGGCTGTCCGCCTTTCCATTGCTCAGAAAATCGCCAAAAGAAGACAGCCAAGAGTGGCTGTCCTACTAAACCATTCCGCTCGGCCGCAGGATGACCGGCCGGTTGCGATTCTCTTCCTTGATCTCCGATTCCAGCATGACCGGCGCGGGGCCGGAGATTCCGCCGTCCTTGCGGACGCGCCAGAAATGCAATGCCATGAAAATGCTGGCGATCAGCGGAATCGCAATGCAGTGCCAGATGTAGGCGCGCAAGAGCGCATTGGCATCGACGATTGATCCGCCGAGCAAGGCAAAACGCACATCGTTGTACGGCGTCATGCCAAGGAGCGCGCCGAACGGCCCTTCCGTTCCTAACAAAGGCGTGGCCCTGGCCATGTTCGTTCCCACGGTCACGGCCCAGAAGCCCAGTTGATCGTCAGGCAAGAGGTAACCGGTAAACGAAAGGAGCAGCGTCAACACCATGAGGAGAACGCCGATGCACCAATTAAATTCGCGTGGGCGTTTGTAAGAGCCCGTGAGGAACACGCGGAACATGTGCAGCCACACGGCGATAATCATCAAGTGCGCGGCCCATCGGTGCATATTGCGGAGCAGTTTTCCAAAGGGCACGTCGTTTTCAAGATATAGAATGTCGCGGAAGGCCTGCACTTTGCTCGGATGGTAGTAGAACATCAGCAGGACGCCGGTGAAGGTGAGGACGATGAACAAATAAAATGTGATGCCGCCCATGCCCCACGTGAATTTGTATTTTACTGCGTCGCGATTGACCTTGGCCGGATGCAGGTGGAAGAAAACGTTGGACAGAACCGAGAGCGCGCGATTGCGCGGCGTCTCATCGTGCTTGACCCGGAAAATGGACCGGAAAACCTGGCTCTTCTCGGGCTCTTTCAGGCCCTCGATCTCATCCTTGCCCTTTTCCTTGATCGTTTCCTTAAGGTCAGTGATGTCCTGGCGGACACGGCCGAGCAGCCCTTTGCCGTTCTTTTCGCCGTTTTCTTCGGCCATTCCTACTCCCCCCAGTAGGACAGGCTTCAGCCTGTCGGTTTTGACGAGGTGACATCCAGAAACCAGACAGGCTGAAGCCTGTCCTACTACACCGGCAGATACGCGCCTGGATCGTTGAACTGATTGACTCCGGCGCGCGGGTCATCCATGAACAGCTTGCTCGTATCCACAACGATTTTCCCGGTCGGATCGAGATTCACCTTGGCGCGATCCATGGGCCGCGGCGCGGGACCTTCAAAGTTGACGCCCTCGCTGTCGTATCCGCTGCCGTGGCAGGGGCACTTGAATTTGTTCTCCGCCGGCTTCCATTCGGGAGTGCAGCCGAGGTGCGTGCAGCGCGCGAAGATCACGAAGATGCGGTCCGGTTCGCGGACGACCCAGGCGCGATTCGTCATGAGGTAACGTTGGTCGATCCCGATTGAAAAATCCGCGGGGTAACCGATATTGAAAATGGTATTGGGTTCGTATAGCGCGCGCGGGAAGAAAAACCGCAAAAACATCAGCAGGTTGATGCCGAGATAGCCGTAAATCATTCCCCAAATCACGCGCCTCCGCATGGGATCCGGCGGGTCCGCGCTCTCTTTGGGTTTTGCCGCCGGCTTCGGTGCGGCTGGCGGTTTTGGAGCTACCACTGTCCCGGTCTTTGCTGCTGGAGGAGCCGGGGTACTTCCTTCTACGGGATCGGCCATATTTCCGCTATCAGACCTCTCGATAAATATTATAAATCGAGACTATGGATGAACCAAGGTCCTATCTACAGTTTTTAGATACAACTTCTTATATTTCCGCAACCCCCTTCCTGTCAAGGCGAATTCCGATTTTTGGTGTTTTTGTTGTGGTTCTTTTTTTGTACCGCGCCGCACGCGGTTGATTGAGTTGGGGCAACGACATGCGCACATGCGTATGCTGCGGCTACGCACGCGGCAGATCTTTCAACGCAGAGGGCACAGAGAACACAGGGATAGGAAAGAGAAACCCAGATGACAAAATGTGGGGTTGCTTCTTTTCTCTGTGCCCCTCTGTGTCTCTATGGTGAATTCTTTTGCCCTTGATTGCGAACGAATCAAGTCATGGCGATGTAGGATTACCAGGCTGCGGAAAAACTCAAAGCGCTGTCATTCTGAGCGAAGCGAAGAATCCCTCCTTGTTTCTTTTCTTGTACTTGAATCGAAGAGAGATTCTTCGCTTCGCTCAGAATGACAAAACAAGACATTTTTCCGCAGCCTGTTACTCCTGGCAGAGGAGGACTATTTTCCCGCTGAATTTGGCGTTCTCAATCAATTCGTTGGCCTGCGCGGCCTCGCGCAGCGGGAGCCGCGACGCAATCACAGGTTCGATTTTTCGTTGCAAGAGCAAATCGAAAAGAGTTTTCAAATCCGCCCGAAACCAGTCCGGGCGCTCCTTCCGCAAATTTGCGACGTTAAACCAGACGCACTGGCGTCCATCCGGAATCAGTTTGAGAACTCCCAGGAGAAGAAAACTGCCGGCGCCCGCGATTTTACCGTGCGTAGCCACAGCCGACACGCCGTAGCAAACGAGAACGCCCCCGCGCCGAACCAAACGGTAGGAGCGCCACCAATTCGTTCCGCCCACGGCATCGAATACGGCATCCACACCGTCCCGCGAAAGCTCGCGGACGCGCTTTGAAAAATTTTCAGCGCGGTAATCGATGGGAATGCCCCCTGCCGCGGCGATCGCATCCTGCTTGGGTTTCGACGCGGTGCCGTACATGGTGAGCCCGTGCAATTTGCCGAGTTGTAGCAGCGCAGTTCCGACGCCGCCCGCCGCGCCGTGTATCAAGATACGCTGCCCGCTGGAAATGTTCGCGATGCGATGAAGCATCTGATACGCAGTTACATAATTCAAAATCAGGCAAACCGCTTCCGCCGGATCGAGACTTTCCGGGACTGGAACGAGGAGATCTTCAGGGACGACGGCAAACTGACTGTAGGCGCCGCGTATGGTTAGGGCTCCGACCCGCTGTCCCACCGCAAATTGCGTTACATCCTTGCCCAGCGCGTCGATCTCTCCCACAAGATCGTATCCCGGAGTAAAGGGAAGAGGAGGCGTGCCCGGATAAAAGCCCCGACGCATCAATACATCGGCGTAGGCGACGCCCGCAGCCAGAACCTTGACGCGGACCTCCGCGGGCCCGGGTTCCGGGAGATCCTCCTCGATGTACTTCAATACTTCGGGGCCGCCAAAGGCTGTGACCACGATGCGGCCGTTCTTGACTGCGGGCATGAGCGTCCTATCCGGATGTTTATTTTAGAGAGCGGAGAACGACATCGGCCAGCGCGGAAATAAACGTGGGCGAATCGCCGACGGCGGGCATCATTTCAAATTGCTCGATGCCGAGCTTGTGCGCCTGCTCGCGGGCTTCGATATTAATTTCGTGCAGGGTTTCGATGTGCTCGGTGACGAACGCGATCGGGACGATAAGGAGATTTTTTTCGCCTGCGCGGGCCAGTTGTTCGATCGTGTCGGTGAGCGAAGGAGAAAGCCATTTCCGGCGGCCGACTTTGCTCTGAAAGCACAGCGTGTGCGCGTTTTTCCAGGCGCCGCATTGCATCACGAGCTTTACGGTGTCGGCCACCTGCCGCGCGTAGGGGTCGCCGCGCTCGATCAGGCTGAGCGGCAGTCCGTGCGCGCTGAAGACGATGTGTGCGCGGTCCGGCTCGTCAAAGTGCGTGAGCGTGAGCGCGATTTTTTCCGCGATTGACTGGACGTATAGAGGGTGATCGAAAAACGTTTCGACCGTGTGGGCGCGCGGCGCGTTGCCGTTTGGATGAAACACGCGTTTCCATTCCTTCAGGCTGCTCGATGTGGTTGCGAAGGAATATTGCGGGTACATCGGCAGCAGGACGAGGTCGGGCGCGTTCCAGGCGTTCACTTCCGCGGCCGCTTCCGCCGAGAGCGGATGCCAGTAGCGCATGGCGATGAAGCATTTGGCGTCGCAATGCGGGGCGAGCGCGGCTTCCAGGGCGCGTGCCTGGCGCTCGGTGAGCAGGCGGATCGGCGAGTGCCCGCCGATCGCGTCATAGTGATGGCGCACGACACTCGTGCGAGTTCTTGCGATATAGCGCGCCAGCGGACGGCGCGCGAACCACGCGCCGAAAAAATCGATGATGTCGGGATCGCAAAACAGGTTGTAGAGAAATGGCTCCACGGCGTCCGGAGGAATCCGGCCCGCCCAACTGGAACAGCACCACGCCGATTTTTTTCTTTTCGGTCACTTTCGCGGTTCGCCCTTTGCCGTGGATTGAATTACTTTCCGTCTTGCTTCAGGCGGCGAATATCGTCCTTCAGATTCGCCATGCGGCGCGCCACCGACAAAACGTATCCGCAGAACACGAGCCAGATTGCGATGTATGCCGCCGCCAGAAAGTTCAGATTCTTCATTCCGTTTCTCCCTGAACCGAGTTGCTCGGTGACCTTCACCGGTGGAACAGGCTTCACAGGCTGCGGAAAAAGTCGGTTTTGATGTCATTCTGAGCGAAGCGAAGAATCTCTCTTCGATTTAAGTCCAATGCATAGAGAGATTCTTCGCTTCGCTCAGAATGACAAACGTACTTTTTCCGCAGCCTGTTCAGCCTGTGGGGTTTTGCTTGCTGAAGGCGATTCTGCTCCGGGCAAACCCCACAGGCTGAAGCCTGTTCCACTTATCCCTACGAGTTACGCGAAGCTTCCATTCGATACGCATCCACTTCGGAACGCAAGGCTTCCAGCCGATAGCGCAAGCGAATTAACAATGTCATCACGCCGAGCGTCGCCACCCAGCAAAGCAGCAAGACCCAACCCATGCGGGCGTCGAGCGATCCCCCATCGCCGATCACGGGCTGCGGATGCTGCGTGCGAAACCACCAGATCGAGAAATAGACCAGGGGAATGTCCAGCGCGGCGAAAATTCCGAAGACGGCTGAGACCAATGCGCGGCGTTCGGGCTCGTCGACCAGCGTCCGCAGCACGAGATAGCTGACGAACAAGACCCACAATAAAAAGGAAGACGTCAGGCGCGCGTCCCAGGTCCACCAGATTCCCCAGACCGGCTTCGCCCAGATGGGGCCGGTCACCAGCACGATTGTAAAAAATGCGACGCCCACTTCGGCGGAGGCCACGCTCAGCCAATCCCACTTCAGCGCGCGCGTGCGCAGGTAGGCGACGCTGCCAATGAAAACCAAAATGAACGAGACAAAGCCCGTCCACGCGCTCGACACGTGAAAATAAAAAATGCGCTGCACGAGGCCCATCGTGTTTTCCGTGGGAGCCCAGATCAGCGCTCCGTAACTTGCGAAGGCCAGCAGGAGAAAAACGGCGAGGACCGACGGAACGGAAATTACCACGCGAGTTGCCGTCTCGGATTGCGCTTCGGTTGCCATTTCACTCCTCCAGCAGATATTCGCCGACCATCCAGGCCGCCGTCAAAAATACCACGTCAAAGCATGCCAGAAACGTCAGCCATACGAGTGACAATTCCGAAGGGTCGCGCAGGATTCCGATGGTCGCTTCTGTGCTGCCGATCAGCACCGGGGCCAGCACGGGCAGCAATAGAAGTGGAAGCAGCAATTCGCGCAGGCGCGCCTGCGCTGCGACCGCGGAAAAAACCGTGCCCGTGGCGGCGAGTGCAATCGTGCCGAGCGCAAGGACCAAAAGCAGCGGGCCCAGCACGGGCAGGATCGCGACGTTGTAAAGCACCGCGAATACCGGCAGCAGAATCACTTCCACGAGAAGAAGGAACAAAAAATTGGCGGCCATCTTTCCCGCGAGAATGCTGAACGGATCGATCGGGGCGAGGCGCAGCGCGGCCAGCGTGTCGTTGGTTTGCTCGCGCAGAAAAGAGGATTGCAGCATCAGCGAACCTGCAAATAAAAAGGCGAGCCACAAAAGGCCGGGGCCGAAGCGGCGCGATTCCGACGACGTCGGGTTGAATGTAAAGCTGAAGAGGACAATGACGATCAAAACGAAAACGACGGTTGTGCCCAGCAATTCCCGCGAGCGGAATTCAGTGCGGAGTTCTTTGGCGAGAATCACGCCGGTGGCGCGCGCGAGGGTCATGGTGCGCCTTCTTCCCCGCTGTCGCGGACAGCGGCCATGACCAGGATTTCCCTGGGATTGCCGCCTGCACCCGAATCGTGCGTAATCTTTCCGCCGTCCAAACGGATCGCGCGGGTTACGGCGCCCTGCGTTTCGTTTCGCCCGTGCGTGCTCATCAAAATGGTGCAGCCGGAATCCCGCAGGCGCTTGATTGTTGCTCCAAGCCAGTGCTGCCCTTCCGGATCGAGGCCGGTGCCCGCTTCGTCGAGGAGTAGCAATCCGGGCGAGGCGAGCAGGGCGCGCGCGATCGAAAGGCGCTGGCGCATGCCGCGCGAAAATGTCCGCACGAGGTCCGTTGCGCGGCCGGCGAGGCCGACCGGCTGGAGCGCCTGCCGGGCATTTTCGGCGGGATTTTCCAGGCCGAACAGTTTTGCGAAAAAGATTAGATTTTCCTCGGCGGTCAGCTCTTCGTAGAGCAGCGTGTGATGGCCGACCATTCCGACGCGGCTCTTCACTTCCTCGAGCGAGATTGGATTCTCTCCGAGGTCGAAAGCGATTCTACCGCGAGTAGGCCGCGTCAGTTGCGCCGCAATCTTCAGCAGCGTGGTTTTCCCCGATCCGTTGTGGCCAACGAGCGCAACGCATTCCCCGGCCGCGATCGTGAGCGAGACGCCTCGCAGCGCGAGGCGCATCCCGTAACGCTTTTCGACTTCGCTGAATTGGATTTGCAATCCGCTGCCGAGGCCGCCCTTCGGGGAAGATGCAAGCGGTGTGGACACGCGCGACGGCTCAGCCCTGGACCAGATCGCGCAGCAATTGCTCGGCGCGACCCCGCTCCACGGCATATTCCGCGTCCGTGATTGTGCCCGCCTGGCGCCGCAATTCGAGACGCAACAACGTATCTTTCAGGGAGTCCAGATTCGAGTTTACTTCTTGCGTGACCCTCTCCACGGGCGGAGGTGTGGGTGCGGTTGCCGCGGCTTTCGCTTGCGCCGCGCGCTGCGCCTTGCGGCCTTTGGGAACCGGCGGCGGCGCGGGCGCGCTGGCTACTTCCGGAACCGGCTTGCGCAAGAGCAAACCCACGCCTACGGCAAAAATCGCCGCAAGGCCGCCGAGCAAAATCCATTTCTCGTCGCCGATGCGCGCCGGTGCGGTCTCAATCGTGGTCTCCGGGCCGGAGTCGCGGCCGTTCACTTGATCCGGAGAGGAGGACGCCGAAGCTTCCGCGGGAGGAGGCGCAGTACCCGAAACCGATACGTCAAATCCGTTCCCCGCCTTCATGGACTCTTTTGAAAACACGTTGTATCCCTGCTCAGTCCCCGCGGCGTTGAACCCCGCGCTGGCCACCTGCATCGTCGGCGGAATCACGAGAAGGACACGCTGCGCGTCATACGTGGAGGTTTCGCGAATCTGGGCCTGATTGCCGGTGTACGGAACGATGTAAGAGATGCGCACGCCGTTTTGTCCCGGCTGAAACGCGTAGGAGATTGCGTAGCGGCCTTTGCCTTTGTCGATCGTGCCCTGACGGACGGGCATGCCCGAAGGACCAAACGTGGAAACCTGATCGATCTCTGCGCCTTGCGGAATCGTGAACTCGAAATTTCCATCCTGCTTGAAATACGCGGCGGGAGGATTCGAGTTGTTCTGGATGGAATACTCCTCGCCGACCATGAGCTTGTCCCCGTTGGGCTGAAAGACGAGAAGCCGCAGCGGAACCTGGATGGCCGCGGGATTCGTGGTGGGTTCGTAAATCGTGACGTCTAGGTTCGAGGTGCCCGGCGTGAGCGGCTGGTGAAAAAAGACGCCGCGATAGACCGCGCGAATGAGCATCGGGCCCTGGCCGATGCCAGGATTGTCAAAATGAAAGCGGCCATCGGCGTCGGTCTTGGTGCTGGCCACTACCGACATGCCGCCCTGCAACTGGATGAGCAGAACATCCACACCAGGGGCAATCTTATTGTTATTCGTGCCGTTGTGGACGACGCCGGAAACCGTTCCGGCCTGGGCGGCCGACGACACGAGGAACAGCAATGCGGCAACGTTTAAGAGCCGCCATCGAACCAGATTGTCCCGCAATTTCATGAGCAAAATAAATCCTCGTAAGTTGAAAATAATTGGCTGCATTTCCCACAATTTGAAATAGCGAACTCTCGCGGCCGGTTTTAGTGGCACAGGCTTCAGCCTGTGGGTTTTAGTGCTCGCAAGGCCTAAACCCCACAGGCTGAAGCCTGTGCTACTAAAAACGGATTCTTTATTGCCGGGAGTTCGCGGCGGTCGCCGGGTCCCGGCGCGGGATCGGCGCCTGATTCCCGGTCACGCGCTCAATTTCCAAAAGAACTTGCGCCGCCTCGTTTTCCAGCGAATCCCTCATCTGTTCGTAGTCCTGCTCGGCGTACTTCCCTGCCCGATTTTCAAATTTCAAGTCGCGCAAATTATCGTAGATCGAATCCCGGCGCTCGAGCAGTTGATCGAGTTGCGAGCGGTGCGGCGCGGAATCGCCCGGGTCGGGCTCAATCCAAAAAACAAAAATGACCACAGCCAGCGTGAGAACGACGCAGGCCGAGAGCATTACCGAGTCCGGGAACATCACCGACATGAAGGCAAGCGTCATTGTTCTTCAGTCCTCGGTCTCGCGATCGGCTTGCTTCCGCGCGCGCTCGAGTTGGACATCGCGAAGTTCGGAAGCCGCCGAATGGGGAACGGGCGGCGCGCTGGATGCCGTCGCGAGGCGCGCCACGTCACGCTGCCGCCACAACCGAATCAATGTGATCACGATGCCGAGCCCGATCGCGAACGCCACGCCCGGGATGTACCAGGCGATGCTGTTGAATCCCTTCGTCGGCGGCGCGCTCAATACTTTTTCGCCGTACTCCTGCACAAAATCCTGAACGATCAGGTCGTCCGCTTCGCCCTTGGCGACGTGCGCGTCCAGTTCCTTGAGCATCGGTCCGGACGACGGGCAGTTAATGTGATTGCACTGCGTGAGAATCTGGCCGCAGCCGCACATGCACATCAGCTTCGTGCCCAGGGCTTTGGCGCGATCGGTTTTCTGCGCGTCCACGTGCAGAGGAACGAGAGCCGAGGCGATGCCGATGCACGCGGCGCAGATTAGCGCAAGTCGCCGGCGGTTAGTCATGACCATCCGGCAATTGCGAACGCGCGGAGTAGGACACTTGCGCGGGTTGCGCCCCTCCGGGAATGGGAGCGGACGCTCCCGCCGGTGCGGAGGAAAGGACCATGACCGCCTGCCGGTTCGGCAGAAGAGCAAGAATTGTTCCCAGGACAACGACCGCGCCGCCCAGCCAAATCCATTTCACGAGCGGGTTCAGATACGCGTGGATGACAGGTAGATTGGTATCCGGATTCGTGCCGGCATAGACCACGTAGAGGTCTTCGCGGAGCGTCGAGGCGATCGCCACCATCGTGCCGGACTCTTGATTGGACGGATAAAAGCGCCGCGTGGGATACAGCATCATCACGGAGCGGCCGTTCTTGGAGACGTCAATTGTGGCGCGTTCGGCGCTGTAATTGGGTTCCGAAGTGGAGTCGTAATTTTGCAGGAGAAGGTTATAAGGCCCGATGTTCATCTCCGAGCCGGCCGACATGTCCATCTGCTTGTCTTGATTGAACGCCTGGCCGGAGATGCCGATAAACACGAGCACCATTCCGAAGTGGACGACGTATCCGCCGTAGCGCCGCGTGTTCCGCATGGTGAGCTGCGAGGCGGAGGAAAACAGATTCGATCCCGTGCGCGCGGAGATCACGCGCGCGCCGCGATAAAACTCGGAGAGAATCGTCAGCGTCACGAACACGGAAAGCAGCAGGCACAGCGTCACGTAAAATTCGCGCAGCCCCAGCGCGACCGCGATCACGGCCGCCACGATGCCGCCAATCAGACGGAAATCCAAAATTCTTTTTCAGGCTTTCCACCGAAGTTTTGCGCCAGGCGAGCAGCGGGCCGACGCCCGTCAGGAACAAGAGAAACATCGCGATGGGAATATTCACGCGATTGAAAAACGGAGGACCGACGCTGATCTTCGACCCGCGCACCGCTTCCGAGAGCACCGGGAAGAGCGTGCCCGCCAGAACCGCGACGCAGGCAACCAGGAGAATCAGGTTATTGAACAGGAAGCTGGACTCGCGCGATAGCATGGAGTCCAGTTGATTGTCGCTGCGCAAGTAATCACGATTCTTGAAATAGGCCGCGAGGCACACGAGGATGATCAGCAGCAGAAAACCCCAGAACCAATGGCCGATGTTCGATTCCGCAAAGGCGTGAACCGAATTGACCGCGCCGCTGCGCGTCAGCGAAGTCCCCAGGATGCATAACATGAAGGTGAGAAAGACCAGCCAAACATTCCACACGCGCATCATCCCGCGCTTTTCCTGCATGATCACCGAATGCAGAAACGCCGTTCCGGTCAGCCACGGCATCAGGGACGCATTTTCCACCGGGTCCCAACCCCAGTAACCGCCCCATCCGAGCACGGCATAGGCCCAGTGCGCGCCGAGCAGAATTCCGGCCGACTGGAACGCCCAGGCGATCATGGTCCAGCGCCGCGTCAGATGAATCCACTTCTCTCCCGGATATCGCCCAAGCAGCGCGGCCAGAGCAAACGCAAACGGAATCGTGAACCCCGTGTAGCCCGAATACAGCGTGGGCGGATGGATGGCCATCTCCGGATATTGCAGAAGCGGATTGAGGCCGCTGCCATCGGCGCGCGTCGCCAGGTGCAAAATCCCTCCGGCGCCGTGCGCCGTAAGCACTTGAAAAGGACTGGCGATAAAATTATTCATCGTCAGAAAGAAAATTTGAACGCCCGCCAGAACCACGCCCACGTACGGCATCAACTCCGGATGCTTTCCCCGGTACGTAAAGAGGGCCGAAAACACATAGATCGAAAGCAGGAAACTCCAGAAGAGCAGCGAGCCTTCCTGGCCCGACCAGAGCGCGGAAAATTTGTAATACGGGGAGAGAGCGCGGTTGCTGTGCGCGGCGACGTACGCCATCGAATAATTGTCAGTGTAGAAGAGGTACCACAGGCTGATGGTTCCAATCCAGATGAGAACGCAAACCGCGAAGCCGGCATTGCGCGCGGATTTAATCAGAAGGGGACGCCGGGTAATGATCGCGGCAATGCCTCCGAAAATCGCATAGAGCGCGAAGGCAAACGCGAGCAATAACGCGTAGGAACCGAACAGATCCAAGTCAGGTCCTCAATTCTGTACTGTTCACTGGCATCATGCGGAGTAATTTTCGACTGTCCGAGTAACTTCGATTCGGACAGCCCCCAAACTTTCCTACAACCACGCGAAGCTGACTAGCTCTTGCCGCCTTGATACGAATCCCCCGATGCGCTGCCCGGCTGCGCCTGTCCACCTGGGGCTGCTTCATACTTAGACGCGCACTTGGCTTGAACCGTCTCGGCCACAAACCGTCCGTCGGGCTGCACTTTGCCTTCGACCAGGCATTGCGCGCCATCCTTAAACGTGTCGGGCAGCGGATCGGTGCCCACGTAGCTGACCGGAAGGGCTTTTCCCTGCTCGACCAGCACGAAATCCACGCGGCCGGAATAGTGCTGGATCGAACCGTTCTTCACATCGCCGCCCACGCGCAGGCGCTGGTGCAGCGCCGTCCCATTCAGCGTGGGAATTTCCGAGATCGTGTGGTAGTAGGTCTTGCTCTGCTGCGCTCCGACATAGGCCAGGCAGGAAAGAGTGACGAGGATGATCGCGACTCCGATGCCAAACTTCGCTTTAGTTTTCACGAATTGCCCCCTGCTCCCAAATCACGTCCTGTCAATGTAAGTTGAATTCTATCATACCCCGAAGAAAGATTTTCGCGAGGTGCCGCAGCTGCCACCGACCTTCGGAACAGTTCCATCCATTCCCGGTTGCCTGTCCTTGGGGTCGGTAAGGTTAGCCCCTGGTCCAGTGTCAGGATGGGGCCAATTCCTGCCACTTTTAACAATTCGACCAAGGGAAACAGTTCTTGGCCGAGCGGCGCGATGTGTTTCGGCCTGTAATTGAACCGGATTCGCCGGATCAGCGTCGGACCGAGTCGAGCAATCGTTGATGCGGCAGGCTCTCGGTTTTCCGGTATCGGGCATTCCGAAAGATAGGCCAGGTAATATCCACGCCGCTGGAATTCCGCGAGTCTTGCTGTATCGGCCACGTGAGAGTCCGATCCCGGAGTTGATGTATCCGTGGAAGAGGAAATTTCCAGGGCTTCAAGGAATGGATCGAAGAATTCCTTCGATTCTGCCGGGCCATAAAAATCGTCTTCCGGACGAACAGGTGGCGCCAAAGCGACGAACAGGACGCCGATATGCACGGGCCGAAATCGTGTGGAAAGTTCGAGCCGCCTCACGCGCTCCGCGATGTGTTCCGGCGATGCTGGAAGACCGCAACCATCGCAAGGCAGGTAATTTGGAGATGTTCCCATATGCGTGGAACATCGTACAGCAAATACAGGGCGGAGAGTTACGGGAAACAATCAAATGCTTGGATTTGAGTCTTCCGCGAAGTTCCTGCATTCCGTTTGGATGGTTTTTGTAGCGCCGGCGTCTCGCCGGCTCTGGCCCTAATTTTTAGAACATCAGGATTGCCGGCAAGATGCCGGCGCTACCAAGGACGGCGACGCCAGGCACGCTCACACCGGCAAGAAAAAGTTGAAGGGCGCGCCGTAATCGGGGACGGCGCGCCCTTCGATGCTCAACCCCGCAGCCTGGGGATCCAGGGGTGGAGTCAGGCCGCGGCATGGAGCAAACTCAAAAAGCGAGTCCGCTATGACAAACACGCGCGCGCGCGAAAAGTTGCGACCAGAAATCGATATTCAATGATGTATGTGGGGCAGGAAATCTCGCGAAGGTCGCGAGCTTTTCTCGAAAGACCCTACTTCCCGAGCTTGTTTTGGAGGCAATACTTCAGTTCGGGGCTGATCTCGGTAATTTCCATTCCTGCGCTCACCAGGAACTTGCAGCTCAGGAGATCGTGCGGGCGGTCTTCATCGGTGAGCTTTCCGACCACGCGGCAATATTGGCAATCCTGATTCCAGCAGAAACGGCCGTACGGGATGGTTTCCGGGCTGATGTATTGAAAGCAGCGAAGAATCGTGTTCTTTTCCGGGACCTGGAAAGCTTTTCCCAAGACCTTAATTTCGACCAGACGTTCGTAGGGGCGAAAAACCTGCGTGGTCCCACTTGACGCAGTTGTTTCCGACACTGGTGGTCCCGTTTGCTTTGACATGAGAGGCCTGTCTCCGTCTTCCAAGACTATGACGACAGGGCACGGCGCAACAATGGCGATGCTGCAAGGTGGTGCGAAAACAGCAACGCCCTTTTGGGGGTCGAGAACGGCGTGCCCGTAGCGGAAAATCTGTCGACGAATGACGAGGTAATTTGCGGTATCGGGCCGTCCAGCAGTTGCGGCCAGCGAGGCTCGCTCGGCGCGCAGTTGTTCGCGAATCACCACAAAGCGGCGCGGGCGCGCCAGCTCCATAGTGCAACTGGAATCACACGGCGTAATGCGCATCCAGCGCGCGCCACTGGACGATGCCCGCTGCCCGACGTTTCAGCACGGCGTCAGGCGCGCCACGACGAGTAATGCAACGCGATCACCAAAAAACCAAGAATTGCGGCGAAAAAGCCGAGTCGGCGCGCACCACGCGAATGGCAGTCCGGCAAGCGCCAGCGATCCGAGAAACCACCACCCGCGCGCGCTGCCGCAGTCCGCTGCGCACACATGCACCAGAAAATGCGCCCGGCCAGCACCGCGATCAGCGGATGGTGTGAGGGTCGTCATGCGCGCGGACGGACCGCGCAACGCTCCCTGTTGCTCCGTAACGCTCAAACACCGTCGAGAAATCAAACTGTATCCGCGGCACATCGGAAGCGCTCCATCTGCACGCCACAGCTAGGAAAAAATCGCTGGCACTGTCCTGTACGAAGCGCGAACAAGAGCGTAAGTGTAGTCGCTGGGAAAACGTGACAGGCAGCACTGGTGCAGCGCGGTGTCGGCACGCAACACACTGGAGTGCGCAAAACGCGCGCTACGCCAGCACCGCCAGCAAAAACGCGTGAAGGTCCGACGGATCGATGGCGTTGGGAGAAATGAGGCGAAACGGCAAACAGCGCTCACGCCTCGACATAGCCGATCGCGCAAAAACCGAAGAACACCACCAACCGCCAAACGGCGTCACCGCGCGCGCGGTCCGCGCAACCCTCCTGCCCAAGAGAGGTAATCGTATGCACTGTTTGTCTCTCGGCGTTTCTTCATCCAAATGAAACTTAACCGATTTAGGGCAAAACAGTGCTCTTCAATTTCAGTTGTAGGGGCACGACATGTCGTGCCCCTACAACTACATCCGCACAACGGATTTCAGGCTCGCCATTATTGTAAGGTTAGGAAGGCGGACTAGATTTTAGCGGCCTCGAAAAACTGTCCCATGCGGCGGAATTTTTCGTAGCGCCGGTCGAGGAGTTCGGGAATCGTTAGCCGCGAAAGGTCGCGCAGCGAGTCGTCGAGAACGCTGCCGAGGAGCGCGGCCGAGGCTTCGTGATCGAGATGCGCGCCGCCTTCCGGCTCGGATACAATTTCGTCGATGATTCCGAATTCCTTCAAGTCGGGCGCGGTAATTTTCAGCGCTTCGGCGGCTACTTCTGCTTTCGCCGCGTCGCGCCACAGAATCGACGCGCAACCCTCGGGAGAAATAACGGAGTAGACGGAATTCTCGAGCATGTTTATTTGATCGCCGATGGCGATGGCCAGTGCGCCGCCCGACCCGCCCTCTCCCGTAATGGTCACCACAATCGGAACGGGCAGGCGGGCCATCTCGCGCAAATTTCGCGCGATGGCTTCCGCCTGGCCGCGCTCCTCCGCGTCGATGCCCGGATAAGCGCCCGGCGTGTCAATGAACGTGAAAATCGGGCGTCCAAATTTTGCCGCGAGATGCATGACGCGTAGCGCCTTGCGGTAGCCCTCGGGCTTGGCCTGGCCGAAATTTTGCGCCACGCGCTGCTTGGTGTCCCGCCCCTTTTGCTGGCCAACAAGCACGACAGGACGCCCGCGGTAGCGCGCAAAACCCGTTACCATCGCGGCATCATCGCCGTACGCGCGGTCGCCGTGCAGTTCGTGGAAATCCTCAAACAGGAGGCGTACGTAGTCCATCATGTAGGGCCGCTGCGGATGGCGCGCGAGAAGCGTCCGCTGCCAGGCGCCCATGTGTTCGTAGAAGTCGCGGCGCAATTGCGCGACTTCGCCGCGAACGCGGTCGAGTTCCGCGGAAGGAATTTCCGGCCTCGCCATGCGCTGCAGGTCGGCCAATTCCCGCTCCAGCTTTTCGATTTCCTGTTTTCGAGTTTCTCGGGCCATAGATTTTAGTAGCACAGGCTTCAGCCTGTCGCACTTCGACTAGGTTCGCGCACTGAAAACCGACAGGCTGAAGCCTGTCCTACGGGAGCTACGCGCGCGCTTCGAGCTGCACGGCATTGTCACCGCACAGGCGGCAAACTTCGCGGACGAGTTCCTGATCCGCGCGGACGCGCTGATCGGCGCGAAGCGTGGCTACCGCTCCTTCCGGCGAAACGAGATCGAACGCGACCGAGCACGAACCGGGCTTGTTCGTGAATAGCTCCTTCAGTTCATCGAGCACTCCGGCGTCGACCGTTCCCAGATTTACGCGAACCCGCATGACATTCGGAGGACGTTGCCCCATGTCTTCGAGTTTCCGCGCGTCCATGACCGCAAGGCGCGTGCCCGCTTCTTCCACGTTCACGCGGCCCTTCAGAACCAGCGGCGCGTTGCTCTTGAACACGGCTTCGAGACGCGCGAACGATTCCGGAAACGCGAGAATTTCGAGTACCCCGGTCATGTCCTGCAACGTGAGAATTCCCCAGCGCTCCCCTTTGCGCGAACGCATGCTGCGCATCGCGACCACGATGCCCGCGACGGTAATCTCTTCGCCGTTCCTGCGTCCTTCCACTGCGGCGAGATCGATGGCGCCCAGCTCCGCAAGCTTGGAGCCGAATTTCGAGAGCGGATGGCCGGAAATATAAAAGCCTACCGTCGCGAATTCCGCAGAAAGCGTTTCGTGCTCGGGCCATTCTTCGAGATCGGGCAACGGCTCGTCCTCGGGTTCTGCTGCCGCTGAGGCGCCGCCGAACAGGCCGTGCTGGCCGCTGGTTTTTTCGCGCTGGCGGCGTTGCGCCTTTTCCATGGACCGGTCGATGACCGCGTACATTTGCGACCGCCGCGAGCCGAGGGAATCCATGGCGCCCGATTTGATCAGGCTTTCGAGGACGCGCTTGTTCAACAGGCGCGTATCGATGTGATCGCAGAATTGGTAGATCGAGGTGAAGCGCCCGAGTTCCGCGCGCGCGTCGAGAATTCCTTTGACCGTGTTTTCTCCGACGTTCTTGATGGCGCGGAGTCCGAAGCGGATCGCTTCGCCAACGGGAGTGAAATCGAGATCGCTCGAATTGACATCGGGCGGAAGGACCGTGATGCCCATGCCGCGCGCTTCGTTGATGTACTTCACCACTTTTTCGGTGTTGCCCGTTTCCGAGGTGAGCAGCGCGGCCATGAACTCGACCGGATAATGCGTTTTCAAATACGCGGTCTGGTAGGCGAGCAACGCGTAGGCGCACGAGTGCGATTTATTGAAACCGTAGCCGGCGAATTCCGCCATCAGGTCGAAAATTTTCTCGGCCTTTTTCGCCGGAACTTTTCGCGTGGCGCATCCGGCCAGGAATTTTTCGCGCTGCGCCGCCATTTCCTCGCGATTCTTTTTGCCCATCGCGCGGCGCAGAATGTCGGCTTCGCCGAGCGAAAAGCCGGCCAGGCGGTTGGCGATCTGCATGACTTGTTCCTGATACAGAATTACGCCATAGGTCTCTTCGAGAATTTCCTTCAGCTCGGGCAGATCGTACGCGACTTTCTTTTTCCCGTGCTTGCGGTTGATGAAGTCGTCGATCATGCCGCCCTGAATCGGGCCGGGACGGTACAGCGCGTTGAGAGCGGTGAGATCTTCCAGGCGCGTGGGCTGGTAGCGGCGCAGGATGTCCCGCATGCCGTGCGACTCAAATTGAAAAATCGCCGTCGTTTCGCCGCGCGCGAAAAGTTTGTAGGTTGCCTCGTCATCCAGCGGCAGCGTGCTCAGATCGATGTGTGGCGCTGCGATTCTGCTCGATCATGTGCTCGGTGTCGTCCAGCACGGTGAGCGTCGTCAGGCCCAGGAAATCCATCTTGAGCAGGCCGATATGCTCCAGGCCCTTCATGTCGTACTGCGTCGTGATTTCATCCCGGTTGGACTTGTACAGCGGGACGATGTTGGTGAGCGGCTCGGGCGAAATCACGACGCCTGCGGCGTGCGTGGAAGCGTGCCGCGCAAGGCCCTCCAGGCGCTTGGCCACTTGCATCAGGTCCGTATAGCGAGCGTCGCCTTCGATCAGGCTCTTGAGTTGCGGCGCTTGCTTCAACGCTTCGTCCAGCGTGATGTTGAGCTGGGCTGGAACCAGCTTCGCGATGCGATCCACTTCCCCGTAAGGCAAATCCATGGCGCGGCCCACGTCTTTGATCGCCGCCTTGGCCGCCATGGTCCCGAACGTGATGATCTGCGCCACGTTCGACCGGCCGTACTTTCCCGTGACGTACTCAATCACTTCGCCGCGGCGCCGCATGCAGAAGTCGATATCGATATCGGGCATCGACACGCGTTCCGGATTGAGGAAGCGCTCGAACAGCAAATCGTATTGCAGCGGATCGACGTCGGTGATCTGCAGCGCGTAACTCACCAGGCTGCCCGCCGCGGAGCCGCGCCCCGGCCCTACGGGAATTCCCTGCGCCCTCGCATGACGAATAAAATCCCAGACGATCAGGAAATATCCGGCATAGCGCATCTTCTGGATCATCCGGATTTCATTTGTCAGGCGCGCTTCGTATTCGGCCAGCGTTTTGCGGAGCATGCCGGCCTTGGCGCGCGCCTCGAGAACCGGCACGCGGGCAACGAAGCCTTCGCGGGAGACAGCCTCGAAATAAGTGTCGACCGTGTGTCCTTCGGGAACCTGGAAGTCCGGAAAAGAATTCTGCATGGCGTCGATCTTTACGTTGCAGCGCTCGGCGATCGCCACCGTGCGTTCGAGCGCTTCGGGGAGTTCGCCAAATACCTGCGCCATTTCTTCCGCGGTCTTAAAGAAAAATTGGTCGGTGGCAAATTTCATGCGGTGCGTGTCGCTCATGGTCTTGCCGGTCTGGATGCAGAGCAACACTTCCTGGGCGTGCGCGTCGCTATGCTTCAGATAGTGGCAATCGTTTGTCGCGACGAGCGGAATGCCCGTTTCGCGCGAGAGGCCCACAATTTTCGGGTTGACGCGCTTTTCGATTTCCAGTCCCTGGTCCTGAATTTCCAGGAAGAAGTTTCCCTTCCCGAAAATGTCGCGCAGGCGGTAAGCGGCTTCGCGGGCCTCGTCCGGCCGTTCCTCCACCAGATTTTCGGTGACGGCGCCGCGCAAACACGCCGACAAAGCGATCAGCCCGCGGCTGTGCTTTGCCAGCAGGTCGTAATCGATTCTGGGTTTGTAATAAAAGCCTTCCAGGTATCCCGCGGAGACAAGCTTGATCAGATTCCGGTAGCCTTCGGCACTTTCGCAGAGCAGGACGAGGTGGTTTGCTCCGCGCTGGCCCGGCTCCGCCACCGCCGGATTCGCGTGGCCATTGGCGGCATCGCGCTGCGGCGTTTCGCCGCGATCGTGCCGGCTTCCCTTCGCGACATACACTTCGCAGCCGATGATCGGTTTCACGCCCCGCGTCTTGGCCGCGTGGTAGAACGATTCCGCCGCAAAAAGATTTCCGTGATCGGTGACGGCCACCGCCGGCATCTTCCGGCGCGCCGCTTCATCGACGACCTCTTCGAGGTCGCACGCACCATCCAGCAAACTGTAATCCGTGTGCAGATGCAGGTGAACGAATCTGGGAGTTTCCATGCCGGACGCTATTCTAATCTCGCGCGCCGGTTTTGGCTACGCCACGATTTAGTTTTTGGGGTTAGTGGTGAGCCGTCGCTCATTAGCGGTCTTTGAGGATTTGCTCCACATCCCGGCGGCCGTGAAGAATGGAAGCGATTTGGAGCGGTTTCGTCTCGGGCCGATACACAATCAAATAAGAGTAGACGGGGAAAAATTTCACATCCTGCTCTGTCAAATCCTTGCGGCGGTGCCCTGCTCCTGGAGTTCCCGCGAGAAAAGCGATTCGTTCGCGGATGGTCGATTCCACGCGATCCGCCATCGTGACGCTCGTCTGCTCTTTAATGTAACCCCAGATTTCGACGAGGTCGAGTGCTGCTTGTGGCGCAAGAACGTAGCGCACGCTCATTTAGGTTCGGTTTTTCAGTTTCGCTAGGTGAGCGCCCAATTCATCTTCGGGGATTCCTTCGCCACGGTCGAGCTGCTCGATCCCGTGACTGATCTTTGCGTCAATTGTTTCCCTGTTCTCCAAAAGCCAACGGTCCTGTGCTTCTTGCGTCTCCAGCAAACGGAGCAATACTTCCTCGACGCTGCCCGAGCCGGTCGCCTGAAGCTGTTTTTTAATTCTGGCCTCAAGGGCCGCATCGTGGATATCGAAGTTCACGGGTTAACCCTCCAGAGGACGATCTGGCACTGTTTTAAGCATATCTGAGGGGGCGATAATGTCAAGGAAACCCGATGGGATGCCAACGATTCCGCTCGAATTCTTATTCCGAGTCACCCAATGGAGCGATGCGTTTTCCATTGTGCTGGGATTGGCCCCCAGAGCAGCCTTTCATTCTACCCGAGGAAGGACAGTTGATCGGTCCGCATCAATCCAATGCGTTGCTCCAGCCCGTGGTGATCAAGTCAAAAGCCCCGCCCCTCAAAGAGAAGCTGTGAAATAACCCAAACTCGGAAATGGCCTCAAAAACATTTCTCAATTAGAAGCCCTACAAGCGATTATTCGCACCTCAGGATACATTTTGTATCACCCCCAAAACCCGCAAAAACATTGGCAAATAGGTTTTTTCACAGCTTCAGAATGAGGTCCGGGGGGCTATGATGCGCATGCCAATGACCGTGTTCGGGGTCGTCCTGCACATGGCGATAGGGTGCGGACAAGATGAGAAGATCGCCGGCCTGGAAAAGCGGAATCAGGAATTGAATGCCGAAGTTGATAAGAGCCACGCGACAACCAACTATGTATTACAGGCAAAGTGTTCAAAAGAAGCCAAGACGTGGTTCAACGAAAATTGGGCCCGTGACAAGGACACGGATCTGTTGAATTTCACCAACCACTACAACAGATCGCTGAACAAGTGCTTTATCCTTGTTGAGTATCATTACGACGGTCCAGGCTTGGGTGACTCATGGACGAATGACTTGTCGTTTTGGGATGTCTATGAGAACGTCAAATACGCAAACTTCCATGAAAACCACATGATCTTTTTCAAGCCGAATGCCAGAACGGATGACAGAGTAATCACCTGCGAGCAATCTGACAAGAAGTGCAAAACCGTCGAGGAATTTGATGAACTCGTGAACCCATATATGAACAACTGAAGTCAATCCTATTTATTTCTTCTTCGATTTGGATTTCGGCTTCGGGGTTGGCGCGGGAGCCGATTTTCCCGGCGCCATGCGGTGAGGCTGTATTTTTGCGGGAGTCACCGGCCCAGCCGCCGCTGCTTCCGGCTTGACAGCCAACTCGCCCTTCTTCTTCGGCTTCTCCGGTTTTTTCTTTTCTTCAACCTTCTTAGGCAGTTCCTTGATCCCGGCTAGCTTGCGCAGGATCTTGGCGTGGTCCTCGGGCTTGCGCGCGCGGCCGAGGAGCTGCAACTGGAAGAAATCTTCCACCACTTTGTCGAACTTCGCGCCTCGCTCCATTCCGAGAACCTCGAGCTCCGTGGCGACCCCCGGCAGCGCCTGTCGAATCGGCTTCCACTTGCTGAAGTAAGTCTTAATTTTGCCGACAGCTTTCCCGTTGTTCGATTCGGCGAGAATGTAGGCCAGCAATTCCAGCGGCGCCCTCTCGAGGAATGCGTAGGCGTCACGCGCGGCCGCCGTCTTGGGGCCGGAGAGCAGCTTCACAATTTTCAGGGCTTCCGGCTCCACATCCTGCACCGAGCGCAATTCCGAGGAAGGGAGCGACATTCGGCTGAGCACGGATTTCCGCTCGCTGTCCTTCAGCCGGCCGAGAATCGCGATGGTGACCGGAGCAAACAGGCGTGGGCGCAGCCCCGACGAAACCATATCCTCGCGGACCCGAAACATCCGGTTGATGGCGTCATAGTCGGGATGGCGCTTCTGAAGCAGCGGGTGCACAACGCCCATCAAGCCGTGCGATTCCCAGGCCTTGAGGACCGCAGCCGGTTTCTCTTCGCGGGTGACCTGCCGGAACTCGCCGCCGGCGTCCTCCTGCGAGATCGTTTCTTGCAATCCGCGCTCGATGGCCAGGTTGAACCAGTCCCTGGTCCGAGACTCCATCTTGAAGCCCATCCGGGCCTCATAGCGCAGCGCGCGCAAGAGTCGCACGGGCTGGTTCGTGAAACTGTGAATCAAAAGCGCGCGAATCTCGCGCCGTTCGAGGTCGGCAAGGCCATTGGTGGGATCGAGGAGCAAGCCGCGCGAATTCGGATTCAAGGAAATCGCAATCGCATTGATGGAGAAATCGCGGCGCCGCAGATCTTCCATGATCGTGGAAAATCGAGTCTCCGGTTTCGCTCCGGGGCGCGCATAAATATCCTCGCGCGCGGCCGAAATGCTCGCATCCACATCACCGGAGAGGAGCAATTCGGCGGCGCGCTGCGATTCGTCTTCCTTCGTCACCTTCGCGCCGCCCTTTTCCAGTTCGCGAATGATGCGCGACGGGTTTCCCTCGATGGTGAAATCCAAATCGCGAATGGACATTCCGGAGACGACGTCACGCACGGCGCCGCCGACGAGATAAAGGTTGGCCTCGGCCTCGGTGGCAAGTTCCTGGATGCGAAGCATTGCGGCACGCTGCTCCGGGGAGAGCCGGCTTTCGAGCTGGAACATGTAATCAGGCATGCGTATACCGTCCTCGGCCGGAGACGCCGCTTCCTTCCCTGCGTCCCCGCACCCGATCGAATTTATCGCGCCACGGAAGCGGTCCCGTGGATTGGCTTATGGCCTTCACGCCCGCGGGTGATGCGCTTTATAAATTTGTTTCAAGCGCTCCTCGACCACGTGCGTGTAAATCTGAGTCGTGGAAATATCCGCGTGGCCCAGCATGAGCTGGACCGAACGGAGGTCCGCACCCCCTTCCAGAAGGTGCGTGGCAAAACTGTGGCGCAGCTTGTGCGGCGTGAGGCGACCGCGCAAGCCCAGCCTCATTCCATAATCGTGCAGGATCTTCCAAATGCCGACGCGGCTGAGCCTTCGGCCGATCCTCGTCAAAAACAGGCTTTGATTGTGCGGCGGAGGACTCGACGGCCTGGCAAATTTTGGGCGCCCCTGCGCCAGATATTGCTCGACGGCCTCGATGGCCTTGCGTCCGATGGGCACCAGGCGCTCCTTATCTCCCTTGCCGATGCAGCGGACGCAGCCGATGCGCATATCGATATCGGAAATGCGGAGATTCAACAATTCAGAAACGCGCAGTCCCGTGGAATACAGGACCTCCAGCATGGCCCGGTCCCTCAGCCCGATCGGAGTCGCGAGGTTCGGGGCCTGCAGCAACTTGTCAATTTCCTCGACCCGCAGATACGTCGGCAGGCTGCTGCGGACTTTCGGCGACTCCAGGTTCTCCGTCGGGTCCGTGTCGACTGTGCCTTCCATCATCCCGAATTTATAGAGTCCCCGGAGCGAAACCAGATACCGCGCCACGGAGCGGCTGTCCAGTTTTTCTTTGTACAGGCTGGAAAGAAAATCGACAACGTCTTCCCGGGTGACGTCTTCCATTCGCTCTTTGTGGCGCTTTCGGAGGAATTCCGCGAACCGCTTGAGGTCGCGGCCATAGGCCAGAATCGTATTCTGCGCGAGGCCTTTTTCCACGCGCAAATAGCTCAGAAAAACATGAATGGTCGATTCCATGGCTGTTTATCCCACGATTCCTTGCTTCCCCGATTCCGCACCGGCCGAATGAAACGCGATGCCGTACACTTCGCTGATCTCGGCGCAACGCATGGCCCACGCAAGCCCCAGAAAAGTCAGCGTCGCGCCGCCAATGAGCGCAATAAAAACGAGCAGCCGTGGCAGAAAGTGCTCAATATTATCAAACTGCGAATACCGCAGCGCGGCCCAGCAGACGACCCCCATCGCGCCCGCGCAGACTGCGATTTTTGCGAGAGAGGCCGCGATCTCGCGGGTTCCCAGGCGTCCAAATCGCAAACGGAAAATAACAAATAAAGTGAAAACATTGAAATAGCCCGCCAGCGCGCTCGCCAATGCCGGCCCGCCGTTTTTCAGCTTGGCAAAGAAATAAAAAAGAAAAATCACGTTGAGCAGGACATTTGCAAGCATCGTAATCACGGCCACTCGCACCGGAGTCCGCGTGTCCTGTGTCGAATAAAACGCCGGAACGATCAATTTCACCGCCGCGAAGGCGGGGAGCCCGATCGAATAATACAGCAGCGCGCGGGCCGTCAGGCGCGTGGATTCCGCAACGAATCGGCCATGTTGAAATAGCACTTGCACGATGGGTTCGCGCAGGATCACCAGGCCAACTGCCGCCGGAATCGTAATAAAGGAAACGATGCGCAACGAAAAAAGAAACGTCTTCTTCATCCCCTCGTAGTCCCCTGCCGAAGCTTGATGCGACATCATCGGGAGAATCGCCGTCGCCACGGCAATGGCGTAACCGCCCAGGACGAGTTCGGTCACGCGGTCGGCGACGTAGAGAGAAACCAAGCTTCCCTCCGGCATCACCTTGGCGTTCACAAAAATCGTGTCCACCAGCAAATTGATCTGCGCAATGCCGATGCCTATAAACCCCGGAACCATGAGCCGCGCCACGCGGCGAACCCCAGGGTCCGTAAACGATACGGCAAACTTGAAATTCATTCCCCGCTTCACCAATTGCGGGACTTGCAAAAAGAACTGGAAGATCCCTCCGACCAGAACGCCGACGGCGAGCGCTGCGGCTGGGCTCGAGAAATGTTTCCAAACAACCGCTACCGAAAAGACAATAAAGGAGATATTCAGCAGAATTGGCGTGGCAGCAGGCAGCCCAAAGATATGGAAACAGTTCAAGATGGCCATGGCCAGCGCCGCCATCCCAATGAACAAGATGTATGGGAATATCAAGCGGTTCAAATAGATTGCATCCAGCTGGACCTGATTCTTTCCGAACATGGAGAAGAACCGGACAAAGAGAGGAGAAAAGATGACGCCGAGTACGGTCAGAGCGGACAAAACGACGCAAAACGTCCAAAATAAACGGTTTGCGAACGCCCAGGTCTCTTCCCGGGTGCGATTCCTCATGTAATCGGTGAACACCGGAATGAAGGAAGCCGTCATGGAGCCTTCCCCAACGAGTCGCCGAAGGACATTCGGAATCCGGTAGGCCAGCACGAAAGCATCGGCTATGCCGCTGGTGCCCAAGAGAAGGGTTAACCGCTGGTCACGGACGTACCCGAGAATCCGACTGACGACCGTGATGACGCTGATGATGGAAGCAGACTTGAGAATCTGCCGTTTATGGGTGGCGGTTTCGGTCAAAAGAGCGAGGCCCCCAGTCTTAGCCTCTGTCTAAACCTTTGAAAAGTATACACTTGACAGCAAAAGATCGCTTAACATAACATAGTTGCGCCCGACTCGCAAGGCCCGCGCTTCGGGTCCGTTTCCGTGAAAGTACGAACTCCAGCCTCTACGCACAAGAAAGTCGTCGTGCGATTCCTCGATCGCAGCGTCCTGCGCGGGTACTTGAACCCCAGCAAACTTGGCGAAGCGGAGACACTCGATTTGCTCACGCCCGACGGGGAGCAGCGGAATTTTGCCGTAAAAGACGTGCGCAGTATTTATTTTGTGCGCGAATTTGCCGACGACTTCGAGCCCGAGCGGAAAGCGTTCCTCTCCAGGCCCAAGCTGGATGGCTTGTGGGTCCGCTTGAAGTTCCGCGACGAGGACACGATTGAGGGCGTCGTCCCCAATGATTTGCTCTCCTTGCTGGATCGGGGCGTGCAAATTACTCCGCCCGATTTGCACGGCACGACGCTGCGAATTTTTATCCCGCGGACCGCGCTGACGGAAATGACTGTGCTCGGGGTTGTGGGAATCGCCCGCCGGAAGCCCGCTGCGCCGCCGCAGCCGGGACTTTTTAATGATTGATCGGCATTTCTCTCGGGAAATGGCTTTACGCAAAGCGCCAATCGGGAGATTGGCGTTCCTGGGCTTCACGTTTGCGGTTTGCGCCAAATTTGCGTTGATATTTTTCGGCGGTTCTCTTGCGAGGTGTTACGAGATACGCAGGGCGACGCCACAGGATTCACAGTAATCGGCCAGGTGCTCCTTGGAATGCGCCAACGGGGTCTTGCATTTTGGACAATTTGTAATGACTTGCGTTCCGCATTTGCCGCAAAATTTGGGCGCTCCCGCGCTGTAATAGCGGTTATTACAGCTGGGACACAAACCGTACAAAGTGATAGCCATCTTTTTCTCCTTCACGGATTTCCCGCGCCGTTTTCGCATACGCTCGATGCTCTTATAAAATAATACCAGAGCCGCGGAAATCCCTCACTGAAATGGATCGTCAATGTGCCAAGAATGGTGGCCATTCCATGTCGAATGTCTTGGCGCGCAAGCGTGCAAGGAAATAAGCCGAATCGCGGCAGCTCTCTCGAAACACATAAGAAGACAATTCGGCCCTGTGTTCCAATTTCGGCATGGCTTTGGAATGATGTACAGTGAGCGACGGGGCGGCTTTGATTTTGAAATCTGCGGAAGCGGATTTTTCGAGGAGAGCGAGACATGAAACTCGGCGAGCTGGCCGCGCGATTGGGCTGCAAGTTGCAAGGCGACGAAAATGTTGAAGTTCACGGCGTTGCGGGGATCGAAAACGCACGCGCCGGCGAAATTACGTTTTTGTCAAACCCGAAATACTCTCGAGAGCTTGCCAAGACGCTTGCGTCAGCCGTGTTCGTGGGTGAAAAAACGGCTATCGAACGCCGCCCCGGCTTGCCGCCTCTCGCTGCCCTTCGCTCAGGGAACCCGTATTTCGATTTCGCGCGGGCGATTGATTTGTTTTCCGCCCCTGCGGCCTATCCTCCGGGAATCCATCCGACCGCCGTCGTGGCGAAATCCGCGAAGATCGGCGGCGGAGCGCACATCGGTCCGCACTGTTTTGTGGATGAAGGCGTGGAAATTGGCCGTGGCGCGGTGCTGCACAGCCTCGTGACCATTTACCGGGATACGCGAATCGGCGATGATTTCCTCGCGCATTCGCAAACGGTGGTGCGAGAGAGATGCACCATCGGCAACCGGGTCATTCTGCAAAATGGCGTGGTCATCGGCGGCGACGGCTTCGGTTTCGCAAAACGCTCGGACGGACGCTGGCACAAAATCATCCAGAACGCTCCCGTGGTGATCGAGGACGACGTCGAAATTCAGGCCAATGCCTGCATCGACCGCGCGACCGTCGGAGAAACGCGCATCCGCCGCGGCGCGAAGATCGATGACCTCGTGCTCGTCGGCCATGCCTGCGAAGTCGGCGAGGACACGATTCTGTGCGGGCAGGTCGGCCTGGCGGGATCGACGCGCGTGGGAAACCGCTGCATCCTTGCGGGACAAGCTGGTTCAGCGGGGCACCTCGATATCGGGGATGGCGCCATCATCACCGCGCAGAGTGGATTGCATTTGGACGTCCCGCCGGGCACCATGTGGTCCGGCTCGCCCGTCATGGAAAATAAGTTGTATCTGAAAGTAATCGCGGCGCTCAAGCGCTTGCCCGAAATTCAGAAGAGGGTGCGCCGGCTTTCCGGAGAAATTGACGGGAAGAAAACAGCCGAGCAGTAAGGCAACCCCGAAGAACCGTTTACCTGGCAGGTTGTTGATCTTCGGGCAGTTCGGCGGCAACGGCGTCGTGCACGCGTTGCGCAAGCTCGTCGCGCTGCTCAACCGTGTATGCCGACGCATCGATCGGCTTTCCAAATCGCACCGTCACTTTTCCGGGCCGGATGATGAGCGAGTTTTTTTTCATAATGCGATGCGCTCCGGAACACGCAACCGGCACAATCGGAATGCCCGCCTCGATGGCAATGACAAACGAACCCTTCTTGAACCGGTGAAGGCGCCCGTCCGGACTGCGCGTTCCTTCGGGATAAACCAGGAAAGAAAATCCTTCCCGGATATATTCCACCGCCTGCTTGACGCTGGCGAGCGCCGCATCGCGATCTTCGCGGTCCACGGGAACAAATTTCGCCAGGCGAAACGCGGCTCCGACGATGGGAATATCAAACAGCGACTTCCTTCCCAGTATGGCGATGCGCCGCGGAATGGCGCCGACAATGGCCGGCGCGTCCGCGTTGCTGGTGTGATTGGCGGCAAACAGGCAAACGCCCGGGGGAATGTTTTCGCGGCCAATCACGGTGACTTTCTCCCCTGCAATCCGCGTGACGATCACCACCATTTTCACGCCGGTCCAATACATCAGGGTCGCCGACTTGGTCACCAGAGTCAGCAAAATGAGCGGCGGGCCAAGCACAAGGGTGCTGAGCGCCATCGCGATCGCGACAAATGCCGTGCGTATCATGTCAGGGAGTGGTTGCGCCGCGCAGGATGCCGTCTCGTATGCGCCGCTGCCTTTCCGTGGGGGACGCTATTTCGGTGATCTGGAAAGCCGCGTCGGTTTGCCGCCCAAGCGGAAAGGAAAAATTCCTTTCTTCCCCGCCCCGCTGGACCTTTACTGTAACGCGCTCGTCAGGCTGGTGGTCGCGGAGCCAGCGCTCCGGGGCGCGGGGGAATGGTTCGCCGTTCAAAGCAGTCAGGACATCACCCTCTTTCAAGCCGGCCTCGCTCGCACCGCTTTCACGATCCACGGATGTAATGGTCGCGGGGGCGCCGTTGTCGCGGTTGATAGAGAACCCCAGGGTTGCGCGACGCTGGCTCGTATCGCGAATGGTCCATCCGGCGCGCGCCAGGAAATCCGAATAGGGGATCTCGTCGGATCCCGAAATGTAGCGTCTGAAGAAATCGCTCAGATCGGAATCCGCGGAGGGCGCTTTCTTGCGAATCACTTCCTCCATTACGCCGCGCAGTCCTTCGCTTTCCTCGTAGAAACGCCCTCGCTGCGCGTACTCCACATTGAGCGCCCGCAAGACGTCATCGAGGCTGGCCCGGTTGTCGGTCCGGTCGCGGATCAGGATATCAAGCAGGACGCCTACGATCTGCCCCTTGTTGTAGTACGAGATGCTTTCCTCGGAGCGATTGTAGAGCGGATATTTTTCATACCACGCATCGAGGCTCGATTGCTCCACGCTTTGCCACCGGTGCGCGGGACGGGACTGGAGCTCCCTGATTTCGTCCGCCAGGTTGGCGTAAAACTGCTGCGCGGACCAGAGCCCCGTGCGCTCGAGCGCATAGGATCCATACGTGTTGGTCACGCCCTCCGCGAACCAGAGCGAGCGCGTCCACATTTCCCTGGTGTAATCCACCGGTTCCAGGGACTGCGGCCGAATGCGCTTCACGTTCCACGCGTGAAAAAATTCATGCGCCGAATAGCTGGGCAATTGCGCCGCGACGTCTGCGGAAATGGCGGTGCAATTCATGTGCTCCATCCCGCCGCCGCCGAAATTACTCCCCACGTGAAACAGGAAAAGATATTCTCGATACGGAGCGCCGCCCATCAACGAAACATCATAATCGACGATGCGCTTAAGCGATTCCACCAGCCGCGAGCGGTCGCCGGGATCGCCGTGAATGACAATGCGAATGGTCTTTCCGCCGGCTTCCATTCGATACTCGTCGAAATGGCCGATTTCCGCCGGCGCGTCCACGAGCGCGTCGTAGCTAGGGGCAACATAGTCGCCGGAACGATGGCCCGCGGCCGTTCCGGCGGCGTCTAACTCGACCGCCACGCGCCAACCCTCCGGCACATCATCAAACGCCACTTTTGTGTCCTCGGCTCTGCGGTCCGGCACGTACAACAACACCATGGCAAAATTGAGAAACGCGTGATCCGCGTTCAACTGCGACGCAAAGGGCCCCGGTTCGTCCCACAAAATGGGGTAACTCACGGTGACGGTGCCGTTCCCCGAGACGCTCCAGGTCTCTTTGTCGAGCTTCCGCATGGGGAGCGGATGTCCTTCCTCGTCCGTGGCGATGACCTGCATCATGTGCGAGGAAAAATCGCGAATCTGGTAGAGAGCGTTCCACGCGGGCATTTGGAGCGTCACTTGATCGCGCACCTTCGGGATGCGCATCGTCACTCCAAAAATGTGCCGCTCGGGATGAGAGAGTGAAACCGTGTAATCGATGGTGGCGTGCGCGGGCGATGCAAAGTAGAAAACGGCCGCCAGGATCGCGGCGCGCGGCCAGAAGCGAGAGTGAAAAATCATGCTTTGAATTTCCCCGCTGGAGCGCCGCGATCCTGCAGCTTGCCGAGCAATTTTCCACAGAGCCCGTCAAAGCTGCCGTTGGACATTACGAGGACGAGATCGCCGGGGCGCGTTTCGGAGGCGAGATATTCCGCAATCTCCTCGGCAGAATCAAATCCCTCCGCCTGCCGGCCAGAGCCCCGGATCGTTTCAAGAACGCGAGTAGGAGACATCCGCTCTTCATCGCTGAGAAGATTTGCCCGGTTCACCGCGCCAAGGATGGCAGCATCCGCTGTCGCGAGAGACGCGGCCAGATCGTTTTCGAATACCCTGCGCCTCATCGTATTCGAACGAGGTTCGAAGATGGCCCACAATTTCCGGCCGGGCCAGCGATGGCGCGCCGCATCGATCGATCGCGCGGATCGCCGTGGGGTGGTGCGCAAAATCGTCGACAATTAGAACGCCGGACGCTTCCCCTTTCACTTCCAGGCGCCGCAGGACGCCGCGAAACTCCGCCATCGCGTCCGCAATTGCTTCGCCGCTTACGCCGCGGCCGTGCGCAATGGCGATGGCCGCGACCGCGTTCAGGACATTGTGGCGGCCGGCAAGGGCCATGCTCACGCGCGCCACTTCCTTTCCCTGGTGCGAAACTCGGAAGCGCGTCTCTCCATCGGAAATTTCCAGGTCGCCCGCGAGCCAATCCACGCCGGGGGCGAAGCCGTACGTCTCGACAGGACAGAATGCTTTTTGCACGACGCCGCGAACGGTTTCGCTCTCGCCCCAGGCCACGATTCGCCCGCGACTGGGCACGAGATTCACCATGCGCCGGAATTGCAGCTCGATTGCCGCGAGATTGTCGTAAATGTCGGCGTGATCGAATTCCAGCGATGTGATGATGACTTCCTGCGGATGATAGTGCAGAAATTTCGGCCCTTTATCGAAAAACGCGGAATCGTACTCATCGCCCTCGAGCACAAATTCATCTCCGCCGCCCAGTCCGAAGCTGCGCCCAAAATTTTCAGCCACGCCGCCGATCAGAAAATTCGGATGCCTCCCGGCGTGATGCAGAATCCAGGAAAGCATGGACGTCGTCGTGGTTTTTCCATGCGTGCCGGTGACGACGAGTGAGTCGTGGCCCGGCAGAAAGAAATCCTCGAGCGTTTGCGGAAGCGACCGGTACGGAATTTTGCGATCCAGCACCGCTTCGACTTCCGGGTTGCCGCGCGACAATGCATTGCCGAGGACAACGATGTCCGGCGCAGGATCGAGATTGGCGGCGTCGAAACCGTTCGTCCAGCGGATCCCCAGGCTGTCGAGCAGAGTCGATGCGGGCGGATAAACGCCTGCGTCCGAGCCTGTCACGCGGTGCCCGCTTTCGGCCAGCATGCCCGCGAGCGGCGCCATGGCCGCGCCGCCGATTCCCGAGAGATGAAAATGCATGGGCCTCGTCATGCGCGCACCGCCGGTTCGAGAATTTCGAGACGCCCTTCGCCCGACGCGTGAAGTTTCGCCCGGACCCCGAGCGGGATCGTCAGCATCGGGCGCGTCGTGTGGCCCACCGGCGCGCCAAAGACCATCGGAATACGCAGAGGGCCGAGAATGCGGCGGCAAACTTCGGCGACCGTCACCGAGCTGCCTTCGGGAGGGTCGGACTCGGGAAATTCTCCGAGGACGATTCCGCGGACGCCTTCAAATTTTCCCGCCTGTTTCATATGCGTCAGCATGCGATCGAGCTGGTATGGTTTCACTCCCACGTCCTCAAGCAACAGGATCGAGCCGCGCGTGTCGAGCTCCCACGGCGTGCCCATCGAAGTTTCGATCAATGTGATGCAGCCGCCGAGCAAGCGTTCCCTCGGCCGTGCCGCGCGTGAACGTTTCGCCTTCGAGCGGCGCGGTCCAGCCGCTGTTCGTCGCCGTCATGGCCCACATGAATGTGTCCGGATCGAAGCCGCCCGTGGCATTTGGGCCCGCATCGAATCCTCCGGCCACCAGCGGGCCGTAAAACGTGACCCAGCGAAGCTTCTGCCACAGAAAAATATGCACCGACGTCAAATCGCTGAACGCGCAAAAAATCCTGGCCTGTTTGAGGCCCGCCATTGCGAGTCCGTCCAGAATCTCCGTGCTGCCGTATCCGCCTCGGGTACAAAAGACCGCGTGATTCTCGGGGCGCGTCAAAGCACTTTGCAAGTGTTTGCGCCGCTCCGCAAGTGGCGCAGAAAAATATCCCTCCGGCTTGCTTTTCGAGGCGTATCTCTTCACCCGGTAGTCGAGCCGCTCCAAAGTTTCGCAGCCGCGCTGGATGCGTTCTTCCTTCGCGGAGCTTGCCGGCGCAACCACGGCGATGGTGCTCCCCGGGACGAGCGCCGGCGGCTTGCGAGGTTTCGGCATGGAAGGGGGCGGCAAAAAAGAAGTATACAACGGGCCAGCGAAGCGCAAGCCCATTCAACGCATCGAATGTTGCTCCGATTGCAATTCGGCCTGGGCTAACCCAGAGCCCGTTACAGGGTGAACTGCGTCATCTTGTGAAAGTGGCGCGCCCGGGCGCTGATTTCCGACTTTTTCAATGCCCGCAGGCGGTCCAGCCCGAATTTTTCGACGGCGAAGCTGCCCATGACCGAGCCGTAGACCATGGCGCGACGCAGCGCGGCATCGTCCACTTTGCGCGCCGTCGCGAGATAGCCCATGAAGCCACCCGCGAACGAATCCCCCGCGCCAGTGGGGTCGTGGACCACTTCCAGGGGAAATGCGGGCACGCTGAACGTCCGATTTTGATGAACCAGCATCGCGCCGTATTCTCCGCGCTTGATCACCAGCGCTTTGGGGCCCAGCTTGAAAATGTGGCGGGCGGCGCGCAACAAATTGTGCTCGTTCGAGAGCTGGCGCGTTTCGGAATCGTTGATCACCAGGATGTCGGTATGCTTGAGCGTCTCGCGCAATTCCTCGGGCGTGCGTTCGATCCAGTAATTCATGGTGTCGAGCGCGACGACCCTCGGGCGGCGCTTGACTTGGTGCAGCACCGAGGCTTGCAGCGTCGGATCGATATTGGCCAGGAAAATGTGCGTCGAGGATTGATATGGTTCGGGCAGTCGCGGCTTGAATTCGGCGAACACGTTCAATTCCGTGGCGAGCGTCGTGCGCTCGTTCATATTTTCGCTGTACTTGCCCGCCCAAAAGAAAGTTTTCCCGTCCGCGCGCTCGAGGCCCTGCGTATCGATGCGGCGGCCTTTGAAAATGGACTCGTCTTTCTCGGTGAAATCCGTGCCCACGATTCCGACCAGATTGACGTGCGTGAAATAACTTGCGGCGACGGAAAAATACGTGGCCGCGCCGCCGAGCATGCGGTCCACCTTGCCGTGCGGCGTTTCCACGGCATCGAACGCAACCGATCCAACGACGAGTAAGGACATTTTCAGCGGGCTCCAGGCGTCAGGTATTTTCCGGCGATTACGCTCAAGCGCTTGCGCGCCGCGGCCGGAATCACGGCGGGATCGGTAATGATCGCGTGAGCGAGGGCGCGCCCGCACTTGCAGGAACGTTCGGCGGGCATGCTGCGCACGGCTTCGCGGATCACGTTCTGCGCGTTTTCCGCGTTCTTGTTCAAATTGGAAATGATTTCTTCGAGAGTGACCGAGGCGTGATCGGGATGCCAGCAATCGTAATCGGTGATCATCGCCACCGTGGAGTAGCAAATTTCCGCTTCCCGCGCGAGCTTGGCTTCGGTCAGATTCGTCATTCCGATCACTTCAAAACGCAACTGGCGATACACATGCGATTCCGCCAGCGTGGAAAATTGCGGCCCTTCCATGCAGATGTACGTGCCGCCGCGGTGGACGCGCACCTTTGCCTGGTCGCACGCGGCGCCGAGAATTCCAGCAAGCACCGGGCAGACCGGCTTGTCAAATCCCACGTGCGCGACCACGCCGTCGCCAAAAAACGTGGAGATCCTGTGGCGCGTGCGATCGTAGAACTGGTCGGGAATCAGAAAATCGAGCGGCTTCAAATCTTCCTGCAAGGAGCCGACGGCGCTCACGGAAATGATTCTCTCGACGCCCAGCTGCTTCATCGCGTGAATGTTGGCGCGGTAGTTGATCTCCGTCGGAAGGAAGCGATGCCCGCGCGCGTGCCGGGCAAGGAAGGCGACTCGCTTTCCCTCGAGCGTTCCTACGACGAGGGCGTCAGACGGATTCCCGAACGGCGTTTTGACGCGCACCTCGCGCGGCTTCTCGAGCCCCGGCATGTTGTAGAGGCCGCTGCCGCCGATGATGCCGATGCGAACCGCGTCCGTGCTCGCGCCGCGCCGCTTTGCTGCCTGCGTCTTCTTTGCCATTCCCATATCCTCGCGTATAGAGCGAATTTAGACGTCGATCATCACCGGTTCAAGATCGTATTTCCCTCGTTGCTCGCGCAAATACCCCGCCGGGGTCCTCGCCTCGTGCCCGAAAATGACGAGCCACTCGCCGCGCGTCGCCTGGGAATCCATTTCTTTTTGTTCTCCAGCGTCGTCAGCGGGTACAGATCGTACCCCATGATCCAGGGAAACGGGACATGAGCCGCCGTGGGAATCAAGTCCGCCGTGAAGAAAACCGTTTTCCCGCCGCCGGTCAAGCGGACGCACATCATGTCGGCGTTGTGGCCCGGCGCCCGAATCACTTCCACCCCCGGAACGATTTTTGTATCTCGATCGAGCAGCAACCATTGCCTCGATTTCTCCATCGGCAAAAAGTTCTCAGGAAAATAGCTGGCGCGGTCGCGGTCCGTGGGCGCTTTGGCGTGCTCGAGTTCTCCGCGCTGAACGAAGTACTGCGCGTTAGGGAACATCGGAACCGCTTCCCCGTTCACGATGCGCGTGTTCCAGCCGCAATGATCGAAGTGAAGATGCGTGTTGATGACGATGTCGATCTTTTCCGGGGGAACGCCGTGCGTTACAAGCTTTTCAGGCAGCCGCGGAGGCCCATCGAATGCGTAAATGTCCGAGCGTTTCGCATCCCATTTATCGCCCGCGCCGGTCTCGACCAGAATCCATTTCCCTCCCGCGCGGATCAGCAGCGAATTCATGGCCATGAGGATGCGATTGCGCTCATCGGCCGGCGCAACTTTCTCCCACATCGGCTTCGGGATCACGCCGAACATCGCGCCGCCATCCAGCCGGAAGGTGCCATCCGTGAGCAGCCAGAATTCGAGGTCGCCGAGTTTCATGCGCTTTTCCGCGCGCCGTCCGCGCGCGCGAGCAATTCGCGAACGGCGGCGTAGGGATCCTTTCCGCGGCTGGCCACTTCGCGCGCCAATCTATCGAGCGCGGCTTCGCCCTCCGCGCCCGAAACCGCGCGTTTCAAAACGGCTTCTCCGGCGAGCGCGAGAAGGCGCGACCTCCAGTGTTCGATTTTTCGTTCCTGGCGCTCCGCGCTGTTTGCGAATCGTTCCCGGTATTTGGCGATTGCCGCGGCAAGTTCGTCGACGCCTTTATTTTCCGTCGCCACAGTGCGAATAATCGTCGGCTTCCAGCCATCGCGCTCGGGCGCGAGTTGCAGCATCGCTTCCAGCTCCGCTTCCAGGCGTTCCACGCCGTCGCGATCCGATTTATTCAACACGAAAATGTCCGCAATCTCCATCAGCCCGGCCTTCATATTTTGCACGTCGTCGCCCATGCCGGGAACGAGCAGGACAAGCGTGCAGTCCGCGAGGCGCACAATATCCACCTCATCCTGGCCGACGCCCACGGTTTCGACGAGCACATATTGTTTTCCGGCGGCGTCGAGAACCAGCGCGACATCTCCCGTCGTGCGCGCGAGGCCGCCGAGAAATCCGCGCGTCGCCATCGAGCGGATAAATATTCCCGGGTCGCTGGCGTGGCCTTGCATCCGTATGCGGTCGCCGAGAATTGCGCCGCCCGTGTAAGGGCTCGTCGGATCAACCGCGATAATTCCAACGCGATTCCCCTGCGCTCGATAGCAGGCAGCCAGGCGATCGACGAGCGTGCTCTTCCCTGTTCCGGGAGCGCCCGTCACTCCAATCACAAAGGACCGCCCGGTGTCCGGAAAAATCCGTTGCAAGAGATCTTCCGCATGCGGGTCGTGGTCCTCAATCGCCGTGATCGCGCGGGAAACGGCGCGGACATCTCCCGCGCGTATTTGCTCGGCCCACGTTTCGATGGATGCGGACATAGTGAACGACGGAGAAATCACAGACGAGCCCAAGTAAACATGGGATTTCAAGCCCTAGAGTGAAACAAGGAAGTTATCACAACCGATGGGAAGCCCGCACACGAAAACCGAATCAGCGCGCGTCCAGAATCTGGCGCGCGATCACCATGCGTTGAATTTCGCTGGTGCCTTCTCCGATGGTGCAGAGTTTGCAGTCTCGGTAAAATTTTTCCACGGGATAGTCCTTCACGAATCCGTATCCGCCGAAAATCTGCACGGCTTCGTTGGCCACGCGCACGCCGACTTCGCTCGCGTACAACTTTGCCATGCTGGATTCCTTCGTGAAGCGCGGGCCTTTCTGATCCGCGAGCCATGCCGCGCGGTAAACCAGCCAGCGCGCGGCGTCGATTTCGGTGGCCATGTCGGCAAGCTTGAATTGAATCGCTTGAAACTCGCTGATGGCTTTTCCAAATTGCTTTCTTTGCTTCGCATATCCGGCCGCAGCTTCATAAGCGCCTTGCGCCATTCCGAGCGCCAGCGCGGCAATCGAAATTCGTCCTCCATCCAGAACCTGTAACGTGTTCACGAAGCCCAGGCCTTCCTTGCCCAGCAGATTTTCCCCGGGGACGAAGCAATCGCTGAAAATTACTTCCGACGTGTCGCTCGCGCGCATGCCCAGCTTATTTTCCTTTTTGCCCGCGCGAAAGCCCGGGTTGCCCTTCTCCACGACGAACGCGGAAATTCCCTTCGTTCCCTTCGGCTTGTCGGTCACGGCCATGGCCACGCAAACGTCCGCGTAGTGGCCATTGGTGATGAAATGTTTTCGAGCCGTTGAGAATCCAGCCGCCGTCCTTGCGCACCGCGGTGGTCCGCGCGCCGCCGGCGTCGGAGCCCGCTTGCGGCTCGGTCAGCGACCAGCAGCCGAGTTTTTTCCCTTGCGCCAGCGGCGTGACGTAGTTCTTGCGCTGCTCCGGCGTGCCGAATTTGTAGATGTGATTGGTGCACAGCGAATTGTGCGCGGCGACGATCAGCCCGATCGAGCCATCGACGCGCGACAGTTCCTCGATGACCGACGCATATTCGACGTAGCCAAGGCCCGCGCCGCCATACTCCTCCGGAAAAATCACGCCCATCAAGCCCATTTCCGCAAGCTTCGGGATCAGCTCGGATGGAAATTGGGAGACTTCATCCCATTCCATGACGTGCGGGGCGATTTCCGATTCGGCGAACTCGCGCACGGTGCGCCGGAGTTGCTGCTGTTCGTCAGTGAAGGAAAAGTCCACAGGTCCTCAGGAAATCAGCGCCTTCAAATAGCGCTCAATTCCTTTATACCACAGGCATGTAGCGAGCTTTTTTGCGACGGCTGAGAGAGGTTCCGAAGACGCAAGGGCTAAGTAGCACAGGCTTCAGCCTGTGGGGGTTAGTCCTAGCTGGGTCGCGCCTGCCACGAAAACCCACAGGCTGAAGCCTGTGCTACTTAATTCCAACCCACTTTGTGCCCTGCATTTTGCTCATCGAGCCACTTCTTCAGTGGCGCGAAATAATCGAGCATGGCGGTGGCATCCATCCGCCGCTGGCCCGTCATGGCTTCGAGCGCGTCCGGCCACGGGCGGCTCGCGCCCATCGCCAACATTTTGGCGAGCTTCGCTCCCGCGGCTTTATTTCCGTAGATCGAGCAGCGATGCAGCGGGCCCGAGTATCCCGCTTCTTTGCACAAGGCGCGATGGAATTGGAATTGCAAAATTGTGGCCAGGAAATAACGCGCGTATGGAACGTTGTCGGCCACGTGGTACTTTGCGCCGGGATCGAAATCGGCCTCGCTGCGAGCGACGGGAGGCGTAACGCCCTGGTATTTGCGGCGAAGTTCCCACCACGATTTGTTGTAATCGGCTGGCTTGATTTCACCGGAGAAAACTTTCCAGCGCCATTCGTCGACGAGCAGGCCGAATGGAAGGAAGGCTACTTTGTCGAGCGCGCGATCGAGCAGCAGGCCAATGTCCGCCGAAGGCGGCGGCACGGTCTCGATCAGGCCAATCTGTTTCAGATATTCCGGCGTGACCGACAGCGCGATCGTGTCGCCAATCGCCTCGTGAAATCCGTCATTCGCGCTGGTCCTAAACAAAGGCGAGAGATCGTTGTAAGCGCGCTGGTAGAAGTTGTGGCCGAGCTCGTGGTGAACGGTCGTGAAATCCTCGGCCGTGGGCTCGATGCAGACTTTGATTCGCAGGTCGTCGTCGAAATCAATGTCCCAGGCGCTCGCGTGGCAAACCACTTCGCGGTCGCGCGGCTTCGTGAACAGCGAGCGCTCCCAAAACGTTGCGGGCAGAGGCTCGAAGCCGAGCGAAGTAAAAAATCCCTCCGCGTAGCGAACCATCCCCTTCGCGTCTACATTCTTGGCGCGCAAGGCGGCGCCAACGTCGGGTCCTGAATCCGCATTTGGCGGCGCGAGTAGCGGGTAAATGTTGTTCCATTCCTGCGACCACATGTTGCCGAGCAAGTGCGCCGGAATTGGAGCGTCCTCGCGAACGACGTCCTTTCCATATTTCTCCGCCAGCTTCCAGCGAACGTAGGCGTGCAGCGAAACGTAGAGCGGACGGACCTGCGCCCACAGGCGGTCGAGCTCCCTGGAAAAATCATCCGGCGGCATGTCGTAGTTCGACCGCCACATGGCGCCCACGTCGGCAAAACCCATTTCCCGCGCGCCCTGATTGGCAAGATCGACAAGCCGGACGTACCGCTTGCGCATGGGCGGCGCGACGGCGTGCCAGCCTTTCCAGGCGTTCAAGAGTTCTTGCGGGTCGCGGCTGGTGGCCATGATTTTTTCAATGTCCGGCAATTCCTTGCAATTTTCTTTTTTGTCGTCCGGACACCAGGTTCCCTTTCCGTAGTCGCTGTCAAGCGAAACGGCGATCTTGGCAAGTTCGGCCTGCGCGGCCGGATCGCGCGGCGCGGGAATATCGACTGACAATTTCAGAAGCTTGAATTTGCGCGCCACGTCCGGAGGAAGAGGAAGTTTTTCATACCGCCGGGCCTGGCGCGCGAGATCCGCCGTCGCTGCTTTCTCGGCTGCTTCGGCGTCCGCCGAGATCGCTTCGGTATCGTCCGTGATGAAATTTTCGGCGACCCAGGAAGCGCGGCCGCCTTTGATCCACAGTTCCAGCAGGCGGGTTTCCGCTTGGGAAATGAATCGCTCCGCCTCGGCCACCGTGGGCTCGGGACCAGCTGCCTCGTGCGTGGGAGAAACTTTTGCTTTGGAGGCCGCCGACTGCCCATTCGCGACAGGCGCAATCGCAGCGATCGCCGCAACAATCACACCAAGAATCCGGACGCGCCGTGCGTTCGAAACGGCTGGGGATAAAGCCATGCGCTACGCCTTCCCTTCCTACTCCAAAAGATGCACGAACACTTCATTCGAAACGGTCAGACGCTCCGGGGAAAGCCGCAAGCGCGGCCCGTCCCACTCGACCAGCCCCTGCGCTAGGAGATCCTCCATGCGGGGACGCAAATGCGCTCCATACTTTTCCTCGATGCCTTTTAAATCGATCCCTGCAAGCTGCCGCAGCCCCAGGAACAGCTCTTCTTCAAGCGCCTGCCCTTGCGACACATTTTCCAACTGTTCGACGGGGAAACGCCCTTGCAGGACGGAATCCGCATACGCGGCAGGATCGTGGGCGTTGGCCCAGCGCTGCGAACCGTTAAACGAGTGCGCGCCCGCGCCGAAACCAAAATACGGTTCGCGGCGCCAATACTTCAGATTGTGACGCGATTCGAAACCGGGCAAGCCCCCAATTCGAAATCTCGTAGTGCTCGTAGCCCGCGGCGGCGAGTTGCCGGCAGCCATGCTCGTAGTAATTCGCCATCGCATCGTCCGATGGCAGCGCTTTCGCGGAATAGCGCTCGCCGCTTTGCAGAACTTCCAGTCCCAGGCGGCTTCCCTCGTCAATTTCCATCATGTAGATCGACACGTGCTCGGGCCGCAGGTGCAGCAACTGTTCGACCGAGTCTTCCCAACTGCGATCGGTCTGATGCGGGAGTCCGGCAATCAAATCGAAGCTGAGATTCGCGAATCCCGCGGCGCGCAGAATTTTCGTGGCCTGGAAAACATCGGCGCGGCGATGCATCCGTCCCGCGGCGCGCAATTCGCCGTCGTCGAAGGATTGCACGCCCATGCTGATGCGGTTGAATCCCGCATCCCGCCACGCAGCTGCTTTTTCAGGGGAGATGGTTTCCGGATCAGCTTCGAGCGTCACTTCCTCGAATTGCGACGGGAACGAAGCGCGAATCGCGTTGATGATTTGCGCGAGGCTCGCGGGTTCAAGAAGGCTGGGCGTTCCGCCGCCGAAATACACGGTGTCGACCTCGGCCTCTGGGACGTCCGCGATTTGATTTTCACGGAGCAGACGCGGGAATTCGGCGATCTCGCGGCAAACCGCGCTGAACATACGGCGCGTACAAATCCTTTGAAAACACGCCCGTGTGGAAGTTGCAGTAGGTGCACTTCGTCTGGCAGAACGGAACCTGCACGTATACGCCGAGTCGCGTCATCTGCCGTAGAATTTAGCATAGGAGTGCGTGAGGGCGCTTGATTGAGAGGGTCGTTGTGGCGGCTGGATTTTGTGGTTGAACCCTTTGTGCCGCCCCTGGAGACTGCGCGTGAGAATTCAGTTTCGATTCGTGTAGCGCCCGCCTTCAGGCGGGCATCTGATTGACTTCCAAAGTGCCCGCCTAAAAGGCGGGCGCTACAAAAAACGCGCCAATCTTGAATACCCAACGCACACTTACGCGGACAATCAAACTAAGACTACGCCAGCGCTAATGACGACGTGACTCCGTAGAAGGAAAACCACGGCTTTGCCGCTGTCAGGCGGCCGTTGACGTTCTTGATGTTTTTCACGCCCTGGTCATTCAGCCAGTCTTCGAGGGCCTTTACGCCCTGCTTGCTGTAAATCGGCATCGCATCCTTCCAGGTAGCGCGGCCGCAGAGGACGCCCGAAAAATTCACGCCCGTTTCGGAAGCGAGGTCTAAAGTTTCGGTGAACGTATCGTTGCTCACGCCGGCCGATAGATAGATGAAGGGTTTCTTCGCGGCAGCCGCGGCCTTGCGGAAATGATCTTTCGCTTCGTCGCGCGTGTAGGCGGAATCGCCCTTGCACGAGCGCGTGCCTTTGACGAACGCCATCGTCACGGGAACTTCGACTTTCAACACGTCCACCGCGTACTGCGGCTTGCTGAATTCCTCCATGCTGCGTGTAACGACTTCCGGCTTCTTTTTCGCGAATTCCAGCCCCTTTTCGTCTGCGCCTTCTTCATATCCCACGAATTCCAGGAAGAACGGAACGTCGGCGGCCACGCATTCGGCGCCGATGCGCTCGACCCAGGCATGCTTCACATCGTTAATTTGCGCCGAATCGAACGGCGTGTAGTAGAGGAGAATCTTGATGCAATCGGCGCCATCGGCCACGAGGCGGCGCACGGAATAGTGGTCCAGCAAATCGGGGAGGCGCCCGGGCTGCGTGTTGTCATAGCCGCTGTTTTCGTAGGCCAGCAGCAGGCCGGCATTTTTGGCGCGCTCTTTGGCCGCCGAGAGGCCGTATTCCGGATCGAGCAAAATGGCTGTGGCATGCGGCGTTAAAACGCGAGTCACCGCCTCCTTGAATTCCGCCATCATCTGGTTCGTGACGGCTTTCTTATCGATGCCTTTGTCCTTGGCGATCGCGCTCTTCAGCGAGCCGCGCTGGTCCATCGCCGCCGCGGCGATCACGCCGCGTGAATCCGAAACCGCTTCGAGTCCCTTGATTTTTCCAGGAGTAAGTTTCATCCGATAAATCCTCCACTCACGAGCTTGAAATATGGCCGCCTTTGAAAAGCTTACCACGCCGGCCGATTCCGACCGTCACTATCCGAACGCCATTCTAGTGATGTTGCGACGAAAAATACATAGGGTGTAAGTAGCACAGACTTCAGTCTGTGGGTTTCCGCCAACCCGCCCAGGCCGCTCGCGCCAGCCAAGATCAAATGGAACCCCACAGACTGAAGTCTGTGCAACGTCTACTTTGCTGCGGGCTGCAGGAAAAGGAAGCAATGCTCCCCTGTTCCTACTTTGATGTGGCGGTCGAGCTGATCGAGAAGTTCAGGTCCCTCCGCGGCGAGAAAGGTGAGCAATCCGAAGGACCGTTCCTGCAAGGCATTGTTGGGAAACAGCGAATTGGCAATCTCATTCTCATGCGTATTCAGGATGCCCGTGCGAAAACCTTCGGCCCGGCCGGCTTTCGCGCGCAAGCCGGCAAGCTGATACAGCATTTTCTCGGATGCGTTGTCGAGCGCACCCAACAGTGTCTGATCCAGTTTGGTGAGCGGTTCGCGCAGCCCATCTACGAGTGCTCTGATTGCTCGCTCGCCATCATCAAAATGCTCCGAGAGCGCTTGCGGTAGCGCCTCGGCCTCGAGGCGCGCGCGAAGTTTGTGGCGTCCCTGAAGAATTTCCCGCGCGTCCAGATTGTATTTCTTGAGCAAATTGGAAACGTGCGATGGCACGAGCGTAAAACCGGCGCGCGGCAATATCGCGGGTCCACGGCCGAGAAGCTTCTTATAAATAAGCGAGGTTTGCCCTTGGTAGGCCACTTCCGCCGCGCCGGCGATGAAGGCAACCGTCGGCAGCAAAGTGTCCTGAATCACGGGGCGAAGCAGCGCGCTGGGACTGAAATCTTCCGGGCGCTTTTCCATGGCCTTGATCGTATCGTCGATCGATTCCGTTACATTTCCGGCCGCAAGCCCGCCATTCACTGGCCGAAGGGGTATTCGCTGCCCATCGACGATGCGGAAGACGAGCGTGCTTTGTTCGATGACTTTTACTTGCGCATGGAACCCGGCCTTTTCAAGGGCTTCGGATCGCTGGATAAGTTCAGCGGCAAGGGCTTTGTGTTCTTTCACCGCGCGGAGCATCGTTGGCAAGGACAAGCGGTGCAGGTCCGGCGACATGGGATCGAGAAAAATGAGGCCGCGACCGGAGAGGATGCGCGTCATCAATTTCCCAAACGAGGAACCGAACGACTCTTCGGGCGCATAACTTTCAGTGATCCACTTCCCGATTTCTTCAGCGCGCGATCCCTCGAGGACCGCAGCTACTTGCGCCGAAAGGCCCAGTACGGCGTCGCCCAGTTGGATGTCCCCGACGCGCCGGTCGCTAGGGCCAGATGTTGCAAGGTCGAAACGCTCGAAGCCGCCGCGCTTCGGGAAGAAACAATGATCCACTTCCGCAAGATCGTGGTCTTCGGTCGCCAGCCAGAAAACCGGGACGGCGTTTACGCCGCGTTCGTTCAATTCGCGCGCCACATGAATGGCCGTGAGCGCCTTGTAAATGCTGTAAGCGGGGCCGCCGAACAAACCGACCTGCTGCCCTGTCACCACGGCGACCGCGCCGTCCCGCAAACGGTCCAGATTTCGCGTGGTCGCATCGTCCGCGCCAAACGATCGATTCTGGTTCCTCAGAACTTCCACAACGGCACGGCGAACCGAGTCCTCGAGACGCATCTCACGAATCGACTCGTCGATTCCATTTGCAGTGGGAGGATGGCGATAGAAATCAGAAACGCGGGAAAAATCGGAAAGAAATGCGGAATAGAGGCGTGTGGTTCCAGGCAACTCGGCCGGTGAGATCCAGCTACACTCCATCAGGCGTTCCATCCTTGTGTCCGCACAGCAAACCCGCTTGGCTCGATCGCAAAAGGCATTGGATGACGTGGAATTCGATCGGATTCAGACTGTAACCGTCGAGGGCGCGAGCGCCGCAACCAGGGCCTCGACTTCCCTCTTCCGCGCTTCCTGGAGTTGCGTTTTGCGTCCCATCCAGATTTCCTCTTTGCTCTCCGGATGCCTCTAGTAGCACAGCCACTCTTGGCTGTGCGGTTTTCGTTGCGTTCACGAATCCACCGGTCAGCGACGATCGCAAAACCCGCACAGGCAAGAGTGCCTGTGCTACTTAGGACTCAGTCGCCCGCGGAAGGCAGTTGCGGCGCGGCCGCTTTCTTGGAATGCAATGACTGCAGCGGCGAAACTTCCAACGTTTGCTCGACGAGCGCGCGAATCCCGCGGGCGGCCGCATTCGCGGCGGACAGCGTGGTGATGCAAGGAATATTGTAGCGAATCGCCGCGCGACGGATCGATTTCTCATCGTAAAACGATTCGCGCCCGAGCGGCGTATTGATGATCATATCCACTTTGCCGGTCTTCACCAGGTCCACGATATTCGGCCGGCCTTCGTTGACTTTGTAGACGGGCTCGGCCGGAACTCCAGCGGCTTCAAGCGCTGCTGCGGTGCCGCGCGTTGCGATGAGTCGGAATCCGAGGGCGTGCAATTCCTTGGCCAGAGGCGCGCAGTGGCGCTTGTCGTGGTCGCTTACGCTCAAAAAGATGGAGCCTTTGCGCGGCAGGCGCTGCCCCGCGGCGAGTTGCGCCTTGGCAAACGCCTGGCCGAAACTTTTGGCCACGCCCATGACTTCTCCGGTCGAGCGCATCTCGGGACCGAGAATCGTATCCACACCGCGAAATTTATTGAACGGGAAAACGGGAGATTTCACCGAGTAGTAATCCTTCACCACAATCTCGGCCACGCCGTCAGTCACACTCACGGGAAGATTCATGTCGCGGAGTTTGCGGCCCGCCATCAGCCTCGCCGCGATCTTTGCCAGAGGCACGCCGGTCGCTTTGCTGACGAACGGAACGGTGCGCGAGGCGCGCGGATTCACTTCCAGCACATAGACCGTGTCGCGCTGGATCGCGTACTGCACGTTCATCAGGCCCACGACTTGCAATGCGTTCGCCAGCCGCTTCGTGTAGTCGCGGATGCGCGCGAGCACCGAAGGCGACAGCGTAACCGGAGGCAGCACGCACGAAGAATCTCCCGAGTGCACGCCCGCCTCTTCGATGTGCTCCATCACGCCGCCGATAATCACGTCCTCGCCGTCGGCCAGCGCGTCCACATCCACTTCCGTCGCTTCTTCGAGAAATTGGTCGATGAGCACCGGCCGCGCCGGGCCCATGAGCGCCGCCTGGGCCACATATTCCTGCACCGTATTCAAATCGTAGGCGATCACCATCGCGCGCCCGCCCAGCACGTAACTCGGCCGCACCAGCACGGGGAAACCAATTTCGCTGGCAACGCGCGCGGCCTCTTCCGGCACGAGCGCCGTGCCGTTCTTGGGCTGCGGAATTTTCAATTCATCGAGCAGCCGGCCAAATCGCCGGCGGTCTTCGGCAAGGTCGATCGACTCCGGAGCAGTGCCGATGATGGGCACGCCATTGCGCTTCAATTCCAGCGCCAGATTGAGCGGAGTCTGCCCGCCAAACTGCACGATCACGCCCTGCGGCTTTTCGCGATCCACAACGGAGAGAACATCTTCGAGCGTGAGCGGCTCGAAGTAGAGGCGGTCCGAAGTGTCGTAGTCGGTCGAAACCGTCTCCGGATTGCAATTGATCATGATGGTTTCGTAGCCGTCCTCGCGCAAGCGCGAAGGAAGCGTGGCAACAGCAATAATCGAATTCAATGCCCTGCCCGATGCGGTTCGGGCCGCTGCCGAGGATGGCGATCTTCGGACGATCGGTCGGCTCGGACTCGTCCTCGTCCTCGTACGTCGAATACATGTATGGCGTGAAGGACTCGAATTCCGCCGCGCACGTATCGACGCGTTTGAACACCGGCGAAATGTGCGCCTTGGCGCGGCGATGGCGCACGGCCGCGGGAGTGGTCTTCCACATTTGCGCGAGTTGCTCGTCGCTCGTGCCGATGCGTTTTCCTTCGCGCAGTAAATCTTCCGGCACCGTTTCCACCGTGACCGAAGCAAGCCTTCGGTTGACCGCGATGATTTCCTGCATCTGCTCGATAAACCACGGATCGATCTTCGTCAGCTCGACCGCTTCTTTCGCGGAGATACCCCGCTCCAGCGCAACGAACAGCCAGTGAATGCGGTCCGGACGCGGCGTTGCGATTTTTTCGCGCAGCAGCGACACCGGCGTATCGGCCGGCGCGCGCCACGGTGAGCTCGGCTCAAGCGACCGGATACCCTTTTGCAGCGCTTCCTTGAACGTGCGCCCGATGGCCATGACTTCGCCGACGGACTTCATCTGCGTGCCAAGGGTGGGATCCGCTCCGTGAAATTTCTCGAATTGCCATTTGGGAATTTTTACGACGACGTAATCGATCGTAGGCTCGAAACACGACGGCGTTTGCTTCGTAATGTCGTTGGGAATTTCGTCGAGCGACAACCCGACCGCGAGCAGCGCCGCGATTTTGGCGATCGGAAAGCCGGTGGCCTTGGACGCCAGCGCCGAGCTGCGCGACACGCGCGGGTTCATCTCGATCACGATCATGCGCCCCGTCGCGGGATCGATGGCGAACTGGATGTTCGACCCGCCGGTTTCGACGCCGACTTCGCGAATGATCGCCGCCGCGGCATCTCTCATCCGCTGGTATTCCTTGTCGGTCAGCGTCTGCGCGGGCGCCACGGTGATCGAATCGCCCGTGTGCACGCCCATGGGATCGAAATTTTCGATGGAGCAGATGACCACGAAGTTGTCGCGATAATCGCGCATCACTTCGAGTTCGTACTCTTTCCATCCCAGCACCGATTCCTCGACGAGCGCCTCGTGCACCGGGCTCGAATCAAGCGCGTGGGCAATGGCCTCCGAAAATTCTTCGCGATTGTAGGCGATCGATCCGCCCGTCCCGCCCAGGGTGAACGACGGCCGGATCACGACGGGATAGCCGAGCTGGTCGGCGAGCTTCAGACCGTCCTGCACGTTGTTCACCAGGGCCGATGCCGGAACATCAAGCCCCACCTTGCGAATCGCGTCCTTGAACCAAAGCCGGTCCTCGGCCACTTTGATCGCGCGCAGCGACGCGCCAATCAACTCGACGTCGTATTTCTCGAGAACGCCGCCCTCGGCAAGCTCCACCGCAAGGTTCAAACCGGTCTGTCCGCCTACGGTTGGCAAGAGCGCCTGCGGCCTTTCCACCGCGATAATTTTTTCGAGATATTCCTTGGTGAGAGGTTCGATGTAGGTGCGGTCGGCAATTTCCGGATCGGTCATGATCGTCGCTGGGTTCGAGTTCACCAGTACGACCTCATATCCTTCGCTCCGCAGCGCCTTGCACGCTTGCGTGCCCGAGTAGTCAAACTCGCAGGCCTGCCCGATCACAATCGGGCCCGAGCCGATGATCATGATTTTCTTGATGTCCGCGCGCTTGGGCATGAAGTTAGTGGGCCTTCGCTTGTCCGCGCTTCAATGCGCCCGATAATTTCCAGTTTTTCATGGTGTCCGTGAATTGCCGGAACAGGTAGTGTGAATCGTGCGGCCCGGGCGACGCCTCGGGGTGGTACTGCACGGAAAACAGCGGCAGAGTGCGGTGCCGCAAACCCTCATTCGTGTGATCATTCAAATTCAAGTGAGTGACTTCGACGTCGCTCGATGGCAGCGAATCCGGGTCCACGCAGAACCCGTGATTCTGCGCCGTAATCTCAACCTGCTCGGTCAGAAGATTTTTTACCGGATGATTCGACCCGTGGTGGCCGAAACGCAGCTTGAATGTCTTGCCGCCGAGCGCCAGTCCGCAGAGCTGATGCCCCAGGCAAATTCCGAAAACCGGCACGCGGCCGAGCAAATTGCGAATGGTTTCAATCGCGTACGTGGCAGGCTCAGGATCGCCGGGACCATTCGAGAGAAAGACGCCGTCGGGTTTCAACGCGAGCGCGTCTTCCGCGGACGTTTTCGCCGGGACCACCGTCACTTCGCAATTGTGATCGATGAGCAGACGAAGAATGTTCTGCTTGATGCCGTAGTCGTAGGCCAACACGCGAAATTTCCGCGCTTCGCCGGCGGATTGCGCCTCGCCCATCGCTTCCTGCCACGGAGAAGCAGTCAATTCGATGGAGCCCTTTTCCCAGCCATATTGCTTTTCGCAAGAAACGCGGCTCGCGAGTTCCAGTCCCGCCATCGAGGGCAAGGCCCGCGCTTCGGCGAGCAGAACTTCGGCAGGCGTGCCGTCGGTCGACACCACGCCGCGCAGCGCTCCCATTTTGCGAATGTGCAGCACGAGCGCGCGCGTATCGATATCCCAAAGAACGGGAATGTTGTGCCGCACTAGATAGTTTTGCGCGGATTCGCCCGAACGCCAATTGGAAGCGATGGCGGAAAATTCGCGAACGATGAGCGACTCGATGTGCGGGCGCGGAGACTCCTCATCATCGATATTCGTTCCCACGTTTCCAATGTGGGGATAAGTCAGGCAGACGATCTGGCCCGCGTAACTCGGGTCGGTGAAAACTTCCTGATATCCGGTGAGGCTGGTATTGAAAACGACTTCGCCGCCGCGCCGGGTGATCGCTCCCCCTGCGCGGCCCTGAAAGATTCGCCCGTCTTCGAGCGCAAGAATTCCCTTCCGTGCCTCTGCTTCCGACAGTGGACCCTCTCTGGCAGGCTTCGCAGCCTAAGAAAAACTTTTCACCCTTTTGTCATTCCGAGCGGAGCGAGGAATCTCCCTTGCTTTTCTAGCGCGTAAACCCAGGAGAGATTCCTCGCTCCGCTCGGAATGACAAAAAGTAAGTAACGTTTTCTACTTCATTCTATTTCACGGATTCGGCAAAAATCGGGATCGAACCGAAGTGATCCACCGGCCAGTACGCAAACACAGCCTTGCCGTAGATAAACTTTCGCGGCACCGGCCCGAATATCCGCGAGTCGTTCGAGCTGGTGCGGTGATCCCCCATTACAAAATATTCGCCCGTCGGAATTTGCGTGGGCGGATACGTTCCGAAATCGTCGGACTCCGGCGGAATATAAGGCTCCGTCAGGAGTTTGCTGTTCAGATAGACCTGCCCGTCGCGAATTTCGACCGTATCCTCCGGCAATCCGACAACGCGCTTGATGAACGACTTCGAGCGGTCCAGAGGATACCAGAAAACGACCACATCGCCGCGCTCAATCGGCTCGAACCGGTACACGAACTTGTTGATGAAAATTCGCTCCTGATCGGAGATCAGGGGAGTCATGCTGGTGCCTTCGACTTTCACCGGTTGGTAGAAGAAAATGATGATAACGATAGCGAGGCTGAGCGCAATGACGAGATCGCGCCCCCAACTTCGAAGCTCGCGCCGCAGCGGTTGCGCCGCTCCGGGCGCGACAGTCGTGCTGATATCGGCGTTCGGCTCCATGTCCTTACGTGAGAACAACTAAATTTATACCATGCCCTTTCGCTCCGCGCCAGTGCTACGGAAGTGAACGTCGTAATAGATTCCGCCATGCTTTGTAAGTTTATCGTTCCAATGGGATGAAATCGAAGAGTCGGGCTGCAGTAAAAGTAGCACAGGCTTCAGCCTGTGGGGGTTAGTGCTTGCAAGGACCAAAACCCACAGGCTGAAGCCTGTGCTACAAATTCCTCAGTTCGCTTTCGACTGGAATGCAGTTGGAATATTTGGAGTGATCTAACGAATGGTGGATCTCACTTGTAAGCGACCAGCCGCAGCCTCCGGTAATCGGCCCACCACTGTCCATCGCGAAATAATTTGGGACGCAGCATCTCCTCGACTCTGCCAAGAAATTCCTCGCGCCTCGCCTCACCGGCTTTTGCCAGATAATCCGCGCCGAACATAACGATCCAGTTCCTCATTCCAGCAGCGCCATCCGCCAGCCCCGTCGGCCGGTCGAAAAGCGTGATGAACCGCACTTCGAGTCCGTTCTTTTCCGCAAGCGTCGAGTATTCGCTCACGCTCGGGTAATACCACGGATGCACTTCCCCGTCCTTCGCTGCGCCGATTTCCACGAGCGCGCAATCAAACGCATCTTGCATCGCTCGAATATTTCCCTTCCCGCCAAGTTCCGCGACAAATCTTCCGCCCTTTCGCAGCGCTCGGCAGACGCCCTGAAGCACAAGCTCGGGTTCATGAATCCAATGCAGCGTCGCATTCGAGAAGACAGCGTCAAATTCCTCCCGAAACGTCAGATTCCTCGCATCTGAAATTTCAAATTTCAAATTTGGATACGCCAATCGCGCCGCGGCCACCATCTCGGCGGAACGATCCACGCCAATAACATGCGCTCCGGATTCCGCAATCTGCGCGGTCAAATGCCCGGTCCCGCATCCCAGATCCAGGATGCGCTCTCCCGCGCGCGGATCCAGCAGCGAAACCACGTCGGACCCATATTTCCAGACGAAGTCGTGCTTCGCGTTATATAGTTTCGCGTCCCATTCAGCGCACGCATCTTTCTCCTTGCCGCTCATGCATTCTCCTGTGGTTTAAGTAGCACAGGCTTCAGCCTGTGGGGTTTAGTTCTTGCAAGGACCAAACCCCACAGGCTGAAGCCTGTGCTACCAAGAACCGTTACAACTCATTTGTTCCTGAATTCTCATGCAAGTCATTCGGCCGGAATGCCCCAAACGCATACTGCACCGCCGCAAGCGCCGCGCACACTGCCGTCTCCGTGCGCAGAATATTCGCTCCGAGCGCAACCTCTACAAATCCACAAGTCGCGGCGGAAGCGAATTCCGCGTCGGTCCATCCTCCCTCGGGGCCGATGGCGATGGTCACGCGAGCTACATCGTCGTTGTGTCGCATCGACGCAACCGGCTCAAGCACTTCGCGCAGCGGCCTCGCTCCTGCCCGCTCGGAGAGCAATAATTTAAGCGGCGCATCCGACGCCCGAAACGCGTCGCACGGTTTCTCGGCGTCCTTCAGCCGCGGGATACGCAAACGCCGCGCCTGCTGCGCGGATTCGGCGAGGATTCGCTTCCATCGTTCGGCGCGCTTCCCTGCCGCGGCAATCAGGCCCTTTTCGCTTCGGTCCGCCGCGAGCGGCGAGATTTCCTCCACGCCGAGCTCGGTCGCCTTTTCGAGCGCCCACTCGAACCGGTCAAACTTCACGATGGCCAGAAGCAACTCGATCCGAACGGCCGCAATCGGCACGGGCAGCGGCTCGACGAGCGAAAATTGAACTTCGTCCCGTCCCACGCTCTCTGTCCGCGCCAGCCACACGCACTGCCCGTCGCTCAGTTCGTACAGTTGTCCAGTCTCGGCGCGCAGCACGCGCCCCAGGTGGTGCGCCGCCTCGCCGCGTAGAGTTGCGGATCCCGCGTCGAATTCTTCCACAAAGAATCGCCTTCGCATGTGCCGCTATGTTATATCAATCGGATGGCATCGCGCGCCCAGCCGGCCTGCGCCTCGCTGTATACGGCCCTTCCCGCTCTTCTCCTGGTAATTGTTGCGGTCGTTTGCCCGCCGCCACTCGCTGCGCAAGCGCCGCCTCGACCCTCGCCGCTCCGCCGTGCCGTGATTGTTGACACCGATGCCGGCGCCGATGACTTGATGGCCATTGCTTTTCTTTTGTCACGCCCCGACATTCATTTGGAAGCCATCACCATTGCAAATGGCATGGCGCATGTGCCGGCAGGCGGAAGAAATGTGCTGCGCTTGCTTGCGCTCGCTGGCCGGAACGATATTCCCGTGTTCCTCGGAAGAGAAACCCCGCTTTCCGGAAGCCAGGAATTTCCAGCGGAGTGGCGCAGCGCTTCCGATGAACTTCCCGGAATCGACTCTTCCGGAGCCCAAGCGTTCCGCCGAGCCGCGCAGCGCGGCGGACTTTTTGCTCAAGCGCTTATTGGATGCCGCTCATCCGGTGCAAGTGCTCGCGCTCGGCCCCCTCACAAACCTCGCCGAAGTATTTTCCCGCACGCCGCGAGCAGCGCGTACCGGGCGGCAACTCGTTATCCTGGGAGGCGCCATCCGCGTTTCCGGAGATTTAGGCGACGGCGGATCCTTCCAGACGAACAACGTGTCCGCCGAATGGAACATGTTTATCGATCCGGAAGCAGCAAAAATTGTGTTCAAATCGGGCGCGCCGATTCGTCTCGTGCCGCTCGACGCCACGCAGCGTGTTCCCATCGACATGGCGCTGTTCGAGCAATTCAAGTCGCGCGCCAACACGCCGCTCGCAAGCTTCGTGGCGCAAGCGCTCGCCACGGACCGTGAACAGATTCGCCAGGGGTTCGACTTTGCGCCGGACTCGCTTGCAGCCGCTGTCCTTGCCAATCCAGCCGTCGTGACGCTGCGCCCGCTGGCGATTGAAATCAGCGACAAGCCCGAAGAGGTGGGCCGGACCGTGGAAGTCAAGAATCGCCGCGCCAACGTCCAGGTCGCGATCGACGCGGACGACTTGAGATTTCGCGATATTTTTATGACTGCACTTGGGGTGAAGTAGGACAGGCTTCAGCCGGTCGCTTTTCGGTTAGCGATCCTGGCAAAAAAGCGACAGGCTGAAGCCCGTCCTACCCAAAAATATCTTTTACCTTTTCGAACAGCGAAGAATCGCGATGAGCGGGTTGGTTTTCAACGGGCAGCGTGCCACCGAGCTGTTCGAACAACCGCCGCTGCTCGCGCGTCAGTTTCGTGGGGATCTCGACATGAATGTTCACGTACAGGTCGCCCTTGCCGCCGCCGTGCGGATCGGGCATGCCCTTCCCTTTTAGGCGAATAATCTCCCCGGTCTGCGTCCCTTCGGGGATTTTTACCGTCTCTTCGCCGTTCAGTCCAGGCACGACAATTTCCGTCCCCAGCGCCGCCTGAACGATGGAGACCGGCACGGTGCAGTACAAGTCCGCGTCTCTGCGCTCAAAGTACGGGTGAGGCTTCACGTCCAGCACGACGTAGAGGTCGCCTGCCGGACCGCTGTTGCCGCCGGGCTCGCCTTCGCCCGGAATGCGCAGGCGCGTATTCGAATCCACTCCCGGCGGAATTCTCAGATCGATTGATTTGCTGCGCTCGATGCGGCCTTTCCCGCGGCAATCGGGGCAAATTTCGCGCACGATTTGTCCCGCGCCGCGGCAATCCGGGCAGGTGCGCGAAATGGTGAAAAAGCCCTGCTGGTAATGGACCTGTCCGCGGCCGCCGCACGTGACGCACGCCACGACGCCCGTGCCTGCTTTCGCGCCCGTGCCGTTGCAGGCTTCGCAAAATTCCAGACGCGGAATGCGGATTTTCGTGTTCACGCCGGAAGCGGCTTCTTCAAAGCTCAATTTCATGTCGTAACGAAGGTCCGCGCCGCGTTGCGCGCGATTCCGGCCCCGCCGGCCGCCGAAAATATCCTCGAATCCGAAGAAATCTCCGAAAATATCCTGGAATTCGTCAAAGATGGTTTGATTGACGCTGCCATCGAATCCGCCGCGCGAGAGGCCTGCATAGCCGAAGCGGTCATAGGTGACGCGTTTTTGCGGATCGGAGAGAATCGAATACGCTTCCGTCGCTTCGCGGAATTTTTCCTCCGCTTCCTGCTTGGTATGCGGGTTGCGGTCGGGATGCCATTTCAAAGCAGCTTTGCGGTAGGCGGACTTCACTTCGTCCGCGTTTGCAGTGCGCCCCACGCCGAGGACTTCATAGCAGTCGCGTTTTTCACTCATCGGCTGAGCTGCCTGGTTGGCCTAATTTTCATTTGTGTTGGAGTTCTCGCCTTCTTCGGAATTCACCGCAACGCGCACAATCGCGGGCCGCAGTACGCGCCCGTGAAACATGTAACCGTCCTGAAACACGGCGACAATAAATCCGTCCGGAAAATCCCGGGATTCCAGGCGCTCAATCGCCTGATGCTGGTGCGGATCGAATATTTTCCCCGCCGCATCGATGCGCTGTACGCCGTGTTTCGCAATCGCATCCCAGAGCTGCTTCCGGATCAATGTGATTCCCTTGCGATATTCTTCGTAAGCCGGATCGTCGTGCGCCTGGAGCGCGAGATCGAACGCATCCAGCACGGGAATGAGATCAGCGATCAGCCGCTCGACGCCGCGGCGGCCTTCTTCGGAACGATCGCGCTCGGTCCTCTTTCGGAAATTCTCGAAATCGGCCTGGCGGCGGATCATCGTCTGCAGCAATTCTTCCTTCTCGGCCTTGAGCTTCTGGAGTTCCTCAGCCAGGGAAATTTCGCCACTTGCCGGTGGATCGGCGGAAGGGGGATCGTCCGGAGACTGTTCGGAATCGAGTTCTCGCTCGCCGCGAACTCCGTCGATGGGAATCACTTTTTCTTCCTCTCGTTTCGCTTCCGCCACGTTGGCTAGCTCCGATCCAAAGTTTCACTGAAGGCGCGCGCGACAAATGCCACGGCCGTAATCGCGCGCTCATACTGCATGCGCATGGGGCCGAGGACGCCCACTGTGCCCTGCGATTGATCCTGAAACGAATACGGCGCGCTGATCAATGCCAAATGTTCGCCCGCGCGATCCATTCCCTTGACGCCAATCTGCACGTGCACCGGATCCGGCGTATCGATGCAGTTCGCCAGCAGGGCGATGATCCTGTGCTTTTCCTCGATCGCCGCGAGGACGTCCCGCAATTGCGATTGATCGGTGAATTCCGGAGCTGCTGCCATTTGCGCCGCGCCCTCGATATAAACCCGTTGCGCCGAGCCCTGACCGAGCATTCCCGGATCGCACAGAACCAGCGCGTTACGCGCCAGCAAGGCGTATTGCTCCTCTTCTTTTGCCAGCCGCGTGAGAAGATCGGCTCGAATCGCCTCGAGCAAAAATCCCGTGTAATGGTGATTCAAATACTCCGCGGTATGGTCGAGGTTCTGCTGGCTGAACACCTGCTCGGGACGAATCACTTTGTCCCGCGTATTGCCGCCAGTGGAAACCAGCACGACGACGATGCGCCCATCCGGAAGCAGAACAAACCGGATGTGCTCCAGCACGGTTTTCGAGATGGGAGGCGAGACCACGATCCCAAGCCCCTTCGAAATTTCCGCAAGCACGTGCCCGGCGCGCTCGGCAATTTCCTCGCCCGACGCTGCCCCCGCGAATTCGCCGCGAATCCTTTCCTCATCTTCCGGGCTCAGCGTGGCCCTGGCCACAATCTGCTGCGCAAAAAACCGGTATGCCGTCGCCGTCGGAACCCGGCCCGCCGACGTATGCGGCTGATACAAAAAGCCTTGCTCTTCCAGGTCGGACATCACATTCCGAATCGTCGCCGAACTCAGCGATTCCACGTGCCGCCGCGAAATCGAACGGGAAGACACAGGCTCACCCGTTTCAATATACGCGCGGACGATGGCGGATAAAATCTGCCGGTTGCGTTCGTTATTTGGCGCTGATTCGGACATTGGCTACCCGACTCACAAATGGTACACGTCTGCAATGATTTTATGCGTTGCGGACGCCGCCGTCAAATTGGACACGGGTGTTGTGTGTCAGGCGGAGAAGGTTTTCGTGGAACAGGCTTCAGCCTGTGGGTTTTGGTCGGGGCGCGTTCAACCTTGCTACAACTAAAAGCCACTGGCTGAAGCCTGTGCCACTCACTACGCGGTATCAATTTGCGCCCGCTGCAAGCGGTCGGAATAATCCACGTAGAGCGTTTTCCATTCCGAATAGAAATCGATGGCGGCGGTTCCGGCTTCCCGATGACCATTGCCGGTCCCTTTCGTTCCTCCGAACGGAAGCTGAATCTCCGCTCCAATGGTCGGCGCGTTCACGTAGACGATTCCGGTTTCGAGATCGCGCATCGCGCGGTACGCCTGATTCACATTGCGCGTGTAGAAGGACGCGGAGAGTCCGTATTTCACGTTGTTGGCGATCTCGATCGCTTCGTCCATCGAGGAAAATGGAATCATGGCCACCACCGGACCGAAAATTTCCTCTTGCGCAATGGTCATCTTCGGATCCGCATCCGCAAAGATCGTCGGTTCGTGGAACCACCCGCGCGCCAATTCGCCCGATTCCGCGCGGTGCCCGCCAACCACCAGGCGTGCGCCCTCGCTTTTGCCGATATCAACGTACTTCATCACCGTTTTCAGTTGCGTCTCATTCACCACTGGCCCGACATCCGTATCCGGATCGAGCCCATCGCCGAGCTTGAGCGCCCGTGTCCTCTCCGCAAAGAGATTGAGAAATTCCCGGTAAACTTTCGTATGCACCGCAACGCGGCTGGCAGCCGTGCAGCGCTGCCCGCTCGTGCCAAAGCCGCCCCACACCGCGCCTTCCACGGCCAGTTCCAGGTTGGCGTCGTCCATGACGATCAAAATATTTTTGCCGCCCATTTCGAGGTGGCAAGGCTTGAACAAAGGCGCGCACGCCGTGCTCACGATGCGCCCCGTTTCCGACGACCCTGTGAAGCTCACCGCCGCCACGCCAGGATGCGTAACAAGCGGCGCGCCCGCGTCCGGCCCCATTCCCGTTACGATGTTCAAGACACCGGCAGGCAAGCCCGATTCGATCAGAATTTGAACCAGATTGTAGGTGGAAAGCGGCGTATCCTCGGCCGGCTTGATGACCACCGTGTTTCCGCAAATCAGCGCGGGCATGATTTTCCACGACGGTATCGCCATGGGAAAATTCCACGGCGTAATCATTCCCACCACGCCCAACGGATCGCGCACCGACATCGCAAATTTATTGGGAAGCTCCGACGGAACCGTCTGGCCGAAGAGCCTGCGCCCTTCCCCGGCCATGTAATACGTCATGTCGATGGCTTCCTGCACGTCGCCGCGCGTTTCCGAAAGCGGCTTGCCCATTTCGCGCGTCATATCGCGGGACAAGTCTTCCTTGCGCTTCACAAGAGTTTCGGCGGCGCGATACAGAATTTCCGCGCGTCGCGGCGCCGGAAACAAGCGCCATTGTTTGAACGCGGCCTTCGCCGCATCCACCGCGTCGTTCACGTCTTCCTGCGTCGAAGACGGAAAAATTCCCAGAAGCTCGCCTGCGTTGGCCGGATTGCGGTTCTCGAACGTGTTCCCGCGGCGCGCTTCGACCCACTCCCCGTTAATCAAGTTCTTATGGCTCCTCGAAACGGTGCTGGTCGTCATATTGCCTCCTGCGGAAGAATGGGGCCTGGCAAAGGTTGGCGGATCGCGTAAACCGCGTCGCGGCGGAAAAATTTCCGCGTGGCAATTCAATTTAACAGAGGGTCCAGGGCCCGTCAAACAAGTCGGATCAATTGTAGGCTGCCTATGTGTCCCTATGATAATGGCCCTTTTTAGCGATTGGAGGTTTGGGATCAACTGCCGCCCATCTTGTTACCTGCCACGGCACCGACGCCCCAGATGTCGTTATTCGCCACGTAGGAAAGTCTGTATTCTGGAAGCACCCAAGAGTCGAGCGCCCCCTGCTACATCGCTCGGCCACCAAGCGGGATAAGGAATATCATGAATGACGACCTCTATCTCCGTTCCCGAGCTTAATCACGAGCGCGGTTTTCTTCCCCTGCAAGATCCGCTGAAGCGTCTTCCCAGGGCTTTCGACGCGTGGGAAGAACTGGCCCTGCGTTTGCCAAAGCTCCTCGCATCGGATCAACTTCGCGCCACGATCGCGGATCTTCCTCCTTTTCCGTTTGAGGCGATCAGCGACTCTCGTGAACGCGAGCGAGCCATGCTCCTCCTAAGCTATCTGGGACACGCTTACGTCTGGGGAGGTCCACGTCCCGCATTGATCTTGCCGGCCGTGCTTGCGGCGCCACGGTACAAAGTTGCCGAGACACTGGGCCGGCCTCCGGTGCTCAGCTATAGCAGCTACGCGCTTCACAATTACTTCCGATTCGATGCCTCACGCGAAATCGAATGCGGCAACTTGGCGCTCATCCAAAACTTTCTGGGCGGCATTGACGAGGAGTGGTTCATCCTGATTCACGTGGAAATCGAGCGGAAAGCCGGTCCCGCAATGGCCGCCTTGAGCGCCTGTCTCGATGCCGCGGATGAGGGCGACGGAGAGCGCCTCGAAGCACTGCTCACGCAAGTGGAATCGTCGCTGCGCGCCATGCACGCCACGCTTCGCAGAATGCCGGAATGGTGCGAACCTTTCATCTATTACCACCGGGTTCGACCTTACATTCACGGGTGGAAAAATCATCCCGATCTCCCTGAGGGCGTCATCTACGAAGGCGTCGAAGCCTATGGTGGGCGTCCCCAGCAATTCCGCGGCGAAACCGGCGCGCAGAGCTCCATCGTCCCAGCCCTCGATGCGATGCTCGGCGTGGGACACAAGGAAGACATGCTCAAAACATACCTCCTGGAGATGCGCAACTATATGCCTCCGGCGCATCGCGCCTTCCTCTCGGCGCTGGAAAAACGAGCATCGGTGCGGCCGTTTGCGCAGCGAGCCGGCCGCCGAGCATTGACCTCCGCCTACAACGCGTGCGTGGAAGCTCTTGAAAACTTTCGTTCCCTGCATTTTGAATATGCTGCAACCTACATTTTTCAACAGGCCCAAACCGATGCGAAGAACCCGCATGCCGTCGGAACCGGCGGGACGCCGTTCATGGAGTATCTGAAGAAGCACCGCGACGAGACCGGCCAAAATCGTCTGGAGTAGTTGGCAATCGTTTTGTAGGACTAGCGAATGAATGGCATCCGCCAAAACTCGATTCGTCTATTCCGCTTCAACGGGATTGACCTGTCTTTGCATTGGTCGTGGTTCCTGGTAGCGGCGTACGAGATCGGCGGCCGGCAGAGGGCGTATTCCTCGATTACCTGGAATGTGCTCGAGTACCTGGCACTGTTTCTGATCGTCATGATTCATGAATTCGGCCACGCGCTGGCCTGCCGGCAGGTGGGCGGAGTGGCGAATCAAATTGTGCTCTGGCCCCTTGGCGGCGTCGCCTATGTGAATCCGCCGCAACGGCCGGGGGCATTTCTTTGGAGCATCGCCGCGGGCCCGCTGGTAAATGTGGTTTTCGTTCCGATCTTCATGATCCTGGGCCGCACAATGCGGACGCTCGGATTGGCGCAGCAGATGCCCAACGCCTTCCTGCTGTTGCGATCTGTCGCGTTGATTAACGTCGGCCTGCTGATCTTCAATATGCTCCCTATTTATCCGCTCGATGGCGGCCAGATTCTTCGGTCCTTGCTTTGGTTTGTAATGGGCCGCGCTCGCAGTTTGATGGCGGCCACGGTCGTCGGTTTCCTCGGTGTGGCTGGGCTCATCGTCCTCGCGCTGCGAATGCAATCCGTGTGGTTCGGAGTTCTGGCCGCGTTCATTTTGATGAATTGCTGGCGCGGATTGCAGCAGGCGCGGGCGTTGCTTCGTCTCGCAAAGTTGCCGCGCCACGGCGGATACTTCTGTCCGTCCTGCAGGACATCGCCGCCTATAGGAGAGTTCTGGCGCTGCTCGAAGTGCGCTAAATCATTCGACACGTTTCAGACGCAAGCTGTCTGCCCGAACTGCTCGGCCCAGTTCACAACGACGGGATGTCTGGACTGTGGACGAGCGCATCCGATGCATGAGTGGACCCTTGCGGTTTAGCTAACCCTTCTCGCGGTCCTCTGCAATGTTCACATCTTCTTGCCAGTTGCCAATCGACCCACGAACCGCCCGGACGCGAGGGATCGCGTTACTACTTGACTATAAGCGCTCAATCCCTCTAGCTCAGCGGATTCCCCGCCTTGATAAACTACTAGCTAATGATGGTAAGTGGACCGTCGCAAAATCCATTGGAGAGCGACCTCGACACATGAAAATCAATAGAACAACGAAATGCGTCCACTTGGCCATTCTGATTATTGCCGGAGCGCTTACGGCTGCCGCACAAGGTTCCAGCGTTCCGACGGGTAGGGCCAACAACGTTCTCGACTGGAACGAATCCTTCGAAGGGAGCACGGGCGCCAGCGGCCAGGAGATGGTCCTGAATTCCTCGGCCACGCTTCACTTCGGGCGGTTCAGCGTGGGTGCGGGAATGCCTGTCTATTTTAACCGCTCCATTTTCCCCAGCCAAGCCACGGTCAGCGAGGGCATCGGCGACGCCTTCGTCAAGCTAGGCGCGTCCTGGAATGGTTTCCTGCTCAATTACAACACCGTGCTGACCGGCGCCGCGCCGACCGGCGACCCCGCCAAAGGCTTCGGCACCGGGCATGCGACATTCGATTGGAACAATCGTATCGATCACGACTTCAAAATCCTGATACCTTTCGTGGACGCCGGCGTGGCCAACAGTATTTCAGACACGGAGTTCTTCCACCGGCCGTTCACATCGTTCGGCTACTTGGCGCACATCGAAGCCGGCGCGGATGTGGACTTGACCCACTCCTTCAGTTTGCTCGTGTCCGGATATGAAATCGCACCGTGGGGAACGCAGACAATCATCAGCCGCGACGTGGTCAATGGCGCCACGGGCACCGGCGGCCAGGACGGACGAGTCTTCGAGGTCAATCACCTGACAACGGGCCCCGCGTTCATCAACCAGGACAATGGCTTCACCGCAGGGCTCACCTTCCATCCGAAACCCTACCTGGATCTGGCAGTGGGGTACACGCGCAGCATAAGTTTCGCCTTCAACACGTTCTCCTGGAGAATGGGCATCAACATGAGCGGGCTTCTCAGCGGCGGACATTCCGGCAAGTAACACACAGCAGACAATCGCGCGAAACCTCTCGCGAATTCTTTTTCTCTCGCACGCTTTTCTAAATCACTCAGCCCAGACCACTAAATCAACTGCCATGAAGCAGGCCAGAGTAGGTAGACTCCCTCCTCCTGTCCCCAAGTTGTTACGGACGCGTTATTTTCCACAGCCGCTACAGAAAGTTCTTGACGTTAACTTACAAGTAGGTATATATGAGCACATCGCCCAGTCGCAGCACGATAGAGGCATTTGAACCGTTTTGTCGGGACCCAGGCCATTCCCTAGGAATTCCAGGAGCAGGTAGCTTCAGGGCACGGTGTGTTTCCGCCTTGGATTTAGCCCGCGGGGCGTATCCAAGAAATGCGTTTTCCGAGATTTGGCAACCAGGACGTGACGCTCCCGGTCGGGCCCTGCTCCGGCGGCAATTTCGTTGTGTTGAGTTCAGATGAAGCACGATCACGCGCAAGTCAGAGGCCCAAACCTAAAATTCCGGGGAAAATCCCCGTCTAAGATTCTCTAAAGGAGGAACTCCATGCGAGTTTTAAACAATCCCTTCGGTCAGAGACAGGTGAATGTCCTTGAACCCTTCCGTCCCCCGGTCGATGAGCCATTAGTGCCCTTGGGGTATAGGCTCAAGCATCCTCCGGCGGAGGAGCGGAGGCCGCATGATTCTCCTGATTTCTGCTCCGAAGCAGTCTCGTTTTTGGTGTCTGCAGTGAGTCTCAAGGAATCAGCGGCGACGATGGCCAATAAAACGGCCGCGCAGAGAATCATTGCGGAGGCGGACTCGGCAATATCCGCATTGATTGACGATGATATCTGCCCGCGTTGGCCGAAGCCTGGGCCGCCACCGCCCTGGTGGCTGGTTTCGCAGATCGCGGCGGAGGTGACTTTTGTCGCGAACAACCTGGCGCAAGGGACCCTGCGGACGGCCCTGACTCAGGTTGGGAGCCGTATCCTCGAGGAATTCGTCCAGCGTAACCAAGCGGATTTCCAGAAACTGTCCATGAGCGCAACATCGTAGCGATTGAAGAAGCTTTATAGCTTTTGGGCAAGATTCGCACGCAACTTACGGCTCGGGGGAGTAACCGAACCTAACGTACAGGGCGATTCCTACGCCGTGAAAAGGGCGAAGACGACTAGCCTTTCCGGAGGTCAGTATCGGTTTGTTTTTTAGCCCTTACAGGCGCCGGGAAATCGGCCTGAATGAATTGATTTTTACTGCTTCGAGGGCGGATCGGCGGGTGTGGTCGAAGAAGACGCGGCCGGGACCGGGGCGCCTTTACCCGCTGTATCGGATCCCAATCCGAGTTTATTGAGCGACACGGCGTCGATCTTGCCTGTCGGGCTGACGCCGATCTTGTCCTGGTACTTTCTCATCGCGTCCATGGTTGCGGCGTCCCACTTTCCTGTGGGCTCGCCTTCGTAGGACCCATCTTTTTGGAGGGCGGTCTGAATTTCCTTGATGCGATCGGGCGTGGGAGCGGCTTGCCCTTTGACCTTGGGTTTCTTCTTGGATTTTGAGGAGGCCTTTTTCTTCTTGGCGGTCGTGGAGGAAGTCTGCGCCGCGCCCGGATGGCCTGCTCCGGACGCAACGGAGGCCGCGCTCACCAGGAGCGCGGCCCCAAAGATGAAAAGCCAAGTTCGTTTGCTCATCGTTTCGCTTACCAAGCTGCGGTAAAACTCAAACTTTTGTAATTCCGAGGCACGCTGCGTGCCGAGGAATCTCTCTTTTCCTGCGTCTCAATCGGAGAGAGATTCCTCGCTCCGCTCGGAATGAAAAAATAAAATACCTTTTCCGCAACCCCTATCAGGTCAAGTTACTGCTCGGGAGCCGGAACGACGCCGGCCAGGTAAACCGTATCGAACTGGTCGCTGCCCGATCGCCGCTGGACCTTGAACAATACATCTTGTCCCGGCTTCAAGCCCGAAACGGCTCGCCGGTACTCGGCCACGGAATTAACCGCGGTATGGTTGACCTCGGTGATGACGTCGCCACGAGCGAAGCCGATATCCTCGGCGAAGCTCGCCGGATCGACGGCAGTGACGAGGGCGCCCTTCATGTTCTCGTATCCGGCGCGCCGCGCGCGGTCGGTCCCGAGATCTTCCAGGCGCAGACCGAACTCGGCAGGCGTCGGCCCGCTGTCATTGCCGCCTCCGTTGGCCGTGCGATCCGGGAAAATCTTGGTGCGATCGGCGACGGTGATGGAGGCTTCATGTTCTTTCTTGTCGCGCAAGTAGGTGACGCGGACGGAATTGCCGATCGGCGTCGAAGCAATCGGGTTCACAAGGTCGTTTCCACTGTGCACCGGTTTCCCGTTCACGCTGGTAATGACGTCGCCCGACTGCAGGCCCGCTTTTTCCGCTGGGCTGCCCGCTTCCACGCGCTGCAAAACGATTCCGTACGACGCACCAAGTTCCTTCAATACAATTGGATTGGCGCCCTGCGTTTCCGTGAAGCTCACGCCGATGGAGCCGCGCGTCACTTTGCCGTTGCTGATGATCTGGTTGTACACGCCGATGGCGGTATTGGAAGGCAGAGCAAATCCCACGCCTTCATTGCCGTGTCCGCCAGTAATGATGGCGGTGTTGATGCCGATCACCTGGCCGGCCATATCCACGAGCGGGCCGCCGGAATTTCCGGGATTGATCGCCGCGTCGGTCTGAATGAATCTTTGAAACTGCTGGCCCACGTTGCCGCGATCCTTGGCGCTGATGATGCCCGCGGTGACGCTGCCTTGCAGGAAGCCGAAGGGATTGCCGATGGCCAGGGCCCAGTCGCCCACTTGCACGGAATCGGAATTGCCGAGCTTGGCGTAGGGCAGATCGTGGCCCACTTCAATTTTCAGGATCGCCAGATCGGTCTCTTCGTCGATCCCGATGACCTTGGCGGTGTATTGAGTCTGTTCCCCGTTCAGCGTGACTTGCACCTTGGTGGCCTGATCCACGACGTGATTGTTCGTCAGGATGAAACCCTTCTTATCGACGAGCACGCCCGATCCGAGGCTGCGCTCGGCCTGCGGGCCTTGATCCGGGAAATCGAAGAAGCGATTGAAAAAGTCCTGGAATGGCTGTTGGTCTTGATCCTGGTCATCCGGAGGGCCCAACTCGCCGCCGCGATTGCGTTGCCCGGGCGGCGTCGCACGCCCTTTTCCGCGCTGCTCGATCACCTGCGTGGTCGAAATATTCACGACCGCCGGTTGCACCTGTTTCACAATTGTGGCGAAGGCGCTCGAAAGCTGCACGGGATCGGGAATCGCCAGCGGCGTTCCACCCACGGCCAGCGAGGGATGCGCCGCACCGACATGGCCGGAAATCACCGTGCCAATGATCATGCCGATGGCCAGCGTCAAGGTGATCAACAGCGTTGCCAGAATCTTTCGATTCCGTACCCAGGTGGCAAATTCTCGAAGTTGCATTCCCATAATCTTCACTCCTCTTCAGCCATTCGCCTTGTGTTCTTCTCCCCGATTCATCCGCTGGAGATTATACCACCCACTTTATCCTTGCGCGCACCCTCGGACATTCCCCGCGTTTTCCAGGGAGCAACCGTGAATTAACAGACTGCGTAAGAATTGAGAGACTGCCATTCCGAGGCACGCTGCGTGCCGAGGAATCTCTTTTTCCTTGGGTATAAACGAATGAGAGATTCTTCGCTTCGCTCGGAATGACAACGTGACATCTCTTTTTCCCGCAAACAATGGAAGCACATGTGCTGCCCATGTTGCAGTTTACTCCTATAACTGCCGGTTATAGGTCTCACAATCATTATAAATTTGATCTACACCTTCATTTCGGATCAAATGGACCTTGTGCGAGCACATACTGACCACGGACAAAAAACCCGCACGTCGCGCCCAGGCCTGCTAGATTAGGATGCACAAATATGAATCCGCGTACCATGTACCGTAAAATTTGGGAGTCTCATCTCGTCCGCGAGGCGCCCGGCGAACCTTCGCTCATTTACATCGACCGTCACCTCATTCATGAAGTGACGTCCCCGCAAGCGTTTGCGGGCCTGAAAGCCGCCGGCCGCAAAGTGCGCCGGCCCGACTTGACCTTCGCCGTCATGGACCACTCGGTCCCGACCAAGGACCGAAATCTGCCGATCCTCGACACAGCCGCCGGCGGGCAATTTGACGCCCTCGAACGCAGTTGCCGGGAGGCAGGCATCACGCTGTTCGATATGTTCAGCCACAACCAAGGCATCGTGCACGTGATTGGTCCGGAACTGGGCCTCACTCAACCCGGGCAAACAATCGTCTGCGGCGACAGCCACACTTCCACGCACGGCGCGTTCGGCACTCTGGCGTTCGGCATCGGCACGAGCGAAGTCGAACACGTGCTGGCCACGCAGTGCATGCAGCAGTTTGAATCCAAGACCATGCACATCGTCGTCAACGGAAAGCGCGGCAAAGGCGTTTCCGCCAAGGACATCATTCTCGCCCTGATCGGCAAGATTGGCATAGGAGGCGGCGCGGGCCACGTCTTCGAGTATGCCGGCGAAGCGATTCGCGCCCTGTCCATGGACGGCCGCATGACGGTGTGCAACATGTCCATTGAAGGCGGCGCACGCGCCGGCATGATCGCGCCCGACGACACGACGTTTGCCTACCTGGAGGGGCGTCCCTACGTCCCACGCGGAAAAGATTTTCAGGAAGCCGTGAAAACCTGGAAGGCGCTGCCTAGCGATCCCGGAGCGAAATTTGACGCCACCGTCGAGCTCGATGCGTCGGCGCTCGCGCCGCAGGTCACCTGGGGGACAAACCCGGGAATGGTCACGGGTGTAACTGGGAAGGTGCCCGATCCGGGTTCGTTCCGCGATCCCGACGATCAGAAAGCGGTCGCGCGCGCTCTGGCCTACATGGACCTTAAACCCGGCACGGCGCTCGTCGACGTCCCCGTGGATCGCGTGTTCATCGGGTCCTGCACGAATTCGCGTATCAACGATTTGCGCGCCGCCGCCCGCGTGGTTGCCGGAAAACACATTTCGAAGACTCTCAAGGGAGCTCTGATCGTGCCCGGCTCAATGGTCGTCAAAGCTGAGGCAGAGGCTGAAGGACTCGACAAAATTTTCAAGGACGCCGGATTCGAATGGCGCGATGCGGGATGCAGCATGTGCCTCGGCATGAATCCGGATGTGCTGCTTCCCGGAGAACGCGCCGCCAGTACTTCGAACCGGAATTTCGAGGGCCGCCAGGGCAAGGACAGCCGCACGCACCTGGTGAGCCCGATCATGGCCGCCGCCGCCGCGATCGCGGGCCATTTTGTGGATGTCCGCGATTGGAACGTCGAGGCGCAAGAGTAGCGCACATTTTAGAGTCTGAGGGTTCAGCAGTGTGTAGCGCCCGCCTTCAGGCGGGCATCTGCTGCAACCAAAATGCCCGCCTGAAGGCGGGCGCTACATGAACCAGAGATCTTGCAATCTGAAGAAGCTATGGAGAAGAAATGCAGCCATTTTCCAAACATAAAGGATTAGTTCTCCCCCTGGACCGCGTAAACGTCGACACCGACCAAATGGTCCCGAAGCAATTCCTGAAGCTCCAAACCAAGCAAGGATTTGGCAGAGTCCTGTTCTACGATTGGCGCTACCTTCCAGGTGAAAAGCCCAATCCAGATTTCATCCTGAACTGGCCGCGATATAAAGGCGTATCCGTCCTCCTCGCGCGCGCAGGTTTCGGTTGCGGTTCGAGCCGCGAGCATGCCCCGTGGGCGGTCGCCGACTATGGCTTTCGGGTTCTGATCGCGCCGAGCTACGCCGATATTTTCTACAGCAACTGTTTCATGAACGGCATTCTTCCCGTAACTCTTCCAGAAGCTCAGATCGATGAACTCTTCCGGCGCGCAGAGCGTCAAGAGGGCTATTCCCTGTCCGTCGATTTGCCCGCGCAGACTGTCGCTGACTCGAAGGGACTAAGCTGCCGCTTCGAGATCGACGAATTCCGAAAGCACATGCTGCTGGAAGGACTCGACGAAATTGGCCTCACGCTGAAACAAAATTCTAAAATCGCCGAATACGAGAATACGCATCGGCCGGGCGCCACGATGTACTCACCTGTCGACGCAAAATACGCGACCGGGAAATAAATCAGCTCCGTTTCAGGGGAGCAGGTAGCCTGTCGCGGCCCTTCCAACTTGGACCAAAGAAGTATTCCAGTCCCGTTCAGAACCAATTCTCCCCTTTTGGAACAGGCTTCCACTGGCCTCGCTGGAAATCTTTTCTATTGTGACCACAAGCCAAAGCCACACAATAACTTAGTGAAAGAAGTTCGCTGGCAGGATGGGCACATGGTTGCGACTGGAGCTGAATGCCTTTGTCATGGCGAGAACTGTGTTCTGGCACCGGGAACAAGGAAGGTTGTTTCTGATGACGGTTCGCCGAAAAACCCTGCTCATAGTAACCATCATGTACCTTGGAGCCGTCCTCGTGATGTATGCCGCCTCCCGGTCGCTTCTCTTGGGCGAATTCATCAAGCTCGAACAAACAACAGCTCACGAGAACGTGCAGCGCGTTCTCAACGCTCTCGATCAGGACTTCGCCGCCATGGACCGGTTTACCTACGACCGCGCGTCAACCGACGAGACGTACAACGGAATGTCGGCCCAGACTCCCGAACTACTCCATTGGTTAATGGGAACCGATGCGACAGGCACAACGCAGACGCAGCGCTTTAATTTCATATTCCTGATCGACACTTCGGGCCGCATTATCGCTTCACGAGGTTATGACCCGGTGGCCAAGCGGGTGATCGACATTCCCGAAAGCCTGAAGGCGCATATCTCGACCACCGATCCGCTCATTCAATCCGCGGCGACGAACGGGAAACTTACCGGAGTGTTGCTGCTTCCTGAAGGGCCCCTGCTGGTCGTATCGCGTCCGATCATAACGCCAAACACAGAGGGACCCATTCGCGGCTTCATGCTTTCCTCGCGCTACCTCGAAGGCGGGGGCGACTTGAAGGGATTGGAAAAGACCACCAACTTTTCCCTCTCCATTCACAGGATCGGTGGAGAGAAATTGCCGGATGATTATTCGGACGCGCGGCAGCACTTGCCCGCTCAGGGCGACATTTACGTCCGACCCATCAACGACTCTGTTTTGGGAGGCTATGCTTTACTTTATGACATTTACGGAAAGCCGGCGTTGATTCTGAAGGCGGAAATGCCCCGGAGAATCTACCGGCAAGGCCAGGTCAGCCAGCTGTACTTCGTCGTGTCTCTGGGGATCGCGGGGCTCGTATTTGCAACCGCGATCATGCTGCTGTTGGAGAAGTCTGTCGTGTCCAGGCTCACCGCCTTGAGCACGAGTCTCGCCGCCATCGCCAGCAGCGGAGACGCCACGGCGAAGGTGAATTGCACAGGAAGCGACGAACTCTCCCATTTGGGAAGCGCAATCAATCGCATGCTGGAATCTCTGCACCTCTCTCAGAGGCAAAGACAACAAACGGAGCGACGGTACGCGGCATTTATGAACAATATCCCGGCCATTGCCTCGATCAAGGACCAGGACGGCCGATTTTTATACATTAACGAGCCCATGGAGAGGATCTACAAGATCAAATTCGAAGATGTGAAAGGAAAAACACTGGCCGACTGGATCCCCGTAGAAACCGCTAAAAAGATTCGTCTTCATGACCTGGAGGTCCTTTCGACAAGACGCCTGATGCAATTCGAGGAATCGGTCCCCACCCCGGATGGGATCCTCCATCATTGGCTGGCTTTCCGATTCCCTCTGGAGGGGCCGGACGGCGAACTGCTGGTCGGAACCGTCGCGCTCGACATTTCCCGCCGGAAACAGGCGGAAGCGGATCTTCGAGAGGCTAAAGAGATAGCGGAAGCCGCCAACCGCGCCAAAAGCGAATTCCTGGCCAACATGAGCCACGAAATCCGCACCCCGCTCAACGGCGTCGTTGGCATGACCGAACTCGCCCTGGGAACCGACCTGACGTCCGAGCAGCAGGAGTACCTCGAAACCGTGAAGCTTTCGGCGGATTCCCTGCTCACCGTGATCAACGACATTCTCGATTTCTCCAAGATCGAAGCCGGAAAAATCGATTTCGAAATGATCGATTTCAACATTCGCGAAACGCTGGAAATGACCATGAAGACCTTGGCTTTCCGCGCCGAGGAAAAAGGCCTGGAGTTGCTTTGCGACATCGCCCCGGAGGTTCCGGAAGCCATCCAGGGGGATTCGACCCGCATACGTCAGGTAGTCATCAATCTGATTGGCAATGCCATCAAATTCACCGATGCGGGCGAGGTCACGCTAAAGCTGCACGCGATCCAGGGTGAGGGCGGAGTTCGCTTGCTCCATTTCACCGTCTCCGACACGGGAGTCGGAATTCCTCCAGAGAAGCAGAAATCGATCTTCGAGCCTTTTACCCAGGCCGATGCTTCCACCACGCGGAAGTATGGAGGCACCGGACTCGGCCTATCGATTTCGATTCGCTTGGTCCGCATGATGGCTGGAATTATGTGGGTGGAAAGCGAGCCGGGAAGCGGAACGAAGTTCCACTTTACTTTGCCGCTGGTCCCTGCCGCGGAACCTGTGAAGGCAGCCGCCGGCGATCGATTCGATGTGCTCCGCGGAGTGAGAGTCTTGATCGTGGACGACAACGCAACGAATCGCAGAATCCTCGAACTGATGTTGAAAAGATGGGGAATGCTGCCCAAATCAGTGAAGAGCGGGGCAGAGGCGATCGTGGAGCTTCTCACAGCCTCCGCCGCGGCCGAACAGTACGTGCTGATCATTACAGACGTGCTGATGCCGGAGATGGACGGATTTTCCTTCGTCGAACGCGTCCGGCAAGAGCCAAAGCTCTCCACGGCAAAGATCATGATGCTGACTTCCGCGGGGCAAAGAGGCGATGCGGCGCGATGCGAGGAATTGGGAATTTCCGCCTATGCGATGAAGCCTGTCCGGCAATCCGAACTTCAGGATGTGATTTCAAGACTTCTCGGTGAAGAAGAAGGCGCCGGTCCCCTGATTACACGGTATTCGCTCGCCACCGCCGCAAACGCCGGGGCATGCCTCCGCGTCCTGGTGGCAGAAGACAACGCAGTGAACCAAAAACTCGTGGCACGTCTCCTCGAAAAGCGCGGGCACAGCGTCTCGATCGTTGGAAACGGGCGGGAAGCGCTGGAGTCCCTCGAACAAGAGCCTTACGATTTGGTCCTGATGGACGTGCAAATGCCCGAAATGGACGGGTTCGAAGCCACCGGCGAGCTGCGGAAACGTGAAAAGCACACGGGGCTTCACATTCCGGTCATCGCCCTGACCGCCCATGCCATGAAAGGCGACCGCGAGCGCTGCCTCGAGGCGGGGATGGATGGGTATCTTTCGAAACCCATCCGCGCGCCGGAACTCGATGAATTGCTGGGGAAATACCTCGCGCTGCGATCGGCTGTACCTCAAGCGCCAGAGCCCGAAAAACAAATCAAGGAACACTGACCCACGTAACGCTTCCGAAGGTTGAGGGCTCAGGGGGCAACATCCGCCCCTTGAATTCACGGCCCGGCGGAAGGAATCGTTCCCTTCCATTCAGCGATGCAAATTCCGCCCAGAATCAACACGGCTCCCGCGAGCGCTCTTCCCCCGAGCCGCTCATGCAGCACCAGGAAGGAAGTGATCGCGGCGAAGACAGGTTCGGTTGTGAGAATCAGCGCCGTGTTCGTCGCCGTGGTATGCCGCTGTCCCCAAACGAGAAGCGGATAGGCGAGCGCGGTCGTGAAAAGCGCCGTGACAATCACGCCGAACTCCATCTGGAATGTGAAGCGGACAAAGAAATGTTCCACGCCCGTCACGTTTAAGATGGGAACGGCGATCGTGGAACCCACTCCCGCGAGGATCACCTGCAGGCAGCTCAACGCTCCCAGCGAATATTTTCCGGTGTAGCGCGCAATGAAGATGATTTGAAGCGCGTACAGCACCGCGCAGCCCATCACCAGCAAATCTCCGCGATTTAGATCGGCAAGGCCTTCCCTCGGCACCGTGAGGAAATAAAGTCCCGTAAAGGAGGCCGCTGCCCCTCCCCAGGCCCACGCGCCGATTTTCTTTCGCCAAAACGCGGCAAGAAAAACGGGGACCAGCACGACGCTAAGTCCGGTGATGAACGCGGCCTTCGAGGGAGTCGTGCGGGCAATTCCCGCCGTTTGAAACGAGTAGCCGCCGAACATGAAAAGGCCGACCTGAATGCCCGCCCACAATTCGTCGCGCGTGAGTTTCCGCAGATCCACCCGGTAAATCCAGATCAGCGGCAGCGCGCCCAACACGAAACGCGCCGACAGGTAGCCGAACACGGAAATATCGGCGAGGGCGTCCTTCACCACGACGAAGGTGACTCCCCATAAAAAGGAGCAGAGCAACAGCGACGCAATGCGCTTTGAAACGGAGGCTCACCGGATGCGCGAGGTCCGATCGAGGAGTGGAGTTCGCGCGTGGGAACCAGTTTTTCCGGGCGCAGGGCTCATGGACGCATCGAGTTTATTGATCCGGCGCTCCAAAGGCAACTTGCACGTCCGCAATGGAATCGTATAGTTGACGAATCCGGCGCTTGCCGGAAGGCTTGTCTGGTAAACTGACGGAGATCCAGGTCGCTCTCAAACAGCATGATCGGCTCACTTTGTACTTCCATTCGGGCTAAGGCCATCCCGGCAGCCCTGTTTCTCCTCGCGGCAATGCTCTGCCCCGCCGCGCGCGGCGCGGACAAGGATAAGGACAAAAAGCCGGAAAAAGAAAAGAAGGAAAAGATCGAGCCCTGGGTCGAGATTCGCACGGAACATTTTATTGTGGCCAGCGACGGCGGAGAAAAAACGGCCCGCCGGATTGCGGACGAGTTTGAATCGCTCCTGCATGTGTTTCAGTCCACCATGCCGAATTCGCGGGCCAGCACCGGCGTCCCCGTGCGCATCCTCGCCGCGAGGAATGGCGAATCCTTCGCACACCTGGCTCCCGAATTTCCATACGACAAGCGCCACGACCAGCCTCCGGGACTGATGGTGGTCGGCGCGGAGAAAACGTATATCGGGATTCGCGCAAACGCCTCCGGCCGTTTTCGCTACACGGAAATTTTTCAGAGTTATGCCAAGGAAATTTTAAAACTCAGCTACCGCAATTTGCCTCCCTGGCTCGAGGAAGGTTATTCGACGGTTTACGGCAACGTGACCTTCAGCGATCGCGGCGCTCGTCTGGAAAGGCCCGATCCCGACGATTTGAGCGTTCTGTCCGAGAGTCCATTGCTCCCGCTCGATCTGGTCCTGCACGTGGACCGCAGTTCGCCCTACTACAGCCCCGGAAATAAAGCGTCGGTGTATTTTGCGGAGTCGCGCGTTCTGGTGCATCTCTTGATCAGCGACCCGCAATTTTCAGGGACGAAGGCCATGGAGCGGTACATCACCTCCGTGCAGAGCGGAGCGGACTCGGTGCAAGCGGCGCGCGATGCCTTCGGCGATTTGAACCAGCTGCAAGCGAAGCTCGACGCCTTCGTCAAAAATGTGAGCGGAGCCCCAACCGACCTTGCTGTAACAGGCGGGGGCGATTCCGGAACCGCTCCTCGAACGCTTACCGCGCCGGAAATTGAAGCGCGCACGGCGGATTTTCTGGCCCTCCGCGGGAGAAGTGAGGATGCGCAGGACAAGCTGGAGGAAGCCCTGACGAACGAACCCTCGCTTGCGGAGGCGGAGCAGAGCCTCGGTTACATCCTGTTGAAAAAAAATGATCTGGACGAGGCGCAAAAACATTTCGAGAGCGCCGCGCAGCTCAATCCGAATGACGCGCTCAACTTTTACGGCCAGGGGCTCGTGGCCATGAACAATGGCGGCAATACAGGCGTCCTGCCGGGAGCTCTGTCTGCATTTGAAAAGGCGGCGGCGCTGAATCCTGACTTCGCTCCGTCGTGGTACTACCTGGCGATGATTTACTCGCAACGCGATGAGACGCTTCAGAAGGCGCTGACCGACGCGCAGCGCGCCGCCTCGCTCGCTCCCGGAGAATCTCGCTACCAATTACAGTTGGCGGCGCTTCTGGATCGCGCAGGCCATCCCGACGAGGCGCGCAAGATGGCCGTGAGCGCCAAGGAATCGGCGACCGACCGAGCCACGGCCGACAAAGCGGGCGAACTTGTCGCGCGAATGTCCAAGCCGCAACCGCCTGCCGCAACCGCCTCCGCCGGCAACGCGCCCGCAAAGCCGCCCGCTGATGCCGGCCTGCGCATTGAGCGCAAAACGGAACCGGAAGCGAAACCGTCCACGACCTCAACTGCGCCCCCCGCACCGAAGACAGCACCCGCTCCCGTTCCTCCACTTTTCGCCGAATCCTCCAAGGTCTATTCGATGATGGGCACCATCACGGATGTGAACTGCGCGGGTGCGCCGCAAATACAGGTTACGCTGAAAGCGCAAACGATCACCATGAAACTTCACGCGGACAATCTGGAGAAAGTATCGATCAAGACCGCCGGCTCGGCCTCCGCCGCGAAAGGCACAACCTGCGCGAGCCTGCGCGGCCGCACCGCGCGCATTTCCTACCTCCTCGTTTCGGGAAGATCATGGGACGGAGAAATGCAAGAAGTCGAATTTCGCAGCCAGCCCTGAAAGTTTTTCAGTCACAATTCAAAACGCAAAGACGGACGAACACGTAGATTTTTGCAGAAACAAATTTTACGGTTCCAGGCCGGCGACGCCAAGGACGGTCAATGCGACGCGCTGCAGGCCGAGTTCCCTGCCCGCTGGGTCGTACCACTCTTCGAGGGTATGGGCGCCGCCGCTACGTCCACCCGCGCCCAGCGAAATGGCGTGGATTCCCAACGAGAGCGGAATATTGGCGTCAGTGGAGGACCGCTCCCGGCGCGAACGATTGCCGAGCTGGTTGTCGGCCGCCAGCAATGCGGCGAGGAGCGGCGAATTTTCGGGGAGTTCGCCCGCGGGTCTCACTCCCAAGACGTTGATTTTCAGGCTCAACATATTCGAACTGCCCGCCATGCCGCGCTCGCGCGCCGCGGACATTTCTTCGTCAATGCCCGCCTTGACGGCGTCGCGCAAAAGGGTTTCCAGCGCGGCGAGTTCCGTCTCCGATTCGGAGCGCAAATCCACTTTCATGTGCGCGCTCGACGGAATCGAATTCACCGATGTGCCGCCCTCGATCTCGCCGATGTTGAAACTGGTGCGCGGCGATTCCGGCACATGCGCCGTGACAAACCGGCCGATTCCCCGCCCCATCGCATGAATCGGATTGGGCGCTCCGAAGTCCGACCAGCTGTGTCCGCCGGGCCCGGTGATGGTAATTTCCACGCGGCGTGACGCCAGCGCGGCCGTCGTCACATATTCGGTGGCCGAGCCATCCAGGGCCAGGACATACTTCAAGCGCTTTTTGTAGGCCTCCACGAGCGCGCGCATCCCGCGAAGATTTCCCTCGCCTTCTTCGCCCACGTCGGCCACAAATAAAATCGTTTTGGTGGTTTTGATTTTTGCTTCGCGGAAAGCTTTTGACAGAGCCACGAGCGCCGCCAGCCCCGTGCCGTTATCCGAGATTCCCGGAGCGAGGAGCCTGCCGCCTTCGCGCTTGACGTGCACATCGGTGCCCGCGGGAAACACGGTGTCCAGATGCGCGGTCAGCATGACGATGTCCGGCGACGATCCGGGCCATTCGCCGATGACATTTCCAGTGTCGTCCATCTCCGCGCGCAGGCCGGTGGAAGCGAGCACCTTCTTCATGTACGCGGCTCGCACGCTTTCCTGGAACGGCGGCGCGGGAATTTCCGTGATGCGGATTTGTTCCTCGGTCGTCGCGTTCGCGCTGCCGCGCAGAATTTCCAAAACGCGCGTGATGCGGGGATCGGTCGGCGTGTCCGACGCGGCCGCCTTGCGCGAAAAATTTTGAATGAACGAAGTCACGGCCACTCCCACCGTAAGTAGTATGAGGAAACGTTTCACGGCTTACTCGGCCGCGCGGGCATCGGCCCTCATTTCGGAGGGGTGGTTCGCACTTGCCTTACTGCCGCAACGGTTGAACAACATGAGACCTCTTTAGGGTATCCGGCCGGCAATTCTGCCATGCATCGGTTGTGGATCAGGCCCCTTCCCTAGTGCGCTCGCTGTTTCGAGCCGGCCGACAGAGTCTGTGTCTGAGCCCTCATTCGTCGGACCATTTGTAGCGCCAACCTTCAGGTTGGCATTTCAGGATCAAGCAAATGCCCGCCTGAAGGCGGGCGCTACAGGAACACTAGTAGCGCAGCGTAAAGCTGTGCGGCATTTGCTTCGGGTCGGGCTTGTACAGCGTTTTGCAAAATTCGCAGCGGTAAATTTCCGCGTCCTTCCCGATCTTGGCCTGCACTTCCTTTGGATAGTCGTACCATCGTTTGAGATGCCCGGCGCAAAGTTTTCCTTTGGCATCTTTCTCATCGCAAGAGCGCTGCCTGGGCTTGCGCACCTTGATCTTCTGTTCTGGCGGCGCAGTTTCCGTCGCGGCAGCAGGCGCAGCCGCTGCGGGCGGAGCCGCGGGAGGCGCCGGGGGCGGTGCTGCCGGTGATGCGCCTTGCGGTGTGGTCTCCTCGGCCATTCGTCGTTTCCCCTCTCCGGTCAGGATGCGCGTTCAGGATCGATCCTTGCGTATCTCGTTTGTATCTTACTCGAACCCTTCCACCGAAACCAAGCGCGACTTTGGTAGCACAGACTTCAGTCTGTGGTTTTTGAATTTGCCCAGGCATGGAAATTCCCCAGGCCGAACAGTCTGCGGAAAGAGTAGTTTATTTTGTCATTCCGAGCGAAGCGAGGTCGGCGATGGCGTTGTCGTACGGATTTCCTTTGCGCGACATGCTGATCACGATTCCGTGCGCCTGCAGCAACGCCGTGTAGTCGCGCGAAGCGTACTGCACGCCGCGATCGGAGTGATGCACCAGCCCCGGCGCGGGTGACCGCTGCTCTTGTGCCCGGCGCAACGCTTGCAGCGTCAGGCCGTTTTCCAGCGAGCGTCCCAGTGCCCAGCCAATGACTCGCCGTGAATAGGCATCCAGAATCACCGCCAGATAGATGAACTCGAATCGCAGCCGAATGTAGGTGATGTCAGCCACCCAGAGTTGGTTCAGACCCGTGACCTCCATCTGGCGCGCCAAGTTGGGGTACACCGGCAAGGAGTGCACCGAATCGGTGGTGCGCACGAATTTGCGCCGGCGCAAGCACAGCAGATTATCCTCGCGCATCATGCGGTACACGCGTTTGTGATTCACCGCCCAGCCGCGCCTCCTCAACTCGGGCGTCATGCGCGGCCAGCCGTAACTGGGAAATTCCAGCGCGATGCGCTGCAGGGCATCCCGCAGTTCGCATTGGCCATCGCTCGCGGGTTTGCGCTGCCGCCAACGGTAAAATCCGCTGCGGCTCACCTGCCCCAGTTCGCACATGCGCCTCACCGTGAGCCCTCCCCTTCGCCGTTTTTCGATTTCCTCGTGGATGGCGGCTGGGGTTGTCGCGCTTGCAGTGGCCGCTGTTCCTCGATGCTCTGCAAGCACCCCTTTAAAAAATCAATCTCCAGCGCCTGCTGACCGATCTTGCGTTCTAACTGCGCAACTCGGTCCGGCTCTATCCCGCGCCGCCCCGATCCCGGAAACGCCTTCTTCGGCCCCTGCTGATATTCCTCCCGCCAACGGTGCAGTAAACCCGGATTCACCTCTAAAGCGCGTGCCACCACGGCCACCGTTTCGCCCTGCTGCAGCCGCCGTACGGCCGCGATCTTAAATTCCCTCGTGAACCTCTGTCGAGACAATCCCATGCGCCTGTCCTCCATAATCTCTCATCGATTTAGCCCCACGAAAAGAAAGAGAGATTCCTCGCTTCGCTCGGAATGACAAAACGAGTGGGCCCTTTTTACGAAGCATGTGCTACTTACTTAATGATTCTCGCTAGAAGCCAGCGAATTTGCCGGGTCCGGATACTCCACACTTTCGAGGCAAAGCCCGTGCGGCGGCATCGTCGCGCCGGATTTCGACCGGTCTCGCAGCGCAATCAATTCCGGCAAATCGGCGGGAACGAGTTTCCCGCGCCCGACCTCGAACAGCGTCCCGACCATTTTCCTTACCATGTGGCGCATGAATGATTTTCCGCGAACAACGTAAACCCATTCCTCCGCTCCGTCGCGAGAATCGGCGCCTGGCATGCGCAGAAATTCCGAGCGATAGACCGTCCGAACCGTCGTCCGCTCGCGGTCGTCTTCTTCCGAACCAGTCGAGGCCGCAAACGAAGTGAAGTCGTGTTCGCCAATAAAATGGCGCGCCGCTTCGGCCATCGCCTCAAAGTTCAGCTCGTACGGATCGTGCTGGACGTATCTCCACAGAAACGGCGGAACGACGCGCCCCCGAAAAATCCGATACCGGTAAGTCTTCGCCAGCGCGTCCCAGCGCGAGTGGAAATCAGGACCAACCTCCTCCGCGGCGTTCACCCGGATGGAGGGCGGAAGCAACGAATTGAAGGCGTGCTGAAACTCTCCCGTAGTCAGCGGCGATTGCGTTCTGAAATTCACGACCTGCCCGGCCGCGTGCACTCCGGCATCGGTGCGTCCCGCGGCGTAGGTCGTCAGCCGGTGCTGCGTCAGTTTTTCCAGAACATCCGTCAACACACCCTGAACCGTGGTCTGCCCGGGCTGGGCCTGCCAGCCGCTAAAATCGGTCCCGTCGTAGGCGATGGTGAATTTGAGATTTCGCATGGAATCGAAAACCAATGGAACCACAGATGCACACAGATGAACACAGATAAGAAAAAAGCGATCAATAGGAAAAAACGATGAGATGAGACTGAATTGAAAGCCGATCGGAGTCAACTGGCGTATTTGGCACTCGATATTTCTTTTTTCCCTCTTGAAAGGATTTTCTCTTTCTTTTATCAGTGTTCATCTGTGTTCATCTGTGGCTACACTCATGCGCCCGAGCGGGCATAGCGGCTGCCTGGTTTTACGGGTACGCCGCCGCTGCGGCAAAGAGGACATTCGGAAGCGTCGTAGCTGTCGATCTTGAGGTCCACGAGCGCTTCGGTGCGAACCGGCAACTCGATTTTTCCCCCGCTGCGATCGATCAACGCGCCCGCGGCAACCACGCGCGCGCCCGCCTCTTCCAGCACGCGAATCGTTTCGCACGTTGAGCCGCCCGTGGTCCACACGTCTTCCACGACCAGCACGTGTTCGTCCGGCTCGACTCGGAATCCGCGGCGCAACGTCAACGTTCCCAGGGAATCCCGCTCGACGAAAATCGCGCGAATCGGTTTGCCATCCGCGCGCGGCGGAATCGCTCGCGCGACTTCGTGGCCAATGATCAGTCCGCCCAGGGCGGGAGACGCGACGCAATCCACGCGCAAATCCATGAATTCCGCCGCCAGCGCGCGCCCTAATTGCTCCGCATACTTCGGATATTGCAGTACAAGCGCACACTGCACGTACGTGCCGCTATGCAGCCCCGAAGTCAACTCGAAGTGCCCGTGGCGGATGGCGCCCACTTCCTCAAAGATTCGAATGGCTGCGTCAGGTCTCATCGCGCGCCAAGACTATCGGCCCCTCGCGCCCTTGTCAAGATAGCAACCAGAAAGAGTGATGAAGTTCCTCCCTTGTCCCGACATCGGGCCTTGACCTAAACCGCTTTCTCGCGTCCAATACTTCGGGCTTTTAAGAGTCGGCGTGAGAACTCAACTTTGGCTCATGTAGCGGCCGCCTTCAGGCGGCCATCTGTCTGTCTCCAAAGTGCCCGCCTGAAGGCGGGAGCTACAAAAACGTGCGGATCTTGAGCTCTCACACAGACCCTTGAAGCAGGGCACGGCCGCCAACCAGGGAAGAGGGATGGGAAATGGGGGGCGCCAGATACTTGAGTGGGGTGTCATCCCGTTTGCGCTGGACTCCCGAGCCTTGCGGGGCCTCGGGGCTCGCGGGAAAATGCGGCCGAAAGCTCAGCAATTGCGGGAAATATAGTTGAAACATATCCATCCCGGCGGACGTTTAAAATACTTAGCTGCCGCAAGCCGTCTTGATCGCCGGAGGAAGAAAAGCGGAACGCTGTTCGGAGAGGATAACTCAACATGATTGGAAGGTTTTGCCGTGTCTACTTTGCCCTATTTTTGGCCGTGCTGATGGGTTTGGCGCCCACCGCACCCGTGTTCGCCCAGCAACAGGGAGAATCCACGCCGCCCGCGCAGCCACAGCCGCCTAGTCTTACGATCCAGGTGTCGGACCAGAACTACACCTACGGCAAGCGATGGTACCCCAATATTATTGCGCCCTATACCCAGACGGCGGTGCCTGAGCCTATCTTGACGAATGCGCCGCGCATCGAGCAGATGGTCAAGGACGGCAAGCTGAGCATCAGCCTGCAAGACGCTGTGGACCTCGCGCTCCAGAACAATTTGGCTATCGTGATCTCGCGGTACACTCCGTGGCTCGCCGAAGCCAGCATTCTTCATACCTTGAGTGGCGGTGCCCCTACTTCGGGGCCGGTAAGTGCTCTTGGGACTATCCCCGCGCAAAATTTCGATCCGCTCGTCACTTCCACTCTCAGCATGGACCAAAAAACGATCCTTGCGAATAACGGCCTGACCGCCGGCACTGGCGTTGGCGCGGAAACTCTTACCCAGTTGAATACGCACACCACGACGGGCGACTTCGCTTATACGCAGGGGTTTCACACGGGCACCGCCTTTTCGGCGACTTTCAACAACGTCCGCGGATCTTCCTCCAGCCCCAGCAACGTTTTCAGTCCATTTGTGCAATCCAATTTCATCTTCGTCGGCAGCCAGCAGTTGCTGAACGGTTTCGGTCTGCTTGCCAACGAGCATTACATTCGCATTGCCAAGGTGAACAAGAACATAGCCGATCAGACGCTCGTGCAGCAGGTGATTACCTCCATCACAGCGGTTGGCAACGCCTATTGGGAACTCGTTTTCGCTCGCGGCAACGTCGACGTGGCGCGCGAGGAAATCGCGCTGGCGGACAAAACATACAACGACAATAAGAAGCAGGTGGATGTCGGAACTCTCGCCCCTTTGGAGATCGTCCAGGCCGAGGCGCAACTCGCCACAGCTCAGCAGGCTTTGATCGTTGCGCAGACAACCGTGCTTCAGGATCAGCTCACGCTCTTGAACTTGATCGCCAAGGACCCCAATTCTCCCGTCTTACGCACGGTCGAGATTATTCCTACAGACACAGCGGACGTGGCGCCGCCCGAAGTGGAAAAACTCCCTCTGGAAGATTTAATCAAGGAGGCCGTAACGAAACGGCCCGACGTCTTGCAGTCCGGTCTCACGATCAAGGGGGATGACATCAACGTGCGCGCCACAAAAAACGCACTACTTCCCGTTCTAACTCTTTCCGGAGAATATGCCTCTGTAGGATTGGCGGGCAACAACAGGGTGGCTCCAACCTGCACGCCGGTGCCGCCCGCGACAACCTGCACCCCTCTCCCGCCGACAATCACAGGGCTGGCGACGGCCCTGAATCAAGAGCTTAGCGGCGCTTATCCGGAATACAACGCGGCGCTCAGTTTGACGATTCCGATTCGCAATCGCGCGGCGCAAGCCAATAACGTGATTGCCACATTGAGCAAGCGCTCGGATGAAGCCAACTACAGCCAAACCGTGAATAACGCGGCCATCGACGTTCACAACGCGCAAATCACTCTCGAGCAGGCGCGGATCACGCTGGCTGCGGCGATCAAGACGCGCGACCTCGATCAGCAAACTCTCGATGCCGAACAGAAGAAATATCAGGTTGGCGCTTCCACGCTATTTAATATCGTGTCGGATCAAAACACTTTGGCTGCCGCGGAATCCGCCGAGGTTCGCGCGCGCGTCAACCTCGTCGAGGGCAAAGTGAACTTTGACCGCGCCATGGCCCGCACGCTCGAGGTCTACAACATCACGATATCCGATGCCCAGTCCGGCCATCCCGCAAAGGACACGCTGATCCCGGGCACTTCGGCCACTGGCCAATTAATTGTTGATCCCGTAAAGCGAACGAGTGCGGCACAAACGGCATCCACCAATCCTTCGGCCGCCGGCAGCGGGCAATAGTCTCGCGCCGCCATCGGCAGCAAGTGGCGCAGGCTTCAGCCTGTGGGGGTTGCTCTTTGCAAATGCCAACCCCACAGGCTGAAGCCTGCGCCACCAAAGCGAGAACACGCAATCAGGTGATGGATTGATGCTCCAAGCCGGTGTTTCCTTCTATTTGTTTCTAATTTCGTGAGAAATTCGAGCTAGAATCAACTTGCGCTCAGGCATGCATTTTCATTGTTCAAGATTGGCCGCCTGGCGCCCTCACCCATGTCATCCGATCGCCAATCGACACCGCGTCGCGCTGCGGGCGAGAAATCACCCGAGCGCGCTTACGAATTCACCACCGTTTCCGGATACCCAATCCGGAAGCTCTATTCCCCCAAAGACCTTTCCGGTTGGAATGCGGACCGCGACCTGGGCTTGCCGGGTTCGCCGCCCTACACGCGCGGAATTCATTCTGCGATGTACCGCAGCCGACTTTGGACCATGCGCCAGTTCGCCGGCTTCGGTTCGGCGAAGGATACCAACGAGCGATTTCGCTATCTGCTCTCGCAAGGACAAGCGGGCCTTTCCGTCGCATTCGATCTTCCGACGCTGATGGGCTATGACTCCGACCATTCCCTTGCCGAGGGCGAAGTCGGCAAGTGCGGCGTGGCGATCAGTTCCCTTGCCGACATGGAAGCGCTCTTCGACCAGATTCCTCTTGGAAACGTTTCCACGTCGATGACCATCAATTCTCCCGCCGCGATACTCTGGGCCATGTATCTGGCTGTCGCCGAAAAGCAGGGCGTCGACTGGAAACATCTCACCGGGACGCTGCAAAACGACATCCTCAAGGAATACATCGCGCAAAAGGAATACATCTATCCGCCCAAGCCGTCGATGCGCCTGGTGATCGACACGTTTGAATTCGGCATGCGCCACACGCCGAAATTCAACCCAATTTCCATCAGCGGCTACCACATTCGCGAAGCGGGTTCGACGGCGATTCAGGAATTGGCATTTACGTTGCGCGATGGAATCGAGTACGTCGAATGGGGCATCCGACGGGGCCTCGCCGTTGACGATTTCGCGCCGGCCTTGTCGTTCTTCTTCAACGCGCACAACGATTTCTTTGAAGAAATCGCGAAATATCGCGCTGCGCGCCGCATCTGGTACAAGACGATGACCGAGCGCTTCGGAGCGAAATTGGCGCGTTCCTCGGCGCTCCGGTTCCACGCGCAAACGGCCGGCTGCTCGCTCACCGCGCAGCAGCCCTACAACAATGTCGTCCGGACCGCCTTGCAGGCTCTTGCGGCGGTGATGGGCGGCGCGCAGTCCTTGCATACCAATTCACTGGACGAAGCCTGGGCGCTGCCAACCGAGTTTGCCGCGACGCTCGCGCTGCGCACGCAACAAATCCTTGCTCATGAAACAGGCGTCGCGAATACGGTCGATCCTCTCGGCGGCTCGTATTTCGTCGAGACGCTCACCAATGAAATGGAAGAAGCCGCCTGGAAATACATCCGCAAGATCGACGACATGGGCGGAATGATTCCGGCCATCGAACGCGGTTTTCCGCAGCGGGAAATTGCCGACGCATCGTATCGCTACCAGGTGTCGGTGGACCGCAAAGAGAAAATCATCGTCGGCGTGAATGACTTTACGGGCGAAGAGAGTCCCATCGAAATCCTGCGCATCGATGAATCGGTGCGCGCGCAACAGTCCAAGCAGCTACGGAAATTGCGCTCCGAGCGGTCGAGTGACGAGGTCGCGCGCCAGCTCACAGCCCTGCGCAAAGCGGCCCTGGGAACAGAAAACCTGATGCCCCACATCTATGCCGCGGTAAAGTCGTACGCAACGCTCGGCGAAATCTGCGACTCCTTGCGCGACGTCTTCGGCACGCATGAAGAAGCATCTGTGACTTAAGAACTGCAACCATCTTGGAGGCGAATGCCTGAAAAGAGAATACGAGTGCTGATTGCAAAACCTGGACTCGATGGCCACGACCGGGGAGCGAAAATTATTGCCCGCGCCCTGCGCGACGCCGGAATGGAAGTGATTTACACCGGCTTGCGGCAGACGCCGGAGATGATCGCTTCCGCCGCGGTTCAGGAAGACGTCGACGTGATCGGCCTGTCGATTCTTTCCGGCGCGCACAACACGCTCGTTCCGCAGTTGCTCGATCTGCTCAAACAAAAAGGAATGAGCGATGTCACCGTACTACTCGGCGGAACGATTCCGGAAGCCGATATTGCCGGCCTGAAAAAGGCGGGCGTGGCGGAAATTTTTCTTCCTGGAACATCCACGCAAAACATTGTGGACTTCGTTCGACAACGCGCAGCGAGGAAGATTTAGTAGCACAGACTTCAGTCTGTGGGGTTCCACTTGATCTTGGCTTGCATGACGATTTCGTCAGGCGCGTCGATTTTGGTTTTCGCTGGCGGCCTGGGAGCATTGACGGAACCCCACAGGCTGAAGCCTGTGCTACTTAAGCGCACTACTTCACGACGTTGCCGTCAGCATCTCGAATTTCGACGCTGCCGAGGTCGAGCTTCACAAGCTCCGGCTCGATTTTGGCGCGATCGCCGACGCAAACCAAAATCAACTGGTCCGGGTGCAGGTATTTCTTCGCGACGGCCTCGGCGTCCTCCGCGGTGACCGCATTCAGCCGTTCCGGCAAGTTAGAGAAATAGTCGCGCGCCAGGTTGTAGACGAAAATTTCGGACAGCGCCCCCGCTTCGCCGCCGTTCGTTTCAAACATTCCCGGCAAGGAACGCGATTGGGAATCTTTCGCCAGGCTCAGTTCATCGGGCTTCATCGGCGTGTCAATCATCCGGCGAATTTCCTTCAAGATTTCCGTCACCGCGGGCGCTGTCACGTCTGTCCGGATTCCGCCGCCGGCGACAAAATATCCGAGCGAACGCCGGTAAACAAAAAACGAACTCGCGCCGTACGTGTACCCATGTTCCTCACGAAGATTCAGATTGATGCGGCTGGAGAAGAGCCCTCCAAGCTCGGAATTCATCACTTCAAGCGCGGGATAATCGGGCGTCGCGCGGTCGACTCCGAGTTGCAGCAGGCGCACCATGGTCTGCTGCGCGCCGGGCCGGTCCACGATAACGATTTTCGCTTTCGTCGTTTCCGGCGCGCCGATCGGCGGCACCGAAAACTCGCCGCTTTTCCACGCGCCAAATTTGCTCTCAGCCAGAGCCTTCAAATCGCCGGCAGGAATATTTCCGGACACGACCAGCGCCGCGTTGTTCGGCACGTAGTTGGTCTTCCAGAAATTCATCATGTCTTCGCGCGTCATGGCCTTGATCGACGGTTCCGTTCCCGAACTGTCATACCCAAAGGGATTGTGCGGCCCGAAAAGCGCGGACACTCCGGTGCGGGCAACGATCGTCTCAGGGTCCGAGCGCTCGTCCGTAAACGCAGCAAGACGCGATGCGCGCCGACGCTCCACTTCGTCCGGCGGAAACGTCGGATGCAAAACGACGTCCGAAATCAGATCGAGCACTCCGGGAAAATTCTTCGTGAGCGAACTCGCGCCCACGCTGGACGAGTCCATAGTCGCGCCGGAGGAAAGCGCCGTACCGAGCAGCGCCGCTTCATCGGCAATCTGCATGGCGTTCCTCGTTTCCGTTCCCTGCTGCAACATGTTCGCGGCGAAGCTCGCAAGGCCGGGCTTGTCGACGGGATTCGCTCCGCTCCCCGTGTTGAAAACAAGATTTGCCGCTGCCACGGGAAGTCCAGCGCGATAGTGGTAGTAGACAGTCAACCCGTTTGAAAGCTTGAAAATATCGGGCACGGGAAGATTCAGCGCGTGCATGGGCCCGGGCTTTGGAGGATTTTCGCGCCACGCCGCGTCGGCATTGACCGATTCCCCGCCCGTGCTCTGGCCCTTCTGCTGATTTTTCGGCGTGGGCACATCCGGACCAAGATCCGGCTTGCCGGGTATGCCGTAGACGACGACGCGCGCGGTCGGCTTCAGTTGCGCTTCCGCGAACGCGCGAATCGAATCTGGCGTGGCCGATTGGTAGCGGTGCACGTCCTGCGGGAAGTAGCCGGGATTTCCAAGATAATGGTTGTACTCATTCAAGCGGTCAGCCACACCGCCGAATCCGCCCAGCTGTTCGAGGCCTTGAATCATTCCCGTTTCGATCCCGTTTCGCGCGCGCTCCAGTTCGACAGCAGTGGGACCATTCTTCCGGAAGGCAGCCAGCTCTTCGTCAACCGCTTTCTCCATCTCATCGGCCGTGTGCCCGGGCCGCGCCGTGACGACAACTTCAAAGACCGACCCGAGAATCAGCGATTGCTGCGACGCGCTGACGTCCAACGCAATCTGTTTTTCGTAGACCAGCTTTTTGTACAGGCGGCTCGACTTCCCCCCGCCGAGAATTTCAGACGCGAGATCGGCGTCCGCATCGCCCGGCTTGAAAATGGAGGACGTCAACCACGCCATGTAGACGCGCGGCAGTTCCACCTGGTCGTGAATCACAGCGCGGCGCTCGGCAGTGATGGGCGGCGTTACGGCGGTAATCTTCGGCACGGGCGCGCCGCGCTTCAGCGGCCCAAAATATTTTTCGACAAACTGTTTGGCCTGCGCCGGATCGAAATCGCCGACGATGGCCAGGCTGGCATTATTCGGCGCGTAGTAAAGCTTGAAAAAATTGCGCACGTCCTCGAGCTTCGCCGCCTGGATATCCGCGTGCGAGCCCATCACATCGGCATGATACGGATGGCTCTTCGGGAAGAGCAGGTGATACACGCCTTCTTCCACGATCCCGTAAGGGCTGTTCTCAATGTTCTGGCGGCGCTCGTTGCGCACAACGTCCTGCTGGTTGGTCAGGCTGGCCTGGTCAAGCTTGTCGGGTAAATAGCCCATGCGGTCGGATTCGAGCCACAGCGCGAGTTCCAGTTGGTTCGAGGGAAGGGTTTCGAAATAATTGGTGCGGTCAAAATCGGTCGTGCCGTTGAGGTCGGAAGCGCCGGCCCCCTCCAGAAACCGAATGTGGGAGTTGCCCGGAACATGCTTCGAGCCTTCGAACATCATGTGTTCGAACAGGTGGGCGAATCCGGTGCGCCCGGGCACTTCGTTTGCGGGGCCCACGTGATACCAGATGTTCGTGGACACGAGCGGCAGGCGATGATCCTCGGACAGGATCACAACGAGGCCATTCGGCAGCGTGTATTTCTCAAACTTGATGGTGGGCAGCGCGATCTCCGCGGATCCTTCCGCGGAGGCAGCAGCCGCCTTCGCCGGAGATTTTCCGGGCGGCGCCTTTTTTGCCGCGTCCTGACTGAAAACGGATACCGTGGCGATGGCGATTGACAGGCACAAGATCAGCAAACGGCTACGTAATGCAGAATTCATCCCGATTCTCCTCAACGACTGACCCACTCCCTATGAGACGCGACTGGCGGCGATTCGGCTGCATCGCATCGCGAAACATTACTAAGATACCCCAACTCATGAGCGGGAAGTGAAACGCGGTCTAGTGGCACAGGCTTCAGCCTGTGGAGTTTGGACCTTGCAAGGACTAACCCCCACAGGCTGAAGCCTGTGCCACTAAACCCATGTTCGTTGTGCACGGCGCAGGAAAAGCGTACGATTCGCGGGAGTGAGACTCAACCAAATCGGAGATTGTTTTTCTTAAAGGACAATGCCATGAAGAAAGACGTGGTGTGCAGTTGCCATCATGGAGTATCGCGCCGAACGGTTCTGCAAGGCGGACTTGCCGCGGCAGCGGTGAGCTCGATGAGCGGGGTGAGCGATGCGCTGCTCGCAGAACCTGCCGCACCCGCCGCGCTAAAAACAAGCGGAGCGCGTGCGATCGATATTCACGCTCATTATTTTCCGCAGACCTACTTCGATCTATTCAATACCGAGGGCCAGCGCTACAGCGCGGAATTCCGCATGACCGACCAAGGCTTCTTCTTCAAGACTCCCGCGGAATCGAACGGCCCGCTGCCCGCAAAATTCATCGACCTGAAGCAGCGCCTCGCCGACATGGACGCGCAAGGCGTCGCTGTTCACGCGCTCTCGCTCACTGGCCCGATGGTCTATTGGGCGGACGGCGAATTTTCGCACAAGCTCGCCGGTACTTGGAATGACGCGGCGGTCGCGGCGCATCAAGCCAATCCCGACAGGTTCGTAGTCCTGGCGACTCTGCCGATGCTCGATCCCGACCGCGCCGTTGACGAACTCAACCGCGTGAGCAAGCTCCCAGGCGTGCGCGGCGTTTACATGGGGACTAACATCGAAGGCCGCGATCTCGACGATCCGCTGTTCGAGCCAATATTCACGCGTATCGAAGCGCTCGGCCTCCCGGTTTTTCTGCACCCTTTGCCGCCCATCCTCGGCGGGAAGCGGCTCCAGCCGCTTTCTCTTACCAACCTGCTTGCCTATCCGCTGGACACCACGGTTGCCGCCTCCCATCTCATCTTTGGCGGCGTGCTCGACCGCCATCCGAATCTCTTGATTGTCCTGCCGCACGCCGGCGGCGCGCTGCTAAATATCGTCGGGCGTCTCGACCACGGCTGGAATGTGATCCCCGCGGCCAAGCACTCCGCGCAGACGCCCAGCGCGTACCTTCACCGCTTCATGTACGACACCATCGCTCATTCCAAGCCGCTGATGGAATACATCATTTCGCAAGTGGGCGTCGATCGAATCATGATGGGCAGCGACTATTGCTTTCCCGTAGGCTACGACCGTCCGGTAGAAGTGGTCGAGGAACTTCACTTGAGCCCCGACCAGCGCAAGATGATACTGGGCGGAACCGCTGCGAAGATTCTAAAACTCTAATCCCAGTGGCGTTCGTTTCTTGGTGGCACAGGCTTCAGCCTGTGGGTTTTGACCGAACAAGGATTACCATGCCAATCGATAAGAAGTGAGACGAGTGCTGAGGTGGGATGCGGTCAGAAATAAGTTACGGATCAGGCCGCAGTCGCTTGCGTTCTGTTAGCCCGTGATCGGGGCAAGAAAGGGTTCAGGGGCCGGTCCAGATTCTCCCGGAGAATCATCAACGTAAGGAACGTAGTCAGAATTCGTTTCTTCATTTCATCCGACAACCGCACACTTCCGGTGCCGATATGGGCCAGCTTCATGGCGGAGGCGGCTACGTAGGCCTCCAGCTCCGCTCGCCGCGTGGCGTTTGATTCACCCGTGGCAGCCTCACGGCGCATCTCGGAACATGCCTTTTCCGCGGACAACAGGAAGTGCGGGACGCAGAAGCCGTCCAACTCGAGCTCTGCGGGGACCAGGGTCCCGCAGCCGGGGGTGCAACATTGATGGCGACTATTGTTCATGACGCTGCCTTGTCTCTTGCCTAAGCAGGAGAAGTACCAAACCTCTATCCGTCCTGGGACGCCTGGAGCGTCCTATCTCTAATAGCTTCATTATATTTGTACCTTTAGGGAACAAACCCTGCCGCTATATGCCATTAATTGTCAAGCCTATTACCACATTTGGGAAAATGTTTTCCCGCATATTGCCCCAAGCGCCCTGGTTAGTTCCTGGGCCGCTAACTCATTCATTCTTCAGGGGGACAACTGGCCTTTTTTTGACCCTGCGGTGGCAGATTCCAGTCAATTATTCCTCCGAATGCCGTTTTGGGCCTCCACGTGGCAGAGGTTGGCCGGTCGAGGGTTCTCTTGGCCCTGATTGACCCGCCTGATAGTCCCTTTTTACGGAATATGGCCCGCAGCCAGGGAGTCCGCCCCGCGTGACGAGTCGGAAACGGCACGATTTTGCATTCCATGCAGAGTGACGGGAATCGGCTTATACTGTCGCTTCGCCATCTTGACGCGCATGTCGGGAAATGGTACGGGAGGAGTTCCACTTGACGAGTTCCGTCGTTGAAACCAAGGTCACGCGAAACTCGCCCGACTTCGAGAAGAATACCCGCCGCATGGTGGACCTCGTCGCGGAAATCAAGAATCAGGAAACCGTGATCCAGCAGGGCGGCGGCGCGAAAGCCATCGAAGCGCAGCACAAAAAATCTCGCCTGACCGCCCGCGAGCGCATCGCCAAGCTGATCGATCCGCACACTTCGTTTTTCGAGCTGGGAATTTACGCCGCGTACGAAATGTATGAGGAGTGGGGCGGCGCTCCGGCCGCCGGCGCGATCACCGGCCTCGCGCGAATCTGCGGGCGCCTCGTGATGATCATCGCCAACGACGCGACGGTGAAAGCCGGAGCCTTCTTCCCTCTCACCGCGAAAAAAGTGATTCGCGCGCAAAACATTTCCATCGACAATCACATTCCCACGATTTACCTGGTCGATTCCGCCGGCGTTTTTCTGCCGCTGCAAGAAGATGTGTTCCCCGACACCGACGATTTCGGCCGCGTGTTCCGCAACAACGCCGTCATGAGCGCCATGCACATCCCCCAGATCACGGCCATCATGGGGATGTGCGTCGCGGGCGGAGCCTATCTTCCCGTGATGTGCGATCACATCCTGATGACGGAAGGCTCGGGGCTTTTTCTTGCGGGTCCGGCGCTGGTGCAAGCCGCGATCGGGCAAAAAGTTTCCGCCGAAGAGCTCGGCGGCGCGAAAATGCACGCGGAAATCAGCGGCACGGTCGATTTTCGCGAGCCGGACGATGAGTCGTGCCTCGCGCGCATCCGCGCGCTTGTAGACAAGATGGGCCATCCTCTCGCCGCGCGCTTCGATTACAAGGAATCCGAGAATCCCTTGTTCCCGCCCGAGGAAATCTACGGCATTTTTTCTTCCGACCCGGCGCGCCAATACGACATGCACGAAGTCATCGCCCGCATTGTTGACGGCAGCAAATTCGAGGAGTACCGCGCGGAATACGGCAAAACCGTGCTTTGTGGTTACGCGCGAATTGGCGGCTGGGCCGTCGGCATCGTCGCCAACAACAAGAAGCACGTCCCCACCATTGACGCCGCGACCGGCGAGCGCCGCATCGAATTTGGCGGCGTGATCTACACCGAGTCGGCGGAAAAGGCCGCGCGCTTCATCATGGACTGCAATCAGAATCTCGTGCCGCTGATTTTTCTGCACGACGTCAACGGATTCATGGTCGGCAAGGAAGCGGAATGGAGCGGAATCATTCGCGCCGGCGCAAAAATGGTGAACGCCGTCTCGAACAGCGTCGTCCCGAAAATTGCGGTGATCTGCGGCGGAAGTTTTGGCGCGGGCCATTACGCCATGTGCGGCAAAGCCTACGACCCGCGATTCATTTTCGCCTGGCCGACGGCGCGCTACGCCGTGATGAGCGGCGATTCCGCCGCCTCCACGCTGGTCGAAATCAAGATCAAGCAGCTCGAACGCGAAGGCAAAAAGCTCTCCGAAGCCGACAAGAAAGAATTAAAAGAATCCATCCGCGCCACGTACGAACATCAGACCGATCCGCGCTATGCAGCGGCGCGCTTGTGGGTGGATGCCATCATTGACCCTGCCCAAACACGCGAGGCGCTGATATGGTCGCTGGAAGCGGCTGCGTTGAATCCCGAAGTGAAGGAATTTAAGACCGGCGTTCTGCAAACATGATCTTCAGTTATAAACTCTCAGCTCCAAAGGCCCTCAGTTGACTGATACCGTAAAAATCATCGAATGCCCGAGGGACGCTTGGCAAGGTCTGCCGGAGATAATTCCTACGGAACTTAAGGTCGAATACCTGCTTAAGCTTGCTGCCGCTGGCTTCAAGCACATCGATGCTGTCAGTTTCGTTTCACCCAAGCATGTAAAGCAGATGTCCGACAGCGAAGAAGTGATGAAAGGGTTTCTTGCCGGCCTTCCCGCAGGCGCGGCTAGCCCTGAAATAATTGGAATCGTCGTGAATGAACAAGGCGTCGAGCGCGCGCTCGCGACGCCCGGAGTGACGACTATCGGCTATCCGTATTCCATCTCGGCCTATTTTCGCCGCGCGAATGCGAACATGAGCCGGGGAGAATCGCGCGCGCTCGTCGAGCAATTGCGCAAGGCCACGAAAGCGTCCGGGCATGGACTCGTGGTCTACATTTCGATGGCGTTCGGCAATCCGTACGAGGAGCCGTGGGGCGCGGAGATTGTCGAAGACGCGCTGGTCTGGCTCAAGGACATCGGAGTGCGCAGCGTATCGCTCGCCGATACGGTCGGAACCACGCCTCCCGAATACGTGGGCGCGCTGTATAACACCGTAAAAGATTGCGTGGCGGGAATCGAGCTGGGCGTTCATCTGCACAGCCGCGCCGAAGGCGCCGCGGAAAAAATTTTCGCCGCCTACGATGCCGGTTGCCGCCGGTTCGATGGAGCGCTCACGGGACTTGGCGGATGCCCCTTCGCGGGCGACGAACTGGTGGGCAACATCGCCACGGAAACGATTCTCGCGGCGCTCGCCTCTCGCGGCGCGGACGCGGGGATTCGTCCGGAAGCGCTGCAGCGGCATCGCCATGAGCGAAGAAATTCGCGCCAAGTATTCGCATGCGGCGCAAGCGCAATGAGAAATCGCACTTTGCTTTTAGTAGCACAGACTTCAGTCTGTGGGTTTTGACTTTGCGCGAACGAAACCCCACAGACTGAAGTCTGTGCTACTTAAAAACGGCAAACAAAATGCCCTACCAAACGCTCCATCTCGAATTCACCGGCGAAATCGCCATGATTACGCTCAGCCGCCCGGAGAAACGCAATGCGATCACCGCTGAAATGATCGCGGAGCTTTTTTCCGCTTTCGACGAAGTCGAAGCGAGCCCGGCGCGCGTCTTGATCCTGACCGGCGCGGGAAAAGCATTCTGCTCCGGCATGGACCTCGACGCTTTGAAGGCGCTCGCCGACGCAATCCCCCGCCGAACAGCGCGAAGACGCGGACCGCATGGCGCGCCTCTGCCTGCGCATCTGGAGTTTCCCGAAGCCGACCATCGCCGCCGTGAACGGGCACGCGATTGCCGGCGGATGCGGCCTCGCCACGCTGTGCGACTTCACGATTGCCGTGCCGGAGGCGAAGTTCGGATACCCGGAAGTGCGCATCGGATTTCTTCCGGCCGTGGTCTCCGTTTTTCTCGTGCGCCAAATCGGCGAAAAAAGCGCGCGCGACCTGCTCCTGACAGGAAGAACCATCGACGCCGCCGAAGCGCATCGCCTGGGGCTCGTCTCTCAAATCGTCCCCGCGAAAGAATTGATGATCGCGGCGCAAATCCTTGCGGCAAATTTGCTCGACATGCAGCCCGGTCAGCCTGCACATGACCAAGAAGCTGCTCTGCGATTTCGCCGCGCCGGAAATCGCCCGCGAACTCGAACTGGCCGCGGCGGAAAGCGCGCAAATTCGCTCCACGCTGGATTTCCGCGAAGGCCTCGCGTCGTTCCTCGAAAAGCGCCCGCCTCGCTGGAGCGGCAAGTGAACCGGTTCCGCGCCCGAGCGCGCCCCGCCGCCCTTCTGCTACAATTTCCGTCCCGATGAGCGAATACATTGACACCGTGGTGCGCGTCCGCTACGCCGAGACGGACAAGATGGGCATCGTCTACTACGCGAACTATTTTATTTATTTTGAGATTGGGCGCGTCGAATATCTGCGCCAGCGCGGGCTCGATTACCGGCGCATGGAACTCGACGATGACAGTTTCACGGTCGTCGCCGAAGCCAAATGCCGCTACCGCCGCCCAGCCCGCTATGACGATCCCCTACGCATTCGCACGCGAGTGACCTCGGCCAAGCGCCGCACCATTACCTTCGGCTATGAGATCCTCCACGACGAGACCAGCGAGCTGCTGGCCACCGGCGAATCGATCCACGTCGTCTGCGACAGCAAAGGCCGCCCCAAACAGCTGCCGGAAAAGTATCGCCGCTATTTCGATTTTGAAAATGCGGAATCACCGTCCAAGTAGCACAGCCACTCTTGGCTGCGTGGTTTTTGCAACACTTAATAAAGGCACACAGCCAAGAGTGGCTGTGCTACCAAGACCGGTCCCGCACTGACTTTTTCAGCTGCCTGTACAGCCTTTGGGACTTCGTTCTAGCAGGGGCCAAAACCCACAGGCTGAAGAGTCTGTGTGAGAACTCGGTTTTGGTTCATGTAGCGCCCGCGTTCAGGCGGGCATCTGCTTGATTTCAAAGTGCCCGCCTGAAGGCGGGCGCTACAAAAACTTGCCAATTTCGAGTTCTCACACATGCTCTGAAGCCTGTGCCACTCGTGAATCAGGCAAGCGCTTCAAACAGAAAAAGCCCGAGCCGCAGTCCCGCCGGAAACGCGAAAGGCGCAAGCTCCAGGGAATAGTGTCCGCACGGCAGGGTCATCGTTTCAAGCTGAACGCCCTTCTTCCGCATGGTCTTAAACATTTCCTCGGTAAATTCGTACCAGAACGTCGGATCGTAGCGCCCGCTGATCATCAGCATGCGCTGTCCGGTATTTCGGAGCTTGTCCAGGTAAGGGACGGGACTGATGGGCGCCCAGTAATGGCGCAATTCGTCCTCGGTCACCTTCGTTCGGAGGCCCTCCCAAACATGCGCGGTCGTCATTCCCGTTCGAACCACGTCGGCGAAATACGTGGATACATGCAGAAACGCGCCCGCTCGCACCGTGCGGTCGTGCGCCATGGTGATCGAACCGATCGCCGAGCCTATGCTCGTCCCTACCAGGCCCAGCCGCCCGTATCCTTGCTGTCCGAGCCAGAGCAGACACCGGCGCGTGTCCGTGACGGCCTGGCGCGTGGCCTGAATCGTGAGTCCGACGTTCGAACCAACCAATTGATCGGCCCGTTCATGCCCCGGCGCAACGCGGTAATCGTGATACGGCATCGAAAGGCGCAGGACGCTGATGCCGAGCTTTGTCAGCCAGCGGCAAAGGTTGACCTGGCCGTGCCACTTGGCGTTCCAGTTGGGAAGCAGCACGACGGCGGGCCCGGTAGCCCTGGCACGGAAAAATCGCGCGTGCACAAGATTGTTGTTCGCCCACGGAGACGCAATCTGGCTCGTAAACGTAAGCACCTGCCCTCCCGAAGCGCCGTTCTGGGGAGGATGCAGCACGTAGTCTTCGGCGGGCGTCGTGGCAAACCATTCGTCGCTATGCGCCAGAGTTTCTTCAACCCACGCGTTCAGAAATCCGCGCGGATCGGGCTCGTCTGCCCTGCCGCCGATATGCTCGAGGCCCCATTCAAAGGGATAGACCCGGCGATTGTCATCGGTGGTCCACCGGGCATGCTCGTAGCGCCGAATTTTTTGTTCCAGCCAGGACATAGTGTGTGAATCTCGAATATAGGTGCGTGCGGAAGGCCTGTCAAACCGACACGCCCTGAGGCTGTTACCTGTTTGCTTCCTGCTGCGTGCGGCAAGCGTTGTCGGCGCGGGGCGGGTGTGGCACAGTCGAGGAGTGATCCCTCTTGGCGCGTTCTTATTTGGCCTGATCATCGGAAGTTTTTTGAATGTCTGCATTCTGCGGATTCCGGCGGACAAGTCCATTGTGTTGCCCGCATCGAGTTGCACAAAGTGCGGCAAGGCCATCGCGGCGTACGACAATATTCCCGTCCTGAGCTGGATTTTCCTGGGCGGCAAATGCCGCAACTGCAAGACCAGGATTTCCGCGATGTATCCGGCCGTCGAATTGCTCACCGGGATTCTTTTCCTCGGCTGCTACCTTGTTTTTGGGCCGACGGTGGACGCGCTGAAGTGGGCCGTCTTCTCTGCCCTGCTCGTCGTGCTGGCCATCACCGACATCCGCGAGCGCATTCTTCCCGACGAAGTGAATTTCTTCGGCCTGGGCGCGGGCCTGCTGTTCAGCTTATTCACCAAATCGCTGGATGGTACGGCGCTGTGGCTGGCGAGCCGCTGGTTTGATTTCCCGCCGCCGCAAATGGCGCTTTCGTTCGCCGATGCGGTTCTGGGAGCCTTGGCCGGGAGCGGTTTGCTCTGGATCGTCGCCGAAGGATATTTTCGCATCCGTGGCCGCGAAGGCATGGGCCTGGGCGACGTGAAAATGATGGCGGCGGTGGGCGCGTTTCTTGGCCTGAAACGCACGATGATGACGGTCCTCTTCGGCTCGCTTCTCGGGAGCATCGTCGGTATCATCTTGATCAAGGTTTCGAAAAAAGGGCAGGACTACGAATTGCCATTTGGTACATTCCTCGGAGCAGGCGCGCTTCTGGTGGTTTTTTTCGGGACGCCCGCGCTCCATTGGTATGTGTCGCTGCTGGCGGTGAAGTGACCCGTGAAATATGAATTGCTAATTTCGGCCGCCGTTCCATCGTTCAACTCTCTGTGGATTCTCTCGGGAGTCCTGCTGATCGTTCTTTTGGTCGCTGCAATCGTTGCGGTCGTCATGGCGCGGCGCTACTTCCACGGTGGATCACGATCATCGGATGGACTTGGGGCCGAGGCGCCGCGCAGCGACAATCCCGCGGCGTTCATGACGGCCTCCATGCAAGCCGTCATAAAAAAACTCAAGGAACAGGAAAAAGAACTCGAAGCCCTGCACCGCGCCGAACGCGAACGCGCGCAACAAACCGAGCGCATGAGCGAAGCCGTCACGCGCAACATGCCCGCGGGCTTGCTGCTGGTGAATTCCGCCGGCCTGATCACCAGCGCCAATCCCGCGGCCGAAGCCGCGCTCGGCGTGAAATCCCTCGCGTATCGCCGCTTCAACGAAGTTCTCGGCGCCGGATCGCGCCTGACCGAACTCGTGGCCGGATGCCTGGAACACGGCCGCACGTTTCGGCGCGAAGAAGTCGAATACCTGACGCCGTCGCACGAATTGCGCCAGCTCGGCGTGACCATTTCTCCGATCCAGAACAATGCGAATGAAATCACCGGAGCGATTTGCCTGTTGAGCGACCTGACCGAACTCGCCGCGCTGCAAAAGCAGATTCACATGAAGGAAAATCTGGCCGCGCTCGGCGAGCTCTCCGCGGGCATTGCGCACGAATTCAAAAACGCCCTCGCGACGATTTCCGGCTATGCCCAAATGATCCGGAGCGAGGCGCAACCCGGCACCGATTTGCACGAGCACGGCGAACTCATCCTCCGGCAGACGAGATCTCTGACCCACGTGGTCACGGAATTCCTGAAGTTCGCGCGCCCGCTGGACCTCGCCGACGAACAGGTATCTATCACTCCAATGATCGAGCGCATCGTGGCGGAAATCAGCGAGGTCGTGCCGGGAGTTCCCTTCGTGACCATGGGTGAGTTCGGCGATGTCTCGGGTGACGACGCTCTGCTGCGGCAGGCGATTCTAAATTTGGCGCGCAACGCCGCCGAAGCCGCAACCGACAATCCCGCCGGCGGGCGCGTGATCATCCGCGGCGAAATTGACAAATCCGGCCCGCTCCAGGGACAGCGAATTTCCATCACCGATAATGGCTCCGGCATCCCGGCCGAAGCGCTGACCAAGATTTTCATGCCCTTCTACACCACGAAGACCAATGGAACCGGCCTCGGGCTGGCGGTCGTGCAAAAAATCATTGTCCAGCATGGAGGGTCCATCGAGGCGCGCAACCAGCCCCTGGGCGGGGCGGAATTCATCGTATGGTTACCATTTGAACGCGAAGCAGTCAGAGCGATTGATTCAGCCGCCGCCCGCATCTAAACTAGTGGTGCTCACATCCGCCGTTTGTCCACCGAAAGGCGGCCAAAAACTATGAATACAAAGAGACTTATCACACTGGCTCTGGGATCCTTGCTGCTGGCCGCGCCGACCTATCTTGCGGCGCAGGACCAGGATCAGGGAAGCGTCGCCGACGCGGCTCGCAAGGCCCAGGCTGCGAAAAAAACGGCCCCGAAAGCCAAGATGACCATCGATAACGACAATCTCGGCACGCTTACCGGTACCGTGAATGTCGTGGGCGAGGAACCTGCTCCGGCCGGTGACAATAAGGCTGACAGCGAGAAAACTCCGAAGACCGCTGCCCCGGGAGAGAAAGCGCCGGTCAAGGATGAAGCCTATTGGCGCGAAAAATTCGCCGCTGCCAACAAGAAACTAGCGGACGATGCGCACGAACTCGACATCCTGCAGCGCGAATTCAACTTGAAGCAGGACCAGTTTTACACGGATCCGACGGCTCAGTTGAAGCAGGAGTATTCGCGCCAGGACTTGAACGATTCAAAAGCGAAGATTGACGCAAAGGCGGCAGTGGTCGATCAAGACAAAGCAGACATCTCCAATCTCGAAGACGAATTGCGTCAAGCGGGCGGCGATCCAGGTTGGGCAATACCCCCGGCACAGCCCGCTCCGGGAGAATCCACTCCGGAACAGCCTGCTCCGGCACAACCGGCTCCTGCTCCGGCTCCGGCGCCAGCGCCGCAAAAGTAGTTCGCGGAAACCGGCGCTGCGGTTCGATCCGAGTATCTAGTATTCGCCCGATAGCGAACTCCGCACAAGGCCGCAGGGCCGGTCACTTCGCGGCTTGAATTCGTGATACAAGAAAAATTGATGGAACCCCTGCTCCTGGTCGAAGACAAACCTGAGCTGCGCGCCATGCTCAAGAAAGCGCTGGAGCGCGCCGGCCACACGGTGGACGAAGCCCCGGACGGCTCCTCCGCAGTGGCGAAAGTTCGCGCGCGCCGCTACATGCTCGTCCTCACCGATTTGAAACTTCCCGGCTGTTCCGGGCTCGAAGTCCTCCGCGAAACCAAGCAAGCCGATCCGACCATCCCCGTCATCCTGATTACGGCGTACGGCTCGGTGGAAGAGGCCGTGACGGCGATGAAGGATGGCGCTTACGATTTCATCCAGAAGCCCGTGGACCTGGACCACTTGAATCTGCTGGTCGACCGAGCTTCCCAGCAGCAGGAACTTCTGCGCGAGAATCTTCTGCTCCGCGAGGAATACGCGGAACGATACGGCTTTCCGCGAATCGTCGGCGAACACAAAAGCATGCAGGAAGCGACGCACCAGGTGCAGCGCGTGGCCGCCACCGATTCCACCGTTTTGCTTCTGGGACAAAGCGGCACGGGCAAGGAACTGTTTGCGCGAGCGATCCATCATCTTTCTCCCCGGCGGCAGCATGCCTTCGTCGCGCTGAATTGCGCCGCGATTCCGGAAGGGCTCGTCGAGAACGAGCTGTTCGGCCATGAACGCGGCGCGTACACGGGCGCCGGTTCGCGCAAGGTCGGCAAAATGGAACTGGCCAACCGCGGCACGATCTTTCTGGATGAAATCGCCGAACTCCCGCTCAGCACGCAGGCCAAGCTTTTGCGCGTGCTCGAGGAGCGGAGTTTCGAGCGCGTCGGCGGAACGCAGCTCGTCGACATCGATGTTCGTATTTTGGCGGCCACGAACAAGGATCTTCGCGAAGCGGTCGCGTCCAAAACCTTTCGCGAGGATTTGTATTTTCGTATCGCCGCGGTCCCCATCACGATTCCCGCGCTGAGTGAACGCGGCGATGATGTCGTCATGCTGGCTGACCATTTCCTGGAGCGCTTCCGGCTCGAATTTCGCAAACCGAATCTGAAGTTTGCCACGAGCGCTCGCGCCGCTTTGCGTGGCTATTCGTGGCCCGGCAACGTCCGCGAACTTCAGAACACGATCGAGCGCGCCGCCATCCTGACGGACTCCGAGACCATCGAAGCGCCCGACCTGCAACTCCCCGCCCCGCGTCCTCCCGATGGCGATATGCCCACAGGAATGTTGGCGGAAGCGTTTGATTGGGGCGGCACTTTGCAGGAAGTGGGAACGCGAGCGGTGTCCTACGTGGAACGCTTCAAAATCGAATCCGCGCTGAAATCCTCAAAGTGGAACAAGACGCGCGCCGCAGAACAGCTCGGCGTTTCCTACAAAACTTTGCTGAACAAAATCCGCCTTTTAGGACTGGAGAATTAAGTAGCACAGACTTCAGTCTGTGGGGATTAGTCCTTGCAAGGACGAAACCCCACAGACTGAAGTCTGTGCTACCAAAACCCGCCTACGGTCTGCTTGCGGTATGCAGCGTAACAATCCCTCCGGTCCAGCGCACGAACCGCGCATCCATATATCCAACTCGCTCGAATAGGCCTTGCAGCATTTCCGGAGAAGGAAATTTGCTGACCGAACTCGGAAGATACGTGTACGCGGAACCGTTCCCCGAAATCAGCCCGCCAAGCCGCGGAAGCACTCGCCGAAAATAAAAACGGTAAAGACGTCCAAACAATTTTCCCCGAGGCTCGCCAAATTCGAGAATTGCGGCGACGCCACCCGGCTTCAAGCACGCGAAAGATTTCGAGCAGCCCCCGCTCATAATTCGCCAGGTTTCGGAATCCAAACGAGCAGGAAACCAAATCAAAGCTTCCGTCGCCAAACGGAAGAGCCAGCGCATCGGCCTCGACAAACGTAACGCCTGCGCCGCTAGCCGCGGCTTTGGCCCGCGCGCGCGCCAGCATTTCCGGAACGAAATCGGACCCCACAATTTCAGCGCCCGCTGGCGCTTCCTTGCGAAACGCCAACGCCAAGTCGCCCGTGCCGCAGCACAGATCGAGCACGCGCGCGGCCGGATTGTGAAGGACCGCGCTGCATCGCTTTGCCACGCGCCGCCGCCACACCTTATCGATATCGAGCGAAAGGAGATGATTCAGAAGGTCATAGCGCGGCGCGATGCGGCCGAACATTTCCCGGACGTGGGCCGCCGCTTCCCTTTCGTCCCGAACGCCTTCCGGCCGCGTGCCGGGAGCGCCGCTCTCGGATGCGGATTTCATTTGCGGCGGCTCTTCCGAGTTTCGGGTTGATCCGCGGCGATGGCGCACTCGCGCAGCACTCGCACCAGCATTTCTTCTTCGGCCTCGACGCCGCATCGCACCCGGCCGATGCGCTCGGGCAGCACAAAACGCAATCGCCCGGCGCGCGTCTTTTTGTCCGCCTGCATCGCGGCAATTATTTTTTCGGCGGCAATGGACGGCCAAGCCGGCAGCGGCCCCACGCGCGCGATCACTTTTGCGACTCGCTCTTCCTCACGAGGCGAAAGCATTCCCTTCTCCACAGCCAACCGCGCCGCCGCGATCATTCCCCACCCCACCGCCTCGCCGTGAAGATACGTTCGATAGCGCGTGACGCTTTCGAGGGCGTGCGCGAAGGTATGCCCGAAATTCAAAATTTCGCGCAGCCCCGATTCATGCTCGTCCTCGGAAACGACGCGCGCTTTTTGCGCAACGGAGCGCTCAATCACAAAGTTGAGAGCGGCGCGATCCCGGCGCAGCACTTTCTCCAGTTTCTGTTCGAGAAACTGGAAAAGCTTGGCGTCGCCGATCACGCCGTACTTGATGATCTCGTAGATACCCGATCGAAATTCGCGCGGCGGCAGACTGCTCAGCAATCCCGGATCGGCCACAACGCCCTTCGGCGGGTAAAACGCTCCGACGAGATTCTTTCCCTCCGGAAGATTCACGCCCGTCTTTCCGCCGATCGCGCTATCGACCTGCGCCACGACGGTTGTGGGAACGTGGATCAGCGCGATTCCGCGCGCATAGCTCGCCGCGACAAATCCGGCCACGTCGCCGACCACTCCTCCCCCGACGGCAACAATGAGCGCGCGGCGGTCCGCGCCCGCGCGAACAAGATCGCTGCAGGCGCGCTCGACAGTGGAAAGATTCTTCGCGGTTTCTCCGTCATCGATCAAAATCGTGGCGCGCCGCGTGTCCCCAAGGAACCTCTCGATGCGCGCGCCCCAATGCCGCCACACGCGCGGCGACGAAATCACAAACACCGCGCCATCTTGCCGGATGCGGGACACCACGCGCGGCAATTCCCGCAGCACGCCCCGGCCGCACAGCACATCGTATTTCCCGTTCGCCGCCCGAACTGAAATTTTCTTCATCCGTATCTCTTCGCTGGTAATTCTTGGTGGACCCTTCTTCAACCAGCGAAAAATGTAACACAGATGCCGGACCCGCAAGAGGCACAATGCCGATTACGGCGCGAGCCGTGGTGGGGCAGGCTTTTCATTCTATGAGTGATACCGTAAAGTGTTCTGGCATTTTTTTCCGGCTCATAGGGAGGATTGGCAAACGTGAAGACGATACGCCTGGGGCACGATGGACCCGTTGTTTCGCAATTCGGGCTGGGATGCATGGCCATGTCCGACATGTACGGCCCTTCGGATGAATCGGAAAGCATCGCCACGATTCACGCCGCGATCGACGCGGGAATCACGATGCTCGATACCGGCGATTTCTACGGCATGGGCCACAACGAAATGCTGATCCGGCGAGCCATCGAAGGCAGGCGCAAGGATGTGTTTCTGGCCGTTAAATTCGGTGCCATGCGCGGGCCGGACGGTTCGTTCAACGGCTACGACCTTCGCCCCGAAGCCGTAAAAAATTTCCTTTCCTACAGCTTGCGCCGCCTGGGGACCGATTACATCGACCTCTACCAACCGTCGCGCGTCGATGCGCGCACTCCCATCGAGGACACCTATGGAGCGCTCGCGGGCCTCGTCCAGGCCGGATACGTTCGTCACATCGGTATTTCCGAAGCGTCCGCGGCGACGATTCGCCGGGCCTACAAGGCGGCTCCGATCGTTGCCCTTCAGATCGAATATTCACTCGTGAGCCGAGGTGCGGAGGCGACGATCTTCCCTGCGGCACGCGAACTCGGAATGGGAATTACCGCTTACGGTGTGCTGTCGCGTGGATTGCTCTCCGGATCTCCGGTGACTTCGCCAAAGGACATGCGCAAACACTTGCCGCGATTTCGCGGCGAGAACTACGAAAAAAATCAGACCCTAGTGAACACGCTGAACGCGATCGCCGCGAGCAAGAATGCGACCGCTTCGCAGGTCGCGATCGCCTGGGTGATGTCCCGTGGCGCGGAGATCGTCCCCCTCATCGGCGCGCGCCGCCCTACTCAATTGGCCGAATCGCTCAAGGCCCTCGATCTTAAATTAACGCCCGAGGATCTGGCCCAGATCGAACGCGCCGTCCCAGCCGACGCTGTCGCCGGCACGCGCTACGGCGAAGAGCAAATGCGCTGGCTGGACAGCGAAAAGCCCGCAGCGCAGCCTTAGTGGCACAGGCTTCAGCCTGTGGGTTTTAGTGCAAGCAATCCCTGCGCGTCGCGACGATTCACGGAACCGAGGAGCCGCGTGAAAATCGTAATCTGGGCCTTAATCCTGGCCCTCGCATGGACCGCTGCGCTGATCCTCATCGCGCGCACAGTCGGTCTTCATTCAACTCCGGGAATGTGGACGGGCGCGGTCGGATTGCCGGGCGTGGTGCTCGCCAACTGGATCCAATCGCAACTCTTTCACAGCTTCCATCGTCCCCTCGGATACAGCCTGATGTTCCTGATCAATTGGGGATTCTACTGCAGCGTGCTTCAGGGAATTGTTTCGTTCAAACGCAGGATTTGGGTTAAGTAGCACAGGCTTCAGCCTGTGGGGTTTCGTCCGGGCAAGGACGAACCCCACAAGCTGAACAGGCTGCGGAAAAAGCAGTTTTTTTGTCATTCCGAGCGAAGCGAGGAATCTCTCCTCGGTTTAAGCTCATGAAAAGAAAGAGAGATTCCTCGCTCCGCTCGGAATGACAAAAGGAGTGGGGGAATTTTTCCGCAGCTCGCGAAGTCTGCGCTACTTAAACTTCTTCTCCAGCTCCGGGACGGTCTCGATCAAAACGTGTCCTGTGATTGCCAGCGTGCGGGGATCAATCTTGTCGAGCGTGTCGCGAGGGGTATGCCAGTATTCGAGGACGACATTTTCAAAATCGATGATGTCGGCCGAGGGAACCTTGCGCTGGACAAATGCGATGTGGTCGTCTTCGATGGCGTTGGAATCGTTGATAAACACTTTGCCGTAGCCAAGTCGCGCTGCGGTGGACCAAATAAGATCCGTGAGCCACGGAGTTGAATTCGATTCGCGCCGGTAAATTGGGTTTGTCGGCCCGACCATGTCCACCAGGATCATGGCCTTCACGCGCTTCAAGTCGCCCGAAAGCGCGAGGCTCGCGGCGAGTTCGCGGCTGCCATAGGTGTCATCCCGATTGTTCCAAGTCACGTTGAAGTCTTCCTCGCCGTCAAAAAACGCCAGCCAGATCGTCTCCGCATTTTTTCGCGCGCATAGCAGGCGCGCCAGCTCCAGCAGAACCCCAGTGCTCGAGCCGCCGTCGTTCGCGCCGACGAAGTTGTCCAACCGTTTCGTGTCGTAGTGCGACGAATAAATGAGAATGTTGGGATTCGTTGAGGGAATTTTTACAAGGATGTTTTTCATGGCCACATCGCCAACCGGCGTCGACGTAGCATGAAAATCCTGCTCTTCCACGGGACATCCGAAACTTTTCAGCTGGGCGATGATGTATTGCTGCGCGCGGCGAATTCCCTCGGACCCGGCCGGATGCGGCCCGATGGCCACGAGCTGCTCGACATGCTTGTACGCCCGGGCCCCGTCAAAGCCACCCGTTGTATCCGGCGCGGGCGCGGGCGGAAACGTAGCCGCCTGGGGAGCGCTCGTTCCCTGCGCGCCGCTTTCAGATGTAGAGGAATGTCCGCAGGCGGCGAGACACACAAAGCAAAGCGCCGCGAAAAGCATCGTCCCGCGTCTCAATTTGCGCAATCGCCGCTTCATTTATCGCGCCCCTTGATCGGCCATGGCAGCCCGCTTGGCTTTATTGCGCACCACGAGCGCCGCGACACCGATGCCCAGAAAATACAGCGCCACCATCGGCGCCATGAAGACGAGCATCGTCGTGGCATCCGGCGTGGGCGTCACGATCGCGGCGACGATCGCGATGATCAGAATCGCGTAGCGCAAATTCTTCCACAGAAATTTCGGCGTCACGATCCCAAACAGCGCGAGAAAGAAAATCAACACCGGCAATTCAAAAATAATTCCCAGCCCCAGCAGCACGATCAATATGAAATCAAAGTATTCATTGATGCTGATCAGCGGCCGGAACGGCCCCTGAAATCCTATCAGGAAATTCAGCATGTACGGAAGCATCACGAAGTAGCCGAACGAGATCCCCGCAAGAAAGAGAACCACTGACGAAAAAATAAAGGTGGTCACCGCTTTGCGCTCGTGCTTGTAAAGGCCGGGCGCTATAAACAGCCACACTTGATACAGCACGAAAGGGGCGGCGAGAACGACGCCGATGTAAATTCCGAACGTGATGATGATATTGATCAAGCCGGCCGGGCTGGTGTAGATCAACTTGTCTTCCAGATGCTGCTTGCGCAACGCCTCTTGCATCGGGCGAGAGATGAAGTCCATCGCCTTTTGGGAAATGGTTACGCCGATCCCGGCGCCGATGACGATGGCGATCGCGGAATTGATGAGCCGCTTGCGCAAGTCCACAAGGTGCTCAAAAAACGACATCTTGCCGCCCGGCTCTTGCTCGGGCGCCGGTGTGGAGAGGTCAGACTGCGGCGTTGTCATCAGAAGATTTCTCGTGTGGGACGCTTACCGCTTCAGCCGCAGGCGGCTGTGATGTGCCGGCATCGGCATGCGGCGAAGGGGACGCTTCATTTTGTGGCTCGGGAGAAGCGGCCTCGGCAGGCGCGGGCTCAGCAACAACCGGCTCCTCGCGCGGCACTGCGCCTTCCGGAGCCGGCGAAGGCGCGGGCACAGGCATCTGCGCAGCCCGGGCTGCCGTTGCAATTTCCTCTTCGCGAATGCGCGTCTGGCGTTCCAGATCACGCACTTCATCCTCGAGCGCATAACGAAAGTCGTTGGTCATCTTCCTGAATTCCGCCGTCGCTTTGCCAAGCATGCGGGCAAGTTCCGGCAGCTTCTGAGGGCCGAAAATAATCAGGGCCACGACAAAAAGTACGACTAAGTGTGGCAGACTCAACATGGCCAGTGCACTGTGCCTTTTTGGATCGATCGCAGAGAATTCAAGCGGCCGGGAACCGCCCTTGAATACGAATTCGCTCTAAAATCCGGCGGGCCAGCCCTCGCATGTCGGTAGAAAAAAGTACAGCCCGCTTCCATCTGATACCCAAGTGGAATCATAGTGGACGCGCGAAGGGGTGTCAATTCAGCCTCTATGCTATACTGGTTGGCATTGTGCATGGCAACGCGCCGTGCCGCAGGAAAGCGAGGGCGAAATGCAGGGTGAGAGGCGTGGAGCGCTGCTCGTCATAGGTGTGTTGGTCGTATCCGCAGTCCTGGGGGGCATTTACGGTCCGTCAGTACGCGCAACGTCCACCGATGTAAATAGCCTGCAGGACTCGGTCAAGTCCTTTACGCATGTCCTGTCGATTGTCCAAAAAGATTACGCGATTCCCGTCGATACCGATCACGCCATTTATTCCGGGGCGATCCCGGGAATGCTGCGCGTTCTCGACCCGCACTCCAGCTTTTTCGATCCGCGCGCCTACGCCAATCTTCGCGAAGACCAGCGCGGAAGATATTACGGCGTCGGCATGACGATCGTGCCGCGCGATAACTTCACGTATGTGCTCGCCCCCATGCCGGGCTCGCCTGCGTTCCGCGCCGGCATACGCCCTGGCGATGTGATCATGGCTGTGGATGGAAAATCCACGGAGGGGTTGAGCAGTTCCGAAGTCGCCGACATGCTGAAAGGCCCCAAGGGCACGGTCGTTCACATCTCGATGAAGCGCGTTGGCTACACCGAAAATCTCAGCTTCACCGTAACGCGCGATGAAATTCCCAAACATTCTGTCGACCTCGATTTTGAAGTCAAGCCCGGGATCGGCTACATCAAGCTTTCCGGATTCAACGAGACCACGGATACCGAACTGGCCATGGCGCTGAAAGATTTGGACGCCACGAAACTGGATGGTCTCGTCCTGGACCTGCGCGGAAATCCCGGCGGCTTGCTGAACGAAGCCGTGGCCGTTTCGGATATGTTCCTCGACAAGAATCAGCTGATCGTGTCCCATCACGGGCGCGCCTCAGCGGAACGCCGCTACTACGCCGTGCGCGGCAATCGCGGCGTCACCATGCCGCTGGTGGTCATCGTCAACGGCGGTTCCGCGTCCGCTTCGGAAATCGTGACCGGGTCGATCCAGGACCATGACCGCGGCCTGGTGGTCGGCGAGCAAAGCTTCGGAAAGGGCCTCGTTCAGACCGTATCCGGACTCAGCGAAAACACCGGCCTCGCGCTGACGACCGCGCGCTACTATACGCCCAGCGGCCGCCTGATCCAGCGCGATTACAAGGATATTTCGCTCTACGACTATCTCTACAATCACAAGAACCCGCCTCCCACCGAAGTCAAACTGACCGACAGCGGACGCCAGGTAACCGGTGGTGGCGGGATCACCCCTGATGTTGCCGTAGCGCCGGCCAAGCTCAACCCATTTCAGGAATCGCTCCTGCGGCACGAGGTTTTCTTCGCCTATCAAGGCGGAGTCGGCGGATTCACCACCTACTTCCTCGGAACCAAGCCGGAAATCACCAAGGACTTTGTCGCCAACGATAATACGATGAAGACGTTCCGCGCTTACCTCGACAGGGAAAAAGTCCCTTACACCGAGGACGACCTCGCGCAAAACCTCGGCTGGGTCAAGCGCGAAATCCGCAAGGAAGCGATCATCTCGGTGTTTGGCCTGACCGAAGGCGCCAAGGTGGACCTCGACGAGGACGTTCAGCTTCAGAAGGCGATCGAGTCCTTGCCGCAAGCCCGCGCCCTTTACGAGAACGCTCGGAAGATCATCGCGCAACGCAACGCGGGATCCGGCGCGCAGCAGCAATAGTCGCGGCAACATTCAGCCCTTTAAAATTTTACGGCGAAGCTTGTTTGGAATCCTGGCTACGCCCTGCTAAAATCGCACCTGTTCCGTGGGCGGCTAGCTCAGCTGGGAGAGCGCATCGTTCGCAACGATGAGGCCGGGGGTTCGAATCCCCCGCCGTCCACCAAATTTCTCTGGCATACTGTGTCTTGCGCCAACCGCACGTCCGGTCCCGTTACGGTTCGGTTTTCAGAATGAGAAACCCCTTTCATTTCTCGGCGGGTCTACGCGGCTTTTGCCTGTTTTCTATTGTGGCGTTATCGCTCGTGTCCGGGTGCGGAAAGAAGGGCGCGGACCCCCAGACGCCGGCGGAACCGGTTAACCCGCATTCCGTAACGATCAGCTGGGTCGCCAGCCCGTCACAAGTTGCGGGGTACAACGTCTATCGCATGTCCGGATCCGGCAATCCACTCAAACTCACAAATGGAATCGTGACCGGCACTCAATATACCGACAGAACCGTTGCAGCGGGACAGACGTATACGTACTACGTCACTTCCGTCGATCTCAAAGGGATTGAAAGCAAACCGTCCGGCAAAATCACGGCCACGGTCCCGACGACCGTGACTCCTCCTGCCAAGCAATGATCCTTCCCGTCTGTCCTAAAGGGCAGTGACCACACACCTGTACTTCATGAATCTGCCCTGACCGGGCGCGGACACGGTAAACTAACAACATGCCAATCCGGCTGATCGCGCTCGATATCGACGGGACGCTCCTGGACGAGCGGTCCCAGTTGCCCGCGATCAATCGCAACGCGGTCGCAGAAGCCGCGGCCCGGGGAATCGAGATCGCCCTGGTGACGGGCCGCCGCTACGATTTCGCGACGCCGATCGCGCGTCCAGTTCCCTTGCCCGCTCACGATGATTGTCAACAACGGCGCCCTGGTTAAGTCCAGCGCCGGTGAAACGCAGCTCGTTCACCTGCTGCCGTGCGGCATCGCCGCGCGCGTGCTGGACGAAACCTCCGCCTTTCGCGAACTGGCTTCCGTGTGCTTCAACCGGCCGCGCGAAAACCAAGTCATTTACGAAAAGATTGACTGGGAAGATCCTTTGCGTGGGGGATACTTTGCTCGAAACCGGGAATACCTTGCGCAGATGTCTCCTCTGCGCGATTGCCTGACGGAAGATCCCATCCAGGTGATGTTCACGGGCTACGTGAACCAGGTGCGCGAGGTGGAGACATTTCTCTCGCGGTTGCCTTTTGCTGAAGAGTATTCGCTGGCCATGACCGTCTACGACAAACGGGATTTTGGCCTCGTCGACGTGATCGCCGCGGGATGTTCCAAAGGCGCGACGCTGGCCGAATGGGTGCGACGGCGCGGCTGGTCGCGTGACGACGTCATGGCCATTGGAGACAACCTAAATGACATGGAAATGCTCCAATTCGCTGGGCTTCCGGTGGTGATGGGAAACAGCGTGCCGGAGTTGAAAACTCTCGGGTGGCGTGAGACTCTTAGCAACGATCAAGGCGGCGTCGCCGCTGCCATCGAACTCTATGCATTTGGAGATGCGTGACGTGAAGCAGTTTCATCCATTCGGGAAATGGCTCTGCGGGGCGGTCGTGGCCCTGGCGGCTCTCACTCCCTGCGCGCGCGCCGATTACATGGTCCTGCAAACCGGCCAGCGCATCCACGTGACCGGGTATGAACGCGTCGGCGACACGCTGCGCCTGACGATGGCCGGCGGCACGCTGGAGATTCCCGCGGACGCGCTCGTGCGAGTCGATCCGGAAGACACCTTCCTGCCCGTCAAAGTGAAATTGCTCGATGTCCCATATGCGAATTTCATTACCGAATCCGCGCGCGCTCACGGAGTAGCTCCCGAACTCGTGGCCAGCGTGATCGCCGTCGAATCCAACTTCAATCCGAACGCGGTCTCCTGGCGATCGGCTCGCGGCCTGATGCAATTGATGCCGCAAACGGCGGCGCGATTTGGCGTGACGCGAGTGTTCGATCCGCAGCAAAATATTGAAGCGGGCACGAAATACTTGAAGGAACTTCTGCTGCGCTACAACGGCGATCTGGCCCTGACCCTGGCGGCGTACAACGCCGGACCCGACCGCGTCGAGCAATACCGTTCCGTCCCACCCTACCGCGAAACGCGCGACTACGTCCGCCGCGTAACGGAAAAATTCCGCAACACCTATCGCGCGTCAAACCAAATCCTCGATCTGCAGGGTAGTAGGACAGGCTTCAGCCTGTCGCTTTTTTGCAAATCCCAGGAAAATCAAACCCGACAGGCTGAAGCCTGTCCTACTTGAGCCCTACCCGATTGGGTGCGAAGCACTTGACCAAGGCCAGTCCTCTGGCTTCCTAATGAGGCCCGCCGCTACAGGATTTCGTTCGATGTAAGTCCGAACGCGCCGCCATTCCTCGGGATTTCGGATCCAGTGATCGAAGGATTCATCCTGCCAGAATCGCGAGCCGGTGCGGCCAAGAATGAGATTCGCCTCCCTTGCCGTTGCGCCCTTGATTTGCTGTGTGATTTGGGCGATCGGCAATTGTGGCGCAAGTAGCACGTGAACGTGATTTGACATTAAGACGAAGGCGCGGAGGACAAACATTTTCCGTTGCTGCGCGGCATCTAGTGCGGTAAGGACGCATTGCGCGACGCGAGAATCTTTCAGCCAAAGCGGACCCGTCAGGGCTCGGTCCAAGACTCGGTCGTAAATGACGAAGGCTTTGCCGCTCGATTCGATCCCGGTCGGCGGCCGGAATTGGGCGGGGAGTGAGTCGTGGAGGCGCCAGGTGATGAAAATGTCCTGGTTGGGTGGGAGCCAGTGGGGCAGGTGGCGCCGGTAGTATGTCATGATTCGTGACAGCCTAACATACGACGTCGTTTACCGGAAGAGCTTTGAGTGTGATTCGGCGAAACCCGACAGGCTGAAGCCTGTCCTACTGGGGAGTCGGCGGCATATTGACGACTGGCGCTTGCGGTCCCTGCTGCGGTTGCTGGCCGTCCGGAGGATTCGGATTGCCAACATTCGGATTCGTACCGTTTGGATTGGTTCCGTTCGGATACGGGCCGTTTGGATTGGCGCCATTTGGATTCAAGCCGTTTGGATTGATTCCGTTTGGATAAGCTCCATTCGGATTGGTTGCGTTTGGAGCGCCAGTGGGATTCGCGTTCGGATTTGCGGGCGTCTGCCCTGGCACGGCAATTTGCCCTGTTGGATTCCAGATGAATTCCCACTCCTGGTAGGTGTCGCCTCCCAAATAAACCCGCACGGAAGGTTTTTTGATTTTGCTGCCGACTCCGATGATGTTGCCGCCCATGACAGTTCCATCCAATGGCTGAGGCTGGGCTTCCAAAGGATTCGCAGCGGCGGCCGGATTCGTTTGCTGTCCCGCCTGGCCCGCGCCGGGCGTCTGATTCATACCGGGCGCCGCACCCGGAGCTGTGCCAGGCGCCGTGCCCGGTGGCGCTAGAGGCTGCAACCCTCCGCCGAGGGACAACGCGCCGCCAAGCCCCGGCGTGGAAAGCGTGCTCTGCAGCAAACTGGTCTGGCGTAGGCTTCCGATCAATTGCCCGTTCGGGCCAACGTAAATGAAGCGCCAGGAGCCGTCATCCTTGTTCATGGGATCGGTATAGGCCTGGCGAAGGAAACGCACGCCGTTGGTCTGCTTGGTGAGATCTTCAACCTTGGTCGGATACTTGCCGAATTTCCGGTAGTACAGGCCGATCGCGCGCGCGTACTGCTGCCCGCGCCACACCATTTCCGCTTCCTTTTCGCGACGCCCTTGCGTGAGCAGGTTCGGAGCGACCGCGGCGGTGGCGATGATCAAGGTTGCCACCATGAAAACCACCATCAGCAGGGTGTAACCTGCCTGTTTGCGCCTGTGCATCTTTGGAATGACGAAATTCATCGAGCCTACCCGTTCGGGGGAGGTTCCTCCAGGGTCAGAGTGGCGCGGCGGCCCGAAGAAACTTCTTCCACATCGGCGGTCGTATTGGTGAGGCGAACGACGCGGAATCGCCCCATTAAAGTGTCCCCTTCGCCCGCAATGATGACGTCCTCGTTGTTGGGCGTCGAAAAGAACGCTCGCCGGTGATTCCCGCCAAAATCGCTGACGTAGCCGAAATATTTGGCGTCAACGGTCAGCGGCGGCGGTCCCGGAGGTGGTCCGGGGGCGACAACTACCTGTTTGGATGGAGGAGGCGCCGGCGGCGGAGGCAGAGTCGCGCTGAAAATGCTGCGGTGAACGCCTTTGTATTCGAGCGCCAGAAAGCGTTTCAGAATATCCAGTCGCAGCGCGGGATTATCCACATTGAGAGGAGTAAATCGCGCGTCCATGGAAACCGGCGTGGGAGAGGCCTCGTCGGAAGAATACCGCGTCCTGTAAAAATTGAACGCGGTGCCGGCAAGGACCAGCAGCAGCACTCCAAGAACGATCGTTTTGGTCCGCGTTGTCATCTCAGGTCGTCCGGAAATACGTTCGCAGTTGCACGTTCAGGCGAAGCTTGCCCAGGCTGCTGGAAGCCAGGGCGAGGCTGTCGAGAACATAAAAATTTTCGGAATGTTCCAATTTATTCAGGAATTGAACCAGACTGTCGTAGTCTCCCTCGACTGCCGTTGAAATATCCACCTGCATCAGGCCGCGCGCGTCCGGCGTATGCTGGTGAAAGGAGATCGCCTCCGACCGCAAGCCCGCCGAACGCGATAAATCTCCCAGGTCTTCGCTGATCGCGGAATACCCCGCTCCCGCCGGATGAAAATGAGTCGTGAAAAATTCATCCCACTGCTTCTCATCGGACGGCAATTCGGCCTTGAATCTTTCCAGGCGCGCGTTATCCGCTCGATATTGCTTCACCATCATATCCAGCCGGGTCAATTCACCGGCTTGAACGTGGGGGGAACTGTTCAGCTTCCATTGGACGCCGATCAAGACGACGTCCGCCAGTAGGATGAAGGCCAGCACCCAGCGGATCATGTTGTTGCGTTGTAGAATGACCGGTTTCATCTCAAATCACCGAATACTGCGCCTGAAGCGTGAGCATGACCCGATCGGCCTGCACCGCACTGATTGGGCGCGATTCACTGAGCAGTTCGATGTGCGAAAATTCGGGTGAATTTTCGAGAGCCTTCAGGAATTTCAATTTACCTTCGTCGGTCATGGCGCCCACCAGGACGGTCAACTGCACGGTGTCGCCCGACAGCTTGGGCTCGATGCTGACCACGCGCACGCCCTCGGGAAGAATCCGTTCCAGGTCCATGAAAATCTTGATCCACGGGAACGCCCTTTGCTGGATCAGTGAGTTCAGATAGGCGGCGCGCTGCCGGCGCTGCACGGTTTGCGGATTTTCAAAGAATTCGGAGAGACCCTGGCGCTGCTGTTGGAGCTTCGCGATTTGGAGCTCGAGAGAATCCTGCCGCGCACGAAGCGCTTTGTCGCTTTGCCAAACCGAATAGGTACGATAGGAAAGGACGAGCAGGGCCACCACGGCAATCGTGCCGATCACGCCGGCGCCCAGCGTGAAGCGCCGGTTGCTCTCCAGCGGAGACGTGGAAAGATTGAGCCGAACTTTCATTCCGTGAGGGTGCGCCTTTCTTTTCCCTGGGCGTTCATGCGCCGCGATTCAGCGTCCAGCCGATCAGCGCTTCCAGCCCGCGATCCACGAGCGGCTGCTCGTCGGAGCGAATTCGCCCTTCCTCCTCGGCAGCCGAGAGCAAAGATCGTACCGGACACTTCAATTCGCGCTCGAACGATTCTTGAAATTCCGGCATGCGGTCGTACAGTCCCGCGAGGCGGACTTGGGCGATCCCCTCGCTCCAGGAGTCCTGATAATAGGCGGCCAGCGGATAAATTTCATCCAGCAGCGCCTGCGGCGTCACCTGCCGCGCGTCGGCGGGTAGCGTGATGCAGCGGTATCCACAGAGCATGCCTTCGCGAACGATGGCGGTCGTCAAGGTCGAGCCGGCAACGCGCGCCAGAAGAGAGGGCCGTCCATCCGGAAGCAATGGGACGGCTGCCAACGTCGAACTCATCACCACTCCCGGCGTCATCCCCACCGACTCTACCAAAGATTCGTACTCGCGAACAATGCGAAGGCGCGCCAGTCCGGTAACGATATCCACTCCATCGTCGCGGGGAGATTGGCGCATGTAAGAGATCAGCGTTTCTTCGGCTTCAAAAGGGACGCTCTTTTTCAGGCGCCAACGAAGGATCGGAATGGCCTCTTCCGCCTTCCGGGGGAATACGTCGAAGTGCAACACAAAGACGCGAATCACGGAGTCCGGAAGCAGCAGAGCGACATCTTCGTTCTTCGCTCGCAGCCGTGAGAAGACGCGGCCCACCGCCGCCCGCACCTCGGCGCCATCGACCACATTCGCTTCCACCGGCGTGGGAAAAATCGCCCCCGGGGAAAGCGCTTCAATGGCAAAACCGTCCAGCCCCATTCCGCCGCGCGTCCATCGCGCCGCCGCCACATAGTCCGCGGCGATTTCGCAGGCGATGAGAGGATGAGGAATGGAGTCGAGCCAGCGCGCCAGACGGCGCACGAATCGGCTCTGGTAAATTCCCTGCCGGATGCTGTCGCTGCTACTCAATGAATGTCACCTTGTTGATTTCCTTGAGGGTCGTGACGCCCTCGCGCACTTTCGCCAGCGCGGAGTCCCGCAGAAACGTCATTCCTTCTTCGCCGGCGGCCCGCTTGATTTCCGACGTGGGGCGGCGGTCGATGATCATCTCGCGAATATGGTCGGACAAATCCAGCAGCTCGGAGATGGCGCTGCGTCCGCGAAATCCAGTGCCGGAGCATTCCAGGCAGCCCGCGCCCTCGACAAATTGCACCGAACCCCATTCCGCCGGATCGAGACCGGAAGCGTGCAGGACTTCGGGCGAATAGCGTACGACCTTCTTGCAATGCACGCAAACCACGCGCACCAGGCGCTGGGCCAGAATGCAGTTCAGAGCGGAAACGAAATTGTACGGCTCGACGCCCATGTTGATGAACCGGCCGATGACGTCGGTGACGTTATTCGCGTGCACCGTCGTGAACACCAGGTGTCCGGTGAGCGCAGACTGAATGGCGATTTGCGCGGTTTCGTTATCGCGAATTTCTCCGACCATGATCTTGTCCGGGTCATGCCGCAAGATCGAACGCAGTCCGCGGGCGAACGTCAGCCCCTTCTTTTCGTTTACGGGAATCTGGGTGATGCCCCGGACCTGGTATTCGACGGGATCTTCAATCGTGATGATTTTGTCTTCGTCGGTTTTAATTTCGTTGATGGCCGCGTACAGCGTCGTCGTCTTTCCTGAACCGGTCGGACCGGTGACGAGCACCATGCCGTAAGGCTCGCGAATGTACCGGCGAAACTTCCGCATTTCTTCGCCGGAGAATCCGACCACGTCCAGGCTGAGGTTTTGAAATTTTTCAGAGAGCGTTTCCTTGTCGAGGACGCGGAGGACCGCGTCTTCTCCGTGGATGGACGGCATGATGGAAACGCGGAAATCGACGAAGCGGCCCTTGTAGCGGACCCGGAAGCGCCCGTCCTGTGGCACGCGCCGCTCGGCGATGTCCAGTTCGCTCATGACCTTGATGCGCGAAATAATCGTGGAAAGCCAGTCCTTGGAAATCGGCGTCATCGCGTGAACCAGGACGCCGTCAATGCGGTACTTGACGGCGACTTCGATGTCCCGGGCCTCGATATGAATGTCCGAGGCGCGCCGTTCGAGTGCGGTAAAGATTACGGTATCCACCAGGCGAACTACCGGGCTGACCGCTGAATCCTGTTGCGACAAGCTGTCGGCGGAGATGTTCGAATCGGAATCTTCGTCCTCTTCGACCACCGTCAGCGTGAAGGCCTCGGTGGCCTGGTCCAGAACCCGCTGGGACTGCTCGGTGCGCTTCAGGAGGTCGCTGATTTGGGTGGGCGTGGCGACTTTCAGGATCAGCTTCTTGCCCAGCAACAGGGGCAGCTCATCGCTGAGCAGAACCTGGCTAGGATCGGCCACTGCGATCACCAGAGCGCCTCCCTGAGCCTCCATCGGCACAAAGTTGAATCGGAACATCAACTCGGCGGGAATGCTGCGAAACAGCTCCGGATCGATCCTCTGTTCGAACAAATCGACGAATCCGCAGCGGTACCGCTCCGCCAGCCGCCGCGACTTTTCGCGCTCGCCTTGCGGATCGGAGGCGGTTGTCAGTGTTTGGTCCGTTGTGCTCATGGCTATCTATCCTACCCCTGGCCGCCGGCAGATAGTGAGAACATCGGCAGATACAGCGCCACCAGGATAAAAGCAATCAATATCGCCATAAAGATCAGGATCGCCGGCTCGATCAGGGCCACCATGTTCGCCAGGTGTGTATTCACATCGTCTTCATAGAATTCGGCGACGCTGGCGAGCATGGCCGAAAGAGACCCGCTGGCTTCCCCCACTTCGATCATCTCCAAAGCTAAATCAGGCACAAGCCCGGTGGTGGAAAGGCTGCTGTGCAGAGACTGCCCTTCGCGGACGAGTTGCGCGCCGTGCGTGATCGTGGTCGAAATCAGGCGGCTTTTAATCGCTCCGCCCGCGGTCTCCATGGCCTGCACGAGCGGCGTGCCGCCGGCGAGCAGCGTCGAGAGCGTACGGCAAAATTGAGCAAACTGGAATTTCGTGATCGTTTCTCCGACCAGGGGCAATCGCATCCTGATGCGCTCCATGGCCAATCCGCCCTGCTCGGACTGGGACCACGCAAACGCAGCCGCGGCGAAGAGTACCAGCATTGCGATCGCAGCCAACAAGTACGGCCGGTACGTAACCGTAAGGGCGATCAGGATGCGGGTCGCCTGAGGCAAGGCAATGTTCAGGTCGGAGTAAAGGCCCGCAAACTTCGGGATCACGGAGCTCACCAGATACGTCACGATGCCGGTCGCGGCGGAAATTAGAATAATGGGATAGATCAATGTCGCGATGAGCTTTTTCCGGAAACCGGTCGTGACTCTCTGGTAGGTAATGTAATACTCGAGGACTCCGGACAGGTTGCCGCTCTTCTCTCCGGCCAGGACGGACACGGTGTAGACCTTCGGAAAGACGCCTTGTTGTTCCAATGCTTCCGACAGCGTGGTGCCCTCGCGAACCAGGCGGCGAACCTCGCCCAGGACGGGCCGAAGCCGCTCGGCGGCCGCGCGCTCGGACAGCAGGTCGAGCGCCTTCAGGATGGGGATTCCAGCCTTGATCAGTGTGTTGAATTGCTGATTGAAGACAAGGAAGTCATTGCCGTCGACCGACTTCTGGCGCTTGCGGCCGAACAACTGGCCCAGCACTCCGGCTCGCGGCCGCACATTGTAAACAAAAAGGCCGCGGTCGGCGAGCTTCTGGCGAGCCTCCGTCATGGACTCCGCGGGCTCTACCTGCAAAAATACTTTTCCGCTGCCGTCGGCTACCTTACAGAGAAACTCAGCCATGACGTGAGTGTACCTCAACCCCTATAGATGCAGAAAGCTGGCCCCACGGCTGCGTGCACTGGGCGATAACGGCACGTTCCAGCCAGCCAGACTAATCTTAGCGTCGCCCGATTGGAAAGACATTTCTCATTTATGAGCACCGTGTGAATTCCCGGTCAATACGACAGGGCTCTTGCCTTTGACGGGCGTCTGTTACTACAATTCGACGCCTGCCGGGTTCATCTTCTCGATCCGGTGGCGTTTGAAATTTTGAAATTGATCCCCCACGCACGAACTGGAGACAAAACTCTCCGGTTCGATTACGCGGCGTCCCAGGCTGATCCTCATCCCAGTGAGCCGGTCGGGACGCCGCTTCATTTTTTCTACCCGCCGACGGGCCTCAAAGACATAGGAATCAGGTTGCGGAAAAAGTATGCTTGTCATTCTGAGCGAAGCGAAGAATCTCTCCGTGCATTGGACTTAAATCGAAGAGAGATTCTTCGCTTCGCTCAGAATGACACCAAAACCGAGTTTTTCCGCAGCCTGGAATGAGTCGAACTTCATAAGGGGGATTCGGACAGGGACGCGCCATCCACGATGGCAACTCCGACTGGAACTTGAAAACGAAATAAGTCGGCCGCTAGAGGAATGTCCGACTGCCAGTTTCCGAAGCGATATTCCAGCTCAATCGCGCCAGGCTGCCGAATCTCAATGCGGGCGAGTTCTCCGGAGGAGGTATCCACTTCCAGAAGAACCTCGGTGTAATTATTCTCTCCGGAAAGATTCTTTGCTTGCTTGGGAAGACAGCGAAGGACCGCGTGGCCGCTTGAAGTTCCCCTTTGATCGAGCAAATCGATCTGACTGCAAAGGCGTGAAAGATCCGCCTTCCCCGTCAAGAGCGCCAGCGGGGTGCGCAGATCGGAACTTTCCTTGACCGGAGCCTTCGTCACCGTATGGTCATACGGAACGTAAAACCACGTCGTCTTGCCATCCACGAGAAAGAGTTTCTTTTCCGGCGAGTCATAATCCCAGCGCATTTGTCCCGGGCGCCGGAAATACACGATGCCGGACTCGACCCTGGACTGCTTTTGCCCTTCGCTATAGCGTTCCAGGAAAACTGCCTGGAGAGTGCGTGGCTGGCGGTAATGCTCTTCCAGGAGATGCGCTAATGATTTCGCGGTATCGGAATTCTGTTTTGAAGGCGATTGCGATGCGCTCGCCAAAGTAAGAACGGCGCTCGCTAAAGCCAGCGCGGCAAACCCTGCTTTCGTTCGTCGATTCACAATGAAATTATAGCAGGAAGATGCGGTGACGACGGCGATCCAGCCATTGGCAATGAGGAAAGATCGAAGCGGAAATTAAATCGGGAGATCGGTTGGTCCGGCGGCAACGGCAATGTTCGATCGAATCACGCAGGTTTGGTCGGTATAAAAATGGCGTTGTCCCGTGGTTGAGGATATCGGGTCGGCGTTCAGCGAATAGGTGGCCGTGTGCCCCTTCGCGTCAAACGTAAGTGGAATATACGTGATGACGTAACCGCTCTTCATCCCGCTCGCAAGGACTTCGTCAATCAATCCGGCGTTATTCTGATCGGGGTTGATTCCGCTACCGGAGAGCTGCGAGAGACCCGGACCGGCCGTGAAATTGATGCCGTAAGTCGAGGAGTAGAGGAGTTCGGCGGTCGAAATGTTGCGCAGGTTCTGCACCGCGGAAGCTTCGTTCGCGCGCATCTTGGATTGAATGTAATTTGGGATTGCGATGGCGGCGATGATCAGGATCACGGCTACAACGACCAACAATTCGATGAGGGAGAACCCCGCCTCCGGGCGGTTGCTGCGCTTGGACTCCTTTGTCGAATTGGGCCGCCTCATTACCGTAGTCTCCTGGGATTATCTCTCGTACAGTTCTTAATTCCACATCGGGCCTGCGATCCGCGTACTTGTTAAAATGGGGGAGAAAGGCGTTTGCCTTTCTCCCCCAAGTGAACTGCTTCCAGTAACTAGCCGCCGATCGGTGTGTCGGTGGCGGTTGCGGTGGTGCCGTCGGTTCTCTGGCGAATCACACCACTCTGGTCCGTGAAGAAGGTCCGCTGACCGGTCACGTTTTGAGTTGTCGGGTTGGAGATAATCGTATACGTCGAGATGCTGCCATTCGAGGCTGCCGTGCCCGGCGTATATGTGAAAGCGTATCCGCTCTTGATCGGAGCGGCGATGCCGAGCAAGTTGTCAACCAAGTCCGCCGCAGTCGAAGACGGCGTGGTCGAGGGACCCAGTTCGGAGAGGTTCGTCGTAGGATCTGAACCATAGGTAGTCTGGTAAGCCACAATAGACGTATTGTACGTGCGCAGCGAGGCGACGGCAGATGCCTCGTTGGCCGCCATCTTCGAACGCAGCAGGTTCGGGATGGCGATTGCCGCGATGATCAAAATGATCGCGACAACGATCAGCAATTCGATAAGTGAAAAACCCTTCTGTTTATTCCGCATCAATTTCGCTCCTTAGAGAGGCTCGTAGTTAGTTTTAATTTCGCGTCCCGCACCGGGGATCGCCCTACTAAGTGCAACCGCAATGCCAATTGTCCGCATGAAGATTTCCAGTGAGTCCAAACAGTCTAAGGCGCTGATAATACGGCCGTTACTGATCCTAGAGCCGGCTTAAATGTTAGGTTTGGCTGACTCTTTTGATCGACCACGATCCAATTGCGTCAAAATTTGTCACTCTAGCGCGCCACAAGTTGGCATTCTGCGTCGGGCTGTCTTCCCTCTATTTGATTGATTCAGAAGGCTTACGAACATTCTGGAATTGCTTTCAAATTCAGGAACGAACAGCCCGGGTCTGCTCCGCCGGTAACTAGAACAACAAGCGAGTGGCGCGGAAGCGGCACGAGACAATTGCTAGTTTTGCGCACAAAACCTAAACTGGATCGTGGATAGTGAGCGAACCTGAAATTTTCAATTCAAGTCAATTCCAAGATCCCTATGGTCGAGCAATCCAAACGGCTGCTAAGTTATCCCACGTTCATCGTATTGTTCGCGTATACCGCGCGCATGGCAGTCTTCTTCTATATGTCCCATATGGGGCGCGCGACGCCAAATCCTGTGAGAGCCTTCCTTCCCTACGGCTTTGAGCTCGGCCTGGTGGCGAGATCGATCGCAGCCGGGCACGGCTTCTCCTCCCCGCTGCGATTCGGCGACACAGGGCCGACGGCTTGGTTTACTCCCATTTACCCATATCTGACGGCTGGAGTCTTCAAGCTCTGGGGAATTTTCAGTGACGAGTCCAGGCTCATCCTCGAGACGTTGAATTGCGCGTTTGGCGCACTGACGGTGATTCCCATCTATGGGATTGCGCGGAGGGTCTTTGGGAAAAGCGTTGCGGTCGGCGCGGCTTGGGCTTGGGTTTTTCTGCCCGCCTCGTTCTTCTTCGCCATCACCTGGATTTGGGATACGGCTCTCGCGGCTCTCTTCCTGGCTTTAATTTTCTGGGCGACCTTGGCCGTGCGGGAAGCGAAATCCATCTGGCCGTGGGCGGGTTATGGAGCGCTTTGGGTGACTGGAGTCTTGATCAATCCGTCGTTGTTATCTCTCTTCCCTTTTCTGGCCGGATGGGCCTTATGGCAATCGGACCGCGGTTCTTCTTCGCGGGTCAAGTTTTCTGCGGCCATGCTTCTAGTCTTTGCCATTGGCCTGGTTCCATGGACGATTCGCAATTATCGCGTGTTCGGCAAATTCATCCCGCTGCGCTCGAATTTCGGGCTGGAATTGTGGCTCGGCAATAATCCGAATGTGCCGGATACGTGGTCGCCGTGGCTGCATCCAGATGACGATCCGGCCGAGTGGGCGAAATACAAGCGCATGGGGGAAATCGCGTTCATGGCCGCGAAAGAACACGAGGCTTTCGTCTTCATGAGAACACACCCCGGTGACACTTTGAATTTCATCTTTCGGAGGTTTATGGAGACGTGGCTGGCCGTGACGGAGAGTCCCGCGGACATTTGGGGAAGATCATCGCTCAATCTCAAAGCCATCTTCCTCATCAATGTCCTGCTGTCGCTATTGGCATGGCTTGGGGCGATGTTTGTCAATCGCAACCGGCATCCGGAAGCAGCCCCTTTCGTCATGGTCCTTCTAATCTTCCCGCTAGTTTTTTACTTGACCCATTCTACGCTGCGGTATCGCTTTCCCATGGATCCCATCCTGATCGTCCTGTCGGCTTACGCCGTGGCCCACCTGGCTTCCTTGGCGCGCGGGCGCACTTCGCATGCGCAAGGGAGCGTCACACCGGTAGCGTCGCTCCCGACGACCTGAATCCGTTTCAAAGCGGACTAACGAATGTTGTACTTTTTGGAGTAATGCCGGAAGGACCGATAGGTCATCTTGAGCAATTCCGCGGCGCGAGTTCCCACGCCGTCGCACGTTTCCAGGGCCGTCAAAATATACGCCTTCTCTAGCTCTTGGATGTGTTTTTCGAGATCGATTCCTGCCTCCGGAATTTGGGCATGGCCATTGCCGGACCCGGAAATTGCCGGAACATCATGTGTGCCTTTGTTGCGAATCTTTTCGGGAAGAACGGCGGCGGAGATCATGCTTCCCGTTTCCAAAGCAACGGAACGCTCCATCGTATTCTCAAGCTCGCGCACGTTTCCGGGCCAGTCGTAGGCTTCCAGCAGGCCCATGGCGTCCGGCGTGATCCCCTCAATTGGCTTTTCCATGGACTTGCGGAACCGCTCCAGAAAGGACCTGGCCAAGAGAGGAATATCTTCCCTGCGTTCCCGGAGGGGCGGCAAATGGAAAGGAATAACGCTCAACCGATAGAACAGGTCTTCGCGGAACTCCCCCGCGGCGATGGCTTTGTCCAGGTCTTTGTTCGTGGCGGCGATGACGCGCACATCAATTTCCGCTTCTTCGTTGGAGCCGACCGGACGAACCTTGCCCTCCTGAAGCACGCGGAACAGCTTCACCTGCATCGGCAGGCTCATGTTTCCAATCTCATCCAGAAACAGCGTCCCGCCATGCGCCCCTCGAAACAGCCCCTGCCGATTCTCGTTGGCGCCCGTGAAGGCTCCCTTGACGTAGCCGAAGAGCTCGGATTCCAGGAGGGTTTCCGGAAAGGCTCCGCAATTGATGGTGATGAACGGCTCCTTGCTCCGGGCGCTATTTTCATGGATCGCGCGCGCGACGAGTTCCTTGCCCGTGCCGGTCTCTCCCGTAATCAGGACGCGGCTGGTTTGAGGAGCTACGGTCACGATCATGTCAAAGATCGCGCGCATCTTGGCGCTGTGGCCGATGATGTTGTCCTGGCCGGTCAGGCGGCGCAACTCGCGCCGCAAGTAGCCGGCCTCGCTCTTGAGGCGCAGGGTTTCGTCCACCTGGCGCACGGCGCGGCGCAGTTGATCGACGAGGTCATGGTCCTTGATTACGTAACGGTCGGCCCCGGAATTGATCGCCGCAATCGCGGTCTCCACCGTAGGCACGCCGGTAATGAGCAGGAAATAACTCGACGGCGATATTTCCTTGCAGAATTGAAGGAGGTCGACGCCGGTGGTATCCGGCATGCGGATATCGGAAATTACGATGTCAAAGATCTGAGATTCGAGCTTCCGGCGCGCGGCTTCGCCGTTCAAGGCCACTTCGACGCGATGTCCTTCCTTGCGAAAGGTGATTTCCAGCAGTTCGCAAATGGACCGTTCGTCATCGACAACCAGAATATGTGCCATGCGACTACTTCCTTCCAGAGCGCGGGCGTCAGGCGACGCGAGGCAGATCCACGGTAAATTCGGCTCCCTTGTCCTTTTCGGAGAACACGCTGACGCGGCCGCTGTGCGCCTGCACGATTTGGTACACGATGGCGAGTCCCAGGCCCGTTCCTCCCTCAAAATTGGATTGCAAAGGCTCGAAAATTTTCGCGCGCTGTCGCGGGTCGAGGCCCATCCCCGTGTCGCGGAAGCGAATGCGGACCCAGAAAGGCGCGGCTTCCAGAGATACCGTTAAAACTCCTCCGCCCGGCATGGCGCGCAGAGCGTTGTCGGACAAATTCCAAAACACTTGCTTGATGCGGTTGCGATCGACCCGAACGCGAACCTCGGTTCCGGTAAAGGACCTGTCGATGCGATACTTTCCATCGACTTGGGGGTTGCGTTCCAGGAGCGTCAAAGTCTCGTCCAAAAGAATCGAGACATCTTCTTCCGAAAAGTCGTACGTTTTTTCGCGCGAATAATTCAGGAACTCGGTAATGATTTTGTTTAAGCGCTCCGATTCCCGGCTCACAATGCCCACCAGGTGTTGTTCATCCTCTTCCAGCGGCACCAGGCGTCCCAATTCCTTGACGGCCCCGGCCATGGCCGTCAACGGCTGGCGGATTTCGTGCGCGATGGCCGCGGAGAGGCGCCCGAGCGCCGCCATGCGTTCCTTCGTGGCCACTTCCTGCTCGAGGCGTTTCAGGTCCGTGAGATCCTGAAAATTGAATACGTAACCGGTGGTGCGGCGCTCTCCCGTGCGCAGCGGGGACACCGATATGCCGATGAATCGCTGCTGGCCATCGGGCGTCATGAAATCCACTTCGCGGCGTTGGGGGAGCTTGCCGTCTTCGGTCATATCGCCGGGAAGCCAGAAAGAGGGCCACATCTCCTGCATGGCAATTCCCTTCACCCTGCCGAATTGGCTGCCCGTAATTTCTTCTCCCGTCCGGTTCAGCAAAAGAATTCGACCCTCCAAGTCCGTCGTGAGCAGGCCGCCGCGCATGGAGTGAATAATGTCCTCGTTGAATGCCTGGAGGTCCTGCAGTTCCCCGCGCTTGACTTCCAGCTCCGCGCTGTGACGGCGCAAACTTTGCGCCAGAAGGCTCGAGAGGTAGGCCACGGCCATGAAATAAAACAGATTGCTGAAGATCCAGGTCTGGAGTTGGCGGCCGCTGGGCACGGCAATTTGCATGCGGGGCAGGAGATTGTAGTAGATGAGCTCGGCCAGGCCCCCGATCAAAATGAAGCTCAGCGCCGCCACCATAAAAGTGGCTTTGCGCGAAAATAAAATACTGGCGACGATGATGGCGAGAGGGTAGAGCCAAACAAAGTAGCTGTCCTGCGTCCCGGTCAGATAAATCAGGCAGGTCACGACGAGCAGATCAAAAACCAGTTGAACGCCGGCGTGCCACGAGGCCACGGGCATCCAACGCATCAAAATGGTGTAAACGATCGCCAGGGTGTACCACAGGATCATCAAGGGAATGAAATAGCGCGTCGACACTTCGAGCTGGCTGGTCTTGCCGAGCACGATGACGAGGGCGAGCAGAAGGGTAATCAGGAAAAAGCGGACGCGGGAAAGCCAGCTGAGCCACGCGGCGACATTTTGTGTCAGTTCCATTGGAGACGAGCTTGTCAGCCAGCGTCCTTTTCTCGATTGAAAATTTCCGTCAGACTCGAGCCGGGGAGAGGTGGAGGGCGATCCGCCTCGGACCGCCCTCCCGATCTTTGTTGCCGCTCAACATTTCTTTTGTGCGCCTCTAGTGGGACTTGCTGAGTTGTCCGATCAGCGAGAACAACGGCAAATACATGGAGATCACGATGCCGCCGACCACGAGGCCCAGGATCACGATCATCATCGGTTCCATGGCCGCCAGCAGGTCTTTTACCGCCGCGTCAACCTCGTCCTCATAGAAGTCGGCAATTTTTTGGAGCATGGCGTCCATGGCGCCCGTTTGTTCGCCGACTCCGATCATCTGCGTCACCATCCCCGGGAAAACATTGGTCTCCTTGAGCGGATCGGAAAGGTTGCGGCCTGCTTCCAGGCCTTTGCGAACTTCCATGAGCGACTTCTCGATCACCGCGTTTCCGGCCGTTCGCGCCGTAATTTCCAATCCTTCGAGGATGGGGACGCCGCTGGAGATCAGCGTGCCGAGCGTCCGCGTAAATCGCGCCACCGCGATCTTGCGGAGCAGAATTCCCATCAAGGGCAACTTGAGAAGAGTTCGATCGATGGCCATGCGGCCGACCGGGGTCCCATACCACACCTTCATGCCGATGATGCCGCCGACGAAGGCAACCAGGATCAGGAAGCCGAAGATACTGCCAACGAAATTGCTGAGTCCGATGACGATTCGGGTGGGCAGCGGGAGTTCAACGCCCAAGCCGAGGAACAGAGTCGCGAAAATCGGCACCACCTTCCACAACAACAAGACGATCACGCCCGCCGCAACCGACAGGACGGCGATGGGGTATACCATCGCGGACTTCACGGCGCGCTTCAATTTGACGTTCTTCTCGATGTACGAAGAAAGACGTTGCAGAATAGTGTCGAGAATACCGCCTGTCTCGCCCGCCTCGACGAGGTTCACATAAAGGGCGTCAAAAACCTTTTCGTACTGGCGCATGGCGGCGGACAGCGTCGACCCGCCTTCCACCGCCGAACGCGTACCGGTCAGGACTTTTTGAAAAACTTTGTTTTCCTGTTGACCGGCCAGAATTTCCAGGCACTGCACCAGGGGCAGTCCAGCGTCGATCATCACGGAGAATTGCCGTGTGAAGACGGCCAACTCCTTGGAATCAACGCCTCCGCCAAACGTCGGCAAGTTAAATTCCTTGCCCTTCTCCGACATTTTGGTGACGTTGATCTGCTTGCGCTTGAGACTGTTGATGAGCTCCATCTTGCTCGCGGCCGCCAACTCTCCGCTGACGCTGGTCCCGTCGCGATTGGTGCCTCGATATGTGAAAACTGGCATCGTCCTTCCCTCCTAAGAATTCATCCTGCCCGATCCTCTTCCGACACATCGGAGACGGCAGTTACATTATTCGCGCGGGCTGCAAGTACAGCCCGCACCCGATTCCGGCGCGCTGCCCTTCGTGCCTCATGGTAAACAAGTACAGCCCGCGCACGGTGTTAGCGTCGAACCGGGGCAGGCCCGCGCGAGGCGGGCGATGTCACACCCGTCACTCCCCGATTGATCATATCCTGTAGCTCCTCAGGATTTGACGACCGCGACAACGCGATTTCCAAAGTGATTAACTTTGCGTAATAGGCGTTCGCCAGGCCCTGGTTAAAGGTCTGCATTCCTGACGTGCCCGTCCCGGTCTGCATGGCCGAATAAATCTGGTGAATTTTGTCCTCGCGGATCAGGTTGCGGATGGCGGGATTGGGAATGAGCACTTCCAGGACCATTACGCGCCCGCGCCCGTCCACCCGCGGCAGAAGCGACTGGCAAAGAACTCCTTCGAGCACCATGGAAAGCTGGGCGCGAATTTGGGGCTGCTGATAGGACGGGAACACGTCCACGATACGGTTAATGGTGGAAATGGCGGAATTGGTGTGCAGGGTCGCGAAGGTCAAGTGGCCCGTTTCGGCGATGCGCAAGGCGGATTCAATGGTTTCGAGGTCGCGCATTTCTCCGATCAGGACGACGTCGGGGTCTTCGCGAAGCGCCGCGCGCAGCGAATTGGCGAAGGAATGCGTATCCGAATGGACTTCGCGCTGATTCACGAGGCATTTCTTGTGATTGTGAAGAAACTCGATCGGGTCCTCGATCGTGATCATGTGCTCTTCGTGCTCGGCGTTGATCTTGTCCAGCATCGCGGCGAGCGTCGTGGACTTGCCCGATCCGGTCGGGCCGGTGACCAGCACCAGGCCGCGGGGCTTGTCGCACAAGCCCTTCACAATGGCGGGAAGCCCGAGGGCGTCGAAATTCTTGATCTCCCAGGGAATCGTGCGAAAGACGGCTCCCACGGCGCCCCGCTGCTGAAACAGGTTGCCGCGAAAACGAGCCAGATTTTTCAGCCCGAAAGAGAAGTCCAGTTCCAGGTTTTCCTCGAACCTGTGCTTCTGCGCGTCGGTCAGCACGCTGTAGGCCAGCGCTTTGGTATCCGCCGCCGTCAGCGGGGCCATATCCAGGGGCTTCAGCTTTCCGTGGACGCGGACCCTGGGCGCGCTGTTGGTGGTGATATGCAAATCGCTGCCCCCGAGCTCAATCATTTTTTTCAGCAATTCACTGAGTGTGATTCCAGACATCGTTTCACCTTTCCTACAACACCGTTTCCCGAACCACTTCCTCGATGGTCGTCATTCCCAGCGCAACCTTGGTCAGGCCGCTGCGGCGCAGCGTGAGCATCCCGTTATCCACGGCCTTCTTCTTCAATTCGAGCGCGGACGCGCCGACCAAAACCAATTCGCGCAATTCGTCGTTGATCTCCATGACTTCGTAGAGACCCACGCGTCCCTTGTACCCGGTCTTGTTGCACGTCCCGCAGCCCTTGCCGATAAAGATCTCCGTGGTCTTGAGCTCTTCCTGCGTGTATCCGGCGTCGAGCATGGCCTGCTCGGGAACTTTCAGCACTTCCTTGCAGTTTGAGCAGATTTTTCGGACGAGCCGCTGCGCGCAGATCAGGTTCACCGAAGTGGCCACCAGGAACGGCTCGATTCCCATATTCATCAATCGGCTGATCGTCGACGGAGCATCATTCGTGTGCAGTGTGGAAAGCACAAGGTGGCCCGTGAGAGCGGCCTTCACGGCGATTTCCGCCGTTTCAAAGTCGCGGATTTCGCCGACCAGAATAATGTTGGGATCTTGCCGCAGGAAAGCGCGCAACGCCGCCGCGAAATTCAGCCCGATCTGGTCCTTCATCTGTACCTGGTTGATACCCGCCAACTGGAATTCCACGGGATCTTCCGCCGTCATAATGTTGGTTTCGGGGGTATTCAGGCGGGCAATGGAAGAATACAGGGTGTTGGTCTTGCCGGAACCAGTCGGCCCGGTCACCAGGACCATTCCATAGGGACGAAGGATGGCGCGCTCGAATTTGGTCAGGGACTCTTGCTCGAAGCCGAGCTTGGTCATGTCCAGCCGCAGATTCTCCTTGTCGAGCAACCGCATGACGATCTTTTCGCCATAGAGAGCTGGAATCGTGGAAACGCGGAAGTCGAGATCCTTGATCTTGCCGTCCTTGCGATACTTGATCATGATGCGGCCGTCTTGCGGCAACCGCTTTTCGCTGATGTCCAGCTTGGCCATGATCTTGACACGGCTGATGATCGCGTCGCGAAGCTTCATCGGCGGCGCCATGACGGCTTGGAGGATTCCGTCAATCCGGAACCGCACGCGGACTTCTTTTTCGTAGGGCTCGATGTGGATGTCGCTCGCGCCGCGCTTGACCGCATCGGTCAGGATCAGGTTTACCAGCTTGATGATGGGTGCTTCCTCAGCCGCGCGTTCCAGCTCGGCGAGGTTCATTTCCTGTTCCTCGGCGGCGAGTTCGAGGTCCGCGTTTTCCTCGGCGGAAAGGTCCTTCATCACCTTGGAGAGTTCTTCTTCGCTCTGCGCCTCGCCGTAGAACTTTGAAATGGCCTCGGCAATCGCCGTCTCGGAAGCCACGACCGGTTCGACGTTGAAACCGGTCATGAACTTGATGTCATCCATCGCGAAGACGTTGGTCGGATCGGTCATCGCAATGGTCAGCGTCGAGCCGACCCGCGAGAGCGGAACAATCTGGTAGCGGACCGCCGTGTCCTGAGGGATCAGCTTGATGACGTTGGCGTCGACCTCGTAATACTTCAAATTGATGGAGGGAACCCCGTACTGGCGCGAAAGCACACCCGTAATCTCATCATCACTGATGAAGCCGAGCTTCATCAGGCACGTCCCCAACCTGCCTCCGCTTGCCTTTTGATGTTCCAGGGCCTGCCGGAGCTGGTCGGACGTGATCAAGTTTTCCTTGATCAGTATTTCGCCAAGCCGGGACGACATTCGATTGAGGACTCCCCGGGGCATCCACACCCCCGGTAAGATTAAAGTAGCAGATAGATGAGAATGGCCATTGCCACATTTTGGCGAGTCGTACTGAAAGGGACACTACGAGGTCACCTGTCCTTTGGTACAGGCAAGTTGGTCCCACCTGCAAGACCTTGTCTTGACTAGACGTACGGCGACCGCTATCTTCCGAAGGAATGGGAAAAGCTTTAGACAAGGTAACAAAAGAGTATGTCCCTGGGAGAAACGGCAGGCGAAAAACGCTCGTCCGACGAAGCTTGGCCCCTGGGGCACAGTCGCTTCCCTCCTCTAGCGAACTATTGCGCTACTATGAAGCAATGTCCGGGGCGCTGGGCCCGATGCGCTGGTGGCCGGCCAAAACGCCATTTGAAGTGATTGTGGGGGCGATCCTGACCCAAAGTACCGCATGGGGGAATGTCGAGCGCGCCATCGCCAATTTGCGGGCGGCGCGGGTGCTGACTCCTTCGGCGATGCTCCGCGTGGGAACTCCGCGGCTCGCTGCGCTGGTGCGGCCGTCGGGCTACTTCCGGCAAAAAGCGAAAAAATTGAAAGCCTTCGTTCGATTTCTTCAAGCCGGATATGCGGGTTCGTTGCGGCGCATGTTCCAGACGCCCACATTGGAGCTGCGCGAAAAACTTCTGTCCGTCCACGGGATTGGGCCGGAAACCGCCGACTCCATCCTGCTGTACGCGGGAAACCATCCCGTGTTCGTAGTCGACGCTTATACGCACAGAATATTCGGACGCCACGGGATCACCGATGGAAAACCGGACTACGAAAAAGTTCGCGCCTTCATTGAAACTTCGATTCCGCGTCAGCCGGAATTGTTCAATGAATTCCACGCGCTGATTGTGAATACGGGAAAAAATTGGTGCCGGAAGAGCGCTCCACGCTGCGAAGAATGCCCGCTTCGTTGCCTGCTGCCGGCAAACTCTCCGCTTTCCATTTCTAGCGAGATCGTGCTGGAAGCGAACTCGCTTTCGGAGAGTCTGGCGTGAGTACGAGCCGCAAATCGCAGGTCCTGCTGGCCATCGGCGGCGTGACCTTCGTGTTCCTGCTCGCGGGAGTGTTCACGCTGGGATCGCTGACGCTTCCCTTTCAGCCGACCGATCAAGTCGTTCTCTATGCGTTGTCCATGTTCCTGGTGGCGGCTCTGGTCGTGTTTCTGTTTATTCTGGCGCGCACGCTGGTGCGGCTCGGCGCGGAAAGGCTGGCGCACAAGCCGGGCTCCCGATTCAAGACGAAAATGGTTCTGGGAGCGATCGCGGTCTCGTTCCTTCCGGTCATCGTCTTGTTTTTCGTGAGCTACGCGCTGCTGAATCGCACGCTCGTGCTGTGGTTTCCGCGCCCCCTGGAAATCGCCACCGAATCCAGCCGCTCCCTGGTCAACGAATTGAGCCGCGCCGATGCCGAACGCATGTCGGGGATTGCCAAGGAAGTGGCAGGGGCCACGGCGACCGATACCGCGCGAGACACCATGCACGCGTTCGATCAGACCTTCGCGCGAGGAGCAGATCTGGCCTGGGAAGTGAACGACAGCGGCCATCCTTTCGCCGTTGCCGTGAACCCCAATCTCAAATTTGAGCCGCCCCAGAACGGTTCTGAAACGAATTCGAGACCGAACCCGCCCACGCTGGCCCGGCAAATGCCCGGTGGCGCGGAGCTTTGGGAATACGGCGGCAAGACCTTCCTTGCTGGACGGGCCAAGACGGCTAACGGTGATCTTCTGGCCGGACGGATTGTCCCCGACGATTTTCAGGAACGAATCAAGGCGATCGAGACTCAGACAGCTGCCTATGAGCAACAACGCCAGCATTTGCGCACGTACAAGAATCAGATGCTGGCGACTTTATTGCTTTTCACGATCCTCTTGATGTTCGCGGCGACGTGGGCCGCGTTCTTCCTGTCCAAACAAGTCACCGTGCCCATTCAGGCGCTGGCTCAGGCGACGCAAGAAATCATCGAGGGCAATTACGAAACTCGCGTCAACGTGCAGGCGAAAGATGAGCTGGAGACTCTCGTCCGCTCGTTCAACCGGATGACGGAACAGCTTGGCGACAGCCGGCGGCAGATCGACATCTTCACGCAGAACTTGCAGCAGGCGGTGCAAGAGCTGGAGCGGCGCCGCACGTTGATGGAAACGATTCTCGAAAATATTCCGACCGGCGTGATTTCTGTCGATGAAACGGAAACGATCCGGCGCGTAAATCCTGCCGCGGTCCGCATGTTTGGCGAGGGATCCCGGCAGGCGATGAACTTCGTGCAACTGCTTGGAGAAGAGACGGCCCACGCCGTGCACGTTCTGATGCGGCGATCGCTTCGCCTCGGCACCGCGACGCAGGAGCTGGAATTTTCCGCGGCGGGTCGGCTGCTGCGGGCGGCGGTGACGGTGAGCTCGCTGGGCCCGCGGCGGTCGAATCGCGGTTACGTCGTCGTGGTGGATGACCTGACCGACTTGCTGCGCGCGCAGAAAGCGGCGGCCTGGCAGGAAGTGGCGCAGCGCATCGCCCACGAAATCAAAAATCCGCTCACGCCGATTCAGCTTTCTTCGCAGCGATTGTCCCGCTACCTGGAACGGCATCGCGAGAATCCCCCGAAGAATGAACCGCCGGAGCTCGTGCGGCTGGTGGGCGAGTGTTCGAGCTTGATCGAACGCGAAGTCCGTGTGCTCGAATCCCTGGTCGGAGAATTTTCGCAATTTGCGCGGTTCCCTACCGCCAAGCTTTCGCCCGCTTCGCCAAATGAAATTGTGAATGAAGCGCTGTCGGTTTTTGACGGCCGGCTCGAAGGGATTCGCGTGCGAAAGGATCTGGCGCCCGGGTCTGCCGGTCATCCGCGCCGATGGTGAACAGTTGCGGCGCGTCCTTGTCAATCTGATCGACAATGCCGCGGAATCGATGGAAGGCTCGTCGGTCAAGGAAATGCTCTTGTGCACGCGGTTCAACAGCGATCGCGAAATCGTGGAGATCATCGTTGCCGACAGCGGCCACGGAATCTCTCCGGAGGATAAAGACCGTCTCTTTCTGCCGCACTTTTCAACCAAGGATCGCGGCACGGGGCTTGGCCTCGCGATTGCCAGCCGCATCATGGCCGAGCACCACGGCTCGATCCGCGTCGAGGACAATTTGCCGACCGGCGCGAAATTTATTCTTCAGCTTCCCATGGCGGAGGTCGCATCGGCCCCGATGTCCCCGCGAATCGGCTAGCTTTCTACTTTCATGGCAAATTCCATTCTCATTGTGGATGACGAGCAAGGGATTCGAGAGGCGCTTTCGTCGATTCTGTCCGACGAAGGATACGAATCGCTGGCCGTATCTTCCGGCGAGGAATGTCTATCGCTGCTCGAGGAGCGGTCCATCGATCTGGTCCTGCTGGATGTGTGGCTGGATGGAATCGACGGGCTCGACACGTTGGAACGCATACGCAAGAACGGCGTGGACGCGATGGTCGTGATGATTTCCGGGCACGCCAGCATCGAAACCGCCGTGCGGGCCACCAAGCTTGGCGCGTTCGATTTCATCGAGAAGCCGCTCTCGCTGGAAAAAGTTATTCTCGTTATTAAGAACGCGCTCGAAGTCCATCGCCTGGCGCAGGAAAACCGGCAGCTCCGGGAAGAACTCGGGGGACGCACGCAGTTGCAAGGGGATACCGTTCCGATGCGCGCTTTGCGGCAGCAAATTGCGCTCACGGCTCCCACGAATGGGCGCGTCCTGATCTACGGAGAAAGCGGAACGGGCAAGGAACTTGTCGCGCAGAGCCCTTCACGCCGCGAGCCTGCGCGGCGACCGGGCATTTGTCGAAGTCAATTGCGCGGCGATTCCGGAGGAGCTCATCGAATCCGAGTTGTTCGGGCACGTCAAAGGCAGCTTCACCGGCGCGACCGAGAATAAAGTCGGAAAATTTGAGAAGGCCGATGGAGGGACGCTCTTCCTCGACGAAGTCGCCGACATGAGCCTGCGCACGCAAGCCAAAGTGCTGCGCGTGCTGGAGGAGCAGCGCCTGGAGCCGGTGGGCTCCAATCAAACCGTGAGCGTCGACGTGCGCGTGATCGCCGCGACCAACAAAACACTTGAAGACGAGATTGCGCGCGGCCGGTTTCGCGAGGACCTTTTTTACCGCCTCAACGTGATTCCCTTCACCCTGCCGCCGCTGCGCGAGCGTATCGAGGACGTTCCGATCCTGGCGCGCTATTTCATGCTCGAATTCGCCGCCGCGTATGGCCGCAAGCCAAAAGAAGTGAGCGATGCCGCCCTCGGCGTCATGGCGCGTTATCACTGGCCGGGCAACGTGCGCGAACTGCGCAACTTGATCGAGCGCCTGATGATCGTCGTCCCGCAGGACAAGATCGAGCCGCTGCATCTTCCGCCTGAACTGTTTCGCGCCAGTTCGCGCATGGCCCAGCAGCCGAACGCCACGCTGCACGAAGCGCGCAGCGCGTATGAGCGGGAATTTATTCTGCGCAAGCTCGAGGAAAACCAGTGGCACATGACGCGCACGGCGGAAGCGCTGGGGCTCGAGCGCAGCCACTTGTACCGCCGCATGCGCTCGCTGGGAATCAAGACGGAAGAGTAGCCAAGTGGCACAGGCTTCAGCCTGTGGGGGTTAGTGCTTGCAAGGACCAAACCCCACAGGCTGAACAGGCTGCGGAAAAACCCAAAACTCTGTCATTCTGAGCGAAGCGAAGAATCTCTCCTTGTTTCTTTTCCTGTGCTTAAATCGAAGAGAGATTCTTCGCTCCGCTCAGAATGACAGAACAAGGCCTTTTTTCCGCGGCCTGTGAAGCCTGCGCCACTTTGCGCTACTCCCCGACCATTCGTTCGAGCTGCCAGTGCCAGTCGAGTTGGCGCACGATCTGCGGATTTTCCCGCCAGTTCTTCAGCACTTTCACGTACAGCTCCAGGAAAATCTTTGTGCCCAGGATGGATTCCAGTTCCTTGCGCGCGGAGGTGCCGATTTTCTTGAGTGTTCCGCCGCCACTGCCGATCAGGATTCCCTTTTGTCCTTCGCGGTCGACGTAGATCGTGGCGCGAATGCGGATCAGCTTTTCGGATTCCTCGAACGCATCGCAGATGACGGCGACGGCGTGAGGGACTTCCTGGGTCGTCGCTTCCATCGCTTTTTCGCGCACAATTTCCGCCGCAAGGAAACGTTCCGGCTGGTCCGTATATTGGTCGACGGGAAACTGCGGCACGCCGGAGGGGAGATATTCGATTAATTTCTCCAGTAAACGGTCGACGCCATCGCCCTTCAGCGCGGAAATTGGAATGATCTCGTCGAATTTTCCCAGTTTTCGACAGCGTCTCGATCAACGGGAGCAATTCGGCTTTGGGGACGCGGTCGATTTTGTTGAGCAAGAGGAAACGCTTGCCTTCAAAACGCTGCACGCGTTCGACGGCGCGGCGGTCTCCCTGGCCGAACTCTTCGCTGGCATCGAGCAAGAGCGCCACGATGTCGACCGCATCGATCGCGGCGTCCACTTCGCCCATCATTTGTTTGCCGAGCGCGGATTCGGGCCGGTGCATGCCCGGCGTATCGATCAAAACCACCTGCGCGTTCGGACGGTTTACGATGCCCTGAATGCGGTTGCGCGTGGTCTGCGGGCGCGGCGTTACGATCGCCACTTTTTCTCCGACCAGGCGATTGACGAGCGTCGATTTCCCGGCGTTCGGCCGGCCCACTACCGCGACATATCCTGACTTGAATTCTTGCGCCATGCTCGCATGATACCCTGCGAGGCACGGAAAGACATCGCCTGAATCGCGAGCGCATATTCAGCAGCGACCGAGGGCATGTTACACTTTCCCGGTTCAACGACTTTCGCGAGAATATTCGTAGCACATCGATTTCTTAGTTGCTGGAGAAACTCGGATGCCCGCCACGCCTCATACGGAACACCACTTCACCGCGCCGGAATCGGTCCGCGACGTTGTCATTGGGATGTCGGACGGGCTGACGGTCCCGTTTGCGCTGGCAGCGGGAATTTCGGGGGCCATCGCCTCGAATCCGCACGCTTCGACGTTAGTGGTTACGGCGGGGCTCGCGGAAATTGCCGCGGGGTCGATTGCCATGGGGCTCGGCGGTTATCTTGCGGCGCGGACGGACATCGAACATTACGCTTCGGAACGCGAGCGGGAAGTTCGCGAAATTGTGGAATTACGCGATGTGGAAATCGAAGAGGTGGCCAAGGTCTTCCGCGATTACGGCATGACCGAAACGGAAATGGCTCCCGTCGTGAAGGCGATCACCGGGAACGACAAGTCCTGGGTGGATTTCATGATGCGATTCGAGCTGGGCCTCGAAGAGCCTCAGCCGAAACGAGCCCGCATCAGTGCGCTGACAATCGCCGCGTCTTACATCGTCGGGGGACTGATTCCGCTCGCGCCATATATCTTGCTTTCCGACGTGCAAAGGGGACTTTATTTTTCGGTGGGAGTGACACTGCTGGCGCTGGCCGTGTTCGGCTGGGTGAAAGGGACCTTCACCGGGATCCGTCCGTTCAAGGGCGCGCTGCAAACCGTGGTGATCGGCGGGCTTGCGGCTTCTGTGGCGTTTCTGATTGCCAAGCTCATCAGCTAGGGCGCGGAATAGGCTTTAACACAGAGAACACAGAGGGCACAGAGAAAGAGCCGAGGTACACGGACGTCAGTTGGCTGCCACAGCAGAAGGAAGGCGGCGCCCTCTCAGCCTCAGGACTTTTCGTTGATTGGCTTCCAGGATTTCGAAGCGCAGGCCGCCGTAGTCCAGATGTTCTCCCGCAGCGGGCACGTGGCCGGCGATGTGATTGAGCAGGCCGCCGATGGTCGTGGCGGATTCTTCTCCGCTGACGTCCCATTCCACGCCGAATAGTTCCTGAACTTTCTCGACGGACACGCTGCCGCGCAGGATCATGCTTCCGTCCGGCTCGCGCACGGCATCGGGAGACGGCACGCGATCGTCTTCGCCAATTTCGCCGATGATCTCTTCGACCAGATCCTCGACCGTCACGACTCCTGCGACGGAACCGTGCTCGTCCACGACGATGGCCATTTGCTGGTTTCGCCGCTGCATTTCTTTCAGCAGATCGGAGCCGTGCTTGGTTTCAGGGACGAAGAAAGCCGGGCGGGCGAGTTCCCGCACCGTTCGCGACGCGGCTTCGCTTTCGGGGATCTGCAGCAAGTCACGCGCAAATGCGATCCCGGTGATGTCGTCGAGCGAATCTTCATACACCGGAATGCGCGAAAACTTGGTGTTGATCAGGACTTTACGCAGGTCGGCAACCGTGAGGTTGGCGGGGATCGCGATCACATCGGGACGCGGCGTCATGAATTCCAGGACGCGCTTGTCGCTGAACTCGACGACCTGCTCGATCATTTGCGCTTCGCCGGGATCGAGAATTCCCTCCTGCTCGGCGGCATCGACGAGCGCTCCGATTCCCTCTTCTTGCGCGGCCGAACCGTCGGCGTGTTGATCGTCGGAAATACGCGACAAGGAACTCGCAAGCTCGAGAACCACGCGAAACGGCCAAACGATCCACAGAAACACGCGAATGACTAATGCCAGGCGGACGAGCCAGCGTCCTTTTGTACGAGCGAGCATGAAGTCCGGAATAAACTGCGAGAGCAGGAGCACTTCGACGAGCACATAGACGAGGGCCTGCAGCAACGCGTCCCACGTGCCGGGGACAAACACGATTACGCCACGCGCGGTCTCGGCCGTGACCAGAACCAGCCACAGATTCGCGAGCAAGCGAAATCCGGTCGTCGCGCGCGTGCGTTCCAGGCCGAAGTGAGGTTCGATCTCGGCCTCGAAGAGTTCGAGATGCTCGCGGACGCGGCCTTTGTTCACGCGGCCCAGTTCACGGTAGATGCGGTCGAGGTACGAGAAAATGACGAGACCCACGCCGAGAGCCGAGATTCCGAGCACATAGAGAAACGTCATCATCTCCGGCGGCTCCCAATCGCCCGGCAACTCCCAATCGTTTTCGCAGTCGGCGCTCGAGGCGGTCCATTTCTCCGTGGTCGGTTTCGTGGTCGAAACCTGCGAGGTGAATCATGCCGTGGAGAATCAGGATACGCATTTCAACGGGCAAGGAACGCGAAAAGCGGCGCGCATTGCGGCGCGCGGTTTCGGGCGAGATCGCGATATCACCGACATATTCGGCGCCTCGCGTTGGGCGAGCGCCATTTGCCGGAAAGGAGAGCACATCCGTGGGGCCGTGCTTTTTCCGAAACGTCTCATTGAGGCGCGCCATGGTTTCGTCGCTGATCAGCTCGATAGTGACAGAATCGGGAGCGAAGCCAAGCTCGCGGCGGGCGCGTTCGTAGAACTGCTGCAAGGGGTGGATGGCCACGGGCACGCGGCGCTGGCGGTTGACGATCATCAAACTTCGGACATTTTCTTGACGGGCTCCAAGATTTCGCCGGGTTTTTGTAGCGCCAACCTTTAGGTTGGCATTCTTGAAACCAGCCGATGCCCGCCTGAAGGCGGGCGCTACATAAATCAAAACCGAGCACACGTTAGTTGGGAGGTTCGGACTTACCGTTATCCGGCGAAGCGTTGCGCCGAGCTTCGCCTCCTCCAAACTCTTCGTAGGCCTTAATGATCTGCTGCACCAGGTTGTGGCGCACGACGTCGCGTTCGTCGAACTTGATGAAGGCGATCCCTTCGATGCGGCTGGTCACTTCCAGCGCTTCCACCAAGCCCGACTTTCGCCCAGCGGGCAAGTCGATCTGCGTAACGTCGCCGGTGACCACCGCTTTGGAGTTAAATCCGAGGCGCGTCAAAAACATTTTCATCTGCTCGCTGGTCGTGTTCTGCGCTTCGTCCAGAATGACGAACGAATCGTTGAGCGTGCGCCCGCGCATGAACGCCAGCGGCGCAACTTCCACGATTCCCTTCTCCAGGAATCTTTCCAATTTGTCGGCGTCGAGCATGTCGTACAGCGCGTCGTAGAGCGGGCGCATGTACGGATCGATTTTTTGCTGTAGCGTGCCGGGAAGAAATCCGAGCCGCTCGCCCGCTTCGACGGCAGGGCGCGCGAGGATGATGCGGTCTACTTGCTTGGTGAGCAGCGCGGAAACCGCCATGGCCACGGCCAGATACGTTTTTCCGGTGCCGCCCGGACCGACGGCGAACGTCATGTCGTGCTTCTCAATCGCTTCCATGTATGTCCGCTGGTTGGGGCTTTTCGGCGTTACATTCTTTTTTCCGAAAATCCTGGGGCGCGCCGGAGCGCCGGGCTCGAGGACCTGGCGCAGCGTCGTCTTGGAATCCTGCGTCGCCACCTTGATCATGGCTTTCACGTCGCCATTGCTCATGCGGCGCCCTTCTTTTACCAGTTGGTTGTATTCCGTGACGATTCGGACGGCTCGATCGACCTGGGCAGCCTCGCCCTCGATGGCCAGGTGACGGTCGTCTTGCAAATGCGTGGTGACATGCAGCGCAGATTCCAGCAATTTGACGTTTTCGTCTAAAGTGCCAAAGAGGGACTCGACTTCGCCTGCAATTTGTACGGTGCGTCGCATGGAAGATTCGGCTGGCCGGGATTCAGAATGCCGCCAACCGATGCGGTAGAAACCTCCGCCCTCGCATGAGGGTACTGGAAAGCGTACTTGAAAGGAACGAAGGGGTCAAGGATATGCACAAAACATTGCACACCAATAAGATAGCAGAGGCTTCTGTCTCATCAGAGAATCTGAAAGCCTGGCTTAGTGATCGCCGCCCGGAACAGTGAGCGCGTCAACCTCGCTGGTAGAGACATCGACTCCGGTACCTGACGATTGCACGTCTCCTCCCACCAGGATCAACCGGTTGCCGATCGCACCAGCCGCAAGTCCGTGCCTGCTGACGGGCATTGGCGGCATGATCGACCAAGTATTGCTCGCCGGGTCGTAGGCTTCGACGGATTTGAAAGTCGCCATGATGTGCGGGTCCTGGAATTCGCCGCCGGCCACATAGATGCGTCCGTTGATCACGGCATATCCGAGGGCGCTGCGCGTCGAGGGCATGCGAGCGCGCGTGGCGCTCCATTTGTCGGTGGCCGGATCGTATTCCTCGACAACGGAAGTGTCCGACGCCAGGCCGATGAACGCCGCTCCGACACGTCCGCCGATCACGTAAATCTTTCCGTTCACCGCGCCGATGGCCGCATGGTTGCGCGGGGTCGGCATGGGACTTCTCTCGCGCCAGGTGTTTAACTCGGGGTCGTATTCCTCAACGTTTCCGACGGAGACCTGCGGCGTTGTTTGGCTGACGGCGATATCGGTGGAGCCAGGAGGAAGGGTTACGCCACCGATCACATAGATTTTATCGCCAACCGCGGTGGCCACGGGCGAACCTCGCTTGATAGGCATGGGCGCCAAAGCCTTCCACGAATCGGCGGCCGGATCGTACTCCCAAGCGTTGTTAATCGGAACCCACGCCGGGGGCCCGGACGGCGGATACACGAATCCGCCGAACGCATAAATTTTCCCGTGATACTCCGTGAACGCGACGTGATGCGACGGAAGCGCCATGGGTTTTTTCTTGGTCCAGTGATCGGTGGCAGGATCGTATTCGTAGACCAATCCTTTCGGGTGCCAAACTGGAATAAAGCCGGCGAAGACGTACATCTTTCCGCCTGCCGCGGCGCCCAGAATTTCCTCGGCGGGCTCCGGAAAGGGCGCGAGCTTCTCCCATTTGGCCTGCGCAAAAGCGGAAGGCGCGGCCGCGCTGAAAGAAGCCATCGCAACGGCCAATTGCAACCCTGTAAGAACGATCTTTTTGAAAGTCATGATCGACCCCTCATCCTCGGATGCGCGGTACTATACAACGGACTCGCGCGCTGCATCCATTGAACATATTTTTTGTGAATCCGGCCCGTCACGGGCCTGCGCATTCGTTGACAAAGAGTGGCGCGTCCGCTAGTGTATTTTCATTGCAATCCATGCAAACAGGAGAATGGAATGGCGCAGGGCGCACCTACCAAAGTAAAGAAGCGTAAGAAATCGGTAATCAAACGGGCCAAACAGGCGCGCATGCGCGCGGAAATCAATCGCGCGAATACGACTCGCGTGCGCACGATCATGAAGAAACTGCGCACCGCGATTGCCGCGAAAGATTCCACGTCGGCAGGGACGCTGCTTCGTCCTACCCTATCCGCGATTGACCACGCGATCAGCAAAGGCGTGCTCGAGGAGAACACGGGGAACCGCTACAAGTCGCGGTTGAGCGTGGCCGTAAACGGACTGGCCGCTGCCGCGAAAGCGTAAACGAACGGCTCGAGTAGCACAGCTACTCTTGGCTATGTGATTTCTGAAAGCCGATGCGCCCGGAGAGTTCTCCGGGCGTTTCCATACAGCGATGCGCACAAACTGCACGGCCACAGCAGTGGCTGTGCCCTACCATTATGAATTTCGTGGAAGAACTCATCGACTAGTGCGGGTGACTGGAGACGCGAGCTGCGTTACCAGGAATTCCATCACCGCGCGCTGATTTGCTCCGCCGGATTTCAAGCGGCTGTCGGCTTCGTACAGGGCAGCCAGACCGTTTGTGAGCTGCGACTTCGGAAATTTTCTCGATTGCAGGACTGCCCTTTCCGCCCCATCCCCCCTCATTTTGAGGCGGCTCTTTGCCTGCCATGCTGGCGCCCCTGCCGGCACTTCCTGGGCCTCAAGAAGTTTTCTGTACATCCAAGCAAGCCCGCCAAGCAATGCGGGCGCCGCTTCGCCCTCGCGTAATAGCCTATCGAGAAATTCGAGCGCTTTTGCAGGCTGGCGCGCTGCCAGCATATCCGCCAAATCCCACACTACATATTTTCGCGCGGAGATCACCAGGAGATCGACGTCCGCTCGCGTGATCGTTCGCCGGCCGCCCGCATAGGCGGAAAGTTTCTCAAGTTCCGTGTGAATCGACGCGAGATCGCCATTGAGAATGTCGCAGAGTTCGTCTGCCGCGTCGGGTTCGAGCGTCGCTCCCAAATCCTTGGCCATTTCGAGGGACTCGGGCACCGCGAGACGCGCGCGTTCCGCTGGCTCGCTCGAAAGCTCCACCGAAACTGTCAGCGTTTTCTCCGCGAACATTTTCGCGAGCCGCATTCTCTGATCCAGCGCGGTTGCCTCAAAGACGAGAACAGTGAACGGGGCGGGTTTGTCCAGATACTCGGCAATCTGCTTCACCAGGGAATCCCGTGAATCGTCTCCCAGGCGCTCCAAGGCTTCCGTTTCGCTGACGAAAATGACCTGGCGAGGGGCGAGCATCGGCATTGTCCGCGCCTGCCCCAGGATTGCGGAAACGTCATCATCGTCGGCGGAAAATTTCAGGATGCCCCAATCGCGCGTGCCCTCAGCCACGTACGCATCGACTAATTTCTTGCGGCACTTGTCACGAAGATAGCTGTCCGCGCCCACCAGGAGAATGCCTGGAATGGGCTTCCCCTTCGCGAGACGAGCTTGGAGTTCGTGCGGCAAGACAGTGGCCATCAGAAATTCTCCAGAACATCGGAAACGAGGCGGGCCGCGAAATCGCGCGACATCCGTTCGAGCGCGGGCGCCTGCTCGTCAAAGAATTTAGCAGGATCGGTGGAAATTTCGTAGGGCTGGCGAAAAAGATAGTCGTCGTTTTTGTAGAGCACTTTTTTCGTCTCGCGCTCTTCGAGCGACACCTTCAAGTGAACGGAAACGAGCATGGTGGTGGCGCGCGCCGTCGTGGTATTCACCGTCGGAACGGTCGTGGAGCTGGGGGTCGTATTCGGTGTCGTGTCAAACACCGCGGGAATGGCCTCGAAACTTGTGATTTCGCCGTGAAGCACTGCGTCCGCGGAATCTTCGGTAGAAACGATGCGGTACTTCGTGCGGGCAATGAATTCGTGGACCACGGCCTCGGTCATGCGCTGCTCGATGCGATAGCGCGGCGTGTCGTTCTTAAGCGCGGGAACCGCGATGACTTTCAGGCCGGGTGGAAGCTGGGAGGCCGTTCCGCCGACGTGGTAGCCGCAGGCGGAGAGGAAGAGGGCCAGAGAGAGGCAGAGGCACAGAGGGAAGATTTCAAATTTCAAATTTGAGATTTGAAATTTAAGATTTGAGATTTGAGATCTCAAATTTGAAATTTGAAATTTGAAATAAAAAACATTCCGCGGGGCCAGCGGGTTGACCCAGGCTTTCGCATGGGCCTCGATTGCTTCCTTTGCTCGCGTTTTGATTCTGTTTTTCACTGGTGCGGATTCCCCATATGCACTGCGCGATCGCGGATGTTACGTTCCCCTCTACACTTCGAGAGCGTCGCTTCAGCTCGGTCCGGTAGCGCGGGCGGTACAGGTTCCGGAAAAGGACCCCGCCATTTTGTCATTCCGAGCGAAGCGAGGAATCTCTCTTTCTTTTCATGGGCGCAAACCGAGGAGAGATTCCTCGCTTCGCTCGGAATGACAAAATTAACTACTTTTCCGCATTCTGTTTGGCCTGTGGGCGTTCAACTTTGCCGATTCAAAATGCCACAGACTGAAGTCTGTGCTACTGGAAGCCTCTTCGCAACGCCTTGATTTACGAGGCGAGCAGCTTTTCCGCTATGGCTACGGCGGTGGCTGACGGGACTCGCAAATTGTCCGCGGCGCCCCACAGCCAGACACCGGTTTCGATGCCCGGGTCGCGTTCCGGTTGCCTCAGCACGGGCCGGACTTCCTCAACGACGTTCACATTCGCTGGCGGCTCATCTTTCGGCCGGGCGACTTTCAGGCCTGCGCGCTGCAGGCGGGACGCCAGATCATCGAGGGCGGGAGCGGCCTTGAATTCCGCATACGCCGTGAAGGCGTGCGAATAGAAGACTGGAGCCTGGACCAGCATGATGGCGGGCACCGGAACGCGCCCTGCAAGATACCTTCGAGATTCGTTCGCAATTCTTGCGCGGGCATCGGCCAGCTTTATCCTGCTTTCCGGGCCGTAGCTGGAAAGCATGTTGAACCCGACTTGCGTATCGAAGACGGTTTGCGACACGGGTTGGAAGGACAGGAGTTTCACGACCTGACTTTCCAGTTCCTCGATCGCTTCCGGGCCATGCTCCGATACGGGCTGAAGCACGGTCACGACGAGCCGCTCGAGTCCGGCGGGCGCAAGAGCCGCGGAAATGGAAATCGCCGCGTCGGCGGGAGCGGAGGGAACAACAAACAGGCTTTGCGGCTCGCCGGGGGGAACGCTTTCTACGTGCGAGGTGAGCACCGTGTCCAGAGTGGGGATCCACATCCTGGCATTCGCGTCCGTGCTCAAGCCTCCGCTGAGGTCGATGACGACCGCGCCGGCTCGGCGCGCTTCCGCGGCGTGACGCTTCGAGAATTCCGGCGATCCGGTAAAGAACGCGAACCGCACGCGATCGAAACTGTCTTCGTTGACCGTTTCAATGATGGCCGGTTCGCCACCGGCTTCGGTGAGCGTTCCGGCGACGATTTCCTCATCGAGCAGGCGAATATCGCTCGCGGGAAATTTCGATTCTTCCAGCCACAGGTTTAGTTCTTTGCCGAGCAGAGAAGACGCCCCCGCGATGGCCACTCGAACCGCCTCTTTGGGGGAAGTCATGTCTTGGGGTTATGCGAGACCAGATAATGACGAGCCATGCGGATAAGATGAAGTGTGACCCCCGACGTGACGAAGACTGTCGCCATCAACATCAGCACCACTTCCGAGTACGAAACGATCAGCCAGACGAGCAGGGCCATTACGATGACCAGGACCGACTTTTGGCGCGCCGCCATCGGGACGTCCTTGAAGCTGCGATAGCGCACCGTACTGGACATCAGGGCCGCGTCCCCGATGACAACTACCATCCAGAAGACCGACCAGCGCCAGTCCTCTATCGGCACTTTAATCGCGTGCACCGTGGCAGCAATCAGAGCCGCAGCGGCCGGGCACGGCAGCCCAACAAAGTATTTTGACCCTGTTCCGGGGGCCATTCCCTGAATATTGAATCGGGCGAGGCGCCAGGCGCAGCAAATCACAAAGACTAGCGCCACCCACCAGCCGATCTGGTGCAGGCGCCGGATATCCAGGAAGTCGGTCTCGGCAATGCCGCGGACCCCCCAAGTGAAGGCCAGCGCGGCCGGGGCGATCCCAAAGCTGACCATATCGGCCAGAGAGTCAAACTGCTTGCCGAATTCGCTGCTCGTGCCCGTGGCTCGGGCCACGAAACCGTCGAAGGAATCGAAGACGATTGCCAGGCCGATGGCCTTGGCCGCATTGTCCAAATCCGTACTGCCGCCCTTGAGCGTGGCCATGACGGCGTAGAAGCCGCACAGCATGTTCGCCACGGTCATGGAACTGGGCAAGAGGTAGATGCCGCGGCGAAGCTTGAGATTGGCTCGCCGGGAGCCGGGAAACCCGAGTTCGTGCTGTTCGAAGTCGCTCATTTCCATCGCGCCAGGATACTGGTACCCCCCGCCACGTGCTGGCCGGGCCGAACCTGAATTTCGACACCTTCGGGAAGCCAAATATCCGTGCGTGAACCAAAGCGTATCATACCTACGCGCTCGCCTCTCATCACGGAATCGCCCACTGCTTTCCAACAGACAATACGGCGGGCGATCCATCCGGCGATCTGTTTGAAGACCACTTCCCCACGGTCGCTCTGAATATGGAACGAATTTTGCTCATTTTCGGCCGAAGCCCGGCCGCGCATGGCCGCGTAGAATTTTCCGGTACGGTACTCGATGGCTGTGATGCGTCCCGCTACCGGCGAGCGGTTGACGTGCACGTCGAAGATCGAGAGAAACACGCTGATCCGGCGGCCCGGCTTGCCGTTGAGCGGCTCTTCCACGACTTCCATGACGCGGCCGTCGGCTGGAGAAACGATCGTGTCCGGGTCCGGCGGGGGCGTTCTTTGGGGATCGCGAAAGAAAAACATCACAAAAAGACCGAGGAAGATCAGCACGCCGCCAAGCCAGTTCCAGTGGAATACCACGGCGATGATGCCCACGACGAGCGGGCCCGCGGCAAACTTATAGCCGTCCCTTATCATGCACGTCCTTGTCAGGAGGAAAAACGGCGACACTCCTGGTGCGACTGCAAATATTCTATCTCAATTTGACAGTACGCCGGAAGGTTAACGCGCTGCGGGAGGATGCAGGCGCTGCGCGATGTGGCGCTCCATCGCGTCTTTGACTCGCAATTTTAATTTTTTGAGGGTAGCTTCTTGCTGAAGGTCTTCCAGATTCAGGTAGGAGGATTGCGAAAGCTGTCTTAGCTTGGCTTCGTATTCCGAATGCAACTGCGTGAGTTTCTGAAACTCTTGGTCATATGTCAGAAGTTGCTCGCGTATCTCCCGAGTCAAGGTCGGCATAGTGTGCCTCCTGAGCAATCCGAATTGTGAATGGAGTGTTACATAACGAGTCGAAGCTAGCACAATGCAAAGCGCCCGCCAAGTACAAATCAACGAAAGTTACGGATTTATTTCCTCTCCGTGCGAAACGAGTAGCACCGCGTCCTCCACGGGATCGCGATAATAATCTGGCCGTCGCCCGCATTCGCGGAATCCCATGCGCGCATAAAAGGCGATCCCGCCTGCGTTGGAAGCGCGCACTTCCAGATAGGTTCGCCGCGCGCCTGCCGCTCGGACGTGCTCGAGCGCGGACCTCACCAATTGAGTTGCAATTCCCCGCCGCCGGCACGCCTTCCCGACAGCCAAATTTAATATCTCGAATTCGTCCGCGGCCACTCGCCCGATCAGAATTCCCGCGACGCGTCCATCCAGCTCCGCCGCCCAGGCGATCCCCTGGGAAACCGATTCCAGCAGACTCTCTTTCGACCATATCGACGCTTCTGGACTTTCCTTCAGTATGGAATGCGCGGCAGAGGCATCTGACGCGGTCATTCGGCGTACCGTGATGGCCGAAGAGTCGTCAATTTTCTCGCCTGGAGAATGCATTACCCATCCTTCCACGCCGATTCGGCATCGGAACGCCGCACGTAATTGGCATCGAGGCGTAGCGAATCGACCAAGTCTCCGCGCTTCGCTCTTTGGAATCCTAGCCGCCCTATTGCGGGAGCCAGGGCTGCGGACACTTGAAGTATGCGCGCACCGGGCAGAACTTCGCTGAGGAGAGAGGTGGGGAGCACTTCCGGCGTCGGCGAGACAAGTTGTACGAGTTGGGGGGACTTTCCCTTCACCAATTCCAGAAACTCGTCCAGCGAGAGGATTGACTCGTCACTGGCGAGTGCGAGGCCCATCGCGTCTCCGGGAATTCTTCGATAAATTGCGCCGAAGATCTGCCCTCGGCGGGCATCCAAAAATGGCGCGATAAAGTGGGAATCTGAAGCGCTGGGAGCCTTGCCCGCCAGATTTTCCGCGGCTATCGCCTCCAACCCACTGACTGCTGCGATGGGTTTGCCGTGCACCTCCGCCCAAGCTTTCACCGCCGTCAAACCGACTCGCAGCCCGGTAAAGGAGCCCGGGCCAGCCGCAACCGCGAATACATCGACTTGATTCAGACGGAAGTTTGCCCTGTCTTGCAGCAGGGCAATATCGCGAAAAAGCCGCGAGGAATATGGTGTTTCTTCGTATCCGGACACTTCGGCGAGGACCTCGGAATCGCGCAAAATGGCGGCGCTTCCCGTTCGAGTGCTTGTATCTACGGCAAGAATCAGCATTTAGCCATTCTAGCGCAAGGGGAGCCGAGGGCGAACGGAGGAAGTGATCGGCCTACAGGGAAGCTGTTAAATTTTGGTAAAAAATACTGTGCAATTCAGGGACCAATCTCGAATCAAAATATCGCATAACTTGCTGATTCTAGAAGAAATATCTTGACTTCACTATGCCCTGGGTGCAAACTTTCTTAGCTTACCTCGAGGGGGCTTCCGACCATGGATTATAAGATAGGGGATAAGGTCGTCTATCCTAACCACGGCGTTGGGATGATCGAGCAAATCAATTTCGGGATTTTGAATGGACGCACGGAAAAGTATTTTATGGTTAAGATTTTAGCCAGCGGCCTCAAAGTCATGGTTCCCGCAACCAACGCCGAATCGGTTGGATTGCGGCACGTGATTCGAAACGGAGAAACGCTTAAGGTTTTGAGCTTTCTGGAAAAGGGCAAGCCGAATTCGCACCACGATTGGAAACACCGGTTCAAAGAGAATTCCGAACGAATGCGAACCGGGGAGCTGATTGAAGTAGCAGCCGTACTGAAGAGTCTAGTATCACTTAGCCGCACCAAGCCGCTTTCCTTCCGCGAAAAGAAAATGCTGGAACGGGCCAAATTTCTCCTCGTCAGCGAACTCGCCACCGCCCGAAATACTTCCGCCGAAAACGTAGAAGACGCACTGGTCAAGTCGCTGGCAAAAGCGCGGTTGCAGATGCCTTCGCCGATTGAGAAGCCCGAGGGTGTTGAGTTCTAGCTGCCATTTTCATTTTTTCCAAGTTCCAAAAAAGCCTCAAGGCGACGCCGCCTTGGGGCTTTTTCGTTTTCTGCGCGCTGTCCTCGGCGCTTTCTGCGTTTTTCCCCAACCGCCTCCACCCGGTGTTTCAATCCGGATCAGTGCTCCTGCCGGGGCTCGGAATGTGCATTTGGAAGGAAGCCGTTGTGCCTTTCCTCCGATGACGATTTCATTTTTTCCCGGGCTGCCGGGAGAGCCGCCCTTCAGGCCATACGGTGGTAGATTTCTTCGATCCGACAGGATTCCCGCCTGCACGTCAGCCAGCATTTCGATTTCGCGGAGGGCGCCTTCGCCGCCCGGAAATTTTCCGTGGCCGCCGGAACCTTTTCGCAGCGCGTAACGGTGAACGTGGACGGGGTAAATATGCTCGAGAACTTCGATGGGAGTATTGAGCGTGTTGGTCATGTGGCTGTGCGCGCCATTGTTTCCTGCATGGCCCGGGCCTCCGCCCGTTCCTCCTGCTATCGTTTCGTAGTAGGCGAAAGGTTTCCCGTCGTGCCGCGCGTCGCTCCCGCCAAAAGTTAGATTGTTCATCGTGCCCTGGCTTGCCGCGGGAATGCGCGAGGGGATCGCGCGCGCAAGGGCTTTGAGGAGCGTGTCCACGATGCGTTGCGATGTTTCCACGTTTCCACCTGCCACCGCTGCGGGCGAGAGCGCGTTCACAATCGTGCCGGCGGGTGCGATCACGCGAATCGTTCGCATCAGGCCGGACGTGGCGGGGACTTGCTCATCCAGCAGGCACCGGAAAACGTAGAAGACGGCGGACTCCGTGATGGCTGCGACGGCGTTGACGCTGCCGGCGCATTGCGGCGCGCTTCCCGTAAAATCGACCTCCGCATTTTTCCCAATGATGCGGATTGTGACTGCGATCCGCAGCGGCTTGTCCGTGACGCCATCGTCGTCCAGAAAATCCTCGGCGCTGTACACTCCATCGGGAATCGCAGCGATCGTGGCGGCCATCATCCTGGCAGAGTAGTCGAGCAAGTGTCGCCCGTACGCGATCACTTCCCTGCTCCCGTATTTCGCAACGAGCGCCATCAGGCGGCGCTCACCGATGCGGCAGGCGGCGATTTGCGCGGTCAGGTCGCCTTCGCGCTCACGCGGGGTGCGCACGTTGGCGAGAAGAATTGCCATGACGTCGCGCGCGATTCGGCTTTTTTCCATGATTTTTACGGGAGGGATGCGCAAGCCTTCCTCAAATATTTCGCGTGAAAGACCCATCGAGCCCGCGTGCGCGCCGCCGATATCGGCATGGTGCGCGCGATTGGCGATGTAAAACAGCGGGCGGGGGGAACTCGCCGCGAAGACAGGCATCACCATCGTCAGGTCCGGCAGGTGCGTTCCGCCTGCGTACGGATCGTTCATTAACGCAACGTCTCCAGGACCAAGCTCAAACGCGTTGAGCGCTGCCTGGACCGACATGGGCATCGAGCCCAGATGAACGGGCATGTGGTCGCCCATGGCGAGAACGCTGCCCGCGGAGTCAAATACGGCGCAGGAGTAGTCGCGCCGCTCTTTGATGTTGGGAGAAAACGCGGAACGTCGGAGCGCCGCTCCCATTTCTTCCGCGACTGAATGAAAGAGGTTCTTGAAAATCTCCAGGCGTATGGGGTCCACACTCATCGGCTCGGCTCCAAGAGAAGATTTCCATTTCGATCGACTCTGCCGGACCATTCAGGAGGAATCAGTGACGTCGCGCTGTATTCCGTCACGATGGCGGGGCCGGGGATGCGGTTTCCAGCGCGCAGCCGGGAGCGGTCGTATATGGACGTCAGTTTACGGTGGCCATGGAATCGGACCTGCGCTTTGGAGACAAGCGCGGGCACAGCGCTTGGACCGCCGGGCTTCAAATTCGGCAAAGCGGGTTTCGGCGTGCGCCCTGTGAAGCGTGCTCGAATGTTCACGACCTCGCACGCGCGGGCGCGATCGAAATAGCCGTAGCGCTTTTCGTGGGCGCGATGGAAAGCAGAAATGAAGTCTCCGTTGAATGGCACGTTCAATTCATAGGACTGTCCGGCATAGCGCATGTCGAGAGACTTGTAGATTTTGATGGACCTATTGGAAAAACCCTCAACGCGCATCTGCTTGCGGCCCTCCCTTTCCAATGTGGCGAACGCGTGGTGCAGTTCCACCATTGCCTTGCCGGGACTTTGAACTTCCAGGCGAACCGTGAGGGACAAATCTTTGGTCACGTCGGCCCGCAGGATGCCCAGCGCGGAAAGCGCCCCCGGAAAGCACGGCACCAGGACGCACGGTATTTCCAGCGCTGTTGCCAATTCACAGGCATGCAACGCGCCCGCGCCGCCGAACGCCACGAGCGTGTAATCGCGCGGATCGTGCCCGCGTTCCACCGAGATGACGCGAATGGCTTTCTCCATAACGGCGTTGGCCACATCCACGATGCCCTGCGCGAACGCTTCGGCGGAAGGCATCGGCCCGCGTTGCCGATTCATGTAGCTTCGCGCACGCGGAAGGTCGAGTTTAAACGCACCTCCCAGCAGCCCGGATTCCGGAATGCGTCCCAGGATGAGATTCGCGTCCGTCACCGTCGCCTTTTCGCCGCTCCCGTAGCAAATCGGGCCGGGCTCGGCTCCGGCGCTTTCCGGGCCGACGCGCAACGCCCCTGCGCGGTCGAATCGCGCGATCGATCCGCCACCCGCGCCCACCGTGTGAATATCCAACATTGGAACTGCTACGGGCATACCCGAGACGACGCTTTCGGATGTGATGGCGAGAGTTTCTCCGCTTCCGCTGTCCATGAGGGCCACGTCCGTCGACGTGCCTCCCATGTCAAAGGTAATGATTCGTTCGAATCCGGCAACTTCGGCAACATACTGCGCGCCGAGCACGCCTCCCGCCGGGCCAGACAGAATCGTTCGAACGGGTTCTCGGGAGGCTGCTCCGGCCGAGAGAATTCCTCCATTCGACTGCATGATGCGAACTCGTGAAACTCTCGTCGCGCTCCTCGCTCGTTTCGACTTAGCGGGCGCGCACCGCGATTGCGCTTCGGCGATCCTCTCAATTTCCGAGAGATAGCCGCTCATCACCGGAACGAGGTAGGCATTGACGACGGTCGTGGAGGTGCGCTCGAATTCGCGATATTCGGGAAGGATTACATGCGATACGGAAGTAGGGAGTCCCGTCGCAGCCAAGGCTCGTGCCAACAATTTTTCGTGTGCAGGATTTACGAAGGAGAAGAGCAAGCAGACGGCGATGGACTCTGCTCCACTGCGTGCGGCTGCGCGCGTGATTCGCGCGATCTCGGCCCTTGATAGCGCAAGCAAGACGCGGCCATTGGAATCCAACCTTTCCCCCAGTCCAAGGCGTCGCACCTGCGGAACGAGCGGCTCGGCCTTCTCGAATAGCAGATTGTAAAGTTGCGGGCGCGCTTGCCGTCCAATTTCTAGGACGTCTTCGAAGCCTGCGGTCGTGATGAGGGTGACGCGCCCGCCTTTTCGCTGAATAAGAGCATTCGTGCCAACCGTGGTGCCGCAGACAAGTTCGAGGCCGGCAAGATCCGCGCGCAATTCCGGGATTCGGTCCAGCGCATGAGCGATCGCATCCGATGGTTTGCTCGGCGTGGAAGGAACCTTCAGAATTTCAAGTCGTCCGCCGCGAAGAAAAACACAATCGGTGAACGTGCCGCCGGTATCGAACGCGATGCGCATGAGGCCGGGGATTGTATCGCAAGTTGAGAATTCAAAGTTGAGAGTTGCGAGGAAGGCCTGACTCCGAGAAGCGCGCCTGTCGCAACCGATGGCAAGCCCTGCCATTCGCCTGGCCAAATCACGTGAAAGCGCGGCGACGCGGTTCAAAAGCGACGGACGCTGTTATTTCATTGGGAATTCACTTTCGTACCCGGGGCGGCCATCGGCATGTAAAGGGAATATTACAATCCTTAGACATAAAGTCCAATGTACTGTTCTCGGCGTGTGATATAAACTCACTTACCAACGGCGGAAAAAATAACTCGGTTGAGTACGTTCACAGAGCCATTTGCGACGCCGCATATCGTCGGAGATATTTCGTAATTGCTATTTACACCTGTACTGCCACGCTAGTGCTGTCGCGGCTGCCATTAAATGTGCTCGTGAACGAACCACACCGAGTCCCTAGAAGGGAATCTGGAATCGAACTATGGCGGACAAGCTAGAGGTGGACTTGGTGGTGGCCAAAAGCCAGCTACAGTACGTTAACCGAAATGACTGGGTTCTGATCCTCGACAAGGCCAAACTCCTTAACTTCAAGAAGGATGAAACATTAATTCAGATGGGTAAGCAGCCCGGGATGGTGATCGTGATCATGAAAGGAAAGGCAGAGGTACGGAACGGTTTCGGCGTGAAAATAGCGGAGATTAGTCCAGGCGAGATCTGCGGCGAGATGGCCTTTCTGGAAAATGGCAAAGCGAGTGCTTCGGTGGTCGCTGAAGAAGCGATGGTCGTTTATGGAGTTGACTGGGCGACCCTGCAGGACTTGTTTGAGTTGTATCCTCCTCTCGCGTCTCGATTCTATCGCTCCCTCGCCGTAGGCTTGTCGCGCCGACTTCGGGGCCAGATATCGCGGATAGCCCCTTCTTGATGCAAGCCCACAACACGGCGAAGTCTCGGCAAAAAATATCCTCTTCTCCAAAACGGCCCCAACACAGAAATCTTGATCTCCAATCAACTAGGCGAGGCGGAGGTTTGGTTCGGCGTTCAAATCGGGCGCGGCCAAGTCTCCGGCGAGCAAGTGGGGATAGGCGGCTGCGGCGATCATGGCGGCGTTGTCGGTGGAAAGGGCGCGGCTGGGGAAAAAGACGCTGACGCCCATCGCGGCCGCTTTGGATGCGAAGCGGTCTCGCAATTCGGAGTTTGCGGCTACGCCGCCTGAGACCAAGACTGTGCGGGAACCTGTTTCCGTTGCCGCTTCCAGCGTGCGCGCCACGAGATCACGGACTACCGCGGATTGGAATTTGGAAATGAGAGAGAGCGTTCGAGGACTGCAAAGCGGAAGCAGATCGGCGGCCTTTCGGCGGCCCTCTTGAAGACCTTTTTTGCGGGCTTCGATTTCATCGGTGAATTCGGGACGGGCGCGGACGTAATACAAGACGGCCGTTTTGATTCCGCTGAAACTGAAATCGTAGGGATTGCCTTTGATCTTCACTGGACCAAGATTTAACGCGTCTTTCTCGTGAAATTCTTCGCCGGATGCGGTGACCTTTCCGGCTAGTTGGTCGATGATGGGGCCGCCGGGATAGCCAAGGGCGAGGAGTCTGGCGACTTTGTCATAGGCTTCGCCTGCGGCGTCGTCGCGCGTGCCGCCGAGACGGCGGTACTGAAAACCGCGCTTGGCTGCGTCATCGGTCGGTTCTGCGTTCGGGGCCGCGGCTTGGACGTGGTACAGCAGCGTGTGTCCGCCGGAGACGATGAGGCAGATCGCCGGCAATTCGGGCGCTTTCCCGCCGATGTGCGCTTCGAGGAATACGGCGTGAACGTGGCCTTCGAGGTGATTGACGGGCACGAGCGGTTTCCCCAATTCGGTGGCCAGGACCCTGCCGTAAGTTACTCCCACCAAGAGCGATCCGACGAGGCCGGGCCCCTGGGTAACGCCGACGGCATCGATGTCCCTAAATTCGAGGCCCGCTTGAAGAAGAGCTTCGCGCACAACCGGGACGATTTGGCGCAGGTGCTCGCGCGAGGCGAGTTCGGGAACTACGCCGCCGTACTTGCGGTGAATGTCGAGTTGAGAAGAGACGACGCTCGACAAGATCTCGCGGCCATCGACGACGACGGCCGCGGCGGTTTCGTCACACGAAGACTCGATTCCCAGGATGCGCGTCGGCATTGCCCTTCCCTTGCGTGCGGTAATAATCATGTTAGCACAGCCGTGGAAATCATCCTTAACGACCGGCCCGATTGCTGGTGCGCGTATTTCGCATGGGTCGGCCGAGTGTGCCGCCCCAGCAGAGTGCGCGTGAAAAATCGGCTTTTATTCATGTACCACCCGTCCGCCGCGGCGGACGGGCATCTGCTCGATTCCAAAGTGCCCGCCTGAAGGCGTGCGCTACAAAAAAGGACCCAGTAACGAAAATGTCTCGTTGCAAATATTGGTCATTTTTTGTGTCGAATGAATGATACACTGCCCACGTTTTCCACTTACACCTCCGCCGTGCCCATGAGGGCGTCGGTATTTGAACCAGCAGAACGAAGTGAAAGACGAACGCCGGAGATCGTCGCGGCCTGCCTGACCGGCATATCGTCGGAGAAGAATGAAACGATGAAAATATTGCTCTATAGTCCTGACAATGGCGTTACCAAAAATTTCATGCCGCACCTCTGGATGTTTCTCCTCCAGTCGCTCACGCCGCCCGGCCATGAAGTCGTCTTGATCGACGGCAACGCGCAGCCGATGGACGAAGCGGGCATCGCGCAATACGTCCGCGAAAATAATATTGGGCTTGTCGGCATCGGCGCTATGACGCGCATGATCGCGAAGGCTTACCGCATGGGCGATGCCGTCCGCGCCGTGGGTGTGCCGGTGGTGATGGGCGGGCCGCACGTCACGGAAATGCCCGACGAAGCGCTGGGCCGGATTTCTGGAAAGCGGCATGCCGACGCGGTCGCTCTTGGCGAGGCGGATGAGACCTGGCCGAAGATCGTGGCGGATGCCGCGCGCGGCCAACTCAAAGAGACCTATGCTCCCGTGGATGAATTTGGCCAGGAGCGCAAACCAAGCCTACAGGATTATCCCGCAATTCCGTGGAATTCGCTCGACCTCGCCCAGTTCAATGTCGTTCCGAAGGCCGTTGGGCCGATGCTCAAGCGGTTCCGCGACGGCTGGGGAACGTTTCGCATTATTCCCGTGGAGTCGGGGCGCGGCTGCCCTTACGGATGCGAATTTTGCACGGTGACCGGTTTCTTTGGAGATTCGATCCGGTTTCGGACCAATAAGAGCGTTGTGGATGAATTGCTGCTGCTCAAGGCTCGGGCCAAGAGCGAGGGCGGTCAGATCGCCGTTTTCTTCATTGACGATAATTTCGCCATCAACCCTAAGCGGACGAAGTCCCTGCTGCGCGACATCATCGCCGCGAACGCTCAGGTCCACTGGGTCGCGCAAATCAGCGCCAATCTTTTGCGCGACGAGGAACTCGTGGACCTCATCGCCGCCGCCGGGGGCAAGTGGATTTTTATCGGCATGGAGTCCATCGACCCGACGAACCTCGCCGATGTGAACAAAGGATTCAACAAGCCGGGGGAATATGCGGCCGTGCTGCAAAGGCTGGCCGACCGCAACGTCTTCGCGATCACTTCGTTCATGTTCGGCATGGACAACGATACGGTCGGAGTGGCGGAGCGGACGCTTCAGCAAATTCGCACCTGGCCTGCGGGGCTGCCGATCTTTGGATTGATCACTCCGCTGCCGTCTACGCCGCTGTACGCGAGGCTTGAGGCGGCGGGCCGTCTGACGCGGCCCAAACATTGGGAGGAATTCATACCGTTTGCGATGGCGCATACGCCACTGAAAATGAGCATCGCGGAAGCTCACGCCGAGGTCAAGTACGGGTGGGCTCAATCCTATAGCCCGGAAGCGATCGCGCAGGCCGTGCGATCGTTCAGCCACAAGCCGCTGGCGTACCGCATCAATATTCTCGTCTCGCGCCTGTGTTTCCGCGGGATTTATTTTCCACAGATGGGGCCGATGGCCTGGCTGAAGGTGTTCTATGAAAACGGGCAGACCATTTGCGATATTGTGAAGGAAGTGCTTTCGCGATTGGCTCAGCGGAATGTGTAAACAGCCGGCGCGCTCGGCAACAGCGGGGACTTCGGGCGATTGAAACCGTCGCATCCGGTTGGCTTTATTTACTTTCGCGCGGACGCAAGCACATCCGCAATTAATTCTCCGTTCCACGATCTCCAAACGCAATCCCATGTCCTAAATTAGAATGGATTTTAGGAACTCCGAAAGCAAACGATGGATTGACACCGTGCGCGAGCGCCACGTATGGTGGCTACAGACTTGAAAATAATCCATGACCGAAAATCCAAAACGCGTTCGCAAGGCAGTCCTTCCCGCCGCAGGGCTGGGCACGCGATTCCTGCCCGCGACCAAAGCGCAACCCAAGGAAATGCTGCCGGTGGTCGACAAGCCTCTCATCCAATATGTGGTCGAGGAATGCGTCGCCTCCGGAATTGACAACATCATTATCGTGACCGGCAGAGGGAAGAATGCGATCGAAGATCACTTCGATTCCTCACCCGAGCTGGAAAGTTTTCTGGAGCAGAAGGGCAAATCCGATCTGGCGAAATTGGTGCACGATATCGGCAACATGATCCACTTCAGCTACACGCGGCAGAAGGAACCGCTGGGGCTGGGACACGCCGTGCTCGTGGCCAAGGAACTGGTCGGCAACGAGCCGTTCGCCGTGCTGCTCGGCGACGTAATTATTCCGGGTAAGAATCCCGCCACCAAACAGTTGATCGATGTCTACCAAAGCACGGGAAAAGGAGCCATCGCCGTCGAAGAGGTGCCTCGGGAAAAGACGAGTCTCTACGGCATCGTGGACGTGGAGCAGAAAAACGGCGTGGGCGCGGACAAGCGTATCTTGAAAATACGCGATCTGGTCGAGAAGCCAAGTCCTGCCGAAGCGCCTTCGACCCTGGCCGTGACCGGGCGATATCTGCTGCCTCCTGAAATTTTCGATTGCCTCGAGCGGACCAAGCCTGGGCGCGGGGGCGAGATTCAGCTTACGGACGCGCTTCGCCTGCTGGCGCAAGAAATCGGGTTGCTTGCGTATGTGTATGAAGGGAAATCGTACGATGCGGGAGACAAGCTCGGCTTCTTGAAAGCCACGGTGGAGATTGGCCTCGAGAACCAGGAATTTGGCAAGGATTTTCGCGAGTATCTGCGGGCGCTGAAGCTGTAGGACAGGCTTCAGCCTGTCTGCTTTTTTCGCATCACAGAAAGTCAAAACCAGACAGGCTGAAGCCTGTCCTACTCGTGCCCCCGCAACGAATTAGACGATTGTCAAAAATTCAGGCGAATGAATCGATCTGGGAATCACTTTTCTTTCGATGTGCTTTCGGTTTTCTTTTGATCTTTTGATGCAGAAGCGGATTTGGAATCTGACTTTTCCGATTTTTCTGATTTCTCCGACTTCTCGGTTTTCTCCGACTTTTCACCCTTCTCCGATTTGCCCGAATCGCCGCCGGTTGTTTTCCGGCCGTAGTCGTTGACGTACCAGCCGGAGCCCTTGAACTGGATCGAGGGGGCGGTGATGACGGATTCCACTTTGCCGCCGCAGTGCGGGCACTTCTTCAAGTGCGGCCCGTTCATTTTTTCGATCTTATCGGTGTGGCGATCGCACTTGAGGCAGCGGTATTCGTAGAGCGGCAATTCCGGTCTCCTTCGGAGTCCAAATGGAATTCAATATCTTAACACGATGAGCGGCTCGACAGGGTCCCTCTCGAGTTCGCCTGAGAGATCCAATCCAAAGGGGATGCGCATCGCCAGCGCATGCTAAACTCGCTGCGATGAGGAAAGCTCTATGACGGACGTGCAAGATAATTCGCCGACGGGATGCCTCTATTTGGTGGCGACGCCGATCGGCAACCTCGAGGATATTACGCTGCGGGCGCTGCGCGTGCTGAAGGAAGCGGACCTGATCGCGTGCGAGGATACGCGGCAGACGCAGAAATTGCTGCAGCACTACGCGATTCACAAGGAGCTGGTCAGCTATCACGCCCACAATGAACTGACGCGAGCGCCGGAACTGGTGATTCAGCTCGAGGAAGGCGCGCAAGTCGCTTTGGTCAGCGACGCGGGCACTCCCGTGGTGTCCGATCCCGGGCACCGGCTGGTGGCTCAGTGCCTGCGCCATCACATTCCAGTCGTTCCCATCCCGGGGCCGTCCGCTTTTGTGGCTGCGCTGGCGGCTTCGGGGATGCCCACGGAGGAATTTCTGTTTGTGGGATTCCTGCCGTCACGCGCTGGCGCGCGCAGGAAGAAGCTCGACGCTTTGAAATCCGAACCGAGGGCGCTGGTGTTCTATGAAGCGCCGCACCGGTTGCTGGAAACGCTCTCGGACGCCGCGGAAATTCTCGGAAACCGCCCTGCCGTCGTGGCCCGGGAGGTCACCAAAATTCACGAGGAATTTCTGCGCGGCTCTCTCGCCGAACTTCGAGACGCTGCGCGCAAGCGGGCGCCGCGAGGCGAAATTACGCTGGTGATCGGGCCGGCAGTGGAGGGCGACGCACAGGCGGTTCCGGCGGTGTCGCTCAAGCAGCGCGTCGAGCAACTCGAAACGGAATCGGGGCTGGATCGCAAGGCGGCGCTTAAACAGGCAGCGCGCGAGCGCGGGCTCGGCAAGCGCGAGGCGTATAAGCAGCTTTTGTTGGAACGGTGAACATCGACGCGTTGGAATGATTGGTGGCACAGACTTCAGTCTGTGGGTTTCCGCCAACCCGCCCAGGCCGCTCGCGCCAGCCAAGATCAAATGGAACCCCACAGACTGAAGTCTGTGCTACTTAAGTCGCTTCGGAAACGAAGATGCGATTGAAACGAGGGCCCGTGAATTCAACCCCCACGATCTGTTCGTACTGGTCCCTGCCGGGCTTGAGGTGGACGACGCGGCCTTGCGTGGAAAACTCCGTATCTTCCCTGGCCGCGGTTGGCAACACGGGAATCTGGATTTCCAGGTGGATGCCGAGATTGAGCGGATAGCGCGAGGAAAACGCGGCGCCGCCACGGCAAATGTTTTCGCTGGAGGTGTGCTCCTCGAACGACGTCCCCGTGAGGTCCATGCCGCGAACCACAATCGGGAGATGAACCGGGACTCTGCGTTCCCGTCGGCGCTCGAGTGCTGGGGTCGTAGCGCTGGCAGCGGTCATCCGCGTACCTCCTCAGGTTACAGCTTGGCTCAGGTTACAGTCTGGGCAAAAAAGGCATCCACTCGATCTAGAATTTCGGCCGGCGTGCGGGACGTGTGCACGTTCCTGCGCAATTCGCCGCCGTTTCGCACGCCGTGCGTAAAATAACTGGTGAACTGCTTCATTCTTCCAATCGCATCGGGCCATTCGGTATCGACCAGGTTCCGGAAATACATGGAAAGCAACTGGTAGCGATCCCACTCGCTCGGTTCGTCGTAGGATCCCGTCGCGGCGAATTGGGCGATCTGGCGGAAAATCCAGGGATTGTTCGACGCGGCGCGCCCGATCATCACGGCGTCGCATCCGGTTTCGCGCAGCATGCGCATCGCGTCCTCGGGCGAGTTGATGTCGCCGTTGCCGATGACGGGCATGCGCACGGCCTGCTTCACATCGCGAATCACGTTCCAATCGGCGCGTCCGGTATATCCCTGCGCGCGCGTGCGCGGATGGACGGCGATGCCCTCGACGCCGATTTGTTCGGCGAGACGGGCGACTTCAGCGGCCACGATACTGTTTTCATCCCATCCGGCGCGAATCTTGATGGTCATTGGAATGCGCACGGCGGAGCGTACGGCGCGGAGGACTTGCTCGAGGCCCTTCAAATCGCGCAACAGGCCGGAGCCGCCGCATTTGACCACTTTTCTTGCGGGGCAGCCGAGATTGACGTCCACGATGTCGAAGCCCAGTTGTTCGACCATCCCCGCGGCGCGGCCCATTACGTCGGCGTCGGCGCCAAACAACTGGCCAGTGATCGGATGCTCGTCCGGCTCAAAGAAAAGATAACGCGACGTGCGGGCGTTGTTGCGCGTGATGCATTCGGCGCTCGTGAATTCGGTCATGATGAGGCCGCATCCGCCGAGGCTGCGGATCATGCGGCGAAAGACCGTGTCGGTCACTCCGGCCATGGGCGCCAGAACGGTGCCCGGTGAGATGAGCTTGTCGCGAATCGAAAAAGGCGCGGGAAACATTTTATTTAGAGTAGTCTCTCGTCGAGGCTCTGAGTTTGCGATTCTGCAACAGGTGTGCTGGGCGCGTCAACGCCGGCAGGCGCGGGTGAAATAAATTCCCGCGGTGCGCCTCCTTGAGAGGAGAGATGCGCAGCAAGAGCTTCTTGCGAGCCGGCAAAAAATCCTTCCACAATTTTCTCCACGGCTTTCAAGCGAGCCTCTTCGGCGCTCAGCCGGGCCTGATAATGAAACGCCTTGCCCACTTTTGTGCGAGACACGATTCCCTTTTGCTCGAGACGATCCATGATGGTCATGACGGTTGTGTACGCCCGCGGACGAGCGGCGGCCAGGGCGCGATGAATGTCGCGCACCGTGCCTTCGCCCATGGGCCAGAGAACGCTCAGACATTCCAGCTCGAGCGGGGCGAGGTCGAGGATCGAATGTCGAGGGCCTGCGGCTCGGGATTGGCCGGTGTGTTCCACGTTGTTATTCATTTCCATCCAAAGTTTTCCCGCCGCCGGCCGCAGCCTGTGCCGAGGATTGTTTTTCCGTGGGCGCGCCAGACTCGGCGAGGAAACGATCGGAGCGCAGCAGGCGGCGTTCGAGTGCACCGCTGAGGGCTGTCCAATTCCCTTCTCCCTGATCGGAATCGAGCGCGGAACGGATCGCAGCCATTTTGGAATCGAGGTCGTCCAGATAATGCAGCATCAAGGCTTCGCGAAACATTGGAAGCTTTGGCGAACCAAATTCGTATTGCCCGTGATGCGAAACTAGCATGTGCTGCACCAGGGTTTTCAACGCGGGAGGAAATCCCTCGATGGCGTCTATTTTTTTCGTGACCAGTTCGTACTCGATCAGGATGTGACCGAGAAGCTGGCCTTCGTCGGTGTAGCCGAGGGAGCGCTCGTAGCTGAGCTCCTGCAGCTTTCCGACATCGTGCAGGACGGCGCCCGAAAGCAACAAGTCTGCATTCGCTTCGGGATAGTGATTGAGGACCACCCGGCAAAGATTGCACAAGCTGAGGACGTGTTCGAGCAACCCTCCGTAGTAGGCGTGGTGCATCACTTTCGCGGCGGGCGCGCGCTTCAATCGCGGGACAATCGCCGGGTCCTGAACCACGCTTCCGAGTAGCTCGCGAAGCCAGGGATTCCCTACCGACGCGACGACTTCGAGCAGCTTCGCGTACAGATCGTCCACATTTTCTTTCGTGTGGGCGAAGAAATCCGCGGGATCGACTTCGCTTTCCTCGGCGCGGCGAATTTTCTCGATGGCGAGCTGAAGTTTATTGCGGTAATTCTCGACGCGCGCCTGGACCTTCACAAAATCGTCGCGCTCGAACGAGGCCGCCATGCGGTCAAACCCTTCCCACATGCGCGCCTCGACGCGCCCGGTGGCGTCGCCAAGCTCCAGTCGCAAGTAAGCTTTCCCATCGCGGGTGGCGCGAATTTCTTTTACACAGACAAGAAAGTGAGTGGTAACGGTCTGGCCGTCCTGGAGACTGGAGACAAAGCTCTGTTTCATGTGCCGGATTTCTTCTTGGGAAGAATCCCAAATTTTCGGCCGGATTTATTCTTCGATTCGTCCTTCTCGGGCGCCGCGGCCACTTCCTCGATCGGCTCGGCTTTGACTGCGGCCGTGTCGGTATATCCCGGCTTGACCTGGAGGTAGCTGTCTTCCCGCAGCGTCGTCAGATAGGTGCGCATGCCCGGCTCCATTTTCTGTTCGTACAGTTTGTTGCTGATTTCAGGTTCGACTTTGTCCAGAGGCTGCTCGCCGGCGTCATAGCGTTCGCGGACCTGGAGGATTTCAAATCCCGTTTTCGTCTCCATGACATCGGTCATCTGGCTGCGATTGAGAGCGAAAACTTTTTCCGCGATCTTGGCGTCGAGCTGCGAGCGTTGGAATACGCCGAGCTCGCCTTCCTGCGGGGCCGTGGGGCTGTCCGAATAGCGCTTGGCCATGGCTCCAAAATCTTCGCCGTTATTCAGAATCCGGTCGCGCAAATTGTCGGCTTTTTTTCGCAAGACGGGAATGTCGGCTTCGGGCTTGCCTTCGGTGGACACAAAAATTTCGCGAAGGACCACGGTTTCCGGGCGCACAAACTCAGCCTTGTGATCGTTGTAATACTTGACGATGTCTTCGTGGCTGACGATGATCTTGGAGCCCACTTCCTTGCGAATCAATTCCTGCGTCAGAAGCTGGTCGCGAATCTGGCTCTTGAAGTCCTCGAAATCCTGGCCGCTCTTGGTGACTTCCGCTTCCAGCGCTTCCATGCTGGGCAATTTGTTCTGCACTCGGATGCCATCGAGCCGCTTGATGACGTCGGCGTCGACGTTAATCCCATCGTCTTTGGCGCGCTGCGTCAGCAAGGATTGATCGATCAAATCACGGAGCAGGTCCTTGTCCTTCGACGCTACTTCCGTGCGAATCTGTTCCGGCGAACAACTCGTGCACGCGTCCCGCACTTCGCCTTCGAGAGAGGCTCGCGCCTTCTCCAGATCCTCCCGCGTGATAATCTCGTTGTTCACGCGGGCGACAATTTCCTCGACAACCGTACTCTTCGTTTGCGCGGCCGCTGGAACGCTGAGGCCCGCGAAAAGTATGGGAAAAATCAGCCACTGGCTTGTTTTCATAGGGATCGCTCGTTTTCCAGTTTATCGCTTCGTTTCCAGAGGAAGCAACACGTTTCTGACGCTATCCGCCACGCGTCCCCGGCGGTCCAGGCGCATCCAAAGCGTGCCGCTCGGGTCCAGCCGCAAGCCTTCCTTCTGCGACCGAATGAATTTCACGAGATTTTCGGGCGACAGCGGGGTCTCGGGATGAAATTTGATGGCCACTTCGTTGGCGCGCCTCTCGATGGACGAGATCAGCAGGCCTTCGGCTAGCCCCTTCAGCAACGCATAGTCCAATAGATTGCCGACTGCTGGAGGTGGTGCCCCAAATCGGTCGGTGAGTTCGCTGTTGACCTCATCCCTTTCGGTTTCGCCGGTGATTCCAGCAATCCGCTTGTACGTCCTCAAGCGCAGATTTTCGTTGGGGATGTACTCTTCTGGGATGCGAATGTCGAGCCCGAGGTTGATCGTGGCGCGCATTTCGGGTTTGACCTCTTCGCCCTTCAGCGTCGCCACTGCCCGCTCCAGCATCTGCACGTAGAGATCGAAACCAATCGCGTTGATGTGTCCGTGCTGCTGTCCTCCCAGCAGGTTTCCGGCGCCGCGAAGTTCGAGATCGAGCGCGGCGACGCGGAAGCCCGCGCCGAGGGCGCTGAATTCCTTGAGTGCGGCGAGACGGCGGGTGGCCAGCGGCGTGAGCGAAACATCCTCGGGAACGAGCAAGTACGCGTAGGCGCGCTGATTCGAGCGGCCGACGCGTCCGCGGAGCTGGTACAGTTCGGAAAGGCCGAAACGGTCGGCGCGATTGATGAGGATCGTGTTGGCGCGCGGGATGTCGAGGCCATTCTCAACAATCGTCGTGCAGACCAGAACGTCCGCTTCGCCGCGCACAAATTTGTACATTACGGACTCTAGTTCCTTCTCATTCATCTGGCCGTGCCCAGCCACCACACGCGCTTTCGGGACCAGCTTGTTCACCAGATCCGCGATCGCGTATATCGATTCGACGCGGTTGTGCACCAGGAAAACTTGTCCATGTCGCGACATCTCCTCGTCGATCGCGCGGCGAATGAGCGATTCGGAAAATGGAGCGACCACAGTCTGAATCGCGAGACGGTCCTTCGGAGGCGTTTCGATGACGCTCATGTCGCGCAGACCGACGAGCGACATATTGAGCGTGCGTGGAATGGGAGTAGCCGAAAGAGTCAGGACGTCCACATTGAGCTTGAGTTCCTTGAGGCGTTCTTTGTGCGCGACGCCGAAGCGCTGCTCCTCATCCACGACCAGGAGGCCGAGGTCGTGAAACTTGACGTCTTTGGAAAGCAGGCGGTGCGTGCCGATGACGATGTCCACTTGCCCCGTTTCCACGCCGGCCAGGACGGCTTTCTGTTCGCGCGGCGTGCGAAACCGGCTGAGCAGGTCGACGCGAACCGGAAATGCGGCGAAGCGGCGGCGGAAAGTTTCAAAGTGCTGGAACGCGAGGATCGTGGTCGGAGCCAGCACGGCAACTTGCTTGGAGTCGGTGACCGCCTTGAACGCGGCGCGCATCGCCACTTCCGTCTTGCCGTAGCCCACGTCGCCGCAGAGCAGGCGGTCCATGGGCTGCTGGCGCTCCATATCGCGCTTGACGTCGGCGATGGCGATGGCCTGGTCCGGCGTTTCTTCAAACTCGAAGGCGTCTTCAAACTCGCGCTGGAACGCGCCGTCCGGCGAAAACGCGAAGCCCTCTCCCGTTTTCCGCCCGGCATAGATCTTCAATAATTTGTCGGCCATGTCCTCAACCGACTTTTTGACGCGCGCCTTTCGCGCCGTCCACGTGCTGCCGCCCAGTTTGTCGAGGGCAGGAGTTGCGCCCTCGACGGCTCGGTAGCTTTGCACCAGGTCGAGCCGCTCGAGCGGGACATAAAGGCGCGCGTCATCCGCATACCGCAGGCGCATGAATTCGCCGCGCGCGCCGCCGTTCTCGATTTGATGCAATCCTTCAAACTGGCCGATGCCGTGGTCGACGTGGACAACGTAGTCGCCGGGTTTCAGCTCTGAAAAATCGCTGAAGAAGCTGGCCGTCTTGGGGCGCCGCTTCGTCGCGCCCTGCAGCATGGATTCAAAAACGTCCCCGGTTCCGAAGATGGCGACGCGCGCCTCGAGGAACACAACGCCATCCGTGAACGGAGCGCGGCACAGGACCACTGCGGGAACACTGCCGGCCGAGGAGTCCTCGGCAAGGCGCGCGCTGGTGGCGTTCTCTTCAAGTTCGCCGAGGCGGAAAGGGACCTCGTATTCGTGGCACAAATCAGCGTAGCGTTCGAGTTCGCCCAGGCTTTCCGCGGCGAGCAGAACGCGCTCGCCCGCGGCAATACGCTTGCGCGCTTCCTCCATGAATGCTGGCACGTTGCCGTGAAAGCGCGCCGTCGGATGCGTTTGAATCGTAAGGGTTTCGGAGTCCTCGCGCGTTAGCCCAAGATGTTCTAGTTCCAAACGCGCGTGGCGCGCAAGCTGCGCGTCCCATTCGTCGGTGAAGTAATGCGAAGACATGACTTCCACCGAATCGGCTCCTGTCGATTCGAGGCTCTCCAGCGCGCTTTCTAAAAATGCGCGGGATGCTTCCTCGATCGCTCCCGGTTCGTCCAGAAGGATGACCGTGCCTTCATGCAAATCGAGCAAAGAATGAGACCGAGTCGCGCGCTCTGTGCCCGCCGAATTACCGTTTCCTCCGCCAAAACCAATCCCTGCCTGCTCGACGAGCGGTGGAAGCGTCACGCGTTCGATGGGACGAACGGAGCGCTGCGTGTTGGGATCAAACTCACGCAGGGATTCAACCGAATCTCCGAACAGTTCTAGACGGACGGGCCGCTCGGCTTCCGCAGGGAAAATGTCGACGATTCCCCCGCGAACCGTGAATTGGCCTGGCATTTCCACCATGTCGTGGGATTCGTAGCCCACCCGCCGAAGGTGGGCGACCAGGTCGTCGAGGGAAACCGCTTCGTCGCGCGCGAGAGTGCGCGCCTGTTCCGCATAGTAAGCGGCGTCGGCGAGACGCATGCGAGCGGCGGCCACCGGCGCGACCACCACGCGCGCTTGTCCGGTGGTATATCGCCACAAGGTTACGGCGCGCGTTTCGAGAATTTCCGCGTGCGGAGCGGCGTCTTGCCAAGGCAAGACATCCATGGCCGGCAAAACGGTCACTTCGGTGGCTTCTTGCCCGGCGAGCGCGGCGTAGAAAAATTGCATCGACGCGGCGAACACTTCCGCTCGCGCGCTGGATTCGACAAGGACAACCATGGGGCGGCGCAGTTCTGTCGCAACGATCGCCGCAAGCAAGGCTTTTGCAGTGTCCGTCAGGCCGGCGAGCCGCTCGCGCGCAGTTCCCTGGCGCAGCGCGGCAATCGCGGATTCCAGCGCGGGATGCCGGCTCACCGATGCCAGAGTCTCCGAAACCGATGACAGAATCATGATTTGTTGTTGGTGTCGCGAGGCGCGGCAGAAACGCTTGCGCCGGCATTGCGGATTCGTTGAACTAAATTGGTCGTGGAATATCCGGGCGCAAGCGGAATGGAGACCACGCGTCCACCAGCAGCTTCGACTTCCTCGCGTCCGGCGACCTGGTCCAGCGCCCAATCCGCGCCCTTCACGAGGACGCTCGGTAGCACATGGGCAATCAATTCTCGTGGAGTCGGCTCATCGAAAATCGTGACGTAGTCCACCGAGGCAAGCGCGGCCAGAACTTCGGCACGATCTTTTTCCGGGACGAGCGGCCGCTCGGGCCCCTTGTTGCCGCGAACGCTGCGATCGCTGTTGATCGCCACGACCAGCACATCGCCAAGGGCGCGCGCCTCGGCCAGACATCGCACGTGTCCGGGGTGGAGCAAATCGAAACAGCCGTTGGTGAACACAACTCGGCGGCCGGCGCGCTTTTCGCGCGCCGTCACCTGAACCAATTCCTCTTGCGAAACAATCTTTCCCATGGAAGATGCAGCGCGCACGAAACTCATGTGCGGCAATCCGCAAAAGACAGCCCATTCATACTATCACGCGAGAGGTGTGAGTGTTTCCTGGCCAAAGCGGAGCGTGGCGGTTTACTTTCCGAGAGGCTGTTTCTCGGGACTTCGCCGCCGGCTCCTCTCGATCTCACTGAGGCGTGTTCGGTGGCAATTTATTGTCCCCAGGGCACAAGAGATATAAGATGCGCAAGCGCAAAAGGTCCAAATCGGAAATCCTGACTTAAAGTGTCCGGCGCCGCCAGCGCAACTCACCCGATCCGGAGAAGAAACAAAGATATGAAAACTCGATGCGCGCAAATCACTCCAGCAGCGTCGTGTACTCGATGCGAACTTGTCCGGCGATCGCTGAGGCTGTGCGGCCTGCTCGTCTTCGGCGCTGGGCTCGTTCTCAGTGCGACTGCGGCGCCGTCATTCAGCCGACAGTCTGCCACCTCACAGAATCTTGCAAGCAGCTCGATCGCGGACGTCAAGTGCGTCATCGGGCTTGAGAATATCAAGCCTGGCGCCAAGGGCATGCTCACTTCGTTGCCCACCGGACTGGAGTTTACGACCGGGCAGAAGAACGCCGAAATCGCCACTTCTTCCATCCAGGACGTCTTTACCGGCCGGGAGAGCAGACAGGACGTCAGCGGCATGGGAGGAACGCTGGTCGAAGCAGCCATCCCTTACGGAGGCGGCCGGGTCGTGAGTCTGTTTTCTCACAAGGTGGATGTCCTCGCGGTGGAATACGTGGACATGAATGGGGGGTTTCACGGAGCCATCTTCGTGCTCTCCGCAGGCAAGGCAACGGAGTTCAAGAATCAACTCGTTGCGCACGGCGCGAAGGTCTCTACGCACGTGGAAGCTCCGGAACCGAAAGAGCAGAAACCATGAAGCCCCACCGCCGAGCTCCACTCTTGTCCATGTTCTCGTTTGCTGCAAGCGGCGCCGCCCTGTTGATGGGGGCTTCCCTACTTGCTCAGCCTGGACCTGCTGCGCAGCAGACGCAGAAGTTGACAGCCTCCGCCATTCAACTTGAACGTATTGTGCCGCCGGAGGACTTGCTGATCCCGGAGGATACGCGCGTTTCGATGTACGAAAACGTGATCCTCCAATTGATCAAGACGAAGAGGTTTCAGCACGTCTATCGGAGCGGCGACCGCAACGCGACCGATGCGCCGGACCTCGTTATCCTGCACTTGATCCCCGAGGCTTTCAAAAAAGGCAGCCAGAAAGAACGGGAAGTCACGACTGTCGCCGGAGCCACGTCCATCAAAGTGAAGGTTCAATTTACTTCGCGACAAGGCAAGGTCCTCCTCGAGAAGGATGTCGAAGGCAAGGTCCGCTTCTACGGCGAGAACCTACGTGCCACCTACGACCTCGCCAAGAAGGTTTCCGCCTTGGTCAACGAATCCTTCTAAATTCCGCAGAATCGCTGCTTTACATCGATTTAACTTGCATTTGTGACAGGGCTCGCAGATGCTCACCCTGTTTCGGGGTAAGGTTTGCTTTCTTTTTTGGCGGCGCTCAGATAAAGTCCCACTGATTTTGTTCTTACTCAGGAGCGGCTCAGGACGCGAGCGGATGGCGGAATTGCGCGCAAGGGAAATCGCACGGAAATGGCGCGCTCAACCAGGAGGCGGCACGATGTGGGAAGCACTGGAACAAATGGGATGGGTGAAAACGCTCAGCAGCACCGGATGGATGTATGCGACCGTTTCCGTCATTCATTACCTGACCATGTTTTGGTTCATCGGGTCGATGGCGGTTGTGGACTTGCGAGTGATGGGCGTCGCGGCTCGCAAGAGAAATCTCACGGAACTCTCCACACAGATATTTCCCTGGGCGTGGACCGGGATGGTCCTGGCCATCATTTCGGGATTTTTCATGTTCTTGACGGACGCGGGGGACTGGGCGCCTGATCCGGTATTTCACGTGAAGCTGGGGATGATCGTACTTTCCATCGCGTTCGCAATCTGGGTACAGCGCGGCGCGCCGAAGTGGGGAGCGTTGCCGGAAATACCGAACTCGGCAAAAATCATCGCCGCAATAGCGTTGCTACTGTGGATCCTGACGATTCTGAGCGCGTCGGAAATTCCCGCGATGGAAGGTTTGGGATAGCGATCCGCAGGCCGCGGCAGGGACGCAGCGAATAGTAATTCGCGACTTCTAAAGAAAAGAGGACAGCCCGATATGTACGGACTACTTCAGGCGTTTGCAAAATGGCTCGAGGGAACTCCGTGGGGGGTTGGAGTCCGCACGTCGCTCTGGGCGTACCCATTCACCCAACTGGTTCATTTCACCGGCCTGTCCATTTGGATCGGGACAAATCTGGCGCTGGACTTGCGGCTGCTCGGCTTGGGAAAACACCGGGAGACGGCCGCGCAGCTTCGGGACGATTTGTTCGCCTGGAACTGGATCGGCTTCTGCATCGTCGTGACCGGCGGTTTTCTTCTGTTTTCCTCGACCGCCACAACGTTTCTGGTCAACGTCGCGTTCCGCTGGAAGCTGGGCATTTTTGTGCCGCTGGCATTACTCTGGCACATCTTCGTGCAATGGAAGGCGCGCGACTGGGGAGCAACGCAGGACGCTCCCGCCATCGCAAAATTTTCGGGCCTCGCGGAAATTTTGCTTTGGATTTGCGTGATCACCGCAGCCGTCGAAATTCCGAACCACTAGCACTGCCTTGAAGCCGTGCCCTACAAACATTTGACGTTTTCCCGTCAGTTTCTGAAGCCAGCGATCGGTTACCGGATAGTCCGTAGCAGTTACGCGCCACGCTGCTGTGCCACCGATAGTTTCTGATATACTCTCGCCGAGGTTCCAGGCTGCGGGAAAAGTCCCCTCGCAGAATTGAACCTTTCTTTCCCAGCGCCGGGTCCCGTGCCAGGCTCTGCCCTTTTCATCGAGGCGTTTCGATGCGTGATATTGCGATCGTGGGTGGAGGACCGGCCGGCGCCATGTGCGGAGAGAGGCTGGCTCGGTCCGGCTACAACGTCACGATTTATGATGAACACCTGGCCTGGGAAAAACCGTGCGGCGGCGGCCTCACGCACAAGGCCATTCAGGCATATCCCTTCCTGCTGAACGGGCCCCATCCAAAGAAACTGATCCGCACGATTGAGCTCATTTCCAGCAAAGGGAATCGCGCGCTGCTGGCGCTCGATCAACCCATTGTTATTTATTCGAGAACGGTGCTGAACGGGCTTCTCCTGGAACGCGCCGAAGCCGCGGGTTGCCGCGTCGTTCGTTCTCGCGTGAGTCAGATTGGATACCGCGGGGGAACGCGCCAAACTGGCGACCGGCGAGTCTCGCGTCGAAGCGGACTTCATCGTCGTCGCCGCGGGCGCGCGCAATTCCCTGCTCCCGGGCACTCGCCCGCTCGCGCGCAACGACCTGGAAATGACGCTCGGATATTTTGTGCCGGCGCAGGCCGAGGGGATTTGCGTGAAGTTTCTTCATCGTTTTGAGGGTTATCTCTGGTCCTTCCCTCGCTGCGATCATCTATCCGTGGGAATTTGCGGCAGCATGGCAAAACATACCAGCCAGGAATTGCGCCGCCATCTGCACGCTTTCATGGAGGGCGAGAATATCCCGCGCGAGGGCGCGCGTTTCTACAGCCACGTCCTGCCGTCGCCGCAGAAGCAGACGCTTTCGTCACGCCGGGTTGTAGGGAGAAATTGGGCGCTCGTCGGCGACGCCGCTGCCTGGGTCGATCCGATCACCGGCGAGGGACTGTACTACGCGCTGCGCTCGGGCGAGTTGCTGGCGGAATCCTTGATCGCGTGCAAGCCCGCGGAATATCCCGCGCGGATTCGCAAGGCGTTTTCCACCGACCTCGAATTCGCCACGCGAATTGCGCGGCGCTTCTACCGCGGGCGTTTTCTGGGAGGGGCCGTCGCGACGCGCATGATTCAGTTCATCGAGCGCAGCCCGACGTTTCGCGCGCTGATGGCGGATGTGTTCGCCGGGTCACAGAACTATTGCAGCCTGAAACGCCGCCTGTGGGCGCAGTGCGGCACAACCCTCACGGAAGTCGTGGGAAGCCTCTTGAAGGGCCAGCCGTCCCTCGCGAAGAATCCATCGACCGCCGGGACGGAGAACGTGCAATGACCCGGGGCATTCCGGAAACAATCAAACCCGGCCTCGAAGGCTCCTGCGAACGTGTTGTGACCCTGGAATTAACTCTCGCCCATATCGATCCAACCTGGCCTGCAGTTTTTTCCACTCCTGCCATGATCGGACTAATGGAATTTGCCAGCTCGCGCGCCATTCTGCCCGCCTTGCCTGCGGGATCCATCCAGGTTGGCGTGCGCGTGGAGGTGGACCATCTCAAGGCCGTGCCCGCCGGAGCAACCGTGATTGTCTCCTCCAAACTCGTGGAAATCGACGGCCGCCGCCTGATCTTCGAAGCGGAAGCCAGGAGCGGGGCCGACGTGATCGGGCGCGGGCGCATATTCCACACCATCGTCGAGCACTCCCGATTTGCCGCCATCGCCGCCGGAAAGCCCGCCTCGCGCTGAATGCGCAAAGATCACCGACAGAATTCTCGCGTCAGAAAATTGGGATTAAAACTAGTATGCGGTGCGCCGCGCTATGACCTTGCGCGGAGGAGGCGGGATCACCGTGGCCATTTTGCGAATCATGGCCAGGACAAGGCGCTTGTCGCCGTCGGAAAGCGTGGTGCTGTATTTTTTAATTTCGGAAAGGAAGCGGATTTCGTCTTCGGAAAGTTCGCCCAGCATTTTCTGAGTGTCGCGGTCGCGCGGCGTCTCCGCGCCCGGGAAAAAGTCCGCCAGGGCAATTTCCATCGCCTCGGCGATCTTGGCAAGAGTTTCAAGAGACGGCACGGTGTGGCCGTTCTCCACGCGGGAAAGATAGCAACGCAACAAACCGGTGCGCCGCTCGATATCGCCTTGAGAAAGGCCTCGTTGGCCCCGATAACTGCGAATAACTTCCCCGATATTTACTTTAGGCTTCTCTTTTGGCACGGGATCCACACCTTCTTGACCCGGCGGTATCTTACGCAGTGGATCAAATGTGCGCAAGGGGTTTCTTTGTCGTGTGTGATTTGTGACTCGTGAATGGAGATTCGTGACTGGTGACTAGTGACTGGTGACTGGTGAAAATAGAAACTGCTACGCAGGATCGGTTGCGTATAGAACAAGTCGTTCTGATTTCACGAAGCAAGGTTCACGAATCGCCTATCACATCCCTCATCCTCCGGGGCGCAGCACATACCTGTGGCTGCATACGGTATGGATCAATTTCACGGGGTAGGAGTCGTTAATCTTTCTGCGCAGGCCGGGACTGCGATGACGCTGCTGAATTTTTCCCAGTTATAGTGGTAGAGGTGCTCGAGAAGTTCCGTTTTTGAAATGACCGCGCGAAGACGGTGCGCCAGATACTCGCGGACCCGGCGTCTCTGGGCATTTGAGACGCAAATCCTTTACTCCGAAAAATCCCCGCTCCTGCTAACCAAAACAGCCATCCTCATTTGAAGGAGCGTTTGAATCCAAGACAATTCTTGGTAGAGTACACACACTTTGCGCGCCCTTAGGCGCCGGGAGGCCCCATGGCCGCACTCGACCTCCGACCACTGAGCCTAGGCGAATTGCTCGATCGCACGTTCTTTCTGTACCGGCGGCATTTCCTTGTTATTTCTTGGCATCGCCGCGATTCCTTATTTACTCGTGCTCGTGGCCATCGTCGTTTCCTCGTTGTTTCTCTACGAACTTCCTTCGCGGGGCTCCGTGCCAGCCACGGTCCAGTCCGTCGCCGCGATCGTGGGAGTGGTTCTCCTGGTTATTGTGGGGATTGCAGTGTTCGTCGCGTTTCTTTATTCGGCCGGCGCTTCCGTCTTCGCCGTCTCCGAGATTTACGGTGGCCGCCAGCCCTCCATTCGCGGATCGTTTCGCCTCGTTCGCGGCAAGGCAGGGACAATTTTCGGCATCATGCTTTTGAGCGGGGTCATTGTGATCGCCGGCTTCCTTGCTTTGATCATCCCGGGACTCTATCTCATGTGCCGCATTCCCGTGGCGACGGCCGCGGCGATGATTGAAGGCCTTGGCCCTGGCGACGCCATTCGGAAAAGTTTTGATCTCACCAAGGACTTCGCGGGCCGGTCCGCGCTGATTTATTTGCTCGCCATGGCCATGAGTTATGGCGTTGGCATCATGATTCAGATCCCGATCTTCATGCTCATGGCAGTCAGCGCCAAGCAATCGCGCCTCATGCTCGTATGGATGGTCCTCGGACAAGTCGGGAATCTCATCGGCGGCATTCTGGTTGCGCCCGTCCATACAATCGGCTTCGCTTTGTTCTATTATGATCTGCGCGTTCGCAAGGAAGCGTTCGATTTGCAAATGATGATGCAAGCGATTGGCGCTGACCCCATGCCTCCTCCGATTACCGGCGGTGTGCCCTCGATGTTTGGAAGAGATGCGTCCTGAACGACTCAACTGGGTCAGTTCCCTTTCAGCGAGGAACCTCCGGGTCCTCGCGGCAATCCTGTTCTCGCTCATCACTTTGCATGTTGGAACTGCACGCGCGACGCAATCTGCACAACAATCTTCGGCAGGTCCGACTTACGACTCACAATCCTTCGTTAAGGAATTGGGGCGGCTGAAAGCGGGACTGGAAAGCGCCCGCAAGTCCACGGAAACACTGCGCTCCTACCGCGAATCTATTCCGAAAGCTTGGGCCGTGGAGGCTGGCGGCCGCCACTACGATGTGCCCACGGATTTGCTCATCTCGCGATTGGACAAGGCGGAGAAGCAGCCTGAACTTCGCGGCCAGCAAATAGACCAGGCGCGGGACTATCTCGATGCGTTGGCCGCGGAAACCGCGTCTCTTTCGGGGCCGCCAACAGGCACGGATTCCGCCCGGTCCAAACTGAACGCCATTTTGGCGCGGTCTGAATACACTCACACGCGGCAGCAATCCTGGTGGGAGAAGCTGCGCGCCCGCATCAACGAAATCCTCTACAACGCGCTGGTCCGTATCTTCCGTCGGGCCGGTGGTCAGGCGTCTCTCGGGTACGCACTGCTTTGGATCGGCGTTTGCGCTGCGGCGGTTCTCATTGCTTACTGGATTTTCCGCCGCTGGTTTCGCATGGCCAGAGGAGTGGAAATGGCGTTGCAATCCGCGGCCGTCCCCGCGCGGTCCTGGCAGGAGTGGGTCTTCGCCGCGCGCGAAGCGGCCGGCCGCGGCGACTACCGCATGGCCATTCATTGCTCCTACTGGGCAGGCATCGCGCGCCTTCAGGACCTCGGCGCACTGTCCCCCGATCGCGCAAAGACCCCGCGAGAATATCTTCGCGCGCTCACCAAGGCGAAGCTAGTCCTGCCGGAGACGCTTGCAACCCGGCACCTGGCGCTCTCCCTGCTCACTGCGCGGCTTGAAAAAATCTGGTACGGCTATCAGATCGCGACGGAGGCGGACTTTCGCGATTCCCTCACCCAACTGGAGACTCTCGGATGCCATCTACCTTAGACCCGGGAGACCGCAAACTCCTGCTCATCGGCGGGGGGATTCTGATTCTGCTGATAGTCGCCACGGTTGTATTTGCACCGGCTCCGGACGAAGCGGAAGGCCAGGGAATTCCAACGACATATTCGACGACGAATAGCGGCGCGCAAGCCGCCTACCTTTTGCTGGGTGAGCTTGGCTACCGATCGGAGCGGTGGGAAAAATCCCCCTTGGAGCTGCCTGCCGATGCGCAAGGAAAAATTCTCATTCTCGCGGGCCCGATCGATTTTCCGGACAAGAACGAACGAGATTCCCTGCTGGGGTTCGTGCGCTCCGGCGGCTGGATCATTTACGCTGGCAATTTTCCGTTTCTCTTCGTCGAAACCGGCGCGGTTGCTCCTCCTTCCTTCCCGCCGGCATCGGGTGTGCTTCGTGACACGTTCCAGGCAATCGCTCCAAGCCCCTTCACTCAAGGCGCACCGAAAATCACGATGAATGCGAGGAATCGCTGGGTTACTTCCGATGGCGCTCAAGTCCCCTTGTACGGCGAGCCGGAAAAACCTGTCGTTGTCACGTGGCGCCTCGAAAAAGGGCGCGTGCTTTGGTGGGACGCTCCGACACCTGTCACCAACTCGGGAATTTCAAAGGATGGGAACTTACCTTTTTTTCTGGGCTGCATTCGGGCCGCTCAGCCCCGGCGCGAGTCCAGGCGAGACGACGGTTTTGTGGGACGAATATTTTCATGGCTATCGCGGATCTCTGTGGGACTATTTCGAGGAGACGCCTGTGCCGTGGGCCATCTTTCAATTGGCTCTGGTCGCGGTTTTCGTTTTACTGGCGTTTGGCCGGAGGAGCGGGCCGCTCTACGCGCCGGCCGCCGTGTCGCGGCTTTCGCCGTTGGAATTTGTCGATACGCTCGGTGATTTATATCGCCGCGCGAATGCCGGGCCCGCCGCAGTTCGCGTGGCCTACCAGCGATTCCGCACGCAATTGGTGCGCCGCCTCGCGCTGGCGCCTTCGATTTCCAACATGCAATTGGACGCCGCGGTCCGCGAGCGCCTGGGCTGGAAGCAGCCGGGATTCATGGACACGTTGCAACGCGCCGAAAAGGCCGCGCGGGAAAACGACGTTCCCGGCTCGGACGCGCTGAAAATTGTGCAGGCGCTCGAACACTACGAAGTCTTGTTCGGACTCAAGACGCGACGCAACGAGGAGAAACGCTAAGTGGAAAATCTCGCACGCCTCACGACGCATATTCGCACCGAGCTCGCCAAAGTCATCATCGGGCAGCAGGAAATTGTCGATCAGCTTGTTGATCGTGCTCGCTTGCGGCGGCCACGCCCTGCTCGAAGGCGTCCCCGGCCTGGCGAAAACGCTCACGGTGAAAACGCTGGCGCGGATTTGCGGGCTCGGATTCCAGCGCATCCAGTGCACGGCGGACTTGATGCCCGCCGACATTATCGGGACGAACGTCTTCAACCTCGCCACCAGCGCGTTCACGCTCCATCGCGGACCTATCTTTACCGACTTGCTCCTCGTCGACGAAATCAATCGCACGACCGCGCGCACACAGGCCGCGCTGCTCGAAGCCATGGAAGAGCGGCAGGCCACAATCGATGGCGTTCGCTATTCTCTCGGGCCGCACTTCACCGTGTTTGCAACGCAAAATCCAGTCGAGTTCGAGGGAACGTATCCGCTGCCTGAAGCGCAACTGGACCGCTTCCTGCTGAAAATCCGGATCGATTATCCGAGCGCGGAAGATGAAGCCGCCATCCTGAAGCGGTTTGAAGCGCTCACCGATCCGCATTTGATCGAGCAGGTGCCGCTCGAACCGATCGACCCCGCTCTGCTCGCCGCCGCCCGAGCCGAGATCGCGCAAGTGCGCGTCGAGCCCGCACTGTATCAATACATCGTTTCGGTGATTCGCAGGACGCGCGATTGGCCCGCGCTTTCACTTGGTGCGAGCCCGCGCGCTGCGATTGGCCTGTTCTTTGTCGCGCGCGCGCTTGCCGGAATGGAAGGCCGCGACTTTCTGATTCCCGACGATATCAAGGCTGCCGCGCCCGCCGTCCTTCGCCACCGCCTGATGCTGAAGCCGGAAGCCGATCTCGAAGGCCTCACAGCGGATTCCGTGATTGCGGAGGTTTTATCGGCTGTCGAGGTTCCGAAGTGAATTCAGCAACGACATTCATTCCTCCTGTCGCGACTGCGCGGGCGCATTCGGCAGGGCGATTCAGGATCGGCTTCGGCACGCGGTTCTTTGTCGCTTTGCTGATCGGACTCGTCTGGGTAGTGCCGTCTGCGTGGTCGCCTCGGTTGATTGCAGGCATGTTCATTTGGGATGGCCTGTTCGTGCTGCTCTGGCTTCAAGATTTGCTGCGCCTTCCGAAACCGGGAGAGCTCGAACTGCAGCGCGTCTGGCATTCCCCGCCCTCGCTTGGAGTGCGTTCCAAAGTTTCCGTTGAATTGCACAACTTCGGCCGCCGCCCCGTCTTCGCTCGCGTGACCGACGAGACATCGCGCGCGTTGCGCCGCGAACCTCCCGTCGTCGAACTCGCCGTGCCTTCGGGAATATCCTCGAGCGCTGACTACGAAATTCTGCCGGCGCAGCGCGGCGACCTCCCCATCGGCAAATTCTTTGTGCGGTATCAAAGCGCGTTGCGGTTGGCCGAGCGCTGGGCCGTGGCCGAAACGTCCGCGACTGTGCGCGTTCTCCCCAATCTCGAACAAGCCAAGCAGCAAACGCTATATCTTATCCGCACGCGCCAGGTCGCCATGGAGCGGCGGCGAAGGCGCCTGCGCGGACTCGGCCGCGAGTTTGAAAGCCTGCGCGAATACCGGACAGGCGATGAATTCCGCAACATCAGTTGGACGGCCACGGCCCGGCGCTCAAAACTCATCACGCGCGTGTTTCAAGTGGAGCGCAGCCAGACGGTCTGGATCGTGCTCGATGCAGGACGCCTTCTGCGCGAGCAGATTGTGCGCGGCGGCGCGTCGCTGCGATTATCGAAACTCGACTACGCCGTGGACGCCGCACTCGCGCTCGCGCAAGTCGCCATGCACTCCGGCGATCGCGTCGGACTGCTCGCCTACGGCCGGGAGATTCAGCAGAATCGCAATGCCGGTCGCGGCGCGTCCCATCTGCACTCGATCGTCGAGTCCCTGGCGCTCGTGCACCCCGAGCCGTACGAAGCCGATCACGGCCGCGCGGCGCATGCGCTGCTCACCGAGCAACATCGCCGCAGCCTGATCGTATGGATCACCGATCTCGCCGAAACCGCAGGCACACCGGATGTGGTGGAATACGCGCTGCAGATGACGCGGCGTCATCTGGTGTTGTTCGCGGCGGTAGGCCAGCCCGATTTGAACGAACGCGTCGCGCAGCGGCCAGAATCCGAAGAAGACATGTTCCGCTACGTCGCGGCGATTGAGATCGTGCAGCGGCGCGAACTCCTGCTGCGGCGGCTCCGGCAGCGCGGCGTGCTCGCCATGGAACTCATGCCCGGCGCGCTGGCCGCTTCGCTAGTCAATCAATATCTCGACATTAAGGATCGCAGTCTGATTTGACGTGCCGGGACTAGCAGAGTATTCGTGGCTCTTAATTTGAAATTTGAAATTTCAAATTTGAGATTTGAAATTCTTACATCGTGATCATCCACGCGAGTATCTTCATTACGCCGCTAATTTTCCTGGGCCACTTGCTTTTTCCTCCCGCTCGACAAGTACAGAACCAGTGCGGTGAACAGCACGGCCGACAATAGAAACTTCAGCGGCGTCGCGATTTTCACCGGCGAAATAAACGCTTCGATTACGCCGGCGACCACCAGAAGCGGAATCGTTCCCAGCAAAAGTTTTGCTCCCCGGTTGCCCGCCTGCCGCAAGGATTCTTTGCGCGGCATCATTCCCGGAAACAGCAGGCCGCGCGCAATCTCGAGTCCCGCTCCCGCGGCGATGAAGATGGCCGGCAGCTCCAGCGCTCCGTGCGCCGCGACGAAATCCCAGAGTTGCAGCGCCATGCCCGCGCGGGCCGTGGCCACGGCGAGCACTCCCATCAGCAGTCCATTCGTAATCAGCATCCACAGCGTGCCGAGCCCGGCGGTGATTCCGGCGGCGAACATCAAGAAACCTACCGTGATGTTGTTCGTCATGATTCTGGATGCGGCCATGGGTTTGATGGCCAGAATGGAGTGGGTCCACATCTCGTGTTTTTCGATCGTCTCAATCATCTGCGGTCCGAGGATTTGGTGCGCGAAACCCGGATCGCGAAGCGTCACCACCGCGCCCGCGATTCCTCCCGCGGCAAAGACCAGAGCCGACAAAAGCACGAGCGGAAACGTCTCTCGGAAAATGCGCGGGTAAGTGTCCACGTAGAAGCGCACGATGCCGCCCCAGTTCGGGCGCTTGCCCATGTAAATCAAATTATGCGCGCGCGCCAGAAGTTGATTGAGGTAGGACGTGAACGGACGGCTCGTGATATCCTCGCGGACCGTCGCGAGGTCGGAGGCCGTTTGGCGGTACAATAGGCCCAGTTCCTGCAATTCGTCGTGATTCAGGGCTGCCACGCCGCGCCGCCCGGAGCGGTCCACAAGCTGCTCGAGACGCTGCCAGTGCGGTTTGCGCTTCGCCAGCCACCGAGTGGAAATCATCCATGCCCCCGAGTCCATCAGATCATGCCGCTTACGATCCCGCCGCCGGCGAAAAGCTTATCATTGAAACGCCGGAACAGACGTCGATTGAATTCCCGCTTGCGGGGATCGGGAGCCGCTTCCTCGCCGTTCTGATCGACACGCTCATTCAAATTGGCGCCTTGATCGTTCTGGGGCTGATTTTCGTTGGCCTGGGCTTTAGTGTTAGCGCGACAGGGTTCGGTCGATCTCCGACCGCGGCTGTATGGATCTCTGCCGTCCTCATTTTCGTCTATTTTCTTCTGATGTACGGATATTTCATGCTGTTCGAATCGATCTGGAACGGGCAGACGCCGGGCAAACGCCTGACGCATCTCCGCGTGATCAAGGATTCCGGCCAGCCCATCACGGCGATTGACGCGGTTGCCCGCAATCTGCTGCGTCTCGTCGACCAACTGCCGTTCGCCTACGGAATCGGCGTCCTGTGCGCGTGGATCAGCCCGCAGAGCAAGCGGCTGGGCGATTACGTTGCCGGGACTGTGGTCGTTCATGAAAAGCCGTTCGAAACGGTTGCCCCGCAGTGGGACGCTCACGCGCAATCGGCCACTCACCAGTATGGGGCGAATCGGCTTACGCCCGAGGAGTTTGCGCTCGTGGAAACTTTTCTCAGCCGGCGCAGTGCTCTGGAGGCGGGTGTGCGCTATGACACGGCTGCCAGCATCGTGCGGCGCATCGAATCGAAACTCACGCTGCCGCCCGAAGGAAAGCCTTCCGCCGAAAAACTTCTTGAAGAACTCTCGTACGAACGGCGTTCGACAGCCGGATACCGCTGAGGCCGCGCGCAAATGGCAACTCCAAATATTCGCCGCACTCAATTCTGCGAACCAGCGATGCGCCCCATCCCTGAAGGATGGTTCACGATGGGCTGCGATCAGGGCCGCGATGACGAAAAGCCCGCGCATCGCGTGTGGGTTGACGCGTTTGAACTTGCCGCGTTTCAGACGATGAACGCGGAGTACGCGCTATTTTTGGAAGACACGCGCCATTCGCCACCTTTGCATTGGGATGATCCGACCTTCAGAAATCCGCAGCAGCCAGTCGTAGACGTGTCATGGTTTGACGCTGTCGCGTATTGCGATTGGCTGAGCCGCACGACCGGCAAGAAGTTCCGGCTCCCCACCGAGGCCGAATGGGAGCGCGCCGCGCGCGGCGGCATAGAAGGTGAGACGTTTCCGTGGGGCGAATGTACGCCTGAAGAGCTTCCCAATTACGCGAGCCGCTGGAAGTCAGGCCCTGAGCCGGTCGGATTGTATGCGCCGAACCCCTATGGCCTCTACAATCTTGGTGACAATGTGCACGAATGGTGCGCCGATTGGTACGACGCTGACCACTATGCCGTTTCACCCGAGCGGAATCCGCAAGGGCCGCTCACCAGCAGTCGTCGCGCCTCCCGAGGAGGCTCGTGGCGTCACCACATCAAGGTGACGCGGACAGCGGCGCGCTCCAGCATTCCTCCGGAATTCAAATACGCCGACTACGGTTTTCGCATCGCCTCTGGTGGCGATTTCCACTTGGAACCGTGACTCCCGGTGTGCCATCATGAATGTGTCCTCATAACAGCCCCGACGGGAGGAATTTTAGAATGAAGCTGAATGGAATTTTTACGGCGATCACCACGCCGTTTGGCGCGGATGGCAGTCTCGCAGCGGATCGCCTACGTGAAAATATCTCACGCTATAACCGCTTGCCTCTGGCGGGCTATGTGGCTGTCGGTTCCACGGGCGAGTCCGTGCTGTTGACGCGCTCGGAGGTTGAGCAGGTTTTCTCCGCGGTGCGCGAGGCGGCGGCTCCGGGACGCGTTCTTGTCGCCGGCGTCGGATCGGAATCCACTCCCGAAACGATTTCGCGGAGCAAGGCCGCGGCGGATTGCGGCTTCGATTATGCGCTCGTGAAGACGCCCAGCTTCTTCAAGTCGGCGCTCACTCCGGACGCGCTCGTCGAGCATTACCGGCGCGTGGCGGACGCGTCCAAACTCCCCGTCGTGCTGTATGCCATTCCGCAATTTACCGGTGTGGCGCTGGAGGCGGACCTAGTCGCGCGGCTTGCTGAACATCCGAACATTGTTGGACTGAAGGAGAGTTCGGGAAACGTCCAGCGCGTGGGAGAAATCATCGCCGCTGTCCCGGAGAAATTCCAGGTGGTCGTGGGATCGGCGGATACGCTTTACGCATCGTTGCTGCTGGGTGCGGCGGGCGGGATCCTGGCCCTCGCGGATTGCCTGCCCGAGTTGTGCATCGAACTGTATCAAGCGGTCGCCGCGGGCGAGACGGCAAGCGCGCGCGAACTGAACCGGCGCATCCTGCCTGCGTCCAAGAAGCTCGTGAGGCAGCTCGGCATCGCCGGCGTCAAATGCGCCATGGATTACCGCGGCTACTATGGCGGCCCCGTACGCGGGCCGCTGCTGCCATTGAACTCCGCGCAAAAGCGCGAAGTGGAAGCGGTGGTCAATTCGCTGGTTGCGATCGCAGCCGCTGATTAATTCAAATTTCCTGCGAATTGCCGATTGCCGTGGCGTTCTCACGGACTCTCACGCAAAGTGAGACGGAAAGGACCGCATCTTGACGGCCCAGGCCGATCCTCCGGCTCCATCCTCTCTGGAAGTCCGAACCATGCGCCAAGTTGCATGGCGGCTCCTGCCGTTTTTGATGATCTGCTATTTCGTTTCCTTCCTCGATCGCGTGAACGTGGGTTTCGCCGCGCTCCAGATGGTCAAGGGACTGCGTATGTCCCCCAGGGTGTTCGGCTTCGGAGGAGGAATTTTTTTCGTTTCCTATTTCCTGTTTGAAGTTCCCAGCAACTTGCTGCTCGAGAAAGTCGGCGCGCGCCTCTGGATTGCACGGATCATGATCACCTGGGGATTTCTCGCGGCGGGAACTGCATTTGTCGTCGGGCCCAGTTCCTTTTACACCATGCGATTGCTGCTCGGAGCCGCCGAGGCGGGATTTTTCCCCGGCGTGATTCTCTATATCACCTACTGGTTTCCGAGCGAATACCGTGCTCGAATCGTGGGAATGTTCACGGTCGCCATTCCTGTTTCCAGTTTTCTGGGGTCGCCGATTTCCGCTGCGCTGCTCGGCGTGGATGGATGGCTCGGACTTCGAGGCTGGCAGTGGATGTTCATCATGGAAGGCGCTCCGGCCGTGCTGCTTGGGTTGTTTTGCCTGTTTATCCTGAGCGACAAGCCGTCAAGCGCGCCCTGGCTCGATCCCGAACAAAAAGCGTGGCTCAACGGCAGGCTGCAATCGGAAAGCGGACGCAGCAAGCGCGTCGGGCAAATCAGCCTGTGGCGCGTGCTGTGGAACAAACATGTTTTGATATTGAGCGTGACGCTCGCGGGAAGCACGGCCGTCAGCAGCGGCCTGCAAATTTGGCAACCGCAGATCATCAAGTCCTACGGCCTTACAAATATGCAGACCGGGCTACTCAATTCCATCCCGTTCGGACTTGCTTCTGTGATCATGGTTCTGTGGGGGAAGCGGTCGGATCAAACCGGCGAGCGCGTGTGGCACACAGCGTTGCCGCTGGTGGTCACCGCCGTCAGCCTGGCGTCAGCGCTGGTGTTCAATTCCCTGCCCGCGATCATCATCATCCTGTGCCTCGCTGTAATCGGAATCTACGCGGGCAAGGGTCCGGTGTGGGCTCTTTCGGCCGAATGGCTATCCGCGGGAACGGCGGCCGCAGGCCTGGCCCAAATGAACGCGATCAGCAACCTCGCCGGCTTCGGTACGACCTACGTAGTCGGTTCTATCAAGCAAGCCACCGGCAGTTACCCGCTGGCAATTCTGCCGCTCGCGTGTCTGTCTGCTGCCGGAGCCCTCGCGGTCCTGTGGATAGCACGCGACCGATCGGCGTCCGGAGCAGTCGAACTCAAGCAGACCGCGCTGAGCAAATAGGTAGCACAGACTTCAGTCTGTGGGGGTCCACTTGATCTTGGCAGGAATGTAAATCCTCGCCGGACCGTGAATCTTGGCTGACGCGGGCGGCCTGGGCCCATTGGCGGAACCCCACAGACTGAAGTCTGTGCTACTAAAGCGCAAAGCCCCGTACGACTATTTCGCCGCCGCCGGTTGCTCTGGCATCGGCGATCCTTGCGCCAGCACCACCTTCCAATTCCCGTTCTGCTTGGCGAAGACTCGAAGGAATCGATATTCCCCGCCAAACGGTTTGCCATTATCGTGCCCGTCGACGGTCACGTGTTCGGTCAAGATGGCCACGTCCCCATTTGCGTAAAATTGGACATGCGTTTCACGCGGATTGAGCACCTTGAGCGTGCGTTCGGGTCTCTTCAGATTCTCAAGCTGCCCGGCTTTGTTTAACAATTTGCCCTGCGGATTAAGAGCGAAGAAATCATCCGCCAGAATTTTATCCAAAAAGGCCGTGTCCCGATTCTCTTCCGCTTCGATGTAGCGGTTTCTGAAATCGATGACCTCCTGAGTGGCCTTATCGTTCTTGGCCATTGCCGCCTGGCCATGAGCGACCATAGGCATCGCTAAAAACGCCGCCAATGCTGCGATTTGAGAAATTTTCATGACTTAACCTCTTTCCTGCGGGCTGTCCGCCGCGGCGGACCCGCACCCGTCCTCTGGATTTCTTCCATCCTGCCGCTATAGGGCAGCCTAATTCCTTTGAGTAAAGCATTAGACGTTGGAAAATGTATGGTGCCGGAGGAGGGAGTCGAACCCACACGGCCTTGCGACCAACGGATTTTGAGTCCGCCGCGTCTGCCATTCCGCCACTCCGGCGTGTTCTAGATTCTACACGACACGCGGCGCATGCCAAAGCCTTGCTCGACAGGCGCTCCGTGTCTAAACTGCGCATCACACGAAGGAGGCGCCAGATTCCCGCGGAGGCCCCTCGCGCAACGCTATGTCCACCGTTCCCAAAGACGCATCGGATGCGAATACAGAAACGCCAACCGGTGGCATTCCGGGTGTAAGAGCGCCCGGTCCGCCGTCCCACTGGCGGCTCGGCTTCTGGAGCCTGATCGTCACGCAATTTCAGGGCGCGTTCAACGACAACGGGCTGAAATTCCTGGTCTTCTACCTGATCGTCGAGCGCAATTTCCCGGCGCAGGTGCGCGATCGCTTCATTCTGCTCGTCGGCGCCCTGTTCGCGATTCCCTTCATTTTATTTTCGCTCGCGGGCGGATATTTTGCCGACCGCTACAGCAAGCGCACCGTCACGATCGGCACAAAACTTTTTGAGATTGGCGTAGGACTTTTTGCCATCGCCGCGCTCGCCGCCGGGAATCTGACGATGGAGGCCGCCGCCGTTTTTCTGATCAGCACGCAGGGCGCGCTGTTTGGCCCATCGAAATATGGGCTGCTGCCCGAGCTGCTCCCGGAAAATAAACTCTCCTGGGGAAACGGCGTTATCGAACTCGGAACTTTTCTTGCATCCATTACCGCGGTGATGTTCGCAGGATTCCTGGCCGACGCGTTTCGAGGGCGCCATTTTTGGTCCGGCGTCATTTTTCTCGGGCTCACGATGTTCGGCTTGTTCACAAGCCTGGGCATTTCGCGCGTCCCTGCTGCCAACCCTGCGCGGAGATTTCGAGCCAACCCTTTCGCCGATCTTGGCGGACAACTTCGCATCATCGCGGGGGATCGGGTCCTTGCCTGGGCCGTGGTGGGAAATACATATCTGTGGTTTCTGGCCGCGCTTTTGCAATTCGTGATCGTCGTGTATGGACACGACGTGCTGCGCGTGAACGAAGCGCGAGATCAGTTATTTACAGGCCGCGGTGGGAATCGGCATTGGGGTGGGCAGCCTGGCCGCGGGCTACCTATCGCGCGGGAAAATCGAATACCGCCTGGTTCCTCTTGGCGGGATCGGAATGACAGTTTTCGGATTTCTGGTTTCGCGGCACGGCCTTGGCGTCTGGCCGGTGCGAGTGGATCTTTGTTTGCTCGGATTTTTCGGCGGCTTCTACGCTGTTCCACTCAACGCGCTGATCCAGCATCGGCCAAAGCGAGAGGAGAAGGGCGGCGTCATCGCCGCTGCGAATCTGCTCTCCTTCATCGGTGTGTTCCTCGCCGCTGGTCTTTATTTTGCGCTTTCCTCGGCCGCCCATCTTCCTCCCGGCCGGATTTTTCTCGCCGGAGCGATCATGACGCTCGCCGCCACATTTTACGCGATCTTCCTGATGCCCGATTCTCAGTAGCGCCAGCCGGCGTTGCGCACCCGCTAGAAAGTACGGAAAATTTCACGTGCAGGAATTTCTTCGGGTCCTTGCGAAAATCTCCCACCAGCAGCCGCATGTCCCCGGCCAGCCCGGTGAAGTTGTCGTAGAATTTCGGGTCGTCAAAAAATTTCCCAATGGTAGCTTCGTTGGAATTGAGTTTTGCCGTCGCGCTGGAAAGGTTTTCGCCCGCCTGCTTGTACTGCATGAACAGGGAGTCATCCGTAGCGAGCTTTCCGAGCGTGCCTTTGCCGCCCCGTACATCCGCAAAAAATGCGTTGCTGTTGTCGATCAATTTCTTCGCGCTTTCGTGGATACCCGTGTCGTAGACGAGCTTGCCGAGCGTGCCTTGCTGGTTCTGGACGGCTTCGAGCACGCCGTCGACGCGGCCCGCGACGGAATCCACGCGGTTGTACATTTCGTCGCTGGTGACAAGTTTTCCCAGCGTGCCCTTCCCGGCCTGGATGTCGGCCATCACGCGGTCGACATTTTCGAGCGAATTATTCAGGTGATTGTACGCGGTCTGGTCCACCATGAACTTGCCAAGCGATCCGCGGCCGTTGCGCACATCCGTCAGGATGGCGCTGGCTTGTTTGGTGATGGAGCTGAGGCTGTCCATCAGGTCGGTGCTGCGCTCGACCACTTCCTTCAGGGCCTTCTCTTGCCGACCGGGTATTTCTTCATTGTTGTCCAGGACGCGCCCGACATATCCGCGTTCGATGCCCACATACTGGTTGCCCAGCAGTCCCTCGGTGATGAGTCCCGCGGAGGAATCCGTGCGGATGTACGATTTGAAAGTCTCCTGGATGCGCAAATCCACTTCGATATTCCGGTCCTTCGACGTCGACTCGCCCGCCTTGGGAACGGCAATCTCAATCTTTTCCACGTTGCCGACGTCAACGCCGTCCACGCGAACGGGTGCGCCGACCGTCAGTCCGTCCACCTCGGGCAGGAACGCGCGAAGTCGGTATTTCGCCCCAAATCCGCTGCCGCCGGTCACATAGAAAATGACCACGGCCAGCAAAACGGCCCCCGCCAGAACAAACAATCCAACTCGGAGTTCGGTCCACGTCAATTGTTTGTGTTGCGCCATCGGTGCTCCTCCTCATCGAATTCCCGTACCGCGCCATCCAAGTTACAACAAAAACCGCCGTAAGTACGCGTCGCCCGTTTCCGCGAGCTCCGGCGGAGTCCCCTCGAAATAAACTTTGCCCTCGCGAAGCACAACAAAAGTGGTCGCCGCGCCGGAGGGCCGCGTGGCTCCGTTGTGCGCGACGGGCACAACCCGGCCGGACTGGCCGTCATACCGGTAACTGGCCAGGCCGAAGGCGTCCTGCAAGCGGTGCGTGGCGAGCACCGAAGTGACCCCTTGCGTGTCGCGCAGGCGCAGGATCAGCGTGATAATCGTTTGCGAAGTCACCGGATCGAGACCCGCCGTTGGAGAATCGTACAGAACCACAAGGGGCTGCGTCACGAGAGCGCGCGCGATGGAGACACGCCGCCGCATCCCGCCCGAAAGTTCGGAAGGAAATTTCTCCAGACTGTCTTCCATTTCCACGAATCGTAGGGATTCGCGAACCCGCGGCTCGATGTCTTCCTCTTTCACGTGTTCTTCCCGCAGGCCGTACGCCACATTGTCCGCGACCGTGAGAGAGTCAAACAGCGCTCCCTCCTGAAACACGAATCCCACGTTTCTTCGGAATGCGAGCAAATCTTTTTCCGTCATGTGCCCCAGGTGGTGGCCCAGCATTTGCACCGTTCCCGAATCCGGCTGAATCAAGCCCGCGGCCAGTTTCAGGATGAGCGTTTTTCCCGATCCGCTTTCCCCAATTAGAATTTTAGTTTCACGCGGAGCGACGGAAAACGAAAGGTCATCCAGCACTTTGCCTTTGTCGAAACCAATGCTGACATTTTCGAGAGAGAGAACAGGTTCGCTGGATGCGGTCGCGCTCATTCTGAAAGGATGCGTCCACGCCGTCGCGGAACCGGCGGCACATTCATCCCAGCGATTATAGATGGAAACGTCTGCTTTGCGCGGACGATTGCTACTTTGGTTAGAAGAGGTGCCCGGCAAGGTACAGCATCAACTTCGTCAGGAAGAAGTTGGAGACCAGAATGATCACGGAAGCGGTAACCACCGCCTGCGTGGTCGCTCGCCCCACTCCTTGCGTTCCGCCCTTCACATTCAATCCTTGATAGCACCCCACCGTCGCGATGATGAAACCGAAGACGATCGGTTTGGTCAGTCCCTGCATCAGGTCGGAGAACACCAAGATATCGATCGCGCGCGTCCAGAAGGTGACCGCACCCAGTCGAAGCGTGAAAAAGGAGACGAGGTATCCGCCGATCAGCCCCAGAAAATCCGCCATCGCCGTAAGCAGCGGCAGCATCAGAACGGTCGCCACCACGCGCGGCGTCACGAGCTTGCGGACCGGATCGGTGCCCATCGCGCGCATCGCATCCACTTGCTCGGTCACGATCATCGAGCCCAATTCGGACGCCATCCCGGAAGCATTGCGCCCCGCCACCAGCAGTCCCGTAATCGACGGTCCCAATTCGCGAACCAGCGCGAGCGAAACCACGTCCGCCGTGAGCGCTGTCTGTCCAAATCTCTCGAATTGCGCGGCCGTTTGCAAAACCATGACCGCGCCGATGAAAAAGCCGGTCAACAAGACGATCGGCAGCGATCCAACGCCGATGATGTCCATCTGGTCCAAGATATCGGAAACGTAGTAGGGAGGGCTAAATAATCTGGCGACCGACTGGGCCGACAGCAGCGAGTATTCCTGCACATGCAGGACCCAGCGCTTCGCTCCCTCGGAGAGAGCCCCCGTCACCGAAATCGAATTGGGCTCAAGAAGTTTGGGGTCGGTGGTCGCCATCGTTCGCCGTCGGGTGTTCTCCGAGCGCGGGTGAGTTCCGAAACAGCGTACTGGTCGCCGCAAGGGACGTCAAGCATCGTAAATCAATCATTGGACACAATTTGCTTTAGTGGCGCGGGCTTCAGCCTGCGGGGTTTAGTTCCTGCAAGGACGTACCCCCGCAGGCTGAAGCCCGCGCCACGGGGACCTTTCATTCCTTTACGCGCCGTGCAGGGTCCGTTAGAATGTCGAGCCTTCCATGTTTCGCTTCGTCACTGCGGGGGAATCGCACGGTCAGGCGCTGATCGCATGGATCAGCGGCGTGCCCGCGGGTGTGCCCGTTGATTTTGAGTTCGTGCAGCGCGAATTGCACCGGCGGCAGCTGGGGTTTGGCCGCGGCGGGCGCCAGAAAATCGAAAAGGACCGCGTCGAATTCCTGGCCGGGGTGCGGCACGGGCAAACCATCGGCGCGCCTATCGCCCTGCGCATCGAGAATCGTGACTGGGCTAACTGGGAAAAAGCGCTCCCCGTTGAAAAGGTTTCTGACTCCGAAAGCGCCGAGCGCCGTTTGACCGCGCCGCGCCCGGGCCACGCGGATCTGGCCGGGTCCATGAAATTCAATCTCCATGACGCGCGGTACATCCTGGAGCGCGCGTCGGCGCGGGAAACTGCCGCGCGCGTGGCAGCGGGCACGATTGCCAAGCTGCTGCTCCGCCAGTTTGAATGCGAAGTGCTGAGCCATGTAATCGCCGTCGGCAAGGCGCGTCTGCCGCGCGCCGCGGCGTGGAGTGAGATCCAGGCTGTTTGCGAAAATTTGGATTCCCCCTTGCGCTGCATTGACGCCGAGACGGAAGTCCAAATGAAGAATGAAGTGGACGTCGTGCATCGCGCCGGGAACACGGTCGGAGGTATTTTCGAAGTTGTGGCGCACAACGTTGTCACCGGCCTCGGCTCTCACGCGCAGTGGGACGAAAAACTCGACGGGCGTCTGGCGCAGGCGGTGATGTCAATCCAGGCTGTAAAGGGTGTCGAAATCGGCGCGGGAATTGCGGCGGCTACTTCCTACGGCTCCGAAGTAATGGACGAGATCGGATACGACACGGCCGCCAAAACATTCACGCGCCCGTCGAATCGCGCCGGAGGGCTCGAGGGAGGCATCACCAACGGCCAGGACGTCATCGTGCGCGGCTACTTGAAGCCGATCTCCACGCTACGAACCCCTCTCGGCACGGTCGACATGGTGACGAAGCTGCCCATTTCCGCCGCCTACGAGCGTTCCGACGTGTGCGTTGTTCCCGCAGGCGGAGTTGCGGGCGAGGCGATGGTTTCGCTGGTGCTCGCGCAAGCGATGATCGAAAAGTTTGGAGGCGACTCATTGGGAGAGACGCGCCGCAATTTCGATGGGTACCTGCAGCAGTTGAAGGAATTTTGAAGCCACAGATAAACACAGATGAACACAGATCAGATAAAATCTATTCCCAAGAACAAGATCAGTGTTTATCTGTGTTCATCTGTGGATTCAATGAATCGAGTGAACGACTGAGATGATTTATCCGATTACAAAATATGGCGCCGCCGTGCTGGAGTCGCCGACCAAGCCTGTGGAGAAATTTGACGACGAGCTTGCCAAGCTTTGCGAGGACATGTTCGAGTCCATGTATGTGGCCCAGGGCGTGGGCCTTGCCGCAACGCAAATCGGGCTGTCGAAGCGGCTTGCCGTGGTCGACGTGAGCCTTGGAAAGAATCCCGAGGCGAAGCTGGTGCTTGCGAATCCGGAGATCATTCATGTGGAAGGAGACCAGCGCGAAGAAGAAGGCTGTCTCTCGCTGCCCGGATTCCGCGGAAATGTGCTGCGCCCGGCCTATGTGACCGTGCGCGCGCAAAATCTGAAAGGCGAATTCTTTGAAATGCGCGGCGAGGGGCTGCTCGCCCGCGCCTTTTGCCACGAGATCGACCATCTCGACGGCATCCTTTTTCTTCAGCACCTCAGCATGCTCAAGAGAGACTTGATCAAGCGCCGGATCCGCAAATTGCGGAAGACCGGCGAATGGTAGTTCCCTGTCACCGCGATGGCTGCCCTGCGCATCGTTTTTTGTGGCACGCCGGAATTTGCAGTGCCCTCTCTCCGGCGGCTCGCGGAGCGTCCGGAATTTTCGGTGGAAGCCGTCATCACGCAACCTGACCGGCCGCGCGGCCGGGGCCAGCACGTCAGCAGCTCTCCGGTAAAAGAAGCGGCCCTCGGAATGGCGTTGCACGTCTATCAACCCGAAACGATCAAATCCGAATCCGCGCAAGAGTTCTTGAAACGCGTCGCGCCCGATGCCGTCGTAATCATCGCGTACGGACAAATTATTCCCGCCAGGCTTTTGACTATTCCCCGCCTCGGCTGGCTCAATTTGCACGCGTCCCTGCTGCCCCGGTATCGGGGCGCCGCCCCGATCCACTGGGCCATTGCGAACGGCGAAACCATCACCGGCCTCACCACCATGCAAATCGACGCGGGAATGGATACCGGTCCAACGCTTTTGCGAAGCGAGATCGAGATCGGTCCGGACGAAACCGCGCCGGAGCTTGCCGCGCGCATGAGCGCTACAGGCGCAGAACTGATCGCCGAGTCACTTCTTCGATTCGATCGCGGAGAAATTTCACCGTTTCCGCAGGACGAAAAAAACGCCTCCTACGCGCCGATTCTAAAAAAGGAACATGGGCGAATTAACTGGGGACAGCCCGCGCAACAAATTTACAATCGCATGCGCGGCTTCACTTTCTGGCCCGGCTCATACGCCACGTTTCGAGGGCAAACCTGCCATCTATGGGGCCGTCCTGCAACGCGCGGCGCGGCAGGGGCAATCGTCACGCCGGGGGAGATTGTTCCTTCCACAAAGGAAATTTATATTGTGTGCGGCGAAGGCACTTGCATTCGGCTGGAGGCCTTGCAAATCGAAGGGCGCAAGAAACTTTCCTCGCGTGAATTTGCAAACGGCGCGCGTCTGGCTACGGGCGAAAGATTCTACTGACAGGGAAGGCAGTGATGCTGTATGTAGCGACATTTGGCATCTTTTCTGTAATCTAAATAACACGTACTATTGTTTATTTTCGTGGCACGCGTAGTTTCAAAAGAGACTCCTTCGTGTGAGGGATTGCGTGACGATTTGCCCCGAATGTGGAAAAGACTTCGACGGCGATCAGTGCTGCTTATGCGCAGCTCGTAGGGCTGACATACGAGAAACCTTGTCCCTCTCTCTACCCATTGAGACCACCCCGTTTGTCAGGACTTGAACCACTCATGCCTCTCCGCCGCCTCATGCCTGCCCACGCCTTAGTAACCAAGGACGCCGCCACGCAGCGTGGAGCCATGCGAAAATCCAATACTTATGCCTGCAATCCGGCACGCCACAAATCCACACGATGGGGTCCGGCCAGCGGTCCAATCGCCTTGTGTACCTCACCTTGTATTTTCGCGCCATCTCCACCTCCTGAGGACTCCAAGTCGTCGTGGCAAAAGCTCGCTACAGTATATGGCTCCGTATTCGCCTGCGTGCGCCAAGGTAAGCTACACCCCGATAACGCCTGCCGCCTCAACCGGTCGATGCAACACCATCTGCTATAAATCTTTTCACTAAAGGTGGTGTTTATAACGCAACAGAGACGAGGGATTGAGGACTAAGATCAATTTCGTCGTTAACGTTTACTGGACCGTTGACGATCATGGTGAAAAGATGTGAATTGCCACGCCCCATTTGTCTTCTTCTAGCTTTTCCACTCGTACCACAACACCCGCCATTGCGTAGGTCATTGGACTGCCAAGTTGGAAATCGCTCGTTAGATATATGTTCACGCCAGGAGCGTAATGACTTGCCGAAGTGGCGAGATACACGCCGTCTTGAGAAACGTTAAATGTGGTGCAGAAATCCGGCGGCAATCTCGAGTCGAAGGGACGAATGAAAACGACCTGTGACAAATTGGTACGTGGTTGGTGTCGTCGCTCTGTGGATTCAGTTGGCATAACAAAATCATCACCAAAGGGCCGCCCGACGTAAAAGCCGCAATCTAAACCTAATTTGAGAAGGACAACCGGCCAGCGAAGTAACAAGGGAACTCTTGACCTTCAGCCACCATGCGGGCAAGCTCTTGTTGAAAGGTGGTCGATTCTTTCGCATACCGGTTTGTGTAGATGCGCACCGTATCCAGGGCACCCTGTGGAAGCTCTTCCTCCTCATCAAAGGCTTCTTCCTTGGCCAAACCTGATTCGGCGAGATAGGCTGACTTGACTGTAGCGAGGTCATAGCCAGCCCACCAGTCAAAAAGACTGACCCTAAAAACTTTCACAATTTGTGGCATTTGACTCCTACGCGGCCACGCATGAAGCACCGCATAATATTGGCTCCGACCAACCCTGGATCGGTTCTAACTCCCCCAAATGAAACTGTAAGACGACGAGGAAGTTTTGACTGTCTCAAAGTATACGTGGGTCGAAATGGTTCCTATAACTTGTCAATCTGGTTTATTTGAAGATCGTCGAATCTTGCGACGCCGTCATCCTGGACTATCCTGAGCATCCACGCTTCGATAGTGCGTTCACGAGCTTGCTCGATTGATGGTGTTGTAGCCATAAGGAAGTTCTCAGAATTGCATTGTGCCTGGTCAGCCCACATTCCGATAATCCCTGCCGGCTCAACCGGTCGATGCAAGACCATATAACCAGTTGATCTGACAATATTTCCCATCGAGAATCAATCCATGCGACAGGACTCCATCAGAACCTAAACAGGGCTTTTGTTTTGTTTGAATTGACGCCCGCGAACGAAATCAGCCTCCTAGACCCCTACGAGAGGACTTTGGGCAAGTGTTGCAACGACCCATTGAGACCTATCCGGAACAGGCGCTCATGTGCCTTGCAGGTGATGCTAAATTGTGAAAGAAAACCCTTGTTATTTGGTGTGGCTCGATCCCGGTTAAGCGAAGAGCCGAGAGGTTCCTCAGTTCAACTTCACTTCGTTTTGTCGTTGCCGGCAGACGCTTTTGTGGGATGAAGCTTGTTATAGTCTTTTATGAACACACGCAAGCCAGAGTCCGGCATAATTTTTGCATAGCCTGCCGAAAGCTGTTCTTTGTAATGATCCAGGAAGAAATCGAGTGGATCATTTGGATCCATATCGATGAGGATCAAATCCGCATCGCTCATGACCAGCTTGCCGAAGCGGAGACGGTTGTTCTTGTAGGCCATGTAATTTCCGGCGCGGATATTTTTCACCGGCTTAGCATCCGAACCGCCAAAAATCTGAATAATTTTGTCCCCTTCAATTCGTACGGAGACCACCTTGCCTTCTATATGAGGAGGCGGCAGGATCTGTTCAAGATCAAGGATCAGATCGTCCTCTTGAGCCTGCACACCCGGAACTTTGCCCTCCTTGATCAACCCGCCTAAATCGATACCGAAGAGACCCATCAAACCTTTTACCGGGACATGCATGGCCTTGATTTTCTCGCTGTGAAGGCGAAGTTTTCCATCCGGGGTGGGAATCAGAATCCCCTCCGTCTCGAACGGGATGTCCCCTTTGTCATGGAGCTTTCCCTTCACTTTCAGGTGCCCCTTCTCAACGATGATGGATAGCCCTGTTAAGGGCGAATGCGGCCCCGCGAAAACATAAGAATTGAGAACGTTCGCCAAGTTTGACGAATCAATGGCGATCTCAGCCGTGCTTATGCGCAGGTTGAACGAGTTTTTGTCGTCAAAGACGGGGAATTCATTTTTATCGAGAGGCACGAGGACACCGTTCAATGATTTTATTTCTACCGCCACAGTTTCCGAAAGATGAAACGTGACGTTGTTCATCTGCGTCTGGACCATGTCCTCCTGTTTATCGTTGGTCGGAGAATTTTGGCTGACGACAATGTTCGGAGCCGCAGCGCAAACAAGAACGCACAGAGTCCGGGATATCAAAAGCGGTATGGATATGTTGAACGACGAGACCAAGTTCCGTACGAATTGCAATATTGCACCCTCTAGCAAGTCTTAGCGGAAATTTCGATACACGACGACAACACAGAATAGTTGCCGCAGTCATCGGATTGAATCATGAGGCCGCTACGATTGATTGGATATGTGTGGTCTCCCCGCGCAAAGTCAACTCGCACTTCTACTTTAGGCCTTGTATTTTTGCGACATGCCGCGCTGGAGATGCACAGCATCACCTACCCATTTGCACGAAGCAAGATTCTAGTCTGGAATTCCATGCCTGGAATCCCGACGGCATGCGAGTATGCACTCTCAGCCTTGCGTCGTCTGTCCAATTTAGCTCACGTATAGCACGCCAAAATTTCTCGGCTGTGACGGATCAATTTACGACGTTACGACGGCAACGTCCTCATTGCATGGCAACTGAAACACCATCGCCTAATGGCTCAGAATATGAGGTTTCTTACACGCGGATTTGTTGGGAGTTCCTTTGGGGTAAGTCATCTTGGGAATAGTGACAGCTACCCGGTGATTAGGGTCAACTCCTGCGAAGCCTTCTTCTCGGAATGCGAGAATTGGCGTTGGGTTCGAATTGAGGCCACATTCCGATAATCCCTGTTCTATAAAAGGGGAAATCAAGACAAATTCCTCCCCTGCGACGGCAAGGCACAGGGAAAATGGTCTTGCCGTCCAGCCCCCGTATTGGAACGAGCCTCTGTGAATTTTCCTTTTCCGTAGATTCATCGTGCTTTCGTAACGACGCCCGTTAGTTCCTGACGCAGACAAGCAAACTGGTTGTGCAAGGCCAACCATGGTTCTATCTGAGACTTTTCGCCTATCGTTTTTTCTGGTTGTCCGAGGGGGCATAGGGTTTCTCGAAAGACTGGGTGCCCGAAGCACACGCCTAACGGGATTCTGGATACTCACCCTCGAACCAGAGCGTCCGCAGAACCAACCAGCCATCGCCCGAAATGAATCTAGGGATGGACTCTCGACAGACGCTCAAGCTGCTTGTTGTTTCAAATGTTCGGCGTCGAAACCGACTCCTTTCTTCCAAACGATCAAAGTGATGGCTGCGATCTTGCGCGCCAGGGTAAGGCGCGCCATCGTTGGCTTCATCCCTCGGGCTACTAAACCCGCGTGGAACTCTTGGAACGGTCCGGGGACGGCAGCGGCTCGGGTCGCGGCTCCCTTGAAGATATTTTTCAGATCGTGATTGTGGTTGGCGTTGAGCCCGCGAATGGCCAGGAATTTCTTGGAGCGTTTCAGCCGGCCCTCCACGATTCGGTATTCTCCACTCGTGGAGGTTTTCAACGCCAAACCACTGTACGCCCACAGTTGCCGCTTGGTGCAGAAACGATGCGGCGTCTGCATCAGAGCAATCAACAGAACGGCTCGAATGGGTCCAATCGAAGGGATCTGGCGCAGCAATTTCATGGCCTTGTGTTTTCGGCCTTCCGCCAGCAAATCCCGTCGCACTTGCTGGCGCAGAGTCTGCAGCGCATCCAGCGGTTGATAGTAAAACTCGGCCCGGCGGCACACGCCGGCTTCCGTGATCTGGGCCAGCCATTGGTTGCGATAGCGCGGTGCATATACTTTCTGACCTGCGCAGGCAATCGCCCAACTCCTATAAAGCGCTTTTAAGCGGTTCCTCACCCGCGTGGCATCTCGCGTCCGTGTCAGATAGCTGCGGGCCAGTTCTTTCAAGGTCCGTACGCCGTTCTCCCCGTGGTAGACCGGGGAGAGCAGACCGCTGCGGAACAGATCGGCCAGCTTGCGCGCATCGATCCGGTCATTCTTGTTTCCCGCTTTCAGCAGGGCATTCTTCCGAGGATCGCACACCACCACTTTCGCCACGTGCGGCTTCAGCAGATCGTGCAACCATGCCGCGCAGGTTCCTTCTTCCAAGGTCACGTGCAAACTACCGCGCAATCCGTGAATAAACTGCAGAATCGTTTCGGCTTTCGTTTCCAGGATCGCTTCCATCACCAGCTTGCCGGCGGAATCCAGAACCGCCACCGAGATCGTTGCTTGGTGAACATCCATCCCAATATACTTGGCGTCATTCATAAGGGTGCTCCTCTCTGTAGGCGTTGATGCGAACGATCAAAACCTACTGCAAAGGGGCGCCCTTTTATAATGCGTTTCTCAGGTCTCATGATGCGGAACGGCGGCGGAGGAGCTCCCCCACGCCCGGGAGCACCCGCACCCGCTCCGGCAGGCGGAGGAGCCTGCTGTGCGAGCGAAAGACCCGCACTTGCGATCGAGAGAAGGACTGCCGCTGCGACCAATGAAGCTATCTTGCGTATGCCATTTTTCTCCTTCTCGTCAGTAATAGATGTAGGCGGCGCCGGCGTTGACGGCGGACGTATCGTCCTGCTTGCCGTTGACGCCCTTGGCTGCGCTATTTTCCATTGTCGCGCCGGCGGCGAGCACTTTGCCGTCGCCATTAAGCGCAACCGAGATCCCGAACTCCGCGGCGGGCTTGGTGTTGGAAGCCTTGACGTAGGCCGTGGGATTCCAGGTCGTGCCGCTGCGGGTGTAAACGTAGACCGCGCCGGAATCTTCCATGGAGGCGTCAGACTGATCCCCGTTGACGCCCTTGGCGCCGCTGTCCTCCAGGTGCGAACCGATGGCAACGGTGTTGCCGTCCCGGCTCATGGCTAAAGCCCATCCGAATTGGTCGTTCTCCCGCGGATTGAAGGCCTTCACATAAGCCTCTTGCGACCACTTGCCTGCCGCACGCACGAAAACGTAGGCCCCGCCGACGGAGTCCAAAAGGTCCTTCTGGCCGGCATTGATTTGGCTGAATTTATCTTCCACGGAGCCGGCGAGAATGGTGTTGCCGTCGTCGCTGATGGCCAGCGAGCATCCGAGGTAATCGCCTACCTCGCCGTTCGTGGCGATGACACGCATTTGCTGCGACCAGGTCCCCTTGTTGCGCGTGAAGACGTAAACGGCGCCTCTACGGCCATCGTCATTGTACGCGCCCACGCCGAGGGTGTCGCCGTTGCCGTTCAAGCCGACGGAGTAGCCGAACAGTAAACCGGACGAGGTCGTGTTCCAGGGCTTGACGTAAGCCTGTTGCGACCAGGTGTCGCCGCTGTGGTTGAAGATGAACACCGCTCCGGAATCCGGTGCACTGGTGTTCTTTTGGTCGCCGTTGATGCCCGTGGCGTTGCTGGGGTCGCTGGTCTCGCTCACGGCGAGCGTGCTTCCGTCACTGCTGAGGGAGACCGCGTAGCCGAACTGGTAGCCTACATCCGGCCCGCCGGTGTTTGACGATTTCAGGTAGGCCTGCTGCGACCAGGCAACGCCGGCGCGCGCGAAGACATAGACGGCGCCCGCACCCGGCATCGAACGGTCGCTCTGATTGCCATTAATGCCGGTGGCCGAACTAGCTTCTCCGGAAGAGCCGACGGCCAATAACTTGCCATCGGCGCTCAGGGTCAGGGAGTTTCCGAATTGAGCGCCTTCCGCCGCGTTCGAGGCCTTAAGGTAGGCCTGCTGCTTCCAGCCCTTGTTGTCTCGAGTATAGACGTACACCGCGCCGGAATTTATCGCCCGGTCCTTGGAGACGCCTTTGGCGGCGCTGTCCTCGGCAATGGCGCTGACCGCGAGTGTGTTGCCGTTGGCGCTGAGCGCTATCGCGTAGCCGAACTGATTGTCCTTGCCGGCATTGGAAGCCTTGATGTAGGCGATCGATTTCGGCAGCCACGTTCCTGTCGGCGTTGTGGTGGCTTTCGGCGGTTGCGGCGGGCCGCTCATCCGAGTATGCGCTTGCCCGAAGCTGGAGTTGACCGGAGCACACAAGGCTGCGACCGTCAGGCCGACCACCAGCACACCCTTCTTGCTGTCCCTCATCGCACAACTCCTTCAGGCAAGCGCCGGACAAAATAACAAACTACCGCAAGGCCCCGGCGGGAAAGGGAGCCCCTCAGAAAGCCCAGGAGACCGAGCAGTTCGAATTCGCGAATCGACATGAATCAAGCCTGCGCCGTGCCCTAAGGGCGAAACTTCGCTGCACGAGCGATACTACAACAGTTTGCCCCCAAGTCTCGAAAAGTCGGCTTCTCGTCATGTGGGATTTTGCCAGATTCCCAGTTGACGATAATCCCGTTTCGCAGGACTTGGCCTAGGACGGATCAACCCGGGCAGGTATTTGTTCGGGATCACCATGAATCAAACCTTTCCTCTGTTGCGCACTATTTTGCACTCATTTCACGCCTGAATGCATGTAAGTTACGTCTTTACGATACTAACGTGAAGGTAACTGAATGGAGTCTCGCTTGCCCCACTTTGGACGGGGCGGTGTGCATGCAGATTTGCTCGAAATGTGGACAAGCCTACGACGGCTATCACTGCGGGGTATGTGTCGCTGTGGCTGCCGTGAAAAGGGCCACTTATCAGTACTTGCTGGTAGGCGGCGCGGGACTTTTCGGAACTGTCATATCCGTCTCCAGGCTTTACCCTACGCTTGAGCACACCGAGACGATCAGTGCTTTCATCATCCTTCTATTTGCGGCTCCTATTGGGTTGAACTTATGGTACCCCAAGTTCGCCAGGTCAAGCTATGTCGTGGCTGCAACCTTGCTGATCACGTCCGCAGCCGTATACTTTTTGAACGGAGCACTGGACAAGCATCCCCCAACGGAGGTCCGAGCTACTGTTACCCGCAAGCTCGCCGATCGGGGGCAGAGTGGCGCGAATGTCTACACTATGATCGTAACGTGGGACCAGACTCAAAAGGAGCAATCCTTTAGTGTAAGCAGCGAGGTGTTTTCCGCCGTAGAACCCGGCGATTCTATCCTCATGACCATTCACCATGGGGCATTCTCAATCCCTTGGCACGGTGGCCTGCGTTTTTCTCCCTGATCGTTCCCGAACACGGAACCGGAAAGCAAAATTAAAAGCAACGTCGTTCAACCAGAGTGTCTGAGCGAAGGGCTCCTCGACCCCGTGATCGCGTTCAAAAATAACGACTCAAGTCCTGATAAGTTCTGTTATCGGAATGTGGTCCGCGTCCCTACGCGACTCTGATCAATATAGAGGGGTCCCCTTTTCTGTTAAGGCTGTTATGGGAACTACTTCTTCCCCCGCTACTTTTTCAACTAGTCGCCGGGCCGGAGGAACGGAAGGGTTCCTTGGATAAGTCCTGCCATTAAACGAAAGTTTCGCTTCATAAGCTTTGATAATTCCTCCTCCTTGCACACGGACGGCAATGTCGTGCCAGCCATTCAACTTTGTCACCAAAATACGGATGGGAGGTCGGACAATTGTGATTTTCGTGACAACTTCGTATGAAGAATCCTTCGGAACCAATATCAATGTGGTGCAGCCGCCGCTGCCACACCAGCCGTCACCCGTGAGGTAGACAATGACTTCCTGTGTTCCATCATCTCTAAGGTCAACGAAGGCGGACGAATATTCGGTTGTCCTGTCGTCATCGGAATTCCCTACATAATTCTGGAGGAATTTCTTTAGGGAGTTCACCTGGCCTGAACTCGGTCTATGCTGTGGTTGGGCAAGACAGGTAGGCGCTAGGACCATAAGACCGAAGGCCACAACCGCGACCGTCATTAAAAGGAAGTTGAGAAAACCTTTTCGCATAGCCAACACTATGTCCATTTGTGTTCCTCGTTGGTTCGATCAAGAAAGACCCGCACAGGCTAAGACAAAAGGAATCAGGGATCAACAAGGTGCTCTTGTACGAGTGTGGCCAAGTCCTGATAAGTCGTCTTATCGGAATCTGGCTTTTTGACCTGCATCGGCCCAAAATCCCACCTTCCGATAATCCCGTTCTATAAAAGAAGATGTCAAGACAAATGCCTCCCCGCGACGGCAAAACAAAAGGTGCTTTGCCGTCCAGCCCCAGTAATGAGACGAGACGCTGTGAGTTTTCCTTTTCCGTAGATTCATCGTGCTTTCGTAACGACGCCCGTTAGTTCCTGACGCAGACAAGCAGACTGGTTGTGCCGTGCCAACCATGGTTCTATCTGAGACTTTTCGCCTATCGCTTTTTCTGGTTGTCCGAGGGGGCATAGGGTTTCTCGAAAGACTGGGTGCCCGAAGCACACGCCTAACGGGATTCTGGATACTCACCCTCGAACCAGAGCGTCGGGAGAACCAACCGGCCATCGCCCGAAATGAATCTAGGGATGGACTCTCGACAGACGCTCAAGCTGCTTGTTGTTTCAAATGTTCGGCGTCGAAACCGACTCCTTTCTTCCAAACGATCAAAGTGATGGCTGCGATCTTGCGCGCCAGGGTAAGGCGCGCCATCGTTGGCTTCATCCCTCGGGCTACTAAACCCGCGTGGAACTCTTGGAACGGTCCGGGGACGGCAGCGGCTCGGGTCGCGGCTCCCTTGAAGATATTTTTCAGATCGTGATTGTGGTTGGCGTTCAGGCCGCGGATGGCCAGGAATTTCTTGGAGCGTTTCAGCCGACCCTCCACGATTCGGTATTCTCCACTCGTGGAGGTTTTCAATGCCAAACCACTGTACGCCCACAGTTGCCGCTTGGTGCGAAATCGATGCGGCGTCTGCATCAGAGCAATCAACAGAACGGCTCGAATGGGTCCAATCGAAGGAATCTGGCGCAGCAATTTCATCGCGCTGTGTTTCCGGCCTTCCGCCAACAGATCTCGTCGTACTTGCTCGCGCAACGACCGCAAGGCGTCCAACTGCTGGTAGTAGATCTCCGCACGGCGATGCACGCCGGCTTCGGTGATCTTGACGAGCCATTCCGAGCGATAGCGTGGTGCGTACACGCGCTGCCCCGCGCAGGGAATCGCCCAACTCCTATACAGGGCTTTTAAGCGGTTCATCACACGTGTGGTATCGCGGGTCAATGCCAGATAGCTGCGGGCCACTTCCTTGAGCGCGCGAATTCCTGTTTCGCCGTGATAGACCGGGTTGAGCTTGTTCAGGTACAACAGGTCGGCCAGCTTCCGAGCATCGATGCGGTCGCTCTTGTTCCCCGCTTTTATCAGCGCGTTCTTGCGCGGATCACACACCAACACTTGCGTGACGTGGGGCTTCAGCAGATCGTGCAACCATGCCGCGCAGGTTCCTTCTTCCAAGGTCACGTGCAAACTACCGCGCAATCCGTGAATAAACTGCAGAATCGTTTCGGCTTTCGTTTCCAGGATCGCTTCCATCACCAGCTTGCCGGCGGAATCCAGAACCGCCACCGAGATCGTTGCTTGGTGAACATCCATCCCAATATACTTGGCGTCATTCATAAGGGTGCTCCTCTCTGTAGGCGTTGATGCGAACGATCAAAACCTACTGCAAAGGGGCGCCCTTTTATAATGCGTTTCTCAGGCACTGGAACGGTCGAACAGCTAGCGCGCAACTCTAGGTCCCCGGAAGTGAAGGATTCTTGGTGGTTTAATTGGGCTACAATTTGTCATGCCTCGATTGAGGTTCAGCCAAAAGTTGGCTGAACTGGCTACCGCGGCGCAGGCCACGTGACAAAATCAGCACGCAGCCAATTTCCAGGAGGTGACCACATGAACTCGAAACTAACGCTCGGCGCGATAACCGGAACTATTTTCGGTTTAGTGCTCTGCAGTTCCCAGTTAGCATTTGCCGGCGGCGCCGGAACCGATCCGTGTTCCCTGCTCACGCAGGCGCAGGTCAGCGCGGTCCTCGGCACGAACGTCGATCCAGCGAAGCAGGTCACGCCAACCATGTGCGGATGGTCGGCGCCCAACCAGCCGAACTCGATCAACGCTAAAAGAGTCGCGGTGCTCATGAGCGACGCACGCGCATTCGGGTTCGCAAAGACGCCGGTCGTCAGCAGTGAGACAACCGCGCCGGCCGGCGGCATTTGTGAAGACGCAGTCTACTCCTTCCCTACCGGAAACAAGTCCGGTCTGGCGACAGCATTGTATGTGAAGAAGGGCAGCACTTACTTCACTGTTCATGTGTATGGTTTCCCCGACCAGGCCAAAACCATGGCGATGGAAAAGACGCTCGCGCTAGATGCATGTTCAAAACTGTAGGGACGCGAGGTCACGCTCCTCGCGTCATGTGGGAAACCCCGATTGCCAGTTGACGAGAATCCCGTTTCTCAGGCACTTGCTATCACCAAGGTAACCCTATTCACTATAATTTATTGAGGACTTGATACTAAGCTAGACTGCTAACTTATCAATGGTCGCGTCAGCGCCGCCCCCCGAAGGTGAAGTTTGCAACACTGGGTGACAATCCTTCGTGATCCAATGGTTAGAACAATTCTTGCTCTCGTGGCGATTTTCATAACAGTAAGCTTATTTCTGGCTGGGCGTCGCAGAAAGCGCTTAAGTTATTCGTTCTCAAGCACGCGGGTGCTAGGCGTCCATGAATTGGTTAACGCGGGCCGAGTGCAAATCCTGTTTGACGGGGCACCAGTAACAGAAGTTCACCTCGTGATAATCACAGTCAAGAATTGGGGGAATGACGCCATCCGAACGGACGATTTTGAACGCCTTTTGCAATTTAGCTGTTCTGAACCGGCAAGAATCCTGTCAGCCGAAGTGGCAGAAGTCAGTCCTGAAAGCCTACAACCAAAAATTAGAGTTGGTGTGCATGAAATAGTTGTGGACCGTTTGTTGCTGAATCCGGGTGATTGGTTCCAAATAAAGACGATGATAAACCAATTTAACAAACTGTCAGTCGATGCTCGTATTGTAGGGGTCAAGCAAATTACAAAGGCTGCTGCGAGCGCTAAAACTCCTGACACATTTATTAAGATGATGGTGGGAATCGCACTCGTTGGTAGCGTGATGGTCTTATCGCTCCTTCTGGGTGAACACCTGGGCGGTTGGAAAGCAAACGGCCTCTTCGAAAGGCGCATATTTCTAATTTATTTTTTGGCGTGATGTTTTTTCTGGTCGAGCAACTGAAGGCCGCAACATTGGACCTTGTCGCATCTTTCAAGAACAAAGATGATTCAAGATAAACCTTCGGTTAGTTCATCCCACGCGACCCGCGTCTTGGTCTCCCGGCCTCACCCGAGTTCGCTGCGTGTGGCCACAGGGCTGGGAAGGGGCAAGTTTTGGAGACTAGGGGTGATCTAAAGGTGGCTTGGGCCACATTCCGATAATCCCTGCCGGTTCAACCGGTCGATGCAACACCCTATAACCAGTTGATCTGACAATACTTCCCATCGAGAATCAATCAGTATGGCAGTACTCAATCAGAACCTAAACAGGGCTTTTGTTTTGTCTGGGTTGACGCCCGCGAACGAAATCAGCTTCCTAGCCTGGTTAATTCATGAGAGGCGAGAATCGTAGCGCAGAAAACGGATTGGTGAGGGAGGAAAGGATGGCGGCCTGTCGTCGACTCTCAAAGAAGTTTGCGCGGCTGCTCTTTTGACCTTATGAAGCGTTTTTCGAGATAGCTCCGCCTGGCCCATCCGAGAGTGTGTTGTCGAACAGGCGAGACCATCTAAGAGGAGTTGCAGACGGCTTGAAAGAGATTCTGAAAAGGCCAGCCGCTGGCCAGGTGAATGCGGATGCAACGAGCTGTTTCGCGGATGCGCGCGCCAATCTTGAACAGCTGAATGCGCAGCGTTTCGATTTGTGCGGAGCGCATCGACAAAGGTAGTTGCAAACGAAACAGATTGACGAGATTGTAGGCGAAACTGTGCAGCAACAGGCGGAACGCATTGGCTCGGAAGCGGTGGCAGCTCAAGCGGTCAGCGGCGAAACCATTCTTGAATTCTTCAATGCGGTTCTCACATTCCCCGCGATCGTTATAGAAGGAAAAAATGGAATGGCTGCGGCCTTTCAAGTTGGTGACCAGAAAGCGCACGTTGGTTCCAGATTCGGTGTGTTCAGCCTTGTAGCAGATGCGCCGCTGATGAGACCAGCTGTGAGCGCGATACAGAAAGCTGGAAAAGGAGCGCTGCGGGTTGCCGGTGCGACGATACCGTCTCGCGAGACGACGCTGCAGCCGCTGCGCTTTCTCTTGCAACCGTGAGTTGGCAGCTATGCCGATGGCGTACTGGATGCCGAAAAACTCGCAGAATTCATAAAGCAGTGGCAGAGCAAACCCGGCGTCAGCGCGCAGTTTGATGCGGGCCTTGGGAAACTCTTTCTGGAGTCGCGGGACAATGCGTAACAGCAAGGGGATGATGCGGGCGTGACTAGAGACCGCGCCCGCCCGCAATCGGGCGGCCAACAAACAACCGGTGTGACGCTCAAAGACCAGCAAAGGATGATACATGTGCTGGTCATAGCCACCATTGAAAAAACTGAGCTGCTGTTGCCCGTACGTTGGATCGTCGGTGGAATCAACATCCAGCAGGATCTCTCCCCGCTTGCGAACCTGTTCTCCGCAGATCTTCACAAACCAATCGAGCAGAGCATCTTGCAGCTTGAGAAGATCGCGCGGGGAGGGTGAGTTCTCCCAGCGGCTGAGAGTTGGCTGTGATCCGAGAGGTTCACCGAGCGTCTGATCGGCAAGAATCTGAAATGCCGGATCGTGACGTAAGCGATCCGCATCGTTGGCGTCCTCGTAGCCAGCGATGATCTGGTAGAGGCGCTGGCGAAACAGCGACAATCCAGGGTGACTCACACGCGAATCGTCGCGATCATCACAGACGCACTCTGCCAAGCCGCGAGTGAGTCCATGCCGCTGATCAAAAGCTCGCAAAGGCAGCAGGCCGGCATCGCTGGTGATCTGGCCACCAGAAAAATCAGCTCGAATGGATCGGTGTCGGTAGAAGGAAAACGAAAGCTGTGGTATACAAGATGTCATCTTGGGGTGCTCCGAAAGAGAATGCTGGGTTCGCGAAAACCCAGTGTTCATCAATCTTTTAGAGCACCTTTTCTTTTTTTGCCAGTGAAATCGTGAATAATCCAGGCTAGACTCCCACAAGAAGACTTTGAGCAAGTGTTGCAACGACCCATTGAGACCACCCCGTTTATCGGGACTTGGGATGGTCCGCTTAGCGCCGGGCGGATCGACTCTAGGGTTGGGGACAGATCAGCCCACAGGACGGAAATTTTGCCGCTGCATCTTGCCCAGTCCGGCAGGCGCCAGACCGGGCAGGTTGTTTGCTAAATCGATTTCTACGGGGAGGGCGCCCGTTGGACCAACTCGATGCGGGTGCCCCACGGATCAGTGATATACGTGATCATTACGCCAGCCGCCTCGATCTTGCGGACTGGCTCATCGAGCTTGATGCCCTCTGCTTCGATCTTCTTGACAAAGGACTGTAAGTCCTTGACGTCGAAGCCGATGTGGTCGAGCACACGTCCCTTGGTAGGAGCCTGCGCGGTGTCGGCCTTGGCAAACCGGAGCTGACCACCCGGGATATCCACAACCGGGGCATTGTTGCGTGTGCCCGGCTTTCCGCCAAACGTCTCCACATACCAGGCCTGGGCTTTGGGAATCTCCGCTTCCGGCAGGGAGAAGTGTACGTGCTCATTCCGGATGGGCATGGTCTGGGTCTTGTCTTCCAGAATTTCGATGCGCACGCCGTCCGGCGTCACGACAAAGGCCTGATCCAGCCGGTTATTGGTGCCGGGCAACACGGGAACCCCGTTGGCCTTCCACTTGGCCACCTGCTCCTGAACGTTGTTCACGATGAACCCGACATGGTTCACCACTGATCCGACCGATTCCCCCGATCCCGGCACATTCCCCAGGGTCAAATTGATGCGAATTCCTGGGAACGAGACGGTCTCGTTGCCGCCCGGGAGCGGCGTGCCGCCCATGGCGACGAAGATCTTTTTGTTAGCCTGAACGTCGCGCGAAGCGAAGTGCCAGTGACCCATGGTCACGCCCACTTCGTTGAACGGAGCCAATTGTGCGGCGCTTGTCCCGGTGGCCATCATCAACGCTAGCCACAAACCAGCAATCAAAGCTTTCATGGATGCCTCCCTGTTGTGCCGGCATTCGACCGTAGGCCGGCGTTGATTCGCGCAAACCGGAATTTCCCGTACGACCCCTCGGCTGGCGCAATGATATGCGCGTTTGCCTGAGTTGGAACATATTTTTTGGCGCTCGAACCCCCATGTCCCCTCGGCCTCAGTTTCCGCCATCGATGCTCAGTCGATGAAAGCGGTGGCTCGCATTCCCGTCGGGCAGATAGCCCCAAGGGTGGGCACAAATTAAAGCACAGCTAGTAATGCCCGTTGTGGCACACTCCGGCGATTCTGACGCACGATTGGTCTCTATGACTGGTTTTCCCCGCCAGTCAGGTTCTTTTTGCAATCTGGGCCACATTCCGATAATCCTGTTTCTCAGGACTTGGCCGGTTCGGTTACAAGATTACTTCCGGTTTAGTCCCATTTCTCCACCCCCATCCCAAATCGGGCCTGTGCTGTATGGGACATCAGCCAGGCCGACCATTCACGCATACTGGCGGGTGATCGCTGATTGACGCAACGCGCCCAGACGAGGCGTGGCGGTTAAAGGTTTCCCTAATGAAGGAGAACAAATGAACGATATTCTAAAACAAGTCGGCCAATCCGTTGCCCTTCGTTCGTGGGAGTCGCTGCAGAATCCTATTTTGTCGTTTGACCTAAACGGCGAGCTCAAACGGTTACGTGAAGAAAATGCGTGGCAGGCCGGACGAAACTCGAAGACATTGGTGAAGCATCCGGATTTTCGGGTGGTCCTAACGGTTCTGAAATCCGGTGTGCGACTTCACGAACATAAAGCTGCCGGCAGGATTTCTGTGCAGGCTGTCGCGGGTCACATCCGAATGCATGTCCAGGGCGACGTGTTTGATCTGCCTGCAGGACATTTGCTGGCGCTGGAGCGTGCGCTTCCGCACGATGTGGAAGCTCTGGAAGATAGCGCTTTTCTGCTGACTATCGCTTGGCCTGAAGACGCCCCAAAAACCTGACTGTCGTGTCTTGCGTGGAGGGTCCGAAACATTCGGGTCTTGGCTGTCTTGAGTGGCGTTCTTGCACTCACCGCGAAAACTGCTCTTGGGGGGTGCGATAGAAGGACGCGCTCATGGTCCAGGTAACATTCGCTCATTCCTTTTGCACGCGTGCAGGGTCATCGTATCACGTACCCTGTCAGGAATCGCGGCGGCGGACGATTCCCCCTAGTTATTTTTCCAGAGCATTCACGGAAGAACCGAAAACTAAGCTCTAAGTATGTGATGAATAATGCCTCTCGACTATCCATTGTGGCTGCGCGCGGCCCACTTCTTCAATTTTCTTCTCCTGTCACTTCTCGTTCGGAGCGGTCTTGAGATCTTGAGCGCACATCCGAGACTTTACTGGAACGATCACTGTACTCCGAGTAGCGAATGGCTCAAGTTCACGAAGAAACGGCGATCTGAGGACCGGCTTTGGACGGCGAGTGACGAGGAAACCTCATTTCCATCCGCGATTGCTCTGCCAGGCCATGAAAATCTAGGTCTCGGACGGCATTGGCACTTTCTCGCAGATTTCGCTTGGCTGCTGACAGGTCTGGCATACGTAGTAATGCTCTTCGTCACGCCGGAATGGCGGAGGCTGATTCCGACTTCCTGGCAGATTGTCCCAGGCGCGTGGCATGCAATGCTTAGCTATTTGAGCTTCCACGTCGTGGAAACCCCGGGGGGATATAACGCACTACAGCAGTTGAGTTATGCGGCAGTCATATTCTTGCTCGCGCCGTTCAGTATTGCGACGGGAGTGGCGATGTCCCCAGCCGTCGCCGCTCGTTTCCCTTGGTATATCAAAGCCTTTCACGGACGACAAAGTGCACGGAGTCTGCATTTCTTAGCTCTTTGCACCTTCATCGTATTCTTCATTGGACACATCACGATCGTGGCTCTGCATGGTTTCCGGAGAGAGCTGGCGTTGATTGTTCTGGGGGAGACGCAAGATCCGCAGTTGACGATGGCTCTTGTGGTTTGGCTGTCCGGGTTGGCCGGCATAGTGGTCATCCATACCGTGACAACCGTGTATTCGCGTCGCCGCCCGCGCTTTGTCCAGAAAGTTACTCAGTCGATCACCGATCCGGTGCGCACACTGCTTTTTGGCAATGAAATGTCCGCACAGCATTACTCAGACGCGGACATATCGCCCTACTTCTGGGTCAATGGCCGTCCGCCGAAAGAAGACAGTTTTCTGGCGATGACACGCGACAACTTTGCAACCTATAGCTTGGAGATCGGCGGATTGGTCGAAAAGCCACTGCGCCTGACTCTTGCTGACCTCCGCGCAATGCCGAAACAAACTCAAATAACCAAGCACTGTTGTATCCAGGGTTGGTCAGGTATTGCGGAGTGGGGCGGTGTATCTCTACATCACATCGTCGAACTTTGCCATCCGTTTCCCGCCGCCCGCTACATCGTTTTCTATGCGTTTGACAATAAATCCACATCGGAGCCACACGCTCAAGGACCGGGATACTTCTACGGCACGATTCGCTTGGAGTTAGCGGAAGATCCACAGACGATCCTTGCCTACGAAATGAACGGCCAGCCGTTGCCGATTTTGCACGGAGCACCGCTCCGGCTTCGCGTCGAGACGCAGCTTGGATTCACGATGGTGAAGTACATCCGAGCAATCGAGTTCATCGAGGATTACAAGACCATTGGCCAAGGCCAAGGTGGCTGGCGGGAGGATTACCAGTATTTCAGTCAGGAGGCTGGGATCTGATTCACCGGGATTCGCAGTTTCCCAGCCCCCACCGCGGATGAAAAATCCACCGGATAGGGCCTCATGAGTCCGCTTATCGTCATCTGGAATTTGGGGGGGGCTCACATGACGATAATCCCGTTTCGCAGGACTTGGCCCGTCCAAGTGGTTTCAATGCCGGCTCTGGCGGCAAATTCATTGAGTCGAGGGCAGGAGAAGCGTAGGATACGCGAGTCAAAGGTCCCAATCGGAAATATCGGATGAATCTACTTTCCGCAAAGGTAAGCGCTTTCTTGAGCATGGTCTTACTTTCTGTTGCGGGGGCCAGCGCGCAAAATAGTGAACAATCATCGGCTAGCTCGCAGACCCCGGTTATCACGGTGCGCTCCATTTTGGTGCTCGTGCCGGCGCTGGTGAAGACCAAAGCCGGCGAGGTTGTCTTCTCGCTAAAGGCCGACGATTTCATCCTCACAGATAACGGCTTTCCGCAATCGTTGCGGCTTGAGCCCGATACCGACTCGGAGCCCTTGGCGCTGGCCGTTATTGTGCAGACCGGGGGGCAGGGTGCATCACACCTGCGTGACTACCGTAATCTGGAGGCGGTGCTGGATGCCGTCATCGGCAACGTGCCGCATCGCGTCGCTGTGGTCAGCTTCGATAGCAGGCCTCGCCTCGAACAGGACTTCACCACTACTACGGACGCGGCAGCCAAGACGATTACCACCCTTCACGGAGGTGATCAGGGCGTGGCCATTCTTGACGCGCTCAACTTCGGCATCAATCTTTTGCGCAAACAGCCGCCTGCCTATCGCCGCTCTGTCCTGCTCTTCAGCGAGACGGTAGACAACGGCAGCCAAACGAGCTTGGAGGATGCTCTGCGCGCAATTGACGACACAAACACCGCGATTTATAGCTTCGGCTTTTCGAGCACGAAATCTGCGCTGAAGCACGAGGCCTCGAAGTTGCCCCGACCGGGAGGAAGTCCTTACTCGAATGAGCCATACCCGGCGGGTGGCTGCATGAGCCGCGACTCAGATGCCGACCCGGACGCGCACGGAAAGCGCGGCGTTCAGGTACTGGACTGCGCGAGCAATCTGCTCCCACCGTTGCGACTGGCGCGGATGGCGTTCCTCACCGCGCGAGAGGGCTTACAGCGCAATGTGCCCGAATCCGTCGCGCAATTGACGGGCGGTGAGTACTTTACCTTCAAGGACGCAACGACGCTCAGACGACTCCTCATACCCGTCTCGAACGATGTGCCAAACTACTACGTCCTGAGCTTCAGTCCGCAATCGCCGACCCCAGGACTCCATAAGCTGGAAATGAGGCTCAGGAACAAACCGGAACTCCAACTGAGGGCGCGCAACGCATACTGGATGGACGCCGAGGCGGCCGCGAACAATAAGTAGCTTGGCTGGCAGGGCAATCGCAAGCGCCAGCCCTGCTTTCAAGCATCTGTGTTGAATACCATCATCGTCATGTTTCCGTTCCACCGCGAGTGCCCGGCATAGGAATTTCAGTTGTGTGGATCGACTGCGCTGGCGCCACATCCTGAGAAGTCCTGCCGGTTCAACCGGTCGATGCAACACCCTATAACCAGTTGATCTGACAATACTTCCCATCGAGAATCAATCAGTATGGCAGTACTCAATCAGAACCTAAACAGGGCTTTTGTTTTGTCTGGGTTGACGCCCGCGAACGAAATCAGCTTCCTAGACTCCTACAAGAAGACTTTGAGCAAGTGTTGCAACGACCCATTGAGCCTGAATTCCGAAGTTGAAGGTGGATTCATAGGGATCATTTGACCGATTTGGGGTTCAAGTTGCGGGTTGAGGATGCAACTTCGGCGAAGTTGGATTTATGTAGTGTAAGACGTTTTCCAGCAAGGTTTTGCGTTGATGCAGGCCGCCCCAGGAGGCGGACAAGTGCAGGACCAAACGGTGTCCGGCGCGGCCCAGCAGAGCGCCGCAAAGAAAAACCTGAGTGCGCAGCGTGGCGGGTTGGCGATACACGGTGAGTTGGCTGGCGCGCTGAAATTCTCCGAGCAAATTGAACAGCAGCAGGATGCCGCGAAAAGCTGCCTCGGTGGCAAAGAACTCCTGCAAGCAGAAATCGTCCGCCGCCAGATCGTGTTTCAGTTCCGCGATGCGATTTTCCATGTCGGCGCGGCGGTTGTAGTCGCGCCAGATTTCCTCGGGCGGCGCTGCCAGATTGGTGACAAACAAACGAAAGGTGTAGCCGGGCACGTCCAGCAGTTTGCGGCCCAGCGAGGCTCGCTCGGCGCGCAGTTGTTCGCGAATCACCACAAAGCGGCGCGGGCCGCGCCAGCTCCATAGTTGCAACTGGAATTCACTTACGGCGTAATGCGCATCCAGCGCGCGCCACTGGACGATGCCCGCTGCCCGACGTTTCAGCCACGGCGTCAGGCGCGCCACGACGATGTAATGCAATTCGCGATCTTCCAAAAAACCAAGTAATTGCTGGTCGAAAAAGCCCGAGTCGGCGCGCACCACGCGAATGGCATGTTTTTCCGGCAATAGCGCCAGCGATTCCTTGAGAAATTCCACCACCCCGCGCGCGCTGCCGCAGTTTCCGCTGCGCAACCATCCATGCACCAGAAAATGCGCCTCGGCCAGCACCGCGATCAGCGGATGGTGTGAGGGTCGTCCATGCTTGCGCGGATTCGGACCGCGCAACGCTCCCTGTTGCTTTCCGTAACGCTCAAACACCGTCGAGTCCAAATCCAAACTGTATCCCGCGGCACATTCCGGAAGCCGCTCCATCTGCCACGCCCACAGCTCCGGAAAAAATCGCTGGCACTGTCCCTGTCCGAAGCGCTTGAACAAGTTGCGTATCGTGTCGTCGCTGGGAAAACGTGACAGGCCCAGCACTTGGTGCAGCGCGGTGTCGGCACGCAACACACTGGAGTGCGCAAAACGCCGCGCTCCCGCCAGCACCGCCAGCAAAAACGCCGTGAAGGTCTCGACCGGATCGATGGCGTTGGGAGAAATGAGGCGAAACGGCAAACAGCGCTTCACCGCCTCGACATAGCCGATCTGCCGCAAAAACTCGAAGAACACCACCAACCCGCCAAACGGCGTCACCGCGCGCGCGGTCTCGCGCAATTCCACTTTCTTCCTGCCCCAAAGAGAGGTAATTTCTGTATGCACTGTTTTGTCCTCCTCGGCGTTTCTTTCATCCAAATGAAACTTAACCGATTTAGGGCAAAACAGTGCTCTTCAATTTCGGAATTCAGGTTGAGACCACCCCGCTTATCGGAATGTGGCTTTTTGCGCTTTGGCCGGGAAGGCGGCGCGGCTATGCCACTCGGATGCGTTTACACGAGGATAAAACTTCGCATCGGCGCGCCTCCCAAAAAGGAAATGCAAAGTGTAGCGGCGCACGGCGCATGAGGACATTAAGCCGCATGGAACGTATAGCGCACAAACTGTGCGAAATTGAGCAGAACCGTGTCCCCGCTTCATTTAGAATGCGCACATGAAACAAACGCGAAGACTTACCCAAGACCAAAAAGATGAAATAAAATTGAAAATTTTAGAAGATGGTGCTTTTTGTGGTCCCGAGATGCACGGGATAGCCATACACTTCGAAGTATCGCTGAGAACCGTGCAAAACGTCGTCAACGATATTGGTAGCAATCTAACAGAGCAGAAAACGGAACGACCTTTGCTAACGTAAGTGTCTAAAAACGCTTGGCGAGGCTGCCAGAGGGGTAGTTTCAGCCAGGCAGGGTCTGTGTGGGCTTGAGGCTCTGCGTCCTGCCGAATCGTGACAGAAGGTCGTTATTTATCGGATCGCAAAGGCTGTAGGTACCAAATAACGACGCCACACGTCACAATCTCCCATATTCCGACCGTTTATCAAGACCTATCCGGTTCTCGCAGAGGTAAGGGAGCTTAAACACTTCTTGCTTTCTCACTGCTTCTTTTTGCCGAAGAGGCCGCCGCCGACCTGCTTGCCAAGATTCTGGATCTCTTGTCCGCTCGCCGGCACGCTACCGACGGCGCCTTTCACAATACTGCCCGCCATCGCGCCAACCTCTGGAATGAACTCTGGTTTCGACGTAGTGCCTTGAATCTTGAAGGGAATCCCGCCTTGGCTACCCTTCTGGCCTCCGCCAGCCGAGGCCAGACTCGCAATCTTGCCCACCGGGTTGCTCGAAGCGCTGAGGTGCGCCACCATTAGAAAATTCAGTGCCTGATCCGCGCCGATCGTGCCGCTGCCGGTCATGCTTCCGATGGCGGGCGCAACCAGGTTAAGATTGTCGGAACGAATCCCCTGAGGAGCGATGCGCAGGTCGGAGCTGAATGTTTGGATCACCGTGTCCGATCCCTTTGGGATGCCTGCGAATGACGACAGCGCGCCCATCTTCGCGCCCAGATCAAATCCCACTAGCTTTCCGTTCGAGAGCTTCACCGGCCCGGTGGTGACGAGTTTATCTACCGGTCCGTTGATGGCTAAATCCACATTCATCGTGCCCTCTTTGAGAGACGCACCCGAAGGCAGCGTCACTCCCACCGCTGGCAAGACCGATTCCAAATCGGAAGCCAACATGTCCGCTCCGGTTAGCTTCATCGCCACGGACGGCACCTCCCCTGAATTATTGAATGTTCCCGTCAGGTGCGCGACGGCCTTCCCGATGTGAACGTCTCCCTGCCTCAGCGAGCCCGTCTGCGGTTTGAGCTCGTAGTTCGTGTCGTAATCAACTTGCACTGGTTCGCCAGCCGGCGAGCCGCCCGGAACGAGCTTCAGCTTGCTCGCAGTGATTTTTCCTTTCGAGTTCGCTTGCTGGCCGTCGGAGGAAAGAATCCCCTCAAAGTCCAACATTCCGGCGATTCCCGAGGAAGGGTTCACGAACCCAGTTAAAGTCAGGTCGAGATTGCGGATTTCCAGATTAGCTTCAAGGGGCGTTTGCGCCGCGTCGGTTTGGTTCAGCGGCCCAGCTTTTCCGGTCAGCTTGATGCTGCCGTTCCCCGGCGCTGCTGCGGAAAACTGAAATGGGAATTGAGAAGTGTAAGAGAGATCGGACGCCGTGAGGTTCATCTGATCGTACTCATGCTGCTTGGCATTTGAGCCCGATTGCCCAACAGTAAGCTTCCCGTTCCTGATCTCAATCTTCTGTACGGAAACATTTGCTGCCGAGCCAGATTCAGAGGATGAGCTGGCAGGTGAGGCAGCGCTTTTCACGCCCAGGGTTGAGAAGTTCCACTCGCCGGAAGCAGAGCGCATCAGCGTCACCTCGGGCCGATCGATGGTGGGACCGGTGATGTGGAGTTGTCGTGAAAAAATCAAAGGGATCATCTCCACGCCCACTACGACAGATTTCGCGTTCAAGAAAGAGCTGGATCCAAATTTCGGGTCTTCCGAGATGGCAATGTCCTCGACCGAGACGCCTCCCGAGAATAGCGCGAGGCGAATGTTGCCTATCGTAACCTTGCGGCCAAGAGCGCTTTGCGCCGCCGACTCGGCCTGCGGCTTGAACTTGTTCGCGTCGACAATAAATGGCAGGAGAAAAACCACCAAGAAGAGAAGCACAACCAATCCGCTCGCGATGTAGATGGTTTTGCGCCACATTCTCGTTCTCCTTTATCCGCTGTACGGATACCGAAGTGACTAGGCTGTATCGTTGCAACCTGGCGGGTCAATCGATGCTATCCGGTAGGAAGAGAAGGTTTTTTCCTGTATTTCGCCCGAGATTTGCTCCCAAGTCCTGGGAAGTCCGGCGGTCTCAATGGGTCGTTGCCACACTTGCCCAAAGTCCTCTCGTAGGGGTCTCGGAGGCTGATTTTGTTCGCGGGCGTCAATTTAAACAAAACAAAAGCCGTGATTAGGTTCTGATTTAGTCCTGTCGCACGGAATGATTCTCGATTGGAAGTATTGTCAGATCAACTGGTTATAGGGTGTTGCATCGACCGGTCGAGCTGGCACCTCTTGTCGGAAACTGACCTACTCCCCTCCTGCATCGTCATTTCCCTTCCTCTGCATAGTGTGGTTCCATGTTTGCTTATGCCAATTTCGCAAGCACGAACGATTGCGTTCGATGTCCTGCTGCGCGTCGCGAAACAAGGCGCGTACGCGGATGACGTGCTGCGCGCCGAACTTGACGGGACGGTGAAGACCGAGGATGCCGGGCTGGCCACTGAACTTGCGCTTGGCGTCTTGCGCTGGCGGAGACTTCTCGATTTCGTCATCGACCGCTATTTGAAAAATCCCGCAAACACGGCCGACGTCGAGGTTCGGATCGCCCTCCGATTGGGCGTTTACCAACTTTTGTTTCTTGACCGCGTTCCAGCGCGCGCGGCTGTCCACGAATCGGTGGAACTGGTCAAGCGGGCGAGAAAACGTTCCGCGGCGACTCTAGTGAATGCAGTCCTGCGCAAAATCGCGAAGGAACCATTCCCTGGAAATTCACCGGCCGATGCCGTCGCCGGTCTTCTTCCGACGGACATCCCTCTCGCGGACCGGCTTGGGATTCAATATTCGCACCCCACCTGGATTGTCGAGCGCTGGCTTCGAATCTATGGAGAAGAGCGGACGCGTGATCTGCTCCAGGCAAACAATCGCGTTCCCGTTCTTTCCGGGTATCTGCTCGACCCGCAGAGGCGCGAGGATTCGAACTTATCGCTTCAACGGGCAGGATGCAGCATCCAGCCGGGACTACTCCTTCGTGATGCCTGGGTAATGGAAGGCGGAAACCCCGCTGCGAGCGAGGCCGTACGCTGCGGCTGGGTAGCGATCCAGGATGAGGCTTCCCAGGCCGTAGCGGGCCTTGTGGCGGCCGATCCTGGCAATACTGTCCTTGACCTCTGCGCGGCGCCGGGCGGCAAGACCTTGCTCCTAGCGCGAGCAGCCGGACCGCAGGGCCATGTCGTCGCCGCGGATCTCCATGAGCATCGGATAAATGCCATGAAGGAGCGATTGAAACTCGCGAGCGTTCGAAACGTGGAGACCGTCATCCTGGACGGATCGCAACCGCTTCCGTTCGAACTCCCGTTCGATCGCATTCTGGTCGATGTTCCCTGCTCCGGCACGGGCACGCTGGCTCGGCATCCGGAAATTCGGTGGAAGCTCCGCGCCGAAGACCTGAAGGATCTGCATGACCGCCAGGCACGTTTGCTGCGAAACGCACTCCCGCATTTGGCGCTGCACGGACGGCTGGTGTATTCCACGTGTTCGCTCGAGCCGGAGGAAAACGAATTCGTCGTGCGCGAAGTGTTGGGCGGGTTGGGAGACACGTTCCGAGTCGCCGATCCTCGGAGCGCCATCGGGAGCATCTTGCGGGAGTCTGTGCGCGCGGAGAGCGTTGCTTGCGCGGACGGGTTCTTTCGGACTTTTCCTCCTGAGCATGGGACGGATGGATTTTTCGCCGCCGTAATCGAGAGACAAAAACCGAAGGCTTAACACAGAGGGCACAGAGAAAATCGGAGAATCTCTTGCAGCCTCGAAATTTTCATTGGATTTTCCCTCGTACTCTCCGTGCCCTCTGTGTTCTCTGTGGTGAAATGCTTTTTCTTGCTACTCGCTGGAAGGCGCGGACCGCGCGTGCTAAATTGGAAGCGGAGAATCGATGAGTCTTCGCGAGCGCATCGAATGGGTATTTCGCATGGGGCTGCTGGTTTTCATTCTGGCAGCGGCGGCGTTCCTGAGCGCCGTGACGGCGATGCGTTTCGCGATTCAAGGCCGCGAAGTGTCCATGCCCAATCTTGTGGGCAAAAGCTCGTTGGATGCGCAAGCCATCCTGCAAGGGCGCGGTCTGCAATTAAAAGTGGTCGACCGGGTCTATAGCAATCTGCCGGCCAATGCCGTCGCGCGGCAAAGTCCTCCGGAAGGCGAGCGCATGAAGGTCGCGCAGAGCGCGCACGTCGTCCTCAGCCTGGGCCCACAAAATGCGACCACTCCTTCGCTGCTGGGAGAATCCCTTCGTGTAGCCCGCATCCAGTTGCCGCAGGTAGGCCTGCAACTGGGCGAGGTGACCGCGTTCTCTGCTCCGGCCGCCCTGTCCGACACCGTTTTGCAACAGACCCCGCTCCCCGGAATTAAGGCGGCCAGTCCTCGGGTCGATTTGCTCGTCGCGCAGGCGGAACCGCCCGCTTCTTACATCATGCCGTGGTTTGTGGGAATGTCCTTGCCGGACGCGGATCGCCTGCTCACCTCCGCCGGGCTAAAACTGGCGAAGACCACGTACGCTTCTTCTCCTCAGTGGCCAAAGGGCGCGATCACAGAGCAAACACCCGGACCGGGCACTAAAATAACGAGCGAGTCAGCCATCGAGATGGTTGTGGCGCAGTAGGAATTTCGGATCTTGGGCAGAATGATTTTCGTTGCTGAGCGCACGGTGCGAGCAAAAGCACCAATCTGGTAAGATGGCGGCGGAGAAATTGTGAACTATCCCGTAGAAATCGCTCCGTCCATCCTCGCTGCGGACTTCTCTTGCCTGGGAGATGGGATCCGCGCGGTGGAGCGCGGCGGCGCCTCGATGCTCCATGTGGATGTGATGGACGGGCATTTCGTGCCGAATATCTCCATTGGCGTCCCTGTCGTAACATCCTTGCGCAAGGCAACCCGGCTACCCCTGGACGTGCATCTGATGATCGAGAATCCAGAGCTGTACATCCAAGCGTTTGCGGAGGCGGGCGCCGACATGATTTCCGTTCACGAGGAAGCGACACCGCACCTGGACCGGGCGCTCTCGATGATTCGAGAGCACGGATGCCAGCCGGGCGCCGTGATCAATCCGGCGACGCCAGTGTCCGCGCTTTCCGAAATCTTCGGGAAAGTGGACCATATCCTGGTAATGTCGGTTAATCCGGGATTCGGCGGCCAGAAGTTCATTCCCGGGGCACTCGGAAAGATTCGCGAGCTAAAACGAATTCGAGAGGGCTATAATCATTCCTTCCGGATCGAAGTAGATGGGGGAGTCGGTCCGGAAAACGTGGCAGATCTGGTTCGAGCCGGCGCCGAAATTCTGGTAGCCGGAACCTCCATTTTCCATACCCCCGATGCCGCGGAGGCCGTCCGCGCCATGAAGCAAACGGCTGACGGAGCGCTGGCACAAAAAGTTTAAGGCACTGGTGGGTTCCGCCCAGTCGGAAAGCCCGCCGGAATTAAGGATCAAAGTTGAAACAGGGCCGAATCATATGTTTCGTGGCGCTCGGGACGACACTGCTTGCCGGGTGCCTTGGTAAGAAGAATAAGGCGCCCGTCGCCGGAACCTCGGTCGAGCCCGACAAGGTCCTCTACGCAAAGGCCACCTCCGACATCAAGCGCGGGCGATACACCACCGGCCGCCTGGATTTGGAAACCCTCATCAACACCTATCCAGACAGCGAATACCTGGCCAAGGCTAAGCTGGGGATCGCGAATTCCTACTACAAAGAAGGGGGAACCGCGGGGCTCAAGCAATCCATCGTCGAATGCAAGGATTTCATTACGTTCTTCCCTTTCCTCGATGAGTCGGCGGATTGCCAGTTGCAAATCGCGATGGCGCACTACCGCCAGATGGAAAAGCCGGACCGCGACCATGCGGAGGCCGTGCAAGCGGAAGCCGAATTTCAAACGTTCCTGGAAAAATATCCCAACAGCTCTCTCCTTCCCCAGGCCGAGCAACATCTGCGCGACGTCCAGGAAGTATTGGCGGAAGGCAATTTCAGGGTCGCCAGTTTTTATTACATGCGCGCCGCCTATAGAGCCGCGGGCGCACGGCTGATCGAATTGACAAATCGCTATCCCCTCTTCAGCCAGGCGGACCAAGCCAATTGGATGCTTGGGCAAATCTACGAAAAGGGCGAGCACAATGAAATTGCCGCCAAGTATTACAGCAGGATCGTGAAGGATTACCCGCTCTCTGCTCTCGCGGGCGACGCCAAGAATAAGCTCGTCAAATTTGGCGTCCCGGTCCCACCCCCGGATCCTACAGCCGTCGCGCGAATGCAAAAGGAACAATCCGCTGACCGTCCGGGCAGGATAAAGCGAACCGTGACTTTCCTGAAGACCAGCCCGGATGTCTCTACGGCCGCTCGTAGCGGCCCTCCGACCATGACGCCCGCAAGCGAAACCGGCGATGAGACCATCGGCTTTGGATTGCAGCCAAACGCCAACGTGGCCCCAACCTCCAGCATAGGAAATACGGCGACGGTGGAAACTGTAACTCCTGGAAGTCCGAACGCCCTGCCTGACCCGCCTGCAGCCACGCCTGCAACGGATGCCGCTCCTGCGGCGGCGGACACAGCGCAGCCCGCTGGCGCTTCCTCCTCGACGGATTCGAGCACCACGCCTAGCACTGCGACCCCCGCACCCCCCGCGGATACGAGCCAGGAATCTACGAGCAAGAAAAAGAGTGGCCTCCGGAAACTCATTCCGTTTTAGAGGTTGCGGAGAAAGTGATTTATTTTCTCATTCCGAGCGAAGCGAGGAATCCCTCTTGGATTGAAACTCAGGAAAAGAGAGATTCCTCGGCGCGCAACGCGCCTCGGAATGACAAAAATTGAGTTTTTCCGCAGCCTCGTTAGCCGGTAAGGGTTGATTCGACTGGAAGCCCTCCTAGGCCCGAATACTGGACATCAGGCCAACTAGTTCATTCAGACACATGCCCGTCCTGTCTTTATTGACTCACATGGATCATAGTGTTACGAATGGACTAGGCCTTATTGCGCCCCCGCGCAGTAGGGTATATTCGCGCCCGCGGTAATCGGGAGGACGGTACGTGGCAAAGATTCTGGTAGCTGACGATAATAGCAACGTCCAGAAGACGGTAGCCCTTGCCTTGGCCGACCTGGGTATCGACGTAATTGCGGTAAACAACGGCGAAGCAGCCGTAAGAAAACTCGCCGACATTTCGCCCGATCTCGTCCTCGCCGACATTTTCATGCCCGTGCGAAACGGGTATGAAGTCTGCGAATATGTGAAGAAGGATTCTCGTTTCGCCCATATTCCAGTCGTTCTGCTGGTGGGCGCGTTCGATCCCCTGGATGAACACGAAGCGCAGCGCGTCGGGGCGGACGGGATCCTGAAAAAACCATTTGTTCCGCCGGACCCGCTGATCGCGATGGTGAAAACACTGCTGGATCGCACCCTTGGCGACCGGCTGGTGACCGTAGCGGCTTCCAAGCCCGCGGTTTCCGTACAAAGCAAGGCAGGCGGAGTCGCGACCGCCGAGGAACATCCCCCTGCCCCGGAAATATCGGAAGAGTTGCCCATGGAGGAATTCCAGCCGCCTGTGGACCGTCTTTCCTTCGGCGAAGGCGAACGCCCGATCGCGTTCGGCCAGCTTTTGGACACTCCCCCGCAAGAGTCCGCGCCATCTGCCACAGGAGAGGTCGAGCCCGTTGACGACGAACAAATCCTGACGAGTTCCCGTGATGCGTCCCTGGGAGACCCGATCTTCTGGAGAACGGAAGAGCCCAAACCTGAGACCGAAGCGGAAAATCCAGAGCAGGAGGAGGATATTTCCTCTGATCTTCCAATGCGCGCATGGAAGCCGGATGAGGAAGCCAAGTCCCACGCTGATTCCGAATTTATGGAGCCGGTAGAGCCGTTTGAACTGGTTCGTGAAGAACAAGATGAACCGGCCGGGCAGGCTTCCACAATTGTGGAATCGACGCCGTTAATCGCCCAGGATGCGGCCTCGCAGGCTTCGCTGACAGTGGAAGCCGCAAAGGCGGACGATCTTGCCGCCAATCCGATCGAGTGGATGGCCTCCGTTCCTCCTCCGCCTGCGGAGGAAATCCCCGAGGAGGCGGCAGCGGATTGGACTGCGGAAGGTGCGGAATCCTCAGATGGCGATCAGACTGAGGTAATTGAAACGAGCCACTTGAAAATAGAACCGATGCCAGCCGCGCCGGCTTCGGTTTCTGCTCAAATGTCCGAGCCGCCGCCCTCTCCAACGCCCGCGCAGACGACCGTCAAACCTTTGGCGCAAAGCGCAGAGGATACGGCGCGCTCGATTCTCAAGCAGGACTGGGCCGACCTGGCATCCAGCCTTCAGCTCAAGTCAACCGAACCTGTCGCGGAAAAAACCAAGGCGTCGCCTATTCCTGTCGAACAGCATCCCGCTGTGACTGCCACAAATGCCGAATCCGCGCCTGCGAATTCGGCGCCGCCCGTTTCGAAGCCGTCGCCGCAGAGCGCCGAAGATACGGCGCGTTCGATTCCCAAGCAAGATTGGGCGGATTTGACTGCGAGCCTCCTGCCCAAACCAATCGAACCCTTTGCCGAAAAATCCAAGCCTGCGACGCCCCCTGTTGCACCAGCCCCCGCGGTGCCCGCGGCGAACACCCAACCGGCGCCTGCATCTTTTGCACAGCCTCCCGCGGCAACCACGGCAAATGCCGAACCTGCGTCGGGAAACTCCGCCCTGCCTGGTTCGCCAGACCCGGCCTTGGTTGAGGCCGTCGTCCAGCGCGTATTGGAGAAGATGCGCCCGCAAGTGGTGGACATCATCACCAAGGAATTTCTGCGGCCGGTCGTTCAGGCGCTCGTCCACCGCGAAGTCACGAAACGCTAGAAGCTTCCTCCCACTGCGATTCTTTTTGAGCATCAATTCGATTGGGCATCCCTGCGCCCCGAGGCGCATTTGACCGTCCGCGCGAGCGTCCGTATAGTAATCGTCTTACCCACAGGGCTGGAGAACATGCCGAGAGAGATTCCCAAGGCTTACGAGCCGCAACTGATCGAGCAACGGTGGGCGAAGAAATGGGCGGAAGAAAACCTGTTTCGCGCCGACGTGAATGCGCCGGGCCCGGTGTTTTCCATCGTTATCCCGCCGCCGAACGTGACCGGGTCGCTGCACATCGGCCACATGCTCGACCACACCGAGATCGATATCCTGACGCGCTGGCGGCGAATGCAGGGCTACAACACGCTCTACCTGCCCGGGACCGACCACGCGGGAATCTCGACGCAGCGCGTGGTGGTGCGCCAGCTTGCCGCGCAAGGCATCAATTACCGCGACCTGGGCCGCGAAGCGTTTGAAAAAAAAGTCTGGGAATGGAAGGCCGAATCCGGCGGGACGATCACGCGGCAAATGGTTCAGCTCGGCGAAAGCTGCGACTGGACGCGCGAGCGCTTCACGCTGTCGCCGGAACTTTCGCGCGCCGTGACCGAAGTTTTCGTGCGCCTCTACGAAGATGGACTGATTTATCGCGGCCATTACATCGTGAACTGGTGCCCGCAATGCCGCACCGCGATCAGCGATCTGGAAACCGTTCACGAAGAGCGGCAGGGCCACCTTTGGCACATCCGCTACCCGATCGTGGGGACGAACGAACATGTCGTCGTGGCCACGACGCGGCCCGAAACGATGCTAGGGGACACGGCCGTGGCGGTTCATCCGAGCGACCCGCGCTACCAGCATTTGATCGGCAAGATGGTTTTGCTGCCGCTGATGAACCGCGAAATTCCCATCGTCGATGATTTTGTCGTGGACCGCGAATTTGGGACCGGCGCGGTGAAAGTCACTCCGGCGCACGATCCGAACGACTTTGAAATTGGACGCCGCCACAACCTGCCCGAAATCGACGTCATGACCGACGACGCGAAAATGAGCGCGGCGGCGGGAAAATACGCCGGGCTCGACCGATTCGAGGCGCGGAAGCGCGTCGTCGCGGATCTCGAAGCGGCGGGGTTGCTCGAAAAAGTTGTTGACCACACCCACGCCGTCGGAACGTGCGACCGCTGCGGAACGATCATCGAGCCGCGCGCTTCGACGCAGTGGTTTGTGAAAATGAAGCCGCTGGCCGAGCCCGCGATTGCGGCCGTGGAACGCGGCGACGTCGAACTCATGCCGGACAATCGCCGCACTGAATATTTCGAGTGGATGCGCAACATTCGCGACTGGTGCATTTCGCGCCAGCTTTGGTGGGGGCACCGGATTCCTGCGTGGCATTGCGGCGACTGCAAGGAAATCATCGTCGCGCGCGAGGCGCCGTCAAAATGCGCGAAGTGCGGTTCGGGCAAATTGACGCAAGATCCCGACGTGCTCGAAACGTGGTTCAGCTCGGCGCTGTGGCCGTTTTCCACAATGGGTTGGCCGGACGATACGCCCGACTACCGGAAATATTATCCAACGAGCTTGCTGGTCACGGCTTACGACATTCTTTTTTTCTGGGTCGCGCGGATGATCATGATGGGCTTGAAATTTACCGGCCGAGTTCCGTTCAGGCAGGTCTGGATGCACTCGATCGTGCGCAACGCCGAAGGCCAGAAGATGTCGAAGTCGAAAGGCACCGGGATCGATCCCGTCGAGATGAACGAGAAATTCGGGACCGACGCGATGCGTTTTACTCTGGCGAGCATGGCCGCGCCCGGAACCGACATCGTTTTGACCGAGGATCGAATCCTGAGCTACCGCGCCTTTGCCAACAAGATTTGGAACGCCGCGCGATTCGTGTTCATGAATTTGGACAAGTATGAAGCGGCGGGCGGCGAAACGTTGGAGGCCCTGGCGTCTCCCGATGTGCGCGCGTCCGCGCCTTATGCCGCAGGCGCTGACGTGGCGCTCATCGACCGCTGGATTTTCTCGCGCCTGGCCCGCGCGACAGCGCAGGTGAACGATGCGCTTGAGCATTTCCGTTTTCACGAGGCGGCGCACGTCGTCTACCACTTTTTCTGGGGCGACTTCTGCGACTGGTACATCGAATGGGTGAAGCCTGAATTGCTTTCGCCCGACCGGGCGAAAGCGGCGGCCACCTGGAAGAATCTGTTCGCGGCATTCGAGAGCGCCTTGCGGCTGCTCCATCCCTTCATGCCGTTTCTCACCGAGGAATTGTGGCACCAGTTGCCGCAGCGCGCGGGCGCGCGCTCGATTGCCCTCGACCGCTTTCCGGAACCGCACGCCGAACGGATCGACGCATGCGTCCGAAGAACAGGTCGCATCTGTTGCAGGAAATTATTTCTTCGGCGCGCAACATTCGCGCGGAAATGAAGCTCGATCAGAAGGCAAAGCTACCCGCTCAACTTGGCCCGACGACTGCCTCAGTCCAATCCACCGTGGAACAGAGTCTCGATACAATCTTGCGGCTCGCCAACCTTTCTTCCCTGTCGTTCGCCAGAGCCGCCTTTTGATTCGACGAAGGGCGTCGTGCGCTCGACTAAGGATTTTGAACTGTTCATTCCCTATGAGGCGGCCTTCGACGTTCAGGCGGAGCTTTCGCGTTTGCGAAAGGAACTGGATCGCCTCACGAAAGACATTGCCTCGAAGCAGTCGCGCCTCGAGGATGAAACATTTCGCAGCCGCGCGCCCGAGCATATAGTAAAGGGCCTCGAATCGACGCTCGCCGAGCGCCGCACGGAATTTGACAAATTAGGAGAGCGGCTCGCGCAGCTCGAGAGGCTTTAGTAGCACAGCCACTCTTGGCTGTGTGGGTTTTGCGATCGCACTTTACCCAAGTGGCTTGTTCGAGCGAACTACAAAACCACACAGCCAAGAGTGGCTGTGCTACTCGAACCCACAACCTTTCATGGCGCAACACAATTTTCCCGGGCACGACCGATCGCCGGATTGACGCGCTGCTCGCGCTGCTCTCCGACAACACGATGATCGTCATCAGCGGCGCGAAAATCGCCCGCGAAATCGGCGTGACGCGCGGCACCGTGTGGAATTGGATCGAGAGGCTGCGCGCGCTGGGCGTCCGCGTCAAGGGCCATACGCGCACCGGCTATCAGATCGAAAGGGTGCCCGACATCCTCGCGCCGAAACTGCTGCACAGGCGGCTGCACCCGGGGCCGCTCGGCAAGCGCATCTACCATTTCTTCAAAATTGATTCGACCAACTCCGTCGCAATGACGCTGGGAGATCGCGGCGAGCCGCATGGTACTGTCGTCATCGCCGAGGAGCAGACGGCGGGGCGAGGGCGCGCGGGGCACACCTGGCATTCGGAAAAAACGAACGGCATCTACATGACCGTGCTGCTGCGCCCGCCGATTCCGCCGCAGCAAGCTCCCCTCATCACGCTCGTGGCGGGACTCGCCGTGCGCGAAGCCATTCTGGAGCAGACCGGCCTTGCGCCCGACCTGCGCTGGCCGAACGATCTCCTCTTCGGCCGCAAGAAATTCTGCGGCATCCTGACCGAAATGAACGCGGAGCAGGATCAAATTCATTTCGTGGCCGTGGGAATCGGAATCAATGTGAATCACGAGCGGATTCCGGAGGAATTATCCAAGATTGCCACGTCGCTGCGAATCGAGACCAGGCACGCGCAATCCCGCGTGGAAATTGTTGCGCGGTTGCTGCGGCACCTCGACTCCTACTACAATCGCTTCGTTACGGAAGGGCCGGAAGCGATCGTGGCGCGGTTTTCCGAAGTTTCGAGCTATGCTCACGGAAAGCGCGTGCGGATCGAGACAGCGTCCGAAACCTACACCGGCACGACGGAAGGGCTCGAACCCGGGGGGCTTCTGCGCGTGCGGCGAGACGACGGACGAATCTTGCCGGTGATTGCGGGGACTCTTTCCGAGGCGGATTGATGCTGCTGACGCTCGATGTCGGAAACACGAACACGGTCCTCGGATTTTTCCGCGGCGCGGAACTCGTGGCGCACTGGCGGCTGACGACGGCTCGCGATCAGACGGTCGATGAATACGGCATCCTCACAAGAGAGCTTTTTACTTTGGCGGGAATCGATCCGTCGTCGGTCAGCGGAGTGATTATCAGCTCGGTCGTGCCGCCGCTCAATTCCACGCTCGAGGAAATGTCCGAGCGTTATTTTCGCGTGAAGGCCCTGTTCATCGAGCCGGGAGTGAAAACCGGCATGCCCGTTCTGTACGACAACCCGCAGGAGGTTGGCGCGGACCGGATCGTCAACTCCGTCGCGGCGTTCACGAAATACGGAGGTCCGTGCATCGTCGTGGATTTTGGGACTGCGATTAATTTTGACGTGATCTCCGCGCGCGGCGAATACATGGGCGGAGTGCTCGCTCCCGGCATCGGCATTTCGGCCGAAGCGCTTTTCTCGCGCGCCGCGCGTTTGTTTCGCGTCGAGATCAAGGACCCCGGAAAAATCATCGGCACGAACACGATGCAGTCGCTGCAGTCCGGCCTCTACTACGGATACGCGGACATGGTGGACGGAATCGTCACGCGCATCAAGGGCGTGATCGGCGAATCGGCGCGCGTGATTGCGACCGGAGGGCAGGCGCCTCTGATCGCGCGGGCTTCGCGGCACATCGAAATCATCGACGAATTTCTCACGCTGGAAGGGCTTCGCATCGTTTGGGAGCGGAACCAGACGGCGAAGCGCTCCTCCGCGGGCGGCTCCGAAAAAGCGCCCATTCCTCTTTCCGCCGCGAAGGAAAGAAAACGCCAATCTTGAATTCCCACGAAGCGATGGCCGGACTGAACTACTTCAATTATTTCACCGAAATCGAGGAATATTTCTGGCAGAAGCGCGGCGCGCATCTTCTGGTTTCGCCGCTGGACTGGGCCATCGTCGAGACGTGGCAGAAAGCCGGCATTCCGCTTTCCGCCGTCTTGAAAGGAATCGACCGCGCGTTTGAAAGCTATGGGCGGTCGCGGCGCGCTGCCGGCGGGCGTCAATTGAAGAGCCTGTCCTATTGCGTCGATGCCGTGCTCGATGCCGCGGAAGAAGAAAAGGAAACCGCGGCTGGCACGGGCCCTGTCGCGACCATCGGAAAGAAAACGGAAGAAACATTTTCGCGGGAAGCATTGCGGGCGTTTTTCAATAGAAATGTCGAACGTCTTTCGGCGGCTGCCGCGACCGTACGCGCGACGCAGCCGGAACTTGCATCGCGCATGGAAGAAACGCGCGCGCGTCTCGCGGAATTGTCGCCGCTCGTGGAATCTCCGGGCGTACTGGACCTTGAGGACCTGGAGCGGCGGCTGACGGTCATGGAAGAAAAACTCACCGCCGCGCTGACTTCCGGCGCGCCGGAAGAATTTCTCCTCGAGATCCGCCGCGAGATGGATCAGCCAACTCGCGCCCTACCGCCGAAAAATGAGTTCCGCGCAACTTTCGCAGCTCGAGCGGCAATACCTGCAGAAACGGCTGTGGGAGCGCTATAATCTTCCTCGCCTGAGTTTGTTCTACCTGACCTGAGACTCCCGGCCGAGGATCACACCCCCCGCAATGGAAAGCGACCCGAATGGAAGTTCGAATAGAAAAACTTGTGTATGGCGGCGACGGCCTGGCGCATCACGACGGCCACACCGTGTTTGTCCCTCTGGTCCTTCCGGGAGAGCTCGTTCGAATTGAATCTTCCGCTCGCAAGAAAAAATTCATTCGCGGCAGGTTGGAACACGTCGTAGAACCCTCGCCAGAGCGCGTGCCGGCCCCGTGTCCGCATTTTGGACGCTGCGGAGGCTGCCAGTACCAGCACATGCCGTACGAAGCGCAGCTTCGGTACAAGGCGGATATTCTTCGCGAGACGCTCGGACGGATCGGGCGCATCCAGTGGACAGGCGCCATTGAGACGCACGCGTCGCCGCCGTTTGGATATCGCAATCGAGCGCAATGGAAACTTCGAACGAATCCGGCCGGCTCGCCGGGAGACGCTGCGATCGGGTATTTCGAAATGGGTAGCACGAGACTTTGTGCTGTCACGGAATGCACGATTCTTTCTCCTCGCCTCGCCGACACATTTTCCCGGCTGCGCGAGTTAGTCTCGCAAGGCAAAGTCCTCTCGGCCATCGATGAAATCGAAGCCTTCGCCGATTCGAGTGACGAGAAGATTCTTCTAAATCTTTCCGGCGAACGGCTCACCGATTCTCCCGAATCGATCGCATCCGCACTGCGCCGCTCGTTGCCGAACGTGGAATCGATTCTGATCCAGGACCGCCGCGCCGATACATTTCATCTGGCTGGGCCGGGATATCTGACTTACGAGGCATCTGGAAATTCCTTTCGCGTGGGCCATCTTTCTTTTTTCCAGGTCAATCGCTTTTTGATTGAGGCCCTCGTCGAAGCCGTGATCGGAACGCAACGCGGGCGCTTGGCGCTTGATTTATACGCGGGCGTGGGATTGTTTACCGTGGCGCTGACCAAACAGTTTGAGCGCGTGATCGGCGTGGAATCGAATCTGGCCGCGGCGAAGGACCTCGAGACGAATCTGGAACAGAGCGGCGGGGCTTCGGTCTCTTCCCGGAACGTCACGGCGGAAGGATTTCTCTCGCGGTGGCACGAGACACCCGACCTCGTCGTCCTCGATCCGCCGCGCGCCGGGGTGGAAGCGGAAGCGCTCGTTCACCTTAAGAAACTCGCTCCCGCGCGCATTCACTATGTCTCCTGCGACCCCGCCACTTTGGCCCGCGATCTCGCGCAACTGGTTGGCACGAATGGTGACGGACCCTATGACATCGAAAGCATGAATTTGTTTGACATTTTCCCACAAACCTATCATATGGAGGTGTTGGTGCGGCTCAGACGGCGCGCATGAAGCTGCCTTCCCTCTTCCCCGTGGCCTTTTTCGCGGGAGGAATTCTCCTCTCGATCGAGCTGATGAAATCTGCCCCGCTGAGCCCTCGAATTGTTGTTTTCGCTGCGCTTCTGTTTTTGCTAATTGGATATATCGCCCTCCGCCGAAATTGGATTCTCGCTGCCGCGCTGTTTGCCGCGGGAGCGTGGCTAGCGCTCGGCATGGCCGCATCGAATCTGGAACGCGCGTCCGTCCCTCCAAATCTTGCCAGCACTCTGATCGAATCCGGAAAGCTGGACGCGGAAACAGCCTTGCGCTGGCGCGGACGCCTGCGCAGCGATCCGCTCCAATTGCCGTGGGGCATGCGTTATGAAATCGATCTCGATGAAGTCGAATCGTCAGCGGGAGTCACACCCGTCGCCGGCGGCTTGCGTTTAACGTATTACGGCGCGGAATCGGAGAGCTCGGCTCCGCCTCCTGCTCGCGCCGGAGATCGCGTCGAAGCTCTTGTGCGGGTTCGCCCTGTCAGCAATTATGGCGATCCCGGGCAGCTTTGACTTTCGCGGCTATCTCGCTCGCCAGAACATCCAATTGCAGGGCTCGCTACGGAATGGCCAACTGCTAACGATTGTGGGTCATCCGCGATTGGCTCTTTTCGACGAGTTCGCCCGCGTGCGCGGACGATTTCTCAATACGCTCAACAATCTTTTCGTGTCCAGGCCGGACGAAGGAGCACTTGCCCGAGCCATGCTGCTCGGTGACCGCAGTTTCGTCGAGCGCGACCGTGTGGTCGATTTTCAGAAAACGGGTGTCTATCATGTTTTGGTCCTCGCGGGACTGCATGTCGGTGCGCTCGCCGCATTTTTTCTATGGGCAGGGCGCCGCCTGCGCCTCACGCTCTTCCCGCGCATTCTTCTCACTCTTCTTGCGCTCGCTTCCTATGCGTGCATCGTTGAGGACCGCCCGCCGATCCTGCGCGCCGTTCTTATGGCGGCGGTGTTTCTGTCTGCAAAGCTCATTTATCGCCGCATGGATCTGATCAACGTGGCGGCCATCTCGGCGTTAGGGATTCTTGCCGCGCGGCCTTCGGAAATCACCGATGCGAGTTTCCTCTTGTCATTTTCAGCGGTGGCAACGATAGGAGCGATTGCCATTCCCTGCATCGCGCGTTCAAGTGAGCCTTACCGTCTCGCACTTGACCACCTGTCCGACGTAACCCGCGACGTATCTCACGCCCCGCGCGTAATTCAATTCCGGCTGGAAATGCGCGCCGCGGCCGCATGGATTTCCGCGCGCCTGCCGCGTTTTGCCGCACCCTTCGGCTCCGGCTTGCGTCACGCATCCCTTTCGGGCCGCTTTCTATTTCTGGGAGATCATTTTCATTTCCGCCATCCTTCAACTCGGAATGCTTCCTCCGCTCGCTTATTATTTTCATCGCGTCGCCCTGGCAGGACCATTCGCCAATGTTCCAGCGCTTTTGCTGACGGGATTAGCTGTTCCGATTGGGTTCCTCACGCTTGCGCTTCTCTCATGTCTCGCAGCGCTCGCGGGATGGATGTCAACACTTCTGGGACTTATTCTCGCGATGCTCGACGCATCCGTGCGATGGTTCGCAGGCTGGCATGGCGCGAGCTACCGCATTCCGGGACCGTCCGTCGCTCTCATGGCAGCCTTTGTCGGTTTCGCAATCGCGCTATCCGCGGCCCTTCGATTGCGATGGAAAATTCAGTGGGCATCGAGCGCCGCGATTGCTTTGGTTGTCACTGCTGCCGTCATCGCCACGCATCCATTTCCGCCGCGTCTCACTCCCCAGCGTCTGGAATTGACGGTGCTCGACGTGGGCCAGGGCGACAGCCTTTTTCTTTCCTTCCCGCGCGGGCGCACGATGCTGGTCGATGGGGGCGGCGAACTTGGAAATTTTCATTCGGGCGGGATGCGCTCCGGAATCGACGTTGGCGAGGATGTCGTTTCGCCGTACTTGTGGTCGCGCGGGCTGAAGCAAATTGACGTTGTCGCCCTCACGCATGCCCATGAGGATCACCTTGGCGGTTTGCCAGCCATTTTTGAAAATTTTCGCGTCGGGGAATTGTGGGTTGGACGCGATATTCAAAGCGCGGCCTACCGGCACGTCCTTGCAGCCGCGCGAGCGCACGGCGTGCTGGTCCGGCATCTGAAACAGGGCGATTCATTCTCCGAGGATGGCGTGTCGGGTAGTGTCCTGTGGCCGGACGATCTTTCGGAAGGCCAGACCGCGAAGAACGACGATTCTCTCGTCATGCGTCTGACGGATGGCGCTGAAACTTTGCTGCTCGCGGGAGATATCGAGCGGCCGTCGGAGCGGAAGATTCTTGCCGAGGATCAAACTGTCGGAGTGAACTTCTTGAAGGTTGCGCATCATGGAAGCAAGACTTCGACGACCGACCCGTTTTTATCCGCTGCGCATCCGGCGTTCGCGGCGATTTCCGTGGGGAGGGACAACAGCTTCGGCCATCCTTCTCCCGAAGTGACCGAGCGGCTGGCAGCGGCGGGCGTGCGCGTCTATCGGACCGATCGCGACGGGGCCATCACGGCGAGTACCGATGGCAGCACGCTGAGCGTGAGCACATTCCTCTACGCGGCTCAGTAGCGCACGCTTCAGTCTGTGGGTTTTGATATTCCTAGTACGAAAACCAACAGGCTGAAGCCTGTTCTACTACGCCCCGCCCCGCCACAGCATGATCGTCCACAGGATGGCCATCGCCACCGCCAGGCCGATGGCCGCTTCGTATTCCCGATTCTGCCGGTAGAGGGGCCACGAGAATCGTTCTGTCGACGCCATGGCGGCGGAAAGACGGGGCCAGAACGCGGGGACTTGCGATGCGTATTGTACGAATGCGGCGCCGTACATCGCTTCGAGTTCGCCCTGCTCCCGCCGGATCACGACGGGATAAAATACCGCAAGATACGCGGCCAGCAGCAGGGCGGAAATCCACGAATGGCTGGCCACAGAAAATCCCACGGCGAGAAACACGCTACCCAAGTACAAAGGGTTCCGAGTAAATGCGTACGGTCCCGAGGTTGCCAGCTGCTTGTGCTTGCGAAGATGTCCCGCGGCATAACCACGCAGGAGCAACCCGCAGATTGCAACGCCCACTCCGCAGAGCAGCCATTTCAGTTGCGGGCGCGCGAACACGAACGCCGCGATGCCGACCGGATATCCCACGCGGACACGCCAGCGGATCCAAAAATTTGTTTTGGAGCTCAAGCAGGAGCCTTCAGAAGCGCGTCGGTCGCGGCCAGCACGTCTTCGACGGAGATACGCAGCATCGCCGCCGAGTAATCCGAACGCCGCTTGTAGCTGATCTCCTCCGGCCACGCCTTGTCCACGATCACCGCACCGGGCACAAAAGGGCCGTTGCGCGCAGGATCGGTGGGGCCATACAAACCGACGACCGGCGTGCCGAGCGCCGCCGCCAAGTGCAATGGACCTGAATCCGCCGCGATCAAACATCGCGCATGCGCCAGAAGTCCCATCAATTCCTCAATCGTCGTCGCGATAACCGCAGGGCGAGCAGGGGTTGCTGCGCGCACCACTTCCTCCGCGAGCGATTTTTCACCCGGACCGTGAATCACGATCACGCGCATCTCATTTTTCTTTTCAAACTCGCGGCAAAATTCACCATACCGCTCCGCCGGCCAGCATTTCGCGCGCCAGCTTCCGCCGGGGCCGACCACGATGTACTCTCCGCCGATTCCAAGATCATGCAGGCGCGCGCGAATCGATGCCGCGCCGCCTGCCGGGACGCGCAACGGATATTCCGGTGTTGCGGGTCGAGATGCTCCGGCCTGCTCCGCGAGTGAATAATTCAACTCGGCAACGTGGCGCCCGGCGGGAATCACGCGCTCGGTGTAGAACATCGCCGCGCCCTCTTCGCGCGCCCAAGCGCGATCGAAACCAATGCGGCGCTCTGCCCCGGAAAGCCCTGCGAGTATGGATGACTTATAGAGACCCTGAAAATCGATGGCGCACGTGTAATGGTTCTCGCGCAGGCGCTGAACGCATTCGATCGCGCCCCACACCGAACGGCGGTCAAACGGAATCACCTCGTTAATCGCCGGACTTCCCTCCAGCACCGGCGCCCATTTTCGTTCGACAACCCAATCGATTTTCGCGTTCGGATGGGCCGCCCGGAGCGCGGCAACCGCCGGAACCGTGTGCAGGATGTCGCCGAGCGCCGTCAGACGCACCACAAGGAAACGTTCCTCGCGGTTATTCATTGCGGCGCGGCGCACCGGCGCCAATCTGAAGAATCTGGCGCACCGCATCCCTTAGATTCTCGGCCAGCGCGTCGGGCTGCCTGGGCCAGGTGGCGCGATGCAATTGGTATTCCCCGCGGCCGTATCCGGTCATCACCAGGATTCCGCGCGCCCCGGCGGCGTGGCCCATCTCGAGGTCCGCGTAGCGGTCGCCAACGACCCACGACGCAGGCAAATCCAGCGCATGTTCGCGCGCCGCCTGCTCGAGTAAACCGGGGTTCGGTTTGCGGCAATCGCAAACGTCTTCCGACTTGTGCGGGCAGAAGTAGATCGCGTCAATCCAGGCCCCGCCCGCGGCAAGCTGCGCAACCATTTTTTTGTGGACTTCGTGCACCAGCGATTCCGGAAAAATGTTTCGCGCAATGCCGGATTGGTTGGTCACGACGATTACCGGAATATCCGCCTGATTCAACTGGCGGATCGCTTCGGCTGCATACGGGAAAATTTGGAAGCGGTCGATGTGATTGACGTAGCCCATTTCCTCGCCGATCGTGCCGTCGCGGTCCAGAAACACGGCGCGGCGCAAAAGTTCGGTTTCAGACATTCTCGGCGCTCCGGACAGAAAGATTCTTTGGCGAGTTTTTAACGTGCATCGCGGCCGTGAACACGGAATCCACAGAAATTCGCGTCATGCAACGGTGATCCACCGGACAGTGCCGCAAAAAACATGGACTGCAGGAGACGGCTTCGCGAATCAAGGTGAATTGTTCCGTCACAGGAGCTGTGCCCTCCGGATCCGTCGACCCGAAAATCCCGATGACCGGAAGGCCCGCGGCGGCGGCCACGTGCATGGCTCCGGAATCGTTGCCGATAAATAGCGAGCAGGAAGCAAACAGCGCCGCCAGATCGCGCATGGATGTCTCACCGACCAAAGAAATCGCGGCTGATTTCATATTCGAGCGAATCCGAGCGGCAATTTCCTTCTCGCCTGCCGTGCCAAAAAATATCACATCGGCGCCACATTCCGAAATCAGGCGGTCGGCAAGGAGCGCAAAACGCTCGGGCGGCCAGCATTTTGCCGCGCCGTAGGAAGCGCCAGGGGCAATCGCGCAGCGCCATGCGTTTTGTCTTGCACCCGCGCTCCGCAACGCGGATTCCGCGCCTTTGCGCGCCGCGTCCGAAATTTGTAAGTGAATCGGCGGGATCGCCGGCGAGCCCTCGATCCATCCTGCGCGGCGCAACAATTCGAGATAGTAATGCGATTCGTGTTTGGGGATCTCGCCCTCTTGCGGCGCCGGAATCGCCTTCGTCAGGAGCGGACCGCGCCCGTCCCGGGCATATCCGATGCGCTCGGGAATGCCAGCGCGCCACGCCAGCCACGCGGCTTCAAACGCATTTTGCAGGAGCACGGCCATGTCGAATTTTTCTTTTCGCAATTCGCCGACAAGTTTTTCACGGCCCAGCCATCCCTCATGCCGTCCGCGAAAATCGTATTGCAGAATCCGGTCCGCAAACGGTTGCCCCGAAAGCACATCCGCAACGACAGGCCGGGCCAATATGCAAATTTCGTCGCCGGCGTGCGTACGGCGGATCGTTTCCAGAGCCGGGATCGCCATCACCGCATCGCCAACCCAATTCGGAGCGCGCACCAGAATTTTCATCGCGCCTCGCCCGCTTTCACTCGCCCGATTGCGTCCGTGACTGCGCTCCAAAAGACCTCTGGCATGTCAAAACAAATCCGGCAACAATAAACTGGAAGCGCCGTGAACTGAACGTTTCGGAGATTCCACACATCTTTTTCCGTGCACAGCAGCGCATCGGCGCCGGAGCTTGACGCATCCTGCTCCAATCGCGCCGCCTCCCTCGCCGTGTACACATGATGATCCAAAAAGCTGCGCTGCTGAACCGCCTGGAATCCCCACACGCGCAAGTCCTCGAAAAATGCGGCCGGGTTCCCTATCCCGCAGAATGCGAGAAATCGCGCCGTCCGCCAATCCCGCTGCGGTAAGGCCACCTCGAGCCTCGGAACGCGCAACACGCTTTCCAATCGCGTGGAAGCATAGAAGATGGGGCTGTTCGTATACCGGCGAAGGATCGCTTCAATGGCGGGGGAGGGCGCCTGCACACTTCGCGTGATGACTACAATGTCCGCGCGCCGCAGCGCCGAGAGCGGCTCGCGCAAACGTCCCGCGGGTAGCACCGTGCCTCCGCCAAATGGATCCGTCGCGTCGATGAGCACGACGTCAGCATCGCGCGACAGTTTCAAATGCTGAAATCCGTCGTCCAGCACAAACCAGTCGATTCCGTGTCTCGCCAGAACCATGCCGTTCTTGTATCGATCCGCTCCGACACCAAGCTGAACTTTTCCCGCGAGCCGATCGCGCAGGAGCGCAACTTCATCGCTCTGCGGAACGCCGCTCGCGCCAGCATGCGTGGTCCCTCGATACCCGCGCGTCAGAATCGCCGCGTGCTTCCCTTCCTGCGCGAGGCGCTCCGCAATCGCCAACACCATCGGCGTCTTGCCAGTACCCCCAACCGTCAGATTTCCCACACCGATGACTGTCCCCGGCAATTTGCGCTTTCGGAAAATGCCTCGTGCGTAGCACCACGCTTTCGCGCGCGCAATCATGGAGTAAAGGAGAGAGAGCGGCCACAGCAGGCGAAGCCATCCCGAAGAGCGCTTCACCTTCCGCCCCGTTCTGAACTTATGACACGCTCGATGTGCTCCAGAACACGCTCGGTCGCTCCGCGATTCCGGTCCACCAATTCCCGCGCGCAAGTCCCCATGCGAGCGGCGCGCTCCGGTTCGCGGAGTAAGCTCGCCCACGCGACGCCCAGTTCTTCCGAGCTCTTCACCTGGATTGCAGCGCCCGCCGCGAGAAATCTCCCCGACATTTCGCGGAAATTTTCCATCGATGGACCGTAGACCGGAACCTTGCTGAAAGCGGCAGGCTCAAGAATATTGTGGCCGCCGCCGGGAACGAGCGAGCCGCCCACAAACACAGCGTCTGCAAGGCGATACAATTCGCCAAGCTCGCCGAGACTGTCGAGCAGGAACACATTGCGCGGTTCCGCCAGTGCGGCACTTCCGGTTCCGTTGAGGATGAGGTCGCGGCGGCGCAGCAATTTTCGTCCCGACTCGACGACGACTGTTGCCGCTTTGTCGAATTGCGCCGGCTTTCTCGGCGCGAGAATCAAGAGCGCGCGTGGAAATTCGCGCTCGACTTCCGCAAACGCCCGCAGGACAGAAACCTCTTCATTGGCGAGCACGCTCCCGGCAACAATGACCGGACGGCGATCACTCTTTGCGAGTTCGACCTCGAGCCACGCAGAGAGAGGGCTTTCGGATGATTCGACAAGATCGTATTTGAGATTGCCGGTGACGAGGACTCGCTCGCGCGGTGCGCCCAAAGCGATCAGGCGCGCCGCGTCTTCCTCGCTTTGCATCAGAAAAAGTGTCGCGTCGCTCAAAACTTTTTTCAGGAAACCCGAGAGGGCGCCCGCGGAATACGAAAGCGCGCGGCCATAGCCGCGGAACGAGCGCTCCGACAGCCGCCCGTTCACGAAAATCACGGGCACCTCAGCGCGGCGGCACTCGCGCAGAAAATTGGGCCAGATCTCGGTCTCCACGATGATCACCAGCGCCGGCGCTAGCGGCCTCAAGAGCCCGCATGACAGGGCCGCGCCAGTCCAGCGGAAAATAGAAGACCGCGTCCGCAAACGGCATCCGCTCGCGCGCGATCTTCTGGCCCGTGATCGTTGTGGTGGAAACGACAAGGCGGCGTTGCGGAAACCTCTTTTTCAGCTGCTCGGCAAGGGGAAGCACGGCAAGTACTTCTCCGACGGAGACTGCATGAATCCAGATCGATTTTTCCGGCGAGCCGGGAGAGTTTCTATCGCGCAATTCAGGCGGAAACCTCCATCCGAGGCGTTCCGGCATGTTGCTGAGGTATTTCCCCTGGATCAACCCGCGCAGCAGGAAATACGGCGAGAGCAGGAGCATCCCCGCGGCCGTCAGCAGACTATAGAGCGCATACATCCCAAGAGGCTCTCGTCGAGCCGTCTCCTGTCCGGGAAAAATCCAGAACGATCCCAATCGCCGCTACAAACCGGATATTATAGGCGCACCGTCGGCAATGGCATACCAATAGTGGAGTGAACCTTTCCCAGGGAAGGCGCATCATAGCCACCCAGATCATGCTCCGTGCAATTCTGACAATCGTGATGCTGTTCCCTCTCGGCGCATTAGGACAAAGCGCGCCTCCGGACCCGGTGTCGCTGCCGGCCCGCGACTCGCATCAAGACTTGACCATTGCGGCCGACCCCTATCTCCGCGCCGAGCGCTACAAGAAGGAAGTCTTCGGTAAGAATTCTTTCTACGCCGCCGGCATCATCGCCATCGATGTCTATTTCAAGAATGACAATAACGTCCCGATTCGCCTCAACCCCGGAACGATCCAAGTGGTCATTTCACAGCCCGGCCAGGATCGCCAGCGTCTGGGCGCACTTTCTCCCGAGGACGTAGCCGATCGCACGCTTTTGACGGCCAACTCCAATATTCGCGCGCACCGTCCATTCCCGTTTCCCGGTTCCTCTCCAGGTTCCGGCCACAGTAAAGATTGGGTTGAGATGACCACCACGCTGAGATCGGTTGCCCTCGGCACCGATGTTCTGCCTCCCCATGCCACTACTCACGGCTTCCTCTTCTTCGATCTGAATCACGACTTTGGCGCGATCCGCAACACGCACCTTTACATCCCGGATCTCGCTTTCATGACGGACAACAAAGCTCTTTTCTTTTTCGAGATCGATCTCGCTGATGCTCCGTCAAGATAACCGGCACGGCCGGTTCGCGGCCCTGACGCACGACCGGCGTCTCGCCGGCAATTTTTCGAAGTCGAGGCATGGAGCCGGCGGGCCGCCGGCGCTACAGGAACCTTCGCCTCGGGGCGCTAGAACGTCTCAGAAAATGAGTTACTACTTGCGCGAAGGCGAATTTGCCGAACACCACCCTGTCGGATAGAATGTAACTTCCCAAACGGGCCCGCCTCCCAACATGACACTCCTTGACGAACTGAATTCCGGGCAGCTTGAAGCCGCCACCACCATTGATGGTCCCGTCCTGATTCTTGCCGGCGCGGGCACGGGCAAGACGCGCGCCATTACTTACCGGATCGCGCATTTGATCGAGAAGGGCGTGCCGGGCAGCGCGATCCTCGCCGTGACGTTCACCAACAAAGCCGCGGCGCAAATGAAAGAGCGCGTCCGCGATTTGCTCGTCCGCCAGGGAAAGGCCTACGACGATCCGTGGATCGGAACGTTTCACGCGTTTTCCGCATGGCTTCTGCGCCGCGAAGCGAAACGCCTCGGGCTGCCGCGCGATTTCAAGATTTTTGACGCGGACGACCAAATCGCCACCGTGAAACTTGCGCTCGAACATTTGAACATCAAGGATCCGGGCGAGAAAATTCGCGGCCTTCTCGAGCGCATCAGCTTCGCGAAAAATCATGCGCAGACTCCCGTGCAGATCGCCACGGAGGCCGTCAAGCACAACGACCTACTGGGAGTTACCGCCTCAAAGGTGTACGCGGAATACGAAAACATTCTCCGCAAGGCCGGCGCTCTCGATTTTGACGATCTTCTCCTGCGCGCCGTTCAGGTCCTGCGAGAATTTCCAGAAGCGCGCGCGGCCTGGCAAACGCGTTTCCGCTACATTCATGTCGACGAATATCAGGATACCAACCGCGTGCAATATGATTTGCTGCGGCTGCTTGTGAACGAATCACGCAACCTGTGCGTCGTCGGCGACGAGGACCAATCCATCTACCGTTGGCGCGGCGCAGATATCGGCAACATTCTGCGCTTTGACGAGGATTATCCCGGCGCGCGCGTCGTTCGCCTGGAAGAGAATTACCGCTCGACGCAGAAAATTCTCGACGCCGCCGCGGGCGTTGTCTCGAACAACCGCCGGCGGCTCGGAAAAAATCTCAAGGCGACGCGTTCCTCGGGAAACAATCTGGCGTTTTTTGAAGGGCGCGACTCGAAAGCCGAGGCCGAGTACGTTGCCGACGCGATCCGCATCCTTCATGGAGATGACCCGGCCGTACACATTGCCGTTCTCTACCGCACGAACGCGCAGTCGCGCTCCTTTGAAGAAGCGATGCGCTCTCGCGGCATGCGTTATCGAATGCTGGGCGGCTTCTCATTTTACCAGCGCGCCGAGGTGAAGGACGCGCTGGCCTACGCGCGCCTGGCGATTTTTCCGGACGACGATATCGCCCTTCTCCGAGTGATCAATACGCCGCCGCGCGGCATCGGAAAAACATCCATCGATTCCCTTTCCGCGGTTGCGCGCCAACAGGATATTTCCCTGTGGGCGGCCATCGGCAAGATGCTCGATCCCTCGGCTTCGGGACGCTCCCTCGCACCGCTCAGGGACTTCCACGCATTAATTGAAAACCTGCAGCAGGAAATTTCCACTTCATCGCCCGCGGATTTCCTGCAGTCCATTCTGACGCGCAGCGGATATCTCGACATGCTCCTGCAGCGCGACTCGAGCGAAGACACGGCGCGCGCCGACAACCTGCGCGAACTCGTCAACGCCATGGCGGAAGGCGCCGAGCGCGGCGAAACGCTCACCGACTTTCTCGACCACGCCGCCCTCGTCAGCGATGCCGACAACTTCGACGAAGACGCGCTCATCACGCTCATGACGCTGCACAGCGCCAAAGGCCTCGAATTCGATCACGTGTTCCTGACGGGAATGGAAGAAGGCATCTTCCCTCACAGCCGGTCTCAAAACGATAATGAAGAGCTCGAGGAAGAGCGCCGCCTGTGCTACGTCGGAATGACGCGCGCCAAGCAAACGCTGACGCTGACGCGCGCAGTCTATCGCCGCATGTACGGTTCCGAGCGCCTCTCCGGCTCGATGCCGTCCCGCTTCCTTCAGGAAATCCCCGCGGAGTTGATCGACACGGCGGCCGGTTCGCTCGCCGAAGCAGGCGAGACGCGCCGCTACGAGCCGGACCCAGAATATTCTTACAGCGAAGAAGAATTTTCACGCCGCGTGAAACGCATCGCCGCCCCTTCGCGCACGCCGAGCGAGGCTCCCAGCCGCCCGCGATCGAGCGCCTCCCCGCGCCTCGGCAAGCAAAATGCGAACCCGCTCATCGGCCAGCGCGTCCGCCACGCCACCTACGGCGCCGGAACCATCATCGCTGTGGAAGGCGAGGAGCCGGAGCGCAAGTTCACCGTCCGATTCTCCGATCACGGCACGAAAAAACTCATGGAACTGTACGCCAATCTGAGTTGGGCGTAATTTTACCCTCTCTTTCTCCTGGATTGTCCCCCCGCATTGAATGGCAAGAGAAACAGCCACCTTTCAAACTGCGAGAGATGGTGTACCTGCAAAAACTTCTCCCGGCTCATTCGCTGGCCACTGGTCACGGGATGGGATCAATAAAGCTTCCTCGTCCGCCAAGGACCGGCGTGCGCCATTTCCCAGTTGCCCAGAATACGGTTCATCGGGCGCTATCCGATTCAGGCAGTATCGATCCTCTGTAGCGGCGCAGATGGGAGACAATTAACACCCCCGGTGAATCAACTCCGTATAGAATCACTTGAGGCGCAACTCGGCCCAAGGGGGGCACACAGATGTTTTGCCAGAGCTGCGGCACTCAAGTCACGGGAGCCTTCTGTACCAAATGCGGCGCGCGCACGAGCCAGCCGTCAGCGCCTTCCGCAACCCCGTCGGCTTTCACTCCACCGCCTGCATCCCCACATGACGCGCCATCGCCCCAGTACGCTCAGCCTCTGCCACCGGCAGCCAAGAGCGGGGCGGGATTGAAGATCCTATTTGTCGTGCTGGGAGTCCTCGGACTAATGGGTGTGCTTGCCATCGGTGGGGCCTGGTTCGCCTGGCACAAAGTCAAGCAGGCCGCCGCGAATAACGGGATCGATGTGAACAGCTTCTCCGAAACGCGTCGCGGACCCGCGCGGCAATTTGACGCCTGCGAGTTGCTCACCAAGGAAGACCTGTCGCAGATCCTCAACCTCACCGTCGAACGAGCGGAAGGCGACGGGCTGTCCACTCATTCCACTTGCCGCTATTTCTCTTCCGGCGCTCAACAACGCTCTCTGGAGGAAGCGGCCGCAGCCAAGAAGAAACTCGAAGAGGAGACGAAAGGCGGGAACTCCAAACCCGATCAGTCCGTGGTAATCAACGACGTTGGCAATATGGTTCGAGGCATCACCGGCGCTGGCGGCCCTGCCGTGGGTGAGACCAACGGCCTGTTGCTTACCATTGGAGTCGACTCGGAGAATGCCAAAGCCGCCATGGCTGGATTCAAGCTCGGCATGGGCCTGACTGGCGCCATCGTAATGAAAGGCGCCGATCCAGAAGCTAAGGCCATGATGCGTGAAGAAGTAAAAGGAGTGGGCGACGAAGCGATATCAGGACCCCTGTTGAGCCTCTTCATGTTTCGTAAAGGCGATGTCAGCGTGCAACTCGACGCGCGCTTGTTGCCCGGCGGACGCGAGGCGCAAATCGCCATCGCCAAACGCATCATCTCGAAGTTGTAGTCGTAAAAAAGATGCGCGCGGGTCAAAGGACTTAGAGCCGCTGAAGGTCTTCAGCAGAAACAAATATCCACTCGGAACCGGTTCGTACCTACCGTGCGGAAGTCCTTCGCTGTATTTATTACTTGCCTAAGGTAGCGCTGCGCGCGCGTCGCTGCGCTGCGAAGCCCACTTGAGCGCGCGGTACACCGGATAGCTCGCGGCGAGCACGAGGAAAGTCAGCGGCGTGTTCTCGCGATCGCTCGCAAGCGCGCCCACCAGGAAGACGATTGAAGCCGCGAGAGCCAGCGACGTCGTCCACGGATATCCCCAGGCGCGATGCGGGCGCTCGGTATCGGGCATGCGCCGGCGCAGCACGAACAGCGACACGAACGACAGCGCGTAATCGGCCACGAAAAAAGATGCAAGTATCGCCGCCACTCGCTCAAAGCTGAACATCGCAAAACATAGGCCCACCGCGGTGGAAAGCCACAGCGACGGACCCGGAATCCCGCCGGCGTTCACGCGCGCAAATACAGAAAAGAAAAGCCCGTCGCGGCTCATGGCGTAGAGCGCTCGCGAGGTCGCCATTTCCATCGCGTTGACGCTGCTCAAGAGGCCCACGACGACCACGATGCGAATGAAATTGTCGCCCGCCGCTCCCAGCACGCGGCGCGCGGCGATTCCCATCGCAAAATCGCTGCCGGCAAACTCGCGGACCGACACCAGGTGCACGATCGCCGCGTTCACCAGGAAATAGATCGCGAGAACGGAAATTACGGTGCCGAAAATCGCGCGCGGAATATCCCGCCCCGGATTGTGAACTTCCCCGCCGAAGTACACAACGCCGTACCAGCCGTCATAGGTGTAAATCACCGTCTGCAGCGCGACGATGAAAGCGACAAACAGCGGCCAGCCTACAGGCACTGCGGCGCGCGAAGCCACAGCGGTCACTGGCGTGGCACTATGAAAAAAGCAAACCGCGACCACCGCCAGGAACAGCGCGGCCTTCAACAACGTCGTCAGATCCTGCACGCCGCTGCCTACCTTCATGCTTTTCCATTGCAGCAACGCGAACAATAAAATCACGCCGGCGGAAATCGGGCGCACATGGCCGTGCGCCGCCGGAATCAAATCGACCGTGTATTCCCCGAATACGATCGAGACTGCGGCAAAGCTCCCGGCCGTCGAAATCCAATCGCTCCAGCCGACAATGAATCCCGCGTAATCGCCCAGCGCGGCCCGCGCGAAATTGTATTGCCCGCCGCTATGCGGCAACAGCGCGCCCAGCTCGGCGAATTGCAGCGCCCCGAGCGACATGTAAATTCCGCCCGCGGCCCACGCGGCGAAATAGAGCCAGGTCGAAGGCAGGAGTGTCGCGATCACACCCGGGGCGCGCACGATTCCAGCGCCAATCGTGTTGCCAATGGCCACCGCAATCCCAAAGCCGACGCCCAGCGTGGTGATCAGCCGGCCGCGCCCGCCGTGTCGTGCGTCAACTGGAGCTGGATTTTGTCGCCAAGGAAAAACTCGCCGCCGTCCGTTTCATGCATGCGTGAAAACGAAAAGCCATCATAGCCGAGCGCACTTGCGGCGCAAGCGGAAGTTGCCAAAAGCGTTCCGCCGGCGATGCTTGCTATGATTCGCAAACAATATGGACCACAGGGTTTGTGCGGTGGCGTGATTTTGTGTTGCGCGGAGTCCCGGAGGGACGACACAACGTAGCCCACCGCGGGAGCGGTGGGGTCCGCATTGCGATCATTTACAGCCCCGCAGGGGCGACGCTTGACTGACCCAGTGTCGCCCCTACGGGGCTTGGTTCTCTCCCCTTATGCCTACCCACCGCTCCCGCGGTGGGCTACGTTCTGTCGTCCCTGACGGGACTAACTCAAGCGCTTTTGTTTTTTTGATATACGGTTGGAAATGAATGCCGGTTTTCGAAAAACGAATTGGCTCTGTTTCTTTGTTTCGCCGGCTATCGGTCTTGTGGTCTACTTTTCCCGTAGCCGTTGCCGCAGCACCCTGCGGGGACAGCCGGGAGCCGTCGCAGAATGATCAACACGATATCCGAAGCCGTTTTCACCGCGCTCCCCAAGGCCGAATTGCACGTCCATCTGGAAGGTTCCATCGCGCCTGCCACCGTGGTGGAACTCGCCGCGCGCCACGGCGTCACTCTCACTCCTGAAGAGATCGCCCCGCGTTACGCCCCCGGGACCTTCGACCAATTCATCGAAAATTTCATCTGGATCACTTCGTTCCTCCGAAGTCCTGAAGACTACGCCTTAATCGCCCGTCGATTCGCTGAATCCCTGCAGCGCCAGAACGTCCTTTACGCCGAGGTCACTCTTTCGATCGGCGTGATGTTCCGGCGCAATCAGGATCCCGCCGCGAATTTTGCCGCGCTGCGCGATGCGGCCGCCAAGGTCCCGGGAGTGAAGCTGAAATATATTTGGGATGCCGTCCGGCAGTGGGGCGCCGCGCCGGCGATGGAGGTCGCACGGCTGGCGGTTGCATTGCGCTCGCCCGACATCATCGCCTACGGAATTGGCGGCGATGAACTGGGCCTCCCCACGATCGACCTGCGGCCCATTTATGATTTCGTGGCCAGCCAGGGCATGCACCGTCTGATCCACGCCGGAGAAATCGGCGGACCGGAAATCGTTCGCGAATCCATCGAACTGCTGGGCGTGGAGCGGATCGGCCACGGCATTGGCGTGATGCGCGACGAGCGCACCATGGACTTTATCGCCGCGCGAAACATTCCCCTGGAAGTCTGTCCGACGAGCAATCTCCGGACCGGCGCTCTGGCCCGCCAGGTCGGCCGCCCCACGGCCGGATACGATCAGCATCCGCTTCCATCTTTCTTCCGCCGCGGCCTCCCCGTGACGCTTTCGAGCGACGATCCGGCCATGTTTGAAACGACGGTAAGCGACGAATACCGCCACGTGCATGATATGGGGCTCACCCCGGTTGAACTCGTCGCCCTCGCCGAAGCGAGCTTCCACCATTCCTTCCTGGGCCCCGAAGAAAAGCGCGCCATGCTCGGCAAATTTCATTCCGGCATTGCGGCGCTTGGCTTGGTATAATGGCGCCGATGAAAGCACATGTGTGGGTCATGCCGAAGCGCACGGTCCTCGATCCGCAGGGCCAGGCCATACAGCATGCCCTTTCTTCTCTGGGATTTAGCGAGGTTCGCGACGTCCGCCAGGGCAAATTTTTCGTCCTCGATTTGGACGGCGTGGCCCGCGAAGCCGCCGAAAAGCAGGTCGAGCGCATGGCCAGGGAAATCCTGGCGAACCCCGTGATCGAGGAATTTCGGTACGAAATCGTGGAATAACCGTGTTTTCCTGGAAAAGCGCTAGCGGTTCGCTTCAGGAAACACCCCGTCTCAGTCGTCAGAATCCGCATTTCCCTTGTGTTACTCTTTTTTATGCGGGCCTCCATAGTCTTTCGCCTAGCTAAAAGTCCGGAGATGAACCTGTGTGTGGAATCGTCGGATACATTGGATCCAAGAAAGTTGTTCCCTTAATTCTGGATGGACTGCGCCGCCTCGAATATCGCGGCTATGACTCCGCCGGCATCGCCGTGGTCGGGTCGGACGGAAAAGTGCACATCCGCCGCGCGCCCGGCAAGCTGCACAATCTGGAAGAAGCGATTCGCCAATCCCCGCTGGAGGGCTCGTACGGGATCGGGCACACGCGCTGGGCCACGCATGGCCGTCCCACCGAAGAAAACGCCCATCCGCACCGCGACTGCACGGGAAATATCGTCGTCGTCCACAACGGAATCGTCGAGAATTACGTGGATCTGAAGCGCGAGCTCGAAAAAGAGGGCCACAAGTTCGTCACCGAAACCGATACCGAAATTATTGCCCACCTCGTCGAGAGGTACATGAAAGAAGGCGGCCCACTGGAGGACGCCGTGCGCAAGACCGTGCGCCAGCTCTCGGGCGTCTATTCCCTGGCGATTCTTTCCGCCTCAGACCCAAATAAAATTGTCGCCGCGCGCACCGGCCCTCCCTCCGTGATCGGCCTGGGACAAAATGAGTATTTCGTCGCCTCCGACATTCCCGCGATCCTCGCGCACACCCGCGACATGTTTTTCCTGGCGGACGGCGACATTGCCGTGCTCACTCCGCAGGGCGTGCGCGTCATGGACCTCGACGGCAATACCATCCAGCGCGCCGTGCAGCACATCACCTGGGACCCCATCATGGCCGAAAAGGGCGGCTACAAGCATTTCATGCAGAAGGAAATCTTCGAGCAGCCCCGGGCCGTTCGCGACACCCTGCTCGCCAGCGTGGCGCTGGATTCCGGCAAGGTGTTCCTCGACAAGATGGACATTGCCGAGCAAGATTTTCGCGAATTCACGAAGGTCAAGATCGTGGCCTGCGGCACGAGCTGGCACGCCGGGCAGACCGGCAAATTCATGATCGAGAAGCTCGCGGGAATTCCCGTCGAAGTGGACTACGGCAGCGAGTTCCGGTATCGCGATCCGATCGTCGATTCAAAGACCCTCACCATTTGCATCAGCCAGTCCGGCGAAACCGCGGACACTCTGGCCGCGCAGCGGGAAGCCAAGCAGAAAGGCTCCAAGACGCTGGCCATTTGCAATGTGTACGGCTCGATGATCACGCGCGAGGCGGCGGGAACGATTCTGACTCACGCCGGGCCCGAAATCGGCGTGGCGTCCACGAAGGCTTTTACGGGCCAACTCACCGCGCTGATGCTGCTGGCCATGTATCTCGGCCAGGTGCGTGGCACACTGGCCGAGGATTGCGAGAAGCTTCTCCTCCAGGAATTGATGCGCGTTCCGCACAAAATGGAAACCGTTCTGCAGGGCGACGAAACGGGAATCTATGAAAGTCTGGCCCGCACGTTTTTCCGCCACACCAATTTCCTGTACCTCGGACGCGGCATCCACTTCCCCATCGCCCTCGAGGGCGCGCTGAAGCTCAAGGAAATTTCCTACATTCACGCCGAAGGATATCCCGCGGGTGAAATGAAACACGGGCCCAATGCGCTCATCGACGAAAACCTTCCCGTCGTCATGCTGGCGACGCGCGACGAAAACGATCCGGAATCCATGACGCGCTATGAGAAGAGCGTCTCGAATATCAAGGAAGTGAAAGCGCGCGACGGCATCGTCATTTCCGTCGTTTCGGAAAACGATCATCTGGCCCGCGAAGCCTCCGATTACATTATCGTCGTGCCGCCCACGTTGGAAATGTTCGCGCCACTGCTCGAAGTGATTCCCTTGCAGTTGCTCGCCTACCACATCGCCGTCCGCCGCGGCTGCGACGTGGACCAGCCGCGCAATCTGGCCAAGTCGGTTACGGTCGAGTAGTCGTTAAGTAGCACAGGCTTCAGCCTGTGGGTTTATCCTATCTTCTACACGAACCCCCAAAAGCTGGCGTGGGATCACAAATCTATGTATCTCCATCGCAAACCCACAGACTGAAGTCTGTGCTACTTTTCCATTTCCACGCTGGCTTGCAAATCACGTACTATATTGCTGTTGTGAAACGCATTCATCTTGTAATCGTTGTCGCCCAGTTCGTTCTCTTCTCCGCTCTCGCGGTGCGCGCGCAGACGCCCGCCACGAATTCTTCCCCAAGCTCCACCATCGCCGGCATCAAAGTCACCGGGGCTCAAAAATTTCCGGCGGACCAGATCATCGCCGCCAGCGGCCTGAAGCCAGGCGACGTGGTCACTGCGCAGCAAATCCAAGACGCTACCAACCGCCTTGCCGCCCTCGGCATATTTTCAGCGGTCAACTTCCGTTACACGGCGAAAGGCGATGCGATCAACCTGGAGTTTCAGGTCCGGGAGGCTCCCACTTATCCGATTGTGTTCGACAATTTTCCTTGGTTCACCAGCGCCGAGATCGGAGAGGCAATCCGAAATCAGGTCGGCCTGTTTACAAGCGAAGCGCCCGGCGACGGAACGATGATCGATCAAATGACGGCCGTCATTGAAAACTTACTCGCCGCTCAAAATATCAAGGGGAGCGTGACGCACCAGCTTCTCGCGGCAGCAGCGGGCGATGGCATGGTGATGCAGTTTCGGGTCGACGGCGTCCAACTCCGGGTGCAATCGGTTCAGTTTGGAGATTCCGTTGCCACGAATTCCGAGCGTTTGAAGGACCGCGTCTCGGATATCAAAGGCCAGCCCTATTCCCTCTTTGCCGTCGAGGTTTTCGAGAACGAGCATGTCCGGCCGCTCTACGCCTCCAAAGGTTTTCTCCGAGCGCAAATCGGCCCCCCGCAAGCGCACCTGATTCCGGACATGAACGACCCCAAGCAGACCGCGGTGGAACTCTCGATTCCAATCAATCCGGGCGCGGTCTATACGTTGAAAGGAGTTTCCTGGCAAGGAAATTTGGCCGTGCAAACGCCAAGCCTTGACGCGGTCGTGGAGCTAAAGCCCGGAGACATTGCCGACGGCATGAAGATCGAGGCCCTGTGGCAGAAAATCGAATCCTATTACGGGCAGCACGGCTACCTCGATATGAAGCTCAACGCCGGACCTCAATTCGATGATACGGCCCGCCAGATTTCTTATCGCGTCAACATTTCCGAGGGCTCGCAATACCGCATGGGCGACATGGTTATCACCGGATTGTCTCTGGACGCGGAAAAGCGTCTCCGGCAAGCATGGCAGATTGCTCCCGGCCAAATTTTTGACGACGGCTATTACGAGTTACATATGAAAATATTGTCGAAGCCCAACCGGGATATTTTTGGGGACTTGCCCGTCCACTACAACGAGTTTGGCCATTTGCTTCGTCCCGACACAAGCCGCCACACGGTGGACGTCCTATTGGACTTCAAGTAGGGGCACGGCATGCCGTGCCCCTACGGCACCGCCACACGGTAGCTACGATTGTTGAAATCACTCCGGATCTTCCACTGCCTGGTGAGAAATTCAGACCAGTTGTTTTTCAACCCCACCCCTTGATTTCGAGTTACAATCGCCGCCTATGCGATGGCGAATGCGTCTCCTCCCATGTCTCGCGGCGGTGATCATGAGCGGCACAGCTTGGGGGCAACAAGCACAGCCGCCAGCGGCACCGCCTCCGGCGAAAACGCCTGCGAAGAAATCGCCCGCAGCATCGCAACCGCCTGCGAAGCCCAAGAGTGACGATACCGCTGCGGCGCCCGCCCAGGACACCGCTCCCGACCCCGACGCCGAATTGCAGGTTGTCGTGCGCCAGGCCGGGAACGACAGCGCCACGCTCGTCAAGAGTTTGGAAGCTTACCTCGTCAAGTATCCCGATTCGCCCCGGCGCGGAGCAATCTACCGCGCCCTTCTCGAATCGGAAATGAATCTGCATAACCAAAAAAGCGCTCTCGATTACGCCGAGAAGGTCATCGCCATCCAGCCCGAAGACAGCCAGTCGATGTACCTTGCCGTGACGCTCCTCGAAAAAATGCCGGATGAAGCGAGCCAGCTTCGCGCCATCGACTACGACACGCGCCTGATCGAGCGAGTCTCGAAGGCCGATCCGGAATCGCGTCCACAACAAATGACTCTCGAGGATTGGCAGGCGGGCCGCAATAAGTTCATGGTGGATCTGTACGTATTGCGTGGCCGGGTGCAACACCACCTGCACAAAGATGACGACGCCGTGAAAGACCTCACGGCCGGATTCCGACTGCAGCCCAACGCCGAGGCCGCGCGAACCCTCGGTGAAATCGCGGAAGAAAATAAGCATTCTGACGAAGCCATCCGGCAATACGCCACGGCGTTCATCCTGGCCAGCCAGGAGCCCGCGGACGCGAACGGGCCTCCCCCGGATCTTGACTTGCTGCGTATGCGGATGGGCAATCTTTGGCGATTCTCACACGATTCGAGCGCGGGCCTGGGCGACATCGTGTTGTCGGCGTACGATCGCAGCCGCGAAATGGCCAAGGCGGATAAGCCCGACGCTCCGGCTTACAACAAGGATGTAACCGATCCGCTGCAATTCAGTCTTCGGCACGTCGATGGGAACGGCCCCGTGAAGCTCTCCGAATCGCGCGGAAAAGTTGTGGTGCTGAACTTCTGGACCACCTGGTGCGCCTACTGCAATCAAATGGAATCGATGCTGGCCGAGGTGCGGACGAAGTTCTCGGGTCGCGAGGATGTTGTCTTCCTGGCGATCAACGCCGATGAAGATGAATCCGTTGTCGCGCCATTTCTTCAGGATCAGAAACCCGGGGGCACGCTGGTCTTTGCCGACGGCGTCAACCGTGCGTTCCACGTCGAATCGATTCCGACCATCCTAGTGCTCGACAAAGCCGGCAAAATTGCCTACCGCACGCAAGGCTTCGCTCCGGACGGCTTTGCCGATCTGGCCGGTGCTGCGATCACGAAGGCTTCCGCCTCGCCCGCTCCCTGACCGCACTCGAATCGAGTGCTAGGGTTTTCTCATAGACAGGCATTGAAACAAGTTTGACGGAATTTCAGGGGCTAAAGCCCAAGTTTTTCAGTCCTTTGAATGTCGCGGCTGAAGCCGCGACCCACAAAGCGTGTTGTGATTCAAGCGGTTCACTACTACCAAGGAATTTCGGTTGCATTTCTAGCTTTGTGGGTCAGGGCTTCAGCCCTGACATGAGCGATTGGAAGAGAAAGGGCTTTAGCCCCTGACGGTGCCGTGGTCCATTGTGCGAATGTCCCGGACACCGCGCTACGTTCCAGTGGGTAATTGCTGCAATGCAACGTCGCGCGCGGTGATGATCGTGTTTACATGAATTCGAACGGTATCCGCCACACGCCTCGCATATCCGCCCGCAAGCGTGGACGCCACTGGGATCCCCTTGTGGCGCGCATGTTCGAATACCAGGCGGTCGCGCTTTTGTAAACCTTCGATCGTCAGCGCCAGTCCGCCAAGCTGGTCTTCGCGGTAAGGGTCCGCGCCTCCAATGTAGAAAATTAAATCCGGAGTCATTTTCTTGAACGCGCGCAGGAGACCCTCTTCCAGCGCGTCCAGATATTCATGGTCGCGCGTTCCATCTTCCAGACCAATGTCCTCGTCGGAAGGGGGCTTCGGCATCGGGTAGTTGTTTTCCTGGTGGATGGATAAAGTAAAAACGGTCGGATCGTTTGCGAAGATCGCCGCCGTGCCATTGCCGTGATGTACGTCTGTGTCCACCGTCATTGCCGTCCGGATCTTCCCTGTGGCCTGGAGAGAGCGGATCGCTACGCCAACATCATGGATCATGCAAAAACCTTCTCCGTGCCCAGGATACGCATGGTGAAAGCCTCCGCTGAGGTTGGCCGCAAATCCGTCCTCGAGCGCTTTGCGCCCGGCCAGCGTTGATCCTCCCGCTGCCAGCCAGAAACCCATTCGGGATGACTCCGAAAGAGGAATTTCCAGTTTCATGCGTTCGCTCAGCGTGAGGGAATCGGTTTGCAGTTTGTTCACGTAGGCAGGCGTGTGGACGCGCAAGATGTTCTCGTCCGGCGCGGGCTCCGGCTGCAGGAAATCGCTGGCCTCCGCGATTCCCTCGGCGAGCAGGGCGTCGTGAATTAGTCTGAATTTTTGCGAGGGGAAAACGTGCGATCCGAGGTCCAAATCGTACTGCGGGTGATAAATGACCTTAAACGGCAGCATAGGAGAAATCAGCGGCGAGGGACGGTTGTCAATTGTCGCGGTCGAGAATGAAATCGGGAACCGTGCGAAGAGCGCGGCCAAAATCGGAAGTCCCATTTCCGTTCAGGCAGGCCTTCGCGCGCGCGGCGAAATCGTGCGCCGCCGCCCGCGTGCGGTCGAGCGCCCCTGACTCCTGCACCAGCGCCGTGATCTGCTCCGGGCGAACGCTCTCAAACCCTTTTTCTTCGAGCACCGTGCGCACCAGGCGCTTTCCGGCCGCGCCGTCGCTCTCCAGCGCGTAAATCAACGGCAGCGTGACTTTGCCTTCCTTCAAGTCGCTCAGCACAGGCTTGCCCAGCGTTTCCGGAGAAGCTGTGAAATCCAGGACGTCGTCCACAAGCTGGAAGGCCAGCCCCGCGTAGTGCCCGTAATCGGCCATGGCCTGCTCTCCTGCGTCGTCCAGATTCCCGAGCACCGCGCCCAGCCGGGCGCATCCCGCAAACAAGCAGGCCGTTTTGCGAGCCGCGAGTTCCACCGCATCCTGCTCGGTTAAATCCATGCGCCCGAGCTTGGTCAACTGGAGAAGCTCGCCCTCCACCATGTTTTGCGTGAGCTCAATCAAAACATCGAGGATCTTAAAGTTGCGCTCCGCGAGGGCCATCTGAAACGACTGCATGTAGAGCCAGTCGCCTGCAAGCACGCTGCGGTGGTTTCCCCAGCGGGAATTTGCCGACGGGCGTCCGCGGCGCGTGTTGGCGCCGTCGATCACGTCGTCGTGGATCAGGGTGGCGCTATGGATCAGCTCGACGACGGCGCCCAGCCGGATCGCGCTTCCTCCGCGGTATCCTGCATACCCCGCAGAAAGCAGCAACAGGGCCGGCCGCAGGCGCTTGCCTCCGCCTGCTAGCAGGTAGCGCGAGATTTCCGCCACCGGCTCGATCGCCGAACCGTTCTGGAGCGCAAGCTCCTGCTCGACCTTGACCAGGTCATCGCGAACGAGATCAAATATTTCTTTCGCCGTCAGAAGTGAGATGACACCCCTCCAGGAACTGCCCCAGTGCGATTTCCGGATTGATCCAAACCAAAAAACCGCCGAAAGTTTGCCGACGTAATTTCGGCTACCTCGGTCGCTGGCAAGTCTCTCACATTCCCGAGGGTCCGCGCCACTTCCGCGACATAGGCCGGCTCGTTTCTCCGGCCCCGGTGGGCTTGAGGAGCCAGGAAGGGGGAATCGGTTTCCACGAGCAAACGGTCCAGCGGAAGGTCGCGCGCCACGTCCCGCAAATTCTGCGCCTTCGGATACGTCACGTTACCCGCGAAAGAAATCAGGAAACCCATCTGTATGCCACGGCGCGCCTCTTCCAGCGTCCCCGTAAAGCAGTGAAAGATTCCGCCCAGGCCGGAACTTCGCCAATCTTCCTCCAGGATCTTCAGGCAATCCGGCCATGCTTCCCGGCAATGGATGATCACGGGGCGGTTTGCAACATGCGCTTGATCGAGCTGATGGCGAAAAACGTTCGCCTGCACGTCACGCGGCGAATGATCGTAGTGATAATCGAGGCCGATTTCTCCCCAGGCGAGCACGCGCGGGTTCCGTGCCAGGCGCTCCAGCTCCGCGTAGTGCGCGTCCGTGGCGTGCCTTGCCTCGTGCGGGTGAATACCAGCCGCAGCGTAGATCCATTCGTGCGCCTCGGCGTAGGGAATGGCTGCACCCAGCTTTTCGACTTCCGGTCCGTTGCCGATCGCCAGAAGCGTCGCGACTCCCTCGGCACGCGCCCGATCAAGCATGGCTTCTCTATCCGCATCAAAGTCGGTGACGTCCACATGCGCGTGGGAATCGATCAGGTTCATGGTCGTGGTAGGACAGGCTTCAGCCTGTCGGGGTTGAATCTGCAATCTCTGCACAAAAGCGACAGGCTGAAGCCTGTCCTACTTTAGCTTCGCCCCCACGGGGACATCTTCCAGGAAACCAGCGAGCACGGGCGCCCCATCGGGCGTTGAGGCCGCGACAATCATGCCGTTCGATTCAACGCCGCGCAGTTTTCGTGGCTGCAAATTCGTCACCACGACCACTTTGCGTCCCACGAGTTCTTCCGGCTTGTACGCCAGCGCCAGGCCCGCGACGATTTGACGCACTTCATCGCCGATGTCGACCTGGAGTTGCAGCAGCCGGTCCGCGCCCGCCACGCGCTCAGCAGTCTTAACCTGTCCAACGCGCATCTCCACTTTGGCGAAATCCTCGATGCCAATCTTCACTGCCCCTGCTACGGCCGGTGCCGCGGCAGCGCCGGCTCCAGCAGGAGTAGTCGCCGCTGCTGCAGCCGGGACTTCCGGTGCTTTGTTTTGTTCTTGCTCCATGGCTTCAATCCTCGCAATCGTTTCGGATTTGTCGACACGCGGGAAAATTCCTTCCGGCTTCCCCGTTTTGGTTCCGGGCTTGAGCTGTCCCCAGGAGAGGCCGTCCAACTGGACTCCGCTCAGCGGCTCCGTCTGCCCCAACTGATTCCATATTTTTTGCGTCGCTAGCGGCAACACGGGATGCGCGAGCGCCGTGACGATACGGAGTCCCTCCGCAGCCGTGTACAGCACCGTCGCCAAGCGCGCTCGGTCCTCCGGCTTATCCGCAAGCGCCCACGGTTTTTCGACCGTGATGTATTTGTCGATCATGGCGACAATCTCCCAGATCGCCTCCAGCGCCAGCGAAAAACTGAACCGGTCGAATAAATGCATCACCTTCGTCAGCGCTTCGTTGGCAAATTCCGCCGTGCTGGGGGCGTCTGTTTCCCCGCCTTGCACCGGCGCGGGCTTTGGAATTTCGCCGCCAAAATAGCGCTCGATCATCGTGAGCGTGCGGCTGGCCAGGTTGCCGAGACCGTTTGCGAGATCGCTGTTGTAACGGGTGACGAGGGCATCGTAGGAAAAGCTGCCGTCCTGCCCGAACACAATTTCGCGCAACAGGTAGTAGCGCAGCGGCTCGATGCCAATTGCATTGACGATGGGACGCGGCCGCACCACATTGCCGCGCGACTTGCTCATCTTCTCGCTATCGAACAGCAGCCAGCCGTGCGCCCAGATTTGCTCGGGCAGCGGCAAATCCGCCGCCATCAAGAACGCGGGCCAATACACCGCGTGAAATCGAATGATTTCCTTGCCGACGAGATGCAAATCCGCGGGCCAGAGGCCGCGCTGGTCGAAATTCGGGCCTCCCACGGCGCTCAGATAACCGATGAGCGCGTCAAACCACACATAAAAGACGTGCGGAGCTTCGCCCGGCACAGGAATTCCCCACCGGATCGTCGTCCGCGTTATCGAAAGATTTTTCAGGCCGCCATTCACGAAGCTCAGAACTTCGTTCCGGCGGCTCTCCGGCTGAATGAAATCCGGATTGGCCGCGTAGAAATCGAGGAGCTTCTGCTGGAATCCGGATAGCTTGAAAAAATAGTTTTCTTCGGTAACGGTTTCAGTAGGGCGCCCGCAATCGGGGCAGGCGTCTCCCGGCCCCGCGTCCACCACGTAGGCATTGTCGTGCACGCAGTATTGCCCGGTATAGTGGCCCTTCTCGATGAAGCCGTTATCCCGGCAGCGCTTGAAGAGCCACTGCACGGTGCGATGATGTTTTTCATCCGTCGTGCGAATGAATTCGTCGCCCGGAATTCCCAGATCGTCCCACAGCCGCCGCCACTGCACGGCGATTTCCGTGGAAAATTCCTGGGGCGACTTCCCCGCTTTTTGCGCCGACCGCTCCACGTTCACGCCGTGCTCGTCGGCGCCGGTGGTCATGAACGCGTCGAATCCCCGCATGCGCTTGTACCGCCGGATCACATCCGCCACGATGGTCGAATAGGTGTGTCCGATGTGCGGCATGCCGTTCGTGTAGTACAGCGGCGTCGTTAAATAGTATTTTGGCTTGGCTCGGGGAGTGCTCATTCGCCTTTTCCGTATGAAATTTTAGGGTGAACCCTGACGATGGCAGGCCGCCCGTCAACGGCGGCAAGCTCCGCACCGGGAACTCGAATTTCGATAGTAAGCGCGCTGCAAGATGCTGTCAAATCACGACGAGCGCAGGAAGAAGAATGAGATCAGCGGCGAGTCTGCGCATGAGAGGGACCGCGTCTTTTTATTTCCTTCATGGCTGAACGCACAATATAGGCGGAGCGTGTCATGCCCGCTGATTCGGCCAGCCGGTCAATCGTTTCAATCTGGCTTTGCCGGGCTGTGATATTTACTCGGACGGTTTTCTCATCCACAGGAATATCCACCAAAAACAAAGTTGCGCCGGGCCGACCCGGATGCTTTTCTACATGATCTAATGTTGAAGGCCTTGGGATTGTGTGGCCGTCATCTCTCATCCCTTCGATATGTAAGGTCAGCGCGTCAAGTGCATTGCGATGCGCCTCCTCAAACGTCCTGCCCGCGGTGATACACCCGGGAAAATCAGGGAAGCTTACCCCGTAGTCGGATTTACGATCTTTGTGCAAAAAAGCGATGTAATTCATCATTCCCTCAACCTGATCTTCGCCTGCCTTTCAATACTCTTGAGTGTGCCAATCGGTATGTCGCGGCTAGGCACGGGTACAGTTACCCTGCCCTTCTTTGTTGGATGTTTGAACTGCTTGTGGCTCCCAACATGGTTGACCTCATACCAACCATCGTCTAGCAACCGCCGGATCACCTCGCGGCTGTGCACAAATCAAAATACACATTTTATACACACTTGTCAAGCGATGGGCCCGGCTCCCACGGGACTTACTTGGCTCCTAACTCATTTGAAATGATGACTTGTTCAAAAAAAAGGCACCCGCCGGATGGGTGCCTTTTGGTTGCATTCTGACGTCGAAACTGACCAGCAAGCTCCAGCGTCGCTCACTCCTGTGGCGGCGGAGGTGGCTGCTTGGCCTCTCCTCGATGTGCGCCGCCGTATCCTCCGTCCTGCACCTGCTTGAACGATGGGTCCGGGGTGAAAAGCGTCGAGGCGGGCGACTGCCCGATGCCCGACAACTGGTAGGTCGTCGTCCCGAAGCGCGGATCGGTGTGCGTATCTTCCAGGAGAAGATCCAAGACGGTCGAATACCAGCGCTCGGAAGTGATGACAATCGCGTTTAGATTTCCAATTGTTCCCGCGGGAATGGTTCGTGTCACTTTCCGGTCGTCCACCGGATAGACCGTATTCGTGACAGGATCGGTATACGACCCGCTCGGATTGTCGGTCACAGTTTCGTTGTTTGAGTTAGAAGCGTTTGACCGGTCCTTCTTCCTATCGTGCGATGGATTGCGGTCGCGGATTTGAAAATCCCTATAAGTACCCTTCGTCACGTTGACGACATATTGGGTCCCTTGCGTCACATTCCTGATGTAAGCAAACTCCTGAGCCTTGCCCGGCGCGGCCCATGGTCCAATAGCCGCGAATTTCAAGTCACGGTAAATGCTGCCATCCGCGCCGCGAGCGAACGTGCCAGTAGATGTATTGGTAATCGTGTTGCCCGGCAGTGTCTCCATGTGCGTAATCGTAATCGTCGCAAGTATGGGTTTGCCGGTCACCACCTTGCCGCCAACGCCGCCCATCAGCCCGCCAAATTCAAAAACACCTGCCATTGGTCCGCCCTGCCCAGGACCTCGTTCACCACCGAAACGGCCGCCCGGTGTAGGGCTCTGCGCGCCCACGACCAGCGCCACACCTGCCAACAACATTGCTCCCATACCTGCCCCAAACATTGCGTTTCTCACGCCCCAGCCTCCTCAAGACAAGCTGCAAACCCTACCCTGACGCACCCATCTATTGAATCAACTTCACCCCGCGTGGCCAGCCGTCCTCGCCTACCAAAACATCCGCGAGAATCAAGTCTTCATCCGGGGTTTCAACGACGGGGTAGCCAAGCTGCGCCAGGGAAGCCCTCGTCAATTGAACGCGCACGACCATGCCCGGATCGTCCGCCGAGATTGCGCCCGTGAATGGCACAGGCACGAAATCGGAAGCGACATACGTTTCACTTCCGGCAGCGTCCGCGACAATCGCAGCCGCAGCCGCAGCCGGCGCACCCGCATTCTGGTTCAGGGCGGCAGGCGCCTTCGCCTCCTGCGGCAAGCCCGATTGAGATGTGACATCCTTCCTGGGTGCCGGAGACGACGACTGCCCCTTCGAACGGCCGCTAACGGTCCACAGAAAAATCAGCAGTACCGCCGCGGCGGCTCCCACACTGGCCCACTCCATGGTGCGCCGCCAGGAAGCGCGACGATGGTGATTCCGATACGCCGCCAGCAACGACGCCTCCACGCGAGGAGGCGCCTGCTCTTCACGCGCGCTCTGGCCCATCATTTCCGAGGCTTCCGCCAGAGCCGCCGCGTCCGCCATCCGCTGCGAGCAAAGTTCGCAGTGCGCGGCATGTTCTAGAACCGCCTCGCGCGCGTTCACGTCCAGTAGTTCCATACGCACAAAACCGTGGACGATTTCATCGAATTCCCTGCACGTCATTTCCGTCATGTCTTTTCTCCCGGGCGCGCCCAGTTCGCCCTGGCCCCAATCCGCGCTGGACGGAGCTTGTCCAACAAGATCGAACGTGCTCGATTGAGCCTCGACCTCACCGTTCCTACCGGACATTCGAGCAAGGCCGCCGCTTCGCCGTAGCTCTTCCCTTCGAGGTCGCACAGCGTGACAGGTTCGCGATAGTGATCGGGAAGCGTCAGGATGGCTTCGCGCAACAATTGCGAGATTTGGGCACGCTCCAAACCCTCCACAATCATTTCCGCATGGCCCGAGCTAGCTGGAGAGTGGCCATTCCCGTTCAAGTGCCCTGGATCACCACTTCCATCCGTCGAAAGGCCGCTTCCTAACTCATCGGATAAAGGCACGTACCGCCCCTCTTTTTCATGCAGCTTTCGCAAGTGGTTGCGCGCGATGCCAAAAAGAAATGCGGCGGGAGTACCCTTTTCTTCGTCATATTTGCTGGTATGGCGAATCAGCGTCAAAAAAGTGTCCTGAACGACGTCCGCGGCCGATTGGGGACTTCCGCTCATATGCATCGCGTACCTGTAGAGCCCGCCCTGATGGCGGCGGTAGAACTCCAAAAAAGCGTCATCGTCTCCCGCTGCGAGACGCCTCAAAAGTTCGACATCACGTGTTTCGACTGGCTCTGCCATCTACACCGGTTGGACTTTTCTCCCGCGCTTACACTATGAATTACGCTTGCCGGCGGGAGGAGTTCCACTTTCTTGGCATGATTGCCATCCGCGACGCAGCTAGCAATCAGGCGCCTTAGTATATTCTTATCGCCGTTGCAACGCTCTTTCTCGCCGTCGCCTGGACCACCGCTGGAAACGGCTGTGCGCTGCTGTTAAGATGCGTGATAGCGAAGAGACGCTTTCAAAAAAATACCCGCAGTACAATTACGATGTTCACTGGGGAGGCGACACACCATGCAATTCAAATTTCTACGTAGGATTCCGGCTGCGCTTTGGATCACAGCCTTGGCGGCGGCCCTGATTTTCATGACAGGCGTGCGGGCGCAAAACTCGGGTGGCGCCCCGCAAATGTTGAAGGGCGAAGGCTCGTTCAATGACTGGTCGAATGAGCGCCCGGGCAACCGGTATCTCATCAAGGCTTCCGATTTGCCGAAACCGTACGCCACGGATTCCGCGCCCAATCAATCCAAAGTCGTTCCGCGTCCCGCCGACGCCTGGCCGAAGGTGCCCGATGGCTTCAAGATCGACCAGGCCCTCACCGGGCTGGACCAACCGCGAACGATTATCAGCGCGCCAAACGGTGATCTGTTTATGGCCGAGAGCAATCCTGGCCGGATCCGCGTCCTCCGCGGGTTTTCCGGCGACGGCAAAGTCGTCACGAACGAAGTATTTGCCACCGGCCTGACCATGCCGTACGGAATCGCTTTCTATCCTCCCGGGCCGAATCCGCAGTACGTCTACATCGGAAACACGAATTCCATCGTCCGCTTCCCTTACAAGAACGGCGATCTGAAAGCTACCGGTCCGGCTCAAGTGGTTGTAGCGAGCATTCCGGGCGGCGCCAAGTATGGCGGCGGGCACTGGACGCGCAGCATGGTGTTTTCGAACGATGGCAAGAAACTCTACGTCGGTGTCGGCTCGCAAGCGAACGTTGCCGATGGCGAAGCGGAAACCAATCGTGCCGATGTGCTCGAATTCAACCCGGATGGAACAGGGCAGCGAATCTATGCCGCGGGAGTTCGAAACGCTTCTGGCCTGGCCATGAATCCTCAGACGGGACAGCTGTGGGTCGCGGTGAATGAACGCGACGCGCTGGGCGACGATCTCGTGCCCGACTACGTGACGCACATTCAGGAAAGCGGATTCTACGGCTGGCCCTGGTATTACACGGGACCCAACCAGGATCCGCGATTTGCGGGAAAGCATCCTGAGCTGAAGGAGAAAGTCATCGTTCCGGACGTTTTGCTGCAATCCCATTCCGCACCCTTGACGTTGACGTTCTACGAGGGGAAACAATTCCCCGCCGAATATCGCGGCGATCTCTTCGTGACTTCCCACGGTTCCTGGAACCGCGCTCACCGCACGGGATACAAAGTCATGCGCTTATACACGCCGAACGGGAAGGCCACGGGAGAGTATGAAGATTTCGTCACCGGTTTCGTTGTGAACGACGCCGATGTTTGGGGACGTCCCGTAGGCGTGACCGTGGCGAGCGACGGCGCGCTGGTTTTCACCGACGATGGATCGAATAGCGTCTGGCGCGTGACCTACACCGGCAGCAAGAGCGCCGCGAAGTAGGGTCTACCGTGGCACAGGCTTCAGCCCGTGGGGTTTCGTGCTTGCAAGAATCAAACCCCACCGGCTGAAGCCTGTGCCACTTCTCTTCCCCACATTCCGCCTTCAACTTTCGCTCCGCGTTCCCTATAATCGCTGTTTCACTTCGCAGATGGGAGCCACTTGGTACACGTTCTCGTAGCCCGCGTTCGCGCCGCACTCGCGGCGCACATTCGCCAGCACTACCAGCAGGACGTGGCCATCGTCACGGAGAAGCCTCCGCGTATCGAGATGGGCGAGGCCGCCACACCCGTCTGCTTTGAGCTGGCCAAGCGGCTGAAACGCGCTCCGCGGCAGATCGCGCAGGAAATTGCCGCGCAGCTTCCGCCCATCGATGGAGTCGAGCGCGTGGAAATTGCCGGCGGCGGTTACGTGAATTTTTATTTTTCGCGGGCCGCGTTTCTCGCCGCTTCCCTGAAGGAAGCGGATACGCAACGCTCCGGCGCTGCGCCCGATGCGCCGAAATGCATCGTGGAGCATACCAACATCAATCCGAACAAGGCCGCGCATATCGGCCACCTGCGCAACGCCGTGTTGGGCGATACGTTTGTGCGCCTGCTGCGCCGCGCTGGACAACGCGTGGAAGTGCAGAATTACATTGACAACACCGGCGTCCAGGTTGCGGACGTGGTCATCGGATTCCTGCACATCGCCAAGAAAACACCGGCCGAAGTTCGCGCCCTGGCCGCGCAGCCGAAATTCGATTATTACTGCTGGGACTTGTACGCCAGCGTGACCCATTTCTTCGAGGAAGACAAAGCGCGCCTGAATTTGCGCGGCGAAATGTTGAAATCGATCGAAGAAGGCGCGGGACAAGCCGCGGAAATGGCGAACATTGTCGCGCCCGCCATCGTTCGCTGCCACTTGGATACCATGGAGCGGCTGGGAATCGAGTACGACCTGCTGCCCCGCGAGAGCGAAATCCTCCACTTGAAATTCTGGGATGCGGCGTTTGAGCTGCTCAAGCAGCGCAACGCGATCCATCTTGCCGCTTCTGGCAAAAATGCGGGATGCTGGGTGATGCGCATGAATGACGGTGAGGACGGCGCCGACGCGACCGGCCCCGGCGCTGCGAGTGAAGATGATGACGCAAAAATAATCGTGCGGTCGAATGGAACAGTCACTTACGTGGGCAAGGACATCGCCTATCAGCTCTGGAAGTTCGGTTTGCTTGGGCGGGATTTTCTGTACGAGATGTTTTACACCTATCCGGCCGGCCACTTGCTGTGGATCAGCACTTCCGTGGGTGGAAATTCCTCGGCGCCCGAATTTGGCCGCGCCGCGATTGTTTATAACGTCATCGACGCGCGGCAGGCGTATCTGCAAAATGTGGTGGTCGCCGGGCTGCGCGCGCTCGGCTACGAAGAACAGGCTGGCCGATCGGTTCATTTTTCTTACGAAATTGTGGCGCTCACCCCGCGCTGCGCCGCCGAACTCGGCTACACGCTGAGCGAGGAAGACGCGAAGAAACCATACGTCGAAGTCAGCGGCCGCAAGGGCCTCGGCGTAAAAGCCGACGACCTGCTCGACCGCCTCGAAGCCGCCGCGCGCGCCGAAGTAGATGAACGACAACCGGACACTCCAGATATGGAGCGCGCCGCCATCGCGCACGCCATCGCCATCGGCGCGCTGCGATATTTCCTATTAAAATTCACGCGCACAGCCACCATCGCCTTCGACTTCAAAGACGCCCTCAGCTTTGAAGGCGAAACCGGCCCCTACTGCCAGTACGCCGTCGTGCGCGCGCGAAACATTTTCCGCAAGCTGCGCGACGAGCAGCCGGACTTCGACGCGTCCTCGCTCGAAACTGTGGACGCAAGCGCGGCGGCGGAATTATTCGCCGGCTCCGACGGAAACGCGTTCTGGGAACTGGCGTTCCTTGCGGCGTCGCTCGACACGCAAATCGATGCGGCGGTTGGCGCGCAAGAACCCGCCTTCGTCGCCAAGTACGCATTCCAACTCGCGCAGGCGTTCAATTTGTTCTATCACCATCACCACATCCTCACGGAAAGCGACCCCGCCAAGAAGAAGTTTCTTTTGCAACTGAGCCGCCTTGTCGAGGTCCAGCTCGTCGCCGCGCTGGAGCTTCTCGGAATCGAATCTCCCGAGAAAATGTAGGACCCCGCGCACTAAAAATTCGTTACCGAGCAAGCGACGATCGAGGTTTATTTTGGAAAGGTTTCCGACACTAGCGGCGCTTAAGGGCTTCGAGTTCTTCGAGCGTGCGCGGCCAGTCCGAGCGCAATAACCGCGACAAACTGCGATCCGCAAGAACTTTTCCGCCAGTCTGGCATCGAGCGCAATAGTTCGTTTCGTTGTCCGCGTACCGAATCCGCTGAATTTTTTCTCCACACCTCGGACACGGCTCTCCATACCGTCCGTGAACCGCCATTTCCTTCCGAAACGCAGTCACCTTTTCGGGGAATGCTATTTCCGCCTCCAGGCGCAGCCGGTCAATCCAGAGCCTCAGTGTCTCGCGCGTTGCAGCGAACAGCCTTTCCCATTCCTGCGCTTGCAGTTTGTGCGTGAGCGCGATCGGCGACAGTTGCGCCGCATGCAGAATCTCGTCCGAATACGCGTTGCCAATGCCGCTGACTAAGCGTGGATCGGTAAGAGCCCGCTTAAGTGTGCGATTTTCGGCCATCAGGGCGTCGCGAAACGAATTCAGATCGCTCGCGAAAATCTCGATTCCACCCGGGTCGATGGAATCCAAGCCCTCCTGCCCCGAAAGCACATGCAACGACGCGCGCCGCTTCGAGCCGGCTTCGGTAAGCAAGAGAGTGCCGTTTGGAAAATCAAAGGCCGCCAGACTGTTGCGGCCAGAAAGCTTCGCGCCAGGTGGCCGCCAGTGCAAGCGGCCGGCAATCATCAAGTGCAGCACCAGCCAGAGATCGCCTTCCACACCAATCGCGATTCGCTTGCCGATTCGCCGCAATTCGCGAACGATGCGGCCTTCCACACTCGTAAGTGGCGGTTGCACGGTGCGCAGCAGAAAAGCGCTCGCCAGCCGCACTCGCTCGATCGGCTGCCCGACGATGCGCGGTTCGAGCGCACTGATGTAAGCGGCGATATCCGGCAGTTCCGGCATGCTTACCAGCTTGCACGCCACACCCGCGTTTTTGCAACCTCGCTGTCTTGACGGAAAGCGACCTCGCCAAGAATGAGTTTCTATTGCAACTGACCCGCCTCGTCGAAGTTTAACTCGTCGGCGCGCTGCAGCTTCTCGGAATCGAGGCATCCGAAAAAATTTATGGCACTCTTGGTTATGGATCAGTTTCCGAGTGAGCAACCGCACATCCACAATCATCCCTTCGACTGGTGTACGGTCGCGCCCGCACCTGGAAGGTGTGGTCAACGGCCTGCCACGTCCACTTGCCATAAGCTCGCTTCTCGCGAGTAATTACTATATACAGTTTTCCAAGAGTTATGGTACTGTGAGCCTATCCGAACGCCTGATTTACAGAATTGCTGTGGTTGTGCCATCTAGATTGAAGGCTTGACTTCTGACGCCAATGGTTTACATCGTCATCGCCGGCGGACTAGCGCTGACTGCAATCGTCCTTTTCTCTACTCTGCGGTTTTCGAAGCCCGACACGATACAACCCCATATTTCTGCGATTTATGGCCCGGATGGCGGGATAAAGGTTCCGATCAACCGGCAATACTTTGATAGGGAAACTATCCTTAAGATCGCGGGCCCTCTCGCAGCTGTTCTGCCAGTCCTGGTGGGCCTATTCCAATTTGCGGCTAGTCAACGAGAACGAACCGAGAACGAGATCAAATCGGACTATATTCGCGCAACCCAATTACTAACCGATAGCGGACAAGCGCACCCTATGGCAGGAATCGCGGCTCTGACTCAATTGGCGGAGAACAGTGTTGACCGAACGTGGTTAATGACAGAATCGGTAAGCGCATTTGTCAGATATACGGTACCGCGTTCGGATTCGTCTCCGTCCCAAAGTGAACTATCACCGTATTTGAATCCGCCCTGCAAAGAACTTAACTACCCGGACGAGAAGTATGACTACTCTAAGTGTTCGCCTTTTCAACCCATTTATCAAAAGAACCCGGCTGTACAGGCAGCACTAGATGCCCTGGGAAATCGCAACCCTCAAAATGAAACCAGGGCGAACGTGCCGCGGCGCTTCAAATCTCAACTTGAGGCTGATAACCGCTCTCTTCCGACGGACGCCGCAGCGCGCAATTCGGTCATTGAAATTATCAATACTTCTTGGGTTGGAAAACATCGAATGGACTCTAACACGCAGCTTGTGCTTGAGGTCCAATATCCGATCCTCCAAGCCTATCCAGATATCCTTAAGCGCCCATGGCTCAACTTGTCTCATTCGTTGTTGGTCGGATTAGAAATGACGGCGCCGTTCTTAGAAGGTGGGAAATTTAGGAGATCCGACTTGTCATTTAGCAAATTGGGTAAAGCAAGACTTGCCAAGGCAGACCTTTCGGAAGCTTGGCTTGTGGGCGTTAGTCTGTTCGGAGCCGATCTTAGGGGAGCAACCCTTGAACATGCGGATGTACGGGGCGCGGATTTGGGACGTACCGACCTCCGGAATGCATGGATGTCCGGCGGCCACTTCTATCGTGCTAACTTCTGGCAGGCTGACCTATCTGGTGCCTACCTAGTCGCCTCGGACATGAGGGAAATTGAGACAATGGCAGGCGCGCGACTGGACTGGATCATTGCATATAGAGCCGATTTCAGCGACTCCAAGATTGCAGGAGATCCCAATGAGGTTGTCTGTATGCGTCACGCTTTTCTAAGGGAAGCGGTCTTTAGAAGGGCTTTTCTACGAGGGGCTGATCTCGAGTACTCGGAAATGCAAGACGCCGATTTTAGCGATGCCCAACTGAGCGGAGCTGACTTCCGCGGGGTTACTCTGGAGGGCGCGATATTGGAAGGAGCAGACCTATCAGGAGACGATTTGCGAGGCGTTGACCTCACGAAGGTTCACGGAACACCGTCGCGGATTGAAGGGGCGTTGGTGAACAACATGACAGCATTTCCGCCTTCGTGGCCGGCGACATTCGCTCAACAAGTAATCGCTAACCCATCGTCTCCCCGCGTCGCAGATGAATGCGCGGAGAAAGCAAGGACATATTAGGGACGCGCCGCCCTTCCTTTTCAGAGACGAATCGAGGGTAAGCCACCCGCCAGGGTACACGAGGATAGAATTGATCGAGGCTGCTGGGATTGATGACCGAGCGGTCGCCCGCCTGCAAGGAAACCGACCCCGCTCGTTCTAACGGTAGGAGGTAACGAAAATGGCCTTGAAGCGACTAGTAGTTCTCATTTTGGCGATCGGCTTCGTATTCAAGCCCGCCGGGTCGCAGGTGGCAACCGCAGCCAGCGCTACGCAGGACTCCGTGACCACTAATGCATTGCCATTCACCGACCAGCTTCGGAAAACCGTCGTTTTTCTGCGCGTTTCATTCACAAAGGAGGGAAAGGTTTGGGAGATCAACGGCACGGGTTTCTTCGTTTTCTACCCGGACGAGCGCTTGGGTAAAGATCGAGGTTTCGCTTATCTGATCACCAACCGTCATATGGCGGAGCCGGGAGCGGAAGAAGGCCACAGCTATGCCGTGCAACAGTCTTACACTCGTCTAAATGTCAAGAAGCACCCACAGAGCGCAGACGAGCCGGAATCTGTCGAGCTTCCCCTAACCTTGGGACCGGGCATCTCTTGGTCCTTTCCGATCGACTCTTCCGTCGACTTAGCAGCCATATCCGTGAACCCGGGGCAAGTCTCTGCCGACTATGAAACCATACCAATATCTCTGATCGCCACCAAGGAAATCATCAGGGCCCAACGGATCTCTGCAGGGGACCAAGTGCTTTTCGCAGGATATTTCTATCAGTTCCCAGGGGACAAGAGAATACAGCCCATAATCAGACAGGGCATCCTAGCTATGATTCCTGACGAATTGATCGTTACGACTCTTCAAAAGCCGGGTGCCGTGTATCTAGCTGACATCCATGCCTTTCACGGGAATAGCGGGTCACCGATTTTTGTAAACACCGGAGGTGTCCGCGGAAGTGGCCTCTCGCCACTTTCATACATGCTACTAGGTGTCGTTAGCGGTTACTATCCAGAAAGCGAGACCACCTTTAGCATTCCCGCCGCAAGAGTTTTGACCGGCGAAGTCCGCGATAATAGTGGCATATCGGCGATCGTTCCTGGATATGAGGTCCAGGCACTCCTGGATATTCCTGCACTAAAACAGGCACGCGAGAGGACTGTTGAGAGCTTCGTAAGAAACAAATAAATCAGCTAGTTTCGGGCAGCGTGCAACTCCAATCGGATGAGCAATAGGAAAGTAGGGCAAGTATGAATTCTCTGGCTGCCCGGGTCTCGATTCGGGAAACCTGAAGCGTCACTGGTGCCTACCGCCGACCGTACGCGCATGGCGTACTCGGAAACTGGCTCGCCACGAGTCCGTGTTGCTATTTCGCCAGAGGAGCCGTTCGAGCCAAACTTCATTGCGAGATCAACCAGCGTCCGGACAGCCACGCCTGTCGCGCCCTTCGCGTTCCACGGCTTCACGTCGTCCTGCCAGGCTGTTCCCGCGATGTCGAGATGAATCCACGGCGTGTCGCCGGTGAATTCTTTCAGGAACATGGCTGCGACGATTGCGCCGCCGCCCTTGCCGCTGCCGACGTTTTGGATGTCGGCGATGCCGCTCTTGATCAATTCGCGGTAGTCGTCGTCGACCGGGAGCGGCCACATTTTTTCGCCCGCCGCTTTCCCGCTGGCCAGGAGCTGATCCGTGAACGCCTGGTCGGAGCCGAACACTCCGATATTTATGTTTCCGAGGGCGACCACAACCGCGCCCGTGAGCGTTGCGGCGTCGACCAGATGCGTGCAGCCGAGCTGCTTCGCGTAGGCGATGCCGTCGGCCAAAACCAGGCGGCCTTCTGCGTCGGTGTTGATGACTTCGATGGATTTTCCGGCCATGGAAATTTGCACGTCGCCGGGCTTTTGCGCGCGGCCGCCGGGCATATTTTCGCTCGAGGGGACGACGGCGATTACTTTGCAAGACGGCTTCAGAGTGGCGATCGCGCGCATTGCGCCGATCATGGCGGCGCCGCCGCACATGTCGTATTTCATTTTCTCCATGTCATTCGCGGGCTTGATGGAAATTCCGCCGGTGTCAAACGTGATGGCTTTTCCCACGAGGCCCAGGACCGGCGCGCCCGGATTTCAATTTTTCGGGAGTGTAGGTGATGATGATCATGCGCGGAGGCTCAACGCTTCCCTGCGCGACCGAAAGCAGCGCGCCCATTTTCAATTCCGCGATTTTGTTCTCATCGAGGATATCGACGGCAGGCCCGCCTCTCGCGCCATGGCGGCGGCGCGGTCGGCCAGCATGCGCGGAGTCATGCGGTTCGAGGGCTCGTTGCCAAGTTCGCGCGCGAAGTTCTGCGATTCCGCGATGACGCGCCCGCGCGAGAGGCCGAGATCGGCATCGGCGCGCGAGGATTCTTCCCAGCCGGCCAGCGCGGCAGCCGTGATTTCGTTCCCGGGCTTTTTATCGGTCTTGTATTTGTCGGAATCGAAATTCGCGAGGATCATTCCTTCGACGATGGCTTGCGCCGCCGCGGCGCTGCGATCGTTCTCGCGCGCGAGGAACGTCAGGCGCTTCACCTGGCGCGACTTCAGGGTACGCACCGCCGCAGCGGCGAGCCGTCTGAGTTCAGCCGTTCCGAATTTGTCTTTCTTCCCTGCGCCGAGGACCAACAGCCGTTGCGCGGCCAGCCCTTGCGGGTAATACAGCAAGGTCGTGTCCAGCATTTTGCCGGTCAGCTCACCGGACGCGGCCAGCTTCGTCAGCGCGCCTCCGGCAGCCTCATCGAGCTGGGCGAGGACGCCCTCGACGGGCTTCTCCTGCTCGAATGCGTAGGTGACGAGCGCGTCCGCCTCTAGTTTGGCAAGCGCGCGGGTATCCACGGTGATTTCCATAAGTTACCTTCTTTGAATGAGATGGCGCCGCCCGTCCAAGGACCGCGCGAAAAATTCAATGTTCTGCAATCAATCCGTAACTTGAATCCGGTTCATTGCTTGCTGCCCCGCCAGTCAGCTCCAGTGACCTGCCGGTCCGCCGATCAGTGACCTGCCGATCCACTGAGCAGTGACCTGCCGGTCAACGATGACGAAACTGACGCATAGCCTCGCCGACTTCCCGTTTGGCCTCTTTATCGCGCTCCGTCTGGCGGCGGTCCCATTTCTTTTTGCCCTGGGCAAGCGCCAATTCGCACTTGGCGATGCCCTCGCGGAAGTAAATCCGCAGGGGAACGAGCGTGAGGCCCTTGGCATCCAGTTTTCGTTCCAATTTGCCGATCTGTTCCTTGCGGAGGAGCAACTTCCTCGTGCGCAAGGGGCCGTGGTTATACGGCCCTCCCGGAAGATACTCGCCGATATGGAAATTCACGAGCCAAACCTCGCCGCGGCGAATCACACCGTAGGCGTCGCGCAGGTTCGCCTTGCTCTCGCGAAGAGATTTTACTTCGGTGCCAAGCAACACCATGCCCGCTTCAAGCTTCTCAAGAAGGTGATAATTGTACGAAGCGGCGCGGTTTTGGGCCACCACCAACTCAGCCAGTTTTTCTTGTTTTTTTGGCGGTTTAGCCACAGCGAGCTATCTTAGCTGCCTGCTGTTGCTAGAATCAAGTTCGCACCTTGTTCGGGTTTTGTGCGAGTGCTAGACTTACGCGATGATGATGCACCCTGTGGAGCGCGGATGAACCTTCGGAATTTGTGTGGATTAGTCCTGATGGCGGCCGTGCTCCTGACGGGATGCCCCAAGGCCAGCCAGGAGAACAGTGCTGGCGCAAAGGCGGAATCGCTGAAGGATTATGATACCGCGCTTGACGATTACAACAAGGCGCTCCAAACCTCTCCAAACAACACGGAATACAAACTGAAGGCGGCCAGGGCGCGTTTTGAAGCCGCCCAGTGGCACGTCGATCAGGGCCGGCGTTTCCGGGATCAAGCCAACCTGGACCTGGCGCTTGCGGAGTTCCGCAAGGCGCAGATGATCGATCCGTCCAGCGCCGTGGCGCAGCAAGAAGTGAAGGCCACAATGGATCTGATCAACGTCAAACAAGGGACCACGCAAAACGCGGCTCCACCCTCGGAAGAACCAAAGCTTATGTCCGGACCGCCCGAAATCCAGCCCCTTTCGCGCGCCCCGATTAACATGAAGGCCACGAACGACTCGAAGGCGGTTTTTGAAGCTATCGGGAAGCTGGCCGGGCTGACCGTCATCTTCGACCCGGACTTCACTTCGCGGCGAATTTCCGTCGAGCTGACCAACGTAACGCTCGAGCAGGCGCTGAACATCTCCGCGCTGCAGAGCAAGGCATTCTGGCGTCCGGTGACATCCAATATTATTTTTGTGGTGCCGGACCAGCCGCAGAAGCGCAAGGACTATGAGGAAGAAGTTGTAAAAACATTTTATCTGCGCAACACCGTTTTGCCGCAGGAACTCACGGAAATTGTTACCAGCATCCGGCAACTGCTGGATTTGCGGCGCGTGCAGCAGATCAATGCGCAGAACGCCATCGTGATTCGCGACACGCCGGACCGCGTGCTGCTCGCGGGAAAAATTATCGACGACATCGACAAGGCCAAGCCGGAAGTCGTGATTCAGGTGGCGGTCATGGAAGCGCGGCGCGACCGCATGCGCAACGTCGGAATCACGCCGCCAACGAGCATCTCGGCGTCGTTCGCGAATCCCGGCACGACGACGACGACTACAAGTTCCTCGTCCGCCACATCGACCACAACGAACGGCACGGCCACGATAAGCCAGCTGATCAACAATCCCACGATTTTCAGCCAGGGTTATAGCGTGACGATGCCAAGCGCGACGGCGAATTTTCTAATGACGGATACGTCGACGCAAATCCTCGACGATCCTGAAATTCGCGTGGTCGATGGGCAAACCGCCAAACTCCGCATCGGCGACCGCATCCCAGTGGCTACGGGCAGCTTCCAGGCGGGCATCGGCACGAGCGGCACCGGCGCGCTCAATCCCTTGGTGAACACGCAGTTTCAGTATCTCGACGTGGGCGTGAACGTGGACGTCACGCCGCGTATCCACCCGGACCACGAGATCAGCATGAAAGTAAACATCGTGGTTTCGTCGCAGACCGGTTCCACAAATATCGGCGGGATCAACCAGCCGATTATCAGCCAGCGCAGCATCGAGCATGACATTCGCCTCAAGGACGGCGAAGTCAATGTCCTTGGCGGCTTGATCGAGCAGACCGATACGAACGCAGTCAATGGCATACCCGGCCTGGCGAAGATTCCCTTTTTCAAGAATTTCTTTTCCAACGACACGGTGGATCACGAACAGGATGAAATCCTGATCGTCCTGATTCCGCACATTGTGAGAATTCCTTCGATCTCCGCCGAGAACTTGCGCAGCATCGCGTCCGGAACGGACACCAACGCCGAGGTGCGGTTGGCGGATGCGGTCATGTCGCCTGAGCTCCCGAAGGCGCAGGCTGCGCCTGTTCCTCAAGCGGCTCCCGCAGCGGTTATCGCGCCCGCAGCGCCGAATGCTCCGGCTTCGCAAAATGCGACGTTGCAATTCGAGCCGGGGACTGCCGCCTTGAAACCGGGTGAAACGACCACCATTGGCGTCACCGTTCAAAATGTGCAGGACCTGTACTCCATCCCGATGCTCTTACAATTTAATCCGGCGGTAATTTCCATCGAAGACGTCCGCCAGGGAGGATTCCTCTCGGGTGGAACGCAGGAAGTCGCCATCGTGGAGCGTGTGGATAAAGAGCGCGGGCAGGCCATTATCTCGGCGACCCGCATGCCGAATACGCCCGGAGTGAGCGGATCGGGCACGCTTGTAGGGATCGTCGTGAAGGGCATCGCGCCGGGCAACTCGCAGCTTACGATTGTGCAGGTGAACGCGAAAGACTCCCAGCAACGGCCGATCCAGGTTGTCACCGGCGAAGCCACCGTCAAAGTGCAATAAATCAGAGGGCCACGTACCATGCGCCGACAGACATCATTCCCGCGCGCCAGAAGAAGCAGGGTTGCGGGAATGACTCTGCTTGAACTCATCCTCACAACTGGGATCCTGCTAGTCCTCTCCACGGCCGCGATTCCCATGTTTCGGATTACGATCCAGCACCGCAAAGAATCGGAATTGCGCTACGATTTGCGGGAGATGCGAAATGCGATCGATCGTTACAAGGATGACGCCGACAAGAATTTGATCCGCACGGAAGTCGGCAGCCAAAACTATCCGCCTGACCTGCAGACCCTCGTCGATGGCGTGACGGTGAGCGCCGGGGGAGGCGGGGCAGGCGGGATCAGCGCTTCGGCGCTGGCTGGAGCAAGCAATACCACTCAGTTTGGATCCGCCGGCACGCCGCAATTGGGAACGGGACAGGCAGGCGGGGCGTCACAATTCGGCCAGGGCGCGACGGGCGGCATTCCGTCCATCGGGTCAACCGGCAACGCCGGCCAAGCCATGTCCGACACTCCCAGCAAGGTGCGCTATCTGAGGAAAATTCCGATGGACCCCATGACCGGCAAACCCGATTGGGGTCTGCGCTCCGTGCAAGACGACCCGGATTCCACGAGCTGGGGTGGAAGCAACGTCTTCGACGTTTATTCTCAATCCCAGGCGATGGCGGCCGACGGGACGAAATACTCGAACTGGTAACGCGCGGATGAAATCCTTCCACATCACGGGCTTGCGTTTGCGGAACTTAGGGCGCTGCACTCCGTCCGCTCGACGACGTTTTTTTGCGGCCGGATTTTCTCTGCTCGAAATGATGATCGTCGTTACGATCATGTTGATCCTGGCGGGCATCGCGGCGACAAGATATGAGAGATCGGTCGTGCGCGCCCGGGAAGCCACGCTCAAGCAGGATCTGTTCATCATGCGGAATGCGATCCAGCAATACACCCTCGATAAAGAGGCCGGCCCTTCGTCGCTCGATGATCTGGTTCCGCAATATATGTCGTCCATCCCGATTGATCCCATCACGCGGAACAAGGATTGGCACACGGAATCCGAACAGGTATTGCTCGATCCGCTGCAGACCTCGCCGGGGATTACCGATGTTCACTCCGCTTCCGATCAGGCTTCTCCGTTTGAGAATACGGCTTACAATACCTGGTAATGGAGAAGCCCTACTTGCCCGCGTTAAGCGGATTCTTCAGCCAGATTCCAATTTGGCAGCGATCTGTTTCCGCACAAGACTTCGGCGGCCCAGCGTCCTAGATACACCGATTGCGCGACTCCGTGGCCGCTGAAAGCTCCGAGCACGACCGTGTGCGGACTCCGGGGATGCCGTGCAAAGACCGGACGCCACTCGTTTGCAATCAGGATTGGACCGCCCCAGCGGTTCGCGAAGCGCACATTTTGCAACGCCGGGTGCAGCGCGCGGACACGGGATTCGAGACGCGCGATGAGCTCCGCCGATTTCCCTGACCCGACATCCAGGGTTGCGAGTTCGCGCCAATCATTCATGTGGACCAGTCCGCCGCCGAAGACGACGCCCCCAGTGGGCAGGATTCTCCCCCACAAATAAGGAAAATCGATTGTGTAGAATGGCTTTTCAGAAGCCAGGCCCAAACTCTTGAGTTGGGCGGCGGCGAGAGGTTCGGTTGCGACGGCGAGCGTGAACTTCGTTTGCCCGCGGCCGGCAAGATCGCTCAGCTCAAGAGACATTCCATTCGTCGCCACGAGGACTTTGCGCGCGCGAAGCTGCCCGCCAGGAAAACGCAAGCACACGGGATCTGCGAATTCAATTTCCTCGACGGGAACATTCTCAAAAATTTGCGCCCCGTTCTTTTCGGCGGCGCGCGCCAGACCGCTTACCATTTTTCCCGGATCGATCATTCCGCCGGGCACTTGCTTCACCGCGCGAACCATCCCGGAATCCGACCAGGAAATGGGAGAATCGGGCAGTCCGCCGCTTCGGCCAATCTCGTAGACTCCGGGAAGTGTGAGATCGCAATCGACCGCCAATTCCTTCAGGATGGACGAGAATCCGGCCAGCACATCCCCCAGACCGGGAAGATCGCCGGCAGCCGTCTCCGCCAGAACCATGCCGCCGGTGTGGCCGCTCGAACCTGCTCCGATCGCTGCGGATTCGAACAGAACCACGGTCTTGTCGGGCGCGAATCGCCGCAGCCACGCCGCGGCAGACAGTCCTGAAAAACCTCCTCCGACGACTGCGAAGTCAGCCTCGGCGGGGATGGATGCCTTCGCGGGCTGGAAATCAATGGACCAGGGAGAATTGCCCCAGCGCGGATGGGAAACGGCTCGCTTCATGTGAAGTGTCCTGCCAAAACCAGAATACCGCAGTCTTGATCGTGTGGCTTGCCTGGAGCGAATTTTGCGGGAGTTAAAGCCGGGAAATCATCCTACGATTCTTCGTCCATTGGATTCGGGGGCCTTCGGTAAAACTCACTCACCGAGACTGAGGGCAAGACCGGTAAACCGCCGCTGGAACCCGTCAAACTGTCCGAAGATAGGAGAGGCGGTGTTATTGAAGACGTCATGGGGATTCTGGCGGTTCGTGACATCCAGCGAATAAACCCCGACGCGGATTTTTCTTACCTTGCCATTGGGACGCTCTTTGAACGGAATGTGGATCGGAAAGTCGCGGTACACCTTTACGTCGAGAGAAAAATAAGTTTCGAAGCGGAGGCTGTTGGGGACGCCTACGTAATTCTGCAAAACATCGATATTCGAATAAGGAAATCCGGAGTGCATGTCGACGACGGGGCTAAACACCAGGCTCCAAAATGGAACATGGACAAATCCCCAAACAAGCAAGCGGTTCGGGATGTCGGAGGGTTGAACGCCATAGACATTGGGGCGGATCACAGGGACTTGGAATGGGATGAATGTATCCGAGAGCGTATTGAGGTCGCCGCGCGCACGGCTCCAGGAATACGACACGTTGATTTCGCCCTTTTCGCTCGGGCTGTAACGAGCGGTGGCTTGCGCCTGGCGATAATGCGCCGTTCCGGTGTTCTCCAGCGCCAAAAATCCGCTCGTTGCGCCCGTTCCGGCCGCAGGGAGAATCGGATTCACCAGGAAAAGATCGTCCGTGTGAGTCTCATAGTAGCCGACACGAAGGGTGATATTTTTCCGTATAGCCGTTTCACTTTCGATGTTCCAGGTGAAAGTCCGGGGACTGTTGCCTAGATCTTCCGGACTGGTGGGATTCGCGAGGGAGGCGCCTGGAAGGTAGACATTCTGCAACGTGATGGTACTGCCCGCGTAGGGACTGGGTGCACTGGATGAAAAAGCGAGCGAGCGAGTTTGATTGTCGGCAAAGTCCTGGGCGAGCAAGGGAACGTGGCTGTAGATCAACCCGGCGCCGGCGCGGATAACCGTCTTCCAGTTCGGAATGGAATATGCCACGCCCGCGCGGGGCGCAAAAGCAGCGTCGAGGCCGATGGTTTGGGTGCTCAAGCGCGCGCCGAGGGTTAGAGACAGGGTCTTTGTCACCGTCCAGTGGTCCTCGGCATATTCGGAGATTTCCGTATCGGAGCCTTGCAACGCGCCGGAACCTAGAAACGAAATTTGCTCGTCGGGTGTGCACAAGTTGGCGAATAGTTCGGCCGGCGTGCAAGCCTCTGCCAGGATGTTGATCGGCTGGGATACAGTGCTCCCGGTGAAAGTCCGGTAGAGGAAGTCGACTCCAAACCGAATGTCATGGTGGCCGTGCCACGTTTTGGAGGGGAGCTGAAGGACCGGGAGAGCTTCGAGCTGATTTGCATTCCGCGAGGATATATTGAAATAATTTCCGCCCCAACCCTCGGGATTGATGGTCATTTGTTCAGGGCCTTGTCCGTGGGCGTCGGTGTAAAAGTTGGTGTACCGGACGACCGTGGTCAAAACCATTCCGGAAGCAAACTGGTACGCATCGGAAAATCCGAGCGACCCTCCGCGGCGGCGAAAATTCACCGACGCGGACTGGGGGATGAGCGAATCGATATTCGCAAAGAGATTGCTGGATTGAAAAAGATTCAGGTTGAAGTTGATCAAATGCTTTGGGGAAAGAATCCACTGTAAATTCGAAAAGGAGTCGAAGGCATAGACGTACGTTTCATTAAAAGGCCAGGTCAGTCCGTGGATCGGGTCCCGGCGAAATTCGTAGCTCAGGTCCTCGGAGAAATTGAGTTTGTCTTTCACGATCGGGCCTCCCACCTCGAACCGCGGGGTCATATTTGCTATGCCGACCAGATGGTCATTTTTCCCGCGGAAAGATGGAAGGAAATCGAGAAATTTGTAATTCCACAATGGCGAAGGAGGCTTGATGTCAATCCGCGTCAATCCCGCGGAAAATCCGCCGTAGGCCACGCTGTCCGGCGTATTGAATACCTGGATGGACTGAATGGCGTCGACCGGCACGGGAATCGCGAAACTTCCCGCCACCGGATCCACATTCTCCGCCCCGTCCACGAGCAGCATGCCCTGGCTTTCCGCCTGCCCGTTGAAATTCAGTCTTCCTTCCTGCGTCTTGATGACGCTCGGACTTACGGAAAGGGCTTCGGTGAATTTACCGGTGCGAAGGGGCAGGGTTTCGAGTTGTTGCTCGCTGACCGTCGCGGTCGCGCTGACGCTCTCGGTTGCGATCTCGGTGGCTTCGCCTTTGACCTCGACGGTTTCCTCGACCAAATTCAGTTGCAAACCAGCGTCCTGAACGGCATCCTGTCCGGCAACAAGCGCCACCGTCGCGGACCACGGCTTGAAGCCCTCGACGGTTACTTCCAGCTTGTAACTCCCCGGCGCTAAACGGGCGAACTCGAAACGCCCTTCCGTGTCCGAGACCGCGTCCTGCGAAGTGACAGCAGGCGCCAGCCCGGTCAGTTTCACGGTAATCGCGGAGAGGTTGTTGCTCACGCCCTGGCTCGACGCGACGCTCACCCTGCCCGAAATGGTTGCCGTTGCGGCCTGGGGAATCGGAACGCCCGCGCGCGCAATTCCGGTAGACGCGCAAATCATGACGGAGAACAACAAAGCCCCAAGAACAATCCATTGAGCTATCTTTTGAGCTAACTTTACACTGCCCTGCTGCTTCTTCAACAACACGCTCCCCAATCTCGCACTCGCCATGCTCCGCTGTTCACGTGTTAGATGGAATTGCCCGGCGGATGGTACATCCTTACGGCCTGCAGGTTTGACTGCCTTTGCGCCATCCCCCGATTGGCCGCATGAACCAGAAAAGAAGAGACTTGGTCTGATGCGTTTCGCGGACAATCACTATCTTCGCTCGTTTTGACTCTTCGGCCAAACATAAGGTTGTATCCGCTTTTGCAAAGGGTTACCCGTCGGACGGTTCGCAAAAAACCTGATTGGACCCAGAGTTGGTCCGCGTCTCCAACGCCGATCACAAGTTGTGCGCAAGAAAATCGAGTAGCTGAGAAACAATGAAGTCGTTGGGTGTCGCTCCGCTACAGGAGAATTTGGCAGGTGTGATTTCCTCACACTCCGGCTCTCCCTTTTTGCCAGTCACCGGGGTTACCGGGAACCAAAAATGGTCCGTCTTGGGAACCGGCACCGCAATCACAGTCGCGCCCGCATCGCGAAGGGCCTGGACAAACATGACGGATTGGCCGGCCGGAGGCACGACCGGGTCCACCATCCCCCACGCCAAAAACCAGGGTATTTTTGCACCCGCGTTTGGAGTCGCTACGCTGCCGAGACTTACGGAGGCCTCGCGAATGTAGTTGAGCGGCGAAGATTCAAAGTACGCGCCGGCCATTTGGTTCGGCGTCCCTCCGATGAACTGTTCGAGGTTCTTGACGCTATTCGCAATTCCTGACTCGTATTTCTGCTGCGCCGTATTGTCGTATACGCCATAAATCGGCATGGCCACTTTGACCTTTGCACTGACGGAGGCGTACGCATCCATTGGGTAGCGATTGGCGAACTGCGGAAAGTCTTGCGTGACCGCAACCAGAGTTGCCAGCGATGCGCCCGCAGAATCGCCGCCGACGCCGATACGATCCGGGTCGATGCCCAGCGCTGCGGCATTTCCTCGCAAGTATTGCACCGCAGCTTTGCAATCGAGCAAGGCTTGCGGCCAGGTTGTCTGAGTTGGCTTGGACAGCCGATAGTCGATGGCAAACACGACATATCCGCGCGCGGCTAAGTAGGGCCCCCAGGTGTTCCCGTAACCCGCCTTCGATCCTCGAGCAAAACCACCGCCATGGATAAAGAGCATCGCTGGATGTGACCCGCCGGTAGCGGGCAAATACAGATCTCCAAGTAAGGACACGCCGTCGTGAACGGCGTACTCTACGTTTGTCTTTGTCTGCACGTTTCCCTGTCCCCACGCAGTTCCAACCGCGAATGCGAGGAGAAGAGTCGTGATCAAAGTGCGTTTCATTCCTTCCTCCGGTAATGAGCACGCCTGACCTAATGCGCGCGAAGATTTACGCTGGCGCCGAGTATACCGGAAATCCCGATATGCACGTTGGTCAAGTACATCGAATGCTTCCGCAAGGAGTGAATCTCGGAAACAAACGCATTGCCGCCGCGCGGGCTGCGTTGACACTCCGCACTGGGCTTGATATGTTTCCACGTCAATCAAACAAGCATCGGATGCACGAATGGTCTCGACGATTCTTGTTATTGCCTGGCACTTTCCGTTGTTCAAATTCAAGAAAGAAGGGTTGCATGAAAATCGACATCTTCTGCCATATTGTTCCGCAAAATTACTACGACCGCATGCTGAAATTGCCCGAAACTGGTACAACGATCAAGCGACGCACGGCCAACATCCCGGCCATGGTAAACCTCGAAGCTCGTTTCCGCTTCATGGACCGTTTTGCGGAATACTGCCAGGTGGTGAGCATGGCCGCGCCTCCGATCGAAGCCATGGGGGACGCAAAACTGTCGCCGGAACTCGCTCAGTTGGCGAACGACGGCCTGGCTGAATTGGTGGTGAAGCATCCTGACCGCTTCCCGGGATTCGTGGCGGCTCTGCCGATGAATAATCCAGCGGCCGCGGTGGAGGAAGTCGATCGAGCGGTCTTGAAATTGGGAGCAGTCGGGGTTCAAATGTATTCGAACGTGAATGGGCGTCCCCTGGATGAACCGGATTTCCTGCCGATCTTCGAAAAGATTGCGGAACGCAACGTGCCCATTTGGCTTCACCCAAGCAGGTCATCCAATTTCGCCGACTACGCGACGGAAAAGAAATCGAAGTTCGAACTATGGTGGGTGTTTGGATGGCCGTATGAAACTTCGGTTGCCATGGGCCGCATTCTGTTTGCCGGGTATTTTGACCGCTTCCCGGAACTCAAAATCATCTCGCACCACCTCGGCGCCATGATTCCCTACTTTTCCGGGCGAACGGGCGCGGGGCTCGATCAGTTAGGGGCTCGAACCGAGGAGGAGGACTTGGCGCTGGTGGGCCGGAAACTCAAGAAGCGGCCGCAGGAATATTTCAAAATGTTTTACGCCGATACGGCGACATTTGGTTCGCTTCCGGCTTTGCGGTGCGGACTGGAATACTTTGGGGCTGATAAAGTTCTGTTCGCGTCCGATTCGCCTTTCGATCCGGAGAAAGGGCCGGGATACATTCGCGAGACGATTCGGTGCGTCGAGGGCGTCGAGATGTCGGCCGAGGATCGCCACAAAATTTACGAGGGGAATGCGCGGAAGCTGATGCGGCTGAAGCTGGCGTAAATAACCTTCGGAAAAGTAGCATTTAATTTTGTCATTCCGAGCGAAGCGAGGAATCTCTCTCTTTTGACGTTGCTGGACCGATCCCACAGAGAGATTCCTCGGCACGCAGCGTGCCTCGGAATGACAAAATCTTTAGTTTTTTCGCAGCATGCACAGCTTATTCGGCAATTATTTCTTCCCGGGGCTCGGGGAGCCAAAAACTTGCGATGAAACCGGCGGCGTAGGCGAGGAAGCCGACGATTCCCGCCGCGTAGCCGAGTTGCCGCGTGGCCGTGCCTCCCGGCATGTACGTCACGATGCTGGTCGTGATCAGGGCTGCGGATGTTCCCAGCATCCGCCCTCCCACATTCGCCGCAAAACTTTCACCGGTGCCGCGCAAGTGAGTCGGATAGAGCGTTGGCAAATAATTTCCCCAAAAACTGAATTGAGCGACGGATACTGTGCCAAGAACGAAAATTCCCCAGGGTGGGATTGCGGTATCCCGCATGGCTGGAAGCAAGACAACCAGCGGGATCAACAGCAACCCGGGAATCTGAAAAATGTGCAGCAGGCGCTTTCGGCTAAGAATAAAAATTGCAAGAACCGCCATCAGGATACGTCCAAACAGACTCCCCACTTCCTGAACTCCCTGCAATGCGCTCACAATCTTTTGCTGGTCCGCGTGAGCCAGAATTTTGACCCCGGGAGCGCCGGGAATGATGCGGGCAAAATGCTGCAACATGCCGAAGGAAGCCGCGTAGGCGCAGGCCATCATGAAGCAACTCAAGAGAGCCGTCTTGCGAAATTCCGGGTGGAATAATTCCAGGATGCTGGGCCGCTGGAGCGTGCCTTCTTCCCTTTTCTTCTGCCAGATGGGCGATTCGGGCAAGAAGGGGCGGACAACCAGAAGCGGAAGGGCCGGAAGGATTCCCCACAAGATCGTGTAGCGCCAGGCTTCATGGCCGCCATGAATCGCGGGGAGCAAAGGGCCAATCGACAGGCTCAAGTAACTCGCGCCGCTCATCAGGATCCCGCCGGTGGAAGCAAAAATCTGCGTAAAGCCAAGAATGGTTTCTCTTTGATCTCTTTCCGGGAACAATTCGGCGAGCCAGGCAGTCGCGGCGACGAATTCGACCGATACGCCGACAAACGTGATGCAGCGATAAATCAGCAATTGCAGAGCGGAGGAGGAATAGCCCGTAGCCAGGGTGGAAGAACAGGACAGCAGAATGCTCCAAATCAAGACGCGGCGGCGGCCGAACCGATCGATCAGGTATCCGCCCAGCAAGCCGAATATTCCGCCGGCAATGGCGGGAATGTAGAACATCAATCCGATCCAGTGATTGAATTCGGCGCTTCCGGGCTTGGCCGTGAGGAATTCGGTCAAGGCCGGTTGGACGGTGAGCGTGAGGGCCAATAGTTCGTAAGTGTCAAAAGCGAAACCAAAGCAAGCCACGCCGCAGATGACCCAATCGATGGGGGTGAGACGCCTGGATTTGCTCTGTGCCGTGGACAAGATCGCCTGCTTTCTGCAAAGCACACAGGAATTGACTCACACAAGTTTCCAGCGCGAAGAATGAATGGCCGCGGGAACGTACCAGACATCCAAGTTTACTGTCAATCGGTCCTGCTTTCCTATGTCGGTAGCACATGATATGTCCGGTTGAATTAGCACATGAAATGTCCGCTTTCTAGAGGTGGCTTGGGAAGAAGATGCATGCCGGGGGACGCGCATGCACAACTATCCGAGGGCCGCCGTGGAGCGGATGATGAAGGTTCAGGAAGTGATTTTGCGAGCGATGGCGAAGAAGATCACCTGGTGGCAGGCGGCCGAGATTCTGGGCATGAGCGACCGGAATATGCGGCGTTTGCATTGGCGCTATCGGGAACATGGCTATGACGGACTGTTGGACCGGCGGGTGGGCCAGCCCAGTCCCAAGCGCGTGCCGCTGGCCCTGGTGGAGCAGGTGCTGGGGCTGTACCAGGAGAAGTATTTCGATCTGAACGTGCGGCATTTTCACGAGAAGCTGCGCGAGCAGCATGCGATACGGCTGAGCTATACGTGGGTGAAGAAAGCCCTGCAGGGAGCGGGCCTGGTGCGTCGAGAACGGAAGCGCGGGGTGCATCGACGGCGACGGGAACGGCGGCCATTGCCGGGGATGTTGCTGCACATCGATGGCAGCCGGCACCGCTGGTTTCAGGACGACCGCTGGTACGATTTGCTGGTGATTCTGGACGATGCCACCAGCGAGATTTATTACGCGCAACTGGTGGAGGAAGAGTCGACGCTGACGGTGCTGCGGGCGCTGCGGGAAGTGATCGAGCAGAAGGGATTTTCTGCGCGCTGTACAGCGACCGCGCCAGTCACTACTTTTGGACGCCCCGGGCGGGCGGAAAAGTAGATGCGGAGCGTCCGACGCAAGTGGGACGAGCGTTGCAGGAATTGAATATTCGGATGATCCCGGCGTATTCGCCGCAGGCGCGGGGGCGATCGGAGCGCGGGTTTGGAACCTGGCAAGGGCGGCTGCCGCAGGAGCTGCGCCTGCGTGGGATTGTCACGCGGGAGGGGGCCAACCAATTTCTGCGGGAAGAGTACCTGGCCGAGTTCAATCAGCGGTTTGGGGTCGCGGCGTTGCAGCGGGCAGCGCGTTTTTGCCCTGCCGGAGAAAGGATCTGGAGGTGGTGTTCTCGGTGCAACACCAGCGCGTGGTGAACCGGGACAATACGGTCGTGGTGGGAGGGAAAGTTTTTCAGATCGAGCCGACGCGCTGGCGGGGAACGTTAGCGGGCTGTGCGGTGACGGTGTGCGAACATCTGGATGAGACCTGGAGCATCCGGTACGGGCCGCATCGGGTGGGCCGCTACACCGCGCAAGGATGGCCGTGGTTGTGCGACGGCAAATTGGATCGCCGGGGAAAGGCTGTGGAAAAGCCGCTGCGTGGAAAACCAAAAACAGGTTTTCCACTGCGCTTGGAAATCCCGCAAAAGGCGCGGGATTCCCACTTTCCCACAGCCTCGGCGGCGGCGATCCATCAACCTTAAACCGGACATATCGTGTGCTACGAAAACCGGACATTTTAATTTGCTAACAACATCGGCCCTGCTTTCCTATCACGAACGAGCGATACAGTTTCGGCCGAAAGAGGTAAACTTGATTTGCGCTTTTATGGCTCGGGAGTCACTTCACGCTATCCTGACGGGCGGGCGCGCAATGGCTAATTTGGAAAGGCAACCTCTGCGTCCGTGGAAGGCTCCAATTCTGAAGGATGAAAGAATTTCACCATAGAGGACACAGAGGGCACGGAGAAAATCCATGGGAGAGCAAGTTATGTCAGACATTCCATCCCAACTCACAGCAAGTCCAGCGACGACGAACGGCTATTATTTTATTTGACGTGTTTGACTGTTGACTGTGCGATTCCTCCCGATTGCCGCACAGCAACACGGACGCATCGAGCACCGTCGGATGGCGCTGCGGCAGCAAGAACGGCAACCCTCGGGCCGCCTACGATGCCGATCGAGGAAATCATCCAGAAATTCGCGGCGCGAGAAGCGGAATTCAAGACCGAGCGCGACAATTTCACGTACACGCAAACCTTTACGATCCAGACGCTGGATACGGGCGGACGGCCCGACGGCGAATACACGATGACCAGTGAAATCGTATTCACGCCTGCGGGCAAACGGTTCGAGAGGGTGACATACGCCCCTGCGCCCACGCTCGAGCGCATTTCGCTTTCGCAGCAGGACCTGGACGACCTCGAGCACGTGCAACCGTTTGTTCTGACCACGACGGAATTGCCCAAGTACAACATCAAATACGTCGACCACGAGCAACTCGATGAACTGACCACTTATGTCTTCGACGTGGCGCCGAAAACGATCGAAAAGAATCAGAGGTATTTTCAAGGACGAATCTGGGTGGAGGACAAGGACCTTGAAATAGTGAAGTCGGACGGCAAGGCCGTCCCAGACATCCGCAAGAAAGGCGGAGAGGAAAACGTATTTCCGCGATTTGAAACGTTTCGCGAGAACGTGGAAGGCCACTACTGGTTTCCCACCTACACGCGATCCAACGACATTCTGCACTTCCGAGAGCGGCGACATTCCGATTCGCATGGTCGTGAAATACGAGAATTACAAGCGATTCGGCGTGACCATCAAGATCGGAGCGGCCAAAGAGACGCAGACGCCCGCGCCCGATGACAAAACGAAGTAATCCGGCGGCGCGCGCGGATCAGGCGTAGCGAAACAGCGCTTTGAATCCGTAGTCCATATGCTGCTGAATGTGGCAGTGAAACAGCGTTAGCCCGGGCTGATCGGCCACCATGTCGACCGTGACGCGCCCGTAGCCGGGAACGATGACGGTATCTTTCATTACTCCCGCCGTAGCTTTGCCGTTGATCTCGACTATTTCAAACGAGTGCCGGTGCATGTGCAGCGGATGATCGTCCTCACTGCGGTTGCGAAACACCAGGCGGTAACGGCTGCCTTGCTTCAGGACAAATTCCTGATCGTGCGGATATTCCTTTCCGTTCACGGTCCAACTGTTGAATAGTCCCGCTCCGCTCGGAATTTTCTGGAAAATCATGTCGATGGTGGCGTCCGGCGCAGGCTGCGTTCCCGCGCGTCCAAAGATCGTGTAGTCCCAAAACGATTTCGCGGGCGCAACCCATTGCGGTTGCTTGTGCTGATTCGCGTATTCGATGAGGACGCCCATGCCGCCATTGCGCACATCATCCGTGTCCGTGCCGAGAATCCAGACTCCCGGCTGGTTCATTTCGACGATGGCGTCGACGCGTTCGCCGGGGCCGATATAGATCACGTCCACGGATTGCGGCGTGGGAACGGGATTGCCATCCATGGCGATAATTTGAAATTTGTGGCCCGCCAGGGCGATGCGGCGGTTCATGCTCGCGCTCGCGTTCAGCAGATGCATCAGGACTTTCTGGCCCGGCTGGACGCGAATCGGTTCGCCCGCTCCCATGGCCTTGTCGTTGATGGAAAACATCTGGTAGCCCACTTCGAGGCCGGACGGGTTGGTATCGAGCGTCTTGGGCCGTCTCGGGTTGCGGTCCAGCGTTGGATTGCGTCATCGTCATCTTCCTCTTCGGGATTGAAAAAAGGCTCCCATTCCCGGAGCGCGAGGAAGATTTCCTGATCGTAATTGCCCGGGTTGTTCGCGGATTCGATCATGAGAAATCCGAACTGACCCGTGTAGGCCCCGCGGTGCAGGTCCGCCCCGGCCATCGTGTGCGTGTGATACCAGCGCGTCCCGGATGGGCGCGGCGTGAATTGATAGCGAATGCGGCCGTGCGGCGGAACCATGGGAGTGTTCTCTTCCTCCACGCCATCCACGTCCGCTGGGATGAATAGTCCATGCCAATGAACGAGTTCGGGAACGTCGGTTTCATTGATGACTTCGACCGAGACCGGTTTCCCTTCTTTCATGCGAAGCACCGGGCCAGGAGAGGTTCCGTTATAGCCGATAGTGCTGATGATGCGGGTCGGGGTGAGTTCCACTGTCACGGGTGCAATTCGGAGGGTGAAATCCGCTTTGGAATTTTCTTGCGCGGCTGCGGCCGGCTGCATGCCAGGCATGCCGGGCTGTGCCTGAGACATCAGCAGCCTCGCCGCGCCCAATTCGATTGCGGCGGCGCCACCGAATTTCATGAATTCCCTTCGGTCCACAGTCTCCTCCTGCCAGGTTGCCGTGGCCGCAGCGAGCCAACGTGTGCCGCGCCGCCGAAAGAGAAATCCTCTCACGGCGGGATGGCTGGTTCAAGGCCATCTGAAAATAAAACGAGAGCGTTTCGGGGAAATTTCTAGCGGACAAATGGCGATCGGAGATCCAATAAAAAGTACCTGTCCCTGAGTACCAGGCGAGTTTAGGACTATGCACCTATTGGCCTGCATGGATTTTCTTGTGAATATATCTCGTCCGGGTGTCTGTTCACTGAAGCTCGATTGACTTGGTAGGATACGCCCTATGAGCCGCATCTTCGACGCTATCAAGAGCGCACGAGAATCGAGGTCCAAAAATGGACTCGATACCTCGGATATCCTCGGCGAAATGGAGTTGCCGGAGCGCCGCGTGACCCCCAGGAAGGAACTGGACATCGACCTAACGGTCTATGGCCGCTCCTCGTGCGAAGACGTCTTTTATGAGCAAGCCAGAGCGATCAGCGGAAATGTAAACGGAGGGGTTTTCTTACTGGCGATTCCCGTCGTGGAAGGGCAGGATTTGCTACTCATTAACAACGGCACTTCGCAAGAGCAAATCTGCAACGTAGTGGGCGTCCGCATCCAGGATATTCAGACGAGCGAAGTTTCCGTGAGTTTCCCGTTGCCGAATCCGGACTTCTGGAAACCTTCCGGAACGGCCCAGACAGCGTAAATAGAAGTTTTCCACCCCTTCAACCAGCCCTCAAGAGCTTTTTCGCTTTTCCAACCTGCCCCGCTTGGATTGTTCCTTCATCACGTAGAGGGCCCGATCCGCAAATTCCAGCAACTGCTGAACCGTACCTCCGCATTTCGGGAACGTAGCGACGCCGATGCTGATGCTGAGTTGCGGAACTTCCTCATCCGCTTCGAGACAATTTCGCACGCGATCGACCACTTGGTGAGCGGCAGTGACGTTCGTTTCCGGGAGCACCAGCGCGAATTCGTCGCCGCCGTAGCGGGCCGCCGTGTCAATCGACCGCGAATTCAGCCGGAGAATCGCGGCGACGCGGCACAGCGCGCGGCTGCCGATGACGTGTCCGTGGCGATCGTTGATCTTCTTGAGGCCGTCGAGGTCCATGAGCAGAACGGAAAAAGGACGGTTCGTTCGTCCCGAGCGCTCCAGTTCGCTTTGCAGAATATCGATCAGGTGACGGTAATTCGCGAGACCCGTCAGGCTGTCGCTGATCGCGAGTGTGCGTACCTGGCGAAAGAGCCGCGCATTGTCCAGCAGGGTGGCGCCCAGAAGAACGATATAGCTGATGGCGTTGACCAGTTCCGCGACGCCGGCGGAGGCGTCCAGCAAACGCGCGGATTGGGATGCGATGAGGTGGCTCATGACATTCAGCCCGGCCACCCAAACGAGGGCCGTGTCGAAGGCAAAGTCATCGCTCTCCTTGACGCCATTCAGGGCGACGGCGGCGATCAGAAAAATGACCGCGGGGAACAATTCCCAGACTCGCGGTGTGGGACTGTGCGGTTGGATCGGGGGGGTGCTGGGAAGAATCAGGAACGTCCCCGCAACGAGGCAAGTTGCGCTGACCACAATCGAGGATATCGCGACCACATTTTTTCCAGGGTCACGCGGCCAGGGCAGCCATTTGTTGGTGACGCAAGCGACAAGGAGCAAGAGGCCGAGAAGCGTTTGCCCAATCATCCAGGAAATCGGAACGCGGACTTGCTCCGCGGGTTTCAGGAAATGATCGTAGAATTCAAAAATGGCGCCCAAATGAATGATGCCGGTAACCCCGAAGGTCAACCCCAGGAGAAGCGAAACGCGGTTTCCCGTGCCGTAATATCTCACCAAGACGCTGGCGGCGATCGTAAAACTGAGCATGGCCGAAATAATTTCAGCGCTCGACCAGGCCAGCGGATTCAATACGATATTGAGCTGGCGCAAGAAGTGGCCCAGAACGACAGCCCCGCTACAGGCCACCACCGCTAGCCACCACGGGCGCTCGACGCGTCGCAGGGTTTTAATTCTTTCGATCACAGCCATGTATAGTTAGATGCTCCCACAAGCTATTGTGAGACATGTGGTTGTGGGAACGATCACGTCCATTAGGTCAGAATCGGGACAGGCGTGTTTTACCTGTCCTTTTTGCCAGTTTTCCGTTTGCTCGGGGGAAGTTGCTCGCAGCGGACCAAGGTGAGCGGGTCAAAGGCGTCGTGCAAAAGCTCCGTATATTTGCGGCGGTCGTATCCGAACCAGCCGTCCCAGAGCGCGTAGGCGCGCACGCGATCGTTGGGGACGCGATTGTCGCTGTCGGTGATGATGTACTCGACGGTTTGGCCGGGTCGCAGGCGCACGCCACTGCCGAAAAGTTGCTGCGCGACGATGGCGGTTTGATTGGCTTTCCGGTATTCGCGCGGCTCGCGCGTGAGGCGCTTGCTTATGATTAAATCCTCGATCGCGACGCTGCCATCGGCCACGGATTCCTCGCACCGGCGCAGGATTTCGCGGGCCTCTTCGAGCTTGGCCAGGTAGCCGGTGAAATCGTGCGCCTCGGCGAGAATCTCCAGCACCTCCTGCTGCATGCGCGCCACGAGCGGCGGCGTGTCATGGCGGCGCAATTCCAGGCCGCGCACTTTGAGCGCGCCGTCTTCCGCGACGGCGAAAAAGCGATTGGGCACGGGCACGTCTTCAAATTGGCGCGACGGCAGGAACACGACGTAGCGATAGATGGCTTCGATCGCCAGCGGGAGTTCGGTACGCGCGGAAATTTCCGCGTTGAGCGCTTCATAGTCGCCGCGCGTCGCGCCGGGTTTTTGCACGTACAACGAATCCACGAGCGCGTGCAGAATTTCGTAGCCGCGGTCTTCGGCGATTTCTTTGGCTACTAGCAACGTTTCCCGCGCGACGGCGTTGATCGCTTCGTGCGCCTCGATTTTTCCGAAGCGCGCGTTTTTGTAGCCGGTGTAGCCGAAGCAGCAAACCAGCAGCCACTTGAGCGCGTCGCGCTGGAGTTTGTAACGCTGGGTTTGTTGTATCAGTGCTTCGTCTGCATGTTCGTTGTAGCGCCCGCCTTCAGGCGGGCACTTTGGCGGCAAGCACATGCCCGCCTGAAGGCGGGCGCTACACTTCTTCAGCTCGCTGCGCTTGGCGATGAGGCGTTCGACGACGCGGCTGGTGATGCCGCGCCTTCGCTGGCAGACGCGGTAGCCAAGTTCGGGCACGCGCGGCGCGTCAGGACAGCACGGGCAATTGACCGTCTCGGGCGAAATGTTGAACCGGGCCATGATGCTCGGATACTCGCTGACGAAATCGAGTTCGGCGACGTTGGCGTGAAAGCCGGTTTTCGGCGTGAAGACCAGGCCGCCGCGGTCGGCGATGAGCAATTCGTCGGGCGGCTTGGGATCTTCCGGCTCGGCTTTTTGCTCGGGGATGAGCACGCCGTCGCGCCAGGCCAGTTCCATCTGCATGTAGGAGATGCCTGTGCCGGTGGATGTGCGCGCGCAATACTGCACGGGCAGTTTGGTGATGCGCGCCAGTTCCCAGAGTCCGGAGAGGTCGCACTTGTCGGCGATGAACGAATTTTGCGTGTCCACGTGCAGGCGGCCGAACAGCGTGGTCGCGCTGTTCTTGAACAGGATGCGGCCGTAGCTCATGTAGCTGCGCGCGCGGCTCTCGTGAATTTCGGCGGAGGGATCGCGATTGAGCGCGAGCGGCAGGCGCAGCTTCGCGGCCTGTTCGCGCAGACGTGGCAGGATCGTGGCGTCGCCCCAATCGCTGAGGATCAGGTCGGGATCGTGCCGCGCGAGCAGATGCTGGAAGGCGACGGCGGCGGGCTCGCCCGCTTCGTCGAGTTCGAACTGGCGGCCGTCGACCTCGATTTCAAGCGCAGTTTGCGTACCATGCCGGGGGTCAATGCTTTTGGGGCCCTTCAGGCCGCCCAGGCGCACGCGCAGGATTTCGAACGGCGGCGGCTCGTAGTCGATCGCCCATTCGGTGTCACGGCATTGGAGCGCGAGAACGCGGCCCTCGCCGTCGGCTTCGACTTCGACGCGCGCCAGCGGGAACACGCCGCGCTGCCAGCAGTACAGCGACGCGAGCATCAGATCGCTGTTGTAAAGCCGCAGTGCGGAATCGAACTGGCGCGCCCAGCGCGTCCAGGAAGCAAATTCATTGGGATGCGCGACTTCGATCTCGAGCACGGGGCGAAGGCGCTGCTCCCACAAATCCATGCGCTCGGTGGCGCGGCAGGCGAGCGCGTGCGGCTGCCGCGCGGCTTCTCTGCGCAAGCGGCGCAGGACGGCGTCCGGTCCCGACACGTAAAAGGCCGGCGTGAAACGGTCAATCAGCCGGTGGTGCGTCTGGTTCGGGCCGATCAGCCACAGCGTCATCCCGTGCGGGCTCGGGTAGAGATCGAAGAGATGCCCGCTGATCGATGTTGAGTTGCTGGTTTGTTCCGGGCTGTGTATCGGGTTGTGTGTTGGGCTGCTCATTTTCGTCGGGGCTTCTGGGCGCATCGAGTTGCTCTGAACAATTTTCCGGCGGGCTCCAAGTAGAGCCCGAACCCGTTTCCAGCGGCAGGGCGGCTCCGGCCTGCCGGGGCGCGGCGCGCTCGAGCGCGTCCAGCCGCTTTTCCTGATCGAGCGCGATGGAGAGCAGGATGGCTTCCATCGGGTTGTCGCTGGCCTGGTACGTGGCCGCCTGCGTGTAGGAGCGCACGCGGCGGAACAGGCGGTCGAAATATTCCTGATCCTCGCGGCGCAGGGCTCGGCGGAATTTCGACCACCGCGCGATCGCGTCGTCGATCAGTTGCCGGAATGTGGGAACTGTGCGGCCCATAGCGTCCGTGATTCGTGACCCGCGACTCGTGACTCGTGCGGCTTTTCTCCGTGCTCTCTGTGTCCTTTGTGTTAAATGTTTTCTTCTGCGGACAAAACCTTTCACCACAGAGGGCACAGAGAACGCAGAGAAAACCAAAGAGTCAGGAGGCCCTGTCACCTGCAACCTGTCACCTGCAACCTTTTCCCGCCCTCTTCCCCGATCAGGCGCAGCTTGCCATTCTTTCCATCGAGAGCGAATCGCCACAGCTCGGTCGCCTGCGCGGTGAGCTGCGTGAACATCGCGCGGCGAGGCCCGCCGTGGCTGGTGGCGTCGGAAAACACCGCGACGCCCAGCGGCAACGGGGCGAGCGCCCGCAGCGCGTCCAGCGCGTGGCGGAACGCCACAGCGGCGTCGCGATCGCGCACGTCCTCATCGAAGTACAGATCCGGCAGCGCCGTCACAATCAGCGCGTCGGCGGCAAATTTTTCGATGAAGCGCGGCACGCGCACCAGCAGCTCGGTCAACTGAAAGCAAGTGAACGCCCGCGCCACGCGGATGCGCCGGTTGAATTCCGCCGCCGCAATTCCCCGCTGCCGCGCCAGACGCGCAATCAGCAGCGGGTCAAACCGGTTCGCGCCGTCCAGGCACAGCACCTGCTTGCCTTCGGCCAGCAAGCGCGGCAAAAAGTAATGGAACAGCCGCGGCGTCTCCGGCCGCCCGTAAAACACCGCCAGGCCAGCCGGAGGCAGCGCCCAGGGTTTACTCTGAGCGGCGAAGGGCCTTCTCGGCGGGGATGACAGCGCCACCGACGCGGTAAGTGCAACGAGAATAGGGTCTGAAGCCATGACGCGTTCCGGGGGACCGGGGATGAGCTTCAGTATAGGCGAACAAAAAGCGAATGTACAGCGCAGCCAAAAAAGAAGATTGCTAGACAGAAAGAAACACGGAGTGAACTAGAAAACCTTCTGGCAGTCAGGCAAAGCGGACAGTCAGGCGACCCTCGGTGCGTTGTTGAGGCGTTTGTTTTACGATGATCTGAACATCGCGGCCCAATCGCGTGAGGCATTGGAGCAGGCGACGCTCCGAGATGCCTCGGAACTCACCGCGGAGCAATCGCGAAATCTTGGGCTGGGTCAGCCGGAGGAGCTTCGCCGCCTGCGCCTGCGTCAGGCGGCGCTGCTGGATGATCTCCGCGATTTTGGTGACAAGCTGCGCCTTAATCAGCATGTCCTCGCTATTTGGAAAGCCCAGGTCGGCGTACACGTTCCCCGAACCTTTTTCGATCCGTATTCCTTGTGGTCTTGCAGGATGTGGATTCCTCATGGGAATTCCAACTTATACCCATATTGGTATACGTGCAAGCGCTGAGCGGAGGGCACAACTAAGTGGTTACGCCGCTTTGTAGGTTGGCGCGGAAGGGGTCTTGACTAGCTTGCCTGCTGCGAGCACGAATAGACCGAGTATCACGCCTGAGATTAGGCCGACCACCGGCCCGGTAAGAGTCATCATCAGCCTGGGGGAACCGGGCATGGGCATGGATTGCATCATCGCCGCTTCCTGGGCATGGCGGGCGATGTAGGTGTCGAACAGCAAAACGTGCGCAGCGGTGATCCATACGGAGTTCGCCAATCCGAGCAGTAAACCGTGCAGGAAAAGCATGGCGGGGCGGCGCTTGGCGATCACGTAGGCGCAGAACAAGAAAATGACGAGCCAAAATGCCGGCTCGATCTTTGAGGGAATCACGAATACAGTGGCGATGCCCATCGCCAGCCCAAACAGCGAAAGCTGAAAGATCAATTTCCAGTTCATATCGGCAATCTCCAATTCCGGCAGGGGGCTGGAGCGGGAGTCTATCTCACAGGATTCGGAAAGTCATCCAGATCCCCAGGCGGAATCGTGAACTCATTTCAGCGAAAACTGGCCCATCCGCTTGGCAGATTCTCTCTAGGTAGGAAACAGTAGCGGCTCGGCGGGCGGCTCGGAAGCGATGCGGTCGAGTTCGGGGTAGCGCTGGCGGAGCGGCTCGGGGACTTTTACTTTTGCGCGGGTGAGCAGGTGGACGAGCTGCAGCGCGTTTACGATGGCTTTTCCTTCGAAATGATTGTTGGTGATGACGAAGGTGGAGTCGCCGCCTTCGGCGACGTGCTGGATGCGCGCGGCCCAGGGATCGAGCTCCTGCTCGGTGTAGAGGTAGTTGTAGCGCTCCGAGGGCGGCGTGGCGGGATCGTCGCTGAACCAGGTGTCGTAGCGGCGGCCGTGCAGGCGGACGTAGGCGACGCGGGCCGTCGTGCGTTCGCTCGGCTTCATTGCGCGGCCGATCACCGGCTGGTCGATGTTGCAGAAGCCGACGCCGCGCTCGTGCAGCATCGCGTAGAAGGCTTTGTCGTTCCACGTGGCGTGGCGCACTTCCACCACCAGCGGATAATCGGAAAACCGTTTCAGGAGTTTGCCCAGGTACGCGATGTTTTCATCCGTCCGGTGGAACGAGAACGGGAACTGGAGCAGCACGGCGCCCAGTTTTCCGGCATCGCGCAGCACATCGAATCCCGCGCGGACGGCGCGCTCGTCTTCCGCTCCCGCATCCGTTTCGTGCGTGAATCTCTGCCACAGCTTCGCGGTGAACACGAACCGGGGATTGGCGGAGACGAGTTCCATCCAATGCCGGCAATGCTCGGGCCGCAGCGGCTGGTAGAACGACGTATTGATTTCGATCGTGTCGAAAAACTCGGAAAGATAGGCAGCCTCGTGAAAGCCGGACGGCTTTCGCGCGGGGTACACGATGCCCGCCCAATCGGCGTAGGACCAGCCGGCGGGGCCGACTCGGACCGTGGCCGCACTTTCTTTTCGAATTTTGCGAGATCCGGACATCACAAATCGAAAGTTGCGCCCTCTCTCTTAGAGTGATGCTACTCTGGAAGTACCGCAAGTGGGCTTGAGAAAATGCCTGGCAGCCCGCCTTTCAGGGTTCGTGTCCGGGGTTACCCATTCGAACCGGAACGCGGATTGCCTTCGCTCGCGGGGTACGTTCAGAGTATTTTAATTTTGGCTTGACCAATCCCAGCCGGGCCGTATGACGAACTATGAGCCGAATTTTTGAAGCATTGAAACATGCGCAGTTGGTTCGCGCCACCAAAACACCGCCGGAACCGCCCGCAGAGGAGCGGCCGGAGTATTCCGACCGGCGAAGAAGCCGCCGCTGGGCGTTCGACATCTCCGTGTACGTGTACGGTCACGGACCGGAGAAGGAACCCTTCCATGAAGAAGCGCACACGCTGAACGTGAATGCGAATGGCGCCCTGTTGCTGCTGAGCGTCCCGGTACAGAAGGGACAAACGTTATTGCTCACAAATCTGCTGACGCAGCAAGAGCAGGACTGCCGTGTCGTTTTTCTGGGCACGCACTACAGCCGAACCGTTGAGACCGGCGTCGCGTTCCCGCACACGAATCCCGCTTTCTGGCAATTGCACTCACCGCCTGAAGATGATCGCGCAGCCTGACAAGCCATGATTTGAAATTTGAAATTTCAGATTTGAAATTTCAGATCTTGAAATCTGGCTTTGAGATTTCGCATGTTGCATTTCTGAGTGTGTTCGGATCGCGATCAGGATGGCCTTTCCCTCAAGACAGCTTTCCCGTATAGAGCGCCATCCCGACGGCGGCGTTCATTTTGATGCGCGCGAGGGCGCGAATTTCTTCGCGGCTGCGAATGCCGCCCGCGGCGGTGATGGGGCGGCGCGTTGCGCGGCGCAGAGTGCGGAACCATTCTAGATTTGTGCCGCGCATCGTGCCTTCGGCGTCCACGTAGGTGCACAAAAATTCGGAGGCGTACTTTTCGAGTTCCGGAATTACTTCCTCGGGACGCAGGCGGAGTTTATCCTGCCAGCCGCGCACCAGGATTTTCCCGCCTTCAGTGTCCAACGCGATCATCACGCGCCGGCGCCCAATTTTGCGGGCCAAACGATTCAGAAAAATGGCGTTCACGCGTCCGTCTTTGAACGCGGCGCTGCCAACGATAATTTTTTCCGCGCCCCAGGAGGCAATCCGCGCGGCTTGCGCGACGGTGCGAATTCCGCCGCCCACGCGGACGCGCATCTTGCGCTTCTTCGCCGCGGCGCACAACTCGCGCACGAGCTTGGCATTGCTTCCTTTTCGCATCGCGGCGTCGAGATCGATGACGTGGATCAGCGGATAGATGCCGAAGCGGTCAAGCAGGCCAAAAACGTCGTCTACCGCGAGTTTACGCTCGCGGCCGTGGACAAGCTGGACGGCGCGTCCATCTTGCAGATCGATGCATGGAATCATCATATCGAGACTTTAGAACTTCTGTGGCAGCTCATAGATCAAAACGCCAGCGGCTAAAGCCGCCTCGATTCTTCATATTTTACGGCACGGCTGAAGAGGCTGCGGAAAAAATCAATTTTTGTCATTCCGAGGCGCGCTGCGCGCCGAGGAATCTCTCTTTTCCTGGGTTTTAATCCAAGAGAGATTCCTCGCTTCGCTCGGAATGACAAAATAAATCACTTTTTCCGCAGCCTCTGAAGCCGTGCCCTACAAAGATCCGGCGCTCACCTCACAGGCTTCTTAGCCTGTTTGGCGAACCGATACGTCTTGCTCGCCGAGATAACGTTTGAGCGCGCCCAGGCCCTGGATGCTGTCGTGAAAAATCGACGCGGCCAGCGCAGCGTCCGCGCGGCCTTCGCGGAATACTTCGAGGAATGTTTCCGGAGTGTCCGCACCGCCCGAGGCGATCACGGGAACTGAAACCGCGCGCGATATTGCGGCTGTGAGCGGGCAGTCGAATCCGGAACGCGTGCCGTCCTTGTCCATGGAAGTAATCAGAATTTCTCCGGCGCCGCAATCCACTCCCTGGCGCGCCCATGCGACCGCATCGATTCCCGTGGGGACACTGCCGCCGCGAACAAATGCTTCCCAACGATTGCCAACGCGCTTGGCGTCAATCGCAAGGACAACCGCTTGCGAGCCGAATTCCGCGGCGAGCGCCGTCAGCAAAGGCGGATTGCGGATCGCCGCGGTGTTTACCGTCAATTTGTCCGCGCCGGCGCGGAGAATGGCGCGGCCCTCGTCAACATTCGCGACGCCGCCGCCAGCCGTCAGCGGGATGGCGAGTTCGGCGGCGACGCGGCGAATCGTTTCGAGAAACGTGGGGCGATGGTCGCGCGAAGCGGCTATGTCCAGAACCACGAGTTCATCCGCGCCCTCGATGTTGTACCGCGCCGCGAGCGCCGCCGGGTCTCCCGCATCGCGCAAATTGACGAAGTTCACGCCTTTGACCACGCGCTCGCCGTCCGTATCGAGGCATGGAATGATCCGGTGCGCGAGGCTCATCCCTTGCCGTCCGCTTGCCGCACAAAATTAGAAAGGATTTGCGCTCCGGCCGGCCCGGATTTTTCCGGATGGAATTGCGTTGCAAAAACGTTTCCCTGCTCGAGGACCGCGACAAACGAGGCGCAATGATCGCAGAAAGCGACTCCCGCCTCGCCGGCATCGAGGGCCGCGTAGGAGTGCGCGAAATAAAAATATGCATCCTGCGGAACGCCTTCCAGCAATTTGCTGGGACGCGCGCGGCGCAATTGGTTCCACCCCATGTGCGGCAGGCGGTCGGTTGGCGGCAGCGCGGAAACTTTCTGCGGAAACAGCGCGAGGCCCGCGTCGCCGGGCGCTTCGTCACTGGTGGCGAACATGGCCTGGAGGCCGAGGCAAATTCCAAGCAGCGGCGTTCCGCGTGACACTGCTTCGCGCAGCGGCTTTACCAGCGATCGTTCGCCGAGCGAGCGCATGAGCGCGCCAAAATGGCCGACGCCGGGAAGAATTAACGCATCGCAATCCGCGAGAGCCTCCGGCGTGGATGCGCGCCGCGATTCGACGCCGAGGCGCGAAAGCGCGCGCTCGACCGACGGAAGATTCCCCGCCCCATATTCCACGAGTGCGATATTCATAAGAGACCTTTCGTGCTCGGCAGCACGCGCTTCAATTGCGGATCGCGCGTGGCCGCAAAACGCAGCGCCCTGGCGAATGCCTTGAAGATCGCCTCTACTTGATGGTGCGACGACCGGCCGTACAGGAGGCGAAGGTGAACGTTCGCGCCGGCTGCTTGCGCGAAGCCGCCGAAAAAATCCTCAAGCAATTCCGTTTGCAGGCCGCCTACATGCTTCGCCGAGAATTTCCATTTGCATACGAGGTGCGGACGTCCGCTGAAATCGATCGCCGCCGCCGCGAGCGTTTCGTCCATGGGCATGAGGAAATATCCGGCGCGCAAGATGCCGCGCTTGGAGCCCAGCGCCTTGCGCACTGCTTCACCAAGAACGATGCCCGTGTCTTCGACCGTGTGGTGCTGATCGACATCGAGATCGCCGCGTGCGGTGAGTTCCAAATCCATGGCGCCGTGCCGCGCGACGAGCGTCAGCATGTGATCGAGGAACGGAATGCCGGTGGAGATTTTCGCGCGCCCCTGGCCGTCGAGGTTCAGGCTCACGCGAATATCCGTTTCGGTGGTGGTGCGGCGCAGTTTTGCTTTTCTCATCCCCAGAATTTCTCCAGATCGCGTACGCTGTGCAGAATTTCGAGCGCGCCCAATTCGCGCAGGCGTTTTGCGCGCGCCTGGTGCGCCTCGCTGCCGTGCGGCAGAACACCGAGAAACGGGACACGCGCGCGCTTTGCGGAGAGCGCATCGTCAATGTTGTCTCCGAGGTAGAGCGCTTCGCGGCGCGGCGTGCCATCGAGCAGCAGGCGCAAACCTTCCGGGTCCGGCTTCCCTTTTTTTACGTCGTCCATGGTAACCGACCGGCGAAAAATATCGTTCGCGTCGGTGCCCTCCAGCGTGTGGCGCAATTCCTGGCGCGTGCGGCCCGTGAAAAGCGCAAGTTCGGCGCGGCGCGACCAGCGCTCCAGGCGCTTATGCGTGACGAGCCAGCGTTCCCGCGCCACATTCCCAGGGCTCGACTTCGTTCCCCAATAGAATTTCTGGAAACGCGCTTTCACTTCCTCATATGGAATCGCCGGTCCGAGCGACGCGATCCAATCCGTCGTCAATCGCCAGTCATCGTTATAGCCGGAGCGATTTTTCCATTGGTGAATCTCGGCGTAAGTGACGCGTCTGCGGGTGAAAAAATGCACGGTGTCGACAATCGATTTGTGAAACGATCCGTGCACGTCCACCAGGACGCCGTCCACATCGAAAATAATGAGTTTTGGCGCCAGCTTCACAGGATTCCTTCCATGGCTCGGAGTACTTTGCGAGTATCGGCTCGCGTGCCTGCACTAATGCGAACGAAACCCACTCGCGGAAAATCTCTGCGTCCGCGCACGAGAATTCCCTTTCGTTCGAGGGCGCTTACAAGTCGTTTCGCTACGGGGCCAAAATCGGCGAGGACGAAATTCGCGCTGCTTGGATAAATCCGCGCTCCAAGACGCACGAGGCCCTTTTCCAGCATGGCGCGGCTTTGCAAAACTTCGCGCGTGTAGTTGCGCTGAAAGCGTGGATCGCGAATGGCCGCTTCCGCCGCGACGAGCGCGGCCGAATTCACGGGATACGGCGTGCTTGCGCGGCGCATCACCGCAAGGATTTCAGGCTTTCCAAACAAGCAGCCAATGCGCAATGCCGCAAGTCCGGCGGATTTTGAAAATGTCCGCGCCACGAGGAGATTGGGATACCGGCGAATCCACGAGAGAATCGTGAGCCCGGCAAAATCGAAGTAGGCTTCATCGACCAACACGAGCGTCCGAGTCGCGGCCCGCAATATCCTGCGCAACTCATAGCGCTGCACCAAGGTGCCGGTGGGATTGTTGGGATTCGCGATATAGAGGACTCGCGGGCAACGTTTTGGCGGCTGTCGCAAAGCATGGACCACGGCATCTACAGGAAATCGCATCTCCTCGTCATAACGCAAGGCGATGACGCGCGCGCCCGCAAGCTCAGCGAAAAAACGGTACATGTCGAATGTGGGCTCGACGACCAGGACCGAATCGCCGTCCTCGATGAACGTGTCGGCGATGAGATGCAAAGCGTCGTCAATCCCGTTCGTCAGGTGCATTTCCGCTGGCCGGACGCCGAAGAAGCGAGCCAAGCGCTTTGTCGTCTTCTGATACTCGGGATAAATTGCCATCTCTTCCGCCGTCATGCGCGAGAGAGCGCGCAAGACCGCGGGAGAACAGCCCACTGTATTCTCATTGAAGTCGAGGCGAAGTTTTTTGGCACGCCCTTCCTCCGGAGCGTTGTACGGCGCGAGGCCCAAGACTGCCTTGCGGACTGGTATTTTTGGGAGCTTCGCGCGTTTCACTGGCGCACCTCGACGGCGCGGGCGTGCGCCTCCAGTCCCTCGGCGCGGGCCATGGCTGTGACCACCGGCGCGAGACGCTTCAAGCCAACGCGCGAGATTTCCTGCGTGCTCGAACATTTCACGAAGTCCGAAACGCTCAAGCCGCCACGCGCGCGCGCCCAGCCGGAAGTCGGCAGAACATGATTTGTGCCGCTGGCGTAGTCTCCGATCGGCTGCGCGCTCCACGGTCCAAGAAACACGCTTCCCGCTTCGGACAATTTCTCGACCAATTTCTTGTTCGCATCCGGGATGCTCAAGTGTTCCGGGGCCACACGGTTGGCAAATCGAATCGCCGCATCGAGCGAAGGCGCAACCAGGATGGCGCTCGCGAGACGCAGCGACTTCCATGCCGGATTCGTTTTCGGCAAATCGCTGAGCTGCTTCTCGATTTCTGCGGCGACCGCTTTCGCCAATCTCGGCGATGGAGTGACGAGCACCGCAACGGCGTCGGGATCGTGCTCGGCCTGGGCAAGGATGTCCGCTGCGATGTAGCGCGGCGATCCGCCGGTGGCCAGGATGAGCACTTCCGTCGGGCCGGCGGGCATGTCAATCGCGCAATCATTGGAAACGATGCGTTTCGCGGCAGTGACGTAACGATTGCCGGGGCCGCAAATCTTGTCCACGCGCGGGATCGACTGCGTGCCATAGGCAAGCGCGCCGATCGCCTGCGCGCCGCCCATACGCGCAATTTCCGTCACGCCTAGAATTTCGGCGGCTGCGAGCAACGCGGGACTCGGTTTCGGACACGCCACGACGATGCGCTTCACGCCGGCCACTTGCGCAGGGATCGCCGTCATCAACAGCGTCGAGAAAAGCGAGAATCGCCCGCCGGGGATGTAGCACCCGATGGTTCCGAGCGGCGTGACTCGCTGGCCGACGCGGACTCCCGGCTCGACTGTAATCGTCCACGAGCGAGGACGCTGCTCTTCGGCGACGCGGCGGATGTTTCGCGCGGCGTGCTCGATTGCACGCACGAGTTCGCGCGGCACGTTGCGGCTCGCGGCGCGGATTTCCGCACGAGTGATCCACAGCGACTTTCGATTGAGCCGAAGCCCGTCGAGACGCAGCGCCCAGCGAAATAGCGCAGGGTCGCCGTGCCTCCGGACGTCGGCGAGAATGCGAACGGCGATTCGTTCCGCGGCCGCGTCATGCGAGCTGCGCCGCGCGAGAAAGTTCGCGGCCACCGCGTCCGTTAGTTTGAGTATGCGCATCCTGTTCCAGTCTTTCCTTGCACTTAGCAGAAGCACTTAAACTTTTGTCATTCCGAGGCACGCTGCGTGCCGAGGAATCTCTCTTTGTTTCGCCCACAAACCCGGAGAGATTCCTCACTTCGTTCGGAATGACAGGACAAAAAGTCCTTTCCCATGCTTTCAAAGCACGATCTTGTTCAGCGGATATTCGACGATTCCCTGCGCGCCCGCCGCTTTCAAGCGCGGAATGATCGAGCGCACTACGTCTTCGTCGATGATCGTATTCACCGCGATCCATGCCGGATCGCTCAGCGTGGAAACGGTCGGATTCTTGAGCGCGGGCAGCACGGCGAGCACCGCGGCGAGCTGCTCCTTGCGCACATTCAACATGATGCCGACTTTCGTGTACGCCGCGATCGCGCCGGAAAGCAGAAGAAAAATATTGGAAATCTTTTCGGATTTCCAAGCGTCCGCGGCAGCGGCGTGATTCACGATGAACACGGTGCGCGATTCAAGGATGGTATCGACAATCCGCAAATGATTCGCGCGCAGCGACGATCCCGTTTCCGTGACTTCGACGATGGCGTCGGCAAGCTGCGGCACTTTCACTTCGGTCGCGCCCCAGGAAAACTCCACCCGCGCTTCCACCTGGTTGCGCGCAAGATATTGTTTCGTGAGGTTCACGACTTCGGTGGCGATCACTTTTCCCGCGAGGTCTTTCACGGATTGCACCGGCCCGTCTTCCGGCACCGCGAGCACCCAGCGCACGGGCGAGAGGCTTTGCTTCGAGTACATCAATTCCCCAACCTCCGCGACCTTCGAGCCGGTCTCAAACACCCAATCGCGGCCGGTGATCCCCGCATCGAGCGCGCCGGTTTCGACGTAGCGCGCCATTTCCTGGGCGCGAACGATCATGCAATTGATTTCCGGATCGTCGATGCCCGGAAAATAGCTGCGGGAGTTGACCGAAATCCGCCATCCAGCCTTTCCGAAGAGCTGGATCGTGGCATCCTGCAGGCTGCCCTTGGGAATTCCGAGGCGAAGTACGCTCATCAGCGCGCATCCTTTCCGTAAACCGCGGTCGGGTCAAACGTGCGTTCGGCCACCAACTTGGACTCACCGGCCGGAGAAATCTGCCGGAAGAAACACGAGCGATAGCCTTCGTGGCAAACGCCGGGACCGAGCGCGTCCACGCGGATCAGTAGCGCATCGACATCGCAATCCACGCGAATTTCACGCACTCGCAGCACGTGGCCGCTTTGCTCGCCCTTGCGCCAAAGTTTATTTCGCGAGCGGCTGAAAAATGTGACTTCGCCGCTCGCCTGCGTTGCGGCATACGCTTCGGCATTCATGAAGCCCAGCATGAGGACTTCGCCTGAGCCCGCGTCCTGAATCACCGCGGGAACCAAACCGTCGAGTTTCTTGAAATCCAGGTCCATCGTCTCCCCCAACTCCTCCCGACCGTCGCCACAAAATAAAAAGCCCGCTGGCGCTTACCGCGCCAGCGGGCCGATGAGTGCGAATTTCGATGCGCTACTCAAGCCTCCGCGGACACGGTCGTGCGCCGTGATGGTGATGATGGCCGTGGTGTCTCGCGGAGAAATTCATAGCCGACACAATATACAAGAGCAAGCGATTTGCGTCAAGAGAAGTGATCGCAAGTTGGCTCCGGCTTGCTTCAGGGGAATTCAAGGACATGGTACGCTGCGCGGGGCATCCGCAGGGCCGCTGGACCCTGGCGTTCCTGCGCGTTATACAAGTACTCGGCGTTCATTCAGGAGAAATCGCATGCACTCTAAAGTATGGACCGACATGTTCGTTCTCGCGCTGCCGGTAGCCGAGAAAATCCTGCGCCCAATCGTGGTTTACCTTTTCCTAGTGATTGGATTGCGCCTGGCGGGAAAGCGCGAGCTGGCGCAGCTCAATCCATTCGATCTGGTCGTCCTGCTCACGCTGTCGAATACGGTGCAGAACGCGATCATCGGCGACGACAACAGCGTGACGGGCGGGATCATCGGCGCTGCGACGCTGCTGCTGGTCAACTATCTCGTCGTGCGCTTTCTGTTTCGCCACGAGAAGCTGGACCGACTCGTCGAAGGCGAGGCCACCGTGCTGATCGAACACGGGCGGGTCCTTGAGGATAAGCTGGCGAAGGAAGTGCTTTCACTCGAGGAACTCGAAGCCGCCGCGCACAAGCAGGGCTTCGGCGACCTCGGAGAAGTGGACCGCGCCACGCTCGACCCCAGCGGCACGATTTCCTTCACTGCCAGGAAACCGGCTCCAGACGAAGCACGCCATCAGGAAGTCCTCGCACGTCTCGATCAACTCATGCGCGAGGTCGCAACACTGCGGCTTCGCAGCGTGCCCCCTGCGCCGTAAGGACGCTTCTAGTTTGGATCAGCGCATTAAATAACCGGTCATAGCTACCGCCAGGCCCGCGACACCGGAAATCATTCCCAGAAACCAGAAAATTTGCTTGCGCGAGAGCAGCGCCAGCGAGGTAATCACGAGCGCAATTTCGAGAAACACTTCTCCCATGTCGAAGCGGTCCGCCTTGCGTTGCGCGCGAGCGGATTCGCCTTCGAAGTCCTTGGCCTGCTCCTCGATTTCGGCTTGCTCTTTGGTATAGCGGTTGACTTGCGCTTTATATTTTTCCTGGACTTTTCCGGCCTGCTCCTTGTCCTTGAAGTCAATCAAGGGAAGCATATCCAAGCCCATATCATAATTATGGAGGCGAATATTTTTCGCCTGATAATACGCCCACTGATCGGTCGCGCGATTCTGCATCAGAAGTTCTTCGGTGTGAGACCGGTGCCCCAGCAAGGAAACGACGGCCACGCACACGGCGAGGATGGCCATGGTGACGGAAATGGGGGCAAGCGAGGGGTTCTCGCGTCCGTGTTCGGCATTCTCTTGCAGCTCGCTCAGTTCGTCCGGCATGGATTCTTTCTCCTTGTGAGAGACAGCTTGGTAGATATCTCTTGATTCCTCGCTGTTTTGTAGCGCCGGCGTCTCGCCGGCAGATTTGCGCTCTACTAGAAGTACAACCATTGCCGGCGAGACGCCGGCGCTACCCAAATCGCTTCCAATCATCCACGCGATGACGTGTCGTTCCCCAATAAGGCCGTGATCTTTTATCCGGCTACAGAGTCGAGGCTTTCGCGGCACGCCGCAAGTGTACGATCGATGTCCGCGTCCGTGTGAGCCGCCGAAACGAACAGCGCTTCAAACTGGGAAGGGGCGAGAAAGACTCCGCGATCGAGCATTCCGCGGAAGAATTCGGCGAAGCGCCGGGTGTCGCATTTTTTCGCGGCGGCATAATCCGTTACCGGCTCGCGCGAGAAGAATAGCGTGAGGAGCGAACCCGCGCGAACCGCCGTGGCGGGAGCGCCCGTTTCGCTGAGCACCGCAACGATGCCGTCTCCCAGTCGCTTGGCTCGCGCGTCGAGCGATTCGTAAAATCCGGGAGCGGCCAACAAATCGAGCGAAGCGATTCCCGCGCTCATCGCCAGCGGGTTGCCGGACAGCGTTCCCGCCTGATAGACCGGCCCGAGCGGCGCGACGCGATCCATCAAATCGCGGCGGCCTCCGTACGCGGCCACCGGCAATCCTCCGCCAATGATTTTGCCGAGCGTCGTCAGGTCCGGAGTAATTCCAAATAAAGTCTGCGCGCCGCCGTAGCACACGCGAAACCGGTGATCACTTCATCAAAGATCAGCAACGCGCCGTGCCGCGAGCAGAGATCGCGCAGAGCCTGAAGAAACCCGGGCTTCGGCGGAACGACTGCCCATGTTGGCCGCGATCGGCTCGACGATCACCGCGGCAATTTTGTCCGCGATGCAAATCAAACAGTTTTTCCACCGCCGCTGCATCGTTGTACGGAGCATTGAGCGTCAATTCGGCGAGCGCTTGCGGCACTCCGGGACACGCCGCGATTCCCAGCGTCGCGAGGCCCGAGCCCGCCTCGGAAAGAAAACTATCCGAGTGGCCGTGATAGCAACCATCGAATTTGACGATCAGGTCGCGGCCGGTGGCGGCGCGCGCCAGGCGCACGGCGCTCATGGTCGCCTCGGTGCCCGAACTGACAAAACGCACTTTTTCGCAAGAAGGAAGAGCCTTCCGGATGCGCGACGCAAGTTCGACTTCGAGTTCGGTTGGCATGCCGTAACTCGTCCCACGGCGCGCCTGCTCGGCAATGGCCTGAACGACTTTCGGATGCGCGTGGCCCAGAATCAGCGCTCCCCACGAGCAGACGTAATCGATGTATTCGTTTCCGTCGGCGTCCCACAGGCGCGCACCGGCTGCGCGATCGACGACGATGGGCTCGCCGCCCACGGCGCGAAACGCGCGCACAGGACTGTTCACTCCGCCAACGAGCACGTCGGTTGCGCGGCGGAAGATTTCCTGAGAGTGAGGCCGCTGCATTTTAACCAGTTTGGGTGAGCTCATCTTTGTCTGTGGGTGAAACGATTCGCGTCAGCAGTTTTTCAACCATCGCGCCGCGTCTTTTGCATGATAGGTGAGCACGATGCTCGCGCCGGCGCGATGAATGCCGGTTAATATTTCCAGAGCGATTCGCTTTTCTTCGATCCAGCCGTTCGCCGCAGCCGCTTTGACCATCGAATATTCCCCGCTCACGTTGTACGCGCCGACTGGAATGCTGAAAGTTTCGTGCACCCGTTGAATGATGTCGAGGTATGCCAGCGCCGGCTTCACCATGACCATGTCGGCGCCTTCGGCAATGTCCAGTTCGACTTCGCGAAGCGCCTCGCGCGCGTTGGCCGGGTCCATCTGGTAGCCGCGACGGTCTCCGAATTGCGGCGCCGACTCCGCCGCCTCGCGGAAGGGGTCGTAAAATCCGGAACAATATTTCGCCGCGTAGCTCATGATCGCGACTTCCTGAAATCCGCCGCTGTCCAGCGCCTTGCGAATTGCGCCAACGCGCCCGTCCATCATGTCCGAAGGCGCGATAATATCGGCGCCGGCACGAGCGTGCGAGAGCGATTCCGCCGCGAGCAATTCGAGCGTCGCGTCGTTCTTCACTTCTCCATTTTCGACGATGCCGCAATGCCCATGGTCGGTGTATTCGCACAGGCACACGTCCGTCATCACCAGCAAATTCAAATTGGCGCGGCGGACCGCCTCGATGGCGCGCTGCACGACGCCGTCCGCTGCGTAGGCTTCGGTGCCGAGCGCATCTTTTTTTCCAGGGATGCCGAACAAAATGATTCCCGGGATGCCGAGCTGCTCCACTTCGCGGCATTCTTCCAGAAACGTATCAACCGATTGCTGCGCGACCCCGGGCATCGAAGCAATCGGATTCCGGACATTTTTTCCCGGGCACACGAACATCGGATAGATGAAGCCGTGCGCCGACAGCCGCGTCTCGCGCGCCAGGGAGCGTATCGCTTCGCTGCGCCTCAGCCGGCGCGGTCTCGTCACCGGGAAACTCATATGGCCCTCGCTTTTGAGTCTGTGCTCCGTGAAAAATAATTGGCAATCGCCGCCGCCATCGATTCCGCTGTCGCGAGCGGCGGTTCGATGGCGACTGGCAAGCCAGCGCTCCGCAATGCCGCGGCCGTCACCGGGCCGACGGCGGCCAGCGCGGCTCTCGCTCCGAGACGCGAGAGCACTTCCTCGCCAAGATCAGCGCGCATATTTTCAATCGCGGACGGGCTGAAAAATGAGATCACGTCCACCTGGGCTTCTCGCATGGCCCGCATCACTCCGGGATCGATCGCGCCTACTCCTCCCGTATGATACGCCACGACCTCCGTGACTTCAGCGCCGACAGCCTTCAGCGCGTGCGGCAGATCGGGCCGCGCACGCTCGCTGCGCGGCAGCAGTATTTTCTTGCCCCCGAGCGATGCCGACAATTCTTGCGCCAGTGCCGCCCCAATAAATTCCTGCGCCACGTGATCGACTGAAAATCCTTCCGCGGCCACAGCGCTGGCGGTTGCCGGGCCTACCGCGGCGCAGAGATAGTTTCCTTCCTCGCTCGGCTCCACTCCCAGCTTGCGGCAACGGCCAGCAAAAAATCGAACTGCATTTGCGCTGGTGAACAAAATCCAATCAAACTCAACGAGAGAACGAATCGCTCGATCCAGCTCGGCCGTATCGGATGGTTCGGAAAAACTGACAGCGGGAAATAGCAACACAATCGCGCCCATGTTTTCAAGGCGCGCCATCAGGTCGCGCGCCTGCTCGACGGCGCGTGTGACAACGACACGCTTTCCTTCTAGGGGCCTCGCCATGCTCATGCGCGTGTACCGCGGCTTTCCCGCTCGAGCAAAGCTGCTGCGCCGCCGTCGCGCAATTTCTTCGCGACTCGCTTGCCTATCGCTTCGGCCTCTTCGGGCGATCCTGAATCTTTCTCCCACATGCGCTGCGTACCATCCGGGGAGAGTACGGCGACGTCGAGTGCCAGTTTCGCGTTTTCGATGCGGCCCCACGCGCCTATCGGCACCTGGCAGCCGCCTCCGAGGCCCGCGAGCGCAGCGCGTTCGGCAGTCACCGCGCTACGTGTTTCCGCATCTTCAAGCGCTGTCAGAGCGCGCAAGGTTTCGGCATCTCCCGTGCGGGCTTCGATCCCGATCGCACCCTGACCCGCTGCGGGCAGGCTCACATCGTGTGGTAGCACCTGGCTGATGTTTCCGCTCAGGCCCAAGCGATCGAGCCCCGCTTTGGCGAGGACAATCGCATCGTAATCGCCGCGCTTCAGCTTCTCGATCCGCGTGTCCACGTTTCCACGAAGTTCGAGCATGCGCAAATCGCGCCGCGCGTAGAGCAATTGCGACTGTCGCCGCAGGCTGCTTGTGCCAACTCGCGCGCCTTGCGGCAGCAACGCGAGAGTTGCCCCGCTCGAAGAAATCAGCGCGTCACGCACGTCTTCCCGCTTCCCAATCGCGGCGATTGTCAAGCCTTCGGGCATTTCCGTTGGTACATCCTTCATGCTGTGGACGGCCAGATCGATACGGGCTTCCAACAATGCGTCTTCGAGTTCCTTGATGAAGATTCCCTTCGTTCCGATTTGACTGAAACTCGTTTGCTGAAATTTGTCGCCGGAAGTTTTGATGATCACGATCTCCGGCTCGACGCCTGTCGCTTCGCGCAAGGCCCGCGCAATGCTCCGCGCTTGCCACAGCGCGAGCGCGGAGCCCCGGGTGCCGATTCGCAGCGCCTTCAAGGCTTCTCCCGGTCTAGGTGGAACAAATCTCGAATCGCTTCGAAGTTCTGGAGTTTCCTGCGCAACTCCGGAATGCCGCGCATGCGTTCGGCAGGAGTGATAACCACGCGATCAAGAAATTCGCGCAGCATTGCGGCGACCTGTGCGCGATCCTCCTCGGAAAGGTTGGGCATCGACGCGAGGCGCTCTTGCACAAAAGCCTCATGTTCAGCCGTCAGTTTATTGCGAAGATCTCCGAGCACCGCACCCGCGGCGACGCCCGCTTGCCAATGCAGGAATTTTTCAACCTGCTCGTCGATGATCGATTCGGCGCGCGGAATTTCAGCCACGCGGGCCTTCTTGTTTTGCTCGACGATTTCGGTCAGATCATCGATGTTGTACAGATACGTGTTGTAGACGTCCCCGACATCCGGCGCGACGTTGCGCGGAACTCCAAGGTCGATTAAGAGCAGCGCACGATTGCCGCGCGCCGCCATGGCATGTTCGATGATGCTTCTCGTCAGGATGGGCTCGCTCGCCGAAACGGAAGTCACGATCAAGTCTGGCCAATCGAGCGCGACGGCCAGATTCTCCCAAGGGACGACTTCCCCACCGAATCGCGCGGCGAGGTCCACGGCGTGTTCCGGGGTGCGGTTCAGAACACGCAACTGTTTGATGCCGCGATCACAGAGGTGCCGGACCACTTGCTCGCTCGTCGCGCCCGCTCCGACGATCAGCGCGCGGTGATTGTTGAGCTTTCCGAAAATGCGCTCGGCAAGTTTCACCCCCGAGAACGCCACCGAAACGGGCCGCGCGCCAAGTTCCGTTTCGTTGCGAACGCGTTTTCCTACTTCCAGGGCGGCCTGGAACATGCGGTTGAGGACGGGGCCTGTTTCGCCGCGGTCGAGCGCGATTTGGTAGGCATCGCGCACCTGGCCCAAAATTTCGGCTTCGCCGAGCAGCATGGAATCGAGACCCGCCGAGACGCGGAACAGATGCCGCACGGCGTGGCTATCGCGATGGCGATAGAGCGAGCCATCTAGTTCGCTGAGAGAAAGTTGGTGGAAGGAGGCAACGAATAATTCCACCGCGCCGGCGCTGTCCGTCGCATCTTCGCGCGGGACGCCGTACAGTTCGCTGCGGTTGCACGTCGAAAGGACCAGCGACTCCTCGAGAATGCCGCGCGAACGCAACTGCTCGGCGGCCTCGCGGGCCTGTTCAGGGGTGAAGGCGACGCGCTCCCGCAGATCGACCGAAGCCGTGCGGTGATTCAGTCCGATGAGAACGATTTCCATTTGCGATGCGTTCGACCAACTCCCCGATTCCCTGCTCGCGCTCCCGCTCAGAAGTATCGATGAAAATGAGAAAGATACCGGTTCACGATACTGTAACTGAAAATCACGAACATAAAATTGAATATACAAAGCGCGGAAGCGCGCGCCCCGCGCCACGCCGCTGTTCTCGACAAATACGTGTAGCCGACATAAATCAAAAAAATCAAAACCGTGATGATCACTTTTGGATCGCCATCCCAATAACTTCCCTCCAGCCGGTGCGCCCAGATCAATCCCGCCGTCATACCGGCGGCAAGCGAAGCGCAACCAATCAGGACGCTGCTGCGCGTCATACGCTCAAGAACATCGAGCGCTGGAAACCGCCATCCCACTACGCCCAGCTTGCGATTGCGCAAACGCCAGTTCTGCACAAGAAAAATAATGCTCAGCACAAACGAAATCGCAAACGCCGAATACGCCAGAATGTTCAGCGTGACGTGAAACGCGAAGAGCGGCCCTTGCGCAGGCGGCGCTTTGACCGGCCGCGCTTCGGGCAAGTGCGCGAGCAGAAACACTCCCAGGACGATGGGCAGCACGAATGGACCGACCGCGCGGCGACGATGAATCGCCTCGAGGCATAGATAGGTGGCGGCGAGCAACCAGGCAAAAAGCGAAAGCGAACCGAAAAGATCATCGTAGGGCACGGCATGGATCAGCCGCGACCGGGCCAGCAGCGCCAAGTAGTGAAGCACCAGCCCCACCACCAGGCACGAAGTCGCGCCAATCCCTGCCCAACGCGAGGGCTCGCGCAAATTCCAGATGTACAGCGCAAGGCTCGTCGCGTAGAAAAGAAGCGTCGCAATCACGTACGGACTTGTCATCAGTAAGCAAGCATCCGCGGGAAGGTCGCTCTTTTCAACCCGCCGCAAATGTCCATTGCCTCAACATTATAGCCAATATCCGAACACGAAAGCACGAATACGCGGCTGCCGTGCCGTGCTAGTCTCGGAGCACGCCCCTTATCAGCCAGTGGAAAATGCCAGCCGGGCAAACGACTTTATCCGTGGGGTACAATCGTTGCAAATGCCTTTCTTCGATCGATTAGCCCTTGCTCATAGTCCATTGCGGGGGCAATCGGGACACTGGGACCTGAAGAGATGATAATTGCACTCTATCTGTTGGGGTTGCAGGGACTCATCGGGGCCTTCGACACGCTCTTTTACCACGAATGGAAGGCTCGGCTCCCGGCACGCGGTCGACGAGCCGCACCAGAGTTGTTCCTACACGCCACCCGAGATTTCCTCTACGGGGTCCTGTTTTGCACACTGCCGTGGGCAGCTTGGAAGGGTGCATGGACAAGCGTCTTGCTCGGAGTAATTGTCGCTGAAATTATTTTGACGCTCTGGGATTTTGTCGTCGAAATCGCGGTCCGAAAGGATCTCGGAGATGTGTACGCAGGCGAGCGCGTGACGCACGCCATCATGGGAATCATGTATGGAGCAATGTTGGCCAGTCTCGCTCCTACACTCAACTCCTGGTGGGCGAGCCCAACCGGTTTCGTCTTTGAGCCTGCCTCGATCCCCGAATGGATGCGTATCGTTGTCAGCGCAATGGGGGTAGGCGTCGTTCTGTCGGGATTGAGAGATCTGTACGCAGCCTTGGGCTGTCCGGGCGGTGGATGGCCTTGGGGGAGCGAATGAGATGTAGGAGTGACAGCGACAAATTCATTGTATCGAGAACAGGGGAAGCGTACGATGCCGCAGAAAGTGGGGGCAAGACTCGATCGGTGAGAGATGGCCCAGATTAGATAGATCCGAGGAGAGCACAATGCTAAACCTGCGAACTCTATTACGCGGTGCGGCCGCAGCGGCTTTGACGATGACGATTGCCTTTGCTGCGTCGTCCTTTGCTACCGATATCCTCGACGATTGGGCCACGGCAAAAGCTCCGCCGCCGCCCGAGCTCAAACCGGTGACGGTCGAGGGACCAACCACGGCTCTCCTCATCTTGGACATGATGAAGGCGAACTGCGGCGCGCGCCCGCGCTGCGTGGCCACGGTTCCCGCCGTCAAGAAGCTGCACGAAGAAGCGCGCAAGGCGGGGATGATGGTGTGGTACAGCTTTGTCGGCAGCAACGGCAATGCCACCACCGCGGACCAGATCGATCCCGCATTTACGGCGAAAGACGGCGAATGGGCGCGCCAGAATGGGCCGGATAAATTCATCGGCTCGAATCTGGACGAGAAACTGAAAGCGCGCGGCATCAAGACGGTCATCGTCTGCGGCACTTCATTTCAGGGCGTGGGCATTGGCACCGGCGGTGGCGCGGCGCAGCGCGGCTACAAGGTAATCATACCGATCGATTGCCTGTCGTCAGAGGATACGTACATGGAGCAGTATGCGGCTTTCCATCTCTTCAAGGGTGGACCGGCAGGCGTCACCAGCCAAGTCACGATGACGCGTAGTTCGATGATGAAATTCTGATCCTCGGCTGTATTCAGCAACTCATCCGTCGGAAAATGAAGCCAGATTCCGGGAAACTTCCTTGCCCCCAGGAGACCTCACGTTCATGCGGGTAACGCTGACTTTTGCTATGATGAGTGTGCAGCCTGATCCCGATGACCCAATCTTCCGAGCCCGTGAACCGGAAAGCGCTCTTCCTACGCGCCTGCAGGTGTGGGCCAGTCGAGCGCGTCCCGGTCTGGATCATGCGCCAGGCTGGGCGTTACCTGCCGGAATACCGCGCCGTTAAGGCAAAACACAATTTCCTCGAAGTCTGCAAGACGCCGGAACTGGCCATCGAGGTTTCGCTGCAGCCCTATCGCATCCTGGGGGTGGATGCCGTCATTGTTTTCTCCGATATCTTGATTCCTGCCGGAGCGATGGGGCTGCCATTCGAACTGTCGGATAAGGGGCCTGTGATCGAGGCTCCCCTTCGAACGGCTGCGCAAATCCGGGAACTTTCATCTTTTGATCCCGAGCTGGAAACAGGCTTCCTGATGGACGCGATTCGCGGCCTCGTTCGGGAGCTGGGACCCAACGTGCCTGTCCTGGGCTTTGCTGCCGCGCCGTGGACGCTGGCATGCTACATGATCGAAGGCCACGGGAAAGATGGTTTCCCTGCCGCAAAGGCGATGCTTTACTCCGATCCCGAACTCTTTCGAAATCTGCTGGAACGCATCGCTCACGCCACGGCTCGGTATCTGCGAGCGCAAATCGCGGCGGGGGCGGCTGCGGTGCAACTTTTCGACACGTGGGTGGGCGAATTGACGCTCGATCAATACCGCGAATTTGCCCTGCCTGCCACGCAGCTTCTGATTGAGGAGATCGCCGCGGGCGATGCGCCGGTGATCCTCTACACGAAAGCGTCTAGCCATTTGCTTACCGCGGCGGCGGAATCTGGAGCGAACGTGTTGAGCGTGGATTGGCGCGTGGATCTCGCGACCGTCCGCGAATTGGTCGGGCCGCGCATCGCGTTGCAAGGCAACGTCGATCCGTGCCTCTTGCTCGGTCCGGAAGAAGGCGTGCGCCGAGCGGCTCGCGAGGCGGTCGAGAGCACGGGAGGCATTGGCCACATACTGAACCTGGGCCACGGTATTTTGCAGCAGACGCCGGTGGAAAATGCGCGCGCCTTTGTCCAGGCGGGCCAGGCCGCCCCAGTCGCCGATAAAGTGCGCGTGGAAGGGGCCCGTTAGAAGCCTGACATGAGCGATTCGAGTCTCCATCTGCAACTAAATCGGAAACTCTTCGAGATCTCCGAAGAGTTTCTCGAGAAATACAATCGGCCGGGACCGCGCTACACGAGCTATCCCACGGCGCCGGTCTGGCAGGATAATTTTGGTCCGGACGATCTCGAACAGTTTTACGCGACAGCCAATGCGGCGCGCACGCCGGTTTCGCTCTACATGCATCTTCCCTTCTGCGAAAGCCTGTGCCTGTTCTGCGCGTGCAACGTGGTCATCACCAAGGATCACGACGTCGCGCCACCATACATCGAAATTCTCGAGCGGGAAATCGAGCGCGTCAGCCGCTTCGTTTCCCGCGAACGGCCCGTCGTGCAATTTCACTGGGGCGGCGGCACGCCGACGTATCTGACGCCGGAACAAATGGAAGGCCTGTTCCGCTTCACGGCGGAGCGGTTTACATTCGCGAAGGACGCGGAGATCGGCATCGAGATCGATCCGCGCGTGACGACGCACGCGCATCTTGAAACGCTGCGGCGGCTCGGCTTCAACCGCTTGAGCATGGGCATTCAGGATTTTCATCCCGAAGTGCAGGAGGCGATTCACCGCATCCAGCCGCTCGAAATGACACGGGGCTTGATCGAAGAGGCGCGCCGGCTCGGCTTTGACAGCATCAACGTCGACCTGATCTACGGCCTGCCGCTGCAAACTGCCGAGCGCTTCGCGCATTCTGTGGAGCAGGTCGTGGCGCTGTCGCCGGATCGCGTCGCGATGTTCAGCTACGCGCATGTGCCGTGGCTGCGCAAGCAGCAGGGCGCGCTCGCCACGCGGCTTCCGGAAGGAATGGAAAAATTCCGTATTTTCCGAGCGGGACTGGAAAGTTTCCTCGCCGCTGGATACCAATACATCGGGATGGACCACTTCGCGCGGCCGGGCGACGAATTGGCCGTGGCGCAACGCCAACGCACTCTGCATCGCAATTTTCAGGGCTACACGACGAAAGCCGGCGCCGATCTTTACGGCATGGGCGTCAGCGCGATCAGCAGCGTCGGCGCTTGCTACGCGCAGAACGACCGCGACGTCGCGCCGTACCGCGAGCGGATCGAGCGCCGCGGTCTCGCCACCATGCGCGGCTACCGCCTCACTAAAGATGATCTGCTTCGCCGCGCCGTCATCAGCCGCATCCTCTGTCACGGCGTACTTTACAAGAGCGAAATCGAACAGGAATTTGGGATCAACTTTGACAAGACCTTCGCCCCGGAAATTGAGCGGCTCGCCCCTTTCGTGTCCGACGGGTTGCTCGAACTCGAAGACGGCGTGTTACGCACGACGCTCCTGGGGCGCATCTTTATTCGCAACATCGCCATGATCTTTGATCCGTATCTCGAAAAGCAGAAGCTCGAAAGCCGCCAGCTTTTTTCAAAAACGCTCTGATCGACCCATCGAGGCTTCGTGTCTATCCCCGCGCCGACCGCATATCCCGTACTTGTGATTGGCGGAGGAATTTCCGGACTGGCTTGCGCGTATCGCTTGCAGCAGGCCGGAATTCCAGTGCGCGCTCTAGAGGCTGCGAGCCGTCCCGGCGGCGTCATTGCAACGAAGCAGAAGGACGGATTCTGCTTCGAGCTTGGCCCGCAAAGCTTTCTCTCCACTGAGCCGCTTGTTGCGCTTATCGACGCGCTCGGGCTGAAGGACCAGCTTCTGCACGCCAATCCGCGCGCTCCGCGTTACATTCTCGTGCGCGGCCGGTTAGTTCCGGCGCCGCTCGCCCCGCCTTCGCTCCTGACCACTCCTCTGTTTTCAGCCGGCACCAAATGGCGACTCATCACGGAAATTCTGCACCGCACGCGGCCACCGGCGGAAGATGAGTCCATCGCCGCGTTCGTTCGCCGCAAATTCGGTGACGAGTTGCTCGACCGGCTTGTCGCCCCCTTCGTTTCCGGCGTGTATGCCGGCGATGCGGAACGGCTGAGCTTGCGCGCCGCGTTTCCGAAGGTTCACGAATTTGAGGCGCAGTATGGAAGCGTTCTTCGCGGTGCCATGAAATCGCGGCCGGCGAAGGGCACGCCGCGCGCCGGATTGTGCACGTTTCGCGATGGCATGGAAACATTTCCGCGCGCCATCGCCGCACGTCTGGGCAGTTCGCTCTTGCTTGAAACCAGCGTTGCAGGCTTGCGCCACGGCAAGGCTAACGGAAAGCCTTGGTTTGAGGTCGACATCACGCGCCACAATCATAGCGAAACGCTGCCGGCCAGCGCAGTTGTCATCGCCACGCCTACGAATATTGCGTCGGAAATCCTGCTGGGACTTTCCGATAAATTCGCTCCCTTGTTTTCGCGGATTGAATATGCCCCGGTCGCAGTTGTGTCCACATGCTATCGCCGCGAACAGATTCAGCGCGATCCAGACGGATTTGGTTTCCTGGTGCCGCGCAGCGAAGGGTTGCGCGTTCTCGGCACGGTGTTTAACTCCGCGCTCTTCGCCGGGCGCGCGCCGGATGGAATGGTTTGCTTCACCAGCTTTGCAGGCGGTGCAACGGATCCCAAGTTTTGCGAATTGAGCGACGAGGAAATCACGGAAACCGTTTGCGCCGAAGTCTCGCGCGTCCTCGGCATCACGGGAAAGCCTGTAGCGACAAACCTTCATCGCTACGCGCGCGCCTTGCCGCAATACAATCTGGGCCATTCCCAAATCGTGAAATCGCTTGAGGCGCTCACCGCGTCGATGCCCGGATTGTTTCTTGCCGGAAATTACTTGTCCGGCCCATCCATCGGGGCTTGCGTCGAGCAGGCTTTTCATACTGCCGAAGCGGTACGCGTCTATCTCGCGTCGATCGGCGTTGCGGGTGTGGGAGCCGTCGCACACGCGTAAATTGATTTTGTAGGACAGGCTTCAGCCTGTCGGGTTTTTCATCTGCATGCTTATAAGAAAGCGACAGGCTGAAGCCTGTCCTACTGGGATGTCGTAGTAAGATGTTGCCCGATATAGGTTTGCTGGGCCGGAGCTCATCCAATCGCGTCGTTTCTCCGTATTTAGAGAGGAACGGAAAGGGAACGGAATTTTGCTGCTTGCAGTCGTCCAACCGTGGCCCGAGGGCAAACAGCCGACCGACGCTGTCCTGATGGAACGCATTCTGCAACGCGACTCCGGCGCTCTCGAGGCTCTCTACGACCGCTACGGCAGGCCGGTGTATTCCCTTGTTCTGCGCATCGCTCAGCATCCCTCTTCGGCCGAAGAAATCGTGCAGGACGTTTTTCTGCAACTGTGGCGCAGCGCGGACCGTTTTCAAATCTCGCGCGGGCCCCTGGAGCCGTGGCTGTTCACCATGGCCCGCAATCGCGCTCTTGATTTTCTGCGCCTGAAGCGTGAAAAGCAGCGCCGCCGTGAAGATTCGGATTCCGATATTCTTCCTTCCGCCGTCGTGCGTCCCGATCCCGAAGGCGACATCGATCAGTCCAGGCGCGCGGAAAAAATTCGCGCCCTCATGACTTCTCTTCCCGAACCGCAGCGCCGCGCGATTGAGCTGGCATTTTTCGAAGGCATGTCGCACAGCGAGATTGCCGCGGCCACGGGCGAAGCGCTCGGCACGGTGAAAAGCTGGATTCGCGGCGGGCTGCTGCGGCTTCGGGAATCGCTTGGGGAGGCAAGTTCGTGATGAATTGCGAACAACTCGCTGCGCTCTACGAAGAGTACGCCCTGGGCGTGCTGGAGGGAGAAGAGCGCGCGGAACTGGAGGCGCATCTGGCGCGTCCGGGCGATCAGTGCATCTCAGGCGTTGCCCAGGCGAGATGGGTGGTCGCGCAACTGGCGCATGCCGCGCCCGATGCGCAGCCCCCGGCAACGTTGCGAGGCAAGATCATGGACGCGGTCAAGCACTCAGCGGACGCGGCGCGCACGGTCGTTCCAATCGAGAAGCCAAAGACTTCCGAGCCGCGAGCGATGTTCCCGGCGTGGGCCTGGGTCGCGGCGGCGGCGCTCGCGCTCATCACGGGATACACGATCCGCCAGATGAACAATCAAAACGATCAGTTGGCCCAACTGCGCAAACAAATGAAGCTCGCCACGATGCAGAATCAGGCGCTTCAGAATCAACTGGATTTGGACCGCATGGTCGCCATGGTTATGATGTCGCCCGATTCCGTCCCCTTCAAACTCATGCCAAAGGACAAGAACATGCCGATGGTGCACGCCTACCTGCATCCGCACATGGGCGTCGCGATCACGGCGGATCAGATGCCCTCGATGCCTTCTGCCCGTACGCTTCAGCTTTGGTTCGTGCCGAAAACAGGAAAGCCGGTCAGCATCGCGATTTTCCATCCCGATGCTGCCGGCCAGATCGCGCTCGTAGCTCCCGTGAATATGCCGCTGAATGAAATCGCGGCGCTTGCCGTCACCGACGAGCCCGCCGGCGGCAGCCCGCAACCCACCACGCCGATCGCCTGGATGGCGCAAGTCAATTAATGGCGTCCGCTTGATCTGTGTATTTTCAGCCTCAGTTTTGCATTTCTCTGTGCCCTCCGTGTTCTCAGTGTTGAAAGATTTTAGGGTTTGCGAGTCGCGCAAGAATTCAAAAGCATTTAACGCAGAGAACACAGAGGGCACAGAGAAAAGCGGGAGAAGAGATATCCTAGAAGCGACTTTCCTATCCAACTAACGCTTCTTGCGCGCCTTGAGGCGCAGATTGCGGCGCTCTCCTGCTTCCCGATAGCGACGCCGCTCCTCGCTCGTTTTCACTATCAACGACGGCACGGGAACCGGCTTGCCGATTTCATCGAGGGCCACAAAAGTGAGAAACGCCGTGGTGGTATGTTTGCGCACGCCAGCCACGGAATCTTCCGAGAAAACTTCGACACCGACTTCCACCGATGTATGGAACGCGCGATTAACATGAGCTTCGAGGACGATCAGATCGCCCACGCGGACGGGATTCAAAAAATCCAGATGATCCACCGACGCCGTAACCACCTGGCGATGGCAATGCCGGTGCGCGGCGATTGCGCCCGCGATGTCGATCATGTGCATGACTCGGCCGCCAAGAATATTTCCGAGCAGGTTCGAGTCTTGAGGAAGCACAAGTTCCGTCATTTCCGTGCGCGAAGCGCGGACCGGCCGGCCTGGCAGGAATTTCTCCGGTTTAGTTTTTAATTTCGTCGAAATGGAAGAAGATTTCATCGGTGCGGTCGCACTCCTCCAGGCATTTGGCGTTCTGCGCCAGCGCGAATATACTATGCGCATGACCTTGACCCAACCACAGAAGAAATCGCGCCGCCAGATTCTCGAAGACTTCGTCGCCGCCAAGCCCGCCGATGCGTTCGCCCGCTACGGCCTGGCGATGGAGTGCGCCAATTCCGGCGATGCCGCCGCTGCCGACGAGCATTTCAAAGCGCTCCTGGCCTCGCATCCCGAATACGTCGCCGGGTACTTTCAATTTGGCCAATACCTGGCCAAGTCCGGTCGCACCGAAGAGGCCCGATCCACGCTGAGCGCCGGAATCGCCACGGCCCAGCGCACAGGCGACGAACACGCGAAGTCGGAAATGGAAGCGGCGCTGGCCGAACTGGGCTGATGGCAATTTTTCTTTTGGAAATGCCTGGTTGTGCTTGCCAACTCGCGTTGAAAAGTAGCCAGCGGCTAAAGCCGAGTTAATCCAAGCTTGCATTTGTCACGGCTGAAGCCGTGACCTACAAACCTTATCGTGTTGGAGCGCCGACTCCTAACACTCCCATTTACTGCTATTTAAATCGCCCGTTACTAGGCGGCATCACTCCGTTCCGGCGCGCTTGCCCGCCTGTTTCCCCGGTGCTACGTTCGATGAAGCACCACTCTTCACGGAGACAGGCAAAAACCATGGCCCTGAGCATCGACGATCTTCTTCGCCGCGCCGTTGAAACCAAGGCGTCCGATCTCCATCTGAAAGTCGGCAATCATCCCTGCCTGCGCGTGGACGGCTCGCTCACGCCGCTTACCGATGTTCCGCGCGTCACTCCCGAAGAAATGCTCTCCATGGCGTTCAGCATGATGACCAATCGCCAAAAGCAAAAGTTCAAGGAGACGGCGGAGCTGGATATGGCCTACGGCGTCGCGGGCCTCGGGCGCTTCCGCGTCAACGTGTTCCAGCAGCGCGGCAACGTCGGCATGGTGCTCCGCGTCATTCCCACCAAGATTCGCACGATCGAGGAGCTCAATCTCCCGCGCGTCATTGAGAGCATCTGCGAAGAACAGCGCGGGCTGGTCCTCGTCACGGGAACCACCGGTTCGGGCAAATCCACAACGCTCGCGGCGATGATCGACCGGATCAATACGTCGCGCGCCGATCACGTCATCACGATCGAAGACCCCATCGAATTCCTGCATCGCGACAAGAAGAGCTTCATCAACCAGCGCGAAGTCGAAGTGGACACCGCAAATTTTTCAACCGCCCTGCGCGCCGGTCTTCGCCAGGACCCTGACGTCATTCTGGTCGGCGAAATGCGCGACCTCGAAACGATTGCCACGGCTTTGCTGGCCGCCGAAACGGGCCACCTGGTGTTCTCGACGTTGCACACGCTCGACGCGACCGAAACGATTCAACGTATCATCGCGGTTTTCCCTCCTCCTGAGCAAAAACAGATTCGCCTGCAAATGGCTGCTACGCTGAAGGCCGTCGTCAGCCAGCGTCTGGTGCACTGCGCCAATGAAAATGGGCGCGTGCCTGCCGTCGAAGTGATGATCGCGACCGCGTACATACGCGATTGCATCATCAATCCGGACAAGACGCGCCTGATCCACGACGCCATCGCCGCCGGCACCAGCCAGTACGGCATGCAGACGTTCGATCAATCGCTCTTCGATCTCTATTCGCGCAACCTCATCACCTACGAAGAAGCGCTCTTGCGCGCGTCCAACCCAGACGACTTCAAGCTGCGCATCCAAGGCATCCGCTCCGCATCCGACTCGGCCCGCGAGGAAATGGAACGCAGCATGACCGAGTTCGAGCGCCTCGGCAAACGATAGGGGCAGGTTGTAGGTAGCAGGTTGTGGATTGTAGAGCTAGTTCCCCGCAGTTTTGGCGCGCGCCGCGAGGAAGGTCCTTTTCCTCCACTTCCTGTACTACCTCACCTTCCTTTACTTCCTTTTCTTCTCCCTCTATGCTCCTGCCATGCGCTTCTCTCCGCGAAAACTTTCCACCGAGACCGATCTCTACACGGCCGCGATCAACAGTCTGGCGCGCCGCGCTTATTCGGTATACGAAATGCGGACCTATTTGGAGCGGCGCGCGGAAGACAAGGATGTGGTAAAGGGCGTCCTCGAACGCTTGAAGCAGCTGGACTATTTGGACGATGCGCGTTACGCGCGCCAATTTGTCCGCTTGCACACCGAATTGCGAAAGCAGGGGCCGTTTCGCATCGCGCGCGATCTTCGCGCACGCGGGGTCCCCGATCGCCACATCGAAGCAGCCCTTGCCGAGCGTTCCGCCGAATCGAACGAGAACGCCATTGTGCGGGAGCGGTTGGAGCGCCGCATCAAGTTGCTGCGCGGCCCGCTCGACGAACGGCGCGTCGCGTCGCTTTACCGCAGCTTGCTTCGCGCCGGATTTTCCGCGGATACAATCCGTCACGAATTAAGCGCATTGGCAAAGCGGCCTGTGGAGGAGCTTCCGGAAAGTCCCGGAGAAGGAGCGTAATCTTTACACCTAGTAGGACCGGCTCCATAGTCTGCGGAAAAAAGGCCCCACTCCTTTTGTCATCTCTGAAAGCGCTTGTGTCAATGCAAAAATCCATCGAACGGGTCGTACCGAGTCATCTCTTCGCCCTCGTGAAGGGGCATGGAGTTATTCGCAGGTGTGTCGCATTCATTCCGCGATCCCATCGAGTGGGATCATGACAAAATCGCGCTTACACCTGGCTGGTCCGACCTCGACCAAAACTGGGATCTTGATACATCTGTTTGCCGCGCAGCACATGGAAGGCGGCTTCGGCTAGATGCCGCGCCACTGCTCCAATCGCTTTGGGGTGCCCTTTCTTTTGGCGCAGCCGCCGGTACAACTGGCTGACATGCCGCTCCGGGCAGCGCAGGTGATTCACCGCCACCGAATTGGCCGCTTCGGCAAAGGCCCATTTCAAATAGCGGTTCACGTCGGCCCGCAACGGTCCGTAACGAACTTTTCCTCCGCTGGCGTGCACCCGCGGCGTCGTTCCCGAGTAGCTGGCCAAATGCATGGCGCTTGGAAATCGCTCCACCTCTCCGATCTCCAACGCGATCGTCGCTGCCAGAATCACGCCCACTCCCGGCAGGGTCAGCAGCCACTGCATTTCCGGCGTGACTTCCACCAACTCCTGCAGCCGCTGTTCCAGTTGCTTCACTTGGGCACTCACAAAATCCAACTGCGCCAGCAACTGCCCGCTCACCCAACGCGTCTGTTCGGGCAAGCCCTCCAGATGTTTCTCCAGCTCGGCGCGTCCGCGCTTGCCGTACGGATCACTGCATTCGCTCGCGGGCGTTCCATATTTGGCCAGCGTCGCCGAAAGACGATTCTTCAGCCGCGTGCGTTGCGCCACCAGCACCAGCCGTGTGCGGGTCAGCTCGCGCAAATCGCGCAGCGGCCCCGGCGGAATCCACACCGTCGGCAGCGTGCCGTTGCGCTGCAAACGATTCAGCCCTTGCGCATCCAGCTTATCGGTCTTGTTGGTCAGCCCCATCATCAGCTTGGCCTTGCGCGGATGCACCAACCGCGGCTGCAACCCGGCTTGCTCGATCTCGTCAATAATCCAATACCAGTTCCCGGTCGCTTCCACGGCCACGGCGGTTCCTGGTTCACATCCGTTCAGGTATTCTCGCACCGCTCCCGGAGCATGCTCCAACCGATGGCCGCTGTTTTTTCTAGTCGAGTGGTCTTCCCGGTCCACCCAGGTGTACCGCTTATGCGAATCAAACGCGATATACTCACTCATGCGCGACTCCTTTCCTTAAAGGTTTCCCACCGACAGCGTATCGCTGAAGGCAGGAGTCGCGCTTTCATATTTTCATTCCGAGCGAAGCGAGGAATCTCTCTTTCTTTTCATGTGGTCAAATCGAAGAGGGATTCCTCGCTTCGCTCGGAATGACAAAATAAATTACTTTTCCCGCGGCCTGTTCAGCCTGTCGCACGCATAGTTGTGGCGCACACGCAAACCCGACAGGCTGAAGCCTGTCCTACTGCGGGCGCCACTTCATTTCCACGCGAACGGGAATTTCGTTCTTCACGGGAAGAGCGAGAAGCGAGGGCGGATCGATTTTGAAATCTGTAAGCGTCAGCGGAATGGTTCCCGTGATCAGCGTATCGCTTCCCTTGGTCAAGTGCTGGAAGGCGATCTGCTTGTACTGCACGGTCTGCCCGGCGAACTGAACTTCCAGATCCGCCGGAATCGTTGGCAACGCTTCATCGTCCTCGGGCAAATGCGTGCGCACCGTGATCAAAGGAAATTGCCCGCCCCGCACCACTTGAAGCATATGGAGATCGCGGTTGCTGTCGCCGGAATCAAACGACTTGACGGGAACGGCGATCAGGAAATCGCATTGCCCGGCATGGCAAACTCCCTTCCCTTTGGCCGCGTGGCTCACGCCCTCGGTCTGATGCAACGGGTGGGAGACATGATAGGTGAGCGTGGATTCCTCGAGAATCCACTGGCTGTCCACGGGGGCAACGCGCGGGACCGCCAGAAGCAAAAGCGCCAAAATTAATTTTTTATCCACGATCCATCCTTAAAATTTAAACGAAACGGAAATAATTGCCGCGCCGTATGCCGCGGCGGTCACGATCGCCACCGCACCATGAGCGCTCGCGATCCCATGAACTTTTTCACCTTTGCTTTTTTGATCGAAGGCGATGGCGCCAAGAATCGGAGTCAGGATCATTCCCGGCCCATGAATCCAGGCGAGAGCTCTGTGAACGCGAATTTGGCCGCGCCTTTGCGTCCCCGGAATTCCAGGCGCGCGAATTGCGAAGTAGGCGCTCATGAAATACAAATCCCCCGCCGCTGAGCCCAATGCCAGATGCAAATAGCGGTCGGACGTGCTTGTGCTTCTGCCGCCGGCGCCGAACGACGTTGCGACTGTGGCAATCAAGGGAACGGCCGCGATCAGGCCGAGGCGCTGGTGCAGCATCAGCATGTGCGAACGCTTGTTGAGCCGGGCCTGATCCTGCGCAGTGCCCTGCGTCTGCTCGGGAGAGATGCCGAGATCCTGAAGCGAAAGCACCCCAGCCAGGTTCACGTCGGCGGTTTTGCCGGCGCCAGTGGCGACGGTCACTTTCGCGGTGTTCGTGCTGTACCCTTCCGCCGATACGTCAAGCTCGTAGTCTCCCGGCATCAGGTTTGGCATGTTGTAGTGGCCGGCCGAATCGGTTTGCGTCTCAGTGGATTGACCCGTGGCTAAATTCTTGACGGCAACTTTCGCGTTTGGAACGGCGGCGCCGGTTGCGCTGGTGATTGCGCCGGAGAGCGAAGAACTGGCCTCCTGCGCTCGAATTGAAATGGAAATGGAGAAAAACAAAACGAAAAGATAGAGCGCGACCCCGCCCTTCGCTGCTTTTGCGTTCATATCAACGTCCTCCGAACGGTGCATCCCTTAAATTCTGGGCGTAAGGATGCAGGAGATTATTATGGGGATGCTCCGGGATGTAAAATGGTTTCGGGTGCGATATCCCGAACGGAGACACGGCCGGCGATATGGATTGTGAGGATTTGCCGCCTGGTTAGGAAGGAGACACATCGACCTCAAGGCGGCACGCTTTAATGACGGTCCGGTCTGAATCTTGAGGCTTGAATACTTCTTCTCTCAACGGAATTAGGCCGCATGCACGCTTTGCGTATGCCATCCCTTGAGACAGACGCGGGTGGATCGCTTCTCCGCGGTCAGCATGATTTTATCTTCACGCGCCAGCCAGCCGATCGCCCAGTCAAAAAGCGGTGATTCGGCATTCAATTCTTTCTTCAGCTTGGTCAGCGTCATTTCTCCATTTGCTTCAAGCGTGTGCCAGATGGCGCCCGCCATCGTGCCGATCTCTTCACCCATTTGGACTATCCCCTCCTTTCCAAATTCCGGTTTTCGAGTACTTCCATCGCACTCACTGTTGTTGAGATCAATTCGCCCTTTTGCTTCCTCTGCCGCGCCCGCGAACGAGCGAGGCGCCGCGGCAAAGCCGGCTTGGACGCAATTTCCGCCTGCAGGACGTAGTAGCAAGGCTGTTCGCTGGCCAGCTTTTCCAGCCGCTCCATGAGCAACACTCCCATTCCTCTTTGGTATTCGATGGTGTAGCTCTCGCAGCACCGCGTGCAGAGCCAGTAGTGCTTCACGGCGTGCCAATGGGAGGGTTGTTTCTCTTGCTCGGGAATTTGTTGAAAACGAAACAGACGCCCTTGCCCATAATCAAAATCAGACGAGCAATCCGGGTGGGCGCATTTCAGGTACATAAGATTTTTTGTCGTCGCCTTCTTCACAGGCTCCCGCAAAACAGACGAAAAAGCAAGATACCGACCAGTTCAAATCCGGTCAAACTCAATAAATGGATTCAACGCATCTGTGCCTCTTTGCTAAAAGGTGGGACATTTTCGATGTCTGAGGCTACCATCCCCGTCGCGAAAGCGGTGATTCCCGGGAACGCCAATCTCCCGATTGGCGCTTCGCAATCCGCCAATCGGGAGATTGGCGTTCCCGGGCGAAAAGTCTTTGCCCACTTTGCGAGTACGCCACCCGTCTGACATAATGCTTTGCCGGGATGAATTTTTTTCGGACAACTGTGAGTCCGGAGTGACGATGTGCCGGGGTTTAGATTTTTTCCTCGTGCCATCCGTCACGAATCACGGGCCACAAATCACAAACAGGGGTCAACTTGTTAAGTGGCAATGAAATCCGGGAGAAATTTCTAAAATATTTCGAGACGTGCGACCGCCCGCATCGACGAGTCCGCAGCTCGTCACTCGTGCCGACCAATGACCCCACGCTGCTGTTCACCAACGCCGGAATGAACCAGTTCAAGGACGTGTTCCTGGGCCTCGAGCAGCGTGAATACACGCGCGCCACTTCGTCCCAAAAATGCGTCCGCGCCGGCGGCAAGCACAACGACCTTGAAAATGTCGGATTCACGAACCGCCATCACACGTTCTTCGAGATGCTTGGAAACTTTTCCTTCGGCGATTATTTCAAGAAGGACGCCATCGCTTACGCATGGGAGCTCATCACCTCTCCCAATTGGTTTGGTATCCCCGTAGATAAGTTGACGTTCACCGTCTTTGGCGGCGCCGAGGTTGCGCCGGGAAAAATTCTTGGCGTCGACGAAGAAGCACTGAATCTGTGGGTGAACGTCGGCGCTCCTCGCGATAGCGTTATTCCCGTCCCCGGATTGAAGGAAAATTTCTGGGCCATGGGCGACACCGGCCCCTGCGGCCCGTGCAGTGAAATTCACTACGATATGGGGCGCACCGCATCCGATCAGGGGCACACGGATTGCAAATTCGGTTGCGAGTGCGGCCGCTACGTCGAAATCTGGAATCTCGTCTTCATGCAGTTCAATCGCGACTCCTCAGGTACGCTCGCGCCATTGCCGAAACCTTCTATCGACACCGGGGCGGGCCTCGAACGCTTGGCAGCAGTCCTACAAGGGAAAATCAGCAATTTCGATACGGATTTGTTTGTGCCGCTCATCCATCGCGCTGGAGAGCTCACAGGAACCCGTCCGGGGGCATCGCCGCGAAGTGATGCTTCTCTTCGCATCATCGCCGACCACGCTCGCGCGTCTACGTTCCTGATTTCTGACGGCGTCGTTCCTTCCAATGAAGGTCGTGGTTACGTACTGCGCAAGATTCTCCGTCGAGGAATTCGTCACGGGCGTTTGCTCGGCACGAATGAACCATTCATGGCTGAGATGTGCCGCGCCGTTCAAGTTGCGATGCACGGAGCATATCCGGAGCTGGATGATTCCGTTGAACGCGTTTCAAAGATCATGCTCGGAGAAGAAACCCGTTTCGCGCACACACTCGCAGTCGGACTCAAGAAACTCGATGAAGATTTGGAGGGGGTCGGCCCACAAATCGGTGCCGGGTACCAGTCAGGGTATCAAAGGGGCGCGGCAATGATTGGTCACCCCATCGTCAATTACGATGGTTCCAAGGCCTTCCGTCTGTACGATACGTTTGGTCTCCCGGTCGATTTCATCCGCGATGCCGTTCGCGACGCCGGCCTTCAGCTAGACGAACCAGGATTCAACAAAGCAATGGAAGAACAGCGCACGCGTGCGCGCGCATCGTGGAAGGGCGGGCACAAGGACGTCGCGAATCCCGCCTACACGAAGCTCGCAGAAACGTATCGCACGCAGCCAGATTTTTATTTCGCGACGACCGCGAAAGATTGCCGCATCGAGGCCATCATCGCGAAGGGCGGCGCAGTGAATGAATTGCCAGCCGGCGAGGAAGGCGAAATTATTCTGGATCGCACGCCGTTCTACTCCGAATCCGGCGGACAAGTTTCCGACATCGGCATACTCTGGAACAACGAGCACGCCATGCAGGTTGCGGAAGTGCGTGGCACATATTATCCCGTCTCCGGATTGATCGCGCACCGGGTTGTGGCAAGAGAAAAACTCACCGTGGGCGACCGCATCGCGGGCGACGCCGACGGCGCGCGGCGCGAGCACATCAAGCGCAATCACACCGGGACGCATCTGATGCACGCCGCGCTGCGCAACATCCTCGGCACGCACGTCAAGCAAGCCGGCTCGCTCGTCGAGCCTGCGCGCCTGCGATTCGATTTTTCGCATTTCGCCGCGATTGACCCGGCGGAGCTGCGCGACATCGAGCAGCAGGTGAACGACGAAATTTTGCTCAATAGCGAAATTCAAACCAACATCACCACGCTGGACGACGCGCTCGCTTCCGGCGCGCTCGCATTTTTCGGCGACCGCTACCCGGAACAGAACGTCCGCGTGGTCACGATTCCCGACCCGTCGGCGCCGCGCGGCTTCTACAGCAAGGAGCTTTGCGGCGGCACGCACGTGCGCCGCACGGGCGACATCGGCGTGTTCAAAATCGTCGTCGAGCAATCCGCCGCCGCCGGAGTGCGCCGCATCGAAGCCATCACCGGCGCGGCCGCGCTCGCCGATTACCAGCGCGCGCAGCAACTCCTGCGCGAAATCTCCGCGCGCATGGGCGTGAACGAAGAAAATCTGGCAGCAGCGATCGAGCGAAACGAGCAAACGCAAAAACAGCTCGAAAAGCAGTTGGAAGCCATGAAGCGCAAAGGCGCCTTCTCAAAATTGGACGATTTGGCCTCCCAGGCCCGCACAATCAAGGGCGTCAAAGTCATCTCCGCCGAACTGGAAGGCGTGGACCGCGAGGCCATGCGCCAGCTCGTAGACAGCCTCCGCCAGAAGCTCGGGTCCGGTGTGGTCGTGCTAGGCACGGTCGAGGACGGCAAAGTCGCCCTTCTGGCCGGTGTTACCAAGGACCTCACCTCTAAGTTACACGCTGGCAAGATCATACAGGCGATTGCAAAGGAAGTAGGCGGATCTGGCGGCGGCAGGCCTGATTTGGCCGAGGCTGGCGGAAAAGACACACCTGGCCTAAAAAGGGCCTTGGAGCACGTTTACCCTCTGATCGACCAATTGTTATAATTCCTGTGTAGTGCCAGGAACGTCCGGGGCGAGAAACCTTCTCCCCGTCGCGGTGACTGGTCTGTCTCAAAGGAAACAGAATCGCACTGCCTTCCCAGAACTGAATACTATGCGCTCCCTCTCCAGTTCGGTGGCGATCCTTGTGGGAATGCTCGTCTTATGGGCTGTTCCGGCTCATGGGCAGATCGTTTCGTACAAGGATTCCGACGGCAAGCGGGTCTTCATCAATGCGGAGCCCGTCAATGTCGTACGGCCGGCAAGGATCCCGCTCCTGCGGACCGCCGCCAACGGGATTACGCCGAGTACAACCCAATCGTCATTTGCAGCGTCTCTTGAAATGTCCGCGGCTGAAAAGGCCAATCGCGAGAAGATCGAGCAAATGATTCGCGAGGTTTCCACTCGTTACCGTGTGGATCCGGCGCTGGTTCGAGCCGTGATGCAGACGGAATCGAATTGGAATTCGAGCGCCGTTTCCCGAAAGGGCGCGCTGGGGTTGATGCAACTCGGTCCGGGAACCGCGCAGCAGTTGGGCGTGAACAACGCGTTTGACCCGAAGCAGAATCTCGACGGCGGAGTTCGCTATCTTCACATGCTCCTGGAGCGGTATAATGGCGATCTCGACAAGGCTCTGGCCGCGTATAACGCCGGCCCGGGCGCCGTGGACCGTGCAGGGGGCATCCCGCGGTATCGAGAAACGCGCAATTACGTTCAGAAGGTTACCGATTCCTACTTCCGTCCCGGATCCGATCGACTCCCCCGAGCATTTGATGAGCGGCGTCCCATTTACCGCGCGGTGGAAGCAGACGGACGGGTCGTTTTTACGAACGAATGAGGCAGACGTTGCGGCATGAAGCCGCTACAATCCGGCCAATCCTGCGCGTCCTTTTCGCGTCCGTGCTGGTTTTGTCGCTTTTTCCCGCCGCCGGCCGCGCCAACAACAACGCTCCTTCCCGTCGCGATACGGCAAATGCTCAATTTGACCGCGCGGAAAAAGCGCGCGAGGCGCTCGAAGCGCGCCCCGAGAGCGCGCGCACGCTGAAGGATTACACGACCCTGGTCATCGAGTATCAGCGCGTCTACCTTATTACTTCGCACGCCTCGGACGTTCCCGCGTCACTCAATCATGTGGCCGAGCTTTTTCGCACGATGGGCGATCTCTTCGACGCAAAATATTATCAACGCTCCATCGAATCCTTCGAGTTCCTGATGCAGCAGTATCCGACCAGCAAATACCGCGAGGACGCGCTGCTGGCCATCGCGCACATCGAGCAGGACGACGTGCACGATTCCGCTCTCGCGCAGAAGACTTACCAACAGTTTTTAGCGCTGCACCCGCGCTCGTCGCACGCCCCGGAAGTTCGCATCATCCTCGATAAGCTGAATGCGGAGAACGCCGCGGCAAAACCGCCTACGGCTTCTCCTGCCGCCAAGGACCACTCGGACCGGATCAGTCCCAAAACGATCTCCGCGGATAAAACTCCGCCGACGACGGACACGAGACAAGGTTCCTCCGCGGATAATTCCGACACGGCGGGCTCCGGCTCGCAAGTCTCGCGCATTCGCACCTGGAAAGCCGAAACCTACACTCGCATCGTGATCGATGTGGGATCGAAAGTGAAATATCAGGCGGCGCGCATCTCCGGGCCCGACCGGATTTATTTTGACATCGAAGGCGCGAAAGTCAGTTCCGCGCTGCTCCACAAGCCGATCGATATCGACAGCGGCGGTTTCCTGAAAACCGTCCGCGTGGCGCAATATCAAACCGGAGTCGCGCGCGTTGTGCTGGAAGTGAATCGCGTCTCAGACTACTCCGTGTTTTTGCTGCCCGATCCTTACCGGCTGGTCGTGGATGTGTATGGCACTTCCGCCGGAGCCGAAGAGGCCGCGCGCGACACTGCTCCTCCGCCTGGCCCGACGACGACGGACGCGCCTCCCGTGAAGCCCGAAAAGCCGGCCAAGGAAATTGCGGCCAAGGCTTCGCCGAAAGCAATTGAAAAAACAGCGGTCAAACCAGCTTCCACATCGTCAACTGACGCCACTGTAGCCCGGGCCGAAACGCAATCCGGTCCGGCTACCTCGGCTACCGCCGACGCCTCGGCCGAAGCGGAAACGGCGCCAAGAAAGGCTTCAAGCAATCCAGATAAGAATTCACAGAGAACTGCCGTCGCAACTTCCACCAAAACCGTAACCGCGCAAGACAGCGAAACTGAGAGCGCCACGTTGTCGGCAGCGGCGGCGCCTACGGACACGGAGATTTTGCCCCTCCCCACTCGCCCGTTGTCGCCGAAAAAATCGACTCGCGCGTCGAAGTCGGCCCACGACCAGGCGGAAGAGATGGGGCCGCCTCCCACGCCGGAATTGACGCGCGACGGGCAACATTCCCTGACCCGCGCGCTGGGACTCAAGATCGGCCGGATCGTGATCGATGCGGGGCATGGCGGCCACGACACCGGCACGATCGGGCCGACCGGCCTCATGGAAAAAGATTTGTGCCTCGATGTGTCACTGCGATTGGGCAAGATCATTCAGCAGAGGTTGCCCAGCGCCGAGGTGGTGTTTACGCGCGATGACGACACCTTTATTCCACTCGAGCGCCGCACGGAGATCGCCAACGAGGCCAAGGCCGATCTCTTTATTTCCGTCCACGCCAATTCGAGCCAGGATCACAAGGCGCGCGGGATTGAAACGTATTACCTGAACTTCACGGGGTCGAGCGACGCCATGGAAGTCGCCTCCCGCGAAAACGCCTTGTCGGCAAACGGCGTCCACGATTTGCAAGACATCGTCGCCAAAATCGCGCGCAGTGAAAAAATCGAGGAATCCCGCGACCTCGCCACGATGGTTCAGGATTCCCTCTCCAAACACATGGAGAATCTCAACCGGGGAGACCGCAACCGCGGCGTGCGCAAGGCGCCCTTTGTCGTCTTGATCGGCGCCGACATGCCCTCCGTGCTGGCCGAGATTTCGTTCCTTTCCAATCCCAGCGACGAGAAGTGGCTCAAGAACCCCGAAAACCGCCAGCGAGTCGCCGACGGCCTTTACCGCGGCATTGAGAGCTACCTGCAAAGCACCAACAGCCTGACTTCCAATCAATCCCGGTCCGCTGCCGAAAATTTTGCGGGAAAAGTGGCGCGATCCGGGAACTCGCAGTAAACTTCTAGCGTCTAATATAGAGGGACATGCGCCGACTACTTCGGATTTGCCTCGGTTCGTTGTGCTTTGTGGTAGCGGCGTTTCCGGCCGCCGCACAGGGTATTCTGCCGTCCACTTTCGCAGGCTGGACCGCCGCAGTGCCTTCCGCGGCCATCCCGCCCACGGGGCTCGATCCTCTTCTCGGACCGGATACGGCAGCCTTCCGTGAATATATCGTGAAAGCGGTCGAGCAGAGGTCCTACACGCAAGGGGCTCAGGCCGCCTCGATCACACTCTACCGCCTGCGAGACCCGAGTTCCGCTTACGGCGCATTCACGTTTCTGCGCAACGAGGCGCTCACGGACACGGATCTGGGTTCTTATGCCAGCGCTTCCCACGATCGCGTGTTAATCGTAGTGGGGGAAATGCTTCTCGATGTTGCGGCGCAGGAAAGGCAGGCGCGTCCTTCGGATGCCGATTTGAAGCAGCTTGCCGATATGCTGGACAAGAAAGCGGATCACACTCCGTATCCATTTATCGGTGAGCATCTTCCCGAAAAGGGACAAGTACGGAATTCTGTGCGCTACGTGATCGGTCCGCTCGGCCTGGCGCACTTCGTTCCGCTGGGAACAGATGACTGGATGGGCTACGACCATAGCGCGGAAACAATTCTGGCCCATTACCAGGTCGCCGGGAAGGACGAGACGCTGCTTATCACTTCCTATCCCACGCAACAGGTCGCCGCAGCCGAATTCGCCGGCATCCTGCGGCGATTTGTCTTTGATCCGCCTGGCGGAGTGCTACCGGGTCAAAATGTGCTCTTTGGGAAGCGAGTGAGTTCGTACGTCGCAGTTGTATTCGGGGCTCCGTCCAGACAGGCCGCGAACAAGCTCCTCGACCAAGTCGGCTACGAAAGCAACGTCACTTGGAATGAGCCGAAGCAGACGTATACCGAGCCCGGCATCAGCAACATGATCGTGGAAGCGTTTCTGGGAACCGGGGCGATCATGGTTTTTGCGGTTGCCGCGGGAATCGGCTTTGGCGGAATTCGCATCCTGGTAAAAATTTTCCTTCCCAACAAGATTTTTGACCGCGAAAAGCAGATCGAAATTCTGCAGTTGGGCATCTCCAGCAAACCGATCAAGGCAAAGGACTTCTACTAGGAATCTGAAGAACCTGTTGAAAACTCAGTGGAATATCTCAACCCTTGCTCGAACTATCTCAGCTAAATGCCTCATTCTAATAGGCTTATAATCATTTAGATTCAGCTATTTCTGTACTTGACATTGCTGTTTCCTGTCCTCTAGACTTCCGGCGAGGACAAAGAGTTCTGGTGCCTTCCGCGCATAGGCACGGAACTATTCTCCCCTCTGGAAAGCCCGTCCGCCAAAACGGACGGGTTTTCTGTTTCCCGACCAATTCCAACTCATGCAAAACTTTGCCGTGCCTGAGGATTTCTCTGTTTTATCTGTATTCCCTGTGCCCACTATGCTGCAAGGGTTCTAACGTGGATGGTAGAACAAATGCTGAAGGGCCTTTATCCCAGAGACCACTGTGGGCACGGAGACGGCAAGAGTCAGGGGTGGGTCGGCGGGGCGGTCGTTGACCAGGAATCAGGCGCGGGGGTCCAGGAACGGGTGCGATAGTCGCTCATCGTGAAGGCGATCAGGAGGGCGAGCCAGAAAAAGCCCGCGACCAGGATGATCCGAATCAGGCCGCTGCTGTGCCTTACTCCCATGAAGAATAGAATCACAAGGAGCATTTTCGCAAACGCAATGGCGAGGGCTGCCACCGTGTTGAACGGTCCGAGGTCGATGAACGCCACTCCGGTGGTCAAAATGGTGAGGCAAATCAGACCGAGAAAAACCATCACGTACGTTTTTTGCGGCACAATCGGCTGTGACATTAGTAGCGCCCGCCTATCAAGTAAAGCAACGGAAACAGGAAAATCCAGACGATATCGACGAAGTGCCAGTACAGGCCCACAACCTCGACCGGCGCGAAATAATGAGGCGTGAAGGTTCCCTTTCGCGCGCGCAGAACCAGCCAGAGCAACAATCCCATCCCGATGATCATGTGCAGGGCGTGCAGGCCGGTCATCGCGAAATAGAAAATGAAATACATCTGGGCGTGACCGAGGCCGCCGGGAGCGAGGTGGGCCAGCGTTTGACCCTCCGGCGCCCAATCGAGGCTGGGAACCACGTGCTCCACGAATTTTTGGTTGTACTCGTACGCTTTGACGCCCAGAAAGGTTCCGCCGAGAATCATCGTGGCGACGAGGAAAACGACGAGGGCGCGGCGGTTCCCTGTTCGCGCGGAACGCACTGAGAGAGCCATGGTGAGGCTGCTGGCGAGCAGGACAATGGTATTCGCGGCGCCGAGGCGAATGTCCAGAATATGGCTGCCGCCTTGAAACGCGGCGAAATAGAGCCAACGGTAAATGGCATAGGAGGCGAAAAGGCCGCCGAAGAACATGATTTCCGTTACGAGGAAGACCCAGATCCCCAGGGCGTCGGCTTCCTGCTGCTGTTCGAGGTCCTCGAACTGGTGCGCCAGTCCGGCGTTTTGTGCGTGCGCTTCGGCGTCAGTCACCGGCAACCTCCTGAGGGGCGTATGCATACGCTTCCTCGGTTACCACGGGAGTCTGCGCGAAATTTTCCGTCGGCGGCGGAGAGGCCGTTTTCCATTCGAGCCCTGTGGCGCCCCACGGGTTGGGCTCCGCGATCGGGCCGTAGCGCATCGACCAGATTAGGTAAACGAGCGGGATCAAATAGCCGACGCCCAAAACCGTGGCGCCCGCCGAAGACATCACGTTCAATACTTGAAATTCCGCCGGATAAAATGCGTACCGGCGCGGCATGCCCAGATAGCCGAGAATGAACTGCGGAAAAAACGTCAGGTTGAAGCCGATGAAAATAATTGCCGCGGCAAGCGCCGCCCAGCCATTGGGATATTTCCGCCCGGAAATTTTCGGCCACCAGAAATGGATGCCGCCGAGATATCCCATCACCGCGCCGCCGACCATGATGTAGTGGAAGTGGGCCACGATGAAATACGTTCCGTTAAGGTGCACGTCGGTCGCGAGCGAAGCCAGGAACAGGCCCGTCAAACCGCCCATCGTGAACAGGCCAATGAATCCCAGGGCATACAGCATCGGCGCTTCGTAGGAAATCGATCCTTTGTACAAAGTGGAGGTCCAGTTGAACACTTTGATCGCCGAGGGAATCGCAACGAGAAAACTCAGCAAGGAGAAGATCAATCCCGCATAGACCGATTGCCCGGTGACGAACATATGGTGCCCCCAGACGAGAAATCCGAGGACGGCAATGGCGACGCTGGAAAACGCGACGATCTTGTATCCAAAAATACGCTTCCTCGAAAAGCATGGAATGATTTCGCTGACGACTCCCATCGCGGGCAAAATCATGATGTATACAGCGGGATGCGAGTAGAACCAGAATAAGTGCTGGAACAAAAGAGGGTCGCCGCCCAGCGCCGGGCTGAAGATGCCCACGTGGAACAAGTGTTCCAGCGCCAGAAGAAAAATCGTGATCGCCAGTACCGGCGTGCCGAGCACCATGATGATGCTCGTGGCATAGATGGACCACAGGAAGAGCGGCATGCGGAACCAGGTCATGCCCGGAGCGCGCATCTTGTGAATCGTAACGATGAAGTTCAGTCCGGTGAGGATCGAGGAAAACCCGGTGATAAACACGCCGATCGCCACGGCCGTGACCTGCGTGTTCGAGTACGTGCTGCTGTAGGGCGTATAGAACGTCCACCCGGTGTCCACGCCGCCGGCGATCGCCGAATACAGCGTGAACAGGCCGCCCACGATGTAGATGTACCAGCTCAGCAGATTCAGCCTCGGAAAAGCGAGGTCGCGCGCGCCCACCATCAAGGGAACCAGAAAATTTCCCAGGACCGCGGGGATCGACGGAATCAGGAAAAAGAAAATCATGACGACGCCGTGCAGCGTGAATAATTTGTTGTAGGTTTCCGGCTGCACCAGCGCGCCCTGCGGCTCGACCAGGTGAATGCGCATCAGAACGGCGAACGAACCGCCAATGATGAAGAAGAACGTGACCGAAACCATGTACAACAGCGCGATGCGCTTGTGGTCCAGCGTAAACAGCCAGGACTTCCAGCCGTAGTCCGCGTTCAGGTAATTCCTCTGAGCGTGCACGCGTGGTTCCAGCGTGGCCGTACTCATTTCTTCCCCTCTTCCTTTGGCTTCGGTTGCGCCTGACCAAGTGCGCGAAGATAGGCAACCACATTGTTGAGTTGCTCTTCCGTCATCTGCCCCTGAAACGACGGCATGATGGGACTATAGCCAAGAACGATTTTGGCTTTGGGCAATAAGATGGACTCGCGCATGTACGCATCGTCGGCCGTCACGGTTTCGCCCGTCGTCAGTTTGACGGGATGCCCGGCTACACCGAGCAGGGATGGGCCCAGGCCGGTGCCGTCGGCTATGTGGCACGTGGGGCAGCCGCTAGCCTGGAATATTTTTGCCCCCGCCTGCTCCATGGATTCGCCCGGCGCTCCCCCCGCGAGCCAGCGCTCATATTCATCGGGTTGCTGGACAATGATGGAACCGATCATCCCCGCATGGAAAGCGCCGCAGTACTGCGCGCAAAACAGATGGAACGTTCCCACCTTGGTGGCTTCAAACCATAGTGAAGTGTAGCGCCCCGGCAAAACATCCTTCTTGACGCGGAAGGCAGGAACAAAAAAATCGTGAATCACGTCCTCCGAGGTCATCGTCAGCTTCACCGGACGGCCCAGCGGCACGTGCAGTTCGTTGATCTCGCGCTGCCCTTCGGGATGCTCGACCTTCCACATCCACTGCTTGCCGGTGACGAAGATTTCCATCGCCCCCTTGGGTGCCTCCGAGTTCCGGAAATACAACGTGGAACTCCAGACGAAAATCACCGCGACGATCAGAGTGGGAATGGCGGTCCAGAGCACTTCGAGCGGAAACGAGCCTTCGATCGCCTTCGGGCGCTCGTCCGGCGAGCGCCTGCGGTACTTGATCATGAAGTAGAAAATGATCGAAAAAATCAGGGCCGTAAAAAACAGCGTGACGGCGGTCAGGAAATAGTAAAGCTGGTCCACCGACCTTGCGATCGAGGAAGCCTGTTCCGGCTGAAATGGAAGGCCCTGCATCAAGCTCGTATCCTCACGTCACTGATCCTCATCGCGACTTGGCGCCGGCCGCCGGGGAAACATCGACCGAACGTTTGCGCTCGCGAAGAAACATCACGGTCATGAAAATTCCCAGGAGCAGCACGGTCAAACCGCCCGCCGCGCGCAGCACATTCATTACGACAACGCCGTATTTGCCGGTCATGGGATCGTACTGGTAGCAATACAGCAGCGCGTGATCGGTCAAAGTTCCGATCTTGCCTTCCGAGGCTTCGACCAGCCCGAGGCGCACGTCGCGCGCCGGATAAATCACGCCATAAAAGTAGCGATCGATGCGCCCATCCGGAGTGAGAACAAGGATGGCGGCGGCATGCGCGTACTGGCGGATTGAAGAATCGTAGGCGTAGTGAAAGCCGACTACGTTCGTGAGAGCGTCAATCGATTGCTGCTCGCCCGTCAGGAAGTGCCAGTGATCCGCCGCTTCGGGGCGCCCGTACTGCCCCGCGTAAACGTCCCGCTTGGCCTTGGCGAGCGCAGGAGTATCCTTGGGCTCGAAGCTGACCGTCACCGCGTCGAAGTCCTTCCCGAGATCGAGCGAGATCGCTTTCATCGTGCGCAATTCCCCGTTCAGGACCTCCGTGCAAAGCGCGGGGCAATCGAAGTAGACGAGGGAGAGCACGATCGGCTTTCGTCCAAAAAAGTCGCCGATGCGCACGGACTTTCCCGTCTCGTCCCGAAACAAGAGATCCGGAGGAATCCGCGCGTTCAGATTTTGCGTGATGCCCACTTTGCTCAAGATGGCGGGCGTGGTTGCCTGCTGCGCGTTCGCGGAAAAAGCGGCAACTCCGGTCAGGGCCACGAACATTGCGGCACGGAATCTGCAACTCATGGCTTCTTGCTCCCTTCCGCCGCTTGCTTTTTTGCATCGGCGGGCTGCGCTTCGGGCGCGCCTTGCACCGGCAAACCTTTTTTCACGAGCAGTTCCATCGCTTCTTCAATCGGCACGCGCACGGTTCCGGCAGAGCGATTTTCCCACTCGTAGGTTTCCAGAGATTTTTCCTGGTCGTCGCGAAATTTCAGCCAGTCCTCGCGAGGATTTACCTGCAACTGCGGCCCGAGCGGCAACTGCCGCGTGTCCGCGAAGGGAGAATCGGAAGCCGACTGATTCACATCATGCGAAGAAAAATAGCGGAACAGTCCCCAGCACACTAAACCCGCGACTACCAGCACGATGCCCAAGGCCACCAGAAATTTGAATACTCCGCCCGCATCCGCGTCGTGCGTTTCGTAGCCCGGCGTGGTTGCGGGAGCGTTGTGTGGTTTATCCATGTTCGACCGCCTGACCGGCCATTTCTTCCATGCGCGGATCGTGAACCGGCAAGATCGGCATGCGCTGCAACTGCCAGAGGAAGTACGCGAACCAGATTCCTCCCATGCCGAACGGGAGCGCCACGTCCATCCACGTAAGACGCACATTTCCGCCGCCGAATGCCGGCAAGACCATCCAGTACATATCGACGAGGCGCATCATCAGAATGAGCAAAGCCACGATCAGCAGCGAACGCGTTCTTCTTTTTACGTGACGGAACAGAAGCAGAAAAAACGGGAAGAAAAAACTCAAGATGACCAGAAGCAGGCCGACGTTTCCCCAAACGCCTTCCATCCGGCGGATGTACCAGGGAATTTCATCGGAAAGATTTCCGCCCCAGATGATCAGAAATTGCGAGAATTCCAAATAGGCCCAGAGCATCACAAACGTCAGCAGGAAGCTGCCCAGGTCCTGGAATTGCGCGGGCCTCACGACCTGCGAGAGAGGCTTCCGGTCGGAAAGCCAGATCAGGACGGCGATCGAAAACGCCATCGCCGACAGGGCTTGCGCCACCATGAAGAGCATCCCATAGATCGTGGAGTACCAACGGGGCTCGAGCGACATCACCCAATCTATGCTCGCAAACGTGACGGTAAATCCATAGATCACCAAACCGATCCCGCTCAATCCTTCCATGCGCATCCAAAGCGTGAGACCCGCCCCACCCGCATCCTCTTCCCTGGACCACTTGTTCAGGAAATACGCAAGCGCGAACCAGACCGCAAAATAAAAAATCATGCGCGCAATGAAGAATTCAGGATTGAGATAGGACTGCTTCGCCAGAATGACCGGATCGGTCTGGCCGGGGCGCGACCAACTGTAAAGCGTCTTCATTCCCGCAAGAATCGGCAGCGCCGCGACGGCCATCAGCGGGAGCGTGCGGCTGCCCGCTTCGAGGATGCGCCGAATGACGAGCGCCCACCTCCCTCCCGTCAGGTGCTGCACCATCAAGAGCGCCAGGGAACCGAGCGTGACGCCAATCCAGAAAAGAAACGCAATCAGGTACGAACGGAAAAATTCCGCCTTGTCCGCAACGCCGCCCGCGAGGCAAATCGCGAGCAACACGGCGCCCGCGAGGACCAGCCGCATCGGCAGGCGCTTCGAGCCCCAACGTCGTTTCTCCGGCTTCGCTCATTTCGATTGGCCCGTCAATTTTGTCCGCTCCGCGTCCGGCACATCGCCGATCGGCACTTGCCGGCTGAGTTGCAGCGCCCGTATGTACGCGATGATGGCCCAGCGGTCGCGCGGCGGCACGCGGTAGCCGTACGGATACATCACGCCGAACCCGTTCGTGATCACGTCGAAGTAATGTCCCGCGGGCGCGGTGCGCATGCGGTCCTCGTGAAACGAAGGCGGATGGCGGAAACCGCGCTGCACGATCATGCCGTCTCCGTCACCGGCAAATCCGTGACAGGGAGAGCAGAAAACGTTGTAGCGCTCGCGGCCGCGCTCCACGATTTCCTGCGTCACCGGATACGGAAAGGCTTCCGACGGCTGGCCGTTCACTTTCCCGGTGTAAAACAATTCCTGCGGCCCAAGCGTCAATTCGCCGCGCGGAACCGTCCCCGCAACGGGCAGGCGCGCGGATTGGCCGTCTCCAAAAAAGTCGGTCGGATCGTACGGGTTGTAGCGCGGCTGCACGTGCATATCGAGGCGGCATCCGGCGCACACGAATAGCAGCGCCAGAGCAGCCAGCATCCATCCGCCCGAATACGCTCTCCGTGCGCGCGCGTTAGGGCTCAATATCGGTCACCTCGCGCGGGTTGAGAGTCAGCATGAATTTACGCGTCAGCTCCACGTCAAACATCGGATCGCGCGCCTTGATGCAAAGAAAAAACCGGTCCCGGGAAGCCAGCGCAAACCGCGGCACGTTGAACACCGGATGATAGGGCGTCGGCAATCCGTTCATTGCCAGCATGCCGAAGACGGCAGCGGCGGCGGCGAACAAGACGGTCATTTCAAACGTGACGGGTATAAATGCCGGCCAGCTATTCATCGGCCTGCCGCCAACGTTGACGGGATAACTCACCGCCGCGGCGTAATACTGGAGATAAAATCCCGCGCAGCCCGCCGAAGATCCCGCCAAGCATGACGACAAGAGGGAGCCGCGTGCGGTGAAACCCGACCGCATGCGCGAGGCCTTCAATCGGAAACGGCGCGAAGGCGTCGATGCGGCGATATCCCGCTTCGTGCGTCTGGCGGGCCGCCTCGAGCAATTGCTCGGGAGTGGCGAACTCGGCCATCAATCCGTAGATGGTTTCTTCCGGCTTCATCGCATCCTTGCCATGGACCAAAAATAAATTCGCGCGGCGCGCATTAGTTGGCCGCCTTCTTCTCTTCCTCGCTCGCCACCAATGTGCGCATTTCAAAAATGGAAATCAGCGGCAGATATCGGAGGAAGAGAAACACCAGGAACAGGAAGAGCCCGATCGTTCCGAAAAACGTGAAGAAGTCCCACCGGGTCGGGTAATACATGCCCCAGGACGAAGGGAGGAAATCACGGTGCAGGCTGGTCACCACAATGACGAACCGCTCGAGCCACATGCCGAGATTCACGACCATGGCGATGGCGAATAGAGCGCCCACCTTCGCGCGGATTTTTCGGAACCATAGAAATTGAGGCGTCACGATATTGCACGCAATCAATGACCAGTACACCGGAGCGTAGGGCCCGGTCATGCGATTCAGGATCATGAAGCGCTCAATCGGATTGCCGCTGTAAAAAGCGGTGAACGTTTCCATCATGTAGCCGTAGCCGACGATCAGCCCGGTCGCGAGCATCACCTTGCCCATGTTGTCGAGGTGGCGCATGGTGATGAAATCTTCGAGATGAAAAAGCTTTCGCACTGGAATCGAAAGCGTGAGCACCATGGCGAATCCCGCGTAAATCGCGCCCGCGACGAAGTAAGGAGGGAAAATCGTCGCATGCCATCCGGGAACGATGGCGAAGGCAAAGTCAAAGCTCACGATGGTGTGAACGGAGACGACCAAAGGCGTCGCGAGGCCGGCCAGTAGCAGGGAGGCCATTTCGTGTCTCTCCCAATGAACCGCCGAGCCGCGCCATCCCATGGCGAGAAGTCCATAAATCAATTTCGCGGCGCGGTTTCTTGCGCGGTCGCGCAAGCGTGGCCAGGTCCGGAATCAGGCCAATGAACCAGAACAGCAGCGACACCGTCGCGTAGGTCGAAACAGCAAAGGCGTCCCAAACCAGCGGGCTCCGGAAATTGGGCCACATCTTCATCGTGTCCGGATACGGAAAGATCCAATAGGCCAGCCAGGGGCGCCCCATGTGAATCAGCGGAAATAATCCCGCGCAGGAAACGGCAAACAGCGTCATGGCTTCCGCAAACCGGTTGATCGATGTGCGCCACTGCTGCCGCAAGAGAAGCAGGATCGCGGAAATCAGCGTGCCGGCATGGCCGATTCCAATCCACCAAACAAAGTTGACGATCGCAAAGGCCCATCCCACGGGGATCTGAATTCCCCAGATGCCCACTCCATACACAAGAAGATAGGTGACCGAAACCGTCAGGAGAATGACCAGGGCGAATGAGACCAGAAAGCCGATGATCCACCACTTCGGCGTGCGCCGGGTGAGGACAATTGCGCTGATTTTATCCGTGACGGAAGCGAAATCGTGCCCCGGTCCTAGAATCGGCGCGTTCGCGAATTCTGCCGCCGCCAGTTTGTCGCTTGGACTATCTGCCATATTTCATTCCGCTCTAAACGGCCTGCCCCTTTTCGATCTCCGGATTCGGGTTTCGCAGCTTCGCGAGATATGTCGTTCTGGGCCGCGTGTTCAATTCTTCGAGCAATTTGTAGTTACGGTTGTTGGCTTTGAGTTTGGATACGCGGCTATTCGGATCGTTAATGTTCCCGAACACAATCGCTTCCGAGGGGCAAGACTGCTGGCAGGCGGTAACAATTTCGCCGTCCCGGATCGTGCGGTCCTGCTCTTCGGCTTCGATTTTCACTGCGTTAATTCGTTGCACGCAGTAGGAGCATTTCTCCATCACGCCGCGACTGCGCACGCTCACGTTGGGATTGCGCATTCCGAACAGGCTGGGCGTATCCCAATCCGAATAAAGGTAGAAGTTGAACCGGCGGACTTTGTAGGGGCAATTGTTCGAGCAGTAGCGCGTGCCGACGCAGCGATTGTACACCATTTCATTCAGGCCTTCCGAACTGTGCACCGTCGCGGCCACCGGGCAGACGACTTCGCAGGGCGCATTCTCGCAGTGCATGCAAAGCACGGGCTCGTGATATGTGCCGGGATCGTCCACGCCGCCTTCGTAATAGCGATCGATTCGGATCCAGTGCATGTGGCGGCCGATCGCCACTTCTTTCTTCCCAACGACGGCGATGTTGTTTTCCGCCTGGCAGGCGACCACGCAGCCGCCGCAACCGGTGCAGGCATTCAGATCAATCGCCATGCCCCACTGATTGCCCTCGTATTTCACTGGCGGGGTAGAGCGAGAGAGGATTCTCTTCCGCATCGGCTTGCGCGAACTTCGGATTTTTTTGGTATTCGTCCAGCGTCGCGATGCGAATCGGTTCGCGCCCTTCCATCGTGCTTTGCGTCTGCGTTGTCGCCAGCGCCCACCTGTTGCCCGTTCGGCGAACTTCGAGCCCTGTGCCGATCCACGGCGTGGCGAGCGGGCGAATCCAGCCCGCGTCAAAACCGGCGCCCGTTCCGACGCGCCCGGAGCGCGCCCTTCCGTAACCGAGAAACACGGTCACACTTTCGTCCGCGTGGCCCGGCATCACCCATGCGGGAGCAACAATTGTTCGCCCCTGATATTTTAATTCGACGGCATCTTCACTTCTAATTCCCAGGCGCTCAGCCGTTTTTGGGCTAAGCATGGCCACGGAGTCCCAGGTGAGCATGGTCAGCGGCTTCGGCAATTCCTGCAGCCAGCCGTTGTTCGCGAAGCGGCCGTCCCAGATGGTGTGATCCGGCCGAAAAACAATTTCGAGGCCCTGCGCGATAGAGGCCGGAGGTTCCGCGCCGATCCCCGACTTGAGCGAAACTTGCTTTGGCGGATAGGCCGAGTCGGCGACGACTCCATCCCGCAGTGTCTTCTCCCAATAGACATCAAAGCGCTCCACATTGGGGCGCTGCGCCTGCCAATAGTCGTGCACGATATCGTGGCTCGGTTTTGAGGCTTGCGCGTTGAGCACGGCCAGAAAATCGACTTCGGATTTTCCACCGTAAAGAGGCGCGATAAGCGGTTGGATAGCCGTGGCCGTGCCGTCATAGGCACGCGCATCGCCCCACGATTCGAGTTCGTGCGCTTGTGGAATGTGCCAATGGCAGAGCGCCGACGTTTCATCTTCGTGGAGTCCGAGACGCGCGGTGAACGGCACCTTCGGTAGAATTTCCTTGAAGCCCAGATCGGCAGGCGCGTCATAGACGGGATTGCTGCCCATAATCAGCAACGTCGTGACACTTCCCGCGCGAATATCTGCTGCCAATTGGCCGATGGAATCCCATTGGTTTACCGGCGAGATTTCGATCGGCGCCGTGAAATAAACCGTCTTGTCGAAGTTGCCCAAGGCTTGATTGATGCCATGCGCCAGCGCGTGCACGATGGGCGGCTGCTGATCGCCGGCGGCGATCAGAGTTGCGCCAGGATGTTGCTTGAGGTCGCGGGCCAGAGCCGAGATCCAGCCAGCCGGAACATTCGGAGGAGCCGCTGGGCCGGCAACAGCGCTCACACCAAGCTCACGAGCGAGTGCGCGCGTGAAACTTTCGATGTCGGACGCCCTCATTCGCAACCGGTGATCCGCCATCGCACCGGTATTCGTCGGCGTGGACTCGACGGAGTACAGGCGGTTCATTTTCGATTCGGCGCCTTCGACGCGACGCTTCCTGGCGAATTCCCGCGCGTAGCGTAGGCATCCCGGTCCGCTGGTCAGAAAATCCGAATCGAGCGTGACAATCACATCCGCCTGATCGACGCGGTAAACCGTGTTCACGTATTCGCCGAAAGCGAGTTTCGCGCCTTCGCGCATATTGTCGCGCGTCACCGATTCGTACTGCACCCACTTCGCGGACGGATACGCCTTCAAGAACGTGTTGATTTGATCGCCGAGCGTCGGAGACGTAATCGTCGGCGTCAGCAGCCTCACGCCGGACCCGCCGTTTCCCTTTTCCGCCCCGAGCGCGGTGGATAATTCGTCCTGAAACTCCGCCCAGCTTCCGATGCGCCCATCGTGAATTTCCGCTTGCGAGCGGTCCGGATCGTAGAGACCCAGAACGGAGGCCTGTGAAAACGCGTCGGTCGCGCCCAGGCTGCCCGGGTGGTCGGGATTTCCCTCGATTTTCGTGGGCCGCGCCATGTGGCTCTCGACCAAAACGCCGGTCGCCACGCCGCCGAGCGTAACCGCGCTCGCATAGAAGAGCGGTTTTCCCGGAATGATTGCTTCCGGCTGGCGCACGTAGGGAACAATTTTTTGCATGGGAAGTTTCGTGCAACCGGCGAGGCCGGCAAACGCGGCGGAAGCCGCCATCACTTTCAGAAGATCTCGCCGGTCAAGTTTCGCCTCGGGATCGTTTGCCCCGTGCGGAAATTCGTTTTCCTTGTGGTTGCGGAATTCCGGCGTATCGGCAAGCTCATCGAGCCCGCGCCAAAATCGAGGCGTTTCACCGCCGCTCGAGGCCTTGCGCAAAGCGGAAATGTCCACATCGGGCTGAGCGGCGTTTTTTCGATCGATGTCCATGAATTCCCTGATCCCTTAAACTAGCGGTGGCACGTCGTGCAATCCGTGAGCTTCCGCACCTTGTATTCGCTCATCAGCCGGTTGCCCAATGCCTCCTGGTCCGCGGGAGGCTTGTAGAACGCGTTGAACACTTCTGATTTAGGACGCAAATATTTTTCCGGCGCGTTGTGGCATTCGAGGCACCAGCGCATGTAGAGACTCTGCTCGCGCCAGGTGATGTTCATTTCCGCGATGGGTCCGTGGCAGGTCGTGCAGCCGACGCCCTTCGCGACGTGAATGCTGTGATTGAAATAGACGAAGTCCGGAAGCGCATTGACGCGCGTCCAGGCAATCGGCGTGGAATCGCGGTAGCTCGCGCGCACCGGTTCGAGGATGGCCGCGCTGGTCCAGATTTGCGAATGGCAAGCCATGCAGGTTTGCGTCGCAGGCATTCCCGCCGAGGAGGATTCTTCCACCGAGCTGTGGCAATAGCGGCAATCCAGACCAAGTTCCCCCACGTGATGTTTGTGGCTGAATGGAACGGGCTGGGGCCGCGCGTTGTGTACCTCGGTTACATAAGAGGTTTGGTTCACGACGTCTACGGCGTATCCCAGGATCGCAATCAGGATCACCGCGCCGTAAATGCTGACGCGAGAGATGGTGTTCGTACTGCGATGAAAGATCTGTGCCATACGTCCGCCCTCGGGGGGACACTCCGAGGTGTACAGTCTGGAAGGTCTTAGCGCCTCTCTGTCAGCCGCAAAGCCGGCCTCAGTTTAATGCGGGAAACGGCGCCCTCGACCAGTGAAGGGGGAAACGACCCGGCGGCACTGCCTTTGCTATACTCATATTCCGCCGGGCTGTGCTACGGGTACTTTTAAAATACCACTTAGGATATATTCCTGCCGCTCGTCGCCCGCGCGAAACACTATAGCAGCAATACAAAAATAATTTCAATCCTTCTATTCCCTCCCTCATGATTAACCCTGCAACTTGTTGTGATCCCAGTCACAAATTCCGCCTCTGATCCGAGGATTTTCAGTCCATGATTCAGGATCATCCAAGGCAATCGCCTTCTTTTTCTTTGGAAGACGCTGGCCAGTATTCGCATCCTGAAGGCTTGCAGCGCAGGACTCTTCCCTTGGTTTACCTGATAACTCATGTAACGTGCCGGAAGATCTGGGCATCCAATAAGCACAGTTCCTGGGAAAAAAACATGTTGGAGCTCCGCTCGCGAATTCATCGGCGGTAAGATTCCAGGGACCATCGAGGTCAAACGGATGTGGATCGTTCGGATAGCGCTGAGGCGGCCCTACACATTTATTGTCGCCGCGCTCGTCATCGTGCTGATGTCGCCGATCGTGTTGCAACGCACGCCCACCGACGTTTTTCCCAACATCGATATCCCGGTGGTGAGCATATGCTTTAACTACTCCGGATTGTCCCCGCAACTGATGCAAGACCGCATCGTATCGCCTTACTCGCGCTTCATGACCACGGTGGTGGACAATATCGAGCACTCCGAGGCGCAGATGGTGGCGGGCCGGGCGATCATCAAAGTATTCTTTCAGCCTGGGGCCGATGTTCACGTGGCGGTCACGCAGATCACGGCCATTTCTCAAACCATGATCCGGCAGTTGCCCCCGGGCATTTCCCCTCCGCTCATCATTACGTATTCGGCGTCGAGCGTGCCCGTCTTGCAATTGGGGATGAGGGGCCAGGGGTTGTCCGAGCAGGAATTGTTCGACCTCGGAGCAAACCTGGTCCGCAATCAACTGGCGAATGTGGCCGGCGCGGCAATTCCGTGGCCTTATGGCGGCAAACAGCGCCAGGTGTCGGTGAACATCGATATCCCGGCTCTTCAGGCGAAAGGACTGTCGCCTACGGACGTCATCAATGCCATCTCCACGCAGAACCTGGTACTTCCTTCCGGCACGGTCAAGATGGGTTCCACCGAATTCAATGTAGAGATGAACGGGTCGCCGGATACTCTCGCCGCGCTGAATAATTTGCCGATCAGGACGACGAACGGCGCGACGATCTATGTGCGAGACGTCGCTTACGTCAGCGACGGCTTTTCGCCGCAAGTCAACATCGCGCGCATGGACGGGCAGCGCGGTGTGATTCTGGCAATTTACAAGACCGGTGACACGTCCACCCTTGACGTCGTGTCGCAGATCTATGCCAAGCTGCCGCAAATCAAGAACCTCGTGCCGCCACAAACGGTGATCACGCCCCTATTCGATCAATCGATTTTCGTGCGGGCGGCCATTCAGGGAGTGCTCCGCGAAGGAGTGGTTGCCGCGTGCCTGACCGCGTTGATGATTCTTCTCTTCCTGGGAAGCTGGCGCAGCACGGTGATCATCGCCATTTCGATTCCTCTTTCGATTCTTGTCTCCATCACGGTTCTGAGCGCGCTGCATGAAACGATCAATTTGATGACGCTCGGCGGTTTGGCTCTTGCCGTCGGCATCCTCGTGGATGATGCTACGGTGGCCATCGAGAATATCGAGAGAAACCTCGCCCAGGGAAAGCAGATTATTCAGGCGATCCTGGACGGCTCAGAGGAAATCGCCATCCCGGCCCTGGTCTCGACGCTCTGCATCTGCATCGTATTCGTGCCGATGTTTTTCCTGACCGGCGTGGCGAAATTCCTGTTCGTCCCGCTGGCCGAATCCGTGATTTTCGCCATGCTGGCATCGTACGTTTTGTCCCGGACGCTGGTTCCGACGATGGCCATGTACCTTCTCCGGCAGCATCACGGCGAGGAACACGCCACCGGGAACGATATTTTCTCGCGCGCGCAACGCGGATTCGCGCGAGGGTTCGACCGCATGCGCGGAGGCTATCGCACGTCGCTGACTTTCTGCCTGGAGCGAGCGTGGCTTTTTGTGGCTTTGTTTCTCATTTTCTGCGTGGCTTCGTTGTCGCTGATTCCCGTGCTGGGCCGGGACTTCTTTCCATCCGTGGACGCCGGACTGATTCGTTTGCACATGCGCGCCCGTGCGGGACAACGCGTCGAGGAGACTGCCCGGGAAGCGGATGGCGTGGACAACCTGATCCGGCGGGTCATACCTCCGGAAGACCTGGGAACCGTCCTTGACAACATCGGCTTGTTCAACAGCACCGTGAACACGGCCTACAGCAACTCGGGCGTGATTGGCGAGTCGGACGCGGAAATTCTCATCGGCCTCAAGCCCGAACGCAAACAGCAAACCAGGTATTACATTGACGCCTTGCGACAGCGATTGGCCGAAGAGTTCCCCGGCACGCAGTTCTTTTTTCAGCCGGCGGACATGATCAGCCAGATCCTGAATTTCGGAGTTCCCGCGCCAGTCGATATTCAGCTCATTGGTCCAAACGAGAATGCCAACTATCAATTGGCCGAGCAGATTACCAACCGCATCCAGCACATCCCCGGCGCGGTGGACGTGCACGTGCAACAATTGCGCTCCTACCCTGCGATTTTCCTGAATGTTGACCGCACCCGGGTGCAATCCGTGGGCATAAGTCAACAGGACGTGGCCAATAGCGTCCTGCTCACGCTGAGTTCGAGCGCCCAGGTCACGCCATCGTTCTGGGTCAACCCGGCGAGCGGTTATGAATACAATGTTTCCGTGCAGGTGCCGCAGTACAAGATTGACTCCATGCAATCGCTCGACAACATTCCGATTTCTTCAGCCTTGTCCAAGACGCCGCAGATTCTGGGAAATATGGGGACCTTGAGCGTAAATACCGAGCCGGCTTTGCTCAGCCAGTACGACACCCAGCCCATGATGGATGTTTATGCTTCCGTGGAAGGGCGCGATTTGGGTGGCGTGGATGCCGATATTCAGAAAGTGCTGGCGGATTTTCAAGGCAAGCTCCCGCGCGGCACGCAGCTTGTCCGCCGCGGGCAGGTGGCCACCATGACGTCATCCTTCGCCGGACTTAGCGCCGGTGTGGGCGTCGCCATCGTTCTGGTCTATCTGCTGATCGTCGTGAACTTTCAATCGTGGATCGATCCCTTTATCATCATTACGGCGCTGCCCGGAGCCCTGGCAGGGATCATTTGGATTTTATTGCTCACGCACACCACACTGAGCGTGCCGTCCTTAACCGGCATGATCATGTGCATGGGCGTTGCCACAGCCAATAGTATTCTGATGGTGTCCTTCGCGCGCGAACGCTTGAACGAAGGACTGGATTCGACTCAGGCGGCGATCCAGGCGGGGTATGTGCGCATTCGCCCCGTGCTGATGACCGCGTTTGCCATGATCATCGGAATGGTCCCCCTCTCGCTCGGGCTCGGAGAAGGCGGGGAGCAGAACGCTCCCCTGGGCCGGGCCGTGATAGGCGGGCTGATCGTCGCCACATTCGCGACTTTGTATTTTGTGCCTTGCGTATTTTCGTTGGTTCACAAAGGGCATCGTCCCGGCGAGGCCGTCGGCGCCGCGGAATTTGGAATAGAATAGTGGAGTGATGAATTCAGGGAGCAAATTGGGAATGCCTCTAGACCGGGTGGAGTTGCAAGACGAACCAAAATTTGCGGGCGAACCAGGCGGCTCTGGCAGAGGGCCGGGCGCACTGCTCCGCTGGTTTCTCATTCTATTTGTTATTTTTTTGGTCTTGGGAATCTATGCAGTCTCGCAACGCACGGCGGAACACAAGGCGCTCGCGCAACAAACCGAACAGATGGCGATTCCGTACGTCTCGGTGATTCACGCGAGCCCAATCGATGCCGATTCCGATATGGTGCTCCCAGGAAACCTCAAACCAGAAGTCGAGTCTCCCATCTATGCGCGGACCAACGGTTACCTCAAGAAATGGTACAAAGACATCGGCAGCCACGTCGAGAAGGGCGAAATTCTTGCCGACATCGATACGCCGGAGATTGACCAGCAACTGGCCCAGGCCCGCGCCGATCTGGTGACCACGCAGGCCAATCTCAGTTTGTCGACTCTAACGGCCACGCGATACCAGGATCTGATCAAGTCCGATTCCGTTTCACGCCAGGACCTCGACAACGCCAACGGCGACCTCGCCGCCAGGCGGGCCATGGCGCAATCGGCCGATGCCAACGTCAAGCGCCTGGAAGAAATGGAATCCTTCAAGCATGTCTATGCCCCCTTTAGGGGGATCATCACGCAGCGCAATGTCGATCCCGGCACGCTCATCAATGCCGGAAATGGCGGGACGGCCACCAAGGAGATGTTCGACTTGGCGCAGATCGACCCGATGCGCGTCTATGTGGCTGTGCCGCAGTCGTATTCTCCATCCATCCATCTCGGGCTGAAAGCCTGCCTCTCGCTGACGGAACTGGCGCAGCGGAGCTTCTGTGGACAGGTCGTACGTACGGCAAACTCCATTGATCCCAATACGCGAACCCTCCTGACGGAAGTGGATGTCCCGAACCCTTCCGGAACCCTCTTGCCAGGCTCCTACGCGGAAGTCCACTTTGACGTCAAGGTCACCGGCCAGCGGGTCTCCCTGCCCGTTAACGCGCTTCTGTTCCGGCCGGATGGAACGATGGCCGCCGTAGTCGGGCCCGATAATCGAATCATTCTCAAGAAGCTCACGATCGGGCGGGATTTTGGCAATACCTTGGAAGTGCTTCAAGGAATCGATCTCGCCGACCGCATTGTCGTTAATCCCCCGGACGCCCTGGAAGAAAACGAACTGGTCCATCTCGCTCCACAAGATGCCCCGGGGGCTCCGGCCCCTCATGCTGCCCTCCCCTCCAAGCCCTGAGGACGCGAGCGGGCTGTTTACACGTAAGAATTCGAAAATTCTTCCATTCTTCGCCTTGACTACCACTTTACGGGCGTGTAACTTGAATTTGCCGCGCTGTCTGATTTTCCCCAGTTGTCCCTCTCCCGGCGCGACTTGGGAGGGTAGTATGTCGAGTCGGCCGCAGGTAGCACCCGCAATCGATTACGTGTCCAGTATGTTCGAAACAGATTCCTCTATTATTTCGAAATCAAATGTCGCGATAGCCGTTTCGTGCCCGAACGTTTTGCTGGTCGGACGGAATGGCTCCTGGGGAACATTGGTTCTACGGTCGCTTGGGAAGTTCAGGAGCGAATTATCCTTCGCCCCGCCGCAAACCGTCACGCCGGAATACGTGAGGGAACGCGCATTCAATCTGATTCTTCTCGATTCCACGGTTTCCCCGGAGCAACGAAGGCAACTCGCTTCCGAGCTCATCGGGTGGGAGGTTTCCATTTTTTATACGTTCCCGGTGGAGAACGGATGCTGGTGGCTGCCCACATTGCGTAATGGGCAGGATTGCCACGGCGCCCCTGCATTTCGGAGGAATGAGTTTCCGTTTGAATTGGAGCGCATTCTCCAATCCGAGTAGGACAGGCTTCAACCTGTCGCTTGGAGGAGAGAACGAGTAGCCGAAAAACGACAGGCTGAAGCCTGTCCTACTTATTGCTCATTGCGGGTTCGGCTCGCCCAGGATGCAGCGGGCTGTGTCTCGAGCGATCAACAATTCCTCATCGGTGGGAATGACGTAGGCGGCCAGGCGAGAATCGTCGCGGCTGATCATGCCTTCCACGCCGATCGTTTTCTGATTCTTTTCGCCGTCCACAATTAATCCGGCCCATTCAAGCCCTTCGCAAATGTTCGCCCTGACCGCCGGAGAATTCTCGCCGATTCCTCCCGTGAAAACGATGGCATCCGCGCCGCCCATGGCCGCGAGGAATGAGCCGATGTACTTTCTCACTCGGTAGCAGAAAATATCGATGGCCAGTTTTGCGCGGCGGTCGTCGTGCTGACTTACTTCGTCTTGCAGGACCCGCATGTCGTGGGTCAGACCCGAAATTCCGAGCAGGCCTGACTGCTTGTTCAGCATCGTCTCCACTTCATGAATGGAAAGGCCCTCCTTCGCGGCGATGAAGCCCAGGATGGCCGGATCGACGTCGCCGGATCGCGTTCCCATCACCAATCCTTCGAGCGGCGTCATACCCATGGACGTGTCGATGGAACGACCGCCGCGAATGGCCGCGGCGGAACATCCGTTCCCAAGGTGGAGGCTCACGATGTTGGTTTGCTCCCGCCCGAGATTGCGAATCGTGCGATAGCGGTATCCCATGTACCGGTGGGAGATGCCGTGGAAGCCATACCGGCGAATGCGGTAGCGAAGGTAGAGATGGTACGGAATCGCGTACAAATAGGAGCGCTCCGCGAGGGAGTGGTGAAATGCCGTATCGAATACCGCGACTTGCGGAATCTGCGGGCCCAGTAAATCACGCATCGCGCGAATTCCCCGGAGATTCGTGGGATTGTGCAAGGGAGCGAGATCGATGCAATTCTCGATTCCAGCCATGACTTCGTCGGTGATCAGAACAGAATCCGTAAAAGCCTCGCCGCCGTGCACTACGCGATGTCCGACCGCGTGAATGTCGGCCATGCTCTGGATTTCCGAAACGCCGGAATCCGGCGAGGCTGCCCAGCGAATGACGAAATCGAGCGCCCCGGAAATGTTTTTCAAGGATGCGGTGAGCTTCTGTTTCGGGCCGTCGCCCTTCTGCACGGTGACGACCGCTTCGGCGCCGATTCGCTCGACCTCGCCGCGCAGCAGGCGAACGTCCTTATCCTCACGGATCCGCTCAAGATCGGTGGCGATGATTTGAAATTTCAGACTGGAGCTGCCGGCGTTGAGAACGAGAATGTTCATGGAATCTTTTTCCGGGAATTTAGTAGCACAGGCTTCAGCCTGTGGGTTTTGGTCCTTGCAAGGACTAACCCCCACAGACTAAAGTCTGTGCTACTCAAAGCTAATACGGCCACTTCCAATTCTTGATTTCCGGCATATCATCGCCCACTTCCATGATGTATTGCTTGTGGTCGCTCAACTTGTCGCGGAGGAACTGTTTGAAGTGCGCGCCGACGCCCTGGAGGCGAGGCACGCGATCCACCACGTCCGCGGCCAGGTGGAAACGATCCAAGTCATTCAAGACAGTCATGTCGAAGGGAGTGGTCGTCGTTCCCTCTTCCTTGTACCCGCGCACGTGAAGATTATCGTGATTCTTGCGGCGATAAGTGAGGCGGTGGACGAGCCACGGATATCCGTGATAGGCAAAAATAATCGGCTTGTCGATCGTGAACATCGAATCGAACTCCGCGTCCGGCAGGCCGTGCGGATGTTCACTCGGAGGTTGCAGCGTCATCAAGTCCACCACGTTGACGAAGCGAATGCGCAGGTCGGGAAAATGCTGGCGCAGCAAGTCCACCGCCGCCAGAGTTTCGAGCGTGGGGATATCTCCGGCGCAAGCCATCACGACATCCGCCTCCGCTCCCTGGTCATTGCTGGCCCAGTCCCAGATGCCGATTCCAGCCGAGCAGTGCTGGATGGCGGACTGCATGTTCAGATATTGCAGAGCGGGCTGTTTCCCGGCCACGATCACGTTGACGTAATGCCGGCTGCGCAAACAATGATCCGCAACGGAGAGAAGCGTGTTCGCATCGGGAGGCAAGTAGACGCGGACGATGTCAGCTTTCTTATTCACGACCAGATCGATGAACCCCGGATCCTGGTGAGTAAAACCATTGTGATCCTGCCGCCACACGTGCGATGTCAGCAAATAATTGAGAGAAGCAATCGGACGCCGCCACGGAATTCCGCAGGTGACTTTGAGCCACTTGGCATGCTGGTTGAACATGGAATCCACGATGTGGATGAACGCTTCGTAGCACGAAAAAAAGCCGTGCCGTCCGGTGAGCAGGTATCCTTCGAGCCAGCCCTGGCACATGTGTTCGCTCAGCACTTCCATGACCCGGCCATCGACGGAAAGATGCTCGTCCGTGGGCAGCAGGGGCTCCATCAGAATTTTATCCGTCGCTTCATAGATGGCGTCGAGCCGGTTCGATGCCGTCTCGTCGGGGCCGAATACGCGAAAGTTTTTTGCCTCGTTGTTCGATCGCATCACGTCGCGCAGGAATTTCCCGAGTTCTCTCGTCGCCTCCGCATTGGCGGTTCCCGGCTTGACGACTTGCACCGCATAATCGCGAAAGTCGGGCATCACCAGATCTTTCAGAAGCAGGCCGCCATTGGCATGGGGATTCGCGCCCATTCTGCGATTCCCTTTGGGTGCAAGCTCGGCCAGCTCCGGAATCAGTTTTCCGCCATGATCGAACAGCTCCTCCGCGCGGTAGCTCTTCATCCATTCTTCCAAAAGCCGCAGGTGCTCGGGCTTCGTGGCGAGTTCGGCGAGCGGGACCTGGTGCGCGCGCCAAGTATCCTCGACGGGTTTTCCGTCCACGACTTTCGGTCCCGTCCAACCCTTGGGCGTGCGAAGAATGATCATCGGCCAAATGGGGCGCTCTGTGGCACCCTGCAGCCTGGCCTTGTGCTGGATGGAGCGTATTTCGGCAATCACAGTGTCTAGGGTCCCCGCCATGAGCTGGTGCATGACGTCAGGCTCGCGGCCCTCCACGAAATACGGATCGTATCCATAACCGGCAAAGAGCTGCGCAAGTTCGCCGTCGGACATCCGGCCGAGGACGGTTGGGTTCGCGATTTTATAGCCGTTCAAGTGCAGGATGGGTAGAACGGCGCCGTCGCGCGAGGGGTTCAGGAATTTGTTCGAATGCCAGCTCGCCGCAAGCGCCCCCGTTTCCGCTTCCCCATCACCCACGACGCAGCAGACCAACAAGTCGGGGTTATCAAACGCCGCGCCGTTGGCGTGGGCGATGGAGTAGCCCAGCTCTCCGCCCTCGTGGATCGAGCCGGGCGTCTCCGGCGCCACGTGGCTCGGAATCCCGCCGGGAAAGGAGAATTGCTTGAAGAGGCGCTGCATGCCCTCTGCGGACTGTTGGATGTTCGGATAGACTTCGCTGTACGTTCCCTCAAGATATGTGTTCGCGACAATTCCCGGACCGCCATGGCCTGGCCCGGCGATGTAGATGGCGTTCAAATCAAATTTTTTGATGGCCCGGTTCATGTGCACGTAAATGAAATTCAGGCCGGGTGTCGTTCCCCAGTGGCCTAGCAAGCGCGGCTTGATGTGATCGATCTTCAGGGGCTCGCGCAGGAGCGGATTCGCGAGCAGGTAGATCTGCCCGACTGAAAGATAATTCGCCGCGCGCCAGTAGGCGTCCATCTTGGCCTGCTCTTCGTGCGAAAGAGGATTTTCCGATGTGACGACTTTGACGTTTCCGGGGATATGTGTGACGGCCATTTGAATCTCCTTTTCCGGGCTTCCATGTGACCCTATGCACTGAACGTTACAGAATGATGAAACGCTTCGACATGGAAGCCAGCTCGGCGGGGAGACTGCGGAAAACTAGCGGAATCGCCACTCCGCATCAGGAGGCGTTGCTGCGCTAAACGGCTTCGCCTCTCGATTCTATACTCAATTGTAGGTTTTCGGTTTCGACTTTCTGAGCCGGGCCGCGATCTTTCCCTTGAAATAAAATGTCCGGTAACCCGTGGCCGGGCAACCGGACATTTTGGCAATGCACAAACTTTAGAAAAGCAACTTCAAGCCCAACTGAACGGCCCGGTTGCCGCCCGAACCGAGTACCGGGTTGCCGGCAGCCTGGTCTGGTGTGGCACATCCGCAGCCGAACAGGTTGGTGACCGAAGGGTCGCCGGAGGCGCCGATGCCAAAGCCGCTTGACGCCCCATACGGATTCGTAAAGTTGGGATGGTTGAGAACGTTGAAGAATTCCGCACGGAATTGGGCGGTAAGCCGTTCCTGAAACTTGAATGACTTGGTCACGGACAAATCCCAATTGCGCAGACCGCCGTCACGCCAGATATTACGGCCCGATGTGCCGAAGGTCAGGGGTGCCGGAGCGAACAAAACGGAATGTCCTTGGAAATAACAGCCAAACGTGTCCAGCTGGCCCTCCGTAAGAGAGTTGACGTTGGTCGCAGCAGTGGAACACGCGGTCTCCGCGGAAGCATTGAAAGCGCTCGGTAGGTTTATCGGCCCGGCTGGTGTCGTTTGCGTGCACGTAACCCCGCCATTGGTCTCGAAATTTCCGGCGCAAAATGGAATGGATGAATTCCCCGATTTGAAGTCGCCCGGATTGCCGGAAAAATCCCAGCGATCCGTATTCTCGCCGGTCCCGCTGATACCATTTGCCTGATCGTTGCCGTACCAGGGTTGGCCGGTCTGGAGAGTAACAACCGAATTGAGTTCCCAGCCCTGAAGAAGTTGTCCTGGCGATTTCATTCCTGGAATCGCGTAGGTGATGGAAAACGTGAAGCGATGTTTTATGTCGAAGTCGCTGCTTGCATATTCAAGGGCCGGGTTGTTGCTGTCCTGAGGCAAGAACTGGCCGATATTGTAGGAATCTTCGTCGAGGGAATGAGAATACGTGTAGGAGGCCAGGAAAGAGAGCCCGTGCGCGGTGCGCTGTTGGAGAGTCGCTTGCAGGCCGTTGTAATTGGATTTGTAGAGGTTTGACAAAACAAGGATGGATCCCAAGTAAGGGAACTTTGTGGCGAATGGCCCAAGCCCCGTAACCGGATCCGGCTGATTAATATCTCTGATGCCGTTCAACTTGGTGCCATGGCTACCAACATAAGAAACATCCACCGAGAGATCATTCGTGACAGCATGCTGGACGCCCAATGTCCAGTTGGTGACATAGGGTGTACGGAAGTTAGGATCGATCACGGCGAGCGAGCATGGAGAGGTGGGGTTGCCAAGGTTGTCGTTGCTTCCGTCGCCGCACTCGACCGTGTTCGCCCCTGAAAAAATGGGCACGCTGGAACTGTTATTCTGCCAGTTCGAAGCCAGCGTTGAGCCAGATCCGCCGGGGACCCTGACATTCGCGACAGCGATCGTGCCCGTGCCCGGAGTGGACGCGCCATTCACAACAATTGTCGCTCCTGTAGGGACTGTGGTAACGCCACCGGTGACGTTTACAGCGTTTCCGGCCACACCGGTAAAAGTTTGCATCGGCAGCAACGTATTGAAAATGATGCCGGCCCCGGCGCGGATTACAGTTGTTCCTTTGCCTGTAAGATCCCAAGCCAAGCCCAACCGCGGAGCGAAATTCCTATGGTCTGGCTTATAGAGAGACTTGATCTGTTGCCCCACCTGGACCATGCCAAGGTTGGGATCGAAGCCGCCAAGGAGGTTGTGCGCTTCCGCCATGGGCGAGGCATAGTCATAGCGCAGTCCGAGATTGGCTGTCACTCTTGGAAAGACGCGCCAATCGTCTTGAATCGAAAGAGCATAAGCCCATTGACTTAGCTCCCGCGCCGGGCTCCCCGATTGAATCGTCGCGAAACTTGGATCTCCGGCAAGGAAATCTTCTAGCGGAGTGGAGCCCGAGAACGCATGGTTGCCTCCCTTGAAATTGATCGCCCCTTTGGCTGCGCCAAACTGAGATGGGTCGGCCAGGTTGCGGCGGAAGTCTCCGCCGAATTTGAAGGCATGATTGCCATGCAGGTAAGAAACATAGTCAACAAACTGGTAAACAGTGTCAGGACCAAACCTGTATGGCCAGCCCGGGGAACCTCCAAGAGCTGTAAAAGGCCCGACTCTGATAATCGGCAGTGAACCAGTGGTCGTGACGCCAGTGAAGATTCCGTAGCTTGACGGTGGCACGCTGGAGTCGACCTGTTGGCTCATCCGGTTCATGCGTACGAAGCCGAAGCGAGCCGAGTTCACCCATTGTGAATTCGGGTTCCAGGTCCACTCCGTTCCTACCACGCGAGGCCGATTTTGCTGTACGGACAGCCACTGCGGCTCCAGGTACGATGACGTCCTCGGCCGTGATTAGGCCCGCGCTCTGGAAATACATTCCATTCAGTGTGTTGTGATCATTGATGTGGTAATCGATCTTCATTACGCCGTTGTCGGACCTGAAAACGCTGGGAAAACCCTGAGCTAGGGTCGGCGAACTCCCGGAGTTGGTTGGGAATAAGCCCCCTGTACAAGCGTAGGCCGTCCCAGAGCCGGTCGGAGGGGTACAACCCGTCAACTTGAGGCTTAGTGCGGTCGGCTGGATACCGTTTGCAATCAGGTCGGAGATCGCATCGGGCAAACTATTGCCACAATCACCCGCGGTGACGATCGTGCAGCCACCGTCGACCTTACCGTTCACACCGGGCTGTGGGAGAACCTCGGGAACGGACGCAGAAAACAGGTTTCCAACGCTGTAGCTTTCGGCTTCATAGCCCAGGAAGTAGAACAGCTTATCTTTCTTGATCGGTCCGCCGACCGTCGCACCATACTGCTCAAGGGCCACTGCCCGTTTGGGCAGAGATGTGGCGTCGAAATAATTGCGCGCATCCAACGCGCTGTCGCGGCCGAAAGCGTAAGCCGTGCCATGAATACTGTTTGTCCCGGACTTGATTCCAACGTTAACAACCGCGCCGGGCTTTCCCCCGTATTCCGCCTTCGGATTTTCCTCGATATTCACTTCTTGAATAGCGTCAATCGGCATGATTGTCGCCGCATCGCCCGCTACTCCTGGACCGTTAATGATGGTCAGGCCCTGCAGCGGGTTGTCGTTGGTCAAGCCGTCGAGGATGAACTGGTTTTCCTCGGGGCGGCTGCCATTGGTGCTCATGGTCCACCCGCCGCCGCCGGGATAGATCATCATTCCGGGACGCAACGTCAGAAGGTTTTGATAACTGCGGCCCATCATGGGCAGGTCATTGATCGTTTCATTGCTGAGGGTGCCGCCCAGAGTAGCGTTGGTGGTTTCGACGAGCGGAAGCTCTTCGGTGACGGTGATTGTCTGTGTCTGCTCGCCAGGCTCTAGAGCCAAATCGACGCGAATGTCCTGGTTCACTTCCAAGACGATCTTCTGCCGCTCAACGGTCTTGAAACCCTTGAACTCAACTCGGACAGTGTAAGTGCCAGGAAGCAGGCTGGGTGCTACATATTCTCCAGACTGATCCGTGATGAGGGTACGGGGGATGCCGCGTTGCACATCCAACACCGTCACGGTGGCCCCGGCAAGGACCCCGCCGCTTTGATCCGTGACGGACCCAAGAATGCGGCCTGCGCTGCCTTGCGAGAAGACCGGCAGGCATGCAAGGAACACACCCATTGCTACCGCCAATACACGAATACACGCACCCGTTTTCAAGCGGAAGAACTTCATACCCACCCCCTCTTATGATCCAAGCTCGCTGGGACTATCGCAATTCCAAGTGTCAGGGCCTACCCTGTTTCAAGGGTCTGAGACGCTCCACCCACGTACGGATATGCAAAGCGTATATCACCGCGAAATTCGAAGGGTCAAGTTTAATTCCTGTAATTCGTTGAATGGATGTGCTGGCGAGAGAAAAATAGAAGGTATTACCGACCGGCATGCAGCTATGGCCTAACTCATTGAATAGGGATACAGTCATGTGTATAGTCGCTGATTAACGGCGAGTCTGGGTCCGGCGAGCTATCGTTCCGTAAGGAGAGTCTAATGCGATCCATCAGCAAGCTTGCGGCGTTTGCGAGTTTTCTAATTCTATTTTCTTCCTGTGCCTTTGCCGCGACGGTCACGGGCACGGTTAAAGGGCCAGACGGCGCGCCGTTTGAAGGGGCGTTCGTTCTGGCCGTCAACGCGAAGACGAAGATAAGCGTCAGCGTGTTATCCGACAAGCAGGGACGCTACCGGGTGGAAAACTTGCCGGCCGGGGAATATCAAGTGCGCGTGCGAGCGGTTGGCTTCACCACGGAACCGCACAGCGCGGTGAACCTGACCGCGGACCAGAATATTTCGTTTGAATTTGCCTTGAAACAAGGGACGGTGCGCTGGAGCGACCTGAATCTCTATCAGGGCAAGCAGCTCATGCCGGATGGAAAAGGGAAAGACGTTCTCTCAACCAACTGTTATATCTGCCACGGATTTCAGACCAGGATGGCCGCCGTACGCCGCGACGAGGACGGCTGGCGCGACCGCGTCAACTACATGCGGGACGCCATGGCGTTTCAATTGTCCGAGAGGTTCAACGACGAAAAGGCGAACGAGGTCATCTCGTATTTGAATACCGTGTTTGGCACGGATTCAACCGTCCCGCGAAGTCCGGCGGAATTGCCGGCGTACAAGGCAACCGTGCGGCCGTTCAGCGACGACGCCATGAATATCGTCTACGTCGAATACGACGTATCCGGTTCCAAAGGCCTGCCCTGGAGCGCCTCTCCGGACAAGGACGGAAATTTCTGGATCCCGTATTACGGGAGAGGAAACGAAGTCGCGAGACTCAATCCCAAGACCGGCGAACTCACTCGATTCCCTTTGCCTTTTGAGGAGACGGCGGGGGTTCATTCGGTCGTGCGCGGGCCCGATGGCATGGTCTATTTCACCGAGTTTGCGCTGGACAAGCTGGCGAAATTGGATCCGGCAACGGGAAAGATTGCGGAATTTCAAGACTCTGTCGTCGTGCCGGGCGAGCGGTCGGACAAGCATACGGTCCGCGTGGATGCGAAAGGAAATCTGTGGTCTTCCGGCAGCCCGCTCAGCAAATACGATCAGGAGACCGGCAAGTACACGCACTTCATGGAAGTGCCATCGTCCTACGGCATCACCTTCGATAAAGACGGCAATGTCTGGTTTTGCGTGCTGAAGAAGGACGGAAAAATCGGCAGGATCGACGCCAAGACGGAAAAGGTGACGCAATGGTCTCCGCCGACACAGGGCACGCCGCAACGGCTGGCGATCGATTCCGAGGGGATCGTATGGTTCGGCGAACGCACGGGGAACAAAATTGGGCGTTTCGATCCGAAGACGGAAACGTTCAAGGAGTACCCGTTGCCCGGCCCGGCTGCGACGCCCTACGCGATCATCGTCGGTAAGGACAATGGGATCTGGTACGCCTCCACGGATCAAGATTTGATCGGACGCCTGGATCCGAATACCGGAAAAGTGGTCGAATATCCGTTCCCGCATTCCGAAGCCATGATGCGGGAATTTTTCCTCGACGCTCAGGGCCGGATCTGGTTCGCGACGCCTACGAATAACAGGGTGGGATATTTCTACCTCACCAGTGCAAACGAGCGCGCCAGCAATTGAGGACCTGGCCCGAGTTTGTCACCGCGTCAACGAGATGTTTGAGTCCCGGGAACGCCAATCTCCCAATTGGCGTTCCCGGGATCAACCCTTCCGGTTCCCGGCAGGTGTGATTCGTTTTCTTTCGGGGGTTTCGCCGGCTTCTCAGCCAGCGGCTTCCGCGGATTTCTTTGCCGGCGCCTCGGCTGCCGCGCCGGTGGACTTGGCCATAATTTCGAGGCCATTCTTGTTCATGTCGAATCTCTGCTTCCGGTCCAGGCCTTTGACGAATTCACGCGTCGCCTTGGCGACGCCCCCAGGCAGACTCGACGCATCCACGTTCACCGTCGATTCCACGGTTTCCTCATTGCGATCGCGATAGCGAAATTGCACCTCGAACGTTTTCATGATCCTTGCCTCCCTTTTCTGAAGTTGAGATAGAAACCGGTTCGCTTATTTCAAATCATCCGCGGGTTCCAAAACCGCCGACATCTCCATGGCCTAACTTCGGCGACGCTTGCGTGTCGAAGCTTTCTTTTTTGACGTCTTCGGTTTCATGGCCTTGATCTCCGCCTTGAGCGTTTCGTTTTCTTGCGTCAACGCATCGCGGGCAGCTGTCACCGTTTCGAGATTGTTTCCCATTTCGCCGTTCTGTTTCTGAAGGTCCGCCACCTGAGCCTTCAACTGCTCGTTTTCTTGCAGTGTTTTCGTATCCTTGCAGGCGGTTAACATCAAACTTAGCGCTACCGCCATAACAAGGCTCGCCAAAGTGCTCTTGCGCGTCATGCGCCATCCTTCCATCGCTTGAATTTGAACTGCAACCGGAGCGACAAATAGCGGGTGAGGTGGGAAGACTCCGCCAACAACACAGTCAGCGTACTGGAGTTTCTTGGCTTGCGCAAGCCTGATCAGCGCTTTTTTGTGAAAATCGCGATTCGCAGCATACCGGCAATCCGCTTGATGTTGATTGTTCCTTTTTGCACAGTATCGCGAATCCGCTTCTTGTACGGTAGATCTGGCGGTTAAACAAACTCGAGGACGTAGTTTCAGCGCGCAAACATGAAAATACAGGAATCCAAAAAGAAGAATTCCTTCAACCCGCAAACTTTTCTCGATACCGCGGGATTGGCGAGAAAAGTCGTCGAATTTCGGAGATCGGAGTCGATCTACTCTCAAGGGGACGCTGCGAACAGCGTCATGTACATTCAAAAAGGCGGCGTAAAACTTTCCGTTGTGAATGAGTCGGGGCGGGAAGCTGTGGTGGCGATGTTTGGTCCGACCGATTTTTTTGGCGAGGGCTGTTTGGCCGGACAGTCCATCCGGATGGGCACTGCTACCGCGATCACTCCGTCCATCATTTTGGTCATCACCAGAAGCGAAATGCTGCGCGTGCTTCATGACGAGCACAAATTATCCGACCATTTTATCGCCTACATGCTGGCCCACAATATCCGGGTGGAAGAAGATTTGGTCGACCAGCTCTTCAACTCGAGTGAGAAACGCCTGGCGCGGACGCTTCTCTTGCTCGCCCGCTACGGGAAAAAAGAGCATCCAAATCGCGAGCTCCCGAACGTTTCCCAAGAGACGCTTTCGAAAATGGTTGGTACGACTCGTTCTCGCGTGAACTTTTTCATGAATAAATTTAGAAAGCTCGGCTTTATCGAATACAACGGCAGGATCAAAGTCAACAAATCCCTGTTGACCGTCGTTTTACACGATTGAAGGCTTGGCCTGTTCCCAGAATCGGCCGCATCAAAGGATTCACCAGAAAGGTTCCGTACAACATGACGTTGCTTATCGTCGCGGCAGTTCTGATTGTTCTCTGGGGAATTGGATTTATTGCGTATCGAGTGGCGAGCTCTTTCATTCACCTTCTGCTCGTCATCGGTGTGGTTCTGGTTGCCCTCCATTTCCTCAGGACGTGATGAGCGTACCTTGGGTGATGCGTTTGTTTTCGTGCCGTATCGCCGCGTTACTGCCTATGAGACCTCTCAAGGCATGTCTGCCGATAGGAGATTTTCGTGACCTCGAATGATCTAGTTGCTCCAGGCCTAGGCGATCAGACTCGACCGCTGGGAATTTGTTGGGTGATTTACGGAGTGATCCGCCTCGCGATGGCGGTTTTTCTGGTTATCTTTGGCGGTACCGCGACCCTGATGTTTGGGGCGCTTCTTAATCGAGTGGCTGACCCATTTACATTAATGGGTACTTTCCACTTCCTATACGCCGTGGCGGTTGTTCTATCGGCTGTCTGCGGACTGCTCGGACTTTTGGCAGGATTGGCTCTGCTTGGCGGCCAGCGATCGGGACGCACGCTCTGCCTGATCGCGGGATTCCTGGCGCTGCCCAACCTCCCGTTGGGACGACCCTGGGAATTTACACACTTATAGTTTGCTTTCGTTGATTGAAAACCGCGGAGACGGCCTGATTCAAGCGCACCAGACATCGCAGGACGGCAAAAGGCCAGCGGAGCGGAAAGGAAATAACATGTCTTTCGGACTATACGCGATTGGATTTGCGGTTCTCATCGGTGGCCTGATTTATGGCGCCTTCTTGGTCCATATGCCCGGGCACTGGATTATCGTGGGCACGATCGTACTCGTAGGATTTGGGATTCTAAAGGGTGTCAAAGCCACGCGCCAAAGAGACCCGGCGGCATAAGAAGAATTGCCAAATTAAGCTAGATAGATAAAGAGCGCGGATGGCAATTTAGGCTTCGTCTTTGTCCTGCGAGCCTATTGTGAGGCCGCACCGTCTTCTACATCACAAACGATACGTAGATGAGTTGTCCGTATCTCTCAATCAACAAGACGACCGCGTCACCCGCCGCCAACTTGGCGACCCCTTCGCGCAAATCGGCCAAGCTCGTAACAGTAGTGCCGTTCAAGCCGTGAATCACATCTCCCGTTTGCAGAGGCACCTCTCCTGTCCCCGTCCCCAAAGTTTTGGCCGCGACAATTATGCCGCTGGGAATTCTCAGGTCTGGCAATGAGTGGGCGAGATCAGGATTGAGTTCAATCCCAAGAATGCCCAGATGCGAAACCAGATTTTTTACCGGGTCGACCGTATCCGCCAGACTGTCCACTTTGTGGGGCCGCTCGGCGAGAGAAACGTCCAATTGCAGGCGGTCCGGGCCGCGAAGGACTTCGAGCTTGGCGTGCTCGCCGCTCCCGTGCATATACAGGCTCTGACTGAACAGGGGAAGACTTCCCGTTCGCGCCCCGTCTACTCTAACAATGATATCTTGAATTTTCAGGCCGGCTTGATCTGCAGGTCCACCGGGAACGACATCGGAGACAATTACGCCGTAATCTCGCGGCAGGTGAAGTCCGGCAGCCAATTCCGGCGTGATGGTTTGAAGGATGGCTCCGATTTCGGGCTCGTGGATGTGGCCATATTTCACGAGTTGCGGATAGGCATAGGCCACAACGCCCGCCGGAATGGCAAACCCTAAACCTTGATTGCCGCCCGAGCTGGACAAAATGAAGGTGTTAATTCCGATGAGTTCGCCATCCGCGTCCACCAGCGGGCCACCGCTGTTGCCCGGATTGATGGGCGTATCGGTTTGAACGTAGACCAGGGGGCTGTCGGGGTCGGGCTGCCGTGCAACGGCGCTCACGACACCCATCGTCACGCTGTTCCGCAGCCCCTCGGGGCTTCCGAACGCGAAGACCATTTCGCCCTGTTTCGGCAGGACAAACTTGCGGATGGGTACCGCGGACAATTTGTGCGCCTCAATCTTGATGACGGCGAGATCGAGCTGCCGCGCAACACCGACAATCCGCGCATCGTAAGTCTGTTCGCGGTTTGCCGGAAGCGTGTCCGGCGCGTTCTGAGCAGCAGCCAGGGGAGGCACGATCACCTCGATCTTCTCCGCGCCTTTCACGACGTGCGCGTTGGTCACGATATAGCCTTCGGGATCCACAATCACTCCCGAGCCGATCGTCCGCTGCTTGCCGATCACGACGCTCATTTGTCCCTGACCCGTGTCCTCGGTGGAGCTGTATCCGGAAACAAGGATTTGAACGACGCTTGGGGAGACGCGCTGAACCAGCGCTTCGACGGAATCATTCAGTTGGTGCAAGGCATCGGGAACCCGCGCGGGCTGCGGAGTTTGACCCTGTACTCGCGGCGCGAAGAACACGCTGGCGACGATCAGAACCGTGGCAATCCTTTTCCATCTCGCCAAGCGCTTCCCGCCATCGTTATTGAAGGTATTCATGGTGTCTTCTGATTAGACGCTATTCCGGCATTCCCGGATACGGCCATTTCGCTCAATCTGGGGTTCACCAGCCTCGTATTCGTCGCCCCACTGCCGTTTTTGGCCCTAGCTGATTGATCACCATTGAACAAATGGAATATATCGCGTTCGAGGGTAACGCTAGAATAGAGAAGCGCTATGGCTTTTTACTCCTTCCAACTAAGTGTGCCCGCGCAGCCAGACGTCGTGGCAGAGCGAATTCGTCGCGTCGTAAGCTCTGCTCCGACCTTTTGGGGAACATTGGCATCCTCCTGGAAACGTCCGCAGGCGCCGAGTTCACCGTTTCTCGGCTCGGTTGAGAATCTCACTTTCCGAATCCGCAGGAATATTCAATACCGGAATTCGTTCCTCCCCTGATCCGAGGAAAGATCAATCCCACGCCGACGGGGTCGCGCGTAAATGTGTTCATGTATATGCACCCTTTTTCTTTAGTCTTCATGTTGATCTGGTTCGGGTTTCTTGTGCTCATCGAGTCGAGACTGGCCGATATCAACATTGCCCGATCCTTCGTTCCGATCGGGATGGCCGTCTTTGGTCTGGCGCTGAGCCTCGGCGGCTTCTTTTTTGAAGCACTGAAGGTGATGCCACTTCTTTCCGAAGCCGTTTTCAACACTGAGATCATTACAGCGCCAACTCCCGATCCTGAATCACAGCTACGGGCGCAGTCGGCTCTTCCCAGAGGAGAACTCTCGGGCAATCGCGCCGGCCCCGCGATCGCCGTCATTTTGGTTCTCGCAGGAATTGCCTTGCTCTATCTGTATGACTTTCGACTGCGGGCGAGCCCTGCTTTCGCTCCAGCCATGAACCTGGTGTCCCGCTCGGCGGAGGCCAAAGCGGCGCTCGGGGAACCGATAAGAGCGGGGGCAGGAGTCCGGGGCGCAGTCCGCAATTCTACCGCGTCGGGTTATGCGGTTCTGGCGGTACCTGTGAGTGGCCCAAAAGGCAAGGGCGCGCTCTATGTCGTGGCCAATCGCCTTGGTAGCGATTGGGACATTGAACGCGAGGTGTTGCAAATCGGCGACGGGTCGAGAAAGATCGATTTAACACCACCCACGCAGCAGGAGAATTTTCGCTACCCGGCCACCGGCCGCGTTTATCTTTTGCCGCTGGATGATAATGCCGCGTCTGATCTTGAGAACCTTCCGGCGTACTACAAGGCGCGACTCGGCATGGATGTGGAATTGCTCCCAACTCAAAAATTGGAGCCCGATGATCTGGACCCCGAGGCGAAACAAGTGATTGCCGAGAAAACTCTGCAGTCCATGGCAGAGAATCAGCCAGAGATGGCCGAGGACATGGATTCCGTGATGTTGGGTGTGACCAGCCGGGACATGAACTACCAATCTCTGAATCTGAGATATGGGACCAATTTTTATAGCGGCCGCTTTAGCATCGTCTCCACGGCACGATTCCACGAGATGCCGTGGTACGCGGGCGCCAATCCGGAGGTGTTCGCCGTTCGAACGCGCAAGATGATCACCAGGAATCTGGCTCTCTTGCACTTTCCGGTCGACCGTAGTTCGGACGTCACAAGCGCACTGTCTATTGAGGTGTACACAGCGTCAGAAGTGGATGGGATGGGCGAGTCGTTCGGCGGGCAGGACGGCCATGCCCGACTGGTATCCGTTGGCGCGCCCTGCGTGACTATTCTTCAGGGGCCAAATGGAAAGCAGGGCTGGCGGCTGGGTTGCATTAACGATGCACAAGGGGACGGCCGATTCGAAAGATTCGAAACGTATACGGGCGTCCCGCTGTTTGTCATGTCGCGCGCGGATTTTTCCTTTCAAGGGCAGCCGTCCTTTTCATTCCTGCGCAAGTATCGGCCGCAGGATGACACTTCTCGCCCCTTTGGGATTGGCGCAACGGACTCTTTTGACATTTTCCCCGTGGGTGATTCGCAGACGTTTTCCTGGATCGAACTGATATTGGCAAGCGGAGAAAGAGTCCATTTCTCCAGGACTTCTTCTGGAACGGGCTTCGCGAACGCCGAGTATCGCGCGAGCAACTTCCTGGGGAGCCCTTTCAGCCTTTCGTCTCTCGCATGGAACGGCAATGGGTGGGACCTCGCGACAAGGGACGGATGGACATATAAGTTTCCGTCCAGCGGACCAGAAAGGACATGGCAACAGTGCGCCTTGACCGGGATGCGCTCCGCCTCTGGCAAGGCGTTTTCAATTCAGCGGAACAACACCAGCGATTTGCAAGAGGTGCGCGCGCCGGACGGAGAATCCATCAATTTCACTTATGACGCAATGCATCGGATCACGTCCGGAAAGGAAACCTCGGGCCACGCGATTGAGTACGAATACGACGCGGCCGGAAGGCTGGTGCACGTGCGTGACTCCCAGAGTGGCGAAGAGTTTTACGAATACGATCCCGCCAATCGCCTTACCGCCGTCCGGGACGCGCGACATCATCCGCTTCTTGTGAATACATACGGCTACCTGGGCGAAATCCGATCGCAGACCATGGCAGACGGCGAGAAACTGCTGTATGAGAGCGGATATGACCAAGACCACAGACTGACGATGCTGAAGATGACACTTCCGAATGGCTACACGATCCTGTGGCAACTGACTCGCAATGGTTTCGTAAGATCTTGGCCCCGTCCCCCAGCAAATTCAGGGTCCGGTGTGCACTAGACTTTACGGAAAGCCAACACGTCTTCCGATCGCTTCTAGATATTAGTAATGAAGCGGTTATACTTTCAACGGATCACTGGAGGTCGTTCATGAAGCACATCCTCATTGGCGTTATTCTGTGTCTTTGTTTTGCCTGCAGTGGCCTGGCCCAAGATACCGGCGCGAACGCTCCGGCCTCGAAAGAGGATGTCGAACGATACCTCCAAGCGGTTCATTCGCAAGATATGATGCGGAAAATGATGGACGCCATGACGAAGTCCATGCAGCAGATGAATCACGACAGGTATCTGAAAGATAAGGACAAGCTTCCGGCTGATTTTGAAGCGCGAACGAACAAGATGATGGACGACATGATGAAGGACATGCCGTTTGACGAGATGATGCAGGCCATGGTGCCGACGTACCAGAAGCATTTCACCAAAGGCGATATGGACGGCCTTGTCACATTTTATACTTCGCCGACGGGACAAAAGTTATTGCGGGAAATGCCCGCCATCACAGCAGAAGCCATGACGGCCATCATGCCGATCATGCGCCAGCATATGGACGCGATGAGCCGGCGTCTCCAGCAGCAGACGGACGAGATGCTGAAGAAGCCCTAGAAAACACCGATCCAAAATTCACCGCCTCCATCACCGCTATTCAACTCTTGCACGAGCCCGTCCGTGGTCATCCCCATTTGCATGGGTGAAACAAATCACCTGCCGCTTGATATTTCCTATGCATTGGTGCGTAGAATAGTGAGGAGAAGGACGAGACCATGAATACTCGAAAGACCTTTCCTATCGCACTTATCGCAATCGTTTCGCTCGCGCTCGCCGGGGCTGCAACGAAGCTCGTTGCGCGGCAGACAGCGCAGCAGAATCAGCAGCAGCAGAAGCCCAGCGACGATTCCGGCAAGAATCAAAATATGCCGGGGATGGACAATAGCATGCCCGGCATGGACATGGATCACGACATGCCCGGGATGAAAATGGGCCAGGGCGCGGACGAAAAAGATCAGCAGACCGAGCATGGCGCCATGGACGCGATGAGCCACATGCACCATCACCAGATGGGCCCGCACATGTACATGACCAAGCTGCGCACCGCGACGCCGCAGGATTGGACCAAGGCCGACGAAATCGCCGGCGAATTGCGCGAGTCCATCGAGAAATACAAGGATTACCACGTCGCGCTCGCCGACGGCTTCCGCATTTTCATGCCGAATCTTCCGCAGTCCGAGTATCATTTCACGAATTATTACAACGGATTCCTCGAATCGTTCAGCTTCGATCCGACGCGGCCCACTTCCCTGCTCTACAAGAAAACGAAAACCGGCTACGACCTGATCGGCGCGATGTACACCATGCCCAAGCGCGTGTCGGAAGAACAATTGAACGAGCGCGTCCCGCTCAGCGTCGCGCAGTGGCACCTGCATACAAAGCTCTGCATGCCTCCCAAGGAAGAACGCGGCCACGCCGACCTCACCAAGTTCGGCTTGCAAGGCTCAATCCTCACCAAGGAGGCCTGTACCGAGGCCGGTGGCACGTTCTACCCTGTGATTTTCGGCTGGATGGTGCATGTGTACCCGTTCGAGGATTCGCGCGAGAAAATTTGGGGGCAGTAGCACAGCCAATCCTGGCTGTGCGGTTTTTGCGATCGTGGTTGGCGGTGGCCTGTGCATACAACATACAAAACCGCACAGCCAAGAATGGATGTGCTACCAAAACATTCCTTGGTCCAGCGCATTCATCCTCTACTCATCGAGTTGTCACCAAACTTTTACATTGTGTGCGTATAATGGACGTTCGGGAGACCCTCTTGTGACTTCGCGCCCATTGTCAGCAGTTGAACAGTCGCCCGCAAATCCTGTAGAAATCCCGGAAGTGCCCTCCCTGCGGCTGGAGCCCTCCCGGAAGTACCCGGGGGCGCTGATCGTCGTGGAAGGCATCGACGGCTCCGGGAAGAGCACGCAACTCTACTTATTGAAGCGCTGGCTGGAAATCGGCGGCTATCGCCTGCACTTCACGGAGTGGAACTCCTCGCCGCTCGTCAAGTCCGCCACGCGTCGCGGAAAGCAGCGGCGGCTTCTGACGCCCACCACGTTTTCCCTGCTGCATGCAGCAGATTTTGCCGATCGCTGCGAACGGCAGATCCTGCCACTACTGCACAGCGGATACCTGGTCCTTGCGGATCGTTACATCTACACCGCGTTCGCGCGCGACGTGGCGCGAAACTGTTCCCCGCGCTGGCTGCGCAATCTCTACCGGTTTGCCCCTGTCCCAGACATTACGTTTTACTTTCGCGCGCCGCTCGATGTGGCCGTCAAGCGCATTATGAGCGGCCGCCCGAAGCTGAAGTATTACGAAGCGGGCATGGACTTGAACCTTTCCCTGGACCGCGCGGAAAGTTTCCGCATTTTTCAGGGACGCATCCTGGCGCAATATGACGAAATGATTGAATCCGACAAGTTCGTGGTGATGGACGGCACGCTGCCGGTGAATTCGCTGCAAAAGCAGATGCGCCAGATGGTGAAAGCGCGCATCGATTTGGCGCGATTCGCACCCAAGAAGTCCGCGCGGAGGGCCCTGTGACACCAGTGAAAACAAGCCGGAAAAATGGCTACTCGAAAAAAGGGCTGACTCCCTCGGGCGCTTCCCCGCGCAATTACGGGTTGCCTCTCCCCGGCATGAACGACGAGGAATTCGGCGGCTCCCTCATCGTCATTGAAGGCATGGACGGATCGGGCCGCTCGACCCAGATTTCCCTGCTGACGGAATGGCTCGAGTCGGAGGGCTTCGCGGTGGAGACGATGGGCCTGCGCCGCTCGGGCCTCGTCGCGAAAGATATCGACGCGCTGCTGGCCGAAAACACGATTACCCGGATGACGCTCACGCTGATGTATGCCACCGATTTCTACGACCAGCTCGAGCACCGCATCATCCCGGCGCTGCGTTCCGATTTTGTTGTCCTCGCGGACCGATACTTTTATACTTTGATCGCCCGCGCGGTAGCTCGCGGCATCGAGCGCGACTACCTGAACGGCCTTTACGAAATGGCGGTCCGCCCCGATCTCACGTTCTGGCTCAACGTGCGCCCGGAAGTGGCGTTCGAGCGCGAGTTTCGCAAATCGCATGCGATCAGTTATTGGGAGTCCGGGCGGGACCTGTCGCTCTCGGACGATTTGTTTCAGTCCTTCATCCTGTATCAAGCCAAAATCAAAAAAGAATTTGAATCGCTCTCCGAACGCCACGGCTTTCTGGCGATGGACGGCGAGGCGAGCGTCGTCTCCGTGAATACCGATTTGCGCAAGCGCATTGCCGCCCATCTCGGCATTCAACACACGCATTACCGGCCATCCGCTGCGCTGGCTTCCCTGTGGCGTTAAGACTCCGCAAACCCATCCAACTCGCGGCGATCGACGCCGGGTCCAACGCGTTTCGCCTGATGATCGCGCGCATCCGTTCCAACGACGACTGGGAAATTGTGGAGTCGGTACGCGCGCCGGTGCGGCTCGGCCATTCGGTATTTACATCCGGGGAATTCGATCGCAAAACTTTGCGCGACGCCGCCGCCGCGTTCCGCCAATTTCGAAACATCATGGATGCGCGCGGCGTCACCGCGTATCGCGCCGTGACGACGAGCGCCGCGCGCGAAGCTCGCAACGGCCATGTTTTAATTGAGCGCATTCGCCACCAGGCCAAAATCGAGTTGGAAGTCGTTTCCGGCGAGGAAGAAGCGCGACTCGTGCGCGTCGCGGTTCTCCGCGCGCTTCGCGATGTTGACCCGCCCCGATTCATCCTCGATCTGGGCGGCGGCAGCCTCGAACTCAATGAATTGCGGCGCGGCGTCTTGACGGAAAGCATCGGCCTGCCTCTTGGAACCGTCCGGTTGATGGAAGCGTTCGGCGCCCAGGGCGTAATTCACGAACACACGGCATACGATATCCGGCTGCATGTGTTGTCCGTCCTGCAAAGCGCGCTGCCCTGCCGCCCGCGCCCCTCCGTGGCCTATACCGTTGCGTGCGGCGGCAATGCGGAAACCCTCGCCGGGCTGGCTTCGGGCCCAAGGGCGGGCGGCTTCACTACGTTGAATCCCCGATTGCTGCGCGACCGGCTCTGGCACATTCTGCAGCTCAATGTGGAAGAGCGCATGAAATCATTTTCCGTGCGGCGGGACCGCGCCGAGGTGATGGGGGTTGCGGCTATCGTTCTTGTGACCGTGGCATGGTGGTTGCGCCTTCGCCAAATGATCACGCCACGCGTGGGAGTACGCGAGGGCTTGCTGTACGAGCTTGCCTCCGCGCAGATGGGCCCGCCTGAACTTACCGACGAGCAGCGGAAGCGTTCGCAAGTCATGCTCGCCGGTGCGGAGTCCTTTGCCAGCCGCGTGCGTTGCGATTTGAAACACGCGGAGCAGGTACAGGTGCTCGCCTTACAACTCTTTGACCAGCTGTGGCCTTACCATCATCTGGATTTTGAAGCGCGAACCATTCTGGCATCCGCCGCGATGCTTCACGACTGCGGCGTTCTGATCAACCGGAAAGCGCATCACCGTCACGGCGAATATCTCATCCACAACGCGAAAATTCCGGAATTGAGCGGCTGGGCGAAAAACATGACGGCCTGCCTCGTTCGCTATCACAACAGAAAATCCGAGCCCAGCACAAAACATCCCGTGTTCGCCACGCTCAACCGCGAGCAAAGAAAGAAAGCGCGGCTTCTGGCCGGAATGCTGCGCCTGGCCGAACGCCTCGAAAGCGACCACCGGCAGGGCATCTCCAAACTCACTGTCGAGGGCGGACCGCGCGACGTCCGCCTCCATGTGGAATTGCGTGACGCTTCGCGGCTGAACCTCGCGGGGATCGAAAGAAAAGCCCGGCTTCTCGAACGGGAGTTGAATTTGCGTTTGTCGTTTCAGCGGGTCCTGGTGGTTGAGAAGGAGAGGGTCGCTTAATGATGCATCTTTATTTAATCCGCCATGGCATCGCTGTGGACCGCGAAGATCCCAATTGCCCGCCCGACACCGAGCGCCCGCTCACTCCCAAAGGAATGAAGCGCTCGCACGCCGCGGCGCTCGGCTTGCGTGCTCTGGACGTAAAACCGAATGCCGTGCTGACCAGCCCATGGCTGCGAGCCGTGCAAACCGCCGAAATTTTTTGCGAAACGATCGGCTATCCGTCCAAGAAAATCATACGCACGGACGCGTTGAAGGGCACCAGCGCTCCGTCCGATTTGTTGCGCGAACTGCAATCGATGAAAGCCAAGGTTGTGCTTTGTTTCGGTCACGAACCGCATCTGCACCTCGTCATCGGCCACATCCTCCACACCAACGCGAAAATCACGGAACTCAAGAAAGCGGGCCTCGCGCTTTTGGAATTGGAGCGCGTCTCGCCGCCCCAAGGGCGCTTGCTCGCTCTCTACCCCGCGAGCGTGTTACGCCTCCTCGCAAAATAATTAAGATCCTGCCCGCGTGTCAGCCCTAGTAGAACAGGCTTCAGCCTGTGGGGTTTGGGGGCTGGAAGCTCGACCGTGCCTCGACCAACCCCCACAGGCTGAAGCCTGTTCCACTGGTTTGCTCAAGATAGTTCTGCCCAGCGGAAACACGCGTGGAGATGATCGTTCACCATGCCGGTGGCTTGCATGAACGCGTAGCAAATGGTGGAACCGACGAAACGGAATCCGCGCTTCTTCAACTCCTTGCTCATGGCGTCGGATTCCGCGGTTCGCGCGGGTACGTCTCGAGGAGCGCGCCTCGTGTGTCGCAGCGTTTTCCCGCCGGTGAATTGCCAGATGTAAGCATCGAAACTGCCGAATTCGCGCCGCACCTCGAGAAACGCCTGTGCATTGGATATGGTGGAAGAAATTTTCAGGCGATTACGAATGATGCCCGGATCGGCGAGCAGCGCGCGCACTTTTCGAGCGTCATATTGCGCGATTTTGGAGGCGTCAAAGCCATCGAAGACTTCGCGGTATCGTTCGCGCTTCCGCAGGACCGTCTCCCAGCTCAACCCCGCCTGGGCGCCCTCGAGGATCAGGAATTCGAAGAGGCAGCGGTCGTCGTGCACGGGCACGCCCCACTCCTCATCATGGTAGCGGGCCATGACGTCGCTTTGCGCCCAATGGCACCTGCGCCGGGGCGATTGTGGCGTCCCGGCGCGAGTTCGATCTGGCATGGTGAGCTTACGAGAGGTGGCGCTGAACGGCTTTCTCGATCTGATCGCGAGGGACCGCGCCGACGACTTGCTCGGCGACCTGCCCGCCCTTGAAGATGAGCAGGGTCGGGATCCCGCGGATGTTGAACTGGCCGGCGGAGTTGGTGTTCTCGTCGACATTCAATTTCACGACTTTAATTTTTCCCGCGTAGGCGGTGGCGACTTCCGCAACGGTCGGTGCCAGCATCAGGCAAGGCCTGCACCACTCCGCCCAGAAATCAACCATCACGGGCTGCGTCTTGCTCGCCTCGATGACTTCCGCCTGAAACGTGCTGTCCGTTACATTGCTAACATTATCTGCCATGAGAACCCTTTCCGATGGGAACTACCGGCGACATCTTAGCCGATTTTGCCCTGCCTTGATTAGATGAAGTTGCAGCTTTTTGGTTTCTGGAATTCCAGGCCCTTTCGTACAGCTTGGCATATTCAATCGCGGAAACCTGCCACGAGAAATCCTTGGCCATGCCATTCAACTGAATGCGGCGCCACACGGCCGGCTCACTTCGGAAAACAGAAAGAGCTTGCTGGATCGCAGTAAGCAGCGCAGGACCATCATACGCCAGAAACTTGAACCCCGTGCCGCGTCCTGTTCCAGGATCGAAGGCGTCGATCGTATCGTCCAGGCCTCCTGTGGCTCGCACCACGGGCACCGTACCGTACTTCAAACTGTAGATCTGATTCAAGCCGCAGGGCTCATACCGCGAAGGCATCAGGAAAATATCGGCGCCGGCTTCGACTTTGTGCGCGAGGATATTGTCATACGCCACTCTCACGCTGAATTTCGCGGGATAAGCCTTCGCCAGGTCGCGGAACAATTTTTCATATTTTGGTTCACCCGCGCCGAGAGCGACAATCGCCAGGTCCTCCGCAAGCAAATCCGCCGCAACTTGTTCGATCAGGTCGAAACCCTTTTGACCGGCAAAGCGCGAGACGATGCCAAGCACGGGTTTCTCCACTGTTTCCGGGGGCAACCCAAACGCGTCGAGCAGATTCTTTTTGCATGCGAGCTTGCCCGACAAATCCTTCGGCGAATACCGCGCGGCAATGACTTTGTCGCGCTCCGGGCTCCACGCCGCGTAATCCACGCCGTTCAGGATTCCGGTGAGGCGGTCCGCGCGATTCCGAATGACGCCGTCGAGCCCGTGGCCGTATTCCGCCGTTTTTATTTCTTCGGCGTATTTCGGGCTCACCGTCGTCAAAAAGTCGGAATAAATCAGCGCGCCCTTCAGGAAATTCACGCGCCCGTAGAACTCCATCGCATCGATGCCGAACAAACTTTCGGGCAAGCCGATTTTTTTCATCGTGTCGCGGGGAAACGCCCCGTGGTAGCCCATGTTGTGGATCGTGAAGACGACAGGCAATTCCTGCAGAGCTTCATCTTTCAAGTACCGCGTTCGCAGCAGCACGGGCACGAGACCCGTTTGCCAGTCGTGGCAGTGGATCACCTCGGGCATCCAAACGCGTTTGCAGAATTCGATGGCCGCGCCGGAAAACTCCGCAAAACGCTCGGCATTGTCCGGATAATCCTTCCCTGCCGCGCCATACAGTTGCTCGCGGTCGAAGTATTCCGGGTCATCCACGAAGTAATAGTAGACTCCGTGCAGAGTCCCGCCCTCCACAATTCCCGGAAAGCGCAGGCCGTCGCCCGTCGGAATCGTAAGGCTCGGCACGGCGATAGCGACTGCCCGCGTGTTGCGGTAGCGGGGAAGCAGCACAGTCACTTCATGGCCGAGGGCGACCAGCGATCTGGGCAGCGCCTCGACAACGTCCGCCAAGCCGCCCGTCTTCGAGAACGGGAGCCCCTCCGATGCGACAAAGAGTATTTTCATGGCGATTTCGAAGCTTCCAACGTACTGAAACCCACTGCCGCCGTCAAGGACGCTCAGGAGCCATGGCGCATCCGAAACGGGGTTTAGTAGCGCGGGCTTCAGCCTGCGGGGTTTAGGCCTAGCATGCACCACAACCCGTAGTCTGAAACACGCACTACTGTACTTTGGATGTAGAATTAGAGTTTCTTTGCCTAGCCGATTTGGGCAGGCTCGCGGATTGCCTCCCGCAAATTCATCCCCGTCCAAAGGAGGAGAGACTATGGGCAGCGTAAAACCAATTCCCGAGGGATATCACAGCATCACTCCCTATCTGTTCGTCAGAAGCGCAGCCAGCGCGATTGATTTCTACAAGAACGCTTTCGGCGCAACGGAAATCGTGCGCATGGTGGGGTCGAACGGCAAGATCATGCACGCGGAGCTGAGGATTGGCGACTCGATCGTGATGCTAGCCGACGAGAATCCGCCCACGGGAGTGATGAGCCCGCAAACAGTTGGAGGCTTTTCCGTGGGATTGCACCTCTACGTTGAAAATGTCGATGCGGTGATACAGAAAGCCGTCGAAAACGGAGCCAAGCCGCTGCGGCCGATAAAAAACCAATTTTATGGCGATCGCTCCGGGTCATTGCTCGATCCGTTCGGCCACATGTGGTCCGTTGCGACCCATGTGGAGGACGTTTCGCCCGAGGAAATGCGAAAGCGCATGACGGCGGCGATGAGCCAGACGGCAAGCTCGTAACTGCATAAAGTGGCAGTAGGGGCACGGCAGGCCGTGCCCCTACTGCTGCCCTCCTCTTGGTACACTTCCCTGCCATGTCACCCGAGAAGCTAGGGCAACATTTTCTCACCGACGCAAGCTGGCAGGAACGGATCGCGCGCGCCGTTCGGATCGACGACGGAGTGTGGGTCGAAATCGGCGCGGGGCATGGCGAAATGACAACGCGGCTGGCGCAACACGCGAGCAAAGTATTCGCCATAGAGCTCGACCCGCGCCTCGCCAGGCGGTTGCGCGAAGTCACTGCGCCAAGCAAGAACGTGGAAGTTGTCGAAAGCGATGTAATGGCTGTCGATTTTGAAAAACTGACGGGTGGCCAGCGTTTTTCCGTTTACGGAAATTTGCCTTATTACATTACTTCGCCTATCTTGCACCGATTATTTGAGCACGCTGACCGGATCGCGGCGATTCATATCGTGATTCAGTTTGAAGTCGCCGTGAGAATCGTCGCGCAGCCGGGACGCCGCGATTACGGGTACCTCTCCGTGGTTTCGCAGTGGTTCAGCCGGCCGGAGATCGCGTTCCGGATTTCTCCGGGGGCGTTCCGGCCGCCGCCCAAAGTTGCGTCTGCGCTCGTAAGTTTCCGCATGCCTGGAGCGCGCGTCAAAAATTCGGTCGACGATGAAAATGCATTTCTCAATTTCGTTAAGGAATGTTTCGCGCAGAAAAGAAAAACGTTGCGCAACAATCTGCGCGCGCGCCTGGGCGCTCGGACAGAAGACGTTTTGCGGGAAGCAAGGCTATCCCAAGACGCACGCGCGGAACAGCTCACCGTCTCCCAGTTTGCCGGGCTATTCAAATTGGCCCGCTGAAACGCATGATTCTGGCGCTTGGTCTTCTCTGTGTTCTCTGCGCCCGCGGTGGTAAAGCCGTTCGGTGCGGCCAAAAGAGAAATGCTTTACCGCAGAGGGCACAGAGAACACGGAGAGAAAGTAAGTCAGTTTACCTTGGTAGGTCGCTCAGGACGTTGAGAAGCCGGTCGGGATAATCCGTGATGATTCCCTCGACGCCCGCCGCGATCAGGCGCCGCATTTGCTCCGGTTCATTAATCGTCCAGGCCACCACCTGCAGACCCGCATGATGGGCCTTCTCAACCACGGCGGGCGTGATGAGGTCGCCGCCCGCGACAAGCTGCCTCGCACCCGCGCGAACCGTGCGCTCGACCAAATCGCTGGACGGGTGCTCGCACAAGAGTCCGGTCATCATCGTGGAATCGAGCCGGTGAACCGAATCGAGCGTGGACGGATCGAACGACAGAATCACGACCCGCGCCGACGAGTTCTGGTCGCGCAATGCCGCGACGACCGCGTGCTCGACTCCCCACGCCGGCCCGGATTTAATTTCGAGATAAAAGATGAGGTCATGCTCTTTCGCGAAATCGAGTATTTCGGCGAGCGTCGGCACGCGTTCCCCGGGAAACGCACCGGCTCCGCGGTCCCCAAACCACGAGCCGGCATCAAGAGCGCGCATTTGCTCGAGCGTCATCAAATGCACCTGGCCTTTGCCGCTCGTCGTACGATCCAGCGTGAAGTCGTGGATGGCTATGACCTGCGCATCCCGAGTGATCTGCAGATCGGTTTCAATGAAGCGCGCGCCCAATTCCACGGCGCGGCGAAACGCCGCCATCGTATTTTCAGGCGCGTGCCCGGAAGCGCCGCGATGCGCGATCGTCCAGATAGCCTTGGTTCCCATTTCAAGTTCGTCCTAGGTAGACTGCAAATGACCCGACTCCTTGCGACATCCTACCAGACCCGGCCAGTGCGGCTGGAAATGTTCGACGAGCCTTGTGCCCAGGTTGCTTTTCGCGCCAATGTCGCATCTAAGTATGTGTAGGGTTCTAGCGAGCGCCGGCCGGACGTGGCCGCGGAAAGGAGGGCTTTCATGGGAGTCCGTGCGAGTCTTCTAAAGTACTTATTTACAATGGCTTTGGTGGGGGTGATGGGCTTCACGTTGGGGGCTGCCGGCGCAAGCGCAGGCACCACCACGCACTCTAACGCTTTGACGCTCAACGACCAAGTGCATCATGAATTGGCGATGCTTGCCCTGGTACGGAGTGTTCGACAACCTGGAATACCAGGTGAATGGCACCGAAGTGATTTTGAGCGGCCAGGTAATCAGCGAGCATGCCACCACCAAGGATGACGCGGGGAAATTTGTAAGCTCAATTCCCGGTGTGACAAAAGTGGTCAACAACATCGAAGTGCTCCCACCCTCGCCGTTCGATAATCAGATTCGCCGCGCCGAATTTCGCACCGTCTTTTCGCAGGCGGACCTGGGAAGGTACACGATGGGCGCCATACCGCAAGTCCATATCATCGTGAAAAATGGGCACGTGTCTCTCGAAGGCGTGGTAATGAACCAGATGGACAAGAATATGGCGGGAATCTTTGCGAATACCGTTCCCGGAGTCTTCTCGGTAGAAAACAACTTGCGAATCGGGTAAACCGACTTCCCTCTCGCTCGATCCAGTGGGCCCGGAATCTTCCGGGCCCACTGGATGATAGGGAGAGCGGCAATAGGTAAGTTACTTTTTCGAGCGGTCTTTCAGCAGGCCTTTCAGTTCGGACATGAATTCCTTCACGTCCTTGAAATCCAAATAGACCGAAGCGAAGCGGACGTACGCAACTTTGTCGAGCTTCTTGATGCGGTTCATCAGGAGCTCGCCGATCTCACTGGTCTTGCGCTCGCGTTCGGGCGCTTCGTGGACAAAACGCTCCACTTCATCCACCAGCGCTTCGAGCTTTGCCGTGGCCACGGGCCGCTTCTCGCACGATTTCAGCAGGCCTTGCAGAATTTTCTGCCGGTCGAAACGCTCGCGCCGGCCGTCCTTCTTGATCACCATGTAGGGGATTTCGTCGATGCGCTCGTACGTCGTGTAGCGCCGGCCGCACTTCAGGCATTCGCGGCGGCGGCGGATCAGATCGCCGGCGCGGCCCTCGCGCGAGTCAATGACCTTGTCTTCCATGACCGAGCAAAATGGGCACTTCACGGCGCCGAATCTCCTCGCAACTTTTCCTTCGCCGCGCCCGAAGGCTTAACGCCATTCGCCCCCGGAACCGAAATGTGCTTGCCGGACTCTTCCGCCTCGGCTTCCGCGCGCGCCAGTTGGCGCAATTCGCCCATCGACAGGCCTTCGTGAATCAACAGCGGAATTCCGGCCAGCGTGGATCCGGCAAAGGTAGTGATCCAGAGGACCATCGCGATCGCGGCCGCGGGTTCCTGCTCGATGCCGAAAATTTTCGTCAAAGCAATGAAGCTCGCGATTTGCGCTCCGCCGCCCACACCGGGAAGTTGCAGCACCGATCCGACCAGCGTCACGGAGAGGAGCAGCATCGCGCCCGAGAAATTCATTTCGGTATGGAGAAACGCTTCTCCGAACGCTTTGGCGACGCCAAGGTAGATCAGCGTCGCAAGAATCCAATGCAGCGCAGTATAGAATATGGCGGCCAGCAAGTCGGAAGTAGTCCGGATGGCCTGCAACCCTTCGCTGATTCCCGTGATCGCCGAGGCAAACCGGCTCCGGAAACCGCCTGCGGTGCGCCAACGCTCGAGGCCGCGGTCCACGATCGCCGCTCCATGCAAGCGGTAAACGACCAGAATTACGATCAGGCCAGTCATCGCGGCGAGCAACAGCCAGCCGCCGCCCCGCGCGCTATCCACCCAATTCATATCCGCACCTGCATCGGACAAGCGGTTGGGAAAGACGAGCAACGCAAGGCAAGCGAGGACCGCGGCCGCGGAGAAGTCGCAGAACCGTTCCAAAAAGAAAATCCCGAACATGCTGGATACAGGGAGGCGTTCTTTGCGGGCGAGGATCAGCGGCCGCACGGGCTCGCCGGCTCGTCCCAAAATAAAGATCGAGGCGAAGCCCATCAGCGTCCCCGCGTATGTGTTCATAAAATCCGTGGGACCCACATACTTGCAGAATCGCTGCCACCGGACCGCGCGGATCGCATAGCACGCGTAAATCCCAACCAGGCAAAGCAAAAGAAGGAGAATATTCGCCTGGCCGACGCTGGAGATGAATCTCTTCCACGTAAAGTCGGCCAAATGAATCTTATGGCGCGAGTGATAGGCGATCGCCACCACGCCCGCCAAAATCAGGAGCGCAATCAGTATCCTACGAAGTCTTCCACGCATTCGCACGCGAGGTTAACCGCTGCGGCAACGGAGTGTCAAGAAAGGAGGTGCGCTTGTGTTCATAATGGCGCGGATTCCCTAATGACCTTTAGATGTATTGTTACAGAGTATTCATACAAATTTCGATGCTGCAGCTCCATTCTGGGGCAACTATCGCTCGACCAGCCGCTCCAGAGTGGGGAAAAATTCAGGGTAAGACACCGCGGCGCATTCCGCGTCGCGAATCACTGTTTCGCCTTCGGCTCCCAGCGCCGCGATGGCAAACGCCATGGCCATGCGATGATCGCCGTGCGGCTCGATCTCGGCGCCGTGCAAGCGGCCCGCGGAGCGGCCCGCCACGCGCAATCCGTCGGGAAGCTCCTCGACTTGCGCGCCCATTCGCCGAAGGTTCTCCGCCAGGACAGCGATGCGATCGCTTTCCTTCACGCGCAGCTCGGCCGCATTGCGGATCTCGATTCCCTGCTCGGTGTACGGCCCCAGCACGGCAATCGCCGGGAGCTCATCGATCAACTGGGCGATGGCGTCGCCTTCGATCGAGCCTCCCCTGAGCGGTTCGTGGCGTACGGAAACGTCGCCGACAAGCTCTCCATGTTCGCTGCGAATCGAAACGAGGCTGACCGGCGCTCCCATCGAACCCAAAACATCGAGAACGGCGGAACGCGTGGGATTCAGGCCGACATTTTGAATCACAAGGTTCGATTCCGGAAGCACCATCGCCGCAGCCAGAAAAAAAACAGCGGAAGAAAGATCGCCCGGAACCGCGAGCGCGCATCCTTTCAGACGCGGCCGTCCGTGAATGCGGATCGTGCGGCCCTCGTGCTCGAGGCGCGCGCCAAATTCGGCGAGAGCCAACTCCGTGTGGTCCCGCGTGCGCACCGGTTCCGTTACGGACGTCACCCCGTCCGCGAACAACCCGGCGAGTAGGACTGCGGACTTCACTTGCGCGCTTGGCACGGGAAGTGTGTAATCGATGGAAGAGAGGCGTGTGCCGTCAATCTTCAGAGGCGCGAAGCCTCCTTCGCGCGCGTGAATCCGGGCGCCCATCTGCTTGAGCGGGTCCATCACCCGGCGCATCGGCCGGCTCCGCAAGGAAGCGTCGCCCTCAAGGGTCGAGCGGAATTCCTGTCCTGCCAGAATCCCGGCGAGCAGGCGCATCGTCGTGCCTGAATTTCCGGCATTGAGTGTCTGGCGCGGTCTGCGTAATCCGTCCAGACCCAGGCCGGCGATGCGGATGCGGTCATTCTGAATTTCGATTTTCACGCCGAGTTGCGAGAAACAATCCAGCGTGCTGCGGCAATCGGCTGCCGCGGAAAAGTGCGCGATTTCGCTCTGGCCCTCGGCAAGCGCCGCGAGCATTGCGTAGCGATGCGAAATGGATTTGTCGCCAGGAACTTCTAGCGAGCCGCTGATCGTGCGGGCAGCACGAATGATCTGTTTGGACACGCTAGAATTCTAGCATGCGGATAAACCAAGACGCAGTTTCCCACGCCGGCATAGATGAAGAATTGGTCCACGTGACGGCGTCAGGCATTTGTAGCGCCCGCCTTCAGGCGGGCATCCGGCCAAGCCCAAGATGCCCGCCTGAAGGCGGGCGCTACACAAATCCGAGCCAAACAAGCTCGGAACGGGAGTATGATTCGGGGAAGCCATTTCCTGAGGAGGCACTGAGATGAAGCACTTCGTTGGATTCATGTTGGCCGCGCTGCTCGCCACTGCTCCGGCATTCGCACAAGCGCCAAAAGGATGGAAGCTGCGCTCGGACCACAGCTCGGACGCATCCGACCCGGATGCTGCAGGCGCTGACAAATTCGTTGTCAGCGGATCGGGCTTCCACGCCATCAATCCGATGGCGGCTGTCTACTGGAACCCTGCCAATACAGCCACCGGCGACTACACGCTCAAAGGCACATTCAAGCTGATCAAATCGACGGGCTACGACGAATACTACGGGCTCATCTTTGGCGGAAACGGTCTCGAAGGCGCGATGCAGAGCTACCTTTATTTCATGGTGACGGACGACGGGACGTATCTCATCAAGCGCCGAGATGGTTCCTCGACGCAAGGCGTGTCGCCCAAGACGGCGAACGCCGCGGTGAAAAAGCCCGACGCCAGCGGGACGGCTACCAACGCTCTCGAAGTGCGCGTGAAGGGCGACAAGATCGAGTTCGTCATCAACGGGACAGTCGTCACGACGCTGCCCAAAACAGGAGCTGCCGCGAAGACCGATGGCATCTACGGTATCCGGATCAATCACCAGCTCGACGTGCAGATCGACGGATTCGGAGTCTCGAAGTAAATTCCAGCGGGGCGAAGTCTGGCATCCTCGTGATGTGTGTCGCCCCTGCCGGGGCTTGTTTTTCAAGTTCCGCATATGTTCCCACTACTGCCGTAGTGGGCTAAGACCTGCTGTCCCTACGGGACTTTCGGTGTCGGGAAAGCAGTCCACTTCCTCTTCATCCGGGTTTGGATGTTTGACACGCTTCTGGCCCTGTGTTCTAAATGTGGAATGACTTTAGATCGCGAGAGCGAGGCGAAGCAGCGCTTCCAGGAAGCGTTTGCGGCGCAGATGGAAGGCGACTACGACCGCGCCGTCGAGCTCTACCTCGGATCGCTGGCGCTCCATCCCACCGCCGAGGCTTACACGTTTCTCGGCTGGACGTATCATTTCCAGGGAAAAATTGAAGAAGCGATCGCGGAATGCAAACGCGCCATTGAAATCGACCCTGACTTTGGCAATCCGTACAACGATATCGGCGCCTACCTGATCGACCTCAACCGCTTTGACGAAGCCATTCCGTGGCTCGAGCAGGCCATCACGGCAAAGCGCTATGAACCGCGGCACTTTCCTTACTTCAATCTGGGACGCGTCTATCTCGCCAAAGGCATGATCAACCGCGCGCGCGAACTTTTTCAGAAGTCCCTGGCCATCGAGCCGCGTTACACGCTCGCGCGCCAGGCCCTCGAAAGCGTTCGGCGGATGGTGAATTAGCGGCTTCCCTGCTGTACACTACGCGCGGCCGCGCAGCAACGATTCGGAAAGGCGTAAAGAATATGAACATGATGTTTGTGGCTCTGCTTTTTCTTCAGGCCGTTCAGACGAGTCCACTGCTCGAAAATGATTTCGTTCGAGTGTTCAAGAATAGTGCGCCGTGCGCGGCGGCTGCGCCTTCTTGCGGAGAGCGTGTTCGTGGTGGCCCTCGGCTCTGTCGACGTGAACGGTCAAAAGATGGAGCGTGGCGACATTAAAGTGTTCAAGGCCGGCGAACGCTATTCTCCCCCAAAAAGTGGGGACTATCTCGAGGTGGCAATCAAACCGACGCATCCGAAAGTCATGCCGCCTAGCGCCGGGACGCCTCCACCCCCGGGCAACAAGATTTTGTACGACGGGAAAGATTTCACCGTGTTTGCGGAGAAAATGCAGCCGGGCGAGTACGCCGCGCCGCACAGTCACAACCAGCGTTTGGCTATTTTCCTGAACAACACCATGGTGCAGCAGTGGACGGACGGGAAAGAGGAAACCCGGGAATTGGTGCCCGACGTCGTGACCTGGAGGCCAGCCGTCGTTCACGCATCCAAAGACGTTGGGAAACTTCCAATCAGCAATCTATTGATCGAATTCAAACCCTGAGGCTCACTCCCGATGAAACGCAGCTCCAATCGAATTCTGACAACGCATGTTGGCAGTCTGATTCGTCCGCCCCGTCTTCTCGATCTCGTGCGCGCGCGGGAGAACGGCGAGGCCGCCGATGTGCTCGTCTACGAGCAATGCCTAAAGGACTCCGTCGCCGAAGTTGTGCGGCGGCAAGCCCAGGCGGGCATCGACATCATCAACGACGGCGAATTCGGCAAGTCCACCAGTTGGGCTCTTTACGCTTTGAAGCGCGTGAGCGGCTTCGAGATGCGGCCGGTCAAACCTGGAGCGAACCCGTTTGCGCGAGGCGCGGACAGGGAGCGCTTCAAGGAATTTTATGCGGAGCTTGAAGGGGGAAACGATCGCACCTGGTCCAACGTAACCAAGCAAGAAGCGGTTTGCGTCGCCCCTGTGAAATACACCGGCCTCGGCGAACTTCAGCATGACATCGACAACCTGAAAGCGGGGATGCAGGGCGTGAAGGTAGAAGAAGCGTTCCTCCCCGTGGCAGCTCCCTCCAGCGCCATCCCGGACCGAAAGAACGAATACTACCGGAACGACGAAGAACTCGTGGTTGCCTTGGCGGAGGCGTTGAGAACAGAATACCGCGCCATCGTGGACGCCGGTTTCCTGCTGCAAGTTGACGATGCCCGCGCCGCCGTGACCTATGACAGGATGGTGCCACCGGCAAGCTTCGATGACTACTACCGATGGGTGGGCCGCCACGTCGATGTTCTGAACCATGCATTGGAAGGAATCCCGGAAGATCGCGTGCGCTACCACGTTTGCTGGGGAAGCTGGCCGGGGCCGCACACGACCGACGTTCCGCTGAGAAAGATCGTCGATCTCATTCTCAAGGTCCGCGCCGGCGCCTACCTCATCGAGGCCGCCAATCCCCGCCACGAACACGAATGGCGCGTCTGGAAGGACGTCAAGCTGCCGGAAGGCAAGATCCTGGCCCCCGGCGTCGTCAGCCACAGCACAAACGTCGTGGAGCATCCAGAACTCGTGGCCGAACGCATCCAGCGGTTCGCAGGGCTCGTAGGCCGCGAGAACGTCATCGCCAGCACCGATTGCGGCTTCGCCCAGGAGCAATTCAACCGGCGCGTCCATCCTTCGATCATGTGGGCGAAGCTCGAAGCCATGACCGAGGGCGCGCGGATCGCGAGCAAGGAGCTTTGGGGGCGAGCCCAAAGTAGAGTATGAACAAGCGTCTCAATCGCACTCCGCTGAACCCGCCCCTATGGAGCCCGATCCTTGGATCCCGCCCACACTAAGCATTCATCGTAAACGTGACTTGAATGGTGGTATCAACTTCAACGGGATCGCCGTTAAGTTGGGTTGGTTTATATCGCCATAGTTTCACGGCATCCAAAGCGGACTGCACCAACAGGGGATGCCCCGAAACAACTTCCAGCTGCGCTACTTTTCCTTCCTTATCGATAATCGCGTGCAGAACAACCGTGCCTTGAATGCGCGCCTGCCGCGCCAAGGAAGGATACGCAGGGCGAGTCTGTGTAATGATCGAGGCTGCCGTAACCTCTCCGCCTTGCTTGATGCGAGCGGGCGCGGCCACAGGCTTCGGCGGCGGCAGAGCGGGTCCATTTCCAGCCATGATTCCCTGCCCAGGAAGACCGCCGAACACGCCGCTCTGATTCGTGTTGTTGATCACGTCCGGTGGAAGCTCGGCTTCTTTAAATACGGCCACTTCCTTGGGGATCGCGCGCGGCTGCAGCAGCTTGCCGGACTGGATCAATCGTGCAGCAGGAGTGATCACTGCCTTGACCGGGGGAGGCGGCGGTGGAGGCGGCGGAGGTGGCGCGACGAGCAAGGTCGATAGCATCGCCTTCGGGAGCGCTTGAGTATAGATCAACGGAATCAGAACCAGGACGGATAAGGCGGAGATTTGCACGATCGCCGAGAGAATCACCGACCAACCTGCGTGGGTTTTTGTTTTGTGTGATGAAGATTCGAGAAGTTCATTAAACACTGTATTTTCCTCCTCTCCATCAAGATCAATGGTTCCTACAGGAATAGGAGCAATACGTTTGCCAGTGGTGGAACAAATTACTAAGTCTATGCGGCTCAGGCGGGTATGCACGGACTTGGAGATACTTTGGGGTGAGTACTAGCACGGGAAATTTTGCCAACGTTGGCGCCATTTTTTGCAGGCTTCCTATGCGAATAATTGAATACGGATGTTTTCTTGCGCGAGTGTCACGTAAGCGTCCTTGAAGGACAAACGACTATCCTGGCGGGTGCTCAAGGGCATGGTGAGAGGATGGAGCCGAAGTCCGGACTTGAACCGGAGACCTGTCGATTACGAATCGACTGCTCTACCAACTGAGCTACTTCGGCCCTGAGTCTGCCTGATCAAATCACTGTAGCATTGGGCAAAAAATAGTTCAAACGCCTGCGCCGGAATGTGTACGCCCACCTGTCAGAGCGGCGACAATCTGCTTGCCGTGGAAGCGGCCATTTTCAATGAATATTTCACTGGTATGGTTTCCTCCGATCACCACTCCGGCGACGAAAATTCCGGGGACATTGCTCTCATGGGTTTGGGGGTCCATGGTGGGCTTGTTCGTTTCTGGATCGAGCGAGATTCCCAGCGAGCGCATGAATTGGAAGTCGGGATGGTATCCTGTCAGCGCAAAAACCTGATCCGCGGGCAATGACGTTTCGCCCGTGTGATTGGAAACCACCACGCGACCTTCTTCGATTCGCTTCACCTGCGTTTCAAAAAGCGCGCGAACCTGTCCGGCCTTGATCGCGGTTCTCGATGTCCGGCCGAACCCAATATTTAATCGTCGAGCCAAGTTCCGCGCGCCGGTGAACCAGAGTGACCTTCGCTCCATTGCGATAAAGATCCAGGGCAGCCTCCGCGGCCGAGTTTTTCCCGCCGATCACGACAACATTCAGGCGCCAGAACGGGTGCGGTTCCGTGTAGTAATGGGAGACGTGCGGCAAATCTTCTCCCGGAATGCCGAGACGATTCGGAAGATCGTAGTAGCCGGTGGCCACTGCGATCTTTTTGGCGGTGAATTGCGCGGGAATTCCCTGCTCGTCCCGCGTATGCACGCTGAATTTTCCGTCAGCGCCATCGACCCGCTCCACGCGATGGCCGAGCCGCAAGTCCAGATCGTAGTGCTCGGCGCATTTGCGGTAATACTTCAGCGCCTCGCTGCGCGTCGGCTTCTCCGCGGCGCTCGTGAGCGGCAGATCTCCGATTTCCAGAAGTTCGGGCGTCGTGAAAAACACCATGTTGACGGGGTAATGGTAGAGAGAATTGCAAAGACACCCTTTGTCGATCACCAGCGGACGCATTCCAGCGCGCTTGGCTTCAATGGCGCAAGCCAGGCCCGTGGGCCCCGCTCCAATGCAAATCAGGTCGTATGTGCTCATAAAGAAAGTGTGCCCCGGCAAGAAATGTTTTGCAACCGTGACTCTGTAGCACAGGCTTCAGCCTGTGGGGGTTAGTCCTAGCAAGTACCAAAACCCACAGGCTGAAGCCTGTGCCACCGAATTCAAATAATATTTGGAGAAGTTGTCGCTCGACGCGTGGCAGCTACTTGATTGACGCCGGGTGAGGGGTTGTTTGGCCCGCGAGGATCCTCGCCTCTTTGTGACCTTGAAGTCGCAATTGCAAACGGTTCATATATAAATAAATCACCGGAGTCGTGTAAAGAGTGAGTGCCTGGCTGACCAGCAAGCCACCCACAATGCTGATCCCAAGGGGACGGCGCATTTCCGAACCGGTACCAGTCATTAGCGCCAGCGGCAACCCTCCGAAAAGCGCCGCGACCGTCGTCATCATGATCGGACGGAATCTCAGCAGACACGCCTGATAAATTGACTCCTCGGGGGACTTACCGGTCCGTTCCGTTTCAATGGCAAAATCAATCATCATGATCGCGTTCTTGATGACTATCCCGATCAAAAGAACAATTGCAATGAGCGCGATTACGGTCAATTCGTTGTGAGATATCAACAAAGCCAAAAGAGCTCCCACCCCGGCCGAGGGCAAGGTTGAGAGAATCGTTACCGGGTGGATGTAACTTTCGTATAACATCCCCAAAACAATGTAAACGGTGACGAGCGCGGCCAGAATGAGCCACGGCTGGCTCGAGAGCGATGATTGGAACGCCTGCGCGTTTCCCTGGAACGTCGGATGAATATCGGCAGGAAGGCCCATGTGGAAGACTGCCTCCTGGATTTTCGTCACGGCATCACCCAGAGCGACCCCCTCCGCAAGATTGAACGAAATCGTAACCGCGGGAAATTGCCCCTGATGGTTGACGGAGAGCGCCGTATTCCGCGTGTCAAAGTGGGTAAAGGCGCTTAGGGGTATCTGGCTCCCATTTGAAGATCGTACATAAAGGCTGCGGATTGCGTCCGTACTGTCCCGAAACGCCGAATCAACTTCCATCACCACATGATACTGATTCAACTGCGTGTAGATCGTGGAGACCTGCCGCTGTCCGAATGCGTCGTAGAGCGTGTTATCGATGGCCTGCGGTGAAATTCCCAATCGCGATGCCGTGTCGCGGTCAATCACCAGTGACGCCTGCAATCCGCGTGTTTGTTGATCGCTGGCGATGTCGCGCAATTCGGGCAACTGCGTCATCGCGGTTTCCACTCGGGGCGCCCATTCCAGCAGGTCATTGAGATTTTCACTCGACAGAGTGTATTGATATTGCGAACTGCTGATCCGCCCGCCGACCGTGATGTCTTGATACGCCCGCAGGAAAAGTGTGGCTCCCGGAACCACTGCAAGTTTGGGCCGGAGGCGCTCAATCACCTGATACACGCTGACTTTGCGTTCGCCGACCGGCTTCAATTCAATCTCCATCCCCCCCGTATTTTCCGCTCCGCCTCCGGTCTGGCCGATCATGCTCTTGACCGCCGGGTCGCTCACGATGATGTCGGTATATTGTTTCAGTTTCTGCTGCATCGCGGGAAAGGAGGTATCTTGGGATCCGATGATATTTCCCGCGATCAGACCGGTATCCTGCGCCGGGAAAAAACCCTTGGGGATGACAAAATACAAATACGCGCTCAGACAGATGGTCGCGCCAGTAACGACGAGCATCAGGGGTTGATGGCGCAGAACCCACCGCAACGCTCCCGCATAAGTCTTCACACTCCCCAAGAACACCCGCTCGCACGCCTGATACATTTTTCCGTGCTGCAATTCCTTTTCCGACCTCAGGAATCGAGCGCACATCATGGGCGTGGTGGTGAGCGAAACACAGAGGGAAACAACGATGGCCACGCTCAACGTGACGGCAAATTCCCGGAATAACCTGCCGATGACGCCACCCATCAGCAGGAGCGGGATGAATACCGCGATCAGCGAACTGCTCATCGACAGGACCGTAAACCCGATCTCACGGGAACCCCGCATGGCCGCTTGCATCGGAGTATCCCCTGCTTCCAGATAGCGAGAGATGTTCTCGATCACCACAATTGCGTCGTCCACCACGAACCCGGTGCAGATCGCCATGGCCATAAGCGAAAGATTGTCGAGACTGTAGTGCAACAGCGACATCACCCCGAACGTTCCGACGATAGAAAGCGGCACCGCGATGCTGGGAATAATCGTGGCCCACGCGTTGCGCAAAAATAAAAAAATAACCATGATCACCAGCATTACGCTCAATAACATCGTGATTTCGATATCCTTGACGGACGCGCGGATCGTAGTCGTGCGATTAAAATTGGTATCGAGAGTAACCGTTGGAGGGATCGACGCGCGCAATTCGGGAAGCAGCGCCATGATGCGGTCCACTGTCTCTATCACGTTGGCGCCGGGTTCCCGCCCAATGCCCATGGACACGGAGATTCTGCCATTCGCGTATGCCGAATTGCGCAAATCTTCGATGCCTTCGGTCACTTTCGCAATATCGCTGATCCGGACCGGGGCGCCGTTCCTGTAAGCAACGATCAGCGGAAAGTACTGGTCAGGCTTAAAAAGTTGGTCGGTGTCGCTCACGGTCCACCGATTGGATTCGTTTTCCAGCGTTCCCTTCGGAGTATTCGCATTGGCGAACCGGAGCGCGGCCCGCACTTCTTCCAAACCAATCCCGTAATGAGCAAGCGCGTTGGGATTCAAATCCACGCGAACCGCGGGCTTCGCTCCCCCGTTGATGCGTACCAGGCCCACGCCCGCGACTTGAGAAATCTTTTGGGCCAGGAAGGAATCGCACAAATCGTATAGACCGCCCCTTGGAACCGTGTCCGATGAGATATCGATATCTAAAATGTCAACTTCGGCGGGATTGATCCTGCGGTAGTTCGGCAAGGCCGGCAATCCAGGGGGCAGTTGTCCAGCGGCGCCATTGATGGCTGCCTGCACGTCCCGGGAAGCCGCGTTAATGTCCCGATCTAAATCGAACTGAAGAACGATCCCCGAAGCGCCAAGTTGGCTGCTGGAGGTCATCTGCGTGACGCCCGCGATCCGCCCGAATTGGCGTTCCAGTGGCGTTGCCACGGATGAGGCCATCGTTTCTGGACTTGCCCCAGGCAAGTTGACCCGAACAAAAAGCGTCGGAAAATCCACTCGAGGTAAAGCCGCCACTGGCAGGAAGTAAAAACCAACGCCGCCTGCGAGCAGGATGGCGATGCTCAACAACGACGTGGCGATGGGCCGTTTTATGAATGGCGCCGAGAAATGCATCGTTGTTCTTTCAGCCCGCTTGTTAGGTCAAGAATTTTGTGCCAACACCGGTTCCCCAGGTTTCACGTAAAAGTATACTAATGCAACGAACTGAAAATTTCCTGAATGCGATGACGGCGTAGTTTCCGAGAATGTAACGTCGAGGAGTTTAACCCAAAAGCTGGGCTGTTACCTTAACTGGGCTCCGACCCTGAACAACTCCGCCTAGCTAGATATGTTTGCTTAACTTGCCGAAGCATGTAGGCCCAATGCCTGACCGATCACGTCGGTATACTTAAGTCCGCCGCCGGTATTGAACAATACGACGCGATCCTTGGCAGTGAGGAATCCCGTGGCGAGCAGATGATCGTACGCGGCTGTCGCGGTGGCTCCTTCGGGCGAAAGAAAAACACCTTCGTGTTTTCCCCAATCCTTGAGGGACGCCAGAATCTGCTCGTCCGAGAGTGCCAGGGCCACGCCGCCGGACTCTTTCAGGATTTCCAACATGATGGAATCTCCATAGGGTTTCGGCACGCGAAGGCCGGCCGCAAACGTGGCGGCGTTTTGCCACATCTGGCTCACGTTCGCGCCCTGTTCAAAGGCGCGGACCACCGGCGCGCAGCCCGTGGATTGCACCGCGATCATGCGCGGCCGTTTCCCGGGCCGCACCCAGCCAAGTTCTTCCAACTCAACAAAAGCTTTCCACATTCCAATCAACCCGACACCGCCGCCCGTGGGATAAAAAACCGCATCGGGATATTCCCAGCCAAGCTGCTCGACGAGTTCATAGCCCATGGTCTTCTTGCCCTCGACGCGGAAGGGTTCTTTGAGCGTGGAGATGTCGAACCAGCCTTCTTTCTCTTTGCGTTCCGCCACCATGCGCCCGCAGTCGGAGATGAGTCCATCGACCAGAGTTACTTTGGCTCCGTAGACCGTCGCCTCGACGAGGTTGGCAAGAGGCACGTCTTTCGGCATGAAAATGTGCGCTTCGATACCCGCGGCCGCTGCGTAAGCAGCGAGCGCGCCTGCGGCATTCCCCGCCGATGGCACGGCCAACTTCTTCAGGCCGTAGTGGCGCGCCATGGTCACCGCAAGCGCGAGTCCGCGCGCCTTGAAGGTGGAGGTTGGATTGGCGCCCTCTTCCTTGAGAAAGACATTCGGGAAGCGGCGGCTTTGGATCATCGGCGTCCAGCCTTCGCCAAGCGTGACCGGCTTGGCATCGGGCAGAACCGATTTGTAGCGCCACATTCCGGCCCAGGGCACTGAGGATGCATCCTGCGCGATCTTGTCGCGCGCCGCTATGCCGCGCAGCGGACTCAAATCGTACCGGACATAAAGCGAACCGGAACAATCCGGGCAAAGCGTCTGCGGCGTTTCGGCGGAAACTGATTTTCGGCAACGAGAGCACTCTAACTTCGCAATGGGTGGCATCCGCGAAAGATACCAGACGGCGCGAACAACAAACAACCTTCAAAGAGGAGTGACCGCCCGAAGAATCCCTGAGGTACTATCTGGACGCGCGAGAACCCCAACTCATGACGTCTTGGGGAAGTCCTGTCAGGGCTGGACTGGTTCTGATGACGGCGGACACGAACAAAACTTCGGGCAAGAAGGCCAAGCCCGGCGCATATTTCGGAATTCCATTGGCGCTGTGTGTAATCGCCTTCTTGGCCGGCGGCTTGCTCATCGGCTTGGTATTTCGCGGAAATCGAGTGGCGGCTGCGGTCTATTCGAGCGGCACTTATTTCCCCAAGTTGATAGTGACGTTTGCCACGCTCATTATTTTTGCGTTGCTTTCCGGAGCCACGGCAAAGTTGGTGCTGTTCAACCGACAGGGCGCAGGACGCCTGTTTGGCTCGATCCTGGCCGCCTACGTTGTGCTCGGATTTGCGTCTCTGGTTTACGTTACAATTTGGATCCCGATCCTCACCAAGCTGCCGTTTGCCGCTCCAGGCGCGCCCATCCTGGGGGTGGGCCAATGGTTTCAACAAATAGGAAAATCCTTCTCCACACTTCTCACCGAACAGCCTCTGGTCCAAGCGCTGGTCATCGCGGTATTAACCGGCTACGTGGCGGCAGTCATTCCGGGTCTGCGTTCCGTTGCGCGCGGCCTGATCCTGGCAGCCAAGCCACGCTTTGGATGTTCCAGAAGCTTCTGTGGTATTACCCGCTGATGATCGGCTGCCTGGCGATCGGCATTCCCATGAAATTCGGCCTCCAGGGCATGTCCGCGTACGGCCGGACGACCCTCTGGGTGGGCCTGGTAACCGTGAGCTGGTCCATGATCCTGGCCACAATCGTGAAGCTCGCGTCGAAACGCTCCTGGAAGCAGATCGTTTCGTACTACGCGGCGGTGTGGCCCACGGGATTCGGCACGGGGGGATCCTACGAAACTCTGGCGATGAATCTTGTTTCGGCGGAATCCGAGTTGGGCTTGCCTCGCGAAATGGCGGAAGTCTCGATCGTTTTCGGCACGGTGCTGAACAAGAGTTGCGCCACCATTTCCGTCATGCTCGTTACGATATCCGTGGCGCGTCTTCTCAATTTCCCCATCTCGCTGGCGGAGATCGTGACGCTGGTTCCTCCGGTGCTCGTTCTGGGCCTCGAATCTCCCGGAATTCCAGGGGGCGCCGCATTTTTTATGGCGCCGATTGTAGCTGTGCTGCTCCATGTGCGTGACATCGATGGATTCGTCGCGACATTTGTGACCATGTATACGGGTCTGATTCCAATGTTCTCTACGGCCGGCAATACCACCAACAATGGCCTCGTCGGCGCATTGCTGACCGATCGTTTTTACAATTCTCCCGGACCGGAAGATCCCGCGTCAGCCAAAATTCAGAACGCTCCCGCATCGTTTGCGGACCAAGACAGTCCACTAAGCCTGTCCAGATTGGCCGGCTGGATTCTGATGGCAGCGGGCGCCTGGATGATTGTTTCGCCTCAGGCGGTGTTGGGGCTCGACCAACTGAAGTGGATGTACAAATACGCGTTCCCAGGTGAGGTCCTGCTGGGCGCACTGCTGATGACCGTTTCACTCCAATGGCTGACACCCGAGGGCGTTGCCGATCAGTTTGGTGCGGTTGGGCAAAAAATTCCGTCAACACCAGAGTCTTCGAGTACAACCACGAACTGACGCAGGCGATGCCGCAGTCGGAGGGCCTCATGATTGATTCCCAAAGACAGCACGCGTATCATGGAAGATTAATGCATGTAAATAGAACAGGCCGCCCGGCACGCCTCTTCTCTTCTTGCAAGCGCATTCTGCTTGCCGCGCTCTTTGTGTCCCTGCTCGCGCCCGCTCTGTTTGCCGCTGATCCTGAGATTTTTCCGCTCTCGCAAGTCCAACCCGGAATGAAGGGCGAGGCCTACACGATTTTTGCCGGCGACCAGATTGAAAAGTTCGATCTAGTGGTGATCGGCGTGATGCCGAATTTCCTGGCGCCGAAGGAATCGATCATCCTCGTGCAACTCCTGGGCCCGAAAGTGGAGCACACCGGCGTGGTCGCGGGAATGAGCGGCAGCCCGGTCTATTTCGACGGCAAACTCGCCGGGGCGCTGTCCCTCAAGCTTGGCCAGTTCAGCAAGGAACCTCTAGCCGGAGTCACACCGATTGAAAATATTTTGAGTTTGCCAAAGGGCCAGCCCGGCGCGATTCGTGCCGAGACCGCGCCGGACGCGGCGGCGCCTCCACAACAATTGGAAGCGCGCTTCGAGATTCCCACGGATTGGGCGTCGCGGGCCGGCGTTTCCGGCGGAAGTTTTCTGACGCCGATTGATTCCCCGCTCGTCTTTTCGGGCTTCAGCGCCGTGGCCATCCGTCAATTCGAGCACGAATTTGCCGCGTATGGAATGGCGGCGACGCAGGGCGGCAGCATCGACGCGCGGTCCGACGATGGAAACATTCGTCCTGGAGACATGGTCAGCGCCGTACTTCTCGAAGGCGATATGTCGCTGAATGCTTCGTGCACGGTCACGGCGATTGTGGATGGGCGCGTGTATGTATGCGGGCATCCGCTATTCGGATTCGGCTCCGTTCAGATGCCCATGGCCCGCGCGCGCGTGCTGACCACGCTCAGCTCCGATCTGGAATCCACGAAAATTGTGAACGTCGGCGGAACGATCGGGTCGTTCAATCAGGATCGCGTGACCGCTGTCGTGGGAAGTTTGGGCGCCGCGCCGAAATTGATCCCCATCGACATGACCGTGGCGACGCCGGACGGAGACAAGCACCTTTCCTTCCGCATGATGTCGAATCCGAAGCTCACTCCGATTCTGATGGGCATTGCGTCATTGAACGGCTTGATCCAGAGCAGCGTTTACGGCGAAGGAACCACGCTGCACTTGACTGGAGCAATCGACATCGCCGGCCACTCCAGCGTGACTCTTGATAATCTTTTCCCGCCGATCGATTCCTTTATTCCAGACGGATTGCCGGTCTCGAGCGCCGTGCAAAACTTATTCCAGAGAATTTTCTCGAACCAATTTGAGACGGCGAATATCGAGCGCGTAACGCTCCGCATGGAGTCCATGCCGGAACGCCGCCAGGCGACGATCGAGGGCGCGTGGCTGGACAAATCCGAAGCCGAGCCGGGCGACACGGTCACGGTGCGCGTGCAATTGCGCCCGTATCGCGGATCGCCGGTGATTCGCGATGTGCGGATCGCGATTCCTCCGCAAGCGGTGCGCGGCGCGAACATGCAAATTCTAGCCAGCGATTCGGCCACGTTGAACCGCATGAGCGTCGTGTCCGGATCGCAGGCGCGGCTGGACAGTCTGGAACAGCTCATCTCGGTTTTGAACCGGGAACGAAGAAACAACCGGCTGTACGTGACGCTGCTCGGTTCTTCACCGACCATGGTGGTGCAGGATAAAGTGATGCCGAACGTCCCCGCGTCTCAGATCAATCTTCTCGACCAGCGTGGCGGCCCGGCGAGCTCTCTTGTCGTTCGGCAATCGGCGGCGGGAGAATGGTCGCTGCCGCTCGATCAGATCGTGCAGGGATCCACTTCCATTACGATTCAAATCAAGTGAGCGGCAGGCTGGCGCGCGTCGCCGGGTCCTTCAGGAGTCTTATGCGCAATGCAATTTCAAATGCCCGCGATCCGCGCGGCGCAAACACCGCCGCTCTCGCTCACCCGGGCACGTGGATATTTCTCGCCGCAGCAATACTCGCCATAGCGGTCCCCGCCCTCGCCGAACACACGCGTTGGTGGCGGCAAGCGACGTTTGAAGAATTTGACAAAGGGACGGCCAAAGGCGTCGCGTTGCGCAGTGACGGCAAAATGTTTCTCGCCCCAAGGTTCGCGGAATTTGCCGATGCGAACCTGGCCTATCTCCTCCAAATCCGCGCCGATTCAAAAGGAAATCTCTACGCGGCGGGCGGCTCGAACGCGAAAGTCCTGAAAATTGACGCCAGCGGCAAGTCGACCAGCGTATTTGAATCTTCCGAACTGGCGGCCCAGGCGCTCGCCCTCGATGCCGCCGGGAATCTGTTCGTCGGCACGTCGCCCGACGGGAAAGTCTACAAAGTGACGCCCGGCGGCCAATCCTCCGTCTTCTTCGATCCAAAGACAAAGTACATTTGGGATCTGGCCGTGGACAAAGACGGAACCGTGTACGTCGCGACAGGCGACACCGGCAAGATTTTCTCTGTTGCACCGGATGGCAAGGGACAGGTTTTTTATTCCAGCGAAGAAACTCACATTCGATCGCTGGCGCTCGATGCGAGCGGAAACGTCCTGGCAGGGACGGAGCCGAGCGGGCGGGTTCTGCGCATTCCGAAGGCTGCCAATAACCGCCGCGCGTTTGTCCTCTATGAAACCTCGAAAAAGGAAATCACGTCGCTGCTGCAGGCCGCGAATGGGGACCTGTACGTCGCCGCAGTAGGCGAGAAGACCCCGCCAGCCCCCGGGCAACCGCGCCCTATAACAACGGACACGACCACGACGTCGAATTTTGTGATTTCGCTTGGCCCGGCGGGAAACCCCACCGGAGCCCCTGCGCAAACGCAGCCCATCCCTTTCACACCGTTCTTCACCGTGAATTCCAGTTCGGTTTATCGAATCGCGCCGGATGGTTCTCCCGAAGAACTGTGGAGCGCGCGGGACGACGTTGTCTACGCGATGGGACTACTCCCCGGCGGAAAGCTGCTCCTCGGAACGGGAAATGACGGCGCGGTTCTGGAACTCGAAGGTAATCACATCTTCTCCAAGCTCGTGAAGGCAACCTCGCGTCAGGTAACCGCGATCGCCACCGCCCCTGGCGGAAAACTGTTTCTCGCCGCCGCCAATCCGGGAAAGATTTTCACGCTGGGGCCTGAAAATGAATCCGAGGGCACCTACGAATCGCAGCCGTTTGACGCTCACATTTTTTCGCGCTGGGGCCGTACCGTGTGGTGGGGCGAAAACATCGCCTCCGCGAATAGCGCCGGCGCGCCGCGCGCCGCGATCTATGCCCGCTCGGGAAATACCTCCGATCCGGATTCCAATTGGAGCGACTGGGCGGGCCCGTATACAAATCCCTCGGGCGACAAACTCGATTGCCCCGCCGCGCGCTTTGTGCAGTGGAAGGTCGTCTTGCGCGGCGGCGGCAGCGGCAGTCCGGCGCCCGCGATCGATTGGTTCAGCATCGCTTATCTGCCCAAAAACATTCCTCCTGAAGTGACCGCGATCGCACTGCAAGATCCCGGCGTGCGCGTCAACGGAATTTCCTTGCCAACCGCGGGCGGAGGTCCGCAGGCTCCCGCGCAGCTCCGCATGCCGCAGCCGCCGCCATCCGCATCTTCAGCGAATGCTGCATTCACCATCACTTCGATCTCGGCGCTCGGGCCGCCGGCCGGCTCCGCGCATTTCGATCCTGTCCCGCAAGGCATGTCGCAAAAAGGATATGAGTCCGTTCTGTGGACCGCGGACGATGCCAACGACGACCAACTGGAATTCGCCGTCTATTTTCGCGGCGAAAACGAAACCACCTGGAAGCTGCTGAAGGACAAGCTGGACACGCGGTTTTATTCCTGGGACACAACCTCGATGCCGGACGGCGCGTACTACCTGAAGATCGTCGCCAGCGATGCTCCGTCAAATCCCACCGGCGAAGGACTTTCTTCCGAGCGCGAATCCGATCGCTTTGTAGTGGATAACACGCCTCCGTCGATCGTTCAACTCACGGCGGAGTCCGTAAGCGCCGGCGTGCGTGTGCGATTCCAGGCCAGCGCCACGGTAAGTTTCATCGCGCGCGCGCAATACAGTCTGGACGCGGGAGATTGGACGCTGGTCTTCCCGGCGGGAGGCCTGAGTGACGCGCCCCGCGAGAATTACGATTTTCAGTTGCAGAAGATTTCGCCGGGTGAGCACACGGTCACAGTTCGCGTCTACGACCAGTTTGAAAACGTATCGAGCGCCAAAGCGACCGTCCGAATTTCCTCCAGCGGAAATTGAACTCGCGGCAGACGCTTTATAGCCGGTGCGGTAATCATCAAATCTTTGTAGGGCGCGGCTTCAGGCGTGCCGTACAGCGCCTGCCTTCAATGCGGCTTTACAGGCTGCGGAAAAAAGGCCTTGTTCTGTCATTCTGAGCGAAGCGAAGAATCTCTCTTCGATTTAAGTATAGGAAAAGAAACAAGGAGAGATTCTTCGCTTCGCTCAGAATGACAGAGTTTTTAGTTTTTCCGCAGCCTGTTTATCCGCTGGCCCGCCCGAAATCGAGTTGCCAATTGGGCTCTTCAGCCTGTGATCCCCAAAACAGAAAACCAACAGGCTGAAGCCTGTCCCACTAGAATCACTAACTCGCCCAGCGCTCCCTCACCGAAGCTTTGGCCTCGTAACGCTCGATGTGCAGCCCGATCCCCAACATGCCTCCCGGGCTGGAGCTCTGCCGGACATGGACCACGCGCGCCACACACTTCACATCGCTCGCCGACTTGATTGAAAGCTCTTGCGGCATGCGGAGCGACACTTCCACCGGCGTCCCAACTTTCAGCGGAACGTTGGTCATAAAATACATCCCGCGCTGCGATAGGTTTTCCGACTCCGCTGTTTGTTCCGTCGCCCCTGGATTATTAAGAGCCCGGAATCGCAAGGGCACACGGATATTCACGCGCGTATCGATACGTCGTTCACTTGAGCTCATCGTTTCCTCCCCGCTCGCTGGTTTGAATGCGCGCGGTTATCAAAGTAGGAAGGGGGTGAAATCGATTCTAGCCTGCGGTGAAATGGAAGCAAGGGAAATGCGCATCTTTCAAGAGGCATGGACCACGCCGGGACAAGTTGTGCCATAATGCGCCTTTCTTAAGAGTTTTCTCATTGAGCGCACCCGACACTCCATCTTTCGCGGGCCCCGACCTCCAGGCGATTCGCGAGGCGCACCGCCGCATTGCTCCGCACATTGAGGAAACGCAGGTGATGATTTCCTACCCCCTCGATGAGCTGGCGGGCGCGCTGCTGTATTTCAAGTGCGAAAATTTGCAGCTCTCCGGTTCGTTCAAAATTCGCGGCGCGGCCAACGCGGTTTTTTCGTTGAGCGAAGCGGAGGCGGCTCGAGGCGTGGTGACGCACTCGTCGGGAAATCACGGCGCGGCGCTGGCCCTGGCCGCGCAAATGCGCGGCATCCGCGCCTGGGTGGTGATGCCCCGCAACGCCCCGCAAGTGAAAGTTCGCGCTGTCGAAGCCTACGGCGCGGACATTTCCTTTTGCGAGCCGACGCTCGCGGCGCGCGAAGCTGGCGCCGCCGAACTTCTTCGCTCCACGGGCGGAACGCTCATCCACCCCTACGATGACGACCGCGTGATTGCGGGACAAGGCACGGCGGCGCTTGAACTCCTCGAGGAAATTCCGGACCTGGACATCATTTGCGCGCCGGTCTCGGGCGGAGGACTGCTTTCCGGCACGGCCATCGCGGCGAAGTCGCTGCGCCCGGAAATTGTGGTGATCGGCTGCGAACCGTCTAATGCGGACGACGCGGCGCGGTCGTTTGCCTCCGGCCAGCTCGAACCCGGCTCGACGAAGTTCACCATCGCCGACGGACTGCGCGCGACTCTATCGCCCCGCACCTTCGCGATTCTGCGCGAGCGCGTCGATCGCATCCTGCTCGTCACCGAAGAAGAAATCGTCGAAACGATGCACCTGATCACGGAGCATCTGCGCAGCACGGTTGAACCGTCCGGCGCCGTGGCCGCGTCCCCCGCTCTTCATCACCAGATCGACGGCGAAGACCTGCGAATCGGGATTATTCTCTCCGGCGGAAATCTGGATCCGGATGCGATTCCGCAGAAGTAGCGAAACTTGAAAGGTACTCGTCATCTGAGTGAGCTCAAAAGTAATTGAGGATGGCGGAATTTAAAGGAACCATTTAGCCGCGCCGATCGGCACAGCCAAATTTCCCGATCGAAAGTCCCGTTCTAGTTCCCCCAGGCTTAGCTTCGATGTGGCGCAGCGTTTGGACTCGCTAATTCACAGTCACTGGAATGATGGCAGTCTGTGCCCCCTGTGCCCCTCCGGGCGACGGTGTCGCAACCACGGTGATCGTATAACTGCCGGTTGTTGTGCCCGGGTTCCCGCCGCCACCGCCGCCACCGCCACTACTGCCGCAACTGACCCCAGCCACAGCTACTACAACGAGCAGGACGGCCAGTGGAACGAATCCCCAGCGCCTCTGCTTCTGAGCTGCGAGGAGGAAAAAGAAACCAATGATTGAAACCGCCGCGGCCACGAGCGGCCAGGCGCGACCAATCGGACTCACGGGCCGGCGGATTGCGGCTCCCGTCGCAGCCGTCGTCGCGATATTCAGCGTCACGGCACCCGTTGTCACCGCGTTGCTGAAAGTCATCGTGTTATTCGACGAACTGAAATTTGAATTAGGAGTAGTAAAGGTCACGACCGGCAAATCCATCGCGCCAGATGGCGAACCGGTCACGCTGGCGGTCAGAGTGGCCGTGCCGGTGAAACCGTTGACCACGTTCAGCGTGATGGGCTCTGCCCCCGACATGCCTTGCGAGGCAATTGTGACTGGGCTTGTGGACGAGGCCGTAAAATTGAAGCCGCTCACCGCAATGGTCAAGGTTGCCGAGGTGGCCTTGTTGCCCTGAGAATCAGTCACTTTCACTGCGAAACCGGTGGGAGTTGTGACGGCTGAGGCAATGGGAGTGCCGGAAATTACTCCAGCGCTGGATAACGTCAAGCCCGTTGGGAGACTACCTGAGCTCACCATCCAGGTATAGGGCGTAATCCCGCCAGTCGCCGTCAGTGTCGAAGTATAAGCAACACCCGCGTCAACAGGGGTCGGAACGGAACTCGTCGTAACCTGGAGCGAGGCATTGACCGTAATTGCGAGCGCCGCCGTGTTCGTATTGCCTACCGAATCCTTCACTTGAACGGTGAATTGGAAGGTTCCAGTCGCGCTGGGTGTGCCGCTGATGACACCCGTGGATGACAAGGGTGCCAGGCCTGTGGGGAGGCTCCCCGCCGTCACGCTCCAGGTATACGGCGTAGCACCTCCGGACGCCGTCAATTGCGTCGAGGGATACAGTGCGCCAACTACTCCGTTCGGCAACGACGATGTTGTTACAGTCGGTGACGTTACAGTGACCGTCACCGAAGGTGAGACCAAGCTCACTGCATAGTTGCTGTCGCCGAGGTATTCAGCCGTGATCGCGTTCGCCCCGCCTGCCAGGGTGGTGGTGGAAAAAGCACCGGTAGCCTGGGCGAAAAGAGTACTGGAATTCACGCCGCCCACGACCGGAACAGGCGCGCCGAGAGGCGCCGCATTATCGAAAAACTGCAACGTGCCATTCGGCTCCTGCGATGCGTTTGCGGTCGCATTGCTCTGAGTAGCTACAGTCGCTGTAATAGTGACATTCGTGTTGGGTGGTACAGTCGTCTGACTCGCGGAGACAGAAGTCGTCGTCGCCGCCTTGGTGACCGTTACAATATCCGTGGCCGAAGTGCTCCCGCTAAAACTATTGTCGCCGGCATAAACCGCCTTTATGTTTTGGATCCCGGCGAAGAGCTGGATCGGCTGATCTTCAAATTCCCCGAGGCTATTCAGCGTGAAATTGCCATTCACTCCATCCAGCGGATTCCCGTTGTCGGTAAGTGTAACTGTTCCAGTAGGGCACACAGGCCCGTTGAGCACGCTTGGATTGCACACAACGCCACCAGAGTTCGTGACCTGGACAGCCAATAAGTATGGAGACCCGTAGACAACGGAAGTCGCGTTGTTGCTTGTAGGCGTGACGATTCCCAAGGCGGTCAGGCTGGACTCTGGATTTACGATCACGCTCACTGAGGCGGAATCGCTCGCTAGAAACGTCCCGTCACCGGCATAGTGCGCGGTCACAGTGTAGCTTCCTCCCGGGACTGGCGAACCGGGCAGAAGTGTGGTTGTGGAACCTGCTGGCGTTGAACCATTCGCCAAAGTGAATTTGCCGGCTCCCTGCCCCGTGGTTGACCCGGCGATGAGCGAAACATCCCCGGTTGGAGTTCCCGTCGCCGGCGCCTTCGCTGCCACCGTGATGCTGACAGGAACTGATTGTCCATGCGTAATGTTTACGGCGGTCGTATTATTCAAAGTGAGGGTTGTGGTGCTTGCGTTTACGATGGCGGTGTGCCACTGGTTGATGAGATTGGTGGCGTTGACCGACCCGAGACCTGTTGTCTCATCGTACCCTGTCCCGGCCGTGAAACCAGTCTCTCCGGGAATGTTCGTGTTCCCCGACGTGGTATCGTTGAAAATGCAGGTGCTGATCGGAGGAGTGGTGGTATTCGATCCGTTGCAAGAAGACAGTGTCTCGCCGCCGGCCAGCTTATAAAACACATAGTTGGCTTGCCCCTGCCGCTCGCCGGTCTTCTGAACGACCAACGCCATAATGCCGCCGAATGCCTGAACGGACGCGGAGGTTCCACCAAATCCCGCAAAGCATTGGGGAGTTCCTGGCGGACAACCGGTTCCCTGGCACGAACCATCGATGCAAACAAGATATGCGTCGTGGCCGGCCGCAGTCACGGCTACGTCTGGAACGAATCTCGAATTTGCGGCCGGAATCCCCGCAACACCCGCTTGCCAAGATGGTTTGGTGAAAATGGTGCTCTGGCCGCCCCCGCTGGACCAAAGACCGATATTAAGCTGGCCACAATTTGACGCACAGCTCTCGTTCCAGACATTTTCCGGAATGTAGGAAATTGCCGATTCAACACCCGCTCCATTCGTTGTGTGCCAGTACTTGCTGGGATTCGCGGTGTCGTTGAATTCCGTTCCGCCGACCGCGATGGTAAACGGCGTCGACGCCAGGACGTTGACGGATGACGGCGCATCGGTGGTTGGAATCATGGTTTGGTCGTCGCAACTATCCGGACCGCCATCTCCCGACGCAACCAGGTAGGTGATCCCCTGGGCCGCGGCTTGCTCGGCCACGAATTCAATTGCCGACGCTTCATTCGATGGGACGCCGGCCTCGCAGGAGATGAAACTCTCCGTCATCACGTCGGCCAAGTTATTGTCGATAATGTAGAACTCGGAAAGAAATATTCCGTCCGCCGCATTCGTACTCTCGGAAACGACCAGCTTCACTGTGGCGCCCGGAGCCACTGCGCCCGACCAGGTTGCGTCCAGGACGGCTTCCCCCTCTTCGTCCGGACTCACGACGCCGGGATCGGGGCCATTCAAAATAATTTGCGGATCATTTGGCGTCAAACTGAATATGCTTCGGAACTGTTCGATATCAGTTACACTACTGATGTTCGTTCGCGCAATCACGCCAATTGTGACCCCCGTGCCGGTCATTCCAGAGCCCGCCACGTTGTATATGACCCCGAAATCCGCCGGCCCCAACCCATGCGAACCGTCCGTGAAAGTGACCGCAGGGCTTGCCCCCGGGCTGACGGTCCGCGAGGCCATCTGGCCCGATCGAACGGATAGATGCCTCTTACGGAAGTCATGGAGGGACACGATTCCCGAGATGACAGGCGCAAGCGCCGAGGGAATCTGAGGATCGCCGGCGTTCGCCCAGTGGGATTCCCCATTCACGACGTACTGGTGGATGGAGGTATGCAGCGCGGTTTCGACTTGCGCCGCCGTCCCTGAAAACTCAATCACCGTGCGTCCCCTCGAGACGTTGATGGATTGAAATCCAAAGGACGCAAGCCAGGAGGTAACGGCTTGAATGTCCGCGTCCGCGGGTCCGAATTGCTGCCCGAATTGATCGGGAGTAAGCCACCTGTGGTAGCTCGCGGAGGACTTGATTTGCTGCTGCTCGAGCAAATCCTGCAAAGCGGCCTCTTGTTCGGGGCTGCGCTTCAAAACGAGTTGCATGCGATCCATCGGCAAATTCGGCGGTGCGGCGCCTTGATCGTACTGGGCGTGCGCGAGCGGGTGAGTGCTTCCCGAAAGGGGGACCAGTCGAGCCGTGTCGACTCGATCCGTAACCCGCGGGGGGACAGCATTGCTTTGCGCGGAGGCGGCTAGCGGTGCGACGAGCACCAGTGCGCCGGCCAGCATCGCGGTCCGGCGGAATTGCACAAGAATGCTGCGAAGATCGCGGACCGCTCTCGGAAAGATGTTTTTGAGGCGTGCGTGCTCACGGATATTTACACGGGCAGTGAATGAGTAATTCACGTTTCCTCTCAGGCCAAGCTTAGGATGAAGACAAACCAATACCCGACAGGCCCCATATTAAAAACTGAATAGGTCATTAAGAGGCGATTCCCGCCCCGTTTCAATCCCGTTGGATGCGGGATTTGGTTCCGGGTTTTCCCGTAAATTTACCGGCGTGTTTTTCCAGAACCCTCGCACTCAAAGGCTATCCCCGTCCCCCGGGGATTACCAGATGACAAATCCTTAGTGTTGCTCCATTTATTAACAAACTGACAATGAAAGCTCGGATTACGGACGCCATGGATCAATGGCGGGGCGAGCCGACGGTTCGCAGCGCCCTCCGCATGAGCTCCATATTAAAAATGGGCTCTCCTTCTTCGCGCGGCGCCATGAGTCTACTGCTTCTTTTGGTAGGGACAAGTTAAAAAGTGCAGGAAAGCGCGACCCGGCGTAAGTCGCCGCGATCAGTTTTCAGGCGCTTTCCAATTCGCTGGAGGGAAAGAGATCTGCCAGAAGTTGGGTGACGGCGAGGTGAACTCCACAGGAATCAGGAAGCCCTCGGAACTATCACGGGGCGCGCGTGTGACGCGGGAGCCAATCTTCTCGTCCGTCCGGCCGTTCACCACTTCCAACGTCGTATCCGCCTCGAGCGAGCGCGGGCACACCACCATCGCGCCATGAATGTTCACGGCGACCGTGTGCGCGGCGATCCGCACGGTCTGGCCGTTTTCCGTTACCACCAGCGTGACCGGCACGCGAATGATGACGCGCTGGCTGCGGCGGCGCTCTTCTCCGGGCATCAGGGCGGCCCCTCGATTCGACTGCTCCTTCGGAAGGGTCACAGGTCGAGCCCCCAAAAACCCATTTGCGGATTGATCAATTCAATCCCCAATTCCCATCCCTCCGCGCGCTCCAGGCCCCGCCAAACGATCACCGCTGAGTTTGTTTGTTGGCTCACCATATTCGTCAACTGGATCGTCTGTTTGACTTCCAGATTCATAGGCAGGACCACCATGCAGCCATAGGGCCCCACCACGCGCGTTTGCGCTTCTTTCCGAAGCACTTCCCCGCCCGCGTGCCATTCCACAGCTATGGGAACTCGAGAATTGACTCGCACCCCCCGGCGTTTTTCACGGCCGGTAAGTGGAGAAAGCTTTGCATTGGCAACCGGGTGGATGGACCTGCCCGGAATACTTGGGGCGCGCTTGGCCCGAAAGTCAGTCATTCCAGGACCCCTCAATGGACCGCAGGAAATGCCACATCGCTCTTTCGAGTAGAGACATCCCCGCCTCCATAAATGGTAGGGGACTGGTCCGCAAGGGTCAATGGTACGCAGGGACAGGTTGAAATTTTTGTTGGTACAGGTGTTTCGAAATGGGATTCGAAATACTGGTAATATTTTGAAATACTGGTCCGATATGAGGGTACTGATCTTCGGAGGTACGGGCATGGTCGGCCAAGGCGTCCTTCGGGAATGCCTGCTCGATCCGGACATTGAGACGGTCCAGACGGTTGGACGGTCGGCTACCGGAGTACAGCATCCGAAGCTTTACGAAATTATTCAGCCAGACCTGTTTCACTATTCCAGCATTGAAGCGAAATTTAAGGGCTTCGATGCCTGCTTTTTCTGTTTGGGCGTTTCCTCCGCCGGCATGGCCGAACAGCAATACGAAAACTTGACGTACACACTAACGCTCGCAGCCGCGGAAACGCTATCGCGGCTAAATCCCGCGATGACATTTGTCTACGTTTCCGGAGCCGGAACGGACAGCTCCGAAAAGGGGCGAGTGATGTGGGCGCGAGTCAAAGGCAAGACGGAAAACGCCCTCCTGCGCCTGCCGTTCAAAGCGGCCTACATGTTTCGTCCAGGAGTGATTCAGCCCGTGCACGGAGCTCGCTCCAAGACTACTACATACCGAGTCGGCTACGCATTAGCCAAGCCCATGCTCCCTTTGCTCCGCGGCCTCTTTCCGCGCTATATCCTGACGACTGAAGAAATCGGGCGGGCGATGATCATCGTGGCAAAGCGAGGCACTCCGAAGAAAATTTTGGAAAGTTGGGACATTCGAGATTGCGCGACGACTTCGTCCGCGCTCCCCGGCGTCGCGAGCAATTAGGCCGATAGGAAGACCAAATCGCGTCGAGATACCGGAATGGCCCCTATAATACTCGGCAATGCAAAATCGCTCGAATAACGACTATACCCGGCCCGATTTCTCATCCATGGCTCTGATCACGATCGACATGCAGAACGATTTTCTCAACGGCCAGCCGTTCGAGATTTCGGGGACTTCCGAGGTACTTCCTCAGATGCGGAAACTCGTCGAGACTTTCCGTCGCGCCCGGCGGCCCGTCATCCACATAGTGCGGCTCTACAAACGCGACGGGAGCAATGCCGATCTGTGCCGACGTTTGGCAGTCGAGCAAGGCGCGGCGCTCGTCTGCCCGGGAACCCCAGGCGCGGAACTCGCGCAGCCCTTGCTACCCGCGCAGGAGTCGAAACTCGATGCCGAACTACTTCTCTCGGGCGCCGCACAGCCTCTCGGTCAAAATGAATGGGCAATCTACAAACCAAGGTGGGGCGCATTCTTCGGAACATGCCTCGAACGGCACCTGTTGAATCTAAGAATCACTTCACTTGCGTTTGCGGGATGCAACTTTCCAAACTGCCCGCGCACATCGATCTACGAAGCAAGCGAGCGCGATTTTCGGATCGTTCTCGTCGAGGACGCAATTTCCGGCCTCTACGACCGCGGCCGCGACGAGATGACGAACATCGGCGTGGTGCTGATGAACTCCGAGCAATTATCGCGGCTGATCACGAGAAATTAGCCTCTGCCTGCGAGATTGAAAATTCAAGGACTGCCTTCCAAAATCCCGGCGACAGCCCTTGCCCCAGAGTGTGTGTTATTCTTCGACACTTCGGAGGGGCGATGAAACTTGACCTGCTGGCGATTGCGGCGCATCCGGACGACGTCGAGCTGACTTGCGGCGGCACACTTTTGAAAGCCGCCGAGCAGGGCTACAAAACCGGCATCCTGGATTTGACCGCCGGCGAGATGGGGACGCGGGGAACGTCGGAAACGCGCTTGAAGGAATCCGCCAAGGCTGCTCGAATTCTGCGCGTGGCGCACCGCGAAAATCTGCGCCTGCCTGACGCCCACCTCGAAATCACCAAGCAAACAAAGCTGGCTGTCGCGCAGCGGATTCGCGCGCTCAAGCCTCACACCGTGATTCTTCCTTATTGGGAGGGACGGCACCCCGACCATTACACCGCCGCGCGGCTGGGTTACGAAGGCTGCTTTCTCGCGGGACTGAAGCAATTGCCGATCGAAGGCGAGGCGTTTCGCCCATTCAAGATCCTGTATTCGACGGTCTATTACCGCGATGTCCGCCCCACGTTTGTCGTGGACATTTCGCGCTATTACAACCGGCGGTACCAGGCCATCCTGGCCTACCACTCGCAATTCAGTCCAAAGGCGAAGGACAAGAAGTCAAAAGTGGATATCCCCCTGGACCGCCTGCACCACGAAGTCAATCTGATCGCCCGGTATTACGGCCAAATGGCTGGGGTGGAATACGCCGAGCCATTTCTGGTGAAGGAAGTGATGCAGGTGGAGGACGTGGTCAAGCTGCCAGTGCGCTCGGTTTAAGGGACCGAACGCTAATGGCCTTCGTGTTCCTGAGCCATGGAGTAGCCGGGCAATGTCTGTCCCTCGCCGCGCCGCTCGACTCGAACCCGGACCATCGACTCGGTTGCCGCTCCAGTGGGCCGCAAGACGGCAATCGTGGACAGCGCTTCATTGTAGAGCTTGGTCACAAGGAACGTTTCCTCGCTTCCGATCTTCTTCCAGACCTGTCCAATCCGGATGTGCTGGGCCACAATGGGCATCCCTTGAGGTTAGTGAGAAGTCCGGCGAGTGTCAATTGCTTGCCGCGTCCGGTTTTCCAAGCCAGCCTGGAAAACCTATTTGTGCTAGCTTACATCTCATCGCAAAGAGAATATGCTTACTGGGCCCGGGTGTATTGTATACTGTACTGGCGGGAGCCTTCAGGAGGAGCCATGAGACGCCTCTGCATCGGAATCTTCGGGATCGTTTTTGTACTGCTATTGGCCGCGCCGGCCGGGTTCACTGCTCAACAGCAGTCGCAGACCCAGCAGCAGCCAGCCACAACGGGGTCAAGCCAGCCATCCCAAACGCAGGCCCAGCAGCAGCCGGCTGCCACAGACGCGAGCCAGCAACCCCAAACGCAGGACCAAACCGCTACCTCCGACGAAGATGAGACTGTGAAGGGCGTCAAGCCCGGCTCCGAAAAGGACGTCAATTCCGTTGGGAATCGGGGCGTCGGCAAGGGCATAAATTTGTATTCCCTGCAGCGCGAGATCGCGATGGGGAAACAGGCGGCCATGGAAGTCGAAAAGACCGCCAAAATGATCAATGATCCCGTGGTCACCGAATACGTGAATCGAGTGGGGCAGAATCTGGTGCGGAATTCCGACGCCAAGGTGCCCTTCACGATCAAGGTGATCGACTCCGATGAAATTAACGCGTTTGCGCTTCCCGGCGGCTTTTTCTATGTGAACAGCGGCTTGATCCTCCGCGCCGATGAAGAAGCCGAGCTCGCCGGCGTGATGGGGCATGAAATCGCGCACGTGGCCGCGCGCCATGGAACCAAGACGGCAACCAAGGGCGAGCTGATGCAACTGGCCACCATACCGATCATGATACTCGTTCCGTATGGAGCGGCCGGATATGGCATTTACGAGGGCTTGAACTTGGCCATTCCGATGAGCTACCTGAAATTCACGCGCGATGCCGAGAAAGAGGCGGACTACCTCGGCCTCCAGTACATGTACAAAGCCGGGTACGATCCGAACGCCTTCGTGAGCTTCTTTGAGAAAATCGAAGCGGAGGAACGGCGCCACCCCGGAAGCATCCCCAAAATATTCTCAACGCACCCGCCCACTCCGGATCGCGTGCAAAAGGCGCAGGAGGAAATCGCCACGATTCTTCCGGCGCGCGATGAATACATCGTCACTACGTCGGAATTCGACTTGGTCAAGTCGCGGCTGCGCAGGATCGAAAACAGGAACAAGCTGGACGAAAAGAAATCCTCCGGCGATAAGCCCACGTTGCGAACGCGCACCGAGCAGCCTCCGCCAGCAAATACGACCGGCTCTCAGCAGCCGCAAGCCGGCGGCTCCGGCGATGATTCCGATCCGGACCGGCCCGTGCTGAAGAAACGCACTGACGACGGCACGAACCCAAATTGAATTTGTGTTTTACGTAGCACAGGCTTCGGCCTGTGGGTTTTGATCTAGCGCGAGCTAAACCCCACAGGCTGAAACCTGTGCTACTTTCAAGGGCTACGACGAACTCGGCTGGTGAACGATTCCCATGCGGCGCATTTCTTCCGCATAATACTTGCGGTAGAGCAGGTCCCACTCTTCGCTTCCTTCCAATATTTCTTTTTTCTGCGAGCTGATTTTTTTCCGGACTTCGGCGTCCATCGCTTCTTCTTCCTTCAGCAGATCTTGCAGGATCTGCAGGACCTTTTGGCGGATGGTGTCCCGATCTTCGACGAATTCGACATCGTCGCTGGCGACTAAAAGATCGGTGATCAAGTGGGAGAGGCGAATAGATTTTTCGCGGGTGAGTCGCATCAGTAGATTAGTGAACTTCCCTTTCGGTGTGCTTCAACGCAGGATCAGCTTTCTTTGCCGGGCGAGTTCGCCTTTCACTTTCTTGTACATTTCCTGGTACTGGACGCCCGTCCGGCGCATTTCGTCGGCATGTTTTGTGAGAATTTCGCGGACTTCTTCGTTCAGGCGGTCTTCGACGCTGATCTCGTCCTGCATCGCGGCGCGCACGCGTTGCGCGAGGGTGGCCGCTGTCGGCGCTTCAATCATTTTGGAAGCGAGCAGGCGCTTCACCACTTCACCTGCCATGTATCCAACGTAATCGCGCGACAGAAGCATCGACAATGTCCCCTGAAGAATTCGGCAAAGCAGTTTACTGTCCCGCGCGAAGAAGTGTCAAGGAAGGTTCGCACGGTGCGGCGCTTTTGCCTCTGAGACTATTCCTGAATGTCACCCATCAGTTGCAAGCCCTTTATGCCCAACGGGTTGCCCGCGCCGGCGAAGATTGACAGGAGCTATCCTCAACGCAGGAGTTGGACTATATTGGACGACCGAATGCTCACCCGAACAATTGCGTCGAGCGGCGAGGCGCTGCCGGTCATCGGCATCGGCACGTACAAAGGGTTCGACGTCGGCTCCGGCAGCAAAGAGCGGGCCGCGCTCGGCGGCGTTCTCCGCAACCTTTTTTCGTTCGGCGGTTCGGTCCTGGATAGCTCTCCCATGTACGGCCGCGCCGAAGAAGTTGTCGGCGATCTGCTGGCCGCGCAACACGCGCGCGGAAAGGTGTTCGTTGCCACGAAGGTGTGGACGCAGGGGCGAGCTGCGGGTATCGACCAGATGAACCACTCGATGAAATTATTGCGATGTGAGCGCATCGATCTCATGCAGATTCACAATCTACTGGACTGGCGCACGCATCTCGCGACACTTCGCGCGTGGAAAGAAGAAGGGCGTATCCGGTATCTCGGCATCACGCATTATTCTTCGAGCGCATACGGTGAGATGGAAAAAATCATGCGCGCCGAGGCGCTCGACTTTGTGCAGCTCAACTACTCGCTCGATGAACGCGATGCGGAACGTCGTCTCTTGCCTCTTGCGGCGGAACGCGGGATGGCGGTTCTGGTCAATCTTCCTTTTGGCCAGGGGCGTTTGTTCAGGACCTTGCGCGGGAAGCCCGTTCCTCCCTGGATGCAAGAAGCCGGGTGCCAGACATGGTCTCAGGTCTTGCTGAAATTCACGCTCGCTCACAAGGCCGTGACTTGCGTCATCCCGGGAACAGGAGACCCGGATCATATGGCGGAAAATTGCCGCGCTGGGGATGGAGCGATGCTAGAGGAGCCCCTTGTCAGAAAATTGGCCGCGTTCTTAAAGTAGGACAGGCTTCAGCCTGTCGCTTTTCGATGCTCGCACCTTACAACGCAAACCCGACCGGCTGAAGCCTGTCCTACTTGCTACGCCGGAATCTTCAGCAGCTTGCTCATGGTGCCGCCGAGAATCGCGATCCGATCCGCGTCGCTCAGGCCGGGCTGCGACATCACGTCATCCACCGGAGTGAAGGCCCAGGGAAACGGATAGTCCGTCCCCAAACCGATTTGGCCCGCGCCCACCACGGCGATCAAGTGCCGCAATGCTTCCTGATTGAAGACAATCGTATCGACATAGATCTGTTTCAGGTATTCCGAAGGCTGCTTCTGAATGGTTTTTGTGCATTGCTTCGGGAACACGCGGCATCCCTGATCGATTCGGCCGTCGTAGCTGGGAAGAAAGCCCCCGCCATGCGCGGCGCAGATTTTCAAATTCGGGAACTTATCGAGCGTTCCTTCCATGATCAAGTGCGAAAGAAAAATCGTGGTTTCCAGCGGATTCCCGATGACATTGCTCAGGACCCCGTTCCCTTGCACGCGATTTTTGATGCCCGTTGCGTTCTGGCTGTCTTGCGGGTGCACAAAGATCAGCGCCTGCAACTCCTCGGCCTTGGCCCAGAACGGGATCGAATTCCGGCGAGGACAACTCTTTGCCCTCGCAACTTCCGCCGATCGCCACGCCGCGCAATCCGTATTTCTTCATGCCCACTTCGAGTTGCTGGGCGGCCAGCTCGGGAAATTGCAACGCCACGGATGCGAACGCGACGAAGCGGTCCGGGTGGGCCGCGCACATTTCCGCGAGCTTTTGATTTTGCAGGTCGATCAGCTTGGTCGCCAGATCCTGGTCGGCCGAATACCAGAACGAGTTGATGCTGACGGCCTGGACGTCGATGCCCATTTCGTCCATTTGCTGAATCCGTGCGGGAGTCAGTCCAGCGTCATCGTAGCCGCCGAGCGCGATTCCGGCGCCGAGACGCCTCTCAATTTTCGTGCCCTTGAGCAACTCGGTCGCTTCCGGCACGCTCACATGGCAGTGAATGTCCACGGTTTTCACGCGGCGCTTCCCTACCATGACTGGTTTGTGCTTTGCGCCAATTGCAGCTTGCGCAGGGCGTCCCGCAGACATCGCAGCGCAGACATCGCAGCCGACAAAAACAACACCCGCGGACGCGCCCACAACGCTCTTTATGAAATCCCGGCGATTCGGCATTTTCCCTTCTCCTTTGCGGGCTCTTGACTGCCGGAAGTCTATCGGCAGACACACGTGATGTCGATAACAAATTCGCGGATTCGCAGCTGCCGTGTAGGAGGTCCGACCTTCAGGTCGGACAATCAGCGGCGCGTGAAGTGGGCCTTTAGGCCCTGAAGCTTCAGTGGCTGAAGCCTCTGAAGACGCGAACTCGAACGTCGGGGCTAAAGCCCCGACCTCCTCAAAAACAAATCCCTCTTGAGGATTTACGAATCAAGACTCTGCCCGCTATCCGTTTGACTGGAACGTTGACGCAATCGCGATTAAACTGTTTGACGCTGAGTACGCGCTATAGATCTTCAATACTTGAATTGGAGGCGCCATCATGGGATTGCCAACACGTCCGCTGGGTTCGAGCGGATTTCATATCACAGCGGTGGGTTTTGGTTCGTGGGCCATTGGCGGAGGTGGATGGGCCTTCGGCTGGGGGCCGCAGGACGACGCCGAATCGATCGCGACGATGCGGCATGCCCTGGAATTGGGCATCAACTGGATCGATACGGCCGCCGTCTACGGGTTGGGACATTCGGAGGAAGTCGTCGGCAAGCTGTTGCGTGAGTTGCCCGCGTCGGAGCGCCCTCTCATTTTCACAAAGTGCGGTCTCACCTGGGACGCCAACAATCCCATGCAAGCAGCGAAGCGCGTACTCAAACCGGAAACCATCCGGCGCGAATGCGAAGATTCGCTCCGGCGGCTCGGCGTCGAGCGCATCGATCTCTACCAATTTCACTGGCCGGATGAGACTGGGACTCCCGTCGAAGATTCCTGGGCCACCATGGTGAAATTGATTGAAGAAGGAAAGATTCGCGCCGCTGGTGTATCGAATTTCAATGTGGATTTATTGGAGCGATGCGAAGCAATTCGCCACGTCGATTCGCTGCAGCCAGTTTTCTCATTAATCAGCCGCAAAACCGCGGACAAATTGCTTCCCTGGTGCAAGAACCAAGACACCGGCGTGATTTGTTACAGCCCGATGCAGTCCGGAATTTTGACGGACGGCTTTACGACCGAGCGCGTCGCGAAAATGGCAAGTGACGACTGGCGGCGCCGTGGCCCTGAATTTCAGGAACCCGCGCTCAGCCGCAATCTCGCGTTGCGCGATGCGCTGCGGCCCATCGCCGCGCGCCACGGAGCGTCGGTCTCCTCGGTCGCGATTGCCTGGACGCTCTCGTGGCCTGGCTTGAGCGGCGCGATCGTTGGGGCGCGCACTCCCGCGCAAGTCGACGGATGGATTCAAGCCGCAACTCTGCAACTGACCGAGGACGATCTTAAGGAAATCGCCGGCGCAATCGCGAAAACGCAAGCCGGCGCCGGTCCATCGCAACCGGCGAAAACCGTTGCCTCAAGAGGAGGGAGCGCCTCCTAGTTTCCTGGCAAGTGTAGCGCCCGCCTTCAGGCGGGCATCTTGGGGGACAATCGGATGCCCGCCTGAAGGCGGGCGCTACATAAACCAACGCCGAGCACAAAATGTCGACGGGCTGTCTTCGCTGCAGGGACATCTTAGAAAAGAGATCAATTTCTCAAATCTATTCACCGAGGGACGATGAAGCAAGAAGCGAATTATGCGCCCATGCTTGAAGTTGCGCTGTCGGAAGCACGATTGGGATTGGCTGAGGGCGGCATCCCGGTTGGCGCAGCCATCTTCGATCAAAGCGGCCGCCTCATCGGCAAGGGCCACAACCGCCGCGTGCAAGACGGCGACCCTTCCACACACGGCGAAACGGACGCGTTCCGAAACGCGGGCCGCCAGCGCAGCTATCGCGACCTGATCATGGTCACGACGCTCGCGCCGTGCTGGTATTGCAGCGGACTCGTCCGCCAATTCGGTTTCGGCACGCTCGTCGTGGGCGACAGCAGAAATTTTCAGGGCGGCGTCGATTGGCTGCGTTCGCTCGGCGTGAATGTCGTCGATCTGAACTCACCGGAATGTGTCTCGATGATGGCGGAATACATTCGCAAGAATCCCGCGATTTGGCACGAAGATATCGGAGAAGTGTAGTATCGTCAGAATTCGATCGTAACAGCCTCCGAAACATGGCGTCTATTTTGTCATTCCGAGCGGAGCGAGGAATCTCTCTTCGATGCGGGCCCGAGAAGAGAGATTCCTCGGCACGCAGCGTGCCTCGGAATGACAGCACTTTGAGTTCTTCGACAATCTGTAAACACAATCTCGATCCTCTGAACGAGACCACACACCAAAAAAGAAAGCGGCGGCCTCCCGCTGGGAAGCCGCCGCTTTGAATTTGTAACTAAATTTTAGAACGAAAGGCTCAGCGACATCTGAATCTGCCGCGGACTGCCAATTGTTTTGGTGGTTTGGCCGAGTCCAGTTGGGCAGTAATAGATGCTCGGCGGCTGGCCTTGAGAAGACGTGCCGCATCCAGTCGGCAGGGGCGATTGCCCTGGCGCAAGCTGAGTCGGAAACCCTGCGAAAAATAGGTTTTGCGACACGTTGTCAATGGGAATATCGAAACTCGGGTGGTTAGTCAGGTTGTAGACGTCGAAGCTGTACTTCAAGGAAAAACGTTCGGTCAATTGCGTCGTCTTGATGACGGACAAGTCGGCGCGACTTTGCCAGGGTTGGCGGAAAATGTTGCGCTGGCCCGACGTGAAATTGGTTTCGAAAACGTCCCCCGCAGGATTAGCCCCAGTAGGATTGGAAGGGCTACCCACAGACGATCCGGGAATAGCACCGTTTAAATCGCCAGGGTTCAGAATGGGCACTGTGAAGCAGTTTGGCTTCAGAGCGGGAACCCCCGGTGTGGCGCCGTTGGCCCCGGTGAGGGCGTTCTGGGGAGTGCAACCGGGAGCGAGCGGCACGATGGGGTTCGTGATTCCATCGGAAATGCCGTAGAAGATGCTTCCCACCGCCCCGGAATAGTCAACCATACTGTAAGGCTGTCCGCTTTGGACAACAACTAGACCTTGAACGGCCCATCCGTCGGCGACTTTGCCCTCCCAGGTAGTGGTTGGGTAGAATTTTGGGAGTTCATAGTGATAATCGATATTAACGACGTGTGTGCGATCGAAGTCCGATGAGCCATACGCGTTACGGATATCCAGAGGATTGTTGCCGTTGTAGAAGAGACCCAGGGCGCTCTGCTCGTCGAGTGAGTGAGAGAACGTATAGGAAACGCCCAATTGCAAGCCGTGGCTTAGCCGCTTTTCGACGTGCGCTTGCAAAGCGTTGTAAGCCGAGATTCCTTCGGCAACATACGACTCCGACTCCGCTCCGTACCCAATGTAAGGGACGCGCAGGTCGATATTCCCGCCCTCAGACGTTACCAGCATGGCCTGCCCATTTGGCAAATTGGCCGGGCACGGGTCGAATTGTCCAGGCGCGGGGACACACGTTTGAACTGTATATCCGTATGTGTAGGACTGAGGAAACATAGCCCCTGCCGGACATACGGCCGCCGGTCCGCACAACGGGTTGGTCGGAGTTGCGATCCTCGCCTGATTGAAGGGTATGGGAATGACTTCATGTCGGCCGAGTCCGTTTACAAACCCAATATCGACTGCCAAGTCGTTGCGCGGCTGCCACTGAATGTCCAAAGTGCTGTTCATCGTGTAAGGAAGTTTGTTATTCCGTGCATAAGCGCCCAGATAGAAGGGCGGAGCCGTAAACGTAAGGCCTTGCGCTAAATTCGTCGTTGGAATAATCGAGGTTGGATCCCCTGTTGGCTGCGTGCCTGGCGCTACACCCCACGGGAAAGCGAGTTGATTGGTGCTTGTGCCGGTACCGGTGCATGGATTGAAAGGACCAGGAAAGGCCGTCGGACAAAACTGTGTGTTTACAAAGGGTTGCTGCTGATTGATTCCGAAAGGCCCGCCGTTGGTGATGTTCTGGGTTAGCCCCGGTGACAAGTAGGAGTAAAGTTCGCCGCGGTCGTAATACATCCCCCATCCTGCCCGGACCACCAGCTTGCTATTGAACCTCTTCGGGCTCCACGCAACCCCAAGGCGAGGCGCAAATCCCCATTGGCGGCCTGTCAGGGTAGTATCGCTGACACCCTTCGTCGCAAATTTCGGGTTATTACCCGCGATGATCAAGCCATTCGATTTAAGCGTGTCAGTCGTTGGGTCGTACGAGTAAAGCGAAGGATCGAAATTGAGGAGATTCCCGTTCTTCTCCGTCAGGCCGCCATTCCAATCAAAGCGAAGGCCCGCTGTAATGGTCAGGTTCGAGCGCCATTGAAATTTATCCTGCAGATATTCCCCTGACTCTCTGGCGCGCCAATAGCGATTGGCATTCCCATTAATCGTCGCCGTTATGTTGTAGAGATAATCGTCGATGAGTTGACCCTGCATGAAAGTATCGAAGTCCTGGGCCGCGATCATCCCCATTTGATCTCTCAAATCCTTCGTATTCATCTGCGTATAGGCAAAACTGCCGCCAAATGTAACGGTGTGCCGTCCCAAGGTCCAAATTGCGTTTGCCGAGGGATTGAACCGGCTTTGAAAAACGCCGGTGTACGCACCCTGCCCGGCCGAGCCGGACCCAATCAGCGTGCTGTAAGGATAGGACGGGAAGATCGGGGAAGCGTCCACGATGCCGATGCCGGGAAAGATATTCGATCCGCTCAAATTGTGAATCAGCAGATCATCAGGCGTTATCGTTTTCGAGGCGATGGCATTCGCGATTTCGGGCATCTGAGCTGCCGCGGCGGCGAACGACGAAGGCGTGAACGGCTGGTCCATCGTGCTAAAGGCTTTTTCCCGAATGAAACCGAAAATCTCAGTGATGCTCAAGTTGGACTTTACGATCTGAGTGTGACTCAGGGAAATTACCTGGCTGCCAGCATCCAGGCGCTGCGAAAAACCGGCTACCTGCGAGTACGCGTACGGAGCAACAGTGGGGTCATGCTGATAATAATACTTAGCGGAAAAGGAGTGGGACGAATTGGGATTCCAGTCCAAATTTGCGACGGCCTGATGGGCTAAGAATAATGCAGTCCCCGGAACCTCCGCATCCTCAGGGAATGCTTCCGTCATCGCGGACTGAATAGCCGCGTTACCGCCGAAGGCCTTAGCCGGATTTGCAGCTATATTTCCAACTACCGAATTGGGATTGAAATTCGGAATTAGGTACTGGCCGTTAGGCAACTTGTAATTGAACAAGGCATAAGCGATTGGGTTGATCTGTCCCGGTCCTGTGCCGATGGACGCTGCAGTGCCGTTTCCCGCCAGTGTATTGGCGGTTGGATCTGGGTTTGTGGGAAGACCATTAATCATATCGCCGTTGGCGAGCGTCGCCAGGCAATTGACCGAGCGGTCAGTACACGATGCACCATTGGCTGCGGTGCCCGCACCCAATCCAAGCGGTACGAACGCGCGAGAAATGCCAATCTCCTGGTCGGAGGCGTGTGTGTACTGGTAGCTCCCATAGAAGAACAGTTTGTCCTTCTTGATGGGCAAACCAATTGCTCCCCCGGCGGTATAGCGGTGCAGTTCCGGATTCTTTTCATTCGCGGGAATATTCGGATCGGCATTGAAGAAATACGGATCGGCGTTCAGCCAATTCGTTCCACGGTGCACGTAGGCGGTGCCATGAATGTTGTTCGTGCCGGACGCGGTGCTCATGTCGATGTGCGCGCCGCTGCTCCCGCCTTGCTGCGCGTCATACATGGATGTGTTTACGCGCACTTCCGAAATGGTTTCAGGAGCCGGCGAAGGGATGGATTCGCCAATGGCAAGATAAACGGAAGCGCTGCTCTGAACTGGAACGGAGCTGAGCGCGGCAGTGGTGCCGATGCCGGTATTATTCACCACGCGGGCTGAATTGACCTCGCTGGTGCTCTTGCCGTTGAACAAGCTGTAAGCGCTGACGCCGTTCATCATGAAGGTGTTGCTGGTGTCGCGCTGTCCGTTCGCCCACATCGGCGCGTTGCCCAGGCCCGCATTGGCGCCGGTCCCGGAGGAGAGTTCCGCACTCACGCCGGGCGAAAGAATCGCCAGCCCGGTGAACGATCCAGTGGGTAGCGGAACTGATTCAATCTCCAGTTTGTCCATCACGTAGCCGTTGGTCGTGTCCACCATGTTGATCAGCGGGGTCTCTTCTACGGTGATCGACTCGCTCACATTGCCGATTTTCAGTTCGGCGTTCACGGTCGCGGTACGATTCGCCTGTACCGCGATGGAAGGAACGTTCTGCGACTCGAAACCCTGCTGCGTGAAAGCGAGATTGTAGGTCCCGATGGGCAGGTTCACAAAGCTGTAGGAGCCGGTGCTGCTGGTGGTCTGCGTGCGGTTCAACTTCGTCTCATTGCCGACCAGGGTGACCGTCGCGCCCGAGATTACGGCGCCGGATGAATCCGTGACCGTGCCGGTGATCCCTCCGAGTGTTGTCTGGGAATAAGCGTTCGGTATCATCAGAAAGGCTATGGCGAGGAATACGGCTGGAAGCAATGCGGAACGAACGATGCGCATTTTCATACTTAATCCCCTCTCTTAAGTCGAAAATCAAAAATCCAAAAACACCAATTGAGGGCTTCTTTAAATGAGGCTGCACCCCCCACATTGCTGCCACTCAAGGCCTTCCATAATTTGAAGGAACTTACGCCATTCTTGGCCGGATGAAAAGCATAATCTTTCAATCTTCGCCATCAGGTATTTGTATCTGTTTCTGCATGCACCGAACGGCGCATTGGAAATGGCACAGACAGCCTTCCTAAAACGGGAAAAGTAATGAGATTGCGTTGCTATGGGTTCCTTTCTTCCGCTCATTCTTATTCGAAACCGCCGTTCCAGGCGTGCGAACAGTCCGGGCGTCTCACCGATTCAAGCCTTGCTCTCTTTTCGTCCTTGCCAGAAAAACAATAGGAGCCCCGCGCTCAAATACACCAGGTAGATGTATGGCAGCTTTCCGTAGGGGCCCTCGGGCACCGGGTATAGATTTCCAACCAGCGCGGAGAGCATCGCGATAAAGGCCAGCCACGGAATGATTTGCGCGCCGGGGCGGAAGACGCCGTGGTCGCGCAAATATCGCGGCAGCGCGACGCAAACCAACGCGTAGGTTACGATGAAGCCGTACGTAGCAAGAGAGCCCATCCAACCATAGACATCCAGCCCGCTCGATCCGCGATAGGCCAGCACGGCAACCGGCAGAACCGCGGCAAGGCCTGTGGCGAGGATTGCAAATGTAGGTGTCTCGTTGCGGGCATGCGTCGTGCGAAATGTGTCATGCGCGAGGCCGTTGTGCGCCATGAGAAGCAAAACGCGCGCCGCAGCCGTGATGCAGCCCAAGGTTCCGGCAAAGAGACTGACCGCAGCTCCGACGTCAATCAGGATTCCCAGAACGGGGACGCGAGCGACGTTGGCCAGAACGTGCATGGGAGCCTGGCTCGTGCCCAAATCTTGTCCAGCCACGTGGAAGCCCAGCACTTCCGAATAGGCGGAGAGAATAAAAAACAAGCCCGCGATCACCGCGCTCTCAATTACCACGCGGGGAATTGTTTTTAATGGATTGCGCGCCTCGGCGCCTAACGTGGTCGCGCTCTCAAATCCAACGAAGCTGAATAACGCCAACACCAGACCGAGCCGCAAGCCGCCGCCGGTCATTCCTGTTAAACGCAGTTGGCCGGGATCCAAATGAAGGCCATTTCGCACGAGGACGAGCGCCACGACCACAACAATCACGAGCAAAGAAACTGCTTCGATCCACAGCATCAGCCGGGCGGAAATTTTTACGTCGCGCCAGGCAATCCACATGGAGATTCCGGTGACGAGCAACGCCAGAGCTGTGCCGGAAAAACCGTGCCCCACGACATCGACGAATAAGAAATTTGCGTAATGATAGAAGCCGCCAATGACGCTCGATCCCGTGGCAATGTACGCAAGCAGCAGGCTCCATGCGGCGACGGCGCCGAGCCATGGCGGGAGAATCATGGCCGCGTAGGTGTAGAGCGAACCGGGCGAGGCCGAGTATCGCGCAAATCGGCTGATGCACCACGCCACGAGCAGAATCGCAATCATCGCCAGAAGATAAGCGAGCCAGGTGCCGTTGCCCGCCAGCGCGGCCACAAGTGGAATCGTTGCCGCCGGAGTGGAAGTGGGCGCAATCGTGGAGACCGATTGCCCAAGCGTCTCCATCGGGGAGAGCGCCTCGCCGCGCAATCCATACTCGCCAATTTTTATTTGGACCGATCCATTTTGTGCGGTGGACGCTGCGCCACTCGTATTCTTGTCGGGTTCATTGCGGCTGGGCATGCCGTACCATACATGCGCGGCCCGATGGACGCAAGGTTTGGCGGAGGACAGGCGCATTTGAAAAACGAATCGAAAGCTCCCGCATCTACAATTCGATAAGTCCCGGAGAACAAGATACCCTGTTCGTCTGAGGTTCACCGTTGACGGAGCGGGCCGCTCCGGCCTATAGTGGCGCACTTTTCAGAGAGGCGCGCGTTGCTCGAGAGAATTTTCCATCTCACCGAAAACAAGACCACGGTTCGCCGCGAACTTCTTGGCGGGCTAACGACGTTCATGGCCATGGCCTATGTGGTGGTCGTGAACCCGCGCATTCTGGGTGAAGCGGGCATGCCGGTCGAGGGCGTGCTCTTTGCAACCTGCGTTTCGGCGGCGCTCGCCACTCTGGTGATGGGTCTGTGGGCGAATTATCCGATCGCACTCGCTCCCGGAATGTCGTTGAACGCGTACTTCACGTACTCGATTGTTCTTGGGCGGGGCGTGCCATGGCAAACGGCGCTTGGTGTCGTTTTCCTTTCCGGCACGCTCTTTCTGATTCTGACGCTCACCAATATCCGCGAGCACATCGTTAACGACATTCCCGATTCCCTGAAGCACGGCACGGCCGCGGGCATCGGCTTCTTCATCGCTTTCGTGGGCCTGCGCAACGCCAAAATAATTGTGGCCAACTCGGCGACGTTTGTAGGCCTGGGAAAATCTTCCGATTCGGAAGTGCGTCTTGCGGCGTTCGGGCTGGTTCTGATCGCCATCCTGATGTCCCGCCGAATCGGCGGCGCGATTCTGATCGGCATTGTGGTCATTGCGATTGCGGGAATACCTCTGGGTCTCACGAGCGTGCCCTCGCATGTATTTTCATGGCCTCATCCGGGCGGCACATTCCTGAAACTTGATTTTCGCTCGGCCTTCAAAATCGGCCTTGGCGACTTGGTCTTTGTCTTCTTCTTTGTGGATCTTTTTGACAACGTGGGAACCCTGGTCGGCGTCTGTGAACAGGGCGGATTCTTGCGCAACGGAAAGTTTCCGCGAGCAAGCCGCGCCCTGCTGGCCGACGCCTTCGGCACGATGGCGGGAGCGCTGACGGGAACGTCGACGGTTACAAGTTACATCGAGAGCGCCGCCGGCGTTGCCGCGGGAGCGCGAACCGGCCTCGGCAACGTCCTCATCGCGGGGCTTTTTGTTGCAGCAATTTTCTGCGCCCCGCTCGTCGCCGCCGTTCCGACATATGCAACCGCTCCGGCCCTGATTCTGGTGGGCGCGCTCATGTGCGCGTCACTCGCCAAGGTGCACTGGGACGATTTTACCGAAGCGTTCCCCGCATTTATCACGACCGTGGCAACGCCGCTCACCTTCAGTATCGCCACCGGATTGAGCCTGGGGCTGCTCTCCTTCACATTCATAAAGATTGGCACCGGAAAGATTCGGCAAATCAGCCCGCTCATCTGGGTTCTCTCCGCGCTCTTTATCCTGCGTTTCGCTTTCCTGGGCGCGGAATAGGAATTTCTTACAAGGAAAAATGAACGGGTTCTGTGTGTTTATAAGTCCTACTTTATCGTTGGCAGGGGCCGAAGGCTGACAATGGCCTTCAACAGGTTGTAGCAGAACGGCGCGCCCAGGCAGAGAAATACAACTGAAATCAGCAGGCCCGGGAGCTCATGCTCGTTTGGGGGCCAGTCCTGCGATTTTTCCGGGAGCAGTTGGAACTGAGTGCGTGCGAGTTCGCGTTTGATAGATACGGAATGATCAATCAGCTTGTCGGCGTCGCCAGATAAATCGGAGTTGACCTCTTGTTCGTAGAAAGCGGCTAGGTTTTCGAGCGCGGGATCTCCATCCAGAGTCGAGCGGAGCCAAAGAACCGCATCTTCCCTGCTGGCAAACCCTGGCCTCGCTTCGAGCGCCTTCGATGCCCTGACTTTCGCTTCCATCGTTTCAGCGTCCTCTTTAGGCATGACCACTGATTTTTCTCGTTCCTTTGTCGCGGACTTGGCCTTACCCGACGCACCTTTATTCTCTCGTTCTCTTTGTGGAGTCTCCGTCAAGGACTGAGAGACGGCCGGCACGGCTTGACCGCCTTCCCCTCCTGCCTGTGAGACACCCGTCGAAATCTGAATATCATTGGGCGTGTCTGGGCCGCCATTCGACAGCGACGGAGAGCCGCCCGACCGCGTGGCAACGCCGCGTGAGGAACGGCGCGGCTTTGATTTTGGTAGCTCTGCGGGAGCGGGAGTGACCTCCAGAACAACGACCATCGCGTTTCGGTAAACGTCGGGCACAGCCGTCCGCGCAACTTCTCTCGCTGCCTGCGAACCTGCGCCTTCTCTTCCCCGCGGAAGTTGTTCCGCCTGTTTGATCATGGCATCGGCGCTGGCGGTCAATTGAGCTCGCTGCTGTGCGTTGGAAGATAGCATTTGGAACAGACGGATCGCGTCGAGATGCGCGGCGAAAACGAGAACGAAAGACAGGACTACGGTAATCAAACGGGCTTGCACGGTGAACCGTTGTGAGGCCCGCTCCATGGCGCGACCGAACCACAGGGCCAAACCTTCCAGACGCGCATCCGCCGCATAGCCTGAAGCCTGCGTGACCGACTTTTCCACGGCGACAGCTACTCCGCCTTCACTCCCTTCCGGCGAATCAGGGAAGATCCCTTCATTTTGCGCGGACGCAGGGTTCGTTTTGAGGCGCGGCCGGCTGCGCCTTTCGCCAGCGATTACCAGCATCGCGCGCTGGGCCGGGTCGGGCAGTGTGCCGCCCGCCGGGGCCGAGAGCTTATCGAGCACGCCGATCAGCTCATCCACGCGAACGGACGTCGCCAGCCGCCAACGGCTGAGCAGGCCAAAAAATATCCCTCCGAGAATTGCACCGCTGCGCCAGGGGTGTTCGCAGAGACTAAGCATCGGAACGTAACGGTCGATAAACCCCGTATACTCACATATATCCAAGGGAGAAAGTCGATTGAAAATAGCTAGCGTGGCGGGCCACATAAGAAGGCCGCCCAGCGCTCCGAGCAGCCAGGGTTGCAGCGGGATTTCGCTGCCCGCCCAGCGCAATTTTCCCGCCGCGTCGGCCGGCACGAAGGGAAGTTTGTCGATCCGGATGAAGAACCGCGTGAATGCTGAGTCTGAAATCAACGGGTGCCGCAAGACCCTGTGCGCGATGACCCTGGCATAGCGCCTTGCGTCTCCATCCTGGGTCGCGTTTTCGAACAGATCCGCCAGGCTGCTGCGCAGGTTGGCGCCACGCAAACCCAGCAAGCTGATGGCAAGCTGAGTGCCTGCGGTAATGACAAGGCTTGCAGCCAGCATCACCGCGATAAAAGCAAGTACGGTATCAAGGTGTTCGAACATCATGGTCATCCACGGCTGGCCTCTAAAAGCTTAGAGCACGGCGAACAGGGTGTGCAGAGAAAAACCCGCAAGCGTATCCTTCTGGTTAAGGACATGGCGGTTCCGACCTTCGCTGGTGCGCGCCGGGCAATCTGGAAGTGCTGCGCGAAAACTGCTAGGATGCGTCCATTAGGTCACAAGCCAAGGGGAATGGCCCGCTCTGAGTGCTGCTGGGCTCGCGCCTGAGTCAGGAGACATATGAAAAAAGTCGCTCGCAGGATGTTGTGGGCCTTTCTAACGGCCACGTGCGCAACGGCGACGCTCCCCGCCTCGACCATCGTGGTTCAGGGCGTCGTGACGGACAGTTCCGGCAAACCCATCCGCGGGGCGGTCGTCAGCGCCAAGTCAGGAATAAAAACAATCAGCCGCTTTTCGCAGAAGGACGGCAAATATGAGATTGCCGTTGCTGCGGGAACCTATGACGTCACTGTCGAAGCGTACGGCTACGCCGTAAAGAAAGTATCGGTGGACACAACGAAGGCGGGAGAAACGAATTTTACTCTAGCGCCGGCGAATCTCAGCCTGGCGCGCCTTACCGGCTCGGAATTGGAAAGTCTCTTGTCGGATACTCCGGAGACGAGACTCCTTAGGTCGCACTGCATTGAATGTCACAGCTTACCCACCGTCATACACAGGCGCGGCCAATCCGCCTCCGATTGGAAGGATTTTCTACCCCAAATGACGCACGGGGCCACCGATGAACCCTTCGCGAATGCCACCCCGCAGGAACTCGAGGCCCTCAGTGCGGCTTTGGAAAAAGACTTTGGACCCAGTTCATCTTATTTCAGCCTGGAGGCGGACCCATCAGAACTCAAGGCGCACGTGAAACACATCGAGCCGTCCGACGAAGCACTGCGCGCGACTCTGATTGAGTATGACGTGCCAACGAAAATTTCCCGCCCTCACAGCATTGAAATCGACCAAAGAACCAACGTCGCATGGTTCGGCGAGGAATCCTTCTACGGCAACAAAGCAACTCGGTTCAACCTGGAGAGGGAAACGTTTCAGGAATATCCGCTGCTGACTGAAAAAGCGCGCCCTCATACAGGAGCCGTGGCGAGTGACGGACGTTACTGGGTGGCTCTGGCGCACAGCGATGACCCGGCCAAGCTGGCCTCGGTGGATCCTGAAACCGGCGAGGTGAAACAATATTATTGGCCGGAAAAGAAAGCACCCGCCGCCCACACATTAACTTTGGATCATTCGGGGAACATCTGGTTCTCAGGAGGGACTTCGGGAGACTTGTGGAGTTTCGATGTGAAGAAGCAACAGTTCTCTTCCCATGCGTATGCGGTTCCGGCGGCTTATCCGAAGGGTACGATGCAGGATTGGGGAGAAATTCCTGGGGAATCGCACCCTGCCCAAGGTAGGTCCTATGACGTAACTGTAGACAACGAGGGGATGGTTTGGTTTAGCGAAATCGCTTTGGGGACGCTGGTCAAACTGAATCCGGCCACCGGAGAGACAAAGGACATTCGCCCCGAAGGGACGGTCAGCATTCGAGGCATTACGGTCGACCCGCAGGATAATCTGTGGTTTGGCGACTTCCTGGGGCATAGATTCGGAAAATTGAATGTGAAGACTGGAGCGGTGAAGTTTTACAAGCCTCCCACGCCGAACGCGACAGTCTATGGGGTCACCTACAATCAAGTCGATGGAAACGTCTGGTTTGCGGACATGAGCGGGAACAATGTCACTCGATTTGACCCGAAGACCGAGCTTTTCACCGAATACCCGATTCCGCAGCGGCCAGATCGTTCCTACGCACGATTCATCGGGGCGGACATCAAGGGAAGAGTTTGGTTTACCGAATACTTTGGCGATCGAATTGGTTTCGTCGATCCTACTGGAGAAAGCACAGGCTCGCAGATTACTTCCAAGCGGGCATCCGCACAGTAGCTATTGCGGGCCGTAAAAGAGAGAAGCTGCCCCGGAGGCTCGGCAAACGTAAAACCGGGCTGATCACGCTAGGAGCGCGGCTACCGCCTAAACGGGAAACGCATCACCTTACATTTAGAAAACAAAAAAATCGCCGCTGTGGAAGTCTGCCCGTTGGCGTGTCGCTAGGCGACGTTCGTGCTGAGATCAGAAGCAGCTTGAGCGCGAATCGTCCAGAGAGTCTCCCGAAATGCTTGCGGGTTTAATCCGGCAGAACGGCAAACGAACGGGAAGTCTTCTTCATCCTGAAACAGAAAGTATTCGGCCTTGCGCTTGTGGAGGTTCGGACCGCGCACCCAGTCCGCGATCGCGCTATCAATGACGGCACGCCAAAGCCTTTCATTGGCACTTCCTAGATTGTTAAAAACAAGGCCCTCCAACATGCGCTCCTCCTAAGGTCAACACTCTCCTGCCACGATATTCGCAAGGGAAGCCGGTGGACTCAATAGTTCGGAGGAGCTATTGGGGCAAGTACTGTGGGTTTAGTACTAATTCCCTGCTCTCGGGATCAGGAAATCATTCTGTCCAACAGGGGAGACGGCGATTGGCTTTTGTCCATCCACTGCGATTCTTCGATCCGGTTCAGGATCGTAGCGATCTTACGGTTCTAGTGTGCGGTGCTGAGGAGCCATTTCGTAACGGAACAGCGCTAGATGCTAGCCCAGCGCTCGTTTTGAATGCGCGTGGGGCGTGGCCGCAAACTGCGGGCTATTTTGCAATGACGCATCTGGCTCCTTGACAATTTCATTGTTTTGGCCACCGCCCGACGAATTGTGGACTGAGAAGAGCGCCAATTCCAGCCGGTTGTGCACACCGACCTTGTCGAATATGTTGGTGAGATGATGTTTGACGGTCTGAAGGCTGACGCAAAGTTCCTGGGCGATTTCCTTATTTGTCCTGCCCGCAACCACCTCCGCGACAATCTGCCGTTCGCGAGGCGTCAAACGCCAGGGCCCTTTCGGCACATCCGGGGATGCGCGGCCTGGACGCCTCGTCAATTCCCTGACGAGATCCGAAATGTTTTGCCGTTCGACCCAGTACTCGCCTGCCACAACTGCGTGGATACTCTTGCGCAAAAGCTGCGTGGTCGATTCTTTCAGGACAATTCCCGCGGCGCCGCACTTGAGGACCTCCACGATGTCGTGCCTCTCGACTTCCGTGGCGAGGATGAGCACGCGCACCTGGAAGGGCAATTTTTGAATCAGTTTGAGCGCCTCGATCCCCGTACAGCGCGGCATTCGCAAGTCTAGCAGGACCAAGTCCGGCTTTAATTTGCGCGTCAGCTCGGCGGCTTCCTGGCCGTCACGAGCCTCGCCGATCACGCGGATCTTGCGGTCCAATTCAAGGAGCAAGCGCAGACCTTCCCGAAACACCGGATGATCATCGGCGATCAGCACGCGGACGGTATGCGCGACGTTATACAAAGGCGTCCTTCGGGAGCGCGATTTCCAGGCGTGCGCCACGCCCGGGGTTGGACTCCACAGCGAGTTCGCCGCCGAGTGCAGAGACGCGTTCGCGAATCACGAAAGGTCCTTGCGCGGTGCTTTCGAGCTCGACCATTCCGAGGCGGCCCGAGAAATCGAAACCCTGGCCGTCGTCGTCGATCCAGAACCGCAAGCTACTTCGCGTCACCCCGCAGTTTATGGCGACGTTGCGCGCGCCGCTATGCTTGCGGATGTTCAGCAAGGCTTCTTGAATAATTCGCACCAGTTCACTGGCGCCGGAGGGAGGCGGAGAAATTTTTCCGCAATCCCAGGTGAAACGTACGGCTATACCCGTGTCCTGCTCAAACTCAGCGACCAGGGTATTGACATATTCGACGAAGGATTTCGATCCGAGGTCGAGGGGCCGCTCCTGCCAGACGATATCTCGCAATTTCACCGAGGTCTTGTGCACAAGATCTTGAAGATTTGCGAGATCCTCTGAGACTTCAGGGGACAAATCGTCAGTCTTCGAGCGAATTCGCTCGATGTAGCACTCGACGGAAAAGAGGCTCTGGACGATGCCGTCGTGAAGTTCGACGGAGACACGGGAGTGCGCGCGCTGGGCCGAGTCGGCAGCCGCTTCCCATCGTTGCGCGGCTTCCCTCCTGGCCAAAAACCAGATCAAGCCAGCGGCAAAAAGAGCGAAGATGCCCCAGAAGATATAGGAGCCGTTCATGAAGAGAAACGCATCCCAAGTATCGCCGCCCGGCAGGGCATATTCGATCAGCAGCCCAATGCCCACGAGCAGAGCAATCGCAGCGCTCGTCTCCAAGATGCGACTTGGGCTCCAGCGCAGCGCTGCCGCGGTCAGGACAAACAGAAATGCGAGCATGCAGACTCGCGGTTCGGGCACGAGGAGAGGAAAGATGACGACCCACATCACGTCGCCGGCGTGGAGCCAAGCTCGAGTTCGGTTGGACCAATTGCGAGGATCCCGGAGAAGCAAGAATAAAACGAAACTATAAAGAACAAACGCGGAGGCGCACAGCGCGGCTTGATTGGCCGGGAAATCGGTGGAGAGCGGGTGCAGACACACTAGCAGGAAGATGCCTACTGCTGTCCAGACTCGCGCCAAGCCCAGTGCTCGTTCCGGCCCCGGTCCGAAGCGGACACTGTACCGGTGGCTCTGGCAATTGGATCCCAGGCTGGGAGCCAGATCCATTGGCGAACTATCCCCCGAGCTGGCGAATCTGGCGATACTACCTGACGAAATTTATCTGCAGGACTCGTAACCCGATGGAGAGGGGGATACAAGTCGGAGCACCCGCGCCAGGACGCCTAGCTTCAATTAAGCTGTCTGTTGTTTCAACGGGACCCGGGGACGCGAGCCGCCTGTTCTCCCCGCATCAAAGAGGAAGAATGCATTGAGTATAGTAAAAGTGGTGCCGGGATACAAGCATAGAATATTCAAAATCGAGGTGCCATTTGAAAACCGGCACTCTCCAAGCCGGGAACGATACGTGCGCCGAGTCAAACTTCGCAGGGGGTTTTGCCGACAAAGACCCGAGTTCGCGCCTTGCGCGACTTCCGAATCGATTCCATCCATTTGATGGGTTCATATTTCATATGCTAACGTACTATTACATACATATCGCTCACAGCTAAGGGACGGATGCCCTGATTAGGCCTGCTTTGCAGCGCGTTTATGAAAATGAATTCGAGTGTTTCCCCGTGGACGCCTAAGGCGGAAATCCAATCATACACCGAGACGGCGCTAGGCGTATATTATTATATTTATATTATACTTGTTTAATATAACAGGAGTGTTCGAGCCTTCCATTCCGGCCGGGACAGGTATGGCACCTTAGTCCCCCCTACCGGGCTACCCCCCTTCGAGCCATTGACCGGAAGCGCCGGAATCCCAATGATGCGCAGTGCACCGGGTGAAACGCGGGCCTTGCACCTTACTTTCAAGACGCGCGCACTCCATACATAACGCTAAGGATATCGTTCTTGTGTTACGGGCGAATGAATGCAGAGTCAATTGTTGAATGACGACGAGCACGATTTGAGGCGCTCCAAACGCTTTCCAATCGAGGCTCCTCTTCGCTATCGGGTGTCGTGCGAAGACGACTGGCGAAGAGCCAAGACGGAGAATATCAGCTCGACGGGTGTGCTGTTTCGATGCGAGCAGTGCGCGGGACGCGGGTCACACGTGGAATTGAACTTCTTATTGTTGAGTTCCTCGGGCGACCAGGCAGGGCTTGAGGTTGCATGTGAGGGCGAGGTCGTGCGCTTGGACCTTCCTTTGGGAGAAGAGAAACTGCCCGCTCTGGCTGTGAATATCACCGCCTACAAACTTGGTCCAGGCACCAGCGGCCGGTGGGACCTCGACGCTTCGATCCGCAAACCCGGAACCGAAGAGTGAATCGAGGCGGGTTGGACGAGCGGCAGTACATTGCGCATTACACTGGCCGGTAATTGGGTTTCTGGTGAGGAGTCCTGACTCGGCGCAAAGCGCCGGCTAAGTGGGCGCCTCCGCGAATTTGGCAGGATCGGCTCGAAGGACAAGCGGAGAGAACTTTTAAAGAGCACTCTCTGTGAGTCACAGGGCGGAGCTTTACCTCAATGATCAAAATCGACGCTCCCGTCTCAGACTTCGAAATGAATGAGTGGTACGCAGTATACACGCGGCATCAGCACGAGAAGAGTGTCGCAGAAAATCTTTTGGGTCGTGGGCTGGATGTTTTTCTGCCTGTTTACGAGGCGCTTCGGCAATGGAATGACCGGCAGAAACGGCTCTCGTTGCCACTGTTTCCCTGCTACGTTTTCTTTCGCGGTAATTTCGAACGACGGGCAAAGGTTCTAAGCACTCCCGGCGTTCATTCCATAGTGGGATTTGCGGGTCACCCTGCACCCATCCAAAAGTGCGAGATTGATGCCATACGCCTGGCGGTGGAAAGCCACCTTCGGATCGAGCCCCATCCTTTTCTGCGTTGCGGAGATCAGGTTCGAGTGAAGTTTGGCCCGCTTACGGGGATTGAAGGCATTCTAATTCGGAAACGAGGATTCGAACGGCTCATTATATCGGCCGAATTACTCCAGAAGTCAGTTTCCGTCGAAGTCGACGCATCATGCATCGAGCGAATCGGCAGCGGCCCCTGCGTCGCGGCCCGAGCGGTGAATTGATTGATTCGAGTTCCCACAGTTGGACAGAAAAGTCCCGGGAGCTGGTTTGAATTGCGACAAATTCTACGAGGGCGATCATGAAAGCAAGATTGAGTAAGTTTTTCGGAACGTTGCTACTGACCGTTGCGATGGTGGGCGCGTCTGCTGGCCTTGGGGAACGCGCAATGGCCCAGGCGAACGGGCAACCCGGCGATGAACATGTAACCGTGGTCCAGACCGTTCCCGCCGATCAACCTGTCCTCGAGAAGCGCGCCCCGCGCTACCAGGTGCGCAGTAGCGATGTGTTTAAAATCATGTTCCCCATCACTCCGGAATTCGATCAGACCGTGATGGTCCAGCCCGATGGCTATATCACGCTGCGGGCCGCGGGCGATTTATACGTCGAGGGAATGTCCGTACCGGAAGTCATTGGGGCGATCAAGAAGGCCTACGCAAAAGTCCTGCACGATCCGCTGATCGACGTTTTGCTGACGGATTTTGAAAAGCCTTATTTCATCGCGGGCGGGCAAGTCGAAAAGCCCGGCAAGTACGACCTGCGCGGGGACACCACGGTAGCCGAGGCGGTGCAAATTGCCGGTGGCTTCACCGAAAAATCCAAGCACTCCATGGTTGTGATTTATCGCCGGGAGTCGGCCGGGTGGTTGAAAGTCAGCCAACTCGACATGAAGAAGATGCTGGCCCGAAACGATTTGACCGAAGACGTTCACTTGCATCCGGGCGACTTGATTTATGTGCCTCAGAACAACCTGTCGAAGATCAAGTCCTTCATCCCGTCAACAGGACTCGGAATGAGCATACCTGTCATGTAGTTTCAAGCAGGGCTCGAATCACGCGCCCTAGAAAACATTTCGGATCCTAAACGATTATGTTTCTCAACCACTACCAGTTGCACGAGCAGCCGTTCGGAGTCACGCCGGATCCGAGGTATACCTTTTTTACGTCCACGCACCGGGAAGCGCTCGCTTCGCTTGCCTACGGAGTGGAGATCGGTTCCGGGTTTGCCGTCATGGTCGCAAAACCGGGTATGGGGAAGACGACTTTACTGTTCCGGTTGCTCGACTATTTGCAGGACAAGGCTCGCACCGTATTCGTATTCCACACGCAATGCAATTCAGTCGACCTGCTGCGATACATCCTCGCGGACATGAAAATCAAGTACGGCGGGAAAGACCTCGTCGAAATGCACGCGCTCTTAAACGAAGCCCTGATCAGCGAGGCCCGCGTCGGTCGAACCGTCGTGGTGGCGATCGACGAGTCCCAGAACTTGAGCCATGAGGTTCTGGAGACGATTCGCCTACTTTCCGATTTTGAAACGCCGCGGCGAAAACTTCTTCAAATTATTCTTTGCGGTCAACCGCAATTGGGCCATAAGCTCGCGCATCCCGATCTCGTCCAACTGCGGCAACGCATCACCGTTCTTTGCAGGTTGGCTCCTTTGTCGCTGCAAGAAGTCGCAGGATACATTGATCACCGGCTCAAGGTAGCGGGCCACATTGGCAGCGGTCTCTTTACGCCCGAGGCCGTACAGCTGATTTGCAGTGAAAGCCGAGGGATACCGCGGGTTATCAACACACTCTGTTCCGGTGCTCTTTCCATTGGCTGTGCTCTCGGACGCACTCACATAGAGCCGGACATAATTCAGGAAGTCCTTTCCGATCTGTCTGTAGATTCGCTGATCGAGGAGATGGCGGCACCTCCGCCGGATATGTTGCAGGAGTTGTCAGCGGATCAAATCATTCAGCCGGAGACAAATTTCACCACGATCATGCGTGAGCCGCCGCCCACCCAAACGCTCGTAGGAGCGCTGGCAATGTCCACGGCGGAGGCGACGACGGCGGAGCGAGACGATAATGCAGGCCTGGAGAAAAGTGAAATTGCAGCACACCGCGACACGCCGCTCTCGCAACCAACGGCAACGATGCTTACAGAGCCGACCGCATTGCCGAAAACGGATGCGCCGATCGAAACCGTGGCACCGGCCCCAAGTGACGTCGCAATACCGCGCGACACGCCGCAAACGAAAGTTCCGGCGGTCACCGAGATTGCAGCAGGGACAAATCAATCCCACCCTCTCGATCTACGGATGTTGATCGATGAGGTTCTGAAAGGTAAGGGCGCGTGGGTCGTGGGAGTGATCTTCCTGGCAGCATCCATGCTCGGGCTCACTCTCTATTTTGGCGTCCCCGGGATGAAGGCCGATGGCAGGGCGCCGACTACTTCCGACTCGGCATCCGCAAGCTCGTTGTCAGGAGAGGCCACAAATCCCGCACCCCCTCTGCATTCTTCGGAGAACACGAAGGCCCTTCCCGTAAATCAACATCCTGCTCAGAAACAAAGCGGAGATGCTGAACCCGTTGTCCATGTGGTTCAGACAAATGAGACCCTCAGCGGAATTAGTATCGAGTATCTCGGCCACTATGACGATAAAGTCCTCCAGGAAGTACGGAAAAACAACAAGGATTTGAAGGACCCTGACTTGATCAGAGTGGGCCAGAAGGTCTTGCTGCCTGCAGGTTCTGCCGACAAGAACTCATCGGAGATGAAAGCCAACGGAGCGATCGAAGGGAATCCATGAGCAGGAATTTTGAAATGCTACAACAGGCGGAGCAGAGCAGGACTCTGTTCCGGAGTCCGGTGGCGCTTCCTCCGCCGCCAACCCCGCACGTCGTGCCAAAACCGGCGGAACCCGAGCACCAAGTAGTCGAACAACAGACTCGAGAAAAGCGGGTCAGACAAGGGCAATCCAGCAACGGGCAATCAATGGAAGTTGCGAAGATTTCCCAAGGTCTTTTGTCCTTTCCGTGGAGGGCATGGCTCCAAGCTGCAATCAAATGGCTAGGAATTCAATCCAATGGCCACACACGCACCAATCGTGGATACCTCGACTTTAAGAGCATCGCCCAGCAAGAAGAGATCAAGTTGGTAGAGCGCGTATTCCTTGGCCAGGACTCCGGCTCGAACAAGGTTATTCTCTTTTCCGGCGTCGACGAAGCGGAAGGTGGCGCTCGAGTTTGCGCTCAAGCCGCGCAAACCTTAGCCGCCCAGGTCCAGGGCACTGTTTGTTTGATTGACGCGGATCTTCATTCGCGATCACTCCAACGCCATCTGCAGATTGGGAACGCTCCGGGGCTATCCGAAGCCGTGCTGCAAAGCACCCCCATCAGCCGCTATGCGCAGCCGCTGGCTTCCAGCAATCTCTGGATGATTACTTGCGGCGGGGATGAGGCGAACTCGCGAGTCCCGTTGAATTCCGATCTCATGCGCATAAAGTTTGAAGAGTTGCGAAGACATTTCGATTACGTTCTGATCAACGCGCCGTCCGCGGGCACGAATGCCAATTTAATGCAATTCGCGCAATTGTCTGACGGAGTCATCTTCGTCGTGGAGGCCAATTCCACCCGGCGCGAGACGACCAAGCGGTTTAAGGAAAGTTTGGAGGAAGTCCGCGTTCGAGTCTTGGGCGTCGTTTTGAACGATCGAACATTTCCGATCCCCGAATCGGTCTATCGTAAGCTCTAGTCTTGCTCTCTCCGGAAACGATTCATCCAGCAGCCAGTGAAAAAAGTCGAAATGAACGCCGTTAAAGTGCACGCCATCAGAGTCGCTCGCAAGCAATGCGGGCGGTGTGGCACTCCAGTCAAGGAAAACAATTTCTGTTCCGCGTGCCGTGAATTCTTCCGCGCGATGAGCGCGCAGAAAGTGGAATTCGCCGCACTAGCGAGCGAAGGACGCAGACATTGGTCCACCGGGAGTAGCAAGTGAAGAACCCACTGTGCAGAGTCCAAAGGGGCAACAAGTGACTCCGAAGAAGATTGCTCAAAGAGTTGGGTCCATGAGCCGTTTGCTCATTTTCGTGGTGCAGACAGGCATCTTTGCCGTTTCGGTGGCAATTGCCTTCTTGCTCCGGTTCGATCTGAGCTTTCCGCTCGAAGAGACGGGACACCTCGTCTCCGCTCTCCTCGTCTATATCGTTGTGAAGAACATCGTATTCCATATGGCAAACCTGGACCGCGGGTGGTGGGGGTTAGTTTCCCTGAATGACGTTCCGCGCCTGGCTCTGGCAAATCTGCTCGGGTCCTTCTTCGGAACTCTGGCAATTCTGCAAATTGCTCCGAAAGGTTTTCCCAGGTCGATCTTCGTTCTCGATCTGTTGGTCTGTTTATTGTTAACTGTTTTAGTTCGATTGACTGCAAGAATCCTGATCGAATCTTCGAACCAGGCGTCAGCCGACACGAAACGGACGCTTATCTATGGCGCGGGCGTCGCCGGCATTACCCTATTGGCGGAAATACGGCGTAACGCGGATCTGCCCTACAAGATCATCGGCCTTATCGATGACGATCCGAAAAAAGCCGGAATCGTCGTCCATGGCGTGGAGGTATTGGGCGACGGACAGAAACTGGCTGCGATAGTGCGAAAGTACAAAGTTGAAACTGTCTTGATCGCGATCCCGTCCGCCTCTGGCCAGCAAATGACAGTGATTCTGCGCCTCTGCCAGGATGTTGGCGTGTCCTTCAAGACGGTCCCAGGATTGGGCGAAATCATAAAAGGGGACGGCCTGGTGAATCAGGTTCGGGATGTCGCGGTGGAGGATTTGCTGGGGCGCAGCCAAGCGCAGTTGGACGAGGAGCAAATCGCGAGAAAACTCGATGGCAAGGTCGTCCTGGTGACCGGGGCCGGCGGCTCGATCGGGTCGGAGCTATGCCGGCAAATCGCGCGCTTCCACCCAAAAGCGATCATCGGGTACGAGATTTCGGAGAATGCGTTGTTTTATTTGGACTTGGAAATGAAAGAGCATTTTCCTGGAGTGTCCTTCCACCCGGAGATTGGAAGCGTCCAGAAATCCCGGCGGTTAGCAGAGGTTTTGGAGCGTTATCGTCCTTCGATTCTGTACCATGCCGCGGCCTATAAGCACGTGCCGATGATGGAAGCGCATCTGTTTGAGGCGGTGGAGAACAACGTATTCGGCAGTTACTTTACGGCCCTCGCAGCAGCGGAGTACGGGCTCGAAGATTTTGTTATGATTTCGACGGACAAGGCAGTTCGCCCCACGAGCATCATGGGGGTGACCAAGAGACTCGCGGAACTTGCCGTAAATTCCCTGCAGAATGGGGGAACGCGCTTTGTGTCCGTTCGCTTTGGCAACGTGCTGGGGAGTAACGGGAGCGTGATCCCGTTATTCAAAAAACAAATCGCATCGGGCGGCCCCGTGACCGTCACGCATCCGGAAATGCTGCGGTACTTCATGACGATTCCCGAGGCTTCCCAGCTCGTGTTACAGGCTTCGACCATGGGAAAAGGCGGAGAAATTTTCGTTTTGGACATGGGCGATCCGGTAAGAATCGTGGATCTGGCACGGAATCTGATTCTCCTCTCAGGTCTGAGGCCGGGTGAAGATATTCGGATTGAGTTCTCAGGAATTCGTCCCGGCGAAAAACTCTATGAAGAACTCCAATCATTTGATGAGTCAACGCTTGCCACGAGTCACAAAAAGGTGAAGATTTTCACCGGGCCGCTGATTTCCATCGATGAGATGAAAGAGTCGATCGACTCTCTGCGCCGAATTTGCGCCTCCCGCGACGTAACCCAACTCTTGTTGCGGTTGAAAGAAATTGTGCCGGAGTACAATCCAAGCACGAATGTGCTGAAACGCGCCCTAGGAGAATCAAACCGGCCCGCGGAGAAAAGCAAGTGGGCGCTCGCGGAAGCACAGACACACGGATCCCTGAGCAAAGCTTGATTGGGAGGGCAGCCCTGATGCTGCCGGTAATGGCGTTTTCAGCTCATTCCACTCCAAAGCTAAGAAAATGGCAGCTTAGTTTCCGATGGAGAGCGAGTTGACTAGGGAGGCGAATGATGGAAGATCAACACTCGCGAACACAAGATCGAAATAACTTTCCAGGCTTAAAACTATCTATGCGCGACTTGGTGGGGATCGTGTTTCGCCGCCGGCGCGTGATCATACTTTCTTTCGCCGGCCTGCTGGCAGGAGCACTCCTCGCGATTAAAATCTTGCCTCCGACATACGAAGCGCAGATGAAAATCCTGGTGGAACGCGAACGCGTTGACCCGGTCGTATCAACCAATGCGAACAATTCCGTGGCAGACCACGGTCTTACGGAAAACGAGGTGACCTCGGAAGTTGAATTATTCCAAAGTCGCGACTCACTCCAAAAAGCCGTTGAGGACTGTAAGCTGGATCAGCCCGATCCGCATTCTTTTCTCGCTGCCGTCAAATCGCATGTGCGAAGCGCATTAGGGATTGTGCCGGACAAAAACGGGCAGACATTCAAGGCCATTCTCCAGATGGAAAATGATCTCCATGTAAATCCGATGAACAATTCCAACCTGATCAAGATTACGTACGACTCTCGTTCTCCGCAGGTTGCAGTTCAAGTCCTTAAGGAACTAGGTGATATTTACCTCTCGAAGCACTCGGAAGTGCACCGCCTTCCCGGTATCTCCGATTTTTTCAAGCAACAAGTCGATCAATACCAGAAAGATCTGGCCGGCGCGGAAAAGAGCTTAGTAGACTTCAATCAGCAAACAGGGGTCGTTTCAGCGGATTTCGGAAAGCAATTCACATTGCAAAAAGCCGCGGACTTCGACATTTCGATTCGTCAAACCCAGGCGGCGATCGCGGAAACAAAACAGCGCCTTCGCGCCCTCGAAGACCAAGAAGCCTCCGGATCCTCACGAGTGACGACCCAGATCCGAACCACCGAGAATTCAGGGCTGATGGCCAATCTGAAATCGACTTTGCTGGAACTCGAGCTAAAGCGCACCGAGCTATTGCAGAAATATGACCCAACGTACCCGTTGGTTCAGGAGGTCAATACTCAGATTGCGCAGACCACCTCAGCAATTGCCGATGCCGAGCAAGCGGGGATTCGTGAGGAGACCACCGATGAGGATCCAACTCATACATTGGTCATGACAGAGATTGCGAAAGCCAAGGCTGACCTGGTGGGATTCGAAGCACGTGCAACGGCAATGACGGAGGCGCTGCGAACACTTCAATCCAAGGTCCTAACGCTCGACCGCGAGTCGATGGTGCAGCAGGACCTGCAAAGAACTGTCAAATCCGACGAAGAGAGTTTTTTGCTCTACCAGCGAAAACATGAAGAAGCGCGAATTAACGATGCGCTGGATCAAAGAAGGATTATCAACGCCGCGATTGCAGAGGCAGCGGTAACGCCGTTGTCTCCGGTTAGCCTACCTCTGTTGACGCAGCTCCTGCTGGCTGTCATCGTTGCGGGGCTTTCGAGCTTGGCGATTGGTTTTCTGGTTGAGTATCTGGACCCCTCGTTCCGAACGCCGGCTGAAGTTCAGGAATATCTGGATATTCCGCTGCTGGCATCGTTTCCGAAGAGCGGCGACGAGGCGTAAGCCCAAATGTTGGATCCGCGCGGGCGTGTTTGAGTGAGACACTCCAGACCGGACAAATACAGTACAGTAAAATTTAATCACACTTCACGCCCCAATCAGCACTTCGCCTAAGAAGAGAACACTGGCCTCGTGGCTAAACATATTGAGTTCAAAGGCATTAATAGGCGATTGATAGAAGTTCGCGAGAGAAACCAACGATGACAAGTTTCGTGTGCGACGAGTACCGGACGGGAACATACTTTAGTGACTTACATCGTCATTCTGAAGACGGTGAGTTCAAAGCTAATGAATTTATTCAGTTGCTCCGGGCAAACTGCCCCCTCGAAGAAATTAAAACTTTTGCCGATGTTGGTTGTGGGGCGGGAGCAACTACGAGCCACATGGTCGAGCAGATGCGCAAGTCTGGTTATCTGCTGACTGCTGCCCGCGGCTACGATGTGTCTCCGCATGTTCGAAACGTCATCCATCCCTTCATCCGCTTTATTCACCAGGATTTCACTGACTCGGATGATCCTGTGGATCTGGTCACGTTGCTTGACGTCGTCGAGCACGTTCCAGACCCGATTGGATTTCTCAAAAAAGTCGCCGACCATGCCAGATTGATTGTCCTGCATTTGCCGCTCGACGGATCGCTGAATCTGGCATTACGGAATCACTTCCGTAGGAATTTGAAGGATCCCGGCCATCTACTCGTCCTCGATCCCGCTTCGGCTCTGAACCTGATTGCCTTCGCCGGACTCCGCGTGATCGACTATCGTTACACTCCGTCCTTCATTGCGCCCGGCTCTCGGCAGACACTTCTCGAAAAGCTCCTATACCCAATCCGAAGGTTTCTCAGTGCGTTATCCCCGTGGCTGGTTGCCAAAACGCTGGGGGGGATAAGTCTGATGGTGCTTGCCCAGACTCCATTGTACCTGGCAGATAACAGTCGAATTAAAGTGGTGAGCAAGCTGTCCAAGTAATTATCCGGCGTGGCCCTGAATGAATTCAGGCCGAGCCCGCACACATCGGTGAAGAGTGTCACAGTGAAACAATTGATTCCCAATTCTTCCAGTCAACTACAGCGGGTTGAATTCGATCTTCACGGCCTTGTGGGCATTCGCCTGATTGATCCTTCGCCAGAAGATGTTTCAGCCGTCAGCAAACAACTGGGAGTCCACCAGGTTCCGTTATTGCGCGAACCGGATATAACGTTTCGTTTTGTAAAGCACTTGCTGACTCCGCCTTTGCGCCATTTGGGATTCAAGAAACTCGGATTCACGGACAATGCTCTGTTCGTTTTTGAGGAAGGAGCAAACGGCGGAAAGGTCAGGATTCCATTCGCACAGCTGGGAAGGAAGTGTGAAATTGTTTGCGAGAGTGGACTTCAAAATGTGCCGCTTTTGAAGCCAATCTTGGCGCTAACCGCGCTGGCAAAAGGCTTCGCGTCAGTGCATGCTTCCGCATTCGTTCACAATGGAATCGGGGTGTTGATGGCTGGTTGGGCCGAAAGCGGAAAGACCACCGCACTTCTCGGATTTGCCACCCGGGGAGCCGAATTAGTCGGGGAAGATTGGGTGCTGGTCAGCAGCGACGGACAAAAAATGTGCGGGCTTCCAACCATGATTGAACTCTCTTCCTCGCACCTGGAAAGTCTGCCTCAGGTTCGTCGAACTATCAAGCGTTCGAGGCTCTTGCAATTGGCCATTCTTCATAGATTTCGCAGTATCCAAGATGGCACACAGGGACGGAAGGGCAATCGTACTCCTCTGGGAAAAATTCTGCGTAGAATCGTGATAGGACTCGAGCATCGAGCCTCCCCCACGGTCACGCCACAAGCGATTTTTGGCAATCAAGTGGGAGCGCTAGCTGGACGGCCCGATAAGGTATTTCTTCTTGTCAGTCACGATGATCCGTGGTTCGAGGTGAAGCCGACTCCGCCGTCGGAAATGGCGCTCCGGTTGGCTCATTTGGCCCAATACGAACAGATCCCGCTGTTGGAACACTATCTGGCATTCAAATTTGCTTTTCCCGAAGCGACGAATCCCATCATCGAGAGCTCGTTTACTTCTCACTACGAGATCCTCTCGCATGCGCTCATCGGGAAGGATATCTACACGGTTTGGCACCCGTATCCCTTGAACTTTTCAGAGCTGTACGAAGAGATACAGCCGTTTCTGAAACAACCGACAAGTGGCCCGATCGGTTTGGCTCCCCAGTTCATGGCACCACGCTTCACAAGAACTTAACTACAGTAGGAATTAGGAATTAGTCGGCTGCTATGTCACTACCTGCGCCAATGGTGCATTCCCGAATTTTTGGATGGTCCGGAAGTTCGGCGATATTAATTCCTAACCTTCGCGTGCGAGAAATATGCAGGTAGAACAAGCGGTCAACTCGATCAAGGCATCTGGCCAGCAGGATACGACCAGGACACACATCCGTGGTTCAAGCCTGCTTTTGGTCGGCCGTTGTCTGTCCCTCAGCATCAACTTCGCCGCGCAAGTCTTGATCGTACGGTACTTCTCCACAGGAGACTATGGAGCCCTGGCCTTTGGGTTGGGCATCGTAGGCTTGTTCCAAATCGTCGCCGCGCTCGGGTTAAACGAGGCCATCTCCCGATTCGTGCCCATCTATCATCAGAATCGCGAATACGAAAAGATGCTCGGCACGATCCTTCTTGCCACGGGCGCCGTGATCCTTATGGGCATGTTCATTATTCTGGCCGTGCATGGGCCGCTTTCCCATTTTCTCACTCACGAAAAGCTTGCGGTTACCCTGCTCTCAATTCTGATCTTCCTGGTCCCAATCGAGGCAGCCGATGCCCTTTTGGACGCCCTCTTTGCCAGCTTCGCGAGTACGCAGGATATCTTTTTTCGCAAATATGTTCTCGGACCAAGCCTCAAACTTGGCGTCGTCCTGTTTCTGATTTGGAAGAACAGCACGATAACCTTCCTGGCCTATGGGTACCTCTTGGCCAGCGCCCTCGGAGTTTTGATCTACATCTGTATGTTGCTGCGCTTACTCGAGGACAAGGGGCTTCTCCGGCAACTCAAGTGTGTGACCATCCAGATTCCGGCTGGAGAAATTCTTTCCTTCGTCATTCCGGGGTTGAGTTCAACAATCGCGACAGCTTCCATCGCTTCCATCAACATCTTGCTCTTGGGTCATCTTCGGTCCATGACGGATGTAGCCTTCTTTCGGGCTGCCGTTCCGGCCGCCCAGTTGAACGGCGTCGTCATGGCCAGCTTCACGCTTCTTTATATTCCTTCCGCGGCGCGCTTGTTTGCGAAGGCAGACTACCCCGGAATCAACAGGCTTTATTGGCAGACGGCGGCATGGATGTCCGTGCTGTCCTTCCCGATCTTCGCAGTGACGTTTTCACTCTCGCACCCTTTGACAGTTTTGCTCTACGGACCTCGCTACGAGCAATCAGGATTCATCCTGGCCATGCTTTCCCTGGGTAGCTATTTTAATACGGCGCTGGGCTTCAACCTGCAAACGCTAAAAGTACTCGGGAGGCTTCGTTACATCATCGTTATGAGCGTCTTGGGAGTTTTGATTGATGTTGTGGTCTGCCTATTCCTGATTCCCCGCTACGGGGCCATCGGCGCCGGGATCGGGACCGCGGTTGCCCTCATCAGTTACAACCTTCTGCTGCAGGCAGGACTACTTCCGACACCGAATTTCAAAGCCCTGGACCGGCGCTACTTTTCCATTTATTTAACGATTGCGTTGAGCGCCTGCGGGCTGCTCTTGATCCAAACCCTCGCCACCTTGAGCCTGTATTTCGCGCTCCCTCTGGCGGGCTGCTTGTCCCTGTTAGTGCTTGCGGTAGCCAAGAAACAACTCAATATTCTGGAGACTTTCCCGGAGCTGCTCAGTTTCCCGTTCACGCGACTGATCCTTACCTGAACAATTCGCTCGGCCTTTCGTCACCTATCCGATGCTTCCTGGTTCCGTAGCAGTGAAAACAGACGCCACCGGTCTTGCCCATCCCGCAGTTTCGCGCAGGACCCTTGATCCTCGAGCCAAACATGTCCGCTGACGCCTCTCCAATCAGGCGCATTGGCATCTTGTTGCCTTGTGCAACTGCCAGTTTTTTGCTTTTCTATTTTGCAAAGCCAACGCTGATGCTCACGGCCGGCACAGTGCTCTTTGTCGGACTCCTTCTGATTTCCTTTCGCTGGCCAGAGACTGGAACATTGGTTGTGCTTTTCTCGATCTATTCCAATATCAGTGTTTTGGCGATGAGGTCGGCCTCAGCGATTGAAGATTCCGCCGGATCCGCCGATAGGAACCCGCGCATCATTGTGGTACTCGTGATGCTGTCCTTGTTCCTGGCTATTCCACTGCTCTATCAAATGTTTGTTCGTAAAGAACCATTGATCTTCGACCGCGGATTTGCACTTATGCTGGCCTTCCTGACGGCGGGTCTCGCTTCGTCATTGTTTACGCACGACCAGGGGACCCTGGTTAACGAGATTGGCGATTTTCTGGTCGAAGGCGTCGTCCTGTATTTCCTGCTGACCAATGTCATATGGGATTTCTCTGTTTTGCGGCGGGCCATCTGGGCTCTAGTGCTGGCCGGCAGTTTGATGGCCGGCTTTTCGATTTACCAAAAGCTGACCCACACGGAGACAAATAACTATGGCGGGTTCGCCCAGGTGGACTTCGCCGTTCCAGTCGGCCCAGAAGAACAAGAAACGATGGACAGGATGCGGGCCTCAGGCAAGGTCACCGCAGGCGGGCAGGCTGTCGGACAAGTTCGGCTTGCGGGCCCCATCGGCGGGGCCAACGAATATGGCCTGATTTTACTTGTGCTCCTCCCCCTGGCTGCCGTGCAGTTCCGGACGGAATCATCCCGCAGGTGGCGAGCACTTGCCTTGGTCGCCGCTGGCCTGATCCTGACCGCTCTCGTCCTGACATATTCACGGGGGTGCATGCTGGCAGGGATCGCCGTGTTCGGGATGATGGTCTGGATGCGATTGCTCAAGCCCCGTCACGTTCTTGTTTCCGCGCTTGGCGTGGGCCTTCTTATCGGTGTTCTCGCACCCACGATCGTGACGCGGATGATGACTCTGGGGCGTTTGAATAGCTTGTTCTCCAACAAAATCTCGGGTGACCAGGCTCCCGATAGTTCCGTAGTTCACCGGTATGTGCTCGATTTGGCCGCCTGGCACGTGTTTCTGGATCATCCGATCTTTGGAGTCGGCCCCGGTCAATTCGCCAAACATTATTCTAGCGACTACGTGAACCGCATCGGCTTGATCGAACAGAGAAAGAATTACCTGGCCCACAACACTTATTTGGAAAAGCTGGCGGAAACAGGATTGTTAGGTTCCTTGTTTTTCCTGTCCATTTTGGTCGCGATCATGTACGGATTATGGGAACAGCGCAAGCGCTTGGCGCAAAGCCGCCCCGAACTATCCCTTACTGCGACGGGCTTCTTCCTTTCCCTCGTGGTTTTTGCGATCTCTTCGGCCTTCGCCCACCTGGCCTATCAGAGGTATTTCTGGCTTCTGTTGGCGTTATCCAGTGCGGCGACTCGAATCCTTCACAACTATTCTCAAACGCCAGCCATCGACGAGCCGTCCTTTCGCTGAAACGTGACTTTCCGGAAAAAGATGCTTCGCGTATTAGCCTATCATCGGGTAGCCGAACTAAAAGACCCACTCACCGATGATCCCAGCCTCAGTGCATCCCCGGCGGGTTTCGCGGCGCAAATGCGCCATGTGGCCAAGTATTACCACCCGGTTGCGATGCCGGAAGTTCTGGACGCGATTGAGAGAAATCTACCGCTTCCCGAACGTGCTGTCCTGATCACCTTCGATGACGGATACGCTGACTTTGCCGAAATCGCATGGCCAATTCTCAAGCAATTCCGGCTGCCTGCGACCGTATTCGTTCCTACGGCCTATCCAGATCATCCGGAACTGGCCTTTTGGTGGCAGAGACTCCATCAAGCGTTTGCCAATACGTCTCGAACTCTATTACTGGAGACGCCATTCGGTCCTCTCCCGCTCGCAAGGCCGGACCAACGGCAGCGCAGCCTACGCGCCCTCATCGACCATGTCCCAACCATTCCGCACGACGCGGCCATGAAAATGGTAGATGCGGTTTGCACGCAACTGGTCGAAAAACCGGCCAACGGTCCTTCGGCATTGAGCTGGGATCAGCTTCGCCAACTTTCCAAGGAAGGACTGACATTGGGGTCTCACACTCGAAATCACCCCATCTTGACTCAAGTCACGCCCTTCCAGATCCGCGAGGAAATCAAGTGTTCTCAGCAAGATTTGAAAAGAGAGATCGGATTCGCCCTGCCGATATTTTGTTATCCCCATGGCGATCATAGTGACATCGTCTGTTCCATTTTGCGGTCTGAGGGGATCTCGCTGGCCTTCACGACCCTTTCCGGTGAAAACCGATTGGAATCAGCGGATCCTCTGCGGCTAAAACGTTTGTGTGTCTGGCCTCGTACCTCATTGCCAGTCTTTCTCTTCCGCCTCCATCGTTTGGGAATTTATTTTGATGCGTGGCGACAGCGGCGGGAAAGGCATGTTGCGATGCACAAATTGGAGAAAATAGAGGCCCACGTTGACTAAGTCAGATATCCCGGGAACGCCAACCGTTTTCCCCCTGGAACATCCAAGTGCAGCGAGGGTTGCTTATATTGTTTCGGGCTTCCCAACGCTTTATGAAACATTCGTCTTGTACGACATTCTGGCCATGGAAGAGCTCGGTGTGACCGTCGACCTCTATCCTCTTCGCCGGACGTACCCAAAGATCACGCACCCGGAAGCCCAGCGCTGGATTGATCGCGCTCACTACCATCCGTATCTCTCCCGCGCAATCCTGCGCGCGCAGTGGCACTTCCTTCGGCGTGATCCGCTCGGTTATTTGAAACTATGGGCTGAAGTGTTGCGAGGGACTTGGGGGAGCGTCAATTTTTTTCTGGGGGCCATCGCGATCTTCCCGAAAACCGTGCTGTTCGCCTATGAGATGAGTGGCGACGGAATCGCGCATGTTCACGCTCACTTTGCGAACCACCCAGCAGTGGCTGCTTTGATCATTCACCGCTTGACTGGAATTCCATTCAGTTTTACAGCCCGCGGTACGGACGTTCAGGTCGACCGCCACATGTTGAAAAATAAGATCGAGGCGGCGGAATTTACCGTTGCGGTGTCCTCCGACAACAAGCAAATCATGGTCGATGAGTGCGGTCCGGATCTTCACGGAAAAATACATGTCATCCGCGGTGGCGTTGATGTGGACCGGCTTTCGCCGCCTCCCACGAACCGTTCGGCCGGGCCGCTGCGAATTGTGTGCGTGGCCAGGTTCGATGAAGTCAAAGGACATACCTACCTGGTCCGGGCATGCCGGATTCTGCGAGACCGCGGGATTGCCTTTGAATGTCGCCTGATTGGCGACGGGCCTCTTCTGCGCACCATCGAGGCGCAAATCAAGCAAGCGGGCCTCCACGAAGAAATTCAGTTGCTCGGACCGTGCGGCTACCAGGATGTCATTCACGAATTGTCGGAAACCGACGTCGTCGTTCTACCAACGGCGCCGACGGAGGCGGGCAATCGTGAAGGAATGCCTACGGTACTGCAAGAAGCCATGGCCTGTGGCCTGCCGGTAGTGGCCAGTGATGTTGGCGGCATTCCAGAGCTGGTGGACGATAAACGAACGGGCCTTCTAGTACCTCCGCGGAACGCAGCCGCTCTCGCGGATGCCTTGCAGCTCCTTCGCGATGATCCGGCCCTGCGCCTCCAATTGGGGCGAGCCGGCAGGGACAAGATCGTTCGAGAGTTCAATCTGAAGGTCAACACCGCAAAGCGCGCCAAGCTCTTCGTTGGAAGCGCCAGTGGCGCCAGATCACTTTCCGGATTGGACCTCGCACGACGTTCCGTCACCTGAGGCTAGCCTATGCAACTACCTGCTGGAACTTCAAGGGCAAGAGAGTCGAGGGCTACAATGCGGGCCATCTCGCTTGGGTATCACAACGTGGTCAAAAGAAATGATCGCAAATCGAACGAAATATCAGATTCGGTACCTAGCAGGTACGCCATCGAGGTAGAAGAATTTGCCAGTCACCTCGCGGCAATTGCCGAGGTTCGCGCCACAAGTCCATCGAGCGCATTAGAACTCGATCGCGCGCAAGGCCAGGAGTTGCCGCTGCTCCTGACCTTCGATGACGGGGAGTTAGGCGCTTATACCTATATCGCGGACCACCTCGAGCGCTACAACTGGCGTGGACATTTCTTTATCCCAACAAATTATATCGGAGCTCCGCGCTTTATGACTAGCCGGCAAATCCGCGAGCTCAGCGGACGCGGCCACATCATCGGCAGTCATTCTTGCTCTCATCCCCATCGAATGGCACGTTGCGATCGAAAGAGCCTCATCGAAGAATGGACGGGAAGCGCCAAAATCCTTTCCGATCTCATCGGCGAGGCGGTGACGGTAGCCTCTGTTCCGGGAGGAGAATACTCCAGAAAAGTTGCTGAGGCAGCCAGCGCTGCGGGAATTAAAGTCCTATTTAATTCGGAACCGGTTACGCGCTGCCATACTGTGGATGAATGCATGGTCCTGGGCCGTTACTCGATTTTCGGAGGGATGCCGGCACGCACCGCGGCAGGGCTGGCAGGCGGCCAGCAGGCTCCGCGGCTGAAGCAATTTTTCTACTGGAATCTTAAGAAGTCTGCCAGATTTTTTGGCGCAAATGTGTATACAGGATTGAGAGCTCGCGTTTTGGAACGAGAATCACGGGCGGAACGGCGACTCGAATCTCCCAGCGAAATCAATTCGTAACCAATGTTCTATCCCCACAACTCTTCGGGCGCAGGCACAAAACGTGACTGCACAACTGGGACGATGACTCCTGGACACTGGCTTCCTTCGCAAGAGCGCGGCTCCCGCACCGGCATGGACAAAGTTCTGATTCTCGACGGCAATGCCAGAAGCGCCCTCGCAGCGACGCGCTCCTTAGGCCGAAGAGGGGTATACGTCGTGGTGGGGGGAGAAACAGAAAAGACTCTTTCGGGCGCGTCGAAATACTGTCGCGAGACTCTTACTTACCCTCCCGCTGGCGAAAATCCGGAGGCTTTTATTTCGACGATCGCAGCGGAGTGCGCGGAACGCGGAATCTCCGTGATCTTCCCCATGACGGATCTCAGCACCTCCACCGTCTTACGGTACCGGCAGCGATTGCGACAATTCAAATTGCCCTATGCGGAATTCACGGCATTCAATGCATTGACCGACAAGTGCCGGCTGTTCGAACTCGCCGAGCGGCTGAATGTCTCAATCCCCAAGACGCACTGCGTCACGGATCTCGGCTCACTCGAAGAGATTTGTCCAACCGTGAAGTTTCCAGCCGTTCTGAAACCCCATCGTTCCATCATCTACTCGAATGATCGGTGGATTACGGCCTCGGTCCATTACGCCAATTCAGTTCAGGAATTAAAACAAACCGTCGCCAGACACGAATACTTGAACCGGCATCCTTTTCTCATCCAGGAATACATCGCAGGAAAAGCCCAGGGAATTTTTGCTCTGTACGATCGCGGCAGACCAATGGCCTTCTTTGCTCATCGCCGGGTGCGAGAAAATCCCCCCTCGGGCGGAGTCAGCGTATTGAGCGAAAGCATCCCAATCGATCCCGAACAGCGGAGGATGGCTCAGGCGATTCTTGATTTCGTGGGATGGCATGGTGTGGCCATGGTTGAATTCAAGGTCGCCCCGGATGGGACTCCGTATCTGATGGAAGTAAATGGCCGGTTCTGGGGATCCCTGCAACTGGCGATCGATGCGGGCGTGGATTTTCCCTGGCTCCTTTTCCAGCTCGCTACCGGGAAGGACTTGGACGCAGTGAATGCGTACAGCATTGGAGTTAGATGGCGATGGTGGCTGGGTGACCTCGCCAGGCTCGGGAAAGTTTTAGTGGGCAACGGTTCGTCTCCTCACCGGCCTGTTCCGGGGAAGATGCGGTCGGTTCTCCAGTTCTTGGGTTTCTTTGAGAAAAACACGCGAAATGACGGGAACGCTCGGGGCGACATCATGCCCTTTTTGTTTGAATTCCGCCGCTTCCTGTGGCGTTGAATTGCAAGACTTTCTTATCGCTTTGCCCCAGGCATCAGGTAGTTGAAAGGATTCCAACTAAAATGATTTCTACTACGACCGCAAAGTCTGTGCCCTTTCATGTTCCCCTCATTGGGGAAGAGGAAATCCGCGCTGTTGTAGAGACGCTCGAGAGCGGGTGGATCACCACGGGGCCAAAGACTGCTCTCTTCGAACAGGAGTTCGCTCGCTATATTGGCTGTCGCCACGCGGCCGCGGTGAATTCTTGCACCGCGGCGCTCCATCTTTCCCTGGAAGCCGCCGGTCTCAAAGAGGGCGATGAGGTCATCGTTCCTACCGTGACCTTTGCGGCCACTGCGGAAGTCGCTGCGTACTTCAAGGCCAAGCCTGTGCTTGTGGATGTTGAGCCTCCCTACTTCAATTTAAGCCTTGCAGACGTCGAACGGAAAATCACACCTAAAACGAAGGCCATCATCCCAGTTCACTTCGCAGGCCATCCCTGCTCCATGGATTCCCTATTGGAACTTGCAGCAGCGCATGGGTTGACGGTCATTGAGGACGCCGCGCACGCCATACCCGCAAAGTACAAGGGACGAAACGTCGGAACCTTGAGCCCCATGACCTGCTTCAGTTTCTATGCCACCAAAACTCTTACCACGGGCGAAGGCGGAATGGTGACCACGGACAATGACGCCCTCGCTGATCGCATTCGGCTGATGCGCCTGCATGGCTTGAGCCGCGATGCCTGGAAGCGCTATAGCGCTGATGGCCACTGGCGTTATGCGATCTCGGAGGCAGGGTTCAAATACAACCTGACCGACATCCAGGCTGCGCTCGGGTTGGTCCAACTCTCCAAGTGTGACGAGATGAGGAGGAGTCGGGTCCGAATAGCGCGGAAGTACGATCAGGCATTGTCCCAGTTGGAAGCATACCGGATTCCCTCGGCCGCGCCGGACGTCCAGCATGCCTGGCACCTCTATGTCATCTTAGTTGACCCTTCAGTTCTCCTGATTCACCGCGACCAAGTCATTGAAGAACTTCGCGAGCGCGGAATCGGGACCGCAGTCCACTTCATTCCTTTGCACCTCCACCGCTATTACCGCGAGAAGTGGGGTTACCGCACGGGTGACTTCCCTATCGCGGAAGAATATTTTGACCGGTGCATTTCACTGCCGATCTATCCAGGCATGACGGATGAGGATGTCACCCAGGTAATCGAGGCGCTGGACGAAATTGCCACGAAGTTTCGCAAATAGCCGCCCAATTCGCCGGAGACCGCAACACGCAGTCATGAATTAAAAAGAGAGCCAGATACCATGGATAGCCCTGAACGGAAACAACCAGTGCCGCCACATTGTTCAGCGCTTGGCGATATCTCTCGATTGGGTCCGGGAGAGACTGTAATTTCCGTATGGCCGCAGCCGCCACGCAGAGAGGGCGGGTTGTATCCCCGAGTAGGCAAGAGAATCATTGACGCCGTGGGGGCGTTCGTGGGATTGGCAGTCACCAGTCCAGTTCTTCTCCTTTGTGCAGTCGCTGTTCGGCTGGATTCACGCGGGCCAATCTTCTTCCGCCAACGGCGAGTCGGGCAACATGGCAGGACTTTCCAAATCTTTAAGTTTCGCACGATGATCGACGGCACGGATAAGCAGGGGTCCAAACTCACAGCCTTTGGCGACGCGCGCATTACGAGGGTGGGAAAGATTCTCAGAAAGACCAAGCTGGATGAAGTTCCGCAATTGCTCAACGTTGTCCGAGGGGAAATGAGCCTCGTCGGACCGCGCCCGGAAGTTCCGGAATATACTGAGAAGTACACTTCCAAGGAACGAAGGGTTCTGGAAGTCAGACCAGGGATCACGGGACCCGCCTCCCTGGCCTATATCGATGAAGAGCAAATCCTCGCCGCCGCCGTGGACCAGGAGAAGTTCTACGTCAACACAATCATGAGGCGAAAGCTCCGGTTCGACCTGGCCTACTGCCGCAATGTCTGCCTCCTTGGAGATGCCAGGATCATCATTCGAACGGGCGGAAGCCTCGTCGGCCTGCGATTTTCACGACAAAGAGAAGACCTGCGCGCAAGTCGAGCTTCTGAACGGAGCTGAATCGTGGAGCGCTTGAACCACAATCAGGGAACTGACAATTCAAGTCTGGTGTCGGCTTTCCATCGCCACTCGGTAGCAAATCCCGACCGGATCGCGCTGGCAGTGGGCGGCAGCACTCTTACTTATGGCGAGTTGGCGGGCATCAGCCGGCAAGTGGCAAGATTTTTGGGGCGGCCCGCGCGGGTGGGCGTTCTTGCGTCGCGTTCGGTCGAAGCATACGCGGGAATACTTGGCACGTTGTGGTCGGGGGCAGCCTATGTGCCGATCAATCCGAAAGTTCCCGAAGAGCGATTGATTCAGATCCTACGGATCACCAAATTGGACGCATTGATTGTGGACGCGGCCGGTGCGGATCACCTCTCCGATCGTGTGCTGCAAAACGCGCCGCGACGCATCCTTGCCGGATCCGTCTCTCCAGCGCTGCAGGAAACCGCAAATCGAGTGGGTGTGGCGATCGAAAAACTTTTCGGGCTGCCGGAGAGCGCATTAGAAGAACCTGTGCCGGTCCTCGAGGGCGCCCTGGCATACATCATGTTCACTTCTGGAACCACAGGCGTGCCGAAGGGCGTGATGGTGTCGGCCGGCAGCGTCGCGCATTTGATCAAGGTGTTGGATAGACGTTACAGACTAGGACCAGGGGATAGGGTGTCCCAAGTTTTTGAACTTACTTTTGACCTGTCCGTCTTCGATATGTTCATGACGTGGAGTGCGGGTGCAACCCTCTGCGTCGTTCCTGCCGAACAACTCCTCGGGCCTGGCAAGTTCATTAGGGAAGAGAGGCTCACCATCTGGTTTTCTACCCCCTCGACGGTCGCCTTTATGCAAAAGATGAGAATGTTGGGGCAAGGAGTATTTCCCAATCTTCGGTGCTCGCTCTTTTGTGGTGAACCGTTGCCGATTGCCTCGGCGCAGGCGTGGCAGGTGGCCGCACCCAACAGCATTGTCGATAACCTCTACGGACCTACCGAGGCTACCGTAGCTTGCACTGTCCAACGTCTCACCGAGCCTCCGATCGTTACCGCGGACCGAGGAATCCTTGCGATTGGGGAGCCCTTTGCCGGAATGGGAGCAGCCGTGGTGGACTCCCAAATGAAACCTGCCCTCACAAGCGAGCCGGGCGAATTGATCCTTACCGGCCCTCAATTGGCCCGAGGATATTTTGGAGATCCGGAATTAACCGCCGCGCGGTTTCCTACAATCTGGGGCAAGCGCTGGTATCGGACCGGCGATCTGGTATATCAGGACGCCACACTTGCGTTTCACCACCTGGGCCGCATCGATAATCAGGTCAAGATCCTGGGAAATCGCGTGGAACTCGAAGAGGTCGAGGCGCACCTCCGCGCCATCACGGGCACAGATCTAGTTGCTGTGGTCGCTTGGCCGATCGCAGACGGCTGCGCGTCAGGGATTGTCGCGTTTCTTTGTGGCAGCAAGGTGGACGCGCAAATGGCACGGGAAAAGATGCGAGAACGGGTTCCGAGCTACATGGTCCCGCAGCGGATCTTGGAAATCGATCCGATGCCCTTAAGCCCGAGCGGAAAAGTGGACCGGAAAGCGCTGTTGCGGCGGCTGGAGCAATCGTCCAAAGGTGCCGCGGCATGAATATCGTCCTCGAAAGCGAACCTAAGACGCAGGCGGCGGGTATCGACCAGACGGCTTCGGGAGGGGCGCCGGCTGGACCACGCGCTCGCATTGGCCGAAGCATAAAGATCGTCCCGCAACTCGACAAATATCCGAAGCTGGTGAGTTTCGGCCAGACGGCGCTGGGACAGGCCGCACTGCTCGGGGCTTTTGCTGCAGGACTCGTGGCCAATCACGTAAGTATGTGGATCGAGATGACGGTGGCCATGGCGCTGATCGTACTTTTCCCAGCGCGGCGGCGGTTGCTCGTCAGCGTCGCGGGGATGTATTGGCTGTTTTTTCATTCTACGTGGCTGAACTGGACCTTCCTGCGCGCGATGGCGAAGTCCGAGGGGCAAAAGACGGACTGGACCCTGACGGTGCTCGTCTTCGGAATCCTCGCGGCGGTGTTTTGCGGGTTTGCGCTCTACTTTCAATATGTGCGGCGCGTGCGCGCGCGGCGCGCTTCGGTCTGGATGAAGCGGCCCGTCTGGTGTCTGTTGGCAGTCTATGCAGCGATGCTTGCAACGGCAGGGCTGTTGCCGCTCGGCGGAATGATGCGCCTGCTGGTGTGGGGCGTGATCGCCGTGACGGCGCCATACCTCTGGTATTTCTCATACGCCCTGAAAGACGCTTTGGCAAAGACGCCCGACGGTGCAACCTTGCAGTTTGGAACGCTGCAACCTTTCTGGGGCGGTACCAACGTGCCTTACCCCAAAGGGGCCGCCGATCTGCGCAAGATCGAGGCGCGAAATTCTGAGGATCTCAGCCTTACCCAGTTGAAGGCGATTAAACTTCTGATCTGGGCCTTCCTTTTGCGGATCCCTCTACTTGCGTTGCAGGTGTTCGTGTATGGCAAGCCGCCGCAAGGGCTGGGGTCCATCGGCTTGGCCCACTGGGGAGCTTCAAATCTGGGGGTGCCGGAACTGGATGCGGCGCTGCAACTCGCGGCCTTGCCGGTCCATATCGCCTGGGCGAGCTTAATCGCGCATTTCGCGGAGGCCATGCTGGAGATTACGATCAGCGGCAGCATCATCATCGCCTGCTGCCGAATGGCCGGATTCAATGCGCTGCGGAATACTTACCGGCCTCTCGAATCGCGGACGGTGGCGGAGTTCTGGAACCGCTACTATTACTACTTCAAAGAGCTGCTGGTGGACTTCTTCTTTTTCCCGGTGTTTACGCGGTATTTCAAAAAGCATCGGCAGTTTCGCCTGTTCGCCGCGACCATGGCGGCGGCCACTTTGGGAAACATGCTCTTTCACTTTTTTCGCGATTACCGGTATGTCGCACAGATGGGCCTGTGGCGGGCGCTGGTGGGATTTCAGGTATACGCCTTTTACACGACGGTGCTTGGGCTGGGGATCGGGATTTCGCAGTGGCGTGGCCACGGTAAGGAGCGCTCACGTGCCGAAGCTAAGTGGTGGCGGCGGGCGCTGGCCACGGCGTGTGTGCTTTCCTTTTTCTGCTTGCTTGAGGTTTTCGACCAGGAAGGGCGGACTCACGGCTTGGGACAATGTTTCCGGTTTTTCCTGCATCTGTTTTTTATTCCAGCTTGAGGAACATCAACCTTATGAACGATAGACCAGTGATACGCGAATTCATAGAGAACCTGCTGAGCCAGAAAGGTGACCGGGCGGTCTTCTCGGACAGCGAGCAATTAATCACGCGCGGCCGCTTGCAATCCATCGACACCCTGGAAGTGGTGGTTTTCCTGGAGGAAAAGTATGAGATCGACTTCGGAGAGATAGGCTTCGATCAGAACCAAGTGGAAAGCATCAACAATATTTTGGCACTGATTAACGGAAAACGAGGCTCAGGTGTTTTTGAAGATTCCTCGCGCGGCCACTGAGCGCTCCCGCGGTGACGCCATGCCCAAACGTGACCTGCCTGATGCGGACGACAGGATCGTGTGCTGAAAGAACGGCACCATAGCTATGCCTAACGGTTCTTTATGATGAATGCTCGATTCTTGGATCTGACAGAGGTTCCGTGGGATTTGCTGGATCGGTTCGGCGACCGGACGGTGTATCAAACGCGCGAATGGATGAACTTCTTAGCCGAGTCGCAGAGGGCGCGGCCTGTCGTTGCCGAATTACGGACTGGCTCCGAGGTGGCTGGCTACTTTACGGGTCTCATCGTGAAGCGCTTCGGGATCCGCATCCTCGGGAGCCCCTTTCCGGGTTGGACCACACCGTACATGGGATTCAATCTTGTGGACGGCGCTTCACGAAGCGAGGCCCTGGACGCCGTGGAACGCCTCGCCTTTGGCGAACTGAAGTGCCTGCATATGGAGATTTCCGACCGTCGTTTTGCGCTGGAGGTAGGCGAGGGCCTTGGATTTCTCCCTAAGATTTACGACTCCTACGAAACTGACTTGAGGAGAAGCGAGGCGCAAATATTCGGAGGTATGGACAGCGCATGCCGGCGCTGTATCCGGAAGGCTGAAAAGAGTGGCGTGATCGTGCAGGAGGCGCACGATCTTGAATTCGCGGACGACTATTACGATCAGCTCAAACATGTATTCGGGAATCGCGGATTAGTTCCGCCGTACGGTGTGGAGAGAGTGCGCGCACTGATCCAGCACATGTTGCCGACCGGCCGTCTTTTGCTGGTGCGCGCGTTGGGACCGGATGGCAAGTGCATCGCAACTGGGATCTATCCAGGATTCAATAAGCTGGCGGAGCTGTGGGGCAACGCGAGCTACCGGCCTTCGCAGATTCTGCGGCCCAATCAGGCGTTGCACTGGTATGCGATGCGCTACTGGAAGGCGCGCGGGGTGGAGTTCCTGGATTGGGGAGGCAAAGGAACTTACAAGGAGAAGTATGGACCGTACGCCATATCGGTCCCACGGTTTCGCAAGTCACGGCTTAGGATAGTGGCCATAATGCGCGACAGGGCTAAGACAGCGGTGCGATTGAAACAAGTCTTGCTGGGCCGGTTTTCTGGGCAGAACACCGGAACTGAGCACTCACACGGCGACGGTCCAGACGATCATTGGCAAGAACGTGAGCTCGACGTTCACAAAGCCTGAGGAATTTGAACTTTACTTGATGATATCACCGGACCTGGGGAATGATTCGAGGATCCCTAAGGGTCGTGGGAAAGACCCGCGGAGGAGTTTGGTGAAAATTAGCTACGATCTACAAAACAGACCTAAGTGGCAGGAATTATTCCTGACTTCATTTCTGGTTGGGTTAGTGCCTTGCCTGCTGGGCTTCCTAGCAAAGTTTTGGTTCCTGAATACGAAGAATGGGTTCGCAAATGTCGCTGGGGCGCTCTCCATAAGCACGCTTTCTTTTGGGCAACGATTGTCTTTCTTCCGTGGCGATTTGGTCTTTGCCCTTGTTTTAGTACCTTTCTGCTATTTAGCCGCGCGCCTCCTTCTGCCAATCCGCTGGTACTGGTGGATTGTAGGGACCGTCACGGTAATTGGTATATTTCTTCAATTGCTGGCCTTCGCCGAATTGGTCGTTCTCGGAAACCTCGCGGGATACTCGCTGCTGTCCTTAGGTTTCGTTTGGGGAATTTCTCATCCAATGGCTGCCTTGGGGTATCTATTCGCGTATAGACTTTCGCTTTCTACCTCGAAGTCCATTGCATTGGCGGGCGGGGCCGTCATAGTGATTCCGTTCGTTTGGCACATCATTAGAAGTAGGCGCCTAGTAGTCAAGAGGCAGGTCTATGCCTTGGCTGCGATTCTGTGGATCGTTTGCGCCCCTTTGGCAATTGCATCGTGGTTTCCCTGGATGGGACCCACACGCTTCCATTCCCCCATGATCTCTTTGGCCGTGAAATCGCTGTTCCCGTCAGAATCCGGCGCAGGAAAGTATCAAGGTCTTTCGATAGACGCTCTCCGGCCAATCTATCAAAAGTTGGTGAATGCGCCCGAGCTTAGTCCAACCCGACCTTACTGGGCCGCCGCGAAAGATTATGATGTAGTTTTCTTCATCATGGAAACAGGTCCCGCGCACATCCTGATGGCGGATGCGAGCCTCAAGGAATTCCCCAATCTGCAACGCCTGAGTGAACATGCCTTTGTGGGCACGCAGCATTACACGACTTCCCCGGAAAGCATAAAGGCGGTTTCCTCCATATTGCTCTCTGCCTATCCTCCCAACCACGCTCAGAGCTTTGAAAGAAAGCCGAACCGATCGATAGGACTGATCCAGAGCCTACATGCCATGAATTATCGGACTGGAATCTACTTGCCGAACATTCATGGAAGCGTGTTTGCCAAACAGGAAGAGGACTACTACGAAAAGATGGGGCCGGACCGAGTCTTTACATCTGTTCCGGAGGCATCGGTAGTATCCAAGGGAGCTTCTCCCGGTTGGCAGGAAACAGAAAATCTGGACTTAGCCACATTGCGTGAATTGGAGGACGACTTTCGCGCCAGTGCCACCGCCGGCCGGAGGTTCTTCGGCGTTTACCTGCCGCAACTCTCGCACGAACCTTGGGTGGATGTATCCGCAGGCGGCGACGAGCGCAACAGGTCGAAACGCCGCTACAACCTCATGAAACGGGAAGACCGGCGCCTGGGAGAATTAATCGCCACCATCGAAAAACTTGGCCGCCTGGACCGGACCCTGATCGTCGTGGCATGCGACCATGGGCTTCGAAGCAGCGAATCGGACCCTTCCTTTCGAGAAGGGCAGGTGGACGATCTTACGTTTCATGTGCCCTTCTTCTTGTATGCTCCGGGGATCGTCGAAAAACAGACGACTCTGCCCTGGCCGACTTCTCATATCGACATCGCTCCGACCATTCTTGATTTGCTCGGCGTGTCAGAAGACAGGGGGTTCGAGGCCGGGACTCCGATCTGGAACGCGGGACTGAAGGATCGTTGCGTCTACTTTTTTGCTTCGCAATTCTTTGGAGCGGATGGCTACCGCTGCGGTGAGACGTTTTCCATGTGGAATCCAATGCTCAACGTCACCTATTCGGGCCGCACGCTTCACTTTACCGCTTCCGATGCGGTTCCGATGAACAGCCAGGCTTATCAGGAAATCGTCGCACGAGTTCAAGGAATGGGGGAGCTGCGAAACGCCTGGTACGACGCGGCCAGCGGAAGTGGCGTCGCTCTTGCCGCGCTGGGTCCGAATCGCGATCTCCGATGATGTTGCGACGATTGCCTGGAGCCAGTCCGCATGGAGTCATTTAACCGGCCCATGCGGCGCGGGCGCTCACACCTCATCGCACGAGAAAGGACGAATTCGCCATGTTTTCCGTTGCCTTGATTGGACCGGATGGAGCTGGAAAAACGACGATCGCTCGGATGCTCGAAGAGCAATTCCCTCTTTCCCTGAAATATATTTATATGGGAGTAAACACCACGGCCAGCAACTTCGCGCTGCCCACGTCGCGTTTGGTTGAGTATCTCCGATGGCGGAAAAACGGGAAACCCGCTTCCCCGCCGGTGGAAGATCAATTCGTCCGGCAATCGAAGAATGGAAGCAGGTCGGTGGGCACGATGCTCTGGGCCGCGGGAAGGCTCGTCAACCATCTGGCAGAGGAATGGTATAGACAGCTATGGTCCTGGGGCTATCAATGGAGTGGATATATAGCTTTATACGACCGGCATTATCTATTTGATTTTTCATTGAGCGACGCCGATCCCGATCAACAAGGCTTCGACTCACGCTTGCACCGATGGTTTCTGACGAACCTCTACCCCCGCCCTGACCTGGTCATTTACCTGGACGCGCCTGCGGAGGTGCTCTTCGCGCGCAAGGGCGAGAAAGGGATAGAGGATTTGGAGAGGCGCAGACAAGGGTTCGCTCGACAGATGAGGCAGAGTCCCAACTGCTTCGTAGTCGACGGCACGCAACCTCTTTCCAAGGTCTATTCTGATGTGGCCGCGCACATTGTTGAATTCTGCAAAATGCAATCTTGTGATTGCAGTCCCGTACAAAGGGAAAAGTCCGAAACCGCATCGCCTGTATCGTCGGAACCAGATCGTATTTCGGAGTCCACACGGTGAGGCTTCGTTTTTGATTTGTGCTGCGTCCTCAGAATTCTCTCGGGCGGCGGAGTTGGGTTGACCCTTCGCACCTGAAAACTGTCCTTCCCGTTCGCCCATCTTTTGAGGCGCCGGCTAACAGATTCAACCCGGTGACGTACCTTTCCGGTTCAAGAAATAAGCTATGACTCCAGACAAAACATGCTTCAGGACCGTGGGAAATGTAGGGGCGCATTCCGCGTTCGAGCGAGTGAGCGAAGATTCTTGTTCCAGCGTCTCTTGCAGCACTGCCAATCAGCAGGTCACCCCGCCATCGGTTTCCATCGTTGTGCCCTGCCGGAACGAAGTCAAATCCATTGGCGCCTTCCTGAATTCCCTGCTCAACCTGGACATGGGGGACATGAATTGGGAAGCGATCATTGCTGACGGCATGAGTGAGGATGGGACGCGCGAGGCACTACGGCAACTGATAGGCAAACATCGACGAATTCGCGTGATCGACAACCCGTCGCGCATCGTGTCCACGGGTCTGAACGCCTGCATCCGGGTGGCTAGCGGCGACATCATCATCCGGATGGATGTCCATACTGAATACAAAGCTGACTACGTTCGACGCTGTGTGGAAGTGCTGAAAAGGACAAGCGCGGCGAATGTTGGCGGAGCTTGTATTGCAGTGCAAACCGGTCTTGTTGGGAGGGCGATCGCCGCGGCCTTTCATTCCCCATTTGCCGTAGGAGGCGCTCGATGGCACCAGTCCGATTACGAAGGATCCGCGGACACGGTTCACCTGGGATGCTGGCGACGCGAAGTGTTTGAGCAAGTCGGCTATTTCGATGAAACTCTTGTCCGCAACCAGGACGACGAATTGAATTTACGAGTGACTCGTGCAGGAGGCACGATCTGGCAATCTCCCGAGATTGTTTCCTGGTATCATCCGCGATCGTCGCTGAGGGCATTGTTCCGGCAGTATTTTCAGTATGGTTTTTGGAAAGTGGCGGTGATCAGAAAACATCGGGCGCCGGCTTCCTGGCGGCATCTCGTGCCCGGTTCCTTCGTTCTGGCCAACTTCGTAATCCTGGCCGCGACGTTGCATGGACTAATTTTCGGTACGGGACCAATTTCCTGGTTCACGGCGGCGGGAATGGGAATGGACCTTGCGTATGCCGCGGCGGTGCTGGCCGCTTCTTGCATCACGGCAAAGAGGGATGGCTGGATTCTTTTTCCATTGCTTCCCCTGGTATTCAGTGTCTATCACTTCGCATATGGACTTGGCTTCCTGTCCGGCATCTTTTATTTTTCAACGAAACCACGCACCGCCAGTTACAGCGAGAGTGTTTTCACTGAGCTAACTCGATAGGGAAAAGTTTTCCTGAACTCGCGCGCAATCCCGCGGACTGGCCATTTGAAAGGCACACATAAGCCGGCGCAGCGGGAGGTTTCAACGGGTCGAGTGCTGCCGCTGAGGTCTTGCGAAGCAAGGCTCTTGCTGGCGTTCCTTGCGTCCTGATAGATCTGCTACCTCCATACATTTCTGAAGATCCTCACATACTCAGTGAACACATCCACCGAACCACGCACATTTTTGCAGTACCCGCTTGGCAACAAAATCCATCAGCAGCGCAGGCCCCGATGACTAATCTTCCAATGAATAGGAGCCGATTCATGCCGCATTCCCGCGAAATCACAAAAGGAAAAGGACAAAAGGCTGAAGTCCCAGAGGGGCAGAATTCGTCGCAAGAGACTGTCCAAGGAGCAGGTCTCCCTGCTCTCGTGTGTTTGATATTGCTTTTTATTGTGGGGGCGACCACCCGTCCTCAGGGACTGCCAGTGCTTCCCCATCATAAAGTGGCTGCGGCGCAATTCGTTTCATCGCCGCAGGACCGACAGACTCAACGGGGTTTTTCTTTGTTGAGTGCCGTGCCGGCAAAACCCGCGCGCAAAATTTCACGGCCAGCCATCGTCCCCCCGCATCCACCTACTCCCACAGGACCGCCGAATGCGCCCGTCCTATTTGCTCCTACGAACGGCACAAACGGGGCAACTACTTCTCCAACGCTGGACGTTTCAGCCTCCGATCCCGCGGGCAGTAATCTTACCGTTACGTTTTACGGAAAAGTTGCTTCCACCGTGGGCCCGGATTTCACGCTGGTCGCTTTGCCGGACACCCAGTACTACTCATCGACCGAGAATGGCGGTACGCCAGCGATGTTCAACGCGCAAACCCAATGGATCGCGAACAATCAAAAATCGCTCAACGTAGCCTACGTGGCGCATTTGGGTGACATCGTGGAAAACGGAGACAACGGAGGAGACACATCCGAGTGGAACGTTGCCGACGGAGCGTTAAAAATCCTGGAAAGCGCGGGGATCCCCTACGGCGTGCACCCCGGCAATCACGATGAGGGCCCGACCGGCAACGGTGATGGCAACTCCTCTGATACTGTTCAGTACAATACGTTCTTCGGGGTTTCGCGATTTTCCGGCCAGTCCTACTATGGCGGCCACTACGGAACAACGAATGATAACCACTACGATCTGTTCAGCGCCGGAGGGATGAATTTCATCGTGATCTATTTTGCTTACAATTATAACGCGGCCGGAGACGCAATCGGAACGGGCTTCCCGGATGTCCTAACGTGGGCCAATGGTGTCCTGCAGCAGTACTCGGATCGGCATGCCATTCTCGTCAGCCATTTCATCATGGGAAATGGCAACCCGTCGAATCTCAGCATCCAGGGGGGTGCCATCGTGGATGCCCTGGGCGGAATCCCGAACGTGTTTCTCACGCTTGCAGGCCACTACAATACTCTCCCGGGTGAGGGGCGGCGCACGGATGTCGTCAACGGGAACACAGTTCAGGGTCTGATGTCAGACTACCAGGATCAGCCGAATGGTGGCAACGGCTGGCTGCGCATCATGACCTTTTCGCCAGCGAACAACCAGATCAGCGTGCAGACCTACTCTCCAGTTCTGAACCAGAATATGACCGACACGGCCAGCCAATTCACAGTGCCTTGGAACATGCAGAACAGCGGCTACACCAATTTGGGGTCGGTCTCAAATGTGGCTTCGGGCGCTCACGCCACGATGACCTGGAACAACCTGGCTTCCGGCGTGCAATACCAGTGGTACGCCGTGGTCTCCAATGGGACCTACACAACGACAGGGCCGACCTGGAACTTTACGACCTCCAATTCGGCAGCGCCAGCCGCCAGCTTCTCATCGACGAACCTGGCGTTCGGCAGCCAACTGGAGAACTCCAACAGCTCGCCGCAAAACGTGTCCCTGACGAACACTGGAAGCGCCACGCTGAACATCTCGAACATCGCAGCAAGCAAGGACTATTCGCAGACGAATACCTGCGGGAGTCAAGTCCTAGCGAACGGAAACTGCACCATCGGCGTAACCTTCCGGCCGACGGTATCCGGCACGGACAACGGCACCGTCACCGTAAGTGATAACGCCTCCGGCGGTTCGCAGACCATTACTCTCACGGGTTCAGGCGTGGCAGCAGCGCCAGTTGCGAATCTTTCAACAACCAGCCTGTCCTTTGGCAGTCAAGCCGTGGGCAAACCGAGCGCATCGAAGCCGGTGACTCTGACCAATCAGGGCAACGCTACGCTGAATATCAACAGCATCGTTGCAAGCGGTGACTATGCCGCCAGCTCGTGCCCGAGTTCACTTGCGCCCAACGGAGCCTGCACGATCAACGTCACGTTTACTCCCACAACGACGGGAACAAGAAACGGCGCGATTACGATTACCGACAACGCAGGCGGCAGCCCGCAAACAGTCACCTTGACTGGAACAGGGGCGGGGTCGACGGCCCCTGCTGTCAGTCTTTCACCAATGAGCCTAACCTATCCGACGAGAAGGGTAGGGACGACTAGCAGCACGAAAAATGTGACTCTTTCCAATACCGGCAATGCGACACTCAGCGTCACGAGCGTCGTCGCCAGCGGGGACTTCTCTCAGACCAATAACTGCGGGTCTGTGAGTGCCAGCAGAAGTTGCACGATCAAAGTCACCTTCAAACCGACAGCAAAAGGAAACCGTACTGGAACGATTGCGGTCACCGACAACGCCAGCGGTAGCCCCCAAACCATTACTCTCACTGGCACTGGAAGGTGAACAGTCGGTATCCGCAATTGATTCCTGCAAGAGGTGACTCCAACACCTTTCACACTTGCGCTTAGAATGGGGTTTGCGCGGGCGGAATGGCGTGTACCTGAGAAGGAGTAAGAGCTGCTCCGGAGGGAGAAAAGGAAGTTGTCCGCGGGGGATTCTCTCGATCGATAAGACAAACTTCGAGTGAATTTTCCGGTTGTCTAGTTCGCGGCTGCCTTCACGTTGGTCGGGGGTAGCGGCTTGGCCGAAGACGTTACGGATTCCAACGCCCCGATATCATACGCAGAACCCTGCGGACGAACCGTTCCGGCGTAATCGTTGGTCACGTCGGCGATGGTCAAGCCGGCGTCGATTGCCGGGCTGCCACTCGTCAGATTCGCGTTCACTGTTGACGAATTGTCAGGCGTTGCGTTACCAGGGTTCACGAGCAGTGGATCGGTATTGGGGATGTTTCCAGTGAATGTCAAGCCGCTTGGCGTCGCACTGCTCACCGCGCCGTTAAAGATCATGTTATTCGCAACGGTCCCGGAAAAACCTGAACTTGTGTAGACGAGAATAAAGTCCGTAGTTGGGCTATAGCTAATATTGTTCTCAATACGCAAGTTCGTCAACGGGCCGGACGCGGCTAGAATGATGTGGCCAATATTGTAAGGGTTAGGCCATACAAAGGTGTTGTTTAGGATCGCCAGCGAAGATACGCCGCTCGGATAGACTTGCACGCCCCATCCTCGCTCAATGCGATAAAAGATGTTGTTCTTGATAGTGACGTTGTTCGAGTTCGAGTCCACGTAAACACCGTGATCGTGGTTCTTATAAAACTCCGTGTTCGTGGCGCATCCGTTTTCCCCTAACGCATACCGGCCAATGTCGCTGATGTAGTTCTGCTCGACAATCACGTTCGGGGCTTCGATAAAAACCCCCGCCATTCCGTTGTCCGTGTCGGTACAAATCCGCCCAATATCGTGGATATAGTTCTGAACAATATCGAGGAACTGCCCACCAGGATAGTTTGAGAAGGCTTCGCCGCCACCCGAATTGGCGCCATAGTTGCGAACCTCGAATCCCTGGAATCGTATGTAGCTGGCTGTAAACCGCACGGCCTCTGCCAGGGTATTGTTGCTCCCGTCCAGCACCGCCCCCCATTTTGTCTGCGACATGAAAGTCACATAAGCGTTCGCATTCCCGCCGCGGGTCAGGTTGAGAGCTTCATGGTAAACACCATCCGTGACAATCACCGTGTCTCCCGGGTTCACAACGCTCGCTGCTTTTCCAATGGTTTGATACGGCGCAGTCGCTGTGCCGGCATTCGCGTCCGACCCGCTTGGAGACACGTAACGCGTCGTTTGTGCGGGGGCTTGCAAGGCAATCAGGCAAAGGGATGCGAGCAAAACGATCTTGGCGACCGCGCGTTCCGTGAAATAATGACGAGCCATTTTCGCTCCTAAGGATTTTTGCTCATCGTTGAAGCTTTGCCTGCCAGAATTCGCCGCCGGTATGGGGGGTGTGGCTCTCCGCCAGCAATCCATGAAGATCAGTGTACTATTACCGCCACTACCCACAGCTGCTTCCAACGATGCCTCCCGGCCATCCTAATGTCACTGCGTCACCGGGTTTGCCACTCTTACCGCTGAGATTGACCTGACTGAAGATTCCGCTCAACGTATTTTGTCACGTCAGGAGTCTAGAAACTGGTAGTAGTGAGCGGCTACTGGCCCATGGGCCAAATAGAGGACAGGCATGCTACCCTGCCCTTCGCCAGTCTTGCCTTCGCAGTCTGCCGCCCAGACCGCGCACCGTCCTTACTGACAATTCACCTTGAATTTTCCGATTCGACCCTCCGCAACCATAGACTCACCTCCAATGACCGATTTCTAACTCTGATGCCATAGCAAACGCATCCGACCCTGCACCGCCCCGGTCAGATCCCCACGAACAACCCTCCCCACCCCCCGCGCGTTTGATTTTCCATCTCGCGACCCCCGAGCTGCCAGCGCCCTTTTGGAATGACCTCAGAATCCGTTAATCCTGCCTATCCATATGCGAATAAGTAACTTACAATTACTTTTCCAAATGGAATTGTAATTCCCTAGGTACACACGTACTACTGGGATGTTACCGGGGTGCCATTGGCACCGCCCTCCTCTTGCTCCACACTTGTAGGGTTCCAACTTTATGCATTCCGCAGACGATGTCGACGCACTTCTAAAGGCACGAGCTGAGATTGATGAGCAGCTCCGCAGGCACAAGAATGCCTTGACGGTGCTGTTCACCGACGTGGTGGGCTCGACCAGCTTCTTTGAGCGCAATGGCGATACGGCCGGACTGGTCATGATCCATCGCCATGACGAACTGGCCGCCCGTGCGATCCAACAGTATGAAGGCACGGTAGTTAAGACGATTGGGGATTCCGCGATGGCGGAATTTCCAAATCCTGGGTCCGCTGTGCGCGCGGCCGTGGAGATCGAGCGCCAATTCCTGAAACTGAATTTGACGTTGCCGGAGGATCACCGCGTCGAGGTTCGCATTGGCGTTCACACTGGCGTCGGCTTTCGCAAGGGGAACGACCTATTCGGGGATGTAGTCAACGTAACGGCGCGCATCGTGAAGCGCACAGCGCCCGCGCAAATCCTTATTTCCCGGCCAATGTACGAAGCAATATCGAACGACTCCGATCTGCACTGCCGGTGGCTTAGCAAGCTCACGATCGACGGGCGCACCGAACAGGAAGATATCTTCGAGGTTGTCTGGACGGATGCCGAAGCCTATCGTCAGGTGCGAGAGAGGCTTACAGCCACTTCTCATATCCCTCCCCGCTACGAAGTCTTATCTCAGATCGGGACTGGTGGGACCGGAATCGTCTATAAAGTTCGCGACCTCGAAACCAGCGAAATCGTGGCCTTGAAGGTTCTTAAGCCAGAGATTGCTTCCGATCCGGATGTCCAGGAAAATTTCAAAAGAGAGTTGTGTCTCGCTCGCAAAATTACGCACAAGAATGTTTGCCGAATCCATGAATTCAACCGCGTGAACGGGACGGCTTATACTTCCATGGAATTTGTCGAGGGCGAGAGCTTGTTATCCAGGCTGTATCGCGTAGGGTCGTTGCCTTTGGACGAGGCGTTGGACATTGCACGGCAAATTTGCGCCGGTCTTCGTGAGGCCCACGCGCAAGGAATCGTGCACCGGGACCTGAAGCCGGCAAACATCATGGTGGACCGGAACGGCACCGTGAAGATCATGGACTTCGGCATCGCTCGAATGGTTCAGCGCGATGGTCCGATGACCGGCACCATCGTCGGCACGCCGGCGTATATGGCGCCCGAGCAGGCTGAACTCAAACCCGTGAGTTCCTGCACCGACATTTATGCGGTGGGGTTATTGCTCTACGAAATGATCACGGGAGTTGCTGCTTTCTGTGGAGATACTCCCGTCGCCGTGGCATTGAAACAGATTCGAGAGTATCCGAAACGTCCTCGCGAAATCGTGCCGCTGCTTACACGTTCCATCGAAACCGTGATTATGAAGTGCTTGCAAAAAGACGCAGCAAAACGGTTTCAGTCCGTGGATGAACTCGAAATCGCTCTCGTGAAGGCCGCGAGAGCCAGACCCATCAGTCCCTGGGAAGTCGCCATCAACCGCGAGCTCGCGAGGGCGGAACTGGAAATTCGCAACCGTCTTCACTCGGGCATTGAAAATGCGAAAGCTTTTCTAAAACGGCAGGATTGGAGCGCTCTGGTGCGTATCCAAGAAGAGCCCAAGGCGATGCTTGGCGTAGCCGGCCTTGTCGGGGCCTTGACGGTTTTTCTGTTTTTTGGCGGATGGAAACCTCGCACGATCAATGCGCAAACCATTCAGGCAGCCAGTCAGAATTCTCCGCCGCCTGTCGCGGCGGCCGAAGGTTCCGTTTCTGGTTTCGCGTCGCGCCCGCCACAGTATTCTCTCAGCCCGATTGCATCCAATGAGATTGACCTGTACGAAGACTCCAGGGCTAACAGCGGAAAGTCACCGTCGTCCAATTCTGGGTTGGCGAATCGCAGCCTTCCATCCGAGCCTGTTATGCCCCAGGTAGCTTCTCAAAGGCCGGCTCGAATCGTGAAGGGCTCGATATCGCCAGTTCGCTCGGATTCGCGAAAGAAGCATTCGGACGCACAAGACTCGACCCAATTGCAAACGCTCGCAACCCAGGCGCAACCTGAGATCCTGACGCCGATAGTCGCCCCACAATCCGAGGGCCAAGATTCTGCGACAAATTTATCACAGCAAAACACCGTGTCCGTACCAACCATCGTGCAGGCAAATACATCGACTCTCCTAAAGACTAGCGACGACTCAAAAGCGCCTAAATTGTATTTCGACGTAGGGACGTTCAAGGACGAGACCTGGGCGAATAATGCGGTGGACAAATTGACCCATCTGGGGTTTCACGCAGTATTGATTCACAAAAATCTGTTGTGGACGCAGTCCTACCATGTCGAAGTTGGTCCTTACACAAACCAAAAAGACATCGCCGAAGCGCGGCAAAGCCTCGCTTCGCAAGGCTTCAAGACACATCCGGTAAATTAATCTTCTCCCTCAATCCAGTAATAAATGGAATTCCGCCAAGCGTCATATAACTGGTCGAAGCTGACTATTGTATGAGTCGCGCGAATTGAGTTGACTTGCCGGCACAGCCCCTCAACAAATAATTCTGCACCCGATGCCGATTTTTTCACTACAATCACATGTCCCGGAAAAAAGATTCGAGGATCGTATTGGATCAGCTCGGCAAGCTCCTGCGATCGAAATTGGAAGAGCGGCGCGGCCTCCTGGTTCCCGGCGCCGCCGACGCGCTTTCGGCGCGCGTAATCGCCAGCCTGGGTTTCGAGGCGATCTATATCACGGGAGCAGGCGTCACGAATGCATTGCTGGGATTGCCTGATCTCGGATTCATCAGCCTGCCTGAACTTGCCCAGCAGACATCGGCCATCCGCGAGGCCGTCGAGCTTCCCATCATCGTCGATGCGGACACCGGTTTCGGCAATCCTCTCAATGTTCGACACACGGTTCAGGTGTTGGAGCGGGCCGGGGCGAATGCCATTCAAATCGAGGATCAAGTTTTCCCAAAGCGCTGCGGCCATTTCAGCGGAAAACAGGTGATTGCGGCGGAGGAAATGATGGCGAAAGTCAGAGCCGCCGCCGACGCCCGCCGGAGCCAGGATTTCCTGATCGTCGCGCGCACCGACGCTCGCGCCGAGCATGGCTTTCAGGCCGCCATCGACCGCGCGGCGAAGTGGATTGAAGCCGGCGCGGACGTGACATTTGTGGAGGCGCCCGAGAGCCTCGAGGAAGTGAAGCGCATCCCGGCTCTCTTGCGCGTCCCACAGATCATCAATATGGTGCCGGGCGGGAAAACGCCGATTGTGGATGCCGCCGCACTTGCCTCAATGGGCTTTGCCGTGGTGCTGTACGCAAATGCGGCTTTGCAGGGCGCCATTGCCGGAATGCAGGGCGCGTTGTCGGAATTGAAGGCTCGCGGTTTGCTGGACGAGAGCAGCGGCAAGATCGCGAGCTTCGCAGAGCGGCAACGACTGGTGCAAAAGCCGCTCTTCGATGAATTGCAGCGGAAATATTCAACGGAATGACAAGCGAGCCGCCGCTTGTACTTTGTTGTTCTCAGGAACAATCAATCGTTCGTTGTTTCAATCAAGGACACCTATGCAATGGCACCACGTGAAGGTACACGCCTCGGCGGAGAAATTCCCGAAGGAAGAACAGCTCGCCTGGAAAATCGCCGAAGTTGCCGCGGATCCGGCCGGCGTCGAGCCGGACGTGGCCGAGATGATCGCAAACCGCGTCATCGACAACGCTGCTGTCGCAATTGCCGCGATTAACCGGCGACCGGCGGTCTCGGCGCGCGCCATGGCGCTCGCTCACCCGCGAAAGATTGGCGGGACGATTTTCGGGATCGAATCCGAGGAGACCTTTTCGCCCGAATGGGCCGCCTGGGCCAACGGCAGTGCGGTCCGCGAACTGGATATGCACGACACCTTCCTCGGCGCTGATTTCGGCCATCCCGGCGACAATATTCCGCCGATCCTCGCCGTGGCGCAGGCTGCGGGAAAATCCGGGAAGGATTTAATCAGGGGAATTGCCGCGGCGTATGAAATCCAGATCGATTTGATACGCTCCATCTGCCTTCACGAACACCACATCGATCACATCGCCCATTTGTGCCCGGCGCAGGCTGCGGGGATTGGAGCGCTGCTCGATCTTCCGGTGGAAACCATCTACCAGGCGATCCAGCAGGCAGTGCATGTGAGCTTCACGACGCGCCAGTCGCGCAAAGGCGAGATCAGCAGTTGGAAAGCATTTGCTCCCGCGCATGCCGGCAAGCTCGCCATCGAAGCAGTCGATCGTGCTATGCGCGGGGAGAATTCCCCAAGCCCCATCTATGAGGGGGAAGAGAGCGTCATCGCGACAATGCTGGGCGGCGCAAAATCCGAATATTCGGTCCCGTTGCCGGCGATGGGCGAACCCAAGCGAGCCATCCTCGATAGCTTCACGAAAGAGCATAGTGCCGAATATCAGGCGCAGGCGTTGATCGATCTGGCGTTCCGCATGCGCTCGCAAATCGCCGATGTCTCTCAAATCGAAAAGGTCATCATTCACACCAGCCACCACACTCACCAGGTGATCGGCACCGGAGCGAACGACCCTCAGAAAATGGACCCACTGGCGAGCCGTGAGACGCTGGATCATTCGGTCATGTACATCTTCGCCGTCGCGCTGGAGGATGGCCGATGGCATCACGTGGAAAGCTATTCTCCGGAACGCGCTGGCCGGCCAAGCACGGTGCGTCTGTGGCGCAGCATCGAAACGCGAGAGGACCCGGAGTGGACGCGCAGGTATCACTCCAGCGACCCTGCAGAGAGAGCCTTCGGAGGCCGCGTGGAAATGTTTCTTCGCAATGGTGGGCGCATCACGGACGAAATTCGGGTAGCCAACGCCCATCCTTTGGGCGCAAAACCGTTCGTTCGCGAAGATTACCAGCGCAAGTTTGAATCACTGACCCACGGGATATTGTCCCCTCAGGAGTCGAGAAGATTTCTCGATGTGGTTCATAATTTGGTCGCGTTGCGCGCTGGAGAACTCCGCGGTCTCAATCTGACCGTCCCGGCGGAAACGCTAATTCGAGGCGGCCAGGGCCTGTTCTGAAACAAGATGTTCCGGCAATACTTCGGAAAACAAAGACAGACGAAAACGAAACGTATCGGAACGTGAGGCATGACCACGACGGACCAACCGATGACTGGCCGAGCGGCAGCAGCGATCAGCGCGCGGCTGGACCGTCTTCCCGCGACGCGATACATCTGGCAGCTTGTTCTGCTTCTTTCGCTCGGCGGCTGTTTTGAATTCTACGATCTTTTTCTGACGGCCTACATCGGACCGGGACTCGTCCGCAGTGGACTGTTCTCGCGCGCGTCGATCTCTTTCTTTGGCTTCAGCGGCCTGGCGAGTTTTGTTTCCGCGACTTTCGCGGGGCTATTCGTAGGGACGCTCCTATTCGGGTTCGCGGCTGACAAATTTGGACGGCGGCTCATTTTTACTTCCTCTTTGCTCTGGTATGCGTGCGCGACAGCGATCATGGCCTTTCAAAACACCGCCGCCGAAATTGTCTTGTGGCGAATGATCGCGGGAATCGGCATCGGCGTTGAGCTCGTGACGATCGATACCTATATTGTCGAGCTGATGCCCAAGGAACTTCGCGGCCGCGCTTTTGCGGCCAATGAAGTGATTCAGTTCTCCGCGGTGCCGATCGTAGCCTTGGTTGCGTGGCGTCTCGTGCCGCTCCGGCCCTGGGGATTTGACGGCTGGCGCTGGGTGGTGCTCCTCGGATCGGTAGGCGCTATTTTCGTTTGGTTCATTCGCCAACGAATTCCGGAAAGCCCGCGCTGGCTGATCGCCCATGGCAAACTGGATGAGGCGGAGCGCGTGACCGCCGAAATGGAACGGCGCGTCAGCAAAGAGAGCGGAGCCCCGCTCCCGCTGCCGAAGGTTGAAACGACAGAGGAGCAACGCGGAAGATTTCTCGAAATATTCGGCCCGTCCTATGCTCCGCGCACGTTCATGCTGATGGTCTTCCACTTCTTTCAAACCATCGGCTATTACGGATTCGCCTCGTGGGTGCCTACACTGCTGATCGCCAACGGCATCGGGATCACCTCGAGCCTGCAGTTTTCATTCATCATTGCGATCTCCTCTCCCTTTGGCCCGCTCTTCGCGATGAGCGTCGCCGACAAATTCGAAAGGAAGTGGCAAATCGTCGTCACCGCACTTTTGATCGCCGGATTCGGAATCCTCTTTGCCCGCCAGCGCAATCCCATTTGGCTGATTGTGTTCGGAGTAATGCTTACCTGCGCCAACAATTGGATGTCCGCAAGCTTTCATACGTACCAGGCGGAACTTTTCCCGACGCGAATTCGTGCGCGAGCCGTGGGCTTCGTCTATTCCTGGAGCCGCCTGAGCGCCGTGTTTACCAGTCTGATGATCGGTTTCTTCCTGCGCGACTTCGGAGTCGCGGGAGTCTTCACGTTCATCGGGGCATCCATGTTGGTCGTGGTCCTCTCCATCGGAATTTTCGGACCGCGCACGCGCAACTTGGCGCTCGAAGTCATTTCGCATTAGCAACCGTCGTTAAATTCAAAGGGCTTTATTCCACCCTCACCGTAAATTGGCTTACGACGACTTTGCCTGCGACGCTGAATTCTCCGAAAATGTGATAGACGCCCGCCGATGGGAAGGCGAAGTTTGTCGCCTCGATGTCCGGTCCGAATTTATTAGGGAGGAGGAGGTGCGAAGCATGAATGCTTTCGCCCAATAATTTGCCGATGAACGAGACCGGAAGGAGCCCGTGGATATGCAGGAATGCCATAAGATCCTCGCGGATGATGCTGATGTGCATGGGAACCGCGAGATAAGGATCCATTTCGGTGAGGGGCTTCCCGTTTTTTTCAATGTGGTAGTCGAGTGTTGCAGGAGCGCCTGCCTTGAGCCTGCCCGGCGATGTTTTGAGTGTGACGTCGTAGCCATCAATATTTTGTTGAAGAGAAAAGGTTTCGTTCTCCGGTGCGCTCATCGTGCTGGAAAGCCCAACGTTCAGGTAGAACTGATCGGAGAAAAGGTATCCTCTCTCCGTGAAATCCGCGGAAACCAAATAGCTGCCCGGGTTTGGGAAACGAATAGTGCACGGGGAACACGGCGGTTTTGAGCATTTCAGGAGTTATTGGCCCAGAATCTTCCACGTGGATGTGCGAGAAGACAGAGAAATCCTTGCTGGCAATAACCACATGGAGAATGCGATTGTGATCGAGAACAAGGTCCTGGACAGGATTGCCCTGGTAATCGCGCAAGGTAAAGGTGAGTACGATGGGAACATTTGCCATGAGTACCGCGGGACTTGTTGCGAGCTGAGATCTTGCCCGCGCGGGCCGCTCAAAGTAGGCGAACTCCCGCGAATCCACGAAATGGTATTGGCCAAGCCCAATGCCTACCGTGCAACCGGGCAGCGCTAAATCCGCCGTTGCTTTTCCGTCGCGTTCGGGAACGCTTTCGTGCCAGACATTCATAATGTTGGCGTCCTCGCAGGCTCGTTGAAATGGACTCGCGAGCACGCCTGGAGACACTACGGGAAGTCCGCCAGTTAAGAAGAGCACAATGACGATAAGTGTTAGCGCGGGGATCCAGGCGCCTCGCCGCGCGAAGGCCAGCGCCGTGCTTCGCCGGGGCTGACTGAGGCGCGGAGAGCACGAATTGGTACAATTTGGAGCTTTTGCGGTAGAGGAAGACCGAAGCGGCGAGGATCACAAGGGCTACAAATATGTGAATCACTTCAAACGACCCAAACGTTCTGTCCTCCGAGTGCGCATCGCTCTCCGCTATTTCTTGCGGATAATTTCACATTGAAAGAGGCAGCGGCGTCATAGGCTCCCGCTCTTTGGGCGGTTACATTAATTGTCCAAGTTCCAGCCGGGGAAAAAAGATTTCCATTGAACACATAGCCGCCGGCGAATCTCTCTTCGATAGGCGCGACGATCGGGCCGATTCCCGCCGCTTGATTCGTGAGGGTGACGACCATATTTTTCACGTTCGCGCCGGCCTTCGTTTGCGGGTCTTCGGCGGTCACAAGAAATTTGCCGCTTTCATAAGGCTGCTCCGTAAGAGAGAGCGCAATCCCCTGACTTTTGGCAGACCGCACGAAACTGAAATGAGGCGCCAGAGGGGGCGTGGTGATGATGAGAAGCGAGGTCACTGCGAGAATGGCGATGCCGAATGCCATCTCCGCTGGCAAGGTGAAGCCAAGCCACGAGAACATGCGGGGCAATTGCGTCTCATCGTTTTTCTTGATTGCATCCGCGATCCTTGGCTCAACAAATAACTGGTCAAAACAACGCACGAGAAGCAGAAACGCGGCAAACACGGAAAGGACAACGAATCTTTTCCCCCAGTCCGTCGTAAACACATACGAGAAACTCTTGAGGTGCAGCCAGACGACGTAGACTCCGGTCACGCCCGCGATGCCCAGGGCGATGCTCGCGATTCTTGAAAACGAGATGAGCGCGAACGCAGCCAGCCGCAGGTTCCGCAATTTTCGGATGAGAGGCGCGAAGAGTGCGACCATCGCGATGATTCCGCCGATCCAAGCATCTTTGAAAAACAGATGAACGAAGTTCATGAATACGCCGAATCCCGGCGCAAAGCTGGAGGCAGCGGCGTGGCTGATGCGCGCACGCGCAAAATCGATCAGCGCTAGGATGGCGAAGAATGCATATTCAATTGTCAAGATTCGGTCGGATAAGAACATTCGTTTCCGCGCGACTTGGAAGGCGATCAATAGGAAGCCCACGCCAAGCATGCGATAAATTGTAAAAAGCGCGGAAGTGGTGGAAATGAAAGGGCCCCAGGCCTTCGAGAAACTCATTTCCTGAAGTGAAGCTAGCTCATTTGTTTTATAGAGGAGATAAGCAAGTCCGCCTGTAAGCGCCAGAATACATCCGAAAAGGATCAGAAACTGGAATCTCCCAACGAACTCATCTTCCTCGGAATTCACCTCTGGAAAATGCTTGCGCATCGGCCGCCAGATGAAAGCGAGCACAAGCAGAGCGCCTAGAATCAATGCGTCACCGATAAGTTCAACTGCCAGGGTTAGAGCTTCAGGGACGCTTGAGCTGTGAACGGTCTGGAATCCGCCGGAATCCGTGGTTGCGCTTGGCCTCGCATTCCCTACCGAAAATACATACGCGCCTTTCGCGAAGTGGCCGTCATCGGCTGAAATGACTTCCCACGAAACCGTGTAAGTCCCTGCTCCGCCGTCTTTCAGTCCCACGCGATAGACTCTGGGATCCGCGGGGTCGGCTGCGGAATTTGAAAGATCGGCGCGCGAGCCGTCGGGAGCGAGTACGGTAATGCTGGAAACGCGAGGCTCCACTCGTTCGCTGAAATGGATTTGCATTTCTGTCGGCACATGTGAGAGAACAGACGATGCCGCGGGAACATATTGAATCGGCGTCGCATGCGCAAAACCGAATTCGGGCAGCGTCGCAATTAGAAGCGAGAGACAAAATACCCGGAAGATTGTGCTGAATCTCGTATGCATAACATCATTCAAATCCTGCGGTGGATGAATAAAGAGAAATTCAACCCAAAAGCGAAGAAGTTTCCGCCGCTTTTTTATCCAACTCGATCGCCTGCGTGCTCCCCAATAGCCCCCCAAAAGTCCCAGGATGATGCACACAAATAATGCGGCGATATATAAGACTCGCATCCTGCTCCCAGATCCTGAGATCGTAAGTGGAAACGATGCGGTCGCAAGTACTTGCTGGGCACGCTTGGAGTCGAAGAACGTTACTTTCAGGGTGTAGTTGCCGCCTTCCGGGAATGTGTAGAAAAGAAATGTATTCGGCATTTCCGTGATGAGGTCGCAGTTCACCATCGATTTCCCGTTGCGCCCAATATCGATCCCTATGCTTGTCGGAGTCGTCAAAGGCTCTCGCGTGTCGCTTTTCAAGAGATTGAAGTCAAATTCAATCGGTTGTCCCGCTACCGGCGTCGAACTTTGATCCGTGCCAATGTCCACAATTACATCGCCGACGACTTTTTCGAGCCGTTCCCCGCCAAGACCATTGGCAAAGGCGGCTCCCGCGAATGCGACTGTCATGATCACAGAAATCATCCACTTCATGTAGGGCGGACCTACTTTCTTTTCCAAACCATTCCTGCAAAAGCAAGTCCTAAAAGTCCGGCTACGATTCCGGCGATGCTTAAGGCCTGCGCCGTTTTTGCCTGTTTGCCGGCCATCTGCGCGGCTGCCGCTAGATCCTGGGCGTTTTGATTCAGTTCGTACGAAGAGAGCGACGGTTCCGGAAAGCCCATGTTCTTTCTTGGAGCCGGACAGGCAAACGCGCCAATCTTATTGATCCGGGTAATTGTGTCAGAAACTTTCAACTGGGAATTATCTTCGGTGGTCTCGGAAACTTCCCCGGCGACGCAAGTGAATGTGAGGTTGACGGGGCTGCCATTGATTGTTCCGAAGATGCGATAGCTGTATGTGGTTTGCACCGTGGGAATGAAGTTCGCCGCGTAGGCCCCCGGAGCCTCATCTGAAGGATCGAAGGAGAGCGTTTCTTTTTTATCTCCTGCCACGAGTTCCACTTTGAGTGTTTGCTCGAGTCCCGTAACTGGTGTGCCTTTGCCCGTTTCCTTGCTCGCACCGGAGGCGGCGGGACCCGTGACTTGCGAAACGCGCAAGTCCACTCCTGAAATGTTATCGACCACGAAGGGTTCGTTCAGCGAGCCCACGGTAAAAACGTAGTACTTGCTGCCGATTTTGAATGTATCACGCTCATGCGCAGAGGCCACAGCCGCAACGCCAAAATAAGCGATCACAAGTGTAGCCACGCTTAAGAGTGAAAATTGTTTTTTCATAGTGATTTGGAGCTTATGGTAGTGTGTACCAAAGTCAAGGCCATTTTCGGACGGCAATAGGTCTAAACCGGAATTTCAGATTGGACCCCTTGCCAGCGAAGAGTATGCTTGCTCTGCCTGCAAGAATTCTTCTGAGAGGACATCCCCATGCCCGATTCCCCAATCACTCGTAGACGCTTCAACCTGGGCCTCGCCGCCGTCGGGGGAATGCTCCTTACCACCCGGCGCGCGAACGCGGTCGATTTTCCAATGCGCCAGTACCACAATCAGCCCACGGACAGCCCGCTTCACAAGCGCCTGGTGCAAATGTGGGACGCCGTCAAAGCGGAAACGCACGGCCGCGTCCAAGTCGAAATTTTCCCCGAGAACAATCACCTCAAGGACGGCGACCCTGATCCGCTCAAACTGCTGATGGACGGCCAGCTTGAGTTCTACACGAATGCCGGCAACGGGCTGGCGGCGATCGTGCCCGCAGCCAATGTGCAAGCCACGCCTTTCGCATTTCGCACGCAGGCGCAGGTTTACAAGGCCATGGACGGCGACATCGGGAGTTACCTGCGCGAAGAATTGAATGCCAAGGGCGTCTACGCCGTCCCGGGCGGCTGCTTCGAAAACGGATTTCACCAGATCACTTGCGCGACGCGGCCCATCCGCAACGCCGACGACCTTCAGGGCCTGAAGATTCGCGCGCCCGGCAATGCCGTCTACCTGGAATTCTGGAAAACGCTGGGGGCGGTACCTGCGGGCATGAACATCAACAAAATGTACGAAGCGCTGAAAGCCGGCGTGGTCGAAGCCCAGGAGGACCCGCTCGATGTCGCCGAACTCTTTCATCTATATGAAGTGCAGAAATACATGAGCATGACCAACCACTCCTGGTCCGGCTACAATCTGATTGCCAATCTCAAGATCTGGCAGGGGCTGCCCGCCGACGTTCGCCAATCCATTGAGCGCAACACGGTAAAGTTTGCCCGCCTGCAAAGGGCCGATACCGCCTCGCTCAATGGGGAACTGCGCGCGCGTCTCATCCAGCAAGGAATGATCTTCAACAACGCTGACGTGGCATCCTTCCGCGCCAAACTAGGACCGTTCTATGCCGATTGGAAGCAAGCGATAGGCGACCGCGCCTGGTCGCTCCTGGAAGCCCACGTCGGCAAATTGGCCTGAACGATAAAAGGTCCATTCGAGAATTCCAAATGATTGAGGATCCGAAGGCTTATACGCGACCGATTACATCACAGCTGGATTGCCGATTAAGGACCGATTAGAAGATTAGTGGACACGCGTGCACCGATTACTCCAAACCTGAATAATAGCCTGAGACACTGACTGCGAGCGCCTTCAGCACCGACGCCTGGACTTGTAACGGTTGGTTATTTTGTCTGTGGTGTGCGGGTGAAATCCACGACTTTCAGACTGAATCGATCAAGCTTTCTCGGAGGCGCCAGGTCATTCACAATCTGATTACAATCTTCCCGAAATGCGAGCCGCTTTCCATATATCGCAAGGCCTCGGCTGCTTCTTTGAATGTAAACGCTTTGTCGATCACCGGCTTCAGTTGATTGCCTTCGATGGCTCTGTTCATCTCTCCAAACATCCGGCGCGAGCCCACGAGAATGCCTTGCATTCGAACGGCTTTCATCAAGATACTCCTTGGGTCGAACTCGCCGGCGCCCGCCAAGACGCCGATCACTGCCACGTGACCACCGATGCGCACGGCGTTCAGCGATTTCGATAAAGTTCCCGCCCCTCCGACTTCGACCACATGGTCAACGCCAATTCTGTTCGTCAAGCGCAAGACTTCCTTGTCCCAATCCACAATCTTCTTGTAGTTGATGAATTCGTTTGCGCCCAAGTCTTTTGCTTTTGCCAGCTTTTGGTCGCTGCTGGAAGTCACAATCACGCGCGCGCCGTGCATCTTGGCGAACTGAAGAGCGAAAATCGAAACGCCCCCCGTGCCAAGGATCAATACTGTGTCGCCTGCTTTCAACTTTCCTGAAACGATCAACGCGTTCCACGCCGTGACCGCAGCGCAGGGCAGAGTTGCAGCTTCCTCAAACGAAAGATGCCCAGGGACTTCAATCAAGCCGTTTTCGTCAAATGCGCCATATTCGCGGAGAACTCCATCCAAATCTCCGGCGCCGAGCGCGGTCCGTCGTTTCTCAATGGAAAGTGATCCCTCAAGCCATCCTTGCGTGAAAATAGTGCAAACTCGATCGCCAACTTTCCACCTCTTCACCTCTGCTCCGACGGCAACGACTTCACCTGCCCCGTCTGAACATGGCACGGCGGGCAATCGCGCGTTCGGGTTATACACGCCTTTGATAAACCTCAGGTCGCGGAAATTCAAAGATACCGCATGGAATTTGACTACGACTTCCTTCGCGACGCGTTGCGGGTCAGCGCGTTCCGCGAGGACTAAATTCTCAATCCCAAATTGTCGGACTTCGTAGACCTTCATATTTCTTCTCCAATGTGCCGGCTTGTCCCGTAGGTAATCATTCCGCAGATTGGCCAAACCCCGGACAGTTTTGGCGAGACACGATTATTTTCTTATTCCGTAGATTTCCTCTATCTGTCAATGCACATGCCTTTGCGGGAAGCTTCAAATCTTTTGCGCCTTCATTTCCCGGCTAATGTACTCCGCCTGCCGGAGCGCCAGTGCCACAATCGTCAGGGTCGGATTGGCTGATCCGGACGTGGTCATGGCGCTGCCGTCGGAAACGAACAAATTCCTGATGTCGTGTGTCTGGCCCCAGGCGTTGGTTACTCCCTCGCGCGGGTCGGCGCTCATGCGGGCGCTGCAAGTGTTATGCGTCGCGGGAGGAGTCGGACCGAGGACGACGCGTTTGGCTCCAATAGCGTCGTACACGCGGGACATCTGCGACTGCGCATGTTTTCGCATCGCCTGGTCGTTTGCGTGTTCATCCACGTGAACATTGGCCACCGGCAGACCATATGCGTCCTTGACGTCGCGGTTCAGTGTGATGCGGTTCTCCGCACGCGGCATATCCTCGCCATTGATGATCATGCCGGCCATATTCCGGTAGTTCTCCATGATCGACGCGAAATCCCGGCCCCATCCATACGGTAGACCCACGAGCGGCAGCGTCGGCAGATCGAGGGTGACCAGTTCCATTCGATATCCTCCTACGAAGCCGCGGCTCGGGTCGTTTTTTACTTCGTCTTCGACGACTCCCGCCAGTGTCGCGCCGCGCCAGGAATAGACCGGCTTGTCGAAGATTCCCCAGACGAAGCCGATGATCTGGTGGCAGTAGTTCCTCCCCACCTGTCCCGCGGAATTGGCAAGGCCATGCGGAAATTTCGAAGAATCCGACAGAAGCAGAAGACGCGGAGTCTCGATGCCGTTGCCCGCGATGCAGACTATGCGCGCCTTCTGCCGTTGCTCCCGGCCCTGGCCATCCCGGTAGATCACCGCGTTGACGCGCCCGCCGGTGTCATGTTCAATCCGCGTGGCCATGCACTCGATCCGCAGGTCGAGGTTGCCAGTCGCCTCGGCGCGCGGAATATCCGTGTACAGCGTGCTCCACTTGGCGCCCATCTTGCATCCTTGCACGCAGAAGCCCTGCTGGATGCACATGCCCCGCCCGTCATTGGCGCGCGAATTGATTGCCATGTGGCCCGTGTGCACGCGCTTATAGCCCAGTTTTTTCGCACCGGCGTACATCACTTTGAAATTATTGGAGGCGGGCAAACCGGGCATATCATTGCGGCGCGTCACGCCAAGCCGGCGCTCCGCGAGCAAGTAATAGGTCTTCAGTTCCTCATAAGAGATTGGCCAGTCGATCAGCGAAGTGCCGGGGATCTTGCCGTAGGTGCTTCTTGCGCGCAGTTCCCAGGGCTCGAATCGTGGCGTGGCTCCCGTCCAGTGCACCGTCGTTCCCCCGACGGTTTTGCAATGCCACACGGGCAGGGTGGGAAAGTTCTTCGCCACGCCCCAATCGCCGCTTTGCGTCCGCGCATCGAGCCAAGTCAGTTGAAGGAAGGCTTCTCCGGGGACCTGCGAAAAAGTTGCGGTTGATTGCCGCTTGCCGGCCTCAAGCACCACTACTTTGATTCCGCGGCGAGTCAGCTCATGCGCCAGCGTTCCGCCCCCGGCGCCGGATCCGATGATGACGACCGCGCTTTCATCCTGGAACTCAATGCGGGCCATATCGCTGCTCTCCCCTTTTTACACTCCAGCCGGCAACGGGCCGCTGTCCTCGACCGCCACTTCCGGCAACCAGCGCAAGTCGTTGAATCCGCGGAAAAGATAGCCGCCCTTGGAGAACGCTTCGCCCTCATATCCGAAGGAGGCATACGCGATTGGGCTGGAGTAGAGCACCTGCAGGGTCTTCAGCCGCATCGTTTGGAAGAATGCTGAGGACTCAATCTTCTTTAGAGCCTCAACCCGCTCACTTTCTGAACTCGCGGCGAAGCCGGCCCCGAGAACCGCTAGGCCATCACCGATCATTTTGCGTGTACTTGCATCCTTGCCGGCGTCAGCGTCCACTGCCTGGATGACCAGCGCATAGGCAGCGTCGTCCAACTTGTCGTGCGGCGCAATCGTGCGCGCCATACTCATGAGCGTGGTCCCTTCGGAGCTAGTGAAGGCTGTAAGATCCACGGCCCATGCGCGCGCGGGCGCGATCAGAGCGAGAGGGCTTCCTGCGACCACCCATCCGGTCAAAAGCCCGGTCGTGGTCTTCAGGAGTTCCCGCCGGTTCAGGCTAACGAGTTGGTCCATGGGTTCTTCTCCAACGTGGAGCAATAGTTTTGCCTGCGGAATCAAAATCGCGTAAAAAACTGAGTCAAATTCGCGGACAGCAAAATTTACTTCCGATTTTCGTCATGATATGAAATCCGGCAGACGGTGGGTCAGCGTACACCAAGATGGCTGTGCCTCGTCAAAATTCCTTTCGCAGGGAACATGTCGTGTCTCCCTTTGCTTGTTCCATGATGTGGAACACAATTTCATATTGACACGGGCGAAATATTCACTACAATCCGCCGCAGGTCAATCGAAAGCGCTCGATTCCAGTCGATTATGGAACAAGGCCTCGGGGGGGTGCCATGCCACCAGCTACAGCCACACTTCTTCGCCACAGTGCCACAGCAAAGCCTGAGAGAGATAGGGGTTCCAGTAAATCCCTGCAGAAGGCACTGCGCATACTCTTGTACATGGGAGAACGGGCGCCGGAAGCTGGTGTGACGCAACTGGCATCGGAGTTGGGATTGACGAAGGGGACCGTGCACCGGCTGTTGAAAGCCATGGAAAGATTTGAACTGATCGAGAGAAATGCGGAGAGCGAGCGATACCGCCTCGGATTGAAGCTCTACCAATTGGGGAACAAGGCCGTGGAGTCGCGGACGCTGCGCAGTGAAGCGCGCCGCCTGCTATTGGAAATGTCCCGAAGGTCGCGGGAATCGGTGAGCTTGGCGGTGCCAACCCCAGGCGGAGTCACTTGTCTCGACCGCTTGGACTCGTCTCACACGATCATCAATGTCTGCACACCGGTCGGCTCAATGTTCCCTCCCCACTGCACAGCGGCTGGAAAAGCGATCCTTGCCTATATGACCGAAGGCGAGCTCCATGAAGTCATCAAGAGGAACCCGCTGCGGCCATACACGCAGTTCACGATCACGCAACTACCAAGCCTGAAGGAAAACCTGCGGCTGATCCGCCAGCGAGGCTATTCCGTGGATCATCAGGAACTGGAACGGGGTTTGAGCGGCGTGGCTGCGCCGGTTCTGAGCGCGCATGAACGAGTCATCGCTGCCGTAGGGATTGCGGGACCCACTCTGCGATTTCGCGGAAAAGAGCTGGTGCAAAAAGTCAGTTTGGTGACGGACATTGCCGCAAGGCTGGCAATGGCCCTGGGCAGGCTAGAGGAAAACCAAGCGGCACCGTCATTTGAAAAATTCCTGGAAGCAAATACCCTCAAAGCAGCGCAAAAGGAGTAGGAGTATGCCTGCGATGTTCAGAGCGGATCATGTCGGAAGTTTTCTGCGACCCACTGAATTGCTCGAAGCAAGGAGTACCGCTCGTCCGGATCAACTGCGGCTGATCGAGGATCAACACATCCTTCGCGTTCTTGCCAGGCAGAAAGAGCTCGGGTTTGAAGTTGCCACGGACGGTGAACTCCGGCGGCGCAATTTCATGAGCGATTTCACGGATGCCGTCGAGGGTTTCGATATGTCGACCGGCCTCGGGCGGACGTGGAAAGCGGGAGAGGCGGCCAGCCCCTCGGTCAGCAGCGTGACGGGAATCGTTGCCTCGAAGCTGCGCCAGGTGCGGCCGCTGACCGGCCACGAATTGCCGTTTTTGAAAGCCCATAGTCCCCTGCCAATCAAGATGACGTTGCCAAGCGCTACGCAATTCCCGGCCATTTCTTTCAAGAGTGGCGTCACGGACAAGGTTTACAAAGACCATTCGGCGTTGCTCTGGGACATCGTGGCGATCATGAAAAGCGACCTCAGCAAGCTTTCTTCCGATGGCGTGAAGTATATCCAGATCGATGCTCCGCGCTACAGCTACTACATGGACCCGAAGTGGCGCGCATGGATCAAGACGGAATTGAAAGTCGAACCTGACGCCGCGCTGGATGAAGCGGTGCGTGCGGACAATGCGTGCTTCCTGGCGGCGCGCAGGGATGGGGTGACGCTTGCCATTCACCTATGTCGAGGGAACAACCGCAGCCACTGGTACGCCGAAGGCGGATACGACTCGATTGCCGAAAAGTTGTTCGGCACATTGGAGGCGGACCGGTTTCTGCTGGAATACGATGACGAACGCTCCGGGACTTTTGAGCCTTTGCGGTTTGTCCCCAAGGGCAAGACGGTAGTTCTGGGGCTGGTCAGCTCGAAGGTCCCGCGGATGGAAGATCCCGACGTGCTTGCAAAGCGCATTGAGGAAGCGTCGAAATACGTTCCGATCGAAAATCTGGCGCTGAGTCCACAATGCGGATTCGCTTCGACAGCGGAGGGAAACCTATTGAGCGAGGATCAGCAGTGGTCCAAGCTGAAGCTCGTTATGGATACTGCCCGGCGCGTTTGGGGCTGAGTTGCATGGATCATCCCTTGAATCGCCGCCGTAGCCAGAACGCCCTAGGTGAGAAGGGGAATCCGAGGAAGGAACAAAGGGACCTTCATATCGATAAACGAAAATTCGTGCTTATAACGCTCAGTTGATATACCTTCGCGATCTCCCCGCCGAAGGCCTCTATGGAGGATCTCATGGCAGGCGTGACTTCAATCGCGGTAGCCCACAAGCAGCTTCGTTCCGATTCCGGTGCCAATGAGACGGTGCCGCCTTCCCTGCCCCGTTCTGAGCCTGCGCCGCCTCTTGCGGCAAAGCTGGATCAATTTATCGGCGACCCAAATTTCATGACCTCGCTGGCGCGTGGTTTGACCGTGATCCAGGCATTTTCGCCGCAGAGTCTGCATCTTTCGATCTCCCAATTGAGCAAACGGACGGGATTGCCCCGCGCATCGGTGCGCCGATGCTTGCACACGCTTTCAAAACTAGGATTCGCAGGCTCAGACGACGGGCGCACATTTTACCTCCTTTCTCGCGTGCTGCCGTTAGGCCACTCGTATTTGTCTTCCCTGCCGCTGTCCACGGTAGCGCAACCCGTGCTGGAACGCCTCAGCCACATCCTGCACGAATCCAGTTCGATCGCAATACTGGACGGGATTGAGATTGTTTATGTAGCGCGAGCGAACGTGACGCGCATTGTGGCCATCGATCTGGGAGTGGGGACGCGCCTGCCGGCGTTCTGCACTTCCATAGGACGCGTGCTGTTGGCAAATCTTCCGGCGGAAGAGATCGAAGCGCTGCTGCCGCGCATCGAATTCAGCCGCTACACGGACCGCACGCTGACTTCGGTCGAACAACTGCGTCGTGCGCTGCTGTCGGTGCGGCGCGACGGATATGCCATTGTGGATGAAGAACTGGAGGTCGGACTGCGTTCGATGGCGGTTCCCGTCCAAAATAGCACGGGACGCGTTTTGGCCGCGATAAACTCGGGAGTGAACGGACAGCGTGTCTCCGTGCAAGACATGCAAACAAGATTCCTGCCGTACCTTCGGGCCGCCGCGCAGGAGCTTTGCCCGCTCCTGGGATGAAAGCGTGGGCGTTTATCGACCACTCGGAACAAAGTGGGCGGTGGCCTTCTCGACGCGTGTCTTACACTGCACGGAAATCGCTTTAATTAAAATCCCCACCGGAAGAGGAGAGCTTCTTATCGTAACCACGCTCAAAGTGCCGAAGACCGGCGGCTTGCCCACGACAAAAGTAAACGTCGTGCGTTGGCTCAAGCAAGAAGGCGAAGCCGTGAAACGAGGCGAGGCCGTCGTCGAGTTGGAGACGGAGAAGGTGAACTATGAATTGGATTCTACGGCCGAGGGAATTCTACTGAAAATTCTTGCGAAGGAAGGCGCCGAAGTACCGGTGGGCGACGCGGTTTGCCACATCGGGCAATTGGGTGAGGCAATTCCTCAGGACTGAGGGGAGAAAGGGCCAGCCATGAAACCGTCGGAACAGCTAGGGAAAGACCGCCTGATTTGGATGTGGACGCAAATGGTTCGCATCCGCGAGTTCGAGGAGCGCGTAAAACGACCGTTTGTCGAGCATCCGGGCGTGATTCGCGGCCACACGCATCTCGGTGACGGGGCCGAAGCTTCGATTGTCGGTTCGCTGGCCGCAAGAAACGACGGCGACCCAGTGATGCCGAGTTATCGATGCCATGGATATCCCATCGTGCTGGGAACATCCACACGAAACATGATGGCGGAATTGTACGGGCGAAAAGACGGCATCTGCGGAGGGTTTGGCGGATCGATGCATCTGGCGGATCCCGATCATGATTTTCCCGGGGCCACCGGGATCATTGGCGCCGGGATCGCACACGCAGCCGGCGTTGCTTTGACGGCCCAGGTGAAGAAAACAGGCCAAGTGGTATACAGCTTTTTTGGAGACGGCGCTTCAAAACAAGGAGCGTTTCACGAATCGCTGAACATCGCGGCGGTCTGGAAGCTGCCGGTCGTCTTCATTCTTGAGAATAACGAATACCAGGCATACACCCACGTGAGTCTCGAGGACGCAAACGATGCAGCCGGCGACCCGCTTTCAAAGAAGGCACAAGCCTACAGCATCCCCGGCGTGACCGTCGATGGCACGGACCCGCTCGCTGTGTACGACGAAGTCAAGAAGGCTTCCGAACGCGCGAGAACGGGCCAGGGTCCCAGCTTGATCGAGTCCAAGTTCTACCGTTTGAGCGCACATGGAAACGCGATCACCGTGCCGCCCGTGCCGACACAATTCCCAAAACACGAGTCCGTGGAGGTCTACGGTAGAAAAGCGGAATACGAAGCCGCGAAGGCCAATGACCCGATCCCCAAGTTTCGTTCAAAACTGATCGCAGCTGCCGCAATGACGGAAGCGAACGCGATCGGAATTGAAGAGAAAGTTCAAGCGGAGATGGACGAAGCGGTGCGGTTTGGTTTGGCTAGCCCGCATCCGGCCCCGGAAGATGCGCTGAAGAACGTTTACGCATAGGGAGAACGAGCCATGGCAAAGGAAATGATGTACGGCGAAGCGATTGCCACCGCGATCACTGAAGAGATGCAACGCGATCCGAACGTCATCTTCTACGGACAAAACATGGGGATGACCGAGCGTGATCCCATGTTGAAGATGTTCGGGAAGGACCGCATTCGGATTACTCCGATTTCGGAAACGGCGGAGATGGGCATGGCGATTGGTGCGGCGATGACGGGCTTGCGGCCCATCGTCGAATTGTGGATGAGTGAATTCATGCTCGTTGCCTTCGACCAGGTGATTAACGAGGCGCCGCGCTTCCGCTACATGTCCGGAGGCCGCGTCAAAATTCCGGTCGTTTTCAAGGCGGGTTATGGATTTGCCGCGGGATGGGCCGGACAGCACTCGAATTGCCTGTATCACCTGGTTATGGGCACGCCCGGTTTGAAGGTCGCTCTGCCCTCGACGCCGGCAGATGCCAAGGGACTGATGAAGGCGGCGATTCGCGATGACAATCCCGTGATCTTCTTGCAGCACTTCCTCCTGACGCTGGAGAAGGGAGAAGTGCCCGACGGCGATGAAGTGATCCCGTTCGGCGTAGCGGATGTGAAGCGCTCCGGAACGGATCTGACGATTGTCGCAACTGGATGGATGGTGCAGAAATCGCTCGCTGCGGCGGAACGTCTGGCGAAAGAAGGGATCAGCGCTGAAGTCATCGATCCGCGCACACTGGCGCCGCTTGATGTCGGGACGATCGTGGAATCCGTAAAGAAAACCGGGCGTCTTGTGCTTGTGGATCAAGCCCCGCGTCACGCCTCCGCTGCCATCACGATTGCCGGAGAGATCGCCGAGCACGCTCTCCAGTACCTCAAATCTCCGGTGCGTTTGGTTACGGCCGCGGACACTTCCGTTCCTTTCAGCGAACCCTTGGAAAATTATGTTCTGCCAAACGAGGACAAGATCATCCATGCGGCCAAATCCGTCCTGGCCAAACGCGCGGCGATGGCCTGACGGGCAATTAAGAAAACAGTTGGTTATTCAATGACGAACAAAGTCGAATTACTCGCTTCCTACTGGACGATTGCAGGCGGTGCGCTTCCACACACGGACCGCGAATACAGTACCTTCGACTTCAAGGACCGCGTCGAGGCCGTTGCAAAGGCAGGGTTCAAGGGCATGGGCATCTGGCACGCGGATCTGGATCACACTCTTGAGAGTCGAAGCTTGGCCGAGATAAAGCAGATCCTGGACGATCATGGAATCGCGCACGTCGAATTGGAATTCCTGGGCGATTGGTTTCTGGAAGGCGAAAGAAAGAAACAGTCCGATATTCGGAGGCGCAAACTACTGAAGGCAGCCGTCGCGCTCGAAGCGCATCACGTGAAGGTCGGCGATTTCTATCATGAAAAGTATTCCATGCCTCAGACCATCGAAGCCTTCGCCGCGTTGTGCTCCGATGCGGCCGAGAATGGCACAAAAATCGGATTTGAACTGATGCCGTTCGGAATGATCGATAATCTGAAAGATTGTTTAACCATGATTGAGGGCGCGGGAGCCGCGAATGGCGGCGTATTATTCGACCTGTGGCATCTCGCCAAGATGCGCGTTCCATACGAAGAATTGCAGCAGGTGCCCCTGAAATGGATCGTCGGCGTTGAACTGAACGACGGTACGTTTGTCGCGCCCTGGAGCCTGCATGAAGACACCATCAACCACCGCAGGTTCTGCGGCGAGGGCGAGTTTGACGTGAAGGGTTTCGTCGAGTGCATTCGGAAAACGGGCTATGCAGGACCGTGGGGGATCGAGGTTCTGTCCGAAGAACTCCGCCGGATGCCTCTGCAGGAGGTCGTTTCGAAAGCATTCAAGACCACGATGGATTACGTACAGGCCTGATCAGGCAGCGCCTCCGGGCGATTATCGCCACGCGCCGCGGATTTCTTCTTTCCAAACAATTCAGACCTTTAGTATGTGCTTCAAACTGCGGCCGAGCATTTCCCGAATTTACGCCGAGTCGAGCGGGCCCCCTGGATTTGACGGGTCAGATCAGCCCGGACATGAGGAAATTGGAATGTCAGCAAGCAAACCTGTTGTCGTTTACGGAGCGAGCGGCTTTTCCGGCAGGCTGGTCGTGGAATACCTGCGCGAGTACAACATTCCGTTCATTGCCGCGGGTCGGAATCGCGCCAAGATTGAACAGGTGATGAAGCAAGTCCCTGGAATTGAGACGGCGGACTATGTAGTCGCGGAGGTCGGAAACTCCGTGGACGAACTGGCCAAACTGTTCTCCGGCGCGAAAGTCGTTTGCAATACCGTTGGCCCGTTCATCTACAGCGGTCCACAGGTGATCGAGGCCTGTCTGAAATCCGGTTGCCACTATCTGGACATCAGCGGCGAACAAGCGTGGATCCGTCAAGTCGCGGAGAAATGGAGCGACGGCTTCGCGAAGCGCGGATTACTCGCCGCTCCCGCCACCGCCTTCATGTCGGCTCCAAGCGACGCCGCTGCGCGCATTTGTTTGGAGAACACCACGATCGACACGCTCGAAATCCTGACGATGTTCCGCGGAACTCCCACATTCGGATCGACGCAAACCATTTTTGCGGTGCTGCAGACCGAAGCGCATTTTCTGGAGCAAAACCAGTACAAACTCTGGCCGCCGGCGACCCCGCTGGAAGTTATCACGCCCGGGCAGATTCAGACACAATTGGCTCTGGCGTGGGGCGGGTTCCCCCACCCGGTGTGGTTCAAGGACCACCCGCAAGTCGCCAACGTAAGATCCTTTGGCGGGCTGCTCGACCGGCAGATCATGGAGAGCGTGTTCGCCACGGAAAAGATGTACTTGAAAGAGATTGCGCCTCTACCCAAAGCGGAACGCGAGCGCCGGCTCGCTGAGATGGCGAATTCAGTTCAAGCGGGCACGCCGCCGCGAGAGAATTCCCGGGAGAATCGCACCATTGACGTAATCGTGGGACGGGGAGCAACCGAATTCACTCAGTGTTTTCTGTTCGGGAACTGCTGCTACAAACAGACAGGCTTGATCCAGGCGTATGCCGCGCAGCATCTCGTTCATTCGAATCCCCGCAAGGCCGGCTTCGCCTCCGTCGCTGAGGCCTTTGGGGCGCGCGGCCTCCTGAAAGTTCTGGAAGATCACGGGCTTTCAAAGATGAAAGTCGCCTAGGAGCATCGGCTTATACGAAAAGAAATCGATTGCTCTAGATGGCGAACAGGCCGATGATCGAAAACACTCGGCACTAAAATTAAAAATTTAGATAGCTGGAGGAGCCTTCATGACAGCCGCCGCTCCACATAACCCGCCATTTCGCGCTGACCACGTAGGCAGTCTGCTGCGGCCTCCGGACCTGAAGAAGGCCCGCCAGGATCGATCCGAAGGAAGAATCTCGGCTCAAGAATTGAAATCCGTTGAGGATGCGGCTATCCGCAGGGTCGTCACCCAGCAAGAGCAGGTTGGATTGCAATCCATCACCGACGGCGAGTTTCGCCGCGAGGACTTCTATACGGATTTCTTTGTCCGAGGCCTTGGAGGTGTGGAAGTGCGGATGGAAAGCTCGGCGGCCTACTTTGTCGATCATGAGGGCCGCAAGATTCCGGTCCCATGGGCCCAGGTTGTATCGCGCATGCGATGGAGTGCCCCGATTTACGCCGATCACTTCCGCTTTCTTCGGTCCATCACCAAGCGAACACCAAAAGTGACCCTCCCTTCCCCCATCATTCTGCATTTCACATCCGGGAGCGCCGCCATACGGAAGGGCGCTTATCCGGACATGGATCTTTTCTGGGCTGACATCGTTGATGCCTACCAAAAGGAAATGAACTCGCTCTACGATGCGGGCTGCCGATATCTGCAGGTGGACGACCCGCCCATGGCCACGTTGTGCAACGAAACGTTTCAGAACATGGTGAAGGCTCGTGGAGACGATCCGCAATATCTGCTGAACGATCTGTATCCTGAAATCATAAACCGCGCATTCGCCAATCGTCCGCCCTCCCTCCACCTGGCCATGCATCTCTGCCGCGGCAATAACCAGAGCGGCTGGTTCACCGAGGGCGGGTACGATCCCATTGCAGACGTCCTTTTCAACAAAATCAACGTCGATTCGTACTTTCTGGAGTACGAGACGGCGCGCGCCGGCACGTTTGATCCGTTGCGCCTCGTGCCAAAAAACAAAACGGTCGTACTCGGCCTCGTCTCGAGCAAACTTCCTCAGCTGGAATCCAAGGACTTGCTGAAGAGCCGCATCGAAGAGGCCGCCAAGTACATCGATCTCGACCAGCTCTCGCTCAGCCCTCAGTGCGGCTTTGCGAGTTCGACGGAAGGCAACCGCTTGACGGAAGACCAGCAAATGGCGAAACTCCGGCTGGTCGTGGAAGTCGCAGACGAAGTATGGGGAACAGAGGCTCGTCGTTCCTCAGCGCAAGCGCTCTGAAGACGGCGAAACAACCGTGCAGGCGATCGATTATTTCGACAAGGCTGCTGAGACATTTCCCGACCGGGTTGCTCTGGTTGACGGGGATTCCCGCTACACGTACCGCGAATTGCACGTGGCCAGCGAACGGCTGGCTCGCGCGATGTGGGCTGGCGGCTTGCGTGACGAAGATCGCGCAGCGATCTACTCTCCCAACGACGCGCGCGTGCTGGTGTGCATGCTTGGCATTCTGCGCGCCGGAGGCACGTGGGTCCCCATCAATTATCGCAACGCCCTCGACGCCAATGCGGATTTCATGAACTACGCCGAAACCCGCTGGCTTTTCTACCACAGCAGCTTTGGCGAGCAGGTCGAAGAGCTAAAGTCACGAGTCCCGGCACTGCGCCACTTCGTTTGCATCGATTCCGAATATCATGGCGACCCTTCGCTCCAGCAATTCATCGAGCAGCCGGTTCAAAGCGAACCGCCGGATTGGGCCGATCCGCGGGGAAATCCCGACCGGCTGGTCGGTCTCGTGGCCACCGGCGGCACCACCGGCCCAGCGAAAGGGGTTCGAGTTACGAGCGATTCCTGGAGCGCTTTCGTGGAAATGGCCGCTCATTACTGGCAGTACGCGGACGGACCTCCCGTGTGTCTTACCACAGCCCCGCTTTCTCATGCGGCCGGACCGGTCGCGTTCGCTATGTTCGGTATGGGCGCCACCAATGTGGTCTTGCCGCGATTCGATGCCGGAGCAGTCCTCCACAGCATCGAAGCTCACCATGTAACTCACATCTTCCTTCCGCCCACCGCGTTTTATGCTTTGCTTGCCCACCCCGACGTGCGGCGGTGCGATCATTCCAGCCTCCGGATTCTTTTGCTCGCTGCTTCGCCGGTGTCGCCCGATCGCTTCAAAGAGGGGGTGGAAATCTTCGGCCCCTGCATGTGCCAGTGCTACGGCCAGACGGAAGTTCCCATGCTGATGACCTGGCTGGACCGGGAAACCGTGGCCGCCGCTGCAGCAGGCGATCACCCGGAGCGTTTGCGAAGCTGCGGCAAAGCCACCTACGGTGTGCGCCTCGCAATCATGGATAATGAGGGTAAGCTCCTGCCGCCCAACCAACCCGGAGAGATCGTCGCTCGCGGAGCGCTCGTCACACCCGGCTACTTCAACTTGCCCGAGGCCACGGCTGAAGTTCGCACGTTTGGATGGCACCACACAGGCGATGTCGGATATCGCGATGAAGACGGCTTCTTTTACATTGTGGATCGCAAAAAGGACATGATCATTTCCGGTGGTTTCAATGTGTTCTCGGTTGAAGTCGAAGCGGCCATCATGGCCCTGCCGCAAGTGCACGAGTGCGCGGTGATTGGCGTCCCGCATGAAACATGGGGCGAAGCCGTGAAAGCTCTAATCGCTGTCCGTCAAGGCGAGTCCTTAACCGAAGAGGAGATCATCGCCCACTGTAAAAAGAAGCTGGGTGGCGTTAAAGCTCCCAAATCCGTGGAATTCATCCCGGAAATTCCGAAGACCCCCGCAGGGAAAATCGATCGCAAGAAACTCCGCGCTCCTTATTGGCAAGGAGCCAAGCGCGCGGTGCATTGAGACCCGTCGCAAACCCAAAATCAAAAACGTCACTACAGTATCGTAGTGTCAGAGTTGTAGGGGCACGACATTTCGTGCCCCTACTTGGGAGTTTCCGGATTCTCGGCCTGGCTCTGATGCGCTCTGAAAATAACGTAGGCTCGGATGGCTTCGGCATCCTGTCGCGACAGTTCTTTTGAAAATCCGACCATCCCGTATGGGGCGAGCATTCCATCCATCACAATGCCGAACCATTGCTGGTTGGCCAATGCGCCGGAATAGCGCAGGTCGGGCAGAACCCCGCCACTGACGGCAACGTCGCCATGACAACCGCCGCAGTAGCGTTGATACAGCTCTTCGCCCTTCTTGACGGTGGCGGGGCTCGCGGTTGCGGGCGGAGGCGTTAGGACTGGTGGCTTCACCTCTGGCGCCGGCGGCAAGCTGGCCTTTCCTCCCAGCTTGAACGCCAGCATCCGCGGCACATTGTTCAGGCGCGGATTTTGCAGGGCAACCTCCCCAGCCGCGAGAGGCAACACGCCGCCCCAGCCGACGAGAACCGCGATGTATTGTTCGCCATTCACCGTGTAGGAGATGGGGCCGGCGGTGATCCCACTCTGCGTCGATGCGGACCATATTTTTTCGCCTGAGTTCGCGCGGAAAGCTTCGAATTGGCCATAGCCGGTGCCTTCGAAAACTAAGTTGCCGGCTGTGGAAAGCGCTCCGCCATTCCAGGGCCCTGGCCGTTCGGCTCGCCAAACTTCCTTCTGCTTGACGGGATCCCACGCCGTCAAATGGCCCTTGATGCTTCCCAGAATTGCTTTCTTGATCTTCGGTTCCTGCGGCATGCCCGCCGCCACCGCGTCCGTCCCGGTATTCATGGCGAACGAACTGTGGCTGAAATGTTCCGCTGATTTATAAACAAATCCGGACTCCAGCACCGGGAAATAAACCAGTCCCGTGTCCGGACTATACGACGCTGGCTGCCAGGTATGCGCTCCGCCGGGGCCGGGCGAAACGACGGAAGGCTTGTTGCTCGCCTCATACCGCGCTTCAGACGATTCGATAGGCCTGCCGGTCCCCAAGTCGATCCCAGTGGCCCACGTCACCGGGACAAAGGGCTTCGCGGACAAAACTTTGCCGGTGGCGCGGTCCAGAACGTAAAAGAAGCCATTCTTCGGTGCGTGCAGCAGAACCTGGCGAAGCTGCCCGTCGATTTTCAAATCCGCCAGAATGATCTGTTCGTCGGAATCGAAATCCCATTCGTCGCCGGGATTTTCCTGATAGTGCCAAACGTACTCACCCGTGTCTGGCCTGAGAGCGACGATCGACGAGGCCAGCAGATTATTTCCGGCATGAGCATTCCGGACTTTTCGCGCCCATGGATCGGCATTCCCCGTGCCAATGTACAACAAGTCGAGCTGCGGATCGTAGGCCATGGCATCCCAGACCGTGCCTCCACCCCCGTTCTTCCACCACTCGCCGCTCCACGTTTTTGCCGCTTTTTCCAGGACAGGGCTTTCGAACGGCTTCGAAGGATCGCCCGGGATAGTATAGAAGCGCCACGCGAGCTTTCCCGTTTCCGCGTCATAGGCGGAAACGTACCCGCGGACGCCCATTTCCGCGCCGCCGTTCCCGATGATCACCTTACCTTTCACAACGCGAGGCGCACCGGTAATCGTGTAGCGCATCTTCGGATCGATCGTCAGAGTTTCCCAGACGGGTTTGCCAGTGGCGGCGTCGAGGGCGATCAATCTACCGTCCAGCGTCCCTACAAATACTTTCCCATTCCATGCGGCCACGCCTCGATTCACTACGTCGCAACACGCATTCACCGCCCATTCCGGCGGAACTTTCGGATCGTACTCCCATCGCCGCGCGCCAGACGCGGCATCGAGTGAAACTACTTTGCTCCAAGCCGTTGTGAAGTACATCACGCCGTCCACGACCAATGGCGTGGCTTCCTGGCCGCGCCGCGTGTCCAGGTCGTAGTGCCAGGCCAGCGAAAGCTGCTGAACATTTCCATCGGTGATTTGCTTGAGCGGGCTAAAGCGCTGCTCGTTGTACGTCCGTCCATACGTCATCCAGTTTCCCGGCTCGTTGTCGGCGTGGAGGATCCTTTCGCCATCAACCTGTCTCGATTGTCTGCCAGCCGCAGGACTGGTCTGCGACGTGTTTGACGAACGCTGCCTTCCGCATCCAAGGCAAGCGACGATGGCTACATATAAACTTGCATATAGAAATGCAGCTCGAAAGTATTCTCTGTTGCCGCACCTCGGACTCACAGCTACTCTCCGCAACGGTATGCTCCACACCGAATCGAAAGTTTCTCCCGGCACGCTCGCAAAATGAGAATTCTTTGCTTTCCTATCGTCAAGGGCCATCCATGTCAAGTGTCCGGGGAAGGATACACATCTTTTTCAACAAGTTCTCGACGATAATCGGCCGTGCGAGTGCGGCTGACTCGCACTCGTCCGGTCATTCGCGGTAGAGTTTTTCTCTGTTTCCTGAAGACTTGTTCGCTTGCCAATGGCCGGGTTCCGGGTAGAGTTGAGACACCAGGAACGGGAAGGTTCCGAGCCATTGCGGAGAGATCCGCGGGCCGGAGGTAGGAACGCTTGGCATCATTGACTAAAAGACCTGTGCGCGCCGTCCGCGTTGCCTCGCTAGAGGCGATTTTGGATCGCCGTGACAACGGCGTGATCTACGTGCGCTCACCGCAGCCGCTTGGCGAGTATCCTGCGCGCGTCACCGATCGCTTGGAATATTGGGCAGCCCATGAGCCAACTCGAATCTTTCTCGCAGAGCGGGCGGCGGACGGCAAGTGGCGCACCGTGAAATATGCCGAGGCCCTAGCGCGCGTGCGAAGGCTCGCGCGGGGTCTGCTCGACCACGGACTTTCCGCCAACAGGCCATTGATGATTCTATCGGGAAACAGTATCGAGCATGGACTTCTGGCTCTGGCGGCGATGTATGCGGGCATTCCATACACGCCCATCGCTCCAGCTTATTCGTTGGCGGTCAAGGAGTTCACGGCGCTCTCCTATGTGTGGCAGAACTTTGGTCCGGCGATGGTATTCGCGGACGAAGGCGCGCGGTTCGCGCCCGCGCTAAAGGCAGTCATGCATGGCGACACGGAAATCGTTTTTCAAAACTCTCGTCCGGAGGGAATGCGGTCCATCTCCTTGGAAGAGTTGGAAAGCGCCGAGCCCTCTGCGCCAGTGGACGAAGCAAACCGGCGGACCGGACCGGATTCCATCGCGAAAATTCTTTACACCTCCGGCTCGACGGGCCTGCCCAAGGGCGTCATAACCACTCACCGTATGCTCTGCTCGAATCAGGAAATGCTCCTGCAAATGATGCCTTCGCTCGGGGACCAGCCAATGGTGCTATGCGACTGGCTACCCTGGAATCACACTTTTGGTGGGAGCCACAATTTTGGAATTGCGCTGTACAATGGCGGCTCCCTCTACATTGACGCAGGCAGACCTACGCCCGAATTGTTTGGCGAGACGCTACGAAACCTGCGTGAAATCGCGCCAACCGCATATTTCAATGTGCCCAAGGGCTACGAGATTTTGGTCGCGCAACTGCGAACTGACCCCGTTTTGCGCAAGACTTTTTTTAGCCGTTTGAATCTCCTCTTTTTCGCCGCCGCTGGACTCAGCCAGCATGTCTGGGACGCGCTCCAGGACCTCGCGTTCGAAACTTGCGGGGAAGAGATTCTCGTCGTCACCGGGTTAGGCGCAACGGAAAGCGCTCCATACGCGCTATCTACGGGGATGGAAGGCGCCTCATCGGGCTCCCTGGGATTGCCTGTCCCGGGTGTCGAGTTGAAGCTGGTTCCCATAGAGGAAAAGCTTGAGGCGCGATTGCGCGGGCCATCGATCACTCCCGGCTTTTGGCGCCGCCCGGAATTAACGGCCGCAGCGTTTGATGAAGAGGGCTTCTATCGGCTCGGCGACGCAATCAAGTTCGCCGATCCGCAGGATCCGTTGAAAGGGTTCGTCTTCGATGGGCGGCTGAACGAGGATTTCAAAAATTCGACGGGAACTTGGGTGAGGGTCGGGCCCTCGCGAATGCGCCTGCTTGCTCATTTCGGGTGTCTCGTCCAGGATGTCGTCCTCGCTGGACCCGACCGGAACTTTACGACGGCGTTGTTCTTCCCTGCCTTAGAAATGTGCCGGACACTTTGTGCAGGATTATCACCAAACGCGACCCCGGCACAGGTTCTTGCCCGCCCCGAGGTTCGCGCAGTGTTTCAAGAGCGGCTCGATTCATTTGCTGGGGCAAGCACGGGGAGCACTACTCGCATTGAACGGGCGATCCTGCTTGACGCACCGCCTTCGATCGAAGCGCAGGAAATTACGGACAAGGGTTCCATCAATCAAAAAACAGTGCTGAGAAATCGGGCCGCACTCGTCGACGATCTATATCGCGAACCCATTCCGTCTCACGTTCTTGCACTCACGAAGGAGCCCAGATGAATTCCTCTCCGCGGATGGAAGTCGAATCGCTCGTGGCCTTTGACGTCCACGTCCACTTAGAATCCACGGACGATCGCACAGCGACTGACGCCGCGGCCAAAAAATATTTTGGCGACAGCGGCGCCGCCCGGGACGCAGCTGGGCTCGCCGAGTACTACCGCTCGCGAAAGATTGCTTTTGTAATTTTTGCCGTAGACGAGCAGCTTACGGGAAGGCCGCGCGTCTCGAACGAGGAAGTCGTGCGGTTCGCCGAGCAGAATTCCGATGTCGCAATTCCGTTTGCGAGCATTGACCCAAACCGGGGCGCGGAGGGTGTGCAGGAAGCGAAGCGACTGGTTTCCTCCGGGAAAGTACGAGGACTGAAACTGCACCCGCCGATTCAGAAATTTATCCCAAATGATTCCCTCGCTTACCCACTGTACGAAGTCTTCGCCGAGGCGCAACTGCCAGTGATTTTCCACACCGGGCATAGCGGAATCGGGACGGGGATGCCGGGAGGAGGCGGGGTACGCCTGAAGTACGGGCACCCCATGCCCATTGATGACGTGGCCGTCGACTTTCCTTCGATGCCCATCATCATGGCCCACCCTTCTTTTCCCTGGCAGGATGTGGCAATTTCGATTTGTCTTCACAAGCCCAACGTTTACATTGACCTCTCCGGCTGGTCACCGAAGTATTTCTCACCGACGCTCATTCAGTATGCAAACACTCTGTTGAAAAACAAGGTTTTGTTCGGATCCGACTACCCCTTGATAACGCCGGACCGTTGGATGGCCGACTTCGAGAAGATCGCCATCCGGGACGAAGTGCGGCCCCTAATCCTGAAGGAAAATGCGCTCAAGTTATTTGGGTTGAAGAAATAAGGTGGCCCGCGAATGAGCACAAACGTCGGGCCGGACCGTCCCCACGTCTCCAAATCAACTTGCGGTCGAAGGCTATCGTCAGGAGGCCCATTCGAATAGCGCTTTTTGGCCGTTATTCGCACGAATGGTTCGATTAAAGGCTTGACAAAGCCTGACTCTGGCGTTACAGGAACGTAAGCTGGGTTATCTTAACCGATACTATGAATAGGTAGTTGCAATCACGGGGGCGGTCGTTTCTCCTTGAAAGGGGTGTCCTATGAAGGCACGCACGACCATTGTGACTATGGTGATTTTTGCTCTGCTGTTTGCCGGCGTCTATCCGGCGTTCGCCCAAGTGGGCGCGACTGGCGCCACGTTAATTGGCACCGTAAAGGACGCGAGCGGCGGCGCCGTCGTCAAGGCAACTGTTACCCTTCGTGACACAGGCACCAACCGCGCCTACACCGCTACTACCAATGAGAGCGGCCTCTACATCCTCGCGAGCGTGCCGCCCGGAACCTACGACCTGACGGCGGAAGCCTCCGGTTTTTCCAAGTTCACCGAGACCGGGATTGTGCTGAGCGTCGGCCAGACGGCGAACGCTGACGTCTCGCTGAAAGTCGCCTCCGGCGAGCAAAACGTGGTGGTGACCACCGAGACGCCGGTGATCGAGACCGACCAAGACGGAAATCAGCCAGGTCGTTCAGCCGCAGCAAATCCAATCTCTCCCGATCAGCGGGCGCCTGTTCACCGATTTCGCCCTGCTCACACCCGGCGTGGCCACCAGCCGCACCAGCCTGGGAACCACTTTCACGGATTTTGAAACGACGCAGATTTCCTTCGGCGGCATGCGCTCGTTCAGCAACGAGATCATGGTGGACGGCGCCGATTTCGTCAGCATGCACACCGGCGTGCAGCGCGTCACTCCACCGCAGGAGTCGGTGCAGGAATTCCGCGTGGTGAACAACAGCTTCGGCACGGAATACGGCCGCGCCGCGGGCGGTATCGTGAACATTGTGACCAAGTCCGGCACCAACACCCTTCACGGTTCCGTGTACGAGTATTTCCAAAACAGCGCGACGGACGCGCGCTCGCTCCTGCAGCCCGCTCCCCTACCGCACGAACTGCGGCAAAATTCCTTTGGGGGAACGCTTGGCGGACCCATCCAGAAGGACAAGACCTTCTTCTTTGTGAACTACGAAGGCAAGCGGCGCGCCGAGTCGCCGACCTACCCTCCGGACCTGATCAGTAACCTGCAACTCATCGACGATGCGAAAGCGTTGATGGGTCTCGCGCCGGAGGGCTGCAGCGCCGGCCTAAGCGCTTGCACCGGTTCCAATTCGAGTTACATCAATGGTTTTTTGAAGACGGACAACGACGACACGGGCTTTGCCAGGATCGACCACCAGATCGGCGCCAACAGCCACTTGGGGATTCGCTACAACGCCGGTGACACACGCGCCGACGGCGAGCTGGTCGGCCAGACGCTGGACGGCGGCGGCATCGGCGTCCCGAGCGGCGGGCGCAACCTCCTCATCCGCGATCAATCGTTGTTCGGGACTCTCGATACGACCCTGAAGCCCAACTTGATCAACAGCGCCCTCGTGCAATGGGGCCGCAGGCATTACAACTTCGCGGGCGCCACCGGGCAGCCTGATTTCAGCATTACCAACGACCTTGAATTGGGCCACAACTTCGGAACAGATGACCAGAAATACGAGAGCCGCATTCAATTCGCCGACTCGCTCTCCTGGATCAAGGGCAACCACGTTGTAAAATTTGGTTTCGACGGAAATTATATTTGGGATTCGGACGCGTTCCCCGGATTTACTCCGGTGCGAGCGATCATCCCAAGCTCCCCTGGGCTGGGCTGCTTCGCGCTCTTCGCGCAGTATTACAATTCGCAATTACCCGCAGCGCAGCAGAAGCCCGTCCCGGCAGACGTGGCTGCCGCCGCCGGGCCTACAGGCGGTTGCCCGGTGCCCCAGGATAATGGCGTCGTGTTCACGTACGCCGGCACTCCGCTGCCAACGAGTCCGACGGCCTGCTCCGCTACACCCTGCGCGCCGCTCGTCACGGTCGCTGGCGGCAATCCGCTGAACACTTCGACCTGGGCCAACGCGTATCCGCCGTCACTGTTTGCGAATTACAACCATGTCATCAATCACGGATACTGGGCCGGATTCGTTCAGGACAGCTGGCGGGTCAATCCCAAGCTGACCGTGAATTACGGCCTGCGCTGGGATTTCGAGTCCGGCCTCTCCCAATATGTGAATAACGATTACCGTGGATGGCAACCGAGGGTAGGAGTGGCTTATTCGCCGGACAATAGGACGGTTGTTCGCGCTGGGTTTGGCATCTTTTATGACCGTTACGATATGACTTTCTTCTTCGTCCCGAATACCCAGAAGGTCGTTGCAGGGTACCTGTGCGGCAATAGTGCGCCAGCATCGATTGCCAGTGCCTGCCAAGCTGCGGGCATTCTTCCGCAAAATCTTACGGGGATTGAGTCCAATCAAGGGCAAGCCGGCCAAGGCTACCAACTCTTCGGGTTTCCGGCGGCGCCGACCGCTTCCAACCCCTTGGGCGCGGCGGGGCTCGCGGCGAGCATTATCGCGACCGGCGGCTATGACGCTGTCGACAAAGGATCTATCGAGATGGCGGGTACTTGTTTACTGAACGGAGCCTGCGGCGTCGGCTCTGGAGGAATGGAACGCAATAGCAAGCTGCCCTACGCCGAACAGGGAAGCTTGGAAATCGACCGGCAGTTTGGCGGTGGTTTCTCGCTCGGTCTTAGTTATTTGTTCGTTGCGGCCCACCATTTGGTTCGAGGCAACAATATCAACATACCTTGCCCAGTAGGCACGACGAAAACGGGAACTCCCACCGACCCACTGACAATATTCCCGGGCGGCCCGGGAGAGTGGGTGCCAGGGTTGGTAAACGCCGACGGAACAACTTCTCCGTGCACCGGTACTCCGACCCTCGGTGCAGGGGCAATAGCCGGTCTGGGGCCATTTTTTGGGGGCGCTCTCAATTCAGGTTTGCAAACGATCAGCGCGGGACTCATGGACTATAACAATGACGTAGCTAATGCCGTCTATCACGGCCTTTCGGTTACTGGAATGGAGAGGCTTGGCAAGTATTTCAGCATGACGGCCAACTACACCTACTCGCACACGATTGATAACGGCAACTTCACAACGTTCATCAACCTCCCGGTGAACCAGTTCGATTACAATACGGAGCGCGCCAACTCCAACCAGGACCTGCGTCATCGCTTCGTAACCAACTTTACGTTGACGGCGCCGAGCAAGGGCTGGTACCGGAATTTCAACCTCAGCGGCATTGTCACGCTAGAAACGGGACGGCCATTCACGATTTTTTACGGGAACAATACGCTCCAGGATATCGCCGGTGTAGCCACGGATCGCGTGGGTGGCGCGCCCTTGACGGCCGATTGCCCAACCGTCGGCCAGTGCAACACGCTGATTCCCAGAAACACGTACTACGGCGATGCGCTGCGGACTTTGGATTTGCGAGTGTCCCGCGCGTTCAAATTACCCGAGAATCGACAGATCGAATTAAGCGTGGACGCATTTAATCTTTTCAATCGGCCCAATGTCGATGAGGTGACATCCGTGTATGGCTCGCCGGTCTTCTGCGGGACTACTCCAACGATTCCCGGTCGCTACAAGGACGCAACGACGATTGCCATCGAGCAAGGGGCGGCATCCACCGCTTGCCCGGTCGGTCCCATCCAAGCTGTTCCAGGTGTGCCGCAGGCCGGAACCCTTGCGCCTACGCCCATTACAAGCAGCTTGCCAACTTGCAATTTTGCGCCTGCCTGTCCGGCCGTGGCTCTCTATATTCCGTTCCAGCCGAATTCCAGTTTCGGTCTACCCAGGACCATGTTCAACGCCAGACAGCTACAGTTTGCGATGAAGTTCACATTCTGACGAATTGCATAGGTGGCGGGCAAGCAACAAGAATGCTTGCTCGCCGCCTGTTGCATCAGATTTCAAGGGCGTATCTTTAATCACCGCCGTTCGAGTTCCCGGGAAATTGGAGTCCGAATTTGCAACCGTGAGCGTCGAGCGCTTCGGGCGCACTTGTGCTCGTGAGATGCCAATCCCGAGGAGTACACTCCTCCACCGCACGAACATGCCGAACCTAAACGCCAAGCCGGAGCCAATCGAAGTCGAATTCGCCAAGTCGGCGATCGTCCTCGTGGACATGCAGAATGCTTTCGCGAGCAAGGGGGGGCTGCTCGACATTGCGGGAGTGGACCTGGCGGATGCGCCGCGCGTCGTGCGGACAATTCGAGACGTCGTCAGCGCCGCGCGATCGTCGGACGTGCCAGTGGTCTATTTGCGCATGGCCTACAAGCCGGACTTGAGCGACGCAGGCGGCGCGCGTTCTCCCAATTGCTACAAAGAGCTGGCCATGCATACGATGCGGGCCCGGCCGGAATACAAGGGAAAGCTCCTTACCGAAGGAACCTGGGATGCGGCGATTGTGGACGACCTCGCGCCGCAGTCCGGAGATCTCGTAGTCACCAAAACGCGTTACAGCGGCTTTGCCGGCACGACACTCGATTCGCAATTGCGCATGCGAGGGATACAATTTCTCTTTTTCGTGGGGATCGCCGCGAACGTCTGCGTCGAATCCACACTGCGCGACGCTTATTTTCTGGATTATTGGCCCATACTGCTCTCGGATGCAACAATGCCTGCGGGCGGCCCAGGCATTTTCGAAGCGACGCTGTTTAACGTGGAATCCTTCTTTGGATGGACTGTGACTTCGGATGAGCTGCGAACGCGCTTGAAAGCTTCGACCGGGTGAGCATCTCATGTGGACGGCAGACATCGACGTTGGCGGAACGCTGACCGACGGATTGTTCACGAGCGGCGACGACGTTGTGTGCGTGAAGGTGGATACGACGCCGCATGACTTGACGGTCTGCCTGTTCGACTGCCTCAACCAGGCCGCGGAAAAGACGGGTTTCCCGGATGCGGTTACGTTTCTCGAGAATGTCGATCTGATCCGTTGGTCCACCACGATAACGTCCAACGTTCTCGCCGAGCTGCGCGGTCCGCGAATCGGATTGCTCGTCACGCAAGGGCACGAGCAAAACCTCTACGGCAAGGATGGCCGGAGCGCCATTCTCGGCCGGCTCGTGAACGATCGCGACGTCATCGGCATCAACGGATCCGCGCAAGAAACCGATATCATGAATGCCGCTCGCTCGCTTCTGGAAAGCGGCGTGCGCCGGATCTGCATCAGCCTGAGCGACTCACATCGCAATCCCGCGCGCGAAATCGCGTTCAAGCGCATTATCGACCAGCAATATCCCGACCATTTTCTCGGATCCGTCCCGGTACTCGCCGGCAGCGACATCTCGAAGTGCGCCGATGACCGGACGCGCACCTGCTGCGCGGCGATCAATGCCTACACGCATGGCGCACTCGCGGCCACCTTGTTCAAGGCTGAGGACGAGCTTCGAGAAACTTCGAAGTACGCGGGAACTTTTCTTGTCAGCCACATCAACGGCGGCTTCGCAGGAATTGCCAAAACCAAGGCCATCGACACGATTGAATCCGGGCCGGTTCTCGGAATTCTCGGCAGCGCGCATCTTGCAAAGCTCTACGGCCTGAACGATGTGATCGCGATGGATATCGGCGGAACGACGGCGAAGATCAGCGTTCTCTCCGGCGGCGAACCCATCTATCGCAAGCCCTCTGATCTTTTTGGCATTCCGCTCGAGCTCGCGCTGCCGTATTTGCGCTCGATCGCGCTCGGAGGAGGCAGCGTCGTCAAGCCGCTCGATGACGCGAAAGGAGCGGAAGTGCAGCTCGGTCCCGAGAGCATGGGCTCGTTCCCCGGGCCCGCGTGTTACGGCCTGGGCGGTGATCAAGCGACCCTCACGGACGCATTCATCACTGCGGGCCTGATCAACCCGGATTATTTTCTGGGCGGAACAAAGCCGATCGATCGCGAACTCGCGCGGAATACGATCGAGTCTCTGGTAGCACAGCCGCTGCGTCTATCGAAGCAAGCGGCATGCGAGATGGTTATCGAGCGCGCGTGTGAATCCGTCGCGCACTTGATCGCGAGCGCGCAGGCGGAGCTACAGCAGGATTTCTCGCATCACACGCTCTTTGCGTACGGCGGGAACGGCGGCCTTTTCGCTGCAGGAGTGGCCGAGAAAGCGGGGCTTGAATCCGCGCTGGTCTTCTCGCTCGGGCCTCTGTTCAGCGCGTTCGGCTCGTCGGTTTCGGACATTTGCCACGTGTACGAGCGCTCGATTCCGGAGGCCGATATTTCCGAAGCAAGCGCAGGCAAGCTACGCCAATTTTTCGACGAGATCAAATCGGAATGTGTGAAGGACCTGCTCGGTGAGGGGATTCGTCCCGATAATCTGACTTACACGATCGAATTCGAGGTCGCAGGGAGCAGCGGACATTCCGTTACGGTGCCATGCCCGGAACCCGCTCTGCGAAGCGCGTCAGAATTAAAGGCCGCGCTCGCCGCTGCGTTGGCAGGGCGCGGCGTGCCGCTCGTCAGCGACACTTCTCTCGAGATGCTGCGTGTTCGCGTGAAGAAATCGATGCCGAAGGCGCGGCTCGTTGGCCGGCCGCTTCAGGGCCCCGACGCCTCGCATGCTCGAATAGGGACGCGCCAAGTTTCGTGGGGAAGCCGCTCCGGTGAAGCAGAGGTGTATCGCTGGGAGTCGCTGCATCCCGGCAATCGCGTGGCGGGTTGCGCGGTGCTCGAGGGCGTGAATACAACCTATATCATTCCCGATGGGTGGACGATGACCATGGATCCTTACGGCAACGGGAAGATGACGCGCGCCTGAAATCCGCACGTGCTCAAGAACGCGGCGCGCATGGGAGCTGACGATGTCGCCTGAAATTCAAAACCGGCTTCGAGTGACCGAATATCTCGACCTGGACCTCGACCGCGAACAATGGATGTGCAATCGCTGCGGTCGCTCTCTCGGATCGGCGCGTGAGAATTACAAGAAGGGTTGTCTCGTTCACGACCGTGACCCGCGCGAAATCCATCCGACGATTGTTCCAGGCGCGTTTAATTTTTCTCCCGATCCGCTATGGGTCCGCATCGTGGAGTTTTATTGTCCGGATTGTGGCACGCAGGTCGAAACAGAGTACTTGCCTCCAGGCCACCCAATCACTCACGACATCGAAATTGATGTCGAACAGCTCAAGGAGCGCTTGCGCAAGGGCGAATTCGTCATCCGCAACCAGCGTCTCGAGGTCGTGGAATGAACTCCATCGACATCGATGTCGGCGGAACTTTTACCGACCTGGTCCTCAATTTCGACGGCAAAGCGCTGGTCAAGAAAGTGCCCACGACGCCCTACGATCTCTCCGTTTGTTTCTCCCGGGTGATCGAAGAGGGAGCCAGCGCGGTCGGAAAGAAGATGGAAGAGCTTTTGCCAGCGATCGACATGATCCGCTATTCGACGACGATCGCGATGAACCGGCTGATCGAACGAAAGGGACCGCGTCTCGCCTTGATTACAACGGAAGGCCACGAAGACGTCGTTCTCATCGGCCGGGGAGCGCAATGGATTGACGGTACTCGCGTGGCCGAGCGCCGGAATCTGGCGATTCAAAAGAAGCCGGACCCCCTCATCCCGCGCGACATGATCATCGGCGTCAAGGAGCGCGTGGATTCGCGGGGCACGGTGATTCGGCCGCTCGATGAAAATGATGTTCGGGAGAAAGTGCGCCACCTCGTTAATCGCGGCGCGCGGGGATTCGTCGTGTCGCTGCTCTGGGGATTTTTGAATCCCGTACACGAGCGCCGCGTCAAGGAAATCATCCGCGACGAATACAAGGAATTTCACATCGGTTATCTCCCCGTCGTTCTTGCGGGCCAGGTGAACGGCAAGCTCGGCGAATACGAACGCACGATGGCTGCGATTCTCGACGCGTATCTCCAGCGCTCGATGCAGATTGAACTCTCCGCGATGTGGGACAAGCTCCGCGAACGCGGCTACAAGAAGCCGCTACTGATGATCCAGAGTTCCGGCGGCGTCGCCGAAGTGTTTCGCACCACCGCGAGCCGCACGTTCAATAGCGGCCCTGTTTCCGGCCTGATGGGCGCGCACCACATCGCCAAGTCGCTTGGCTACCAAAACGTAGTCATGACCGATATGGGCGGCACGAGCTTCGACGTGGGATTGGTCGTCAAGGACAGCGTTCGCAGCTATGATTTCCGGCCGATCATTGACCGTTGGATGGTCGGAATCACGATGATCAAGACGCTTTCGATCGGCGCGGGCGGCGGCTCGATCGCATCCATCAACAGGCTGCTTCAGAATCGCGTGCAAGTCGGCCCGAGAAGCGCGGGTTCGATGCCGGGCCCGGCATGCTTCAGCCTCGGCGGAACCGAGCCGACCGTCACAGACGCCGACGTCGTGCTCGGCTACATCAATCCCGATTATTACTACGGCGGCCGAATGCGCCTTGACAAGAATCGCTCGATTCAGGCGATTCGCGAAAAAATCGCGAAGCCGCTGGGCGTGAGCGTCGAAGAAGGCGCCGAACTGATCCGGAAAATCGTAAATGGCAATATGGCTTCGGCGATCATGAAAGAGGTTCATCTCCGCGGCTACAGCCCGGAAGATTTCATTCTGTTCATTGGCGGCGGCGCGGGCGCCACGCATGCCGAGGGTTTCAAGGGCGACATCCGCAAGGCCGTGACGTTTCCGTTTTCGCCGGTGTTTTGCGCTTACGGCTCGTCCACGATGGACATCATGCACGTCTATGAGACTTCGAAGAAGCTCACGCTGATGACTCCGGGGACTCAGCAACTCACGCAAGACTACGCCACATTCAACAGCACGGTCGAAAGCCTGCTCGAACAGGCCAGGAAGGATCTTCTTGGCGATGGCCTCGATCCGGAGAAAGCGTCATACGTACTCGAGCTCGACATGCTTTATGGCGGCCAGTTCCACGTGAAGCGCGCTCTTTCGCCACGGATGTCTCTGCGCGCTCCGGAGGACGTCCGGGCGGTCTGCGACGCTTTCAACAAGGAATTCAGCGAGGCGTTCAGCCCGTTCGTCGTAAATCCCGAGGGCGGTATTTTCGTGGAAAGTTTTATTCTGAAAGCCATTGTGGCGACGCCCAAAGTGCACTTGCCGAAAATGCCGCTGGAGAACAGCGACCCATCCTCGTCGCGAAAAGGCGAGCGTCCGGTCTACTGGCCGCAGGCGCGCGATTTTCGCGCGACGCCGATCTTCACCTACGAATCGCTGCGCCCCGGCAACGTGGTGGAAGGGCCCGCGGTCATCGAAGGCGAATACACCACGATCGTCGTGCCACCGGCAATGGTTTTCACGACGGATACGCAGGGGCTTGGAATTTTGGAAGGATCAAGTCGCGAGTAAGAGCGAGGGAACAATATGCCCATCCCGACACTGGCGGAAAAACTCGCGTGGCTGAAGCCCGCGCCCGCCACGTCTTATGAAACAGAATGCGCCGCAAAAGTTCGGCAAGGCGATTACGAGATTGGCGTTCAGATCACGAACGACATTCTCGACGAGGCAATGGAAGTCTTCGTGCGCTCCTCGCGAAGTTATTTCGGCGTGTCGGGCGATTCCATGGTCGCGATCTTCACCGCGAACGGCGACCTGATCAACGCCTCCTGCGGCACCTATCTTCACGCCATCATCCAGCCGATCGTGATCAAATTCATTCAGAAGTATTACAAGGACAACCCCGGCGTCCACGACGGCGACATTTGGTACACCAACGATGCCCTTTACGGCGGCATCCACAATCCGGACCAGGTCGCGCTCATGCCAGTCTTTCACGAAGGACAATTGATTGCCTGGGCGTCGGCGGCATTGCACACCACCGAAACCGGCGCGATCGAGCCCGGCGGCATGCCCGTCAGCGCAAAATCGCGCTTCGAGGAAGGGCTCAATTTGCCGCCAATCAAAATCGGCGAAAACTTCGAGCTGCGGAACGATTTCCTCGAGTTCTACTCCGTGTACGGCCTTCGCGCGCCGGCCATGTTCATCTCGGATTTACGCGCTCGCTGCACGACGGCGGACCGCGTACGCGTGCGCCTGCTCGAGTTGGCCGATAGGCGTGGGCGGGATTTCGTCGTCGGGCTGCTGCGCCGGATGTGCGAAACGGCCGAAGAGGGCGCGCGCAAGAAAATTCGGGCGCTGCCGGACGGAAAATTCCGCGCCGTTGTTTTCAACGACGCGATCGGGTGGACGCCGGCGCTCGTCCGCGCCTGCTACCTCACGCTGACGAAGCAGGGCGAACGCCTCGTTTTCGACTTCCACGGCACTTCGCCGGAAAATCCGTCTTCCTACAACGTTCATCCGCAAGCCGTCGTCGGGCACATCGCCAATTTCTTCTACGAGTACTTGTTCCACGATCTGCCTATTTGCAGCGCCACCTTTGCGCCCATCGATTTCGTGTTTCCGGAAGGGATCATTCTGAATCCGGACAAGATGGCCGCGACGAGTTGCTGCGTGTTCATCGGCATGCAGACGCGCTGCGCGACGCACAACGCCTTCGCGAAGATGGCGTTTTGTAGCGGGAGCCTGTGGCAGCAAATCGCGGCGGCGCCCGGCAGCCAGCACACGTCACAAATTTGCGCCGGGCTATCGCAATGGAAACTTGCGGTTGCTGACGTGCTGTCTTTCTCGCTCAACACCATGGGCCAGGGCGGACGCGCCGCTTCCGACGGCATGGACGCCTACGGGTTTGCGTGGTGCGCTTTTGGCCGCGCTCCCGATTCCGAGCAAGTCGAAAGCGAGCTGCCCATTACGGTCACGCTTTCACAGCATTGGAAAGATTCCTGCGGCCACGGGCTGCATCGCGGCGGCTCGGGCGGCGTGCAACAATGGATGATTCACAAGATGCCGGAACTCGTCTCGATGTGCATGGGCAACGGCACGAAGGTGCCGCTCGGCCAACCGCTCTTCGGCGGCTATGCGTCTGCACCCGTTCCGGGCATCAGCGTGCGAAAGACAGACCTGCTTGAATCAATGCGCAATGCCAACTCGAGCGTGACGTTCGATCTTCGCACCATCCTCGAAAAGGGCGCGATCCACGGCGAGTGGAATTACGAACTCGTCGCACGGACTCCGAAAGTCTATGAAGAGGGCGATCTGCTCTTTGGATTCAGCGGGGGCGGGCCGGGCTACGGCGATCCGCTCGAGCGCGATCCGCACGAAATTCTCGAGGATCTTCGCAAAAACATCATTTCGGACTGGACGGCGCAGAACATCTATCGAATCGTATACGATCCTGAGCGGCGGAAGCTCGACCCCGAGAAAACAAAGGAACAGCGCGATGCAGAGCGCCGAGCGCGGCTCGCGCGCGGAAAGTCGTACGATGGATTTGAACGAGAATGGAGCAAGCTGAGCCCGCCAAAGGAAATCCTGCAGTGGTATGGCTCCTGGCCTGACGCGAAGCCGACCGGGCCGATTTTCAGGCCTTAAATGGATGATGGCGGAGACATTCAATCCCCGACAGGTGGTCAAAGGAATATTAGAAGGGATCGCGCCGCCGCGCCCGCTTTTCCTCCCGATCGTGTTTTCGCTCGGCGCGCGCATCGAGAATCTTTCGCTTCGCAATTTCCTTTCGAATCCCACGAAGATTTCGAATGCTTTGCGGCAGATCCGCACGCACTTGCGCTCGGATAGCGTGACCTGTTATTTCGATCCGCTCCTCGAAGCCGAAGCGCTGGGTGGCGCGCTCGATTGGGACGCGCAGGGACAGCGAGCCTCATTGCGCTGGCCGCAACCCGGCGAGCCCGGCGGTTTGCCGGACGGACTTCGCTCACCCGATGAGGCAGCGAAAGGCGGACGCGTTCCCGTCGCCGTCGAAGTCATTGCGCGGCTGAAACCCCTCGTCAGAGGTCAATCCCTGTTGATGGCCGGCGTGACGGGGCCGTTTACGTTGGCCGCGCTTCTTACTCAGACGAAAGATACGAATGGAAATCTTGAACGGGTCCCAGATGCTGCCGCGTTGGATCTTGCCGGTGAAGTGACCGCGGCTGTGGCTCGTGCGTTTGTTGAAGCTGGAGCCGATGCAATTTTCATTCACGAACAGGTTCTGCCGTTACTCACGGCGGAAACTGCTGCGCAGTGGGCCACGCGGCTTGCGACGACAATCAATATCATTCGTTTTTATGAAGCGCTTCCCGTTCTGCTGCTGACTTGCCAGGACGCAACGGCCGCGAACAGCAGTTGGATTGGCGGACGGAAATGGGATTGCGTTCTGTGCCCCGAGACGCGCTCCATGCCGCCGAGCGGATTAGGATCGTTCGCTGCGCTCGGGCCTTCGAGATGGGGCGTCGCGCTCCCCCCAGCTTTTTTCGAATCCGACGCAGTATATGCGGAGAGTGTGGCGGGACCGGGCTTGGACGCGATTCTTGACGTGCATCCGGCCGTCATTACGACGGCTGGTGAAGTGCCCGCGAACGTTGATTTGAAGCACGTGAACAAGCTCTGGGAGGAACTGCGGCGTTGATGCTGCATCAGACCGCCCATAACCGCTGAAGCGGGCGGCATGGGCGAAGTGTTTCGCGCCCACGAGTCGCATCTGGACCGCATCGTCGCGATCAAGCGACTGAAGGACGAGTAAGCCGCTCACCCTCTCTGATTTTGCGCCGCGATCAGGCGGATGAAATCGGGCATTTCGTGCAAGGAAACGACACCCCCGGCTGGGTTGTGCATTGCCAGGCGCTGGGCTTCGTCGGGGTCGTTCATCATCAGGATGGGATGCACACCGACGCTCCGGGCCACCTTAATGCCCTCCACAGTGTCTGTGAGATACATCGTTTTCTCTCGTGTAAGGGACGCGCCGCTGAGCGCGTTAAGAAGCGGCGCCGACTTCACGCCCCCTGCCTCATCGCGCGTGAACACTCCGGACAAGATCGCGCCAAGCGAATTCCGCTCGATGAACCTCGACGCCGCCCTGCGCGAAAGCGACGATGCAACAAAAAGCCGGATGCCCATGGATTTTAGCTCCGCCAGCGCGGGAACCACGTCTTCATAGATGCTTGCTGCATCTACGGCTTCGACTTCCAGCGTTTCCGCGACGCTTTTCTTTTTCGCGCCAAACGGTGTTTCAGCGGAATCGATCAAGTTCAGCAGGTGCCAATAGGTCCGGCTGGCGGACGAACTAGCCTTTCTTTTTCGCCCGAACAGACGAACAGCGATTTCATGGAATGGAGCGGATGGAAATTCCGCGAGGCACCCGACCGGCTCCAGCAGCAGGGCTTCAATCGTTTGCATGCCGCCTACGCGTTCAATCTTGCGAGGCCGCTGGCCAGCAGCCCCTTCGCCATGTCGATCTTGGTGGCGTTGTATTTCAGCGGGGCTGCGTCGGCGAGAGCAACGGCGACTGCTTGCTCGCCCAGTTCCGCGTTTAAGGTTTTGCCCTTGAGGAAGGCCTCCACTGTCTTTTCGCGATATGGCTTGCCGGAGATCCCGCCAAATACCACGCGCGAGTCTTCAATCGTCTTGTCGCGAAGTTGAAGACTGATTCCCAGCGAGGCCATGGCGAAATCCCAAACTCCCCGAGGCCGGAGCTTCTCGAACGACGCACGCACGCCGGGCTTCGGCGGAGGTATGACCACGGAAGTCAGAATCTCGTTGTAGCGTACGACGTGCGACTGGATTTTCCCGTCCACCAGCATATCGCCGGGCACCATTTGTTCGATGGTAAGTTCCTTCTCTCCCTGAGGCGTCGCCAGTTTCGCACGGGCATCGAAAGGAATCAGCGCGGTGGCGGCGTCGCCCGGATAAACCGCGTAACACAAACGTCCGCCCATGGCCGAGTGATAGTAGCTGTTATCGCCGATGGCGCCATAACACAGATATCCGCCGTTTCTCCAACACGAATAGCCGCCGCGCAGATACTGGCACCATACTTCCTGCAACAGGTCGCCGCCAAGCGTCGATGCGTTGCGCAATTCCGGAGAGGAAATTTTCCCGATCGCTTCCACCAGCATCGGATATCTTTCCTGCAAGATCCGGGAATCGGCCAACTCCGCCAGCTTCGTGGCCGAGCCAATTTCGACGCCGCCTTGCGCATCTTCCTTGATATAGCGAAGGTGATCGATCTTCTTGATATCGACCAGGTAGCTGGGCGCCTGTTCCAAGCGGTTCTTCAGGCGAACGAGCAGGTCCGTGCCCCCGGCGTAAACGGAGGCTTTGGAGCCGTGCTGCGACAGGATCTGGATCGCTTCGTCAACAGTGGTTGGCCGGTAGATGGAAACTTTTTTCATGCCTGCCTCCCTGAAGCCAGCGATGCACGTTTGCTAGTAAGTCCGGCCATAATTTTTTCCCGAGTGACGGGGTGCTCCCGTATGCGGACGCCGCAGGCGTTGAAAATCGCGTTGGAGATCGCGCCCGGCACCGCGCCAATGGTGGTTTCGCTGAAGCTTTTTACGCCGTAATACCAGCGCGGCTCCAGACTGTCGATGTACACCTGCGTGGACTTAGGAATATCCATGATCGTGGGAAGCCGGTAAGAGAGATAACCGACGCTGTAATGCCGCGTGCCTGGAAATTCGCGGTCCCACGGAATTGCTTCCGTGCCCACCTGAGTGCTTTCCACCAAAGATCCGACCATGTCGGATTCGGAAACGACAGGATTGATTACAAGTCCGGTATCGTGCGTATAGACCGACCGAACGAAGCGCCAGTTGCCGGTCCAGGTATCGACTTCCACTTCGACGAAGCACGCACCCACGCCTTTGTTTAATGCAGTTCTTTCTCCGCCCGTGGTGCCGCGGCCTGTCTGCCGGATCAAGCCATTGTTTAGTTTTGCCAGCGCGGCGAACGTGGTGCTCTTCTTGGGATCTTCGTCCGAGGAGATGACGCCGTCGCGCATCTTAAGTTTAGCGGCATCGATCTTGAGGACATCGGCGGCGCGTGCGAGCAGATCTTTTCGCAATTTGTCGGTTGCGTTGCAGATGGCCGCTCCTTGCAGCGTGATTGTGCGGCCACCGAACCACTCATCGCTTAACGGCGCCAGGTCCGAGTCGCCCCAAACCAGGCGAATCTGGTCGCACGTCGTGAATCCCAGCATCTCCGCGACGACGGCGGCCAGCGCCGTGGCAGCGTTGGAGCCGCTGTCAGGAAGCGCGATTTTCATGGTCACGTTGCCATCGGCGGTGACGTCAACGTCGCTGCTGAAAATGTTCGCCCCAGGAAGTGCCGCCAGTTTGGCGAACGCCTCTTCCCCTTCGTGATAGCCCATGTTCCCGCCATGATGCTGGGACATGCCGAGGCCGAATCCGCGCTTGAATCTTCCGGGCTCGCCGCCCGCGACGGGATTGCGCTTCTCCCATCCGAATGCCTTGGAGCCTTCCCGCAGCACCTCCACCGTGGGCATCGTTTCGTATAGATGCAGCGCGTCACCCGGAGTCAGCTGCGTCATGTGCATCATGCGGTATTGCACGGGATCGATGCCAAAGGCGTCGGCCATTTCGTCGATCATGTTTTCCCAAGACCACTTCGTTTCCTGCTGGATGTGGCTGCGGGACGGACCGGGGCGTGGCGCATTCGAGCGATAGGCGGACCACGTCGATCGCCAGTGAGGAACTTTTGCCGTGTACAACTCTGTTTGGTTGGCCGCGTTGCCCGGGCCATCGGCATGCACGCCGAAATCCAGGTCGCCAATGCTTACGAATACTTCGTGATCGAGAGCCACGATGCGGCCGTCTTTCTTTGCTCCCACCCGGAACTTGGTGATGGTCTCGGGCTTGATCTGCAACTGCGCCAGTTCCTGATCCTTGGGCAGCATTACCTTTACGGGCCGGCCAGTGACTTTCGCCAGATGGGCGATCATCGGATAAAATCTTTCTGCCGCCATGCGCGCCGCGCCGAACGTGCAACCGTTCCATTTGTTGATCACGCGGACCTTGGAAACGTCCATACCGAGCGCCGACGCAAGCGTCGCGCGCACTGGATATATGCCCTGGCCCATGCCCCACATGGTCAATTTGTCGCCGTCCCATTTGGCGACGCTGCCGCTCGGCTGCATCGGCACGGAAACGCCTCCGGCAAAGCGGTAGCTGAATTCCTTGACGACGTCCGCTTCGGCGAACCCGGTTTCGATGTCGCCATGCTTATCCGCCCAAGTCACGTGCGGAAGATCGGCGGGCGAAAACGAATGACGGATGAGGTTCCCCTTTCCGTGTCCCAGATCGGGCGCATTAGGTGCCATGCTGTCCTTCAGCAGCGAGGCGAATGGCAGCACGTCGTACGTTACCTTGATCGCGTCGGCGGCATCCTGCGCGAGGTCCTCGGTCTCCGCCACCACGATGGCCGCAACTTCACCCTGAAGATTCAGCTCCCGCGGCAAAGGTTCGGGCAATATCCTGCCCCTGGCAACGTTGGCGGTTTGCAGTTTCGGCGCATTCTTGTAGGTGAGAATGTATTTCACGCCCGGCATTTTCTCCGCAGCCGACGTGTCGATGTCCTTGATGTAGGCGTGCGGGTGAGGACTGGTGAGAAACCTCGTGTAGAGCAGGTCGGGGAACCAAATGCGGCTGGCGTATTGCGCTTTGCCGGTGAACCTTGGAATGGCAACTTCGGGCAGCGGAGGCCGTGGCTTCCCTAATACATTGAGATTTTCGGGTGGATATCCCTGCCACTTCTTCGTTACGGTCTTGCTCGTTCCTTCGATCACGTCATTGCCTGCCAAGTGCCCGCCACTCGTCGAATAATCCCGCACCATGGGCATTTTGATGTGAACGACGGATTCCGGCTCGGCCTCGATGGTCATCTTGCTTCCGCGCATGACGGCGGCGCTATCCATAACTGCCCGAATGATGTTCGGGTACGCCGAACACCGGCAAATGTGGCCCGCGAGCGCCGCTTTCACCTGATCCTCGGACGGATTCAAATTTTTGTCGAGGAGCCCTTTCGCGGTGACTACCCATCCGGCGGTGCAGAAGCCGCAATCCGCGGCCACGCGCGTGTGGCCGATGCGCTGGAGCGGATGCATATTTTTCTCGTCGCCCACGCCTTCAATGGTGAGAATTTTCTTGCCCACGGCTTCGGTCGCCAGGGTGTGGCAGGAATAGAACGGCGTGCCGTCCAGAAGAACGCTGCAGGCGCCGCAAGAGGCGCGATTGCAGCTCCGGTTGGTGCCCGTCATGCCCAGCTTCATCGAAATCACTTCCCACAAAGTGGTACGCGCTTCGTATTCGGCGGCATACGACTTGCCGTTGACCAGGAACATTGCTTTTTCATTCGAAAAGGGCGCAGCCACGGAAGGAAAAAGCCCAGGCGCCGCAAACAATGATTCCCCGGTTACGGCCCTGAGTTCCCCGGTCACAGCCGAGAGCGCGACACCGATTCCGGCGGCCTTGAGAAAGTTTCTACGGGAATAACTCATTTCGACCCTCCGTCTTTCGGAAAAACGTTTGGCCGGTATTGCTTGTGACACGTCGTGCAGGAGGCGTCCAAGGGCGCGGCAAGACCTGCGAGCGCAGTGCCATCCTTGGCCTGCGCGGCTTTGTATGCGGAGTTTCCCACGTCCACCAACAATTTTGCGTCCTTCATCCAGTCCCCTTGGTCCCGCGCACGGCCTTCCATCATCAGCATATTTCCGGATTCCGCCAGCGTCACCGCGCTGCGCCGCACCGCCGCCCACTCCTTTTCATCTTTCGGCCCGCCGCGATAGATCGCAAGCAGGATGTCATTGGACGAGGGATGGATAAGGTCGAGCATCAGTTGTCTGACGCTGGCCACAGGTTGAAATGGCTCGGAAGGGGCTTGGGCAAAGGCAATCGCCCGGATGGAGAATCCGCCTGCAAGCGCGATTGCAGAAATGAGGCCGAACCAGACGCGTTTCATATTGGTTCTCAGCGCCATCATTGCCATTTAGCGCTTTGATGTCAAGCAGCAGAAATCCGATCGAACCCCCGTTACAGGTCCGGCGCGTCCTTGGAGCGCGCGATCGGCGTGCCGATCGGGCCGCTCGGAATCTGGCCGGGTGAGGATGACCCCGGTTCAGATTCGGCGTCGCGCTTACCGCCGAATACTTGTGTGCCCCACCGTTTTGCGTCTTCCATGTAAATGTAGAACACAGGGGTGAGGAAAAGAGTCACGAGTTGGGAAAATGCCAGCCCACCGACGACCGAAACTCCCAGTGGGCGACGCGCTTCGCCGCCCGCCCCAATCCCCAATGCGATCGGAAGAGTGCCCATCAGCGCCGCCATCGTGGTCATCATGATGGGGCGGAAGCGAACCAGGCATCCCTGATAAATCGCTTCGGCCGGACTCTTCCCTTCCTTGCGTTGCGCTTCGAGCGCGAAGTCAATCATCATGATGGCGTTTTTCTTGACGATGCCAATGAGCATCATGATTCCCACGAAGCCATAAATGTCCAGGTTCATATCGAGGAGCGGCGAAATCCAACCCTTCGACGCAGCCATATGGAAAAGGTACAGCGACAGCAGCGCTCCAAAGCCCGCGGAGGGCAGTCCAGAAAGAATCGTGATCGGATGCAGGAAGCTTTCATAGAGAATGCCGAGAATGATGTAGATCACAAGGATGGCCATCGCGAGCAGCATGCCAAGGCCGGCAAGCGACGATTGAAAAGCTTGCGCGTTGCCCTGGAAAGTCGTCGTGGTGGTCGGCGGAAGAGCTCGCCTCGCCAGATCGTTGATTTCGGAGACCGCGTCCCCAATCGATGTGCCAGCCTTAAGATTAAAGGAGATCGTTACGGCAGGCAGTTGCCCCAGATGATTGACCGAAAGCGGGCCCAGCGTCGGACTGAGTTTGGCCACTGCGCTGATCGGCACGAGCTGCCCCGTCGCGCTTGTGAAATCCTGCGATCCTGTTGCAGAGTGAACGTAGAGAGACGCGATCTTGTTTGCGTCGCGTTGATACTCCGGCTCCAATTCCAGGATGACCCAATACTGGTTATTCGGCGCAAAAATCGTAGAGATCTGACGCTGCCCATAGGCGGAGTAGATCGCGTCTTCGATTTGATTCACCGTAACTCCATATGAAGACGCGGCATCGCGGTCGATGTCGATGTTGATTTGAGGATTTCTGATCTGTAGATCGCTGCTGACGTCCGTGAGGCCCGGGAGTCCTTGCATCTTGGTCGTGAAATCCTGAGCCGAACTGTAAAGCTCGTCCGTATTCGGGCTTTGTATGGTGAACTGGTAGAGCGCCTTGCTTTGCAGACCGCCGATGCGGATCGGGGGATCATTGCGTAGGAATGTCACCATCCCAGGCACGGCAGCAAGTTTGGGGCGCAGCTCGTTGATGACCTGGTCGACCTGCGGGCGCTCCGACCGCGGCTTCAAGCGGATATTGAGGCCGCCTTGATTGAGGGTTCGGCCGCCCGATCCGATCGATGACAATACGTAAGCGACCGAGGGATCCTTCGTCAGGATTTCGGCAATCTGTTGCTGGTGCTCGACCATGGCGTCAAAGGAAATGCCCTCAATCGCTTCCGTGGTCCCGTTGATCTGATCGATATCCTCGCTCGGCAAAAATCCCTTTGGAATGATGACCGCAAGGTAGTAGGTGCCAACCGCCAGGGCTACCGAAATCATCATTGTCGCGAGCTTGTGGCGAAGCGATATCTGGAGGCAGCGTTCGTAGATCCGTTCCAGCCCCACCTGCATGGACTCGAAGAAATTGTAGAGCCGGCCGTGCCGGATCTCGTGGTGAGGTTTCAGGAAGCGGCTGCAAAGCATCGGCGTGAGTGTCAAGGACACGAATCCTGACACCAGGATGGCCGTCATGATGGTCACCGCGAACTCGTGCAAGAGCCGGCCGAGAACTCCGCCCATGAACAGCACCGGAATAAACACGGCCGAGAGCGACAGCGTCATGGAAAGAATCGTAAAACCGATCTCCCCCGAACCGTTGATGGCCGCTTCCATCACGCCTTCTCCCTGCTCCATATGACGCACGATGTTTTCGAGCATCACGATCGCGTCATCCACGACGAAGCCTACGGAGAGAGTGAGCGCCATCAAAGAAAGGTTGTCGATCGAATAGCCGCACAGGTACATCACGGCGAAGGTGCCCACCAGGGAGAACGGAAGCGCAAGGCTGGGAATCGTGGTTGCCGACAGGTTCCGCAAGAATAGGAAGATGACCATGATTACAAGGAAGAGCGCCAACTCCAGCGTGAACTTCACATCGTCCACCGAGCTGCGAATCGTGACGGAACGGTCGAAAAGCACCCTCATCTTGACGGAAGGAGGCAGCACCGCCTCCAAACGAGGAAGCATGGCCTTGATGCCGTCCACCACTTGCACCGCGTTGGTGCCCGGCTGCTTAAAGATGACCATCGGGATCGCGGATATGCCCTGCGGGGAGTTTGCGTCGTAGAAGAAATTCACGTTCTTATCATTTTGGACGCTGTCGATGACGCGGCCTAAATCCGACAGCCGGACCGGGGAGCCATTTCGATAGGCGACAATCAACTTGGAGTAATCGGCGGCGCTGTAAAGCTGCCCCTGGGTCTGCACGGTCGGCGCGCGCTGCGGGCCCCAGATCGTGCCCGTCGGAAGATTTACGTTGCCGTTCGTCAGGGCGTTCTCGACGTCGTCAATTCCGATCCGCCGGATCGCGAGGGCTTGGGGATCTAATTGAATGTGCGGAGCATATTTAAACTGGCCATAAATCTGCACGAGCGCGACGCCGTTGACCGTGGAGACGGTCGGGGCGATAAACGTCTCGGCGTACTCATCCACCGCGGACAGCGGCAGCGTGTCCGAAGTGAGGGCGATGAAGAGGACCGGGTAGTCGGCCGGGTTTTGCCTATAGTAGGCAGGCGGGGCCGGCATGTCCGGCGGCAACTGGCGGGCCGCCTGAGAAATGGCGGCTTGCACATCTTGCGCGGCGCCGTCCAGATTGCGGTCGAGGTTGAACTGCAGCACGATCGAGGTTGCGCCAACCCGGTTCGACGAAACCATCGAATCGAGGCCGGCAATATTGGAAAACTGTTTTTCCAGCGGCAATGCAACCGCTGCGGCCATGGTATCGGGATTCGCGCCGGGCAGGTTCGCGTAGACGTTGATCGTCGGATAGTCGACGTTCGGCAGATCGCTTACCGGCAAGACACGATAACTTGCAATCCCGAACAGCAAGATGGCCATCATGATCAGCGTGGTCGCGATCGGCCGCTTAATAAATAGTTCGGGAATGCTCATGCCTTGCTCCCGTGAAACTCTGTCAGGCAGGCGTTATTGCGCCGTTGGACGATTTGCGTCGCCTTGGGGGGGATCCGCAGTCGCGCCTTTTTGTGCTGCCGAGCCCGCTACTCCGCTTGAGCGGCCTGCTGGTTCAACCATCGGTTCAGGGCCGCTGTTCTTGGCCTCTATTTTCGCGCCGGGCACCAGATTAACTTGGCCATCGATGACAATGACCTCGCCCGGCTGGAGACCCTTATCGACCACGGTGTCATTATCGATCGTCCTGTTTGGCACAATCGTGCGCTGTTCAACAGTGTTGTTCGCTTTCACCACATACACGTACGAACCCTGCTGGGTCGTGACGATCGAATGCGCAGGCACCACAGTGGCGTTCGGCTGCTGGGAGAGCGTAAGCAAGACACTGACGTACAAGCCTGGCCAGAGACGATTCTGGGAGTTCTCGAATGTCCCTCTCAGGTGTATCGTGCCGGTCGTGGAGTCCACGATGTTGTCCACGAATGTCAGCGTGCCTTCCACGGGCCGTCCTGAATTCTGAGGTATCGTGACCGTGACATGGAGCGCGCGCCGCTCGATGTCCTCCTTAATGTCAGGCCAATACTGTTGAGGAACAGTAAAATTTACATAAATCGGATTCACTTGATTGATCACAACGATCGGGACATCCGCCACTTTAACCAGATTGCCGGCTTTCACCATGACTGTCCCCGTCCGCCCGTCAATCGGCGAATCGATCGTGCAATATTCCAGATTGAGCTCCGCTGTCTTCACGGCGGCCTCATCGGCATTCACGATGGCATCAGAAGCGTCGGCAGCGCTTGTGAAGGAATCGACCTGCTCCGCCGGCACTACTCCCTGGTCGAAAAGTGTTTTGTAACGCCGTGCCTGCGCCCGATTGTACGTTCCGGTGGCCTTATCACGAGCCAGTGCGGCCTTGGCCTGCGCCAGCGCCGCCTCATAAGGCCTCGGGTCGATCGTGAGCAAGACTTGTCCCTTCTTGACGAAATCACCCTCTTTGAAGTGGATGTTCTGGACTTCGCCGGCAACTTGCGTCCTGATGGAGATCGTGGAAATCGCCTCCACGTTTCCTACCGCCGTCACTACGACGGGCATGGTCTTTTGGGTGACTTTGGCAACGTTTACGCTGGTTAACGGACGCTCGGGAGGCGCCGCCTGTTGTTTTGCGCAGCCAGAGGCGAAGGCAGCGAAAGCGATCAAACGCATCGCAGTGCGCCTCACGCGGGCCCAACTCAAATATGCGCTCGCGTTCCTCTGGGACCGAGTCATGATTCAGGTGACCGCCTATCGAATGGGTACATTATCCCCGACTTTGCTCGATACGCATTCCGTGAAATGTTCGACGCCCCAGTACCGGGCTAGGTTACAACCAAGCCTGGACGGTTGGGATGTATCTCTAGCGATCCGAGTACCTTAGCCCGGCTTCCCTCTGGAATAAATCCGCGCCAACCCAGATTGAACTACAAGCACACGCAACACCCCAAGATTCGGACGCTCCTACTTTGCCCTTCCCGCATTATATCTTAGGAAGCTCCGATTCTATGCTGCGTGATCCTAGCTCAATGGGGGCCTTAATCCGGCTAGCAAATTGACTTGGTAGAGGTCTGCGGTTTGGGTCCGCATGGGAGCAGTAGCATGTACCTGGCAGATTGCGCGCTGAAGAAATCCTCCTATTTTTTCCGCAACCTCTACGCAACGATGCGGTTTTCGTTTTCTACTACCAGAAAGCTTTTTTGGCGGCGATCCACCGCTACCAAGCACGCCACCATCTTCCGCGCCACGCGCAGCGTCGCGCGATTGACGTTGTCCTTCTGCGTTTCCCGGTTATAGAGCATCGCCAACGGGCGGTTTCTCGGAACCATCTTGGCTGCCTCGATGAGAATCGGCTGAAGGTGCGCTTTGCGTTGCCTGGAGAGTGGTGTGCGCTGAGTTGTGCCTGCTGACCTTTTCTCCCACCGCATAGTCCACAATAGCTGGACTTCTCGCTGGTTACATTGTGGTTTAGTTGTTGATTTATCTCGAGCATTACCACTCTCCTTAAAATAAAAAAGGCAGGCTCAATTGCGCCTGCCCATCGAATTCCGTGCGTAGATCTGCGGTCTACATAACTACGCATCCAACCTGGGTAAACAGCATTGCGTTGAAGTCGCCCTTTTTTACTTTCATCTTGCGCCCGGGTTAAAGAACCTGAGGGAACTGGTCGGACGGAGCGCAGCGCCGACTCGTGCGGCGGATGCGAGCCGCCCAGTGGTCAAGCTTCGATTCGCCTTTGGCAAATTCCCTTTCCACGCTTCGCCCCCCCCGCGAAAATCGACCCTCGCCAGAAGGTTCTTCAATACGCGTTTCCCTGGAAAAAGCTTCGAAAGATGGTAAGCAGCATGATCTGCAAGTCGAATGTAATACTCCAGTTGCGAAGATAATAGAGATCGTACTCGATGCGTTTGCTGATGGAGGTGTCGCCGCGCCATCCATTCACTTGCGCCCATCCCGTAATTCCGACCTTCAAAACGTGCCGCCTATTGTAGCCTTCTATATCTTGCAGAAATCTTTTGACAAAATGTAGACGCTCTGGCCTGGGACCGACAATGCTCATATTTCCCTTCAATACGTTAAAGAACTGGGGGAGCTCATCCAGATTAGATCGGCGCAAAAACGTTCCCAATTTGGTCCGGCGTGGATCGTTTGCTGTGGTCCATCCCGTGTCGGAGTGCTCGGAGCTATCGACCTTCATCGTACGAAACTTATACATCCGAAATGCATTGCCGTTCAGGCCCACGCGCTCTTGCACGAACAAGACAGGGCCCGGGGATGACAGCTTGATCGCAATTGCAATCACGACCATCAATGGCAAAGCCAGCAGAAGAATAATGCTTGAAAAAATCACATCGAAAACAAGCTTCTGCACCAGGTAACTGGGAGACTCCGCGGGTGTCGGGACAAGATCCACCATCATGGTTCCCCCGAAGTTGAAAAGTTTCTCTTGGATGACGATATTCTCGCCAAGATCCAGAACCATCCGGACGGGAGCGCATAGAGGCTTCAATTTCGTCAAGATGTTCGCTACATCGTCCAAGTGCCCTGGAGAAATCGCGAGCACGACGTCGTCGATTCCATTTCCAAGGGCCAACTTCGGCATATCATCCAGCTCGTGTATCGGGCAGCCGTTCACCAGGACCGGCTGTCCCGGCAATCGCACAAATCCCACGATCTTGCAAGGCACGACTTGACCGCCTCGAAGCGACCTGGCGGTCCGCTGAGCAAACTGGTCGGTGCCGACAATCAAGATCTTCGCACACTGTCCATTTCCGTTTCGCCAGGATAGAAAAACACGGAAGAGAATCCGCGTTGCGTTGGCCAGGCAAAATAGTATTAGTGCACTAATGAAGATGAACAAACGCGAAAAAGTCGTGTCCCGGTAGAAGAATGCGGCAGCCAATACGGCACAATAAGTAACCAAACAGGCGACAAATGTGCGCTTGGTCTTCCCGGTCGGAGCAAATATCTGTTCCAGATCGCAAACATGATAGTGGTCGACGACAAGAGCCCAAGTAATCGTCGCAACCAAGAGCAGCCCAATATACGCGTACGAATCGATCGACTTCGTTGGTACGTACTTGGCTCCAAAGGAAAACCGGGCATATGCTGCAAGTCCAAACGAAACGACCGGCAGGGAGACGGTCACGAAACGCAAGAGCAGATGAGTCCTGTTAAAGCGGCCTCTTACCATGGAGTGTTCACCGTTTCACACGGACAAAACAAGAGTTTTAGGAGTTGAAAGCTAAGAAACGATTTCAAATTGCGCTAGTAATCATGGAGAGCTTGGAATTCAGTCGAGCGGGCCGTATGCGCTCCAGCATATTTTCAGGGCAAGCTGACCAATTTCGTGAGTCGACCAAGAATGCAATCGGCGGCCAGCGCCAGATTCTTCGCAGAAATGTCCGGCTTCAGAGTCCACAGGTGGAATCCTTCCGATTGCGATATGAGAGCCGTCTTGCAACCGGCGCTCTTGCCCGCCGCGATGTCGGTTTCGGCGTCTCCGACCATCCAACAGTCGGGGAGACGCAATTGATGTTCCGCGGCCGCTTGTAACAGCATTCCTGCTTTTGGCTTTCTGCACCGGCAGAGTTCTGAAATATCATGAGGACAAAAATAAATTCCCGCGATACTGCCTCCGCGGCTTGCGATGACCTCTTTCATCCTGGAATGAATATCATTCAGTTTGGAGAGTTCGATCTTTCCGGTGGCAACACCGCGCTGATTCGTGACGATGATCACTTTATAGCCGAAGTCGCAAAAGGCAGCGATTGCGTCCGATGAGCCGTGTAAGAATTCCACTTCAGACCAGTCCGTCACGTATTCTCCGTCCGATGCCTTTCGGATGACCACTCCATCACGGTCAAGAAATATTGCTTTCGTGTAAGAAATGTCCTTCATAGATTTCGCGGAGGATATACATAACTACGATGCGTGCCGTGCTTCCTTTGCTCGAGGAGGATCATCAAAACTACAGAGCACATGAGGATAGAAACGCGGCTTCATAAGCAAGGTCCAATAACTCAACGCTCGAAAGATTGTCCTTTTGACTTCAACGCGTCCCCGCAGCCGCTTTATCACTCACTGCAAACTGTCTTACGACGGTCTCATGAACTCTCCAAACTTGGAGCCCCTTGCCCTCGAAGGCAAATTCAGCCGGAGTAGCTCCTAATTGCTTCAAGGACTCTGCCACCTTGTGCCGCTTCTCGAATTGGCAATAGAAGAGCATGTAGCCTCCGCCGCCCGCCCCCGTGATTTTGCCGCCTAATGCCCCCATCTTACGGGCGGTCTCATACATCTCGTCGATGCGGCTATTGCTGATTCGTGGCGAAAGCTTCTTCTTGGATTCCCAAGCCGAATGCAATAAATCTCCGAAATCATCCAGGTGCCGTCTCAACAATGCATTCTTCATGTCCATGGCGAGCTGTTTCTGTTCTCCCAATCCGCGAAGCGTATCCTCTTGATTCTCCTCGAACCTTTTCATCTGGTCCTCGATAATCCGGTCCGATCTGCGCGTCGTGCCCGTATAGCACAGCAAAAGATTGTGTTCCAATTCATTGATAGTGTCCTGATGGATCCGCAGCGGATTTACGATCACGCGGTCTCCATAGAACTCGATGAAATTAAATCCTCCGAAACTTGACGCATACTGATCCTGATGTCCGCCCTGTATTCGCAAATCGTGCCTTTCAATCAAATAAGCTAGATTTGCGACTTCATATTCCGTCAAGGGCAAGTTCTTGAATTCTTTCACCAGACCCACCAGCCCTACAATCAACGCCGATGAAGAACCAAGGCCCGATCCGGGCGGCGCGTCACTGTGCAAAAAGACATCAAATCCCTTCGATTCCTGGGCCTGCAAACGGACAATTGTCGCCTTCACCAAATCAAGTTGCCCGTCAAATTCCATTTTGCTTTCCACCAAACAATCGAACAAGATTCCTAAATCCACGGATTCGATCCGAATCCGCCCGTCTTCCCTGGGCCGCAGGCTCCCCCACGCGTAATTGTCGATGGTCGCATTCAACACACACCCACCCACTCTTTCGGGATACGGCGGAACATCCGTTCCGCCACCCGCAAAACTGATTCGAAGAGGCGCTTTAGTGCGGATCGTTGACGCGGAACCGTTCGGGTAATTCACGTTGTGCCCTCCAAAGATCTTTTGGAACGCCAATGTCCACAAAATAAGCGTCCATCAAAAGTCCGAATACTTTCTTGTTCTTGCTGGCGACTATTTGCGGAAATACATTCTTTTCGAGCGACACTGGTCCAGGCGCGCGGATATGATTCAATAATTTCTTCTCGAAAATGTAGACTCCACCGTTGATCGATTTCGTGGTTTCATCCGATTTATGGCCCAAATCCCCTTCACCCTTCTCGAGGAAAGCAGTGATTTTCCCTTCATCATCCAGCCTCAGCGATCCGTACCGCCCGTCATCTGCCACATTCACAACCGCCAATGTAGCCAAAGCCCCGCGACTTAGATGAAACTTGAACATTTCCCTCAAATTCACGCCCAGGAACGTATCGCCGTTTACTACGAATAGTCTAGTGCCAGAAACCAGGCACTCCGCTTTCTTCACAGCCCCGCCCGTCCCCAACAACTCTTCTTCGATCGAATACTTCACACGCAATCCCCATTTTCGGCCTTTGCCGACATATTTTTGGATGTGTGTCCTCTTGTATCCCACGCACAAGATCACTTCTTCCACGCCTTGCGATCTCAGCCAAGTTAACAAATAACTTAGGAATGGCCGCCCCCCCACCGGAGCCATGCATTTCGGCCCAGTTGCATAAGCCGCGCGCAGTCTCGTACCCAGCCCTCCCGCAAGAATCACCGCTGCCGGGAGACCACCGCTCTTGTTTCTAGCCGATGCTGAATTCGAATTCTGTTCCAGGAAGGAATCACTCATGCCGTCGCAATTGCTTGCTGATTAATTTCGTCCGCCTCTTTTCCTACAACCCTTTGCATCACCATTTCCATTTTCTTCGACACAATTTCCCAGTCGTACTGCTGTTCCACCAACACCCTCGCGCGCAATGCCAACTGCCTCCGCAGTGCGGCGTCTCGCAACAATCTCACCACCTGCCGGGCGAATTCCGCCGCTCCCTCGGCGATAAGCAGCTCCTGGCCACTTGTTACGGGCAGATCTCCGCACGCCAAGGGTGTCGACACCACTGCCGTTCCAACCGCGAATCCCTCCACCAATTTGTTGCTCACACCGGCTCCAACGGTCAACGGCGCCACTGCCACCGCCGCCTTCGCCAAGTACGGCCGCAGATCCGGCACAAAGTCCACAGCTTCAAATCCCGGTCGCCCCCGGTACCCCGCTAGCGCCTTCGCCGCTCCATTTCCCACGGCTACAAACTTTGCTTCCGGCACGTCCTTGCGCACGCGAGGAAAGATCTCCTCCAGAAAATACTTCGCCGCGTGCCGGTTCGGCCCATACTTGAAACTCCCGGTGAATACCACCCTTCCTGGCACTTCCTCGCTCTCCTGTTTGAAAAAGAGCTTCCCGCAATCCACTCCGTTCGGCACCAACTCATATTGCACTTCCGGAGCCTGATGCCTCACGCACTCCATGTCTACTCGTGAACAAAACACGCAAGTGCTCGCTCCCCGCGCCAGGGTCCCCTCGTACCCCACGAACTTCCTATGTTCTTCCCACCCCAGCAGTCTCTCCCACGGCGCTCCACCTTTCATCAGTCGGCGGTTGTACAGCGTCATCGAATCCGTCGGATCGCACACGACAGGCGCATCGCAATCTTCTGGAACAAACTGCAGCGCCCTCCACCTCTCCACGTACACCACGTCCGGCCGCAATTTTTCGTACACCCGCTGTACCGCCTCCTTCGCCTTCTTGGACTTGCAATAAGCGATCCGCAGCGGCGTCCTTGTCGGCAGAGCAGCCGCGCACTGCGCCATACCTTTCAATCTCGTGTGCCGAACGTACGCCGTTCTCTTGCAATGCGTCCTCAACCAAACCTTCTGCTCCGCGTTTGGTTCTGCGTCCGAAACGCACACTAGCGTAATCTCATGCCGCTTCGCTAGCCGCGGTATCAAGTTGAATGACCGAACCTTCACGGCCCACGGGACGAACGGCACGATGTATAGGATTTTCATTGCCTCTCTACGCCACTGTTCCTTTCAACGCGCATATTGCACCCGCGCCGCATCCTCATTTCGGTTAGAACCCCGGTGTTCATCAACTATATTCTTGTAACAATCCTGAAGACTACCTGCGATCACATATCCAACTGTAGCGTTCAAGCACCCTTCGATATCCCTGTTCCGCTAGGTCCCGCCGTGCGACTGGATTTTCCAACAGGTACGCTGCCGCGACTGCATATTTCTCCGGGCCGTCCGCGAGGAACGTTTCGCGTCCGTGCTCGACTTCAATACCTTCGCAACCCAACGAATTCGATAACACCGGCTTTCGCATCGCCATCGCTTCCAAAACCTTAAGGGCGATCCCTCCCCCGCTCTCCAAATAATTCAGAACCAAAGATGCCCGCCGCATAAGTACGGCCGCACATCCGGCACCATCCCCGTCACAGTGACTCCGGGCGTGCGATCCGCCAGCCTCTTCAACTCGTCAGGAACACCCTTTCCGACAACGTACAACGTCGCCTTGGGCACCTTCGATCGAATCCGTGGCATGATTTCAGCCAGCAACACCCACAAGTTGTGCTGTTTTGGTTTCCAATCAAAACTTCCCGTCATTACCATTCTGTAAGGCTCTTCCAGAACCTCTGGCGACGGGTTGAAGTACTCTGTATCCACTCCGGAAGGGATGGCTTCCACACGAGCGGCAGGCGCAATCGCAGATAGATGTCGAGCATCCGCCTTGCTGACGGTCAGGCACCGCGCGAATCTTGGAGCCATCTCTGCCTCATACGCACGCACCCGAGGCGAGCACCGGCCGACATACCATTTTTCGAGAGTGCTTCGCGCATGCTCCGCATGCCTTTCCCAGACTTTATATTCAACGTTGTGCTCACGCAAAATGCATGGCACATTTTTCACGAGCCGCCGGTAAGCCGCCGTGTTCAGATGCTCAAATTCGACGATGTCTACCGCGTACCGTGCGATGCATTTTCGCAGCACGTTTTCAAAGCCCGAGTTCCAAAATTTCGAGGCGCTTCCGGGAGGATCGAAAAACATTCCTCGGGTCAACCGCCAAAAATCAACCCCACGGGGCCGCACATATGTTTCCACACCGAGACAATAGCGCTTCATTTCCGAAACATATTGCAATTCGTCCGGGCTCAATCATTGAAGCCAAGACCACTTCGTTCTTCCGGGATAGATACTTGATGGGATTGAAGTAACCCAATCTGCCCCCGTCGTTTGGAGGGTATGGGAAAAAATGTGTGACCAATAATATCCGCACGATTCGGCTCTCGCTTCTCCGCCACAAGGAATGGCTTGCGGCACACGACACTAATCAGAAGAATTCCATGCACGACTGATACGTCAATCTAGATGCGGGCAACAGCCACACAATCCCTATCAATCCGCCCCCGTTCCTTCAAGCCCGAGCCTTAATCGATCTCATTGTCTTCTTAGGAATGACTTTAAGGGCTCAGGCACAAGGTATTTCAATTTAATAGAGATGGAGTATTTCACCGCGCTATCGCGGACGGGGAATCTCTTGCGATTGTATTCTTGAAGCCACCAACCGTCACCGAACGGGTCAAAAAGCTGTTCGCCGGTCCGCTTGAAAAATGCGGTGGTCTCAACAACATCAATTAACTCAAACATACGATCCTCCCTCATAAACGCAAACAAATTGAAGATAGTAGGTATGTTTATGTCGTCGAGAATCAGTAGACCTCCCTCAGAAAGTTCAGGATACAGATAATAGTATTCGAGTTCAGGAAAAGGATAGCCGTGGGGCCCGTCGATAAGTACCAACTGTAATTTGTTTTTGAACTCATGGCGCGGAAGAGTTCTTTGTGACGGCCCAAGAACAAACTCAACTCGTTCTCTTCGAAGAATCGGTGATTCACGCACGACTTTCAGACTTTCATATTCGCCGGAATCGTCCTGTGCGAAAACTGTGTGGTGTGCGCTGAGATGCGATAAAAGTAGTGTAGTCTTTCCAGTCCCCGTTTCGACCGAATACTGAATACCTAAACCATCCGCATGCTCAATTATCTTTTCAAGCGCTTCACGCCTGAAGGTGCCCGCCCCATGCCATTGGGAAGGCAGGTCAATCACGTCCCTTAGAACCGACTGCAGGTGTTGACATTCCACCATATCGAATCGTCCCCCATTCTCGTCTGCCCAGAATTGCGAACCATGCCGCCTCAAATTGGCAACGCAAATATAATGACGATCGACTCCTTATCCGGCCAGACATATCCCACGCGGTTGCGTGTACCAACTCCCGCGCTCGGGTATCGCAGCGAACGTTTCCTGCGTGGCCGCTAATCCCTACGCTCAGCGACCAAAAACAGTTCTGGACCCCACCCCGCAGAATCGAGCAATCTTTCGATGGGGTACAAAGCGAAGAATATTATGTCGAAGATTCTATTCAGGCGCCCGAGCAGGTGAGACCTCCGGCTGGCCGTCAATGACTCGCCATCTGGAGAGTTCCCGGCATTCCTTATGTCTTGCAATTTAAGAAGCGATTTGATCTTTTTGTGAAAAGCGGCTCTCAAGGCGCTAGCCCTGAGGACTTCGAAAACCGGATTGTACGCGTCTCCCCTCCTTGTCGCAATGTGCCTGACGGAAAACCCTGCCCGTTCTATGGCAAGCCTCAGCGATTTAGGCGAAAACAGTGAAAGATGAGCCGGTGCAGCAACCCAATGCCAAGCCCAACCGCTTAGCCGCGCTGGTGCGCTGCGAATGTTCGGAGTTCTAAGTGCAAGCAGACCCCCCGGTCGCAGCCTTTCGCGTACAGTTTTCAGGAAATACATGGGGTCTTGAACATGCTCTATTACATGCCACGCCACCACCACATCGAATCCAGTGCTTTCGGCCAACGGCATGTCCTCGATCGTCCCACAGGTGACGTCTAATCCAAGTTTATCCTTCGCCCACAGCGATGCCGAATCGGAGAGCTCAAGCCCCTGCACGTGCCATCCGCAGCTGCGAGCAGCCCCCAGGAAGTAACCCCACGAACATCCCACCTCCAACATCCGGCCCTTCCCGTTTAATCTTTCCAGGAGTTTAAGATCCCGGAGACTGTACCTCCGAAGATTTCTTCGATATCCTTCCCGATCCACCTCGTAGGCTTTGTCGTAGTAATCTTTCAAGACCTCTCTTGTCGGCACAGGCGCAACTCTGTCCAATTGGCAGCGGGGGCAAGTGAAATAATAAAGGCCATTGCTTGGCCATTTCTTCCGCATTGGATCGCCGCATATCGTACAAAGAGTGCTTGCCGACTCCAGCGCATACTCTACGGGGGCAGCGGATTTGCCAGTCGTTGACTGGCTCAAGCGTGCGATCATGTCGGTCATCGGAACGCGCTTCGAGCTATGCCAAGGCCCCGTGCTGATCGAGCGACCCCGGAATCTGGGCCGTCTTCAGGAATGGGAACCTCGATGCCAGGGTGAGGGTGTAGCCGACTACCAGGCCAATGAACCAAGAATGCTGAAATTCAAAGAATGATGGTCCAAAAATTAGAAATACTAAGTAAAATAAAAAGACAGCTAAAAAAGGCACCCCAAGCGCCGGGGGAAGGCTCTTCGCAATCCCTGTGCCATCCTGAGCCAACCCAATGCAAACCAAACAAATACGCAGGTCCCTAAAAGGCCGGTCTTCAAAAGGAGATAACCCAGGCCACTGTCCAAAAAAGTTGTCTCCTTCCACCCAAACAGTGGATCCAAAAACTCATAGGAGGCGAGTGGCCCCTTTCCGAGCAAAGGATTCTCACGAACCGCGTCTGCAACCGCCACCCACTGGGAGGCATGTGCCAGCAGTGACGTGTCCTCGGTGGAGATGGTCAGAAATCTATTTGTTATATCGTCCAAAAGGCTTCCCTGGGAAGCAAATATCAAAGACGGACCGAACAATACTGCAAGAATCACGACCATTCCCAGAAGCCCCAGGCGAAGGCGGATTTTCGGGTGCAGGAGTGGAACTAATAATAAGGCTACGATCAGTATGGAACCGACTAAAGAGCGAGAGCCTGAGAGCAGGGCCGCTGAAAGTAGAACGAATCCCGCAAGCCAGGGTATTTTCCATACTGAAACGACCACCGAAGTCAACTCCTGGGCGATCAGGAGAATCAAGACCAGACCCGAGAAGAACACCTCATCTCTCTGTGAGTACCCGAACTCAAAAACGGTCTCAACCACGCCGAAAGACAACATTAGGTATATGAATTTGATTATGAAAAACGTCGAATATACCAAAACCGCCAATCGAAGCCTTACGAGGGATTTTTGAGTTTCAGCTGGCGAAGGTGACAGTCGATAGCCCAGGAAAAGGATAAGCGGAACGTCATCCACCCGCTACACTCCCGCAATACCTCCACTAACCCGGGCGCGCTCATACTCGCAAAATAGCCATGAGCTAAAGCCAAGAATAACACTACTACAAAGGCGCCAATCCTTGCTTTGACGCCTGTTAACTGAGAAAGGTGTCTACCGTAAGTCCAACTTCGCCCGAATAACTGCCCAACGAGCATCGAGCCACCAACAACGAGAACAACAAGGATGTAAGGTCGATACGCGCTCCGGAAAGCGGTTCCCAGTTCATCCAGCCCAACCGGGTATATCTGTGCGGTTACTGCAAAAAGGAAAAATCCAATCCACAATGCCTCAGTGGAGCGCCGCGCGACGTATAACCCTGTTACCACCAGGGCCATTGTGTAGAATAGGGAACCAACCCCCAGGTACGCAGCTAACTGGCTTCCGAGCAAGCCTGTGATCAAAAGCAACAGGAAACGTTTGTTTGCGCTCACATCAGGAGCAATGCTCACAATGATTTCCCGCGACCCTAAGATTGCGTGCTGACAAAGCAAATAGAACCGAGGATTGGCATCATTTTGGAGGCTCTTGCCGGTCGCAACAATTGCATCCTAGGCTTTTAGGTTAGAAGCCTAAACTCGTTCGTTAAATTTGTAGTCGAGGTATTGCGGCCGCGCACCGATCGGACGTGCGGGAACTCCACCGACAATCGCAGCCGCTGGGACATCCTTTGTAACCACCGCGCCCGCAGCCACGGCGGCATTCTCCCCGATCGACACACCCGGCAGGACCACGGCTCTCGTTCCGAGGTACACCCGATCACCGAGAGATACCGGAGCACCCAATCCCCGGAAGTTCGGATCATTCAAATCATGTTCTAGGGTCAGGATCACGGATTGGATGGAGATGCACACGTTATCGCCAATCGTCAACGGGAATCTGCCGTCAAGAACAACGCCGCGGTTAATGACTGTCCCCGTTCCGATTGTGATTCTGCTCGGCCCCCAAATCGTGCAACCGCCCTCGATTCGCACTCCCTTTCCGATCTTCATTCCGAAAGCATGGCGGTAAAAAAGAGGCGCACGGAATTCCCGGGAATTTTGCCGATGAACCGCAGCACAAAATCCCGCAACCGCCAAAGAAACATTCGAAACTCATGTTCTCTCTCACCGTACATGCCCTCCGTCGGGAGGGGAATCGTATGTCGGCCCATCTACAATTGACCTCACCCGTGGTGAATCATCCTTGAGATCGTTCCCGGCGTGGCTCCAGCACGTCCGTGGCGCGTTGCCGCTTGAAAGTTGGAGGCGATCCAAGGTCGGGCCGGTTACCCAGACGCATCGAGAATTGTCTGCGAAGGACTTTCCAACGACTGTCCATCCGGAGAGGAAAAGCTAATTCATCTTCCAATCGCCCCGCGTAAAACATCCGTACCAAGTACGCCGCACCCTTAAATCGCATTAGGAGCTTCGTGAACTTGTCATGGGCGCGGTCGAGGGACGTGGGGACATAGCCCTTGCCATAGATCTCCAAAAATCGCTTGGTCTCTTCGGGCCATTGAGAGGAAATCGCGTTGGACAGCCGACTCGCATGGTCGCGGTCGGCAGCCTGCACGCGGTGGACATGGCGGAACTTATGCGCACGGCCAATTTCGAGCCAATAAACGTGATCTATACCGACGGTTTGAAGCGAGCCGATTGGGTGCTGTTCGACAACGGCCCGCCGGAAGAACACCGTTGGCTGCGGGATGATGTAGTTGCGCAGAACGCGATTATAGTCGAATCGCGGAAAACACCAGATCATCCAGAGTCCACCAGTTTCCGAAATGAGAGCCACGTCGCCATGGACCACGTCCACATCCGGGTTGTCCTTTAGTTCTTCAATTGCGACCTCCACAACATGCCGGTCGAAATACACGTCATCAGAGTTCAGCCAGCCGACAATTGCTCCCCGCGCCATGGAAAAACCTTTGCCAAGCGCATCCGGCATTCCTCGGTCGGGCTCCGAAATCCAGTCAAGGACATATTCGGAGCTTCCGAGTTCGTTAGCACATCTTTTCAAAATTTCCACCGACCCATCAGTAGACCCACCGTCCACGACGACGTGCTGAATCGGCCGATAGTTTTGCAAAGCGACTGAACGAATCGTTTCCTCCAGGAACTTCGCCTGGTTGAATGACGGAGTGACAACCGTAACGAGTTGACTTTCGGACTGTGAAAGTGGGCTGCTACGTTCGCGCATTCTTACGTTAAATGGCTCTGTCATCAGAATTGTTTCCTATTCCGGCCCACTATGATCGGGAGCGCGAAAATGGATTTCCCACTCCCGCCAAGAAAAAGTGCGAACTTGCTGGCTGCTCTCCGTTGCTTCACCAATCCCGGTGTTTCATCGGCAAGGTCGTTGTCAATTTGCTGTTCTGAACAGCCTGATGGCTGGCGAGAAAGACCGCCCTGCTTAAGGTCGCAGGCTCGCAAGATACCGTCGACCAGTCCACCGGAAATTCCTGGTGGTGAGGCTGCGTCTTCGTCGTATACACATGTTCATAGTAACGATTCAGGGTTTCAAAGATCCACCGACGTGTAGGCCGGCAACCTCGCCCATGGAACGCTTGTGACGGTATCGTGGCGTTCTCAGTTACCGGGTTCAGGCTGAAGTCGCTGCCCGGCGATACGCACGTTTCTGGAATCAAACAATCGGCAACCCTTGAAGCATATCTCAGAAAGCCATCTGGATCGGAGAGGTGATAAAGCAAGCCGTAGCAATGCAATATGTCGAATTTCCCTAATCGCTCGAGACGGTCTGGCTCACTTTCCACGTCAAGCTGCTCAGCCCGGATGCCATAGCGTTTTCGGATGAACCTTACCAGGCTAGGTCGAGCATCGGTCGGAAGAACTTGGCAACCGTGATGGAGGTACAGGAGCGTATGATCCCCGATCCCCGCGCCGACTTCCAACACCCGTTTGCCTCTGAGATCCAACTCGAGGCTATCCAAGTGCTGGAGCCGGGCCAGATTATGCTGTTGGTAAACCGGGGACATGAACTCAGCATAAATTTTCCAGTCCCACAAAATCGATAACCCGCCCCGTACAACCCGTGCCCGGCTGCGAAGCTCCTTGACAGCTTGACTGGCAAGACCTAGCCGTGCCTTCTTCGAAATTTTATCTTCGGGCGTTGCGTCCGCCCTGGATAACGCTTCGCTCCCCATTCCCTGCCTCACAATCTTGACCAGCCAATGCGTGAAAATGGGGCTTCGCTCCCATTGCCCCTAACGAACCAGAGGACCAACAATGCTAAATGACCGACCAAAAGTGGGACACGCCAGAAAAGGCTCTCGGGTCCAGCGACACCCAGCACCAAACCGCCAACAAACCAAGCCAATGGAAAGGCAAGCCAGCCTAACCAGAGTCCATCAACTCCCACTTTTTTCATCCCATATACGTTTAATAGGAGCGTGCCACAGTAGGCGGCATTCCCGACCACCGCTCCGACGAGACCGGAATAGTGGGCGCCCAAGCCGATGAGAAGAAGGGAAACAATCGCACTCGTAGTACAATGGCAGTGCTGACCTCTAGGGCTTCTACGCCGAATAGTGTGTAGTAGCCCACAGAACTCAAGGAATAGAGGGCGTAAATGACGATCGCTATCCGAAGCGCAAGCAAGCTCATTGGTGATTCTCCACTGGGAATGATAATGCTAAGCACTAGGCTCGCTAGTACAAAGAGGACAATCCCCATCCCCAGGGCTAATAGCGCGTTGACCCGGAAGGCTCGTTTCACACTCTCTCGAAGTTCCGACTGTCCTGTTGCCCCTTTTGCGATGAGGCTGCTTGCCGAAGGCAAGAAGGGCTGGACGGCCGCTCCCGACATTGCATTTATCTGTCCCGTTACGCTTGTGATCGCCGCGTAGATTCCGAGATCGCCCGTTCCAAGTATGCCCCCAACAAGAAGTCGGTCGGCTCTACCAAAAAGGATGCTGCCCAGATTAGAAAACCAAGTCAACGAGGCATAGCGAATAACACTCAGGAACTTACGTTTGTCCAGCTTCATCCGGTGGCGAAAGACCCAAATAAGTGTCGAAACAAAATATCCGTGCGCTAGCAAGGCTGCCAACGCAACCACAACTTGCCATTTCATGAGCGCAAGCACACGGCCCCCACCCCACGCAATCGGGATCATACCAACGTTGGTTAAGACGGATTGGAGAGAGACTAGCAAATTCGCCGATGCGTATTGTCGATAGGCCTGTTCAACCCCAATTAGCACAGCCTGTAGCACTTGTGACCACACCAAAACGCTCCCGACAAGTAAAGCTTTCGCAAGAACCTGCCGCTCGCTTCTCTCAAGTGCAGAAAAGAGATTAGCGGCGTGCGAGGCGCAGAAATAAAGCATCAAACTAGCTCCGGTGGCTAGGGCCAAAGACACCGCGAGCACGATTGCCATCGTCTTACCAGCTGCATCTCGGTCGTCTATCGCGAGCTCCTTCGAGAGGAACACGATTACAGTGACCGAGAGGCCCCCGTCGGCCAGCGCAAGAAAACCGACAATCGCGAATGCCAGAGCCCAGAGACCGTACTGACTCGTGCCCATTATCCGCACAAGCATGGGCACAACCCCAATGGCAAAACCGACCCGTATCCCCGCACCCCACAGATTGTATAGACCATCCTTGAACACCTACAGCCCCCTTAGGCTCATGAGCGAGTCCCATCACGATTTCCGATCCCCGGCCTATGCGACTCGACCGGATCTGGCAGTGAGATTCCGAAAGGGAACCCTTCAACAGATTCTTGTGGTCGAGTTGAACGGTTCCCATTTCTTTGGGTTCATCTCCGGAATGGTCGAGGCTCTTTCACTTAACACCAACGCGCGCCAAGCGATCAGCATGCACAGCCGGAATGGCGCAAAGCAGATTCATCCCGTTCCGGATGTCGTCTGCAGAACAGGGTTCGAGCCGAACGACGGTTCGAATCATGCGGCCCCATACTGGCTGGTAGAATTTATATCCGTGCTGTGCGAGAAGTGCGAGAAGATCTCTCGGGTGATACCCGCAGGTGCTGGCGGTCTCGTCGTTGATCTCCATAACCCACATTGGTGGAAAGGACGCACTTAATAGCCGCGTTGCTCCTCGGAGAACCTTTAGTTCTGCACCTTCGACGTCCAGCTTGACAAGAGTGACATTATTGATTCCTCTCCGTTCGGCGTAATCGTCTAGCGTTACTGCCGCGGTCGAAATTACCTTCGAAACTTCACGGCCCTGGGATGATATTGAAGTGTGGCCAATCCCCAAATCTGCAAATCGATGCAGCTGCAGTGTTTCAGCTTGGTCGCTCAGTGCCAAATGATCCGCCGTGACGTTATTCAGATCATTTTCAAGGAGATTGTTCTGCAGAGTCGCAAACATGTCGGGTTGAGGCTCCAGGGCGTAAACTTGCCCCGTCAAGCCAACGCGCAATGCACTGGATATTGTGTGATAACCAAAGCACGCCCCAATGTCGACAAATATGTCGCCGGAGTGAAGAATATGACTACAAATCCAATCGACGTCAAGCTCGTGGACTCCGTAAAAAAAGAGAAAGCGGTACATGTATTCGTTTAGGTCGCAATGAAAAAAAGTGCATCCATGGCGGCCTGGAATCGAAACGTTGGAGGGCCAGTTTCGGACTAGCCTGCAAGCCATGTCAAAAAAGATTTTCCCTTTCCCGCGGAAATTTGGGGTCGACATATAAAGAGAACGCCAGAAGCGCAAGAATGGACTGCAATTCCACGCCGTTGTGTTCGCGCGCTGTTCAGTCGCGGAGTTCTTAACAGCTTCCGTTTGCACAGTCGTTCCCTCTATGCTCTCACTAACAATCGCATTGTTAGTTAGGGTCCTTAGGGCCACAACTTTGATTTGCCCTCGAATGATTCTACTTCCCCGCAATCGTGTTTATGATGACGAAGGGATACCAGAGGCTCGAGAGCATCTGTATCAACTTCAACCAGAATGGCTCGTTGGATGTGATTAATTGAAAGCACAACTCGAAGGATTCCCTTTCGCCAAACCACAAATCCTTCGCGACCAGAGAGGGGGCCCGTACAAATGCGCACGCGCCTGCCAACGGTCAGAAAGGGGAACGGCTCCGCGCGAATCCCGGAGACCATGAGCTTCCTCAATGCTTCAATTTCCTCATCCGCAAGTCTCGAGGGACGTCCGTTGAACCCCACCAGCCACGCCACACCGGGAATTTGCTGCACGCGCAATTTCTCCCGTAGCGCAATGCGCACAAACACATATCCCGGAAACAGCGGCCTCTGCAATTTCACGCGCCCATTCCTCCACCGTCGGATGGACGCGTACAGCGGCAGGAAGTGCTCCACGCCTCTCACGCCCATTTGTTCCGCAACACGCTTTTCGTGGTTCGAACTCGTGTAGGCTGCGTACCATCGCGTCTCGTAGTATTCAGTCGGCAAGCCTGGCCACTCGAGTGCGCCCAGGTTGTCGCTGGAAACGGTTGTCGCGCTCGATGTCGCTCTTTCCATGTCCATAACCTCTCGCTGTCAGCCTTTCAGGCCCCGTATAGAGCTTCGCCCCGTCACTTAGAAGACTAAGTGTGAACTAACCCACTTCCCATCAATCACTTACAGAACATTTCGTAACTATTGTGTATCGCGTTTCCCGTTTTCGTGCCCCGCGTCGCTGGTCCCTTCTGTCTGCTTCCCCCAACCCCACGTCCTGTGTCCATTGGTGTTGCCGTTCGTTCCATTGCGCGCAAAACTGGACAGACTCGCCCGGGTCGTCGTAAGCACTTCCAGCGCGAACTGCTTTCGAGGGTCGCTCGCCTCCACTGACTCCCATTGCGTCCTTCCGATAATCCAGACCGCTGCCAGCGCGAGTCCAAGAAGAGTTCCCAAGGCAGTAATTACCGCGCGCGGGGGATACGACTTCTTGGTCGGGACAACGGCTGCATCCAGCACCTTCACGCTTGGGATTTCCTTTGCTTCCTGCACCTTGGCCATTTCGTACTGCTCTGTCAGCAGTTCGAACACGGTTTCCTCGATCTTCGTCTGCCGGTACAGGTCAGCATAGGTGACACCAAGAATCGGTAACTTCCGAATCGACGGGTAAAGCGGGTTATCGTTCTTTTCTGCTCCAACGGTCCCTGCGGAGCCGATCTCGTTCAATTTTTTTTGAAGCTCGTCCATGCGAGCTCTCGCGGACCGCACCCGCACGTTCTCGTCTGTATATATTTGTTTCAAGCCTTCAAGTTCCGATTGCGCGACAATCAATTCACCCTGCAGCCTGGCCGCTGCATCCACCATAGCTTTTCCCTGTGCTGGAATATCAATCGCGGTGTTCTTGCTCGCGAAGTCGCTGAATTTTTTTGCCGAATTGTCCAGGTCTGTTTTTACAGCTTTCAATCGCTCTTCCAGGAAAATACGCTCGCGCCGCGCAGAGGAAGTACTAACCTGCGCCACCAAGCGGTCAAGTTCGTCGACATAAGATTGCGCCATTGCCGCTGCGCGCTTCGGGTCGTGGTCCGTGACGTTGATCGCAATTATTCCGCTCTTGCGGTCCTCGGATACATCCGTATGCTCCGCAAGATCCTTCCTCGCATCTTCGATTTTCCCGTCATGATAGACACGCATCAGATTGAATTCCCTGATCACCCGATCTTGGACCGTCTGGCTCTGGATAACGCCCACGAACAGCGCGCCCGAAGTTTTCATTCCCAGAACGTCACCTGCAATGCTTCCTAAGCCTTCCATGCCCACGCGCCCTGACATTGCGGCCAGCAATCCCATTCCCATTCCGGAGGGGCTATCGGGGGGCATCAATCGAGTCACGGTCTGATACCGCACGGGAATCAAAATCGAGATGAGGGCGCTGGCAAGCAATGCATAGACTCCGGCTCGCAACAAGAACCTGCGCTCTGCCCAGAAAAGCCGGAGACTAGCGATAATCGGCTCCTGAAGGGGCCGATCTTCTGATGCTTCGGAGAGGGTGGCCCTCTCCTGTGAATCCACAAGGATCTCCTCCCCGTTCGATCGCCGTTGCGTCACCGATGGCAATTCTCCACTCATGATTTTTCGGACTAGCAAGCCCTTTCCAGCGAAAATCAGATAGCGTTCAAGCTACGAAAACGAAAAGCAGACCACGGCGCCGGATTTTCAGACGCCAGGTAACGATCCCGGTTGCCGACCGGCGGTTCACCCACCTTAGCCATAACGGCCCAGCACCTATGTTTTATGCTCCTCAGGGAACCGGGATTTACATCCGTTACAATCATTTGCGCAACCTTTCTCCAGGGGAGAAGCCTATTTCCGCAATTGCCGTAATGTTCCTTTGAGGTCCGTTGAAAAGTACTGGGTAGCGAGAAATGTGCTCATACTGCAGTTCAGTTTTCACATAGAAACCCGACCGCAGGTGCATCTCGTTGCGAGACCGCATAGTCTTGCCAGGCTCCGCCTCCCGGCATGAAATCCCCAGCCACAGAACTTTTCTTGTAGAACAATTGCAGGTTATTGCGCGGTGAAAGCCAATAAGTCAGCCAGCCCTCAAAGGCTCTGCCGTCTCTGCCAACAGAATTACCAATGAGATTGCCCCCATTCGTATATCCGTCGCGATAATCGCCGTTCCAATAGTTAAATTGGCCGCTGTTGACCGGCCCCGGCGCGGTATAGTAATTGTCGAAAGAAAAGCCAGGTTGCTCTGTCGAAACTGAATCCACATGGAGGTCAAGCTTGGGCAATCCTGGAAATCGTGTAATGTAGATCCCGGGACGCCACGGATTCTTCGGCGGATTTTTGATTGGCAGCTGGTCATCCGTCGCGTAGGCATCGCCATAAAGAACGATGTAGTTTCGAACCCGCGGGACATAAAACGTCCAGTCCATCTCGGTACTGGTCTTGTCCTGGTATCGAATGGAGCGGCTATTGTAAGTTCCAAAAAAGCTTTGCAAGAAAATTTTTGAAGTGAGCGGGTCTCGCGCTTCCCTGGCCTCCGATTTCGACGGTGCGCGCGAATCCCAGTTCCAGGAATGACAACGGTTTCATGCTTATCTTTTGCCCATATATAAATGGACGAGGGACGTAAGGATGCCCTTCCAGGCGACCGAAAAATTGGTCGATGCGAACCGGTCCGAAATATCGAAGAAAGTACGGCAGGCGGATCGGCTCGGGATTGACCAGCCGGACCATGTTGACTGGATCAATGTTATCGCTCCAAATCATGGAACCGCCGGGCGCAGAAGTCCAGGAAAGACTCTGTTTCCCCAGGGTAACTTGCCAGTTCCCTAGATTCACGCCAACATACGAATCCAGCAAGTTGAAGTCGATTGATCGGCGCGATCGGGCCGGCTTGCACTTGTGACTGGCAGGGACTGCCGTCAGCCGATGGAAATTGCATTGATGGCCGCACTAGAAAGTGCAGGCGCAGAAGGTGCGTGCTGGTACTCCGCGCGAATGTAGAGAGTGAGTGGTCCTGCGTCCGCGCTGAATGATCCACCGACTTGGCCGTTTGTTCCGCGCTCGAACGGGCGGCCGAAATCGTAAGACACGGTTTGTCCGAAGTGATAGCTATCGGTCAGGGCCGGCCCGCTGATCGAGACCGCTCTGGCCATAAACGGATTCGAGATTTGCCGTGAGATTGCGCCCGCCGTTGAGTAACGCGATTTCGTATGAAAATTCCCGTTCCAGTTGCGCTTGCAGCCGAGCCGCTTCCTCATCATTCATGACCTGGCCCTGTTGCAAAGTTTCGCCGGCTTCTTCCGTGAGGCGCGCGCATTCCATGCGAGTCCAGGGCTTCACGCCCATGATCTGGGTATTGATGGCCCGCAATGCCGCAAGTCTCTCGACTGCTGAATACACCCAACTATCCAGAGGAACCGACGGCGATCCCATGTGCTGGCGATCCCGATTCTCTTCGCCGTCATCGTTCCCGGATAGGCTGCCCCAGCCGCCACCGCCCACTTCCGGGTCGTGATGAGTGCGATAGACTTGCCAGCCAATGAGCCATCCGATCGCGCCGCCTACGACCACATCCGAAGGGAAATGTTGTTTTCCGAGGACTCGCGACGCGCTCACTGCCGTAGCTAAACCGTACACAGCAATTTTCGTAAAAGGACTGGGATATTCATGAGCGATGACACTGGCAATCGACCAGGCCACGGCGGAATGGTCGGAGGGGAACGAGACTCCACCCTGAAAAAAGTCGCCCAGCCCTTGTCCCTGGTTCGGCCTTTCCCTGCCAAACGCATACTTCAGTGCAGTATCCACGGCCAAAGCATTGATCGCAGCTTCTCCCGCAAGAACGCCAGTCTCCCTTTGGTGGTCGTTGTGTGAGAGCTTGCCCAAAATGTAGAGTCCGCCGCCGGCGCCAACCATTGAATACAACCCATAATTGGAAAAACTTGTGTAGCGGTTCAATTTATTCTGATCTGTGGAGAGGGCGGGGGGAACGGCTCGGTCGGTGGCAAAGAAACCCGCCGTCGCAGCAGCAAGGGGAAACAACCAAGTCCCGTCGGCCCATCGAAGGTGGGTCGGACTCGTCCAAATCGCCTTTTGGTCAGATAGCAGATTCTTCAAGAACGACACTCCAAGAGCGTTTGTGTTTTCGTTGACCGATTCATCCGCGTCATCGGTTTGTTTCGTTGGCAAATCAATCTCCGAATTCTTGTCCCCCACTTCCGCGCTCACTGGTTCAGGTGACGCACTGGCCTCTTGCCCTTGTGGCTTTGCATTGCCGTTCAGGCAAAGCATTTCACCAGCCACCAGCAACCAACAAACAAGCGCGTATTTCGCATTCCGTCGAGTCATGCCTAGTCTTCAACTCATCAATAATGCAGCGCGATAATCGTTGTGCTCGCGATGGCCGCCGCCGTCTGCGCGACCAGCATAACGGTTTGCCACTGCAAGCCCTGACCGCCCAGCGCCTTCTCCGGAACGACAACGGTGTCCCCTGGCTGAAGAGGAGAATTCAGTGATGCCCCGCTCAACAGATTGTTCTTTGAACCAAGAACGGAGCCGTCGGCTCGGATTACAAAGATCGCCTTGGTATAAGCAACTTGTGTAGGGCCACCAGATTGGCTGAGATACCACTTGGCACTTTTTCCCGGTCGAAAAGATACGGCTGTGGGGTTGTAGACTTGCCCCGTTACCATGACATAGCTCGGCCTCTTGGGAATAATTAGAACGTCGCCTGCCCTGACTTCCACGTCGGCGGCCGAGTTCTTCCAACGGTCGATCTTGGAAAAAATCCGAATCGTGACGCGCCCTGGCGGAGGATTGCTGCTCAATTGATCAAGCGTTGTTTGCCATTGTTGAATCGCCTGGAGTTTTGCTTCCTTTTGTTTTGCATCTGTATCGGGCAGCGTCTCAAGACTGCTTTGCGCACCCTTTACACGTAAGACGATTTCGTTCTGTGACCGCAATTCCATCTCACGCACCTGCACCCTCTGCAGGATTGCACCGTACGGATACGCGTCTGCCTGAAAACCGCCCGCCCTTTCCAATACCGAACTGAGGCGTTCTCCGGGTTGTATGCCGTACGTGCCCGGATGTTTCACCTCGCCTTTCACGGCAATGGAGGCGCCGAGGTCGTTCCAACCCGGAAGTTGGCGAATCGTGAGTACGTCTCCGTTCTGGAGCACGTTGTTCGACTGGATATCGCCTTTAAGCGCCGCAGAGAGCGCGATGGATTCATGTTGGCCTGTCAATTTTGTTTGATCCGAATATTGATATCTGGTTAAATCGGCCGTCTGCGAGTCTGCACTGGGTTTGAGCCCGCCGCCAATTCGAATCAGGTCCGTGACACCCATATTGGTCGTAAGCGGATAGCGGCCCGGCTTTGCCACTTCGCCCTGAATATAAACGCTGGCAGGCTCGACGGCGTCCGGATTACGGTGAATCAGCAGACGATCGCGTGGTTGCAAAAGTATGTTCTCGACCGGATCTCCTGCAAGAGCCTGGCTCAGGCTCACACTAAATATCTTGAATTTTCCATCAGGCAAGTAGCGGAACACCTGCGCGTCCCCTGTTTCAACGTCAGGGGTAAGTCCTCCGGCCAAATGAACCGCGTCGGTTAAACGGATTTGGCCCGATGTTTGGTAAGTTCCCGGCACGCGCACTTCTCCGAGCACGGAGACAGTCGGTGGATTCTCGAAGTCAAATCGGCTGAAGATTCGAATCGTGTCCATCGGGTGCAAAATGGGAGCCTGAGCAGGATCGTTCAGGGCATCCGCCAAATCAAATCCTTCCACACTCGGGTGAAAGTCCGGCGCGTTCAGGCGAATGATTTCCGCATATCGCGTGGCAGGCTCCGGCAGCAAGTCTTTGTAAGATGAAATTACGTCGGTAACCCGCATATCCGCACGATAGGAATATCGGCCCGGACGCACGACATGCCCTTCGACATAAATCGTGTCCTGATTATAAGGAACAATCGGATAGACTCGCACTCGATCGCCGTCGTGAATTTCAAATGATTCGAGTGTTTTTGTTACTTCCGCAGCATTTCCCACTTCGGGGATGTCGACACTCAACATGGTCTGCTTGTCGTGGGCCACAATGCGTTGCACTTCGATGTGACGTAGCGTGGCGGTGGGCAGAAGGCCACCCGCCAAATCCAACACGCTCGCCAGAGTCTTCTCTTCGAGCAACTCATAAATCGCCGGGCGGCGGACCATCCCCTCGACAGTGACTTGCGGTCCTATCGGCGGCACCTGCACCGTATCCCCGTTTTCCAGCCGCGCAAGGTCCGCCTTCACTCCATGCAGTAGAAGGTCATATACATCGACCGTCTGGACCAGTTGCGTGCCGCGATAATGTTTAAGGATGCGCATGGACCCGCGCTGCGTTGGCCCGCCAGCCACAAATAATGCGTTGAGGGGAGTCGAGAGCGAACTAATGTCGTAGGCCCCGGGATTAGCAACATCTCCCACTTCATAGACACGGATAGTTCGAAGGCGAGCAAGCGAAACGTCTGCCGAGACATCGCGGAATTGACTTCTCAATATCTGCTGCAGGCTCTGCTGCAGCGAGGCAAGGCTCTTTCCGCTGACTAGAATCGGCCCCACCTCAGGCAAACTCACGCGGCCTTCACGATCCACAACTCGGTAAAGACGTTGCGATACACTTCCCCACATATCGACGGACAATCCATCGCCTGGCCCGACAACGTAGTCCGGGCCGGCAGGAAGATCCATCGGAATCATTTGGGAGTCTCGCGTTCCATTCTCAAACACTTCTGCGCCAAATCGCTTCGGAGCGGCAGGCCGGGTAACCGCTCTGACATTCATATCGTAAAGCGATGGAATGTCTTCATAGGGACTCTTCTCGCGAATCATTTCTGGCGGTTCAGGAAGTAAAGTCGATTGGGAACGGCGTGTGGAAGACTGTGTCGAAGAATTCGACGAAATCGGAGGCAGCGCCGTAGGGCTCACTCCCTGGCTGTCTACTATTCCATTCAATCCAGGAGTTGGCGCTCCGCTTGCCATACCCGATCCCGTCCCCAGTCCGCTTCCAAATGCAGCGAGCAATCCATCGCTCTGATTCCCGAATCCAGGGTTTCCGCTAGCTGAGGGAGAACTTGGCGATCCCTCTCCTCCTATTCGGGGATTAGGGATTCCAGAAGCGTTCACGCTGACATTATTGAGAGACTGGGAAGAGCCGTCAGAGTTATTAAATGGGAGTCGGGGAGATGTGCTCGAGAAATCCTCATCGTTTGGCGTCAGCGCTGCGCGAGTTAAGTCATTTCCACCGGGATTGGGAAGATTGGATGGCAGTGAATCCCCGGGGAAAGTTCTGGAGGGTGGTTGCCCTTGTTGAGGCTCTTGCCTAGGCCCACCTACAGAAGAAGGACGCGCTTGCTCCTCGTTGCATTCATTATCATGCTGAACGTCGCAGGGGCCATTATTTTGCTGATTTCTTGTCCTCACTTGACGTGCCTGCGCGAGTTCTTCTTCTTGACGCTGCGCGAGCCATTTCGTTTTTTCCTGGATAAGCAGTTCTCTCTCTTTCCCGGCTTCAGACTCAGGGTTCACTTTTGGAAGGACATAGCCATACCTTTGAACCAGAAGGGTCGCCACTGCCCGGAATGGAACATCCGACTCCAATCTCTCGAACATTGCATCATCGGTGAGGTCTGAATCGCTGACGATCTGGCCATGGTCTGTGGCATCCTTCGCAACCCAGCGCTTCAACTCAACCATCAGGCCAGAATCCTTCAGTAAAACTGATTTGATTTCCGCAGCAGAGGCCGCCACCCGGCTCAAGTTCTGCATCGCCAATTCCGAGGTTTTGGTCGGGTCGTTATTCTGTTGTTGCGCGCGCAACGCAGGTGCGCAACACGCAACAAGAAACAAGAATCCAGCGATCACAATTGACCTTCGATTGTTCACCGTCCGCTGGCGATCGGACAACTGATGGGTATCCGGACGCATACTTAACCTCCGACGATTTGCTTGCCCTTGCGGCGCAGAGCGCTCAGAATTCCTGCTTCGGAAGCTTCCACCGAGCTTTCGTGAATGTCGAACGATCCCCAATAGAAGATGCTGCTATTCCGTTCCGGCGCGAGGGCTAAGATTTTCATTTCTGGATAACGGCGAAGCAGGATGTCGCAAAGAGGAGGGCGCTGATCGGATTCATTCAACGCGATGATCAGAAAGTCCGGGTGTTTCTCCTCAACTGCATCGACAATTTTGTCCTCGTCCTGAATCTCCGCAATAATTTCGATGTCAGGTTGCTCGCTGATTGTTTCTACGACCAACTCGCGCATCAACCTGGGTCGATTGGCAACAACAACACGAATGTGCTGGGTCATACGTTTTGCTCCGTCTTCCGATCGGTTTAACCCTCGCGCACACTAGGGGAATGCGGGCGAAAAAGGAAGGTTCAAAAAAGAGTTGGATTCAGTCCCACGGAAACCACCACAAATCTTAACGAAATGATTTATCGGGAACCTGCTTTCGTACTATTTATCGTACCAATCCTCGTACTCGGTCCGGTACCAAATTCAAGACTGTTTTCCGCTGATTCCGGCCTCCGCCAGAACAGCATCTAAAATTCATATGTAATGAATCGATATTATCGTTAACCCCAGTGCTAAGTTCCGGTTGCGCGATATGGTTTCCAGGAGCAGTCTAAACAAGAGGAGCGCCGGGAATGAAGGGGTCGCGGTTCGTGTGCAAGCTGATCGCTCATAACCCTATCAAAAAGAAGGCCAAAGATCTAAATCCTGTGTTTTCCCGTTTTGGCATTGGAATTAAATGAAGGCAGTCATAATACAATTAAGATATTATAATATTCAAAAACTCGCATACAGCCCTTCTTGTATGGTATTGTAACGGTGGTCGGTGTTATCCAGTGATGGCGGTTTGTGACCACTGCTTCTGAGGGGAGTGGCCTTGTGAAAAACTGTCCCCTGTCTGTGTTTTTGATGGCGAGTAACCGGTTATTGCGTGAGACTCTCGCCAGGCTGCTCATCCGCAAGGGTGAGTTCAGAGTTGCGGGTGTCTCAGCCTGCGTTTCTGATGTTTTTTCCTTAATCGGCACATCCGGCACCGACGTTTTAATTCTAGATTCGGTTTCTGCGCGCATGTCGGAGTGTGCATTAATATCCCAAACCAACAAACAAATCCCGGGCATCAAAGTTGTCCTAATTGATATGGAGAATGATCCAGATTATATTTTTGGATTGCGTACGCGCCGGGGCCGCGGGTTACCTACTGAAGGATGCTTCCGCTGCGGAAGTCGTCTCCGGTGTGCGAGCAGTGACGCAAGGACAAGCCATCTGCCCTCCCCAACTTTGCGCGCATCTATTTGAAGCTTTTTCCCGAATGCAGGTGGCTGGTCCAAGCGCGCGGGTCAAGCGCGAATTCGGTCTGACTCGGCGGCAACAGCAGATTGTCCCACTTATAAGTCAAGGGCTGACAAATAAGGAGATCGCATCTCATCTTAACCTTTCCGAACAAACCGTCAAGAACCATGTCCACGGGATCATGCGGTGCGTTGGGGTTAAAGATCGCTTGGAGGTGACTGACGCGATGCTACGACCCCATGCTCGTCAGCTGACTCCCTCCCCCGATATAGAGTCCGAACGAGCCTCCGAAATGTTATTTGTGCGACACTTCTTAGAGACACGATAGCAATCAATGGCGCAGCCGCGCCGCGTTTTCACAAAAAACTAACTGGCGCTCGTTGTCAGTTATATTCGGGATCGACTTCACGTACTCTGCGGGCTTCTTGATGGCCACCCCCTTCGGAAAATCGCTATCACACACGACTCGATCGGCGCCCACGAGGTCAATCCGCGTCCGGGTAAGCTTCGGATCGTGCATGGCGAGGCCGCAGTGAAACGACGCAGGTGATCGCTCGCCTGTGGCAGCTTCAGGTTTCTGAAGGTCTCCGTGCGCCCGCTCAAGGCAAAAGTATTTCGTGTTACTTGTATAGTGATTATATATCTATCTGCTAACACCGCTATGCGGACAACGTGGCTGAGTCCCTACCCTTGCATCGTTGTAAAGTGGATTCAAAGTGGAGATGCTTTGAATGAATCCCTTGCCTAGATGCGCGTATCGATCAATTCGCCTTCGCAGTAGCGATCGTTGACCCGCTAAACCCGAATTAAATTTTCGATTAACTGAGCCGGCCTTGAGTCTACAGCTCCGCTGTTGCTTGTGACCCCAGCGATTTGCGGAGGATCAAATCCATCCACTTGAGCTGCAACAGAAGGGGATAATTTGATGCATCACTTCTCGCGCCTCATTGGATTCAGCCATATCGAATTGAGTTGCACCGTTCATCGAAGTGATCAACCTTAACCGAAGGAATTGCTATTCACTCCCTCCCAGTTGTGGAGTAGATTATTCATGTTCTTGAGGAGATTCCGCCTTACTTTCCTGGGAAGGGTTTATGAGCAAACGCAAGAGAGATATTTCCCGAAGGCAATTTCTCGAGGGCACCGGCGCCGTTCTCGCCGTGGCAACCTCAGCGCCCGCGCTCAAGGTAGATTTGTCCACAGCGAACCCACCTGTGACCGATGATGTCGAATCCGGTGTGCCCAGCACTTCGATTCGGATTGTGGTGAACGGCACTGAGCATCAACTGGAGGTGGAAGATCGTTGGACACTCGCCGAACTGCTCCGCGATCATATCGGCCTGACGGGTACAAAGATCGGTTGCGACCGCGGCGAATGCGGAGCCTGCACGGTACTGCTGGACGGCAAACCAGTCTACTCCTGCAGCAATCTGGCGGTCTGGGCCGACGGGCGAGAGGTCCAGACGGTCGAGGGTCTTGCCCATGGAGAGCAGCTCGATCCGCTTCAGCAAGCGTTCGTTGAACATGACGGGCCGCAGTGCGGTTTTTGCACGTCGGGGCAGCTCATGAGCGCCAAAGGATTGCTCACACGCAACCCTCATCCGACCCCGCACGAGGTCCAGGCGGCCATGACCGGCAATATCTGCCGCTGCTCCAACTACAACCGTTACGTGGAAGCTGTGTTGGCGGCGGCCGGCAGCAAGAACGCATCGGCGTCAAATGGCAATTCGCGCCGCTTGGCGGGTTCGACTAAGGCGGGTGCAAATGTCGCCGCCACAAAAGTGCGGCGAAATACAGCGGTTTCCAGCACCGGTGCAGGAGGCGCGCGATGAGCCGGATGCCCACTCTTAATTCGCTGAAGACAATCGGCCACTCTACCCCGCGCATTGACGCCGTAGAACGCGTCACGGGGAAGGCTACATACAGCGGCGACGTCCATCTCACCGGGATGCTTTATGCGCGAATACTGCGTAGCACTCATGCCCATGCTCAAATTCGCAAGATGGATGTCTCCAAAGCCCAGGCGCTGCCTGGCGTCAAGTTCGTCCTGACGCATGAAAACTGCACTGTCGTATGGGGTGCGGGCTCGATCGCTGGCGGGAGGCAATACGTAGATGAGATCAAGAAAACCACTCGACAGAGACGATATGCCTTCAACAACCCCGTGCGCTTTTTCGGGGAACCTGTAGCAGCGGTTGCCGCGACCAATCGTCATATCGCGGAAGAGGCCCTGCGACTCATCACCGTTGAATACGAAGCTCTTCCATTCGTGCTCGATCAGGAAGAAGCCCTTCGCCCGGAAAGCGTCAAGATCTGGCCGGACGGCAATGTCTCGCTCGATGTGAAGAACGAGGCCAAACCGGAAGTATACCGGCGTGGAGACGTCGAGGAAGGTTTCCGCACGGCAGACCACGTCTTCGAGGATCGCTACACCACAACCTACGTGCACAACGCGCAGATGGAGCCTCGCCTTTGCGTCGCGAGCTGGGAAGGCGACAAGCTGACTCTGTATACGCCAACTCAGGGCACCTCGAATTGCCGGCATGACATGGCGAGAGATTTAGGGATCCCCGACGAAAAAGTGCGCGTCATCTGCAAATACATGGGCGGCGGATTCGGCAACAAGAACCAGAATCAGGATGCGGATCTAATTGCCGCAGTTCTGGCTAAGGAAACCGGCGCGCCGGTGAAGCTGGAGCTTTCGCGAAAAGAAGATTTTATTGGTGTGCACGGCCGCTGGCCGACCACTCAATATTACAAGGTTGGAGTGAGCAACGACGGCACGCTCCAGGCGCTCCAGTTGCGCGGCTATAGCGGCATGGGGCCATACCGCAAGAATTCAGGAGGAATCACCGGTGTCGAACTCTATCAGTGCCCCAACGTGGAGAGCACTGTTTATCCCGTGTATACCAACCGGGCGGTTTCCGGAAATTACCGGGCGCCCGAGTTTCCTCAAGGCTTCTTCGGCATCCAGTCGATGATGGACGACGTCGCCTACAAGATGAAAATGGATCCGGTTGAGTTCGTACTGAAGAACATGACGCGAAAATCGAATGACGAGGTGCCCTACTCGAACTACACACTTGAGGAGTGCATCCGCCGCGGGGCAGAGGCTTTCGAATGGAAAAAGCGCTGGCATGCGCCGGGTGCGGAGCCGGGAGCGATCAAGCGCGGTGCCGGGATGGCTTTTATGACCATTCGGTCGCCTCTGGGGCAGAGCAGCGCGGTGATTCGTCTCGATTCGAATGGCAGGTATACCGTGTTCGTTGGCGTTACCGATATAGGAGCCGGCGCCAAAACCACGATGAGCATGATCGCGGCCGAGGAACTGGGTGTTCCGCTGTCGGATGTGGACCTCGTATGGGGTGACACGGACCGTTGTCCCTACTCGGTGGGCGAGTCCGGCAGCCGCACCACGGACATGACCGGGTATGCCGTCATCGAGGCTGCGCGCGATCTCAAGCGCCAGATTGCGGAGAAAGGAATGCCGAAGGGCGAGAACGCGCTGATCGCTTCCGCTTCGCCGAATCCCAAGTCGGAGGGCAAGGTGCGCAAATCGTTTGGCGCGCACTTCGTGGAAGTGGAAGTGGATACGGAACTCGGGCGGGTGCGGGTTCTCAAATATATTGCCGTCCACGATTCCGGCCGCATCATGAATCCATTGACGGCAACCAGCCAGGTCAAAGGAGGCGCGACGCAGGGCATCGGGATGGCATTGCACGAGGATCTGATTTACGACCGCGAGAGTGGACAACCCCTAAACGCCGGCTATTACGGCGCGCGAGTCATGACCCATCTCGATGCGCCCGAGATTGAGGTGATCTTCATCGAGAGCGACGACGGGTATGGTCCCTTTGGCGCCAAGTGCATCGGTGAAGCTGGGATCGTTCACGCGGTGGCGGCCGTTGGCAACGCCGTCTTCAATGCGATTGGCCGCCGCATGAAGGATTTGCCGATCACGCGCGACAAAATTCTGGGGGCAATGGCATGAAAACCTTCGCCAACAAGAACCCGCAGACTCTCGAGCAGGCAGTTTCATTCGTGCAGCAGGCGCGAAAAGATGGACAGACACCGTCAGTGGTCGGCGGCGGCAGCGATCTTTTGGGAATGGTGAAAGAATTTCTAATCAAACCGGACGTGCTTGTTAACCTGAAAACGATCAAGGGACTCGATCAGGTGGCGCCGACGGCGAGCGGCGTAAATATCGGCGGTCTTATCACCCTCGACACTCTCGGCAGCCATCCTTTAATTCGAAGCCAGTACTCGGTGCTGGCCGAAGCGGCAGAAACAGTAGCGACGCCGCAGATTCGAAATGTTGGCACCCTGGCCGGCAACGTTTGCCAGCGTCCGTGGTGCTGGTATTTCCGCAATGGTTTTCCGTGCCTCAAGAATGGCGGCGACACCTGTTTTTCCATTGTGGGCGATAACCGATTCCATGCGATTTTTGGAGGCGGCCCGAGCTACATCGTCCATCCATCGGACACCGCTCCGGCGCTGGTTGCGCTCGACGCGAAGTTCCGGATCGTAGGACCCTCGGGCGATCGCATAGTGCCGGCGGCGGATTTCTTCGTTCTGCCTCAGAAGGACGCCACGAAAGAGAATGTTCTGGCCGCCGACGAAGTGCTCGCCGGAGTGCAATTGCCGCCCGCGCATCCCGGCAGGCGGAGCACGTATAACAAGGTGCTCGACCGCGAAGCATGGACGCACGCTGTTGTCAGCGCGGCAGTTGTGCTCGACATGGAAAACGAAATCTGCCGGAGAGCGCGTGTCGTCTTGGGCGGCGTCGCACCGATTCCCTGGCGTCTGCCTAACGTCGAACGTCTGCTCACCGGCCAGCGCATCACGCCGGAATTGGCGGCCAAGGCTGGCGAAGCAGCGATCGTGGGAGCTCAGAAGCTCTCCAAGAATGCCTACAAACTGCCAATGACGAAAGCGTTGGTCCGGCGCACTGTGCTTGCGCTCGCGACACGCGCGTAGAGATAGTCAATTTCGGTTCAACCCGGTGCAGATCTTGAATCGTCGCGATTTGCTTTCGCTCGGAATTAACCGGAGGATCCGCCCGGTCGAACTCTCCTGCGAGCGGCTTTACATGAAATACAGCGACTCTCAAGCTGGACGACTCCACACAGGAACTGTTCGAGCGTCTCGAGTCTGAACTGAGAGGCGTTGACAATCTCCGGCTGGTCGACACGAATTGGCTCGCGTGCCAGGGTTTTAGAGATCGGCTCGAGCCGCTCTTGATTTCATGTGCGGGCCCGCGGCGGGCAAGTCACATATTCCAACGAATCGACGAGTAGCTCGAAGCATGTGTGAGGAATTGACGCGACAAGTGCCGGCAGTCAAGTAGCTAAGCAACGGACCCTACTGCTTGCTTCCTACGAAAAGCCAATCCAGCGTCCGCCGATTCCCACGCCGGACCATAACAGGATCGAAACGAGGGCCACTACTTTGCTCCAAACAGGCCTCATTCGCGTCTCGCCTGCCAGGATTACTTTGCGTTGAATCGTAAACGTAAAGACGATGGCCAGAATGAGCGATGCCATCTTGAACCAGAATGCCTCATGGTAATACAACTTTATCGATTCGGACAGGAACAGCAGGCCGCCCGTGGTCATCATCAATAGAAGGCTGCCGATCAGCCAGGGCTGTGCGTCGCGCGCAAGCTCCGCAGTAGACTGGCGACGCAATCCGAGGCCTAGCAGGCGTAGATCAACGACCAACACCGCTCCCCCGATTACTCCCAGGCCAAGAAGGTGGATCGCTTCGATCACCGGAAACAACCACGACGACTGTCTAATGGTGTTGCCGATTCCTGACTGTTCGCACCAGTGAAAGAAACCGAGGAGCGACATCAGTGCTCCTCCGATTGGCCGGGCACGCAGCTGGTCAGGAAATTGACGATCGGGCGTTGCGGCTGCCGATCGCAGTCGAACCAGTTGTAAGCGATCATTCTTCCCGAGAGGACGATGCAGACCCACAGGACAAGAGAAAGAGCACCGGCAACTCTGGCCGCCCTCGGCGGCGCGCTCGCTACATCCCACGTGGCGACGCGGCGATAAACGCCCGAGTGAAAAATCCAGACGTTGAGGCCGGCCAGCAGCAGCATGACCATTTTGGTTCGAAAGAAAATATTCTGATAAGACCGCACAGGGATCGCGGTAAAGAGGAGCGTTCCGCTAATGACCATGAAAACGAAGCCCACCACGGTCCACGGCAGCAGGCGCCTGGCCACTTCCGATACCGGAACGCTCCGCATCGTCCAACCAAGCAGACGCAGGTCGAACATGACTGCCAGGCCGAAGAAGAGACACAGCGTCCATACGTGAACCGATTCGATCAGGTCATAAGCATAGCGCGATTCGTGCAGACCGACGCTCCACGAGGAATCCCCCAGGCGGCTGAAGAGAGCAAGAAGAGAGGCCCCGATTCCATGGCTGGCGGGCGTCTGTAATAGCATCGTTGAAGAGGTGTGCATCTGACGCCCGGCGTTCTCCCAGGCCGGGGCCGCCGTGCGCGCGGTGGCCTGGTAGCAGAGAGCCAGAACCAAACAACATAAGAACGCTAGCAAACGAAGTCGCACTTGGAACTCAGGTAGTCCTCTGTGATTTCAAGCTTTCGTGCCCCAATTTCAAAGCAATCCCGGCAAACCGAACGGTGATGTAGGGAGATGACTTGGATCATCTCCGTGTGCGTGAGATTGAGCGCAGTCCCTGCTATTTCTTCTGGTCAGGCGTCAACTCGTAGGGAGCGCCGGTTCCAGACGAGCCGAGAAACAGCTTGCGCCCGTCAGGGAAAGTAAGATCCCTGCCGTTGGCGCGATGCGAACCGTCTTTCGCCTGGTAGCCATCGACCACGACCTCAGTGCCGGGCAGCAAAGACTCTTTAGTGAAGCCGCGCCGGAAAAGCACATTCGGCGTGCCCGCTTCGATAGCCCAGTTTTCCACCGTGCCGTCGGGCTTCTTCACATCGACGTGCAACCATGTGTGGGGGTTGATCCATTCCATTTTCGTGATCGTCCCCTTGAAACTTACCGATTTATTCGCGTCGAATTCCGCCGCAAACGCGTGGTGCGCCGAAACGCGCGCCGCTCCGCCGCATATTGCGAAAACGGTAATGACGACTGTCCCAAGCTTCATTCGCATCGACTCTAGCCTCCTGCCGCGTGTAAAACCAAGATGGACGCCGCAGCCCGCGGCGGCTCGACGATCCCGACTTCGGATAAGTGGCGCCCGTTCATATTACTTACCGCCATACCAATCATAAAAGCGGTCACCCGCTGGAACCTTGCGAGTGATATCGATCGACATGGTTTCGCCTTCCCAGTGCTTCACCAACGGTTGCTTGCGAAGGCCTCCGTACATGAATTCCTCGACGAATTCATTGCAGCGAAACTCGAGCAGCTGCATGTTCGGTTCCACGCGGCGATAGAGCGGCATGGCGATCCGCCACGGCCGCGTAAAAACCTTGGGATCCTCGATCGTCACTTCGTATTGAATGATGTCAGGCGACATCAGCGTGAAGCGCTCGACCAGGTGCAGCGCGTCGCTATGGAAATTCCCGGCGCGATCGAACCAGCTCCGGTCGTTGAAATTCGTCACGTCCACAACGAGCGTGTCTCCGTCCCAGCGTCCGACGGAGTGGCCCATCCAGGTATCGTCCGGCGGCCCCGCGACTTTGTCCAAGTGAATCGTGCGCGCGGTGTTCGAGAATTCGTACGCCATGTGAATCTTGTCCGTGCTCTGCGTGATCTGAAAAGGATACGGCATGTACATGGCGCGCGGAATGCCCGGCAAATAACACTTCAGCTCAGGGTCGCGATCTATCCAGTGTTCCGCGTTCCCTTTCTTCATGAGCAGCGCTTCGGGTTTATAGGGGATCTGACCGTCACCTTGCACGACCCCCAGCGATCCCGGTACGGCGCCTGCTGCACCGAGCGCAAGAACCGGCGCCGCCGGCACGCGTGCGTAGTCATAAGGAAAAATGCCAGGCTGCGTGACGGCGCCGGGGAGCGCCGCATGCGCCTGCAAATCCCAGTTGGCTTCGTTATTGGCTTGCCAGATGCCGCTGAAGTTCGGCTTGCCGCCGAGGCGGGCCGTCCGGGCGGCCGGGGTCTGACCCGACGTCCGCGCGATGGACACCGAAATGGCGGCACTGGCAGCGGCCGCAGCGAAGGCGACCGTGAACATCGAGCGTGAGAATCGGCCGCGCATGTTGGTCTCCCTCTGCCTCGGAAATCGACGTTACTGTAACGGATCGTCTTCAACGCCCACAAAATCTGTCGCGTTGTCGCTCTTGGCCGGGTCAGGACCTCGCCCCTCCGCGAATGCGCGGTCTGCCATGCGCGAGGACAGCATTACCGACGGCAGCGCATAGTTACCTTCCGCGCAGCGAGGCTCATAATAAATTTTGTTCTCCTGCTCGCTCTGTTTGGTGAACTCTTGCTTCACTGTCCAGGGCCGCGTCCAGACCGTGGGATCCTCGATCGTGACGGTGTACTCCAGTGTGTTCGGTCCGGTTCGCGTCCAGCGTTCGAGCAGGTGCAATTTCTCCCGCGAGCCCAGAAAATCCGTTTTCGGACTGAAATTCGTCACGTCGATCACCAGCGTATTGCCTTCCCAGTGGCCGCGCGAATCGCCGTACCACTGGCGGATATTGGCCGGAAGGTGCGGGCTTCCGTTCATGACAATATTGCGTTGCCAGCCTTGTCCCTGACCGACGTCGTAATACATCGACACGCCGCCAAGCGTCTGCACGATTCGGCGGAAACTTCCGCCGTAGGCCGTTCCAAACTCGGGCAGGCCGCCGGTCAGGCACCGGTCCATCAATGAGCCATCCTCAGGACCATTATGGCGATTCATGCGCGCGGTATTGTAACGCGGAGGAAGTTCCGATAATCGTGGCGAGGGCGTCGGATCGTACTTGCCGCCGTTACACGCCACGGATTCGTTCTTGCATGTCTCTGTCGCTTGCAACAAAGCCAAACGAAATTGTTTCTCCGCGGCCGCCCTCTGCTGCGCTTCTGGCGTCAGGGATGGAATCCGGCCATCGGGCGGATCCACGATCATGGAAGTGCGCGTGCCGGTGTGCTTCAACATCATAAATACGGAGTTGTAAGCGCCGGCAACGTCGAGTTCCGTTCCGCGCTCCACGCGCTTGTCACGGCCGAGGAGTGCGGCTCGTTCTTTATCCAACTCGGCTCGTTGCGCCTCAGTGAAAAATTCCTGCTTCGCGTATTTGGGGGACCGCTGCAACGGCGTATCTGACTCGTCGGTCCAAATGCCTTGCAGATCGGGTTCGCCCCACGGTGTTTTCAGAGCCGTCTCCGAAGTCTGCTGCGCGACGGTCACCTGCATCGGCCTAAAAAGAACAAGCGCCGACACGATGACGGCCGCCACCCCGATGGATGTGAGCGGTCGATTGCGCATAAATGACCTCCCGCTGCTGCCGAGATAACCTAGGAAATTTCCAGAGAGCCGATGCGGTTTCGCAACCGCCAGATGGCGCCATTATCGTCAAACTACCATGCCAGTGTCCAGAGGATTGCATTTTGATCTGCGAACGAGGAAGGTTCGCCGCACGTTATCGAAAATAGATTGGAGGCGGGCTCAGTTGACGTGGCGCTGGAATCTCGCTAACTTACGCCAGCGATGGTCCCCACAGGGAGACTCCGAATATGCGAATCCGACTCAATCTTTCTGATGCTTTGATAGCGAGCGCCGCGATGGGCGTTGTGTTTTGTTTGGCCGCGGTCAGGATGACCGGGCAGGCAGATGCCACGAAGCAGGCAACCCGCCCCGCGCCCGCATCGGATCGACATCCCAACTTGAATGGCATCTGGCAAGCGACGACGACCGCGAATTGGGACCTGCTCGCCCATTCGATGCGTCCGTCAGTAGCACAGCCCGGCGTATACCCCGATGTTTCAGTGCTCGCGGCGCCCGTGCTCGCTTTGGGTTCGGTCGGCGGCGTGCCCCCCGGCCCCGGTGTCGTGGAAGGCGACGCGATTCCGTACAAGCCTGAAGCTGCCGCGAAAAAGAAAGAGAATGCCGAACACTGGCTCGATCGCGACCCGGAAGTCCGCTGCTATATGCCGGGAATTCCGCGGGCGATGTATATGCCCTATCCGTTTCAGATCACGCAGGGCACGAACAAGATCGAGATGTCGTTCGAATTCGCCGGCGCGAGCCGCACCATTCACCTCGAGCCCGTGGACCCGCCTCCGGCCGACACGTGGATGGGCCATTCGGTGGGCCACTGGGAAGGCAATATGCTGGTCGTGGACGTGAGCCATTTCAACGACCGGACTTGGTTCTCGCGTTCCGGCGATTTCCACAGCGATGCGCTGCACGTGGTCGAGCGCTTTACGCCTCTCAATTCTTCATCGCGACCGGACGCGCTGCGATACGAGGTGACGATCGAGGATCCAAATGTTTTTACACGTCCCTGGAAGATGAGCATGGTCCTGTATCGTCAACTCGAACCCAACGCGCAGCTGATGGAGTACAAGTGCGTTGAACTGGTGGAGGAAACCTTTCTGGGCCATCTGCGGAAGAAACAACTGGTGAAGCATTGGGAGGGCGAAACGATCGTCATCGATGTTACGCGCAAGGTGCCCGTCGGCGACAAACTCTATGAACGTTGACGAGAGCGGGAAACCCATCGGCACTTTGCGGATCGAAGAGGCGCCGGGCAACAAACGACCCACCTACTAGCGATGGAACCGGAAAAAGCTCATTGGTCGCCGGCGCCTCCGGTGGCATTGTCCTCAAGCGCCGGATCGGGACCCTTTCCCTCAGCGAACGCTTTTTCCGCCGCGCGTGTATTCACGAGCATGCCGAGCAATCCGTAATTGCCTTCGTGACACCCGCCTTCGTAGACCATGTTCGGTTTATCGGCGTTCTTGCGCAATTCCTCCACGAAGGTGAAGGGCTTGATCCAGGTCGTCGGGTCCTCGGCGGTAATCGTGACCTGCAGGGTTGCGGGATCGATGCGCTTGTAGCGCTCGATTAAATGGAGATTCTCGCGCGAGCCGCGAAAATTGGTCTCTTCGCTGAAGTTCGTGACGTCCACAACCAGCGTATCGCCTTCCCAGTGCGCGATGGAATCGCCCCAGTATTGGTGAATCTTCTTTGGCAGATGCGGCCGATTGGCGATCGGAATGACGCGATTGAATCCGGTGCCCTGACCGATGTCGTAGTAAATATCAATGGAATCGGGACCCTCGACGATGCGCATCACGCCGCCGAAATTGCCGAACGGTCTTCCGTCCGGCGTCAACTGTCCCGCGGGGAGAATTACGGGAAGGCTATTCAGCAGACAACGTTCGACGCTGCTGCGGTCCTCAGGACCGTCCGCGCGGTTCATGCGATCGATGTTGTAGCCGGGCGGGGGCTCGCTCCGCAGCGGCGAAATCGGTCCGGGTCTGCCGCCGGAGGTGCCCTGCAGGAGCGCCGCGAGATACTCGCGATTCTTGTTGATTCTCTCCTCTGCTTCCGGGGTAAGGGCCGGCATCCTCCCGTCGGGCGGGTCAACGATCATGGACGTGCGTAGGCCTACTTCCGTGGGCTTGTCACCGAACCAATGCTCATTGTATGCGCGAGCGACGTCTTTTTCCGTGCCGCGGATGTCCTTCCCGTTGATTTCCCGGCTGTCACGGCCGGGCTGCGCATCGCGTCCAAGGAGGTCGTCTTGAGCTTTCTTGTATTCGGCATCAGTCTTGAATTCCCGATTGCCAAATTCCTTGGGCCGCTCGAACGGGACCACGGTCGTGTTACTCCATGTGCCTTGGAGGTCCGGGGCGCCCCACGGCGTCTTGGGAGCCGGTTGCGCCGCGGGAGCGCCCGATTTCACCGACGAGTCGCTCGCAGTGGTTTGGCCGATTACTCTGGTGCTCGTGAAGCCGGCGGCAAGAACGGTGACGGCGCCCAACGCGATCCGAAACGCGAAAGAATCCGGACTGATTCTCATCTGAGATCTCCACGACGCAGATGCACTCGTAGATGCAGGCGATGGTAACACTCTCTTGTCAGCTTGCAATAAGAAGCTTCTGACTATGCGGGCGAGTTCTCGCTTGAAGGTGCCCGCGGTCACATCGATGTATGACACCGGTCACTGCATTTGCCTGAGAACCGTCGCATATTCCATTCGATTGGTCTCAAATTGCAATGACGTAGGTGGTATCTCTCAAGTTAGCATGACCGGCATTTCCGGAGACGCCGCGTCAATCGCCGGACTTGCCAATGGCCTTGAGGAAATCAGACCACTGCGCGACATTGCCGTGCAGCGGCGCGATCGTGACGACCTCAATCTTCTTTCTTTGCAGGTTGTCGTAGAGATTGTTGCTGAAGCCCAGCGCGACGGGCACCATCGGCGGCGCTCCGGGAGCCGCGGGCGTATAATCATCCCCTTCGATCAGGATCTTCTCCTTCGGCAGATACATGAAACTAAGGAATTGGTTGTGGTTGTCGTTTTCCACGCGATAGATTTCGAGGGTACGGTTTTCGTCCGTCAGTGTGTACTTGTCTTTATACGTGATGAACGTGGCCTTCTTCGGATTCTGCGAAAGCTTGTCGGGCGCCAGTGTGCGCGGCGCGCTCCAGGACTTTTCGTAGAACCCCTTGTTTGCTTCGTTGGTGATGATCGTGACTCCATCCGCCACGTAGGTGCGGAGACCGCCGGAGTGATCAAAGTGGTGGTGCGAGTTGATCAAATACTTGATCGGCTTGTTGGGCACCAGATTCTTTACTTCCGCGATCACGGCATTGGAGCGGTTCTCGTCCAGCGGAGCCTCGACTACCACCACGTAGTCCTTGAACTCGATCAGGTCGCTGTTATGCGAGCCGCCGCCCAGGAACCACACGCCGTCAGCGAGTTTTTGTGAGACGACACGAACCGGAGGAGGAGTGAATGTGCGCACTGCATCAGGCACCTGCAACGCGGCCATCTCCACATTTCCCTTCGCATCCGTTACGTTGAGGTCCAGGGTCATCCAGCCGCCCTGCTTCTGGAGAATGTGCGAAGGAAACTTGACTCCGCCGAAGTCTTTGTAATCGGAGTAGGTGGTTTCTACCAGCATGTCACCAAGCACGGTGCTGGGAATCCAGGTCTCGACCTTTGTCACCAGCCCCTGATCGTCGATGTCTCCCACGACCTTGTTCTTTCCGGCCATGAAAGTGAGCACGGTGACTTTCTTCGCGCCGTCTTTCCCCGGTTTCGCGGTTGCGTTGTTTTCCGCCGCGGCTTTCAGGAAGCCGTGAGGCGTCAGCCAGATTTGAAGCTGCCGCTCATCCGCAGTCGCAGCGGCAGGTTGCGGCGTGGGACCCGGCTGGTTCCAGGCATACTGGCCGCTCACGATGTTCACCTGTTTCTGCTCGCCCCCAAACGGTGCTTCGCCGCCATGGTCGGGCGGGTCGAGCTGTGTGCGCGTGAGTTCTTCTTTCGCGGAACGGTTTGCGTAGTCAATTGTCTTGGTGTAGCTAATGACGTTGGTGACGTGCCAGGGCACGTTCGGGCTCCAGTTCTGCCCGTATCCTCCGGCCTTGCCGCTGCCGGAATACTGGATCGAGTTCACATCGCCGATGGCCTTTTGCGCTTTCTGAATTACGGTTTTTGCATCTTGCGCGGATGCTGTTGCGGCTCCAAGCACGAGCAACAGCATGAGCATGGTCCATTTTCTTCCTGACATATTTCCTCCTGAAATTTCCCTAAGGGAATCGCAGCCCGGGTGTGAGATGTCGCCCCGGATTATACGTCAGTTGGGCCGGAAACGCTTCCCAGTGATTCAATACCTGCCGGCCATCCACGAGCAGTTGCCTCGCATCCACGAGCAGTTGCCTCGCATTCACAAGATAGTACTGCAGCAGAAGTCTGGCGGAGCCGCCAACTCAGGGATGAATGGACAAAGTGCCAGCACGGAACGGAGTAGCTGATTCCCTGCCCTTGGGATCAGGAATTCTTGACGTCCAACTCACGAGGAAGCGGTTGGCCTTTGCTGAGCAGAAGGCCCAGCGCGTAGCAGGCATGTAACAAGATTGCGGGAAAGCGCGGAAATCCATTTACTCCTATTCGGTCAATGCGGTACGTTGAAATAACTCCAAGTCTCACAGAGACTGCCGAGATCCTCACCCCAAGTCAAGAAGGAGAACGACTATGAAGCGTTTCAAGGTTGGAGCGCGAGAGACCAAAATCGGGCGCCGCGACTTCATTAAACTAGGCGCTGCTGTAGGCGCGACAACGATGACGTCTCTGAATGTTCCTGAAGTATCGGCTCAGACCGCGCAGCCTCTCTCCGCCGAGCCCTGGGCTGTTCCCCAAAAAACAACCGTCCGGCCTGTTTCGATTGATTGCCATACCCACTGGGCGCCGCCACGATACATGAAAGCATTGCTCGCCGCGGGGGACAAACGACCATACGATCCAGTGAACTATGACATGGACAGGCGGATCAAATGGATGGACATGCGTGGAGTTCAAATGCTTGTTTTGAGCCTAAACGGCGGCATGCCGTGGGGAATGGTCAAGCCGGAAGAGGGAGTGCAGATCGCTGAAATTTGCAACGATGAAGCCATGGATGCCCACAAAACGCATCCCGACCGTTTCATTGCGAACATCGAAGTGTTTGCCGCGGACCCTGTGCTCGCTCTTAAGGAACTGAATCGCGTGGCAGGCAAGCCCGGTATGCGCGCCGTGCATTTGCCGAACTCCATCGCATCGCGCGACTACCTCTTTGAACCTGCCTACGTCCCGTTTTTGGCACGAGTCGAGGAACTGGGGTATCCGATTCTGTTCCACCCACTGGACGAAGAGGCGAACTACTATGGAGGAAAAGCAAGACTAGCGGACCATGATTCGGATGTGGGGGGATTTAGCAACACACTCGGCTTCACATTTGAAACTGCCACCACTGCGGCCAAGTTTATTGTCAGTGGCACATTGGACAAATTTCCGAATCTGGAAATCGTCCTGCCGCATTCTGGAGGGTGCTTCCCTTATATATTTGGACGCGTGGATCACGGGTTGGCCGTAAGAAAGGTCAAGCTGCAACACCCGTTCAAGGATTATGCCCGGCGATTTCATTACGACGCACTCACATATGATCCCGAAATCCTGCGCTTCCTGATCAACTACGTCGGATCCGATCGCGTCGTGATCGGGACAGATAACGCCTTCGGCGCAAACGGCCAAGCGATAGAGTACCCGCACACGTTAGTCGACCAACTGAATCTTCCCGCAGTGGACTACGACCGGATCCTGAGGGGGAATGCGGCGAGGCTCTTCCACCTATAAATTAATTTGGCTCCAAGGGATGCTCTCGGAGCACACCCGAGTTGATCCGAGCATCGCGTGTCTGCTACTCTGCCGCCGGGCACGGTGGAGAAATGGCGACGATGAGCGATCTCTCTTTCTTTGAGCTTGTGGGTCCCGGAGACTTATGACAGAAAATACGGGCGGTGCATCGATCAAGAAGTTGCGTAGACCTGAGCGGTATGAGGATTCACTCATTTTTGAGCGAAAGCCTTTCTGCTGGCCCGGCGGCAAGACATTAGCTGTCTGGATCATCCCTAACGTCGAAGCCTGGACATACGATTCGCCCGAGGGATTAGCTACGTCACCGAATATCCGGAATGTAGTCCCGGATGTAATCAATTATGGGTGGCGAGAATATGGAATTAGAGTTGGCTTATGGAGAATTGCGGATGTTCTGACATCCTTGGGAGTTCGGGCGACCGTGGCGTTGAATTCGTCCGTGTGCGATATATTTCCGAGAGCGGTGGAAGAAATGACAAAGCGGCATTGGGAACTCATGGGACACGGGATTACAAATAGTCAGCCGCTGTCTCATCTATCCAGTACTAACGAAGAAAGAGATGTGATCCGGACCACACTCGATACGATTCAGAAAGCGGCCGGCACGCGACCGAAAGGATGGTTGGGGCCGGCTCTCGCCGAGAGGTTCGATACACTCGACATCCTGGCTGAGGAAGGCGTTCAATTCGTGGGCGACTGGAACAATGACGATCAGCCCTACCGGATGAAAGTAAAAAGTGGAAAGATGCTTTCGGTCCCTTATTGCATGGAGCTGAACGATATCGGGCTCTTTTTTCGACATGGCTACACGGGCGAGGAATATTTTGGTGCGATCGTAGATCAATTCGAGACTCTCTATTCTGAAAGCGAGTCGCTTGCACGAGTCATGGGCATTCCCCTTCATCCTTTCTTGGTCGGACAGCCGCTGCGCATCAAGTATTTCCAGAGAGCGATTGCCCACATGAAAAAGATGGATCGAGTCTGGTTCGCGACGGGAAGCGAGATTGCCGAAGCTTACGAGCAAGTTTGTTCTTAGCCAGCAAAGACACTCAACGTTCACGGGCCAATCATAAACATATGCCCGTAACGGATGTTTCAAGACGGAGATAGCTATGTTCCGGAACCGCTGGTGGATTGTTGTTGCTTCGCTGATGGCTCAATTCGTAGGAAGCGGGGCGATCAACATATTCGCTTTCGGCGTGTTCCTGAAGCCTGTCGCCAATGATTTAGGTTTGGGTCGAGGTGTTTTGTCCTCGGCGCTTTTGCTAAGCACCTTTATGACAGCCGTAGGGTGCCTTACTTTCGGTGCGTTTTTTGACCGGGTTCGAATCAGAACCGCTTTGCTGCCTGCTATCGCCTTATATGCTTTGAGCGTAAGCTCGTTTGCTCTCCTCCGGCCGTCTCTTGCAATTGTTTACGCGCTTTTCGGCCTTTCGGGATTCTTCGGTGCTGGACAAACACCATTAGGCTATTCCAAAGTCATCGCCCAATGGTTCAATAAGGAACGCGGCCTGGCTCTGGGAATCATACAGGCTGGAATTGGCATCGGTGGCATCTTTGTTGCCCAGCTTGCAAGATTGCTGATCGCCGACTTCGGGTGGCGGAAGGCATATTTTGGCATTGGCATCGTCATCTTCATGGTTGCTTTCTTGCCGGTGGCAATCTTTGTTCGAGAGCCTGCTTCCGTTTTGTCTCCACGCCTGTCAGCGGGGCAAGGCCTCCGCCAGAATAAAGTGGCATCTGGCCTGACCGCTGCCGAAGTGTTGCGGGGATCCCGGCAATTCTGGATGCTCGCGGTCGCGTTCTTTATTGTTGTTCTCACCGCGAATGGACCGCTGATTCACGCTGTCGCTTTGCTTACGGATCGCGGCATTTCGATTTCCAGAGCGACAGCCGCATTATCGGCGGCCGGATTTGCCATGATCGTGGGCCGTCTGCTGTCTGGATATTGCCTCGATCGATTTTTCGGTCCCTATGTAGCGGTTTTCTGTGTTGGCGGTGCCATGATCGGCCTTGGGCTTCTGAGTAGCGGGTACGGAGGGATCGTGCCAATAGCCGGAATTATACTTTGCGGTCTGGGGATGGGCGCTGAAGGGGATATCGTGCCATATTTTGTAAGCCGATATTTTGGTTTACGCTCTTTTGGACAGATCTACGGTTACTTATTCGCTGTCTTCATGATTGGCGTAGGGGTGGGTCCGTCACTAATGGGTTTCTCCTTCGACCGCTGGCACTCTTATGCCCCAATGTTCATTGTTTTCGAGATTGCGCTTTTGTTGGCCTGTATCATCTTTTTATTCTTGGGGCCGTATCAATTTCCAGCCGAAGAGCAAATGACGGGTGGCGATGAGAGAGGAACGCTTTCGGAGCTTTCTTCACCGACGGTTGGCGACGCGGCTAAGCCGTAAAAGTGAAACGCGGAAGGGCTCCTTGCTTGAAAGTGGCTCCGTTACACAGCGCTGACCGCGTGATAGTTTTTTTCGAGGGGGGTACCGCAAAATGAAGCCACATATTTGGGACAAGTTTCTTACGGATCGCGATAAGGCTGTGTTCTCCGCAGGGGGATTCGGCGCGCGGATGGGCTTTGGAAAGCGGCCGGCGCTTCTGGTTGTCGATGTCAACTACGCGTTCTGCGGCGATAAGCCGGAACCGATTCTTGAATCGATCAAGCGCTGGCCCACTTCCTGTGGCGAGGAAGCATGGGAAGGCGTACGAGTCATCAAACGGCTCATCGAAGCCGCCCGCGCCAAAGGCCTCCCTGTCATCTATACGACCAACAAGAAGCGCCCTGATATGTGGGATAACGGCAGTTGGTCGTGGAAAAACGCGCGCCAAAATGAGAGGCTGCGTACGAAAACCAATCTCGATCCGAATGCGATCGTAGATGAGATTGCCCCGGGCCCGAGGGATATTCTGATTCAAAAGCAGAAACCGAGCGCCTTTTACGCCACGCCTCTGCAAAGTTATCTCACGCTTCTGGGCTGTGACAGCCTGCTCGTTGCTGGAGCTACGACGAGTGGTTGCGTCCGCGCGTCGGTTCTCGACGCATTCAGCAGCAACTATCGCGTTGCAGTCGTAGAAGATGCCTGCTTCGACCGCTCGCAAGCCTCACACGCTGTGAGTCTTTGCGATATGCACGCGAAGTATGCCGACATTGTCGAAAGCGCCGAAGTTATCGACTTCATTTTTACACTTCCTGGCGCGATGTTTGATTTACCAGCAGGGGAGCCTGTGATGCAGAACGCAGCAAGCCGGCCCTAGCTGGACTGAAAACGTGCCATTTTGTTTGAGTTTTATACTTGGATTCTGAGTTTGATGAATTCGTCTACTTCGGCCTTTTGACGGATGTAGACAACTGCTGCCCAGTTCTTTTCTTGGATGATTGCCGGCACATCGCTTCTTATGCAGACCTCCAATTGGAATTGCGGTTCAAGATCAATTCCCTGCTGCCTTTTTTGGCAACTGCCGGTCCGCTTGATTTTCCATTTGCGCTACAAACTGGCGGGCGATTTCGCTCCCAGTTGCGCGCCAGACTCCTTTGTGGCGGCAAATATACTCGAGGGATGAATCGAATGCATCGATGCGATACGGCATTCCCGTCAGATAAGGATGAATCGCAATGGCCATGACGCGGCCGGATTCCTCGCCCTCCCGATAGAGAACGTCGAATTGCCTGCAAATCATCTCCTGGAATTCAGCGGCTGTCCGGTGCATTTGTTCAAAGGCAGGCTTGTCGTTGATGTCATGACTGTACGGCAGCGAGACAAGATTACGGCCGCCTTCCAGGTTCATCAGGTAAGGTTGGTCATCGTTGCACCAATCACATACATACTCAACACCTTCGGCCGCGAGCAAATCGAGGGTGTCCCAAGTCTCTTGCAGACCGGATCCCAGCCAGCCCGCCGGCCGCGCTCCGGTGGCGCTCGCGATGGTGGCAACGCTGTCGCGGATGATATTCGCCTCTTCGCCGGGCGGCGCGTCATTCAGGCGCCGCGTATTGGTCCGATTATGGCCCATCCATTCCCACTTCCTCGCTTGGCCTTCTTCGATAATCATCGGATGTCGCACGCATACATCGCTGTTGAGCGCGACGGTTGCTCGGATTTCATGCCGATCAAGAGTCTGCATCAAACGGAACACACCTACCCGATTGCCATAATCTCTTGATGACCACAAAGGGATGTCAGGAATCTTGCCGCTGCCGGAGCCCCCTGGTCGCTCCTCGAGTGAAAAGAATTCAATGTTCGGGATAACCCAGAGCGCCACCCGCGCGTTATTTGGCCATGTGAGACGCGGTCGATGAACTATCGGTGAGTACGGAAACGGACCGTATGCGTTCGGCTTCATGATGAATTAGTTCGCTTTTAGGGCGCGCTCGCCCCGAAGGTGAGTTTCCACTTCATCGATATGCAGCACATCGGCGTACTTGTGATGTAAGTCGAACAAATTCACTTTGTGCGATAGTACGCTCCGGTCAAAACAGCACTCCTCGACTAGAACAACGTGAAATCCATACGAGTACGCATCGACCGCCGACGCGCGCACACAGCCCGAGGTGCTCTCCCCGCAGATAATTACCGTGCGTATCCCAAGTTGAGTCAGGTGGGCCTGCAGAGGAGTTCCAAAAAACGCACTTGCACGCTGTTTGGTAATAATGACGTCGTCCGGCTCAGGCCTGAACTCTGGTCTTATGGCATAAGCCTCGGCGTCGTTGCGCGGCGCCCGCCGCTTGGTCGCATTGAGGCCTTCCGGTTTGCTGTTCGGCCGGACATCCATCGTGGAATAGAAAACTGGAATCTTAGCTGAGCGTGCCGCCCCGAAAAGTCGTTTTGTCGGTTCGATTGTAGCCCAGGCATATTCGCCGCAAGAACTCGGATACGTCTTCGAGATCTCCGCGATGGGCCGGGCTCCTCCCTCGTAGGCAAGTTCATAAAGATCTATGGCAAGCAGCGTGGGGGAAGAGCCCACGAAAACTTCGCGCGTATAACGGGAGTATAGTTCGAGGACATCGCTTGAAACGGCATCTCTCCAGCAATGATCTTCGAAATCACCCGACATTTATTGCACCTTGAGAAGGCCTTATGACACTAATCGTCGAGGGTTGTCAAGTCTGCCGCATACGATTGTCGGCCGGGATTGGTTTGGTCCGTTCTTTTCTCGTCCTATCGCGCCGCGCTACTCGGGGTGATTTCCCGGCGCCATGCGGACGTTGACGGCGCACCCTGAACCTGGCCATTCGCAGATTGAAAAGGATGAATTGGAGGACGGAAAGTTGCGGACCTCGATTCGCCAGAACACGGAAAATTCCTAGTCTGAGCGCTAGTTCTGATTGTTCCAAATTCTAAGATACGGCGCGGATCGCCGGAGTAGCCAGCGCATTTTCAAACTCCACTGATACCTGACCACCCTTACGTACGTTGTTCACCAAGGCCGGTCGGAAACATACAATGCAGGTTCCCCCACTATGTGGGACGCTCGGATAAATAACACCCGCCGATCCTTTGTCTAGGAGTTCCTCTGCCAACTTTTGAGAGGCCGCGTAGCTCATCGGATTCAAACATTTGGCAAAACGGAAATCCTCACGAATGTCATGAAATTCTCCCCGGAAATCCGCCAAGAAATCGGCATAAAGGAAGGTCTCTTTATCTTGCCAATTGATTTCCCGCAATTCCTCTGATTTATGAAACGCGACCTCGATCCCCGCTGTCTCCAGTGAAAATCCCGCATACCACGCCCCTCGCTCTGGCCCGTTGAAGCGACTTCCGAACGTCTTGGCGTGAGTGAATGCGGCATTGACAATGTGAGAGTAGGAAAGCCCGAACACGAGCTCCCGAACGGTAATTCCCGGGAGGAGTCCTGCCTCACCCAGGAGACGTTCATTAGTCGCGCCCTCCAGTTCTAATAGAGAAGTCAGGTCTTTGGAATCCATGGTCAGCCTTTGAAGGACAGTATCTTCGCTATATGCAGATGGGATCAGCCGATGAGTGTCGTCTTGAAGAAGGCGTGAAACACGCGGAAGCACCTATCGTCCACCCCGCCGGGCGTCGAGAAGTTGCCTCACTCTCAACATGGCTGGCATCCCGCCTTTGATCATGTAGGCGAGCGGCATTTCTCCGCCGAACATTGGGTTCGTATTCGGTAGGTGAACCCACCGATCAGCCAGTTTCCCACGGTAAAGAATGTTGAGGGCCTTAAAGATACCTGTAAGCAAAGAAATCCTCGTCAATCGATCTTGGTCAAGTGTTCTCGAACCTGTTTTCTTCAATTCGTAATACGCGCCATTCGACATGCCGCCGAGCAATTGCCTGGCATCTTCGTCTCGCAGTTCCCACAGCACTGCGATCTTCAGGAATCCTTTGACGGCCGTTGGGCTGAGCCTCCGTACAACGTCTTTATTAGAGAGGTCCACTGGTTGGTCCCATCCTGATCCCGCCAGAGGTCGATTTCGTGTCGCCATTCTCCGCTCCTCATACTCCAACTATGGAGTATTATACATACAATAATGGACCAGAGCAAGATTGCCCAATCGATATTTGCAAGGGAGGCCGAAGGGCGCAATAGTTCCGAGGAGCTAACGTTGCGAGCAACCCGCGTTTAGTAAGGGACACAGCGGCTAAGACCGGCTCCGCCACACTCCGATGGCGATGCTACCATTTCAGATATATAGGATGGATACAGAGCCAGTACGGGAACGGAGTAGCTGATTCCCTGCCGTCGGGATCAGGAAATCTTGACGTCCAACTGGGGCGGCAGCGGTTACCTCTTGCGCGGTAATCCTATGCAAATCATATCCTCCCAGTGGTCCATCATGAAATGAGAGAACAAATTCTCGAAAGATCTCGGACTTGATCGGAAGTACGGCAGTTTGGATTCATTATTCCTGGTGGATACTTGCGGCAAGTCTGCACCCTTCCGCCAGCGGCCCCCCAGAAACTACTGACCTGCCGTTAAACCTATACCTATCGGAGAGATATGGATGGCGGTGTGATATGAGAGGGCTGCAAACGATCCCCTCCGAGACCCGGGATTTCCATTTTGACTTCCTAGCCCACCGGTGACGTACACCCATCCGCCGCAAGTATGCAACACTCCACACCCGAATCGCTTCTCGCAGCACTTCTCGTTGTCCGCGTAGTTGGCGGGCCGCGGAAAGCTTGATGCCCCGTATCTTGATATGTTACCGAGTAGTACTCTACTTTTAGAGGTTACGATGCTAATAATCTCACAAAATCCGCTAAATGGTCACGGCACACGGCCCAAGGCGTTCAATGAGCCGTAACCGTGATCGGTCGTGTTTAGTGAGCCGCAGGAGGATCAGGCCCCGGGTATTGTCCGTTACGGCCACCGCGTTTTTTTAAGTCAGGGATATCCTCCAGACGTGAGGGGACCCATCCATTGCGATTCGGCATTTGGAGTTCCGCCAAACTCTTGGCGTCCATGACGTCATTTTCCTTGATAATTCCGCTGCGATAGAGCAGAAAAGCCGTCACAGCATAAACCTGATCCGGTGTGAGCGCTCCCTCTCGATATCGGGGCATAGCGCGGTTGATATAGTCCCAGACCGAGGTGGCAAACGGCCAGGATGTCAATGGGCCCCTTTCATATGTCGTGTCCCCCACCAGCTTCGGAGCGAGCGGGCCCCCTTCTTTACCGGTTGCCCCGTGGCAATATGCGCACTGAATCGCATAGATCGGGGCGCCTTCTTTGGCGGTTCCCTTCCCAGGCGGAAGTCCCTTGCCCGAAGGAAGGATAGTGATATCCCGAGCCTGGATTTCTTCCGGGGTCGCGGTCCTGCCCACATTGTCATACTTAGCCATCTGCGCCGAGGCCGAGGCGCAAGCCACCAGAACTACCGCTAGCACGAAGAGATTACTAAATCGCATTGTAAACGCTCCCATCTGCCGTAACCTTCCAGGGTCGAATGGCATTCGCGTGTCCTAGCCCATGCGTCCTAAGATAGTTCGCATCGACGTCCCAGATTTTGCCCAACTCGACGAGCGACGGCTGAACCTGGCCGCGATCATCGGTAGAGCGGGACATCAGCACAGCCTCTTCTCCGCCCCAATTCCAGGCAAACCCAAATCTGGTATGCGCCTTTGGAAGCACCGGCCCCTGGAGCTCCGCGTCCTTCCAGGTCCTGCCGTTGTCCGTGGATACTTCGACCCGGCGAATTGAGCCTGCACCGGACCAAGCCAAACCAGTGATCTCGTAGTATCCGTGGCTCTCCAGCCGCTGTCCGCCGGCAGGGCGAGTGATTACAGAATTCGCACCCATTTCGAATCTGAACCAGCGCGATTTGTGATCCGCATATTTGCCCTCCGCTACAGTAGTGTTGTAATAGAGTTCCCTCTCTGTGATCGCGGGTGAGTCCGCCAACTCGAGCCGGCTTAACCATTTCACGTTGTAGATTCCTTCATAGCCCGGAGATATCAGCCGCAATGGGTAGCCCTGCTCTGGACGCACGGCCTCGCCATTTTGGCCGTAGGCAAGCAGGCAGTCGTCCATCGCTTTCTCCATCGGGATGCCTTTCGAAAAGCGAGTCCCCTCCGCCGCTTCTGCAAGGATCCAAGTCGCCCCTTTTTTCACACCCACCATGTCGAGGACTCGGGACAGCTTCACCCCGGTCCATATGCTGCAACTGGTTAGGCCGTGCGTTATCTGGGGTGTCGCTTCCGGTTCACTCCCATGCCCGGAGGTGGTTCCGTTTGCATTGCACTCGATGAAATGAGTTCGGGTTACAGCGGGCAGGCGCTTCAGGTCGTCCAAGGTGAAGATCATAGAACGGTCCACCATGCCGTGAACAAGGAGACGGTGCTGCTTGGGGTCAATGTCCGGGGGTATGTAGCCGTGAGAATCGTAGTAATGAAGCGCGGCTGGCGTGATAATCCCAATTACATCCTGCAGCGGAGTTAACGCCCCAAGGAAAGGACGGCTGAATTTTCCGTTCGGGCCGTGGTGGAAGGCGCCTATGCCGCCGACGCGTCCTGTGGTCTCATAGCGGGAGCGCACGCCGTAAATTGGATCGAATTGCTGTCCCGGGGCAGGGCCAGGTGTTCCCTCGTACGTGTCGACGGCTGCCTGGGTAAGTGCGTCCTTGAGCGACTGGCCGTTCGCGGACGGTATCGCGATCGCTCCCGCGGCTAAACCGGCCAGCGCCGCACCGCCCTTCAAGAATCGCCTGCGGTCAGATTGCTTCGGATTCACGAGTCCCTCCCCAATGATTGTGGAATGTAATTCACGGTTCCAGATTCCAAGTCTTCCGTTGGGCGGGAGCATAGTGCCAGCTTCCCTCTAACGTCAACAGTCGTAATCAGGTTGCGGAAAAAGGCCCCCATTCTTTTTGTCATTCCGAGCGGAGCGAGGAATCTCTCTTACTTTTCATGCGCGTACATCGAAGAGAGATTCTTCGCTTCGCTCAGAATGACAAAACAAGACATTTTTTCCGCAGCCTGGTAATGTCAGATTCGGGAATCCACCTGCCGCAATCGGCGCTTCGAAATCAACCGAACAGGGTATCACTCATGGCCCAGCACGACGACCTCCGCATTCTCCACTGGAACTTGCCGCCAGACATTAATCAGTGCTTGCTCAAACGAAACGGCCTTCGGACACCTCTGCAATCCGCTTCTAACTATGCGGGCGAGTTCTAGCCTGAAGGGTGCCAGCGGTCACATCGATGCATGACACCGATCACTGCATTTGCCTGAGAACCCTTGCACATTTAAGGTGGGTGAAGGATAGGCTCCACGGATACGGACTATGTGCTGAGAAACGGTCCGGAGGACTCCAGTCCTGAAGGCATCCGCATGACCATCCATTCTCGGGAGCAGCGGCAAGAAGCCCGAAGCCGTTAGGAGATTACCTCGACTTTCGACGCACCGACGACAAGGGTCGGACTGGCTCGGCAGAAGCCGCTGCTCCTTTTCAATCGGAGCACTCGGGAGATAAATGCATTCGAGGGACTACTTTGCCCGGGGAAACGGCCTTCCGGCGACGGATCGGAACAGTGAACGAACATGGAATGTGCCGGGAACGTCGGCACCGCAGCCAATCGCTCGCCGCTAGAATGCATCTAGAATCAAAGCCAGATTGACGAACTCAGCTTGGAGATGAATTTAGATAGTATCAACCACCCACAGCTTCTCCAGACCCCTTCGCTAATGGTGTACTTGCGGTCAGTAGCCGGTCGCGGTCACCGGTGCGTGATTTGCCGATGAGCCGAATACCGGCATTGGTGAAAGCGGAAGGCGCTCCTCTGCGTCCGGTTTCTCAAAAACTTTGCGAATTCCATACGTCGTTGACCGCTCGGCAGGGATTCGTCCAATGGTTCGGATCATGGCACGAAATTCGCCGGGGGAGACGTATTCACCGAACTCCGCTCCGGCCATCTTCGAGATGCTCTCCTCCATCAACGTGCCGCCGAAATCATTCGCTCCCGCTTTCAGACACGTCAAGGATTGCTCAAAACCAAGTTTGACCCAGGAGACTTGAATGTTGGGGATGTAGCCGTGCAAAAGTACGCGGGCGAGCGCATGAACGATCAAATCCTCGTGGATCGAACGCCCCGGGCGGGCGGCTCCGCTCTGGAAAAGTTTGGTTTTGGAATGGATGAATCCAAGCGGAACAAATTCCGTGAATCCGCGAGTTTCCTTTTGAATGTCGCGAAGCAGAAGCATGTGCCGGACCCAGTGTTCGGGAAGCTCGGTATGTCCGTACATCATCGTGGAAGTCGAGGGGATGCCGAGGCTATGTGCTGTGCGGATGACTTCAATCCATTGCCTAACTTTCAATTTATTTGGGCTGAGAGATCTGCGCACATCGTCGTCAAGAATTTCCGCCGCCGTTCCCGGAATACTGCCCAATCCGGATTCTTTCAACATCGCCAGATACTCGCGCAAGGGCAGGCGCGTTTTCTCGACGCCGTAGGTGATTTCCATGGGCGAATAGGCGTGCACATGAAGTTCGGGCAAGCGCGCCTTGATGGCGCGAAGAAGTTCAACGTAATAGTAGCCGTTGAGGTCTTTTGGGAGACCGCCTTGAATGCACACTTCCGTGGCCCCGCGCTCGACCGCTTCAAGTGATTTGGCAATCAGCGTGTCCGTGGAATGAAAATAAGCTTCCGGCGAATCCGGCCCCCGGCTGAACCCGCAAAAAGCGCAGCCGACGATGCAAACGTTGGTGAAATTCAAATTCCTGTTCACTACGTACGTGACGTGGTCGCCGACCGCGCCCCGCCGAAGCTCGTCCGCGACTTTCAGCAGAGCCAGCAGGTCATTCCCTTCGACCGTGGCCAGCGTCAGTCCCTCATCGAGGCCCAAATCGTTCCCCGCGAGGACTTTTTCCAGGGCCTCGGCGACGTTTCGGCTCGCCGCCGCAATCGCTCGATCCAAGGCAATCGCGACCCATTCGGCATTCACTGCTTTCAGCATGGGTTACACTCCCCCCGAGCATAGCCATCCCCACCCTGCAGCTTTCGAACATACGGTTGCAGTTGCTCGCTTACGAATTCCGGGCGCGAGGAAAATTCCGGATAGATTGCCAACCGTTCGCGCAAGACGAACCCTGCCTTCGCAGTTCTCTCCGCCAGCGAAGAGATCTGCGGCCAAGCGGCTTCCGGGTTGATGAAATCTTTTGTCACGGGAGAAACTCCACCCCAGTCGTTGATGCCGGCAGCCAGCAAATCCGGATAGTCTTTCGAGAGCAGATTGGGCGGGGATTGGATATTCATTTTGCCGCCGAGAATCAAGCGCGCGACTGCAATCGTGCGCAGTAAATCATCGTTGGACGGCTCCGGCGCCAGAGCCATGCGAATATCCAGCTTGACGCGAAACGGTTGGACGATCACTTCCTGCACGTGACCATACTTTTCATGGGCTGCGCGGATCGCCAGCAGCGCATCCACGCGTTCCTCGGGAGTCTCACCGATACCGATCAAGATGCCCGTCGTGAAGGCCATGGACAATTGGCCCGCATTTTCGATGGTCCGCAAGCGAAGCGAAGGGACTTTATCCGGTGCTCGCCAGTGCGCCCCACCGGGGCGCCCCAGCCGAGGACTGGCGCTCTCCAGCATTATGCCCACGCTGACATTTGTCTCGCGCAGCCGGCACAGGTCTTTCGCGCCCATCAAGCCCGGATTCGAATGCGGGAGTAAACCGGTCTTCAAAAGCACCAACTCACTCATTGCCGCAAGGTATTCGAGCGTGCTATCGAAGCCCAACGTTTGCAGAAATTCTTTCGCTTCGGGAAACACCCGCTCGGGCTGGTCGCCAAGGCTGAATAAAGCCTCCTTGCATCCTGCGTGGCGGCCTTCGTCGGCTACCGCCAGCACTTCGTCAGGGGTCATGTACGCCGGCACGCCCGGTTGCGGATCAGCTCGGAACGTGCAATAGCCGCAATAGTCGCGACACAGGTGGGTGAGAGGAATGAAAACTTTTCTAGAATAGCTGACCGAATTGCCTTTGAAGCGGTCCCGGACAGCAGCTGCAGTCGGGAGTAAGGTTTCTAACGGGGCTTCTTCCATCAACGAAAGCGCATCTTTGCGTTCAATACCCCGGCCTACTAATCCACTCTCAAGAGCGACATCCACATGGTAAGGAATGGCCACATCTGACATTGGAACGCCTTTGGTAAAAATCTCCCTTTGAAACAAGCCCAAATCAAAGGATATGCGCCCACCCCAATAGTGTCAACTTAAACGGGGAGCCGTAGGCTCATGACGATCTGTAGCAACGATTTTGGCTAAGGACCGAATGCCTCGATGAATGTCGCGGCTTGTCCACAATATGCGACAATTAGGAGCATGTTTTGCAAAGCAACCTTTAACCAATCTCGTCACCGTTTGGACCTCTGATGGCTAATGTCCTGACGGCTCTTCGCCTGCTCCTTGTGGTTCCATTCGCGTTCTTCATGACCAAGGGAGACGTACGTTTTGCAGTTTTCGCTTTGGTTGTTTGGGTAGTGGCGCTGATTACGGATTTTCTGGACGGGCCCATCGCGCGTCGCAGAGGGACCGTGACCGCGTTGAGCGGGACGTTCGATCACACTACGGATTTTCTCTTTGTCACGAGCGGCTTATTTGCCGGTGCATTCCGCGGGGTTTTTCCTTGGATACTGCCGGTCTTGATCGTCGCGGCCTTCTCGCAGTACGTCATCGATTCTTATTGGATCCACCGTCAAACCAAGCTCCGCGGGAGCAAGCTTGGACGGTATAATGGCATGCTGTATTTCATCCCGCCCTGCGTGGAAATTCTCATTCGACTGGGCATACGCTGGCTGCAGCCGTTGCTTACGATTTTGGTCTGGATGTTGGTTTTGAGTACGTTGGTATCCATGGGCCAGCGCCTGATGCTCAGCAGACTACCCGAACATCTCCCGACTCGCGCGCCGGAGAAATAGCAGGCCGACTCCGGCGTTGAAAAAGATGAAGAAATTATGCATGACGAACCCAAACGCGGTCATCTGTCCGGGCCTGTCTGGAAAAAGCAGAACCCAGAAAAGGATGGCGACCGAGTGCATCGGCCCCGGCATGGCCGCGCCGAAGAAAATTACCGGCAGATATCCCAACATTTCGCCAAAGCCGACCGTGCCCCCGAAGAGTCTTAAGGCCAGGGTATAAACAATTACGCCGGCGATGACCAGCGGTGCGCGCATGGCAATCACCGCTCCGTAGTGCCACACTTTTGCCAGCCGGAAGGCGCGGAAGATCGGGCGCTCGCGCAAAGCGATCCCCGCGCCGATTTTTCCGCTGAAGAAGAGATGGAAAAACACAAAGAAAACACAGGAGCCTAAGGCGATCCAAGGGATAATGTGAAAAACGTTCTGAATGCTATTCCACCTCAACAGCGCGCCGATGGACGCCCATAGCATCAGGCTGTAATACTCACAAAACATGAGGAAGAGCATGCTGGAGCCGATCTCCCAGCCGGGCAAACCGTCCCGCCGGTTCAGATAAAGTGCGATGGCACCTTTACTGACTTGTTCGTTCACCAAGGAAAGAATGTAGGCGCTGGCCCGAATGGGCAGAATATCTGTGTAGCGAATTTTTGCGTTGAACCAGTTAATCACGGCCCAAACAACCAGGCTGTCAATCAGGAGATAGAGGAAACAGTATGGAATGACCAAGGCCAGCCAATGAAGCCAGTTTACATTCTCGAAGCTTTTTAAGAGGTACGCAAGCAGCCCACTGCCTTCGGCTGCAGCGGCGCCCCTGAGACGGGTGTAAAGATAGCCGAAGCAAGCTGCCGTAATGGCGAATGGCAAAATCCGCTGCCATGGCTTGGCCTTTTTGCTGGCTGGGATTGAAGATGCGCTGGCGGTTGGAACGCTCTCACTCATTTTTTCATCCTTGGCCTAAACTGTCTTTAATCATTTCATCGATTCCGGTGAGTTCGATTCCGAGTGCTGACGCGGCCGGCTGCGGATTCAGGCCCGTGTCCGCGGTGATTACGTCAAGAGCGTCCCGCGAAAATCCGGGTTTACCGATGCGCTGACGGATGGCCAGCACCAACGAAAACCAATACTTTGGAATCGAACCGATCCGGACATGGCGACCTAGCAAGCGGGCGGCACGCTCGACCAGTTCCCGCTCCGGCAGGGAGACAGGGCCAACGAGGTCTAGAACAAGGTCGTTCGCAACCGATGGGTTTGTGGCGGCCACTGCAGCCCGCGCCAGGTCATCTACACAAAGAGGCTGCTGAAGATTGCGGCCCCCACCGATCAGCTTAGCCCGGCTGTGGCTTACGTGCCGCCCGAGTGCTGCGCCTCCTGCAGTGCCTGGACCAAGCAAAAGCGGGGCGCGTAGCACCGTATAATTCAGTCCCGATGCTCGCACCAGAGCCTCCGCCTGCCCTTTGGTGCGGTAGTACCGATTACGAGACGTCTCATCGGCTCCCGTCGCGCTCACCAAGACGATTTTCTGCACGCCACTTCGTTTCGCAGCTTCCACGACGGCGCGAGTTGATCCAACATTGGCCTGCTCATAACGCGATTCCGGCGTTTCGATGAGAATTCCCGCGAGGTGGATCACTGCAAAAGCTCCCTGAAACGCCGCGTCCAGACTGCCGGGGTCATCGTATGAAATTCGGACCACGCCGGCGGCATTGCCGGTTTCCGAGCGGATCTGTTCGGCAGCGCGGGCAGAGCGGACTGCCGCCACAAATGTAATCGTCGCATCCTCGTGTTTCGGTCCGCATCGCAGGATGGCCTGACCGACAGCGCTATTGGCGCCGGTGATGACGATCTTCATATAGGTTCCCGATCATCCGATTACGTGAAATACGTTTATCCTCGCATTCGCTGGAGTTTTCAGCTGCGGATATTTTTTCGCTTTGGCCTCGAGCAGGCCCTGTCTCTCCGCCGGGTCGGTCACAACGACTAGCGTACGATCGTAAAGCTTATCGCCGATTTTTATGCGCACGTGTGGGTCTCGCATTACATTTACGTTCCAGCTTCTCGGCGCCTCTGCCAAATAGGTGGAAGTAACGTATAGCTGACCATTGTAGGCGACGCAGTTAATTGTCACTGAGTGGGGGAGCAGAAAGCGACTCTGGGTCTGTAGCTTGATTGTGGGGACTTGATCGGTGAACGACCAATCGGTGACCGGAGTGGTGACGAGATCTCCTGTGAGCCACAGACCGGGGATTCCGTCATGCGGGTTAAGTCCTGTGATACGCAACACGACCAACAACAGGGCCAAGCAAACTAATATTCCTCCGACTATCTTTAAAAGCACCTTCATTGCTGGCTCCTCAATTTGACCATGCCCCTTGCACGAACATCGATCGACCAACAAAGTCCTGAAGACTCTCCATGCGTTACGCGCTCAATATAAGCCATGACTCCTCATTTGGACCTCTTATTCGCGTATCGTAGCGTTTCTCTCGCCTTGGACACAACGAATTCGACACCAGAGCAAGTCCCTTCGAGATCGGGAAGCGCTTTTAGGCGCTCACTCGATTTCTCATCGCTCGGCCCCTGGAAGCCGCACGCACCTTAGACAAAACGAATTTTTTACAGACCGCCAATGGGTGGTGTAGCATCACGCGAGACGATCATCGCTGTTCAGGAAGCGAAAGATGAAAATACTAAAAGTAGGAATCATAGCGATCGTAGTGATCCTGGCGGTAACGCTCTTGACGCTCCGCGTCACTGGTCTCGAACCGGAATACCTTGACTTGGACCAACTCCGCGCTCACCACATGATTGCCCGCCCGGGCTTGTGGCTGAAAGGCGAAGTCGTCACTACACCCGTCACCGACTGGTCCTTTGTTGAGCAAGCGCCTCACCCCGGGCGCAGCCTCAACACCGTCCTGATCGAGACGCGGACGCCCTATTTCATTCCCCACTCGGTCCGGACGATGCCCACCGTGCGCAACGGTGTGCTCTTCATACGTTCGCACCAGGATCGAATGGACGTGCCGTTTCCGCATGACAAGTCCTGGACGTCCAATGTGGCCCGCGATCCGCGCGTGCGTATAAAAATCGGCGATAAGCTATACGAAGCGACCATGATATTGGTCGCGGATCGCACCGAAGCCATCGCCTTCTTTGGCAGAAACCCTGAAACTGTGGAGAAAGGTCCCGACGGGCAAGAACATGTCGTGGGCTATGACCATGTCTATCGTGTTTTCCAAAGGGGCATCCCGGAGTATGGCGGTAATCAGCCATCCCTGAGCTCGGCGGGCCTTATCCCCGAGAAAAAACCTTAGGAATTTACGGCGCGGGTTCCGGAACGGAATGTGAAATCTGGCACGAACCAATCAATGATCAACACCTCGCCGATCACCAATGTTGCAATCAAAAATCCAATAAGCCACTAGCCAGGCATTACATGATATACGGTAAATGTTTGACCCACTGGCGGGTACTTCTGAGAGTATTTTTTCGCTCTGACCTGGAGCACGGCTTCTCTTTCGGCCGGATCAGCGACAACGGATAAGGTGCGATCATACAAATCATTGCCGATCTTCAGACGCACATGGGGATCACGCGCCACATTTCGAGGCCATTCTCTGACCGCAGCCCCGGAAGTAGCCAGATAAAGCTGGCCATTATAAGCGATACACCAAATTGTTACCGAGTGGGGAATCAGATACCAGGTGTTGGTCTGAAGCTTCACGGTTCGGATGTTGTCAGCGAATGACCAGTCGGCAACCGGAGTCGTTACGAGATTCCCGCTGAGCCATAAACCGGGATAACTCCCGGGGCCGGGCGTATCTCCGTGAGGATTAAGCCCGGTGAAGCGCAGCGTCACCAGCAGTAAGACCATGCAAATCACTATTGCTCCAAGAATGTTTGATAGAGTCTTCATGGTAGGCTCCCCAAAGTTGCAATCGAGATCGCGTCCGTTCCCTCCTCGTCAACTATACGACTAAATTAGGAATCTTGGCGTGGAACTTCTTACTCCCCTGCCCGGCCGAGAAACGTTGTTACTGGCAACTCGCTTTCCCGGCTAGACCACCTTCCGATAAGACGTGCCAGCTCAACCGGTCGATGCAACACCCATCTGAGACAAATCATTTCTCCGAAAGTGGTATTTATGGCGCTAGGGAGACGGGTGAGGCTTTCAGCGGTACAGAGGACCGACATGTGAAGCCGTTGGAAAACGGGGCAGTCTTTGCATCAGATTCGGTGGGGCTTATCCCTGAGAATAAACCTTAGGAATGCGGTGGCCATTTCGTACACGGCCGCGCCGAAGGCAAAAATGTCCGCGCGGAAATCAATTTGGTCGGCGTTACCATCAACCTGCTCCGGCGCGCCGCTTCTACAAGTTGCCAAGGTTGCGGGCCGGCATGGGGGCAAAGTGGCTGATTCCCTGCCCTCGGGATCAGGAAATCTTGACGTCCAACCGCTGCGAAAGCGGTTGCCCTATGGGCAATGACGTCGTCGTAATCAATGGATCATTCATCGGTATATATTCATAGGCTCCTATGTCATAAGCTGTTCCGTGCGGACGAGCCTTTCCAATATAATCGTTCGTCACACTGGAAATAGTTAAGCCCGCGTCGATTGCCGGGCTGGAACTTTGCAAGTACGCATTCAACGCTTGTGTTGCGGCGTCCATCGTTGAGGGGCCATTGTTTACAAGCTATGGATCGGTGCTGAGAATATTCCCCGTAACCGACACTCCTCCACTCGGCATCGTATCGAACACAGTGCCGTTAAAGATCAAGTTATTGGCGACGATTCCGGTCACGGTTGTGGTTGAGTAATTATAAATAAAAGAAGTCAGAGGACTGTAGCTGACATTATTTTTTATCAATAAATTCGTCAATGCGGTAGACGAAGCCAGGATAATGTTACCTGTATTATAGGTATAATAATCCATGAATGTGTTGTTGACAATCGAGAGCGAATCCACGCCGTTGGGATAGACTTGGACGCCCCAGCCGTGCTCAATGCGATAGAATATGTTGTTCTTGATCGTAACGTTGTTCGAACCTACGTCTACGTAGACCCCGTGATCGTGGTTCTTATAATATAGCGTAGATGGATTGCATCCATTCTCGCCCGGTGCGTATCGTCCAATGCCTTGGATTAAATTCTGCTCGATCGTGACATTCGGCGCTTCGAGGAATATTCCCACCAATCCATTTTCTGTGTCGGTGCAAACCCGCCCGATGTCGTGGATGTAGTTCTGAACGATGTCGATGAACTGCCCACCATGATAGTTTGAGAAGGCGTCGCCGCCGCCCACTACAGCGCCGTAGTTGCGAACCTCAAATCCTTGGAATCGGATATAGCTGGCCGCGAATTCGACAGCTTCGGCCAAGGCATTTCTGTTCCCATCCAGCACTGCTCCCAACGGCGTCTGCGACTCAAAAGTTACATAAGCACCTGGAGTTCCGCCGCGAGTTAAGTTGAGAGCTTCTTGATAAACGCCGCTTTCAACAATCACCGTGTCGCCCGGGTTCACAACACCCGCGGCATGCCCAATGGTCAAAAATGGAGCGGCCGATGTCCCCGCATTGGAATCTGATCCAGTCGTAGCTACGTACCAAATACTCGCAGGGGAAGCCGCATTCGGAAACACTGTCAGGCATTCGGTTTGAGTTGTGGTCGGTGCACCTGGGCCTTGACACTGTGCGCCCGCAGATACAGCGGTAAAAACAAGCAAAGCGGCAAACCACACCGCTGCAGTTAAAGTCGCGCACGCCCTTTGACTTGCTGCGCTTGTTGATGTGGACGAAGTGGGCAGATCTACCTTCTTACCCCAACAAAATAAGATTGAACCGTAACGTTCCATCGTTCCTCCTCGGATGAGGTTTTCCAGATGGTAATTCAGTGTCGACGAGGAACTGCCAACTGTGAGGGTGGGGGTACACTATTGTTTATGGCAACGTAAACTGTCAAGGGTTCAATGAGAATCTCCTTGCAAGCTAGCGTACTGTAACTCTCAGTACCAGCGCAAAGTCGAGCTGAAACCATGGTGAAGCCACCGACTCAAATATAATTGGACACAGAGCCAGCACGGGAACGGGGTGGCTGATTCCCTGCCTTCGGGATCAGGAAACCTTGCCGTCCAACTGGGGCGGTGCGTTCCCTTTCGCGTCCGCCCAGATGTTTGTTCCACGTGGCTCTAGTAAACCCGAGACAACTTTCGGTGAACGAGATTCCGGTGTTGTGAGTGTCCTAGTCGGTTTCCGCCCCGTATTTTGCGCCAAATATCACCGTAACCTGACTGTCTGAGCTGGCCTTGAAAAACGCAATAGACAGATTCCACATGGCTTAAGTGAGTTCGTTTTGCAAAATTGCAATTCTGGACTTTGGGCTCGCCTGTCCTTATCCGTTGGCGCAAGCCTGCCTCCGCGATCACTGCCATCGCTAGAGCACACATGAGACTTTGCGTGGTGGCACATAGGCTCCGTTCACACGCCGCCGGTTCGCATAGACCGCTTGCTGCTCCTCGTATTTGCCCTCCCAGTGCCGTTGGCCCGTCTGCCTCTTCTCCGGCATGTAGGTCCTTACTTCTGCGCTCTTCATATCGACCAATACCGCCCCACTATGGTAGCCCTTGTCGGTGACGACTTCCTCGATGCCCTTCAAATGCATTTGCGGTTTCTGCTCCGGTCCTTCCGTGCCAATCAATTCGGCTACGTTTTCGCCCGCTTGTACCAGAGTCTCTAGAACCGTCGTCGTATCTCCCTGGTCCGCTTCCTGCAGCGTGACCGCCAAGACTGCCCCGGTCTTCAAATCCACCGCATGCTCGGCTTTGTGCGCCAGATGTGTCCGGCCATCCTTCATCTTGGTGATCCGCGCGTTTCGATCATGCGGATTTACCCAATCCTGATTGCTGGCCTTGTTCTTCCGCGTGCGATCAAACCGCGCTAGATCTTCACGCGTCGGCGTTGCAATTCCCGATTCCTTCGCTAAACCTTTCAGAAAGTCCTCGTAGCTCTCGCCGTTGTCCCGCCGCACGATCGAACGCATCGCCGCGTTGGCCTCCAGCGTCGTCGCATCGATCCCCACCGTCTTGCCCTTCACCCCGCCTTGGTCTCTCAATCGTTCCAGCACCCAGAAGAACACCTTGCGATGGGTCTCTACATCGATCAGCCGCCGCGTCCGCGAAATTGTGGAGTGATCCGGCGTGGACTCGTCTATCGCGATCCCCAGGAACTGTCGCAGTCCAAAGGAATCTGCCGCTCGCCAGGCTATCCCGCGCTCGGAATCGATCCCTTCAAAATATCCCACCAGCAACAACCGGAAATAGATCCCCGGTGTTAGCGAAGGTCGCCCATTGTTCTCGGCGTAAAATCTCGCGCATTCCTTCTCGGCGAATTCGTCGAACCGTTCCGTTTCCAACAGTTCATTCACGCGCTTGTAGAAAGGATGCCCCGGCCCTTTTGCCAGCTCCTGGTGGCTGATCCACAAACGCTCCTGCCGCTGTCTCCGCCTTCGTGTGCCCATCGCCATCAATGCTTCTCCCAGAACTCGATTGCATTCTATGAGAGACAATGACGAAAGCAAGTTACTTCACGTTACAAAATCAAATTTCTGACTTTCACCACAGGCTGCTAGGTTGCAGAGGCGCAGCGATGCCCCGCTCGATTTCGCGCTGCTGGGGACGGCCTCTTAGAGTGCGGCTGGAGTCACGCTAGAATATACTATGCGGAGATTGACGGCACAGGTTCTAATTTCTGCGTTTGCCTCCACCTGAAATTCTCGTCGGTTATTTAGCAAGTTGGTCTTGAGCGTTACACAGAGCAGTTGGCTTCCCAACGCGGACGCAGTTGCGGCCGTCCGCTTTCGCCTGATACAGAGCCAAATCCGCCTCGCCCAGAATCTCTTCGACGAGATGGAGATCCCAATCTTGGCTGGCGAGAACTCCCAAACTCATCGTGATCGGGAGCGGTCCGCGCATCGTCTGCACTGGATGTTCGCAATCTTGTTCCGAACCTCTTCCGCGCGCACAATGGCCTGGGCGGAGTCACAATTATTGAGGACAATGAGGAACTCTTCTCCGCCATAGCGGCCCACAAAATCATACGACCGTACCGACGCCAAGAGACGCCGCGCGATTTCCCGAAGCACTTCATCTCCCACGACGTGCCCGTACAGTGTCGTTCACGCTCTTGAAGTGGTCCAGATCGCCCAACATCACAACCGTGCAACCCTTCTCGCGGCGCGTGCGTGCTAGCTCGCGGGTCAGTAAATCTACGATAATCCCGCGATTGAAAAGCGAGGTTAGAGGATCGTGTGTCGCTTTGAAGCGCATGGTCTCGCGCGCCTCGACGAGTCGATCTTCCAATTGCAGGATGCGCCGACCCACTCGCAACCTCGCTGTCAACTCCGTGGGATCCCATGGCTTCGTCAGATAGTCGTCGGCGCCTGCTTCGAGTCCCGCGACGACGTCTTGTTTCGACCCTCTCGAAGTCAGCAATACGATATGAACATAGGGCCGTTCGTGCTGCTTGCGCACCTCTAGACAAACGCCCGGGCCGTCCAGCTCCGGCATCATCCAGTCGAGAAGGGCAAGTCGCGGTCCATCTGGCAAAGACAATTGCTGCAAGGCCAACCGGCCATTATCGACCGCGATCACTTCATATCCCTCTCGTTCGAGTGTTTTCTCGAGCAACCGGCGGGACATCCTGTCATCGTCTGCGATAAGAATTTTCACAGTTTCTCCTCTGCAGTGTATGCCATCCAACTCCGGCAACAAGTCCGCCACTTCGTTTTCGAGGAGTGTTAAGGCATCGGTCAGCCCCGACGTTTGTCCCTGCTCGTCCCATCTGTTCGAGTCGCGAAGCCGTCGCAGCGGCTCGCGTCACAGAAAGCCCAGAAAGCATGCCTTTCAAAGCGTGGCTCGCAGCTTCCACATTCTTCATGTCCTCACGAGTAACGGAATCCTGCAAACACTGCAGAAGACGAGGGAATTCTTCTTTGAATATCCCGATCAGTTCGCACAACAAATCGAGATCGTTTTCCACGCGTAAAAGCAGCTCAGGCAGATTCACGCCAATTTGCGAAAAGCGGTCGCCTTGTCTTGTCATTGCTGCTCCTCTGCGTCTCTTGCCGGACTCCGTCTGATCGCGCCTTTGGGGCATGAGCGGGCCATACGGCGACGTAGCCTTCTGACGGACTTGTTCGCGCTCAATGGCTAAGCCCAAGTGCTTCGATTGCGCTGGCGGATTCTGTCCGGAGCGCCAAGTACTTTTCGAGGATTTCGTCGAGTTCCTGTGGCCGGATTGGCTTACTGAGATAGTCATCCATGCCAGCAGCCAGGCATCGCTCACGGTCACCTTTCATGGCGTGGGCCGTCAAAGCAATCACAATCTGATGCTGTCCGGTACCTTTCTCTTTTTCCCGAATCCCAGCCGTGGCCTCGAATCCGTCCATCTCCGGCATCTGCACGTCCATGAAAACCAAGTCGAACGTATCTTTCGCCAGCGCGTCGAGGGCCTCGCGCCCATTGCCGGCCACGGTCACACGGTGCCCTCTCTTTTCGAGCATGCGGACCGCCAGCCGCTGATTCACGGCGTTGTCTTCGGCAACCAGTACGCGCAAAACAGCTTCCGGATCGCGAGCGTCTTGTAAGGAGTATCTGGTGACCAGGGGAATCGCACCTGTCTGTTCTCGCGCCCCGAGCACTCGGGCAATGGCTTCGCGCAATTCGGATTGCCTGATTGGTTTCAGCAAGTACGCGGCAATTCCCAGTTCCCGGCACCGCTCTGCGTCCCCTCGGTGGCCAGCCGAAGTAAGCATCATGATCGTGGGCGCAGACAATTCCGGTCGGTGCCTAATTCGCTCGACTAGTTCGAAGCCATCCATCTTCGGCATGTGCATGTCCGTCAGGATAAGTTCGTATGGTTTCCCGACACTCTGGGCATTCGACACTTCCTCCAGCGCCTCCTCTCCTCCTTCCACTGATGTCGAATTCATCTCCCAGCGCTTGTAGCATTCCGTCGAGTATCCGCCGATTGGTGCGATTATCGTCAACCACCAAGACCTTCACGCTCCGCAAGATCTCCGGTGGAGCAATGGTTCCTAATGCCAATACATCTCCGTGGCTCCTCATCCGCGTCGTGAAGTGGAATTGCGACCCCTTGCCTACCTCGCTCTCCATCCAAATCTTTCCGCCCATCATTCCTACTAAGCGGGCAGAAATGGTCAACCCCAAGCCAGTGCCGCCGTATTTGCGAGTGGTCGAGGGGTCCGCCTGAGTAAACGGATCAAAGATGATTTTCTGCTTTTCGAGAGGCACTCCGATCCCCGTATCCGCGACGGTGAAATGCAGAATGCAGTCATCGACCCTCTCTTGTCTCCAATTGAACCTTCAGCGCCACCTCACCTTCATGTGTAAATTTTATGGCGTTGCTTATCAGGTTGATGATGATTTGGTCCAGCCGGCTGGAATCGCCGTGCACAATCCCCGGCACCTCGGGGGCAATCTCGCATAGCAGCTCTAGTCCTTTTTCGTCGGCCCTTAGTGCGAGCGTCTTCAGTATCCCTTCCAGGTTGTCGCGCAGAGTCGAAATCGGCCATATCCAAATCGACTTTACCCGCTTCGATTTTGGAGAAGTCGAGGATGTCGTTGATCACGATGAGCAAAGAGTCTGCCGACATCTTGACGGTGTCCAGGTACTCCCTCTGTTCCTGCGTTAGCTCGGTGTCGAGCGCCAGGTCGGTCATGCCCATGACGCCGTTAAGCGGAGTGCGGATCTCGTGGCTCATGTTGGCGAGGAATTCGCTCTTGGCCCGACTGGCTTCTTCGGCGGCCTCCTTGGCCCGTTGCATTTCTTCTTCGGCGCGTTTTCGGATGGAAATGTCCTGATAAAGGCCCAAGGAACCGAGCAGTTCGCCATTGACCATCAACCCCACAGTATGAAGTTCAACGTCAAGAAAACTCTGATCTTTCCGTTGGAGGCGAGCCATTAGATTGATGGGTGTTTCATCCAGGGCCAAGCGGTGAGCTTCTAACAAGGGCTCCACGTCGGCAAACAAACTGGTGATCGATTTCCCGATAACCTCCTCTCGTATATGCTCAAACAATTTCTCAAATGCGGAATTGCACAACTGTACCTTCTGTTCGGAGTCCAAAACCAAAATGCCGAGTGGACTGTTCTGAATCAGAGCGTTGAGATACGAGGTCCTCTCTGCAACCCTCTTCTCAAGATTGTCGTGCGCTCGCTGCAAAGCGACATCTCGCTGTTGGAGCCGGTCGAGCATGCTATTGAATTGGTCGAAGAGGAGCCCGATCTCGTCATTGCCTCTTTTCGTTGCGCGGATGGAATAGTTTTCCTGGGTGGAAACCGACGATGCCGTATCTGCTAGTTCCCGGATTGGACCTGAAATCACGCGCTGAAGCCGAGTAGACAACAAGAAAGCAACTGCGAGGGAAACCAGTAATACCAGGAAATCAATCTCCAAGAACCGCATCAGCCGCTCACTGAGGTCTGTTAGATCTGCCTCGATGAAAATCGTTCCAATGGATTCACCATTTAGCGTGATGGGTTGAAATAAGACCATATTATGTCTGACGATCGTGCTTGCCTGGGATTGCACAGGTGGAGGAGAGAAATCACTTTGAGCCGCGTCACGGTTATAGCGTAGCGAAAATTCGGCCATCCTTGTCGTAAATGCAGGCATGGGTCACATTCGGTTTGGCCCGTAGGGCGGCTAGAATCTCTCTCGCCGATTTGGCATCAGCAAAGCTCAGCGCAGCGGTGCTATTCGATCCGATGATTTTTGCCAAAGCGCTCAGGTCCTGCGTTTTCGCACGCAGGAATGTAGATCGGTCGTATAACGTGAACACGACAGACGCTACCAGCAGCGCCACAGCAGAGGTGACCATGACAATACTTTGAACCTTCCGTCGGATCGATAAATCCAGATACCACCGCATCTCACCCCCCCTTCGAATGCCCTTCGTCATGCAGGACCTTGGCCAGCGAGAGCAGCTTTGAACTGAACTTCAGGCCGGATCGATCCACAGCGTCGATATTGATTGCAAATCGCACACGGTTGTCCTCGAGAGTGAACTGTATCGTTCCACCCGATGCTGCAAAGCCACTCGTGTCACCTACAACCAATACGTTTGCTCCATGCAGGCTTCCAAGAATTTCCGCCAGGTGCGCACTTTCTGAAGAACTAACGAACACTATCTGGCAGAGCCGAGCCTCTGCTTTGTCTTTTAATCGTCGAATTGCAAGGGGACGATCCCCAATCATCTTTCCCCGCATGGCGTCCTCCAGAATATTTCCAAACGGATCCGGACCAACAACACAAATCGTAAAGGGAGATTGGGGACTCTCGAAACTGCCCTCAGGCCAGTCAATAAACTTCGCGAAGTTAAACAGGAAAGCCGCCTTAAGCTCATACTCGCCGGGCGGATTGGCTTGCGCCCGCGCTACAGGCGACACGCTGAACAAGATGATCGTTACTATCACTAACGTGATCATCCGCTCGCGGGCGCGGCCGTCTCTAGGCGCCGAGGTGCTGGGGCGCGGTCTGCACAAACCTTGTCGTGTTCCGCTTAAGGGATCCACAGAACCATGCTCCGCTCTCAGAATTGCCAACTTAACTTTACGTATGCGCTGCGCTTGACTTGCGTAGTTCTCGCGCTTTCGGTCGAATCCACGAATTCCTCGTGGTGGTCTTTCAGGAGATTCTGGCCAACGATGCGTAGGGAGGCACGTTTGTCAACTCCGGCTGAAAATTCCCCGTTGTACCGGTTGAAAATTCCCCACCCCTGAACCTCATGATTGGGCTTCCTTGGCCTCGGACGGAGTGGAGCCCAGCGCCGCCTTTTGGCGCGTTTTGGGCGGAACGGAGTCCGAGGCCAAGGAACGAGCCGTGACCTCCGCTCCTTCCTGTCCTCGCGGCGGCACCAGCCCGGCTTTGCGGCGATCCTTCAACCGGTAGCTCTCACCCCGAATGTTGATGGTCGTCGAGTGATGCAGCAACCGGTCCAGAATCGCCGTGGCGATGATCGAATCTCCGAAAATCGATCCCCAGTCTCCGTAGCTCTTATTCGAGGTCAGGATGATGCTGCCTCGCTCGTACCGTGCGCTCACCAACTGGAAGAAAATCGTGGCGCCCAGATCGTCCAGCGGCAGATACCCCACTTCGTCGATCACCAGAACTTTCGGTGCCAGGTACACGCGCATCCGGCGATCCAGGCGTCCTTCGCGATACGCGCGCCCCAAGTCCGCTGCCAAATCGTGCGCGGTGATGAAATACGCCCCCAATCCCGAGCGGATCGCTTCCTCCGCCAGTGCCACGCTCAAATGCGTTTTTCCTACCCCTGGCGGTCCCAGCAAAATCACGTTGCTGGCTTCGTGGATGAACCGCAACGAACGCAACTCCCGAATCTGCCGTTCATCGAGCGAGGGCTGGAAACCGAAATCGAACTGCTCGAAGGTTTTCACGAATGGAAAATGCGCTAGCTGCAGTCTAGCCCGCAGATAACGAGTCCTTCGTGCTTCCACCTCGCAGCTCAGCAACTCATCGAGAAAGCCCGCGTAGCTGGTTTCTTTCTTAGACGCTTGTTCCAGCAAGTTCTCTAGTCGTGCTTGCACCGCTTTCAATCCCAGCGTCTCCAGCGCTGTCTGCAACCGCTCCATCGGGGTGTTCATCGCTCACCTCCGCTCGCCACCCGCTCATACGCTGCCAGCGAACGCTTCTCCACCTCCGGCGCGCTCTGCCGCAGATGAATCAGAATCTTGCCTTCTGCTCTTCGCGCGCCCAGCGGGATCCCTTGATGATGTGGCGGAAATGTCAGCACACTATGTTTCCGCTGCGATTTTCCGTGCATCGCGATCCGCTCGCGGCCCGTCCGGATATCCACTTCCCCTGCAATTTCCTGCACCCACACGTCCTGACCCGCATACTGCCAGGGCACCGAATACCGACTGCCTTGCCAGTCCACGTAGGCATCCCGCGCCACTTTGCGCAACTCGCCATCCACGTACGGATATGGCGGCTGCCCCGCCAGCGTCTGTAAACTGAACTGCTCGACATCCCAGCGCACCGCCACTTGCTCATGCGTGGTTCCGTGCACGCGCTGGTTCGCCACACCCCAGATCCACTCGCGCAGCTGCGCATTCAGATCGCTCAGGCTGTTGGGTTCGCGCCCTTGCAACCCACACAGAAAATTCCGCCGCACGTACTTCACACCCGCTTCCACTTTCCCTTTCGTCTGTGCGCGGTACGGCCGGCACAGCCGCGGCGTGAAGCCCCAGTAGCGCGCGAAGTCCTGAAACACCGGGTGCCAGACGATCTCGCCCCGCTCGTCGGTCCCCAGCCACACCGTCTTCATGCGGTCGTAGAGAATCTCTTCCGGCACGCCACCGAGCTGCTGGAACGCGGCTTCATGCAGACGCAGCAGCGTGCCCAGCTTCTGGTCCAGCGCCGCTTCCGCCACCATTCTCCGGCTGTAACCGAGCGTGAAGGTAAAACCGTGCAGCTTCTGTTCTTGCCCGGCTATCTCCAGCGTGCCCAAGTGCCCCCAGTCCACTTGCGCCTGCTTGCCCGGAGCTGTCTCGAAGCGTCGCACCGCCACCACGCGTGCCCCGCTGCGTTGGGGCCGCAACCAGTCCGTCAGAATCGTGTAGCTGCCCGGATAGTTCCGCTCGCGCAGTTCTCGCAGCAGGACCCGCGCGTTCCACACTCCCGCACGCAGCCGCTCCTCCAAGTACGGCTTAAACGCATCGAGCTTGCTCGGTTGTGCTGAGCGTGGGCCATACTCCGGTACTACCCCCGCCGCCCGCACATACTTCCGAATCGTCTTGCGGTCCCAGCCGGTCAGCTCGCTGATCGCCTGGATGCTCATTCCTTGCCGTTGCAGTTCTTTGAGTTCTTGCACGTCTCTCCCCCTTAACAAGTTTCGGAACCTCCTCCATTTGGAGTGCGTCCCGGTTTACCACATCAAGGGGTGGGGAAAATTCAATCGGCACTATGGGGATTTTTGCATCGGCGCTGACACGTTCTCTGAAGTGCCAGGACAGTCCCGTATCGAGCCGTGTATAAGAAGGTTCGGTGGGGTCGGTGAGGGCTCCGAGAAAATACGCGGATGTATCCCAGCTGAGGCCCTGCCACAGAACAAAATGTGACCGAAGTTGTGCGGAATTAACCGGGCTGCTTCCCTCCGCCCCGTCAACGGACGTCGTATCCTGACTTGTGGGCGCCAGATGCATGTGGATCTGCTCAAAGGCATATCCGGGGCTCAGAGTCCAGCGGTTGGTGGCCTGCCAGTTCACCGCAACTTCGAATCCGTGTGTTTCTCCGTGCATGAGATTCTCGTAAGTAATTGGCACGACAAGATGCGTTGGTGCTGGCGTGTTCTCCAGGAATGGCGTCGATGGCTCGCCTGTATCTTGATTGCTATAGTTGTTGTAGTAAGCGGTGAAATCTATCGACAGTTGCTTCAAAACTGTCGTTCGATAACCCATTTCGTAAGCGATCAATCCCTCGTTCTTGACGAGCGGATTGCCGATAAAAGTTACCAAGGCCGGAATTCCTCCTGGGCCCGGAAATCCACTAAGGGTTGAACGGGCGGAGGCGTCGAGCTCACCAGGCGTCCGATCCGCCTTGGAGACGGCTGCCCACAGCGTGTGGTGCGGGCTAGGTGCCCATGCCACACGAATGTTTGGCATGAGGTCGAATCCCGTGTAGTAGTTGTGCTCCAGTTTAGTGCCTATGGTCAGGAAGAGCCGGTACGGGATGATGGTGATTTCGTCCTGAACAAATGAACTGAAAAGTTGAGTCGTAAGGTCCGCTGGGACAAAGGATGCAGTTAGATTCCCGAAGGAATTTGAGGCCGAGTATCGATACGCCAATCCCCAGACAATGTTCTGCCGCTTCCACCCACTGAAGTGGTGCTGGAAATTAACGTCGAGCGTGCCTCGACCCTCGCGGATAATATCGTCGCGTTCGTACCTATCGTAGGAAACCTGTACGGTCGTGTCCGAGTGAGGAGACAGTGTGTGGTCCCAGGCGCCTTGGATGAAACCTCCTGACAAGTTCCCTAGCTGGTCGACGTTCTGGAGCGCAGTGGCAGTCACGGCCGGGAAACCAATGGTTGGGATACTCTCGCGGGCCGAATAGATATCCCCCTGAAGCATCAGCGTGTCTTTAGAAGATAAGACGCTATCGGTGCGAAATCCACCCCGGAGCATGTGCCAACCATCTCCTCCGTCCCGGCCAGAGGAATTAGGCAAGTGATCCTGGTTGAGATATTTCACATATACGCGATAGTCGGTTTGCTTACCCGCATTGCCGCCGTATTGGACGGTTCCAAATCCCTGGTCAACATTGCCGCCACCCACAATTACAAGTCCTCCGTGGGTGTCGGAGGCTTTTGACGTAATTATATTGATGACTCCGTTAACGGCATTTGCTCCCCAGACCGAGCCGCCAGGGCCTCGGATCACTTCAATTCTCTCGATATCTTCCAATGGGAGATCCAAAACATCCCAGTAAACGCCGCCGGAGGTTTGCGTGTACACGGGGCGCCCGTCGACCAGAACCAGCAGCTCGTTGCTGAACCGGCCATTGAACCCGCGCGCGCTGATGGCCCACGTATTACCGTTGATTTGTGAAACATCCATGCCCGGAACCATGCGGAGCAGGTCGGGGATATTCGTTGCACCCGATCGGCCTATGTCCCTCTGCGAGATAACAAAAACCGCCGAAGCGGTGTGGGAAAGTGTCTGTTCAGTTTTCGAGACGGATGTGACCTGTATGTTCATCAGATCTTCTATACTTCGGGTGGTGAGATCTTCAGGTTTTTGCTGGGGCCATGCGGGAATTGTCAAAAACGTTGTTAGCAGTATGCAAAGACAATAGCGCTTTAGCGTCCTCCAGTCTTCATCATTGGCCGACCTTCGACAGGTAGGATTTCCACATTCAATAAATCCTTCGCGTGTTTGCATTTATTTACCCTGAAATTCCAAAATCCTGAAGCGCTTTGCATTTGCGACGGGACACGGATGGGGTTCCGCAATAATGTCTTCGCGCGTGCGTCACATTTTGCCCATGCCGACGTTTTTACGAAGCTCAGAACGAGTCATGCACAACCATAATCCCATTCATCGGCTCTCGCGGTGTGGTTGCAAGATGTTATGCACAGCAGGACCGAGCAACTGTTCAATTGCGGACGTTGTTCCAATGAGACAATAGATGCCAATCCTTGCACTCTTATATTCGCAGAACCTTTTAAGTCGACGTCCAGCATCAGTCGTTCACAATTGGCAAGGGCATGACGGAATCATGAAAAACCACCGTTCGTGCCTCCCAAAGTGCCGCAAGAGACGCTGGCGGAAATGGTCGACAACAGGCGCTCAGACGTGAATTATTTCATGAACAAATTCAAGAAATTGGGATTCACTAATTACAATGGCGGGCTTCGCATGAACGACTTAGTGCTCACTGTGGTTCTGCATGACCGACAATCGGCGACTTCCGCGCCGGACCGATCAGAGGTTCCTCTTTCTGTTTCCGATCCCACAGTTTGTTTACCCTACGAGGAAATCGTGGAATTCTTAAGATTAGTTCTCTCATGTACTCTTTCACGGCCAGTCCATACGTTGTGTGTTCTTTCGAGTTGTCACAAGCTTCGCCGTGATCCGCCGCACGTAACTCCCTGTTTCTGGGATTGGAGGGGTATCTTTATACCGGTCGACCGTTCTCGGTCCGGCATTATGTGCGGCAAGCACCAGTTGCACATTCCCGCGGTAACGAACTAAAAGATCCCTGAGATAGCGCATGCCCCGGCAATATTTTCAGCTGAGTCGGATACGTTCACGACGCAATAGCGCGCCGCAGTTCCAGGAAGAAGTTGCATCAGCCCCATGGCAAGCTTGCGCGACCTTGCGTGTGGATTAAAACTCGATTCGGTTGCGATCACCTGCTCGATCAGCTTCTCATCGATGACGTGTTTTATGGCAGCCGCGCGAATCAGTGTTGAATAGCGTCCTACGATTGGCGGCGGGGCGGTATTTGCTGGAAATGTATCTTCCGGTTCAACTGAAACTATGTCGTCGATTGGAAGTTCTATCGTGCCGTCGGGCACGCAGAGCCGCATTCGATCGCCAGCAGCCTCATACCCCGTTACATGAATCCGCGCTCCAGAGCGTAGGACGGCAAAGTCGGATCTAACCATTGGTGCCGAAGCCGCGAGCAATGCAAACAGAATCACCACACTTATATCTCACGAATCGACGAACCGGAAACGATCCCTCGATAGATGCTCTCGCTCGGCCAATGTGAGCATTAACGGCGAGCCCCGACGCGCCGGTGGAACAATCCCACCGTGCTGCGGCAACAGATAGTGAATTGACACATGGCTCTTGCCAAAGGCCGCCCAATCTGATGCAACGACTGTCCCGCCTTCCAACGGCTTCACGTGTCGGCCCTCTGCATCGCGGAAAGCCTCACCCGTCTCCCTTGCGTCAAAAACACCACCTTTAGAGACAAGATTTATATTAAATCGCGTTGCATCGACCGGTTGAGCTCGCACGCTTTTGGGGAAGCAATTTGTCCAGCCCACTAGCGGAGCGCCGGGAAACGTTTGGCGAAAGCCTGCCAAGTTGCGATTCAGAAATCAATCGGTTAGATCGTACCGTAGAGCCGCAGACAAAGAAAGTTAGCTTGCAATTGGCAACCGCGCCCAGGTCATGAGATGATGCTTGTCCCAGGTAGGAGACACTCAATCCAAAACAGAAAGCGCATTAAGGGAGGAATCGTGGACATAGCGGCAATTCTGTCAGAGTTGAAGAGAGAAAGAGACCGCCTCAATCGAGCTATAGCAGCACTCGAAGGAACAGATGGAGCAAGAATTGGTTCTAAAAGGAGCGCGTCTCCCACCCTGGTCATCCGGAAAGCAAAGAAAGGTCGTCACCTTACTGCGGAAGGAAGAAAGCGGTTATCGGAAATGATGAAGAAGAGATGGGCAGAGCGGAGAAGGAAAAGTACTGCCAGCCGGAAAGCTGCATAGAAGATATGTTGTGACATTTGATCAGACTTTGGCAATGTCAAATGGAAAACAGAGAACTGATGGCGTTTGCCATTAGATCCGAGGCCGGCGATTGGCAAGATTGTTAGCCCTTTGCTGGCCTTGCTATTTCCGAACCACGAGAATTCATTCGATATCGACTGTGTTCACTGGGAAAAATCAAGAAGAGAGGCAACAGTGGAATCTGCAGTTGCTATGTCGGACAAAAAGCCACATTCCGATGAGCGATTGACTGGGCACCGCCCAGACAGGGACGGAAGAAAGTGGCGCTGCGCCTCCCTGAAGAATGAATAACTTAGCGGCCACTTTCTTAGGAGTAAGCACCCGCGATGGGCTGGTCAATCAGGTGAGGAACTGAATGTCAGGCCTGCGGCAGTATCATGAGCAAGGCCATGCGTGACGGCAAGTAGGCCGAAAAGTCGAATGGTGCGTCCTTCGAGAGCCCGTTTAGGAGTGTGGTCCCAGACTTCGTGTTCAAATCAGTGATGACGGCGTCCACCTACGGAGGTACGTCGATCTCGTTCAGGAGAGTACTCGATACTGCACAGTCTGGGCCGTCCCGCATGGCACATCTATTTCAGTTGAGGGAGAGCCATGTCGAGAAGACGGAAGAATAACCGAACGACAGGTGCGCCAGTATTGCACTGCCTGAACCCGCATGCTGCCGGTGTGGACGTAGGTGCGACAGAAATATACATTGCCGTTCCTGTGGACCGAGACCCACGACCGGTGCGTCGTTTTTCGACCTTTACGGAAGACCTACGTGCCGCTGCAGACTGGTTGAAAAGCTGCCACATCGAGACGGTAGCGATGGAATCGACGGGGGTTTATTGGATCCCATTTTTTCAGATCTTGGAGGCGCAAGGATTCCGTGTCTTCCTGGTCAACGCACGTCATGTTAAGAATGTGCCGGGGCGCAAATCGGATGTTTCCGACTGTCAATGGTTGCAGTATCTGCATGCGGTGGGTTTACTGCGCGGATCGTTCCGGCCGGAACAGGCGGTCTGCACGGTGCGTTCGATCCTCCGTCATCGGAATGATCTGGTGCAGATGGCGTCGAGTCATGTCCAACATATGCAGAAGGCACTGGATCAGATGAATCTGCAACTGCACCACGTGATCAGCGACATCACCGGCATGACAGGTGTGGCAATCCTGGAAGCGATCCTGGCGGGCGAGCGCAATCCGCAAACGTTGGCTGCACTACGCGACCGACGGATCAAAGCCAGTGCGGATACCATCGCCAAATCGCTGGTGGGAGACTACCGACACGAGCACCTGTTCACGCTCCGCCAGTCGCTGTTGGCGTTTCGTCATTACCAAGAGTTGATCGGAGAGTGCGACACAGAAATTGCGCAGTATCTTGAAGCGTTCGAATCGAAAGTGGATCCGCCCGAAGGTCCGCTGGCGAAATCACCAGAGCAGCGAAAACCAAACAGTGACCAACCACATTTCGATCTGCGCAGCCATCTCCATCGCATCTTCGGAGTGGACCTGGCACGAGTTCCAGGGATAAACGTTCTCACCGCGCAAACCCTCTTGACGGAGGTCGGTCCGGACTTCTCGCACTTTGCCCAGGGGCCGGCATTCACATCCTGGCTCGGATTGTGTCCAGACAACCGGATCAGCGGTGGGAAAGTGCTGTCGGTCAAAACACGCAAAGTCAAGAATCGCGCCGCCACAGCACTTCGTATGGCAGCTCTATCTCTCCATCATAGCCAATCTTATCTCGGGCACTTCTATCGCCGGATGCGAGCCAAATTGGGCGCTCCCAAAGCGATTACGGCCACGGCGCATAAACTGGCGCGTATCATCTATCACATGGTGACCGCAGGCCAGGAATACCATGAGACCATCTGCGCACAAAACGAAATGCAACATCGCCAACGTCTGGAAGCTAGGCTTCGCAAACAGGCCCGAGAGCTTGGGCTCCAACTCATTGCCGCATCATAGAGCATAAGAAGTTCCTCAGGAGGACTTCACAGGACTTGCATATGCTTGCGGGCAGCCAACGAGTGAGCCGCGGCACGTGCGAGTTAATTTCCACCATCGGTATCGAGTTCCTCGCCGCTCGCCAACACGACTTTCTGATTTCAGATTTCTGGCGATCCACTTTTGTCAGGAAAGCCGCTTATCGTGATCACGTCGCCAAGCTTGATGGAATCTCTCGTCCGCCCAGTTCGGCTCAAACGATTAGGGCTAGTGGGGCTCCTTGCCAATTCTGGAAGTTCCCTTTAGCATCTGTGACATCTATAGAGATCGTTACATGCGGATTGATAAACTGGAAATCTGTCGCTGGACGGTTGCTCGAGAAAACACTGGAACGAGAGGGGTATGAGGTGATCGCGGTTGATAATGGGCGGTCGGCCTTGCAGCAATTGTCATTGCCAGATGGACCGCGGCTTGCCCTTCTCGACTGGATGATGCCGGAGCTCGACGGCCCTGGCGTTTGTCTGGGGGTATCTACAAGAAGGCAGCTCCTAGTCGGTAAGATGTCGTGAGTCGGAGACTTTTAACTGAGTCGAGGCTCAGCGGCGATGCAGCCTCGCGTCATGGTGAAAAGGAATCACGCCATTATTTCCAAACATTTGCTGACATGGCATTTCAAGTAAGGTCGCGCACCGCTGTGCATCCGTGGGCCGACTGAAATAATATCCTTGCCCCTCATCGCAGCCGCGAGCCTGGAGAAATGCCAACTGTTCTATGGTTTCCACTCCCTCGGCGATGACACTTTGCTTGAGACTCTTGGCCATACCAATGACCGAGCTGATGACGATGGCATCATTCGATCCGGTAATGATATTGTGCACGAACGATTGGTCGAGTTTCAGGGAGTCAATCGGAAATCGAGTCAGATAGCTCAGACTGGAATAGCCGGTGCCGAAGTCATCCACGGCCAGCCGCACCCCGATGGCTTTGAGTCGTCCAAGCATGTAGGTAGTTGACTCAGCATGTCGCATGAGAACGGTTTCCGTTAATTCGAGCTCAAGATATCTGGGATCCAGGCGGGCATCATTCAGAGCATCTTGAACCTGTTCGAGAAATTGCTCGCTCCGAAATTCCAGCGACGAGATGTTGACGGACACGGGGACGGCTAGCAGGCCCGCATCAAGCCATTCCCGCGTTTGCCTGCATGCCTCTCGCAGTACCCATTGGCCGATGGCTACAATCATGCCAGTGTCTTCGGCGATGGTCAGGAATTGCCCCGGGAGAAGTAGCCCACGCTCTGGATGTTGCCAACGTAGGAGCGCCTCGACACCAACAATGGCCCCTGTCTTGAGATTTACCTTTGGTTGGTATTGCAGCAATAACTCCTGGCGTTCCAGAGCATATCTAAGTTGGCCTTCCAGCGATTGGCGCTCGACGGCCCGGAGACTCATGTCCGGCTTAAAGAACTGGTAATTGTCGCGTCCACATTGCTTGGCGTGATACATCGCCGTGTCGGCATTCTTGATCAGGTTCTCCGCATCCTCACCGTTGCCGGGGTAAGTGCTTACGCCTATGCTCGCCGTAACGTGAAGACGGTGTTCGCCGATGTTGTGGGTCTTCTTAAGTTCGGTGAGGATCTTTTCGGCGGAAATGGCTGCATCTGTTGCGTGGGCGACTTCCGGAAGCAATATCACAAACTCATCGCCACCTTGCCGGCTTACTGTGTCAGATTTGCGAACGGCGGCCGACAAGCATAGCCCTACGGATTGGAGAAGTTTGTCGCCCACGGAGTGTCCGAGGGAGTCGTTGATGTTTTTGAAACCGTCCAAGTCTAAATACAGGACTGCTAGCTGATGATGATTGCGGCGCGCTAGCGAAATCGCCTGGGCAAGCCGGTCGTTCAGCAACAATCGGTTGGGCAAATCGGTAAGCGCGTCATGTTGGGCCAAATGAGACATTTCCAGCACGATCGACCGAGCCATGCTCACGTCATGAAACACGATCACTGCCCCCGTGACCTGTCCATCCCGGTCGTGGATCGGAGCGGCGGAGTCTTCAATGGCGCACTCATATCCGTCCCGTCGAACCAGGATACAGTTCGCGCTCAGCCCTACGGCTTTGTCTAGCCGAATTGCAAGCTCCATGGGATTGGGTGACGGTTTATGCGTAGTCCCATCAAGGATTTGGAATACGTCACTGAGCGGATGGCCCACTGCCTCCTTCCTGGTCCATCCCGTCATTTGTTCCGCAACTACATTCAGGTAGGTCACGTTGCCATTAACATCGGTGCTTAACACAGCATCGCCTATCGAGTTGAGAGTGACCTGTGCGCGCTCCTTTTCATTAAATAGTTCCAGTCGTGCAATTTCGCGCTCAATGATGTTGCGAATTGCACGCGTAAACGCGTATTTGTCGAGGTGGCCCTCTAAAAGGTAGTCTTGCGCTCCGTGCAGCATGGCCTCTCTACAAATCCCTTCATTGTCCATTCCGCCGAGAACAACGACTGACGCGGCGGAAGAAACCGCCAACAGCCGGTCAATTGTTTCGATGCCCTGGCTATCGGGCAAAAAGAGATTGAGGAAAATTGCCCATACTTCTTTGCGGGCCAGTCTTTCGAGGCCGCTGGAGAGGGTCCTGACCCATTCGAAATTCGATGGAATGTCACCAAAGGCAATCAAGGATTGTTCAATCGCCTTAGCATGGCAAGGGTCATCGTCGATGAGTAGTATATCGTTGTGTACGCGAGTCAATGTAACAATCGCTCTAGCGCATATACTGCGATGGGAGGCTGAAGACAGAATGTCCACAATAGGACACTTTTGAGTATGTGTCCTACTGGTATACGAAAGACTGAGAAACCTGTTTCAGGGGCTCTTTAGCAATTCAAGTCCCATTAAGGTGCACGTTTGCTCACCGCACTGTCCAGCTCAGTTTCCACTCGGACACTCAAGCTTCCTGTACTAATCTTGTACCTGCGACCAGTCTAATTTTTTCCTGCATCCGCATAATCTATGAGTATCTTCAAAGGGCTCAACATCATCCGCACAACATGTACGCGCGAACGGTAGCAATGCATGGAACAGCAAAGGTCCGGCGAAGGGATTCTGACGGCTGCAATTCGAAACCGAGCTTAAACAATGATTCAAAAACATACGATCGGACGTGGATTACTGTTTGTGTTGTTATCCCCGGTGTTTGCCATGAGCCAGCCGGCGATTGCCGCTGCTGCGCCGCCGATAGCTCACGTCAAGCACAAGCGCCCTGTCGAATCCCGCAATGGGGTACCGACGTTCGCTGACTCTGCCCTGGACGACATCACCGCCGACGATGACCCGATCGTGCGACAGGCTGCCGTCAAGGCCCTCGGACGCTACAATGGATCGGTAGTTGCGATCGACCCTTCGAACGGGCGCATCTTGTCGATCGTAAATCAGAAGCTCGCCTTCTCAGCCGGTTTCATCCCTTGTTCGACAATCAAACCGGTGATCGCACTGGCCGCGCTGTATGAAGGCGTGGTTACACGTGACACTGTAATTCGCGTTTCGCGGCGCAAGTATTTGAGCTTGACCGAAGCGATCGCCTATTCCAACAACGCGTATTTCGAGGAACTCGGCCGACGGTTGGGATTTGACACTGTGGCGGGCTACGCCAGAACGCTAGGACTCGGCGAGCTTTCCGGCTATGAAATCTCCGAGGAACAGCCTGGCACAGTGCCAACCGAGCCTCCGAAACGAGGAGGAGTTGCCCGGATGTCGAGCTTCGGTGAAGGGATCCAGATGACCCCGCTGCAGCTGGGTGCGCTCGCATCAACGATCGCCAATGGCGGCACGCTGTACTATCTGCAATACCCGCGAACCTCCGAATCAAAGGAGAATTTTGAGCCACGCATCAAGCGCGCCTTTGAAATCGAATCCGAACTCGATGACGTTCGTAAAGGCATGCTCGCAGCCGTGCTCCATGGAACGGCTCGACGCAGTTACATATCTGATGATGCACAAGCATCAGGGAAGACCGGCTCGTGTTCGGATCAAGGCACGCGCATTGGATGGTTTGTATCTTTCGCGGACCAAGTGAACCCAAAGATAGTCCTGGTCATCCTGATGCGTGGGCAGAGCCACGTCGTACGGGGACCCATGGCCGCGGGGATTGCAGGACACATCTACCGACAGCTTCACGATGAGAATTACTTCGCTCAGCGCCATACAGAAACAGGAGTTTCGACGATTGCTTCTTTCACGAGTCGATAGCCTTCTCCCAATGCTTTTAAGATTCCAAACTTGATGATGGACGTAAAAATGGAAACCGGTATTCCCTCCGAACATTCCAGTTACTGATAAGCTTGTTTCTCGGATCCCGAGCGTTTGGTGCGGGCATAATTTTGTCCGATGCATTGAAGGACGGAAGACCCACACAGGTAACAGGATCCCCTTGTGCCCATCTGTGGCTGACAATAGAAAAGCCTGACCTAGATAACTTGCTGCAGTTGTGCCCTCAGTTTGTTTTGGGAAAATGCAAAGCTGGCAACTCGTTAGACATTGGCCCATTGCTGAAGGGAAACACGCAGTTTGGCAGTATCGAAATGAAGTTGCTCACAATTCTATCATTTTGTCGGTGGGAGGAATAGTGTTCAAATTGCGCAGCGAGTCGTTTAGATTGTTCAGACATCTACACCCCAGTTAAAACAATTGCACCAGAATATTTCAAGTTGTGTGACATATGCTTCTCGCAGAGTAACTCTAGGCTAATCATTGTTTGCGTCCGAGTAAGAGGGGACCAAAGTGAGCGTCGGAAGCTGAGTGCTATTTAGTACCTCGATGGCATTGGGAAGAACAATCCGGAGAGAAACAACTCGATACGTAAAAGTGCTGACTAGGTTGGAGTAACGAATCTTGTATTGCTCCCCTCTAATTTAGACAGTCAGGGCCTCGTTTTTTAGTACACCTGCGAAAGCCAAGAAGGCCTCGTGCGGAGTGCGATTTTGGACTCCGCGGTGAGGCCGATCGGGATTGTACACCTGGATCCAGCGCCGATCGACTCCCGCGCTTCCTGCACGCTTCGATATTCCGCCGTCCAGACTTCCTCTTCTTTCAGACTGCGATGGAACCAATCGATGTAGCTGTTGCCTTCCGGGTGATGATACGCCGTCCCTTCCAGCGATAGAACAGATTCGGAGCGATTCCGTGACGCCGACCCGTCCCCGAAACGTTTCCGCTCTTGATGCCTTCCTGCACGTTCTGCCACTTCTCTTCAGGGGATCGATCGACACGCGGTTTTCTGCCCATGTTGCCTCCTGTTTTGGAGGCCCTGATTCTACCTAAATGAGGTGTCCAGTTTTAGAGGGGAGCACTACATATCAGTGGCGATTGAGAATTGAAAGAACACTTCGGGATGCGTAAGAGCACAATCGAAAAGTGACAATTGAACGGCTGAAATGCACCTTCCTCTGAAAACAGGCCATAACATAGGTGGCATACCTACAATCAGTGTGTACGCCCCATAAGTTTGCGGTACATTGCCGCGGTTACGGGAACGGTACCTCCGTCTATGAATTGACGACTGTCAGCGTGTTTGCTTTGGCCGAGACTCCCGTCCTCGGATAAAAACTTGATTCCCCAAAAGTTCGGTGAGGGTTTATCGAAGGTGATCCCTACTTCCACTTTCCCGTCGAGGCCCTCTTGGGTGCATACTACGCAGCATTCAACCTCTTCGTCAGTGTTCTCATTGACCGTGAGGACTCGCAATCCGTTTACAACCGGTGATTCCAGTTCAATGAGTCCCCCTCCGACGTCGACAACCAAGGTCCGGGTCAGCTCTTGAAAAGGATCCCCACCTTCCTTGCACCCATAAATGAACACGGGTATCGCCATGGTTATCTGCTTGCTTTGGGAACTGCTGAAGGTCACTTTAGACATATTGTCTTCTCTTCTTGCTTTCAATTATTTGATTGTTCGCCTCGTATTCGGAAGCGTGCAATCCGTCCGATTGATAAGGAAGAATCTACGCCGCAGCCAGCAGAAAGTCCGGTATCGCGTGACCACGCAAACGCGCCAGCCGCGAACGCAATTCTCCGCTGTCCATCCCGGCAGACTTACAAACCATGTGGAAATCCCTGTTATCATCGAACAGATACTGCTCAGCTTCACGCTGGCGACGAAGTGGTCCGGAAATCCATTCCTGAATAGTTCTCGCAATCACTGCCCGCCAAAGACGCGTCTCGGGCATATTTTCCCCAACCTTGAACGTTGAATTCATTTTAATTATGCTCATTTCCGATCCTCCATCGTCGCAGCTGAGTGGCCGGACGCGTTACCGATAACTAATCGCGGCTGGGTAATTCCGACGCCCCACGTTTTCGATGATAGCCGGCCGAGGCTGCGCTAAGTTATGCACCCCCCCATTTCTTGTGGAGACGTGGTCGCTGATCGCGGCTAGACGCTTGAGAATCGATTGCCACTGTTCCCAGTCGAGCTGCCGTAGGAAGGGCCGCAACCCCTGGATGAATGGATCTTCCAGGAGAGCTTCGCCGTTCGTTTCCGGGACAAAGAAACGGTTCAAGCCAATGCCAAACGCTTCGGAAATCTTTTCGAGCGTTCCGAGGCTGGGCGTCATCTGTCCGTTTTCGATCCGGGACAGGTACGACCTGGATATGCGCGAGCACACATGGAGCTGGGTCTGCGTCATCCCGCGCGATTCGCGCAACTGCCGGATGCGTTGACCAATATTCTCCACCGTGTCGCGGTTCGGCCACTTCTCAAAAGGTCGACGATCGTCGACTAGATGGCCCTCTAAGTCCGGAGGTGGAGTAAGGAATTCTATTTTCGGCGTGAGCAGCTGAAGGCACCGGCGGCAATTTCCATTTCGGGTCCGGTACTGCACCATCCCGCAGGTAAAACAGCGGATTACATCGCGGTCGGATTCTATTTTCACAAGGCTAGTTTTTCCATTCGCACCGGTTTGTTCCGGCACCAGAAGTATGGAGGTGTGAGGAACTGTGTCTGCGGAAAGAGCGCGAGCTGGCGTGACTGATAGCTTGACAAAATCTATTTCATTGATCAATTCCGTCCCCCGGTTCTCACCCAGATATACATGAGCAATAACGTGGCCATACATCTAATCCAAGCGGATTAGTTCAAATAATCGTGAAAGACCCGAGAATGCAGGACTTATCGGGGCGCGCCAATTCGCCTAGGCATCGAGATGTTCGCGTAGGAGTTCGCTGAGACAAGTGAAGGGGTTGAATTGCCTCTGTTTCATTCCTCCAGTCCATATCCATGGGGCCCTTTCAATCAACCTCGTGAGCTCCCCCTGTCACTGCTGATCGCTACAACGTGAGGAAAAGCAAGAGTATCCGTGTTCAGGAATGGATAGACAAGTGGAGACATTTGTAGTGCTGCCCTCTAAAACTGGACACCTCATTTAGGTAGAATCAGGGCCTCCAAAACAGGAGGCAACATGGGCAGAAAACCGCGTGTCGATCGATCCCCTGAAGAGAAGTGGCAGAGCGTGCAGGAAGGCATCAAGAGCGGAAACGTTTCGGAGACGTGTCGGCGTCACGGAATCGCTCCGAATCTCTTCTATCGCTGGAAGGATGAAGCGGAACAGTGAGCGAAGGCAGCGCTTGGGGGGAGAAACGCTGCCGTCGCGGAAACTGAGAAAGACCATCGCATCCGGCAGCTGGAACGGACGCTGGGGCGGAAGGCGCTGGAGATCGAAATCCTAAAAAACGTCGTGGGGGAGCGAGCTGCGGTTAAGTTCACTCCCAGGCGCGAGAGATGGTAACGCAGGGTTACACAGCCACGCTGGTGGCGGCCACATTGGCCATCAGCCGGTCGAGTCTGTACTACCGGAAGCGACCGCGAGGCAGCCGGGCCGATCGAAGCCACGCTGAGCAGATCGTCGTGGCGTGCGGCGAGAAACTGGCGTACGGCTACCGGCGAGTGGCTTGGTGGCTACAGAGGAAAGAAGGTCTTCACGTGAATCGCAAGCGTGTGCTGCGGGTGATGCGAGAACGTGGCCTGCTGGTGCGCTCGCGTCGTCTGCGAGCATGACGCAAGAAAGAGTGGGTCGCGTGGAGGCCGCCGAGCCGAATCAAATCTGGCAGTCGGATATGACGAAAATCTGGACGGGGCCAGCCATGGGATGGGCCTATCTGGTCTGTGTGATCGATTGCTGCACACGGGAAATCGTGGGCTGGAATCTCTCGCACCGCTGCCGAACCGAAGACGCGCTGGCAGCTGTTGAGCAAGCGATGCTGGCACGGCTGCACGAGGGCAGCCGTGCCGCCCGTGTGACGCTGACCACCCACAACGGAACACAGTTCACTTTAACGAGATTCATCGAGACCTTAAACCGACTGGGCATCAATCATCGGCGGACGGCGTATCATCACCCGGAAGGCAACAGCTACATCGAACGGTTCCATCGCAGTCTGAAAGAAGAGGAAGTCTGGACGGCGGAATATCGAAGCGTGCAGGAAGCGCGGGAGTCGATCGGCGCTGGATCCAGGTGTACAATCCCGATCGGCCTCACCGCGGAGTCCAAAATCGCACTCCGCACGAGGCCTTCTTGGCTTTCGCAGGTGTACTAAAAAACGAGGCCCTGACTGTCTAAATTAGAGGGGAACACTACAATCTATCGGTGTGACACCATGCCTTTGATAACAATGTAGGATCAGGTCGGCGCGGCGACGGACTCCAAACTTATTGAGGACGTTCGAAACATGAAACTTCACCGTGCGTTCAGTGATGTCAAGCTTGCCTGCAATCTCGGTATTGGACAGATTTTCAAGCAGCACACCCAATACTTCCTGCTCACGAGGGCTTAAGATGGCCGTTGAAGAGGCCATCAAGTCTCGCCTGTGTGCTCCTCCTAAGATCGAGTCGACAAAACCGGAAAGGACGGCGCGCGGCACCCAGAATCCTCCTTTGGCCACCAGCGGCAGGGCACTCGGCAATTGCTCTCGCATTTCTTCGTATGTGAGCAGCCCCTTGGCCCCCATCTGAAGTAAAGGGTAGGATTCCCCTGAGTCAAGCTTTTGACTGATTATGATGATTCGCGCCTCTGGGTAATGGCACAGGATATTGGACAACAGCGCGCGTGCTGCGGGTGCCGGAACGTGGGCATCGACGACGTAAACGAGTGCCTTAGGCACTTGGATGTCGCGCACATCACTTCCGAGCATTGACTTATATTGTATCGAAATCAACTTATAGGTTGAATTGTTAAGCACGCGCTCTAATATACTCAGCACATACGCATGATTCGAAATTAAACAGACTGGCAGCGGACTTCTTTGCGCTCGCTTCATCACAGCGTTCTAGAATATCTGAACCGTGAACACGGGGCAATCCCCTGCCATAACTGAGGTGCGTAGGTCGACATCATTCGTGCCTCGGCCCTCTTGCGATCGCTCGGGGCTGTGCCGACCGTTGATTAGGTTCGGCGAGAACAAAAACACGGACCGTGTATCTGAAACGGGTCGGCCGGAGTTTTGTCGAAGCGGCCGTACCAAACAATCCTGCCGTCAGAATATTTTATCGTGTCCTCCACATCTTCGGATCTATTTCACACAATTGAGGGGAATACCGATGACCTACTCTAAAATGCGCCTCTATCTATTATGCGGTTATCGCAGTTGTACGATGAGAGAACGATTTGATTCGTCCGGAGGGGCCTTCAATTCCACGAGTCGTCATGATATTCCTCTCAATAAACATAACAATGTTTGGTTGACGGCCCAGCCAAGTTTCACAAATGAGGAGATGAGATATTGTGTCGCAATTCATACTGCCTTTTCAAAAGGAAACACCCTGAACATTTCACGGTTCTTTGTCGTGCCTCAGTACTTCCCCACCCCTTAAAATAAATATTTCTGATTTCCATTCAATCTTGGAAACATGTACGGAACGGGACAGTAGTACGCGCTTGAATCAATCCACAGTAACATATGGCATCACGGATGACTAATGTACGAGCTCTGCTTCTGGCTGACGACGATTCCTTGCTCTCGCGGTGCAGACATTGCGGCGATCGTTTAAACACTGAAAGAGAGCAAGCAATTCAGATGTGTTTTGAGTGTCGAAGCTACGGACTGCTCAACGGTCGCTGGCCGGAAGTTAAGGAGATACGTTCGTCCCTGATCCTTCGGCGAGTCATCTGACGCGGCGGCTGTTAGAGGTCCGACCGCGGTTGATCGAAGCGATGCCAGCGACTGGGGTGCAGCAGAAGATATGAAAACAAACAAATCGATCAGTGAAGGGACAACCGCGGGAGAAGTACTTAGAAGACAGGCCGACCCGAGGAGCAGAATTGGTTTTTGAGATGATGTCCCGCCAAATTGCGAAATCTTAAAAAGACACGACCTAAGAATGCTTTTATCCTTGCTCCAGGCGCCTTCAACTTCGGCCGCGCTGCTATCCGGGGGGATAGATCCAGAATGATTTTAACCTCATCAGATAAATCTCTAGCCGATTTGGCTTCCGCCTTTTCTGAGGCGTTTACTCACTTTTCGACCGAGGCGATAAAGTTAAGCGCAATGTTGGCGCGGGCGGAGACCCCTGTTTCACTTGAGACCAATAATGACTTACGGGAGCAGTGCATTGCCGAAGTCCAAATGTTTGAAGAATACCTGAACAGAAAGGAAGCAGTATTTGCGTACCTCAAAGTAAAATCACGATAGAAATCACCCGCACAATCCTCAGCTAAGGACCAAAAGTCAACCACTGGTAAGCGCGGTTATCGGAAGGAGTCCTGAATAGCTCTAGCGTGGATAAAATGGCGCCGAAGCGATGAGTGCCTCTTTGCCAACGAAGCGTCTCGCATCTGTGATATTTCTCACATTTATCTTCTGGCCTAAGAGGACGTGGTGAGGAATTGGATTTTATTGAGAGTCAGCACGCGATGTAGGATGAGGGACCAAATGCGGTGGGATTGCTTTGCATCGGCCCCGGGGGATGTCATACACGCAACATATTATCAATAGTGTACGCCGGCTCGGAGGTCCCTGTCTGTTCACTTTTGTACACCTGGATCGCGGCATCCAGGTAGTTCAAGCAGTTACGTACTTTCGCAAGACCGCGGGTGACTTGTTCTCACCCCCGGATTCTGAGAGCTCAGTTAGTTCCTTTTCGGCCGCAAGCCAATCGGCAAAGTCATTGCCGGGGTGGAAGCCGCGCTCCAAGGAAAGTTGGTAAGCTCGCCGCTGTATCTGTTCGTGAGTTGGCGGTTCCTTGTATTGGGTATGCATGTTTTAGATTTCTCCTTCATGATAAAGGTCAGCTAGTGCTTGATACGATTTGATATTGTTCGAGTTAGGATTATCCGCTAAACGATCTCCTGAATCGTTTCGATGTGAATCAAATTACTGGCCCCATCGATTGTTCCGGTGATTTTTACTTTCTTCCCTTCATACGGGCGTGCCATGTCGTGGTTATCGAGCAAATACATAGACTCGGTTCCTGATTCACTCAGGACAAAATTCCCGCCACTTTTCAGAATTGTACCGGTATATGTCTTGGCCTCTGGCTGCGCTTGGGTTTGAGATATGTCTGTTGGCAGAACCCAAGATCGAACAGGAGTGGCCATCATCCCGAACAGCGTTACAAATCCGGCCAGTGAGAGGACAAACAGTTTCATATATCTCATCCCGTGGGCTGTAGCACTCAAGGAAGCAATAATCTTGGCAACATTACACCGCACAGGGTAGCCCACTCGACCGAAGTAAAGCTGTCCATTTCTGAACACAATCCGACGATTGGTGAGGTGTCAAAGTATTACTCGTGCAGGACATCATTTAAGAGTGAAGGGTTGATGTGGAGACCACCATCATATCTAAGGAAGGCTAGTTTTCTGAATTTGGTCATGAACAAGTTGACCCGAGAACGCGTTGCGCCAATCATTGCCGCCAGCGTCTCTTGCGATATTTTGGGAAGCATTGTCTGAGGCATGTCCTGCATGCCCTGGCGAGTGAGAAGCAAAAGAGTGCGGGCCAGCCGTTTCTCGCTGGAGTTAAAGAGCTGATTTCGTTGCCGAGGAGATCGGCGAGCAGACTGGCGGCATTGAAAGGCCCAGCCGCAAGCCAATGGTGCGCTACAAGAGCTTCGCGTATGAGGCAGGAAGTTGGACGAAACCGAGAGGAACCGCCGATCTCGGTGGGGCTTTCTGGTGAGGAATTAGTTTGTATTCAGGACAGGAGGAGCATACGATGCGCGAGACAGAGGCACAAAGCATGACATTAGGATAGGCGGGAATGATCATGACGTCTTCAATAAATTAAGGTGTTACCCCAGTTGAATTAACTCGTTGGAATTCTTGAGGCCAATACGATGAGCACCGCGAGAAGATCACCGGTTGAAAGTTTCGCAGATGCGAAGGATGATGTGAGATTTATTACTCAAGAAGATAGCTTGTGGTATAAGGATGCCGTTATTTATCAGCTTCACGTGCGTAGTTTCTGCGACAGCAATGCTGACGGCACAGGAGATTTCGTTGGACTAATGCAGAAGCTCGATTATCTGCAGGAATTGGGAATTACCGCTATCTGGCTTTTGCCTTTTTATCCATCACCATTGCGGGATGACGGTTATGACATCGCAGATTACACTTCGGTTCATCCGAGTTACGGTTCGCTCGAGGATTTCAAGGCGTTCCTAGCAGCGGCGCATAGCCGAGGAATACGCATCATTGTCGAAATGGTGATAAATCATACTTCGGACCAACATCCTTGGTTTCAAGAAGCTCGGAGCTCCCGCGAGAATCCTAAACGCGACTGGTACGTGTGGAGCGAGACAGACACGAGTTATCGAGACGCGCGAATCATCTTTGTCGATACGGAGTTGTCGAATTGGGCCTGGGACCCCATATCTAAGTCTTATTACTGGCACAGATTTTTCAGTCACCAACCCGACCTGAATTTTGACAATCCCGCCGTTATAGAAGCCATCTGGAATGTAATGAAATTCTGGTTGAATCTGGGCGCCGATGGTTTGCGGTTGGACGCGGTTCCCTATTTAGTGGAACGCGAGGGAACTTCTTGTGAAAACCTCCCAGAGACCCATTCGATCATTCGCGAGTTTCGCAGACGGCTAGATTTAGCATACCGGGGGAGAATGCTTCTCGCGGAGGCCAACCAATGGCCCGCCGATGTTCGCGCGTATTTCGGGGATGGTGATGAATTCCACGCGGCGTTTCACTTTCCTCTTATGCCGAGGATGTTCCTGGCCATAATGCAGGAGGATCGAAAGCCGATCATCGAAATCCTAGAGCAGACTCCGGCAATACCCGACAGCTGCCAGTGGTGTATTTTTCTTCGTAATCATGATGAGCTTACGCTGGAGATGGTGACTGATATTGATCGCGCGTTCATGTACGGCAAGTACGCCATCGACAAGACAATGCGGATCAATTTGGGCATTCGTCGGCGTCTAGCTCCTATGATGGACAACGACAGAAGGCGGATCGAACTGCTGAATGGATTACTGATGTCCATGCCAGGGACGCCGATCGTGTATTACGGAGACGAGATCGGAATGGGAGATAACATCTACCTTGGTGATCGGAACGGTGTTCGCACGCCGATGCAATGGAATGACGGAAACAACGCAGGGTTCTCATCCGCGGACCCAGAACAGTTGTACTCCTCGCCGATTGCTAACCCCGTGTATGGCTATCAGGCGCTCAACGTGGAGTCTCAAAGGAGGTTTGACCACTCGCTCCTCCTTTGGATGAAATCCTTAATTGGAGTGCGTAATTCGGTTCGCGCATTTAGTCGGGGGTCGATTGAGTTCCTGTGCCCTTCGAATCACCGGATTCTTGCCTACGTCCGCAAGTTGGGTGAGGAAACGGTCCTCGTGGTGAATAACCTTTCAAGCTCGGCACAAGTTGTCGAGCTCGATATGCACGGCTATCAGGACCACATACCAGTCGAGATGTCCAGCGAAAATCAGTTTCCCAGATTCGGGAAGGGGCCGTACTTACTCACCTTGGGATCGTATCAGTTTTATTGGTTTCGGCTTCGCGTGATTTGAGGACAGACGAAATGTCGCATTGCCGTCTTTGCACCGACAATCACAGTAACCGTGCCGTTTGCGCTGACACCAAGAAACACAACCGACAGATTTCACATGATATAAGTGAGTTCGTTTCGCAATTTCATCTTCTTAGTTTTCGGTTCAATCGTCCTTGTATGTGTGCCCAAGTCTGGCTCAGCGAGTGCAGCCAGCGATAGACCGCACAATGCTCTTCGCGAGGTGGCTCATTGCGCCCGAATCTCCTTGGCGAAATTACAGGGGCAGCGTGGGTGAACTTCGTTAACGCATTCATGACATACGCTAGTGTTTATTTCAAGTATGAGTTGGGGGTTTGACAGTTTTCATGACAAACATGTTGACGACCACAAGGAAAGGGCGTATGTATCGACTAGACCTAAGACCAAATGTTTACATCTTCAATCCTTTCTGTGAGTTCGGCTCAAGAGAAGAGGCGAGAGGTATGAACAAGTCGGGACCCACGCACTGCGCAAGCGCAGTGTCGCTTTTCAGAGGACTCTATGCACGAGTGGCCCGAGAGTTGAGAGTGGATGTTTCTTACATCAGTCGCATAGCTCGCGGGGAGCGGGAATCTAGAGTTGCTCACAAGGCTCTTCATCGGGAATTCAACAAAGTTCTAGCAGCTATTAAGAATACCTCGGCTCGGCCTGACAGGAACCGAAGAAGGCAAACTAGAAGGCAGGTCCACCACAATCGATAAAGACTCTTGAACTGGGTCGCCCCTTGGCATTGGTTAAACCAAGTGTCCATAACTCAGCCCCCCAATGTACTGAGAAAGTCATACTTAGCCATTCCTCGAAATCGAATTTGTTAGCGTCCAAAAGCCAAGTCCCTCTTACCGGAATGTGGCCTTCTGCCCAGAGGGAGGACCGGGCGACAATCCGATAACGCCTTTTCTCAGGAGTTACTGCGTTGGACGACTTTCTGACGTTCGATTGCCAGTGAAAGGAGAGGCCACCTTCAAGCGAATGCCAAGGCAGCTCCCTAAGTCCCCCTGACCGCTGACTCTTAAGTGATTAGTGGATTAAAATTGTACGTAATGTCGAATTGGAGTAGTGTCCCACCCTAGGACATGAATAGGACAAAAAGAAGGAGTCCAAACACTTGTCCAAGAACATTAAGGCCGAAAACGATTGGATCAATTCTTTACTCAGACGGCAGGATCTCGTGCGGCCCATTGAGGAAAATTCCGTCGATTTGAAACCTTGCTGGGCCCAGATAGAAGAATGTCGGATAGTGGAACGCATCGGGGAGGTGGTGGCGGATATCAATGGAGCAGTGGGATATTGTATGCTGGAGCTACAAGATTATCTGCCGCCGCAAAGGACCATACTAAGCATCAAATTTTCCAAACGGTACGCTGAATATGTTTTGGAAATGGTAGCTCGCGAACACGGAGCCGCCGCAGTGGTGTTTTATTCTCTGAGTAAAATCTCTGGTCTTTGGGAGCATTATTTTCGGAACCAGTCGCCATTGAGAAACTCCTCGATTTCGCTTAGACTTGATATTCATCCGGCTGAGATTTTGAGCGACGACCTGCAGAGATGGTTTTCCTATCTTCTTTCGGGGTTTAAAAATAAATTAAAGCCCAATGCAGCGCGACAGATATCTGAAAAAGAATACACGAAGTTCCGCGCCGTTTTCCGTAAGTAATCCCCATAGTGGTGGGTAACCCAGGTCCAAGCCCGGTTCCGAGCCTGATCCTGGAAATGCTGGTTCATTTGCTTCCTATTGTGAAATATCTTCCACAAGTGCTAACGATGCGGAAGGATGGTCTGATCGTTCACGTTTTCCTTGACCGTGCACTGGAAGTTAAACTTCGAAAGGCTCAATTTGGACTTGCATAACACGCTAGGATTCTGGTGCTTCTTGTGTCCTGGCTCAGCCTGAAATGGAGAGGTGACGTTTTCCGTTAGTGAAGATTCCGCCCCTTCGGGGCGGGGATTTTCAAGGCATAAGGATCTATCGTCCGATGCCTGTTTCTGGATGCTCAGCGCGAGAGGATCAGTTCCCGCGCTGATTTGCATCGGCTTGATGAGTCCTACCAAGTTATCCCTCAGCATGGTTGCATCCCTGCAGAGCCCGCTTCTGTTTCACCTGGCGAGGTCATTGTAGTTGTGTTCGAAAAATGTGCAAGCGATTCTGCCGCCCGTCGTAGCTGCCGCTGGTGACGTGCTTGTTCGAGCTTGTGATCGCGCACCGCGTGGATCTCCGCCTGTCGCCCGGCAAGCATATCGTGCGGCGTCACATAACCGATGGCGCTGTGCAGGCGTACGGTGTTGTAGTAATCCACGTAGGTTTGAATCAGGCGCAGCGCATCTTCCTTGGTCAACGGTGTGCCGGGCCGAATGCACTCGGATTTTAGCGATTTGTGCCAGCGCTCCAGCTTTCCGTGGGATTGCGGATAGTAGGGCGATGTTCGCACGTGCGTCATTCCCGCGATGCGAATGAATTCCTTGAAATCTCTGGCGATGAACTGTGGTCCGTTGTCAGAGATGATCCGGGGTTTCGCTTCCGGATATTTCTCCCGCGCTCGTTGCAGGATGACTTCGATCTCCGCTTCCGTCATCGATTCCCGCAGATCCCAATGAACGATCGCACGGCTGTAGCCATCCAGAACGCTGCACAGGTAGTAGAAGGTGCCGCTCACGTTGATGTAGGAAACATCGATGTGCCAGTGTTGATGCGGCTGCGGCGGCTGCTCGAAACCGGTCCCCTTGCGCGACGGCTTACCCTTCCATCGTGAGAGCAACCCGGCCTGTTGGAGTACGCGCCAAACGCTGGAGGGGCTGACGGCCACCACATCCGCGTCCAGCATCATGAACGTCAGTCGTCGATAGCCTTCCAAGGGATGTTCCTGGTGGAAGCCGATGATGGCTTGCTTTTCCCACGGCGCCAGCCAGAAATCCCGGGGGACCCAACCGTTGTGTTCATTGACGCGCCCGTAGCGCTCTCGCCAGTCGTAGAACTTGCTGGCCCGCACACCCAGCCAACGAATAAATCGTCCGGCGCCGATCTCGGTCTTTTCCGACCAACACCGGACGAAATCCACCACCAGGTCCCGCACATCGTGTGGCACCCACACCTGGGTCAGAGCTCCCCAAGACTTTTTTTTAAGGCGATGTGCTCGGCCATCAGTTCGGCCAACACCTCGTCCTTGGTCTGGATCTTCTTTTCCAGAAATTCAATCCGTTGTTGTTCGGCTTGGTGGTCCGGACGGCTCTTGCCCTGGAAGGCGGCAGCACCGTTCTCAAAGAATTCTTTTTGCCAACGGTAGAACACCGTTGGCTGCAGGCCCAGTTCTTCACACAGATCAGAAACCGGCACTTTATCCAACAAGTGCCGTCGTAGAATGGCCACCTTCTCCTCTGCGGTGTAGTGCTTTCGCTCTTTTCGCATGCGTCCTCTCCGTTATCTTAACGGAAGAACGCCCTCTCCAGTTCCAGCTGAGGCAAGACACTTGTTTGTTCTGGTGTGGGGATCTCAGGAATCTACTTCGCCTTTCCAGAGGTATTCAATGCGCTCGTAAGCTTCTTTCAACCCCGCAGCACTATTGGCAAAATTCAATTTGGCGACTTAGCTCTCCTGTGGTTGTCAAATCTGCACTTCGGTAGATTCGGCTGGTTTACCGAGGCGCTTTGGACTCTGGTTGGGCTTGTACCTACAGTCCTGTCCTTCACGGGCGTATTCATGTGTTGTCACCGCTTGCTAGTTCGCAAAGGCGCTCCACTGTCGATGTAAAACGGGAATTATTGGGATCTGGAGCCACATTCCGATAACGTCGTTTCTCAGGCGCTATCCCACTTCGCCACAGAATCGCTGAATTGCCAACACCGCCACCTTCTTGTTCATTTGCTTTGTTCAACGATTTCCGGTGTATTCGTCGCAGAGATCCGGCGCGCCACATACATATCAAGGACCGCGTCGAGTTCCTGCGGCCCGATCGGCTTGGTGAGGTAGCCGTCCATGCCTGCCGCCAAGCATCGCTCCTGATCGCCTTTCATAACGTGAGCGGTTAGGGCGATTATAGGCTGACGGAACCCGTCTCCTTTCTCCTTCTCTCTCTCCCGGAGCGCAACCGTAGCCTGAATTCCGTCCATCTCCGGCATCTGCACGTCCATCAAGACGAGGTCGAACTTATCTATTGCGAGCGCTTCCAGGGCCTCTCGACCGTTGGCAGTCATTACGACACGATGTCCCCGCTTCTCCAGCAACCGGGTCGCGAGCAGCTGGTTCACGGCATTGTCTTCCGCCACGAGCACCGACAAAATAGTTCGGGGGGGACGCGAGCATCTTGCAACGAGTATCGAGTAATCAGAGGAATTGCGCCTTTTTGTGCGGGGGCTCCCAGCACTCGCGCAATCGCTTCCCGTAACTCGGATTGCCGGATGGGCTTCAACAAGTACGCGGCTACACCCAGCTCTTGACAGCGAACTCCGTCCCCTCGATGGCCCGCCGAAGTGAGCATCATGATTATGGCCGTTGATAATTCTGGCTTTTTCCGGATTTGTTCAATTAGAGAAAAACCGTCCATCTTCGGCATGTGCATGTCAGCCAATACCAGCGTATATGGATCTCCCACACTCTGGGCTGAGGATAGTTGCATTAGCGCCTCTTCTCCATTTTCCACAGATGTCGACTTCATGTCCCAGTGCTTCAACATTCCCTCAAGGATCCGCCTGTTCGTACGGTTATCGTCTACGATTAGAACCTTCACGCCCTGCAATGTTTCGGGTGAGGCAATCGTTCCGACTTCAATCGATTTTTGTGACGTCTTAAACCGCACGGTGAAGTGAAACTGGGTTCCTCGCCCTACCTCGCTTTCCACCCACATGTTTCCGCCCATTAATCCCACTAGTCGTTTCGAGATAGTCAATCCGAGGCCGGTTCCGCCATATTTCCGCGTCGTCGAGTTATCCGCCTGCGAGAAAGGCTGAAAGATCAACTTCTGCTTCTCGGCAGGAATTCCAATCCCTGTGTCCGATACTGTGAAATGTATGGTTCGCTCGTCACCCTCCTCGGCTTCGACGTGAATGTTCAACGCCACCTCACCCTGATCTGTGAATTTAATGGCGTTCCCAATCAGGTTAATCACGACTTGGCGGAGCCGGTTGGAATCTCCCCGAACGACGTCCGGAACTGACGGAGCTATCTCGCATAAAAGCTCCAGTCCCTTTTCGTCCGCCCGCAACGCTAGTGTTTTCAGGGTCGCTTCCAGGCTCTCGCGCAGGTTGAAATCGTCCAACTCTAAATCTACTTTTCCCGCCTCAATCTTGGAGAAGTCGAGAATGTCATTGATCACTGTTAGCAGAGAATCGGCCGAGAGTTTCACCGTCTCTAAATATTCCTGTTGTTCCGGCGTGAGGTCAGTTTCCAAGGCTAGATCGGTCATCCCCATGACGCCATTCAGCGGGGTGCGAATTTCATGGCTCATGTTCGCTAGAAACTCGCTTTTCGCCCGGTTGCCTGCTTCCGCAGCTTCCTTGGCACGGATCAATTCCTGCTCAGACCGTTTGCGGTCGGTGACATCCTGAACGATCCCGACCATCTTCGACGGTCTCTTGGTGTTCTCGTCGTAGACGATTTCGGCCTGGGAGTAGAGGTTGCGTTCGGTACCGTCGGGCAAGATGATTCGGTAGTCGGCCCTATACGGTTTTCTCTCGCGGATCGCTGCTGACATACCTTCGCGTATTCGGTCCCAGTCATCAGGATGGAGGGCACGTAGGAAGCTTTCTGTCGATACTTCGACCTCGCCTACGCTGTAGCCGAGGATACGAAACATCTCGTCTGACCAACGCAACGGATCGTGCACCCAATCGTCTAGGTCAATGAGATCCCGCCGCCAGCTACCCAAATGTGCGACTCGCTGTGCCCCCACCAGGCTTTCTTCACTTTCCAGCAACCTTTTTTCTGCTACTTTCCGCAGTGAAATATCACGATAAGCCACTTGCATCGAGGCTTGTCCAAGAAAAGTGATCGAGCATGCCACTGCTTCCGTCCAGATTTCCTTTCCATTTAGTCCAATCAGTCTTGTCTCGTTTTGACGGACATTCGTAAAGTCGCGGTCGTGTTCTCGAATCCTTTTTCTCACGGCCTCGCGATCATCCGGATGTACAAAGTCGAACATTTGCATTCCGAGGAGTTCGCCAGCGGAGGAAGCACCGAGTAGCGAGACGCAGGCCTTGTTCGCAAAGAGGATTCTGCCTTGGCGATGCACCAACACAGCATCTGGAGATTGCTCGACAAGTTTGCGGTAGGATTCCGCGATCACGCGAAACTTACCAAGAACAAAGAGACTAGCCCCCGTCGCTATGGAGCCGCTCATGACAATAGTGATGAGATGAGATTGCCACAGTATTATGGACGGAAATAGCAGAGACTTCCCAAGCTCAAACAGCGTCATGAAAGCGACTGCAGACAACATCACTATTATAGGTAGCAGAATACTAGCCCGGCGTTTGGAGGCTTCCGTCCTTAGTTCTGCATTTCGGTGTGTGAGGCTATATGGCGTGGTGCCCTCTGAAAAATCCGGGCACACTATTTAGATGCGCTCGTGCTATTGAGCTTACTGCGGTTGGGGTGCTCCCCTGAGGGAATACGTTAACCTGGCGCGAAGTAATAACCCCTTCTTTGTAAACAAGCCGGTTTTCCGGTCGTGTACATTCACGCGAGGCAAGCGAGGGCCACAGCAACGATATTCGGCGGAAACACCTTGCGATACGACCGTAGGGAGGCCAAGTTTCGATAAGTCCTGCTTGCCGGAATGTGGCTTTTTGCGTTTGGCAGGGATGGCACGGAGCACGAGGACGCAAGCTCACGGAAGGGTAATTGCCAACCTACGCCGGGAACGGCCCATGAATGATCTTATCAGGGACAGACCCCTTGAACTGATCGCCGCAGTTTATGCAGGAAATTCTCTCGTCCGCCTTCTTTGAAAATCCAGGACGAACAGCAACATGAATCTTCTGCTTAGTTTTGCAGTTTGAACATTCCACCGTCATTATGACGTAACGCTCGTTTGCCATAACTAGGTGGTCTCTGTGCGGCATTCTATAGATTCTTGAATTGAGCCTCTATCTCTTCTCGCGTCATTGGAACTTGAACAGTACGAGTACGAACTACTTCACCCACGTACGTCGTAATCACGCCGCCAGTACCCGCCTCAATGTTCGATGTGTAGACCACTGCGCGGCCATGGGGGTACCTTCTACAATCATATACAAGTGCCGTTCAATGCAATGTTATTCAGCCCTTGCGTACTTACATTATATGATCGGCCGGATCATTAGTTGCCTCGATTTTCTTCTCGTACCAGCGTGCACTACGAAGACTGATTGGGATAAGCCCCGCCATCTCGATACGGTATGTTTCAAGCTTCGCAAAGTACCACTCTTCGAGGACCCGATAACGAACATCTGTACGAACAAGGCACGAGTAGGGTCCCTGCGGCTTGCCCGCACCGTTATAGATCGCCACGGTGAGACTGACGCTTAATTCGTCGTTTGCCCAGATATTCTGGCGAATTTCGTGTATGGCTCGTCCCGCAGCAGTATCAAATTGTCGAATCGCATTGAGATCGGCCAAGACGACGGTAGCTTCCTCTACCCACACCGTCCAACGGGAGCGATTCACTAGAAGTAGTTCGAGGTATCCCCAGCCTTTCTCGCGACAGATTTCTAGTTTCGGCCAAAGCTTGATTTGGTCAGGCTTTGATTCCGCCTTGTCTTTCTGTCTCCATGGAAGCAGGTGAACCCAGAAATGCTCATCCATCTGGTCCTCCAGTGTCCGTTGACGTTGTAGCCACCTATACGCCACTCTGCACATAAAATAAAGTACTTATCGTTTTAGATAGAGGGACATATGATGTCAAGCATTAAGGCGAGCCAAATATATCAGCATTGTTATAACCGATCCGTTGTTAGAATCAAGCAGCGAATCGCTCCGCAGAATAGTGAGCCTGATACGCACGTGGACCTAGCCCACGTACTAGGGATTGTCAGGATACGGTGTGACGTATACGCACTAATGAAATTTCATTGGTCTTCAATTCCGAATCAGCGATGACAAAGATGTACTGACAAACCGGGCATTCCAGAAACCAATTTCGCGTCAATTCCAGAAACGCGTTCCTGTTGTCCGGTTCGTACTCTGGGATCACGAGACTCATGCAATCGGGCTCAAGGCAGATATCATAGCGGCAGACAGGTATGATTAATTGTACAGCGAGGTCGCTACCCGGAAATCTGGATTCGCTTTTCTACTCTTAAAAGACAAATGCGGCCAGGCCCTCTCTGGGATGACCGCATTCGTCTGCGTGGGGTTAGACTTGGGGGTCTAAGCCCGTCATGAGCAAATGCAATTGTCGGGGAATGGGAAATTCTCGGCTATTCAAAATTGTACATGTGTCGGGAAGAGTAGCACCCGGCGGAATGAGGTGAGAAATTGGTCGAGTAGCGAAATGGACACCTGTGGGGACAGCCAACGCGGAAATGTACCGCAGGCTTATGGGGTATAAACATTGAGTTGCTACTCAGGGGGAGTTGCTGATGTCAGAACAATCTAAACGAGTCGCTGCGCAATTTGAACTCTCGAAAGACAAACGGCAGATAAATGATGCGTCAGGACTTCAAAGGGAACGAGTTCTCGACGAAGCCTTTGTGAGCATGCGGGTGGAATTAAAGGAACACTTAGAAAAACAGTGTGAGGAATTGAATCACGAACCACAGGTTGAAAATATTTTGGTAGCGAATCTGAGTGACGAGCCGATTGGGATTACACGTAAGGATTCAGGCTCGTTTCTTTCCATCAAATTCGATGCCAATCTTCACAAAGTTACCTTCAAGTGTGACGAGCCCACAAGATTCAAATACGTTGTCGAGGTGAAACCTAATTTTAATGGCAGGAACTGGTGGTACGCGGACAAGAAAGGAAGCAGTATCGGGGGCCATCTTGAATCTGTCGCCCAAGAGGTCCTAGGCTCTCTATTGGAAATAGATTCAAAATTCTGAGAGATTAGAGAACAAGCGTAAGCGGCGGCATAGACTGATTAGAAGAATTGTGCCATGCGGTTATTCGACGGAATGCCATCTGGGAGGCTGGAACGACGCGAAATGCAGCAATCATTGCTGCTCATCGTTCAAGCACCATCTATTCAGACCGCTAAGCTCAAGCTTTGATGGATTTTCATCCGCTCGATTGGATAGGTCCCGAGAAACGGGGATTATCTGAATGTGGCCGGGAATATCCATCAACTCTGAAATATGGTAAGGTGCAGACAAGGAGGGAAGTCCCGACGACTCTCCGACGACCACATTCTACGCGCATCGAAACCCCCATTTAACGCCTGTTCCGCAAAACCTTTAATCGCCCAATGACAAAAGCGGAACGACGCTGGCTGCATCTCAAGCCGGCGCCAATCGTAGGATTACGTCCGTGATTGCTACGCTGGGATATTCACTGGGACGCGAAAAGCTCACCGCTAGAAACTGTCCTGACCAGGGTTTTTTGTACCAGGTGAAATGAGAGAGAATTCACTTGGAGAAAGACCGCCCATGCCAATGAAGAGATACAAGGCAGAGCAGATTGTGAATTTGCTGCGGCAGATTGAAGTAGAAATCGCAAACGGAAAGTCCACCCCGCAAGCCTACAAGGAAGCTGAAATCACCGTGCAGACCTACTACCGCTGGCGGAAGGAATACGGTGGATTAAAGCTGGATCAAGCCAAGCGTCTGAAAGAGTTGGAGCGGGAGAATACGAAGCTGATACGGCTGGTGGCGGAGCTGTCGCTGGAGAAGCAAATTCTGAAGGATGTGGCCGGTGGAAACTTTTAAGCCCTGAGCGGCGGCGTGGCGCGGTCAGGCATGCCTGCGAGAACTACCGGGTAACGGAGCGGCATGCCTGCCGGCTGCTGGGGCAGTGGAGAGGGACACAACGCTACGAAGGGATCGGGCGAGTAGATGAGGATGCGCTGACCGGAGCGATCATTGCCCTGGCCAGTGAATATGAGCGCTACGGCTATCGGAGGATCACGGTGAAGTTACGGGAAGCGGGCTGGCAAGTAGGGACGGATCGAGTACAGCGGATCTGGCGGCGGGAGGGGCTGAAAGTGCCGCAGAAACAGCGGCCCCGAGGGCGATTGTGGCTGAACGATGGATCTTGTGTACGACTCCGGCCCGAGCATGCCAATCATGTGTGGAGCTACGACTTCGTCAGTGCCATGACCCACGACGGACGGACGCTGCGACTGTTGGTGCTGCTCGACGAATACACGCGGGAATGCCTGGCGATCCGTGCGGCGAGAAGATTGGGAAGCAACGAAGTGATCGAAACGCTGGCCGATGTGATGGTATGGCGAGGAATTCCGGAACACATTCGTTCGGACAACGGCGCGGAGTTTGTGGCCAAGGAACTACGGAAGTGGCTGGGCCAGGTAGGAACCGGGACGCTGTACATCGAGCCGGGGAGTCCCTGGGAGAATGGATACTGTGAAAGTTTTAACGGAAAACTGCGAGATGAGTGCCTGAATGGGGAGATTTTCTACTCGCTGAAAGAAGCGCAAGTGGTGATCGAGCAGTGGCGAGTGGAGTACAACACGAGGAGACCGCACTCGGCGCTGGGCTATAGGCCGCCGGCGCCGGCGGCGTTCGCGCCGCGAATGGCGGCTCTCCGGTCGCCTTCGGCTCCCTGCGATCCGCCATTCGCAAACCCCCTTCCGTCGGAGGTTGTGCTATAAACTCCGTCACACACCGTGGTACAAAAACTCCATCAGGTCACTATCTCGTTCCGCTCTGGGCTGTCAGGTCACCCCTTATTCCCAGATTCCTGTGGCGAAGTATCGGTATGAAAAAATAGCGGGAGGTGTCCATTTTACGACAGCTTTCCAGACTAATTTCGTAACAAGCTGCTCAGTGAAGTTGGAAATGACAACATTGAGCACAATCGGGTAGGGGCGATTGTGACCGAGGGAGAATGTAATGAGCAAACTTGTAAAGTCTGCTGTCGGGGCCAACAAGAGCAGCGGTACTGCCACCGTTGAGACTGTAGCGGACATTCTCGAACGTGAAATCCATTCTTTGATTGAGGAATGGCTTATCCGAGTCGAGAAAGAGTCGGACCTAACGCATATCCCGCTGAACCATGATGAGCGGACGGGCCATCTTCCTCACCTTATACATGATGTCATCAATCGCTTGCGTCTGGACGCAGGGACGAAAGCTCCGATTTCCAAGGCTGCGGCCGACCATGGGGATTTGCGGCGTAAGCAGGGTTACACGGTAGCGATGATGGTTGAAGAGTCCCGACTATTGCAGGTTAGCATTTTTACGACGCTGCACCAAAACGTGACGCAATTGGAATTCAGCACGCTGCTTCCCGATGTTGTGACGATCGCGGACGAGGTGGATGCGCAATTATTACTCCGAGCACTAAATATGTGACAGTTTTCACCTGGCGGCGTACTCGACATGTCGTTCGCGAAAATAGCGCTTCACCAGTTTGGGTCGGGCCTGTGTGATCCGCAGGTAAGAGCGAAGGTTACCCATCATTTCCTGGACGTTCACGGGACGAACACGGCCGAGTGCGTTGGTCTTCACATCTTGGTTCAGCAATTCATCGGGATTCAGTTCCGGACTGTACGACGGCAAGCAGAAAATCCTGATCTGCTGCGCGTGCTCGGTCAGCCAGCGGCGCACCGATCGCGCCTTGTGTACCGGGTGGCCATCCACGATCAGAAATATTTTCCGTCTGGTCTTTCGCGTCAGGCGCAGCAGGCGGCCGAGGAAATTCAAAAACACCCGCGTCGTGAAGCGCTGACGAAAAATCATGAAGGCTAGCCGCCCGCGATTAGTGATCGCAGAGATCATGTTGCACCGAAAACGCTGACCCGTGCCGAACACCACCGGCGTCTGTCCGCGGCGTCCGTAGCTGCGTCCCGCTTGGTGGTCCGAACGCAGCCCCATCTCGTCTAACCAATGAATTTGCGCCTTAAACTGCCGCGCCTGTGCGCGAATCGCGGGATATTCTTCTGCTAGCCATTTCCGCACGGCCACCGGATTTTGTTCGTACGCCCGCCGCACCGGCTTCTGCGGGGTAAGACCCCAGGCTCGCAAATAGCGTCCCACCGTCCACACCGAAACCTGCAGATCGAACTTTCGCAACAGCAATTCTTGCACTGCTTCCCGGGTCCACAGCGCAAAGGGCAAAAGCAACTGCTCCGGGCAACCGCTGACAATGTAGCGCACCGTCGTGGCTGCTTCATGCGGCGCCAATCGCGAAACCGGAGGTCGTCCGCGACGCCGTGCTTTCAGCGCTCGGCGTCCTTGCCGTTCCACCAGCCCCATCCAGCGGCTCACCGTCCCTCGCGCGACCCCGAAAATCCCAGCCGCCCCGGTTTGAGAAAGACCCTTTTGAACGGCCTCGACGACGCGCCTGCGAAGATCTTCTTGGCCTTCTCCCGACAGCGAGCGGGCATCTTGTTGTTCCATGTCCGACACACTACCACATTATTGCTTGTATGTCATCTATATTATGCTCCGATTAGTAAAGGAGCAGATGCTGCGGTTCATGGCCGCAGATGCTGCCGAAAAGACCAAGGGTAAGTAACGCATTTCAGGGGATTGAGCGACGCCAATCCTCGCTGAGGAGCGTTATGGATGACCAGTTCCTAATAAACGGGGATTGTCGGAATGTAGCCCAAACCGCCTTACGCACCTGGACGCTTCAACTGGGCCGCTGGCACGCTTGCCGGTGTGTTCCTGGGAGATCATGGACTAGGGGATTCCTATCACCTAACGGGCATGTGCAGTTTTGAACAGACACGTCTTTGGGGCAGGCGTAAGGTGCATTCAATGTTCGGACCGGCACCTTCCCCCCGACCGAGCAAAATCGAGACTAGACAAGATTTGACAGCCCAATACCAGACTTGAACATCGCGACGGCCATTCTTCCAAGGGTGGCCGTCTTAATTTGGGGTGAGCCAATGGCAGCACCGGCACGCAAGGAAGAGAGTCCGGTTTCCAAGACAGTTAATGCTTTGATAGATGAGGCGTTCGAAGCGAGAGGGTACGCGCCACCGTTTACCATCGTGGCCATAGCTAATGATGGTTCGGTGTTCGCAACACGGGGCACGTATGATGAAGATGGCGTGCAACAATTAGAAATGCTGTGCCAGTATCGCGTAAGCGAAAACATGTACCCTATAAAGTTCTTCCTTCAGTGCTCCGGCAAAGAGATGATAACGGCAGTCCTGGAGGAGGGCGGGAGTCCTCCGAAGTGGATCAATTGACGCCTTGCCGCCTAAAATCAGAGTGCTGATCTTGACCTTTAGTCCGTCTCGCCACTACAAAACCCATCATACCGTCTCCGTAGTGGTAACCCCAGAATCTAAGCCTCTAGCAGCCTCGTGGCGCTACCATCCGGGCACTGCTGGGTATTGGGTGGGATACCGGGCAATTGTGCCGTCGCGCTTCTTCAACGTGGATTTGATCTGGTCTTGATCCAGCAGCTGGCTAAAATCAAGATCGTTTATTTTTCTCCAGCGACTCTCCGATGGCAAACTCTATGTCGCGGAAGTGAGCGAGAATCTGAACCTTGAAGCCGTTCAGCCAAACAGTTAGCGCACAGCGGCGGCAGTCGTATGAGTGGACCTTCGTCCCTTTCTCCTCCTTAAAGTCGTGTTCCAACGAGTGAATAAGATGGAACAAATCAGTGAACATGAAGACCCCGCAGGCAGGGTCTATCAGGTTCGCCACGAGATTGTTCTCTAAGGCTTCACTGCATTCCTTCTCGACAGACCGTGAATAATATCGTTTCCACGGTCTCGTCGAGAGAGACTTATACAGTCAATTCACAGGAAGAGAGGGTGTGTTTTCCTTGGGCCAAACGCCATTGAGCAGGCCGTAGCGGCGACACAAGAAACATATCCCAAGGTCCTTCTCCCTCTGACTCGCAAGAGCTTCACCGCAGATGACACACTTCGTTGAAGTTATCATACAGCGCCTCCGAACTATATGAAGACGGGCGTTCAAGAGTCAGCCTCCAGATCTTTGATGGCTACTGTCCTCCGCCAAGGGCTGACATCCAGTTTGCAAAGTATAGGCCTTTCATATACTTCAATTGTTACTCTAACAGTAAAGAAACTGGGTACTGTCCTAGCGGCCGGTTTAGGAACAAAAAGAAACCTGTACTCATTTCAAAGATGTCCCGCGGACATGGAAGTCCGGGTTCTTTGCCTGCACGTACCGAGCCTGGTGTTCTAGGACTAGGTAGACCGGGAACAACATTTTGCCGCACTAATCTCCATAGTATGTATAGTCGCTCTACAAACCTGAGGAGTGATGACCCAAGTTCTGAGAAACGTTATCGGAAAGTGGGAATCAGCCTCCGAGCGCACAAAAGCCAGTTTCCGAGAAGAGGACTTTACAGGGCTTGGCGCAGGACTTCATGAAACTGAGGCAGAGTGGATGGACTAGTGGATGGTCGCGCCACCACAGCAACGCTTAAATTTCTTTCCAGAACCGCACGGACATGGATCGTTCCGCCCAATCTTAACGTTAGCGTGCTGTGGCTCAGGTCTTAGTGTGCTCACCTGGGGCTGTCCGTCCTGCCTGAAATAAAGGTGTGCTTCCACCAAACTAGCCGCCATAGATGAGATTACCTTTTTACGCTGCTCCGGACCAATCGGCTCGGGACGCATGGACGGATCTTCGTCGTGCTGGTGATATAGCATCATCATAGGGATCATGCATCCGCCGTGATCTTCATCGGCCAGCAGCTCAACCCAACCATCCTGTCTCATGCGGGTCCCCCGGATGAATCCGCGAGCCCAGTCATTGCCGTTCTCCTCACCATTCTCGTCTAACTGCAGAAGGGGAAAGTACACTTTGCCCTTCGAAAGCGTTCCGGCTATATCGTTCCAGTGACGGATCATCAGTCCCAAGATTTCATTGGCTTCTTCGAGACTCTCAAACTGATAGGTCTCCGGCGTCTCGCTGCCGAACACCTCCGGCATGTATTCGCTGGGCAGTATGATTTCAGGACCAACGATCAGGGCAGCGAAAAACCCATCGAGTTCCTCGATGTTCATGGCTTTGCCGCCTTTGCAATTCATTAGGAATCGCCCCAGATGATCCAAGTCGGATTCCGTCAGCGGCTCGTTCTTGGCAAAAATTGACATGGATTCCGCACTGTTCTCGGCAGAAGTTCATGATACCACCTTCCGTTTGGAGGACTTTCCTGCTTCTGCGGTCTCAGTCGTGGGCCACATTCCGATAAGACTTTTCAGTCACCGGCGTGGAAGTCTCGAATGCTACCCGTCGGAATTGATACCTACCTAGTCAGGACAGGTTCTAGCTCGCGAACAAGAACTCTTTCATTGCCCTCACCGCCAGCGCTTGCGGCAGTCCGCACTGCACGAGCTCGAGCAGGCCTCCGTGGAGGTAAGGGCATGACGACACCTTGTCCTTCCCGATGGAATGACAGACACAATTCATCCACGTGCTGTTCCTGATCGACGACGAGCATGTCGCCGAATTGGATCTGTTCGGTCGCCAGCAAGTTTGCGAGCGGATACACCACATACTTCTCGATCGCTCGCTTCAGTTGACGCGCTCCAGACTTCAGATCCGTCCCTTCCCGCAGCAGGAATTTGCTCGCCGATGGCGTTACTCGAAACAAAAACTGCCCTCGCCCCGTGTCCAGCATTCTCTGTTGCACCATCCCCAGCTCGATTTCCAAGATCTGCACCAACTGCTCGTGCCGCAGTGGATGAAACACCACAACCTTGTCCAAGCGGTTCATGAACTCTGGCGAAAACTTCTTCTTCGCCGCTTCCTGCGCCGTGCGTTCCACCTTGTGGTCCAGCTTGTCCTCCGTCTTGTCTGCCGGCTGCACAAAACCCATCCCGCCCGTCATCAGCTCCGTGATCTCTCCCCCACCCAGGTTCGACGTTAGAAAGATCATCGTCTGCGACAAGTCCACTCGCCGGTTGTCTCCCAACGTCAGCGTCGCCTTGTCCAGGATGCCCAACAGCAATTGCCACAGCGCGTCCGACGCCTTCTCAATCTCATCGAACAGCAGAAAACCTAGCTTTAGCTTTTCTGTGTGATATTGCGCCAGCGCTTCCTGCGTGATCAGAGGATTTGTCTCCCGATGTCCCAAATACCCTGGCGGCGATCCGATCAATTTCGCAATTTCGTGTGAGTGCTGGAATTCCGCGCAGTCCACCTTGATCACCGCCCGCGGATCTCCAAAAAGGATCTCCGCGGCGGCTTCCACGATCCGCGTTTTCCCCGATCCGGTCGGCCCCAGGAACAGCACATTCCCCACAGGACGCCCCTCCGAGCTCATCCCCGCGCAGAACACCTGATACAGGTCCACCAACGCGCGGACTCCTTCTTGTTGTCCTACAATCCGCCGAGTAAGCTCGGATTCGAATCGCTGCGATTCACAGCTTTGGCGGCTTGGATCGAGCTTAGTCGTCTCTGTTCTCATATGCCCCCCTAGTTGCTCTGCCCGCGCTGTAGCAGAATTGGTTGCGCTGTCCGGAAATACATGTGGCAACCGAGAGGCCAAACCAAGCTGGAGAACAACAACCTCTAAGGACTGCGCCTATTTGATTGATCATTCCCGTTCCCCCGGTACAAACCCAGTTAAAGATGAGCAACAACCGGGCCAAACCCTCAATCCCAGCGAACTTGTTCAAATGGCCTTGAAGAACCCGAGAACGAATGACTTATCGCAGTCGCGTCGGTTCAACTAACGGTCGAGAATTTCATGCATGAGCACGGCGGGACAAGGGAGGGGGTGAATCTCCTCAGTTTGGGCCCTCCAGTCCATGAGGGTGCGACAGATGTGTGCGCGACCGGAGTTTGTGAGTCTTGGAGCCAACCCAATAAGCTTGAGTGGGGGTAGGTGCCTACGAGGCTGATTTCGTTCGCGGGCATCAATGCAATCAAAACAAAAGCCCTGTTTAGGTTTTGATTGAGTCCTGTCGCACGGAAAGATTCTCGATGGGAAGTATTGTCAGATCAATTGGTTATATATGGTTGCGTTGACCGGTTTGAGCCGGCAGGGATTATCGGAATGTGGCTTTAGGTCGCATTGTAGGTCGGCGGTCAGGAGGCTGCTGACCGATGAAGAAGAAACCATGTCGCTGGAAGCCCAAGCGAGTGCTTCGGCTCCCGGATCTAGACCACGCCAAAACGGCTGTCCTAAATACTCTCGGCTCGCCAGATTCCGAACATTCATATCGGTTTGCGATCGACGACTTCATTGCTTGGTATTGCTCTGAACCAAGGCTCGCATTCAACAAAACGGTCGTTCCCCGCTATCGGTTGCAGCTCGAAGCCCGCCATCTATCCCCTTCCACGATCAACGCGCGACTGGCCGCGGTTCGTCGTCTCCCCTACGAAGCAGCTGATAGCGGTTTGCTAAGTCCTGAGCTTGCTGCCAGCATTCGCAGGGTGAAGGGTCCCAAAAGGCTCGGCGTCCGGCTCGGAAATTGGCTGACCGCCCAGCAAGGAAAAGCGCTTCTCAGCATTCCGCCTGCAACTCGGTCCGGGGAAAGCGAGACTATGCAATGCTGGCGCTGCTGCTCGGATGCGGTCTGAGACGGTCTCAATTGGTTCACTTGACGATGGAACATTTGCAGCAACGAGAGGAGCACTGGGCCATCATCGACTTGGTTGGCAAAGGCGGTCACCTGCGAACTGTTCCAATTCCAGCGTGGGTTAAAGAAGCCATCGACACCTGGTCCACGACAGCGAAGATCAAGACAGGGAAACCGTTCCGATTTGTGAACAAAACCGGCTCCATTTGGGGCTGCAGTATCACTGAGAAGGTGCATGGTTCGGGAATGCGCCTCAAAAGCCAAGATTGAAAGATTGGCGCCGCACGACCTACGGCGGACATGTGCACGGCTTTGCCACGAGTCAGGCGGCGAACTTGAGCAGATCCAGTTCTTGCTCGGGCACGTCAGCGTCCTAACAACCGGGCGATATTTGGGCTGCAAGCAACGACTGCGAGAAGCGGTCTATGACAGGATCGGTCTGGAGACCTTCTGAGCCTTGCCCTGCGATTTATCCCAGGCAAAACACCTTTCATGAACCCCTTTTCTCGGCACTTGATTCGCGGTCTCTAGGGGTGCGGCGCTTCCCGTTAAGCGAGTTTGCGCGAGCCAGGATGACTGGACTAGTGCCCTCACGACAAACCAAGTCACAACGTAGTAGCATTGTGCCAAAGAAAGGAATGAAGGAAATGGACGGTGCCAAACTAAAAGAACTTCGCGAATTGGTTGGCCAACATGCGAAGCTCGTCTACGAGGCAGTCAAGACTGGAAGGGTTTGTGAACTCCCGCATGAGAGTCAGCTCTACGCGCAAGCAATTCAGGAACACATGCATCTAAAACACATTCACAATGCCCTTGAATTCGCAGACGTGCGTGAGGGAGAGCAATACGAGATCATGGTAGGAGGCGAACCCGTGAATCCGATGGCCCATATCGCTGCGCATTCGGCCGTCAAGGGTCAGATCGAACAAGATCCTTTGGTTAGAGCCGCCTTTGAAAAGATGGTGGCCACTGGCATTTCAGCTCACCACGCTGAACACGTTCTTGGTGCACTACTCTTTGAAATGGAGTGGGAGAGCGCCCAGGCCATCGAGGCTGGGAAAGACGTACAGAAAGCACTGGCGATCTACAACCGCAAAATTCAAAAGCTCACTCGGGATTCAGTTTTTCGCAAAAAACTCACTCGACAGTTCTCGGATGATCATTCCGCGTTTGAATAGGCGGACTCCTCTCTGCAGGCAGTGGTCCGACACCAAAATAGATATTCCGCCATTAAGTTTTGATAATTCCCACATTCCGATAACGCCGCTTATAAGGCGGAATCGGGTTCGCCCATGCCAAATGCTTGAAATTTAGAAGGGGCCGAATGGGGTGATCCGGCCCCGGGGTGTGGTGTGTTCTTATCGTTTTTAGTCGAGGTCAACGTACTCCCATCCTTTGGGGCAGTCAATGGTACGGATACCATAGATATTTCGACTTTCAAACTGCAGCGTGCCCATTTACCGATAATCCTTTTATCGGGACCTGTCCGGAGTGGTTGTGCAGTACAGCAGCCCACCTTTCGATCTTTCTTATGACTACGGCTGGTTAATCAATGCGACACACGGATGTCCTGTGTTCTGTTTTGCATAGCCCCAATTCTACATGTGGCTAGAAACTGCTAGCGGTTCTACGAGAAACCTATAAAACCCACTGAATATTTAATCGGAGGGAAACCAAATGACTCACAGTGAGCAGGTCCGTCTTATATGCATTGACGATAGCTGTGGTGCAGAGTATATCGTTCTAAAGAACTCCTCTTGCGCGACACCGAACCCACTCTGCGGATGTGGAGGCGAATTAAAGAGAGTCTATCATGTCCCTATTTTTCTCTTCCAAACAGGCTCCCACTGGTCAAGCTACGGATATGCGCTCGCGGCCACTTACGACATAAACCAAAACTAGTAACGTGCTCGTCCGGAGTTCGATCATCTGGCTTTCTGATTAAGGGAGTCTTTCGTCGTTTGATAAAACAACTTGGAGGGCTGGTATGAGTCTAGCAGCGACAGAGAATTATCTGGCCGAACTGATTTCCGATTTGTCCAAAGCGTTCAGCATATTTTCAAATGAAGCAGCAAAGTTGAGCATCCTTTTGGCGCGGTCGGAAGCCTGTGTTTCTCTGGAAAGGTACGATGAGTTACGGAAGCAGTCCGTTGCCGAAGTCCAGGCCTTTGAGGAATACTTGAACCGAAAAGAAGAAATACTTGCGTACCTCAAAGTGGAATCAAGACAGGCATAGTCTGCCATGGCGTGCAGACCGAGGCCAAGTCCCGATAAGTCCTGCCAGCTCAACCGGTCGATGCAACACCCTATAACCAATTGATCTGACAATACTTCCAATCGAGAATCAATCAGTGCGACAGGACTCCATCAGAACCTAAACAGAGCTTTTGTTTTGTTTGAATTGACGCCCGCGAACGAAATCAGCCTCCTAGCCCCCTACAAGAGGACTTTGGGCAGGTGTTGCAACGACCCATTGAGACCACCCCTCTTCTCGGAATGTGGCTTTTGGCGCTCCAAGGGAGCCGATTCCCACATTCCGATAACGCCGTTCATTGGGCTCTTTGTTTGGGACTCTCCTTGAAATCTTGCATTGCACTGCCTAGCAGCCTGTGGTGAAAGTCAGAAATTTGATTTTGTAACGTGAAGTAACTTGCTTTCGTCATTGTCTCTCATAGAATGCAATCGAGTTCTGGGAGAAGCATTGATGGCGATGGGCACACGAAGGCGGAGACAGCGGCAGGAGCGTTTGTGGATCAGCCACCAGGAGCTGGCAAAAGGGCCGGGGCATCCTTTCTACAAGCGCGTGAATGAACTGTTGGAAACGGAACGGTTCGACGAATTCGCCGAGAAGGAATGCGCGAGATTTTACGCCGAGAACAATGGGCGACCTTCGCTAACACCGGGGATCTATTTCCGGTTGTTGCTGGTGGGATATTTTGAAGGGATCGATTCCGAGCGCGGGATAGCCTGGCGAGCGGCAGATTCCTTTGGGCTGCGACAGTTCCTGGGGATCGCGATAGACGAGTCCACGCCGGATCACTCCACAATTTCGCGGACGCGGCGGCTGATCGATGTGGAGACCCATCGCAAGGTGTTCTTCTGGGTGCTGGAACGATTGAGAGACCAAGGGCGGGGTGAAGGGCAAGACGGTGGGGATCGATGCGACGACGCTGGAGGCCAACGCGGCGATGCGTTCGATCGTGCGGCGGGACAACGGCGAGAGCTACGAGGAATTTCTGAAAGGTTTAGCGAAGGAATCGGGAATTGCAACGCCGACGCGTGAAGATCTAGCGCGGTTAGATCGCACGCGGAAGAACAAGGCCAGCAATCAGGATTGGGTGAATCCGCATGATCGAGACGCGCGGATCACCAAGATGAAGGATGGCCGGACACATCTGGCGCACAAAGCCGAGCATGCGGTGGATTTGAAGACCGGGGCAGTCTTGGCGGTCACGCTGCAGGAAGCGGACCAGGGAGATACGACGACGGTTCTAGAGACTCTGGTACAAGCGGGCGAAAACGTAGCCGAATTGATTGGCACGGAAGGACCGGAGCAGAAACCGCAAATGCATTTGAAGGGCATCGAGGAAGTCGTCACCGACAAGGGCTACCATAGTGGGGCGGTATTGGTCGATATGAAGAGCGCAGAAGTAAGGACCTACATGCCGGAGAAGAGGCAGACGGGCCAACGGCACTGGGAGGGCAAATACGAGGAGCAGCAAGCGGTCTATGCGAACCGGCGGCGTGTGAACGGAGCCTATGGCAAGCGACTGCTTCGCAAGAGAGGCGAGCTGATCGAGCGGAGCTTCGCCCACTGCTACGATACGGGTGGGATGAGAAGGACGCATCTGCGGGGACAGCAGAACATTCTCAAGCGATTGTTGATTCACGTCGGTGCGTTCAATCTGAGCCTGATCTTCCGCTCCCTGTTGGGATCGGGCACCCCACGGGAGCTGAGAAATCGACAGTCCCGGCTTATTTTTGTGTTTTCGTTCCTATTCCATCACTTTTCAGCACCCGTGTGTCGCACACATTTTTCTTTTTCATCGTCACGACTCAGACGGCCTCGAAGTCATCGCTATCTCGGATATAAATTCCGCCACGCAAAAGAGCAGGGTTGCACCACGGGCTGCTAGGATGTGTCTTGGTCACAACGTGAAAATCGCAAATATCACCGATCTTTCAGAACGGGAAGTGGGTAATCCTGAAAATGACAATTAGGAGCACTCCCTTCCCCGAAATTCAGGCGGGTCGCCCCCTGCATCGCCTTTTTCGAGGCCTGCTCGGCGTTCACTCACGTTACGGCCTACAGACTTGCCTAGTCGCCTATGCGACCTTCTACACCGGAGGCTTCAACAGCTTCGTTGCCTCCACTGCTGCTCCGATTGCTGCCGGGTGGAACGAACCAGTTCCCGGGTGGGACTTTCACCCACTGTGGACCAACACCTTTTCACGGCGCACTGAATAATCCAGGTTAGCCATTCCTCGAAATCGAATTTGTTGGCGTTCAAAAGGCAAGTCCCTCTTATCGGAATGTGTCACTGGCCCTCACTCCATCCTCGCGGCATAGCACCACCAGCACCATTCGGCCCTACCGGGCACGTGACTCCTTCCATTTCAAGGGTGGGAAATCTAGACTGGCAACGGTCTTCAGGTATGTCTTGGCAATCTCCTCTGCTCGGTCCTTCCCCTTCTCGATGTCATCGACCGGTTCGGAGGGTGCAATCCAAGTCCTTGTTTTGACGCTGTAGACCGACGCTTGAATTCCTTGCGCATTCTGCTCAGAAAAAAGTCGCAGGTGTTCACCGGCGACTTCGACTTCGGCCCAAACACCTTCCGTCAACATCGGAAGAACCAAGTCGCGAGCAGGCTCTGGTCTCTAGTAAAGAGAAATAGTCTCTCCATCACAGTTACTTTCTCCTATGGGCTTGAATCTGCTGGTTACACTCCGCAATTTGATCGTCGATGATCTTGAGTTCCAAAGCTAGATGAGTATCCATAGGATTGCTTTTAAATTGCTCTGCCAAAGGTTTTCTCTGCCTGGTCAATTCTTGAATTCTTATTTTGTGAGAATCTAGAGCGAGCAACATGGACTTCGGCCCCCCCCAGCAAGTATGGGGGCATTTAGCCATTCAACGGGACATTTCCGCTCGGACGCTTCCGTCCATGCACGATTCGTGCCTGCGAAATCCTTTTATCGGAAAGTGGGATTCCCCACCTGAGCGACTTGGGCCACATTCCGATAGTCCTGTTTATCAGATTGAATCGGCTTCGTCTAAGCCAAGTGCTTGAAATCAAGAGCGGACCGAATGGGGTGATCCGGCCCCGGGGTGTGGGTGCTGTAATCGTTCCTAGTTGAGTTCAACCTACTCCCATCCTTGGGGACAGTCAATGAGACTGATACTGTAGATATTTCGCCGGAGGCAAGTTGTGCCGGGAAAAAATATCTTCGTCGCAGATGAATATTTACACTACTTGCGTTCGGGAGGGTGCGGGACACACGAGCAGCCAACTGAAAGAACGCCTGCCGATCTTGCTGTTGCGATAGGAAAAACAGGTACTCATCGCAATCACGAAAGACAATGCGAATGTCGTTTTGACCATGCTAAAGCTATTTTGCGTTGATACCACGGTTGTACGGTGCGGTTGCTCTTGTTGAGAGAGTTCCGCTTCACTCATAAGGGTGCTTCTTTCTGTAGGCGTTGATGCGAACGATCAAAACCTACTACAAAGGGGCGCCCTTTTATAATGCGTTTCTCGAAACTTGGAGGAAAGCCGCGACAGATTTAAGGCATCGATCCTAACACAATCAAATAAAGAAACTGATATGACTGTTCGATTCAGGACAGCGCACACCGCGAGGCGCGGCATACTCTATCCGAATGCGAATCGTCCTGCTTTACATTGACACGTAATCTATTTTAGGCCTTTTCGTGTGTTCCCAGAGTAATCACTTTGGTGCAGTTAGCGTCATTTGTGGGGGTGCGTTCCATGACTGAACAGACATCGACCCGCTGCTTCTCTTGCGATGCAAAACTGGAAAGCGAGAAATAACAGAACATGCATATCTGTTTCGCGTGCCGGACCTACGGGCTGCTTAACGGCTGCTGGCCCGAAAGAGAGCGCATTTCTGTCTTTCCGGACGCGACTTGCTAGCGTCCACTAGCCACGTTCCGATAACGCCGTTTTATCAGAAACTGGCCCAGGTGTCTCTGCCACCTCCGTTGGCAGCTTGTTCTAATGGCAAGTTCGTTCTGTCCCGGACAGAAGAAGAGTACGATCCAGGGAACTCGCGGTAACAGTTCAGCAGAGCAGCATAAGTGGAGGTTTCCGCAATGTTTCGGAATTGTGCCAATCCAGACTGTGCGAAACCCTTTGCCTATCGAAAAGGACGACTTTTTCGTTTTCATGAGAGTCATCCGAAGAATGCGAAACCTGCGGGAACGCATTCCGTCCGTCACTTCTGGCTTTGCGAACTGTGCTCAAGAAGCCATACGCTTGAGTTTTGCAAAGGCGAATGCGTGTTAATTGACAAGGGCAAAGACCCTGTAAAATCACATTTAAGAAGCTCTGCGTCGGGATAACTTCTAATCAGTCCGCTGATCCGAATGTGGCTTCCAGTTTCCGAAAACGTTTCTCAGGACTTGGCCAATTAGAACGTTCATTGCATAGCTTTGGGTAGTGTCTCACTTTTAGAAATCAGGCGTTGACTTGGATTGCTATCTCGCCGATATTTTTTCAGCGAAGAAACTTATGGACCAAAGCCCACGGGGGATCGTTGTTGCTGCACTGCTGATGGTTACATTTGGTACGGCGGAAGTGACGACAGGCTTCACTCACAACTTTGTTGGCATCTCCACTGCCATGGGCACGACCTCCGCCTATATCGGTGCTGCCATCGGCGTTCTGTACGCTACGGCTGGATTGCTGGTCCTCTCGATGAAGAGGCGGGCGGCGGCGCTTGCCATTGTGCTCCTTATCGCTGACATCATCGGGCGCATCTCTATGGTTGTGACGGGCCTGTATCCCGTCGAGTCTTTGAAGCAGACGTTAGCCATAATCTTCGGAACGTCAATTGTAGCCGCTTTCGCCGTTTACATCAGATTGAAATGATCCTTCTTCAGATGAGTACCGGGCGTATCGGCCACATGCCGATAATCCCGTTTATCAGGACTTGGGAACTCTTCTGGGTTTGGCCATTGGCGGATTCTCACCACCTGTACAAAAGCACAGGCTCGCACTGCAGGACTACCTGCTATTATTGGTGATAGGAAGAAAAGTTCCCTGCGTTATGGCCATTCCAGAGGTTGCGGTGGACTGGTTTACGGAATATCGCTGCGAAACAATAAAGGATGGCACGATGCTCCTGCCGCTCATAGCTTTTCATTGAGGCTTCCTTGCCTTTATGATTACGGGGCGGATCATCCTTGCCCTTGTTCCGGGTTTACTACTGAGAACGCTACTGGGAAGGCTGAAAACACGTTTTGTGAGGACACGGCTCGACCAAGTCCCGTGAACTCCTGTCTGAGAGAAGGCGCGAGAATGCGAAATAAAAAGGCGGGGTTTTCGTTGATTGAGTTGTTGATCGTCGTCGCAATCATACTGATCATCGCGGCGATCGCGATTCCGAACTTACTGCGTTCGAAGATGGCAGCCAATGAGGGATCGGCCATTGCCTCCTTGCGGGACTTAAGTACTTGCATTGTGTCATATTCGATTAGCTACAGTACAGATCCACCGAACCTTGCCTCTTTGGGCCCCGCAGCAGGGGGGATACCGACTTCCACCACTGCAGACTTGGTTGACGGTCTCCTCGGCACGGACCCGGCGGTCAAGAGCGGATATTCCATTGTTTACACTTCTGGTGGAGGTACCCCGATCGGGACATACACTATGATTGCCACCCCATTGTCATCCGGAACTGGTCAGCGGAAGTTTTTCACTGACGAGAGTGGTGTGATTCGCCAAACCACGGATTGGTCAACTCCAACCGTTTCCAGCACTCCAATCGGATAATAGCTTCTAACAGTAGCCGACCCACATCGAACCTCTGAAATAAAAAAGGGGCCGAACGAAGTGCGCCCAGCCCCAGGGTGTGGGAACCGAAGTTCCCCAATCAATTCGGCTAAAGCTAGTCCTGATCCCCGCCAAAGTCAATGGTAAGGCGCGTTACGGCTTCGCTGATTCTCGAATGATGTAGCCAAATTCCCGCACCGTATGGATCAACTTCAACTGGTGATCTCGATCCACTTTGATATGCAACTGACTGATATAGACATCTAGGGAATTTTCCTTGATGTCGCCGTTCGAATCCCATTTCGAAAGCACAATCGTGTCCCTTGACACGGCCCGTCCGGCACGCCGCATCAGCAATTCAAGCATCCGGAATTCCGTCGGACTAAGCGAAATTTCCTCACCTGCTCGTGTGACCTGATGTGAAGCCGTGTTCAAGACAAGGTCGCCCACCTGCAAGAGAGAGGGAAGTGGGGCCGACGAACGCCGCGAGACTGATCGGAGCCGCGCAAGGAATTCCTCAAAATAAAATGGCTTCGTCATGTAGTCATCGACTCCGATGTCGAGTCCCTTCACCACGTCCGGCACTGTATCGCGTGCACTAAGGACGAGGATCGGAGTTGTATTCCCGCTCTTCCGCAGTCGCCGTGCAACTTCAAAACCATTGATTCCCGGAAGCATCAGGTCCAGCACGATGGCGTCGTAATCGAGAGCTTGGGCCATTTCGAGGCCGTCGCGACCGTCAAATGCCAAGTTGGCAGAATGGTTTTCGTCCTCCAATCCTTTTTTGAGCAGCTCTGCCATTTTCTTTTCGTCTTCCACGATAAGAACATGCATCGATGGCACACTCCTGATCTGAGCAAAACAACCTGAAAATATGCTGCATGACTTGCGTACGGTCCTAGATTCTTCCTGCCGTGAATGGGTTGCGTTTTATTTCAGGATGGGATGCCAAGTCCTGAGAGGTCCGGTGGTCTCAATGGGTCGACGCAACACTAGCTCGCAGTCTACTCGCCGGAGTTTCAAATCCCAAAGTTTTTCGTGGACGTTGATTTAGACGCTGCGCAACCTTGTCCAGCTCGGATTGGGAAAAGCCAGACAAGTTCGTCCTTTTAGGGAAGTACTGTCGCAGCAGTCCATTCGTGTTTTCGTTGGAGCCGCGCTGCCATGGGCTCTGCGGATCACAGAAGTACACCTTCACATTCGTGGCCACTGTGAAGCTCTTGTGTTGGGCCATCTCCAGTCCCCGATCCCAGGTCAACGAGCGCCGCAAAGATGCCGGCAGCTTGCGAACGTGCCGGCTCAGGGCGGCGACCACTGTAGCCGTATCTTTGCTGGACACTTTGACCAGCATGGTAAATCGCGAATGACGTTCCACCAGAGTCGCGATGTGGCTGTTCTTGGTACCGCCAATGAGGTCGCCCTCCCAATGGCCGGGGATGGCGCGGTCCTCGATCTCTGCGGGCCTTTCACGAATGGAAATGGCATCAACGATTGGGCCACTGCGGTGTCCACTATCACGCGCGTGCCGCGAGCGGCGAATTCGCCGCTGGAAGCGAAGATGCTGAATCAGCTCCTTTTTCAGCACTCCCCGCGCTTGAATGAACAGGCTGCGGTAAATCGTCTCGTGCGACACGCGCATCCTCTCGTCCTCGGGATACTGACTCTTCAGCCATCCGGAAATCTGTTCCGGCGACCAGTCCAGGATGAGTTTACCCGCAACGATCTCTTGCATCTTCCCGTGGATAGCAAGAAGGCACCGCTTGGGACGCAAGGCGGACTCCCAGGCCTGGTGATCGGCTTCATTGGCTCGATACAGAGGTCGCCCGCCATGGCGGGCGACCTCTCGGCTCACCGTCGACACGGCCCGCTGCAACCCTTTGGCTATCTCACGAATCGACGAACCGGAAGCGATTCCTCGCGAGGTGTCCTCTCGCTCCGCCAGTGTGAGCGTTACCAGCGAGCGCCGACGGGCCGCCGGAACAATCCCGCCGTGCTGCGCCAACATAAATTGAATGGATACATGGTCCTTGCCGAACGCTCTTCCAATCTCATGCAAGGACTGTCCCGCCTTCCAACGGCCCCACAGGTCGGTCCTCTGCATAGCGGAAAGCTTCACCCGTTTCCCTTGCGTCATGAACACCACCCTTCAGAGAAAAGATTTATATCAGATGGTGTTGCATCGACCGGTTGAACCGGCAAGGATTATCGGAATGTGGCCTTGGGTCGTATGGGCAGATTTCGACTTATCGAGAATTCCGATAATCATTCGGGAATATTGAAGTCGTAGATCCGGCCAGAAGCGACGCCTCCCGATCTGTTTCCCCCTCTAGCACCTGACATCGATGCTGATTGGCCCGTGCCCAGGAAGAAGGCATATTCTCCCGGCTTAAGTTCTGCATCCAAGCTAATTCTGTATGTCCTGAGTCCGACGTGCTCAGAATTGAAAGGAACTTCCTTGTCTCGTTTCACTCCAGACTTGCCGCCAGTGATCCCACCGAAAGAACCAACTTGGAATTCCCTGCGATCGTCTTTCTTGTTGAGTTTGAGCAGCACGTAATCGGAGGAATCAGTCCCATCGGGAACGTAAATATAAAAAGCTGGCCGCCGTTCTCGCACAACGTTCTTGGATGTGGGTCCCTCGATATAGGCATCCCAATGCTGGTTCCTCAGCTCATCAGTGAAAAAGCTGCCAGCCTTGCCCCCTACCTTAGCGTTCGTCAACGCTTGCCCCTGGATGAGAACGAAATTGACTCCATTTTTCCAGTACACTCCAATCTCGGGCGGCGGCAAATTCGGATCGATTGTCATTGGGGTGGATGCCGTGACAATAGTCATTGGCGAAGGAGCAGGGTTGATCATAACTTTGATCACCGAATCGGGGACCTTCGCGGCTTTGAGCGCTCTCAGACCCTCGGTACTCGTATCGAAGCTTACGGAGTCCGGTCCAGTGGCACTCATCGCACGAATCTTGGCGATCACGACATCGTCGGAGAGCCCCAGTTGCACCATGCTGATAACGTCCTGATTCGTGAACCTCTTCATCATGGCGGGACTGTCTTGGCTCCGCGCTGAGCATGCCAAGAGAAGAATTGCCAGTATGCTCGAATACAGTGCCTTTTTCATTTGACCCCCAACGCGCCGCCCGAAGAGAGTCAGTGAGCGGCGAGATTTCTACAGTCTGGAATGGACGCATTTTAACCACTCAGGCGCGAGTCGGCAACGTCGAACCCGTACCGGGTGTGGCATTGGCGGTCTGGCCGGGGGGCAGCATATCCGTTAGGTGGTTCCCGCATCCTCCCCGAGTGAAACAGGATTAGTTATCGGCTCGAAATACGAAAAGTAGTAGCAGTTGCCCAACGAGAGGAACCAGGTCCTGATAGGTCCTGCTTATCGGAATGTGGCTTTTTGAACCTCAACGGGCAAATTCCCACATTCCGATAATCCCTGCCGGTTCTCGGGAGCTGGCCGACCCTGAGTGCAAGCTGCCTATTCCTAAAGGCTTGCACATCGTCCTGTCGGTCTCACCGGAGTACCCTTCCGATCGCAGTCGGTCTTTGGTAGGATTCAAGACACTTTTTGTCTGACCCGCCCTCTTTAAGCAACCAAACTGATCAGATCCAAAACGTTTAGGCACGGTCGCGTCATATTCAATCACTTCTGCGTTGCGTCTCAAAAGATCCACTCGTGGGGCTCTTCTATAAACCGGAACCCACACCTCTGCGTGAGTGCCGTTTCGGGGCGGTCGAGCCAAACGAGCGTAGACTGCCCGATAAATCGATTGACCGTTCGAGTCCATAAGAAGAGCTCAACGACCGCATTCTGACTCAATATGACGTCGAGGTTACAGGCAAAGCCATGGCGACTGACGTTGTCAGTGGAAGAGAAAACCTCGAAGGGGTCTCCCTTTTTATCTATCCCGCGCAACTTTATGGCTAGTCTCAGTCGGATGCGCGGCTCGATTCGGTGGTTTTCGCGGCGGTTGCTCAATGTGTCCGCCAGAAGCTTCTGCAACAAATCAAAATCAAATGGCTTTTCAAAATAGGCCTTTGCCCCAAGCGTATAGCAGAAATCCTTATAAAGCGTCTTGGGCGCCCCTGAGACAACGAAAACAGGAATAAGCTCCGTGAAGCTCAAGGCAGAGATGGTTTGACAAACTTCAAAGCCTGTATGCCCCGGCATCATCAAATCCACAAGAATCACATCTGGTCTGTGCTGTAGCGCCAAGATCAGACCCTCTTTCGGAGATGCCGTATCCAAAATTTCGTACGAATCTTTGAGTCGGAACCTAAGCATCTTCCGGAGCGATTTATCATCATCAATAATGAGAATGCAGGGCATCTCAGTACCTCAGATCAGAATTTAATGTCCGTACCGTCAAGATTGCCGATTCGCTGACATATTGTTGTATTGATTCCCTCGGATGCACGATTTTGGTTGTCTCTCGCGTGCCCTTTGAGTTATCGACGGGCGATATGCGCAGCAGCAAAGAATCGGATGCTGGGTCAAGTCCCGATAAGTCCGGCACCTCTTATCGGAATGTGGGAATCCGTCCTTTAGGGCAAAAAGCCACATAATGGGATGGTCCGCCGCAGAGGTTCTAGAAAGATGCAGAGCGCGGGGACAAATAGGCTAAAATCTCGGTTTAAGTAAGGAGTTTTTTCTAGGTTTGCTGGCGGCAGACAAAGATGGCAATAGGTCGATCCCAAGCTCTCGAAACCTGATATCGGAAGAGGTTGCTGTCAGACCGTCCACATTATAGGGACGAGGGCGAGCGGATACCCATCATGGCCCGGAGTCACTGACTCCACTAAAGGCCGAATACATTAGCGCCGACCAAATTGTCATCCTTCGTTTTTCGCTTGCAACGCTGCGGCGGACCATACATAATGGGATGGTCCGCCGCAGAGGTTCTAGAAAGATGCAGAGCGCGGGGACAAATAGGCTAAAATCTCGGTTTAAGTAAGGAGTTTTTTCTAGGTTTGCTGGCGGCAGACAAAGATGGCAATAGGTCGATCCCAAGCTCTCGAAACCTGATATCGGAAGAGGTTGCTGTCAGACCGTCCACATTATAGGGACGAGGGCGAGCGGATACCCATCATGGCCCGGAGTCACTGACTCCACTAAAGGCCGAATACATTAGCGCCGACCAAATTGTCATCCTTCGTTTTTCGCTTGCAACGCTGCGGCGGACCATACATTCCGATGACCCCGTTTCACAGGGCTTGGCCGCCAGAACCTCGCAATCCCGGTTTTGCCCGCTCTAGTGGCAGATTCGTTGTGTCGAGTGCAGGAGAAGCGTTCGATGAACGACTTAGAGGTCCAAACCGGAAATTCGCGCGCACCGATAAACCAGCATGCAGCAAAGGATGAAAGAGACTTACGAGAAAGGGTTGGTGACCCACTCGGCCCCGAGTTTTGCGCCAGGCATCGCCATCAGGCTGTTGTAGCGTTAGGACCTGTTGTTCAGAGCCTAGATGTCCGCGGCTAATGTGTACCGCACGAATTAACGCCCCCGCTCGCAGGCCGATCCTTGTAAGAGAAAATACGCAGGCGCATTCCGGCGGAGCGCAAAACGTGAAATCAAATATAACCGCGAGCCGTTTTGCTCATCGAGCAGCTGTCGGGTCAGGTCCCGGGCAATGTCCAAGACGGCAAGCGCGCTTTTTTAGATTGCTGATTTCCCCCAAGTCTGAGGGGACGTAAGCGTTGCGATACGGCATTTGGAGTTCAGTCACGCTCTCGGCGTCCATGACGTCATCTTTCTTGATAATCCCGCTGCGATAAAGCAGAAGAGCCGTCAGTGCATAAACCTGGTCCGGCTTAAGTGTTCCTTCATTAAATCGGGGCATCGCGCGATTGATGAAATCCCAGACCGTCGTGGCATACGGCCACGCTGCAATCGTGCCCCTTAGATTGCCACCTTTTTTCGCCACCAGTGCGGGGCCGAGCGGGCCCGCTATTCCCATGGTCTGCCCGTGGCACATCGCGCACTTGGCCGTGTAGATCGTGGCACCTTCCTTGGCGGTTCCCTTTCCTGCAGGAAGTTCTTTTCCCGCAGGACTGACAGAGATATCCCAAACTTGAATTTCTTTCGCAGTCGCAGGCCTGCCGACATTTTGATACGGGGTCGTTTGCGCTGAGACCGTAGCGGAGGCTGCCAGAACGGCTACTGACACAAAAATATTAGACGATCGCATTGTAGATCCTCCCATTCGCCTTAACCTTCCAGGGTTGAATGGCATTGGTGTGACCTACGTTCGCTTTCTTGAAATAATCCACGGTGACGTCCCAGATTTTTCCGATCTCGGCCAGCGACGGCTGAACTTGGCCGCGCTCATCCGTGCTGCGGGAGAGGAGAACAGTCTCTTCTCCGCCCCACTTCCACGGAAACGTAAATCGGGTATGCGCCTTTGGAAGCACAGGTCCTTGGATTTCCGCCGGCTTCCACGTTCTGCCGTCGTCAGTGGATACTTCGACCCTTCGGATAGCTCCTGCTCCGGACCAAGCCAGGCCGGTGATCTCATAAAATCCCTGAGTGCCGATCCGCTGTCCCCCCGAAGGGCGGGTGATTACAGAATTCGGTCCTAATTCAAATTGGAACCAGCGCGCTTTTCCATCCGCGTATTTGCCCTCCTGCACGACAGTCTGGTACGCGTTGGTTTCCCGCTGTTGAAGGTAGGGGCCGTCCACCACTTTCATTCGCCTCAGAAACTTGATGCTGCTGATAGCCTCATAACCGGGCACGAGCAACCGCAATGGGTAACCTTGCTCGGGACGCACGGCCTCGCCATTCTGGGCGTAGACAATTAGAGCGTCGTCCATGATTTTTTCTACGGGAATGCTCTTCGAGTGGTGGGCGCCTTCAGCCCCTTCCGCGACAATCCAACTCGCACCTTTCTGCACGCCCACCATTTCGAGGATGTGGGACGCCTGCACTCCGGTCCATACGCTGCAACCCATGAGCCCGTGCGTGATCTGGGCTGTCGCTTCGGGCGCAATCCGTGACGGCGTGGTGTAGCCATTTGCATTGCACTCGAGGAAATGCGTTCGGGTTACCGATGGCAGGCGATAGATGTCCTCCATTGTGAAAATCATGGGCCGGTCAACCATCCCGTGAATCAGGAGGCGATGCTCCTGGGGGTCGATATCCGGCGGCGGGTAACCATGCGTATTGTGATAATGAAGCGCGGAAGGAGTAATGATTCCGATCAAATTCTGGACCGGGGTTAAACCGCCAATGTAAGGGCGGACGACTTTCCCGTCTGGGCCCGTCGAGTAGGCGCCGATCCCGCCGATGCGCCCTGCAGTCTCAAAACGGGAGCGCACACCGTAAATGGCATCGAACTGCTGTCCCGGAGCAAGACCGGGTGTTCCCTCAAGAGCCGCAGCCTGGGCGGCAAGGGTATCGAGCGTCTGGCCCTTCTCCAAATCGAAGGTCTGCGCACCAACGGACCGTACTGCTGCAGCTCCAGCAGCTAGCCCAGCTAATACTGACGTGTTTCTCAGAAACTGCCTCCGATCAGATTTCTTCGGACTCATGCGCTCCTCCTGTAATTGATGTTTCTAAATACAGCCATTTGCTTGTCAAGTATTTGACGGGGGTCACCCGCGCAAGTGCTCACGGGCACACGGCGGTTTCACGTGAAATTCTTTAGGATGTCGTACGATTGTGCAAAAAGATCGGTTTGCAGGACCTGAGTGTGTTGCGGTAGGCCTTTCGTGTTCGAATGAAACTTCCTTTTTGGGTGCGAGTGCGGATTAGGATTAATTAACTGATGACAATCGTTTCAAAGTGTCGCGAATAAAAGAGATGACTGTACTATGATTCTACTCTCGATATCAAAAGGGAATTTCCAGTGAACAGAAACCGGTGCATCCGATGAAGGCAGCGTGCTCGAGTTGTGGCGCCCAGCACTCTCTTCCAGCCGCGCAATTGGCGGGTCGTTCTCGCGTGCATTTTCGCTGCGCGAAGTGCGGGAAAAGCACGATTGTTGAAATTGAGCAGAGCCCCGATGCGACCCAGGTGTTGTCGCCGTTGCCGGAATTTGCTCGAAGCGCGGGGACGCCCAGACCTGCGCGCGGGAGAGGCGATGAAGAAGTTGGCCTGCGCCTCCCGGCAGGAAAGTCCATCACCGTTTCCGTGATCGAGGGGCCTGCTCACGGCATGGTCTATACCGTGCAGAAGCCGCGCATCGTGATAGGACGTGCGGACGCAGACATCGTGATCATTGATACGGCAATCTCGCACTGGCACTGCGCGATCGAGATTAATGACGACCTCATTCGCCTGCGCGATCTGGAATCCACGAACGGCACATATTTTGCCGATGAACGTGTGCGGATTGTGGAGTTGAAACACCTCTCTGAGTTTCGCATTGGCGCTTCGATTGTAATGCTCAGTGTCACGCCAAAGCTCGCTATTCCTCGGTAACCGCGGAGCGATCTTCCTCCATTTGCCGCTCCTCCACCCGCGCATAGCTGGTGTTTGCCCAATCGTTGATAATTAGTCCAAGACTAGGAGTAGAATCGTATCGTGCGTAAGAGCCAGATTACACGAATTCCACAGAATGCCCCATTCCGCGATCAAACTTGGATGAATGTGGACCGGACAGCTTCGGTTGAGGTCACATCTGAAGAGCACGACCATCCAATTGAGTCTGCGCTATTGCTGGAAGGACATGGAGGCTGGCGTGCATCTAACCCTGGGGTGCAGACAATCCGTCTGATCTTCGACGAACCACAAAAGCTAAGACGGATCTTGCTGGTTTTCGAAGATAGCGAAAACAGCCGGACACAAGAATTCGTCCTTCGGTGGTCACCCGATATCCAGTATTCTTCTCGCGAAATTGTTCGCCAGCAATGGAATTTTAGCCCGCCTGACTCAGTGCGGGAGACAGAGGACTATGCGGTTGAACTCTCCGATGTCAGAGTACTTGAATTAGTGATCGTTCCTGAAAAGAGTGGCGGAGAAGTCCACGCGTCGCTCGTGAGTTTGCGTCTAGCTTAATTTCTAAATATTGCTCACTCTTCACCCACTGTTGCACTGTTTGCAGAACCTTGGCCGCTGAAACGGGGCTGCTGTCCTAATTTGGATGAGGTAGAAGTGAGGTGACAAAAGACAAAGGCCGAATTCGCGGTCGGGCTTTTTGTTTATCTAATTAGCCTATGAGTGTCAAACCGGAGGTGAAAATTGGATGAATCTAAAAGACGAGTGATTCAGTTCTTGGAGAAGGAAATAAGGACCTACACGGCGCTAGCCTTATTTTTGTCGAAGAAAGGAATCAAAGATCGTATTCGAGTGGGAGGCAAAGAAATCCTTATAACCCCAACTTTCTACAAGGAAAGAATGAAAGAGGCCAAGAAAGTTGTGGGCCAACTCAGAAAATCAAATTAGGGCATTAGCCTTTCTGTTCTTCGTCAGTATTGAAATTCACAACCATTGGTCGGTTCCGCGGCGCTCACTGCGATACGGCGTCGTTCAAGCGTGATCACGCAATATTGTGCTCAACGCGTCTCGCGGCAAGACTGATCATCAGACGTGTCGTACCGGTCATGATCATGCTGATTCCCACAAGCGTCCCGATCACCCACAACGAGCTTGAGGGCCATTGCCTCCAAACCAGCAGGCCGAGAATCAAGGTGATGACACCGTCAACCAGAATCCAGCCCGATCCTGCAGTGTTGCGGTTTTGGAAATACGCCACCAAGTCCATCACTCCCTCGGCCACAAAGAAAATTGCTAGGGCCAAGGTGAACCCGGCGACCCCTATTACAGGATTCATCAGGAAATAGATCCCGGCGATCAGATAAAGAATCGCCACGAGGACCTTCCAGAGTATGCTACCGGCACCTTTCGACTGGAAGGCGTGGATAAATTGAAATCCACCGCTGAAGACAATCAGCCATGCGATGACTAACACCACGCCGAACGATGTGGCCAACGGGAGTGAGATCGCCAGGAGACCGAAGACGATGAGCAGAATCGCCCACACGATTGACGTTCCAGACCCCAGGTTGAGAAGTTTCGTCTGTGCCATAATTCAATTCCTCCCTGCAATTAGACGATTTGCAGATGACCCAGACAGAGCTTATAACACCGCTGCACTAGAATTGTTATATCAACCAAACGGCCCAAGCATTGGATTGGTATGCGGAAACTGGCTTTCTGCTCTATGATGGTGTGGGCCACATTCCGATAATCCCTGTATCGGGAGTTAGATGCCTGGGGACCGAACATCCGCCGCCAGCACTTCATGCACTTTGCGAAGCAGCGAATCTCGGGGAACGGGTTTAAAGAGAACAGTCGCGTCAGAATCGAAGAGCTCAGGATGAGTGAAACCAGTGTAGCCTGACATGTAGACAACTCTCATATCTGGCCTCGCCGGAGCCAGCTTCAATGCCAAAGCAAGTCCACTCATACCCGGCATCACCACATCGGTCAGCAGTAAATGAATGGGTCCCTTGTATTCGCGAGCAATCTCAATCGCATCGGCTGGCTGCTTGGCCGACAAAACGGTATAGCCACTGTCAACCAGCAGATTTCGAGTTAGCTCCCGCAGTGGTTCCTCGTCCTCTGCAAGCAGGATCGTTTCTGTGCCGCGAAGCGAAGTAGCCAAGCCGACGATTGGTTTCTCCACAAGGACCGCTTCGTCGGTACGAGGCAAATAGATCTTGAAGGTTGTGCCCAATCCTGGTTCACTGTAAACCCAGATATGGCCACCGCTCTGGCGGATCACTCCATAGACAGTCGAGAGCCCCAACCCAGTGCCCTTGCCCTGCTCCTTGGTGGTGAAAAACGGCTCGAAAATATGGGCCTGAGTTGCCGCGTCCATCCCAATACCCGTGTCTGAGACGGACAACAGCACGTACCGGCCTTGCGGTTGCGGTGGATGCAGGCAAGCGTAGTCTTCATCCAAATCAACATTCGCCGTCAAAATAGTCAGCCGTCCGCCGTGTGGCATCGCATCTCGGGCGTTTACGGCGAGGTTCAAAATGACTTGTTCAATCTGTCCTTGATCAGCCTTGATATTTCCTAACTCCTGGCCCAATGCTGATTCTAGTTCGATGTTCTCACCGATCAGGCGGCCGAGCATCTTCTGTACGTTGCTGACTACTGTGTTCAGGTACAAGATTTTCGGCTCCAACACCTGCTGACGACTGAATGCTAGGAGTTGGCGAGTCAGCGAGGCAGCACGTTGTGCGGCTTTCTTGATTTCTTGAACGCTCTTATGCAGGGAGTCATCTCCCGCAAGTCGCTCTTCCAAGATCTCGCTGTATCCGATGATGACTCCTAGCAGGTTGTTAAAGTCGTGGGCGATTCCACCGGAGAGTAGACCAATCGCTTCCATCTTCTGGGCTTGGCGCAATTGCTTCTCTAGAGCTTTCTGATCCGTCAGGTCCTTAATTATAGCGATAACGCAGGCCTGCCCATCTATTTCGATATTCTCGCCCGAAATCATTCCCTTACGCTGTACGCCGGACTTAGTAATGAAGGTAATTTCCAAATCACGAACCGAACCGTGGGTCTTGAGTTTCTCGACAAATGTGGCTCGATCTTCGAGACGCTCCCAAAACTTTAACTCTAGTGACGTGCGGCCAATGACTTCTTCCCGCCGATACTCAGTACTGCGAAGAAAACTTTCATTTACATCGATGTAGCGGCCCTCCGAAACCGTGGCGATGCTGATGGGCTCGGGGTTTACATGGAACGCTTTATAAAATTTTTCTTCCGCCTTCTTACGTTCTGTAATATCGCGAATGATCGTGACAATAAGCACTCCATCTTCGGTTTCTAGCGGGCTTAAGCTGATCTCAGCTGGAAACTGACTGCCGTTCTTGCGCAGACCAGAGGTTTCTGCACCCACGCCCATCGGGCGCGCGCGCGCATCGGCGAAAAACCCCTCGCAATGGCCATGATGCCGGCCGCCCATGCCCTTCGGAATCAGGGTCTCAAGAACGCAATTTGATAACTCGTCTCTCGTATAGCCGAACAATTTTTCGGCCTGCCTGTTGACTAGAACTATCTTCTTTTCGCGGTTGATTATGACTATTGCATCCGGCGCCGCCTCAAGAAGCCCCCGGAACCTTTCCTCCGCCTGTTTCTGTTCGGTGACATCTTGAACGACTCCTACTATCTTCAATGGTTTCCTAGTCTTCTCGTCGTAAACGATATCGGCCTGCGAATGGAGCGCGCGTTGAGTACCATCAGGCAAGATAATTTGGTAATCGGTGCTATAGGGTCTTCTTTCGCGAATCGCGGCTGACATAACTTCGCGAATACGAATCCGGTCATCGGGATGAATGGTGCGGTCGAAATTATCTCTCGAAGCCTCGACTTCGCCAACTCTGTAGCCAAGAATTCGGAACATCTCATCTGACCAGCGCAGCGGGTTATTCGCCCAATCGTCTAGATCAATAAGATCGCGTTCCCAACTGCCCAGATGTGCAATCCGCTGTGCTGCCGCCAGGCTTGCTTCACTTTCTTGCAATCTCTTTTCTGTCTGTTTCCGCTGTGAGATATCACGATAAGCCACCAACATCGCTGGTTTCCCGAAAAAGGTGATCGAGCATGCTACTACTTCCGTGTAAGTTTCCTTTCCATTTAGGGCAATAAGCCTTGTCTCATTGTGACGAACATTCGTAAAGTCACGATCGTACTCTCGGATCCTTTTTCTCACGCCTTCACGATCAGCGGGGTGAACAAAATCGAACATTTGCATTCCGATGAGTTCACGAGCGGAAGCAGCGCCGAATAGTAGAACGCAGGCCCTATTCGCAAAGAGAATTTCACCTTGGCGATGAACTAACACAGCGTCTGGAGATTGTTCGACAAACAGGCGGTAAGATTCTTCACTTTGGCTGAGCCGTTGTTCCTTTCGCGTTCGTTCGGTAATGTCTGTGGCCGAGAGCAGCCTGGCAGAGCGCCCAGACCAGTCCATGTCACTAGAGGTGATCTCGACATCGATGACGGATCCATCCTTTTTGTAGTGTTTGCACTTGCTCGACTTTTCGAGTCCTTCACATTGCCGGGCGATGATGTCCAACAACGCTGGGATGTCCTGAGCCACGCAAATATCCCGGATGGTCATCCGCAAAAACTCATTACGTGAATAACCGTACTGCGCAACGGCTGCTAAGTTGACCGCTAGGAAGACCAAAGTCTCTACGTCGTATACCCACATTGGCTGCGGGTTTGTCTCGAAGAGCAATCGATAAGGCCCATCCAAAGCTTGCAGAGATTCCCGCGTCTCCTTGCTGCTGCGAAGCTCGTTTGTCGATTCTCGTTTTAGCACTTTCTACTCGTTCGCCTGAGGAGGGGCTGCGGGTCGGACTGCGTGGGCCCCCCAAGATGGAAGAGTAAGGCGACCTGGAAGTTATAACTGTCTGAATGTGCACATGTGTCTAAGTGGTTTCTATAAGCTCATCGGCCTAGGTGGCTGCGGAAAAACTCGCAACGAGTCATTCCGAAGGGCGGGGTCTGCCCGAGGAATCTGCGTTTTCTTGGGTTTGGCGAAGAAAAGCAGATCCCCCGCTTCGCTCGGGATGACAAAAAAGTGCTTTTTCCGCGGTCTGCTAGTGCGCGACGGGTTGTAGCAGCTTCCCTCCAACTCTCGTGAAGTCCGACTCTCGCAATGTGGCCTTGTTAACCGGCAGATTCCCACCTTCCGATAATCCCTGCCAGCTCAACCAGTCGATGCAACACCCTATAACCAGTTGATCTGACAATACTTCCAATCGAGAGTCAATCTGTGCGACAGGACTCCATCGGAACCTAAACAGGGCTTTTGTTTTGTTTGAATTGACGCCCGCGAACGAAATCAGCCTCCTACCCCCACGAGAGGACTTTGGGCAAGTGTTGCATCGACCGATTGAGATCGCCCGACTTATCGGGACTTGGTATCGATCATTCGGTATGGATCACGCCTGCGAGTGAGCAGAAAATCCCAGATCACGTTTGCACTGAAGACGGACTGTAATGTGGAGAATATCTCTGCCTCGGATTTACCGTAAGAGTTAATACAGTCCAGAAGTATACAGCTGAGTTGTGCCAGCTGTCATAGAATATGACTCATTGGCAGCTTGCAAGGGCCTAGGAGCTACGGGCAAGTTATAACCCTGACATGTTTTATTACTCCGAGCACTAAATATGTGACAGTTTTCACCTGGCGGCGTACTCGACATGTCGTTCGCGAAAATAGCGCTTCACCAGTTTGGGTCGGGCCTGTGTGATCCGCAGGTAAGAGCGAAGGTTACCCATCATTTCCTGGACGTTCACGGGACGAACACGGCCGAGTGCGTTGGTCTTCACATCTTGGTTCAGCAATTCATCGGGATTCAGTTCCGGACTGTACGACGGCAAGCAGAAAATCCTGATCTGCTGCGCGTGCTCGGTCAGCCAGCGGCGCACCGATCGCGCCTTGTGTACCGGGTGGCCATCCACGATCAGAAATATTTTCCGTCTGGTCTTTCGCGTCAGGCGCAGCAGGCGGCCGAGGAAATTCAAAAACACCCGCGTCGTGAAGCGCTGACGAAAAATCATGAAGGCTAGCCGCCCGCGATTAGTGATCGCAGAGATCATGTTGCACCGAAAACGCTGACCCGTGCCGAACACCACCGGCGTCTGTCCGCGGCGTCCGTAGCTGCGTCCCGCTTGGTGGTCCGAACGCAGCCCCATCTCGTCTAACCAATGAATTTGCGCCTTAAACTGCCGCGCCTGTGCGCGAATCGCGGGATATTCTTCTGCTAGCCATTTCCGCACGGCCACCGGATTTTGTTCGTACGCCCGCCGCACCGGCTTCTGCGGGGTAAGACCCCAGGCTCGCAAATAGCGTCCCACCGTCCACACCGAAACCTGCAGATCGAACTTTCGCAACAGCAATTCTTGCACTGCTTCCCGGGTCCACAGCGCAAAGGGCAAAAGCAACTGCTCCGGGCAACCGCTGACAATGTAGCGCACCGTCGTGGCTGCTTCATGCGGCGCCAATCGCGAAACCGGAGGTCGTCCGCGACGCCGTGCTTTCAGCGCTCGGCGTCCTTGCCGTTCCACCAGCCCCATCCAGCGGCTCACCGTCCCTCGCGCGACCCCGAAAATCCCAGCCGCCCCGGTTTGAGAAAGACCCTTTTGAACGGCCTCGACGACGCGCCTGCGAAGATCTTCTTGGCCTTCTCCCGACAGCGAGCGGGCATCTTGTTGTTCCATGTCCGACACACTACCACATTATTGCTTGTATGTCATCTATATTATGCTCCGATTAGTAAGTGGGGGCGTCGTGGAAGCAATCGCGAGTTCCAGCAAGGCAACAACCAAGAAAAAGCAAATGTTCAATGCCCAGGCGTATCTCGCTTCGGTCGGTGTTGCGAGAAAAATCGTCGAGTATCGAAGATCACAGAGAATCTACTCGCAAGGTGATCCCGCTACCGATGTGTTGTACATCCAACAAGGAGGCGTAAAGCTGTCCCTTGTCAATCCGTTTGGCAAAGAGGCAGTCGTGGCGATCCTTGGACCGGGTGACTTTTTGGGTGAGGGGGGCCTGGCATCCCAGACTGTTCGTATAAGCACAGCGACCGCGATCACACCCACGACTCTACTCGTTATTAAAAAAAACGAGATGGTCCGCGCCCTGCATGCCAAGCATGAGTTTTCTGACCGCTTCATATCTTTTATGCTTTCACGGAACATGCGCACCGAGGAAGCTTTGATCGATCAGCTGTTTAACTCCACCGAGAAACGGTTGGCCCGCGCTCTTCTTGTGCTCACCCAGTATGGCAGGCGGGACGAACCCCTAAAGTGGCTTCCCACGGTGTCGCAGGAAATGCTAGCGGAAATGATTGGCACGACTCGCACTCGGGTCAGCTTTTTCATGACCAAATTCAGAAAGCTGGGCTTCATTGGGTACGATGGTGGCCTCCACATCAACCCCTCCCTGCTAAGTGTTGTCCTTCACGAGTAAGCGGCAACTTTTGGCGGCATCGAGATAAAGGCGTAGCCCTGCGCACTCTCCAAAGTTGCGGATCCATTGTGGCAATTCGGGAAACGATGAGGTCACTGCGGGATCGTGCCTGATAGACGGGGTGGTCTCAATGGGCCGACGCAACATTAGCTCGCAGTCTGCTTGCCGGAGTCTCAAAGCCCAAAGTCTTTCGCGGACGTTGATTTAAACGCAGCGCTACCCTGTCGAGCTCTGCTTGAGAATATCCAGACAAGTCCGTTCTTTTAGGAAAGCACTGTCGCAGCAGCCCGTTCGTGATTTCGTTGCTGCCGGGCTACCAGGGACTCTGCGGATCATAGAAGTACACTTTCACGTTTGTGGCCACCGTGAAGCTCTTGTGTTTGGCCATCTCCAGCCCGTGGTCCCAGGTCAACGAGCGCCGCAGCGATGCAGGGAGTTTACAGACTTGCCGGCCAAGCGCGGCCACGACCGTAGACTTGGACGCCCCAGCCGTGCTCAATGCGATAGAATATGTTGTTCTTGATCGTAACGTTGTTCGAACCTACGTCTACGTAGACTCCGTGATCGTGGTTTTTATAATATAGCGTAGATGGATTGCATCCATTTTCGCCCGGTGCGTATCGTCCAATGCCTTGGATTAAATTCTGCTCGATCGTGACATTCGGCGCTTCGAGGAATATTCCCACCAATCCATTTTCTGTGTCGGTGCAAACCCGCCCGATGTCGTGGATGTAGTTCTGAACGATGTCGATGAACTGCCCACCATGATAGTTTGAGAAGGCGTCGCCGCCGCCCACTACAGCGCCGTAGTTGCGAACCTCAAATCCTTGGAATCGGATATAGCTGGCCGTAAATTCGACAGCTTCGGCCAAGGCATTTCTGTTCCCATCCAGCACTGCTCCCAACGGCGTCTGCGACTCAAAAGTTACATAAGCACCTGGAGTTCCGCCGCGAGTTAAGTTGAGAGCTTCTTGATAAACGCCGCTTTCAACAATCACCGTGTCGCCCGGGTTCACAACACCCGCGGCATGCCCAATGGTCAAAAATGGAGCGGCCGATGTCCCCGCATTGGAATCTGATCCAGTCGTAGCTACGTACCAAATACTCGCAGGGGAAGCCGCATTCGGAAACACTGTCAGGCATTCGGTTTGAGTTGTGGTCGGTGCACCTGGGCCTTGACACTGTGCGCCCGCAGATACAGCGGTAAAAACAAGCAAAGCGGCAAACCACACCGCTGCAGTTAAAGTCGCGCACGCCCTTTGACTTGCTGCGCTTGTTGATGTGGACGAAGTGGGCAGATCTACCTTCTTACCCCAACAAAATAAGATTGAACCGTAACGTTCCATCGTTCCTCCTCGGATGAGGTTTTCCAGATGGTAATTCAGTGTCGACGAGGAACTGCCAACTGTGAGGGTGGGGGTACACTATTGTTTATGGCAACGTAAACTGTCAAGGGTTCAATGAGAATCTCCTTGCAAGCTAGCGTACTGTAACTCTCAGTACCAGCGCAAAGTCGAGCTGAAACCATGGTGAAGCCACCGACTCAAATATAATTGGACACATAGCCAGCGCGGGAACGGGGTAGCTGATTCCCTGCCCTCGGGATCAGGAAATCTTGACGTCCACGTGGGGCAGAAGCGGCTGCACCTTAAGGCGCTAGGCCAAATTCGCGGAAGAACCCGAATCAGGTTGTCAAATGGAACTACTTCAAAGAAGCAGCGTCGACTACTTCCGTGGCATGTGGATGGAGATGGGAAGCATTTTCACGTAGTTTGTAAAATCCGGATCAGTCGTAAAGATTGCCCACTCGCGTTTGATCGCTACTGCACAAAGAAGGATGTCCACAATCGAAACTATGATTCCCTTCACCGATATGGGCATATCTCGACAAACTCACGCAGCTCAAAGAGGGAATAGGCCAAGACAACGCTGCACGATCTGGTAGAAGTGCGAGGCGACCGTAGATCAGCTGGTTTCGCCAGCGGCTGCCTGCTGCCGAAAAAAGGGGAGTGACGATTAGTTTTCAAGTCCATTCATCCGAAGATGTAGTACTCGAATCCATGGGCATTCCTTGACTTCTCTCCAGTATCAATCTAGACTATTAATCTAGGAGAATCAAAGGGAGACCTCTCATGCGCACAGTGGGGCTGTTTGAGGCCAAACAGAAACTCTCGGAACTCGTCGACCGTGCCCGGGAAGGCGAACGGATTGGCATCACCCGGCGTGGGAAACTGGCAGCCGTACTTACGTCGGTCCCTCCCGAAACGAGTTTGAAAGACGTTTTCGAGGATATCGAAAATATTCGTAAACGTGCCAAGCTTCCGCGGGGCGTGAACGTCAAAAACTTGGTCGAGGAGGGTCGCATTTGAAGCGTTTCGTCCTCGATGCTTCCGTAGCCCTTCGCTGGTTTCTGGATGATTCTGTGTCGCCCTATGCCAAGCGCGTAAAACACTTCCTCATCAAGGGGGGACGAGCCGTGGTTCCCGCCCTGTGGCACCTTGAGATGAGCAACGGTCTGGCTGTCGCAGAGCGGCGCTCTGTTCTGAGCACCGCAGACATCGATCAAGCGCTGCTAAACATTGAACAAATCGTGGCCCAAGCAGTGGACACAAGTAGTCTCTTTGTTTCAAGTCGTCAAGCGTTAGTAACTGCGCGTACGTTCCAATTATCCGCGTACGATGCGGTCTACTTAGACCTGGCGCGGCACGAGAGGTTGCCGCTCGCTTCGCTTGATGAGCGGCTTCGTGCGGCCGCTGGACAGGCCGGAGTGGAACTTCTTCGCTGAGCCTGCAATCCCTTCTAATTTATCCTCCAGGAATCCGTTTCCCGCAGAACGGGTGCGTCAGCTGCGCGTACTCGCGGAGTTCCCTTAGCTGGGTCTCGGGGTGCTGGTCAAGGATGGAAACGCGGACGTAGAATGCGGCTCGTTTCATCGGCTCCGTTCTCCTTTCGGCGGACGAGGTCAGTGTGGTTCTTCCACAAGTCGAATCGGTCGGTTCGTTTCGCAGTCGATCAGCAACCACGGGGAGCGGGGACTCTCCCGAAATCCTGCCTGACACAAACAATGCGTTGCTTCCGCCACGGACGGCACCATGAACGCGTTGCTCGCGAACCTGTTCCTCTGGAACGGAAGAAGGAGGTGAGGAATGCGCGCCCAATACAGCGCCGAGTCGGCGTGGAGGAGATGGTCTCCGTCATCATGCTTCGTCGCTTACGAGCGTCTCCGTTGGATGACTTTGTCTGCCCCGCGTCGGCAAAGGCGATCAGCAGCCTCCATGCAGACGGTCAATTCAGGAGCAAGCACGCTCAAGCTGGAGCAGACCTCACGGTCGAGAACTTGCCCAAGCTCTAAATCGCCGAGTTCACGCAATCGCCCTACGAGCACGCCGGATAAGAGCAGCGCCGCCGCGAACCGTTCCGCAGGGACGCTGGAACGCACCCGCGCCCGCAGCTCTTCCATGAGTTCAGGAATGGTCAACGTGTCACCCGCCTGAAGTATACAGAGGAGAAATACAGGATGGCCACTTGCAACCCCTTGAGCAGCAATGGCTTGTGGGTGGCCAATTTCCGATTGCCCTCTGTATACTTCAGGCGGAAGGACGTCAAATGTTGAAAAGGAATTCATCCGCGATGGCACCCGCAGAATCATCGGCTCGGTCACGATTGGGTACAGCGACACGTCCGCCGTTGTCCGCGACGAAGGGAACCGGATTGAAGGGTGCACTAGCTGCCGTTTCCACACGACCCCTCGACAGTAGCGGCAAGCTTGTCTCGATTAATTCTGCTGATCCCGGTCTACTGATCCGCAAGAAGTAGCTGTCCGGTGTCGTTCGTGACGAATTGAAGCAGGGCGAGGACGTAAGCCCTCGCCTAGCTGTCTACCGCCAGCCCAAGGAGAAAAGGAAAATGTGCAATATCGGCAAGCCTCTTGAAATCCTCGACGTCGAGCCGCTCAGCCTTCCGGCATCCCTGCGCCGGGAACAGGAACAGCCGGAAGAGCAGCCTGTGACCATCGAAGTCCCGGTCACGGCGGAGACGAGCGTTGAGACTGTCACCGTCGAGCAGCGATAACTTGGCGCGGCGCTCCAGTCACGGCGGCGCTTTGCCCCACGCCCGGTACGGCGTGGACTTGGCGAAGGTGCCGGGCACCTACATCGAGCCGTTCGTCGCCTACCGCGCTTGGAACTGGACTACCGAGGGCGTAACTTCGCTGAACGGTGCGCCGTGGACGCCCAAGATCGCCTTCGAAGCCACGTGCCACTATGCTGCCGACCTGTGCTCGATGCGGGCGGCGGCAATTGGGTCGGTAGCGGCGGAGTTCTGGAAATCGAAGTCCCACCACGTTCCCGATCCATCCTGCACCTGTGGGATGTACGCCGGGATAAACATGCAGCACTTGACCGACATCGGCTACATCCAGCGCGGAATTCACGGCGAGGTATCCCTTTGGGGACGGCTATACCGCCACACACTCGGATGGCGTGCCCAGTACGCGTATCCGAAATTCTTCGTCGTCCCGGCGAACATGGTTCCCTTCCGTTTTGACGAAGCGCAGGAACGCCTCAAGGCGCTGGTCGAGTTCGACGTTGACATCTGGGTCCAGCCGGAGCGCGAGGCGCGTGTCGGGAAGGAAAAAATCCCGCTCTGGATAAGGGACTACGGCTACAGTCAGCAGGGCATTTCATTTCTGATCGAGATGCGGCAGAAGTGGTACTCCGGCGAGAAGGTAGTCCACACCCTCGCTGTCGGCGACCGCGTCGCGGTATTCGGCGGCGCAGACGGCGGCGGCATCGGCGTGGTCAGGGAAATCAACGGCGACGAGATGTACTACACGATGTTCAGCCTGAACGTGGTCTTTCGCAAGAAGGTCAAGGACGTCGAGTGGAACGAACGCAACTGGCGGTGGGAGACGACCGGGCTGGGCATGATGCGCAAGCTTGCGCTGGGAGGCGACCGATGCCGTTCGTGATCATCCTACTCGTTCTGGTCTACAGGCTCGCCTACCGCGCCGGACGGAGGAGCGTGCTGCGATGATCAAATGGCTCAAGCAAATGCTACTGCTCAACGTGGTGCTGTTGCCGCCGATGCTTGTCTTTCCGGCGCTGTGCCTGCTCCCGCTCTTCGCCGCGCGCCCCGACCCCGGCTGGGCGCAGGTGTGCTTTTGGTTCGGGCCGCTGAGCGCGGCGTTCTGGACTTTGGTCTATTCCCAATGGTCATCGGCGAGGGCGTGGCAGCGGATGGGTCGGCTCCGCGAGTGGCGCAGAGACCACGGCGGTCTGCTGGTCACCGTCACGAAGGCGACCGCGTGGATGTTCTTAGGGCTGTTCGGATCATTCCTCAGCGAGATCGCGTTCCTGATCGCTTTCCGGCGCGTGCCATATGCGATGTTCGACAGTACTGCCCGGCTCCGGCTTTGGTTCGCACTGTTCCCGCTCGCGTGCTATTTCCCGCTCTTCGCAGCATGGGCTTGGAGGAGACGACATGTATAGGCGCACGGTCTACAAGGTCGTCCACATCGACTCCCACCGGCGCATAGCCCTCCAGTGCGTCGATCTCCTCCTGCCCGGCTCGACCCCCCGGCAAAGGAAGAGGATCGCCAGCCGGATACTTGCCATGTGCGACAGCATGCATTCGAGGAGGGAGCGCAAGCCCCGCAGGCTGACGCCCGAGCTATTGGACGATCTTCTCCGCATCCACGCAAGCTGCGTCCACGACCAACAGGGCAAGTGCGGCTTGCTCATTTCCATTAGCTCGCTGACGTGGGAGATCAATCAGGCTTGCGGACTCGCCGACGACACGGACAAGGGATTCAGGCGGCACGACCCATTGTGCGCGGCTAGACCGCTGAGGACGCCTTTCGTCGAGGAGGGATGCAGAGTGGTAGACAGCATGTTCGAGGAGGACACGGATGGCAAAGACCGAGGATAGCATCGGGATGTTCGACGAGATCAGGGCGTATCGCATGCAGAAAGCGGACGGGAAGACCTCCGTCATCGAGCGGACGCTCGAAGAGATGGAGTTCTCCGAGGCGTGCGAGGCGCTGGTCAAGGCGGACAGGAAGTTCAAGAAGCTGGACGTCATGGTGAAGCTCAACCCGTGGACGGACGCGGGCGCTTGGTTCGACGCCCTTGAGGAACGATACAAAGCCGAGAAGCGCGTGTGGGAGATTTTCACCGCTGGCGACCGCAGCCGACAGATGGGCATGCTGTACCTGAGGTTCAGGGAGTCGCTGTTCACCGGGCTGCCCCTCCGGGCGGATGCTTGAAGAGGAGAAATGATGAAGATGAAGATGAAGACGAAGAGTACGACAGTGGACGTCAAAATCGCAGGGGCGGTCGCCGGGAAGCTGGTGAACGCGTCGGTCTGGTCGAGCGCCGCTTCCGCCACCATCCTGCGGCTGTGCCCCAGCGTGAAGGTGAAGCCGTGCAGCTTCTGCTCCTGCCCGGCTATCTCCAGCGTGCCCAGATGTCCCAGTCCACTTACGCCTGCTTGCCCGGAGCGGTCTCGAAGCGCCGCACTGCCACCACGCGTGCCCCGCTGCGTTGCGGCCGCAACCAGTCCGTCAGGATTGTGTAGCCCCCTGCATAGTTCCGCTCGCGCAGTTCTCGCAGCAGCACCCGCGCATTCCACACTCCCGCGCGCAGCCGCTCCTCCAAGTACGGCTTAAACGCATCGAGCTTGCTCGGCTGCGCTGGCCGTGGGCCATACTCTGGCACCACCCCACCCGCCCGCATATACTTGCGAATGGTCTTGCGGTCCCAGCCGGTCAGCTCGCTGATCGCCTGGATGCTCATCCCTTGCCGTTGCAGTTCTTTGAGTTCTTGCACGTCTCTCCCCCTTAACAAGTTTCGGAACCTCCTCCATTTGGAGTGTGTCCCGGTTTACCACATCAAGGGGTGGGGAAAATTCAATCGGCACAATGGGGATTTTTACACCGGCGCTGACACAGTGGGTCTAATGTTAGGGAGCGACAAGTCGCGAGGCTACTGTCAGGAGATGATTTGCGCGGATTTTCTGGCGGGAATGAGCTCGGAGGCAGCTAACCGAGATGCTTTATTAACTTGCCTCACTCGGCTGGTTATTGGTCTTCCGAAGCCGCAGAAGAAACAACTCCTTGAAGAGGTGCAGGTGTCGCTTTGACAGGAATCCGTCCAAAGCGACTCCGCTTGAGGCTTAATCCAGAAGCCTATCGTCTGCTCTGCCGCGAAGTTCTGGAGCGAGACGGCTGGCGCTGTCAATCGTGCGGGCGGATGGAAGATCTTCAAGTCCATCACATTCGGCCGCGCAGCCAACTGGGCGATGACACGGTCGAGAATCTCATGGCTCTTTGCATCAAGTGCCACCGGGATGCCCACCGACATGGTCGTATCTCAAGAAACTCAAATAGCTCAATGCCGAAATAGCCGGGTTAGTCCTAAGGGAAATGACGGAATCGAAGTGTGATACGTATTCCCAATTAACGATTCCAACTAGCTAACGCGCTTCCCGCCGGGGCCACCACTGACCTTGGACAAATTCTTACATTCCACTTTACAGAACAAAATACGGCTGACCCACCGTCAACTACCTGCTGCTTTTCTTTCCCGTTTCATCTTAGCTGGTCCGTGGATCGTTTATTCGCCATTGGAAAGCTCGAAATTCTGCAAGCTTGTTGAAATCACGCGCGTTGGCAGTTATGACCGTTATTCCCAGACGGCCTGCGCTCATCGCAATCAGCGCGTCATTGGTCAAGCGTCCCTTTCCTATTTGCTCGTAATCGTACTTTGCGGCAAGACGAGCAAGTACTTTCCCGGTTTGAGTCCAATCAGTGAGATTGGGGACAAGAATCCGCGCAGCTCTACCGAAATCACGCTCGAGACGTTCCACAACGTGGCGATTGCGCGCGCTCACCCCGGCGTAGAGCTCCTCCAGCACGACCGAACTCAACCATACCGGTTCGCCTCCGGCGATCCGTCTCAAACTAAGCGCTACATCGTCTCTCGTCCGCAAGGCCGTGATGTAAATAGATGAATCAAAGAGCACCGGTTGCATCTACTCCTCCAAAGTGCCGTACACGTCTTTGATGTCAATGCCGCTTGTCACGAACCGCTCATTGGCTTCAACTGTCAACCGGATTCTGTCGTGCTCGGAAATCACCAAATCCAGGGCGCGTTCGATGGCCTCAGTTTCGGTAACGGCGCGTAATACCCTCTGGGCGCGCTTGATTTTCACAGGATCCAAACGGAAATGCTTGTGCGATCGAGTTCTGCTATTCGCCATTCAATCGACCTCCTGTTTCAGTATAACGCATGGATGTACACAACACCACAATTTGTGAACACGCGGACTCCAGAATGCTAGGTCAAATCTTTGGTGTCAAATCAATTCGTTGAATGGTTCGCTCCATTTCGCCAGCGATCAAGGCGCTTTGCAAACGAAATTGTCAGCTTCATTGATGGTTCTGCTGCCCTTATACTTGGCCACTTGCGGATACGGGCAGGCCGGACGAGTGCGGTCGGCCAGTTATTCGTCAGGTGCGAGGCGACGATTCGCTGCGGCGCTTCCCTTCAGCTACACGCAAGTTTCACAGTACCTACACTGCCCAAGGAGCTACCGCTTTCGGTATCTGGACGGTTGGAGGGAAAAGGAGACGCGGCGGGCGCTGTGCTTCGGCTGGTGTTTTGAAAAGGCCCTGGCTGTATTCTTCGAGCGCAGGATGCCCGATTGAGCTTCAATTCCAGCAGTGCGGGTATTTGCGGACCAAAACTGGCTTCCCGTGATTTCCCGGCGCCGTGCAAACATGGACTGCGCACCACGAACCTGGCCATTCGCAGATTGAACAGGATGAACTGGAGGACGGAAAGCTGCGGACCTTGATTCGCCAGAATAGGGAAAATTCCTAGTCTGAGCGCTAGTTCTGATTGTTTCAAATTCTAAGATACGGGACGGATCGCCGGCGTAGCCAGCGCATTTTCAAACTCCACAGATATCTGACCACCCTTTCGGACGTTGTTCACCAAGGCCGGCCGGAAACATGCAACGCAGGTTCCCACGCTATGTCGGACGCTCGGATAAACTATACCCGCCGATCCTTTTTCTAAAAGTTCCTCCGCCAATTTTTGAGATGATGCATAGCCCGTCGCATCCAAACATTTGGCAAAACCGAAATCCTCACGAATGTCATGAAATTCTCCCCGGAAATCGGCCAAGAAATCGGCATAAAGGAAGGTCTCTTTATCTTGCCAATTGATTTCCCGCAATTCCTCTGACTTATGAAACGCGACCTCGATTCCCGCAGTCTCCAGTGAAAATCCCGCATACCACGCCCCTCGCTCTGGCCCGTTGAAGCGGCTTCCGAACGTCTTGGCGTGAGTGAATGCGGCGTTGACAATGTGAAAGTATGAAAGCCCGAACACGAGTTCCCGTACGGTAATTCCCGGGAGGAGTCCTGCCTCGCCCAGCAGTCGTTCGTTAGTCGCGCCCTCGAGTTCAAATAGAGCAGTCAGGTCTTCGGAATCCGTGGTCAATCTGTGGAGGACGGTATCTTCGTCATATGCAGATGGGATGAGCCGATGAGTGTCGTCTTGAAGAAGGCGTGAAACATGCGGAAGCACCTATCGTCCACCCCGACGCGCGTCGAGAAGCTGCCTCACTCTCATCATGGCGGGCATGCCGCCCTTGATCATGTAGGCAAGCGCCGTCTCTCCGCCAAACATTGGATTCGCATTTGGCAAATGAACCCAACGATCAGCCAGTTTCTTACGGTAAAGAATGTTGAGGGCCATAAAGATGCCTGTAAGCAGCGAAATCCTCGTCAATCGATCTTGGTCAAGTGTTCTCGAACCGGTTTTCTTCAGTTCGTAATACGCGCCATTCGACATGCCGCCGAGCAATTGCCTGGCATCTTCGTCTCGCAGTTCCCACAGCACTGCGATCTTCAGGAATCCTTTGACGGCCGTTGGGCTGAGCCTCCGTACAACGTCTTTATTAGAGAGGTCCGCTGGTTGGTCCCATCCTGATCCCGCCAGAGGTCGATTTAGAGTCGCCATGCTCCGCACCTCGTTCTCCAACTATGGAGTATTATACATACAATAATGGACAAGAGCAAGGATGCGTACTTACAGAGGCAACGCGGACACCGTGTCCTTCGCGCAATGGCATATGGCAGATAGGTGCGCGCTCTCGAGGCACCGAGGTTGCGCGCCAGCACGGGAACGGAGTAGCTGATTCCCTGCCCTCGGGATCAGGAAATCTTGACGGCCCCGTGGGGCGGAAGCGGCTGCGCCTTAGGGCGCTATGCAAATTCGCGGAAGAACCCGAATCAGGTTGTCAAATGGAACTACTTCAAGGAAGCTGCGTCGACTACTTCCGTGGCATGTGGATGGAGAGCAAAGCGGCCCCGGTTGCGGCTTGAGCCGGAAGCGTATCGCCAGCTTTGCCGGGAAGTTCTGGAGCGAGACGGCTGGCGATGCCAATCGTGCGGGCGCATGGAGGATCTTCAAGTCCATCACATTCGGCCGCGCAGCCAACTGGGTGATGACACGGCCGATAATCTTATCGCCCTTTGCGTCAAGTGCCATCAGGAGGCTCACCGACAAGTGTACAACTCGAAAAACTCAGGTAGCTCAAGGCCGAAATAGCTGAGCCGGTTCTACGGGAAATTTTCAGACGCGAGTTGCGGCGCGTATTCTCAAATGACGATTCAGGGGCGGACGCAACGCCACCGGGGGCGGCGCCGACAAGGATCGCAGCAATTACAACCTCGCCCATGGAGTTCAGCGACGGGATTCCTTCGTGCGTTCTGGCACGCGGGGAAACAGTTTCTCGATGGTCCTCATGGGATAAAAGAGCCGATTTGGGTGCATCGGGAGAGGCATGAAATCGTGTTGCAAATAGAATCCACGCGCCGTTTCGTCCTTCGCGTCCACCACGACCACAGCCGAAGCGACTTCGCGGGTATTTCCAAATGCACGCTTGAGCGCATCTACGAGCAATAACTCGCCGATCCCTTGACCTCTGAAGTTTTCGCTGATAGCTAATCTACCCAGAAGGGTAGCAGGCACGTTCGGGTAGCGCGGGAGCCTCTTCGCGACACTTTCCGGAAGATCTGCCAGATTCACCAGATGGGCGGACAAGGTGTAGAACCCGGCGATTGTTTTGCCATCAGGGGTGATGACGAAGGCCCCCGCTACACGTCTACTGACATCCTGACCGGCCTGTTTTTGCAGATAGCGGTCCAGCGCTTCCACGCCACACGAAAAAGCCGCACGATCGTGCTGGTCACTGAGCGGCTCGATTCGGTATAGAGTTTCGTGGTGCTCCTTGCTCACGAGGCACCCAGGAGTCTCCTATAGCGGTGCGCCGCAGCCTTCATGCGCGCGCTGGGTGCCGGGGGATTCAACAAGGCCCGCACAAACACCTCACGGTCCTGGTCCGAAAGGACCCAGACTTCGTGCTCTTGAATGGCACGTGCAGCGGCATCATCGGCACTCAGAACCATGAAATCAGATATGGACGTACCCTTCAGACGAGCCGCGTATTCGATCCGGCGCTTCTGCTCAGGATTCAGGCGCGCCTCGATACGCGCGACTTTCCTCGCCTGATGCCGCCGCCTCTTTAGGATTAGGGCCATAAGATCCTCACTTTTTGAAATTGTACGGTAAATTTCCGTACAATACAATCTAGTTCTTTGCAGGGCATGTTTTGAAACGGATCCGCGCCAAACGGCCACGCTTAAGGCTTGATTCGGAAGCGTATCGCCAGCTTTGCCGGAAATTTCTCGAGCGAGACGGATGGCGTTGTCAATGGTGCGGGCGCATGGAAAATCTTCAAGTCCATAACATTCGACCGCGGAGTCGGTTGAGGGTTACCGCATTCGTCTGCGTGTGCGGGACTAGACGTGGGGCGTCTGAGCCTATCTTCAGTTAAGACAATTGTCGGAGAACAAGAAATTCTCGACCGTTCAGAAGTGTACTTGTACCTGGATGAGTACCCTATGCCAGACCGCTAATAGACGCAAGTTTGTCCTGCGAGCTTTTCTTTTCGACAGCCTCTGCAGCTTAAAGTTTTCGATCAGGATGCGGTGCGAAACGCAGGCCGCGTGCAGACGTTACACAGCGTTCCCCGGCGGCGGCACCACATGTAGGACAGCGGACGGAAGATAGTTGTTTTTGGGTTGGATTTTTTATTTCATTTCCAAAATGCTACGACAGGACCCACACGCAAAAAAGTCCTATTTTGAACACTTTTCAATGCCCTGTCAGGGAAATTTGAATATGAATATTAGCACCCCGGCGCGCCCGGACTCCGCGCTCCTCTTTTTCGACAAGCGGGCGGGACGGGACTAGCTGAGCTGAGTGACGCGGGCCATTTTCACGGCGGGGGATTTCTTCTGCCGCTCTGCAAAGCTCGCGGCCTTCTCTCGGTCCGCGGGATAGTTGGAGCCGAGGCCCGGGATTGAGGAGATTTGTCACAGCGACCGTGACGGGACAACCGGCGCAAACGAAGACAGCCAATTCACCCAGCGGCTAAAGTCAGTCTGGGTGTGGTTCGTCACAATTCATAGGGTCCTTCCCAGCGACCTTTCTAATGCATACGCGAGATATTTGAGCCAAAAGTCGAATCTGGAAAACCGAAAGCCGTTATTAACCGTGAAGGAAGATACAGCAATCCCCCGGATCAAGTACCGCGTCTTCGGGCGCTGGCCGATAACTACCACCGCGCAAAATCTCTTATCTAGTCCTATGCCGGGCTTCGATTCCACCAGGCCTTGGGACCCCATTTCTGGGGGGCATAGTTTCATCCTTTGTCCGTTGTGCGTTCGCGCTAGACGGTGATCTTGGTTCCGTCAAACCGAGTGAAGGTCGATCCTTCAAACGGTTCTGCGACCGTGTTTCGAATGTCGCGCAGAATTGTTAATGCCGTTTCTTCGCCCAGCAGATTTGCATAGAAGGCATCCGAACGCCAATGCGCGCCCGCGATGTTGCGACCTTGCGAGACGTTCGAGACGACCTTGTTCAACTCGCCGCCGACTGTGAGCGGCGCGCCCGTGTACGGAACGAGCGTCGAACCATCCGCGCTCGGCACGACAGGATTCTTGATCAGCTGCGTTTCGTCGAACAGCCACTTCAGCATGGTCACCGCAGCGCCTGCAACCGTGCCGTGACCGCTCGCGTATGACGGATGATTCGGTGACCCTTCGGCGTAGGCCATTGGCAACAGGTAGCTTCCTGTCTTCGTCAAAGTGTGACTAAGCACGTTCGCCGCGCCGAAGTCATGATGAAACGGAAAGCTTGCACGGCCTAATCGTTCCACTTCCGAGCGCCCGCCAAACTCTTCCGGCCGCAGCTTTCGGTGGACAAGCCATTTCTGGTACCACTCATTCTTCAGAGCACGCGTCGCAGGCTCGCTCACGATCGTGATAGCGGACGGTCCGCCGAACGTACCGAAGCCGACTTGCGCCAGCGATCCATTTGGATCGGTCACCAGATTGCGCTTCCTTCCCGCGCCGCCGTCCATCACTCTTCCGTAAGGATTCCCCGGGTTCGCGAGATAGCCGAACGCCAGAAGATTCAAGCACGCCACGAAATAGGCTTCGAAGAGTTGATCGATATTCACGTAATGCGACAGATCGCGGCCATTCGTGATGTAGCGCGTTGCTCCGGTGGTCGGCGTTGGCGGCGTGTCCACCCCGTTCTGCACGTCGAGCCACGATTGAAACGTCGTCATGAAGTCTACGGGAAAAACCTCAGCGACCTTTGTGTCCACTCGCATCGCGCCGAACGCAGACGGCTGAAGTAGAAACTGCGAGATGTAAGGACCGTCGAGGCACCCGGGATAGGAATCGCGAAACAACGTCTGCGGCGTCACAAGGCCGCCAATCTTCGGCCCACGAAAATCCGACAGCCTCGACATGTCCCAGCACGCTTCGCCTACAAATCCATTTGATAAGTAATCGGCAAACTCTATGTCGCGCAGCAATGCCATCCAATACAATTCGACCGCTTCCCCGGCCTGCTGTGCCGAGGCAAAGGTCGGTGCGGGCGGAAGCGCGAATTGATGCGAATCGACGCCTTCGACATCGTACGCGTAGCTTGATATCGGATTCACAAGACGGCGCTGCACCGTACGATCCGCAGAGCCGAGATGGCCGTTCGTCGAGAGCGCTTCAAAGTCCGCAAAACGGCCCGAACGAATCGCGGCGATCAATGCCGCGTACGCGGTCGGATCAACGCAGCCCGTCGTCGCGTCATGCTTCAGACATTTCGAATAGCTGGCAAACTTCGACCCGTACTGCGCCTCGTCACCGTTGTCGGGATGCGCCGGAATCGCAATCTGATCCCCATCGATCTCGGCCACATTCACGCGCAAGGTTTCTGCGCTTTCGGCGCGTTGCGTGCCGCCCTGCGGTCCAATGTCGTCCGCAAGAACCCGTACTGCCGCCAGTCCGCACACTGCACCTGATACGAACCTGCGCCTTGAAATCATGGTTTACCTCGTCTTTTTTTTGGTTTCTACTTCTACTCAGCCAGGGAGACCTCACATCGTTTCGCGGATCACCACCTCACGCACGGCAGCGCCCCAAACGTCGCGAATCGCTCGCGCAACTCGGAGCGGTCCGCAAGGTGCGTTGGCAGCACCTTGATGGCGACGATGCGATCAAGGCCTGTATCACGGGCTTTATAAACCTCGCCCATTCCGCCCGCACCAATAGCGGTGAGAATTTCGTAGGGCCCTAAGCGTCTGCCGGGAAGGATCGCCATTGGCTCCATCAATTTAGAATTTCAATTTTGTGAAACAGATCTCGCCGACCACTGGTTATCATCTAATGTAGTGCAGGCGGTTGGCCAATCGCTTCGTGCGCGCAACACTCTACTGCAACAGAGTTTGCATCTAGTGCATCATGCGGAACTCCTTGCAATGATCGCGCAGATTTACACGTTCATGCACAATTTTTATAGGTATAGGACTATCAGTACTATGCCCGGAGCGGGCTTTGCTGGGAGGTCAGCAATATATAGTCCGATTGATTTTTATGTTTGGAAGTAATGCGTGCCCCGCTCTAAATTACAATCTCAATTCCCAATGCCTTTTCTAGGGGCTAAGAGGAACTGTCCCAAGTCCTGAGAAGTTCTATAAAAGGCGATTTGCGACGACAGCCATTCATCTGAATAGAGAAAAGTAAGCCGACCATTTTTGCCGTGCGTCACTGTTCCCATGACCAAGCCATCAGCAAAGGCAATGAGCTGTTTTGTCATTTACGTGGATTACGCGCAGCGGAAATGATCGCATCAATGTCTACGTTTCCCTGAGAGCGTTTCGTCGGGGCACTTTCGGGCATGGTAGCGGTCAGAGTTATGCGAAGAGTGTCTAGCGTCCGCAACACCAGACCAATCTCTGCGCGAGGCTTTCCTTGCTCGATCTCAACTAGCCATAACCGGCTGACTCCAACCTTTCGAGCCAGCGCGGATTGATCTAGCTTACGTTTCTTGCGTGTGTTGCGAATCAAAACGCCAAGATCAGCCGGAGTCCGGATCCTCATCGGCGCCACCATGTATGCGAGCGCTTACATGGTGGCAAAGTAAGCGAGCGCTTACAATTACAAAAAGTCAATGGCCGCTTACATGCCGCAAGCCGCATCGAGGAGTTGGATGGCCCGGAGCCTACCGCAACATTGTTCACGCCGCTTCTAGTCCGAACCGCGTGCGAATGCCTTCGTCGAGAAGTTGAGCGGGGGCGACTTTCTTCAAGAGATTGTGAGACTTGGCCTCACGGCCCACTCGATATCGTCATCGCGGTGAGCGACTCTTGAGCGCTTCCTACTCAACCGACGCCGCTATCGTAGGATTTGCGTCGCGCTCTCCTGTCAGGCACACTCTCGCATGCCAGAGCCAGCGATTCAGGCATGGATGGACACTAAGCCAGCACGGGAACGGATTAGCCGATTCCCTGCCCATGGGATCAGGAAATCTTGACGTCCAACTGGGGCGGCAACGGTTGCCCTTTGCGTATGCGCTGTGCGCGCTCGAGCTGAGTCAGAGTGCGGTCGAAGGCTCGTTCCAAGCTGGTTTCATATCGAAGCAACCGATCGAGCTTCGCAGACTCAGGAACTTTCCTCCGCAGGATTTCTAACTTCGTGCGTTCAGACTCCTTTTCAGCCTGTTCTTGTCGATAACCACGGAGGCGTTGAATCTCAGCATCAATCTCAGACACCAGCCTGTCCTTGCATTGCTCTGGTGTCAGGGCCCCCTTGCGCTGCCGTTCCTCCTCCGGCATCTTGGAGGTAGTGAGCAACTTGAAATACCTATTACGGAGAGTCCCGTACACATTCAAGTCGGCGCCGTAGACGATCTCAAGGATCGAACGATCATCATCTTCACTGAAGCCGCGAGACTTGGTTCCCTTTTGCAGATCGAGCAGTAATTTCAAACAGTACTCGAGTATCTCCGGATTTTGTATCTCCGGGATGAGGCAAAGTTTCTCAATACCTGATTTGAATAGCCGCGGCATACGTCTCTTGGTCATTTCCGCCTCATGAGTGTACCGCGTCCTTTGGTCCCATTCTAGAAACTCGCTGCCCTGTCGGATTTCCGCACCCTCTGCCTGTAGCAAACGCCGATGGCGCCACGAAAGCATCGCCAGCTTCTCCACGAGGAGCTTCTCGAGTCTTTCTTTCGGCTTCAGCGCTTCCGAAAGTCCCTTCAAAAGTGAACCATATTCGTCGATCGACTCGCCAGGAAGAACAGTGACCTCGGAAAAGATGCCGTGACGGAGCGCGTTGTGCTTGATTCTCTCTTTCCCCTCCGGGCTTCGTGGGCCAGTGAATTTACGATCGGCCAGCTGCGCGCTTGGCTCAACTGTGGTTGGTCCAGTCGCAGATACCTGTTCCTCCCCGGGGGAGGGGTGTTTCGAGCCATTTCCAGTGTTGTTGGTCGGGAATTCCGCGGGGTCTTGCCCTTGACCTGTATCGTCCATAAAATATTCTCCTAATATAAAAAGACGAGCAGGATTCACCCGCCTACCAGTTCCCGTTTGGCCTTACGCCGTGCCCAACTATCCGTACTGATTCGGTGATCATCTTCGCGCCGATCTTGTGACTTTCCTTCCGGAGGCGTGCACACAATTATCACAACTGGGGAGCATCCCTCATGGCACACTGTGGCGGTCTGTACCTAGTAAGCACCCATCTAATATTACCGTCAAGCCAATTAATGTAAAAAAGGGGACATACTGTATTAACTCATGCGGCACGAAATGGACCCCTGAAGATTCTGCGGCGTTCGAGCAGCGCTATATCGGAATAGACCAGGATGAAGATCTGGAGGATATTGCTGCACTCTTCGAGCGCGAGGATGCTGGAGCGGTGTTGTTCAAGGAGTGGGAAGCGTACCGCGAAGTTCCACTGGAGTACTCCCACGGAGATGACTGGGAACGCCTACTTCGCCAGGGGATTGGGCTGCTCGAACAGTTTGCCCGAGATAACCGAATCCACATTCGCCAACCAGGAGCGAGCGACCTTGATTGGCTTGACGTGCTTGACGACTAACGGAAGGCCTCTCGTGGTTCCCAAGCTCAAACGCCGGCGGGCTGTGTTTGTGGTCTCGAAGATCGATGAGATCTTGGCTTGGGAGAAGGTGACAGAGCGCGAACGGGATTCGAAGTTTGTCGAGCTCGGGCGCTATCTGTGTGAGGTTCGGGCAGGTCAGTACTGGAGGGTGGACAACGTCCGTTCGTTCGATGAGTTCCTGGAAAGGAAGTTCTCGGAGTCCAGACGCAAGGCCTACTACCTGATGGCGATCCACGAGCCGCTGCCTCGCATTCACAAGGTAGAACTGCAGCAGGTGGGCTGGACCAAGGCGACGGAACTAGCGAAGGTAGCGAGGCGGGACGGTCAGAGGTTCGATAGTGCAACCTGGTTGCACAAAGCTCGCGAACTCCCCAAGGAGGAATTCAAACGGGAGGTCTCGAAGCACCTGACCGGGAAGGAAACTGAACCGTGGGAGATCCTCTACTTCAAGGCGTACAAAAGCCAGTTGCCTGCAATCGAACATGCCCTAGAAACCGCGGCGCCGATGCTTGGAAGCGACAAGTCGCGAGGATACTGCCTGGAGATGATCTGCGCGGATTTTCTGGCGGGAGTGAGCTTGGAGGCCGGCAACCGAGATGCTCTATTGCCTTGCCTCATTCGGCTGGCCATTGGTCTTCCGAGACCGCAGAGGAATCAACTCCTTGAAGAAGTGCAGGTGACGCTTTGAGTGGGATCCGCGCGAAACGACCCCGCTTGAGGCTTGAACCTGAAGCTTTTCGTCAGCTCCGCCATGAAGTCCTGGAGCGGGATGGATGGCGATGCCAAAGTTGCGGGCGGTTGGATGATCTTCAAGTCCATCACATTCAGTGGCGGAGTCACTTAGGGGATGACGTAGCAGAGAATCTAGTGGCTCTTTGTGCGAATTGCCACCATGGCGCCCACCAACATCGGAATGTCCCAAGAGTCTCATGCACTAGCACTATCGGCTCATAAGAGCTGTCCCCAAGCATTGAGAAATATCCACAACCCTGTAGCTTGATTATTCTAAAGTGCTGCTTTATAATACTCACATGCGCTATATCCCTCGAAAGTTGGGAAATATCATTCAGGAAGCGTCACGCCATTTTCCGGCCGTGGTGGTAACTGGACCGCGCCGTGCCGGAAAAACGACCCTCCTCCGCCAATTGTTTTCCAAGGCGCAGTACGTTCTACTTGAAGATCCAGACATTCAAGGAAGGATTCGCAGCGACCCGCGCACCTTCCTCGAAGAGCTGCGACCGCCTGTCGTGTTTGATGAAATTCAAAATGCTCCTGAGCTCCTCAGTTACGTCCGCACGCTGGTCGACGCGGCACCACGCCGGATGGGACAGTGGCTGTTCACTGGATCGCAGGAAGCGCCGCTCATGCAAGGGATCACGGAGTCGATGGCCGGACGCGCCGCCATTCTGCAGCTTCTGCCCTTCAGTGTATCGGAAACTCCGAAGGTGAATATTCTCCATGGCGGCTTTCCAGAGGTGCTTGCCCGTCCGAAGTCTCGTGCACTGTGGTTCGCCTCCTATCTCCAAACCTACTTAGAGCGTGACGTCCGGGCAATCACGAACGTACGCGACCTAGTGACGTTTCGTCGATTTCTAGCGATCCTAGCCAGTCGACACGGCCAAATTCTCAACAAGACCGATCTTGCCGCTCCTCTTGGAGTTTCAGTCCCGACCATCAGCGAGTGGCTGCACATTCTCGAAGTCACCGGTCAGGTTATGGTTGTGCCGCCCTATTTCGAGAATCTTGGGAAGAGACTCATCAAATCGCCGAAGGTCTACTGGGGCGATTCAGGACTGGCATGCTACCTTCTGGGCATAACTTCGGAGGCTGAGCTTCAGCGCTCGCCCTTCTTGGGACAGCTTTTTGAAGGCTTTGTCGCTGCGGAAATACTCAAGATTCAGGCGAATCGGGGAGCGAGGAAAGAGCTCTACTACTTTCGCGATCAGCAGGGCTTGGAGGTAGATTTTCTAATGCCACGGCCAAATGCCGGACTATGGCTGATCGAATGCAAGGCTGGAAAAACTGTCCGGCTCCCAATGGTCGCTCCACTTCTTTCCTTGCGCCGCGCACTGGGAAATCGGCCAAAGCGTCTGATTATAGTGCACGGAAAGTCCCGCTCAACCCTGGCCACTAAGGCCGTCACTGACGGCGTAGAAGCTCTTGATTTAGAACAATTCGTCGCGGATCTAATTCACGCCCACTAACGGAAACGGCGCGGAGCAACAGGTCTTGGCAGCCTGGCGTTCGTTCGACGAATTCCTGGAGAAGAAGTTCCCGGAGTCCAAGCGCAAGGCCTACGACCTGATGGCGATCCACGAGCAACTGCCTCGGATTCACAACGTGGAACTGCAGCAAGTGGGCTGGACCAAGGCGACGGAATTAGCGAAGGTGGCGAGAAGGGACGGTCAGAGGTTCGATAGTGCAACCTGGTTGCACAAAGCTCGCGAACTCCCCCAAGGAGGAGTTCAAACGGGAGGTCTCGAAGCACCTGACCGGGAAGGAAACTGAACCGTGGGAGATTCTCTATTTCAAGGCCTACAGGAGCCAGTTCCCTGTAATCGAGCAGGCACTGGAAACAGCGGCTCTGATGCTCGGGAGCGACAAGTCGCGAGGCTATATTGCCTGGAAATGATCTGCGCGGATTTTCTGGCGGGAGTGAGCTTGGAGGCGGCCGACTGAATGCCTTGGTGGGCTGCTGAAGCTGTTTCAACGCAACACCTCTCTCTCCATTAACCACTCGCCCTAAATTGCCGTGCGGCACTATAGAAACGCGATGGCGCGGCCAGCGACAGCCACTCCCAGCCAGCACATCAGTGACAAACAAGCCGCCAGTTTGCCTAAACTCGAGCCTTGCCTGGCGCTGGATGCAGTCGCTTTCCAGAGAAGCGTGAAATGAAGGATGACGGCGCAAACTGTTGACTCTCGCATAATAAAGTGACGTCAGTACAGGTCCGCTTGAGTCCAGAAGCCAGTTACGAGCGCGTTTCGTCTGCGCATGCGGCGAAGAGCCTTGCGGGCATAATGGCTCAGCTGCCAGAAAATCTGCGAGAATGCCTTGCATCCAAACGGCTTTCATCAAGACATCCTGTGGGTCGCACTCGCCGGTTTTCGGCGGTTTCGCGGGCAGTTAAACATTAGCGCCGATAGCGAATTTCAACGGGACCTGCGTGATTCGTGTCCGATGCCACGTGAACTTCGTGCCTCTCCACCAACAATTCTCTGAAACTTTCGCCCAGTGCCACCGTGACGATGCTCCCCAGTAAAAATGACGGTTCAAGGCGCTCGCGACAACAGCCACCACCTATAAGTCGAAATTTCATGTCGCTCTTATCCCGGTATTGACGTTGTGAGGAATATAACTGACCTGCTGAGGAACCGATGAGAAATTTGTCGTCGAGGGTCTTGCGTTGCGCGGTTTAACTCCGATTGTTCTGGCGCACCGCGGGCGCGGCAGTTCGGGTTAGACCTTAAATTTTCGCACAAACTGCCCGTTGTTCTCCCATCGGGACCGTTTGGATTGCAAGTCCGCTTCCTCGGGCTGAACGGTGCCATTCACGTCGGTCGCCCGAGATACGATGGTGTGATCACCGGGCGCGGGCGGGGCGAACTCGCAGGTGAATAGCTTCCAGGAATATTTCGTATTTTCACGGTCCATTCTGGCGGGTTGCCAGGGTCCATTGTCCAGGCGAATTTCCACGGAGCGCAGAGGCGTTCCGTCGTTGAGCGCGAAGCCGGTTGCGATGCACTTCTCGCCATTGCGAGTCAGCCTGGCGACCATGGACTTCAGCTGGATACGGCTGACCGACGTCTCCTCCCATATGCTCTGATCCCCGTCCTTCTTCTCCTTGAGCGTCACGTAGTCGCGTGCCATGAAACGTCCCATGAAGCGCGCATCCTGAATTTGGATATGGTTCAGCCACTTCGCATTGCAGACGCCGTACCAACCGGGCACGAGCAGGCGGACCGGCCCCCCATGAGTCGGAGGCAACGGAACGCCATTCATCTCCCACGCGAGAAGGATGTCCGGATTCATCGCATCTTCCAGAGAGAGGCTTCTGGCAAAGTTCTGTTCATATTCTTGAGGCTGACCACCGCCGTGAACAATCTCTTCTGTTCCATGGTCCGCCCCAAAGAAGACCACTTCCCTCGCCGTGGATTTGAGGCCGGCGTCCTTGAGGAGAGCGGCTACGCTGGTTCCAGCCCAGCGCGCATTGCCCACGAGCGTATTTAGGCGAGCAGGATTGTTGCCGGAGCACTCAAAACCAGCGATCAGCTCCGTGCGAGGCCGGCGCTTCAGCTCTTCAAGGCTAAGTTCCGGAGGCTTGTTGACAAGGCCGCTCAAGCGAAGTTTGTAACTGGTGGGATCCATCTGTGTCGGGCCGTAGTGCTGCACGGAAAAGAAATTTTCCACCGGCGTGATGAATGAGGATTTCTGAATGGTCCGCGTGTCCAAGCTGTGCGGGCCCGTTCCCGCAGCCGGATCGAAGCCACTGGGAACGTCGGTCCACGGAACGACCTCTTCAGATTGCGCCAGGGCGGGCGACATCCATGCCGAAATCTCCAGAGCGGAAAGCCCAACCCACGCTGCTCCGCCTTTAATCGCTGCTCGACGAGTAATCTCATTTTTCATGAGATTGTCCTCCTTTGGAGAATTGGCGCGTCGTCCCCTTGCTTTGTCCAGCACGCAACCCAATCTGAGTATGCCACGATCTCAATTTCCGGCCCTAACCGAAATATAGAAGCTTCCATTTCCGCCAATCGCTTTCGCAGAGTTGCTCTACTACTTTGGCTGATCACTCGATTTCCATTTTGACTTTCCGGCCGACTGACAATTTATACGTGACCGCCTCGGTTTGTGTTGCCTCAGCAAAGATCTCGACTGCATGGCCTTTTCGGAAAGAATCCCAAAGCTCAAAATTGGGCTCCTCGATTTCACTTTGAAGTAACCGTAAGTTTGACAGGCAGCACGTAAAGCGATTTCGGTGAACCTCTTGATCCAATTGGGATAACCTATCAGGATCAATGGGCCGGTTATCCCAAAAGTGCGGATCGAAAATACTTTGCGGGGGATATATGAATTCCCGAATTTCAATTATCAATCAATTGGTGCTTAGCAGAATAAAGAAGGTTGTTCAGACAGCTCTAGTTGCGTCGCTGGTAGTGTTTTTGAGTTCTCTTCCGCGTTTCTCCCAGCTGTATTCAGCGCAAGCGCGAACCGGCACGACCGCATCCTCCAAACCGAATATTGTTTTGGTGCCTGGCGCATATGAGGACGGCTCGATCTGGACGAAAGTCATCCGATTGCTGCAGGCCAATGGATTTCACGTCACGGTCGTTCCTATTCCACTCACATCCCTGGCAGCAGACGCTGCCATGACGAAGAGTGTCGTTGCCAGGCAACAAGCGCCGGTGATTCTCGTAGGCCATTCCTGGGGAGGAGTGGTAATCACCGAGGCAGGCAACGAACCAAACGTCATTGGCTTGGTGTATGTCGCTGCCCTCGCACCCGATGCTGGCGAAGGTTCGGGAGACATGCTGCGACAGTGTCCGCGGAAAGCTTCATCGCCAATTCACACCGACGAAGCCGGTCGCAAGTGGCTGGATACCGACGCGTATCCTGAAGCTTGGGCGGGAGATTTGGACATCGCCGATGCGCGAGTCTTGGCTGCCACTGAACGCCCCATCGCCACCCAATCGTTCACGGACAAAGTCACGCAAGCCGCCTGGCGGACGAAACCTTCCTGGTTCCAGATTTCGGCGAAAGACATGGAGCAGTGTGCAGAAGTGCAGCGGTTCATGGCCAAACGCATGGGCGCCTTTACAATTGAACTATCCGCTAGCCACGCGTCTCCGCTCTCGCATCCCGATGAGGTTGCCAAATTGATTACGGATTCAGCGGAGAAGGCCGGATCAACGAAGGTCAGCGTTGTTCACTGACCCACTACTGCAAGGAGCGTGTATGAAACGCTCAATCACACGCGCGGTTGCCATGGATATCATGTGCGCTGTCATTATTGCCGCGCTGACAAGCAGGCAGGTTGCCGCCGCCGATGAGAAGGCGGCCCACCAGCCTGCAGCGCTCCCCACTAAAACTGGACGACCTACTCAGGTTGAATCAGGGCCTCCAACAACGCGGCCGTGGCGCCTCCAACCAACAGGTCGTAAATTTCGAGCTAGCCATTAGAGCCCAAACAATTTGCGCTCATTTCATATCACCTTCATCCGTTCCCAAATCGCTTGCGGATTTGACACGGTTGAGGTCTGCCGGTCGAGTCCGCAGGGGCACAGTAGTGGGTACGGCTTAGATGGGCTTGTATGGGCGTCGTTCCGCGGCCGCTAACTGCCGTGTTACAAATATCTTCCAGCTGGTCCCAACCACTTGAACTAACTACGAACCGGAAGGTCGGGAGTTTAAATCTTTCCGTTGCCCGCCGAGCCTTCACCCTCGGAGGGCGGACCCACCGAGAATGGCATAAATGGACACTGAGCCAGCACGGGAACGGAGTAGCTGATTCCCTGCCCTCGGGATCAGGAAATCTTGACCTCCAACTGTGGCGGCAGCGGTTGCCCTTTGCGCATCCGCTGCAACCGCTCGAGCCGGTTCAGGATCCTATCGATCTCACGGCTCAAGTGCGCCTCGTAGCGTATCAAACGAGGACCAGCCGGATCCATGACAAAAGCCATTTTGTGACCCAAATTGAGATGTGTGCCTTTCTGGACAGAATCATTTTTGTCTGGTGACTAGCATATGGATGTGGATAACCCGCTGTTGATACGAAGCTAACAGATTGGAAGTAGACACTGCATATCACCATTATTTTGGGTCTGCAGGAATTCTCAGAATCGAAAATCTCAAAGCGGCTTTTAATTTTAGAGGGGGACAACATGGCTGACACGGGATCAGTAAAGTCTGAATCCGGCAATTTGGACGCGAAAGAAGAGCAACGGGAAGAGGAGCGCCACACAACTGAGCGAAACGAAGAACAAGAGTTAAATCAAGGTATGGATACGGGAACCCACGATTCTACCCGCCGTGGGGTCGCCTGGGGACCGTCATATCAGGTCCGACGCGCAACTGGTCGCAAACGTCAGAAGAAGGGCGAACCAACCACGACATCCAACGAATAAAATATTCATTCAGCCGCATCAGAATCGCATGTTACGAAAGAGCGCGTAACTTAGATTCATTTGAGACTCAACCCGTCGGTTGTCACCGGAGCTAGCGAGCCGAGCATCAAGCCGCAAGCAGTCCGACGAGGAGAGAGTATCGGTATGCTAACGCCACTCAATCTTTAATCGGTCTGTTGCGAACTCTTGAAAGGAGCAGGTCCCTGCATGGAATCACTTGACCAGGAGCACCAGCTAGGTTGTTATTTCGAGTGCGTGAATACCACTCCCAAAACAATGCCGCTGAATGGCGGGCAGTGCCTGCACCAGAATGTGGGCAACCGTGACATTGACGAACATCCCAGGCAATCGGCGCCGCTGGGTTCGTTCAAGACGAATCAACCCCCGTGCATTTCGAGCAGTTCCTACAATTCGGTTCACGACGTATCCAAAATGAGTCAAATGAAAATGTCGAGGCCGGGTCAATGAAGCCCCGAATGATCGGAATTCGCCGGTTTCTGCAAGTTTCGAGTGGCTTGATTATTCTGGGCCTGCTCGTGGAAATTTTGAGTTTCCTTTGGTTTCATCCACTCTCATTTGTGCTCTTTATCTTTGTTGGCACTACCTTCATAGGCCTGGGAATTGTGATCTATCTCATTTCGCTGGTCTTCGGAGTTTCGCCCCCCGCCGAGAACCGTGGATGAACTCCGAGGACGAACAACAAACGGCAGATTTCGTTGGGACCTTCCCGGCACGACGGATTTCGTTAAGCGATTGAAAAGCTCGCAGACTTAAGAACCCCATTTACCACATCCGCGAGTTAGGCCGGAAAAGGTAACGACTTGGGGGATCGGTCGCAGAGGTTGGATTCCTCATTTCGGCGAGCGCGTGGCAAGGAGGCGTTGTGTTCGGACAAATTGGCGTTCTCGTCATCCTGGTTGTGCTGACGATTGTTCTAGCCGGAGTATTTCTCGTTCGTCCTTCGTTCACTGCGGGAGCCACGGGGAAGATCCTCGCCTTTGTAGGCCTGTGCATTCTTCCGACGCTATGCATCGGCACTGGCATGTCCTTTCACATGCAACGTTCCAAACAAACGGCATACTGCATTTCGTGCCACAGCATGGAAACCCATGGACAAAGTCTGTACGTGCTGAATGCAAGCTACATCCCTGCGCAACATTTTCAGAACCACCTCGTGCAGCCGAACCAAGCCTGCTACACCTGCCACACGGACTACACCATGTACGGCCCCCTGAAGGACAAGCTCAAAGGTATACGGTATCTTTATATGGAGTATGTGAGTACTCCACCCAAAACAATCCATCTAGACAGCCAATACAGTAACTTACAGTGCCTGCACTGCCATACGGGCATGCGCACCTTTGACGAAAATCCGACCCACACCGCGATTATGGGCTCGCTTAAGACGAACCAGATATCGTGTATTTCTTGTCACAATATGATTCATAACGCTTCCGAAGTAGGCCACTTGAAAATGTGGGTTGACGGCGATGCTCCTGCGTTGCCTGCTGCCGGGTCGCCGTCATCTGCGCCAACTAAAGCAGAAACCTCCGCGGCAACCGGACCATCGCAAGCAGGAGCTGGAAGTTCAGGAGGTAACGTGAATGCTGCCCGCGGGAAGAGCATTTTTGATTCTCAAGGCTGCAGTGGATGTCACGGAGAAGCTGGAGTTGGCGGCTCCGGGCCAGCACTGACTCATACTTCCAGTCAATATCCGCCAGACCAATTGACAGCCGTTTTGAAAGCACCCACGGCCCAGATGAAGGCTTCCGGCATGGTCCCGCTGAAAGTGAATGCTTCTGATATGAAAGCTGTGGTTTCATATGTCAGCAGCCTCGGTGAAACAGCGGCGGCTTCTGCAGCTTCGCCTCCGGCTCCAGGGTCGTCCTCACCCGCCGCAACTAAAACGGAATCAGTTGCGACATCCGGACCATCGAAAGCGCCCGCTGGTAGTTCGGCGAGCAATGCAATTACCGCGCAAGGGAAGGACATTTACGATTCTCAACACTGCAGTGGATGTCACGGAGCGGCTGGAGTTGGCGGCTCCGGACCAGCACTGACTCACACCGCCAGTCAGTATCCACCAGCTCAATTGACAGCAATTTTGAAAGCACCCACCGCCCAAATGAAAACTGCCGGCATGGTTCCTTTAACGCTGAACGCTGCTGATATGGAGGCTCTGGTTTCCTTCGTCAGCAGCCTCGGGGGAATACCGGCCGCTTCTGCTGCAACACCTCCGGCTGCTGGTTCGTCATCATCTGCACCACCTAAACCGGAACCCTCTGCAACAGCCGCACCACCGAAAGCACCAGTTGGGAATTTGGTAGCCGATGCAACCGCCGTCCGAGGGAAGAGCATTTTTGGTTCTCAAGGCTGTAGTGGATGTCACGGGGAGACCGGGGGTGGTGGCACAGGACCAGCGCTGTTTCATCTTTCAAGTCAGTATTCGCCAGCTCAAATAGCAGCAGTCCGGAAAGGTCTGACAGCCGTTCTGAAAGCACCCACTACCAAGATGAAAGCTGCCGGCATGGTCCCGCTGACCTTGAACGCTGCTGAAATGGATGATCTAGTTTCCTATGCGAGCAGTCCTGTGGCGATATCGGCGACCCCTGCCGTGGTACCCCCGGCTCACGGACCGGCCTCGGCCGCGCCAGCCGCACCGGGACCGGTTGCAGCCGCCTCATCGAAACCAGAGTCTAAAGGGAAAGCGATCGTTCGATGGATTTCGGTTTTCTTGCCATATCCACATGGGACGCCACCCGCAGCGGAACCCTCTTTGGCAACCGGGCCGTCGCAAGCAGGAGCTGGAAGTTCAGCAGGCAGCGCGAATACTGCCCGCGGGAAGAGCATTTTTGATTCTCAAAGCTGTGGTGGATGTCATGGGGAGAGCGGAGGTGGAGGTACTGGGCCAGCGCTGACTCATACGTCCAGTCAGTCTCCGCCAGCTCAATTGATAGCGATTCTGAGAACGCCCACTGCCAAGATGAAAACTGCCGGCATGGCCCCGTTGACTTTGAATGATGCTGATATGAACGCGTTGATTTCCTACTTGACCAGCCTCGGAGGAACATCGTTGGCATCTGCAGCGACACCACCTTCTTCTGGGTCGTCCTTAGCTGCGTCACCCGCAGCGGGACCTGTTGTGACAGCCCTCCCGATGAAGGAAGCGCCTAAATGATCTTCGACACACACGGCTGCGCTGACGGTCACGGGACACATGAAGTCGGAAGTGCCGCGTTGGCTGCTGCGCTTGTGGGTAGCGGTAGTGACTTTGCACCTGCGCTCCTATATCAGAGGGGTTCGTTCGATCTCACTCGGTTACAAGTGAGAGGCAGGGAATATTTGTGGAGATCGCATGAAATACTGTCCTTTCTTATCATGTGGACTTCTTCGGTGTCGCGCCATCTCCGATGGGATTTGGATTTGGCGCGGTAGGGGTCTGCGGGTCGAGCCCGTTCGGGCAAATTGGCCGGTACTTGTTTAGTTGAACTCGCGGGGCTTTGCTCCACGTCCGATTTATGCTTGGTTCCAAGTGTCTTGTTGCTGGTCCCAACTCACCTGAACTCAATACTAACCAGATGATCGTGAGGTTGAATCTCAACCAGCCGGTCAAGTCGCCGCGCTCTGAGGGCGGACCCACCGAGACAAGGATCAATGGAAACTGAGCCAGCCCGGAAACGGAGTAGCTAATTCCCTGCCCTCGGGATCAGGAGATCTTGACGTCCAACTGGGAAGGCAGCGGTTACCCTTTGCGCATCCGCTGCTAGTCGGTTTCTGTCACGCATTTTGCACCAGAATGGCCACGTTTTCGCTAGCACCGAAAAGCGCAAACGATAGATTTTGCATGGCTTAGGTGAGTTTGTTTCGCAATTTTGTATGCTTGGTCTTCTGGTCTGCTTGGCACTGGTTTATGCGCGCAAATCGGTCTCAACGAGCGACGACCAGCGCTAAAAGCCACGCGTAAGCGTCCGGCGGTTGCATCTTGACTATGGGCTCGGATTTCTACGAGCGTTCTGAATTTGTGGGCGGTGGGTTGATCTCGTCGGTAAAGACGTCTTCGGTGAAGGCTTTGGCGATGGCCAGGTCGAGCCGGGTCAGCAGCTGGGCCAAGGTCTCGTCCTTTCGGCGTACCAGCATGGCCAAGGTGCTAGCTCCATCGCAGGCTGTCGCGACACACCCGATCGGATCGAGCACCCCGACGGTGATTTGTCCGTCTTCGATCAACTCCGCGATGTGCGACAGGTAGCGAGAGCCGCCTGCGGAGTTCTTTTTGTCGGCGTCTTTGTTTACGCCACGTGCTGCATTTCGGGCTGTAGGCTTGCGGCGACGTTCCACGGCAGCAACTCCTGGATGTGATTGATGGGATGATCGGCGATGCGGGACAGCACGTTGCGGAGATACGCCTCTGGGTCGAGGCCGTTGAGTGTGGCGCTGCCGATCAGGCTGTAGATCGCGGCGGCGCGTTCGCCGCCGGCATCCGAGCCAGCGAACAAGTAATTTTTTCGGCCCAGAGCGACGGTGCGCAGGGAGCGTTCGGCGGCGTTGTTGTCGATTTCGATGCGGCCGTCGTCCACGTAGCGCACGAGCGCTTCCCAGCGCGAGAGCGCGTAACGCACCGCCAGCGCCGTGTCGGATTTGCGCGACAGTTTTTCTAATGTCTCTTCCAGCCATTGTTTCAGCGAGTGCAGCAACGGCTCAGCGCGTGCGTTGCGGACCTGGCGCCGCTGGCCCGCCGCGTGGCCGCGAATTTCTTTTTCGATGGCGTACAGCGCGGCGATGCGTTCGATGGCTTCGGCCGCGACCGGCGATTTGTGTGCCACGTGCAAGTCGTAGAACTTCCTGCGCACATGCGCCCAACACGCCGCTTCCTGAATGCGCCCAGTTTCGTACACCGCGTCGAATCCCGCGTAACCATCCGCCTGCAGCGTGCCCGTGAAATTGCCGAGGTGCGACTGCGGATGCTCGCCCTTGCGATCCGGCGAATACGCGAACCACACCGCCGCCGGTGTGGCGTCTCCCGCGGGACGGTCGTCGCGCACATACGTCCACAGCCGCCCGGTTTTTGTTTTTCCATTTCCCGGCGCCAGCACCGGAACCGGCGTGTCGTCGGCGTGCAACTTGTTCGCGCTCAGCACGTGACGCCGCAGCGCTTCCACCAACGGCGCGAGCAACGCGCTCGTGCCGCCCACCCAGTCCGCCAGCGTGGAGCGTTCCAGATCGGCACCTTCGCGCGCATAAATTTCCGACTGGCGATATAGCGGCAAGTGATCGCAGTATTTCGAGACCAGCACATGCGCCAGCAGCCCTGGCCCCGCAACGCCGCGCTGGATCGGACGGCTCGGCGCTTGGGCTTGCACGATCCGTTCGCAGCACGCGCAGGCCAGCTTCGGTCGAACCTGGCGGATCACTTTGAATCGCGCCGGCACGTATTCCAGAATTTCTGAAACGTCTTCGCCCAGAGATTTCAACTCGCCGCCGCAGTCCGGGCAGGCTTCCTGCTTCGGCAGATACTTGCGCACCTCGCGCGGCAGGTGCTCGGGCAGCGGCTTCCGCGCTGATTTCGCCGCCACGTTTGCAATGGGCGCGGCCACTGCCGGTGTGTGCGAAGCAGCGGTGTTCTCCGCGTGCGTCGCCTGCAACTCGTCCAGCCGCAATTCCAGTTGCTCGATCTGACGATCCAGCTTCTCGGACTTGCGCCCGAACTGCATCCGCCGCAGCTTGGCGATCAGAAGCTTCAAATGCTCGATCTCTTGGTCGCGCGATTGCAGCTGTTCGTCTTTCGACAGCAGTTGTGCACGCTGCGAGAAGATGAGGGCCTTGAGTTGGTTGTGATTGAGTGCGTCGAGATTAGGGAGTGCGTGATACGCGGCAACCATTGCTGTGAATCTAGCAGACTTTTGTTACAGCAAAATAAAAATGTGCGGGAAAATAAAAATAATTTCGCTCACACCGCCATCTGCGGCGCGTAACTACGTACCGGTCGCCGCCAGTCGATCCCTTCCAGCAGCATCGACAGCTGCGCTGGCGTGAGCGACACCGTGCCACTGGCGGCCTGCGGCCAGATGAACCGCCCGCGCTCCAGGCGCTTGGCGAACAGACACAGTCCGTCACCATCCCACCAGAGCAACTTGATTAGATCGCCGCGCTTGCCGCGAAACACAAACACCTGTCCTGAAAACGGACTTTGCTCCAGCGCCGTCTGCACCATCCCGCTCAGCCCCACAAATCCGCGCCGCATGTCCGTCACTCCCGCCACGATCCAAATCTGCGTCCCTGCCGCCAGCCCGATCATCCCAGCAAGCATTCGATCACCACGCGCAGCGATTCCATATCGATGCTGCCGGTGATTCGAACTTGTCCCTTGGGCAGTTCCACCTGGATCATTCCCAACGCGGTTCGGCGTCTCGGCTCGTCGCTCGACCGCGCTGCTTCCCCTGCTGGCGCTTCGGTCACACGAACCGGAAGCAAACTCACCGTCTCTGTGTTCCCCGAACCCAGCAACCCTCGACGGTACTGCCTGCGCCACTGAAACACCTGCTTGGCGTTCACTCCGTGCGTCCGCGCCACCCGCGCCACTGATCCCCCTGCCGCCAACGTCTGTTCGACGATCCGCCGTTTCTCCGCTACCGCCCACCGCCGTCGTGTCGGTTCTTGCTGACCAACCACCCGTTCCGAAGTGTCCACTTATCCCCCAAGCGGACACTTCCAGATGTGCCCACTTCGGGCATCATCCCCACTTACCCACACTTCGTCTAGACGGTCCTCGAATGACGCTTACTATGCAGGTATCATGAGCCCCCATGCAATTCGGAACTTGGCATGTGGCATACCGGCAGACACAAACGTAAAATCGATTGACAGCTTTCATTTTGTACCTCATCGCTGACCCGTGAGACTAGTACAGGAGGACCCTCCGGCCAGACGCACGCGTAACGACCGGGCAGTAGGCGAGACGATCATTGGAAATCTTTGACGCAACGAATAAACACCCTCGGAGGGCGGACCCATCAGCACATTTATAAATGGAAACGGAGCTAGCGGGGAAAAGGAATAGCCGATTCACTGGTGATCGCAGAAGTCCAGTGTTTGCGCTGGACTTCTGCAATCTTGGCTCAAGACCCCCCTTGCCTCGAGCGCCCAATAAGGGCTGGACAGGTTTGCCTAGAGCATTTTCGGTTAAAGTGTTCACACTTCGTTCTGCATTTTCCCAAGTCTTACTTGAATGAAATACAGAGCTCCGTAAAGGTGTGAAGCGAAAATGCTCTAAAAAACAAAGAGGATCGTCTACACGCTTCCAACCTGTCGAGATCAGCGGCCGTATACCAACACTCGAAAGTTTCCCGGCTTCGCTCGTGGAAGTGGATGGGGCTGTTTTTCGGTGGGAGCAGCCGGCGGATCAAAATCCGACGTGCTCAGGAATAGATTGTGGGTCTTGAGATCGATTTGCATCGTCTTCGCACCGTACTCGGTATCGACCGTCCCAACTTCACTGAGCTTGTCAGGCGAGTCTTCGTGGAAAATGTGGATCTTTCCTTCGCGCGTCGAGACAAACAACATCCCCGTCGCAGACTCAAAGATGTTTGCATCCACTCCGGCTGAGATGGGGAACGATTGGAGAACCTTCCCACTGTCCGCATCCATCATTATCGTGAACTGCGGACTACGGCCTGAAGAAAAGATTCGCCGATTCTTCTGGTCCATCGCCATGGCAACTAGCTGTCCTGCCGGTGCGCCCGGCCATCGCGCCTTGATTTCGAGAGTGTGGGTATCGATGGCCACCACGTCGTTCTTTTCTTCATTATTGTCGTACAGCATCCCTTTCCCGTCGACGGCCGGGAATTCGACACCGCCGATCAGGTCGATGGTTTTCACGACGGTCATCTTCACCGGATCGATAACCGATGAATTATGGCTGTTGCCGTTGAAGGTAAAGATGTACTTCGACGCTGGATCATAAATAATTGAATCTGTGTCTGGCTGGTTCGTTTTGACCTCGCCGGTAACCTTCAAGGTCTTGAGATCGAAAATGACTACTTTCTGACCGTCACCGTCCGTGATATACCCCTTGCCAAGATCCTTAACTACAACTACGCCATGACAGCGCTGCAAGCCACCAATTGTGCCCACAACCGTGTAGTCATCGGCATTGAGCACAACAACCTCTGTTCCGTGGGATACGTAGACTCGGCGCGCCGTGGAATCAACCGTGATATAGTCGAAGTACTCGATACCGCCCGGCGCTGCGGGCAATGGGATTTTTTTAAGCAGGTGGTAACTGGTCGCCGGCGGACTTGCCAACGTGTAAGTGCCGAACATCAAGAATGATAGACCAACTGCAAGGCGTCCAAGGTTAGAAAACTTCATGAAGCTTCCTCCTTTAGTTGTATTCAAAACTTGCCTATTGGACTTCAAAAACTTTGACTCCGGCCATTTCGCTCTCATGGCGCGGCGCGGCAACATAATACCGTTTGAGTTGGGGCACAAGGATGTTCGTCTTCGCACGAAAGCCCGTCGCAACCCTGCCTAGCTCTTCGTAGTGATCCGCGTCTTTCTGCTGGAAAACGACTGCGAATTCATTGCAGGCAACGTAGATGCGCTTGCTTGCGGGATCAAAAGCCATGTCGTCGGTCATTTCAGCAATTGGCAAGGACGCGACGATCTTGCCCGACTCCGAATCCAGGACGACGAGACTCGGCGGCTTGCGCCCTGCTACGAAAATGCGATGATTGGCATCGTCATAGGTGAGCGGCGTGTTCCCATGAAGTTCGCCCAGTGGCCAAGTAGTGGTCACCGTCTTTTTCTCCCTGTCGATGACTCCGACGAGACTTTTGTCTCTGACATTGGCAAATATCCTCGGGCCATTTTTCTCAAGCGCCAATGCTTCGATATTGACGGAGTCAACTTTGATGTCGCCCACCTTTTTACGAGTGCTGGTATCGACGATGTCGATCAACGAATAGGGCAACTTGGCGTCCGAGCCGCCGGCAGCAATATAGAAAAGGTGCTTCGCGGGATCGTAAGCCGACGAGTCGGCGCCATCGGTCACCTTCACGGTTTCGACCAGCGCATAAGTCCCGCTATCAAATATCTTCACTGTCCCGTCTCCACCAGCGACGACCCAAAGCTGCTTCGCCGCGGGAAGATAGAGTAACGAATGGGGCTCATCCACATCCGAGATAGTATGAATCAGCTTGTTGGCGCGAATATCGAGCACCAAAACTGCATTATTAGCTTCTCCTGTCAGAAACAACCGGTTGCCTGCGAGATCGACGGCAAAATGGTCGAAATCACCTGCTTTGAGGTCCGGCAATGGAATAGTTTCCAGGAGTCGGAGCGGAGGCTTGCTCTGAGCTGAAGCAGTTACGGCAAAAAAAACAACTATTGCCGCGACGATAGACGCGAGAAACCTTTTCATTCTTCCCTCTTCTCACAGACTAGGTTTTTTCTGACAGTGAATTCCAAACACTCAATTTTAAGACTCCCTGCATTATGTCACTTCCAACTACCAGATGAATTTAAGCGCGAACTGAATTTCACGCGCGGTGGTCGTTGTTGATATCAAGTTTCCGACTGATGGGTTCGGCGCGCCGGTCGAGTCGAATATATCGGTGTTGTTGGGAAATGGCGGCGGAGAGAAATTGGGGTGGTTCAAGATGTTGAAAATCTCCGCCCGGAATTGCGCGTTGAAGGTTTCGGAAACCCTCTTGATGTAATTATTTTTGAACAGTGAAAAATCCAAATTGGACAGCCCTGGCCCGATCAGGATATTGCGCCCCGCGTTGCCCCGGAGGTTGAAACATTGCAGGCCGGTGCCCTCACTGGCGCAATTCGCGCTGGCAAAAGCGGCGGATGGCGCGGTGGGAATCGCGAAGCACTGGGTCTTGATGTAATTGTTGGGATTTCCAGGGTTGGTGAGCGTTGCGCAGCCCGGACCTGATAGGCGATTGGGATAGTCATACGGGTCCGTGCTCCCCAGGCCCAAGGGATCTCCATCCGTGCCGAATGTTGCGGTAAACGGGACGCCATCGTTGGCTTTATAGATGGCGCCTAATTCCCAGCCGTTGGCCACGAATGCCAATGCTCCAGTGGCTGACTTCAGCGTCGGGACTTGCCAGGTGGTATTAATTACCAAAACCCTCCGAATATCAAAGTCGGAAAGGCCGCGGCCCAGCCTCAAATCGAACCAGTTCAAACTCGAGATCGAGTTTCCAAAAGCGTCGCCGACGAGGGTCGCTGAACTGGTGTCAATACTCTTGGCAAATGTGTACGATCCTTGCACCCGGAGTCCGTGGCTCACGGCTTTTGTTACGCCTATTTGCAAGGCGTGGTAATCGGACCCCCCGTCCCACATCACCCCTCTGACGGCGCCATTTGGATTGATCGTAGAGCTTGCCGCGGGATTTGCCTCAGTCCCGCTTGGCAGAAACCCGGTGGCGCAGCCATCGCTTGGCGTTCCGTCTGGTCCGCAGGGCCACAGGTAGCCCGCGGACGTCAACGTGGGCAGAACTACGTTGACATCATCTGCCCGGAAGGGCTGGTGAACCCCGCGAGATCCCACGTAACCGACCACCGCGGTCAGGCTCGGGGCCAGTTCACGTTGGATGTTCAGGTTCCACTGCATTACGTAGTTCCGATGCGGCTGGTGCTCCACGTATGTTTCTTGCAGGGCATTCGGGTTTTGGATCGCAAATGCTCCTGCATAGAACTGCCCAGCTAGCGCCGCCTTATTTTTTATGCTACCTCCCTCCGCGAATGGGGCCGCATTGTCGATAATGGTCATGAATTCGTAAGGCAAAGGAAGGACATCAAAAATTCCGAAGCCTCCGCGAACCGCCGTCTTACCGTTCCGGAACGGGTCCCAGGAAAAACCGATCCGCGGTTCGAAGTTGCGGAGTGTCGGATTCAGGAAATAGGGACTGCCCACATGCGGATTCTGGTCGGTGATGTTAATCAGGGTACTGAGCTTGCCGGATTCCTCGGTTGGAACCGTGGTCATCTCGTAGCGAAGACCAATATTAAAGGTAAGGTTGGGACGAAAGCGCCAATCGTCCTGGAAATACAAGGCGAAAAGGCTTTCTCGAAGACCCCGGCCCCCAGGGTCTATCAAGGATGAGGAAAATTGCGAAGGATGATTCGTGAGAAAGCTAGCAAAATTGGGGAATTTGAACGTGCCAGGGCCCGTGAGTGTCGCCAGATTGTCCTGCATGCGCTCAAATCCGACACCGAACTTCAGGGAATGCAATCCCTTGGTCAGGAATGCGTCGTCGTATGCCTGAAAGGACGTCCATCGGAACAGCCATGTGGCCAGCGAACCCAAGCCCCCGTCCAAATCTGTAATCCCGCCGCCCACAACCACTAAAGATGCGTCTTTCCCAGGCACGGCGCCGAGAGAGGGATCCCCAGAGAGCGGATTGATAGCTTTGACGCTCTGATCATTGTTTGCGTATTCCCGATTAACTCCGAATCGTACGGTATTTGTAAAGTTAGAGCTGAAAATATGTGTTTCCTCCAAAACACCAAACTGCCGTTTGGTTAGGGATTCCAATTGTATGTTGTCGAAAAGATCGGGTGATGTGTAGGGGGTTTTGTCAAAGAGGTAGGTCCCAAAAATATTGTCCCTATCTGACAATTTGTGATCCACCCGGATGGTGAAGAAGTTTTCATTTATGACTTGTTGTCCGGCAAACCGAAACGTCGCTATGTCGGGTGTGGACGGATCAGGAGCTTCGGTCGGCAACGGGTATAACCCGAGATATTTTGCCGCATTATTATCGACGCAATAGTTCGCGTTGGGATCCAGTTTTGCTGATCCAGCTGGGCACGAACTCACGATCGGGGTACCGTCGCTAATGATTCCCTTTCGCGCATTCAGGGAAGGTACCGTGTCGACGTTTGTGATGCCCGTCCCCTGCCGGATGCCTTCGTAGTCACCAAAGATGAAAGTTTTGTCCTTTTGGATGGGGGCGCCGGCCGACACACCAAACTGATTGCGCTTGAAGGGCGGAATCGTTGGTCCGTCGAAAAAGTTTCGAGCATCCATAGCACTATTGCGGATGAATTCATAAGCGGAGCCGTGGAACGCGTTCGTTCCCGAACGGGAAATGCCATTGACCACGCCGCCAGAGCTTTTCCCATACTCGGCCGAAAAGTTGCTCGTCAACACAGAGAATTCTTGAATCGCGTCCACTCCCAGGGTTCCGCCCAGTACGCTGCCTGGAGGGCCATTCGAATAATCGTTAACGCTTAAACCGTCCATACGGTAGTTATTCTGCTGGGGGCGGCCGCCGGAGATGGTGACTTGCGCGCCAAAGCCGCGGTTTCCACGGTCAGCGCCTTGAGCGAAGGAAGATTGGGTTTCGATTCCTGCAACTCCCGGCTGCAGATTTGCCAGGTCTGTCCAGCTGCGCCCGTTCAGAGGCAATTCGCGAACAGTGGCGGCGTTTACCTCAGCGCTCAACGTGGACGAGGTCAGCTCGACCATTGGCGCTTCGGTCGTAACTTCCACCGTTTGACTCATCTGCCCAACACGCATGGTGAAGTCAAGGACCTGTTGAGCTCCTACCGTCAGCGTGACGCCCTTTTGCACTTCCGTGGTAAATCCCGTCGCCGTGACTCGAATCTCATAGGTCCCGGGCAACAGGTTGGGCGCTGTATAGAGGCCTGCCCCGTCAGCCGAAACGGTGCGTGCGACCCCCGTGGCTACGTCCGTAATGACCACCTGAGAGTTGGGAATGTACCCGCCGGCGGAATCCTTCACAGTGCCGGTCAGAGTTGCTCCTGCGACCTGTGCGTAGGCCTGACCCGTCCCCAGTATACTGACGGCCACAATCACGAACAGCCAGACGGCAGCACCAAACTTTCCGGCATGCGGTTTAATTCGCATCGTAATCCCTCCTCATTCACTGCGGGTCTTCACAGGGTGGTACATCGCGCAACCTACAAAAGAGCCGGAATACGAGTTAGCACCAATTTGGAAAATGCCGTTTATTCGTCCGTGGCGCCGGACTTATAAAAATGCTTTTTTCACCATTAGGATTCAGAAAGAAAAAAAATTAGCATTTCTTCATGCAGAATCCGAAGTTTGAACTTCGGGCGCCTGGTCACTTCAAATCATTTCGATAGACCTTTCCTCCTTTCATCACAAATTTCATTCGCTCGGTCTCGGTGATGTCCTTTAGCGGATCGCCGGAAACCGCAACCAGGTCGGCGTACTTGCCCTTTTCGACCGATCCAATCCGGTCATCCCATCCCATCATCTGCGCATCCACCATGGTTGCCGATTGCAAAGCCGCAGTCGGCGTCATTCCGTGATTGACCAGCCAGGCGAATTCAACGGCCTGCGTTCCATGGAGTAACGGCCCACTGGACCGGGGATCGCCGGCGGTACCATCCACGCCGCTCCCCCAGGCGATTTTTACGCCCTTGGAAAGCGCGTTCTTAAAATTCTTTTCGAAGATGGGAATGATGCTGTACTTGCCGCCGGTGTTCTTCCGATCATTCTCTGCGATCTCGGGCATCGTGTAACGGTAACCGGTGACGTCAAAATAGATTCCCTTTTGAATCATCATCGTGGCTTCTGAATCGTCCAGGCCTTGCCCGTGCTCGATGCAGTCCACTCCGGCAAGGATGGAATCCCTCAGCCCTTGGCCGCCGTAGGCGTGGGCTGCGACTTTGCGACGATGGCGATGCGCCTCATCCACAATGGCCTGTAATTCCGGTAGCGTAAATGTCGGATCGACGAACAGCTCGCCGTCGAAGCCAAAAGAGTAGGCTCCGGTCGGAAACACCTTGATCCAATCAGCGCCGTAATGAATCTGCTCGCGAACAACTTCGCGCGCATTGTCGGGCCCGTGTATGGTTTGATTGCCTCCTGTAATTGTCGTTTCGGGGCTGCCGATATAGTCGGAACCCGATGCACCGACTCCCCGAGTCGAGACTTGCATTCTTGGACCGTCGACAATTCCTCTATCTATTGCGTTGCGTATGTCGACGTCGCCGTAACCTTCACCGTGGGTTCCCACATCACGAGCCGATGTAAAGCCCGCCCGCAGAGTTGTTAGAGCGTTCTCCACAGCCATAAGCGTCCAAGCTTCCTTGGTCGTGGTCACACGAGCCGCGTTGCTCAGGCTGCTATAGAGGTGTGTGTGCGCGTCGACGAAACCGGGCATGACGGTAGCTTGGCTGAGGTCAATGACCCGAGCTCCAGCTGGGACCTGAACGCGGTCGGCGGGGCCAACTTCAGTAATCTTTTCGCCGTTAATCAAAACGATTTGGTTGGTAAGCATTTGACCGGACTTACTGTCAAACAAGCGACCCGCACGAACTGCGACCACCTGGGGAGTTTGCGCCCAGAAAGGGGTCGCCATAGCAAGCATGGCGATTAATAGGGCTACGAGAAACTTGCGGCTCATTGGTCTCCTCCAACTAAGATTGAAATAACATCACAGCCATGCTGTCCATCATATACATCTAGTAGGCCAAGGCGAAGCGGACGCCGCAGGGGTCGAGCTTCGGCGAATCGTGCGCAGACGTTCTTGTTACCAGATCACTTTGAGCGCAAATTGGATTTCTCTCGATTCCGTCGTTGTCGATTTCAACACTCCAGCGCCGCCATTGTTGGGAGGATTCAATGGGGCTCCGGTACTGTCGAAAATGTCCGTATTGTCAGGCGACACAGGAAGCGCAAAATTGGGATGGTTCAGAATATTGAAAATTTCGGCCCGAAATTGCACATTGAAAGATTCCGAAATCTTCCTAATGTAATTGTTCTTGAAAAGCGAGAAATCAAGGTTCATAAGGCCCGGTCCAGGTATGTCGTTACGACCGGCAGTCCCACGAAGATTTATGCAGTAGACCCGACCAGCCGGCGGAGGCGTGGCCGCCCCCGGGGCATCATTGCATTGTGCCGCGAACGATGCGGGCGCTGTTGGGACCGCAAAACATTCAGTTTTGACGTAGTTCGCGGGATTCCCTGGATTAATGAGTGAATTGCAGCCGGGAGCATTGCTATAACTCGGGAAGGCCCATGGATCAGTGCTGCCAATTCCCAATGGATCGCCGTCCGTCCCAAATGTGGCAGTAAATGGCGGGCCGTCATTGGCCTTGAAAATCGTGCCGAGTTCCCAACCGTTCGCTGCCCAACCGAGCACTGAAGAATCGGTCTTGACCGTCGGAAGTTGCCAATTTGCATTAATCACCAGAGTCCGGCCAACATTGTAGTCGGACAATGCACGGGTCAATTTCAAATCCCACCAGGGTAGGCTTCCGATCCCGTTTCCAAATGTATCGCCGGCGACTACCCCGGAGTTGTTGTCGATGCTCTTTCCCCAAGTGTAGGATCCCTGAACCTGCAACCCGTGAGCCATTCTCTTTAAAACGCCGAATTGCATCGCATTATAGGAAGAGCTGCCCGGCCAACTCAAGTACCGAATGGCTCCTACGTTCGAGTTTGAACTATCGATGACGTTGCCGCCACCAGCCGGGTACAAGTACCCAAGGGGCGTAAGCGTCGGGATGACGACATTGGCGTCGTCCGCGCGGAACGCTTGGTGCACACCATGTGAGCCGACGTAGCCAATCGTCGCGGTGAATCCAGCATATTCATGCTGCACGTTAAGATTCCACTGCATTACGTAATTGCGCTTTGGATTGTGCTCCACAAACCCGTATTCCAGGGGCGGATTGCTACTTTGGATTGCTGGAAGCGCCCCCCCGGGGAATGTTCCTTGTGCAAGATTGGTCGAGCTCCCGAGCTCGTAGAACGGAGCCCCCCGGCCGTTCAAAGTTACTGTCGTATAGAGCATGGGAAGCACGTCGAACATTCCGAAGCCGCCACGCACAGCGGTCTTGCCGTTTCCGAAGGGAGCCCAGGCAAATCCGACACGCGGTTCAAAATTGCGAAGGGTTGGATTTGAGAAATACGGATCACCCAGGTGAGGAATACCGGATTCCAAAGTCGGAAGATTCGTCAACTTCCCTTTCGTCTCTGTCGGAACCGTTGACATCTCGTAACGAAGACCCAAGTTCAATGTCAGCCGGGGGCGGATGCGCCAGTCGTCCTGAAGGTAGGCGCCGACGATGGAGATCCGCATGTATCGCGGAGTGACGAGCCCTGGGACGGAACCAACCACACTCTTAGGATTATTCGTCAGGAACGCTTGCATCGTTGCGAACTTAAAAGTTCCCAAATAGTCGGCTGTTGTTGTGGTTTCATTGAGCTGATCGCGTTCAACACCCACACCGAATTTGATAGTATGGAGACCTTTGGTCACAAAAGCGTCGTCATAAACCTGAAAGGCGTTCCAAGCATAAGCAAATGTTGGAGGAGCAAAACCCGGAGTCGTGTTAAGTGAACAGCAAGTGATTCTGGGCGGCGCGTACCCTGGCGCCCACCCTTGGGTCGTATCATCCGCCACTGGATTGATTGCTTTGATCGCCTGAACGGCATTCGTATGGTCACGATTGTAGCCGAGACGGAGACTATTGCTGGCAGACGGACCGAAAACGTGGTTTTCTTCGATGGCGGCAATTTGGCGCTTGGCGATGGATTCCTGCAGGACGTTGTTGAGGATGTCGGCCTGCGTCAAAGGAGAGTAGTCGTACACGTAAGTGCCGAACAGGCTGTCTTTGTCGGAAAACTTCTGATCGCCTCGCACAGTGAAATAATTCTCGTTCACGACCGCTTGCCTATCAAAAACGTACTCTGCAATGTTCCCACTAACGGTTCCGTTGGCTGGATGGAAAAAGGGGAGATACTTTGCGACGTTATTGTCGACGCAAACCGCTGCCTGTCCTGGGGCAAGGTTCGTTGAGTTTGCGTTCGGGCATGGCCCCGCGAGGGGTGGAAGAAGGTTACCGTTTGAGTCAACGAGGATCCCCAGCCGCGCATTCGCGGAGGGTACCCCGCTGATCGTTGTCGTTCCCAATGACTGACGAATACCTTCATAGTCCCCGAAAACAAAGGTGCGATCCTTTCGAATAGGGCCACCCGCCGAGGCGCCGAATTGATTGCGCTTGAACGGCGGCGCTACACCACCGTCGAAATAGCCAGGAGCGTCCAGTGCGCTGTTGCGCAGGAACTCATATCCCGAGCCATGGAACTGGTTCGTGCCGGAGCGCGATATGGCGTTTACCACTCCCCCGGAAGTTTTCCCGTACTCCGCTGAATAATTGCTGGTCAGTACGCTAAACTCTTGAATGGCCTCCACCCCCAGGTTTTGACCAAGGACACTCCCAGGACCGCCATTGGAGTAATCGTTGATACTGATACCATCCAGCCTGTAGTTATTCTGCTGAGGGCGTGCTCCGGAGATGCTCAATTGTGCGCCGTAGCCCCGATTCACATCTACGGCAGCATGGCTGGTGGCCACTACGACTCCGGGCTGTAGATTAGCGAGGTCGGTCCAGGAGCGGCCGTTTAATGGCAATTCACGCACCGTCGTGGAATTTACGGTTGCACCCAACTCGGATGAGGTGAGCTCGACTGTGGGCGCTTCCGTGGTGACCTCAACCATTTGAGTCATCTGTCCGACTCGCATCGTGAAGTCGAGGACCTGCTGGGCCCCTACCGTCAGCGTGACGCCCTTCTGCACTTCCGTGCTAAATCCTATCGCCGATACTCGAATCTCATAAGTCCCGGGCGACAGGTTGGGTGCTGCGTAGAGTCCCGCTCCGTCAGCCGAAACTGTGCGTGTAACGCCGGTAGCCACGTCTGTAATGGCCACTTGTGCGTTGGGAATGAACGCGCCGGAGGAATCCTTTATTGTGCCAGTCAGCGTTGCCCCTGCAACTTGCGCATTTGCCTGACCGGTCACCGTCAGGGTGAAAGCCACAACGAGTAATATCCGAACAGCCGAGACACACTTCTTCCCAAATAGTCGATATCGCATCGTAATCCTCCGAACTTTCAGACGGACCGATACAATCAGAATCCTACCGACCTACAGATAAGGCCCGCAGATCTATTCTAGGAATCGTATTTAAGACACGCTCGGGATATGACCGCGCATTTATCACTCGATGGTCAAATATGTCAAGCGAAATCCTCAAACGTCACTAAAAAACCTTGTGATACATAGAGGCCCTACAACGAACCTGCACACCAATAGGCTCAAATGATTCTAGTCGGGGGCCAACGAAGTGAAAGTACGCAACTGTGTGCGTATCGTATTTAGTCGCGTTCCTGTTGCCGCTGAACGGAAAGGCTAACAGTAACTTGCTCCTGAAAATTGGATCGAACGATCCCTATGCCTGGCGTGCATGGGTATATGGGCCACATCTCCGTGGAAGTTACGGGCAACTGCTTCATCGCACTTTATGACTAGAAGAGCGCCGACAACTTCGCGCCTAAGGTGAAAATCGCAAGCGAAACTGACTCGCAGCCATCACCATGGTTGCCGCAACTCGATCACATGTATATTTCCGTCACGCGGGCAGGAAGTCGCGACGTGGAAATATTGGTTTACGAGCCTTAGAGATGAGTGAAACTAACACTCGCCAGTTGAGCCATGCGGAAAATCGCTGCTGAACTGGCGCCTGAGTTCCACGAGTGCGACGTTTCAGGGCTAGAACCAACTACCCTTATATTTCACCGAGCAGCCGTAGGGGCGCGTTGCCGCCGTCTCAACGGGCTTCCCCGCCAAGGCCTGGCCTAGCGCCAAATTCACGTAATTTGTCGCGCCAGCGATATCTTTCACGTCATCCGTGGGGCGGTTATCGATCGCGCCATCGTAAATGATTATGCCTTGTGGGTTGATGACGACCATCTCCGGAGTTGTTTTGGCGTCGAAAGAATGGCCGATTGCTCCTGCAGGGTCGAGGAGGGCTGCGGTTGGCGCAGCTCCCATCTTTGCCATGTAGGCGTTCTCGCCATTCGGATCAATGTATCCCTGTTTACCTGGCGCCGAAGAGATGATCGTGAACCAAACGACACCTTGCGCCGTCCACTGCTTTTGGAGCTTCTGCATGTTGCCGCTCTTGTAATGCTTTTGAGTGTACGGACAGCCGTTGTTGTGCCACTCAAGAACCACAAACTTTCCGCGATAATCCGCGAGGTGATAGGTCTGATTGTTGCTCGCTGTCCCGGTGAAGTCCGGCGCGGGTTGGCCGACTTTCGCGGCGAGAATCAGCAGCGGAGCTTCCAACACTGCCAGTACAAAAAGAATCGACAAAATGATGAACCGCTTCATTTTTGTAATTCCTCCTGATCGTTCCAAATATCCTGACACCCAGTTATCAAGTTAAGGGGGCATCGCTAATCGGCACGTCAATCACATACGCCTCATTCGCGGAGAATTCCAGCACGCCCTTCAAGCGCTTGATCGTCTTAAGAAGCTGATCCGACTTGCGCAGCGTAACCTGGAAACCTCTGGCCAAAGGTACGACAATCTGGGCCGCCGAGTTATCAACCTGAGACTCTTCGAGCGGGAAAAATTTCGCTCGCGTCATTTGACGGCCAATCTTCGCGGTCAGGATAAATGAATCTTTCTGGTCGTTCACATTGAATTCCCATTCGCGCGGAGCTTGATGTGGCAGAGACCTACGCGCCGCAGTAAACAACTCGCTGCTCCGAACGTCCACCTCAGGAGGCATCGATTTGCTTGGAAGCGAAAGCGAAACTTGCGCCTTGCCAGGAATACATATTTCTCTACAAACGAGCACCTGCAGCTCTGCCCCAAGCTGCACTGCCTGGTTGGTCGGCAGGGTGGATGAAGCGCGCATGGGAACGAGCAACATCACGGAGTCATCATAACCGAAATCCACGATGCTGGAGGTCCCGAGACGCTGAGGTGCGGGCCACTCTATTTCTCTGGCGCTGAGCCCTGCTGGCAAATGCCATTCGACTCGTGGGGGCTGGCCCGAATCGCCTGGATTAACCCAGTAAATGTGCCAACCCTTCTCGAGCTGAAAATTCAAGCCGAAGTAAATTTGGCGCCCCGGGGTAATCCATTGATTCTCCGCAACGAAATCAACTTTACCATGAGGGATAGATACCGCCGATGCCAGCGCCTCCGGCAACAGAATCAAGACCAGCATGATCCGCAAATTAAAACGCAGAACTTGGATAGGATTTCTCATTTGGGCAGCGGCTCACAAATCAACACACTATTCTAAACCAAATTCGAGCTTGCGACGAACCAGAGCCGATGTAATAATTTGGCTCGACACCTGTCGCCCTTTGTGGTTTAAGCTGTCCGTCGGATATCCTCTCAAGGTGATAAAATGAAAAAACTTCTAGTCGTTCTAGCGTTCGTTCTGGGTTGGGTGGTGAAGTCTCCAGCACAAGAGAAGACGCCGCTCCGGTTAGTGCAGACCGTTTCCCTAGCTGGGCTCCAACGTCATTGGGACCATTTCGGCGTGGATGTGAAGAGCAATCGGCTCTTTGTCACTTCAGGGGATGAACCGGTCGTCGATGTTTTTGACATGCGTACGAACAAGCTGATCCATACCATCACCGGGCTCAAGGGATCCCACAACGTGCTGACCTTCCCGGAACTGAAAAAAATAATTGTTGTGGATGGAGAAGCTTCTGAACTCAAGATCTTCAACTACGATACGTATGAATTGATGGGTCATACCGACTTGACTATAGATGCAGACCCCGCCGTGTACGATCCCGCGACGAAGTATCTTTACGTCGTAAACGGCGGGCGTGCGGCCAAAACTCCATACTGCCTCATCAGCGTCGTGGATACGGTAACTGACAAGAAGCTGGCAGATATAAAGCTGGATACCAACCGGCTGGAGTCTATGGCGCTTGAAAAATCGGGACCACGTCTTTTCGTCAACATGACGACTGCCAATGTAATTGGAGTGGTGGACCGCGAGAAACGCGCCTTAGTGACGACTTGGCCCATCACCGCAGGCCTACAAAACGTGCCGATGCAATACGACGAAGCCAACCATCGTTTATTTGTGGCCACGCGAATGCCATCCAGGTTGGTGGTCGTGAATACTGACACAGGGAAGGAAGTGACCAGCCTGCCGACCGCCGACTCCGTCGACGATCTGGCTTACGATCCTGGCCTCCATCGCCTCTATGTGCCGGGCGGAAATTTGAACGGCGCAGTTGGTGCGATCACGGTAATCCAGCAAAAGGACGCGGACCACTACGAGGTGATTGCAAATATTCCCACCAAACCCGGCGCCAGGAACGCGCGTCTAGTGCCTGAACTCAACAAGTACTATGTCAATGTTTCGACGAAAGGGCCGCAAGAGGCTCAAATCCTGGTGTTTGACGTGGTTCCTTAACCGGAATTTGCGCCGCGATGAATGAGAGCCACAACAAAAGGTGGGTTCGCTGACTTCGTCGCCGTTGCGGGAATCCGCTGCCGATACCACCGAGACTGAGACTGTGAAATCTGTGATGAAGGGGAAAGAGATCTTCAGGACCGACTATCCCTCACGGACAATCGGTTCCGTGACACTATCTGGTGAAATCCGCTAAAAAGCGGGTCGGAGTCGGCGGAAAAACCCAGCGCTATCGATTCCCGTTTTGCACCACGCAAGGATGCACTCTATGCAAACACGCCTGTCCGATAGCACCGCGATTTTGTGACATACTTTGTGACGCAACCCCTTCATGCTGGCCCCTGCAAACGCCTCCAACCCGTTCTCATTGATGCCAACTCTAACGCTGCAGATTTTGTGCTAGCCAGCTGGCCCAATGCCACTTGTACTCACTCCACCTCATCGGTTCTCAGACCGCCCAGGAAATTGAAATGGTACAGGTCTGCGGGTCGAGTCCGTACAATCGGATCACGTGTCAGTGGCACGTGCAGTGCCAGGTCGGATTGGCACATGAACCGGTCGCGAGAGGGATGCAGTTTCCTGATACCCCCGCGCGGATCCGTACGTGGTCCAATTGAGATTCGAAGTAATGCGACGTCCGGACGTTCTATCGCACAATTGCATTGCACGTAGGAAGCGGCGCACACGGCAGCTTAGACTACCGCCTCTGGTTCGGAGCGGAATTTATTCTCTCGATATGGGCTGGATTTTCTTGGACAGTAGTTGCTGTGCGATCCTATGCTATACTTTCAGCGTGCGAAAGGTTGGCGCAGGTGTTAACTTGGACTCATATTCACCTGATGTTAAATCATATCCCGGTCATCGGGTTTGCGGTACCAATAACTTTACTCCTGATTGACTGGGCGCGGAAAAGCAGAAAGCTAGAGTGGCTTAGCCTCCAAATGTTCGTAGTGTTCGCCCTGCTCACGATTCCGGTTTATCTCACTGGTAGCCCAGCTCACCGCCAGATGCGTAAAATGCCCGAAATTTCGCAAGATGCTATCCAACGGCATTGCAATGCGGCCGACTTTGCCTTCTGGACGATGGAAGGGCTGGGAGCATTTTCGCTTTTCGCACTGTACAAGTTCCGAAGCTCGGAAGCCGTCCCTCCACCGCTTACCGCCGCCTTGCTTGGGCTAGCCTTGCTGACTTTGGGATTGATGATCTGGGTCGCCAATTTGGGAGGAAAAATTCGGCATTCTGAGATCGTAGCTTCTCGTGCCGCAGAACACTTAGGTTTAAGTTTCGCACGAACACCATTTTCTTCAGAGGGCTTTCTGTCCTCGCTCCGCGACAGTTAGAAATTCCGTCAATTTTATGAAGCTTCTATTAACAGCCTAAAAGTTTGTTAAGATTCGAGGACGATGCCTGGGTTCCTCAGCAAACTGTTGAGAGTGCTCCGCGAGCGCCGAGGCAATGATATGCCTTTCATGTGTCGCCACCTCCTCTCCGAGCGCGGCGAGGCTTCGCAGACGGCGCTTGCAGAGGAAATCATCAACGCCTATAGAGCGATGAATGCGGGTCAGCGGCCGCAGTTTTTCGAAATGCTGTCCCATGATTTTGCGCCTGATCAAACTACACTCCTTCGCGCGGTATCTGATTATCAACACTCACCGGGGCCATCCACTTTGGCGGCGTTATCCGCTGCCGTCGAATCTCCACGCCAGGAGCTGTTTCGCCGAATCAACACAGCACCACGCGGCACCGAAACTCTGATCGCGCTGCGTGAACATCTCTCGAATTCCAAAAATAGTGGGGATTTCGCAGTGATAGACTTCGATCTCAAGCATTTATTCAGGTCCTGGTTCAACCGCGGTTTCCTCCACCTCGAGCGTATTAGTTGGCAAACATCAGCTTTGATCTTGGAAAAACTTATCGGCTACGAATCGGTACATGAGATTAACGGTTGGCCGGATCTCCGCCGACGTCTCGAAGAGGACCGGCGGTGTTTTGCTTTTTTTCATCCAGCGCTGGTCGAAGACCCGATCATCTTTGTGGAGGTTGCGCTATCGAAGGGGTTGACGGGTGATCTCGAACCGTTGCTTGATATCCAGGCACCGGTTCTTGCATCCGAGACGGCAGATACGGCCATCTTTTATTCGATTAATAACTGCTTGCGGGGCTTGCGAGGCGTTCCCTTTGGTAATTTTCTGATCAAGCAGGTTGTGAGCGAGCTTGCGAACGAGCTTCCCAACATTCAAGTCTACAGCACACTATCGCCGCTGCCCCAATTTTCGCGAGCGTTGCGTGATCAGCGCAATGAAGACGGCTTCACACATTATCGTATATTGCGATTGCTGGCCGATGATTCCCGTAATCTGACTCAGGCGGCACGGCGCCGCGACCCAGTGGAGGCCCTGTTCCAACTTCTGGAAGAGCCTCTAGCGCATCGAAATGTCCTTGCAAAGCCTCTTGAGCGCCTCGCTCTCGCCTATCTCACACAAGTGCGTGAAGGCGGGAAGCTCTACGACCCTGTCGCTACGTTTCACCTTTCGAACGGCGCGCGCCTGGAACGAATCAACAGTTTTGGAAACCTGCGGTCGTATGGCTTGAAAGCTTCTTTTGGCGTGACAGCCAATTATCGATATTTACCTGCAGAACTCGAGGAGAATCATGAGCGTTTTGTAAGAGGAGAAATCCAGGTGGCAAACGGTCTGGTTTCGGACCACAAAGCGGTAGCTCAGGCCTGGCAGGTCAGTCGGTAGTGCTGCTACAAAGCGCAAAGCACTGAACCTCTGTTTCGTTCGCGACGATACCAATAGAGACTGTAGCCATAACTGAATCGCGTCTTCTCCTATCGGTCTTCCTCTTCTAGACCACCCCAGACAGTGGATATGGATGATGTCTACCAACCAGTCGAATCGCGTCGGTCCCTGATGCGCCATGGCATCCTTTTATTTCGATGAGGGAGCCGTTGTAGAGCTGTGTGTCACCGCTGGCATAACTACTGTCGGAGCAGATGCGAGTACTCCCTTTACGGAATCGGAGATTTTGTCAGCGTTGGCAAGGAGTTGGGTGACTTCCCATACTTGCGTGTCGGTCAGCGTATTCTTGAAACTAGGCATTCCGCTGAGCCGGATTCCGTTTGCGACCGTCCAATGAGTTTCTCCCGGCGGATCATCGGTGACTCCCTTAGGCTCCACGGATTGGGACCGTGGGTACTCAAGCGGTTCTGAAGGACGCCAGTCCTCGACGCGTCCTCATGACCATCCATTCTCAGGAGCAGCGGTCAGAAGCGCGAAGCCGTTAGGAGATTACCTCGACTTTCGACGCGCCGACCATAAGGGTCGAACTGGCTTGGCAGAGACCGCTGCTCCTTTCTTTTTGCTTTAGCTCGCGCCGGCGTTACCCTCTGAAGGTAGACCCACCGACACAGGAATAAATGGACACACAGCCAGCACGGGAACGGAGTAGCTGATTCCCTGCCCTCGGGATCAGGAAATCCCGGCGCCCAACTGAGGAGAAGCGGTTACCCCTTGCGCGTCCGCTGCAATCGCTCGAGCCGATTCAGGATCCTATCGATCTGACGGCTCAAGTGCGTCTCGTAGCGCAACAGGTGATCATCCTGGTTTGGAATGATCGCAGCAGACGATTTGTACTCGATCCTCTTTTGGCAATCAGTCTCCAGCACCTTCTCTAGCTCTTTGAGACGTTCGATTTCACGGTCGATGATCTCGACCGCAGATTTCCTGAACTTGGCATCAACAGACTCGTCGCTGCGTTCCTCGGAGAGCCTCTGACTCTTCTCATAGATCAACGGAAGGCCGTAGGGCGTTCCTCCATCTAGATCTTCGCCATACAGCTTCTTGAGATACCGGCAGTCCGCCTTCAACCCGTGTGCGGTGACCGCTGTACGTAACATTCCGAATGTGTCTATGGCTTCCTTAAGGACGACCGGATTGTCGATGTATTTCAGCAACCCACCGGACGCGATTGCTAGTCTCGAGCAATCCCATGCTTGAACATACTGATCCATGTAATAATTACTTCGCATAAATTTTATTTTCCCAGATATCGCTGCGGCATCGGCCCGAAAGAATCGACATTGCCGCCACAATAATACAGCCAGGTTTTCAATGAGCACGTCTGCCAATTTCCCCTGAAGCTGATAATCCTCCCGCAATCCATTCAAGAGTCCAAAATATTCCGTGGATGATTCCCCTTCCAGCAGGACCCCCTTGAATAGCATCCCATGCTTCGTTGCGTTGAGTTTGCTCCGCGCTTTTCCACGCGCCGTTCGCGGACCCGTGGACTTGCGAGTGGCCCGCTGGCCAATTTGCTCGGGTTCGGTAGGTTTTGCTTCGGCGGTTTGCCTTGAAGGCACGAACTTTTCGAAAGCCTCCGAGCCACATTCGCTGACTGCAGCATCTAGAGGTTGTTTCTCACTCTTTCGTGATTCAGGCACCTGAGCTTCAAGAATTTCCTGCTGAGCCTGATCTTGGGTCGTAATTTGATTTTTCCGGGCCATTTGATCCTCTCCTTAAAAACAAAAAGGCAAAGTAATTACGCCCGCTCCCTCCCCCGCAGCTGTGTTTGGCTCTAGTCCTTGCCAACCTACAAGTGCGTTTCAAGAAACGTGCGGTTTCCTCGCCTTTTTTGAGAACCAATCGCCCTGAGCAATTAAGCTAACCTTGCAAGCTAAGATTCACCTACTCTCTCTTTGGAATATCGAACATCTCCTTCATTAAAAAGAGTGCACCCAGTCGCACAAACACTGCTGCGGAATACATGCATTCGCTTTCCATTCGCCTAGAGTAACAAATAAAGAAGAGAAGGGTCAAGAAAAATATCACTTCCTCGAAAATGGGAAAGCAAAGAAGGAAGTGACCACAGTGCGTTCTCGGAACGGTCGGGATCGATCAAGAGTAGACGCCCCAAGTTATCGGTAAACAACGCGTGGCGCTCTACAGTCTAAGCAGCCGCTCCGGGTTTTCATACAGAACTAACTGGCGCTCCTTCTCAGTTAAAGGTACTCACCCATCAGACTTTTGTGTGAAAGAAGAGATTGCACGAGTCAGGCAAATTCAGTAGATTTGTCGACACGAATCAAGCACTGCAGAATCTTGCGCGGGATCAACAATAATTCCTAGCAGGCGTTTGATCCTGAACGTTAAGTGCATCCTGACGATGCGCAGCTTAGATTGTTAGTCCGCCGTTAAGAAATCATTTTGAACTTGAGTTTTACGCTGCGAGGGTTATGGGTATACGCAGCGTGAACAGGATGGCGCAGAAAAAGGCGCGCAAAAAATAAGGCAGCCCCCTCAGGAAGCGGAGTAGCTGCCTGAGATTGAAACCTGCGGCTGCGAGCAATGCGTTGCAGCGATCTCCGGTGCGTCCCTTCAACCAGTTGCGGCCTAACAGCCCATCGTTTTTCGCGTGCCCGATGATCGGTTCGACCACCGCGCGGCGTTTCAACCAACGTTTGATTTTATCCGTGACACCTCGTCTCTGCCCGGTGATGTAGACCGCCGTGTGTGGATGACCCGTGAGCCGGTGCCCTTTATATCCCTGGTCCACCGCGACGCGCAGCGGGCTGCGGCCCACGATTTCCCGCACATCGTCCAGCGCCTGCTTCAGCGTGTGACCATCGTACGGATTGCCGTGCAACGCGCGCGCCTGCAAGATGAAATGGCCGCCCTTGGCCGGATGCAGATTCGTGGCGATGGAAACTTTGCAGCCGAATTCGTACGGCGCGCGCGCTTTGCCTTTGCTGATGCATTCGGTTTCCGGCGCGTGCCAGGAATAAACGTAATCTCGATCACCGCGCTGCTGGTGCGCAATGCGCCAAGCGCGTCCCAGCGTGTATTCCAGCCGCTCGACGGACGATTCGGCCAGCGCGGGCAGCGCCGCCATCTTGCGGCGCACGTCGCGGATCAGCCGCCGCAGGCGCACCCGCAGAAATTTCACCTGCCGCTTGGCGCGTCTCTTCTGCTGCGCGTGCAGGTATCGCCCCGTCTTCATCGCCGCTCTCCGCGCCACGCGCACATACGATTGCCGCAAGCGCAGTCCCGTTTTTTTCGCTTGCCGGCCCAACCGCTCGATCGCCGTCAGCAGCAACCCGTGCTCGGTCGGATGCGCAATCGCTTTTTCCTGCACCGTCGTATCCACCGCCACCGCTTCGGTGGCCCGCACATTCAGCGCCCCGCCCCGATAGGCCGCGGCCAGCGTCTCCTGCAACAACGTCTCCAGCGCCTCCTCCCCCACTCGTTTGCGAAAATGCGTCATCCCCGATCGCTCCAGCGGAAAGGCGTGCTGAAAATATTCTTCCCCGCAAAAATATTGCATGTACGGATCCCGCTCCCACCGCTCGCACACCGCTTCGTCTGACAATCCCTCAATATGTTTCAGCAAATGCAGCCCCACCACCAGACGGATCGGCAGCCCCGGACGTCCCGCCTCGCGATAGTACGGCGCAAAATGTATTTCCAGCCGCCCCCAGTCGATCAATTCGCCCAGCCGCACCAGCTCATGTCCCAGATTGATGATGTTCCTCAGCTTGGCCCGAAACAGTTCCTGCGTCCCGCTGTCCTGCGCTTTGGGTCTCGGTTTCATCCCTGCTCCCCAAAATAAAATTGCAAGATTTCGGCACTCATCCTGCCGAAACCTTGCAATCTCTCCACACAAAAATCAACAAAAATCGACAGAACAAATGCGGATTTATTCAATTTTTAACGGGGGACTTGTTACGGCGCCCTCTGAGAGGCCTGTTTCTCAACTCTTGGAAAATTGGCTTCTAGTCTTCTCCGGTAAGCAGCCATTCAAGCGACTTCTTAAACTCCTTGCTGATGGCTAGCAAAACCTCTGCCCCCGCTTCAACGTGCCCACGTTCAACTGTTGAAAGGTAGCTCTGACTGATACCGGTCCGCTGTGCAAATTCACTCTGGGTGATATCAAATCCGCGCAGCTCCCGAATGCGTCGTCCTACAGCCTTCCAATCAATCGAACCATTCTTCGGCCGCATTATTTTCCTTGACATAGGTATGCGTATATAAATAAAATATGTGTATACAGATTACGGCCCAACAATGGCTTTGTGACAAGCAAATGCCAATCAAGCCTTTTACATCCTAAGTCGGGCGAGCGCAATGAGAGAGATGAAAGAGGGAAGCCAAATGAGCACCAATATCGAGACTGCGTTTCGTGCAAACGCCAGGTTAGCTCGGGTTCTTTGGGGTAAGCAATCCAAGATCGCACTGAATGGTCTCAAGACCCTTATCGTCAGGTACTCGGTTAGCATAGCTGCTGGCGATATCCAACTTATAGACGGCCGATGGTATGTGACGCACGGCGGGCTGCTCCGAATTGCCCACCGCAATCACTGCTCCGGAATGAGGACCGCTGTTGACAAGGGGCTATCAGATCCAGCTTCTTGCCGCTGGGTGTTCCGAGCGACCGTCTACAAGTCTTCTCGGTCTCGCGGCTTCGTCGGTTATGGGGACGCCGATCCCTCCAATGTCTCTTCCCTGGTCCACGGCGCCGAGATGCGCGTCGCCGAAACCCGTGCCGTCAATCGCGCCCTCCGCAAGGCTTACGGCATCGGCCTCTGTTCGGTCGAGGAACTTGGCTGGGCTCCCAGATCTAATTCCTCCGGGTCATCAGTTGAGTTCAAGCCTTCATCGAACGGAAATAACGGCCACCAGAACGGCCAGCCTCGCCTCCGCGACCGCCTCTGCCTGCTTATTCGCCAGCACCAGCTCGATGCTGGCCTCGTGAAGGCCTATGCCGCCGACTACTGTGGAACCCCCACCCTGCGAGATGCCAGCCAAGATCAGGTCGAAGCCTTCATCAACGATCTGGCCGAGCGTGCCACCAAAGATCGCGACGGGCTGATCTGCCAACTCAACAGCTATTCCAAATCCCAGGAGGTTGCCCCGTGAAACGTCACATCCCAGGTTTGCATGGCGACAGTCCCAATACTCCAAGCATCTTGGAGGGCATTTTCCTCGTCCGTGTCGATCGGGTATTTTACCGCTGGCATCCCGAGAGGCCGTTCTACGTTCTGCGGCTCTCCATTCTCGAACCAAAAGAACATCAAGACCGTTCCCTCAACGGTCGTCTCTACTGCACTCCCAAAGCACTCTGGAAACTCCGCTGGTTTCTGCGGGACTTTGGCTATGACCCTGATCTCTTGGGCCGAGACGAAGTTGACGAAAAGGCGCTCGTCAGCCTTCGGGGAATCGTGCGGATTTCCCGCACCACACTGAACGGCCGCTCGTTTCTCAATCTCGGCGGGTTTGCCCCAACCAGTGAGTGGGAAGAACTCTCCTTGTCTGCGACGAATAAGCAGGAGGTGTCCCGTGACGTTTAGCTACACGCAGGTTTCGCAATACCTACGCTGCCCGAGGAGCTACCGCTTTCGGTATCTAGACGGATGGAGGGAGAAGGATTCCCGGGCGGCGCTGTGCTTTGGCCGGTGTTTTGAGAAGGCAATCGCGGCACTCTTCGAGCGCGAGGATGCTGGAGCGGTATTGTTCAAAGAGTGGGGAGCGTACCGCGATGTTCCGCTGGAATATTCCCACGGAGATGACTGGGAGCGCCTGCTTCGCCAGGGGATCGGGCTACTGGAACAGTTCGCACGAGACAACCGCATCCGCATTCGCCAACCCAAACGCAACATGCAGAAGAAGATTGTCCGCTCGCTCTCGAGCGGCAACGAGTTTGTGGCCTATGTCGATGCCATTGGCAATCTGGACGGCACGCGACGACTCCTCGAATGGAAGACCACGAGTGCCCGTTATCCCGATCAACCCGAGGGGTTGACCTCGCTGGACCTTCAGCTTGTCTGCTACTCCTGGATCACAGGCATCTCCGACGTTGCCATTGTTGCTTTTGTGAGGAAACGCATCCCGGAGATTCAGTATCTGATGGCTTCGATCACGGAGGAGCAGCGTCAGGAGTTTGGCCAGTTGGTTGAAGCCACGGCCCGTCAAATCGAAACTGCCCAGTTCCCTTCCCACCCAGGAATCCGTTTCCCGCAGAACGGATGCGTCAGCTGTGCGCATCTCGGACTATGCCTTGGTAACGAGGCACTCATTGGAACCAAACTCATTCGTCAACCGGGAGCGAGCGACCTTGATTGGCTTGACGTGCTTGACGACTAACGGAAGGCCTTTGATGGCTCCGAAGCTCAATCGCCGGCGTGCTGTGTTTGTGCTCTCGAAGATCGAAGAGATCTTGTCGTGGGAGAAGGCCATGGACCGGGAGCGAGATTCGAAGTTCGTCGAGCTGGGCCGGTATCTGTGCGAGGTTCGGGCAGGCCAATACTGGAGGGTGGACAACGTACGATCGTTCGATGAGTTTTTGGAGAGGAAATTCCCGGAGTCCAGGCGCAAGGCCTATTACCTGATGGCGATCCACGAGCAGCTACCCCGCATTCACAAGGTGGAACTGCAGCAGGTGGGCTGGACCAAGGCGACAGAACTAGCGAAGGTCGCGCGGAGGGATGGTCAGAGGTTCGATAGTGCAACCTGGTTGCACAAAGCTCGCGAACTTCCCAAGGAGGAATTCAAACGGGAGGTCTCGAAGCACCTGACCGGGAAGGAAACGGAACCGTGGGAGATTCTCTATTTCAAGGCCTACAAGAGCCAAATTCCTGTCATCGAGCAGGCGCTTGAAACAGCGGCGCTGATGCTTGGGAGCGACAAGTCGCGAGGCTACTGCCTGGAGATGATCTGTGCGGATTTTTTGGCGGGAGTGAGTTTGGAGGCGGGCAACCGAGATGCTCTATTACCTTGCCTCATCCGGCTGGTCACTGGTCTTCCGAAGCCGCAGAGAAAGCAACTCCTCGAAGAAGTGCAGGTCACGTTTTGAAGGGAATCCTCGCCAAGCGGCCACGATTGAGGCTCGATCCTGAAGCTTATCGCCAGCTTTGCCGTGAAGTCCTGGAGCGAGACGGCTGGCGTTGCCAATGGTGTGGGTGCATGGAAGATCTTCAAGTCCATCACATTCGACCGCGAAGCCACTTAGGGGATAACACGGCTGAGAATCTCATAGCTCTTTGTGTCAAGTGCCACCTGGACGCTCACCGACATGGGCATGTCTCGAGAGACTCAGATAGCCCAAGGCCGAAACAGCTGGCTTAGTTCGACGGGGTATTTCCGGAATAGAGCGTTAACAGAGGTCCATCCTAGGTTTCCAGGAACCGAGAACGAAGTGGAAGACCAGTGCAGCCACCATCCGTGGGTGCCAAGCGCGTCTCCAATCTCCAGCTTCGCACAATAGATCTGGTCGGAAGTATCCTGACGAACGAGAATGCAGCTTCCAGGAAAAGCAAACGAAGTGGTCCCCTGCGATCGACATTCATCGCTGTCGCACGCGAAAAAAATGACCGAGGAACCGCCCGCTCGGCAGAGTATAATCCGATTGGAGTTGCCTCTGGACGCTTCACGCAAGCCACCGGGGCGTCCACAAATGATGCGCCTATTTCTCTTCGTCTTCGCGGCGGTCGCCGGACTTGTAGTCGCTGTCGACGGTTTTTTGATCGAGCCCTACCGCATCGAAGTGACTCATAGCACTGTCCAGGGTCCGCTCACTCTGCCTCTAAAGATTGCACACCTTTCGGATCTGCATACTTCCGGACTCGGACGACGCGAGCGGAAACTGCTCTTGCTGCTCGATGCGGAACACCCGGACGTAATCGTGATTACAGGCGACACGCTCACCCGGGGACACCACTACGACAACATACGCCCGCTACTTTCACGTTTGCACGCACCGCTCGGCGTTTGGCTCGTGCGGGGCAACTGGGAAAACGAGCGCCTACCTCACGATGAGCGCACATTCTATTCACAGCTTGGCATTCATTTTCTCTTGAACGAGGCGAGCCCTATCCGGCCGGACATCTGGATCGCCGGTTTGGACGACCCCTCAACTGGTACGGCGAATCTCGACAACGCGCTGAAGACTGTGCCACCAGGCGCTTATGTGATCACTGCATTCCACGCGCCGGCTTTCTTCGATAAAATCGCCGGCCGCGTCCCCCTCGTCCTAGCCGGGCACACGCACGGCGGACAAGTCCGTTTGCCGCTGGTTCCGGTCTTCTGGCTGCCCCGCGGGTCGGGACGTTTTCTGGAAGGTTGGTATGCCGAGCGCGGTTCGAGGATGTACGTTAGTCGCGGCATCGGAACTACTTTCCTGCCGCTTCGATTTCGATGCCTTCCCGAGTTGGCTATAATCACAGTAGGGTCCTAAGGCTCTCTGTCTCGGTGACGGAGCAGGCGACACCGAGCACACAGCATCAGGTAATTTTGACGTCCACCTGGCGCCGCAGCGGCTGCCCCTTGCACATCCGCTGCGGCCGGTCGAGCCGGGTCAGGATTCTATCGATCTCACGGCTCAAGTCCATCTCCTAGCCCCACAGGTGAAGCAGAACAGGCAAATCCAGCAATATATTCTTCAAAATTAGCCGTTTTTGAGCACACAAAAAATCGATAACATTTACAGTTTGTTTAGGTTATTACTCCGAGCACTAAATATGTGACTGTTTTCAACTGGCGGCGTACTGGACATGGCGTTCGCGAAAATAGCGCTTCACAAGCTTGGGTCGGGCCTGTGTGATCTGCAGATAAGAACGCACGTTGCCCATCATTTCCTGGATGTTCACGGGACGGACACGGCCGAGCGGATTGCTCTTCACGTCTTGGTTGAGCAATTCATCCGGATTCAATTCCGGACTGTACGACGGCAAGCAGAAAATCCGGATTTGTTCAGTGTGCTCGGCCAACCAGCGGCGAATTGATCGCGACTTGTGTACCGGGTGGCCATCCACAATTAGAAATATTTTCCGCTGCGAAAAAGCAGACGCCGTAATTGTAAACATGCGAGGCCCGTAGCGCTGATCGTAACCACTCTTGTCGCGGAGGAAGTCCACGTGACTGTGGCCCTCAGGTCCTTCGAACTATTATCGGAGTAAGTCCCCGTGGCCCTGAACTGTTGTGTCATCCCCTGCGCGACCGAGCCGTTCGCCGGAGTCACGGCTATGGAACTCAGAGTCGGTGCGGCGATTCCTGTGCATCCGCCCAAGATGGCGGACAAGCCTCCCAAGGCGAGGAATACTACGGTGCAGAGCGAAACTCGTCCGATCATTAAGCAGCCTAGCATTAGCCAAGAATAAAGGGGCCAATCGCGATAGTAATCTCAAGAATCTTCTCTGGCAATGAGCATTCATGGACCTCGATTTGGCCCCACGCCTAAGCGTGGTCGAGGCGCTTCAGAGAACGTCAAAACACGTAGTTGATGTCGAACTGGAGCCGCTTGAGTAAGTCGATTGGCGGATTCTGGTTGCCGAAATTCAGAGGTCGGCCGAAGAGCCCAATGAAATCGAGGATCACATTGCTTCTGATGGTGTAAAACACGCTGATGCGGTGCTCGGTTACGTTGCTCCCCTGATACATCTGGTTGTAGTTCAGATTGGATAGAACTGCCTCCCTCTCGATGAACATGCGCGTGTAGCCAAACTGCAGATCATACTTCTGGAGGATCCGGCCGACTTCCGCTTCCGCCCAGTAGCCGCGCCGCTGGCTCGGATCGCAGGAAAAATTCGTAGAGCGAGTGAACACGGTTGTGGCCGTATTTGCCGGCGCCGGCAGAATATTCCCCACATTCGCGCAGGCCCTGGTGTTTTGCACGTAGTCTCCAATAATCGCGACCGGCCATCGTTCGGAAGGAGTTTTGACGTCGAAACGCGCGATGGAGTCGAACAGGGCGAACTTCGAGGCAAACTGCGCATTGGCAATCGATGTCACTCCCGTAGGTTCGGTTACGCCGTTGACCGTTACCACCGAAGTCGCCGTCGTTGTGGTGACTGAATTTTGAACTGCGCCTCCCCCACCTGCAAGCGGCAGCAGTCCTATCAGCGGCGTCGCAGGGTTCTTCGCGCTCGCCTTGGCCAACGCCAGCGCCATGGGATCGGCATTGTGAAAGTTGTAGAAGCCATTGTACGCGGTCAGCTCCAGCCAGTTGGCGAGACGCCACTCAGTTTGAAACTGGCCGCCGTAGACGGCCGTTTGCATAAGACTCTTGTTGTTAAGAGACGTGCCAGCAACCTGTGAGAATGGCAATTCGAAGCCGACAAAGGCGACTCGCTTGAAGACCGGCGTGGAATTCAGTTCGAAATTCAGTGTTTGGCCGAAGCCCTCGGGATTCAGGTCCTTATCCCAGGTGAGTTCGGTGTTGTACCAGGGATAGGCGAACTTGCCGGCCACTAAGCTCAGCGCCTTGAAATTGCTGGGATGATACTGGATGAAGGCTTTGTCCAGCGCGATAGGCTTGCGCGCGTAGAACCCTGTCAGCGTCTGGTTGGTAGAAGTGGGATCGTTGATATTGCCTGAAGCTAGAGAGAATCCTCCCGAAAGGTCGTCACTTAGCTGCACATCGGCGTTGAAGCGCAGCCGGTAGTTTTGCAAGTTCTGGTCCAAGGACCGGTCGCTGGGGCCGCCGTAGAAAGCATCCTCGCGCAGGCGGAAGTCTCCGCTAAACGAAAGGGGCCCAAGCTTTTTCAGCCTTTGCTCCAGTTCGCCTAACCGCCTGTCCACGCTGCCTTGCGCCGGAGGAGTTTGCTGCTGATCGACCGGGATGGCCGCAGCGCTTCCGGACCCGGCCTCAGACGACGAAACCGAACCACTGGCTGGCGAGGAGGGCGGGGCCGAAGCAAGCAATTCCTCGCTCCGAACCGGCGGTGCGTGCAGTTCCGTCTCAAGTTTAGCGATTCGATCCAGTTCGTCGCGAACAGCCGCGCGCTCGGATTCGAGTTCCTGGGTCTGTTTCGCGATCCGTTCCGACTGCCTTTCCACAATTTTCCTCAACTCTTGCAGTTCATGCAGCGGCGCAAGGGGCGTCGCTGACGACGCATTCGGCTGACTTTCTGCGGTCGCTGAAACATTGCTAGCAGGGCGCGTCTCGGCTGAACCGCTCGCCGGCGTCACCGTGGCTCCCTCTCCCGCACGCGTGGCCGCAGAAGGCATAATGGAGGACACAACAATAAAAAAGTCTACGGCCATTCGTTTCAGACTCTTGTTTCTCAACATGGAAGTCTCCTTGGCTGCGACGACCCGAAAAACAGAAAACCCACCGGCCAAATGCTTTTCTGACGGTGGGTCTCAGGCGCGCGAGCTTATTATTCTAAGATCTAAATCTTCAGCCTCCCTGCACCCTCATGCAAACACGTACACAGTTCGTAACGGAGACAACAAGTTGGAATGCCCTGGCGGCGCAATTTCATCGGTGGCAGGATAGCCACCGCAAGAGGCTTTGGATACCAGTTGATTTCTGCGACCTACGCACCTTCATGCTGCGGACTCGACCCTTGCGGAAGACTGAACCTGGGCTTCAATCCATGTGTATGTCCTGGCCAATCCTTCGTTTAGCCGCATCGTCGGCTCCCAGCCGAGTTCCGCACGGATCAGCACATTGTCGGAATTGCGGCCGCGAACACCCGTGGGGCCGGAGACGTGCTTGATCGCCAATTTCTTCCCTGCTATCCCCATAATCATTCTGGCCATCTGGTTGATGGTAACCATTTCCTCCGAGCCGATGTTTACCGGACCCCTGAATGCCGACTGCATCAGGCGTCGCACGGCCTCGACGCACTCGTCAATATAAAGGAAAGAACGCGTCTGCTCGCCATCCCCCCACATCTCTATCTCGCCGCCATCTAACTGCTCGGCCACCTTGCGGCAGAGTGCAGCTGGCGCCTTCTCCCGTCCTCCTTGCCAGGTCCCCTCCGGTCCGAAGATGTTATGGAACCGGGCCACGCGCACGTCCAACCCATGGTTCCTTGAGAACGCAAAGTAGAGGCGTTCGCTGAAGAGCTTCTCCCATCCGTATTCGCTGTCAGGGGCAGCAGGGTAGGCAGTGGACTCTCCGCACTTCGGGTTCTGGGGGTCCTCCTGGTTATACGCGGGATACATGCAGGCCGAGGACGAGTAAAATATCTTGCCAACTTTTTTCTTAACGCCAAAGTCTGCCATGTGCAGATTGATCATGGCCGAGTTGTGCATGACATGGGAATCATTGTCGCCAGTGAAGATATAGCCCGCTCCTCCCATGTCGGCCGCCAACTGGTACACTTCATCGAATTGTACATCGAGGATATTTTCCCAGCTCTCGCGCTCGCGTAGGTCGCCAATTACAAAATCATCGGCGGCAGTCGAGCGGAACTCCGGATATTTCAGGTCCACGCCGCGGACCCAATAACCATCCTGCTTTAGGTTCCTAACTAGATGACTGCCAATAAAACCGCCCGCGCCACAAATAAGTGCTCTTTTGACTAACATATGCCTCCTTGGAGAACATTAATTAATCGTCGTGCAAAGTACGTTCCAGCTTTTAACTGTGCAATGGAAGGCTCCAAGCCGTTTCCAGTTACCACACAATATTTTTTAACTAATCAGGAAATAAATAGCGTTTCATGCTCGCGAACTGAAGCGCAATATTGAATAGGAACCTCGGGCTGCCGAGTAATTACCGTCTCCATAGTTGCCGCGGCTATTACAACAGCCGGTCTACCCATTGCAGTCCCGCTGCCTTGGCCCATGCGGGAGCATCTTTCATATGGCCGATCTGCACGTCGAATGCGTCTCCGATTCCGATCATCACCTTGCAAGAGCGAGCAACGCTTCGCGCGAAAAGCTCTCGCGAGCCCAGGTTCCCGCCGAGCCCGCGACGACCCACTTCATCCACCAGCGCGACAGTCGAACGCCGAAAGATCCGCTTCCCCCGCTTTCCGTGGGCGGAGTTCCCACACATAGGACACCTCAGTGCGCCCGAAGTGCATCAGTGTACGGCAGCAGAACAAAATGTGCAGCCCGTTCTAGCTGCCTGCTTTTGCCTGAGCGGCGGATGAACCGAGACTCCAAGCGCTGTTCCGGAGCTGCGCAAGTACATCCACACAGTTTGGACCGAAGGCAGCAAAGCGTTTCAATCGCGTTGACGACTGATTGAAAAACGGCTCAGTGTCAGGAGCAATTTCCACTCGTCCACCGACAGCCCGAATCAATGCGACACCCCCAGCAACATCCCACTCGTGTCTTGGACCTAGGGTCCAAGTCGCATCGGCAAATCCCGCGGCGACACGCGCGAGGCGGCCAGCGATCGAGCCGGTCGGAAGGATCCGGAAACATTCTCCTCGATAGCGGTCCCACTGTCCCTTCTCGTGCTCGCTACGGCTCGCCAGGACTAGAATTTCGCGGTTTCCTGCTTTAGTTCCCGCCGGCAAGGGGATTGGTTTGGTGATGAGACCTGTTTCAACGGACCCTAGAATAATCTCGCCAGAAGTAGGATTGGCTACACCGCCCGCTACGGCGATGCCATCCTCCACCAAGCCGATCGAAACACACCACTCCGGGATCCCCTGAATAAATTCCTTCGTGCCATCGAGAGGATCCACGACCCAGACACGCCGTTTATTCAAACGCCTTCCGTCGTCGCAGCTTTCTTCGGACAGCCAGCCTTCTCCCTCGTGCGGAAGCATCTTGCCCAGCAGGTCGTTTACAGCCCGGTCTGCCTGAGTTACTGGATCGCCTCCGTCCTTGAAATCAATCGCAACATCCACGCGAGAGGATCGCCGCAGGAGTTCAGCCGCCGCTCGAAGGGCGTTTTCGATTCTCGCGAGATCTCGATGCCTAGATGCGAAGAATACTTCTTGAGTCATACTGCCAATCGAGCTTCATTTTGTTGCACCGGCCCTTCGGCAAGGATCTGTTCGCAGTGACCGTTGCTCCCCGCTGGGGCTTCAAAATGGCCGATCTCCAGGTTGGAGGCTGGATACTTTTGCGGAAGGTATCCCTCGCTACTAAGGTACGTGAGAATTTGGTTCACAGCTTCTTCGACAGTCATCGCGTCCGTATCCAGTGAGATCTCCGCATCTTTAGGAGCTTCATAGGGATCGGAGACACCCGTGAAATTGGGTATTAAGCCGGCGCGGGCCTTCGCGTAAAGGCCTTTACGATCGCGCTGCTCGCAGACCTCGATTGCCGTTGAAGCGTATACCAGCACAAAACCGCCGCTACTTTCCACCATTGCCCGCACGTCTTTGCGTATACGATCGTATGGCGCGATGGGGGCACAGATGGCGATGCCACTGTGTTTTACAATTTCGGCAGCCACGAAGCCAATACGATGGATGTTGAGGTCGCGATGCTCTTTTGAAAACCCAAGTTCTGAAGAAAGATGCTTTCGGACGACGTCACCGTCCAACAGTGTGACCGATCGGCCGCCTATTTCCAGTAATTTCACCAGCAGGGCATTCGCGATCGTGGACTTGCCGGAGCCCGAAAGGCCGGTAAAAAATATTGCCACACCCTGCCGCGACCGTTCCGCGTAGGTTCGCTTCAATTCCTCGGCCACTTCCGAGAACGAGAACCAGGCAGGAATCTCGCGGCCTTTCGCGAGACGCTCGTGTAGTTCTTTTCCTGTAATATTCGCCGTGATGACTCCTGCCTCGACCTCGTCGTCAGGGACATACTCATCGCGGCCAGGCAGATAGACGATCGTTCGCAGGGGAACCATCGCAACACCGAGTTCTTCTTGGTGCTTTTGGAGCAACTTCTGGGCGTCGTACGGCCCATAGAACGGTTTTTCAGATGAATCCTTGTTTGGACTCGCATGGTCGCGTTCCACAATGAGGTGTGTGCAACCATAGTTTTTGCGGATGATGGCGTGCCAGACCGCTTCGCGCGGACCTCCCATGCGTGTGGCAAGGGGCAACAGGGCGAGATGGGCCGTGTTCAGAGGAAAATTTGGCAGCAGCGCGCGGTAGCATCTCACCCGAGTGTAGTGATCCACGTCGCCGGGCTCTGCAATCCCCGCCGCGGGGTGGAGCAAAAGGTTGGCATCCGCGTGTTCGGCGGCACGGCGAGTCAGTTCGTAGTGCTCCCTGTGCATCGGATTGTCTGGCTGAAAGGCGATCACGCGGATCCAGCCGAGCTTCTCAAATTCAGTGCGCAGTTCCGCCGGAGTAAGTCGTAGCGAGCCGAAATCATAATGCGTCGGAGCCTGAATACCTTCCACGCGGCCCCCCACATAGAACGGATGGCAACGGTTTAGGACATGATTCACGCCCAAATGCTCCGTGTTCGTAGTTCCGTAAACCGCCTTTGCTTCCGTCTCCCGGTCAGGCTGCCAGATTTCTTCCACGTGCAAGACGGCAAGCATCACCCCTTCCGAGTCGCGGAGCGCGAGCCGTGCGCCCGGAGCGAGCTTCTTGGCCCGTTCCTCCGGCAAATCGAGAACAATGGGAATGGGCCAGACGAGCCCGTTCGCGAGGCGCATCGAAGAGCAAACGGATTCGTAATCGGCACGGCACATGAATCCCCGCAGCGGCGAGAAGCCGCCGTTCATCAACAGTTCGAGGTCGCAGATCTGGCGCGGCGTGAGATCCAAGGACTGCCAGCCCCGCGATTCGGCTTGCAGCTCCGCGCACCGGTCTGGGCTGGCCAGCAGATTTACCAAGCTCCCACCGTGTGGAGCGATCAGATGATTAGACTGTGTTGCAACGCTTGCAGCGACTGCTATGGTGTTTCTCATGAATTGGGTCCCCGAGAGTCTAGAGTTTTCGATTGCGCCGCCAGCCAGAAGCGGGCAATCGATTGTGTCGCGCATGGGCCACGGGAATCGGGCGACCCTTTGTGACTCATTAGATTCATTTCAGTTCGTTTTGAAAGAACGAGCCTTCCAAGAGAACGTACTGTAGTAAAATTTAAAAAAAGGCGAACCAACTCCCCTTTTCGCTTTCACAAGAATTGTCGCGATTGTTTTTCTCGAACGGAAAGCTTAACGTGCGGTCAAAGCCGCTTCGAGCTTTGCTGAAACCTGACTCTGCTTCCTGTTGGCCACGTACCAGTCGATTGTCTTGTGGAGGCCATCAATAAACATCAACTTGGGTTCCCATCCCAAAAGCTTCTTCACCATGGAATTGTCGGCGACGCGATTGAGGGGGCCGGTGAGCATTTCCGGATGCATATCGAATTCGGCGGTCTTGCCCCTACATCGCAGGACTTCCTTCGCGGTGTCAATTACTTTGATGCGCTCCATCGTGCCGAAATTCATGCCGGCGCCATCGTCGATTTTTTGGGCGGCGAGGACCGTGCCGCTGACGATGTCATTAATGTAGGTCCAGTTGCGGATTTGCTAGCCAGTGTCCCCCAAATGATCAGCGGCGAGATGGAAAACCACACTCATATTCTCCACGGCTTTTTCTGCGACCTTCTGCTCTCGCAGATCCGCCTGCATGAATTCGACACGGTGTCATCAATGGGCGCTTGGATATTGTCGAGCTATCCTCGCTAGAATTTCTTGAGCCCGATAAGTTCGAGTGAAACATTCCATGCAAACTGGGAACCATAAATCAAGTACCGGCGCCACAACCTCCGTGGCTCCTGAACGAGGCGGAACAACCACTCCAACCCGTTCTCCCGCATCCACGCCGGGGCCTGCTTGACTCGTCCCGTATGGAAGTCGAATGCCGCCCCCACCCCCATGAGGAGAGGCACAGAGAGAGCGTGTCGGTGCGCGTACATCCACCGTTCCTGCTTCGGGGTGCTCAGCCCCACCCAGAGCACATCTGGTTTGGCGGATTCGATCATTTCGCGCACGGTAATTTCCTCTGCGTCGGTGAGCGGACGAAACGGCGGCGAATAGCATCCTGTGACTCGAACGCCGTAGCGTTCGTGCAGCACTTCGGCGAGGTGTTCCGGGACGCCGGGCGCGCCGCCATAGAAAAAGTGGCGATAACTTGCGCCGGTCTCGCGGCAAAACGTCTCTGTTAGCTCGGGGCCATAGACGCGGCGTCGCAATGGAAATTTATGATGTCGTGCAGCCCAAACGAGCGGCATTCCGTCCGGCACGACGAGGTCGGCCGCATTGAGAATCTCTTTGAATTGCGGATCATGTTGCGCCTCAGTGACCCCGTGCATTCCCGTCGCGGAGAGAAAGCGGCAACACGAGCGGTCGGCGATCGCGGCTTCCATCCAGGCGACGACTTCGGGGATCTGCAACGCGTGAACGCGCACGCCGAGAAGATGGAATTGCGGAAGTGAATCTTGCGTGTTGGTCATGCCGCGGCGCTCGTCCTGCGCGAAATCACGCCGCGGTAAATGTCGATCATTTGCGCATAGTTCTTTTCGGCCGTGTATTTCGCCTCGTACTCCGCGCGCGCCGCACGTCCCATCTCGGCCATTTCCTCAGGATGGGTCCAGGCCCATGCCACTTTCTTGGCCAAGTCTTCTGTATCTCCCGGATTGAAATACAGACCCGTGCGGCCGTCCTGCACCATTTCCGCCATGACTCCGGTGCGGGAGGCGATGACGGGCATTCCGAAAGAGAATGCTTCTATGGCAACCAGCCCAAACGTCTCATAGAGGCCGCCAGAGGGCCACACTAGAAATCGCGCGCCCCTCATCAGCGCCATCCATTGCTCCGAGGAGGCGCGCGGCACGACCTCGACGTCTGAAGGGTTACGGCGGATAAATTCTTGTACCTCTCCCAGCAAAGGTCCGTCTCCACGTATCTTTAATGGGATACCTTTCAGCTTTTCCCAGGCGCCCAACAGCGTGCGCACTCCCTTTTCGGGGGCCAAGCGCCCGATGAAGAGGGCGTAGTCTCCACGGTTCTTCCCAGGCCCGGGGTCCGTCACTACAAAATGAGGTTTGACGACGATTTTCTCTGCCGGAAGTCCTCCTTGAATGAACTTCTGGCGGTAGAACTCCGTGGAGGCGATGAAAACATCTACCTGATTCTGCCAAGTTTTCATCCACCGGTGGACACTCAGCATGGCTGCCACCACGCTCGTGCGGAGGCGAGACCCCTGATAACAGGCATGCAGGATTGCGGGCCAAGGCGGTGTTTTGCCCACGCAATCTTCGCAGGCGCGTCCATCGCGATAGAAACTCGCATTAGGACACATTAGCCTTGGATTATGGAGCGTCTGCACCACGGGCACCTGAGCTTCCTGGCACGCCGAATAAATCGAAGGAGATATTCTCGTGAAAGTGTTGTGAACGTGCACAACATCGGGATTTTCGCGACGGATGAATCGAGTGACGTCGCGCCGCGCATCACCTGACCAGATGGCTGACTTAATCAGAGTTAAACGTTGGATCGATGATAGGTCTTCGATTTCGTGATTGCTGCGCAAGTACTTCACTACCTGATTGCCTTGCTGTTCCATCAAGCGGCACTCACGCTCGAAGACGATATCTTCGCCGCCCGGTTGCTGATAGGTGTTGTGCACGAATAAGATTTTCATGGAAACCATTTCCCGAATTCATGGTTGATAGGTGAAACGGCAGGTTCTTTTCACAGGGAATCTTCCAGAGCCCGGATGGCTTGCTTCCACCGCGATAGCCCGGCACACATACACTCCAGCCACGCGTCCCGAGGAGCAGTGAACAGTTCAGTGGGAGAGACCTGATAACGATGGGGCCACGTCGGTTTCTAACCGCTCGCGCCGTTCCGAAAGAGCGCTGCTAAACTCGAACTCCCAGACCTTTTTGCGGTGGACCCTTTTGACTACTCCGCGGGCACAGAGTCGCTCAAGGCAGCAATCCAGCCGCACACGGAGCCGATCTTGAGTACCTTCAATTGTCTATTGAGGAGAAGAATTCTCTAGCAAGATCGGTTTAGGCCCGATCTCGACGGAGCCGCTGTTGACCATTACCGTTCGTCCATCCAAGTCGCGATATTGCGTGTACTGCGATCCCACAGAGTAGGACTTGCTCCCCGATGTGTTCCAGACTGCCTCCGCTGCATAGCCTCCCGGCCGCGTGAATCCGCAAGTCCAGGTGTCGCCGCCCTTCTCGGCGCAGGGCCAAGTCATCGTCGCCCCAACCATCCAGTGATAAACTTGCTCGTAGGCTTTCGCAGATTTGTTCGGGCCTGAATCGCGCCGCCACAGAGTTCCCCACTGTGGCTCGTCCCATGCGTACCAGTAATAACGGCTGAAGCCTGCCGCCCAATGTATCAAATAGGATCGCGCGACAAAGGCAGCTTGTTCGTCCGGGTCGTCCAGGTTCTTTGCGGTGGCCCATCCGCCTTCTGTATCCCAAATCGGCTTCGATGAAAGCCCGTTTTGGGCGAGTATGTTTTTAAATGGTTGCGAGAGCCAAGCCTGGCTGGTCTCTGCCGTAGCGTGCATTCTCGTCGGATATCCATGCACGGCATAGACGTCAGCTGTACGAACCCCGCCAGCAGCAAGATAGCGAGCCAAATATTGGTGCGGGGTGGGAGCAGGGCCAACAATGACCGCTTCCGGGTCGATTGCTCGTATGATTTTGTCCATGTGCGTTGTCAACGTCACCATGTCCTCGATTCGCCCGGTAAAAAATAGCTCATTCCACGGTTCGTTCCACAACTCGTAGATATGCATTCGCCGTTTATATCTGGTAGCAAGGGCGGTTACGAAATCATCCCAGTCACGAATATCTGCAACCATTGAAGTACACTTAAGAAGAGACGGGTCCCGCCTATCGGGTCTGCAACTACGCTTATCAGCAGTTGCCCACTCGGGTATGAAATCATTTGTGAAGAAAGTGTCCATCCCATGGTCTTCGGCTGCCTTCACGAGGCGATCGATTTCTGACCAGTCAAAATGCCCTTTCCTTCTTTCGACATACGGCCAATACACGCCTGTACCCGGACTATGCCCCAGGGCGCCGAATGGGACCGTCGGCCAGTTGTTGACGTTCTCAAGGGTCATTCCGAAATATGTCGCCGGAATAGGCGTGACAAACATGTCTTTAGCTGAAATCAGTTGAGTGGAATCTCTCAAAGCAATCGCCCCACCCGGCGTGACCCCAGCGGGTTGCTCTGAACTGCGGGCCGAAACGTAACCCCCGATTCTGCCAGCCAGGATCAGAAAAACGAGACTCCCGAAAAACAAGAACCGCTCTGCCATGCCTCGCAGAAACATGCCTCACCTCGAATGATCTCTTGAATCCCCTATGATTCCTAGGATAGTATCGGAATGAGAAATCAACGGGAATCTTGTTTAAGGCCGCCTCCTGGAAGTGTGGCTCCATTCCGGTGTGCAAGCCGGATTCCTCAAGCACGGCGCAAACTCAGCTTGAGAGACTCATGTCCGCCAAGGGCCTGCGATGCAAGCCATATCGGAGCATCGCGCTGACAACTACACAGGCCAGAAAGATCATATGAAAGGCGTAGATACGTCCTCCGAAACAAGTGCTCAACAGGCCGGCGAGCAACAAGTCCACAAAGAGCGCCCCAAAGGTGACGATCAGGATCCGAATCTCAGGTTCCCACCTCGTTTCCCAGGCTTTCCACATGTTGTTGAAAGTGAGACACACCATGGTGAGATAAATGAACAGGCCTGGTAATCCCTCCTCGTAAAGCACATTCAGAAAGCCATTATGCATCTGTCCTACCTCCCAGCCCGCCAAGCCCGGTATACCGAGGTTGTAGAATCTCGCGCTCATGTAACCGTGTCCCAGCCAGATGTGTGCTTGGATCTCGGGCCAAGCTGCTTTCCAAAGAATAGTCCGGCCGGTAAGACTTTCTAAGCTATTTGAAGAAGCATAAGATGAATAGTAATCGCCAACCGGTGTGAAGGTAAGCAGGATCACGGCAATCAGGCCGACAGAGATAGCAAAGATTGCAAGGGCCTTGAACCTCTTTTGCAAGAGGAAGAAAAGTGAGCAGGCCACTAGCGCGGAAGCGGTCGCCGTCTTGCCTCCCCCGAGAATCATCACAACCGAAGCAAGGGCGGCCACGGCGAGATAGATCCTGTTTCTCGTCTTGATGGCGAGAGATGCGGCTATAATCAGAGCGATTCCGCCTGTTTCAGAAGTGTCGACCGGGTCTATAACCCCGGCGAGCCGGTTCTCCTTGAACGCATCCGCAGGATCCACGACTGCTTTCACAATTGAAATAAGCATGGCCACACACAATATGATTAATGTGCCTCGAAGCAAAGCCTCGAGATTCTTGGGATCGCGCCATGTGGCCATAAACGCGAGCATCCAGACCACTAGCACGAGTTTAAGAGCCCATGCGAGCGAGTAGGCGGGTTGAACGGACCAGGCGATTGAAACAACGCAATACAAGGCAAACCACGTCGGCCACTTGTTTGCTCCAGAAAAGAGAGATTTCAGCAGCACCCGCACTCTCGCCATAGAAATGAATGCCAGAAGAAATGCGCACAGTATCCAAAAGACTGCTTCTGCATATGCCGTGGATTTGTAGTCACCCAGGACTTCGCTGTTGAGTGGATTCAAGCGGTTGTAAGAAAACAGAAAGTCATCGCCCACGAGATAAGTCCAGACAACAAGCAACACCATATAGGAAGCTGCTGATTCCTCGAGTGTTTTGATCTTGGCAGTGCTCAGCGAAAGAAAGGCGCAAAGCAAGAACGATAGATAGATACAGCCGAAACCAATCATATCGCTTATGTCGACATACTTGGTCAGCCCGGCTGTGAAAAACATTAGAACCACGCCGATCACAAAAAAGAAAGCGCCACTTCCAATGCGCTCGAACGCGATTCGATCTCTTATTGCGCTGAGTTGCACTCTAGCCTCCATAAACTTTCACCAGATATCAGCTCAATGAATGACAGCAGATCTAAAATTCACGGCGATCAAGTTAGCCCGTCCGTCTCATGGGATCAGGGGGGATTTGCGGAAAGCCCCATAGGAACTCTGCCTTAAGATTAGCTTTGGCCCACTCGAAAGTCCCGCACTGACGAGAGGTGCAAAGCGTCATTTGCGAAGGGCCGAATGGTGTCAGTCGTCTCAGAACCACGGATAGATAAGTGAGAAGCCCGGGCCAGCCGCAAGACCCAAGTTATTGGATGACAGTAATCCTGATATGACTTCCCGCTACAGCTACCTCAACGATGTTTCTGCGCCGGCAACTCTCTCAGCGGGCAATTCCCGCGCCGAACTCCCAAGCTGATATCCCAAATTTTCCATCATCGGGCCAGCGGATCGCTCAATCAGCTCAATGCTGGGTTGGCTCAATCGCTCGCGCCAACCACCCACAGTCCCTTTTCGAATGAAACGTCCATTGGCGGCTTTGGCGCTCTGTAAGGTGGGACTGACGTTTTCCTTTAGACGCATTCGTTCAAACGAATTATTCTCCACCGCAATATGGATCGTTTGCGAATCCATCTTGATCCCCAAATAAGAAGCGACCTCCCGGAGATATCTTCCCGGATCGGCGCGCAAATCCTCATATCGAATCACCAGTAAGTTATCGCTCTTGGCCAGGGGTGATTCCAGCCAGCTTGCGACGTGGTCCTGCCACACGGGGTACTGACTTACCTTACCCTCCATAAATACCTTCACATAATCGTCCAGTTCCCCGAATTCTTTGCGTCCAAAGTGTGCGAATTCAGCTTGATAATGAAAATAAGAGACCAGCACATCACGGACATCTCGAACTAAGTAAATCGCCCTCTTATATTCTTTGCGATAGCGTTCGTGTGTCTTGATCAGCCGCCTGTCTCCGGGGAGCAACTTACAGGCTTTTCGATGCCAGCCGACATCCGGAATCGTCTCGGCGATGTTTTCAAAATCAGCCTCGCTCCTTGTGAGCACTTCGTGGAGTTGAAGGCGCAACCAAGTGCTGCCCGACCGTGGGAACGCCGCCAAAAACACGTCGGTGGGTAACAGTCCGAGATGGCGATGCCAGTCGAGAGGAGCGCGAAGTTTTGTTCTCCCGGCTCTTTTCTGCAGGATACGCAAGTAAGCCTGTATTTCCATTCTCTTTATGTCCTTAAATGAAGGTATTGATGACTCAGGTCGATAAGAAAAGCTGAGCAATGAATTGATCATTGCGGCGGCTCGGCATAGCAACCTTGGCTAATTACGATGATTCGTGCTAATCCCTAACCGAGAGTACCGTGGCGGAAACCCTTACTTCTGCAGTTCGGAAAGAATTCTTATTCTGCTCTCTTAAGATAGGGGAACAGCGACATCAGGCGAGACCGTCAACCCGCTTCTCCCCAGCTATCTCTATTCTTGCCGTCCGTCGCGGATTCTTTCGTGGCCACAATGTGAACTTGCGTAGCCCTTTCCTCTTGGCGGACGGAGTCGAATCCACATGACTGAATCAGCTCAACAACTTGCCCCGCAGTGACGCCCATTGGCAGGAGATATGGATGAACCTCGCAGAACAAAGCAGTGCACGATGGATGCGACAATGTAGCGCTCATTCCTTTAAGAGCTGCAAATTCGTGGCCCTCTATGTCCATTTTTACAGCACTAGGAATAGGAAAGGACTGGCTGGCAACCAGCCCATCATATTCAGCAGTTTCCACTGCCTCGGAAGGCCCATCATCATCGGCGAGATGTGACGATTGGCTGACTGAGTCGGGATCCCCTAGGATTAGCTTGCGTGTCGCGCGGCTGTCGCTAAGCGCCAGTTTGAAGAGCTGCACATTATGCAGGCCATTTAATCGGATATTTTCCGCGAGTCTCTTGTGCGCGATTGCCTCGGGCTCGAAAGATATAACTTTGCCTCCCGGTCCCACCGCCTTGGCGGCAAAGACAGTAAAGAGTCCCAGATTGCTTCCGACATCAAGGAACACGTCCCCCGCCCGAACTCTTGATAAAACATGACTTAGCATTTTCTTTTCCCCGAACCACGCACCCTCCACGCAACGCAGTTCCTGCGGCGTGCGCGCCGAAAAAACTACCTGGGCGCCGTTCAGCGATAGTCTGATGTGTCCCGGATTGCCTCTTAAAATTGCGTACAACCGCTGCATAACCCTACGCAGTCCTAGACGACGAATAGCAGCCCCAACCCGCGGCGAGTACGAGGCGTTCTTAATTTCCTCAACAACTAGCATAACAAATCCTCCGAGTCCGACGAATCTCGATGAACCAAAATAGCTCTAATCAGTGACAATCCCTGGTTTTGTGACGAATGAACAGGACGAAGAAAACCCAGCTGGAAGAACAAGCGCATATCCGATGCTGCCTGGGCAGCCCGCCGGCATGGGATGTTGTCAGTCGGAAAACTGAATCGTATCGCGGGAACAATATCCAAGAGCGCCATTGCCGGCCAAGGTTCATTTGCGTGTGGTATTCCAAAATGCCTTAGTCCGGAATTTCCGATTTCAACTTCTTGTTGAACGAGATTTGAAAGGGCCGACTTTGGATGTCACCCACTGGGTCTCCGCTTCCGGAAGGCTTCCCTAGCCTGGATTATTCACGATTTTACTGGCAAAAAAAGAAAAGGTGCTCTAAAAGATTGATGAACACTAGGTTTTAGCGAACCCAGCATTCTCTTTCGGAGCACCCCAAGATGACATCTTGTATATCACAGCTGTCGTTTTCCTTCTACCGACACCGATCCATTCAAGTTGATTTTTGTGGTGGCCAGATCACCAGCGATGCCGGCCTGCTGCCTTTGCGGGCTTTTGATCAGCGGCATGGACTCACTCGCGGTCTGGCAGAGTGCGTCTGTGATGATCGGGACGATTCGCGTGTGAGTCACCCGGAGTTGTCGCTGTTTCGCCAGCGCCTCTACCAGATCATCGCTGGCTACGAGGACGCCAACGACGCGGATCGCTTACGTCACGATCCGGCGTTTCAGATTCTTGCCGATCAACCGCTGGGTGCAGCTCTCGGATCACAACCAACAGTTAGTCGTTGGGAGAACTCGCCCTCGCCGCGCGATCTCCTCAAGCTGCAGGATGCTTTGCTCGATTGGTTTGTGCAAATCTGCGGAGAACAGGTTCGCAAACGGGGAGAGATCCTGCTGGATGTTGATTCCACCGACGATCCAACGTACGGGCAACAGCAGCTCAGTTTCTTCAATGGTGGCTATGACCAGCACATGTATCACCCTTTGCTGGTCTTTGAGCGGCACACCGGTTGCTTGTTGGCCGCCCGATTGCGGGCGGGCACGGTCTCTAGTCACGCCCGCATCATCCCCTTGCTGTTACGCATTGTCCCGCGACTCCAGAAAGAGTTTCCCAAGACCCGCATCAAACTGCGCGCTGACGCCGGGTTTGCTCTGCCACTGCTCTATGAATTCTGCGAGTTTTTCGGCATCCAGTACGCCATCGGCATAGCTGCCAACTCTCGATTGCAAGAGAAAGCGCAGCGGCTGCAGCGTCATCTCGCGAGACGGTATCGTCGAACCGGCAAGCCGCAGCGCTCCTTTTCCAGCTTTCTGTATCGCGCTCACAGCTGGTCTCATCAGCGGCGCATCTGCTACAAGGCCGAACACACCGAATCTGGAACCAACGTGCGCTTTCTGGTCACCAACTTGAAAGGCCGCAGCCGTTCCATTGTTTCCTTCTATAATGATCGCGGGGAATGTGAGAACCGCATTGAAGAATTCAAGAATGGTTTCGCCGCGGACCGCTTGAGCTGCCACCGCTTCCGAGCCAATGCGTTCCGCCTGTTGCTGCACAGTTTCGCCTACAATCTCGTCAACCTGTTTCGTTTGCAACTACCTCTGTCGATGCGCTCCGCACAAATCGAAACGCTGCGCATTCAGCTGTTCAAGGTTGGTGCGCGCATCCGCGAAACAGCTCGTTGCATCCGCATTCACCTGGCCAGCGGCTGGCCCTTTCAGGATCTCTTCCAAGCCGTCTGCAACTCCTCTTAGAGTGTCTCGCTCGTTCGACAACACACTCTCGGAAGGGCCTCGCGGAGCTGTCTCAAAAAACGGTTCGTGAGGTCAAAAAGGCGACTTGCATACCGGTATAAGGACCGTCAACCAGGACCCAAACCCGCCCTACGTTAGCAATGGCCTTTCTGCGCTACGATTTCAGGTTCTGATGAATTAACCAGGCTAGACCTGGTTCACGCATCAATACAGGCGACGTATATCTTCTACTCCCCTATCACCGAGTCTGAAATCGAAATCTGGGGTATGGTATCATTCGACTAAGCTCCGATAAGTGGTCTCTTTTGCTTTCAAACGGGCTCGAAGCATTTTGATGAAATGCCGGTCTTCCTCATCCAGGCCCCCCAGCAACAGCACCACGGCGAATACGGTTGTAGCGACGGTACAAACGGCGACGAGATTCATCAAGTGTGAGCTGATATTGAATTCCCGCAACAGCAGAAGCGCTCCGACCGCCGCTGCCGCAGCGACCAGTCCTTTCCAATATCTCCGGTCGTAGGGCAGCATGTTCAGCTCCCGTTTGCCAACATAGACGGCCCAAGCAAACATCCCGCCAATCGAAACCGCCGTGGCGACCGCGGCTCCGACCATACCAAATCGTGGAATCAGGAAGATGCACATGGCCGCGCCGGCGCCCAGCGAGACGCCAGAGATTACGAATAGATAATTTTGCAATCCGGACATTACTAGAAGTCCAGTCACAGGTCCCGTGCCCGCATTCACCAGCTGTCCGACTCCCAGAATAATCAGAGCCGCCCACCCGATCTCATAGGGTTTGCCGAAAAGCACGGACAAGACTTCGCGGGAGGCGAAGCACATCACCAGGAACGGCGGGATGCTTACGTATAGCGACCATTTGGTACTGACTCGAAAGACCTCTTCCAGCCGCTTCAATTCTCCGCGGTGGTGCAGGGCGGCTGTCATGGGGCCGAAAATCGATCCGAAACTGCCGAGAATTACGGCAAGGCTGATCGAGAGCTGAGAAACCGACTGATAGACTCCCGTCTTGGCCGCGGACCGGTAATGGCCGACGAAGAGCCGGTCAATCCAAATAAGCAGCATGCCCAGCGTCGCCGAAATCGTGGCGGGCAGCGAAAAAGCCAGAAGCCCCATTCCGGGGAAGTTTGTGTTTGTGCTCGTGGCTCGCACTTCCGGATAAATCTTCCACATGAACCACAGCGCCAGAAGCAGGGCGATTCCGAAAGACAGTACCATCGCTTCCAATGAGCCGTCTAACTTCCAGCCCATCCAATAGAGGGCCAAAAACAGGAGAAGAAAAGCAAACGGCTGGCTCATGTCCTCGGACAGAACCGCGTATTTCATGCTCCTGGATATTCGAGTCGAGGATGCGGCAACCCGGAGAGTTGCAATGAGGGGCATTGCAAACCCAAAAGCGCGAAACACGCCCGTCAATTCCTCTTTGTGAAAGACGCTTGCTGCAAGCCACGGCGCAACCAAAAAAATAATTGCGCCGATTGATAATCCAGAAAGAAGTGCGAACAGGAGAGACCACAACAAAACTCCGCGGAAGGATTCCGAGTCGCTCTCCCAATACCTTGTGCCGAAGCGAACCACACCGGTGTCCAATCCCATCGGGGAGACCAAAGTGATGATGCGCGTGAGTGTCCACCCGATCGCAAATAGCCCGAGCCTCGAGGGACCGAGAATGTGCGCGAGAGCGATATCTCCCAAAAATCGAACTCCGCGGCCAAGGAACCTGCCTGCCAGAAAGACGCTGGCGCCCGAAGCCAACTGCCGGATGTCGCGTTCGCGGTGGACGTGATCGGTCACCACGGGGAGCACGGCTGCTTCCGCTTCACCGAAGGAAATGGAATTTTCGGCTTCGCTCATAAAATTTCTTGTCTGGGTGAATCAGTCTTAGCAGTGTCGCCATCCGGGTAGGGGTGGCGCAAATGCGATCATGACAATTCGTTCATGAGCAGCTTCTGCCGCCACACCAGCCCAGGATGTCCATCTGAGGCATTTTCCTCGAAAAACTGACAGGCAGTGTTCAAGATGTAAAGCAAAAAACTGGCACGATCTCCCGGCGTTTGGCCCAAAAGCAGATGGCTGCCGCCATTCTTGTCCAGCAGGCTGGTTACTTGGGCGCGGAAATGATAGATGTCCCAGGAATTCGGCGCCTCCAAAGACGCCCATTCCCAATCGTAAACAAAAAGCCTGCCCTCCTTGAGGCGAGTGTTCCACGGAGCAAAATCACCGTGCATGATGCCGCACGAGATGTTCACCCCGGAAAGTTCCCGGCTAGCTTTGTCAAACGCCCCCGCTCCCAAAGATTGCCACAGAGAATCCATCTGAGGTTCTACCTTGCGCCAACGAGTGGCCACCTCTTCGAGGAGGAGGTGCCCCGGTTTGGACACGCGCCGTATACCCCAGAGGGTTTCCAAAAATTCCTGGTGAAGTGGGCCAAACTCCGTCGGCCCCCCTTGGGTAGGGCTCCCAGTCTGGAAGACTATGTAACCGTCCCCCCAACCTCCGGCGTGGAGCAGTTTCGGAATATAAGGGCCCAACTCACTAAAGCTAGAGAGGTAGTCGAGCATTTTCGCTTCATGGCGCAGACGTTCCGATGCCGCTTCCGTCAGAGGGAGTTTAATATAACCGAGGATCTCGCCGTCGAAGCGCATGACCTGTACGGTCAGTTTGCGGAAAAGGCCGGGAGTGCCGATCGACAGGGCGAACACGGGCCTTGGCTCCCCAGTAATTTCACTGACCAGATTCTCCAGAGGCAAGGCTATCTTCGAGCCGACCACCGCTTGGGGGCCGGCCCAGCTCTGCCAACCTGCCATCGTACCCACGACCAGTCCTTTCATCGCTTGAGCGATTTTGGAGTAGGGCGTATAAAACTGAAATCCCTTTTTTGAACTGCTGCCGGCTTCTTGCCCGACGGGGAGGAGCCACCGAGGTGCGTTGTGAGAGGGCAGCACAACATAGCGCTGTGTCCTCGAGAATCCGTACCGGGCGAATCCATTGGTGGTGCTCTTCGAAGCGTGAAGAGATATCAAAGCAGGTACGCGAGGAGCAGCAGGATTCTGAAAATGGCTCGAGGCGGACCCTCCCCTGCTCCCTCCGGCTGCAAATTGATAGAGCACCAACCGGGAAGCCTGTCCCATCGCTCCTTCGAGTCCACGTCCAGACCAGACCTTCGTCGAACGCAACAGACTTGAAGTCAGTCGGAGATATAACTCGCGTTGCTTTTTCGATTCCGAAGGAGATAGCTGTACCTCCTGCGACGTGAACGCCTCTTCTTCGGCGTTGATGACAATGAAAACAAGATCAGGTGATGGAATGAAGTGAGATACAAGCTTCAGCACCCAGTAGGGTCCGCCATAACGGAACCGCAATGGTTCCGCCAGCATATCTTGGAAATACCGGTTAAAGAGAATCAGGGTAGATCGGGAAAGCGCAGGGCGCACGACAAACAAATATCCGATCCAATAGTCGACAAAAAAGCCCAAAAGAAAAAGGACGGATACTAGACTGCCGCGGGGCGGAAGAATCTGGGGGTAGTCTTTAGCAAACCGCGGGATCACTTGCGGCCGGAAAAGGAAATTCCGCCTCCTCGGAAAAATCGGCCCAAAGGCCTGGCCGAGCAACTCGATCAGTGCGCTCGGGCCGACGCCAAACGGTCTCATCACGGCGATGAAAAGTCCCGTCGGCCTGAGCCACCCGCGTGTCGATGAGGTGGACTCCACGACCAGATAACGGAACAGCTGCAGCGGATGCCGCAGAAGGTCTTCCCACACCGGCAGCGGTCCGATTTTTTTTAGAATTTCGTCAATCGAACCATTTGCACACGCTTCAGCGACTCGGGTTGCCCACTTTCTTGGAAATACATCACCGCAAATTTTCTCCGTCCGGGCCGCTCCCATTTCTGCAGAGAGCTGCTTCAATCTAAGCGCGCTTTCCCCCGAGGCGCTTTCGCCCCCGGCAATCTTCGACAGAAGGAAAGTAAATTCTGTCGGGGGATCGGCCACATAGAGATTGCCGTGCCGCTGCCGGATCGTCAGGAGCACGTCTCCAGAAGGCAGTTTCTGCCTGCCCTGGCCATGACCAAAAATTAGGTTGACGACCAGGACCTTGGGCACCGCATTATCAAACCAGAAAAAGAGAAAGTGATAAGTGTTCCCAAGATGGTTTAGGCGCTGCAGCGGCTGGTATCCCAAATCCAGGAGGGACTGAAACACCAGTGAGAGCTTATCTTTGTCCTCGGAATGTACCGCCACATCGAGAGTATTTGGGAGCTTTTCCGGCAATCCTTTCCAGGAGTGGAGCACGCAGTATCGAATTGTGAATTCCTCAAGGAACTGGAAAAGCGTGCAAATGAAGTCGGTTCCGCTGCGAGCCCGGTCCGACCGGGGAGGTACCGCAGCTGCGCCCGTCCCTCGGGCGGCGCTATTCTCGGATGGCTCTGGTTGTAGATGCATTGGCTTACTACTAGATGGACCTTAAATCCCTGCAAGGCCTTCGACGATTAGGCTGCTCCGGAGCCCTTCAAAACGGCGGGAATTGTCTTTGCCAGAATCTTCATGTCCAGCCACAGGGACCAGTTGTCAATGTACTGTAAATCGAGCAGCATCCACTGATCGAAAGAGACGGCACTGCGCCCACCGATCTGCCACAGGCAGGTCATCCCGGGCCGCACGCTAAAACGCCGCCGTTGCCAATCTTGGTCAAATCCTTCGTAATCGCGGACCGGAAGCGGACGTGGCCCCACGAGGCTCATATCCCCACTTAGCACATTGAAGAGCTGGGGCAGCTCGTCGATGCTTGTCTTTCGTAGATATTTTCCGACAGGTGTGATGCGCGGATCATTCTTGACCTTAAAGACGGGACCGCTGACTTCGTTCATGGATTCCATCTCGGCCATCTTGGCTTCCGCGTCTGGAACCATGGTGCGGAACTTGATCATCGGGAAGCGCCGCTTATTGAACCCGACGCGCTGCTGCACGAAGAAGGGAGGCCCCAGGGAAGTAAAACAGATAATGAGCGCCACCACGAAAAAGAACGGCGAGAGAATCGCCAACAAAGCCAAAGCCACGACAAAATCGAAAACTCTCTTTATCACCAGCGGCCATCCGTCCCACGTTCCCGTGAAGAGGGAAATAACGCTTTCGCCCTCATACTCCTCGGCCCGGGAGCGAGCCTGCTTGAGATCGAAAATATCTCCCAGCAAACGCACCACAATACCCTGCTCTTCGCAGAGACCGGCAATGCGCGAGGCCACAGAATGCAAGGATCGAATTGGCAAAGCGAGGATGACTTCATCTACTATGCTGCTTCGGATGAACTGGGCAAACTGATCAAGATCGCAGACGATATGGCAGCCCTCGCTGCGCCGCGTTGCGGTCCCGGCCCATTCCGCGTCGGCGAATCCGATTACCCGAAAGCCGAGTTCAGGGCGAGACTGCAGTTTTTGAGAAAATTCAAAAGCACGCTGGTTGGTTCCTACAATCAGCACGTGTCGCAGGTTTCGGCCGCGTAGCCGGATCTGCTCCAACAAGAACTTGAGGAAGCCACGGCTTCCCACCGCGCACACACTTGTAATGATCCAAAAGATCAAGGCGAAGGAAGGCGTAATCATCCGGATATGAAAAATGACTCCGGCAAAGCAAAACGCGATCGTGCCCAGCCCAACAGCTTTGAACACGTCGGCAATTTCCGAGCGCCGGTTGGTTAGCCGCCTCGATTGATAGAGTCCGAATGACACGAAGATAAAGTGCCAGACCAAGAGCAAAAAAGAGAACAGGAGCGCGTTGGATAGTTTCACGCGCAGCGACAAAAACTCTACGAGAGACACCGGGCCGTGCTCGAGCAGCACCGGAAGGTTTGCGGCGATAGATGCGAACACAACGATCGCAAGATCGAAAATCTGGAACGCAACAAACAGCACCCGGCGTCGGAAGTGGGTCATGATGGTGTGTCAAGCATTGAAGGAACGTTTATCTATCTTTATATCTATTATTTAACAATCCGAGCTGCCCCTTTGGCGAAGGAGCCAAAATCCTGGGAAAGCTCACGCTGGGCACAAAAATGTTTGGCGAATTGCCGGCACGCCAGCGTCCTCGAAGGACGCAGCAGAAATTACAAGCCCCAAATAGAATAAAGCTCCGTGTTCATAGTTCCAGTGGAGGACTCGCAATTTGCCAGCCGGTGGGGACCTACGTCCCGTAGGTGCGGCCCAATCAGCCGCCAAACTCACGTATTACCGACTACAGCTTGTCGTATAGCGATTGCGGGATCGGATACCTACGCTTGTTCAACACGGCGCCGAGCAATGGCACATTAGCATCGGCGAGGCTTTCCTTAGCTTTTCGCGCTGTCTCTCTTCGGGTTACATCAGATTGCAAAACCAAAATCACCCCGTCAGACAGGTGGCCGAGATTGACCCCGTCGGCATACAGGTTCACGGGCGGAACGTCGATCAATACGTTGTCGAATTCCTTCCGCAATTCGGCCATTCGCAGGCGCATCCGTTCGTCGTTCAATAAGGTATGTGAATCCGGACCCACCGCCCCGGAAGTCAATACCCAAAAGTTGTGGCCAGGCACTTGCTGTGCAAAGGAGCGGATGGGGCCGGGACAGTTCAGTGCATCCGTTAGGCCGCTCTCGTTCTCCACGCCCCAAAACTTGTGCAATGAGGGGGTTCGGAAGTTTGCGTCCACTACGCATGTCGATCCGGCTCCTTGCGCGGCAAGCACCTCCGCAGCACAAGCGCAGATCGAGCTGCAGCCGTCCCCTTGATCTACGCCCGCGAAAACCACGACGCGAGGAGGATTCTCTCGATTGAGGAGAAAAGCCCGGTGAACGAGATTCACCACCTCCTCCCGGCTCCGTGCCGCCAGCGTCAGGCGATGGTGCGCGCCATTTGTGTAAGGTATTTTCGAGAAAACGGGCGAAGTCTTAACGTAGGTTCCTGCACCATTCAAGACGGCTTCCTGCTCCGCTTTTTCCGCCTGCTGCAAGAGTTCAAAATTTTTACTCAAGGTCGCTACCCCCCTTTGCATTCGTTCCGTTTGGATTCTGGTGCGTCACCGAAACCTCTTCTGACCCACCTCGCATTCGAGGTAGCCGGATTCGCTGCCCGACTTCGATGTGATCCGGATTCACAATGAATGGATTTAACTGCAATATCTGCTTGATGATGCTTGGTTCAGATCGCCCGATATTGTCACGGCTGATCCTCCACAGCGCTTGGTTCGGTTCCACGACGACAATCGCCTCATTATCAGTTTCGGACCCGCTGACTGCAGGTCCATTTGCTTTTGATACCTTTAATGGAACCGGCGTGGGCAGCGCTGTCGCCGTAGGCGCCTGCAGCAGGTTACCCGCCGGCGCTGCCGAGCCAGTCGGGGCCGGTGGGCGCACGCCTGCTATAACGGTAGAATGATTTTTCTGCAGTACGTAAACGAATAGCAGGCCCATAAGCAGCAGGGCCGCTGTTGTTGCAGCTCTAGGTATCCACTTGCTGTGGGTGGCGGCTCTGGCTGGCTGGACAAATTGGGGGACGGCAATGACTCCCACCAGTTGAGTGAACGGAGTCGGGCTGGACGGCTTCGCCTGGGAGACTATGTTGACAGCGAGTTCGGCGCTGACCTCCCGCAAGATCTTGGCATCGATCACTTTGCTCTTCGTGGCACAGCCCCAAGAAAGCGCGTTAAAGCATAGATTGTTGATGGTCCGTGGAATCCCCTTGCTGTATCCCGCAATCAGTTCCAGCGCCGCCGATGAGAACAATCCCCCGTCGGGATGGCCGGCCAATTGAAGCCGATGTTTTATGTACTGCGCTGTCTCCATTGGGCTCAATGCGGTCAGCCGGCTCAGAATCGAGATACGCTGGCTGAGCTGCACGAGATCCGGACGAGCCAGCGTTTCTGCTAACGCAGGTTGACCGGCCAGAATGATTTGCATTAGCTTGCTTCGCGTAGTCTCAAAATCCGAAAGCAGCCGCACTGTCTCGAGTGCTGCGGGGCTGAGGTTTTGCGCTTCATCAATGATCAGCACAAACTGCTTGCCGCCTCGGGCGTTTGCGACCAATGCTTCGTTCAATTGCGCGTGCATTTTCACTACATCCTGGCCGCTGGTTTCGATCCCCATGTCGGTCAGGATGTAACGAATAAGTTCCCGCGAATCACATTGCGTCTGGAAGAGGAACACGGTGCGCGCGGTCGGCTCCAGATTCTTCATCACCTGGAAAAGCAGAGTCGTCTTCCCCATCCCCGGTGGAGCGACCAGGGCTAGAAAACCTCGTTTCGCCATGATGCCGACCAAGAGTGATGCCAGCGCCTCCCGGTGCGTCGAGCTATTGAAAAGAAAGCGCGGGTCCGGGGTCACACCGAACGGCTGCTCTTGAAGGCCGTAGTATTCTAAGAACATAACTCTTAGTCCCCGCTCCTCGGAATCGAAGCAAATATGGGAACCTGCAGGATTTCCGCTACTTCTTCTGGAGTGTGGAAGGAGGGCGTCATGTAATCCGCGATGAAGACCGATCCAATTCCAATCATCATGGCCAATAACAGGCCAATGAACTCCGCGAGCCAAGGTGAGATCTTGGGTAGGGACGGAGCAATCGGCGGTTGAGCAATAGCCGCGTTAACCATCTGTTGCATGTCCATAGCGTCGGAAATCCGCGCATCTTCACGCTTGTGAAGGTACAGGAGGTAGTTATCTTCGTCCGCCTTGGCCGCCCGGAACAGATCCTTTTGTGCTAGGGCCTTCTGATCAAGGTCAATAGCCTGCGCGCGCATGTCATGGAGGACAGCGAGCGTTGCCGCTTCCTGTCCTTGATACATTGCCAAGTTTTCCTTAGATTTCGCCAGATCCTCACGCAGCAACTCGTAAGTCGGATCATGATCCGTTGTCGTGGCCGTGGTCGGCTCCTTTTCAGCTTGAGCTACGGCGGCACGGGCTTCGGCAATCTGCTGATCCACTTCGTGAACGAGAGGGTAGCTTTGCTCATACACGGTGAGCAGTTCGGTCCGCTTCAATTCCAGATTGAGCAGTGTGCTTTTATCCTGTTGGAGGAGCAAATAGGCGTCTGTTGATTGCTCCTGGGTCTTTAGGCGTGAAGGTGTGGATCCCAGTTGCTGCTCAAGGTCTTGAATTTGCCGTTCCGTTGCGCCGATGTTGGCCCGTATCTGGTCGTGACTAGCAGTGAAGTCAGCGATCTTTTGCACCGTGGAATCTCGCTCCAACTGCGAAGAGACGGCATTTGAGCTACGATCATAACTCTCCAATTTCGACTCCGAATCTGCCAATTGCTTCTGATAATCAGCGGTTTCCTTTTCAAAGAAATCGAGGGCTCCGGGCGGACGATGCACCTCGAGATGCTTCTCCATATAAAATTTGGCCAGGGAACTGAGCACGTTCGCCGCCACTTGTGGATCATCGGACTGATACGTAATATCAATCAGATGTGTGTCCGTGGTGGCCACCACTTTCAACTGCTTTGCAAGCTTGCGCGTGGTCCGCTCCACCCACTCATCAGGCGAGTACGCCCAATGGAGCAAGTAATACGAAAGCTTTTTCCGGTTTTGCAAGCCGGTCTCAAGGACGACCTTTTTCAACATGTCTGGCGTCTGTAACAGATTGACTTCGTTGTTCACCTCTTCAACAGCAACGGTGTCGTTGCTCACGAGGAATTGTTCCGAAACTGACCGCGGAGTCATCAGAGGCTCTGTGCGCTGATGTTTCACCAGGATTTGCATCTCTGCCTCGTAAAGATTGGCGAAATATAAGAACGAAACTAGGGTGGCGCCGGTCAACGTGCCGAGAAAAGCAAAGGTCAACAGCCGACGGTGCCGGAAGAGTATCCCCAAATAATCCCGGACAGTTTTTGAACGCCCTCCGAAGCCATTGTGATTTCCGTATTCTTGTTCTGGGATCATTGTTCCCCTCCCCATGCGCGCTTTTTGAAATACTAAGGAAATATTACGTTGCTATTGCCTAACATCGGTTGGAGTGCCTTGACTGGAACGACGTCTTGAAACTTAGAGATGAAATTCTTCGGCAGGAAAATGATGTCGCCGGGTTGAAGGTGAATATCTTCCGCGAGGTTCTTTGAATAGAGCATGTGCTTCATGTTGAGTTCGTGAACCTCTGCCCAATCGTTCGAGATCCGCCGGAAAAGGAAGACCTGAGAATGTTTCGCATCCTTCGTGTATCCACCGGCAATAGCAACAGCTTCCGTCATGATGATGTCGTCCCGCAGTTCATACTGGCCGGGCTTGCTCACTTCACCCAACACAACGAAATAAGGTTTCTGAAAGTTTGTAAGGCTCACCGTAATGATCGGATCATGGAGAACCTTAGCGTAAGCGTTTTGCATTGCCTGCCTCAATTCTGGTACGGTCATGCCCTCAACGTGCAGGTCGCTCACGCCCACCAGCCCGATGAAACCGTCGGGTTGCACGGTTACCGTCTGGTTGTACGCGGGGGAGAGCGGAAAACTCAGAGTCAGCGTGTCGCTTCGCGCAATGGTATATCTCGGATTTCGACTTCGCAGCTCGTCCTGGTCCGCTTCTCTGTTGTCGGCCGTGCTGGTGCTGCTTGCATTTACGCTGACAGCTTTCATAGTCGGACTAGGGGTGTTCGTTGCTTTATAGCTTTGCCCGGCAGAGACATTCAGCGAGACACCCAGAAGAACCAGTAATCCCAACTTCAACGCCATAGGACGAACCATCGGCTTACCTCCCTCTTTGCACTCTTGCTATTTCGGACCTTTATATCTACCAGTTGCTTTCATTCCTGCGCGTTCGAGACAGTATCGATACTTTAGAACTCACCCACTTTGCCATCTTGCCCCACTGAATAACTAACCTCCCGCGCCTCCGATGGATCAGATCGGGAAGACGAATAGCTAAACCAATTCGATATCGTATCCCTCGACTCGAATCGCGACAGACCGCTGGAGCAATTCCACCGATACGACAAGGCTTTGGTCCACACCTTGACGCTCGAGGATTCCTTCGACGCGCGCCGCTCGGCCCGCGCCAGTTCGCACGACGCCGCCCCACTGGAACGTCGTGTAAGCAAGAACACCTACCAGCACCAACAACATCACGACTGCTTGCCGATTCAAGCGTTTTTCAGTGATCACTGCCCTCCCGCCGCTGCCAGAGCCCGCGGTTTTTTCTCCCCTGGCGGGCGCTTTTCTATCAAGGCCCGCTGGAGCACATGCGAGCTTGGATTGTATTCGGGCACAATCTCCTTCAGTTCCAGGATGAGTTGCGTCACGTCGCGAGCGGCGCAAATCTGGCGCAGCATCTCAATCGGCCCTGTCATCTCACCGTAGGCGAGTGATGGCCCCGCGAAAATCTTGACCTTCTCATGCCGGGTTGGCAGTGTTGATTCTTCGAATGTGTGCAGTTCCTCATAAAGCTTCTCTCCCGGACGGATTCCGGTGAACACAATCCGGATATCCTCACCAGGCCGCAAGCCGGAGAGCAGAATCAGGTTCCTTGCCAAGTCCGTGATTTTCACCGGTTCGCCCATATCCAACAGGAAGATTTCCCCGCCTCTTCCCATCGTCGTACTCTGCAACACAAGCTGGGAAGCCTCCGGGATCGTCATGAAGTACCGCTGCATTTCCGGATGCGTGACCGTCACCGGGCCACCCGCAGCAATCTGCTTCTTGAATAGCGGGATCACACTGCCGTTACTTCCCAACACGTTGCCGAAGCGCACAGACATGAACCGTGTTCCGCCATTTTGTAAAGAATTTACCGCAAGTTCCGCCAATCTCTTGGTGACGCCCATGATACTTGTCGGGCGAACCGCCTTGTCCGTCGAAATCATCACGAAATCTTCGACTCCATGTTCTGCCGCCGCAAGGGCCGTCATGTATGAGCCAAATACATTGTTCTCCATCGCCTCAAACATATGTGCTTCCATCATTGGCACATGCTTATAAGCGGCCGCATGGTACAGGATCGACGGATGATAGCGTTCCAGTACTTCAGTCAGCCGCTCCGGCCTCTGGACGCTTCCGATCTCTGAGTGGAAGGGCACCCCTGGAAAATGCTCCTTCATCTCCAGGTTCAGATGGAACAGGGCATTCTCCGAGATCTCGTAACCGACAATCGTCTCTGGGCGGAAGCGCGCGATCTGTCTGCACAGCTCCGACCCGATGGAGCCTCCAGCTCCCGTCACCAGTATTACCTTGCCCTCCAGCTTTCCGGAGATCTCCTTCTCGTTCAGTCGCGCCGGGTTGCGCCCCAATAGGTCCTCCACTGCCACATCCCGAATCTGTTTCGAAAGGTTGTTCGCTTGGATGATCTCCCCGAGCCCTGGAACCGTCTTGTAAGACACTCCCGTGTCCTGGCAGCAACGCAAAATCCGCGTCATCTGCTCGCCAGAGGCAGAGGGGATACCGATCAGGACCGTATCAACTCGATACTGTCGCACAGTTGCAGCTAGCTTCTCTCCGTTGCCCAGAATTTTCACCCCGTGCACCACTAGTTCCATTTTCCTCGGATCGTCGTCAATAAAGCCGACGACGTGGTAAGGCAGGCTCGAGTTATGCCGGATTTCCGCAAGCAGGGTCACCCCCGCCTTGCCCGTACCATATATGAGCGTGCGTTTCTTCTCGTCTGGTACATGGAAGTTCGAGGCTTCGACGACAATTCTCGCCGCCAATCGTACTCCGGCGGTCAGCAACCAGCAGACCAACAGATCGAGAACGTAAATCGATCTCGGGAAACCACGTGGAGCGAGCCACACAATCGCAAGGGTCCCGAGGAAGGAACCGAGCAGATTTCCCATGGCGAGGCGGGGTAGGTCAGCCAAGGACAAAAACCGCCACCAACCACGGTCCAATCGTGCAATCCGAAACACGATGATCTTCACTCCGACCCAGATAGACAGGGCGTAAACCAGGTGTGTCATTTCTCTCGGCGGAAGGCTCAGGTCGAATCGAAGGAGAAAAGCAATGATTACCGAGCCGGCGAAGATGCTCGTCTGTACCACCCAGATGAGCGGTCGGCTCATCATCCCGACTCTTTCAACTATGTGTCGCGGACTCAGTGGTTGCCCTCTTTGGCTCTGCAATGTGGCCTCTTCACTTGTCACTGACTCCCGACCAATGTCTCTGCGTCCTACGCGCCACTGAGGTGAATACAACTTTTCGGCCGCTCAGCCCGCGGAAGAAATCCTGGCAGGCTGGACAGAAATCGTTTTCCTCAATCGCAGTGCCGCAGCGCCCGCACGGCTTGCGAGATGATTGGGAGGCCTGCGCTTCACTGCCGTTCTTACGGACATTGTTCACTGCCTACTCACCACTGAGCATGGGCCACGCTTCGAATCTTGTTCGACCCTCTGCAGTAAAAGTTCCGGCGCTCGCGCCGCTCGCCGTTCGATCCAGGAAACCACAGGCGGAAGCAGCAGGAGCATAATGCAACCGGCCAACAAAATTCCAAATCGTTGTCTGTCCGAAGCACTTTCATAGGACAGCGCCAGAACGGCCGTCATTCCTTGGAGTAGGAGATAGAGCAGTGTCACACGCGGCTGACTCACGCCTGCTTGCACGAGCCTCTGATAGAGGTGTGACCGGTGGGCCTTGAAAATGTTCTCTCCCCTGCCGAGCCTACGTAGCAAGGTGAATCCGCTGTCAAAAACGAAAACAGAGACGACCAGAACGAGGGCTGTCACATTTGTTCCGAGTTGTGTGAGCCAGACAACCAGCAAAGCAAAAGAGAATCCGAGAAATAAACTGCCGGTATCTCCCATGAAGGTTCGAGCGCTGGGAAAGTTCAGGAACACGAAACCGAGACAACCCCCTCCCAAAAGCAGGCTGAACAGTGCGACGCTGTTTCCTCCGTGCTGGAGGGACAGCAGAAAGAGAGCGATCCCGTAGATGACCCCCGTACCCCCTGATAGCCCGTTAATGCCGTCCATGAAATTGAAGACATTGCAGAAACCAGTAAGCCAGAGCATCGTGACCAAATATGAAACAGAAATGGAGATGATCGAAGGCACAAATGAAAAAGGTGCGAAGGAAATTCCGGCGGCAAGCACTGCAACGGCGGCAATAAACTCGCACGCGAATTTCATGCTGGCACGCAAATGACGCAAGTCGTCGTATAAACCGGCCAAGGCAAGGGATAATGCTGCTCCGACGATCAACCATTGGGATCGTCCGTTCACTATGAGTTCAGAGATTTGGCTGTGCCAAAATGCTTCCATGCCCAGAATGGAGACACAGAACGCGATAACGATTCCAATTCCTCCGATCCGCGGCGTTGGAATGAAGTGCAGGCTTCGCGGATTCGGCAGATCTACCCAGCCGTGCTTTCTGGACCACCGTATGCTCAACCCGGTGCAGATGAACGCAATGAGCGTACTTCCCACGAAGGCAATCGAACAAGACAGTAAATTGCACTCCGTTGAAGATCCAATCCAACGCATCATGCCTTGCAATCCTTGCTCCTCCGCGGCCTACGGACGCTTGATGCCGCAGGGCGCTTGCCTCAGCGGCCAGCGTCTTCTTCCATATTTCTTGTAAGTTCACCAGCGGCTGGAACCCAAGCTCGGCCTGGATTCTGTCGGCGCGAACCGCCTGCAAGATTCAGGGAAAGCTATAGACCGGCAGTCTCGATAAGGTTTCAGCATTCGTAATTTCCGAGGCGTGCCGACCAAGGAACTAGCCACTTACGGGAATTCCCGTTGCGTGTTGTAGTAACCCCTGACGGAAGTCAAAGAGCCGTGCTTACGGTCACTGCCCGTTTTTCGGTCAGACTGGCGTGAAGAGTGGCGAGCATGGCTCTGGCCGCTTCGATTGCGCCTGCTCACGCCACTGTAGAGCCTCGCGCACGATGCACCTTGAACCGTTCGTATTGTCTTTTGAAGCTAGTCCACGATGGGGCTTTTGACCCTTAGTCTGAGGGCGTCCGGGACAGACCTGTCTTGAATCAGGCGGCAATGTTCTTCAATCAGGGTGCTAGCTACTCTTTCCTGGCGAAATTCGCGGACAATTCTGTCGCGGCCCGCCTGACTCATGCGTGCCCGTAGTGCAGGGTCTTGGAGTAACTCTTCGACTCTTGCCGTCAGCGCATGTGCGCTTCCCACCGGAACGAGGAATCCGGTAAGACCATCTACGACCGAGTCGATAGCGCCGGTCGCTGTTGTGGTGACCACCGGCACTCCACATGCTTGCGCCTCCAGCGGCACGTAAGGCATACCTTCGCGATATGTTGGCAGAACAAGAACATCCATTAATCTATAATATGGGGCAGTGTCGGAAACCCTACCAGTACAGACAATGTTCTGGTCGGCTTCTATTTGGCCTCGGATTTCAGCAGGGAGCGGATCGCCGTCTTCGAACTCGCCAACTAACAATAGCCGAAGAGTGGGCCAGGATTGGCGTAATTTCCAGAAGGCGGCGACAAGCTCGCCGATGCCTTTGTCGCGCGTGAACCTCCCCACAAATCCGATCACGGGAACCCGGCTGGGAATTCCAAGCCTCCCTGCGAGGAGATCCTCCTCCGGAGACATATGCTCAGCGGGTGAAAAGTGGCGCACATCGATGCCAGCGAAGCTACCGCTCCCGCACACTACGGTTTTCTCGGCGGGTACCAGCTTCAATTCGATGGCCCTTCGGCGCAAGCTCGGTCCGACACAGATCACGCGATGCGCGCAGGCACATGCAATTCGCTCCATCACGATCAGTAACGCTCGCTTAAGACCTCTGGTAGTTTCCAAGCGGAGCCCATGCAGGGTGTAGATGCGGCAAGGCACGCCTAGTGACCACGCCGCCAACCCTGCCAGCAAACCAGCCTTGGGAGTACCGGCACTCGTGATCGTGGGCCGCACTCGCTGAATCAACCGGAAAAGCCTCCATAGAGATACCAAGTCTCGTACTGGCGAGATCTCTCTGTTCATGGGGACAGCTGAATAACGGACCCGCGTCCTCTGGGCAATAGCCTGGAGCTGTTCGCCGGGCGAGGACACCAAGACCGGTTCGAAACCAGCATCTTGCAGCATCCCTATAAGTCCCTTGAAGAAGCCCCAACTTAACGCCGATGTAACCGCTAAGAGAATGCGTATCGGTGGGCCGGTATGGTCTCTTTCTGTCGGCAAATTTTCATTGATCATCATTAGCTATCCATCATCGATGCGAAAGCGCTGATCAAAGCTCCGTTGCATCTGCACTGGGCCCGTGCAGCTCAAACGGCACCTCCCAAGGGGCAGACAAGTCTATCGACTGCGTCAAGGATGGCTTTGAACGATGTGATCTCCGGAATCGCCGCTGCCTCGAAGCGGATATTAAATCGCTCTTCAATAGCCAAGATGAGCTTAATGTGTTGCAAAGAGTCCCATGAAGCTATAGTGGCAATTGAGTCTTGCTCGGAGATCGAATCAACCTTTAGGACATTTTTAAAGACCTGGATTAATTCTTCGTGCCCAATGCTTCCTGAGATTGGGGCACGTCCCCCTGAATCGCGATCCACTCCGGACACACCGTGCGCTGGGAGCTTATGTTCTTGATGCAAGTATTATCATCTCCTTCCTGTGAAATATATTCGAAACCATGCTTCTTGAAAACGTCGCGGCAAGGACTGTTTTTTGTGGTTACACGATACTCACCAATCATCCGCGTAACACCTCGCGACAGTGCGCGATTCTCGAGGAAGCACAAAACAGCAGTCTCCAGGGTTCGGCCAATCACACGGCAACTCATAAGCAGACTATCAATTCTGCAAGTGCACGACTCGAACTCCAGCAGCGCAACGACAACGATTCCGTGGTCGCCATGAACATCACGTACGCGAAATGCCCATAACTCGGATCCACGGCTCAACCGCTCCATCAGCTGTGACTTATCATACCGGCGAGTGGTCAAATTGAATTGATTTGTCTTCTGGAAAAGCTGAACAATTCGATCCAAGTTAGACTTGTCTGCCCTTTCCACCGTTATTGTTGTTTGTAGGGACCGGTAAAATGACACCAGATCCGTAGCTGAGGCGGCTAGCTCAGCCTGTTGTGCATGTATTTTGTAAAGTTGCGGACGCCGCATATCTTCCTTGGAAAGCGTCAGCTGGTCAAATTCCGTAAGTTGAGCAAGAAATTCTGTATACATTTCAGGGCGCGCGGGCATTTGATACGCGCGGACCGCCGAAAGAGACGACTTCACGAGATCCACTTCAGTAGGGCTGTCGTCAAGAAAGACCAGACTTTCGAGACCAATATTCAATCGACTAGCGATGCGCTGAAGTGATTGAAACTTTGGTTCCCAGTGCACTTCCCATGCCGTAATGTGCTCTGGGCGAAGAGGCATTTCGGGCCGTTCGCGAAAGGCATCTTCAACCAAGCTAGGGTCGTTTTTGCTCGCAACGGCCAGTAGAATGCCCCGGCTCCGCAAAGCAAGGAGGGCACGCTGAAAGTCTGCATAAGCATTTGCGGGATAGAAGGAACCAGCGCACTGGATGCCTGCCGGCCCGACTTCTCCAAGGATCCCGCCCCACACTGTGTTATCCAGATCCAAGACCAGGCATTTGGCAGGGGGGTGACGTAGAGCGACAAGGCATCGCGCCACTCGCGACGACAGGATTGGGTACATTCTCGGATTGATTCCAATCCCGGCAATATAGAAAAGACGGCGATCTCGCCAGCTCTTCAACCCGGATTCGAATGCGAGCTTCGCAACATCTACAACATATACCTCAGGCAAAGAGGCGGCGAGCTTCGAAAGCCCGTGGTTCAATTCCATCGCCCAGCTGAAGATTGAGCGCGCCCCAGATGTCGGCAAGAGGCCATCCATGTCGGTATCCAGCGGAATAAAGTTCTGCAGTAGAATCGGCGTCGCACTTCTGTCGCGGTAAGCTGATAGTACCGATTGGAAATCTGAGAGCCAGCCTTCAACTGCGGGCAGCTCCTGAGACGAAGCGCAAGTTCCGAATGAGTGCTTTGGGAAGGCATTTTCCAGGTGTAGCGAAATCAGAATCGCATCTGGTGCAAATGTTAAATGTCCCGCATCTGGATCGAGCAGCTCTTGGCGGTACTGATCATAGTCAGCTTGGTAGAGCTGCAAGCAAAGTCCATGCCGAGCGCACTCAACAGTCAGGGCTGTTTGAATATCGAGTGTGTGATTCGTAAGAACTGCGAGGCGCAAGGGCTCAAGCTGAACGCCTTCTAGCTTCTTGAGAGTCGCTTCATAGGCAGATATTGACGGATCCCCATCTAGCGTGGCAAATACGTCTTTCAAGGTTGACATCTAAGGGCCTCCAATAGCAACGCCAGCCAGGCGGCCGAACCTATCCGGGCCACTCATCCCCGCCGTAGTCAGCGTGATCCGAGCAGATCCCCGTGATGTAAAGCGGTTGTTTCTTGCTAAGCAAGTCAAGAAGGTGCGGGTCATTCGAATACATAAAGACATCGTCTACACCCGGGCGAGCACGTTCTACCCATCGAAGTTTTCGCAGCTGCTGAAGTTGTGCCGCACCGGACAGCCTCACTCGAATAAAGTCTGCCCGCCTCTGCAGACTCTCGCGGCGTGCGGCGGTCAGGAGCATGGTAAACGTTTCCATGTCAGCAGGATCAACAACGATATCCGCAATTTCCGCCCATCTCGCCACCGACTTTCTTTCCATAAACCTCACTACCACATAGCCGTGAAGATCTCCACCGCGCCGGTTACGGGCCACAATTGTCGTGTGAGTACCCACTGGGCGGGCGTCGAACCGCCACCGCAAATACTCGGCGCTCCGAAAGAAAGTTGCCCCAAGCCTTGGTAGCGTATGCGTTAGGAAAACCTCCATCTCTCCGTTAAACTGCCCAATGGTCTCCAGATAGCGAGGACCCTTTCGGATCCCGTTCACCCAAAGGCGGCCTCGTTGTAAGGTTGGCAACACGCCGTCAACTAACTTCGTAAGCGGTAGGAGGTTGCTCAAGCGCGCCGCTCCTCCCGCCGAACCAACTGCCAACTGCAGCAAGGGCCGCACACGATTGATATCGAAGAACGTGCTCAAAGCGCTTAACCTTTGCCATCGGAGCGCAGTGTAAAAGCCCACCACTTCCGGGTTCACGCCAGTAACAAACAGTAACGGATTGGCCGACATCGCAGCCTGGAGAAGTCGGACTCCTGCCATCTTCGTTCGGTGTTCGGGAGCCACCATCAGGTCCATAACCCACATACATGGGAGCCAGCTGTTCTCCACCAGAAGACAATCTCCAATCGCAGCCAACTGCCCAATCAACTTGCCTCCATCGAAAGCCAGCAGATACTGGTCGAGCGATGAGCCGAGCGGACTCTCAACATATCTCCAGTCAAAATAACGTTTGTCAGCCTTTAGAGGCATATCGGGGTAGCACGCACCCAAGAGCCAGCAAACCTGCTCAAAATCAGATTCGCTATACTTCCTGATTTCGATAGCCATGCTTGTTATCCTCAGGCCCTTTCCCCATCCACCTCCCAGCTGTGGGGGTGCGCTGCTCCGCTGATAGTTCCATCGCAATCTCAGCCATCGTGAGACTTCTCATGCCGTATTGAGTTCGCATTTGCGTGAAGGTATTCAGCACTGTGCGAAGGCCGTTGAGGCTCTCCTGCAAATTCGTGCCAAAATTGTGGGGATGCCACCAAAGGTGATAGACCGCTCCTCTCTCAGCTGCATTTCTCAATTCGTCCGTTATACGGCGGATCTTCAGGGGTTCCAGAAACCTCAGTTTTCTGCTGTACGGGCGTAGGAAACGGCTCGCTGCGACGTTGATCGGATTGTGCTCCGTTAAAGTCGATACAAAACTACAGTTTAATCCTGTTAGATTAATATATGCGTCTAGCAAGCGCCCAATTCTCCGCAATGACCGTTCGCCCTGCGAATTTCGAGGACGATAAAGCCAGCTTGTCGGGGTACCGCGATACGCTCGGAGCCCGGCACGCTCGCACGCTTGAAGGTATTCGGAGTTGCACTGGTTTTTGGGGAAGACCACACTTTCAAGACGGACGCCGTAAGCTTCTGCGATAGCAATTGCAGCCGCAAGATCTGCTTCGAAAGCCAGGAGATCTTGCCCCTTTTCGAGGCACAGGTAGTGCGAGAAAGTATGTGTGGCAATCTCCTGGTTTGGACAAGAGAGAATCTGTCGTATCAAAGACGGTGCGTAATGATACGGGTCACTATCCTCGTCGAGTCCAATGGTCTTCAGGTCTAAGTACGGTGAGAGTTTCATGTTGTCGTACTTCGGACGCTCGTGAGGCAAGCCGCGCAAAAGATCTCCACGGTTCCTGAAGAACAATAGGCCGACGGTCGCCCAGGTCGCGTGGATGTCGTAGCGGCGAAACAGATCGAGAAACTCAAGCACAGCAGTCCTTGCTCCGATCAACCGATCGCGGCAACTGGTTAGTGTCTGAGTATCCCGCAGACCCCAGTACAATTCAAAGTCAAGAGAGATTACGAACATCCCACTGCCGCCTAGGATTGAGTTAATTTTAGACACTTTTCATTGATCCTCATTACTAGCTGTTTATCCTCGATGTGAAAGCGATGACCTCGACACCTACTTCACGATGCTTGCTGCCTCGCTGCTGGTTCGGGCGAGGGTTTCGATGAGCTTTCAAGCCGCTTTTCGCGTGCCTTCAATATAGGCACGACAGCAAAGCACCCTTGCCGGGGCCAACATTCACAGACGCCGATCCCCTTTGCGCAACATGTGGTTCAAAACGTCGTGGTGGCCAACACTTCCACAAGGAAAACCGTATGACGTCTGCGACTTCCGCCATTGATCAACATGGTTGCGCTGAAAGATTCTCGACGGAAGGCGTCGCTTTACGTTTGTGGCAAGCAGAACGGCAAGTAAGAATGGCAATATCTGCACTCGCTCCCGTGAAGCAGTTCCGGCGTTACGAAACTGGCTCAAGAGCGCAAGGAGACCTACCGCCGAGAACGCACAGAACAGGAGATATCTGTTCGCGTGAACTGATGACCACACGTGTCTGGCGCTTCCCAACGCACAGGCGACAAGCCAAATGATGAGGATATTCTCAGCCGCAGCGAGAGCGACATTCGAGTCGTGCGCCTCCCACGGATACGGTCTGGCGAGCAAATTCCACATCCCGATGGGGATGCGTGCAAGACTCCTATCATTGCCGCTGTCCTGGTCAAACGCGGAGCCGCCATCCCTCGTCCAATCCCCGCGCTCGAACTGGAGCTTCACGGCGCTTGCAAGCGTGAGTTCTTTGAGACCAACAAAGCTTGCTGTGATAGGAACTAAGATCGAGATCATGCCAATTAACAGCGCAGCCATGCCGAGCCGGCTCATCCTGCGGGAACCTATTTGCGGCCAAAGCGCGGCTGCAGCAGCAGCGACGATCAATACCAGGGCTATGTGAATCCGTATAACGGCAACGAGCGTGAGGCCACAACAAACGGGCAATAGAGCGCGGACGACCCCACTTTTGAACGCTGTGGCTACTCCATATGCGATGAGCGCTATGCCGAACGCGACGATAGAGTCTTTCCCCATCGTGCTGGTCCACAGTGTGATGGATGGCAGGAACAGAATGTAATAGTAATACCGGCTACCGGAAACCGTGTGGCACGACTTCTCAAATGCTTTGATGATAATGATAGCTGACAGGAGACTGAGAGCTGAGCAGAAGAACAGCATCCCATAAATGTCCCCGCCAAATGGCGCGTAGAAAATCGCTGTAATGACCGGAACGGCCACGGTTCCCAATCCCAAGCTGACTGCCTCAAAGTGTCCAGCACGAATTGCATTGGCAAGCCGGATACCTTCATGATGATATGAGTAGGCATCGAGGCCAGTTCGAGCGGCGTAAAACGGAAGGAACCATAAGGAAAGGAATAGGAAAACGATCAAGTGCCACAGGAATGCTGCGGGCAACAGTCTTCGAATTCCATGCACCCTTGAGCCGAAGGCTGCACAGGCAGTGAAAACAGCCATCCCGTATATTACGAGAGCGCAGCGCGCGGCTACTCCGTCAGATTGCCAATCGAGAGTCAACTGCATATGGGGCGGCTCAACGCGTGTATCAGTAATACCGCAGCTAAGACTGCTCGCACGAAAGACTCCTAAATGATGACTTGGTGTATACTCTCGGCAATCCGCTAATGTTCCTGAGCCTTCGCGCTCCGACATCGGGCAGCAAAGGTGTGTGCTAAGAGCATTGGGTGGTACCACGCGGTAACGGCGATGATGGAAGCGCAGAGCGCAGCCATCAGGCCTACACCCCCATGGGAAATGACAAGAGGAACAGATGCAGCAAAGGCGACAGCACGCCAAAATACCGCGCTCGAAGCAGGCCTCATCGCCCCAAGGCCGAGAGCCATAGGCCAATGGACATTCTCCCACATTGCCAACAGGATGTAGAATCCACCGAGCCAACAGATTTGCCGGTCTACATAAATCGGTCTGTGAAGCCAATGACTTAGATCAAAATTTGCCGTCAACCCGAAGACCACCAACCCACAAATGCCGTAAGCAAGCGCGGCCACACGAGCCCGCCGCACGAGCTTCGTTATCCAGGGGTAATCCGCGCGTGCAACTGCGTCTGCAATGGCCCCCCAAAACGGCAGTGCGAGACCTGCGCCGACATATATAACGAAGAGCATTAGTTGAAAAAAAACTGCAAATCTGGAACTTTCGAGCGGAGCGCGAGTGCGAGCCATGTAATAGACCGGCCACTGGTACAGCAGCACACTTGCGACAGCAACAGCGCCCATGTAGCTCAGTCCATCCTGGGCGAGGCGCCGCGACTGCGACCACGAAACACTCTGACGCATGGTCAACAAATAGGGACGCTGATGGAAAAGAAGCGCAGCGTTGAGAATGCGGACGGCAAGCAGCCCAAAAACCGTCACCGCGACAAATGTCGGCAACGTCGGCTGTAACCATGACGCCAAAACCAATCCCAAACATAGAATCACATTGGATAAAGCATTTAGAAGATTATTGACGTGCAGCTCCTGGTATGCCTGACGCACACTCTCAACCACCGAAAAAGGGACGGCAACGAATGTTCCGATGCAGGCGAGAATCGCTGCAACCCGGAGCGCCCGTCCGGGCGTTGCCGTGGCGGCAAGCCCAAACAGGGTCTGAAGCGGCAAAACTGAGAGCAGCGGCAGAGTTATAGCCAAACCAGCAATGACAAACGCGATGATCGGAAGGAGCGCCGAGCAAAGAAGGCTTGCTTCGCGATACCGGTCTTTGTCAGCGGCTGCTTGAGCAAGAGGGGTGACGAGTGCCCCCCCCATTCCGAAATTGAGAAAATTTAGGATCGACACAACGGCGGTCACAGCAGCATAACTAGTGAACTGTGCTGGTCCGATGGAGCGGTACACAATCGGAATCGCAATAACCTGTACAAGCAGGGTGCCAACCTTTGATGGAGCGGAGGAAACCCATGCGGAGAAGATTCGCCGGGTCCGCTGGTGACGCAAATGGCGCGGCTCAGTGGCCTCCTCGGCACAGATGGCGGTCTCCGGCTCTGTCATAGTTGATGAATTCATCGGGGCTTGAGGTTTGGCACCGCCGGGAACATCATGCCGGAAGCCAGTTTCCCAAGCGCCTTCTAGATTCGCTGCCTTGCTAGGAGTGATACCGAGGTCCATACCCATAACCGCCATTGCTTGTTTTCCGCTGATCCCAATGATTCAGAATCGTCCCGAGTACCCGCGTTCCGTCTTCCGTGAGCCGCTGGTTGGCAGCTACCGCGGCGTCCCGTATTGTCTGAGCCGAGCGCACGACCAGGACGACACCATCCGCAAGGCGGCCGAGGACCCGCGCGTCCGGCATGTTCAGCATGGGGGGCGCGTCGATGATCACCGTGTGGAACTCCTCGCGCATGCGGTTCAAGAACGCAACCGCACGTGGCGAATGAAGCAGAGCTCCGACGTTAACCGTCGATGACCCGGAGGGCAGCAGATTCAAGTTTCGGAAGCCGGTCTTGAAAACCATGCCTTCACAACCATTGGGCGGCGTCTTTCCCTGAAGCAGATCGGCAAGGCCCCAGCGGTTGGGCACGTCGAAGATTTTGTGCAGCCGCGGCCTGCGCAGGTCGCCGTCGATCAGGAGGACGGACTGCATCAGGACGGACGGGTCTATCTCGGCCAACGCCAGCGCCAGGTTACAGGCTACCGTTGTTTTTCCCTCTCCAGGGTTGGTGCTGGTGATCACGATGATGCGTGGCCTGTTGCCGTTCTCCCCAGAGTACAGAATCGAGGTGAGCGTTGCGCGAAATGCGTCGGCCATGAGGGACTGTTGTCTATTTGAAGTGATCAGCTCCACTTGCCAGGTTTTCCCGTTCTTAGACTTCTTTCTTTCGAGGGCCTTTCCGTTCTGGTAGTACGCGGGGAGACGGCCTAGTGCTGCCTTGGCTGAGGGGATCGCGCCCAACTCGGGCACGTCAAGATAAATCGTCGTGTCGCCAGGACCCTGGATGGTTCGGTCGGAACGTTCTTGTACGACGATGAAGGCCATGCCAAAGAAAGCTCCGGCAAGAAGGCCGAGTGCGGAATTCAAAATGTCGCTCGGCTTGTAGGGACGTGTTGGCGGTTCGGCGGAATCCACGACGCGGATGTTGCTCGCGCCCAGGGCGGAGGTCATACCGGCTTGCTGGACGTTCTGAAGCATGGAGTCGTAAAGCTGGCGGTTCGTGTCCACTTCGCGCTTAAGGATATTGTAGTGCGTCACCTTGGCCGCTTGCTCGGACATCAGACCGGCTTGGGAGGCGTAGTTCGCAGCGAACAAACGCTCGCGGCGCTGGGCGGACTCAAATTCGTTCCGGATTCGCTGGACGACGCTCGTGCGTTCCTTATCGACGGCCAGTTCCAGAGCTGTCACCTGAGCTTGGACCTTTTTCACTGCGGGGTGGGCCGGGGTCAGAGAAGACGAAATCTCGGCAAGCTGGCGGCGAAGGTCGGTGAGCTTGACCTGGTACTCCTTGAGGGTTGCATCGTCGAGCACTTCGGGGAGTGACTCGGGAGCCACTTTGGACACGAGCTCGTATCTCGATTGGCTGGTGACGCGATCCGCCTGAGCCTTGGAGAGTTCCTCCTGAAGCTGGCGGAGCTTCTCCTCGGCGACGTTGTCTTTCTCAGACGTAAACAAAAGACCGGAAGCCTGAGCATAGCTCTGTAGCTCATCATCGGATTTTTCGAGTTTGATCCGAACGTCTTGCATTTGGCGAGTGAGCCACTCGCCCGTTTGCTGACTGGTCTTCCAGTGGGACTCGAGGTTCTGCTGGACGAATTCGGCGGTTAGGGTGTTTACGAAATCGGCGGCAAGCTGCGGGTCGGTGGAATCGTAGCGGATTTCGACGAGCCGCGTGTTGGCTTCAGTGCTGATTTTCAGGTTCTTGGCAACCAAGACCATGATCTTTTCGCGGGTTGATGCCTGCCTCCCCTCGCCTAAACCCAAGGCTTTACGCCAGGTCGAGAGGCGGCCACTTCCCTGCTCCGGAACCAGTTTTTTCCCAAGATCTAGCTTTGCCGCCACCCGATCGAGTAAGGATTCGCTCTGGAGAATTTTGGCCTGGGTCTGAAGATCGGATCCGGGCGCGTCCGAGGCCCCGCGGTCTGCAGTAGGGCTCACGTTCCCCGTGTTCAGGAAATTCTCATTGAGGTTCTGGATCTCAATGGATCCCCGAGCCTGATAAATGGGCGTCTGCGGAAGGGTGAATAACAGAGAAGCCAGTAGGCCAAGGAAAACAATCAGAATCAGGGTGCCCTTGCGACGCCGGAGGATTTGCCAGTATTCGGCCAGCAGGCCTGGGCCCGACTCTGCAAATTCATAGGGGTACGGCATGTCAATGTACTGCCGCAGCGGTGCCAGAAGGCGTGTGCCGGCGCCCTTAGGCGTCAAAGGACCATGGCCAGGATCTTTCAATAGTTGTTGGTTTTCCATATAGACCTCAGTAGTGGTAGATCGCAGCGCCCACGACGGAGGAGAAGGCGTTCGGAAGAAAATCGGTCGTAAAAATTTTGCGACTACTGGTGGGCACAACCAGGACGTCATCGGGCCCCAGTTGGACGTCTTTTGCCTTTCCAGAGATTATCTGCTGAATGTTCACACTGACCTCCCTGAGCTTCGGCTCACCGGAAACCTCGTGAACGATCCTCGCACTAGCCGGCTTCGCCGTACGTCCGAGTCCGCCTGCTAGAGACAACGCTCTGAGGACGGAAACATTCCGCTGCCCCCCCAGCGTGAACCCCCCTGCGTGCTGAACGTCGCCGACCACGTAGATCATGTTTGAACTCGCCTCGGAAACCGAGATGATGTCATTCGGCCTGATCTCGATGTTCGCCGCCGCGTTTTTTCCCTCGAGAATCTCCTGCACGTTCAATTCGGCAGTGCTGAACTGCCCGGTAGGATCTACCCTTGCACCGGGTAGCGGAATTTCGCCGCTCTCCCGGCGGCGCGTTACCGTGAGGATGGAGCCCGCGGTGTCGCGAGGCCCGCCAGCCATGGAGAGGACTTCGTAAAGCGTTTGCCGACCCCTGAGCTGGACTATTCCAGGTTTAGTGACTGCACCGAAAATCGATACTGGCTGACTCCGAAATTCGGTTACCGTCACCGAAATCTGCGGCTCTTGGATGAACTCCTTGAATCGGGTGGTCAACTCCGCTTCGAGTTGTTCGACGGTCAGGCCGCCCGCCTTGACACGCCCGATCAAAGGCAGCGTGATGTCGCCGTTCGTGCCGAGCAGGACTGGCTTCTCGGGCTTGTCGGGCTTGTCGGAAATCTCGGGTGCCTCTATTCCACGAATCATAATCTCGTCATCCGGACCGAGGAGATAGCCAGATATTGTTTGGGTAGCGGTGACCGCTGGCTGCTGGGCTGCGGCGTAGAGAGCAGCAAGAGTCAGCATGACGAGCACAGCTAGTGAAGCCCGCATAATGCTTTTCATGATTCTTCCCTCCAGGAAGTATCCGAAATTCGGATTCGAGGGACTCTCCAAGAAGGTCGATATGCCGTGTGGCGAAACATTTACGTTCCCATCGGTCAGATGGATCAGCTCTTGGCGGGAAATAGCTTTACAAGTTCGATGTCGTATCCCTCGACGCGAATCGACACAGATCGCCTTAACAATTCCACCGATACGACTACGCTTTGCTCTCCGCCGTGATCCACGAGGATTCCCTGCATACCGTCGAGAGATCCCCCGCGAATGCGCACACGCTGTCCCGTGCTAATGAAGGGATGTGCGGCACATGGAATCTTTTCTCTGATCGCTGTCTGTAGATTCTCGATCTGTTCATTGGGGATCGGAGTTCCCTGCCTCTCATTACCCACGAAACCCAGCACGCCTGGCGTTCGCAATACCTTTAGCCGTTCTTCGGTCGTCTGCGCGATATGAATGAAGGCATAGCAACTAAACATAGGGACTTCCACCTTGCTCCGCCGGTCGCTCCACTGGTGGATTTGTTGGAGCAGCGGAAGAAACGTGACGACTCTCTTTTCGTGAAGCTGCCCAGCAATCCACTTCTCATTCCGCGGCCTGGTATGAATTGCGTACCAGTTCGATTCCTCCGGAGCGAGGCCCGGTGGAGGAAAGATTGATGTAGATTCGAGATGTATCTGCGAACTAGCCACAGCTTCGCCCTCTTAGTCCCATTTCTCATTTTGAAATCAACTGATCACAAACTCGTCAGCAGTGCGTGAATCGCTCGAGCCGTTGCAGCAACTCTTTCTCGCTCGGATTCTTCTTCGCGAACCTGTGCGACGTCCGCACACACCCCGAATCCAGAGGTTGCGCCTCTACGACGATCCGCACCTTGCGACAAGAATTGTTCTGACGCTTCACTTCGTTTCAATCCCTCAATCCTCTAAACACTCCGTCCAGACGGTCCGCGGGCGGCTCATAGTAGAAATCTTCAATAGGAGTTACACCGTCGTACACTTTGCAGCTCCTATTGAGAAGCGCAAATCCTTGAGGTTCCCCTCGCCTCGTAGCCGGCTCCCTGCGGAGTACCAGCGCCTTAGTCCTAAGCTGGAGATTTGTGTTTGCCCCAGTGATAGAAGCGAAAAACATCTTGGCTTGAAGATCGGCATTTGCCGGGGGTGGAAATTCGGAATGAACGAACAATCCATTCAGACTGATGTCCCGTGTGAGGCCTCGCCCCTGGTGCAGCACGCCCTTTCCGTCGTGCCATTCAAAATCCACAACGGCGCGGATGCCGAAACGAATTTGTTGTCTCCGCTCCAAACAGTCCCCAAGATTCAGTGTCATTTCTTGAGAGCCTCTCCCGTGAGATTTCAGGATGACCTCCTCAACACTACAAAGCAGCTGCTTCTCCTCCCAACACTAAGGCGACTGAGCATCGAGCAACTTTGTGAGCACTCGCTTGCCGGTGCCACCCTGCCAACCCAGCAATCCCGCGAAATTGGCACTCGCTGCGCTTTCCAATTTTTCCCTGCGCACCTTCTAGTCTTCTACTTTCTCGCTCCCGCCGAAATTGTTTCCATCCTCGTAGCGCCAAACGGCCTCACGGCTCGTGATCGCAAAACCACTGCAGTGCTCGCCTTGTTCTGTCCCTTCCAGTCGAAGGATTTCGCCCGTATGTTGAACGTGCATTTTGCGCTCCGAATCGGGAACGGACGGCAACGAAAAGTGCAATTTAACGGAAGATCCAATCGGTGGACAGATGGCAGCATCCACGAATACTCCCTTCTCGCTGATGTTTCGAGTGCGTCCCTCGCCCTGCACCACAATTCCCTGCTCACCTTCCCACGAGAAAGAAGCGGGCACTTGCAATGGATAGCGGATAGCCCTTCTGCGCTCCAACGCCGTCCTCCACAATTTTTCGAACGGCTAATCCCATCTCTTGTCGTTGCAAAGCAGTTCAATTGCATGAGACATAAGAATGGTGGGCAGGATGGCCCTACAAGAATGATTCCGCAATGGGTAGAATATCCGTAGGAAACACTCACTTTTGTATCTGGGTGTGGCGCTAGCTTTCGCGCATATGAAAAGTTGCTTACCCAATCTTGTGGAGCTGCTGGAAGAAGTAGTGTGGGAGAAAACGCTCTAGTGCTTTAGAGAAGATAATCTATTACCTACGGTAAGAAAATACCTCCTGCCAAAAGTCTTTAGGACACTGACACGAAATTTAACAGCAGGCCCAATCTTGGCAGCCAAGCCGAGGAGCAAGCACGGTGCACGGAAGTCCTGGCGCCCCTTAACACATTGACGGCCCGTGCTGTTACAGTGCTGGCTCCGGCCCACCGACTTCCTAGTTTCACACAAGCAGTCCCTTCTCCCGCGCAGTGTCATCTGCAGGGTCCCGATTCTCGAAGCTCCACACAGGTGCAACAGCCGGAATCTGCATTCTACAACATATGGGGTCCTAGATTTCCTAGTACTGGCGTATCTAATTTCGGGAACTTAACGGTTCTGTAATACTCGACGGAGTCTTTTTGCTCACATGATTTCCACAGAATGGTTTGATCCCCGCTTGCATTCGGTGACCTGGGATTCTAACATTCGCACTTGCTAAAAGATTATCAGCCGGATTCTGAAGGTACATCAATTGCTGAGGGCGGCAAGAATAGAGGGCCCTTCCATCACGGTCATCATCGCCGACGCCAGCCGTATGCATTGTCAACTGATGGCAACAGCTTTGAAGCGCAGCCGATATCGAATTGATGTGGTCTGCACCGTAACCGAATCCCAAGAAGCTCTACGAGCACTGAAGGAGAAGCAGCCTGACATTGCGGTGATCGGTTCCAATTTACGTGATGGCCCTCTCACGGGGTTTAAGGTTCTTCGGGAACTACAGGCGTGTCGCTCGATGAGCAAGACCATCATGCTGATCGATTCATCCGAGCGCAACATCGTCATCGAGGCTTTTCGCTGTGGAGCTCACGGGGTTATTTCCCGAGACGAATTATTTGAAACATTATGCGAGTGTGTCCGGGCCGTGCACCAAGGACAAATCTGGGTCAGGGCTGAAGCATTGCGTTTCCTAGTTGATGCAGTAGTTGAATCGGTGACACCACGAATCTTAAACGATAAAGGTGTCGCGCTGTTAACCAAACAAGAAAACGGAATCGTTCGACTCGTGGCCGAAGGTTTGACAAACCGTGACATCGCCCGCCAGATGAGCCTAAGCGAAAACACAGTGCGAAATTATATGTTTCGAATTTTTGACAAGCTCGGAACGTCCAACCGGGTAGAGCTCGCTCTCTATGCTGTTCGTCAACAAATGTGAGATGCCGTGGGATCGTTCTTCTTATTCTCAGCGAAACGCGAAGGCAACGGGAATACGTTTGTGCGTGTGGGCGTAGCCGTCGTTGTCATCGCTTCTGTCGTGGTTCAGTGCTTTGGCAAGTTGATCGATTTGGAAGAGCGACAGATCCTATCGAGGCATGAAGGCCCACATAACTTGGCACAACATAAACTCATTTGAAACGACATTCCCTTTTATACTTTCGTTGGAGGCACCAGGCCTGCCTGAGGCGGTGCACGATAAGACCCGGCGGAGCTTGCGCTCCACCGGGCGGCCGCGGGCGCCTAGCGCCGTGTGATCGCATCATTCAGGCTTTCGGTCTTTTTCGTTTGCCGGTTCCTTTATGTTCGGCGGTGGAGCTTTGGGTTTAGCCGCAGGCGCCGGACGTTGCGACTGTCTTTCAGGCGGGGTTGCTGGCCTGGCTTCCGGCTTCGGCGCGGGCTTCGGAGCCGGCTTCGGCGGAGGCGTTGGCGGCGTCACAGGTTTCGGGGGCTGCGGATGCGGAGCTGGCTCTGGTGGTTGAGCGCGGCGCTCGGATGGCGCAGGAGGCGGTGTCGGTCGCGCCGGTGGCGGCGCACCAGGCTTAGCTGCGGGTTGTTCGGGCTGGACAGTTTTCTTCACGGGTTCATTAGGAGTTGTCGGCGCAGGAGCGACCGGGCGTCCCGAAGCCAGTTCGGGACGATTCGGCTGCGCGTTCGGCGGCTCCGGTCGAGTTGCAGCTGCAGGACGAGCGGGAATCACAGGAGCGATCGGTTTCCCCTCCGGAATAGGCTTCGCCGCCGCGAAGACGGCTGGACGCCCATTATTGGCGGAAGCAAACTGCTGGCGACTCTGCGCTGCCGTCCGCTGCTGTTGCAATTGCGTGGTCATCGGAGGAACGCGCTGCTCACGTGTTGCGGCGATTTCCGCCGGCACCGGCCGGCGAGTGACGCCGCCCGGACCGTTATAGCTCGCGCGGCTCGTCGTGGTGTTGTTAATGACCGCGTTGGTTACTGTTCGTTTATACACTGCGACGTTAACATTAGTAACATTATTTACTGACCGGTTATAGTTAAAGCGATTCCCATTCCAGTATCCGCCCTGGTACCCGGTGCCGACGTAGCCGAATCCATAATTAATGCCGCCGTAGTAGCCAATATGCTGGCCCCAAAATCCGTTGTGGTAGCGATACCTGCCGCTCGAATATCCCCAATATCCCGGCGTCCACAGCAAGCCCGCTTCAGGCGGCTGCGCCCACGCGCCTGGCACCCAGTAATAGCCCTGAGAAGAGTAGCTCCAATATCCAGGGGTCCAGAGATAGCCATCGCCTGGGCAATCAGGCTGCGAATATTCAGGCAGAGGTGGAGGCGGATCTGATGCCTGAAGTTCCGGCTGTCCGTAGCTCGTCTCCTGGTAGTCGGCGTCTTCATTGTAGTTCTGGTCCTGTTGATCGTAGGTGCCGGCCGACTGGCTCCCGCCCACAGGAGCCAGGTTTGCCGCAGCTGCTGGATCCTGCGACTGATCGGTCTGCCCCTGCGCAGGTTGACTCTGAGCGCTGTTGTCCTGGCTATTGTTTTTATTACATCCTGCAGCTCCAAACGCCAGTGCGATGGATGCGGCTGCCAGAACGATTAGGGAGGATGCTTTGTTGATTTTGCGCATGACGATTGTTCTCCACGAACCAAGATGCCTAACCACAGGTCGAAGCTATCGACAGTAATCCGAAATTTGCGATTTGGATCTCTAGCTCATGCAGCACAAGCTTCTCTTGCCCTGGACACAACAAATTTGCAACCAGAGCAGGCCCCGGCGAGATCAACGGGGTTCCGATGGCTCGCTTTTGCCCGTCCAACGAGTCCCGATTGCTGGCGCGTACTCGATTTCCCAGACTCTGCTCCGACCCTCCTGGCTCGGCCCCAGATTTTGCAACCGCAGTCGGAGTGCTACCCGCTCGGCCCCCAGAGCAGCCCGAGGGACTGACCTCTCTTGACCTTCAGCTCGTCTGCTACTCCTGGATCACGGGCATCTCTGACGTTGCCATTGTGGCTTTTGTGAAGAAATGCGTCCCGGAGATTCGTAGCTTGGGAGGCGGGAAATCTAAATGCTTTCGTGTGCGTCGCTTAAAGGCATCATCGCTCTAACCCACTTCCCTCAATTGTCCGTAAATTGTCCGCTGCAGGGATGCGTTCCACTTCCCTTCTATCGCTGCTCAAGTTTTCTGTGACGCCGACCAGTTCTTAGGGCTATGCTATCGCGCCTCGGCCCGAGAGCCGGGTCTCGTATTCACACTGCCTAGAACGGAGGTACCTACCGACATGATTATCGGCGACCGCCTGCGCGTCCTGCGCGAGCAGAAGAAATTTTCCCAAGGCACGATTGAGGAACGGACCGGGTTGTTCCGCTGCTACATCTCTCGCGTCGAAAACGGTCACACCGTTCCTGCCGTCGAAACGCTGGAAAAGTTTGCCCGTGCCCTTGAGGTACCGCTGTACCAACTCCTTTACGATGGTGAGGAGCCGCCTAAACTACCGACCCTTCCCAAGCGCAAGACACCCGGCGACAATGCGTGGGGCAGTTCGGGTAGGGACGCAAGAGTGCTGGAGAAATTCCGCCGCCTGCTCAGCCGAACGAAGGAGAGCGACCTGAATCTGCTGCTTTTCATGGCGCAAAAGATGGCGGGAAAGAAAATCAGGAGGCGAGCGAAGGCAGCCAAATCTCGGTAAAGGTCGAGCTTTCGCTTGCTATCGTGGGCGCGTGAGTGAACCAGAAGCCACCACGGTCGAGATATTCCATGAGCTATGGCGCAGGCAAGTGAAGGAAGAAACGAGGAGGGCTGAATCCTCTAAGAAGGAAATGACCCTTTTTCCGATGTGAACTTTTGGTTCTTCTCTTCGGCCCGCTGTCTACGGACCAAAATTAGATGTGGCTAATGCCCTCCAACGACAAGGAAGGAGCAGCGGCCAGCGGCGAGCGCAGTCCGACCGGGATGGTCGGTGCGTTGAAAGTCGAGGAACTGCCCTCACGGGTTCGCCGTTCTGGCTGCTGCTCGCGGAAATGGATGAACAGCCAAGAGCCCCCGCCCGTGGCGTCCATCCGTCATCCGCAACCACTGTACGGCGATTCTCCGACAAAGACAATGAGCGGCGTCACGGATTGATGTGACCGCTGACACTCCTGCGAGGCTCTTCTCAATCAAGAAAGGTTCCCGGTCTTACGCGTACGAAGCGTTGAAGCAAGCCTTCCCGAACAAGCGGGCCTGTGATTGGAGTCCTGCCGACACACACAGCCGAGGCTGAGGGTACGGCGCGGCCGCAGAGAGCACGCCCTCTCTATTTGTCTATTTGGGGGTTACTCCATATCATGTGCGCTCTTTTGGATGCAGAGATGTTCCTGTGAACTGGACACTTCGGCGTGTACTGAATTTTGGCGAGGCACAGGGGGATGGAACCAATCAGATGTCGGCAATGGTGGGTAAGCCGATAAAGTATGAGATTGAACGCCCCCCCCGTTAAAGCGTGAGTAGAAGCTGCTTACGCCCACGGAAACTTGCAGGAACTTCATTTTTGTCTTCCCAAATCGAATGCCTTGCGACATTCCCCCTTAAACAACTCCGCGTTCTTTGTTTTCTGGAACCCTTTGGTCCCGAGCAAGCGGCGCATGATCTGCGCAAAGCTCTCGTTCGGATGGTCGCAGGCGACGTCGTAGAAATTCGCGGTCATGCATGTCTGGGGAAACGTCAGCTTCGGAGCCTTCCGCATTCGCCAATTCTACCACCGCCGCTAATTTCTTCGCTTTACTCTCACCCCATGAGGGGCATAGCATTCGGGAAAGATACCCTATTGAGAAACGGGGGTGAAAGCAAATGAACGAAGAACAAATGACGCCGGGAGCCTATTTACAGCGGCGGATTACGGAGAGGTCAAGGAAAGTTGCGAAGAGCAACAATGCGGCTGGTTACGTGGCGATGTGGCCTGAGGCTGTGAAGGAAGTATTGGCGAACTTTCCAAATCTTTCACCCACCGATAAAGCGGCCCTGCGCGGTAATGTTGATGGACAAATTCACTCAATGGGCGCACGGACCAAACAAGATTTCACAGCAGCGTTGCAAGCGGTGGCGCGGGTTCTCGGGTCGTAGGACTGACGCCTGCGCTTTGAGGAAATATGAAATTCACTCTCAGCCTACTCTTGGCTCTGTTCATGCCACGCCAGCTTTACGGCAAGGGCAAGCATCCCGTAGTCAACGTAGCCGGATGCATGGAAAAGGCCGCCCCCCCTGAATATTCACTATGCCTGAACAACGCAGTCATGCTTGTGAAAGCGGCCTGTTTCTATGCGTGAATTCGTTTCTGCCGCTCAATCGTGGTGTGAAATCCGAGCTAGGGCTCGACACAGTTTGTTTTTCCGCCACCTATGCTTGTAAGCATGCCACGAGTGGCAGGGAATTGCGGGCTGCACAAGACATCTTCGCTGCCCAGGTTGCCCGTCACCACAATAGGGCTCCCGGTGATGGTGGCGAAAGAAAGGTCTTTGACCAGAATTCCGACTCCCTGATTCCCCGTGATGGAACTGGGTCCGCCCCCGAATGCAAGGGTCGAATGGTCGATGTCATCGATGCCGTCCCCAGTATTTGCGGTGATTGTTGTGGCTGCGATCCTGACGGTGCCGTCGAGGTCAATTAATATACCAATGGTATTGTTCTGAACAAGACTGCCTGCAATTCTGAGGAAGCTGCTGACGCTAACTTCCACGCCTTGGCCCGTAATCCCCTGTATCGTTACGCCCACTGCCGTTACGGCGCTATTTTGCCCCAGGAAAATCCCGTCGCCCGCGGCGTTCTGGATTACGTCGCCGCTGAAGGTCGCCTTCGACCCAAGGAAGAAGTCTATGTCATCGGAACCACCGCCTTGCACGGTGTTCCCGCTGAAGTAGACAGTCGATCCAGTGACATTAATCACCGCGAATTGGTCGTTTGGATTGGCATCGCCATTGACAGTGAATCCTTGTATGGACACGCGTCCGCTATCCGTGATGGAAATAGCGGCTAGCGCACCGCCTGAGACGTTTGTAATGGAGGCACCGTCCTGGGCGATGAGCGTCAGACGGTCGAAGCTTGTGATACTCACACTCTCATTGCACGCCCCTCGGACGTAGATGGTGTTATTTTCAGACGGGTCGAGTGAGGCCAGCGCGGTGTTGATGCTGTTGATCCGCTTGTCGCCGCTGCTACAGTTCACATACTTCACGTCTTTGTCGACTCGATCCGCGCTCGGGTTTGGCTGCGCGGCACGTACATTCGTGGGCAGGCTAATCCCACCAATGCATAAAGCGACCGCTAATACAGTTAGCCCGCTTGCTGTTGAGGAGCACCAGGTAGACAGTCTTGAGAACAGTGGAACGTTCATAGTGAACTTCCTTTCTTCAACGAGTGAATAGCGTTCTGCATTGACTCAGAATAGGACCCGACATACCGCAGGATCATTGATTGAGATGGGAACGAGGCCGGTTCAGCCTCACTGCATTCGGCAAGCGAGACGTTGGGTTCGGCTGAGCAAAATGAAGCTATACTCTAAATGGGAATTGTCAAGAAAAATAATCAAACAGATGGGAAATATTACGATCTAGGACTACTAGTACAAGATTTCCATTTTACCTTCCCGGCCACTCGCCAGAATAGTGCTGGCCTTCCGAAGACCACCGGCATACCCCAATAGGTCCTGTCACCTTCAGACACGAATTTCCGATTTGACCTCGGGTTTGTGCAGCGTACGTAATTGATGCAGCGCCGAAGTGGCTGCACGAGAACAACCTCGGCAGGTAGGGACAATGGCACATTCGATTGGGGCGGTGATCGTAGTTGCCAGCTTGCTTTTCGGGCAGGTGCAGAATTTCGGCACCGACCCTGAGGAAAAGACACGCGGCGAAAGGGTGATTGCCCAAAACGAAAAGATGCTTACCCAGAACCGGGTGGCAATCGGCATTGCCATCCTTGCTCTACTTTTCAGCCTGATCAGTTTGATTGTGGTCTTAGTTTTCCGCTCACATTAAGATGGTCGAAGCGACTGCTCGTCAAATCGAAACTGCCCAGTTCCCTGCCCACCCAGGAATCCGTTTCCCGCAGAACGGGTGCGTTAGCTGTGCACACCTCGGACTGTGCCTTGGGAACGAGGCACTCGTTGGAAGCAAACTCATTCGTCAACCGGGAGCGAGCGACCTTGATTGGCTTGACGTGCTTGACGACTGACGGAAGATCTTTGATAGCTCCGAAGCTCAATCGCCGGCGGGCGGTATTTGTGCTCTCGAAGATCGATGAGATCTCGTCGTGGGAGAAGGCAACGGATCGCGAACGGGATTCGAAGTTTGTCGAACTCGGTCGCTATCTGTGCGAGGTTCGGGCCGGGCAGTACTGGAGGGTGGACAACGTCCGTTCGTTCGACGAGTTCCTGGAAAGGAAGTTCCCGGAGTCCAGACGCAAGGCCTACTACCTGATGGCCATCCACGAGCACCTAACCCCAATCCGCAAGCGGGAACTGGAACAGATCGGATGGACCAAGGCGAGAGAGTTAGCCAAAGTGGCTCGGCGGGACAGACAGGGGTTCGATTGTGCACCCTGGGTGCACAAAGCCAGTACGATGCCGCGGGAGGAATTCAAGCGCGAAGTAGATCGCTACCTGACCGGCAAGGAAACTGAGCCCTGGGAGATCCTTTATTTCAAGGCCTACAAGAGTCAGTTACCTGTAATCGAGCAGGCACTTGAAACAGCGGGTCTAATGCTTGGAAGCGACAAGTCGCGAGGCTATTGCTTGGAGATGATCTGCGCGGACTTTCTGGCGGGAGTGAGCTTGGAGGCGGGCAACCGAGAAGCTTTATTGCCTTGTCTCACCCGGCTCGTCGTTGGTCTTCCGAAGCCGCAACGGAAACAACTCCTTGAAGAAGTACAGGTGTCGCTTTGACAGGAATCCGAGCAAAGCGGCCACGCTTGAGACTTGACCCTGAAGCTTATCGCCAGCTCTGCCGTGGAGTCCTAGAGAGAGACTGTTGGCGTTGCCAATGGTGCGGGCGAATGGAGAATCTTCAAGTCCATCACATCCAGCCGCGGAGCCGTCTTGGTGATGACACGGCTGAGAATCTCATAGCTCTTTGCGTCAAGTGCCACCAGAGCGCCCACCGACATCGGAATGTCTCCAGAAACTAGCGACAAGACCTATCGGTTTGTAACGGCTGTCGCTACGCTTTGAGATATGTCCACAACGCTGTCGGTTTGATTATTCGGCTCTGCACGAGAATTAGTAGAGACCTGCATTTTAGGCTACTTTCTTTAGAACGATGAATTCGGTCTTGGTGGCCGCCATGCGTTGGGCCTTGAGCAGAAGATAGCCGAGATTTTTGTAGCCGCGGCCCCTTCTAAACAGGGTTTTGATGTTGCCGTTGATGGCCTCCACCACTCCGAAGCGTACTTTGGTACGGCAGTAGTTGAGGATGCCGTCCAAGTGATCCAGCAACATGTAAGCGAGGTTTTGAAAGGGTACCAACCGTTGCCAGCGCAGTTGATCGATCCAACTTTGCAGATAGCGCAGCATGGCTCCTTCATAGCGGTAGGTCCACAACCGTTCCAAACTTTCCTTTAGAAGATAGGCTTTCATCACCCGCCGGTTGAGGGCGAACAGCTGGTTTAACTCTTGGCGTTTTTGGCTGTCCAGATTCATCCAGCGCGTCAACAGCAGCCAGCGTTTGCCCTTCACTACACCGCGCATGCTCCCACCTTTGCGACAGAACTCCGCTCGGCGCACTTCATCGATGGCTTTGTTGGCGTGCTGCAGAACGTGGAATTTGTCGTATGCGATGCGGCAGTTGGGCGCCCATTGTTCGATACTGTTGGTGAATGGCCGCCACATATCCACGCAAGCCGCCTCGATACGCTTCCGCTGGCTTTCCCTGAGCTGGGTTCGAAAAAACTCATCCAGCGTTTCTTGCTTGCGGTCCTGCCCGAACCATAAGGGCTCGCCGGTCTCCAAGTTGCTGACCACCGTGATGAATTTCATCTGCTTGCCGAAGTAGATTTCATCCACGCCCATCTGTTCCAACCGCTCCTCGCGCCGCGTGACACTCCAGCGCTTCAGATACCGCAGGTCCATCGCTCGCACCGTGCTGGCAACCAGTCCGAACTGCCTGGCGACCTGACGAACCGACGCGCTTTCGCGCGCCAGCCCCACCGCATCCTCAAAGTCTTTGCTGAACGGTGCTTTGCCCGGCAGTTGCGGAACCTTCTCGATCCTTACCCCGCACTCGGGACAGCACACCCGGTACAGTTCGATGATGACCTTGGTCCGATACTTCCTCCACGGCAAGTCGCGCACCTCGCGCTGGTAATAATCATGAGCGTCAGTAAACTTCCTTCCGCATCCCGAACAGATCAGCTTGCGGTTACCCCGTTTCCGCCGCACCCATAAACGCAGTGTCATGGCGGTTTCATCGATTTCGTATCGAAAGACTCGGTAGCCTGGCCAATTCAAGATTTTCGTGAATTCGCTGTCGCGCATTCCAACGAGTCTAGCCGAACACCCCCATCACGGAAACCCGCTCTCTTATTGGGCCTCTACAAATTCTCGCTCAGAGCCGATTATTCAAAAGTCTTGCTTTGTATTGCTCACACTACGGGTACTCTAACCAGCTCGGCGCAGATGCCAGTTTACCGTCATTCCAAAAGTTTGTTGAAACCCGGTTCCTCCGCAACCGCCCACCACCGGGCAGATAGCGGGATTGTTCTGCCTCGTCGCGCCGTAATTGAAATTGATCTGCAAGTGCGGGCCAACCTGCCTGCTAAGGTTCGCGCCGATGAACCAGTTGTCGAACTGCGTGCTCGCGGCGCCAGCGGCAGCAAGACTGTTGTTTTGCGCATACCCGCCGGTGACGGATCCCGTCAAGAAGCGCGTGAACTGATAGTGCGCTGAGGCGGAAAATGTACTGCTCGTCGCTCCCAGGAACACGCCTGATCCCCCCGTCAGCCCGCGCGCATAACTGAAGCCAACACCGCTCCGGCGCCGCTCGTAAGTCAGCGAGCTGTTGACCGAAACGAACATGGTATGGAAATCACCGGCCCCCCCGGCGCCGGTAAATTGGATTTCCTGCGGCCCCGCGGCGACCTGGAACGCCAGACGACCAGTGATTTTCCTTCCATAAGCAAGGGCACCCACGTAGTCCGTCGTGAAACTCCCGGTCCCAGTGTAATCAATCTTGCCGTAGCTTCCGAGGATGGCGACGGAATTTAACGGATCGAGCAAGTAATCGTAGCCGGCCTGCACGTTGAACAAGCTGGTGCTGATGTACCCGGGGACGTTGAAATGCAGCAGGCCGTAGGTACCAGAGAAAGTAAACGCTGACCTCCGGCTGAAGGAATACTCCGCCTGGCCGAGAATTGCGTTCATGTAACGCATGCCTAGGCCGGTGTTTATGGTTTCACTCGGTACGAACCCCGACGCGAAGCTGTACAGTGATGCGCCCAACAAGGAGGAAAATTGAGAAGACAGTCCGGGGCCGCCCACGCCTTGCCCGTTAAACACGGCGCCAGGGGAAGCCTTAAAATCATTGCGAAGGAGAACATGCCATCGAGCCCAATCAGCTTCCTGACTAACAACCAGGTCGTGGAATTGATAATGCGGAGAGCTCTGGACAAAAAACGTAGTCGCCGAACCGTAGCCTTCGTTGAATATTTCACCACCTTTATAGAAGGCAGAGAAGTGAAACTCGCTCCAGGAGCGATTGAAATTCAGGCTGCCGCCGACCATGGATACGCCAGTCAGGATCGTCTGTCCGGACGCGCCGGGGACAGTTTGCCCGAGTTGTGAAACTGAAATCGCGGGGTCAAAAATATTGCGCTTGCGCTGTAGCGATCCGAGAGTAAAAGGCACAGCTCCGGAAAGCGTATTCTGGTCCGGGGTGACCTGCGACGGATCATAAGGCTGGAGATCAAATGGTGCAGTAACACCGCGTGCCGCACCGATTGGTGGTTCATTCGGATATCCCAAGCCCGGGGTTGCATCCAGTGGTTGGAGCGGCGCATTCGGATCGATCGGCGACGTTTCCTGTTTTTGATCTTGCCCGATCGCCACGTTAGCACAAAGCGCCAATGCGACAACAAAGATCCAGCTTGTCGTTCTATGCTTCATTGGTTTCACCTGTTACGGGACGACGACAGTGTCGCCCGGCTCCAGCTTTATATTTTCATCCGGATTATCGTCCTTAAAGAACTTCACAGTAATTGAAGGGCAACTCCGTATGTTTACCGTTGACCATCCGAATCACGTCAATCATTTTCACATAGGCAAAGGTTGCAAATCTACCGGCGGTTGCGTGTGCCTGCAAAACGGTCATTCCCGGAATCAGAGGTAACGCTCCGGCCTGAAGCACTTTTCCAACCACAAATACCCGCTGGCTGTTGATCGCTGTGACAATCATGGCGACTTGAGATTCCGTCAAGAACTTGCGCATTTTATCTTTAACCTCGGAAGCCAGTTGCAGCGGCTTCGAGACGGCCGCCTGTACGTCGTTAATGAGCGGCAACGAAATTTTCCCATCGGGCCGCACCGACACGAGACGGGTCATCTCCGGCTCTTTCCAACCATTAATGTCGGGCACATTTTCCTGGCCGGTTATGTAGGCCGGATCCGTCGTAGCCGGTGTGACCTCTGGCTCGCTCCCGTCACTCGCGGAAGCAATATTCCGCGCCGCAGCGACGGGCGGATCTTGCTTGTCGGTATTTTTATTTTGGAACGCTGCCTGTGTGTTCCCCGCGCCTTGCGAGCAAACCTGCTGCGGCAAAACAAAGAATCGTTCGTTTCATTGAAGACCTCCTCATCCGGATTCCCATTTTGACCACCCGGACGACCGATAACGTACACCCACCCCCATCCACATGCGATGCTCCAGCCAGGGTTTTGAGTGCAGAGCCTTTCCGACGGCTGCGACAAAATCTCAAAGCCAAAAACTCACGCTTCCCCCATTCATTCCTCAAACACTTTTCCTCCTCCAGTCTCGCTCATCACCGAATTCTGTTTCGGTCTACGGCTCGCCTATCTTGCTGGTGATTAGAGCGCCGCAATCCTTCGCAGCGTGCACCCAAACATCCGCCGCGTGAAGTAATTCTTTGCGAGCAGCAGCCAGTAATATCGGGCGTACTTGATCAGGCGTCCGCCTGTTTTTACCAGCCGCAGCGTTAAGCTCTTGATCAACCAGTGGTCGATACTTTTCGGCAGCACCAGCCGGCGCCATAGATTGCCAAGGTTGGAGGCAACCACGTGAACGAAATAGCTGATTCCTTGCTCTTGGTATCAGAAAATTGTTACAGCTGGCGTTGTCAAGGGTGTGTGCGAATGGAAAATCTTCATGTCCATCACATTAAGTAGCGGAGCCAACTCGGCGACGGCGAAAAGGAAAATCTAATCAACCTCTGTTCGGACTGTCATCAATCTTGTAATGGAGCAACAACTTATCGTGTTTATAGCAATTCGGGGACTAGTTCAACGAAATAGTCGAAATAGTCGATGAAAATGCTTCGTTACAAGTTTTTAGTATCTGCTGAGTAGACTCTCCTCACCATCTCGAAAAATTCCCCAGCTAGAGTGCGGGCGCTAAATCTCTCGATGGCGCGATTTTTCAATCGCTCTATTTCCTTATCCGGACGCGGGCTGCATCTCAAGGTCCTCAACCGATTCGCCAGTGCGCCTTTTATGGACAGGTCGGCAAACCATTGGTCATCTTCCAGAATATACTTTCCACCAGGATGAGGATGGCAAATGACAGGTAGTTCCGCCATCACTGCTTCAATCAATGCATTCGGCAGGCCCTCCGAGAGACTTGGCAGAACAAATACGTTCGAGATGTAGAGCGCGCGGTGGATATCTTCTGGAGCCAGTGTAAACCAACGAACATTCGTTCCTAATTCCTTAGCGGCGAGCAACTTTAGCGCTTTCGTCTCCGCCTCCGGATGTCCACAGAGCAAGAGTTTGACGCTCGGATCTCTCAAAGCGGCCACTTCCTTAATCAGATAATCCAGACGCTTCTGATAGCGGTTCCAGGCAGCAACGCTGATAATTATGAAGTCATCGCTCTGGAAACCGAATTCTTGACGCAGTTGTTCGCGGGATTCCCCAGGAGTTGCGTAGAAGACGCAATTCGGGAGAAAGTGCATCTTCTCTTCTCCAATGCCAGATTGTACCGCCTTCTCAAAAGAGTCCGGATACAAGTGCTGAATTTGATCGAAATCCTCGTAGCTTGGCGGTTCCAAGGCGTCGCCATTGGCAAAGATAATTTTGAACTTCAAACGAAACAATTTGCGAATAACCATAAGAAAGCGACCGAGGGACAGCTCTTTTGTCCAGACAATATCTGGTTGCCATGAAAGAAGTTTTGGGATGAAACCAATGCTGAAGGTGAACTGTTCAAGTCGATAGCAAAGGTCCCAAAAACGCCTTTCGTCTAAAGCATGAAAAATACCCAGTGGAGAATCGAGCGTGTCGTTGCGGGCGATATTCCAAACGCGCTCCGCATTGGGGAACGCGCCTCCGCTGAATACTCTTATTTTAAGTCTTGGATCCGATGAAAGTGCTGCCTGCCAGCGTGAGGTGGATATTTCGAAGCCGCGTTGTACGTGGCCTAATCCGCAGCTGACGAGGGCCAGCTTGATCGGATGCGACTCGCTCGCTCTCTTCCTATTGTGACCCGCCATCGTCGTTTTAACGTGTGGCTTCGATTGTGAGATCGCATCGAACTCATCGCGTTAGCAGTTCCATTATATCCGTTCGTCATCGGTGAGCTCCCGAATGGTTTAGCTGAAGTTTCCATTTTGAATGCCCGATAAATCGCTTGGGCGGTGAAGACAAAATTCGGTGGGGCAGCTTGGATACCTGTTCTTTACCTAGCCTACAGACCAGTAGGTCTTGATCGCGCCCAGTTCTTAAACTACTCAATGTAATGAGTTACCTTGCTTCAAATTCGCCCAGCGTCCGCGCAAGTGTGCCCAGAATCTCGATTGGTCGTAACCCATTTACTATCTTAGCTTTCCTGTTAGTCCTATTGGCGACGCTCTCTCAATCAGGCTGCCTCTCATCCTCCGGGAACCTAACCGCAAGTCAATCGAACCTAAGTTTCGGGAACGTGGCGATCGGCTCCAGCAGCAATCAGAGCCTTACATTCAGGAATTCCGGCACCGCTGCCTTTACGATCATCCATGCTGTCGCGTCTGGTCGCGGCTTTACTGTCAAAGGGGCGCCGCTACCTTTGACATTGGCTGAGGGGCAGAGCGCGACATTCATGGTTAGGTTTGCGCCTTCTGCCGTAGGTGAAGCTTCGGGAAACCTCTTGATCACAAAAACCCAAGCAAGCACGCCTCAGTTGACAGATGCGAGCGGTTCGGCGACACCTTCAATTACCACACAGCAGAAAACAATCGCGATGGCCGGCACAGGTGTACCGCTGACGCCTACGATCACTACGCAGCCGGCTAGCCAGACAGTTACTGCCGGCCAGGTAGCCACATTCTCTGTGTCAGGTTCAGGCGCGCCTCCTTTCAGCTATCAGTGGCAGAAGAACGGAACACTGATCAGCGGCGCGACCTCAACAACTTACACGACTCCAGCCACGGCAACCTCTGACAGTGGGAGCCAGTTCAGCGTGGTGGTCAGCAATTCGACAGGCAGCGTGACAAGCAACACCGCTACGCTCGCGGTGAATGCCGCGTCGTTAACAATCAACGTGAGCCCGGACAGCGCGACAGTCAAGCTGGGAAGTACTCAACAGTTTGCAGGGATTGTAACCGGGTCTTCAAATACCGCGGTGACATGGACTGTGGGCGGCGGCGGTTGCACTGGCGCGGCGTGTGGTATAATTTCGGCCAGTGGACTTTATACTTCACCATCAATCGTACCCTCGCCAGCCACAATCACTGTGAAAGCAACCAGCGTGGCGGACCCCACAAAATCAGCAACGGCAAATGTGACAATTGCGGCGGCGATTGCGGTCTTGTTAAGCATCAGCCCAACGAGTGCTTCTGTGCCTACCGTTGGCAATCAACTTTTCAGCGCAAGCGTAACGGGGACTTCGAACACGGCAGTGACTTGGAGTGTGAACGGAACGGGTTGCTCCGGCTCATCATGCGGGACAATTTCAACCAGCGCATCGTCAGCTGTCTATTCAGCGCCAAGTGTGGCCCCCGCGCCAGCGAGCGTCAACGTGACTGCAACCAGCGTGGCGGATCCCACCAAATCGGCTTCAGCAAGTCTGACAATCGTTCCAGTAATCGCCGTCACGGTGAATCCGCCCAACGCGTCTGTTCTCACGGGAACGACACAACAGTTCAACGCATCTGTCACGGGGACGTCGAGCACACCGGTGGCGTGGAATGTTACGGTGGCTGGTTGCAGCGGGGCAGCCTGCGGAACGATCAATAGTAGCGGACTCTACACAGCCCCGGCGGTAGCTCCATCCCCCGCCACTGTCACCATTACAGCAACCAGCGTAGCCGATCCGACAAAATCGGGTGCAGTCAATTTGACGATCCTCGGATCTATAAAAATCGGGCCCGCGTTGCCAACGCTGCCGCAGGCCACAGTAGATTTGACGATGCCAACGCTAACTGGGACGGTACGGAATGTCCCGGCGGGAAACGCGACTGCCTTCCAGACCGCTATCAATAATTCTACTTGTGGGGACAAGATTGTCCTCGCTGCGGGCTCAACCTACAGCGGAAACTTTACAATTCCGGCCACGTCTTGTTCGGGATGGATAGTGATTCAGTCGAGCGCCTTACCCAGCCTGCCAGCACCGGGAAATAGAGTGAGTCCTTCCAACGCGGCCAACATGGCAGTCATTTCGACGCCCAATGTATCTCCGGCAATCGCGTTCCTGCCCAGCTCGAATCATTGGCGGCTTATAGGTGTGGAAGTCACCACTTCTTATAGCAATCCCAGCAACCCCATTTATTGGCTAGTTGGCATGGGGTTTCAGTCCAACAATTCGACGAGTATCACTGTGCAGTCGCAATTACCCAATCAGATCATATTTGATCGTTCCTATATCTACGGATCGACTGTCGTTCCGATTCAGCACGGAATCAACGCCAATACGCAGGCATTCGGGATCGTGGATAGCTACTGCGATGAGATCGTGGACAGCGGCGCGGATTCTCAATGCGTCGCATCGTGGAATGGGAGTGGCCCATTTCTGATTCAGAATAATTTTCTGCAGGCGACCGGCGAGAACATCATGTTTGGAGGGGCCGATCCTACAATTACAAATCTGGTTCCTTCGGATATCACTATCGTGGGAAACCTGATTCAAAAGAACTTGGCATGGAAGGGTATAATCAGCGGCGTAAAAAATCTCTTGGAACTCAAGAACGCTCAACGTGTTTTAGTCGATGGCAACGTTCTGCAATACACTTGGTCGGCGGCTCAAGCTCAAGCAATTATCTTACGCTCGGTCAATCAGGGCGGAACTTGCCCCTGGTGCGTGGTCCAAAACATCACTGTCACCCACAATCTCATTCAGCACATGCCGATAGGCGTTGCAATATCTGCCTGTCAAGGCCCTGAGAGCACGAATCCATGCGTATCAACGAACACGATGCTTATTCAGAATAACGTGCTGAGCGACAGCAGTTCGGCAACATGGGGCGGTCATGGCTGGGGATTTGTAATAGGCAGTAATTCTACAATGCCCCCCATGAACGCGCTCACAATAGACCACAACACCGTATTTACCACAGATGCAGCATTGGTGTTGGGAGATAGCGGTACAACCACGAATTTTCAATATACGAACAACATTTCAGATTTAGGCACTTACGGCATTTTGGGAACCTCTGTAGGCTCGGGAACAATAGGTCTGACCAAGTACGCGCCTGGCTATACTTACAGCGACATCGTTTTCACGGCGACTGCAACAGGGACTTATCCATCTGGCACGGAATGGGCCGGAAGTATATCAGGCGTGGGATTCACGAGCGCAATGGGCACCGATCCGAATATCTCTGGCAATCTTCAGCTCACGAGCGGCAGCGCATATCACAACGCGGGCACGGACGGCAAGGACATCGGCGTGTGGGATTGGACCACATTCGACACTGACACATCGAATGCGCTCAACGGAATTTTTGCAATTAATTAATTGTGACCTGCCTGCAGTTTTTGGTCCAGTCATAAGTTAGTACCCCGCCTCTCCGGGATGTCTTTTAGCAACTTCATTCGTAATGGTATACTTTTGCCATCATTATGAGACTGGAAGAATGGATTGACGGGCTTCGTTGTGTGAATTTGAATGCTATCTCCATCGCAACGCGGCGGCCTTTAGGCTTGCGCACTTACATTTCGCACTGTGCTAAGAAGTATGATGAGGTTTTTGGTAACGGATTACCTGGGGGCTCTCCAATTCGTCCGCCGACGGAAGATTTAGTTATTACGCTCCCAGCCGCCCACTCCGGCGGTGGGATGAGTTTTGCAGAGATGGCTATTCTCGCTCGAGCCACAAAGATGCTGAAGCCATCCACGATCTTTGAAATCGGCACCTTCAATGGCCTAACAACTGCTATTTTCATATTGAATTCTGACCCGACCACCAGGGTTTTCACGTTGGATCTGCCGGACGATTCCAGCGGTGACCAAGAATATCTTCCCAGTGATGCGCAACTCGTGGCCGTTCGCAATGTGGGTTCAGTTCCACGGGCGCTGGGGTTGAATCGCTATGTGCAGATTTGTTGCGATTCCATGTCGTTTGATCCGTCGGAATATATCGGTTCGATGGATTTATGTCTGGTTGACGGAGCGCATGATTTCGCTCACGTCCAGAACGACACCGTCAAGATGGCCAGCATGGTTTCAGACGAAGGAACGGTTTTCTGGCACGACTACGGTGGGAAGGGTTCCATGGGGTCGTTGACTAAGTATCTGAATTTCCTCGGAAGGAAAGCCCAGTTTTTTCGCGTTCCCGATACATCTCTGGCGTGGGCGCGTGGTCATGAATTGAAGCGAGCCCTCGGGCTAAGCACAATTTCCAATTGGGAAGCCTAGGGGCGGGGATTAAACGCGAGGGTTCGGTCGCCACGATAGTTTCTTTTCCGAAAATCGCCCCCGGCAAGAGCTCTCGCGGGGCATTATCCTTCAAGTCGCTTGACCTCGCAAATTGTTGATCAATTCGAAAAAAGCGTCGAGGCGGCTTCGATGCATCAAATTTAGGCACTTACGGTATCTTCGGAAACGAAGTGGGAGCGGGAACTATAGCCCTGAGCACCTACGCATCCGGCTATAATTACAATGATATCGTTTTCACCGCGACTTCGGGAGGCACTTACCCGTCAGGCACGCTCTTGAGCACGAATCTGGCAGGAGTTGGATTTACCAATTACTCTGGCACCGATCTGAATATCTCTGGCAATCTTCAGCTCACGAGCGGCAGCGCATATCACAACGCAGGCGCAGATGGCAAGGATATCGGTGTGTGGGACTGGACTGTATTCAATCATGAGACAACGAACGCACTCAACGGTATCTTTTAGTTAAGCGGATAATTTTGCGCTCGTGGGTTGGGATCAGTACGTCATAGTGTGCAAATACCGTCGCCGTCTGCGCGGCTGACATGGATCCCCTTATGAGGACCCTTCGGGATCGCTGCAGCAAGTTCGGGAGAAATGCCCAGAAAATAGTTTGATGGGCCGCTAAGGAAACCAGCGCCACGAAAGCCGGACTGCATCGCCTCTTGGGCTTCATTCGAAACCACGAGGTCCACTCCGCGTTCGGAGAGAGATCGTAGGGCCGCCCCCACAATGTGCTGCTCCTTCCCAGGGATCGACATGAAATCCACAATCGTGCCGAGTCGCATGTCGCCAAAGTGATGGTGTTTGTGAAGGGTGGAAATCAAAAGAGCGGCCCAGCCTACCGTCGCGCCACCGGAAGAGACTTGAATTCGAAAAAGACGCTCAAGCGTGGCGGGAAATAGCTCGTTGAGTACCTCCGCCTTCCGCTCGATCGAAAAAGATATTCCTTGCCTGGCACTTTTCCAGACCTCGTCGGCCCACTCACCAAATCGCTCCACAGAATCATAGTTCGACGCGGGCGTTGGCCTCTTGACTCGCAATGCCTGCCAGGCGTGGATTATTGATGGGCCAAGCCCGCACTCTGCACTTACGTCCGCGACTAGGCGGCAAAGCGGATCACGACGTAGCAATTGTAGATTGCGAATGAACCGCTTAGCCCGTAATACGTGGAAGAAGAACGGCACAGCGGTCAGATTCCACCCGAGCGCCTTGAGCAACCGCGGATATGGTTTGGTTTCGCTGCCCATGCCGATCGAATAAATTAGTGGGTTGCGCTTGAGGAGTTCTCTCAGCATGAAAAGCGCGACAAAATTGTACTGCGGATTCGTAATCCCTTCAGAAACTGGCGACTGTATATTCCAGACGTTGCGCACAGTCCCGGCGACCCAAGCGGGTTGCGCCTGGAGATAAACGCCAGCGCGAATTTCGTCACCGTCGAGAACAACGAGGTGACGCTTTGTGATGAGTCCTAAATCAAGTTCCCCTGGAACAGTTTCGGGGAGAAGAAAATCGGTTGCCGCATGTGCCTCAAGCATACGTGCGTTGAAGCGGCGAGCAGCCGGTTCGTGATGGCTGTTGAAGACGTCGATACGCAGCTTCATGTGGGCTCAGCTCGTGCCGCTACGAATCTTGTGCAAGAGCCACCTGCTTTCAAGCCTCGTCCTCTCACTGGCAGTTATGACATGGTTTCCATTGCGTTCACGTAGGAAATCTAGAATTTTGGAGACCGGTACGAACCAACCGTTTTTCCCCGCTAATCTCGTCATCAACTGCCGGAAACGCTCGTTTAGCTGCCTATCGTTATAAAAACCGTGGCCGAAATGCACGTACATGATGCATGCTCCGCCATCGTCTTCCAGTTTGTCCTGGTTCTCCTCGCGCAACGTGTGAAGAAACGACCTGAGGTCAGAGCCTTCGGAAGAACAAAACCAGGAATTCACGAAGGGTCTGGCCGGATCGTAATACGGAAAAAACGGACATGCTCGAAGCGTGTTAACTTCGCCGAAGGTAAAGTTACGCACGTACCGGATATTCTCGCGGCATAGGTCGCCCCAGAAGAGCGGATTATCTTTCCAATGGCCGCAGAAGCGTTTCCTATTTTGAAAGCGGGTGGATACATTATAGGCCAGCCGCAGCGGACCTGTGAGGCGCTCGTCGCCCCAATATACCGCCTCCTCGCAAAAGTAATGCTGTGCCAAGGTAGAGGGATGAGCGCCAAATTTCTTCACGAACTCATTTAGTCCTGCGCGGGTTTCATCGCGCGTCGAGGTGTGCGAGGTAGCGTTGTGCAATCCAATTTCAAATCCAGAACGCTGTAGTTCAAGGCACCAAGCCAAGTGATCTGGCTCACCGCAAGTGGCGCCGTGGTCGGAAGGTTCTCGACTGGGTGCTAGCGGCCAAACGCCCTTCGTGGTTCGGAAGCCGAGATCGCGCAGCGAACCGTAAACTGCGCGCGCAACTTCAGTGGATTGCGAATCGGGGTCATCGAAAATGCTGAAGGCGAAGCGTTTACCTTCCGGCCAGGGCACGTTGATCCCGCTGAACATTACGGGCGCATTCCATTCTTATTCGTTAGATATCGATACAGATTGTCGAACGAATTGAGATTGGGAATTTCTTCCAGAGGAATGGGCTGCCCGAATTCTTCCTCCACGATGCTGATGAGCGTCACCATAGCAATGGAATCCCACCCGTTAATGGTTTCTGGTGAGGCTACCTCAATGCTGCCTTGTGGAACATCTGGGAAGACGGCAGCAAAGCATCTCTTCAGTTTGTGATGAATGTCATCCATGATTAACTTCTTCAATATTGGCAAATATCCTTGGCACCTTCTGCGTAAATGTCTCCCGTAAGAGTACCAGCGGTGCGTTGTCGAGCGTATTAAAATAGTGCTTCAGAAAATCCTGCAAAGGGCCATTGCGCTCAGTCGGCCGAAATTCAAAGTGGATTTCCTCTACATCCAGTCTATCGAAAACGTATTTCAAACAAGCGTGTTCAATTCGGCGGCTGAAGGCTCGACAGCTCATTACCCACGTGTCTACAGTAAAGCGGCCATTGTGTTTCCGCCCGCAGACGACGGCAATTTTTCCGAGTGGGCCAAACTTGTCCGAGTACGATATCAACATGTAGAACCTCTCGGGTTTCGCCACGTAGCGATTCCACTCGGTTTCCTGGAAAAGATGCCCATTAAGATTAAATTGGTTAGTCTTGTTGACCAACTCAAGAGCGCGCGAGTCAAGCGGCTGTTTCGTTGGGATAATGGTAAGCGTCGCTTCGGCAGTCTGAAGGAACTCGTCGGTTGTAGGTGAGCGCACGTTGTCGCCTTCCCCTGCGCGCTCGTGATTGCGGCGCAGACTCTGTGCGCGAATTGAGTCCTCGTCAGAAATGCGGGATTTCCCAAACAAATTGCGCAACTGGTACAACACGAAGTGCGCCCTTGCCGGATCGGATGGCGTGAAATGCACACACTCAATCTGTGGGAAAGCGGCTTTCACTTCTGCAAGCTCCATCAGACTATCGTCGGCGAAGACAGCTGCGCTCGCGTCTAGATTCCACGTCTTTAGAATCCGGCGGACGGACTCGGACTTGGGCCCCCAGCTGGCCTCGACGGGAAACAGATGTGCACCGAGCAGCAAGTCTGACCGGGAAAGTGCCGCATGGACCAGAACGGGGTCGTTTTTTGAGGCAGCACCTATTAACACGCCGGATTCGGCGAGCGATCTCAATAACTGCTGGTAAAGTGCATGGATTTGGGACTTGTGATCCAGATCCCAGTGGACGCGGCTCACGCCGACCTCGCCCAAAATTCCGCTCCACAAGGTTCCGTCTAGATCAGTGATGAGTCCCTTCTTGGGGACTGGTGGAGTCAGTTCGCAGGCCGCTATTTCGGCAAGGGCATCCGCGTGGGGAATCTGGTAAGGGAAGCCACTCAGGATTTCTGACTTGATGTCGCGGCGCGAGTTGTGAGCCGAGCGGCGATCGAGCTCTGCCGCGTTCAATATATGGACCTTACCCTCTTCGCTGATCGCGAGCGCAAAGGCAGCGATTTTCTGGCGAAGTCGGAGCTCGGCTCGGCTGGTCTCGAATACGGGAGTATGCGCAAAAGGCGGCAATGGCAGTGTCGGCATTGAGCAAACAACGCGCAACTGCGTGGCGGCGACTTCCTCAAGAGCCTTTTCGAGGCGGAGAAGCATCGATTCCACGCGCCCCACGATCTCTTCCTCGGTTGCGGTGTTCCATATACCGAGTTGGCGCACACCGAGTGCCATATCGAGGTCAGCCCACTCCACAACCAGTAGTACCGCATCGCAATTTACCGGATTGATACGTTCCACATTTCCTATGAGGTCCCCGAACAGACCCGTGCTGACGTCGAGGAAGTGCCCTGGGAGAAGCTGCCTTAGGTGTGCTTTAAGGAGGGTGGCAAAATGAAGCGGCTCGAATCCGCAGAGGAGCTCAACCCGAAATCGGTCCGCGTCCGGGGGGGCCGGGGTTCGTGCGAGAACCAATGCTTCCAATAGTTTCATCAAACCGGATTACCGCTAACATTAAAATAACATGCTAAAGCACAGAAGAACGGGAATCTCGACGGCAATTATCACACGGCCAAGCCGACCGGCGTTGAATATTGGAAACAGAGGTTTAGATGAATTCGGGCGGGGTCTCGAAAACCTTCCGGGCACGGATTGTCTACCATGGCCAGATGCACGGTGACCGCTTGGTCCGAGCTAGTCACCCAACCTTCGTTCTCAAGTTCTTGCTTATTTTTGTCGCCCTACATCTGTCTTCCGGCTAATCTCCGTCATTTTCGAACACAATACAGGTGACTGGGTCGGCGGTCGCCGAGATTAGCAAACGTCAAATATTCCCGATTTTCTATGTGATATATTCGGTAGCGACAAGTTTCGAGTAGATCGACCACGGCGTGAGAGTTTTCCATTTTTTCCTTGGCCGTAGCACCGTGCATTTCGATAAACAGATCTGGACGTCGCTCCAGCAGTGTGCGGTGCATACCCTTCAGCGCTGGGAACTCCATACCCTCGATGTCGATTTTGATGAAATCTGGAATGGGTAGCCCACTCAGGCCAATATCTTCATCCAAGGCCACAGTGCGGACCCACACCTTCTGCGCGGTCTTTACCGAAGAACTTATCTGTTGCGCAATGGCAGTTTCACCTGTGCCGGCACCTGCCATGAGGGGATCATAGGTCAGCTCGATAGTTCCGGTTCGATCGGAAACACCTCGATTCAAAATCTGTACGTTTTTCAACTCATTCAGGCCGACGTTGTCGAGACATCGGGCATAATTGTACGGATTCGGTTCGTAAGCGACCACCTCCCGAGCCTTCCGTGCAAAAAACAGTGTGAGCACTCCTTCGAACGCACCAATGTCGTATATTATTTTGCCTTCCAAAGGCAATTTGCGAAAAAAGAGCGTCTCCGGCGTTTCACCCGAGTCGAATGGCAGGAATCCCAATCCGCCCTTCCGGCGCATTCCTGCCGCCAGCCCATGCCGGACCGTATAGGTATAACCACGGAAAAGTTTTTGACTAAGGAAGGACACCAGCATGTGCTTTAAGCTGAAGTGCTCCGCTCGAAATTGTTTCAATGTGTTTCAACCTCCGTATAATGCAACCTTCGGACGGTTAATCGCTGCAAGACTTATCTGCAGTTGCCTTGCGCTCATTTGTTCGATCGGCGAGTTCGGCCCGGTGGGTCAACAGTCAGTCCTCGTGTCTCTTGGCGTTTCAGACGGACGTTTGGGCGCTTTTCAAAATGCCGGCCTCCACGTCTTGCCTCCAAGGCCGAGGACAGTTCCTTACCCTGAGAAGGGAGGGGGCCTCATAATACCTTCGCTTGGGACATGCCCCCAATCGCCAGAGGACAGGTGGCGACATGGACGCAGCAAGGCCATTTATCTTATCAGCGATGGGCGGCAGCCTTGGTTCGAATGAAACAGTTAGGTCGCCTGACTAATTACATAGACTGCCAACAGTAGGAACGTCCAATTGATGGGATAACGGAACCTATCATCCGCCTGGAAGAAATAAAAAGTAAGAGCGTAGATTATCCAGTAGGTGAAAAATAGGATACCACAGGTCTTTCACTTTGGAGCAGTAGCCGGTTCCTTATTGTGCTTGACCATATCCGCCAAAGCTTTGATAATTGCTGACTTGTGGAGCTGATCAGGCACCTCTCGAGAATCCCTGGATTCTGCCATCTCTGGCGCGCTTTTCCGATCGGGTCCGTGCCCTTGCGCACCCAGTTTGATATTTGGGCTAGGCCCTCCTATGCTTATGGGGTGTATGCCGCTGCCGAGCTTGCCACCAAACTCGGCCTGAGCAACATCACAGTTATTGAATTCGGTGTAGCCGCTGGGGCGGGGCTTCTTGCCCTGGAGGATATTGCGCTCAGATTCGGGAAGCATTTCAAACTCCAGATAAGCGTTGTTGGTTTTGATACTGGGTCGGGAATGCCGAAACCAACTGACTATCGGGATTTGCCCTATGTTTGGGACCAATCGTTCTACAAAATGGATGAGGATAAGCTAAGGAGTCGGGTGAGAGTAGCTGATTTGATCCTAGACGATGTGCAAATGGGCGTTGAGAGCTTTTTAGTGGATCGGTGCAAAGGACCTATCGGCTTCATTTCATTTGATCTGGATTATTACAGTTCCACCAAGAAGGCACTAGGGATATTTGATGGCCCGGTTGAAAGCAGATTGCCGAGGGTGTTTTGTTATTTCGACGATGTAATCCAGCCAGAGCGGGCTTGCTACTGTGACTACACGGGAGAATTGCTCGCGATCAACGAGTTCAATTCCGAACATTCCGGGAAGAAACTTTGCAAACTTCCTCACCTGGGCTGGATCAGGCCCAAGCGAGCCGCCTGGAATGAGCAGATCTATGTGATGCATGATTTCCACCACCCACTTTACTCGAGGAACATCACTCCGATGGAGGGCAGGCAGCATCCGCTATAAAACGCACTCAATAGCCACAATTCAAATTCTCGATGCCGCCGTGGACCGCTTGAATTTTCGTCTTGGTCGCGAACGGATCTTTTCCTCGTCGTGCATTTGGCGTTAAAATTGTAAAATAGAGACGTTTATGATGATCGCGACCTCAGTTTCAGGTGGTCAACGGCCCCGAACTCTTTTGCGAACTCCTCAATCCCTCTTTCGATTTGCTGGAGAATGCGGATGGTCTGCAGGAGATTCGCAACGATAGGATCACGGATCTCGCTCGGTGGTGACAAGAACATACCGAGGAGAAGCACCTTCTGGATCGCCCCAGGGAATTGTTGGCTGAAATCTGAAAGATTGCGCACATCCATCAGGATGATGAGATCCGCCTCTTCCACCATTTGTGGAGAGACTGTATTGGATCGGAGAGCGGAGACGTCGAATCCCATCGCGCGAGCAGCTTGCTGCAGGTATTTGGGTGACGGCCGCCCTGATTCCGGGTGAAATCCAGCTGATAAAAAGTTGCATCCCGGCATCTCTCGTCGGGCCATTTGCTCGGCCACGGGACTCCGGCAGATGTTGCCACGGCAGAGAAAAAGCACTTTCCGGCCGAATTGCGGTCGCGACCGAAGACGAATCAAATTCTTCAGGTGTAGTCGCTTGGCGCGCTGAAAATCAACTCTTTTGCGGAGACGATTGGTCACAGACTTGATGGCATCGCGTAGTAAATCTCGAACGCCGATGGCTGTCACACCTAAATCGCTCCAGGCAAAGTGGTCCCAGCTTTCGCTGCCAGTGAATACCCGGGCGAAACCCATGACATTCCAGAGCCCCTTCAAGGGCCGCGAGCGAAGGCATTGAAGGGTCCACCTGATGTCCTGTGCTAAAGCGCGCGTATAGTACGGGACGCGATAGTCAGGCTGAGGGGGGATCGTTTGCCCCGTCGCCATTAGGAAAAGCCCCGAAGGGAAATCCACCCCAGCGTCAATCGCCAGCGCGAGCGATCCCCATAGTCGTGGGTTAATCTCCATCAAGTAGTAGCGTCCGTCGGGAGTTACCAGGAACTCCACCATGGCAACGCCGTGCCAGCGGAGCCGATTCAACAGCGCAGTGGCATCCGCAAGCAATTTAGGCGGGGTCAACGCAGAGCGCCGGTAAGAGCTTCCGCTTCCCAGCCCCCCTCCTCCGGACCCCTCGTGCAGCCGTTGATGGCAGAAGTGCCAGATCATTTCGCCATTTCGGTACAAGAGTTCGATGCCCACCCCATGACCTGTCAAGAATGCCTGCTCAATGACTGGGGTCAAAGGCAAGAGGGAAAGCAGTACCCGCTCCCAATCTGAACGATTTTGGGCGAGGAAAGGCTGCATCTGTTGGAGCCCGTCCCCTACAGGAATCATGCTACGCGTTGCCTTGAGAACAACTGGAAACGATTCAGGAGCTGAAGAGTCCGATTGCGAATCGTGGAGACGAGATGGCGGCGCGGGCACCCCACAGGAGCGGGCTAGCTCCAATGTTGACCACTTGTCCAAAGTGGCCAGGATCGACTCGCGAGAAGCAAGCTGAATTCGTGCCCTCAGAGGATCGTCTTCTTGAAGATCGGCAAGAAGGAGCAGGGAGTATTCAGTGCTCGGAACGATCAAACTGTAGTTATGTTGAGCGTTGATTTGGCGCAGCCACTCCAGGAAAGGACCAGCCGATGCGCCTGTTGGTTGCTCCCACCGCTGTGCAACATACCGTGACGAAAACGCTAGGCAAACGGACAGAGAAGAAGCATGGACGATTACACCATGGCGACCCAAAGACTGAATCGTCTCTAAACCGGCATTCGAAAACGCGTCGAGGACGAGTGCTTTTAACATCGGTGGGACGGGCCCGTGTGGGTTGCGAGCAGCCAGGTCACCCACCGCAAATCCAGATTTGCCCCAATTCGTTTGAGCGCATGCGGTGAATCGCCCGCAGCCACACTTCCACATTCGGTAGTTACGCCCGATCGATAGACATTTGCCACGGCACGAACCACCACATCATTATACTTTCCATCGGGATAACAGAAATCATGCGCTGCCCCCCCAAGCGCAGTTTCAGGGCTTCGCGCGAACCCTCAAGTTCGTCAACTAATTCCTGCGGATTGAGGAGCGGTAAATCGCAGTGCGTCATCGTATGCGAACCGACATTGATTAATTGAGGATCGAGTCCAGCTAGATCTTCCCAACTCATTAGTTCATAGAGTTCGAGCTGCGAGTCGGTGAAAGCAAATCCAGGAGTTTGATGTCTGATTTTCTCTTCTACTTGGATCCGCTTCTTCAAAGATATCGTTTTCATCCATTCAATGACCGCAACTCCGTCTGTCGAGTTCCTAATGCCGGCCTGCGTGCAGAGCTCACGACGGTTTGCCTCGGATAACCACGGAATGCGGCACCAAAACTCCCAGGTCCATGTGGTTACGGTACGTTCAATCAACCCAGGGCAGACGTAGAAAGTGGCCGGAAGATGCAGGTCGGCCAGCAATGGATAGACAACGGTCCGGTGACTACGCAGGCCGTCATCGAAAGTTAGGGCAAGGATCATAGATTTCTGGCTACCGTTTTGACTGACCCTATTAATAACGGTCTCCATAGGAACAATTGCGAAATGTTTCGCCAAACATCTGAGCAAATCGTGGAATTCCTCCGCGCTTTCCTTCGGGAATTCATGAAACATCAGGATTGCGCTGTGCTTGGATTGCTGCGCCATACGTACAAGGAAACCCGACTGGAATAGTACCCGACGGAGGATGCCCACTGTCGAGCGTCTGGCCGCTTTCACAAATGTCTTATGAGCCCCTTCCATCGTCATTGCCTCGGAATTCTTGTATTCAACTTTATTCCCCCCGCCATTTCATTAAAAGGACTTTTTATAATACGTTCTCAATTGCGTGGCTCTGGATTCCGCAAGTCTCAACTTCGAGATTAATCTTTTCCAAGTCATCACTCCTATCCGGGTCCACCGCGGTGCGATTTGCAAACCAAGGATTGCTAGTTTCAGCTTGGCGCGGCGGAAGAAGTAGTTGGCCTTTGTCAGAGAGTGTTTCGCCCGGTCGAAATCTCCGGCGGCAAGGAAGTTCCTCCCAGCCTCCAGGTCGAAATGTGCCTGGGCTTGTTTGAGTTGATTCTTAAGTGTCGCCCGCGTTTCGTCGGAGAGTTGCATCCTACTTTCAGCCTTTTCACATACCGCCACGAGGCTCTCCGCCATTTTGAGATTGTTTCGAGATAGACTGCCGGGACGAGATCGGTATCGGCCGAGTACTTTCTTCTGATACGCTATATGTCCGCCCCCGTAAATGATGCGAAGCCAAAGGTCGTAGTCCTCACAGCTGCGCAAACTCTCATCGAACAGCCCCACATCTACGACTACTTGCCTGCGTGCGATGGTGCAAGAAAGAATAACCGAGCAATCTTGTCTAATTAGGCTTTCTAGGGTAACAGGGCCATTTGAGGGAAATGTTTGCATACACGTCTTGCCTGCCATGGCAGGATCTCCAAAATATCGGGCATCGCAATAGACAATATCTAGCGAAGAGTCTTCTTCTAAGAGCTTTATCTGAGAAGCAAGGTAGTCGGGTAGCCAGCAATCGTCACTATCAAGAAACGCCAGGTATTCCCCCCGCGCATGCTGAATGCCTGTGTTGCGGGCTCCGGCAAGACCTCGATTTTGCTGTTCGAAATACAGGATTCGCTCCCGATAAGGAGCAAGCACCTGCACCAGTTCGTCAGTGTCCGGGGAGCCGTCATTTATAACAATCACTTCAAATTCGCTAAAGGTCTGCGCGAAGACAGACTCTAGCGTCTCGGCTATAAATGCCGCGGTGTTATAGGCGGGAATAATGACACTTACCTTAGGCATTTGACTTTGCGGAGAATCGTCACGCGAAGAGTAAGTTGAAGTCAGCATCTTTGGGCTAGACAAATTAGTCGCAACCTCCTTTGGGGAACGGATGGTGCCGTTTTCTGGGATTATTGCCGAAAGATGTGTCGACCATAGAGAAAGCCGAGCAGCGTAACGAAGTCCATCTGGCCGGAAAAGGCCACATCGGCGCGAACGCCGGGCAGCACAAAACCACTTGCCCACCGCGCAAGACCTATAAGTGAGGTCCTGAAGTGCCATCGTGGAATTCCGAGTAGATGTACATCCGTGGATGGTTTGACCTTGTCTTGAATCGCCAAACTGACTGCATTCCAGAAGCACCAACGGCGATGATAGCGCTTGGTTAGTATCTCCGGTCGGACGTAGTGACGAACGATGAGGTCGGGCTTGAAAAATCCACGGCCTTTGGCTTCCAGCAAGCGTTGGAAGAATGCATCATCGGCTGTCAGCATACCTCTGCCAATCCTTCCCAGCCCCGTGGGGTATGGTGACTCCCCGAGCTTGCTTAGAAGCGTGCGGCGAATGACAGCATTTCCACCCATCAGAACGCCCCGAAAAGCCGTCCCGTATTGCTGTACCCCATCGGAGCTTTGTACGTTCCCGACGATGGCAGGATAATCGAGTGGCAACCATTCCGGCGGCGGCTGGCACCAATTGGGAAGTATGGTTCCTCCGATGAAGTCAACGGTTAGATCGGCGAATGCGGAAAAGCAACAGACAAACCAGTTTGAGTCTATCTCTTCGTCATCGTCGATTATGCCTATCAACTCCCCGCTTGTGGTGGCTATGCCCGAGTTAAGAGCCCAGGACTTGCCCTGATTCTTTTCAAAGAGATACAGCAACCGGCCGCCAAAGGCGGGCATCATCGCTTCGACCACCTCTCGCGTCGTATCCGTTGAGTTATTGTCAACTACAGTGACGCATACTTCGGCTCCGGGTGGGATCGAGCCCACCAGAAGACTCTGCAAAGTCCGGCTTAGGAGTTCGCAACGATTGTAAGTCGCGATGAGAACGTCGAGTTTCATATGAATAGTTTCGGCAGAAGAGAATTCAGGTCACAATTCAGACAATTTCGTATTTCGAACGGAACCTGATGATGAACTCTTACAACTTTAATCTGCAAACACGTTGAAGTACCGTTGTTCTTCACTTTGATGAACATAAGGAATCAGCCCGTCGGACGTGATCCTCCGGAGCCGATAACCGAAGCCTTGGAGGAAAGAGGTAACATCTGAACACGAATAACCGAAGTGGGTTTGCCTTGACGCAAAGAACTCAAGTATCAACTTAGGATGATCGCGAGAAAGAGTGCGTTGGGCCCCGCGCAACGCCTTCAATTCCGCACCTTCCACGTCAATTTTGATAAGAGAAACTTTCTGATTCCCGTGCTCGATTAGGTATTCGTCCAATGGGACGCATCGTACGACGGTGGATTCATTTGATGTATCCTCGTTCGGAAGTAGCGAAGTGGCTCCGATATTATCCGCATTTGCGGAGAAGAGGGTTGCCAAGCAGCTCGATTCCGCCAGCGCGCATTGATTCAAGAAGACATTCGCGAGGTGATTTTTCGCGACGTTTGCGGAGAGAGTTGCGAACGTTCTGGGCTCTGGCTCAAAACTGTGCACCGTGCAACCGATTCCAGCCGCGAATAGAGTGTATTGACCCACGTGTGCACCAACGTCAATCACTGTATCGCCATATTTAATCTGCGATAAAAGCACGGAAACAACTTCGGGCTCGTAGCATCCTTCTGAGCGTATTGCAGATCCAACGGAGTCGGTCCACACCACTTGCATCTTCATGCCATTGGCGAGCGTCGCAGGCACAAGGAGTCGGTAATTAATCGCATCCGCAATCTTCCTGATCCCCCAATGCGGCGTTTTGCCTGGAAACATTTTGGACGCCACCTTCAATCCAAACTCGCCCGCGCGGGGAGATTTTTCAGAAATATGAAGAGCTATTCGGAACAGGCCGGTACGCATAGGCTGCATTGCCCCTTCTGGCAAAACCGAGTTGTGCGGGAGAGATTCACGCACTTCCATTCTGATTCAATTTGGTTATCACTTGTCCGGCTATAGTCTTCCATTCGAGTGAAGGAATCCCTTGCTGCTTGCTGACCGACTCAGGGAACATTTTGGTAACGGTTTCAATTCCGGCCAGCAACTCATCGACTCCCGTGCCTTTTAGAATTGTGTGGCGAGGATACTCTTCAAGATATTCCTCCATGCCGCCAGTTGGGGTGGCTAGGATGTATTTTTCGAATGTCATTCCCAATAGCAATGCGCCACTGCCGTAGCTCTCCAGATAAGGCAGGATCAAAACATCCGCGGCCTCAAAGACCTCGGAAGTGTGCTCAATTTCATGAAGACCAGGAATGAATCTCACTCTTTCTGTGATGCCAAGCTCCGTCGCGATTCTTTCCGTTCGTGCCAGCGGTTTAACTGGCTCCAGATCGGGAAATCCCATTTCGCGGCCCGCCACGATTAAGACAGCTTTCGTGGACTTTAATCGGCGAAACGCTTGGAGCACGGAGTCCGTGTTCTTGTATGGACGAATACCACCAAAAACCAGAAAGGCGACTTGATCCGGGGCAATATGGAGAGCTGCTCTTACTCGTTGTCGCGCCTCCCGTATCCTGGGATACGTGGTATACAAACCGTGGCGTGCCATAATTGTTTTCTTGGCGAACTGGGGAAATACTTCGGCCAGTCTTCGGACTGCGTAGCTGGAATGCACGACCAGGGTGCCTGAGTTCTTGTAGACAGCCGCGCACATCGCACGGTCATGTTGCGTTTCCTCATGTGGTAGGACATTGTGCACGGTATGTACAAGGCGTATTCCAAGGTGCCTGCACACCGCCCAGAATCGAATCCCGTATTCGTCGGCATGCGGCCACTGGGTCCAGACGACATCATAATTTTTACTTTTCAGGTAGAGTGCCAGCTCAAATGGCATCAAGAAACTTCGAAGACGATCCTTGAGACGGCGAACATGCGATCGTCTCCTCCCGGCATCGCCCGACATCGCGTTATCGGAGGATGCGGGGGCAGCGGATTGCGGAGTCTGGCTCGGCTGTTTTCTCACGGTCGCACCGCTCAGCAATTTCGCCTGTCTGTAGAGACTATTTCCAAGCACGGGTAACAGTCGGTGATGTCTCTCGATGTCCAGTTTGGATACCTCTCCGTGGCCGCTCGAGTAGATATCTACTGATACCCCATTGGCCGCAAGGCCCTCCGCCAATTCGTAGATATAGCCTCCGATTCCAAAATCATCCAGGAAATCGATAATCGCGATTGATCGAATTGGCGAGCTGCTAATGGTTCGCAATGAAAGTGAAGTGGAAATTTGTGACATTCTTCCCGACCTTTAGAATAATCTACCGTAGATCTACAGAATTCCTCTAAGAGGGGCAGGACCCCGAGCGACTTGCCCGGCACGTCGAAATAGACGCGGCCACAAAGAGGCCACCATTTGAGACAAGTCTAAAAGAACCGGCAAACGCTGGAGGAACGCGGTCACTCCGTAGACGACGGCGCCAACTGCCGTAAATAGAAAAAGATCAACGACCGGGGGCAAGTAGACGTAACCGGTGACCGCCCTCCGAACAGCGATCACTACAACCGCCATCAGGACCGTGCTGGCCGCAATACCCTTGAGCGCATGCCCCAGATCAACCAGGCGCAAATCAATCAATTGAAATGTGATATACAGAGATGGTAAGAGCAGCACCGCTGTAAAAATCGCGTACGAGAGTGCAACTCCCCGGATCCCCCATGGCAATCCGACAATGAAACTGATCACGTAGAGAACGCTTGTGGTACCGCCCACCTTAAACATCAAGGCGGTCCGGCCCTTCGCCGTATAGATCAGGCCCGTGGTTGTGAGAATCGACTGAACTAGTCCCACGGGAGCAAGAATGGTCAGAACCGGAATTACATTCGTCCAATGCGGTCCATAAACTGTTCTGATGAGGGGTTCGGCCAGGATTGCCGCCCCGGTCATCAATGGAAATGTGATCAGCGCGATCGATGAGCAAGTTCGCAAATAAACCCGCCGAAACCGCTCGTTGTCGTGTTGGATCTCGGAAAATGCCGGAAACATCACCTGAGACAGCACCTGTGCGATTCCCTGGACAGGGAACAACATGATGTTGTACGCGAGTTGGTAAAACCCAAGGGATGCACTGCCTAGGTAACGCCCCACAATCGCGTTGTCGGAATTTCGTGCAAAGTAATTGAAGAGGTTGAAGGCGGAAAGATTCAGCCCAAAATTCATCACGGATCGGACTTCCGTCCACGAGAAAAGTAAGCTAGGTTGCCAATTGGAAGCAGCCCATAACAGGACGGAACTGATCACGGCGCTGGTTAGCGTGCCGGCGACAAGACTCCAAATGCCTGCGTGCAGGCAAGCCAACGTTACAACAACACCGAGACCCACGACGGAACTCAAAATATTAATCAAGGAAATCTTCTTAAATGTCATCGATCGGTTCAGAAGCGCGGCATGGATGTTGGTAAGACTGCTTATTAGGAATGAGGCAGACAATACTCTGACGACTGGGACGACTGACGGTTCACGAAAAATTCTAGCCGCAACTGGAGCACACAGGAAACACAGGGTAGTGCCTGCGAATCCGATCCCCACATTGACCCAAAAGAGGCTCGACAACAGGTGCTCGTTGAGATCCCTCTTCTGAATGACCGCCGATGCGGTGCCAAGGTCGCGAAAAAGGGAAATCAACCCGATAGCAATAGTTGCCATGCCAACGATCCCGTACGCGAAGGGAGGGACACGACGGGCGACGACGGTCGATGCGGCAAGAGCGGAAAGCTGAATAGTAACTCGAGCAATCGCAGACCAGCTAGCTCCAGATACAACTCGCTGACCGAGGATGTTCGCTGCTGGAATTTCGGTGCTCATTCATTTGCCTGCAATCGCTGCCAAATGGAAGTAGTTTGTGAGATCACCACAATAAACAAATCACACTCGTGAGGAATGATACCTCTGATCGTCACTCTGTGGGCTGACGATCCGGACCGCCGACCCTAAGGAGACCTTTCTTCAGGCGTGAGACATCTCAACTACGAATCCTACCCAAGTCAGCCCGTTGTACTCTTCAGAAACAGCGATTCGTTTCCGCCGGCTGCAATTCCGACCGAATTCAAATCGTTCTCCCGGATCGATTTGATTAGCATGCGCCATTGTCATACGCTCATTCTGATTCGTAAAATGATCTCGGCATAGTGGTTCTGCGTCCGACGACGAGTTCGCCATACTTCCATGAGGCACGGGAAAACGCATTGCCTCCGTTGTTCTTGGAGAAAAAGAAGAACGCGACACGCAACCGTCAGTCGATCCACAGGATCCAGTATGCTTCCCAATGGGAACGAGGTTGATTCGTCATGACGCATGCCGACAGAGGCGCACAGAGATTATTTACCTCAACGCCTGTAGTGTGGGACTCAATGGGAATTATTTTTTATTGATATAGTGGGAGGAGTTAAATCTGAGCCAGGTCGTAGCAGATGCACTCGTCATCCGCGAATTTCGTAACGCTCTATACTTTCTTCTCGAACCACTTGAACTAACTTACCCTGCGGGGTGCGGGGAATTTCCTGTACCCAGTGTATTTCCTTTGGGATGTCTCCGGTTAGACCATCCAGCGCACTCCGGCATTGTGCTTCGTGGCTTGGAGAAAATCCCCTTCCTTTCAACAGAATCCGCAGGCCTCCCGTTTTTTGAAGTACGACCTGGAACTGTTCCACTTCCAAATACTCTTTGAAAACGTGGTTCCAGAAAAGGTTATTGATGACTCGCCCATTCGGAAGATGAGTCAAGGAGGCAACTCGTCCGTGCAATTCTCGTATTTGATGAACTCCGGACTCATCCTGGCCGGACTTTTCATATAAAGCCAAGTCTCCCACATCGTATCGCAGGAACGGGGTACCGCGACATATTGTACTGGTCCAAAGCATCCGGCCGGATTGCCCCGGTCCTACTGGCTTACCATTGTCGTCAACAATCTCTACGAAGAGCCACGGGCGAAGTACCCGAAGAGACTCGTTGGGCTGAAACTGGCAGGCCATCGCGCCGAGTTCACGCCCGCCATAACAGTTTAGGATCGGAACTCCGAACGCGGAATGGAAAACAGCCGACTGTTCTGGAAACAGCATCTCCCCACCGTTCCACGCCGTCCTCACACTGCCTGCAGGAATCGGGGTCTGCGTCCTTTCGACCTCGCGGGCAACATATTCGAGCATGGAGCTAAAGCCGTATATCGCGACCGGTTGTTCCTGTTTAATCAGAGTAAGAACTCGTTCCACAGTTTGGGGAGTGAGCCGATATCCTTCCACAAGGTGAGTCCGGCAGAGATCAAGATAGAGTCGGGTACGCCATGCCGTTGTTTTGCCGATATCACGCTCGGAACCCCACACGACTACGGTGGCCATTCCAGGTTTCCAACCCATCTGCAATCGGGTGTAGTAGTTCGCTGCAGTCCTGGCACGGATCATTTCCAGATCGTGCAGGAAGTGTGTCGGCTCCCCTGTGGAGCCTCCAGTTGAATCCGGATCCCCTTCCAGACCAAAACGAATCTTCATTTGCCGAGGTTCGAAATATTTTCGAAGTGTATCTCTACCCAGTACTGGAAGTGACGGCCAAACTCTCCATAAGTCCTCGGGTTTTTGAATTCGTGCGGCCTCGCGCCATTCCGGGAGCGCATCGCCGCGGTTCCCGAAATATCGCACCTGCTCGAGCAAACGCGCAGCAAGGCAACGGCGTTGCTCATCCGGAGGGAGCGCCGGAAATTCATTTAGCTCCGCCCAAGAGCGTCCTTCTCGGCGCAAAGATCTTTGCCACATGAATTGAGCAACAACTTTTCGGATTACGCGTGCCATTTAGCTCGCTTGCTCGCAATGCCCTTTCCACCCAGCTGCCGGCGAGAAAGCGCGCCCGTCGATCGGGGTGATTGCGTCTTCGGAGATCTCTCCGTCCTTGCTACGCAAACGGATCTCAGAGGGAAGGAAATCCACTAATGGGAAAGAAAAGTTCTTGAAAGCACCTAGCAACAGCGGGATCCGGCGAGGGTCGAATCCCATCAGCCGCGCATGAGCCCATTCCGCGGCCGCTGCATTGATAGCACCTGTTAGATACCCAGCGGAAACCGGCGTTGGCCTCATCGGGCCATCTCCTTCGCCCGCAATGATAGCGTCGGTGATGGAAACGACGCCCCGCTGCGGCCTTGTTGCCAGCGTGCCATCCACCCGGCCGTAGTGAGTGATCCTCTGAAGATCGATGCACGTCCGCCAGACCGTATCGTTCCCATACCAGGATCCTTCAAGATTGCTATCCTGCCCAAGGTACATTGCAAGGCGAAGCGATATGCCCGCCGATCTGGCCAACAACTTCTGAAGGGCTCCTGCTTTGCAGCGATTGGCGGCATCGAACAAGTTCTCAGCTCCGCTCTTGAAAAGCGAGGCCCCTTCGTAACAGTCTCCTCCGCTTAAGCTTCCTCCTTTGCGGTGGTGAGGCAGGTATTCCTTGTGGCCGTTGATCCCGACCATGTTTTTGAGGGCGCCGGTCACGCACGCCTTCTTATGGGCTTTCAACTTGGGGAGATTCAGAACCGTATCCGCCTCAATGATTTCGCGAGCGATCAGATATTGGTGCCGGCCCGAGCTATGGGTTCTGAACATTAGGTCGGGGTCATACATTGTCACGCGAAATTTGTGCGCATCCGGCGCCAGTGGTTCTAGGAGACTTTCCTTCTTCAAATCGAAAAGAATGAAGTTTTCCATCCCTCGGTACTCTTCGATCTTGGCTCCCCCAAGAGTCCCCTCGGGCAGCAGCGTGCGGCGGAAATCGCAGATGGTCAGATTCATGCCCCTCTTACGAAATCGATCCACCATCTGATCGACCGCACAATTCTTTCGGAGCGCCTCAAAGTCGCATCCTTGGACGGGAGCGTCCCCAATGACCACGGTGCCCGGACGTGCTAAGGCGACGTACTCCAGAACCGCTTCGATGACGTTTGTATGCGTGACCAAGCAATCCATCCCGAATCCTGACTTGTTCCAATGAAAGACCCAATTCGGCTTGAGCACAACTTTCGAGTCGTGCAGGATAAACGCCCCCAACGGATTCCATTCTCTCAACCCAAAATGTGGCGCATCCAATCCCCAAACCTGAAGCAGTTCTCGTAGGGTGGCTAATGCAACGGTCCCTGCAATTCCGTCCGGCAGCTCAGGTGCATGTACCGGTCTTTCCAACGCCCCATAATTTGCGTCTCGACTTCGAGCTAACACGACCAAGCTTTCCGGCGGGGTCGTAATGGACACTTGGCAGGCTCCCTATAAATCGATTGGTGCGGTCGCGTTCTCGTTCCAAATTGCGAATAGGGTTAAATGCAAACCAGCAACCATGGCCTTGATTGCACGCAATCGCCCAGAAAATATTGTGTCCCTGCTTCCCATCAATCAGCATGCAAGTCTTGAACTGGTTTTGCAATTCCCGACCCTAAAACGAACTTCTGCCACGCTAACATTCCCCAACGAACCAAGATCGGCGCGACGCGCAATCCCAGAATGGCCAGCTTAAATTTGGTCCGGTTGAGAAATTCATTTGCCTTCGTTAGTGAATCCTTCGCACGGTCAAAATCTCCCGAAGTTAGGAACTTCCTACCAGACTCTAGATCGAAATACGCTTGGGCTTGCGCAATTTGCTTCCGAAGCATCGCCCGCGTTTCCTCAGGGAGCAGCTTTGTTCTTGCGGGTTTTTCATTGATCGCCGCGAGGTGCTCCAACATTTTCATCGCATCACATGACAGGTATCCGGGATGAGATCGGTACCTGCCAAGCACCTTCCTCTGATACGCCATTTGTCCGTTGCGATAAAGGACGCGCAGCCACAGGTCATAGTCTTCACAGCGGCGAAAACTTTCATCGAAGAGCCCTGCGTCCACAACAATGTGCCCGTACGCCAAAGTGCACGATGTAACAACTTGGCGATCCTGGTTGATTAGAGCTTCCAAGGTTACTGGGCCATTTGAGGGACACGTTTGCATATAGGTCTTACCGGCAATGGCAGGATCTCTACGAGTCCTTGAGCCGCCGTGAGGATAGTAGATAGCCGACCATTCAACTCTCCTCGTGGACAGGCATATAAAGGGTCATTTCTCTATAACATTTAGTTTCAGACCGCTCCGCCCCCGATACACTGATCGTGTAAGAATGGGCAGCGGACCGAGATCATCTTACGCCACCTGTTCCTTTGGAGAAGCGGATTTCTTCGGGCGCCCAAACAAGCAATCTAGCGCCCAAGGGTGTCTCCTCAGATCGCAGCATGCCCAAGAGTATGCGCGGAAGGAGACTGTCCTGACTCCGTAACTGCCAATTCACCTCCTTCCAAAAGAATAAGATCATGCCTAAGGGTATAAGAGGCAGCACTGCCACGATTTGAAGAAAAAAGTGGAACATGTTAGTGACGGCCCAATAATGATGGGTCCAAAGACACGCAAGGCAAAACGTAGCGGCGGCCAGGGCGGGCCGGATCCAACATTTATGAAATAGGTCCAATTTGGACAGCAGAAACAATCTCACATTCCAAAGGCAGTACAATTACGATATTTCGGAGGTGCGAACTTAGCCAGCGTCCATCTACAACAGCACTTCCGAATAGCCAACCTGCTCTCCTCGCAGGAACCCAAAGGGTGAATTATGCTGTATTTTCGTGATCGCCGAGCCGAGTTTTCAGCTAATTTGGACAGCAATGATCCCGGCGGACGTCAATTCATTACGCCAGGCTGAGTATTTGATGATAGAAATCGACCACTTGCCGCAGGTTTGTAGTCTCTGCGCCTGGCGACGTCTGTCGCACTTGTGGTTTGTCGAGAATCCGTTGTATGGCTTGGCAGAGCGCACCTTGATCAGCGACTGGAATCAAGATCGCGCCTTCGGGGCGCATGCCATTGTCCGTTGCAACCACCTGTAGTCCGAAGTGCAGAGCTTCCCGAACTGCAATCGAATCGCCATCATACAGAGTTGTCCGCAATAGGATATCGGACAAAGACATTATGCGGAGGACAACTTCATGGGAAACGTCACCGGCGAGCAAGACGTGATCGGCGTAACGCGTCACCTTGATCCGGTTGCGGATCTCGGCTTCGAGGCTGCCCGCTCCGACAATCAGCAGTCCAGCATTAGGGCCCATCTCGCGGAGACACCCGAGGGCACCGATTTGCGAAGGTAAATCATACTCGGGTTCCAGGCCGCTGACAGTGAGTAGTACGGGGCTGTGCGTCGAGAAAAACCTGCTGATTGTGTCAGGAAGCGCGACGTCCGGCACACGGGCTGGCATAGAGGATGGGAGAATTAAGCGAATCTTTGCCGGAGGCACGCCAAACTTAACGAACATATCAACGAGTTCCTGGTTGACCCCGATGAGCCCATCAAAACGCCGGAAAAGAAATCCTCGCAGGCTGATGGGGCGTGCCGCCTTCCCGGCCGGCGACGAAGGATAACCGCCTGAATGCAGGGTAAGAACCAATTTTCGCTTTGGCAGAAGAGAGCACACCAAGCCGAGTCCCAGAAGCCTCCAACTAACGTTTCCTCCTATATGCATATGGACGATTTCCGCTCTTTTTTTGAGGAGTAGACGAACCACCTCCATCGCACTCGCTGGATAATGGACTCCGCTGGCTTCCGCTTTTCGATGACGAGTCAAATTTATTACCTCACAGCAGACCTCCTGCTGATACAAGAAATCCTGGAGCGAGGCCAGACTAATCTCAACCCCCCCGTGTGGAGGTGGAAATGGACCCAACAGAAGCACTCTCAGTTTGGGTTCCGGAGTCGTGTTGGTCATCTTGTTTGAACCCAAGTCCCATCTCGATCTGGCGCCCTATTGGGTTGCCGTAACACCTGTCGCCTCAGCACCGAAATGATTCAGAAATTCAGGATCACGGTCGAAAAACACTCGATTCCAGAGTTCGAAATTCAGCAGCCGCCACACAGCATCTGTAGCATCAATCCGACCCGTCCGGTGCGCCTCTAAAAGATCCCGCACATAGTTTGCATTGAGGATTTTTCGGTCGGCCAACCGGCCATCGGTCAGGATCTTCGCGACGCGATCGAAGAGTTGGTAGCGCAGCCAAGGCTTCACAGGAGTTGGAAAACCCATCTTCGAGCGGTGAAGAACTTCGGAGGGTAGTCGGCCTTCCATGGCCCGCCGAAGGAGATATTTGCCGGACAAGTAGCGCACCTTCAACCAGGAGGGGATGCTCATGGCGAACTCCACCAGCTTGTGATCGAGGAAGGGAACCCGGCTCTCGATCGAGGCCGCCATACTCATCTGGTCTTGCTTCATGAGCAGTTCGACGAGATATGTCTTGATATCAAGATAAAGCAGGCGCGTGAGCAAGCTGTCCGGCTGAGCGTCTGATTTGAAATGATCCATAGAAGTCGCATAAGCGCTAATTTCCCATAGTTGGTTCGCCATTTCTGGGGCGAAGAGGCGGGACTGCATCTCCTGCGGAAAAACGGAGTAGAAGTTGTCGAAATAAATCTTCTCAAACTGGTTCCCGTAATAGAGGAACGAGTGGCGGAGTTTTCTCCGAATGGATGCCGGCAGCACCGGACGGTCCAACGCTCCGCGCATCATGCCGCGTAGTTGCGCAGGCACCAATTGTTCGTAGGCGGGGCCGTATCGCAAGTTGAACAATGTGGCGCGGTACTTCATATATCCAGCCAAGAGTTCGTCACCTCCCTCGCCCGTCAAGACCACTTTTACCTTCTGACTCGCTAACTGAGAAACGAAATGAAGTGCGACACTCGAGGGCCACACCATTGGCTCGTCCTCGTGCCAAATCAACCGTGGCAAGCTGTTCAGGAAGTCGTCCGGTCTGAGGATAACCTCGTTGTGTTCTGCGCCAATGTGGTCGGCCAAGCTTCGCGCGTAAGGCAATTCGCTGAAGCGATCCTCCGCGTAGCCGACCGAGAACGTTTTGATTCGGTCTTTCGAGAGGCCAGCCATAACTGCTGCAATCGAGCTGGAATCGAGCCCGCCGCTAAGGAACACACCCACAGGAACATCACTCATCAGGCGCATTCGGACCGATTCAGTAAAAAGTTCTCGGAACCGTGTGATGTACTCGACTTCCGTGAGTTCCGTCTCCTCGGAAGTGAGGTCCAAATCCCAGTACTGTTCGATGCGTGGCAGCGGATCTGGGTGATTCAGATCGATACTGAGATGATGGCCCGGGAGAAGCTTGGAAATCCCTCGGAATAGTGAATCGCTGGCGGAGAGATAGCCGAGCGCGAAGAACTCGGGCAATGCGCTGTGGTTCATTTGTGGATGAAGCCCTGGCATCTCGAACAGCGCCTTCATCTCGGAAGCGAACGCAAATCTTCCCTGTGTCACGGCGTAATAGAATGGCTTGATGCCTAACCGGTCCCGTGCGCAAAACAAGCGTCTCTTCAACGAATCCCAGATGGCAAAAGCAAACATCCCGCGGAGATGCTGGACGCAGTCATCACCGTATTCTTCATAGAGGTGGAGAATCGTTTCTGTATCACTGCGTGTGGAGTAGCAGTGGCCGCGAAGTTCCAGATCAGGGCGGATCGACGCGTGATTATAGATTTCGCCGTTGAAGACAATCCAAACGGTTCCGTCCTCGTTCGACATCGGCTGGTGGCCGCCGCTCAAATCCACAATGCTCAGCCGCCTGAACCCCAAAGCGACGGGGGGGGTCAAGTAATATCCAGCGTCATCGGGTCCGCGGTGAACGAGTTTCTGAGCCATGGCCTCGATGTTCTCCTGTGAGACCCGATGCCCACTTTCCAGCTCCAAAATTCCGCAAATTCCGCACATTTACTTAGTTTTTTCCTTCCGAGACCGCAATCCCGTCGTCCGTGTGCGTGAACTCAGCCAGTTTGCCGTTCAATCGAACAGAGGTCGCCCCTCGGACCGCTAGTGTGAACGGACGCACCGGCTGCATGCGGATTTCCAGTGAGTCGCCCTCGCAAACCAAGTTAAACTCCTCGATCTTCCCTCGACTGCGAAATTCGGGCGCTCCCTGCAGGCTTAGCCACGATCCTTGGAGCAACGTCATCCGCTCCAGCTTCGAATCCCGGCTCTGCCGGAGAAAGGCAAACTCGGCGTCGGTTGCGGCCTTCTGATCCGGCTGCATCCCTAACGCGTCGGGGCAGATGAAAGAGTCGACCTGCGCATTCGTCTCCAAAGTCCACGCCGAGCCCTGACCGGGCAGTTGAAGAAGACGGGCGTCGTCCGGCGCGCCTGGCCACAGGATCCACGGGAATCGAGCGGGCACGGAGCAGCAAGTCTTGCCCGCCAACACGGGAGTAGGTTCACGATGACCGTAATCCTGCGAGTACCACCCTCGCACGGAGCCCTCTTCGCCGCGACCTGCATCGAGAGACACGCACGGATCCGCGATGATCAGAAAACGATTGTCGCCCTTTGTCGCCCAACACGAGTGTTCCTCGACACGCAGCTCGATATCCGGGGAAAAGTGGAAGAAGAACTCTAACGAATGAGTCCCCGCGCCGCTCAAATCGTCGAGCAAGAACCACCGATCCGGTTTCACAAAAACTACCCGGCGCCGGTGTATGACTGGTTCCGAAAGCCGCCTGTACCCTTCATGCATTCCGCTTGCGTAGTCCAAATTGGGCAGTGTGACCCAGCTCTCAAGCCGTGCTGGACATGGGCTAAGCCATTTGAAAGGTCCACCTGACTCCGCCTGCCCTTGTCCGTCGACCACAAGGGTGCTGTGAGCCTGGGTGGAACGAAAATAGTCGCGCCACTCTTTGGAAGCGGTGTACACAAACGTCCCCGGATCCACCAACCAGTTCGTACCCTGTGCGGAACAGACCACACTCAAGGCGTCGGCATGGCCGTGGCCGCAGTTACCCATTCCTTGTGGCCCCGCATCGAAGGCCAACATGTTCGTATCACTCTGCCAATCATTTCGCATCACGACGAACCCGGATTGTGGGAATGTCCTCAATGTCTCGGCAGGCGGTTTCGGAGTCAATTCCTGAAATCGAGCAGCCGCGTGGGGGCCCAGTAACCACAGGGTTTCCTCGCTAAGCTGCCCGGCTCGATCTCGCAAATCTCCACGTTCGAAGTAGACTGCCGCGGTCGAAAGGGTGCTTCGATGATCATTCGGATCGCGCACGCCAAACGGCAATAACCTGCCGCCATCCGCGTCACCTACCATAGGGTGACTGCCGTCCGGCCACGCGCTGTGAATCATGAAATCAATCATACGTCCCAGGGCCTCACGATAGCTGTTGGGGAAGGAGCATCCATTTCGATCTGCGAGGATTGCGGCGGATAGGAAGAAATCCGTGGCATACCTATGGTAGTAGGTGGACTGCTCCGCGTGAGATCCATCCTCGCGAACCTGGTTGGTGATTTCCTCTAGAAGGATTTTTCTGCCCGTTTCTCGATAAGTCTCGGAGTGGCGCAATTCCGGATAAAGCAAACCGATCACAAAAAGGGCAAAACCCTCGCCGAGCAGGTGGGTATTCGGAGAATAATAGGTGGAAAGATTCGCGGCTATAAAATCCGCATGTTGGGCCAAAGCCCCAGTCAAATTTCCAAAGCGCCTGCCGGTCATCGCCTGGCTGCTCGCCAGAAGTCGAATCATCCATATCCACGACCATGCACGAAACGCCAACTCGAGGCTGCTCGCCCAGTTGATCCCGCGCAGGTGGGGATTCTCGCTCTGCCAGTGGTCCCATTGAGCGAAACATTCCTTTGCATAACGCAGATCACCCGTCAGTCTGTAGGCGAGCGCTAGCGTAACAAGATGCTGGTGGCGATTTGGTTCCCACACGATCTTACTGTCACCGACTTTAGAGAAATCGAGATATGGGATCTGGCTCCAGTGCTCCAAGCCCGATTCGATGCCGTGGATAAGATCCGTCCGCCAGGGGATGAGCGCCCCGCAGGTGACTTCGGGATACCCGAAAATCGTCATGCGGTGCGCACACAAACTCTCCGCTTCCTCCACAATTTGCTGAATGCGTTGTGGAAAAGATCGACGATACCCCCGAACTATCTCCTCCGCTTCATCCCCTGAAAAGTAGAAAGCGGGTTCCTTGCGACCAAGAAGATATTCTGCCAGCTCCGATTCCGCCGCCGCATCTTCCCTTGATAGAAGAGTGCGCAAAATCGGGTCAGCGATGTTGGAGGCGTTCCAGGGATACTTCCACGAATAACGATTGACGAGCGAGCCGTTCCGGGTCCACGTCGAAGCCATCCGCTCGCGGCCGATGCGCAGCTTCTGTGCGAGTCGGAAGCGCAGTTCCGCCAGGCTCATTTGGCGGAGGTGTCGGACCCGTTCCATGTTGGCAATAGCCATGTCAGGATTTATCGAGCAATCCGCGCCAGATTCACGCAGAGCCAAAGCGCTCGCGCAGTGACCGAACATAGATACCTTCGAGCTGTGCGGTTACGGCTTGGACTGTGAAGTTGCTCTCGACTCGCGCGCGTGCTGCTCGTCCCATCTGCAGGCGTCGTGCGGAATCTCGACAAAGCGAAAGGACGCAGTCGGCGATTGCCTTTGGATCCCTGGGAGGAACTAACAAGCCTGTATGTCCTTCCTCAACTAATTCAGGTATGCCTCCCACGTTGGTGGCAACGACTGGTTTACCCATGGCCATAGCTTCTAGAATTGCGTTCGGGAAACTCTCCGTATAAGAAGACAATACCAGGATATCCAGTGCGGCCAGAAGATCAGGGACGTCCGGTCGTTCACCCAGAAAGTGAACCGACTCTGATAGGTGCAAATCATTAGCTAACGATTTGAGCTGATTACCTGCCGTGCCATCGCCAATCACCAGAAATTCAGCCGATGGGATCGCATCGACAATGGCGCGCGCTGCCCGCAGAAATGTTTCCAGATCCTTTTCTGGACGCAAATTTCCCAACGCTCCGATCAGGATCGATTTCGGGGATAAACCGAGTTCTCGCCGGATTTCTCCGGCAGACAATTTTTGCTCGAACTTATCCAGATCAATACAATTGGGCAGTACGTCGATTTTCCTTCGGTTCCCAGACTCCAAACCGACCATGTCATGTCCGACCGCGCGAGAATTTACTACTACACCGGTTGCTAATCTGCAGGCAACGTGGATCGCTCGTTGCTGCCAAGGAGTGCGCAGATTCAGCAATTCGCGGCGGCTGGCCAGCACCACGGGCACCCCCGCGAGGCGTGCGGCCGGAACCGCAAAGACGGAGGTATAGAAGTCGAATGTGTGCACAATCTGAATCTGTTCGTGGCGCAGAAATCGAACCAGCTGAACGAAAAGCTTTGCCGCCTTAAAGTTATAGAGGGAATCGATGGGGAATTCGACGATGGAAATGCCGAGAGACTCCACTTCGGAAAGCAAAGGGCCATTACTCTGCAGGCATGCAATCAGAATGTCGTATTGGTTTCTGTCGATACGCTTAACAAACCGGACAAACTGCTGCTCGGTTCCGCCACGCGAAAAGCTGTCAGTAAAAAGCATAACGCGAGGGCGTGAGCCGGTTGGTTTCAAGTGAATCATCGGCAGGTGAGGTCCGTTGATTGAGTTGGTGCCGATCATCTGTGGAGGGAGGTTAGTCTTCCGGGATCACGCGATCGTGGGCCCAAACATTCCTTACCGTCGAGGAGACCCCAACTCCTCAAAGTTTCCTCGATTGCAATCTCTTAAGACCCAATACTTTCGACGAGCATCTTGTCTGGACTTAACAGCGTTTCCAAAGTTGACTCGAAGTGTTGCACGACCGAAGCCCAGCTCTGTTTTTGAACGACCAGTTCTCGTGCCGCTCGGCCAAGGTTGCTGCGAAGGTTGCGATCTCCCAACAGTCGCACAATGGCATTTGAAAATGCTTCGGGGGTGTCCGCGATCAGTATGTTTTGTTCCGAGCGGACCGGCAACCCTTCTGCACCCAAAGAAGTCGAAATTACGGCCTTCCCCATAGCCATCGCCTCAAAGATTTTGAGGCGTGTGCCGCTGCCGACTCTCAAGGGAACGACGTAGACAGATCCACGCTGCACGTAGGGCCGAATGTCTTCGACTCCTCCTGTAACCTCTACACCTGGGGTCATCGCGGCCAACTTGAGCAATCGCGCTGACGGGCGGCGCCCAACAACCAGGAGGGCAACGTTTGGTAGGTGCAGCCGGACTCGAGGCAGGATCTGTTGCATGAAGTAGCAGATACCATCTTCGTTTGGCATATAGTCCATGGAACCCGTGAAGACCAGAGTATTGGGCTGTTCCTCCCCGGTGGCCGGATGAAAGAAGTCCGAGTCCACACCGGTGGAAATTACCGTGATCTTGGACGGTTTAATAGTGCGTGCGAAGAGGTCCCGATCCGTGTCGGAAACTGTCAGGACATGGTCGGCGAGATTCAGATAACGGCGCTCGGCGAGGGCTGTCGTGCGGTACTCGCGCCAGCTGATTGCTTTCCACAATGGATTACGCACTACCGCACATTGGCGCTTCCAAATGAGTGCTTCAACGTTGTGTGTGAAGAGCACTTTTGGGATCGGAAATTGCCACGGGATCATCCCTGCTGCCGCAAGAAAATCGCATACAACGACATCGAACTTTTCTTTTTCGAGCAAGCGCCGAAGACCCAGGGTCACTTGCGGGCTGCGGTACCTGACGAGCTGATGAGGCTGACTGGAGAAAATACCGCAGACATAGTGGGTAAGATGTCCGAAGCTTCTCGATGGGGGGACGCGCAAGGGATAACGAATCACTCGAGCAAAGATGCGGTCCAACTCTCCGTGGATGTCGTCGCGATGCTCTGCATAAGAGGTGAAGAAGGTGACATCGTGTCGGCGAGCCAACTCCCGCAAGATATGGTAGCTGCGGATCTTGCCGCCCGTATCCAGCGGAACAAGCCCTCCGACCTTAACCCATAGAATCTTCAACACTCTGTCCTTTTACCAGCAGATTCCTTCATAGCGAAAAGGGCCGTGCGGGCGCTCCGCTGGATTCAGATTGACTAGGTCAATCACCGCTTGATCCTCACGGAGTAAATCGCTGAGCACCTGCGGATTCACGGCCTTGGTCCCAACCAATACCAGGTCGACCGTCTTAACGACTTCTTCCACCGTTGAACATAGAAGCGAGCCGATGTGGGGGATGACTTCTTCGATGTATTGGCGGTTGGATCCCACTAGCCGGCCGAGCGAAACATCGCGATCCCATATTCGTAACTCGAGCCCTTCGCCGATAAGACGCTTGATGAGCTGCACCAGCGGGCTCTCCCGGAGGTCGTCGGTGCCGGTCTTAAAGCTCAAGCCCAGGACACCGACTTTGCGGATGTTCATCCGTAACACGGCCTCCGCTGCTCGCTCGATGTGGCGGACATTGCTGGGCAAGACTTCCTCAAGCAAAGGCAGGCTCAGGTCGAGCTCTTTCGCGCGGTAAATCAGCGCGCGCAGATCCTTCGGCAAACAAGACCCTCCGAAAGCAAAAGCGGGAGACAAGTAAGCGGGCGAGATGTTGAGTCGGACGTCCGATGTGAAAATTTCTGTTACCGCCGAGGTACTAACGCCAAAGCCTTTGCACAGTGTCCCGAGCTCATTGGCAAAGTCTACTTTTACCGCGTGAAATGCATTGCACGCGTACTTCACCATTTCGGCTGCCGCGAGATTCGTTTCAAACACCCGTCCCGACAGGCCTTCGTACAGATCGCGCAAGGGTTGCAAGCAATCGTTGTTTTTCGCACCGAATACCGTGAAGGGCGGGTCGAAAAAATCCGCCACTGCCGTCCCCTCACGGATGAACTCCGGGTTAAAACATACGGCGAAATCGCTACCCGCGCGCTTCCCGGATGCCTCCTCCAGAATGGGGATGATCACCGATTCGGTCGTCCCCGGAAGAATGGTGCTTCGCATCACAACCAGGTGGAACTCACGTTTCCGGCGCAGTGCCTCGCCAATTTCGCGGGATACACGCCCGATATGGCTCAGGTCAAGCTTGCCATTACGCTGGCTCGGCGTGCCCACGCAAACCAGAGAAATCTCAGACTGAAGAACCGCTGAAACCGTATCCGTTGTAGCGTGCAGCCGGCAAGCCTTATTCTCAGAAGCCACTAGCTCTTGAAGCCCCGGTTCAACGATCGGGCTATGACCAGATTCAAGAATCTTGACCTTCTCGGGATTTATGTCCACACCGAGCACTCGGTGACCTAGGCGAGCCAAACAGGCGGACGTAACCGAGCCCACATACCCAAGGCCGAATATGCTCACACTTCTTTTCATTGCCTCAGGGCTCCAGACCGAAGGTTATTGCTTCTAATGCAGGAGAGCTAATGCTGGTTAAGTCGTCAGCAAAATTATACCGAGCCTCAAATCATTAAGTATTGCGCGGCGAGTTCGGTCGGCTGGAAATCGGGATTGGCTGATCGTCACTCGGTCACAGTGGTTAGGCTAGGAATCGCGTCCATCTGATCACCTTACATTAGTAGATTCCAAGACAGATCCAATTCTGGCGTGTGTGCATATTCTTGGTTCTTAAGACTTGATTGGGTCACCGATTTGGACTCTTTGGAACGCAAAGCAGCGTTCTTGGTGACCAAGAAAAGCACCGTGGTATATGCAACTAAGATATAAGGAAAAAACTGGTAGCCTACACTCCCGAACACAGAGCCTACGATGTATCCAATCAAGCTGGCGTGGAGGGCCCCGGCTAGGAGTCTCGACTCTGAGCGCTTCGACGCCAGCCGTCTGGCTTTTCTTACATTCGTAAAACCCTGCCACAAAATTAACAGATATAAAATTAGCGCCGGCAGACCTCCTTCCGAGCTCAGTTGGGTGAAGGTATTGTGCGGGACATGCCAGGAACCGGACAGTTGCGCGAAATTTCCTGGGCCTACACCGAATAGCGGATGTTCTTTCGTGATGTCAATGCTTCGCCAGAATAATTGTTGCCGCTGCTGAGCCGAATCGTACGCAGATGCCGCATCGTCCTTCTCGTCGACGGTCCCTTTGAGACGTCTACTCAAAATGTTTCCAGAAGATAGCCAAAAAATCACACCTGCTAACGGTACAAGCGCCAGCAAATACCGCCGGCGCCCGCGGATGGCAAAGTGCCATAGGCACACGACTGCGGCAATCATCAGAGCAATAAATCCAGCCCTTGATCCCGTCAGGAATAGTGCGTAAGCCATCGCAATCATACCTAGCGCCCACGCAGCCTTCCAAATCCGATTCCTAGACATGAACAGCAGCCCAAGGCACAAGGGAAGCGAGATAACCATTGCGAGCGCTAAATCGTTGGGATTGGTATAATTTCCACCAAGCATCCCTTCCAATCGCCCACCGAGCAAGCGACCTTTCAGAATAGTAACCGCGGCAATCAAGGCCACAGAGGCAGCCTGGACGAAGATGAGCAAACGCAACCTCGTCGTTGTATTCACCACCGTAATCATCACCACGACAATGAGTAAAATCTTTGCGAAGTCAAGTGTCGTCATAACCGCCCCGCCGCGCCACACGGGAGAAAATAGCGACGCAAGGAACAACTGCCCGATCAGCAGAAATAAACATATGACTTCTCGAGGGAAGCGGTCGCGGATATATGGAAGAGAAAACACCAAACCAATTAATGCCAGGACTCCGGCGATCTTTGCCAGCGGCACATGCGACAGACCGGGAATCCAGTCCTCAGGCCGCGCACAATAAATAACCATAAATAGGACCAGAGCAACGTACGCCCCAACGAGCGGTTTCCGCCGTGAAGTAGGGCGCTGCGTTAGGGCGCGATCCATGGCCGTCCCGTCGATCACATTGCCCGGGTCGTTCTGAATTAAGTCGGTTGCCGAGCCCATACTGCCTTCCTGCCCGTTATGAAGTAGATCAGGGCGACGGCGGCCGCCGTATTCAACACAATAAACGCCAATGAAATATTCGATAAACGGGTTAGAACACCAAGCTTGGCACGCAACGCCGTCAAAATAGCTAGCGTGTAGAGGACAATCTGGATGACCAGAGCGAGTTCATATATGCCATGTCGGAGCCAAAACGTTGAAACGAGGACACCAACCAAGGTAAAGGGCACCAAGAGGCGAAGAAGTTTATGGCAAACCAACTGAAGACGGAGTGGATTGGTGCCCGTTAGGAGCCAGGGAGCTAACTGCAACAATTGATAGTTGCCAGCCAGAGTTCTTACTTTCCGGCGGAATTCCTGTTTAGGGCTGGGTGTGAAGTCGTCCCAAGCCACAGCCTCGGGATCGAAAACAACTCGGTTGCCTTGCCTCGCAACCTGTAGCGGAATGTATACATCGTCTAGAATTGTTCCCATGGGAAGCGGCAAGAGCAGATCTTTTCGAACCGCATAGAAAGCCCCCGTTGCCCCAACCGCTGATCCGGCGAGTCCCTCCCAGTTTCGAATGTTTTTTTCCAATCGCCAGTACAGGCCTACGCCATCGGAGGATGGTGCGGACTCGTTGTCACCGATCATGAGCGCGCCGCTCGCGCAGCCTACTGAGAGATCCGCAAAATTCGCGATCAGATTATTCAAACCGTTGGAAGCGATTGTCTGCCTCACATCGGTAAAACAGATGATTTCACCATGTGCTTCAGCAATGCCATGGTTCAATGCATTCGCTTTACCCTGATGCTTTGGCAAGATCACCGCTCGACGGCTGGAATCCTGCCATACACCGAGAATCTTATTTGTCTGATCAGTTGAACCATCGGAAATGACAATGACTTCGAGGCGATTGGCCGGATAGCCCAGTGCAGCCAGGTTATGCAATTTGCGCAACAAATCCTTTTCTTCATTGTGAACGGCCAGAACGATCGTTACCCGAGGAAAAATCCGTGCTCGCCGAACTGGTCGAGGCCGAGTACCAGGCCCGAAGATATAGAAAAATCGGGTAACCTGCGTAAGTAAAGGAAATCAAGGACAAGGACAGCCAGAATAACAGCTTCACTTTGCGCCCCGCCCTAGCAATATGATCTTGATGGTCTCGAGAAAGACGAGCGAGTCGAGCCCTGCCGACATGTTCTTGATGTAGAACAGGTCATAGCGAAGTTTTTCCTTGGCATCTTCAATCGAGCTTCCATACTTGTACCGAATCTGAGCCCACCCGGTGATCCCGGGGCGTATAGTGTGCCGCAAGTTATAGTAAGGAATCTGTTTACAGAGCATCTCCACGAACTCAGGCCTCTCGGGCCGCGGACCAATCAAGCTCATGTCTCCCCTCAACACGTTCCACAACTGTGGAATTTCATCCATCCGTGATTGCCGGAGAAATTTTCCAACTGAAGTGATGCGTGGATCGTCGTCCCCGGCCCAGGTTGGTCCGGTATCTGCCTCTGCGTCAGCGCACATCGTGCGAAACTTATAGCAATAGTATAAAACGCCGTCCCGTCCTACGCGTCTCTGGCGGTAAATCACTGGTCCTGGTGAGGTTAGCTTGATTACCAAGATAATGAATGGAAGCAGGGGTAGGCTCAGTATTAGCCCAACGGTAGAAACCAAAACGGATGCAGCTCGCTTGTAAGCCAGATGAAACCGGGAAGCATGACAGCCGGGCGAGAAAAGTAACCAGCCAGAGCGAACTGATTCGATTGGAACTTTTCCAGTAATCGCTTCATAGACTTCAACTCCGTCTTGGACTTGCAATCCACGACACTTTAGGGAAAGCAGCACGTCGACAGGAAGCTTGCCACGTCGGTCGCCCATGGCGACAACGATGCGGGTTGCACGAAGATTCTTGACAGTGCGCGAAAGGTCATCAGCCACGTCTGTCCCTGAATGATCACCACGGAATTCGGTGGGTTCGTAGCCTCCAGGATGATTTCCGTTTCCATTGCTACTTGGCAGAACATGACCAACGACGCGCAGTCCCAACTCAGGACGTGATTCAAATTCTGTTTCGAGGAATTCGGCTAACGGCCCTTCACCAAATATGAGCGCCCGGTCGGCAAACCCCGGCACGCTGTTAATTTTTGAGAACAAACCCCGCCAGAATAACAGGAGCATTGCAGTGAGTAGGAGACCGATAACAAAAATCCCTCTACCTAGTTCTAGAGGAGGATAGAAGAAGTAGAGCAGAACAGAGATACTATATACGGTGCCTAGCGCCTGGAATAGACGGATACGAACTTCACTTCGATTGCTTAAAACGGAAGTGTCGTATAGATCGAAATAGTGCATGCAGATAATGATCACACCCGACATTATTAGGATCTTTAAGGAACCATATTGGTAGTTAAGTACTCGCCCCGCGCCGACAGCACCCACCCGCGCAAGGGTGGCCGTAAGGAAGGCAAGAGAAACCAGGCACGCTTCTGAAACTCCCAGGAAGAAGGTTCGTCTCGGAAAATAGGCGTGTAGTAATCGGATCAAAGAATGAACTCGGGATTACGTATCTGGCCTTAGTCGGTTTTCACTTGCACAAGAGCGCGGTTGTACTGCCAAGACGAATATGAACTCAAATCTTTACCCTTAATGGATTCCATTATTCTGTAATCACGGTTTGTTTGTTGTGGGGAAGTCCGCCGGACAAAGGAGCAACTCCTATGAATCGGGCAGAGCCGGCAGCCGCTCCCAATACCAGCTCTTTTGTGGTGTAGGTTTCGCAGAACCATTCCCAAGTTCGCCGCAAGCCTTCCTCAAATCCTACCAGCGGGCTGTAACCAAGTCTTTCGCGCGCCTCTGAGATATCAGCTTGAGAGTGAAGAATGTCACCCTCGCGCGGCGTAGCATACTTGGTGTTCCCTGACCGGCCGGTAATTTGGCCAAGCATCTCAAGCGTCTGATTCAACGTGTACCGGTCGCCGGTACCGATATTGAATACAAGGCCAGCCACATTTTGCGCAGTACAGGCCAGCAGGTTCGCCTGAACTGCATTCGCAACGAAGGTGAAATCGCGAGACTGCTGCCCATCCCCGTAAATGGTGGGTTCTCTCCCCTCCAAAAGCGCTGCGTTGAATCGCGATAGGACCCCCGAATAAGGTGAATCGGGATCCTGCCGTGGCCCAAAGATGTTGAAATATCGGAGTGCCACAAATTCCAATCCATAAATGCGGTGAAATAACTTTCCGTAAACCTCCCCCATCAGCTTCGTTACGCCGTACGGAGAAATCGGTGCTGGCGTCATACTTTCGCGTTTTGGCAGAGTGGGCGTTTCACCGTACACCGATGACGACGCTGAAAACACAACTCGCCTTACCTTTGCATCGCGCGCCGCCAAGAGAACATTTAGAGTACCGTCCACGTTGACGTGATTCGTTTCGATTGGCTCCTTCATCGAGCGCGGGACTGAAGTTCGCGCGGCGAGGTGCAGGACGTAGTCAACTCCCAGGCACGCCGCGCGAACCTTCTCCAGATCGGTAATGCTTCCGTGAATGAACTCGATTAGGTCTCTCACACCAGCGAGATTTGATTCTTTGCCGGTTGAAAGATTGTCTAGAACCACAACCTTATGACCACATCGAACCAATTCCTGAACAGTATTGGAGCCAATGAATCCTGCACCGCCTGTGACTAAATATCGCATTGAGTCACACCTCACCATCGTCTTAACTGTGATTTGCTATTTTGTTTTCCGGGCTGACGAGCAAGTCTGGGCCAAGCTCTGAGCAGCACTATCCAAATCATTCTTTGCGATTGGAACTGCATTGCGTAGAACGGGGAGAGTTATTTTCTGTTCCTACTCAGTCGGCGAGAATAAATCACTCCACCGCCAATCAACAACGCGGCGCCAAACGACAAAAGTGTCGACGGTTCCGGAGTTGGACTCGGAGCATGAGGATCTCCCTTTTTGTGATCTCGATCGTGGTCATGATCCCGGTCATGGTCGCGGTCATGGTCTCCGTCATTGTCCCAGTCCTTGCCCCTATCTCTATCCCCGTCAAAGGTAAGAGGGCCGGCCAAGAATGTGAAAAGCGGCGATGCGTGGGAACTTGAGGCAAGTCCCACCGTGGGCATACCCCAACCCAATCTTTCCGCCGCCGGAACGGAAGCTGCGCCCGTTGCCGCCGCTAGAAAGATTGAACTCATTAGCACGGCAACGAACAAAAATGCCGCGCGCAAAGCAAGTGATTTATTCATCTTATCCTCCAAATCAAGTCTGTCTTTTTCTCACAACCTAGAACATTTACTGCGGGGCTAATTCCAAAAATTGAGTTCAAGATCGGGGGGACACTCTTCCCTATCCGTCAGTTGGGCAGCAACTCGGAAACTTGCGGATACACTTGGCGAGCGAACTGCGTCGCGCGAGTTTCCGCCGCATGCTCTCCGTCCTCCGCCGTGGTCCAGATGCGTATCAACGCTCCGTCGGTGCTCTTGTGTCTGACACCGTCCGCGACGAGCCAGAATTTCGCCCAATATTCACTCGCGATAATCCGTCCATGGGTTTGATACCAATACAGGACTAAATCGCGTCTATTTCCTTTTTCCACGAGATATTCATTCACGATTACGGTTTCGCCTGCAGACCCGATTTGCGCGTGAGACGAGTGAATTGGCTCCCAACCGGAGCCCGGCAGGCAATTCCGTGGTGAATGAATGGCATCTCCCGATCGTTGATCCTTGTAGTAGCCGATGTAAAGTTCGACCGGCCGTCCGTCGCCGAAATATTCTCGATTGATGTAATCATCGACTCCGATTTCTTTCACGACGCCAGCTTCGAATAGAAGTTCCTCGCTTTGCATGGAAGCGATCTTGGCGGGGAATTCCTGCAACGGCCGGTGCGGTTGGGCCGCGGACAAAGGCGCCATGGTATGCGTCGCGATAATTCCGGCGATTACAAGGAGCCCAGCAACGAAAATCCTCACGATTAACATGTTGGATCCGACTCCGCCATCGGCCCGATCTTGAACTGCCGAAGAAAGAGATGAATCAAGAGAATCGATAGGAAAGCGACCCCGAAGAATGCCAAGCCAAGTCCTATATGCGGCCATCCGGAATCAACCCCGGGTCCGAAGAAGAAACTAAGGACTCCCGTTGCGACGAGCCGCAATCCGTTGCTGAAGATCACAATCGGAACTGTGGCGGCAATTAAAATGTAGCGTTTCCAGGTGCTGGGCTCGACGAGATAGACATAACCGACGGCGGCGGCCAATAACGAAAGCAGTGACCGGACTCCGCTGCAAGCCTCCACCACCTCGAGCGTGCAGTTAGGAAGAATTAGCAGATTTCCTTCTCGCACGGTGGGGACGCCGAGAGCCACCAAACCGTCCGCGCCCAGCCGGGAAGCGAGCAATTGCAGAGGAAATGTCAGCTCGTAGTAAATGATTGCAGGCAGCGGGATCATGAAGATCAGATAGCCCATTGGGAACGCCACTGATCGAAGCGCTTTCCAACCCACCAAAAATACTATGATCCCTGAGATCAGAATCAGGAACGAAATTCTTTCCGTGAAGTGCTCCGAGCCCAGCGTACCAAGGACTAAGAGGCCGATGGCGGCAAGCATGATCGCCAGTCCCCAGTTATTGGCGTGAGCAGAAATCTCTTGTATTGAATAACGTTTACGCCATAGAACATAGGCCGCAAATATCGGAACCAAGAAACCGTGTCCGTAATTCGGATCGTCGAACCATTGTTGCGCCATGGACACGAGAACTCTGCCGTAGAGAATCAGCACCAGAGCCGTAAGCAACATCAGTCCGTAGGTTGCTCCCGTCACATCTCTGGCCGGGAAGATGCTGGCTCCCCGTGAACGTTCCCAGTCCACCGAAGCAGGCGAGGACGCGTTCATTGTGGTTGCCGGGAAAACGCCGCCACGACGAAATCGAATGCTGTGGGCAGCGCGCGACCAGAAGCTGGTATCAATGTTCGGTAGCATGGCTCGACAATTTGGAGTCCGCCGGAACAACAACCGGCGTGGACTTGAATGTTTTTATGATCAAGATTGGCTTACAGGCATGGATTTCAGGAACGATCGCACTCTACAATCTTTTCTTGGTCGATTTTTCCCGGGTTTGCGAGTCGCCGTAATATTTACCTTCATAATTAACGTGATCGAATTCCGTTGCCTCGTTAATCACCACGCCGATTAACTTCGGATGGTCGAGAGCCTGTAAACCTCTCTTCAGAGCTTTGACCGGCGCCAGGCCCTCCCGCACCACGAGCAGCATGCCATCCACGAGTCTCGACCATAGATTGACGTCCACAATGGGCAGCATCGGGGTCGAATCCACGACGATCCATTCAAATTGACTGACCAGCTGTGCAAAAGCTTTAACAAACCGTGCGGAACGTAAAAGGTCCGATGGCTGATCGGAGGGTTTTCCAGCAGGAAGAAGCCATAGTGGCATTCCATTCAATCGGTAAACGAACTTCCCGAGCTCTTGATCTCCGCCGGACCACCAGTGATTCAGGCCGCGCAATTCGCTTAAGCCAAAAAAACTTGCCAAGCTCGGCCTGTGCAAATCGCCTTCGACAAGCAGAGTCTTAGAACCGCAATACTTTGAAAGTGTCACCGCTAAATTTCCGGCTACCAGGGTTTTGCCCTCGTCGATCACACTGCTGGTGACCTGGAAGGACCTTAGCTCACGTTGGTTGCGCAGGTGGTCTAACCGTGTGACGAGAGCTCGAAATTTCTCCGCACCCAGACTATTCGGATCCGTCAAGGCGACTAAGTGCGACTCAGGCAATGGGCTCACCAAGACTGCAGGAGTCTCAACGGGCTCGACCAGCTTCGGCACGACCTTGTTCCCTTCTTCCCCTTCTTGCACGGTCACGGCATGATTCAGAGCGAGAGGACCCACCGTCGCCTGAACCATTTTTAGCGAGTAGTGTTCCGGTTTCGCTTCTTGTTTGGCCGGCGACGGAACAACAGTGAACGGAGCTTCCACGTTCAGAGCTACAACCTCCGTCGCCCGGTGTTTCGTCTTAAGACCGCTTAAGGCTTCAAATAGCCGGCTCATACTGTTTCACACGAATTCTTCATTTGAACGGGGCATTCAACCCTTAATGAATGCGTAGAGATTACCGAGCACAATCAAAACCACTATTGCCCCCGCTGTGCCAAGCTCCGTCCACCATCTGAGTACGCGAAAATGAGTCTCGCCCGGCGTGCTCAAGTGGGGAATGCCAACCAGCACGCTGACCGGAACAATCCCGACAAGATCTTTTTCTTGCCGGACGCGTACGTCCGTCATTTCAAGTAGAGCGGTTAGGCCCAGTCCGAGAGAAGCACCAACAAGCAATCCCCCCAGACTGAACCACAGGTGATTTGGCGCGGACGGTTTTTTCGGCAAGCTCGGCGGATCGACGATCCGGAACTGTTCCCCTTGCTGCCGCTTTTCGAGGCTTGTTGCAAGCTGTGATTGCATTTGCTTCTGCAAAAGCGAGTTATAATTGGTCTTGGATTCTTCATACCCGCGGGAAACGGCTGTCAACTCCTGCTCTGTCTCTGGAGTCAAATTCAGGCGCGCTTGATATCCAGTAATTTGAGACTCCAGATCCTTTTCGTGTTGCTGGATGTTCGAGATCTCCAACTGATTCGCCTTCAGCTGGCTTTGCACCTGCATGATGGGGGTCGGTGAACCGCGCTGTGCTCCCATCACCCCCGCGGAGTCGACAGCACTCGCTGTCTTTCCGTCCTTCTGATTGGCGGCCATTTCGCTTTCGCTTTGCTTCTTCAAGCGTTCTGCCTTCGCAATCTTACCCTTGAGCGCAATAATGTCTGGATGCTCTTCGGTATACCGTGACTGCAAATCCTGGAGCTTAAGGCGCATTGCGAGCAGGTCTGTCTCTAAGCTTTGGGGCGGTCCACCCGTAGAATCTCCGCCACCCATACTTGCTTGCACCGACTGATATTGTTGTAGCAAGGATTCCAAATAAAGTTTCTGTTGCCTGGCGGCATCCATCGTTTGTTGGGCGCTCTGCAACTGAGATTGAAGACCCGCCAGGATCTGCATATTGCTCTCCAACTGGCTTGGCAGTTCGCCGAGGTGTTTCGCCTTGAAGGCCGCAACTTTGGCTTCCTGCTCGGCCATGTTGGCTCTCGCGTCCGCCAACTGGCTTTCAAGAAAAGAAGTTGTGTTTTCGGAAAGCTGCCGCTGCGCATTCACGTTTTCGGCGATGAAAAGTGAGCTCAGTTCGCCGTTCACCCTTTGTGCCAGTTCGGGCGATCCAGCGGAATAGCGCATTTTAAATGCCGTATATTCACCTGGGTGGTCAGGAGCCGATACGAGCTCAATTTTGATGTCGTTTCGCATTTGCTCGACCGGATCACCAGAATTCAACCGACCCCCAGGCTGAGAGTACAGATGGAGGCGGTCGATCGTGGCTTGAAGGCGTGTGCGGCTGAGAATCTGTTCCGTCAAACTCTGCAGACGTTGCTGGAGATCACCGGTAACGTTGGGGACGACGTATTGATCGGGGACCTTTTGCTGTTCCACCAGAATCAGCGACTCAGACTGATACGTTACCGGCAGAAGCCAGCTCGCACCCCACACGACCGCCCAAACCAAAAAAAGTGGAAGCAAAATCCACCACCGCCGTCGGACCGCAATGGCCCAATACTCTTCCCAGCTGCGAAATACTGGTTCGTCTAATTCTTCGGCCATTCAGATTCCCCGTTATCTATATCACAACGATGCGCGACGCTTTTGTTGTGGATCAAACCACAACTTGCCATGAAGCCGTGAAACATTTCAATTACGTCCCCCGCCCGACGACGATGACTCTTCCCCGCGTTGCTTTGGCAGACTCCTGTCCTTCTCGTAAGAGAGCGCCTCTGGCTTCGGGCGATTCGATGAGTTATCGGGAGCTACCGTTGATGCTGGGTCGGGGGACACTGCGGCGGACGACGGCACAAGAAAACTTCTTACAGTAACCGAAAGAGAATCGAAAGAAGACCCTACCCGTTTTTCGACGTTTGGTTGAAGTCCAAACCAGCCGAGAGCGAGGAGCAGCATGCATGCGGCTAGAAACTTCGAGAGCCATCCCCGGGCAGGAGGGGGCTTTAACGTGAGACCAACAGGTTGAGGAGTTTGTGAAACGCTGAGTTTGGGTTCGACCGGCAATTTTGGCGCGACAACTTCTTTTTCAATTTTTTCAATCGGAGATCCAGGATCTAAGTCGGCCAATACTTCGCTCATCATGTCCCGGTCGATGGTTTTCCGCTTCATGGCCCATGCGTAGGCCATAGCGCAAAAGCACATGTTATTAATTACGCGAGGAATGCCCTCACTCCGTTCCGCAATCAAAGTCCGGGCGCCAATACTGAACAGAGGGGAACCCTTATAACCAGCAATCCAAAGGCGATGATCGATGTAAAGATCGACCTCTTCGCGGGTAAACGGTTCAATTCGAATCGCAAACGAAACTCGTTGCCGGAGTTGCGTCATCGATGGCTGCGCCAATCGCTCGTCCAGTTGGGGCTGGCCTGCCAGGACGATGTGCATGAGTTTCATCCAAGGCGTCTCAAAATTGGAAAGCAACCGGATTGATTCAAGAACTTTCTCATCCAGGTTTTGCGCTTCGTCGATGACAAGAACGAAGCGTCGGCCTGCCTCCATTTCACCCATTAGGACTTGACTCAGCACCACCCGCATTTCCGGGAGATCCATCCCTTTGCCATCAATACCAAGGTCAGCAAGCAGGTATCTCATCAGTTCCGTTGAGTCACCATCGGTTTGGAACAAGAAAACAGTTCGTGCTTTGCCGCGCAGGCCCTCGAGATAGTGGAAAAGGAGCGAAGTCTTTCCCATTCCCGGTTTGGCAATCAACGTCAGAAAACCTCGATTTAGTTCCGTACCGAAGTTGAGTACATCAAGCGCTTGCCGGTGTTTGGCGCCGAGGTAGAGGAACCGCGGGTCAGGTGTTACGCCAAAGGGTTGTTCAATGAGTCCGTAATATTCAAGAAATAGCCTATCTACACCACGGCGCTCGACTATCCCCATTGAGCGTTCGGAGTTCCCGCCCGGGAGAGCCGGTACCTCGTTTTCTTCATTTGCTGTTTTTCGAATCTCCGGTTCATCCATTAAAATATGCCTCTGCTTGCCGGGGATGAATTCACCAACTCCAAGCGCATCATCCAACGGCGGCAATTGTACAACTCGCTTGTGTTGTGTTGCACCCATGAAATTTCTTGAGAGCTTCTTGTAGATGCAGGGGAATCGCAAGAACTGAGCCAATCGGATCAATTTCGATTAGATTGAGTGATCAGGCAGCATCTGTATGCAATGGCAGGGGGGATACACCTCCCCCCTCTCAGGACCATATCGGTGATTCATTCTGCCAATCCCATTGAAATAGCCCTGAACTCAAACATAACTAATTATTGTCAACTAACTTGAAATCTCCATACGGGAAATTCTGTAGAATTGAGTGGTAGTTTTCTGCATCCCGGGTACGATGATCTCAAATTGAGTAATTGCCCGCGCGAACAGCAAAATTAAGCCAACTCGATATCATAACCTTCGACTCGAATCGAGACAGATCGTTGAAGCAGCTCCACCGATATGATCAGACTTTGATCCGCGCCTTGACGCATGAGGATCCCCTCAACGCCGTTAAGAGATCCCCCGCAAATGCGGACGCGCTTCCCGACACTGATGAACGGATGGGGCAAGCACGGAAGCTTTTCGCTTATCGCTTTCCTGAGACTCTCAATCTGCTCATCCGGAATCGGAGTCCCTTGTCTTTCACTTCCTACGAAACCCAGCACGCCTGGCGTTCGCAGTACCTTTAAGCGCTCCTCGACAGTCTGAACCATGTGGACGAATGCATAGCAACTAAACATCGGGATTTCCACCACTTTCCGACGGTCGCTCCAGGTATGGACTTGATGGAGAAGCGGAAGGAACGTGCAGACACTCTTCTCTTCAAACTGGGCAGCAATTCGCTTTTCGTGCCGAGCCATGGTGTGAACTGCGTACCAGCTCGGCTCTTGCTGAGCGAAACCCAACGGAGGATGTTGCGATATAGATTTGAGATACATCAGGGAAATAAATACACTTCCGCCCTCTGAGTCCCGTTTCGGACGATCGTTCTGCCAACCCTCTTGATCTGCGCACCGTGGACCCTAAACCCACATGCGAACGATTATGGTCAACAGAGACAAAATCTCCATAAGTTCAACACTGTAGAAGAGATTAGTATTCCCCTGTATTCTGCGCATGAGGAACTCGAAATGAGCCATTGCTCGCGCGAATGGTAAAACTAACCCATCTCGATAACATTTCCTCTAGCGTTCGCAGTACCTTTAAGTGCTCCTCGACTGTCTGAATCATGCCGACGAATGCGTAGCAACTAAACATCGGGATTCCCACCACACTCCGACGGTCGCTCCAGCTGTGGGCTTGAAGGAGAAGGGGAAGGAACGTGCAGACACACTTTTCTTCAAACTGCACAGCAACCCGTTTTTCGTGCCGAGCCAAGGTGTGAACTGCGTACCAACTCGATTCATCATGAGAAAATCCCGATGGGGGAACTTGTGATGCAGATTCGAGATGCATGCGCGAGCTAGACACGCCCCCACCCTCTCAGTCCCATTTCAGCATTTAAGATGAATCGGCCAGCGTTCATTGCCGTATTGCTGGTCACCTAGGTGCGTCAAGCCGGTGGCTTGAAAGAGACACAACCAAGGAAATTTGTTCACGCGCACAGCCTATTAAATTCTCCCCGTCGAAACTGTACAATATGGGACACTTCATTCCCTTTTATAAAATATTCTTTCTACCTTTTTCCACAATTTTTCCACAGTGAAATCCACCGCCACGTAGGTGTCGGCTCAGAACTACTAGTACTCGCGCTCCTCCATGGGGACTGGATTTCTGAATCCCACTTTTCGAAGTGAACTCTTACCAGCAGACCTTCGGCGCTAATCTTCATCAGTATCGGGGTCTAAGTGCGGCGAGGGGAGGCACTTAACGAATATTAGCACCAACTTCTTTCCGCTTACGTGGATGTAAATCTCTGTCGTGGTGAGACACATAGCCCGAGCAATTCTTGAATGAAGCGGTCTTCTGCACACTGGCCTAACATATCGCAGCTTATGCGGAGTAAACCTCGCTTGCGTGGCCCGAAGTCCAAGAATTTTGAGCGCCTCTGCATCGGCACTGGTGCTTAACGGCCTGCCACTAGCACCCGGGCGTGGTAGAAATTCCTATGTTCAGTTGCTATGCATTCGTCTGCATGGCTCAGATTGTCGAGGAACGCTTAAAGGCACTGCCACCACTAGAGGAAATGATATCGAGTTGGCTTAATTTTACCATCCGCCCGAGCATTGACTCATTTCGAGTTCATCATGCGCTGAGTACATGGGAATACCAATCTCTTCTACAGTGTTGAACTTATGGAGATTTTGTCTCTGTTGACCATAATCCGAGCCATGTGATCTAGAGCCCAGAATTCGCAGTTAAGGATATTGAAAGAGGATTGTCAGGACGATCGTCCGAAATGGGACTGACGGGACAAAGCTGTGTCTAGGTCGCGGCTGCATCTCGAATCTACATCACAGCTTCTTCCGTTGGGTTTCGCTCAGCAAGAACCGAGCTGGCACGCAGTTCATACCAGGGCTCGGCACGAAAAGCGGGTTGCTGCGCAGTTTGAAGAGAAAAGTGTCCGCACGCTCCTTCCGCTTCTCCACCAAGTCCGAAGCTGGAGCGACCGCCGGAGAGAAGAGCCTGATCGTAACGCCGCCGCGGGAGATTGAAGTTGTAACTTTGACCCCCTGATTTGGCACACTTTGCATCCCGGCGGCAGATTCGGCTTTTTTTAACGCAAGGAAACCTGAAAGTGACTCATTTTGAACAGACACGACCCGAGACTTTTCTTACATTTGCTCGATTTGAATTTCCGATTGGTGGCTCTTGGATAAATTTTTAGCCAAACGAGCCTCAAAATGGAAATTCTTGTTTGATGCACCCCGATGTCGCGCGATGGTAGAAGTCCTATCATGAGAAAACAATTTGATTATCGACAAGATTGCTGCATTTGTGGGCTCAAACCCCGCTATTCGTCAGCGGATGGCAAGAAATGACGCCGACGCCTGAGCGCAGGCGCCACCCACGGTTCACTGCATGGTTGCCTCTCCGTTTAAAGGTCGTGGGAGGCATCGTTCAGCCAGATCACGCGCCTTTGGTAACGCAGAACCTCAGCAAAACCGGATTATGTTTCCCCTCACCGCAACGAATTGAGCCAGGCAGGTCAATCGAAGTAGAAGTTACTTTCCTGGGTGCTGGACTAGACGGCAGCAATATATCGGTATCTAGCATCGGCCGCATCGTGCGAGCCGAAACCGCTAAAACGCCGGGTTGGTTCAAACTGGCCGCCGCTTTCGACGAGTCACCTTCTGGCGACGACCTGGAGTGGCAAAAATTAATTGCGGCGCTCGAAAAGAAATCGTAGGTAACATTGACAAACGAACCGGGAAGACCATGGAAGAACAATTACTCTGGGAGCTTCAACAGGAAGTTGCGGGACGCGTGCCTGGATAGAGAGATTCTTGGGAATGCTGGTTTCAGCTGTGCCGAATTTCACCGATGCGTGTCAGAGCCCGAGTAAGCAAAGAGGATCTTCCCTGGGTCTCTGATCGTCCTTCTGCCCACCAAGAAAAAAGCCGAGAGTGGCGTGTCGCACTGGCTTGGCCAAGCATATTAGCGAGCAGTTATGCCAACAATGTAATGTTGCTCCTTGCGTGCACCCGCAAAACTCTTGCCCGCCAAGAAGTCAGTAACTGAACGACACTTACTATGAAACGTTTTGAAAGAGCTGAATGTCGGGAAGTGAATCGATGGAATGAGCGCCGGTTTTGGGGGTCTAAGAAATTCCAAACGGCACTCCGGCCATCAGGGAGAACGGTATGTCTTCTATATGCGAAATGCCCGCCGTGACGGCTGAACCGTCCACAAATACCCGTGCGCTGACCATTGTGACTGCATTATTTTTCATGTGGGGTTTCATCACCGTCCTCAATGATATTCTGGTTCCCCATCTCAAAGCCATTTTTGACCTGACTTATGCAGAGGTCATGCTCATCCAGTTCTCATTCTTCGCAGCGTACTTCGTTTTTTCGATACCGGCAGGGTGGTTGGTGGATTGGGTCGGTTACAAGAAGACGATGGTAGCCGGTTTATGCACGATGGCCGCCGGGGCTTTTTTGTTCATCGCTGCGGCATCGGCCGTGTCTTTTCCGCTGTTTCTAACCGCACTGATTATTATTGCGGCGGGCATAACAGGGTTGCAGGTCTCAGCCAATCCGTATGTTTCTACTATTGGACCGGAGAAGACAGCATCCAGCCGGCTGAACCTGGCACAAGCCTTCAATTCACTCGGCACAACCATAGGTCCATACTTCGGTAGCCTGGTAATTCTGAGCGCAGCGCCGAGGACATAGATGAAATCCGGGGCATGGCTGCACCAGCCCTATCTGCATATCGCCTGCACGAGGCGGCCTCCGTGAAGTTGCCTTATCTCGGAATCGGAATAACACTTCTGATCCTGGCGTTTTTCCTTTCCCTCACGAGACTGCCGAAGGTCACTTCCGTCGAGTCGGAAGTCACACGCGAACTGACGAGCCGCTCCATCTGGAGCTTTCGCCATCTGGTGCTTGGCGCGGTGGCCATCTTTGTTTACGTCGGGGCTGAGGTTTCGATTGGCAGTTTTCTCGTCAGCTATTTTACGCAGTCCGACATCGGTGCAATGACCGTAAAGATCGCTGCGGGCTACGTTTCGCTGTACTGGGGCGGAGCCATGGTCGGACGTTTCATTGGGTCGGCTCTACTGCAAAAGATCCGGACGGAGAAATTACTCGCTGCCTTTGCATCCGTTGCATGCATGTTGGTAATCATTTCGATGCTGACCGCGGGACAGATCGCGATGTGGAGTATCCTTGCGATTGGCCTGTTCAACTCGATCATGTTTCCGAGCATCTTCACACTTGGTATAAACGGTCTGGGATCGCTCACGGGCAAGGGATCGGGTTTGCTAATTGCCGCCATCGTTGGCGGCGCAATTATTCCGGAGATCCAGGGAATAGTCGCCGATCGGATCGGTATCCATCACGCCTTTTTTCTACCGGCCATCTGCTACGGGTACATCGCGTACTTTGCCGTTATGTGTGCACGCACGCCCAGCGTTCCGCAAGTACCCCAGCCGGCAGTTCGTACGCTTTAAACGTGGCGGATCATGGCTAGAATCGGCTCCCATGCGATGAAATTCTGCCGAGCGAATCGCCTTTTACCTTCCTCAGCCGCCACCAGTCCAGTGACTGTGGAGAAGTTGACGAGCACGCCAGGAAGGAAAACGAGAAGTTCCACAACGGTGTTACTCCCCGAAGAGTACTAGCCTGGATTATTCACGATTTTACTGGCAAAAAAAGAAAAGGTGCTCTAAAAGATTGATGAACACTAGGTTTTAGCGAACCCAGCATTCTCTTTCGGAGCACCCCAAGATGACATCTTGTATATCACAGCTGTCGTTTTCCTTCTACCGACACCGATCCATTCAAGTTGATTTTTGTGGTGGCCAGATCACCAGCGATGCCGGCCTGCTGCCTTTGCGGGCTTTTGATCAGCGGCATGGACTCACTCGCGGTCTGGCAGAGTGCGTCTGTGATGATCGGGACGATTCGCGTGTGAGTCACCCGGAGTTGTCGCTGTTTCGCCAGCGCCTCTACCAGATCATCGCTGGCTACGAGGACGCCAACGACGCGGATCGCTTACGTCACGATCCGGCGTTTCAGATTCTTGCCGATCAACCGCTGGGTGCAGCTCTCGGATCACAACCAACAGTTAGTCGTTGGGAGAACTCGCCCTCGCCGCGCGATCTCCTCAAGCTGCAGGATGCTTTGCTCGATTGGTTTGTGCAAATCTGCGGAGAACAGGTTCGCAAACGGGGAGAGATCCTGCTGGATGTTGATTCCACCGACGATCCAACGTACGGGCAACAGCAGCTCAGTTTCTTCAATGGTGGCTATGACCAGCACATGTATCACCCTTTGCTGGTCTTTGAGCGGCACACCGGTTGCTTGTTGGCCGCCCGATTGCGGGCGGGCACGGTCTCTAGTCACGCCCGCATCATCCCCTTGCTGTTACGCATTGTCCCGCGACTCCAGAAAGAGTTTCCCAAGACCCGCATCAAACTGCGCGCTGACGCCGGGTTTGCTCTGCCACTGCTCTATGAATTCTGCGAGTTTTTCGGCATCCAGTACGCCATCGGCATAGCTGCCAACTCTCGATTGCAAGAGAAAGCGCAGCGGCTGCAGCGTCATCTCGCGAGACGGTATCGTCGAACCGGCAAGCCGCAGCGCTCCTTTTCCAGCTTTCTGTATCGCGCTCACAGCTGGTCTCATCAGCGGCGCAAGAGACGTTTCACGAACCAACGCGCAGAATACAAGAAGAGGAAACACCGCATGAAAACGAACCGATTACATCTCTATAAGATCGGCAAGCAGGAAACCACAGGAGAATTACTATTACCTCAGAAAAGAGAAACGAAATGAACGAAATGGAAGTCAATCCGGTGTCGCAGGAAATACAAACATTGCAAGAGCATGCGGCGAATTTGGAACGCGAATTATGTGGTATCAAGGCCAACATATATGAAAAAATGCTCGAACTATATCCCGTCAAAGTAGGCGATTTAATCGAGGACGCCAAGACTTGCGATACCTACAAAGTTTCCAAGATTAGTTTTAAATATCGTTGGCCGGAGGTCTATGGTTACCAAAAGCTGAAAGATGGCAACTTCGAAAAAGCAGCGCATCATATATATAGATGGCGGCGATTAACCATTGCCAAGGAATCCTAGTACTTCCGTTCTTGGCTCCTCCGCACACAGGACCCAAAACCGATACGCACAGTATCAGAAGAGAGAATCGGATGGCAAAACTGATGGGCGAAAAGTTCACAGTGATTTATGGGACAGAATTGCTCGGCACTTGTACAACGGAACCCTTGACGGCTTTCGGGCGAAATACACTTTGCTCTGGCCCCCTTCCCCAAGAGGTGGGTCGATTAATTCCCATTTTCTGTAATTTTTCATCGCAATTATGAGTTGTGGGTGACAAGGGACAAGAGCTATGTAGTACTGCCCCCGGACCGCAATGAAAAATCAATTGAGGTCAGCAGAGATTCTGTTGCGGTAATCGTTGTGTTGGAAGAACCTCACACAGAATAAATCAGGATGTTAGAATCGCGGCACTATGAATTGGCTGAAAGATCGTGTGTTCATCGCCACTTGGCAGAGTCCAGTCCTTGCCATTGTCATTGCGCTTATGAAAGGCCGGAGAGTAGAAAGTCGGGCCTTTGATTGGTATCGGCTGATGTTGTACTTCATTTTTTTCCCTTTGTCTCGCCGTCAAGTTCACGTCGCAGTTCGATGAAACAGCTAATCGTACAATTGATGCGCCCAATCCTCCGTACTCAGCTCGCATCAGCCTAGAAGCTCGTTTGGCCCAATCGTCTAAGGGAATCGAGGAACAGACGAAGATTTGGGACAAGATCATCGTGGACCGTCGTGCGGACTTGGCCGACTGGGTCGAAGTATTAAAGACGGTGCACAAGAAAAAGATTCAGATTTTGGCATTCGCCAACAATGACTATGCCAGGTACGGACCCGGCACAATCGAGCAGCTCAGGGAACTCTGGAGGCGGCACGTGGCCCCTCAGACCGGCGAATGCAATCGAGCGGCTGAGCAAGGTCAACTGTTCAAGTGAAATTCGGAATGTCCCAACACCAATATTTGGCCATCGCTTGGTCAAGTCCCCACCGGATACGCCCTGAGGCGTCAGACGCGTGCAACGTCGGCCAGATCCGGGCGGCCGACTCCGGCGGCCTTCCCCGGCCAGCGCCGGCGTTCTCGCTTACTTGTGCGACAGAATCGCCCTCCCGGCTCAGTCGTCCCTGTCGTCCAATTTCAGCTGGTATAGTGTGCCGCCGCTATTAAAGAAGCCGGCGCTGCTGCCGTTACCGCCGAAGTTGGCGATACCGATGAGAATGTTATCCTCATCGTCCCTCCGGTCATGCTCGTCGGAATCGCCCTCTCGGCTCAGTCGTCCAAGCACCACGCCGTAATCGGGAGTCGCGCCGTCCTTATTGGCGCCGGTTGTCGGATCCGTCGAACTGAAAGTGTACAGAACCTTGAAGTCCCCGTCAGGCCGGATGCGGTAAACGACACCGTTGCCGTTCATCCCCCCGTACGAAGCCGTCGAGTACAGCGTCCCATCATGCCCAAGAGTCAGCCGGGCGAATGGATTCGCCCCGTCCGCATTGTCACCGGCGGCATTATAGGCCCCGAAGTCGTGCAAAATTTCAACGACGCTGGGATTCGAGAGCGAATAGCGGAACACGACGCCAGTGCCGTTTGTTCCGCCGTAAGTCGCCGTGCCATAGAAGACGCCGGGCTTCGTCTCGACGAGCGGCTCGTAGCATTCGGCACCGTCCACGTTGGCACCGTTCGCATCCGTTTGGCTGAACGTGTAAAGCACTTCGAAGTGGTGCCCCGACGGTGACATCCGGTACAAGATCCCGGAGGGCAACGGGGTCCCGTTGGGCAACGAGGTAGCTGGCCACACCGCGCAGCCATAAAAGAATCCATCGCGCGCCTGCAGCAGAGAAGCCGCGTGGCCTTCGTCGATTGTGAACTCATGCAGAACCCTAAAGGCGTCGCCCCAGCGATCCATCACCCATGCGACGCCACAAGAATTCAAGTGGGGTTTGACGCCACAAGTGTTTTGCCCGCCAAGCCGGGTCGTACCATAAAGATTACCGTCGTCGCCAATTACCACGGTGCGGAGCGGATTCGCTCCGTCCTCATTATGTGCGCTCGCATCCAACGCGCTGAATGAATGCAGCACCGTGAACTCACCGGACGTGGTGATTTTGAAGATCGTGCCGTTGCCGTTCGGGCCGCCGAAAGAGGCCATGCCATAGAAGACATCGTCGGGACCGCGCGTCAGTGCGACGCCAGGATTGGCTCCGTCCTCGTTGTTTCCATTCGCATCCAACGCGCTAAACGTATGCAGCACCGTATACTGATGCGACTTCAAGTCGAACCGATAGATCACACCGTTGCCGTTCAAGCCGCCGTCAAAAGTCATCCCGTAAACATTATTCCAGGGACCTAGCACCGGGCGGGTGTCCGGTTGGGACCCGAGAAGACTCGTGAACGTGACGGGAGCCGCGGCTTCGAAGGTATAGAGCACCGAGAACTTTTTGCCATCGGCTCGCGCGTGGAAGGTTAAACCTGCGCCAAGTACCATTACTGCACAAAATGTTAACAAAATAATTCGCTTCATTCTCATGTCTCTCCTTTCTTTCATTGGTTCCGCAAAAGCGCGACATACCAATTGATCTTTGATTGGGGATCGGAACCGAGGGCCGGTTCAGTCGGACTTTGTTCGGGGAGTACGATGGAGAGTTCGGCTGAGCGTTCCGGAAGATACTCTACTGTACCTAATTGTCAACAACAATTTGACTCATTACTCTATTTTCTTTTCTTAGGTACTAAAAGTATTGGAAGTAGTCTCCCAATCGGCACATCCGCCCTCACCGCCGCGGGCTGGTCCAGCGCCCCACCGGCCGTCGTAGGGCACGATCGAATGAGCCAGTGTTCAATCCCGCGAGAAATACCTTCCCAATACTCGACGGCGTAGCAGGCCGAGGCTAAGTGTGCGGTTTTGAATAGACTAGGATACTGTGTCTCGCTCTCGTTGCCGCATGAATGCCGATACAAGAGAGCGTTTGAAAATTCTTTGCGGACAGGCCACGAAGGAACAAGACCTCGCCAAACTTCTAGAATTGGTTACTGAATTCGATCAGATACTCGCTGAAAAGCAAGAACGCCTCAAAAGACTGACCTTGAAGATCTAGCGAAACAGTCCCTTGAGGCTTGAAAGTCACTTCGGTCGAGTTTTATTCGCGCGGTCCAGTTTGGCAGCCGTCTTGATTCTTGATACATGCACAAGCCCAATGACTCCGCCCGGTAAGGTTATGCAATCCTTGCCTGGTCGGGTGCGACACTCCGGGCAAGCGAGCGTTATGGGACTAATAGGAAGGTATTCACGAGCTTTGATCTTCTTTGCCATCTACAGAATTTTGTCACAACATTGGGACTGAATAAAAATAAGTTAGGTGGTCCGCGTCAATTTGCACTTATCTCGAACGACAGTTACCTAAAGAACACACTCCGTAGCGCATTTTACGAATCACAATCCGGACTTCATCTTTTCGGGATAGCGATTGCTGTACAATCAATCATGGCTGTCTGCCGCTACGCCATATGCCCAGTTCCTGACTGCATGGGGCTCGTGATCCCTGCGTACGAGCCAGTCGGCAGGAAAGTGTTTCTGGAACGGTCAAAAAATGGTATCTGCAATGCCCGATTTGTCACCATAACTTTGTTTTGGCTGATTCGGAATTGAAGATCGATGAAATTTCGTTTGTGCGCATAGGTCAAACTTATCCTGACAAGCCCTAATAGATTGGGCGGCTCCAAAGTCGCGATGCGTTTGTGATTTTAACTTGTCAGCACACTCCCCAACCTTCAGAACCAATGATGACTTCTACGCTCTTGAGGCTTAACCGTTTAGCCATCCTACTCCGTAAATGTCCGCATTCTATTTTCATTCTCAGGATACCATCAAATGGTAGACGCTCCATTCGCTTCCCGGGAATACCTCCCGCCTGGCCATATCTGGGAACGTCAGGGAGCCACTCCATTGTGTCCGTCACCAGTTTTGACAGGAACTATCCTCTTCGAAGATAACAACGTGGCTAACCTGGAACTTCTTTCCGGCGTGCTGGAAGTGGAGGGCTACCAAGTGCGTTGTGTATCGGATGGTGGATTGGTAGGCATTTGGGAACACCATTCACAGAGGTAACCACTTCGACCAGGAAACTCTAGATATCTTTGGCTGCTAAGGAAGATCACATGTCACTTTCGTTGCGAAATAAAATCAACATTCCGATTGGCTTCGCGTTGGCCATTCTGGCTGTCGTTGGAGTGGTTTCCTACCGCAGCGTCACCAGACTAGACGAAAGTGCCCGCTGGGTGGACCATACACATGAAGTTCTCGTTACGATCGAAGCCGTGAAAGCCAATATCGAGGACGCCAAAAGCAGTCAACGCGGATACGTAATATCCGGGAGCGATGACTTTCTCAGACCGTATGCCTTAGCAAAGCAAAATGTGTTGAAGATGCTCGCAGACGTGCGCCGCCAGACTAGCGACAACCCCGGTCAGCAGAATCGTCTCGATGCGCTCGCTTCGCTGGTGGAAGCGAAAATAGCCGTAATGGACCACACGATCTCCGTGAGAAGCCAGCAAGGATTTGGCCCTGCCGCAATGGTTGTCGGGTCAGCTCCAGCAATCCTCCTCACGGACGAGACCGACGAGGCGATATCGGAAATAGAACAAGAGGAGCGCGTCCTGCTCAAAGAACGGGACGCTGCCGAGAAGCACAGCGTGCGTAACACCAAGCTAGTTATCTTCCTCGGAAGTCTACTGGCGTTTTCAATCGTGCCGATAGCTACCTTCGTTACGAACCGTGAGATTCAAAAACGTGCCGTGGCGGAAAAGGAGATTATCTCCAAAACAGAAAAATTGACGGCTTCTGAGCGTGAGAGAAATCGGAAGGGTCAAATACTAGAGTCGGTTCTGGACAGCATGGGAGACGGCGTCGTCGTAGCCGATGAGAAAGGCGACTTCATCCTTTTTAATTCCGCAGCCGAGAAAATCCTAGGCTTTGGTGCCAAACCCATGCCGCGTCAGGAGTGGTCCGATCACTTCGGGATCTACTTGGCCGATGGACTAACTCCAGTTCCCGCCGATGACATTCCCCTTGCGCAAGCTCTTCGTGGCGAGAGTGTGGAAGGCGCGGAGTTATTTGTGCGCAATTCAAAGGTCCCTGACGGTATCTGGATCAATGTCACGGCCACCCCTTTAACGGACGAAGGCGCCGTGCGCCGGGGTGGTGTCGCTGTTTTCCGTGATATCAGCCAAAATAAGCAAGCTGAAGAGCTGCTCGTGCAGGCCAAAAACGAGGCACAGCAAGCCAGCAAGTTCAAAGATCAGTTTCTTTCTACGATGAGCCATGAATTGCGGACGCCGCTCAACGCAGTATTGGGCTTCTCGGAACTGCTTGCCGACGATCGATATGGTTCCTTAAATGAGCGCCAGCGACGCTATGTGAACAATATCCACATTGGTGGTAACCACCTGCTTCGCCTCATCAACGACATTCTTGATCTTTCCAAGATTCAGGCCGGCCGAATGGACCTGACGATTCAGGACGTACCTGTTGAATCGGCCTTTGCAGAAGTGCTTTCCGCGCTGAGACCACTGGCGGACAAAAAATCCCAGATCCTTTCGCAGTCTCAATCGGACCTGATTGTCCGTGCCGACATCACGCGTTTTAAGCAGATGCTCATGAACCTCACTGGCAATGCGATTAAGTTTACTCCGCAGGGCGGGCACATCGCATTGGCAGCGAAAAAAGAGGATGGCACAATTCGTATTGAAGTAATAGATGATGGGCCAGGAATACCAGCGGAAGAGCAGAAGCGCATATTTGGCGCATTCTACAGGCTGAAACAGTCGGGCGAGCCCATAGAAGGCACTGGACTCGGTCTAGCGATCACGCAGCGGCTCGCGGAACTGCATGGCGGCAGTTTGGAACTCGAAAGTCAACCTGGCCAGGGAGCCCGCTTTTATTTCTCATTACCAGCCGGTATTCTTCTGGAAGGCCCGCAGGCGCTCACAGTCGATCACATGTTGAAGGACGGATCTCCCAGGATTTTGGTAATTGAGGATGACTGCAATTCGGCACAGCTTATCCAGTCGTACCTTGTTTCGTCCGGATACGAAACTACATATTGCGACGAGCCGCAGAACGTTATGAGTTTTGTCACTGAAGTCCAACCCGACGTTATCACTCTCGACTTATTGATGAATCCTTCGAGTGGGTGGGGGGTGTTGCTGCGATTGAAGAATGATCCGCACACTGCGGCCATCCCCGTAATTGTGATCTCGATCGTGGACCAACCCGCAATCGGCACAATATTCGGTGCCGATGAATATCTGGTGAAGCCTGTTGACAAGGCGGCTCTACTTGCAGCTGTCGGCCGTTGTTTGTGCTCAAGCTCTTCCGGCCGACGATCGCCGTCGCAGCGACCCATATTAGTAGTTGAGGATGATACACCCACACGCGAGGTGATCGCCGACTTGCTTACAACACATGGATACACGGTTACGATTGCCGAAGACGGCGAGCAGGCTCGATCTCATGTGGCTGCGGCGCTGCCGGAGTTGGTCATTCTTGATTTAATTCTTCCAAAGGTAAGCGGATTTGAATTGCTAGCTGAATGGCGAGCGAAGTCTCGTACTGCTGATCTCCCTGTGTTTGTTCTCACAAGTAAGGATCTAACTGGAGAGGAAGAACAATATCTCAGGAAACATGCAGAATCACTCTTCCGCAAACAACAATCGTGGCAGCAAGCCTTAACGAATCAACTACAGCGAGTACTCAAGAATGCTTCAGTGGTGAGGTCATGAAAGGACATATTCTGGTTGTGGAAGACAACAAACTCAGCCGTGAACTCCTTTGCGATTGGCTCGAAACTGAAAACTATCAGGTGACCTCGGCCTCTAATTTGCAACAGGCCTTTGACGCGATCAAGAAACTGCCCCCTGATGCAATTCTGCTCGATGTTAACCTAGGAGACCAGGACGGCCTGTCGATTGCCATGTGGATTCGTAATCAGCCCACCCTCGCTCATATCCGGATTATAGCGGTTACGGCTCACGCCATGGTTACCGAGCAAGAGCGCATCTTCCAATCAGGATGTAACGCCTACGTTCCCAAGCCGATCGATTTCAAGCTACTGAGGAAAGAACTGAACCAATGGCTCGCATTGCCTGTGGCCCCCGATCACACAGGATAATTGAAGGAAATCGCCGAAGACCAGCACTGCTGGTAAGGAAAATCTTGTGGCAAACGGAATTTTAGTCGTGGACGATGACCCGCTGATGTGCGAGCTAATCCGGGACGTTTTAGAATCAGCCGACATCAAATCACATACGACTTCTGACTCACAGCAAGCCTCGATCCTCATTCGGGAAGAAAAGTTCGATGCCATATTTTTGGATGTCAATATGCCCACACCGGACGGTATTGCCTTAGCGCGTCAGGTACGCGCATCGACCATCAATCGGACAACTCCCATCGTAATGATTACCGGCGAAAACGATCGCGGCTTGCTTTCGCGAGTATTCGAGGCTGGCGCGACTTTCGTGCTCTTTAAACCCATTGACCGGCACCGGCTGATGCGTCTACTTCGAGTGAGCGAAGATATAATTCAGCGAGAGTCGCGACAGTTTCAGAGGGTGAAGGTTAGCTGCAAGGTTTCCATGCAGATGGATCAAGAGCGATCTGTAGGCCGCACACTCGACATGAGCCTGAATGGTGCAATGGTTTGTGCAGATAGGACCTTTCCAGTAGGTTCGAAAATCCGATTGGATCTGGAACTTGCTAGTGGTAAGGCCACGCTCTCTGGAACTGCTAAAGTTGTGCGCGTAGTTGGCGTTGATTGCATGGGTCTTCAGTTCGAGAATTTACCGATCGACCATGCAAGAAAAATGCAAGAATTTCTATTGCCCTTGATCCTGGCCATCGAAACCGAAGTGAAAATCCCTGCGCGCTCTATCTCGAAGATTGTGGCAACTCGGCAAAGTCGGTAATGGAAAGGTCACCCGCGGGCTTGGCTCCGCAATTCAAACAACGCGGTGCGGAAGCGAGATGGCGGCTTTGCTACTCAAGACGCCGCGAAAATTGCCGGACGCGAAGACACAAAGAAAATGAAAAACATGCGTCAGCCCGCCTCCCTCTCTATGCACTCTCTGTATTGGTCTCGGCTCTTTTACCTTTGGGTATTCTTCACCTGTCTTCTCACAGATTATTTCCTCGAACAGTTCTTGTAACGTTCGAACTGCAATCTTAAATGTTGGAAGATAGTTCACGTGGCCTGCCATCAGATGGAGCAGATTCATAAGTTGATATGTGGACGTCGGCGACACCGGGAGAGTTCAGATCCTTGTCTACGCCACGAAGCCAGCTACGTCGCACCTCCCAAATCAAATTGCAGTGGGCCACTGAGCGCTTAACGAGCTCAACCTTCCACGCTCTATTTTGAAAGTTTCCCTTGGATTATGCCAAGGTATAGGGTTATTTGTGCTTGCAGCATTTCGTCGAAAATTTCACTAATGTGGAACCCGATTACTTTTGAGGAAGTCTCATGATCGGGGTGACTTGCATTCTTTCATGAGACTCCACAAGTTTCTGCTAACGCACGATAAGATTCACATGGAAGCTTATCAGTCTGGAAAATGTAACAAATTCTGCATATCGCAAAGACGCTTCTTTAAATGTAAATGTTTTGTCGATCGCCGGCCTCAGTCGATTGCCTTCAATGGCGTAGTTCACTTCTTCAAAAACCGACGCACGCCAACGAGAATACCTTGCATCCGGACGGCTTTCATCCAGATTTGTCATCACAGCCCTTTCCGACGATTCGATTCGCGCTGCTCACTTCTTCCCTTCCATGGCCTCCTCAGATACTTTGATCAGGCCGTCTACAAGCCGCGATGCTCGCTCCGAAAAGGTGCGCAACGAAAAGCCTTTGCCGGAAGCTGAAAATCCACTCCGTCTGTTACCCGCGACATCGTGTTCCACTCGCAATACCATCATGTCAGCCTTCATCAGCGCCTTGGACCCACCATTCGACAGAGGAAGAATAACCTCCATCTGGACCAAGCAATTCGGAGGGGGGCAAGTGGCGGTCAAAACAAATGTGCCAGCCACACTCATGTCTCGCGTGACACCTTCGCCTTGATAGAGTCCGTCCTCTGGTCCACTCCAACGAAACATTGCCGATGCATTCATTCGATAACGAATTCCCTTCCTTCGTTCGACCGGATACTCGGATCGGTGTGCGATTTGAGTGTCTCCACTTTTCCTGGGCAAAATGGCACTCCCCAGTATCGCTGAGATTATGGGATTCAACAGCTGTCAACAAGTGGCCTTAAGGCCTGCTTTACTGAACATGTCTTGCTATACTTCAGATTCTTATTTCCAGTTCGTGGCACTTCTCCTTTTTGAGGCGGTTCTAATTTTCACTTCCCCAGGCAAAGACCGTCACCAAAAGTGCTTGCGGCACACTTCGCTGTCGAGGCGGCCTTATCCTCATTTCTCCCGGGAAAAACGTCACCAAAAGTGAGTGCAGCCTCTCTCTGTAATGGGTAGACAACGGTGGGAGACAAATGTCCATTGACCCAAACGTGTCGTGCTCGTTTCGATTTCAAATAATACACATGGCGAATCGCCACGCACCTTCCACTTTCATTCGTGTGCATTGTTGCATCCAAAAGATTTATGGACCCATTTGCCTGATGCGAACGTTTCATGCACTGAAGAATCGAAGACGTGAGAGTCTCGTTCTTCTGTCCTAAGTCCTCAGACCAGTGGTGAGATCTAAGCGTGCCGTCATGTGAGAAGTTCAGTAAAACTTAGTTCTTGACAGTGCGGGGAAGGACAGCTAACTTTGCCCGACATCGGGAAGCAAACGCCTGCAATTATGCTGACCTGATCACTAGGGTTTTGTATCAGTGTTTCTGGATCTTAGATGTTGTATGCATTGGTTCCACGGTTTGTAGGTATTGCAGAAGATTCATTGAACCGTTACGGTTGGTCACGTTTCTGCAAATCGTATCTCGCTGATCTTGACGACGGACAGCGATTCAAATATCGTTCGGTGTCCCCCGGACATGTTCTTTTTAAGGCTTTGGAGGCAGTTGCGTGTCTACGTCTCTTCCCCGGTCCAAAGATCGCATCTCTGTGCTCGTCGTCACAGCGGATAACATGACGAGTGAGTTGCTAAAGAATGCGTTCGCGCAAGGTCGAAAAGGTTTCACAGTCCAAACCTTGACCGGTACTTCTCAGAAGATTATCGGGGAGCTGGCGTCACACAAAGCAGACGTCACATTGATCAGTGAAGAGCTTCAGGATGGCCCTGAAGCAGGCAGCAGAGTTCTCCAGAAGACGCGGGACTATCATGCTACTTCTGCAATCATGCTGCTGCGAAGTTCCAAACCCGAACGAGTGATTAGTGCTTTTCGTGACGGTGCGCGGGGCGTTTTCTATCGAAGTCATTCTTTGAAATCTCTCTCCAAATGCATCCAAGCAGTCCATCAGGGGCAAATCTGGGCCAGCAACGAAGATCTCGAACATCTCATCAAAGCTCTATCCAATCTTAAGCCCCTTCATTTAAATAATTCCCACGGAATTCCCCTGTTGACGCGTCGTGAAGAAGATGTGGTCCGCCTCATCGCCGACGGCCTGAAGAACCGCGAAATCGCTCAGCGGCTTAAGGTTAAGGAACATTCTATCAGGAACTACATCTACCGAATCTTCGAGAAGTTGGGAGTCTCCACACGAGTCGAGCTTATCCTTTATGTATTCAGTCACCGGGATGGTGGCAATTAGGGGCGGTTCGATGTACTGGGCGCAATTGTCTTCGCCCACGCAGGGATAAATTGAGACGCTTACCGGACAAGTGTCGCCGCGCTCCATCTCTAATATCTGCTTGCCAAAAACCCGACCCTGCGATCTTGCGAAAGACCTCGTCATCTTGTCTATGACGTAACCTGTCCCTCCCGAAACAGGGCTTTAGGCCATAACCGAGTTCCTAGGAGTTTTTCCCACAGGAAACTGCCAGCCTTTCACAGGACGGAGAAAGCCACAGTCCGATAAGCAACTGACTAAGCTCCCGGCAGACGGGGACGCTTTCCTTCCCGAATCAGCCGGGGCAGTTTTCACACGGAACTCAGCTTGCTCGCTTGCAGGAGAGCAACTCGTCAAGTGGCCGCCCTCAACCCTTTGCGTGGATCAACGTTGCAGATCCTAATGTGACGAACTGCCTTTCTGATCCTTTTTACCAATCTACCTCAAAGAAACGACTCGGTATGAAGACTGGCAGCACTGGAGGCATCCGCCGCGGAAGGGTGCTACTGCAAAATCCAATCGCCTTCTTTCTGCACGAATCGGAACGCATGCCGTGGGTAATGCGTGTCGCACCCCTCGGACCTGACTACGCGTGCTTTGCCAACGAACTTCGTTCCTCCGCTAACTAGATACACATCGATCGTGGAGTCCTTTTTCAGTGGGGCAGTGCAGCCACACAGGAACCCGCTTTTACTTACATTTTCCGTGTTGCTCATTTCCTCGAATGGTTTTTCGTTGATATCGGTTCCTCGTAGCTTCAACAGGACTCGCAGGTGAACCCGCACTTCACATCTTCGATCCGTCTGGGCGGCGTGCAACACCGTTGCCAAGCCGGCTCGCAACGCGTCAAAATCAACCGGTTTCTCAAAGTACGCCGTGGCTCCGAGCTCCTTGCACAATAGTTTCGTGGTTGCACCCGCCTCCCCACTAATGATGATGATAGGAATCAACTGCGTGGAAGTCATGGATTTGAATGTTCGGCAAAGCTCGTAGCCGGAAAAATTGGACATTCTTAGATCGAGTAGGATGGCCTTGGGTTTGTCTTGCAGGACCATGGCAAGGGCCTGTTCCGGGTTTCCCGTATCGATGATTTCGTAGCGGTCTGCGAGATTTATTCGTAGAAGACGCCGCATGGCCTCCTCATCATCGACGATTAACAATTTATCCATGGTGCGATTGCCTCCTATTTGCTCGATCTGACGCCAGGTCCGACGACCACCGGAGGTTCCGTGCCAGTCAGACCACCGGTTTCCTTCGTCTCTTTACCTGCGTCCAGGAGTTCTCGAATTTTGCGCATCAGTACTTCCTCTGAAAAAGGTTTGTGGAGTAAGTGGATGCCCTCTTCGAGGACCCCATGACCGGCGATAAAGCTATCCGTGTAACCGGACATGTAGAGCACCTTCATCGCTGGATGTCGGGAGGCGAGTCGTTCCGCGAGTACGCGCCCGTTTATTCCAGGCATCACTACGTCGGTAAGCAGCAAATGAATTGGGCCGCGGTTCTGTGCCGCTATCTGCTGCGCATCAGCCCCATCCGCTGCCGTTAGGACCTGATATCCGTTTTCTTTGAGAAACAGCTGCGCGAGTAAACGCAGAGGTGCCGCGTCTTCGACCAACAGGATGGTTTCCGATCCACGCATAGTGAGCGGCACCTGGATGCTCTCGCTTTTAGTTGCAACGGGCTGATCGATCCGTGGCAAGTAAATCTTGAATGATGCTCCCTTCCCTATCTCAGAGTTTACCGTGATGTAGCCATTGCTCTGTTTCACCACCCCATAAACCGTGGCGAGACCCAGTCCCGTTCCTTTGTCTCGCCCTTTGGTGGTGAAAAACGGTTCGAAAATTTGCGTCTGGGTTTCCGGGTCCATACCTGTGCCAGTATCCGTGACGGCCAGCATTACGTATTGGCCTTCGACCGAACCGGGATGTTCCCTCGCGAAAGCCGCGTCTAGTTCCGCATTCGCTGTCAGAATTGTCAAATTGCCACCGTCCGGCATTGCATCGCGCGCGTTGACAACCAGATTCATCACGACTTGTTCGATTTGTCCGGGGTCCGCTTTCACCTGCCCGATAACGGGGTCGAGGATCAAATTTAGCTGGATATCTTCTCCGATCAGACGGGGCAGCATCTTTTCCATATCGGATACCCGCGTGTTCAGGTTCAAAATAACAGGTTCGAGAACTTGTTGTCGGCTGAACGCCAGAAGTTGCCTTGTCAATGACACTGCGCGCTGACCGGCTTTCTCGATTTCCTCTGCATATTCATACGAGGGTTGTCCGGGAACCAGGTTGCGTTTCATCACTTGGATGTAACCGATAATGACCCCGAGGAGGTTATTGAAATCATGGGCGATTCCTCCGGACAGCCGGCCGACTGCCTCCATCTTCTGCGCCATGCGCAGTTGCCGCTCCAGCACTCGCCGTTCCGTCACGTCTTCTGCAAAGACCTCCATATCGGTGCCGATCTCGTCCTTTATAGGCCCGCCGCTGCACCGCACCGTAATGAAAGCGCTATCTTTCCTCTTCCATTCAACTTCTACGTCCTTGAAATGTTGGTCTCGTAGAAACAGCTCGTTTATTTTCTGGTGCTCGGCGGGATGACGGTAAATTCCGCTTGCAAGGTTAACCTCTAACAATTCGTCCTGGGACTTATAACCCAGCATCTTTTCCAGTGCCGGATTGACCATGAGGAGCTTCCCGGTCAAATTGGCCTTGAAGATACCGTACGGGGCATCTCCGACCACAGAGCGGAAGCCTGTCTCCGATCGCTGAAGAGCCTCCGCCGCGCGCTTCCGCTCTGTCACGTCGCGATTCACAATGACTAATTTTTCGGGCTCACCTCTGGAATTCCGGATTACGCTTGCTGTGGATTCCAATACCCGCCACGTCCCGTCCTTGTGGCGGAAGCGATACTCCATTGGAAGGCCAACCCCCGTGCGCCGGGCTTCTTCAGCCCCTGCCTTTACACGTTCTCTGTCTTCGGGGTGGACCTGTTCGAAAGAAGATGAGTTTCTCAATTCCTCCGCTGAGTATCCAAGAACCCTCTCGTAGGAAAGGCTGTTGTAGATCCGGTTGCCGTGCACGTCGACAACCGCAATCAAGTCGGCTGCATTTTCGCTGATGAGCCTGAATAGCTCTTCCCGCTGGACCAAATTGCGGCGAATCCCGTGTATCTGCAATTGCTGGTAAAGGGTATAAATGTCGAATATTAAAACAAGTCCCAGTAGGCCTTTCACAATTTGCGGCAGAAAAAGAAACGTAGATGGTTCGCTTCCGATTCCTCCCAATCCTGGGAGTAGAAAGGAAGCGAGGCCAGCGGTTAGCAGCAAAGTGACGGCTACCGCCGCCGACCACATCCACCACTCGCGCCTCTCCATCTTGCGAAAATTCATCGAGAGGGTTTCAGGTGACGCGTTGTTCCCGACAGGTGCCACCCCGCCGATCGTGGGACTCATTGATGATCACCGAGTTGTGTTTTCTTCTCGATCTTCCCTGAGGTAATAACAACACTGACCATGGCTGCCTCTATCTGCGCGGGGGAAAGGTCCTGGTCCGCTGCTGGCGGAATTGCTAGTTGGTTCCATTCAGACTACTCCTGTTCATTTCGCGGGAAGTCCGGCAAATTGACCAGAATTTCCTGGAGGTTCGAAGTCCATGCTAGCGAGCGACGAACTGAAGCGGATCTCTGAAGCCTGTTCGCGAATGGTTTCCCATGTTTCGTTCGATATGCTCAGGAATACGCCAGCCACCTGGAAATCGAAGTGAATCCCGGCCTGACGCTCAATCTCATTCTGTGCATCTTGGAAAGGGAGAGCGAAACGATATGGGCGGTCCGAAGTCATGGCATCAACAGTGTCCACGACAGAAAAGATTCTCGCGTTTAGCGGGATGTCAAACCCTTTTAGGCCCCGCGGGTAACCACTGCCGTCCCAGCGCTCGTGGTGGGTGAGGATGATTTCCGCCGCGTCAGCGAGAAAAAGGACGCGTTTGACCAGGTCGTATCCAATCTGTACGTGGCCCTGCATGATCTTTCGTTCTGCCTCGGTAAGGGCCCCAGGTTTCAAGAGAATCGCGTCAGGAATCGCCAGTTTCCCGATGTCATGCAGCCAGGCCCCCATGGCAAGACTTCTGAGCTGCTGGGTGGTGCCGTGCATTTCCGTCAGAATCTTGATTGCGCATAGAGCTACACGGCGGGAGTGCCCAGCTGTTTGGCCATCACGGAGGTCGATGGCCGCACCTAGCGCGTCCAACGTGTCCACATAACTTTGCTCGACTTGCCCAAGAGCATTTTGCAGCGCCACGGTTCGTTTGCAGACCAACTCTTCGAGATTCTGGTGATAATGTTCGACCTCTTGTTCTAGCCATTTTTTGTGGAACGCGCGCTCGAGGCTGGCGGTGACTACATCTATCTGCAATGGCTTAATAAGATAGTCATCAGCACCCTGTCGCATAGCTTGTACGCCGATTCGAACATCATCTATTCCCGTGGCCATCAAAAAGACCAAGTGGGGGTATCGAAGCCGGATCTCCGTTAGCAGATCCAGACCAGAGACCCCGGGCATATCTAAATCCGCGATGACAGCATCGACGGATTCACTTTGCATGAGTCTGAGCGCCTCCTTGGCGCCCAGAGCCGTTTTGCACGTCATGCCGGCCTGTTCCAACATCACGGCCAGGACTTTCAAGTGGGCGAGCTCGTCGTCCACGATCAATAATCGGGTGCCAAGAGATTTAATCAGCAAGGGTGAATCGAAGCTTTGATCGCCATATGAATGCGGTGGGACGACCTTGGATGAGAACGTCATGAAATCGCCTTAGGTCTTCGAATGCTGCGAGCGAAGATGAATAGTATGTCGTTGTCCGTACCGCTCATGGTGAGCGTCGCTCTGACAATAACAATACAGCTGGGGCACAGCAGAGATGTCCAACATTTGACACTTTAAAATTTGTGTCTGACTGGTACACCGTCGACTGAAAGACCTTGATCAGGTCCCTTTCAGCATCCCAAATCAATTCATATCAAGGCGCAAGTCCGCTAGCAAACCTGCGGCGCATGCCTACCATCTACCTGACCGCAAAGAAAACTTGGGTCCAAATACTGCCAAATCAGGTCCAAAACCGTGCACCTCGGGCCAACCGACGGGTACGTGCAATGTTTGGACCATTGGGTATTGCGACCAAACAGAATCAAGACTAGTCCAGACTAGACTTGACGCGATTTGACGCGACTGGGCACGCCTAGACAACGCAGGACGCGACCGGACGCTGAATAAACGCAAACAACGGCCATACCCCAAGGGTGGCCGTTTTATTTTGGTTTACGTTTTCTTTCCAAGATCACGGCGAGCAGTAGCATCTGAACCTTGTGCCGTTGTTCTTCGCGTTCCTGTTTCGTTAGTTTCTTTTTCATCGGGGGGATTCTAGCAAAAGTGAAACCCCTGTTCTGCCTCGTCTTGTACATCCTCCCCCGAGCAGCCCCATATGCATCCCATCAAGACGATTGCCTCAGGCTCCTACAGCCCCAGAACTTGGCCATAGGAATTCCGTGGCACGATGTTACGAGAGATCCTGGCAATATTCGTTTATGTTGTCATGCCATGTGCCGTCCCTGGGGATTAGAAATGGTTCTTTTGAGATATTAAACGTGATATATTTATCCACATGAAAATTCGGAAACGCACATCATTCAGGAAAGACGGACGGCGGAAGCACCATCATTGGCAAGTGACGGTGTTTTACCAGGACGGTGAGCGGTTTGCTCGCACCTACACGGTTCATGCTAAGGCCGCTGGATTTGCAGAGCGGCAGAAAAAGTCACCAGTTGTAAAAATGGCCCGCGTCATCGAAATCAGCTAATCCCGAGACACTCATCCAGACGCCCCACTTAAAGTGAGTACGCCTTGAGTCTCGTCATGAATGAAAAGCAGGATTCCGAAAAGAGGATCACGGACACTTTGCACAATTGAACAGGTTTGCCCCGGGACATTAGGTCAATCTGGTGGCATGACAAAGGAAGAACTCATCCGCAAATAAATTCCCCCGTCCCGTGTCCTACCTGTGGTGTTATGCCTTCGTCAGTTTTTATATCTTTATACTTTCCTGATCTCCTTCATTGTATAGTGCCCTTAAACTTGTGTGAGGTCGGAGGAGTGAATGACGGCGATCTCCCGCTCCCGATTCTTTCGGAAATGCTTAGCTTTCTTCTTCGGAAGTGCTGCCCTCATTGTCGGAAGGTATGGGGTGTTGTTCTTAGTAAGCGTCTTCGATGTGACCTGCTCCCCTAAATCCGCACAAACCTGAGTATGATTTCGCAGTTTGGAAAGGGGGAGGAGCATGTCCAGAGCGAGGCACACAGAGGCGGAGATCATTGCGGTGCTGAAGCAGGTGGAGGCGGGGCGGAAGGCGGAAGATGTGGCGCGGGAAGCTGGGGTGTCCAAGCACACGATCTACGCTTGGAAAGCGAAGTACGGCGGGATGGAGGTGAGCGAGGCGCAAGAAGTAAAGCAGTTGCGGGAGGAGAACGGGCGATTGAAGAAGCTGGTGGCGGATTTGAGTTTGGACGAAGACGCGTTGCAATCGGTGATCCGAAAAAACGGCTGGAGCTCGCAGTCATGAAGGCGGCTGTGGGGCAAGTGCGCGAGGAGTATGCCTTCAGCCAACGGCGGGCCTGCCGTCTGCTGACGATGTCGGTCTCCAGTTACCGGTATCAAAGCAGGCGCAGCGAGGAAGGGTTGCGGCTGCGGCTGGTGGAGCTGGCGCGGGAGAAGCCGCGGTTCGGCTATCGGCGCTTGCATGTTTTGCTGCGACGCAGCGGAGAAGAGGTGAACCACAAACGAGTGTATCGAGTCTATCGGGAAGCGGGCTGAGTATCCGGCGCAAGAAGCGCAAACACTGCGAGCGAACCGGGCAGCCGCTACAGGTCTGCACCGCGGCGAATCAGGAGTGGGCGCTGGACTTCGTGCACGACGCAGTGGAAAGCGGGCGAGCGATCCGGGTGCTGAGCGTGGTGGACGCGTATACGCGGGAGTGCCTGGCGTTGGAAGTGGACACCAGCTTCGCGAGTCGACGCGTCACGCGCGTGTTGGAGAGGATCGTGGCGGAACGAGGGACGTCGCAGGCGATTCGGTGCGACAACGGGCCGGAGCTGACCGGCCGGCATTTTCTGGCCTGGTGCATCGATCGGAAAATCGAGTTGGTGCATATTCAACCGGGACGTCCGATGCAGAACGGACGGGTGGAAAGCTTTAACGGGCGGATGCGGGAGGAGTGCTTGACCGTGAGCTGGTTCGGGAATCTGTTCGAGGCGCGGGAGAGGATCGCAGTGTGGCGGCGAGAGTACAACCAAGAGCGGCCCCACAGCAGCCTGGGATATCGGACGCCGGAAGAGTTTGCGCGCGAAATGGGCGGGGAAAAGGGCTGTGGAAAAGCCGCTGCGTGGAAAAGTGAAAACAACTTTTCCACTCCGCTTGGAAATCCCGCAAAAGGCGCGGAATTCCCACTTTCCCACAGCCCCGGCGGCGACGATCCATCCACCGCCGAGCAGGCCAACGGTTCAGATGTCGTATTATGACGTGTGCGGAGTTGGGGGGCAGGTCAGAAATCCCGCAAAAGACGCGGGATTCCCACTTTCCCACAGCCTCGGCGGCGACGATTCTTCCACCCGCGATATCGTCAGCAAACCGGATGTCGTATTATGACGCGTGCGGAAAATGGGGGCAGGTCAAGATCGGCCAGATAATGCTCAGTCGCTGCTAGACTCATACGAGCCCTCCAAGTTGTTTTATCAAACTACGAAAGACTCCCTTAATCAGAAAAGTATATGATCCAATGTCGGGCAAGCACGCTACTAGTTTTGGTTTATGTCGTAACTGGCCGCGAGCGCATAACCGTAGCTTGACCAGCGGGAGCCTGTTTGGAAGAGAAAAATAGGGACATGATAGACTCTCTTTAATTCGCTTCCACATCCGCAGAGTGGGTTTGGTGTCGCGCAAGAGGAGTTCTTTAGAACGATATACTCTGCACTACAGCCATCGTCCGTGCATATAAGATGGACCTGCTCACTGTGAGTCATTTGGTTTCCCTCCGATTAAGTATTCAGTGGGTTTTATAGGTTTCTCGTAAAACTGCTAGCAGTTTCTAGCCAAATCTTGAATTGGGGCTATGCAAAACAGAACACAGCACAGCCGTGTGTCGCATTGATTAACCAGCCGTAGTCATAAGAGTGATCGAAAGGTGGGCTGCTGTACTGCACAACCACTCCGGACAGGTCCCGATAGAAGGATTTTCGGTAAATGACCACGCTGCAGTTTGAAAGGCGAAATATCTACGGTATCCGTACCATTGACTGCCCCAAAGAATGGGAGTACGTTGACCTCGACTAAAAACGATAAGAACACCTCACACCCCGGCCGGGTTCACCCCACTCGGCCCCTTCTAAATTTCAAGCATTTGGCAACGGTTCGACGAGTTCGGACTCATTGCGTCACCAGCGGACTAGCGACTCGACACCCGCGATCTGGCCAGTGGCCAGCCGGACGTTTCGGCTGACAATAAACGCGGAACTCTTCCCGTTCGATCGCTTTGCGCAACTCGCTTTCCAGCTTCAGGCGCTGGACAACGAGAGCATGCATCTGCGCGTCGAAAACCTCGCGGCCACAAGCGCCGAGCGCTTTGGCGCGACGCATGCCGATGTCTGCATCGCGAAGCATTTCCTCCGGCTGGTGGTACGACGGCGAACTCAGCGCGATCCCAATGCTGGCGGACGCGAAGACATCTATGCCGCGAGCAGTAAAGAGTGCGGACAAACATTTCTGAATTCGCACGGCAACCCGCATAGGATCGCTTGGTCGCTTGATGCCCTCGAGGAGCAAGGTGAATTGATCGCTATCCATGCGCGCAAGAGTCTCGTCGCCTGCTAGCCGGCCGAGGCCTCCGGTCGGAGTGGAACGGGCGATAGTGTCTTCGTGCCGGAGATGTGCCTTGAGGCGGTTGCTGATGTGGATGATGAGCTGGTCAACGACTGTACGTCGCGCGGTTTCGTTGAAGACTTTCAGTCCGCTAATGTCCACGAACGGAACTGAGAAAATCAACTCAGGGTGACACCTCGCAAGGTCCATGGCGTGCTGAAGACGATGGAAGAAAGCGGCTCCGACGCCCTCTTGAAGAATGAATGACTTAGCCGCCACTTTCTTAGGAGACTTCACAGATTGACACTAACCGGCCTTCTCATGGAAGGACTTGGCGTAAGGTTCGTACAACTAGTCGCGCTTTGGGCCGATGAGCTTATAAGAACCACTTAGACACATGTGCATATTCAGATAGCTATAACTTCCAGGTCGCCTTACTCTTCCATCTTGGGGGACCCACACAGTCCGACCCGCAGCCCCTCCTCAGACGAACGAGTAGAAAGTGCTAAAACGAGAATCGACAAACGAGCTTCGCAGCAGCAAGAAGACACGGGAAACTCTGCGAGCTTTGGATGGGCCTTATCGACTGCTCTTCGAGAGAAACCCGCAGCCAATCTGGGTATACGACGTAGAGACTTTGGTCTTCCTAGCGGTCAACTTAGCAGCCATTGAGCAGTACGGTTATTCACGTAATGAGTTTTTGCGGATGACCATCCGGGATATTTGCCCGGCTCAGGACATCGGAGCGTTGTTGGACATCATCGCCCGGCAATGTGAAGGCATCGAAAAGTCGAGCAAGTGAAAACACTACAAAAAGGATGGATCCGTCATCGATGTCGAGATCACCTCTAGCGACCTAGACTGGTCTGGGCGCTTTGCCAGGCTGGTCTTGGCCACAGACATTACCGAGCGAACGCGAACGGAAGAACGACTTAGCGAAAGTGAAGAATCCTACCGCCAGCTTATCGAGCAATCTCCGGATGCCGTGTTGGTGCATCGCCAAGGCAAAATCCTCTTTGCAAACAAGGCCTGCGTTTCGCTGCTCGGTGCTACATCTGCTGATGAACTCCTCGGAAAGCAAATGATCGACTTTGTGCATCCGGATGATCGCGAGGGCGTGAAAAAGCGGATCCGGGAACACGTCCGCGACTTTACGAATGTCCGTCAGAATGAAACTAGATTGATTGGCCTGAATGGAAAGGAAACCTGCACGGAAGTAGTGGCATGCTCGATCACCTATCTCGGACAAGCCTCGATGCAGGTGGCTTATCGTGATATTTCACGACGGAAAGAGGCGGAAAAGAGATTGCTGGAAAGCGAAGCAAGCCTGGCGGGGGCACAGCGGGTCGCCCATCTGGGTAGCTGGCGACGGGATCTCACTGATCTGGATGATTGGGAGCACAATCCGTTGCGCTGGTCAGACGAGATGTATCGCCTCCTCGGCTACAACGTTGGCGAGGTCGAAGTATCGAGAGAGAACTTCGTACGTGCCATCCATCCCGATGACCGGGACCGTGTAAGCAAAGGTATGTCAGCAGCGATCCGCGAGAGACGACGCTACAGCGCCGACTACCGAATCATCTTGCCCGACGGTACCGAACGCAACCTCTACTCGCAGGCCGAAATTGTTTACGACGAGAACACCAAGAAACCTTCGAAGATGGTCGGGATCGTTCAGGATGTCACCGACCGGAAGCGGGCTGAGCAGGAATTAGTCGCAGCAAAGGAAGCTGCTGAAGCGGGCAGCAGAGCGAAAAGCGAGTTTCTAGCGAACATGAGCCATGAAATTCGCACCCCGCTGAATGGCGTCATGGGGATGACCGACCTGGCGTTGGGGACCGACCTCACGCCGGAACAACGTGAGTATTTAGAGACGGTGAAACTCTCGGCGGATTCTCTACTCATCGTGATCAATGACATTCTCGATTTCTCCAAGATTGAGGCGGGAAAAGTAGAATTGGAGTTGGAAGATTTCAACCTCCGCGATAGCCTGGAAACGACGCTGAAAACGCTGGCGCTCCGCGCGGACGAAAAGGGGCTGGAGCTTCTGTGCGAAATAGCGCCTTCAGTCCCGGACGTCGTGCGCGGAGATTCCAACCGGCTCCGCCAAGTCGTGATTAACCTCATTGGAAACGCCATCAAATTCACGCAACAGGGTGAGGTAGCGTTGAACATTCACGTCGAGGCCGAGGAGGGTGACACCGAATCCTACATTTTACTGTGTCGGACACGGGGATTGGAATTGCTCCGGAAAAGCAGAAATTAATCTTTCAGCCTTTCGCCCAGGCGGATAGCTCAACGACGCGGAAATATGGCGGAACCGGGCTGGGATTGACGATCTCGAAGCGCCTGGTGGGCTTAATGGACGGAAACATGTGGGTGGAAAGCGAAGCTGGGCGAGGAACCCAGTTTCATTTCACCGTGCGGTTTAAGACCTCAGAAAAACCGATTGAAGTCGGAACGATTGCTCCACCCGAGACATTACGCGGAGTGAAGGTCCTAATAGTAGACGATAACCGCACGAATCGGCGGATTCTTGAGGGAATGCTGAAGCGCTGGGACATGAAGTCGACATCCGTGGAGGGCGGAGAAGAGGCGCTGGTGCAACTGTCCTCAGCCCAAAATGCGGGCGAACCTTATGCGCTGGTCTTGACGGACATGCACATGCCGAAGATGGACGGCTTCTCTCTAATTCAACAAATCCGGCAAACGCCGGAATTATCGGCGGCCATTATCATGATGCTCACTTCGGCAGGTCACCGAGGGGACGGCGCTCGATGCCAGGAGCTGGGCGTAGCAGCGTACTTATTGAAGCCCATCCGGCAATCCGAATTGCGGGAGGCCATTGCGCGGGTTCTGGGCGCTCCTGCACAAAAAGGCCCAATTCCCCTGGTCACCCGATACTCGTTGCAAGATGCTCGCGACCCCCAAACCATCTTGTCGGTGCTTGTGGCAGAAGACAATACCGTGAACCAGCTGCTGATAACCCGATTACTTGAGAAGCGGGGACATCGCATGGTAATGACAAGCGACGGTCGCAAGGCCCTTGAAGCGCTCGCAAAAGACAGGTTCGACCTCGTCTTGATGGACGTGCAGATGCCAGAGATGGACGGGATTCAGGCCACTGTTGCGCTGCGGAAGAAAGAGAAGGAAAAAGGGGACGGGTTCCACCAGCCTGTTATCGCCCTGACCGCTCACGCCATGAAAGGCGATCAGGAGCGATGCTTGGCGGCAGGGATGGACGGCTATCTCACCAAGCCGATCGCCCCACAAGAACTCGATGAGATCTTGGAAATCTATGTGGCGCGCAGGATCTCCGCGACAAATACACCGGAAATGGCCAGAGTGTGATGAAAATACTGTATTTACTGTAGTTTGCTCAATCCGATTTTGTCTACTAAGTTACGAGTCTTCGCCAGTTCCTGATTAACGGGCCTTATCGGGTGCGCCGTGAAAGGCGCTGGTCCACAGCGGGGGTATACCCGCCCGGGAACTAGTGCTAATCTTCTTCATAGCCGGACTCCTTTCGGTTGCTCTTCAAGCGCGTCGACGATTGGGAGCGTATAGCATCCCGCCGGAGACCGGCCTTCTCATCCCATCTGATAAACCGGCAGGACTTCTCGGAACTAATTCAACCTGTGATCTGAGAATTGACGGTTTGTATGGCCTCTGCACGTGCCGCAGTTGGCTCGGCGGCCTCGACGCTCTTGGATCATTTGATCACAAGGTTATGGAGCGTGTTTCGTCATGCCGGAACAGGCAGCGCAACTACGTCGCCGATGGACACGTCCGGCATCCCATCGTAAAAGTTCCGAATGTCGTCCAACCCTCTTTTACTTTTGGTGCTTTCTGGCTGACCCTGCCAAGCAATGGCCCACCGGGTACTCGGATAAAACCTTGGACCGTTGTTAGGGAAAATAGAGGGGGCTGCGAAGGAAATCGCTTCCATGTTTCGGCCGCATGAGGAGCTTTAGCTCAGGTCCATCGAGCTGAGATTTGAGGAAGTTGGCTGGCACGATCATCGCGACGCCATTGTTCGCGCGCGGTTGTTTTGACTGTCGTCGCGTTTTCTAGATTAAAATCCTGATCCTCATAGCAATGGCGAATCACTTGGTTCCCTGAACTTGGCTTTCGGAAGGCGGAGGCATCATGGGCGCGTCGATGATGTTTTTACCGGCATAATCGATGGGAACAACCCGATAGCGATAGACCATGCCATGATCACCAACCACATAAGCCCTTTGCCTGGCCGGAAAACTATAGGCCTTGACGCTGGCGGGAAAGTGGAATCCGCGCGACTTTCCAACGCTTGCCGCCATCGTTCGTGAAACTCAACTTTTGACCGTCAAATATCCATCCCACTTCGCGATCAGGGAACCTGATGTCTCCTGCTGGCGAAGCTACCAATCCGTGCCAGCTCTGCCCGCCGTCGTTGGTAGCGACCAGTTTGGCGTTGTTCAGATTCGCGAACCCGGTAGTTTTCGTCCGTGAAGAAGAGCCAATGACTAGCCCCCCAAGCACCTCCGACCCACACTTGGCCGACGGCGGGCAGCGGAAACAGGTTCCAACTGTTGCCGCCGTCTTTCGTTTTAGCGACGAACAACGTATTGAAGTCAGCCCCAGTGCCACCGATGGCGTAGCCGCGACTGGAGGAGGGGAAATGCATTGCCTTCAGTACACAGTCCGCGTCGCGAGAAAGTCCCTCCACTTGGATTGTGGCGTGGCAGGCTTTGGTGGACATCATTTCCTTCCAGTTGCGGCCGCCATCGTTCGTTCGCAAAATATGCGAGACGTTATTATTCCCATCGAGTAGCACACCATCGGTCGGTGACAGGAAAACATACTCCACTACACCCCACCCTGCCGGGATGGCGCCGATCTGTTCCCAATTTTCACCGTCGGTGGTGCGCAATACCTTCCCTCCCTGCAGGGCCCACCCGTGCTTCGCGTCGAAAAATCGGGGAGCCGCGACTGTCTCCTCTCCGGACTGAGGATCTCCTCCGAGTTGGGGCGTCCAGCTGTTGCCACCATCCTTCGTATGGAGGATAGTCCCGTGTTGACCTGTCACCCAACCCTCTTCGTCGCTCACGAAGAACACGTCCGTCAAATTAAGGTCTTGCTTGTAGTTGACCGGTTCCCAGATCGCTTTGAACTTCGTCTGCGGGCTTTTCTCTGCGGTAACGCTCGGTTTGGTCGGCGTCATCTTTGGCTTAGGCTGCTGCGCCCAGGCCATCCCAGCAAAGCAAAAAAGGATCGCAAGCCTCACACTCGATCGCATCATGGGTTGCCTCCAAAATTGAAACCGGAATTTGCGATTTGGACGACTTAGCTGGCACATAGTATGCTTCTCCTGCTCACGACACAACGAATTTCCCACCAGAGCAGGCTCGTAGCGAGATCAGCGGAGTTCCGACGGCCAAGTGTCGCGGTAGGGACGATCATCGCTGATCGCCCCCCGCACAGAACCGTACGAGCGGCACTACCGCATACGGCTCCCACCTTGGAGGATTGGCGAGCGATGCTGCTACTCGCACACCGCTCAATCCTTGGAACACTCACTTCCCCGCACTGTGTCGGGTTAGTGTCGGATTGAACGATGTTCTCCTTGGCCCGCGCCCTTTTCTCCCCAGGCTCCGCCGAAGATCGCTCTTCTTTGTTCGTCTGGTTCATCGATACTATGGCGCGGTCCGACTCCTCCAGAGCGTGCGCGTCCGCCGTGTGGCTTTGGGCCTTCGCGGACCGGCCTCGTTCCCTTTCGGGCCGAGGCGCTCCAGAGGTCTCCCGGTTCTCGTGCATGTTGTTTCTCAGCGTGCGCGGGTTCTAAGACTACGCAGGACCGACTGCTCGCTCGCGTTATCGCGAAACAGCCGTGTTGCCTTCCTCTTCTCAGGAGAGAGTCGGCGTCCTGTTGTTCCGTTTTTCGAAGCTCAATAGCCCGGCCCACCGATACCCCTGTCTACGCTTCAAGCGGCATCTCGCGATGTCGCCTGCAAGACTGAGGGCCAAGATGGAGTCGCTGGCTCCTTTCCTGTAGGACTCTTTCATTCCTTGCAACATGCCGGTTTAACCCGGCGCTCCCTGAGAAACGGCGTTATCGGAATGTGGGATCGGAGGAAAACGTCACCAAAAGAGGTGTGTTGGCTTTCATTTGCTGAGGAAATTCATGTGCGAATGCGACTTTTACTACTGCCAACACTGTGTTAATAATCCCACGTGTCAACTGAAGCCCCGAGAACAACGCCGGTACCCTCGGATTGATTTGTCACAGGCCACTTGCATTCGCCCCTTCGACTCGAGCTTGCCCCCAGAATATTGCACGATCTTGAACGGATCACAGGACGGTCTGTATTTTTCCACTGAGGCAAGTCATTACGTCCTCGGAATGAGCGTCTATGTGACGACCGATTTTCAGCCCGACAGCCCATTGAACTCTACCTTTGTGGGTGTTGTCGTACGAATCGACAAACTGGAATCTGACAAACTGGGAATAGCGATCCACGTCCTTTCTCCGTCATCAGCGGCGGCCAACTGATTCCAACATAACGCAATTGATTTAAAGGCGCACCTGCCGGAAATTTCCACATTCCGATAAGAGGACTTGGCTATGTTTATGCCTTTTTTTAGGTGTGATGAGGCAAAATAGTGTTTGCAGATCTGGTCGCTGCAAAACAGCTCGGGCAGATCTACCTTCTCCCTGGCAAAGGCGCAAATAAAATAAGATGGGGTTGTTTATGGGGGGCTCGTGGGTAGATCCGCTGAGGCGTCGAACCCCTGACGCACCCTCGGGAGCGAGCAATTAAAAGGACGATACCAACAGGTATGGAATCAAGCGTCAAAGGCACTCCTGAACAGCTCGCGAAAGAGTTCGAGAATTTTGAAGAAATCGCCAGGGGAATCATGCCCAGGCCAGGGAGCATTCCGTCGCTCAGTGGGATGGAGGTCTACGGTGAGACGCTTCCACTGAACGGCATCGTAGGCGGCGACCACCTCATCTACGTGGATTTCAAGAAGCGCCACGACCTGGAAGCCCGTATCAAAGTGGCGGAGGATGCCGGGCGGCCGGACATCGCGGCAAACCTTGATCGCTGCCGCAGGACGGCGGGGGTCGCGCTCATCGACGTGTCCGGCCATCGGGCTACCGACGCGATGCTCGCCGCGATGTTTCACCAGGCGTTTCTGCTGGGGGTCCTGTACGAATTGGACATGTCGGGTCACGTCACCCAGCGGCTATTCGAGAACCTGAACCAGCGGTTTTACCGCACGTCGAAGGTGGACAAGTTCATCACGGCTGTCTACGGTGAGATCTCCGAGGATGCCACTTTTCGTTTTCTTTTGGCGGGCCATCCGCCGCCCATCGTCTTCTCAGCCGCAAACGACCGTTTCATGGAAGTGGACCGTGAGAAGTGCATCTCGTTTCCACCCCTTGGTACGTTTCCGTCCAAGAGCGTCGTCGACTGGCACCGGAGCAAGAGCGTACTGGGCTTCAAAGAGCCATACGAGGTGAACAAGTGGACGCTGATGGGGAGCGGTGACATCTTGTTGCTGTATACAGACGGCCTGCAAGAGCACAAGCATGGCGACGATCCGTATTTCCCTGATCGTCTGGAGCATACCATTCGTGGAGCGAAACATCTCTCCGCCATCGACATCGTCCACACGGTCCTCAACGACCTACGGACGTTTGCCAACCCTGCCGACGATGTGAGCCTCGTCGTCATCAAGAAACTCTGATAAGTTGCACTGGGGCATTATAGGAATTTGGACGGATCCACGGCCCGCCGCGAGTTAAAAGCCACATTCCGAGAACTTATCAGGACTTGGCCTTCGCGGAAACCGGGGAGCGCTTCGACTCTGTTACTTACTCTGACATGATCCCCGTTTGTGTACAATGTTGGACAGCCTAGCCATCATCTCGATTTGTGCCACCGCCGAAGCCCAGCCTCAAGACAGGTGAAGGAACTCGGGACACTCTCTTCGATCGCTAGTGGAGCACTCCTTCTCGAATGCCTGCCCCAAGCAGCTTCCCGGCCTGCTCGGCCGCAACCGGATGGCTGAAATAATAGCCTTGTCCCTCGCCGCACCCGTGGCGCTGAAGGAATTTGAGTTGCGCACGGGTTTCCACCCCCTCTGCAATGACCCGCTGTTTCAGGCTGTTGCCGATATTGATCATGGCGCTGACAATGGTCGCATCCCCGGGTCCTCAGTGATCTCGTGCACAAAAGATTGATGCAGCTTCAGCGCGTCCACCGGAAAACGCCGCAGATAGGTAAAGCTGGAATAGCCTGTGCCAAAGTCGTCGATTGCCAGCTGCACGCCCATAACTTTCAGCGCACCGAGTATGCGGACAGTAGACTCCGCGTCCTGCATCAGCACACTCTCGGTCAGTTCCAACTCTAGATTCGCAGGCTCCACTCCCGTCGCAATCAGCACGGCCCGAACTCCGGAGAGAAAATCCTTGTCTCCGAACTCGGCTGCGGAAACATTCACAGCTACCGGCACAACCCCAAGCCCCGAATCACTCCACGCTCGGGCCTGTTTGCATGCTTCCAGTAGCACCCATCGTCCAATAGATAAAATCAGCCCGCACTCTTCCGCGATGGGCACGAACTGCGCCGGAGATAACAATCCCCGCTGCGGGTGTACCCAACGTATCAGCGCTTCCACCCCCGTGATCTGTCCCGTCTGAAGATTGAATTTAGGCTGGTAGTGCAGCAAAAACTCATTCCGCCCAAGCGCGTAGCGCAAATCCCCTTCGAGCAATTGTCGTTCTGCGACTCGTACGTCCATATCGCGTCGGAAGAACTGATAGTTATTCCGGCCTTGTTGCTTGGCTTCGTACATCGCGGTGTCTGCTTTATTCATCAAGGTTTCCGCGTCTGGCCCGTCGCTCGGGTAGGTGCTTACCCCAATGCTCGCGTTGATATCAAGACTTTTATTGTCGATAATATGCGGCGCCGCTAACGCCCTAAGAATTTTTCGCGCACTGAAGGCCGCGTCTTCCTCATGCTCGATTTGGGAGAGGAGAACCACGAATTCGTCCCCACCGAGGCGGCTTACCGTGTCCGTCCGCCGGACACAAGCGACCAGTCGCTTGGCTACCGACTGCAACAGCTTATCGCCCACCCCGTGACCCAGCGAGTCGTTGATCTTTTTAAATTGATCTAAATCGACAAACATGACCGCGAGTTGCTTGCCCTGCCGCACCGCCAGCGAAATCGCCTGCGTCAGCCGGTCGTTGAACAGCAGCCGGTTTGGCAAATCAGTCAGGGAATCGTGTTGCGCTAGGTGCGACATTTCAAGCGATCTGGCCCGGGCCGCGCTCACGTCGTGGAAAGCCACAAGCGCCCCTGTAACGTTCCCCATCTTTGTCATGGATAGGCGTCACTTTATTTTCAATTCCAAATTCAAGCCCGTCCCGTCGGACCAGAATACAGTTCATGCGGTTGGTCGTTACCCTTCCGGTTTTATCTTCATGCAATACGATTTCCACAGCGTCGCGAACCCTGCGCGGCTAATGCCATCGATAATTTGAGCACGTCCGCAACGGGACGCCCCAGTGCCTCCTCCCGAGGCCATCCGGTCATCTTTTCCGCCATTCGATTTAGGTACATGACGTTGCCGCGTATATCCGTGCGCAGTACCGCTTCTTCAATGGAATCAAGCGTCGCGTTGGCGACTTCATTTTCTAACAGTATTGCTTCTGTCGCCCGGCGATCCACCATCGTGCCACCGCCCGCCTTAACCGGTAGCCATCGGCTTGAGTTCTTGACCAGGTAATCTTGGGCCCCGCGCTGTACCGCTTGCCTCGCCGTTTCTTCTGCATCGGCTCCGCTCAGGATTAAAATGGGCACACGAGGCGCGGCCTGAAGAAGCTTGTCGAACGTCTCGATGCCATGGCTGTCGGGCAATGTCAGGTCAAGCACCACCGCCCCAACCCCTCCGTCGCGCAACCGCTCGATTCCGCCAGAGAGTTCGGTAACCCACTCCACACGGAACCGTTCGTCCGTTGCTGAACCCAATTCGTCTAAAATTCTCGCCGCATCGTCTGCCTCAGCCTCGATCAGCAGGACACACTCATCTCTATCCTTCGTGTTCGTTTGGATCGCAGTTCTAAGCCCTGGGTTTGGCATCTTGCCCAATCCTCCTAAGAACGTGTTACTTGCCCTTGGCCTTTTCGGCAGCATCCGCAGCCATGAACCGCAGCATCTGCTCCTTCAATTGCGCATCCACCTCGTCCGCGATCGTCACCACGTCGGGAAGCAGCGTGCTGAATTCCAATTGCTTCACGTTTTTGTGCAGCGTCGTAAAAATGCTGACCTGCAGTAGACGAGACTCTTCTACCATCATCGCTACCGTGTAGCCTTGCTTACGCCGCAGATCCCCATGGGCGGCCGCAGCCTTCGAGATCGGAGCTTTTGTCCCTGCGTCCAGACGCAAGCGAGCAATAACATCATGCAGAAGGTGAGGAAGATGGCCCGTGCGTTCTTCAAAGTTCAGCGGGATACGCATTAGGTCTGGCTCTTTCTCGACTCGGATAAGCCATTCCTGAATCAAAGGCTGGAGTTCACGTTCGAGAATGTCCGCCACACAATCAACGACGACAGACCGCCGCTGCCCTTGGAACCTCCCGCAGACTCTACAGGTTTGATCATAGGCCCTCCCTCGCTCAGCACTCTGGTTCATCAAACTCGTTCACCTGTGTGGCTTACAATCTCGGCTGCACCCTTCGTTCGATAGGGTTGTCATGAACCATCGCCGATCAATTTCTCATTAAAAGGGTCTGTAAAACTGTTCCAAAGGGGTCACCACACAACCTATTAAGCTTCTCTTGTGTCTAAAGAACAACCAACCTGAGCGCGCTCACCAGAAAAAACGCGTAAGTCGTTTATTCGCTGGCCCACATACAAAGCTCCGCTCTCGTCCGAGAATGGCTTCCTAGTGTCCGCCTATACGGGAGTTGGCAGCAAGATTGCCGTAAATTCTTCAGTGCGAACCGTCTCGGAGAATTAGCGTCAACATGCAGGCAGTCTGGCAGCCCTTGGCCATTTAGTTTCTGGTAAGCCTTCTCAGATCCGTTCAATCTCCTCTAACCAGTGTGCCCTCAGCCATTTCCTCGTCGCGGGAGAATTTCTGGTGCAAGTTTGGGTCAACTGTGTGTTAAATGAGAAGTCAGGAGAACTACACACTTAAAGGAGGAAGAGAAATGAAGCAAACCAAACGACCGCACTTTCGTGCGGCCTTCGAGACTCCTATTGAACGCATATTTCGCAGGATCATGAAACGCCAAATGACGAAAGCGGGACGGCGCTCGCTGCATCTCAAGCCCCCGCCAATCGTTAGATTATGTCCGTAATTACTACGTTGGGGTATTCGCTGGCACTCGAAAAGCGCACCGCATGGCTTGCGCAACGATTCGCCGTGCGTGGTCGCAGAGGAGTTAGGAAATCACACGCAGCCTCGGTGATCTAGTAGTTTTCGACTTCTTAGAAGAAGTTTTCAAGGTCCATGTCGGACCAATCACCGAAGCCGGGGCGACCCGGCGTACCCGCTAGACCTGGCATTCCAGGCGCGGCCGAAAAACCAGGCATACTAGGAGTCCCCGTCAAACCTGGACGCAACGGAACATGTCCTGTCGCGCCGTGGCAGAAACCCACCGTCCGGTTCTTCCTGTCGTAGAGCACCCCATCTTCGTACCAACCCAAATGTGAGCCTCCCAAAGAGTAGGCACTTTGACCCTGAACCCAACCGATTACTCTGCCAAGGGCTGATCTGAAACAATTCCCATCCACGATAATCCGGGGTATTCCGTTTGGATCGAACAACCACTCAGCCATGGTGATAATCCTCCTGCTCGGTCCTGAGTATGAGGAGCCCTTGCTGGGTAGCAACTATTTCACCCATGACACTGCTCCCAAAAGCTTCGCCGAGCGGGAGAATACCATAGGGAGGGGGGTATGCAGTGTTTTGGGCAAGCAAAGGAGCACAAGGCGGACGTGCCTATCCGGAGGGTGTTCGGTTCGACCACCAAGAAATCATTTCACTCGTCGAAGCGCGTTCCGGCTGACCAGAACTCGGAAGCCATTCGATTTCGATCAGGGCTGAATTCATCTTGGCCCGAGATCGGTAATTGGCCGCGTCTCAACAGAGGCAAAAAGCCACATTCCGATAACGACTTCTCGGGACTTGGACTAACTGCCCAGCCTCTTGTTGAGGAGCTTTCTGCTGGAAGCGAATTGCATTATGATCCCGATGGCTGGTCAGAAAGTATATGCGACTCCGTTCGCGAAAAGAGCCAGAAAATGAAAGAGTCTCCCGAGTCCCTCATATCGTAAGCTTGGCGCCGATGCTTCTGCAGCGGCCGGCCTAAGGGGCGTACAGCGGCTGCGGATACCGACATCGTGATGAGGGCAGAGGTCCCCAGCTATTCTCGCTCACGAGGCTTGTTCGCCGGCATTTCGCTGGAGGGCTCGACACTTCGGTCTGACGGCAGAGCGAACAAAAAACTCTATGGCCGAAGCCTCAATGCTAAGGAGATTGTCCGCGAAGGCGAGGTCGGCGTCCCGGCTTCGGGCCGCGAATTAATCTCCCTGTTGAATACGAAGTCGCCGAAGAATGAGTCCGATCTCGTATCGCTAAAGGAATAGCGCACCGCGCAGTACGGATCAATATCGCTTCAGAACTAGATTTTCACCAATGTAAGCAATCGAGCGTTCCCCTTAGGGTGACCGAGTCAAGTCCCGAGAAACGGGATGATCGGAATGTGGCCCTGTACCTACGCGGCTTGGATTGAATCGATTTGTACCAGTCGGTGCCGGAACCGTATCAACCGGCAGCCCCGAACTGATCTCGGAGCCCTCCGTAGCGGCACAAAATCCCCTATGGATAGCAATTGCGCCTTATGACCACACGGGCTTGACCCCTGGGCCGATTAGCATTGCTGGGTTCGTCCCCTTCCTGGGTACGTATTTTTGCGCTCGCCCGTTGTCCACCTCGGCAACGTACAGATTGCCCTCCTGGTCCACATGCATTCCATGCACGCCCCAGAATCCGCCCGGGAAGTCGCCGAAAGTGCCCCAGGAGTATAGGAAGTTGCCCTCCAGGTCGTACTTGATCATTTTGTTTGTACCGCGATCGAAGAGCCAGAGGTGCCGGTCGGCTGCGGACAGGTGGAGGCAATGCACGTCGGACGGCGGATCGCCCACTTTCCACATGTTAAGGAATTTGCCGTTGGTGTCGAATACCTGAACACGGTGGTTGTACCGGTCGTTGACGAAAACTCGCCCGCTTGGAACGTCGACGGCTACTCCGTGCACGCCATTAAGATAGCCTGGACGCGTCTCGTTGGGGGGCGTTCCCTTCATACCCCAGTCACTCACGAACTTGCTGTCCTTGTCGAATTTCGCGACCCGCGTGCCGACGTATCCGTCCGCTACGAACATCGTGCTGTCCGGCAGCCAAGCGAGGTAGGTGGGTCGAGAGAAGTGCGTGGCGTCGGCACCCATCTGGTTGGGTGTCCCGATCGTTTGTACCAACTTTTTCATATCGTGTGTAAACTTGAAGATGGCGTGCCGGTAGTCGTCTACTAGCCACACATACTTATCCTTGTCGTAAGGGTTGATGTAAATCGCATGAGGCCGACGTAGCATGCTGTCCCACTCCGGCCAGGTCTCTTTGATCTCCCCTTTAGCGTTCACTCCGACGATACAGTGCTGCCAGCGCCAGTCTACATTTTCCGTTCCATGGTTTGGGCCATCCAGCGGTCCTGGCGGACTGGCCGACGTGGCGTCGCGCCAGGGCAAACGGCCAATGGGAAACCCGAGGCTCGGCCCCAGTTGGGGCAGGTCAATTTCCTTCGGCCGCTTGATGTTTGGCAGTTCGCCGCGTTGGAGGATGAAGACGCGGTCCGGGTTCTCGGCGAAAACACCTTCTCCCGATCCCCAGTTCCACTGTTCGTTCCCAGGTAACGATGACAAGGGTTGCGGCCAATTCGGGTCCACGTCATAAGCCCCGAAGACGTCCTGTACGCCCTTCTGTCCTGGGATGGCTGCAAATGAAGTTTCAGCGTTCGTCTGCGCCTGGGCGGTCTCAGGCGAACCTAATAGCTCCGAAACCACAGGGAGCGTCGCCGAGGCCAGTCCACACTTCATCAAAGCTCTCCTACTCACCTTCAATGTTGAACCCATGTTTTTGCGCTCCTTTATGAAAGGAGATCAATCAAACCGGAATTTCCGATTTAGATCTCTGGCTCGCACATCGTACGCTCCTCCTGCGCTGGACACAACGAACTTGGCACAAGAGCAGCACCCAACAGGGATCGTGAGGTTCCGACGGCCAAGTCCCGAGAACGGGATTATCGTCAACTGGGAATCAACGGTTCTCAAACGACGAGAAGCCGACTTAGCATAAAGGTAAAGCCGCTACAACCCGTCGCGCTCTGGGCTGATAAGCGGATAGGAACCAATTAGACACATGTGCGCATTAGAACAGTCATAACTTCCTCGTCGCCTTACAGTTTCATTTTGGGGAAGCTAGAACCGATCCAGGGTCGGTCGGCCTCAATATAAAGCGGTGCTTCATGTGTGGCCGCGTAGGAGTCAAATGCCACAAAATGTGAAAGTTTTTAGGCTCAGTCTTTTTGAATGGTGGGCTGGCTATGACCTCGCTACAGTCAAGTCAGCCTATCTCGCCGAATCAGGTCTGGCCAAGGAAGAAGCCTTTGATGTGGAGGAAGAGCTCCCACAGGATGCCATGGATATAGTGCGCATCTACCCAAACCGGTATGCGAAAGAATCGAGCACCTTTCAACAAGAGCTTGCCCGCATGGTGGCTGAAGGTCAAGAGTTCCCTTGTTACTTCGCTGGCCAGTAGTCCTCCTCAAATTAGGTTGAGAATGCGGCTTTTACGTCGGGCGGCCCTTTGGTAATGATTTTGTTATGCCAACTGAATCCACAGAGCGGCGACGCCAACCACGAACTAATTTGTCACAGGTCGTTTTCATTCGTCCCTTCGACTCGAGATTGCCTCCGGATTTCTGCACCACATTTAACGCTTCTCAAGACGGGGTGTATCTCGCTACTTCGGCAAGTCATTACGCTCCCGGCGTGAACGTCTATCTAACGAGCGATTTCCAAACTGGCAGTCCAATGACCTACGCAATGGCGGGTGTTGTGGTACGAGTTGATAAGCTAGAAGGTGACAAATGGGGCGTGGCAATTCACATCTTTTCACCATCATCGTCAACGGTCCAGTAAACGTTAACGACGTAATTGATCTTAGTCCTCAATCCCTCGCCTCAAAAAGGAAGCTTCACTCGACCCAATATACCTACCGCAAACGCATCCCGTTCCTCATAAACGGGGCGTTATCGAGATGTGGCTTACGTTGGAGCACGCAGGCCGAATACGGAACCATATACTGTAGCGAGCCTTTGCCACGACGACCTGGAGTCCTCAGGAGGCGGAGATGGCGCGGAAATACAAGGTGAGGTACACAAGGCGATTGGACCGCTGGCCGGGCCCTGTCGTGTGGCTTTGCGGCGTGCCCGATTGCAGGCATAAGTTCCAGATTTTCGCATGGCTCCACGCAGCGTGGCGGCGTCCTTGGTTACTAAGGCGTGGGCAGGCGTGAGGAGACGGAGAGGCATGAGTGGCCAAGTCCTTCCATGAGAAGGCCGGTTAGTGTCAAGTCGGTTTTGTAGTTGCCTTTGGTCGTCGAGTGGTCTTCCTTAGAACCGAGCCGCCTCTGTCGCCATCCTTCCATCCGCACTCTTTGGTGAGCGATCTTCGCTCGGTGCAAATTGGGTGTTCTCGTTTCAGTGGTGCTGCTACCTGAGAATCGACCTCTGTTCCCACCGTTTCTGTGGGAGTTGGGCCCCAGGACTTAGTCGCAGTCACCTGGACTCGGCAGTTGAGCTCGGCTCTTCGTACCCAATTCTACGTCACGGCGCTTACCCCTTCCCAGTGCTAATCTTCTACATAGCCGGTCTCCTTTCCATTGCGCCTTGAGCGCGTCAATCGTTGGGAGTGTACCGCATCACGTCGGAGACCGGCCTTTTCATCCCATCTGATAAACGTTTATCAGGACACGAGAATATTATCTCCGTTCGTGAATGGCATTTTGGAGCTTTTCATAAGCTTCATTGGGATATGGGTGTCTACACTCCCGTTCGTACCCCTCAAGCCCTAAATTAGTCTTGATTGATTCGAGGGAACTCAACACTTCTCTAGCAAATCTCAACCAACTTGTATGAGCTTTGAAGATAGAAATCGGATCACCACGATGTCGGCCAGGAATACTAGTGTCGGGGAAACTCAGAATCTCGACTTCCAAGTCATCATTCTTTCGAAGCAATCTCCAATGTAGTTCTCCTGGTTCTTGTGACCAACAGCAATGCGCCATTTCAACGGTTTGCAGACTTTGAACGGCATCGACAAAATCCCGCAGTACATCAACGGGTGAGAAAGGGGCGGTAACTACCAACTCTTTGATCCCATCACTGAGGTGGGCATAAGCCCAGCCTGATTCTGGGTTGTCCAAACCGATTTTAACCATATAGGTCTCCGTGATCCGGGAGATTGAGGTGGTAGGCCAGAATAACGCGCTCGCGAGGTCAAATCTGCGCACACCTTGCATGCGGACCCGGTCACGCCTGATCTGCTGCCAGATCGGGAATGACTTATTACTCCGAGCACTAAATATGTGACAGTTTTCACCTGGCGGCGTACTCGACATGTCGTTCGCGAAAATAGCGCTTCACCAGTTTGGGTCGGGCCTGTGTGATCCGCAGGTAAGAGCGAAGGTTACCCATCATTTCCTGGACGTTCACGGGACGAACACGGCCGAGTGCGTTGGTCTTCACATCTTGGTTCAGCAATTCATCGGGATTCAGTTCCGGACTGTACGACGGCAAGCAGAAAATCCTGATCTGCTGCGCGTGCTCGGTCAGCCAGCGGCGCACCGATCGCGCCTTGTGTACCGGGTGGCCATCCACGATCAGAAATATTTTCCGTCTGGTCTTTCGCGTCAGGCGCAGCAGGCGGCCGAGGAAATTCAGAAACACCCGCGTCGTGAAGCGCTGACGAAAAATCATGAAGGCTAGCCGCCCGCGATTAGTGATCGCAGAGATCATGTTGCACCGAAAACGCTGACCCGTGCCGAACACCACCGGCGTCTGTCCGCGGCGTCCGTAGCTGCGTCCCGCTTGGTGGTCCGAACGCAGCCCCATCTCGTCTAACCAATGAATTTGCGCCTTAAACTGCCGCGCCTGTGCGCGAATCGCGGGATATTCTTCTGCTAGCCATTTCCGCACGGCCACCGGATTTTGTTCGTACGCCCGCCGCACCGGCTTCTGCGGGGTAAGACCCCAGGCTCGCAAATAGCGTCCCACCGTCCACACCGAAACCTGCAGATCGAACTTTCGCAACAGCAATTCTTGCACTGCTTCCCGGGTCCACAGCGCAAAGGGCAAAAGCAACTGCTCCGGGCAACCGCTGACAATGTAGCGCACCGTCGTGGCTGCTTCATGCGGCGCCAATCGCGAAACCGGAGGTCGTCCGCGACGCCGTGCTTTCAGCGCTCGGCGTCCTTGCCGTTCCACCAGCCCCATCCAGCGGCTCACCGTCCCTCGCGCGACCCCGAAAATCCCAGCCGCCCCGGTTTGAGAAAGACCCTTTTGAACGGCCTCGACGACGCGCCTGCGAAGATCTTCTTGGCCTTCTCCCGACAGCGAGCGGGCATCTTGTTGTTCCATGTCCGACACACTACCACATTATTGCTTGTATGTCATCTATATTATGCTCCGATTAGTATTAATGGGCAACACCAAAGTGTGGTGCTTCTATGGCTTACCGTGTCGGAGCTACCCACACAGCTCACTAGGCGCTTGGCCACCGATTGAAGTACGCTGTCGCCAAAAGCATGCCCCAGCGAATCGTTGATATCCTTGAAGCCATCCAAATCGACGAACTGCACTGCAACTTTGGTATTATTACGAGGGGCTGCCACAATCGCCTGGCTGATTCGATCTTGCAGCAACATCCGGTTAGGCAGATCGGTGAGGATATCGTGTTGGGCTAAATGGGACATCTCTTGGGACATGGCCCTGGAGTCGGTCACATCGTGGAAAACAATCACGGCTCCTGTAACCATCCCTAAGCGGCCGTGGATCGGAGCCGCGGAATCTTCAATAGAAGATTCACTCCTGTCCCGCCATATGAGAATACAATCGGGGCTTAGTTTTACAATTTTGTTTTCCCTAGTCCCAGCTTCCATCGGATCCGAAGCTGGTTTTCGAGTCATGCCATCGATGATGTGAAAGACTTCGTGGAGAGGTCTACCAAGCGCCTCTGCGCACGTCCAACCTGTAAACTTCTCCGCCACAACGTTAGGGTAAGTGACATTCCCTAGATCGTCGGTGCTGAGTACAGCATCCCCGATGGAGTTGAGCGTCACTGAGGCACGCTCCTTTTCGGCGAACAAAACTTCTTCCGCGGTTTTTCGCTCTGCATGTTTCGTATGGCACGGAGAAATGAATGCGTGCTGATATGACCGCTTAGCAAGTAGTTCTTCGCTCCGCGCCGCAATGCCTCCGTCGAAGGGTCTTCGTCCGCAGCGCCACCCATGACCAGGATCGGTACACCCGGTGCCACTTGCAGGAGCTTATCGATCGTGTCGATCCCCTGGTTGTCGGATAGGGACAAACTTGCGAAGACCGCCCATATTGCTTTCCCGCGGAGTCGTTCCACACTTTGAGTGAGCGTCTGAACCCATTCAAATTGGAATGGGCCATCCTTGGTGTTGAGCACCGCCTCCCGAAAGGCTTCCGCGGGAGCGTGGTTTTCGTCGATGAGGAGGAGATTGCGTGTGCCTGTCATTGTTTGTAGCTCCAAAGGCATTGTGCAGGGAGAACGAAACTGGGACTGTCCAGAAGAATACAAATGTCTAATTAGTTCCTATACACTCATCGGTCCAGAGCGCGATGGGTTGTAACTAATTCAAGCCAAGTCCTTCCATGAGAAGGCCGGTTAGTGTCAAGTCGGTTTTTCTTTTTCTTACCAGGGGTTTTTGCGTTTGAGCCGGGCCGCCTGATAAGTTCTATAAAAGGAAAAGTCAAGAAAAATACTTCTCCCACCGCCGGACATTTTCTGACTTTCCAGCCCCGTTGAATGAGCGAGGATGGTTCTGGCCTTCCGTCCCATGGACTCGGTTCAGTGCACAGCCCTGTGCGGCTATTTGGATTTTCTCTGTCAGCGGTTTTCATCGCGTCGTTGCGACGAAGCTCGTCCATTCTGAGACCGACAAGCAGACCGGTTGTCAGGTGCCAACCATTGTTCTATTGGAGGCTCGTGGCCTATCGCTTTTTCGGGTTATCCGAGAGAGCCCAGCCGTGTGCTTCGGGCACTGAGTCTTTCGAGAAACCCTATGCCCCCTCGGATAACCAGAAAAAGCGATAGGCGAAAAGTCTCAGATAGAACCATGGTTGGCAATGTCCAACCGCGCCGCTTGTCTGCGTCAGGAACCGAAGGGCGTCGTTACGAGAGCACGATGAATCTGCGGAAAGGGAAAACACACAGCCTCTCGTTCCATTACTAGGGCTGGACGGCAAGACCATTTCCTTTGCGCTTTGCTGTCGCAGGGGAAGCATCTGTCTTGACATCTACTTTTATAGAACAGGATTATCGGAAGGTGGAAAATTGGCTAATCTCTCTCGCAGGCAATATTCCGATAAGCACTTGATTGGGCTCCGCCCAGACAGGGGCGGAAGAAAGTGGCTCTGCGTCTCCCTGAAGAATGAATAACTTAGCGGCCACTTTGTTAGGAGTAAGCACCCGCGATGGGCTGGTCAATCAGGTGAGGAACTGAGTGTCAGGCCTGCGGCAGTATCATGAGCAAGGCCATGCGTGACGGCAAGTAGGCCGAAAAGTCGAATGGTGCGTCCTTCGAGAGCCCGTTTAGGAGTGTGGTCCCAGACTTCGTGTTCAAATCAGTGATGACGGCGTCCACCTACGGAGGTACGTCGATCTCGTTCAGGAGAGTACTCGATACTGCACAGTCTGGGCCGTCCCGCATGGCACATCTATTTCAGTTGAGGGAGAGCCATGTCGAGAAGACGGAAGAATAACCGAACGACAGGTGCGCCAGTATTGCACTGCCTGAACCCGCATGCTGCCGGTGTGGACGTAGGTGCGACAGAAATATACATTGCCGTTCCTGTGGACCGAGACCCACGACCGGTGCGTCGTTTTTCGACCTTTACGGAAGACCTACGTGCCGCTGCAGACTGGTTGAAAAGCTGCCACATCGAGACGGTAGCGATGGAATCGACGGGGGTTTATTGGATCCCATTTTTTCAGATCTTGGAGGCGCAAGGATTCCGTGTCTTCCTGGTCAACGCACGTCATGTTAAGAATGTGCCGGGGCGCAAATCGGATGTTTCCGACTGTCAATGGTTGCAGTATCTGCATGCGGTGGGTTTACTGCGCGGATCGTTCCGGCCGGAACAGGCGGTCTGCACGGTGCGTTCGATCCTCCGTCATCGGAATGATCTGGTGCAGATGGCGTCGAGTCATGTCCAACATATGCAGAAGGCACTGGATCAGATGAATCTGCAACTGCACCACGTGATCAGCGACATCACCGGCATGACAGGTGTGGCAATCCTGGAAGCGATCCTGGCGGGCGAGCGCAATCCGCAAACGTTGGCTGCACTACGCGACCGACGGATCAAAGCCAGTGCGGATACCATCGCCAAATCGCTGGTGGGAGACTACCGACACGAGCACCTGTTCACGCTCCGCCAGTCGCTGTTGGCGTTTCGTCATTACCAAGAGTTGATCGGAGAGTGCGACACAGAAATTGCGCAGTATCTTGAAGCGTTCGAATCGAAAGTGGATCCGCCCGAAGGTCCGCTGGCGAAATCACCAGAGCAGCGAAAACCAAACAGTGACCAACCACATTTCGATCTGCGCAGCCATCTCCATCGCATCTTCGGAGTGGACCTGGCACGAGTTCCAGGGATAAACGTTCTCACCGCGCAAACCCTCTTGACGGAGGTCGGTCCGGACTTCTCGCACTTTGCCCAGGGGCCGGCATTCACATCCTGGCTCGGATTGTGTCCAGACAACCGGATCAGCGGTGGGAAAGTGCTGTCGGTCAAAACACGCAAAGTCAAGAATCGCGCCGCCACAGCACTTCGTATGGCAGCTCTATCTCTCCATCATAGCCAATCTTATCTCGGGCACTTCTATCGCCGGATGCGAGCCAAATTGGGCGCTCCCAAAGCGATTACGGCCACGGCGCATAAACTGGCGCGTATCATCTATCACATGGTGACCGCAGGCCAGGAATACCATGAGACCATCTGCGCACAAAACGAAATGCAACATCGCCAACGTCTGGAAGCTAGGCTTCGCAAACAGGCCCGAGAGCTTGGGCTCCAACTCATTGCCGCATCATAGAGCATAAGAAGTTCCTCAGGAGATGACTCGTCGGGACTTGGCCGGGAATATCCAACAAAGCTGAAGCATGCTAAGGTGCAGTCAAGGAGGGAACCCAGATGACTCTTCAACGACCGCGCTCTGCTCTCGTCGACACTCCCATTGAGCGCATGTTCCGTAAGGCCATGAAACGCTCAATGACCAAAGCGGAACGACGCTGCCTGCATCTCAAGCCGGCGCCAATCGTAAGATTATGTCCGTGATTGCTACGCTGGGATATTCACTGGGACGCGAAAAGCTCACCGCTAGAAACCATGCAGAATGTGCTTCGTTCGCAAGCACTCGCTAGCTGTACAATCGGGTCATGCCTTTCGTTAACTATGCCAATTGCCCGGCTCAGTTCTGCCTGGGATTGTGATACCGGCGCGTGAGATGAATTCCAGTCAACTATTCGACGAACCTTCCCACACATGGAATCTTCAATGTTCGGTATGCTTGCACAAATTTTCTATTGCTGAAATCGAACTAAAATCGGACGACTTCTCCTTGGCGAAACTACGTCAATTCTATCTTGAGGCTGCGCGTTCCTGATCGCACGGTGTACAACGATTTTCTATCAGAGTCGTCGCAATTCGCAGAGGTGTAAAGAAAACACGCGTAGGCAGTCATTTTGAGCGTTTAGTCTTTTTCGCGGCCTGAACGAGTTCTTGGTATCCAGCCGACAAAACCCGGATCTATATCAATCGCGATTCGTATCCGGGAGCACTTGACTCCGTTCGTTCGAGTTCACGCCATTATTCTTGGATGCGTTGTAATTTTTCGACGGCCACTTTTGTCTCATTCAAGTCACTACTATCTCTGGAAGTTTGCGCGATCTAGATAGCGCCTGAGGAGCGGTCTCATTGGAATGTGGACCGATCCTCTCTTTGGGCAGAAAACCTCATTTCGAGAAAGGAACAAATCGAGAAGTGGCACTGAGTACTTGGCATCATTTCCGTGCCGTAGTTGAGCCTGTTGCGAGTGATCAGTGAGAAACACCATGCCCCATTTCGTTCCACTCTGGACTGTCAGGTCCCCTCTTATTCCCAGATTCCTGTGGCGAAGTATCGGTATGAAAAAATAGCGGGAGGTGTCCATTTTACGACAGCTTTCCAGACTAATTTCGTGACAAGCTGCTCAGTGAAGTTGGAAATGACAACATTGAGCACAATCGGGTAGGGGCGATTGTGACCGAGGGAGAATGTAATGAGCAAACTTGTAAAGTCTGCTGTCGGGGCCAACAAGAGCAGCGGTACTGCCACCGTTGAGACTGTAGCGGACATTCTCGAACGTGAAATCCATTCTTTGATTGAGGAATGGCTTATCCGAGTCGAGAAAGAGTCGGACCTAACGCATATCCCGCTGAACCATGATGAGCGGACGGGCCATCTTCCTCACCTTATACATGATGTCATCAATCGCTTGCGTCTGGACGCAGGGACGAAAGCTCCGATTTCCAAGACTGCGGCCGACCATGGGGATTTGCGGCGTAAGCAGGGTTACACGGTAGCGATGATGGTTGAAGAGTCCCGACTATTGCAGGTTAGCATTTTTACGACGCTGCACCAAAACGTGACGCAATTGGAATTCAGCACGCTGCTTCCCGATGTTGTGACGATCGCGGACGAGGTGGATGCACAATTGAAGGAGCAGATGCTACGGTTCATGGCCGCAGATGCTGCCGAAAAGACCAAGGGTAAGTAACGCATTTCAGGGGATTGAGCGACGCCAATCCTCGCTGGCGGGCGTTAGGGGTGGCCTAATAGGGTTGCCAACCTCATCTCTAGCATAGGATATCCGGCCACACGTCGCAATTATGATTGGAGAAGGGGGTTTTATTCTCAAGATTGAGCATGGCCCGACCATGTCCGGCGATTCAATCGTAAGTATTGATGGCCGTTCCGAACATCGGGGCGTTGAGCGCCGCCAAAATGAACGCCGAAAGGGTCTACGTTTCCCATTTAACGCTTCTGTGGACGCCGTCGAACCTCAGTCAAAGTCAAAGATTAGCGGGCGAACCTCTGACATATCTTCGGGAGGTTGCTACGTAAACACAATCAGCCCTTTCCCCGTCGAAACAATTATCAAGATTCGTTTGACGAAAGAGACAGTAACCTTCGAAGCCGAGGCAAAGATTATATTGTCCCAGGTTGGCATGGGAATGGGCGTTGCTTTTATTTCCGCAATGCCAAAGCAAATACGAATCTTTCAGAAGTGGCTAAACGAGCTCCAGGGTAAATCGTCACACGAACCAGACATAGCGAAACAAACCGAAAAGGGTGCCGCTCAGAGGAACTCGATAAATGAGCAAGACTACGTTCTGAGTGAACTTATTGTCGCATTGATAAGAAAAGGTGTCCTTTCTGATGACGAAGGCAAGGCTATGCTTCGAAAACTCTTTCCGTAAAGGACTGCCCGAAAAATTAGAATGCCGGAGCTATCGGCAGATGATGGGCTCTGGTAGCCTCGAGACTGAGCGTGGCACAATATCGCTCAACGGAAGTGCACTGCCAAAAGTGAATGAGCTCTCATTTTTACCACCAGAAGAATGCAATCTATGGCCGCTGGAGACTTTTTCCGAATATGTCTTCGATCACATCCGGATAAGTCCTCTTCTCGGAATTTGGGATTCTGCGGACCCAGCCACACCGTCAATACAACGATTTGGAAAGTGATTTGGTCATTATATAGAATCCCGCAATCTGACCCTCATGAGTCTAATTGCGCCCGCCTGAATTCTCCTACGTGCAATTGAAAGTGTTGGACGGACAAAGATCTGGAAAATAGGGAAAAGACGGCTCAGGCGGCAGAACTGGTCGATATCGTCACCAATTCTTAGGGAAGGCCAGACTTGGGAGCTTTTTGCTCGGAAGGCTATTGATTTTCAGTTCTGCAAACCAACTTGGCCGCGCCGTTTTTGTTTGAGATCAATGAGGGCATCCCGGCGTTCTAAGCGCCTGGCATAAATAAGAATATTTCCAGAACCAGAGATCGACGCCTATCTAGCCTTTCGGATTCCCACAATCCGATAACGCCGGCGGTCTCAATGGGTCGATGCAATACTTAGTCAAAGTCTCCTTGCAGGAGTCTACGACGCTGATTTCGTTCGCGAGCGTTGATTCAAACGGAACAGCCCTGTTTAGGTACTGATTGAGGACTGCCGTACAGATAGATTTGCGATTGGAAGTATTGTCAGATCAACTGGTCATATGGTGTTGCATCGACCGGTTGAGGTGGCACTGTTTATCAGATGGGATGAGAAGGCCGGTCTCCGGCGGGATGCGGTATGCTCCCAATGGTCGACGCGCTCGAAGCGCAACCGAAGTCGGAGTAGAGATCATGATTGCTCACAACCCCCTCCACGGATCCGGACAAGCGGCGCTACCGCATCCGGCTCTTGCCCTAGGTAAGAACGCCCGTGCGGCGCATGGGATAGGGATGACAGACAGAAGGCAGCGGCAACCAGCGAGCGATCAAGCGCCGCATGCGATCCCAAAGGACGCGGCCATTCTGGGTACGCTTGGACAGCGTACGGTGCCAGAGCCGCCCTACTTGGAACCGAAATAGGCGCAGCGCCGGTGTGTTCATGGGCACCCCGTAATAGCGCGTGTGTCCACGCACCACCGCTTGCAGCCACTTACCTTGTTCGGGGATGGGTTCGTGCAGGCGTCGCTGAAGCTCGGAGTTCACCTCATTCAGCTTCGACTGCAACCTTTTGCGTGTCGTTTGCCGCAGAACAGTGTACATTCCGTTGCTCCTCTTCTTCACGCAGATATGCGTGAAGCCGAGAAAGTTGAACGTCTCCGGCTTCCCTTCTCCACGCCGTTGCCGGTTGTTGATCGCAAACGGACCAAATTCCAGCAGGCGTGTTTTCTCAGGATGTAGCTCCAGGTTGAACTTCTGCATTCTCTCGGTAAGTTCCACCCGAAACCGTTCGGCATCCGTTTTGCTCTGGAATCCGACCACGATGTGATCAGCAAATCGCGCCACGATCACATCGCCGTGCGCGTGCTTCTGACGCCATGCGTGGACCCACAGATCGAACACGTAATGAAGATAGACGTTGGCCAGAAGCGGCGAGGCACTTCCGCCCTGGGGCGTCCCTTCTTCCACGCGTATCCGTTTCCCATCCTCCAGCGCGCCGGCGTTCAGCCATTTCTGGATGAGCCGCACAACGCGCCGATCTGCAATCCGATGCTCGACGAACTTCACAAGCCATTCGTGGGAAAGCCCATCGAAAAAGCTTTTGATGTCCAGATCGAGCACCCAGTTCACTTTCTTCGTCAGCAGTCCCGTGTATAGCGCGTCCAGCGCTTGGTGCTGGCTTCGCCCTGGCCGGAACCCGTACGAAAATCCGAAAAAGTCGGTTTCATAGATAGCGTTCAGCACCTCGACCGCCGCACGCTGGACGATTTTGTCTTCCAGCGCCGGGACTCCGAGCGGTCTTTGCCGCCCGTCGGCCTTCGGGATATACACCCTACGCACCGGCTTCGCTCGATACGCTCCTTGCTTCAGCCTTTCGGAAAGGTCCTGGAGATTCATTCTCCAGTTGCTCGCCGTAGTGCCGCCACGTCTCCCCGTCCATACCCGGGGCCGCTTCCCTCTTCAAGCGAAAGTAGGCCATCCGCAGTGTTTCCAGGTTGTAGATGTGGTGCAAGAGCGCCGTGAACCGCAACTTCTTATCCTTTCCTGCTGCTTGACGTACCCGCTCCAGCGCACTCGGCGCGTCTCTCCGGCTCGGTGTCCGGGACGCGTTTTGCTGTGGCAGGTTCCCTTTGGCCAGACCTCTTCCCTCCATCCCTTCCGCGACCGGTTGCCCGGCTTTGTTCGGGGACTTCTCAGGTACTGCAGATCTGTCCGACTTCCCAGGTCCGTTCGTCATCGGCGTGTGTCCTTAGACTTCTCGATGCGTCCCAAAGCAACTGCTACCCTGGGCGAACTTGGGATCTCCCGGTTCCCATGCGAGGTGCTTACGTACGTGCACGGGGTCTCTGACCGCGCGGGACTCTGGCACACCTCGCGATATCGGTGCGCCCGATGGGGCCTTCCGCTTTCTCCTACAGCGTCGGCGTCCCGGAGTAAACCGCTTACGCGGCTCAATACCCGGCCCGTACGTTCCCCTGTCAACGCTTCGACACCGCCCTTGCGAGCGGCTCCGCATGACTCGGGGCCGATGTGGGTCGCTACTTCACATTCGTATGACTTTTGCATTCACTATACCTCGCCGGTTTAACCGGCGCACAGGAGACCGGCTATGAAGAAGATTAGCAATGTGAAAGGGTAGACACCGTGGCGTAGAATTGGGTACGAAGAGCCGAGCTCAACCGCCGAGTCCAGGTGACTGCGACTAAGTCCTGGGGCCCAACTCCCACAGAAACGGTGGGAACAGAGGTCGATTCTCAGGTAGCAGCACCTACTGAAACGAGAACACCCAACTGGCACCGAGCGAAGATCGCTCACAAAAGAGCGCGGATGGAAGGATGGCGACAGAGGCAGCCCGGCTCAAACGCAAAACCCCCTGGGAGAAAAAAGAAAAACCGACTTGACACTAACCGGCCTTCTCATGGAAGGACTTAGGAAGTAGCAACAGCGAATGGGGAGCAAAAGGTGCCAAATCGAGACCCAAGTTCTGGGGGGCAGTGAAATCAATCACTCTTTGATCCGCAAGTAAATCCCATAAAGTGTTAAGCCCAGGCCACCCAAGAACAGCAATGGCGAAAGATAGACCGCTACCACCGGGACGATCGGAAAAGGTAGGTCCATCGCGCTGTAACCGCTAGCAAAATAATGAATCACCGCTGCGAGGAGCATGTAAAGCAATCCTCGACGGATTTGGCCGCGCTTGGCGACTGGAGCGACCCGAACAATGCGGATCTCTGGAAGCGTTTCGCGGCAATGTGAACACTGGGGACGATTCCCCCGTAACAACTTGCCGCAGTACGGACACACTCGCGTGGTGCTGACTTGTTCCGGCAATCTGACCGATGCTGCTGTTTGCCTCGTACGCATCAGACTTGGCGTTCCCCTCCTCCAGCCTGAGTGAACAACTCGTTCACGTCAATGGAATCAACGTATTCACGTCTAAGTGGTCAATAAAGCCCTAGATCTATCTGGTGAGCGGTAGCTTGCTAGTTCGGTCCAAATACCGATAAGACTTATCGGGACGTCGCAATTCAAGCTTGTTCCAGTGGCCTAGCCACTATCTTGATTTGTGCCACCTCTGGTAACCATCCGGAAGACAGATGAACATGCTTGGGACAATTTCTTCGATCCCTAATGGACCACCCCATCTCGAATTCCGGCCTCAAGCAGCGTTCCGGCCTGTCCAGCCACAACCGGATGGCTAAAATAATAGCCTTGTCCCTCGTCACACTCGTGGGACTGAAGGAAATTCAGCTGCCTACGGGTTTCCACCCCCTCTGCAATTACCCTCAGGTTGAGGCTCTTGCCGATATTGATCATAGCGCTCACGATGGTCGCATTCCCTGGGTTCTCAGTAATTTCCTGCACAAAAGATTTATCCAGCTTCAGCGCGTCCACCGGAAAACGCCGCAGATAGGTAAAACTGGAATAACCTGTGCCAAAGTCGTCGATTGCAAGCGTCACACCCATAGCTTTCAGCTCACCAAGTGTGCGCACCGTAGATTCAGCGTCCTGCATCAGCACGCTCTCGGTCAGTTCCAGCTCTAGATTCGCAGGCTCGACTCCCGTCGCAATCAGCACGGCCCGAACTCCTGAGATAAAATCCTTGTCTCCGAACTCAACTGCGGAAACATTCACAGCTACTGGTACAACGCCAAGACCCGAATCACTCCACGCTCGGGCCTGCCTGCATGCTTCCAATAGCACCCACCGTCCTATAGGTAAGATTAATCCACACTCTTCCGCGATGGGCACGAACTGCGCCGGAGGTACCATTCCTCGCTGCGGGTGTACCCAACGAATCAGCGCTTCGACCCCCGTGATCTGTCCGGTTTGAAGATTGAATTTAGGCTGGTAGTGCAGCAAGAACTCATTCTGCCCCAGCGCGTAGCGCAAATCCCCTTCGAGTAACTGTCGGTCTGCAAGTCGTAGCTGCATCTCTCTTCGAAAAAACTGATAGTTGTTCCTTCCGCGTTTCTTTGCTTCGTACATCGCGGTGTCTGCTTTATTCATCAAGTTTTCTGCGTCTGGCCCGTCACTAGGGTAGGTGCTCACCCCGATGCTCACGCTGATATCAAGATCCTTGTTCTCGATGGTATGCGATGTCGCTAACGCTCGAAGGATTTTTCGTGCGCTTATGGCTGCGTCTTCCTCACGCTCGACTTGCGACAGGAGTATCACGAATTCGTCCCCTCCCAGCCGGCTTACGGTGTCAGTCCGCCGGACGCAATTCACCAATCGCCCGGCTACCGACTGCAACAGTTTGTCACCCACGCCGTGGCCCAGTGAGTCATTGATTTTCTTAAATTGGTCTAAATCGACAAACATCACCGCAAGCTGCTTGTTCTGGCGCATAGCGAGCGAAATCGCTTGCGTCAGCCGGTCGTTAAACAGCACGCGGTTTGGCAAACCAGTCAGGGAATCATGTTGCGCCAAGCGCGACATTTCAAGCGACCTGGCCCGTGCCGCGCTCACATCGTGGAAAGCGAAAACTGAGCCGGTTACGACCCCATCGTGGTCGTGGGTAGGCGTCACTTTATTTTCAATCCCCAATTCGACCCCGTCCCGTCTAACCAGAATGCTGGTCGTGTTGTTGGTTGGCATCGCGGTCCTATCTTCGCCCTTTGAAATTTCCAGATCATCGCCAATCATTGAAATGCTTCCGCCGTCGGTAATCCGTAGCACTTCCGTAATGGGATGTCCCAGCGCCTCCCCCTGGCACCATCCGGTCAGCCTTTCCGCCGTTCGATTGAGATACGTGACTTCGCCGTTTATATCCGTCCGCAGCACCGCCTCCTCAATGGCGTCAAGCGTGAATTTGGCGACTTCATTTTGCAACACCAATGCTTTCACCACTGCTTCGGCAGCACGACGATCGATCATCGTACGCACCACCCCCCTTAATCGGTAGCCAACGGCTTGGTTCTTGACCACATAGTTCTGAGCCCCGCGCTGCACCGCTTGCCTCGCCATTTCTTCTGTATCGGCCTCGCTTAGGATCAAGATAGGCACCCGGCATGCGGCTTGGAATAGCTTGTCGAACGTCTCGACCCCGTGACTATCAGGCAATGTCAGGTCAAGCACGACCGCCCCAACCTCTCCCATCCTCAAGCGCTCGATCCCGCTAGTGAGTTCGGTAACCCACTCAACATGGAACCGTTCTTCCGTGGCGGAATTCAATTCGGCTAGAATTTCGGCCGCAATATTTGCGTTAGCCTCGATGAGCAGGACACACTCGTCGCCAGCCTTCGTGTTTGGTCGTTCGGCAGTTCTAAGCCCAAGGCTTGGCATCTTGCTCCCTCTGTCCAAAAACGTGTTACTTGACCTTGGCCTTTTTGGCAGCATCTGTGGCCATGAACCGCAGCATCTGCTCCTTCAATTGCGCATCTACCTCGTCTGCGATCATCACAACGTCGGGTAGCAGCGTGCTGAATTCCAATTGCGTCACGTTTTGGTGCAGCGTCGTAAAAATGCTAACCTGCAATAGCCGGGACTCTTCAACCATCATCGCTACCGTGTAACCCTGCTTACGCCGCAAATCCCCATGGTCGGCCGCAGCCTTCGAAATCGGAGCTTTCGTCCCTACGTCCAGACGCAAGCGATTGATGACATCATGTATAAGGTGAGGAAGATGGCCCGTCCGCTCTTGATGGTTCAGCGGGATATGCATTAGGTCCGGTTCTTTCTCGACTCGGATAAGCCATTCCTCAATCAAAGGATAGATTTCACGTTCGAGAATGTCCGCTACAGTCTCAACGGTGGCAGCACCGCTGCTCCCCTTGGAACCTTTCGCAGACTCAACAGGTTTGCTCAATAGCCCCCCGCACGCTCGGTATTTTGGTTCATCACTCTCGTACAGCGGTGTCACTTGAAATCACGACTGCACCATCCAGTTCAACGGTGTCGTTATGAACCTTCGCCAACCACTTTCTCATTAGAAGGGTCTGCGAAACTGTTCCAAAAGGATCATTTCAAGACCCATTAAACTTGTTTGGTGTCTTAAGAATAATCAATCTCAGCGTACTCTCCAGGAAAAGAACGTAAATCGCTTGTTTACTGTCTGAAAGCAGTATTATCGGAATGTGGCCGAAATTGTATCCCGCGGAAATTCCCACATTCCGATAAGACTTATCATGACTTGGTTGCGAATGGTTCATTTACGCGATCACACATCCCGGCATCGTGCGGCTCTTCTGCCCGCCTATCAAAAAAGTGAAATATCACAATCCGGTGGTCATTCGTGTAGGACAACATTCAGGAGGGACTTGTAGATGTGGAGACCGCCGTTGTACTTAATGAAGCCCAGTTTCTTGAATTTGTTCATGAAGAAATTTACCCGACCGCGCGTTGTGCCGATCATCCCCGCCAACACCTCTTGCGATACTTTGGGAAGTATTTTTTGAGGCTTGTCTTGCTTGCCATAGCGAGCGAGCAGCAGAAGAGTGCGCGCCAGGCGTTTCTCGCTGGAATTAAAGAGCTGATCGACTAAATCCTCCTCGATGCGGATGTTCCGCGCAAGCATATATTACTCCGAGCACTAAATATGTGACAGTTTTCACCTGGCGGCGTACTCGACATGTCGTTCGCGAAAATAGCGCTTCACCAGTTTGGGTCGGGCCTGTGTGATCCGCAGGTAAGAGCGAAGGTTACCCATCATTTCCTGGACGTTCACGGGACGAACACGGCCGAGTGCGTTGGTCTTCACATCTTGGTTCAGCAATTCATCGGGATTCAGTTCCGGACTGTACGACGGCAAGCAGAAAATCCTGATCTGCTGCGCGTGCTCGGTCAGCCAGCGGCGCACCGATCGCGCCTTGTGTACCGGGTGGCCATCCACGATCAGAAATATTTTCCGTCTGGTCTTTCGCGTCAGGCGCAGCAGGCGGCCGAGGAAATTCAAAAACACCCGCGTCGTGAAGCGCTGACGAAAAATCATGAAGGCTAGCCGCCCGCGATTAGTGATCGCAGAGATCATGTTGCACCGAAAACGCTGACCCGTGCCGAACACCACCGGCGTCTGTCCGCGGCGTCCGTAGCTGCGTCCCGCTTGGTGGTCCGAACGCAGCCCCATCTCGTCTAACCAATGAATTTGCGCCTTAAACTGCCGCGCCTGTGCGCGAATCGCGGGATATTCTTCTGCTAGCCATTTCCGCACGGCCACCGGATTTTGTTCGTACGCCCGCCGCACCGGCTTCTGCGGGGTAAGACCCCAGGCTCGCAAATAGCGTCCCACCGTCCACACCGAAACCTGCAGATCGAACTTTCGCAACAGCAATTCTTGCACTGCTTCCCGGGTCCACAGCGCAAAGGGCAAAAGCAACTGCTCCGGGCAACCGCTGACAATGTAGCGCACCGTCGTGGCTGCTTCATGCGGCGCCAATCGCGAAACCGGAGGTCGTCCGCGACGCCGTGCTTTCAGCGCTCGGCGTCCTTGCCGTTCCACCAGCCCCATCCAGCGGCTCACCGTCCCTCGCGCGACCCCGAAAATCCCAGCCGCCCCGGTTTGAGAAAGACCCTTTTGAACGGCCTCGACGACGCGCCTGCGAAGATCTTCTTGGCCTTCTCCCGACAGCGAGCGGGCATCTTGTTGTTCCATGTCCGACACACTACCACATTATTGCTTGTATGTCATCTATATTATGCTCCGATTAGTAAGTCATGAAGCACTCAGAGAACGCACGTTCCGTGTGGAGCACTCGAATCATCTCCTGTTTTCCAATAATGAGTAAGGTCGTGGGAATGATCGCGGTCGCCGTCCCCAAACGAACAAGCTGACCTGCCAGACACGCCTCACCAAAAAAGTCACCGGATCCAAGCAACGCTACGACTGCTTCTTTGCCGACCTCGTTGACAACAGTCAGCTTCACCCCGCCTCTTTGAATGTACATGACATTCGTAGCGGGATCGCCCTGCGAGTAGGCTTTCTCGGATTTTTGATACTCTACAACTTTTCTCGCAACACCGCACGAAGCGAGATACGCCTGGGCATTGAAAATATGTTTTTTCTTGGTTGTTGTCTTGCTGGAACTCTCGATTGCTTCCATGACGCCCCCGCCTAAGACATGTCGGGGTTACGACTTGTCCGTATCGCCTAGGCCGTTGCAAGCTGGCTTGGACTTAGATCCTATGACAGTGGATACAAGTTAACTGTCCACTTCTGGACGGTATTAACTCTTACGGTACATTCGGTCAGAGCTGTTCTCCACATTATTGTCCCTCCGCATAGCTAACGTGATCTGGGATTTTCTGCTCACTCGCAGGCGTGATCTATGCCGAATGGTTGATACCAAAGCTTGATAAAGGTATTACCGGAATGTATGGCCCGCCGCGGCGTTGCAAGCGAAAAATGTTCAATGGCAGTTGGTCTGCGCCAATGTATTTGGCCTTCAGTGGAGTCACTGACACCGGGCCATGATGGATATCCGCTCGCCCTCGTCCGTATAGTGTGGACGGCCTGGTAAGACCTTTTCCGATATCAGGTTTCGAGAGCGTGGGAGAGACCCATTGCCATCTCTATTTTCCGCCAGCAGACCTGGCAGGAACTCTTTTTCCCTAAACTGGGATTTTAAGTTGCCACTGCAAGAACCGGAGCGCGATACCTTTCGTTCTTGCACTAGACTGCCCAAGCCATGCGAACCAGCTTGTTGGCCAAGACCACGACCACATTCTGATGCGTGCGCCCCAGCAGTTGCGCTAACCAATGGCTCAGACCGAGTGATTGCTTGTGTCGCTGTTGCAGTACGCTGCGTGCACCTTGAATGAACAGGGTTCGTAAGTACTTATTGCCCCGTTTACTGATGCCCAGGAGTTTCTGTTTGCCGCCGGTGGTGTACTCCCCCGGAACGATTCCCATCCAGGCCGCCAGCTTTCGCCCTTTTTGAAATGCGCTGGCGTTGCCCACCGCAGCGATCAGGGCCGTCGCGGTGACCGATCCAACCCCCGGAATCTCCGGGAGCCGCTGGCAGGCTTCATTTTCTCTGGCCGTTTTCTGAATAACCCGGTCCATCTCCTCCATGCGTGCGCCGAGCTGCTCGAGTTCCAATTTGAGTTGCGCCAACAGAACCCGAAAAGAACCCGACAGTCTCAGCTCGGCATCTTCTAATATCCTGGGAAGCTGCTGATCCACATGACGTCGGCCTTTGGGTAGCGTGAGTCCGCGTTCCAGAAGTAGACTGCGAATCTGGTTCACCACCGCTGTTCGTCGCATCACCCAACGCTCGCGCACCCGATGCAGAGCTTGCAAGTCGAGCTGTTCCTCCGTCTTGATCGGCACAAAACGCATCCTCGGCCGTTGCACCGCTTCTGCAACGGCTTCCGCCTCCAGGAAGTCGCTCTTGTTGGTCTACACATAAGGCTTCACGTACTGCGCCGGCATCGATCGCACTTCATGGCCCTGTTCTCGCAGAGCCCGCCCGAGAAAGTGCGATCCACTGCAGGACTCCATGCCAATCAACTCCACTTCCAAAATCGCGGTGAAAGCCAGCAGCTGTTTACGAGAACATTTCTTGCGGATCACCGCCCGACCTGTTGAATCCAATCCCACCAAATGAAAGACTGTTTTCCCTCACTCTTGTCCAAATTAGCTTTTGAGCGGCGGCGGTAGAACTCTGCTACGGTTTGCGTTGAGAGACGTGAACCATAGGGAGGAGCACCACCGCCGTGACACGAGTATCCAGCATTTTCAGCCAAATGTTGCACTTGTTTTCCCGCACCGAGTTTGAGCGGGCCGTCGTTGAGCACCGGGCCGAGCGCCACGCCCGCGGGTTCAGTTGTTGGGGCCAGTTCGTAGCTATGTTGTTCTGTCATCTGGGACGAGCACAGTCCTTGCGCGAGATTTGCGGCGGCCTAGCCGCCAGCGAGGGCAAGCTGCGGCACCTGGGACTTCCTGATGCGCCCAAGCGCTCCACCTTGGCCTACGCCAATGAACACAGGCCCTGGCAGCTTTACCGCAGCGTGTTTTATCAACTTCTGGGCCGCTGCCGCGAAGTGGCCGGCTCGCATGGTTTCCGTTTCAAAAACAAACTGCTCACTCTGGACGCCACCCTCATCGAACTCTGTGCTTCGGTTTTCGACTGGGCACAGTACCGGCGCACAAAAGGAGCCGTAAAGCTGCATCTGCTGCTTGATCATCAGGGATTGCTCCCCAGTTTTGCGCTCATCACCGAAGGCCGCGTGCATGAAAGCCGCGTGGCGCGCAGCTTACGTTTCGAGCCTGGAACCATCGTGGTTTTCGATCGCGGCTACGCCGATTACGATTGGTTTGCCTCACTCGATGCCGATGGCGTGTTTTTCGTCACGCGCATGAAGGATAACGCCGATTATGGCGTCGTCGAGCGCCGTTCAGTTCCCGAACATGGTTCGGTTCGGCGCGATGAGATCATCTTCCTTTATAAAGCGGTCCGCGGTGGGAACCACGATCTGTTTCTGCGTCGCATCGAAGTCTGGGACGAAACCCAGCAACGCACCCTGGTGTTTCTCACCAATCATCGCGGCTTTGCTGCCTCCACGATCGCCGCCATCTACCGCCAGCGCTGGCAGATCGAGCTGTTCTTCAAAGCGCTGAAGCAGAACCTGCGCATCAAGACCTTCGTGGGCACCAGCTCCAACGCCTTGCAGATTCAGATCTGGACCGCTCTGATTGCGCTGCTCCTGCTCAAGTACCTGCAATTGCGCGCTCGCTTTGGCTGGAGTCTGTCCAATCTCGCCGCTTTGTTGCGCCAGCAGTTGTTCGTCTATCGCGACCTGTTCGCCTGGATCGATGAACCGTTCCAGCCTCCGCCGCTGCTCGACTCCGCCGTCGAGCAACTGGCACTTTCCTGGTGAGCCCAACTTGGACAGCAGAAATGCCAACCTCAACCTACAAATCGCTACTGAGGCCCCGGAATACCCCGGTTTTCTTCTCTCTCACGCCTCAATTCTGGCTAATTTGGACAGCAGTGGTTTTCCCTAAATCAATACCGAGCACGTGTAGTTTGATGGGGTGCCTCCTTCCGCGCACTCTACAACTTCTAGAGTCCGCGGCGGACTATTCCATGATGCGGGAAATGGCCCCTTGGCGCTCTGGGCCACATTCCGAAAAGACTTCTCAGGACTTGGCCAAATCGCGGAAGAACCTAATAGGGTATAATGGACTCGCTGTAGAAAGGTGGCTTCCGGTGGACCAAGCGGAGTTTAACGAGTTGCACACAAGTTGCGTTACTGCACTTGCCGTCTACGTCGTCGAGGCGGAGAAAACGGCCGAAATGCTGGCGAAGTGCACCCCGGAACCATTGCCGTTAGTGGAGCGTGTGAAGGTTACGGTTCAGGAGACTGCCGAGAACTCCGCGCACTTGTTGTACCTGGCTGCTAAACGTCTTCTACATGATGCCGCACGGCTGGGTTACGCCTTTTCGAGCTGACGTTCTAAGGTAACCAAGAGCAGCAATACTTCGCATACGACACATTTCCCGCATGAAATCATCCGTCTGACCATCGCGTTTTGGTAACGACTAACTCGTCCGTTTTTAGGTGCCAAGGCTGGCCAAGTCCTTCCATGAGAAGGCCGGTTAGTGTCAAGTCGGTTTTGTAGTTGCCTTTGGTCGTTGAGTGGTCTTCCCTAGGACCGAGCCGCCCCTGTCGCCATCCTTCCATCCGCACTCTTTGGTGAGCGATCTTCGCTCGGTGCAAGTTGGGTGTTCTCGTTTCAGTAGGTGCTGCTACCTGTGAATCGACCTCTCGTCCCACCGTTTCTGTGGGAGTCGGGCCCCAGGACTTAGTCGCAGTCACCTGGACTCGGCGGTTGAGCTCGGCTGTCGGGATCGCCACTCTCTAGCCTGGTTAATTCATGAGAGGCGAGAATCGTAGCGCAGAAAACGGATTGGTGAGGGAGGAAAGGATGGCGGCCTGTCGTCGACTCTCAAAGAAGTTTGCGCGGCTGCTCTTTTGACCTTATGAAGCGTTTTTCGAGATAGCTCCGCCTGGCCCATCCGAGAGTGTGTTGTCGAACAGGCGAGACCATCTAAGAGGAGTTGCAGACGGCTTGAAAGAGATTCTGAAAAGGCCAGCCGCTGGCCAGGTGAATGCGGATGCAACGAGCTGTTTCGCGGATGCGCGCGCCAATCTTGAACAGCTGAATGCGCAGCGTTTCGATTTGTGCGGAGCGCATCGACAAAGGTAGTTGCAAACGAAACAGATTGACGAGATTGTAGGCGAAACTGTGCAGCAACAGGCGGAACGCATTGGCTCGGAAGCGGTGGCAGCTCAAGCGGTCAGCGGCGAAACCATTCTTGAATTCTTCAATGCGGTTCTCACATTCCCCGCGATCGTTATAGAAGGAAAAAATGGAATGGCTGCGGCCTTTCAAGTTGGTGACCAGAAAGCGCACGTTGGTTCCAGATTCGGTGTGTTCGGCCTTGTAGCAGATGCGCCGCTGATGAGACCAGCTGTGAGCGCGATACAGAAAGCTGGAAAAGGAGCGCTGCGGGTTGCCGGTGCGACGATACCGTCTCGCGAGACGACGCTGCAGCCGCTGCGCTTTCTCTTGCAACCGTGAGTTGGCAGCTATGCCGATGGCGTACTGGATGCCGAAAAACTCGCAGAATTCATAAAGCAGTGGCAGAGCAAACCCGGCGTCAGCGCGCAGTTTGATGCGGGCCTTGGGAAACTCTTTCTGGAGTCGCGGGACAATGCGTAACAGCAGGGGGATGATGCGGGCGTGACTAGAGACCGCGCCCGCCCGCAATCGGGCGGCCAACAAACAACCGGTGTGACGCTCAAAGACCAGCAAAGGATGATACATGTGCTGGTCATAGCCACCATTGAAAAAACTGAGCTGCTGTTGCCCGTACGTTGGATCGTCGGTGGAATCAACATCCAGCAGGATCTCTCCCCGCTTGCGAACCTGTGCTCCGCAGATCTTCACAAACCAATCGAGCAGAGCATCTTGCAGCTTGAGAAGATCGCGCGGGGAGGGTGAGTTCTCCCAGCGGCTGAGAGTTGGCTGTGATCCGAGAGGTTCACCGAGCGTCTGATCGGCAAGAATCTGAAATGCCGGATCGTGACGTAAGCGATCCGCATCGTTGGCGTCCTCGTAGCCAGCGATGATCTGGTAGAGGCGCTGGCGCAACAGCGACAATCCAGGGTGACTCACACGCGAATCGTCGCGATCATCACAGACGCACTCTGCCAAGCCGCGAGTGAGTCCATGCCGCTGATCAAAAGCTCGCAAAGGCAGCAGGCCGGCATCGCTGGTGATCTGGCCACCAGAAAAATCAGCTCGAATGGATCGGTGTCGGTAGAAGGAAAACGAAAGCTGTGGTATACAAGATGTCATCTTGGGGTGCTCCGAAAGAGAATGCTGGGTTCGCGAAAACCCAGTGTTCATCAATCTTTTAGAGCACCTTTTCTTTTTTTGCCAGTGAAATCGTGAATAATCCAGGCTAGGCCACTTCCCGCATCGCTTTCTGACTATTGCGCAGTGGTTCGTACACCTCTCCGCCTATCCACAACCGATGCAGTAGTACTGCCAGCTTTCGAGCCACAGCCACGACCGCGCGCTTCTTGGCATTTTTTCCTCCTCGCTCCGCAAGCTTCAGCCCCCATCTCCGCAGATCGCTGTCTTCTCCAAACGGTCCCAGAATGTAGTGCGCTCCCTGCACCAGCATCGTCCGCAGGTACCGGTCTCCTTTCGGTTGCGCTTCGAGCGCGTCGACTACTGGGAGCGTATCGCATACCGTGGAGACCGGCCTTCTCATCCCATTTGAGAAACCGGACTTATCGGAATGCGGGAATCTACCCAATAGGGAAAACAGCCACATTCCGATAAGACTAAATGCGCCGTTGGCGCACCACCAAGCATGAAAGTGGAATCTCCGACGTGTCGCACTATAAGTCGTTATTTTCTGTCAGAGTTGAGACACTTTCATAGCAGAGGACGTCGCAGGATGTGGGATTTAATGTGCAACGGGTAGGCGAAGCGGGCTCGGCAAAGTCGACCGGTACCGTTGAAGCTACGAACTGAATTGCTTTGCGTCCGGGTGGCGGGGAGACCATTCGGCGGGCGGAAAGTCTACAGGCCAGAACGGTTGATTCAGTACGACGAACGCGAGTCCCACCTGCATTGCTTCACGATACGCAACCATGCATTCCACCGTGACTTTGGTCTGAAGGTTGGACAGGACGAGCCTCTGTCCTCTGTTTACCGGTGTTCGAAGGATCACCAAGCCGCCAAAAGCGCTGATCAGATCCGTATGGGTATCTTCCGTAAACCGTGCTCCTTCGGCGTTATATCCTGAAACCCTCACCTCAATTTGCATAGCGACTCGTTGCGATTTTCTGCGACTCTCCGCTACCCATGCTGTCGCGACAAACGTTGACACCCAACTATCGAGGATTCGAAACCCCTCTCCTTCCATCGACGTAAATGCCAGGGCCAAACCTTCGTTAGGGAAAGCCCGAACAACTCGCGCCTGAGCCCTTACGTGATCGCCGCTCTTCTTCAGTGTTATTGTTAATTCTGTCCCGAAAGGCAGTGAGCTGTCGGTTTCTACGAAACAGCCCCCCCGGCTTAAGTCGCGGAGGCGCGCCTTGACGGGTCTGCCACCTTCGACGCGCAAGATCTCAACTTCGGGGGGTGATGACAATCGGTAACGCGGGGCTGTGCGACGGTCGGAGTTCTTGTGCTCGCGATCTGGCTTCATGGAATAACCTGATATTTATGCAGCTTAGCTTTCCATTGAAGTTAAGCCGGGCCATTTGGGCGTCTGTTAATCCCCCCATTGTAGCACAGATTAAAGTGTGGCGGCGGATCTGAAAACCAGCCCAACGCCTGCGGCAGCGGGCGTGTATGAATTTGGATTCCAGCATCATGGCTTGCCAAACTTCTGATGAACGTCTTATCACGATGTGGCCGACCTGCTCTATGGTGCTACGCGGGTCAGGAGAAAATTTCCAAACAGATTTTCGATTCAACGGGGGACAAATCTCGTTCGAGGCACAACCTCTGAGTAGGCGACGATTCGCGAACAACTTCCAGCTTTCGCTTCCCATAATTGGTTTGTGTAGGACGTGGATACTTGTCCGGTAATCCGACTTATCAGTGGTTACGATCGGCGCTGGTGTTGGGGTTGGAAGCTGGCTGATGTTGGCTAAGTGGCACCGGCCGGCTAGTAGGACTACGAATGTTGTAACGCGCCGTGTTCGCACGGCCGAATTGTGCCGCGCGGAAGCACGGCGGTCGGAAATTTGATGATACAGATCAAGTGCACACTCCCTGCCTGAGGTTTTCTTGCCACCTATCGCTACGATTTCATTGACCGAATGCTTGAATTACATGACTACAGACTCCCACTTCTGAATATCAGCTTCGTGAGCGGCAACTACTTCCTTTTCGTTTTTTGACACCATTTCTCCTCATTAAGATCACTGACTGTAATTTCTGCTTACTAAATCGTGCCGCGTGCATTGTCGCAGCCGCTAGTACATTATTGTCCTCCATCTTTTCCAAGGGCTATTAGGCATGTCTCTGTCTGACGCACTTGTGTTATATGAGAGATCAAATTGCGTACGCTTTTCGCCAAGTCTACAATTTCCCCTTTTCCCTCTAGCTCGAACTCGATCTGATAATTTCCCGAAGCTGCATCGTTGACAGCTTCCTTAAGGCTAATCAGCGGTTTGACTATTTCGCGCGGAAGGACGAAAGTAATCCAAACACTAAGCAGAATGACAACCGCGGAAACAATGCTCAATACCCATTCGGCCCGACGGAGAAGCCCTTGAGCCTTCCTGTGATCTTCTTGTACTCGTTGCCAAATTCGTTCCTCCAATCCTGATGTAAGATCGAATACCCGTTGGTTCGAACTTTCGATCTCGCTGGCATATCGGCGAAAGGTCGGATCGCCCGTCTCCACTGTCTTCGTAATCTCAGCATCGAATGAACCAACCTGAGTACGAAGGTCGTCGACGAGTTTGGCCCGGCTGATGTGGCTATCCTTTAGCATCACGCCATTTAATTCTCTTTCATAATTGCTAACAACGGCCTCAATCCGTTCACGAGGTGCATCGCCGGGCTGTCCCATCGCCGCAACCGCGACTGCAAATTGCTGCTGATAAAGCTGGGTGGATTCCAAGACCTTTTGAGTCGTGGCTTCTTCTTCCGGTTCAAGGTCGCGGATATTGGTCAGAGTGTGCGTGACCTCAGCAAGCAAATTGTGATTCGTATTGACGTACGCTGTGTCGCGAAGCAAGAAATAGTTTCGCTCGGCACGTCTTGCTTCCTGCATTTGAATGGAAGCCTGCTGCGCCAGAGTAGCCGCCGGGGCATCTACACTGACAATACGATCCACAATCCAGCCCATCTGAAAGAGGTAATAAACAGCCAATAGAATAACCGGAGCGAGAACTAGCCTCACTACGGCGAAGCTATACAGGACGCGTCGCCGGAGAGAAGTGGCTGGCGTGAAAATCGCGAACGTCTTCCGTATTCGCGGTACGAAGGGGTGACACAAGAACCTACTCGACTTGTTGGTTTTCATCTCTAATCCTTTTCCGCCGCGACCCCGAGAATTCTCAGCATTGAACATGCAAGTATTTGTTTGCCACTGAGTCCCTCGCTGCCCAATGCATAGGGTCGAGTTAGTTTCCCGTAGCTGGGCCACCCCGCACTGTGCAGAACCGCACACTAAACAATCCTGCGTTGCGTTGAATAAGTATTAAAGTCTTCCTTGCAATGGTATCGCCGTCGCCGACCCCGACCGAAAACACAAAAGCGAGCTAGCGCCGGGCCTTATCTAGAAGAGCACATCATTAAATCTTGTATAAAACTGGACAGTCGCAAACTCCCTCACAAATGCAAACTGTCCGACTCGGGATGTTCTCACAAGGTTTCTAAGTCGAGGAGCTGACTACCATGATCACTAAGGGAACTAAGAATTTATCGCCCGCGTATTCTGCCTGGGTCGATAAACCTGTCGTTTTGCTCATTAAAGTCCGTCAATATTTTGTCCCTGTGCCTTGTAGCATCATCGGCGAAACCGATGCCGGCGTGCGTGTCTGCATCCAACCTGGATGGGAATTGGAAATCCGAAAGGAATTGATTTTAGCTGTCGAACAAGCTAATGCCGGTCGAGAGGCCACTATGAATTGACTGGGGTAGATTTTATTGTGTGAACGGGGATCAACGAAGAACGGCGCTCTGCCAGCGTAGACTTTTTCTACGGGCCGACCTGAGGTAATTATTCTGCTATGCCAATTGAAACTACCGAGCGACGCCGCCAACCGCGAACTAAATTGTCACAGGTCGTGCGAGTTCGTCGCTTCGATCCGAGCTGGCCTCCAGAATACTGCACCACCTTAAATGTTTCACAGGACGGACTGTACTTTGCCACCTCCGAAGGCCATTACGCCCCCGGCATAAACGTCTATGTGACGAGCGATTTCCGACCTGACAGTTCAATAAACTACGCAATGGCAGGTGTTGTCGTACGAGTTGATAAGCTTGAAGGAGTCAAATGGGGCGTGGCAATCCACATCTTTTCACCATCATCGTCAACAGTCCAGTAAACGATAAGCGAGTGGCGAGCATGCATTGCAGACCGGTTGAATCGCGGGACACTCCGCTATCACGGTCACAAAGATCCGCGGACCGCTCTTCGGATAGGCATCAAAGAGATCGCGCAAGCACCGGTCTGATACGGATGCCTGAAGATCCGCGTGCTGCTGAACCGCGAGGGTTGGAAAGTAGACAAATACTTGGTAGAACGCCTTTATCGGGGAGAGGGATTAACGCTGCACCATCGGCGGAAACACCGTCGCCGCGTGGCGGATCAACTGGCGGACGGCAGAAGATTCCGTCCGCTGACCGTCGTGGATATCCATACGCGAGAATGCTTGGTGATCGAATCAGAGCAGAGATTGAAGGTTGAAAATGTCGTACTGGCGCTGAATCGGATTAAACTCCAATGTGGACTTCCGAAGTGTCTGTACTGTGACAATAGGAGTGAGTTATATTTCAGGTAATATACCTATGTCTAAATCACAATGGAGCGCGCATGGCATTCCCCGGCCAGGAAAGCCCACTGAAAATGCCTTCGTGGAATCATTCAATGGAATGTTTCGGGCGGAATGTCTGAATGCGCATTGGTTCACGTCATTGACGCAGGCACAACAGATCGTGGAAACTTGGCGGCGGCACTACTACGAGAGTAGTCCTCACGCTGCGCTCGGAGACTTGCCGCCCAGCGAATTCGCCAGCAAGGGCGGCGCTAGCTCCGCCCTTCCTGGTTCTGCAAGACCAGGAATCTTCACTCGCTAGCTGGACCTAAAATGGGAGGACCTATAAGTGATGTAAACTCTCTCATTCGCCTCGGTACAAGAACTCGATCACGTCAGTTTCGCTAGTCCGATCCCACGTGATTCGGCATGAACTTGTTCAGCAACCGCATTCAACGACACTCGCGAACCAAGCGAACAGCTTACTTTAGCCGAGAGTTTGCGAAGAGTGGAGCCGGTGACGAAACTTCTGAATTCTAGCGAATGACAGCCCGCCCGACGCACGACTATCCACTTTTAACGGCCTGATCCGACACCCAACTCATCCCCCAAGAGTAAAAGGCAAGGATGATGAGGATGTCCACAGGCAATCCGAATACGATGTAGAGTATCGGCATGAAGAGGACGGTTTTCTCGAGGACAATCGCTTGAAGCAGGATTTGCACAGGAAGAAACAGCGAAAGATAGCACATCGTCAGAGTAGTGAGCGCGATCTTTTTGAATAGATCAAATTCGAAAATGTAGAAGGTAAGACCGAACAGTGCAGGGACGGCGGAGATCAGCGCGATTCGATACGATACGAGACCTTCCATATAACTGTTGGGCGTGTGAGGAAAGCGCGCCGGTATCAACAGAAAATACAGCAGCGCAGTGACCTGAATGAATAGCACCGCCCGCAGAAGATACGTGACGGGTGTAAGCTTCTTCGGGAAAAAGTAACTCGCTGCATACAATAGACCAACGACCGCCGCAGTAAGCCACCATGTCCATGCGTCGGGAGCTATTCCCTCCATCTTGGGAAATGGGATCATGAAGCGAACGTAGGGTGTGATGTGATGTTCCGTGAGACCGAGCTCGGTGTGGAGCGCCAGCATTTTCATGCCGTTCTCCAGCACATAGCCCCACATTCGACAAAGCCACGGCAGTGAAACGACCCACATAAATGAAAGTAGCAACACAAGCAGAGTGGCCGTGATCAGACTCAGCGGCTCAAGGACGGGACGCGTCAGCGCGCGGTGCATCTTGATGACGCCGCCGCGATGCCCACGGAAGCGACCGCGATCGCCGATTCTTGGCATGTATTTCGCCGCAGCAGAGAACGCACGGCGGTCAGAATTCTTTGAAGAATCCAAAGCTGGCGCCACCTCGTTCGTAGAATGAACTGTGGTAATATTCCCCGACGAGATTGAATCCCCAGGTCTTTTCCATCCACTGCCGCCAAGTAATTGTCATGTTTTGACTTGGGAAGCGCGTCAGAACAGTAGTCGGGCCCACGATCTGATATGCCTCTTGCCCGAACCCTGTGTTCACAGTCACGTAGTGATGCTTGTCGCGGCCGTTGGTCACAGCCACGAAGCCGGCTGGCGAAAAGACTACGCCGGGATTACTCACGTTGAATCGCACTCCATCCTCGACGATCCAAGACCCTCGAAAATAATACGTTGTTCCAACAAAAACACTCTGGTCGCGGTGCACATCCTTCGAAGCGTAGTAACCGTAACCGAGAGTAGTGATGAATTGCTTTCGCGCGCCCCATTTGCGGTTCACAAAAGCATCGGCACGAAAACGCGGCCAGAAGAATCCGCCGACACTCGATCCGAGCGTTAGCGAGGCATACCAATCCGAATTGAAGTTGTACGTGTCTCCCGCAGCCAGGTATACACCACGATCGCTGAATTCATGCTGTCCGTTGACTTCGACACTCCAAATATTCTTTCCGTTCGTGAGCACGCCGCGAGCGTAACCGCCGCTCCAATCGCCGAAGCCGTTCGTGAGTTTGCGATAACTGCCCCCGACTTCCACAAAACTGGTCAGACTTTTCTCGGGCACGGGTATCACAGGAACGTCCGTGCCCGGCGTTTGGGGCGAGGATTGCGGTGGATCGTTAGACACGAGGACTTGCTGGGCATTCGCTCTCCATGCGAGTCCTATGCTCAAGAGTACAAGGAACGTGAGGCTACCTAAAAATCTTTGGTGACTCATTTTCGAGATATCCTAGCTTGCACTTCTAGCCGATTCCCTTCGCCAGCGTCCACGATCCACGCGTTGCCGTTCTGGGACACGGTTACGGTGCCTCGGATCACAACAGGCATGCCAAACGTGTCCACCGGCAGGCTCCAAGTCTGGTGAGCCAAGGTTTGAGGATCGCTAGCCTTAAGCGAGGCGAGGCCCTCGCGCTCGGTCAAGATCCACTTCACGCGCTTGCGCGAATTCAAAAAATTCGCGATCTGAGCCATTGTGTACCAGCGAAAGCTTCCCTGTGCCTTGAGCTGTGCTGTTTTTTCTAACCAGTTTTGAACTACTTCATGGTAGGGAAGAATCCCGGGCGGATGGAAATAGATGAGACGCACTTCCTGGCGATCTACAACGAAGCCGGTCAGCGCTTCGAGCCATTGTTGTATCATATCGAAAGAAATATCCTCTCCACTGAATTCCTCGAAGGAGGCAGCCCGGTCCAATTGGGTGACAGGAAAAGCCCAGATGTTTTGCCCCTCACGCTGGCCGCGGCGATATCCCTGCGTGGGCCCCATGCCGGCGTCGCCCGTGAAGTAGTAGGCCACGAAACCGTGCGACTCCAACCAATGGGTAACCCACTCCGGCTGATCGCCGTTCGGTGCCGCGTATTCGACGATGCGCTTTCCTGTCACTTTCTCGAGAGCATCCTTGTTGAGATCGAGGAACTTCGCCATATCCTTGGGCGGGTCGGCTTCAACGTGGGCCGCAAAATAGTTGTGAATCCAGCCGCCGTGACTTCCGATTTCGTCTCCAAGACGCACGTATTTGTGTACTAAGTCTTGGCTTACTGGATCGTTGAGAACGTTGAATCCCCTGTTATCGCCAAACGCATACGTGTCCGGTCCGGCCGTGATATCGATTGAATACGGTCCTTGCCCAAAGATCGTCCATGAATTCATAGCCTGAAGTGCGGAAATGGCCGCGTTGGAATCGATGTGCCAGTTCAATACCAACCCTCCGACACCATCGGGAACCGAAAGCAAACGGGGCAACGAGAGCAGGTGTACTGCAAAATATTGGAGGAATGCGTGCAGCGGTAGGCCATCGGTATCACCCTTGAGATACCCTAGGGGTAGATTTATGAAGAGTACTCTTCCATTTTCATAGTGATGGTACCCAGCGGCGACACCCGCACTCGAGCGTAACAAGACCTGTCCCGAGTAGTCGCCCGCCGTGACGAAGCTCGGATATTCCAGATTCCCATATTGATAGCGCCTGAGCTGAGTCGAAGTTGTATTCTCGATCGCAGCGGAGGGCGCCGAAAACGGAAAGTATTTTCCAGGAGGCACACCAAGCTGCTTCATTAACTGGATCGTGCTGGTCATATCGCCCGAACGAATTGTTGCGTCGCCGAGGGTCCTATACAACGCGTAATCCACACCGGCTAGGTCGGATAATCGTGACCGGCCGCTGGGATAGAATCCCTGGATCGATTTCGTCGCCGCGTCATAGACGAGCATCAGATTCCCGCCGTTTGCCACATAATGACGAATTTGGCCGATCAAGAGATCGCTTGCCTGCTGATGAATTGAGTCGGGAAGAATAACGCCCGCACATTTTGGCCTTCCAAACAGTGGACTCAGAAAAGCGGAGTCGTGCATTGGAAACACATGCAGGCCCTCTTCGCTCGCAGCATCGAGCCAAACTGCGACCCTAGGATCGGAGAAGCTGGCGCCGTCCGGCACCAAAAGTATCAGTCCATCGGCCCCTGCACTGAAATGGTCGTACGCATCCACGACCAGCCATGTAACCAGGGCTAACAAACAAAAAACTCCCGCGACGATAATGGCCCTATTTTTCTTCATCCCTGGGGGACCACTTGCCCTTCGGTCCGCGCCCATATTGTGCCGAAGACCGTGACGCCATCCGCGATTTCTATCGTCGGGGCGCTGACTGTGGTGGGAGCCCGAACCGAGCCGCAACAGGTTCCGGTGTCAATGACGATTCCGTGCTCGGCAATAACTGGCCCGGTAATGCAGCAATCGGGGCCAATATGCATGGTCGACGCGCTGATGAGGCTGCCCTCCACATACACGCCGGCCTCCAGCGCCATGTGTTCATGGCTCTTGACACTGCCGAGCAGTCGCGCGCCTGCTCCTATGTATAGCCTTCCCCTTGTCACAATGTTTGCGGAGACGATTTCACCGGCTAGGATCTGCAAATCCTCGTCGACCAGCCGTCGGCCGCTCGGCAGGAATGTTGGGGCGGTTTCCGCGCCGATGTTGGTCTCTTCTGCATCTGAGCGTCCTAGCACGATGCGCGGAGCATTTAAGCGCTGGAAGGCGCAGCCGGATTCCAACTGAATCTCACGATCAGAAGAGATCCTCCCGTATAAATCGCAATCGCGCTCAGCTCGAAAAGCACCGACAGCGTGCGCCCAGCGAATTACCTTGCTGGCCCGCCCCAAGTGAATGTCCTTCTCTCCGAGAATGGCCCGAAACACGCTTTTTTCTCCCCCGGTGAATTTTCCCGCTGCGTAGATTTCTTTGGCGAAAGTAATTCCATCGGGAAGAACCACATCCATGCCCGCAGCTACGACTGACTGGCAGGTCGCTGTTTTTGCCCCGTTAGATACTAGGCGCGTGTCGTCGGCGCGTCCAAGCAACAGATATTGGCCGCCGTCCGGCATGATGCCATGCGCAGTGGTTCCTGATGCCACGCACTCCCGCAACTGCTCCAATAGATCGGCGATGTAGGTGCGGAATCCATAGGAAAAATGCCGAATCTCTCCTCCGTGCTGCTGGATCACGTTGAGGGGTTGCGCGTCACGCTTGAGACGTAGCTCCATCAGGGCCGGCAGCAACGGGAGCGTGAAAAGAACGCCCGCCAAGAAAATGAGAAGCACCGTTGCGAGCACAGGATTCATGGAGCGGTCCGAAAGCGCTCGGTCTTATCCCAGTGGAATTTCGCACCGGTGATGGGAGCCATCAATTGGGAGACGCAGGCGCGAGAGACGGAAAAAACGCTCACCACAAATCCCAACATGAGAAAAGGTAGTAGGCAGATACGCTGGCGCGTGTAATCGAGCCGGGCCGCCGCAGCGATTTCAAAAAATGCGGCGAAATTCCCAGTCGCAGCGTACGCCGTGAACGCCAGAAGCGCGATGACTCCCTGGAGCGGCGCCACTCCCTCATAAAAAAGGCCCAGCGCCAGGAGCCACGCAATCAAAGTTAGCGGCGCCATGGCATACACTCCAAGAAGCCAGAACCCATCAATGCGTTCCCTGCGGGTCGCGCGATGCTTGCCAAACAATAGTTCGAGGCCGTAGGCCGCCAGCACCTGGTTGTGTCCTTTGGCCCAGCGCATGATCTGCTTGATACGGACTTGCCACGTCTCGGGGACTTCTTCATAACATTCGGAGCGATTCTGATAGACCGTTTTCCAGCCTGCCAGCAACAAACGGTAGGTGAGATCAGTATCTTCAGTGAGGGAATTGTCGTTCCAACCGCCGATCTCGCGCAAAGCACTGAGCCTGACGCCGGCGACCGTGCCTCCATGCTGCGGAACGAGTCGAAGATTCATGCGCGCCTGCTGGTCCACCTGATATCCGCCTGAGCGCTCGAGATCGAGCAGGCGAGTGAGCAGATTCGTCCCAACATTCAGTGGTACGACACGCCCCATTACGCCACCCACCTCAGGATCGAAGAACGGGGCAACGAGTTGTTTGATCAACCCGCTGCCGGGAATGTAGTCTGCATCAAAGATGAGAATGACTTCGGTCTCGACCATTTCCATGGCGTCCTTCAACGCGGCGGCTTTTCCTCCTTTGCCGCCGATGCGGTGAAAGGGATGGATTCGGCCCGGATGGTCTTCACAAAAGCGATCGATGATTTCGCGCGTGCGGTCCGTAGAGCGGTCGTTGACCGGAACGACCAGCATCTTGTCCTCGGGATAGTTCACGCACATCAGCGCAGCCAGTATGTGGGCGACGACCTTTTCTTCATTGTGCGCTGCCACCAAAACAGTCACTGGAGGCCAGACAGCGGCGTCGATGTCGATATAGGGATGGCGCTGGAATCCAAAAAGACGGTTCAGCGTGAAGAGGTAGTGGCGCACCGTGTATACCGAGATAAGGATGACGATCGCGTATAGAGAGTAAAACATCATAGTCGACCGCGAGCTACGAATGAACCTTCTCGGGCCCCATTACCCTCGCGTCTTCCAGGGCGTCGGTTTTGCGGCGGCGCGAGTGCGATCTGGGGGGCAGCTTGAATTCCTTCTCTGGGTCAAGGAGCGGCGTCTTTTCCTCATGCCAGCGCGTGATAGCCTCGACGATGCGCTCCGACGCTCTGCCATCACCGTACGGATTTTCCCCCTCCGACATATACTTGTACTCTTCCGTGTCGCTAAGCAGCCGCTCGGCCTCACCGAAGATTCCCTCGCGTGACATGCCGACTATCTTGGCCATTCCGAATTGCGAAGCCTCGGGGCGTTCCGTCAATTTGCGGAGCACGAGCACGGGCTTATGAAAAGTGGGGGCCTCTTCTTGAATTCCGCCAGAATCCGTGAGCACCATGAAACAGCGGCGCAGCAAGCTGACAAAGGTCAAATAGTCGAGAGGTTCGGTGAGATGAATTCGGTCAATACCACCCAGGAGCGCGTTGATCGTGCTGCGCACGTTTGGATTCATGTGAACGGGATAGATCACGCGAATATCAGGATGCAGATTTACAAGATCCTTTAGCGCGAGGCACATGTTTTCCTGATCGCTGCCCCATGATTCGCGACGGTGGGAAGTCACTAGCAGCAATCGTTTGTCATCCGGGGGAATACCGGCCAGAGGAGTATCTTCCCAGGAATGAGACAGATTGCCAAGTCCCCGCAGCGCGTCGACCACGGTGTTTCCAGTGACCACAATCTTTGCAGCCGAAACGCCCTCGGCCAGCAGAGCGTCGCGCGAAAGAGCGGTCGGAGCGAAGTGAATCTCCGTGACGACGGAAACGAGCCGGCGGTTCGCTTCCTCTGGGAACGGGTTGTAGATGTCGTGACTGCGAAGTCCCGCCTCGATGTGCCCTACTGGAATTTTGCAGTAGTAGGCGGCGAGAGCCGCGCCGAAAGCCGTGGTGGTATCGCCTTGGACCAAGACGATGTTGGGCTTGAAGCGTTGGCACGCGTTTTCCACCGTATCGACCACGCGACAGGTGAGCATGCTCAGTGTTTGATTCATACGCATGACGTCCAGGTCAAAGTCTGGCTTGATTTTGAAGTGCTGGAGCGCCTGATCGAGCATCGTGCGATGCTGACCCGTGTGTACAACAGCCGTTTCGAATTTATTAGATCGATGTCGCAGCTCGTGGATCACGAGGGCGAGCTTGATGGCCTCCGGTCGCGTGCCTAGAACTGCGATGACCCTGCAAGGCTTTGACAATGGCGTTCACTCCAAGCAAGACGTTCTCTGACAAAATAAGAAATCAATTCGTTAAGGAGGGAACCTTAGCATCCGAATCGCGATTGATCCCAGGAACTATCCTCTCGATCATTGAGAAGAGCTCTCCCAACTTGACCGGCTTTGTCACATAGCCGTCCATACCACAAGCCAGGCAACGCTCTTCGTCGCCTTGCATGGCGTGGGCGGTCAACGCAATGATAGGCATGTGGGTGCCACTAGCCTTTTCGCCTTCGCGGATCAGTCTCGTTGCATCAAATCCATCCATCTCCGGCATCTGTACATCCATCAAGACAATATCGAAGTGCTGTTGCTTCATAGCCTCCAGCGCTTCTCGTCCATTCTGTGTCAACACGACGCTATGACCTCTCTTCTCGAGAAGTCGGGCAATTAATTTTTGGTTGACGGCATTATCTTCCGCAACGAGAAACGAGAGAGATTGTTGTAATTCCTGGAGGGCATGTCGAGTGACCAGGATCTTCGCTCCTGGCGAAAGTGGGTCGCCCGCCAGAACGTGGCGCAGAACCTCGCGCAATTCCAATCTGTCGAATGGTTTGCTCAGGTACGCGGCTACTCCTAGTTTCTGGCAACGAGCCGCGTCCCCACGTTGCCCGCCTGAGGTGAGAATGATAATCCTAACGTTGGCTAACGACGGATTCTGGCGAATTCTTTCAATGAGGCCAAATCCATCAATGCCAGGCATGTGGGCGTCGGTCAGAACTAGAGGAAGCTGGGCGTTCGAAAGCTGTCGCTGCTGGAGCACCTGGAGAGCCGCCGTCGCATCTTCAACAACAATCGGTACCATTTTCCAATCGATGACCGACTCCTCAAGTATGCGCCGATTCGTTGCATTGTCATCTACAATCAGGATTGGCACGCCAGCGAGCTGGGACTCATCAACCATTTCGCCAAGCGCGGGGGCGACTCCCGGACTAAGTTGAACTGTGAAGCAAAAAGTTGACCCCTTTCCGAGTCCGCTTTCGACCCACAGCTTCCCGCCCATTAGACCCACGAGTTGACCCACGATGCTCAAACCTAGCCCGGTGCCACCGTATTTGCGTGTGGTGGAAGAATCCGCTTGGGAGAAAGCGCTAAAAATCTTATCCTGTTTGTCTGCAGGAATTCCGATCCCGGTATCCCGAATGCTGAAGCGTATGATTGTTCCCTCGGGCCCCTGTGTCTCGGTTCGTATATTAACTTCTATTTCGCCTCTCTCCGTGAACTTGATCGCGTTACTGACTAAATTCACAAGGATTTGACGAAGCCGGGCAGGATCGCCGACCACGTTAACTGGAACTTTAGGAGACACGTCGAAAATAAATTCCAAGCCCTTCTGTTGCGCTTTGATTGCAATTATCTTGGTTACCTCTCTCAAACTCTTCCGCAAGTCGAAACTCATATAGTCCAGTTCTAGCTTGCCCGCCTCCATTTTGGATAAATCCAGAATGTCATTGATGAGGGTCAAGAGTGCATCTGCAGATCCTTTGACCATATGAAGATATTCTGACTGTTCGGCAGTCACCTCAGTTTCGAGAACCAGATCGGTCATTCCCATGATGCCGTTCATGGGCGTCCGGATTTCGTGGCTCATGTTGGCCAGGAACTCGCTCTTTGCGCGATTCGCCGCCTCCGCCTCTTCCTTCGCTTTGACCAACTCGATCTCGGCACGTTTGCGCGGTGTTATGTCTCTATTCACACCGACAACCCCAACGACTTCTTCAAACATATTTGTCAATGGAACCTTAGTCATCTGAATCCATCGCAGACTGCCTTCGGCATCTACCTGCGACCTCTCACCCTCAATAATTTGGGACTTTGTAGCCCTCATAATTTCCAGATCAGCTGAATGCAAGAAAGCAGCACGTTCCTTCGGAAATAGATCGAAAGCTGTTTTTCCCAACAGGGATTCGGGTGAATCAAATCCATGGAGTTTGGCGAACGCATTGTTCGTCAGTAGATATCGGCCCGCGAAATCTTTTACAAAAATACTGTCGGGGATATTGTCAATCACAGTTCTCATCAGGTTGCGTTCGAAAGCGAGCTTTTTTCCTATTCGAAAATGTTCTGAAGACAGCCCATTAATTTTCCTCATTAGATAGTAACTGCAGCAAACGACAGCAACCGTCCCGGAAGATACGGTTATCGTCCGGTATTCCCATCGCGTTAGATTGGGGAAGAGGAGATGCTGTAGTGCCACGGAAGCAATCAAGCCTACCATTGCAGTGCAGGTTAACCAGACGATTGATTTCCAGCCAATATTGTACTGAGATGCTGTCTCAATTTCGGACTCGGGGCTGCTAACCCCTGAAACTTTTGAGGCTCCAGCCGTGTTTATTAAAGCCATGAACCTCCGGTAATGCGCAGCGTCCTGTGAAAGCTCTTCATCGAAGGTCTCTTCCTTGGCCATACGTAATTCGGAAAGTGTTGGCTAACTTGATTGGAGCGAGGTCATAGCCAGACCACTGGTCAAAAAGATTAACCCTTAAAACATTCAAATTGCGTGGCGATCGACTCATAAGTGGCTCCGCATGATGCATCGCTTTATATTGAGTCCGACCGACCCTGGATCGGTTTTAGCTTCCCAATATGGAATCGTAAGACGACTAGGAAGTCATAACTGTCCGAATTTGTACATGTGTCTAAGTGGTTCCCATATGCTCATCGAACCAGAGCGCGACCGGTTGTAACAGCTTTACGCCAAGTCCTGTGAGTTCCTGCCAGCTCAACGGATCGATGCGACACTATCTAAATCTAATCGGTTGATCTGACGATACTTCCCATCGAAAGTCGTTCTATAATCCAGTACCCAATCAGAACCTAAACAGGGCAGTCTCCCGTTTGAATCAAGGCTCGCGAACGAAATCAGCCTCGTAGACTCTTACAAGTAGACTTCGAGCTAGACTGACCTGCTCCCCTAAATCCGCACAAATCTGAGTATGATTTCGCAGTTTGGAAAGGGGGAGGAGCATTTCCAGAGCGAGGCCTGCTCCGTTCTGGAAGGGAATGCTATTTCAATATGCAAAGCTGCACTCTGCCTAAACATCGTGCAGAAGAGGCGGCTTCCCATTTTCGACCGCCGCACTGGCGTCGTCGAGGTCCATGAATCGGGAGTCCGCCGCCTCCTCGCGCACCGAAGTGAGGGCTACGCTCACTTCACGAATGTAAAACATCATTCCGACCAGAAGGCCGATCATTGAAATCACGAAAAGGACCGCGGCCATCACCTTCGCGTGTTGCCAATAAAGCCCCAAGCCCAGCAGTAGGCACGTGGCGATGGTTCCCTGCAGGGAGTACAGGGTCCACACAAAGGCCTTACGAATTATCTCAGCACGGTGTGCGATGGAGTCAATCTGTGAGGCATAAGCCTCCGACTTTGCGGTGTGCCCTTCTTTCGCTGCAGTGTGCTTATCGTGTAGACATGCGCGCAGGCGGCTCACTATTCCCATTAAGCGCACGTTCAGCGACAGCAGCAGCAGCCCTTCGGCAGACACGAAGATGGCTGGCGCAACAAACGCTTGGAACAATAGCGAAATATCGTTCATGGAGAAACTGGCTTGCAAGCAAGTAGATTAAGCTCAGGCTTTCCGACTTAGACTTCTGACTCACGCATATTACGCTTCATCACCCATTGCCACAACGATTTTGGCAGTAGGACAAGCCCCAGCGGTGACCTGATGGAGTTTTTGTACCGAGGCGAATAAGAGAGTTTTTATCACTTGGTTGGCCCGGCTTTTCAGTCCCACCTTAAGCGTGAGTCGGTTCCGATTTCTAGTTCGATCCGACTACGCGCGATCTTCCTGAATGCTCGGTGGATTCCCTTCGGGGTTGTCGGCACGTTGTGTTCCAGAACCACGTTACCCACCTCATCCAAAATGCAGTAATGGCTGGAACGATCTCCCAGGTCCAAACCGATGGTCAGTTTGCGCTCCTTGAGAATCTCCCTCTTTTCGCCACGGTGCCAAACTTCTTTACAGCCGGTCTCCTTACCCTGAACGGCACTTTCGCGATCTGCCCTCCAACCTCGCACATCTCATCATAGGACATCCGAGTTTTTGGGAGGCTTCCGAACCAGACATAAACCAGCAAACAGCGTTGGCACGTCCGCTACTGCAATCCATTAACCTTCCGCCCTAGATGGGTACCGGCGACTCACGCCGGCGGCGCCTAACGGAACAGAAAGTACAAGCCAAGTCAGTCTTCCATTTCGTTGCGCAGGGACCAGTCGCAAAATCCACTCAGGCAGGCATTCCGTAGCTGCGCCATATCGGGCGGCACACTAAGACCTGTGTTCGACGAATTCTGACACGCGCGGCTCGAGCCCCAGCCGCACCACTGAACTTCTGGCATTCAATCCTGCTCGCAAATCGTCGGCCCCAGCTTCCCTGCCGGGTGGCTGCAAGCTACGAAAAACTGAAGCTGATCTCTACCCTCAAATCGATCGGCGTTGGCTCGCCATCGAGGACCGTTGGCTCATATCTTCTTTTCGAAACGGCGCTCAATGCCGAGGGAACCAGGAATGGATGACCGCTGATGACGCGCATGCCCTTCACATTGCCATGTTCGTCGATGACCGCTTCGATGATAACGACCCCGGAGAGGTGGGACTGCTTGGCAAGAATTGGATACAACGGTTCGGGCCCAAACAGTAGGCGCGGCGGCTTCACATTCCCACCCACGCGGACGGGCACCTTTGGCCCTTCCGCAACCGGTGGCGCCGGCACGCCGCTCAATGCGCCTCCAAGAACGCCTCCCAATTGGCCTCCTGGAATTCCGCCGGGTACTCCACCGGATACTCCCATCAACGCCTCTTCCGGAGGCACCCCACCACTGACTGGAGTGGTCACAACCACTTTCGGGATGAATGTAGGCGCTGTCAGTTTTCCGAGCATGGAGACCCGCGCAGAAGTAATACGAGTTGGGCGCGCCGCGGCTGAAGAAATCATCGGCGCGGGAGGAAGAGTTGCGGCGGGCATCACTGGGGTAGCAAGATACGTCAAATTCACCTTTTGGAAATCGAGCCCGGCTGTATAATAGAGCGGAAGGATCAGCAGCGCGGACAAAATGGCAGAGTGGATGGCTATCGAAACAACTAAATCAAGCAGGCTGCGCCGCTGGTGCGATGAAGGTTCCTCCAGCAACGCTTCCGCGAATACATCCCGTGCAGGCTCTATTTCAGGTGGGGGCAGGGATACGCGTTTTTTATTCCGATCCGCAGCCTGTGTCTCTCCGAGTAGAAAGACGTGTTGATTATGCATGGCATCTTCTCCGGGTCTGCAAGTGCTGAGTGGCGGGACGGCAGGCTTGGAATTACAGTATTAAGGGTGCACTGGCAGGGCCAAATCTCCGGATAAAGCCTTATATTCTGATGGCCTGTGAAGGTACTGACCGCAGGAGACTTAGTCGGCCGGGATGCTTCAATTAGACAGGGTCTATCCTCATGAGATGTTCTCGGTCAAGCCAATTGGGCGCGAATTGTCCCAATTGTACCGCTTCGGTGTGCGGACACACGCCACATCTTCTAGTTTATTCGAACAATTTACTCGGGTTTTGACAGGCCTCGGTCCACGCAAGTGTGCTGGCTCAGCCTGAAATGGAGAGGTGACGTTTTCCGTTAGTGAAGATTCCGCCCCTTCGGGGCGGGGATTTTCAAGGCATAAGGATCTATCGTCCGATGCCTGTTTCTGGATGCTCAGCGCGAGAGGATCAGTTCCCGCGCTGATTTGCATCGGCTTGATGAGTCCTACCAAGTTATCCCTCAGCATGGTTGCATCCCTGCAGAGCCCGCTTCTGTTTCAGCTGGCGAGGTCATTGTAGTTGTGTTCGAAAAATGTGCAAGCGATTCTGCCGCCCGTCGTAGCTGCCGCTGGTGACGTGCTTGTTCGAGCTTGTGATCGCGCACCGCGTGGATCTCGGCCTGTCGCCCGGCAAGCATATCGTGCGGCGTCACATAACCGATGGCGCTGTGCAGGCGTACGGTGTTGTAGTAATCCACGTAGGTTTGAATCAGGCGCAGCGCATCTTCCTTGGTCAACGGTGTGCCGGGCCGAATGCACTCGGATTTTAGCGATTTGTGCCAGCGCTCCAGCTTTCCGTTGGATTGCGGATAGTAGGGCGATGTTCGCACGTGCGTCATTCCCGCGATGCGAATGAATTCCTTGAAATCTCTGGCGATGAACTGTGGTCCGTTGTCGGAGATGATCCGGGGTTTCGCTTCCGGATATTTCTCCCGCGCTCGTTGCAGGATGACTTCGATCTCCGCTTCCGTCATCGATTCCCGCAGATCCCAATGAACGATCGCACGGCTGTAGCCATCCAGAACGCTGCACAGGGAGTAGAAGGTGCCGCTCACGTTGATGTAGGAAACATCGATGTGCCAGTGTTGATGCGGCTGCGGCGGCTGCTCGAAACCGGTCCCCTTGCGCGACGGCTTACCCTTCCATCGTGAGAGCAACCCGGCCTGTTGGAGTACGCGCCAAACGCTGGAGGGGCTGACCGCCACCACATCCGCGTCCAGCATCATGAACGTCAGTCGTCGATAGCCTTCCAAGGGATGTTCCTGGTGGAAGCCGATGATGGCTTGCTTTTCCCACGGCGCCAGCCAGAAATCCCGGGGGACCCAACCGTTGTGTTCATTGACGCGCCCGTAGCGCTCTCGCCAGTCGTAGAACTTGCTGGCCCGCACACCCAGCCAACGAATAAATCGTCCGGCGCCGATCTCGGTCTTTTCCGACCAACACCGGACGAAATCCACCACCAGGTCCCGCACATCGTGTGGCACCCACACCTGGGTCAGAGCTCCCCAAGACTTTTTTTTAAGGCGATGTGCTCGGCCATCAGTTCGGCCAACACCTCGTCCTTGGTCTGGATCTTCTTTTCCAGAAATTCAATCCGTTGTTGTTCGGCTTGGTGGTCCGGACGGCTCTTGCCCTGGAAGGCGGCAGCACCGTTCTCAAAGAATTCTTTTTGCCAACGGTAGAACACCGTTGGCTGCAGGCCCAGTTCTTCACACAGATCAGAAACCGGCACTTTATCCAACAAGTGCCGTCGTAGAATGGCCACCTTCTCCTCTGCGGTGTAGTGCTTTCGCTCTTTTCGCATGCGTCCTCTCCGTTATCTTAACGGAAGAACGCCCTCTCCAGTTCCAGCTGAGGCAAGACACAGTGAGATTGAACGCGCTAAGGCTGAAGTCAGAATCCGCCTCGCGTAAATCGTCGCTGTCGCGGACGAGTGCAAAAGTACCTTCGGCCGAGACCGAGATTGCTCAGATGACTTCGTTCCGCGTTGAGAGGCGATCTAACCCAATAGAGCTTCCAATGTCTACAGGCTTCATGAGGGAGCCTCCAGGTCCGGGATTGCGGTATTCTTAACGAAACGCAAATCATCCCAAGTGCCACGATAGACGAATCGGAATTCCTTGTCTGTTCCATTATGGTCACACATGTATTTTTGATGTTTCGCACAAGCTGTTTTGAAAACCGTCTTGTTGGAGCGATAGTGAGGCAGCGCCGAGAAGGAAAAGAATTCCCGATCGAGGAACACTTACCGAGTACGACAAATTGCCTTTGTTTCACCCTCTATCCACCCAACTTGGCAAACGTAGTGCTTTTATAGGCCTGCGACGCCAGACCGGCTCTGAACGTAAGTCCCGAGAAACGGGGCGATCCCAATGAGTCGTTGCAACACTTGCCCGAAGTCCTCTCGTAGGGGTCTAGGAGGCTGATTTCGTTCGCGGGCGTCAATTCAGACAAAACAAAAGCCCTGTCTAGGTTCTGATGGAGTCCTGCCGCACAGATTGATTCTCGATTGGAAGTATTGGCAGATCAACTGGTTATATAGTGTTGCATCGACCGGTTGAGCTGGAACGGATCATCGGAATGTAGCCCGAATCCGCGCCCTGCAAAAGAATTGACATTCCAATGAGTGGACTCCACAGGACTTGCCTCAGTAGCGAATCCAGAGGAGCCTTCGGAGCTATGCCGTTTTCTGGCATAGAGAATGACTAATTTTGACTCAAATTCCGTACTTTGTGACATACGTCACACCCGGTCAAAATCGAATACGACCACAGAATGCCTGTAATTCGCTGAGGATAAGTGCGATGCGAGGATTGTTACTGAGTGGGAACCATTCAGGCTGAGGTTGGCATGGAACATGCTCCTATATAAGGCGAGTACGTGTTAAGAGACAGTCACAAATAGTTTGAGTCGCAAACTAAAGGAGCACATTGAAGTGCAACCGCAAAGAAAAAGGCTTTTCGTTAATTGAATTGTTGATCGTCGTCGCGATCATTTTGATCATCGCGGCCATCGCCATCCCGAACCTGCTGCGCTCGAAGATGGCGGCCAATGAGGCGTCTTCCGTCGCCACCCTGCGCACATATAACACATCGATCGTGGCTTACGAGACTACCTACGCTACTGCTCCCACCACGAACCTTTCCGAATTGGGCCCCTCGACCACGCCGTCTTCCACTGCGGCGGACCTGGTTGACAACCTGATTGGCATCGCCGCTCCGATCAAGAGTGGGTACGGTTTCGTGTATACGCCAGGTACGGCAGCCTCGAATGGCAGCATCGCAACGTACTCAATAATCGCCACCCCCTCGACTCAAAACGTGACGGGTCAGCGGCGGTTCTTCACGGACCAGAGTGGTGTGATTCGACAAACTACGGATGCTTCAGTTCCATCCGCTACCAGCACTCCGATCGGTGGCTAGTTCCTGGAAGCAGCTCACTTGGGGGAGAAGGGCAAACGCCTTTCTCCCCCATTTGTTTTTCTATTCGATGTGTGGATCCAAGGCCCGGAATTAAATACTACGCAAGAGATTGACGCAGAAAAGAAGGCAACGAGACGGCTGGAATCGACCAAGGGATCTAACCTGCCCTCCGTTTGTGTGCTGCACTCATCCATTTGAGTCTATGACTTACATCAGGATAGGTCAGCACGCAGCCGGCGACACCTGGTGAATGCTGTGCATGCCTGACCAACCCGAGTGTTTGTACCACGGCGAATGAGAGAGTTTTCATCACATGATCGGCCGGGTGATTGCCCGCGGGTCACATTCACAAGACTGTTCCATTGTGGACATTCTTGGCGACGTACCCGTGGTGGGGTCAGGGTCCCCCAGCGAATCCGCAGTATCTGGGAGGCAACACATGACAGTCTTCGGAAGGAACGTATTCCTGGTGGGACAGAATTTTCATACTGCCAGTGCCTTGACGGATAGATTGTACCTGTGGAAATTTCAATGTCATTTTGCCAATTCTATGCGAGCGACCTCCGAACTGTTGAGTTCGCAGCCCGTTGCCCTACTGCTCAGTAATACGTACCTGTCGGATGGAACTGGCGTCGCGGCTTGCTGCCAGCTTTGGCACGCCTCCCGGTTACCGCGTTCCTCTGCTTGCCGGTCGAAAATGGCTGCCTTTGGCTGCCCGCCATTAACGGCGGGAAAGTCTGCTTGGGAGCACCAGCCCTAAGACCTCTGGAATTTGGGAGGACACTCGAAGAATTGGCACGGTGTTTGCCTGTCGCGCCGCGCGCCAAAAATCCGGCTCCCAAGGCTAGAGTCGCGTAACCTGCACGTAAAACCGAACCACCCGAAAAACGCCATGTCTCTTTATGCCCGGAAACAAGGCTCTATTTCACAGAATGACCAGAATCTTAAAGATGACAAATGAGGCGTGGCCATTCACATCCTTTCGCCATCATCCTCGATGGTCCAGTGAACCTACTATGACGCAATTGTTCGACGTTTGCCTAGCGTCCTCACTTCTGCTAGAGCATTCGAGGGTCAAGACAAGTGGTGACACCGCATGGGAATTGTTTCCCAGAATCTGCTGATTCCCGTTAGCGAAATAAATTGTGGCTTGTCTACCTTGCAGCCTGCCCGTCCGTAGCATTCCCGCTGTACGAGCGATTCTTTTCTGTTGGTCCTCTGGAGGGTGCAATCCCGAATCCCTATTTGCTTTTTAGATTTCAGCACCAAAAGAAATTACTGGTTTCCCATACATCTTTCCTCAAATCTGTATTAATCGGAACGGCCCGTGGCATCATAGCTGGCCACGCGAATCATATGTATCCTCTTCACACTAGGAATGGTACGGTAATCGCGAATCCTCGCCCCGGATCGCTCGATTTGTACAAGTTCTACCCATTTAAAGTTGGTTAACAGTTTCGCTGGTTGCCCAAAATACCCCTAACACACGGATACAACAAGACTTGGAGGGAGATCCAGTTACGGCCAAGCACATGCTCCATCACTTGTATTGATTCTTTCGTGGAAACCTCACGGAGAGCCATGCAGGGAAGGACTTTCAAAATGATCCAGGCTAATCGACGCAACCGTAATCGGGTGAGAAGCAGGCGTTGCAGTCGCACCTGCGGGTACACGATGGTGGAGCTTCTTTTGGTTGTGGCGATTGGTATGATCCTGACGGGAATCGCAATTCCTCAGATTAGGTCAATAGTGAACAGGTATCGACTACAGGGCGCCATTGCAAGTTCAACCTGGGCGATTCAGTCCACGAGGTATCAGGCATTGCAGCTAGGGTATCCCTTCGAAGTCGTATTTACGGCTTCGAACAACTCCTATCAGATTCAAAGTTCGCCCTTGAACAATGCCACTTATACAAATGTGGGCACTTCCGTGCCGTTTTCAGGCTCGGCAACAGCCCTCAGCGCAGACACGACGCTGCAGTTCAAGCCCAACGGATTTGTCTCAGCTACTACAGGTGCGCTGAACTTCACCATGTCATATCAGGGGTTATGTCAAAAGGCTACGGTCACCAATTATGCGAATATTACTCTCGGACAAATCGGGCAAACCTGCCCGTAATCCGGATCGGACAACGGGATTTACTCTCGTGGAAATTCTGGTTGCGATGGTGATACTCACCGTCGGTTTGACAGCGTTGTCGTCACTGGTCGCCTTTACCCTGAGCGGCACGGAAAGAGCGAGATACCTGGGGCTGGCGGCCACGCTGGCGTCGGAGAAGCTCGAGGACTTGAACCGTTGGCCGACGACTGACCCGAACGTCGCGGGTGGAGCGAGCCTCACGGCCGATACGACAGTTGGGACAATCGATTATTTCGACGACGTCGTTTTTGCAAGTGCTAACGGTTTGCAGACCGAAACAATCAGTACGAAAACAGGGGGTGTCACCACTTACATCTCCACATCGCATAGCCCAAACGGGATAATAACGCAAACTTCGAGCGCCACGGCCCCAACTACTACTGGCCAGATGGACTTCCATCGCCGGTGGCTCATTGAAATGAGTCCCGTCGTAAACGCAGTCACGTTGGTGGCACCGCTACCTCTTGTTGGCCCGCGCCGTGTGACGGTCGAGGTGACGCTTACAAATCAGATCATACAGCCAGCCGTTAACTTTCAAATGAGTACGGTGCGGCCATGAGGAATTCCATGCGGAGTAACAGGTCAATTTCCACGCGCCGTGGTAATAACATGGCTGGGTTCACGCTCGTGGAGCTATTGGTTGCGATGTCTATATTCGGAGTTGTTTCCGCGGCGGCGTTCGGATTAGTGGCGCAGAGCCAGCCTTTATTCAACCAGCAGCAAGGTCTGGCGGCATTGAATATTGCCGTCCGAAACGCCACCGCACAAATGCAAATCGATGTCGTCAACGGCGGCTCAAACTTTTACAACGGAATCAACATCCCCAACTGGCCCGTTGGCGTCGTGGTCGTCAATAACACCCCTGGGAGCGATTGCGAAACATCAACGACAACGTATATTTATGGCGCGTCCTGTTTCGACTCGATGAATATCATCACATCCGATCCAAACACAGTTCCCAGCAACACCAGCGACGGAACCTTGGCAGCGGGCTGCCATGTTACGACCGGAACGACCGTATACCTTTCGCCGACGTCCGCAAACCCTGCCGGCAGCGGCTATCCCACTCTCGCGGCGGCGACAGCGGCGGCCGCGAATTTCAAGTTCAACGCGGGCGTCAAACCAGATCAAATCCTTTTCGTGAAGGGCGATGGATCGTTGTATACAACGGCAGTCCTCACTGCAAGTCCAGTTGCTGCTACTATCAGCGGCCGTTTCTACGTGCAACTCACTCATGGCGCAACGAACGCGAATGGAACCAATAGTTCAACAACGAATGACCCGGTGCAGATCACCGTCAATCAGGATACGGCCGCAGGCACGTATCAAAACACGATGCTGAGCGACTCGTACTGCCCCTCGGATTATGTCATACGCCTCACGCCCATCCTATATTCCGTGGACACCACTACCAATCCAAGCGACCCGACGTTGATCCGGACAGAACCGGGGAGTGCGACACCGACAGTTCAGATGCTGGCGGAGCAGATCATCGGATTCAAGGTGATGGTCACTCTGTATAACGATCCTGCGGGGAACGTCTTTCACTGGAAGAATTCTGATTATTTGAATAACTACACCATGGTTCGGTCTGTCCGAATTTCGCTGATCGGAAGGACCGTGCCGTCCACCGCCCCTACATACGTATTCCGGAACACGTTTGATACAGGGCCCTATCAGGTGCAGGGAGTCTCAGTGACCATTAATCCAAGAAATATGAGCATGGGAGATAATTAAGGACATTTATGTTACAAACTCTAAAAGTGCATAGGCCCGAACAACGCTCGCGCGGAGTGGCTTTGATCACGGTGCTGTTGCTCCTTAGTCTCCTTACGGTGTTGACGCTGTCGATGGTTATTGCGACGACTTCGGACACGCTTATTGACGGCTACTACCGGAACTTTCGAGGCTCGTTCTATTCCGCAGACTCCGGCATCAACATCACGCGGGATTACATGCTGCAACAAATCATGAGCGCTATCCCAGCGACTTACACTCTTGCGAGCGGATCGCCGATTCCAGCAGGCACCGAAACAACGGTGCTGAGTGCCGTCAATAGTTCGGCCGGGTTCGGCTCGAATCAGTCGATCACTGGGACCCAGGCCGCATCATGGCCAGGATCCTTCAAGATCGATTCGACCAACACAACGCTAACAGCTGGGACAGTTGGGGCGATCCCATCTTACTCCGACGCCTGCCTACCATTATACACGGGCACGGGCACCACAGCGCCGACATGCAAGAGTCTGGGGACGCCGGCAGCGAGTTACACGATTACTGGGTATAAATACATCTACCAATATAAAATCACGGCCATCGGAATGTCGGGGACCAGCGAAACTCATACCATAGAGGAGGACGGCTATTTTACTGTCGCCGTCGATAAGGGTACACCTGCTGGCACAAACACGAGCTTCGCCGCTTATGGCATGTTCATTGACCAATCCCCCATCTGCAATGGCACAACCCTGGTGGACGGCACAATCACTGGCCCAGTTTTCACTAATGGCGCCTGGAACCTCGACAGTGGCAGTTACATCTTTACAGATGCCGTTGGTAGTGTTAGCCCCAATTTCGGCTTTACGGACGGAAATGGCTGCAATCAGAATGCCGGCTCAACGACAGGTACACCGCCGACCCACGCTTATACTGCGTCCGACGGCACTCGTTTTAACCCGACATTTCAAGGAAGCGTAACTCTGGGAGTGTCTGCCGTTACTCTGCCGGCGAACTCCTTCAACCAGAAGGAAGCGATTCTGGATAGCCTCGGAAATGGACTGGTTTCCAGCAGTACGTTGGGGACGGAAATGCACGCCATATTGAAAGACGCCAGCGGGGTTGCCTATCCCACTACACCGCCATCCAGTGGCGTGTTTTTGCCCTACTATATGAATGGTCCGACCCCCACATTTGGTGCTGGACCCGGCACTCTGCCAAGCAGCAATGGCAGCATAAGCGACCCATACGGATCAACAAGCGGAGTAACAAACGCCGGATGTGGCGGGGGAATCTACGTCGAAGGAACAGCGACGGTTTCGATCACGCCCAGCAACACCGGAGATCTCTTGGCGCAGATTTATACGATTAAGCAAGGGTCGACTACGTCTACAGTCACGATTGACCCTGGCGGCACCGTTGGCGTCACTACATACCCTGCACAAACGAAAATAACCACCGGCGGTACGACGCAGACGGTTTCCGGCGTTCCCCAACAGTGCAACGCGACATCGGGCGGCTTCACACGCGACGCGACAATGTTGTACGTCGACGGGGACATCACGGCTTTGCAGGGCGCAGGCTCAGGCGTGGGGGCCATTCAAAATGGCAACGCGCTGACCATAGCGTCAGCCGGCAACGTGACCGTGACAGGCGACCTCCTCTACAAGACAGAGCCAGTCACACTGACGACGGCCGATGCGTTGGTGCCTGGATCTGATCACGGTCAAGTGCTCGGAATCTTCACCGCAACTGGAAATGTGCAGCTCAATAATCAGCAATCGAGTGGCAACCTCGAAATTGACGCCTGCATCGCGACGCTTTCGACTGGTGGCTCCGGCGGTCTTGTGAACACGGGGAGCTCGATCGGCACGTTGAATATCGTCGGCGGCCGCATCCAGAACACGATTCAGAACATTAATGCGAGCACGCGAAACATCTATTTCGACCGCCGCTACTCGCAAAACGGCTTTGCACCGCCGTGGTTTCCATCAACAACCATCGTAGCCAATGGCGTCGTAAATGCCGTGGTGGTCCCGAGCCCGCCAAACAGGGTCTCGTGGACGGATAAGACCGCCATGTAATAGATTTTTGCGATGTAAGATCTCAGGAACACATCTCCATTGGCGTTTCGACCGCAGGCGGGGCAAGTTCGCCCACTTGGGCGACCTTACGCCTTGCCTAGAGGCTTCACGAGTGCCGAGAGTGTCGCCCTGGAAGCGGCTCTCATGGGCTTCTTGACTTTGACTAAGTTTGCGTCCCGTTTGGTTTGCTCAGCGGTGGCCGCAACCGATTCTTCCGACGCGATGCCCAGCTCGGGATACTCCATATCATCGTGCTGGATCTGATCGACGAAACTTGGGGTCTCCGGCTTTTCCTCCGGCTACCGATCTTCGATTTCAATTTAGTTCATACTGTTCTCCCACGCAAAATTTAAGAGTCGTACGACCGCATGCCCAGCTAATAAGATCGCCCCAGAGAAAGATTGAAAATCGGCAAAGAGTGATTTTTTTCGTTGTGTAAGCAGCGCCGGGCTTGCGCGAAGACAGGCGGCGCGGTGGATCGGAGGCGCTGTGTCGCCTTAAAGAGGGAGTCCACGTGGCAACTGCGGCTGGACGTACCCTGGTTAAGAAAACGGAGGCAGAACTTCCACTCCGCATCCGGCTGTGACTGAACGTCTGACTTTCTTGTCTAAGAGCAAAATCGAACAGCCTGTTATATCCTCCCGCCAAGTCCCATGGCAAATCAGCGAGTCAAGTTGGGTCAAGGGAGGGTATGGCCGCTGAAGGCCGATGGCTTCCATCCCGAGCCAAGGGCAAGATTTTTGATACGTGCGTGGACGCAAATTCTGTTCCCGTCAATCGGGCCAATATGAGCCGACCTCGATGCGGCAGCAAAAAAATGAGGGGCGGTTGCCCCCCTCTTGTTTCAGTGTGGAACTGTTTAGTTTCGAATGTCCAGGTCCATGCAAGTGGGCAGCATCCTGCTCGGCCTCTCCTGCCCGCCCTGGGTGGGCCGCCCGGCGTCGCTCTGCCACAAATAAATTGTTTCTGCTACTCGCGAGTCATCGAAAACCAGGGATTGCAAACTGGCGGGACTGGCGCGAACGCTCCATTGCTCGCTGGGGTGACAGAAGTGTTACACTGGCGCGTTCGTATGTGCGCCTTTATTGAAGGTGGCTCTTTTTCCGAAGCCAGTAGGCACCAATCGCAGCGCCCACCTCCGAGCTGTGGCTACGCCCAAATTCTCCGCGATCGTGACCATTTTCCACCGGCGAGCCCATGATGGGCTGCAATTATAGTTTGGCAACACGCAATAATTGCTTAAGGTGCTCGTCCGCGATGAGACCATCAATGGCTTCCACGAAGCAAACCCGAGTGTTATCTATCGTAAGATGTTACTTAAGCATAGACCGCTCTGCGCGCACTGCGAGAAACTGCAAAGCCAATCAGTTCAATGACATAAAGACGCGACTGTCCGGGCTTACCTAACAAAGGGAAGACAGAAAGAAGGGCTGGGCCTGAGGGCTTGAGGCCCTGCGTTGCGCGCGGGAATACGTCATGGGGCACCCCTTGGAGGTTCTCACCGGCTGTCTGCGTAGCTTGTCTACAAGCACGGCAAGAGAGTGCGTGACCAAGCGGGATACATTCGCGGCTACAAGATGGTCGGCAGTTCAATCCTGCCATTCGGCTCCAACTTCTTACGAGCAAGTGCAGCTCTAACAGACGCGCCAATATGGGCGCGGTGCTTGGGACTAAGCGTCCTACCTTTCAATGCAGCACTCATCGCAGCCCCTAGTTTTTTACGCGCTTCTTTTGATAGATACCTTTGGTGCAATGCAGCACTTATTTTAGCACGAACTTCCTTAGTGAATTTCTTCCCAAGCATTTTGATACTCCTCTTAGCCTTACTCTCAACTCGCTTCCATTTCCGTTGAAGTCAAACAACGCATCTCTCCGAACTCGAAGATGTCACAGGCACGGTAAGGAGCCTCCTTGCCGCACAGCTTGCAACGGACGATAGATATGCGGCGTAGGACGTGACTTGCAAACTTGCTGGGTCCGAGACAGGTACTGGAGTTGGCAGGCCGCAATATATACAGGTCACTTCCTTACGGGTTATTGTCTCGAGTTTCTGACTCACAATAACCGTTTCGATCCTGGCATCCGTAGTCGTCTCCCCCAATCGGAACTCTAGAGCAGCAAGGAGGTTATAACTGTCCGAATATGGACATGTGTCTATGCGGTTTATACATGATCATCGGCCCATAGCGGGACGATTTGTAACAGCTTCACGCCAAGTCCTGAGAAGTCTTTTCGGAATGTGGTCCAGAGCGCCAAGGGGCCATTTCCTGCATAATGGGATGGTCCGCCGCGGAATTCTAGAAGTTGTAGAGTGCGAGGACGGAGGCACCCCATGAAACTACACGTGCTCGGTATTGATTTAGGGAAAACAGTCTTTCATTTGGTGGGATTGGATTCAACAGGTCGGGCGGTGATCCGCAAGAAATGTTCTCGTAAACAGCTGCTGGCTTTCACCGCGAATTTGGAAGTGGAGTTGATTGGCATGGAGTCCTGCAGTGGATCGCACTTTCTCGGGCGGGCTCTGCGAGAACAGGGCCATGAAGTGCGATCGATGCCGGCGCAGTACGTGAAGCCTTATGTGCAGACCAACAAGAGCGACTTCCTGGATGCGGAAGCCATTGCGGAAGCGGTGCAACGGCCGAGGATGCGTTTTGTGCCGATCAAGACGGAGGAACAGCTCGACTTGCAAGCGCTGCATCGCGTGCGCGAGCGTTGGGTGATGCGACGTACAGCGGTGGTGAACCAGATTCGCAGTCTACTTCTGGAACGCGGACTCACGCTCCCCAAAGGCCGACGTTATGTGGATCAGCAGCTTCCCAGGATATTAGAAGATGCAGAGCTGAGACTGTCGGGTTCTTTTCGTGTTCTGTTGGCGCAACTCAAATTGGAACTCGAGCAGCTCGGCGCACGCATGGAGGAGATGGATCGGGTTATTCAGAAAACGGCGAAAGAAAATGAGGACTGCCAGCGGCTCACGGAGATTCCAGGAGTTGGTCCGGTCACCGCGACGGCCCTGATCGCTGCGGTGGGCAACGCCAGCGCATTTCGAAAAGGGCGAAAGCTGGCGGCCTGGATGGGAATCGTTCCGGGGGAGTACACCACCGGCGGCAAACAGAAACTCCTGGGCATCAGTAAACGGGGCAATAAGTACTTACGAACCCTGTTCATTCAAGGTGCACGCAGCGTACTGCAACAGCGAGACAAGCAAGCTCCTGGTCTGAGCAGTTGGTTAGCGCAACTGCTGGGGCGCACGCATCAGAATGTGGTCTCGTGGTCTTGGCCAATAAACTGGTTCGCATGGCTTGGGCAGTCTTGTGCAAGAACGAAAGGTATCGCGCTCCGGTTCTTGCAGTGGCAACTTAAAATCCCTGTTTAGGGAAAAAGAGTTCCTGCCAGGTCTGCTGGCGGAAAATAGAGATGGCAATGGGTCTCTCCCACGCTCTCGAAACCTGATATCGGAAAAGGTCTTACCAGGCCGTCCACATTATACGGACGAGGGCGAGCGGATATCCATCATGGCCCGGAGTCAGTGACTCCACTCAAGGCCGAATACATTGGCGCAGACCAACTGCCATTGAACATTTTTCGCTTGCAACGCCGCGGCGGACCATACATTCCGATAATCCCTTTGCACCAGTCGAAGTTTGGGTTATGCTCACCTGTCCTCAGTTTCCATCCCTGTTAATTATTGGAATCGTCTACATTCTAATGAGGATCAGGCCGTGATTATTGGAGACCGTTTGCGGGCGTTGCGTGAAGAAAAGAAGCTTTCGCAAGGCGACATTGAGGAAAGAACGGGATTGCTTCGCTGCTATATTTCAAGAGTCGAGAACGGACATACAGTGCCCACTGTTGAGACGCTTGAGAAATTTGCCCGTGCCCTCGAAGTCCCTATGTATCAACTATTTTATGATGGCGAAGAGCCGCCCAAGATGAAAGATCTGCCGAATCGAAAAGTCGATTCCAAACTGTTCGGAGCTTCTGGTAGGGACGGGCGGATGCTGGCGAAGTTTCGTAAGCTCCTCGGTCAAACGGATACGAAAAACCAAAGCATCCTATTGCTTATGGCGCAGAAGGTGGCACGGCGGAAGGCCGTCTAAGCTGAGTTGTCTTGAGGTTGGGTACTCGCCAACCTACGCCGGGAACGGACCGCGAATGATCCTATCGGGAACAGTTACCCTGAAAAGGCCGTTGCAATTGAGGCATGGAATTATCTGGTTGTCCATCTGTGCGCCACCAATACCGGTCGAAACATGAACCTTCTGCTTAGTTTTACAGCGTGAGCATTCTACCGTCATTACAATATAGTGGTCGTTGGCTATCACCGGCTCTCCGCTCGCATCTTATTGGCTGGGGTTACTCGTGCAGGACAACATTCAGAAGGGAAGTGTTGATGTGGAGACCGCCTTTGTTGTATTTAATGAAGCCGAGTTCCCTGAATTTATTCATGAAGAAATTTACCCGGGAGCGCGTTGCCCCGATCATCCCCGCCAGCACCTCTTGCGATACTTTCGGAAGCATCTTTTCTGGGTGGGGTTGCTTGCCGTACCGAGTGAGCAGAAGAAGAGTGCGCGCCAGTCTTTTCTCGCAAGAGTTAAAGAGCTGATCGACCAAATCCTGCTCAATTCGGATGTTCCGTGAAAGCATATATGCCAAGAAGCGGTCAGAGAACGCATGCTCAGCGTGGAGCACGCGAATCATCTCCCGTTTTTCAATAACGAGTAAGGTAGTGGGAGCGATCGCGGTTGCCGTCCCCATACGAACAAGCTGACCTGCCATGCCCCCCTCACCAAAAAAGTCACCGAGTCCAAGCATCGCCACGACTGCCTCTCTGCCAACCTCGTTGACAACGGACAGCTTTATCCCACCTTTTTGAATGTACAGCACATTCGTAGCGGGATCACCTTGAGAGTAGGCTTTCTCGGATCTTTGATACTCGACAACTTTTCTCGAAACACCGCCCGAAGCGAGATAGTGCTGGGCATTGAATGTATGCGTTTTGCAGGGTTTTGACTTGCTGAGAATCGCGATTGCTTCCATGATGCCCCCTTAGGACATATCGGACTACACTTTGACTGCAACTCCTAGGCCATTGCACGCAGCCATGGAGGCACATTCTATGACGGTGGACGCAAGTCAACTGTCCACTTCTGGACAGTATTAACTCTTACAGCATCCCTTGTGAAGAGGCATCCTACAATCCCTCTGCACTGCAAACGTGATCTGGGTTTTTGGTTCAGCCGGAGACATGATCTATGCCTGCTAGTTGATACGAATCCTTTCTATTCTTAAAAGACAAATGCGGCCAGCAGCTCAGGGTGACCGCGTTCGTCTGCGTGTGCGAGGCTAGACGTGGAGCGTCTGAGCCCATCTTGAGTTAAGGCAATTGTCGGAGAATAGGAAATTCCCGACTGTTCAGAAGTGTACTTGTGTCTGGATGGGTAACCGACGCGACACATGTACGAAACAGAGCAGAGCGGTGTCCGTGCTGTTTTTAGAATGTGGTTACTGGAGGGAGAAAATCCATGTTGAAAATAACGGAAGAAGGCAGGGCCAAGTGTGCGAGTTTGGAATTTGCGGAGAGATTTGAGGCCTTTACGCTTGAGTGTGCAAGGCAAGGAGTAGAGAAAAGGCATGAAGAAACAATGGCTGTCTTTTCAGTTACGTCAGCACTCACCGAAGGCAGCGTGGAGACACGTCCAACCATTGACGACATTCTGCGATTCGCCGGTGAGCACAAGACGGAAATAGACGCCGCCATCGCAAGAATGCTTGATACTCTGACGATCCACTACACCAAGCGCAAACAATCCAACTAGCTTCTCCAAACCACGACAATGCAAGATGCGCCAGTGGAACGCGTGGAAGCCACTTCCCAAGTCGTTGTCCTGAATTACTCGGCATGGCTCACGGTAAGGGCGGAATGCCCTTAGACTGTACGCTGTCGCATTCAGGACGGTCAGGCTTTGCAAATGAGCATAGGGTTTTGTTGTACAGGGGATGGCGGTCCACAATGAACCAAACGGAATTCGACGAGTTGCATGCTAGATGTTGCCGCATTCAAATACTACGTCGCCTCGGCTGAGTTATCGACCAGAAACCGTCCTTATTTGTCCCCGTGATTCGCAGTACCCTGAGGAAATTTCCACGAGACTGAATGTATCGCGAAACGGACTATAATTTGCGAATCCTACGGAACACTACTTTCCGGGGATGAATGTTATCGTGACCCTTGACTTCCGTTCGGATGACCCGATGCAGCGAGAATTTATAGGTGACGTGGTCCGGCTAGAAAGACTCGAAAATGGGAAATGTGGGTCGCGATCCGCATTTTGATGCCGTACAATCTCCAGGGGCTCTGGCAATGATCGCCTCTTGAATCAGGGAATAAAACATAAGGTCAGCTATTCAGGTAGTCATAAGCCATCTGGTGGCCGGTTATTTCTGGTTATTGGGGGAGAGCCAGCGTCAGAAACGGAACGGTAGTGACGCCTCGAAGTGACGCAACTTTCCAATGGATTGCTGCCAAGTCCTGGGAAGTCCTCTGCATTGAAAGTGCCTCAACGCTGACAGAAAATAAAAGACTTATAGTGCGACATGTCGGAGATTCCACTTTCATGCTTGGTGGTGCGCCAACGGCGGAGGTAGTCTTATCGGAATGTGGCCTGGGAGCCAGATCTGCAAATCTCCGACATTCCGAAAATCCGTGCCAGCTCAACCGGTCGAACCAACACCATATAACCAGTTGATCTGCCAAACTTCCGATCGAGAATCAATCTGCGCGACAGGACTCAATCAGAACCTAAACAGGGCTTTTGTTTTGATTGAACTGACGCCCGCGGACGAAATCAGCCGCCTAGATCCATACGAGAAAACTTTGGGCAAGTGTTGCATCGACTAATTGCGACCGCCCAACTTATCAGGCGCTGGCGCGGAGAAACAGGGATTGGTCAATGACGAGCTAGAAGCAGCAAGGATGACAGGCAAATTATGTAAATTATATCTTGAAGCTTCATATGGTCGCGCCTTCGCGCACCTCGGCCAAATCCGCAAGGGCCAAACGCAGGTTGCCGGCATTGGTCGAGTAGGAAATGGCCGTCTCCATCTCAATTACGCCTCCGCGGATGAGCCGCTCAAGTTCCCCATCGAAATGCTGCATGCCTTCCTGAGCGCCATCATGCATGGCGTCGAGCAGGCTCTTTCCCTCGTTCTCGCCCTTCTCGACATACTCCCGGGTGCGCATGGTGGACTTCAGGACCTCGATGACGGCGATCCGTCCCTTGCCGTCAAGGCGGGGCAGAAGGCGCTGGGAGATAATGAAGCGGAAGGCCTTCCCGAATCGGGTACGGATAGCCTGCTGATCGCTGAGTGGGAAAGTGCCGATGATGCGCTCGATGGTCTTGGAGGCATCGATGGTGTGTAGGGTGGAGAGAACCAAGTGGCCGGTCTCGGCGGCTTCGAGAGCTATCTCGATGGTTTCCCGGTCGCGCATTTCCCCCACGAGAATGACCTTGGGTGCCTGGCGTAGGGCAGCGCGCAAGGCCAAGGCGAATGTCGGCACGTCTGTGTATAGCTCACGCTGGTGAATCGTGGCCTTCTTGTGTTTGTGCAAGAACTCGATGGGGTCCTCGATGGTTAGTACGTGGATGGCCTTCTCTTCGTTTATCCGATCTATCACTGCGGCGAGCGTAGAGGATTTGCCGGACCCGGTTGGACCGGTGACTAGAGCGATGCCGTTACGCAGGTGCACGATCTCTTTGACCACCGGGGGCAGGTTCAATTGATCGAACGTGGGGATGAGGGTAGGGATCACGCGCATGACGATGGCGAGGGTGCTGCGTTGGCGGAAGATATTCACACGAAAGCGCCCGGATCGAGGGAGCGAATAGGAGAGGTCGGCAGAGCCATCCTTTTCGAGCTTCTGCGCCCAGTACTCGTTCGAGCCCATCAAATCAAGGGCAATCTGCGCGGTATGCTCATGAGTGAGCCGCTCAAGCCCCTTGAAACGCAGCTCTATGAGCTCTCCGTCCACCTCAACTTGCGGGGCGTGGCCTGGCGAAAAGATTAGGTCGCTTACATGCCCGCGGCCATTCAGCATGGCGGCAATGAGCTGCGCCGTCGGTACCGCATTTGGCGACAGTGGCATTTTCTGTTCGATGGTCATGGGGTCCTCGCGGGACTTCGCGTGCCAAGTCCCTTCCACGCCCGAAGCAGGGCGGCCGAATTTTTCGTGACGTTTTCAATTCCGATGTCTGGTAACCACTTGCCTTCTGCTTTCAGTTGAGCTTCTAGTATCTGCAGAAGATCCAGATTTTCTACCAAATATTGGTTAAATTGTTTCTGGTTCATTTTCTTTGGTTTCATTTTTTCATCATCACAGGCCGGAGCGGTTTGATTCCCAATGTGGGCACTTTGATAGCACCCGCTCAATCTCTGCTCCGCCACTATTCCCGATTACTAATATGAGATTGGTTTGGTAGAACTCGGATAGCAATGGGACTGCCGCTGAAGGGTACTGTTCAATTTCGCACACGAATGTATTCGTGGCACGGAAAGCCCCCAGATTTCCCTGATTCAAGCTAACTCCCACAAGCCGCGGTTCCCAATTCCTGATAAACAGGGATTATCGGAATGTGGCTTTTTGCATCTGTTTAGAGGCGGCCGGTTTCCGATCTCGGGCCAAGATGAATTCAGCCGTGATCGAATTCGAGGATGATCTCCGAGTTGTAGCCAGGCGGAACGCGCTTCGGCGAGTGATTTGATTTCTTGGTGGTCGAACCGAACACTCTCCGAATAGGTACGTCCGTCTTCACCGCTGCCGGTTGGCGCGACACGTTCTATCCCAAAGTATTACCCGAATGGGAACCTGCACACGGAACGGCATTCAAGCAAAGATCGCTGTTGCCGAAAACGACAAACACTGCCTAGGATAGTTGCCTCCAACGTAGAAGTGTCAGTTAATAAACAGGAACGGTTCCGTTAGTCCACCAAGGAGGATTCCATGCTATACGTGAGATCACTTATTCTCATGCTGCTGTCTAGTTCCTGGGGCGTCATTACGGTTGTTCTGATCTGTGCATTGGTTTATCGCGGAACGCTATCGTCAAGGGAAGCGGATCAAATCTTTCTTGACGATGCAGAGCAACACTATTATCAAGAACAACTGGCAATCATTGCGCGGATGTCGCGTTTGCGGGGACCCATCATCGCACTTTCCTTGGTGTCGATCATACTCTTTCTGACTACCATTGGCGTTTGGATCTATCAAGGGTATTCAAGCTTCTAAAACTGGTGCCCTCGAGGACTTCAGCGCCCTCCACCACCCAATGAAACTGCTGATGGGGGGGTGATGCCCGGTATGAATTCAAGGGTATTAAACTTGAGGCCGGATCAGATGAAGCGAGTAGAGATCACTTCCGAACTCATTTGCCCTCAGTGCAAATCGAGAGCTGTTTATAGGACAAAACGCAGAGGCATTTTGGAGCGCATCCTTTTGTACCCTTTGGGCTATCGTGCTTACCGTTGTGAAATCTGTGACATGCGCTTCTGTTCTAAACCCAAGCCCATTGTCTCAATAGAAGAGTGATCGCCGCCAAGTCCTGATGAGTTCTATAAAAGTCGAAGTCAAGAAAAAACACATCTCCCTCGACCGGAAATTTTCTTGCTTCGCAGCCCACTTGATTGAGCAGGATCTGTTCTGACCTTCCGCGCCATGTGCTCGGTTGCGGGGCCATGTGCCCCCGTGGTTTTGCTTTTTTTTCTACCAGCGGTTTTCATTGCTTCTTCGCGACGAAGCCTGTCCGTTCCGGAACCAACAAAGCTGAACATTGTTCAAATTTGGGTGCACATCGAAGGATGGTACTTACTCGTGTAGGACCACATTCAGGAGGGAGGGGTTGATGTGGAGACCGCCTTTGTTGTAGTTGATGAAGCCGAGTTCCCTGAATTTGTTCATAAAGAAATTAACCCGGCCGCGTGTTGTCCCGATCATTTCTGCCAGCAGCTCTTGCGACACTTTGGGAAGCATTTTGTTCTGTTGGTCTTGCAGGCCACAGCGACCAAGCAGCAGAAGTGTGCGCGCCAGGCGTTTCTCGCTGGAGTTAAAGAGCTGATCGACCAAATCCTGCTCAATGCGGATGTTCCGTGAAAGCATATAAGCCACGAAGCGGTCAGAGAACGCACGTTCCGTGCGGAGCACGCGAATCATTTCTCTTTTTTCAATACACAGTAAAGTCGTGGGTGTGATTGCGGTCGCCGTCGCCGTACGAACATGCTGGCCTGCCAGACATCCCTCGCCAAAAACGTCGCCAGGTCCAAGCATCGCCACGACTGCTTCTTTGCCAACCACATTTGCAACGGACATCTTTATCCCGCCTTTTTGAACAAACAGTACATCCGATGCGGGGTCGCCCTGCGAGTAGGCTTTCTCTGATCTTTGATACTCGACAACTTTTCTCGGTGCACCGACCGAAGCGAGATACAACTGGGCATTGAACATATGCGTTTTGTAGGGTTTTGTCCTGCTGAGACTCGCGATTGCTTCCATGACGCCCCCTCTTAGGACATACCGGGCTACACCTTGTCTGTAACTCCCAGGCCATTGCAAGCTGCCATTGAGTCACATCTTATGACACTGGGCGCACGTCAACTGTTCACTTCTGGACAGTATTAATTCTTACGGCACGTATGATGTGCTGACTTTCTTCACCCAAACTCCCTCAGTACCGCAGACGCGATCTGGGATTTGCAGCTCAGTCGCAGGCTTGATCCCTGGTGGCTAATCGATACGAAGTCGCGGGAAGTCGTCCTATCGGAATGCGACTCAGAGTGTCACAGTCAGGCAAGACAAGCTGAATCACCGAGAGCACGGCCCCGGCAAGAATCCCGACCTTTGTGAATGTGTTCGTCTTTGAGACGGGCTCTAAATTACGTCTTTCTACTCTTAAAAGACAAATGCGGCCAGCCAGCTGAGGGTGGTCGCATTCGTCTGCGTGTGCGAGGCTAGACGTGAGACGCCTGAGCCTATCTTGAGTTAAGGCAATTGTCGGGGAATAGGACATTCTCGACTGTTCAGTAGTGTACTTGTGTCTGGATGAGTACCCCGGCTGTACAAACTGAGAAACATTCGCGTTTTGTTCGGGTCTTCCGTGGCGCGAAAGATGCTCGCACTGGTATAGGGCGAGGATCTAACCACTTTCACATGTCACTGCGCGAAAGTGGTTCGTTGCGCGCGCAAGACAATACTCGACAGGGATGGATTGACGTGAATCCAGTCATCGTATTGTGCAACTGCGCGAAATGGGACTTCATGGCTTCCATCTCAACGTCGTGAGTGGGGTAAGGTGGAAAAGAAGGAACTTAGGAATACGCCACATGTCACCGTCAAGAAGGAAATGGCGAAGCCAAGCATGGTCAGGTCCGCAAGAATCGCGGGATTGAATCTAGACACTCCGCGACTTTCAGTACTGCCAAGCGTCACATTGCCGGGAACCATTGACAAAACCATTCTGTCTCCAACCCCGACCCAACAGAAAGGTACGGATTGCTGTTGACGGGGACGACCACCGGCATCGGGATCTACGCTTTGGAAATATATTTACGCATGAACATGGCGATGATGTGAGCCTCAAGTAGGATGCTCTCGTTGAAGTTACCGTCACAGACGAATTCGCGGGCGTCAATTCAAACAAAACAAAAGCCCTGTTTAGGTTCTGATGGAGTCCTGTCGCACAGATGGATTCTCGATTGGAAGTATTGTCAGATCAACTGGTTATAGGGTGTTGCATCGACCGGTTGAGCCGGCACCTGTTTTCGGAATCTGGCTTTATGGCTTAAATCAGGATTTGGCCAATTTCGGAGAATCCCGTTTTTCGGGCGGAATTAAGCGACTCGGCCCAAGACTGTGGTTTCCGTGAAGCGTTCTACCACGCACGGCCACCGGCGTTGGCGCACGATGGCGTGACTCCCGGAAGGTGATTCCACGCGTGTCGAGGCCGGAGAGGGAGCGGTTCTGGGGAATCCAGCCGCTTGTGTAGTGGTCTACGGATCATTTGGGCCAGTTATCGACAAGACCCTTCCTAAGGACTTATACGGTGATTTGAAAAGGAATGCGTCGTGTCGGCATGCCAGTGCGGGCTTTGAACCGTCGGCACGACGCATCATTGTCGCGCATGCGGTGCGCAACACCTACACGACGATAATCGCAAAGATGACATTAAAAATCTGTCCCAAAGGAGACAGATTTCACTGAGCGGGAGTCCATGAAAGATTAGCAGAACACCTATCGTCCACACAGAAATGGGACGCACTCACAATAATGAGGGCCAGTTTCCATCTGAACCAGAACCTCCGTGCCAAGACCCAGAAGAGCTTGTCGAATGCTGCTATTCTTGATCTGCGCTGTCTCCGCTTCAGCACTGCGAGTTGGTGGCGGAGAAACAGGTTCTCGAGGAGGAGCCTGCGACGAGCACGGAAGAGTCGAAGAATGACACCGACCAGAAGTCCAACGGCAGCTATCACGCCAGGGTGCTATCGCACTTTGCCTGTGGACGGCAACCACATATCCTATTGAAATCACAGGCGGACAGAGTTTTCGCGAAGGACATGTTGATGGGGTAAATAAAAAATAGTAACGTCTCAAATCTGGAATTCTCATTCACACTGATCGAGGGTGTCACGAGTGAGTTCTAAGCAAGCCATGAGACCAGTCTCGGCCCTTGCCCTGGCGGTTGGAACGCCAACTCTGGCTACGTTGTCGGGTCCGAATAAGACCGTAGAAACCATCCCCGCAAAGAAGGATCTCACTGATTTATCCAAGTAGGTGGCGGAAGTGGCCGCTATGCTGGCGCGCGGTGCTTCCGTCCACCTTTGGAAAATAATTAGCGGGGAGCCCACCAGTTGGCAGGAGACCGGGAAACTGCCCAAAGCGAAGAAGACCACGATCGAAAAGGCTTTTTCGGGCCAAAACGCGAAAGGAAGGGGATCTCAATGGGATTACCCTTTGAAAACGAACGGCGAAGTTCTCGGCGTGTTAGAAGTGTTCGGCACAACCAATCTGAGCGAGGAGGTCTGGGATTCTCTGGAAAAGTTTGCAACCATCACCGAGGCTGCCCTGAATCACGCGGGCCAACAACGGGCCATGCAAGAACTCTCCGGGATTCTAGAAGCCACTAAACTCCTCAACTCCACGCTCGACCTCTCCGGGCTGATCAATATCGTACTTCAACTTGCGACCCGACTAAGCGGAGCTGATCGTGGAACCGTTTTCCTCTTGGATCGCAAGCGCAATGAAATCTGGTCACTCGTGGGCCTTGGTTTGGAGGAACACGAGATCCGCGTTTCAATGGAGAGGGGTATCGTTGGCTGGGTGGCGCGCCATGGCCAACCAGTGAGGCTTGAAGACGCGTATGCTGATCCGCGTTTCGATCCCACCGTGGACTGCGTCCTCGGATACCGCACTCACTCGTTACTCGCTCTGCCAGTTCGGAACAGAAGTGACGAGATTGTTGGAGTGCTCGAATTGCTGAATAAGACGGAGGGATCTTTCAGCGTTACGTACCAGGAATTCCCCATTCCCTGCTGCGGTTCAGCGAGGCACTCGGCCCAGATTTTGACATGAAGGCCTCGGCGGGCGGCGAAACTAATACACTGCCATCCATGGCGAAGGAAAATGCGGAACGCATGATTCGGATTTTTACGCGCGACGAGTTTGGCCGACGAGCTTGCTTCGGAGAAAGCAAGAAGTTCCAGACCGACCCGCATTGGCGCGATTGCCTTCTCTTTAATGAGTACTACCACGGGGACACCGGCGCGGGGTTGGGAGCCAGCCACCAGACGGGTTGGACCGGGCTGGTGGCCAGCCTGATCGATGAATGGCGTCGATGAGTAACTTCCGGTGGCGGAATCCAGAGCCCAATCCTGCTCAAGACCGGATTGCAGGTCCTGTCCCTCGCCAAAATTCCGCCCAACTCCGAAATCAACGGCTGTCGTTCGCCAAAATGTTATGCGCCAACGAAACAAGAGAGTCCGAAGCCCAATTTGTGCTCGCGAAGGGTGATCGATGCGGATTTGCGCGGAAGGATTGGAGACTAAGGTCACGGACTGACTCGCTTGGACTGGTTTCGGCTGAAGCGGCTCAATCGGTCAACGAAAGATGGGCCAGTCTTGATTTAGGCAGCTCGCTCGTAGGGATGGTGCAGACCGCTGTCCCTCGCCAAAATCTTATCCGAGCCGAATGTGGCGCGATTCTCTCCTTTCGCTACAGCCTGAAGAGTCTGAACTTGATCAAGAATTGTTTTGAGGAACGCGAAGTTCTCTCGGAGGCGGGCACCAGTTTGCGCGCATACAGCGCGAATATATATAGTATATATATAAGGATGAGCAGAAAGTTGGACCGGATCAGGCAGCCCTATTGACGCGTCGCGAGGAGGATGTGGTCCGCCTCGTCGCCGACGGCCTGAAGAACCGCGAAATCGCTCAGCGGCTTAAGGTTAAGGAACATTCCATCAGGAACTACATCTATCGAATCTTCGAGAAGATAGGAGTCTCCAGCCGAGTTGAACTTATTCTCTATGTATTTAGTCACCGGGATGGTGGCAATTAGGTGACAAATGGAATGCTCTAATGGCTCTGAAACTCAACACTCGGCGTGGCCAATTGTCTCCTCGAAGAATGTTGGGGTTTTGAACTCGGAGAGGGCAATCTTTTCCACTGCACCTTGCCGCTTCGCAAATCGCTCGAGAAACTGACACAATGGGAGGGCTAAGTTTCGAGTCCTCAGACGCCAACCCGCCTATTTCGATGGGTTTACGCGCGTTTTAACCGTATTTTTTCTTGCCATGTCGAGCCAATTTCTGCGCCTCCGAAACTTTCGATCTGGTGGTCGTTCAAACACCCAACCGAAGGCTTGCTCTGCGCGGCGCTACTCTGCCCGATGCCCCGCCCTCTCGCGGGTCAGGTTCGTGTCGCCCAGCCCTGGCTGTTGAGAACCTGCAAGCCCAAAAGGCAAAACTCACCTGGCCGCTGGAGGGCATTAATTGGAATCGAGTTCACAATCATTCACACGGGTTAAGTAAGTCTCTGGCCTAAACGGGTTTCGGAAAGAACGATTTGTCCGAGTTAGGGAAATGTTTTGCATACGCGGTAAACGGACTTGTGAGGCCCATTGAAATTAAATGACTTACAAGCACTTGAAACTGCAGCTCATACCTCGAACTGGACCCTCAAATGCTTCCTAGTTCCATCGCAAGGATCTATCCGGCTCTTGCCGGTGCGGGGGATTGCCTTGCTACAAGCTGGTCCAACCGACCACGAAAAAAAGAACGTCCTGACTATCGCCTTGACAGCTACGTTCACGGCTGAGCCAGTGGCGGAGCCGTTGAATTTTTGGATGAACGAGCTGGATATCCCCTGCGTCCTCAAATTTGGTCCCTACGACCAGGTATTTCAACAATTGCTGGATCCCGCCAGCTTGCTCTCTACAAATCAAAGCGGCTTGAACATAGTACTCCTTCGGCTGGAAGACTGGTGGCGAGGCGCCGGAGGTTTGGATTCCGGATACGTTGGTCAAGAGAACGTCCAAGAGCGGGTTCAGCGCAATGCAAGGGATCTTCTTGAAGCAGTGAAATTCGCCTCAGCGAACTCCAAGGTTCCCTACTTGCTTTGCTTTTGTCCTGTTTCGGAACGGATTCAAGCCGATGAAGCCTTGGCAAGATCTTTCGACACACTCGAGAGGCAAATTGCGGAGGGTTTGAAGGATGTCAGTGGGACCTACGTGGTCACATCAGGGGAAAGCAAGGCTCTATACCCTGTCGCTGAATATGAGGATCAAAAGGCCAACGAAGTCTCGCACGTGCCGTACACGCGGCAGTATTTCCACGCGATGGGCACGATCATCGCTCGCCGCTTTTATCGAATCCACACGCCTCCTCACAAGGTCATCGTTTTGGATTGTGACAACACGCTCTGGGAAGGCGTGTGCGGTGAAGAGGGGGCATCGGGAGTCAGCGTCGGACCTGCTTACAGAGGTCTACAAGAATTCATAATTGCTCAGCGTGATGCCGGGATGTTGGTGTGTCTTTGTAGCAAGAATAATGAAGAAGATGTGTGGAGCGTTTTTGAGAAAAACTCCGGCATGGTTCTCAAGCGGGAACATTTCGTTTCCTCTCGAATCAATTGGCGACCCAAGTCGGAAAATCTTCGATCGCTCTCGGCGGAACTGCAGCTCGGATTGGACAGCTTCATTTTCCTGGACGATAGCGCGGTAGAGTGCGCGGAGGTTGAGGCCCGTTGCCCGGAAGCGCTCACTCTGCAGTTGCCCGAGGAGAACGCCGACTTCAAGAGATTTCTGTCTCACGTCTGGGCATTCGATCATCTCAAGGTTACGGAAGAAGATCGGAAAAGAGGTGATTTCTATGCCAAGAACGCCGAGCGAGAACAGTTGTCGGCGCAATCGATGCGCTTGGAAGATTTTCTTGTCGGGCTCGAACTTCAGCTCGAGTTCCTTCCGATGACGAGAGCGGAATTGCCTCGGGTCGCACAAATCACGCAGCGAACAAACCAGTTTAATTTCACAAGTGTCCGGCGTACGGAAAACGAAGTCGAACAGTTGTGCATAGCGGGGAATGCGGAGTGTCTGGTGATACGACTTCGCGACCGGTTTGGCGATTACGGACTGGTCGGCGCGATGATATTCACGAGGCGTCCAGGCCTGCTGGATGTGGACAACGTGCTGCTGAGTTGCCGCGCCCTGGGAAGGCGGGTCGAGCATCGGATGCTTTCGCATTTAGGCCGGATTGCGTTGCAGGAAGGGCGCGAGAAGATACGAATCAACTTTGTCCCGACTCCGAAGAACAAACCAGCACGCGACTTTTTAGAAAGCATTGGCGCAATCATTCAGGCAGGAAACGGAGTCCTTTGTCAGACTGAATTCGAATCGGGCCGCATCGCCGAACTCTCATCTTTCCTGTGTGTTGAGCATGCAGGAAATGGCACCGGCCTGTCCGATGCGACTCATGATTCTGTTGATCGAGTCTAGAAAAAGAATTGCATTTCAGAGGAGCGAATGAAGTCAAGGATTTTCAACCGCATTGCGACCGAACTCAATGACCCAGAAAAATTGTCACGGGCGATTGAGGCGCGGAAACCCGTCCAGCACAGAAACAAGGACGGGTACATTCCTCCTCAAACTGAGTTGCAGCAATCGCTGGCATCGCTTTGGGCTGAGTTCCTCAAAGTGGACTTCGTGGGCCTTGACGACAATTTTTTCGAGTTGGGCGGGCACTCTTTGTTAGCCATGCAAATTGGTTTTCAGGTTCGAGATAGGTTCAACGTCGAGTTTCCCCTTGAAGCGTTCCTGATGACGCCGGTTCTCAGGGCGCAATCGGAAAGAATCGAGGAGATGCTCTTTGAACAAGCCAATGAGGGTGAATTGGAACAAATGCTTGGAGAGATCGAGCAAGAGGATGGTGACGCAAATTCGAGTTACTCGCCAGGTGAAGGCCCTTTGAGGAATAGCGAATGAACCTGACGAACAACCTGGAATTGAATGAAAGACTGAGGCGGCTTTCGCCGGAGAAGAGAGCGCGGCTGGCTCTGAAACTCTCAATGGCCGAGAAGAAGGGCGGCCCTGAGAAAACTGTCGCCCTCCCACAGGCTCAGCCGGAACCTCAGAATCGCTTTGAGCAGTTTCCGTTAAGCGATATCCAGCAAGCGTACCTGATCGGGCGCGAAGAAGGCGTGGAACTCGGAAACATCGCCTGCCACAATTATTTCGAAGTAGACCTCGCGGAATGGGATCAAGACCGCTTCGAAGCAGCCCTCGACAAATTGATTGCCCGGCACGAAATGCTGCGCTGCGTCGTTTTGCCGGAAGGATACCAGCAGATCCTCCGGGAAGTGCCGCGATACAGGGTGAAGTGCTCGGACCTGCAAGGACAAAATCCGAATACGGTTGAGGCCCATCTCGAAGACGTGCGGCGAAATATGGCCCATTACGTCCATCCCACAGATGTCTGGCCTCTTTTCGAGTTCCGCGCCACCATGCTCGGCCCCCAGCGTACGCGGTTGCATATCGGATTCGATCTGCTCATTGCAGATGGCCGCAGCTTCGAAATCATTTTTGGAGAATTGGCGGCTCTATACCGAGACTTGAATGTGGATCTGCCCCCCTTGGAATTGTCCTTCCGCGACTATTTGTTTGCGTTCAATCGGCTGGAGGAAACCGATGCATTTCGAGTGTCGCGCGACTATTGGGTGAAGCGCCTCCCCACTCTGCCTGCGTCTCCCGGCCTTCCGTTTGCCGTGAATCCTTCCTCCATCCAAAAACCTTTATTCAAGCGGCGCCAGGCTCGCATGGATCAGGTGTCTTGGAAGGCTGTGAAAGATAAAACGGCGCGAGCCGGGCTGACTCCCGCCGGTATTTTGCTGGCGGCGTATTCGGAAGTGCTTGCCATTTGGAGCAAGAACCCGCATTTCACAATTAATCTCACCTTGTTCAATCGATTGCCGTTGCATAAGCAGGCCAACGACATCGTCGGAGATTTCACTTCCGTGAATCTCTTGGAAGTGAACAACTCCAAGCCGGAAAGTTTCAAATCGCGCGCGCGCCACTCTCAGGAGCAGTTGTGGCAGGACCTCGATCACCGTTATTTCAGCGGAGTTCGAGTGATACGGGAATTGTCAAGGTTTCAAGGAGTGGGCCCAAAAGCGATCATGCCGGTGGTATTCACAAGTCTCTTGAACCTGGGAAACGGCGGTGAAGAGACGACCTGGGTTGGCCGCCTGGGAAAAACGGCTTACACCTTGGGTCAAACACCGCAGGTTTGCCTGGATTATATGGTCCAGGAATCCGCGGGAGAACTTCTCATCAACTGTGATGCTGTGGAGGAACTTTTCCCCGCTGGTCTGTTGGACGATATGTTTGGAGCGTATCAGCGATTGTTACACGATCTTGCTGAAGACGGCTCCGCCTGGCAGCGAACCCTCGCAGAAAATGCGCGGTGCTTGATCCCGGCTGCGCAAATCGCTTTGCGTGACGCCGCCAACAACACGGCAGCGCCCCTGACCGGCGATTTGTTGCACACTCCCTTTCTCAAGCAAGTGGCGGAACGTCCCGAGCAGTTGGCCGTCTGCACGCCCAATCGGCGTCTCACCTACCGCGAGGTCTACCGCTATGCTTGCCGGATCGAACAGGAATTGCTGCGTTGCTCGGTAAAACCGAACGAACTCGTTGCCGTCATGATGGAGAAGGGCTGGGAGCAGATCGTTGCGGTTCTGGGAATTCATTTTGCGGGCGGGGCTTACCTCCCCATCGATCCTGAATTGCCGGCGGAACGCCAGCGTTTCCTGCTGGAGCACGCGAACGTGAAAGTGGCATTGACCCAGTCCGGCGTGCGAACGCGCCTGAGCGTGCCCGCATCCGTCGAAGTGTTCGAGGTCGATCAACTGAAGCCGGCGGACGAGTCCGCGCCATCGGACCGGCGGCGGCAAAAACCGGAAGATCTCGCCTACGTCATTTACACTTCGGGGTCCACCGGAGTTCCCAAAGGCGTGATGATCGACCACCGCGGCGCGCTGAACACCGTCCTCGACATCAATCAAAGATTTGGAGTTGGCCCGCAAGACCGGATCCTCGCCGTTTCCCGGCTCAGTTTCGATCTTTCGGTGTACGACGTGTTTGGATTGCTGTCGGCGGGTGGAACCATCGTCATGCCTGCCGCGGATCTTGCCTACGATGCCAATCACTGGGCCGAATTGATTCTTGCGGAGAGAGTCACCCTGTGGGATACGGTGCCCGCCTTGCTGCAATTGCTCGTGGAGCAGGCCGGGAAGCCGGAACTGCTCGGCGATTCCTTGCGGCTGGTCATGATGAGCGGAGACTGGATTCCGCTGGGTCTGCCGGACCAGATTCGGCGCGTGCTGCCCAAAGTGAACGTCGTCAGTTTGGGCGGTGCGACCGAGGCGTCGATCTGGTCGATCCTGTTTCCCGTCGGGAAAGTGGATCCGAATTGGAAGAGTATTCCGTACGGCAAGGCCATGCTCAACCAGAGTTTTCATGTGATGAATCCGGTTTTTGCGCCGTGCCCCACGTGGGTGCCGGGACAGCTTTACATCGGCGGGGTGGGGCTCGCCAAGGGATACCTGCACGACGATCAAAAAACGAGCGCCAGCTTTGTCGTGAATCCCGCAAACGGCGAACGCTTGTACAAGAGCGGAGACATCGGGCGATTCTTGCCCGATGGCAACATCGAGTTTCTGGGACGCGAGGATTTTCAAGTCAAAGTGCAAGGCTACCGGATCGAGCTGGGAGAGATTGAAGCGCGGCTGCAGGAGTGCGCGGGCGTGGATTTGTGCATCGTGATCGTTCGCGAGGACACTCCCGGTGAGAAGCGACTAGTTGGATACGCCGTGGCCAAGCCGGGAGTGACGATCGATCCGGATCAAGTGAAAGAGCATCTGCGCGGGAAGCTGCCGGAATACATGGTTCCTGTGGCCATTGTGGTCCTGGACCGCTTGCCGTTGACGCCCAACGGGAAAGTAGATCGAAAGGCTCTCCCTGCGCCGGCGCGCCCTACGGCGGAACTAAGCTTGACGTCGGCTTCGTCGCGGGATTCGCTCGATCTGCAACTGATGAAACTTTGGGAAAAAGTTCTGAACGTCCGGCCCGTTGGCTTGCGGGACAACTTCTTCGATCTTGGCGGTAATTCGCTGGTCGCCGTCCGTCTCTTCTCGGAGATGCGGAAATTGTTTGGCCGCAGTTTCCCGTTGTCGGTCCTGTTTCAGGCGCCCACGGTGGAAAAACTGGCGGACATCATTCGGAAAGGCGGATGGTCGCCGCAGTGGATTTCGCTGGTCCCGATACAGCCGGGAGGAAGCAAGCCGCCATTCTTCTGCGTGCATGGAGGAGGCGGCAACGTGCTCATCTACCGCGAACTGGCGCGCCATCTTGGCCCGGACTATCCGTTTTACGGCCTTCAGGCCCGAGGACTTGATGAAAGCGACGATTTCCTGACGACGATTGAGGCGATGGCAGAAAGTTACTTGCGCGAGATCCGCGAGCTGCAGCCGGAAGGGCCTTATTACCTTGGCGGATTCTGCATGGGCGGACAAGTGGCCGTTGAAATTGCGCAGAGGTTGGTCCGGGACGGCGAGCAAGTGAATCTGCTGTTCGCGATCGACTCACATAATTTCAATGGAGTTCCCCCGCGGTTCATCCTGAGAGAAAAAGTGGGAAACCTGGGACTGAAGATTAAATTCCATTCCTCGAACATCTTGCAGCTGAGCCTCAAAAGCCAGATCGCCTACTTTACGGAAAAATTGAAGATCGCCCTGCGAAGAGAAATGGAACGATGGCACATCAAGATCGTCCATCTCTTCAAGCTGAATCCGCACCGGGACGTTATGGGGCCTCGGGAAGAGTTCCTTGACGATATCAACGATCGCGCGTTCCTGGCCTACAAACCGGTTAGCTATCCGGGCAAAATGACGGTCTGCAAGCCGCGAAGAAAGTATGCGTTCTTGCGCGATCCGTTCAACGGTTGGGCCGGCATCGCCGCCGGCGGCTTGGAGATCATTGAGATGCCCGTTCATCCGGGCGGCATCTTCACGCAACCGTTTGTACAGGTGCTCGCGGAAACGCTTCGAGAGAAATTGGATCAGGCATTTTCCAGTCAGATCGAACCCGTCGAAAGCGTGTTCGTTCTGAAATGAGATAGCAAGATTGAAGCGAGCGGCACAGGTCCGAGGCTGGACCAGGCCGCTCCACTAAGCAGGCGAAACCGGCGAACTGAAGATTGGATGGCGCGCTGTGCATACACAACTGGCCGCAAGTACTGAAAAAGCAGGAAGGAAGAATCAACTCGATGAAACAAACTCTTAGCGCGAATGCAGGAACAGCACTACTGAGGCGGCCCTCGCAAGTATCTGAACTGGGAGGCAATTCCACGTCACCGCAAGAGGCACTCTCTTCTCGTTCCTTTGAGCCTCGCACGATTTCGGCGAACGTCTCGCGCACTCACGTTCGGCGTGGGTCAACGGCGCCAAGAAATCGCATCTCAGTCCTCGTCGTGACGGCGGACAACATGACGAGCGAGTTGCTAAGAAGTGCGTTTGCGCATGGGCGTCAAGGTTTCACGGTAGAAACCCTGACCGGCAGTTCTCAGAAGATTATCGGCGAGCTCGAATCGCACAAAGCAGACGTCACATTGATCAGTGAAGAGCTTCAGGACGGCCCGGATGCCGGCATGAAAGTCCTTCAGAAGACGCGGGAGTCTCGTTGCACTTCTGCAATCATGCTCCTGCAGAATTCCGAACCCGAGCGCGTGATTAGCGCCTTTCGTGACGGCGCGAGGGGCGTTTTCTACCGAAGCCATTCTTTGAAATCCCTCTCGAAATGCATTGAGGCGGTTCATCAGGGGCAAATCTGGGTCTGTAACCAGGATGTCGAACATCTTTTAAACGCTCTTACGCATATCAAGCCACTTCACCTGAACAACTCCGCGGGAATGCCCCTGTTGACCCGACGCGAGGAAGATGTAGTCCGCCTCGTCGCCGACGGCCTGAAGAACCGCGAAATCGCTCAGCGGCTTAAGGTTAAGGAACATTCCATCAGGAACTATATCTACCGAATCTTCGACAAGTTGGGAGTCTCCAGCCGAGTCGAGCTCTTCCTTTACGCATTCAGCCATCGGGGTAGCAGCAATTAGACGGGGGCAGTTGGATGTACTGGACGGAATTGTCTCCTCCCACTCAGGAATAAATTGAGACGCTGACGAGGCAAGTGCCCCCCAGAGTCCATCAGGCCATGAGGATCGACAACATTCATTCGTTCGTTTGTTCGAAGAATTTTCAGGGAAGAAGTTCCCCGAATCTGAGGGCAAGGCTGCTTTTTTCAACGAGGTAATCCACTAGCAGTTTCCTCAAAGTCAAACGGTAGAACTACGGCAGGTAGGCTGGGTGAAGGTGACTGAATCGCGAAGTTGGTGCGGTGGGACGGTCAGAGGTTCGAAATTCCAACCTGGATGCACAAGACTCGCAATCTACCAGGGGAGAAATTCAAACGAGAGATATCGAAACACCCGACTGGGAAAGAGACTGAACCGTGGAAGACTCTACTTCAAGGTGTACAAGAGGTAGCTTCTAGAGTCGATCAGGCGCTTGAAACGGACATTCTAGTCCTCGTAAGCGACAAGACGCGAGGATGCTGCAATTCCAGTAGGTACTTTCGACCTACTTACTTTCATGCTGCGAGTTTATTCGATCCGGCAGACCGAACCTGGGCGTCAATCCAGGCGTAAGTCCTGCCCAATCCCTGCTGTAGCCGCAACGTAGGCTCCCAGCAGAGTTCGGCGCGGATCAGCGCATTGTCGGAATTGCGGCCGCGTACACCCGTGGGGCCGGAAATGTGTTTAATCGACAATTTCTTACCTGCGATCTCCATGATCATCTCGGCCATCTGATTGATGGTGACCATTTCCTCCGAGCCAATGTTTAGAGGGCCCGGAAATTCCGACTTCATCAGGCGTCGCACCGCCTCGACACACTCGTCAATATAAAGAAAAGAACGCGTCTGCTCGCCGTCCCCCCAGATCTCTATCTCGCCGCCATCGGTTTGCTCGGCCACCTTGCGGCAGAGCGCGGCAGGGGCTTTCTCTTTTCCTCCCTGCCAGGTTCCCTCGGGTCCAAAGATGTTATGGAACCGGGCCACTCGGACATTCAATCCGTGGTTTCTCGAAAATGCAAAGTACAAGCGTTCACTGAAGAGCTTCTCCCACCCGTATTCGCTGTCAGGAGCAGCCGGATAAGCAGTGGACTCACCGCACTTCGGGTTCCTGGGATCTTCCTGGTTGTATGCGGGATACATGCAGGCTGATGACGAATAAAATATCTTGCCGACATTTTTCTTGACGCCAAAGTCGGCCATATGAAGATTGATCATCGCCGAGTTGTGCATGACGTGGGAGTCATTTTCCCCGGTGAAGATATAACCCGCCCCCCCCATGTCGGCCGCCAACTGGTACGCTTCGGCAAACTGCACGTCAAGGATTCTCTCCCAACTCATGCGCTCGCGCAGGTCGGCAATAACAAAATCATCAGCGGCAGTCGGGCTGAAGTCAGGATATTTCAGGTCCACTCCGCGGACCCAATACCCGTCCTGTTTCAGGCTTTTCACGAGATGACTCCCAATAAAACCGCCCGCGCCACAAACGAGTGCTCTCTTCACTGACATATGCCCCTTTCAGGAATATTAAAAAATCGCATCATCGATTGATTAAGCAAAGTTTACAGACCTTTAGGAAAAATTACAGGTTCCGGACCAGACTCTAAGCCAAAGAAAATTGGAGGCGAGAGTTGTTCAAGTGCGTGATTGGTCTAAATAAATGCTTTGATCGGCGTCCATGGTTACTTCGTAGTGGCGCATTTCCGGCTGTCTTGCCGCCTGAAGGCAAGCGCTCAACTTCTCGGCGAGCAATCGAACATTCGGCTCGCGGAATAACCCTTCATGATCCCCCGGGATCTCATGGGTTTCAACGCAGCCCTTGAGCAATTCACGCCACCCGAAATAAGGATCGCCACCAGAATATGTTGGCCAAATCTCGCATCGGAAAATGGCCGTCGGACACGCCAATGGTTTCGGCTCGAAAAAATTCGCCTCAAGGCAAAGGAATTCGTCCGAGTTCAAGCGGCCGGATTCGCGCGCGCGAAGCTGGAAGGCATGCGAAACGCTCGATGACATTCGCAGCATCAATCGCCTCAGTTGCCACCGCCGGGAGCGCACGTACTGTGGAATTCCGCCTGTCCTTATGAGACGATAGAGTTGATCCAACTGATACAACATTCGAATGACATTGCGCCTCACTCCATTCAACACGCGAACTCTGAAATGCGGGGATGGATTCCGAGTCTCGATCAGCGCAAGCAGTCCCACCTCATGGCCATACATCGTCAACTGCCTTGCGACTTCATAGGCAAATAGTCCACCTAGGCAATACCCACACAAATAGAAGGGTCCCTGGGGTTGTTTTGCGCAGATCGCCGATACCATGTGGCGGGCTAGTTCTTCCATCCGATGCGGCCCCTTTATTTGTTCCGCCGCTCCTGGCTCCAGCTCGATACTTAAGATCGGCTGGTCCGGTCCCAAATATTCCGACACGGTGTGCTGCCACCCAATGCCTCCCGCCACCATGCAAAATAAGACAGGTTTTTCACCCTCGGATTGTATTGGGACGACGTATGCCTTCTGGTCCCGAGACCTCCCCGGAATAAGCGACAAAGCAAGCCGTTCAATGGTGGGCGCGCCGAGAAGGAGGGAGAGCGGCAACCGCTCGTGAACAAGTTCTTCTATTCTGGCAATGATGCGGACCGCATGAACAGAAGCGCCTCCCAAGTCGAAGAAGTTGTCCCGTATGCCAATGGGCGTGCGCCGGAGCACTTGCTCCCAAATGCGGACCAGCTCTCTTTCCAAGTTTGTTCGCGGGGGGACGGGTTCGGACATGATCGCCATCCTTTTAGCTGGTTGCGGCCAAGTCGTGCCAGCCGACTTTCCTATACGTATTGGGGAGGACCCATTTCATGAAGCAACAATACTAAGGACACCTGATCCTGGCCTGTTCTATCTAGCGGTAAGCCTGATCTCGGAAGGGTATTGAAATGGAGTCGTAATGAGCTATTCAAGCGTGTGATTGGCCTGAGTAAAGCCTCTGATCGGCGTCAATGATTATATCGTAGGCAGGCGTTTCCGCTTGTCTCGCGTTCTGAAAGCAAACTCTCAACTTCTCGGCGAGAATTCCAACACTCGGCTCGCGGAACAACCCATCATGATCGCCTGGAATCTCATGAGTTTCAGTGCGCCCCGTGAGCAATTCACGCCACCCGAAATAGGGATCGCCGGCGGAATAGGTTGGCCAAATCCCGCATCGAAAAAGGACCGTCGGGCACGCGGTTGGCTTCAGCTTGGAAGAACTTATCTGGTGGGATATGAATTCCCGCGAGTCTAATCGGCCGGTTTGGCGCACGCGAGGCTGGGAACCCGGCAAAACGCGCATGATCAATCGCAGCACGAATCGCGCCAGTTCGTCCCGCCGAGCGCGGACGTACTGTAAAATTTCGCCTTTTCTTGCCGTTTGAATTAGCTGATCCGCTTGGAACGCCAATCGAATGGCATTTCGCCTCAGGCCGTTCACCATGCGAACTCGGAAACACGGGGATGGATTCCGGGATTCCACTAGTGCGAGTAACGCAACCTCGTGGCCATACATGCTCAACTGCCTTGCGACCTCATAGGCAAAGACACCATCTATACAGAATCCACAAATGTAATATGGGCCTTGTCCCTGTTTCTCGCACAGCGCCGATACCATATGGCGGGCAAGCTTTTCCATCGCGTTCGGCCCCTTCATTTTTTCGATCGTCCCAGGCTCCAGCTCGACGCTGAAGAGTGGCTGGTCCGGTCCTAGATATTCCGATAGGCGGCGCCAGAGAAGTCCTTCCCCTACGCAAAATAAGGCGGGTTTTTCGCCCTCGGGTTGTATAGGAACCACGAATGCCTTCTGGTCCCGAGAATTACTCGGATCCAGCGAAGCGGCAAGCTGTTCGATGGTAGGCGCGCCGAGAATGCGGGATAGCGGCATTCGCTTGTGAAAAGTTTCATCGATCATGGCGAACATGCGGGCCGCCTGAACAGAAGTACCTCCCAAGTCGAAGAATTTCTCCTGTATCCCTATGGGAGCGCGCTGGAGCACTTCCTCCCAGATACGGGTAAGCTCTCTTTCCAATTTGGTTCGCGGAGGGGTGGTTTCGGACATGATCGCCTCTCTTTTAGCTGGTTGCGGCTAGGGAGTGCCGGTCGTATTTCTTATCTGGATTAGGGAGTAACTATTTCGAAACGGTACAACGGCGGGGGACCTGTCCTCTACCTGTCCCATCTGCCAGTATCTTCAAATTGCGGCGGGACTTTAAGGTGGAGTCGTGATGAGCTACATTACACTGAATCTTCACCACTAATCGAGGATCCTTGGCTATCAACATGAAGAAATTCGCGCTGACCATCTTATTCACGCTACTTACGTCGCCCGCGTGGGCAACTACGTTTTTCCTCGCGCCCGCATCCGGCGGTGGCAACGATTCCAATAGTGGAACCTCTTCCAGCTCGCCGTGGCTCTCCCCGAACCATTCCGTCAACTGCGGGGACGTGATTATCGCGGCGGCAAGCACGTCCTACTCCTCTGCTGACTTCGCATCGGGCAAATGGGGCGTGGTCAATTGCCCGGCGGGCAATAACGTCGCGTGGGTAAAATGTGCCACCTTTGATGCCTGCAAAATCACCGCCACGTCTGGCGAAGACGGTATGCACATCACCGGGAACTACTGGGGTGTACAAGGATGGGAAATAACCGCTACTAGTAGCAGCACTTCGGCCTGTTTCGCGGCGGTTCCTCCCACAAGTTCTGCTTCGATTCATCACCTTGTATTTGCCAACAACATCGCCAACGGCTGCGATGGCGGCGGATTCGTTACCTATAACAATGGGGGTGCAAGCTCCGATTACATCGGGATGGTGGGGAATATTGCATTTAACGGAGCCCAGGGAAATTCTTATTGTTATAGCGGAATAACCGTGGCAGCTCCGGTCAATACTGACACAACCGCAGGCACTCACATCTACGTGGGCGGCAACTTTTTGTATCACAATATAGACCCCAACCCTTGTCAGGGGGTGACTTCAACGGACGGCGAAGGATTGATCTTCGACACGATTGACGGCAGCAGTACTGGTCATCCTTACACGGGGCAGATGCTCGCGGACAATAACATATTCCTTGGGAATGGCGCTCGGGGATTTGAAGTATTTCTGAATCAGAATGCAACCCCGGCCACTGTCATCGTTCGGCAAAACACATCTTGGGGAAATGGCACAGGAACTATTAACTTTGGTTGTGGGGAGTATCTAACCAACAGCGCCAACAGCACTCAAATCTACGGCAATTTAGCCGTTGCGAATACTGCGACTGCCTGCGGGAACCTCACACATTATGCCTACTTCATAAATGGCGGAAGCGGCACTACGGTGGTCACAAACAACGCTGCCTACAGCGCAACGGGATCAAACTACTTCTCGGAATACACATCTGGATTTTCATTCGGCGCCGGAAATGTCAGTATGAATCCCACCTTTACAAGTCCCTCCGAGCCAGGCGCCCCAAGCTGTGGCGGCGCGACAAGCGTTCCGAACTGCATGGCGGCGGTGATCGCCAACTTTACGCCCACAACTGCAGCGGCGAAGGCGTATGGATATCAAATCCCAAGCACGTCGCAAACCAACGATCCCCTTTACCCGCAATGGCTGTGCAATGTAAATCTTCCTGCTGGCCTCGTAACGATGGGATGCGCTTCGTCGTCATCGTTGCCTGCGGCCCCTACTAATATCAGTGCGGTGGTAAAATGACCGGAGCTCAATGATCGCAATCCGCAGATTAATCAAACTGCGTCCCTTCCGTACTTTGAAGGAATGACCGAATTCCAGTCACCTGAAGAGCAAACATTACGACGAAGATGAAATTATAGACGGTGTATCTGACCCAGAGCCGGCGAAAGTCCCTCGTCAAGCGGTACAACCACTCAAAACCAGCCTCGCGAATCCACGCCGGAGCCTGCTTAATCCTGCCGCTAAAGAAATCGAAGGTGGCTCCCGAAGCGACCATAATGGTTCCTCTAATCTTTTCCCGATGCTCGCTGATCCACACATCCTGTTTCGGTGATCCGAGCCCCACCCAAAGAAAATCAGGCCGCGCTTTGTTAATCATGTCGCACACAGCTGTATCTTCCTCTGCGGTGAGAGGCCGGAAAGGCGGGGAATACTTACCCACTACTTTGATGCCCTCGAAGCGCTGGCGAAGATATTCCTCGATCTTGTCTGGCGCGTCTTGAGCACCTCCGTACAGGAAGAACGTGTACCCGCATTCTTTCGCCTTGCTGCTGACCTCCAACATCAGGTCAGGAGCGTTGAAGTGGTCGCTATTTTTGTTATAGAAGGCGCGGGCCCACTTTACAAACGGCATGCCGTCGATCCCAACAATGTCTGCCGAATTGTAGAGGTGGAGCAGACTCCGATCGAAGAGAGCGGACACACAGCAGTTCACATTGATCAGCGCAAGTGAGTGGGAGCGCGACTCTTTGTCGGAAAGCCAGCGGTCGAATATCCGAAACATGTCTCCATAAGAGAGACAATCCATATTGATCCCTAGAATGTTCATTTTGTTGACCATGATTAGCTTCCTCTCTGCCGCAACCGCAGTGTGAATCCCGCGCGGGGGACTCAAAATGATGAGCGGGCTCACAGCCCGCCGGTTTCCCTCGAAGTGCTGGCGGACCCGCTCGTCTGGCAGTACAAGTGGCCACCCATTGCCACAGGAGCGTTCTCGGGTGTGATCATGGTTCCGGTCTCTATGTGCCGGATGCTCCGGTAGTTGATTTCCCACAAAAAGGCGATAATCTCCGCCGCTTTTCGCTTTTTCTCCCGTACCGTCTCGCCGTGCATCTCGAGAAATAGCGCGGGTTTATGTAACTTCAAGGTATTGAGTGCCCCTCTTAGAGCTTCGATCTCCCAACCCTCGATATCGATTTTGATGAAATCGGGCGCGGGCAGACCGGCTTGGTGGATCTCGTCGTCAAGCGCGACGATGGAAATCTCCTCGATTACTGTTCCCGCTCCAGCCCGCAGCAACACCGCCACAGTCTTTTCATCCACGCTTGAGCAGGCGGGCGTAAGCGGGTTTCCCACCATCGTGCGCGTCTCGCTCCGCGAGCCAACGCCGACCTTGCGCACCTCTACGTTCTTGATCCCGTTCAACTTCAAGTTCTCCACCAACCGCTTGTGGTTTTTCGTATTGGGCTCAAAAGAGATTACTTTCTTGGCCCGCGAAGCGAAGGACAAAGTCTGTAATCCGCGATAGGCACCGATGTCGTAGACGGTCATCCCGCTGAGGTTGAGGGCAGACCAAAACTGCTGTTCGGCCATCATGATCCTTGGCGAGAACCACGTCGGAAGCCAACCGAGCCCACCCTTGAGCTTCATGCCTTTCAGAAGGCCGTGACGAACCGTATAGGTAGTAGTATCGAAGAATTGCCGGCTAATCCAGAATCCCAAGCGGGCCTTCAGCGTGAAGTGGCGAAAAGGAAGGTCTTCCGCGAATTCGGCATCAGCTAATCCTTGACTATTCATTGCTTTCCCCCAAACTCAGAGCATTGCCAAGCACTTTGCTGCCATCGAAGCGTGTTGATCGCTAGAATGCTCATTTTGTTCCGCATAATTAGCTTGATGTCGAGACAGCGCGGGCGCGGCGTGCTCCCAAGGATGAGACCGGTATAACGCCGACGCCCTTCCTGGAGCGCTGGATGGCTTCTTGATAGACCGCCATTAAATTGTGGAAATATGTATCCTCTGTGTACTCTCGCATGACCTTCTGCCGACCCGCTATCCCCATCCGTTGGCAAAGTTCGGGGTCTTCCCACAGGCGACGCACGTGTTGCATCAAGCTCTCCGGATTACCAGGCTCGAATAGAGCGCCCGTGATGCCATCCTCAATGATCTCGGGAAGCCCTCCGATTCTGGACGCAACCACAGGCAATCCTCGCGCCATCGCTTCCAGAACGACAACCGGGAACTGCTCAAACCATACGCTTGGCACAACGAAGATGCGGGATCCTCCATACAACTCGTGAAGTTCATCTCGATCCAAGTCTCCCGAGGAACTCGGCGTTACGCGGCGCCTTGGGCCATCATCTCGGACAGAACCGGGCCGTCACCCGCCACTTTGAAAGGAACGTCCGGCATTTGCGCGGCTGCGGCCAGCAACGTATGGACTCCTTTTTCCTGGCTAACTCGGCCGGCGAATGCGACATACTTTCCCGCGAACGGGATCGCATCTATATCTCGTGCAGGTGAAGGATTTGGGACCACCGCAACCTGGTCCTCCCGGAAACCCGCTTGCAGCAGCTTCTCTTTGGCGAACGGCGTCATGACGATCAGCACGTTCACGTTGTCGTGGAACAATCGAAAGCGCCTGGCCACGCCGCTCCTCAACGCATACGCGGAGCTTTCCAAAATATTGTTGCGGCAGTTCTTCAACACGCACCGGTATTCGTGGCCTCCGACGCAATCCTCGCATACGCGTCCCTTATAAAGGTGGTGCCACGTCGGACATGTGAGGTTATGGCTGTGCACCGTCATCACGACGGGCACGTTGGCTCGCCGGCAAGCAACCAGCACCGAAGGTGAAAACATCGGGTATACGCTATGAACGTGAACTATATCCGGCCGATCCTTTGCTAGGGCCCGGCGCATCTCGTAATAGGAGCGGATATTGTAAACACCGCTCCAGAACGCATTCATGCGCTTGAGGATCGAGTTCTCCAGAACTCTGCTCGATTTCATCACGAGCCGCGGCTCGTGTCCGTTTTGCGCAAGAACTCGCATCGTGGTGTCAACCACTGCGGGTTCGCCGCCGAACCTGCTTCTCTGCTCGTTATAGACCTGGAATATCTTCAACTGTGTCCTCGCTTGCCCGGTTCCATCAACGGGGCATGGGCACGACATTGCATGTGGGCGTCACCGGCGATTACGGATCGATTCGCAGCGCAGACGATTGTCTATTCGGCCTCGAGTATTTTTACCGAATGCGAAAAACTTGCCTAAGGAGCGCGGTAGCCGACGCAGGAAGTACGCAGCGTATACAAACCGCCAAGAGACTACGGCTCGAGATCGCACCACTTCCCCAAGTCCTTTTGAAGAGCTTTATTGCACCAATTGGACTCTCTTTGAAGATGTGCGGTCCCATACCGATGGCCTCAAAGGCCATTCTCGCTTTGTCAGTCAACAATCCCTGTGCTTCCTGGAGGAACTGACAGCTGCGGTCAAAATCATCCTCAACTCCTATACGGTCGGCCCGCGGATCGTCATTCCAATTGCTAAGGGGCTCATCTACTAGCTCATAGCGGGCCCCATGTGCTTCGGCGTCCAAGAAGAACATGTGATCTTCGTATTGAAGTAGGCTGGGTCGGAAGCGAACCTTCATGGCCAATTCGCGAGAGAGGAAAAACGAACTCGTTTGAGCAAAACCGCCGTTCACGTACAGAAACTCTGACCAAGGTTCTCCTGGGAATGGCGCTCGCTCCGGATAAGTGCGTCCGGGTTTGCCCTCTTGAAAAATGATTGTCTGCGTTGCGCAGAAAACCATATTCGGGTCTGGATTGGCCTCGACCGTCTCAACTTGGCGACTTAACTTTTCAGGGTGCCAAGAATCGTCTGAATCAAGAAAGCAAACATAGCGACCCCGCGCCGCTACGATCCCACTGTTTCGAGCCGCCGAGCAGCCCAGGTTTCTATCGTGACGGATCACCCGCACTTTACCCTGTTCTCCTACTCTAAGAGCTACGTCCGCAGATCCGTCTGTCGAACCATCATCAACGACGATTACTTCCCAGTCGGCAAAAGTCTGGTCGGCGACAGAGCGAAGGGCAACAGCAATTGAATTCGCACGATTAAAAACCGGGATGATCACGGTTACGAGCGGCCGCTTCTCAAGCTGGTCAGAGTTAATATCGGCCTGCTTCATTGATTGACGGTTACCGTCACTTCTGGACGACGTACAAAGGCCAACTGAGCTAGTACGGCCATGCTGAGGAACACCAGAAGAGACGGCTCGAGGGTGGTAGATTCAAGTAATCCGTCTAAGGTGCAAAACACCAAAAGCGCCCCGCAGAAAGCGAAGGCGGAATTCCGCGACAGGCTGTGAAAACGAAAGGCGCGCCCGATCCCTGCAAAGAGCAAAAGTGTATACGCAATCAGCCCCACCGCCCCTAACGTGAGAAAGTAATCTAGGTACGCCAAATGACTATTCGGAATTCCCAAGTTCTCATCTTCTGAGATCAGGCTCATGCGGGTTGGAGTCCAAAAGCCGCCGTAGCCGTATCCCAGAATGGGGTGCTGACTCACGTAGCGGCCAACCGCACCCCAGATCTCAGTCCGACCATCGAATGAGGCATCATTCGAGTCGTCCCTTCCGAGCATAGCTGCGCTCTTGAGTTTCGGAAACAGCCCATTCGCAACAGTAAGCATCACGAAGCAAAAGGCTATGCTGAGAGCGTAAGCCATCGCAATCTTGGCCCGTTTCGAAAAGATCGAGGCTAGGTACACTGCAATAGCGACCACAGTGGCACCGAATGCGGTCCTCGAGGCTGTCAGAACCAAAAAGCAGAGCCCCAGTACTGCACAGAACCAATAAAGCCTGTTTCTGCGACTCTCTGTGGTCGCAGCGGCCAACGCGGAGAGCACCAAAAGGGAGCAATTAATTCCCTGAATATTCGGGTGCAGAGTCCCAGAAAAACGGTACCCTGATGCGAAGGGCCGTAAGCTCCCGAAAAATATCTCGGCCGCCACGCCAATCAGGAGAAAAAGCGCAGTACTGAAGCATGTCCATAAAAGAATGTCCCGCATGGTAAATCGGCGAGCGATGGCAGTGGCACCAAGGCAAAATATGCCGAATGCGACCAATTTTTTGGAGGTCTGAGATGGGTCCTCGGCCCAAATTAAACTCAGGAACGCCCATGAAACAAATGCAAGCAGCAACCACCCCAACAAGCCGTTGACATGAAGGGGCCCGTCGGACCTCCGACGGGCCAGGCTGACGACTGCAAAAAGTCCTAGCGATAAAAATGCCAAGCGCCGAACAAGCGAACCATCTGTAACCGACGATACGAGTTCTTCTTCCGATGGGTTGTACTGGTCCAATCCATTCTGTGAGTAGGAGAAGTTGTGTTCGCCCAGGAAGAACACTGCCGAAAGGAACAGATAGATCAGCCACATGGACCGTCCAGCTTGGAGCGCTGGCCTGGTAGGCAAATGTTGGTCGTTACTCATCTAATCCGCGTCTCATCCCCCGGAAATGTTGATCGCGTAAAGCCCGAACGGAAGCCATTATCCGGACGGCGCAAACGAACATCGCCATCGAGTGTGTTCGGTAAGCACATGAGTGACACATCCCAACACTGCTCCGTACCGACCGAACGCCAATACTCGATTCCATTTGATCGCTCATACGCTAGTTGCACATTTTGGATGCGATCAAACGTACGGCTCTTGACTACCATCAGGTCTCCAGGAGCTTTTGGGAGGGCTGGCGCCAATAAGAGCCGTTGCCAAATGAGGGACTCCGATGGCTTTTGGGATTTCTCGAACTCCTGGACTTTCCTCGTTATCTTCAAATCGTTTAAGCCGCCTTGCAGCGCCAGTAGCACCCCCATCGCGATGACAACAGAGGCGAGAGAAATCGAGTTTGTCAGCTTATCCCAGCTTAAAAAATGGCGCCGAAGCCAACTGTCGAGATCCGGACCGACGGCTGCAGCAAAAAGAGCCGGAAAGATCGCGAGATATCCTGCCCCAAACCGCGGGTTTGGCGCAGTTAGGAAGAGGAACGCCGCGCCTCCCAAAGCTAGGGCTAGAACCCACACAAATGGCTTGCCCCTGCGCCAGCCACGAACAGCACAAAACCCCACGAGGCACGCAGCGCAGAACGACAGCAGCAGCAGCTTGTCGATTTGGGAAAACCAAGTCGGAATCCATCTCCACGCGGTAGCTCCGGGCGGTACATCTCCTCCCCATCGCGCCGAGTTCATCGTAGCCGTCGCGATTATATTTGCAGCTGCTTTCCCAGCGTTCCAAGGTAGCGCCGCACACATAAACGAACTTGGATAAAGAGGGCAGCCAGAGGATGCAACATTTGCCGCGAGGAAAGGGACTGCAATAAAGCTCGCGAATACGCTAGAAACAATGCGAGCGTTCAACTTCCCTCCGGAGTTGAACCAGAAGAACAGCGCGGCGACGGCCACGGCAGGGGCCGCGCTCAGTTTTATACTCACAGTGCCAAGGGCCAGGAATAAGGGCAGAATCCTTCTGTGACCCCGTTCCAGGTACGAATCTCCAGCCGCCTCAGGAAGGCCCGCAAGTAGCATTAACCACCCAATCATCAGTGTTAGAATCCAAACAGGGACGTCTGGAGACAAGGAAACCTCGAATGCCCAGGTGAAACAAACCAAGAAAATCAGAGGGTATCCCCCGGCCAGGAACCAATCCGCCGTTTCTGCCCGGCGCTGAATAATTCGAAAAACCGCAAGGGCAAAATGCAGGAGGGCCAGGAAAATTGCCAGACCACCGAGTAGCCCGGAGATGCGTCCCTGAAACGGACCAAAGTCGAACGGTGCGGCGAGTGCAAACCATGAAGAAGTAAAGCCAAACCGAAAATGAAGGAGAGCCATTCCCGGGACAGTACCATATTCCGACAGCCAACGGACCAGTTGATAATGATAAAGCCCGGTGTCAAAAGCCTGAACCAATCGAGTCGAATCCAGAGCAGCGATTGCGGCAAGAATTCCGATGCCTGTGATAGCTGAGTTCGTTCGGCAGCCGGACGGGATTTTCAGAAGATCGCGCGCGCTCTTGCTGCATCCGGCCAGCCCTGTCAGCACTGCCACCAGGGCGAAGCTGATTCCTGGCCTGAGAGGAACAAGGATCGACAATCCGAGGAGAGTTACCCCAAAAGAAAGCAGTCCCAACCATATGGCAGTAATAATACGGTCCCCGAAATGATAAAAAATACGAAACTTGACAGACGCCAGGACCGCGCTACCAACAATCGCAGCACTTGCTGTTAAAAGCATCCAGCTAATTAAGAATAGCAGCATCGTTACCCCTGCATGCTCCCAAAATTGCGAGCTGGAAGTCTCAGGAAGACTCCCGCTCTTACCGCCGATGTGACAAAGTTTGCCGCCAGCAACCCAATCGCTGCACCGAGTGTGCCGAACGCCCGCACCAGCCAAAATCCCACGACTACCATGATGAATAGAGCCGCGAAATTGACCAGGAAATCCAGGTCGGCGCGTTCGATGGCCATGAGGGCGCGCGAAAACGAAAATGACGTTGCAAAGACCAGCAAGTTCAACGCCAGGATCGCGACAACCAAACTGTTTCCGGCATACTGGCGCCCGTACAGCAGGGCTATGAGCCGCCCTCCCCAAACGATCAGTACGAGACAGAGAAGAGCCACGGGAAGAGCAAGCACCGCGGTGATCTTGAGCACAAACCGGCGCAAAGCTTTCGGCCCGGACGCCGCGTATACGTGGGCGATTTTCGGGCCAACGAAGTTCTGGATTCCCAGAAGCGCTGGATTGCCTACCGACACAACCCCCAGGCACGCCGCCCACACTCCCGTCGAGGCGGTTCCGTGGAAGTACGCCAGGAACCATGGATAAAGATTCATGCTGACTGCCCAAACCAGGCCGCTGGCGAAAACCCATTTTCCGAAGACCCAGTTTTTCTTGAGGTCCGAGCGTGATTCGCTGATCCGCGGGTGGTAGAACTCTCTGTCCGTCCAGAGCCACCCCAGAACGGCAATCCCGCAGACCGATCCAATCACCCAAAACGCGCGATTCGCCGACAACAGTCGGAAGTGAGAGAGGAGAAGCAGGCCGCTGATTTGTCCAACCGCAATGGTAGTATCGAATAGAAATGCGGTCTTAAGCCTCAGGCGGGCGAAGCTTACGCGGCGAGCATGTTCCCGGAGCATGATTAAAGCAATCACGATACTCAACGCCCATAAGACCGGCCCCAACCCCTTGGGGCCGATTCCATTGCTGACCACAAACGCGCCGCACACCACTCCGAACACGGTGAAGAGACAAAATACCAACTGATGAATCAGAGTGCTTCCAGTGTACAGAGCGTGGGCTCGCCCCTTCAGGCGTGGGGCATAAACCATGTAAGGTGTCGTTATGAGAGACGTCTGAAAGTCGGTCATCAGGAAAATCAGGCTGAATCCGAGCATGTACAGGCCAAGTTCTTCCTTGGAGCAGGCGCGCGCGATGATTATGCCGGTCGCAAAATTTGTGGCGCTGGCCACGGCTTGGTCGGCCAGGGAAATAATGCCCTGATGCAGTGCCCTGCCAGGAGACACGGACAGACCGAAAGGCAACTTCGCGCGCCCGGCCAGCGCAAATAGTTTCGCCTCGACTGGATTGGCCACAACCACCGTAGAAGTAACGCCGGTCTCTGCCGAAGGCGTCAATATCTCCTCCGCTCTTCGCATCGGAGACCCGAGGTTTACACCAGTACTCATGCTGCCCCAACCCCCTTCAACACGGCCGGAATCGTCTTGGCGATCACTTTCACATCCAGCCAGAGGGACCAATGATCGATGTATTGCAAATCCAACTCCATCCATTTTTGGAAGGAGACGGAACTTCTGCCGTTGACTTGCCAGAGGCAAGTAATTCCCGGGCGCACACTGAATCGGCGGCGCAACCAGTCCTCGTCCAATCCGTTGTAATCGCGGAGATCCAGCGGGCGGGGACCGACGAGGCTCATATTCCCTTTGAGCACATTCAGCAGCTGGGGCAGCTCGTCAATGCTGGCTTTGCGGAGATATCTTCCCAAACGAGTGACACGCGGATCGTTTTTGATCTTAAAGACCGGACCGTCAGCTTCGTTCAGCCATTCCACTTCGGATTGCATCTTCTCCGCGTCGCCGACCATGGTCCGGAATTTGTACATCCGGAATCGTCTCTTGTTCAGACCCACGCGGTCCTGAACGAAGATCACAGGTCCGCTAAAATCCAATTTGATCAGGATGGCAACAATAATGAATACGGGCGCGAGCAAGATGAGCAACAGCGAAGAGACAAAGATGTCCAGCATTCGCTTGCAGATCATCGGCCAGCCTTCGAACGAATTGGGGCTGAATGTTGCTACGGACATTCCGTCAACATGGCTATTGTTGGTCCAGCCTTTTTGAAGATCGAACAGGCTCGCCAGCACGCGAACAACGACTCCTTGCTCCTGGCATTGGGCCACAATGCGGGCGGCCTGCGAGTAGTAGGACTTCATGGGAAGAGCGATTGCAACTTCATCGATGACGCGCTCACGCAAGAAGTCGGAGAAGTGATCCAGGTCGCTGACGATGGGCTTGCCGTTCTTTCCAAAATCCCGGTTTCCGATCCATTCTTCGTCTGCAAAACCGACAAGCTGGTAACCCAATTCTGGCCTGCCCTCAATAGCGCGAGCAAATTCCACGGCACGTGGATTCGTCCCGATGATCAGCAAATGGCGACGATTGCGTCCGTGTTTCCGGGCCCGGCCAAGGAACTCACGCAATGCCAATCGGGAAAGAATAATTGTCATGGTGGCGACAATCCAGAACACGGAGAGGAAAGCCGGAATTGATCATTCTCACTTGGAAGAAAGCCGCAACAAAACCAAGGACCAGCGCCCCTGCCAACGTGGCCTTGAGGACGACTACCGCCTCTTCTTTTCGATCCCCGAGCCGTCTGGATCCATACAAGCCAAACGCATAGAAAATCAGATGCCAGGAATAGAAGAGGGCGAGAAACACAAGAAGGTTCAATATTTTGATGCGCATGGAGAAGAACGCAGCGAAAGAAGTGAGTTCCGTCAGATGCCAAATCCGGATTGCGGCAACCATGTAGGAAAAGGTGAGCAGGCTAGGGTCGAGGAACATGAACATCTTGTCCAAGATATGCCGGCGGAAGGTTATCATATGAGAGCTATGTCCTAAATGGATCGTCGTGCAACCAAAGACTGGTGGTGACATTTGGACAAGTCTGCAAGAACTCATAGGTGCGAATTCTTTAGACAATGCAGTGCAAGCGAAAAGGAATAGAGCAGGCTCCGGTCGAGTTTGAAGCCGGCTCGTTAGAGCCTCTGATACAACTTCTCAGGAATGGGAAATGTGCGCTGGTCCAGGACTGCACCGATGAGTTGTACTTTTGCACTTTCAAGTTGTTCTTTTGCGCGGCGGACCGTCTCGCGTCTGTTGTGATTGGCTTCGACGATCAGTACGACTCCGTCGGCGAGTTGTCCCATAAAAGTCGCTTCCGTCTCACGGCTGAGCGCCGGTGCGCTGATGAGGATGTAATCAAACGACTCGCGCAGTTCGGCGAAGCGGTCTCGATAACGTTCGATAGAAGGGTAAAAGCCCGGCTTCACCAAACCCGAAGGGATGAGCCACAGATTCCGCCCGCCAAGCTGTATTGCAAAATTGCGAATGGGACCTTTGGTGGTGAGAGCCTCCGCGAACCCAATCGGATTGGCCGCGGCCGAATGAAGATGCAATTGTGGCGACCAAAAGTTGGCCTCAACCATGCAAACGGAAGTGTCCGCCTGCTCCGCCAGAATCTCTCCCGCCCGCGCGCAAATCCAGCTGCTTCGGTCGTCGCGCGCAATCCCTGAAAAAGACACGACTTTGGGTCCGCTTTCCTTGCCCGCCTGCAAGAACAACCGCTGAACCAGTTTCGTGATCTCCGGGTCCGGGGGTTCTTTCTTGAGCTGGACCAGTTTCGGGATTTCGAGGTCGGCGGATTCTTTCTTGAAAGAAACTACCGCAGGGGCCTTCTCCGGAGCTGGAACAGGCCCGTCGGGAACGCTGAAATAATCGTTTTTTGCGACCCGCTGCAATAATTCAAAATTCTTACTCATTCGAGATAACTCATTGTTTAGTTCTTCCCACGCCTGCTCGCTCCCCCACTGGGAACTGCAGAATAATCGGGTTCGGAAACCCACGGGAATCGAATTACCTGGCCGGCTTTAAGGTGGTCGAAGTCAACAATGGCCGGGTTCAGCTTTCGAATCTGTTCGATCGTGTCGGCGTTATAGTCTCCTATCGTTCGGAGAATGACTTGGCGCAGAGTCTCTCCTGGTTGGACCATGACCATATTGATTGCTTCGGCGTCGCCGGAGGTTGAAGACTGTGCGGACCTAGTATTGGGAAGCCCCGCAGCCTGGACGTCCAAATTGGAAGAGAGCGGCACCGATTCAGATTTCGCAGCCGAGGAACCTCGAATCGATGCCGCAGCGGTTCGAATTGACGTCCAAGCCTCGGATGACTCTTGAATGGACCGGCCGATCCCGCCAGGCGAAAAGAGAAGAATTCCGATTCCAATGAATACGCCCGCCGCTACGCCGGCGGCTCCCATGGCCCAACGGCCAAGACTCCTCTCCGGCTTTGCTCCGGGATAGGAGGAAAGAACGGGACGGGATGTTACCGGCACGGGCACGGGCATGGGCCGGGTCACGGGCGCGGTCATGGGATTCCGAGTAGCTCTGGGACGTTGAAAGGATTCCACATCGCGGTCTGCAATGACCTCTTCCATCATCGCGGCGTCAATCTGTTTGCGGTCCATCGCGCAGCCGAGGGAAAGCGCGCTGAAGCACAAGCTATTGATTTTCCGTGGAATTCCTTGCGAATGTTCCGCGATGAGCCGAAGCGCTCCTGGAGTGAACAGAGGGCTTCCCTCGTAGCCCGCAACCTGGAGGCGGTGGGCAACGTAGTTGGCAGTGTCCTCCGGACCGAACGGCTCCAACCTGGCAAACACGGAAATCCGCTGTTGCAGCTGCTCCAGTTCGGGCGTGGCCAGCTTGCGAGCCAGCTGCGGTTGCCCGATCAACAGGATCTGAAGCATCTTGTCGCGTGACGTCTCAAAATTCGACAACAATCGGATGGTTTCGAGCACGTCCGGATCGAGGTTTTGCGCCTCATCGATGGCCAAAACGAAGCGGCGGCCCGCCAACATTTCGCGGCAGAGGATCTCATTCAACTTGCTGTGCATGGAAACCAATTCCATGCCTTCGGCATTCACTCCCAGGCCATTCAGCAAGTAGTGAAAAAACTCCTTGGTGTTGCATTTGGTCTGAAACAGGAACGCCGTACGAGAGGCCTGCTGAAGTTTTTCAAGCAGCTGAAAAGTGAGTGTCGTCTTTCCGAGGCCCGGCGGCGCAATCAAGGCCACAAAGCCGCGGTCGGACGCGATCCCGTAATAGAGCGAAGCCAACGCCTCGCGATGGCTCTGGCCGAGATAGAGAAAGCGCGGATCCGGTGTCACGCCGAAGGGCTGTTCTTTCAACTGATAAAAATCAAGAAACATGTCTTTCTCCTTTCCCCTTCGGCAGCGCCGCCAGGACCGGAATCTGCAGGACATCCCGGAGCTCGTCCGGGGTTCGCAACGATGGGTCAAAGTAGTCCACGGCAAATGCAACTCCTGGACTAACAAGGCACGCCAGCAAAATCCCTAAGAGCAAAGTCACAGCCCGGTGAGGATGGGCTGGGAGAGCCGGGACGGTGGCCGCCTCCGCGATCGCCACGTTCATAATCCTCTGGCGGTCCAGAGCATCGCCAATCCGCGCCTCTTCCCGCTTCTGCTTGTAAAGAAGATCGTTCCCCTCGGCTTCCTTGACCTCTCGGAGAAGATTTTCCTGCTGCGCGCCGTCCACATCGATCACCCCAAGCCGCTGGCGATATTGCTGAATTACGCTCTGCGTTTCGGCGGCCCGGGCATGCAAGGTTGCGAGTTCCGCGTTGGATTTTGTGAGTTCCGACTGGAGCCATTCGTACGACGGGTTCCGGTCGGTGGTTTCCTCCCGGTCCGGCGAATTTTGCGCTTTGGTGATGGTGTCGATGGTTTGCTCGATCTGTTTTTGCACTTCTTGCACAGGCCGATAATCGGGTTTGAACTTCTCCAATAGCGTGGTGCGCTTCAATTCAAGGTCCAACAGCGTGGTCTTGAGCTGCTGCATGAGATATTGGTTTTCTGAAGCGCGGACCTGAGAAACCGTTTGTGCCGGCGTGGACGCGAGTTGATCCTCGACAACCCGAGTTCGCTTTTCCATTTCTTTGATCGCCACCTCAGTCGCATTGAAGGTAGCCTCAAATTCAGAAAGCTTTTGGAGAGAGATCTGTTTCTCGAGTTGTGGGTCGGTCACGCCCTTGTCCCGGTCAAATTTCGCGAGCTGAGCTTGCGCCGATTGGAGTTGCTCATCGTAGTGTTGGGATTCCGCTTGGAAAAACTCAAACGCGCCCGGAGGACGGTGAACGGCTACGGTCTTTTCCAAATAGAGATTGCCAAGCTCACGCAGAACGCGCGCAGCGAGTTGTGGGTCCGGGGAGTCGAAGGTCACCTGAATCAAGTCGGTTTTTTTCAGCGTTTCAATTTGCAGTTTATTCTCCAGAGCCACCACGGCCTGTGAGATTTTCTTCTCGCTGTCCTGTCCATCACTTTTCTCGCCACGTGCAGCCGCGGGAAGTAGCCTGTTCCAAAAAGGGCCGGAGGGCAATTCTTGCAGATTGCAGGTGACCACCACTTTTTCCAGGAGGTCGCGGCTCTTCAGAAGCTCCACTTCCGAGTTGAGCTCCTCTTCTGTGACTCCGCCGGGGTTGGAGACCACGGCGTCTCGACCCGGCGAGACCGCCTGATCCACGCGGTCGCGGTTGACCAGAATTTTCATTTTGGCCTCGTAATCACTCGGAAGCAGAATGACTCCGACGAGCGTGGCTAACAGGAGGCCGAGGAAAGTCAAGAGAACGAGCTTCGGATGACGGAACAGGGGCGTGGCGATGTCCCTGAGTGTGGGTAACCGGTCCGTGCCGTTTGCGCCAGATTGAAAATCTTGTCCATCCATGGGAATCAATCCTTCGTCTTCTTGAATCTACAGCATGGCCGGGTTCGCGAAAGCCCCTACTGAAGATGTAGGCAGGAAGGGCTTGATCTTTGAAAGCGCGTTCTTGGGAACGAACAGCATGTCACCGGGCTTCAGCTCCGGATCTTCCTGCAAATCCCGCGCACTCATCATTTTTTTCACGTTGATGATTCTGGCCTCGGTCCACTGATCCGATACGCGCCGGAACAGGAGCACTTGCGAGTGTTTGGAGGCGTCGGTGAACCCTCCGGCAATGGCGATTGCCTGCGTAAGGGTGATGTCGCCGTACCAGTCAAATTTTCCAGGTTTTCCAACTTGGCCGCCCACCGTGAAGAAAGGTTTCTCGAATTCCTTGGGATCCACGTTGATCTCAGGGTCTTGCAAGATTTTGGAATACGCCGCCTTAATGGATTCGGTAAGTTCCGGAAGGGTCTGTCCTGCGACCGGCAAATCTCCAACGCCGCGCAGGGTAATGTAGCCGTCCGGTTGGACGGTCACCGTCTGATTGAATTCCGGCGACAGCGGGAAAGTCAGTTCCAGAATGTCGCTCGGATTGATCCTGTAGCGCCAATTTCGTTTGTGAAGGCCAGGGCCGGATTCATTGGATGTCGCTTGCGGCGCATTGCTCGTGAAGTCAGGTTGTCCGCCCCCGTTCGCGCTTGGCGCTGCACTCTTCTGTCCTGCGGAAGGAAGCGCAGTGATGAGCAAGGTCAAGGTGAACGTTAGGATCTTTAAGTTGGATTTCCAATTATTCATTTCTATTTCTCCCCCCAATCTGTCCCGGTTCCTAAACTGGGGCGAAGCAGCATTCCGTATCTGGACAATTCGGATCCGAAAAAAGTCAAATCAGCTCGATGTCATACCCTTCGACTCGAATCGCCACGGATCGATGGAGCACCTCCACCGTTACCACCAGGCTTTGATCGGCGCCTTGACACACGAGGATTCCTTCGACGCCGTCAAGGGATCCACCCCGGATGCGCACGCGCTTCCCTGCACGGATGAAGGCATGCGGGTAACACGGAACGTTCTCATGGAGCGCTGCGCGAAGACTCTCGACCTGTTCATCCGGGATCGGAGTTCCTTGCCGCTCATTGCCCACGAATCCAAGCACACCTGGCGTCCGCAATATTTTCAGCCGCTCTTCGGTGGTCTGCGCGATTCGAACGAAGGCATAGCAGCTGAACATAGGGACTTCCACCACGATTCTTCGGTCGCTCCACTTATGGATTTGACGGAGCAGTGGAAGAAACGTGCACACACGTTTTTCTTCAAATTGCGCAGCGATCCGCTTTTCGTGCCGGGCCATGGTGTGAACCGCGTACCAGCTCGATTCCTCCGGAGCGTAATTCAGAGCAGGAACTTGCCCTATGGATTTGATGTTGACCTGTGACGTCGACACAGCTTCGCCCTCTCAGTCCCATTTCCGCCTTAAAAACTAGCCCGCTAAACCGTCTTCCGCGGGGAACTACTTGAAAAAGCAACCGATTCGATGATTCGGACACGCATTGGCCCAACACGCAGGCCGCTGCCGAATCGAACTTGCGCGAATCTTGATCCAGGGCGAGGAACGAGCCTCCACATCGCCACGGCCCTTTCCGACGAGTCGATCGGCGTTGTTCATTCTTGTCCTTCCAAGGACTCTTCCGATTCTTTGATCAGCCCGCCTACGAGCCGTGATGCGCGCTCCGAAAAAGTACGCAATGAAAATCCTTTGCCAACAACCGAAAACCCGCTTTGCTTGTTCCCCGCGGTGTCGTGTTCCACGCGCAAAACCATCATGTCGGCTTTCATGAGAGCCTTTGACCCACCATCCGATAGGGGAAGAAAAACTTCCATCTGGAGCACGGAATTCGGAGGGGGACAAGTGGCGGTCAAAACAAATGCGCCGGCGACGCTCATGTCCCGCGTGACGCCTTCGCCTTGATAGTTTCCGTTTTCAGGCCCACGCCAGCGAAACAGCACCGACGCGTTCATCCGGTACCGGATGCCCTTTCTTCGTTCGACCGAAAACTCGGACCTGTGTGCGATGGGAAAATCTCCACTTTTCCTGGGTTGTTGGCACTTCCCAGTGTCGCGAAGAATATGGGATTGAAGGATTGTCCACAAGTGGCCTTAAGTCCCGCTTTAACAGAGACCCCCTGCCGTAGCTAAAATTCCTCATCCCAGCGCTAGCTGCCTCTCATCCTTGGGGGATTCAATCTACAAGTCAGTGGACGCATATCGAGGGATGACTGGTGACAACCAGCGCAGGTAATAAGTCCACAAAGGGAGGAGGCAAATTGTCCATGAACCATCATTTCCCTTCCGAGTCTCACTTTCAGAAACCGGCATGGGTAATTGCACGCCGCGCTCCGCATTCGTTTGTATAACACGCTGTATTCAATCGAGTTATGGACTTATTTGCCCGCTTCGAACCTGTCTTCCGCTGTGAAAGCGGGGGCCCGAGAGCCTTATTTTTCTGTCTTAAGAACTAGGAACACTGGTGAGATCTAGGTGTGACGGTATGTATCGAGTTCAGCCAAACTTTGCCCTTATTTGCACGGGGAAGAACCGCTAATTTTGCAGGCCATGAGGAAGCGAACTCGTGTTTACATTCTGAGCTTGTTCACTAGGATTTCGCATCCGTTCCCCTGGATTACGAGCGCCGAAAAGATTAATTTCATAATTTATTGGTATTGCAAGAGAGTCATTAAACCGTTATCATTTGGCACGTTCCCGGAAATAGGATGTCGCTGATCTTGACGAGGGACAGCGGCACAAATTTCGTTCGGTGTCCCCCGAACACGTTTTTTAACTGTTTTGGAGGCAGTCGGGTGTCCCAGCCCCTTCGACGGCCTAAAGATCGCATCTCTGTGCTCGTTGTCACGGCCGATAACATGACGAGCGAGTTGCTAAAGAATGCATTCGTGCACGGCCGAAGAGGTTTCACGGTTGAAACTTTGACCGGCAGTTCTCAGAAGATTATTGGCGAGCTGGGTTCCCACACACCAGACGTGGCACTGATTAGTGAAGAACTTCAGGACGGCCCCGAAGAAGGCATCAAGGTCCTTCAGAAAGCGCGGGACTCTCATGGTACTCCTGCCATCATGCTCCTGCAGAGTTCCAAACCCGAGCGAGTGGTCAACGCGTTTCGGGATGGTGCGCGGGGCGTTTTCTATCGAAGTCACTCCTTGAAATCCCTCTCGAAGTGCGTCCAAGCGGTCCATCAGGGACAAATCTGGGCTAGTAACCAGGATGTCGAACACATTTTAAGCGCTCTAACTCATATCCTGCCGCCTCATCTTAACAAATCCGATGAGATGCCCCTGTTGACCCATCGCGAGGAAGAAGTCGTCCATCTCGTCGCGGACGGCCTGAAGAACCGTGAAATTGCTCAGCAGCTCAAAGTAAAGGAACATTCCATAAGGAACTACATCTACCGGATCTTTGAGAAGTTGGGAGTATCCAGCCGCGTGGAACTCATCTTGTATGCATTTAGTCAGCGTGACCGTCGCATTTAGGCTGCAGCAAATCAAAGCAATGGACGCAATTGTCTCTCCCACTGAAGAATCCTTCGAGATGCAAGCCGTACGAGCACTCCCAGTGCGGCATCTTGGCACTCCTCTGGTCTAGTTTTCTTCCGTACCATGGGCAGAGATCCGGATGGATGGCTCAAATCGAGTTATCCACGTGCGCTGTATTGAACAGATTGCAAATTCCTAGCCTGCTAGTCTTGTTATTCCGAACATGTGCTTGCCAGAAAGCTACGCGAACGGTGGAAGTGAAAAAACACGCGGCGCGATTCAGTCGTGGCAGATCGAGTGCTGAATATTCGCCCATTTTTCCGCCAGCTTCGTCGTGCACTTCGCAGGTCACTTGTTGCCGTTTGTGGCGCTTGCAAGTCAAATCTCTTGGTTCAATTCGGTCTTCTTCTAGCTGCCCTCCCGCTTGTGTGTGTCCTGTTCGCGGGCATCTATATCAATTTCAATCGAACGAATCTACCTGACTTAGAGGGGTTCATTCGTTTTGAGCCGCCGACGATGGGTCATGTATATGATGCGAAGGGCCACGTCCTCGCGGAACTGGGCAGGGAGCGCCGGGAAATCACACAATATGAGGCCATCCCCGTTGTCCTGCGCCAGGCTATCCTTTCGGCTGAGGACAAGAATTTTTTCTCCCACTCAGGTGTGGATTATTCTGTCTTCCCCCGCATGCTCAGCAAGACAAGCGTTCGTGCCTTGATTGGGCGCTTTATAGGCTCGAAGAGCAAGGATGCCTCAGAGTACGCATCCGTGTTCCCACAAGGCGGGTCGACGATTACCCAGCAGCTCGTGCGCGGGTACTTCCTGCAAAAGCTTACCAGCACGGAAAAGTACAATACGCTCCAGCACCGGGGGATTTTTCCGCACGTTCTGTCATACGTTTTTGGCGTGCCTGCCACCAACCAATTCCTGCTGAAATTAGAGGTCATGCGCCTCTCCTTGTGGCTCGAGGGAGAGATGCAGGAGCGCTACGGATCCAAGCGCCGCGCGAAAGAAGAACTCCTCGCGCGGTACGCCAGCTTCATCTATTTAGGCAATGGACGATACGGCTTCGCTGCGGCTTCACAATATTATTTTGGCGAACCGATTGAGGCGTTCACTCCCGCTGATGCTGCCAAAGCGGCGCTATTGGCTGGAATCACGAAGTCGCCTGGCGACTATGCCCCCACCTTGAGAGACAATCAAAAATCTCTCCGCAGGCGAAATCAGATCTTGGCCCTCATGGTTGCAAACCACTTTCTGTCCTCAGAGACGGCCCTAAGCTGCCAGCACGCCCCCATTGGTCTGAACATTCATGTCACCAGTCCGATCGATGCGCCCGCAGCAGTGAAAAACGTTCTCGAAGAACTCAAACAGCTCGGCCCCGGCATAGGCTCCGAAATGGAGATAGCCCAGCTACTGAGTGGCCGCATCCAGGTTTATTCGACAGTTGACAGCCAGCTCCAGCAAATTGCGAATACGGCCCTGGAAAACGGGTTGAAGCTTTATGAAAAGCGCCACCCTCGGAGTAAGGGAATGATTCAGGGTTCCGTAGTCGTCTTGCGGAACAGTGACTCCGCTATCCTGGCCGAGACAGGTGGGCGAGATGTATATAAGAGCCATAACACGACGTACAGTGACTTTAACCGCGTAACCCAGTCCTTACGCCAGCCGGGCTCGGCGATGAAACCCGTTGTCTACCTGGCCGCCTTTCGTCAGGGCAATCTCGATCTCGACACTTCCGTGCCCGACGAACCGATCTCGGTGGTGGAAGCCGAGAATCGCCCTCCCAAATGGATCTCCAATTTTGACAATCAGTTTGAAGGACTGATGCCGGCACGGCAGGCTCTCGCGGAATCTAGAAACGCAGTAGCCGTCTGGATTGCAGAACAGATCGGAATTCAATCTATCTTGGAGACTGCGAAAGAAGTAGGTATCCGAACCAAGCTACAACCGTACGCTACAACGGCCCTCGGTGCATCCGAAGTCACATTGCTGGAACTCGCAAATGCCTACCGGTTCATGGCCAGCGGCGTCCATGTGGAACCGCATGTGATTGACAAGATCGAACATGCAGGGGGAGAGATTGTTTATAGCTACCAACTCCCATGTTGTTCTTTAGCGAGAGCAATCCCGGATTGGCCATGATTCAGGAAGGGTTGCGAGGTGTCATCCGTATTCCGGCGGGCACCGCACACGCACTCGACACGCGGGCCTTCCCCATCCCTGTGATGGGTAAAACAGGCACCACAAATAACTACCGGGATGCCCTCTTTATAGGGTCTACTTACGGGCCCGATGGAATCACTGTGGCGGTGCGCATCGGATTCGACGACAATCGCTCTCTGGGGGTGCAGGAAACCGGCGCCAGTGCCGCTCTTCCAGTATTTAGGGAAATCATGCTGAAGACCTATCAAGAAAAGCTCGTTGGCCCCGTGCCACCCTTTCCCGTAGATATGGAAAAAAACATCGACGCATATCTGAGGGGTGAATTACCGGGAAAAGAAGAGGCTCGGTCTCTTACTTCTCCAGACACTATAAAAACCGCTGATGGTCGAATAAGCGGGTGCCGCACTGCGTTCACGATGCTAACAACAGATGCCTGCGAGTTGCCACACATCCTGCCCGCGCCCATTTACCAACGCGGAGATGGGCGCGGCCGCATCGTTTTTACCAACGAGTGAAACATCCCCTGCGCTTGCCCGCAATTGTGGACGCTTTGCAGGCAATCGCGATGAATCCGACTCTTGATCTTGCGATCCGAACGTGATGTCACCCACAGGAATTGGCTTCCTATTTTGAAACTGTGCAAAATGGGACTGCATGGGTTCCATCTCGATGCCATGATGTTTGCATGCTCCGTAAGAAATCGAAAAAAGAACCAGCAAACCCGACACCTGCCAGTGTCAAGAAGGAAATGTCGATGCCCCGCATGGCCAGGTCCGCAAGAATAGCGGAACTGAAATTAGATCATGCACGCGTTCCACAACAGCCAAGCGCCACCTTGCCCAGAACCGTCGACAAAATCATACCGTCTCTACGTTCATGCCAAGTGGAACAGGCTCAGATTGTTATTGACGGGGCCGAGCACGGATATCGAGACATCCGTATTGAAAATACGTTAACCGACGAATATGGCGATGATGTGAAGCTCAAAAAGGGTGCTGAAGTCGAAGTTACCATTACAGCCAACCCAAAGACGTAAACCGCACAATTGACGACGGACAAATCAATTTCTTGTGTTGCTGGGGAAGTACATCTGACCCCTCGTGTTCGGAACAGCGAACTTTGCTTCTGTCGAAATTCAAAGGGCTTCAAGACCGGGCCCGCCAACCAACTTAAAGATTCTCTGTATCAAGCCACCCGCCACGAAAGCCCGCGCGACGCAGACCCTCTACGATGTAGCGGCACTTCCGAACAGTCTTCCAGATAAGCTCCGATTGGAAGTTTTCAATCATCAGAATAACCGGACCTTGATTCAAGCCGAAGATCCAGGGAGACACCCAGCCGTGCGGATTTCTGCTTGTCTCTTGATAAGTTGAATTAAAACTGGCGTCAAATCCATACGGGCTGTGCCCCTTCAAAACGAGACGTTCGATGGCGTGTCGGAGAGTGTCGATCACAATCTCAGGCGCAAATGGGAGTGACGCGACAACTGCCCAGGGGGAAATGGTGCCGTCATCCGGGCCGAATGGAGCGCCTCGCGCTACGTAATCGTAAAATACTCGCCGGATACCGTTCACCTGGAGGATGGCAGGCCCTGGTCCGTCGCTCGCCGTAAGGCCCCAGCCGTATTGGTGATAGTTTGAAAATCCTTGTGGATTCTCGATTCCATATTGCCTTTGAACGTAGGTGGCGCGCCGGCTGTTCTCAAAATAATCGATCTCCATTTTTCTGTTGAAGTCGTCACGAATGCCTCGAAAATCCAGCCAGAGATGGGACATCTGATGAATGAACAGCGGTCCGGCATACAGGTATTCTATGTCGTAGATTTTTTTCCATTCAAAAGTTGAGGTCCAATCAGTAAAGCCCTTCGGTATCGATAGGAAACGAGGGTGATCCCAGGGCCAGCACGTAAAGAAGCAGGGCTTCGCTATAGCCCGTATCCCATCGGTAAGGAAGAAACCCCGATTCGGGTTTCCAACCATGGCAGACCGTCGCCGCTTCATTCAGAGCCCAATTCCAATCGACGCGCCGGTAAAGAATTTCAGCAAGGTCTCGTATCTCGCTTTCGCCTTCACTCGTCGCCGTGAAATAGCTTGCCACCGTAAGAACACCTGCTATGAATATAGCCGTATCAATTGTCGACAATTCGCACTGCCAGGCGCGGCGGCCGGTCTGCATGTCGAGGAAATGGTAGTAGAACCCTTTGTATCCAGTTGCATCAGGTTCCGGCCCCTGATGGCTGGAATGAAAGAACCTCAAAACCGCCAAAGTTCTGCCAACTGCCTCCGCTCGTGAAAGGAATCCTCGTTCCACTGCCACCGCGTAGACGCTGAGTCCCATTCCCACGGCCGCTATGCTGGAAGGTGATCCAGGCTCGGTCTTATCCGCGATCAAGCCGTTTCGAGGGTTGAATTCATGGCGAAAAAAATCGAATGTTTCACGACAGAGATGGTCAAGCATTTCCGAATCAGACCCTTGAGGATTCGAGACTGGCAACAGTTGGCTCATTCTTGGCGGACTCCTGACAGGCGCCTCGTGATGAGGCACTCGCAATTATGTTTCTTCGTGTCCCAGGCCGTCACCAGTAAACACCCTTCTCCATAAAGCGCCGATCTTGATCGGCCTACCGCGTGTATTATCTAGTAGACCGTGGAATATGGCGAGGGAGCGGCAAGAATGGCTGTGGAAGCAGCATGGTCGATATCTCAAATTAGCGGAGCACTTCCGCGGATCGCCAAGCTGAATCGGTTCCCGGGAATCCGTCGTTCAGTTCGGAACAGATTGTATCGTTGTTCGACACTGTAGGCGTTTAGAGGTTTCGATGCGCACCACTTTGAAAATGGTGGTCCCTCTGATTATGAGCGTGGCCGCCGGCTGCCTGCTCTTTGCCGCGTATCAGGTGCATACGCAGAGGCGGATCCTCCGCAGCGATCTCTCGCACCGCGCTGAGATTCTCGGCGCCAGCCTTCAGGAGTCCGTTGAACCTCTATTCGATCCCAACCTCGACGGTAGCATCCAAGAAGTCATCGAACGGTTCAGCCAGCGCGAACACTTGAAAGGGATTGCCGTTTACGACGCCAGCGGTTTAATTCTAGCCGCGACGTCTGGCCTCGCCCCTCAACTCCAATCCCAACCTGCGGCCGCCGTCCGTGCCGCCAGCCATGGCCTTGGCTACGGCGAATTTGTCCGCATGGGTGAAATGCCCCTTCACCTCTATGCCTTGCCGCTGCGTCTTAATGGACGAACCGCGGGCACCCTCGTGGTACTGCATGACGCCAGCTATATCGATACCCAGATTTCTCACACCCTGCGCGACTCTTTGCTCAACGCCACCCTCCAAACGCTGATTATCTCGCTCCTCGCGCTTGTCCTTGTGCGCTGGAATTTCACGGATCCACTCGCGCAAACCACGAAATGGCTTCGCATGCTCCGCACCGGTCAGTCCCGTGACGTCCCTGCTCTTGCCCAAGGCGAAGTTTTTGACCAGATCCATAAGGAAGTCACGCATTTAGCTCGCGATCTGAGCGTCGCCCGAGCTAATGCGGAAGAGGAAGCGCGCCTGCGCGATTCCAATGCTTCTCTGTGGACGGCGGAGCGCCTGCGCGTCAGTGTGAGGAACAAGCTGCAGAATAAGCCGCTGTTCGTCGTCTCGAATCGCGAGCCTTATATGCACGCCTTCAATGACAAAGACAAATCCGTAGATATCATCGTGCCCGCTAGCGGCGTCGTCACCGCACTCGAACCTGTCCTCATTGCTTGCGACGGCACATGGATCGCTCACGGCTCAGGCAGCGCCGACCGCGAAGCGGTTGACGCGCACGATTGCCTCCGAGTCCCGCCCGATCACCCAGCGTATTCGCTTCGGCGTGTCTGGCTCAGCAGCGAAGAAGAGAAGGGCTACTATGCCGGCTTCTCCAATGAAGGCCTTTGGCCACTGTGTCACATCGCGCATACACGTCCGGTATTCCGGCCGGAAGATTGGCTTCAGTACCAGCAGGTGAACCGCCGGTTTGCCGATGCCGCCCTTGCGGAAATGGAGGGCACCAAATCGCCCATCCTTCTCGTTCAGGACTATCACTTTGCATTGCTCCCCCGAATGATCAAAGAAGCGCGTCCAGATGCGCGTGTCGCCATCTTCTGGCACATTCCCTGGCCCAATGCCGAAGCTTTCGGCATTTGCCCGTGGCAACGCGAACTGATCGACGGCCTTCTGGGAGCCGACCTGATCGGGTTCCACACTCAGTCGCATTGCAACAATTTTCTGGAGACAGTGGACTGCGCGGTGGAAGCGATCACCGAATGGGACCGATTCGCTGTCAACCGTCAGGGCCACGTCACGCGCGTGCGCCCATACCCCATCAGCGTGGCGTTCCCCGAAACGGCGCTGCGGGACGAACCGGCGCGCAGTTCCGGCTCGGAGCGCGCCGCATTGTGCGAAGAGTTGGGGATAGAGGCTACCCTGCTTGGCGTTGGAGTCGACCGCGTCGACTATACCAAGGGGATTCTTGAGCGCTTCAGCGGCATCGAGCGCTTTCTGGAATTGAACCCGGCTTATCAGCGGCGATTCACCTTCGTGCAGATCGGCGCTCCAAGCCGCACTCATATCGACCGCTACAGGAAGTTCCTGGACGAAGTCAGCGCGGAAGCGGATCGGATCAACGCGCGTTTTCAGGCCGGCCGCTGGAAACCAATTTTGCTTTTGAAGAGGCATCACACGCATCAGGAAATCGAGCGGTTCTACCGTGCCGCATCCCTGTGCCTCGTCACGTCGCTTCACGACGGCATGAATCTGGTCGCCAAGGAGTTTGTCGCGGCGCGTGAAGACGACCGCGGCGTCCTGATTCTCAGTACCTTTGCCGGCGCCGCGCTCGAGCTTCTCGATGCGCTTCTCGTCAACCCGTATGACGTCCAGCAACTGGCCGGGGCCATCCACCGCGCTCTCGATATGTCCGAAGAAGAACAGTCCGTCCGGATGCAGCAGCTGCGTTCCGGCGTCCGCGAAAATAATATTTACAGGTGGGCCGCCGGCCTCCTATCCGACCTCACCGAGATTCGGATTGATGCCCCGGAACGGGTCGAAGCACGATGAGCCGAATCAGGCGTATGGCCCCTAGCCTCGCCGCGGATTGGGCTCGCATTGCCGCTCGAATCGGGTCGAGTTGCCGCGTCGCCGTGTTTCTGGATTTTGACGGTACGCTTGTTGATATCGCGCCCCTCCCAGACAAGGTGCGCATGGGCCCCGCGACCCGCCGGATCTTGCGGCGCCTCGCGCGTCATCCTCGCGTCACACTTGTCGTGATCAGTGGCCGTCGCCGCTCCGAGCTCCGGCGATACATCGGCCTCGCCGGCATTCACTACTATGGCCTCTACGGATGGGAGCGAAGCGGTCATTCTCCGCTTCCAATCTCGGCTCTCCGCGCCCTTCGGTCTGCTCGAACACAACTGTCCATTCATCTCTCTTCCATTCCCGGTATCTGGGTGGAAGACAAACATTTCAGCTTGTCGGTTCACTTTCTCGGCGCATCCAAGCCGGCGCAACACCGTGCACGGCGCAAGCTTCGTTCCCTGCTGCTGCCTTTTCAGAAAACTCTGCGCGTCATCGAAAATCTTCGTGACGCGGAGATTGTCCCCCGCTGCATTCAGGGCAAAGGAATCGCGGTGCAACGATTCCTGGCCAAACCGACCCCATGCCGTGCTCTTCCCTTTTATTTTGGAGACGATCTTTCGGACGAGTCTGCTTTCGTGGCAGTCGGTAAAGGCATTTCCATCCGAGTTGGCGCTCCACGCCCGACGCGAGCGCGCTATTCTATACGCAGTCCAGCAGCAGTCGCCGCCGTGCTTGCCAAACTGGAGGCAGCCCTGATTTGACGAGCCGCCAAATTTCCTCTTAAATTCCTCACAGTCGCTTGACGTATAGGAAACCAACACACGGTCATGGATTGCGGGCGCCTCACCAATCGAAGATGATTCAGAATGGAAAGGAGAGTCGAGCGTTGGCGCTGCAAAAGGATAACCTCTGGTACAAAGACGCAGTTATTTATCAGCTGCACGTGCGCACGTTCTGCGATAGCAATGCGGACGGCGTCGGCGACTTCGCCGGCCTCACTCAACGGCTCGACTACCTGCAAGACCTGGGAATTACCGCCATCTGGCTTCTTCCTTTCTTCCCTTCCCCTTTGCGCGACGACGGTTACGACATCGCGGACTACACGTCTGTCCATGCGAGTTACGGATCGCTTGAGGATTTCAAAGCGTTCCTGCTGGCAGCTCATACTCGGGGGATGCGAATCATCATCGAGATGGTCTTGAATCATACTTCGGACCAACATCCCTGGTTTAAGGAGGCGCGAAGTTCCCGCGAAAACCCTAAACGCGACTGGTACGTGTGGAGTCAGACGGACCTTCGCTATGAGGGCGTGCCCATTATTTTTGTGGACACGGAAACATCCAACTGGGCCTGGGACCCCGTTTCAAAGTCCTACTACTGGCACCGATTTTTCAGTCACCAACCGGATTTGAATTTCGACAATCCAGCAGTTCTGGAAGCGCTGTGGAAAATTATGTGCTTTTGGCTGGATCTAGGCATCGACGGGTTCCGATTTGACGCGGTTCCTTATCTCGTGGAACGCGAAGGAACCCCTTGTGAAAACCTGCCCGAAACGCATGCGATTATTCGCGACCTTCGCAAACGTCTCGATCTGGCCTATCCCGGAAAGATGCTTCTCGCCGAGGCGAACAACTGGCCTGTCAATGTTCGCGCCTATTTTGGAAATGGCGACGAATTCCACACCGCATTTCACTTCCCCTTGATGCCACGAATGTTCCTTTCCGTAAAGCTGGAAGACCGCAAGCCGATCATCGACATCTTTGACCAGACCCCCGAAATACCCGACAACTGCCAATGGTGCATTTTTCTTCGCAACCACGATGAGCTCACGCTGGAGATGGTGACGGACATCGAACGCGACTATATGTATGACGAATATGCGACGGATAAGACGATGCGGATCAATCGAGGAATCCGCCGGCGCCTGGCTCCCATGATGGACAACGACAGGCGGAGGATCGAACTGCTGAATGGATTATTGATGTCCATGCCGGGAACGCCTATCGTTTATTACGGAGACGAAATCGGCATGGGGGACAATATCTACCTGGGTGATCGGAATGGGGTCCGCACCCCTATGCAATGGAATGGCGATGTGAACGCGGGATTCTCGACCGCGGATCCGGAACGTTTGTATTCGCCCGTAATTTCCAACGCCGTGTATGGCTATCAGGCGATTAACGTCGAATCCCAAATAAGATCGGGGCACTCGATCCTCCTTTGGATGAAGTCCTTAATCAAATTGCGCAATTCATACCAAGTATTTGGCCGCGGATCGATTCAATTTCTGAAACCCGCAAACCACCGAGTGCTGGCCTACGTCCGTCAATTCGGCGGGGAGACAGTGCTCATTGTGAACAACCTTTCCAGTTCCGCGCAAGCTGTCGAACTGGATGTGCGAGGCTTTAAGGGCTTTATCCCAATCGAGATGTTCGGGAGAAACCTGTTTCCCCGGTTTGGAGAGGTGCCTTACTTGCTCACACTGGGGCCGTATCAGTTTTATTGGTTTCAGCTTCGCCGGATTTGATCGAGCGGCGGACGCCTTCACATCGCTGAACCTTTCGAGATACTTTTAGTTGAAAGCGAGACTACAAGCGCCTTGGCCGAAGACACGATACTCGCGGACGATTTGATTCGTCAGCTCATCAGCGTCGGTGAGGTGGACCTCCTTGTGGGGATCTCTTCGCAAGGCAATGCAATTGCAACCAGCCACACTTTTCGCGCCATCGAACAAAGTTTCCAGCAGAACTTTACCAGGCAGCGAGCCGTCATCGTCAATGTGTGCAGGGGAGATACCGAAGGGAGCGATGCCTCGGGAGCCGCGCTTGGCGGCTCGCAGGAAAACAGTGCGCCGTTGGCGAGGTCACTTCGCACGGTCCAGCGAGTGACCGCGGACTTTTCTGTCCTGCCTTCCCCAGGATTGGCTCTTCGCACGGTTCTGACCGCCGCGGACTTGTTGCGTGCGCGAGCGTGCGCCATGGTTTCGCCTGGAACATCCGATCTAACGCCTGACCGGATCGCCAATTTGCTGACGCCTGTAATCCGCGAGAATTTCGATTTTGTCGCGCCCCTTTACTCGCGCCACAAGTTTCAAGGATTGCTGGCCCGAAATCTGCTCTATCCGATGAGCCGCGCTCTCTTCTGCTGCGGAATCCGCGAACTCTATTCGGATGAATGGGGATTTTCCGGGCGCCTGGCCTCAGCTTGCCTCAGTCAGGACGTGTGGCACGAAGAGTCGATTCAGACGAGGCCGGAAGCATGGATGGCAATCTCCGCAATTTCCAACGATTTTCGCTGCTGCCAAGCATTTCTTGGCCAAAGATTGCAAACGGCGACAGGCCCCGGGCCGGACATTGTAGAAGTCTTTCGGCAAACCGTGGGAAATCTGTTCTGGTGCATGGAATCCAGGCAATCCACCTGGTTGGATTGCAAGAGATCGGAATCCGTGCAGACGTTTGGGCCAGAGCATGAGCTCACTTCGGAGCAGACCGACTTGGACCCGCACAGAATCTTCGAGATGTTCCGGAATGGCGTTGCGGAATTGGAACCGATTTTAAGCTCAATTCTGGATCCTGAAACCCACGCTGAAATTAACAGCATCGTTGCGTGCAAGGAAAGCTCGTTCAGGTTTCGGCCTGACCTTTGGGTCCGAACGCTCTATGACTTTGCCGCTTCCTACCACCATGCCGTCATGAATCGCGATCACTTGGTCCAGGCTCTGGTGCCCCTGTATCGGGGCATGACCTATTCTTTTCTCACTGAACATTCTGACTCCTCTGCCACTGAGATGGAGGAGGCGAGTGAAAATCTCTGCGCCGAGTTCGAGCGCCAAAAACCATACCTGATGGAAAAGTGGAAAGCAAAGATTGAGGTGAAATCATGAGACAAACGATCCTGCAAGGTTTAGAGCAGGCCTACGGCAATTTAGTCCACATGATCGCTGACTTTCTTCCTCGTTTCTTGGTGATGCTCATTATCATCGTGGCCGGGCTTCTCGTAGCTTTCCTGCTCAAATACATTTTGCGCATCGTCTTGAGCGTTACGAAACTAGATCAAGTTTCCGAACAGGCGGGGGCTTCGGGCATTCTTCGCGCCGCGCATCTTCCTTCGATGACAGCGCTGATCAGCCGCTCCATCTTTTGGCTGACGTGGATTGGATTTATTTTGCTTGGACTCAGCGTCCTCGGCGTTGCCAGTCTTCAGGAGCAAATTTCTCGGCTATTTCAGTTTCTGCCCGAAGTGTTCGTCGGAATCTTGATCTTGATCGTGGGATTGATGACGGCGAACTTCTTATCCCGTGCAGCGCTGCTTGCCGGGGTCAATGCGGGGCACCGTTCCGCAAGAATCGTAAGCTGGTCGATCCGATTCCTGATCTGGATACTAACGATTTCGATGACTTTGGAAGAGCTCGGCGTGGCCAGGCAAACCGTGATTTCCGCATTTTCGATTATTTTCGGGGCGCTGATGTTCGGGTTGGCGATTGCCTTCGGGTTAGGCGGCCAAGACCTGGCTCGGAAAGCATTGGAAAAATATTTGGGAAATACACCGCAGAAGGAGAAGGATAAAGAACCACAACCGCTGTGACCCCCGCCTTGATCAAAATCGATCGAGGGTTCCACAGCAGTTGTGGCCTCTATTGTATTGTTCGAAAAATATGCCGGTGACTATCGACCAAACATCCCAACGTAAGTGGACTTCCCGATCACATGGCCATCCATCGCCTTCAAAAGATCGGCGCGTGCCGATCCTGCCGGCAAGTCCAGCTTCGTATCCAGCGCGTAGATTTCGAAAATATAGTGGTGCGGAGTAGCGCCTGGAGGCGGGCAAGGCGGCTGATATCCATTCACTTTGCGGATATTCGAGCCCTGCATGATGCCGTCGGGCGAGGAATCCGGCTTGATCCCTGCCGCTACCGAAGTAGAGCTGGCGGGAATGCCCCAGAAGATCCAGTGCGTGACATCCATCGTCCCCTTCATCGGGGCGGCGTCGGTATCATGCATGATGACGGCGAAGCTCATGGTGTTATTGGGTGGATTGGTCCAGGAAAGGGCCGGCGAAGCCGCGTTCGGATCCGCACACGAGAATTGGGTCGGGATCATGGAGCCTTCCGCGTATGCGGAGCTCATCAATTTAAACTTGGAAGGCGGTGGTGGAGCTGCTTGTTGTTGTGCGGCGATGCTGGCCATTCCCGCCACCAATGAAACTGCCAGAACAGCGACCAAAAGCATGAGTTTCGTTCTCATTCTATTTCCTCCTCAGGTTTCTTTCTGCGGCCATACTATACCTTGAAAATCGGTTTTACTGGGAATCACTATTTTCAAATTCGCATTGAGTCCCAGGAGCCTTACTCCGGTGCCGCTGGCACCGCATCGCAAGAATCACGAGCGCAGCCCACCAGCTTGCCCTTGCCGAGTGCCGGACGGACGAACTGGACAACGTCGCACGCCCCAACCTCGCGGGCGAATCAGAAATTGCGGCATTCATGGCCCGCGTCGAGGTAGTTGCTGACAAGGCAATGAAGAAATACTATCCGGAGCGCTGCCCAGCCCGTGTCGATGCTCTGCTGAGGAACGGCCGCACGGAAACAAAGCTCGTCCTCGACGCAAGAGGCGATCCGCCGCGTTCTAGCGATCTTGATGTGCGCGCCAAGTTCCATCGCCTTGCCGATCCAGTAATCGGCAAGCCCGCAGCGAGTCAGCTGGCGGAGGCTTGCCTCGCCGCAACCGAGCATGATGACGCGCTGACAATCCTCTGCGCCAAAATCAATTGATAGTGGGTCCGTTACCAGCTGCCCTCCGGCAAAAGAAAAACGGGAGCAAGCCGCGAAATTTCAGGCTCGCTCCCGTTTCGTTGAATACGCTGAGTTGTTAGAAAAGTAGCTTCAGGCCCAGCTGTATCGCGCGATTCCCACCCGTCCCGAGGACCGGATTGCCGGCCGCCTGGTCAGGCGTGGCGCAACCGCAGCCAAAGTTGCTCGGTGAAGAAGGATCGTTTTCGTTGAATCCATTCGATCCGCCGTACGGATTCGCGAAGTTGGGATGGTTGAGAACATTGAAGAGCTCAGCCCGGAACTGTGCGGTGAGCCGTTCTTTGAACACAAAACTCTTGGTGATCGATAAATCCCAGTCACGAAAACCAGGATCGCGGAAGGGGTTACGGGCCATGTTGCCAAAATGTCCCGGAGCGGGGGGAGTCATCGCCGAATTTCCCTGTGCATAGCAGCCTGCAAACCCAAGGGTACCGGTGCCCGCCGGCCCGCCGGGAAAACTTGACGTAGTGTCGGCGGCGCTGGCCTTACACAACGCCGCGTACGCCGATGTGACGGTACTTGAAAGCGCCTCTGTGCCAGCCGGGGTGACTTGGCTACAGGAGACGTTGGTTGTATCGCCTGCGGGGCCGAAACCACTGCAGAACGGAATTGAGGAGTTACCCGACTTAAAATCTCCCGGGTTGCCGGAGAAATTCCAGCGATCAGTGAACTCGCTCGTCCCGCTGATATTGTTGGAGGAATCGTCCACTCCCCAGGGTGCGCCGGATTGCAAAGTGACGATGGAATTGAGCTGCCAACCTTTCAGGAGCTGTGCAGGCGCCTGAACTGCAGGGATATTGTAGGTCACCGAGAAAGTGAAACGGTGCCTTATGTCGAAAACGCTACTGTCGTAGTTCATCTGTGGAAATCGGCTGTCCTGCGGCAAAGGTATATTGATATTGAAAGAGGAGCCGTCCAGCGAATGAGAGTAGGTATATCCGGCGACAAAAGACAATCCATGGGCAGCCCGCTGAGTTAGTGTGGCTTGCAGGCCGTTGTAGTTGGACGTATACAGGTTCGAAAGCCAGTTGATGTTGTCCAAGTAAGGGAATTGTACGGCGTAGGGACCGGGGAGAGCGTTGGCGTTGCCGGGAACCGGAACTGGCTGATTCAGATCAGTAATTCCCGGCATCCTCGCCCCGTGATTGCCAACGTACGCGACGTTTAGGGAAAGGTCGGCAGTGAAGGTGTGCTCAACGCCCAAGGTCCAGGTGGTAACAAACGGGTTTCGGAAATTACGGTCCACTCCGAGGATGTCACATTGGAAGTGTCCAGGCGAATTGTTGTCGCCACACGCTGGTACGAGGGACCATAGGGGTGTGCCGGTGCCGTCCCCTGGCTGGCTCGCCCAGTGAGCCGCGAATGGCGGGCCGCCCGCCTTATTTACTGCATAATTGATGTTGCCTCCAAAGGTCCCGACCTGGACCCCGTTCTCCCAGATTTGGGCGCCTGTAGGGATTGCCCCAAGTCCAAGCGTCGTATTGTTCTGCTCCCCACCCTGGCCTACAAACAGGAACATGGGGATGCCGTCATCGGTTACTACGCTTGCTCCGGCGTGCACCACCGTGGTCCCCTTGCCCGTTACATCCCAGGCCAAACCCACTCGCGGTCCGAAGTCCAGGTGATCTGGGTTGTAAGCAGTTTTAATCTGGTTGCCAACCTGCACCAAACCCGTCGCCGAGTTGGGATCGAAGTTCCCCAATTGGTTGTTTGCTTCCGAAAGTGGAGTGATGTACTCATAGCGCAGACCATACGTCAACGTCACTCGCGGTTTTAGGCGCCATTCATCTTCCGCGAAGAGGGCGTATTGCCATGTGGACATGTGTAACGGACTCGTTCCAACCAGGAACTTAGCAACCCCACCCGTGCCGGACATGAATTCTTCAAGCGGCGTGCCTCCGCCACCGGGAAGGAATAAGATCACACCTTTGCCGTAGCTGAAACGGCCCGCCGTCACGGTGTTCCTGTGGATTTCTCCGCCGAACTTGAAGGCATGATTGCCATGCAAGTAAGACACGTTCTCCACGCCCTGGTACACCCACGTAGGCCCCATTTCGATGGGCCAACCCGGGAAGCCTCCCAGTGGGCTGAGGCCCGCTATGAGGAGTGTAGGAAACCCATTGTCCAGAGGAGCCGTCACCCCGGTGTTGATGCCGTAGGTTGTGTTCGAAATGTTGTTATCCAGGGTGTTGTTTTCCCTGTTCATGTAGATGATGCCGAACCGGGCTTCATTCACCCAGTGCGAATTCGGAGTATAGGTCCAGTTTAGTCCGAACACTTGCGGCTCGTTGGCTTGATGCGAACGCCAATAAGGCTGCAGTTCCGCGAACGTTCCGGGATCCTGCGCGACAATGTCCCCGCGGCTGATAAAATACATGCCGTTCAAAGTGTTCTTGTCATTGATGTGGTAATCGATCTTCGCTAATCCATTGTCGGAGCGGAACACGCTCTCAAGACTCACACCAGAGGAGACCGACGTTGTACCGTTAGCCGGAAACAGGCCACCTGTGCAGACGGGCGTAGCCGAGGGTGTTGCCTGGGTGCAACCGGTCAAATGCAGACTGAGTGCGCTCGGCGGCAATCCAAGCGCCTCTGCGCCCAGGATGGCGTCAGGAAGGCTCGTCGCACAATTTCCCGTCACACCTGCAGGGCAGTTCCCTGCTGGCGACGCGGCAAGGGACTGATCCACAGGAAGGTTGCGCTCAAATAAATTTCCCAACGAATATCGCTCGTCTTCAAATCCGAGGAAATAGAACAGTTTGTCCTTTTTGATCGGCCCACCGACCGTGGCCCCAAACTGTTCGAGTTCTACCGGGTTCTTGTTACACAGAGCGGATGGCGCGGGGCCGAAAATAATGCAATTTCCATTGCTGGGCGCCGCGTCGAAATAGTTGCGGGCGTCGAATGCATCGCTACGTCCAAACGCATATGCCGTCCCGTGCATATTGTTCGTGCCCGATTTCAGCCCAACATTGACGATGGCTCCGGGCTTCCAACCGTATTGCGCGGGTGGATTTTCAATGACGTTGAACTCCTGAATGGCGTCAATGGGTAAGATGGTCGCGGCATCGCCTTCTACGCCTGCGCCATTGATAACGGTGAGCGCCGTCAAGGGGTGGTCGTTGGTCAAGCCGTCCACGATGTATCCGTTGTCTTCAGGGCGGCTGCCGTTGGTGCTCTGGGTCCATCCGCCGCCGCCCGGATAAAACATTGATCCCGGCCGCAGGACGACGAGATTCTGATAATTGCGGCCGTTCAGCGGGAGATCATTAATGGTCTCGTTGCTAAGAGTACCGCCCAGAGTGGAGTTAGTAGTTTCGACGAGCGGGAGTTCTTCGGTGACAGTAACCGTGGTGGTTTGTTCGCCTGGTTGGAGGGTCAGGTCGACTCGAACGGACTTGCCCACTTCCAACCGAATATTTTGGCGCTCGATCCTGGCGAAGCCTTTGGATTCGGCGCGGACCGAATACTCGCCGGGAAGCAGGTTGGGAGCGACGTATTCCCCGGCATCGTCCGTGGTCAATGTTCGCGAGAGGCCTCGTTGCGTGTCGGTCACGGTGACCGTGGCGTTCGCGATCACGCCGCTGCTCTTGTCGGTGATGCTTCCCGAAATACTGCCCAAGTTGCTTTGTCCAAACACAGGGAGGCAAAGCAGAAAAACAACAATACCCGTCACAAAAAATCGTCTGAGTTTCTTCGCGTAAAACGCCAGGCTGTCCACAGTTCCTCCTTGGTCTGCGCCGCGTGCGATCTTGGAATCCGAAATCGTGAGAATCGGGACCACTCTTCCGTTGTGAGCATGTCTAGTAATGAACAAGTTCAGTTTTAAGACTAAAACAATATTGCCACACCCAAAATTGCGAGCTGGCGCTGACTCGATGGGCCGCTTGTAGCATGTCAAAGAGATTGATGTCAACGAATTCTCAGACTTTTTCCAAGGTACTTCAAGGCAGGCCGGCGAAGGCATCTGCGTTGTTAACCGCCGAATGCGGCGCTTGGCAGGCGAAGCCGGATAATGATCTAATGCAGCCGGAGAAAGCTCCTTGAAGCCTCAAGGGTCAACTGAACTCGGACTTCGGGAACAGCACAAGCTCGAGAAGCGGCAGCGCATTCGCGCCGCTGTGCGCGAATTGTTCTCCAGGCATGGGTATGAGACGGCGACGCTCCGCCAGATCGCCAAGCATGCACACGTGGCGTTAGGTACCCTGTTCAATTATGCTCAGGACAAGCGCGACTTGGTTTTCCTTATCTTTAACGAGGAGCTTGCAGCCGTAACCGACGAGGCGCTGAAAGCCACGCAAACGCAAGAACGTTTGCTGGATCAACTGATCAGTTTATGCCGACCACACTATGAGTTTTTTGCCAAAAACCCTGCGCTGTCGCGCATTCTCTTGAAGGACATGGCATTCTATTCCGAAGGCAAGCAGGCGGCCGAATTCCAACAAATTCGCGACCGGCTGCTTTCAGGAATCGAAGCGGTGGTCCGTGCCGCGCAGCGGGATCGGCAGATCAATTCGGACGAGGACGCAACTCTTATCGCACGTCATCTCTTCTTTGTTTTTGCCGGCGCACTTCGTTGGTGGATCGCGAGCCGGAGACCAGCTCCCCGGAAGGGTTTGGCCGATTTGAAACGCTTGTTTGAGCTACAGATTGACGGGCTTCGCTCCTCACCCGAACAAAGTACAAACTTGGCAAGACGAGCCCGTAGCGCGGCAAATCCGCGTTGACCTCGAAATTCACTTCACGAAACGCATTTGGTTAGCCATTCAGGCGTCCAAACAATCGAACTGCGTTATTGCGGTCAATCGCTTCAACGGTACTGTCCGGCAATCCGGAATGCATCAAGTCGCTTGCGGGTTCCCCTGCAGAGAGAAATGGAAAATCGCTTCCAAAAAGAATTTGGGTGCTTGGGACGATGCTCAGAATGGCGGTGAGCGAGGTCGGATTGCTTGCGCTCGCCGTGTCGTAATACTGCCGCTTTAATTCGTAGAGAACGCCGTTGGGCGCTTGAGCCGCCAGGTCTTTGGGAAAGAGCCTTGCCATTCGGTTCGCCAATATGGGCATGGCTCCCCCGCCGTGAGAAAAAATAAACCGGAGATTCGGAAACCGGGAGAAGGTCCCACTCATGAGCAGACTCTCGATCGTGCGAGTCGTGTCGAAATAGAACTCGATGGTGGACGCCGGCACGCGCGCCTGAAGATTCGCGCAGCAATTCGGCGCACTCGGATGAACGAACACGACGGCCTTGCGACGGTTCAGCTCCTCAAATACGGGAGCGTAGGCTGCGTCCCCGAGCCATTTGTCACCGTAGCTGCTCAGCAACGCGAAGCCGTCTGCGTGAAGCGTGTCCAGCGCGTATTCGATCTCGACCAGGCTGCCCTGTGGGTCCGGCAGAGGCAGGGCCGCCAGCAGGCCAAAACTCGTGGGATGATCCTTGACAAGCTGCGCGCCGAAATCATTGCTCTTTCGCGCCAGACTGCGCCCAGCCTCTCCCGCATCGAACGTGACGCCGGACACGGCGAGCGACAGCATGGCGGTCGTGACGCCGTTCTTCTCCATGTCGTCGATCGATTTGGACGGCGACCATGTGGGCATGGCCCCAACGTCGGGAACTGCCCGCCGCAGGTCCATGTAAAAAGGGGGAAGCATGTGATGGTGCACGTCGATCCGCCCGCGCTTGGGATTGGAATCGACGCGGGGCATCGCCGCAAACACCGAGCTGGTTGAAAGTGCGGCGCCAGCGCCTATTGCGGCCACGTGCTTGAGCGCTGTCCTGCGCGAAACACCCTCCAGGAAAGTCCCGGAACTAAGATTGGACGCACGATGTGGAACGAGTCTCTCTTCACTCGGGTCGGCCATTGGAGAGTCCCTTCATTTTTGGGCAAAAGAAAAACTGTCAAATGCCACGCGCGGGTACACGGCATTAGAAACCCAGAGTCGGCAACTCGTCCGCGGGCGGGCGCGTCCAATTTTTCCCTTGGCGTCCCTCCGCCACGGCTTGCAGCTCACGGGCCAGGATTTTTCGCCATAGGATGATGGCCGTATCCGACCGGCCGAGCCGCTCATGCTGCCGGTCGGCAATCCGCCCCTGGCCGGCCTGCACCGCAATGTCCTGGACGATCACCAGGTCCGGATGCTTCATCTCGGCGAACTGATGCTGGCCCGCCATGAGTTCCACAGCAAGATCTCGCGCGGGACGAGCCGCGGCGATCTTTTCATGATATTCGGCGCGCTTAGCGCGATACGCCTCCGCCTCCGGGCCACTCACGGTCACGTTGCTGGTGATCAGCCACATGTGATTCTCGTCGTCAATCGGCGTGAAGTTGAAGAAAATTTCCACCCATCCGCCCACGCCATCCATGCCCGCTACGGGCGGCACGATCACTCGCGTGACGTTCGGCATATAGTGCAGGCTGCGCCGCACCTTTCCGTTCGCGCGAGTTCCGAGGCGCAGCATGCCCCAATCTGTCTCTTCCGCGCCAACCACCGGCAAGTCGGCGATATTTTTATGGGAACCGCCTGGGCGGTGCACGAAGGCTACGTGCGTCTCGTCCATGCTGTTCTCAAAACATTGCAAATAATTGCACGGCACGTTTTCCACGTTCCAAAGGTCGACAATGGCGTCAGATCTTTCGCCTGGATACGGAGGAAACTGCGGGAGCTCGCCTTCGCCGAAGTATGCAAAGATGAGGCCCATGTATTCGCGCGTCGGATAGCTGCCAATTTTGACTTTGCGGGCAAAGCTGGAATCTTCCGCGGGCTGCTCGACGCACTGGCCCGTGCAGTCATATTTCCAGCCGTGGTAGATGCACCGGATATCATCGCCCTCCACTTCGCCAAGATGCATCTGCGCGCCGCGATGCGGACAGCGATAGTCGATAACCTGAGCTCGGCCTGATTCGCCGCGATAAAGAGCATAGTCCACGCTCATGATTCGGATCGGTTTGCTGGCGCCTTTTGGAAGATCCTGGCTGCGGCCGACGGCCATCCAGAAACGCCGCATGAAACGCCCGCCCGGAGTGCCGGGGCCCGTGCGCACCAGGTCCGCGTCGGGCGACTCGTTCGCCAACTCATTTTCCCGATTTCGTTCTAATGCCTGCCTGTTTGTGGTTGCCATTTGGCGTTCTCCTGAAACGTGACAGATTCCCGGGGAGCGCTGGACTCCTGGGTGATTGTCTTTCTCGTTGTTTCGCGACGATATGCCCGCCGCTGCGTCGTGTCAAGGTTCACAAATCATCTGGAGCGGACGCGTTAGACCTTGCGGTAACGCGGCAGGATTCTTTCGGCGTTGGTGCGGTTGATGGCGCGCAGTTCTTCCGCGCTAAATACTTTGCTCGTGTCCAGGCCCCGAACGCTTTCTACCGCTGTTCGATACCAGTAATCTGTGCCGTAGAGAATCTGAGAAACGGGTATGACTTTCCGAAGCGCGCCGAGGGCGACTGGGTTCGAGATTTGCGCCGTGTCGTAATAACATTTTCTCAACTCGCGAAGGATGACTTCGCCCGCGGGCAAGTTCTTTACCGGCGGCTGGTCCTGCCCTTTGGTCAGTATCCCCGGGACAATTTCCGCCGAAGTTCCCCCCTGGAAAAAGCGCTCGATCAAAAAGGGCATGGTGCCGCCGCCATGCGCAAAGATCCAGGTGATATCCGGAAATTTTGTGGTCATGCCGCTGAAGATCAAGGCTGGCGATGGCGCGTGTCGTGTCCGTTCCAAATTCGATCATGGCGATTTCGTTGGGCACGCCATCCTTCGCCACGCTCAGGTTCGCGCAGCAGTTCGGAAGAACCGGGTGAACGTAGATCAATCGTCTTGCGCCGATTCAGTTCCTCATAAACGGGCGCGAAAGTCGCGTGACCGAGCCATACGTCCCCGTAATTGGAGAAGAGTGAGATGCCGTCCGCTTTCAAAGTGTCGAGCGCATATTCGGCTTCGCGGAGAGCGCCCTCGGTGTCCGTGAGCGGAATCGTAGCGAAACTTCCGAAGCGCCCCGGATGATCCGCGATGAGTTTCGCGGCCGCCTCGTTGCAGCCTCGCGAGACTTTTCTTACCTCGTTGATTTCCCCCATGGTGAATCCCGGTGTCGTGAGAGACAAAAAGGCAATGGCTGTGCCCGCCTTGTCCATATCTTCCAAATCTTTCGCCAGGCTCCATTGATTCGTGTCGAAGCCCACGTTGTGCGCCCTCTGGAAAGCAAAATAAATATCCGGCTGAAAGTGATGGTGAATATCGATGCGGCCCGGATTCGCGGCGGCCCAGGCAGCAAATGGATGGCCGCAAAGAAACGCACACGCGCCGATGCCTGATGCTACGCCGAGAAAATCCCGCCGGGAGAGATTCCGTGCGCTCGCGCCGCTTCGAGCCGCTTGAATCGTGATAATATTCGTGGAAATTGTTGGAGGCCATCGGCGCGCAGTATGACTAAGATCAATTCACGCCGTCAAGTTTTCTCCGCTGTGTGGCACGGTAAAACTCTGTGATGGCAAACATGCTGGAGCGCATCGCAAGCCTTGAAGAAGACTTTAGCCATGCCGATCGGACTAGCGATCATCTTGGAGACGCCATTATGAGCAATACGAATATTGCGGACCGGTACTACGTTGCGATTTTGCTTCCGATGACCGAGTCTCTGCAAATCGATGAGCCGGCCTATCGCCGCTTCATTCAATACTTCCTGCGCGAGCCCCGCTTTCTGAAAACTGGCGGCTTGTGCATAAATCCCGAGGCCGGAGAAATCTTTTATCTTACGCGCGCGGAGAAACGGCGAGTCCTCGAGATCGCCATGGAGGAGGCTCACGGAAAAGTTCCCCTCTTCGCCGGCACCTGGGCTCTGACGACGGAGGAAACCGTTGCCACGGCGCGGGACGTGAAGGCCTTGGGAGCGGACGGAATCTTTGTGACGCCTCCCGGCGGCGCGCAGGACGTCACTTCCTGCTGGGATGCGGACATGTATCCCGAGGTGTGGATGGACATGATCAAGGCGCAGGATAAAGCCGTCGATCTGCCGATTATTACGCACCCGGTTTCCGGATCGCGGCCGCCGTTTTCTCCCGGCTTGCCGTTGAACGCCACGCTCCAAATCTGCCGCGAAATCCCCAATATCGTCGGGTGGAAGATGACGTATGGCTACGATGGATTTCGAATCATTGCTCAGGGGCTCAGGTCGCTCGACCGGCACGTAGCCGTTCTGGGCGCGCTCGCCAGCCGCTTTCACGAATACAATGCCACCGGATTGTTCGACGGGACGCTGAGCGGTTTCTGGAACTTCGCGTTCGAACCAATGCTCGATCACCTGGACGCTTGGAAACGCAGGGACCTCGAGGGGGCTTGCAAGATTTGGGACAGCGGCTTGGTGCAGCTGCATGAATACATCGCCGACATGGGCCGCCTGCATACGCGATACAAAACCGCAGCGTGGCTTCGGGGTCTGATTCCGAATCCCTACATGCGTCCCCCGATGCCGCTTCCCCGCCAGGTTGAGATTGACACGATTTATGAATTGCTCAAAAACCTCGGCCTGTCCGTAATCGATAAGTCGGAGGCCAGATTATCAGCCCTGCAGACGCGTGCAGCGGGTTTCGCGCAGGTCTGAGGGAACTCCTGCATTGAATCTGGCGTGGAAAACTAGGTGCGCATAAGTAGGGGCACGACATGTCGTGCCCCTACCGACTCCTCGATATGGTGATCATCGGCACATGCACGTGTAAGCAGATGAATTTTCCACCAAAGTTGGATAAGTGAATGGCCTTTGCCACCGATGACCGGCGAGCAGCTTCGCTTCTCGCGAGAATCGAGCGAACCCAGGTCAGCCCGTGGCACATCAGGGCGCTCGTGGTCATGGGCAGCGCCACGTTCTTCGATGCGTTTGATGTTCTGGCGATCGCGTACGTCCTTCCCTCATTGATCGGAGTTTGGAAACTCGCGCCGCGCACGATTGGCATACTGATTTCCTCGAGCTTCCTCGGCCAGATTGTGGGAGCGCTTTTTTTCGGCTGGCTGGCGGAGCGCATTGGCAGACTTCGATGCGCAAAGATTACGATCGCGCTCTATTCGGTGATGAGCCTTCTCTGCGCCGTGTCCTGGAATATTCCCTCGCTCTTGTTGTTTCGCACGATTCAAGGGATTGGGCTCGGAGGAGAGGTTCCCGTCGCGGCGGCTTACATCAATGAAATCTCGCGCGCGAAGGGCCGGGGACGCTTCTTCCTTCTCTACCAGTTGATTTTCCCAATCGGATTGGTCGGCGCTTCCCTGCTGGGTTTTTGGCTAGTGCCCCTCTTTGGATGGCGGACCATGTTTTTGATTGGAGGATTGCCGGCAATCCTGGTGTTCGTGCTTTTCGCCGGAAACATTCTTCCGGAATCGCCCCGATGGCTCGTTTCAAAAGGACGGTTCGAGGAAGCCGAACTGATCGTCGGACAGATGGAGAGCGCTGCACGTTCAAGCGGAGCAGTGATTTCTTCGGCGCCTGAGCCCTTGCCGATCGCGCCGGCTCCCCGGCGCGAAACTTCCCGGCTCGAACTTTTTCGGGGGATCTATCGCCTCCGTACCATCGTTGTCTGGTTCATTTGGATCACAACCTATTTTGTGACTTACGGCGTAAATACATGGCTGCCGACGATCTTTCGCACGTACTACAAATATAGCGTCGCGGACGCGCTCCGAAATGGCGTGATCATCAATCTTGCCGGCCTAGCCGGCGCTTTTTGTTGCGCCATGCTGGTGGATCGCCTGGGGCGCAGGCCGTGGTTCATCCTGGCCTACGCTTTCGGGGCTGCTCCGCTGATCGCCATCTGGGTTCGGGGCGCTGCCAATCCGCGCGAAGTCATCGTTCTGGTGGCGATCAGCTTCATGTTCATTTCCGGAAATTCAATGCTGGTCTATTTGTATACGACCGAAATTTATCCGACGCGGTTGCGAAGTCTCGGAACCGGTGCGGCCAGCGCGTGGTTGCGAGTTGCTTCGGCGGCTGGACCGGCGATTGTCGGATTCGCTCTGACAGGCTACGGAGTGAGCGGCGTGTTTCTATTGTTTGGAATAATCTCGCTCGCAGGCGCGGCAATTTCTTTCGGCACTGTGGAAACGCGCGACCGAGCGCTCGAAGAAATCTCGCCTTAAAGCAGTGTGGTCGATGCCTTCAGGAGGGTAAGCGAGGCCAGATTACTGTCCCGGCGGGGCGTTGCTGCTCTTCTCCAGGACTATTTTCATCTGGGACTTGTTGCTTGCGACGGCATCGATTTCCGTTTCATAGTTCTGATAACCGGCGAGCGCGACTTTGAGCCGATGTTTTCCGGGACTGACCAGCATGGAATGAAACCTGCCTCCAAAATCGCCGCCATGGCCCATGTAGTTGTCGTCGACGAAAACTGCCGCGCGCTTGGGCTGGATATCCAGGCGCAGCTCGGCGGCATTGCTTCCGGGAAACGTCATCTTCGTGTTCTCTTCCAACACCACGGCTACCGTCTGGAAAGGTGCTTGATCCGGGTCCACCGCAATTGTCTTGGTGAGGTCTTTGAATCCGGCTTGCTTGATGACGAATTCATGCTCTCCGGCGGGGAGCATCACTTTCCGGTCACCCTTGAGTTCCTTGACGTAGCCCGCGTATTTGCCGTCGATCCACACGCCGGCGTCTCGTTCATCTTGCGAGTCGGCAGTGAAGCGCACTTCTCCCATTTTTGCGCTTTGCTTTCCGTACGTGTTGGTTGGACTTACAAACAAGAGAACCAGCACACAAAAAATAAGGAACCGCAGAGGAGTGTTCGTGGACATTTGTTTTCTTCCCCTGATGATTATAAGACCGCATTGAGTTGAATAAGACATGTTTTCGATAGCCCCCATGCCCCCGCGGGACCGCGCAAGAATTTGCAGGTGCGAAGGCACCCGACAGGGTTATACTCGGCCAACTCAAAGGCCGAATTGACAGATCTGCCGTGGCCTGAGCAAAATTTGCGCAACCAAAGTCAGGGGAGGACGAAATGAAACTTCGTATTGCTGGATTGGCGATCGCCGGCGCGCTCGTGCTGTGCGGCGCCGCGTTCGCTCAAAACGTGCCGGAAAAATTCGTTGTCAGCGGCAAGATGGCCGAGAAGATTCAGGACTTCACCACGATCAACCTGGCCACGGCGGAAGCCGTCGCCAACGCCTGCGAGAAAGCCGCAACCGCGCAAGGCGTGCAGATCACCATCATCGTACTCGATAGCAACGGTAACCACGTCTATTTTGATCGCATGGATGGACAAGGGTATCTAAACATTATCACCGCGGACATGAAGGCGCGGGCAGCAATGGCGACCCGCGCGCCAAGCAAGCTCCTGATGAACCGGGCCATCCAGGATCCGATGTCGGAGCTTCAGTTCATTCAACTCGGCGAATTTGCGAATTCGGGTGGGCTGCCGATCGTGGTGAACAAACAAATAATCGGGTTTGTCGGCGTGGGCGGCTCCAGGCCGACTCCGCCGGTATGGAGCGATGAGATTTGCGGGCACAAGGGACTTCAGGAAGTGTTCGGCGACTCCGTGCCGCCGCTTGCCGAAGACATCGCGCCGCGCCAGAACCCTGACGCCCAAAAGGTGCCGGTTCCGAAGTTCGCCGCAACTATGGCGCCAAAGTCGGCTCTGCCGGCGGATTATGTGTTGACGGGCAAGGCCGCTGCCAACGTTTTTGACGGCAATCAAATTTCACTTGCAGCTGCGAAAAAAATCGCGCGCGGCTGCCGGGACTGGGCGGCATCCAAGGGTGGATCGGCCTCGATCTACGTCCTCGACAATGCAGGCGAATTTGTACACATGGAGCGCATGGATGGTCAAGCGTACAACAACATCCGGACGGCGCTGCTGAAAGCGCAGACCTCGCTCAAGTCGCGGCAGCCCACGTCCGCTCTCAATGCGAACCTCAAGAACAACCCGGGGAATACGCCGCGGCAAACTACATACTTTAATCTCTTCTCTAACGCGGGCGGCGTGCCGATCGTTGTCGATGGGCAGATGATCGGCGCGGTCGGCATCGGAGGGGGCGGCGAGCAGATTGGTGGAGACGAGAAGTGCGCAGTCGAAGGGCTGAAGGCGGCGTTTGGTGAGCACGTGACGCTGCCGGTCTATCCGCCCGCCAACGCCGCTGGCGCAGGCGACTGAGACAGGGGCTAAAGCCCACAATTATTTGCGGCTTGACGTCGCGGCTGAAGAGGCTGCGGAAAAAGTACGTTTGTCATTCTGAGCGAAGCGAAGAATCACTCTGTGCATTGGACTTAAATCGAAGAGAGATTCTTCGCTTCGCTCACAATGACACCAAAACCGACATTTTCCGCAGCCTTTGAAGCCGCGACCCACAGGGCATTGGCTGGGCTTCATTCTCTTCATGAAATTGCTGCGCGAGATGTTACAATTTGAGAGCTTGAAAACTTTGGGCGGTTAGCTCAGCGGTTAGAGCGTCCGGTTTACACCCGGAAGGTCGCGTGTTCAAATCACGCACTGCCCACCAATCAAGAACCTTTACACCGGGGCCGTAGTTCAGTCGGTTAGAACGCCTGCCTGTCACGCAGGAGGTCGCGAGTTCGAGTCTCGTCGGCCCCGCCATTTCTTACACTGTGACTCCCATTTGCACGCCGATTTCCTGAATATTTGCATCACAATTTTGGCAAATTCGTTGCTGAACTAACCGGCGCGCGCGTTCCTCAGGTTTTCGATTGGGCTTGGATTTGGTTCAGTGACCACTCCATCACACAGATCAAAAGAGCGGCCTGAATTGGCGGGGATTCGATCGCCGGGCAGAATGATGCCAACCAGATTCAGCGGATCCGCGGCCGCGATGCGAACGACTTCCTGAGTCGGCGCCTGGGATCGAGAGGCTCGCAACGAGTCGGCTGCGACGGGCAGCGCGAATTGCTCGCCGAGGAAACCGCTGACGAATCTGCCTCCGCGTATTTCGCCCCGATCTTCGAGGCGGCGCAGCGCGATGAGCACCTCCCGCCAGGGAAGCTGAATCGATTCGCGCGTCAGCAGCTCGCGGAAAACAATTCCGTAGCGCCTCAGCAGCATCCGGCAAGTGGACTCGATGGCTGGAGCTCGATCGTCCACCTGATCCGTGAAGAGCAGCGACCAACGGCCTCCGCTGTCGCGAGGACGCACGGTGCGCCCCCTGCCCTGGCCCGACCGGCGCTTGGGGTCAATCAGCGCGCGCAGATTGTCGAAGCCGTCCGCGGTGATCATTCCCGCTGCGACGAGTTCCCAGAGATCCGCTTCGACCTCGGACTTCAGCTTGCGCGTTCCCCGCACGATGTCCACGAAAAACAATGCGCCCCGGCTGCCGAGCAGTTCGAGAATTTCTTTTGCGCCGCGGCTCAATCCACTTCGATCGTCTACTCCGGAGCCGTGGTGGCGGCAAGCCATCCAGTCGGCATCCTCGCGCACAAAAAAAGTGATGGGAGCGATGCTGCTGGGGACAATGCGGCGGCCGCGCTCTCCGCGTTCGTGCAACATGGCGGGATGTGGAGACAGGCGGCCCCATCCCACTGCTCCTCTCAAACAAAGATTATCCAATATTGCGGGATCATAGTCGGCAACGCGCCGCTTGAGAATCTCGCTTTCCCAGGAATTTGCAGGAGCTTCGTAGCCTTGCAATTGGCGCAGGACTTCCAGCATGCCGCGTTCTCCCAGGGTCAGAGTTCCGGGAGCAACGTGCTGCCAGCGCGCCAGCCAGCGCATAAACTGCGCCGCCGTCACCGGCTCGATCTCCTTGCGAAGTTTTCCGACCGTGAGGCGGTGAATTCGAGAAAGCAATCTTCGCTCGCACCACTCGATGCGGTCAGACCGATTGTCAGTAAAATGGCCGCGCAAGATGGCGCCTGCCGCCTCGATCCGCAAAAGCGAATTGGAGATTTCCGAATCCGGCAAATTGAAAAGACGCGCGAGAATATGCGCGTGAACCGGGCCTGAATGCTGCAGCCAGCCACTCAGGAGCGCGGACAGGGCTTCCTCTCTCGTCGGCGCGGGCTGTTCAATTTTGGCGATGGACGAATCAAAACTGATCCCGGGAAATATCGATGCCGACGATTTTTGTTCGTTCGGCTGTAACCCAGTAATTGCAGCCTGATATGCTTGCTCTTCCGGCTCGGCCTTGCGAGGCAAGCGCTTCAAAATATTCCCGCCATTGAGGAATTGGATTCGGCCACCGCGCGTTCCAGCGCATGAAGTTCCGGTGACGAGCCAATGCCGTTGATTTCTGAGTTGTCCTGTTGCTGCGCCTTCAGTTCGGGCAGAAGCGATCAGCGTTTCCAGAGCATCATGAAGTTCCTCGGCGTCGCGCACGTCAGGCCAGGCATCCCTGCGGACTTCCTCAATCGCCGCGGGGTCCAAGCGGCCGATATCCGAGGCGACGGTTTCGGGGAGCACGCGCCGCATTTCGACGGCACGAGCGCGGCGCTCCTCCAGCGGCGCATCGTCGAGATAAGCAAACGGATTCGCATTGAGTATTTCGTGAGAGAACTGCGAGGGGACCGGCGTATCGACAGCCAGACAACGAATGCGTCCATCGAGAATCTGCGGCAGGAGATCTGTCAGGCCTTCCAGGTCCATCGCTTCGGTAAGCGCGTCCTTCATCACTTCGCGAATCAGCGGATGGTCCGGAATCTGCATCTCGCCTGAGATGTTTTCCTGGCACGCTGCGGCGTCCGGAAATACCGCGGCCAGAAGATCGTCCGCGCGCATGCGTTGAATTTGAGGAGGCACTTTTCGGCCGCCTTGGAAGCGCAGCAGCGCAAGGGCGCGTGAGGCGTCCCAGCGCCAGCGCGTCGTGAAGAGCGGCGAAGTCAGGACCGCTTGCTCGAGCACCTTTCCAACCGTGGCCGGATGCAGAAAGCGAAAAACGTCGGCGAGGGGAAAACTGTGCTGATCTGACAAAGCAATATTGATGCCCTCGTCCGTTGCAGCGGCCTGCAATTCGAGATTGAAGGAGCGGCAAAAGCGTTTCCGGAGAGCGAGCCCCCACGCCTTGTTGATCCGGCCGCCGAACGGAGCGTGAATCACAAGTTGCATCCCGCCGCTTTCGTCAAAGAAACGTTCCGCGATGATCGTTGCTTGTGTGGGGACCGCGCCGAGCACAGACCGGCCGGCAACGATGTACTCGACAGCTTGCTCCGCGCCGGACCGGTCGAGTCCACATTCCTCTTCGAGCCAACGAAACACCGGAGCGGCTGCGTCAAAATCCCGAAGCGGCGGGCGATAGACGATAGCTTCCGTCATGTCAGCGATCTTCTGCCGCAACTCGGCGACTTGCTGCGAAAGCTCGCGCGTGCGCGCAGGGGCTTCTCCGCGCCAGAAAGGAACGTTCGGAGCCGCGCCATGCGCGTCTTCCACGAGGACGCGGCCCGCCTCCACGCGACGGATGCGCCAGGAACTGTTTCCAAGCAGCATGATGTCGCCGCGCAGACTCTCCACGGCAAAATCCTCATCCACTGTGCCAACGTTGGCCCCTTCCGGCTCGGCCACCACCGTGTAAAGCGCGTTGTCGGGAATCGCGCCGCCGCTCGTGATCGCTGCGAGTCGACTTCCCCGCCGCGCTCGTAGACGGCCATTCACCCGGTCGCGATGCAAATAAGCTCCGTAACGGCCGCGGCGCGCGTTGATACCCTCTGAAAGCATCACGATCACTTCATCGAAATCGCTGCGCTCGAGATTGCGATACGGGTAAGCGCGCCGCACCAGCGCAAAAAGATCGTCTTCGTTCCAGTCCTCCGACGCGCAAGTGGCCACAATTTGCTGCGCCAAAATGTCGAGCGAATTCTCCGGAATGCTGATGCGATCGAGGTCGCCGCGCCGCATGGCCCGCACCAGCGCCGCGCATTCGATCAATTCGCCGCGCGTCGTCGCGAAGATGCGGCCCTTCGGAATAGCCCCATGCCAATGCCCCGACCGGCCGATGCGCTGCCAGGCACCCGCGATGGACCTCGGCGATCCGATCTGGCAGACCAGATCCACGGTGCCGATGTCAATTCCCAGTTCCAGAGATGCGGTCGCCACCAGCGCTTTCACTTCACCGGCCTTTAATTTTCGCTCCGCCTCGAGGCGCAACTTGCGCGACAAGCTTCCGTGATGCGTCGCCACGGCCTCTTTTCCTAATCGCTCCGCCAGGTGATGCGCCACTCTCTCGGCCAAGCGGCGCGTATTTACAAAAAGAAGTGACGAGCGGTGTTGCTCGACAAGTTGGGCAAGCCGATCGTAAATTTCGTCCCACATTTCATGTGTCGCCACAGCGGTGAGTTCGCTGCGCGGCACTTCCACGGCGATGTCGATGGTGCGCTGATGGCCTATTTGCACGACCACAGGATCGGGCCGGCCGCTTCCCGCAAGGAAATGGGCGACCAACTCGATCGGTTTTTGAGTGGCGGACAAACCGATCCGGACCGGCGGCCGATCGGTAAGCGCTTCCAATCGTTCGAGCGAAAGCGCCAGATGCGTTCCTCGCTTGTCATCCGCGACGGCATGGATTTCATCCACGATCACAGTTTCGACCGACCTGAGAATCTCGCGGCTCTTCTGCGCGGTGAGCAGAATGTAAAGCGACTCTGGCGTCGTCACCAGGATGTGCGGCGGACGCTTCAACATGGAGCGCCGCTCCTTCATTAGGGTGTCACCGGTACGCACGGCCGTGCGGATCTCCGGCATCAGCAGGCCGCGTGCGCCGGCAATCTGGAGGATCTCTCCGAGGGGTTGCTCCAGGTTTTTCTGGATGTCGTTCCCAAGAGCCTTTAGAGGAGAAACGTACAAGACTTGCATAGTGTCGCTGAGCTCGCCGGCGATGGCCTTTCGTACCAGCTGGTCAATGCAGGTGAGAAATGCCGCCAGCGTTTTCCCGGACCCTGTCGGCGCCGAGATCAGCGTCGTTCTCTTGGCGAGGATGTGCGGCCAGCCTTGCTCCTGCGGTTCCGTCGCGGCCCCAAACCGCCGCGAGAACCATTCTTGAACCACGGGATGAGCCCAATTGAGACTTGCCAGATTCATAGACACACGATGACGCTATATTAGCTTGCTCGAAATGGAAGACCGGACAACAAAAACAAAATTATACACCTATGTGCCAAGGATTCAGTCTGGCGCGGAAAGAGGGCGAATCATTTCGTTCAAGAACTGTCACAGCTGGAGGACGAAAGTGTGCAAAACTCGTCTTGTGTAGTGCACGACAGATCAATCGGGGGTGCGCGGATCATCCATGCGAGCGGTTACTCAAAAAATTAACGTTGCTGGCAGCCTTTGGGGCGGTGTGCGTCTCGAGCGGAGTGACATTCGCCAAAGACAAGCCCGCCTCCTGGAAGATCATCGATGACGCATTGTTCCGTGTGAATGACGCGCCTGTGAAAGAATGGGGCGTTTATCAGACAGGTAAGAAGCGTGATCCGTTGCTCCTCCAAATGAACAATCGCTTCCTGCTGATTAAAATTCACGACCGGCAACTTTTTGAAGTTGACCCAACAAAGGTTCAGCGCAAATCGGACGAACTCCTGTGGGACCCTTCCGAACATCCCTCGCAACCGCTGGCCACGTCCGATTGGGATGCGAACGATACGGAAGCGGTTTTTCGGATTCGCGCCAAAATCAGCGCCGAAGATCGCCTCCTCGATATTGAGCTTCCTCACCCTCTCGACCTGAGCGGCATGTCTCCACACTCGCCATCGGCAACGCGCCATAGATAACCCACCACGGTCCAACCCTGCCGCGCTGCCCTATCGATCCGAGTAATACCCGTCTCTCGTCTGGACGGCCAGATCTTTCTGCTTCGTCGTGAGATGAATTTTGTGATAGCCGGGGGCAACATCCGGCCCCTGCGTGTAACCGATGCTGTACTGATTCCGCAGTTCCTCCGCGATGGCCGTATAAATCTGGTCGATGGGCTGTTTCTTGGAAACCTCAAACAAGCGGCCGCCGGTCTCCCTGGAGATGCGTTCGAGAATCTTTTTGCCGTCAAGGCGTTCTCCCTGAGGATATCTGTGCCCGCCGCCGCCGCCGCCGCCGCCGCCGCCGCCACCACCGTGCCGGCCCATTCCCGGGCCTCCGTAGCCGCCAAATGGACCCTGATATTGTTGTTCATCGGCAAACAGAATCGAATAGATGACTGTATCGGCGCGTTGCGCGGCCGTGATGGCGTCGACCAGGGCCTCCTTGCTGCCGCGGTCCACTCCATCGGAGAGCACAATCAGCGCATTGCGGCCCTGCTGCTTCTTGATGACCTCATCGGACGCCAAGTACACGGCATCGTAAAGCAAGGTGCCACCACCGCCGTACCGCTGGCGCGACCCTCCGTCGTCCCCTCCGTTCCCGCCTCGAACCAATTGCGGCGCGCCCAGCAAATCGAGCGCGCTCTCTAATTTCTGGCGGGACGACGTCAAATCCTGCAGAAGTTCCACTTCCCGATCGAAATGAATCACGAAGGCCTTGTCCTTGTCCTCGCGCACCATGTTGTCCAAAAAACTGTGGCTGGCGCTGCGCTCCTCGTCGAGCACGCGGCTCTGGCTCAAACTCGTGTCCACCAGCAGGCCAAGCGTCAACGGCAGGTCGGCCTCCCTGGTGAAATAGGCGATCGTTTGGGGATGCCCGTCTTCTTCCAACTCGAAATCATCCTTGCCCAGGTTGGAGACAATCTGGCCGTGCTTGTCGCGGACGGTTGCCAGTACGTTGACAACTTTCACCTCAACCCTGATCGGCGGCTGTTGTTGGGAGCGCAAGGACCCGGCGGGCAGCAGTAACGAAGCCATTAGGAGCGCCAGCCAAAAGGCCCTACCAAGACGCAGCCCGATAAATTGCGGGCATTCCATCTGTTCTCTCCATTGTTGGATCTCAAGGTGAGCCATCCACATCCCATGGACGCTCAATAGGGATTCTCATATTCCCCCTGCGGTTGCCCGTCGCTTGCTTGCGGCCGATGGTTCTTTTGAGATTTCGTGGGGGATCTTCTGACGCGAAGTCGCGTTTGCCTCAAAACATCAACGCCGTATACTTCCGCGGTTCTTCCGATGTCACGCCTCTGGCGCAGGGACTGCTTCCAGCGGCTGGACGTCGCGCCGGACCTTCGCGGCGATCTTGTCCTCAGCGACTTCCAGGTCGTAGCGGGTCTGAAGGTTCATCCAAAATGTGGCGCTGGTCTTGAAGTAGCGCGCAAAGCGCAGCGCTGTGTCGGCGGTGATCCCCCGGCGCTCGTTGACAATGTCTGCGATGCGAGTTACCGGGACGCGCAAATCCAGCGCCATCCTGTTCATGCTCAGTCCCAGCGGCTTCATGAACTCTTCGAGCAGGATCTCGCCTGGATGTACCGGCTTCAGTTTTCTTGCCATCGCAAACTCCTAATGGTAGTCAACGATCTCGACTTCGTAGGCGTGCCCATCGCGCCAAAGAAAGCAAATGCGCCACTGATCATTGATGCGGATACTGTACTGCCCCTGCCGATTCCCTTTCAGGCGTTCCAGGCGGTTTCCCGGCAATGTTGAGAGCGTTCGGATATCCGCTGCGGCATCGAGGATATCCAGTTTGCGAAGAGCCGGACGCTCGATCGCCTTGAACCGGCGAACGCTTTCCCGGTGGAAAAGACGCTCGGTATCCGCGCAGCGGAAGGACCGGATCACAACCTAAAAGTATACTGTTTTTCATGCCATGTCAAGCAGTACAACAAACCGTCACCGCGCCTTCGATGGACTGAAGCTTTCCCCATCCCGCGGTGTATTCCGAAATTGGTTGGACCTCGGTTGTATAAGCTCACTTAGAATGCGAATCGTTTGGGTTTGTCTGCGATGGATGGAAGATAAGCGAAGATAGGTACAGCAAGACTCCGGCCGCGAGAAAAACTCCACCGAGCACGAAGAAAGCGAGAAACGCGAGGGGATGAACCCAGAACAAGCTGATCGCTTCGATGCACAATCCTATGATCAGCAAGCCGCCGGAGAGACGGAACGACATGGAAAATTTGCCTCCACTGGTGGTCATTCCTGAGACTTCCACATTTTGACCTTGTCGATCGATGCCGCGTTGTGAATCGTGTCATGACACCCGCTGGAGACGCAGGAAAGCTGATTCGCCTTGATCTGATCCAGCAGGGCCATGTGCGTGTCATTTTCAAAAGAGCGCGCACCTGCATGGCAATGCAGACATTCGCGATTATTGTAAGGGTCGTACAGGTGAATGGGATTCATCGGCGTCCCGAAATATTGCACATAGATATGCCGCAAACCGTGCAGCTTTACCCGAATCGTTCCGTACATCGCGTAGTCCGTGTGACACGTGTAGCAAGCCTCTTCGGCCGGGATGCGGTGGTTCTCGAAATGAGCCGCGGGAATGTACATAGGGTCGGCCGCATAAAGGCTCCGGCCGTAGGGTTCCATGATGTGACAGGACAGGCAGAACGCAGTTTGCTTCGACCTCTCCAGATGCTCGTTCAGGCCCCAAAAACCACAAAGAATCGGCAAGGCGCAAAATGCGAGGAAAGCAAGAATCTTGCCGGCCGGAGTGGCCGTCAACGATGCGCGCGTCAGCAGAACGATGAGCAATACGATCGTTGTCCCCAGTAGAACGAACAGAATGGCAAGCGGTCCCGGCATCATTACCTCTTTCGATTTCTACCGCACGTCAGAAACAAGCATCGACTGAATTCTCGCGCGATTTTCGACACCGTGTTTTTTCGCTCCGCACATGCGCGCGCTGCGCCCCAGCCGCACCCCACACTTGCATGTCGAGGAAAACCACGCAGGGGAATAACAACCCATCCCGCGCTAGGTTCCGTTATTTTTTCTTGCCCAGCATGCGTACGTAGGTTGCGAGATCCTTGATTTCCGAATCCTTCAACTTGTCGCCATACTTTGGCATCTTGTTTTTGCCCTTGGTAATAATGTCCGCAAGTTCAGCGTCCGTCTCCTTTTGTACGTCGGGAGACTGGAAATCGCGAACGCCCAGCGTCTTCGCGGCCGGCGTGTTCGCGCCTCCGTCGGCGCCGTGGCAGCCTGCGCACTTGGCTTTGAATGTCGCTTCCGCATCCCCCTGCGCACGCGCGGCCGGAACGCAAATCAGCAGCAGAGTGATGGACAGAATGAATCCCCCACAGGATTTCGCCATCTTCTTCAGCATTGAATTTCTCCTCTCCAGAATTAAAGTTCATCAAAAGCCGTATCGAAACGAGAACGTAACGTTGCTGCCGTTGAAATCCTGCAACGGAAGCGTTGCAAGTCCAGCCGGGTTTGCAACCCCCTTGTCGTTATACCCGTAATAATTCCATGCCGTCTTGTAGGACAAGCCCCTGTAGATGTCAAACGCCAAGCTCGCGAGCGGCTTGAGGTAGTTGAAATCCAGAGTGCCCGTCGGCGTCATGGGATTGAGAAAAGTTGTATTGCCGCGAACGATGCTTCCCGCATATCCGAGCATGGCGGTCACACGCTTGTAGGGTTTCCACATCACGTCGCCGTACGCGTAATAATCCTTGCTCGAATAGGTAGAAAGTGTTCCCAGCGGGGAAGATGCGCCCGCAATCGGACACGGCGTAGTGAAGATCGTGGAGCCCGTATCCGGGAAGCAGATCTCCGTCTGCACAAAGATGTCCATGTAATTGAAACCAAAATCAACGAACAGCTTGGGATTCGGAGCAAGCGTGGTCACGAAGCCGTAGGTGCGCCCGTGCTCCAGGTTATTCACCATGGATACGTTGTCCCGATTCTCGTGGATATCCACGGAGCCGCTTACGTTCGCCCACGGGGTGGGAGTGTAGCGCACTTGAATCTTGTAACTCTGAAGTTGCCTGGGGCTGACGCGCGTAAAGGAATTGTCGTTATAGCCGAACATCAGGTCTGCGGTGATCCGCAACAGGTCGGTTGGCCGCACCGTGGCGCCAACCAGCCCCACATTTTCATGAATGACGTAGAGGTTTCGGGCGGCGTCGTTGCCGGCTTCCGGCACGAGATTCGCGGGCGAGCCTTCTTGAATCGAACCGTCCGCATTCTTCGTACAGACGGCAGGCAGAGCGCCCGCAACCAATGCGCAATCACCCCGCGCAGCGAGGAAGTCATTCGCCGCGGTGCCCGTGGGCCCTCCCGGAAAATAAATTTCACCCGCATCGAACGTTGCGCTGAAATCGGCAATCGTCCGGGCCGTATACATGTATCCGGCGTAGGCGCTGATTCTGCGCGCGATGTCGTACTTCAACTCAATCGTGTTCGAGCGGATGTTCTGTCCCAAGAATTGGGAAACGAGTTCGTCCGTCACATCCGCGCCGGAACTCGTGTTGTGCTGCGGGCAAAGGGGACCATTGTATGGAGCCGCCGGGCAGATCGTGGCGAGCGTGGCGGGGGTCACCGTCGAAATGGGCAGCAACAAACCGGTCTGGCCGGCGCCGGGCGGCGTGGCGAATAGGTTCGTCTCAGCCGTGGCCCACATGGAAGGGATGCGCCAGTTGTCGTACCGGAATTCATCGACGATATTCAGCTTGTCCGTCACACCGGTAGTCGCCCGACCAGTTCGCATTGACGGAAACCCGCTTGGCCTCCGCCGGCCCGCCGGTCGTGCTCCCGCGTGTGACCGTCCTGCTCGCCCAGCCGTCGATGGCTTCGTTGAAACCCGTGACCGTGTTGTTACCGCTGCTGTAGCTTGCCGCCCCTGTCATCGAAAAGTTTTTGATGTAGGTAGACTGAAAACTGAAACGCTCGGTCGGGAACGTCGACCGCGGGTTCTGCACTTGGCTGTAGGACAAATATCCGTTGCAATTCGCGGTAACCGTTGGTGGAGTGGTCGCCGCGTTCGTAATCGGTTTCGCGCAAGGTGATGTGCCGGTGAAGACGAGGCCCAGATCCACGGGAGTGCCATTGGAAAGCTGATAAGTAAGATTATTGTCCGTTTCGATGTTGTCCACCTTGGAGTAGGTGAGCATTTCATCGAAAGACAGCGTCGTTTTTGAAATGCCCCGGTAATCCACTCCCATCCGGTAGGCATTCGTGGTTTCCCGCACGTTGTCTGTCAGAAGCGGTTCCTCTCCTCCCTCAATGGTGGTGAATGCGGGTCCGCTATCGACGTTGTGGGAATACCCCAACCGGAGGCGGATCCGCGATTGCGGAAACAGAGTCAGATCGTAGTCCTGCATCCGGCGGGACAAATCGAGTGCGTGCGGCGAATTGAGGATGGGAGTCGCCGGTGTGAAACTCGCCGGGTTCAGAGGATTCGCAAGCAGGCTGTAGTTCCAAATATCCTTATCGCGCCGGTATAACGCGCGAAAATCGTACCACTTGTTCTTTTCGATTCGCAGGCGTGAAACGTCGTTCGGATCGCCGCCGTAACCAAAGTTGCTGAACGTCAAGTTGTCAAACAATATCCCTTGGTGGTTGATCGACCGCATATCCACCGTGTAATCGAATAGCCGGAAACCGGAATTGAGGTTGTCAAACGTATTGTAGTTGTTCAGATTTCCACCGATCATGCTGTCCCGGTAACCGAACTCCACCGACTGCTGAATATTGTAGTTTCCTGTGGTTTTTCCTGCTGATTCGTCGGCCGTTTGCGTCACTGTCTGAGTTGGCTGCTGAGTCTGAGCCTTGGTTGAGGCCGCACACAACAAAATCAGGGTAAGGGCTAAAGCGAATGGCCAGTGTGGAGTCCAAGACGCATTCCAGCACCACGGGATCGAACCCGATTCGCATCCCGCTGTGCTGATCCTCTCGCTCCCTTGCAGGTCGTTACAGTTCATCACGCGCTCCCTATTTGAACAATGTGTGGTCGACATTCGATCCGTGGATCTGCGCATGGCAGAGCGTGCAGGCCTGATATTGAGCGGCCTGGTTATGGAAAGAAGGGGCGCCGGGCGCATTGGCAAAGGAAGTGGTATGGCACGACAAGCACAATAGGTTCACATTGCTGAGCTTCAACATATGAGCGTTGGGCGAACCGTGCGGCGTATGGCAAGACTGGCAGCCTTCCACCTTCACCGGCTCATGCTCAAATACAAATGGGCCTCGCTTATCGGCGTGACATGTGAAGCAAACGGCGTCCTGTGCAGCAGAGGTTCGCACCTGCTTTGCGCCGACCGTTCCGTGCGGGTTGTGGCAGTCGCTGCACTGAACCAGCCCCTCATTCACGCGATGGTGAAAGGGCATGCTGAATTGAGGCTTTTGCTGAAGATGGCAGGAGTAACAAAGCTCAGGCTGGGCTTTTACGAGCAGGAATTCCGGGGTCTGCGCATGGTGCGGCGAATGACAGGAGATGCAGCTGACATCACTCTTCGCATGCTCGGAATTGATGGACTGCATTTGCTGCGTGCCGGACGCATGGCAGGTCAGGCAACGATCATTGATTTCTTTGGCGGAATGGTTTTTAAAAATAAAAATCTTCGTCACGTCACCCCCGCCGGCAACGTGGGCTGCCCCTGGACCGTGACATCCCTCGCATCCTTGTTTGGAGGGTCCCCCGCGACTGTCGTTCAATGTTTTCCAGTGTGGAGTCTTCTCGTAATTGTTGTAGATATCCTCATGGCAGGTCTTGCATGTATCCGTCCCGACGTAATCGGAGGTGTCTGTAGCGGCAGCGGGCGACTTACTCTGCGCCGGGGGTGGGCCTGCATCGGCCGCAACTTGGGCTTGAACATACCCTGGAGCGGGCCGCGCGCATGCGATCGCAGGTGCAAACAGTGCCACCACAACGCAGGCCCAAGCCACAAGTGAACTCGCCGTGCGATTCATTTTTCCTTTCCAATTGATACGCCTCGAGCAAGTTCCTTGTCCAAATTCAAAGCGATTTGCTGTCCGTACCAGCCCTACGATATGCCGTGACAATCGGCATCTCCGTTTCTGACGCAGACTATCAATATTCAGAATTTTCATTTTGGACTCCCAGGCGCCTGGCCCTGCACGCTGGACCTTCCAAACTGAAGTTCTAAGCGTCAAAGAATAGAAAATCGAATTGGACCGCGTCTGTTCGATATTGGACACTTTGGCTCCAAATTAACCTCGAAGCCGAGGTGGAGTTAAAAGCGGAAATATGGGAATCAAAAATGCACTCGCTCAAAAAGGTGATTTCCGCAGGAAGGGGGAGGCCTAATTCTCTTGCAACAACTGTTCTAACCCACGCTTGTCCTTGAGCGTGACACTGGATCCCTTGATTTGCAAGAAATTTCTTTTCTTGAAGTCCGCAAAGAGTCGCGTCACGGTTTCCCGGGACGCGCCGATCATCTGCGCAATTTCTTCATGGGTCAGGGTGAGGCTGAATTTGATCGCCCCGTTATCGGATGGATGATGCGCGCTCCAATCCAAAAGAAAGCGGGCCAGCTTCTCCTTCGCCGAATGCGAGAGCCCAATGGTCCGCATTTCGGCAAATGCCGTCTGGTAGGTTTCGCTGAGTTCCTTCGCTACGCGCAGGGCTGCTTCGCCGTGTTCGCGCAGGAAATTCAGAAAATCGCCGTGGCTGATGAAATTGGCCTGCGAGGGCTCTATCACATCGGCCGTCACTTCGTAAGCCCGCCCGGAAATCGTGGCCGCCAATCCCAGCAGATCGCCCGGCTCGGATATGCGAAGTATCAGCGTCCGGCCGTCGGCGGAAGAGGTCGACAGCTTCACATGTCCGGCGCACAGAATGAACACGCCTCGCGACGGTTGCCCTTCCACAAAAAGCGTGGCCCCTTTCGGATACGTGGCCGAGGAAGTGATCTCCGAAAGCCGTTGCAGCGCCGCGGGAGGCAGATTGCAAAAGAGCCGGGACTCCTTGTGAGGGCAAGTAACGCAGTTCTCGATGATCTGCAGTCCGTAAGGAGCGCGCATAGAGATTCCAGCACGTATTGTACTCCTCCGTCCTCGTGTCACGAAATGGAATCTGCCCGTTGAAAGCGTTTGCTTGTCGTCCATCACGAATCACCTGCATCATGATGCCCGTTCCTCTGCCGATTGGCCGTGACGCCCGTCACTCGATTCCGTGACCCGGGTCACATTCCTCTTCGGCTCATCTGTTCATAATGGTCTTGAAGGTGAAGGAGGTAAGACGATGCCGCGAGACGATCGAAACATCCTGGATGTTCTGAAGGCGGAGTTGAACTATGTGAAAAAGGGCGGCTACGGCCGTTCCCCACGAGAGCCCTGGCGGGCGCAGTTGGTATTTGAAGACTCGCCAACTTGCATGAATTACGACAGCAAGGAAAATCGGGCTCCCTGCGCGGAATGCTTATTAATGCAATTTGTCCCGGATGATAAGCGGCGCGAGAAGGTTCCCTGCCGCCACATTCCCCTGACTTCCTACGGCGACACTTTGCTTCAATTGTATCGAGGGGGGACGGAACAGGAGATCGAAGAGGCGCTGGCCATCTGGTTGGAAAATGAGATTGCGAAGTTGGAGAGCGTGGAAACGCCCGGCTTGGCTTCGACCCAGCTCAACCAGAACACGGCGGCAGAGAGCCTGGTGTAGTGCGGCAACGTCATCCTCGAAGGAAAGGAGGCTGGCCATGGTCTTAAATCTTCGGCCAAAATGCGCGAACCCGAGTTGCGCGGCATCTTTCGACTGGCTTGAAGGAGGCAAACTCTTCCGGTTCCCGCGCGAACACCACGAGCACGCTCGGACTGATGGAAGGGACGTCAGTGCGAACGGCTCACACCCGATCGGACACTTCTGGCTCTGCGAGCGGTGCTCGAACGTCTACACGCTTCACTACGAGCCCGCTCGGGGAGTCGTGATCCTGCCGCTGTGGCCCGAATTGCCCGCAGCGAAGGACAATATGCACTTGCCTGCCTCCTGAGTCTTCGCTGGCAAAGGAAAGGCAAGGATCGCATCCGGCGGCCGCCATCCAACCCAATCGTACGGCAAATACGGCCGCCGGCCTTCCTTTGTTCGTGAATCGTGATTCGTGGATCGTGATCCGTGAAAACCTAAACCTGCCGACACTTAAATTTAGCAATACTTCAGTTTGAGCAAATGCTCGGGACGCCGAATCTCACTTCAGAGTCTTACTAGACGCAAACGGAGCGGGCGGATTTCTTCCGCCCGCTCCGAAAAAGGCTGTTGAACCCTTTGTGCGTTTATGGCTTGATCGCGACTTTAATTACCCCATCCATCCGCCCGCCAAACAGCTTGTAGGCGTCGACGATCTTGTCCAGGGTAAACGTGTGAGTGATTAATGGAACCAAATCCAGGCGGCCGTGGCGCACGAGTTCGATCAACCTGCGCATCCGCTCTTTTCCGCCGGGGCAAAGCGTTGTGATGATCTTCTGATTGGCCAAGCCGGCGGCAAATGATTCGGCAGGAATCGCGAGCTTGCCGGAATATACGCCGAGGCTCGACAGCGTTCCGCCGGCCCGGATTACCCGCAGCGCGTTTTCGAACGTGGCCTGCGTCCCCAGGGCCTCGATCGCCACATCCACGCCTTTGCCGCCCGTCAGGCGCTTGATCTCCGCCACCACGTCGACTTCGTTTTGGTTCAGGACGATGTCGGCGCCCATCCGCTTAGCCATGCGCGTTCGAACGGGGTCCGATTCCACGGCAATAATCAAGCTCGCGCCCTTCAGTTTTGCGCCTGCCGTCGCGCACAGGCCTATGGGACCTTGAGCAAATACCGCAGCCGTGTCGCCGACTTGGAGATTCGCACTTTCCGCCGCGGAAATTCCGGTGGATGCGATGTCCGCCAGGAGCACGACCTGCTCGTCCGTCAGTTCATCGGGAATCTTAGCCAGATTTGCCTGGGCGCTCGGAACCAGAAGATATTCCGCCTGGGCTCCGTTGATGGTGTTGCCGAATTTCCAGCCGCCGATGGGGCCGCCGCACTGCGCGAGGTCGCCGCCGAGGCAGTATTCGCATTGCCCGCAGGGGGTGATTGCACCAACCAGGACGCGGTCGCCAATTTTATATCCTGTAACGCCGACGCCCAGTTCGTGTATGACCCCCACGGGTTCGTGGCCGATCACCAAGCCGGGCCGCACGGGGTATTCTCCTTTTAGAATGTGCAAGTCCGTCCCGCAAATGGTCGTCAGCGTAACGCGAATGACCGCCTCGCCCGGGCCGGCCTTCGGGATCGGGACTTGTTCGATGGCAATTTGATTGGGACCACGAAAGACCAAAGCTCTCATCGTCGTCGTGGACTTCTTTTCCGTCGGAACGGATGAAGATGTTGCGGTGGGCATGATGGCCTCCACTTTGTACCTCTCAAATATTGCACATTAAAACGCCTCTTGTGTACTCCTCGCCTCGACAAAGAGCACGACAGCCTCCACCGCAACCGGCGCCTAGACCACATCCGCCTGACTCGTTCCTCACGCACGCACGGTCAGAACCGGGCACTGCGCGTTTGCAACCACGTGGTGCGCAATCGACCGCAGCAAATGCGTCGTGGCGCCACCCCCGCCTTGGGGACCATGCACGCCGAGGACGATCAGGTCGGCGCCAAGTGCGACGGCAACCTCCATGATTTTCTCCGCCTCCGAGCCTTGCTCCACCCTGCATTTCGGCTCGCACCAGAGTTCCGCTTCCGCCGGCACGAGGGATTGCAGACGGCGCAGCGTCGACTCCACGTATTGCCCCGCATGCACCAGCTCCCCGACTTCGGCTTTGCCGGTGACATTGAGCAACGTCAGATTCGACTGATGCTCCTGCGCCATGGACACCGCGAACGGCAGCGCGGCAAGGGACTCGGGTGAAAAGTCCGTCGCGAAGAGGATCTCCTTCATCGCCAGGCGGCGCTCCGTATTCAGCGAAACGCGAGGCCCCACCGTGAGCACCGGGCACGAAGCCTTCCGGAAAATTTCCTCCGCCGCCGATCCGAGTAACGCGCGGCTGACGCCCTTCCTTCCATGCGTGCCCATTACAATCAGATCCGTCTTCTGCCTGTCCACAATTTCACTGAGCGATGGGCCACAGATCTCCTTCGGCTACGGTCACTTCATGAGGAACGGTTGTCAGCATCTCGTGCAATTGTTTTGCTTCAAACTTGGCTTGTTCTTCGGCGGCTTCCATAATTTGCGGAATAGCCTCCGGACCGACGATCGGATACGTCGCCGGGAACCGGACATGCAAGCCATGCACTTTGGCGCCGTATTGGTTTGCCAGGCCAATCGCGTAGGGCAAGGCAGCTTCCGCGGCAGGAGAAAAATCCGTCGCGAACAGAATGTTCTTCAGTGCGATTCGAGCTTTGGCAGCGACAGCGTTCATAAGTCACCTCCTTATGTTTCTTGTATATGCCGAAGCGGAGAATGCTGGATGTGATTGCTGTCACCTTAGACGGTGAGAGCGGTCACATTCCCAAATGCTCCCATAAGCGAAGCTGTTCCTAGAAATGAGACCGGTCTTGGCAAGGAGGGGGCGGATGCGAAATCACCTGAAAATGCGGCGAATCGCGTCGGAGCCGCCCCCTCCCTCCTTCTGGCCCCAACGATGCTCCAGCCCTCGGTGTGGAAGGGGGATCAGCCATACTGCATGAATTGATCCTATTTTCGTCGTCTGCTGATTGGAACTGTACATTGGGATCGCGCTTCAAGTTGGCATATTACCCACAAAGGCTCTCGCGACGCCCCGGGGTCGAATCGAGCCTATGCCCGGATCGCATTCAGGAAGACCGGGGATTCCTCGCTCATCCATGCACAGGGGGAAAGAGCGAGCTGATGGAAAAGAAGGAAAAGGATGTGCTTTCCAACCACGGTCACTCGCTTTTCCAGGAATTGTTTTTCTTCTGCACGATCAAGAATGTTGGCGATGATCCTGGAATGGGCTGCATTTACGTCGAAACGGTGGTGGACCGCGATTCCGGCATTGCATTTGCAAAAGTCTATTCCGGAAGAAACGCGATGAACGCCGTCGATATTCTCGCGAGCCGTGTCGTGCCTTTTTTCGAGCGTCAAGGAGTCGCAATCGGATCGATTCATACTCGAAAAACGAGCGAATATTGCGGCTTTCCTCCTGTGCACCCCTTTGAGACTTTTCTTGCCACGTCTCACATCCAACATCTGCGAATCGACAAGTCTGCCCAGTCCGACAAATATCTTTGCGAGCAATTCTACTGTTATCTTTTGAAAGAGTTTTTTCCGGCGGCCCTCCGAAGAACATTTCGGCTGTCGTTGGATGAATTGCAGAAAGAGCTGGATGCTTTTGTCGAAGCGTACAACACCATGCAAATAAACACAAAAATGGAATGAAGAGTAAGCCCCACCCATCCGCGAATTTCCCTGTTGACCTGTGATCTGGTTGTGATATTGCTTTGCCCTGACTTTTTAAGCGAACAGGACAATCTTGAAATTCTGGCAGGGTCAGCCCTGCTTGCAGCCCGTTGCGCCTGAGATGCGTGCTCCGAGAACGCCGCATCGCATGCGAAAGGACTATCGCAATGTTTGAGCAGATACTCGACCCGACCGGACACGTGTGGCTCAGCGTGTTGGTTTCCCTGGTTCCGCTGATTGCCCTCCTGTTCATGCTCGCGGCCCTTCGCATGACGGCCTGGCTCGCTTCGATCCTCGTGGGCGTCATCACCATCCCGATTGGCGTCTACGTGTGGCATGCGCCGCTCGGGGGCACCCTCAAATCTTATTTGTATGGCGGTTTGACGGGCTTTTGGGTGATCGACTGGATTACGTTCTGGGGCCTCATCATTTTCAACACCCTGGTGCTGACTGGACATTTCGAACGGTTCAAAAATTGGATGATCCATCACGCCACAGCCGACATTCGAATTCAGACCATCATGCTGGCTTGGGCCTTTGGCGCACTGCTTGAGGGACTCGTGGGATTTGGCTTTCCGTGGGCAGTGGTGGTGCCCATTCTGGTTGGCCTGGGCATTGCGGACCTCGATGCAATTCGCGTCGCCGCCCTCGCAAACAACGCCCCCGTTTCTTACGGAGCTCTTGGCGCGCCCATCCTGGGTCTCGCAGCCGTGACCGGCTTGCCGATGCTGGCATTGTCCGCTTCCATTGGCAATGTTGTCGCCGTCCTCGCATTGCTTCCGCCGTGGGTGCTGATCTACCTCGTGAGCGGCTGGGAAGGAGTTGCTGAGGCGTGGCCTCTGGCGATCGTGGGTTCTCTTTCTTATATTTTGGGGCAATGGCCCGTAGCCCACTACCTGGGTCCCTATCTGCCGGATTTAAGCGGGGCTTTGGTTTCCTTTTGGATTTTATTTATTTTCGTGAAGATCTGGCGCCCGAAGACGATTCGCGGATTCGGCGGCAAGCCGCTTTCGTTATCGCCAACTTCAGAAGCGAATGCCCTGGAAATGGCGAGCATGCGGCAAGCATTTGACTCCTGGATGCCCTTCCTCGTTTTGATACTCGTCGTCGTGGGCTGGACAGGCCCGTGGTCGCATCTCCCAGGATTCACTTTGAAAAAGCTCTCGGTCCTCGCAATATCGTCCGTCACGCATACCGCCATTTCCTCGACGTTTAATTTTGCCCCCCTCGGTGGCGGCACTTCGACTCTGGCTTCCTGGCTCATTATCTTGCTGTTCTTGCGGCCCACCCGCCAGCAACTGGGACAGGTTTTTTCGCGAACGTTCAAGCAAATGTGGGGAGCATTGTTAGTCGCGTTTTTTATTTTTGCGCTCGCCTACACTTTTGTGTACACCGGAATGGCGAACTCGCTGGCCTTCGGACTTTCCAAAATCGGACTATTCTTCGTTGTGTTGGCGCCCGTTCTAGGTTGGGTCGGCGTCGCACTTTCCGGCAGCAACACCTCCACGAATGCCATGTTCGGTCCTGTGCAGGCGATGACGGGAAGATTGCTGCATCTTCCGGTCCTGCTCTTGCCCTCTTTTAACTCCGTCGGATCGGAAGTGGGCAAACCGATCGCCCCGCAAACCGCCAGCGTGGGCGTTTCCACCAGCAAACTTGTCCGCAGCGAAGGCCAGGTCATCCGCCACAATATGGGCTGGACGCTCATCCTCCTTGCCTATCTGATCCTGATCAGCGTGCTTTTCTATTATTTTTTCCCGAACTCGATGTCGCTGTAGGACAGGCTTCAGCCTGTCTCCTTTTCTAGTCCGCAAACAAAAGCGACAGGCTGAAGCCTGTCCTACCAAAAAGTCTGCACCAAACTGGGATTTCAAGACTAATTATTTCCAATTCTGTGTGAAATATGTGCTCATGCGTTTATCGTGAAATGACGATTAGGCATCCGTGGGGCGCAGCAGCAGTTTCCTCTCAGAACGGGCGAGATATTCGGCCCGAAATGCTGAGGAAACATGAAACACGGTTGCTGGCTGGCAATGGCGCTTCTACTTTCACCGGTTGCGCAAGCCCAACAAATTGAAAAAGTTCAGACTGCGGCGACGGTTCGTAACGCGATATTTTCCAAACCATTGGGAGTTGCCCGGGAAGTGGCCGCGGCGTCCCGCGATTTTGTCAACTTTCGCGACCCGCAATGGGGCGTCCTGACCATTGGACAAATCGGCGCGGCCTCCGCGGACGCGGTGACCAGCCTGAACAATCTTCGCAGTTGCCTAAGTTGCTCAGAGACCGGCGTGTCAAGATTTTTTGTCGGCCGGCATCCGGACGCGCACAAGTACATCATCGGAGGCGCCATTGAAATTGGCGTGGAAGCCATCACGGCACACTACTTTCGGAACCATGGCCCCACACGAAAATGGTATTGGAAAGCTCTCTGGGCGCTGCCACAGTCATTCTCACTCTACGAACACGCCCGGGCAGCACAGCAAAACGCCGCTCTTAACCTGGGATGTTTTTCCTCGGGCGCATTTTGCAAGTAGATCTGGCATCACGGAAGGATGGGCGGCACGTAAGGAAACGTTCGCGCGAAGAGCCACATGAAAAAAAGCACCAACACGAAGTTCACCATGAAATAGAGCATTCCGTATCCGATCAAGTCGCGCGCCTTCACTTTCAGCAGACCCAGGAGAGGAAGCATCCAGAACGGGTTGATCAGATTCGGCAAGGCCTCCGACGTGTTGTAAATCTGTACGACCCATCCGAGGTTCACGTGAAGATCCTTCGCCGCCTGCAAGACGTACGGCGCTTCAATAATCCACTTGCTGCCGCCCGAAGGCACGAACATCCCCAGGAGAGCCGAATAAATCGATACCAGGATCGGGTACGAATTCGTGGAGGAAAAGCTCACAAAAAAATGCGCCAGCTTCGCTGCCAGCGTCGAATACGTGATGATCCCAAAAATTCCGCCGTAAAATGGGAATTGAATCAGGACGCCCGCGGTTGCGGGAACCGAATCATTAACCGCGCGCACGAAAGATCGCGGCCGCCAATGCAGCAAAAGTCCCGTCATCAGGAATAAAAGGTTGTAAGTATTCAAATCCAGCGCGGCGAGCGGACCTTTCGCGGCCAGAACCTGAGCGATGTAAGCCAGGCCGAGAATCCCGACGACAATCGTGAGCACTGGCGCATATTCCAGCCATTCCGCAGGTGTCTTGCGCTCTTCGAGCGTCTTGACTTCGAGCCCCTCCGTGACTCCGAAAGATTCCGCGTCCTTCGTTGAGCTTGCCGGCGTGGATAGGTAGGCCACGGTGACGCAGGAGATCGTGAGGATGGCCGCGGTGGCGGCGCTCTGCCAGGTGTAAATCGTGAGGCTCAGCGGGATGACGCCGCTGATCTTAAGCAGCGCGGATGGAATCGAAGCGGGCGTGGCCATTACCAGAGCAGCGGAAGAAGACAGACCCAGCGCCCACACGCTGCCATTCCCCAAAAAGGCGGCGGCGCCAATCGCGCGGTAGTCGATCCCGCGCACATTTCTCACGATTTCCCGAACGAGGATTCCGCCGAAGATCAGGCCGAGCCCCCAGCTCAGCAGCGACGTCATCATGGAAAAGAAGACGACAAAAGCGACGGCGCCGCGGGGAGTCCGCGGCACCTTCGCCAGCCTTTGAATCAATTTGTGTACCGGCGGCGACGTGGCAACGACGAATCCCCCAATGATAATCATCGCCATCTGCATCGTGAACGGAATCAGCCCCCAAAATCCGTCGCCGAAATACTTGATCAGATTTCGCGTCCCGACTCCGGCAAACAAACCGGCCACAAAAACAATGATCAATCCCACCAGAGCGAACACGAAAGCATCCGGAAACCACTTCTGGGACCAGTCGGCCAGTCCCATCCCGAGCCGCGCAAACACACCCGCGGAATCTTCGCCGACTTCCTGCATCGCATTTCCCTTTGGAATCGACTCCATGCGTCCTTTCCAAACCGGACAGGTTGCGAGCCTGATCGTTCTAGTACGAATTTCTCATCAAGGATTCAGAAATTGACAATCGTAACGCCGGCGTCCCGCCGGCATTTTTGTGCTTCGTGGAGATCGGAAAAATTGCCGGCGAGACGCCGGCGCTACGTAACACGCCTTTGGCGTTCAACTTGTTAAAGCAGGCACAAGCTTGCTCATATCGGATAGGCTCTCGAGCGATTTCACGGAGGCGATGACGGATTCCGCCTTTGCGGTGGGCCACTTCGCAAATTCGGCGCACCCTCTGAATTTATCAGCCACCTCGTCATAGCTCATGGGATTGGATGGGCTGCCCTTGGCAAATTCGGCGCGCCCGGAGAACACTTTTCCGTCCTTCATGGTGATTTTGAGAAGGCTCGTCATCTTGTCGAGGCCGGCGTTTTCCGCCGCCGGGTCGATGTAGAAATGCACGCGCTTGATCATCTCCTGCACATCGGTGCGCTGCACAACCTTGTCCTGGAACTCAACGAGGCCCGCTTTGCGATCGAGCAGAAGAATGCTCATGCAAAATTCCATGCTGAATTTGCCTTGCAGTCCCGTCATAGGGTCGTGATGAAGGAGCGAAGTCGTCATGGCGTGGTTCGCTCCGACGTCCACTTTTTCCACGTCGGCAGCCTTAATGTCATGCTCGTGAATCAGGCGAAGCATTTCCCCCATGGCGGGATGAGAAAGGGAGCCGGACGGATGCGGCTTGATCGAAACACCCGGGAACGCCAGCGTCCACGGTTTTCCGAAGCGGCCCACGATCGCATCGGGATCGAATCCGCCGCCTTCGGCTTGAAAAAATCCGAGCGGCGCCTCCAAAATATCGACGGCCGCGGTCCATCCGAGAGCGGCAAGATCGGCGGCGACGGTCCCGTTTTCCGCGGCGTGGCCCGCCTGGAAAGGTTTGGTCATGGAACCGAAATTGTCGCGGAAGCCCCCGCCTTCGGTGGCCCCGATACCCAGGGCGTAAACCGTTTGCTTCACGTCCAGCCCGCGAAGTCTGGCGCATGCCGCGGTGCTGCCGAAGGTGCCGCACGTTCCGGTGGAATGAAAACCCTCGTCGTAATGGCGCGGAGAAATGGCTTCGTTAATCTTGGTTTCGACTTCGACGCCCATGTGATACGCCACCATGAAATCCTTGCCGGATCGGTGACCCAACTCGCAAAGGGCGAACGCAGGAGGAAGCACGCCGACCGTTGGGTGCGTCAGGAGGCCATAGATGCGGTCTTTTGCCGCGGAGAGTTGCGTGTCGTCGTAATCGTCCGCGTGGATGGACACCCCGTTCACGAAGGCTGCCAGACGCGGATGGGCCTTCATCCCGGTGCCGATCACGCTGGCGCGCATCTCGCCCGATCCAAAAGATTCCGCGTATTTCCGCGCAATCGGCCCCATCACCGACGCCGATCCCGCGAGCGCCAATCCGAATCCATCCAGAATCGATTTCTTGCCCAGATCGACCACCTCCGGCGGAATGTCCTCGTACTTCGTGTTGACGATAAATTCCGCAACAGACTTGGTGAGCCCGGGGGCTTTCGGAAATTCCGCGGGGGGCGCAGGAGAAGCGTCCACGCGCCCGCTGGTCAGCGCGAGCGCCGATACGGCCAGAGAATTCTTGAACAAATCGCGGCGATTCATGAGTCACGTCCTCGTTTCTTTCCAGGATTCAGTTCTTCGCGGCGCGCAAAAAAGATGCCATGGAATTTCCGTAAATGGCCGCGACGTTTTCCGTTCCGATTTTCTTTCGCACCTCGACCGGCAGTTGATTGAACAGCAGGATTGTCTCCTGCCACCTCTTGTCGGCGTCAATCGGTTCCGGATAGTGCTGGTCGCTGCCGATGACGAAGCGATCCGGAAAATCCGTGAAGAGCTTGAGCCACTGCGGCTTAATTTTTCCGTCCTTGGCAATCGGGTAATTGAGCCCCTGCGCCTCGGGATCGGTCTTGATTTCCATATACAGGTTCGGATGCGCTTGCAACAAGCGGCGGTCAAGATCGACCGTTCGAAATCCGGTGAAGTCCGAACCCAGGTGCGCCCAAATGACCTTGGCCCGCGGGTTGTGGGATAAAAGTCGTTCGAACGCGGCGATATTGGCGCGCAATCGCGGTGCATTCGGCGGCGACTTCAGGTCCGCGGGCAGCGGCATGTCCTGCGGGACGGCTTCCATGTGCAAGTCGATGGGCACGTTGTGCTCCGCCGCCAGATCGGCCAGCAGCAGAAAGAGCGGATGATCGGGAGGCGCAGCCTGGTACGGCGTGAAGCCGTCGAAATGCTCCGCGGTCATTTCGCCGAATCCGATCACGCCTTCCCGCAAGAGTTCTTCCGCGCGCGCCTTGAATTGCTTCTGGACTTCCGGGCCCGCATCGCCAGTCGCCACGGATTTCATGATCATGGCGTTCAGCGACCCTCCGCCGCCCGTAATCGCGAGCTTTCCGGGATGCTTCTTGACCTCAGAGAGGATAATTTCCGTGTCATAGCGGCCTGGATGATCGAATGTGTCCGGTGAAATCTGAAATACAATCATGGCCGCGTTTTCGCGGCCCAGGGCGGCGACCGCCGAACGGACCGCTCCGGCAGGGTCCTTCTCGTCAAAGTGCGCGTGCTCTTCAACGAAAGGAGTGACGGCCGGCACGGGCTCCATCGCAGCAGGCATCTTTGCGGCTTGTGAGGAGGACTGCCGCGCGGGCGAAACATGCGCCACGAGCACCAGCGCGGCAATGCCGATGGCCGAAAGCGACAGAGTCGTCAGAAGTTTCCCCGGCAATCGCTTCATTGCGGGACTCCCATTTTCTGGCCCATTTTCATGTCCGTTTTTTGAATGATCGCGTCCAAGCGCAGTTTCCGTTCATGAGATTCTGTCCGTGGACCGCGCCTGAACGCAAGCGATTTCTTCCGCATTCCGCTCAATGTTAAGATGTTCCCGCGAGGGTTCAAATGAGCGACAAAATTCGTAAGAGCGAAGCGGAGTGGCGCAAGATTCTGACTCCCCAGCAATATCATGTGACCCGGCAAAAAGGTACAGAGCCTCCCGGCACGGGAGAGTACGAAGATGTGGAGGAGCCGGGCGTATACGTCTGCGTGTGTTGCGGGCAGCCGCTGTTCAGTTCGGAAACGAAGTTTCATTCCGGTTCCGGATGGCCGAGTTTCTATGCGCCGGTCGATGAGACAAAAGTCGAGATCGACCGGGACGTCAGCCACGGGATGACTCGCGAGGAAGTGTTGTGCAGCCGCTGCGACGCGCACCTCGGCCACGTTTTTCCCGACGGCCCGCGCCCGACGGGCCAGCGCTACTGCATCAATTCCGCCTCGCTAAAGTTGGTCGAAAAGGACGAATGATGCCAGGCGGTGTCGTGGCCCTCTTTTCCTATTTCCTAACTCTCCTGCGAAGCAACTCTTTGCCGCGCCAATACCGGCGCGCCGCGATTTTTGCGTGCCTGTCGGTCTTCGCCCTCGTGAGTCTGCCTTTACCGGCGCGCGCCTGGGGCTGCGAAGGGCACCAAGTGGTGGCATTGCTGGCCGAAAAACATCTCACCCCGCACGCCCTTGCGATGGCGAAAAAAATTCTTGCCGAGGGCCCCATCGATCCGAGTCTCAACCGCTACTGCAAGCCGGGCGCAGTCGACGCCCTGGCGGACGCCTCCACCTGGCCCGACGACATTCGCCCATTACGCCCCGAAACGGCGCCGTGGCATTACGTCGATATCCCTCTCGGCACGAAACTTCCCGATGTCGAGAAATATTGCGATCCAAAAGAAGGCTGCGTGACTCGCGCCATCACCGATCAGCTCGCAATCCTGCGCTCCGCGGATACGGATCCCCAGAAAAGGGCCGACGCCCTGCGCTTCCTGATCCACTTCGTGGGCGATTTGCACCAACCTCTGCACGCTACAACGAACAACGATCAAGGCGGCAACTGCGTTCCAGTGACGTTCTTCGATGCCCTGCCCCAATTGCGCAATCCGCAAAACGAAAGCTACGCTCCCAATCTGCACGGCGTCTGGGACACAAATATTCTGGGAAGGGAGACGGCGGGAAAAACCGTGGATCAAGTCGCTGCTGAGCTGGATCAATCTTTCCGAGGGGAGATGGCTCGCTGGCGGAAAGGCCCGGCCAACATCGATGCATGGGCCTGGGAAAGCCATCAACTGGCGGCTAAGAAGGTATACCCCAAATTGCCGGCGCGCATCCCGGTTGAAGCCCTACAACCGGTCATGTCCTGCACGGACGACGACCATATCGCAGCGCGAATGCTGAAACTGAATGAGCGCCTGGAAGAGCCTTACCAGAACATTGCGATTCCCATCGTTCGCCAGCGCCTTGCGCAAGCTGGCGCGCGGCTGGCGTTGCTGCTCAATCAGCTCTGGCCGTAGATGCGTATCGCTGCGCCCCACTATTGAATCGCTACGTTGATGGTAGCCGAGTGATTTATCGTGCTGGTTGTTCCCGACACTCCCACAGTGGCAGCGCCAGTGAAAACCTGATTCACCGACCCGCTCGTCTTTGATGGTAGGTTATTCACGTCGCCGTAGTACAAAGCGCTGATCATATGCGTGCCAACCACTGAAGAAGTATAGGTCGCGGTGGCCGTCCCATTCACGATCCCAACGCTCCCAGTGACATCGAAGGCCCCGTCAAAGAAATCAACCCAGCCCGTAATGGGCGTGGTGCTGTGAATTACTGCGGTAAGCGTCACGGTTGATCCGGCTTGCGTCTTAGCATTTGAAGTCGAGAGCGTGACGCTCGTGGTAACTGGTGTCCCGCCTCCTCCTCCGGTACCGCCTCCACTGTTGCCTCCCCCGCTGCCATTTCCGGCGCTGACATATGCTGACCCCCCGCCACATCCCACAGTCATGCAAAGCATACTAAGCATTCCAAACCTCGCCATCAGTCGTCGACGCTCCGGACTGGGCCATAAACATAGAAACAAGATTACCAATACCTGAGCAAGGCCTTCAGTCAACCAAATGGTTCGCAAGAACCATCTCGGCCTCGTCGCCCTAGGCACTAAAGTGGCCGTCGAGGTGGATGGGGGCAAGGTGCTGATCGACAACGTTGTGGTCGTGGCCGCGCCGTTCAGGAGACTAACGGGAGATGGTGGGTTGAAAGCGCATGAAGCGCCTGCAATCTGGCTCACGTCACAACTAAGCGAGACGGTGCTAGAGACGTTGCTCTGTGGGGTCAACGTCAGGAGAGTTGATCCGGATTGACCCGCGTTTATGGTCAGATTCGGAGTTGCTGGGTTCAAATTAAAATCAGGAACGTTCACCTTGATGGAAGCAAAGGCGCTCGAAGGGGCGTAGTTGACGTCTCCCGAATAATTCGCTTCGACATCTTGTCCGAATTGAGGCATGGCGGTGACATTTGCGGTCAACGTCTGGTTCCCCATGGGGTCAGTCCCTTGTGTCAGAGTCGTGGGATTCACGGTTGAGTTCCCTACGAAGAACTGGATTGTGCCCGTCATCGGTGGGCTCGTGCTTGCTCCTGTCACTGTGAGTGAAAAACTGACATTCTGTCCCAAATTAATGCTTGTCGCACTCGCTGTTTCGGCGGCGCTGGTCGCGTAAAAGGCAGCTATGGCTGCACCCGTAGAGGTTGCTGTTGCATAGTTCGCGTCCCCGCCGTACTTTGCCGAGATTTGGTGCGCACCACTCGTTGTGAAAGTAGCAGTGATGGTTCCCTGCAGGCTTGCGGGGATACCCGGAAATCCCGGACCTCCGAAGTACGAAATTGTGCCCGGAAGCTGCGTGGTACCGTCGAAGAAGCTGATCGTTCCTGTCGGCTCTGCGCCCGAATTTAGGCTTGTCATAAGTTCCACGATAATCTGCCCAGGTTTTCCCACGAGAAAACCAAAAGGATACGGCGGAGCAGATACGTAAGGCGCGGAGATTTGGGTCGGGGCGGAGGTGACTATGAGGGTGTAATTTCCTGTGCTGCTCTGGTAGCTGTTGTCGCCTGGGTACCTAGCCGTCAATTGGTGGGCACCACCGGGAAAGAGCGGTACGGCGTCGTCTTCTGCGAACCCTCCGCTGTTCAGAAGGAGGCCGCCCGCCGGGCTAAGTGTTGAAGGAGATCCACCATTCAAGGAGTCCGTGACGGTGAGATTCCCTGTCGGACACGTCAGGGGAGCGCAGACCAACTGCGATGGAAACGTCTGGCTCGCTTGTGCATTTCCCACATCCACGCGCACGCTAAGAGGGGTGCCGTAAACCACCGAAGTTGGCGTGTTGCCCGTTTCTTTCCCCGTGTTCAGATCAAAAACGGGAATCGTGATCAGCGTCTTGCTTGGTTCCGGCGCGACCGTTACCGTAACCGGGCTGGAATCGCTTGGCTTGTAAGTGCCATCGCCCGAATAGTGGGCTTTTACAGCATAGGAAGTACCGCCCGCGAGCGAAGCCGTCGTGCCGCTCGCGGAGCCGTTTTGCAGCGAGAACGAAGCCATCGGGACCGACCCGCTGCCCGTGGGCGTGCCTTCGAGAGAGACCACGCCGGTCGCGGCGCTCGGAGCCACGGCAATATCGAAAGGAATGCCTTGGCCGTGCGTGATGGAAATGGCCTTGCCGCCATTCAGCGACAGCGTGGTGCTCGAAGAGGTTGTGGGCTGAATCCAGTTGTGAACCAAGTTCGCGGCGTTCACCGAGCCCAAGCCGGTCGTCAAATCATAGCCCGTCGCCGCGTTGTACCCCGAAAGCACGCCATAGAGGTCCGATTGATTTGAAACACTGCAGTCGGGGCTGCCCTTAGCGCAGGGGACGGCGTTGGTGCCTGAAATCACGTCGTAGAAGATGCAGCCGGGCGATGGATTCGCGGTCGTCCCGCACGCGTGCGAAGTCTGGGCGGAAGACGCCGCCATTTTATAAAGGACATAGTTCGCGTTTCCCTGCCCCAAAGAATTCGTTGATTGATTGACCAGGGCCATGATTCCAGCGAAGGAAGGCGCCGAAGCAGAGGTTCCTCCAATTGCCAAAAACGTATTAAAGGCGCTATTGAGGCTGCAGGGCTGCGGGAAGGGCAGCTGGTCGGCTTCGCAGACGATGTAAGCGCTGTCCATAAATCCGTCGCCGGCAAATAAGGAAACGTCTGGAATGTCTCTTACGCCATCCTGTGGAACTCCGGGCGCAGATTGCCAGACAGGTTTTGGATAGCCGCCGGAGCAACTTGAGGGATTGGTACCGTCGGATGTCGTGCAACTGCTCTTGCCGCCTCCACCGGCGATCGTATCCACCGTGTTTGCCAGCTGCGAATTGTTACAGCTGGCCTCCGGATTGGCTCCCGCCTTCAAGAATATGAACACGTTGTTGGTGCAGGTGTCATTCCATGTGGTCTCCGGAACGTAGCCTAGCGCCGAGGCCTGATGCTGCGGGTCATTTGTGGAGTTCCAATACGGGCTTGCGGAATTCAAATTGTAGTTCGAGCCAAAATTCAGAAAATCTGTGCCGCCCACAGCCACGCCGTAGGGTGAGGAGGCCAAGCCGCTGACGGCCAGACCGTGAGTCGCTGGGTCTGGTGGATTGTTATTCGACGGGTCGCAGCGCGCGGATCCTTCATCGCCCCCGGAATTGATATAGGTAATCCCCTGCGCCGCCGCTTGCTGCCGGATGCTGCTCTGAAAAATATTTCCGGTGTTCCCCAGAAAAAGCTCACACTCCCCAAAACTTTCGCTGATCACCGGCGCGACATTGTTCTCGACCGCGTAGACGGCGGAAAGATCTACTCCGCTTGTGGAATTCGTGGGAGCCGTTACGATCAATTTGATTGTTGCGCCCTTTGCCACGGCGCCAGACCACTCCACGTCTAGGTCGGCTTCACTTTCCACTCCCTGGACGAGACCCGGATCGGGCCCGTTCAAGATGACCTGAGGATCATTGGCAGGCAGGCCGAAGATGCTCCGAAAATCGCGCACGTCCTGAATGTTGATATTGCTCTCGTTGAGGATGGCGATTGCCTGGCCCGTACCATCGATCGGAGTCGTCGCGTTCCACAGAGGTAGCACGTTGTAAATCGTGGCGAAATCATAGGGACCCACAAAGTAACAATTGTTAGCGCCGCCGCACACAGGCACATTCGTCGTGAAGTCAGGGCCATTCGCCTTCACACCGTTCCGGAGGGAGCCGCCCGCTAGCCGGTACATGGGCTTCTTCGGAAAATTGTGGAGCGAATTCACGCCCTCGACGACAGGGCTGAGCGCCAAGGGAATCTGAGGATCGCTTGCATTGGCCCAATGCTCCTCCCCATTCACGAGGTATCTGTGGATCTCGGTGTGAAAGGCCTGCTGGACCTGAGAAGCTGTGCCGGAAAACTCGATCACCGTCCGGCCTAGGGAAATTACGCCGATTTGGAAACCGTGTGACCGAAGCCATGCGGCGACCGTCTGGATGTCCTGATCGCTGGGGCCAAACTGCTGTCCAAACGCATCCGGAGTGAGCCACTGGTGGTAACTCGGTGAATTCCGGTCTTGCTGGTCGTCGAGCAAGGTTTGCAGCGCCGATTCCTGGGAGTCGCTCCGCTTCAGAACAAGAAGCATGCGCGCCATCGGAAGATCGGGAGGCGCGGCGCCCCGGTCAAATTGAGGCTGGGCCAACGGGTGCGTGTTCCCGCGAAGTGTGCTGAGGGCGCCCTCGTTCACTCGTTCCACGATGCGGGATTGAGTGGGGGGCGCCTGCGGCCAAGCCGCGATCGGAATAAGAAATAAGCAGAGGTGAAGCAGTATCAACCTGAGAAGGGACAGGTCGCTTATCCGCATCAGACCACCTTTTTAGGACTCCGAGATGGTCAATTATTATCATAAAATCAATAACGTTGAAAAGTTATTATTTGTGATAAATGTGCGAGTCCCTTCCACGCCAGCCCGGTACTTCCAGAACTCTACAAAGCAGTAACCTTCATATTTTCTTTTACTTATCGTCCGCGGTACTAGCGGAACCTTATTCCGCCGAGAAAGCCAGCAGAACATTGCCGGGCAGCCCATTGCCGACTCCGACGTATCCCGTACCCACGTACAGCATGCCGCCCACAACTGTCGGCCCAGGCGCACCCATCGATCCACCTTTCCCTGGCACTCCGTTCACGGTGGTGTAATCGCGGACCGTGTTGTATTCCCAGATGACGCTGCCATTTCCACTGGCGACGGCGCGGAGCCTGCCGTCCCATCCGCCCGAAAAAACCACTCCGGGAATCGCCGTCACGGCCGCGGATTGCCCGGGGCGCGGCGGTTCTCCGGGGATGGCCGCCGGGGCGAGCGGCGTGAACCACTTGCGCTCTCCTGTCACCATATCGACCGCGGCAACGCCGCCGACTTGGTTCAGCGCAAAATACGCGTCTTGCTCGTCGGAGGCTCCGCCAAAAACAATCAGCCCTGAAAAGGCTGGCGGCTTATCGAAGAGGGGCGTCTTCCACAACACGGCGCCCTTTTTGTCCGGGTCGAGGGCGAGAACATAGCCGCTCTTGCCCGTCACCACCAGGAATTGCCGGCCGTTCGACAAAGTGCGAAGCATCGGAGAAACCGAAAAGTCATAGTCCGGCCCGAGCTCCTCCGGACAGTTGCCGACGACATGCTTGCCGTCGCAGCCCACCATCCACGAATCATTCCGGATGTCCTGGAAGGACCAAAGCATCTTGCCGGTATCGAGGTCCATGGCGAGGATCGCGTCCGAATTTTTCGCGGCCGGCTCAGTGTAGGAGTCCCCCGTGCCGACGTAGAGGGCTTTGCGCTTGGCGTCAATCGTCGGCGAATTCCAGATCGCCGCACCGGCGGGCGCGGACAGTTGCGCGCCTGCGGAATTTTTCTTCGTCGGCTTGGGAGCGTCGGGAACGGAGTAGGTCTTCCAGATCTGCTTCCCGGTTTCCGCGTCCAGCGCTACGACGCTGCCGCGAAACGTGCAGCACGGATAGCTGGAATTCACGGAAATGCCCTCTTCGCCAGAGGACACGGGCACATACAATTTCCCGTTGTAAAGTTTCGGAGCGCCCACAATTCGCGCGAGCGGATGATCTTCGACGCGCTGCTTCCACAGCAAATCTCCTGTCGCGGCATCGACGGCGTACGCATTGGCGCGCTGGTCGCCGAAATAAACCGCATACTTTGCCGAGCCATGCGTTTTCACGGCGCCAATACTCGGGGCCGTGCGCACTCCGGCCTGCGCCAGGAAGGACCAGTAGACGCATCCGGTGGCGGCGTCGAGGGAATACACATAGCCTGAATCGCCACCGATGAAGATGCGCCCGCTCACAACGGTCGGCTGGCTGTACATTTCGGTGGCGGACGGAATCCCGAACGCCCACTTCAATTTCAAGTGCGGCACCTGGTCCGCAGTCAGCCCCGCGGCTTGCGTGGACTGGAAGCGCGTGTTGACGGCGTCATTGCTCCAGCCATTCCAAACAGCGCCCGCCGAGGGATCGCCCAGCGGAGGATTTGTCGAGCAACGGTTGGACATCGCTTTTGCGTCACCCGCGGTCGCAATGCCGAAAGGCCGCCCGCCGAGATGCTGGGCGATCAAGCGTTTTTGGTCATCGGTCAAATTCTTAGCCTGAACGCTCATGGAGCCGCTCGTCATGGACGCGTAAATCACTTCGGGCGACAACTTCATCAGCGCTTCGCGGGTAGGAGTATGCACCTGGGAATTGTTATTGCCGTGGCACTTCGAGCAGTTTTTCTCAAATTGAATTTGCGCCGCGACCCAGCCCTTGGGTTGCGCCTGTTCTTGCGCGGAGGCCATGCCTGCCAGCGGCAACAGCAGGAGCATAACAACCAAACAAATGAGCCCGAGTGTTCGATTCAAAGCGAGTTCCTTTCTTCAATGCAGGACATCCGGTTCTAACCCTGCGCCTAATTTGAATTGAGTTTTGTCAGACGTTAGGCCAGCCTGCGCTGAGTGTCAAGTCAAGACCGCCGACGCGAAATCACCCTCGCTCGCATGTGTCACTTTGGCCTCGCGAATCAACCATTACAGAAGTATTACAAAGCATTTCTCTCCCTAATGCTACGTTTGATTCACGCGGCAATGGGTGGAAATAGTAGCAACAATGGGCCGCTGACAAAGGGGACCGGGCCATGGACACCAACGGGAAACACGACAAGACATTTACGCAGCCGGTGAACTGGATTACGACTTCTTTCATGGTCGCGTTCCACATTGGCGCAATAGCAGCATTTTTCTTTTTTGGGTGGAAACCCCTCCTAATGGCAATTTTTCTGTGGTGGGTTGCGGGAAGCCTTGGAGTTGGCATGGGCTATCACAGGCTGCTCACCCATCGCGGCTACAAAACGCCGAAATGGGTCGAATATTTCCTGACCACTTGCGCAACTCTCGCCCTTGAAGGCGGACCGATTTTCTGGGTCGCCACGCACCGCAAGCATCACCAGAATACGGATAAAGAAGGCGACCCGCACTCGCCTCGCGATGGCGGATTGTGGTCCCACATGGGATGGATCCTGACTGGCAAGGCCATGCATAACAAGATTGATTCCCTACTGCCCTATGTCCCCGATCTTCGCAAAGACAAATTTCATTCCTGGATCAGCGAGTGGCACTGGGTTCCGCAGGTTGTCGTGGGCGTCCTCCTGCTCGTCTTTGGCGGCTTGCCTTATTTGCTTTGGGGAATGTTTGTCCGCACCGTGTTTGGCCTGCACTCCACCTGGCTCGTGAACTCCGCGACGCATATGTGGGGATCGCAGCGCTTCATGACCGGAGACGACTCCACGAACAGTTTCTGGGTGGCCATCCTCACGTTCGGTGAAGGCTGGCATAACAATCATCACGCCTTCCCGCAAGTGGCCCGGCACGGCCTGGCCTGGTATGAAGTCGATCCGAACTGGTACGGGATCAGCGCATTGCGCATGGTTGGCCTCGCCTGGGATATTTCCCTGCCAAAATTAGGACGCGAGAAAGCAATCCATCCCGCGGCTGCGCCCGAATCGCCGGCTGTCCTCGCGCCACCAGCACCGGAAGCTCTGCCGCAAGAAGCGGTGGTGGGAGACTAGACCGAAACTCGGAAGTTTCTTGGTGTTGAGCACTTTCCGCCGCGGGGCCTTCGTCCCGCGGTTTTTTTTCGCGCGCGTCTCGTTTAATATGGTCAGATAGAGACCTGTGATGCGCCTTACCAGACGCGCCAAGAAAATCGCGTTTTTCGTAACGCTGGCCGCTTTCCTGATCGGACTGGCGGTGGCGCTGAACGTTACCTGGATTGTTCTCAACTGGCGGGAAGTCGTTCCCCTGGTTCTCGGCATCATCTTCTTTGGGCTGATCATTGCGGGATTGGTGGTCTACACGGCTTTTCTGGTTCATGAAATCCACAAGAACGAGCAGCAGGATAGTTTTCTCAACGCGGTCACGCACGAACTCAAAACTCCGATTGCCTCGATTCGACTGTACCTGGAAACGCTTCAGACACGCCAACTCTCCGAGGCGCAGCACCAGGATTTCTACCGAATCATGCTCGAGGATACGGACCGGCTTCTGGGGACGGTCGAGCAAATTCTGAAGGCCGGCGAGGCGCGCCACGCGAGCAGCAAGAAGAATTGGGAGAAAGTCGATTTCTCCGCGATCGTGGCGGAGACGGTGGAACTCACGCGGCTGCGCCATCACTTGCCGGCCGAGGTCCTCCAATTCGCAGGCTCTGCCGATGAAAAAATCTACCTGCGCGGAAACCCCCAGGAATTGCGCACCGCCGTGTTCAACCTCGTCGAAAACGCGGTGAAATATTCCGGTGAACAAAAGGAAATCGAAGTTGACCTGCTGTCTCCCGACATCGACACAATCTTGCTGCGCGTGCGTGACAAAGGAGTCGGAATTCCTCATCCCGAGCTGAAGCGTATTTTCAAGCGATTCTACCGCGTGGCCAGTTCCGCCACCGGCCGCGTCAAAGGGACTGGGCTTGGCCTGTTCATCGTGCGCTCGATTGCGCGGAGGCATGGCGGCGACGCCTTCGCCGAAAGCGAAGGCACGGGGCGCGGGAGCACGTTCACGCTGCGGCTACCGAGGGTCTATCCCGTATGAGCCGGATCCTCGTAGTAGAAGATGAATCTCACCTGGCGGAGGGCCTCCGTTTCAATTTGGAGCAGGAGGGCTATTCCGTCCAGGTAGTGGGCAATGGCGAAGATGCTCTCGATCGTCTCTTGAAGAGCAACGAAGATTTCGACGCGCTGGTGCTGGACGTGATGCTTCCCGGCCAGGACGGCTTCACCGTGGCGCGCACCTTGCGCGAAACGAAGAATTACATTCCCTTGCTGATGCTGACTGCACGCTCTCGCCCGGAAGACGTTCTGCAGGGCTTTGAATCCGGTGCCGACGACTATTTACCCAAGCCGTTCAACCTTTCCATCCTCATCGCGCGCGTGGGAAGCCTGCTGCGGCGCAAAACCTGGGAGCACTCTAGAGGACAACCTCCGGCCAAGCCCGCCGTGCGCAGCGAGGGTCCGCCGGACACATTTCGATTTGGGGATATCGTCGTCGACTTTCAAAACCTTTTGTTACGGGCCGGGAAGGAAACCGTGCAATTGACGTTGATGGAATCGGAATTGCTCCGCTACCTGGTCCAAAACGCGGGGCACCCCGTTTCCCGAAAAGCGATCCTGGAAAATGTATGGGACCTGCAAGAGGATACCGACACGCGCGCAATCGATAATTTCATCGTGCGCTTGAGAAAATATATCGAGGACGAGCCCTCCAACCCACGCCACCTTGTGACGGTCCGAGGCCTCGGCTACAAATTCATTCCCTTCCCGGACAAGAAAACAAAAAAATAAAACTAGACCGCAGGCCCCGGCAAGTGTTTCCCGGCGCTTTTAGGTTATGACCCCGTCGGCTTTTGCAGGATCTCCCACCCGGAGTTTCACGGCCGGATGCTCCGTTCTCATGCTGGTGATCACCACGACGCTGGTCAAAACAAATAGAGTCCCCAGAATCGTTCGCAGACCGAGGGTTTCGCCGCCCAGGAAATAACCGACCAGCACGGCCACAACCGGATTCACATAGGCATACGTACCGACTTTTGTCGGCGATTCATGATGAATCAACCACAGATAAGCCGTAAACCCGATAATGGAGCCGGCGACAATCAAGTAGAGCAGCGCGAGCCACGCTCCGCGCGACACGGCCGATGGATGGAAACTGCGAAACTCACCCAGAGCAGCCGCCGTGAGCGCCAGAAACGCTCCTCCGGCAAGCATCTGCGCCCCTGAGCTCATGGCTTTCGAAGGCGGCAATGACACCTTTCGCGTAATCACCGAACCGAGCGACCAGCTTATCGCTGCGACGATCAAGGCGAGGGCGCCCATCCTATCGATGGGAGCGCCCGCGAGGTTCAAAGAGCGGCTCACAAGCACGACTACTCCGCCAATTCCAATCAGAAGCGCCATCGTCAAACGGGCGGTCAGTTTCCGTGTACGGAGGATAATGATTTCCGACAGCGCCATGAACGTCGGAATCGTAGCCATCATGACAGCGGCAATTCCCGAAGGCACTCTTTGCTCGGCCCAGAACAGCAATCCGTAGTCGAGGACAAAGATCAAGGTCGCGATTACGGAGGCTGCCATCCATTGGCGCGCGGTCGGTGAGCGCTCACCCCTCGCGATCATCCACCCGTAGAGAACGCCCCCTGCAATTAGGAAACGCATCGCCGCCAGAAGAAACGGCGGAACCTCGTCCACGCCGACACGAATTGCGAGATATGTGGTGCCCCACACGAAATAGATAATCGCGAATGCCATCAGGGTTTTCCACGCTGGGCGATGTTCGTTGGCTTCCATGGCGGGATCCTACCAGCACACTACCGATTCCCCACTGGATCGTTTCTATTTTCGTATCGCGGCGTAATCCAAAATGGCCTGCAAACGCGCTCACGGGGCTACGCTTCGATATTCGGGTTCAACCGGTGCAGGCCCGCCCGGATGTTCACCATATCTGGCAGCGGATTGCAGAGGGCCTCGCCATTGCGTCGCCCTCTTTGCAATCAAACGCGCGGGCAAACTCCGGCATGTTGGACGGCGAGGCGATGGCGCGAAAGCGCGCCAGCGGATGCGGGTTCGTATTCACCATCAGGCGCTCGAATTCAGGACGGTCGTTGGACGACCAGATTTGCGCGAAGGAAAGAAAAAAGCGCTGGTCCGCCGTCAATCCGCCGATCAGCGCGGGCTTTTTCCCCTTTTCCGCTTTCTGAAGCGCGCGGTAGGCGAGATTCAGCCCGCCGAGGTCCGCAATGCTCTCGCCTAGCACCAGCTTGCCGTTTTCATGGATATCGTCCTGCACGACGTAGCTGTCGAATTGCTTTTCCACGCAGGCGGCTCGCTCGTTGAAATTCTTTTCGTCCTCGGGCGTCCACCAATCGCGCAGATTGCCTTGCGCGTCGAATTTTCTTCCTTCATCGTCGAAGCCATGGGTCATTTCATGGCCGATCACGGCGCCCATCGCGCCGTAGTTGGAAGCGTCATCGGCATTCATATCGAAAAACGGCGGCTGCAGAATTCCAGCGGGAAAAACAATCTCGTTCATTTCCGGACTGTAGTAGGCGTTCACCGTGGGAGGCGTCATGCCCCACTCGGTGCGATCGACCGGCTTTCCGATTTTGTTCAAATCGCGCTTGAATTCAAATTGAGAGCCGCGCATCTGATTGAGCGCATACGGGCCGCGATCCACCGAATACGCGGAATAGTCGCGCCACTTGTCCGGATAGCCGATCTTGCGCGCGAACGTGCCGAGCTTCGCGAGCGCCTGCTTCCGCGTCGCGGGGCTCATCCACGGCAGGGTTTGCAGATCGTCGTGCAGGGCGCCGATCAGGTGATTCACCATTTCCAGCGCGCGGGCCTTGGCCGCGGGCGGAAAATATTTCTGCGTATAAATCTGTCCCAGCGCCTCGCCCAGCTGGCGGTCCGTGGCGGATACGCAGCGCTTCCAGCGCGGGAGCAATTCCGTCGTGCCTTGTAAAACGCGGCCATTGAAATTGAAATTCTCGTCCACAAACGGATCGGACAAATACGGCGCGGTCGAATTCACCAGATGCCAGCGGAGATACGTCTTCCAGGTTTCCAGGGGCGTTTCCTTGAGCGCCTGGCTCACCGTCTCGAAAAATTTCGGAGCGGAGACGTCGACCGAATCGATATTGGTGTAGCCGATTTCCTGAAAATAATCTTCCCAGGACCAGTTGGGCGTGAGAGTCCGCAGATCGGAGCGGCTCATTTTGTGATAGGTCTTTTCCGGATCGCGCCGCTCGACGCGAGTCAAGGAAGCATCGGCCAGCTTGGTTTCGAGTTCCACGATGGCTTTGGCCTCCGTGGCCGCCTTTGCGTCGTCGTCTCCCGCGAGCGCGAGCATCTTGGCGACATGCTCTTCATATTGCTGGCGGATTTGCTTCGATTTGTCGTCGGTCTTCGTGTAGTAATCGCGATCCGGCAAACCAAGGCCACCCTGGTCCGCGCCGCCAATCACTTGTGAACTATTCTTCTCATCCTGCGTGGAACCGAAGTCAAAGAGCGCGCCGACGCCCATGCCCTGCAGCCGCGCGATTTCCTCCTGGAGTTCCCTTGTGCTCCGAACGCCGTCAATCCGCGCAAACTCCGCGTCGAGCGGTTTGGCCCCTGCCGCGTTGACCTGTTTTTCGTCCATGCAGCTCGCGTAAAAGTCCCCGATTTTCTGCTCATTTGAGCCAGGAGATGCCTTGGTATTTGCCGCCGCCCCTTCCAGAATCTGATGAAGCAGCTCGCGATTTCTTTCGGCCAGCTCGTTGAAGCGTCCCCAACTCGGGTACGCGGCAGGCACAGGATTCTTGGCCAGCCATTCGCCGCTGGCGTAGTGGTAGAAGTCCTCGCACGGTTTGCAAGTCTTATCCAGAATCGTGAGTTCAACGCCATGAGAGGCAGAGCTGGCGGATTGCAAACTGCCCGCCGATTGTCCGGCGCGCAAGATTCCGATGGAAGCAGTAGCCAGAAAAATAAAAATGGCGGCGATCCGAAATTGCCGGGCCGCGGAAATCCTCTCGAAGCGGTATTTTTGTAGGCGGATTCCAATCCTTGTGAAGAGAAACATGGAAAGATCCTCCAATCACACTGTCGATGACTCCCATTAGGTCTACGACGGCAGACCTGCTTAGTCAAGACCGAATGGCTGGGTGGAATTACAAATCAACTGATTAGTGTATTTTTATAATTTTCCGGCAATTCCGCGTCACTTTTTTTGATTTCATAGCATCACAGCACCAGGGAGCCATGAAACGATATATAGAGCAAGCCACAATCCTCTGCCTTGTGATCGTTGTTGCAGCCACGATTTGCGGCCTCGCTGCGCAAGGGCCGGCAGGACAGCAACAGGGCCCTCAGCCCGGCCAACCGTACGACCTGGAATCCCCGGAACAGTTGCAGCGACTGGTGGCCCCGATTGCGCTGTACCCGGATTCTCTCGTCGCATCCCTCCTGGCGGCCTCAAGTTATCCCGCACAAATTACTGAGGCTAACAATTGGCTTGCGCCCCGCCGCAACCTCTCGCCTGAGGAACTTGCGGCCGAAGCCGACAAGGAACCGTGGGACCCCAGCGTTAAAGAACTGTTGCCCTTTCCTCCAGTGCTTCAGAATTTGGCTTCCAATCTCTCTTGGACCTCGGAACTCGGCGACGCCTACTACAACCAGCAGGCGGACGTCATGAATGCCATTCAGGCCATGCGCCGGGAGGCCAAGAAGAATAAGACTCTCAAGAGTAACGACCAGATCCACGTGACCGACAAGCATGGCTACATCTCCATCGAGCCAGCCACTCCGGAAGACAATGAAGTGTATGTTCCGGCCTACAATCCATGGGATGCCTATGGCTACCCGATCGATCCTTGGCCTGGCTGGGTTGACGTGCCGGGAGTTTGGTGGGGCGGCCCTGGTCTCAACTTTGGCATTGGCTTCGGGATGGGCCCGTTTCTTGGATTTGGCTGGGGATGGAATCGGTGGGGCATGGACTGGGACAACCGCGGCCTGTACTATGGCGGCAGGCCATACTTCGGGAATGGCCCCGCATTTTTCAACCGCTACAACTATTACCGCGGATATCCTGGTTTCGCCGGGCCCTACCGGGGGGACCGTGGATTTAATCGCGGATTCAATGCGCCACGCTCTGCTCCGGGGCTTCGTTCGGGTCCTTTTAGCGGCTTCAATCATGGCGGAACGGTGAGGGGATTTTCCGCGCGCGGCCAGGGTAGTGTCGGCGGCGGATTTCATGGAGGCGGATTCGGCGGCGGGGGTTTCCATGGCGGTGGGGGCGGCTTTCATGGAGGAGGGGGCTTCGGCGGAGGCGGTTTTCATGGTGGGGGTGGGCGCCGCTAGCGGTCATGACCCAGCAGTACGGAATATTTTCCGGCCGAGCCGAGTGGCTCAATAAAATCCTGCTCAGTTAAGGATTCAACAAAAATGACATTTTACGTAAAGCCTCTTTCCGGGATGCACGTTTGGCTTGCAACTCTCTTGACGATCGCTGCCCTTTCGGGGGCGCCTCGATCTGCCGCGGGGCAAGACAAACAAACATCGCAGTCAGAACCCTCTCCAAAAAGTTCCGCAGCGCAAACCTCATCGCAACCAAAGGCGGCGTCCCCGCAAGTGCAATCAAGTTCGCGGCCGAAACTGAGAACTTTCTCTTCGCCTCAGGAAGCGGCGGAGGCTCTTTACTCGGCGGCGCGCAATCACGATGAGGACGGTATGCTCGTCATTCTCGGCCCCGATTCCAAAGACGTCATCGTATGGACGGAAGACCCGGCGGACCGCAAAGCCGACGCCGATCTCTTCGTCGAGAAATATGGGCAAATGCACCGGCTGGTCAGGGAGCCCGACAACGAAACAACTCTGTATGTTGGCGCCGAAAACTGGCCTCTGCCCATTCCCCTGGTGAAAAAAGATGGCGCCTGGTATTTCGATTCCGGCATGGGCAGGCGGGAGATCCTGTATCGGCGGATCGGCGAGAATGAGTTGGAGACGATTGCCGTGCTCCACGCTATGGTTGATGCGGAAAATGAATTCTATTCCGAGGTTGCGGATTCAACCGGCGCCCACGAATACGCCCGTCGATTCAACAGCGACACGGGTCAGCGCGACGCCCTGTATTGGCCGGGAAGCAAGGAGCCAGATGAAAGTCCTATCGGCCCCTATTTGGCACAGGCCAGCTACAATCGCTCCGATCGCAAGCCGCTGCGCGGCTACTATTTCCGGATTTTAACCGAGCAGGGCCCGCAGGCGTCGGGCGGGGCTCATAAGTACATTGTGGATGGGAAGATGACCGGTGGATTCGCTTTCGTGGCGTTTCCCGCTGAATACCGCGCCTCCGGCGTGAAGACTTTCATCGTCAACCAGGGCGGCGCCGTCAATGAGAAGGACCTGGGCCCCATGACTGCTCAACTCGCCAAATCCATGGCAGTGTACAATCCCGATTCCACCTGGACCATAGTCAAATAGGGTCCACAACGATTCAGTGTGAAGCAGTTACGCCAGGTATTGTCCATAATTAACTATTTCTCGGAAGCGCACAATTGCCTCCTGGGAACGAACCTGTAATCTCAGCTTCTTCAAAGTTGTTGTGGAGGTGTTATTGGAATGCATCGGGACCAAGAGCAGGATTCTGCTGCGGAGATCTTGAAAAATAGATAGTCACTTCGCCCGCAATAAGAGCATCGTACAGGTATTGGGAAGCGCACCACCTTCCTGGGGAGGGTTCTTATGAAGAGCAGACTGGTTTCTTTGCTGTTGGCCATGGGATTCGTGTTGCTCGTGCAACCGGCGAAGTCTCAGGATTACAGTAGTATACGTATCGTGCGCCTCAGCTTCGTGGAAGGAACGGTCCAGTACCAGCGCCCCGGCCAGGATTGGCAGGATGCCGGCCTGAATTTGCCGATCCAGGAAGGCTTTGCCTTAAGGACCGCCGACGGATACGCCGAGGTGGAGTTTGAAGACTCCCTGACTTTGCGCCTGGCAACCAATGCGACAGTAGAGTTTACGGAATTGGCGCTGCAGAACGGTGGGCGGATCACCAAGCTTACAATTCCGCAAGGAACCGCCATCGTCAGTGCAAAGCTAAAGCGCGATGATGCGATGTCGGTCGCCGCTCCCAATCTGAATTTGAATGTGCCTCGTGATGGTCGCTTTCGCATGGACATATCTCCCACGGAAAGCTGGGTGACCGTGTTCCATGGAAAGGTGCAGGTTGACTCTCACGCCGTGGCTCCCTCACTTCTGAGCGGAGGCCACACGTTGCATGTTGGGGCAACCGGCTCGGGTTCGCCGGAAGTAGCTGGCAACCCGCCCCAGGATGACTTCGACAAGTGGGTTTCTCATCGTGAGGAGGCGGTTGACGCGGTTCAAAACGAAACCTCAGCTTTCCTCGGGACCAATTCCTATACCGAAGGTTTCGCCGATCTCTACAATTACGGCAACTGGTCGTACATACCGGGATATGGGGCAGGTTGGATGCCTTACGGCGTGGGAATGGGATGGATGCCGTTTGCCGATGGGCAATGGCAGTTCATGGGCGGCCTGGGATGGAACTGGATGGGCGGCGAGCCGTGGGGTTGGCTCCCTTATCATTTTGGATCGTGGGTCAATGCTCCGGGAGTGGGCTGGGCATGGTTGCCCGTGGGCGCCACTTCCTGGACGCCCGCGACGGCAAGATGGGTGCACCTTAATAATCAATTGGGCTGGATTCCCAACGGGCCTCCGCTATCATCTAAGCCCACGAAAGTTCAGCTGGCTGCGGTCCCGTCGACTGTGATTCTGGCGGGGCAAGGCGCGAGCGGAGCAATCAAAGCAGGGCCCCGCATGACTCTGGCCAGCGGGGGGATGACCCCAGAGGCGGCTGCAGCGCCGTCACCAAGTTTTAGCGCGCCAACAAAGCAATCGACGAAAGCGACCGCTTTTGCTAGTGGACCCGCAAACCCCAAATCCTTCGTCCAATCCGCTCCCACCTCACTCGCCCGGGGCAATGGCGCTCCGGCGCTCCTCCGTGGGCCGAGTGCCTCGACCTCGGATTTGCGGGTGGCGCGCCTCAGTGCTGCTCCCCAATCCATGATGGCGCCACACTCTCCACCCGCGCCCGCGCTTGCGCGTGGACCATCGATGGGCGGATTCAGGGGAGGTTACGGTGCGCAAGGAGGCGGTAGCGCGGGAACGATGAGTACAAGCCCGGCAACCAGCGCAACTTCGAGTCCGAGCACCTCGGGAGCGGGTTGGGCTTCACACTCGAGCGGGTCGATGGGATCAGCGGGCGGTCATCGCTAATTGCTCTGTGCAAACTTGCAGCTGATCCGATTCTGATAGCTGATGAATTCTCCTAGGATTTGGGAGTGTCCCCACTTGCGAGCATGGCGCGAATGTAATTGACGATCTGCCAGACCTGCTCAGGAGTTTCCCGGCCATCATACGCAGGCATGCGGCCCTTGCCCTTCAGAATGAGGTAAGAGAGTTCACCATCCGTGAAGTGGGCCAGGGATTCGGGCTTCCTCCAATCGCGGACATTCATGTTGATGTGCTTGGCCAGCACTCCCTTGCCGTCTCCGTCCTTCCCGTGGCAAAGAGCGCAATCCGTAGCGCCGTAAAGCCGCTTCCCTTCGCCGATGGAAGCGGGATTCGATTCGATTGGGTTCTTGCGGTCAACTTCTTCCTGGGGAATCTTGGTTTCGGCAGCCGATTTTGCTTTACAGCCAAATAATCCCAAGCATAAAAGAGCGCACAGGATCGCCCATCGCCTCGCCATCACGTTCACCTCGACCCTGGAATAGCACGAGGAGTTTAATGCGTCCGAACTGTTCCCCGTGCTTTCGGTCATGACAAAGCTTATAGTTTTTCCGCTTGTCCATACAGCAGATCCGAGAACGTTACTCGGCCATTATTCCCCGGAATCGAGAATTCGCGCGCATGAAAAAATTGCTGCAAGCTGGCCCGGAATTCCGTTTGGCGTATGGTCTTGCATTGCCAATCAGGCTAAACTAAATGAAGCGTTCAAACATGTATGCAGTATACGTGCGTCGAGCGTCTGCATGCGAAACGGCGCAAATGCGTCACGCGTCAAAAGGGAACGCTAGTCAGCGGCGGAGAAATCACACACCACGAGCTGGATGCAATCCCGGTTGTGTGTTTTGATCAGGGCTTTAGCAAGCTCAAGCTATCCGATCAACTGTGAGGGCCAGGGAAATGCATTTTATTTTTGCGATTTGCCAGTGGCTGGAGGCGACGTCAGTGGGGACAACCATTCGGGAATCCTTGTGGCTGTTTCCGGTCATTGAAACCGTTCATATTTTCGGAATCATATTGCTGGTGGGCGCGACTTCGATTTTGGACTTGCGCTTGATGGGATTGACGTTCCGCGACGAGTCGGTCTCCAGGTTGGCCGGGCGGTTCATCCCCTGGGCTTTGGCGGGCTTCCTCATTCAAGTCACCACGGGACTTTTGCTGTTCTCCTCCGAGGCCACCAAGATGTACGGCAACATGGGATTCGAGATCAAAATGCTACTGATCGTGGTCGCGGGAATTAACGCGCTGGTTTTCCATTCCGTGGCCTACAAAAGCGTCGGCAAGTGGGACAACGACCCGGTGGGGCCGCTGTCAGCGCGCGCCGCGGGATTGATTTCGATTCTGCTGTGGTTCGGCATCGTCGCCGCAGGCCGCTGGATCGCTTACGTATAAAGTAAGCGCCGATTCAACTGCCCGGTAGGGGCACGGCATGTCGTGCCCCTACAACCGATCCATGGAAGAAAAGCTCCGCGGGCAACCGTGCAACCGTTCCAAGAAATTGGCCCCGTGCCTGTAAATTAGGATGAACTAACACGTTCACTGCGGGGACGCGCTGGATTCCAGTTCCGTTAATACGCTTCGCTGCCAGCCACCGGCAAGCGCGGCGACAAGCCCGCACAAAGCCGCGAACGACAGCCAGAGCGCCGGCATGGCCCGGTTTCCGGTCTCGTGGATGAGGTAGGTGCAAACGAACGGGGTAAACCCGCCAAAAATCGCCGTCGCCAAACTAAACGCCAAGGAAAAGCCGGAGGTGCGAATCTCCGGCGGCATGATTTCCGCCAGGTGCGGGATCATCGCCCCGTTGTACACGCCGAAAAACATGGACAGCCACAATTCCACGATCAGCAGGCGGGCAGTCGATGGATCGCTTACGAGCCACAGCATCGCGGGGTAGGAGGTCACGATCGCGGCGACCGTAATCAGAATCAGCAATGGCCGCCTTCCGAACTTGTCTGAAATCGCGCCGCCCGTCGGCAGCCAGAAAAAATTCGACACGCCCACGCAGAACGTGACCAGCAGGCTTTGGCGGCTCGACAGGTGCAATACTTCTATGCCGAAGGTCGGCGTGTATGCGGTAATGAGATAGAAACTCACCGTCGTCATGGTGGAAAGCAATACGCCGATGCCGACGATTTTCCAGTTGGTTGCAAGCGAGGAAAGTACTTCCGAAATTCCGGGATGGTGCTTTTGCGCCAGAAACGCTTCCGTCTCGTCCAGGGATTTGCGCAGCCAGAACAGCAGCGGGACAATCAAGCAGCCGATGAAAAATGGAACGCGCCAGCCCCACTGGGCCATCCCCGCGGGCGGCACAGCAATACTGAGCGCGACTCCCAGAAGCGCCGCGAAAACGACAGCCACCTGCTGGCTCGCCGACTGCCAGGCGCAATAAAATCCGCGATGCCCGGGCGTCGCCATCTCCGAGAGGTACACCGACGCGCCGCCCACTCCGACTCCCGCCGAAAACCCCTGCAACAACCGGCCAATCACCACCACAATGGGCGCGACGATCCCGATGGTCCTGTAAGCAGGCGTGCAGGCGATCACGAGCGTGCCGATCGCCATCAAAAATAAAGTGAGGATGAGCCCGGAGCGCCTGCCGTGCCGGTCCACATACGCGCCGAGGACAACGGCGCCGAGGGGCCGCATCAAGTAGCCCGCGCCGAACGTTCCCAGCGTCATCATCAACGATGCGTAGGCGTTGCTCGACGGGAAAATTTCGTGCGCGATGTACGACGCGTAGTACGCGTACACCATGAAGTCGTACATCTCCAGAAAATTGCCGCTAGAGATGCGCACTACATTGCCCAATTTGGAGTTGGCCGTTTGAGTGCTCATAGGGCCCGAATGATTTCTATTTTAGCGCTCTTTCCAATCGCACGGCAGCCGCGTGTCCTGTCACTTACTTCCCTATGGGCACGGATGCGCCCGTCAAGTAAAAATACCCAACCTTGTTGTTGGAAGGCGAGCCGTACCACATCCGCCCCTCGGAATCGCGGAAGAATTCCCGGATGGTATTCTCCGAATGTGGAAACGGATATTCGATCACCTTGCCGGTCTTGGGATCGAGGCGGCCGATCACGTCCAGATAGTAGGACGAATACCAGATGCTGTGGTCGAGCCCGATGCCCATCGCGTACGGAAAAGTGTCCAATCCGCCGGGCAAATCATATTCCTTGAAAGTTTGCGTCTTCGGATCGAAGTGGCCGATCTTGCCCTTCTGGAATTCGCCGAACCAGATCGTCCCGTCGGAGTCGACCACGATTCTGCGCTCGTAGGTGTTGAGGGTTGGCGGGGTCCACTGCGTCACTTTCAGCGTCTTGGCATCCACTTTGCCGATCTGACCTGTGCCCGGATTTGTGAACCAGACATTCTCATCCTTGTCGAAGTCAAGGCTATAGGTGTGCGCCGCCTCGGGAAAGTCATTGAATTTCCCGGTTTCGGGATCGAAGCGCGTCAGCGGGTAGCCGCTCGACCAAACCATGCCCTTGGAATCGATTCGAACCGTATGTCGCGACCCGCCGTCTTCCCTTCCCTCCATTCCGGCAGCATACTTGTCCTGATACTCGGTGATTTTCTGCGTGGTTGGATCCCAGCGGCCCAGCTTGTCGGAAGCCTGCTCGGTAAGCCAGACGGAGCCGTCCGGCGCTGCAACGGCGGAGTGAACCGCGGCGGTCCCCACATTCGGAACAGGAAAATCCTGCATTTCGCCCGTCTTCGGATTGAGCCGGGTGATCTTGTTTCCGATTCCGAAATTAGGAATCCACACGGATCCATCTTTCGCCGGCGCCGCGCTGAACGGCATGCGGCTGGGCCCAGGCATGTCATATTCGACGTACGCGATGTTCATGGCCTCGCTCGAGAAAGGCCGCACGGTTTCTTTGTATCCGGTCAATTCGGTCGGAGATTTTGGGAAAATGGAATCATCGCCATACAACTTGTGCAGATACGTCGCTATCTCCGTGGCGTCCTGGTCCGTAACCCGGTAACCCAGGCTGAAATGCATGGCGTCGCGCATGAATTGGACGCGGTCCTGCCAGCCATCGGCATCCCGCCTCACCGAAGCCATGCGGGTTTGAAATCCGTGGCAGATAAAACATTTCGTGAAAATCTGCTGTTTTGCATTTTCTTCCGGCCAAAGTTTTTTCGCCTGGTAAATGGAAAGCTCGTTCCAACGCACCGTGCCGGTCTCGAGCGCGAAATCAAGCGACGCGCTCTGGTCCTCCGTAAGAGCGACGCCGCTCTTGGGATCGACGCGCAAACCCGTTGCCTTGACCTGCACGCGGTATTCGCCTGCCGGCAATTTCTCGACGCGATAATGCCCCTGGTGATCCGACAAGACGAAGAAACTGATTTTGGTCTTCGTATTTTGGGCCTGAACAAATGCGCCTTCAACCGGCGCGCCATCAGGACCTTTCACAGTGCCGGAAAGTGTCGCGCCATAACAGGATGCCGCGAGGAAAAGCGCAAGGCCTGCAAGGGCCAGGAATTTTGCTTGAGACCTCATGCTTCCTCCATAGTTCTGCCCTGAGTTCGTCATTTCGAATATTGAAACGGTGATTGGTATTATGCCCCAGAAGCTCGGGGAAAGGGTACTGCGTCAGTTACTGAGTGGAGGGTCGTTTTGGGGTTCTGGTAGGACAGCCACTCTTGGCTGTCCCGGTCAGTCTCAGTGGAGCCAAAGCGGACAGCCAAGAGTGGCTGTCCTACAAAGCAATTGGTTCCCGTCGCTCTAACAGGCTATCGCGCGGACCAGGCAATCCCATCGGGGTCGGTGCCAACCGCCAGAGTACTGGTGATCTTTCGTGAGGCCACGTCCACGAAGGTCAGCAGATTGGCGCTGGAATTGGTAATGTACGCACGCCGCCCATCCGGAGAAATGGAAACGCCGCTGGGATCCTTGGAGGTGTTTACGCTCTCGATCAATGCGCGGGAGTGCGCGTCAAACACCGTCGTCTGGCTGCTGCCGGAATTGGTCACCCAAACCTGCGACCCGTCGGGTGTAAATTCCAAGCGCTTGGGACTTTTGCCTCCACTTGGAAACGACGCCACGATCGCATCGGTAGCCGTCGAGATAACCGAAATTTTCGCGTCGGTGCGGCTGGCTGCCCACACTTCTTTGCCGTCCGGCGAAATGGCAATGCCCTCCGTGCCCGGCCCGGTCGAGATCACCTTCGCCTCGCCCGTGGACCGATCGATCACGCTGACGCTTCCCGAAACCGTGTTGGTCACATAAAACTTCGTTTCCTTCGGCGTAGCGACGATCATGTGGCTTCGCTCTTGCGTGGTGTTCCACACATGCTGAATTTTTCCCGTAGCGGCGTCTAATTCGAGCACGGCCTGCGGCGTCTCGGTAGTCACCCAAACGAGTTTGCCGTCGTGGCTCACGGTCATGCCGTGTGGGCCAGTGTGCGTACCCAGATCGAATGTGGCCTTCACTTTCCGGTCCACCAGATCGATGACGGTGATCGTATTGCTCGCTTTGTCGTGCTCCGTGTCTCCCGCAGGATAGACGCTGTACCGGCCGAAGTTGGAGACATAGGCCATACGCCCGTCCGGCGAAACCGCGACTTCGTGCGGCCCTCGGCCTGTGGGCAGCTTCACCAGCACCTTTTCGGTGGCCGGGTCCACCAGCGCCAATTGGAATTCCGATTTGCAGGCCACTACCACGGTGTCCGCCCACGCCCGGGGCACGAACGCGCCCACAACCAGAAATGCAAGCAGCGAAATTTCACAGCAGGTTTTCTTCATCGTGTTATCCCTCGAGCGATCCAAGATCTCGTTTCGCACTGCGGCGCGTCTGGTAAATTTCACGTTGGCAGTTGAGCGCAGCGTTCATTGCTATCGGAATGCGCAATCTCATCCCGATCCTTGAAGGCGACCGTACCCTCATCAAGCCCCCATGTCAATCTTGTATCGCCTTCGCTCGACGCCGATGCTTTTCCCATTCAAAGGAGTACTTTTCATGACTCGCGCGAGACTGTGCTATAAAAAATGCGGCTCGCGTGGAAATTTCAAGGAGAGTGAATGAGAATCACGATCATCGGCGCCGGAGGAGTTGGCGGCTATTTTGGCGCGCGACTCGCTCAGGGCGGATGCGATGTGGGTTTCGTTGCGAGAGGCGCGCACCTGGCCGCCCTGCGCGAACATGGATTGCGCGTGGAAAGCCAGCTCGGCGAAATTCACCTGCCCAAGGTGCGCGTTTCGGATGATCCCGTGGCTCTCGGCCCAGCCGATCTGGTCTTCCTCTGCGTTAAATTATGGGACACTGAGACGGCCCTGCGCGCCGCATCCGCCATCCTGGGCCCTGAAACCGCGGTCATTTCATTTCAGAACGGCGTACAGAAGGACGATCTGCTCCGGCGAATTGTTGGCGAAAAGCGTGTGATCGGAGCAGTCGGCTACATTGGCTCGAAGATCGGCAGACCGGGAGTGATCATCCATACGGGCACGATGCAGCGGCTCGTGTTTGGCGAATATGACGGCTCCAAATCCCAGCGCGTTGTCGCGCTTCACGAGGCTTGCATCCGCGGCGGCATCGACGCCGAAATCAGCGGCGACATTCGCCGTGCAATCTGGGAGAAATTCGTCTTCCTCGTCGGTCTTTCCGCCACTACTACAACGATGCGCAGCACGCTTGGCCCCATCGTCCGCAATCCAGCCGCGCGAGCCTACCTGCTCGATGTGATGCGCGAGGTTGTGGCTGTCGGCCGCGCCCATGGAGTTCACCTCCCCGAGGATTTCGCGGAGAAGCGCCTCGCCTTTTGCGATGGCCTCCCGCCGGAAATGGACTCCTCGATGCACGCGGACCTCGACAACGGGAAACGCCTCGAAGTCGATTGGCTGAGCGGCGCCGTCGTCGAACTGGGAAAAGCAGTCAACGTACCCGCGCCGATGAACAGGGCTGCGCGCGATATTCTGGCCCTCCATGCGCACGGAAAGCAGGGCGTCGCATGAAACATCCACGCCTGACGATTCGCTCGCTTCGAACCGTCGCGGTTTCTGTCCCCATGAAGCTGCCCCTCGGCACGAGCGCCGTTACCGTTCGCTCCGCGCCTCTTCTTCTCATCGATCTCGAAACGGAAGAAGGAATCACGGGCCGCACCTACCTGTTCTGCTACATGCCCTTAGGAGCGCAGCTCATCGCCCGCGTCCTCCGCGAATTGCTCGTGTTAGTAAAGGGCGACACGGTGGATCCCGTGGAAATCGGCGCGAAGCTCTTGCGCCAGTTCCGTCTCATCGGCGCGCAAGGAGTCATCTGGATGGCAATGGCGGGTCTCGACGTCGCTTGCTGGGACGCGCTGTCGCAGGCGGCCGGCCTGCCACTCGCCACGTACCTTGGCGGAACGCCCAAACCAATTCCCGCCTACAACAGCAACGGTCTCGGCCTGATGTCTCCCGAGGCCTGCGCCGATGAAGCGGAACAATTGCTCGATGGCGGCTTTCGAGGAATAAAGCTTCGCCTCGGCTATCCAACGCTTGAAGGCGATCTCGCCGCAATTCGCGCCGTGCGAAAACGCGTGCCGAGCGATATCGCGATCATGACGGACTATAACCAGGCGCTCTCGGTCAACGAAGCCTTGAATCGCGGTCGCGCTCTCGATGCCGAAGGACTCGCCTGGATCGAAGAGCCCATCCGCCATGATGACTATGCCGGATGCGCGGCAATCGCCAGCGCGCTCGCGACACCGATCCAAATCGGCGAAAATTTCATCGGCGTGCATGCGATGGAATCAGCCCTTGCCGCAAACTCCGCCGCCCTCATGATGCCCGATCTCTGCCGGATGGGCGGCGTGTCAGGCTGGCTGCAGGCAGCAGCACTCGCCGCCGGAAAAGGAATCAAACTTTCGTCGCATCTTTTCCCCGAGGTAAGTTCGCACTTGCTCGCGGTTACTCCAACGCAGGACTGGCTCGAGTACGTAGATTGGGCCGCACCAATTCTTGCGGAGCCGCTACAGGTAGCCGGCGGCGTCATTACACCCTCAAATCGTCCAGGAACGGGAATCAGTTGGAATCAAGCTGGGGTGAAGCGCTACCTGGTTACTTAGGCCCGCTTCGCCTCATGCAAGAGTATCAGCCCAAAAAAATCTAGATAGATCGAAGTGGCACAGGCTTCCAGCCTGTGGGGTTTCGTCCTTGCAAGGTCCAAACCCCACAGGCCGGAAGCCCGCGCCACAGCGATTCAGTCTACTTGGCCGTGGTGGGAGTATCGGCCGGGATCGTGATGTCCTTGTTGAAAGCCTTTTCATCAGAGGGCGCGCAAATCGCTTCCTGGATTTCATACTTGGGATTCAGTTTGAGGATCTTGATTTTGACGAGCATCCAGGGTCTTGTGTAGGCCTTCGGATCATCCACCTTCATGGTGAATTCCATCGTGTCATGGTTCACGCGGCGATAATGCTCCTCGACGCGTAAAGCGTCACTATGCGGATCACCGAGGGGATCGAGCCAGGTCCGCTCGTCAAGCCCCGCCGTCTCCACGACCAGCGTGTCGCCTTCCCATTTTCCAACCGAGTATCCGTACCACGTCGGCTCCAAATCTTTGGGAAGGTCCCGGCCATCAATCCAGATGGTGCGCCAGTTGTGATTCCATTCCATAAACTGAAGAATTCGGCCGCGAATCTGGATGAACTCCATGGGCTCCGGATTCTCCAGCGACATCGCGCGCGGAAATCCCTGCGGATCACAAATCAAGACCGGGTCATTATCCTCGGTCGGCGGAACCCTTCGGGGCCCGAAACCGGGTTTCGCGGCGTCGAACTTCGCCCGTCCCCAGGGGGTCATCGGCGAGACCGGCTCGCTATTGATCGTGCCGCCGATTCCTTCGTGCTCCCATACACCCGAAAGATCATGAGGATCAAAATCTCGCGCGCTAGCCCGGGCGGAGTCTTGACGAGCAGCGGCTGATTTCTGGCTGGTCTGCGCGAGGACTCCCGGCAAAAAAAGCAGCGAGAGGTTCAACACCATTGCCAATGCAGCCATGGAGACCGGGAGGGGCTTCAGCGTTTGAAACAGTCTCTCACTGCTTGTCGTTGTCTGTTTGCAGCCGAGTCTGCTCATCGTCAAGCACCAATTTGCCGTTGATGAGGACCTTTGACATCAGGCCGTATGGTCCCCCGGCTTTCGCGGGAAAAATCGTAATTGTGATCTGATCCCCGGGCTTCATGGTATCCCTGGACCAGCCGTGCTTGGCCATAACGAATGGGGGACGAGTTTCCGCACCCCAGTGCACGACATTGCCACTCACGTCCGTCACATCGTACATAACGTATACGTGGGGATTGCCCCAGCGGAACTTCGTCACGGTTCCGGTCATGGAGAGTTCTTTCGTGGGCTCGACGATGTAGGCAGCCCGGGTTCCATGATGCGCGAACGTGTCGGTTCCAACGGCCAATACGCCGGCAAGCAAAGAGAGAGGCAACAGGAGCCTGTTCTTCATGGGACTCCGAAAAGACTGGATTTCCGTTCTGAATCCCGGACTGAGCGGGAATATACAACCGTACGCATCGGGATGCAACGATCGGGCTCCTCGCCACACGGAGCGCGTTGCCACCCGAAGCAGACAGGCATATGATGAAATAATATTTTCATGGGGACGCAACCTGCGAGGAAGGCAGACCGTCTATTTTCACACGGAATCGATGGAACGATAAAATATTCGGCTCGGAGGAAATCTCAAATGAAACGATCCGCTTGGATTCTGGCTGTCCTGATTGCAATGCTCTGGCCCGCGGGCAATTCGAACGCCCAGACCACAAAAGGGGCTGTCATATTCGAACAGCACTGCGCCAGTTGCCACGGAAACCCGAGCAGCGCAACGCCAGCGCCCGATGTCTTGTCGCTATGGAAGATGACCTCGGAAGCGATCTACGCCGCCCTCGGCAAGGCTCCGCACACGTCCCTCACGGGCGTGCCGGACGCGGACCTGCGCGAAGTCGCCTTCTACCTCGGCCGCCGAAAGGTCGACATTGGGAAGATCACGGACGCCAAGCTCATGCCGAACCCGTGCCCCGGCAATTCTCCGATCGGCGATCTGTCGTCGAAACCCCTGTGGAATGGCTGGGGCAATGACCTCTCCAATGCCCGCTTCCAATCGGCGAAAGCAGCGGGCTTGACCGCCAGCCAGGTGCCGAACCTCAAATTGAAGTGGGCCTTTGGCTTTCCGGGCGCGGAAGAAGTTTATGGACAGCCCACCGTCGCGGGCGGGCGCGTATTCCTCGGCGTGGATACGGGCGCAGTGTATTCCATTGACGCAGAGACCGGTTGCGTCTATTGGTCCTACCAGGCGGACGCTGGCGTGCGCACTGCGATCAGCATAGGACCCGCGAAAGGAAAAGGCGCAGCCAAGTATGGCGTTTATTTTGGCGACATCCGGGCGAACGTCTACATGCTGGATGCGTCTACCGGCAAAGAAATCTGGAAAGTGAAAGTGGAAGACCACCCCGTAGCCAAAATTACGGGCGCACCGATGCTGTATGAAGACCGCCTGTATGTCCCGGTCTCATCGCAAGAGGAGCGCTCCGCGGGTTGGAGCACGGTGTATCCCTGCTGCACGTTTCGAGGCAGCGTCGTCGCGCTGGATGCCAGCAACGGCCGCACCATCTGGAAGACCTATCCGGTTCAGGATGCACCGAAACCCACGACAAAAAATTCCAACGGCGTGCAGCAATACGGCCCCAACGGCGGCGCGGTCTGGAATACGCCCACGATTGACGCCAAGAACCACGCGATTTACATCGGCACCGGAGATGCCTACACCGATCCGGTCTCCAAGAATACCGACGCCATCATGGCCCTCGACTTGAAGACAGGCAAAGTCATGTGGTCGATTCAGGACACGGAAGCAGATGCGTGGCTCTCGGGATGCGGGGGCGAAATCAAGTCGGAAAATTGCCTTCCTCCCTCGACGATCGGCCCCGATTACGATTTTGGCGCTTCGCCGATCTTGAGAACTTTGCCAAACGGTCACCGGATTTTGGTGGCGGGACAAAAGAGCGGCATGGTCTGGGGCCACGATCCTGACCGCGAAGGCACGGTCGTTTGGAAGGCGCAGTTGGTGAAGAAACTCGCCCTCGGCATGATCACCTTTGGCGGCGCTGCCGACGATCAAAACGCCTACTTCGGTTTGCGAACGGGCGGCGTGGCGGCGGTGCGCATGGACACGGGCGAACAAAAGTGGTTCACCCCGATCGAACCGGCGCCAGGTCCCGGGCCGAAGGGGGAAACGGCAGCCATCACGGCGATTCCCGGAGCCATTTTTTCGGGCGGGTGGGACGGCATGTTGCGCGCGTTCTCCACGGAGGACGGGCATTTACTTTGGCAATACAATATGATCAGAGATTACGATACAGTAAATCACGTCCCGGCCAAGGGCGGCTCGATGGCCGCTCCCGGCCCAACCGTCGCCGGCGGCATGGTCTTTGTCGGTTCCGGATACGTATTTACATCGGGCACGCCCGGCAACGCGCTACTGGTTTTTGCGGCCCAGTAGCCTGATTCCCTCGCCTCGCGCTCTGGCGCAGGCAGGCCGGGGCGCGTCCTCTTCTATTCTGGCGCTCACGCTTTCACAATTTGATTGCGTACGGCATACCGCACAAGTTCGGTGACGCTGTGCAGATCTAATTTTCGCATGATGTTGGCGCGATGCGTATCCGCCGTCTTCACGCTGATCGTAAGAGACTCGGCCACTTCCTTGCTGCTCTTCCCTTCGGCCAGCAGTTGCACGATTTCACGCTCGCGGGGAGTGAGCCGGCTTCTTGCTAGTTCCTTTAGGTCTTCCTCCTGGCTGTATCCCCGAACCCGGCCCAGAATCACGTCACTGGCGCGGGAAGTAAAAAACGATTTGTGATTCGAGAGCGCCTCAACGGCCGCGATAAGATCGCGCTCGGAATCGGCCTTCACGACAAATCCGCGCACCCCGGCACCGACCATTTCGCGAATCAGATGATCGGAATAATCGAAGGAAATGATCAGCACTTCCGTGCTCGCGAATTTCTTGCGGATTTTTCTAGCAGCCTCGATCCCGTTCAACTCTGGCATGTTGACATCCAGGATCACGATGTCCGGCTTGAGTTCCTCTGTCTTGGCGACCGCCTCCCGCCCGTCACGAGCCTCCGCGCAAACTTCCCAGCCTTCGCGGGTACCAAGCAGTTCCCGAATTCCAATCCGCATCACGTCGTGGTCGTCCGCAACCAATATGCGAAGGGGCATCTCAAAGTTCTCCCCGTAGAAATCTGGATCCATTCAAATGGGAGGATCTGATAATGGCACCGCGCTTACTGAATTCTTCGGCGTCGTCTCTCGCTTCCACTCCGTTCGAGACCAGGGGGATATTCCGCTAACCACTCGGAGTATCAACAATGTCCGGTCAGCGTCCAATCTTCCATACGGTAAATGCCCTATATCCGCCTGGTGGTACTGGTAGGCGTTTCCTGAGCGGAAAACCATTCCCGCTTAAATAGCGCTGTTTCATATCCTGCTCATAAAAAAGTTGAAAGGGAGTTCCGACCGGCCGCTCCATTGTTTCCTGTATAATTTCGCCTGTATCGGTTTCGCCAGATCCAATGAACATTGGGCGTGGGAATGGCACATTTCCGCGGTATAAAATTCCATGAGCATCCGGGTTGCGCTGAATCACAAGACTCTCTACCGCTATACCAGGCCGGTATGGCTCTCGCCCCATGTCGTGCGCCTGCGCCCGGCGCCGCATTGCAGGACGCCGATCCCCAGCTATTCGCTTAAAATCGCTCCAGCGAGCCATTTCATTAATTGGCAGCAGGATCCATACAGCAATCACCTGGCACGGCTCGTGTTCCCCGAAAAAACGACGGAATTTTCCGTCGAAGTCGATCTCGTGGCGGACATGACCGTCATCAATCCCTTCGATTTCTTTCTGGAAAAGTACGCGGAGGAAATTCCCTTCCAATACGATCCGGTCGTGAGGAGAGAGCTTAGCCCTTATCTCAAGAAGCGCCGCGTGGGGCCAAAAATGGAGGCCCTGATTGGTGAATCGCGGAAGGAAAAGATCCGCACCAACGATTTTCTCGTGGACGTCAATCGACGAATCCAAAACCGGATTAAGTATTTAATCCGCATGGAGCCCGGCATTCAGAGCCCGGAGAAAACGCTGACACTCGGAAGCGGTTCTTGCCGCGACAGCGCCTGGCTTCTGGTGCAATTGCTCCGAAATCTGGGACTGGCCGCGAGATTCGTCTCCGGCTATTTGATTCAGCTCACGCCCGACGTCAAATCGCTCGACGGGCCAAGCGGAACCGACAGGGATTTCACCGACCTGCACGCTTGGACGGAAGTCTACTTGCCCGGCGGCGGCTGGGTCGGACTCGATCCGACTTCGGGACTGCTTGCAGGCGAAGGACATATTCCCCTGGCGTGCTCGGCGGAGCCAGTTACCGCCGCTGCGATTTCGGGCGGCTTTTCCTACGACGACGCGTCCATCGTCAGCACGGAACCCGATACGGAGAAGAGGAAGCCCAGAGGCAAGGACGCATTCGAGTTTTCCATGTCCGTCACGCGCATCCATGAAGATCCGCGCGTCACCAAGCCCTACACCGACGAGCAGTGGGCCGCGATTGAATCGCTGGGCCACCAAGTGGATGCCGATCTGAACGCGCGCGACGTGCGTCTGACCATGGGCGGGGAACCGACGTTCGTCTCCGTTGACGACATGGATGCCGCGGAGTGGACGACCGCCGCGGTAGGCCCGACAAAATACAAATTGGCGGATACGCTGATCCGGCGGCTGCGCGATCGATTCGCTCCCGGCGGATTCCTGCACCATGGCATGGGCAAGTGGTATCCCGGAGAATCGCTGCCGCGCTGGGCGCTGGGCCTGTATTGGCGCAAGGACGGCGAACCGATCTGGCGCGATCCGGCGCTCGCCGCCAACGAGAATACCTCGGGCAAACTGACCAGCGCTGATTCGCGCGCCTTTATGCTTAGCCTATGCGAACGATTGGGAGTGAACTCGGAGCACGCCCTGCCCGGCTATGAAGACACCTGGTATTACATGTGGAAAGAACGGCGCCTCCCCGTAAACGTCGATCCATTCGAAAATAAGCTGGAAAATCCGGAAGACCGCGCACGCCTCGCACGCGTGTTCGAACGAGGCTTGGATCAAGTCGTTGGCTACGCACTTCCCTTGAAGCGCGAATATTACACCGATGGAAGCAGCGATTGGGTGACCGGCGCATGGTTCTTCCGGCCGGAGCGAATGTATCTGATCCCCGGCGACTCGCCTATGGGTTTCCGCCTGCCGCTCGATTCCATTCCCTGGGTAAACCCGTCCGAAGTTGATCACATCGTCGAGCAGGACCCGATGGCGGTCCGCCGGGCATTGCCCGAGCGCGCCGCTTTGGCCGAACGGCAGCGTTATGCGGAAGAAGTCCGCGAATATCAACCCGCTCAGGCAGTCGTGGAGCAAATCCTGGAAATGGTATCGGCACGGCAGCGATCGCGCCGGCGAACCATCGTGCTCGATCTACCTCCTGCCCCAGGCCAATCGGCGTCGCGCGCGGTTCGAACGGCGTTGTGCGCGGAAACGCGTGATGGCATTTTGCGCGTGTTCATGCCGCCGCAACGCTACCTCGAGGATTATCTTGGCCTCGTCACGGCGATTGAGGACACGGCTGCTGACTTGGGGATGCCCGTGCTTGTCGAAGGGTATGCGCCTCCGCACGATCCTCGCATCCACATGATTAAAGTCACGCCCGACCCCGGCGTAATTGAGGTGAATCTCCACCCGTCGGCAAGCTGGGATGAATTGGTCAAGAACACGACGGCGCTGTACGAGGAAGCGCATCTGAGCCGCCTCGCCACGGAAAAGTTCATGCTCGATGGCCGGCACACGGGCACGGGCGGCGGAAATCACATTCTGATCGGCGGAGCGATCACCAGCCGATTCTCCTATCCTACGGAATCCTGGATTGCTGCGCAGCTTGGTCGGTTACTGGCACAACCATCCCGCTCTGTCGTACCTCTTCAGCGGAATCTTCGTCGGACCCACGAGCCAGGCGCCGCGCATCGACGAAGCCCGAAACGATCAGGTCTACGAAATGGAAATCGCGTTTCAGCAGATTCCGGACCATGGCGGCACTTCGCCCTGGCTGGTGGACCGCATCTTCCGAAACTTGCTCGTCGACGCGACCGGCAGCACGCACCGCGCCGAGTTCTGCATCGACAAGCTCTACTCGCCCGACACGGCTTCGGGCCGCCTCGGCTTGCTCGAAATGCGCGCTTTTGAAATGCCGCCGCATTCGAGGATGAGCCTTACGCAGCACCTCTTGCTTCGCGCCCTGGTCGCGCATTTGTGGGAGAACCCGTATCGCCACGAACTGGTCCGGTGGCGCACGGAAGTTCACGACCGTTTCATGCTGCCTTATTTTGTCCGTCAAGACCTGGAAGATGTAGTTTCCGACCTGAACGAGGCCGGCTATCCGCTGCGCATCGAATGGTTCGATCCGCATTTCGAGTTTCGATTTCCGCTGTACGGCGCCATCGAGCAGCGAGGCATCGAACTGGAATTCCGGCAGGCCATCGAACCCTGGCATGTGACCGGCGAAGAAGCCAGCGCAGGAGGAACGGCGCGATACGTCGATTCTTCGCTCGAGAGATTGCAAGTATTTGCAAACGGAATGGTGGACACACGCCACGTCGTCACCTGCAATGGCCATCGCGTGCCTCTGCATCCAACGGGCACGAACGGCCAGTTCGTCGCCGGCGTCCGCTATCGCGCGTGGCAACCGCCAAACTGCCTGCATCCGACAATCGGAACCCACGTGCCGCTCGTGTTTGACGTGGTGGACACATGGTCCGGCCGTTCGATCGGCGGATGCACGTACCACGTCGCGCATCCCGGCGGCAGGAGCTATGACAGCTTCCCGATCAACGCTTACGCGGCCGAGAGCCGGCGCATCGCGCGGTTTTTCAAATTCGGGCATACGCCCGGGCCAATGGCTGTTGGCGAGGAAAAAATCACGAAGGAATTACCGTTCACGCTGGACCTCAGGCTGAAGTAAAGTATCTTCAACAGAAAATATGCAAGGACCTACAACTCCGGGTGGCATCGAAACTGACCAACCTCTGCGACGCGGCTTTGCCGACAATTACGGAATCGATTCCCCACTTCCCGATGAAATGGTGAAGACCGACCGGTCTCTCCGGCCTCACTGGCGGGAATTTGTTTCGCTGCTCGATGAGCTGAAGCCCGGCGAGTTCAGCCATCGACGCGAACTGGCGCGGCGGCTGATTCACCAGAATGGAGTCACGCACAACGTCTACGGCGATCCGAACGGCCTCGACAGGCCCTGGAGCCTGGATTTCATTCCCCTGCTCATCGCTGGCGCCCATTGGGACAGCATCAGCGAAGGGTTGATCCAGCGCGCACGATTGCTGGACCGTTTGCTGGCGGACTTGTATGGCCCGGCGGATACGGTTTTTAGCGGCGTGCTTCCTCCGGAATTGCTGTGGGCCAATCCCGGCTTTCTCCGCCCGTGTCACGGGATCCGCTTGCCGCAGGGCCGCTGGCTGCACTTGTACGCGGCAGACCTGGTGCGCAACGAGACCGGGCAGTTCGAAGTTCTCAGCGACCGCACGCAGGCGCCCTCGGGCGCGGGTTATACGCTCGAGAACCGGATCGTCCTTTCCCGCGCGCTTCCGTCCGTCTTCCGCCAGTGCAAGGTGCAGCGCCTCGCGCCATTCTTCGTATCGCTGCGGGAAACCCTGACGGAACTCGCTCCGGCCAATCACGAGAACCCGCGCATCGTCCTGTACACCCCGGGCCCGTACAACGAAACGTATTTCGAACATTCCTTCCTTGCGCGTTATCTCGGCTACGCGCTCGTGCAGGGGAACGATCTGACCGTTCGCGACACCATCGTCTACATGAAGACGCTGGGAGGATTGCAGCGCGTCGACGTCATCCTTCGAAGGGTGGACGACAATTTCTGCGATCCTCTCGAACTACTACCGGATTCCTACCTGGGCGTGCCGGGATTGCTGCAAGCGATTCGCCGCGGCAACGTGGCAGTGGCCAACGCAATCGGCTGCGGCGTTCTGCAGGCGCCCGGTTTTCTTCCCTTCCTCCCCGCGGTGTGCCGGTATCTTCTGGGCGAGGAATTGAAGCTGCCTTCCGTGCAAACCTGGTGGTGCGGCCAACCTGACATCTTGGAATTCGTCGCGCAGCATTTGTCTGAAATGGTGGTTAAATCCGCGTACCCGACGCAGGGGGAAGACCCAGTGTTCGGCCAGAATCTTACGCGCGAGGAGCTTTCGGCGCTCGAGCGCAAAATCAGGGCGCACCCAGCCCGATACGTGGCGCAAAAACAAGTCATGTCCTGCACGACTCCTGCGCTTATCGACGAGGATGTTCAGCCCCGGCGATTCGTCGTCCGCTCCTATCTCAGCGCCTACGGCGATTCCTACACCGTCATGAACGGCGGGCTTTCGCGTATCACGCAATCGAACGATACGCTCGTCGTGTCCCTGCAAAAAGGAGGCCGCAGCAAGGACACGTGGATTTTGTCCGACGGTCCTGTCAGCCCTGTGACGCTTCTTCCGTCGACAACGCAACCTATTGCCATCAGCCGCGGCGGCAGCGACTTGCCCAGCCGACTGGCCGAAGACCTGTTCTGGCTGGGGCGCTATTCGGAGCGCACCGATGCGCAGGCTCGCCTCGCGCGGGGAACCATCGGGCGCATGATCGATCAAGCCGGCTTTGACAGCGCTCATGCCGTTCAGGTCCTGGCTTCCGCTTGCCGCAACAAGCCGATTCGTTCGACAGGCGCGGAACTCGAACGCGAATTCATCGACGCGATGCTCGGCAAGGCAAAGGGCGAGGGATTGCGAGGTAGCGTCGCCAATCTTCACCGACTGGCAAGAGTTCTGCGCGACACGATTTCCACGGACGCCTGGCGCATCCTTCAGGAAAGCTATCGCGCTGTTTTCAATTTCAGGGCCGGTCCCACCGATCCCGCGTCCGGCGTCCTCGAATTGCTCGACAATTTAATCGTGACGCTGGCGGCGTTTGCCGGCCTCGCCTCCGATTCGATGACGCGTGGACAGGCGTGGCGATTTCTGGACATCGGGCGGCGCGTCGAGCGTGCGGCGTTTGTTTCGCGATTCTTGCGGGATTTGCTGGTGGAACCCGATACAGATCCTGTCTTGCTCGAAGCCGTCCTGGAAATTGGGGACAGCTCGCTCACCTATCGCCGCAGATATATGACGCACCTCGAAACCCATGCCGTGGCAGACCTGTTGCTCGCCGATGAGACCAACCCGCGCTCCGTGGCGTTCCAACTCGCACTGATCGACCAGCACCTTGCGGCGCTGCCGCGCGACCTTTCGCATCCGGACCGCAACTACGATCAGCGCTTGCTTCTCAAGCTGCGCACCTCGATTCAACTCGCCGATTTTGTGGAATTGTGTTCGGTTGCATCGGGCCGCGAACGCGAGAAATTTCACGCCCTGCTTTCCGGCGTCATGGAACAGATCGGCCAACTATCCGAGGCCATTGCGCAGTTGTATTTCTCGCACGCGGTCGTGTCGCAGGAAATCAGCGGGATTCGCGAGGAGCACGAGTGAGATACCGCGTCACGCATTCCACGCGCTACGGATACGAAGAGGCGATTCCCTTGTCGCACAACGTGGTGCGCATGCGGCCGCGCGAGCACGAGACGCAGACCTGTTTGCAATACCAACTGCTTGTGTTGCCGTCGCCCACGGTGAAAAACGAAGGGTTCGATTATTTCGGAAATCATGTCACGTGGTTCAGCTTGCAGGAGCCGCACACGGTCCTGCGAATTGCCGCGCAAAGCGAGGTTCAAGTCCTCCCCTCGGGGCCGTACGACGTCACTCAGGGACCGTCCTGGGAGCAGGTCCTGAAGATTCTGACTATCGCGCCCGACCGGGAAATATTGGCCGCTCGCGAATTCGTTTTTGAATCGCCGCACGTGCCCTGGTCGCCGGAGCTTGCTGAATTCGCGCGCCATTCCTTTCAGGCCGCGCGGCCGTTCCTTGCGTGCGTTTTGGATTTGACCGAGCGCATCCACCATGATTTCAAATTTTTGGCGGGCGCCACGGAAATCGATACGCCGGTCGAGGATGTTTTCCATTCACACGAGGGCGTGTGCCAGGACTTCGCGCATCTGCAAATCTGCTGCCTGCGCTCGCTCGGATTTTCGGCGCGATACGTCAGCGGATACCTCGTGACTTCTCCTCCGCCGGGAAAAGAACGCCTCGCCGGCGCGGATGCATCGCACGCCTGGGTCAGCGTATTCGTGCCGGGAACGGGCTGGGTGGAATTCGATCCCACGAATGGCCTCATGCCGAGCGATGGACACATCACGCTGGCCTGGGGAAGAGATTACGACGATGTGGGCCCGTCAAGAGGCATCTTGATTGGCGGCCAGCGCCATTGGATGGATGTTTCCGTGGACGTTGTGCCTCTCGAAGCTTCCTAAACCTTCTACATTCCAAAAGCTGTACCACTCTGAATTCAAACACTCGATCCGACACGCCAACTGAGCATTGACCCAAAAGAGTGTTATCATCTAGTGATTAATCAGAAATAGTTAAAACCGAAAGGGCCGAGCATCCGTCTAATCTCTGAGGGACACTAATGAAACCACTCGTTGCAATAATCCTACTCGCGGTTGCATCACCCGTTTTTGGACAGGCGCAATCATCGGGAGCCACTTCAATTCCGGGTTGCGGCGCGGCCAACATCGAATTTAACGTGAAAACAGATGATGGGCAACGTCCGGCGGTTCAACCGGACGCTGGAAAAGCGAACATTTATTTCCTTCAGGACGACGTAGAATTTGCCTCGAACCCCAGACCGACGACTCGGTTTGGGCTCGATGGCACGTGGGTCGGTGCCACGCATAGTAACTCGTATTTCTACGTTTCGGTCGATCCAGGAGAACACCACCTCTGTGCGAGCTGGCAGGGAACTGTGGGTGCCTTCTATCAGCGAAGAGAGGCGGCGCTCCATTTCACAGCGGAAGCAGGACACAAATATTACTTCCGGGCTAAGAATTTATACGAGCCCAAAACCCAAAAGACGGCCGTCGTTCTACTCAAAGCGCTCGATAGCGACGAGGCCCAGCTTCTGATTAGCCAGTTTTCGTTCAGCACGTCCAATCCGAAGAAGTAGCCGCCACAAATTCATCCGCCCCACCCGCACTGGGGTCACGATTAGATCGAAAGCGCAGGGAGGAGTGCCTCGCATCTTGGATGGCTTACCGTCGTTAGAACATGACGCGGGAATATTGCTGAATCCATCTGGCTCTTCGCCTGGACTTTCTTGGTTTCATCTGGCAAAACTTTCGACAGGACAATTGCCCCAAGCGAAAGGCGGAAAATTGCAGCACCTCGGAGCGTTTGTTGTCGGGATTGTCGTCGGGTTTCTTGGGGGCCTATTTGGAAAAGGAGGCAGCGCGATCGCGACGCCGCTCTTGAGCCTGATCGGTTACCCGGGATTCATCGCGGTTGCATCGCCTCTGCCTGCCACCATTCCGGGGACGCTGGTTGCTTCCGGGGAATACTGGCAATCGCGTCTGCTGGATTGGCAAATCGTCTGGTGGAGCATCGCTGTGGGAATTCCCGCAACCATCCTGGGTTCCCTTCTTACGAAGTTCACCGGAGCGCGGCCTCTGCTGATCGTCACGGGAATTTTGGTACTTGGTTTCGGACTTTCTTTTTTGTTTCTACCGAGCGAAAAACAATCCGACGGACCTCCACTGCATCCTCTGCCGGAAAATCGTCCGTCCTATTGGCGCCTCCGATTGGTGCTCATCGCAACTGCGGTTGGAATCGTGTCCGGGCTTCTGGCCAATGCCGGGGGATTCCTGCTCGCGCCGGCATACTCCCGGTTTCTCAGGCAACCGATCAAGAAATCGTTTGCGTGTTCGCTGGCCGTAGCGGCCGTGCTGGCGTTGCCCGGGACCGTCGTCCACGCTTACCTCGGACATATATCGTGGGCAGTCGCGGGACTCGTTGCGCTCGGCTCCGTTCCGTTTTCTTACCTTGGCGCCCGAATTGCGATTCGCTCGAAATCCAGCAGTCTTGAACGAATTTACGGAATAGTGCTCACGGCGCTGGGCGCATTTTTCTTATACCAGTTGTAAAAATGTTCCGTTGCCCCGGCTATTTCATGTCTCGCGTCAATGCTCGCTCTTCCCCTGGATCCTTGCTGGACATTCAATGCCATGTCTGGCAAAACATTCGACGGGCTAATCGCGCCTGGCGAAAGGCGGACCATTGCAGCATCTCGGAGCTTTTGTGGTTGGGATTGTGATTGGATTTCTTGGGGGTCTATTCGGAAAAGGCGGCAGCGCCATAGCGACACCTCTCTTGGCCATTATCGGTTATCCGGGATTCATTGCGGTGGCCTCTCCGCTGCCGTCGACAATTCCTGGAACGTTGCTTGCTTCCGGGCAATACTGGAAACACCGGCTCGTCGAATGGCAAGTTGTAGGGTGGAGCGTCGCCGTTGGGGTTCCCGCGACAATTCTGGGCTCCGCCCTCACAAAGTTTACCGGCGCGCGGCTCTTGTTGATCCTCACTGCCATTCTGGTGTTTGGGTTCGGCGTTTCTTTTTTGATTTTTCCGGGCGACAAAAAGCCCGGCGCATCTCCGCCGAAATCGGCGGAGAACGATCGCGCGGAATTCTCGCGGGTCCGGCTTGCACTCATTGCTGCCGGGGTCGGATTCATCTCGGGATTGCTCGCCAACGCCGGCGGGTTTCTGCTCGCGCCCGCCTATATCCGGCTCCTGAAGCTACCGATCAAGAAATCCTTTGCATGCTCGCTGGCCGTGTCCGCCGTACTCGCCGTGCCCGGAACCATCATCCATGCCTATCTCGGACATATATCGTGGACGGTCACGGGACTCGTCGCGCTAGGGTCCGTTCCGTTTTCCCTTCTTGGCGCGCGCGTTGCGATTCGCTCGAGATCCAGCAGACTTACGCGATTGTACGGACTTTTCCTCACTGCCCTGGGAGTCTTGTCTCTATTCCATTTATGAATGTGCTCCGTTCCCCAGGCCTCAGAACTTTGGGGGCATGCCTGCAAGGATCAGCCTCGCAGGCGGAAGCGCAGGCTGCATGATATTTCCGCGTGGAGCTGCGGGTTGGTGTTAATTTAAGTGACTTTCCGACTGGAGCAGGTAATGCCTCTGCGCGCCGCAACTCCACTGAACCCGGCATACTTTCTGGATCGCGCCGCGCAAATATTTGCGGAGCGCACAGCTGTTATCGACGGGGCACGCCGGTTTACGTATGGCGAATTTGGAGATCGGTCGCATCGCCTCGCGGGATTGCTGCGTGGTGCGGGGGCACAGCCCGGCGATCGAATCGCCGCGCTCTGCACGAATAGCCACGTCATGCTCGAGATGCACAATGGCGTGCCCATGGGGGGCTGCGCGTTAGTGCCAATGAATATTCGACTCTCCGCACAGGAGTTGACGTACATCGTCGAAAATTCCGGCGCTCGCATTCTGATTGCCACGCCCGAATTGGCGGAGGCCGCGCGAGCGCTTTCTTCCTCGACGGGCGTGCGGCTCATTCTTGCCGGGGACGAATCCAGCGAATACGAAGAGTTGTTGAAATCTTCAGACCCATACCCCACTGCTGTGACGGACGAAATGTCACTGTTGGCGATTAACTACACCAGCGGAAGCACGGGGCGCCCGAAGGGCGTGATGTATACGCACCGCGGAGCGTACCTGCAGGCACTGGCGATGGCATTTCACTCACGCCTTGGGCTGGACAGCGCCTATCTTTGGACGCTTCCCATGTTTCACTGCAACGGGTGGTGCTTCACCTGGGCCGTTACGGCTGCCGGCGCAGTTCATATTTGCCAGCGCCAGATCGATCCGATGGCTATTTGGTCCGCGATCAGTAACGGGAGCGTGACTCATCTTTGCGCGGCGCCGACGGTCTTGACGATGATCGCGGAGGCCGCCGCTTCATTTGGCGACGGGAAAGTCAGCCATCCGGTCCATGCATTCACCGGAGGCGCGCCTCCAACTCCCGCATTACTGACGCGACTTGCGGCGCTGAATCTGCACGTCACGCATTTGTATGGATTGACGGAAACGTACGGCCCGTCCGTAATCAACGATTGGCAGCCGGAGTGGAATGCGAAGTCCGAGAGCGAAAAGGCCAGATTGAACGCGCGACAGGGCGTCGGCAATGTGGTCACGAGGGAGATCAGCGTGATCGACGCCAACGGCAAGGAAGTTCCGGCCGACGGCGAAACCCTGGGCGAAATCGTGATCCGCGGCAACAACGTGACCATCGGCTACTACCGCGACGAAGCGGCCACGCGCGCCGCCGAGTCCAACGGATGGTTTCGCACGGGCGATCTTGGCGTGCGCTTTCCGGACGGATATATCGAGCTGCGCGACCGCGCCAAGGACATCATCATCACCGGGGGAGAGAACGTCGCTTCAGTCGAGATTGAAAAAGCCCTTGCCGAGCATCCGGCCGTTTTGGAGACGGTCGTCGTGGGGCGCCCGGATGATCGGTGGGGCGAAATCCCGGTCGCATTTGTCGTCCTGCGGCAGGGGATGTCCGCCACAAAGGAGGAACTGATCGAGTTCGTTGCAGGACGGATTGCCCGCTTCAAAGCGCCGCGAGAGATCTTGTTTGAAGAACTCCCCAAAACTTCGACGGGGAAAATTCAGAAATACATTTTGCGCCGCAGGTTGAGTGGCGGGTAAGACAGGCTTCACAGGCTGCGGAAAAAGTAGTTTATTTTGTCATTCCGAGCGGAGCGAGGAATCTCTCTTCGATGTATGCGCATGAAAAGTAAGAGAGATTCCTCGCTCCGCTCGGAATGACAAAAAGACTGGGGGCCTTTTTCCGCAACCTGCTCAGCTTGTCGTCTTTGGGTGCCACGAGATATTAGAACCCGACAGGCTGAAGCCTGTCCTACTGTGCAAATTTCAAAAGGGCGCGCACCATCATGATCTAGTAGAATCCGCATTCATCCTCTGGAGGCGCTGAAATGGCTTTGCGAACGGCTGCCGAATTTCTCGCGGGGCTGCGCGATACCCGCGAAGTGTACTACCGGGGCGAGCGCGTACCGAACGTGGTGGACCATCCCGAGCTGGGCGTCGCGGCCCGGCATGCTGCCATCGATTTTGAAATGGCTGAAAATCCCAAGTTCCGAGAGCTTGCCGTTCATCGCGAAGGTGCGGAGGAATATTCCGCCTACTACCGCATGCCGCGCAACTCGCAGGATTTGCTTTCGCGCTCGAAGCTGATCGAAACAGGCACGGCCGAAGGCGCAACGCTCGTGCTGCTGATCAAGGAAATTGGAACCGATGCGCTCTTTGCGTTGAAGCGCGTCCTGGGCCGCAGCGGCGATGCGCAAGGGATTCAGCGCGTGGAGGCTTTTTACCGCCATTGCCGGGATAAGGACCTCGCCATGGCCGTCGCGCAAACCGATGTGAAAGGCGACCGCAGCAAGCGGCCCTCCGAGCAGAGCGATCCGGACATGTACGTCCGCGTCGTGGAAAAACGGGCGGACGGCATCGTTGTCAACGGCGCAAAAATCCACACTTCTTGCACACCGTACGTGGACGAGGTGATCGTGCTGCCGAGCCGGTCCATGGGGCCCGGCGATGAGCCGTGGTCGCTCGCCTTTGCGGTTCCCGTGGCGACGCCCGGGCTTCGCCTCTACGCGTCCGACTATCTGCATGGGACCGACGATCCCTTCACGCGCCCCATTTCCACGAATCACAAGATGGTGGAAACTCTGACGGTATTTGAAAACGTGTTCGTCCCATGGGAGCGCGTGTTCTACGTGGATCGGCCGGACCTGGCCGGCGCGACCGCGCTCACATTTGTCGAGTTTCATCGATTCACCGCGGTGAGCTATAAGCTTCCGTTGCTGGACGCGATGGTGGGCGCGGGAATCGCGATAGCGAAAGCGAACGGCATCGATCGCGCCGGACATGTGCGCGACAAGCTGACGTGGCTCGGCGGATATGCCGAAACCGTGCGCGGGCTGACAGAGCTTGCCGCGCTTCGCTGCAAAGTGGAAAACGGCGTCGCCTGCCCTGACGTCTTCACAACGAACATGGCCAAGTGGACCTTCGCGCGCGAGTTTCACCGGGCGATCGAAACCGTGCAGGACCTCGCCGGAGGGCTGCTCGTCACCGGGCCGGGCGGCACTGGACTGGAACTCATCCGAAGTCAGGCCCGTACTGGAAAAATATCTGCCCGGAGCGTGGCCCGCGGAGCGGCGCATGGCGATCATGAATCTGATCAGCGATTTGACCACGCGTGTTTACGGCGGGTATCAGGCAGTTCTTGCGGTGCACGCCGAGGGTTCGATTGAAGCCGAGAAGATGGCGATGTTCCGCGCGTATGATCCATCCCGATCCATCGCGCTTGCGATGCGGCTTGCGGGACTTGAAACAAACGCAGCGGCGAAATAATTTTTGAGGAGCGGAATCGTGGGCAGCTTGACTGGAAAAGTCGCGATCGTTACGGGCGCAAGCCGCGGCATTGGCCGCGCCATCGCGGAAATCTTTGCCCGCGAAGGCGCGCGCGTGGTGATCTGCGGACGCAAGCAGGAAACGCTGGACCAGGTCGCCCGCGAAATCGGGCCTTCCGTGAAGCCCGTTGCATGCCACGTCGGCCGCGCGGATCAGATCGACAATTTGGTTGCGATCACAGCGCGGGAATTTGGGCCTGTCGACATCCTGGTGAACAACGCCGCCACGAATATTTCCTTCGGGCCGTGCCTCGAAATCGACGAGTCGCAATTCGACAAAATGATCGAGATCAATCTGAAGAGCGCCTTCCGCCTGGTGCAGTCCGTTGCGCCCGGAATGTGCGATCGCGGCGGCGGATCGATCATCAACATCGCATCGATTGCAGGCCTTCGCCCGCAACGGCACAGCCTTCTTTACAGCATGACGAAGGCCGCGCTCATTATGATGACGCAATCCTACGCGCTGGAGCTGGGACCGAAAGGCGTGCGCGTAAATGCCATTGCACCCGGTTTGATTCAAACGGCGCTCAGCGAGCACTACTGGAAGGAGGAAGCGCAACGAGACGCCGTGCTCGCCAAGCAGCCGATTCAGCGCCTCGGGCTGCCGTCGGACGTTGCGGAACTTGCGCTGCTACTCGCTTCTGACAAAGGTTCCTACATCACGGGCCAAACGCTCGCCGTGGACGGGGGATTCCTGCTTCCCGGCCTTTAGATTTTTCAATCCTCTCTTGTCCAGAACGCCTGCGGGAGAGAGACGAGGCCGCACCTAGCGATTCTCTGCGGAAGCCTCGCTCTTGCGTCCAAGTTCCAAACCGTAGTGGGGATGCTGCACCGGACCCGTAATCTTGATAGGCACGACCGCCCCGTTTCCTCCTTTTGAGAAAAGCGGATCGGCAAATTTCAGCAGGAACGACTTGACCCCTGTGGTGGTTTGAGAGAGCTTCGCCTGCATTTTGAGGTTGCCGTGAAGGTCGAGAGTTTCGGGGTCGAGGGCATACGTCCCGGCCAGTTGAACTTCCGTGCCAGGAATCGCAAAATTGAGACCGGCAAGCGAGAGGATTCCGTTCGCGAGTCGGAAATTTCCTTTCAATACGCTTGCCACGTCATCTGTGCTTATCGCATCCGCGGGATTCACCACTTCCTTTGGTTTTCCCTCGCTGCGTTTGCTCATATTGTCGACTTTTTGCTGGACAGTGCTGCTACTGAAGTGCACGGAATCCAGATCAAACGTGCCGTTCAGGTTCAGACGGTCCGGAATCTCCTGATGCCCGGGGGCCAGCGTGAATTTTGTCTTGAAATGTATCGGCCCGGTCATGGAGGGCGATTCCCTCATTGCGAGCAAGAGCAAATCTTCGATTCGTGCGCGGCCGGCGCTCACGTCGAGCGTTATGATTTTTCCTTTCAGGCCTTTCGTGCCTTCGACGCTTCCCTGCGCGAGCAAATCCGTTTGCCCAAAATGAGCTTCCACCGGTTGAAGGTACGTGTCGCCATCCGTGCCGTCCACCGTCGCATGGAAAGTTGTGGAGAGGTCCACGGAATGGCCGGCGCGAGTGACACGAAAATCGGGAGTATCCGTCGTCCCATCGACACGGATTTTTTCCAACACGCCCTGGTAACTTCCCTTGGAGCTCAATATCCCGGCAATTCCGGGAAAGACGCTCAGATCGGCTTTCTCGAAATCGTAATTGCCCGAAACGGGCGTCAGACTTGGCGTTTCAGGATTCCAAGGACCGAATAATCCTGTTGAAACGATCTCTCCGGGGGGCCTGGGGTTGGAGAGTGTCGCGTGGAACTTGAGGGCATCATCCGCGCCAGAGGAATTCAGACGGAGATGCTGGACATCAAATTCGAGGGGATTTTTCCCCGGCTTTTCGGCCAGAATTTTGAGGATTGCGTTCTCGGAAATAATCTCATCGAAGCGGACTTTGCGAAACTTCTTCGAGAAGTTGTTGCCTGTCCCGTCGCTATTCTGTTCTTCGCGCGGCGGAACGTTAATTTGAAGGCCTTCCAATTTGAGATATTGAATGCGGCGCGAACTGCGGAGGAGTCCCCACAAGGATGTCCTCATCGTAAATCGCCTGACCGCAATCAGCGGCGGCAGATCCTTGCGGCCCAGAAAATGGAGCACCAGATTTTCGCCTTCGCACTGCACTAGAGGAAAAGGAATCGCAACGCGAAAGGCGGAGAGTTCTACGTTGCCGTTATATTCGTGCGTCATCCAGTCTTCCGCCCAAACGCGCGCGCGCCGCGAAATGACCACGGACACGACAATCAGCGCGGCCACAATTGCGAGCATCGTGCCGCCCACGATCCAGAGGCCGATTTTCCATCGTGATGACATGACCTTCCCCATTGTCATTGTACTTTTGTCCGTCTCTCTTGAAGCATGAAATATCGATGAAATCGCATGCAGCATTTCAAGTTTTCAATTACGGTTTTCCCCTGATGGACACTTCCACGGATCTTTTTGGTTATTCCGGCAGAACAGCTCCGTTGACCCATCCGCGTGAAGATTGCGATCGGTCTCTGCGATTTATTGCGCGGATAAAACGGTCGGTAATCTACTCCGTCAAACTACACCCTTGACCCGATAGTTCGCCACGGCGCCCGGTGATAACAATGAGAGCACTGAAGGGGCGCGGCCGACGGCCGAAACTAACCCCGGGAGGCAGTGATGACAACCGATAAACTACTCAGTCGAATGGTTCTTACTGGCGCGTTGGCCAGCGGACTTGTACTCGCTTTCAGCAGTCCCGCTCGCGCGGATAAGGATTGGAAAGAGGATTGTCATCGTCGGCTGGAAGCGGATCGCGCCAGAATCGACCGCGATGTCAGCCGCCACGGCGAGCACAGCCGACAGGTCGATAACGACGTTGCCAGGATGAACGCAACCCGGCAATGGTGCCGAGACCATAAATCGGATTGGGATCACGACCATTTCGACATCGGCATCTATTTCGGCCACCATGATGATAAGTAAAAGAATGGAGGCGGAGTCCGCCGAATTCGCCTCCATTTTTTGATTTGCAAGCGCACGGAAAGGAAACCGACATGGCCAAACCGGTTCGAGCCAAATTTCCAACTTCGTTCGGAGTTTTCAGTCCCACAGGGCACGTCTTCATGGCCTTCGGCAACGATAAGAGCGCAGAGATGGCTCAGCAAGCCCTGCTTGCCGGCGGCTTCGGCAAAAATGACGTTACACGCTACAACAAAGAAGACGTCATTCAGGAGTGCGAGAGAAGCATGGAGCACGCTTCCAATGCCGCGCAGATCGGACAGGACGCCGCCAAAATCGAGGAGTACTTGGCACTCGCAAAAGAAGGTTGCGGATTTCTTGTGGTTCATGCTCCAGAGGATGAGCGATCGAAACAAGCAATTGCGATCGTGCACCCTTACGGATTGAAGTTCGCGGAAAAGTACAACCGGCTGACCCTTGAAGAGCTGGCATAGCGTCTTCCGGCGATCGAAGCGTATCTCATTCGGAGGGAGAATCCATGTTGCGGACGATTCTTATTATCATTCTGGTTTTGGCGTTGCTGGGAAGCTTGCCTGCGTGGCCCTACAGCACGGCGTGGGGATATTACCCAAGCGGAGGCCTGGGACTCCTCTTGTTGATCATCATCGTTTTTGCTCTGCTCGATAGACGATCCGCGGTGTAACTTCGCGCTACGGCCGCTTAACCGACTTTGGGTGGACCGGAGAATTTGCTCACTCGTGAACCTTGCCCGGGAAGCGGGTAAGGCGTTGCCCCGAGCTTAGACCCGAGCCGCAGTCTTGGCGGCTCCAGAGGCGATGACCTCAAATACGAATCCTAGCTTATTAACAATGGCAGGCGAGAGGACGAACGGATAGGTGTCCGAAAGACCCATGGAGCGGTTAATACTGTTCAACGCAATCGTAAGCTCCGCCCACGCTCCAATAATCCCTTCAAATGATAGTTGCTCCGAGGAGAGCCAGGTTTTGCGGCGAGCGTCACTTGGATCGAGGCGAACGGCTTTACCGACCAAGCCGAAATCGTTGGCGACCTCCAACGTGTCTTGAATATGCATAAAGTGGGCCCAGCTTTCAGCCCAGTCCTCCCAGGGGTGAGCTGTCGCATACGCACTGATGTAGTTGTCCTGCCAGTTCGCGGGGGGGCCACTGCAATAGTACTGCTTGAGTGCTTCTGAATAGTTAGCCCCTTCGTCACCAAAAAGCTCGTGGTAACGGTCAATGAATTTGCTTCCACACACCAGCCGATCCCAGTAGTAGTGTCCAATTTCGTGCCGAAAGTGTCCGAGCAGTGTGCGGTGAGGTTCTCCCATGGCGGCGCGAATTTTTTCGCGCACCGAGTCTTCGGCCTCGGCAATGTTCAAAGTAATGAGCCCGTGTTCATGTCCTGTCAGGACTTTAAAGACGCTACCATCAGGTTTGGTTTCATCTTCGAGGAAGGCGAATGCGAGACCCTGCTCCGGATCCTCGGTCTTGTCGGCAACAGGTAATTTGAAATTGAGGAGGCTATAGACCAGTCGGCGCTTGGCGACTTTCCATTCGTAACCAGAGCGCATGATTTTGTTTGTGGCTCAAGTTGGGAATCGTCTGGTTGAGCCGGCAGGAGACGCAAAACAGGTCCTTTTCCTCTTCGGGCGGTGTTCTGACTGGGATCATCCAGTTACAAACCGATTCCTTCGCGTAGTTCTGACATTTCTTGTAAAGCTGCTTCCCGTGCTTAGATTCGTTCGCCTTGAACACGCCGTTACCGGCAGGCTCCAGACTGCTTAGACGCAGAACGTCCGGCAGGAAGCCCAATTCTCTCCCGCAGACTACACAGGTGACGTTCTCGAAAAAGATCAGTTCTCCGCAGGCACAGTTAAATGTTTTCATGGTCTTGGTCGGTGGATGGAAGGTCTTCGGCCAGGTCTGAAATTGGGACTCTCAAGTTTTGTATCGCCCTGAGACGAATGTACGCGTTTGGCATCGGTTTCGGCAATACGATGTTCCACTTGGAAATGGTGGTAGAAGCAGGCAGTGATCCAGGAAAGAGGGCCTCGCGGCCAAATGCCGGTCCGAACCTGCATCCCGGCGGGCTCAGATTTTACATTGTTTCGAGTATTGTTTGAGTGAAGGGACTATGGTCGTATAGAAATCCCAAGCCCACGTCTCTTCGAGGCCTTCCTCGAAGAAATCGAGGGAGTATACCCGTGGCCCGATGGGTGCTCGGCTGTTCCGACTGCAACCAAGAATTTACGCACAGTGAAATCGACCAAGAGCATCAATCATCGCTCCGTGATCCCTTCGCCTGGATTGGGGATAAGCCGGAAATACCGGCTGCCGGGGTTAGGCTGGAGTGTCCCAACTGTAAGGGGGTTTCCGTCTATAAGCGTCATCAGCTCACTTACCGGGCGAACTAACACATGAGTTCGCCTCACCTGTGCATCGTCCAATTCTATTGCTTTACATTGCCTAATTGCCGTTTTTGGGGACCGTATCCTTGGGATCGGCCTCCACGGTGACATCCACTTGGGCGCCCTCTTTCAGCTTTACCCTTTTGCCATTCTCGTCTTCCAAGGTGTTCTCAATGCGAATTTCTCGATACAAGTGATCCGCTCCCTCAATGGAAATCTCAGCTTTTTCTGGTTCCTGTGGAAAGGGAGACTTGATGATTTTTTCGACTGTTCCGGGCTTGGTAGTTCTAAGTTTCTTCTTATTATTCTTCATGCCGTTCTCCCCATGACCGAGATCCGAAGACTGGCAATTAAGTCTAGCAGTTCTACAGGATTTGATGTATGGGATCCTTCGATCCGCTCATCAGGAATCCGCGTTCACTCTGACTATGAGGAATGTAGTCCTTGTCAGTACGCCGGCGGGCAAACCCTAGCGTGAATCCCTATGCCATCTTTCAATCTTCTGATTGATTCCCTCATAGCATTCGCAGGCAGCGGATTCCAGTCCGGCGCGGTTTTCAATCGTTACCTGGCCGCGACTATAGGTGATCAGCCCGGCTTTTTGGAGGATCCCCGCGGCGACAGTGACGCTGGCGCGCCGCGTCCCGAGCATATGCGAAATGAATTCCTGGGTCAGCGGAAAAGTGGATTCTCCCACTCGATCCTGGCTCATCAACAACCACCGGGCCAATCGCTCATCGACTTCATGAAGGCGGTTGCAAGCGGCAATCTGGATCGCCTGAATCGATAATTCCTGGGAGTAACGATGCAAACCTTCCTCGAGCCCGGGACAATTCACCAGAGCATTTTTCAAATCCTGGGCGCGTATCTTGTACCCAGTGGCTTCGATCTGAATGATCGCTCGCGTGGGACTGGTGCCGTACCCTACGATGCGCGGCAGGCCGACGAACCCTTCCTTGCCTGTCAATCCAACTTCGACGCTCTTGCCGTCCGTCATGACATGAATGATCGAAACCACACCGCTGTTCAGGAAGTAGCAGAACTCGATCGGGTCGGACATTTCGGTCAAAACGGTCCGCGCAGGCAGGGGAACAAATTTCGATTTCTTTAAGATTGAAGTACCTTCCTTCCGCGGCAGGCCGAGAAGGATCTCATTTTGAATTTTTCGGCTATCCCCGCCGTTGGCAGCCAGTGTCGCGGCAAGCTTGACGCCAATACTTGCAAATTGTCTGATCGCAAGAGACCGCAGGAGCGAGGCTGCGGAGGCATTCAATGAGACAAATCTACGCTACTCCTTTTTAACGAAGGATACTAGCGCGAAGTGTTAAGCACAGATAAGTTTTTCACTGGACTTTAAAAGTTTCGTACGGCAGCGTACACTACGTATCAGGCTGCAGGTTCTGATGCTGGACTTTCGTCTAAGACACAAGAAAGAGGACCAGCCCCCCGCAATGCGCAAGCCGTCAATCAAGACGAGAACCTCCACGAAGCCGGACTGGGCTTTAATGATTTCCCGATTGCGCCAACGCCTCGGTCTGAGCCAGACGGCTTTCGGATACGAAATCCATTCCTCGGCGATGGGTGTGTCCCGCTGGGAGCGCGGCGCGCAGGAGCCGCCGTCGCACAGTTACATCGAGCTTGGGAATCTCGCGGGTGATCCGGATTGTTGGTTTTTTTGGGGACGAGCCGGCTTGCGTAGTGAAGACTTGATGCGCGTCATTCCGAAACTGCGGAGCCGTTTCCCGCAGCCCATCCTGCATGATGTTCAAATTGTCCACGCAGGCGCCACCGCCAGGAAACCGGAAAAGTCACAGCTCGTGGCGATCCCATTGCTGAAGATCGTTGCGGCCACCAATGGCGAAAAGGGCGACAATATGCCGATCCTTCACGAGGCGCCCATCGAAAGCATGATTGCGGCTCCCAAGGAATGGTGCCCGAATCCCACTTCCACCTATAGCTTGCGAGTTCGCGGCAATTCCATGAATCCCTTGATCTACGATGACTACATCCTCATCGTCGATTCCTCGCAAACCAACCGAGCCAAACTGGATGGGAAGGTTGTTATCGCCTGGCACAAGAATGTCGGACTAACGGTCTCTCGTTTCCGGCGCTACGATCACACGGAAGTCCTGCACCCGGAAAATCGAGAGTACGGGTCCATCACGCTGGACCGCAAGAACAACTGGAAAATCATAGCCAAGGTTCTCTGGTGGATCGGACAAGCGCCTTAGTTTGCGTTTCTAACAAAAGACTTCGCAGGACTGCGCCCGACGGAAATTCCGCGCTGGTTTGGAATGCACTGAAACGGAGCAGGCGACCGATCATGCATTCGCGGTTCTAACCACCCCCACGAAGTTAAGAACTTCTTGGAGCAAAACATCGATTTGATCCATCTTTGAAACCACCGCGTGAATACCAACCGCTTGAGCTCGCTTCTTTGAAACAACGTCCTTGTGCAACGTAAAGAGAATGATAGGGACCTTTGGCAACATGTCGTGCAGAATCGCGGCGGCTTCCAGGCCGTTCATCAAGGGCATGCTGAGATCAAGAACGATCAGGTCGGGCTTTACTTCCCTGGCGCGTTGGATCGCATCCAGGCCGTCTGTCGCTTCCGCGCAAACAATGTATTCCAGCCGGGTTTCCAGGTAAGTGCGGACTAACTGCCGAACGGTCTTGCTGTCATCGACAATAAATATTCGTTTGGGCACGGGCCCTCTGCAGGTGACAGCCTACGCTGGATAGCACCTATATACGATAGAGTATTATTAGTCATCTGGATTGCCAATACAGTGTTATTTGTATCTAGAGGGTTTGAAGTGGCTTTAATCGAAGAGATTAGAAGAAACTAATAAAGTGCGGCGAAGACGCGCCCATGCCTTCCGATGGGGCGGAATCGCCCTAAACTGCGCTCTGGCTTAGGCAAGCTCTGCCTGAATCCGGCCATTGAGCAGCAACCGCACCTCGTGCACAAGGTGCTGGCCGGCGGTCGCCTTCGACAAGTAGCTGTGAGCTCCCGCGGCGAGGATCTCCTCGACAATCTGCTTCGAATCGTGGACGGAAAATGCCAGAACCTTTGTTTGCGGCCTGTGACGAACGATTTGGCGTAGAACATCGAGCCCATTCATAATCGGCATGTTGATGTCCAGAATCACCAGGTCAGGCGCCTGGGCGAGCGTTTTCTCTAACGCATCCTTGCCGTCCACTGCCTCCCCGCAGACCTCCAGACCCGGATCGCTCTCAAGCATGGTCCGTATTCCACGGCGAAGGACGTCGTGATCATCGGCAATCAAGATGCGCTTTCGCCAGCCGTTGGATTCAGCAACCCCTCCCGTTGGGATCAACTGGACCTCGCGGATTTCAGAGCCCTCATAGGGATCGGATATCTCCCTCCGCTGGCTGGAGATGGGGAGAATCGCCGTCACCAGAGTTCCTTTGCCCGGCTGGGAAATGATCTCCAATGTTCCCGAAAGCTGGCGCAGGCGCTCCTTCATTCCCTGAATCCCGACTCCTAATGGCGCCACGGAAGTGCGGTTTGGTATTTTGGATTCTTCACTCATGCCTTTGCCGAAGTCTCCGATTTCCAGTCTCACTTCCCCGGCGTCGGAACGCGCGCGAACATAGGCGGTGGCGCTTCCGGAATAGCGATGAACGTTGGCCAGGCTTTCCTGGACGATACGGAACAGCGCCACTTCGACGTCCGGCGTAAGCCTCACCAAACTGGAGGGAATGTCCACAGACACATGAATCCCGGTGCGGTTTTCAAAGCCTTGCGTAAACCATTCCACGGCCGAGGGCAACCCCAATTCATCGAGCAGGGGCGGGTGCAGAAGGTAAGACAGCGTGCGGATTTCCTTGTTCACTTCGTTGGAAAGAGAGATGGATTCCAGCAAAAGGCGGTTGGTATCTTCGTCCTTGGCGATGATTTTTTTCTTCAGGATGCCGGAAAGATCCATGGATAACAGAGCCAGCTTCTGTCCAGTCACATCGTGCAGATCGCGGGAGATCCGGCGGCGCTCTTCGTCCTGGAGGCGCAAGAGACGTCCGGAAAGATTTCTGAGCGTATCTTCGCTGGATTTCAGCGCCTCATTTGCCCCAGAAAGCTCGGTCATATCCGTGGCCACGACGCAGATCGTGCGGATGCCAAAGTCATGGACGGGGCTCAACGAAAAGCGCACAAGACGCCGCTGGCCGTCGGAGCGTGCGAGACTGACTTCGCCGCGGGATTCGCCTTCCAGGCCATCGCCAATCAGTGCTCTCAGTTTCAACTGTTCTTGAAGTGTGAAATATTTCTGGAGCGGAGTTCCGATTACGTCCTCGAGGGGCACGCCCAGAATTCGGGCGAAGCTGGCATTCCCGTATAGGACGGTCCCGTCTTTATCCAGGGTCGCAGCCCCTTCATTCATGGTTTCTACCAGGACTCGGTAGGGATGCTCGGCTCCCTGCAACGTAAAAACCTGATCTCCATCCGCGCCATTTATGACGACAGCGTCCACGCGGCCACGCTTTATTGCCGAAAAAGTTTCTTCCAATTCTTGCACACGCGCGCGCAATCTCTTGATTTGTTGCGCGGCCGATTTTTCCTTGGTCTTGGTGGACCGTTTCTCGCGCATTGCTATTCCTTGAGATCCAATCCGAGGAGCACATCATTTTTGTTCGAAAGGTCGCCGACCAGCCTCCTCAACGGCAGCGGCAGCCTCTTGATCAGCGTCGGCGCGGCGACCACTTGCGCTTCCTTCGCCAGCTCCGGCCGCTGGTACAGATCGATGACCTGGAGTTCAAATCTGCCCTCGAGAAATTCGTCGCATACCTCGCGAAGGTTGCGGATCGAAGCCGCCGAGCGCGGAGTTTGGCCGGTTATGTACAGGCGAAGAGAATACATTTTGCGCGGACCCGAACCTTTGTGCGGCGCGCGCGCGGATTTCTTGCGGATTTGACGTTTCAAAGTCTTGCTCCGATCGTTTTTTCGGGAAACGGCGGATTCTTTTCCGATTCCTTCCCATCTCCGCGGAGATCCAGTCCTACCAGCACGCGGTCCACATTGGAGAGATCTCCAATAATTTTGCGAATTGGTACCGGCAAGTTCCGGACAAGCGTGGGAATCGCGAGAATCTGATCCCCCTGAGCCAGTTGCGGATTCTTGATCAGGTCGATCACTTCCAGCTCATACTTGCCGTCCAAATGTTCGGCGCAAATCCGCTTGAGATTCGACAAGGCCGCCAGTGACTTGGGAGTCTGCCCCGCCACATACAACCGGAGCTTCACCGCAGGTTCGCGATCCGTGGTGAACTTGCTAATCGCTTTCGTTTTTTTCTTCACTTTGCGTCTCCCGCGCCTTTTGCCATTGCCGAATCCATTGTTTGCTCGGGCGGTCCCGTCCGAATGCGATTCATGGCGTCGCGTTCCAGCTCCAACTGCGTCTCGCGAGATTGCTGTAGTTTGATGATCCGTTCCAACTCCAGCTCTTCCGCGGCAAAATCCATTTTCAACACTTTGATTTGCGCGTCCAGGGCGCTGCGTTTCCTTTCCAATGCTTCCTGCCTCTGTTCAATTTCCTGGGATCGAACGAGCGCATCGGCCTTCTCTTTCGCCTCCTGCGCCACGCGCGACGATCCGGTGAGCACAACGCCCGAACCGATATAGGGCGGGACCAGCCGGATTCCTTCGCGGCTCATTACAAATTCCCGAATCTGATTCGAGTGCGGCATGCCGCGAGATTTCAGTACATAGACACAGCGATTTCGTTCTCCGTTGAATTCCAGGTCCCGGCACAAGATCCAGGTGTCCGTTAGCGATGAAATTCCGATGTCCGTCTGTTCCAACTCATTGGTTTTGACCGTCAGATTCGTGAACACCGCGGTGATGTTCCGGCCCTTCAGATAATCCATCAGGCGAATAAGCATGGAGTAGACTTCCTTTTGCGCGCCCCCGGTGATGAGGTTGGTAATTGGGTCGATGACCACATGCTCAGGCTTAACCGCGTCGATGAGTTTGTGTATGCGAAGCAAATGCATTTCGATGCCGTATTCGCTGGGGCGCCAGGCCTCGTGGACTAGCAGATCCTTTTCCACCCATTGCCCGAGATCCAGCCCTACCGAACTCATATTTCGCGCTACCTGGTCCACCGACTCTTCAAAACCGATGAATAGGCAGCGCTCGCCCCGCCGGCAAGCGGCTTCGACGAAAGAAGCCGACATGGTCGTCTTGCCGCTTCCCGCAGTTCCACTGATCAAAATACTCGACCCTCTATAAAAACCTTTACCCGCGAGCATTTCGTCCAAATCCGCTATGCCTGTGGGGACTCGCTCCATCGAAACCTTGTGCCGCATCTCCAGAGAAGTGACGGGCAATACTGAAATGCCCTGGTCGTCGATGAGGAAGGGATATTCATCCGCGCCGTGGCTCGTTCCCCGATATTTGACGATCCGTAAACGGCGCGTTGAAATCTGCTCCCGCACACGGTGGTCGAGCAGAATGACGCAATCGGAGACGTACTCCTCCAGCCCGTGCCGCGTGAGCGTCTTTTCGCCCTTCTCCGCCGTGATCACGGTCGTCAGGTTTCGCTCCTTCAGCCAGCGAAACAGACGGCGCAATTCCGAGCGGAGAACGCCTTCATTCGAGAAACCGGAGAACAGCGCTTCCAGCGTGTCCAGACAAATACGCTTCGCCCCGACGGAGTCCACCGCGTGTTGCAGCCGGATGAATAATCCCTCGAGATCGTAATCTCCCGTTTCCTGAATCTCGCTCGGTTCGACATAGACATAGTCAAGGAATAACTTCCTACGGTCGACCAGACTTTTTAGATCGAAGCCCAGCGACGCAACATTGCGTTCCATTTCCTGGGGCGTCTCCTCAAATGCCACCAGAACACCCGGCTCATTAAACTCCTGAGCGCCGCGGATGAGGAATTCCATTCCCAGCATGGTTTTCCCGCAGCCTGGGCCTCCACAAACGATGGTCGTACGACCGCGGGGCAAACCACCTCCGCTGATTTCGTCGAGCCCTTTGATTCCCGTCGGTGACTTTGGCAGCGAGGAGGTATGAGGTTCTCCGTTCGGAGCGATGTCGAATTCGGCGGGTTTCGAGCGTTTTGCCAAGCGTCCTCCTTAAAGCGATCCAAGTGGATACCGCAATTTTTGAACGGAATTGGTATGGCGCCTTTCCCGTAGCTGTTCGCAGCTGCACCGCAGAATCAATGGACGTATGGCGCTATACAGTCGTGGGTTTATAACGTAGGCGGCTGGGGTTTAACATACGGTGTTCCTAGTATAACCGAGTTAAGCAAAGTGTATTGGGGCCGGAGGTAAGCGGAAGCGTACAGGTTTTCGGTTGGAGGTTTACAGAAAGTCGTCTATCGCGGGGCAGATTTTCAATTGTTATCGTCAGAGAGAGAGGCATGTTGATCGGATTGGAGGCAATCATGGCCAGATACGGGCGGGCAGCAAGCAAGATGGTCAAGAGCGCAATGCGACGGAGAAAACGTGGAACGTTGCGATCAGGAAAAGGAGGAAAAGGAGGAGTCGTCAAGAACAGAAAACAGGCGATCGCCATTGGATTGTCGGAAGCACGAAAGAAAGGCGCAAAGGTTCCGAAAAAAACGTCTAGCTGAAGCGGAATCCAACCCCAAGACAAAATTGTGTCCTGCGTGAAGGATTTGGGTCAAACCGCAAATACGGAGGAGCACGTCCGGCACCGCCAAGATTATGTAGGAATATGGAGTCCCACAAGGTACGCCAAAAGGCCGAACCCCATTTCGGTAGGCCAGGAAGATGAGCTCTTTCTAACCAAACCGATCCAGCTCTTCCAGTTTCCCAAAAAACAAAGGTTCTTTGTTCACATGGACATGCCGTCTGTTCTTTCGTGTAAAGATGTCGTAATTCGAGCGGAAATATCGTGTGGCCGCGCGAGCTCGCTACCACATAACTGAAGATTCCAAAGGAACTTACGGTTGCATGACGGTGGCACTCAACGTGCTCTGGCCCATTCGGTAGTACTAATAGGAAATGGGGCGCGATAAAGGAGGCACCTCCCAAACCAAAGACGCGAGCATCGAGCCAATGGCCTCAAATCCTCAGGATCCATACCCAGATTGATCCCCTTGAGCCACTTCGGCAAAGCAGCGGTATAAGCAGCAAACGACGATGGACTCAAACGGGACCCCAATGACGAACACGAAGATAATGAAAAGTGCCGACACAGTCTGGATGCCCAGGCAGGATTGGCATGACCGCTTCCATTCCCTGAAGAATGTTCCCCCGATCTTTCGGATGGTGTGGGATGCAGCGCCCGGCGTGGTGGCGGCAAGCCTATTGATCCGGTTTACGGCTGCCGTGCTCCCGGTCGCGATGCTGATGGTCACCCGCCGGATTATCGACGCCATTTATATAGTGACGTCCCATCAAACGAAGTTACCTGCGGGATTTTGGGGTCTGGTTGCGCTTGAATTCGGACTGGCCTGTCTGGTGATTATCCTGGCCCGGCTGGTCGATTTTTGTGACACGAGTTTGAACGAGAGGTACACGCGCCACGTCAACATTCGGATCATGCGGCACGCGGCAACGCTTGACCTGAGCAGCTATGAGGATCCTCAGTTCTACGACAGGTTGGAGCGTGCCCGGGTGCAAGGGGCCGACCGCGTAGGGATGATTCAAGAAAGCGGCCAGTTGGTCCAGCAAGTCATCAGCACGGTGACGCTTGCGGCGGGAATCTGTGTGATCTCCCCCTGGATTCTTCTTGCCCTGATCATTTGCGTAGTGCCGGAATTTCTGGCGGAAACGAAATTCGCGTTCCTCGGATATTCGCTCAGCGTGCAACAAACCCCCGCCCGCCGCGAGTTGGACTATTTGCGGATACTGGGCACCAGCAAGGAAAGCGCGAAAGAACTGAAGCTCTTTGGACTCGGGCAATTCTTCGCGGGCCGCTATGAGTCGATTTCAAATGAAATCCATCACCAAAATGTGCAGTTGGCGGGACGCAAATTGATTTTGGGCTCTCTGCTGGCGCTTCTGGGAACGGTGGGATACTACGGAACCTATGCTTACGGGATCTATCTGACCGTCATCGGCACGTTGACCCTCGGTACGTTGACCTTCCTGGCCGGCGCAATCGCCGGCGCCAGCACCAACATACAATCTGTCTTTTCGACATTTTCGCATATCGCCGACCATGCCCTTTTCCTCACGGATTTGATCGAATTCTTTGCGGTTCGACCCAAGATTTATTCCAAGGCGGGGAGCTTGCCGGGGCCGCGGCCGATTCGCGAGGGATTTGAATTCAGGAATGTTTCTTTCGGTTATCCGAGAAAATCCAAGCCAGTCCTGGAAAACGTCAATTTTCGCCTGGAGCCCGGCGAACGGATCGCACTAGTAGGCGCAAATGGCCATGGGAAAACGACGATCGTCAAGCTGATGACTCGATTGTATGACGTCACTTCCGGCCAGATCTTGCTGGACGGCATTGATCTGCGTGAATACAACATTGAAGATCTCTGGAAGAACATCGGCGTGATCTTTCAGGATTTCGTGCGTTACGACATGACAGTGGCGGATAACATCGCGACGGGGCTGATTGAGGAACGAACCAATGAGTTTCGAATCCGCGCCGCGGCGTTCAAGAGCCTGGCCGAAAATGTCGTCCACAAGCTTCCCCATAGCTACGAGCAGATGCTTGGCTGCCGGTTTGAAGGAGGAGTTGACCTTTCTGGCGGTGAGTGGCAGAAAATAGCGTTGGCGCGCGCTTATTTGCGCGATGCGCAATTGCTCATTCTGGACGAGCCGACCGCCGCACTGGATGCGCGGGCCGAGCATGAAGTCTTCCAGCGCTTCGCCGACCTTACCAAAGGCAAAATGTCCGTGTTAATTTCCCACCGCTTCTCCACGGTTCGGATGATGGACCGCATTCTGGTTGTTGAAAACGGCAGGATTGCCGAGCAAGGTGCGCACAATCAGCTTCTCCGAAGCGGCGGATGTTACGCGGAAATGTTTGAACTCCAGGCGGCGCACTACCGCTGATTGCCGTAGAATGGTGGCTGGGAAAAGTTCATAGCAACGCAGCATCACACCAGGACTATCACGTTCCCAATCGGCATCGGAGTTCCAACTCTTGATCGGTATGAAGCGAAAGACCGCTCTCCCTGCTCTGCCATCCATTCTGTTTCTCTTGCTTATTTTCCAACCTGGGATGGCCTGGGGGCAGGTTCGAGAGGAAAAGATCGAGGTAGATCTTCAGGCCGCCAGCCACCCGTTTCCTCACTACTGGGAGAAAATGTTCGGATCCGGGCGCGCCATCCTTTCCCTGCGCGACAGCTATCGGCGTGATCTCCGCGAAGTCGAGGAAGTGACCGGCTTCGAATATATACGATTTCATGCGATTTTCCATGATGAGGTCGGCCTGTACGACGAGGATTCGGAAGGAAAGCCCGTCTACAATTTTTCTTACGTCGATCAAATCTATGATGGCCTGCTGGCAAATCATGTTCGTCCATTTGTAGAACTGAGCTTCATGCCCGGGAAGCTTGCCGCGGAACCGGCTCTTCATTCGTTCTGGTACAAACCGAACGTTTCGCCGCCAAAAGATTGGGACAAATGGGACGACCTGATCGCCCATTTCGCGCGCCACCTGATCGAACGCTACGGCATTGATGAGGTTTCCCAATGGTATTTCGAGGTCTGGAACGAACCCAACCTTGATTTCTGGGCGGGAGCACCCAAGGACCAAACCTATTTTCAACTTTACGATTCCACTGCAAGGACTTTGAAACAAGTCGATAGCAGGCTGCGCGTCGGTGGGCCGGCGACGGCGCAAGCCGCCTGGGTCGATCGCTTCATTCGCCACGCCGTCGAAAATAATGTTCCCGTTGATTTTGTTTCCAGTCACGTTTACGCCAACGACTTGAGCGAAGACGTATTTGGCACCACGGAAAAGATCCCGCGAACCGATTTCGTGTGCCGCGCCGTCCGGAAAGTTCATGACCAGGTGGAAGCGTCACCGCGGCCAAATTTGCCGCTCATCTGGAGTGAATACAATGCGAGCTATAAGAACGAGCCTGAGGTGACCGACGCGGATTTTATGGGCCCCTGGCTTAGCCGACACGATTCGACAATGCGATGGTCTCGTGTCGATGATGTCCTACTGGGCGTTTTCAGACGTCTTTGAAGAGCAGGGTGTCGTCAAAGAGCCCTTCTATGGGGGCTTCGGCTTGATCGCGGAGGATGATCTGCCGAAACCTTCCTTCAATGCGTTCAAATTGCTCCACGGCCTCGGGAACACGAGAATTGCAGTCGATTCGCAGTCCGCGCTTGTGACGCGGCGCGAGGACGGCACGATCGTCATGGCTGTTTGGAATCTATTCCTGCCGGACGCAGCGGGCGAGAACAAACGAGTCAACATCACCATAAAAGGGTCGGGAGAAAGCCATCGTGCGCTGGTCTCTCGTCTCGATTCGACGCACGGATCCCTCGTCCGCGCCTACGCAGCGATGGGCAAACCGCCTTATCCAACGCAAGCTCAAATTCAGGCGCTTCGCAGCGCGGCAAGCCTTGCTGCGCCTGAGAGGGTCCGCATCCAACACGGTCAACTTACGATCGATTTGCCGCCCCAAGGACTGGCCCTGATCGAATTCCACTAATCCGTTTTCTGTTCGAATCGTCCCAAAGGCGCGGTATTGGAAGCGGGGTTTTTATCCTGCAATTCCAATGCGGGAGAAGACTGGAAGCCGGCGCGCATCATGCCGCGTTGCGCTTCCGGGTTCTTCATGAATGTTTCCCAAACGAAACCGGAGCGGGCGTTTTCCACCATTACCATCGTGATCCCGGTATCGATCCCGATGACGTCGTGATCGTACCAGTTCGTCAGCGGGTTGAACGCATCCACAAATCCATACCGGCACCATGCTCCGTTTCCGTAACGGTCTTTGACTGTGTGCAGCACGCGCATCGCGTGATCTTGCAGGAACGGCAACGAACCACCGGCAGCGCAAGGAACAACGGTTCCATCCACCGGTCCTGTTAACGGCGGTCCTCCCCATACGACGTACCCTCGAACTGAATCGGACGCGGTGACGCCCCACAGATCGTCGCTGTAATCCGAGAATTCACTTGCCAGATCAATGCAAAATCGGCGGTGCACATCGGTGGCGATCACCGAGTTCCGGAAATAGTCCGTATATTTGTCATGCTTGCCCCGGAAGTCAAACCAGGCCTGGGAATATTGATGAACGAAGAGCGGCGCAAACGAGCCGATATATCGGATCCCGTCATATTCGAATGTCGTCCGTTGCCACGCATTCCAACTCTCGGCGGGCAGAGGGTGGGACTCCGATCCCAGCCCCAGCAGATACATCATCATCATCTCGCTGTAGTTGTCCCAGCGATATTGCAGGAAGCCGCTCTCCGGCCTCCACCCGTGAGGCAGAATGCGAAGTATCTTCCGATAGCCAGCCCCAGTCCACGCGATTGAAGATATCGGAGGCCAGCGTGCTGATTTCGGAGTGCTCGAAATACTGCCGGCAGGTGAGAATCCCGCAGAGAAGAATAGCGGTGTCAATGGACGAGACTTCTGAATCCCACAGTCTCTCGCCCGTATTGATATTGGCCCAGTGATAAAAAAATCCCCGGTGATTTGGAAGTTTTCTCCAATGGAATCGCAGCGTATTCAGCACGCGTTCCCTGGCCTCCGCACGGGAAATAAACCCGCGCTTGTCGCCAATGCAAAGAGCCGTCAGGCCGAAGCCCGTCGCGGCAATGCTCCCTAAATCGCTCTTGTCAGGAGTTCTGACGTTGCAGCGGTCTCTGACGATGCCGGTTTCAGGATTCGCCTGCTCCCAGAAATAGCGGAAATTCGCAGCTTGCAGTTCATTGAGAAAAACATCGTCTTGATCGGAGAGAGTGCTTGACTTGGGGAGAGTCGCCTCTCGGGGAGATTGTTCCCTCGAAATCTGCAATGGAGATAGACGGCTCCATCTTGCGAGAGGAGTGACCGCTGCCGTGCCGGCCAGCCTTCTCAACAATTCGCGACGACTTAAATTCCCTCCGTCGAGACGCCTGTCAGCCATCGGACTGATTATAGACTCACTTCCATTCAAATGAAGCCTGACGATCAGCAAAAAACACGTGGCGTTTCCACCGCTTTAGGACTAGAACCGATCTCGGAAATAGGGCACCATCATCCAATCATGACGCATCCAACTATCCAGGTGACATGATGTTCCAGGGGCGAAAGGCCGTTCTTTGGACAATCGTGGCGAGTCTTGGCAGCTTGCTGGCCATATTTCTGAGCATTGCCATGTTCCGTAACTACCAAAGGCGCCCGACCCAATTGAGAGGCGCCGTCATCAAGCAGGATGACGATCCGATCAAGCAGTCCCCCATCATGGACGTGGAAATTAGCGAGGCGAACGGTCTTGCGTCAAGCAGCACGAAATCCGATTTCACTGGATCTTTCAGGCTCCCCCTTCTTAGCGAAGTCAGCCTGAATCAATCCGTTACGCTCAGGTTTCTCCACCCCGATTACGTACCGCTGGAACTCACCGAATTGGCCAGTGACAAACTAATTGTCGTTCACCTTGTCCCGATCCGCAGAGATACGGAACAAGAGCCGGTTCAGACCAATCATCCCGCAATCCCCGTCGCCAACGTCCGAATTCGATATTCCACGGAGGCCACCACACAGGAGAATATCGGCACCGGGGTAAAGACTTTCCAGGTTCAAAACGTGGGCAACATTCCTTGCCAGAACAGCGCACCCTGCTCACCGGACGGCAAGTGGAAGGCAGCTGTCAATTCCGAGTCGCTGGATGCCGGAGAGGGAAGCGTTTTCCGAAATGCCAGGGTTTCCTGTATTGCGGGCCCCTGCCCTTTCACGAGAATCGATTATGACGGTTTTTCTCAGGGAGGGCGCAACATAAGGGTTTCGGTACGCGATTGGTCGGATACGACCTCATTCTTATTCCAGGCGGAAGTGTTCCGCCCTCAAATCTCCGATCTCGTGAGGATGACGTATCCGATCATTCTTGGCACATCGTTGAATTTTACTTTGCCGCCCACGGCGGAGGGTCCCAGCGTCGAGGCGGAATTAAATGGGGAAAATATTATATTTCCGCTTGGCCCGATCCCCGTTTTAAGTTGGGCCGATTGCAACGTCAGCGTGGCAAAGGATAAGTCGAGGTATTACCGATGCGAGCTGAATGCCGGATATCGGTTTCGGTAGCCGGGATGAGCCCGCAAGCTGCGACCAGGCGAGGCTGAAATGTTTCACGCCACCAGGAATTTTCAAATCTTCTGCTCAGTTTTGGCTCAAGGAGCACTGGTGATGTCGACGATTCCAATACCGAATTCCGGCTACGGCCAAACCATTCCGGAATCTAAAGCAGCGACAGCCTCAAATTCGTTGGGCGACATTTTGCAGTATATCTCCGCCGGTTGGGATACTTTGACGCGCACGATGAGCCGCTGCGACAGCCTGGAAGACACCAAGACGGGCGGCGAGGCCGTCTTGTATCTTCCCGCAGGGATGTCTGTTCCGCCCGCGATTTCGGAACTGCAAACTCATTGCCACGTTCGAGTGGATCATCTTCCGACGAAAATTACGAGGCCAGGAGAAATTGATTCAAACAAGATTGCAACCGAGGGGCTGTTGTATCTCGAAAACCCCTATGTTGTGCCTGGGGGGCAATTTAACGAGATGTACGGGTGGGACAGCTATTTCATTATCCGGGGCTTGCTACGCGAGCATCGAACAGATCTGGCCAAGGGAATGGTTGAGAATTTTTTCTTTGAAATCGATCACTACGGCGGCGTGTTGAATGCCAATCGGACTTATTACTTAACCCGCTCGCAGCCCCCTTTTCTGAGTTCCATGATCTTGGCCGTTTATGATGCTGAAGCGGCTCAGGGAAAACCCAACCTTCCCTGGCTTAAAAAGGCATATCGCTATGCCCTGCGCGATTACGAACAATGGAATCAGCAACCACACTTAGCCGGCGATACCGGTCTCTCCCGTTATTTCGATCACGGAGACGGTCCAGTCCCGGAAATCATGGGTGATCCCAGCCACTATTATCGCGGCGCAGTATATTTTTTCCTGGCTCATGCCCCTTCCTTCAAATCATTTCTAGTCCATGATAACGATAGCCACTCCGCCGGCGCGATTCAGGGGCCGCGGTTCCCAGTCTTCGTGTGCGATCCGGAGACGGCCGATGTCGGGGCGTCCGAGTGTGGACCGGCATCCTGGGTGGCATTGTCCGCCGACTTTTATAAAGGCGACCGAAGCATGCGAGAATCCGGCTTTGACGTGACGTTTCGCTTTGGCCCCTTCGGCGCCGCAACCCATCATTTTGCCGCGGTCTGTTTGAACAGTTTGCTTTACAAGACGGAAACGGACATGGAGCGGATGAGCCTCCTTCTTGGCCATCCTGAAGATGCCCAGAATTGGAAAAGTAAAGCAGCCGAAAGACGCAAACGAATGATTCAATATTTTTGGGATGCGCGGCGCGGGATCTTTTTTGATTACAATGTAGTGACTGGCAAGCGGTCGAAGTACGAATATGCCTCGACGTTTTATCCTCTCTGGGCCGGTCTGGCCTCCAAAGCGGAGGCCCGGGCCATCGCGCACAATCTGAATTTATTTGAGCAACCCGGCGGGCTGGCCATGAGCCGGACCGAAAGCCAGGCGCAATGGGATCTCCCTTATGGATGGGCTCCGATCCAGCTCCTGGCAGTGGAAGGGTTGCGCCGCTACGGGTATGATCGTGAGGCGGACCGGATCAGCGGAAACTTTCTTTCGATGGTCTTGGAGAATTTCAGAAGGGATCACACCATCCGTGAGAAATACAACGTGGTGACGAGATCCTCGGAAACAAGCGTCGTAGAGGGATACGCGCAAAACGTGACCGGATTTGGCTGGACGAACGCGGTATTTCTCGAGCTATTGCATGAATCACCGGATATGATTTCCCACTTGGGCAAGGATCGGGAATAAACTGTGAGGTACGGCGATAAGGAGTAATATCAGCCTTTAATGAATTACATCACGATCTGAATCGGCTCTCCACCCAGCTCAGACTTTGTCCATCCGAGGTCGAAGCCATGAGAACAGAACCGGATTCGCGCAATAGCCTTACCTCGACGAAATCAGGCAACCAGGCTTTTGTTTACCTCGCGGCTACCTTCGCCGCCCTGGGAGGCCTGCTCTTCGGATACGACACCGGCGTAATCTCCGGCGCCGAACTGTTTTTCCGGCATGATTTTTCTCTCTCGACCTTCGCGCTGGAGGTCATCGTCAGCGGCGTGCTGGCGGGCGCCGCGATTGGCGCTTTGATTGGGGGACGGCTGGCCGACTTGTTTGGCCGGCGAAGGCTGCTGATCGCAACAGCAATTATTTTTGCCGTGGGTGCAATCCTCTGTGCGGTAGCTCCTTCGCCCCTGACGCTGGCAATCGGACGAATTATCGTCGGCTTTGGAATAGGATTGTCTTCCAGCGGCGTGCCTGTCTATATCTCCGAGGTTGCCCCCGCCGATGCCCGAGGCTGGCAGGTTTCTCTTTTCCAGCTTGCAATCACTGTCGGCATCCTCCTTGCCTACCTGGTGGATTATGCGTTCGCAGGAATTCAGGGCTGGCGATGGATGTTCGGTCTGGCCGTAATTCCCGCGGCGATCTTCGGTTCGGGTATGTTTTTCCTGCCGGAGAGTCCGCGCTGGCTATTGCGGCGCGGGCACCGCGAGACCGCCCGCGCCATGCTGGCGCGCATTCGCGGCACGGTCGACGTCGAGGCGGAATTTCGGGAAATCGAGCAGTCCGTCACAAAAGCGCCGGAGAGCGGCCGTTTTTCAGATCTGTTCACGCGCGCGATTCGGCCAGCGCTGGTCGTTGGAATCGGGTTGGCAATTTTCCAGCAAATAACCGGGATAAATACCGTCATTTACTACGCGCCGCTCATTATTCAGAGCGCGGGAATTTCGTCCGCTTCCGGCGCGATTCTTGCAACCGCGGGCATCGGCGCGGTGAACGTGATTATGACCATATTTTCCATGTGGCTGATCGACCGAAGAGGACGCAGACCCTTGCTGTTGACGGGGATTGCGGGGATGGCGGTCACGCTTGGCTTGCTGGGGTATGTGTTTCGCGTGTCGCACCAATCGGCCGGAATGGCCTGGCTGGCGGTGATCAGCATGATGGCCTATGTCGGTTCGTTTGCAATCAGCCTTGGCCCGATTTTCTGGCTGTTGATATCTGAAATCTATCCATTGAAAATCCGCAATTCGGCTGAGGGGGTTGCGGCAACGTTCAATTGGGGAGCGAACCTCGTGGTCACTCTGACATTTTTGACGCTGGTGGAAAAATTGGGACCGAGCCAGACCTTCTGGTTCTATGGGGTGTGCGCGATTGCCGCCGGAATCTTTTCGTATTATTTCGTCCCCGAAACAAAAGGACGCACGCTCGAGGACATCGAAGAGTTCTGGCACGCCAAGAACCGGCTGGCAATTGCGTCCAAAGAGGACTAGGCAATCCAGCTGCGATCTCGATGCGTATTGGTTTGCCTTCTTTGCTTCCTTTACTCGAGCGGGCCTTTGCCCTCCACTGCCGTACTCGCCTTCCCCAGTGAAACTCCCCCGTGGACAATCCTGCGTTGGGCTGCGTTTGCCCAGTATGCCTCTACTGCTGGGACGAAACGAAAAACCTGTCCGAATCGCACAAGGACTCGATCGCACGGGTCAATACGTCGAAGGGCTCGGACTTGAGGACATACCCCTGGGCGCCTGAGTTCCGCGCAATCTGCGGCAGAATGGAATTGTCGTGTAAGGTAAGGATCAGGATTCGGATCGAGGGAGAATGCTTATGAATCTGGCGCGTAGCCTCGAGACCGTTTAACCTTGGCATGTCCAGATCCATAAGAACGATGTCCGGATGAAGCTCCGTCGTTTTCGTTACGGCTTCGCAGCCGTCTGACGCTTCGCCGCACACTTCCCAGTTCGGATTGAGCTCCAGAAACGTGCGAAGCAGGTGACGGAAGGAAGGATGATCATCGACTACCAGAATGCGTTGATGTACTTGCACTTGCCAGCTCCCAACTGTCGAACTAATTCCTAGCCCGACTTGGCTGGCGGCCTCGCGGCAGAGGGGCTAGATAGTATGAAACCACTCAAGGGGATCCAAAAGAATACTGCCCTTCCTTTATTTCACGTGGAAAAAGCCGTGTAGGGAGTCTGCGGTGACATTTCAAGACATGCGTCTCAGCGGTTTGGCTGCGCGGCGGGGGGAAGCAGTGGAAGTTCAATAAGAGTATAGGCTGAGGGACAGGAATGCCGTCACCCAAAATCAATCGGCAGGCATCCGCGCTTCGTCAGGAAACTGTGCTCGAGCCGTGGTGGATTTCTTCTATGACTGCGACCAGCGCTTTGCTCATTTCCGCTTTAGAAATCACGTGCCGCACGCCATATTTCATCGCTTCCCTTTCCAGTTCACGGGAGGGGAAGAGCGTGCAGATCAAGATGAGAGTTGTCGGCAAAGCCTTGAAAATTTCCTGGGCGACGTGCAGTCCATCCATGCCCGGCATCGAGTAATCAAGAATGATCAGGTCAGGGTTGAGGTCAATGGCTTTCATGACCGCCTGCCTGCCATCAGTGGCCTCACCGCAAATTTCACAATCCGAACGGCCCGCGAGCAAAACTTTTAGCCCGGTTCGAGCAAAATCGCTGTCATCTACAATGAGTATCCGCATAACAAGTGTGATCCCGCATCGACTGTAAAACCACGCGGGTCCATTTGTATATACACGGATAACTGTAGATTAACCCTGTTGGTTAACAGTCGGCGGCAGTTCAGGAGCAAGGATCACCCCAATTAAAGGGCAACTTCCCGGTGAGCAGCCCTGTCAAGGCCAGCCATACCATTCTGGGAATCGCGCGCCAGGGGTTCAATTGGAACGGTGACTTCCACAAAAGTTCCAGGGTTGGCGTTCCCAATACGCAAATCGCCGCCAAATTCCTTGACCCTCTGTCTCATGCCGCCAATACCGACGCCAATACGGTCGGGCCGGCCTTCCACCACTCCCTCCGTAATTCCCTTGCCATTATCGCGCACCGTCCCTACAACCTGACTATCGTCCTTCATGAGAGTGACCCAGGCTTCGCGTGCTCCGGAATGCCGGAAAACGTTGGTGACTGCTTCCTGAACGATTCGGAATATTGCGGTCTCCATCTCCGGCGCAAGCCGTGGAAAGTTGGAGGGTTGCGTCTCCAACTGGATCTCAATCCCGCTGCGCTTGGTGAATCCCTCCAGGTAAAACTGAAGCGCCGACTGCAACCCGATTTCATCGAGCAAAGGCGGATGCAAGAGATAGGAAATGCTGCGCACCTGCTGGATCGCATGATCGATGAGGTTGCTGATCTCGACTGCTTCGTTTTTCGATTCCAATGACCGGTTCAGCATCACGATTTTGTCCGTCATCATTTTCGCGGCGCTCAGCTCTTGCCCCAGGCTGTCGTGCAGTTCGCGAGCGATCCTGCGGCGCTCGTCATCTTGGGTCGCGATGAGATTGCTCGAAAGGGTGCGAAGCTCGCGGTTTAGGAGCCTCCAATTGGTGCGTCTTGCGGTGGAGATCGGCAAAGACGCTGACCTTCGCTCGCAGGAGTTCCGGATTGACGGGAACCGAAATGTAATCCACGGCCCCGCGCTCATATCCCTTGAGCCGGTCCAGGTCGGTGAGGTGCACTCCCGAAATGAAGATGATGGCCGTCTTCTGAAAGCGCGGATGTTGCCGGATCATATCCGCCAGCTCGAAACCGTCGATCTCGGGCATGCTGACGTCCATGAGCACAACGGCAACGTCCTCCTTGAGCAGGAATTCGAGCGCCTCCCTTCCTGAATTGGCCTTGATCAGGTTCTCGCCGAGTTCGTTGAGTATGACTTCGTAGCTGAGCAGCTTGGAAGGCTGGTCATCCACCATGAGAATGTTGACTTTTTTCCGCATCGTCATAATCCTCTTCCCGTCAGATGAGATTTACACCAACGTAGATGCCCAAAGCGTGACCTTCACCGGTGCAGCCACATTCGCAAGGCCGAAAGGAGTTGCTCCGTATTCACCGGTTTTGCCAGGTATTCCGAGGCGCCTGCTTCCAGACACTTCTCACGATCGCCTTTCATGGCTTTGGCAGTTAAGGCGATGATGGGAAGGCGCCGGAAGGAAGGGTTCTGCCGGATGACTTGCATCGTCTCGTACCCATCCATCTCCGGCATCATGATGTCCATCAGGACAATCGCCAGATCAGGCGTTGACTCCATAATGGAGATCGCTTCATTTCCCGTGCCTGCGGACAGTACGGACATCCCGCGACGTTCGAGCACGCTGCTGAGCGCAAAGATATTCCGCACGTCGTCGTCCACTACCAGGACCTTTTTCCCCACCAGCGCATCATCGGACCGGTGCAAACGCTCGAGCATATTCTGCTTCGCGACGGGAAGATCGGCGACGACGCGATGCAGGAATAGCGCCGTCTCATCCAGCAGCCGCTCCGGAGACTCCACACCCTTGACTACAACGCTGCGCGCCAGCACATGCAGGCGGGCGTCTTCTTCTGGAGAAAGCTCCTTCCCGGTGAAAACGACGACCGGTAAATCGCTGAGAGTCGGCATATCGCGCAGGCGTTCCAATACGTCAAATCCAGACATATCCGGAAGGCGCAGGTCGAGCACTACGCAATCGAAAGGTTGCTCCTCGATCGTGGAAAGAGCTTCGGCGCCCGTGGTGACACTGGAAACGTCGATATCGTCGTGACCGAGCAGCTCCCGTATGCTCAATTGTTCGGCCGGGTTGTCTTCCACAATCAAAAGCCGTTTGCGGCGAGGCAATGAATAGGCTTTGATGCGGGTCAATACTGTTCCCAGCTCCTCGGATGTCGTTGGCTTGGTCACAAAAGAAAATGCGCCGCGGGACAGCCCGTGATGGCGGTCTTCATCAAGTGTCAGCATCTGAACCGGAATATGCCGGGTGGACGGGTCTTGCTTCAGATGGTTGAGCACAGTCCAGCCCAACATGTCCGGTAGAAAAACATCCAGCGACACGGCTGTCGGATGGAATTCGCGGGCCAGAGCAAGCGCCTCACTTCCACGCCCGGCTATCAGGACCTTGAACCCGCTATCGTGCGACAGATCGCGCAGGACGCGGGCGTAGTGCGGATCATCTTCGACGATCAACAATACAGCCTCATCCGGCTGCAGATTTTCACGATCGTCCGGGATGTGCTCGACCAATCGCTCCGAAACGAAGCCGCCGGATGTTTGGCCCGGCGAAGAAGGCGGCAGAGCCTTTTTCTCCGGCACTCCCACACCTGTTGCCGGACCGACATAGGTTTGAGGCAAATAGAGAGTGAAAGTACTCCCTTCGCCGGGCAGGCTGCGAAGTTGAATTTCACCGCCAAGGAGGCTGGCCAGTTCGCGGCTGATGGCGAGTCCGAGACCGGTGCCTCCGTATTTGCGGCTGGTGCCCGCGTCGGCTTGCTGAAAGGCCTCGAAGATAATTCTCTGTTTTTCCGCCGGTATGCCAATGCCGGTGTCCGCAACTTCGAAAGCAATAACGGAAGCGGCGCCGTCAAGGACCGGGTGAGATCCGCTCCAACCCTTATCGGCCACCGACACGGAGAGCCTGACACTTCCCTGCTCGGTGAATTTGAATGCGTTGGACAGGAGATTCTTGAGCACTTGCTGCAACCGCTTTGAATCGGTAACAAGACTGCGGGTGAGGCGCGGGTCCGTGTGCACTTCAAAGTCAACCCGCCGGTTTTCCGCCTCATGACGGAACGGACGAGCCACCATGTCGAGCAGGCTGGTGAAGAACACCTCCTCCGCCTCCACGGAAACCGTTCCGGATTCGATCTTTGACAGGTCAAGAATGTCGGTGATCAGGTTCAACAAATCCGTTCCGGCGCCATGAATCGTTCGGGAGAACTCGACCTGCTTGTGCGTCAAATTGCCGTCGGGGTTATCGCTGAGTTGCTGGCCCAGGACAAGAATACTGTTGAGCGGCGTGCGCAACTCATGGGACATGTTCGCCAGGAACTCGGACTTGTATTTGGAAGTGAGCGCCAACTCTTTCGCCTTCTCTTCCAAAGCTCTTCGTGCCTGCTCAATTTCCTGATTTTTACGTTCCACTTCCACGTTCTGCTCGGCCAGTTGCTGCGCCTTCTGCGCCAGTTGTTCGTTGGTCTGCTGCAATTCCTTTTGCTGCGTCTGAAGCTCGATGGCCAATTGCTGAGACTGTTTCAACAATCCTTCCGTCTGCATGGTGGCCTCGATGCTGTTAAGCACGATGCCGATGCTGGCCGTCAGTTGTTCAAGAAACGCCAGATGGGACGCGGTAAAAGAGCTCAACGAGGCCAGTTCGATGACCGCCTTGACGCGATCCTCAAAAAGCACGGGCAGCACAATGATGTTTCGCGGCACGGCCTGAAACAGGCCTGAACGGATTGGCACGGCATATCCGGGCATGTCGGTAATCAACATGCGCCGCTTTTCCGCCGCGCATTGCCCGATAAGTCCCTCGCTCACCGCTACCCGGACGGGATGGCCTTGCTTGTCCATTGTCGGCAAACGCCGAAAGCATGACCAGTTCCGTGGACTCTTCCGTCTTCATCTGGTAGAGGACGCCTTGTTGCGCGCCAACGAGTGGGGCGAGCTCCGACAAGAGCATGCGGCCTACGCTCGTCAGATCGCGCTGCCCCTGCAACATGCCGGTAAAACGCGCCAGGTTTGTCTTCAGCCAATCTTGTTCCGTGTTGCGATCCGTGGTGAGGCGGAGGTTGTCGATCATGGTGTTGATGTTGTCTTTTAGTTCGGCCACCTCGCCGCTCGCCTCGACTTGAATGGAGCGGGTCAGGTCGCCCTTGGTCACGGCGGTGGCAACCTCGGCAATCGCGCGCACCTGGTTGGTCAGGTTATCCGCAAGCAGGTTCACATTTCCGGTGAGGTCTTTCCAGGTTCCAGCGGCGCCGGGGACGTTGGCCTGGCCTCCCAAACGGCCTTCGACGCCCACTTCGCGGGCGACCGTCGTTACCTGGTCGGCAAAGGTCGCCAGCGTGTCCGTCATGTTGTTGATCGTATCGGCGAGCGCCGCCACTTCTCCTTTGGCCTGCACGGTCAGCTTCTTCGTGAGTTCGCCATTGGCGACGGCGGTGACAACTTTCACGATACCGCGCACCTGCTCGGTCAGGTTGGCGGCCATGACGTTTACGTTGTCGGTGAGGTCCTTCCAGGTTCCCGCCACGCCGGGCACCTTCGCCTGGCCTCCGAGTTTGCCGTCGGTACCCACTTCGCGCGCCACGCGGGAGACTTCCGCGGCGAAAGCATTGAGCTGGTCCACCATCGTGTTGATGGTGTCTTTCAATTCAAGAATTTCACCCTTCACGTCGACCGTGATCTTGCGCGACAGGTCGCCGCGCGCCACGGCCGTGGTCACCTGCGCGATGTTGCGGACCTGCGCCGTCAGGTTTCGGGCCATGGCGTTCACGGAGTCGGTGAGGTCTTTCCACGTGCCGGCGACGCCAGGCACGTTGGCTTCTCCACCCAAACGTCCTTCGCTGCCCACTTCGCGCGCCACGCGGGTCACTTCTCCGGCGAACGAACGCAACTGCTCGACCATCGTGTTCAGCGTTTCCTTGAGTTGCAGAATTTCGCCGCGCACGTCCACGGTAATTTTCTTGGAGAGGTCGCCGGTGGCAATGGCGGTCGCCACTTCGGCGATATTGCGGACCTGGCCCGTCAAGTTGCTGGCCATGAAGTTCACGTTGTCGGTCAGGTCTTTCCAAGTGCCCGCCACTCCCGGCACTTGAGCCTGGCCGCCAAGCTTGCCGTCCGTGCCCACCTCGCGCGCCACGCGCGTCACTTCGCCGGCAAATCCGTTGAGTTGATCGACCATCGTGTTGATCGTGTTTTTTAGCTCGAGGATTTCGCCCTTCACGTCCACCGTAATCTTGCGCGACAAATCGCCGCGGGCGACCGCCGTCGTGACTTCAGCGATGTTGCGGACTTGAGCCGTCAGATTTCCGGCCATCGAGTTCACAGAGTCGGTCAGATCCTTCCACGTGCCTGCCACGCCTGGCACGTTGGCCTGTCCGCCCAAGCGGCCCTCGCTGCCCACTTCGCGCGCCACGCGCGTCACTTCGCCGGCGAAAGCGTTCAGCTGGTCCACCATCGTGTTGATGGTTTCCTTCAGCAGTAGGATCTCGCCGCTCACGTTCACCGTGATTTTCTTGGACAAATCGCCCGTGGCGATGGCCGTTGAAACTTCGGCGATGTTGCGCACCTGGCCGGTTAGGTTGCTGGCCATCGAGTTGACGGAGTCGGTGAGGTCTTTCCAGGTGCCGCCCACGCCGGGCACTAGCGCCTGGCCGCCCAGCTTTCCGTCGGTGCCCACCTCGCGCGCCACGCGCGTCACTTCCGAAGCGAAGGAGCGCAACTGGTCCACCATGGTGTTCATGGTGTCTTTCAACTCGAGGATTTCGCCTTTCACGTCCACCGTGATCTTGCGGGACAAGTCGCCGCGGGCCACGGCGGTCGCCACTTCAGCGATATTGCGAACTTGGCCGGTCAGGTTGTTGGCCATGAAGTTCACGTTGTCGGTCAAGTCCTTCCACGTGCCGGCGCCGGGAACTTGGGCCTGGCCGCCGAGCTTGCCTTCGGTGCCGACTTCGCGCGCCACGCGCGTCACTTCGCCCGCAAACGCGTTCAGCTGGTCCACCATCGTGTTGATCGTGTTCTTCAGCTCGAGGATTTCGCCTTTCACGTCCACCGTGATTTTGCGGGACAAATCGCCGCGTGCGACCGCCGTCGTCACTTCAGCGATGTTGCGGACCTGTGCTGTCAGATTTCCAGCCATCGAGTTGACCGAGTCAGTCAAATCTTTCCACGTGCCGGCCACGCCTGGCACGTTGGCCTGCCCGCCCAGCCGGCCCTCGCTACCCACTTCGCGTGCCACGCGCGTCACTTCGCCGGCGAACCGGTTAAGCTGGTCCACCATGGTGTTGAGAGTTTCCTTGAGTTGCAGAATTTCTCCGCGCACGTCCACGGTAATTTTTCGAGAAAGGTCCCCGCTCGCAATAGCCGTGGCCACTTCGGCAATATTTCGGACTTGTCCAGTGAGGTTGCTGGCCATGAAGTTCACGTTGTCCGTCAGGTCTTTCCACGTTCCCGCGACTCCGGGCACTTGAGCCTGGCCGCCGAGCTTGCCTTCCGTGCCCACTTCGCGCGCCACGCGCGTTACTTCGCCCGCGAACGCGTTGAGCTGGTCCACCATGGTGTTGATCGTGTCTTTGAGTTCGAGAATTTCTCCCTTCACGTCCACCGTAATTTTGCGCGACAAATCGCCGCGGGCCACGGCTGTGGTGACTTCAGCGATGTTGCGCACTTGCGCCGTGAGGTTCCCGGCCATGGCGTTCACCGAATCGGTCAGGTCCTTCCATGTGCCGGCCACGCCGGGCACCACGGCCTGGCCTCCCAGCCTGCCTTCCGTGCCCACTTCGCGCGCCACGCGCGTCACTTCCGAGGCAAAGGACCGCAACTGGTCCACCATCGTGTTGATGGCCTCTTTGAGCTGCAGAATTTCGCCGCGAACATCGACGGTGATCTTGCGGGAAAGGTCGCCGCTCGCAACGGCCGTCGTCACCTCCGCAATGTTGCGCACCTGACCGGTCAAGTTGCTGGCCATCGAATTGACGGAGTCGGTCAGATCCTTCCACGTACCCGCCACGCCGGGAACCTGCGCCTGCCCGCCGAGTTTGCCGTCGGTCCCGACTTCACGGGCCACGCGCGTAACCTCAGCGGTGAAAACGCCAAGCTGCTGGATCATCGTGTTGGCAATATTGGCCGACCGCAGGAACTCCCCTTCCAGAGGTCTCCCATCCACGTCCAGGCGCACAATCTGGGTTAGGTTGCCCTGCGCCACGGCCGCGATGGCGCGAGTAACTTCGGCGGTAGGGCGCAGCAGGTCCTCGACAAGGGTGTTGATCGAGACCTCCATCTCGCCCCAAGCGCCCTTTGATTCGTGAAATTTGGTCCGTTCCCGCGTCCGTCCTTCCTTGCCTACGACCTGCCCCACACGCCTCAATTCATGAGCCATTTGCTGGTTGGAGGCCACAATGTCGTTAAACGTGTCCGCGATTTTTCCCTCTACCCCGACCCAGGCCCCAGGGAGCCGCACCGAGAAATCGCCGTCCCGCATGGTTTGCAAGGCCATGAGAATCACGCTTAAATTGGAAGACGCGGATCCGTTGCGGGTTTGACTTCTCCCATTACCCTTCACGGCCGGCTTGAAATCTTCGGTTGGATTCTCGGTTGCTAGATTGCTTTCAGTTCGCTTCATTCTCGACTCCAAACGATGGGAATCTAATCTTTATTTAATATTTCTGATTCATTTCTGGCAATTTAGGGCTCATTTTGGACCGCATACTTTTTGAACGGGAGGGCGCAATTCCACAATTGGAGGGGTCCACGCTTAAATCCTTTGTTGTTATCTTCAATGACCGTCAGCATCTAATGAGCATCCATCCTGACAGCAGGGCGAATGTGCTGAAAAATGCCATACTTAAGAATTTGTAAAGAGACTTCATCGGCGGGCCCTGGCCGCCTAGGGGATACTACTTAGGAGGACGGCCGAAGTGCATACAGGGAAAACCCTAGAGAGCGCGGGGCCAAAGCTGTAGTGTGACGTATCAATACAAACTAATCTCGCACGTCGTTTGAGCGATTTACTGGCGACAATGAACCCTTGCCTGCTTTCTTATCAAACGATTATCCACGAGGCTGAAAACGAGAGAAGTGGACCGTGCTCCTTGCGTGCAAGTCCCTCCACGACTCTCGTTTCCAGTCCAATTCCTCGATGGCCCGTATGGAACTAGAAACGCAATTGCGGGCCGAAGGAAACCTTCCAGTTGTTATGGGCCCCGTTCACGAAAATGATTTCGTCTCCCACTTCAAGCCGCAGGCCGATCGGCCCCAGAAATGCTTCGACTCCCCCGCCCGGATAAAGGGTTCCATCCACGTTGTTCGCTCGGAGGTTATTCACGCTGCTTGTAAAAGTTGAGAAGGAGGCGGGGACTGGATCGAATCGAAAGTTTGTAAACCCGCCTTTCAGGGTTACGAACACACGAACGGGCCCGGACGTCTGGATCTTTGGACCGAACAGGCCGTGGAGCACCCTCATGTTGGAATTCTGAAAGGTTACCGTCCCTCCCGACGTATCCGTAAAGCCCTCGGTGAACACTCGATTGAAATCGTATGCCATTTCCGCTTCGATCTGGACATGACGGGCGACGTTGGCAGCAGCTCGGCCGCCAAACCCTACAAAATTGGAGCCGGTCTCGCCCAACTTGAAGTAATCGACAAAGGCCCCCACCTCAGCGTGATTTTGTGCATGAGCGATGGGAGCAAATCCCAAGCCGGCAAATAGAATTAAAAATGCGATGCGTTTCATTATTTCCCCCTAATAGTGTGAAATTGGAGACTCTTCTCCCACCCTGCTATGGAGTTATCCATTCGATAAATCCATATGGCTCCTGCCACTTTAATATTTGGCGCAGGAGCGCACTATCCAGCGGTCGCTGTAACTAACTTGGAACTTCTGTGTAGTCCTGAATTAGGTGCGCGGGGCAGTGATATAAACCATGCGGCCTGCTAAAAGTATTCGGCAACGTAGAGCACGTCTTCGTGAATCAATCCAATGACATGGCACTATTCCAAAAATCGAATGAAGAAAGGAAGGAGAGGCCATTTATCCCGGGGGCGGGCGACGAAATGGCCTCTGGAGGCGAGAATTGCACGCGAGGGACGATCGGAGATTGGACGAATCACTCAAAAGATCATGAATCACTCTTGGAATTGGGCACATCGATGCCGAGTGCCGTCGCCAAACTAATTTGATGGTCCTGCTCTTGCATCAGGATTTCGCGAACATGCTCCGCCATGGCATATTCGCCAAATGCATCACACTGGCGAACACGTTGGCAATAATTGCGAATCGTCTCCGTTTCATTTTCCAGGTCAAAGCGCAGCACTTCCTTGGCTCTTGCCGAGGTGCGCACCTGTTTCGGCTGGATCGTCGGCATTCCCCCAAGGTAGTCAATCCGTTTGGCAATAATCAGGGCGCGGCTCAACTCTTCCTGGACATTTTTTCAAGTTCAGCGGCAATGTTCATGTACTCGGCCCCTTTCAGGACCTGTCTGTAGACGACGTACGGTAGGATCGCCTGATATTCGCGCGCGCGGTCCTCGTTGAACAATCCAACCGGATCTTTTCGAGACGTCACATTTTCTGATTTCGGCGATGTATCCGTTCGGGTCATGATTCTCCTTATCCTCGGACTGAGGTGAAGGAGCGAAACGCCTTGCCATGGCAAGGCGTTTCACCCGAAACCTGCCCGCGGTATTGCAACTAGCGATGGCCAGCTCGCTGCGCTTTTTTTCTTCCCTATCCTCGGCTTTCAACGCCTTCACAAATTCGTCGGCTTGCTGTTCGGCCACGTCTTTGGCAATCCCGTAGCGCTCCTGAATTCTTCCAACCAGTTGCTGGCGCCGACCATCGATTACGTCCAGGTCATCATCGGTAAGCTTTCCCCATTTTTCTTTTGCCTGACCTTTCAATTGCTTCCATTTCCCTTCGACTTGATCCCAATTCATGGCGTCCCTCCTTTGTTCTTCCTCGTTCCTTTATTGACTCAACTGTGAATTCCCCGGCGTTGGCGTCCTGCGCCACCGTACGGCAATAGGAGACACCATTCGCGAGCCGAATCAAATACGGTGGACTATTGACTCTTACAAGGAGATTCGAGTAGTGGACCCGGATTCGGAGAGATCCACCATTCAGCGCCTTCAAGACCGTGGAAGGGCAATTTCTAATGTAGGGGACATTTCGTATACTCTTACCGTCCCGACCTGATTTCTGTTTCGCAAGTAAAGATATAGGGTCATTACCACGTCGAATGCGGACCATCGCATTGTGCTAAGAGAGTTTCCCGATGAGGCAAAAAAACGGAAAAACGCGCGGTCCTCGTGCCGCAAAGTTAGCTACGAAATCAGGGGCCAGAGCGATTCTTTGGAAACTAGGTCCCGGCTTGATTACCGGCGCGGCGGACGACGATCCGAGCGGGATTGCGACCTATTCGCAGGTCGGCGCGCAATTCGGCTACGGCATGCTCTGGACCATGCTCTTTTCTTTTCCACTGATGGCGGCCATCCAAGAAATAAGCGCAAGGATCGGCCGCGTGAGTGGCATCGGAATCGCCGGCAATATTCGGCGCCATTATCCACGACCCTATTTATATGGCATCGTTTCTCTACTATTGATCGCGAATATTTTTAATATCGGAGCGGACATTGGAGCGATGGGTGCAGCCGCGGGGTTGATTTTCCCCGGGTCGCCCGCACTTTTCGTCATTCTCGCTGGCGGCATTTCCTTGACGATGCAAATTCTGATTCCCTACAGTAGCTACGTAAAGTATCTAAAATGGCTGACGCTGGCACTTTTTTCCTACGTAATTACGGCTATCATCCTGCATGAGCCCAGATGGGAAGCGATACGGGCTACGTTCTTGCCCAGTCTTTCCCTTCACCGCGGATATTTTACGGCGCTTATCGCGATTCTGGGGACGACCATAAGCCCTTACTTATTTTTCTGGCAAGCTTCCGAGGAGGTCGAAGACGTCAACCTCAATGCCAAAGAACAGCCGGTCAAGGATGCCCCAAAACAAGCGCCCGCGCAGCTTCAGAGAATTCAGTTCGATACATTTCTGGGAATGGCTTTCTCCAACCTTGTGGCCTTCTTTATCATTCTGACTTCGGCGTCCACGCTGTATTCGCATGGGATCCGGGACATCCAGACCGCTGACCAGGCCGCTCGAGCCCTGGAACCACTCGCGGGCCGATTTGCGTTTTCCATTTTTGCCTTGGGAATCGTGGGCACTGGGTTGCTTGCGGTTCCTGTGCTTGCCGGATCCGCAGCCTACGCGGTCAGCGAAGTTTTTCAGTGGACAGCCAGTTTGGAACTAAAACCGAAGCGTGCAGTCGGGTTCTACGCCACCATCGGCATCGCGACCTTTACGGGCCTTCTCCTCAACTTCATCCATCTAAATCCAATTAAGGCGCTCTTTTGGTCGGCCGTACTGAATGGCGTCGTTGCAGGGCCGGTGATGGCATTCATGATGCTCCTGGCGCGGAACCCCAAAGTCATGGGGAAATTTACACTGCCAAAGTCATTGCATGTTGCGGGATGGGTGGCCACCGGCGTAATGATCCTGGTGTCGATCGGGATGTTCGCGACAATTTCCCAATAGGCCTTTCGCTTGTAGCCACTCCAAGCTTCGTGTTTGCAGCCTCTTCATGCCTACAGCGAAGTTCTCCGGGGTATACCCGAATGCGCGTATGGTGGCCAATCGAAATTGAGTCTAGAAATCATTGCATGGGCTGCCATTCGATTGGGCGTGTTTCCGGTGTCTATGGAGGGATGCTTCGCTTGAGGAATTTCTTACCGGTCGCATGAACTGAGGCAATCGAAACAGTGTCTGCGTAAATTCGGAGGACTAAAATGAAAAGCGCATCCATCGTTGGAATCTTGTTGATCGTTCTCGGTGTGATTGCCCTTGCTTACCAAGGGATTAACTACACCACGAACAAGAAAGTGTTGGATATCGGCCCCATTCAAGCGACAAAAGAAGAACATAAAACGATCCCTTTGCCGCCCATCGTCGGCGGAGTAGCTCTCGTCGGCGGTATCGCGCTCCTTTTCGCCGGCGGCAAGAATTCATAAGCTGCACCCTTCATATTGAGCGGGCGCGCGAGCAGGTTCGGATATGTTTCGGCGAATTACTCGCGCGCAGCGCTCTGTAAGCAAAGGCATCCACAGAAGCTGTAGAATTCAAAACATCTCATCTAGATCCGATTTGAGCTTCGTCCGCGAGAACTGTTAGTCCCCCGTTAAAAATTGAATAAATCCGCATTTGTTCTGTCGATTTTTGTTGATTTTTGTGTGGAGAGATTGCAAGGTTTCGGCAGGATGAGTGCCGAAATCTTGCAATTTTATTTTGGGGAGCAGGGATGAAACCGAGACCCAAAGCGCAGGACAGCGGGACGCAGGAACTGTTTCGGGCCAAGCTGAGGAACATCATCAATCTGGGACATGAGCTGGTGCGGCTGGGCGAATTGATCGACTGGGGGCGGCTGGAAATACATTTTGCGCCGTACTATCGCGAGGCGGGACGTCCGGGGCTGCCGATCCGTCTGGTGGTGGGGCTGCATTTGCTGAAACATATTGAGGGATTGTCAGACGAAGCGGTGTGCGAGCGGTGGGAGCGGGATCCGTACATGCAATATTTTTGCGGGGAAGAATATTTTCAGCACGCCTTTCCGCTGGAGCGATCGGGGATGACGCATTTTCGCAAACGAGTGGGGGAGGAGGCGCTGGAGACGTTGTTGCAGGAGACGCTGGCCGCGGCCTATCGGGGCGGGGCGCTGAATGTGCGGGCCACCGAAGCGGTGGCGGTGGATACGACGGTGCAGGAAAAAGCGATTGCGCATCCGACCGAACACGGACTGCTGCTGACGGCGATCGAGCGGTTGGGCCGGCAAGCGAAAAAAACGGGACTGCGCTTGCGGCAATCGTATGTGCGCGTGGCGCGGAGAGCGGCGATGAAGACGGGGCGATACCTGCACGCGCAGCAGAAGAGACGCGCCAAGCGGCAGGTGAAATTTCTGCGGGTGCGCCTGCGGCGGCTGATCCGCGACGTGCGCCGCAAGATGGCGGCGCTGCCCGCGCTGGCCGAATCGTCCGTCGAGCGGCTGGAATACACGCTGGGACGCGCTTGGCGCATTGCGCACCAGCAGCGCGGTGATCGAGATTACGTTTATTCCTGGCACGCGCCGGAAACCGAATGCATCAGCAAAGGCAAAGCGCGCGCGCCGTACGAATTCGGCTGCAAAGTTTCCATCGCCACGAATCTGCATCCGGCCAAGGGCGGCCATTTCATTTTGCAGGCGCGCGCGTTGCACGGCAATCCGTACGATGGTCACACGCTGAAGCAGGCGCTGGACGATGTGCGGGAAATCGTGGGCCGCAGCCCGCTGCGCGTCGCGGTGGACCAGGGATATAAAGGGCACCGGCTCACGGGTCATCCACACACGGCGGTCTACATCACCGGGCAGAGACGAGGTGTCACGGATAAAATCAAACGTTGGTTGAAACGCCGCGCGGTGGTCGAACCGATCATCGGGCACGCGAAAAACGATGGGCTGTTAGGCCGCAACTGGTTGAAGGGACGCACCGGAGATCGCTGCAACGCATTGCTCGCAGCCGCAGGTTTCAATCTCAGGCAGCTACTCCGCTTCCTGAGGGGGCTGCCTTATTTTTTGCGCGCCTTTTTCTGCGCCATCCTGTTCACGCTGCGTATACCCATAACCCTCGCAGCGTAAAACTCAAGTTCAAAATGATTTCTTAACGGCGGACCTGTTAGCCACAAGAAGTCCGAGGCAAACAGAACGCACGCACTGGAATCATTTTGGGTGGGCCGAATATGGCGTGCAGGCGGCAAGACAACTGGGACAAGCGATGCGATAGGAAAAATCGGGAGATTTGGCTGGGCTAGGCGGCGCCACGCTCGCCAAAACCGAAGTCACTTTCAGGATCTTCCTGGCTAGTGGAACAAGAATGCGCCGCAATTGCGGATTCGAGCATCCTCTCAAAATCGGATCTTTTGTAGGGATAGCTTAGGAGGTCGAGGGCTCCCAGGTTCATCGCTGCAAGATAGTCTCGATATTCCTGCGGGCAAGAGGGTGCGGAAACAATAATTGCGGGAATATCCATTCGTTCGCGCCGCAAGTGCCGGATCACTTCCCTGTACGTTCCGTCCTGCAGCCAGAACCCGCACAGGCACGCGGCAATTCCTCCTCTTGCCACCAGCGTTTTGACATCTTCCACGCTCCCCACCCAAATCGCATTCAGGGAAGCAATCTCCAAAAGGTCGGCCAGGGCTTCCCGAATTTCCGTGTCAATCGTTGCGATCAACACCGTGGGTCTGCCCGGAGTTCGGTGAATACTGGTCACGGATTTCCTCATGAAATTGCTCTCGACTCGCTCCCGCAAGACGACCGCTGGATTCATGAAACCCCCTCTAAATACTGCCAGTTTCCATCTCGTCGGCGTGCGATTCAGCCATGTCTTCCCAAGTAAATCGACGCATGCTCCGCGACCTGATCATGATAGAACGCGGCCTAACTGGGAATACCGCCAATACTTGAGATGACCTCAGAATTTCCCTGTATGACAACGCAATGGCGGTGAGGGAGGGACTTTCATTCTAACATTCACTATCGCTGGCAGGAAATATATTTCACAGGAATGACAAACGCTTCAGAGGATCAGCTCCTCGGTAAAACCTTCACGCGAACTACATGAAACCGCTGATTGTTGATTTTCTCTGCTTTCTTCATTCTGAACCCCACTATGGCGCACGGATGGATTGCTAAAATTATGGATCAGGGTGATAGAGGCAGTGTTTGCGCGCAGGTTCCAGGGACAAGGAGCTCAAATGGCCGAAACTGCGGATAATCCGAAGACGAGTGATTACAGCTGCGAAATTTTGTCGTTCATCGTTCTCATCATTCTGAGCGCTTTGAGTCATTTCTGGTACATCCTATTCGTTTTCTGCGCGGGAATTATTTTCTGGGGAGCAGTCGTCCTAATGGGAAAAGTACTTGCGACCGCAGTATTGACATGGAAAGCGCGGGGCCTGACAAATCAAGGAAATGAAAGCGATTCCGGAAATCAGGTGTTCTAACACTCCAAAATACGCCAGAGCGTGGATTGTTAGATCCATCGAGGCGGGGCACCATGGACGCGTTCCGGAAACGTCGGATTTGAATTCGGAACCAGGAGGTCACTCATGTTGCGCTGGACACTTATCTTCCTCGTGGTGGCATTGGTCGCAGCGGTATTTGGCTTCGGAGGAATCGCCGCGGCTTCTGCCGGGATCGCCAGAATTCTGTTCTTTATCTTTTTGATCCTCTTTGTGGCTTCACTTCTTGGTGGCCTAATCCGGAGAGCGTGAAGCAAACGGCGCGGTGAGAACCCGGCCAGGGCAATCGCAATGGACGCTCTCGCTTGGAGTTTTCACGCATTCAAAAAAAAGATTTTTCAGTCAGATGGACCGGATAGAGATCGAAACATCTTGAAACTTTGGAGGGACTAAAAATGAAGATTTTATTTCGAGTGTTGCTCGCGATTCTCGTAGTTTCCACCGTAACTTCGGCTGCGAACACGAAAGAGAAGGAAAAGCAGGAAGACCGTTTGAAAAATTCCGGGACGGTCATGGGCGAGATTTTGAATGTCCCGGACGACATACCGCAAGACCTGCTTGATAAAGCAAAGTGCGTCGTCGTGATCCCTTCCGTCCTCAAAGCGGCCTTCATCGTGGGCGGAAGTTATGGCCGCGGCGCGATGGTTTGCCGCAGCGGCAAAACGATGTCGGGAGGATGGGGAGCTCCAGCCATGATGGTGCTGGAGGGCGGCAGCGTTGGCTTTCAGATCGGCGGAGAGGCGACGGATTTTGTGTTGCTGATCATGAATGACCACGGCGCAAACAGCCTTTTGCATAGCAAGGTGAAACTCGGCGGCGACGTATCGGCCGCAGCCGGCCCTGTGGGCCGCACAGCGGAAGCAAATACGGATGCCTACATGCGTTCCGAGATCCTGACTTATTCTCGTGCCCGCGGCCTGTTCGCTGGTGTCTCCCTCGAGGGCGCCTCACTGCGGGCAGACGATGAGGGCAATGAAGCTCTCTATGGACGAAAAATCAATCCAACTGAAATCGTGCTAGGCCCTTCGCCGGCAACTCCGTCCTCCGCGCAACACCTGGTTGCGCTATTGGAAAAGGCTTCTCCTACCTCAAGAGCGCATAAATAGCGCCTGCCAAAAGGGGGAAGGCAATGCCCTTCCCCCTCCTTCCTTCCTATCCGTTCGTAAGAGATGGGCGCCTCTCCGGTGCATCGGACAGCCATAACACAATCCGCCTCCATATCATTCAAGACCATAAAATTAGAGTAGTGTCCCCGCCCGCCGAGTGAATTTCCCATAGTCTTCTACTATGTTCCCTTGCCTCGAAATACGCCCCTCCCTCGATTGTAGGTATTGATGTTGAATGTTACATTCCGCATAGCTTCGCGACTGATTTCTACGGAGGAGATAACCATGCGAATCACAAAAACGGTACTTTTCATCCTGCTGCTCCAACCCATCCTGGGAGGTGCGCTCCTCGGTGCAAGGCAAGATACGCAAGCTCACAAGGGCGCTCGAAACAGCGACGAATATTTGACTCGCGAAGTTCGCCACGAACTGACGATGGTGCCGTGGTACTCCGTCTTTGATATCTTGCAATACAGCGTGAAAGAGGACGTGGTCACCCTCACAGGAGCCGTCGTCAACCCGACGCTGAAAACAGACGCGGAAAATGCGGTCAAACACATCGAAGGCGTTGAGAAAGTCAATGACCAGATCGAAGTACTTCCAGCATCTCCAATGGATGATCAGATCCGCCGCGCCGAATACCGGGCGATTTATTCGCAGGGCACGCTTTCGCGATACGGGTTGGGATCGCTTCAATCGATTCATATCATCGTCAAAGGCGGACACGTGACTCTTGAAGGCAATGTGGATACCGAAGCGGACAAAAATGCCGCGGCGATCTATGCCAACGGCGTGCCAAATGTTTTCTCCGTCACAAACAATCTGGTAGTAACTGGGGGGAAATAGCGCGTAGTTCCTCGAATCGGTCCGCTAAAAACCAAAGCGGACCGATGCCCTGACAAGTGATAGCAAGATGCAAGAGGAAGATGCGCTCAGCCGAGAATGACGACGATCTGATGCTCGACACCATCATCGGCTAGCGGAATGTTGGCGGGACCTGGAACCGCGTTGCCGTCAAACTCCACTCTGGCAACGCCGCGGGAAACGCCGCGGGGATTTTCCACGCTGATCTTGTAGGTAGCCGAATGATATCGAAAATGGATGGAATAATTTGGCCATGACCGGGGAATACAGGGGTCAATGCTGAGAAGACTTCCCCGCACCCGAAATCCGAGCATCCATTCTATTCCTGCACGATAGAACCATCCAGCCGACCCCGTGTACCAGGTCCATCCCCCACGACCCGCGTGGGGAGGTTCACCATACACGTCGCCCGACATTGCATAAGGCTCAACCTTGTAACGCTGCACGCCCGCGCGTGAAGCCGAGTGATGAATCGGGTTGAGCATGCGGTGCAATTCGCCTGCTTTGTCCCCTTCGCCGAGGGCCGCGAAAGCCATCAGCGTCCACACCGCGGCATGAGTGTATTGCCCGCCGTTTTCACGAATACCGGGGACGTAGCCCTTAATATACCCGGGATCCAAAGGCGTGTGGTCGAACGGCGGCGTGAGGAGCAAGATCAGCCCGTCCGGCCGGCGCACCAATTGTTCATTCACCGCCGCCATCGCACGCGCAGCTCTTCCAGGTTCCGCTGCGCCGCTGATCATTCCCCAGGATTGTGCGATGGAGTCAATCCGGCACTCCGTGTTGGCGGCAGATCCCAGCGGGGTTCCATCATCAAAAAAAGCACGGCGATACCAACCTCCATCCCAGCCCTCGCGCTCCAGCGCCGCTTTTAACGCGCTGACTTGCAACCTCCAAGTTTCCGCTCGTTTGAACTCACCTCGCGCGTCCGCAATTTTTGAAAATTCCCAGAGGATCGTGTGCAGGAACCAGCCGAGCCAAACACTTTCTCCTTTACCCCCTTGGCCGACGCGATTCATGCCGTCATTCCAGTCTCCCGTACCCATCAGGGGAAGACCGTGGCTACCCACACCCAGGCTGCAATCCAGCGCCCGAGCGCAATGTTCAAACAGGGATGCGCTCTCGGCGGATTTGTTCGGTTGGAAATACGATTCGCTATGTCCCTCGGCCAACTCCTCGCCATCCAGGAATGGGACAACTTCGTCCAGCACTTTCGCGTCTCCTGTAGCCTCGATGAATTGGATGACGGCAAAGGGAAGCCACAGGCGGTCGTCGGAAATACGGGTGCGCACCCCGCGGCCGGAAGGCGGGTGCCACCAATGCTGGACGTCGCCCGCGGTGAACTGGCGGGATGCGGCCCTCAGAAGATGTTCTCTTGCGATTTCACGTCGAGCCGTATTCAGAGCCATCACGTCCTGGAGCTGGTCGCGAAACCCGTAGGCGCCGCTCAACTGATAAAATCCCGCTCTGGCCCAGACGCGGCAGGAGAGGGTCTGATAGAGCAGCCAACGATTAACGAGCAAATCCATGGCTCGATCGGGCGTTGTAATCTGTACGCCATCGAGGATTTCATCCCAACGCGTCGTTACATCGAGCAGAACTCGATCCAGGTCTTTTGAACGATATTGGCGGAGCAATTCTTGCGCCTGCTCTTTGTTTTCAGTTTGCCCCAGAAAGAACACCACTTCGGCGGATCCGCCGGCGCGCAAATCGACGGGCGCCTGCAACACGGCACAGGGATCAAGGCCGGCGCCGACTTTTCCAGAAAGTGTGCGCCCGAGTTCCAGACCATAAGGCCGCTGCGGTGTTCCGTTCCGGCCTAAAAACTCGGTCCGGTCCGCCGTATACGACATTTGCTTTCCCGCAAGGTCCGCGAAAGCGACACGTCCGCCAAATTCGTTATTCAGCGCGCTCCGAGCAAAAAGCGCCCCTGAGTCCTGATCCACTTCCGTGATGAGGAAGGGCGCCGAAGCGGTCCGAGAACTTCCGAGAACCCATTCCACATAGGCTGTGACCGAAAGGCGTCGAGCGCGGCCCGAATTATTGCGCAGTGAAAGACGGAAGATTTTGATCGGGTCGCCAGGAGGAACAAATTCCAGCAGATCAAGAGCAATTCCGTGCGATTCATGCTGGAAGCGGCTATAACCTTGCCCATGCCGCGCAATGTAAACAGCCGCTTCATCCCGGATCGGCAGGGCTGTGGGACACCAGACCTCGCCTGTCGCTTCATCGCGCACGTAAATCACTTCCCCGGATGGATCCGTGACGTGTTCGTTCGACCAGGGCGTTAGCTGGTTCTCGTGGCTGTTCAGTGACCATGTGAAACTGGAACCCGACTCTGAGACCAGAAATCCAAAGCTGGGGTTGGCGATCACGTTGACCCACGGTTCGGGCGTGCGCAACCCCTCTCCAAGAATCGTCACGTACTCGCGCCCATTTTTGTCAAAGCCGCCGACGCCGTTGAAGAATTCCAAATCCAGGTCCGGCAGCGGCGCATCGGGACGATCATCAGCTCGCGTTCGCCGCCGGACAGGCGCCTCCAGAGGCTCGCGGTACTGGGAATGGGATCGACCAATTTGCTCCGACAGAGTGCCGCGCCGGCCGAGAATCAGAACGCGGGCGAAGTTTTGAAGTTGCGCGCGGGTCTGAGGGCTGATCAGATCTCCACGCACGAGGAAAATCCGGCCCCGCGTATTTCCCGAATCTGGTGAGAGACGCAGTTGACTTCCGTGGACGAGAGCTTCCAGCGATCCTTGAAAATCCTGGTTGTAAGAGGGCGGTTTTTCGTTGACGATCACCAGGTCCGCCGACAATTGTTTCATGCGCCAATATTCATGCGCTCGCAGCAGTTGCCGGATCGTCTCCACGTCCTCCTCGTTGTCGATCAGCGCCAGAATAATCGGCAAATCACCGGAGATTCCCAGGCTCCACAACGTGGAAAGATCCACGCTTGCGCGCCCGAGTTGATCCGAAGCCGGACGCAGCGAAGCTTCCGGGTAAATCACGGCGTTGGCCAGCCTCTGGAACAAGTGCGCTTCGTCGGGGCCGATCCCCAGGTGATGAAGTTGCACTTGCGCGTGCGTCCAGGCCAGCGTAAGGGTGCGGTCAAAAGCTCTTTCGTCCCGGTAACGATCCGCGAGGTCAAGGGCTTGTTCACGGGTCTGAGCTGCAATCGTCGTAAACACGAGATGGGCGGTTTCCCCCGGAGAAATACGCACGGTGCGCCGCAGACTGATTGCCGGGTCGAGTACGGAGCCTACTGAGTTCGAGAGTTTCCTGCCGTCGACAATCGAGATAGGATTCCGAACATCATGCCCGCGTCCCAGAAACCGCGCGCGATCGGTTTCGTATTCCAGATCGCCGACGGTTTCGCCTTTCACGAAGAGCACATGCGCAACCCAAACCGACGGTTCGTCCGGCGATCGTTTGCGGCGCGTGGCCAGCAACGCGCCCATGTCCGAAACAAATTCCGTCTCCACGAATAAATTGGCAAACGCGGGATGCGCCACATCGGCAGCTTGAGAAGTCAGCGAAAGCTCCGCATACGATGTGACCTGAATCTCGCGCGTGCGTGCTCCTTGATTTGTAATGGAGACGCGGCGTACTTCCGCGTCTTCTTCCGATGAAACGACAACCTCGAGCTTGGTATTCAGCGAACGATCGCGCCTGAAAAATTCGGCGTGATCCTCGTAGAACTCGACTTCATAAGAATCGGGTTCGGCCCCGGTGGATTGGTACCCCGGCGACCAGATATTCTCGGACTGTTCATCACGAAGAAAGAAGTACGCTCCCCAACAATCCCGCGTCACGTCTTCTCGCCAGCGCGTAATGGCGATGTCACGCCAGCGGCTGTAGCCCGATCCTGCCGCGGTCAACATCACGGTGTAGTTTCCGTTGGAGAGCAGTTGCGTGCGCGGGGTCGGATCATCCGGCGTCGTAAACCGGCGAACGACGGGCGCGATCACGTCGCGAACTTTTGCGGCAGCGGAAACCTCTTCCGCGCGGGGCCGCGCCACGAGCACATCGCGAGGCGTGCGTTCCTGCAAGAGCAGTTCCGTGGCTTGCACGATCGGGTCGGCGTGGAACCGGGCCCGCATGACGCCATCCTCCAGGACATTTGCCAGGGCCACCAATGACATGCCCTGATGATGCGCCATGAATGCATGGATGACGGCCACATCCTTGCCTTCGGGAAGCCGCGTCTTCGTATAGTCGAGGGCCTCATAGAAACCGTATCTGCCTTCGCCGCCGGCTTTGGCGATCTGCTTGAAGTTTTCTAAAGCAGCGGAAGGAAAGATCATCGCGGCAAGCGCAGTGGAATACGGGGAAATGACGAAATCTTCGCTCAAACCGCGTTTGAGCCCGAGGCCCGGCACACCAAAGCCGGCATATTGGTACGTCAGCGTCAGATCGCGAGCGTTGAAAGCGGACTCCGAGACTCCCCACGGCACGCCGCGTTCATCCCCATAATCGATTTGACGGCGCACGATTTGCCTGTACGTCTGGCTCAGCATGCTGCCATCGGGCGAGCGCATCACCAGCGCCGGCATCAAGTACTCGAACATCGATCCTGACCACGAAATGAGCGCCGAACCGCGGGCAACGGGCGTCATGAAGCGGCCCAGTCGAAACCAGTGCGAAGACGGAACATCTCCCTTTGCGATCGCAATGAAACTCGTTAGACGCGCCTCGGAGGCCAGCAGATCGTAGAAACTTGTATCCAAGGCGCCGTCTGGAACGCGGAATCCAATGGAAAAAAGCTTTTTCGTGTTGTCAAAAAGGAATTTGAAATCCATCGCGAAAAACATCGTATCGGCCGTTTGCCCGATCTGGAAAAGCCTTTGAACCAGGGCTGCGGAATCTTCCGCGCAATGAGAGATCGCGCCGGTTAGCGTGTCGATGCGCGCCAGTACATCTGCATGTTCCGATGAATCACGAAGCAACCGTTCACGGATGACGGCGAGCTCGCGCAGCACGGACAGGAAGTATCCTGATGCGCCGTCCAGGGTTGGAATCTTCCGAACGATCGCGGAAAGGTCCGTCCATTCTGGAACCTGCTTGGTCAAGCTTTCGACTATCTGGGACGTCTGTTTCGGCTGAAGGCGCGCCCATGGATTCACAATCTCCATGTCGCGAGCGTGGCTTTCCACGCAAGCCCTGACTGCAGCCGCCCAGAAGCGCAGTTCCGAAGTATGAGGATCGCCTTGTTCCTGCGCCAGGGCTTGCGCAATATCATCGATGGTCCGCGCGCGCTCCCTTAACTCGACGAACAGCGATGCCCACTCCATGGCATCTATGGGCGGCGCATCGAGTAAGATCTCGATGGAGTCCACGGCGTTGCTGAGCTGTTTCCTTGTCACCGCTTGGCTGTGCCGCGTTTCTCCGCTGCCGGTCATGGACTCGCGCAAAAACACAATCGTATCTTTCAGCGCGGTCAACATTCGGGCATCGACCATCGATGTGTGAACTAGCTCGCGGCAGCTGTTTCCAAGAACGATCAGATCGCCGGCTAGATTTCCGCTGTCCACGGAGGAAATATATTTCGGGTCGAGTGGGCGCAAATCGAGAGTGTCGTACCAATTGTAGAAATGCCCGCGGAAAAGCTCCATCCCCTTCATCGTTCCCAGAGTCGCTTCCACACGCTCCACGAGATTCACAGTGCCCAGCCAACCGAAATCCCGCGCAGCAACCGTGGAGAGCAGATAAAGGCCTATATTCGTTGGCGAGGTTCGGTGTGCGACAATAGGCTTGGGATCTTCCTGAAAATTGTCAGGCGGAAGCCAATGGTCTTCGGCCGTAACAAAACTTTCAAAGAAGTGCCACGTCCGGCGAGAAATGAGACGCAGTTCTTGCGCTTCCTTCGGTGAGAGAGGCTCTAGTTCCGTGAGGCGCGGTGGCTGGCTGATCCGGAGAGCGAAAATCGGCGCGGTAGCCCACAAAACAACAAACGGCAGCGCGGCAGGCATTGAATGAGGCAACCGAAAGATGACCATTACAATGGCCGCCAGAGCTAGAAATACCCCGCCGATCATTTGTCTGAAAATTCCGGATATTTCAAGGTCCGCCGCGTGTTTGGCCTGCGCTGCGGTCACCCATTCCAGCAAGTTCTTTCGTGTTCCGAACATGCGAACCAGCGTCCGCACAATCGCATCCGCCATCAGCCATGCCTGATAGGCCAAACACGTGATCGTGAGCCCGATCTGGGACATCGCCAGAAAAAGGTCCGCAAGCACGGCACGCAGATGACTCCGCCTGGACGTGCCTGCTCGGACTGGGCGCAGACCCGCCAGAAAAGGCATTAGCGGCGGGATCGATATCGTTAAAACGGCAAATCCCGTCCATACCCACGGCGACAAGCCAGGTATCAGCCATCCCAGGAGAAGTGTGAGATACAAGGCGGGCGCGGACAGCGTGCGCCGCAGGTTGTCCAGCATTTTCCATCGGCTGATAAGAGGGATGGTGAAATGTTCGCTCTTGCCCCTCGATGCGCCGCCCTTCCCGAATAACCAAGGCAACAGTTGCCAGTCGCCTCGAGCCCATCGATGCTGCCGTGCCGCGGAGGCGCCGTAGTGGGAGGGAAACTCTTCGAACAACTCGAGGTCCGATGCCAAAGCGGCGCGTGCGAAGATGCCCTCCAGCAGATCATGGCTCAGCAGGGTGTTGTCCTGGACTTTGGAGCCTAAAGCCTCCTCAAATGCGTCGATGTCGTAGATCCCTTTCCCAGTGTAAGTTCCCTCTCCAAACAGGTCCTGGTAGACATCGGAAACCGCGAAGGCATAAGGGTCCATCCCGCTTGGGCCAGAGAAGATTTTTTGAAAGAGAGAGCCATCACGACTGGCCGGGAGAGTGGGTGTGATGCGTGGCTGGACGATCGCATATCCATCGATGACGCGTCCTTCGCGAACGCTGAATTTCGGCTGATTGAGGGGATGCGCCATGGTCCCCACCAAACGAGCAACCGCGCCCCGCGGCATGCGTGTGTCCGCATCGAGCGTTATGGCGTAGCGTACTCCCGGGATCTCTTCCGGATACCGCCCGCCCGCGGGAATGAATGTGGTGTGGGAACCCCCGCGCAGAAAGAGGTTGAGCTCGTGGAGCTTGCCGCGCTTGCGTTCCCACCCCATCCATTTCATCTTGAGATTCGTTCCACACTCTCTTTCTATGAAATAGAAAAAACCGCTCGCCACCGCCCGGGGCAGGCCCATGACGCTGATTCAACCTTTCTATCCCATCGGCGGCTGCAGCGAGCAGTTCGCCGTCACCCGGCAAACTTTCAGATGGAGCGTCTACCCAGTCAGACAGCAGCGCAAAACGAAGATCTCCGTCCGGGTTCGCCAAAAAATGGATTTCCAGACGATCCACCTGCTCCTTGACTGCATCCATGCCTGTCAGCAGCGTGGGAACCACAACGATTGTCCGCAAGTCTTCAGGTACGCCTTCTCTTAGGGCCAGTCGCGGCAGTGCGCGCGGCCCAAGAAGTGAAGTCACTGTGCGATTGACGAGGGCAATGGCCAAATCAGAAGCGGGAATCGCACCGATCAGCCCCAAGAGGACCAGGTACGTCGTGGCGACACCCTGCTCCCAGGAGTGAACCAGTGGCAGCGCCAGAATCAATGCGGTCAAGGCCAGGATCGTTCCGAGGTAGCCCGGCACTGCTGTCTTCACGTAGAGGCGCAGCAGTCTTTGTTTCCAATGCGCCCGGTATCCCAGTTCGCGCTCGAATTCCACGCGCCCTTTCGAGATCAGATAGTATCCGGGATCATCGGCTTGATTCAGCCGGTCCGGCGTCTCGCTGAGATGTTTCGCGCGTGCATGTTTCGCGTGCTGAAGCGCGCGCCCGGCAATTTCAATTTCCGAGTAAGCCGTGCCTCTGGAAAGTTGTTCGATGGCGTGGCGATAATAGTCCCGAGTCGAGAAATCCATTTCCGCGAAAAGACTTTCGTCACGCAGAACCTCATCCACCAGGCTGACGCTCTCGAAGAATTCGTGCCAATCAAAAGCGGACATCAGCCGCATGCTCGTAATTACGTTGCGCACGGTAACGGTCATGGCCGTTTGATCCTGGTGCTCGGCGCGGACGATTTCATCCGACGTGGTTCCCTGCGCGTCCAGCCGTTTATCGAGCCAGAGCAGGATCGGACCTACCTTCGGATCCAAATCGCGCAAACGTTGAACGAGCTGCACCGCGAATGCTCTCTCCAGCGGCCCTTGCTCAAATCGACGGAGAACGATCGGAGAAATCGACGGGAGATCGCCAGTGCCGAGCAGGCCGTCGACGAGGCGGTCAGCCTCTTCGCGCGCGCGCCGGCTGCGAACGATGCTATCCGCCAGCTTGCGGAGGTTCTCAACGAGCACGACACGGAGGGTGATCGCCAGGGCCCACAGCTCGCCGATGGTGAGAGGTTGAACCCGCTGGTAGGAATTTACAAACCGCCGCAAAAGCTCCGGCTCAAATCGGCTGTCGGTGTGCGCAACGAATGCCCAGGCAACGCCGAAAACGCGGGGATAGCCTTCCAGATGGCCTGAGGCAAGTTTGGGCAGTCTTCGATAAAACCCCGGCGGCAAATCGTCGCGGATTTCGCGAAGCTGCTCCTCAACGATATAAAAGTTGTCAACCAGCCATTCCGATGCAGGAGTGATTGTGCTTCCCTGCTGAATCGAGCTGGCTGTGGCGCGATAATACTCGAGGAGAACGCGGCCATTTTCCAAAACGCGCGGAAGGAGAGGCCGCCCTTCCCCAATCTCCTCCAGGGTAACTTGGGCGGCCGCGAGATTTTCGGCGTGTTGCTCGAGGCGCTCTGCACTGAACAGCTCACCGCGAATTGGGCCTTCCGCCTCAGCAAACAATCGCACAGATGGTATGGTTGTAGTCATCCTTTGATTAGTGCGATTTACATCTTACTCTACCTGGAGGGATTGAACTACGTTCGAGACAGTGGAAAATCAGATAAACATCCTACGCGGATGGAAGGAGCACGCCGGGCTCGAAATTGCGGCTTCAGGCTTTGCGCCTGTTTCGAGTCTTGCCGGCCTTCGATCTGCTCTTCTTAACGCGCACGGACCGAGTGGCTATGCTTCGATGCGCTGCCCGTTTTAGCCGCTAGAGTGCCCAAGGTTGATCCGATGGTGCGAGCCACGTCCAGAAGTAGGCCCTGGTCATGCTTTGTGGACTTGCTGCTGTGTTTTGATTTCGTTTCCATTCACATCTCCTTAATTAGAATAGATTCGTGGGATCAACTGAACGAGTTCACACATGTACCGCATGCAGACGTACATGACTTTCGAAAAACTAGGAACCGATTGACTTCGCGTCTCGATAGGCCTGCTCACCAGCTTCCGTCGCGTCCTTCACACGTTCTCTCGCGTCGTCAAGTGTCTGTTGTGCGCGCCGAGTCAGGTTTTGTCCCTGCGCGATTGCTCCATCGAGACTGTCCTTCACGCTACCCGCAATTTGATCGCGGGTGTCTTTACCTGATTTCGGTGCGAGAAGAATCCCTAGGCCGACGCCAACCCCAAGCCCAATGAGTACTCCCGATGCCGTTCCTTGCCATTTTCTCCCAGCCATGCGATCCCCCTGTTCTCTTTCAGCCCTCAACATGCTTGTGTCCATTCACAATCCGAATTAAGAACAATTGCATTGGATCTGGGAACGAGAGGAAGGCCTCACAGACCTTCCTCTCCACCCCATTAATCCTTTCCGCCATAGGCGCGACGGGCCTTCTGGTCAGGCTTGGCGGTTCCCGTGGAGGATTCCCCGGTGGAGGAAATATCCTCGCCGCCGGTACGCTCCAGGATTTCCTTGGCCCGATCGATTTCATCCGAGGTATCGCAATGGACGGAGAGGAGAATTCCACCCTTTTGCAGGCGCCCTTCATAACGCTTCGCTTCATATTCAGGGATTCCCAACCCGATCAGTCCGCCCGTGAAGCCACCGACGGCGCCGCCGACTCCAATCCCAGCCAGTGTAGCCATGATTGGCCCGGCTGCGATGAGCGGACCAACTCCGGGAATCGCAAGAGCGCCGATTCCGGCAAGCAGCCCCAAGGTTCCACCCAGGACTGCGCCTGAGCCCGCTCCCGCCGCCGCGCCTTCCGGCGCCTTCGTCGCCTTTTCGGTCCCCATTTCCTTGGTCCCCAAACTTTCCGGAAGAAGCACGGATATGTCCGTGACCGGAAACCCGGATCGCGCCAACACGTCCGCGGCCCTTTCTACGCCCTCTCTTGTTGAATAGATCCCGAACACCGCTGTCTTCTTGCTTGCCATGTTTATTTCTCCTTTTTTGTTTTATGTCTTCTCAACATTGAGGCGTCAAGACTTGGGAGGTGCAATTTCAATCCGACTCGTTACGTTGCCGTCGCCTGCGATGGTTACGGCTTTCCCTTCCACGGCGGCCTTTTCTTCCTGTGTCCGGACGGGTCCCTTCAAAGTCACTTTCCCGTCCTGCGTAATGATCTTGACGTTGTGGGCATAAGTGGAGAGAGATTTATCCTTCATGATCTCGGCGCGAATCTTTTGTGTAATCGCGCGGTCATTGGGATTCATTTTTTGCTGGTCGGCCGTTGTGGCGTCCTTATTCGCGTCACTCTTATTCATTTTGGTGTTGTCGGACTGTTCTTGTTGGAGAACGAATGAACTGGCGGGTTTGGGGGCGGCGAATAGCCCTGCCGCAATCAGCATGGACATTCCAAACAAGGTTAGCGGATTTCTTAAATCTGGCACTCGGGTCATGATTCCTCCATCCGTGTTTCATTTTTTCGGGGGCGATACGCATTCAATATTTCGAAGAATTCCCCCGACGAAATGACCCTAACCCACCATGCCGAATGGAACCATCGAGTGAAGGATGTAGATTCCGAAACAGCTTGCGGTAGTTCACGCTGTAAACAAAGAAAGCGGAAGCGAGCACAATCAACATCGAGAGCGATGCAATTTAGTTTCATTGTTTCGGGCGCGGATCGAGAGTCCACTTCAACCAACCGGCGACTGAACGGGGACAGCCCGTCCGAAACTCTTGGAGGGCTGATTGTTAGCCTGCTCCGTACGATCCCGTACAGGATTCAGGGTATTGCCCAAACAGGACAATCTTCGCAATATTGACTTATACTGAGGCCGCAATCCTTGTGCCCCACTTACTGCGGCGAACTTTTCATGCCGCAGTTGGAATGCAGTGGTGGACTGAATGTTAGCTAGGGGGAACGAAGATGGGGCTAGCCAGTGTGCCGAGTCACAATCACTTATCGCTTCTGCCGCGAAGGAACAGGCATGGCCATTTTGGGCATGTGGTTCGGTTCTATACGGATGACTCCTCTTACCTCGATGCTTTGCATCGCTCCGTTGAGGCTGTCCATAAAGCTGGGGATGCCGCTGTAATCATCGCAACGGAAGCGCATCGTACTGGACTTACGTCGCGATTGAAGGCCAGCGGCTTGGATACGGCCCGCGCGATCCAAGACGGGCGCTTCGTCTTTCTGGATGCGGCCGAGACCCTATCCAGGTTTATGTCTGGCGGCATGCCGGACCCGGTCTCCTTTGCTGACGTAATTGGCGCTTATATTGAACGAACGAGAAAGATGACCGAGACCGGCAGTGGCCAGGTTTCCGCATTTGGAGAGATGGTAGCTGTCTTGTGGGCCGAGGGAAAGTTTGATGCCGCCCTTGAGCTCGAGCGATTGTGGAATCAATTGGCCGAGACGCATTCTTTCACTCTCCATTGCGCCTACCCGATGAAGGGCTTTAACCGGGAAGAGCACGGTGAATTTTTTCTGAAAATCTGCGCGGAACATTCCGGCATCGTCCCGGGCGAGACCCGCGCATCCCTGGCCAGCGAACAGGACAATATTCTCACTGCTACCTACCTCCAGCACACAACCCAGGCGCTCGAAACCGAAAAGATGGAGCGCAAGGGAGCCGAGAAACTGCTTCGACGCCGGGAAGCAGAGCTGGCCGAGCTTCTCGAAAATGCGCCGGAAGGCGTGTACCAGACCGACCGCAACCAAACAATTCTGTGGGCCAACAAGGCTCTCTTTAGACTTTTCGGATATGCGGCGCAGGAATGCATCGGGCAAAACGCTGCTGCATTTTATGCCCAGGATGATGTCTTGCCCAACCTGTGGGAAAAATTAATGCGGCGGGAGGAAGTCTGTAATTTTGCCGCGGAAATCAAGTGCAAGGACGGCGCCACCAAGCACGTCCTGATCCACGCCAACGGACTGTGGGAAGAAGAGCAACTCCTTCGCGCGCGGTATTTCATTCACGATGTCACCGCGCAAAAAGAAATGGAATCGGCCCTTAGGAAAGCACACGACGAATTGGAAATGCGAGTGATGGAGCGGACCGCCGAACTCGAACAAAAGAACCTTCAAATTCAGGAGCAGGCGGAAATCCTCGAATCAACCAATCAGGGGCTGCGGGATCTTTCAGCGCGTCTTTTGCATGTCCAGGACGAGGAGCGGAGACATATTGCGCGCGATTTGCATGACAGCACGGGTCAAACGCTGGCCTTTTTAACCATGACCCTCTCTACATTGGAATCAGAGGTCAGAAAACTTAGTCCGGAACTTGCGAAAGGGCTGGCCGACAATGCGGAGCTCGTAAGACAAGTGTCCGTGGAATTGCGGACCCTTTCCTACTTGCTGCATCCTCCCCTTCTGGATGAGGTGGGTCTCAGTTCCGCTCTTCAATGGTTCGTCGAAGGCTTCGGAAAAAGAAGCGGCATCCTAGTCGATTTGGAATTGCCCCGTAACATGGCAAGGATGCCCCGGGATTTGGAAACGGCAATTTACAGGGTCGTGCAGGAATGTCTCACGAATATTCACCGCCATTCACAGAGCCCCGTCGCTGCCATCCGTCTGTCCGAGTCTGGCGGCAAAATTGTGCTGGAAGTCTCCGACCATGGGAAGGGCATGGATCCGCGGAAACTTTCCCAAATCGCTTCCTCCCGTGCGCCGGGCGTTGGCTTGAGGGGTATTCGAGAGCGCATCCAGAATTTCCAGGGAGATCTTGAAATCGCATCGGACGCAGAAGGAACCCGGATCAAGGTAACGATCCCGACGGATGGGAAACTGTCGCCCAATCCGTCCGAAACGATGGCGATTTAGGCCGTTTCAAAAGTCCTCTGTAATCGCTTCTCCTCCCCTACCGGACCATACCAATCGTAGATACGGTATCGCATGTATTGTCTCTATTTCTGGAGGATTTTATGATCCAAAGTAGGGAGAGGAGGATTGGAAGCTAAAAAAGAGGGCTGGGCTGGCGTTCAGCTTCCTCTCCCGATTTAGTCTTCATGAGTTGAAAAACGAAAAGAGCGCGGCTTTCTATTTCGGCGCCTCGGAGTTTCAGGAGAATCCGGAATCGCAAAGATCAAATTTCAAACGGAAAAGAGGTCTTTGACTCATGCCTTTAATTCAAGTAGTGCTCCTCCTGATTATCGTTGGAGTCGTGCTCTGGCTGATCAATCAATACGTCCCGATGGCCGCCTCGATTAAATCCATTCTGAATGCCGTAATCGTCATTGCCGTGATTGTCTGGCTGTTGAATGTGTTTGGTCTTCTTTCCACCAACCCGAGGCTTCACATCGGTTAAAATCCGCAGTGGTATGACTCTGCAAAATCGCTTCCGATCGAAAACCCGCCAAAACTCGCGAAGTGAGAGATCGTAAGAATCGAGGTTGTCGCGCGGCAATGATCCAGGCATTGGTTTATGCGTATTTAACCAGCGTCACTTCCGAATTTTGCCCTCTTTACATCGTCATGGCTTGGCGCTTCAAATCAGGGATTTGAACGCGGGGATTAGCCGCCGATTTGAGTTGAGGGTTCCAGATAAGCAAAACCATAAGGCTATAAATACCGAGGGTAGTTCCGAGTGGAATGCTGGCAAGTGAAAGGAATGCTGCGATGATGGCGAGGGTTCGTCCGGACCGGGATCCGGCAAGGAGGGCCAGTCCAGCCAAAACTCCGAGAATTCCACAGACCGCGGAGATCGCCACGAGGAGACCGTAAACGAAGTGAAAAATGTTCATCAGACTAAATGGATCAGGAACTCGATTGAGAAGCGCGCCGAACATCAGGGTGGCGGTGCTAGCAAAAAAGGCCAGCCACACAGCAGTGGCGAGGCGAATGACCCCGTACAGTACCCAACAGATTCCTAATATGCGGAGATGCCTGGCTAGGTTATGAGAGATGGGATTCTCCGTATTCATGGATAATTTGCCTCTCGAGCGCAAAGGAGTTTGCAACTACTGTTGAACGCGCACGGTATCTATTCTGAAGAAGTGGCCTCGGGTCGCGGGCCCGCCGATTTCGGCCGATCCACTTTCAGTTTCTGACGCACTTTTTCTAGAAATCCAGCTCGATGAAGCCTTTGTGATCCCGATGATGCCGGTGATCCTGAGCAAGAATTTCTATCAATTTTCGGGGCAGCTCTTCGATTTCCTCCGCGGGCCTCAAATCCTTTCTCGATCCCCCAAAATATCCGATACCGAATCTGGCGCCACACAACGAACACAGCTCGAATATTTCAATGCGAAATGAATTGGCTTTGACTAATTCTTTGTCATGGATGGCCACGATATTCATCTGAGCGTTTGCACATTGACCGTTCACAAGCATGGCAACCTCCATAGTGCGAAGGCGCTGATCTACACCACGTCTGAGGGAAGTTCTCGGATCGTTTCCAATCCTGTCCAAACGCATGGTCATCGCCGGCTCATCCGGATTTTGGGGCGTCTGCTTTTTTGGTCGTACATGGCCTGATCCGCTGTAGCCAGCAGTTCCCCAAGCGACATGCCATGCTTCGGGTCGAATCTCGCCACACCCGCGCTCAGAGATAACTTATAGCGAGGCTCTCCTGCGCTCGCTTTTTGAAGATGACCTTCCAGCCGGCGGAGGATGGTGTCCTGGTCTTGACAGGAGGCTTCCAAAGCCAACACGGCAAATTCATCCCCGCCTAATCGAGCCACGATATCCGAATTACGAAACGTCCGTTCCAGCGCGTCCGCGGTGCGAACCAGGGCAAGGTCTCCTTCCCTGTGCCCATATGTATCGTTGATATTCTTGAGATGATCGACATCGGCAAAGAAAAGCAGTAGCCCTTGCGATTTCCGGCGCATCACTCTGAGTTGCTGCGTCGCCAGTGCATAAAAGGCCCGGCGGTTATAGAGGCTCGTCAGATCATCCATCAGGGCAAGAGACCGGAATTCCCTCTCCAGAAGGGAGCGTTTGACGGCGCATATCACCGATCGATGAAGAGCTTCGCCAAGCGCCTGAGTGTCGGGAGCGCTTGACTTCAATGCCTTCGTAATTTCTCCCACTTCTTGCAGAATCAATGCCAGGTCCTTGTCCTGAGATAAAAGCGTGGACGTGAGACCTTCTTCCAACATTTTCCGTGAATGCATCTTGTGACGATCGATGGCCAGAACCCTGCGATTGGACCTGTATAGCCAATCGGATTTTATGGAACGACTTTCCTCAACGAAGCCCCGCGATTGCGTCCGGGCTTCCGGCATTCTGTTTTTCCCTCTCGACTGCGGAAAGCCTCGGCTCATGGAGTATTCTCTTCTGTGATTTCTTTCCCTTTCAATTTCCTCTGCCCCTGGCATTGCATTGAAATGAATACCAGTTACAACTGAGAAATCCCATCAAGGGAAACCTGTAAATTGCCCCACATGAACCGGTATTTGGTTAATGAAATAGACACATGCCTTTACCCCGACGTGGGTGTGCATCCCTAATTAATTGGCCGTCGTGTCCAAATCCTCTTGAAGAGTCAAACCCTCCTCTTCCTCCATATCGATGAGCACGTGGCCGCCCAGATCGGAGGCCACCTCCCACTGCTTGTTGTTCCCTTCCACGAAAAATTCTGGCAGAAAGGAAATGGCCGCCCGGATTTCGTCACTGGTTGAAAAGCGGTCTGGCCCTGCTTTGGCGTCAAAAGGTCCCATTTCCATATAGCCTCCTGACCAAAAGTCCGGCGGGTCTTCAACTGAACACGAAGCTGAAGCCCACTGAAATGTTCGTCTATTGGGGCCCGAAGGGAAATCCACTGATCCATTTAGAAACCAAGCGAAATAACCGGATAGACCAGAGCTAATTTCAAGGCGTGAACTTTCAGTTGGAGTGAGAGAAACGAGGAATCATCGTGGCCGGCAAGCATTGGGAGCATGGGACCTACATCGCGTTGCTATTGCCCTCGCGCCGGACCTCGTTGTCGGATGAATCCGTCTTCACCGTGTAAGCCTGGACAATCTTGGCGCGTTCAAATATGAATTCCACGAACACAAGGCAAATAATTACGGAGACTACCACTGCCAGTACGGCGAGCATGGACATCAACCATGACGAAATAACCTGGAAGCCAGCGGCAAATGTGCCCAGTGGTGTCATAACCCGCTCCCTTAAGCTCAGCGGCGGTGTCTGCGCGGCGCTCAGCCCGCCGCTCCCTTAAAGTAAAGGAGCAATCCGCCTGCCACCACCGGCATCCATTGCTAAACCCTTGTTGGCTCAAGTAATAAGCAATGTTCCACCGCCCTTTTTGGCGTGCCGGAAACATGTACATTTGTCGGGGCGGCATTCTTTTTTCTCGGATTTTCTTCATTCCCCTTTAACTTCTGGACGAAATGCTCAACCCACGGATCTTTTATTTTCTTCAAGCGAGTTTCCTGCGTTGATCAAGAGATTAAGGTCTTGGTTAACTCCTGAGTTATCAAGTAAGAAATACAAAAGATAAGCCCTTTTTTCCTAAGGCCTTTCCTCTCCCAAGATTCTGGTCTCGCGGTATGGGCTAATTCTGCGCGTTTCGCTAGGCTTTGAAACAGGGGAGGTTCCCATGAGCAGAAGCGCCGAACCGTTCGTTCATATCCTTCTCTTTCAATGCCCGACCTGCAGCAATCCCATGTCCTCAGCGATCGCAACGAAGGAACGGAATCCCGAAGAAACCGATGCGCGCTCCTTTGACCTCCGCTGCGATTGCGGATGGGTCGGGACCCAAATGGGATTACTGGCCAAGCGGCACTGGGTGGAAGTATGGTCCTGATCTCTGCGTCCCAAGGCCGAATTCCAACGTTCCTCATTGTGTCTCGTCTTCATTGGCCAGTTGGAGTGCCACGCTTCATCTTGAGCCGTCGATTGCTCGCTGAAATCGCTCGCGGAGAAAGCGGCAATGTTGCGAAGGCATCTACCGGCGATCCCAAGGAATGTCAAGGACAGCGGCGACAAAACCTCTCACTTCGCATCATTATTTGAAGTCGCCGTCGCCTTCCATGCCCCTTCAGCGTGTTGCTCGAAGTGTTCAAACGCCCTTTTAATTCCGGCAAGCACTTCGGCTGTGGTTTCAAATAGCGCCTGCGCCTTAGGATCACTGACCTTACCCACGTCTTGTCTGGCATGCTCCATGATCTCCGTCAGCATCTGCTTGAGTTTTGCGGTGTGATGACGAGGATCGCTTTCCGGGAATATCATTCGATCAGACATGAACTTATCTCTCCTAGAGGGCCGCCGGCGTGTCAGTTATCTTTTAGCGCCTACCTACATGCCGTCGGCGAAGTATAAATGAGCTAACCCTTGCGATGCTTGAAAAATTCTACCTGCCGCAGACGTTTCTGAGCTGCCGCCATGCTCTTATAGGGGCCGCCCAGGTTTTTGCCTTTCTCGGACAGAACTTTGTAGCCGCTCTTGGCCTTTTTGATCATGTTTTCCCCCTGCACTCATTTTCGGCGGAGCCCAATGGAAGTCAATCCATGAATTCCCTTATAGATTGGCTCGTCGGAGGGATCAGAAACATACAGCGCGTGGACCGGAACTTTACAAGGATTCCCTGATAGAACTCGATAGGAATGAATGCTATTTGAAGTAGTTATGGTTGAATTTGAAGCAGCCACAATCTTGCACCTTTTGAATGCAACTGATGGGGAATTTCAGGATTTCCATCCAATTAAAAAGTATTTTCCGCTTTGTATCTTGTCTCAAATGTCCGCTCGCAAGGGAGGACTCCATGGATATCGATCTGTCGAACGCCTGGAAAAGCGGAAGTCGGATCATCGACTTGGCGATTTCTTTACTCCCCAACGCCATTCTGGCAATCGTCATTTTCATCTTCTTTCTAATTCTTGCCTCAGCAGCAAAATCAATAGTCCGAAGGGCTAGTCGGCGACGGGAACGTCGCCAAAACCTCGGACTACTACTCGGCCAACTGGCTCAAGTTACCCTCGTTGTTTTGGGATTTCTCATCGCTTTTTCAATTGTCGCCCCGTCTTTCCATGCCAGCGACCTCATCAAAATGCTCGGGATTGGCAGCGTCGCAATTGGTTTTGCGTTCCAAAACATCCTCCAAAATTTTCTCGCCGGCATTCTGATATTGATCCACGAGCCGTACAAGTTAGGAGATTTCATCACGGTGAATGGCCTCGAAGGAATGGTTGAGGATATTGAGACCAGGGCGACTGTCATCAGCACAGCGGACGGACATCGAGTTGTCATTCCGAACGCCGTGCTCTTCACCAATCCGGTCGTGGTGAGAAACAAAGACAATAAGCAGGGACTCGAAACTGATGAAGCGGAATCGGTTTCCGTCCGCCATTGAATTCGTCATTTGAGGAACATGTGTGAAAGGCTTTTGGAACGATGATGTTCATAATTCCAATCTTAGTCGCCAGTCCAGATGAAATTCCAATCCGATCCCTTGAAATAAGAACGGCACAAAGCACATTGCGCGTTTTGTGGGACAGATCGTGGGTGGCAGGTGCGCTTCCTCCGGCACCCATGAAATCAAGGTGAGTGGCTTCAAACGATTGAAATTGAGTCGATCGAGCTGGGGTCCCAATTACGCTCGAGCACGCCCCTCCTAATCGCAATTCGGGGTATTCCCCTCCATTGTTCGGACCAATACCGCTGTCATACAGGCAGCTCTCCTGCAGTCGGTGTGCTTCTGTCCCTGAGAAAGGCATAACATACATTTTGAGCTCAATTCTTAGGAGGACTAGTCTTCGTTGGTTTAACTTGGCTGATAGTTCAGGCGATGTTATATTGCCATCGCCGTTGGTTTGTGCGGGGCTGAGAACCGGGGGATCGCCGTGGACCGCGAATACGACATCTTCGAAGTCTTCCCCAATGGGGACCTGCTTTGGCGCGTATGTGTCACTGGTCTGGAAAATACGCGGCTAAAACTGACGGAGTTGGGCAAGCAGTCCAGCAATCCGTTCTTCGCCACGCACACGCCTACAAAAGAAATCGTTGCTCAAGTCAATCACGACCTTGCAAAAGGCGTGCAGACCTGATTAGCAGAGTCAATTTCCCGTCCCCGGCATTCCGTCTCGAGCTTCAATCACATTCAAATACAGCGATCCCTGTATTTTGATCGCTGCAAGTATGGACTAGTCTTAACCGGCAAGTTCGCCCCCCTTGGTATTTTGCTGTTACCTTTTTAGGGTAGTCCAAGGGAGTATGGCAGGAAAGGGCCTATTGTTGTGTGTTCTACTTTTGCAGAGGAAGCCTTGCAACGGACCGAGATGAAGAACGCGCGGTTGCTAATCGTAGATGATCACGAGATATTCCGGCGCGGTCTTCGGGCCCTGCTAGAGCCATCCTCGGAATGGCAAATTTGCGGCGAGGCCGTGGATGGCGTGGACGCCGTGGAACAATGCAAATCCCTTAAACCCGATATTGTTGTCCTGGATGTCAGCATGCCCCGCTTAAACGGCCTGGAGGCGGCACGGCTGATCCGAAAAGAAAGTCCCGAACCTCAAATCGTAATGATCACCCAACACGATTCCCCTCAAATTCGTTCGGCAGCCCGTGAGGCCGGCGCGCAGGCTTTTGTTACCAAGTCAGCAGTAGCAAGCGAATTAGTCTCTGCCTTGAGAAATCTCATCCAGCACTTGGGTGAGTGAAAAATAGATTACGCCCCGCCCTTAGATTGCCTCGTTGTTATCAGGATTCCAAGCAGCAATCATGACCAGGATGGCGCCCAAGACCGCTAAGATACTGATCGCCCTTCGTTTATTTGTGGTGCTCTCCATGTTGGACTCCAATCATCCGAGATAATTTCCACACTCGTTCGATGCAAGAGGCGAACCAAACAGGAATGAATCAATGACTATGAATTCAAAAGACTTAAACAAAGTCGGGGTTGGGAATCGAAACTCGTCGAGAAAATTGTTCTACCGAATTGGAAGATATTATTGAGCCCAGGACGGATTCGATTCAGAGGAAAGGTCAGGGAAAACTCGTCGTTCATTCCTGCTCGCGCTCCTGCCAAACTTCACGGCCTGGCTCCGCCTTGGCGTGGAAAAAGGAAGGAATAAGCTTTAATTCTTGCTATGCCTCGACAATTTGATTGCGAACCGCGTAGCGGACGAGTTGGCTGACGGAATGGATCTCGAGCTTGCGCATGATATTGGCTCGATGCGTTTCCGATGTTTTAACGCTGATCCCCAGGATGACGGCGACTTCCTTGCTGCTCTTCCCTTCCGACAACAATTGAACGATCTCTCGTTCCCGCGGCGTCAGACGGTCGCGAATCGACTGAGGAACATCGGAAACAGTTCCCTTGGTACGAATACTTTCCAACATGATTTCCGTGGCGCAGGAAGTAAAAAACGGCTTGTGGATCGCCAACGCTTCGACCGCGGCAACGAGGCTCCGGTCCGAATCCGACTTGATGATATAGCCTTTTGCTCCCGTCTCGATAATCTCCCGGACGAGCTGGTCGGTGTGATGCATGGATAGAATGAGCATCTCCGTATTCGGCGAGATTTTTTTGACTTTTCGCGCAGCTTCAATTCCATTCAATTCGGGCATGCTGATATCCATGATTGCGATATCCGGCCGGAATTCTTCCGCCATCGCCACCGCTTCGCGCCCGCTGTGCGCCTCGGCGCATACTTTCCATCCTGGGTGCGATTCCAAAAGCATCTTGAGGCCTCGGCGCACCAGGTCGTGGTCATCAGCTATCATGATTCGTAGTGTTCCCATTTTTGTCCTTAATCTTCCGTTTTCGAATTTGATCGCTGGGCTTAATGGTAACCTATTCACGGCCCTTTCATTCATTCCATGCGCGTCGGCTCTTGCGGACTAAATTAGCACATATTTCCGCTAACATTTTCTATCTCAACGGGACCCGTTCCCGATATACAGGATTCTATGTATTTTCGGGACGGTTGACAATGTAGCCCTTGGAAGCTTCTCCATGGCCCCAATTCCGCCCCCAATCGCCTCAAAATGCCACTCGAAGACCGCTGGAATTCAGGGACCTTTCCGCACAGTGGATGCACAGGTGGGCCCAAGGCAGTGCATCAAGCCGTGCCTTGGGGATCGCGACCCCGCATCTGTCACAAGTCCCGTATTCACCCTTTTCCATCCGGGTAAGCGCCGATTCGATTTCCTTGAGGGTCCGGCGCTCGCGCTCCAAAGTTGCGGCCAGCATGTCCCTCGATACATTCTCAACCGCCGCGGCTACTTCGTCGTCATGTTCGCGATCCAATACAACGTCCATACGATGCCGGTCGATGCGCCTTCGCAATTCATCTCTTTGTGAGGCGAGTTGCTTTTCAAGAGCCTGGAGCAATTTACGCGGAGTTCGAGTCAGTGTGGGCATGTTCCTTTTCACCTCAAATTGATTTTTCGCTCGCAGCATCCGGATTGAATCCAGTTCGCATTTTGAATTCTGCTCATCTCAGCCTCGACAGTACTCCGCCAATCGCGGGCCCTCAATCCATTGGCTCATGTAGGCAATCGCAAAAAGAACTGTAGAAAGAAAATTGCCGCGCGCTCGTGCACGAATTCCTTCCATGCGAATTTGCAGGAATTCACATCGGTGAATTAGCCGTTATAGGTTTGGTGGCGCAGGCGGAAATTCATTCGTGATCTAAACAATCGTACTTCGTCTGACCCATGTGAGAAAAGGCGGGTACAAGATTCCGGCGTCGATAGGTGTTCTACGGAACCGAATTCGTTTTCTGGATCGCCTGGATCTTCATGTACTTCGCAGAGTCGAATAAAGCCAGCGGCGGTCGCCGTGAGACACGAAAGCGTGAAAACTTCAAAGGCGCTCTGTAATCAAAATGGCGGACAAGCCTGTAAGCCGGATTCTCCGGGACGGATTGAACATAAACAACTTCTATCGAATCAACGAGAGTGATCTGTCACTCCTGTCAGTCTTGTCATCTTCGGCAGGTAACGTGGCACGTTTTGGGCACACTGGAGGGCGTCGCCGCGAGCTTAGCCGACCGTCCACAACGACGGCGCATCCTGCTTCGAGGACTGAGCATCTCGCTCGACCTCGTCATCGGAGCGGTGCACTAAAGCTTCCAACTTTTCTACAACATCGATTAATTCGGGCCATGTCGTTCCTTCCACAAGATCCTGCTGACTGTGAGCAAGTCTGTCCCTGAGTTTCTCAAAATCCCTCAACAGACCCTCGCCTTTGCCCTTGCTTTCGATGCCGAGGCGATTTCGAAGGTCTTCGTTTCTGAGAAACAACTCACTCAAGTCACACACCTGGACGCAATCGAGCAGATCAATTTGCTGATTTAGTTTCTGGCGCTCGGCGTGAAGTTTAGTCGCGCATTCAATCCGCTTCTCTTTGAGATGCTCTTTCCACGAACCATCGGAATATGCGGTTCTGATCCAAAACCTCAGATGCATCTCCAGGAGAGATACTAATCCAAAAAGATATACTCGCACTGGAGGTTTGTTCAGGTCAGCGAACGTCACGATGCCTTTGACTTCGGCCCCAACGAGAACGAAAGCTCGTTCTTTTGCGCGCAAAACTTTGAGTAGGACTGCGATTGCCGTGCCGTCGGAAATTAGGCAATCGGCGTTCAAGGGCTTTTTGTGGTCTTCCACAGTCCCGTCCAAGAGTTCGTTGGCCACAACGAACCCGATGACGGGGCCCTTCGGTTCACTCATTACACCGGCGAGATCAAATCCTCTCCGTCCCAAGAGCTCTCGCATCTCGGCGGCGGGAGCATTGAGTGGACAAGATTGAATAGGTTCGAGAATGGCGCGAGCATCAATCCTCGCGCCGAGCACCGATCTAAGTTCCGAAAGGCGTGTTCCCTTGCGCCTGTATCCTGTAATTGGTGAGGTCCACAGTTCGTTTCCCATATTCTTGTTTGTCCCTTTCAATCTCAGAAAGACATTGCCGCTCTCATCTTATGTTATGGCCACCTCGGCATTCCTGAGCGTATGAAGTTCTCTATTAGTAAGCAATTGTATGGTACAGTAGCCGCTCCGTGACGGGCCCAGTCACGTCGGTTGTGAGGCCGAACTCTTGCCAGTCTCCAAGTACGAGTAAGTGTGGGCCCGAGTTAGGGGGCAACCCTTGTCCACGGTTCTCCGTGAGATTACGCCTTTCTTAACCAACCCGTTCATTGTTGTGGGACTATTTGTACTTGCTTTTTTTTCGATCGCTCGCAGTGTTATTCCGAAGGAGACCCTTCAAGCTTGGCGTCAACGGCCAAGCTCCTGGCTCGTAGGTTTGGTGACCTCGAACTATCTTTTCCCGATTCTCGGGTTCATCTTAGTTTCTGTAGGCGCCATCCAAACGTCCGGACCAAAGCCGTACATCTACTCAGGCCATCAGCGCACCCCTTACGTTGGCAATCTAAAGATCGCAGACGGGCAGGCCTTTCTGCTTCCAGATGCGAACCAGGGCCTCCCAGACTCAATACTGATGATGATGCGGGACATTCCTCCGGGCGGCACTCCAAATGAAAGGATTAACTCGGCTCCGTCCTATTTCACTTTGACACTTCAAAAAGTCAACGGAGACCGGATTGCAGTGATTGGGTCAGCAGCGCCATTTGGGGGCGTCCAGGTCCTGGTTGTTGAGCAATAGATGGGGAGATCGTCATGACTTATCGAAAGCGCTGGACCCGTGCAGCCGGTGTGTTTGCAATCTGGTTTCTGATGGCACCGGGCTCGCTGCTTTCCCAGACGATCGCTGACCGGCCCAAAATTGATTCCTTTTCTCCTACCTCGGCAGTGCCAGGCCAGCACATCATCGTCGTAGGCACGAATTTCGGCGCCAATCCGGGCATCCTCTGGGCAGGAACCAGTCCCGCGAAGATCTTAAATTGGAGTGATACGAGAGTTGAGGCGGAACTTTCTACGACTGCCACGAGTGGCTCGCTTGCCGTTTTTCGTTCCGACAAACAGACTTGGAGCGATGCGACGCCGCTTTTTATAACCACACCTCCGACTTTCGACAACGGCATTACTGTAACCGATGTAAAAGTCTATGACGATGCGACCCTTCAGCAGATGCTCGATAGTGCGAGAGCGCGATTGGCAGGAATGCAATTCCTGGATCAAGCCGGCCTTGCGGCCAGACTCGGTACGTTACAGGGCGCCGGATTGCAACAATCTGGCTTCGCTCTGAATGTCGGCGGGCCACCAATTCCCGGTTCACAGATAACGGCTAACACCGGCAACACAACTACAACGCAACTCCAGGGGACGAATAACCAGGCCAGTACTGGCAACTCGATTTCTACCACAAGCAACGGGACGAACAACCAGACGAGTGGCAGCACGAATGCGGCTGGCGCCAACACTGCGGGAACGCAGAACACTGCAACGACAAATAATCAACTCCAAGTAACGGGTCCAAGTACAACATCCACGACATCGGGATCGAACCAATCGCAGACCGTGGGACCCGGCCAGTCGACCGTGAACACCTTGGCCCAGCAGAACCCCATTACACCCACGCTTCCCACTACCACCTCGTTCACATTGCCGTCCAGTTTCTCCCCGGCTGCGAGCAATCTGCTGAATGAGCAACTTGAATTGACCTACGAAACGACGGGGCTTGCAATGCTTCTGGAAGGATCGTTAAGCGATCACTACATTCAGGTTGCCACGGGTGGTGGTTCAGCTCAGGTAATCCGGCGTCGGGCAACCATCGGCGTTCCCATTTCACTGGCTCCTGCAAAGGAGTACACGGACTGCGTTGCGGAAGTGGTTCTTGAAATTACGAGTTCTGAAGCGAGCATAGTGCCACAAGCCCCAACGGTAACCGCCATTCTGCCTCGCGAGAAAACCTACAACATTGCTGCAATCACCGACAGCACCGTAAGCATTGGCGGTGGCGTCGTGACCAATGTTCTCAGCGTTGGTGCAAACTGGCTCTGGGGCCACAAAACTTACTATGTGGTTCAGGATCAGGATACTGTTGCCATTCAACTTCCCCCCGATCCGAACCACCGTAGCACTACTCGCGTGGGCTGGCAGATTCATCCGGTTCTTGGCCAGAAGACAGTACAAAGTGGCACGCGAGTACTCTTCGTCCAGCTGGCCTTCCCGAGCCAGTCGGGTGCTCCTGAATTTGGATCGGTACTTGTCACAACTCGCTGGAAAAAACTGGACCGCAAGCACAATATCGTCTCATCAGAGTCGATCGAAGGATCTGAAGTTACGATGGCCCGGCGGTTTAGCATCCCAAGCTTTGATATCACACCCGGAATTCAGGGTGTTGAGGGGCCGACCGACAATGGAGATGGCACAGTGACGGTTCGCGTTCAGAGCGAAGGATATTTTGCAGGCACTTTTGTCAGAATTGGCACGAACGCGCTGTCTGCTGGTTCTCCGAACACGCTGTTCGAGCCATCGTTTATCAGTTTTACTGTGCCCTCGATCTCATTGGCTACACATCCGGCGTATTTGGTCGACCGCTCCGGCGCGTACCACGAAATTAGGGATCCACGGGCCGATGCTCATCCCACTCCCAAATGTTTGACTCTTGGCAAGGTCGAAGTAAAACCGCGCAATTCGTCAACCGCAATGGTGACCGTGCCATGGAAGTTGGACGCCGACAACGGCTGTAAGATCATGACCAATTCCCTGGCGGGAATCTCACCCATAGCCATTATTGGCAATCGCGTATTCGGTTATCGCGACGCACCCATGCAATCTGTCACGGACAATGAAATAGCTTTCCTGGCGCCCTTGGACCTCCTCCGCGCTTCTCCCTACGTCACGGTAAAAAGAGCGCTATGGGGGCCACGGTTCGAGGACAGCACAACCATTCCAGTAACTGGAGTTCCTGTAATCGATAAAGCCGTATTGACCTCCAAATCCGCTACCGAGATGCGCGTGGCCCTAATTGGCAGCTTTCTCGACGGACTGGAGGCAAAATTCCCGACCGGGTCGAAGATTGAATCGGTTTCCAGTACGGCAGCCTATTTGCTGGTTCCGCTTAATGACGTAAAGGACGCCAAACAAGCCGTGTTGCAGAGTCCTTCGGGCGACCTGCTGCTCGTGGCAATGCCATCGGATATTGGCAGCGGACCCACCCTGCAGGCCCATGCTGCCATTAAGTCTGGTCAGAGCACCACTATAACCGTGCAGGGCTCGGGCCTCGACAACTTCGATCATGTGGAGTGCAATAAACAAGGACTGGGCGGGACACTTTCGGGCGACAAGAAGTCTATCATCGTGAACCTGCCATCATCGATTGTGGTTCCACCAGCGGTTGTATTGGAGTTCGTGTTTAAGAAGGCAAGTTCGGTGACTTACTCGATTGAAGTATTCGACACCAAAGTCGATCTACCAACGCAACCGGCACAACCAGCAACGTCAACACCGCCCCCGCAACCAAAATGATTGACGAAGCGATTCACAATTGACGTAGGAGCTACTGTTCATGCCTGCTAAAACAATAGGTGACGTACGGTGTCAGGCCGCGGTATTTATCTACAAAGACGACGGCACAGGAGAGAAGCTGTGGCCGGAATTGATGAAGATGCACGAGAGGCAAGGTGGAATCAGAGGAGAATGGCACACAAAAAGGGATGAATTCCTGGCCGATTTGAAAGTGTGGAACGATTCTGTCGACTCCGCAAACTCGTTCCTGTGCATATATTCTCATGCGGGTAGGCTCGGCGTGAATTGTCGTGGTGGCGAAGAATCTACACGCATCGCGTGGATGGAGTTGGCTGAAGCGCTGGTCAAACCAGTTCAGTACTTATGGCTTCTTGGCTGCAAGACTCAGGAATGTATGAAATCTTGGGACCCATTACATGGACCAGTCGGGCATCTACTTCTTGCGACGAGTGAAAGCACGGATTGGGGACCATTTCTTACCTACTTCGAATATGAAATCGACGTGAACAACATCGCTTTCGACAACGAAATGCCGATTATCCTGAACGAAAAGTACCCCGATTTGGCGAAACACACCAATTACTTCAAGCCGGGTTTTACGAAGGCATTCTAAGTTCAGCCGCAAGACCCAAGCGTTCAATAAACCTGCAATTTCAGAAGGCCGTAAGCTGCTGATATCATTCGACGCACGGGCTCCATTTTGGGTATCTAAAAATCATCAGTTTTTCAAACGCCGCCTGCTCCCTCCACGGTTAGGGAAATGGCCGAGAGCCATTCTTCGTTTAGTTGCTCATCACTGACTAACTTTAGTTCGCGCAGAAATCGAACGAGATCAACGCCTGCAAATAGCTTTACCGGGTAAGCATCCTCAAGCACCTCCTCTTGTGCCTGACGTGTGTAATACGATGTTGTAACAAAGATTCCGTATTCGCCGCGCTTGAGTCGAGCGACGAGACGTGAGACCTCACCAACGCCAACCCCTTGCTTCCACCGCTTTGCCTCGCCCCGCATCGGGATCTCATAGCCGACAGGAAGTGGCATGGTGAACGTGCCGAAGAAATCAAACCCACTGTCGTTGACATATCGGGTCTGCGTTATTGTATGTTCCAGGGTCTTCATCTCCCGAAACAATGCGACAATTACTGACTCAAACTGCTTTGGACGTAGTCACGACAGTTGCTGCAAAATCTTCTCGTCGGGACTGCCGGGCTTCGGCAACTGCGCCTCTGTGCTTCGCACTCGCGTCTTCCAGATTTGTCGTCTACGGGTCCGCCCCCGAATATAGTCCCTCCAAGCGTCAGGGGCACCGTCTATAAGCGATTGCTTTGACATCGCCACGACGCGGGATCTCAGCCAATCTACGCTTAGGAACTCGGTATCAAGAATCGAGAAACCGTACCTGTAGTTTCGAATGGGTCGCCCGCGGTCTTCAAACCAAGTCAACTCCATCGTCTCTAAAGCACAGAGCCCATTGAAAACAAGTTTACCCGCGGCAGGGCGGGAAAAATGAAGTATCGGCGGCAAAATGGTACGTTCGCCTACAAGAAATTCATCAAAGATCGCTTTAAGACATCGATTGCCTGCGAATGCATCGCATGTCTTTCCTCGGTCCGAGTATTTCGCATCACCCCAGTACCGGATTACTCCCGCTCGATCGTCGATTACATCGTGCCACGGATTTGCATAGTCACCAGCGATATGGGCGGTCACAAGTACGACGTAGGCCGGGAGAAGCGTCCCAATGTCGTGTATGTACGAGCGAGGCCTGATCCCGCCTGTCATCCCTATAGTGTGCCCGTCGACCGCAAGCCAACCCGAGAATTCATCACCGTCTAAATGCGGGTTCCCTTTGTCGGTGTATGTATGCGCCACGCGGTAGTGGTTTCCGCGGACGACCTCGCTCTGTGGCGCCATAAGAAGGCCCTCTGAGACGCGACTCATGGAATGAGTTCGGAACTCGGCAAAAATCTCAACGCCGCTGATGCCAGCTCAGTTCTATAAGACTCTACTTCTGAAAGAGCGCCACCTCGGCATCAGTAGGAACAGTTGCAACTCGCCACGGAAGGCACGCAGCCATCGAAAGAGAATAGGTTACATCGCCGATTCCTGGAGGCAAGCCGCTGCCGAAACTCTTTTTGGTCAATTTTGGAAACGATTCGTCGACACGATAGAGCTCTTCGGCCAATACACGTAGCGGCCTCAAGTAGCGACCTGCGTCTGCAGGATTGTAGCCAGCTTTCGCCAGCCGGTCTGAAAACAATCCAAGTGCGTCAACCTCATGACTCAGTGCGGCGCCATTGGATACTTCCGGGCGGAGCTCATAGCGCCATTCACGATAGGACCCTTCAGCAATCTTGCGTTCGACCAGCTCGACGGCTTCTTCCTTGAGCCACAGTTTCAGGCCGGGACAAACAGCGTGAGGATTCGTCTCGTAATCGTCGTCGATCACATAGATCCGAGCGGTGGGGATATCGGCTGGTAGGGCGCCCCCTTTGGTATAGCTACCGTCAGCTTGGCGCGTCCAACGAATTGTGGCTTTATCGCTCATGTGCATGGAATCCTCCTTTCATGAATTTTCCTCGTGTTGAATGGGTCTCGACATAGAGAGAAATGAGACCGGAGACTACGAGGTGGGAAACTTCCTGGAGCAACTATTATTTTTACTGATCTTAAGCCGGAGCCAAACATGACATAGGCGAAAGACAGCATGATTCAACACGAATTGCTAAGGATGTATGATCTCAGGGTATCCACGTAGGCTTCGAATGTGTGCATTCCACAAACCCCTACCCCCTGCCTTTCTCTTGAATTCAGCGAAGTGAGCGGGCCTAAGCCAAGCGAACGAAGCCTCCAGATACACTCATCCCTTAGGTGATCCAACCACGTTCGATCAATAAAGGACTGGGCAAGGTCTGTAGGAAAATCTACAGGAGCACCAGATCTGGTTTGCCTTCAACAATCCCGCAGCTCACTCTGGTGGATGCTTCCGGCGGTGAAGGCCCCAAAGCCTATGTTTCACACCGCTGAACGGGCCATTTCCAGCCCGCCGCTCAGACAAGGGTTTGCCCTCGGACTTCCCGTTTCAGGGTCATATCAGTTTCCTGACCGAGAGGAATAGAAAATTCTCCCTTGCCGTCCATTATTTGCTTATTGATTTGCCTGTTCTCAACTTCTACTTGGCCCTCTGCTTCCGACCCATTGGGAAGGAAGCAGTTAATCCTGAGGTGTGTGGTTGCGTCGTGAGATGGCCAGCCTTGAGGGCCCCCACTCCTGCGCTGATAATATTATTACAGACTCTTCCCGAGAGCCAAAGGCATCCCCCGTAGCGCAAACCAGTATCTATTTACTATAAGAAGATGGTTGACTTCATTTGTGTCATTCAGTAATATTGGAAGTGGAAAGCAGTTCCTTCGACCCCGTTGCACAAAGATTGAGGTGAGGGTCGATAGTCCTTAGGCAGCGAGCAAGTTCTATCGCGCCCAACGGTAGGGATAGTTCATACCTACCGCGACTCGGATACGGACGAATATACCGAGCGCCTAACACCTCCCCCTTTTAGGGGCCTCCTTCCAGGGTCTCATCCCCCTCTGCTCCCGCTACAGAGAACTCTGCTTATGCAGAGTCACTCTCGATGCGGGCCCAGGCCCCGCGAATAGCGGTTGCAGAGAATACAGTGAAAATCAACGGTTATTTGGTGCTCGAAAAACTCCTTCGCTTTATCAGTCGGTTTGTTTTCCTGAATAGATCACAAGTTGTCGTTGTAACACTCTGGGTGGTCCACACCTTTACGTTTGAAAGCTTCGATGCCACACCTTACCTGGCGATAACATCTGCGGAAAAGCAATCCGGGAAATCACGTCTGCTCGAAATCCTGGAAATCGTGGTGCCAAGACCATGGCTTACGGGCAGGGTCACAGCGGCGGTGTTAGCACGAAAGGTCGATGCGGAAAGCCCAACCCTCCTTCTCGACGAGACTGACGCGTCTTTCGGGAGTGGAGGCGAGTATGCCGAGACGTTGCGCGGAGTCCTCAATACTGGCCATCGTCGAGGCGGAAAGACTTCATGCTGTGTCCGCCAGGGCGATGACTTCACGTATGAGGACTTCTCAACATACTGCCCTAAGGCACTGGCTGGGATTGGGAGACTTCCAAATACCATTGAAGACAGATCCATATCAATCCGCCTGAGGCGAGCCGCGCCCGGAGAGGTCATCGAGCGATTCCGGAGGCGCAACATTCAAGAGGAAGTCGACGCGTTAAGGAAGGAGCTCGAAGCCTGGTGCGCCGAAATCCTGCCTCAGTTAATCGACGCTCGGCCCCAACTACCCGATGAACTGACAGATAGGCAGCAGGACGCCGTAGAACCCTTGCTTGCCATTGCTGAGGCCGCTGGTGGAGAGTGGCCACAGATTGCAAGAGCTGCGGTGATTGATCTCGGGCGGGAAGGACAGAGGGACGACGAATCCGTCGGTTTCCAGCTCCTGTCGGACATTCGTAGAGTTTTCAAAACTCGGAATATAGACCGGCTACCTTCGGTTGAGTTAGCTGCGGTGTTAGCAGGTATCGAGACATCACCATGGTGTGAATGGTCAAACGGCAGGCCATTGAACGCGCACAGACTTGCAAAACTGCTGAAACCATTCGGAATCCAACCTGAGGTTACTCGCATCGGTGATAAGACACCCCGGTGCTATTTAAGAGCAACCTTTGAGGACGCCTTCAGACGATACTTGCGCGATGATACCCCGTGTGAAGGGCCTCAAAGTGCAACATCGCAACAGCCCTCAGGCTCAGACGTGACACCCGATCCGGATCTCGGCAAGGCGGGGGTCTAAGCCATGAAGACGCCTGAACGCCCGTTTCAGTCCAATTGTCAGCGCCGATGCAAAAATCCCCATAGTGCCGATTGAATTTTCCCCACCCCTTGATGTGGTAAACCGGGACGCACTCCAAATGGAGGAGGTTCCGAAACTTGTTAAGGGGGAGAGACGTGCAAGAACTCAAAGAACTGCAACGGCAAGGAATGAGCATCCAGGCGATCAGCGAGCTGACCGGCTGGGACCGCAAGACGATTCGGAAGTATGTGCGGGCGGCGGGGGTAGTACCGGAGTATGGCCCACGCTCAGCACAACCGAGCAAGCTCGATGCGTTTAAGCCGTACTTGGAGGAGCGGCTGCGTGCGGGAGTGTGGAACGCGCGGGTCCTGCTGCGAGAACTGCGCGAGCGGAACTATCCGGGCAGCTACACGATTCTGACGGACTGGTTGCGGCCCCAACGCAGCGGGGCACGCGTGGTGGCGGTGCGACGCTTCGAGACAGCTCCGGGCAAGCAGGCGCAAGTGGACTGGGGGCACTTGGGCACGCTGGAGATAGCCGGGCAAGAACAGAAGCTGCACGGTTTTACCTTCACGCTCGGTTACAGCCGGAGAATGGTGGCGGAAGCGGCGCTGGACCAGAAGCTGGGCACGCTGCTGCGTCTGCATGAAGCCGCGTTCCAGCAGCTCGGTGGCGTGCCGGAAGAGATTCTCTACGACCGCATGAAGACGGTGTGGCTGGGGACCGACGAGCGGGGCGAGATCGTCTGGCACCCGGTGTTTCAGGACTTCGCGCGCTACTGGGGCTTCACGCCGCGGCTGTGCCGGCCGTACCGCGCACAGACGAAAGGGAAAGTGGAAGCGGGTGTGAAGTACGTGCGGCGGAATTTTCTGTGTGGGTTGCAAGGGCGCGAACCCAACAGCCTGAGCGATCTGAATGCGCAGCTGCGCGAGTGGATCTGGGGTGTGGCGAACCAGCGCGTGCACGGAACCACGCATGAGCAAGTGGCGGTGCGCTGGGATGTCGAGCAGTTCAGTTTACAGACGCTGGCGGGGCAGCCGCCATATCCGTACGTGGATGGCGAGTTGCGCAAAGTGGCGCGGGATGCCTACGTGGACTGGCAAGGCAGTCGGTATTCGGTGCCCTGGCAGTATGCGGGTCAGGACGTGTGGGTGCAGGAAATTGCAGGGGAAGTGGATATCCGGACGGGCCGCGAGCGGATCGCGATGCACGGAAAATCGCAGCGGAAACATAGTGTGCTGACATTTCCGCCACATCATCAAGGGATCCCGCTGGGCGCGCGAAGAGCAGAAGGCAAGATTCTGATTCATCTGCGGCAGAGCGCGCCGGAGGTGGAGAAGCGTTCGCTGGCAGCGTATGAGCGGGTGGCGAGCGGAGGTGAGCGATGAACACCCCGATGGAGCGGTTGCAGACAGCGCTGGAGACGCTGGGATTGAAAGCGGTGCAAGCACGACTAGAGAACTTGCTGGAACAAGCGTCTAAGAAAGAAACCAGCTACGCGGGCTTTCTCGATGAGTTGCTGAGCTGCGAGGTGGAAGCACGAAGGACTCGTTATCTGCGGGCTAGACTGCAGCTAGCGCATTTTCCATTCGTGAAAACCTTCGAGCAGTTCGATTTCGGTTTCCAGCCCTCGCTCGATGAACGGCAGATTCGGGAGTTGCGTTCGTTGCGGTTCATCCACGAAGCCAGCAACGTGATTTTGCTGGGACCGCCAGGGGTAGGAAAAACGCATTTGAGCGTGGCACTGGCGGAGGAAGCGATCCGCTCGGGATTGGGGGCGTATTTCATCACCGCGCACGATTTGGCAGCGGACTTGGGGCGCGCGTATCGCGAAGGACGCCTGGATCGCCGGATGCGCGTGTACCTGGCACCGAAAGTTCTGGTGATCGACGAAGTGGGGTATCTGCCGCTGGACGATCTGGGCGCCACGATTTTCTTCCAGTTGGTGAGCGCACGGTACGAGCGAGGCAGCATCATCCTGACCTCGAATAAGAGCTACGGAGACTGGGGATCGATTTTCGGAGATTCGATCATCGCCACGGCGATTCTGGACCGGTTGCTGCATCACTCGACGACCATCAACATTCGGGGTGAGAGCTACCGGTTGAAGGATCGCCGCAAAGCCGGGCTGGTGCCGCCGCGAGGACAGGAAGGAGCGGAGGTCACGGCTCGTTCCTTGGCCTCGGACTCCGTTCCGCCCAAAACGCGCCAAAAGGCGGCGCTGGGCTCCACTCCGTCCGAGGCCAAGGAAGCCCAATCATGAGGTTCAGGGGTGGGGAATTTTCAACCGGTACAACGGGGAATTTTCAGCCGGAGTTGACACAATGAACTCACGCAATCCGGCTCCCAGGACCGCCAGCCGATTGTCGAGCCTAAGTACTTCAGCATTCCCGAGATCGCTGAACGCTGGAGGTGCTCTCGGGGGACGGTGTACAACCTTATCCGAGGCGAAAAAGTGGTAGACTTCGCGCCACCCGGTAAAAAGGGAAAGAAGATTGTCCCTGCTGATGTGGTTCGCAAGATCGAGCAGCGCCACACGAGGGCATTCCGATGATTCTCGAAATCACAAAACGCGGAAGAAGATACCGGATTAACGGATATTTCCAGGGTAAGCGCATTCGCGCGTCTCTGGGGACGGCTAATGGCGGTAATGCCGATGCCTGGAAGGAAAAGGTCAGGCGCGCACTTGAAAGTGGGCCAGATTGTCCAATTTGGCCAGAGCTACAGCGCTTGCTCCCACCCCAGACGTTTCGTGCCCTCACCAAACTGGTTGGGTATGAAGAAAAAACCGCGGCCATCGTTCCGAGTTGGGATGACTTGGTTGGTGCCATCGAAGTCAGGGACGAACAGCGCATACAACTGGGGAAACTCGCCCCGACAACAAAAGTACGGTACGACCAAACTCTCGCTACGTTCACGGCTTTTCTAAGAACTGTGAACGTTAGTGAACTCAGACAAATAACCCGCCCCTTGGTGGAAAGATATAAGGTGTGGCGATTGGCAAAGATCCGCGAAAAGAAGTTTTCCCGCGGTGGCACTGGCGTTATTTTAGATGTCGCCATACTCCACCGAACGTTTCATTTTGCCGTCGAATCAGAAATGGCCGAAAAAAACCCGGTGCGGCTGGAAGGCCGCCCGGGTGATTCGCCGGATCGAGGTGCTCAGCCGTTCACTGGAGAGCATCTTGGCAAAATGCGTCAGCATGCCGGGGCGGACCTTCTCACATTCCTCCTGCTGAGATGGACTGGCCTAAGAGGGTCGGATGCCGTCACCCTCACATGGGCTGAAATCGATTGGGACGCACGGGAAATAAACCGCGTAACGGCAAAACGAAAGAAGCGTGTAATCCTTCCTATCCCTCAGGAGTTCTTCTTTGCTTTGGAAACCGAGCGAGATCGCAGAAGACCTGAGGAACAGGAGCGTGTCCTTCTGAATCCCGCTTCAGGAAGGCCCTTAACCCGACCGAGGCTCTATCAGCGAATGCTGGCTTTAGGAAAAAGGGCGGGCGTTGCCAATTCACATCCCCACCGTTTCCGCGACACGCTGGCAGTTGACATGCTGGTGCGCGGAGCAAGCCCTTACGACGTTGCGAAGCTCCTTGGAGACACAGTAGCAACGGTGGAAAGGCATTACGCTCCATTCGTGAAGGAGTTGCGAGAGCGTACACGCCGACTCATGGAAAATGGCGAAGGTTTGGAGAAGGCTTCGGGCACGTTTTGGGCACAGTCGGTCGACCCGAAGGAACGAATGCAATGAAAACAAAATACTTTATGGCGGACAAGCCTGTAAGCCGGATTTTGTTCGGCGCGTGGACGTTGCCGCCTCTGCGCCGTGGCGATCATTCCTCTAGGTCCAGGTTCGCACCTGGACTCCAGCAGCCTACCCGAGGGTCCTAACGAGCTGGGCCAGCTCTCCCCTCCTATTTGGCCTTGCACCACGCGGGGTTTGCCGTGCCCCCGACATTACTATCGAGGCGGTGGGCTCTTACCCCACCGTTTCACCCTTACCAAGCGCTGTCACCTTCCGCAACCCGCTTGCGCGGGCTGCTTTCAGGCTGTCTGAAGGTTTTCCTTCAGATGGCCACCGAGGCGCATTGCACCGGCGGTTTATTTTCTGTGGCACTGTCCGTGGCCGAAACCTCGCCTCGCTTGCGCGAACAGCACGAAGAGTCAGCCCCCTGGCGTTACCAGGCGCGTTGCCCTTTAGTCTGAGGCGTCCTGCGCCGAAGACTTTCGTCCCAGGCGTAAAACGCGAAGACCACGGTGTCCGGACTTTCCTCCCGGCCGGCCTTCTTGCGAAGGCTGGCCCAGCGATCACCCGGCCTGCCCGCCATGCAAAGTATATCATCTTGAAGCAATCGCCTGTTCAGCAGATGGCACGGAAAAATACACATTGACGGATGCGCGCTGAACAACTGAAATCACTTTGAGGGTTCGAGACACGACTCAGTTTCGACTAATTCTATTGGGTGATTTGAAGCGGCCAGAAACCGGGGCTTTAAATATGGCGATTTTGCGCGGCGGGGCAGTAACCTTCTGAACTGAGAGTGCCGGCCATCAAAGCCGGCACTCTCGGCAGAATGTACAGAGCACAACGAACGGTGCGGAGCTAATTTCCCCCGGTTGCTGATGCTGAGAGCGGCTTGGCTGTGTACACGGTGATCTCGACACGTCGGCTCGCTTCACGTGCTTTCTTGCCCTTGCCTTCGTCGATCAGCTTCTGATCCCCGAGCCCAACCATATGGATCCGGTACACGGGAACATCGTGGCTGCCTACCAGGTAGGAAATCACCTGATTGGCGCGCGCACGGCTCAACGTGTCGTTGAAGGCCGCGTCTCCAGTTTGGTCCGTGAACCCCTCGACCGTGATGAAGTAACGAGCCTGACTGCCGAGCTGCGTGGCCACTTCGTCCAGCTTGGCCTTCTCGTCCTTCGTGAGCGTGTCCTTGGCGATGGCGAAGTGCACGACAGTCTGACCAGCGGGTTTGTAGTCGTCGATATTCGCAACCACGTTACGCAAATCGTTTATGTCTTTCGTGTTCTGGTTGGACTTGGCCATCGCGCCCTTCGACGTGCCATCGGCAGTCTTCGCGATTTCGTCGGTGGCGGACAGCTTCTTTTCATCTTCATCGACAACTTGGTTCGTCTTGTTGATGTCGGCGACCTGCGAGGAATCGCGCGACTGCGAACTCTTGTCGACCTGATCGATCTTCTGATCCACCGGCGTGATGCTCTGCTTTACGTAATTCTTGGTCGCGCAACCGGCGATGAACAGCGTACCTACAGCAAGTGTGATTGTTGCGGACAATATTGCCTTACTCATTTTGCGGTCTCCCCCCACAGGAATCAGTTCTGGGCGCCTCGACCCGTCGTCAGGACTTCTCCGTTTTCCCCCAAAACTCAAGTTAACTATCGCACGTCAATATCCAATTTTGGAATAAAAAACACTGTATATTTAAGTCTCACGCTCACAAAGAAATAGGAAGATTTGCGGGTTTGGCAGGCCGAATGCCCGGAGGGGCCGGACCACGTAATCTTTACACGATGTGTATCCGCAAAGACCCAATATTTCCTTAGGGTTTAGCGGCTGCTGGTAGCTTTTTTCGAGCGTCCCCTACCCTTGGAATTCGCCGAGATCACTTGAACAGGGGCCCGGTCTGGCTCGGCTTTCCGCCGCCCGGCCAGCAAATCTTCGAATTCATCTTCGTTCAAGATGGTGACGCCCAGCGAGCGCGCCTTGTCATATTTGGATCCAGGGTCGGCTCCCACGACGACGTAATCGGTTAGCTTGCTGACCGAACTGGTCACCTTGCCGCCATGGCGAGTCACTTCCGCGCCGCCCTCATCACGTGACCGCCGCTCCAGCGCGCCGGTAAATACAAACGTCTTCCCGGCGAAGCGTGAGTCTTCAGGCGCCGCGCGTTTTTCCGTCATCCTCAGCCCTTCGTCTTTGAGGCGCTGAATCAGCTTTCGGTTTGCGGGTTCGGAAAAAAAATCGGCGATGCTTTGCGCAACCTTGGGGCCGACTTCCGGAACTTCCTCCAGTTCCTCCGCGGTCGCCTCGGCGAGTTTCGGCAGCGAAGCGAAATGTTCCGCTAGGAGCTGGCCCGTTCGTTCGCCGACAAAACGCATGCTGAGCGCGTAGATCAGGCGCGCGAGACTGTTGTTCTTGCTCGCCGCAATTTCATCGAGCAGATTCTGCGCCGATTTCTCTGCCATGCGCTCCAGCCCGGCTACGCCATCCAATTTCAATTCGTACAAGTCGGCGAAGTCTTTCACCAGGCCCTTGTCCACGAGCTGGTCGACGATTTTTTCGCCAAGGCCGTCAATGTTCATCGCGTGGCGCCCCGCGAAGTGGAGCAGCGATTCTTTCCGTTTGGCCGGGCAGCTCGCATTGACGCAGCGGTAAGCGACTTCCTCCGGGTCCTTGTGAATCCGGCTGTGGCATTCGGGGCAACGTTCCGGCACCACGATTTCGCGCCGCGCCTTCCCTTCCTTGACCACCTTCATCACGTGCGGAATCACTTCTCCCGCGCGCTCCACGATCACGGTGTCGCCAATGTGCAACCCGAGCCGCGCGATTTCGTCCATGTTGTGCAGCGTCGAACGGGAAACGATGACGCCGCCGACTTGCACCGGCTCGAGGACCGCCACCGGCGTGAGCGTGCCCGTGCGGCCCACCTGAAAGATGACATCGTTCACGACCGTCGTTTCCTGCCGCGCCGGATATTTGTAGGCCACGGCCCAGCGCGGGGCCTTCGACGTGAATCCGAGTTCCTGCTGCTGAGCGATTTCGTTCACCTTGATCACGATGCCGTCGATTTCGTACGGCAATTTCTCGCGCCTGCCTTCCCAGGAATCGATGAATTTTTTCACCGCCTCGAGCGAATGGCACAAACGCCAATCCGGGGAAACCTTGAAATGAAGCTTCTGCATCGCCTCGAGCGCTTCCGAATGCAGCCGCGTCGGAACGCGTCCGCCCGCCAGCAAAAGGTATCCGTAGAAATCCAGCCGCCGGGACCGCGTGATTTCCGGATCGAGCACGCGCACGGCGCCTGCCGCGGCGCTGCGCGGATTCGAGAAGCGCTTCCCTCCCTCTTCCTCTTGCTTCTCATTTAAGGCTTCAAAGGCGCGCAGCGGCATGATGATTTCTCCGCGCACTTCAAAGTCCAAAGGCATGCGCAGCTTCTTGAGTTCCGCGGCATCCACGCGCAGCGGGATCGAGCGGATCGTGCGCACATTCGCGGTGACTTCTTCGCCGGTCGTGCCATCGCCGCGCGTGACGCCGCGCACCAATACTCCGCCCTCGTAAATCAGCGACATGCTCAACCCGTCGAATTTGTGTTCCGTGACGTAGTCGACTTTTTCACGTCCGGAAAGTTCGCGCACGCGGCGGTCGAAATCTTCCAGCTCTTCCGTCGAATACGTGTTGTCGAGACTCATCATCGCCGGGGAATGCCGGCGCGTCTCGAATCCCTTGCGCGGCGCGCCACCGACGCGCTGCGTCGGCGAATCCGGCGTGACGAGTTCCGGACGTTCCGCCTCCAGCCGCTTCAGTTCCTCCATCATCCGGTCGAACTTGACGTCGGAGATTTCCGGCTCGTCCTGCACGTAGTAAAGATATTCGTGCCGGCGCAGTTGCTCGCGCAGCTTCTCGATCTGTTTGGCTGTCGTCGCGCTTTTCGCCATGCGGCCTCGGGGAATCGAAAGGTACGGGCGTTCAGTATACAATGCGCGCCCGGCCTCGAAACAAGGTGTACGTTCGCCGCCGAGTCACGGTATCTTAGTTCTCTTTGTGTAAATTCTTTTGAGTGAAATGGAGTGGACCAGGTGTCGACGCAAGTTCGCGACGCAGTGTTGATCGTCAATCCCACGGCCGGCGGCGGCCGGGCCGTGCGGAAACTGGACGAGGCGCGCCGCATCTTCCGCACTGCCGGAATCGAAACAGAGCTTCAGAACACGACGGCGGCCGGCGATGCGACGGTCATGGCGCGCCGCGCCGTCGACGCGTCGCGGCAGCTCGTGATCGTGTGCGGAGGCGACGGCACGGTAAACGAAGTGGTGAATGGCCTGGCCTGCAGCCAGGTGCCGCTCGCCGTTTTGCCTGCCGGGACCGCGAATGTCCTTGCAAAGGAGCTTAAGCTCCCGTGGAATTTGCCGCGCGCCGCAGAACGCATCATCGGAGCGCCGTACCGCCGCATTGCCCTCGGCCTCGCCACCCCGGAAAAATCCAGCGGCGAACCGCGCTATTTCCTGAGCGTAGCCGGCGCCGGAGCCGATGGCGCCTTGGTTTCCGCCGTGCGCCCGGAAATCAAGCTCAAGGCGGGCATTCTCGCGTACTGGCAGGAAGGTCTTCGACAATTGACGCGCTACGATTTCCCCATGTTTCATACCACGATGGCGGGCAACGGGGTTGGCATTGACGCCTCCCTCGTCATCGTGGGCCGCACGAAGCATTATGGCGGCCCGTTCAAAATCACCACCGAAGCCGATCTTCTGAAGCCGCAATTCGAACTCGCGTTCGTCACCACGCGCAGCGCCTGGCGCTACATCGCTTACCTGCCGCTCATCTGGGCGGGGAAACTGCGCAGCGCGCGATACGTCCGCTTCTTCAAGACAAACTGCCTTCGGTGCGTATCGAACAGCGCTTCCCAAGTCCAGATTCAGGTGGACGGAGAGCCCGCCGGGCATCTCCCCGTCGAGTTTCGGATTGTTCCCGACGCCCTCACCCTCGCCATGCCCAATCCGTTGTAGTATTCCCCGCGGCGATTTCAGTAGCACAGACTTCAGTCTGTGGCATTTTGCTGCGGTGAAAACTCAACGTCGCACAGGACATGCAAAGCCTGTGCAACTTGATGGCGCCCTGCAGCCGTTTGCGTATGAGCACACCATGGAACCCGTAACGCACGCACTGACCTCCATCGCTCTCGGACGCGCCGGACTAAATAAAATCACGCGCGCCGCGACACCGATCCTTCTCGTCTCCGGCCTGATTGCGGATGTCGACTGGGTCACGCGGCTCGGCGGAGCGGCCGCATTCTTGCGAGGCCATCGAACAGTCACGCATTCGCTGGTTGGAACCGCAGCGATCGTCGCCGCGATTGCGGCAGCCTCTTGGCTCAGCGGCCGCAAATATCCGAAATTCGCGGTGGGAATATTCCCCGCCGTCGCGATTTGCACGATTGGCGCGGGATCGCATTTGTTACTCGACATGCTGAATGGCTATGGCGTGAAACTGTACTGGCCCTTTAGTCCGAAGTTGTATGCGTGGGATCTGGCGGACTCGGTGGACTCGTGGATTCTTTTCTTCCTGCTCGTCGGATTGCTCATTCCAGAATTATTTCGCCTGGTCCTCGAAGAAATTGGATCGAAGCCGAAACGCCACGGCCGCCAGCGAGGAGCGATCTTCGGCCTGGTGTGCGTCGCCTTGGTCATCGCGGGCCGGGGATTTGCACATCAGCGGGCGATCGCGCTCCTCGATTCGCGCAACTATCGAGGGCAAACTCCTCTCGCGGTCGCGGCGTTTCCCAGGCCCTCGAATCCGCTCCTCTGGTCCGGAGTCGTGGAGACGGACAACGCGCTTTTCAATCTGGAAGTTCCCCTCGGCCTCGGCCGCGAATTCGACCCCGAATTGGCAGACGTGCACTTCAAGCCGGAATCTTCGGCGACGTTAAAGAATGCAGTCGCGAGTTCCACCGCGATCGAGTTTTTGAACTTCGCGCGATTCCCTCTCGCGAGCGTCCAACCCGAAGGCCTCGGCTTCCAGGTCCGCCTGCGCGACATGCGTTTCGCATCCGAACTGGCCGGCCGGCGGGGCCTCATCGCCGTCATCGACCTGAACGCGCAGAGCCAAGTGACTAACGAACATCTCGAATTTGATTCCCATTAGGCAATTGAACATTCCCAAATTTCTGGCAAACAGTCTGATCATTTTTCCCCTTAGAAAGCGAATGCGGATGCAAGGGGGCAAGTGGAACAGGCTTCAGCCTGTGGGTTTTATTCCTTGCTAGGACAAACCCACACAGGCTGAACAGGCTGCGGAAAAAGTAGTTTGTTTTGTCATTCTGAGCGAAGCGAAGAATCTCTCCAGGTTCTAAAGTCAACAGAAGGAGAGATTCTTCGCTTCGCTCAGAATGACATACGGATTAGAGTCGTTTTTCCGCAGCCTGTGCCACTTGGACCGCACGCACCATGAGCCCGAAACTATTGAGGCAAACCAAATATTCAGGAGGCGATGGGCCGGCCAAATGCAAGCCGCGAAGCCAGATAGAGCACCAGGACAATGCCCAGCACAATCCCCGCGACCTCCAGCTTGTGAGTCAGGAGAAATTGACCCGCCTGATCGCCATAACGAATCGCCAGAAATCCTTCGCCAAAAAAGCGAATGGCCCGCGCCGCCAGCAAGCCCAGCACAAACGTGCGCACCGGCATCTCCAGAGCGCCCGCGGCAACCACAAACACTTTGAAGGGAGTCGGAGGCGGCAAGAGCGCCGTCACCAAAATGCTGACGAAACCGTTCCGGTTGATCCAGGAGTGAATATGCCGCGCGCGCGGCCCGGCGTGCTTGTGAAACATCGCCTCGCCGCCCTTCCGCGCAAGGTAGTACAAGAATAGGCAGCCTGCGACGGAGCCGAGTGTGGTCATCGCGGCGTAATACGGCATTCGCGCCGGATAGCGGACGGAAAGATCAATCAACAACAGATCGTTGATCACCGGAAACGTCAGGACGGACGAATCGAGAAACGCGATCAGGAAAAGTCCCAGCCCTCCCGCGGAGGCGACAATCGCCTGAAGCCAGTGAGGCATATGAAATGTCGGCGTCGGTATGTCCATAAAGGAAGTTTGAAAAGCTTCGATTGTATCAGAGTCATCACACCGACATGCCGCGTGAGTAGTGCTCAGATTTTACAGGATTCCTGCTTGACACTTCCGCAAGGCGATTGGATTATGGCGCTTCACAATCATTTCCACTCAATCCAATATTGAAGACACGAGGCTTGCCATGCTGAATCGGAGAGAGTTCCTGGCCGTAACTGGAGTGAGCGCCGTGGGCGCGGCTTTGGCTTCCGTGCCGCGATTTTCTTCCGTGGCTGCGCTTCCGCTGGCCAAGCCCGACCTTACTCTGCGCATCGCGCCGGTCAGCGTCGAAATTGCGCCGGGCGTTGTGATCAAAACGGTCGGCTACAACGGCAAAGTTCCGGGGCCTATCCTGCGCTTTCGCGAAGGAAAACGCGTCACCGTCGATGTGCACAACGACACCGACATGCCGGAACTCGTCCACTGGCACGGGCAATTCGTTTCTTCCGAAGTGGACGGCTCCGAGGAAGAAGGAACGCCGGTTGTTCCCCCGCACGGCAGCCGCCAGTACTCGTTTGTGCCGGGACCGGTCGGTTCGCGCTGGTATCACACGCACATGCCGTCCAAGGGAAACCTCGATATGGGCACGTTCAACGGGCAATTCGGATTCTTCTACGTGGAACCGAAGAGCGAGGTCGGAAATTACGATCAGGAAATTTTCCTGGCCGCCCATCAGTGGGGACCTTCGCTCGCACACCTGGGTCCTGCGAACAACGGCTGGGAAATCGCCTACAAGAACGGCTCGTTCAACGACAAAGCCCTCGGGCACGGCGATCCCATCCGCGTGAAGCAAGGGCAGCGCGTCCTGTTCCGCCTGCTCAATTCCAGCGCGACCGACGACATTTCGTTCGCGCTGCCGGGACACAAATTCAAAGTGATCGCCATGGACGGCAACCCCGTTCCCACGCAAGCCTCCGTGGATGTCCTGACCATGGGAGTTGCGGAACGCGTCGACGCCGTCGTGGAGATGAATCAACCGGGCGTGTGGATCCTCGGCTCGATCGACGACGAAGAGCGAATGAACGGGCTGGGCATCGTCATCGAATACGCGGGCCAGACAGGCGAGCCAGCCTGGGTAAAAGTCCCCAAGACACCCTGGGACTACACACCCTTCGGCACGCAGGACCCGCACCCCACACCGGATGGAACCTTCGACCTCGTGTTCAAGAAAATTCCGGGCAATCGCGTCGACTACAACCGCTGGACGATCAACGAAAAATCATGGCCGGACACGGATCCGCTCATGGTGCAGAAGGGCAAGCGCTACCGCATGGTCTTCCACAATCAGACGGGCGACACGCACCCGCTTCACCTGCATCGCCACGATTTTGAAATCGTCAAGATCGGCGGAAAAACCACGGCCGGTATCAAGAAGGATATCGTCAACATTCCGCGCTTCAGCGACGCGGAAGTCGATTTCGTGGCGGACCATCCCGGCCCATCCCTCTTCCATTGCCACATGCAATTGCACATGGATTTCGGATTCATGGCGCTTGTGAAATACGTGTGACAGCGAGCGATGGATTTCTCTTGAAAATTCGACCGTAGGGGCACGGCATGCCGTGCCCCTACGCCAACTTGAATGAGTCTGCCATCCATCGTATGCTGCCTTGACCGAGTGATCTCAAAGGAGAATACCGGAATGAAACGATTGATCTGTCTTGTAGCAATTTGTCTGGTGGCGCCCATGCTTGCGCGGGCGCAGGATGCGTCGGCAAATCCGCTTACTGCCAGCCTTCGCAGTCAGTTCGACGATTACGCAAAGAATCTGGTAGCGACTGCCGAAATCATGCCCGCGGAAAAGTACAGCTTCAAACCCACTCCCGAAAATATGACGTTTGGAAAAACGATCGGCCACATCGGGGACGTCAATAACGCCGTGTGCTCGAGACTTTTTACCCCGCCGGCAACGCCGTTCGCGAAAAGCTCTGAGACCGATTCCAAGGAAAAATTGGTCGCCGGGCTCAAAGCCTCTATGGATTATTGCGGAGAGCAATTTTCAAAAATGACGGACGCCAACCTGTCCGAAATGGTCCCGTTTTTCGGCGGCAAAAAGATCACGCGCCTTGGAGCGGCCCTGGCGGTCATCACGGATTTCGCGGATCACTATGCCGGGCTCTCGATGCACCTGCGCATGAATGGCTTGCTTCCGCCCACCGCGCAAAAAAAATGATGCAAGCAGCGAGCCGGGCGTGACCTACGGTCCTTGTGAGCGAGTAAAGGTACGTCAAGAAATGCCGGGTGAAAAAAGATGAGACGGTTCATGGTCCAGTGCCGTTGCCGGATCGCGGTGGCAGCGCTCTGCGTGCTCGGAACGGCGGCGCTACTGGCTGTGTGCGTTTCTGCCGACCAGATTCCCGCAGGGTGGGAAGCGAGCAATCTGGAGCCGATTGGCTACAGCGGCCTCGACGGGCGCGGCGGCGCGTTCAAGATGGCCATCAAGCACGTGAATGACAAGTGGTATCTCTTCATGGGCCACGAATGGCATCGCGGCTGGACAATCCTCGATGTCACCGACCCCAAAGATCCGAAATTCGTAAAATTCGTTCCTGGCCCCGACAACACCAATTCCATTCAGATGGAATTTCACGACAACCTCATGTTGACCGCCCTCCAAAAAAAACAGACCACCTGGGGCGGCGATCCGAACAGACCGAATGACGAGGGCGTCCTGATCTGGGATATCAGCGATCCGGTCAATTGGAAGCGCCTCTCTCAATGGAAAACAGGTTCCACGGGAATCCATCGGATTGGATATCCTGGCGGAAAATATGCAAGTCTCGCGGCCAACATGCCCGGATATCGCGGGCAAATCCTGGTGTTTCTCGACGTCAGCGATCCGAGAGCGCCGAAGGAAGCCGGACGCTGGTGGATGCACGGTCAAAAAGACGGAGAAGAGCCGGCCAGAAAAGATATCTCCTTCCATGGGCCCGCAATCATCAGCGCGGACGGGAAGAAAGCCTATCTGGGCTATGGGCCCGCAGTCCTGATTCTCGATATCAGCAACATTTCGCAACCCAGGGAAATCGGCGAGCTTACTCTGAGTCCCCCTTTCGGGGGCGGCATTCCGGTCCATGACGTTTTTCCGATCCCGGGAAAGCAACTCCTCTTCGCTCATGCCGAAGGAACCGGCGGCGGCGACGATCCAGACGGGCCGCCTGCTTGCACGACTCCCCTTCCGCTTTCCGCGATGATCGATATCAAAGACGAAACAAAGCCGAGGCTCATGTCCATTTTTCCGTTGCCATCGCCGCCCAAGAGCGCGCCCTACACCGATTTCTGCGACAAGGGCGGCAGATTCGGACCGCACAATACGAATCTCGAGTACCACTTGCCCGACGTGGAAAAGCAGGCCGACCTGATTTACCTGACCTATTTCAATGCGGGCTTGCGCATCTTTGACATCAAGGACCCGCGAATGCCGAAAGAAGTTGGGTGGTTCGTTCCTCCGACGCCAACGAAACGCTATGGCCCGCTGCCTTACGACAAGCTCGTCAGCCAGACCGAAGATGTACTTGTTGATACTCGCGGCAATATTTATATCACCGACAAAAACTGGGGAATCTTCATCCTGCGTTATACGGGGAAAGGCGAACCGGCGCCGACGGCCAAGTAAACCGTCCTGGTAGGACAGCTTTCAAGCTGTCTGCTTTTCGCTCATCCAGATCAGAACATTGGCTCAACAGACGGCGGAAAAATTGGTCTATTTTGTCATTCCGAGCGGAGCCAGGAATCTCTCTTCGATGTAACCGCGTGAAAAGAAAGAGCGATTCCTCGCTCTGCTCGGAATGACAAAAAAGGAATGGGGACACTTCTTCCGTGGCCCGTGAAGCCCGTACGAGTTGGAGGCGCAAGGCACAAATCCCGGCTAGGTTCTGGTTGGTTTCTGCTCAAACTCCAAGGCTTCACTCAATTTTTGTAGCAAAATATTGCGAGTGAAGGGCTTCGCGATAATGATCGCGTTCAAACTGGCGGCTTCCCGCGTGGTGAATCCTGTGTACCCGGACATGTAAGCGACTCTGATCCCCGGAAACAATTCTCCTATTTTTTCCGCTACTGCCTGGCCGTTCATTCCGGGCATCACCATATCCGTCAGGAGCAGATGGATGGGACCGGCGGCTTCCCTGGCGATTTCGATCGCCTCCATTCCGTTGCAAGCCTCAATGACCGCGTACCCGCCCTGTTCGAGTATGCTGCGCGTCAAGGTGCGCAGGGACTCCTCATCTTCCACCAATAAGACTGTTCCTTCGCCGCGTCCAGAAGCCGTGGTTGCGGCAACCGGGCCGTTCTTTGGCGCCGCTTCACAGGCCACGGGAAGATAAATTTCAAACGTTGATCCGACCCCGGGCTCGCTTTCCACCCAAACGTACCCGCCAATCTGTTTCACGAATCCATAGACGGTTGCCAGACCGAGTCCCGTGCCGCGTCCCCGCTCCTTGGTTGTGAAAAAAGGTTCGAAGATATGAGTCTGCGTTTGTTTGTCCATTCCCGTCCCAGTGTCGCTTACCGAGAGCAATACGTATTCTCCCGGCGTCATGGACGGGTGCTTTAGAGAAAGGTCGGAGTCCAAGCGCACGCGTCCCGTATGAATTGCCAATTTGCCCCCAACGGGCATGGCGTCGCGCGCGTTGACGGCCAGATTCAGCAGGACTTGTTCGATCTGGCCTTGATCCGCCTTCACCGCGCCGAGTCCCGGATCGAGGGAGGCTTGCAGTTCGATGTCTTCGCCGAGAAGGCGTGGCAGCATCTTGACCATATCCCCGACAATTAAGTTGAGATCTAGAATTCTAGTCTCCAGAACCTGCTGCCGGCTGAAAGCCAGAAGCTGGCGGGTGAGGGCGGAGGCCCGCTCGGCCGCCTTCCGGATTTGTTCCACCGAGTTGTGCACCTCGCCCACCGGATCAATTTGCTCCGATACCAGCTCGGCGTAGCCGGAAATAACACCGAGCAAATTGTTGAAATCGTGCGCGATTCCTCCGGCCAGGCGCCCGATCGCTTCCATCTTTTGCCCCTGCCGGAGTTGCAGCTCCATTTCGCGCCGTTCGGTTACGTCCTCCACGAATGTTTCCAGAAATTCCAGGTAGCCCTCCGTGTCCATTACGACATGCGTGTCGCAGCGCACGGCAAACATCGAACCGTCCTTGCGTCTCCATTCCAGCTCCACTCCATGGACCGAATCCTGCTTGCCCGTCCACGCAGTCGCTTCCGCACGTTGCTCCGGACGGCGATACACATCCCTCGCCATGTTCAGTCCCAGCAATTCGCCCTCGGACGCATATCCCAGCATTCGCACCATCGCCGGATTGGCTTGCACAATTCTGCCATCCGGCTTCGTTCGCAGGATCCCATACGGCGCGTTGTGGACCAACGATCGGAATCCTGCTTCCGACCTTCGTAGGGCATCTTCGATCATCTTGCGTTCGCTGATGTCCCGAAAAATGGCCGAATCGCCGATGATTTTGCCCCGCATGTCCCGAAGAGGCGAGATGGTCATGGATACGTGGAGGTGTCTGCCATCCTTCCTGATGCGCACGGTTTCATGACGGTCGACTTGCTCTCCCGCGATTAATCGCTGCAAACTTCTGTTGGGTTCCCCGAGCCGGTCGGGAGGTATGATCCGCGAAATTGGCTGGCCAATCATCTCGCCTCGCAGGTACCCCAACATGCGCTCCGCGCCCGGGTTCCAATCCGTGACGATCCCATTCAAGGTGATTGCGATGATGGCATCGTCGGACGATTCGATGATCGCCGCCAGCCGCCGAAGATCCACTTCCTGCGTTCCCCGTACGTCCACTTCATCCCTTAGCGTGTCCACGACGCGTGCCAATTCCTCTGTTCGTTCCGCCACTTTCCTTTCGAGGCCTTCGTTGAGATTCCGGATGGCGATTTGAGATCTTTCCCGCTCTTCCATCTCGCGGCTCAACCTGCGAGTGACAAACACCGCGATGCAGACGGCCAGTCCAATTGCCAGCAATATCAGCGTCGCCGACAACTTCCGGGCGGCAGCGTAACCCTCCCGGCTCTGCATCCTCGCCTGATTTATCTGGTCTTCTTGATATTCCATGTAGGGGGCCCACGAATCGCGATACTTGTTCATCAGGGGGAGCGTTTCGTTGACCATCATTTTGTTTGCTTCGATCGCATTGCCCTGATCGACCAGCAAACTGAGCGACTTCTGAAGACTCTCGTAGGCGGGGATCCCTGCGGCACTGATTTTATCGAGCAGTTCCCTTTCCGCGGCAGCGGCCGGTTCCGCCTCGATCTTCTTCCAGGCAGTGGAACCCTTCACGGTGTTTTCCTTCAACTGCCCCACCAGGGCGGCCGTTTCCTGCTCAGTGCCCGGCTTCATCAAGAAAACACGAATCGCGATCCGGTAGTTGGAATTAAAATAGGAGACTGCTTGGCGAGTGCTATACAGCTTTTCCCAACGCTCGTTGAAGAGGCGGTTCGCAGTGGCGTTGATCTGCCCCATGCGGCTCAAGCCCAGCCACCCGACGCCAATTAACAGGGCGACGAGGCATCCAAACGCAATTTCCACCTTCAGTCCTGTGGAATCCCTTCTCACAACGTTGTTCTCCTGGTTGTGCGCTCCCGGCAATACTCCCGATGGTGAGGTGTGCCTTTCTGAAACACTGGGTCGGCAGTCTCCTCAAGTGGCCTGTCGGTGCGATCTGATATCTTGTTTCATTGTGAGCTAAATTTTCCCTGGCTAAAACGGCATAGAACCGCGCCGCAACTGAAGAGTTACCCCGGCGTTATTAATGCGAGCCAGTAATATCCGCCCTTCCCGCTGCCAGAGGCCGGTCCCCCGCCAGGATGATTTCCGGCTCCGGTTTGCATTCCCAGCAACACCCCGTGAAACGGTTTGACCCCCTTAGCCCTGCATGTTATAAAAGTGAGCTTTGTGCCGCCCCGGTAAGCGGTTCTGGGTGTAGTCCGTACTTGGAATTGATCACTTTGCAGTTGATCGACCGGGACAAAGTGAGGCACTTCCGCCCCTTCTTGAAGTGGCAACCTGTACCAAATCCGGTCAGCCATCCCATACGCGCCCTGAAGAAAAAAACAGGGCGAAATGGTGTGCCGGGAACAGACAGCAAGATAGGGCTTCAGCCTGATTGCATGATTTCGACGGAGGATCACTGATGTGTACCTGGCTCGCGGGCCTCGGCTCGCTTAGAAGCCGATTTGTGAAAGCAGGCGCGCTAGGCGCCCTGCTGACCTTGCTGGGCGCTGCATCCGCCTCGGCTCAAGAAAACCCTGGCGGAGAGGCGGGGCTGAAAGTGCCCGACCTCTCCCAGGTGACATTTCTTGGTATAGATGGGCACAAGCTGCTGACGATCGGGATTCTGTTTTGCGTCTTCGGATTGATCTTCGGACTCGCCATTTATAGCCGCCTGAAAAACCTGCCGGTCCACCGCGCCATGCGCGAAGTGTCCGAGCTGATTTACGAGACCTGCAAGACGTATCTCATCACGCAGGGCAAATTCCTACTTTTTCTGTGGGTCTTCATTGCCGTCGTGATCGTGCTGTATTTCGGCGTTCTGTCGCCCGTGCCGGATAAGCCCATCGCCGTTACGCTTCCCATCATTCTGTTGTTCAGCCTTCTGGGGATGGCCGGAAGTTACGGAGTCGCGTGGTTTGGGATTCGAGTCAATACTTTCGCCAATTCGCGGACGGCTTTTGCCGGGCTGCGTGGCAAGCCGTACCCCATTTATCAGATACCGCTTCAGGCCGGAATGAGCATTGGCATGATGCTGATCAGCGTGGAATTGCTGATGATGCTCTTCATCCTGCTCTTTATTCCAGGCGAATACTCGGGGCCATGCTTCATCGGGTTTGCTATCGGCGAATCGCTCGGTGCAGCGGTGCTCCGCATCGCAGGCGGCATTTTCACCAAGATCGCCGACATCGGCTCGGACCTGATGAAGATCGTTTTCAAGATCAAGGAAGACGACGCGCGCAATCCCGGCGTGATCGCCGATTGCACGGGCGACAATGCGGGCGATTCGGTCGGGCCGAGCGCCGACGGTTTCGAGACGTACGGCGTAACAGGGGTGGCGCTCATCACTTTCATCCTGCTAGGGCGTGAAGGATCCGATCGTGCAGGTCCAATTGCTGGTCTGGATTTTCGTGATGCGCATCGCCATGCTGGTCGCGAGCGCGGCAGCTTACTTCATCAACGCGGCCTATGCAAAAGCTCGATACGGCAATGCCGACAAGATGAATTTCGAGGCGCCCCTCACCACCCTGGTGTGGCTCACTTCTTTTATCTCCATCGCGATGACGTACGCGATTTCCGCGGTCATCATTCCCGCGCTCGGGAACGACTCGACGCAGTGGTGGAAGCTGGCTTCGATTATTTCCTGCGGCACGCTGGCAGGCGCCGTGATTCCGGAACTCGTGAAAGCGTTTACTTCCACGGATTCACGGCACGTCAAGGAAGTGGTGACTTCAGCGGAAGAGGGTGGCGCGTCGCTCGGAATCTTGTCCGGCTTCGTGGCCGGAAATTTCTCCGCATATTATTTGGGCATCGCCATGGTTTTCCTGATGTCCATCGCCTACCTATTTGCGCGCATGGGCTTAAGCGGGCTGATGATCGCCGCGCCCGTATTTGCCTTCGGTCTCGTCGCGTTCGGCTTTTTGGGAATGGGACCCGTAACCATCGCGGTGGATTCTTACGGCCCGGTGACGGACAACGCGCAATCGGTGTACGAGTTGTCTCTGATCGAGCAGGTTCCCAACATCAAGGAAGAATTGAAGAAGGATTTCAACATCGACGCCAATTTTGAGCGCGCCAAAGATCTGCTCGAAGAGAACGACGGCGCCGGCAATACCTTCAAGGCCACCGCGAAACCCGTCCTGATCGGCACGGCAGTCGTCGGCGCAACGACCATGATTTTCTCGATCATCATGGCGCTGACCAACGGGCTCACGACAAATGTCGAGAAACTCTCCCTGCTGCACGCGCCATTCGTGCTCGGCCTGATCACCGGCGGCGCCATGATCTATTGGTTCACCGGGGCATCGACGCAGGCGGTGACCACGGGCGCGTACCGTGCCGTCGAGTTCATCAAGGCCAACATCAAGCTCGAAGGCGTCGAGAAAGCTTCCGTCGAAGACAGCAAGAAAGTCGTCGAAATCTGCACAAAATACGCGCAGAAGGGCATGCTGAACATTTTCATCGCCGTGTTTTTCGCCACCCTGGCTTTTTCCTTCCTCGAACCTTTCTTTTTCATCGGCTACTTGATGTCCATCGCCATCTCCGGCCTATATCAAGCCATCTTCATGGCCAACGCCGGCGGCGCCTGGGACAACGCCAAGAAAATCGTGGAAGTGGAAATGAAACAAAAAGGCACGCCGCTGCATGACGCCACCGTCATCGGCGATACGGTCGGCGATCCGTTCAAGGACACTTCCTCCGTCGCTCTCAATCCCGTCATCAAGTTCACAACGCTCTTTGGCCTGCTCGCCGTGGAACTCGCCGTGAAACTGACGGCCACCTCCGGCGGCACGTTGACGCGCGCGCTCGCGGCCGCTTTCTTCGCCGTCTCCTTCGTCTTCGTTTACAAGTCGTTCTACGGGATGCGCATCCGCCAATCGAATTAGTTAAGAAAAGTTCGCCTCCGCAAGGCTGGAATCGGCATAGGGGGAGCGGTCGTCCGCTCTCCCTATGCGATTCTCTTCGGCGGCGGGAGGCGCGTGCATGGCGCGCTCATAGGTGAGGCGGCACAATCTTGTGAAAATATCAGACGGGGCGAAGATCGCGTCAGGGGGACTCCGATCCTTACCCGCATACCGGGCAGATTTCTTGAAACTCACACCAATTGCACAACGGTGTTACATTTGCTCCGAACTCTTCCTCTGATTCGATGTCATCGATGACCCGGTGTGCGTCCTGTACTATCTGCACGAGGTCAGTGTGGGTTTGGTGCTGACGAAACACTTCTCCACTGCACAGGAAATGGGAAACCAGTTCGACACTTGTGACCTCGGGGTGCATGGATTGAACTCCGATTTGGTACAGACTCAATTGTCTGAGTTCGGACATGCCCGGAGATCTTCGACTTCTACTCGTCTTATAGTCGTGTATCTCACAGCTCCCATCTGGGCAGCGGGCTACGCGGTCTATGTAGCCCTGAAATCGCCGCCACCCGCCAGGGTCGAGATTGAACTCGACCCTTTCTTCCAATGCCACGGTTTGCCTTTGGTTGAACGGATAATTTTCGCGATAGAAATTGTCGATGCATTGCAGCCCATAGTCGAAGTAATCATCTACCGTTTCACCGGCGCGTGCGACATGGACACGTTCATGCCACTCTTCGTCCCACCTGGATGAGTAGAAATCCTTTAACTCGTCAAGCCGATTCAGTATCCCATCCCAGAGATCCCCGTAGAGCTTTTCCAATACGTTGTGGACTCGATTCCCAACGAAGGCTTCGATGCCCTCTCTTTGCGCCGGGATCTTGTCGAGATACTTAAACCTGTATTGCAGAGGACACTTCCTGAAGGACTCAAGTCGAGTATGAGAATAAACGACGATCTCGGAACGCTGTCTCACGGTCGAGGATTATACATCCATCGAGGCGGGTGGCCCGGCCTTTGATTGACTTTGAAGTGAGGGGTGCCCCAGTCTTCGGTTTTTGAAGGCTGGGGCGGGTGGCCCGGGCTTTGTGGTTGAACTTTGGGTGGCCCGTCCTTGACGACTTTTCAAGGGCGGGGCTTTTGACTTGATTCACAGGGGCAGGATCAATCCGCCGGATCGGTGCCGCTCAAACCGCTGACCCGTTTTATTTTTGAGTATCTGGTTAATTCCACCGGAGAGAATTCCCGCCGCTCCCCCGGAGAGCCTGAGCCACCCGAACATTTGGGGGGCGCAATTACGAATGGTGCGCTGGCGGACGTCGAACGTCGCTGCTGAGTTCAGAAATCCAGGGCGACGATCAGTCGCGCTGCTTACCCGTGTCATCGTCGTCCGCCCGCCCGAACGCAAGCAGGTACCTGCCGAAGTTCAATTCGAAGTCGCTCGGGACGCCGTAACCGATGTTGCGGACCTTGGCACGGCGCGACTGTGCACTGTTGGGTGGCCCGTCCTTGACGTCTTTTCAAGGGCGGGGCTTTTGATCTTATTCCCATGGGAGACTCGACCAGTCGGATCGATGGCCAGGTGGCGCAGCCTTTGCGGTTGCCTTTTAGGGTGGCGGACCCTTTGAAATTCAGGGGTCCGGGTTTAGAATTTCCTCGCAATGGGTGGAAAGGAGTTTTCAAAGCATATTTTGCCGAGGAGTGAGATAATCGTGGCGCGTGCAGGAGTGAGGTATGGCAGCTGCTTCTCAAAGCGTAATCATCCAAGACCCTGAAATTCTTAGCGGGGAACCGGTTTTTCGCGGAACGCGCGTTCCCTTTCAGACTCTGCTTGACTATCTCGAAGGCGGCGAAACATTGGACGAATTCCTTGAGCAATACCCTGGAGTCAGCCGAGAAAACGCCATCGCCGCGTTGGAAGAGGCAAAGGCGCTGGTCTTGGCGCGCTTCGCGAGATGAAGGTACTGATTGACGAGTGCGTTCCCGCCGGACTCAAAGGCCACATCACCTCTCTCGGGCACGAGTGTCAAACGGTTCGGCAAGCAGGATACGGCTCGAAGAAGAACGGTGAGCTCCTGATGCTCGCTGAGGCCCAATGGGATGTGCTGCTCACCAGCGATCGAAAGATCAGATACCAACAGAACATGACCGGGCGGAAAGTCGCCATCTTGATTCTTCGCGCGAAATCGAACCGCATGAAGGATTTGTTGCCCCTGATGCCCGAGTGCGCCAAAGCATTGCTCGCGATACAAGCAGGGCAGGTAGTCGAAGTCGGGCCATTGTAGTCAAGTGGCCGAGCAAGCCATGCTGATCGTTCCATCGTACTACCGCGCCAGATCCTATGATCCCAGCGAAGGAAGATTCCTCAGTGAAGACCCGTGGAAAACTGGCGGAGACGATGTGGATTTTTATTGGTATTCGTCCGATGATCGCATAATCTTGCCGGGTGGCCCGCTGTTCGTTGTTTGGGATGCGGGGCTCTTGACTTGATTCTCATGGGCAGGATCAACCCATCGGATCGATGCGGACCAAACCGTTGACCCATTTTATTTTTGAGTATCTGGTTAATTCTATTGCAGGGAATTCCCGCACCAATTCGTTGACTTTGCGCGCCGCCTTTGTTAAACCTCGGGAAAGCATTCCATAGGAGAGAAACTCATGAAACCGAAAGATTCCGGCCGCCGGAGCTTTCTGAAAAATGGCGCCGCGCTAGCCGGACTGGCCGTCGGAGCGGTGCAAACCGCAAGGGCCGGGGCTATTCCAGACGAAAAATCCGGAGCGCCTGCGAAAGATTTCCATAGCTATGGAGAGCGCTCGCGATTTGAAACTTCCGAGCGCCTTGGCGCCATGGGTTTGTACGACCCAGCTCCTCCGGGATATCACCGTGACTTCGGGTGGCGGAATCCGATTCAGGACTCGGTCGGTTATATCACTCCCGCCTCGCTTCACTTCGTGATCGCTCACGGCTACGAGCCGCCCGATATCGATCCCGCCGAACACCACCTCTTGATTCACGGCCTGGTGGATAAACCCTTGATTTTTTCAATGGACGACCTGAAGCGGTTTCCGTCCGTCACTCGCGCCCATTTTCTCGAGTGCAATGCCAACGGCGCGCCCGCGGGTCCGACCGGGCAATACCGCGTCTCTCCGAACGCGACAGCGCAGGATACGCACGGCTTCACCAGTTGCAGCCTGTGGACGGGCGTGCCGCTTTCGATCCTCCTGAAACACGTGGGCGTGAAACCGGAAGCGAAGTGGATCATCGGCGAGGGCTCGGAAAAGGGAAAACACACGAAGAGCATCCCGATCGAAAAAGCGATGGATGACGTCCTAATCGCCTACGGCCAGAATGGCGAGGCGCTGCGTCCCCAGCAGGGCTATCCGATCCGGCTCCTCGTTCCCGGTTGGGAAGGAATCAACAACGTCAAATGGCTGCGCAAAATCAAGCTCGTCGAAGAGCCCTACATGGGAATGTGGGAGAGCACCAAGTACCCGAGCTTGAGGCCCGACGGCCTGTCGCGCTGGTTTCAATTCCAGATGGGTCCCCGGACCGTCATCACTCGCCCCTCAGGCGGACAAAAATTGAATGGCCCGGGCTTCTACGAAATCAGCGGCCTGGCATGGTCCGGCGGCGGACTTGTCAAATCCATCGAAGTTTCAACCGACAACGGCAAGACGTGGCGTGAGGCGGAAATTCAAAGTCCCGTATATCCGAAAGCACATGTGCGATTCGGATTTGGCTGGGATTGGAATGGCGAGGAAACCATCCTTCAGTCCCGCTGCACGGATGAAGCAGGCGAGAGGCAACCGACGGTGGTTGAACTCGCGAAATTCTGGAAAGTCGAGCCTGACTTTTTCGTCAAGACGGGAACGATTCCCGGCCACTTCAACGCGATTCAACCCTGGAAAGTAAATCCTGACGGGAGCGTCCAAAATGCGATTACGTTTTAATTTTCTTGTGCCATTCGTGGCCGTGGCCGCGTGCGTCACTGCGGCAGCGCAAACGCCGGACTACAAAAACGTGGGCCGCACTCCGACCGCGCAGGAAGTCCAGGCCATGGACATCGCCATCGGCACGGATGGCAAGGAATTGCCGCCCGGAAGCGGCAATGCCAAGACGGGCGGAGTCTTGTTCGCGCAGAAATGCGCGGCGTGCCATGGTGAAAGCCAGGAAGGCAGCGCACAGGCGCCCGCGCTCGTCGGCGGCAAGGGCACGCTCACTTCCCTGCACCCCAAGATGACCGCGGGAAGCTACTGGCCGTTCGCAACCACAATTTTTGATTACATCCGCCGGGCCATGCCGCGATATCAGGAAGGCTCTCTCAAGACCGACGAGGTTTATTCCCTCACGGCGTTCATCCTCTATCGCAATGAAATCATCAAGGAAGATGACGTCATCGACGCCGCGACTCTGCCCAAAATCAAAATGCCCAATCGCGACGGATTCGTTCCTCAGAACCTGGACGAAATTCACGATTGGAAAAAGCGCGGCTGCAAGCTCGGGCATTGCCCCTGATGCAATTCGCCTCTCTATGCGTGTTCCGCGCTCCCAGTAGGACAGGCTTCAGCCTGTCGCCTTTTAATTTATCTGCACGGAAAACCCGACAGGCTGAAGCCCGTCCCACTCGGGCCTCCCGCAGAGCAGGTCCTGTGATACCATTCCAATTAATCTGACAGGAGGGCCATATGAATCCGAAACAAACGGATCGAAGACGATTCCTCAAGAATGGCGCGGCACTGGCGGGCTTGGCCGTCGGAGCATCGGCCGCCGCTCTTCCAGCCGCGGCTGCGGCCGAACCGGCGCTGGAAAAAGTTGACGAGCTGCACCTCTACGGCGAACGCTCTCATTTCGTCACCGATGTGCGGAATGGCAGCATCAACAATCCGGAGCGCAGGCTAAAAGATGAAGCCGTGGCGTTCGGTCTCAGGACTCCGCTCCAGGATTCGGTGGGAATGATCACGCCATCCCCGCTTCACTTCACGATTTCTCATGGTTTCGAGCCGCCCGACATTGACCCTCAGGAACATCATTTGCTGATCCACGGCATGGTCGATCGTCCCTTGATTTTTTCCGTGGACGAACTCAAGCGTCTGCCCTTCGTCACCCGCTTTCATTTCGTGGAGTGCCACGGCAACAGCTCGCCTCGCGGCCCGGGCGGCGATGCGCGCGTTTCCGCCGATGCGACTCCGCAAGAGACGCACGGCTTCACCAGTTGCAGCCAGTGGACCGGTGTGCCGCTCTCCCTGCTCCTGAAAGAAGCCGGCGTGCACAAGAGCGCGACCTGGATCATCGCGGAAGGCGCCGATGAGCCCAAGCATTCCAAGAGCATTCCCATCGGCAAGGCCCTGGACGACGCTCTGGTCGCCTACGGACAAAACGGCGAGCCGGTGCGCCCCGAGCAGGGCTTTCCTTTGCGCCTGATCGTTCCTGGTTACCAGGGGATTAACAACGTCAAATGGCTGAGGCGAGTCGAGCTGGTGGACGAGCCCTATATGGCCATGATGGAAACAAGCCGCTATCCCAGCATGACGCTGGACGGCAAATCGCATTGGTTCGAATTCACCCTGGGGCCGAAGTCCGTAATCACGCGCCCCGCCGGCGGATACAAATTGCCCGGACCCGGCTTCCATGAGATTACTGGCCTAGCCTGGTCCGGAAACGGGGCCGTGAAACGAGTCGAGGTTTCCACCGACGGCGGCAAGACGTGGGCCGACGCGACGCTGCACGAGCCCATCGCGCGCAAATCGCACACGCGGTTTTCCGCTCCCTGGACTTGGGATGGCAGCGAGTGCATCCTGCAATCCCGCTGCACAGACGACACGGGAACCGTCCAGCCGACTGTTCAACAAGTGGCCAAGCTCTGGAACGCCAACGTGGATTTTCTCCAGAAATCGCAACAGGTCGTAGGCGACTTTAACGCCATTCAACCCTGGAAAGTCAACCGCGACGGGAGCGTAAAAAATGCGATTTTCCAGTCTTAGCCTTGTCTGTGCCGGGATTTTCCTGCTGCATGCCGATGCGGCGATGGCGCAGACGCCGGACTACAAGAACGTCGGCAGGGCTCCAACCAAGCAGGAAGTCGAAGCCTGGGCCATCTCAATTGGACCTGACGGGAAGGGTCTGCCGCCGGGACAAGGATCGGCCAAGGACGGCGCGCCCATTTTTGCCGCCAAGTGCGCCGTGTGCCACGGCCCGAATGGTGAAGGTGGAAAAATCGGACCTCGCGTGGTCGGAGGCATCGCCGACACCGAAACCCTCACCACACTTAAGCCCGTCAGGACAGTCGGCGGTTACTGGCCGTATGCGACTTCGGTCTATGACTTCATCCATCGCGCGATGCCGCGAGATGACAGTGGAACGCTCACGCCGAACGAAGTGTATGCGCTGACGGCCTTCATTCTTTTCAAGAGCAACATCATAAAGGAAGGCGACGTTCTGGATCAGAAGACGCTGCCGAAGGTCCAAATGCCCAATCGCAATGGATTCGTGCCACCGAATTTTGCGGACATTCCGGACGAACACAAGCGCGGCTGCACCCAGGGCATTTGCCCATAACACAGCGGGCTTTAGCATCCCGTAGAACTAAGAAATGTAAAGGATCATGCGGAGATCTTTGTGGGTCGCGGCTTCAGCCGCGACATCAGACCACCGCCAAGTTGGGCTTTAGCCCCTGCCTCGCCGCTGGAACGAAACGCCCAAATCGTCAGGGGCTAAAGCCCAACCTTGCTGGCCGTCTTGTTGTCGCGGCTGAAGCCGCGACCCACAAAACGTTTTCACCAAAGCAAAAAGAACGTTTACGCCAGCACCGCGTAGGCGTCCAGCGTCAGGAACTCATGAAAATCCGGGCTGGTCATGAGTCCCACTAGGATTTTCCCCGCGGCTGGAAATTTGCTGGCGTTGAATTTCTCTTCGCCCATCTTTGCTTTCATGCCTTCCAGAACCGCGGCCATCGTGTCGCGCGCCATTTGTGCCGTGACCGTTTCACCGGTATCGAGCTTGGCGCCGTGCTTGACCCATTGCCAAACCTGCGTGCGCGAAATTTCGGCTGTCGCGGCGTCTTCCATCAGATTGTAGATGGGAACGCAGCCGTTACCGGCGAGCCATGACGCGAGGTACTGCAATCCCACGTCGATGTTCCACCTCAGCCCCTGCGCCGTGATGGTTCCCTTTGGTATGGCCAGCAAATCCTTGGCAGTAACATGCACGTCGCTGCGTTTCACATCGATCTGGTTCGGCCCCTTCATGTACTCATCAAAAATGTCCTTGGCCACGGAGACGAGGCCGGGATGCGCGACCCACGTGCCGTCGTGTCCGGCCTTCACTTCGCGCACTTTGTCTTCGCGCACCTTCGCCATCGCATTTTCATTCGCCACGGGATCGTTTTTGATGGGAATCTGCGCCGCCATTCCTCCCATGGCGTGCGCGCCGCGGCGGTGGCACTGCTGGATCAGCAACGCCACGTAGGAAGCCAGGAAGGGCTGCGTCATGGTGACTTCGGCGCGATTCGGAAGAATGAAGTCGGGGCGCAAGTCGAATTTCTTGATGAAGCTGAAAATGTAGTCCCAGCGTCCGCAGTTGAGGCCGGAGGAGTGCTCCTTCAGTTCGTACATGATCTCGTCCATCTCAAAAGCAGCGAGGATGGTTTCGATCAGAACGGTGGCGCGAACCGTGCCGCGAGGGATTCCCACATAGTCCTGCGAGAAATTAAAAATGTCGTTCCACAGGCGCGCTTCCTGGTGGCTCTCGATCTTCGGCAGATAGAAATAAGGCCCCGTTCCGTGCGCGAGCAGATTTTTGGCGTTATGGAAAAAGAACAGGCCAAAATCGAACAGCGCGCCGGAGATCGGCTTGCCGTCCACGAGGAAATGCTTCTCCTCCAGGTGCCAGCCGCGGGGACGAACGAGCAGCGTTGCAATCTTTTCATTGAGCTTGTAGCTCTTCCCTTCCGGACTCACATACGTAATCGTGCGATTGACGGCGTCGCGCAGATTGACGTGGCCGTCCAGATTGTTCGTCCAGGTCGGCGAATTGGAATCCTCAAAGTCAGCCATGAAAACATTCGCGCCGGAATTGAGCGCGTTGATGATCATCTTGCGGTCGACGGGCCCGGTAATTTCCACGCGCCGGTCCATCAGGTCCGCGGGAATGGAGGCCACGGACCATTCCGCCTTGCGAATGTGCTCGGTTTCGGGCAGGAAATCCGGCAATTCACCCCGGTCGATCCTCGCTTGCCTTTCCCGCCGCTGGGCGAGGCACTTCTGCCTCTCTCCCTCAAACGTGGAAGAGAGCTTCTTGAGAAAGGCTACGGCTTCGGTAGTCAGCACGGTTTTGTGGGCTTCGGAAACCGGCGCTGTGACCTGAATCTCAACCATTGGGCTTGCCATTTGAACTTAACCTCCAGAGAAATGGAAAATGCAGAAAGGGCGAAACAACCATGTTACCAGAAACAAGCCCTGATGAAAAAACCGGAGAGAAACCCAGGCGCTTCCGTCATGGATCGTCAGCTTCGGACTAATCAGCAGGCGCTGCTGCGAGAGTCTCTTCGCGGCGGATGGCGCGCACGCGGATCGGACGCAGCACCACAATCATCAGCAGCGCGGCGAGTACGTTCATGATTGCGGCAATGACGAGCGTCTGGTGCCAGCTTCCGGATCGCGCGGCCAGGATGCTGCCGATGGGCACGAAGAACGCGGCGCAGCCTTTCGCGGTATAGAGCAGCGCGTAGTTCGTGGTGGCGAACTTGTTGCCGAATTGGTCCGAAGTGAGCGCCGGGAAAATGCTGAAGATGTTGCCCCAGGCGAAGAAGACCAGTCCGGCGAGAATCACAAAAAGGACGGGATTGCTGCCGTATCGATCCAGGTAAAAAATCCCGATGCCTTCGGCCAGGAAGGTCAGGAACATGGTCATTTCCCGGCCCAGCCAGTCCGACACCCAGCCGAAGAGCGGACGGCTCACACCATTCATCAGATTATTAAGTGACAATGCAAATAATAAGGCCGGGGCGGTGACGCCCAGCAGGGTCACTGGGTTCTTGGCGATGCCAAAACCGTTGGCGATGGGCGCGAGTTGCGCGGTGGCCATCAGGCCGCTCGCTGCCACCATCACGAAATCGATATACATTAGCCAGAAGATCCCGCTCCGCAGTGTCTCGAACGGCGTGCGATCCGTTTTGGTCTGCGGCAGGCGGGGATTCGCACGCCGGGCAGCGGCGCGGCCGGTCGGCTTCTTCAGCGCCAGCGCCGCGAGCAAGACGACGATGCCCTGGAGCAGTCCGAAGCGGAAGAAAGTCGCCTCGTATCCGTTTGACGCCAAGGAATGCATCAAGGGCAACACTGTCAGCGCCGCGCCCGCTCCAAAGCCCGCCGCCGTTACACCCGCAGCCAATCCCCGCCGGGCTTGAAACCATTTCAAGGCATTGCCGATGCAGGTCCCGTAGACGAGGCCGGTGCCGACTCCGCCGATCATTCCACCGACATAGAGTGCCGTGAGAGAGTTCGCCCAGGAAAACAATACCCAGGAAAACCCGATCATCACCCCGCCGATCATCACCAAGGGGCGCGGACCGAAGCGGTCGGCAAGATAAGCCTCGAATGGCACGAGCCAAGTCTCAAGAAGAATAAAAAGGGTGAAAGTCCCCTGGATGGCCGCTTTTCCCCAGTGGTGTTTCGCGTCAATAGGACCCACGAAGATAGTCCACCCATACTGCAGGTTGGCGATCATGGCCATGCAGATGACGCCGGAAACAAGCTGTATCCAGGGCGTGAGCGGCGATGCAGAAGTAGCTACAGCGCCGGCGGATGCGGGAAGATCTCCGGCTGAGGAAGCAGTACGGTCTGGTTGACTAACCGAAGCCATGTTGCACCCTCCAAGCAGGAAGCATTGCTCGCCCATGCTCCTTGGTCAGACTCATTTTGTGGTAGCGCAGATGGCACATAGTACCAAATTTAATCGCCGTTTGAGCAGCGCAACTTTCATTTCTTCGTCAATTCCGCCGCCCAGTGGTCCATTTGGAGTACCACTAAAATTTTCTTCTAACCAGTAGCGCAGGCTTCAGCCTGTGGGTTTTCATTGCAGCAAGGGCGATCATGCTGCGAGCAGCCCCACAGTCGGAACAGGCTGCAGAAGAACTCGGTTTTGGTGTCATTCTGAGCGAAGCGAAGAATCTCTCTTCGATTTAAGTGCAATGCACAGAGAGATTCTTCGCTTCGCTCAGAATGACAAACGTACTTTTTCCGCAGCCTGTGAAGCCTGCGCCACAAAACAAACAAATCGGAACGAATCTTCTGAGGGAAAAATTAGGACGATGCGCAGGTGCGGCCAGGCAGTTCTTTTCTCGATGAAGCAATTACGCTTTCAGCAGGCGCGGGAATTTCGCGGGGCTATTGTCAAAACCCGGGAAAACCGCGCGCAGATTGCTGCTGCCGAGGTGTCCGCCGATGACTTCTCCGAGGACGGAGCGGAAATCGGTGGTGAGCGCGAGATCGCGGCCTTCGTTCAACTGCCCCGGACCGAGGCCCGGCCATTTGCCGTACACCTTCCCGCCTTTCACCGGTCCGCCCATCACGAACATGCAATTCGCGTGGCCGTGATCGGTGCCGCGGTTTCCGTTTTCATGCGCGGTGCGGCCGAATTCGGACATAGAAACGACGACCACGTCTTCCATGCGGTCGCCCAAATCCTGGTGAAACGCGGCCAGGCCTTGTCCCATGTCCCGCAGCAGATTGGACATTTGTCCCTGCGCGCCGCCTTCGTTGACGTGGTTGTCCCAGCCTCCGGTATCGACGAAGCCGACTTCCATGCCGATGTCCGCCTTGAGAAGTTGCGCGACTTGTTGCAGCGTCTGGCCGACGCGGCTCTTCGGATAGTCGGCGCCATTCTCCGGCTGGAAGCGCGAAGGGTCGGCCTTGCGCAGCATGTCGATCGCTTCAAATGTTTCCGTGCCCGTGCCGCGCAGAACCTTGTCGACCGTCTGCGCGTACAGCGCCTCAAAACCGCCCTGCACCGCGGTGGACTGGCTCATCACGCGAAATTGTTTGACGTCGGCAAGAGCGATGGCGGGCGCGGCGCCGCGCAGCGTGAGCGGAAGGTTCGGACCCATCGCCACCGCGCGGAAGGGAGACGCGTCCTGCTCGCTCATTCCGCTCACGGTGCGATTCAGCCAGCCATCGTCCGTCGATTTCACGCCGGGCGTGCCGGACTCCATGAAATCCTGGGCGTCAAAATGCGAGCGCGTCGTATCGGGCGATCCGGCGGCGTGCACGATGGCGAGTTGCCCGTTGTGAAACAGAGGCCCAAGGGGCGCGAGACTCGGATGCAGGCCGAAGAAACCGTCAAGATCGACCGCAGCGCCTTCGACACCGTTCCGTGGCTGCGGAATCGCGATCGTCGGGCGGATGCGGTAGTAGTTTTCTTCACCAAACGGCACGACGATGTTCAATCCATCGGCGGCGCCGCGCTGGAAGACGACGATCAGTTTTTTCTTGTTCGGCATCGGCGTCGCCGCCACCGCGCGTTGCAGGAACGCGGGGATCGTGCTCATGCCGATCATGGCCACGCCGCCACTTTTCAGGAAAATGCGCCGTGAAACTTTCATCGTCGTTCTCCTTCACAAATTGGCTCCAAGAAAAAACAAAAGCCACAGGCTGAAGCCTGTGCCACTTATCTGCGCTGAAACTCAGGCGAACCCAAAACCAATCCCGCGATCATCGCCGCGTTCACCTGCTTGACCTTGTCGTCCAGAGCTGCCTGCAAGATTTGCGGATCGTCGAGCTGCTTCTCCAGCGTGTCGCGAGTTTCCTGCGAGGCCTGGCCGCCTAACAAAACTTGAATCGCGCGGTCGAGCGTGGCGTGCGGATTGGCGGCCGTGTCGCTGCCGAAAAGAGAATCGATATCCACCTGCGCGCCGCGGAGACGATTCGAGGTGAGCGTGAGCGAAAAATTCATTCGGCTGAGCAACGCGCCGGTATTCACCCACGCATCGGCTTTATCCGAATAACCGGTCGGCGGCTCGCACTGATAGAGCGGCTGGCCAATCCGGCTCGTCCACTGCACGAGCAGCAACGGAATTTCCACTTCCGCGCCCACGGCCCGAGTGGCCGACGCCACCAGCTCAAATGGCGTCTTGATCTTGGCGCGATAGATTTCCTTGGACCAGAATTCGGGCGAATAAATCATGGTGTGCAGGACTTCGCGTATGTCGCCATCCGATTTCAAAAACGTTTGCGCCATGCGGTCCACCAGCGCCTCGGGCGGATTATCGGAAACGAACCGCTGCGCCAGCTCAAACGAAATGTGGTGCGCCGTGTGCGGATCGCGCGCCAGAATGTCGAGGACTTCCTCGCCATCCTTCATTCCGCCCTCGTGAATCTGGTGTCCGAGCACGGTCTTCACGCTGCTGTCATGGAGGCGGTCCTCGAAGAAAAATTCCGGGTCGCGCCGCGGCTGACGAATGCTCCATCCGGTGAATGCCTTGGCGACGTTGATGACATCGTCCTGCGTGTAACCGCCATCCACGCCGAGCGTGTGCAATTCCATCAGTTCGCGGCCGTAATTTTCATTCAGGCCGCGCTCCTGTTTCTGCTTTGCGTTCGCGTTCGGATCGTTCGGATTCCCATTCGCCCCGGGGCGTCCCTGCGGAAAACGCGGCCCTCCAAATGGCCCACCGCCAAATGGCCCTCCCCGCATCTGGCGCCGGTCTTGTTGTTCCTGCTGCAGTTTCTGCCACGCGACAGGATCGGCGGACAGCCAGTTGTCCAGGAAAAACAGCATCGCGGGACTTTTCGCCGTGGCTCCGAGCAAATCGCGAAACTTCCCCATCGCGTGCGGGCGAATCGCATCGCGTTCATATTCGGTGATGAGCCAGCGGTCGGCGCCCTTGGCGGCGAAAACGTTGAAGTGGTTGTACCAAAAATCCACCATCATTTCCTGAAGTTGGCGCTCGCTGTAAACGGCGCGCGTCATCTTGGCCATGGAAAGTTCGGCGACGATGCGCTGCGGCAGGCGAATCTGCTCGTAGTTGATCATGCGGTTGCTGAAACCGCCCTGACCCATCCCTTGCCCCTTCCCTTTCGCCGGATTGGCGTTCAGATCGTTGTCCACCATGTCGAAATTCGGCATGTGCATCGCATCGGCCATCTGCATGTCGCTCTGGGCATTGCCTTGTGTCCCGGTTTGTTGCGGTTCGCTCTGGGTTTCGCCTTGCATGGACGACTGCATGGCCGCCCGCATCTGCTCCTGCTGCTCCTTCCGGTATTCCTCGACGGTTATGCCTTCGCGGCGCGCGGCGAGCTGCGGCTCAGGGAATTCGTCCAGTAGTTTTGCGGAGGACATCTTCAACGTGGGAAACCGTTGGAGGCGCGCATCGAGAGCGGAGTCATCAATCGAATCCGGATGAAGCTGCTGATCGATCCATTTTTGCAGCCCCATTTCCTTGACGCGTTCGAGATCTCCCGGCCGCGGCCCAAATCCCAGACGATTGAGCGCCTCAAAAATGGCTTCGTCTTCGGTCAATTCCTGGTTAGGCAGTCCCTTCAATGCTTTTGAAGTGTCAGTCGTCTTCCCCTTGCTGTCTTTTTTATCGGATGCGGCGAGTAGATATGGCCCTGCGAATGTGGAGGCAGCCAGAATGAAAATGAAAATCATTCCAGCGAGGGATGCCGGTCGAGACCGGCGTAAATCGGCTTTGCGGGAAGAAACTCTCTTCATGGTCCCATCTCCCCTTGCGGGAGTTTGCGCGGCTGGCACGGCAGGTTCGTGGCTTTCAACGCACGCATCCAGTTTAACCCTATGGAAAAGGAAAAGTTGCGGCGTGAAATCGAGCCGTGCCCTTAGAGTACGCCTGTGAGGACTTAGGTTGCAGGCAGCAGGTCTTAGGTTGCAGGTTTTCCCCTGCACCCTACCCCCTACAACCTGTAACCTTCTCTGCCTCAGCTCAGCGCAACCTGCCCGGCCTCGGGCAAATCGGAGCGTTCCCGAGCGGAACGGAAGGCATCCACGCTCCAGACATCCTGGGGTTCCTCATGGCGCAGGACAAAATAATCGCCGTCCTGGGTACGGACACGAAAATAGATCGCGCCGGGCGAATACCAACGGTCTTCCACTTCCATAATTTCAAAGGTGTGCCCGCGCAAGGTAAACCTGGTAGGTCGTTCATCGGCCCGATAACCGGCGTAGCACTCGACGCGCATTTCGCCCATCGCTGCCTCCCGTGACCGAATTCTGGCACACCCATTGTACTCCGATTTTGTGGGACAGCCACTCTTGGCTGTCCGCTTTCGTCCTGCCGAGATAGTGCGGGACACCGTGGACAGCCAACAGTGGCTGTCCTACTGCCGATCGAGCGACTCGGCATTGTACGCGGCGCCGATTAGCAGAATCGTTGCTGTCAATTGCATCCAGAGCATCAGGCCGATGGTGACGGCCAACCCGCCATAGATGAGGCTGTAGGGCACACCACGCAAATAAAATCCCAGCGCGATGCTGACTACCCACCACAACACCGTGGCAACTTCCGCGCCGGGCAGATGTGCTTTCAACCCATGATGACCCGGCCGGCCCACCCGGTAAATCACGGTGAGCACGCCCAAGGCAATCAGCAAGGAGACCACGACGTACAAGGCGCTCCAGGTCAATCGTATGAGCACGGGCATGGAGGAAATGTGCAGCATCCGGTTGCGAACCGTCCTGCCAAAAACGACCAGGTTCACAATGAGGATGGAAGGGAGGATTGTGGCAGTCAGCAGAAGCAAGGCCCGCACGTTCCTGCTGACAGGACTTAGCTCGTTCGGATCCCTGTAGACCGTCCGAAACCCATCCATTAGCAGCTTCATCATTTGCGTTCCCGCCAAAAGCGTTCCGCCCAGTCCCAGCAAAATCCATTCCCAGGATCGTGTGCTGTTCTTGGAAAGAAAATTATTGAGAATGCCGAGAGTCCCCGGCGGAAGGACGATCCGCAGCCGCTCGATGATTCCTTGCAGCGCTTGCCGGAATGCGACAGACCCGGCCACTGCTCCCAGCACAACGAGAATCATGGGCGAAAATGCCAGAAACATGTTGAACGCAACCGCTTGCGTCAACGTGATGCAGCTTGGAAAGACGCGAAGCACAGCACGGTAGAATCGCTGGAAGAATGTTGAGGTTGGGTCTGGCGTCAATGTTTTCTCAGGTCAATCGCCGTCAGGATAGCCTACTTTCCTTCATTTGGGCACACCGGAAAGCAAGTTTTGCACGCTGCAAGGCGAAATACATTCGATGATTGACACGGGACAGCCAATCGGTGTATCCGATGAGTTGCCAATCATTTCAAGTGTTGGTCAAGTGTTCGTCAAGTGTTGGCCGAGTGTTGGTCGAGATTTGGAAACGCTCCCACCTCGGGAAGCATGGGAAGTTTCTGTTCAGGGCAACGCATTCAAATCGATTTCCAAGGAGATTTCAATGGAGATAAATCATCTGCTCAAGGCCGGGTTCGGCCGCCGTGGTTTTCTGTCCGGCTCCAGCCTCTTGTTGACGGGCGCATTGCTTGGCGCGGCGGAAGAGGCCAAGACCGCGCCGGTTCCTGCGCCTCCCGAAGCCGTTCCGCAAGACAAGCAGGACAAAGACGCACTGCTTGCCGACCTGGTCACCGCGAATCACATATTGCAGGATCAGGGAGTCGTGGACGGCTACGGCCACGTGAGCGTGCGCAATCCCGCCAACCCGAATCACTTTTACATTTCGCGCTGGCTGGCCCCCGATTTGGTCACCGTGAGCGACATCGTGGAGCTCGACTACGACTGCGTTCCGGCCAACGGCGACACGCGAAAACTTTATAGCGAGCGCTGGATTCACGCCGAAATTTACAGGGCCAGGCCAGACGTGAAGTCCATCGTCCACACGCACGCGCCCACCGTTGTGCTCATGGGAACCATCAACGAGCCGCTCCTGCCGATCTACCACATGGGAGGATTTATCGGCACGGGATTGCCCACCTTTGACATTCGCAAATCTTTCGGCATGACGAATATGCTGATCAACGACGCCGCGAAAGGAAAGGCTCTCGCCCAAACGCTCGGCGACAAGCCCGGGGCCCTCATGCGGGGACACGGCGGGATCACCGTGGGAAACAGCATCATGCATTCGGTCGGCCGCAGCGTGTATCTGAAGATCAACGCCGAAATGCACCTCCAGGCCGGCAGCAGGAAGATCGAGACCCTCTCTCCGGAAGAGGCTCATCAGGCGGAAGTCGGCAATCAGGAATTTCCAAAGGACTGGGACCTCTGGGCGCGGAAAGTTAAAAAGAGCTAATTGTAGGGGCACGACATGTCGTGCCCCTACAGTCGACCCGTGGAATAGGTGCTCCGCACGGCGCTGCTGGCGATTCCTGAAGTAGAAGGAGACCCACGATGGAAAAGAAGCAAGGTCGGAGACGATTTCTGAAAAATGGGGCCGTGCTGGCAGGCATGGCGGCAGCAGGATTGAGGACCGCGACCGGCGCAACACTGGAAGCCGAAACTTCTGACCTTCGCCCGAAAGACCTGCACGCCTACGGCGAGCGCTCCCGCTTCGAGGCCTCGATTCGCACAGGCAGCCTCGGCACTTGGCCCCAACTGACGAGCCCGCCGGACTATCACAAGGACTTCGGATTCAGAACTCCGCTTCAGGATTCGATCGGGATCCTTACGCCGGCGCCTCTGCATTACATCGTTTCCCACGGGTATGAGCCTCCGGACATCGATCCGCGGGAGCATCATTTGCTGATCCATGGAATGGTGGATCATCCATTAATTTTCACGCTGGACGACCTGAGGCGATTGCCTTCCGTGTCCCGCGTCCACTTCGTTGAATGTAACGGAAACAGCGCTCCAACCGGGCCGACCGGCGCAATACGCCGCGGGGCAAGCGCCAACGCCCAAGACACGCACGGCTTGACCAGTTGCAGCGTCTGGACCGGGATTCCGGCCTCCCTACTTCTGAAGCAAGCGGGCGTACAGGCTGGCGCGAAATGGATCATTGCCGAGGGCGCGGAAAAGGGAAAACACTCGAAAAGCATACCGATCGAAAAGGCCTTCGATGACATGCTCATCGCGTACGGCCAGAACGGCGAAGCGATACGTCCCGAGCAGGGCTATCCGCTTCGGCTTCTTGCCCCCGGATGGGAAGGGATCAACAACGTGAAGTGGCTTCGCCGAATCAAAGTTGTGGCACAGCCCGTGATGGCGATGCGCGAAACCACAAAATATCCCAGTTTGAGGATCGACGGGAAAGCCCGCTGGTTCCAATCGCAACTGGGTCCGAAATCTCTCATCACTCGCCCTTCGGGTGGGCAAAAACTCTCCGGCCCCGGGTTCTATGAAATCTCAGGCCTGGCGTGGTCGGGCGGCGGCGCCATCACCAAGATCGAAGTGTCGGTCGATGGCGGGCGCAACTGGAAGGCCGCTGAAATGCAGGGCCCCATCTATCCAAAGGCTCACACGAGGTTCGGATTTGCGTGGGAGTGGGACGGACAGGAAACCGTGCTTCAATCCCGCTGTACGGATGACGGTGGCGAGGTTCAGCCGACAGTGGTCGAAGTGGCTGAATTCTGGCGTGTCCAGCCGGACTTCTTTCAAAAGACCGACACGGTCGTCGGGCACTTCAACGCCATTCAGCCCTGGAAAGTGAATCGCGACGGAAGCGTCCAAAACGCGATTGCGTTTTGACACTTTGCCGGAACAGCCGAATCCCGCGATCCAAGTAGGACAGGTTTCAGCCTGTCCCCTTGCGAACAAGCCGCATACCTAAACCCGACAGGCTGAAGCCTGTCCTACTCGCGTGCAGGTCTTGTCGCGCGCCGCCACCGCAGAGTACACTCGCATTGCAAATTCCGCGGAGGTGCATCATGGCTCGAATCGTGCGTTGCGGTCTCATCCAGGCGCATTGTGAATGGTCTCCCACGAAATTTTCCCTTCCGCAAATCAAAGAGAAGATGATCGCCAAGCACGAGAAGCTCATCGCCGCCGCGGCAAAACGCAAGGTGCAGGTCCTCGGTTTGCAGGAACTTTTCTATGGCCCCTACTTCTGCGCGGAACAGCAGCAGAAGTGGTACGACCTGACCGAGCCCGTGCCGAACGGCCCGACCGTGACGCGCATGCAAAAACTGGCCAAGAAATACGGCATGGCGCTCATCGTCCCGGTTTACGAAGTCGAAATGACCGGCGTGTATTTCAACACCGCGGCCGTGTTCGACGCGGACGGAAAATATCTCGGAAAATATCGCAAGCACCATATTCCCCACTGCCATCCGGGGTTCTGGGAAAAATTTTATTTCACGCCGGGAAACGCGGGATACCCGGTCTTCGAGACGCGCTTTGGAAAAGTGGGCGTGTACATTTGCTACGATCGCCACTTCCCCGAAGGCGCGAGAATTCTCGGCCTGAACGGCGCGGAAATCGTGTTCAATCCTTCCGCAACCGTGGCGGGGCTCTCCGAATATCTCTGGGAACTCGAACAGCCGGCGCACGCCGCCGCAAACGGCTATTTCGTCGCCGCTTCCAATCGCGTGGGCATCGAAAAGCCCTGGCAGATCGGCGAATTTTACGGCAAGAGTTATTTCTGCAATCCGCGCGGCAAGATCATCGCGCAAGCCAGCCGCAACAAGGATGAATTGCTCGTCGCCGACTTGAACCTCGACGAGATCCAGGAAGTCCGCGACACCTGGCAATTTTACCGCGACCGCCGCCCGGAAACCTACGGCGAGATCACGCGCACGCAGACCGCGCGCAGCTCGCAAGCCGCGGATTGAAGCAAATAATCCACAGATGAACACAGATAAACACTGATGAAAGGAAAAAAGAAAGACAAAAGGGATAGGAATTTGCTAACGGCCCAGTTTGGCCTTTTCTTGCAAATTCCCTTTTTTCCTGTTCTTAGTTTTTATCAGTGTTTATCTGTGTTCATCTGTGGATAACGAGGATTTTTCATGACAACGCAGCCCAGGCAGACGACGCGCAGTGAAGAAGTGGTTCGCAAGCACAAGGAATATATCTGGCCGGCGGTCACGAATTTCTACCAGGAGCCGCTGGTGGCCGATCACGCTTCGATGCAACACGTGTGGGACGTCGAAGGCCGCAAGTATCTCGATTTCTTCGGCGGCATCTTGACCGTCTCGGTGGGCCACGCCAATCCGCAGGATTACGGGGCCGATCAAGGCGCAAGTCGACAAGCTGCAGCATCTCTCCACGCTCTATCCCAACGAAGCCATCGTGGCGCTGGCCGAAAAAGTCGCCCAGCTTACGCCGGGCGCGCTGCAATCCAGTTTTTTCACCAGCTCCGGCACCGAAGCAAACGAAGCCGCGATCCTGCTGGCGCGCATGGCCACTGGCTCCTTCGACATCGTGGCCCTGCGCCACGCTTATTCCGGCGGATCGTCGCTCACCAAGAGCGTGACGGCGCAGGCCCCATGGCGCAAGTCGGGAATCATCAGCATCGGCATCGCGCACGCGATCAATCCGTACTGCTACCGCTGCCCGCTGGGCTTGAAATATCCGGACTGTGAAGTCGCCTGCGCGAATGACGTCGAGAATCTGATCCAGACGGGCACCAGCGGCCATATCGCCGCCTTCATGGCCGAACCGATTCAGGGAGTGGGCGGATTCATCACGCCGCCGCCGGAATATTTCAAGATCGTTTTCAAGGCGGTAAAAAAATACGGAGGCCTGTTCATCTCCGACGAAGTGCAGACCGGCTTCGGGCGCACGGGGAAAAAATGGTTCGGCATCGAACACTGGGAAGTGACTCCCGACATCATGACGTGCGCCAAGGGCATGGCCAACGGCGCTCCCATCGGCGCCACGATCACCACAAAAGAACTGGCCGCTTCGTATCAAGGCCTGACGATTTCCACGTTCGGCGGAAATCCGGTGACGTCGGTGGCGGCGAAAGCGACCATCGAATTCATCGAAGAGGAAAAACTTCTCGAGAATGCGGAGACAATGGGCAACTATTTCCGCGGCAAGCTCGATGAACTCCAGCAAAAATATCCGCTGATCGGCGACGTTCGCGGCAAAGGTCTGATGATAGGGCTCGAACTCGTAAAGGATCGCGTAACCAAGGAACCCGCTCCGCAAGAGACCACGCAACTTCTCGAACGCACGCGCCAGCACGGATTGCTGATCGGCAAGGGCGGCCTGTACAGCAACGTCATCCGGCTTTCCCCCATGCTGAATATCGGCAAGGCGGATGTCGATGAGGCCGCGCGGATCCTCGATAAGTCATTCGGGGAAATTCAAGTCTAACGTCACCGGCGCGATTTCATCTGCCGGCAGCGTCCACGACCTGCCGAGCAAATCTGTAGATTTCCCTCACGGCAATTCTTCCGGATGACTGCCACAAAACATTCCAACTAACCTCGCTAACCTAATTACAATCAATGCTTTGAATGGCCATGTTTCTATTTGGCGCACTTCATCCAATTCCCGTGTTCCAGAATGAACCTTGTACTGATACCGTAAATCCAGGTTCACTCGCAACGGAAACTGGCGGCTACCGACTCCCCCGAAATCCTGCACCGGGGTTTGTTGTTGCCATGACGAGGATTCATGAAAAAGAAAAAAATAGGGGAAGTATTGCAGGATCGGGGAAAGATTTCCCCTGCCGACCTCCAAAAAGTCATTGGAGAACAGCAGGGAAAGGTGATCCATCTCGGTGAACTGATGCTGGAGCGTGGCCTCATTGCCAAGGAGGACTTGGGGGCGGCCCTGGAGGAAGTATCGCGCATACCGTACGTGGACTGCGCCTCGACTGTCCCGGATCTCGGCGCCTTGAAGATGGTGCCCCGCTCGATGGCTGAGCGCCTGTGCGTCCTTCCCTTGCGAACGGAACACAAGCGCCTGATTGTCACCATGGCCGCGCCGCAGAACCTGGCCGTCTTGGACGAGTTGCGGTTTACGACGGGCTTTGAGATTTCCCCCCGGCTTTCCTTTCGGATCGAGCTGCAACAGGCAATCAACAAACATTACGCCGCGGAAGGAGGGTCCGGCTCCGCTTACGGGACCGTCCGCGGTGGGGAAAGAGTGCCATTTGAAGAAGTGGAGTTCCTTTCCACCAGTTCAAGGCAAGCCAACCAGGAAGCCATCCAGGAAGTACAGGCCGATCTGCGGCAGAAAAAAACTCCGGCAGTGCGTCTCGTTTCCGAAGTGATTCAAGTTGCCATGGCCAAGCGGGCCAGCGACATTCACATCGAGCCGCGAGCCTCCGACACCGTCGTGCGCATGCGCGTCGACGGCGTATTGCACGATCATCAAGTGATCCCGCGAGCCCTGCAAAATTCGCTGATCTCGCGAGTCAAGATTCTCTCCGATATGGATATCTCGGAGCGCCGCGCCCCGCAGGACGGGCGCTTCATGGTTTCCGTAGGCACGCGGCAGCTCGACTTGCGAGTCTCGACGCTGCCGACGCAGTACGGAGAGAAAGTCGTCATCCGGTTGCTGGAAACGAGCTCGCCGCTGACTTCTTATGCTGACTTGGGAATGCCGGCCGACGTAGTCGATGGACTGAATGAACTTCTATCCGCGCCTCAAGGGATGATTCTGGTAACGGGCCCGACGGGCTCGGGCAAGAGCACGACTCTTTACTCTTCGCTCCACAAACTACGCCAGGCTTCCGTCAATATCGTCACCGTCGAGGACCCGGTCGAATATGTTCTTCCAGGGATCAATCAAGTGCACGTCAATACCAAGGCCGGCCTGACATTTGTGACCTGCCTGCGGTCCATTCTCCGCCAGGATCCAAACATCATCATGGTGGGCGAGATTCGCGATAAAGAGACAGCAGAGATTGTCATGAAGGCGGCGCAAACAGGCCATTTGGTGCTTTCCACGCTGCACACCAACGACAGCGTTTCCGCGATTGTCCGCCTCCTCGATCTTGGGATTCCGGGCTACTTGATCAGTTCATCCGTGACAGGCATCCTGGCCCAGCGTCTGGTGCGAATGCTCTGCTCCTGCCACTCTCTCCAGCCCGCGACTCCGGATTTTCAAGCGCGGCTGGCCCAGGTAGGCATGTCCAAACCACCGAGCAACATGGCTGTCCCGGTTGGTTGCGACAGGTGCAACCATACCGGTTACTCGGGCCGCATTGGAATCTATGAATTGCTGCGCGTGGATGAGTCCATTCGCACCATTATTCGCACCAGCGGGAACATCGACCAGATTCGCGCCACTTCGAGATCGAACGGAATGCGCCTCATTCAGGAAGACGCGCTGGAGAAGGTTCTGAAAGGCACGACGACTCTGGAAGAGATCCTCCGCGTCGTGCCGATGGACAATACATCCTATTTGGAATGTGCAAAGTGCGATCAGCACATTCTTCCCTCATTTAAATATTGCCCGTCGTGCGGTGAGCGTTGCGCGGATAAGTCCTCCCCGAACCGGCCACAGAAGGAAGATTGGGTCTCTCAAGAAGTCCGCTAGCTATGGATAGGAAGATAGACAAATCGAATTCAGAGGGTCGGCGCGATATACGCTATCCGCAGCTGAGCGAACTCTCCATGATTTACGAGGGCTTCGAGGAAGACATCTGCGTTCGGCCGCCGGACATTAGCCCGCATGGCATGTTCATCAACACGAGAACGGAGTATCCCGAAGGCGCGGTCCTGAAACTTCGCTTCAAGCTCTCGCGGACCGGCGTCGTGATCCAGACTCGGTGCGAAGTCCGCTATTGCCTCAAAGGGGTAGGGGTGGGCGTCGAGTTCGTCGCCATTCCTGCCGAATCCATTCGCGCCATCGAAGAAGAACTTGCATTTCAGCCGCAACACACCTAGCTGTTCATCGTCTCCCGCCCCGAGTATCTTAGCGTTCGTTTTCCAAATCTATGGCAGTATTCCTCCGCCATCAGGATGGGCTTGACGTTTCCCGTCTCAGGATTCACCATTCTTGGCGCGCAGGAACTTTGCCGGCGAATCAAAAAAATAAAATGGCGACGACTCCCAGCCTTTTTCCCGACCCGACACGCGAAATCTTTTTCGACATCGAAACGCTTCGCCTCTCGCATGAGGTCGAGGGAGGCTGGTCGAACATCGCGCGCTTCGGCCTCGCCGTCGCCGTGACCTGGGACGCGCAGAACCGTTTCCGGCGCTGGTTTGAGGCCGATGCGAAGGCGCTCATTGCCGAACTCGGCCGGCACGATCGCATCGTTTCCTTCAACGGCGACCGCTTCGATTTTGAAGTGCTCAGCGCCTACCAGCCGGTGAAGCATCTGCTCGGCAAGTCGTTTGACCTGCTGGTGGATTTGCACCGCCGTCTCGGACACCGCATTAAACTCGACGATCTGGCGCGGGAAACCCTGGGCAATCAGAAAACGGGAAACGGTCTGGACATCGTCCAGTGGTGGCGCGAAGGCCGCAAGGAAGAAGTTTGCAAGTACTGCGAGAACGACGTGAAATTGCTCGTCGACCTGGTGGAATTCGCGCGCAAGAATAAATATGTGATTGTGAAGTCGCGCCAGTTGCGCGTCGACTGGCCCTGAGGTGCGGCAGTTGGCACACATCGTCCATCGCGCAAGATGGTTTTTCGGGATTGCGGGATTGTGTCTCGCTCTGATGAACATTTCCCGCGCCGCTGACAAAGAGAAAATCCTCTGGAAATCAATCCCCAATGCAATCCTGCAAGTCGATTCGCGCGCGCCGAAACTATGGAATGTTTTTCAGCCCGGGAAAAAATTCGATCCGCTTCTGCTGCAGCTCGGCTCTCGCTACCTGGTGATTTACGTCCGCAATATGGAAGTCTATGAAATCAAGCCGGAGCAGCTCGAACACAAAGGCGAGGATCTTCTGTGGCGGGAATCGGACAAGGCGGCAAAGCCCCTGGCGACCTCGGATTGGAGCATCAAGGATGTCGGCTCGGCGTCCCGTATTCTCGTGAAGCTTGCCGACGAAGGACGCGTGGTCAATATCGAGATACCTCAAATGCCCGATCTGCGGCGCGGGATCTACTGATCGGTGAGCGCCGCGGAACATCCCGACCGGGACGGCATCCACTCCGGCGTTCTTGACGCCGAAACCATCCGCTCCAGTTCCCTTTACAACGAAGACCTCGCGCCGATTCCCGCCTCGCGCCGCAGTTGGGGCACCTACAACTACGCCGCGCTGTGGATCGCGATGAGCGTCAACATTCCCACGTACTTGCTGGCCAGCGGCATGATCGCGGGCGGAATGGACTGGAAGCAGGCCATCTTCACCGTGTTCCTGGGAAACGTGCTGGTCCTCGTGCCGATGCTGCTCAACGCGCACGCCGGCGCGAAGTACGGAATTCCCTTCCCCGTATTTGCGCGCGCGTCGTTTGGCGTCACCGGCGCGAACGTTCCCGCGGTTCTCCGCGCGCTCGTGGCGTGCGGCTGGTTTGGGATCAACACCTGGATCGGCGGCGAGGCGATCAACGCGATGGTGATCGCACTCGTTCCCGCGTGGAAAACTTTCGCAAATGGCGTGTGGATTTGTTTCGCGCTGTTCTGGCTGTTGCACGTGATCGTAATCGTGATGGGAATCCGCACCATCCAATTTCTCCAGGGGGTTACTGCGCCATTCTTGCTGGCGATCGGCGTGGTGCTGCTCGGATGGGCCATGGTGAAGGCGGGCGGATTCGGGCCGATGCTCTCGGCGCCGTCCAAATTTCAAACGTTTGGGGAATTTTTCAAATTCTTTGTGCCGTCCCTGACCGGCGTAGTGGGATTTTGGGCCACCGTGGCGCTCAATATCCCCGATTTCACGCGCTATGCGCGCAGCCAGCGGGCGCAGGTGCTCGGCCAGGCGCTCGGCCTTGCCGGCGACGATGACGTTCTATTCCTTCATCGGCATCGCCGTCACATCGGCCACGGCGATTATTTTCGGCCAGGCGATCTGGGATCCGGTCCAGGTGCTCGCGCGCCTGGGAAATCCCATCGCCGTCGTCGTGGCGATGCTGGCCCTGCTGCTCGCAACGCTGAACGTAAACGTCGCGGCAAATCTGGTCTCGCCGTCCAACGATTTCTCGAATCTCTCGCCGCGGCTGATCAGTTTTCGCACCGGCGGCCTGATCGCCTGCGTCGTGGGCGTGGTCGTATTTCAGCCGTGGAAGCTCCTCGCCAATTACAGCAATTACATTTTCAACTGGCTGGTGGGCTATTCCGGATTTCTCGGACCGATCGCGGGCGTGATGATCTGCGATTACTTCGTGGTTCGCAAAAAAATCATTCTCGTGGAGGATTTGTACCAGCACCGCGGTTTTTATGAATTCTCCCGCGGGATCAATTGGCGCGCCATGGCAGCGCTCGCGGCCGGAGCGGGCGTGGCATTCATCGGCCTGATCGTGCCCGCGTTGCGCGGCCTGTATGACTACGCCTGGTTCGTGGGATTCGCCGCGAGCTTTGTCGTGTACTGGGCCATGATGCGCGCGACGCGCGACCCCAAGTAGCACAGACTTCAGTCTGTGGATTTTCGCTCGTTTGAGCGCGGTTTCGGTAACAAATCAAAACCCACAGGCTGAAGCCTGTGCTACTAAAACCTTCCTCCATCAAACGTAAGTGGTGAGTGCTCCTGCTTCCCTTCCCCGCACAATTTGCACCGCCGCGGTTCGCGCACGATGGCCGCGTCGCGCGGAAAAATCAATCCGAGCATCCAGTCTCCGGCCACCTGCACTTGCTTTTTTAATCCAACTAGTTTGTATAAATGAACGGCGTTCCAGAAGAGCCAAGCAAAGTAGCCGCTGACCTGAATCCCACCGATATTCACGACGGCATAGTTCATCCCGAGAGAAACGAGCATGCCCTTCGAGGCGTACTCATACGTCTCCAGCGGCTCGCCGCGCCACAAGTGTCCGATATTGCGCGCGGCGATGCGCCCCTGCTCAATTGCCACCGGGGCGACGCGCGGCGCTTCCTGCGCGTTCACGGCCGCGGCCGAGTCGCCGATTACGAAAACCTCCGGGTGGCCTTCCAGTTGAAGGTGCGCGTTTACGACGGCGCGGCCAATGCGGTCGTGCGGCCCGGGCAGCGATTCAATCAGCTCGGATGCGCGAACTCCCGCCGTCCAGATAATCGTGTCGGCCGCGAGAGTCTCGTTTCCATTGATCTCGACAGCGCCTTCGAGCACACGCGTGACTCGCGTCGACGTTTTCACTTCAATTCCGCTCACATCCAGCCGCTTGCGCGCGTGAGCCGCCAGTTTCGGACCAATCCCCCGCAGCACATCCGGCGTCGCTTCCAGCACGATCAGGCGAATCTCGGCGGCGTCGATCCCGCGATATTTTTTCGCGGCATAGCCGAATAGAAAATCTCGCATCTCCGTGACGAGTTCGATGCCCGTGTAGCCGCCGCCGACGACGACAAATGTGAGCATCGAGCGCCGCGCGGCGGCGTCCGCGGTGTGGTCCGCGTGCTCGCACAGGTCGATGATCCTCTCGCGCAACTCCACCGCCTGCTGGAGCGATTTGTAATCCCAGCAGTTCTCGCGCGCTCCTGGCGTATTGAAAAATTCGGTGCGCGAGCCGGACGCGAGGATGAGCGCATCGTAGTCGATCGATCCGGAATCGACGATCACGCGCCGGTTCGGCGCATCGACAGCGCGCACCGCTTCCCTGCGAAACCGGAATTTTCTCCTGCCGCGAATTTCGCGTACAGCCTGAACGATATGGCGCGGATCGGTGTAACTCGACGCGATCTGAGGAAGAAGCGGCGTGAAAAGCAAATAATTCTGATCGCTGAGGAGAAGAATTTCGACGGTCGCGATCGCGGCGAAACATGCCATCGAGGCGCGTGACGGCTTCCAGTCCGCCGAATCCCGCCCCCACGACCACGATGCGTTTCATGGCAACTTCAAATCTATCACAATCAGTAGGACCGACTTCAAAGGCTGCGGAAAAAGCATGTTTGTCATTCTGAGCGAAGCGAAGAATCTCTCTGTGCATTTGACTTAAATCGAAGAGAGATTCTTCGCTTCGCTCAGAATGACACCAAAACCGAGTATTTCAGCAGCCTGTTCAGTCTGTCGCACTTCCAATAAGGCTAGCCTCTCAAACCCGACAGGCTGAGGAGCCTGTCCTACTGGATGACTGACCCCGACGCCAGCCTCTTCACGCGCATCTTCCAGCTCTCAAACGGCAGCCCCGTATCGATGTGCTTCATTGTGATGCACTGGTCCACCGGGCAAACGAGCGCGCAAAGATTGCAGCCGACGCATTCGTCCTCGATGATGCGCGGAACGTGCACGCCCATTCCATTCGGATTCTTCTTGCCATTCCCCGCGACCTTATAGGTCTCGATGCACTGATGCGCGCCGTCTTCGCAGGCGACGTAACAGAGTTGGCAGCCGATGCACAGATCGTGGCGAATATCGGCAACGATTTTGTAATTGAGGTCCAGGTCTCCCCAATCCTTCACATTCGGCACGGCGCGCCCGCGAAAATCCGCGATCGTGCGAAAGCCGTGATCGTCCATGTACGCGGAAAGGCCGTCGATCATGTCTTCGACGATGCGAAACCCGTAATGCATCGCCGCCGTGCAGACTTGCGTGATGGACGCACCGAGCGCGATGTGCTCCGCCGCATCGTTCCAGTATCCAATTCCGCCAATCCCCACAATCGGGATCTTCACCGTTTTCGCGACGCTGGAAACCAGGTGCAGAGCGATCGGCTTCAGCGCCGGCCCGCAATAGCCGCCATGGGAAGATTTCCCGCCCACGTCGGGCTTCGGTGAAAATGTTTCCAAATCCACGCCGATAATCGAATTGAGCGTGTTGATCAAGCTGACGGCGTCGGCCCCTCCTTTTTCCGCCGCCAGCGCGACGCGCGTGATGTCCGTGACGTTGGGCGTGAGCTTCACGATCACCGGCGTTTTCGCCGCCTCCTTTACCCACGCGGTGATCATTTCCGTGTACTCGGGCACTTGCCCCACGGACGAGCCCATTCCGCGCTCGCTCATCCCGTGCGGACATCCAAAATTCAACTCCAGCGCGTCCGCGCCCGCGCCTTCGACACGCCGGACCATTTCATGCCAGCTCTCGCGCTTGGATTCCACCATCAGCGACGCGATCACCAGATTTTTCGGATAGCGCTTCTTCACTTCCGCGATTTCCCGGACATTCACCTCGGTGGGCCGGTCGCTGATGAGCTCGATGTTGGTAAAGCCCATCACCTTCGTTCCGTTGTAATCCACCGCGCCGTATCGCGACGACGTGTTGACGATCGGCTCGCCAATCGTTTTCCAAACCGCGCCGCCCCACCCCGCGTCAAACGCGCGCATCACCTGCCCGGCGGTGTTCGTCGGCGGACCGGACGCAAGCCAGAAGGGGTTGGGCGATTCGATCCCGCAGAAGTTTACGCGCAGGTCGGACATGAGGCACCTCCGGTGCTGTGACTGGTGACTCGTGATTGGTGACTGGTGATTCGTAAATCGTGACTTTGATCCATCATGGTTGCTTCATGCCTTTCGTGTCGAACGGTAGATAAACCACCCTACGGTGGCAAACATACCTACCCAGCCGAGAAAACGAAACAAACTTGCGATTTGCGTATCGTGCTGTAGCAGGCCCGCATGCGAGAAGAGATAAAACCAATCGTGGATCACGTCTTCGGAATCGCCGACGGTTAGGAGGGGCAACTCCTGTGCGCGAGCGTCGGCCATGTACGTCGCGATGGGAAGAAACTGCTCAAAGAAAAAGAAAGCGCAAAAGGCCGTGCCGAGCACCTGGCGGCGGAACGCGAAATTTGCCGCCAGCGCAAAGGGGACAAACAACTGCAGGAAAGTTCCCCCGGCCACCATGATCCATTCACCGAACATTCGGAAGAGCAAATGCCCGCCTTCATGGATCGGAATGAAAACGAGATCGAACCATTGAAACAAGTGGCCGCCGAACAGCGCATTCCCGAGCAGCAAAATGTAGAAGCTCAACCAGCCATAAAACGCGGCGCGCGAAACCGGTTCCCAGTCTTCCTCGAGCGCATCGAGAAACGGAAACCGTTCGCTAAGCGATGCAGGAATTTCCATGAAGAGCTAATTCTCCCGACTCCCGATGACCTACTCCCTAACCCCTACGCCCTGCGCCCGACTTCCTGTGCCGGCGCGAGCCACGCATCGATTCCTCGTCCTGCCGCCATGCCTTCCGCGACGGCGTCCACCACTTCCCGGCCGCCGTTCACGCAATCGCCGCCCGCAAAATATTTTGGGTTGCCGGTCCGGTGCTGCGCGTCGGTCACGACGGTGCCATTCCTGCGAACTTCGATTCCCTTGACGGCGCGCAAAAAGTCCGTGGCCTGCTTCTGCCCGACGGCGCGCACGACCATATCCACATCGATCGTGAACGTGCTGTTAGGAATCGTCTCCGGAGCGCGCTTCCCTCGCTCATCAGGCTCGCCGAGACGCGTCCGCACGCATTCCAGTCCCGTGACCACGTTGCCCGAACCGAGGATGCGCACCGGCTGCGTCTGCCACAAAAAATTCACGCCGTCTTTTTTGGCCAATTCATATTCGTAGCGGAACGCCGGCATTTCCTGCTCGCTCCGCCGGTAGACGAGGTACACGGCCTCCGCGCCCAGGCGGCGCGCGGCGGTGACCACATCAATCGCGGTGTTCCCCGCGCCGATGCAGGCCACGCGCCGCCCAATGGCGACGCGCGAAAATGGCTGCGACTTCGTGGGCTCGATAAATTCAAGCGCGCCACAAACTCCGTGTAGCTCCTCGCCGGGAATGTCCATGGCCCAGGTTTCGCCGAGGCCCACTCCGATAAAGATCGCGTCGAAATCTTTTTCGAGCTGCTTGAAGCTCACGTCCCGCCCGATCTCCACTTTCTGGCGGAACTCGACGCCCAGCGATTTCACCATTTCCACTTCGCGCAACGAATCGGCGACGCGCGTCTTGTAAGCCGCGATACCGTAAGTATTCAGTCCGCCGGAAAGTTCCCGCCGGTCCAGGACAGTCACGCTGTAACCCTTTCGCGCCAGAAGCGCTGCGCACGCCAACGATGCAGGCCCCGAACCGATGCAGGCCACGCGCCGCCCGTTCGGCTCGCCCGCCTGGAACAGCCGAATGTTGCGGTCCAGCACATGATCCACGGCAAATCGCTGCAGCCTCCCAATTTCGATCGCCTTCTCGCCTTTTTCGACCATGACGCACGCGCCTTCGCACAACACTTCCGTGGGGCAGACGCGCCCGCAGCTTTCCCCGAGAATATTCGCCTCCAGAATGACGCGCGCTGCCCCGCGCACATTCGCCGTCATAATGCGCTTGATAAAGCCGGGCACATCGATCCGCGTGGGACACGCCTGAATGCACGGAGCGTCAAAACAATAAAGGCACCGCGAGGCTTCAATCGCCGCCTGGCGCGCGTTCATCGGCGGCGTGATGTCCGCAAAATTCTGCTCGTATTTTTCCGGAGACAATTTCGGCGCGGTCTCGCGAAGGGGCATGCGCTCACCTCGAGTTCGGAGTCTCCCCTGAAACACGCAACCCGGTGGACCAATTTTCCCACCGGGCTTCGGGGCCAGAATTCCTGCGCCATTCTAGCATTGCACGACAACAGCAATGTCTCACGAATTTGCAGGGATGCGGCAAAAGCCGCAAGTAGCACAGACTTCAGTCTGTGGGGGTTAGTAGAAGCGGGATCGACCGTGCTGCAACAAAAGCCCACAGACTGAATAGGCTGCGGAAAACTCGGTTTTGGTGTCATTCTGAGCGAAGCGAAGAATCTCTCTTCGATTTAAGTCCAATGCACAGAGAGATTCTTCGCTTCGCTCAGAATGACAAACGTACTTTTTCCGCAGCCTCTGAAGTCTGTGCTACTGGACTGTTTGCCTAAAATTCTCCGCTCGGCTGCTATGGAGTCACATCGAACTTGAAGTGCAGTGCAGGAATCTTGTTGCCCGGATGATCATCGGCATAAGTAAGCTGCGGCATGCGATACAGCAGTTGGTTTTCCGTTGGCGGCCCTTGATATATTCCAGGAAAAAGATCAATGAGATGCGTGCCAGGTTCCCCTGCCGCCTTGAACGTAAATGTCACATCGCCCTGCGAATTAAAGCCGCAGGCATATCCCATGTAAGCGTTGTCGTACGTCGCCGCATACATATTGTCGTATTCGGTCCAGCCGACGCCCTTCAAATGGATCGTCACCGGAGTTCCAGCAGGGCCGGCCTTCGGCTCGATGCTCACGATGGTCGTCTCAATGGCAAAGTAAGCGCGCCCGAGCGGCTTGTCCCCTTCGCGGAGTTCGATCCCATGCTCCCCGCCCAGGTCCTCCGGAATCTTCAGACGGAACTCGATCTTTCCATCCTTCCCCACTTTCACTTTCGCGATCGCCTTTTCCTGTGGCTCGAATCCGTTGCCGCCGACCCGGTTCCCGACGTACGTCTGCCAGAAGAGATCCAGCGTCGAGTTGGCTGGAAAACCTTCGCCGCGTAAAATGGATTCGGCGCCGACCGGCCCTTGGATCGGACTGACGCTCAGCTTTCCATTCGCTACGTGGACTTCGGCCTCCGGCAGAGAATACGGCTGGTATTCGTCCGCGTAGGCAACAGGAGTCGAAGATGGACCTGAAGTCGTGCGAAACGCGAAATCGGGACGCGGCAGGTACGCGTTCGGCGCCTGCTGGAAGTTGAGATAACTCTGCCCTTGCCATCCCGTGTAGATTTTTACGAAATGATTGCCGGCGGGACCCGCGGCGCGAAAGCGCGCCACGGCCGAGCCTCGCGTGCCGGCGGCAGTGACGAATCCGACCCCTCGATTGTCCCAGTTGACGACCCAGGTATTTTCCATCGTTCGCCAGCCGAGCCCTTTGACGCGCAATTCAATCGGCGTTCCGATCGGGCCCGACGCAGGAGTCATTTCAAAACTCTGAGTGACCTCAATTCCATTTTGCGCGACGACTCTTCCCTGGATGGTCGCGATAATGTCGTGAACGCCGCCGTAATCCTCGGGAATCGCGAACGTGGCATCCAGTCGGCCACTCGCACTCACCGGAAATTTTCCGAGAGATAGAGTCGCCTCGGAATATTTTCGTCCGCGAAAGTAGTAATCATCCTGGATCACCCAGCCGCCCGTCACCGTGCCCCAATTGAGTTCGACGGTTTCGCCGGCTGGCAAACCCTCGGCGGCAACGCGAACGCTTGCGCCGACAACGGCTTTATCGAATTTCAATTCCAGCTTCTGGATGGAAGCAGCATCCGATTTTGCCGCTGCCTGTAAATTCGCAGCTCGCGCGGAGGAAAAAGCCAGAGGCAAGCAAATGCAGAAAACAAAAGTCAAGGAGAGTGGCAATGCCGAAACGGAGAGAACTGCGGACCAAAAACTCCTCCGTCATTGAACGATGGTTACATAGGACGGTTGGCCGCCGGGTGGCGTCCATTCCGCGGTCCGGCCATACTTGTCAGTGGCCGTAGCTGAATATTGAACGGTGCCGGTCGGAGCATCGTCCGGTACGACCCACTTTGAGGTCCACATGCCGGGACGGATCGGCATGTTTGCACCCTTCTCGTTCTTTTGCGGTATGGCGCGATACTTCGCAGGCAGCTCGTATTTTTTACCGCCGAAACTGATGTGCACCACGACCATTGCCGATTCCTCGGGCTTATTCGTTCCTCCGTCAACGGCATAGAGGCGGAATCCAACGTTGTCGCCTCTCTTGAATCGATTCCTCAGCGTGCAATTTTCGGGGTTCTGCGGTTCCGCAAACACAGCCGTATCCGCAAACAAAACCAACTGTCCTACGGGCTTCGGTGCGGATTCTTGAGCGGCCAGGGGCAATGCGGCCAACACTCCCAGAAAAATCCCGAACGTCGTCAGCACAGAGATCGAAGGTATTCTTTTCATAGACGCGACCTTAGTCCATTTCTGATTTTCTGTCCAGAAATTTTGCTGCCCGGTTGCGCGCTTCCAGAACCAGAACGCCAAGTTTCGTTCCGGAGGCCTGGACCATGATTCACGGAAATTATAGCGCCATTGCACGCTGCCGGGTACTGTCCTAGTTTCAGGTTGTCTCTCACAATCGAATTTGAATTTGATGCTCTGAATCTGCTGTATTGAATTTGCCGTTTTGGAGGTCCGACCTTTAGGTCGGACGACCAGCGACGCAATAGCGAGGCCTTTAGGCCCTGAAGCTTCAGCGGCTAAAGCCCTCAATTAAACGTAACCCGAATGGCCGAGCTGAAGCTCGGCCCTCCTAAAGGCCAAAATTCTCAAATTAGGACAATGCGTCCTGCCTCGGCCGCTTGCCCATCATTCCCCGCTTAGCCTAAGATGCACCGTTGTCTTCACTCCGGCGCCATGGGGGGAACGATGGGATTCGACACAATCATTCGCAACGGCACGATCGTCACCGCGACGGATACCTACGCGGGCGACATCGGCATCACGGGCGGGCGGATTGCCACCATCGGCAAGGATCTCCCCATCGAAAACGCCACAAAATTGATCGACGCCGCAGGTTGCATCGTCATCCCCGGCGGCATCGACGTGCATACCCACCTGGACATGCCCTTCGGCGGCACCACCAGCGCCGACGATTTTGAGACCGGCACGCGCGCCGCGGCCTTCGGCGGCACGACAACGCTCATCGATTTCGCGATTCAATACAAAGGCCAGACGCTGCGCCACGCCTTCGACACCTGGATGAAAAAAGCCGAAGGCAAAGCCGTCGCCGATTACGCTTTCCACTGCATCATCACGGAGCTTGGCGACACGCAACTGGAAGAAATGGGCGCGCTGGTCCGCGAAGGCGTTTCCTCCTTCAAACTTTTCATGGCCTATCCCGGCGTGTTCATGCTCGATGACGCGACGATTTTTAAAGCCATGCTGCAGGCCGCCAAGCACGGCGGCATGATCTGCATGCACGCGGAAAATGGCGGCGCGATTGACGTGCTGGTGCAGCGCGCCCTGGCCGAGGGAAAAACCGCGCCGAAATATCACGCCCTCACGCGGCCCACTACCGCCGAAGGCGAAGCGACCTCGCGCGCCATCGCGCTCGCCGAAATGGCCGGCGCGCCCGTGTACATCGTGCATCTATCCTGCAACGACGCGCTCGAAAAAGTGCGCGAGGCGCGCGATCGCGGCCTGCCCGCCTACGCCGAAACGTGCCCGCAATATCTTCACCTCTCCCTAGAAAATATGGACGTCCCCGGCTTCGAGGGCGCGAAATACGTATTCACTCCTCCGCTGCGCGAAAAATGGAACCAGGAAAAACTCTGGCAGGGACTCGCGCGCGACACGCTGCAAGTCGTCTCCACCGATCATTGCCCTTTCTGTTTCAAGGAACAAAAAGAAATGGGCAAAAATGATTTCTCAAAAATTCCGAACGGAGGCCCGGGCGTCGAGCACCGCCTCAGCCTGATTTATTCCGGCGGCGTCCACGGCGGAAAATTCTCCGCCAACCGTTTCGTGCAGCTCGTTTCCACGGCCCCTGCAAAGCTGTTCGGCCTGTACCCGCGCAAAGGCACGATCGCCGTCGGCTCGGACGCGGACATCGTGATCTTCGACCCCAACGCGGAGCAAGTGATCAGCGCCAAGACGCACCACATGCGCGTCGATTATTCCATGTTCGAGGGAATGCGCGTGAAGGGCGTACCGAAAACCGTGCTCTCCCGCGGCCGCGTCATCATCGACAACGGCTCATTCACAGGCAAGCCCGGTGCCGGAGAATTTCTACGCCGCAAGACCTACTCAGGCGCCGGGTAGAGCGCCTGGATGTTTCCCATGATGATGGCAGGCCAGTTTCCGAGAAGCCGTGCCAGCTCAACCGGTCAATGCAACACCCTATAACCAGTTGATCTGACAATACTTCCCATCGAGAATCAATCAGTCTGGCAGTACTCAATCAGAACCTAAAAAGGGCTTTTGTTTTGTTTGAATTGACGCCTGCGAACAAAATCAGCCTCCTAGCCCCCTACGAGAGGACTTTGGGCAAGTGTTGCATCGACCCATTGAGACCGCCCGACTTATCAGGAGTTGGCGCAATTCCAAAGGGACCTTCCGCACTGCATACCGAATCAAACAACTCGGCTGTACAATAGCAATGCACTGGGAGTCCCGTTTTAGAAGGACTTTCGTGCCAGCAATGAAATTAGTGACAGTGGTCTCCAATGCTGGCGAAGGTTTCCTGTGTCAGGGCGAGCAAGCAGAACCCGCACCCGCTTCGCAAGTCACTCGTCCGGATTCCTCGCTGTGTTATTATCGTTCTCACTTATCAGTGGGCGGCCCGCGTCCTCAGCGAAGGTCATTATGAGCAGTAAACTTCGCATCATCCTCGTCAGCATCGGAATCTCCATTCTTGTACTACTGGTCATCCCATTTCTGATTCCAGTCAATCAGTTTCGGCTGAGTATTGAGGAAAAGGCCTCCGCCGCACTCGGACGCAAAGTCACGCTCGGCAATCTCAGGCTGTCACTCTTCAGTGGCTCGCTCGCCGCGGAAGATCTGGCAATTGGAGATGACCCCAATTTCAGCCCGACCCCTTTCCTAACCGCAAAATCCATGAAGGTCGGCGTTCGACTTATGCCGCTGATCTTCTCCAAAACGATTAACGTCACGGGTATTGCCATTCAGAACCCGCAAGTCACGCTCATTCGGGACGCCTTTGGCCAGTGGAACTACTCGTCGGTAGGCGTTTCCTCCGCCCAGCCCGCGTCGAGACTGGAGCCTGCCAAGTCCTCGGATTCTTCGAGTTCGCGAGCCAACCTATCGATCAAGAATCTCGAACTCAAGGATGGCCAGATCAATATCGGTTCCACTAACTCGCAGAAACGGACCACCTACGATCACGTCAGTATTTCGGCTTCCGATGTGTCCGTGGCGACGAGGTTTTCCGTTGTCGTCACTGCTGATTTGCCAGGCGGAGGTAAATTCAAATTCGATGGCAATGTCGGACCTCTCGATCGAACCAACGCCTCGCTCACTCCCGTCAAAGCTAAGCTCAACGTCATTTCTCTCAACCTCGCGTCGACCGGTTTCCTTGATCCTTCATTGGGACTCGAAGGTCTCCTCGATCTCGATGCAACTCTTGGCTCACAGCAAGGAGAATCCGAAACCAAAGGCACAGCCAAATTATCCAAAGCACTGCTGATCGCCGGCGGTTCACCCGCCTCGGAGCCTGTGGTTGTTGATTTCAGCACTAAATATGATCTGAGAAAAAATACGGGTGCCTTAAATCCGTCTACGTTGAAGATCGGCAATGCTTCAGCGCATCTCGACGGAACCTACCAGACCGCTGAGCAGACTGTCCTCAACATCAAGCTCGATGGCCATGATATGCCCGCAAAGGATCTTGAATCTTTCCTGCCCGCCTTGGGCATCGTTCTTCCCAAAGGCGCAACACTTAAAGGTGGCACGCTGAACGCAAATCTCAATCTCACTGGCCCGACCAACAAAATTGTCGCTGCGGGCAACGTGGGTCTTTTCGGCACGAAACTCACGGGTTTCGATCTCGGGTCGAAGATGGCTGCTATTTCTTCGCTAACGGGCATCCCAACCGGCAAGGATCTGCAAATCGAAAAGCTCACGACCAACCTGCGAATGGTTCCGGATGGTCTCAAAGTCGACCATCTTATCGTTGTTGTTCCCTCGGTTGGCAATCTGGTTGGTAGCGGCGCCATCGATTCCAGAAATAATCTAGATTTCAAAATGACTGCGACACTGATCAATGCGGCGGCGACCGATGGAAGTCTCGTGCCGATTGACCTGAGCGGAACATATAAACTGCGGAGCGAAAATCCGTTGTTGAATCTGAGGATGACCGGTCAGAAATTGCCCATCGACGAGTTGCAGGCGCGCATGACTGCTGCGGAGATAAAATTGCCCAACGGAGCAATCCTGAAAGGAGGCACGCTGGACATTGCGTTGCTCCTTACCGGTCTCCCCAATGCCCTGACAATTACAGGACGGATAGAACTCAAGAAGACCCGCGAAATAGGCTTTGATCTCGGATCGAGGATCCGCGGCATAGCAGCCCTGAGCAGGATAAAGACAGGCGACACAACGAGTATCGAGGACCTGCAAGCGAATTTGCGGATCACAAACGAGGGCACCCAGGTTGATGAGATTTACGCCCGTATTCCGGCGATGGGTGTGATAACGGGCGGCGGCACAGTGTCGCCAACGAGTCACCTCGACTTTGCGCTGAGCGTGAGGGTAACTGCGGCACAAGGCCTCGGGAAAATCGGCGCTGGGCTACTTTCAAAACTAGACGACTCTTCCGGCTCGGGGGAGAGCGGGGGCCGAATCAGGGGCGTGCCAATGCTGGTTACCGGAACCGCGAACGAACCTATCATCACGGCGGATGTGCACGGAATTTTTGATCGTAGGAAGAAGGCACTCCTTGACCGCTTGGGAAAGAAGAACTAGTTAGCCTGTCAGGTAATCAACTCCGCGTTCCTAAATCCTTTTCCTGAGTTTTAGAACGGGGTACAGACGCACGATGCAGGGTAGCTCAATTTAGGCTGGAATCCACACCGACGGAACCTGGCTGACAGCGAATGACGAGCCACATCCTGATAAACGGGGCGGTCTCAATGGGTCAACGCCACACTTGCCCAAAGTCCTCTCGTAGGGGTCTAGGAGGCTGATTTCGTTTGCGGGCGTCAATTCAAACAAAACGAAAGCCCTGTTTAGGTTTTGATTGAGTCCTGCTGTCCAGATCGAACATCAAGAGGAAGTGCTGTCAATTGAATCGATAGATGGTGTTGCATTGACCGGTTGAGCCGGCAGGATTATCGGCATCTGGGAATTGTCCCTCCAGCTTTCAATATTCCTGCTGACATCCCCCTAGGTATACCCGCCTGCAGAATGCACTTTTTCAGGACGGCCTCAGACATTGAGGCAAAGCCCACCACAGCCTAGCCTGGAGATGAGATTTGCATCCGAGATGAGTTTGCCCCGAATACGCCGTATGCGCTTGTCTTAGAAGTCCGCGAGGATGGCTTTGATCCGGCGGAGGCTGACCCTAACTTGCCAAATGAAGGTGGATGACCTTCTGTTGAACAATTTTGCGATAAACCAACATGTCAGAAGTCAAGGTGGCGCATCATTGGGAATACCCAGAGCAGCGTAGGCTAATCCGCCAAGGATAAACTTGTGGGTTGCTGACAGGCTGTTCCGAATTCAATCCTCCCCTAGACGGGCGACAATCAGCTTTTCGGCGCGCCGCGGATGCCCGCGGGCGCGTTCGGATCGGGTCTGAGTTCGGGCGGGAATAGGTTGAACAGCGCGTTCATCACGGTCACGGCCTTGGCGTGTTCGGCCATCAGCTTATCGGCATCGGGCGTAGTGGAGCTCATGTCCGATACCTTCTGATAGGCCGCGACGGCCGCCTTCAGCCTTGTTTCCACCTTGGCCTTGAAAGCGGCGGGCTCATCTTTTACGGCCGTGCGCACGGCATCGGCGGATTCCGTGTACTCCTTGAACTCGCGCGGTACGCGCGCGAAGTTCTTGGCGGTGATTTGCCTCTTGAAGTCATTGGACACCTGCATAAGAAGCCTGAGTCCAGTCTTCACATCGTCGGGTGATTTCAGTTGGGCCGCCACAGTGGATGCCATACCCAGCGCCAATCCGATCGTCATGAGAGCGGCCGCGATTCGTACAGGTTTCATAATTTTCTCCTTGTTGTTTGTGGAACGCTTACTTCGTGACGTGCAAGATCCCGCGCATGTCCTCCGGATGTGTCGAACACAAAAACGGATAGTCGCCGGGCGAGGGCGCCGTAAACTGTACCATCACTGACTCGCCCTTATCGCACAACGGCGTCGCGGTCATGACTCGCGGATCGTCTCCCGCAACGACGCCGTCGTTGGCCGCGAAGTCCTTGCTTAGCCTCTCCAGTTGATCCGCACGCGTCAGCAGCCAATTATGGCGCACGGTCACGAGGCGGCCCGCATGGTGGAACGTGAGGCGAACCAGCGCACCGGTCGGACAGGTCAGCGTCTCGGGCTTGAATGCGATGAAGTCACCGTCTGTTTCGATGTAGAGATCGACAACCTTTTGCGCAGACTTCTGACTGCGGCCACATCCCAAGGGAATCAATAGGGGCGCGAACATTACGAAAAGCAAGCGCCGCCGTGTAACAGGCGCTTCACTGCGTAAGAGGCCTCCTCGGAATGGCATCGCCGGGATGGTACTGCGGAGAGATAACAGGTGCAAGTGCATGAGTTTTGGGCAGCGAGAAGCGATTTTGCGGTCCCAACTCCAGTAAAACTGGAAGTCTGGCCTATCCCACATGACGATAAGAGGACTTCACGGGATTGGCCATCTTCGTACATGAGCATCTTGTGGACCTAGGATTACTTCTACCCTAACTTATGCGGGTCGAGGCGCACCTGGTGCTATACTCCGCTGATCCTGTCGTCTTGCACTAGAAAGGATCAATCTTATGCTTATGTCTTGTCTCAGGAAGACTTTTACGCGGGCACTCCGCGGATCAGTGGCGATCGGTCTGGCCGTGCCATTGTTCTTACTGCTAGCTGTGTCGGCCAGCTTCGCCCAGGCACCGGCCCTGCCCGCGTTCCAGGCGACAGATAAGAGCCCGAACTTCAAAGACGGGAAGGTATTACTTGAGGAGCGCCGCATTCGAGCGTATTCGTACCTTGGGGGCGATGAAAATGTCATCCGGCAAACGCTCCAGCGGATCGTGAGGCAAGAAGGCGACGCCGCCGGAGGGTGGGTCTATGAGTGGAGCGTCCTCGGCAAGTACTACGAAGGCCGCGGCGACACGCTCCTCGAGACCGGACAGCGTCGTCCGGCCCTCGACGCCTACATGACGTCAAACGTCTACTACGGGCTCGCCTGGTTCCCGAGGATCAATTCGGAACAGGAGGCCAAGGCCTATGACGCACAACTGCGGGTGTACCAGAAGGGCGGCAAGCTGTTCGAAGTGCCGCTGGAGTTGGTGAAGGCTCCGTACAAGGACGGCTACATCACCACCTATCTGCACAAGCCGTTCGGCGTCGCGAAACCGCCGCTCGTCATCTGGTACGGGGGCGTCGACCAGTACAAGGCGAACCACTGGCGCCCCATCCAGGACATGCTCGCCAAGGGCTTTGCCGTCGCCACGCTCGACCTGCCCGCCTTCGGCGAGAGCAGGCAGTGGCCCCCGGATACCAAGGCGGAGGCCAATTTCGCCGTTCTCGACACGTACATGAAGCGAGAGGACATCGACAACAAGCGGATCAGCTTCTTCGGGCAAAGCTATGGCGGGGCCGCCTCGTTGCGCGCTGCGCTGCGAAACGATCCGCGCGTCAAGGCGATTGTGGCCATGTGCGCGGGGCTTCACTTAGGCGAGAAGAACTCGCTCGCGCCCGAGGCAAAACCCGGAGACAAGCTGATCAACGGGCCTCTACTCGTGGCCAACGGCACGCGCGATGCCGGCAACCCCGTCCCGGACCTGGTGTCGACCTACCAGTCGGCGAAAGAGGGCGATCTGTGGCTGCTCGGCCGCGGCGAGCATTGCGCGGTGGAGTACTGGCCCGTCATGATCCCGCAAATGGCCGACTGGCTGAAGGAGAAGATCAATAAGTGACGGCTCGGGCTTCCTAGATTAACTGCGTCGCATTCACGCGGACCGACTCGATTCATAGGTCGTGCCAAGTTCTGCTAGATGGGGTGGTCCCAATTAGTCGATGCGATATTTGCTCGAAATCTTCTTTTACGAGTCTGCGAGGCTGATTTCGTTCGCGGACGTTGATTCAAACGAAACAATGCCCTGTTTAAGTTCTGATTGAGTACTGTCGCACGGATTGATTCTCGATTGGAAGTATTGTCAGATCAATTGGTTATAGGGTGTTGCATCGACCGGTTGAGCTGGCACGACTTATCGGGAGTTGGCCCCGTCATCGGGCATTGGGCAGCGATTGACAGTTAGCGAACAACTCGACGAGTGGTTGGAGTCTTGTCTATCTTCCCCGTTATATACTCGATTTAATATGTTCTGTCCTCAATGCAGAGCGGAGTATCTCGATGGTGTGACTTCCTGTTCCGATTGCCATATTGAACTCGTCCATTCGTGCGATGGTGGACACCCCGGTTCAGCAAAAACGGAAGGAAATCGACCGTATATCTTCGGCACGCGTGATTGGATTAGCCTTTGCGCAGCGATTCTTATCGGTCCTGTTTTGCTGGGTGTTGGATCCGCAGTACCAGGATTGATCTACGGTGCCGCTGCTATGTATTACTTCCTTTGCTGCGCGATTATTGTGCCGCTGTTGGTCGTCCTCGCCGATAGGCTAAAAGCATGGGCTTGGCAGATCGCGATCGGCTCCCTCACATTGACCGTAATTAGCGATGGTATACCGAAGCCAGATAGCCTCCGTTACTTTTGTGTTCTGGGCTCTCGGCACATTGCTTTCCTCACCTGTTCCGATCTATTTCTTGCTTCGGCCCTCCCCACCGCGACAGCGTTACGTTTATGGCATCGCTATTGCGACTACCGCGATCGCGCTGTGGTTAGGGCTTAAGGGAATCACGCGCTAACCCGCCAAGTCCTGAGCAACGGGATTCTCGAAATGTGGCCCGTTATCTGCGATCCATGCCGGGCGAAATCACTTACTGGCGGAAGACTCCGTAGACCCAGGGAATATCGAATTCGCCCTTTTGCGCTTGAACGATAATGTCGTCGCCCTTCTGGAAGCGATCGAAGTCATTCTGATCGACGGCGATATGTTCAAAAGGCCGCCCATATCGCCAGGAAGTAACGATGAGGCGGCGGCTGCGCGGGAACGCGCCCGTGGCGACTTTTCCGACGACGGTGGCGGGAACGCGAATGGGGCGCGAAGTGTCCAGCTTGCCGTTCAGAAAAAGAAGGCCCGCGAAAATCCACGGCACGGGGATCATGCCGAAATAGATCCTCTTCATGACCTCGACTTCCTGATGTTTTCTGGCGCGGTAGTCGATCCAATAGCCGAGCGCGAGGGAAAGGAAAAAAACGATGCCGCCAAAAATCTGGATGGAATCGAGTTCGAGCGCCGGAAATTGCTGGCTTGCGACTACAAACACGATGATGCCCACCAGAAAAAAAGCCGTCCGCTTCACCAGGCGCCGCCGCACCACCAGCTCGGCCGCGGCTGAAGTCAGTCCGCACGCGGGGCACTGATCGGCGATGCGATCGGCGCCGCAATCGAGACACCGCGTCATGCCGGAGACAAACTCATCAAGAGCGCTTCCAGTTGCGCCCTGCCGCTATCCTCTGGAGCCTCAAAAACGACGGCCATACCCGTCCCTGGCTCTACCCTGACGACAGTGCAATCCAACAAGAGGACAGGTTTCAACATCAGCCGCGCGCGGAACGCCGCCCCGACCCAAAGCGGCGGCGTCAACTCCACAAAGAGCCCGCCAGGGCCGATGTCGCGGACGTCTCCGCTCAAAATGGTGGACCCCCATTCCATTTCCATTTTTCCGCGAAATTTCCTGCGCTGAAAATGGCGGCGCTCGGTTTTAACCACTACTTTTTCCAAAGGCTGGGTGGTCATCTCTTGCCCCCAAGCAGGATGCTAAGTGCCGAGTGGCGGAGTGTCAAGTTTCGGATGGAGTTTGTGGGAATGGGCATGCCGATCTGAATTGGGCGCGATTCTGAAGTAACGACGGAACTCGGGGTTTGGTGGCACAGGCTGAAGCCTGTGCCACGCAATTCATTCGCGCCCGCCACTTTTTCCTCTGCGTGTGAGTTCCTCGCGCAAGTGGACGCGCACAAATTCCGGAAGCCGCGAAAGCTCGAGCAAATCCTCGATCTCGCGGCGCGGCAGGCCGGGCACGAGCGCAGGTACGCGCTCCGGCGGCGCGTGACGATGGCGCAGCAACGCCACGCGGATGTTGACCAGCTTCGACCATTTATCGTGATTCGCCACGACGGCAACGATCCGCGCGGGGAGCGACTCCTTGGCGAGAGTCTTCAAAAGTTGCGATTCGGTCAGAAACGAATTGTCGAGCGCGACGCGCGCCACTTGTTCCGGCCCGTGCGCGACGAGTCCCGCCGCGATGCGCGTCGATCCGCGCCGCGCCAGCATCAATTTTTGTCCCAGCGGCAATTGCGGCAATTGCGTCAGGACGCGCTCGTCCGCCAGCCGCCGAAGTTCCATGGAAGAAGTCGGCAGCAGGCCGATGCGCACGATGTCCATCAAGTGCAATTCGCGTAGCAGGCGCATGGCGATAAGGCGCGGCGTATGCGGATGCGCCGCGAGGCTAAGCCGCACGCGATAGACCGCGCGCCACGTCTTGCGCTTGCTGATTTCCTCGAGCAGCAGACCGGAAAGATCTTTCCGCTCGAGCAGGAGACACACGTGCGTTTCGTCGAATGCCGGATTGTCGATCAAACAGCGGAGCGAGTCCTCGCTGCCCGAGGCGAGCAGCGCGGGAATCTCTTCGCGGGCCGCCGTGCGCGCGGCCTGCGATTCGGCGAGTTCTTCAGGCGCCATGTGACGCGGCTTGCGGCGGCGCTTCGGAAAACCGCGCTGCCATGCGCGCCGCTCCGACCGCCGGAGAAATTTCGAGACGCAATAATTTCGCGCGCAGAGCGCCGCTCGCAAGCACGGAATCCAGCAGCGAGTCCAGCATGTGGCACCGGCCAAACACGCCGCCGCATTTCACGAGCGGAAATTGCTGCCCCTTCATTCCCAGGCGGCGGATCACGATCATGGCCAGGTTGCCCAGGCCGATCGCCGACGCAAACATGATTTCCTTCGCGGCGCTGTCCTCGACATTCGCGGCGTCGGCCACCACCGGAAATAATTTCGGAAAAACATCGTCCGGATTCTTCATGATCCGCAGCATCAGATCGTCCCAGTCCGGACAATCGAGCGCCGCGGAAATCATCTCCGCCATCACTGTGACGGGCGCATCCATATCGCGCGAGTGCGCCACGGCGGAGACCGCTCGCCGCCCGATCTCGAAGGCGCTGCCTTCGTCGCCGAGCGACGGTCCGTAGCCGCCCGCGCGCGCGGTTTCGCCCGCGGCGTTGCGTCCGTACGCCACCGATCCCGTGCCTGCGATCAATACGACGCCCGGCGCCGAGCCGACAGCCGACTCCAGCGCAACTTCATAATCGGTGGCCACCTGCGTCAGGGCGGCTGGGAATTCTTCCGCCAGGAAAACCATCATGCGGCGCACAACGCTTCGGCGGCCTGCGCCCGCGAGGCCCGCGCAAACGCTGCTGATTTCAGCCGGCCGAATTCCCCCCACCGCGATAGCTCCGGCGGCCGCTTCGCGAAGCGAAGAAAACGCGCCATCGTATCCGGATCGCAAGGGATTCGCCGGCCCGCCGCGGCCTTCGCCGATGACGTTTCCGTTCGTGTCGAGCAAAACGCAATCCGTCTTTGTCCCGCCACCGTCAAATCCTAAGGAGTAGCCCATGGCGCCTCATTGTCGCTCAAATCGTCGGAAAAAGGCAGGCACACGCGCTTGACGCCGCCCGGATGCGCACCTATCATCGCGACGCTCCCAACATGCGCCTGACCTCTCTGGACCTTGCCGTCATTATCGCCTATCTGGCCGGCATCACTCTGTTCGGCATCGCGTTCCGCCGCGGGCAGAGCACCGTCCGCGATTATTTTCTGGGCGGACGCACGGCGCCGTGGTGGGCGCTGGCCCTCTCGATCGTCGCCACGGAAACCTCAACGCTCACGATTGTCGGCACGCCCGCGCTGGCCTTCGCCGGAAATCTCACGTTTCTGCAATTCGTGCTCGGATATCTGGCCGGCCGCGTCGTGATCGTCCTGTTGTTTCTCCCGCACTACTTCCGCGGGGAATATTATACGGCCTATCAACTGATGGAAAGGAGGTTTGGCGCAAAAGTAAAGGCGGTCGCGGCGTCCACGTTTCTCGTGACCCGCGTGCTCGCCGAAGGCGTCCGCGTCGCGGCCATCGCGCTCGTCGTCACGGCAGCGCTGGGCACCGGGCAGCGCACTTCCATCCTGCTGATCATGGCTCTGGTATTGATCTACACCTTTGAAGGCGGCATGAAGGCCGTGATCTGGACCGACGTCGTGCAATTCGTTCTGTACATTTCGGGATCGCTCGCCGCATTTTTTCTGCTGTTGCACCGCATTCCCGGTGGATGGGAAACAATCGTTCACGCAGCTGCCCCGATGCACAAATTTCGCATCTTTGATTTCTCGTTCAGCCTGACGAATCCCGCGAAACTCTACACGTTTTGGTCCGGCGTGATTGGCGGAACGTTTTTCACGATGGGAAGCCACGGCACGGATCAGACCATCGTGCAGCGGCTCCTCGCTGCCAAATCCGAACGCGAGAGCAAACTCGCGCTGCTCGCCAGCGGCGTCGTCATTCTTCTGCAATTTGCGCTGTTTCTGGTGCTGGGAGTGATGCTCTACGCCTGGCACGGCGCGCCTGCCGTGATTGCCGGCCGCAGCTACGATTCCGTTTTCCCCGACTTCATCGTGACCGCGATGCCATCCGGCGCGCGCGGCACGATCCTCGCCGCCATCATTGCAGTCGCCATGTCCAACGCCAGCGGCTCGCTCAATTCCCTCGCTGCGTCAAGCGTGGTCGATTTTCAGCACCTTCGCGGCTTGCGGGTGTTGGAAGAAAATCCCGCGCGCCTGCTGCGCCGTTCGCGATGGATGACGCTGGTCTGGGGAATCGCGCTCGCTGTCCTAGGCACAGTGCAATGGGGACCGATGCTCGAAGCGGGATTGACCATTGCCGCCATCACTCTCGGAAGCCTGCTCGGACTTTTTCTGCTGACTTTCCTTTTTCCGCGAGCAACAGCCCCCGGAGTCCTCACCGGCATGTTCGCGGGGCTCGCGGTAATTCTTTACGCCCACTTTCGAACGCCGCTGTTGTGGACGTGGTACGTTCCACTTAGCGCGGGCATCACTTTTCTGACCGGCGCGCTCGTGAGTCTCGCAACCAAATCATCGGCCACCGCGAAGTGAAAGGGGTATTCGTGGGCGCCAGCGGCGTTTCTGGCGGACGAAATGTCGCTGACCGACGTGCGGTGGCTTGCGCGTACCGTTCGTTTGCCTAATGGTCTCCTATTGATTTTTTCGGAGTTGGTTTTCTTTCAGCACCGGCAGCGAAAGTTTTTTCATTCAAAGTTCGTTCGAATAAATCAGCCTGCGGTGGCAACGCGAGCAAGCAGCGCATCTGATTCGAACGGCAGCGGGCGATTCTGCTTTCCCGAGTGGATCGCGCCAGCGAGTACCGGTAAACCGGCGGACAGGCGCGGCCCGGGCCGCGAAAAATATCCTGAAGCCTCGACGACAAAAACGCGGCCATCTCGCACCGCCGGCAAATCATTCCATCCTTGCGGCGGCGGCAGATTGCGAAACTCCGCCTCCGCGGCCGCAAGACTATAACCGCACGGCATGATGACGATCACTTCGGGCCGCGCGGCAAGCGCAGTTTCCCAATCGACGCGGAAGGACGGTTTTCCCTGGTGCCCCAGGACATCGACTCCGCCCGCTCGCTCCACCATTTCGGGAACCCAGTGCCCCGCCACGTACGGCGGATCGAGCCATTCGAGACACAGGACGCGCGGCCGGTCGAGCCCGGCTACGGACCGTTCGACGTTTGCGATGCCTCTTTCAAATTCGGCCACAACAACATTCGCTTGCTCGGCGCGCCCCGTCGCTTCGCCCACCGTGCGAATATCCGCGCAGACATCGGCAAGAGAATGGGGATTGAGCGTCACGACTCGCGGCTGGCGTTCCAGATGCGCAAGCGCCGCGCCCAGATCGTCCGGCGTGGCGGCGCATACGTGGCAAAGGTCCTGCGTGACGATGAGGTCGGGTTCGATCGCGCGCAATTGTTCAAAATCAACACTGTAGAGGCTCTCGCCCCGTTCTAGAAAATCGCGCACTTGCCGGTCAATCGCCGCGGCGCTTTCCGTGTGTGTAATGCGCGATTTGATCAGGACAGGTTTGGATTTGGCCTCCGGCGGGAAATCGCATTCGTGGCTGACCCCGGCCACTTGATCGCCAAGTCCCAGCGCAAATAGAATCTCGGTAGCCGAAGGCAGCAAGGAACAAATCTTCATGCCCCGCAATTTACCACGGAAAAGGGATTGCGGTTGGCACGGGAAGGAGCAAACGGCTGCCCGCCCAAAGAACGGGCGGCCTCTACAAAAGCTAGGACGGTTATATAGAGGCCGTTTCGTCCCGCGCATTTCGGGACGGAACGGGCAGGTTCATGGGCAAACGCGGCGTTATCTGTAACCCTACTTCCTCGGCTCGTGCCTCACTCGTAAAGCAAATACTTCATCCGAATTTTGCGGAACGCAGCGAGATCTTTGTCCAAGCTCGCGACTATCGCTGCCGGATCGCCGCCCTCCATCAGCTGCTTGATGGTCGCGGCATTCCCTACGAGCTCGATCATTTTCGCCTCGTTAAATTTGGCGGGATAAAGTTTTCCCAGTGCGGAGGCAATTTCAATTCCCATGCGCATCGCTTGCAGCGCATCGCGATCTTTCAGCTCCACTCTTACTCCCACACACAGCTCGCCATTGTACAAACCGGAATCCGGCGTAAATTTCTCCGGCTCGAATCGCACTCCCGGAATCGCGCGCCGGTTCAAGTAGGCCGCAAGTTCCTCGCCGCGAATCCAGGGCGCGCCCAGCAACTCGAAAGGCTGCGTGGTCCCGCGCCCTACGGAAACGCCGCCCGCCTGCAGAATTTCTAGGCCGGGAAACAGAATCCCCGCCTCGGCAGAACGCAAATTGGGAGAGGGATTCACCCACGGCAGACCCGTATCGCTGAACCACATCTGACGCCGCCAATTCTGCATGCGGATAACGTGCAGGTCGCAGCCGATCTTTTTTTCCGCATTGAACATCTGCGCCATTTCGCCGAGCGTCATGGCCATGCGCACCGGCATCGGAAAATAGCCTACAAAATTCGTGCGGTCGCGGTCGAGCATGGGTCCTTCGATGCGCTCTCCTCCCAGCGGATCGGGGCGATCGAGCACGTAAAACGCGACATGATGCGCCGCCGCGGCTTCCATCGCGTATCCCATCGTCGTGATGTAGGTGTAGAAGCGCACGCCCGCATCCTGAATATCAAAAACGAGCACATCAAGACCCGCGAGCATGGAATCCGTAGGCCGCTCGGTTTCCCCGTAGAGGCTGTAGACGGGAAGGCCCGTCGCTTCATCTTTTGTGGAAGAAACGCGCGAATCGAGAGTGCCGCGTATGCCGTGCTCGGGGCTGAACAAAGCAACAAGCTTCACTCCCGGCGCGTGGGCCAGCAAGTCGATCGTGCCGTGCCGATCGCGGTCAATCCCAGTCTGATTGGTAATAAGCCCAACGCGCTTCCCCGCCAGCGGAACGAACTTCTGCGCCTCGAGCACGTCAATCCCGGTCAGCGTCTGCGCGGCGGACGCAGAAACTAGGAACCACGGATGCACACAGATGAACACGGATAAGAAAAATCGAAGAGATAAAAACAAGCGAATGATTGACCTTCCTGATTGTCGCATGCGCATTTCCGTGTCGGTCATCTCAAGCCAAACATTCTTATTTGAATTTGTCTTATCCCTAGTTTTATCCGTGTTTATCTGTGTGCATCCGTGGTTCCAATCTAGTTTGTAACGCCCTCGCGCGGGTGCTATATATGATTGCGGCATGCGGGCGACCAAACTGGAATCCGCGCGATGCGAACGCTAAGTCGCTGGCTCCTGCTGCTCGCTTTGTCCCTCATGGCTACCACCGGCAGCACACAAAAAACTCCGCGCGCGCCGGCCGCGCCGAAACCGGCCAAGCTCTCTCCCGAGGGTGAGCGCTGGGTCGCGCAAACGCTCAAGCAGATGTCGCTCGATGAAAAGATCGGGCAGCTGTTCGCCGTCTGGGCCTACGGCTCTTTCCTATCCACCGAAAGCCAAGACTACAAGGATCTTCTGAGCGATGTCGAGGAAAAGCACATCGGCACGTTCGCGATCCAGACGCAAGGCTCGCCGCTCGGCGTGGCATACAGCCAGGTCTACCCGACCGCGATCCTGGTCAACACACTGCAAAAACACGCGAAAGTTCCTCTTCTGATTGGAGCGGATTTCGAGCGGGGAACGGCCATGCGCGTCGAAGGAGGGACATCGTTTCCCTACGCCATGGCCGTGGGCGCGGCGGGCCACCCGGAAGACGCTTACACGATGGGAAAAATTACGGCTCTCGAAGCCAGAGCCGTGGGCGTGCCCTGGATTTTCGCGCCCGATGCCGACGTCAACAGCAATCCTGAAAATCCGATCATCAACACTCGCTCCTTCGGAGAAGACCCGGCCCGCGTCTCCGAATTCGTCGCGGCGTTCGTGCGCGGCGTTGAGGAAAACGGCGGCCTGGCCACCGCGAAACATTTCCCGGGCCATGGCGATACGAGCACGGATTCGCACCTCGATCTCCCGACCGTGACAGGCGACCGCGCGCGCCTGGATCGAGTGGAACTTGTTCCCTTCCGCGCCGCCATCGCGGCCGGCGTGGGTTCGATCATGACCGCTCACCTCGCCGTGCCCGCGCTCGAACCCGACCCGGATGTGCCCGCGACAATGTCGCCCAAAATCATGACCGATTTGCTGCGCGGCCAAATGAAGTTCGACGGCCTGGTGGTGACCGACGCGCTGGACATGGGCGGCGTGACAGTACGCTACCCGCCCGGCGAAGTTGCGGTGCGATCGATCCTTGCGGGCGCCGACGTGCTCCTCGTTCCGCCCGTGCTGGACGCCGCGCTGCAGGGAGTGCGCGAGGCGGTGGCGTCCGGACGCATTCCAATGTCGCGTATCGATGAAGCGGTGACGCGCGTGCTTCGCGCCAAAGCGAAACTTGGCCTGAACAAATCGAAGCTCGTCGATCTCGACGCCCTCGCCCGCAATTTTGACCGGCCCGAGTTTGATAAAGCAGCCCTGGACATCGCCGACCGCGGCATCACGCTCCTGCGCGATGATCAGCACCTGCTCCCGCTGGACGCGGCGAAGCCGGCGCGCGTCCTGCTCGTCGCAGTTTCCGGAGACAGCGATCCGTACCCGGCCGGGAACCTCGAGAACGAAATTCGCTGGCGCCTCGATTCCCTTGCCACCATTCGCATGGACACGCGCTTTGTGCGCGCCGATACGGTGAAATTGCCGCCGGCGGACACGTACGACGTGGTGATAGCCGCGGTTTACGTGCGCGTCACCGATCGCAAGGGCAGCGTCGGGCTGCCCGACGATGAAGCCGCCATCGTCAACCGGCTTCTCGCCGCGGGAAAGCCCGTGGTCGTCGCCGGCTTCGGCAGTCCCTATCTGGCGGAGAGTTTTCCTTCCGCCAAAACGTATATCGCGGCGTTCGGCACCGGTGACGTCGCCCAGCGAGCCATGGGGCGCGCGCTGTTTGGCCAGACGGCCGTCGGAGGCAGATTGCCTGTGAATATTCCGGGTGTTGCAGCGATCGGCGCGGGGCTCGATGTCGCCGCGAACGCCATGGAATTGCGCGAGGCGGACGAGCGCTCGGAAGCGAAATTACAGCGCGCCTATGATGTGCTCAATCAAGCCGTCGCCGACCACGCATTTCCCGGAGGCGTGCTCGCGGTTGGCTACAAGGATGAGCTGATCGTTCACGAATTCGGCCGGCAAACGTATGACGCAAAATCACCGGCAGTCAACGTGGACACAATTTACGATGCCGCATCGCTGACCAAGCCCGTCGTGACGGCGACGCTTGTCGCCATGCAGGTGGAAGCAGGCCGTATTGGCCTCGACTTGCCCGTCGCGCGTTACATTCCCGAATGGAATGGCGGCCCCAATCCCGACTGGCGCAAGACCGTCACGATCCGCAATTTACTGACGCATTCCTCGGGGCTCCCCGCGCACAAGGACTATTTCTTGACGCTCCATTCCAAGCGCGAATTCATCGCCGCGATTTGCAGGGAATCTCTCGAATACGCGCCCGGGACGAAAACGGTTTACTCCGATCTCGGCTTCATCCTGCTCGGCGAAATTCTGGAGCGCGCCACGGGAAAAACCGTGGACCAACTCGCGCACGAACAAATCTTTGCCCCTCTCGACATGTCCAGCACCATGTTCAATCCGCCGAAGAATTTTCTTAGCCGCATCGCACCGACGGAAAATGACACGACGTTTCGCAAAGTGCTCGTGCAAGGCGCCGTGCACGACGAAAACGCGTTCGCCATGGGCGGCGTCGCCGGGCACGCCGGATTATTCTCCACGGCGTCCGACCTCGCGGTGTTTTGCCAAATGCTTCTGAACGGCGGGATCTACGGCCACCATCGCCTGATGACTCGCGCGACGATTTCGCAATTCACTGCCCCGCAGGTTGTTGCAGGCAACGCTCGCACGCTCGGTTGGATGACGCCGACGCCCAATTCCTCGAGCGGCCGCTATTTTTCGCCGCACACCTTCGGTCATTTGGGATTTACCGGCACGTCGATCTGGATTGACCCGGACCGCCAGCTATTCGTCATCCTGCTAACCAACCGCGTCAATCCCACGCGCGAAAACGACAAGATTGCGGCCGTGCGGCCCGCGGTGCACGACGCGGTGATGGAGTCGCTAGGGCTTGCGCCAGCGGCGAAGTAGGGGCACGGCATGCCGTGCCCCTACATCTCGCGGGCATGATTCTTCTTGCCTGCTCCTTACTGAATGAGCGATCCCCGCAGATTCGCAACTCCAAATCTACTCGCACACATGCGAAGATAGACCTCCAGCCAGTTCTGTGGAGGGGATTTTTGGTAGCACAGACTTCAGTCTGTGGCCTTCCATTTGCGAACCCGGACTTTGCGCGGTAGCCAAGATCACTTGGAAACCCACAGACTGAAGTCTGTGCTACTTAAACCATGATCAAATCGAAAGCGACCGAGCAGCGGAATCCACGCACGCGCGGGATTGACGCCGAATCCACGATCGAGATTCTGCGCGCGATTCACCGCGAGGATGCGTCCGTGGCCAAGGCCGTGTCCGGCGCGCTTCCCGCGATTGCGCGCGCGGTGGACGCGATTACGGGCGCCCTTCAGCAAGGGGGACGTCTCTTCTACGTTGGCGCTGGAACGAGCGGCCGCCTCGCAGCGCTCGACGCCGCGGAACTTCCGCCGACATTTGGGACGCCGACGCGCATGGTCCAGGCAGTGATCGCGGGAGGCCGCCGCGCGCTCACGCACGCCGTCGAAGGCGCCGAAGACAACCGCACGAAAGGAGGAAAAGACCTCGCCGCACGCCGTCTCAGCGCCAAGGACGCCGTCGTGGGGATCGCGGCAAGCGGCGCGACGCCTTACGTCCTTGGGGCTCTGGAATACGCGAAGAGAAAAGGCGCGGTCACGATTGGACTCACGTCAAACCCGCGAACGCCGATAACACAAATGGCCCATATCAGCATCGTCACGCCGACTGGACCGGAAGTCATTACCGGCTCGACGCGGATGAAGGCAGGGACGGCCCAGAAGTTGGTCCTCAACCTGCTCTCTACCACCACGATGATTCGTCTCGGCCGCGTGTACGACAACTGGATGATTGGCGTGGCCTTGACGAATCGCAAGTTGCAGGCCCGAGGGTTGCGGATCCTCATGGAGGCTTCCGGGGCGGGCGTGGCCGAATCGACACGCGCCCTGCGTCAATCCGGACACAATCTCGGCGCTGCCCTCATAATGTTAAAGACAGGAGCAAGCGCGCGACAGGCCAAACGCCTCTTGCGCGACACCCACGGACATGTCCACAACGCACTTAACCACGCCAAAACAGTCGCAGGCAACCGGCACAACCCACATGGATAGACTCCTGATTGAAGGCGGAAGGCCGCTCGAAGGGACGGTGCGCATCAGCGGCGCGAAAAATGCCGCGCTGCCCGCGATGGCCGCCGCGCTCCTGACCAGCGACCGCGTGGAGCTCGAGAACATTCCGCGCGTGCGCGACATCATCACCATGGGGCGACTGCTCGCGCATTTGGGCGCGATCGTCGAGACGCCCGCGATTCCTCCCACGGCGATGATCATTCAGTCGGAACAAATCAACGGGGCCGAAGCGCCGTACGAGCTTGTGAAAACCATGCGGGCATCGATCCTGACGCTCGGGCCACTCGTCGCGCGCAGCGGCCACGCGCGAGTCTCTCTCCCCGGCGGATGCGCGATCGGTGCGCGGCCGGTGGACCTGCATCTGAAAGCGCTGGAACAGATGGGCGCCGAAATCGGGATGTCCCACGGCTACGTGGAAGCGCGCGCTCCGCGCGGAGGGCGCTTGCCGGGCGGCCATGTTTTCTTCGACAAAATTACCGTCACCGGAACGGAAAACATTTTGATGGCGGCATCCATGGCCAAGGGCGAAACCCTCATCGAGAACGCCGCGCGCGAACCGGAAATTACAGACCTCGCGGAACTGCTGATTAAGATGGGAGCGGACATCGAAGGCGCGGGAACATCCACAATTCGCGTGCGCGGAAAAGAAAAGCTGCACGGCGCGAAGCATACCGTCATCCCCGACCGCATCGAAGCCGGCACGTTTCTCGTGGCCGGAGCCATCACCGACGGGGATCTCGAACTGACCGGTTGCGCGCCGGAACATTTGACTTCGGTCATCGCCAAGCTGCGCGAAACCGGAGTCGAAATTCGAGAAACGGGTCCGGGGACGCTGAAAGTTCGCGGGGCGAAAAAACTCGTTGCCGCCGACGTGACCACCGAGGAATATCCTGGCTTCGCCACGGACATGCAGGCGCAATTCATGGCGCTGGCCACGCAGGCCAAGGGAACTTCGGAGATCACGGAAACAATTTTTGAGAACCGCTTCCTGCACGCCAGCGAAATGATCCGCATGGGCGCGAATATTTCCATCGAGGGCCGCCGCGCCGTGGTTCACGGCCCCACGACGCTCTCCGGCAGCCAGGTGATCGCCTCGGACCTGCGCGCCAGCGCCTCGCTGGTGCTGGCCGCGCTCGTCGCGCGCGGCGAAACCGCCATCGACCGCGTATATCACATCGACCGCGGCTACGAGCGCATCGAGGAAAAGCTCGCCGCGGTTGGTGCGAGCATCCGCCGCGTGTAGGTAGACGTGTGACTAGCTTGCCCTGAGCAAAAGCGAAGGGTGACTGGAAATCCGGGCTCGCCACGCTTATCATTTGCTTGTCTTGGTCCGTCATGGTACGTCGTGCCAACCTAGCCCAACAACAGAAAACTGGATTCCGATAAGCGGACTTCACAGGACTTGGCTCTGTAATCCTCTCTGATTTTTCCTGAGAATGGTCTCGCGGCTATATACTCTGGCCACTCCCGGTTGGCGGGAACCCTATGGCGATCCCCTCTGGCACTAAACTCGGTCCCTACGAAGTCGTCGCACTCATCGGGGCGGGCGGCATGGGGGAAGTCTACGAGGCGCGAGACACCAAACTCGAGCGCAACGTGGCCATCAAGGTCTTGCGGGACGCGTTTGCGCAAGACGCTGATCGGCTCTCTCGTTTTCAGCGTGAGGCGAAGATGCTGGCCGCGCTGAATCATCCCAACATCGCCACGATCTATGGGCTGGAGCAGTCGAGTGGCACGAGCTATCTGGTAATGGAATTGGTCTTGGGAGAGACGCTTGCGGAGCGAGTCCAGCGTGATAGGGTGGTGCCAGTCGAAGAAGCTCTCGCCATTGCGAAGCAGATTGCCGAGGCGGTGGAAGCCGCTCACGAGAAAGGCATCATCCACCGCGACTTGAAGCCCCCGAATGTGAAGCTGACGCCAGAAGGCAAAGTGAAGGTGCTGGACTTTGGATTGGCGAAGGCCTTCGCGAGTGACGGCGGTCTAGACCTTTCCAATGCACCGACGCTAACTGCAATGGGGACGGAAGAAGGAAGAATCCTGGGCACACCGGCGTACATGAGCCCGGAGCAGGCGCGCGGCAAGTCGGTGGATAAGCGCACCGACGTCTGGGCATTTGGCTGTGTGCTGTACATACTGCTGACGGGAAGGCAGGCTTTTACCGGCGATACTCTCTCGGACATGATTGTTTCCATCCTTGAACGAGAGCCCGACTGGCAAGCCTTACCCGCCTCGACTCCTGCGAAGATTCGAGACTTGCTGCGGCGATGCCTCCAGAAAGATCCTCAGCGGCGTCTGCGGGACCTTGGGGACGCTCGGATTGAAATCGAGGAGGCGTTACTGCCTCCCGCAACGGCAGAGGCAAGGACGAAACGCGACACGGATTCGGGGCGAGTGGCCGTGCGCTCGATGGCTTCGGTAACCAGCTTTAACCCTTGGTGGCGCAGTAGAACAGCACTCTGGATCGCTGTGGTTGCCCTATTGGTTTTGCTGGCGGCTGCTGGCTTGATTTACAGACCTGCTGAGCACGGTGAGACGATAGACTCAATAGCTGTGCTGCCTTTCGTAAATGTCAGTGGAGATCAAAATACAGAATACCTGAGCGATGGCATCACAGAGAGCCTTATCAATAACCTGTCCCAGCTTCCGAATCTGAAGATTAAGTCGCGGGATTCCGTATTCCACTACAAAGGCAAAGAGACAGATCCAGAGGAGGTCGCGCGCCAACTCGGCGTCCGAGCGATCTTCAAAGGACGGCTTACGCAGCGCGGCGATACGCTGGCGATCAGCGCGGAACTAATCGACGCGCGAAACGATGACCATCTCTGGGGCCAACAGTATAACCGGAAGCTCGCAGATATTTTTGCGCTCCAGGATGAGATCGCGAGAGAAATCACGAACACGCTGCGGCTGCGACTCACGGCCCAAGATGAGAAGCGCCTAGCTAAGCGCTACACCGAGAATGTCGAAGCCTACCAGGACTATCTCGAAGGGCGCTACCAGTGGGACAAAAAAACCGAGGAGGGATTTAAGAAGGGCGTCGAATACTTTCAGCAAGCGATCGCCAAAGATCCCACCTACGCTTTGGCGTATGCCGGCCTAGCCGATTGCTACACTGGACTTGCAGGCTTCGGTTTTGTTCCCGCAAAGGAGGGCTATCCGAAAGCCTTGGAAGAGGCGCTAAAGGCACTGGAGATCGACGACAAGCTCGCCGAAGCGCACGCCTCGCTGGCATTTATCAAATCAAATTATGACTGGGACTGGTCAGGTGCAGAGCAGGAATTCAAGCGAGCCATCGAACTCAATCCTGGCTCTGCAACCGCCCACCACTTTTATGGATTAGCTTTGGCATACATGGGGGGGCGGTTTGAAGAAGCCATCGACGAGAGCAAACGAGCGGTTGAACTTGATCCACTATCGCTTATCATTAACGCGGATTTGGGACACGTATTCTACGAGGCACGAAAGTATGAACTAGCGATAGAGCAAGAGCGGAAGACACTAGAGATGGACCCAAACTTCAATCCGGCGCACCATTGGCTGGGTCTGGCATATCTCCAAAAATCCATGGACAAGGAAGGTATAGCGGAGTTTGAAAAGGAGTTCCCCTTTCTCGGATATGCCTACGCTGTTGCAGGTAGAAGGGCAGAAGCGCAGCAGGTGCTCGATAAATTGAACGAGTTGTCGAAGCAGAAGTATGTTCCTGCGGTGTCCATGGCCAGAATCTATGTGGGCCTTGGGGAAAAGGACAAGGCATTCGAGTGGTTGGAAAAGGCTTATCTGGACGGCTCTATAGGTGGAGGAACAGGCATTGCAGTGGACCCAATATTTGATCCGCTGCGCTCGGACCCGCGGTTCATGGACATTCTGCGCCGCATGAACCTTCAGCACTGATCGCCAATAGCATCTCCCTCCTAGGCCAAGTCCTGATTAACGGCGTTATCGGCATGTGGCTCTCACATGACGATACGCGGTCTTCTTGGGCGCAAAGCACACTTACGGCTACGTTGAAGTAACAGAGAAAATTATCAATTTTGTGAGTCGTTCAAGCAATTCATCAGGCAGGCCAAATTACTAGCGTGTCGGGGTCCTGTTTGAACAGGGATCAGGGGTAACCCTGAAGCCTTGGTGTCCCGTGCTTCCATTCCGGGGCCAGGGCGAAGTGATCGCGGTTTGGCATTTTAACCTTCGGCAGGCTCTGGGCGTCCATCACCTCGTCCTCTTTGATGATCCCGTTCTTGAAGAGGAGGTAGGCAGTCAGCGCGTATACCTCATTGGGCTTTAGTGTGCCCTCTTTGGTGAGTGGCATGGCGCGATTGATGTAATCCCAGATCGTCGTAGCGTACGGCGAGTGGAATGACATGAGGTTGGAATCGTTCACGCAAGGGTTGAGGCAAGGATAGGCGGACTTGGTCTTGCCGTCGCTCTTTATCAAAGTCGGAGCTGGGCCGCCTGAACCTGTTTCTCCATGGCATCCAAAGCAGGCCTTACGAACAAAGAGTCCCGCGCCTTGCACGGCGGTTCCGCTTCCTGGCGGGAGCTCCTTTCCCTCGGGTCCGATCGAGATATCCCACTTGTGGATTTCTTCCGCAGTGGGAGTTCTGCCCACACCGTAGGTGGGTGACTGCGCCCTGCAAATCTGGCTGAGCCCCAGAAACATCACAAGGAGGAGTAGTTTACGCGAGACCATTGTGAATGCTCCCGTCGCTGGCCACTCTCCACCCAAAAACGCTATTGTCCAGGCCTTTTATCTGGAGATCTTTGTCATTTGGCACATTCCAGTATTTCGCGATTTCGGCTCGCGTGGGTTGCACGGTGCCCAGTTCGTCCGTGCAGCGGGACATGATCACGCACTCCTTCCCGTCCCATTTCCAGTGGAAGCCAAACCGGGTATGCGCCATCGGATATGCCGGGGATCGAAACTCAGCCGGCGTCCAGGTCTGCCCGCCGTCGAGCGAGATGTCCACGCTACGAACAGCACCCGACCCCGACCAAGCCAGGCCAGTAATTTCATAGTATCCAGAGCCGGGCAGCTTTTGCTCCCCGGAAGGAAAGGTGATGACCGATTTCGGGCCAACCTGGCGATTGAGAGCCGCGACACGGGCATCGGCGGCAAGATGTCCGTAATCGTTGTAGGTCATATAGTGCTGGTCCACCACCTTGATTCGGCGCAGATACTTGACGTTATGAATTCCTTCATAGCCGGGTACGATCAACCGAAGCGGGAAGCCGTGCTGGGGACGCACTGGCTCGCCATTTTGGCCGTAGCACACCAGACAATCGTCCATGACCTTTTCTAGAGGAAGGCTCGTCGCGCCTTTCACGGTCTCCGCGCCTTCCGCCACGACGAAGGACGCGCCGCTTTGCACGCCGGCCTCCTTGAGCAACAGGGACAGGGGCACGCCGGTCCACTCGGAGCAACTGGTCATCCCGTGCGACTGCTGCACGGTTTTATGCATGGCTCTCGCGCGATTTCCACTGCACTCCAGGAAATGAGCGCGGGTCACAAATGGCAGGCGCTTTAGTTCGTCCACCGTGAAAATCAGCGGCCGGTCCACCATGCCGTGAATCATCAGCCGATGTTCCTGGGGATCGATGTCCGGTACAAAGGAGCCGCGATGGGTCGCCACATAATGGAGCGACGAGGCCGTGATCATTCCCACCGAATCCTGGAGCGGCGACAACACGTGAAACGTCATTCCGAATTCATCCGGGGACATCCTCTCCATCACGGGAATGCGGACCGATTTCACGTAACGGGAGCGCTCGCCATAGGCGATCAGATCCTTGTTCTCTTTGCAATCTTTAGTGGCCGCCTCAGAAGGCGACATCTGGGCGCCGGCGGAAGGCACCGCTCCCGCTCCCGCCGCCAAACCAACCAATGCGGCGCTATCCCTCAGGAATCTTCTTCGTCCAGATAACTTGGAACTCATGGGCGCTCCTTCGCGGTTGAAGTAGCCAGGAACTGTGTCCTTGGCCTTCCCAGTAGCTGGGAGTATACATCCGTTCGGATAACAATGAAAAAAATCCTGCTGCGCCAGGGTGTCGATCGCATCACTGCTCCAATAAATTTGCACGGCAGACACATAGCGCAAAGAGGATGAGATTTGCGGCGGGGGATTCCGTGATTGGATCGATTTCCCCCCGAGAAACGGGGCGGTCTAAATGGATCGACAAATCACTAGCCCGCAATCTACCGGCCGGAGTCTCAAAACCCAAAATCTTTCGCGGTCTCGGTGCGCCTCAAAATTCCGCATCATTTCTTCGATCGTTTTGCCCGACGGCGGACATGAAGATAGGAAGACCCAATCGCAATCAGAGCAGCCCCAACCCTGGATACGCTTTACGCAAATAATTTTCCGCGCCACACCCGGTCATATCGTGTCTTGTCCTGAACCGCAGCCAGGCCTTCACAAGGAGCCTCTGAGTCCTCATTGCGAGCAGTTCTGCGCGTCTCTGGACACGGAACACACTCACACTTGGCAATTTTTTCCGTTGAGATCGGGTGCCGTGCGCCAAACCCATATCCTATCGCGTTCCGCCGCCCATTCCGCCCGTTCCACCCGGCCCTGATGGCGCGGTGGGTGCTGGGCCGCTCGGAGGACTGGGGTTATTCGGCCCGCTCGGGGGATTGGGGTTATTCGGCCCGCTTGGAGGATTTGGGTTGTTGGGTCCGCTTGGAGGATTCGGATTGTCGGGAACGCTCGGCGGACTCTTCGGCGGCACTTTACGGTTATTGGGATTTTTTGGCTTCTTCGGAAGGTTGGGTTTGTCGGGATTATTGCTGCCCGGAGGGTTCGGCCCGTTGGGGTTGTTGGGCGGATTGTTGGGGTTGTTGGGATCGTTAGGAAACGGGTTGCCGGGTTGCAGCGAGCCTTGTATCCCCATTGCACCCAAATCGGATACTCCAATGCCCAGCGGCATCACAAATGCTCCCATAAAAATCAATGCTACGGACCAGCGAACTTTTCGAAAATTCATTGTTATCTCCCTCGACTTCACTATAAAGAACGACGCCATTCTTAAATGTTCACAACAGCACAGACATTCATCCTGAATATCGACATGATGGAGTCGGATTTAATGGAACGTAGCGGCCATGCCCTTCGCGGGGTGACTGCACACGGTAGTCCGGGTGGGCCTTTGCAGTTTGACCTCTTGGAAGCTGCTCTTGCCACCACCTTCCATTGAAAGCCGCTGGACAAAGGTTAGGAGAAAACGATGTTTGGATACGGAATAATCGGTACGTTGCTGATCATTTGCTTGATTATTTATATCGTCAAGCGAGTCTGAGGACATTTCAGGAAGAATATTCGCAATCGTGCAAAATGGGACCGCGCTGCTTCTATCCCGGTGCCATGTTGGGTGAGTGCCGCATATGAAAATCAGGAAAAAGACGGGCAACGCGTCGCATGCCAGCGTCGAGAAGGAAATGGCGAAGCCACGAATGGCCAGGTCCGCAAGAATAGCGGGACTGAAACTAGATACTGGGCGAATTCCAGAACACCCGAGTACTGTCATGCCCGGAACCGTCAAGAAAATTATCCCGTCTCCACGTCCGAGCCAGCCGGAGAAGGCACAGATTGCTGTTGACGGCGCCGACCGACGCTATCGTGATCTCCGTTTTGAAAATACATTAACAGATGAACATGGCGATGATGTGAAGCTCAAAAAGGGCGCTCACGTTGACGTCACCATCACGGAAGATCCAGAGAAGTAAACCACTGCAATTCGCGAAGACAACCGCCTAATCCGGATAAGGTCCGATAAACAGGGCGGTCTCAATGGGTCGACGCAACACTAGATCGAATTCTATTTGCAGCGGTCTCAGAAGCTAAAGTCTTTCGCGAGGGTTGATTCAAGCGGAACACCACCCTGTTTAGTTGTGATCGAGTACAGCCGGACAAATCGGTTCTCTAGGGAAGTTTTGTGGGATCAATCGATTAGATGGCGTTGCGTCGAACTGTTGAGCTCGCAAAACAATACCTGCGGCAGGTTTGCGGCCGCGGTCACGAATCCTGCGATAAATCCTACAATTGAGGTGCGTTCGTACATGGGCGTAGTGATTGTTCGCGTGCGCGAATATCTGAGTGTTCCGTTTGTGAACGTTCCCTAAAATATTCGCCCATTCAGAAAACTCCGCGTGACGGTCAACCATCACCATGTTCCAAGCCAAGGCGTTTTGCCTTGCATTGGCGATAAGGAAGACTTTTTCGCTGAGGAAAGCCAGAATGGCCGTGCAGAATCAAAAAGCTACGCGAGTCTTTCCATGGTCAGCCGGTTGTATTTTTCCGCGAACTTTAATCCTAAAGACTTCACGATAGCAACGGCGCGTTTTGCGCTTTCATCCTCCGGGTCATGGAGAACTAGAAATCCGCAGCCTTGTTTTGCAAGCAGGAGATACTCGTCAACCTTGGCAACTTCTTGACCGATCTGCGCCGGGCTTGTCGCCTGTTCCTCGCTTTTCTCCAGCTCTGCCAAAACTTCATCTTTGCCATAATGCGTAACGTCCCCTTGGGCGAACCCGTTTTTGAACAGCAATTTCCGCGCATGTTCGGCCTCGCCGTCGGTTGTGAACGCCATCACGACATGTCCCGTCGGACTAAATACTCCAAAAGACTTCGGAAATCGCATTTTTATGTCCGTTTTCATGATTCACCCCATTCGGAGCACAATCATGACGGTACTCAGGACGAGTGTCTGTCCAGTTTTGAACAGTTGTGAACCGGAATTCCCGAATCGGACCTCTGTCTCGCGCATCGTTCGCTTCTCCTGCCCTCGACACAACGAACTTGCCACCAGAGCAGGCCCAGACAGGATCACGAAATTCTGCCGGCAGGGGTGGTCTCAATGTGTCTTTTCGGCGGTGCGATATTCCGACAAGAGAACCAAGAACAAAACGGGGAGGCGATGATTCGCCTCCCCGTTTCTTATTTCTTTCCAGCTAAAAGTCCAGCCGGGACTCGCGCGTCACGAATCACAAATCACGATCAGCCCTGCCCGCCTGCTGTTTCCTTCTGTTGCTTTTCGCGCTGTTCGCGCAGGACGGCTTTGCGCGATAGGCGAATCTTATTGCCCTCGATGGCGAGGACCTTGACGAGGACCTGGTCGCCCAGCTTCAGCGCGTCGCGCACGTCGCGGAGACGCTGCTCGGCGATTTCGCTGATGTGCAGGAGGCCGTCGGTGCCCGGGAAAATTTCCACGAACGCGCCGAATTCCGCGAGGCGCACCACTTTGCCGAGATACGTCTTGTTGATTTCGGCGGATGCCGTAATGTCCCGGATCATCTGGAGCGCCGCTTCGGCGGACGGGCCGCTGTTGGCGAACACGTGCACCTTGCCGTCGTCCATGACGTCGATTTTCACGCCGGTGGCTTCGATGATCGACCGGATTTTCTTTCCACCCGGGCCGATCAGGTCGCGAATCTTGTCCGTCGGAATCTGCAATTGGTGCAGCCGGGGAGCGTAGGTGGACATCTTGGGCCGGGCCGTTGAAATTGTCTGGTCCATGATGTCCAGAATATGCAAACGCGCGCGCCTGGCTTGCTCGAGCGCCTGCCGCATCAATTTCACGCTGATGCCGCCGACTTTGATGTCCATCTGGAGCGCGGTGATTCCGGTGCGTGTGCCGGCAACCTTGAAATCCATGTCGCCGTAATGGTCTTCTGCGCCCGCGATGTCGGTGAGGATCGCGTGTTTGTCGCCTTCGACAACGAGGCCCATGGCGATGCCCGCGCACGCCGAGGTGATCGGCACGCCCGCATCCATCAGCGAGAGCGAGCCGCCGCAAACCGTGGCCATCGAGGACGACCCATTCGATTCCATGATGTCGGAAACGAGCCGCATGGCGTACGGGAAATCGGTTTCCGGCGGAAGCAGGTTCAACAGCGCGCGTTCGGCAAGCGCGCCGTGGCCGATTTCGCGGCGTCCCGGCCCGCGCAGGAATTTCACTTCGCCGACGGAGAATGGCGGGAAGTTGTAGTGCAGCATGAAGCGCTTGAACGATTCTTCCTCGAAAAGCAAGTCGAGGCGCTGCTTATCTTCCTTGGTGCCGAGCGTGGTCGTGGCCAGGGCTTGCGTCTCGCCGCGCGTGAAGAGCGCCGAGCCGTGCGCGCGAGGGAGCACTCCCACTTCGCAGGTGATATCGCGAATTTCATCGAACGCGCGGGCATCCGGGCGCCGGTTGCGGTGCAGGATGTCGTCGCGGAAATAATTTTCGCGCAAGCGTTCAAACGCCCGCATGGCCAGCGTGCGCTTCTCTTCGTCCTCTTCCGGGATCGACTCTTTAACCGCTTTCTTTACGTCGTCGATCAGGTGATAGCTTTCCTTCTTCGGATATTTCTTGGTGTCCAGGGCGTCGTGGAGTTTCGCGCCGAATTTCTGCTCGATTTCCTTGGCCAGCGCTTCATCAAACGGCAGCGGCGGAACTGTCACTTTGTTCGGCTTGATCTTGTCGTGCAATTGGCGGATCGCCGCGATGATGTGCTTGATCTGTTCGTGCCCGAATTCGAGCGCGTCGGCGACCGTGTCTTCGCTCACTTCAATCGCGCCCGCTTCAATCATGACGATGGCCTGCTCGGTCGCAACCACGACGATGTTCAGCAGGCTGGTTTTCTGTTCGGCAGTCGTGGGGTTCGCGACAAGCTTGCCGTCGACCAGACCAACGCGCACGGCCGCCACCGGCGTCGTGAACGGCAAGTCGGAAATAAATGCAGCCGCCGACGCCGCCGTGATGCCGATCATGTCCGGATCGTTTTCGCTGTCCGCCGAAAGCACCATGGCGACGATTTGCGTTTCGTTGCGCCACGCTTCGGGGAACAGCGGACGCAGCGGGCGGTCGATCATTCGGGAAGTCAGAATTTCGCGTTCCGAGGGGCGCCCTTCGCGTTTGAAAAAGCCGCCGGGAATTTTTCCTGCCGAATACGTGTATTCGCGGTAGTCCACGGTGAGGGGAAGAAAATCCCGGTCATTCGCCTTGGAATCCATGCACGCCGTGACCAGCACGACGGTATCGCCATAGCGCGCCAGTACGGCGCCGTTGGCCTGCTTGGCAATTTTTCCGGTTTCCAGAGTCAGCGTGCGTCCGCCGACTTCGACGGTAACCTGATGGGGAGCGGGTGCTGCTTGCGACATATACAGTGGTCCTTTCGACTCGCCGCCGCGTCCCGAACCATCGGGCCATACGCGCGCGGAAAGCCATTCGAGTGCGGGAGAAACTTTTCCCGTTTTGTTTGGAAGAGAAAACAATGAACGACTGCGAGCGGTGCGGCGGAGTCTGCCTACAAAAAAAGCGGCCGGGCGCATTCGCCTCGGGCCGCCAAAATCCTACAGAACTCCGCGAACGTCGGGAGATGTTGTTGGCGCGATTTTGCTCCGTCTAAGGAGCGTTTACTTGCGCAAACTAAGGCGTTCGACAATCTCGCGATACCGATCCGGGTCACGACGGTTGAGATAATCCAAAAGACGGCGGCGCTTGTTGACCATCATAATCAGCCCGCGTCGCGATGCATGGTCCTTGAGGTGCGCCTTCAGATGCGTCGTCAAATAGTTGATTCGCTCGCTCAATAAAGCAATTTGCACTTCCGGCGAGCCCGTATCCTTCACATGCTTTTGATACTGCTCGATCAACATTGACTTGGCTTCCATCAAGTCGCCCTCTCCGCCCAACCCACTTTTTGCTCTGATTTCGTCTTCTCTTCGACCTTAGGAGACTACCATAGGCCCGCAGCCACATGCAAAAATTTTCTTCTGTGGAAGAACATTCGAACGGATTTTAGTAGCACAGGCACTCTTGCCTGTGTGAATTTCGCAAATGTCGATGGGCCAGGCCGCTTGCGCGAGCGATCCTCAAACCCACACAGCCAAGTGTGGCTGTGCTACTTCCCGCGGATCAAGGACAGAAATTCCTCGCGCGTCTTCGGATTGTCCTTGAACGAGCCGAGCATCGCGCTGGTCACTGTTTGCGAGCTTTCCTTCTCGACGCCGCGCATCACCATGCAGAGATGCCGCCCTTCGATGACCACGCCCACGCCGAGCGGAGCGATTTTCGCCTGAATGGCGTTGGCGATTTGATTCGTCAGGCGCTCCTGGATCTGCAATCGCCGCGCGAACATGTTCACGAGCCGTGGAATTTTCGACAGGCCGACCACCTTCTTGTCGGGAATATACGCGACATGGCATTTCCCGAAAAATGGAAGGAGGTGATGCTCGCACAGACTGTAGAACTCGATGTCCTTCACCAGCACCATCTGGTCGTAGCACACGGAGAACATGGCGCCGTTCAGGAGCTTTTCCGGGTCCTGCTGGTAGCCGCTCGTCAGGAAACGAAAGGCCTTCTCAAATCGCTCTGGCGTGCGCCGCAAGCCGTCGCGGTTGGGATCCTCTCCGATCGATTGCAATATTTTCCGCATATGATCGGCGATGGATTCGCGAGATTCCGCGACGCCCGGTTCGGTCAGCGTTAATTCCTCGACTCGTTTTCTGTCATCACTCATGGGTCGCTCCGGCAGGCTCTCCTGCGTATTCAAAACTGTTCAGTCCAGTTTCCTCGACGCGTACGCGCTCCAGCCTGGCCCGGGGGAACCGGCTGAGGCGATTGAAAATCTCGATGCAAATATTTTCCGCGGTTGGAACATTCTCGCGAAATTCCGTAATTTCTTCGTTCAGATACTTATGGTCGAACGGTTCAATGACTTCGCTTTCGACAAAAGCGTCAAGATCATTCAGGTTCGCGATCATTCCCGTGGCCTGATCCACCGGGCCGGAGACGGCCACTTCCACGACGTAGTTATGGCCGTGTCCGTACGGATTGTTGCATTTGCCGTACACGCGCTGGTTCTCTTCTTCTCCGAGTTGCGCGCTGTGCAGGCGGTGCGACGCGGAAAACCGGTATCGCCGCGACAGTTGCAGCTTCATCGCGCGCCGCCGGCGGGCGCGTGCGCGCCGTTGCTTTCGCCGTAACAATCGACGAACAGGTCCGGCGTCTCGTACAGGCGCACGCGATTCAAATGCCCGCACGTGATCTTCGGTTCGAGCAGCCGCCAGATGACGGCCGCGATGTTCTCGCACGTCGGAATCTGCCCCGCAAGTTCAGGAACCTCGTAATTCAGAAAGCGGTGATCCATCCGGTCTGTGATTTCGCGCTGCAAAATTTCTTTCAGCTCCTTCAAGTCGAGCACCATGCCCGTCGCCGGGTCCGGCTCGCCAGCCACGGTCACTTCCAACACGTAATTGTGTCCGTGTCCGTGCGGGTTGTTGCACTTGCCGAAGACGCGCCGGTTCTCCTCGGCCGAAAACGCCGGGTTGTGATAGAGATGCGACGCCGAAAACTCAATCTTGCGTGTCAGATAAACCATAAAGTGAAGGAAGTCGTCAGCGATTTCTGCCAGCAGATCGAAGGCAGCTTTTCACGAATCACGATTCACGATTCACGGGATACTCCCGCCCCTTCCATGCCACGCTGCCCCGCGCATAACGCCATTCCGAATTCAGCAGCGCCGCAGCGTACAACGCAACCCCCGGCAAGTAGTATAAGGCAAGCGCTCCCGGAAAACGATTTCGCCGCAAGTCCGCTACATAGGCGGCATGCCGCCCTGCGAGCAGGGCGACTCCCAGCACTCCCCAGATTAGATGCAATAGGGCCAGCGGAAGTACCAACAAAGGAATCCACGGGACCACTCGAAAAAGCTCGCGCCCCACGGCGCGGGATGTGCCACCCATAAGGGGATACAGGTTTTTCGTCCAGCCCTGCCACATTGCCGCAAATGTTCGATACATTCGCACGCGCATGATCCCGTTTCCCGAAGCAAAATGCAGGCGCACGCCCGCTTGCTTCGCAAGCCGCGCCAGGGCCACGTCCTCGAGGACTTCTCCGGCCACCGCGGCGTGCCCGCCAATCCGCGCGTAATCCTCGCGACGAATGAGCAAGTATTGCCCGCTGGCCGCCGCTGCCGGCGAATCGGGATGATTTACCGCGGCGTAGGAATATTTGTGCCCCAGGCGCGTGTACACGAAGGGGATCAGCGCCTTTTCCCACCAGGTGTGCGTTTCCTGCTCGGGCGAATATGACACAAGGCCCGCGCCGTTCTCCGCCGCATCGGCCAGGGCATGCGCCGTGGAGCCGGGCAGATGTATGCCATCCGCGTCGGTGAACAGGACCCAGTCCCCCGTCGCCTGCGCCGCTCCGAGCGATACCGCGTAGTTCTTCCCCACCCATCCGGCGGGCAATTCCTTTGTTTCGAGAACGCGCAATTGCGTGTAGCGCGAAGAAAGCTGCCGGAGTTGCGCGGCGGTTCCGTCCGTCGACTGATCGTTGATGACGATTATTTCTTTAATTTCGGGCTGCGCAGCCAGCGACTCGACCGCGGCCGCAATCGTCGCTTCCTCGTTGCGCGCGGGCACGATCGCGGAAACATTTGGATGGAGATTCATTGGAAGTGGCGCAGCCACTCTTGGCTGTCCCTCGGGCTGCCGCCTCGGCCGTCCCGCGCAGTTGCAACACATCTGCGGGGACAGCCAAGAGTGGCTGTCCCTCAAGAGCAAATCGGCTCGCGCGAAGCCGGGTCGAAAAGGTATTATATAAGGGCCGGAGAAAAAACATTGAAGCATAAGATTCTAGGCCCGATCGCGTTGGTCTTTGTGGCAGCAGTGCTCTACGTGTTTGCGGCGCCGTCCTATCGCCAGGGCGAACCAAGCCTGGCGGGTCGGAGGGCCAAGGATTTTGACATGCAGATTACGGGCGCCTCGCATTTGTCGGACCTGCGCGGCAAAGTCGTCATCTTGGATTTTTGGGCCTCCTGGTGTCCTCCATGCCTCGAAGAAGCCGATTCACTGAATCACCTCCAGCAGGACATTTCAAAGCGAGGCGGTGTGGTGCTGGCCATCAGCGAAGATGAAGATGAACCGGCGTACAACAAATTTCTTCATGACAACAATGTGAATTTCCCAACCTACCGCGACCCGACCAAGAAGATCAAGGCAAGTTATGGGACGGTCATGATTCCGGAGGCCTACCTAATTGATCGCCAGGGGCGAATCGCACGGAAGATTGTCGGCGCGCAAGATTGGCAGTCTCCCGAACTCAAGCAATCCATTGACGTCCTGCTGAATGAAAATTAGGATTTCCCTGCTTTGGAATTTAGTAGCACAGACTTCAGTCTGTGGGTTTCCATTGGATCTTGGCTGGCGAGTGAAATCTGGATTCAGTAACGGAACCCCACAGACTGAAGTCTGTGCTACTTAAACCACCTTCGACAATCGTTTTAAGTGAGGGCAAATGTTTCAGTGATGGGCTGGAAGAAACTTGACCAGCGTGGTCCGGGCCACGCCGTCCTCGGCGTTGTAGAGCACGCGGTCCACGCGCGAGAGTAATTCCCGGCCGTTGATCCCGCCCGTTCCTCCGGTTTCTGCATCGGAAAACGCAAACTTATCCAGCCCGAGGGCGGGCAGCACCTGGCCGCGGCAACGGATTGCAATTTCGATGCGGTCGGAAAACGTGTCCAGCGTAACGTCCACGCTTTGGCCATTGCCTCCGAGTTGCGAAATGGTTTCGCGGCAAACGTCTCCCGCAGCCCTGGCGAGCTGGGCGCCCGCTTCCGTCTCAAATCCCGCTTGGATCGCCTGATGTTCCACGGCGCAGCAAAATACCCCGACCAGATTCCAATCCTGGTCCAGGTGAAACACGACGCGCACAGGTTCTTCAGCCATGGGGTTGGGCATTGGATTGGGCTACGCTAATTTCGCACGCTTCCCGGCAATCCGGGCAGTAGTATTTGCCATCGACGCAGAGCCGGATGCTCTGCTGGCCCTGGCAATAGCAGCAATAGCGGTCACACTTGCACATGCCCTCCGGCAGGTCGCATTGCGAACACATCACTGTGCTTTGCATATTCTTCCTTCGCCTTTGCGCAGGACCAAAATAACCACCCCAGGCGCAAAGCCCTCTACAAAACACTATAGGCCAGCCCGGCGCGCCAGAACAAGCCGCAAGTGCCGTGCTGCGCAACTCCTGCGCACCTCTCCTGCTTCTCCGCCCCCTTTCTTGACACGTTTCAAAGCCGCGTGTTAGTTTCGATTTTGCGCGATAGTTCCTGAGAATTTCGAGTGACATCTCCTACTACCACCCAACTTCGCAAGACCGCGTTGAACGGCGTTCACCGTCGCCTCAAAGCCAAAATGGTCAACTTTGGCGGCTGGGACATGCCGGTCGAGTATTCGGGCATCGTGGCGGAGCACATGGCGACTCGCACCGCGGCAGGACTGTTCGACGTCAGCCACATGGGCGAAATTGAGGTTCGCGGGGGGCGGGCGCTTGAGCTCGTCCAGCACGTCACCTGCAACGACGCGTCGAAGCTCGTGGTCGGGCAGGCGCATTATTCCGGGCTGATGACCGAGCAAGGCACGTTTGTCGATGACCTGCTCGTGCACAAGATTTCCGATACGCATTATTTTTTGTGCGTCAACGCGGGCAATCAGGATCAGGACTTCGAGCACATCCGCGCGCACAATCGCGCGGGCGCGCAAATCGAAAATGCGGGCGAGCGCTATTCGCAGCTCGCGATTCAGGGGCCGAAAGCGCTGGGCATCCTGCAACGTTTCACGGCCGTGCCGCTCGAATCGATCCGCTATTATTATTTTGCGTTCGGGAAAGTGGATGGCGTGGACTGCCTGATTGCGCGCACCGGTTACACGGGAGAAGACGGCTTTGAGATTTATTTCGCGCCGGAACATTCCGAGAAGCTGTGGACGAAGCTTCTCGATGCGGGCTCCCGGGAAGGCCTGCTGCCGTGCGGCCTGGGCGCGCGCAACACGCTGCGCCTCGAAGCGTCCATGTGCCTCTACGGCCACGAAATTGACGAGACGACGACGCCGTGGGAGGCGGGCCTCGGCTGGATCTGCAAACCGGCCAAGGGAGAATTTCTTGGACGCGATGTTCTCATCCGGCAAAAAGAAAAAGGAATCGATCGCGCTCTCGTGGGATTCGAGATGCAGGATCGTCTTATCGCGCGCGACGCCTGCGTGGTTTCGATCGGCGGCAAGCCGGCTGGCCGGGTGACGAGCGGATCGCCCGCGCCGTTTCTGAAAAAGAATATTGGCATGGCCTATGTTCCGACGGCATCCAAGGCGCCGGGAACGGAAATCAGCATCGGGATCCGCGCGAATCAGGCACCCGCGCGAATCGTTCCGATGCCGTTTTACAAGCGAACGAAGTAGAATTTGGTAGGACGGGCTTCAGCCTGTCGTTTTTCTTTTGGAGCAACGCAAATGTAAAACCGACAGGCTGAAGCCTGTCCTACCAGATTCAAGGAGCCGTAATGTACCCAAGCGACTATCGCTACACCAAGGAACACGAGTGGATCAAAGTGTCCGGCAGCACGGGCACAATCGGGATCACCGACTACGCGCAGCATGAACTGGGCGACGTCGTTTTCGTGGAAATGCCCGCGGCCGGCGCGAAAATCACGGCCGGGCAAGTGTTCGGCACCGTGGAATCGGTCAAGGCGGTCAGCGAGATTTTTGCGCCCGTTTCCGGCGAAGTGACCGAAGCCAATGCCGCGCTCTCGAGCGCTCCCGAAACGTTGAACTCCGATCCGCATGGCGCCGGGTGGCTCATCAAGATCAAGCTCGCCAATCCCGCCGAAGTTTCCGGGCTGATGGACGCCGCCGCCTACCAGGCGTTCATCTCCGAAAAGGAAGCCTCGGCCTGATGCGCTATCTTCCCAAGAGCACAGTCGAGCGCCGGGAAATGCTGGATGCCATCGGCGCGCGGTCCATCGAAAATCTGTTCGCGTCGATCCCGGAAGCCTTCCGGCTGAAAGATCCGCTGAAGCTCCCTGCTGCGATGTCCGAGCAGGAAATTATCGAATATTTTCGCGCGCGCGCGGCGGAAAATTCCTGCGGGTACACGAGCTTTCTCGGCGCGGGCGTCTACAACCATTTGCGCTCGGTGGTCACGGATTCGCTGATTCAGCGCGGCGAATTCCTCACTTCCTACACGCCGTATCAAGCGGAAATCAGCCAGGGCACGCTCCAGGCGATCTTCGAGTTTCAGACGCTGATGTGCCAGCTCACCGGGATGGAAGTCGCCAACGCTTCGATGTGGGACGGCTCGACGGCGACGACCGAGGCCGTGCTCATGGCCGAGCGGCTGACCGGGCGGCATCGCGTCGTCGTGGCGCGGTCGCTGCATCCGGAATATCGCCAGGTGCTGGAGACGTACACGCGCAATCTCGGCCTGCGCATCGACGAAATCGGATTTACGAGCGCGGGCCAGGTGGATGCGAATCGTCTGGAAGGCGCGATCACCAGCGAAACCGCCGCGGTAGTCGTGCAGTCGCCCAATTTTTTTGGCGTCCTCGAACAGATTCCGCGCCTTGCGTCGCTCGCGCACACGAAAGGCGCGCTGCTCGTCGTCGCCATCACCGAAGGCGTATCGCTCGGCGCGGTGAGGCCTCCCGTCGAGGCGGACATCGTGGCGATGGAGGGGCAGAGCTTCGGCCTGCCGCAGAGTTACGGCGGACCGTACGCCGGAGTGATCGCCACGCGCGAGAAATTCGTGCGGCAGATGCCTGGACGCCTTGCGGGAGAAACGGTGGACAGCCATGGGAAGCGCGGCTACGTGCTCACTCTCGCCACGCGCGAGCAGCACATTCGCCGCGAGAAGGCCACGTCGAATATTTGCACGAATCAGGCGCTTTGCGCCCTGGCCGTGAACATTCACCTGTGCCTGCTCGGCAAAGAGGGCTTGAAAGAACTCGCGGACCAGAATCTGGCCAAGGCGCGGTTCGCGCTCGAAGAGCTGGAAAAAATTCGCGGCGTGCGCCGGGCGTTTTCCGGCCCGTTTTTCAACGAATTCTTGGTCGAGTTTCCCCGTTCCGTGAAGCTGGTGAACGCGGAATTGCTGCGGCACAAAATTATCGGACCGCTGCCGGTCGGGAGTTACTTCGCGGACTTGACCAAGCGCGGACTGTTCTGCGTCACGGAAACAATTTCGCGCGCGGAAATCGAACGCATGGCCGAAGCGATTCGCGATATTTTGTCGAAGCCGATTTAGAGATGCGTGGCGCCGGCGTTTCGCCGGCGGTTTTGCAGGATTTGTGGGTCGGAGCTTTAGCTCCGACATTCGACAGCAGTACGAAGGGCTTTAGCCCCTGATCGGCCAGGGGCTAAAGCCCGATGTTTGGAGATGTTCATGTCGCGGCTGAAGCCGCGACCCACAAATCGGGATTGCATGGCCAATTTCTTTGGAGCCTTGCTAAGGGAGCATTCGATTGACCAATCGCATCAAAATCGCGGGACGCCAAGTCAACCGGAATGAAGGGCTGATCTTCGAGGAGTCCACGCCCGGCAAGCGCGGCTTCGAGCTGCCTCCGCTCGACGTGCCCGCCGTGGACGCGCGGACGGAGCTGGGCGCGGATTACGTTCGCGAGGCCATCGAAGGTTTTCCGGAAGTCAGCGAAATCGAAGTGATCCGTCACTTCACGCGGCTCTCGACGTGGAACTACGCGATCGATCTCGGCATGTACCCGCTCGGTTCCTGCACGATGAAATACAATCCGCGCGTGAACGAATTCGTCGCGCGCCTGGACGGCATCGCCACGGAGCATCCCTACCAGCCGCAGGAACTCTCGCAAGGCTGCTTGAAAATTCTGCAACTGCTCCTCAATTGCCTTGTGGAAATTACGGGCATGGATACGGGCACGCTGGAGCCGGCGGCGGGGGCGCAGGGCGAACTCACCGGCCTACTTCTGATTCGCGCTTACCTCGAAGACACGCAGGGACACCCGCGCAAAAAAGTTTTGATTCCCGACTCCGCCCACGGCACCAATCCTGCCACCGCGGTGATCGCCGGATATGACGTTGAAAACGTGCGCTCGGATGAACGCGGCCAGATCGACATCGCGCGCCTGAAAGAAATTGTGAATGGCGACGTGGCCGCCATGATGGTCACGAATCCTTCGACGCTCGGCGTCTTCGAGCAAAACATCGCCGAGGCCGCCAAAATCCTGCACGAACACGGCGCCCTGCTGTACATGGACGGCGCGAACATGAACGCGCTGGCCGGCGTCGCGCGTCCCGGCGATTTTGGCGTGGACGTGATGCACCTCAATCTGCACAAGACATTTTCCACGCCGCACGGCGGAGGCGGTCCGGGCGCAGGCCCGGTGATGGTCAAGAAAATTCTCGAACCGTACCTGCCGATTCCCGTCCTGGCGGAAAAGAACGGACATCTGGCGCTCGAAAGTCACAAACCAAAATCGATTGGCAGGGTGCGCGCGTTCGGCGGCAATTTTGGAGTGCTGGTGCGCGCGCTCGCCTACACGCTGGCCTACGGACCGGGCATTCGCCAGGCCACGGAGGACGCGGTTCTGAACGCGAACTACATTCGCAAGAAGCTCGAGGACGTGTACGACCTGCCGTTCGATTTGCCCTCGATGCACGAAGTGGTTTTCAGCGATGCGCGGCAAAAAAAGAATGGCGTGAACACGATGGACATCGCCAAGCGCCTGATCGACTACGGCTTCCATCCGTACACGACGGCGTTCCCGCTGATCGTGCCGGGCGCAATGATGATTGAGCCGACCGAATCGGAATCCAAGCAGGAGTGCGATCTGTTCGTGGACGCGATGCGCTCGATTGCCGAGGAAGCCGCGACGACTCCCGAGATCGTGAAGACCGCGCCGCATTCCACCAAGGTTGGCCGGCTCGACGAAGTCGGCGCCGCGCGCAAGCCCGTTCTGCGCTGGAAGCCGAAAGCGAATTCCACAGAAGCGTGAGTAGGACAGGCTTCAGCCTGTCGGGTTTCGGTTTCGACTATGCTGGCAGAAAACCGACAGGCTGAAGCCTGTCCTACTCAGCCTACCTGCTCAGGCTCGGCTCTAATTCCGGCTCAGCTACCCTGGTCTTATCCGCTCCCGAGGCGCTGGCGGCGCTTCTCACGACGGCTGAGCGCGCGCGCCGCCGCGGTGGCGCGGGAATAACGGCGCCCCGGCCTTCGCGGTGAAATGAGATGCCCTCATCCTCTTCGTCCCAATCGATGACCAGTATGTCTCCGAACCAAATCTGCTCGGTGGCCAGCAGGCTCGCCAACGGATAGACCACGAACTTCTCAATGGCCCGCTTCAGATGACGCGCGCCGTACTTGATGTCCGTGCCTTCCTGCAACAGAAATCTCCTCGCCGCACTCGTCACCCGGAACAAGAACTGCCCGCGCCTCGTGTCCAACACTCGCTGCTGCACCATTTCCAGCTCAATTTCCAGTATCTGCTCCAACTGCTCGTGCCGCAGCGGATGAAACACTACTACCTTATCCAAGCGGTTCATGAACTCCGGCGAAAATTTCTTCTTCGCCGCTTCCTGCGCTGTCCGCTCCACCTTATGGTCCAGCCGGTCTTCCGACTTGTCCTTCGGCTGCGCGAAACCCATGCCGCCCGTCATCAACTTCGTGATCTCACCGCCGCCCAGGTTCGACGTCAGGAAAATCATGGTCTGCGACAGGTCCACGCGGCGATTGTCTCCCAGCGTCAGCGTCGCCTTATCCAGAATGCCCAGCAATAATTGCCACAGGGAGTCCGAAGCCTTTTCGATCTCATCGAAAAGCAAAAAACTCAGTTGAAGTTTCTCGGTGTGATGCTTTGCCAGTTCTTCCTGCGTGATGAGCGGATGCGTCTCGCGGTGTCCGAGGTATCCCGGAGGCGAGCCGATCAGCTTGGCGATTTCGTGCGAGTGCTGGAACTCCGCGCAATCCACTTTGATCAGCGCGCGCGGATCTCCGAACAGGATCTCCGCCGCCGCTTCCACGATCCGCGTTTTCCCCGAGCCTGTCGGCCCCAGGAACAGCAAATTGCCCACCGGGCGTCCCGCCGAACTCATCCCCGCGCGAAACACCTGATACAAATCGGCAACAGCGCGAATGCCGTCTTCCTGCCCGACAATTCGCCGCCGCATCGCCGATTCAAATTCCTGCGACTCAGAACTGTGGCGGCTCGGATCAAGTCTTGCTCTCTCAGGCCTCATGGGTCCCCCAATGCTTGCCGAGCGCCAACTCATCTTGCGCTCTACACAAGGAGGAATCTCGCAACCCGGGGACCAAATCCCCGGCGAATCAACGCAATCTGTAATCTACTGAGTGTGGGGAAGTTACAATGGTTATAAGGTTAGATTGGACCGGAAAGTATGCCCGGGGCCAAGTCCGTGTGTTTCACTGCGGGACACTACCCATCGGTTTGAAACGAAAATGTATTCAAGGGCCGAGCGCCCCCGCCGAAAATTCCTGTGGACGATGCGCTTGTATATTGCACCGTGAGAGTCAAAGTGCACGTGCGCGTTGCGCCAGACAACGCATCGGAATCGAAAGATTCAGATAGTATACCAAGTCGTGAACATCCGTTTGGTGGCGCGGGCTTCAGCCTGTGGGGGTTGGACCTTGCAGGGCCAAACCCCACAGGCTGAAGCCTGTGCCACTTGAACGGAAAAGAAAAGGGCGGCCGATATTTCTGGGCCGCCCTCGGGGGTTTCGTTTTGAGAGACTCGAAGTGACTACTGCGGATCGACCTTCTTGCGGCCGGAGGCCACCGGAGGAGGAGCCGCAGAGGGCAACGCCGAAGGTGCTTTTGCCTCGCGGACGATGACCTGAGTGGGAGCTTCGATTACTTTTCCGCCTGTTGCCTTCGCCATCTGAGCGGCTGCACCGCGCGCCGCTTTGGCTGGCGTCGGGACCACCGCGCCTTCGCCTTCCTTTTGGAATGAAAGGTGTTCGGACTTGCCGTCCCAATCGACGACCAGCATGTCGCCGAAGCGAATCTGTTCGGTCGCCAGCAGGTTCGCCAGCGGATAGACCACGAACTTCTCGATGGCCCGCTTCAAGTGCCGCGCGCCGTACTTGATGTCCGTGCCTTCGTGCAGCAGAAACCTTCTGGCCGCCGAGGTCACGCGGAACAAGAACTGTCCTCGCCCCGTGTCCAACACTCGCTGCTGCACCATTCCCAGCTCAATTTCGAGAATTTGTTCCAACTGCTCGTGACGCAGTGGATGAAACACCACGACCTTGTCCAAGCGGTTCATGAACTCCGGCGAGAACTTCTTCTTCGCCGCTTCCTGCGCCGTCCGTTCCACCTTCACGTCCAGCTTGTCTTCCAGCTTGTCCATCGGCTGCACGAAGCCCATGCCGCCGGTCATCAATTCCGTGATCTCTCCACCGCCCAGGTTCGATGTCAGAAAGATCATCGTCTGCGACAGATCCACGCGCCGGTTGTCTCCCAGCGTCAGCGTCGCTTTATCCAGAATGCCCAACAATAATTGCCACAGCGCGTCCGACGCTTTCTCGATCTCATCGAACAGCAAAAAACTCAGCTTCAAATCTTCCTTGTGATATTGCGCCAGCGCTTCCTGAGTGATCAGCGGATGCGTCTCGCGGTGTCCCAGATATCCTGGAGGCGAGCCGATCAGCTTGGCGATTTCGTGCGAGTGTTGGAACTCCGCGCAGTCCACCTTGATCACCGCGCGCGGGTCTCCGAACAGTATCTCAGCCGCCGCTTCCACGATGCGCGTTTTTCCCGAGCCGGTCGGTCCCAGAAATAACAAGTTGCCAACCGGGCGTCCGGTCGAGCTCATCCCCGCGCAGAAGACCTGGTACAGGTCCACCAGCGCGCGGACTCCCTCTTCCTGGCCGACGACCTTGCTCTTCAGGGCGGCTTGGAATTCCTGCGACTCCACGCTTCTCAGCGTGGGGTCCAGTTGTTGTTGTGATGGGCGGTTCGTGCTCATGACCATTCTCCTACCGGAACTTCCGGTCCGCTAACACGCCCCGATGCGGGGCACGATCAAACTGGTCGAGTTTGACTCCGACAGTGGAGTGCAGCAGACGGAGCTGCGTGATGATTTCCTGTCCCGCTTCCGGAGCGTGCGAAACATCCAGCAACGGGGGAAACAGATCTGCCAAATCGAGGTTGAGAGTGCGCAAAGTGGAAACGAGCTTTTGAATCTGGTTGGATTTCGGATCGAACAGCTCCACGCGGTTGTTTAGCTGCTCGCGCAATTCGTTCCAGTTGACGTCCACAAGGGGATAGGTACGGGTGACTTGCCTCACTACGTCATCGGTGATGCGGGGACGCTCCCCGAGCTTGGCCAGGTGCAACTGCTTGACCCGGTCGCCCTCGCGGACGTTATGCACCAGGTAATAAGTGTTCCCTTTGCGACGTAGAAAAGCCATGGATCGCTCCCTGCACCGACATCGAGCCTGTAGTGTAAGTGACTTCCACTACGGCTGTCAATTTAGATGTCGAACTGTTCGGAGAATTGCCTCGTATGAGTAACTCCCTTTGCCTCTTCTCCGAACCGTGGATCGCGCAAGTTGGAGTGTCTGTCGATCTCTATTATCGGCATCCACTCGAATAAGCTTGACGATCTCTGATGCTCCTAGTTACTTAGATGCGGTATTTCTGATTAACGATGGTAAGTGTGCGCTGACAACTTGGCGCGCGCTATAGTTCGAAAGGTTTAAGTTGCTAGTCCGTTTGAGCTAGTACCATCACAATCGCATATTGATGGAACAAATCCGATGAATTGGAATTCCGTATTCGAACTGGTGAAGACAATTCCGCGCGGCCGCGTCATGACCTACGGCCAGGTCGCCAAAGCCCTGCGGCTCGTCGGTGGAGCGCGCACCGCTGGACGCGCCATGGCCGCGTGTCCCAGCGGGCGCGGCGTGCCGTGGCATCGCGTCGTGGGAGCCGGCGGCAGGTTGCTCATTCGCGAGCCGCACGCCTCGCTGCAGCGGAAGCTGCTCGAAACGGAAGGGCTGGAGCTGGCGGAAAAGCGAATCTTGAATTTCAGGGATTATGAGTGGAACCCCGGCAAATCACGCCGGACCGGATCGCTGGTAGAGAAAAAGAGCCGATAAAGCGAATCCCGTGGTGGTGGGCCACATTCCGTTTATCAGGACTTGGGTGGGAGTGCCTGTCCTCGCAAACTATCGAACGGCGCGCATCAGATTAGTCTATTGCGCCCCAAGCGAGGTACGGTTGCGAAATGGATTCGATGATGTCATTGGGGTCTTCGGTCAGGGCGTTACGTTCACTGGTTGCGGCTCTGAATCTTACGTTGACTTTGATATATGGGCATTCGATATGCACGTACGTCCTCTGGAAACGATTGGACAGACCGCCTTCCGTCGTAAACACTCTTAAGAGGTCTCTCCGTCGCATGCCGGGTTTAATCTTGCCAATTTGCCGCATGACTTTTGCAATCCACTTCGTTCGCTCCAGCGTCAGGGCTGCGCTCATGGGAACGGAGTCATCTTGGATTTCCGCCTGACCCTTGGCCCATTGAGGGAGCAGTCTCTCATCTGATGGTTCAGCCAGTTTCTCAATAAGATGAGCACTGGCCGTATCGTAAAGCGCATAAGTTCCCGAGCCATTGCGCGGCCCCGAGTACACGGTTACCTGCTGACCTCCATTCCAGAAATGCCAGTCCCGAATGGGCGTTCCGGGCCCAATCGTCTTCCTCTGGCCCCCCTCCCTTTAGATAAATCTCCAATTGCAATGACTGCGGAGGCTCTTCCGACTTCAGCCTTACCATGCACCCGACGGTCTGTTTGTCATCAGCAACCTCGACCTCCCGACAATGCCCCCTATCTGCCATCTTTATGAGATTACCCTTGTCAGAACTCACGTAAACGTTTCCTTCAGCATCAAGTTCCGCTTGTTTGTTGTACTCAAACTTTTTATCCTGCAATGACCTGGGAGCTGAGGCGACTATAAGGCCGACAAGAGCCACGGCAAGAGCAGGGTTGCTCATAGCTAAACCTCCTGCTGAATCATGGAGACTTCGAGTCCTAATGATTAGACACCGAAACTCTTGCATTGCTTGTCGGATTCCGCCCGATAAGTCCTCTTCTCAGAAACTGGCCCACTTCCGAATCCTGTCGCGGTTCGCGCCGCACGATTGGATTGTGTTATAGATAAGGACTCATGCTGAGTGGGGCGACGATTGAAGTTAACGGCCTGACCAAGCGTTACGGCGACGTGGAAGCGTTGCGAGGGGTGAGCTTTGCGGTCAACGAGGGAGAAGTTTTCGGGCTGCTTGGCCCGAACGGCGCCGGCAAGACGAGCACGGTCGAGATTCTAGAAGGGCTGCGCACTCCCGACAGCGGGAGCGTGAGTGTCTGCGGACTCGATCCGCAGACGAGCGGGGCTGAGTTCAAGTACGTCATCGGCGCGGCGCTGCAGGCCACTGCACTGCCGGACAAGATGCGCGTGCACGAAGCCCTCGACCTGTTCGGCAGCTTCTATCCGCAGCGGCGCGGCACGCAGGAGCTGCTCGCGCGCTTCGGCCTCGAGGAAAAACGAAACGCATTTTACTCCCAACTTTCCGGCGGACAGAAGCAGCGACTGGCCCTGGCCATGGCGCTTGTAAACAATCCTCGCGTCGTTTTTCTGGATGAGCCTACGGCGGGACTCGACCCGCAAGTGCGGCGCGAAATTTACGACATCGTCGAGGAACTGAAAAAGGAAAAGAAAACGATCCTGCTGACGACGCATTACATCGAGGAAGCGGAGAAGCTCTGCGACCGGGTCGCGATTGTCGACCACGGGAAAGTTATCGCCCTGGGCACGCCGCGCGAACTGAAGGAGCGCTCCGGAGCGGTCACGCGGATCACCGTGCGGATGGCCAAGCCCGAAACCAACGGCGCGCTGGGAAACCTCGAAGGCGTGACCGAATGCCGCATCGAAGCCGATGATTACCTGCTGTACTCGACGCGCGTGCCGCGCACGATCGTGGCGCTGGTGAAACATCTGGAAGAACAGAACAATGAGCTCGTCAGCCTGGAAATTTCGGCCCCGTCGCTCGAAGACATTTTCCTCGAGCTGACCGGGAGAAGGTTGCGCGATTGAGCCACGTCTTGAGCCATACCTGGTCGCTCACGGTGAGTCGCATGCGTCTCGCCATGCGCAATCGCGCGTTTCTGTTTTTCAGCTTGATCATGCCGCTCGCGTTCCTTTTCGGCTACGCCGGGCTTTTCAGGCGGTTCGGTCCCGAAGCCGTGCCGTATCTCTTGTCCATGGTGCTCGCGCTTACGGTCATGGGCAGCTTTTGGGGCCTGAGCGTGCAACTGGTGACTTTCCGCGAACAAGGGATATTGCGGCGATTCCGTGTTACGCCTGTAGGGGCGAGCGCGATGCTCGCCTCAAGCCTGATCTCGAATTATTTTCTGACTCTCCCTACAATTGCGATCGAGTTTTATATTTCGCGTTCGGTGTTTCACATGGCCGGCCTGGGCAATGTTGTTTCCGTCTTCATTTTGGTGTCGATCGGAACGGTTACTTTTGCCTCCCTCGGACTGATCGTCGCCAGCGTGACCAATACAATGCAGGAAACCCAGATCATCAATCAGATCATCTGGTTTGTTTTTCTTTTTATTTCGGGAGCGACGATTCCCTTCCCGATGCTGCCGGCGATGGTTCAGAAAATATCCTTGTTCCTGCCGGCCACCTATCTCGTCAGCGGCCTGCAGCGCGCCATGATCGACCACACCAATCTGAACAGTCTCGGTTCTTACCTGGCCTCTCTCGTCGGATGCGCCCTGATCGCCTTCATCGTGTCGGCGCAACTGTTTCGCTGGGAACCCGAGACCAAAGCCCCTCGGCAGGCCAAACTCTGGGTCGCTGCCGCGGTTGTTCCCTTCCTCCTGCTGGGCGTCTGGGAAAACTTCAACGGCGATTTGCGCAGTCACGCCGTGAAGAACCTGCAATCGATTCGGGAACCGTATTCGCTGGAGCGGATCGAGCACTAGTAAATCGTTGACCGATATCTCACCGGGATCAAGATTGCTTCTCAAACAGAGAGACTGGATAACCAGTAACAACCGCAAATGAATTTTTCTCTTTACAGACGGTCCCGGAGAGCGCACCTTTAAAGGTGCTCGCAGGGAAGGATCAGTGATGCTGGACATTTCCAAAGACATTCAATCTCTGACGGCCTTTCGCCGCAAATCCGGCGAATTCATGAAACGGCTGAAGAAGACCAAACGGCCTGTGGTTCTTACAATCAATGGCAAAGCGGAGGCCGTTGTTCAGGACGCGGAATCCTATCAGCGTCTGCTGGACATTGCCGCACAGTCCGACGTCTTTGAGGCCATACGGCAAGGCATCGATGACGTGGCCCACGGCCGGACCCGCCCTGCTCGCGAAGTCTTTCATTCGTTGCGTCGCAAATATGGCATACGCCGTTGAGCTGACGATCCGCGCGGAGCGCGATCTCGGTGACCTTTACGAATACCTTTCCGCTGAACAATCTGCTGTTGCACGCCGCTGGTTTAACGGCCTCGAAAAAGCAATTTTCACGCTAGAACGGTTTCCGCGCCGCTGCCCGCGTGCACCTGAAGCTCGGAGAGCCAGTCGGCCGCTCCGGCAGCTTTTCTATGGGAACCGGCCCGACGTTTATCGAATCCTGTATGAGATCGACGAACCACGTCAGATTGTCTGGGTACTAACCATCCGCCATGGCGCTCGGGACGCACTCGTCGCACGCGAGCGTGCAAAGATGAAATCTTGAAGCAAGTATCGCTGTCTAGCCCTTCTCGCAAATTCAAGGAGCAGCGCATTCCAGAACTCGCACCAACCAAATTGGCATTGCTGGCCTAGAAGTAAGGCATTCGCGCCGCGCGGGCGATGCGGATCGCTGTGCTATAATTTTGCCTGTTCCTTTCAGAGCTGTTCAAATCTTGCGTGGAAATGCAGCGTGGAGAACGACGATGCCGATGAAGCCGACGGAAAAAATATGGCACAACGGAAAGCTGATTAATTGGGATGACGCGAAGATTCACGTCCTCTCCCACGTGGTCAGCTATGCCTCGGCGGTCTTTGAAGGATTGCGCTGCTACGAAACCAAGAATGGGCCCGCCATCTTTCGCGTGCGCGAGCACATGCAGCGCATGGTCAATTCGGGGAAGATTTACCGGCTCGAGCTGCCGTACACGGCCGAAGAGCTCTCGAACGCAGCCGCGGAAGTCGTGCGCGTGAACAAGATGAATTCGTGTTACATCCGCCCGATCGCGTCTGCGCGGGTACGGCGATATCGGCGTCGGCGGGATGGCCGTCCCGATCGAAGTGTATATCGCGTGCTGGGAATGGGGACGCTACCTCGGTCCCGAAGCCATCGAGCAAGGGGTCGACGTCTGCGTCAGCTCGTGGAATCGCATGGCGCCCAATACTCTGCCGAGCATGGCCAAGGCCGCCGCGAACTACATGAATTCGCAGCTCATTCACATGGAAGCTCATGCCAACGGCTATTCCGAAGGCATCGCGCTCGATACGAACGGTTGCGTCAGCGAAGGCTCGGGCGAAAACATCTTCGTCGCCATGGACGGCGTGCTGTACACACCTCCGATTGGCTCAAGCGTCCTGCCGGGGATTACGCGCAGCTCCGTCATCACGCTGTGCGAGGAAATGAAAATCCAGGTCCGCGAGCAGATGATTCCCCGCGAAATGCTGTACATCGCCGACGAAGTCTTTTTCACGGGCACCGCGGCGGAGATCAGCCCGCTGCGTTCGATCGACCGGATCAAAGTCGGCAAGGGATCGCGCGGCCCGATCACCAAAAAGCTGCAAGAGGAATTTTTCTCGATCCTCAGCGGAGCGAAGGCCGATCGCCACAACTGGCTGACACCGGTCAGCGTGCCGCTGGGCGCCGGGACGCGCTGAAGAACGCGAATCCTGTGCTGTAGTTTTGTAGCGCCCGCCTTCAGGCGGGCATTGTAGAATCAACCAGATACCCGCTACATAAACCAATACCAAGTTCCCATGCACCCTCTAATTCCCTATTTTGATTCTTTGACTCTGCCTGCTTACTTCTCATAGAATCTGCTTCCCCAATGGAAAAAGAAGGTGGACCAGGCCCAAGCGGGTCCGCCAGGAGAGGTTTTTATGTACTCGAAGCCGCAGAAGCTTGTCGCTGAATTTATCGGCACGTTCGCGCTCATCTTTTTTGGCGCGGGATCGATTTGCGCGGATCAGTTCCTCCGCACAAGCTCGAATGGACAGATCGGACTCGGGCTGCTGGGAATCGCGCTCGCGCACGGTTTGGCTATCGGGATCATGGTGAGTTCGCTTGGCCACATCTCCGGCGGCCATTTCAATCCCGCGATCACCATTGGATTTTGGGTCACTCGGAAGATTTCCACGTTTGACACAGTGGCGTACTGGATCGCGCAGCTTGCCGGAGGCGTTGCGGCCGCTTACCTGCTACGGCGCTTGCCCGTCGATGTCTGGGGACCCGTGCAACTGGGCACGCCCGATCTGGCGAGCGGCATCTCACGCACCAACGGCATGATCTTTGAAGGGATCATGACGTTCTTCCTGGTCTTCGTCGTCTTCGCAACCGCCGTCGATGAACGCGGCGCGTTCAACAAAATCGCGGGCTTTGCCATCGGCCTCTCCATCACGATGGGCGCGCTGTTCGGCGGACCGTTTACCGGTGCGGCGCTCAATCCGGCGCGCGCCTTTGGCCCCGCGCTGGCCGCGAATCACTGGACCAACCACGGTGTGTACTGGATTGGCCCGCTGGCGGGCGGCATCGTGGCGGGCTGGCTCTACGACACGCTCTTCCTTGGGAAGAAACAAGAGTTGATCTCCTGATCCGCGGGGCAGTGTCCTAATTTCGACTCGTCTCCCGTGGTGGAATTTGAGCAGCTGTTTAGGAGGTCCGACCTTTAGGTCGGACAACCAGCGGCGGGTGAATAGGGCCTTCAGGCCCTGAAGCTTCAGGGGCTAAAGCCCACGAATACGCACGGCCAGCTGTCGAGGCTTAAGCCCCGACCTCCTAAAGGCATGACGCGCCGCGGAATCACGTGAGGATTCGCCGCGCGGCTTCTGCTATCATGGCCCGGACACGTCCATGAATCCGGCGCGCATCCCGCTGTTTCCGCTAGACATCGTCCTCTTCCCCGGCCAGGCCGTGCCGCTGCATATTTTCGAGCCGCGCTACCGGCAAATGACGCGCCACTGCATCGACACGCAATCCCCATTCGGAATCGTATACGCCGACAAAGAAAAACTCGCGCAGACGGGCTGTTCCGCGATGATCGTGAAAATTCTGAAGGAATATGAAGATGGCCGCTCGGACATTCTGACGGCCGGGCAAAGCGCGTTTCGATTGCTCCGCACGCACGAAGAAAAACCGTATTTGGAAGCAGAAGTTGAATATCTCGAGGAGGATTTCACGGAGGTCGATTCCGCCGTTTCCGCGCGGCTCGAAGAGCTTTGCAACCAGTGTCACCAGCTTCTTTACGGCGAGGACGCGCCGCGGTTTGAAACCGAGGGCGGAATTTCGCTCGCGTATCACGTGGCTTCGGAATTGCCGGTCGATGTGGTGATCCGTCAGGGCCTCCTGGAAATTCGCTCGGAAGCGGTGCGCCAGGGGCAACTCGTCGCGCATCTTGCCGAATGGTATCAGCAACTGCAAAAGCGGGAACACGTTCGAGGGAAGGCGGCGGGCAACGGCCACGCCAAGCTGTAGGCCCGCGGAATTGCAGACTGCAAAAGAGTGGCTTTTTTGTCATTCCGAGCGAAGCGAGGAATCTCTCTTCGCTTGAAGCCCGGGAAAAGAGAGATTCCTCGGCGCGCAGCGCGCCTCGGAATGACAAAATTTTGAGTTTTTCCGCAGCCTGATGGGCCAGTCCTTACCCCGCCTGGCCGACAAGTAGCGTCAACTGCGTTGGCCGTCAGGGTCGTACCATAGTCCTGGCTTAAATTCTCAGAGCTTGACTTCGCTAATTTGAATGGTTGGCTGAAGGTTTGTGTAATTGGGAATGTCGCCCATGATCGCCTGCGCATGGGGTTCGAAAGCGGTTTGGAAAGCTTCCACGGAATCAAACAAGAGGTGCCCAACTGCGACGTACGGAGCGGATGAGCCGGGAGCAACACCACCGATTCCCTGGTCCACGGCCATACCCTTGACCGCAGGGCCGAGGAGCCGCTTCACCAACGGCATATGATTCTGGCAGTAATAAGCCATGTCGAATTTCGCGTCATTGCTGTTCGGGTAGAGCACACTGATCTTAATCATGGATCTCCCTCCGAAAAAGACGTGTCCGCTAGGAGCAGGATTAGACCGCGCGGCGGAGCGACGGTCAATCGAAATTTTCGATTCCGATGAAAGCGGGACACTCAGTCCCCGCGCTAACGATGTAATTAACTCTTAAATTGAGTATACTGGGGCCACGGTCACAACACTCCTTGCCGGAGGAAAGCGGCTATGAAAATATTTGGCGTCTGCTTGCTTGTAGTTGCGCTGACTGCACCGACCTTGGCCAACGATAAGAAGGCGAAAGTGGAGGAGGAGCCGATCGTATTCGGAATAACCGGTCAGAACTCAGGGTGCGTGATCTTCAAGCAGTACACCGAGAAGAATACGAAGTTTTGGGGTGTTGCAGTCTCGCAAAGCAGGGTCAGCGCCCTTGAGGTCCTCGAGACGCAGAACTATGATCTGGCACAGAAGAAATGGGTGGGCCAGGAGGGCGCGGATGAGTTGATGCACATCGCTGTGAAGGACAGAATCAAGTACGTCAAAATTCCAGAGAAATACACGCCCAATCAACTCGAAAAGGCCCGAGCGGCATGCAAGGAATCAGCCGTCGCCCCACAGCCGGAACAACCGGCAGACAAATAGTGTTGGAATTTTCACACGCGGTAGCTTCCACGGCGATAAGTAATACCGACTCCTCCTGCTTTAGCTGGCGTTTGATCTGAATTCTGCAGTAATCCTCCGTGTGGCATATAATGGGGATGCAAATCGATTAGGGGCCCTCGATGACTACGAAACCTGCAACGCTCGGCGAATTGCGGAAGCTTCCCGGCTATGCGGCTGGAACAGTGCGCCGCACCGTCAAAGACGAGCTTCGCGCCAACATTCTTCAGAAGCTCGAATCCGGCGAGCCGCTCTTTCCGGGGATTCACGGCTACGAAGAAACGGTTCTGCCGCAGATCGCAAATGCGCTGCTGGCGCGGCACAATTTTATTTTGCTCGGGTTGCGGGGGCAGGCGAAGAGCCGCATTTTGCGTGGATTGATCGACTTTCTGGATAAGGAAATTCCTTACATCACGGGTTGCGAGATTCACGACAATCCGCTCGAGCCGCTGTGCCGTGGGTGCCGCGATTTGATTGCCGAGAAGGGAGAAGCCACGCCCATTTCGTGGCTGCCGCGCGACGCGCGCTTCGTCGAAAAGCTGGCGACTCCCGACGTGACCATCGCGGACATTCTCGGCGACGTGGACCCGATCAAGGCGGCGCGCTCGGGCCGCGCCCTGGGCGACGAACTCACGATTCACTACGGCCTGCTGCCCCGCGCCAATCGAGGCATCTTCGCCGTCAACGAACTGCCTGACCTCGCCGGAAAAATCCAGGTCGGTCTGTTCAACATCATGCAGGAAGGTGACATTCAGATTAAGGGCTATCCCGTTCGGATGCCGCTCGACGTGTTGCTCGTCTTCACCGCGAACCCGGACGATTACACCGCGCGCGGAAAAATTATTACGCCGCTCAAGGATCGCATCGGCTCGGAAATTCGCACGCACTATCCCGCCACGGTGGAGGAAGGCGTTTCCATCACGGCGCAGGAAGCGTGGGTGGCGCGCGATGGCGGGCGGACTGCGGTCGACATCCCCGATTACCTGCGCGAAGTCGTCGAGCTGGTGGCATTTCTGGCGCGCGAGGATAAGCGGATCGACAAGCGCTCGGGCGTCAGCCAGCGCCTGCCGATTGCGTGCCTGGAAGGCGTGGTCAGCAGCGCGGAGCAGCGCGCCGTGCGCAATCGCGAAGCGCGCGCCTCGGCTCGCATCGCGGATGTGTATGCCGCGCTTCCGGCCATCACCGGAAAAATGGAGCTCGAGTACGAAGGCGAATTGCGCGGCGCGGAAAATATCGCGCGGGAACTGATCCGCGGCGCAGTGGGCAAGGTTTTCACCAACCGCATGGAAGGCGCGAATCTTCAGCCGGTCGTGCAATGGTTTGAACTGGGCGGCGAATTGAAAGTGCCCGAGAGCGCTCCGGCATCGGAGGCATTGTCGCAGCTGAAAAAAATTCAGGGCCTGATGGATAACATCGACCGCCTGGGAGCGGATGGGCGCAGCGGCCCGGCCGGAATGGCGGCAGCGGCGGAATTCATTCTCGAAGGATTGTGGGCGCACAAACGCATCAGCCGCAACGAAGAGCGCGGCTTTCACGCGGAACGCCCCAAGGCGCCTGAGCCGCGCGAGCAGCAGCCGCGCCCGCCTCGGCGCCAGTTTAATTAGGGGCTTGGACGCGGGCATTAGGGGCTAAAGTACTGAGAATTCGCGGCGATTTTCGGCACGGCTGAACAGGCTGCGGGAAAAATGTCTTGTTTTGTCATTCTGAGCGAAGCGAAGAATCTCTCTTCGATTTAAGTATAAGAAAAGAAACAAAGAGAGATTCTTCGCTTCGCTCAGAATGACAGCGCTTTGCGTTTTTCCGCTGCCTGTGAAGCCGCGCCCTATAAAGCGCTGACCTGCAAAGAAGTGAGAATTTGTGGGCAATATTTTATGACGAAATACATCCGCTACACGAAATACACGGGCGAACCGGCCGACGGCGTCGACCTGCAGGAACTCGTCAAGCGCCTGTCCGACTTTTTCCTCCAGAGCGGTTACGAATCGCAATTCTACGGCATGTCCGAGATGGACCCGGAAAAGTCGATGGAAGCGTTGCGCCAGGCGATCCAGCGCGCGCTCGAGGAAGGCGACCTGCTTCCCAATCAGGAGTTGAAAGATTTGCTGGACGGCACTCCCGAGCAGATGGACGCCAAGATGAAAGAGCTGATCGACCAGTTGATCGACCGGCTGATGCAAGAGGGCTACGTCACGGGGAATCCGCAGGTGACGGCGCCACCGGACAAAACGCCGCGCGGGCAGGTTGGGCAGGGCCGCGACCGCGACCGGGAAAACGAGACGCGCTTTGAAATCACCGACAAGACCATCGACTTTCTGGGATTCAAGACGCTCAAGGATTTGATGGGATCGCTCGGCAAGAGCAGTTTCGGGCGACACGACACGCGCGACCTGGCGACCGGCGTCGAGTCCGGCGGCATCTCGCGCCCGTATGAATTCGGCGACACGCTGAATCTCGACATCAGCGGGACGCTGTTCAATGCCGTGCGACGCGAGGGCTCGAAAGTTCCGATTGAACTCGACTACCCGGATCTGATGGTCCATCAGACCGAGTATCAGAGTTCGTGCGCCACGGTGCTGATGCTCGATTGCAGCCACAGCATGATTCTTTACGGCGAGGACCGCTTCACGCCGGCCAAGAAAGTGGCGCTCGCGTTGTCGCATCTGATTCGCACGCAATATCCCGGCGACTCGCTGCACCTCGTGCTGTTCCACGATTCCGCGGAGGAAATGCCGCTCGGCGAGCTGGCGCGCGTGCAGGTCGGCCCGTACTACACGAATACGCGCGAAGGCCTGCGCCTCGCGCGGCGCATCCTGTCGCGCCAGAAAAAAGACATGAAGCAGATCGTGATGATCACGGACGGAAAGCCGTCGGCGCTCACGCTCGACGACGGGCGCATTTACAAAAACGCGTTCGGCCTCGATCCGCTGGTGGTCACGCAGACGCTCGAGGAAGTGGGGCGCTGCCGCCGCTCCGGAATTTTGATCAACACATTCATGCTGGCCAGCGATTACAGCCTCGTCCACTTCGTGCAAAAAGTGACGGAACTGTGCCGCGGCAAGGCCTACTTCACCACGCCCTACACCCTCGGCCAATACCTGTTGATGGATTACATGCAGAAGAAAACGCGGCACATTCATTAGTAGCACAGGCTTCAGCCTGTGGGGTTCCTTCAAAAATAGAAAACTTAAACCCCACAGGCTGAAGCCTGTGCTACTTTACCGGTCGCTCTCTTCCAATTTCTTCTTGTGCTTGGGCGGTTTCAGGCGCTTGTCGGGAATTACTCGCGCGGCTGGCGGAGGCCCTGCCAGTTCACGCGCGCGGCGCCTCGCTTCTTTGCCAGCGGTGAACTTTTTTGGCTTGGTTTTGCTTCTGCTCATTGACCACTCAGACCCCGCGCATCATCCTACCATTTCATTCGCGCAGAGCCGCGGCCGTGGCCGCGAGGGATTCGACGAGTTCCATAACCTTGGGGTGGACGCAGACTTCGTAATAGGGGCGGGTGCCGGCTTCTCCCATTTTTCCGCCCGGCAGCATCTGGCGGACGAATCCGCGGCGGATCAGGACAGGCTCGAGCCCTTCGCCCACCGGCGTTTCTCCGTAGAAAAACTCGACGCGCTCCTTGCCCCAGGGCATGACGCATTCGGTCTCCAACGGCGTCAGGGAGATTTCTTCCTGCAGCTTCTGGAAACCTTCGTCGTTCAATTCCACGCCGTTCAGGTTGAAGCGAATCAGGAATTCATCGGCCTCGTCCTCGGCCACGCCCTCCGTCATGGTTTGAAACAGGAACAGGCGGAATTGCGACGGATTCTCGGACAGCATGCGCTTGGCGGCCTTGGAACAGCTCGACAGCCGGTCCGAAAGGTTCAGGGCGCGCGAAATCATGATACGGGAATCGGTGTCCATCCAGTACGTCGGCGGAGAACCCTGATACGCGATCCCGACGCCCAGTTCCAGACGGGGCAGGTCGGCCGAATCCGGCCGCTCATTGTACGCGGACGAGACCGCCAGAATTTGCCGCGCCAGCGCGCAGGCTTTCGATACGGCGCGTTGCTGCACGCGATTGGATTCGGTTTCGTAAATCGCCAGGACCAGCGCGTCGCCTTCGATGAAAACTTTCGCGGCGCCGTACCGTTCGAGAATGCGCTTCACCGGTTCGTAAAAATTCAAGCTGAAGAGCGATGCGGGATTCAGCCCGCGCGCGAGGAGTTCTTGCGTGATCTTCGTCGAGCCGCGCACGTCCGCTTTGATGATGGTGTGGGAGACCACGCGGTCTTCGGCCGGGCGGGCTTCCTCGGTCAGCAGAAACTCGTACAGGCTGTGGTTCATCTCGGAAAGTTCGCGCGTGCGCTCGTTGCGCACCAGATGGACGCGCTCCATCGCCGCGCTCAGCCGCTCAAAATTGCGCGCGTCGCGGCGCAGGCGCATGAAGTCTTCGGTGAAGCGGAGGACGACGGTGCGCACTTCATCGCGCGGCGTTTTCCGGATTTTCTTGGAGAGTTCGTCGATGCGCTGCGTGGAATACTGCCGCGCGGGGAACTGCTTCAGGATATCCTCGACGCGCTTGAATTCCTCGCGCGACACCAGCGCTTTTTTCAATTGCTGCAAGTGAATCGGCGGGCAGTAGTCGTGGCAGATGTTCCGCAGCTGGTAGCTGGCCAGAATGTGCACGAGCAAATCGCGCTGCTCGAGCCGGACGATCAATTCATCCAGCAATCGCAACCGCTGTTCGGCTGCGTTTCCGCGCGGCTCGCCCGGCGCGGCCGGGTCGAACAGGCGGCGGGCGTTTTCGGGCTGGTTCAAATAATCGCCCAGGCGCTCCTGATACTGCTTGGCCAGGTAATCCGCCTCGCCGCGGGCCGCCTCGATGCGTGGATTTGCTTCTTCGAGTTTGTGCCGCGCATGACGCAGGCGCTTGTCGACATCCGAGATGGACGCGCGAAGGGTTGCCGGGTCGGAGCCAAATCCCACGCGCCCCATCAGGCTTTCGGAGCGCTCCAGCTTGCGCGCGAGCGCGGCGCGTTCTTCCTCGAGGCGCGCGATTTCCGCCCGGTGCGCCACCGCGCCGTCCACCAGTTTCTGGTGCCCGCGCCACGATTCGTTCAGGTCATTCCCCTGGTCCCCGGCCAGGACGGATTCCCGCAGGAAATCGAGCAGGACGGCGTCGAACGTCTCGAAGCGGTCCTGATCGCGCAAATAATTTCCGAGCAGGATGTATTGCTCCAGAAAGAGCACGTCGTCCTTGCCGCCTTCGACGAAGGCCAGACGGTTGTTCAAAATGTCGTAAGTGGTTGTCGAGCCCTCTTCGCCGAACAGCGCCTTCCGAGACCTCGCAAGCCCGTTCTCCTCGATCTCCTGAATGGCCTGAAACACATGCTGGCCCACGTTCCGGAACAAGTTGCGGCGGTCGGCCTGCAATTCGGCGATGCGCGCCTTGATCACATGGGCCTGCTCGGTATGATCGAAATGCGCACCGCGTCCCCGGATCCACTCCTTGGCCTCCAGCAATAGATTCGCGAACTGCGTGCCAATCTCCTGCGTCAGATATTTCAACAAAGTCACGCGTAAAAGGAGATCGATCTCGATATTTTTCTGATACTTAGCCTGTTGGAGCCCGCCGTGCAAAAGATCGGAAAGCTGCCGTTTCCAGGAAGGCGCTTCGGGTACACGCGGCCCCTTCCGGTCGCCCTCGCGGCGCACGGGTGGCCTCCGGCTCGCCTGCAAGCGATCCGTCTGGGCAAGGAAGGGAAGACTGGCGGTTTGCCGGATGAATTCCAGCAGGTAAGCCTCGGTCGTCTCCACAAAGGTGGGGCTCAGGAACACATCATGATGGATGTTGTCCACCCCAACGGCCAGAGTGCCGAGGGGAAGCTCCGCTGAGTAGGGCCTCAGGTTGACTCGCGCGGGCGTACCGGTGGAGAGCATGGACGTGCGTTCAGGCATAAGGGCTGCGCTAGGCTCATCCTCAGGTTAACAAGGGGGTAAAGCGCGAACAAGGCGGCGGAGCCAACTTGTTAACAGCAGATCGGACAATTTGATGGTGGCCAGGCTTCGGATGATTTTGAACCTGGGGTGCCGCACCGTTTGGTCTTTAAGCGCGTGATTTTTCATATTCACGAGTTCTCCCCAATCAAACCTGAGATCGCGATTCGGCGTGAATCTCCGCCCGCGTGATCGAGGCGGATTTCGACGGTTGGCCAGTCCGTGCGGAATGTGAAACGCTCGGGCCACTCGATAATCACGATGACCTTTTCGGACAAGGCGTCTTCCAGGCCAAGGGATTCGAGGTCGTGGAAATTTTCAATGCGATAGAGATCGACGTGGTAGACCTTGCACGGGTGCGAACCCTTCTCAGAGCCAGCCCCATCGTGAATGCGGAATTCGTGGACCAGATTGAACGTGGGGCTGGTGACGTCTTCTTCCTTGGCGGCGCCCAGGCCGCTGATGATTCCCTTGGTCAGGGTGGTCTTACCGCTGCCGAGGTCTCCTTTTAGCAGCACAAGGACGGGCGGGCGAAGTTTTCCCGCGATTTCCCGGCCCTTGGCGATGGTTTCTTCCGAGGAGTGCGTGACAATTTCGTTAGCGGGCATGTTCCCACTCCGCGAGGACGCGCGCGTACGCTTCCGGGGTCGCGTCGATCAGGTCGGAAGCGATCAGAGGAGCTTCTCCAACGCGCGACGCGGCGATGTCTCCGGCGAGACCGTGCAGGTACACACCGAAGCTGAGCACGCGCGCCCAATCCTCGACGCCGAACTGCGCCGTCAGGCCGGCAAGGATTCCGGTGAGCACGTCGCCGGTTCCGCCGGTCGCCATCCCGGGATTGCCTGTGGTGTTGATGTAGGCGTACCCCGAGGGCGTCGCGAGAATGGTGTGAAAACCTTTGAGGATCACGTGCGCGCGCCAGCGGCCTGCCGCTTCAAGCGCTACGTCCAACCGGCGCGCCTGCACCTCTTTCACCGTGATGCCGAGAAGGCGCGCCATTTCGCCTGGATGCGGAGTTAGCACCATGGCTGCGGCGTGGCGTTCGTTCAAAGTGTCGGCCACGCCGTCGTAGGCGTTCAGGCCGTCGGCATCCAAAATAATTGGAAGCTCCGTCTGTCCAACGACGAGCCGGATGAATTGTTGCGTTTCGTTTTGCATGGAAAGCCCGGGGCCGATGGCGAGAACGGACTTGCCTTTTAAGATCTCCGCAAATTTTCCGTAATCCAGATTGCGAAGGCTCGCCGTCCCGGCTTCGGTAGACGCCAAAGGGGCCGTCATCATTTCCGGCATACCCCCTGCCACGATGGGCAGGACATCCTGCGGCGTGGCCACGGTGACGAGTCCCGCTCCGGAGCGCAACGCGCCGCGCGCCGATAGAATCGCCGCGCCGGATTTTCCGAGCGATCCGGCGACGATCAGCGCGTGGCCGTACGTTCCCTTATTTGCGACCGGGTCGCGCACCAGCGGCAAGGCGCGGAATTCCGCCGGCTCGATCCAGTGAATTTTCAAATGCGAGTCGGACTCGAGCAGCTCGGGCGGCGTCCCGATATCTTTCACGACCAGCACGCCGCAGCACGACGAGTGCGGCAAAACGAGTTGCCCCACCTTGGGCGCGGTGAGCGTCACCGTGAAATCGGCGGCCACGACCGGCCCGCCGAAATCCTGCGAATCGGAAGCAAGTCCGGAGGGCATATCCACGGCAACCACGACTGTTTTGCCGCGCCGCTTCGCCCGCGCCGCGTTCAGATCTTCGATGACCTTGCCGAGCAGGCCTTCCACAGGTCCGCGCAGCCCGGTGCCGAGCAGCGCGTCAACGATCATGTCGGATTCAGCAAGCACCGCGCGCGCCGATTCCCATTCCGCCTCGCTCGTCACGACGTACAATTCGCCGAGACCCTGTTGCCAGCGTTTTAAATTGGCCGCGGCATCGCCCTCGACCGAACCCGGATTTGCAAAGAGATAAACGACCGCCGTGGCGCCAAAATCTTTCAACAGTCTGGCGACCACCAACCCGTCGCCGCCGTTATTTCCCTTCCCGCACAGGACGAGGATTCTGCGGCCCGCAATGTCCGGGAATTTTTCGCGCAGAAATTCGGCGATGGCCGTTCCCGCGTTCTCCATCAATTCCTTGCCGGGAATGCCGTACCGTTCCGTGGTGAGCCGGTCCGCCTCGCGCATTTGTGCCGCGGTCAGAACTTTCACGCGCGCTTCTCCTGCGAGTGCGCCGAAAAGCGCATGACGATGACCGTCATATCGTCGGCCTGTTCGGGAGATCCGGACCATTCCTCCGAGGCATGCATCATGGCCTCGGCAATCGCGTGGGAAGAAGAATCTTTATTGCGAGTGGCCACGTCGATGAGGCGCGTAGTTCCGAATTCTTCGCCGTACACATTCTCCGGCTCGATCAGGCCGTCGCTGTAGGCCACGAGCATACTGCCGTGTTCGATTTCCACGGCGCCTTGCTGGAATGGCACGTCGTTGAACAAACCCACGACCATCCCCCCGGTTTCCAGACGCCTGACGTTGCCGCCGCTAATGTAGAGTGGGGGAAGATGCCCGGCATTGGTGTAATGGAGCTGGCGCGTCTCCGCGTCGTACACGCCAAAGAAAACGGTGGCATAGCGCTCGTCGGAAGTGTTGCGGAACAAATGCAGATTCAGGTGCGAGACAATTTCGGCGGTATCAATCTGGTCAAGGTGAATTCCGGGCTGGCCGTTCCGGTAGCGCAGGACATCGCTGCGCAGGGCGGCTTGCACGTTAGCCATCAGGAGCGCCGCGGAGATTCCCTTCCCGCTGATGTCGGCGACCGCGATGGCCAGCCGCGTGGGCGAGATGCGTATAAAATCGTAGTAATCGCCGCTGACCACCCTCGCCGGACGGCAGATCGCTTCGATCTCGATTCCCTGCAAATTTGGCAGCGTGCGCGGGAACAGTTGCTGCTGCACTTCATGCGCGATGGAAAGCTCGTTCTCGAGTTTCTGCCGCTGGCGCTGCTCCTCGATCAGCGTGGAAACCGACTGCATCATCGAATTGAACGACTCGCCGAGCGCCGCGAGCTGATCCCGGTGTGGGATTCGCACGCGATAGGAGAGGTCGCCGTCCTGCACGTGCTGGGTTGCGTTGTACAGGTTGTCGACCGCCGTTGTAATCGTCCGCGTCATGATGATTCCCGTGACGAGCGATCCAATTTCAATGACCAGAAAGACCGCGCCGACGACCAGCAGCGCCGTCGCGGCCGCGCCGCCCAAATCACCGAGCGGACTGAAGAGCCGCCGGTTCAAAAGCGAAGGCCGCGTGCTGAATGCCACGACCACCCGCACGGGACTTGCCTGTCCCTGTTTCTGGTCCAAATCCAAGCACGTCAAGATCCACGATGCCCGTGATCAGCTTGTCGAAGGGATTCACTGCCTTCGGAACAGGGCGACCCTGTGTCCCGATTTGCTGCACGGACACAAACTGCTGTGTGGCAATCACGTTTGGAACCACAGATTTAATGTTGCCAGTTTGAGATCGCAGAACGTTGAATTGGATCGGCCCGAGTTCCGGCGCGAGCGTGTCGATCAGCTCCGGCGAGACGGGAACCGTCACGGAAACTACAATGCGGCCAGCGGAGGTCGGGCGTGCAACCACGGAGCGCAAGGTTAATTGGCCCTCGCTGAAAACAAGACCACGGAAGCGATTCCCGCTGAAGGGCTCGTCGCCTCTCCCTAACAATTCCTCCCCTTTGCCCGTTTCGACCTTTAGCCCCGGAAGTTCGGTCATTGCATTCTTAATGTAGGTCGCAGGATCCACGGGCAACGCTAAAGCTGCCGCGCTGCGTCCAGATGCTGCCTCTACGGCGTATGAATTGGCCAGGGCGGTGGCTAGCACGCCGGCGCGCTGCTCGCGCTCCTCCATCTCGGTGTAAATGACGTAGGAGCCAAGCTGCCAGTACAGCAGGTACGCCGCGAGTCCCGCCATCGCGAGGAGGAGCAGCACCGGTACGACGGCAATGAACACATACGCCGCCACCAGGCGGTTGCGCAGGCTCCAGAGGAGATGCTCGCGAGCCCACACCCAACCGCGCACCAGCCAATAAATTGCCGCGCAAATTGCCAGGAAGAAAAGAAAGCCGGACGGCGGGATCTGCTCGTTGTACTCGCGCAATCCCAAAAGCGCTCCGTACAAAACGAGGATCGCCAGGGCCACCCAATCGACGAGACTCATGCCAGCCCAAATGGCGCGGCTCCGGGTTGTGAGTGTCGTGGCCATATCCTCACGGGCGAACTTCCGCTGCGAATGAGCAGGATACTACGCCAGAAAATGCGATGGGAGATTACTCGAAAATTATTCGGGGGGCACTTGTGGCACAGGCTTCAGCCTGTGGGGGTTAATTCTTGCAAGAACCAAAACCCATAGGCTGAAGCCTGTGCCACTGGCGGCTTATTTCCGGCCGAGCGCGACCTTTGCATTCGCCTCGCCGGCCTGCATGGTAATTCGACTGTGTCGAATGCCGTAGCTGAAATAGATCACCAGGCCGATCACCAGCCAGGCGGCCAGGCGGTACCAGTTTTCGACAGGCAAGGAAAACATCAGGACCAGGCAGCACAAGATCCCGAGAATCGGAACGATGGAACCCAGCGGTGCGCGAAAGGGACGACGCACTTCGGGATGCGTGCGCCGCATGATCAAAACCGCCGCGCAAACAATTACGAAGGCCAGCAAGGTTCCGATGTTCACGAGTTCAGCGAGAATCCGCAGCGGCAGAAAAGCGCCCATGGTGGCTACGCACAGCCCGGTCAGAATGGTGGCCTTCCACGGCGTGCGGAATCGCGGGTGCACAGCCCCGAAAAATCCGGTTGGGAGCAGGCCGTCCCGCGCCATGGCCAAAAAGATTCTCGGCTGGCTGAGCATCATGACCAGGAGAACCGACGTGATTCCCGCCACGGCCCCGACCGAAACCAGCAGTTCCGCCCACGGGAGGCCGACCTGCCGAAATGCATCCGATACAGGGGCATCGATATTGATCTGATTGTAGGGAACCATGCCGGTAAGAACAGCGGCAACGGCAATGTATAGAATCGTGCAGAGTACCAGCGAAGTCATGATTCCGATGGGGACGTCGCGCGCAGGATTGCGGGCTTCCTCGGCATGGGTTGAGATCGAGTCAAAGCCAATATAGGCGAAAAACACGATCGCCGCTCCGGCCAGCATGCCCATTGGCTGGCCACCGGGTCCTGATTTCCCCATCACGGTGTGGCCAAAGAAACTGAGTCCCGTCAAACCAAATGGCGCGAAGGGGTGCCAGTTTGCCGGATGCACGAAGAGCGACCCGGCAACGATCACGAACAAAACGATCGCAAGCTTCAGGATCACGATTGCGGTATTCACGCTGGCGCTTTCGCTGATCCCTTTCACTAAAATCGCCGTGACGATCAACGCGATGCCAATTGCGGGAAGGTCGAACCAGGTCCCCGTCAGCGTGAAATGCCCGGTGGTCAGATCGTAATCAAACGGCGCATTGGTAAAAGCGTTCGGCAAGCCAATGTGGAAGAAACGAAGGAAATCCTGAAAATAATGGGACCAGCCGTGGGCAACCGTGGCGGAAGCTACGGCGTACTCAAGGATCAGATCCCAGCCCATGATCCATGCGAAGAGTTCGCCCAGGGTCGCGTAGGCGTAGGTGTATGCCGATCCGGCCACGGGGACCATCGAGGCGAACTCCGCGTAGCACAGCGCCGCGAAAAAGCACGTGATTCCCGACACTACGAAGGAGAGCATCAGCGCGGGACCGGTCAGGTCATGCGCCGCGACGCCGGTAAGAACGAAGATGCCGGTACCAATGATTGCTCCCACGCCCAGGCTTGACAGCTGGATCGGCCCGAGGACTCGGCGCAATTGATTCTCGCCGTGCAGTTCCTCGATGAGGGCTTCGTGAGTCTTTACTTGGAACAATTGATTGGCCATAGCCACCTTGCTTTTGTAGGACAGGCTTCAGCCTGTCTGCTTTTTCGAGCGAACGAAAAAATCAAAACCAGACAGGCTGAAGCCTGTCCTACTGGTGCGCCCCGGACTGCCGGGACCACGCCCAATACACCGGAACGCCGAGAAGCACGATCACCAGGCCGGGCCAGGTGTCCTGCGTCTGATACAGGATCAGAATCAGCATGATGATCAGCGCGGTCACGATGTACAGGATTGGAACGATGGGATAGCCCCACGCGCGATAGGGGCGCTCGGCGTCCGGGCGCTTGCGGCGCAAAACGAAAAGTCCACCGATGGTGAGCACGTAAAATATGAGCACCGCGAAGATCACGTAGTCGAGCAAGACGCCGTAGAGATTGCCGTAGGTCACCGCGCCGGTGGTTGCATTCACGAGGCGCGTGCGCAGCAGCACCAGAATCGCCGCCCAAATTCCCTGAAGCACGAGGCCCATCGACGGAACGTGATTGGCGTTGAGCTTTCCGATGCTGCGAAAAAATAATCCGTCCTTTGACATGGCGTAATAGACGCGGGCGCCGGCGAGGATCAGCCCGTTGGCGCAGCCGAACGTCGAGATCATGATCGCCAGCGCCATCAGCGTCGCGCCGCTATTTCCAAAAATCGCGGCGAGTGTGGCGGTGGCCACGCGGTCGTCCGGCGCCGTCTGAATCTGGTGCAGCGTGAGCGTGGAGAGGTATCCCAGATTGGCCAAAAAATAAAGCGTGATGACAACTGCCGTGCCTACGGCGAGCGAAACGGGGATGTCGCGTTTCGGATTTTTCACTTCGCCGGCGGTAAACGTGATGTTGTTCCAGGCGTCGGCCGAAAAAAGCGATCCCACCTGCGAGACCCCGAACGCGATGAGCAAGCCGAATGTCCCCGACGCCGCGGTCACGGAAGGAATGAACGATTTCATCCAGGCGGCGCCCGGCTCGATGGTTTGAGGATCGTGCAGCGTCCAGAGGCCGCTGAAATTAGCGTGAATCGCCGCCGCGTTCCGGCCGAGGAAAATTCCCGCAAAGATGAGAGCGGCAAGCCCCAGCATCTTCGCCGAAGTGAAAATATTTTGGATCCACTTCCCGAGCTTCAAACCTTGCGTATTGAGGGCCGTCAAAAACAGAATCAGGAGCAGCGCCACGAGCTGCTGCACGGAAAGGCTGATCGCGTACTTGTCCGAGAGAGCGATCGGGGAAACAATCCACGCGCTCGGAGAAATGGCGGGCCACAGGACTCCGAGGAATCGCGCAAAGCCCACCGCCACTGCGGCGATGGTCCCAGTCTGAATGACGAGGAAAAGCGTCCACCCGTACAAAAATCCCCAAAGCGGAGAGTAAGCCTCGCGAAGATAGACGTATTGCCCGCCGGCTTTCGGCATCATGGCGGCGAGTTCGCCGTAGGAAAGCGCCGCGGTAACGGTCATCAAGCCGGTGATCACCCAGGCCGCGAGCAATCCTCCCGTCGATCCCGCGTTGCGCGCAATGTCGGCGGAAACGATGAAGATGCCCGAGCCGATCATCGATCCCACAACGATTGTCGTCGAGTCGAACAAGCCCAGCCCGCGAACGAATCCGGACGATTCCACTTCAACGGGAAGCGCCGTCGCGATGGTGGATTTCGTTTGAGACACCAGGCTGCTCCTTATTCTGGCGGGCTCTCCTTCTTGCATCAGGACAAGCAAGTAGAGCCCGCACCCGACACCGATCAGCGGGACGTTGGGTACGCCGCCACGTCTAGATATTCGCGTGCTCGGGCACCGGGGTTCGGGGCGCAGATCAAATCGCGAATCACGGCCAGCGAATCCGCTCCGGCGCGATACACTTCGGCCGCGCGCTCGAGCGTGATCCCGCCAATCGCGACCAGTGGTTTTTTCGTCATCTGCCGCGCCTTCCGCAAAAGTTCCGTCCCGACGACCGGATCGGGATTCTTCTTTGTCGCGGTCGGAAAAATCGGGCCGAAGGCAATGTAGTCGGCGGAAGTACGGTCCGCCGCGGCCAATTGTTCGAGCATGTGAGTGGAAACCCCCACCCAGCGATCTTTACCGTCGATCCCGCCGCAAACGGCGCGCGCATCTTCCACGCTCAGGTCATCCTGGCCCACATGCACACCGCCGGCGCCCGCGAGCAATGCGATGTCCGGACGATCGTTTACGATCAGGCGGACTCCACGCGGAACGAGAGCGGTCGAGAGCCGGCGGGAAATTTCGAAAAATTGCCGAGAAGAAGCCGTCTTATTGCGGTACTGAATCAGCTCGACCCCGGATCCTGCCAGCGCTTCGGCCAAATCTAGCTCCGAAATGGTGAGCAAAGTGGGGTCGAGTATGGCATAGAGGCGCGGGAACACAAGGTTCATATGGGTTTATCCGGCGTGCGATGTGGCGAAACGGTCAAGGAAGTGGGTGTCCAGGCGGCCGGCAATAAAGTCAGGATCCATCATGATTTTGCGCTGCAAGGGGATGGACGTCTTGATGCCCTCGACCACGAACATTTCCAGGGCTCGGCGCATACGGACAATGGCTTCCGCGCGGGTGTCGCCAAAGGCGATGAGTTTGGCGACCAGCGAATCGTAGTAGGGAGGGATGACGGCATCAGCGTGCGCGGCAGTATCCACACGAATTCCGGGGCCGCCGGGAGTGCGAAACACCGTAATGTGTCCGGCGGAGGGGATGAACGTTTCGGGGTCCTCGGCGTTGATGCGGCACTCGATCGCGTGCCCGTGCAACTCGAGTTTGCCGACCACTTCGCCAAGCCGCTCGCCCGTCGCGAGGCGAATCTGGGACTTGATCAAGTCCACGCCCGTAACCATTTCCGTCACGGGGTGCTCCACCTGGATGCGTGCGTTCATTTCTATGAAATAGATCGAGCCGTCTTCGTCCATCAGGAATTCGACGGTGCCCGCGCTGGTGTAACCCACTTGTTCGAGCGCGGTGACCACGCGGGCGCCCAATTCGGCGCGCAGTTTGGAATCCACCGCCGGGGAGGGCGATTCCTCGATGAGTTTCTGGTGGCGGCGCTGGATGCTGCATTCGCGCTCGCCGAGATGCATGACGCGCCCGTGCTTGTCACCGAGCACTTGAAATTCGATGTGCCGCGGACGCTCGATGAATTTCTCGATGTACATGTCGGGTATGCCAAAGGCCTGCTGCGCTTCATTGCGAGCGGTGGCAAGCGCGCCGGGAAGTTCTTCCTCGCTGCGAACGACGCGCATCCCGCGTCCCCCGCCTCCCGCTGACGCTTTCAGGATCACCGGATACTTGATTCGCGCGGCTTCGGCGAGGGCCGCGGCTTCGTCCGCGACGGTTCCTTGCGAGCCGGGAACGATGGGCACGCCGGCGGCCGCCATCTCACGGCGGGCCTGATCTTTTTCGCCCATCATGCGGAGCAAGTCCGGCGAGGGCCCGATGAAGGTGATGTGCGAAGCCTCGCACACCTCGGCGAAGTTCGCGTTCTCGGAAAGGAATCCGTAGCCCGGATGGATCGCGTCGACGTTGGTGATTTCGGCGGCGCTGATCACCTGCGGAATGTTCAGATAACTTTCGCTGGAGCGCGGCGGCCCGATGCACACGGCTTCATCCGCAAAGCGCACGTGCAGCGCGTTGCGGTCCGCCTCGGAATAAACCGCGACCGTGGCGATGCCCAGTTCCTTGCACGCATCGATCACGCGCAGGGCGATCTCACCGCGATTGGCTATGAGGATTTTTCGAAACATTTCAGGCCGAATGTAGCACAGGCTTCAGCCTGTGGGTTTCCGCCACAACACCGAGCCGAAAACCCACAGGCTGAAGCCTGTGCTACTTATTTCTTTTTCCCCGTGGGCCGCAGCGCGAACAGCGGCTCGCCGTACTCCACCGGCTGGCCGTTTTCGACCAGAACTCGCGCCACTTCCCCGCCGATATCCGCTTCAATCTCGTTCATCAATTTCATGGCTTCGATGATGCAGACCGTCTGCCCCACTTCGACGAAGTCTCCCGCGCGGACATACGGTCCCGCGTCGGGACTCGGGCCTGCGTAAAATGTGCCGACGATGGGCGACTTGATGATGTGCTCGTCCGCGGCAGCAGCAGGAGCGGCCTGAACGGGCGCTGGGCTGGCCTGCGGGGCCGTTTGGGGGGCATTTGGCGGGGCCTGCGCCACAATGACCTGCGGAGCTGGTGCTTGCGCCATGGGAAGCGCCAGGACCGGAGCCGGACTTGGCTGCGGGATCGCCTTTTTCAGGCGTATCCTCAAGTCCCCGTGCGCATACTCGAACTCTTCCAGCCCATGTTCGGACATGAAAGAAAGCAAGCGCTCCAATTGCCCGAGGTCGACTCCCGGCACGGAAATGTCGGAACCGGCTGGTTGTTTTTTGGATCCCTTCATCGTTTTGCTCAGAGTTCGAGGAATTCCCGGGGAGTTGTTGTAAGGATTTCGGCGCCGCGCGGGGTCACCAAGGCATCATCTTCAATTCGAATTCCCCCGACGCCTTCCACGTATACACCGGGTTCCAAGGTCACCACGTTACCCGTCTCCAGAAGCGTTTTTTGGTCCCGAGCGATTCGGGGATCCTCGTGGATTTCCAAGCCGATCCCGTGACCCGTGCTATGGACAAAATAGCGGCCTAACCCTTTATCTTGCAGCACGTTCCGAGCCGCCGCGTCAATAGCCCCACAAGTAACTCCCGACTTGAGCGCGTCTCTTGCCGCTGCTTGTGCGTCCAACACTGCTTGGTACCACTGGCGGACCCGCGCGGGCGCTTTGCCGACGTGCACCGTGCGCGTCAGATCGCTGCAGTAGCGGCGGAGTATAGCACCCAGGTCCAGTACCACCAACTCGTTTTTCCCAATTCGGCGCGCCGTAGGACGCGCATGAGGCAACGCCGAGCGCGGTCCGGCAGCCACAATGGCTTCGAAGGACTCTCCGGAAGCGCCCTTCCGGCGCATGCGATAGCCAATCTCGGCAGCGATGTCAAGTTCGGTGACACCGGGGCGGATCAAGCGAATCGCTTCCTCCATGACCTGGGAGCCGAGCCGTGCAGCATCCCGGAGGCGATCGATCTCTGAGGCGTCTTTAACTGCTCGCAGCCTTTCCACAAGGCCGTCGATGGCGACCCACTTTAAATTGCCTCCTGCCGCCTTCCGGAGCGCCTTCCAGCCTGCCAAGGTGAGGCGCGAAGGAGAAACAGCGACCCTGTGGCGTTTCCTGGCCCGGAGGTGTTCGCCAACCGCTTCCAGCAGCGGGCCCTGGTGGATGTGCACGCGGATGCCGCGGGTTTCTTCCTTCGCCTGAATCGTGAACCTGCCGTCGGTGAATAATGTGGCTGAGGTGGGACCGACCAGCAGGGCTCCGGAATCACCTGAAAATCCGCACAGGTAATAGATATTTGCCGCGTGGGTCTCGAGTAAAGTACCGGCCCCGGCTGTGTCCAGTGAATGGCGGAGTCGCTTTAACCGGCTGGTCGTGGTGATCGGCATAAAAAAGGGAGGAAACGAAGGTCTCCTCCCAGGTCACGCAATATTGTACCTTGCAAACTCAGCCCGGCAAAATTCGGGGAGTCACGAAAAACATTAGTTCCTGGGTCGAAACGCTGATCGAAGTGTGTTTGAAAAGATTGCCAATCAGAGGCACGCTCCCCAGGAGCGGCACCTGGTCGATTGTCGTATTCTGATTGGTGACAACCACACCCCCAATAACAACCGTGCCGCCGTCGTTGATGAGAACCTTGGTCTGGGTGGACTGCGTGTCCAGTCCGGGATTGCCCAGGACGGAGATGCTCTTGTCGATCTGCGTATTCTCCACATCAATGTCGAGGAACACCGTTCCTTCGGAGGTAATCTGCGGCGTGACTTCCAGCTTAAGCAAGGCGTCCACATACTGAACCGTGATCGTATTGTTGATGTTGGTCTGGATCGGGACTTGCTGCCCTTGCTTCACCGTCAATTTTTCGTTGTTCTGGGTGATGCCCTTGGGTTCGGAAAGGATCTTGCCGGCGCCGCGGGACTCCATCAAGCTCAGCAGAAAATCGATCGCATAGTTGTGGCCCTGCGTGGAGAAGGTAAAGCCGCTGTTCGGCGCGGTGGCGCCGAGACTGGTATTGAGCGGAATTTGATTCGTCGCGCCAGAACCCGTCGAGAAAGGAGTAGCCACGGAGTGGATCACAGGGCTCAGAAAGCTCGTAAGTCCGGTCAAGCCGCCGAAACCCGTGTTTCCCGTGACCCCGGTAGGAGCGGAGAAGCCGAACTCCGTGCCGATTTCGCGGGCGAACGAACGCGAGGTCTGCACCACGCGCGCGTCAATCTCCACCTGCTGTGATTTCCGGTCGATCTGGCGAATCAAGTTATCGACCTTCGGGATCGAGGAGGGAATATCGCGAATGATCAGGGTGTTGGAACGGACATCGGCAAAAACGTCGCCCCGGGCCGTCAGAAACTTTTTGAGCGTGGTCACCATGGAGTTTGCCTGGGCGTAACTCAGGACCCTTGTGACGGTCACGGGTTCGACCGCGTCGGATTGGGCCTTGGCCAATTCCCGGCGCGCGTCCGCTTCGCGCTTCAGAGTATCTTGCGTTGCGATTCGCAGAACATTGCCGTCGATTTCCTTGGTGAGCCCATTGTTGCGCAACACGATGTCCAGGCCCTGGTCCCAGGGAACTTCGTCGAGGACCAAAGTCACCGTTCCGCGAACCGACGGGTCCAGCACAACGTTGAGCCCGCTGATTTCATGAATCAGGCGGAAGAAATCCTTTAGATCCACGTCCTTGAGATTCACTGAAATCGGGTCGCCCGTATATTTTTTTTCCGGCGCGGGAGAAGTAGCCGTAGCCTGAGAATCCGCCACGGGCGGATTTTGCGGCGCGGGAGCCGCGGGCTCGCTGGCAGGCCGCGCGAAGCCCATGTCACGTCCCGTCAACCAAGCAGGGAGCGGCATATTCGGCACATTGACCGCCGTCAGCTTGCGCGGGGCGGGCTTTCTGGCCGGATGGAGCGCTGCCGGAACTGCCGGGGCCGCCGGGGCGGTGAAAAAAATCGTAACATTAGAGCCGTTCTCTTGCGTGCTGAACGGAACAAGCTTCGCAAGATCGATCACGATCCGCGACTGCCCAGGGTTGGGTTGCCCGGTGCGCACATCCAGGACGGGAGTATATTGGCTGGGCACTCTGGTCTTTTCGACATTCAAACGCGTATCCGCAAAATCCAGAACGAGACGTGGCGGGGAGTCCAGGCGTGAAGTCTTGTAATGCAGTTCGCCGGTCCCACTGATGCGCACGGTCGTTTGCTGCCCTGGCTGAGCGATTTCGATCGCCGAGATCGAGGCCGGTTGCGGGGCCGCGCTCACCGGCATTAGCTGAGCGACTTGCGCGCTCGCGGGCAGAACCGCGCACGCGGCGCCTGCCAGCAACAGGCAGCGGAACCCGAGAGCCGGCCAAATGGTCTTCATTGCTGTTCTCCTGGACTTGGATAAAGTCGCTTGGTGACCACGCGTTCGAGCGGTTTTCCAAACGCGTCCTTGCCAAACTCGTGGAAGGAAATGCCATCGAGGGCGATTTTCTCGACCGAGCCGTCGTACAATTTGTCGCCTTCCCTCAGAAAATAAACTCGCTGCTGCGAATTGGAAACGATTGCGATCATGCCGTTGGGGCTGTGCACAATTCCATTGATGCGCAGCGTATCGACAATCAGGCCCGCTTTTCCGGGCGGAAGATTTTCCGGCGGCGCGTTGCTCGCGCGCGCTTTGGTGAGCAGCGTGTCGAATGGATCGCGCCGCACCGTGGGTTTTTCTTCCGCGGGCTTTTCGGCCGGCGGCTTGGCGGAATTCCCGGAGGCCGCTTCCGTTGCGCCCTTGTCGGCTGCCGGCGCCTTGGCTTTGGCCGGAGCCTTAGCCTTCGCCTTGGCCTTTGCTGGAGTCTTCGGTGGAACCTTTGCTGTTGCGGGGCTCGAAGGTGTTGCCGGAGCCGCCGCCGGGGCCTGCGGAGCGCTTGGCGGCTGGGATTGGTTCGAGGCCTGATTCACCAGTTGGTCGCGCACCGCGTTGGGCTGGACGTTCGGATGTTCTTGCGCCAAAGCACACGTCGCAAGAACCGCCAATAAGGCCAGCGGCAACAGGGTTCGCGATGATTTTACGAGTCGCATAGTCAGTCGGCTCAATTCCGCCTATTTTTTGACGGGCTGATTCTTGCCCGCCGGGGCCGGAGACGCATCCATCGGCTTGCTAAAGAACGTGGTCACCGTGCACGTGCCCTGGACAGTGGTACCGGGCCGTACGGGAAACTTTGCTTTGCCCGGATCGTCCAAGCCAGTAAAGGTCAGGTCACCCACATTGATAATTCGGGACAGACGGCTGAGCCGGGCGAAGAAATCCTCGATGCTGAAGTACGGGCCGTCCACGCTGATCAGAAAGGGCAATTCGTAGTGATAGTCCTTTGGAACGACAGCCTGAGCCGCCAAGCTTCGAATCTGCACGCCCGAGGCGGAAGCCGCTTCTTGAAGCAGGCGCATGAATTCGTCCACCTCTTTTTCTTCCGGCACGATGGTCTTCAAGGTGTCCAATTGCTTTTCCAGAGCCGCCATTTGCACTTTGAATTCCGCGTTGCGGCGCTCGTATACCTGTAATTCCGACACCTGGCGATTCAGGTTGGCATCCTTGGTGATATTGTCGTCCAGGGTGGTCCGCATGTTTGCCACGGGCGACATGGGCAAGTATTCGCCGACTCCAAAAATAACCAGTGCGAGCGCGAAGAAGATCAGCGCTTGGAGGTACCACGGATATTCGCGGAACGAAATCGCCATCGCTCCTCCTAGGTTTTCCCCGGCTTGCTGGCTGCCGGCGGCGTGTTGGCGGCTGGCGCGGCAGTGCCAGTGGATGCCGGCGCGGCGGCGCCGGATTGCGGCAGACCAAACTGAGCGGTCAGGCTGAAAATAAAGATCTGCACGGCCTTATTCGCGGAGTCCTGGTGCGATTCCTTGATTTCCACCGTTTGGAAGTAACCCGATCGCCTGAGTTGCGTGATGTAGTTCGCGACCGCGTTGATGGATCCCGCCGACCCATTGATGGTCAGCGCATCCCCTTTGCGTTCCACGGAGGTAAGCCACAGCGTATCGGTGCGGCTGACGGTATTGGCGATGGCTTCGAGGAGTTCCTGGCCGCCGGTGCGGTTGCGCTGGAGTCCCTCGATGACGCCGATCCTTTGAAGCAAGATGGCTTTTTGCTTCTCGAAATTGTCGACTTGCTGCTTCAGCTGATCGAGCCGCGCTTTCTCGCTGGTCTGCCTCTGGATATGCGCCACGATCTTGGTGTTCTCCCGGTCGAGAAGACCCCAATGCACCCAAAGGGCGACGCCACTGACGCCGACGGCGACAGCCAGCAACACGTATTGCAGGGTGGCCTCCAGCGGCACCGTGGTGCGCTGGGCTTTCGGCCGATTTCTGCCAAGCAGGTTGATGCGAATCATGGTTCGTCGAAACTCCTGAGCGCGAGCCCTACGGCGATGGCCAGTCGCGGAGCGAGTTCGCGAATCTGGTCTTCGTTGTGGCGCGCTGGATTGATCACGATTTTGCGAAACGGATACATTTCCTCAACCGGAATGGCAAACTCTTCCCGCAGGACATCCATCAAGCCGGGTACGCGCGCGCTGCCGCCGGCCACGACGATTTTCTGGATGCTCTCGCCTGTCGCGGTGGCCCGGAAGAAGTCGAACGTCTTTTGAATTTCAAGGACCAGGATGTCCGTCACCGAGCGCAGGATCGTGCCGCGATGTTCCTCGGCAACGCCGGCGATGTTCTCTCCATGCTTCAGCCGCTCCGCATCTTCAAAGCTCAGATCGAGTTCTTTCTGGAGCGCGTCGGTGTATTGATTGCCTCCGACCGAAACGTCGCGGGTAAACAGGGGAATGCCGCCGCGCACGATGTTGATGTTCATCACGCTGGCGCCGATATTCAGCAAAGCGATGGTCTGGCCGGGATCGGGATCGTAGTTCGCCTCGTAGCAATTCTGGAGAGCAAAGGCATCGATATCGACGACCGTGGAGTTCTTTCCTGCCTGCGCCAGCACGTTGGTATGGTTCAGAATCTTGTCTTTTTTGACCGCGACCAGCAGGACATCCATTTGCGAGTCCACGGACTCAAGCAACTGGTGATCCAGATTCACGTCCGCGATATCGAACGGAATGTGCTGGCTGGCTTCGGATTGGATGCGATCGTAGAGCTCTTCCTCCGTCATGGAGGGAAGCGAAACCCGCTTGACGATCACCGAGTGCCCCGAAACCGCGGTGGCCACATTTTTCGTTTTTACTTTGTAGGAATCGAAGATATTGCTGATCGCTCCGGCAACCAGCGGCGCGTCCATAATCGCGCCGTCGACCACCGTATCCTGGGCCAGGGGTTCCAGCCCAAAACTGACGAGTTCATAGCCGTGTTTCGTGTTTTTCAGCTCCACGGCTTTGATGGAGCTGGAGCCGATATCCAAGCCGACGAGAGCCTTTTGTTTAGAGCTACCAAACATGTCTAAACCCCTCAGGAATCCTTCGCATGCCGAATCTTTCGATCTTTAGTTTTGCGATCCGCTCTAGCGACCTGCTCCGACAACCTTGAAACCTAACCCGTCTTCTGACTTGCACTTGCCATGATCCAAAACTGGCCGCATCCTGCCCTGGCCCGGTCTCTCGGATCACATGCTTTGACCGCCACGCTTGCTGTGGCGGGCTCGAATCTGTCGGTTCGGTCGATTTTCCAGTTAGGGCCCCATACGGCCCCGGGAATACAGCGCGGCAAAAAATTCATGTGTCGCAGAGCGGTTGCCGCGTACTGCGAATTTGGCATCCCCCACCTTGAGTGTCAAGCAAACGGATTCGCAAGTTGTTCTGATTAATACCGCTTAGGCGGCTGACCGCGCGGACAGGAAAAGGGCAAAAACCGCTATGGAAGGGGTTTAGTGAATACTAGGACTACTATTACTAGTATGGGCTTCCCAGACACTTTTTTCGGAACTTTGTGCTATCGCGGCAGACCCAGCGTCCGCCAGATCGAGTCGATGTGCCGTTTTGTGTCAGAATCCATGACAATTTCATCCGGCCAGGGGCGCCGAAATCCTTCGCTTTCCCACTTGCGCGTCGCGTCAATCCCCATTTTCGAGCCATAGTCCTGGATGCGCGAGGCATGGTCCAGCGTATCGGCGGGACCCATTACGAACTCCACGTCCCGCTCGGGATCGATGGCGCAGAGCGATTTCCAAACCACTTCGCGCGAATTCTGTACGTTTACGTCGTGGTCCACGACGACGACGAGCTTGGTGAACATCGCCTGCCCCAGCGACCAAATCGCGTGCATGATTTTTCGCGCGTGGCCGGGATAGGATTTCCGGATGGAGACAATCATCAGATTGTGAAAGACGCCTTCGGCCGGCATGGCCACGTCCACAATTTCGGGATACTGCATTTTCATGACGGGAAGAAAGACGCGCTCGACGGCATGCCCCATGAAAAAATCTTCCTGCGGCGGCGGACCGACAATTGTCGTGAGGTAGATGGGATCGCGGCGCTGCGTCACGCAAGTGACGTGAAAGACAGGGAACTCGCCCTCCAGCGAATAGAAACCGGTGTGATCGCCGAAGGGGCCTTCCGTGCGCATTTCTTTTAAGTCCACGAAACCTTCCAGAACAATCTCGGAATTCGCGGGCACTTCCAGATCGGAAGTCTCGCACTTCACCATTTCCACCGGTTCGCGGCGGAGGAAACCCGCGAACATCATTTCATCGAGATCGGGCGGAATGGGCAGGATGCCGGACAAGCAAGTCATCGGGTCCGATCCAATCGCCACGGCCACGTCGATGCGGCCATCGGGATTGGCGGCGCGGGCGCGGCGGAAATGTTCGGCGCCGTGTTTCTGCGTTTGCCAGTGCATGCCGGTGGTGCGCTCGTCGTACACCTGCATGCGGTAGACGCCGACGTTGCGCTTCCCTGTTTCCGGATTGCGCGTAAAAACCAGAGGCCAGGTGATGAAACGCCCCGCGTCCTGAGGCCAGCACTTCAGGATTGGAAATTCAAACAACGAGAAATTTTCGCGGCGAACGATTTCCTTGCACGGGCCGGTCTTCACGGACTTCGGAAAAAAAGAGCCGAGTTCGGCGAGCTTCGGCAACATTTTTATTTTGTCGAGCAAGCCCTGCGGCGATTGCATGTCCAGAAATCCGCGGATGCGCGCCGCCACGTCGTCGATGTTCGAGACTTCGAGGGCGAGATTCATGCGGCGCTCGCTGCCCAGCATGTTGATGAGCAGAGGGACGCGCGAGCCCTTCGGTTTTTCAAACAGCAGCGCCGGGCCTCCGGCGCGCGTTACGCGATCGGTGATTTCCGTAATCTCGAGGACCGGATCGATTTCCGCGGCGATACGCCGCAGCTCGCCTTCTTTTTCGAGCTTGGCAATGAATTCGCGCAAATCCCGATACGCCAAAACTTCCTCCCACTAAAGTTACGTGCCGCCGCGGCTCGCGGCCTATGACAAGCGCAACGCGACACTCTAGCATGAAACGCAGCCCATTGAATTCTTGCAAGACTTCAGCGGGTTTGGTAGCGTTAGCCTAGTGCGGGCGTAGTTCAATGGTAGAATAGGAGCTTCCCAAGCTCTAGACGTGGGTTCGATTCCCATCGCCCGCTCCAGAAACCCCGTTGGTCCAGTTGGCCTTACTGGCTCCCCACCTCGAAAAATCTCTCTAAAAAAACTCGGTGTTTTAGACGTAATCGAACGCACGAGACAAAAGAATTTTGGAGCTGGACGAGGCTTGCGCGGTGACCATCAGCCCGGTTTCAAAAGGTGATCGGGCCACATTCCATTTATCGGATGGTGTTGCATCGACTGGTTGTGCCGGCAACGATTCTCGGGCTCCACGCGAAGGACAATTTGGTTCACTCAGCAGCGTGGCGGGTGTATAAGGATGGTCATCCGGGCCGACAAGACGTATATCCTCGGGGTTGGAATGGCTGGCCCCAAGGATGATCCCGGTGTCGCCTGCGAGACACAGTTCGCGATCCTTATTCACGGAGGCTAGTATGAACAAGCATTCACTCGGACGTCGGCATTTTCTTAAGACGCTGACTGCGATCGGCACAGCCAGCTTACCGGTTGCGTCGGTCTTTGGATCGCGCCTCGTTTATGCGGCTGGAGGGGCCGTGAAGACGGCGTACGACCCGGCGGCAAAGTTAGAGATCACGGTGAACGAAGTCGAGATGCGGCGCAACTCGGCCGGACGAATGCTGAAGGCCCGCATTTATCAGCCGAAGGGAGCGGGGCCATTCCCAGTCGTGCTGGATCTGCACGGCGGCGCCTGGAACGCTAAAGACCGCACCGCGGAGGAGCCAATGGACCGCGCCATCGCGAGCAGCGGCGTGCTCGTGGTGGCCATTGATATGACGTGGGGCAAAGAGGCTCCGTACCCGGCTTGCGTTCAGGATGCAAACTACGGCGTGCGCTGGCTGAAATCGAAAGCGGTTACATGGAACGGCGATCCGTCAAAGGTCGGCCTCTACGGAAGTTCGAGCGGCGGCCAGGTCGCGGAACTGCTGGGCATGCGCCCGCACGATCCACGTTACAACGCGATTCCACTACCCGATGCGCCGCATGTCGACGCCACCGTGGCTTACGCCGCGATGCGCTCGCCAGTCAGCGATCCGCTGGCGCGTTACAAGAATGCGGAGAAGCTGAAGCGCGACGGCATGATGAAGAACCACACTCTCTTCTTCAACCCGTGGGACACCATCCACGAATCGAATCCACAGGAGATCCTCGACCGCCACGAGAAAGTCACGCTCGTGCCGTTCCTGATCATGGGAGGCTCGCTCGACGACAACGTGCTGCCGGAGATTCAGGAAAAGTTCGTCGCGTCCTACAAGGCGGCCGGCGGCGACATCCAATGGCAGCTCTTCGAAGGCGCCGAGCACGAGTGGGTCGCCAACCCCGGGCCGCTAACCGACCGGGCGCAGGAGATGGTCAAGGCGTTCATCGCGCGTCAATTGAAGGCCTGAGCCGCGGTCGAAGGATTGGCGGCAGCGGAGTTGGATTTTGCCTCTAAGAGGTGAGTTCCTTGTAGGCGTGCAATCGCGTAAGATGCAGACGTTAACGGTCAAAATCGGAATCTCTGGTTGAAATGGAACTACACCCGAGTAGGGTGTTCCGTTAGGTGCAGCCCGACATGAGAAATAAAATCGTAATCTGTTTGGCGGCAGTGGCTGTTTTCTTTGCGATCTCTCCCGTAACATTTGGACACCATGGTGTCTCCGACTACGACATGGCCAACGTGGTTACCTGGCACGTGACCGTGAGCGGCTTCGTGTTTGTGAATCCCCATGCCCTGCTTGACTTCACGCGGAAGAACGAGCAGGGCAAGATCGAGGAATGGCAAGGGGAACTCCAAAGCCCTAACATGCTGGCGAGGAAGGGGCATTGGACGAAGGACACCGTGAAGACGGGAGACGAAATCACAATTTTCGGTTGCCCGGCGAGAAATGGCTCGAAGGCGATCCTGTTGAGAAAAGTCGTGCTATCGAGCGGCGAGGAATTTACCGGTGGCTGATTTTCGCGGCGAGTTCGGGGCTGCGGATCTGGCAGGATTAAAAACAGAGGGAAGCTGCTGATGAAAACGAGGAAGACTGCTTGGACCGCGTTGGCTACTTCGATCGCTTGCTTATCTTTCCTACTCGCACCCTCCGCAGTTAGGCCAGGACAAAGTAATGCAGATGCCCCAACTCACACCTCGGAGGTGTCCGGGGTTTGGGTGCAAGTGGTCGGGCAAGCAACCCGGCCGAACTGGACCGATGCACAGGGCAATCGTCTGGAAAAACTTCCCATGACCGCGTGGGGAGAGGAACGATTCAAGGCCAATCGGCCCACTCACGGGGCCAACGCAGTTGCGTCGACGACGTCGACCGAGCCAATTGTAAAGTGCCTGCCGCCCGGAGTGCCGGCCATCTATATGGTTTCCATTTACCCGATGGAGATCATGCAGGTTCCCGGCCGGATGATTATGTTTTTTGAATATGGCAACTATGTGCGGCAGATTTTCACGGATGGGCGGAAGCATCAGAGTGTGACTCCCACGTGGATGGGTGATTCGATTGGCCGGTGGGAGGGGGATACGCTCGTCGTCGACACAAGCGGTTTTAACGACAAAACCTGGATCGATAGTGAAGGGCATCCGCACTCGGACGCGTTACACGTGGTAGAGCGCATCCGGCGCACGGATCACGACCACCTGGTCGATGAGATCACCGTGGACGATCCCAAAGCGTATACAAAAACCCTAATGAGCAAGAGGGCTTTCGACTTTCAGCCGGACTGGAATATCGCGGAATTCGTTTGCGAGGATAATGACGTCTTCCTGAAGTATCAGAAGGATGCCGGAGCGGAAAAGAAGTAGCCGCGCGAGTTTCCATCAAATTTCCCCAGACTCGTTCCGCACGAGAAGACCTTGCCGGCTGCGATGCCGTGCTCGAGCAGTTGGTAACCCCTTAGGACCCAAGAACAAGGTGATTTTTCAAAAACGCGCTCGGGAGCAGGGTGTGCCTCTCCAGAGGATCGAAACAGCGATGCCGCTCGATACGCGGATGAGGCACCTCCCTTGCGCGGGCGGTCTCTCCGTATGCCGTCTCTTTGTGATCATTCGTCAGCACGGGCAATGCAAGTTCAGCTCCATAGTGACCACATTAATTGACCATGGTAAACTATATTGGTCCAAGGAGAATCTCCATGAGTGGCAGGAATAAGAAACCAATGCAAGAGATCGCCATTTCTAAATTTAAGGCCAAGTGCCTGTCTCTTTTGGAAGAGGTCAGCAAGACAAAAACTCCGCTGCGAGTCACCCGCCGGGGAAAAGCGATCGCGGATGTCATTCCTGCCTCCAGCGAAGGAGACGAAAGAAGTTGGATCGGTTCCCTCGCGGGCAGTATCGATATCGTGGGCGACGTGGTTTCACCCGTCATCGACATGGAGACCATCGAGGCGCTAAAACATTGAAGCTTCTTCTCGACACTCACGTTTGGATTTGGAGTTTGGCGGAGCCGAAGCGGCTCTCGCGCCGCGTGCAAAACGAATTGAAAGATCGGAACAATGAATTGTGGCTGTCCCCTGTGAGCACCTGGGAAGTGCTGCTGTTGCACGCCAAGGGTCGAATCCATTTGCACGGCAATGCGCGGGAGTGGGTCACCAAAGCAACCACGTATATGCGCGAAGCTCCGTTGACGCACGAAATCGTTGCCGCGGCGCAGGAACTGCCACTTTCGCATCAGGATCCGGCCGATCGTTTCCTGGCCGCTACGGCGGCGGTGCTTGGCCTTACCCTGGTGACTGCCGATCAACGCCTGCTAGGGCTCGGAACCATCGCCACTTTGGCCAACCGTTGAGCGCTTGGAATGTGGATAGATGCGTCAAATCTAACTTGCGGTGGCAACCTGGCTCTCGGGGTAGTCGGCGCTTAACGAAGTTTCTTCCCAGGCGTCCAATTCCGCGCTTAACTTTTCTATTTTCGTTCTGGCCGTTTCCAGCGCAATCAGGCCGAGCACCAGATGCAGCGGCGCATGATCGGACTCCAGCGCCTTGATGATCGCCTCGCCTGCGCGCACCGGATCGCCAACCTGCTTGCCGCTTCTGCTCGTGATGCGCTCTCGGAAAGCGCCGGCCGTTTCGGCATATTCCGGGATGTGCTGGCAGCTTTTCTTCAGAGAACGTCCAGCCCAGTCGGTGCGGAACGGGCCCGGCTCTACCACCAGCACCTTGATGCCGAGCGGGGCGACCTCTTTGGCGAGCGATTCGGAAAGGCCTTCGACGGCGAATTTGGTGGCGTTGTAATAGCCCACGCCCGGGAAGCCGACGAGGCCACCGATGGACGAAATGTTGACGATGTTGCCCCGCCGCCGGTGGCGCATGCCCGGGAGCACCTCGTGGATCATCCGCGCGAGGCCGAAAAAGTTGGTCTCCACCATGGCGCGGACTTCGCCCTCGTCGCTTTCCTCCAGCGCGCCCACGTAACCGAATCCAGCGTTATTCACCAGCACGTCGATGCTGCCGAAAGCCGACTCGGCCCACTTTACGGACTCGGCCACTTGCGCCCGGTCCGTGACGTCCAGCTTCAGCGCGAGGGCGCGGCCCTGGCAGCCTGTGGTCAGGTCCTGAATCTTGCTCGGGTCGCGCGCCGTGATGACAGCGCGGTAGCCGCGGTCGAGCACGAGCTTCGCGAGTTCCCGGCCGAAGCCGGTCGAACAGCCGGTGATGAACCATACATCCGAATTTTGTATTGGCATTGCCGCGTCTCCTGCGTCCGATGGCCCCTAGTCCGTGAATCCGCTCGCACTCGGCTTAACATGCTTGCAGATGGATTATACTCCTGACCAGGCATAAAAATGCTGTCGATCCGTTAATCCGAGCTGCCGAAAATCCCGGTCCCCGGGACCTTGGCCAACTCGTCCTGGGAGTCCTGATGCTCTTCCAATTTGTCTCCCTGCAAATCTCGAAAGCGTGAAAATTGATTTGTGGCAAAATCGATGATTCATTGAAGTCCCGCTCCATTTTAGTTTGAGGCCCCCCAGGCGCTTCCAGTCGCTGATTACTCTTCGGGCATACCTATCGGATGTACTATCGCCAAAGTCTGCCGTTCCCTGGATTCTGAACATATGAGGAGGTGTTGTTCCTATGTTCAGAACGTCGAAAATGTGCCAGTTTGGGGCAATGGCTCTAGTCCTGTCCCTCCCCGGTACAGCCCTTGCGGGCCAAAAACACCCAGGCTATGACCGGACAATGGATGACCTGCGTTTCGCCCACGCGTTGTTGCAACGGACGAACGAGGCGCAAAGCCTCAATGGTCAGCAGGATGAGATCAGCTTGACGATCGCCAACATTGACGGGGCCATGGCGGAGATCGATAAAGAGATCGGTACGGAGGGCAAGAAGCCGCACGCCCTTCCTCGAATTGACCCGCGCATGCCGTGGGCGGATCGTCTCTCGAAGAGTCTGAAATTGCTGGAAATGGCCCAGCAGGATTGCCGCACGGAAAAGGAAAATTCAGGCGACGGTGGGTTGCGGGCGCGGGTCTTGAATCAACTAGATGACGCGCACACGCGGATCACGGTTGCGATTGCGACGAAAAATTTTGACTATAACGCCAGAAATATGCCGACTCGAAACGATTAGGCGCAAGCTCACAGATCGCTTTTTGGAAATTCCCTCCGTTTGAAATAATGGCCACGTTTTCGCGCCAACAGCACGGAGTACGCCAGCCCGAGGCCACGGCCCGGGTATCGTGCGGAAGCGCGCCACCAGACGTTTTGAGTCGCGTCTATCGGCACACATCGTCGAAAATCGAGGCCTGACTGGCAAACAGGATGAATCGGTCAATGGCGTCCAGCTCTTCCGCCTTGAAGTGGACTTGGACGTGATTCCTCAAATGTACAGTAAGATTGGCCCAATCTTCTTTTGATGTGCCAAACCGATTCTGACGGCTTTCTTCTTGTGTACGGCCATAATGGAAGGGGCCTGGTTCCGAAATAGACCTGCGATGCGCCTCTTGCATGTGCTCCCACAATTCAATTTCGGAAGCGTAGAAACTGTTGCATTCCCTACAACTGATCCGAGCTTCTTGAGGTTGTGCCATGTGATTTTACCTCCTAACTCTTCAATTGCTTCACCTCCGGAACGTTCGAGGTCCGCCCTCTTTCGACAGCTCTTTTGTAACATATTCTCCCGCCGAAAGATGTGATCTGGATCACCCTTTGATTCATTGAGCCGCAAAACTTCCGTACGGCAATACAAGGCTTCTCGAAAATTCCTCTTACCGGGTAGCCCTTGCGAACCTCTGTGCTCCTCTGCGAACTCTGTGTTGCGCTCGTCGGATTTCACCACGGAGGACACCGAGAACACAGAGTTGGATTGCAACCTCGCGCCCTTCGGCACATCGAATTGGCATGAACAAAAGCGGCTCTCCCTCCATCAGCGTCGTCCATCCCAATCAGTTCAGCGAAGGGACCTCGCAGACGCCGGGTTCGCGGCGGCTCGCGGCGGTGTCTTCCGAACTGGGCATCCACTCGGCGCTGTGGGGCGGAACGTTTCTGGTCGAGCCCGGGACGCAAACGGGGATCCATCATCACGGCTTGCAGGAAACCGTCGCGTACGTCCTGGAAGGCGAATCGTACATCCAGTGGGGCGAGCGGGGAGAGCATTCCGTCACCGTGCGCGCGGGAGATTTTCTTCATGTACCGGCCTGGCTGGTGCACCGGGAAATCAACCGGTCGAAGGAGTTCCCTTTTCGCTGGGTCGTGATCAGGAGCACTTCCGAGCCGATTGTCGTCAATCTGCCTGAGGAAGCGTGGAAATAGGCGCGCTGGCCGATCCGCAGATTGGAATCGAGCCAGCGCGCCTTTTCAATATTTCACCTTTGCAGCTTTTGCCGAATGTTGCCGCCCTACCACATAAGCCGCAAGGCGAGTTGTGTCTCCCGAGGGTCGCCCACGCCTTCTCGCAAGAACCCGTTGAAGTCGAAGAGCAAGGGTGAACTGAGAGTATTGATATTATTTTTGTTGTTGAAGGTGTTGAACATCTCAACGGTGGGGATCAGGGTGAAGCGTTCACCAAGCCTGAAATCACGCTGGAGCCGCCAATCAAAAGTGAAATACCCGTTGTCTTTTCGAAGGTGATTGCGCCCGCAATCGACGGTTACCCCGGAGCCGGGGGCGGTCGCCACGAAGCGCGTGAGAGAGTTGTTGAAGCTGCAAGGCGCTCCCGTACCAGTGCCGAGCGTATTGTCGGTCTGCGGTTGCGCGGAGTGCGCCTGCATGCGGACATTGCCCACAATCTTCCAGGGCAGGTCCGCATAGGTGTAGAAGTTGAACTTGTGCTTTTCATCCCGGTCCGAATACGAATATTCTTTCGCGAGGTCGAACAGGTTAGCGTACCGGAAGGTAAAGGGATCGCGCTCGTTCGAATCATCGTCCAAATCTTCCGACCACGTATAGTTGGCTTCGAGTTGGAAGCGGTTGCTCATTCGCTTACGGACGCCAATAGTGGCGCCGCGATAAAGCGACCGTGCATCGCTGGTCGTGTTCGTAATGCTGCCGAGGTTGGGAAAGATCGTGAGCGGATTGAAATAGGTGACCGTGTCGATACCGACGGTGGGCAGCGTGAAGCCGGTGCCCGCGGAATTCGGGTCCTCGAAGCGAGTCAGATGGACGCCCTTGGACCAAGTCACGTCGATATAGCCGGACCAGTTCGCGGCGAGTTGCTGTTCGAATTGCCCGTTGACCGTATAGATTCGCGGGTTCGCGTAATCCTTGCTGAATACGGTGACTCCGGGTTGGAAGGGGAAAGTCCCCGGCGCAAGGGGCGGAATCGTAACCGTATTGGGATACGTTGGCGGCGGGCCGCCAGTCGCCGTATTGAAGAAATTACAAGCGGGGGGATTTACGCAGCTCGACGCAAAAATGGATTGTTGTTGCACGCCGTTGGTGGTGATGGCTCCAACCTGCGTCAGCATGTTCTGCCGCGCGTTGTAAATTCCCCAGCTTCCGCGCAAGACCGACTTTTCATTGTTCAAAATGTCCCAGGCGAAACCGAGTCTGGGTTGGAACATTTTTTTCTGATTCGGCAGAAAGCCGGTGGAAGGAAAACGCGGATCAGACAGGTTCACGCCGTAAGCGGTTTTCGATGGCGCGAGTCGGGTCGGAAAAATCTGAGCTTCCCAGCGCAATCCATAGTTGATGGTGAGATTCGGCAGGGCCTGCCACTGATCCTGAACGAACAGGGCATACTCATCGTTGGTGATGCTGGAAAAACCGGAAGCGTCCAGCGACTCGCCGGCTGTTGTCGGACCGTGTTGCAAATAGAACAGCAAGGGGCCGCCGGTGTTCGTTCCGGCTCCGCAGCCGATGGCCTCGTCGCTGAACGTTGTGACCCCCGCGGTTGAGCACTCGACGGTCGTGGGGCCGAATCCCACTCCCATGGAGGCCGGCGAGGCATAGTGCAGGAAGCCGTGACGCTGTCGAACAAGTAGCGTCCCTCGAAAAATCCGCGGAAATATCTGGGTATTGTTGCTGCGGAGCCATGCCGCGCCAAACTTGATCGTGTGCTTGCCGTGAATAATCGAGAAATTGTCGTCGCAAATCCGTGCGCCAGAAAATTTCGGTCACCGTCGGTTCCAGGAAGAAGGGCTGGCCGAAGCGGAAAGACGGGAGAAAACCCGATGCCCGTATCCGGCACGGCAGACTGGTTTGTCGCGGCCCGGGGGCGATTTTCACGGCCGTAGGTAAAATGAAACTCATTGAGCAAGGTCGGAGATCGTGGTGAACAAGTTGCTGTTGATGGTCTGAATTTTTGACGGGCCTTCGATGCCGTTGGCGTTATCTCCATAGGTGGGCACATCGAACGTCTGGTTGGTATTTTTCGAGTAGTCGAAGTCGTAGGATCCGAAAATCGGGTTTCTCGGCGTAACAGGTTCCAGTCAAAGCGCCCGAAGACCCGCGCCGTTGCGAACCGGATGGGATACCGGCATTCCCTTCCGTCTCGTTGAAGTGGTCTTCATGAAAGTTCAACAGGGCCAGCCGCTGGCACTCAGGGTTCGGCTGATGATCGGGCGTCGTAATGTTGCACTGTGAACGACGGGATTAGCACCGGGCAAGGCGCATCCGATGGCGCGCTCAAGGTTATCGCGCGTCAGGTCTTCACAAGATCCCCTCGCCGGCTCCGAAGAAGAACATCTTGTCCTTGACGATCGGCCCGCCGAGCGTGCCGCCAAATTGCTCGCGCTTGAAATCCGTGAGCGGCTTTGCCGTCCGAGGTGTCCGAGCTCAGAGCCTCGAGCCGCTGATAGTCGAAGGCGCTTCCATGCAGGTTGTTCGTCCCTGATTTGGTGATCACATTGACCACGCCGCCGGCGGTCCTTCCAAATTCCGCATTGGCTCCCGCTCGCGACCACCTGAAATTCCTTCACCGCGTCGAGCGTGATGTCGATCGCGGCGCGCTGCCCGCCCATTTGCTCGCCGAAGAAGCCGTTGTTGTAATCGCCGCCGTCCAGGCTGATGTTATTGAAAATTCCCCGCTGTCCATTGAAGTTGATTTCATCGCCGTCGGGCCCCTGCACAATCCTGACGCCGGGCGTAAGGGTAAGCAGGTCCTCGAATTTTCGGCCCAGGACCGGCGTGTTCTCGACCGCAATCTCGTCAGCGTGGAGCTTGAAACGGAATCCACTGTATCCACGATGGTCGGGCTCGGCCGTAACCTCGATCTGTTCCGCCGCCGCGGAAACCTTCACCGTCGCGGGCAGCGACATCGTCTGGCCAACGGTGAGCACCGCACCCTGCTCCACAATTGTCGCAAAGCCGGATTTCGCAATCGTCACGGAGTACCGCCCGGGAGGAAGGGCTAGAAACTGAAATTGCCCCTCGGATCCGGTCATGGTCATTTTTGTCAGATTGGTGTCAAGGTTTTTGACTTCCACGCTGGCGTCCGGAACTGCTCCGCCCTTTTCGTCCACGACCGTGCCTTGAATGCTCCCGGTCGTGATTTCCGCCTGTCCCCAGACATTTTTGGTGAGGCAAAACATCGAAAATACGAATACTAAACCAATAAGGACCTTGCGCATCAAACACCCCCCGAAAGATAGTTTCAATCTGAATCGGACGGCTTGGTCGGTTGAAAGCTTGCGGTGAGACCGCGTGGTCTCGATAGATTGCGCCCCCGCGCAATCTATTGCGGAGTACAGTATGGATATGCCGATAAAATATCAATAGAAAGTTTGTGGAAAACGGGCGACGCTCTTAAAGCGCCGCTGGCACCCAATGACCAGGCTTCATGTATGGATTGCGGTGATGTGATTGGCTGTACCGGCTTGGCTGGTGCACCGGGAAATTAACCGGTCGAAGGAGTTTCCTTTCCGGTGGGTCGTGATCAGGAGCACTTCCGAGCCGATTGTCGTCAATCTTCCGGAGGATGCCTGGAAATAGGCGCGCTGGCGCCCGAGCGTCTCATCAACGATCGTGATGCAATGAAGTTTAGTCGAAGAAACGGCCCGGCGAGACAACCTTAGCTTTCAGGCGATATTGCAGGAAATCCCTCGGGTTGAGAGTGACAATGTAGTCTGCTTTGCCTTGCTCGGCGCACAGGCAGAACGGATCGTCCTTGGGATCGGGAGAGAGTTCAAACGAAGAGCGCACCTCAATCTCTTCGGCCCGCTCGCGAATCAGGTTGATGACATTCCCGATGAGATTCGGACGAACGCGGAGGCGCTTCAGAATTTCCTTGTATTCCTCCAAGATATCTTCGGTGATGAGCCAGACGAAATTGTTTCGCTCAGCCCATTTCTGAAGCGCATCGGCGCTAGGGTTCCTGCCTGGAACGAACGGCTCTCGAAAGCCCGATATGCCGGCCACGAGCACGCTCGTATCAACGACGGCGCGGGGCTTGCGTTTCCTAGCTTTGCGCAACAACAGTGATCTCTGGCGCACGCCTTTCTTTACGATAGCTGCGGACCGTATGCAAGATTTCTTCTTCGAGGACCTCTCCCATGTCTCTTGCCACCTCGGTGAGCGACGCCAGAAATTCCTTTTTCCATCCGCGGCGCTTTTTCCCGCGCGGCAGGTCCCTGTAGAGATCGGCTCTGCTCATTCGCTCCTCAATCTGCGCCCCAAACGCTCGAAACGGCACTCCCAGCTTGATTGGTTCTTCTTCCGCCGTGAGCCGGCAATGGAAGACGATGTACTTCGGATTCTCCGACTTGAGTTTTTCTTCAGACGCCGAAAATGCCTCCATGAGTTTGGAGAGCACACTCGTCCGCGTGCCCAGGCACTCCTTCAGGTAGGAAGCGACCTTGGCCACCAGGAGAGTATTGGTGTCGAAGAAATACGTTCCCTCGGATCGTCGGGGTTTCACGACTCCGAATTGGACGAGATTCTGTAGTTCCTTCGGCTCGATCTTTAGGACCGCACTGGCTTGCTTCAGCTTGAGTCCTTGTCTCGGCACATTTCCTCTAATTAGCATCTACATATTAGTCGTTAATTGGATGATTGTCAAGAAACCATGCGGTCCGATGTCGGGTTTGTTTGGGAGTTAAAACTAAAACTCGGTTGCCGATTCGCAGGAGCGCCGCGTACGCCTTCGTTGACGCGAGGAACTAAACTATGGTACGAGGCATAGCACCTAAATTGTGCGGAGGAACGTGATGATCAGGGTTCGCGTATGGATTGTGGCGATGTTGCTGGCTGTGCCGGCGCTCGGTGCGGCGCAGGAGGCGAAGCAGGCGAATTTGGAGAACACGCTTTGGGATGTGGATCAGCAGTGGCTTTGCGACGGGCCTTATCAGAAGCCATATGCGGAATGCGTGAAGTTCAGGAGCCAGTATTGGGTGGACGGATTTTTCGAGGTGCAGTCGGGAGGGACGCTGCGCAACAAGGAGGAGATGGTTGCGACGCAGTCGGCGGCGAATCCCGTGACCGGCGTGCGGCCTTTCCCTGCCGATTTCAGGCTGGTGGCCGTTTACGGGGACGTGGCGCTCGGGACCGATCACACCGATTTTAAGACCGCGCGGCCGGACGGAACGATTCCCTTCACTTCGGACAGCCATTGTTTGCGCGTGTTCGTGCGGCAGAACGGCGTGTGGCGGCCGGCTGCGGCGGCGCTGGTGCCGGTGATTCCGCCGACGCGAGGCGAACTACAAAACGTCCGGCGCGGTGAGCACGAAGAGTCCCGACGAAAAGCTGGAGAAGGAACTCGCGGAGATGGACCAGAAATGGATGGAGGCGATTCGGGCCGGGAAGACCGATTACCAGAAGCAGAATTACACAGAGAAGTGGTTTGAGATTCTTGCGTGGATTCCGACCGTGGTGCTGACCAAACCTGCGGCGATGGAACGCGTCGCGCACCTCAATTTCAAACCGGGCGAAGGAATCTTCGTGGATCAGTTCCGGTTGATGTCGGTGTATGGGGATGTGGCGCTGGCGACGGATCGAAGGATCAGGAAAGTCGCGGACGCAAAGGGGACGATTGTGAGCACGCCGCATCGCGCGCTTATCGTGTTCGTGAAGGAAAATGGGCAGTGGAAAATTGCGGCGGACGCGGCGGTGCCGACAATTGCCACGGAATAGCAATCCATTGTCGAAGGTAACTGAAAAAACGTCACCGGCTGTCATTCCGAGCGAAGCGAGGTATCTCTCTTGGTTTAAACGCAGGAACAGAGAGATTCCCCGGCACGCAGCGTGCCTCGGAATGACAAAAATTTGAGTTTTTCCGCAGTCTGAATCGCCGTGTCGCGCGGCGATGCGATGAGTTTTAGTGGCACAGACTTCAGTCTGTGGGTTTGGTTGCTGCAACGGCGACCATGCTCCGACCAAAACCCACAGACTGAAGTCTGTGCTACTTGGCCGGGAAAGGATACCGGCAATGAGGAAAAATTTTCGCTTCGATGGGTTTGTGCTTTGTTGGGAATGATTCTTCCTGCGATCGCGGCGATTCCTTGCGGGGCTCAGGCGGTGGCGGACGATTCGTTGGTTTTCATCCACGCGAATTTGATCGACGGGATTTCCAACGCGGCGACGATGGATGCCACCGTGGTTGTGACGAAGGGGCACATCGAGAGCATTGGGCATGGGCCTGCGCCTGCGGGCCGGGGCGCGGTCGTCGATCTTACGGGGCACTGGCTGCTTCCTGGATTTGTGGATGCGCATGTGCACGTCGGAAATTTGGCGGATGCGAAGAGGGCGCTGCGGTCCGGGGCGACTACGATCGGCGAGGCCGGGGTCAATCACTTTGCGGACATCGGCATGCGCGAGCTGAATCATAAGGGCGTGGTGGATGTGCCGGATATCGTCGCGGCGGGGTATCACATTCGGACGCATCCGGCGGACGACTATTTTATCGATTTTCCGCAGGACGCCGATTTGATGGGCGGCGTGCACGGGACGGAAGCGGTGCGGCGGATGGTGCAGCGGATGGTGAGCCGCGGCGTGAACCGGATCAAAGTGATGGCCACGGAGCGGGCGGGGACGCCGGAGACCGATCCGCGCATCCGCGTTTTCAACGATGAAGAATTGGCGGCGATCGTCGAGGAAGCGAACAAGACGGGATTGTGGGTGGTGGCGCACGCGCACGGCAACGAAGGCGCGGCGGCGGCCGTTCGCGCGGGCGTGCACAGCATCGAGCACGGCACGTACTTGAGCGACGATACGCTGCGGCTGATGAAGGAGAAGGGCGTTTATCTCGATCCCACGATTACGGCGCTGGTGGATCTGTCCGATCCCGAGGGCGAGTATGATAATCCCATCCTGCAGATGCGCGGCAAGGCCATGCTGCCTACCGGGCGCGAAATGACGGCGCGGGCGTGGAAGATGGGCGTCAAGATCGTGGCGGGGACGGATACTTCTTATTTTGATAAGAACAATCGGACGCTGGCGGACGAAATGATCGAGCTGTCCGATGCGGGCATGGGGCCGATGGATGCGATCAAGGCGGGGACATCCGTGTCGGCGGAGGAATTGGGCGTCGACAAGCGGACGGGGTCGATTCGCGTTGGCTACGAAGCGGATTTTGTGGTGATCGATCGCAGCCCTCTCGAAAACATACGGCACATTGGCGACGTGGTGATGGTGGTGAATAATGGCAGGATCGCGCTGAACCGGTTAAACGTTGCTGCGCATCCGTAAGCTACGATTCGGAAAACCTCTCCATCACTCCGATGTTGTGCAACATTGGCCATGCGAGTAGACTTTGGATATGCCGAGAAAGAAATCAAAACGGGATATTGCAGTGGAGAAGATAGCCAGTCTCTTGATTGAACATATGGAAGAGACGATGACGCCGGCACAAGGAAAGGCGATGCTTAAAGACCTTAAGGCGTTTTCTTCAAAACCTCGTCGATCTTTCCGTCACGGAAAGCCTTCACGATCTGCGAAAACCGCGGGTTCTCGTCCTTTATCCCGTGCTCACGCAAAAAGCTCATAAGTTCCCGCTCGTCTCTTAATGCAATGATGCGTTTCAACTGCCGCAACATCGCGTTTCTCTCTGACGCCGTGTGCCTGAATTTTTCTGCCATGGACTAGCTTTCGTCGATGGATATTCGGTAAAAGCTATCCGGGGCTATGCGGGAAGTCAACATCTGATAGCCCGGCGTGCTCGGCTGTTGGGCTGCAAAATTGCTTTCTGCAGTGGTTCGATGTATGTTACGGGCCAGCCTGGTACACGAAACGGAAAAACCCATGAAAAATACTTCCATGAAAATTCGATGTTTGCTCGTCCTGATCGCCGCGGCGTTTGCGGTGTTTCCCGCTAGCGCGCAACTCGCGCCTCCAAACAGCGCGGGCGTCACGATGGGGCACATCCATCTGTTTGTGAAAGATGTGGAGGCGCAGAAACAATTCTGGACGGCGACGATGGGCGGCACGGTTGTCCAGAACGGGCCGCTGATGCTGATCCAGTTTCCCGGGGTTTACATCATGTTGCGGCAAGCCGATCCCACGGGGCCGCCGGCGGGGTCCATCGTGGATCACTTCGGATTTGCGTGGAAAGACATGCCCGCGAGGCTCGCCAAATGGAAAGCGGACGGCGTCGAGATCGAGCAGACCGGAAATCCGAATCAGGGTTACGTGCATGGACCGGACGGGATTCGCGTGGAGTTCTTTGGCGACCCTTCCCTTCCCACTCCTGTCGCGATGAATCACATCCATTTTTATCCTGTGGACATTCCCGCGATGCAGGCCTGGTACGCGAAAATGTTTGGCGGCGTGCCGGGCAAGCGGGCGCGCCAGTCTTCGCCGGGATGGATCGACTGCGACGATATTCCGGGAACGAATCTTTCGTTTTCGCAAGGGAAGGCGGGCCTGGTTCCCACGAAGGGGCGGTCGCTCGATCATATCGGGTTCGATGTGAAGGACCTGGAAGCGTTTACGAAGAAGCTTGAAGCGCAAGGGATCAAGCTGGATGAGGCCATTCGCCTCGCTCCGAATGGGACGACCAAGGTCGCGTATCTGACCGATCCGTGGGGCACGCGCATTGAGCTGACCGAGAAGCTCGCGCCCTGAACTCATTCCTTCCATTATCTTTCAGGAGTCGCGCAAACGGCGATTGGGGAGCGCTATGAGTAGCACAGCCACTCTTGGCTGTGTGATTTTTGACGCGTGCGCTCGTCTCCGGTTCCCCCATTGAAAAAGGATCACAGCCAAGAGTGGCTGTGCTACTTTGCCGTCGGCGCCGGCTCTCCCGGGCCTGTATACTTCAAGATAAACAAACCCCACTGGCGATTGGTGATATAGATGTTGCCGCGTGTGTCCACCAGGACATCTTCCGTCATGCTAACCAGCTTATCGTACGGCGCCGGCATGCGGCGGACGGTGGGCGTCGGAGGAATGAACCAGCCGACCTCTTTCGGCAGGCGCGCGTCCTTGATGTCAAATACGCGCAGACCGGCGTTGAAGTATGTCTCATAGATCAGGTCGCCCTGTTTTTCCACATCAGGGTTGTGCTGCAGGATATTCGTGTTGTGCGGGCCGAAGCGGCCTCCCTTTTCGCAAAAATCCTTGTACGGCGCGTCCAAGGGAGGAACCGGCGTGGGAAACTGGGAAATGAGTTGCGGCTTGGCCGGGTCTTGAATGTCCACCAAGCCGTTCAAGAACAGAGCGCCCTGGCAAGCAAGCGCGCCAGTTGGAGAATCTCCTCCGCCAGTTCCCTCCGCATGCGCGAAGAGCAAATTCCGGCCCGGGATCGGCATCACGTCATGCACGGGAATGTTTGTGCCGAATGGCGGGCTTACGGTGAGCTGGCCGATCAACTTTGGTTTTGAGATGTCGCTGATGTCGAGAATCACGATGGCGGGGCTGTAGCCCAAATACGCGCGGTCTCCGTCGATCACGGCCGGGCCATGGAATCCGTAGATCGGGGCCGGCAGCGGCGGCTCGCCCTCCTTCTGTCCCGGCATCCACCAACGGCCCGCTTCTTTTGGATGAAATGGATCGCTGACATCGAGGAACACCGCGATTTGTCCTTTGTATCCGGGCATGCCCGCGGAAAGATTCGCGTATTTGCCGCCGGGATAGCCGTCGCGATGAGTGCCGGTCGCGCCCGTCTTCCACCACGCCACTTGCTCGGGATTCACCGGATCACTGATGTCCCAGATGAGGACTCCTTCGTTGACTTTCTTGTTCGGGTCGCCTCCATAGCCGGCTCTATCCTGGAGCGGCGTGATCATCAAATTGCCGTGGAGATCGATTTGGCCCGCGGATGTGGGCATCGGAGCGGGAAGGAACTTGATCACCTTCGGATTCGTGGGGTCGGTGACATCGACGATGCTCCAACCTCCAGCCACAAAATGGCCCATGTAGAGATACCAATGGTCGCCTACATGTTTGATCGCCATCTTGAACGCTTCGTGGCCGCCCAAATCGCTGTAGCCGATCGGCTTCATATTGCTGGCTTCCCAACCGGACGGAATCTGGTCAGCGAAGGCGCGTTGCGGCGGCGCGCATAAAATGCCTGCGAAGAAGATGACGGCGCAAATCACAAATTGCCAATGAAGCCTTGTGGTCGTTGATTTCATTTTGTCCCCCGGAACCAATATCAAGTTGGCGCTGCCGCTCAAGTATCACGAGGGCACGTAGTTGTAAAGCGATTCGATAACTCAGCCGAGAATTTCAACCACCCTGGCGAGCTGGACGTTGCGCGGGCGCCTGAGTGATTCGCGCCACCACATTCCGCAGGATTTCGGCGCTGCGCTGAAACCCTTGTCGCTCCTGCTCAGACATCTCCGGCTCAAGGATTTGGCTCACGCCTTGACGGCCGAGCACGCTGGGAAGAGAAATAGTGACGCTGTATTTAGGATTGTAGGAGCCAACGGGGATGACCGCGTGTTCGTCGCGCAAGATCGCCTCGGCGATACGCGCCGTGACCATTCCAATCCCAAGCTGGCTTGCGCCAGTTCCCTCGATGATCGTGATATTCGCGAAGCGGACGTCTTGCTCCACACTCTGGCGAAACGCTTCGATGCTCTGGCCGCTTTGCTCCAGCAAGCGATCTATGGGCGCCCCCCCGACGCGTGCTGAAGACCACAAGAACACCTGGGACGTTCCATGCTCTCCGACCACTTGGGCCTCGACGTACATTGGATTCACTTTTAACCGGCGAGCGAGATGTAAGCGGAAGCGCAGCGAGTCCAGAAAAGTCCCGCTGCTCAGCACGCGCTCATGGCCTGCGAGTTGGCGGGCAAGGTCGCCCAGAGGATCGGGCGGATCGGTGACGACGAGGATCACCGCCTGCGGCGCCACCGCAACGATTTTGGGAACAATATCCCGGTAGACGCCCGCATTGACGTCAAGAAGCTTCAACCTTCCGGCGGGATCGCTGCGGTCTGTTGCTCCGCCAGCTTTTTCGTTGATGCCCGCGGTGACGATCAAAAGCACTGCGTCGGCAAGGTCAGAATAGTCGCCGGCGCGAAGTTCCACTGCCGGAGAAAGCGTCGCTCCATATTGGAGGTCGGCCACGACACCCTTGGCGCGCTCATCGTTCTTGTCCAGCACCACGACCTCGCACGCTACTCCACGCATGACGAGAGACAACAGACATGCGGAGCCTACACCGCCTGCTCCAACGATGCCGACTTTCATAACTGTTCTCCTTTCGTGCCTTTAAAGCATGGGCGGATATTCAAGAGGCGGCGACGCCGAGGGCGCTTTTCGCGTTAACGGAAACTTGCGTGCGCCCCATCAGAAAGATGGCTCCGCTTCCTATGAGTGAGGGAATCGCTGCAGCCGTAAAGACGGTGGTCAGCGGCAAATGCAGCGAGAGCATGATGCCGCCAAAGATCGGGCCGACAATCGATCCGATGCGACCAATTCCCAGCGCCCATCCCACGCCGGTCGAGCGGATGTACGTTGGGTAGAACGAGGCAGCCAACGCGTTTGCCCCGGTCTGTCCTCCAATCACTCCCGCGCCGGCAAAAAAAGTACAAACCATGATGGACGCGACGGAATGGGAATAGCCGAGCAGGGCGACGCAAACAGCTCCCAGAAAATAGGTGATCGTCAGGACCCGATACGAGCCGAAGCGGTCCACGAAGCTGCCGAGGGCTAAGGAGGCGATCACGCCTCCGCCCTGAAACACCGCGGTGGCGATGACCGCAAGCGAGAGCGTAATTCCGGCGTTGTGAAATACGGTGGGCAGCCAACTCGTCAGCAAATAGATATCGATCAGACTCATGAAGAATCCGATCCACAGCAGAATCGTGGGAATGGCGCGGCCTTGCCGGAAAAGGTGGCCGACGGGCAATGCCGGGAGCGCGCTCTTCGCGGACGACGAAATTAGTGTCGCTTCCAAAAACCAATTGTGGATTCAGGCGCGCCAGGAGCTCCCTCACGCGCTCGGATTCCTTTCCGTGGATGACCATGTGGCGGATGGATTCGGGAAGGAACAGGACCAGCACAGGGACGAGCAGTAACGGCATGATGCCGGCCAAAACAAAAACGCCTCTCCAGCCGAATACGGGAAGGATGGGAACCGCGGCAAAGCCTGCAATGGAGGCGCCGATGGGAAAACCGCAGAACATGATGGTGATCATGGTGCCGCGGCGCCGCTCGGGAGCATATTCGGCGGTCAGCGCGATGGCATTGGGCATCGCGCCGCCGAAGCCCAGGCCTGCGAGGAACCGGAGGATCGCAAGGCTGGCGCCTGAATCCGCCTTCGCCGTGGCCAGGCAAAGAAGGCCGTAGAAAAGCGTGCAGGCAACGATCACGGGCTTGCGGCCAAACCGGTCGGCGACCGGTCCGAAGATCAGCGCGCCCAGCATCAAGCCCGCGAGGCCCCAGGCGAAAATTCGAGTGAGTGCTGCGGGGCCGAGGTGCAAATCGCGCGCCAGCGAGGGCGCTAAGTAGCCGATCATTTGCGCGGCGAAGCCGTCCAGCAACGCTGCCAGGGCGCACAACACCAGGACGCGAATCTGAAACGAGCCGACTTTCTGCTCGTCAATCAAGTCGGGCACATTTACGGTGGTTGCGGTTGTCATGGCGTCTCGGCCAGTAGCACAGACTTCAGTCTGTGGGTTTTGGTCCTTGCAAGGACTAACCCCCACAGACTGAAGTCTGTGCTACTAAATCTTATTGAGAACGTCCGCGAATTTCGCTGCGACCCTGGCTCGCAGCTCCGGCGTTGCGCCCACGACCGGCGGAAAATCCTTGAGGCGCTCGAAGGGGCGGCACGCGTCAATCAACCCGCGCGAACTGTAGTTCACGGGCGAGCCGTGCGGAATGATCGGGTCAAGCGGGCCGCTCCACATGCGGCGGATCACCTCAATGTCCAAAGCGGGATCGCAGCGCGTGGACATCGCCCATACGACGTCGAACAAGTCTGTCGGGTCAACGTCGTCGTCCACTACCACAACGAAGCGGCCGAGATACGCGCCCGCCTGGCAACCGGCAGCCACCAGTCCGACTTGCTTCGCGTGACCAGCGTAGGCTTGCTTGATCGAGATGACATTGAATAGGCGCATCGCGCCGGCCTCGTGGCACCAGACACCTTGCACGCCGGAAATTCCAGCGCGTTCGATGGCGTCCCAAATCATGCCGGACTTGACGATGGACCTGCCGAAGGACATGTCCGACGGCGGGCGCATCGGCGTGGCCATCGTGAGGATGGGATCGTTGCGGTGATAGACACGCCGGACGCGGATGACGCCCTGCTCGCTGGACGGGCTCGCGTAATAGCCGGTGAACTCTCCGAACGGGCCTTCGGTGTGAACGTCGCCTTCGGTGACTTCGCCCTCCAGAATAATTTCCGCGTGAGCGGGCATGGGAAGGCCATGAATTTCGCTCGGAATCACCTCGAATGGCTCGCCGCGATGTCCGCCGGCGTAGTCAAACTCAGATACGCCAAATTTGATTTCATTCGCGGCGGCTAGAAACAGCAGAGGATCGTGACCGCAACAAACAAGGACGGGACACGGTTTTCCTTGCTTGAAATATTTATCGCGGATTTGACGGCCGTGTTTCCCCGGAGACATCCACAGGCCGGTGCTGTTCTTGGAATGAACCTGCACGCGGTACGTCGCCGCGTTCACCCAACCTTCTTCGGGATCCCGCATGATCACGAGATCTTCGGTGCCGATGTAACGGCCGCCGTCTCTTTCGTGCACTCGGGGCGCCGGAAATTTGTAGAGGTCGACGTTTTCGTCGCGATCGATATTTTCCAGGATGGGGCCCTGCTTTACCGTGGTGGGTGGGATCGGTTTGTGCTGCTTCATGCGATCGCGGTAGGCCTGCACGACATCGATGGCCGTTTGCGGCATCTGGAAGCCCAGCATGAGCGCCATCCGCTTGGACGAATTTCCTGAGCCGGAAAGAACGCGAAAACCTTTGGGGTACCCGGTTATGTCTTCGAATAACAGCGCGGGCGCTTCCGATCGCTTGTGGTTGACGATTTCCGCCAGAGCGCCGAGTTCCAGGTCCCAGTTGGCGCCCTTCACTCGGGTTACTTCGCCGATGCTTTCCGCGCGTTCCAGAAATTCCCGCAAATCGCGGTGCGGCCGGTCGTAGAGGCCCAGCCATTTGCGATCGGCTGCTTTTGACTCAATCGTCTGCGGCATTTGCCATTTTCTCCGTGTCAGGTGTAACTCCGCACCAAAACTTATATCACGTCCTTCTTCGTGGCGCAGGCTTCAGCCTGTGGGGTTCGGCCACGCAGGGGCCAAAACCCACAGGCTGAAGCCTGCGCCACTGATTGCGCATTCGAAAACGGGATGCGATTGAAGTAAGATGGGCGCGCTCCTCTTGTCGATTCTCAAAGGAAAATTCGTGAGGTCGTCATGTCACGCTTGAAACTAGTCATCTTCGCGCTGGGAATCGCGTCCGTGCTTGTGGGATGGATATTCAGTACAAAAACATTCGCGCAGGCCGATCCTAATTCCGCGCCCAATCCATATCGCACCGTGGAGAACTGGGCGAAGCTGCCCGAGGGACGGACGTGGGGACAGGTGATCAGTGCGGATATCGATCACGACGGCAAGAGCATATGGGTGGTCGAAAGGTGCGGCGGAACGTCCTGCGCCAAATCGGACCTCGCGCCCGTTCTGAAATTTGATTCGTCGGGCAATCTCGTGAAAAGTTTCGGCGCGGGGATGATTGTGCGGCCTCATGGTCTCTTCATAGATAAAAACAACGACGTGTGGGTGACCGACGGCGATGCCGAAAATGGGAAGGGCGACCAGGTTTTCGAGTTCAGCCAGGACGGAAAAGTGTTGCTGACGCTCGGCAAAGCGGGAATCGCAGGGGACGGCCCGGACGCTTTCAACAAGCCGAGCGACGTGCTCGTAGCGCCAAACGGCGACATTTTTGTCGCGGACGGGCATGGCCCCGGGTCGAACGCGCGAATCGTGAAATTTTCGGCGGACGGCAAATTTATCAAGGCGTGGGGAAAGGAAGGAACGGGGCCAGGCGAATTCAACAATCCGCACTCGCTTGCGATGGATTCCAAAGGGCGGTTGTTCGTCGCCGACCGCGGGAACAGCCGCATCCAGATTTTTGATCAGGATGGAAGATTTTTAGAGGAGTGGCGGCAATTTGGACGGCCCAGCGGTGTTTTCATCGATAAGAATGATGTTCTCTACGTCGCGGATTCGGAATCGAATCTGGCGCGTAATCCTGGTTTCCGGCGAGGCATCCGAATTGGCAGCGTCAGAGACGGCAAAGTCACGGCCTTCATTCCCGACCCGGTGTTGAACCCGGGCCAAGGATTGGAACCGACGAATGGGACCGCGGCGGAAGGTGTCGCGGCGGATGCGGCGGGAAACATCTATGGCGCGGAAGTGGGTCCGCGGAATTTTAAGAGATACGAAAAGAAGTAGTCCTATTCTTGAGGCTTGCCGATCCGAGGTTGACGCGATTCGACGGCTGGCGCAGTTCTTGGCTGCAAAAGTAAATTTGAGATTTGAAATCAATGCTGTCCCATTATAAGTCGAACAGTTTCAGTTGCGTGCAAGGATCGGCATCCTCGCTGTTGTCGGCAAACTGAGAAAACCCTGATAAAAGCGGGGTTTTCTCGAAAAGAGTGATGCTTAAAATCTGTAGGATTTTGTAGAGAGTCAAGTCCAGTTGGGACTGTTTTTTGACAATGGCCACGAGTACATACACGGCGATGGCCACCCAGATTTGGGTCTTGACCGCGTTTTCCGAAGTGCCGAAGAACGACCGGATATGAAGATGCTGCTTGATCCAACGAAAGAACAACTCCACGTTCCAGCGAGCGCGATATAAGTCGGCAATGGTGAGCGCGGGGAGCAAGAAGTTGTTGGTCAGAAAAATCAAACGCAGATCTTTCTCGGCGTCGAAGTAATGGATGCGCCGCAGCGGATCGGGATACAACTGCGCGGTTCTCGGTCCGGTGAGCTGAATGGTCTGATCGGATCGCACTCCGCTGGAGCGACGCACCGGACGCCAGTCGCGCCGCCAGAATTGGGTGTTGTGTTTGGCGCGGGTGATGAAGAACGCACAACTTTGTTTGAGCACGTAGAGCCGCCCGAAATCCAAATAGCCGCGGTCGAGCAGATAAAAAGCCCCGGCTTCGGGCAGCAGTTGATCGAGAATGCGGACATCGTGCACCGCGCCGCTGGTCACATAAACATTGGTCGGAATGCTGCCGCGGAGGTCGAGCAGCGTGTGCACTTTGACCGCGCTTTTGTGGCGGCGGAACTGCGCCCAGGGAAACAGCGACAAACACAAATCGATGGTGGTGGAATCCAGCGCGTAAATGGTCTGGTCCAACTCCCCCGCGAACGGTTCGTCGCGATACAGCGGGCGAGCCTGAGCGATGAGCACGCGCGCGAAATCGGCAAAGATGCGCCAGTGGCGCTTCTGGTTGGCGTGCGCCAGGGTGTTGCGCGAGATGCGTCCGCGAAACCCCATGTGATACAGCTTGGCTCGCTGCGAGCGCAAGCAGGCTTCGATGTCGCGAAGACTTTCGCGGTAGGTGAGCTGAGCGAAGGCCAGGCAAAGAAACTGATCCCAGCAAGAAAAATCCTTGACGTAGCGATCGCCTTGATAGCGATCGACGCAAAGTTGAAACTGGTAGGTTGGCAGATAATCCAGGAGCTGAGAAAAAACGGTTCGGCCAAGATTCATCGACTGCCTCCGCAAAAGGCTGGGAAGCAGTAGAATGGCACCGAGAAAGAAGCAAATCACTGAAATCGAAAAAACTCAAAATGGCACCTTACCTTCGTTCTGTCAGGCAGTTACAAAGAGAAGCCTCGACGTTCTTGGGACACTATTGATTTGAGATTTGAAATTTTACTTGGGAGGAAAACGATATGAGGCGGAGAACATTTTTGCGCAATGCGGCTGCGAGCGGGGTGGCTGCCGCTATCGCGCCGAGTGTGGCGAGCAGTGCTGATACTAAGACTGCATCGTCGGGGACAAAGCTGCGCGCGATTTCGACGGATCGGGCGCCGAAACCTGTTGGACCTTTCTCGCAGGCGATCAAGGCGAACGGATTCGTTTTCGTCGCGGGAATTACCGCGCGCGACCCGAAGACCGGGCAGGTGATCGAGGATGACATCACGCGCCAGACGGTACTGATTATGGAAAATATCAAAGCAATCCTCGAAGCGGCTGGCTCATCGTTCGACCAGACCGTAAAGACAACCGTGTATTTGAAAGATATGAACGATTTTGATGCGATGGGAAAAGTGTACAGCCGCTATTTTCCAACTCACCCGCCGGCGCGCGCCACGGTCGAGGTGGCGCGATTGCACGGAGGGCGCATCGAAATTGAATTGATCGCTCTGGCTTAGACCCACCGACGAGGAGCCCTATGCTGACACGCCGCCAGTTTTCTCAATTGCTGATCGGATCACCCCTGCTCGCTTCGAGTAGCTTCGGCCGCGCGGCCGGCGCTTCGCCTGTTTCCGCCGCGCAGGACATGGGCGCGGCCCTGACGCAGAGCCGCGACTTGTTGATCAAAGGAGGCACGATCATCGACCCCAGCCAGAATTTGCACGCGCTGCTCGATGTGGCGGTGAAGGACGGAAAAATTCTGCAGATCGCGCCGGATATTCCAGCGGACGGATCGCGGAGCGTCATTTCCGCCAAAGGCAAAATCGTCACGCCGGGACTCATCGATGTCCACGTGCATGTTTTTGAAGGAGTGGGCCCCACCGGAGTGAACGCGGATCAATATTGCCTGGGCCGCGGCGTAACGACGGCGGTGGATGCCGGCTCCGCGGGATATTTTTCCATCGCCGGATTCCGGCAGTACGTCATCAAGCCTTCGGCCACGCGAATTTACGCGATGGTGGATATCGGGGCTCGCGGCACGCTCATGGGCCTCGTCGGAAATTATTCCAATCTCGATTGGGTGAATCCGCAATTGACCGCGCGAGCGGCGGAAGCGAACAAGCCTGACGTCGTGGCGATCAAGGCGCGGCTTTCCAAAGAAATCACCGGAGCAAATGATCTCGAAGTCCTCAAAAGAGCCCTCGAAGCCGCAAAGATTTCCAACCTTCCGTTGATGGTGCACGTCGGCGATTCTTATTCTCCCCTGCCGGACATACTCAGGCAGTTGCGAAAGGGCGACGTGCTGACGCACTGTTTCACGGGGCGGCCGCATGGACCGCTCGACGCAAATGGAAAGATTCTTCCAGAGATGCTCGATTGCCGGGAGCGAGGAGTCCTGTTCGACGTTGGCGATGGCGGCCCGCATCTGAGCCTGGACGTTGCGGAAAAGTGCCTGCAACAAAATTTTCTGCCGGACACGATTGGCACGGATCTCGGGGGCCTGAGCATCAACGGTCCGGTCTACGATCTGGTTACGGAGCTCTCGAAGTTTCTGCTGCTCGGAATGAGCATGGATCAGGTGATCGAACGCGTGACGCTTAGGCCAGCGCGCATGTTTAATTTTGGAGTTGAGCTGGGCACGTTGCGGCCGGGGTCCGTGGCGGATATCACCATTCTCGAAGTTCGTGAAGGGTCGTTTGTTTTTGGCGACAGCACCGGGAAGAAGCGCACGGGGCGGCAGAAGCTGCAAAGCACTACTGCAATTCGCGCCGGTAAGACTTACATCAATCGCAGCGATGACGTTTGATGCTCTTCGTTCTTGAAGCTTAGTGAAACAGGCTTCAGCCTGTGGGGTTTGGTCCTTGCAAGGACTAACCCCCACAGGCTGAAGCCTGTTCCACTTAAGAATAAGACGTTAATAGCTGCCGGCGAGCGTTTGGATTTTTGACTTGTCGGGATACAGCACGCCGAGCGCCTGATCTTGTGGATCGGCGGATCGCGTGGTGTACCAGATCGAATTCTCATTCGAGACTTCGATCTTCGGCATGTCTGTCCGCTGCTCCGCGGGGTAATAGGTGAAGTTCTTGGATTTCAGTTCAAATTTAATCAGCCCGCCGCCCTGTCCCGAATCCGCGATCCAATAATTCGAGTCATGATCCTGTTGGATGTCGTAAGGGAAAGACCACTTCACGGGGAGCGCGTATTCAACGATCTTGTTGGTGTTCGGATCGAGCATTCCGATTTTTCCCGGCCACTCGAGCGCGTACCAGATCATGCCATTGTGGTCCGCGAACACGCGGCGCATGGTGCAGGGCCTCGTCAGAGGAGCGTACTCGATCCACTGGCTGTCCACCGGATCGAATTTCGTGACCTTGCAGCGCCACCAATCCGCCAGCCAGACCTTGTCGTTCTTGTCCATCACCATGCCGTAGGCGAAGCTGTTGTCCGTCGGCGTCTTGTACAGGGAAACTTCGCCAGTCGTGCGGTCCCACTTGGCAATTGAGTTGGCCCAGGAGAGCGACTCCCAAATATTTTGCTTGGAGTCCACGAAAGGCGTGTTGCCGTGCGGAGGCCGCTTGGCTTCCGTGTCGTACGGATAATATTTGAGCGCTCCGGTCTTGCTGTCGACTCGCACGAATGCCGTGTGCCCAGCCATCCAGATGTCCCCGCTCGCATCCTGGGTCAGTCCGTGGCCTCGATATTGCGGGCCGCCGACCGGGTAGTCCGTCCAGGTGGCCGTGCGCGGATCCATTTTGCCAACCTGCAAGCCGCGCGCGTCGACGTACCAGATGTCGCCATTCTGGCTCAAGTGCGCGTCGTGGAATCCACGCTGCCCACTTGCGAGCGGAGGAATGTGATATTCGATGAACATCGCTTTGCCCAGAGCTTTTTCGTCGATGGGCTGGTCGGGAACGGCCAGGCCGCGCTTCTTGCTGTCCGGACCAAAATTTTTGACCAGGTAGGCAACCAGTTCCTCGCGCTCGCCGGCGGCAAATGTGCCCGGCACTAGTCGCGCGCCCGCGTTGTCATTGGGGTTTTGCATCAGATCGATGCCGGCGTTCCACTGCGATTCATCCCACTGTTTGTTTGGAAGGAAATCGGGACCGTGGCACATGATGCAAGTCCGTTCGATCGTCTCGCGCGCGTGGCCCGGCGGATACAGCTCGTCATAGGAAACGAGCGGCTCGCCTTTGGGAAGGCCGCTGCGCATTTGCTGGTTCGGCCGGTAGGTTCCCTCTTTCAAGGTAAGATCCGCGGTCGCGCTTCCGCCGGAAGCGATCGTGATTTTCTGAACGTCGCTGCCGGTGAATCCGTTCTTCGTGACGCTCACTTCGTAGTTGCCGGGGAAAAGGTCTACCGCCTGATAGCGTCCGCCCTCGGTGAACACCATGTAGACGACGTTCTTGTCCACATTCTTGACGTACACTTTTGCCGCTTTGAATTCCTTGGGAGCCTTGACCGTGCCGGAGATCGAACCCAGTCCGGCAAGCGTGCTGGTCGCGCCGGCGCCGGCGCTTTTCTCACTCTTGTTCTGGGCGGTGACGGTAGCTGCAACGCCGAACACGAGCGCAAATTCGAGCGCCCAAGCGAGGCCCGAACACCACAGTTTGCGGTCCATGAATGCCTCCCCTTCGCAGATGGCTAAATCCGGATACGGACGTGGTAGCAATATAAGCTTGTCCGGCGAAGGAATCAATCCACTTCATGAGCCTGATTCGTGACTCGTAATTTGTAATTCGAGAAGGGCGTCGGCGCGTGTTTCGCTGCCTTGAATTTCACTGTGCTCTCGGTGTCCTCTGTGTTAAATGTTTTGAACTTGTGAGGAGCGGGAACGATGATCGAAGAAAAAGACGTACTGATTCGCGTTCGCGACGGAATCCGTATGGCGGTGCGAATCTACAGGCCCGACGGCGCCGGTCCATTCCCCACGCTTTTTGCCACCTCGCCCTATCGCTATGACAACAACACTCTCCCCGCTCAGCCAATGTTTCTGTGGCGGGAAACCGGGCCCATCGAGTGGTACGTGGACCACGGCTACGCCTACGTGCACGCCGACGTTCGCGGAACGGGCCGCTCGGAAGGCGAATTTGAATTTCTCGGAAAGCGAGAACAGACCGATCTGTACGATGTGATCGAGTGGATTGGAAATCAGCGCTGGTCCAACGGGAAAGTCGGCGGCATCGGCCAGTCCTATTACGCCATGTCGCAATGGTTCATGGGGATTCAGAATCCCCCACACCTGGCGTGCATTGCTCCTTACGATGGATTGAACGATCCCTACCGCTTCATGGGCTATCCCGGCGGCATCGAGGGCGCATTCCTGGCGTACTGGAGCAATGCCAGCGTTCGCGTGCCGAATCTTTATCCGGCAAACGGCGATAATCCGCGCCATGTTGCACCCGACCTGTTTCTGGAGGTGGAGCGGCATCCCCTCTACGATGAGTTCTGGAAGGAGCGCGCAGCGTTCGAACATCTCGACAAGATCAAAGTGCCCTTGTTCTCGATCGGCGTCTGGGCCAAACAGGAACTGCACCTCGCGGGAAACATTCGCGGATATCAGCTGGCGCGCGGACCAAAGAAACTCGCCATCAGCGGCACGCTGACGCCGCTTTCTTCCCAGTCCGATTTCGCGGGCGTGGAATTTCACCAGAGATATTTGCTCCCGTTCTACGACAAATATCTGAAGGGCCTCAAGACCAGCTATGACGAACGGCCCAATGTCGAATATTTGGTGCGCAATTCGGGGAAAGTCAGATCGTTCGAAACTTGGCCGCCTCCAGCGACGAAGCCAGCGCACTTTTATCTAGCCAAGGGACCGACGGGAAGCGTGACTTCGCTCAATGATGGCGGGTTGGGAACGACTGCCCCTGACAAAAGCGGCGGGAGCACCAGCTACACGTATCCGCATCCTTCCTGGGTGTTGGGCGTGGTGCCGATCGGGCCGACGGGCCCCGATCCGGCTCGCGGGGTGCTGACGTTCACGACTGAGCCATTGCAGGACGAAATCGAGATTGCAGGGTCAGGAAAATTAATTCTGTATGCATCGTCGACCCGGAGCGACACGGATTTCATCGTCAAGATTTCGGAGCAATTCGAGCAGAGCCAGGAGGAGCGCGCCCGGGGCATCCAGCCACGCTATTTCATCGCCACAAAAGGCTGGCTGCGGGCTTCTCACATGGAGCGCGACTCGAAACACAGTACCGAGGAAATTCCCTACTATTCTCACGAGCGTGTGACTCCGTTGAATCCGGGCAGCATCTACAAGTTTGAAATTCCGTTGCAGCCGATTGCATACTTGTTTCACAGGGGCAGCCGTATTCGCGTGGAAATTTGCAACGGCGATTCGCCGGTGACGGACTCGTTGTTCTTCCACTTTTACCGGCCGGATAAAATTGGGACCGACACGATTTATCACAGCGCCGAGCATCCGTCCGAGCTCATCCTGCCGGTGCTGTAGTAGCACAGCCAATCCTGGCTGTGCGGTGTTCGTGATGGTCAATGGCGCCCCCATGATAGAACGCAGCGAAAACCGCACAGGCAGGAGTGCCTGTGCTACTCGACATCTGAATGACTCATGGGCGCTGCACGGGAGGGAGCTTGCCTCCGGAGATAAAAGTTCCGATGCGGTTGCCCTTGGTGATCGGGAGAAAAAGATGCGACGGGTACTCGGCATTGTGGTGGACGGTAACTTGAGAATAGCTAGCGCTCGAAACATGGCCGATGCCGACCAGCTCGAGATAATTCTTGGGGATGTCATCGTCGGCGCTTTTGATTTTGATCCCGATGCGCTCTCCGGGCTTGAGCAGCATGCCGTAGGGACGGATTTCGATATTGAATTCATAGATTTGGTTTGGTTCGAGCGGGTCACGCTCGCTATGCAGATGGACAGGTTGCCAGGGCTTGGATGCGACGGGGTCCAGTTTTCGCTGCGATCCGCGGAGCCAACCGCGTGTTAACAGAGTGGTGCGGCCTTCGGCATCGAAATGCCATAAGGAAACGAACCACAGTATTTCCTTTGCCGTTGTCGAACCGAATAAATTTAAGGCGATCGGGCCACAGATTTCCGTATTTTCCACAATGGGCGGCGTCTTGAATTCGATCTCACCGCGGTGTTCAGGCGAATCTTCGTACGTGGAGGATCCGTCGTTCGGCCAGTACTCGTGTTCGCTGAGAAGTCCATCCGCATGCAGGTAGAACGGGGTCCATTTGGTCTCAGGAAGAGGCCATTCATTCGCCTGCTTCCATTCATTGGCTCCGACGATGAAAAGTTGCAGCGGTGGTTCCTCCATGATCCCCGTGTCGATGCCTTTCAGCCAGTGATCGAACCAGCGAAGTGATTCGTAGGCGTATTGATACAGCGGACGGTCCAGATACACGGGCGGGCCGATGGTCATTTTTTTCGGGCCCTTCCATTTTTCGATCGCGCGGATGTCACCCGGCAGATGGAGGCCGTAGAGTCCCCAATCGCCCCCAAAATAAGCCGGAATTTTGCAATTCTCGAAATTCACGGTGCGCTCTTTGTGAAATTCGTTGCACAGGTTGTTCACGATGATGTCGACGAGCATGGAATTCGCGCCCGCATCGGGATTGCTCAGGGCGTCCACCAGATACGGAACAGAGGAAATCTCCGGATCGCCGGTCGCGGCTTCGATGGCCTGGGAATATCTCGCCTCGCCCCATTTTTCTTTCAGAGTGTTTTTCGTATGGAAGTGCGGGCCGTTGGAGGATACCCAGTGCGACATGAACCCGTGATTGAAAATACCTCCGTGATAGTAGAGGTCGCGATACATGTCGGTCCAACCGTAGGGCGAAAAGATTGCCCGCAGATGCGGCGGGTTCAATGCCGCGACGCGCTTGGAGACGCGCGAGAAATGCGATACGCCGGTCATTCCCACGTTGCCGTCGCACCAGGGCTGGCGGGCTGTCCACTCCACCGCTTCGTACACGTCTTGAATCGATTGCGGGTCGATGTTTCCGAAGATGCCCCCGGACTTGTGCGTTCCAGTGATGTTGATGATGAGCAGTGCATAACCTCTGCGAACGTAGAAATTGAAGTCGCCTGTTTCCATAAAGCCGCGAGCGTAGGAGAAACCGATTGGCATGAGTTCCACCGACTGCGCCGCCTTGGAATAGGCGTGAACCGCAAGCAGGGCGGGAAATTTCCCCGGCGCGTCCGGCCGGAAAATATCCGAGTCGAGCGTCACTCGGTCGCGAACCGGGATTGCGACGTCGCGCTCGATCTTGATTCCGTACTTCCGCTGCGAGGTCTGCCACTTCGTCGAAAACACTTTTCATCCTCCAAGCCGTTTCCATTGCACGAGACCGCGCGTGGTGCGTCAGTTTCGGAATCCAGTAGTACAGCCAATCTTGGCTGTCCGCTTTCGCCCAACTGAGACTGCGAGGGACAGCCAAGAGTGGCTGTTCTACAAAACCGCGCGGCGATCCTAATGAACGCTGCTAACTCCATTTTCACAACGGCGCGAACAAGCGGCATAATATACAATTGTTATCGTTCAGGCAGTCAAAAAGCGGATTTCGGCTGAATCGTCAAAGCATGGAGTGCAACTTTCGCTGGGCACTTTGGCATCGTAGCGGAAGTCACTCTCTCCCTAAAGGCGCGCCATGGCAGACTCAATTTCCATAGCGTCTCAAGTGCAGGGCCGGACGGCCTGCCACGTTTCCGCGGCCACGGACTCCGTGCCCTGGTATATCTGGTCCTGCCTGATTGCAGTCATCTCCAGCGTGATCGGCGGCGCGTGGGACATCTCCTGGCATGAGAGCGTTGGCCGCGACACGTTTTGGACCACGCCGCACATCCTCATTCAGATGTGCGGCGTGATTTCGGGATTTTGCTGCGCCTATCTGATTCTCTCGACTACTTTCCAGAAAAATTCTCCCTTGCGGGCAAACTCGATTTCGATGTGGGGCTTTCGTGGACCCATGGGCGCGTTCCTGTGCGCCTGGGGCGGCGTGGCCATGATTACTTCGGCGCCGTTCGACAATTGGTGGCATGCGGCATACGGCCTGGACGTGAAGATCTTGAGTCCGCCGCACGTTTTGCTGGCGCTGGGGATGACCGGCATCCGCTTCGGCACGGTGGTCCTGGTCATTTCCGAGATGAACCGCGCTCAAGGCGAATATCGAATCAGGCTCGAGCGCCTGCTGTTCTTTTCGTTTATTTTCCTGTTTGGCATGACGATCGGCATCGCTCAGGAATACACCTTCCGTTTCTTTATGCACGGAGCAACGTTTTATTTGGTGGCCGCGCTGATCGCTCCGATCTTGTTTGCCGCCATTGCGGCGGCTACAAAGCATCCGTGGGCCGCTACTATTACGACGGGGCTGTACACGGCCACGCATCTGGCTTTCACGTGGATTTTGCCTCTCGTGCCCGCGGAACCAAAGCTCGGTCCGGTCTATCAAAAAATCACGCATCTCGTCCCGCCGGATTTTCCGATGCTATTGATCGTGCCCGCGATTGTTTTTGATTTGGTGCGGCGCCGGATCGGAGGATGGAACCGGTGGGCCCAGGCGGGAGCGCTTGGCGCGTCGTTTCTCGCCAGCTTTATCGCGGTGCAGTGGCCTTTCGCTGATTTTCTGATGTCCCCGGCTTCACGCAATTGGATTTTCGCGACCAACTATTTTCCCTATTTCGTTCGTCCCAGGTCTCCCTGGGTGCTCAACATTTTTGTTCCGACGGAGACAAGCGCCGCGGCCTTCTGGATTCGCATGGGCATCGCAGTGCTCGCTGCGGTCATCATGACTGAAATTGGAACGCGCTGGGGCGAATGGATGCGGCAGATTCGCCGGTAAACCGAAGCGGAAAAGTCGGCTCCGAGCGGTTCTAGTAGCACAGGCACTCTTGCCTGTGTGGGTTTTGAGATCGTAGTTGGGTCGTGTAGCCCGTGGGTGCGACCTGCAAAACCGCACAGCCAAGAGTGGCTGTGCTACTCGACATTTTCCGCGAGTTTCTTGCTATTCGGAAATTATCCTGTCTCAAAGCGTTATGCGATCACGGATACAACTCCTCGGACTCATAACTTTGCTCCTGGTTGCCGCGTTGCCTGCGTGCGCGCACGTCGGGAGCCCGGACGTTTTTTATGAAGGCGGCGCCGGCCCGTATCGCCTCTTCGTCACCGTTCGCGTGCCTCAAGTAATTCCGGGCGTAGCAGAAATTCAGATTCGCGGTGAAGCGGGGGACGTGCGCGCGATTCGCGTCGTTCCGATGCGGCTCGCGGGTCCGGGATCCAACCTGCCTCCCACGCCCGATCTCGCCGTGCAGTCCAAAGATGATCCGCAATTTTTTACCGCCAGCCTTTGGCTGATGGAGACCGGCGCTCTGCAAGTGCGCATACTCGTGGATGGCGCACAAGGCCAAGGGGAAGTCTCCGTGCCTGTGCCGTCCTCCGCGCAGAGAACGCTCCCCATGCAGAAATCTCTTGCCGGTCTTTTGCTTGCGCTGATGTTGCTTCTGGCCGTCGGCGTGGTTTTCATCGTCGGGGCCATCGTGCGCGAAGGCAACCTGGATGGCGGCGAAGTCCCGAGCGATTCGCGCAATCGCCGTGCGCGCCGCGCCATGCTGGTCACCGCGGTTCTCGTCGTCGTCCTATTATTTCTTGGCAAAGCCTGGTGGGGGGTGAACGCGGCGGACTTTCAACGCAGAGTGGATTTTTTCAAGCCTCCGGCAGCCGCGCTGAATTTCGTTGATGGCCGCCGTCTGGAGATCCACGTGGAACGCAAGGACACTCGGACGGAGCGCGCGGACTTCCGTTCTCAGGCTTCTCTCCATTTAGGTGACGTCATCCCGGATCATGGCCACCTCATGCATCTCTTTCTTCTTCGCGTTCCGGAATTGGACGCCATGTGGCACCTTCATCCGGACCCGATTGCGGGAGACGGTTTTGTGGCGGATTTGCCGGATATGCCCGCCGGCCGCTATCAAGTTTTCGCCGATGTCGTCGATCCGCGCGGCTATCCGTGGACGCTTGTCGGCAGCGTCGACCTTCCGCAAATCGCCGGCAAGCCTCTCGCAGGCGACGATTCCGCTTGGTCCGGTGGGCCGCTGGTTTCGTCTGCTGCCGATTCCACAAATTCGCCGATCCCAGACGGCGGGCACATCGTTTGGCAACGCCCAGCAGGTCCCTTGAAGGCCGGCGTTCCTTTGGGGTTTATCTTTGCCGTGCAGGATAAAGACGGCCGGCCCGCGCGAGACATGGAGCCGTACATGGGCATGTCCGGTCACGCCGAATTTGTCCGCTCCGATTTGAGTGTTTTTGCGCACGTGCATCCGGCGGGATCGGTGTCCATGGCGGCTTTGGAATTGGCGCAAGACGGACTTTCGAACGCCGCGGGCTCCGCGAAAATGCCTATTCAATGCCGATGCCTACGACGATGTCCATGCCGATGGCAGAGGCTGGCCCGCTTCCGCCGGAAGTGCGCTTCCCTTACGGGTTTCCGCGGGCCGGTGACTATCGTATTTTTGTGCAGGTCAAGCGCGCCGGGCACGTCGAAACCGGAGTGTTCGACGCTCATGTCAAGTAGGACGGGTTTCAAGCCTGTCGGGTTTGGGATCGGATTCTCGGCGGAAAACCGACAGGCTGAAGCCTGTCCTACTTGAAGCGCGGAAACAGCTTCAGGGCGTTGTCACGATTGACTGCCTGCTTGATCTCGGGCGAGACCTGATAGTTATCCCAGCCGTTGGCCGTCGGGGCGACTGGGCGATAGGGAAAATCGCTGCCCCATAAGATTTGAGTGGTGGGCACCAAGTTCATCAGCGCCGCGAGTGACGAGGAATTCGTCGCGTTGGCGATGTCGTAGTTCAATTTTCTTCAGTTCATAGAAGACGCCGTTCGGGACGCGCGAGGCGAGGGCGCTGCGCGCCTGGAAAAAGCCGTTGATGCGCGCAGCCAGCACAGGCATGGTCCCGCCGGAATGGCAGAAGATAAATCGAATGTCGGGGCAGCGGGCAAACGTGCCGTTCACCAGAAAACTGGTGATCGCGCGCGTCGTGTCGAACACAAACTCGATCACGTTGGACGGAATTCCAGGGATCAGATTTGCGCAGCAACAAGGTTCGGTCGGATGGACGAAAACGATGGCCTTGCGGCGATTCAACTCGTCGAATACAGGGAGCGAAGGCCGGGTCGCCCGGCCATTTGTCATCGTAACTTGTCTGCAGGTAGGCGCCGTCCGCTCCTAGCGCATCAAAAGCGTATTCGACCTCCGCAAGACTGCCGTCGACATCCGGCAATGGTAGCGCGGCGAACGTGCCGAAGCGGCCCGGATAATCTTTGGAAAGACGCGCTCCATATTCATTCGAGATGCGCGCGAGTTTGCGGGAATTTTCCTTGCCCCCGTGCCACGCGCCCGGCACCGGCAGCGACAAAATGGAAGAGGCGACGCCGAACTGTTCCATCTGCTCCAGCGTAACTTCTGGAGTCCATTTGAGAACTGTCGTGTCACCCGACGTAATTTCCAGGATCCGGTCGCGCGTGAGGCTTGCATAATCCGGCGGCAGCATGTGGTGATGCACGTCGATGCGGCGCGGATTGGACGCCGCATTCGCAGCAGGATCGGCAGGCAACGCATTTCTAGCGCTCAAGGGCGGACCTCCTCCAATTATTCTTTCGCATCGAGCATAATGAAGGCCACCTGGCACGGTCGATTTCCCCGGTTCACCCAGGCGTGGTTGGTGCCTCGTTGTATGACCACATCGCCCGCCTTCAAATGAATCTCCGAATCGTCAAGAAGCATGTCGATTTCTCCGGTCAGGATCAAAGCATAGTCGATGGTCTTTGTCCGGTGCATGGCAGGGTTGCGCGGCTTTCCACGAAGGTTTCCTTCCGGCGCGAGGCCGATGCCTTGCATAATTCGGAGCCGGGTCTGGTCGTCGGCCTTCACTTCGCTTTCCGGGGCAAACTCGACCACTCGGAAGATCGTGCCTCCGGGTGGCGCCACGACGCCGACTTTCTTATTGGCCGCGTCTTCTTGATTGGAAAGGTCGGCCGGAGTGGAATCCGTCACCCAAAGAAGAGTGTTGGTAACACCCAACTCTTCTCGCCGGAGAACAGAAGTGGCCACGGCATCGATCATCGCGATTGCTTTGCCAGTGGCATCTTTTCCGGTAACGACACGACGGATGGAAGAAGACACGGGTCACCCCCTCGAATGCGCTGGAGTTCGGCGACTGTTGCGCCCGCCTTCAGGCGGGCAGCCTTAAGGTCGCAGGCAGATGCCCGCCTGAAGGCGAGAGCTACACAAGCCAAGAGTTCTCAAATGACTACTAAAGCCGAGAGCGCGTTCGGCGTTGCCGTGGAAGATGCGCTCCTTGATTTCATCGGTGTAGCCGAGTTCGTCCCATTCGCGCAGCAGGCGCTCGTACGGGATGCTGGGATAATCGCTGCCAAAAATAATTTTGTCCTTCAGGCGGCCGCGAATATCTTTTTTCAGCTGCGGCGGAAAATATTGAGGCGCCCAGCCCGACAGCTCCCAGAACACGTTGCCCTTGTGCAGGGCCACGGCGGTCATTTCGTCCACCCAGGGCCAGCCGGGATGCGCGGCCAGGATCGTCAGGGCGGGAAAGTCCGCAGCCAGCTCATCGATGGCCGAGGGATGCGCGTGGCGGATTTTGGCGCCCATGCCGCCGGGCATTCCCAGCGCCCATGCCGGTGGTGCCTACGTCGATCATGACGGGCACTTTCAATTCGTTGATGAGTTCGAACAGCGGGTAGAGGCGGCGATCGTTCACCGCGAAATGGCCCATGATCGGGTGAAAGTGGAATCCCAGCATGCCGAGGTCTTGAATGGCGTGACGCGCCTCGCGCAGGGCTGTCTCCCCTTTGAATGGGTCCACCGCCGCCCAGGATTGGATGATTCGCTTTGGGTGGCGTTTTTGCATCGCCGAAACAAAATCGTTCGAACAGGGAGGCGTGCCAATGGTCGTCTCCAGGTCCAGCGCGACGAGAATTGCCTCGACGCCTGCGGCCGTGAATTCCTGGACGACTTCCTCCTCCTGTTTCGGCACCCAGGGACGATTCCAGTAGGCGGCGAGGGCATCGACGTAGGGCTGTTGGCAGGCGATCCACTCGCGCGTGTTCGGGTAGCAATGAACGTCAATGATTCTCATACGATCTTTCGGTCAATCACCTTTTTGCTTTTTAGGCCGACGCGCTGTCTTTGCTTTTTTGTTCCGCAATCATTTTCTGGGAAATCATTTCCGTCAGCGTCTTCTTGGAAACCTTGCCGAACGGGGACAGCGGAAAATCCTGCATGATTTCCAGCCGCTCGGGGAGCTTATATTTGGCGATTTCCTTGCCGAGCAGAAAATGTTTCAGCTCGTCGAAGTTCAGCCGCGCAGTTTTCGCGCAGCAGGACGCACGCGCACATTCGCTCACCGAGCACAGGGTCCGGCACGGGAACGCAGGAAACGTTCTTCACGGAGGGATGCGAGAGGATCAGATTTTCGATTTCCTCGGCGCTGATTTTTTCGCCGCCGCGGTTGATGAGGTCTTTCTTTCGTCCTTCCACGATGTAGTTGCCGGACTTGTGGCGGCGCATCAGGTCGCCAGAACGATAGAATCCGTCGGATGTAAAGGTGCGAGCGTTGTATTCCGGAACGCCGAAGTAACCTCGCAATGTATAAGGGCCGCGGCAGCAGAGTTCGCCGACTTCAGCGCCGAAGATTTCGCGATCGTCATCGTCGAGCAGGCGCACTTCGTCATCCGGGCAGACGGGACGGCCAACTGTTTCCTGGCTGACGTCCAGCGGGTCGTCCAACCGCACGAACATCAGGAGGCCTTCGGACATTCCGAAATTCTCCTGGACGAACGCGCTCGGGATGAGTCTCTTGGAGAGCAAACGCACTTCGGGGAGCATGGACTGGCCGCCGCTTTGAATGATCTTCAGGGAAGAAAGGTCGTGGTGGCTCACGGCCGGATCGTGCAACAGCCGGATCAGTAGCGCGGGAACAACTTTGATGTGAGTGACGCGGTGTTTCTCGATCAAGGCGCAAACGTCCTCGGGCCGGGCGCTGGTGCTGAGCACTACCCTGCCTCCGTGAAAAAGAAAACCTTGAATCCCGGGACACGCGAGGGGAAGGTTGTGCGCGATGGGCAAAATAACGAGCAGGACTGAATTTTCGCCGACCGCGCAAACGCTGGAGGCCACCTTGGAGTTGTACGCGTAATCGTTGTGTGAGCGTGGAATCAGCTTTGGAATTCCGGTCGTTCCGCCGGAAAGCTGAAAGATAGCGGGATCGTCGGGATCGATTTGGATCTTGGCCAGTGCAGATGCGGGCAGCGTCGCCGGCTTGGCGATCAAATCCGGCAGCGAGAGAAAACCTGGGCGCGCCGGTCCAAGGACTATGCCATGACGCAGACTGGGAACTTTTTGGCGAATGCGCTCGACCATGGCGCAGTAGTCAAAATCGCCCTGCTGGTCCGGAACGACACATGCTATCGCGCCTGAAAGCTCAACGAACTGGCTGATTTCCGCATAGCGGTGCGGCATGAGCGCGGCAATGGGAATGCAACCGATCTTCTGGAGTGCCAAATAGAGGACAACAAACTCGGCGACATTCGGCAATTGCAACACGATCCGGTCCAGTGGATGGAATCCCACTTCCAGAAGGTTCAGCGCCAGGTTGTCCGACATGCGATCGAGTTCGCCGTAGGTGATGGAGCGGTCCCGGTCGAGCAGCGCGACTCGCTTTTCATATTTATCGAAAGCAATTCTGTATTCCTGCGCCAGAGTCTTATCGATCCAATAGCCCTTTTCGCGGTAGCGTTTGGCAAATTCTGGCGGAAATGGAACGACCCCATCCAGCACGAGTGACCCTCCCTTAGCCTTTATTTCCCAACACAACGCTGATCGGTGAAACGCAAGCCATCGGTACGTAAGCCTTATGTAGCGCCGGCGTCTCGCCGGCATTTTTGCAGCCGCTGGAAATCAGAAAAAATTGCCGGCGAGACGCCGGCGCTACGTTGTGGCTGAAAAACCGCCGTCGATCACAATGATCTCACCGTTTACGAAGCGATTGCTGGTAATCAGATTGACGATGACCTCGGCGACGTCTTCGGCGGTCGCGCAGCGGCGCAAAGGCGTGCTCTTCGCGCGGCGCGCCATCAAGTCATCATACCTGTCCGCCAGCATGCGTTTCATCCAGTCGCCCTCCATCCAACCGGGAGCGACCGCGTTGACGCGGACGTCCGGGGCGAGATTGAGCGCCAGCAGCTTGGTGAGGCTCACTACAGCGGCCTTGCTGGCAGCATAGGGCAGCGGTTGCGGCCCGGGGCGCAGGCCGACGATGCTGGCTGTGTTGACGACGCTGCCGCAGGCAGCCTTGAGAAGGGGCGCGGCGGCGCGCGTCACTTGAAACATTCCCCTCACGTTGACCGCAAAGACGCGATCCCATTCCTCGGCGGTCATGGCCTCGAAATCGCTCGCCTTGACGTTCGATGTTGTGCCCGCGTTGTTCACGAGAGCATCGAGGCGTCCGAATTCCTGGTTGACGGCGGCGAGCATTTTGCGCACCGACACGTCGTCGCTGACGTCGCATTTGAACAGCAGAGTCTTCGCGCCTTTGGCCTGGGCGAGCGCCGCCGTTTCGCGCGCCGCTTGTTCGCTGCGGCTGTAGTTGATCACTGCGTCGAAGCCAGCCGCTGCCAAAGCTACGGCGGCCGCGCGGCCGATGCCTGTGGCTGCGCCTGTGATCAATGCGACTGGCCTGCCCTGCGTCATGAATTCGTCTCCCCTGGTGAACAGCCTATTCTAAATTTCGATGGCCCGGTGTGTCGCCCCTGCCGGGGCTTGCTCTCTCTAGTGCGCATTGTTCCCCACCGCTCACGCGGTGGGCTACGATTTGCCGCCCCTCCGGGGCTCTGCGAGAACTTTGTTTCGCCGGGCTAGTGTAGCGCCAACCTTCAGGTTGGCATTTTAGAATCGAGCAGATGCCCGCCTGAAGGCGGGCGCTACAAAAACCAAAACCGCGCTGAAATACAGACTCACCGGGTCTCGGGATCGCGCAGGTCGCTATGACGCGCGGACTACATCCGCAGTTGCTACGAATTCTCGCGACGGCCGGGGACTTGCAAACAGAATTGCGATGCCGCCGATCAGTGACGCCGCGCCGATGGCCACGAACAATCCCGCCGTGCCGGGCGTATGTTGCTGCAGCAGGCCGGTGATGAATGGGCCGAGAATCCCTCCGGCGCGTCCGACTCCCAGCATCATGCCGACGGCGGTGCCGCGCACTTCCGTATCATAAGATGCCGCGGTGAAATTGTTCAGGACGTTTTGACCGCCCAGAATGCAGAAGCCGGCGGCGCCAACGCAGATGACGTTCAGCGCGTGCACGTTGACCAGAACGAGTATACCGACCGAAACGGCGCCGCCCAGCCACCACACCGCCATCGCTTCGCGGTCCATGCCGCCTCGGTCCGCAATGTAGCCGCACAACAGTGAACCGACGAAGGCCATGGCCTGGATCAAGGCGCCGAAACTAAAGCTCGTCGCGAATCCCTCGCCGCGCTGCATCATGGCCGTGGGGACCCAGCCGGAGAGACCCCAAATACCGAACAAGATAAAAAAGGCCGAAACCCAGACGGATAGAGTCGTTCTCCGGTAGCGGGGCGACAACAGCAGCGACACGGAAGCGGGACGATCGCTCGGCTCCGGAAACATGAATCTCTCACCGGGGACGGTATAGCGCGCAGCCTGTGAAGGATTCAGGCGGCAAAGAACCTGCGCGATTCCCTGCCAATTGCCGCGCATGGCGGAAAATTGCAGCGACTCCGGAAGCGCCACATGGCAAACCAGGACCAGCACAATCGACAGCGACGCGGCGTAATACAGCGCCTGCCAGCCGAACATCGGCGTGAGATAAATTCCAATGGCCGCGGCGACGATGCCGCCGGAGGCCCAGCCCAGCGCCCAGCCCCACATGGAAAAAGTGTTGGCCAGGCGGCGCGGCGCATATTCGTTGACGTAGGTCACGCCGAGCGGCAAGAGCGCGCCCATGCCGAGTCCGGTGAGCAATCGGAGGCCGCAGAAGGTTAAGAACGACCGGCCCAGAGCCGCGGTCGCGAAGCTAAAAATCGTCACGATCCACAGCGACCCGAGGAGCGTCGATCGCCGCCCGTATCGATCGGAGAATTTTCCTTGCAGAAGCGAGCCGATCATGAAGCCGATCAGACCGCTGGAGACGAGCCACCCCGCCTGGCCTGCAGCCAGATGCCACGGCTTCATCACGTAATGAATGACGTAGGCTGGATTGAAAGTATCGTAGCCGTCAAAGAACACAACCATGCCGATGAGCAGAGCGAGAAAGCGATGGTACCGCCCGATCGGAGCGTTTGCGATTTCCTCGCGAACGTCGATCATGAAAGGCACACCCGCACGCCACAATCAAACAGTGCCGCGGAAGGTTTGCTTCGTCGCATCTCCGACTGCCGCCATTTCTAAACGCGAACTTGCATGTTTTTGAACCCGTTCAGTTTAAACGCGTTCCCCGCGATGTCAAGCGAACGCCAAGAAATGCGAAACGCATAGAAGGCGATTCGCCCGGAAGCCCTGCACCTTAATTCAGCATGGAGGTTTGGGAGCGCTCTTGCGTCGTTTTTTGCCAGCGACTCGAGACAAGGGATGGGCTCCCTGCTAAAGTGTTAAAACCCCATCGTTTCCTTTACAGCACAATGGTTCCATCCGGTCGCCTTCTATTTCAGGCCATTGCCTTGACTCGACTTTTCTAGAATGTATAATCCGGCCATTCGCTGAAGATCGAGCGACACGCGACTGGGGGCGTGACTCCTATATGAAGCCTTCTTTGAGATTGATGTTCCTTCGGCTTGCAATTGTGGTAGCGCTGCCATTGCTTCTCAGTAGCTGCGGGAGCTCGTACTCGGCTCCGCCAGCTCCAACCACCTACACAATTGGCGGCACGGTCTCGGGTCTTACGGGCTCGGGGCTTGTCTTGCAGGATAATGGCGGCAACAATCTTTCGGTCACTGCGAGCGGCAGCTTCACGTTCACGACGGCTGTCGCCAGTGGCGGCGCTTATGCCGTCACGGTTCTTACGCAGCCTTCCAATCCTGCGCAGAACTGTGTCGTGACAGGTGGCAGCGGAACCGCCAGCGCCAATGTCGCGAATGTTCAGGTCACTTGCACCCTAGTCACAGCTACTACCTTCACCATCGGCGGAACGTTGACAAACCTTGCTGCATCCTCCGGCGGCGTGGTCTTGCAGGACAATGGCGGGGACAACCTTACGTTGACGACCAACGGAGCTTTTACATTTCACACAAGCGTTGCCACCAGCGGGGCATATGCCGTAACGGTGCTTACGCAACCCTCCGCACCCGCACAAACCTGCAGTGTCGCGAATGGCACGGGATCGGCTAGCGCCAATGTGACCAACATCGCAGTGAATTGCGGCCATAACGAATGGGCGTGGATGAGCGGGTCAAAGGTTTCAGGTCAGACCGGCACGTACGGCACGATTGGTGTTGCGGCTGCGGCCAACGTTCCGGGGTTTCGAAACTTTGGAGCAGTCAGTTGGACGGACACCTCTGGAAATCTCTGGCTGTTCGGTGGGAACGAAGTCCTTGCCACCACTACCAATTCTGGGGACTTGAACGACCTCTGGAAATACAATATCGCCAGCGGCCAATGGACCTGGGTAAGCGGATCAAACGTTGTCAACCAAAGTGGGAACTACGGTGTACTAAATACGGCGGCTTCGACCAACGTCCCGGGGGCGCGGGATAGCGCGGTCAGTTGGATTGATTCCTCCGGAAATCTCTGGCTCTTCGGAGGAGAAGGTAACGATTCGACCGGAGCAATCGGGTATTTGAACGATCTGTGGGAATACTCCGTCAGTACGAACATGTGGACTTGGAAGGGCGGTTCGAACCTGGCCAATCAAAATGGCAATTTCGGCACCCTGAATGTGACGGCCGCGACCAACGTCCCCAGCGCGCGAGGTTTTTCTACCGTTCAAAATATATCCGGAGTTGTCTGGCTCTTTGGTGGGTTTGGAAATGATTCGGCCGGGACGCAGGACAATCTGAATGATTTGTGGGAATACACCATCAGCAGCGGCGAATGGACGTGGGTGGGCGGATCGAACCTCGTCGACGAGGTAGGTTTCTACGGCACGAAAGGCACGGCTGCGATGGCCAATATCCCGGGGTCGCGATACAGTCCCGCTTCTTGGACGGATACGTTGGGAAACTTTTGGCTTTTCGGGGGCAGCCATCAGAATGTGGACTTGTCGATAGATTCATTTAACGACCTGTGGGAATTTTCGACCGTAAGCAAGGAGTGGACCTGGATGAACGGGTCGAATACTCTCGATCAGCCAGGCATTTATACGGCACCTTCAGGTAACACCCCGGGTGCGCGGAGCGATCTTTTCAGTTGGACCGATCCATCCGGAAATTTCTGGCTTTTTGGAGGGTTTGGTTACGATTCAACTTCTAACCCAGCAACGAACCTGGGTGATCTCAGTGATCTGTGGGAATACTCGGTTAGTACCAATGTGTGGACCTGGATGAAAGGACCGAACGTCAACGACCAGCTTGGCACCTTCGGCACGCTGGGCCAACTGGCTCCGGGAAATATCCCCGAGAGTCGGGAGGGAGGCGCCAGCTGGACGGATGCCTCCGGAAATCTCTGGCTTTTTGCCGGGAGTGGAGCTGACTCTTTTAACGACTTGTGGATGTATTTCCCCTGAGGACGCGCCGAACGTTTTCGCAAGCTCGGTCAGGACTTCTTGGGCGCCTCGGAATTGGGGCGCCCCTTCAATTGCAATTTAGTGGTTGCGAAAGCCTGCGCCTCACGATTTCATAACGATTCTCAACGCGTGCGCACTACGGGGTCTTCTTCCGCGCGTCCCATCCGGGGCCATAGTAATCCGAACACCAGCCAGACCAAGCCCGCCGCGATCACGATCAGCATCAGCAAGCGCAGAGTCTTCGCGAGCGGAGCTGCGTCCAGCGCCGGCCAGCGAATTTGATACTGGTGAAACACTTCCCAGCGTTCGATCATCCAGTGCCACGCCGTATGGGCCACGATTGCCGACAGAATAATCGTGCCCATTCGTTCGGCAACCACGTAGCGGAAGAGAAGCTCCAAAGCGGGGATCATCAGCGCCAGGACGAGAAGCTGTCCAAGCTCCACGCCAATGTTGAAGGAAAGCAGCGAGGCCAGCAGATGGGAGCCCGCAAACTGCATTGTCTGCCGCAATGCGAACGAGAAGCCGAAACCGTGAACCAGGCCGAACCCGAATGTGATCATCCACCGGCGCTGCACGGTAGCGCCGCCGACGATGTTCTCCAGCGCCATGTACACGATGGACATGGCGATCAGCGTCTCGATTAGCGGCGGGAACCATAGCGCGTCCGGCGCGAGATTGTACGCCGAAGCAATCAGCGTGATCGAATGCGCGACGGTGAATGCGGTGACGACCGGGATGAGCGCGCGGAAGCGCCGGAACGGGATCACCAGGCAAAAAAGAAACAATAGATGGTCGGTCCCATCCAGGATGTGAAAGAAGCCCAATTTCACGAACTGCCCGGCGGCCTGGAACCAGCCCGGATCGAGGTGGACCAGTCCCGGATCGCCGAGGAATTCAAACGCGCGGACCGCTCCGCCCGGCGGCAGGAAGCGGAGAGCGATGACGACCCGCGCGGCCAGCCGGTCGAGGCCAGGATGGATCGAGAAGCGTGACTGGTCGGATTGGATGGGGTACTCAAAGAGCACGTCCAGCATCGACTGGTCCCAGAAAATGGTCGTGCCATTCGAGAGCTTCGGGCCGGTGACATGCGCGAGCGCCTGGTCGTAAGACGCGAACGACGGATCGGATTCGAGAGAGAGGCGCGTCTCCACGATGCGCGGCTTTGGCAAGCGCGCGTCTCCTTCATAGACATCGATGAAATCGGAGACCCACAGACTTGCGGCTTCGCGGAGCGTCGGATCCACTCGGTCGAGATCGAGGTAACCCTGATCTCGTTCGGGGAATTCCACGTCACGCATGGTTTTGAGGGGCACGCGCACCAGGATATTCAGGTGATTTCCCGCCGGCTTGAAAAACATCTGAACCGTCGCGTCGCTGGGAATATCGTGAGCCGCCAGCGGATGCGCGGGCGCGACAAACAGAAGCGCCAAGAGCGCGGCGACGGTCCGGGACGCGACATAGATGCGGGGCATAGACCGGAAGCGTAATCGTTGCGTACGGCTGCTGACAAGCAAAATTCGAGATGATCTGAATTTGAATTGTGTATACTTCCTACCGCTATCTGCGCCGCAATCTCAGGGCAGGCAACTCCAATCCATCGCCTGGGCTGCGGCAATCAAAACAATTGGCACCTCGCAAGAGAGGATGGCATTTATGAAGCGAAATTTGTGCATTGGCGCGGCTTTTCTCGCGCTCATCGCGGCGCTCGGATTCGGAGCCAGAGTGCTGGAAAAGAAGGCTGCCGTGGAGGCCGCCACGGTACAGGCGCCCATGTTTGAAGTGGATCCGATGTGGCCGAAGCCGCTGCCGAATCATTGGGTGATCGGAATGACGATTGGTGTATCGGCTGATGCCCAGGACAATATTTGGATCATTCATCGTGGCGGCTCGCTGGAATTCAAGGAAAAATATGGCGACACGAATCCCCCAGGCGCGGATTGCTGCGTAACTGCGCCGCCGGTTCTCGAATTTGATAAAGCTGGGAATCTGATCGGCCATTGGGGCGGACCCGGAAAAGGATATAACTGGCCGAATTCCAATCACGGAATTACCGTGGACTACAAGGGCAACGTCTGGATTGGCGGGAATGGCCGCACGGTTGATCCCAAAATAATGGATACAGGTGCGAGCAATGTGCCCGAAGCAAGCCAACCGGGCGCCTATGCGGACAATCAAATCCTGAAGTTTACCCAGGACGGAAAATTCCTGATGCAAATCGGGCATCCGTTCAAGAGCAAGGGCAGCAACGACGTCGAAAACTTGAAGGGGCCGGCGAAAATGTTCGTCGATCCGAAGACGAATGAACTGTACGTCGCCGATGGGTATGGCAACAAACGCGTCATCGTGTTCGACGCCGATACCGGGCAGTACAAGCGGCATTGGGGCGCCTATGGGCACAAACCGGACGATACGGATATGGGCAATTACAATCCGGACGCGCCGATCGACCAACAGTTCCGCAGTCCAGTGCACTGCGCGCAACTGGCGGACGATAATCTGTTGTACGTGTGCGACCGCGTGAATGACCGCATCCAGGTTTTCAAGCCGGACGGTACGTTCGTCAAGGAGCAAATCATCGAAAAAAGAACCCTGGGCGACGGATCGGTTTGGGACATTGCTTTCTCGAAAGATCCGAAGCAGACATACATTTATCTGTCAGATGGAGCCAACGAGAAGATCCATATCCTGTTGCGCGACACCCTTCAGGAAGTTGCCAACTTCGGCGACGGTGGACGTCAACCGGGCCAGTTCTACGCCGTCCACAGCATCGCGACAGACTCGAAGGGTAACATTTACACGGCGGAGACGTATCGCGGCCAGCGGTTGCAGAAATTCGTCTACAAAGGCATGGGCCCGGTGACGAAAGTGGATGAGGGCGTCCTCTGGCCAAAATCATCCAAGTAATGTAAAAGGCGGCGGATCGTGTCGCGTCTTGCGGCCGGTTCAACTCGGATACGAATCGGCCAATATGCCGCAGTTTTCCAGGAGGGGTACGACAAGTCGTGCCCCTACTAGCGTTTCAGCTTCGGACCAGAGGAGGCATTATGCGCAAGAGGGTTTTACTTGCGACTGCTGTTGCGATCGGCCTGGCATCACCTGTCCTGTGGGCGCAGCAAAAGAAACCACTGGAAGCTTATTTCATCGACGTGGAGGGCGGGCAATCAACCCTGTTCGTTTCGCCCACCGGACAATCCCTGCTGGTCGATACCGGCTGGGCCGGAGCGCGGGATGCCGGCCGCATTGCCAGCGTCGCGAAGCTGGCCGGAGTCAGTCAGATCGATTACCTGGTGCTGACCCACTATCACGGTGACCATGCCGGCGGCGTGGTCGAACTCGCCGGACTCATCCCCATCAAGAACTTTGTCGATCATGGCCCGAGCCAGGAAGAAGCCAGAAACGTCCCGCAAACTTACGCCGCCTATCTCGGCGTCCGCAAGGAAGGCCAGCACATCCTGGCCAAGCCCGGCGACAAAATTCCGATCACGGGGATAGACGTTCAAGTGATTTCATCGGCGGCTGAAACCATTGCCAAACCGCTGCCGGGCGCGGGGGCCGCTAATCCCCTGTGCGCGAATTTCGTGCCGAAAGATGAAGTTTTGGACCCGCTGGTCGGCGGTGAAAACAAGCAGTCGGTGGGAATGGTGATCTCGCTTGGCAAATTCCGTTTGGGGGACTACGGCGATCTGACCTGGAACAAGGAACACGATCTGGCTTGCCCGAACAATCTCATCGGTGCACTCGACGTTTACGTCGTTTCGCATCACGGGCAGGACATCTCCAGCCTGCCGATGCTGGTACACGCAGAGCATCCCCGCGTGGCGATCATGGACAATGGAGCGAAAAAGGGCGGTGCCGTGGCCACCTTCGAGACGCTGAAAACATCGCCCGGACTGGAAGACCTCTGGCAATTGCATTACGCCGTCGATGCCGGGGATCACAACATGCCGGAGCAGTTCATCGCCAATCAGGGGACCGGCGGAACGGCCGCGACCGGCGTACCCGATGAGGGTGCCGTGAACTACATCCAACTGACGGCGCGGCCTGACGGCAGCTTTACCGTGAAGAACAGCCGGAACGGCTTCCATAAGGATTACGCCCCCAAGCGTTAGCCTGTGCGACTCGACATGGCTGGATCGGCGTGGAAAAGGACGGTAAAAGGGCCAAAAGTGTGTTTTGAGACACTAAAAATGCCCCAAAATGGAATGAAGTATGCTTTCCGTGCTGGCCGAAAGCGTCGTGAACTGCTATCATAAGGTATGAGTAAAGCCTACAGAATTGTGTTTGCGTGCCCTAAGGGCGGGCACAATATCAATTTGCAGCGGAAGATCTCCAAGCCGGCGCTCTCGGAAAACGAGGCGATGAAGATTTTCGGCGAAGAGGAAATTGTCTGCGATAGCCCGAGATGCGGCTGGCACGGAAAAGTATCGAAGGCGAGGCTCCTGCGAATTCTGCCCTTCGATTGGATTTTTTCTCCGGCGAATTGACCGAATTCTTGGCCTCTTTGCGGGCCGAGTGAGGCCGCGGCTTGTTGCGCGGTTCCTGCTTTTCTCAATCCACTTGCTGAACGATGCCCGCGGTTTTCTTTGACTGCTGTGCAAACCCATGGGCGCATATGCCTGCGGAAATTGGGCGTCGAAAGCGTGAATTCGGGTGTGGATATCGTTAGGCTGTGAAGAGCCAGCGTGTTAAAATAGCGAAGGTGAGATTGTTGTTCTTGTGATCCTTTAGAATTCTTGGAGGCCTGCAAGTCCACACTTGCAGGCCATTTTTTTGGGCTCGAACCGGCGGAATTGCGGCCATCGCCCAAGTACGCCAAGTGTGTTTCACGCGAGGAGGCACCTTGAAAGCTCTCGAAGAAGGCGCATACATCAAGCACTTCCAGTACGGTCTAGGTGTCGTCACCGAATCCAATTCGGACCGCACTTCCATCGACTTTGACCTTCACGGCATGAAGAAATTCGTCACCAGCATCATGGTCGTGGACGCCGCGGAAGGAACTCCGCCCAAACGGCGGCGCGCGAAGAAAATCAAGAAAGTTGTCGCCGCCGTTCCTCTTCCCGCCATGGCTGCAGGCGCCAAGTGAGCCACGAAATTATTGTGCAATTTTTGGGGTACGAGGTGAAGGCACTGGTCCGCGAGTACACCTTCACCGTGCGGGAAGCTTCCACCGAGCCGCGCGAATTCACGCTGACGATTCCGACCGAAGCCTTCAATGAGCGACTGTTACGCATTCAAGATGCGCCGGACGTTTGCTCGCGTAAACTCCGCCGCGAGCTGGCCACGTATGCGAATCATCCGCCGGACACTCATTACGCCATCACCAATGCGGAGCTAGAGGATTACCGCAGCGCCCGCGCGCCTCGAACGCCGAAATCCCCGTTTAGCCGCAAGCCCGTGGAAGACTACTGAAATCCGAGGCGTCGTTCCCCTCTGGCAGTAAGCCTAGGCGACTCCCGAAAGTTCTTCGGGTCCGAGATGTAATTGACGTACATTCTAACTAAGCCGCATTGAGCCAAAGAATGGGACGTATTCATAGGCTATCCAGCCTCAAACATTTAGATTGGGAGGTTCCTACCATGTTACGGAATGCAAGCGTTTGGAAGAGTAGACGGGAAGATTTGAGGAAAAAGCGTCGTCCACTGATTGGAGATTTTGAGAAATGTCCGAGTGACGTGGTACTAGCCCTGAAAATCAAAGCCATTGACGATGATATTGCTGTTTGCACGGAGCACATAAACAAAGAAAACCGGCTCGGTTAGGTCACCCAGAGAAATGGATTTTCGGGAACAAGTTGCGTCACTCATTGCGATTCTTCAGCACCTGCCTGATTATCATATTTAGAACGCTCAGAATTAACCCTCCCCAGAACGCGGGCCATAGGCCGCGCACCTCGAATCCGGGTACGAACAGCGCCGCGAACTTCAGCATCAGCGCGTTAATCAGCAGCCAGAAGATGCCGAAGGTGACGACGGTGAGAGGAAACGTAATAATTTTCAGGAGCATGCCAATCGTGCCGTTGACCAGGCCAATGACGACCGCCGCGATCAGCGCCGTGCCGAATCCCCTCACGAAGAATCCCGGGACAAAATGCGCTACCAGCAGCAAGCACAGCGCGCTCAAAATCCAATGTATTAACATTTTCGTCATGCAATTCTCCGCGCTTTTGTCCGAAAACTCACCGGTTAATGATAAGAGCCACGTGAGATAGTACGCTGGGACGGCCAGTTCGTACACCGATTCCATGGAATTCCAAAGCGTTTCTCAATTCCCTGCATTGGAGCTCCCCGAGAGATTTGAGATAAAAATCATTTTGAGTTCACGCGAAGGGCCCTCGGGTGTATAAGTGTGCCCATCCGGAAAGTCCAAACGGAAATCCTCGTGAAGGTAGGTAAGTATGCGCACTCTTGGAATAAGTATCGTACTGGCACTGGTCGCGGCGGTAGTGGTGATGGCCGGGCGCCCGGCCGCGTCTCCGGCAGTCACGCCGGCGTCAACAGCGCTGCCCCAGGCTCCTGCCGCACAGACCGATGCCGCAATGATGAAGACGTTTACGTCCGCCGCGGATGTGCAGGGGCTGCTCTCGAAAGCCAAGGCCGAACGCAAGGAAGGTCAGGTCATGGCCGCCGAACATATTCTTTCCCTCGCACCGTACGTGACGAATCTTGAATACCGGCCCGTCGAGGGGGCAGTAGCTGTCCACGAAAAAGAAGCGGAATTGGTATACGTGATAGACGGAAGCGGGACGCTCACCACCGGCGGAAAAGTTGTGGGCGAAAAGCGCACAAACGATGCGAACCTTTCGGGCACGTCGATTGAAGGCGGAACGGCGGAAGCCATCAACAAGGGAGATTTCGCGATCATTCCCGAAGGCACGCCACACCAGTTCAAACCCGCGAGCGGAGCGCTGGTGTTGATGACGATGCATGTGCCACGGCCGGTTGGCGGCGCGCAGTAAGCCAAAATAAAAATTCAATTCGAGAAGAGGACAAAATGAAATACACGTTCGCGAAAGCCGCATCGTTCGCGATGTTTGTTTTGTTCACCGCTTCCGCGGCCTCCACGGAAGAGGGTGTCCCGGCGGCAGTTCACTATATCCCCCACGATCAGGCCGCGGCTGTGATGGCCAAGGGGGGCCCGATCGTAAGCGACCCGGGCCTCGTCGTGCTCGCCAATCGCCGGGGAGCTGGCGCAGTCGAATATCATGAGCATACCAACCACATCTTCATCATGGTCGATGGAGAGGCCACGTTTATCGTGGGCGGAACGATGGTCGGCGCCAAACGAACCAGTCCCGAGCAGATGACGGGCACTTCGATCGAAGGCGGCCAGACTTTTCACTTGAGCAAGGGCGACGTCATTACGATTCCGGCGAAGACGCCTCACTGGTGGAAAGAAATATCGACAAAGACGGTCGGCTATTACGCGATCAACATCGAAAGCAAATAGAGGAAATTTCGCGTTGAAATGCATTGAGCTTGGCGCGCGTTGTGTTGTAGCGCCGGCGTCTCGATGGATTGCGTTTTAGTGCCAATCACTGTAAGCGAAATGTCACTTCGACCGGCATTCGCGCGGCAAAGGGCTTTCCGTCCTTTCCTATCGCCGGCTTGAAGTGCCAGCTTTGGACCGCTTGCAGCGCCTGTTCCGTTAGTCCGTCACCAAGACCATCAATTACCCCAATTTGGTCGGTTGCCCCCTGTTCCGTCACGGTCAGCAAGAGGAGAACGCGGCCCTGAATTCGATTGCTTCGCGCTTCAGGGGTATAGGGAGCGTCAGGGCATTTTTCGCATGCCGGATATCCGACAAGGGGAGTGCGAGGTTGCTTGCCCCGCGGGACGATCATGGAGGCTCCGCTTTCTGGATCCTTGAAGACGAGTGGTTCTCCGCCGGAATCGGGCACCGGCCGCGGAATCATGGCCCGGAATTGTTCGAGCTTCTTTCCTTGAACGGCGTCGTATACTTCGCTGGTCAACTCGTATCCGTCGCTTTGCCATTGCAAGGTACCGGTTACCAAAATATCGGCGCCCGCCGAAGTTGCCACCGCTTTCAGGACATCGGGAAAGTACGCATCGAGCGCGATGAACCCTCTGCCTTCCAGTATGTTGATGACGCTCTCGCGCTTAATGAAACGAACACCGGGAACTATTTTTTCAAGGTCGGCGCGTAAGGACATCTCGAACAAAGTACAAACCTCAAGATCCAATCGGCATTCTTGAAGGCCTGCAACGAAGAGGTGGAGCTGATGAGTCTTTGCAACACGCTCGGCCGTCCGAGTAGCGAGAGTCGCAATTTCCGCGGGAGTCTGGCCAGAAACGGGCAAGGAGAACAAGCACAATGCGATAGCGCACAGAACCCCTGAGGACAGCGCAATCGCAAGTGACCGGGTCATCGTGCCCTCCCTATCGGCCGGAAATGGCATAGAGCGCAGATTGTAGGCTGCCGGATGTTTGCTTTCAACTGTGGCTCAACTGGTCAGGAAACTCGCTTACCGAGTGGTAGAATGCACGCAACGAATCAGACATCGGTGAACATTGAGAGAGGGACGATCATGCGACATCCAAGCGTCGTAAGGTTCGAGCTGGCAGTGGGCATCGCGATCCTTTCAATTTCTGGAGTGAATGCGCTGGCCCAGGCGAGCTATCCTCCCCCGAACGATCTGCCCAATCCGTATAGAACTGTCACCAACTGGGCGCAATTGCCGGACGGGAGAAAGTGGGGATCGACCTCGGGCGTGGCGATCGGTCCTGACGGCAACATTTGGACCTATGACCGGTGCGGCGGAAATAGTTGCGCGGACTCGAACCTTGCGCCGATTCTCGAGTTTGAACCGTCAGGTAAGCTTCTGAAGAATTTTGGAGCGGGAATGTTCATACTCCCGCACGGCATCTTTGTGGACAAAGATGGAAACGTGTGGGTGACCGACGGAGTGGGAGGAATCGCCACCAGTGACGACGCGGGCAAACACGGAAAGGGCCACCAGATTTTCAAGTTCAGCCCCGGCGGAAAAGTCTTGATGACGCTCGGCAAGGCCGGCGTCCCCGGCAATACTCCGGACACATTCAACCGGCCTTCGGCTGTCATCGTGGCTCCGAATGGCGATATTTTCGTCGCGGACGGCCATGGTTCTCCGCCGAATTCGCAGGTCAACGCGCGCATTTTGAAGTTCTCGAAGGATGGGAAATTCATCAAGGAGTGGGGGAAGCTAGGATCGGCTCCCGGCGAATTTGAAGTGCCTCACACGCTGGCCTTCGATTCCAAGGGGCGGCTCTTTGTCGGCGACCGTTCCAACAACCGCATCCAGATTTTCGACCAGGACGGGAAATTCCTCGCCGAGTGGAAGCAGTTCGGCCGGCCGAGCGGGATTTTCATCGACAAGGACGACACCATATATGTGGCCGACTCGGAATCCACAGACAAGCCAGGTTACGGATATAACCCGGGATGCATGAGAGGCATTCGGATCGGCAGCGCCAAAGACGGCAAGGTATCGGCCTTCATTCCAGATCCATCGCCGAAGGGTGGATCCAGCGCGGCAGAAGGCGTCGCGGTGGACCATCAGGGCAACGTGTATGGAGCCGAAGTCGGCCCCATGGATTTGAAGAAATACGTCAAAAAGTAAAATAGGGCAAGCGATCTGGGCGCCATATGCGAGTCATAAAATTTGAGACGGATGGTTTTGCGTTGACACAGCGGTATGGCAATGCGATATTCGCGCCATTCGCGAGGTGATCCATGAAAGGCAAGGTTTTCCATTTTCTGGCGGTGGCGATTGGCCTGGCACTGTTGTCTACTTCGGTGCCGGCGCACCACGGATCGTCGGTATACGACACGAAATTGACGACGTACAAGGGCACGGTCACCGATTTTCAATTTATGAACCCGCACACCGAAATCTGGTTCGACGTGACGGGCGCCGACGGCAAAGTTGAAAAATGGACTGCCGAGGCGCCGAGCCTGACCACGATGTCCCGGCTTGGATGGAACAAGACTTTATTCAAGCCCGGGGACCAGATCACGTTTGTGGGCAACGTCGCCAAGAGCGGAACGAAAATCATGCGCCTCCGCAAGGTCGTGTTTCCGAACGGCAAGGAAACCGTGATGGATCGCGGCGAGGATTACGCGGAGTAGCGACCGCCGAGGGAGTTTCAGGTATGCGGATTTGCTTACTGGGATTGATGCTTGCGGTGGCAGCCGCTACGCTCGCATCTTCGCCCGCGACTTTCGCTCAAACCGCTAACTCAGGTGCAACGAAAGCCGGGGCGGTGGTTCCACCTGCGGACCTGTCGGGAGTTTGGCGGCGATCGCGGCGCGCGCCTGACAAAACTCGCAAGTACACCATTTATGAGTTGGCGTTTTCCATTTCCAGCGAGAAGCCGCCGATGACTCCCTGGGCCGAGGAGAAATTCAAAGCCAACAAGCCGAACGTCGGGCCAAACTCGGTTTCCATACGAGAGTCAAACGATCCCATCTTGCAATGTTTTCCACCGGGCGTTCCGAGGATCTATCTCATTCGAGGCGAGCCGGTGGAGATTGCGAACATCCCCGGCCGAGTATTGATGCTCTTCGAGTATGACCATTATGTGCGCAATATCTACACCGATGGGCGACAGCATTCCAAGGATTTGAATCCGTCTTGGATGGGTGATTCGATTGGCAAATGGGAGGGAGATACACTCGTCGTGGACACAGTAGGATTTAACGACAAGACCTGGCTCGACAATGATGGCCATCCGCACACCGAGGATCTGCATGTCGTGGAGCGATTGCGGCGCGTGAACCATGACACGTTGACGATTGACACGACAATCGAAGACCCGAAGGCGTACACCAAACCCTGGGGAGGACACGCAACCTACGACCTGAAGCCGGACTGGAATCTTGGGGAAATGGTGTGCGCGGACAATGTGACGTACGGTGACATGCAACAGAAATCGGAGGGCAGCAAGTAGCCTGACCGATACTTGATAAGGAAAACCCCAAAGCGTTTTCTTGGGCCAGATTTGGACGAGCTTCAGCCTGTCGGTTTGAATTTCTCAGGCGCAAAAGCGACAGGCTGAAGCCTGTCCTACAAATACCTACCGCGATTTGTGGACCTCAATTGCCGCTTCTTAATGCTTGCTTCGCTGGGGCGCTGACGCGCGCGGGAACGACTGCGCTCACTCCGGCCTGGATGCCGTTGGGCCCGACAGCTAACAGTGACTTGTCGTTTTGCGGGCAAGACCAACTGGAAACGCTGTTGGGATTGCCGCTCCCTTTGTAGTGAGCCTTTTCGGGAAACTTGCAGAGCGGCATGGTGCGGTCCACTGTGTTGTTTGTCGAATGCGTCGCGGGTATCGCGTCGGGGGCGATTCCCTTCTCCACCCATTGTTCGAGGGCGCTCAAAGTGTCAAACGAGTTTGGACCCGCGCCGCCGACGCAGTGCTGCATCCCGGGCACCATGAAGAGGCGCGCGTTCTGCTGGACTTTTTCGTAGCCTCCGTTTTCTTGCGCAAGATCTTCATAGAACCAGATGCTGCTGTAGGGAGAGATGACCAGGTCATCGTATCCGTGGTAGATCAGCAGCTTTCCGCCTTTTGCAAAATAGGCGGCGTATGCCGATGGATCGTCGGGAACATCCGCGGCGAGGCGCGTGTACACGAGGTTCAGCGCGTCGGTGTTCACCACTCCGTTCTTCTCGATCGTATTGTTCATGTCCTTGTCCGCATCGTAGTAGGCGAGTTTCATAAGGATGTTCTGCGAGAGGGACCAATTTGCGGGCAGCGTGGCATCGCCCCAGGGCTTGCCGGATGAAGGATCGGCGGGCGGCGTCTCGAGGTAATTCGTTGGGCCACGGACCGTCATGTTGTCCTGTCCCAGGTTGCCCACGGACGCTCCGGGATAAATCAATTTGCCCTGCTCGTCGCGGACAGGACTCATGATCAGCTTGAGCGCGTCGGCTTGCTTCTGCGCGAGGGTTTCGGGAACCAGGGCGTCCGGCTGGAACGTGCATTTCGCGGGATTCTGGATGAGGCCGTCGGCGACTCCGTCCACCTTGTCACATTGCTTCAGGATCGCGGCGTTGACCGCTTGGAATTTCGCGGCGGGAATGTAGCCGTCAAGCAACGCTTTTGTATTTTTTAAAGACCACAGCGATGTGCCGACGGGATCGAGCCAGGGCGATCCGGAAATAATGCCGTCGTAGTCGCTCGGAAAGCGCGCCGCCTCGATGAGGCCCATCTTGCCGCCGTTGGAGCAGCCATCGAAGTACGAGCGACGGATCGTTTCCGCGCGGTAGTAACTCTTGACGAGTTGTTTCGCGGCGAGCGTCACGTCATGGACGGCGCGGAAGAAGTAGTCGACGATTTTCGGCATATCGGGAGCGCCCGGGGTGGTGTATTCCCAGGTCGGGTTGGCTACGAGGTGGCCCGTGTCCGTAATCGCGGTGGCGTAGCCTCTCGCGAGGAACACGGCCTGGTCGGCGGGATTCGCAGAAGTGGTGAGAGAACCTGCAAGGCCGCCGACTCCGCGGAAAACGAATTTCTGGTTCCAGTTGACAGGAAGCATGATCTCGAAATTTGCGGAGCCGGGTTCGGCGCCGTCACCGGAAGTGGCGACGGAACCTTTGACGTCGCAATACTCGGGGTTGGGCTCGGCCGCCGGCACGGCCGTCGCGGACGCGATCGTCATATTGGAAACGCCAAGGGCGCTAAGAGCCGATGTGCTGCAGTCCGCAGCAAACGCCGGAATATTTGCAAATGCGGCGCAGAGCAGCGCTGCGAGACCTAACCGCAAAATGAAAGAGCGAAACCACCCGAATATATCCGCTCGAATCTTCATGTGCGTCCCTCCAGAACAGCTATCGTTGTCAGAGAGTAGTCCCAAACGGGCTCTTCTGTCACTAGCCAGAATTTTTTCACGGCATGCAACCAAACGTCCCGCGACTGCACAGGCTGCGGAAAAGGTGATTTATTTCGTCATTCCGAGCGAAGCGAGGAATCTCTCTTGGATTGAAACCTAGGAAAAGAGAGATTCCTCGGCGCGCAGCACGCCTCGGAATGACAAAAATTGAGTTTTTCCGCAGTCTCTGCAGCCGCCCGTTCGCTGATTGCTTTTAAGGCGTGCAATGACTTAGGATTAGGCCCATATCCGATCCACCAGGTTGAACAATTCCGTTCAAACTGCGTGTGTGTGAAGAACAGCTCTTAACAAGGGGCGCGGCGTCGCGGAAGTGCAATCTTGATCCAAAAACAAAAATCAGCGAGAGGATAACCGAAAAAGTATGAACAAGAAATTCTTTGTGCGCGATGTTTCCGGGATCGTGGGATTACTGGCAATGACCATCGTCGCGTTCGGCATCAGCGCGCCGAGCCTGCACGCGCAAGCTCCGGCGGCGGGTCCTCCTGCGCCGGCGCCGCTCGCGGCCGACATGAAGGGCAAAACCGCCGATCAGTTCTACAAAAAAATCGAAGCGCTCAAAGGCATTCCGGCCGACCAAGTTCACCCCGCGATGGAATACATCACAACCGCGCTCGGAGTTGGGTGCGGATATTGTCACGTGATCGGCCATTTTGATGCCGAGGACAAACGCGAAAAACACGTGGCGCGGAGCATGATCCAGATGACCATGGCTCTGAACAACACCGTGTTTGATGCCAAGCGCGAAGTGACGTGCTACACCTGCCATCGCGGTTTGGCAAAGGCCGATTCGACTTTGTTGCTCACCGGCGATAAAGCGCCGACAGATCCGACGGCCAAGGAAATTTTCCCGCCACTCGCCCTCAAGAACTTCTCGAATCTCGATCCCAGCATGTCACCGAGCAAAGCGCCGGCAACTATAATGACAGGACCGGCGCCGGCCCCAAAACCTGCCGCCGCATCGGCCGCACCGCTTCCCTCGGTGGCAGACGTTTTCGCCAAGTACGAGCAGGCCCTTGGCGGCGAGGCCGCGGTCAGCAAGATTACCGCCCTCTCTTTTAAGGGAACGGCTGACATGCTCGTTCCCCCGCTCCCGGGCCCTCCAGGCGGGCCTCCGCCGCCGCCCCCGATGATGGGGACCGTTCCGGCGGAGCACTACGTGAAAACCCCGAAGGGAGTCATTTCAGTTACATTTCCAGGCAGGCCCCCGGTCTCGACGGGCTACGACGGAACTATCGCCTGGCATAACACTCCCATTCGCGAAGATACGGGAGATGAGATGCGCATGCTGGTCGAGCTTGGTGAAAAGTTCCCGGGTCTCGAATTCAGGGACGGCCATACCAACGTTCAGGTCGACGCAATGGAAAAAATCGGGGACCGCGATACGGTCCGCGTAGTGGGCACGCGCAAGGATGGCTTCCCTGTCCTCGACCGGATTAATTTCGACGCACAAACCGGATTGCTCGTGCGGACCTACACAACGATGCAAAGCGTGATCGGTTCCTTCCCCGAGGATACCTTTTACGAAGACTACCGCGATGTCAGCGGCGTCAAGGTTCCGTTTACCATGCGCGTCGTGAGCGCGGAAGGAAACCGAACCTACAAGTGGTCGCAGGTTGACGCCAACGCGCCGGTGGAGGATGCGAAGTTCACAAAGCCTGTTCCCCCGGCGCCGAAACCGCCGGCTGATTAGCAGCGCAAATGCGAATCCGGATCGGTGCACGTCATCGTTCGTGCACCGATCCGGATACTGCGCTTTAGCGCCGATGTCCCGCCGACAGTTTTTCTAATCTCCACAAATCGTAAAAATGCCGGCGAGACGGCGGCGCTACTACACGCCGCGAGCAAAACTCGTCGCACGAAGCCTCGCCGAACTCTGAATTCTTGATGAGCAGTGCGTGCTAAAACGTAAATTTCACGGCAAGTTGCATCAGTCGAGGCGGCGCGGCCTTCACGATTTCGCCGAACAGTGGGCTGGAAATGTTGCCGTTGACGGCTTGGGGCCCGAAGAATTGACTGTGGTTAAAAACGTTAAATGTTTCGAGGCGCAACTGGAGCGTCTTTGTTTCCGATAGAGCGACAGATTTCAGCAATGCAAGATCGGTGTTGAACGATCCGGGTCCATAGAAATATCGGCGTGAGGCGTCGCCCGGCGTCCCCAGGGCATTCGGTTGGAACAGAGATTTATTGAAAAAATAAGACTGCCCGTTCTGCGAGTAATGTCCCAAATCCAACGGCCCTGGAAGAACGTCGGGCAAGTCCATGTAGCGGCTATTCACGCCGTTGGGATTGCTTCCCTGGAGAGAATTGTCGTCGGCGCTGGAAAGAGTCACGGGGAAGCCCGTGCTGGCGTGGGTAATTCCGGAAATCTCCCATCCTTGCGTCCAGCGATTGGATCGTCTAACGAGACGTTCGACCGGAACCGTGTATTCGTAAGTCATCACGAGGTTGTGCTTCAAGTCGAAAGCCGAGAGCGCTCGCATTTGCCGAAGATCAAAAGGATTGCCAGGGTCCGCAAGACTCGACGCGTTGTCGATCGACTTGCTGTAGGTATAGGCGATCATTAAATCAAGGCTCTTGGTACTGTGCTGAATGGTAGCTTGAAATGAATTGTAATTTGAATTGCCAACGCTCCCTTCATAGTCGTCATTGCCGAACGCGCACCCGATCCCCTGGCGGGTACAAGCCATCGGCTGACCGGAAGAATTCGTGTACGGTGTGGCGGGATTCTCTCCGCCCGGTCCACACCCCGGTAAAGAGAGGCAAAGAGCCGGGTTTCCCGGGTTTGCCGAGTAAACGACCAACAGGTGATGGGCCTCGGAGCCAACGTAGCTCAGGTTCAGCACCGTGTTGGAATTTAGTTCGCGTTGGAACGAAAGAAAGTAATTCTCCGCGTACGGATAAGTGTTTGTAGGAGGCGGCGCGGTCATGCCGGCAATCGATGGGAACTGGGAGTAATCAATGCTCGGGTTGGGATGCGACACGGAAGCATTGAGCGGCGGAAAGGTCAGCGGAAACGGATTGGTGCCGGATTCGCCGCTCGCCGAGGTAAACGGCGTGGCGAACAACGGGGGATTTGGACTGGTGTAGCTCAATCCGTAAGGAGGCTGCGGCTCGTCAAACGCGATCGTATTTCCTTGAATCACCGAATAAAAAATCCCATAACCTGCTCGTATGCTCGTTTTCCCCGGCCCGCCAATAATCTTGCCGAGCCATCCGTCCGCCTTATTCGGGGAGAACGCCATACCCAACCGCGGTGAAAAACGATTCTTCTGCGGCACCAGCGTATTCGGGACTCCCGGATCGGTGGGGTAGACAAGGCCGAGCGGAGCCGTCGGATAAACTTTAGACTGCTCTCCCGGAATGAACGTAGGAATCTGGTTGTATTTTTCGGACCAATATTGCATCAGGTCCCAGCGGAGTCCGTAATTCAAGGTAAGGTTGGACCTGATCTGCCAACTGTCCTGCCCGAAACCTCCCAGGTATTTATGCCGCGGATAGAATGCCTGCGAATCCGCCTGATTGTAGAGATTCGGCGCTCCGACGAGGAAATCCACGAAGTCCGAACCGGTTTGGCTGCCATTGAACGTGAAACCCCCGTTAAATTCAGGGTTCGGATGGACGTTGATCTGGTCGAAGATCAGCTCGACACCGGTCTTGATCGTATGCTTGCCAATCACCTTGGAGAAACCGTCGCTCACCGTATAGGTATCGTTCACCTGCGATAGATTCGTGATGGGAGTTCCCACGACAAACGAGTTGAAAATGAGATTTTCGACGCCCACGATGGCTGGGTCCAGCGGAACAATGCCTTGGGTCCCGACGCCGGTGAGAAAGCCTTGTGAGGCGAGGCTGGGCCCGACTCCGCCGGCGGGCTGGCCCACGTTGTTGTAGCTGCGCATAAAGCTCACGTGAAACTCGTTCACGCTGGTCGAGCCGAATGACTTTACATCGCCGAGATTGAGCAGTTGCGCCGTTCCAAGATTCAGTCCGTTAAATCCGGGGACCGAGGCGCCTCCTTGTCCGGTGGGATATGGATTATTCACATAGAAATTATCATAGAAATAATATGCTGAAAACTGGCCCCAGCGCGTCGTGCCGGTGTCGACGCGGATGCTGCCCTTGTCATCACGCACGCGCTCTGACTCCGAGCCGCTGGAGAAAGTCGAGTTTACGATATCCGTCGGCGCGGGAATGTATTGTAAGAGATGTTGCGCCGGAGCGGACCACGCACCCATGGGAAACATGCCATTCGGAAAGACGCACTGTGTGTACGAAGTGCATCCGGAAAAATAGTAAGGCTCGCCGAGCACGGTGGACGTGCCGGGCCGGACCGTCACAGGCGAGCCTGTTGCGGCCGACAGACTGTTCGAGAGCTGAGTGGCAAGACAGGTGCTGACGACATCGCAGGGCGATACCGTACACGGCGCGTTATTGTGGACCACTCCGTTGATAACCACCGTGCATCCAGATTCGAACGAGGCTGCGTCATCCAAGAGATTTCCCGAGCGATCGGCCATAGTAGGCACCGGGATCTTGCCGGTGGAAATACCCTGTGTCGTGCGCGTTCCTTGATAGTCGGCGAAGAAGAAAAACTTATTTTTGGCAATGGGGCCGCCGAGCGTGCCTCCGAACTGGTTTTGCCGGTACGTTTCCACAGTTGGATCGAAAAAATTCTTGGCGTCGAGCGCGGTGTTCCGCAAAAACTCGAATGCGCTGCCGTGCAGCTGATTGGCCCCGGACTTGGTCACGACGTTCACGATCCCGCCCGAGTAGTTCCCGTATTCCGCATCGAAATTGTTCGTCAGGATCCGAAACTCGGAAATCGAATCGAGGTCCGGCACAATCAATGTGCCTCCATTCATTAGCTCCTTGACGTCGCCTCCGTTGACAAGGAAACCGTTGGCGTCTTCCCGCTGCCCGGAAATGGATTGGTTGCCGGGGTTCAATCCTCCCGAAGGAGCTATGGCCACGGAAGCTCCCGCCATCACGACGGAGTCGGGCGTTTGAGTCGACATGGGCACGATGCCCGGTTGGAGAGACATCAAGTCCGTGAAACTCCGCCCATTGAGAGCAACCCCGGTCATCACATCGCCGGTGACGACTTCGCCGACCTGAGTGCTCTCCGTCTCGACGTGCACCGAGGTATCGGAAACGACGACCTCCTCCGATTGCGCTCCCATGGACAAAGTTATGTCCGCCCGGAGCTGCGAATTTACGTCGATGACCAGGCCTGTGCGCTTATATGGCTCGAAACCTTCGCGAAGAATTTCGATCTCGTAGCGTCCCACGGGCAGTGCCGTGAAATTGTAAAAGCCATTGGCATTCGTCTTGGTGGTCTGTTGGACCGTGGTGTCGAGGTTGAGAGCAGTAACTGTCGTGTCCGGAATCACCGCTCCCGTTTGATCCGTTACTGTCCCCGAAATGCTCCCCACAGTATCCGACCGCACGACAATCGCAAGACCGAAGATCAGCCCAAGCGTCAACAGAAGGCGAGCGCGTCGCGTTTTGGACGGCGGCCGGCAAAATGATTTAGGGTGTTGAAAGAAGTTGCCGCCTTTGTCCAAGCGCGTGCTCAAAGCCATTCCGGGGCTCCCCTGAAAATTCCTTAACTGGCTACTTCCGTATTGCTTGCTCCCAATCGTCATTTCCGATCCCGCGCCTCTGGTTCTTATCGGGAAGGGATCTCTTTGCCGTTGACGACGACCTTCATAGCGAATCCGGGACCTGAGGTGATGCCAATAGGAGCGCTATTCCTGGCGGGATGAGTTTCCACAACGACCTGGTCTCCTCGTTTCAGCGTATCCTTGTTCCATCCCTTTTGAGACATCGTAAAGGTCGAGTTCATTTCCAGCGTCCAATGTCTGACGTTGCCGCTTTCATCCATTACATCCAAATGAGCGAGACAATGGGGATTGCCCCAGTCGAAAGCGGTTATCGTTCCCGTCAGCACAATTGTTTTTTTCATGTCGTAGTTCGTAATGCCGTGATGCGCGGAGATCGAACTTGAGACCAATGTAAAACCGGCGGCCACAACAAGGAGTCTAAATACCTTGCTTCTCATGAAACACCTCCAGCGTGTGCAGTGTCGCACACTTTATAACTCTGAGAGGTCGCATTCGGTGACGTATGTCACACTCGGTGTTATTCAAGAATTTCCGCATCGTGCAGTTACACATAAGCGATCCAGCGGCCCGCGGCGACGATGCCGAACCACAGCAAAATCGAGATCAATCCCGCCGCGCGGGCCCCGAACGGCGCCACCGGATCGTTTTCCCACTTGCCCACACTCTGGTAGGCAATCTCGTGGAATACAAACGCATTGATCCCGGCGACTAGGATCAGCAGCATCTTAATCTCGAACCCGAGATTCCCGTACATCTTGGTGGCTTCGGAGGAAAACAGCAGAAGTCCCGTGACGACCTGAATGAGGAAGCCCGCCCAGGCCCAGGGCAGAAACCGCCGCGCCAACTTGGAAACCGGTTCCTCGCGAAACGTCACGCCCATGAGACGCAGGTCCAGGATCGAAGTCGCGCCTACCAGCAAAATAATGCCGAAAATGTGCACCGTTTCGATGACCGGAAAAAGCCACAACGATTCGCGAACGTGCGAGCCCACCGCCGTCTGCTCCAGCCAAACACAAATTGTGATAACAAATTGCATATATTAGACCCTCTCAACGATTCAAATCCGTGCGGCCTTGCCGGCTGCCTTGCCATAAAATCCGGATTACGTTCCGCCCGGTCCTTCAAACGTCAGTTCCCTTCCATTGGGCAGCACAATTTTCTCGATCCGCATGTTATTTGAGCCGTCGCGCGCGGGATGCCCGGTCGCTGTAATGATGTCTCCAGGCTTGACGGTCTTCCTGTCCCAGCCTTCCCGTACAAGCATGTTTGGGCTCGTACCTTCCCCAACCCACATCTCGATCTTGCCTTTGTCGTCCTTCACGTTCAGAAAGAGCTGCGCGTGTGGATTCGAAAACTGGAAGGCGGAAACTGTTCCCATGATGGTTGCCAATTTCGTCTCATCGTACGTCGCCCGCCCGTGATGCGCGAACACCGGGATGGCCGCCGCCAGAATGCCAACAAGTAGGGCCGCAGTGAATAATTGTCTTCCTTTCATGAAACGCATCAGATCTCCTCGCGCGGGCAGAAATTGCACTCGACCTAGGATCACAAGCGCCACAATCAATCATGAGGCAAAAAACGGCATGCAGAGGTTAAATCGAAGTAAAAACGTCTTAACGTGGATTTAATAGCGGTCAGCCCGCGAATTTGTATCCGAAGCCGACGACCGTGAGGATGAACTTTGGATTCTTGAGGTCGGGTTCCAGCTTTTGCCTCAGCCATGCAACGTGCACATCCACTGTCCGAGAGGACTGACGGTCGCCGTAACCCCACACTTCGCGCAGCAGCTCTTCGCGTGAGAGTGTAACGTTCGGATGTTCCACAAAATATCGGAGCAATTGAAATTCCTTGGCGGACATCAGCACTACGTGGCCGTCGCGCGTGACTTCCGTGCTCCGCGTGTCAATCGTGATGGATCCGAACTGGTGCCGAGCCGGCGCAACTTCTGGGACCGTGGCCGCGCGTCGGAGCAACGCTTCAACTCGTGCCAGCAACTCCGACATTTGAAACGGCTTGGTCAAATAATCGTCGCCGCCGGCTTTCAATCCAGCGACTTTATCTTTCGTCTGCCGGCGCGCCGTCAGCATGAGAATCGGAGTGGTCGATCCGGCCTTTCTCAGTTTCTCGCAGATGGTCAATCCGTTCTGTCCCGGCAGCATGAGATCCAGCAAGATCAGGTCCGTCGGCTCGCGCATCGCCAGTTCCAGGCCGGTTTCGCCGTCCCGGGCCGCGCTGACAACATAACCGTGCTTGTGCAAGCGGTCGCGAAGCGTGGTGACCAAGCCCGGTTCGTCCTCGATGATCAGGATTTTCGCAGCCATGAAGTTCTTCTTATTTGTTTAAGCAATCGAAAATTCACAATTTCAAATCTAAACGTTATGATTTCAAATCACAATTTCAAATCAATAGTGTCCCAAGAACGTCGAGGCTTCTCTTTGTAACTGCCTGACAGAACGAAGGTAAGGTGCCATTTTGAGTTTTTTCGATTTCAGTGATTTGCTTCTTTCTCGGTGCCATTCTACTGCTTCCCAGCCTTTTGCGGAGGCAGTCGATGAATCTTGGCCGAACCGTTTTTTCTCAGCTCCTGGATTATCTGCCAACCTACCAGTTTCAACTTTGCGTCGATCGCTATCAAGGCGATCGCTACGTCAAGGATTTTTCTTGCTGGGATCAGTTTCTTTGCCTGGCCTTCGCTCAGCTCACCTACCGCGAAAGTCTTCGCGACATCGAAGCCTGCTTGCGCTCGCAGCGAGCCAAGCTGTATCACATGGGGTTTCGCGGACGCATCTCGCGCAACACCCTGGCGCACGCCAACCAGAAGCGCCACTGGCGCATCTTTGCCGATTTCGCGCGCGTGCTCATCGCTCAGGCTCGCCCGCTGTATCGCGACGAACCGTTCGCGGGGGAGTTGGACCAGACCATTTACGCGCTGGATTCCACCACCATCGATTTGTGTTTGTCGCTGTTTCCCTGGGCGCAGTTCCGCCGCCACAAAAGCGCGGTCAAAGTGCACACGCTGCTCGACCTCCGCGGCAGCATTCCGACCAATGTTTATGTGACCAGCGGCGCGGTGCACGATGTCCGCATTCTCGATCAACTGCTGCCCGAAGCCGGGGCTTTTTATCTGCTCGACCGCGGCTATTTGGATTTCGGGCGGCTCTACGTGCTCAAACAAAGTTGTGCGTTCTTCATCACCCGCGCCAAACACAACACCCAATTCTGGCGGCGCGACTGGCGTCCGGTGCGTCGCTCCAGCGGAGTGCGATCCGATCAGACCATTCAGCTCACCGGACCGAGAACCGCGCAGTTGTATCCCGATCCGCTGCGGCGCATCCATTACTTCGACGCCGAGAAAGATCTGCGTTTGATTTTTCTGACCAACAACTTCTTGCTCCCCGCGCTCACCATTGCCGACTTATATCGCGCTCGCTGGAACGTGGAGTTGTTCTTTCGTTGGATCAAGCAGCATCTTCATATCCGGTCGTTCTTCGGCACTTCGGAAAACGCGGTCAAGACCCAAATCTGGGTGGCCATCGCCGTGTATGTACTCGTGGCCATTGTCAAAAAACAGTCCCAACTGGACTTGACTCTCTACAAAATCCTACAGATTTTAAGCATCACTCTTTTCGAGAAAACCCCGCTTTTATCAGGGTTTTCTCAGTTTGCCGACAACAGCGAGGATGCCGATCCTTGCACGCAACTGAAACTGTTCGACTTATAATGGGACAGCATTGATTTCAAATCTCAAATTTGAAATTTTAAATTTCACACCTTTTCGCTACGCCCCATTCCTTTCCGTCTGGCTCGCCAAATTCGCCACCGGAAAATGCAGGACCACTTCGGTGCCGCGCCCGAGCTCGCTCGTAACGCTCACTCGGCCGCCCATATCCTCCATCATCCGCTTGACGAGATAAAGGCCGAGGCCCACACCGCGAATCTGATTGTCCCGGACGGACTGAACGCGATAAAAAGGCTCGAAGATATGCGCAAGATCCGCGGAAGAAATTCCGATCCCTTTGTCTTCCACGCTGATCGCCACTTCTGGTTTGGAATTGGCCGAATCCTCGTAGGCGCGGATCGCGATCCACTTGCTCGAATTTGAGTATTTCATCGCGTTGCTTACCAAATTTTCGATGCAGGTAATGGCCGCGGACGGATCGGCCACGATGGGAGGAAGTTTGTCGCTGATCTTTTTGGCTACCGTGAATCCGGCGTCGTGCAGATTGGCTTCGGACGTGGACAAGCTCTGAGAGACGACGGGAGCAACCTCGATCGGCTCCAGCTCGTAGCCTGACAGGCCGAATCGGCCCGCGGTAAATAATAGAACTTCATCCACCAAACGCTCGAGCCGGCGCCCTTGTCCTCGTATCAGGCCGCCGTATTCCTGCATCTGGCCGGCGTTTTCCACGATTCCATCCGCCAGGTTTTCGGCCGCCGTATTGATGACGGCCAACGGAGTGCACAATTCATGGGACACGCCGGCGACAAATTCCATCTGCATCCTGGCAAGCGCCTTCGAGCGGCGCGCTCCCGAAAAAATGAGCGCCATGCTTCCCGCCAGAATCGCGAGCAAGCCCAGACTGATGGCGAGATTGCGACGTCTCCACGACGCAACGGCTTCCTCCAGGGATCCGGCAGGATGTTGAGCGACCAATTGCCATTGCTCGCCCGCTGCGCTCGCCTGCAAGGGAGGGTGCCCTCGCCTGCGCGCTTCCTCTCCGACCAGATCAAACAGATTAACGGCCGCATCGGTTGAAGAAGTTTCGATGGGAGAATTTGCATCCGAAAGATAAACCGTTTGGTAAGGCGCCTGGGACGACCGGAGGGATACGATAAAACTTCTCTGACCTGGCGCGCCGAAAAACTGGTCAACCAGATTGGGAAGATATTCCTTCTCGAGATATTCCCGGTTCAACGCGACGATCAGAACGCCAGCCGTGTGAACACCCAAGCCCGATTCGCGTCCACCGGGCGCAATTTGAAAGACAGGGCGAACCAAAGCCGGCGCGTCCCCGAAAAAGGTCCACGGAAAGTAGACAGCTTCCCGATCATGGATTGGTGAAGAAATCAAATCGCCGCGCTGCGTCAGATAGCGGTGCAGAGATTTCAGATCAGGTGGCCAGGTTGCGTTTTGGAAGCGATTGTCAACTTGACTGAAGGATTCCAATCCCGCCTCACCGGAGGAGCCCATTTTCCAGATATACAATTCCTTAACAAATTCGGCATGGGCACTCGTTCTGGTCCAGTTCGCTTGCTGGCGCATCACGTGGGATTCGACGGCAGAGGGCTCGGTTTCGGGATCGAGCTCGAAACTTTCACAGAGCTGCTGAAAATCGTAAGAAAATTCCTGGTCAAAATTCCGCACGCTCGTCGCCAGCGAATTTCTCAATCGCGCTTGTTCGGTTCTGCTGATTTCTCCGGTCCACCGATATTGGTAGACGGCCAGGACGGAGACGACCGCGATCATCACGAGGACCGCGATCAGTTCCACGCCGAATCTTTTTTGCCAATTCATCGAGATTCATTTCCAGGAAGTATCATGCCCGTCAATTGCCAGGCCACGGGCGGCCGCGGTTCCTACTTCCGTGCGCCCGCCCTGTCGCCAGTACAAACATATTCCAGCAGGCGCCAGGCGGCCCTGAGCTTAAAAACTTGCTGGCCAGTCCAAGGTTTCTTGTACGCTTTCGGATCGTCGATCGTCACATCTTCCTGCAAAGTTTCACGATCGATGCGCCGGATGCGCTCCACGACATGCAAGGCGTCGGAATGCGGATGCCCCACCTGATCAAGCCAGGTCTTCTCGTTCAAACCGGTGGTGTCCACGACGAGAGTGTTACCTTCCCACCAGCCGATGGAGTCTCCCATCCAGGTCAAATCCATTTCCTTGGGATGTTCGCGCCGGTCCAGGTAAATGTGGCGGATGTAGTGATCGTACTCAAACAGCAGGATCACCTCGCCGGGAATCTGGACCACCTGCATCGGAAACGGAATCAACATGACTCTCGGCACACCCGGAGGCAGGCAACTCAAGATCGGGTCCTCAGAATCCGGAGTGGCGCGAGGGCCGTATCCCGGCTTGACGCTTTTGTATTTTTCCTCTGCCCAGGGCTGGAAGGGAGGCTCTTGGGACCTAAAAGTGATGGTGTTTTGGCGTTCCATCCAAACGCCGGTCAAGTCACGCGGAGAAAACCCTGCTTGCGATTTCGGAACGCTGCGAGTCGGGGACGATTGCGCGAACAGGGCCTGAGCAAAAACAGAGACGGCTATCAGAGTGAGGCCAGCCTGAATCCATTTGCCGCGGAACCTCACGCTCTGTTGTCCATTCAAATAGCCGGTCACAACACCGCCGCGGGACCCATAAATCTGGCGCCTTTCCTAATTTCAATCGATTCAACTTATCACCAGATTCGTGAAATTACGAGCCATGCGAGAGGAAACATGAAGTATCATAACGGCTAAATGCGCATGCGCTGGGTGATTGTCGCCCTCTTATTTTTCGCGACCACGATCAACTATTTGGACCGCGCGATTCTTGGCGTGATCCTTCCCGAGATCCGCGACGAGTTCCACTTCGGCCTGCAAGCCTATGGCTTGATCCAGATGTTTTTCCAGCTCGCTTACGCGGGTGGATCGCTCCTCGGCGGCTACATTCTCGATCGCCTCGGAACACGGATCGGTTACGGCATCGCCGCGACGGTATGGTTCCTGGCGGCGACTCTCAACGCGTTTGCGGGCAGCGTGCTGCAATTCGGCGTGTATCGGACCGTTCTGGGTTTCGGTGAATCCGCCAACTTCCCCGCCTGCAGCAAGGCCGCCGCGGAATGGTTCCCGCCCGACGAACGTGCCACGGCCATGGGAATCGTGAACGCCGGCACAAACCTCGCCAACATTTTCGGGCCTCCGCTATTCATCGTGATTGCTTTGACGCTGGGATGGCAGGCGTGCTTCGCCATCATGGGCGGGCTCGGATTTCTCTGGCTGCCGTTTTGGTTCCTGACCTATCGCCTGCCAAAGCAGGCTGGCGCGCCAACGACCCCGGGCGCAAAGCTATCCATCAGCGAGGTAATGAAATACAAACAGGCTTGGGGCTACGGCCTGGCGAAGTTTCTCACAGACCCCGTGTGGTGGTTTTATCTGTTCTGGCTGCCGACATACCTCACGGACGTGCGCCACTTTACACCTCATCAGCGCGGCAACGCGCTCATGATTGTGTACAGCATTTCGGCGGTTGGCGCCTTGATGGGAGGCGTTGTTTCCAGTTACCTGATGAAGCGCGGGTGGACGGTCGGCAAGGCGCGCAAGATGACGATGCTGTTTTGCGCCGTGGTCATGCCGGCATGTACGCTGGGCGTTGTGGTTCAGAACGCGCAATTCGCTATCTTGCTCTTCGGTTTGGCCACTGCGGCACATCAGGCCTGGATGACGAATCTCTTTATTTCGCCCGCCGATGTTTTTCCTTCACAAGCCGTTGGCAGCGCCAACGGATTCGGGGTGTGCCTTGGAGGACTGGGCGGCGCGCTATTTTCGGGAATTATTCCCGGAACCGTGATCCCGCTTGTGGGCTACGTTCCGGTGCTGATGGGCATGAGTTGCTTTTACATCATCGCGTGGTTCATCATCCACCGGATGATGGGCGACTTGGAAATGGTCACGCTGCAGCTAGACGAACCTCGTGCCGCTTCGCTCGCGCCCTCGCGCGCCTGACCTCGCGTCACCGGCCCCCTGGTTACGTCGCCGCAGCCATGGTTTGGTCGCCGCCGCGGCGACGGCGCAGATTGGCAACAACAAGACGAATTTCATCGTACGTAAAATCCTCCGGCAACGCTTCCTTGATCGGCGAAAATCTTTCCAATCCAAGATTAGCAGTCGCGGCTTCGATCTTTCTTTGTCTATCTTCCGCGACCCAGCTTTCTTGGAACTCCAAGAATCCGCGCTCCACAAGATCGGACACCATGCTGACAATCGTCGAACGCCTTCGCCCTCGGATCCCGGCGATTTCATCCAGAGTCTTGCCTTCCTCAATCAATTGAATTGTCCATTCACTTGGTGTGATTTTCTTGTCAGGTACCGCGGCGCGCGCCCCGCCACTGAATCGTCTCAGCGCGTCAAAAATTTGTGCTCCGTACAATTCGGCCTTGCGTTCGCCCATGCCACTGATTTGCCGAAGCCTGGAAATCGAATTGGGCCTTGTACGGCAAACCTCATTGAGTGTCGCATCTGTCATCACGATGAAAGCCGAAACATTTTGCTCCTTGGCTGTTTCCCTTCTCCACTCGCGCAAATATTCGCGCAAGCCTGGGTCCACGCCCGATAGGTCCTGCGTGCGCGCCGCCTGCGGCAAAGGTGCAGGCCTTTCCGATGAACGCGCCCCCGAGGTCGGCGCTGGCGCTGTGTCGCGCGACCTAGAGCGCTTTCGTTTGCGGGATGGTTCGTCCACTGGCGCAGACAACCAGGCAGGTTCGTAGCCGCAGACATCGCAGGCCCCGCACGACGTCCATTTCTTGTTCTCGCCAAAATGCCCACAGACGCGAAGATGGCGGCAGATGTCCGACTCCACGAAACCGCGAATTTCGTGATAGCGCTGCCAGGCGCGTTCCTTTTCTTCCGGATCGTTGATCTGGCCGATAAAGTACGCGTGCAGACCCGCATCTTTCTTCTGCCAGAGAAGCACGCAATCCGCCGGGAGGCCGTCGCGCCCGCCGCGTCCCGCCTCCTGGTAATACTGCTCGATGGATTTCGGCAGCGAGAGATGGATCACGGCGCGCACGGCGGCTTTGTTGATGCCCAGAGCCGAACGCGATCGTGCCCACCATCACGCGCACTTCGTCCGCCATCCAGCGCTCCTGATTGCGTCTCCGATCGGCGGCGTTCATCTGGCCGTGATAGCCAATGGCCGGGATTCCATTCTCCTGAAGTAGATCCACCGTGGATTCCACCGTCGCGATCGTGGGCGCGTAGACAATGATGTTTTCGTTTCCGTAGCTTCGCATCGCGCGAAGTAGAAGTTGCGTCTGAGAGCTTGCGTCGCAGGCCCGCACGACGTAGCGCAAATTGGGGCGGTGGAAGCTGGCGATATATTTGTCCGGCGCGCGCAGCTCGAGCTGGCGAATGATGTCATGCCGCACCCGCTGCGTGGCGCTTGCGGTGAAGGCCGCAATGGCGCGCTCCGGAAAATGAGCGCGCAGGCGGCTGAGCTGGCGGTATTCCGGCCGGAACTCGTGGCCCCATTCCGAAATGCAATGCGCTTCATCGATCGCGAAGAACAAAACCGGCACGCCCTTCAGCCAGTCGTTGGTGTCATCGCGCGCCAGCCGCTCGGGGGAAAGATACAGGAGGCGATATCCGCCCGCGCGCGCCTTCTCGATCACTCGGGACTGCTGGACCGGCGAAATCGAACTGTTTAGCAGCGCCGCTGGAATTCCCATTTGACCGAGCTGCGCCACCTGATCTTCCATCAGCGCGATCAAAGGAGAGATGACGATGACGGTCTTGTCCGGCGACATTGCGGCGGGCAACTGGTAGCACAGCGATTTCCCGCCTCCCGTGGGCATGATGACGCATGCGTCGCGGCCAGCCAGCAGGCTGCGCACAATGCTTTCCTGCAAGGGGCGAAAGGCGTCGTATCCCCAGTAGCGGCGCAGCGGGGTCAACAAATCGAGCTCGGAATTCACGGGGAGAGTATAAGACTCCAGAGGCCCACAGTCCATCTGGGATTTGTCACTAATCGTGACTTTGGCTTGGCGCTTTAATTCCTGGATTTGGTAGCACAGGCTTCAGCCTGTGGGTTTTAGTCCTTGCAAGACCTAAACCCCACAGGCTGAAGCCTGTGCTACTAAAGCCCCGTGGCCAGGACGACGCGGAATCTTGCTTTGCCGCTCATCATTCGTTCGTACGCTTCGGGCGCGCGTTCGAGCGGATAAACTTCGGTCATGGGCCGGACGCCCGTGAGCGCGCAGAACACCAGCGTGTCCTGGGAGTCGATGGGAGAGCCGGAGGGCCAGCCGCTAATCGTGCGGCGCCCGGCGATCAGAAGTCGCCCGGTAATTTCAAGCGGCTGATCGGGATTGCCGACGAGGATTGTTTTGCCGTTGATTCCCATCCCGCCCACAACCGCGTTCACCGCTTTTCCGCTGGTGACCGTGGAAAGGATGACCCTGGCGCCGCCCAGTTTTTCCAGTTCGGCCGCTACATTTTGTGACTCGCTATCGACGTAATGCTTTGCGCCAAGCTTTTTCGCGAACGGCTCTTTCTCTTTTCCGCGCGCGATGGCGACGGTTTCAAAACCCATCTTGGCCGCAAATTGAACGCCCAGATGACCGAGCCCTCCGAGGCCGAGAATGGCGACGGTATCGCCGGTCCGCGCGCCGCTATTCCGCAACGCATTGAACGTGGTGATGCCGGCGCAAAGGAGCGGAGCCGCATCCGTCGCGGAAAGCCCTTCGGGAATCCTGGCCAAAGCCGCGGCGGAAATAAGCATGAAATCGGTGTAGCCTCCGTCGCAGGTGAGACCCGTGATCTGCCGCCCTTTGCTGCACGTCACAAAATCGCCGCGGCGGCACGAATCGCAGTAGCCGCAATGCCCGCCGTGCCAGCCTACCCCGACGCGCTGTCCCACTTCCCAACCAAGAACGCCTGGGCCGATGGCGTCGATCACGCCGGCGATTTCGTGTCCCGGAACGCGCGGGTACGTGATGCCCGGCCGCGAACCTTCCTTGGCGTATTCATCGCTGTGGCAGATGCCGCAGGCTTGCACTTTGATGCGCACCGATCCCGCGACGGGTTGCGGGATTTCGCGTTCCACGAGTTGAAAGGGTCCCTTGGCAGTCGGGACTTGAACGGCGCGCATCTTGGCCATGATTCCTCCGAGGTGAAACAGGTAGCACAGCCACTCTTGGCTGTGTGGTTTTCGTTACTTCCATATATCGGCGGTCTGTCGTCGATCGCGAAACCCGCACAGCCAAGAGTGGCTGTGCTACTCGACCCACAAAGCAAAATTGTATCCTGAGTGGATTTTGGTTCGCCGGAAGAATCGCGTCTCAACAAACGCGTAATGTTCGCGAAACGGCTCCTGCCGAATCTAGTGCGGAACGCCTGTCTTTTCGGTTTCGCCTTTGGCGGCCGCTGCGCGCAGCCTGCGCAATTCGGCGTGGAACACGATCACGCTCATCCACATGCCAAGGGGATGCGCCCCCGCCTTCACCAGCGGATGAACCGATCCGTTGCGGAATTTCTCGATGTCCTCGTCCTGCAAAGTCTCCAGGACTTTCGATTCCTCGAGCGGCAATCCGTACTCGGCAGCCACCGACGGAATATCGTTGATCAGGCGCACGCGCAGGCTCGGCTTGAAGCGCAGATCGTAGAGAATCTTGTTCAGCTTGTATGCCGAAGGCGAAGGATGCTTGTAAAACTCATATCCTTCCGAGCCCTTAAATTTATAGGTGGCCGGGCCCTTGGTCCCTTCCTCGGAAAGTTTCCCGGTTCTCTTGTCCGGCAGAAAACGCATCACGGCGTGGCCGTGGTGCCAGGTGGGCTGGTACGTGATGAGCTCGCCGGGCTGATCGCCGATCATTCCGAACATGATCATCCAGGACAGCATCTCCGTATTACCTACAACGTCAAGTTGTTCTGAGGTTAAACTCAACAGGGCCTCGTTGTTGCCCTTTTCCATTTGGGCGATGGCCCAGTAATCGAACTGAAAATCGGGCTGCGGGTATTTCCACGTGCCCGGGAAGTGCGACATTCCCCCGCTCGCAATCACCGCGACGCGTTCCGGCCGGGCGGCAATCACTTTGGCAATGGCTTTTCCAAGTTGCTCGCATCGTCGCGCGGTGGGCAGCGGCGGCAAGTAAGCATTCACGAAAATTGGGACGACCGGGATTTTCCGGCCTTCGATGACCCATTCATATACCGCAGCGAACGCATGGCCCAAGACAGCGTCCTGCGAATACGCCATATCGAAGTCCTCATTGACCAGCTTGTCGAGCAGGTCTTCGGCGAGTCCCTGGTGAACGGGAAGATCATACGTCTTGCGGGCAAATTCCGCGCGTGCCCGCTCGCCGGACATGATGGCGAACGTAGGAACCGAGGACAGGAAGAATGTCTCCATGTGGTCGTTGCCGATCACGATCGCTACATCCGGCTTGGTCTCATCCAAGTCCTTGCCGAGCAGGCGCATCGCCGCAACGTCCGCGTCGAGCTGAGCGAGGTCTTCACTCGGCGGCCGAACAAAGAGTTGAGGTGCGTGTACCGTTCCGAATGCCGCTACGATTTTCCCCATGTTCATTACCTCGTTTTCATCCAAACGCGCATGCGTGAATCTACGCTCACCGCTCTAGCTTGGGCTTTGCGCGAATTCGCTCCCGGTCAACGCTGATGGTTTGATTGTGCGGAAACCACCAGAATTCGTCAAGAAGAACTGTCTGCCAACCAGCGAGTTTCAATGTTTGGTTAATCTTCTCACCATCGCTGACGGGCGAGAGAGATCATGGGAAGCAGCCGTTGGGACACCACCTATTGTGATTTTCAGTGGGTGGGCATTTGGATTCGACTCGAATCCCTGACTCTCCGCCGAAGCATCACAAAATCCCCATCCTTGCAAAAACCGCAAGAATAGCCCACCGGTCCAGGTACCACTGAAGCGTACCCAGCCTTGACGCAAGGCAGAGTGTCACGTATAGTGACACTCATACTCCGTCTTGCTCACTGTGCCAGGAGAAGACACATGCCGAAGCTCAAGTTCTATGCCGGAGCGCTAGCCGTCTTTGCGACTACCTTCTTTGCCGGTCGACTATGGGGCGAGTTCACCATTAACCAGAGTTTGCTGCTTGCCTTATTGGGAGCGATTGGCTGGAAACTCTTTCAGGCCGTCAGGGCACCTCTCGAAGCCGATCTAAGCTTCTCGCCCTTCTGGGTCCGGGTGAGCCCGAATTGGGACGACCTGTTCGTCGACCTTGGCCTCCTGGACAAGGATCCACAGGACTTCTGGGAGGAGGTCAGAGAAAATTCGGATCATCACAGCGTCCTGTTTCGCGATATCGCCTTCACAGTTTTGAAACCCGGGCGAACCAGCGGCTTGGTCTACCTGAATGACCATCAGGTTTTTACGCACGATATAAACGTCTGGGAGCGCATATCAGAAATTCAGATTGAAGAAAGCCTCGAAAGGCAAGACTGGTCCCCTAAGGTCTTCGTGAAGTCGGGACCTAAAGGGTTGGAACTCGGCCTTGAAGTGAATTCACGCTGGTGGAAGACACTGTGCCGTGACGACAAAATTGGGCAATTAACTCGAATCGAGAGTGATCCGGACCACTCAGGGAATACCACACGCCTCACACTAGCGGTGTTGCCTTACTCCGAGTTCGGAGGCTACATACGAGCATGTCAGGCTAACCCACGCTCTCGGTGGCAAAGGCGACGAGAGAAGGACTGGGAAGCCGAAACCGAGGGGGCGGGGTGGAAGCGAGAGCAAATGGACTCGCATCTCATCTGGGCGCCTAGTCGGATTGAGCACAGGTACTTCACCGTCGTGCATAAGAGCATTTAATGTCAGATCGTTCTCTTCAAGGAAAAACAGACTTTGCTCGCCTTTGTGCTGGCTCGCCAGCCGCCGATTACGAATCACGATTCGCAAGCTACATTGCTCTCACGCGTGGACTGCGATTCCCTGCTTCTGAATCTGCTTCGCGAGTCGTGGATAAACTTTCAACGCATTCGTCTCGAATATCTTCTTCTTATCTTCGGCGCTGAGGATGGTCGATCCGTCGATATACCGGCGCGTGTCGTCGAAGTAGTGTCCTGTCTCGGGGTCGATGCCCTTGACGGCGCCGACCATTTCCGATGCGAAGAGGATGTTGTCCGAGGGAATGACCTTGGTCATGCAATCGATTCCCGGCTGGTGGTACACGCAGGTATCGAAATACACGTTGTGGAGCAGGAGTTCCTTGAGCGGCGGCCGTTTCATGTCCTGCGCGATGCCGCGATAGCGGCCCCAGTGGTACGGCACCGCGCCTCCGCCGTGCGGAATAACGAATTTCAGCGTCGGAAAATCCTTGAACAGGTCGGACGTCAGGAACTGCATGAACGCGGTCGTGTCGCCATTGATGTAGTGCGAGCCGGTGGTGTGAAAGGCGGGATTGCACGTGCCCGTCACGTGGACCATCGCGGGAACTTCCAGCTCCACCATTTTTTCGTAAAACGGATACCACCATTTGTCCGTGAGCGGCGGTTCTTTCCAGTAGCCGCCCGAAGGATCGGGATTCAGATTGCAGCCGACACATCCAAGCTCCTTGACGCAGCGCTCCAGCTCCGGAATGCAGTTTTCCGGCGGCACGCCCGGAGATTGGGGCAACTGGCATACCCCGATGAAATTTTTGGGATAGAGGTTGACGATGCGATGAATCATGTCGTTGCAGATTCGCGTCCAGGCCGCGCTCAATTTCGCGTCGCCGACGTGATGGCCCATGGCGGAAGCGCGGGGAGAAAAGATGGTGACGTCGGTGCCGCGCTCGCGTTGAAACTTCAACTGCGCGGGCTCCAGTTTTTCGCGAATCTGATCGTCGCTGATCTGCGGCGGCGCGGGCTCTTTCGAGGAATCGCTGAACGCCGCGATTTGCTGCTTGCGAAAGTCGATAAAGGCCGCCGGTTCGGAAGTGTAGTGCCCGTGACAATCGATAATCATCATGATCTCCGGTGGATTCTGAGGGCGGCGCGCCAACGCGCGGAATCCCCAGCACGTTACTTTGCAACTTGTGCGAAGCAAAATAATGTAACACACAATTCAGTGCGCGGTTTGCGGGTCCCAAGTAGCACAGACTTCAGTCTGTGGGGGTCGGTCCTTGCGAGGACTAAACCCCACAGACTGAAGTCTGTGCTACTGGCAACGCATTGACATTACCGCGTTGAATCGCCAGAATTCCCTTTCGCATAAGACCACTACCAAAAATTCCAAACAAGGGAGAAGCCGAGATGAAAGCGATCGTCGTGCACGAATTCGGGGCACCGGAAGTGATGAAGCTGGAGGAATTCCCCACGCCGAAAGCGGGGCCGGGACAAGCGGTGGTGCGCATCCATGCGGCGGGAGTGAACCCGTTCGATACGTATATGCGCGCCGGCACGTACGCCATCAAGCCGACACTGCCCTACGTGCCGGGCGGCGAAGGCGCGGGAGTGGTCCATTCCGTCGGCGAAGGCGTCACGCAATTCAAGCCGGGCGATCGCGTGTACGTGGGGCATCCCGTCACCGGCACGTACGCGGAATATTCGCTGGCGCTCGAATCGCAGCTGCACCGGCTGCCCGATCGCACAACCTTCAATCAGGGCGCGGGAATCTACGTGGCGTGCGGCACAGCCTATCACGCGCTCTACCACCACGCGGACGCGCGCGCCTCGGAAACGCTGCTGGTGCACGGCGCAAGCGGCGGCGTGGGAATCGCCGCGGTGCAAATGGGGCGCGCGATGGGCATGACGGTGATCGGCACGGCGGGCACGGACAAAGGCCTGGAGCTCGTGCGACGCGAGGGCGCGCATCACGCGTTCAACCACCGGAACGCGGGCTACACGGACGCCATTCTCAAGGCGACGAACGGCCGCGGCGTGGACGTCGTCCTCGAAATGCTGGCGAACGTAAACCTCGCCGCCGACCTCAAGCTTCTCGCGCGATTCGGCCGCGTGATCGTCATCGGCAGCCGCGGAGACATCTCCATCACTCCGCGCGATCTGATGGCGCGCACCTCATCGGTGCGCGGCTTCGTCCTCTGGGGCATCTCGGAAGCCGATGAGGCGGACGTTCACGCAGGCCTCTACGCGGCCCTTGAAAATGGCACGGTGCGCCCGGTGGTCGGCAAGGAACTTCCGCTGGGAGAAGCTGTCCGCGCCCACAAGGAAATCATGGAGACGGGCGCGCAAGGCAAGACCATCCTGATTCCGTGAGCGTTCGCGCTCGAGTAGGACAGGCTTCAGCCTGTCGGGTTTCGCGTGATCCTTGACGAATTCAAAGCAGACAGGCTGAAGCCTGTCCTACCTGAATTGAATCCTCGCAATCTTGTTGGTCCGGTCGTAAGGCAGCCAGACCGTCGGCGGATTTGTACTGCTATCGACCTGGATGTGCCGGATCTCCGTGCCCCGCGTCGGAAGCACGTATTCCGTGAATTTTTCAGTGGACGGATCGAATTTGGCGATCCTGTCCGAATTCAACATGGTGATCCAGACCGTATGGTCCTTGGTATTGACGGTGGCCGAATAGGGCTGGCTGAATCGGTGAGGCAAAGGATATTCGGTCACCTTCCTGGTGCGCGCGTCGATTTTCGCAAGCCGGTCCGCGAAAAATTCGCACACCCAGATGACATCCTTCACCCGATCGGCCGCCGACCGGCGCGGCCCTTTTTCAAGCGGCGTCGCGGTATTTGGCGTCAGCCCAAGACTTGCGGAGAGCTCCCGGTCTTTCGCCGTGACTTCGTAGTCTTGCGAAACCAAGGAATTCAGCGCCAACTCGTCGATTTTGCCCGTATGCGAGTCGACGATTTCCATGTCGTTCCCGCCCGGCTTGGAAACCCAAACTTTATCTTCCTCGTCAGCCGCGAGGTCGTAATTCGCTTTTCCCGGACGGTCGGAATAATTCGTATATTTTCCTGTCAGCGGATCCAGCTTGAATGCTCCTTCGCGATGCGGAGACCATACATTCCCCTTCGTGTCCAGGGTGATAAAGTCGCCTGACGATGGAATGTCTGCCGGCCGGGGGTATCTGAAAAACTTGCCGGTTTCGGGATCGAACTTCGTGGGAGCCCCTTCCGTCCCATTCGCAAACCAGATGTTGCCCACTTTATCGAAGACCAGAGCATGCGATGTTTCCGCGGCATTGTCCTGATCCGCCAGCTTGTACTCGGTGATCTTCCCCGTGAGAGGGTCAAGTTTGCCGAGCGTTCGTTCCGGCGTCGCATCGTCGGCAAACCAAACAGATCCGCCTTTGTCGACCGCGACATCGTGCGCGGCTCGACCATTCCACCGGGACGGAGTTCCCTCCGACCAGTCCGTGCCGTTGTGCTCCATGATCCAACCCGGCATGTCGGGCCGCGACAAGTCATACTCGGTAACCACAATCCGGGCCGATTCGCCGGTTGGGCGTGGAAGCAATTTCAAATTGAGCGGAGAATTTCCGGGGCCGCGGACGCGCCCCAAATATTCCGCGAGCTCCTGCTTGTAGGCATGAATCACGGGATTGGGCTTGGCATCTTCGGGCGCGTATCCGATGGACAGCATTTTTTCCATCAAGGTGATCACGGCGCCCCAGCCTGCCGCGTCAAACCGGTTTTGCAATAGAAAGCTGACTTGATGGCACCCGCTGCAGTTGTTGATAAATACCGTCTTCATGCGCCGGTCATCGGGAGTATCCTCCGGCAAACTCGCGGCCCACTCGGTCCCGGATAGCTGTTTGTGAAAATCGCGGAGGTTCGCGAGCGTCAAATCCACTTGCTTCTTCGCTGCGTCGGAGAGACTCGCATCCGCTTTGGAGGTCTCAAAACCAACCGCTTGCGCCCAGACCTTGTACTGGCCGCTGCTGATCGGCGGGAAAAAATATCGCCCGGATTCGTCGGTGTACACCGTGGTTGTAAAAGTCTGGCTCACTCCGCGCACGGAAACGCCCACTCCCTCGAGAGGCTTGCCGTCCGAGGATTTTACAGTCCCTGACAAAGCGCCTGCCATAGACGCGGACTGAGAAAAACCATTTTGTGCGCAGGAAACAAATGCGAGCAGACACAAATACCGAAAAAATTATGGAAAGAGCATTCTTTCTTGCCACAGAGCGCCTCCACCCAACTGGAAAAAGCATCTACAACGTTTTCATGTACGCGATCAGATCGTCGACTTCTTTCGGCTCAAGCCCATATTGGAAACCCGGCATATCCGGACCGCCCTTTAAGATAAAGCCTCGCAATATTTTCATTTGGTCGGGCGCGGCGTCCTTAAACTGGCCGCTCAGGCTCGGCCCAATCACCGGCGGAGATCCAAATTTGAGTTTTCTGGGCAGGTGGCAGAGCGAACACCGTTGCAGAAACAAGCCTTCTCCGCGCCTTGCCTCGTCGCTCAGTTTATCAGCGCCGGGCGGAGTCGCGACAGGTTTGCTCTGCGCCAGCAAGGTTGCCGTTCCACCGGAATAAAGAGTCGCGAGGCAAAAGACGGTTATAACGATCATTCTTATTTTCAAGATGGGTCTACCCTCGTCTTACAATCCTCGTTCGGCTTCATCCCTATGCCTGGACGGACCTTCTGTACTGCGACCCCATTCCCGTGTCAAGAAGTAAGATACGCCATTTCGGCCGGAATTTTGCAATCCTTTGCAAGTCGTTGCGAGGGGATGAGCCACCCTATCGCTGGAAAAATCATCAGATTTCCTAGTTAGCCCATGGAAAATGTGGCAGTCTGTTGATGGAACTGAGTCAGCGGAAAAATGTTGTGAAACGGGGAACGCACCGGCAGAGTCGTACCGGCAGAATCTTTGGCATTTATTCAAACCAGGAGGGATGGGAATTGAACCGAATCTTATTCACGGCATTGTTCCTTCTAGGATTGGCGGCGAACGCCTCAGCTCAGAGCATCCCCAAATGGGAGCTGTACGGTGGGTACTCGGAAGATCTGGCGGGCGCAGGAATCGCCGGGCAGAAACAACTGCCAACCAACGGCGTGCAGGTGGAATTCGATCGGGTCGTCACCAGCTATTTCCGGGTCACGAGCCAGTTCAACGCGCAGTTCGCGGACCACGTGGTCAATATAGCTCCTCAACCGCCTCCCGGCGGCGAGCACGTCAACGGCAAGGAACTGCTAGGCTTGTTTGGCCCGGAGGCCACTTACCGCGGCCTCAAGAAGTTCGACATTTTCGGCCATTATCTGATCGGTCTCGCTTATGGACGGGACAACCAATTCCCCGTGATTCCCACAGCCACTTATACCACCTGGGCTTATGCCCTTGGCGGCGGCGTTGATATGAAGCTCGGGCGCAGGGTTTCGGCCCGCCTGATTGGGTTCGACTGGATAACAACTCATTTCCCCGTGAATAGCCCGGAAGCACAAGACAATTGGCGCTTAACCACTGGGTTCATGTTCCACCTCGGCCGGTGAACCATTGGCGGTCAATTCCGTAAACGCGGCAAACCCTACTTGTTGAGGCGGGAGGCAGGGGAACCGTTTCCAAATCCTATTTCGCGGGGATGAAATCGCCGTACCCAATGCGAAATCCGAACGTAAAGGATGGCAGGGTGAACAAGATCAGAAGGGCGAGTTTGCAGTGGCGAAATGCCAGTCGGGAAGAGATCACTTGATCTCCGTATTGAACCGCAAGCAACTCTAACACAACCCAAATCCCGCCCCGGGAATCCAAATACCATGGGACACGAAGGCATGGGTCCAGAATGTAATAAATGGTAACTATGTACTACTACAAATCATGTCTCGATTCCCGCTTGACATGTTCTCCCTCCCTGATCAAACTTTTATTGGGATATTAGCAGCGCCAGTTGAAGGAACACATTTGTTTCGGCTGCGAGTAAGCCGAAAAAGGAGGGCCAAATCCCTGTTTTGGCTTCAGCTATCCGGTCTCATAGAATCTTAGTGGTATTTCTCTCGACCTTATTCTTGGTGGTCGCCGGGACCCTTCTGGAAGGTTTGCTGGTCAAGCTTCCAATCCTCTCGAAGTGTGGCGACGCCAATGAGCGGGTTGGCGTGATCCACATTCACACCAGAGCGTCCGATGGTAGCGGAACGGTGGCGGAAGTAATGGCCGCCGCCGAAAAGGCCAATCTCTCCTTTATCGCGATCACCGATCACAATGTCGCGATGACCGAAAGCGACCTTGCCGAAGATCCGCCGGACTTGCCCATCATTTCGGGAGTGGAGGTTGGCACATCTGCCGGGCATTTCCTGGCGCTTGGTATTCCCCCTTCTTGGGTTCAACCGAAAACGACCGATGACCGCACACTTCTGGCCGCGGCCCGAGCCGTGGGCGCCTTCCGGATTCTCGCCCATCCATTTCATCCGCATACTCCCTGGACCGACTGGAAAACGTCTGATTTCGACGGCATGGAAATCTGGAACGAAGACGCCGCCTGGCGCCAAAATAATTTCTTTGACCTGATGGATGCGCTGCTTCTCTACGGAGAAAATAACCAACTCGCGCTCGTGAGGCTGGCGAGCACGCCGGAAGAGAACTTTGCGAAGTGGGATGAACTTCTCCAGCAGCGGCCGGTCGCGGGCATTTGTGCCGCCGATACGCATGCCCGGATCCGCCTGGCGTTCGGCAAAGACTGGCGGTTCCCCGGCTACGTGCCGTCCCTCGAGGTTGCGCGCGAACACGTTCTGCTTCCTCCGGACGCGGGCAACGGCAACCCTGCGCTCGCGGGTCCTACCGAGCTAGTCGCCGCTCTCAAGGGCGGCCATTCGTATTGCGGATTGGATTCGCTCTACCCTGCCGACGGCTTCTCCTTCCGCGTCTCGAGCAGCACCGGCTCTGGCGGGCCCGGTGACTCTCTTCACTGGACAGGGGCCGCGCGCATTCAAATTTCCACCCCATCCGGCGCAAGCCTTCCTCTGATCAAGGTTTTTCGCGACGGGCGGAAAATTGACGAACAGCAGACCCGGTCCATCGACGAACCCATCACCGGCCCAGGCCGCTACCGAACGGAAGTCTTCCTGCGCCAGCCCGGCCTGACCGGCTTGCGGAGCTGGACCCTCTGGGTGTTCACAAATCCGGTTTATGTGACCGCCCAATAAGCGAAGCCGCATTTTGCGAATCTCTTCGCAGAAACTGGTTGACCCAACTCCAATCTTGAATTTGAAGGTCCGTGTCCCGTCTTGCGGTATACTCCTGCCAAGGCCCATCCTGGGCGGATCATATTGTCCGTGGAGACTGAAATGAAAAAGATAGTCTGCGCCGCATGTCTGGCTTTCCTGCTTGCAACTTCCGCGTACGCCTCGCCGGGAGGCGACATTTCCGGAATCGTCAAAGGCGAAGACGGCTCCCCCTTTCGAGCAGCCTTTGTGCGGGCGCAAAATGTGAAAACCAAAATGCTGATGATGGTTTTGACGGACAACCAGGGCCAGTATCGGACCGACAACCTTCCCCCTGGGACGTATGAAGTCTGGGCGACCTCGACAGGATATAGGAGTGATCCATCGCGCCGCACCGATGTCACCGTGCAAGATGGAAAAACTTCATCGGCCAGCTTCACGATGAAGAAGGGCGCGGTGCAGTGGAGCCAATTGACCAAGTATCAGGCGGGAATTTTGTTGCCGGAAGGAAAAGGAAAAGATGTGGTCCTTCAGGAATGCTTCAATTGCCACGCCATGAGCAGAATCGGCGTGATGGGACGCGACCGCGACGGTTGGCTCGAGGCCATCGAACACATGCGGCAAGTCGGAGTCGCCGACATAAAGCCGGATGTTGCCGCCCAGGTGTCCGAGTACTTGGGCACGGTTTTTGGCCCCGATGCCGAGACGCCCGCATCGCCGGCTCAATTGCCGCAGTATCAAAAGGTTAAGCAGGAACACGATTACTTTTCCGATGACGCTCTGAATCTCGTCTACGTCGACTACCAATTGACTGGAGAGCCGAAGGACCGTCCGGGGACCGGGAAACCGGACAAGGATGGAAACATTTGGATGGAAATGGGCGGCGGATTATCGAAGCTCGATCCGGCGACAGGCGAACTCCATACATGGAGATTGCCGGACCCCACGCGCCCATTCATCCATGAGATTCTTCCCACAGCGGATGGTTCGGTCTGGCTCACGATTGAAAGGCAAAATGCGCTCGCGAGATTCGACACGCGCACGGAAAAGTTTGAAGTGTACGTTCAGCCGTACGATGGACAGCCGCCCGTTGAAATGGAGCCAAACGCGCCGTGGCCCAATCTGCGTTATACCGCCGGAGGACAAACCGGAGCCCCGCGCAGACATACCGCGATCACGGACCTGCAAGGAAATATCTGGAGTTCGGGCCGCCCACTCAGCAAGTTCGACATCGAGACCAAGAAATTCACATTCTTCCCCGAAGTCCCGGACATTTACGGCATCGCTCTGGACAAGGAAGGAAATGTCTGGTTCGCCGAGTTCAACTCCAGGGATCATCGCAGCATCGGCAAAGTGGATGTGAAAACCAACAAAATCACGAAATGGACTCCGCCGGGTTCCGGCACCAGGCCGCGCCGCCTGAAGATCGATTCGCAAGGCATGGTCTGGTTCGGCGACTATTTTGGCGGGAACCTCACGCGGTTCGATCCCAAGACCCAGACGTTCAAGGAATTCAAGCTGCCGGGACCGATGCCGACCCCGTACGGAATCGGCGTCGATCACAACGACAATCTCTGGTATGCGTCCATGTACACGGACGTGATCGGCAAGCTGGACCCCAAAACCGGCAAGGTCATCGAATATCCCACACCCTACGGCGAGCGCGGAACCAGGGACATGTTTGAGGATGCTCAGGGCCGAATCTGGTATGGCGCGCAACCCTACGGAAAAGTTGGCTACGTGCGCCTGCGCGCGGATTCGGCAAAAGCCGTCGCACAAAAATAATTTACCTGTAGCGGATTTAAGAGGCGATTTTACATATTGATTTTTCGAAGTCTCCTCGGCTTAAAAACACGGCCATCTCGTCGTGCCAACGACAAATATTCGCCATAGGAATTCGCCAACTTGGATTCCGTTCGATTTGACCGGGCGGGGCGTCTTTGTTCGGTGCAGCAAATCAACTTTTTAACAGGAGGATTGAATATGCCGCATCGCCTGAAACCGTTCTTTGTTTGCGCCGTCGCGATTGCCGCCTTGGCCGCGAGCCCGCTTACTTTGCTCTCCCAAGAAGTGATCATGCAGAAGGCCATATCTCTCGACTTGGCGCATGCCATTGCCCAGGCGGCGCTTGACGATTGCCGCTCCCACAACTACCACCCCGCGATTGTCGTGATTGACGCCAGCGGAGCCATCAAGGTGTTGTTGCGCGACGACGGCAGCGGCCCGCAGAACGCCGATACGGCTCGCCGCAAGGCCTTCACCGCACTTACTTTCAAAGGCAATTCCAGCGATCAAGTCAAAATCTGGGAAACGCAGAAGATCCCCAACATAGGTCCGGACAGGGTTGCTCTGGCCGGGGGCGTGGCGATTAAGTCTGGCAACGACGTAATTGGTGCGATCGGCATCGGCGGAGCCCCGGGCAGCGAAAAGGACGAAGCCTGCGCGATGGCCGGCGTCGCGAAGTATGCGAACAAGCTGAAGTAATTGCGATTGGCATGTACCACGTCGTTTCCGAGGGATGGGTGATTTCTGTCTTATTCATGGTCAGGGGCATAGCCTGCGCCAAGCCGGCTGCAAGCTCGAGCAATTTCTTCTGGACAGGAATATACATTTAATTGTATATTGGGGTCGGGATTCCTGCTATAGTCCCTCCCGTGAGCGACCAGGAAGAAGGACTCCCAAAGTATGCGGCTGTGGCTTGGGAGGGGCGATTCCAAGGCGGTTCTTCTGTCCTTCCCTGAGGAGGTTAGACAAAACTTCGGATTTGAGCTTTGGCAACTGCAACAAGGCGAGAGACCGAGCGACTACAGACCGCGGTCTTCGATTGGCACGGGCGTTTTCGAGCTGCGAGATCAAGATGAGAGATCTTGGTATCGCGTCATCTAGCTATCGCGGATTAAAGACGTGATCTCAATAGTGTCCCAAGAACGTCGAGGCTTCTCTTTGTAACTGCCTGACAGAACGAAGGTAAGGTGCCATTTTGAGTTTTTTCGATTTCAGTGATTTGCTTCTTTCTCGGTGCCATTCTACTGCTTCCCAGCCTTTTGCGGAGGCAGTCGATGAATCTTGGCCGAACCGTTTTTTCTCAGCTCCTGGATTATCTGCCAACCTACCAGTTTCAACTTTGCGTCGATCGCTATCAAGGCGATCGCTACGTCAAGGATTTTTCTTGCTGGGATCAGTTTCTTTGCCTGGCCTTCGCTCAGCTCACCTACCGCGAAAGTCTTCGCGACATCGAAGCCTGCTTGCGCTCGCAGCGAGCCAAGCTGTATCACATGGGGTTTCGCGGACGCATCTCGCGCAACACCCTGGCGCACGCCAACCAGAAGCGCCACTGGCGCATCTTTGCCGATTTCGCGCGCGTGCTCATTGCTCAGGCTCGCCCGCTGTATCGCGACGAACCGTTCGCGGGGGAGTTGGACCAGACCATTTACGCGCTGGATTCCACCACCATCGATTTGTGTTTGTCGCTGTTTCCCTGGGCGCAGTTCCGCCGCCACAAAAGCGCGGTCAAAGTGCACACGCTGCTCGACCTCCGCGGCAGCATTCCGACCAATGTTTATGTGACCAGCGGCGCGGTGCACGATGTCCGCATTCTCGATCAACTGCTGCCCGAAGCCGGGGCTTTTTATCTGCTCGACCGCGGCTATTTGGATTTCGGGCGGCTCTACGTGCTCAAACAAAGTTGTGCGTTCTTCATCACCCGCGCCAAACACAACACCCAATTCTGGCGGCGCGACTGGCGTCCGGTGCGTCGCTCCAGCGGAGTGCGATCCGATCAGACCATTCAGCTCACCGGACCGAGAACCGCGCAGTTGTATCCCGATCCGCTGCGGCGCATCCATTACTTCGACGCCGAGAAAGATCTGCGTTTGATTTTTCTGACCAACAACTTCTTGCTCCCCGCGCTCACCATTGCCGACTTATATCGCGCTCGCTGGAACGTGGAGTTGTTCTTTCGTTGGATCAAGCAGCATCTTCATATCCGGTCGTTCTTCGGCACTTCGGAAAACGCGGTCAAGACCCAAATCTGGGTGGCCATCGCCGTGTATGTACTCGTGGCCATTGTCAAAAAACAGTCCCAACTGGACTTGACTCTCTACAAAATCCTACAGATTTTAAGCATCACTCTTTTCGAGAAAACCCCGCTTTTATCAGGGTTTTCTCAGTTTGCCGACAACAGCGAGGATGCCGATCCTTGCACGCAACTGAAACTGTTCGACTTATAATGGGACAGCATTGACGTGATCTACGTTCTTCACTGCTTCGAGAAAAAGAGCCGGGAAATGCCGCGAAAGGATTTCGAGAAAGCGAGGCAATGGCTTAAGTTGGTCAAGGCGCGTTTGGCCGAGGGGAAGAGAAATGAAAAGCGGGGGTAAAAAACCAACCCAAGTAACACATGGGAATGTCCTCGATGACTTGGGTTTTTCACCCGAGCGAGCCACGGCGCTAAAGTTCAAAGCCGAGTTGTATCGCGCAATTTTGAAATGCGCTAGAAAGTATTCGCAAAAGGAATTGCAGATCATCCTCGGAGAGCCCCAGCCGCGTGTGAGCGAACTGCTCAACGGAAAGATCGCCAACAAGACCGTTGACAAGCTGCTTCACTACGCTGGACGGCTGGGCATCGAAGCAAAGGCCAAGTTCGTGCAAGCTCGCAAGGAAGTGGTTGAGAGAGAACTCGCACCGGCCGACTGATATCTAAAGGCTTGATGCCCAGCGCCTAAAGCCATAATTCCGAGAACAACAATACCTCTATCTTGCTTTCGCAAAGATCGCTTTCGAAATCATCATGTGGACGCCTTTGTTGCCGTCGACGACTTGGGTGATGTGAAGGTCCGCGGCGACACTGGCCAGCATGTACGCGTCGTCGCGCGTCATGTGTTTCTCCTGCACCAGGAAATCGATCATCTCGCGGACCGCCATCTTGGTCGCTTCGTTGAGATCTTCGTCCAGACCCATGGTGATGAACTCGGCGGGCGTTTCGGCGCGCGGCCAGCGCAGCTTCATGTCCTTGCGCACGACAAATTGGAACGTGCCGACGAGTGAAGTTTCCATCGCGGTGATGTCCACCTCTCCGTCGCCCTGGCCTGCGTGGCCGTCGCCCGCCTGGAAAAGAGCGCCGGGCGCGTGGATCGGGAGGAACAGCGTCGTCCCCGCGACCAACTCCTTGTTGTCCAGGTTCCCTCCATTGACCCAGGGCGGAGCGCTGCTGATGCGTCCGGAACTCGCCGGCGGCGCGACTCCCATGCTTCCGAAAAACGGGCGCAACGGAATTTCGATGCCGTCGCCGAACTGCGCGATCATGCGTTTCTCGTCCAGCGGAATCACTTTCACGCGCTCGTAAGGGAAATCCTCCGGCAGGAATCCGCGCCCCGGCGAGAAAGCGTTCAGAGCGTACGGGATCGCCAGGCGGATCTTTTGGATGCGGACTTCCAGCACATCGCCAGGCTCGGCGCCTTCGACGTAGATCGGGGCCGGTCAGCATGTGAATCCCCGGGCCGTGATCCTTCACCTGATCGTAAATTTCGCGCCACGCCGGTTCAACGCGGTCCGGCCAAAGGCCGGCGCTTTCATAGCGCTCGCGGCTTGCGGTGACGAGCGTCTGAATTTCCACGGTGTCGCCGGACTTGATCCGCAGCGCCGGGGGCGTCTTTGCGTCGTAAAAGCCCCACGTCGCGGTCTTCGGCGAAGGCTTCAATTGGTAGGACTCGCCGCCCGGCCGCGCCGGTTGTTGCGCGCGCAAGGGAGCCGCGAAACAAGCGAACAGAAGAACTGCCGAAAACATGAATCGTGTCATTGTTTGCTTTCTCCTCGCGCGAGACGCTGTAAAATGATGGACCGCAAGAAACGGCATCGATGCATGGCAATCGTAAGGGATTATAGGGGGAATTTTCATGAAAATGCAGTCGAATACGATTTTCATTACGGGCGGCACTTCGGGCATCGGAAAAGGGCTCGCCGAAGCATTCCATCAATTGGGGAATCAAGTCCTCATCAGCGGCCGCCGCGAAGATCGTTTGCGGAATATCTGCGCGGCAAATCCCGGCATGAAGTATTTCGTTCTTGATGTAACGGATCTCACCTCCGTGCGGAACACCGCGCGGAAGATCATCGGGGAATTCCCCGCACTCAACTGTGTTTTCAACAATTCCGGCGTACAGAGGAGGCACGATTTCGCGGCAGGAAAACCCATCGACGATTCGGCGATGCTCGCGGAAATTCAAACCAATCTGCTTGGCTTGATTCGCGTGTCCGCGGAATTCCTGGCGCACTTGAAAAATCAGCAAAACGCGACCCTGCTGAACGTTTCTTCGGGACTCGCATTCGTTCCCATTGCGATTTTTCCGGTGTACTGCGCCACGAAGGCCGCGGTCCATTCCTTCTCGCTTTCGCTGCGGCAGCAGTTGAGAGACTCGAAGGTAAAAGTCATCGAACTCATTCCGCCGTATGTGGCCACTGAACTCGGCGGAGTTTCCCAGGCCCCGGCTGGCGCCCTTCGACAAATGCCTCTGGAAACTTTCATCGCCGAGACGATGAAGGAACTTGCCGGGGACGAGGAAGAAATAGCGATTGGCGGAGCTAGGAACCTGCTTGCCGCATCAAGCCCGGAGAATGTAAAGAAGATTTTCGCCGGAATGAATCATTAGCGCCTGAGCAGCATTCAGAACCGCCGCCAAAATGCAGTAATTTGGGAACTACATCAGAGGTGTGGCAGTGCGATTCCTTGTGGAGACTCTCTCAAAGCAGGACTTCCTTGCCAGGGGCCCTCTTGCATTGAAACTTTCCCGGCCCTCTGTACACCATTGCGCGTGTCAGTGAGCAGGTGGACGAGAACATCGCGGGGAATACTCTTGGTCAAAGGGTTGATCAGCCAGGCGAGCAGCGCGGGAACCGGCCGGCTCAATGTGATCGATTCGTTTTGAACGTATACGCCTCCATCCTTTTCCTCGATCCGCCAGTAATTGTTCAATCGCCAGATGTATCCATGGTCGTTCCCATCGGTACGCTCGCGTTCGTTTGGACCACCCGCATCCAGAACTTCCGCGATCCGCGTGGAGCGGGACGCGCTCTGACTCCTTGTGCTCCCCATTTGCGTGTCCGTGACGTTGAAATAGGTATCCATAACGACCGTAACGATCGACTTGTTAAACATTTGTAGATAAATTTTGGATTCATTCCCGTGGCTCTCGAGCAGTTTCGCTCGAAGGACTTCGGGTTTGTAAATGGCCGGCTCGTCCTCGTAATCCCGAAGGAGCGCATTGGTTTCAAAAAGTGTGGCTTTAGGGATGTAAACCACTCCCACCCAGTGATGGATCATGCCATTCGGAATCGGAATCGAGTGATGGTCTGCCTGCGTATGCAATTCTTCGATATAAATCTGGCCTTTTTGAAGCTGATCGTAAGCTTCCTTCCGTTGCAGGTCAGGTAACCGGTCAATCGCCAGGAATTGATTGAGGCGTACATCTTCGCCCATCCGTGCTTCCGTCGCCGCGATGTAGCGGTCAAACGCAGCAACCGTTTCCGGTTTCAAATCCGCCGCGAGCGCCGAGATTCCGAACAGTCCCGGGAGAATCAAGAAGACCAAAACCAACTTTTGCAACTGCATGGGGAAATGATGTGTGTGCTTGCGGGTTTGCGAGTGCCTCAATGGATGGCCATCCGGTCTTGAGGGGCTGCTTTCGCTGGCGCACCTTCCATTATGTCATATCGTGCAACCGAGCTGGAGGGGAAGGGGCTACGATTTGTCTTTCGAACGGTCCCAAAGATTCGGCAACTCGGTATTCGAATAGCCGGAAATGAACGTCTTGCTCGTGCCATCCGGTTCGTACACGGATCGCCGAACGGCTCCGATGTTGGCTCCATAAACATGAATGCTGGTGGATGGCCGGTCAACAAAGGCATTCGAAACGCGATGGAAATCGCCGATCGCCGGTGAAACGGCGGTGACTTCGCCTTTTTCAAGCCGGACCGGGACGCCTTGCTCCACGAAACGTCCATCGCTTGCGCGGGAGTAGCTCTGCTCGAATTCCGCACCGCGCAGGACGCCGACGATCCCCCACACAGTATGGTCGTGGATTGGCGATTTCTGGCCTGGACCCCAGACAAAGCTCACCACAGAGAAGCGTTCCCGCGAATCCGCATGCAGCAAATATTGCTGATACCCGGTCACAGAAGGCTCCGCATAGCGGGCGGGCAGCCAGTCATCCACGCCGACCAATTCCTTCAGCAGGCGCGATCCCTCGCGAAGGATGCCCGGCTCGCCGGGCGCGGTTTCAACCAAATTGCCTATCGCGACGACGAAATCTCGCAGCCGCTCGATGCGGGGCGAAGCAATCACACTCTGCTGGATGGATGCCATATTCATGTTCCTTTCGATTCTGCCGAAGGAGTCGCAATGGATCAGCCCTTCCATCATCGCACTTTCCCATGCCTAAATAACGCGAGAACTTCCCTTCCGCGCCTGCCGGACTTCATCAGCACGTTCGCCTTCGTGCAGCCTCTCGGCGCTCCACCATTTCCGCGCCTCGTCATAGTCTTCGGGCGTGTTCATATTTTTCAAGACCAGCGCGCGTGGATCGAGCCGGCGCCATTCGCGCTGGTAGGCGACGTCCATGTGAAGCTCTTCGATCACGTCGGTAACTTTTCGCGCGCCGCGGGCGAGGGCGGCTGCGATGGGCGCGCCGCATTCGCGCCGGTAAACCGCGGCGAGCGGCTCGAGTCCGCGCACGGTCCGAGGAATGACGACCTGCCCTCGAGAGCGGATCGCCCGCGAGAGCAGCCAATCGAGCCAAGCTCCGGAAAGGTACGGAAGGTCGCACGCAACGATCAGGTTCCAAGGCAAGCGCGTTGCAGCCAAGGCGGTAGAAATCCCTGCCAGCGGCCCGCGCCGAATTCTTTTCGATCCTCGGCCGGAAGCATCCTGATCCGGAATCGCGCGCAGTCCCATCGCTGCATACCGGCGGGGCGGCCCTATCACGGTTACGCAGGCAACGAGCGGCTCGATCACACGGGCTGAGTGAACGATCAACGGAACGCCGCCAAAATCGAGAAGGCCTTTGTCCCTTCCCATGCGCGAGCTTGCGCCGCCCGCAAGAATAAAGGCAGCGACTTGGCGGCGGCGTTTCACGATCGTCCCGCAATCTTACGACTGGTTCCGTTGCTTGGCCAGTCCACCGAAGGTGGACGCAATTGGGCTGCAAAATCGGTGTGCGTTGGCCCGGGATTTGGATATTCAACTTAGGAATGATGCCAGAATCTACGATCTGGCGTGAAATAATCGGAGCAGGTATTGTTACGAATACTGGGACTTCAGAATTGTCGAGAGGCAATGTATGAAACTGGCTCCTCCGCACTCGGAGGCTGGACCCACCGACACAGACATAAATGGACCCTGAGCCACCACAGGAACTGAATACCTGATTCCCTGCCCTCGCTATCAGGAATTTTCAACGTCTACCTGTGGCGGCAGCGGTTGCGCTGGTTCAGATTCTTGCGGTCTCGCGTCTAACCATCGTCAGAAGCAACTGGGACAACTTTAAGCTACGTACACGAAGTACATTACGTACATATGTGCACTGGATCTCCGTTCTGCGTTCACGGGTTCGAACTCCCGGTCTGAGCGGACATCACCTCGGCACATTGGGAACAAACTGGCAGGGTCTGCTCCCACTCTCCAACTTCGTGGTCACGCGCAAGGCTATGAATGAGGCGGCGGACATCAGGTGTTAAATGAATCGCAAAACCCTTGGCGTCACGCTTTGTCCGGAAACCAAGAAGCCTTAGAAGACTACCCATTCTCTTGGATTCAAATTCTGCGGCCTCGCCACGGTCAGCCAAAATAGCGGTGGCTATAGTGGCAATTTCAATCACTCCGACTCGCGTGTCCCCATTTTCGCCGTGGCAACAGGCGAACAAGGCTTCAATCGCGGCACAGTTTAGATCAAGCGAGCGGCTCGCTCGCAGCACTGCTCGTTGGCTTTCGAGCAAGCGAACGATGTCAGCCTGTAACTGAGGCGCGTCAACGATGCAGGCGCCCAACGCCTGCGCCATCATTCGGAGTGGCGTTGGAAGCGTCGGCGCATCGAAATCCGCCTCTCGCACTTGCGCTACATTCTTAAAGCGATAATCCAAGAGTTTCGGCTGGAAGTCGGAAGCGATTTTTTCTAGCGTGGCACGATTGATGACGGGTAACCTTCCGCCGTTTGGAACGCAATGGACATTGAGGATAGCCTGGTCTCCGACACAACCCAAAGTGGACCCCGCATATGCGGCCTTAACGCAAAACAAATCAGTTAGCCCCTTTTTTCTCGCGAGATACGCGTGGGGATGGTTCGAAGCGGACATTACCATCCACATTGAAGGGTTAACACGGCTGATGAGCATAGTCGGCTGTACATGCATGGGCAGGTAATCGAAAACGTCTATGTTAATCTCCGCGAGCGGTAACGCATGGCGGACAAGAGAAGTAAGCAGTTGGAGGATAACGCGCGCTTCCGCTTCTGTGCCGGTGAGTAACATGAATGGGGCCACTGGAAGAGACTCCGGAAACCAACTCGAGAATACAAAATATGTACACACTTGTGCAGAATCCTCGGAAAGACCACAATTAACAAATAAACTAAATATTTGGCTGAATAGATCCACTGTCAAGCCGCAGTCGTTGCGCCTCCTCGGCAATGTCATCGCCTCCAACATCGAAGGTGCGAGCTCAGGAGGAACAAACTCTTGGCCAGCGTGACTAATGCGCTGTTGGGATTTCGCGCTTTTTGAATCCAAAAAGCTCAGCGAGCCAACGGCATCTTTTATTAACTCGATAGAGTAATCATCAGATAGTAGTAAACCCCCGGTTTCAACCAATGTTACGAATTCGGTTGCGGAGGCAATAAAGTTCTTAAATTTTCTTCGTATGCGGTTTCGAGTTGACATCCGGCACCCCTCTCCGTTCGGCAGCAGTGTGTGAATCAAAACGAGGTATCCGAATCAAAACGAGGCATCCGAATCAAAACGAGGCATCCGAATCAAAACGAGGCATCCGAATCAAAACGAGGCATCCGAATCAAAACCAAAGCGAGTCACGCGTCAAACAATTATCATCCTACACCTCTTCAAGGCACCGGTCAACATCAGCCACTTTGACCGCAACAACAAGGGTAGTCCGACTCTGACTCCTCACATGTTACCTTTTCCGGGATGAAGACTTCCTGCGAGTTCGCTTGGCTGCGCTCCTCCAGCCGGCGGCGCCGGAGCCGGAGCGGCAGGGGCTTCCGCTGCACCGTTGCCCAAACTGGACGGGTTGAGGCACAGCTTACCTTGGGGTGGGAGACAGCTACAGATCGACTATAAATCTGCGGAACTTGTGAATCCGTGTCAGACAATGCCAGAGGGGAATGGCTCACTCACGAAATCTTTCGCGGGATCTCCAACAATTACGAGAAGACATCTGGTCAGGGACATCAAATGCAGATTCGTGCTGCAAAGTCAGGATCGTGACGGCGCCCTCTGAGTGGCCTCTTTCACGGCTCTTGGCAAGTTGGGTTCTTCCCTTCTCCGGTGAGCAGCCATTCGAGCGACTTCTTAACTTCTCTGCTGATCGCCAGCAACACCTCTGCCCCCGCTTCAACGTTCCCGCGTTCAACCGTAGAAAGGTAGCTCTGACTGATACCGATCCGCCGTGCAAATTCATCCTGTGTGATATCAAATCCGCGCAGTTCCCGAATCCGTCGTCCCACAGCCTTCCAATCAATTGAACTACCCTTTGCCCGCGATATTTTTCTTGACATGAATATGTGTATATAACTAAAATATGCGTATACAGATTAAGACCTAGCAATGGCAGTACGACGAGCAAATGCCAATCATGCTTTTTACATCCTAAGTCGGCCGAGTGCAATGAGAGAGATGAAAGAGGTAAACAAAATGAGGAGCAATATCGAAACTTCGTTTCGGGCGAACGCCAAGTTCGCTCGAGTTCTTTGGGGTAAACCATCGAAGGTCGCACTGAATGGCCTCAAGGCCCTGACCTCCAGGTACTCCATTTCCGTGGCTGCTGGCGACGTCCAACTTGTAGATGGCCGATGGTACGTGACTCACGCTGGCTTGCTCCGAATAGCCCAGCGCAATCGCTGCTCTGGGATGAGAACCGCTGTTGACAAGGGGCTATCAGATCCGGCCTCTAGCCGCTGGGTCTTCAAGGCGACCGTCTACAAGTCACCCCGCTCTCGCGGCTTCGTCGGCTACGGCGACGCCGATCCCTCCAACGTCTCGTCCTTGGTCCACGGCGCCGAGATGCGCGTCGCCGAAACCCGCGCCGTCAATCGCGCCCTCCGCAAGGCCTACGGCATCGGGCTCTGTTCGGTCGAGGAACTCGGCTGGGCCCCCAGATCCAACGCACCCGGACTCGCCCGATCAGCGCAAGGCCTCCACGAACGGAAATAATGGCCACCACAACGGCCAGCCTCGCCTCCGCGACCGCCTCTGCCTGTTGATTCGCCAGTACCAACTCGATGCTGGCCTCGTGAAGGCCTATGCCGCCGATTACTGCGGAACCGCCACCCTGCGAGATGCCAGCCGGGATCATGGTCGAAGCCTTCATCAACGATCTGGCCGAGCGCGCCGCCAAAGATCGCGACGGGATTGATTTGTCAGCTCAATAGCTATGCCAAGTCAGCAGGAGGTCGCGCTCATGAAACGCCATATCCCAGGTTTGCATGGTGAACAGCGCACAAGTGAGGACACTCTTGGAAGGCGTTTTCCTGGTCCGCGTCGATCGGGCCTTCTACCGCTGGCATCCGCAACGACCGTTCTACGTTCTGCGGCTCGCCATTCTCGAACCAAGAGAACATCAAGGCCGTTCACTCACCGGTCGCCTCTACTGCACTCCCAAAGCGCTGTGGAAACTCCGCTGGTTCCTGCGGGACTTTGGCTACGACCCCGATCTGATGGGCAGGGACGAAGTCGATGAAAAGGCGCTGCTCGGCCTGCGAGGAATCGTGCGGATTTCCCGCACCACCCTGAACGGCCGCTGCTTTCTCAATCTCGGCGGGTTTGCCCCAGCCAGTGAATGGGACGAACTTTCCGTGTCTGTGGCGAGCAGCCAGGAGGTGGCCCGTGACGTTTAGCTACACACAAGTTTCGCAGTACCTGCGCTGCCCGAGGAGCTATCGCTATCGGTATCTGGACGGCTGGAGGGAGAAGGAGTCTCGGGCAGCGCTGTGCTTCGGCCGCTGTTTTGAGAAGGCCCTGGCGGCGTTCTTCGAGCGCGAGGATGCCGGAGCAGTGTTGTTTAAGGAGTGGGGAGCGTACCGCGATGTTCCGCTGGAGTATTCCCACGGAGACGACTGGGAGCGACTGCTTCGCCAAGGAATCGGTCTGCTGGAGCAGTTCGCCCGAGATAACCGAATCCGCATTCGCCAACCCAAACGAAACATGCAGAAGAAGACTCGTTCGTCCGCTCTCAAACGGCAACGAATTCGTGGCCTATGTCGATGCCATCGGCCAACTGGACGGCACACGGCGTTTGCTCGAATGGAAAACCACCAGTGCTCGTTATCCCGAGCAGCCCGAGGGGCTGACATCGCTGGACCTGCAGCTCGTCTGCTACTCCTGGATCAGTGGCATCTCCGACGTCGCCATTGTGGCTTTCGTGAGGAAACGCGTCCCGGAGATTCAATACCTGCTGGCTTCGATTACCGATGAGCAGCGTCGGGAGTTTGGCCAAGTGGTGGAAGCGACGGCTCGTCAAATCGAAACTGCCCAGTTCCCTCCCCGACCCGGAATCCGCTTCCCGCAGAACGGGTGCGTCAGCTGCGCCCACCTCGGCCTGTGCCTTGGGAACGAGCCACTGGTTGGGACCAAACTCATTCGTCAACCGGGAGCGAGCGACCTTGATTGGCTTGACGTGCTTGACGACTAACGGAAGGCCTTTGGTGGCTCCGAAGCTCAATCGCCGGCGTGCCGTGTTTGTGCTCTCGAAGATCGACGAGATCTTGGCGTGGGAGAAGGCAACCGACCGCGAACGGGATTCGAAGTTTGTCGAACTGGGTCGCTATCTGTGCGAGGTTCGGGCAGGACAGTACTGGAGGGTGGACAACGTCCGTTCGTTCGATGAGTTCCTGGAGAGGAAGTTCCCGGAGTCGAGACGCAAGGCCTACTACCTGATGGCCATCCACGAGCACCTGACCTCCAATCCGCAAGAGGGAACTGGAGCAGATCGGATGGACCAAGGCGACGGGAGCTGGCCAAGGTGGCGCGGCGGGATGGACAGGGGTTCGATTGTGCACCCTGGGTGCACAAAGCCACGTACGATGCCGCGAGGAGGAATTCAAGCGCGAGGTCGATCAGCTACCTGACCGGCAAGGAAACCGAGCCGTGGGAGATCCTCTATTTCAAGGCCTACAAGAGCCAACTGCCTGTCATCGAGCAGGCACTAGAAACAGCGGCTCTGATGCTCGGCAGCGACAAGTCCCGCGGCTATTGCCTGGAGATGATCTGCGCGGATTTTCTGGCGGGAGTGAGCTTGGAGGCCGGCAACCGAGATGCTCTATTGCCTTCCCTCACTCGGCTGGTCATTGGTCTTCCGAAGCCGCAGAGGAAGCAGCTCCTTGAAAACGTCCAGGTGACGCTTTGACTGGGATCCGCGCCAAGCGGCCACGCTTGAGGCTTGACCCTGAAGCTTATCGCCAGCTCTGCCGCGAAGTCCTGGAGCGAGATGGCTGGCGTTGCCAATCGTGCGGGCGCATCGAGGGTCTTCAAGTCCATCACATTCAGCCGCGGAGCCGACTTGGGCGATGACGCGGCCGAGAATCTGATAGCTCTTTGCGTCAAGTGCCACCAGGACGCTCACCGACATGGGCATGTCTCGAGAAACTCAGGTAGCTCAAGGCCGAAATAACGTAAGCGGTACGTGAACCGCATCTTGCGGATGACAGCGGGAGATTGCAATCTTGTGGCATGAGCGAGCGCGGAAAGAATGCGCGGAGGGAGTGGGGGAAGATAGTTTCCGAGCAGGCCGTCGTCAACAACTCATTGCAAAGAGGAAGAGGAATGCACGGAGGAGGCCAAACAATAGCTTGGACTAACTTATTTTGGATGTGCCATTAAGGATGGCCCGGCGAGAAGAGAAGATTTGGGTTGACTCCCAATTTGGAACGTGAGGAAGGTCGGCTAAACCTAATCGGGAATTCTTGACAGGGATTTCCAACCGAGGCGGAGGCGGCTGGTGGACTATCCGAAAAATCTTCCGGGATTGCACCTCCGCTCTTGACCAAAATTGCGGTGCGGAACTATAGAAACGCGATGGCGCGGCCAGCGAGTGCCACGCCCAACCAGCACATCAGCGACAAACAAGCCGCCAGTTTGCCTAATCCGGAACCTTGCCTCGCGCTGGATGCGATGGCTTTCCGGTGAAGAGTGAAGTGAAGGGTGACGGCGCAAACTAGAAATATCATCTTATAGAAAAAAGGAGTGCTTCCACTGAGTTTGACGGCCTCCGACATGAACAAGGGAACGCCGGTGACGATCATCGAAGCCACTCCCACCAGCGTCCACGGCCCAAGAAATCCGGCGAGCTGCGAAACGGATTGCCGCCGCATCCCGAAACCCAGCAAACGCAAATCGACGATCACCAGGGTTCCGATGAGCATGCCCAGCGCCATGATATGAAATGTCTCGTCAATGGCAAAAAACCATTGCGCATGCTTGAACCAGCTGCCCAGGCCAGCTATTTTCGCATAGCGCAAAAAAACCAATCCGGTAAGATCCTTCCGAATGTCACTTCGCGCACCTCTCAGGATCCATCGACAGCGAACGCCGCCAAAAGCCGGGCACTCAATTAGAAATACGCGGTCCATCGTCCCGCGATCACGACGCCCAGCCACAATATCAGGGAAAGCACGCCCACCATTTTTGCGCGCCATGGCATATTCCGGTCCCATTCATCGACGTTATGCATGACTCTCTTATGAAAGTACAGGACATTCAGAGCCGCGAGGATCAGCAGAACCACTTTAATGCGGAAAGCCACCGTGTTGTAGCACTTCAAAGGTTCGGAAAGGATTAAAAGGCTTCCGCTGACGAACATGACCGCGAATCCGCCAATCGCCCAGGGCTCCAGTTGTTCGATCACATCGGTAACGGGCGCCTCGCGCATGGCCAGTCCCAGGAGACGCAAGTCCAGCCACATGATCGTGCCAACCGAGAAACCGAGCCCCAGGATATGAATTGTCTCAATGATGGGAAAAGGCCAGTCGCTCTCACGAAGGTAAACGCTGATGGGGGTATCATTGAGCCATTGAACGAAGCTAAGAAGATGAGACATTGGGGTATGTGGGCGGCGCCTCTCTGGCTAGTTTGACAGTCCTCATCGAACAGCGATAACAGACCGCCGCAGGACCTACTTTCTTTTTGCATCTGACGCTCGCTCAACATTTTCGCCGCCTTGACGCCTCACTTAACAATTCTCTTCTCGGCTTTGTGTTGGTCTGACGCAACATATGCCAGGGTCACTTCTCTGTCAAGATTACTGACAGCCCTAACCTACGTACGGGATCAGAACCGCCGCCGTGGCAACACAAAGCCACAACAATAATTCCGCGAAGCCTGCAACTTTAGCCACGGGAGGGGTTTCCGATGCTTTCTCCCACGCCGGGGCTTTTCTCTGAATCACAACGTGAAGCACCAGCCCTAAGGGGATTAGCAAGCCAAGCTTGGTCAGAAAGGCGATGTTGGTGAGATAGGTCTCGGCTGAAACGGAGAAGAGAAGAAATCCTCCCGTGACGGCGATGGCAAATCCGATCCAATTCCAGATAAACAATACATCAGAGAGTTGCAATGGCGGGGCCGATTTTTTACCGACTCCAAGAAGACGGACATCCACGGCGACGATGGTCCCAATCCATATCGACAACCCGGTAAAATGAGTCGCCTGAACCAATGGATAGGCCCAATCCGAGCCGGCGATGGCCAGGGCATATGGTCTGTTCTGCAACCAGTGTCCGAAAATAACCAAGGAACCGTCCATTCGAATAGACCTCCGATTGCTGATGCTCCGGGCCGCGCTTTATCCGACGCCGGTAAGAGCTGGAACCTCGACTCCGGCAATGATTGCTCCAACCCATAAACCAATCGAAAGGACGGCCAATAATTTCGCCCACGCGGGCATCGCCGGCAACTGATTCCACTGGCTCACTTTTTTCTGAACAATGAGGTTCGCCACGATGGCCAACAGGATCACTCCCATTTTGTCGTAGAAAATATCGTTGCGGTAATAAGCAGTCGCGGAGCCCGCGAACATGAGGAATCCGGACAGGAAATTCAATGCTAACGAACCCCAAATCCAGGGAAAGAGCCGGTCGGCGAGCTGCGTTGCGTCCTGCCGGCGCCCCAGCAGGCCAAGAACGCGCAAATCCACAATCACCATCGATCCGACCAAGATAAACATGCTGAAGTAATGAAGGATCTCCACGGCCGCGGCGGTCCAAGCCGTTCCGTTGATCACGGCGATAAAGGAATTTTCTTGCAGCCACCTGCAAATGTGAAGGAGCATGATTCAAGAATCTCCCGGCGGGACATTCCGCGCCACTTTGGAGCAGCGATCTTGAAGGGGCACGCTAGTGTGCGGCCGCCTTCTTTACGTTTTCAGGAACTGGAAAAACCAGATAAGGATTGTTGGCGTCCAGCGTCTTCACCTTGATGTCCAGCACCGGATGCCCACCCTGTTTGCGAACGATATGGCCCGGAGATTTAACGTCGGTCAAGATTTCTCCATGATCCGCGTAGTCGGAATATTCCGTTTCGGTATTCAGGTCAGTGAGAGCCGGATTATCGGTCCGGGTCTCGACCCGCGCGACTTCATTCTGGGCGTCCAGCGTCGCCTTGACCATCACGTCAGCCAGTTGTCCGCTAAGAGGAAACGTAATGACCGTGGCGCCTTTCTCATTCGAGACCTTGGTCTTGTCGCCGGCAGCCAATGCGGATTTGATGACGCCGTAAGGAAGAATCCAGAGTTGAAGGAGACGATAGTTGGCCGCGGCCATGGCGGGAGTCGCCGTGCCCTTTCCCGGGACCAGACCTCCACCAATTTCGGACTCATCCCAGGCGTAGGTATCGCGGACCACTTCAAACGTGTGCTGCGGCGCGGCGCTGCCAGAACCGGTGCGCGTCATTTCCACGCGCATGGCGGGCGGATTGTATCCGAGGGTTACGTGATAGTCGGTTTTAAACGCCGGACCTGGTTCACCAGGTTTGCTCGATTGGCCAGCGCCGTATGTCGTGCCGCTGCCCCAAATTTCCATCGTGTTGATCACATCGACTTCGGGGAGCCGTTGGCCTCCAACGCCCGACCATCGAGCAAGGCCCACAGCTTCGGCCGCAGTCTTCAGAGTCTTGGCGACATCGGAGGGATTCGATCCGGCTGGGTTATCCGCGGCTCCGGCGGTTGCGGTTTTCGCGCCGGCACTTGCTTTGGAGCTGTTACTTTGCCCGCGGGCAGACTGGAAAAAAAGCGCCGCAAGAGCCGCGACCATCAGCGCCCTTTTCGCTAACACATTCATCATTGCTGCTCGCGTAGGCATGCGGCCTCCATGTGCAAACTGCCAGGGACTGAGCGTGACAATTTTTTTCTAGTGATGTTCTTTGGTGACGACGTGAGCGAAATCTCGTTCGCTGCAAGGCAGCGATTCCGGCAGTATCGCCTTGGGATCGGGATTGAGGAGGACTACGCGCGGAGTCGTGGTCCAAGGTTCGAGCAGCACGTCGGGATCCTCAACGGTCGCCGTCCAGGTGAGCGTGTTGCCATCGCGATGGAAACGTTCGATGACGTGCATATTTTCGCTGTGGAAATAGCCGCCGAGCTGGTCAAACCAACTGGTGCTGTTGAAACCGATGGAGTCGACCACCATCGTGTCGCCTTCCCAGTGGCCAATCGATTCCCCGTTCCACGTCCCATCCAAGTCCTCCAGGTTCGTATGCTTGCGGCCATCGGTCGGAATCATGCGATAGCTCGTGGCGGTGGCGATCAAGCCACCCTGGCCCGGATAAACGAAGACCAGGTACTTGGGGGTTTGGGCGATGTAAGACGGAACACCCATGCGTGGAACTCCAGCCGGCATGCAATTATTGGAGGGATCTTCTTCATTGGAGTTCGCGTCGAAGTCCTTTACTCGCTGCCAGTATTGAGGCTTGTAGATCGGCCGGTTGGACCCCATCCGCCGAAGGAGCGTGGCGGCGCGTTCGTTCTGCTCGTTATTCTGCCGCCCGCGGTTCTGCAGCGGCCAAGTGGCAATCTGCACGCCGCTGTGAATGTCGCGAGTGGAGTCCGGCCCGACTTCGATGCCGACGTTGTGCATTTGATTTGGGACGCCCAGTAAATTGTCGGCCAAGCCATTCCAGAGCCCCGTCAAATCGGGATGCCCATCGGGAGTCATCGGTGTGGGGCCCGTCGGCGTCGGCGGCAATGTGTCTTCATGGTCCATGCGCGGACCGCCGTTATTCTGGGCAAAAATCGCCGCTGGAAGTAGGCACAGCAATGCGGCCGTAACGATGCTCCTGCTGAATCGAAAGTGAAGCGTCATGCGGAAGCTCCTTTCCATGCTCAGTTGCCGTTGGGGTCCGCGGCGAACTTAAACACCCGGCCATCCGCCAGCTTCAATTCCTGCAGAAAACCGGTAGTCGAACCGTCCTTGGCAGCCAAACCCGAGGCGGTTACTTCGTCGCCGGGCTTCAAGCCGCCTCGATCTTCCCTGCTCATTCCGGCCCGGCGAAGCGCGCCGGGACCGCCAAGTTCGAAGGCCCATTTTTGAACTTTGCCGTCGCCACCCGTAACGTTTACGGTCAGGTAGGAATGGGGATTAATCCACTCCACCTTGGCAACCGTTCCGGAGACCGTGAAAGTTTTGTGGATATCGAACTGAGCTTGGACGGAATGGTGCGCGGACGCGGGTCCCGCCAGTACCAAGGCCAAAAGCAAAAATGCTCCGCCGATCAAAGCATTCCTGTTCTTATGATGCATCGCATTGCCTCCGTTGCTAACTTGACGCGCGAATTGCTGTTTTCGTTACAGGAGAATGATTGATTTTCATTTTAACTCTTTGCACGCAATGGACACAATGAATTATGCACAGACCTCCCTCTTTATTTATGGACGGAGATCGTATCGGAATAGGACTGGATGTACCGGCCCAAGGTGATGACCGCAAACCAGAGGACCAGAGAAGTCGCGGCAATAAATTTGGCGAACTGCGGCGCATCCTCGCCGGGACCCAAACCCTCGACAGAATCGAAAGCGCCGGTCAAATAGAATACCGCTACATTAAGTCCAAGAAGCATGATGGCCAGCATCTTGAGCCAAAAAGCCCAATCATAAGTGTAATAATTGCTCATGCCGGTAAAAGCCAGAATGCCGGTTACGAGATTGATGCCGAATCCAGCCATGGCCCACGGGACTAACCGGTGCAACGGGTCTATCGGAATCTGCTTGGCAAATCCCAACATGCGCAAGTCCAGGATGCCAACCGTTCCGATCAGCAGAGCCAGCCCCACGAAATGCATGTCCATCATGAATGCCCACCACCACTTGCTGGCCGTCATGAGTCCGGCAAATTTATCGGGCGATGGCTCGAAGCGATGCACCACTTTCGAGAGCATGGAGCCTTCGGTTACTTCCTCGTGACCGTTCCCAATCTCCGGGTGGCGGATGTCTCCGCCCGTGGTCCCGACTCTGGCCATGAGGCCTGCCGTGATCATCGAAAAAAGCAGCACGGCGGACAAGCTCCAGTTCCAGCGTGCGGGGCGTGAGGTCTCATGTGACTTCCACAGCGCTACCAGGGAGAAGGCGCCGGTGATTTCCATAAAAAGCAGCGCCAGCATTGCCGCACCCTGGTGCCTTTCGATCATGGCTTCTGAAACCCCGGGGAGCTTTTTGATCGCGCCCTGCGCGCCCGGCCCGCTAAAAAACACCGGAATCGCCAGGAGAGCCATGACCGAGAAAATAATAAGGCTCGCTCGCCTGAGGTCATCGTTTTTTCCGAACAGCGAAATGAGGAGCAGGCCAAGGCCGACCAGCGTGCCGATGATCGGAAAATGATTCAGAAACAGATGGAGATGGACAAAATTCATTCACGGACCCTTTCAGGAACCCTTTTACGACGGATACGTCAGATACTTGTAGGTATAGGCCAGCAGGCGGCCCGCGGTAATCGCTCCGAACCACAAGATGAGAGACCATTTTGCCAATGCCGCGCCTCTCGCCATCATATCGGCTTCACTCAAACTCGGGTCCCCGAACACCTCCGTCTTAAGCCTCTGCATGACCCAAACGGCGAAGCCGATCACCGCCAATTTTATATAAAAGTCCCAGATTCGTCAGCGACTTCGTCGGATAGGCGATGACTAGCAATACGCCGGTTACGGCATTGATCGAGAAACCGATCCACATGATGCGAAACAATCGCCGCAGCGGCGCGAGCGGTATGCCGCGCGCAACTCCGAGGAGCCGTAAATCCACCACTACATTAGAGCCAACAAGTATCGCCAGGCCAAACGTGTGAAACAGAAGAATGAAATAAAATGCAAAAGGTGATTCGGATTCCCGCAGCCACGTGCTTAAGCCGGTGTCTTCGATCGTTTGCAAGAATAGAGGCGGGGCCAAACTCATCTCCTTAACCGGGATTTTGTCGCAGCGCTTCGCTCCGCACGTCGCACACGATCATCCCGGTCCCAATGCGGATTTCACGATAGTAAAGAGACGCCGTTGCCTGAAGGCCGGTTTGAGTAGGGTTTCTGGAATAAAGATCAGAACGAAACGCAATTTCTCCGGGTCCCAGGTATCCTGCAGCAAGTCAACCTTGATTGCACATTAGCCGGTGAATAAGTGCGCCCAACCTTCTATCATGCAGGGGTCCTCGCACATTGCTACCACGAGGACCCCTGCAATTCCGCACGCCTTAGAATTCGATTCTCAGCGCAAATTGGATCTCCCGCTGGTTATCCTGTACCTGTGTCGTGACCCGCCCATTGCCCGGCATTTCCGAGAACGGGCCGGTGTCAGCTGGATTACTGGGGAAAACTTGGACGTTAAAATGTGAGCCGCCGCTAAAGTTCGGATGGTTCAGGACGTTGAAGAATTCGGCGCGGAACTCCAGCATGCCGGCCTCTCCCAGGAACCCCAGCTTTGTGTCCTTCACCAGCGAAAAGTCCCAATCTCTTTCGGGCGGCCCGGTCAGGCTATTGCGCAAGGCTGTGCCCAACTGACCGTTCGTGTTTGGAGTACATGGAGTAGCTGCGAAGAAGCAGATGGGTTGCTCAGAGTTCGGACTAAGAGTACTCGGCGGCAACGAGAACATAGCGCCGTTGAACCAATTGTTAGGATCGCCGGTGATAACCTTGCTAGGGTCGTAGGGAATCGGCGTATAAACACATGGATTGTTGCCGGCCGCCGGCTGACCCGGCATTGACGTGCAAACGGACGGATTAAAGTATTTCGCAATCAGTGCCGGCGTATTGATGTTGGGCCGGTCACCTTGGCCACCCTGCAGGACGCCTGAATTTGAGCGATTGAAACCCAAAACCGGCGTGAATGGTTGGCCGCTCTGAATGCTCACGATGCTGCTCATGAACCAGCCGTTCGCTGCCTTGGAGAGAAACCCATTCGACTTCACAAAATTCGGGATGTGGTACAACACGTTAATTTCCCAGTTGTTGAGGACATTAAAGCAGGCCGGGCCCTTGTCGACGATGTTATTTAGCGGATAAACGCCCAGTAGCCCACCCGAAGTTTGGCAATCCTGTACGTTGGATTGGCCCTGGGTTTCATCGATTACGCGGCTTCGCGTGTAGGCGCCTTCGAGTTCCAGTCCGTGGCCAGCTCGTTTTTGCAGGACCGCTTGCAAGGCATTGTAACGAGATGTTGCGGTCGTGGCGACATTAATGTCGCTGCCGAAGTTCGGGTTGAGATTGGTGTAGTTAGCAGTGCCATTGTCCCAAAACGGCACCTGGCCGCCGATGCACACGCTAGCGGGGTCGCCGCAAGGACCAAAAGAGGTCGGGGGAATAGGATTTCCATCACGAACCATGGGCAGGTGAACCCCGTGGTTGCCCACATAGGCCACCCCCAGCGCCATGTTCCAAGGCAACTGCTGCTGAACGCTGGCGTTGTACTGAATCATGTAGGAGCTCTTCCAATTGTAGTCAATAAACGTAGGGGTGAAGACGCCTTGAACGCTCGGTGTGTAGAAGCTCCGTACTTGATCGGGTATTGGCAATGGAAACCCATTCGCTGTGGTTCCTAACGTGGAGTTCTCCCAACTCGATATCGTGGGGATGCAACCGGGAGGATTGCCACTGGTAATGGGGCAGGCATTAGGAGCTGTCGGGTTGACATCGACCAATCCTGCAAACGGCAGAGATCCGTTCGCGGTTTGTCCGAGGGCCGTTCCGATGTTGCCCAAATCATAGTAGATTCCGGCGCCACCACGAATGGAGGTTTTTCCATTTCCAAAAAGGTCATAGGCCAACCCGACGCGCGGGCTGAAGTTTTTCAACGAGTTGTTCTGGATGACTGGCCCGAGAGTAAACGGGTCGGTGAAGTCGTTGATTTGCCTGGATTGCCTGCCATTCAACTCGTGCGGCGTGTTCATGAATTCGTAGCGCAGGCCGAGGTTTAAGGTAAGCCGCGGCTTTATCCGCCAGTCATCCTGGGCATAGAGGCCATAGGTGTTGAAGATAAAATCCCGGTTTTCCGTGGCAAAGGTGGGCGCAAACTCTACCTGAAGTGGATTGGCCTGCAGGAAATCAGAGAATTGACTGTAAATGATCTGCCCATTAAAGGAGTTGGTTGCCTGACTGGCTTCATTGAACCGATTGAGCAACACGCCGAACTTGAAGGAATGCTTACCACGAATCCAGTTCACATCGTCGCTCAGGGTGTAGATGTTCTGTCGGTTGTACGTCTGAGGCGCGGCGTTCACGGAACCGAACTCGGCATAAGCGCCGCCGCCGGGGCCGCCCATGTCGACTACTCCAGTGTCAAAACCGGGCACGAGTTGGGGACCGGTACCACCGGGCAGGCCAACATTAGCCTCCAGGACGACGGCATTGGTGCGGCTGAAAGAGAATCGCACGGCATTGAACACGATAGGAGAGAAAATGTGATTTTCAGCCAGCGTAATCCACTGATTTCGCGCGGTCGGCGCCTCGCGGAAATAAGAGAAATCCCCTACCGTTTCATTTTGAATGGCGTTGTCAATGGTATAGCGGGCAAAGAAGGAGTCTTTGTCGGAAATTGTCTGGTCGAAACGCATCTGCCCGTAATTTTCTCCGAGAGAGTTATGGTCATTGAAGGTCTGAACGGGCGGATTGCCACCGCTGAACACTGACCCTGCATCGGGCAGAGGTACGAGCGCCAACAAGGCAGCAGTGTACGGACTAAGCGTCGCCTGGGTGACCGGATTGCCAGCGGCGTCCATGTCAACTGAAAGGTCCGGGCATTGCGCCACAGTGATAACCGTGCCTGCGCCATAATTGTTCGCTGCGGTTGCGCCCGCCGGGTGACATCCCGCGCTCGGCACCGGGTTCGTGGCAGGGACTCCCTGGTTTTCCCGAATTCCTTCGAAGACTGCGTAGAAGAACGTCTTGTCTTTTTTGATGGGGCCGCCAAAAGCTCCTCCGAACTGGTTCTTTCGAAGTGGCGCCTTCGGCACGCCAGCCTGGTTATTAAAGAAGGTGTTGGCATCGAAGGCGTCATTCCGGAGGTATTCGAACACGTCCCCGTGCCATTGGTTGGTCCCACTTTTGCTTACGGCCACCATCTGGCTGCCCATTGCTAATCCATACTCAGCCTGGAAAGTGCCGGCCACGATCGTATACTCCTTGATGCCATCCAAACCCAATGCATCGCCAGAGTTGCCCGCGACGGGGCTTCGTCCCAGCATGTTCTGCAGGATCGCGCCGTCCAATGTGAAATTGTTGGATCGCGGCGGAGCCCCGTCTACGCTGAATGTGGTCCCCTCCTGGTTGCCTTGGTTTTTGTCCTTGTCGACGCCGGGCTGAAGGAGTGCGAGATCAATATAATTCCGGCCGTTCAATGGCAGCTCTGCCATTTTCGTCTCGTTGACCGTGCCCCCAAGAGTGGCGTTCTGGGTATTCACCATGGGCGCTTCTTCAGTCACGACAACCTGCTGATCCGCGGCTCCCACCTCGAAGTCCAAGTTGATGACCGCTTGCTGGGTCACTTCGAGGGTGATGCCCTTTCGAGTCACGGTTTTGAAACCGGGGTGCTCTGCTCTCACTTCATAGCGGCCCACGGGAAGTTCCGGGGCTTGAAATTCGCCGTCGTCACCGGTCTTCACAGCGCGCACCGCCCCTGTATCCACGTTCGTAATCGTCACGGTGACATTCGGCAAGACTCCACCGGATGAATCCTTGGCTACCCCCAGGATGGTCGCCGTCGGCAACTGGGCGACAACCGGAATCGCCAGCAAAATCAGCGCTGCGATCGAAACGACACTCAGGCACAAACTCTTACGAACTGGTCCCATGTGGCCTCCTCTGACGTTGTCCCCCAACGTTTCCCCACCATCGCAGGCTGCACATCTGCGGAAATTCAACTAGGAACACACTTTCGCTGAACCACAATTCCTGGCTATCGAATTGCCATAATTTTTCATTTTCCGTGACGCATCTGGCCGGACACCCGTTTCCTAGTTGGGAGGAGACTGATGCCATTGCCCTCATCCTGTCAAGTGAAAAAACACGGTATCTCTTAGTGAGGCCGAAATGTCCGGACGGCACAAAATAGAAAATTCCATTTTTTCAAAAATGTTACTGCACACCGCGCGGCGCCCCAGCTTACGAAGCGCTTGGGGCCGGCAGATTGTTCATAATCAATCTGACATCATGGCGTGGGTCGTTCACGAGTTTCCATTCATTGTTGATAATCATGGTGGCTCGGTCCGTCGGCGTGTACGCGAGCCATTTGGGCGCGCCCGCGGCGTTGGGGTTGCCGGTGTGCGCGAAAGCGGCCCATGCGCCGCTTACTTTGTCCGCCAATGGCTGAAGCTCGGGACCGTTGCCGACCTCTTCAGGCTGTTCCCCCACATTATTAAAAACGAAGGGAAGCTCAACCGTATGCGGTGAGTGGCGCTTGCCGCCCTCCACGGGCGTCTCCCAAGCGAACAGGTACATATAAACCGGCGCTTTCCCCTGAGCGGCCTTGCGCTCGGCCTGCGTGATCGCCGTCGTGGGGAATGCGGTGATCAGGAAGTAGATTTGGCTGGGCGAGGCATTGGGCATCTCTTTCCGGTAGAGGTCGATCAGCTTGTCCGTCGTATCTCCAAATCGCGGCGTGAGTCGCGTGCGCATCCCCGGCTCATCCAGCGAGAAAAGTGGGGAGTCTGGCTGAGTGAAGAAAGTGCCCTCGGTGTTGACTGTCCCGACGATCAGCGGCACGTCGGCGGAAATATTCGGGGCGGCCGGATCGAAGGGATCGCTGGGAAGGGCTCGGCCATCCACTACTGGAGCGAAGTTGAAAGGAGCGTTTCCCGGGCCCGATCCTCGGTTATCGATGGCCGAAAGCAAACGATCCACGGGGAGCTTTTGGAGTTCGTCCGCCTGGTTTGGCTGTAGGCCCAGCTTGGCGAGGACTCTCTGTGTCGTCTTGTTGGCCTCGTCGCGATGGATTCCCGTCAAAAGGGAGCCGCTTTCAATAATCGCTTTGTGGAACAGGCCTTTGGCGGGAGGCATCGCCAGCAGGGTGCTGACCTTCAAACCGCCGCCGGATTGGCCGAAAATCGTGACATTGCCGGGATTGCCGCCGAAATGGGCGACATTGTCTCGCACCCACTCGAGTACGGCTACGATGTCCAGCAGTCCGGCATTGCCAGAATCGGCATATTTCTCGCCGCCCGCATCCGCAAGATACAGATATCCGAAAATATTAAGCCGGTGATTTACGGACACCACCACCACGTCCCCGGAACGGGCAAGGAAGTTGCCGTCAAAGGCGTGCGCCGAGCCCGCGCCCCCGGCAAAGCCGCCACCGTGCAGCCAAACCATGACCGGCCGCTTGCGTCCGTCGTTCACGCCGGGCGTGAAAACATTCATGACCAGGCAATCCTCTCCCTCCACGGCCGGCTGTCTATGATTCAAGATAAGCGGGTTCGGCGGGCCGCCTTGTTGCGGCGCGGTCGGACCGTTCTGGAAGGCTTCGCGCACTCCGGTCCAGGGTTCGGGCTTGCGGGGAGGCATGAACCGATTGGTTCCCGCCGTCGATGCGCCGTAAGGAATTCCTCGGAAGATGTGGGTCCCGCCCTGAAGAACGCCGCGAACTTTTCCCGCGGTCGTTTCCACGATGGGCCCTTCGTACTTTGACGAAGGGTCGACGCTCAAAGCCGTTTCTGGAATCAGGCCGCTAAAAAGGGCGCCGGCAAATGCCGCCCCGCCGCCCAGCAGAGAAGATTTCATCAGAGCCCTGCGGCTGAAATTCAGGCTCGTAAAATCGTTTCCGGGATTGCCACTGTTTTTTCGGTGCATGGATTTGTTCCTCGCTCGTTTCTACCGCGGCGTTTTTTCCAGCTTTGAATTCAACAATCTGGAGATAAGCTCCACTTCAAACTTTGCCGGTTGCAGCGGTATAGCACAGTTCTGCCGGCGTTCCTCTATTTTTCGTGTGCGTAAACCGCGATGCAACCTTGCTTGGCAGGCAAGCCAAACATGACATTGCATACGTCCGCCGGCGACGCCGCGGTCGGAATTGCGATCGGAACGAAAACGTGATTATTGCCCTGAAAGGCCGCCACGGAGTGGGATCCCGGTCCGGCCGGCAAAGTAGAGAGTACCGCGCCGGAATCGGCATCGATGACGCTGAGGGTCGGATTGGCAGCGAAGCCGCTTGGAGCGTAGAAATTATTGTCGCCCGAGTTATACCAGACTTCATCGGCGCCCTTCGTCTCTGCGAGAGTGCTGATCACTTTCCCATCCACGCCATTCAGAATCATCAGCGGCTTTCCGCCCCCACAACCAACCAGCAAGTGCTGAGACGGGCCCAGAGCTAAACCGGAGCCGCAAATGCCGGTCGGATACGTCGCCTCTATCACAGGTTCTCTCGGGTCCTTGAGGTTGAAGACGACGACCTCGGAAGTTCCTTCCGCGCCCGGCACCGTGGCCAGCATCCGGCCGCCTTTCAGGTCGGGATCCCACACCGGTTGTTCAAACCCGCGCGCATTCGGAAACGGAATCTTGCTTAGGACCGCGTAGGGCGGGTCGGAAGAGATCAAGATCGCATACGGAGGTTTTTCCGCGGGATTTCCGACCATGATGACATGATCCTTTGGATCAAATCCAATTTCGTCGGCACGGCACGAAGCGCCAGTGGAAATCGTCGCGACAGGGCTGAGGTTAGTAAAGGGAGGCTGCGCATTGTTCAGGTCAAATACCTTCACAATGCCGTGGGCATCATCGGCCCAGAGGTGATTATCGGGAGTGACGACGACACCGCTCGGGCCCATTCCTTGCGTCGGGCCGCAAGGGTCGTCCGGCAAACCTACTCCATGAAAACCGCCGATTCGCCCCAGGAACAAATCGTTTTCGGCATCGATAACATCGACGCTGGCATTTCCCGCTTCGCCCAGGTAGTACCTGGCCGTAGCCTGATCGACCCAGCTGATATCAAATCGGAGAGGATTGCCGGGCAAGTAGATCGCGCCAACTAATTTGAGAGGCTTTTTCTGATTCGTTTTTGATCGAGCCGCCGAAGTGTGCTCTGCATCCTGGCCTGGACGCGCGCTTATTGTCACGGTCAAGGCCACCGCAAAAACCAGGAAAAGCATTCCGGCCAGTTTTGTTTTCACAGAAACACTCCTTAAGAGTGTAGGAAATCACTTATGCAGGAATCACTAGCTTGCGGTCAGTCCAACGTGAAAATTTACGAATCGCGCCTTCACTTACTTCTCAAAATTGCTGAAGTCCAGATAGTCTCCCGAGCAAGAGATTTCCCCAAGCTCCCAATTTGGCCTCAACTGGTAATAGAACGTTGTGGTCCAGGGCTTCGCCAGCGCCTTGGGATCTTCCATGGTGATGTCGAGTTCCATGTGATCGAAGTTCACGCGCCGGAAGCGCTCGATCACGTGTAACTGGTCGGTGTGCGGGTGGCCGATTCGATCGAGCCAGGTCTTGTCGTTAAACCCGACCGTATCCACGACCAAAGTTGTATCCCCATCCCAGTGGGCGACCGAAGTTCCCATCCAGAGGGGATCCGGGTCCTTTGGAAGCGGGCGGCCGTCGGTATAAAAACGGCGCACCACGTGATCGTACTCGTAAAGCATGAGGATATATTTGGGCGTTTGAACGAATTCAAATGGGTAGGGGTGGAAATAAACCCGCGGCACGCCGGGAGGATCGCATCTCGTGAGCACCGGGTCGTTCGTCGTCTTCAGGGTGAACTCCCCTCCATTGGATGGTTTGGCCTCGGCGAGCTTCGCCGCCGCCCACGGCGTCAACTCCGGAGGATCTTTTGTAAAAGTGTAGTTGGTAAAACCGCGCTGCGACCCGGGAGGATTGCGCATCATCCAGACGCCGGTCAGATCATGCTTAGGAGCGGGCGCTGACTCAGCCTTGACCGGCGCATTCCCTTCAGTCGTCGATGCTGCCGGTGTCTGCGCGTACAGAGCTTTCGAGAGGAGCAGCGCCGCGACCATTGCGAACATTAAATTGCTCAAGCTCCTGCGCACGTGGGTCCTCCTGTTCGTTGCTGAACCGTACACCCTGGCTTCCTGAGGCCGGGACCGGCTATTCCTCAAAGAGGTGGAGTGGCTGTCCATCGGGCCCGATGAGCTTGTTGATCCACATCGTGTGCGGGTCGTCTTTGGCAACGTAGCCGCTGGCCGTGATCGGGTCTCCGGGCTTCAGCGTGTGCTTGTCCCAGCCGGCCCTGGTCAGCTTGTTCGGAGCGGTCAGTTCGGCCTGCCACTTCTCGGTTTCGCCCTTGTCGTTCTTCACGTCAAAAAAAAGTTGAACGTGCGGATTAATAAAACGGAAATCCGTCATCGTTCCCTTGACCGTAACGATGTTCTTCGTGTCGTACGCCGCCGTCCCATGGTGAGCGAACGTCGGCCCCGAAGCGATCAGAACAACGGCAACACCAATAATCAAAACGAGTATTTTTTTTCTCATGGAAGCACCATTGGCGCTCATCCTCTCACCGCTTCTTGCAATTTGTCAATTCCCTGTTCAACTTGGGCGTCGATTGGCAATTTGAGTGATTGTGTGTCTCTCGGTTTGCGATCGAGGGAAAATCAGAAGTGTGTCGCGAAACTCCACGAAGAGTGAAGCGCATTGACATCCAGTTGCGTCGTAAACTAGACTCCGCGCAGTTGCCTGCCAACTTTCGAGTACACACTGGATGGAGGAACATTTCATGCAGATTCGCAAGGGATGGAACGATGCGTGCGCCGTGGTGATTTGCCTTTCCTGCTTCTTGTTTCTGGCTGTTGTTCCGGCGGCACGCGCGCAAAACGCTCCAGTTTATGAAGTCGATCCTTCCTGGCCCAAGCCGTTGCCGAACCATTGGCTCATGCAGGGAGTTCCGGTGATGGTTACGGATAAGGACGACCACATCTGGGTGTACAACCGTCCGCGGGATATCAATCCCGATGAGACGGGGGCAGCCACTACCCCTCCGCGCACGGATTGCTGCATCGCTGCACCCGCAGTCTTGGAATTCGACACCGCGGGCAATCTGATCAAGGGCTGGGGCGGCCCGGGCTATGTGCCCGGCTGGCCGGCGGAGGGAATCGAAAGGCCGGGCGCCGGCGCCGAACACGCAATCCTCGTGGATCGGGAGGGAAACGTCTGGCTGGGAGGAAGCGCACGGGGAGACAGTATCCAAAAATTTACGGGCGATGGGAAATTTCTCTGGGACTTCGGCCATCGCGGACCGAGAACACCGCCGGGGGAGAAAGCACAACCTCTGAAGCAGACCAACCAGGACACCGATACTTTTCCGGGAGGGATTTTTTTCTTTGACCTGGACGAAGACGCCCACGAGCTCTATATCGTGGACCAGAAGCGCGTCCTCGTGTATGACATGAACAGCGGCGCGTTCAAGCGCGGCTGGGGCGGCCACGGCATACCCTTGAGCGAGATCGACAACGACCCTACGCCGCCGTATGACTGGAAAACGGGACCTCCTCCCGATCAAAAGCAATTTGCGCCCGCGCTTCACTGCGTCCACATTGCGAATGACGGACTCGTCTACATTTGCGAGCGCGGTGACGACAGAGTGCAGGTATTTACCAAGGAGGGCAAATTTGTTTCCAGTTTCTTCGTGCATCCCTCGACGCCGGCTCGCGGTCCCGAATGCGGCGGTCCCGGCAGCACAACCTTTGGCATGTGCGGGACCATTTACAATCTCACCTTTTCCCACGACGCACAGCAGAAGTACGTCCTGATTGCAGACGGCACGAACGACAAGGTCTGGATCCATGACCGCAAAGACGGCACTTTAGCGGGCTCAATCGGCGACAACGGCCGCATGGCGGGACAGTTCCATTGGATCGATGCGATCGCCATGGACTCCAAGGGGAACATCTACACCGGTGAAGTGGATACCGGGAAACGCGCTCAGAAATTTGTCCTGAAAAATGGAGACGGAAAAGCGCGGCCGCATCCCCACGAATAAACACCAGCGGAAGATTCAAATTTAGGAATTGAAACGGGCGGAAAGAGGAGTCATCAATGCCGATGCGGATTGGATGGACCAGGGCATCTGCCTTCGCCATCGCGCTTTCCTGTTTTGGAGTTCTGGCCGCCGTTCCGGCGGCGCATTCACAAAACGCTCCAACCTACAAGGTCGATCCCTTCTGGCCCAAGCGGTTGCCAAACAAATGGAGCACGCAACAGATCGTCGACATTTACGTGGACAAGGAAGATCACGTCTGGGCGATCAATCGCGCGTCGGACGCGAGGCCCGATGAATTGGGCGCTGCGACCACTCCGCCGCGCACCGAATGCTGCGTCATCGGACCCGAGATCGTGGAATTCGACACGGACGGCAGCGTCCTCAGAGCCTGGGGCGGCAAGGATTACGTTCCCGGCTGGCCGGGGCGATTGCAGACCATCGGTGTCGATCGGGACGAAAACGTCTATATTTCGGGAACGATGCCGGGCGACAGCATTATCAAATTCTCAAAAGACGGCAAATTCCTTTGGGACTTCGGTCATCGCGGACCCAAGGTGCCGGCGTCGGAAGTAAAACAGAATAACCAGCAAACGGACATTTTCCCGCCGGGAATTGCCGCCTTCGAGTTCGACGAGGACGCACGCGAGATCTATATTCCCGACGGTTTCCTGAACAAACGTATTCTGGTGTACGACATGGATACCGGCGCGTTCAAACGGGGCTGGGGAGGCAAAGGCACGCCTCTCAGCGAAATCGATAATGACCCTACACCGCCTTACGACACATCGGGACCGCCTCCGGATCAGAAGATGTTCGCGCCCGCGCTTCACTGCGCGCATCCCTCGAAGGACGGATTCGTCTACGTCTGTGAGCGCGGCAGCGACCGAATCCAGGTGTTCACGAAGCAGGGCAAATACGTAAAAGAATTCTGGATTCACCCGTCGACGCAATCCCGCGGCCCGCACTGCGGAGGCATCTGGAGCATGACCGATCCCCCTTGCGGGACGATCTACAATCTGACACTTTCCACGGACCCGCAGCAAAAATACATTCTGGTTGCGGACGGCACGAACAATATGGTGTGGATCCTCAATCGCGAAGACGGCGCTCTGGTGGGCTCGTTCGGAGGGAACGGGCGCTACGCGGGGCAGCTTCACTGGATCGATTCAATCGCCATGGATTCCAAGGGAAACGTCTACACCGGTGAAGTGGAAGACGGCAAACGGATTCAGAAGTTTGTGCCTACAAAGTGAAAAGAGAAAAACTACGCTTTCAGTCTCGGGAGTAATTCCAGCGCGTTTTCGCGATTGATGCCGCGCAGTTCGCTCTCGCTGAATCCTCCGTTGTCGATCAAACCCTGGCTGACAGCCAACCCCGAGCCGCCGCCCAGCGGGAAATCGGTTCCGAACACAATGTGCGATGCCGGAACGAGCTTCTTGAAAGACGGCAACGTATAGGGATTAAAGGCCTGCGCGGTATCGTAGTAAAATTTCTGCAACTCGTAGAGCAGGCCTTTTGGAAGCTTCTGCGCCACTCCGTTGAGGCGGCTGGTAATGTACGGCACTGTGCCGCCGCCGTGAGACCAGATGAATCGAATGTCCGGACAGCGCACGACGGTGGCGTTGGACAGCAAACTCGCAATCGTACGCGTCGTATCAAAAACAAACTCCAAACCGCGATTCTGCCCATCGGAAAGAACCGTCTGCGTGCCGCACGCAGCACAATAGGGGTGGCAAAACACGACCGCCTTGCGCCGGTTCAGCTCATCCATCAACGGAGCGAATGCGGGGTTGCCGAGATATTTGCCTTGGTAGCTGGAGAGCACGCACGCGCCGTCCGCTTTGAGCGTATCAAATGCGTATTCGATTTCCAGGAGGGAACCTTCGACATCAGGAAGCGGCAGCGTAGCGAACAGGCCGAAACGGCCCGGATAATCCTTAATCACTTTTGCCGCGTATTCGTTGCACTCTCGCGCCAGGGCGCGCGCGGCGGTGTTATCGCCGAACCAGACGCCCGGGTCGCTGATCGAAATGATCGAGGTGGCTACGCCGCCTTTATCCATTTCATCGATTGATTTTTGGGGCGTCCAATCTTGAAGGCCGGCCTGATTGACCCCTTTGGCGGTGCTTTCGGCAATTAATTTGGGCACGGTAAAGTGGTGGTGCGTGTCGATCCGAAAAGGACGCGCCGCGGCGGCGGATCCCGTCTGCGCCGCGGGGCCGAATTTCGGCAGAACGGCGGAGGCGCCCAACGCGGCGATCCCGTAAAGAACGTCCCGCCTCGATACCGCGCCGGGATTCAGGCGTCCGGTCTTACCATCCAGTTCGTGAGCGCTCATGGCGGTTGCTCTTTCATCCGTGAGTTTTTTGAAAACTCACAGAAACGATTTCTTGGGTCTCAAGTGACGGAACAATGCGCAGATCATACTTACCCTTCCCTGCCGGTTCAAGCATAACTATTCGTATTCGGAAAAAGGTATCTCGCTAAACTTAGGATTGCGATTCCCCTCCCACAATACAAAATAGCGCGATGCGCTTCGGCCAGCTTTTTTGCTTTTGATGCGCGGGGTTCCTTGGTATACGATCCCGCCGAGGAATGGATCCATATGCGAAGAATTTCACTGCACCTGCTGTGTCTATCTTTAGTGATGGGGATGTTTTGGTTCTCGGCGCGCGCGCAATCTCCGACCGCCGGTGCAGTCGTCAAGCTGGATCCGAGCCTCGACCAAATTCTTTCAGCAGATGCCAGGTTGGAATTGCTCCAAGGCGAAGGCTCTTTTGAAGGCGGCGAGGGCCCTCTCTGGATCCAAAAGGGAGAGTCCGGATATCTCTTATTCAGCGACGTTGGGGGAAATCGCATCTTTCAGTGGACGCCCGGATGTTTTAAGTATCCTTGTCCACCAGACGGCAAGTTATCCGTTTTTGTGGACCACTCCGGCTATGCGGACCCAGCGCGCGTTGGCAGTGTGGATGCCGGCGGAGCGCATCTCTACGGCTCAAACGGATTGACGTTAGATCGTGAGGGCAGGATCGTACTGGATGCCAACGGCGACCGGGCCGTCGAGCGGCTGGAAAAAGATGGCAAACGCACCTCACTGGCGGATCACTACGAAGGAAAGCGGCTCACTTGTCCGAACGACATCGTCGTCAAATCCGATGGCGCGATCTACTTCACGGATGGCATGGCCGGATGTCTCGCGAAGCGCGAAGACGATCCCGCGAGGGAATTGCCATTCCACGGCGTGTACTCCATAAGAAACGGCAGCCTGCAACTCCTGGACAAGGATCCGGGAAATTTCCCGCCGAACGGCCTCGCATTTTCGCCGGACGAAAAAATTCTCTATGTCAATAATGGGGGACCGGGTCCGAATCAAAGGCAAATCTTTGCGTACGACGTCCAACCTGACGGCACGGTCAAAAATCGACGGCTTTTTATCGATTTCACGGGCGAAAAAGGACCTGGCGGCCCCGACGGCATGAAGGTGGACGTGCTGGGGAATCTTTATTCCACGGGGATGGGAGGCGTGTGGGTCATTTCACCCGCGGGCAAACGATTGGGACTGATTCCCGCTCCGGAGGGGATGCGGTTTTCCAATTTGACATTCGGGGATCAGGACAGCAAGACTCTCTATGTTGTCAGCCCAAAAACATTGTGGAGAATCAGGCTGAAGGTTGCTGGAATTCGCCCACATTGAGAAAATGTTCTAACAACGAAAATTTCTGGGCCACATGCTAGTTCCGGTCGTCGTTGACCAGGTGTCCGTAGTCGTGGTCCACGCAGGGGGCTTCTTCCAGTGCGTGTCCGCCTTGCAGACCATGGATCAAGTGGCGCTCGATTACCCACGGCTTGGTGAACATCTTTGGATCCTCAATCGAGATTTGCCAGTCGATCATGAAGCCTTCCCGCGTCAGCTTTTCAACCACATGCATGGCGTCACTGTGAATCGTGCCGTTCTGACTGAGCCAAGTTTCATCCACGAAATTCGTCACATCGATGACCATCGTGTTGCCTTCCCAGTGCCCAATCGAATCCCCGTAAAACGAAGGATTGAGTGACGGGTCATGCTCCCGGCCATCCGTCGAGATCACGCGAAAGGCGTTTTGTTCCGAAGAGTTGACCGTGTCGTAGAGGAAGACGATCTCATTAGGAACCTGAACGATTTCGGTGGGCGGACCGACTCGCGGGAAACCTTTTGGCGCGCACTTGAACGCCGGGTCTTCATGACTTTGATGCGAGCCCAGGTATTTTACTTTCTCCAGGACCTCCGGCTTGTAGGGAGGCAGATTAGCGCCTTCCAGCCGATGCTTCAGTTCGGCGACTTTATCAGGCGGCTGAACGGGGCCCTCTTGTCTGCGTTGCGTGTAATGTGTCTTTCCGTCAGCACTGTCCGTTCCTGAGCTGACGGCGTAACCCCAACCGGCCGGCGCCCAGAATCCGGTCAGATCGGGATGCCCATCGGCCAAATGCGGAGTCGGGCCTTTCCTAGCGGCCTCCACAGCTTCCGGAGGAGGTTCCCGCCAGGGAAGCCCCGTTCCGTTCGGGTCTGCTCCAGCGAAGGGTTGATCCTTGTCAAGGCCATACCCTGTGGGAACTTTCTTGCCTTGGGTGGAAGCGGGTGCGGTTTGCGCGGCGCCATGCACAGGAATTAAGCAAACAGCAGCAAGGGCGAGTCCTGCAACTCTGGCGCAGCCAACGAAACGGGATTTCATTTCCCACCCCCCTTGTTCAACCACTTTCAACCATTCGATATATGTGAACCGTATTCTTACTATCCGCAGAGCGTGCGTTCATTTGAGGAATCAGTAGTTTTTGCCTTCGCTGTCAGCAGCGCTGCCAAACACAATCGTGTGGCCGTCCGAGAAGTGCACGGCCTTCAAGAGCCCAAGGTGTTTGGTGCCATCCTTGGCTACGGAAGCATCAATGGTGACGACGTCGCCCACATTAAACATGGTCCGAAGCACACCAGCCCTTCGCAAATTTCCTGGAGGGCCTGTCTCGAACGAATACGGGATTACCTTGCCACCCTCGTCCGCGACGTCCGCATACATATAGACATGCGGGTTGATCCACTCGAGTTTTGTAATCGTGCCCTTCACGGTGAACGTCTTCGAGGTATCAAACTCCGCTGTGGCGGAGTGATGAGCCAGCGCTGGAATCGCCAGCAACAGCAGAACGAATGGTACTGCCAAAATTCGGCGAAGATTTCGAGTCATAGATATTCTCCCGTCTACTTATCACCACTCGATTCCTTGCTCTTCAGCGATTTATATTGATCTACGTCCTGGTTGTTCGTGCAAAAGTATTCCAGCAGATCTTCGTGGCCGAGCGTCCAAACACGAGGAGCGGACGTCCAGGGCTTCGTCAGAACCTTGGGATCTTCGATCGTCACCTGGTAGACGAGATAGTTCATGGACGGGCGGCTGATTCGCTCGACCACATGTTCCTGATCGCTGTGGAACCACCCCGTAAAGTTGTTCCAGGTTCGCTCGTCGATCCCGATCACATCGATGACCAGAGTATCACCGTCCCAGTGGCCAACCTCGTCGCCGTTAAAGGACGGATCCGGCTCCGGATTGTGAGCGCGCCCATCCGTGTGGACCACACGCCAATTATTGTTCAGCTCATCCAACTGCGCGAATAAACCAGGCGTTTGAATCAACTGGAATGGATACGGATCGATCATGAACATCCCCGGCACGCCGCGCGGCAGGCAATTCACGGACGCTCGTCCCAACTCGTAATCCGTAGTGGTCATTGCCTTGATCTTTGCCGCCGCCCAAGGCTGGAAAGGTGGCGGCTCCTCAGGCGTTGCTTTGGCGTCGAATTGCCTTCTCAAAGCGGTGTTGAAACTGAAACCACCGGCGGTTCCCGGGAACCAAACTCCGGAGAGATCGGGATGGCCGTCCGCAGCGCGAGGCGCTGGTCCGCCCTTAGGCACTGACTGTGGCTTTGATTTTGCGGCGCCGGGTTCTGAAGCCTTTCCTTCCTGTCCCTCTTGGGCCGCAACGGGTAAGACAGCCATGCAAAGGAGGCCCAGCAGGGCTCCCGCTCTAATACCGGAAGAGGCGAGGCGTCGTTTCATCTTATGTCCTCCCGTTTCGGAGTCCTCAGTAAAGCCACTTGGAATGCCCGTTGCGCATTTTCCCGGCCGGCGAGACCCGTGCCACCACTCCAAGATTTAAATCGGAATCGATTGTTCACCGCCGGACCGTCAAACCTGAAGGCGTCAGTATTCCTTTGCGTTCTCGCTAAATTTCCCTTCGACATCCTGTCCGATTCTGTGCACCTGGCCATCCGACAGCTTGATGGTTTCGGCGGCGGCCCGGTTCTTGACGCCATTCTTGGCGAGACATGCCCTCACGGTGACCGTCTTGCCGACGTTGTCGGTGAAATCTTTTCTCTGCGTTCCGCTCCTTTTCAGAGTGGAAAGAGAAACCGTTTCAAACGTCCACGGCGTCACGTTACCGCTGGCATCCTTTACGTCCAGGTGAAAATATCCGTGCGGATTTTGCCATTCAAAACTCGTAAACGTGCCCGTGAGATCCATGCATTTGTTCGCATCGAACTCGGCTGCAAACGAGTGATGAGGGGATGCGGGAACCGCCGCGGCAAGCAAACCAAATACCGCCGCCAGAACACCGGCGAGTCTGCCTTGCATGACTACCTCCTTGAACGAAAGGGATCGCCCGAGCCGTTTGCTGTTTGACTCTGGATACGTTGAGCGAACCGTACCACATTTTATAGAGGCTTTCAATGAGCGAACGGTGACCGTCAGGATATTTTCGCCTTGACATCCGACTGCGTGCATGAAAAAAAGGTGGCCGCATCCGTATCCGCACACTTTTAAGTTTTTCAGCCGGTAAAACTCAGCGAGGTGGTCCTTATGAATTGGCGACTGTCCATGATTGCGGCATCCATGCGGCCCCGGGTAAAGCAGGCCGTGCAATTGCTTTGCACGACGATTGGCGTTTTCCTGATTTGCCTTCCCGTGTGGTCGCAAGGCAATGCCGGGCGAATCCTGGGCACCCTCACGGACCAAAGCGGCGGCGTGATCGCCGGCGCTACAGTGACGGTCACCGACACGCAAAGAGGCACGACGCGAACGCTGACCACGAACCAGTCCGGCGAGTACAGCAGCCCGGGCCTGCTTCCAAGCACCTACACGGTCCACGCGGATGCCATGGGCTTCAAGGCGATCGAACGTGTGGGGATCCTCTTGGATGCCAATCAGGAGCTGCGTGTGGATCTCTTGCTGCAGCCTGGCCAGCAAACGCAGACGATCACCGTCACCGAGGCGCTGCCGATGGTCGACACCACGAACGCGGAACTGGGCGGAACTTTACAAAGCAATATCATCGATAGCTTGCCCATGAATGGCCGGAACTTCCAAAATCTGCTGCAACTGACGCCGGGCGTGATGATTTATCCCGGAGGCACTTCCTATTCGGAAAGCACGAACGGCCTGCGATCCCACGAAAATCTCTACTTAGTAAATGGTATCTTTTCCAGTACTCCCTGGGACGGCCAGAGCGTCATGAATTCGTCCCTGCACGCCGGCGACGCCGGGACGATCCTGCCGGTGGACGCCATCGATGAACTCAAGACGGAAGAAAACCCCCGTGCGGAATACGGCTGGAAGCCCGGCGCGATCATCGACATCGCAATCAAATCAGGTACCAACTCGTTGCATGGCACGGCCTATGCGTACGGCCGGGACACCGCCTTCGATGCGCGCAACTACTATGATGTAACGCCGGCTCCCAAGGCAGGCGTGGGACTGGAACAGTTCGGCGGCACAATCGGCGGACCCATCCTGAAAGATAAGCTGTTCTTTTTTGCCAACTACGAGGGACAGCTCTATTCGATCGGAAATCCGGCCTTGCACAATTTCCCGGTGACAGTCGCACTTCCCAGCGGCGGTGGGCAAGCCGCCAACCTTTGTACCAACCTCCTCGCAGGAAATTGCAAGACGAGCTTAATCGACGCGTGCAACGATGCTTTGGCCGGCGGCGCACTGACTGCCCTCAGCGCAGAATTGGCGGGCCTTGGAGGACCAAAAAGCGCATCACCATGCACTCCCGTGTCCGGACAGCCTTCCGACGGCTTTCTGGGATTTTTCCCCGTAAACCCGGGGCCGGGTACGGGCGTGTATACCTCCGTCCCTAGTACCAACGCGATCCATGGCGGTCTGGGCAAGGTCGACTACCATATCAATGACCACAACTCGTTGAATGGCATGTATTTCTTCAGCCAGGGAAGTGGCGCTGTGGTAGGGGATCCTACAACCATCGTCAGGCCGGAATGGTTGAATCAGCAGTATGCGCGCGCACAAGCCGCATTGGGATCGTGGACGTGGACCCCGACTTCCACTTTGGTGAATGAATTCCGCTTTGGCTACTCTCACTATTATCAGGACTTCGAAAGCAACGACCACACCCTCAATCCCGCAAGTTATCCTTTCAATGGCGCGACCTACGTTATGCCCACCGGCATCACCAATCCGTTTTATTTTGGGATGCCGGTGATTACGATCAACGGCCTCGCCAACCGGAACGGAATTGGGCAGAGCATAGGACCATTCATCACAGGGCCAGAGGGCGTCTTGTCGTTTCTCGATAGCGTCTCGATATTGCGCGGCAAGCATTCTTTTAAGCTGGGCGTTGAAATCCAATCCAACAAGGCCAGCGAGGACATCACCGCGAGCGGTAAGGGGCCCGTGACTTTCGGTACGGGAGGAGGAGGAGGGCTCGTAAACTTCTTCGAGGGCAACCTTAGAAGTGCGAGTCTTTTCACCGGCGATCCCAAGCGGACGATCACCAACATGGCCTACGCCGCCTTCTTCCAGGATGACTGGCACGTTACGCCAAGACTGACCGTGAATGCCGGAATTCGTTATGAGATCGAAACGGTCATCAAAGACTCAAAAAATGAGTTGGGCAACTTCGACTCAAATGTCGGACTGGTGCAGGTGGGGTTTGGAATTTCGTCTCCCTACAATGGCGATCACAACAATTTCGCACCTCGCTTGGGCCTCGTGTGGGACGTCTTTGGGAACGGAAAAACCGTAGTCCGCGCCGCAGGCGGCATTGTCTACGAATCCGCCGTCACATACGATGTGACCAACGCGGTCAGCAACTTTCTTGGGCTGCGCACCATTCCTACTGGAGTTCCTCTTTACAATAACGGCAGCTCGACGCCGATCTCGCCCGCACCCGGCAACATTGACCTGTCCACTACCACCTATACTGCAAGCAGCGGTATCGGCACGATTGCTACGAATTGGCAAAACTTCGACCCCACCCAGCCAATCAGCAGCACCAATTTGCCTTTGTATGCCGGCGCCACTACTTCCGTCGGCTGCGGTGACGGAGCCACTGCGCTGGCGGGCGGCACGACGTCTCCTCCCCCCTGTAGCATTGTCGGTATCGACCGCAATTTTCGCACACCCTATGTGGAGAGCTGGAGTTTGGGCATCCAGCGGGCCATCACGAGCAGCCTCAGCCTGGACATTAATTACGTGGGCAACCATGGCGTGAAGTTGATTGGGTTTACCGATGTGAATCAACCGCAGCAGGTCAACGGCTTCAGTCCAGGATGGGGAAACCCGGCCGACCCGTCGAGCCCAGCCGGCGTGTGCATCGCCACCGGCAACTGCAACGCCAATGGGGCTGCCGAACAGGCGGCCCGGCCATTTACCGCGCCATGCACTACCGCTAATCTCTTTACGGCCATCGGGGCGGGCGCACCAGGTGGTTCAGGCGGGCCGTTCAATCCGAAGAACATATGCGCCTCTTATTTGGCGGACGTAACGATCATCAATAACTCCACCATGTCCAACTACAACGGCGTGCAGGTGTCGCTCAACGGACGGGGTTACCATGGACTATCCTTCAACGCCGGTTACACGTACTCCCATGCTCTGGCCGATGCTTCCGACGAAGGCAGGGCCTCTGACCTTTCCGTTCCGCTCAACAATTACGCAAGTATCCGTTCGCAACTCTATATGCCCACGAACTACGACCTGCGGCATCGCGGTACGATTTCACTGACGTACGCCGTGCCTGGAAAGAGCGGCTATGCGCAGATGCTCGAAGGCTGGACGCTCAATTCCGTCATCGTGATGCAGAGCGGCTCGCCGTGGGGTCAGTCGGACCTGACAAACGACTTCGACGGAACCGGCGAACTGAACAACGCCGCGGGCAGCGTGGGTGGCCAGTGGAATTTCTACGGAAATCCCTCCGACTTTACGCCAGTCCACGGGTGGACGGACACGAACCCTTCGCCGGGCGGAGGCTTCGGCGGCGGGCTGCCGTTTTTCCCCGGCGGCAACACTGCTGCGGCCCCTACCACCAATGCGACTTGTAACGCCAAGGCTATGGCGAACGGCCCGTTGGCAATGGCCTCGCTCTTCAGCTTTGGCTGCTACGCCGTGGGCAGCTCTGTTCTGATTCCTCCCGCTTTCGGAAGTTACGGGGCGTCGGGGCGCAATCTTTGGCGCGATTCGGGATTCAAGAATTTGGATCTATCGGTCGACAAAGCGGTCAAGTTCAACGACAGGATCAGCGCACAGTTCCGTGCGGAATTCTTCAATCTTTTCAATCATCCCATCTTCTGCAATCCGAATGGGATCGCAGGAGGCGCGAATTCAACGCCAGGGGACCCAAACACAACAGGATTCGGCGCCGCAGGCTCGACTCCTGACGTGTGCGCCTCCAATCCCGAAATCGGATCGGGAGGTCCGCGCTCGATTCAGTTGGGCTTGAAGATACTCTTCTAACCGAAGTTTCACGCACGCAACCACTCGGACGCAGGCTCCAAGTGGAACAGGCTTCAGCCTGTGGGTTTTGGTCCTAGGAAGGACTAAACCCCCACAGGCTGAAGCCTGTTCCACGGTTACTCGAGCTGTTTTTTACTTGGAGCGTTTGGCGGACAAGAGGAATTCGTTCTTGCCCATTCGGATGGTGCCGTCAAAATCATTATCCACGGCGGTGCCGCGAACGGTGTACTTCTTGTCACCATCCGTGACTGCGCCGAGGAAAATCGCCCCGTTGAGGGAACCTTCTATCGCCGCGTCGCCATTCTTAGTCTTCACGGTGCCAGTGATCTTGTCGCCATCCTGGGTAACGGTCCACTGCTCGTTCAAGATTCCCTCAATCGTGCTATGGATCGTAACCTTCCAGCTTCCAACCATATTGGCGGGCGGCGCGGCCGTGGCGGCTTCGGAAATTTCCGAACTCGGAGCAGCCGTCTTGTCGTAGGGCGTATTGTCGTGCTTCATCAGATGAGTCTTATCGTATGGGATGCACATGGTAGGCCGGATGTAATCGTCCGGAGCGGCAAGTTGCGTCTGGCGTGGAGTCATCACCCAGGGCTTCGTGAACATGACCGGATCATCCACGGTGGCTTCGTACGTGATCACGTTTCCCGTGCGGGTCCAGCGTTCGACTCACGTGCAATTTGTCGCTGTGCATCATCGCCAATTTCGGGCCAACCGTGCCGGAGCCCAGCCAGGTTTCGTCATTCAGCCCGACCACGTCCACGACCAGCGTATCGCCCTCCCAGTGTCCAATCGAGTGCCCCACGTAGGAGGGATCAAAATCCTCCGGGTGTCCGCGCCCATCCATGTAGATGATTCGAAAATACGGACCGGGCCGGTCTTCGTAGAGAAACGCGATCACTTGGGCATTCTGCACGATCTGCATCGCATATCCGCCCGCGCCGCGGAGCGACCCGCGGGGAACTCCGTACGGCTTGCAATCATATTGAGGGTCCAGCGGCGAGGCATCGCCATACATCGCGTCGCCAATGGCTTTGACCTTGGCCATGTATTCGGGCTTGTAGGGAGGGATCTCGCAGGATACGCAGGTGCGGTCCAGCATGTTGACCTTGCCATTCTGAGTTTGCCTGATCCGGGTATTCCCCCCTTCTTCCCCGCCTCCGCCGTTTGCCCCGCCGTAATCGAAAAACACGGAGCCGTTTTCCGCCCTGCTGACCACGTGCTGGCCCGGTTTTTCTTCGACGGGGTCGCCATGATAGATGTCAACCAGGTTATAGAACCCGCTGAGGTCCGGGTGGCCATCCGGGGTCCGCGGCGTTGGCTTGCTTGCCGCCGCAGCAGCGGATGCCGCAGATTGGCCTGCTTGAGCGGCCGCAGGAACGGGGAGCAATGCCAACAATCCGGCGGAGCACACGGCTACCAGGCAATTCTAAAATCAGGCGACTGTTTGAACTACGTGCATTCATGGCTTGATCCTTATCAGGCGGGATCCGAGGAGAGCCCGCACCATTCGAGCGGGATATTTTCCGGTGCAAATCGAATTTACTCTCCGCCTTGTCTGAACACGAGAACGTGCCCATCGGAGTGATACTTGATCTGTTTCAGAAATCCCCAGTGCTTGGAGCCGTCTTTCGCAGCGAGGCAGGTCACGGTGACGACTTCCCCGATTCTCCAGTCTTCTCGGTGCACTCCAGCGCGGCTATACGTGCCGGGAGGATTTCCCTGGCACCCCCAGGTCTCGACCTGGCCGGTTTTGTCGTCCTTTACTTCAAACCATGTTGCCGTGTGCGGGTTGACCCAATCGACTTTCGTCAGCACGCCGGTCGCAGACCATTCCTTGTCTGGATTGAATTCCGCCGTGAAGGAGTGATGCGCCAAAGCGGGAAGCGCCGCAACTAACACACCAAAAAGTGCAATCAGGACAGCTTGAAATCTGTGCCTCATTGTCTCAGTACCTCTTTGCTCGAAACCTTGGATGATAAAAAGATTCTGATCGTCTTGCGCGTTCGTGTCAAGAAAACTGTTCGCGCGTGGAATCCTGGCCTAGCGACTGCCCGCCAGTACGGGCACGAATTTCTGAATTCGCTTGGCCTGTTCCACTTCGCCCGTGTAGATGTTCCCATCCGAGTCTATTCCGACCGCATTGATCCAGTGGAACTGGCCGGCGTATTTGCCGTTGCTGCCGAACGATCCGAGCGTTTTGCCGCTGCTGCGGTCGAGAATCCACACGTGGTCGTTCGTTCCGTCGGCCACGTACATATATTTCTGCTCAGGGTCCTTTGAGAAGACCATTTTGTAAGTGGTTCCGCAGGGGGGCATCATCGTTTTGGGTGGCAGGCCGCCGCAATCCTCTCCGCGAGAAGGCGTGTTGGGCGAGACGTAGAACTCCTTCACGAACTTGCCTTGCTTGGTGAACACTTCGATGCGGTCCTGGCCGCGCTCGCCGACATAAACCAGGCCGTCCTTGGAAATCTCCGCAAAGTGCAGGTCGGGCACGAAGTTCTTTTCATCCGGAGGCGGGGCGCCAGTCCACTTGTAGGGCGGAATCGGGTCGTTGGAAATTTCGCTCAGCGGCATCCCGTGGCCGCCCCAGCCGCGCTTGAACGCGCCGGTATCCATGTCATAGACCAGCAAGCGCTTCCAGTTAATCAGGTAAATCTCGTGGGCGTCTTCGTCGAGATTAAAACGTCCCTTGGAAACCAGGACGTCGGTCTGCTGATCGTTCTCCTTGAGCGACGGCGAACCTTTCGGTGGCCGGTGGTCGAAATCCCAAAGCAGCTTTCCATCGTGCGAAAATTTCAGGATGCTGTCTTGCGGCGCGGTTCCGCCGATCCAGACGTTGCCCTCGCGGTCGACGATGATGGTTTGCAACGCGGTGGGCCACTGGGGAATGTAGCCGGGGCCGCCCCACGAACTGACTACATTGCCTTCCGGATCGAGTTCGATGACCTCGGGTCCCCGAACGCAACAGTCAATTCTTGGCGGGTTATCGCCTCCGCCTATTTCATCGCCGTCGGCGTTCGCCCCTCGATTCAAAAACCAGACGTGGTTGTTCTTCTGCTCCACATAAAGTCCCGTGACCTGCTGCATGCTCCATCGATTGGGCAGGGGCTGTGGCCAGAACGGGTCCACGCGGAAGATGGGCGCTCCCTGCGCATCCACAGCTTGTTTCAGCGCTTTCTTCTGTTTCGCTTCCGAGCGCGCGACGCAAAACACCGCGAGCGCCAGGACAAAACAGATTCCCAGCGTTGCGGCAGTCGCCTTACTTCGTTCGTTGTTCACAATCACGGGACTTTCCTCCCTTACGCACGAAACCGCCAGGGTTGCAGCCAAGTGATTCGTGCCTAACTTTCTTGGCGCGTGCTCATTGAACCTGGTACACGTAAACTTCGCCGGGCGTAGTCCCCTTTGGCGGCACGGCAACAAAAAGCCGAGACAACTGAGGCACCAAAAGTCCCGTCTTCGCGCCGGGGCCTGAGGGAATGTTCCCCAGGGATTTGTAATGATCAGGGTCGGTTTCCTGGTACACATCGACCGCTCCCGTGCCGCCGGAAGTTGCGTAGATGCGCTTGCTGGCGGGATCGAACATCAAATCGTCGACTCCCTTTCCAACTGGAACCGACTGAAGTTCTTTTCCGGATTGGCTATCGAAGACCACGATTGCTCCGCTGCGGCAGCCGACGAAGAGACGATGCGCCGATTCATCCAGCGCCATCGTGGCGTTGCCCTTGCCCATTTTGACCGGCCAGACTGTGGCTATTTTATTCGTCTTGCGGTCGATCACTTCGACTTCGTTCTTGGCCGGATTATTCAAGAAGAGCCGGTCGCCGGACTTTTCCAGCGACATGGCTTCGAGCGTGTCTCCGTCCACCTTGATATCGGCAAGCTTGGTGGCCGCGGTGGTATCGACAACGCTCAGCATCGTGAACGTTTCGTGCGCATTGTCGCCGCCGTTGTCGATGTAGAGGTAGTGCGTGGCCGGATCGTAACCAATGGAATCCGTGTCCACCTTGAGCGGAACCGTTTTCACCAGATCGTAGGTTTTCCCGTCATAAATGTTCAGCACTCCCTTGCCTTCATCCGTAATATAAATGCGTTGGAGATCTTCCCGATATAGAACCGCGTGCGGGTGATCGACCTTGATCGCGCGGACATATTTCCCGGTGGCTAGATCGAACACGAGAACTTGCGCCGCTTCTTCCCCGACGACGAACAACCGATTGCCGCCAATATCGATTCCGAGATGATCGAAGCGGCCTTTGACCGCGGCCGGCATGTCATATTTAGTGGCTAATTTCAAAGGAGCGGCAGTTTGAGCTGCAACCAACTGCGCGCCCAGCAAGAATGCCGCCGCCAACAATAGATTGAGTCTGTTCATTCATCCCCTCCCGTTTTCACTCCGAGCGTCGAGTATTCCCACATGCATTTCCGCAGGAATTTCCGATGCAGGCTTTTAGTATGCGCATCGTACGCTTCTCCTGGATCAGACACAACGAATTTGCCAAGGGGAAATAAGCTGAAACCGCAAACCTCTTGCACACGTCATTCCGTGTTAGACCAAGGGGACAAGTGTGCAGCCGGGGCCGGGCTCGGAACGTTCGATGAATGCAGTGGTATCACTGCCAGTTTAAGGATCCTTTGTTGGTTCACGCGCGGCCCAAAATTGAATTAAAAATGGAGGGCATAATCTTCAAGCTTGGCTCTAAAAAGTATCCGAGAGTAGATTTGGCAAATCTTTGTACAGCTGGTATTGATCTCGTTTAATTTTAAATTCATGCGCGGGCACAGGAGTTGACCGCAGAAAGACAACCCAAAATTATTTAGCGCCAACGGCATCCATTCAGTACCTAGTTTTCAAGATGGACTCATGAAGTGGGCAGTTCACTGAAATGAAGTGGGTATTAAATCCTTGAAGCGTTTTGGGGGGTCAATGATGATTCGACAGTACTGCAAATGGGTGGGTTTTGCCTTTCTTTTCCTGGCGACACTGATGGCGGTCCCAGTGGTCGCTCAACTGCCTACGGCGACAATTCTGGGTGTGGCTAAAGACTCATCCGGCGCAGTTTTGCCAAACGCCACGATCACAATCACAAACGTGGACACAGGCTCGAAGCGCACCGTGTCAACCAGTGACGATGGCACCTACCGGGTGCCGGAACTTCCCGTGGGTCACTATGAGGTGAGGGGCGAGCATGCCGGGTTCAAGTCAGAAACCCAACGGGGCATCACCCTGGAGGTGACCGATCAAGCTGTAATCAATTTCACCTTCGAAGTGGGATCCAGCCAGCAGGAGGTGACGGTGAGCGCGGAAGTTTCCGTGGTAAATACCCAGGACGCGACATTGGGCGGCCTGGTGACGGAAACCGCCATTAAGGACCTGCCCCTGAACGGCAGGAACTACGTTGACCTGACCCTGCTGCAGCCTGGCGTCACGAAAGACAAAAACATTGGAGACAGTGCCACGGGCGGTGGAGGCGGATTCGGTACCACCTTCAGCGTCAACGGCGCTCCGGACCGTTCGAACAATTTCACTCTCGACGGGGCCGTCCTGCAGAACCAGTTTGCCCGCAACCCCAGTTCCGAGGGCGACACCACGCTTGGCGTGGAAGGCATCAAGGAATACAAGGTCATCACCACGAACTTCCAGGCGGAATACGGCGTAACCATGGGCAGCCAGACCGTGATGGTCAGCGCCAGCGGAACGAACCAGTTTCATGGCGACGTGTTCTATTTCCTTCGCAACTCCGCGCTGGATGCCAAGAATTTCTTCGATCTTCACAGCGCCCCCATCCCCGAGTTTCAGAAGAACAACTTCGGCGGCACTTTCGGCGGGCCCATTAAGAAAGACAAGACCTTCTTCTTCGTGGTTTACGAGGGATTGAGACAAAACCAGGGAATCACCAACCTGGACAATGTGCCTTCGCCGGGTTGCCGTGTCGCAGCCGGCGCGACGATCACTCAGGGGTCCAATTACATGACGCAATGTCCGGAATTGACCTCGCCAACGGTCACAATGGACGTCGGCATCCAACCTTTCATCCAGCTTTACCCTCTGCCGAACCTGCCGTTCCCCACGTGTCCCGCAGGCACCGTCGGTTGTTCCCCGCCTCAGTACGGATTTGCAAGCACTAGTACGGCAAACGAAAGTTTCGGGCAGATCCGCCTGGATCACACTTTTTCGGCGGCGGATTCCTTCTTTGCTCGCTATACCATCGATAACGACGCTCTGGATAACGCGCCTTCCGGGAATGTCCCTTATTTCAGATCGGGTACGGATCAGCGAGACCAGTACATCACGTTGTCGGAAAATCATATTTTTTCAGTCGCAATTGCTGAATACCGCGCGCTTCTCTTTCAGCCGGACGAAGTTCTCTTCCGCGGGCATACTCGCAGGCATTCCGGCAAACCCCTCGATTATTACGGGGGATCAAGTAGGCGAAATCCAGGTCGGCGGGTATACCCAGGTGGGCCCCGCTGAACCGCTTACATATGGCACCCAGAATATTTACGCCTTGAGCGACGATGTTAATTTCACGCGCGGCAAGCACTCGTTCAAGTTTGGCACGCTCTTGATGCGCTGGAACGAAGGAACGCAGGCCGCGAACTCGCAAAATGGCTTTCTCTCCTTCCCCAGCCCGGATCAATTGTTCGCCAGCACTACCAGCCTCGTGGAATTCGAGCCTCTGACCGCAAACGAGAACCGGGACTATATCTATAACACTCTCGGATTCTACGCTCAGGATGACTGGAGAATGACTTCGCGTTTGACTTGGAATCTGGGCTTGCGGTACGAATTCATGACCACTCCCACCGAGCAGAACGGACGTTCGTCCCGGCTTCTGAATGACCTGACCGATGCATTCACCGTTGGCCCGACCCTGGCAAACAACACTTTGCGTGACTTCAGTCCCCGCATCGGAGTTGCCTGGGACGTATTTGGAAACGGAAGGACGGCTGTCCGTGCCGGCTTCGGCATCTACTATGACATTGGAAATATCGGGACAACCTTAAAGCAGGATTCCATCGGCAACCCGCCATTCGCCGGGTTGACGGACATTGTCAACAACGCCGCAAATATCCATGTCACGGTGCCGTTGACCTCCGCTATTCTCAATACGCAATCGAATATCACCCCCCAGTTCGTGGACTACAACAGCAAGAGCCCCTATATGGTTCAGTATAACTTGAGTATTCAGCAGCAATTGCCCTGGGGCGTGGGGCTCGGATTGGCCTACGTCGGGAACCGCGGCGTCCACCTGTTTACAATCAGGGATTCCAACCCGATCCTGCCGACTTCGTTCGGCCCCTGCGGGGATCCTGCGAGCCGCTGCGTCAACGGCCAAGTGCCGTTCTGGGATAGCGGGTCTCCAAACTACCACTTCGTTAACCCCAATATGCCCAGCACGATTAATATCGCCACGGCGGCAGATTCCGACTACAACGGCCTGCAAGTGGTCATCAACAAGCGCGTCAGCCGCGGGCTCGAGTTCCAGGTGGCTTACACTTACAGCAAAGTGATGGACGATACGCAGGGACAGGCAAACGTCGCTGACTGCTTCACTTCGTTTGGCCTGCAGGGAACCTATCCCCTGGATCAACATATTGATCGAGGCCCTGCTTGCTTCGACTCCACAAATAACCTGGAGGCCAGTGCGGTATATCACTTTCCGGCAATCAGCACCGGCAGTAAATTTCTCGCTACGGCGGCCAACGGCTGGTGGATCAGCACAATTGTAAGCAAGCAGAGCGGCTATCCTGTCACGCCGCTTGTGTTCGTCAATCGTTCGAACTCCGGAGTTTTGCAGGGACAAAGCGACGAGGTGGTCGAGAATACGCCGGCCTTAATTGCCAAATACTTTCAGCGTACCACGAACAGCGGTGCGGACGGTTTATGCACCTGGATGCCGGGCGATAACCCTAATGGACCATTTGGTTCGGTCCCCTGCCTCTATACTCCGATTCCTTTTAATGCAAAAACAGCGGTATCCGGTAACCTGAGTCAATATTTCAATCCCAAAATGTTTTCGATGGCCCCAGAATTTGCCAGCCCCGAAGGAGGCGGCAACTTCGTCGGCCAGCTCGGCAGCGCCGGGCGCAACATCCTGCGTGGACCAGGGTCAAGTGCTTGGGACTTTTCGCTGGTGAAGGACACCAAAGTGAAGTTCCTTGGCGAAGGCGGCGCGGTGCAGTTCCGTGCCGAATTTTTCAATGTCATGAACCATCCAACCTTCAAGTTCGGTTTCCTGGCGCCGATTTTGTTTTCCGGTTCGCCGAGCGATACGGGTCCCTTCTCGGAGGCACCGAGAGCCACCAATTCACAAATCACCTCAACCGATGGTCAGCCTCGGAATATCCAATTTGCCCTGAAGGTCATGTTCTAGGGATCCGGCGGTTGCCGGACAATTCGTGATTGCATGGGGGGCGCTTCTTGATTGGCTGGAGGCGCTCCCACAAGGAGGAATCGTGCGCTCCACAGGGAAATTTCTCGGGGTTGTAAGCTGCGTTGTCTTCTTCGCCTCGTTCTGTCCCGGCGCCACGATCACGGGCACGGTGAAGGGTCCGGACGGCGGACCCTTCAAGGGCGCATTCGTACAAGCGCAAAACAAAAATACGAAAATTACCTACATCGTGCTCTCCAGCAAGGACGGGCAATATCGCGTGGAGAATTTGCCCGCCGGCGAATATCAGCTATCCCTGCGGGCCATCGGATACAAAGCGGACCCGCGTACCGGAGTAAACCTGACCGCTCAACAAAACGCATCGTTTGACTTTTCGTTGCAGCAAGGGATGGTGCGGTGGAGCGACCTGTCCTATTACCAAGGGAAACAATTATTCCCGGCGGGCAAGGGCCACGATGAATTTGTCGGCGTTTGTCTCGGATGCCATGGATTTGAAACACGCATGGCCGCCGTCCGCCGGGACGCCGACGGTTGGGTGGACCGGGTCAATTACATGCGCGAAATCACCTATTTCGCCACATGGAAAGGGTTTACCGATCAAAAGGCCGCCGACATTTCCGGGTATATCAATTCGATTTTCGGAGACGGCAGCGCTCTTCCACGATCCCCCGCCGATCTGCCCAAGTATAAAGAAGTGGCGCCGTATCCCCCCTACAACGATGACGCAACGAAAATTGTCTTCGTTGAGTATGAAATGCCGGGTCCAAACCGCTTTCCGTGGGACGCTAATCCGAACAAGGATGGAACGGTGTGGATACCGGAATTTTCACCCTTTAACGGCATCGCGCGGCTTGACCCAAGGACCGGAGAATTTCAGGAATACAAAGCGTTGAGCGTCAAGCCCGCCTTTATCCATTCCGCTGTTGCAGCGCCGGACGGATCCGCCTGGTTTACGGAACAAGCTACCAACCGCCTTGGGAAATGGGACCCCAGGACAAATAAAGTCTACGAGTATCAAGATACGCTCACTCCCGGGCTTGAGAATAAGCGGGAAGGCGGATCGAAGCATACACTTCGCGTCGATTCGAAAGGCATTGTGTGGGCCAGTGGCACTCCATTTAGCAGCTTCGATCCGAAAACGGAAAAGTTCACCGATTATCCGGAGGCGGCGCCGAACACGTACGGCGTTGAAATCGATAAGGATGATAACGTGTGGTTTGACGGTTTCACACCTGCGGGTAAGCTGTTCAAGGTAGATGCGAAAACACGCAAGATCACAGGCTACCAGCCGCCGACGGCGGGTCTGCCGCGCCGCATTCAGGCCGCCCCGGACGGAATCATCTGGTTTGCAGAATTTGGCGCCGGCAAGATTGGCCGCTTCGATCCGAAGACGGAAACGTTCAAGGAATTTCCATTGCCGGGTGCTGAACCCACGCCGTACGCACTCGGAATCGCCAAGGACGGCAATGTGTGGTTTTCGTCCGAGCAAATGGACTTTATCGGCTGCCTGGACCCGAAGACGGGCAAAGTCACCCAGTATCCGTTCCCTCATTCTGAAAACGCCATGAGAGAATTCCTCCCCGATTCTCAAGGGCGGATGTGGTACGGCTCAGCGCCAAATAACAAAGTCGGCTATTTTTACTTGGCGTCCAGCAAATAGGGAGCCTGTCTTCGAAATCCCCTATTCAACGGGGGATCATTTGCCGAATCAAATCGGAGTGCGTTGGCGGCTGTTCGAATTGGTACAAATGTTCCGATTAGTACAGCGGGTTTAACGTAGGTGCCTTTTTAATTGAAAGTCCTGTTAGGGGCGGTGGGGAGTGAAATTGCATCTCCAAAAAATAAGCCCTGAGTTATTAATGGCGTTGCACCAAATTACCGGCCGCCCGCCGCTGCCGGCTTGACGGTGACCTTCACCTGACCATTCGTCCAGCAGCACTGGAATCCCCCGCCGCCGTCCCCTGACCAATCGTTGGCTACCACGTGCAACACGTACTCTCCGGGCTCGCTGAACGTAGCGGTCGTGGTGGCCTTGCCGCTGACGGCCGGGGTGGGGTTCCACTTGCGGTCTGCTTTTTCGACCGGGGGCTTGCTATTGGCGAACTTCACGGCGCCTGGGCCCCGGAACTTGCTCCACGTCACCGTCACGGGAGGAGAATCGGGGGCCTTGCCACCCTGAAATGTTTTGGCATCGTCGGCGGTCCACACGTTCAGCGTGACCGGATTCGGCATCGTCGTCTCGAGCGCGAAACTCATCCCACGCGGACCCTGTACAGACGGGCCTGCTTCTTCAAAGCTGATGAGCGGCGGCGTGTTGCCAATGCCCACATCGGAGAAGGGCGCGATCTCCCACCGGGCATCCAGGTGCGCAGGGACGGCAGTGGCCTGGCCGTTGGCGACGATCGTCCAGGTGAGCTTCTCGGTCCCGAAATTCTCGGGCACCGTTACGGTGAAGACGCCCCACTGCCTTCGAGGCAGAAAATGCGTCGGCTGGCCCTGGTCGGCGGGACCCGGCTCAAACCGGTTATTATCGCCAACCGGGATGTCCAGCTCTTCTTGCATATTCCGATTGAAATACCCGAAAAGAAGACTGTAGCTGCCGTCGGGATTCTTGAACCAACCCTCATACGCGGCCGTCACGTTCTGACCCGAGGTGTGCAAAGGCTCCATGGGCAACTGCCCGGATTGCCCCTTCACAGGCAGCGCGGCCCACACGAGCGCCCAGCTTGCGAGCAGGATGGAAAGATACCGAGGTGTCACCGGCGAGCGCAGTCCGTGCATCCGAAAATACTCCTTCTCACTTTGCGTTGTGTTCCGGAATACCGACTCCCTGAGCCGAGAACGAGGAGCAACAAGAAGTCATCTCATAAACCAACAGCCATCTAAACTCGACAGGCCGTCAGGGGCTAAAGCCCACTTTTCCTCGGTGTTTTAATGTCGCGGCTGAACAGGCTGCGGAAAAAGGCCCGCATTCTTTTTGTCATTCCGAGCGGAGCGAGGAATCTCTCCTCGATGTACGCGCATGAAAAGAAAGAGAGATTCCTCGCTCCGCTCGGAATGACAAAATTAAATACTTTTTCCGTAACCTGTCGAGTTCCGAATTAGTGGCCGTGCATCATTTCCGGCATCGATTGATCCGGCTTATGCTTGGCGAGCCATTCCTTATAGTCCTCGTCGGTAATGTAGGTGACGTTTACCCAGGCGTGCGCCATCTCGTCGACCGTGCGCTCGCCCCAGCCGACCCATTGGTTCGGGTCGGGATTGTTCGGATTGGCGGCGGTGTTGTCATGCCAGGCGGTGATGCGGATTACCGTGCCCTTTGGAAGCACCGGCGCCGCGTCCTCCGCGTAAATGTAATTATTCATCCAGTTGAATTGGAAGCGGTCGACGTAGCTGAGCATCTCGGTTGTGCCGTCCGGCAGAATCGCTTCCATGGACATGGCCTTGCCGCGCAGATGCATGTGCGGCTGAAAGTTCTCAAACCTGGCGGGCTCTTTCAGCACGTGGAAAGACTGAGTCTCGGTGATCGAGTTCGGAGGAATATCCAGCACGCGGCCCTGCTCGTTCGCGTGAAATTCCATCAGGCGCGTCCGGTACTTCGGCGTCACGCCCTTGGGATAGAGATAGATTCCCAGCATGACATCATCTTGAACTTGTTCGCCGACGGAGTGGTAGTGCACATCCCAACGAATCCTTGCTCCCGGCAGCAGTAACTTGCCAGTGTTGGATGGGTAGACGTCGAATTGTTTCCCGATCGCCCATTCCATCAAGAGCCCTCCGTCGTTGCGCACCGCCTGGGCGGTGGGCCCGATGCCGTCGTCGTCCGCGGCGCTGCTGACGCCCGGTTCATCCTGCAGGAGCTGGGCGAGGGCATGATGCGTGACGCGGCGCCCCGCGGAAGTCCCCGGCCGCATTTCGACCGCGCGCACCCATCGCGCCTCGGTCACCGGGAGTACGTCGCTCAGCGGCTTCCACCAGGCGTCCTGTCCCAGGGCCGGCACAGTGTAGGGCGCCGACTTGACGACGATGTCCGGCTGGCCGAACTGTTCGGCCAACTGCCATCCTTCATCGCTCGGCCACATCTTCGGGGCCGGCATGTCTTTCGCGTTCCCGGGCGCCTTGCCCGAATCGACCCAGCGGACGATCGTGTCAATCTGGTCATCCGTCAACGAAGTGTCGTTCTTGAATTTCTGGATTCCAACCGTTCGATCGAGGTGCCAAGGCGGCATGTTGCGTGTGACCACGCGGTCCTTGATTTTTTCCGCCCACGGCAGCGTCTCTTCATAAGTCACCAGAGACATCGGCGCAGCGGTTCCGGGATGGTGACACTCCTGACACTTGGCCTGAAAAATAGGCGCGACGTCCTTGGCGAACGTCACCGGCTTGCTGGACGCGCCTCCGGCGATCGAAGAGTATGGGAGCATCAGAAAAGCACCGAGGCCCAGCACACCCACTCCAATTCTCAGCCACATCGGACCCTGGAACTTGGCATTGATCATGACATGCTCCTTCTGTCTGACTGGTTTGACAACTGACGATTCAGGCCTGTTCAACCCGGGGTCTCTTTATTCGTGCCCTATAGCCCCACTTTACACCTCTCCGAGGGGCTCAGCGTATTATTTTTTTGGGCCTGGTCCAGGAAAACTGGTGCGTGGGCCATCCTTTGAGAACTAAGGCAGGACCGGCGCCACATTTATCTGCTGCGGCGAATCATAAAACATCCACCGAGGCGCCTTGGGGAAAATCGTGCGCATAGACGTACCCTGCACATTCCCCGCCGGTGAAATTTCCAGTTGCCACTGCTGCACCTGCGGGTGCGCGCCTTCGGTTGCGACCACACGACTCAGCGTGACGCGGTAGCGCCCGTCCGGTTCGATTTCGGTTCTGGGCGCCAACTGGGACGCGGTTTCCGCATCCAAAAAACCGTGCCACCATCGTGAATACGCGTCGATGGATCTCCACGCTTCGTCGTACGCCGTGAAGTAATGCCGCCCGACGGAGTCGCGGAGAGTGTCCTGGTCGAGCACAACCTCTCCCGGCCGGAATGGGACCGTAGTCTCCAGGAAAAATGCCGCGAAATTCGCCAGCTCGGATTTGGAGAGCGACAGTGCAAGTTCCGACGCGAAACGATTGAACTCCGCCGCCACGTCCGCGCGCTTTTCCATGCTCTCGAAACTGTAGAGTTCGTAGGCTTCTTGTCTCCGAGCCGCGACGGCGACGATCCAGGTCCACTGTCCGTCGTAACTAGTTTGCGACGGCAACTCTACCTGATAAAGAAATAGGCCTTGGCTCCCGGTTCGTTGGACGATGGTCGAAAGCAAATACTCCAGGTCGGATCTTCGCGTTACTTTGAGCCGCTTGGCGTCGACTCTCGACTCCGAACGCGGGAGGGCGAGAGAGGCGGCGTCTCTTACTTGCTCGATGCTCAACGGCGTCCATGCTCCCAAGCCCGCCTCTGGATTTGCCTGCTGAGCGCCGCAAGGCTGCCAGAATCCGAGCGCAAGAAATAAAATCGTAGTAGCGCGGAAGCAGCCCGGCATTTCCAAGAACGTCCCGACACCAATGCGAAAGTCTGGGGCGCATGACTCGCCCTCCCTTCCTTTCGACACATAGCGGGGACGCGCTAGGATACGAACTGCGGAGGCCCCGATATTACGGTTGAGGCGGGGCCTCCGTCAAGCCGGATAGTATGAACATCTTGTTACATTTTTGTATCGTGAAGGTTTGCTCAAGTACGGAAACTTAGTGGTTGGTAGGGGCGGTGGGGATCGAAAGGACAAACTACTAAATAAGGTTTGTGCCCTCTATGCGTTGCAGCTACTCCCGCTCTCCAATCGGGACAAACGGAACAAGCGCATTTGCCAGTTCCGCCACTCGGCCACGCATGCGATCTCTAGCTTTAGTATGCAGATTCTAGGTGAAAATCGCTGCGGGCAGCGTCATTTACGAGCCGAAACGTCCCAACGCATTTCTGACCGGAAGAAGTGATGGTTACCTTCACAAGATAACGACCAGGGTCAAGTTTCCAATTCGGATTTCGCCAAAGTGGGCTACAAAAGTATGAATCATTGTTCCAGCCGTAGCATTCCGCATCGCCATCAAGGCGTACAGCGATATCTAGCAGTTCGCTCTCGCCGGGATAAACATCAATTCGGGATTCGGTGGAGAGTCTCACCAGGTCAAATATTTGGAATTGCTCGCCATGAGAAGTCATGCCTTGCATGGGAACAGGTTCTGGAGAACTGCACCAGCGCCCGGCCATTCCTCTATCAAACAAATCCCGCTTATCTAAATGATGAAATGTTATTGTCCCTCGGCACTGTAATGCTGGTGCCCGCACCATCCATCGCGCCCATTTCGGCAAAGGATTGTTGAAAAGTCTGACGCGAAGCGACCGCATAACATTGGCTGGAGCGTGCTGATAGATACCATCGTGTGGAGGCTCTTCAATGGACAACTCTAGCTTTGGTCTGCGAAGATTTTCGACCGCAATCGTGATGACTATGGCGATGAGTGCGCCAATAATTAGTTGTGCCACCGTGGCTCCCTTCGCGGAAATTTTTGCTATCCGCAAGATTGCTATGAATCGCTGCTTCGGGTCGTGGATCATCCATAGACCAAATCCACCCGTGGCGGCACCCATCAAAATGTTAAGACCGCTGCCAAAAAGTGAACGGTTATAGAAGGTTCTGCCGATGGGTTCTTTGCCCCAGGTTTTGTAAGCGGCGACATACTTTGTGCCGAGCCAAACCGCAATAAATTGAGGGTGTCCCACAACAATGGAAGTTGAATACAAAATAATTTCAATCGCGCCAACCCATCGTTGTAGGCCCGTACCAAGGTGCCCTAGCTTTTCATAGTCTAGCTCTTCTTTTCCGACGCGCTTCGCAGCAGCTCTAGCAATTTTTCTCGGGTTGAGGAGTACTTGCATGAAGACTTCTTGCAGGCTCCAAGACACCACCACTCCTATGAAAGCGACCAGCGCGAATCCAAACCATTGGGAAGTGTTTAGGGAATCCACGGAGCGGATTCTATCACGCGCCAGTAACTATCATGTACCGTGCCGCTGATAATCTTTTAAAGCTGGCTCTGCCAAAGGTCCCGACGACGAGAACTACTCGAAGTCCTCGAAATAGCTATAAGGCGGGAAAATAGGCCTACGCAATCGGCAAGAAACGGCTTATTATTAAGCCCGTCAGATTCCCCCGAACTGTTCTCTCGATGCAGGCTAGTTCCTGCTAATCGTCGGTGGGGAAGCGCGAGTCTCTTCTCGGGACTGCGAGCGAAAAGTTAAACCGCTTTTGAGCTAAAGCAATCAAGCTCCGCCTGACCAGCCCTCCACGAGTCGCTGCGAGACCTCGTTAAAACAAAATGAGACGCCGGGACCAATAGACAGGCCCCATGTGCGATTTTTGTCTAACGAGGGCTTAAATGCCAAGGATCGCTTTCCGTACCCGACGGCGCACACGACGCCGTATTTTCCTGAGCGCAGCGAGGACACTTCGTGAATTCAGAGTCTTTCTTGAGGAGATAGTAATCACGACTGTGACTCTTTGGGGGCTTTATCACGTCGTCAAAATTCTTTTCTTTTGGGCAGCCTAAGTCGAACGCGACCCCGAGAAGCCAGGAGGAGGTTGGAGGCGGGTGGCTCATCCTTTCGCGAGGTTGCGAAAGGGTGGGAGCCTTTGCTTCTTGCTGATGTAGTCCAGGTCTTAGCGTCGAGCCCGGTCCGCTTGGGATTGGTAGGGGCGGTGGGGATCGAACCCACGACCTTCGGCTTAAAAGGCCGCTGCTCTACCACTGAGCTACGCCCCTAAAGTGGTTACTGCATAACAACTTGCGAGGTACCTGCCTCCGGCCCGTTTTCGCCGGTGGCAGTTGTGGTGGCACTTGCTCCAAGCAGAGACACCACCGCATGCAGCTTGTTCGGACCGAGATGCGCGTACCGTCGTGTCATCGTCAAACTCTTGTGCCCTAGCAAATCAGCGATATCTTCAAGCGGCGCGCCCTTCATTCGCAAACGACTCGCGAACGTATGCCGCAGGTCGTGCCAGCGAAAATTCTTGATCTTCGCTTCGACCACCGCGTCGTCAAACCAATGCCGCCCATTTTCGAGCGGCTCTCCCGTCCTTGCCGACTGGAACACACGTCCTCGTCCGTCGCCCCGGTCATGCACAACCCTAAGGGCGGCAATCGCAGCATCATTTAACGGGACGTGTATCGGTTCTTCGTTCTTCGTCCGCGGGACGTTCAACATCCTACCATTCCAGTCTACCATTTCCCAAGTGAGCGAGTATTGGCTTCCCTTCCTCAATCCAGTATTGATTGCGAGGTCCAGTTCCGGCATGTGTGAAGCCCACTTAGCCTCAATCACCTTTCGGAGCTTCTTTTCTTCCTCGACCGTCAGAAAGCGCACGCGATTGTTGTCCTCGCGGCGATGTGTCACGGAACGCGCAGGATTTGAAGTGACTTTCCGATTGAGAATCCCAAGGCGATAACTCAGGGACATCAGCGACCGATAGTGATTGAAGGTAGACGGCGCCCACTTCTCCTTTTCCGCTGCTCGTGCCAGAGTGCTTTCAATGTCTTTGGGGGTCAATTCTTCTGCGGCATGAGAGCCAAACCATTCCTTCAGGCTGGCAAAACGAGGCACATCCGTCTTGTAGGACCGTTTGTTCCTTTTTGAATACGCAAGGGCATCGCCAACGAGCTGGCTGAAATTGATGGATGGCTTCCGAAATAGCTCTGGGAGTTTCTTGCCCTCAAGCACCTGCTGCTTACGCTTCCCGTAAAGCTTGATGGCAATGCTCTTGCTGCCCGCTTTTTCCCGCCTCCTCTTGCCGAACTGATCGAAGTAGACAATCCACCAGACTCCCGATCCCGGATCTCTTTCGTAGATTCCCCGTAGTTTCATTTCTTCCTCTTCTTGTCCTTTGGAGGGCGTCCCGCGCCCGACTCTCTTGCCCACTTGCGCATTGCTTGCCAAGGAAATCGCAAACCCCCTTACCATGCGTGTCCGAGGTCTCGCCACGAGGCTATAGTCTAGCAGCTAGATGATCAAGCGCCTTGCGTCGGATGATCGGCCCTGAGAAGACTTTGAAGGCTGTTGCGCGGGATTAAGACGCGCCGACCCAAACGGCGCACTGGCAACTGCTTCATGGCAATAAGCCGGTCGACTGTCCGAAGACTCACACCGAGCATTCGAGCCGCTTCCAACTTACTCAAAGCCAGCACTTCCGGTACTCGTTCCAGGACTGACGTTTCTGCAGCCATTGTTGCTCCCCCTTGTTCGGTAGTCGTGTTCCCGTCATATTTCTCCGCTAGTGGAGGCAACCAGAGTCCTATACGGGCACGATGACCTCACGGAACGTATCTGAATTCGCCCCCGTGGGTCTAATACTTTGCTGGCCGGTGCTTATAACTGCGCGCCATTGCATACTGGGAAATCTGTGTAGACGATCTTTGGGATTCCCTCTCGTGAGAGCGCGACGATACTCCCCCCTCGGCCTCTTCCATCACTTTGGCGCGACGTTTCCATTGACTCTCAGAAACTTCCGTACGCGCTCTCAGGCAGTAGGTACGCCGGCTGCCTCGCCTGCTTAGAGTATCTAGAGACCCATCAGTCTGCATTTCTTGGGCGGGTCATCTGGATTCCGAAAGAGATAGGTCGTACCCTACTGCGACTGGCTAAGGGCAATGTTCTCAATCACTCCGCGGCGCTCGATATCCAGGCATCGGGTTTTTGTACCAGTGGCGTGACTCATGGCTAACATTCGATGCGATCCGACTTGCAGGAAAGAAATCTGAGACAGGTCAGTGAGGCAGATCGCCCGGAACACGATTCGTGAGGCTTTCCCTACTTTTGACGCCGCTTGGGTGCGGGCTTTGAAGAATACGGTCTCTCCCCGTTACGTTTCGCCTTTCGCGAAAGTGCCTCAGTAACTTGAGTTGTGAGCTTGTGCACATCGACGTTGTACCGAGAGGCGGTTGTCGCTAGATTTGATTTCGTTGGAAGGACATCAGATGAACTGTACCCAGGGCAGTACAGATCGGGGACGAGGGCGCACGCCACTATGAAGCGATTGAGGTCGGCCGTCGCCATCGCGCGGATTCGGGCCCGCACCAGCTTTTCGTGGTCCACGGTATTTCCACCCCAGGACGCCTTCATCTTTTTCTCCTCCCACCCGTAGACCTGGAACAGCCGGTGATGGTTGTCGTGACCCAATCGTCGGAAGTAATCCAGCGCGACCATCTCGAAGTCCGCGCGCGCCAATGCAGGGGGAAGCTTCTGCCGGATCGCCTGCAAAATTCGCGAACGTGACTCTTTCTGAACCCGAATTGTAAGGGCGAGTTTTCTGCGCTGTTCCCGCTCCTGCGGCGAAACTTGATAGTGAGAGAATTGCTGGTGCGTCTTGCACTTTTCATCCGTGCAAACGTGCAGGATGGTCCCCGCCTTGCGGCCGTCTACGATGATTGCAGCCTGCGTCTTGGGACATTCTCCCTCGCGCTCTGCACAACGATACTGACCTTCGTAGAGCGTGTTGAGAGCTTTGGACCGCACCTGCCAAGAGGGACTCTCGGAAATCTGAACAGGTGTTTGCCCTCCTTTCACCAAAGGCTCAACCCGCAGTTGAACGAACGCCTGGACCTTCGCGTGGTAACAGGCTGGATCCGTGCACAGCGACTTGTTCCGGATCTCTGGGAAGAGCAGAGGATTATTTCCCGTCCGTTTCGGACAGGCTATGCATGCTCCCGCGGCGGGTAGCAAAGTCGCATCCTCTGTATCAAATGGCGCGTTTTTCAAGTCGAGTTGAATTTCACGCTCAATCCATTCACGAAGCTGGCGTACGGTTAGCGCTTCAGCTTTGCGATCCTTCAGAATGGAAGCAGAAGTGCGATGGCCCGGAAAGCATTCCATGAGAGCACGCTCCTGGTCCTTCGGTTGGAGGCGAGCGATTTCCAGCGCGTGGGCAATCGTAAGTTTACGGTCGTAGAATGCAGCTTGGATGGGTTGGATCAAATCGGTGAGTGAAATTCGGCCCTTCACGTAGGACGGGCTTCTACTGACCTGCGCCGCGATCGTCTCCACCGTGTAGAAGTCCGGCTTTAGATCCATTAGCGACCGGTATCCAATCCCCTCATCCAACTCGTGGACACCTTCACGCTGCAAGTTCTCGACGAGTTGGATTTCTCGGCACTCGGAATCGCTGAGATCCCGCACAGTTGCGGGGATCGTGCTCTTGGCGGCCAACTTCGATGCACGAAAGCGGCGCGCACCAGCAACCAATTCGTACGCGCCGCCCTCACCGTCAGGAACCGGACGTACAAGAATTGCCTGCAAAACACCGTGCAATCGGATGTTGTCCGCGAACTCGCGGAGTTTGGTTTCATCGAAAACCCGTCGCGGGTTGGTTGTGGATTCGCGGATTCGTTCTAACGGGATATCCAGAACAGACGAACCTTCCGGCGGTACCGTGCTCGCTTCGCTCCCTACAATCGTTGTATTCATTTCTTTTCTTGTCCTTTCCTCTCAAGCATTTCGTTTAATACTCTTCGGGCAAAAGCAGGGTCGTCGCAGAGCGGTCTGCCTCAGTGATAATCCACAGCTTGTCATCCGCTTTCGTTCGATAGCTGCTCAAGAGCCGGAATCCGTTCTCAAGGCTGTAGTCGTTTTCGTTTTGGTCCTCGTTGGACAAATCGCCCCAGTCGCAGGCGACATGCCGCCGAAGGAAATCAGCTGGCTCCTGGCCGGCCTTCTGAAGCGCAGCTAAAGCGCCTGGCGTTGCGACAATTTGGCCGAGTTCGAAAACTCGTCGTTTCTTGAGTCGTTGCATTACAAAACTCCATTCATACGTTTCGCTTGCCGCTCCTTCGAGACACACTTAATGCGGCGCGTGAGAGAGCCAATGCCAGTCATGGTGGGATACTCAAGCGTCTATGCTGCTGCGTCGTCCTCTGCGGTTTCACGCTTCCGAGGCAGTTTTGAAGTCGGTACTTCGCGACCTCTCAACAGCACCAAATCCAGGAACCACGTCTGGTCCACTTTGCCGAGGTTGAATTCTTGCGGATGGGTTCGAATGAAAGTGAGGATATCTTTTTCGCGGATGCGATGGATGTCGTTGCCATTTCCATCATGGCGCCGTGTGCCCTGCAATCGGTCCCGCAACCAGCCGTTCTTAATCCACTGGGTAATCTTGTGGTGGTCCTCCCCGAAACACAATCCAAGCTCACACATCGTATAGCCGTTTCGCACACGTCGGGAAGTGCCAATGCGTTTCAGCTTATTGACGACGGAACTCTCCGGGCGGTGCAATCGCTTTGCGATAGTTGCCGACGAAACACGCCCAACTAATTTCTCAAGAAGATTCATCTCGCTGGCTGTCCAAGGCCTGCGATCCATGTGCAGGGTGAGTCCCAACCGTGCGGCTTGACGTTTGATATACCAGCGCGGCAAGCCAGTCAGCCGAACCATTTGGTTGAGCACTTGAAAACGACGATTCAGCCCGCCGAAATAGTGTGTACTAAGATAAGCGTCGTATTCTGTCCGCCATACGTACTTCGGTTTGGAACGCCGAACACCTTTGTCGCGGCACTCTGAAGAGTATTGCGCGGGATGCGAGGGCTGAGCTTGCTGCTGTCTTCCCTCAAGGGGTTCACCACAGATTACGGCATTCATACATCCTCTCTAAATGTTACTGGTGGATTGATCTGACGATTGCAACTGGCGAGGAAAAGTTCTTGGCGAGAGACCAGGATGGATCTCGACCAGGCGAGCCAACACACCGACATCACTTCTATAGTCTCCTGCGGCGCTCCCAATTCAACGCCAAGATTGCGGTTGAGCGCGAGACCCGATGTCGCTTTTCAGGAGTGAATTTACCGGGCCTCTCTCAGACAGGAACGGAGCAACAGTAGCGTGATGGTCGCCTGAACAAATGTAAGAAGCTAGCAGCCAATTTCTTAGAAGCGCGTTTAATATAGGAGTATAAAGCACGCGGATAATTTCCGAGTAGGCCGTTTGAACGAAGCCGCCCGGCGGCGGACGCTTCGCGTGAGGTGGACGGAGCATTGGTTGCTTACCGGCTGAGATAAGTTTGGGTCACAAGGAGGTCCCTGTGACCCATCTCAGAAAAATGATGCTGGAAGAACTCCAGCGTCGTAATTACGCCGAGACTACCATCGATTGCTACCTTCGCACCGTCGAAGATTTTTCTCGACACTTCAACTGTTCTCCCGATCGCTTAGGCCCCCGACACATTCGTGAATATCAAGCCGAGTTGTTCCAGAAGCGGAAGTTCTCCCCGAACACGGTGGCGCAACACTTGGCGGCTCTGCGATTCTTCTACACCAAGACTCTCAAGAAGGCCTGGAGCATCGAAGAGACTCCCTACCCGAAGAAGGCCGTTCACCTGCCAACGATTCTCAGCCAGGAAGAAGTTGCGCGACTCATCGATGCGGCTCGGCCTCCCTTGCATCGCACTCTGCTGATGGCGCTCTACGCCACCGGACTCCGGCGTGCCGAACTCGCGCGCCTGAAAGTCAGCGACGTCGACAGTCAGCGCATGGTGATTCACGTCCAAGGCGGTAAAGGCCGCAGAGATCGGGATGTGTTGCTCAGCCCAAAGTTGCTTGACGAACTCCGGCAACACTGGCACCGGTTGCGCCGAAAGCCCAGTGTCTGGCTGTTTCCTAGCAGACATACTCATGCCAGTGATCGGCCCATCACTCCCAAGGCGATCTACCATGCCTGTAAAGGAGCAGCTCGACGGGCCGCTCTCCCGAAAGCCATACACCCGCACACGCTGCGCCACTGCTTCGCCACGCATCTGCTCGAAGCGGGCGCGGATCTGCGCACGATTCAGATTCTGTTAGGCCATCGCGATCTCAAAGAGACCACCATCTATCTGCATCTTTCGCAGCGCCATCTTCACGCGACCGCGAGTCCTTTGGACTCTGAAGCTGAAAGATTGACACCGGAGAATAGATGAGCCGGCCGCCCTTGGAGGTGGCCGATCTCATCCGCAACGCGGGAGCTGCTTTCATCGAACGAAATCGCCACTGGCTCAGTTGGAAGCATGTCAAAGTGCTGCGGGCCATTGCGCGCTGTCGTACCGCCGCACTGGGCGGTCATCTCGATGAGTGCACCCGCTGCGGGCATCGCGCCATCTCTTACAACTCTTGCCGCAACCGGCACTGCCCGAAGTGTCAGACCTCGGCGCGGGAACGCTGGATCGCCGCACGTCGACGAGAACTTCTCCCGACGCGCTACGTCCATGTGGTCTTCACACTTGCCTCGTGAGCTGGCGCCACTGGCCTTGCAGAACAAGAAGGTCGTCTACGATCTTTTGTTTCGTGCCAGTGCGGAAACCCTTCTCGAAGTCGCCCGCGATCCCCGACATCTCGGCGCGGAGATCGGCTTCTTCAGTGTGTTGCATACCTGGAATCAGAAACTCGGGCTCCACCCGCACGTCCATTGCGTGGTTCCCGCCGGTGGACTGTCTCCCGATCACACGCGTTGGATCAAACCACGCTATGCGTTCTTTCTTCCCGTCAAGGTGCTTGGCCGCGTTTTTCGCGGCAAGTTCGTTGCAGCTCTCAAGCGCGCCTTCCGTGAAGGCCGACTTCGATTTCCAGGGAAACCTAACGCCTGCTTGCTCAGCCAAAGACTTTCGCCGCCTGGTTACGGCCGCTGTTCCGAAAAGACTGGGTGGTTTATTCCAAACGACCCTTTGGAGGCCCAGAGTACGTACTCCAGTATCTGGGCCGCTACACCCATCGCGTGGCCATCTCCAACCATCGCCTGGTCTCGTTTGCAGATGGCCAGGTCACTTTTCGCTGGCGCGACTCCGCTCACAAAACGAACAGCAGTTGATGACTCTCTCCGTCGATGAATTCCTGCGCCGCTTTCTGTTGCACTTGCTCCCCAAAGGCTTCGTGCGCATCCGCAACTTCGGCTTCCTGGCCAACCGCCGGCGCGCCACATTCCTTGCCGCTCTGCTTTCATTCTGCCTTCGGGTCACGCGCCGCAGACCGACCAAGACTCTGCAACCGCCAATGGTGCGAAAGATCTTTGGCTGCTGTCCGCAATGCGGTGGCCCCATGGTGGTCATCGAACGACTCACTGCCGCCGAAATCCAACTCCGTTCTCCACCTCTTCCAGTCACGGCTGCCGCATGAGACGACGATCGACATCACGAATATTTTGGGTGTCTCGGCACTCTCCGTCCCTCTGTGTCTTCTCGGGCAATGAATCTCTCCTTCTCGCTCCTCACCGCTCATCCACTACCAGCAAACTTGCCACTCCTACGACCGATTCCTCTTCCCATGCTCGTCCGTTGTGCCCCGCCGCGCAGATCCGGCCCACCTCCACACCACGCCTCCCACCCATTCAATCCCCATAGGGCCCGCGTCCGCCGCAACCACGGTCGGCTTCGTTCAAACGGCTTTATCGAAAGCGCGCCAGAGCACCCTGCCACCACTACAACCTTGCCGCGAAGCGCGCTTCCGATAAAGCACTAGCGTCACTCGGAAACAATCTCTCAGGCCAGATGCGAAGCGCACTCTTAGGTTAACTGCACTTTGTATTTCTTATTAATCTAGGTTAATCTCTTTAGCGAGGTTTTCGAGGCATGAGCTTCACTGCGATTGCGGCCATTTCCGCACTGCTATTTTCGGTGCCGCCGCAGGCACCATCACCTGAGAATATCTGCGGGACCGTTCAAGATCAGACCAGGGCATTCATCGTTGGCGCCGCAGTGGAATTGAACACTGGCAATACTCGGCTCTCTGCCAAAACGGATGCGGGCGGACAGTTCTGTTTCAAGCATCTCGAACCTGGCGAGTATGAAGTCACAGCTGAGGCCCGGAGCTTTCAAACGAATCAGCAAAAAGTCACTGTGCATGCAGGCGAATCCGTACACCTCACGATCTCCCTGAAGCTCGAAACCATCGCGGCGCAAGTCACCGTGGCGGAAGGGGCTGCTGACATAGGCTCGCTGAACGTGGCCGAGACAGAGGTGGGTTCCGGGCTGCTTCAGAATTTGCCTAGCGAAAGTGTGAACGCTGCGCTCAGTTCCATATTGACCCTGGCGACGCCCGGCGTGGCGGCGGATTCGAATGGTGTGTTCCACCCGCTCGGCGAGCACGCAGAGACATCATTCAGCGTCGATGGGCAACCAATCTCGGATCAGCAGAGTCGGATTTTTTCGAACCAGATCTCCGCGAACACCATTCAGGAGATGCGTACAATCCAGGGCGCTCCTCCCGCCGAGTTTGGCGACAAGACGAGCCTGATTGTGGAAGCGACTACGCGTTCTGGCTTAAACGCCGGAAAGTCGAGTGGCACCGTTTCGCTGGGTTATGGATCGTTTGGAACCCCCACGGCAGGTATCACCCTTGCGTCCGGCTCCACAACCTTCGGGAATTTCCTAGCTCTCGATGGAATCGACAGCCGCCGTTTTTTGGACGCCCCGGAATTTCAGCCGCTTCATGCGCGGGGCAACGCCGAAAATATATTTGATCGCTTTGACTGGCGACCCAGCGACACGACCTCGTTGCACCTGAATGTGTCTGCCGCGCAATCCTGGTTCCAGGTCCCCAATACTTACGATCAACAGGCGGCAGGGCAGGATCAGCGGCAGCACATGACCAGCTTTAACGTAGGGCTGGCATTTTCCCGCGTGCTCAGTCCCGCGCTGCTGCTCACAGCCAACACATGGGTGCGTCAGGACCGTGTAAATTACTTCCCATCAGCCGATTTGTTCTCCGATCAGCCGGCGACGCTCTCTCAGTCCAGGCGCCTGACGAGTACCGGTTTTCGAAGCGACCTCACGTATTCCCGTGGCCGTCACACGTTGAAAGGTGGAGGACAGCTGCAGATCACTCCGCTTTCTGAAGCCTTCCGGACCGGCCTGACCGACCCGGCCTTCAATTCTCCTTGCGTGGACCCAAGTGGCACCCCGGTCGCGAATCCCGCATTGACCTCTCCCGGCCAATGCGCCGCGTCCGGCTATGCGGAAAACGCTTCGTTCCAACCTGCGCTGTTGCCGTATGACCTTACGCGTGGAGGGACTCTCTTCCAATTTCAGGGCACCGCAACGATCTACGAGGAGAGCGCATATCTTCAGGATAGTATCAAATTCGGCCAGCTCAATCTGAATCTTGGCCTGCGATATGATAACTACGATGGCTTAAGCAAGGCCTTCGGCATTCAGCCGCGCACCGGCATCACATATCAAGTGCGCGCTACCGGCACCGTCCTTCACGTCTCGTATGCCAGAGTGTTTTTGACGCCTTACAATGAAAATCTCGTGCTCTCCAGCGCAACCGGAGCCGGCGGCCTCGCCAATGGCTCGCTGGGGGCAACGAGCGTTCAGCCTCTCACTCCGGCCCGGCGTAATCAGTACGACGTCGGCCTGGAACAGCAGCTCGGACCCAAACTCAGCGTCCAGGCGGAATATTTTTGGAAGTTCACAAGCGGCGCCTATGATTTCAACACTATCCTGAATACTCCGCTCAACTTTCCCATCCAGTTTCAGAAATCGAAGATCGACGGCGCTCTGGTGCGCGTGACCCTCCACAACGTGCACGGATTCAGCGCCTTCAGCGTGCTGGGACACAGCCGGTCCCGCCTGTTCAGCCCGGAAATTGGCGGCATCAATTTTGGCTCGGCGTATGCTCCCGTGGCCCGTCCGGATCACGATCAGGGATTCGAGCAGACGACGAATCTGCAGTATCAATTCTCACAAAAGGACCTCAGAGGCCTTTGGCTTGGATTGACCTGGCGGTTCGACAGCGGCCTGGTGGTCGTCAGCGTCCCTGACTATGCGACTGCACTTACGCTTACGGGCGATGAGCAACAAGAGATCGGCCTATATTGCGGCAACGTTTTCGCCACCGTCGATCAGCCGCTGCGAACTTGCACATCACATCACTATGGCGCCACTCTCATTCACATTGTTCCTCCCGGAACATACAACGCCGATACCAACCCATCCCGCATCACGCCGCGCAACCTTTTCGACGTCGCCCTGGGTGCTGACAACCTATGGAAGAAAGACACCTACTCCTTAGGCGGGAAAATAACTGTCGTGAACCTAATGAACAAAGTCGCGTTATACAATTTTCTTTCGAGCTTCTCGGGCACCCATTTCGTCACACCAAGAACGGTCCAAGCAGAAATCACTTTTCACTTCTAGCCGAAGCCTCTTTCCCCTGCGCCTTTCTTACCCTAGGATGGGTCTTGACGGTCGATCGCGCTTCAAGCGCAACCTGAAGCCTAAAGAAATTTGTTCGCGCTGTTCAGCAGAGCGTAGACGATTCGGTGACTGTGAGCGTTTTGTCCGCGACTCGGAAGCTACCTTGAGGAGGGCTGGTACCGCTACGACAGAAGAAAAATCTGGAGATGCCGGGCTAGGCATTGCAGCCGTGTAGTTGGCCGCTCGGGCCGCCCACTATGCGGCCCGATGCGCCCAAGACGAACCCAGCTTCGGCTCTCCGCCAGTTAACTTTGAGGTCGGGCAGAGCCAGCAGTTGCAAGCTCGAGGAATGAGCCCAGGCTCGCGGTTGCCTTAAACTGCGGGATCGGTTCGAGATCCTTGAATGCGCTCGTGAACGCGTTGGACAAGCTCCACAACGTTCGCGGAGCGAACTCCTCGACGGTCGGATTGAAATACTGGTCGTGAACCCGACGCGTCAAGTGTTTCGGCACATCGAGTTGGCCTTCGACGAATGCGCGGTAGATAATCAGCTTCGCCGCTTCGTCGGTGAGACACGATTGCTTCCATGCGTCGATTTGCTTCCGCATCGGTTCGAAGTTCCGCTGCATGCGGTCCACGCCGATCGAGAGGATGTCCACAAGGCTGACACGTTTCGTGTGTTTCGCGAGGACAGGTGTGAAATCGCCCTGAAACGCCATGTTGTCGCATACAAACACGCGGTAGCCCACCGTGAGAGCCAGTCGCATGGACTTGTCGTTGGAATTCCGAACGCCGATTGAGAAGCGGCATCCGTCGAAGGTTGTTTCAAGGTCCAGGACTCCGAACATCTTCATGCCGTCGCCGGAAACTGCATATTCTTCCCGCACAACTGAGATCTGCCGGAAACTCAAGGTTTCGACCAGCGCCCCGACGATCTCGAAGTGCGGAAGTGGTTGATGCGTTGCGCTCCCCGCAGGTGTCGGAATCACTTTCAATTCCTCCCGCGTGATCTTTGAACTCCCGCAGTGAGCCATGAGTTGAGCCTGCTGCATATACGTAATTCTCCTTTCAAAGTGTTGAATCTACCCAGATGTCCGGGGCCGTGGCGTAATCCACAGACCAGACTTCCCGAGTTCCAGTTGTCGGCTGGGCAAATGACTCAGCCAACTAATGTGGGCGGTGATGGCCGACTACGGAAGTCCAACCGGCGACAGGGTGGCGACTGTCGCGGGAATTCATTGACGTCGTTGCCTGGGAAATACAACTGGGATGCCAACGCACCCCTTATCAGGCTGCGCAATCAGTGTTGACGTTGTGCTGGTGGGGAAAATATCTGGAAAGGAGAGAATGCTCGGTCGGCGTCGAGTTGGGAGAAATCACACCGATACGACTGATTGGAATGGTCAACTCAGACTTCGTCGTCTTCGTTAGCTTCTGTCCATACATCCATGGTTCCGGCTTAATTCTCATTGCCCAGTCCTGAAAACTGGGTATGCGCCCTAGATCCTCCCGAACATGCTGCTCGCCGATATACCGGACAGGGACATCTTTTCCCTGGCTGTTACGGATCGCGACGCCGAATATCCGTTCGGCCAGAAAGATTCCTTCGGCGTGATGGCGCAACGCTCGATGGCGAAAATCCGCCAGCATGGCTTTCGACTCGTCAAACCACTCGTGGATGGGCAGGTAGTCTTCGGCGGCACCGCCGAACTTTCGCGCACTGTTCTTCGCGTGCTCCAAAGGATGGGCCATGACTCAAATCTCCCGAGGGTCGGCGGGATTGCTGACGATTTCATACCAATTGTGTTCGACGCGAATCTTGCCCGTTTGAAGGTCGAAGGTAATCGTGCCGTGTCCGCCCTCGCCGTCCTCATATCCTTCAGGTGCAAAACCTTCGAGCAAGTCACCAAGCGTGCGGATATCAAGGTCAGCCGGCAAGCTCGATTCGTCAATTGGATTGTCCGATGCCGTCTTGGAACTGAGGCGGTTCTGCGCGTCCTTCGTCGCCATCCCCGCTATAGCTGACCGTTACCTTGGTCACGCCAGCAGCACGCAACTGGTCCGTGAATTTGAGCACTTCCATCTTCCGTTCCTGATCTTGCGTCACGACAAATTCTCCTTGGTTGTTGGGGTTCGCCGTCCAATTGGACAGCGTTGTCTGCCGTCCACCGGGGACGGCGATCACTTACAGGCGAAGCGGCATTAAGACATATGTGTACTCTGGCTCGTTATTGTCCAAGGGCCGGAATTGCGCAGCGCTCTCGGCGTCCTTCACTTGCATGCGAATTGAAGTCGCTGCCCCAGCGGCGCCGAGAAACTCAAGCAGATATTCCGCGTTGAAGCCGATCCGCACACCTTCGTGCTCGTATTGCGTTTCCACATCTTCCTTCGCCTCGCCATATTCGGGCGAACTCGCTGAGACTTCGAGTCGGTTCTTTCCGAGTGCCAGATGGATTCCATGCAGGCGATCGTCTGCCAAAAGAGAGACACGCTGAACGACCCCCGCAAGGACTGCGCGATTCAGTTCGGCGACTTTCCCATTCTCCTTTGCCAGCACCATCTCATAATTCGGAAACTGACCAGTAAGCAGTCGCGCAGTGAGAAGGCGTGAACCAAGCGCGAAAAATACATGTGAATCATCTTGTGAGAGCTCGATGGTTGCCCCTTCCTCGGGTTCATCGGCAAGTTTTCGAACAGACAGAAGCGCCTTTCGTGGAACCAGTATTGAGACGTCTTGCTTCAGTTCGGGCAACTGATGCTTCCGTTCGGCAAGGGCCAGACGATGTCCGTCGGTGGCGACCATGGTCAGTCCGTCAGGATGCAGCTTCAATAGAGCTCCATTGAGTACATATCGGCTTTCCTCGGCCGACATGGCGAAGGACGTCTTTCCCACGCAGTCTGCGAGAAGCTTGGCGTCGAGCTTGGTTATGGGTTTCGGAACATCGGGCAATTTCGGAAAATCGTCTTTCCCCAAGCCGACAACCTTGAAGGAAGAGCGCTGGTACGTGATTTGCACCCAGTTGTTTTCGAGCGCCCGGCACCGGATCTCACCATCCGGCGCGGATCGGACAATATCCAGGAAGCGGAGCCCGGGAATGACCGCGCTTCCTTTGGTCCTTACCTTTGCCGGACAGGATGTCCGGGCTCCGATCTCCAGGTCCGTCGCATTAATCCTCAGTTCGAATCCTTCTGCTTCCAATAGAAAATGAGAAAGTATGGGAATCGTGTTCCGCTTTTCCACTGCGCCGCGCACGAAGTTCAGTTCCTTCAAGAGATCAGACTTTTCAACGAAGAAATCCATTGGACACACCTCGACATGAATCACCTAAAATTGCATGAAATCTGGATGTAAGAGTTTGCTTGCTTCCCTCTGAAGAGGTGCTAAGAGCACCCGCTCGTATTGCCGCAATTCGCGCATTTGTAGCAACTTCCGTTGGGGACCATGAGCATGCCGCAAGTTGAGCAGGACGGCGCGTCTCCAGGCAACACCGAAGAGGATTGAGTGCGCCCCTCAGGGGATGCAGAGTTTGGCCTGGCGACCACAGATGCCCCAGCCGTGTGAGTGGCCACTTCCTCTTCGCTCAAAGAAGTCCTGGGTTTGAGATATTCCGATGAGATGAATTTACCCCCGAGCCAGCGCGCAATGTAATCCAGCACGGAGCTTGAGTAACGAATGGCCGGATTCTCCGTGAATCCTGAAGGCTCAAAACGAGTATTCGTCAACTTGTCCACGATCGCCTTGAGTGGCACGCCATACTGCAGTCCGACAGAGATCGAAAGTGCGAGGCCATCCATGAAGCCCGACAGAGTGGAACCTTCTTTCGCCATCTTGATGAAGACTTCTCCGGGTGTTCCCTCCCCGTACATCCCAACAATGATGTAGCCCTCGTGGCCGCCAATCGAGAACTTGTGCGTGATGGACTTCCTTTCGTCGGGGAGCTTCCGTCTTTGAGCGCGGACGAATAGATCTTTCTGTTCAGGTGTCTCCGGGCCCGCTGGTTTCGCTTGTTCTTTTTCTTCTTGCGCTGGAGATACGGTAGTTGGCGTCACCAGATCGGTTGAGTTTTCCATTCCCTTTTCTCCTCCACGCATCTCGCGTTTGATCAGACACTCCCGCTACTTATTCCCACCGCAAGCGGAGCGACCAAGCAATGCGTGTGAGAGCACCCAACACAAGTTGCGCCGGTTGTTGCCGCACGAACCGCTGCCACAAACGCTGGAGGAATTTCACGCTCCTCTCCGCTGCGTGACCAGAGCCGAGGCATGGCCGATGCGGGTAAATGATCCTCCTTGCCAAAGGGCTCCCCATCGAGGAATCCATTCACCCCGCGAAACAGAACACTATTCTCAAGAGGGGGCCGTCTGCCATTTTCGACCTTTCCGGGCTGATGTTTCGTGATTAGCAGTTGGCAGGTCCGACCAGCTCGAAATAACTCGATTCGGACAAGGACCGGAGCGATCACCACTGCATGAACTCCGTTGACCCCGATGGCATCGACTGGATGGAGGTAGGCCAGTGGCTCGCCATCCGGCCCACAGAAGGTAACGTATCGGCCGATCTCCTTCACTGCGCCGCCGGATTCGATTCCTCGCACGACATACCGTCCTGCCAAATGTTGGTGTTCGAGACTCACGCTCGGCTGAGCAAAGATTCCTACCTCATCCAAGCGGCGCAGCACCCTTCGGGCCAGAGCGATCCCTCGACGCGCCAAGAAGTCTTGCTTGTCCTGCATGTGGGTACCCTCTCACGCTGATCGTCGAACAGGGATTGGACAACCTACGGCTCGACGGATCATCTCTTTCGTGCAACCCGCCCAACAGATGTATTTCCGCGGGTCCTCAATAGAAATCGCCAAGTTGTCGCCGCTTCGGTCCTGTCCGGCCTCGGCACAGGATGGGCATCGCGTCACGTAATTCCGCCCGACCTTCCGAACCTTGCCCACATGGTCAAGGATTCGAAACTCGTGGCCGGAAGCGTGAATGAACGGAACGGATTGGTCCGGCGAAGAGCGTTTTCTGTCGAACTCCGGTGGCATGGTCTTACCCGCAATGAAGCCCTGCAGTTGGTCTTCGCTCAACTTCCGAAGCCGGTTCAGGTATTCGATCTGTTTGTCCAGGGCGTAGTCCGCACCGTAGAACCAATACCGCCGGTTTGCTCCACGATGAATTCCAAGCGGCCCACGGATAGCATTCCCAAATTCTACCGCCAGCAACTCGTCGTGTTTCGGGAAGATTTCGATGCCTTCGGCCAAGCCAGCGCCTCTGATTTGCACGCCCAGTTTCAACGCCAAGTTGTAGATGTAGATTCGGCACTCGCGAGCCAAGGCAGGCCTCTCCATGAAGATCCAAAGGTGGCCTCCCCGCTTGCTCATCTCCAACGCGGCTTCCACCTTGTCCTCTTGGAGAAAGTATTGCAGCTTGAGCAGATCCTCCATCGCGCCGGCATAATCGGCGTCAATCGCGACCCACTTTGACCGTTGCGTTGAAGGGTTAATCGCGTACAGACCGATGGTGAGTTCGCCTTTCAGGTGACGCCGGATCGTGGCTGCGGTGAGGCTCAACTCTCCGCCTGTCCCCTTTGCCTTCGGTCGAAAGTAATAATGACGCCCGCTCTCAGGATGAGGTCGCGAGGATTGCAGGGTGTAAGCGCCGCGATTCACAAACAGGCGGCTGTAGTCCCGCACGATCTCGGAAGTCGCTTTAATCGCAGTCTCCACGGCTCCTCCTGTCCGAGCAGTTCCCGACGCAGGAAGCTCACGCTCTACCTAAACCCACACTTAGCCTTTGTCAAATAAGTGGGAGTAGGCGCTAAGTCTGTGTTCCGGTTGGGATTACTGTGGATAAAATAGGGCAGGGGAAAGGCCGTGTTGCCCTAAGAGGGTTTCTTCATCCCTACTTCCGCAACCCCGCCGCTTCGCTGCGGCCGAAGACCCGCCTGGACGACCCAGCGTTCTTGGCTTGGGAGCAATTGAGGATGTTCAACGATGTCCAGGAATCGGCACTCACGTACCAAGCGGTCGAAATCGCTGACCGTGTAGCCGCCGAATTTCTCATCGTCAAAGTCCACCCAGAACCAAATCCTCGCACGGCGGTCATAGATGTAGAAGGCGCCGGACTCAGGATCAGCGGGGACGATGAGAAACACGAACAGGGCCTTCGGGAATTGGACCCATTTCGCGATTCTCGGGTGCTCGGTCACATCGAGTAACTTAGCGATTGCTCCGTCGACCGAGCCTCCCACTTCCTCTGGTGTATGGCGGAGATCGGCAATTGGGATTACATTCATTTCTCCAAACATTTGACTTCCTCCTTTCGACTCTGAATCAGGCAGACATCCATACGCTTTTTAGGTCCAATCTGGCCTCCGTAAGCGGGGACGAGGGCCTGGCCAGGACGCTACGCCCCTATGGAAGAGTAGGCACTATCTAGGCAGAATGCCAAGCCAGTCGCGGCAGAACGAAACTGTTATAGAACTTCCCGGAACTCATTCAGGCACAACGCGGATTGTGAAGGACGACGGATGAACAGATTAGAGACGACAACGGGTGACAGACTAGTATCGGGCTACCATAAGCTAAGTTTGCCTGTCATTCCAGCTTACGGTAATAACAGCCGTATCGAGCTATCGGTGCAGGCCGTTATCGGGCTGCAAGACTTCCGATTCACTCAGACCGCTGGATTGCTCGAGACCAACAGAGCTTTGGATGGGGCAGGAGGCGGCGGCAGAGACTTTCTCATGGTTCACATTTGACCTTTCGAGTGGAAGCAGACGTCTTGCAAACGTGCTTTTCTCAGCGGGTTAAAAACATTTGCAGGCAGTTAGCGGCTTCGTCCTCAATTTCTAGACTTTATTTGATTGGAGCATGGTCACGCCCTCCTGTGATATCTACTCTGCTTAATAACCACGAACGTCGATACTAGTAGCGCCAGACCAGAGAGCAAAAGAGCCAGATTCGGAAACTCGGGAATTTGACTTTCTTGCTCTTTTTGATCGATGACAATGGCAGGAGCCGGATGTTGTGCTCCCGGGACTAGTTCAGACCAAGAAACGTCTACCCCGTCGGCGTATGTTTGAACTGCGGGAAAACGATACTCTCCCGGTCCATTGGGCAATTGAAACTCGAGCGAGAAAACTTTGTACCCATCCGGTGGAATCGAGCCCCCCTCGAAAGTCACCTTCTTGATCCACGTTCGTCGCATTTCGTTTGCGATTTGCTCCTCTTTCTGTTCTGCCGGGGTCTTGGCGGGCGCTGCATTGTGCTCGGTATCAATGCTCTTTTTCGCCCGCTGATCCATTTCTTGCTTATAGACCTCTCCGGGCTTATCTTCTCTGTCCATTTTTACATGCCAGCCGGCAGGGAAATCGATGCGACTCAGACGGCCACCTGCTTTGAGAAAAGCTTCAGGAACTTCCAGGGTGACTCGCACGGTATCCACACTTCTCTCTGTGGGAACAACCATGCTGATCTCCGCGGAGCCTCCTAGTCGGAGCGGTTGATTGGGCCTGAATGTCACATGCGCCCAGCATGCGCTTGCCAGAAGAGCGGCGCCCATTCCTACCACCAAGGTGTGCCATGTTCCGAAAGAAAGCAGTCTCATGTAATCTCTCCCTTCGTCCCTCTTTTCACGCTACTGTCATATGCCAGAAGAAATGTTGAACTCCGTCACAAACGTGTCTCCGTGTGGAGGTGACACTTGCACGCTGATCGACCATCTCCCTGCCATGCCCAAGGCAATATCCGCCTGAAATGTGCCGGTGGGTGTGGCCTGTGCCTCGACCGTTTCCAAAGCCATGTCCATGTCCAGCATGCGCACAAAAAGAGTCACGCGTTTCGCATCCGCTATCGTTCGGCCAGTCGAATCCTGAAGAGTCACCACCGAGTGGACGGTTCCCACCTTTACCGAGTCCAGTTTCAGATTCACAGTTATTTCTTCGTTGCGTTTGCTCAGATCGACCGGGCCAGCCATCGCCACCGCCGTGGCTGGCGGAAGGCTCGTTAGGACCGCTACCGCCACCAGGATGGCTATTCCCAAAACAGTCTCAGTCTTGATCAGGCTCCGGAAGTGGCCTGCCCACTTACGGTAAGTTTCGGGCTGCTGCGAGAACCCGGCTAACGCTGGCAACACGCGCCGCCAATTCACCGCAGCGATCAACAAGATCAGGATCACCAGAAATAGCTTGATCAGAAGTGCCACTCCGTAAGCTGTCGACACAAACGCTCTCCAACTGGGTATGTGAAGCCAAGCAGAATATATTCCGGTGACCAGCAGAACCAGGACACAGATCCGGGCCACCCGCGAAAATCGGCTTACCAACTTACTCAGGAATTCAGGCTTCTCGTCTTGGCCACCCTGCACGACTAAAACAACGGCCCACAAGAACACCAGCCCACCAATCCAAATCGCCGTCCCGGCCAGGTGGGCCCAATCAAATGCCACTGCAAGGGCAGTCGCCTTGGAAACAGCACGGGCGTGCCCGCTCATCGGGATCGTCACCAGCATCAAACCGCCAATCATTCCGGAGCCCAACGCAAGTGGGAAATTTGATCGCACGGACGAGCCGTCCTCGCTCCGGCGCAAGACACTCGATCGCATCTGCCAGGCGCACAGACCAAGCAGGCCCAAGGTCGCCAGCATCCTTAAGCTCCACCACTGCCCGTAACTCGTCTTGGTCAACATCGTTTGAATCGTTGAAGGGGAAAGCGCCTTCATCAAGGGAAGGTCGGCAAAGATCATTCCCTGAGCGACCAAGGCCATGAATTGCATAATGAAGAAGACAAAGGCTCCAGACCAAAGAATTCTACAAGTTCGCTGTACAGCTGCGAGGATCAGTGCGTTTTGACCGCCCACGGTTTGCCAGTGGCCTTGGAGACTGGGTTTGAGTACCACGATCCAGAAACTGATGCCGCCAAGCCAGATCATCATGGCGATCAGCCCGGCCCACTTCACAACCAGGGTATAGACCTTCAGTGAGAGGCTTTGCCGTGGACCGGATAAGTGGCTCATATCTGCTTCGGTTGGAGGAGTCGATTTCACGCCAAATCCAAAATGCCCTTGAACTTGGTGGCCGTCCAAAGAATTCACTCGCCAGAGGACTGTGTATTTACCCGCAACGAGAGTTTTCAAGCCGAGTTCCAAAGTGTCGCCTTCCCCAACAACATGGGGGCTTCCGTCATCGACACGTCTTCCTTCCTGGTCGAGAACCTCGATTGAATTGAAAATCGCTTCAACTCGTTCGTTGAATGAGAGACGCACTTTGTCCGGGGCCTCAGCTAATTGGCTGCCGGAAGGCGGCTCAGTCTGCAAGAGCGAGGCATGTGCTTGGGCAGCACTGACGTGGCATGCTGTCCACAGAGCAAAACAGCAGCAGCTTATAAAGATCTTTTTCGTTGTGCCGCGCGCAACCCATGCAATTCGTAGCCGCACTGATCCTTCCTCCCTGGACAGGCACTCCAAGCCACGCGATCTCAAGGGGATATTCCTATGAAATCGTATTTCTCAACGATTCACTTCATTCCTGGCATTTTCCCCATAGGGGCGGAGGTTCCGGGACCATGCTCATCAGTGAACTGGGTAAACGTAAAGTTGAACAATTCGGGTTTTGCGTCCAGGGCCATGCCGGGCAGATGCAGCAACATTGTGATGGCCACTGGGAACTTTACCTCTCCGCCCAGGGCTACCTCCATCGTCTCCTTCTTTTTCCCTGGCCCTAGCGCTATCTTGGGGGCGTCGTCAGAGTCTCCGACCTGAATCGTTCCGCTGGCTTGCTTTACTTGCTCGGCCTTCAACGGCTTCGTGTGGTCGTCATAGAGGTAGAGACGAAATGTTCCTGGTGGGAGGAGTACGCCTTCCAAATGGTGGTTGTTGTCGAGACACATGAAGAAAGTCCCACCATGTTTGGGCTTGTGGTCCATATGCGCTTTCTCTTGTGAGTCCCCACTGGTCGGACCCTGCGAGAAGGTCATGTCCTGCGCAGAATTACATACAACCCCAATGGAGAAAACTGCAATCAATGCGAGAAACCCGAGAAGGAAATAGCGAACACCGTGGCTCATTGCAAATCTCCTTTCATGGATAAAGTGACCATCCAAAATGTTAGAAGACTTAGACCAAGCCGAAACGATCCCCTAGCTGCAGGATGAACCGATGTGCGAACGGCAGTTTCTCGTGCGGCTCCCCATCACCGTTTGTCTTCCGACCACTTCCGCGTCGATCCCCTCTGACGGAACTTTTGCCACCTGAATCCATTACTAACTGATTCAAGGGCGGTTATTTGCCAATGTCGCAGCGTGGCGCATGACGTCGAGAACTTCGGAGGTCTGCCACTCGTTACCGGGCCACATGTCCGCCACGGTTCCATCCGCAGCCAGCAAGATCGTATTCAGGCTATGTGTGATCTGGTCATTCTGTTCGGAATAGGAGAGACCAAAACTGCCGGTTAGTTTTTGCAGGTCCGCGGGAGTCGTGGAAACAAAATCCCAGTGCTCGAAACCCTTGGGATCATGTTCCAGGTAAGAAAGTCCATACACGCGCAAAACGGGCGGTTTGTCGTATTTTGGATCCAAGCTAATGCTGATCAAGTGCGTTTTTTTGTAATCCTCGGGATTTTTTGCCAGCTCTTTTTGGATGGCGGCAAATTGTCTGCTTAATAGCGGACAATAGTCGGGAAACGGACAGCGCGTGTAGATGAGTGTAAGAAGAACGATCTTGCCTTTAAATTGCCCGAAATGCAGAGTTTTGCCATCCTGATTGACTAGCGGGACATCGGGAACCTTGTCGCCAACCATGAGGACTTGTGGGGCTGCGCCTTCGGCAGGCGCTCGATTGGCTGTTTTGCCGATAACCGTCAGGTGTTCCAACCAAAACTTGCCGGGCTGGTCCACAATTACATCCGCACGGATGACATCCGCCGGCTGAACCCGTTGAAATCCATCCGGATCTTTCACCGCGTAGGGCATGATCATCGCTGACATGAATCCTGGGATATCGTCATTGTCGATTATGAGTTGCTGGGTGGCGGGTTGTTTGCTGATGACGCGTCCGGTCAAGGTGTAGGTAGTCGGTGAATTCTTGCAGCTTGCCAGAAGCAAGGAGATAAATGTTATGAAGATGAATCCGGCAAAGCCGGATTTGATTGGTCTCGTCATTGCAATTTTCACTGTCATCTGTTAAGCAATCTTCTCAATGGGATATTCTTAGGGAAGTGTCCCGGCCATTCGCACCAATGGCGTTCCCGAAGATAGTCCATCCTCAATAATGGAACCGATAACGCAGCTCCACGAAAATTTCCCGCGGATTGTTGAAGTGAAATCCGCCAAAGGTCAGGCTGTCGTCCAGCATCACCCGGCGGTTTGTGACATTCAGTCCGCTCACTGACATTGAGAAACTTTCCCCGAAATCCTTGCCAAGCGATAGATCAACCGTTGTGTGCTGGGGCAAGTAGTCCAGGGAAGAACAACATGGAGCACCCAGCTACATGGACGGGACCATTCCCATTGCTGAAGCCCGAGCCGTAGTACACATTGCCTGACGCGAAGCTTCTCCACGGAAGAGTGACTTGGGCCCCCACATTGAGAGTGTTCCGTTGGTCATGGTCCAGTGGGTTGTAATCGTTAGAGTAGTCATTCGCCGTGGGGATCAGGCCGCCTGTGATGTTGCCCCGTGCTTCGCCGATCTGATTGGAATAGGCCAAGTGCAGTTGCGCCCTCCGCCATAGACGTGGAGAACGCAGCGTCACTTCCCATCCGCGAATCAACGCCTCCGTTAGTGTCACGGGAATGAACACATTGGATTCGCCTAAATTATTGTGATCGAAAAAATTGTTCGCCCGCGTACGGAATGTGTCTGCGTCGAGACTCCAGCCCTTGTATGGCATCGTCACGCCGAATTGATATTCTTCGTCCCGCTCGCCGAATAGGGACCCGAAGCTATAGCCTTGTCCGCTTGCTGCGTTCACGAGCGCAGGCCCCGAGAACGTGAGCAAAGGAGGGGCCTGATAGAAGTGCCCGTAGAACCCGTGGAATACCCAGTTGATCTTGGGAACTTGAATCGAAATTCCGGCTCGCGGACTTGTGGCGTTTTCCGTGATAGTCCCACTGAAGTGAGATTGCCGCACGCCGCCACTCAGGGTTAGCCATGAGGTTGCCTTGAATTTATCTTCAAACCAGAATTCTTCCAGACCTCCATTAACGATTTCACGGTCCGTGAAATTTGTCGCGCTCTGGTCGTTGAACAGGACGCCGAACAGCTGGTTGTCATGTTGCCAAAAGCCATAGAACCCGCCGCTCATCGTGTTCCGTGCGACAGTCCCGCTTAGAGTCACTTGCCCCCCGGCGTACGTGGAGGCGCGATCGTCGGTCGTCGCGGTTGGTAAGTCGTTCGGATTGGCGCTGTAATTTGCGCTGTTGTAGTGAAAAAATGGAGACACTGTCAGAAGGGCGTTGGGGCTGAGGGTTCGCACCCAGGAGAAGTTAATGAACGTATCGGCTTCTTGCTCGCCATCCATTTGGAAAAAGGTTCCAGGCGGATACGGAGTCAGGTAGATGGCGCCCGGCACGCCATCGATTTCATTGATCTGACCGTTGGAATTCGGAATCTGATAGTAATCCCTGCGCGAAGACACCACGAATCGGAATTGGTCTTTCGGGTCCACATTGAAGATCAGCGTACCAAATCCGCCGAAGCCGTTTTCGGCGTCATGAATCACTTGCGGCGTCGGAGGCTGGAGGCCGAGGTTGCTTCGGTTTCCATTCAGGCTGCCGTAGTAAGCGAATCGCTGCGTGTGCCCGCCGCAACTGATCTGGTCGTTCGTTTGATAGAAATTTCCAAAACTTGTGACGAGATCGCACTCTTTGTCGCGCTCAAAACCTGTCCGGGGAACGACGTTGAAGACCCCATAGGTTCGGTCGCCGTAATCCGCGTCATAACTGCCACGTTGGACTTCCAAATAATCGACGTCCTTGGGATCGAATTGTGGTCCCACATTGCTAGCGATATTTGTATTGGGGACTGGCACCCCGTCGACCAGCCAACTCACTTGGTGCCCACCGCGGATATGAAGTTGATCGTGGGTAATGTATGAACCGGGAACATAGTCCGTAATTATCGCCAGACTATTCGTGCGGTCTGCCCCGGGGGTTTCCTGCATATCCTGGCGGCTTAGAAGCGTTGTCGGAGTGACCGAATCCATCGTTGCAATGACCGGTTCTCCGGTAACAACTGTCTTTTCGCTGACGCTAGCCAACTCCAGTTGAAAATGCAGTACAGGGCTCGTTCCAGAACCGACAATGACATTCTGCTGTGCCTGTTGGAAGTTGGTCACAGTAGCAGTGACCGTGTATTCGCCCAATGGCACGGCGCTGAAGTCGAATTCTCCGTTCCCATTCGTTTTTTGGTGTTGTACCCAATCGGAGTGTTGCGCCTTTAGATCGACTGCTACGTCCTGAACGGGACGGTGCTGGGGATCATGAACGATCCCATGTACGGTCCCGAAAATCTCTGCTTGCGCCGGTACGGAAATGATCGTCAATCCACAAACGGCGACAATTAAAACTGCTCTCGTGTAAACCAAACGCGTATTGAAACTCATTGGCTCCCTCGCTTGAATTGAGAATTAGAACAGCGCCCCAGGGACAATATCCCTATACGGCGGAAGTCACCTTCTGAATGTGGCTGTCTATTTAGCTTGGAAGCGTGCGGGGAGGAGGGGTCAACGGGATACTTACAACGAAAGGAGCGAATCGGGCTCCCTGGATTTGCGCGGGCCATACGCCCGCTGGAGAACGCATTGCCAGTGGCGCCATCAGCACAAACGGCGTAGCTCCGACGATAGGGTTCGGCGTCGTGTCACAGGCGCAGATGCACTCGTTTCCAGATGAGCTGCTCTGTGAATCGCAATTGCTTTTATCGCCTTGCGGTTGGTGACCCTGGCGGTGGTGCATGGGGCAATATACGGAGTTGCAGCAGGCTGGCAAGCTAGAGGCAGACAGCGATTCGGCCAGCGCAGGCACGCTGGCAGTCAGCAGCGCAATCAGCGCCGCGACCGCCTGGAGCTTTCTCCCAAATTGCCGCAATTTCATGCCGTCTCCGCCACCAACAATACTCCAGATCCACGCTTCGGTGCAACTGCCGAGCCGAAGCATTGCTAGTCTCCGACCTTACACGGCACGGGCGATCACGCAACTCCAACCAACCGGTTCTCAGGAACAAACACCGATAAGGACTAGAATAGTAAATAAATAAGTTCGGCATCCTCAGTCACTTAAATGGCACCACGCAAGGGCAATGCGGATTCAATGTCGAATCAAAGAAAGGGCAATAGAAGGGCAACCGAGGCGTTTACGCAGAAACTACTTCCGCCTCGACACGTGTGGCGGCGCCATTGAGAGTTTCCCGCAATTGGAAGCAGCGAGTCGCTGAGCTACAGGAAACGGGCATGTCCAGAAGTTGGCTGTGCCAGTCCTTCACGAGACCGAAGAACACACGACACTTGGTATTGCTAAAAAAACCGGAAACAAACTGCAGCAAGTCATAATTGCAGGTCAGGTAGAGCACGTGGTTCACATGCGCTTCCCGACTCAGCGAAGCCGCGACATCCCTGTAGTACCGCATTGGTTTGGGGCTCCGTTCGTATTCGAGTGCGAAGCGCTGCTCACCCGCTTCGGTGCGAACGGTCACAATGGCATCGTAGTCTTTCGCGAAACCAAACCCAGTCAGCTCATTCTGCGAGCGGACCTCCATCGACCCTATCCAGCGGACAAGTAACCCTGTTCGAAGCACACTCAGATGAATCTGGTTGAGTCCGATGGAATGAAGAACACTTCGCTCAGCTTCCTTCCCGTTGAACCGGTCACGGCCCACCAAGCAGTATTCCCCCATGCCCTGCAGCAGAACCGCAGCACTGCTCGCGACGGAATACACAAACTCACCGGTACAATTTGACGTTGTCTGCCGCCGAACAAGTTCGCGATCCACCAATCTGCGCAGCCTCCAATCGAAAGACTTGCGACTCCGCTCGTAGTGGCACAGCTGCATGAATTCGAATAGCTGCGAGTGGGTGACGAATTCCGAGCGCAAGATCTGACGCAAGAGCGGCAGGTCTCGTGACTGGTTCAGTTGAATAGAGCCTTTCGGATATCGCATCGGTTCACCGCACTCCTATGCAGACTCCAACTGAAGGCGTGCGCTCCAAGGCCAAGAGACGAATGGCCGGACAACGAACCTGCCGACGTCAGTCCGCAGCCAACTGTTGGTCGGCATCAACAGCATCGCCTCCTGTTGGTTGCGACACTCGCTGAAGGAAATCAGGAGGGTGCCCTCCGACCTCCATGCCGGCGACCCCACATCCAGATGTCCGACTTCGCAGGCTCTAACTACAACCAAGAAATAGTCAGGCTGCTGCGGAGCTGACAGCATGCGCTTGAAGAGAACCTTGTTCTGCCCCTGCCAAACGCAGGGCTCCGCGCACTCGAAGACGCTGTTGATCATTGCCAACGGATGATTCGGATCGAAACCTCCGACACCGTTGAACCGCACATGGCCTACAATCTTCGGCCGCGACCGCATCTTTCCGTCAACGGGAATGCCAGTCGTATTGAAGTACGCCGCGTGTGCAAACCGCTTCGGATCGCTCTGGTTCTTACCAAAGCGTTGTCGCCAAACACTCCCAAAACCTGTGACAGTGACTAGCATCTCTATCATGCCCCTTTCAAATGCTTATTCTTTTGCCGTTCGGAATACAAATCTTCCTGTAGACGGTTGATGTGACCCACAAGCCTGGCGCCGTCCCCATTTGCGTCGGCCGATACGGTTTCTCCGGGCACATTGCCGGAGCTTCGCGATCCGTTCACCTTCTTTGACAAAGCATCAAGCCGCATGGAAAGGTCAGCGACGACAAGTGATTTCTGCTGGAGCTCTTCCTGAAGTTTGTTCCGATCCTGGGTTGTCGCTTCGAGTTGACCCGCGACGCGCTGGAGCTCGGCTCTCAGACTGTCTACCTGCGTGTCGCCCCAGCCGGGTCGGACGTCCCCTGCTTCCGAGGCCTCGATCGCGCGATTACACTGCTCGATGTGCCGGTTGTATTTCTCGATGGCTTCGGTTGCCGCCTGGCGGGCAAGGAGATCGTGGCTGTAGATGTCCGCCATCATCTCCGCGGTGACTCTCATGCTGCGGCGGTGGTCCAGATACAGCTTGGTGTATGCAACCATGACGAGCAACATCCCGACCGTTACAGACACGCTGTACCAGAAGTGCGGTTCCTTCACGGTTGCTTGGAGGAAAACCTCACGTCGTTTCTCAAACCAGGTTCCATAGTCGAAATCGCTCCGGTTGAATTGCTTCAGCAGAAATTCGTACCATGTGTCCCGGTCAACGTGCCGCTGCGGGGCTTGCGCTTGGACACTTGGAGCAACAAAGAAAAGGACGATCATCAGCACGCCGCTACAGATTGCTCGCTTCATATTCCTTACTCTCACCGCATGCGCCTCGCGGATCGCGTCTGCGGTGAATTCGGCACTCTTAAAGCGCAAATGGGCGCCCACCGATGTTGCACGCGACTGTTTCAGCCGAGGATAAAGCGCGGGCTCGAAGTGAGGCACTCGAACGTCCGCTGGAGGGCGCACATGCAAGTGCGCATGGAGAGTTCCGCGCGTGTCATCCGTCATGAGAATTTCCATCTGACCTTTCGGCAGGTTCTTGATGTGCTCATCGAGTGCACGCGTTTCGGTGGCCTGAACATCGACTGCACGGCCTGTCTCCTCATATCGTTCGTATCCGAAGAACTTCCACCGCTCCATGGACATGCTGCGCCGCGTAACGCGATGCTCCGCCGAGGCCCGCAGAAAATAGCTCGCGGTTTCCTCGTCGCGGGTTCGCAGAGTCACGGTTGTATTCGGTGCGGAGGCCACATCCTCCTTGAACCCGCGGCCGACGTGCATGAGCTGAGGGAGGCTTTGCATCGAGAACAGAAACGCTGTGTTGGTGCCTCGCGCTGTTTGTAGAATTTGTGGAAAGTTCCGGTATCCAAAGGGGGCGAATTCGTCCAGGATGACGCTGAAGAGCGGCCGGTTCGTCCTGTGGCGCTGTTCCTCGCTTTCGTACCTCTTGCCGACCACGAGTTGAAGGTTCTGCAGCAGCATCTTGCCAAGCGCACGGACCGGCTCGGTGTTCTTGTTCACATTCAATGTCACGAACAGGATGAGTTCCCGCTCGATCACCTCGTCCAGAGAAAGCAGGTCCTCATACGGGCCTGTGATGATGCTCAACTCGTCGTCGAGAAACGTCATGCACTCGTTCAGCAATCCCTGAATCTTCGGCACCCGTTCCCGGTCCTGGAACGATTGATATAAATTCTTCACCGACATCTCGAAGTTGAGTTTCCGCTGCGTGCTTATCCCTGTGTCCTGCTCCAGATGCCGAGATGCTTTCGCCACTTGTTCCCGCAATACCTGTTCGTCAATCGCCATGACGAGCACATCGTAGAAGTTGAACTTCAGGCCCGTGTACACGAGCACCCGCACAATATCCGCGAGGTAATTCAATTGGTGCTTGCCGAAAAACTCGTCGTGCAGGTTGAAGGAACCGAACACCATATTCACTACCGGCATGTAGTCGTCATCGCTACAGTGGAATGGGTTGTACCGCACCGATATGTCCGGCCGGGCGGGGTTCAGAACACGCAATTGGTTCAGGCGGCCGGCATGGTGAATGTGTGGGAGAAGGCTGTAAAAGAATTCCATGTCACCCTTGCCGTCGAAGATCACCATCGGTATGTGGTGGCGGTCTTCGCGAGGTCCGACAACTCGGCACAAGTCCTGCGTAATGATGTTGCGCAGCAGGGTCGTCTTTCCCGATCCGGTCATCCCCAACACAATTCCTTGCATCACCCGGACACGATCGGGCCACATCCATGGCTTGCCGTGTATGTCGTAGCCCAGCACAACGGCATCCTGCGTCCATGCTTCTTGTGTTGCGCGCTCGTCTCTGTTGGGACGCACTACCATCGGCGGATGCGGCCACTGTCTTTCTCGGCGCAAGCGTGCTGTTAGAAGCAAATATGCCGCGGAATAGAGAGCAGTCATTCCGATGAAGAGATAGCAGGCGAATTCGGCGACTTGCCCGCCAGTGAAGTGGTATCGCTCTGTCGCGATATACCAAGCGAACGAGCCACCGGCGAGCAAGAGTGCAGCGATGACAACCTCGTAAGTCTCGATAAGAGGAGGATGCTCACGCGATGCTGAATACGCAGGGTTCATGACTCAATGAACGCGCCTCCGTGTTCGACGGGTTGCGCCTCCAGCTTCCCAGGCGGAGATTCACGTCCAGACTGGTCGGTTCTTGACTTCGACCAAGACGAGGTCGTCATTCTCGATCGCGCTGGAGTTAGTACAACACTCAAGATGTTGACAGCGACGGTGCCCAAATACGCGAGGATGAGAGAGATCCCAAGAGCCAAGTCCATGTCTGCGGTCCCGGTCAGACCGAGCGCCTTCGCGATGCAGTAAAGGCTGAAGAACGCAGGTGCGACTAACCCCAGTGTGAGAACATCTGGGACGAAAATCCCAATCACCTCCAGTAGTTGGACGAAGAAACTCATCGAGTCACAACCATTAACCCGCAAAGTTGAAATAGCAAAAACAGACCACGGCAGTAGCACATAGCAGCGCGCCAATCACGAATCCTGCTTTGGGTTTGCGTCGTGCTCTCGGGTCGAAGGGGCTAGGGGGGTCGAACAGCGTGTTGACGATTGCTTTCGTTAGACCGATGTCCGACCGTTGTCCCAAAGACTCCTTGATCCAGGCGTGCGCCTCATGTGACGAAACCTGCATCGGCATCTCAAAGCACCAGCGTTGCGTTAATCGGTCCATTAGGACCGGCAAGGAATACCAACCGAAGCACGGTTGGTTCGTGGTGTTCCTGAGGAAGCGGTATCGCCACGATTCCCGTCGTTTCCTGTCCTGGCTCAATTTTTGAGGAGCGTATCTGGCCTTTCGCGACCTCGATGCGGGTCTCACCGCCGCTCTTCAATCGTGCTGCCTCGTCGGGGCTGAGCTGATAATTTGCAAGAGGGTAGAGCGATTGACGGTAACGCGGCGTATTGAGTGCCACTACCTGCGGGGCTCCGGGCACATAAGCTTTCTGGGTCTGGTTCCGGATGGTGTACCGGATGAAGACTTGCCCGTCGTGTTCGAGCAAATCCGTCAAGTAAACTGCAATCCGATTCTTTTCAGAAATCGACCCATATAAACGGACGGTCTTGGCTTCGATGAGTACTTCCGCCGGCGATGGGTCACTTGGCGTGACAGCCCGATTCGCAGAAACATTGGCCGGGGGATCTGCTGGCGGCTGATCAATCGCGAAATTCATCTGTGGCACAGCTCCTGCCGGGTCGAGTTCGTAATTGAAGCGGCCGGACGCCGTCCACACAAACAGATTGGTCGCCACGCTTGCTTCGGTTGGTTCGATGAAGACCTTGTTCTCGCGCCACTCCACTTTGAACACCGGACTCCCGACCGCAACCGTGCTGACCGGCTCGCTCATTTCGAGAACGGTCAAGTGGTTCAAGGCCGTTTCCACATGGAGGATTTGTCCCCGATCCGGTTTCTGCACCTCCACCTTTTGTCCCCAGGCAGGCAATGAAAGGACTGCAACTGCTATGCAAGAATTCCAAAACCTCTTCACGTTTCCTCCTTGTCATCCTCACATAAGGACTGTCCAGGAGGCCCAGACATCAGGCCTCCTGGACAGGATTTGGTTCACGATGGAGTTTCTCCTTGTGCACGGGCCGTGCTCGCTTCACTCGAAGAAGGCTTTTCGCCGCGAGTGTCGTCACACGGCTTGCTCAAGGTCGTCGTTGCGCGTTTTATTACGGTGGTGCGCTGGCGAATATCGTTGAACACCAGCTTGCCATCGCGGATCGTGCCTGACCCGTATCGCATCGGGAATGGCTGCACGCGATCGACGGCTTTCCCGTCCACGAGCACTTCGCCCTTCTTCGATATCTGAAGGAGGAAGATTTTGCGCTCGTGCGTGCTTCCATCGCCGTTGGGGAATTGTTCAACGAGAAAGACGCGGCCTTCCTCGTCAAACTCGATTTCACCATCCACCAGATCGGGAACGAAGACCTCGACAGGTCTGCTGCCGGTCTCCTCCGCGATCTTGTCGATGATTTCCTGTGGGAAGGCGTGAAACAGCAACGAGCCGTTTCCTTTCCCCGCACAGATAATCGCGTGCAGGGACTGACACCAGCCTCGCCGGTTCTGCTTCTTTCCGTCTCCCCACGCTCGAACGATTGACCGCAAGGCTTGGAACTCCTCACGGGACCGCTCCTTGTTGGCGTGGACTGCACTGCGGGCGGCATTGCGCCCAGTGCGCGCTTCATTCCTGGTTGCCTTGTCATTTCGTCTGGCCTGATACTCGGCCTCAGCTTTCGCCAGAGCCTCGTCCAAGACCTGTTTTTCCTTGATGAGTTTTCCGACTTCCTCGGCGTAGATCCTATTGACCAAGCGGCACTCCTGGGACATTTCCCGCGTGAAATGCTCGCCCGTGATTAGCCCGTGAAAGTCGGCGATCGGTAACTTCGCGGAAAAGAAGTCTTCGACTTCCTTCCTCGCGAGGTTGTACAGGTACCCGATCTTGTCGGTGGGCAGAACTTCAAGATGCACCGGCATATCGCTGACCCGCTCTTTATCTTTCAACTGGAGCCACGGCGCCGATGGCACTTTTTGGCGGATCTCGGCGATGAGCTGCTGGTTTACCTCGGTGCCCCACTTGAGGCTGTCCAAGGCATGCTGCAGTTCATCCACGAGTTGGTAGGCTTCTCCTCTGAAACCGGCGGCGTAACAGGAGGTCTTAAGATCGGTTATCGAGCCAATCTGATTTCCTTTGGCCTGATTCGCCACCAGAGCGAGATTCCACCAAGGACTTTGCTTCTTGGTGCGTTTGGTTTTTCCTTTTTCATGAGTACCCTGATGCACGAACCGGCTCTCCACAAAACGGGGAAAACGGTCTCCTTCAACCACGGCTACCAGGTCGAAATCGAAGTCTCCACCGTTCTTGGCCGCTGTTTCGCTGTGCAGGGTAAACGTTCCTTCAAGTTTGATCTGCTTCTCCACCAAATCCACGACTGCCCCGCTGTCAATCGAGCACCCGTTTTGCTCTTCGATGACTTGCGTGACCAGGGCGACCGCCTCTTCGGTGGACATCCGCGTGTAAGGAAGCAAGTCTTCGAACATACGGATTGGGTAGCGCACGACGAGC